>NZ_JAPIVQ010000001.1 GCF_026239675.1 Pedobacter sp. PLR
ACAACCTTACATTAATAAAAATGAACAGACTCATATTAACAAGCCCAACTAAACGCTCCAGCAAATAATATTCTTGCGGTGTATCGTCAAATCTAATCACCAGCAGAATCAAATGTGCAATGAACAGAAATGATGATAAATACATGTTCCATTTGTCTTCACTTGAAAAAATACCAATGAAATAGAGCGTCAGGAATAAAACATTTAAAAACAAAATGTCTACTACAGCTCCCTCTACCAAAATGGGCATAACAAATACCATAAAAATCAGCATTACCAACAATGTGATAAAGCTGGTGTCAGAGTGCCAATAATCCTTTACTTTATTAATGATGCGTTTCATCGGCAATATGGTTTAGATTAATTGAATCTTAATGAAGTTAAGGTAACTAACTGATAAACACAACTTAATAAATTTCACTTGCTTTCCCGGAACAACCAAAAGCATATAATACCATTAATTTCATACAATCATCTATAAAAGTGTTCGACATTTGCCCCGGCAGGGATCACAGAGAATAGCATCAAAGCTAAAAGAAAGCTTGCAAAGCAAATGATTGCAAGCTTTCTTGTTTTACCGAAAACTCAAAATTTCTAATGAAACTCATGCTGGGTAATTGAATCTATTTTCCAGAAGTTTTATCTGCCAGCAGGCGAATCATCTCTTCTGCCAGTTTTCCGGTAGAAGCGGGATTTTGCCCGGTAACTAAACGCTGGTCTGTCTGCACATTGCTCTGCCAGTTGGCAAGAGGTTTAAATATCCCGCCAGATCGCGGCACCGGAGATCGGCTTTCTGGAGAAACGCAGTTTTCCGGACTAATTACGACTAATTTAATGCCCTATAATAACATAGGGAAATAAAAGCTCTAAATAAAAAGGTCTACAACTATAGTTTCTATTTCGAAGAATTGACCGTTTGTGCTTTAACATTAATTTGCCCTGCTATTTTCTGCCTGCCCTGTTGCCTTATTTTTGTAAGTGCTGTTTTTCAGTTTACCGAAACTATAAGTGGCCATCAGCCGGAAATAGTTGTTGTTAAATGACCTGTCGAAAAATATATCGGTTTGCCCAACGCTATAATCTCCGGAGTTATTTGTTTTATGAAAGATATCGTTTGCCAAAAACTTCAACTTCAATGCATCTTTAAAAAATTCTTTATCAACCCCTATTGTCACTGAAGACCTGCTTCGGTTTTGATACAATCCTGAAGACCGCTCTCCAAGATACCAGGCCAACAGCTGTACCTTAAATAGGTTTTTCACCTTAAACGTGTTGCTGGAATATAAATACCATTGTGGCCTTGGCGCCAGGGATACAAAGGAGAACTGATCATCTATCATTTTGGTATAGCTCAGGTTTACTGTATTTATAGCCGTCCAGAATCCGATACCTGTAGAGACAGAAAGTGCAGCGAAATAAGCATGACTCTTTTCCAGATTAAGGCCCTTTAAGACATAACTATTTGGCGTACTCCCCCTCAAAGCGGCGGAATTAAGCGGGTCATTCACATAATTATAACCGACCCTCAGGTCAATTTTCCGGTAATATGCGCCCAATTCAAAAGCATGGACTTTCTCCGGAATAAGGTTGGGATTTCCTTCTATGGTTGTAAAAGGATCCTGATAGATCACAAATGGATTTAAGGCCTGATACCTCGGCCTGGTGATCCTCGAAACGTAGGAAGCACTCAATTTAAGCCGCTCAGAAATCATCCTGCTGAGCATTAGGTTCGGAAAAAGATTAAAATAATTATCCCGGATCACTTGCCCCCCGCCCACACTCGTATTTAATGTGTAATTGGTCCATTCTCCCCTAAGGCCTAGTCCGAGGTTAATCTTGCCCATAATCAGGCCGCTGTAATTGAGATAGGCAGCCGGTATCTTCTCTCTGTATTCAAAATCACTGGATAGGTTTTCATCCGGTCTAAAATCTCCCCCATTATCTGCGATCAGGAAACCGGTACCAGAGTTGGTATTCACATAGCTGAATTTAAGCCCTAGCTCCAGCTTTTCTCTGGCATTGAACACTTTGGCATAATCCGCCTGCGTACTGGAAATCAGAATCTTATGTTGAACATCATTTTTTAAGACCCTGAACGCATCTGTTCCATCGATAAAACTTTGCTCATCAATGAGGTCATTAATGTCGGCATGGTAATCGGAATACTGACTTCCGACAAAAAACACCGAGCCCAGTGTATCTAAAGACTGGTTGTAATTAAAAGTAAAGGAGTGATTTAGCCGGTGTTCGTTTTTCTTGATGTCGCTGGTATAAAAGCGCGTTCCTTCATTGGTTGTAATGTTGTTCCTACTATCCTGACTCCCCCCCTGTTTTTCTAAATTCCCGCTATAGCCCAGAGAAAGGCTCTTGTTTTTATTGATACTATATTGAGCACCGAGCCCATAATTGGAGAGGTTACGAAGTTTGCGGTTCCAGTTCGTGGTTAACTCGGACCGCAAATAATCTTCTTCCGAGGGCCGGGTTCTGGTGGTATATAGCCGCTCCCTGTCCTTTCCTTGAAAAAGACCATAATTACCTACTACAGATAGCTTTTCTTTATTGTAATTGAAGTCAAACATGGTATTGGTATTCATTCCTGCAAATTCAGATGCCGTAACCTGCTGACTGACGGAGGCGAGCAGCCCTTCTCCAGCATTAGTTTTGGTAATGATATTGATGACCGCTTTTCCTTCTGCATCATATTTTGAAGAGGGATTGGAAATGATCTCAATCTTCTCTATCTGCGAAGCGGGAATAGAAGACATCCGTTCAGCAGTGATGAGTCTGCCATTAAGGTAAATCGTGGCTTCGCCTCTACCTGCCACAGAAATCTGCCCGTCAGTGATGATGACATTTGGAGCCCTGCTGAGGATTTCAGTTAAGGAACTGCTATTCGCAAGTATGGTATTGGCAACCTTCACCTCAAGGTTACCATTTGCCAAATGCCGCGTCAAAGGCACCTGAACACTGACCCGAACTTCATTCAATTGAACGTTACGTTGTTTAATCACAATAGTTCCCAAATCAATAGCTACCGTTCCGTTATACTTTACCCGGATCAGGGTATCGGCAAAAAGCAAGGAGGTTAATTTCAAAATCACTTCTTTTTGATTGATCTCTGACAACTCAAAGCTGCCGTTCAGGAAGCTGATGCCCTTTTTAAAAGCAGGATCTGCAACAGCGGAAAGCAGTACATTCCCCATGAGGGGCTCATGATTGGAATCGGTTACCCTGCCAGAGATACTCTGGATATTTTGGGCTTTTAATTTTAGGGACTGGAAGAATAAAGTCAGGATACTGAGGAATGTGATCACCAGGATTTTCATTTGCGAATTGGATTTGGTTTTTCTTTTTCACAAAAATCAATAGTAAATTCCTGCAGCAGGTGCCGGAAACAGTAATCAGGAGTACGGATTTATAAATTAACACAAAGAACCAGGTTCAGAAACCGGTAATTACTTTTGTAAGGTATGCTGTTGATAACTCAAGGGCGTAGTCCCTTTCAGTTTCTTAAACGCAGCGAAGAAAGTAGACTTTGAGTTAAAACCCACCTCATAACCTATTGATTCCAACGTAAGCCGGTGATCCGTTGAGATGATCCTGCAAGCTTCATTGATCCTGAATTCATTGACAAAGGTTGTAAAATTTTTCCCAAGATTATCATTCAAAAACTGCGACAATTGATGACTGCTTACATTTATCCCTTTCGATAAGTCACTTAATTTTAAATCCGGATTTCTGTAAACCGCCTGTTCTGTCATGACTCTTTCCAGTTTCCCCAGCAAAATTCCGACTTCTTCTTCATTCACTTTTTTGCCCGGGTATTTATTCGGACTGAGTAGAAAGAGGTCGTCGGTCTTCTTTCTAAACAAAAGCACAGAAATAATCAGGTATAAGATCAGGGAAAAACCAATTGCACCACTGATATAGGAAGTAAATGGTGCCCGGATCAGGCTTAGAAAAAAGGCAATGAAAATCACTACATTCCCGAAAAAGATCACCAGTAACCAGGTTTCAGCAGGAGTCAACTGCTGCCCTTTGTTGAACATTTTTTTCAGGATTCCTTTAATCGCAAAGGTCGACATCACGATATAAATAAACCATTGCAAATAAATAACCTTGCTAAAGTATTGGTTCCAGAGCCCTGAATAATTTTCATAAGGATAGCATACACCCGTCACAAGTATCGCCAGAGATAACGAAGCCATCGTCCATTTCCAGGATTCAGGAATTAGCTCCAATCCCTTAACCGTGGACTTCAGAAAAAAATAAAGGAAAGGGCCAATAAAAAAGCAGGCGGAAAGACCAATCTGCAGATAAATCTTCGGCAGACTACCATCAAAATATATAAAAACTGATTTACCAATCCGCACACTCAGGACAAACAACAACGCGCCCAGGAAATAACTGCTCAGGTATTTTTTCCTGGTGAAAAAAGAAAAGTACAAGCTTAGAATAAGCCCGTTGAAAGCTCCCAGAGCACTAAAAAAAAACAAAAGTTCCTTACCGACGTTCATAAAAGGGTTATAGGTGGTGGTAGCTCAAATGTACCTTTTTTTCAATTCAGCATTAGTAATAAATTGAGCGTTCTTTTTCTTAAATTTTTTAAAAAATTGTATATTTATTGTATAACAATTGCGATTAAAACGTCAGTTCGCAGACGTTCCACAAGGTCAGGTCCTAAACCCCTCCGAAACAGCCAAAGCAGTGTTAATTGATTTCCCCTCTGGTATTTATTCTACGACTGCCACACTTAATATGGACAATAGCTGGACATTACGCAGGGACTAGACTAAAATGTTACTTAATTATTTATTATTCATAATATAATTCAGATATAATAATTGTACTTTTATTATAATCAGGATAGTATTACCCAATTAAATTTCCTGCTTAAATCAACCTATTATAAAAGCAAAGGGGCTATGTTTTACATCTTTCAAAAACTTAGCCCTAAAAATTAGTTATGAAAAAAATACACCCAGCTTATCCCGTAATATCATCGATGCTTTTGATCTTCCTATTTAGTATGGTCTCTTGCAAGAAAGATAACAAGCCGATTCGGAAGCCAGGGCTTCCCCCTATTGTCAACCAAATTTCTATTGCTTCTATAAAGGCTTTAAGTACAGAACAATCTGTAAAAATTAAAGACGAGGGCGTAATAAGAGGCGTCGTTATCTCGGATGCCAGCTCAAAAAATGTTGTTAACAACAAAACTTTGTTCCTACAGGAAGGCAGCGGCAAGAGCGGGATCATGGTAAAGCTTCAAGCGGATCATAAATTTAAATTAAATGACAGTCTGGAAATCAAAATTCTTGGGCAGACGGTAACCACACTGAATGAAACGGTTGTCTTGCAGGATTTAGCGAATAATTTAGTGAAAAAGCTGGGTGTCGGGAAAATTATCCCGCGTGAAACCAGTGTCAGAGAACTCGAAGCAAATAAAAAGGATTGGGAAGGTAGCTTAATACGCATCTCAGCCGGCAAACTTATTTCTGATAACGGAAACTATTCGGGCAATATGAAAATCTCAGATGGAAAGGCTACCCTTGCCTCGTATATCATCGAAGATGCAGTATTTAATGGCCAGGGGCTGCCTCAGGATATCATGAGTATTGTGGGTATTGTACATTTAAATGGAAGTAAGCTGCAACTAGCGCCCCGAAATACCTCGGACATTCTTCCATTAAAATATATTAGAGATGAATTTACAACCTGGAGATACACAACCTGGACTTATAATTTAGTAATGGAGCGATACGCATTGCTTACTGAATTAGCAAACTGGTCTGGAGATACGAAGGATGGGACGATCAAACAGTTGGTAAATCCGGCAGATGCCGTTTTTACGAAATCGGGAAAGATTTATCCTTATCTACCAAAAGATTCCCTTGCCTCCAAACTACAGCTATATTCTAGTGATAAACTGAGTTTGAAAGGCCTGAAAGTTTTAAAAATCACATTTGCAGCGAGTAAAAGTACTGGTGATATCCGCTTCATAGAGCAGAGTGTGGGTTATGAGGAAATTGCGATCAACGTGTTGCCATTTAATACCGGGACCGATGTAGTGAATATAGGAGTAGAAATACCAATAGAATCTACAGGCGAACTCATTCCAGGAAAACTGGTCACGCCAAAAGGATTCGAGGACTACTATCGAGTTGCATTATTGACCCCTCCTATCAAAGAAACTGGTAAATTTTATAACGCTATCTTTATTATCCCTTCCAACATGGAAGATCTAAAAGCAATGGGTATTACCTCAATAAACAGACAGAAATGGCTGGATAATCCTGCGATAAGAATCATCAATCTCTCTTCAAGGAAAACAGCTGGTATCACCACTAGAAATCGAGATCGCTATATCCCGATATTAATTGATAAAGTGGAAATGGGCTTTCAATAAAGCTATTTTTACATTTGAACAGCGGTACAATTGACCGCTGCCCAAATGTGATAAAAATGAAACCACTCAAGATTACTTTACAGCTCTGAGAGTCTTTTCACTACTTCCAGTCCCTTAGTAAAGCCCTTGTTCAGGTCCTCCGCCCATTCTTCTGCTATTTGGACAGAAGCTTTAAGTTTAGTAATCCCGTCTTCTTCCGAAAGATGGTATTCTTCAAGGGAACCGGCCCAGCTTTTCACTTTTTCACTGGTGGTATCTTCTTTCCCCTCAGCTATTTGTCCCAGGTGCTCAAATACGATTTCATAAGGTTCATTTTTGGTTTTAATGGTGCTAATCATACCATTGCCTTTTCGATCCACGAAGAGGGTTCTGCCTCCAACCTTCCAATCACTTTGTACGGCCGAACCGCCACCTGGGTTGAAAGCGTCAGTCCATTGGGAATAAGTAGTTTCGTTCCAAAGCGTGTCCCAAACTTTTTGAGCCGGTGCGTTGATCTCTTTTGTGAACTGTAATGTTTTCATAGAAATAATTTTTAAGGTAGCATAAAATAGGCGCAGAACTAATAATGAGTCATTTAAACAATTTCATCAGCGCAATGGTTTTATAAAAAAGTCTTTTAGTTGAAACCATATTGGCAGGAGGCCTAATTTAGATAAGGCGGGGTCCAGTGCTACATTAGTCTTGTATGCTGATTTTTTTTGAGGTATTTTTAATAGGTCTTAAATGTCAAATGTTATGGAATTCGAACAATCAACCAGGGTTATTTACATGACGGGCGAAGGTGACCAGGTGTTCACTTTTATCAAGGATGTAAATGAGAAAAAAGGTTTGTGTATTCTTGATTTTGAGGATGTAGAAATTCCTGAAAATCAGCTGAAATTAAATACCTATTCGAATTTTAGCGTTCCACATGCCATGAGTAAAGATCACATCAAAGCGTATCACTATGACCAGTTGATTAACCTTATAGTAGCGTTTCTTAAGGATCATCATGCTGAAGAATACCTTAAAATTTATCGTGATGTGGATACAATTTATTTTGAAACTGTATTTCATTCACCTAAAACACCTGAAGAAAAGAAACTTTTCCAGGAAGTGGTTGATAAATTTAATAGAACCATAGGGCAGGTTAATAGCGCGGTTAAAAGTCGTTTTAACCAGAAGATTGAGGTTATTTTAAAATTCCCTTTTAGTACCCATCATTTGCATTCCATTCGGGTATAGATAAGATCATTGGTCAAATCAATAGTTATACTACAAACCAGACAGCAGGTTTATTTGCCATATCTTTCTTTCAATAAGTGCATCATATATAAATTGATATCCCATTGATTGGCTACCGGCATCTTAGTAAAGGGTAAATGAACCATATATGGCGCAGGACCAAATTCAGTAGTAATGGTTATTTTATCTATTTTTTTATTTTGATAATCTTTGATAATTTCATCCCACCAGTTCAGGTGAGCCTCCAGTTCTGTTTTAAATTCAGGTAAGCGTGGGTCAATTACCTGTGCACTTTGCGAGCTTCCTACTCTGGAATGAATATGCCCAACTCGTTTACAGGCTACAGCAAGTGCTTCTTGTTGATCTTCGAGTAAACTTTCAGCTACGTTGCACCAATGAGAGAAATCTGCGGTTATCCTTAAATCTGGTAATTCCTTTAGAAACTGATGCGCTATATGCGAGGCAAATAAAGCTTTACCCCGGTGTGTTTCGTGACCAATAGGAATGCCGGTTTCCTTAGCAATTGCATCTGCGACAGCAAATAACGCCAGGTTCTGCTCAAAACTAAAATAATCCTTTCCTGTCTGAGCATTGATTTTCAGTGGCTTAAATGATGACAGCAGGTATAAATGTTTTATATAATTGGCTTTATGCTCGTCAAAATCTTTTTCAAACGATTGATAGTATTGGCCAATCAAAAGCAAATTATTCTTTTCCAATGCTTTGGTCATTATATTTTGCTCATTTGGATCTTCTGGAGCAGGTGTCTCCACACCATCGTATCCTGCCAGTTTTACTTTTTGACAAAAATCATCCCAGTTAGTATTTTCAGAACCCCAGCGTGGACAATAGAATTGTATTTTCATATTTAAAATTGTAGTTCTAGCTATACTGTGCTGCCGGATCAAATAGCATTGGGAAAAACTGCCCCTCCATCTGGTCACCTTCAGGAACTGCAGGTACACCATTCAGCAATACTTTATTTGAGGCAGATTGTGTCCCATCAGCAAACACATTTAATACAAATGCCCGTCTGGAATGATTAGATTTATTTTCATTGGATCCATGTAATAATAAAGGATGATGAAATGTGCCATACCCCTTCTTCATTTCAATGGAAACAGGAACAAATTCTTCTTTTTGCTTTTCAGTCAGGTGATCTGCAATACCATTCATGTCGCCCGCTAGTTCAGGTTTTTCAAGCAAGCCCCATTTGTGACTTTTAGGAACATATAGTAAGCAGCCATTTTCAGTCGTAGCGTCATCTAATCCAACCCAGCAGGTTAAGTGCTGCATTGGGACAGTCCTTGTCCAATAAGAATAATCCTGATGCCAGGCAACAACTCCCCCATGCTTTGCCGGTTTACAAAATAGTTGGTCATGCCAGAATCTAACCCCTTTATCCCCTAGCAACTGACTTGCAGCCATAAGAAAGGCAGGGTTCCAAAGCGTATCATGAAAACCTTTGGTAATACGCCAGGCCCCCAGTGCATGAAATAAAACAGTTTCCGGATTTGAAGATTCATTGGAATGGAACTCATGAAAGAGATGATTTCCGGGATGATTCGCATTGGTGATTTCATGGAGGTCATTTCTTAAAACCTCAACCTGCTCCTCCTCTAAAAGCTTAATGTTACTTAAATACCCATGGTCATTAAAAAACTGGACTTGCTCTTCGGTTAACCGGTATTCCTCCCATTGGATTTTGCCCGCCGGTTTTTTAAATGTATCAGTGATCTGATGGTGAAATTCTGAAAAATCCTGCATGTTTGGTTTGTTGATTGGTCACACAAAGTAATTGAATAAAAAGATACCCGAATTAGCTTATTTTGACTTAATAATCACCTATCTTGTAGTTAAAACTATCTATTAAGTCAGAATGAGCAAAGAATAAGATATTTCCCATGAAACCAGTTTTTGAATCTATTTCACCTCCACCATCAAGCTCCTTAAAGGCATTCTTCCAGGAAAAAGACGAATTTGATGCGCCCTGGCACTTTCATCCACAATTTGAATTAACCTTCATTCTAAAAAGTTCCGGTTTGCGCTATGTGGGGAATAGTATTGAGAATTTTGAGGACAATGACCTGATTCTATTGGGCCCAAACCTACCTCATTGCTGGAAAAATGTAGGTCCACAGATCAATAAAGCCCAGGCCATTGTGATTCAATGGGATCTTGATTTATTGGGGAAAGACTGGTTGAGACAACCTGAATTTACCCACATAAAAAGGATGTTAGACCTTTCTGAAAAAGGAATCCGGTTTGATAAACTATTTGCCGCCGAAATTAAAGACATCTTCATCAGGATGCTTAAAATGGAATCCTTTGAAAAGTTAATGTGTTTTCTAAATCTCCTGGACCTCATGGCTGACCAGGTTCAATTTCAAACCCTTTGTGATCACAATTTTGCGATCATGACCGCTTCACAGCAAAGTGAGCGAATCAATTCCGTTTATCAATATGTGAGACAACATTATGGAACTAAAATAAGATTGGAGGACATCGCAGGACATTTACACATGAGTGAAGAGAACTTCTCCAGATTTTTCAGCAAAGTAATGAAGAAAACGTTTTTCATCTTTTTAAATGAATTCAGGTTAAATATGGCCTGCAAACAACTCATAGAAACAGATCTCCAGGTTAAACAGATTAGTTACGCCTGTGGTTATGAAACACTACCTTTCTTTTTCCGCCAATTTAAGCGATTTAAACAAATCTCCCCTTTACAATTCCGATTAAAATATCATAAAATAGAGGGTGATTAATTTACACCCTCCACTCCTTTTTCATACTTCTCGTAGTTAACTGATTAGCTTCTTTATCATTGTCGAATTTTTCCTTAACAGGATCCCATTTTAACGGACGCTTTAAAGTATACGCGATATTTGCCAAATTGCCTACTGTTGCACTTCTGTGACCGGTTTCTACACTGGCTACGGTTTCACCACGTTGCTGTATGGCATTAATAAAATCCAGATAATGATTTGTGCTTACATAAACTTTTTGTTCCGACTCAGAAAACAAGTGATCTTTTAAATTTATTGGATCAGTTACCAAACTACCCCGCTGCACTTCCAGCTTACCTTTACTTCCAATAATTTGTATCGCATTATTTTTTCCGAAATTTTCGTGAGTTACCTTAATTCCATTTGCATAAGTTAATGATAAAAACGGGTGGTCTGCGCCATTTGGTGGCGTTATCAGCTCAGGCCCACTTTTATCCATATCCAATCCCCACTGTACAATATCGAACATATGTGCACCCCAATCAGTTACATCACCCCCTCCCAAACCTTGATAATAACGCCATTTAGCCCAGTTAGATGGCCTTGCCAAAGTCGGATTAAGCAAACTATTGTAATGAACATATTCATTTGGTCCCAGCCAAAAATTCCAATCAAGGCCCTCCGGAACTTCTTCCTTAGGTAAGTCGTAAGGTAATGGTGCCCCTCCTATACTAACTTTGATGGACTGAATATCACCTAAATAGCCATTCCTCATAATTAAAGCAGTTTTTCTGAATTCTTCGTGAGAACGCTGCATACTCCCGGTTTGGAAAACTCTTTTATACTTATTTGCCGCATTTACCATTGCCCTACCTTCCCCAATACTTAATGAAAGTGGTTTTTCGCAATAAATATCTTTGCCCGCAGCCGCTGCTCTTACTGCAATCGGAGCATGCCAATGATCTGGCACCGCAATTACCACCGCATCAATGTCTTTACGGTTCAATAACGTTCTGAAATCGCTATCTCTATAACAACTATTAGAAGATCCTGAGGTATTCTTACCCGCGTAAAATTGGTTTACCTCATCCGCAAAAAGGTTCATTTTAGTTTTGTGAACATCACAGGCCGCTAATATTCTGACCTTATCAATTCCCTTAAAGGAATTAAATAACCCAAACGACTGCTTTCCGGTACCAATAAATCCCAATGCAATCTGATCGCTGGGTGCGACATAACCAACACCACCCAATACATGACGGGGAACGATCATAAAACCGGATAAAATAGCAGCTCCTTTAAGGAAATCTCTTCTATTAATAACTTTAGGCTTTTCTAGTTCAGAATTCATAAAATTTATAGTTAAGGGTGATCATTTAAAAATAGGTTAAAATTTCTGATATTTATTTACTGCTACCTGAATTTTTATTGTTTGATTTATGAAGATCATGTCAATTTAATCTGATAACGATAATACTTAGCATCAAAAAACCGCTGTAACAAAACCACAAGCAATGATTGGTACAATCAATTATTGTTGCTGAATTCAACTAATAACTAAAAATAATGACCCGGTGCCAGCCATACAATGGAGGATCCTATTAAAAGGATGGACTATTCCAACGATGTTATGTTTAGGATTAAATGGATTTCACCAGATGTGAATCCCTGTTTCTGAGAATTACTGACAGCTGGTTAAAACTATGCAAATCTGTTTTGCAAACGAAAAGATTAGCTAATATTAATCTATAAGATAACCATAACTTAAACGGTTAATTTACTATATTTACAATCGAACCGATTATCCTACAACACACTTGAATTACATTCAAAATCAAAATATCTATGTCTAAAATAGTAAAATTAAATCTTTTATGCCTATTCAGCCTTTTGTTCTTGTTATCATTTAAACAGTCTGCTGGCATGGTAGAGACACCCGATATAAAAGCAGGTATAGCTAAAATAACAGGAAGAATAACAAGTCCAAATGACGCAAACAATGATAGCGTTTTTGTAAATATTACTGTTCCACATCCAATTTCAGGAGAGTTTGTTAAATATAAAGCGTTTGTTGATCGATCAGGGAAGTTCTCTATTGATGTTGATGTTGAAACAGTTATTTCCCTGATTGGTTTACATACAAGTTTAAATCCAGAGAAGTCCCTTCTTGTTAAATTAACAAGTGGTGGTGTTACTAACATTGATATTGCCTATAATTCGGGTTTTGATATCGAAAATATTGACATTAGGCCTGCTAATATGACTCAAAATGATATGACCAGAGGCATAGACGTTATTGGTAAAATGATTGAATCCAGACCGGACAGGGCACCGAAACCTATGTATAACAAAAGCACAGCTGATTTTCTGAATCATGCTAAAACTGTTTTATCGGAAAGATTAGTGATTTTAAATAATGACACATTAATATCAAAAGAGTTAAAAGAAGTTCTGTCTAAAGATTTCCATTTGTTCCTATATAAAGCGCATGTCTTTGATTACAAAGATGAGATGATGCGTAATTATCGCAACACAAATAAGGATAAAAATGAAAATCCTGATATCCAAAAGATTGACAGATCCTATTATCGTTTTTTGAAAGATTTTAAGCTCAATGATCCACAATATCTGAATTGTTTTACGTTCCACGAAGTTCAACTAGAAATTCTTCAAAATGAGATATTAGGGCTCCCTGAGATCGGAGAAAGCGACATTCCCTCCTGGTTAGCAAGTGTAAAAGTTATTTTAGCGGATTTAGTCGGGTTCGACGATGGTCAATATTATGATATTTTAGCGGCCAATGCCTATGGCAGACAGCTAAATGAAGAAGTAAGACCGCTAACCGAAAAGCAAAAAGAGAACATAGTAAATTATTGGAAAGAAGGAGAAATTGCAAAAATACTATTTCGGAAAAACCAACAGATTGTTGAATTGGACAAATTCAAATCACCTGCTGTTGTAAATGAAATCTCCTCAGTTCCGGACGATAAGATTATTGAAACAATTATCGCTAAACACAAGGGCAAGGTTGTTTTTATTGACCTTTGGGCTACATGGTGTGTTCCTTGCCTAGATGCAATGAAGCAATTCAGAGGTACAAAAAATGAGCTTCGGCATAAGGATATTGCATTTGTGTATCTAACAAACGCATCTTCACCCCGAAAGCTATGGGAAGAAAAAATTAAAGGAATAGGAAGTGAGCATTATTATCTGAAAGATACTCAGTGGGAGTACATCATGAACCATTTTGAGTTCAAATATATTCCGTCTTATCTATTATACAATAAAGAAGGTGTGCTCATCAATAAATTTTCAGCCTTTCCTGGAAATGAAAAAGTGAAAGAGATGATTAACGGCCTGTTGTAAAACCGTTTGGGTCCCATACTAAATACCATTTAAACGTTGATTTCAGGACCAGATTCTGATACCAGCGGGATCACGGGAGGCGCAAGAAATTGCGCCTTTTTAGCTCCCATTTCTACCTATCTAAGCCAGTGGCAAATTGAATGGGATGGAATTTAGAAATTCCTGGGTATGGTAAAATAAAAGGTCGTTCCGATACCTTCCTCACTTTCCACCCATAGCTGCCCACCATGCTTTAAAACAAAATCATAACAAAGGCTTAATCCCAGGCCTGTTCCTTTTTCTCCTGAAGTTCCATAGGTCGTATAATTAGAGTTCTTGTAAAAAAGCTCAGGTAGCTTATCTTTAGGGATTCCCTGACCGGTATCTTTAATAGAAAATTTAAACACGTTATCCTCACCAACAGCTTTAACGGTAACCACCCCTCCAACATTAGTAAATTTAACTGCATTGGAGAGCAGGTTACGAATAATGGTCTCCAGCATCGCCGTATCTGCATCAAGTATAAAATCTCCTTTAACACTTTGCACAATTTCAATGTTTTTCTTGACCGCCATTGGCGAAATGGTTTGGATACATTTACTTATCAGAGTTGGCAGATCTTTTATCTCCACCGGGTTAAAACTTACCGCATTAAACTGCAGCTTTGCCCAGGTTAATAAATCTTCAAGCAAGTTATTCGCATTGGAAAGTTCCCGCTTCATCATAAAAAGATAGTTATGTACATCGTCAGCTGAGCTAGATTCAAAATCTGCTAAGGTAAGATCTAAAAGCTGCAGGCTTCCCGATATTGGATTCCTCAAATCATGTCCGATAATAGAGAGCAGTTTATTTTTCTGTTCATTTGAAGCCGTTAATTCTGTATTTAAGGCTTTAAGTGCATTTTCATGAAACTTTCTTGTCGTTACATCTCTCATGCTGCCTTCTGTTCCGATAATAATACCATGCTCAACAATCAATCTGGCATTCACGGACGCATAACGCAATTCTTCATTTTTGGTTTTTAACCTGACCTCAAAGTCAATCACAAAACCATTGACCCTAAGGTTCCCGATAATCCTTTCACGGTCCTGAGGATAGTAGTAAAAGTTTGACACTGGTTTTCCTATAATCTCTGTACGATGGTAACCCGAATGCTGCTCTATTGATGGACTGATCTCCTGAACCAATCCCTCCTGATCAGTCTGATAGAATACATCCTGAACATTCTCAAAAATAGTCCGGTATTTTTTTTCACTCAATACCAGATCACTTTCTATTTCCTTTCTTTTAGTGATGTCCTCTATCTGCGAAACATAATGTAAAGGGTGACCTGAGCTGTCATAAAGCATAGTAGCAGCGATTACTACCCAGATAGGATCACCGTTTTTATGGATGTATCTTTTCTCGAGTTTCTTCTCTCCAATTTTGGCTACTGCTAAATCATTTAAGATATCGATGCTATTCGCCAGATCATCAGGGTGGGTAATCTCCTGTATAGTTAGCTGTTTCATTTCCACTTCTGAATAGCCAAGAATCTGACACAAACTTTTATTCACTCTTTTCCATCGCCCATCGGGGCTGATTAAGGCCATACCAATTAAAGAGTGTTCAAAGGCTTGCTTAAACTGTGCATCACTTTGATAAAGCTCTTCCTCTAATTGCTTACGCTTTGTAATATTAAACGCGATGGCACCTACCATATCTCCTTCGCTTCCCGCACCCGGAAAAGGGAATTTATAGGTCTTAAAATATTGGGGATGTCCATGCTCATCTCTGACCGTTTGATGAAACTCTTTGTTGCGCCCGAATTCCAGAACATCTATATTATTAAGCTGTGCATTCCTTGCAATATCCAATCCGAATATTTCTTCGTTACTCTTTCCGATAACATCTTTTGTCAGGTGAAGCGTATCAAAAAAACACTTGTTCGCATATTTTAAAATATCATCTCTATCGGTAATCCAGCAAAGTCCGGGTAACTCATCCATAAACAGCTGAAACCGTTTTTCATTAATGACGACAGCCCTTTTTTCGGTAACATCCTCACTGTAAATCATGATTCCTCCGATTGAACCATCCTCCCCCAGCCAGTGCCGCACTTCCCATTTCAGCAACATCACTTCTCCATCAGCACGTTCAAATTTATCTTCATCGAATTTTTGATCTACCCCTTGCAGGCAGGCAGCATGTATTACTTTCAATCGATCAGTAATTTCAGGAAAAATCTCATAATGAGATTTCCCAATCAATTCTTTATTTTCCAGGTTATAAAAACTAATCCATTTTTCAGACACAGCCAGATAACGCATATGGGTATCCAGAATAGCCATTGGAACCGGAGCAACAGCAATGATATTTTTTAAAGAATTGGGAAGATGATTCATCATATTTGGTAAGAAAGGGCAATTATTAAATTGCATCAGGAGAAACAAAGATACAAAAACCTTTCTTGCAGTCTGGCAGCTGTAATGGCACATTCACTGGCGATTGCCACCCGGGAGTCTGAAATATAGCGCTTACATTGACCGCCTTTTCCAGCTATCTTCCTGATGGAATATCATTGGCCTTTCCTGTAAATATAGGCATCCGGAAAACCAAGAAATTTCAGCTTTTTGAGTATTTTCTTTGCTTCGGGCACTCCCTTGATGCCAATAATCCGGATGTTAAAATAATGAGATCCGGCCGGTACAACAATGACCGAATAATTGTGATTTGCTAAAAGATCCTTTACAATTAAAGCTTTACGACGTTTAAAATGCGCCGCCTGAATCGTAGTAAGATTCTCAGTCGAAACAGGTATCACCACTATGGTTTGCTCCGCTGTAGTATCCGGAATAACGACAGGAACGATTGGGGCATCCTTAGCTTCAACCACAAATTCAAGGTTGTCAACAAAGGTCCCTTCAATACTACGGGAGATACTGAACGGGAAGCTTCCAGGGGCAGCGGTCAAATTTTGTCTCCTGAGTTCAGCAGTATCAACCCTTGCCGAATATCTCCCTGGTATCAGTCCCAGATAACTGAAATAACCATCCGCTTCCGTATAAGCGCTGGCTACAACAACAGATTTATCATTATAAATACGGATGGTCATACGTCCCGAATTATTCTCGTTGTTTCCTTTCCAGGTCATCCTTCCTGACACTTCACCGGATACAAATACCGGAACATCAATATTTTTAACAGAATTTGGATCAACGGTAACACTATAGTTCTTTTTAAGAAGCTGCCATGCCACGTTGCCAAAACCCGAGGCATCAAGTTCTAAGTTGTAAGTCACATATGCCTCCATGTCTGTTATACGGATGGTTGTGTCTTTCAGGCTTTTTTCAATCCGTCCCCCATTGACGCGAATATTGAGGTTCGGTGCTTTGGGCTCGTCGGCATCACGTAGGCCATTCCCATTCATATCCAGGTAGGGATTTAAAATAATGCTGCCCTTCCCTACACTCGTATGGTTATTGAAATCCAGGTAATTTGATTTCCGGTCATAGATCATACTGCCATTGATCGCTGCCAGATGTCTTATTGTTTTATTACTTTTCCGCACAGAAGCCCTGGTCTGCCCGAAGCCGAAATCATAGCGCAAACCGGCTTCGAAATAGGTCAGGTTGCTGGAATAATTTCGCTCAAAAGAAACATTTACATAACCATTTCTGAATAACCGGTTCTCCAGCTCAGTCTTAATCCCGATAAGCTTATTCTCTTGATATGCATATTGGAGCTGCTGGGTCAACAGCGTGTTTTTAAGCACCCTGGTGCCCACGGAAACGTTACTATATACATAAGGATCATTCTGCTCCCTGAAAATGGCAAATGTATTAATGCTGGTATTGAATGCACCAACCGATGTGGATAGCAACCATTCTGCACTGGTATATTTAAAGTCGGGCAAAACGAACTGTTCAAGTGTGACCCTGGAATAGGCCGAAAATGAACGACCTCTGATCGGGAGGGAAAGACTTATCCTGCGTTCCTCAAGAAACGTATTATTAATTGCCGTCTGTCCTTTTTTATACCAGGTATTGTTCAGTTCCAGTTGCAAACCTGAGGGCAGGTTGTAGCTCAGTATTACTTTCGAGCGCACATTATGATCATATTCCGCGGAAACCAGAAGGTTGGAAAGCACCCGCACCGAAGTGTTTACAAAGGGGATGAATGATCCCGGGGAGACAGAGGAAAGATATTCTGCACCAGCCCCGATGGTGATACTTTTGTTGAGCCCGTAATTACTGCTGAACCGGGAAAACTTACTTTGATGCCCATCCTCAACCATTCCCGCAGAAGCCGTATATTCAAATTCATTTTTAGGAAGAAAGTTAAAAGGTATGCTGATATTTTGCTCACTGGAACGCTCTTCTCCATAGGGTCCAAAAAAACGCAGTTTTACCAGGGAATTTCCATATACAAGTGGAACATCGAATGCGTAAAAACCTGCAGCATCCGCTTTGACATAATTGACCAGTACATTGTTCACGTAGAGTTCTACCGTCCAGTTAGGCTCAGTATAATTGCTCAGCTTATAGGACCCGAATGACCTCCTGTAGGTTGTTGGTGTATTGGTAAGCTGAAGACCGACTATCGGTGCATAGATGGAGGATATTGACTGGCCGTATATTTTCCCTGCCGAAATCTGCTTTGCAAAAGCATGGTCATTATTGGCCAGTCTCCAAAGGTAATATTGCTGCCGCCCGGAGAATGGCGCGGTACTGTAATAATTCATCACCACGTTGGTCTCCCCTCCCGCAATTATCCCTCCGAGCCCGAGGCTCACACGGGTGTCCTGCGCAGCGGTAAGGTTTTCAGCAGAGTTGACTATGGCATAATCTGCTACGCCAAAATGAAATAAGGGATAGCTTCTGCCAATGCTGGTATCCGCCTTAAAATCTCCCTTGAGCTTACTGACATTGGCGCGCATCTGTTCCTGCCGGAGCTGACGGATGACCGGCAGATCAAGATCAGTACGCAACGTTACCGAGAGGTCACGAAAGCTAAAGAAACAGTTCAGCCCGAACACTTTGCCGAAATAATCCGATTTCAAAAAGAGATTTCCACCACTGGCGATCAGGTCATCAGCCTGCAGGTTAAAGATCTTGTCAAGATAGGTAATCCGCTTTCTTGTGTTATCAATGCTGAACTTCGCCCTGGAATCGATAAAAGTACCGCTGATAGAATCCGCATTTGCTGACTGTATATTTTTGATCCCCAGAAAACTAAAAATATTGCCTACCGGAAGATACACCGTCTGGTCTGCAATCAATACCGGGATTTCTATCCCCCCGACACGCTCCACATTTAAAAAGATAGAAACTTCGTCATAGGCCAGCTCCGGGGCTTCGGCCCTAAATGGCTGTGCCAGAGCATCATTTACACCTGAAAACAGAAATACCGCCAAAAAAGTTAATGACCATAACTTTTTAAAAACCATATAGCTGTTTTCTGCGTAAAACATGCTACGGCTGTATAAATGTAACTGTAAAGGTCCCGTTATAATTTCCCGGAGGACTGGCAATCGGGTTGCCAACGGTCAGAGTACCACCGATTCTTATTAATGTCCGTGCGGGAGATGCAGCTGTGGCAATAAAGGGACTGCCCAGGTTGGAACTACCAATACGAAGGGTCATGGTCCCACCGTTGCTACCGCTCAGGTTTACATCCGGTCCGTTGCTGATGGTTACAATGGTCCCAGGTTCTGCATCGACTTCAAAAACGGCCGGCGAAAAGGAAATTCCGAGACTGGCCTGAATAATGCTGCCGGTAGTTGATCTGGAGCCGTTTGGATCGATGATCACCATACCACCGGAACCGCCCTGGTAAAAGGCTCCGAAATTTAATCCCTGTGCCGGATTTACAAAGATGCTGATCGGCCGCGGGGGATTCTCTACCATGAGCGAAGGCGGCCTGTGCTGTGCCCGGACTGCCAAACCCAGCCCCAGGAAAAGCAATATCAAAAACCCGGTGGTGACCGGTTTCAAACAGACAATATGTTTAACAGTCATCCTCATTTGTTTTCTAAAAATACTTTTTTTGAATGCGCACCCCGGGGAGTGATAAAACTGATGATATAGAAACCCGAATTCACGCGGCTGTCTACCGGGTATTCTCCGTTGCCGGGTATCGGACTCCTCGAAATCACCTGACCAATTGCATTGCTGACAACCAGGGTTCCCTTTTGTTCTGAAGCAAGTTTGATACGTACAAACAATGCACCTGCTGAGCCAAATACGGTATATTCATCTTTACTTCCTACAACATTTTCCGTCCCGGTAAAGCTTAACGAGAAACGGTTGTTATGACTCCCGGAACTGACATTTGTACGGTAAACAGGGTTCGTACGCAAATCCTGTTTTGCACCAGTAGCCCCATCGTTTAGAAAAATACGTAAATGCTCAGGCCATTGTTCGGTATTTTGCAGGTTAAAAATAACGGTCCCGTTCCTGTTGTTTTCCAGACCAAGCGGTATTACGGTAAGGCTGTCAAGATCCGGCAGGCTATTGATGACAAGTTTTGAGGCATCAGCGCCAACCGAATACAGGTTGGGAACCTGATCATCCAGATTCATCAGCTTTATGGCATCAAGTTTTTTATCAAAAACAGGGCTTGCCTCTCCGCTGGTATAGATCACCAGAGGATCTGCTCCCTGCTCCTGGTCTGAAAACTTCGCACTCAGGCGGAGCAGGATTCGCGGGTTCTTTGCAGTATGATCAGCAAACGAGCTCATCGACTTATGAAAAACCGGGGACAAATCGTTCACCCTGACAATGTTGTTCATGGCCAGGGTCGCCGTAACCGGGTAAGCTCCGTCGCTGACATGAATAAAGAACCCCTGCATGGAAGCAATGATATTTCCTGCAATCCCGTCGCTTGAAACTCCATTGATGTAGGTACTGTAAACACCGGTATATTGACTGGTCGTTCCCGATTTAAAGAAATAAACAGCATTGTCAATATTGGTTTTGGTCCAGCCTGTGGATGCATTCCAGTCTATCGGTGAAGGATAAGGATTCCCAACCAGGTTAAACCCTTTTGAATAAGGCTGGTTGTGATTATACAACGTTGAAGACAGCGTCCCATTGTTGACCACACCGATGATACTTACCATTTTCGGAGCTGTCGATGATCCAAAATCCGCGGCATAACCCTGCATTGGAACAAGCGGATTCGTACTGGTGGTGTATGCCTTGAATCCCGTACTCGCCTGGTTTTCTATATAGGTGTAAAAGTTCGGAAAAACCGCATTGAGATCTACGGTACTGGCAAAGCTGCTTACCGTAGCCGATTGTACCGCTGAGCTGAAGTATTTATAGCCAAATCCTGCGGCCAGATAGCGCTGCATGGTCACATTACCCGACACGTTCCCTGTTCCGCTGCCGTCTATCAGCGCCGTCTGAGTTGGGGATGAAACCAGACTAAGGTATCCCCCGGTATTGAGCTGACCGGATGATACCAGCAGTATCCCGGTAAGATTCAGTGTTCCCCCCAGGGTGACACCGGCACTATTATTTACCGTCAGGTTTCTAATCATGTTGCCGGCAAAAACCGATGAGGGCAGGTTTTGCGCAGTTGCTCCGTTTAGTTCAACCGTACCGTTGCTCACTGTAAAGCTGCCGGTATTGCTGATGCTGCCGCCAATTTGTAAAATTCCGTTGTTCACAGTCAGCGCGGCACCCGCCTGGATGGTGAAATTCTTTCCTGTTGCAGTCCCGATGTTGATGGTCGGGTAATTGGAAAGGCCTGAGGGGATGATCACGTCCGAAGTGTTTATCGGAACAAAACCAGAGGACCAGTTGCCGGTTGTATACCAGTCAACGCTGAGCGCCCCCGTCCAACTGGTTATGCCTGCGAATGCACCCACAGCAATATCGCCAATAAAGCTCAGACCGGTTGCCTGTATAGAAGCAGGCAGTGGCGAGGTAACCGCAGGCTGCGACCAGGTTGATCCGTTGAAATTACTTACTCTCAGGTTTGCAGTCACTGTTCCGGGATCCAGATCCGTTGCAATCCAGTTCACTGTAACCGAGGCAGTACTGAAAACAGTACCGGTGTTACTAAAAGACCAATACCTGTTGACGCTGCTCCCCGCGCTGATACCTGAAGTCGCCAGATTGGGATGATCGGTGTTAAACACGACCGAACTTAGATTTCCGGCTGTTGAAACAGCGGCGAAAAGTACCGTAGCCGGTGTGTAACTGATGCTATCGCCGACCTCAAAAATCCTGGTAACGTTTGTACCCGTTGCAATATTTTTTTGTAGTTTACCGTATACCCAACCCGTTGCTTGTGATGCGCTGGTTACATTGCCCGTGGCAGGGATGATTACCCTGTTACTGCCGGTTTTTATTTTGCCCGCAGCAAAATTCAGCACGCCATTTACGGTTACATTTGACGATAGAGTGGCAAAAGCCGTCGTTTTATTGATGGTTAGGTTATTGAACGCTCCTGTAGAGGACACCAGTTGTGCCGTACTGCCTGAAAGGACAATTGTGTTGCCGGTGTTGGTAAAGGTGCCGCTGGTCATGTTCCAGTTTCCCTCAATGATATCGGTAAAGCTGCCAGGGACAAAGGTGCCATTGGCCAGGGCGAAATCACTTAGCGTATGCAGTGCCGCTGAAGCCGTTTTTGTGCCTGCTGTGGAGATGCTTAGTTTTCCATAAGTTGTGGCAGAAGATATAGCTTGTATCCCGCCATTGTATTCAACAGTACTTAAGGTATCCAGGGCATAACTGGCAAAAGTCGGCAGGGTATTCGTACCGCCTATTTTTAGAAAAGAATTGTCATCAATAACGAGTGAGCCGCCGGCAATATCCTGGGTAATGCTAAAAGTGGAGGCATCCAGCGTACCGCTCAAAATATGGAGATCGGTGACCTCTGTTATATCTTTTGTCAGCGTCACGGTTCCCCCGGAGCTTTTACTGATGGCAAATTGTGCCAATGGAAAAGGAGAGGCAGTCCCTCCCACAGTGGATGCGCCCGCACCGGTCATGATCAGTGCGCCCATGGAGGCATCAAAACTGTTGTTATTTGTGAAATTATGAGATACATTGAAATCACTGTTGGACAGCACGATGCCGGTGATCACAAGGTCGTAAAATGTGGTACCCGGACTTCCTGAAAGCTCAGCTGCCGCTGAACTCATGGTAAATACGGATGTGCCTCCATTTAATGTGCCGTCACTTTCGATGTCACCTCCTACCGTGTAGCTATTGCTTCCTGCATTAAAAATGGCATTGTTAGCGATCGAGAAAGTGCCTGCGATGTTCCAGTCCGCGGCAGGCGACACACCTGCGGTATTGGAGATCTTCACATTATTTAAACCCGCGGGGATGCCTGTAACATTCATTGCCCCGGATCCACCGAATATGACAGTACCAGTGCTGGTAAATGAAGTTCCGGCGAGTTTGATTGTACGTGCTGCTGCAGGGGCATAATTCATGATGCCGCTGCTGGTTACCGTCCCTTCGTTGGTAAAACTACCCAGGATGTTATGGGTAGGATTCCCACCGTTAAATTTCGCTCCCAAACTGATATTAAAAGCCACGGCGACCGTCCATCCAACACTTGGATTAATGCCCGCGGTGTTATTCACATTCAGGGTAGCGAATACCGGAGGGCTGGTTGAATTCAATACGGGTGAAACATTACCGTTGAAATTGATCACACCACTGGAATTGGAAGTAATGGCATTTAAAAAACGGATGATTTGTACCTGTGTCCCTGAGAAAGTAGTTACTCCATTGCTCACCAGTGAGCCGCTGTTGGTAAGATCGCCATTTAATGTGGCGGTGCCGGAACCGCCGTCAAAGGATCCGCTGGCGGTAACAAATAGCAGACCGTTATAGGTAATGTCACTTCCCGCCACCCCATAGCCGCCGTACACTGTTACCCGGTTAAATATGGTGTTGCCACTTATGGTTTTTCCGCTCCCGTTCAGCACCAGCGTTCCGGTTCCGGAATTGAATGTGCCATTGTTGACAAAATTGCCGCCAAGATTGATCGTATGAGCGCCGGCACCAAAGTTAGATCCGCTGTTGATGGTCAGATTTCCGTTGGCGGTTAGCGGACCGGTTAAAGTCTTGACTCCGCTGTTGGCAAATACGATATTCCCGAGTGTTACCGCAGGCACTGTCTGGGCAACCGTTCCGTTAAAAGTAACCGTACTGTTAAGGTCGATATTGTATGCTCCAAAATTTGAAGGAAAGTTATTTGCCCCGCTGAGTAAAATATTTGTTCCGCCCGATGCCGTGAATGTACCGCCTGTACCGCTCCTGTTAAGTGTAAAGGTAGAAAGATCCAGGGTACCGGCACTAAATGTCACGGCACCATTGATGCTGATGTTACCGGTCAGGGTTGCCGTACTTCCTGGTTTATTGATCGTTAAATTGTTAAATGTAGTTGAAGATATGCTTTGCGGCCCCGCGCCATTGAGCAATATGGTGCCACTTAATGATAAAAAAGTCCCGTTATTGATCCAGTTGCCGCCAACAGTGGTTGTAATACCATCGCCATTCAATATGGCACCCGAAGCGACCGTTACATTTCCGGAAATACTGGCCGGTGAATTAATATCCAGCTCACCTGTGGTCACTGAAAGATTTCCCGCAATTGTTGTGGGACTGTTGATTGCGGCAATACCAGCTGTTTTATTAATGCTGAGGTTATTGTAATTTATTCCGGCAACAGATTGCGCGGAACTGCCATTATAAACTACCGTACTGCCTGAGGGCGTAAAAGTCCCACTGAGGTAATTATAACCGGCACCGATGTTTAAAGTCCCGGCACCCGTAAAAGTCACGTTCGCTCCGCCCGACTGGCTCAGCGATCCCGCAACCGTAGTTGTGCCGGATCCCATATTCAGGTTGATGACATGGCCTGCTGTACCGTCACTCAGACTCAGATCCCCGTTGACAATCAGGTTCTGGTTATTTATATTAATGGTATGGGTGGTACTAAGTCCTCCCCAGGAACCATTGATATTGCCCTGTGTGGTTAAGCTGCCCCCTGTCACACTGAGTGTGACTGCCTTTGTACTACCGAAGGTGATGCTTTTTGCCACTGCACTGCCATTAATAACAGGCTGATTGACAAATGTTGTGGCACCTATCTCCACAATATCATCAGCCGAGGGCGGCAATGAGGGAGCTCCCTGTACGGTAGTCCAGTTGGCCGCAGTGAACCAGTCGCTACTTACAGATCCGTTCCACCTTACCAGATTAGCGTCATCAGATAATGTCCATCGATTACTCACATTCAATAATAAAATTTGCTCCACATAATTGGCCGTCGCACTGTTAGTTGTCTTGCCGGATGCCCCCCAGCTGGCACCATTATAATGCCATAGCCGGATCGTAGATTCGTTGTTCCCGTTCAGGTCCGCGTCTTCATAATGTAGCCTGAGGGTAGCCGCAGACACTGCAGTACCTGTAAGGACAACATTATAGACAAGATTAGCCGAACCTCCAAAAGGAAAATCACTGATGGATCCTTTGGTGACTGTGACAGTCACTGCCGTCAGCAGTACATTCAGGCCGTTGAACGTGATGGTATTATTCGGTCCTTCAAATGCATAGGCAGTGCCCGAATTAAAGCTATGTGTATGCCGGATGGTCCCCAGAATGATGCCATTACCAGTCCGGTTACTGAGTATGTTAATAATGTTGTTTCCGGTGGACATGCTGCCGTTGGTCATGTTTAAAGTATTCACCGTCACATTACTCAGGATATCCACAAGGTTGGTAGCTGCCGTTTTATTGATGGTAAGGATATTAAAAGTACTAACCCCGGTAATTGATGCGTTGGCAATACCTGTGAACTGCACAGTACTGGTAGCGGCGGTAAAGGTACCTGTTGTGGTCCAGTTGCCACTTATCGTGTGTGAAAATGAGGATGCATTAAAAGTAGTGGAGGCGGCAATGGTCAGGTCACTGCTTACATTTATTGCCCCACCCGCCGTTTTGGTGCTGCCGTTGGATAAAATAAGATTGCCATAATTACCCGCAACTACTGTTTGAGCACCACTGCCATTGTAATTGACTGTGTTTGGTGTAGTCGAAGTGACGTTCAGCGCACCGCTGGTTATTACATAGGCACCGGAAATCCCCAGTACCGCATTGGTAGAGAGTTGCAGTGAAGTACCATTTAAAGTGACATTGAATAAATTAGCGGTGCCATTTAAAGTATTTGTCCCTGTAAATGTTGCTGTGCCTGCGCTGGCTGTAAAACTGCCGATCACATCAACAGACCCCGCAACTGAAAAGTTGCTGGCGGTGGTGATGTTTCCGGTTACCGATAGACCACTGAATCCAATAAAACCTGCGCCTGAAATGTTGTTCCCGGTGCCACTCATGGCCACTGTATTATTTGTGTTTGTAAAACTGTTGCTGACTGATAAATTTCCGGTTATAATCAGGTTACTGCTGGAACTGATGGTTCCTGAAATGGTAAGATTGCTGAATATAAAACCTGTACCGGCAATGGTTTTCGCTGTACCGGACATCATCAGTGACCCTCCGGTGGCATGGGAAAATGATCCTGGTCCGGTAGAGGAAAGGTTTCCTGTTATGTTAAGGGCACTGGCAGCATTAGCGGTAATATTCGAGGCGCTGATGGACAGGTCATTGAAATTATGCGTACCAGTACCGCTAATGGACGAACCGGCACCAGAAAGGTTAACCATCCCGGTTCCCCCTGTGAATGTGCCGTTATTTACCCAATTGCCTGCAATTTCCACTAAAAAACTTCCGCCGTTAAAGACAGTGGAAGCACCGATGTTAAGGCTTCCTCTGACAGAAATATTCGATGTTGCAGTGAAACTGACCGAGGTACCCGTTGTAAGTGTGCTGGAGAAATCCCCGGTCACGGTAAGGGCTGTGGCGGGCATTGTTTTGACGGCGGCGCCAGTTGAGGAGGATAGGATTAAATTACCATAAATTCGATTAGCGACCACCTGGGTGGTCCCCGAATACTGAACTGTACTGGTTAAACTGAGAGAATGGGTTCCATAATTTAACGGAAAGGTATTGGTGCCTCCTATCCTTAGCGTAGCACCATTGGCAACAGTGAAGGTCCCTCCGGCAACAGTAGTTCCACGGTTTGCCGTAAAAGTCGAAAGATCAAGTGTACCAGAGCTCACATTAATGTTTCCTGCTGTTGCAGTAGTTGAATTTAAGGACAATAAGTTGCCGGCAGGTGTCTTCACTCCTGCTCCGCTTATTCTAAGAATAGAGTAGCTAAGGTTTTCCCTGATGGTCTGATTCACAAGTGTCGCGTTGTAATCTACCGTGGATCCTGCAGCCAGGGTTACCGATCCGGTAAGCGCATAGTTCAAGGCAAACGTTGCTGCGTTTACCCTCAGCACACCGTTCACCCCGACACTTAAGGATCCTGCGCCCGAAAGGCGGAAGGCTGTTACATTTTCAGTCGGCATAAACGTTCCGCCTACCGAGACAGCCCCCGTAGCCACAGTATTTATATTCATAACTACGGTACTTCCCGCGTTGATGGTCAGCCGTCTGAATGTAGTGGAATTTGATCCTCCGATGCTCTGGCTGGTGCCGCCAAAAGTAACCTTTGAGTTGTTCTGGTTTGCACTGAAGATACCGGAATTGCTCCAGTTTCCTTTTACTGTCAGGGTAACACCTGCCTGATTGAGTCTGCCGCTAGAGGCAATGGTCAGGTTGCCCGCAACAGACAGTCCTTTGTTTTGTGTCAAAATTGGGCTGCCGGTTCCTGCTCCGATGGTGAGGGATTTACAGGTTGAAGAAACGTTTACCGTTGGTTGAAATGATCCGGTAAAATTTGCATCACCAATCGTTGCGTCTGTTGCCGAATTGGGGATCCCCGCTGTCCAGTTGGCACTATTGTTCCAGGATGAACTGACAGTCCCTTTCCAACTTGTCTGTCCCATGGAAATTCCCGGTACACACAAGAATAATAATGCAAATAAGCAAGAAAACAATATTTTAAGCACATTCATTTGCCCGTTGTTTTAAGTGCCTGAAATTACCTCAATGTAATTCCAGCTCTGTTTCTGCAATTTTAACAGTCCTGGTGCCAGAGGTTGTGGTAAATAGGATACGTAGTTTGCCGGTATGGTAACTGAAGTTTTGATGATCGACCAAGGGGAATACAGCATGCCGCTGTTTATTTGGCGTATAAATCGCAAATCCCTTAACCAAACTTACCCGGGTTGTTTTCCCCTGCGGAGAAACATGGTCAATTTGGATATCGCCGTAAACCGAAACGTTTCCTGTACGGCTAAACGTGGTTTTCAATTGCCGTGCACCCTGGCCATCGATTTCTAAGGCCGCTCTTTCCACCGCAACGGTACTTACCGGAGGCCCCACGCGAATAATAACCGGGATAGCTATGCCAAATATCGGCACCAGCTTTACTGAAATCTCCTTACTGTTAGTGTCTGCCGGTTGTTCTCCGGGGGGCTTCACATTAGGGACCGATCTGAAGTACAAGTGTGACCGGTATTCCCCGGGGTTTAATCCGCTGGTATTTATGGTCTGCAGTTTTACTGTCTGTGCCTCATTTGGCGCCAGAACTACACTGCGGGGGAAAAAACGAAAGTTTTTATCTGCAAAATACTGCCCGGAATCCGGTTGTGTAATCAGTTCGAAAGCGCCATTGTCCAACATCCGGTAATGAATTACGGAGATCAGATATTTGGCTGTGTCGGCACCGGTATTTGCCAGACTGAGTGCCTCTGTTCTTTTGGGTCCCTCAAAAACTACCCGTCTGGGGATAATGATTAGGTTTCCCTGTGCAAAGCCTTCTGAAGTAAAAATCAATACACTGGGGAAGAAGAGCAAAAAAAATATAATTCGTCGTTTTTTAAACGATGATAGCGTTGTTACATTCATTGATTTGAGCCAGTAGGGGGATGATCAGGTCAATTCGATGAGCTATTTACTTAATTAACAGAGATTATTAATCAGCTTTATTAGCTTTTCTAATTGTAATTTACGGTTACTGTAAACGGTGTTGCGGAGGTATATGCTCCTGCTGCCTGTGTTGCAGCCAAGTGTAATGTCGCTCCTACAGTCAGTGTTGATGTACCTCCTGCCAAGGTACCTGTAGCAGATGGTGTACTGGTAAAAGTATCAACAGTCATCGTGTTGGCTCCGCTGGTAATCTCAATGGTAGTAGGAAGGGTAATGGCATAGGTATAAGTACCAGACCCTCCGACTGTAAAAGCCGCAGCGGTGACTGTACCTGCAGCGGCAGGAAGGGTTACCCCACCAGTTGAGCTGCGTGTACTTCCGGGGGTGAGGACAACTGTCCCGATGGCGCCGTTGGTTGCCACATTTCCGAAATTCATGTCTGCGGTTTTAGTAATGCTGATTGGGGCTACAATAGTAGCAGATGCAGTGGCTGTAGCAGATGCCTGGGCGTAAGCAGAAGTAGCGAATGCGACACAAGCGAGGGCGATGCCCATGGTTACAAATAATCGTTTCATAATAGGGTAATTAAATAGTTAATTATATGTGGATCTAAATGTTCATTGCATTAAAGTCCTATCAGAAGGAATTGATTATTGAGGATGCTGATCACAAAAGGTGACTTGCATCACCCAGGAAAATAAAAACACCAACAATACGATGTAATTATCTGTGCTTAGTCCTGACTCTGAACCGATTTAAGTAAATGTTAAATCAGAATAATCAGAAGCATTAACCTAAAGGTAGGAGAATAATCCAAATAACAATAATTTTTATACGATTTTTTTTTACTTTATTTTTCACAAAAACCCGCCATTTAATAACACTAACGCAACTAAAATTCTAAATTAAATTCTGTTTGTGATTAATTATCTGACGATACGCTGGTAACAGCATACTTTTCATGATCACTACACGCATTATATTCACTCTGAATCTATGCTTTGTTTAATAAAACATAATAATCAAAATTAAGCTGTTAATTTTCTTTAACACAAGATCACAAAGTACCTGCTTTAAACGGCGTGAATGTCAAACTAAATCTAAGTGTATTGGCAAGAGGGCTGTTCTCCACTCCTGAGATAAGGTAAGCCAGATCCAGCGAGAATGATTGATACTTCAGACCTACACCAGTAGTAAAATAGCGTCTATCTCCTTTTTTTGGATCTTCATAAAAATATCCGCAACGTACTGCGAATTGTTTATTATAGGAATACTCCAGGCCAGTGGCAATACTGACCTCACTGAACTCCTCCCGGGCCCCGCCCGGAGCATCATTGAATGACCCAAATATCCCCGCAGGCACAGATACATTCGGATCGCGCCCCCTGATGATCTTGCCGTCCTGGTCATACACAGGCTGTGTCGGAACCAATAATTTATTAAAATCAAGGGCAAAAGTCAACTGGTTCAAATTATCAAGAAGAAAGGTCGACGCGCCCCCAAGTTTTAGGTTTGCCGGCAAGAAAAACTTATCAGCCCCCTCAGCATAGCTTACTTTTGTTCCAATATTGGAGATATTGATTCCCAGAGACAAGATCACATCTTTTCTGAAAAGAATCGTCTCATTCCTGACATATCCTGATACATCAACCGCCAATGCATTTGCGGGTTTTGTTTCCTGCCCGTCAGAGAACTTTCCGGAAGATAAGTTTGATCTAATGTAACTCACCGCAGTTCCAAGAGAAAAGGATTCGCCAAACATTCGGGAATAGGCAATATCCAGCGCAAATTCATTAGGCCTGTAAGTTCCTAAGTCCTGGCGATCGCGATCAAAAAGCTGAACTTCTCCCAATGAAAAGTACCGGAGCGAAGTCCCAACAGCGCTGTTTTTAGCCACCTTATAATATCCGCTTAAATAAACAAAATTCATATCTGAATTTAAGTTGTTTAACCAGGGACTATAGGACATTGAAAATCCATAGGGATCATTTAGGTAAGCCAGTTTTGAAGGATTGATACTCATCACGTTCACATCTGGCAATACGGCAACTCCGGCCTCTCCCATCGCCCCGGCACGGGCATCCGGGGTTATCAATAAAAATGGTACCGCAACAGTAACATTTGTAACTTCATTCCCATTATTCTGAGTACCTGGATGAACCTGAGCGTGTGCATAAAAGAAGTGTAAAGAGAGTACGATGACAATAAAAGTAGTTATAAGAAAATACCTCATATACATGGCTATAAAATTTACAGGATATATACTAAAGGTACATTACACTTTCATAAATTCAAAGCTGATGAGTATTACTTCCGACAATTTAAGGGGCATTTTAAAGAATAAAGATCTTAATTTCTCGGTTTTAGAAAGCCATGAAGCATATAAGGGAGAACCTAAAATAAATTCAATTCCAAAAAAAACTTTTTCCTGAGAAGTATGTAGCGGTAAAATATAATGAAGAAAATTATCAGATAGATAGGGATCCAATCCTTATGGATATCAATGATGAAACGAATTTCATTACTAAAATCAGGCAGGACTTTTGTGTCGACAGAAAATCACAATACTTCTTCCAATTTATTTATTAATTCCATTCCTCTTAAGTCCCTGGCTATAATTTTACCTTCTTTATCGATCAGGAAATTCATTGGTAGAAGCGTTATCCCATACTTTTTCCTTGTTTCACTTTGCATCCCTTTCAAATCAGATAACTGCAACCAGGATAACTTATCCTCATTTACGGCCTTTAACCACAAGGCCTTATTGGTATCCATTGATATACTAATGATTTTAAACCCTTTAGCCTGATAACTATTGTAGGCTTTGATCAGATTGGGATGTTCCATCCGACAGGGGCCACACCAGCTCGCCCAAAAATCAATTAGTGTATAAGATCCCCTCGAGTCTTCTAATGAAACAAGCTGACCTTTTAAATCCGGTATATTAAATGAAGGTAAAATACGATCTATACTGGTTAATTCGTTTGACTGTAGCATTTGTAGGAGTGCTATCCCATATACTGATTCTTTAACTGTGCTTGTTAGCGGATCATATACAGATTTAATTGTAGTGGCATCGGCATTTTCTAGATTTAATTTAGCAATATAGGCTGAAACCAAAGAATTTGGGAATTGAATAACATGAGCCTTAACAGCATCTTTTATCTGATTTCCCACCAATCGGTACCGGGTATTCAAACTATCGGGTCTTTTGGTTTTTGTACCATTTCTTTCACCTAAGATATTTGTGAGTTTCTTTTGTAGCGGGCCTACTTTCTTACTAAAAGCATTATATTCATCTTGCGCCTTGGTTCCATAAGCGGTAAGCGGGGATTGCCCATCAAATTCACCTCCTGTATAAAGGTGTCCGGGAGACAATATAAATGGCCCTTGGTACATAACTGAAGGCCTTATTTTTCCTTTATTATCCTTATCATGTATCCCTAGAATAAATGGAGCGATTCCTGAAATCTCTCCAGAAAAACTAAATTCTCCATTGATAACTTTGGCAGAGTCAATCCTCATGCCTCTCTTAATATTATCACTATGGCCTAAGTAAATCCATTCATTATTATAATTACGAATTTTACCTGTAATTAAGTAACTACTTGCAGAGTCAACCGGAGCGGTTAATCCTTTTACATCATTACTTCCTGAGGATAGTATCAATAGCATTCCTGCTAGTAGAGTCTTAATCATAAGGTTTTATTTAGATCATGGTTTCCTGATTAATTAAATCTACGATTATCAGCAGGCTTAAAACCCAACCTGATTATCAAAAACATAAACTATTTTATCCTTTTACGACTAAGCAACTGAAATAATCCAAATATATTGGATCGTTGGGATGTTCTGAGCATGAGCTCCCTGAGACCTCAAATCCATTCATTCATCTATACATTTATGGTATTAGCCGACAGACTCTTGAAATTTCAAATAAAATAGGTTGATTTGTATATGACCAGAGCAAGAACAACCACTATTATTATTCATGCTGCCGCCTGGCTACTTTTTGTAAGTTTCCCAATAATTTTCATTAATCAGAGGAACAATTCTCTGAATTCCTTTTACGGGAACAACGCCTGGACTTATATTAGATTCTGTCTGTTGTATATGGGCATTTTTTACTTCAATGCCTATTACCTCTTTCCAAAACTATATTTCAATAAGAAGTACCTGTTATATGGCATTTCCATTATGGCCTTGCTAGTCCTTATTTCCATGATCAAACCCTTTGATCAGCTGATGCGACTTAATCGTAAACCCAGAGGTCCAGCTCCCATGTATAAACCTCATTTACAGGACGTCGTTACAAAAACACCATTACCCCAGACAAAAGACCGAAATAGAGACTATTTTTTTGACATCAACAGTCTCTTTATTTTTTTGATGGTGATAGGCATAGGAATTGCATTGAGAACCATCAAAGAGTGGCAGCTTACTGAAAAACGGGCAATTCTCGCTGAAGCAGAGAAGGCGAATGCAGAGCTTTCTTTTTTAAAGGCCCAGATCAATCCGCACTTCTTATACAATACGCTCAACAATATCTATACCTTATGCATTACAAGAAATGAAAAAGCAGCTGAAAGCATCCTGAGGTTATCTCATATCATGCGCTATGTAACTGATGAAGCTGAAGCAGATTTTGTCCCCCTAAAGGGAGAATTAGACTGTATTGATGATTTCATAGCCCTGCAAAAAATCCGTCTTGGGAAAAAAGTGACTTTGATATATGAGGTACACGGAAATGCTGAGGGACACCAGATCTCACCATTAATTTTGATGACCTTCATTGAGAATGTCTTTAAATATGGCTTAAGCAATCATATTGAGACCACTATTGTCATTAAAATCCGTATTGAGGCGAAACTGATCAGCTTCTTTGCCCAAAACACGATATTCGAAAATAGAAATCCAAATGAGCGCAAAGGTCTCGGGATCTCCAATACCAGACAGCGACTTGAACATCTATATCCGGGCAAATACAAATTAGAGATAGCCGATAAAGACAATCTTTTCACCGTCAGTCTCCAGCTGGTATCCTAGTTTATTCTTCTCCAATAGGAATAATAATCCCCGGGTGTATCCGGGATCACCTTGAATTAGATAACGAATTATTTAAGCTGATTATAATAGTTTGTTTTCTTTATAATTGCCGGAACCCCGGCAGTCATGACGTGGTCTGGCATATTGTGAGTGACAACTGCTCCCGCCGCGATTTTCACATATTTACCAATAATCACCCCGGGTAATATTATTGCTCCTGATCCGATATGGGTGAAATTACCTATTTTACACTTTCCCAAAACCATAGCACCAGGAGATATTTCAACAAACTTCCCAATCACCACATCATGGTTTATGATGGAATTATAGTAAATCATGGTTCCCATCCCGATTTCTACACTATTAGAAATCCTTACACCGGACAGAATATTGCAGCCCTGCCCTATTTTCACATCATAGTGACCAATGTCTGCTTTCGGACTGATGGTAGAATGTAATAAACCACCTAACGAGGTAAACTTGTGGTACATATCACACCTTAAATTGGGGTTTCCGATACCAATTGAAAATCTGGCATCAACGTTTGAAAAGTATTCCTCAGCCTCCTCATTGGTTTTTATGATTGGGAACTCTCCAAATAATTCATCTTCAATATCTGAATTTAAATCATCATAAAAAACCAGTTGATTTAGTTCATTATTCTGTTGAAGAATTTCCAGAATATCTTTTGCAAATCCTTTAGCCCCTACGATTAACATAATTGAATTAATAAAGCATCCATTAAAAATTATACCATTGTTGATTTACCATTTCAATAGAATAAAAAATAACAACTAATTATGCGTGAAATAACCCGTTTATTATTTAATCATTCAGAAATTGAAAACGTTAAACATGAGAAGTTAAAATGTGTGGTAGGAAAGCCCCCCACTTCCTACCACACCTCTTCCTTCCATATGACTATTTTTACAGGGATGTATAGTCAAAAGTGTTAAAACTGTAGAATTTATCAGGAGGTGTCCCGATAAACAGGACTTTTGTATCGATAAAATCTCAAACCGTTTTTATTCTTTAAACTTTTCATCCTCAGCCTCCTGCTGGTATCCTTGTTTATTTATATATTTAATACCCTAAACTAATTGCATGCTTTTAAAATGTATCGCTATTGATGACGAGCCTTTGGCACTGGAACTGATCCATACCTATATCGGACGTCGACCTGATGTCCAACTCATCCATACGTTTGAAGATGCCATTTCTGGTGCTGAGTATTTATCTACAGCTCAGGTAGATTTAATATTCATGGATATCAACATGCCGGATATTTCTGGAATTGACCTGGCTAAAGCGCTAAAAAGTAAACCTATGCTCATTTTCACGACCGCTTTTAAGCAGTTCGCATTTGATGGTTTCGAGCTGGAAGCCGTAGATTACTTATTAAAGCCAATAGATTACGATAGATTCTCTAAAGCACTGGACAAGGCAATCGAGGTCAAAAAATATAAAATGAGTCCCCCTCCAGAGCAGAATGAAGCTTTTATTTATGTCCATTCCGCCTATCAGATGATCAAAATTGTATTCCATGAAGTTGAATACATTGAAAGCATGGAAGACTATATCAAAATTCACCTTAAAACGAAAAAAACCGTACTTACACTAATGACCTTAAAAAGGATGATGGGATTACTTCCGGATGAACAGTTTAAAAGAATTCACCGGAGCTATATTGTGTCTATTGCAGCTGTAAAAGCTGTACAACATAAAAAGATCCACCTAATTGAGGCTATACTGCCCATTGGCGAAAGTTACGCAGCACAGGTGAAATCCTGGATAAAAAACGCTTAAACTATGGTTATCTTAATCCAAATCACCCAATTCTAAATACAACTGCTTGTGCTTTTTAAATACCGCCTGCTGGTCTGTTCCTAAAATCAGCGCATCTGACTTCTTCCATGAAAAAGGTTTACGGCTTTCTTTTTCTCCAAAGACAATCAGCTGATAAGATTCATTTGAAGGAATCATTTTCCAATTTGATAACTGAACGGCCAATACCTCATTAAAATCAGGCTTTTTGCTAATCAGATGACTCAAAAATTGCTCTTTCTTATTCCCGAACAAAATGTATTTAAGATGCTCCGGTCTCTGTTCATTTTTATCAAACTGCTTGTAATAAACAATCTTCTTAATTTTGACAGTGATCGTGTCCAAAAATTTCACACCTCCCCTTTCAAAATGCCCCCTGTATACATTGGCTTTAAACACTTTAGTATGATTAACCATTTGTGGCAAAACAAAGGTTTCAGGTTCAATAGTATACACCAGTTCTTTGGGATGCGCTACACGATCTTTGCGATACATTTCTATATCCTCTTTTGAAAACTCAAGTTCAAGGATAATCTGATAATCATGCGGAGTATGGAACATAGGAAGGTGTTCCGCATATACAGTCTCTTTTCCCATCAATAACATTCCATGAGTATTGGGCTTGTCAGGATAATGGCTATGCTGACTATAGGCTGTGTTAAAAGTGAGGAGCAATATAAATAGACTGATGTATTTCATTATGAGTTTGTTTTAATAATAGCGCGGACAAAACTAGCTAAAAACAAAAAAAATTACATGCCCCAAATGTCATATTATAAGTTCCTCCTTCAGTCTGCATTATTGCTTACGGTATTCCCATCAGCAATCGCTTCAGCAAGATGGTTGGTCTGCGAATTGAAAAACCTGTAACGCGAAACCAATTCTGACCCTGGCTGTTTTATGATTAAGAGAATTATTTTTTAGCGGTTAGATTTTTAAACAACAATTGGCTAAATTTAAGGAAAGTTTTTTTTGTTCATTTTGTTAAAATATCATGAGATATGGGTTTTTTGCCAAAAGTAGTATCATCTATAGTCCCTACAAGATTTAAAGGTCCCTCAAAAAGATTACTTCAACAAATACTTCATTCGGGGCTGATAAAGGTATCCGGAGGTCATGAAGATGCTTTATTCTGGTCCTATGCACAGGTTGAGTTAACCCCGTATATGATGATACAGGGGTATTTACAAGGTACTTTCCCTATGCCTAAGGTAGATAATAATAAGATCTTTATATGGCATGACCCCGATCCCCGGGCAATTATACCCGTTGCTGATTTTAAAATAAGAAATGATTTATTACGTTGCTTAAAAAAAGACAGGCTACAGGAGTCAGATAAACGATTTGAAATAAAGGTGAATGCTAATTTTGAACAAACCATCATAAATTGTTCGAAGCCGAGGGGGGAGAAAACAACCACATGGATATCCACTGAATATATGAAGGTGATGTTAGAACTTCATAAAATGGGGATAGCCCATAGTGTGGAAACCTATCAAAACGGGGAGCTTGTAGGTGGTGTTTTGGGAGTTGCTTTAAATGGTTATTTTATAACTTTAAGCCTCTTTAGAACGGTTGATAATGCGAGTAAAGTTGCTTTTTGTTATTTATTAACCAAGCTTAAGGAAGATGGATTTAAGCTGCACATTACCGGAGATGCGGATAGCTGGTTTGCTCAATTTGGAGCGATTAATGTCACAAAGAATGATTTCAGACAGGAGCTGATACCTGCGATTACAGCACCCGTTACCTTTACTTCCAGGGTGCCTGAACTTGTACTGTAGCAAACTCATCGGGCTAAGCCCGATTCCTGATAAGGATAACATCGCTCCGTATGCCAAACAATTTATGCTTACGGAGCTGATGCTACTCATCGCGTTATCTATATCCGCCGTTTAATAAGTTGCCGAAGAATATGGCGTTTAGGAACAGCCGTCCCGTCCCCAGCCAGTAGCCCCTGTAAGTAGGATCATCGGCAAAGAGGATCACCTCTCCACTACCAAGCCCTGTGGCGATAATTGCCGCAGAACCAGCTACTTTTGCGATATTGGCTTTAGAAGAATAACCATTCACGAAGGGCTTTGCTGCATACTCCGCTACGGTTGAATACTTGTTCTCACACGGCAACAATAATGTAGGGCCATTTTTATTGATAAACAGCTTACGTGAAGTTACCCCGAAGGCAATCGGATGGGTAATATCGAGGTCGGCCAAAAAAATTGCTCCATTGATCCTTTTCGAACCTTCTACATCTTCCTGTCTTGCATAATCCAGTCTTTCTTTAACGGGTTTAACAACCAACTCTGCTCCTGCGCTTTTGGAATGATCCTTATCAGGCTCAGCAGTTTTTGGTACCGCAACTGCTGACCTGGCTGGTATGTCTCCCCTTCCGGAGAAATTATCGGTTTCCGAAAGCTTCTCCTTTACGATACCCTGGTTTACCGCCCAGGCCGTTGCCGTCTGGAAGGTGATCAGTGTCCCGCCATCGGTCACCCAGTTTTTGATCTTATCGATTGTCGGTTTGTCCCATTCGCTATAATTCCCGCCTGGTAGTACCAATACATTGTAGCGGTTCAGTGGTGCCCTGGCAAAACTTTGCAGATCCAGCTTGGTTACCGGCAGGTTCAGTTGCTGGTTCAATAGAAACCAAACCTGTCCCGCCTCCGAAGAGGTCACTCCCTGACCAAAAGCCAGGACCACCTCAGGTTTTCGCAGCGACTTGATATTGCTGCTTCCCAAATCTATACCTTCGGCACTAAAGCCTGTAGAAACCGGGGTAATAGCTACATTGGCGGAACGGGCTACAGTTTTCAACACCGAATACAAGGAATCCCGGGAAAGTGTCTGCCCCACTACCGGAATAACCAGGGATCCGGGGAGGTAGGCGCTTTTTACTGAGCCAACATTTACTGCGAAGGACTTAAATGCAGTTTTAACTAAAACGTTCTTCAACTGCAGCTGATAAAGTGCTTTTGTAAAGTTATAATCGCCCGAATTGATCAGATAGGCATAAGAAGAACGTTCGCCAGCTAGCCTGCCCGTTTCGGCAGCTACATTTTTCACTGCCGCAGCCTTTGAAAAAGCGCCCTTGACTTTGGCATATTTCAGCCCGTATGCCTGAATAATACTCCATCCGGTATTGTCATAAAAGATACTATCCTTCAGCGTATTTTCCTCAAAGATAGAGTGAACAATTAAAAAGTTCGGCTGGGCGGCTGGAACCAGGTAGGCCTTTCCTTTATCAAAGGTTTTACCGTCCTGAATGATCTTTTCGCCAAGCTCATAGACCTCCACATGGTGTTGCAACAGCAGTCCGAGGAACTTCTGCGTCAGGTTCACATCATTGTTATCGCCAAACACAAATGCTTTGGCCGGATTCTTTTTCCCCTGCTCCAGCGCGTATTTGAAGAAATCTTTCTGTACTTTAAAAAGACCTGATTTCTCCTCCACAGCCCCCCTGATGGTAGAGATACTTGTTGCCAGATGGTTGCGGATTGTAAAGGCAAAGGTCAGCGGTCCATTGGCCGATTCCTGCAATATTCCTCTTGAACCCGCCTGTTCAAAAGTTGCAGCCACCGAACCAAAAAACTTGGGATAGGTAGAACCATAAATCGGCGACAGGTTATCATAATTCTCTTTGGTAAAATAAAGCGAACCAATATCATCCAGTGCCTTTGCATGGTATTTCGCCAGGGTCACCTGAAAATCATACAAAAACTGCGGGATGACCGGGCTCTCATGGCTCTTCGGCGTGGGCTCAAAATAATAGGTTGCATTGGTTCCCTGCTCATGAAAATCTATCTGCACATTCGGATACCATTTATGGAAGAAAACCAGACGATTGCGACTTTCTACCTGTACCAGATTGAGCCAGTCGCGGTTCAGATCGGTAAAATAATGGTTGCTCCTCCCATTTGGCCATGCCTCCTGATGCGCTTTGTCCAGGGGATCGCCCACGGCAGGAAAAGAATGGTAGGCATTGTGCCAGTTCGCCGCCCTGTCCCTGCCATCAGGATTGAGCGAGGGATCAATAAATATCACCGAAGCTGTCAGCCATTTCTGTGTCTCCGCATCATTGCTTGCCGCCAGATAGTAAGCCGTAAGCAAACTCGTTTCTGTACTTGAGGTTTCATTCCCGTGTACCCCGTATCCCAGGTGGATAATCACCGGGGCAGCATTACTCAGCGGAGCTTTCGAAGGATCTACCTGATTCAGGTGTTCCTGTCTGATCTGTTCCAGTTTCGCATAGTTGGAGGGCGCGGTGATGGTCACGATAATCTGCTCCCGCTGTTCATAGGTTTTCCCCAGGCTTTCTACGTGCACCCGGTCTGATACCTTTTCCAGCTCGCGGAAATAGGCCAGCACCTGTTCATGCCGGGTAAAATAACTGCCGATGGGATAACCCAGAAACTGTTCGGGTGTAGGGATCCTGGCATCCAGTGAGGTCGCCTTCGGAAAGAAGTAATTGTTCTGCGCTGTTGAGGGCTGAATACTGATCAAACTGAGTACGGTCAGTATTTTTATAGTATGGAAGAAAAATTTCATGTCTTTATGTTATAGATTAATAACCCGGGTTCTGTGTCACATCGGGATCTGACTGTATATCCGAATAAGGGATTGGGAATAACCAGAAGTTCCTGTTGGTAATACCCAATACCGCTCCTGCACGTTCGGTCCTGACCAGGTCAAACCAACGGTGTGCTTCAAAGGCAAACTCGATACCGTTCTCGTCCTCAATCGCCTGTATCAATGCTGCCTGAGTAACTGCTGTGGTTACCGCAACATCAGCTCTTGCCCTGATGGCATTCAGATCTTCCGCAGCATCAGTCAGCTTGTTCTGTTGCGCCCTTGCCTCTGCACGGATCAGGTAAAGCTCTGCAATGCGGATCAGGTACGATGGATCGGTGCTGATCCCAACGGTGTTATAGAGCACGCCATAAACTGTCGCTCCCGTGCCGGCAATCAGTGTATTTCTGCTGCCGCCAATCGCTGGATTGTTCAGTTTGGCAATCAGCGCATCCGAAGGCTTCAGTGTAAATTGTCCTCCGGACGAACTAGGATACCACAGATTCCAATAACTATTCCTGTCATTAGCAGAATAGCTCAGCTCCAAAACGGACTCCCTGGTTAGAAAAGGTGCGGTAAAAAAGGACTTATAGGGTTTCAGCAGCGTATATTTCGTATTGTTGATCACTTGAGTAGCATACGTTTCTGCATCTGCCCACTGTTTTCTGTACAGGTGCAGTCTTGCACGTAAAGCCCTTGCAGCACTTTTCTGGGCGCGGTTTCTCGTCGTGGCATCCTCTGGCAACAACTGCTCGGCCCGGGTCAGATCTGCCAGTACCTGGTCATAAGTCTGATCGAGCGTACTGCGTTTGATCCCTTTCAGCACACTCAGGTTTGTGGTTGGCTTCAGCTGAAGCTGTACCCCACCCCATCCTCTGCCCAAATCAAAGTAAGACAGTGCGCGGATAAAATAGGCTTCCCCTAAGATTTTGTTTTTCTCCGCATCCGTCAGCAAGGGATCATTTACCAGAGGCACATAGGTAATTACGCTGTTGGCAGAATTGATCGTTCTGTAGATACTCTGATAGGCCGAAACCGTGATTACGTTGTCCGTAGGTATGGCATTCTGGTCCAGCTGCAAGTATTCGCTCAGCGTTCCGTTAAAGATTACGTTGTCTGTAGTGATGGTTCCCAGTGTTGGGTAGGCTGATGCGTAGTAATTTTGCACCCTGTCGTATGTACCTATAATTGCCGCACGGGCGGTACTTGCATCAGTGATAGCACTTCCTGTGGGCAGTGCATAATCCGGCACTTCCTCCAGGTATTTTTTGCAGGAAACGGAGAGCAGGACAAAAGCTATAAGCACTGCGTTTCTGAGATATGATGTGTTCATTTTTTTCTGTTTTAAGGTCATTAAAAGGTTACGTTTGCGCCAATCTGGATGGTCCCTGGCTGAGGCACAGTTGCCCAGTCGTAGCCCACGGTATTCTGGTTATTGGACTGGGAGCTTACTTCCGGATCAAGACCACCATATCTGGTGAAGGTCAGCAGGTTGGTTCCCTGCAGATAAACACGAAGTTTACTTACACCTACCCTCGTCAGTACATTCCTGGGAAGGGTGTATCCGAGCGTTAGTGTTTTCAGTCTGATGAAAGATCCGTCTTCCAGGTATCGGGAAGAAAGGCTGGCAACATTTCCACCATAGTTGTTTGCTGCACCGCCGTTTTCTGTAGGGTTTCCGCTATAGGTAGTCAGTCGCGGAATATCGGTGATGTCGCCTGGTTGCTGCCATCTCTCCAGTTGGCGTGGCAGGAAACCTATATTCGCCTGGGTTCCGCCATGCACCATAAAGAAATCGTTCATATTCATGATCTTGTTGCCCTGCTGGAAGTAAAAGAAAAAGCTAAAATCTATTCCCTTATAGCTAAAGCTATTTGTTAGTCCACCTGTATATTTTGGCAATGCATTGCCCACAATCTGGCGGTCTGCCGAGGTAATCTGTCCGTCTTTATTCACATCCTCATAGACGGCATTTCCTGTTTGCGGATCTACATACAACTGTTTGTATAACTGGAAGGAGTTGACAGCGTAACCTTGCCTTAAGATAGAGATATTCCTTCCTGAGGCACCTAAACTGATATCCGAGGCCAGTTTCTCAATCTTATTGTTGTTAAAGGAGATATTAAAATTCGTGGTCCACTGAAAAGCATCCGTCTGAATATTGGTGGAGTTAATGCCTAGTTCAAATCCCTTGTTCCTTACTGCACCGTAGTTCTGCAAATAGGAAGAGAATCCAGAGCGGTAAGGCACGGGAACATTCAGCAACAGGTCGTATGTATATTTATTGTAATAGTCCGCCACAATTTGCAGACGTTTCTTCAGAATAGTAAACTCTGTCCCAACATTAAACTGCCTTGTGGTTTCCCAGGTCAGGTCGGGATTGATGAGCTGTGTAGGCGCAATGCCTGGCTGTTCGAGGTAATTGGCTCCCGAAGACCATAGTCCCTGTGCTGCATAGGCCCCTATACCGTTCTGGTTACCGGAAAGCCCCAGACTGGCCCGCAGTTTCAGTTCATCAAAAATGTTAAGGTTTTTGATGAAATCTTCCTGGCTCAGGCGCCATGCCAGTCCTCCTGAAGGGAAATAGCCCCAACGCTTATTCGTTCCGAATTTCGAAGAACCATCTGCGCGGATACTTCCATCGATGGTATACTTTCCGTCATAGGTATAACTGGCCTTCCCAAAGAAAGACAACAGCTTTGTTTCAGCACTCGATGCCGTACCGGAGCGTGTAGCAGCCACTGAAACCGATTTGAGGCTGTTTGCGGCGAAGCCTGTTCCGGAGGCGGATGTGGACTGGTTCAATACCGTATTGATGGTATTCCCGATAAGCGCATTGACATTATGCTTCCTGCCCTCGCCCAGGTTTTTCACAAAACTCAATACCTGTTCATTGGTGAGTACCAATGCTTTGTTCTCTGTAGAAGAGGCCGAACCATTGCTGGCGATACCTGCACTGATGAGCGTATTTGAATAACTATTGTCATACTCGCTGGTATTGTCAATACTCCAGCTGCTGCGCAGTTTTAGTCCGGGAAGGAAGGTATACTCTCCAAAGATATTGCCGATTGTCCTCCATCCCAGGGCCTTACTATCCAGGTTGTTGATCAAAGCGAGGTGGTTGTCAAAACTTCCGTACCGTGCATAAGTGCCATCGGCATTGTAAACCGGCAGATAAGACCTTGGGAAAAGTGCGGAGTTGATCACTCCTGTGGGATTGTTATCGCTACCGCTCAGGTTTCTGTCAGAACGTATAAAATTGATGCTGGTACCCACCTTCAGTCTATCCGTCAAGTAGTTATCGTAGTTAAATCTGCCCGAGTACCGTTTATAATCCGAGGGCTTCACAATAGACTCCTGGCTCAGGTAGCCTAAACCAATGTAGTAGGTACTCCTATCAGTCCCTCCCAGTGTGGAGAGCTCATAATTGGATGTTCTGGCGGTACGGAACAGACTGCTGATCCTGTCGTAGGTCTGCTGAGCTGATGGATCCGGGAAAGGAAGCACCACCGTTGAAGGATTCAGGCCATTATCAATGGCGGTATTGACCCTTGATTCATTAGTCAGCAAGGCCACTTCAGGGCCAGTAGCCACTTTAAATTGATCTACGGCAGTAGACCATCCCTGGAAAGTGCTCAGGTTGATGGCTGCTTTGGTATTCCTTTTTCCCCGTTTGGTTGTCACGATGACTACCCCGTTTGCCCCGAGCGATCCATATATCGCCGTTGCGTTTGCATCTTTCAGAATCTGGATATCCTCAATATCGGCAGGATTCAGATCGGCCATGGGATTAGATGCAGCCTGATTTCCCAGTCCAGCCGTAATCGGATCACTATTATTTACAAATACACCATCGATAATATACAAGGGATCCACAGAGGCGTTGATCGAGTTGTTTCCACGCACACGGAAGGTGATCCCTCCTCCCGGCACGCCGGAGTTCGTCGTTACCTGTACGCCGGTGGCTTTCCCCTGTAGCAGCTGGTTGAAACCACCTGAGGGCTGGTTCTGCACTACCGAACCACTGATACTGCTGATGGAACCGGCAATATATTTTCGCTCCTGGGTACTGTAACCGGTGACTACTACATCGTTTAATTGGTTCAGTGTTTCCTGCAATCTGATCGTCACAGGACTACCGTTAACAGTCACTTCCTTTTGGTCGTAGCCAATGAAGCTAACCAGCAGCGTATAAGGAAAACTCTGGCCGGTCACAAAGCTGAATTTACCATCGGAATCTGTTGATACTGTATGTGTAGTTCCCCTGATTTTAACTACCGCACCAGGCAGAGGCTGATTGGTACCAGCATCCAGTACGATACCGTTGAGATGCGATTTGATAGTCGGGCTTACCTGTTGTGCGCTGGCTATGGAAGACCAGACAATGCACAGAAACAGGTAAAACCCTTTTTTATAAAGATTTTTCATTTGTTGTTGTTTAGGAAATTTCAGACAAAGCACTTCCATCAGCCCCTCTTGGTGGCAGTCAGGAAACAGTTAATTGAGTATTGGATTTAAATCCGCAGGGGATTTTGGTGGGTGTTAACAGCCGATGCTATTACAAAAAAGGCAGCAACATACTGGAGGAAGCGATGAGCCGTATAGGTGTTTCAGATAACCGGAATGATGGTCTGCTTTTTTAGGAAAACCGCTGGAGAATAAAGAGTGTTTCATGCTTATGTTTTATAAAGTCTACTAATTTAATAGGATAAACCTAAGGCAATAATTTTGCTTCTCCAAATAAACTACCAAATTACTAGACTTTATTTAATATTTGTATCAAACCCCTACCCTAAACTGCGGAAATTGGCTGGCATGGAAAGATATTTTACGCAACGAAGTATTAGTATTTTTTTTAAAACACAAACCTGCAGGGGGTAATAACTGTTTAATCTTTGACTAGAATGAATAAACATGGAAAATTTAAACAATGGTGATACCCGAAATGAGAAATCACATCCAAAACCCGCTGATGATCCTGGTGCACAGATTGAGACGGTAAGTCCAGACTCCGAAAAAGAGGGTTTGCCAAATGATCAGGGCAAGGAAAGGCATAACAAATCAGAACGTCCTGAAATCGAAACTGTAATTCCGGATACCGAAAATGAGCTTTTGTAGGATGATCAGGAATTGCTACCGGAGATATCGTAGTCGACCAGGAAACTGATCTGGACGACGACGATATGGCCGCCAAAAATCTCAGCGGGATCACAGAAAGGCTGGCGCTGAGATAGCGATGTTAAGGGGGCGTTGCTTTATCAGTCTTATTTCTTGCAATTCTAAACCCAAGATCGTCAATTTTAAACTTTAGGGGATGACTTCTTCTTCTGGTAGTGGCCATTACACTTCGTTCTTCGTCACACCAACCACCGCCTCTGAAAATCCTATAGGAACCATAAACAGTTTCATCATAAATATCAGAACACCATTCCCATACGTTGCCCAACATATCATAAAGCCCCCAATTATTTGGTTCTTTCTGTCCAACCATATGCGTGGTCCGATCTGAATTATCCTTGAACCAGGCAATACTGTTTAATTCTCCGTACCTGATTCCTGTGGTCCCTGCTTTACAAGCATATTCCCATTCTGTTTCCGTCGGCAACCGGAATCCATCTGCTGTGCTATCAAAGGTAATTTCTTCGTTTTCCTCCTGAATCGTATAGCAAGGGTTTAGCCCTTCCAGCATCGACAGGGCATTACAAAAACTAACCGCATCTTTCCAGGTAACCGTCTCAACAGGTAGCCCATTACCTTCAAAAGTAGCTGGTGTTTCTTTTGTAATTTCAAAATACAATTCTTGTGTTACAGGGAACTTTGCAAGCAAAAAAGGTTGAACTTCAACGGTCCATTTCTGCTTTATTCTATCATCCCTCAATTCGATTTTCCCACCCGGGATTTCAACCATTTGGTCGTTAATAATTGAGCTATCGGGTGTATTAATTTCGTTCTTAATCACGTGTTTTTTTACATTATTTTCCGCCGGCCATCACCCAGCCCTATTACTTTCGTACAATTGCTTTAGTTATGTATAGTTTATCCGACAAAATAGCTATCCTGGCTCCTGAGATTTAGCAATCAAATCAGGGAGATTCACCACAAGTGAAAATAATAGCAGAAAGCAAAAGGAAGCTGCCAGTACAAGATAGGTTGCAGCTTTCTGTACACCTTCCTGTGCTAACGTGTTTTTTCTGATGACGGCATTCATATTCAACTCTTCAATAATTCTTATCTGCAACCGTGCCTTATTCAGTGCTTCCTGTTTGGCGGTAATATTGCTGGCTGGGTCTACTATTGTTTCGTAAGCTTGCGAAAGTGCTAATACAGCCTCTCTTTCCCCTTTTTCAGTTATGTTGTTTCTTTCTTTCTCCAATTCAAGACGAAATTGACTGGCCGGTACACTGGAAAGCGGCAATACATTTTCGTCAAGTACCTTTCTCATCTTACCCAGGTAGTTCAAACTTTCATAATTATCCTTTAAAATGTTTTTTGAACCTGAGGCTATCTTATTCATGTAGTATAGAGAGATTCCTCCGAAAGATAGCACTACTGCGAACAACACTGCAAATGCAAGACGCAATTTCGTTTTTATTTTCATGTCATTATCAATTAAATTGATTTAACTAAATGATAAGACCCACAAAAACTATGCAGATTATTCAGGGATCAAATGTTTTTCATTTTTAACCCTGGAACGCCTGAATAAAAACTGAAAAAGAGTGGTTTTTAATAGGAACCACAGCCAGATTGCTGAACTGTGGCCCTATAACTAACCTAACCAGGGCTATGAGATGCTGCTTGTGTAACTACAAGGCTTTAAATGGCCCTTTAGAGAAATACAGCTTATAATCTTTTATTCTTCCGTTTGCCCCATCCTGTCTTGGCAGGAGTTTCATCCCCGAAACGGAATATTCCTTTCCTAGATCAATCACAATCTGGTGTGGCATTTTAGTCGGCTTTTGCCATTCTGTATGCCAGAAACTGGTTAACTGTAAATCAAAGACATTTGCAGCATTTCCATCATCACCGCTTAGCTCTTCACTATCTGCATAAACAACTTTCCAATTATTACGGGGAATTTCCATTCCTTTTTGATCCAGGAGCACAATTTCTGCAACCGAACTGAACTGCTGACCTTGCTGTTCTGACAAGGCCTCCAAAGCAAAATACCTGGCATTTTCAGGATTAAATTTCACGATTTGCCATTTATCGGTATTTTCAAATGTACCTTCAACAGTCACCCTATAATCCGCAGCATTCCATTTCTGCTCAGCTTTTCTATGTCTTTCAGGCTGAGGTTCATTTACCATATCCAGTATGGGATGATCCAGGAAGGTCAATTCCGGCTTTGCCGAACCGTAAAGGTCAAACACAACAACTTCGTTTACTCCTTTTTTAAGCCAGCTAGCGGGTACTAACATCGTTTGTGTAGGACCTATACTCCAAAAACGGCTCAGGCATTGACCATTTACCCATACTAAACCTTTATTCCATTTACTTAAATCCAAATAGGTATCCAGTAGCTCGTTTGCGGTAAACTTTCCTTTATAAAAACCTGCCTGAGGTTTCTGTGCAGCATATGGCTCATATTTAACCGGGATCGTTACATCCCCCATCCTTAAGCTATAGTTTTTCCAATTGCGGACTTCAGTTTTGTTGTTATTGTCATCAATCAGATAAACCTTGCCATGAATACCTTTTCTATCGTGCATTCCCACCGCATAATTTACCCTTCCTGTGGCCTCAACCAATACTTTTAATTGAACAGCTTTAGCTCTTGCAGGTATTGAAATGCTAAATTTTGCTTTACGCCTATCTAAGCTGCCAATTAATTTACCATCCACATAAACTATGGCATAATCGTGGATATCTTTAAACTGTAAAATAGATTTGGCACCCGCCGGAAGTGTTGAGGTGTACATTACCGAGCCAAAATCCTGATTTAGATCCTCCATAAACAGGGTGGTATCACTTAAAACCGGCTTAGGTAAATTTTGATTTAATCCTGCAAAAGCAGTGAATTTAACCGGTGCTAAGGCTTGTATTTTATTTTCAGCTGGTATTGGAGTCAACTGCTCCCCTTCCTGCAAATACTTGCCAAACAACGCTCTTAATTCATAGAACTTTTCTGTCGTATTTCCTGCCTCATTGATCGGTGCATCATAGTCGTAGCTGCTGGTTTGCGGCAGATATGGTGGATCATTTGCTCCGGAATAAGTGCCAAAAGTCGTTCCTCCATGCGCCATATAAATACTGAATGATGCCTTTTGATCTAACATATATTTCAGCTCAGCCACAATTCTCTTAGTATCTCCTTTATGGTGAGGCCTACCCCAGCTATCAAACCAGCCTGGATAATATTCCCCACACATTAATGGCCCTGTTGGTTGAATTTCCCTCAGTGCTTTGAAATTCGCTTCAGGTCCGGAACCGAAATTTACAACGGCAAATAATCCTTCCGGGTGGTCGGCTTTCAATTGAGAAGGTCCATCGCAATGGAACAAGGGAACGGTGAATCCAGCTTCAATTAAATTGTTTTTAATGATGTTCATATAAGCTTTATCACTTCCGTAACTGCCATATTCGTTCTCTACCTGCACCATTAAGATGTTACCTCCTCTGGAGATTTGTAGCGGCGCCAATTCTTTCCCAACTTCCATCAGGTATTTCTTGCTTCTTGCTAAATAATAAGGATGTTGAGTACGTAGTTGAATAGATTTGTCTTTTAACAGCCACCATGGGAAGCCGCCAAAGTCCCATTCGGCGCAAGCATATGGACCTGGTCTTAAAATCACATATAAACCTTCTTCCTGAGCAATTTTACAAAAGGTCTTAGCATCTGCCTGACCTGTCCAGGTGAACTTATCTTGCTGGTTCTCGTGCATATTCCAGAACAGATACGCACACACGGCATTTAAGCCCATTGCTTTTGCCATTTTTAAGCGTTGACGCCACTCGGCTTTCGGTATTCTGGCAAAATGCATTTCGCCACAGCGAATCACATAAGGTTTCCCATTAAGTTCAAAATGTTCAGTGCCTATAGCAAAGGTTTGGGCTTGTTGTGCCTTCAGGCTGATGGTAAGACACAGTATTGCTGAGAGTGTAAATAGTTTTTTAAAATGCTTTTTCATTTATCTTTATAATCAACGAAATCCGTCATGGTATCTGGTGCCAATAAATACGCGGAGAAGCGCTTATCTCTGGTTTAATACTGCGCCGCCAAATTATAAATCAAAATATGGAATAACTAAAAGTAGATTGGCCAATACTGAACGTATATTGTCCTTATTTAACTAAAACCCTGGTAAGATAGCCTAAGAAAACAGCTGATATGGGCGATTCCGTAAATGAAAGCTGTTTTAATTAAAGGATTTCCGGAAGGCATTCGGAGACAGGTTTGTACTCCTTTTAAAAAGTTTATTAAATGACTGCGGATGTTCAAAACCAAGCTTGTAGGCAATTTCGGCAATGCTAAGCCGACTTGTGCTCAACATATCCTTGGCATTTTCGATCAGTCTGACATGAATATGCTGCCGGGTATTTTGCCCGGTTAGTGATTTGAGCAAATCGGTTAGATAGCGGGTTGAAACCCTGAGATGATCCACGACTTTTCCTTTGATAGGATTTGATATATTATTCATTATAATTGATTTAGTACTCATTACCACAAAGTTCAACAACCTAAACCGTCAAAAAGTAGCCGGATAAGTCAAAGTTGTAGCCTGAAATCAATTTAACGGATCGGTTGTAAACAAAAAATCCCTACCTGAATAAACAGGTAAGGATTTTTATAAAAAAACAGGAGGACTTTCCTCCTGCCCCCCCCTTAATCAGGAGATATAAACTTATTTAGCCCTTGCACCTCCGGTAATGGTAAAACTTCCCAATGAAAGTTGAACTTCTGCTAAAGACCTTAAATTCTCTATCGCACCAAGTCTTTTAACTGCATCAAGGTAGTTGGTATGCCCATGTTTTAAATTCCATACCTGAGTAATCTCAAGCGCTGAAGAAGCAGGTAGAAGCTTTCCATCAGGCCCTTCGAATCTAACTTTAAGGTTGCCTTTGTAATTTCCCGGAAGTGAGACCGTTTTCCTGATTTCCTGAACAGATGAAGTAACAATGATTTCACCGGTAGTAAATTTCAAGGCACTATCGTCAGATGCCAGTGATATTTTAGAGCCCGGCGGAACATTTTTACATCTGGCCACAAAAGTAAAATCTTCTTCAGTGTCATCCTGGTTATAGAACTTCAAAGTATCCTCCAGACTTTTTTGAGGATCAAAATTATGCCAGGCGGAAGCCCCGTTGCTAGTGATATAGGTATTGGAATTCCAATTCCCTAAAGGTATGGTAAGCGGGTTGTTTTTGAGAAAGAAATCAGAAGTCAGCGCCGCAATCACACAGATATGGTTATTCGAAGTAGGGTTTAAAAAGAATGCTTCTGAAACACCACGGACACCCGGAGCAAGTGAACCTTCTTCTCCGCCCTGTAATACCACATTTCCAACCGCAGTACCATTGGCGGCTGTTAAACATTGTATCCAGGAAGTTGGTGGTTGATTAAAGCCTCCTGTAGAATAAAACATTTGCAATTGAGGGTTGGTAATGTCACCCTTGAAATTTGTGTTTGCACAACGCGCATAAATATAATTTTTTCCCACCTGAGGTGTTTGCCAGAACTGATTATTCCACTGTTCAATTACCTGATCAGTATTTAGCTCTGTATTCTGATTACAAACGATATCAACACTCTGGGTATAATCAGTCCCGGTTGGAATAGTGCCAATATCTCTAATATTTTTACGGCACAATATACCTCTCCACTGACGAATAGAGATTGCAGCCAGATTATTTGCACTAGCCATGTCTAATCCTAAAGCCTGAACCAGACTCTTAGCCAGGAATGAAGGATCCATAAATATGTTGTTCCAATAAGTATCCGCAAATACACCACTACAAACATTTGAAATGTCCTGATAGGTAAGTTTTGGATTCATATTTTTATAAATGGCATACATGGTTTCAGTATCATATGAACCGTTACTCTGCATCTCAATTGCCGTGTCCCACATTTGCTGAATGTTACGGATTTCATTACCGGTTACTACACCATTTTCTTCATAAAGAACATCTGTTCCTTGTGAAGCATTTTTAGATTGTGACATAATGTAATTGTATTATAGGGATGATACCTACTCTTTTGAGGCTTTTCGGTAAACGCCTGTTATTCAGTTGTAAAACTGATTAACTACGAACCAAAGTAACATCAATTCCAGCCTTCATAATAGCCTGGAACTACTCGATTTCGAAATCGAGTAGTTCTACTTGCCTACTGAGTTTTAATCCTGCAGCCATAGTATATCAGGAGATGAATTAATTATGGGCTTAGGTTGACCAGGCCGTTTTTCACAGCGAACAAGACGAGTCCAGCGGTGTTATGGCTTTTTGTTTTTGATAACAAGTGTTTCCGATGTCCTTCAATAGTGCGTGCACTTAAAAAAAGTTTATCAGCAATTTGAGTAGTACTTAACTCCATACAAATCAAATGAAGTATTTCCTTTTCACGTTTGGTGAGCGCCCACTTAATTTCCCATGGCTTCTTGTTTTGCACAACTTTAAAAACAGATGGACATTGGGCATCTTGAATTGCCTGAAGGTTTGTATAAAACCCACCCCTGTGAACAATATTAATTGCACTAATCAGCTCGTCCTTGTCACAGTTTTTGATGAGGTATGCGCCAAGCCCATCTTCAATCATTTTTGAAACCAGCTTCGGTTGGGGATGTAAAGAGAGGATAATTACTTTTATGGAAGGAAAGTACCTTTGCAGTTGATGGTTAAGCTCTATACCGTTGATTTCCGGCAGATCCATATTCATCAGAATTACATCTGGTAATTTTTGCGCACTTTCCAATAGCCGCAAAAGCTCAGTGCCATTCTCTGCCTGGATGTTAAGACAGAGCCCCTCTTCCTGCGCTATCAGCGTAGCGAGTGCCTGCCTAAATAGTTTTTGATTGTCAGCTATCGCCAAATGAATCATAAGTCAATGTTAATCACTCTTAACTTCGTAGCCTTATCCTTATTAATAAGCGCATCATTCAGGACTACGGGTAAAATTATTTCTTTAACTATAGTGTGATAACTACCTGCAATCACATATTATAGACAATAAATTTTAAATTATAAGACATTGATGTTGCTAAAACACATTTCGTTATAATTAAAGTTAATCTTTTCACTTCTTATATCCTAGTATTATTACATAGAATTGCAACAAAAAATTAAACATTTACATAAGATGCAAGATTTTGTTTGCTTAGTTACGCATAGCAACACTCCCTGGTTAGGGTTAGAAATGTGTCGTAAAAGCAAAAGGCCGTATCCTATGATACAGCCCAGTGCCTGATTTGATGTTTTTTATCATTTCCCCCACATGCGGTTTATAAACTTCCGACTGGGGCGCTCTACCCACTGGTAAGTAATGTATGATATCAGAATGAGTAGAATTAAATAGACTATGCAATACAGCACTCCAATTGAAAAATCAATATTCTGTTTACCCCTCCCTATTCCTACAGTACCCGGCAGATATGCACCATGCGAAAATGGTTCTTGCAGAAAGATTTGCATGAGATAAACGGAGTAAGAGATATTCCCTAAGAATTGCAAGAATTTCCGGTTACAGAAACTAGCTATCTTACCTTTGTTTGCGGTAAAGCTGAGCACAAGAATAGCAAACAGAAAAACCGTTAGTCCATCATTTAGCGAAAAATGCATAGACACGATTATCGCAAAAATGCTGAGCAGAGATGCCATATCCGAGGAGAACGCTTTTCTGACAGCGCGTAATTCGTAGAGCAGATATATGAGTACACCAGCTGTAAATCCGGCTATTCCCCGAATATACCCGTAATCGAATGTTGTATTTAGATTATGAGGAACTGGTATAGCGGGATTAATAGGGTTTACCCGGGGCAGTAAATACATGATTGCATAATATGCCACTACCACAAGTATGACTAAAAGTACCACTGCAACAGTCTTCTTTTTATTAATAAATAGAGCAATTACCGGAAACAACAGGTAAGCAGCCCATTCCGCACTGATACTCCAGGAAGGAATATTCCAGGAATAGATGTTGGTAAAGCCAAAGGAATGAAGTAGAAATATATTCGGCAAAATATCGGCTGGCTGTTCAAAGATAATGGGCGGATTGCCCCAATCGGTAACCCAGCGCACAATTACTACCAACAGCAGGAGTGAAAATAAATGCAGGGGATACACTCTTGCAAATCGGGCAACAAGAAAGCTTTTCAACGATCCTGCCTGTATTTTGTTTTTAAAATGGTTGCTATAGACATGCATCATAATAAAGCCACTCATAATAAAGAACAGGTCCACCATCAGGTAGGATTTTTCAAAAAACATCGTTGTTTCCGCAGGAACAAACCGGGCAACAGCCATTTCAAAATGAAATACTGCCACAAGTAATGCCGCGATGCCCCGTAAGGCGGTTAACGAAGGAAGGTACTCAACTTTATGATCTGTTACTGGAATAGGTTTAGCAATTACTGTCGGTATTTCCCTGGCGGGAGGAGAATAAATAGGGATTTGGTTCATATGGTATCTGGTTGTTTATAGAAAGGAATAAGCGGTGATTGTAAAAGTTAGGATATTTTTTTAAATAATAAAATAAATATCGTTCAGTGTACTTTTAAATCCACCTCCTATGGCAACTGAGCAAGTTGACCAATCTTATTAAACGTGATTGTTACATTTCCAAAGAAAAACTAATACTGTAGTTTTTAGGACTTTCAGCCAGTGGATGGTTCCATGGAAATCAGACATGGTCATTATTTACAATTTCCTGTAGTTTCAAATGATCTGTTATGAGAATTTTCCTCCCTGTTAAGGTCAGTATATTTTGTTTGGCAAAGTCATTTAAAACTTTAAATAAGGTCTCATAAGTGGTACCTGCAAAGGAAGAAATATCTTGCCGGCTGATTTCTATATCAATGAAACCATGCTCATCGATACCAAATTGCTGGTGAAGGGAAATAAATGCCTGTGCAATACGCGCTTTAACGGACATATGAGCTAAATCCCGCATACTTCTATGGGAGTCATCAAGTTCATTTGCCAGAAATCGAATGAGTTGATAGGCCAGTTCTGTGTTTACTTTTAAGGTACTTTCAAAAAAGCTCATTTCCAGGTAACAAACTACAGATGGCTCCAGGGCTGTTGCCGATACCGGATACAGCAGCCTTTTGCCTAGTCCCATGTGGCCTATAATGTCTGCCGGTCTGGCAAAACGGATAATCAGTTCCTTATCCTTATCCCATCTTTTATGGACTTTAAAACTGCCTTTGTGCACAAAATAAATTCCATTAACGGCATCCCCTTCTTTAAAGATCAACTCCCCCTTTTTCAGCTCAAAATTCCTTTTCTGTACTGCCAAAGCAGGAAGCCATTCCGGCAAACAGAGTTTACATAAGAAACACTTTTTAAGATCACAAGCATTACCGCATTCTTTCATTCTTCAAATATGCAATTTTTACAACAAAACCTTAGCCACCAGATTGCAAGGAATAGATATTCAAGCGCTAATAACATTGTAAAAACAATACTATTTACCATCAATTACAAATTAATAAACAAATAATATAATTTAAACAATATTCATAGCTTCCGAATATGAATTACAAACTCTACCTTTGCGGCGGTTCGCTCAAAGCGGGCCTTTAATAAACTCATATCATGAAGAGATCCAAATCTCAGTTCCTAAAAAAACGCTTGTTACAGATATCCCTTTTATCCATTGGCGTAGCCATTCTCATTAGCCTGATTGCCAAAATCCTGGTTTTATTGATCAACCTGGTGACTAATCTATTTTTCTACGGTTCATTTGATCTGGCTTTTCATAGTCCGGCAGAAAATACGCTGGGATTATTTGTCATCATTATTCCGGCAATTGGAGGTGTTTTAGTAGGACTGATGGCATTATTTGGTTCTAAAGCAATCAGGGGTCACGGCATACCGGAAGCAATGGAACAAATTTTAACCAACCACAGCAAGATTAAGCCGGCTATTGCTTTTTTGAAACCCATTTCATCGGCAATCGCCATTGGATCCGGAGGTCCTTTTGGAGCCGAGGGGCCAATTATTGCGACCGGAGGCGCGTTAGGTTCTACCATTGGTCAGCTTTTTAAGATCACTCCCAACGAGCGCAAAATCATTCTTGCCGCGGGTGCTACAGCAGGGATGTCGGCCATATTCGGTACGCCTATTGCGGCCATTTTCCTTGCCATTGAACTGCTGCTTTTTGAGTTCTCTCCTAAGGCGATTTTACCTGTGGCACTGGCCTGTATAACGGGAGCAGCAGGACATCAGCTTCTTTTCGAATCTGGTCCGGTTTTCCCAATGCCTGATTTAGAAAGTCCGACGAACTTTGCATTGGCCATTTATAGTGCCATTGGTATAGTTATTGGATTTATCTCTTTGGCCCTTACGAAAATAGTTTATTGGGTGGAAGATGCTTTTGAAAAGCTTCCTGTTCATTGGATGTGGTGGCCGGCAATTGGTGGACTTGTTGTAGGCCTCATCGGATATTTTTTCCCACATACACTTGGAGTGGGTTACAATAACATCATCAATATGCTTTCCGGAAAGATTCCGTTGGCACTGATGCTTAGCCTGTGTTTTTTTAAATTTCTTTCCTGGGCAATTGCGCTTGGCAGTGGCACTTCAGGAGGAACCCTGGCTCCTCTTTTAACGATCGGCGGTGCGGCAGGAGCTATTATAGGAACGTTGATACAGCTGTTTTTCCCGGAAACGGGGATTAGCATTCCTATGGCTGCACTTGTTGGTATGTCCTCCATGTTTGCAGGTGCTTCCAGAGCCTATTTAACGAGTATCATTTTTGCTTTGGAGTCAACCATGCAATCACAGGCCTTGCTTCCATTATTAGGCGCTTGTACCGCTTCTTACCTGGTTTCCTTTTTCTTTATGGAAAACACGATTATGACGGAAAAAATCGCCAGAAGGGGTATTTACACACCCGATGCCTATGAACCTGATATCCTTAGAAGAATCGTTGTTTCCCGGGTGCTTGGAAAGGGCAAAAAGATGGTTCAGCAAACAGCTTCCATTGAAGAATTAATATTAAGAAAGGTCCCGGTATTAAGTCCTGGTGATCCGCTTTCTAAAGCCGTAGAGCTGATGGCCATCACTGGTGAAGAAGTTTTGCCGGTTATGTCCGGCGAAAATGCAACGCTGATTGGCATGCTTAGCTATAATGATGTGCTCCATGCCTATGCGTTATATCATCAGGAGAATCAGGAAGCCGGAATTAACCTTTCGCTTAAAAGACAACGTATAAAAATCATAGTAAAGAGTCGTAAATTTATGAAACAACAGGGTGTGAAAACAACCCGGTAACCTTGCGTTAAAGCGTGCATTGTTATTTTTATTTTTTAATAATTCCTGTTGACATACTGCTGTCAGTAGCTGGTTTTAGATTTGTCTTATTAAACCTCATCATCTAAAAAGATAAATCATGAACACGACCACAGCACAACTGATCAACGCAACAGAATTACTGGCACACTGGCAGGGACACCGTGCCTTAACAAGAAGGGTAATCGAAGCCTTTCCGGAAAAGGAGCTTTTTAATTATTCAATTGGAGGTATGCGCAGCTTTGCCGGAATGGTGATGGAACTGCTTGGCATTGGCGCACCAGGAATACAGGAAATCGCTACTGGTAAGATTACTGAACTGAATGAACATTTTGAAGGCATCACCCAAAAAGAGCAATTGCTTAAATTATGGGACGAAGCTACAGAAACGATCAATACCTATTGGGAGCAAATTCCTGAAGAAAAGTTTTCTGAAGAGATTACTGTTTTTGGGCAGTATAAAGGAACAACGTGGTCTTCTATTTTCTATTTTATAGATAATGAAATCCACCATCGCGGTGAAGGTTATGTATACCTGCGCAGCCTGGGTATTACCCCTCCTTTCTTTTTTGAAAGAGCCTAAGAAGCCTTTCCATACTGAAGAAGGTTGCTAAGCCATCCAGAGTTTGTCTTGTCAAGGTTTACCCGACAAGACAAACTCTGGATGGCTTATACCAGACCGGCTGTTATTTTCAGTTTGGTACTAGTTCCGGAAGTTCAAGATTGGCCATTACTTTTTTTGCCAGATCATGGACCCTCAGTTTCATATATTCAGGTTCCAGGATCTCTGCAACGTCTCCAAACATCAGGTACCAGCGGGGAAAGCCTTCATCAGTTCCGTTGATCATAAAAATCATTTCTACCTGGTTGCCCCTGCTCTTTTCTTCTACAAATCCGTAATGTTTTCTACTGCTTTGCAGGTATTTCGCCGTTTTCTTTTCGACCAATATCCTGACCCTGGTTTTCTCCTCCCAATTCGATTCTTTATTTCGGTATTGCTCCAGAGGGCCATGTGCAGTCAGATATGGCTGATTAGTTCTTCTGATCTGTGCAATTCGGTCGGTGCGGAACTGCCGGTAATCCTGCCTCAAAAGACAATAACCTAAAACATACCAAAAGTTATTTTCATGAAAGAGCCCAACGGGTTCAATAGTCCTTTGCCCCGGCTCCTCGGCTTCAAATGCCTGATACCATAACTCCAGCTGTTTCTGCTCTGCAATACTTTCCATAATGAGCTCTAAAGCATCAGGCACATTTTTATTAAAAAGCACCTGGCCTGGCCGGACAAGTATTTGCGATTCCAAAGCACTGATCCAATCCTTATCCTTATTTCTCATCACCGACTTTACTTTGAACATTGCCGAAGTAAAATACGCACCAAGGGTTTTATCGGTCATTTGTTGCATGAGTTTTTCTGCGGCAACAAAACTACCGGCTTCCTCGCGGGTAAACATAACCGGAGGCAGGCGGTATCCCTCCATAATAGAATACCCGGAGCCGGCTTCGGATAAAATAGGTACACCAGAGCTCTCCAGACTACGGATATCCCGGTAAATTGTGCGAAGGCTAACCTGAAAACGATCGGCAAGTTCCTGTGCTTTTACAATCCTGCTGGACTGCAACTGGATAAGTATGGCTACGATCCTGTCGAAACGTTTGGGGCTTTCATCGATCATTTTATCATTATTTGTTACCTGCTAAGATAACCATTCTCTGAACAAAAAATATTGAACCCCAATCTGTATTTCTTTATTCAAAAGAGGTTCTAAATGTAACCGGTGACACAGACATCTTGTTCTTAAAGAGCTTATTAAAGGATTGAGGATATTCGAAACCTAGTTTATAGGCAATCTCACTCACCGATAAACTTGTTGTTGTCAGTAGCTCCTTAGCGCGCTCCATCAATTTGTTTTGAATGTGTTGTTGCGCATTCTGACCGGTAAGCTGCCTTAGCATATCACTCAGATAATGGGGAGAAACGTTTAATTTCGCGGCAAGCAGTTGTACTGTAGGTACACCTTTCAGGATTAAACTGTCATCTTCAAAAAACGCAGTCAATAGCCCTTCAGCGCTGACTAACAGATCATGACTCACATGTTTCCTCGTGATAAACTGCCTGTTGTAAAAACGGTTACAATAGTTCAGCAACAATTCTATCTGAGAAATCATCACATCCTGGCTATACTGATCAATAGGAGAAAGGTATTCTTGCTGAAGCGACTTCATGATAGCGATCACCTGAAGTTCTTCTTTATCAGATAAGTGTAGCGCTTCATTGACGGCATAAGAAAAATAACCATACTCCTTTATGGCTTTAGACAGCGTATAATTTAAGAGAAAGTCGGGATGAATTACCAGCCACCAACCGGACAGCTTTAAATCAGGGGTAATTTCTGTAGTTACGACCTGATTTGGCGAAAAGAAAGACATCACTCCCTCATCAAAATCGTAGTCATTCTGTCCGTATTTCATTTTCCCTTCAAAACCTTTTTTAAGTGCAATACAATAAAGACCATAAGCCAGACTTTTGTAAGCTTCATCTGAAAAGCATGTTATTTCTTCAAAATCAATCACACTAACCAATGGATGTTCCGGTTTTGGCAACGCCAGGATACGGTGCAATTCAGAAATCGAATGGATGACATAGGGCTTATGGTTCTCTTTTTTCATGACCTGAACAAGCTAATGATAATTTATTGGTTAATCGTATTCATATCTATGACAAAGCGATACCGTACATCTCCTTTCAGCATTCTTTCAAATGCAGTATCAATGTTTTTAATATCAATCAGCTCAATATCCGAAACGATATTATTTTCCGCACAGTAGTCCAGCATTTCCTGAGTCTGAGCCAGGCCACCTGCACCAGATCCAGCCAGGACTTTATTACCGCCAACAATTGAAAATGGTGAAACGCTAAGCGGTTCAAGTGGAATGCCGACACAGATATGAACACCATTCGCTTTTAACAGCGATAAATAGACATCAATATCATGTTTGGCGGAAACCGTATCAAGAATAAAATCAAATGAAGATTTCACAGTTGAGAGTTGCGCCTCATCCTGAGTGACCACAAAATTGTGAGCTCCTAAAGCTTTTGCAGCTTCCCTTTTTGATTCTGAAGTACTTAAAACCGTTACCTCCGCTCCAAAGGCTACACCAAATTTCACGGCCATGTGTCCCAATCCCCCTAAACCTAGTACGGCTAATTTATGTCCTTTACCAACTTTCCAGTGGCGAAGTGGAGAATAGGTCGTAATGCCAGCACAAAGTAATGGTGCTACTGCGGCAAGTGACAGTTTTTCAGAAACGTTCAGGACAAACTCTTCTCTTACCACAATATTATTGGAATAGCCACCATATACCGGTAAACCATCCCTGCCGATATGATTATAAGTTTGTACGCCTGTAGCACAAAATTGTTCCTGGTGGTTATGGCAATTTTCACATTCCAGACAGGCATCCACCATCACACCAACACCAACTAAATCTCCTGTTTTAAATCGGCTGACCTGATTGCCAACCGAAGCTATTTTACCTACAATTTCATGACCAGGGACCATCGGAAAAACACCGGAAAACCAGTCGTTTTTAATAGCATGGAGGTCAGAATGGCAAACGCCACAGTATAAAATATCAATCAACACATCATTTTCTCCGGGGGTTCTTCTTTCAAAATCCCATGGAGCTAAATTCGTATGTTCATTTTGAGCAGCATATCCTTTTGATGGTATCCTGCTAATTGTTTTCTCTTCTAGCATTAAACAAAGATCTTTTATACCTAATCGCCAAATGTATCCACATTGAAGCTTTTTGTATCCGGATTGAATGAAAACAAAGGTTATTCCAGTTCTATTAATAATTCAGTGCAATTTACAAGTCAGATCTGCCCTTCAGTAGGTGTCATATTCTCCCACATCCAGTTGTGATGTGTAATGACCTGCACTGCACTTAAATGCGGGCGATCGGCTGTAGTATGGCCATCTCGTACGACTGTAACCGCATAATCATACTTAACTTTTCTAATAATGATTTCAGGCCGGTTTGATAAAATGAGTCATTGGCTGTCTTATTTATAAAATGATCCTAATTTGCATCTATTTTGGCCGCAAATCTAAAGTATCTGGCCGTAAAACTTCAATGCGGAGCGATAAATAGCAAATCGTTTGCTAACGTAAGTTAAAAATCAATCACCTGCTTATCTTTGATAAATCGGGTATTTTTTACCGCACCTGTGCCATTGAAGCGATATTGCAGGCCTATGATATCAGCAGGCTTACCAGAAAACGTAAGCGAGTAAGCTTCATTGTCATTGATAAAAAAGCGTATGTGTTGGTTTTTTGATTCTACCCTTATTTTCACCCATTGATCCAGGTTACAGCCAAATTTTGACAGATCAGCATCAATGCTCTGTACCTTCGTACCTGCTACATACAGAGAAAGATCCCCTACACAGCCTTTGGAACAAAGCGGTAACTGATGACATCATCTTTACATAGAATCAGCACGTCTACGCGCTGACAGGCCGCAGTCCCCTGGTTAAAATCGCTTTTCAAAGTCGTCTCAAAAATAAAGTGATTATTCTGTATCCCGGCGATATCCCGTACATTAAAAAAGCGCAATTTCGGCAGTGATGGCTGTAAAGGTATATTATACCGGGACAATAAATCCTCATTGACTTCTACTTTATTCTTTGTCAGCACCTCTTTTGTTTTAAAATAAAGCGGAACACCTCCATTGTTTTCTACCATTGCCAGCCAGCCGCCGGATGAAATCATTAAATCATGCTCCTTTACGATTTGATTGCCAACGATTAACTTAGCCCTGTAATAGCCCGGATTATAATAGATAGCAGAATGAATATGCTCCAATGGAGATACCGCTACTTTCCGGTTCAGGTCCCAGGACTGCGCAATAAACACAGAATCAGTCCCGGCAGCGGCTGCATTAAAATTGAAAACAACAGAGTTTGGTACTCCTTCCATTTTGATCTTATTACTCCTAAATACGTATGCTGTATGATTAGCTGGAGCTTTAATTTCGGCATTCGAGAAAAATACCAGGCAGCCAATAATCAGTAATGAGATCAGTCCAGGGAGCCAATATTTCGATTTCAAGAACTTTTTATTTGCATTCTTTGCTGCTGATCTGGCCTCAGGAAGTATTACCGGTGTTTCCTCCAATGACTTTTGGTGTTTAAACGTTCTCCAATTGTCATATCCAGCAAACTTTGCTAATGTATTTAATGTGGTGGTAGTGGGTACATTCGTGTATTTCAGTTTCCCCCAAAGACGTTTTAAGGTGGTTACACTTAGTATTACACCTGTCCCCTTTTTGATCTCAACACTCAACCGCTCAAAATCCTGTCCTGTCCATTCCTTGCCTGATCCCCACCCAAGCCTTTCCTCTATTACTTCCAAACACTTTTTAACACGCTCGACCTCCAAATCATTATCCATTATATATCAATCAGTTAACACAACAGTATCTATTTTGCACGAGTTTGCACGCTTTTGGCGCGACCTTGAATAGCTTTTTATCAAATAATTGTTCACATTTGACAAACTTATTCTTTTAAAGGTAAACAATTTACAACAAAAATAGCACACACTAATATAAACCCCATGTATAGGAGAGAAATAACATCAACAACCACTGCTTTATTGCTCATGATCTGCACCATGGTATGCGTTTCCAATTGCGTCAGGGCCCAGAATTTAAAAGATAAGTTTAGATTGGTCAACCGTACGGTCAGTCTGGAGCAAAAATCCGGAGCAGTACACCTGAATGAAATGGACAGTGCTGGCATTGCATGGATAATTGGCAAGGAATTTACAAAGGGTACAATTGAGTTTGATCTTAAGGGAAAAGATGAGTTTCAAGGCAGCTTTGTTGGAATTGCTTTTCATGGACTAAACGACACAACCTACGAATCCGTTTACTTCCGGCCGTTTAACTTCCGTTCAACCGACTCAAATAGAAAGGCCCATGCCATACAATACACAGCCCTTCCTGCATATGACTGGCCAATACTGAGGGAGAATTTTCCAAATAAATACGAACAACCGATCTCAGCTGCCATTGATCCTAACCAATGGTTTCATGTAAAAATACAAATATCAGCAAATCAGGTCAGCGTTTACGTAAATGGAGCTAAACAACCAGCCCTTGATGTGCGGTCGTTGGCCCACACACAAGGAAAAATGATTGGTTACTGGGTAGGAAATGGCTCTGGTGGGAACTGGAAAAATCTAAAGATCACACCAGAACGATAATCATTATAATGATGCAATTTAGTTTTTAGGAAGTCTTTCAAGTAGCTTTGCCGATTCTTTTTTAGACAACACTTTTGGCGTAAATGTAATTGGCTGTAAAGGCAGGTCATTTTTATCTGTTGGGGATAAATTGATGGCATCAGCAACCTCCATGCCTTCTACAATTTCGCCAAACACCGTATAATCCAGATCCAGACGAGGGATTCCTCCGATAGTTTTGTAAGCTGCTCTTTGTGCCAAAGAATATTGGTGACCTTTCTTTTTTTCCATCGCATCCAGCGCTGCGTCAGTCTGTGGTTTACCGACTACCAGGTAAATTTGGGTCAGATAAGAACTGTGTTCCGGATTGTCATTTCTACCGGCCCCCAATGCTCCCTTTTTATGAAAAAGGGCAGGAACAATCTCCGCAGGGATACGCGCTAAAGGCTTTTCAGGGCTCAGTTTTTCTCTGTCGAGGATAGTCTCATCTAACTCTCCCCCCTGACTAACAAAGGCCTTAATCACCCTGTTAAAAGCGGCATCATTATACAAACCTTTCTTTATACTTTTCAAAAATGCATCCCTGTGTTTGGGTGTTTCCTCGTAAAGCATCAGGGTGATATTCCCCTTATTCGTTTCCAAACGTACAAATCGTGGTTGTGTGTAACCAATAAGGGTAATTAGGACTAATCCTAAAGTGATCAAAAGAGATTTCATGTATTAAATTTTTGGCAGGCTATAACCGTTGTGGTATGGAGCCATTAAGTATTTACTGTTAATTTGTTTATTGGTAAACTGGTTTTTCTGCGCATCCCAGGTTAGCTTTTCACCGCTTTTATAAGCGATATTGCCCATTTGCGCAATGCTGGCCACATGGGCACCTGCCTGAATGGAACAATTCAGCTCTTCTCTTTTCCTTGACCTCACACAGTTAAAGAAGTTGATCATGTGGTTATTAAGACCATTATCTGAGGCTTTTACTAAAGGTTTACTGACCTTATTTCCGCTTTGTCTTTCTTCTATTACTTCCCACCCTCCTCTATTCAGAATTAGCGTTCCGTTGTTACCGATATAAGCGATTCCATGGTCTCTGTTGTAAGAACCATTGTCGATACCCATCGCAGAATCCCATACCATATTGAATTTATCAAACTCGTAAAGTGTGGTCAGGGTATCGGGTGTTTCTTCGTACAAATCCGGATAGGCAAAACGGCCGCCTAATGCAGAAATACTTTTCGGAATGGGCGATCCCATACCCAGTAAACCATAGTCCAGTAAATGTACGCCCCAATCCGTCATTAAACCTCCTGCGTAATCCCAAAACCAGCGAAAATTAAAGTGATATCTGCTGGAGTTAAATGCTCTTTTTTGCGCTGGTCCTAACCATAAATTATAATCTACACCTGCCGGAACTGAAGCATCCGGAACGATTGGTCCAGGCTTCATCCAACCCTGATAACACCATACTTTAACGGTCCGGATGTTGCCGAGTTGTCCGCCTTGCACAAAATCTACCGCATCTTTGAAATGCTGCTGACTCCGTTGCCATTGCCCTGCCTGCACTACCTTGTTATATTTTTGTTGTGCATCCACCATCGTTCTACATTCCAGGATTGAATTGCCAACAGGCTTCTCTACATACACGTCCTTCCCAGCTTCACAAGCATGGATCATCATTAAGGCATGCCAATGATCCGGCGTTCCGATAATGACCGCATCAATATCCTTATTATCCAGCAGGGCACGATAATCCTTATAAGTTTTAACCTTTGAAGCATCCACATTTAAGCCTTTCAAGTCTCCCATCCGTTTATCCAGTACATTTTGATCTGCATCACAAAGGGCCATCAAATTAACTCCGGGAACTTTTAGCGCTGCCACCAGGTCCGACCACCCCATTCCGTTAATGCCAATTACCCCGATATTGATCTGGTCGTTGGCACCAATAGTCCGTTCATACAAAGCATAAGCAGGATTGTCTAGTGCAGAAAGCAGGACAGTGCTGCCAATTGCGCCGGCACTATTGCGGATAAAGTTTCTTCGGTTGAGCATCGTATTTTCTTTAAAGGTTCATAATGAAGGTAAAATACTTAAAATCTTTCATCCTACCAAAACACGCCCTATTGACGTTTAAAGCATGTTGATTAAAAAAAGAAAGTATTATAACTTAAATTGATAGTATTACTATTACATTTGCAGTAAAGACATTTAAAATGGATCAGTTACTCGCAAACATCAAAATACAGGTGAACGACAAAATTTATGTCAAGGACCCTGAAACCACTACGCTCGGAAGGAAGATCATCAAGAATAGTTTAATCATGATGGATGAAATTGGCTTTGATAATTTCACCTTCAAAAAGCTTGGGGAGCTGATTGGTTCCAATGAGAGTTCTATTTACCGTTACTTTGAAAACAAGCATAAATTATTGGTCTATTTATCCTCCTGGTATTGGAGTTGGATTGAATATAAGATGGTATTTGCCACGGCCAACATTACTGCTCCTTTAGACCAATTACTAAAGGCACTGGAAATCGTGACCGAAAAAATTGAGGACGATCAGAACACACCTTACATTAATGAAGCTTTATTGAATAAAATCATCATTGCAGAATTCACTAAGACATTTTTAACGAAAGAAGTTGATGAAGAGAACAAAGAAGGCTTCTTCCTGATCTATAAAAGAGTGATCAACAGAATGGCCGCGATGGTGATCCTGATCGCGCCGGCATACCCTTATTCCAAAAGTTTAATTTCCAGCATTGTGGAGGGTGCACTACACCAGCATTTCCTGAAAGACCATTTCAAAACCATTACTGATTGCAACGAAATGGTTAGTCCTTCAGATTTCTACAAACACCTTATTCAGCACCTTTTAAGCCCTAAATCATGAGCCCCGCAAAAAGATTTTTCAGTCTGCTAAAACTTGATAAAAAAGATGTTACGCAGATATTTTTCTACGCGATAATTGCCGGACTCATCAGTCTCTCCCTGCCTTTAGGGATTCAGGCAATTGTGAATTTTCTTCAAAGTGGCAGGGTTAGCGTTTCCTGGATCATCCTGGTGATTGGCGTAGTTACCGGCGTTGCTTTTGTGGGCATTTTGTCGCTCATGCAATTGCGGATTACAGAAAATCTACAACAGAAAATTTTTGTACGCTCTTCTTTTGAATTCGCTTACCGGCTTCCGAAAATCAAATTCGACGAGTTGTACCAGGATCTCTACCCTCCTGAAATTGCCAATCGCTTCTTTGACACTTTAACCATTCAGAAAGGCGTTTCAAAGCTGTTGCTGGACTATTCTTCTGCCTTGCTTCAAATTGGTTTTGGAATCATTCTGCTGTCGCTATACCACCCCTCCTTTATCCTTTTTGGGCTATTGCTGGTGATCTTACTGTACCTGATCTATAAATTCTCCTATACGCGTGGAATTGACACGAGCATGAGTGAGTCAAAATACAAATATCGTGCAGCAGAATGGTTACAGGAGATTGCGCGTAATAAACATAGCTTCAGAAAGTCATTGAATTTCGACTATGCGCTTCAAAAGAACAACACTTTAACCAATAATTACCTGGATTACCGCGAGAAACACTTCAACATCATCAAGCGTCAATATGGGCAGTTGATTATCTTTAAAGTGATCATTACGGCTGGCCTGCTTCTGATTGGAGGTTATCTGGTATTGAACCAGCAAATGAACATCGGCCAGTTTGTGGCCTCAGAAATCATCATCCTTTTAGTCATTAATTCGGTAGAGAAAATTGTACTTGGTCTGGAAACTTTTTACGATGTACTGACTGCGGTAGAAAAGATAGGAAAAGTAACGGATATGGAGATTGAGGAAGTCCAGGAAAGTGAACGTAAGCAGCTTTATGATTGCATCACACTAGAAGCTGATCAATTGTCTATGAGATTCCCGGATTCCAAAAAAGACATGTTAAAAGACATTTCTTTGAAAATTGAGCAGGGCGAAAAAATCATTCTGAATGGAGGAAATGGTGCTGGAAAAACCACCCTAATCCGAACCCTTTCAGGAATATTAAAACCTACCAGCGGGGCCTTGTTTATCAATGATGATACTTTCCGAAAAATTGACATCAACCAGTACCGTTCACAAATTGGCACCATCATTCAGGGGGAAAGCCCTTTTGAGGGTACTATCCTGGAAAACATCACATTCAATGATCCTGCAATTACTGATCAGGATATACGCTGGGCACTAGATGCCGTACAGTTAAGCAGCTATATTAAGACGCTTCCTAATGGCCTGGACACTAAAATACTCCCTGAAGGCAAGCAAATGTCATCTTCCAACGCACAGAAAATTCTGCTGGCGAGAAGTATTATCCGTAAACCTGCAATCCTGCTTTATGAGGACCCGACAGACAGATTGGATCCCGACACTGCCGATGCAATTATCGACTTCATTTGTTCCGAAAATCAGGCCTGGACGGTTGTTGTATCTTCTGCTAACCCAACCTGGAAATTGAAATCCAACCGATCCATCACCATGGAAAACGGAAAAATTATCAGCGACCTAAAAAAATAAAGACATGCTCCATCTATCTGATCAGAATCATACGCAAAAACATTTACTCGAACGCTATAGCGCGGTCAAAAACCTGAGTAACCGGCCGCACTACAAGGTGCTGAACAGGGTGATTTTAGCACTCTTTGTCATTGGAATTATTGTGCTTTTTCTTCCATGGACGCAAAACATATCCGGTTCCGGAGCCGTAACCGCCCTAAAACCCAACCAGCGTCCACAAACCATAAATACGGTCATTCCCGGTAAAATTGAAAAATGGTACGTGCAGGAAGGGGATTTTGTAAAAAAAGGAGATACGATCATTTTCCTTTCAGAAGTAAAAGAAGATTATTTTGACCCGAACCTGCTGCAAAACACAAAAAACCAGGTTGACGCCAAGAAGATGGCATTGGAATCTTATGGCGGAAAAGTAAATGCATTAAATACTCAAATCACGGCATTGGAAGGTGAAAAAGCCCTGAAACACCAACAGGCAAAGAATAAAATCAAACAGTCTCTTTTGAAAATAAAAAGTGACAGCATGGATTTTGAAGCGGTAAAAACACAGGTAAAAATTGCAGGTACACAATCTGAACGCTCCATACAGCTCCACAAAGAAGGACTTAAACCCTTAACTGATGTTGAAGAAAAGCGGTTAAAACTTCAAGATGCACAGGCAAAACTGATCACCCAGGAGAACAAGCTATTGACTTCAAGGAATGAGTTCATCAATGCAAGATTGGAAATAGACCGCCTCTCTGCAGAGTATGCAGAGAAAATATCTAAAACCAGCGGTGATAAATATACCGCAATGAGCAGTCAGTTTGATGCCGCAGCACAACTGAGTAAACTGGAAAATCAATACGCCAATTACAGTATCCGTAATGGCCTGTACTACATCAAAGCTCCACAAGACGGTTATGTAAACCGTGCATTACAATCAGGGATAGGCGAAACCGTAAAAGAAGGCGTCGCTGTTGTCAGTATCATGCCCGCAGTTTACGAGCTGGCTGTGGAGACTTATGTAAGTCCGATAGACCTGACGCTTTTAAAAAAGGGCGAAAAGATCCGCGTTTGGTTTGATGGATGGCCGACAATTGTGTTCTCAGGATGGCCTGACATGTCTTACGGCACCTTTGGAGGGCGAATTGTGGCCATTGAGAATTTCATCAGCCCAAATGGCAAATACAGGGTCTTAATTGCGCCCGATGAAGCTGAAGATCCATGGCCGAAACAATTGAGCATGGGCTCCGGCGCAGAAACCATTGCACTTTTGGAAACCGTCCCTGTCTGGTTTGAAATATGGAGAACTCTAAACGGCTTCCCACCTAATTATTATCAATCGGAAAAACCTGCTACTTCTAAAAAATAAAGGCATGAAAATCAAATTATTTGTATTGCTGCTGTTCCTATTCGTTTGCCGTACACCAGTCAGCGCCCAACAGTTTAAACCAGAAGTACTGAGCTTTAATGAGTTTCTGGGCTATGTAAAAAAGTATCATCCGGCAGTGCGTCAGGCAGATTTATTACTCAGCAAAGCCGAGACCACACTCCTGATGGCTCGCGGTGGTTTTGACCCAAAGCTGGAAGTAGATTTCAACAATAAACAGTTCAAAGGAACAGCGTATTACTCCCTGTTTAACAGCAGTTTTAAATTACCTACCTGGTATGGAATAGAGGTTAAAGCTGGTTTTGACACCAATGAAGGCTACTATCTAAATCCACAAAACAAGACACCGGACAATGGTTTAGCTTCATTAGGGATTACTGTTCCTTTGGCACAGGGCTTACTTATCAATCAGCGGATGGCCGACTTGCGGATTGCAAAAATCCAGCTACAGTTGAGTAAATCCGAACGCCAGTTGCAGGCCGTAAATGTAATTTATGAAGCCACTACAGCTTATATCAACTGGAAAAGGACTAATGAGGAAGCAAAACTTTACCAGGAATACCTGTCTTTCGCAGAAAAAAGGGCGACCGCTGTAAAAAACTTGATTAAGGCTGGAGATAAGGCTCCTGTCGACAGTATAGAGGCAGGAATTGTTGTTAAAAACAGGCAATTAAATGTAGCTGAAGCCCTGTTAAAATTAGCCAAATCAAAACTCGAACTCTCTAATTACCTCTGGATCGAGAACACTCCTATGGAGCTAAGAGAATCAATCATCCCTGAAGATGACCTGGAAGATGTGATTAAGCTAGCGCTCAATTTTGAGGAGGCAGTAACGGAAGACCTGGTTTTAGCTAATCATCCTAAGTTAATGGCAATGCAAAACAAAATTGAAATACTGGGTATTGAACAAAAATTAAAACGCAATATGTTATTGCCGAAACTGGATGTTGGTTACCATTATTTATCTGACCCTTCTTATCTTAACGATTACCAGACTGGCAATTATAAGTTTGAACTAAAATTCAGCGTCCCACTTTTCCTGAGAAAAGAAAGGGGGGCTTTGAAATTAGCAAAGCTGAAAATCTCAGATCAGCAGCTCGACCTAAATCTGGAACGCTTACAATTGAAAAACAAAATTACCGCCCAGCAGGCAGAAATAAAGTCCATTCAACAACAAATTGCCATTACCGCTTCGCTGGTAAGCGATTATAACAAAATGTTGCAATTTGAGGAAAGGTTGTTTCTAATGGGAGAAAGCTCAGTCTTTTTACTCAATTCCAGAGAAAACAGCCTTGTTAGCACTAAATTATCCAGCATTGCACTTCAAAACAAGTTCTTGATTTCCAATGTAGACCTGTTTAAAATGAAAGCAAATACAGAATAAGGAGTTTAGGTTTTAATAATGCATTTTAATGACCATACTCCTGCCTTGTTCCTGTTTAAACCTGGTATCTTCAAATTTTGGTGCCGATAATTTAGGGATGAAATTTCTGGAAAAGGCGTAACCTTCTTTTGGAATACCAAGTATATTGGTGTTACATTTTCCATCACTGTTTTCGTCATGATATAAGGCTACAGCGTACTCTCCTTTAGGCAAATCATTGAAAGTAAAAGTCTCCGTTCCTGATTTCACCTCCCTGATCATTGATTTGTATTCCTTTCCTTTTTTAATAAACGAAGCCTCGCTATTGTACAAGCTGACCTGAATTTTCCCTTTCAGCTCTTTGATATTAGTAACCGTGATTTTTAAGGGACTTTGCTGCGCGTAACCAATTTGAACAGCAAATAACAATATTATTCCAATTAGATTTTTCATAGTTATACATTTTTTAATGGTCAGAAAACGACCATAGGTCATGATATTATAGTTCATTAAAAAACCGCGAGGCCATTTCCTTATCCTTATGAAGGAGGGCATGAAAGGGTTCTGATTTTTTCAGCAGTTGCTTTTTAACGGTGCCACTAAACACTGCCGCCAGTGTTCTTTTTATAGGCGAGACTGAATGTTTCAGTTTTTCAAAATAATCCTCGAGGGTATCCCTTCTGAAATGCAGCAGTTCTTCCAGCTCATCACCATCGGCATAATATCCGCAGTGAAAATTCTTCTCCGCAAAAGCGTGTTCCGGAAAATCCATTTCACCAAGTCCAAAAGCCTTAAATGAGCGGCTTAGAAACTTCTCGTAAGTTGTGCGGCACAATGCCCCACCTCCAAGATTAAAGGTCCTGCCGGCCAATGATGTCCGGTGTTCGATTCCATTTACAAAGGCTCTGGCGGTATCCTCAGGTGTCAAAATCTCCATCGAGGTCGCCAAAGGCATGTGGAACATGATACCGGAAGGCTTGTGATTGTTTAAGCCCATAATTGCGGCAAGGCGGAAAATGCAGAAATCCAGTCCGCTATTACGGATCAGCTGTTCAGACTCGATTTTGGTGACCGCGTAATGGTCTTCCGGGCTCGGTGACAAAGAATCTGTAATCTTAATCCAGGGTGTATTTAAACGATCCCCATAGACTGAAATCGAAGAACTATACATCAAAAATGCCTTCGGCGAATGTTGCTGTAAACCAAGAATCAGGTTTTTAGTACCATTCACATTGACGGCATGCGCCAGTTCCCGTTTTTCATCTGCTAATGGTGGGATGATTGCCGCCAAATGAATCAAACAGTCCTTTTCCATGCAAACCTCCGCTACTTTTTCCGGATTAGTAATATCCCCATAAACCACTTCCAGCTGTTTTTCAAAAGGAGCTAATAATTTTACGGAGTTGTCTGTCTTTTGATCAAAGGCGGTAATCTCATATTTATCAGACTGCAATACCAACTGTTTCAACACTTCGTAACCAACTGTTCCTGAAGCTCCTGTCAATAAAATTCTCTTCTTCACTTTCATATCCGCTATTTAATTTTGTAGACAAGAATTTGTTTATTATTCCTGATCATTTATTAATAAGCATTTATTATTCCAAAAAATTCAAATTCTAATTTATAGCCTGGTCGGCCCCCCTAAAAAGAGCAGATAATCTAACCATAATGCCACAAGCCAAACACCAGACTAATCCCAATAATATACAGCTCATTCATTTTATATTTCTTCATTAAGATCAGGGTGATAATAATCCAGATGATGGCCGCTATATCCATGTTTTGAAATCCGACTCCTCCGGGAAAAACAATATCTTTTCCCAGGAATAAAGTCAGGTTAAGAATAACCCCGACCACCGCAGCAGTAACGAAGCTCAGCACATTGGTGATTTTCTGATTTCCATGCGCCTTTTCGATGATTGGGCCTCCAACAAATATGAATAAAAATGAAGGTAGAAAAGTGTGAAAGGTGGTTAGCAGCAAGCCCAGAATACCCATGGAAATGGAGGCATCAAAATGATTGTATGCGGCCATAAATCCCACAAAAGCAACCACAATAATTAGTGGCCCCGGGGTACTTTCAGCCAGAGCAAAACCATCGATCATCTGCATTTTACTCAGCCAATGGAGTTTAGTAACGGCGTATTGCGCCACGTATGGCAATACCGTATACGACCCCCCGATGGTCAGGAAGGCGGTTTTAGAGAAAAAGAAGGTCAGCTCCCGCCAAAAGGCAAAATCACTGGTAAAATAATATAGAGCGACGGTAGGCATCAGCCAGAGTAGCATAAAAACCAGGATTTGTATTCCTGAACCTTTCCAGGTGGTGCCCGTTCCCGCAGCAACAGAATCCTTGTTGAAATAGTATTCATTTTCCTGTACCACAACCTGATTCTTTTTGCTATGCTCCTGATGAATTAAATCAGGCCATAAATAATTGAATACTATTGCCAATCCGATAGTTCCAAGAATGATAAACACCATAGAAATATTGAAAAAGAAGATGCAGGAAAAAGCGATTGTGGCGATGACAACATGATAACGTGTACGGAGTGCTTTTTTTCCGATTCCCAGCAAGGCCACTATAATCATGGAGATCACAGCAGGTTTGAAGCCATCAAACATGGCAAACATCCAGAGTTGATTTCCGAAGTAAACATAGCATACACTCAATAAAAGAAGGATAAACATGGCGGGCAGGACAAAAAGTATTCCTGCTGCTAAACCTCCCTTCCTCCCATGAAGCTGTCTGCCCATATAAATGGCCAGTTGTTGTGCTTCCGGTCCGGGCAATAACATACAAAGATTTAATGCATGAAAGAAACGGCTGTCACTGATCCATTTTTTTCGCTCCACCAGGAACTCATGCATGATATTAATGTGCCCGACAGTCCCGCCGAAGCTAATCCATCCTAATATAAACCAAAATTTTAATGCGTCCTTGAATAAGGGTTTTTCTGTCATGTGGTGTTTTTTCTGCCCATAGCAATGCCCTTCCCCGTATGGGGGATGTTAAATCAATTGCTAAAATTATGCAGGTTTAAAAAAATCAAACTGAACGGCTGTCGTCCGGAATTAGCCGCAGTTTTGTTAGTTATTTCTTGTTTCTGACGTGAAATTAGGCAAAAACAATGGACCACCAAAGGTATTTATGATGTATTTTTAGTTGCGATTTAAGGCCGGAATAAGGCTTTTTAAGCACAGAACACCAGCGTTTTTATATCGGGGGTTGCGGGCAGAGCATCAGAGTCTTAGAACTATTTAAAGCGCCGCCGGATTTAACCTTAGTTCCAACTCCTGTTTTTACCTTTCCTAAAAGAGAATTGCTGAAATACAAGAAGCAGGAAAATACAGTTATAAAAAACTGATTCGGTTTTAAACAGGAACGAAGATCTCGTAAGTAAAATCTCTTTAAGTAAATCAAGATAAACACCTTATTATCAAATCAATTCTTGTTAAACTATGTTAAATTAAAAATAAAGAATATCCATCCTGGTAATTTAGCCCTGCAAGCCTACCAAAACCAAACCTTGATGATTACGCTCCATAAACATTTATTGATATCCCTCCTCTTATTGGGCAGTGCTACGCTACATGCACAAACCAAAGCTCCGGCTTACCAGATCAAAGGAAAAGTCCTTGATGAAAATCAACAGGAATTAATCTATGCTTTGGTTAATTTATATCAATCGAAGGACAGTGCACTTGTGACCGGAACATTAACGAATGAGCAAGGTGAGTTCAACTTTTTAAAAGCTCTGGAAGGCAGTTATTTGATTGAGGTAGAATCAATGGGTTATCAAAAGAAATTCCATGGCCCTTTTTTAGTAAACACAAGCCATCAAATGATCACCATTACAAATATTGCGATGCAGCCGGAAACAAAACAGCTAAATGCGGTGACGATTTTCGCTAAAAAACCATTGATAGAAAGGAAAAACGGGAAAGTAATTCTGAATGTTGCCAGCAGCACCATCGCATCAGGGAATACAGCCATGGAAATACTCTCAAAAGCGCCTGGTGTTACCGCAGACAATGAAGGTAATTTCAGTTTAAGAGGAAAAGCGGGCGTCAACATCATGATTGATGGCAAGCTAACCTATCTATCAACAGCCCAACTCAGCCACCTGCTTCGCGCTACCCCTGGAAGTTCCATTCAGAATATAGAAATCATTTCCAATCCTACAGCTAAATATGATGCCGCAGGAACCGGAGGAATCATCAACATCAACCTGAAAAAAAACAGCAGTTATGGCACCAATGGCAACTTTCAGATTGGCGGAGGTTACGGTACCTTTTATAAATCAGACGTTGGCATCAGCCTCAACCACCGCAGTAAAAAAGTAAATATTTTCGGGAATTACAATTACGGCAATAACAAAGAATATGAAGATCTGTTTGTCAAAAGAAGTACGAAAGCTCAGGAATCGCTGACCTATTTCGATCAGGAAGCCAAACAGAATTATTTCAAAAGAAACAACACCTACAAAGCGGGGATCGACTACTATTTAAACGACCATCAGATCATTGGGTTTATGGCCAGTGGTTATGTCAACAATAACAAAACCACAGATCTTATCCTGACCAAAATCGGAGCTCATCCAGGGACAACCGATTCTACAGTACTTGGCGACAATCCTGGCAAAAGCACTTTCCGGAATCAGAGCTATAACTTAAACTACAAAGCTGTACTAGACACCTCAGGACAGGAATTCAATGCAGACATAGACTATTCAAGGATCAAAAACACGGAGCAAACGACTTACCAGAGTCAATTTACCGATGCTAATGGAACCGCATTCAAAAGCCCTTTGATTTTTCGGAATTCGACCCCTGCAAAAATCAATATCTTCGCTGCAAAACTAGATTACGCCTATCCATTTAATCCTGAACTAAAACTGGAAACCGGCCTGAAAAGCAGCTATGTAAACACCGATAACGACTTCCAATCGGCAGAATTACAGGACAACAGCTGGATAAACGACCCCACAAAAAGCAATAGATTTACTTACAAAGAGTCTATCAATGCGGCCTATGCAGCACTTCATAAAACGTTTGAAGGAGGCACGAATGTACAAATCGGATTACGCACAGAACTCACACATTCTGAAGGAAATTCCATCACTTTACAAAACCTATTAAAACGCAGTTACCTGGATTTCTTCCCAAACTTCGCCATCAATCACAGCTTATCAAAAGACCATGACCTGGGCTTTTCTTATAGCAGGAGAATTGACCGGCCGGGCTACCAGTCGCTGAACCCATTTATTTATTATGCGGATTTATACACTTTATCTCAGGGCAATCCCGCACTCAAACCGGAATATGCAAATGCCTTAGAGTTGACTTATGGTTATCAAAAGAAAACAAACTTTGCGCTTGCCTATACCAAAACCAAAGATGTGATTGCAACCACCCTGCTGACGGATACCATAAAAAAAACGCTCTTATTATATGAGCAAAATCTGGCTTCCAGAAGCACCATCAGCTTTAACATCAACAGGCCTGTGGTCCTGACAAATTGGTGGAGTACCAATAACGATGTGACGCTCTATTACAGTCGTTTTTCATCTCCGGAACTGATGGGTGCTCCTTTCAAAAACGGCAAAACAACCTTTATCCTGAACACCACACAAACCTTCCTGATCAACAAAACCCTGAATGCAGAATTAGCGGCCAATTACACCTCCGGACAAGCGTACGGCACTTATATTGCAAAACCAATCTATGGAATAGACCTGGGCATCAGCAAATCTTTTGCCAGTGAACGCGCCAATCTAAAATTCGCCATTAATGATGTGTTCAACACCAGAGAGATCAAAATTAACAGTGCAATTCCGTTACAGGATTACCGGCTTTCTCAGAAGCAGGAAAGCAGGATTTTCAGGTTAACCTTTAACTATAACTTTGGAAGCACGGTTATTAAACCGGCCAGAGAAAGATCCAACAGTTCTGAATTGGAACAGAACAGGGTAAAGTCAGGGAATTAATAAGCCTTACCATCTTAAAGATGGCAGCTTTCTTTTTTCTTCGGGGAGCTGCTTAAATTCTTTATACGCATCCATGATATACAACTTAAGACCGGCAATATCCAGACGTTCCAAATCTTTGAAAGCCGGCCGGTACAACACCATAAAGCAGTCTAATTCCGCTCCGTTTAATGGACATATCGCCTTTACGGCTGCATTATTGAAACGTTGATCGACTTTTCTTTCGACCAGCTCCAGTTCCATTCTGCGTTTAAATTTCCTGCCGGATTTCCCCTTTTTACTAAAAAAACGGAAAGGACTGAATGCCAGCGGACGGTTAACCCCAGTATTAAAAGCCTTTGCTTCGCGGAAAGCATCAGGATATTCAGCTCCCGGATCAAAAGTCCTTCCTTTAATCTCCACTGTACTTAAATCGTATCTGTTGTGTTGGAGGTATCGTTTAACAGGCTTTAAACTGATCAGAAACAAGGTGTCCGGCTTATATCCCGGCTGAATAAAGATAAGGACATGGTTTATAGCTGCCGGAATCTTAAACTCCCCTTTTTTATCCGTGACTGCTTTCTGATGGTTGTTGAGATTGAATACCTCTACGTATTCCTGAAGCTCACGAGTCTGCCAATCGGCTACAGTTCCCTTAATTTCCTGCGCAAACAAAGACGCGCTAAATAAAAAATTAATTGCTAAAAAAGCAAGGAGCCTACCTGAACTGATTTTTATTTTTATTTCCATTGACTGCTTGTTTTCTCAAAAAACACTACCATATCAAAGTTTTTAGCAATAGACAATTTTTTATTGACCGGGGTACTTGTTCCGCCTATCATTCTCATTTCACGTGGCTGAATTAAAAATTCATTTAAAACCGGATCCTTCAAAGCATTGGACACCTCAATTATAAAGTTCCTGAACTTACATTGCTTAAAAAAATATTCATATCCTTTGTCTGAATCGACCTCAGGAAAGTAATGCGCCTGAAATCCCAAAACCGGCTTGTTCTTAGCTACATAGACATAAGCTTCACCCTGATTGAAATCTGTAGCAATTGCAAAATACTTAGCACCGTATTTTTTGTCGAGCAAAGTGCCCATTGCAGGAACTCCATACAATTCATCCTTCGCAATATGTCCGTTATGAGCCCATAAAATCAGCTGCTGATCCTTTGCCCGTTCTTTCAAAAAAATTGCATTTGTAGCCATATACTGGTCCCTCGCTCCGATTTTAGTTTCGTAATAGCGATTGACCAGTTGTTGAAGTAAGGTGATATAAATCTTATCTGAGGCATCACCTTCAATTTTTTCCAGATTGTTCAACGTAACTTTCATTGCATTGATTTCTTCCTTTTCTATCTTTTGATAGTCTTTACCTTTAACCTTTTCCAGTAACATTTTATCTGCGGCTTCGATAGATGGATTTACAGCGAGAATTTTGTTAATGATGTTAGGAAAACTCCTTACTTCCAGGCCATAAACATGAACTTTATCTGCCTCTGGTCTGTCCTGATTATGCTTTCTTAACCAGGCTAACATCGGGCTGTTGTTGCTGATTAACGGTGTGCCGGATAGAAAAACTAAACTGTCCGTCTTTCCATTGATATAATCGTCTATATTTTCGACAGACAGGTAATCGCTTTCAAAAGCGATGGCTTTATAACCCATATTGGTTACTAAAAACCGAACCAACCGGTCTTTATATTTAAAAACTTCAGCAGTCCCATGAGTAACCTCCCCAAGGGAAATCAATTCTTTTCCTTTTAAAGTTTCCTTTAGAAAATCAAGGTCAGCAAAGCTACTGTCTGCCTTGAATGTTTCAATTGGCCGGATCAGGTTGTTTAAACTGTTGACAATTTGCGTGTTTTGCTGTTGCGAAAATAACTGGAAGGGCATCCATATCGCAAAAAAGACAAGGAGGAACCGGTGAATTTTAAAGGATTTCATGAGATAGCGGTTATTTTAACTAAAGTTATTATTCATGCGCGTCAAGCGAACAATTTTAACCTTATTTAACACACCCGAAACAACAAACCAGTCCGGCATCTTTTATACCTTTAAAACCTGGATAGATTTTAAAAGTATAAAAGCACCGATAACATACCTCTAATCTAGAATTAATTCTAGTATTTCTTTCAAAAATTCAATGTTCCTACAAACTGCGTCTCCGCAGCAAGTTTTCCATCTAAAGACACAAAGAAAATCCAGCAATGCAAAGGATCGCCAATATAGGATTCAGGTATCGGGATATTGGTTGTCAGATCAGATCGTTGAGGCCCTTCATGTTTTACACAGCGGTCCTTTTCGGAATTGTAAACAAGAATATAAGCCCGATCATCTGCTCTGGTATTGATACTTCTAAACCTTGGCATCTGCCAGCTCAGCGTTAGCATCTCCCCTTCCTGTATGGATAATTCTGGTTTAACCACTGCATCTATTCCTTTATGGAAACTAAGCTTTAGTCTGCTGTAGTCGATTTGACAGTCAGGATACACGCCAATCACTGCATTTTTCAAATGATAAGCGCAGGCTAAATTCATTGGAATAACCCGGTTACCAGCCGTACGGTATCCAATACTTATCAAATCAGAAAACTGACCCAAAAAGCGGTTTAAAAACTCAAACCGCCTGCGATGCGCTAATTGCGCGGCACTTGCTTTTTTAGTCGTTTTTTGGGGCAGATTTTTAACTACATCTTTGCCCTTCCATTTCGTGGCAACAACCTGCCCTACTTTACCTCTGAAGCTACCGAATGCCCCTGGATTATAACTTCCCATATTTCAATATTTAATATAATTACCAATACAATTGACCTGCATAAACGCTGTTGGAGATAGATTGCCTGCTACTGGAAATAAAGGAGAGGTATAATTCCATTAAAGCATTTTTCTTTTCGTAGGTTAAATAGAGCAGATCACTGCCGACATGCCGGTTTGCTCCTGCGGTCACAAATTGTGCAGTCATAGATTCCGGAAAATAAGCCAGCATCATCACCTGGTCAGTCCAATGTGAGCATTCCTCATCAATTTCTGGATTCCAGCTAAAACTCACTCCTTTTTCCACCAATGAAATAAGAACTGCTTCCGGTTTTGGCAACACCCCCTTAGTTAGCCTTACCTTTTCGAAGTCGACTTTAATATCAGGATACTCCCCTTTTAAAGCATTTTTCCAATGGTAAACAAAGGCCGGATTTTGCGGATGTTCTTTATTGAGCTTTGCTATAACCTCATAACCAATTTTGATGTACGGCATAACCGGATTTAAAAATTTGGAAGTCACCTTCGTTTTTTGCATCACTGCCAATTGTAATTTACTGCGTTTTTTAACACTGACTCCAATTGAGCGCGTTACCATTTTTCCATTTAACATGTAGGAGACTGTCCTGCCTAATTTCCCTGTTGGGAGCCTATCTTTTGAAGTTGCCATAATTAATAATTTAAAGGTTAATAATAAATCGAATATACCTATAGGGAATTCAACTGTCCAGTTGACCACCCTATTTTACCTGAAATTACCCAACTTTACCTCCAGATTTACCAAAATTGCCGGAGATTTCCGGAAATTGCCGCTCAACTGCCGGAAACTGCCGCTCGATTCCCCTTGAATGATCAAAAAAAAAGAGACTATTACTTAAAAAACCTTGATAATCAACAAAAATTCTTCGGAATTTCAGTCAACAAAAATCAGGAGTAGTTGATACAGGACTTTTATGGTGTTGCTCTTTGACGAAGGGCTGACGAGGAGTCAATAAAGGAGTGCTGAAGGGGTACCCTTAATCATTTCTACTCCGCATCTTTAACAATCCGTCATCAATCCTTCATCAACCCGGATTTCTACACCAACTCGATCTTAAATATCTCTATGCACAACAACGAGCCTCTAAAACCTCAATACTTTAAAAGCACGAATAGATTATAACAAAAAACCCCGGCCAATGGCCGGGGTTTCACAAAAAACACTTTAAAACTATGGGTTTGTGCTGATTTGCATCATTCCCGCATAATTATAAAAATTACCGTTATTCAGGGTACGCGCTCCACCTCTCACATAGTACAAGGTTCCCGGCTTTAACTTCGCCAGTGTAAATTCATACGTTTCAGCTTCCACCGTCGCATCGGAAATTGCTTCAGTATTAACCACTACAAGTCCATTTTTTGTACCATCAACATTATAATAGTTATTGATATCCACACTAGCTGTAGTTCCTGCAACCACTGCTACTCTGGCGATTTTCTGGGTATTTCCGGCCGCACGGTTCGTTTTAACCCTCACTGTAATTGAGGTTGATGTTTTGGACACCAGCTCACACCCTACTTCCAGGTATGGTGTAACTTTAAGGTCTGCCTGAACATTTCCATTAATATTCAAAGAAAGGGTATCTGTGTAGAAGAATGGTCCTTCTGCTACCACCTTATAATTCCCGCTAAAGATGAAAGTATTGGCATAACTTCCATCCGGCTTAATCGAAGAATTGATTGGCTGAGGATTCTTATAACCCGTTTGATACAAACGAATTTTCGCACCGTTTAAGGTTTGTTGCGGTACATTTCTCCCTGTTAAAGCATCCACAATGTTTCCGGAAATTCCGGCATCGGGTGCTTTATAATTGTCCTTCTTACAGGCGGCACAAAATACTGCTGCCGCGAAAGAAAAGTATATAAATTGTTTTCTCATTGGTTTTTCTTTAATACGCTGTTAATACAAAGGATTTTGAATGTAAGTAGGCGCTCCTTGTGGTACTGGCTCATAGTATAATTTCTCCGGAAAAGTCCTCGAATTTTTCGGTGCCAGTGCTTTTTCAAACGTATATTTCATCGTTTTAGGATCTCCGTTTGCTTCCCACATGATCCATGGGTATAAAGCATGAAACTGAGTATTGTTCAATACCGTTGTCGCTGTTCTCCACCTGCGTAAATCCCAGACACGGTGATTTTCAAAAGCAAGTTCTACTTTTCTTTCATGTCTGATTTTCTCCAGGCTTACGACACTAACTGTTGCAATTCCTGCGCGTTCTCTGATTAGGTTTAAGGCCGTTATCGCTTCCGGAGTTTTACCCAGTTCGAAGGCAGCTTCTGCATAGTTCAATAAAACTTCCCCGAATCTAAACACCATCCATGGCGTTGTAGAGCGTTCATATTGTACCCTGTTTACAGGATCCATAAACTTCTTGATGTAAAAACCAGTTTTAGTCGGGTCGTTAGTCGTCAACGGACCATCTTTACCTACCCTTTTAAATTCAGATTTTGGCTGTGGATATCCGTCACTCAAAACTTCAGAAGTATATTTAACCCCATTATCAATTACACCGCGGCGAATTTCTACCACTCCACCTTGCCAGGCATCAAACGGAGTAAGAATTGTGGCAAACATCCTCGGGTCTTTATCTTTGAATAAGTCGGTTGGCTTATTGTAAACGATAGGGTTTCCTGATCCGTCCAACACTTTTAGTGTACCCGCAGTACCATCAGTATATTCAAATTCTTCCACCATTTCCAGTGTAGGATTTGTTGCATTTCCATAATCTACACGGAAACTTTGTGGCGCATTGTAAAAGTCAAAACTATGCGCTTTATCCGGCGACTGAAAAGTCTTGGTAAAGATCGCCTCAGTAGCAGGTGCGTTTAAGAATAGTTTCTGAAAATTGGTCGCTTTATCCGCATCGCCCTTATAAAGAGAGAACTTGCTCGAGGCCATGATCAGCTCCGCAGCGTCCATTGCTTTTTGCCAGTAGGCATTTGCTAAACCAGCTGGAATCCCTACCAGGCCATTCAGCTGTACCGTTGCATATTTTGCGCTTGAAGCTGCATATAACATCGCTCTGGACTTTAATGCCAATGCGCCATATTTAGTAACACGACTGGCATTTGCCGCATCATAAGACTCCGGCAGATCCACAATTGCTTCATCCAGTTCTTTGGCGATAAAATCGTAAATCTCCTGTTCTTTGGAACGTTGCACTTCTAAGGATGCGGTATTATCACCAGGTGTGTACTGCTGAACCTTAGTCACCAAAGGAACTCCACCATAACGTTTTACCAATGCAAAGTAATGAAATGCACGAATAAATTTACCTTCTGCATTAAAGCGTTTTTTCTGATCATCAGTGATCATCGCTCCCGGCAATTTCTCGATAAAATCATTGACACGTCTAATGCGTGTGTAGTCCCAGCCACCATACCAATTGCCAACCACCGAATTGTTGATATCACCCCATGGATAAGAACGAACGGCTTCATCGGTACTGGTAGAAGCATATCCGGCTTCATTATTGACCGTAGTATTCAGGTCTTCCGTTTGCAAATCATTGTAAAGGGTAACGGTAAGCGCTTCAATACCACTCAAACTTCCATAAGCTTCCGCTCCTGAAACCAGGTTCTTTGGTTGTCTGTTTAAAAAATCCTTTTTACAGGATACAGTACCTGTTGCCAATACGGAAAGCAGGCCATAATATATTATCTTTTTCATTATTCAGTCAATTAAAGGCCAATATTTACGCCCATTGTCCATACTTTTTGTTGAGGGTAATAAGAACCGCGTCCGGTTGGCGCTTCAGGATCCATGTATTTGATCTTATCCGCAGTAAACACGTTTTGTCCGGAGATGTATATCCTCGCTCTGCGAATTCCTATTTTTTCCGTTAATTCTTTGTTAAAGGTGTAACCTAAATCAAAGTTTTTCAACCTGATATAAGTCGCATCTTTAAGCCAGAAAGTAGAATTTTTCTGATTATTAGTACTTCCTGAAATGATGGTAGAAGGATATTTCCCTGGAATCCATGCACTATTAGGGTCGTAAATATCAGCCCTGTGCCAGCGATCTTCAAACATCGCATAGGTATTGGCATTGTTAAACATTGGGTTCTGTAATTCCCCGTCAAAATAGGCGTTAAAATTAGTGGCTCCCTGGAATAGCAGAGAGAAATCGAAACCTTTATAGGCTACACTAACGTCCAGACCATAGAAAATTTCTGGTGTAGTACCTCTTCCAATAATGGTGACATCTGAATCATCGATAATACCATCGCCATTGATATCCTCATAACGGATATCTCCAGGCAATAAGGTTTGATTTCCTTTTTCATCCTGTACAGGTGCATTGTTAATTTCTTCCTGCGACTGGAATTGACCGCTAGCTACATAACCACGATATAGGTTATTCCATCGGTCGCTACCATTGTTTTTCCAGTTGAGCAATGAATTCGTAGAAGGTGCTCTTTCCAGGTATCCATTTTTTGTACGTGTGAAAGATACGTTTGGAGAAACCTTATATTGCCAGTCGCCAACGGTATTTTTATGTGATACCAAAAGCTCAAAACCACGGGTATTGTCTCCGTTAAGGTTTTCCTGTGGCAAAGTAGCACCGAAAGTATTCGGCAGACTTAATGTCCTGTAAGCCAGCAAGCCTGTTCTTTTACGGTAAAAGACATCCATTTCTGCACTTAACAACCCGTTCCATAAGGAGATATCAACCCCAAAGTTCATGGTAGTAGAATTAAACCAGGTTAGCAATGGATTAGCAAGACCTTTATCCGATAATCCGGGAATCAGACTGGTACCAAACAGGTAATTGCCGTTTGGATAGTTAAACCCTGTTAAATACTGGAATGGAAAGATGTAGTTACTGCCAATGCCTGGATCATCACCTCCATCATCTCCTACTTTACCCCATGAGGCGCGGATTTTCAGGTTGTCAATGGCCTTAAATTGTTTCATAAATGGTTCTTCACTGATTCTCCATCCTGCGGATACATTCGGGAAGAAACCATAACGCTCAGATGGCGCAAATTTATAAGTACCATCATATCTGAAACCAAACTCCATTAAATATTTACCGGCATAATCGTAATTCACTTTACCTACATAACCTAATCTCGCGATTTGTGCAGAAGAACCACCGTTGCTTTGATTTTGTGCAACTCCGGCAAATAGTTCATCGATGTTATCCAACAGGAATTCACGTGAAGCCTGGAAATTCGACAGGATGTTTTCCTGACTTTCAAACAATGCCAATGCAGATAAGTTATGCTTTGTTCCGATTGTTTTCTTATAGTTCAATTGAAACTGAAACACCTGTTTATCATTCTGAGCAGTACCTAGATACAACCTATTCGGATCATTACCTACGTAAGCAACATTATACTTATCCGTTGCTGCATCATATTTGTAAAGGTTGTATTTCCTGGTATAATTCTTAACATCCTGGTCTTCATTCTGATAAGAGTACATCCCTTTAGCACTTAAACCTTCTATAAATGGAATATCATACACCAGAGAGAAAATTCCTGAAAAGAATTTCTTTTTGTCGGTGGCATAACCAGAGTTGTCTTTATCCATCAGGAACACCGTGTTCTGGTGTGCATTGTTGGGTGGTGCAAAATAATTCGTATTGTTATTTGCATAGATCGGGAAGGTTGGGAATGACCTTTGAATACCGCCGATCAACGTCCCTGCACCTATTCCCGGATAGGAACGATCTTCCAGTCGACCACCAAGATTCAACTCAGCAGTCAGGTTTTTACCAATTTTAGCATTGATATTACTACGGAAATTGTAGCGTTTAAAATTGGTATCCTCGCTTTTCCAGATACCACCCTGGTTTAAATATCCGATGTTAAAAAAGTATTTCACCTCTTCTGTTCCACCATCTACATTGACGTTATGGTAAGATTGTGGTGCATTTTTACGGATTGATGCGCCAAACCAATCGGTGCTTGGCAGCTCACCGGTTTTATATTTCTCTACTATTTCCCTGGAAAAAGGCAAAGATAACGGAGTATTTGGATTGTTGTTTTTGATCCAGGTGTTGACTGCCGCTTCATTAGACAATTCTGAGAATAAAGCTGCGTTTGCCAGTTCCGGATAAGTAGCAATCCGCTGAATTCCCTGATAAGTGCTGTAATTGATGTTCGTCTTACCTGGTGTTCCCTTTTTGGTGGTCACCAGTACTACGCCGTTAGCGGCACGTACGCCATATACGGCTGCCGAAGCATCCTTCAGGATGGTAAAACTTTCAATCTCATTAGGATCTAACTGCGAAAAGTCTGAAGGTACACCATCCACGATCACAAGGGCATTTCCTAATCCCCTGATGTCGATTCCGCTGGCATCCTGTCCTGGTTCTCCGCTTCGTTGTGTTGCTCTAAGGCCGGGTAAACGTCCTACAAGCGCATTGCTGATGTTTGCCACAGGCGATTTCACCAGCTCTTTACCTTTTATCGTGGCTACAGATCCGGTAACGGATACTTTTTTCTGTGTGCCATAACCTACTACGACCACTTCGCCAAGCTCGTTGTTTTCTTCGGCCAGGGTCACGTTTATAGTAGTTTTCTCTCCAACAGGTACTTCTTTGCTGACGTATCCTACCATCGTAAATACCAAAACATCACCTGATGTGGTGTTTAGCTTGAAAGCTCCGTTGCCATCAGTACTGGTTCCGTTGCCTGACTTATTTTTCACCGATACGGAAACGCCCGGTAATGGCTGCCCTTTGATGTCTTTAACGACCCCCTGTACCATTGCAAAAGTAAAATTTTTGTTTTTTTGTGGTGTTTTTAAGAGGGAAAAACCGGGTGGTTTAGTCGCATGAAAATCAGCGTAGCCCTGCTGATTTATTAACTGCATCGCGATCAACAATGCAGTACCCTTTAAGATGGGTAATTTTCTCTTCATAGAAATAAAGTTTGGTTAGTTTATCGATTTAACACTTAAATTTTAAGCATTTTCATCAGAACCAAGGTATATGTTATTCCATCTGCTCAAAAGAATTAGGGCACACAACCGTTTGCGCTAAGCTCAAAATACTAGCGGCAAGACTACTAAGTCTCAACTAAGAAAAAACCTCAATTGATATAGCTAAATCAATTAATTGGAAGTTTTATTCTTAATTGATGTAAAATTATTCTCTATGTATTTAAATAGGCCACGCAAACGTTTGATATGGACAATGAAAGGAGAAATAAGATAAAAAATAATAATATTCCACAAAACTGGTATATTCGTGGCAATTATGGGTTACGCAAAAGAAAGAGGAAAGCTGGAGAAGCTATCAGGAAAAATTGTTGGTCTGGATATTTATAATGAGAAAAACTTCGCTATTCTCGTTGACAGCCATGAAAAATACTCGCATACAATCAGAATTCTTAAAAATAAGGAACCTGAATTGTTCATGGAGTTATATACTAATGAATTACAGGAACTAAAAGGCGCTAGAAACGCTGTGAAAGAAAGTGAAACTGATGAAGCTCGTCAGGCAAACTTCCTTCTATATAGAGATACGATTGTACGTATTATGGATAAAACCATTCAGATTACAAAACAGACCAACTAATTGGTTTCAAAGTATAAGGCAAGCCCCGGAGAAATCCGGGGTTTGTTTGTTTAAGGATATTACGAAAACAACAATGGCCGTTTTCTTTTCGGAAGACGGCCATTGTTGAGCATTCGGTTATTGATAGCCTGTATTCTGACCAAATTCCCCTTTATTACTTACTGCATCGATTTGTGTTCTTGGGATTGGTTTCAGCAGATTAAAATCTTTGATGTTCAATGCGTTTGGGTTGTACGCTTTTACACGCTCCAAAAGTTTTCCTGTTCTTTTCAGGTCGAACCACCGGATCTGTTCGCCGGCAAATTCCCTTCCACGTTCATCGAGGATAAAGTCCAGTGTCATTTGTCCTGCGGAAACCTGCATCGCAGCAATCTTACCCGCTTTTGCAGCTCTGGTTCTGAGCACATTGATATATTTAGCCGCATCGTCTGGATTTTGCAACTGCAAGGACGCTTCTGCGGCAATCAGGTATAATTCCGCAAGGCGGATTACGAAAACATCGCGGGCACTTTGCGCCTCATTGATACTACTTCTGGTAGGATCATCAAACTTATTCAAAGTCACATAATGCAACTGATCTTTTACGGTCCCATCCGCATTATAAACGGCATTACGGTCGTAGATTTTGTACAATTTACCGGTCGGGGCAAACACTTTTTTTGTGGCAAAAATAGCGGTATCCCCTACTTTCATTCCGGCAGGTCTGGTAGTCCCGTTGGCATACCATACCGTTTTAAACGAGCCTTCATAACGGGCATCATCATCACTAAACAGATCCAGTAAAAAACGGGTCGGCATATAGCGGTCAAAAGGCCTTCCGTTGATGATATCGCGCAACATTCCCGGCTGATCGTCGTATTTCATGGCGAACAACATGTGACTGCTGTTACTGCCCCTGCTATGCCCCAGAGGGTTTAAGATGGGGTCAGCAAGGTCATTTAAAGATAGATTTGTAGAATAATTTACGGCGTAAATCACCTCTTTATTTTTCAGATTCGCCATTTTCCATAGGTCTCCGTAAGCAGGTAAAAGCGAGAAACCATAGCCGCCGTCGATCACATTCAACGCCATTTCTTTGGCTTCTTTATATTTCTTTTGCGTCAGGTACATCCTTGCCAGCAATGCCTGCGCCGCAGGTTTTGTAGCCCTGCCATAATCTTTGGTAGTTGGCGGCAGATTGGTCACGGCGAACAATAAATCCTCAATAATCTGTTTATTGAAGGTCTCTACCGGGGTTTTATTGGCCGTAGTCGTTACTCCTTTAGTTTCATCAAGGGTAAAATGTACACCACCCCAGGATTCTACGATGTGCCAGTTGTAAAAAGCGCGGAGGAATTTAAGCTCTCCTTCTCTGATGGCCTTTGTAGCGGGATCCAGACCTGCACCAGCAATCTTATTGATCCCTGCATTACATAAATTTACGGCGGTATACAGCTGCTGCCATTCTGTGGTGACTGCAACATTTGTGCCCTGCAGATTGATGTATTGCGTTAAATCTGTGGTCACATCTCCCGCACCACTCATCCAGAGGTCGGTCCCCATTTCGGCCATCCCATACCCTTCTTCTTTTCCATACCACCATCGCTGATAAGAATACGCTGCATTCACTAAGGTTTCAAAACCTGCCGGCGTCGTGTATACACTTTCCGCAGTGATCCCGGAAAGGTTCTCTTCATTTAGCATCTTTTTACAAGACGACAAGGCCGCCAGTCCGCTAAAAATTAATAATCCTTTAATTATATGATTTTTCATGATCTATCTTGTTTGTTGATAATAATTCCGTTTAAAAGCTGGCATTCAGGCCAAACGTCCAGAGTTTCGTCATTGGTGCGCCTTCCGACCCGCCTCTTTCCGGATCATATTCCTTTAACAGTTTTGATTTGGTGTAAGTAAAAGGGTTTCTAGCGGTTGCATAGAACCTCAGACTTTTCACAAAGCTCTTTTCAAGCGTCAGTTTTGGAATGGTGTAACCGAGGGTAATATTCCTGATTCTCAGGAAAGAACCATCTTCATAGCCCAGACTCGTAGAATACAAGGTGGAAGCAAGAGAAGTATTCTTATTTGGTCTCGGATACGCGTTTGTTGCATTTTCAGGAGTCCAGTAATCGATGATCGTGGAGCTGTTGTTTACACCCTGTGGATCATAGCGGCGTAGGAAATCCGCGTATATCATCTGCCCCATTCTTGCATAGAGATACACGTTTAAGTCCCATGCTTTATAAGTGAACGTATTCTCCAGTCCGCCACTCCAATCAGGACGGTTGGTGCCTAATATTTTACGGTCGTTGGTACCGTCAATTTTACCGTCACCATTCAGATCACTCACCTTGATATCGCCAGGTTTTTGTCCGTATTTTGTGGCTTCCGCAGCTTCGTCAGCCTGCCAGATACCTATCTTTTCATAGTCGTAATAAGATTGAATCGGAGAACCTACAAACCAGGCATTCTGTACGTCTGCCTGAGCGCCACCAGCCAATTCGATGATGCGCTCCTTATTTCTGCTAAAGCTCAATGCGGTAGTCCATTGAAAGTTTTCGCTGATGATATTTTTAGATGACACGTAGATTTCCAGTCCTCTGTTGCCGGTTTTAGCGACATTCTGAATCACGCTGCTCAAACCTGTGGAGGTCGGTAAGCTTCTGTTCAGGAGTAAATCATAGGTTTTAGAGTCATAATAATCGACAGTTGCAGAGATTCTGTTTTTCAGGAAGGAGATTTCCAATCCGATATCGCTGGTCTTGGTTTTTTCCCAGGTCAGCTGGGTATTCCCTGTTCTTGGCGAATAAGTATAGGCTGGTGCCGCAGCATCATCATAAGCAAATGCAATTTTCGACAAGGTGCTTTCTGTGGAATAAGGACTGATGTTGTCACTTCCTGCAATCCCGTAACTGTATTTTAATTTCAGGTCACTGATTACTTCATTGTCTTTCAAAAACGCTTCATCGCTTATTCTCCATGCGACAGCCCCCGAAGGGAAGAAAGCCCATTTATTGCCCGCTGCTAGTTTTGAAGAACCATCCGTACGTCCGGTCAGGGTAAGCAGGTATTTTCCTTTGAAAGCATAGTTTAAGCGCCCGGCAAAGGAAACCAGGTTGTTCATCGTATAAGAAGTAGTTACCGCCTGATTGACGGTGTTGCCCAGGCCGTAAAACAGCTGAGATTTTAGCAATTGGTTTTCACCGGAAGCGTTCACATTGTCCCCTCTGTTGAACAGTAAACTGTTGATACCAGTTAAGGTAAAAGCATGATCTTTGATCTGCTTGTTGTAAGTCACAAAGTTTTCAATATTGATCAAATGCCCGTTAGAAGCACCATAAGTTGCTTTGGGATTGGAACCATTACGGTCCAGAGAATAACGATCCGCATAAGTACCGATGCGTTCCATGTTTAAGTTTGCGCCAAGGTTAGAGCGAAAAACCAGCCCTTCCAATGGTTTCAACTCCATGTATGCCGACAAAATCGTACGGTTAATCACCGACTCGCTGGTATAAATATCTGGTTGCTCATCCGCCAGTGGATTTACAAACGTTCCAAAAAGCGGGTAAAACATGAATTGTCCTGCATCATCATAAATTGTTCCTAAAGGCGCTACTTTATTTGCTTGATTTAGGGGATCTCTACGGTTTTCCTGCTCATAATGGGTAAACTGAGCCTGTAATCCGGTGGCAAACATTTTCCCGATAGATTGGTCTACGTTTAAACGCGCAGAATAGCGATCCGACTTGTCTTTCTTCAACACACCTTTTTCATTCATGTAGTCTAAAGAGAAGTAAACCTTTGTTTTTTCTGTTCCTGCACGTACTCCGATTTGGTGGTCCTGCTGATGGCCATCATGGAAAAGCAAGTCCTGATAATCCAGAAACTGATTATTTTGAATGGCTGAGTATTCTGCGGTGTTGAAAATCGAAGCATCATCTGCCGGAGTTTTCCAGTTTCCTGTAGTCCGGTTTGCCTCTCTTTTCAGTGCGATATATTGCCCGGCATCCATTACAGAAGGATACCTCGACACTTTAGAAATCCCGTAATAAGAATTTAAAGAGATGGTTGCTTCTCCGCTGATTCCTTTCTTAGTGGTGATCAGGATAACACCGTTCGCCCCTCTTGATCCATAAATTGCGGTCGAGGAAGCGTCTTTCAGGATGTCCATAGAAGCAATATCGTTGGGGTTTAAATCCTGAATACTGGAATATTGCACCCCATCTACAATGATAAGTGGTCCGTTTCCGGCAGAAATAGAGCGGGTTCCACGAATATTGATATTTACTCCCGAAGAAGCAGATCCAGAACTTCTGGTAATGTCTACACCGGGAACTTTTCCCTGAATTGATTCCAGTGGATTGGCGGAAGGAACTTTTGCGATTTCATCGCCTTTAACGGAAACGACTGAACCCGTCAGGTCCCGCTTTTTCACCGTGCCATAGCCCACCACCACGACTTCATTCAGGTCATTTTGTTCGGGCGTTAATTTAATATTGAGGTTTGTCTGTGCACCTACACTGACTTCCTGTTTTTGAAAGCCGACATAGTTTAGCAGGAGAATGGGATTGGAAACGTTTGCAGGAATACTTAAACTAAATTTTCCATTGGCGTCGGTGCTTGTCCCGCGGGTACTTCCCCTGACCTGGACGCTCACGCCGATCAATGTTTCCCCGGTTTTGGAATCGGATACCTGGCCCGAAATTTTGCGGTCCTGGGCGTACAGTGAACTGCATAAAAGACACAGCACGGCCAGTGTTAAATAGAATTTGCTCATTATATTTGGTTAGGTTAATTTCTTTCGTCCTTAAACAAGTCTACAAAGAATCAAACACCAAAATTTAAAACGGAGGATAAAAAACTGTGCAATCGTTCCCGAAACCAGTGAAACAGAATACACTAAGGGGAATTCAGACCATCAAGACTAACTATCAGTGTCTTAGGCGGCACACTTCGTTTTACAAAAGCGAGCAGATGAGATTGGTTTAAACTAAAAAAGGCCATCATGAAGACGGCCCTTTTCTCTTGAAACTATAAAAAACTACTTTGATTTCTCTTTCAAAAGATCTAATTCTTTCTTTAAAAGGTCAATCTGTACCTGTTGTTCTTTGATGGCGGCTACCAATACAGGGATCAGGCTTTCCGTCTGGACTTCACTATATTTCACCACTTTAGAATCATTTTTCCCAGCATTATATTGCTTAGAAACTTCGGCTACCATTTGCGGAAATTCAGGGAGCACATTGCTCACCAGAAAACCATATTGGGCTCCTGCCGGAAGCTCCAGATAATTGAACTTTTTAGTATCGTACTGAAAGGTAACCGGCTCAAGATTCTTCAACTGTTGTGTTGAATTAGCAATCTTGTCTACATTAACTTTCAGTTCTTTTTCATTGATTTTTTGTGCGCTCACACTCATTGCACAGACTGTTAAAACAAGTCCTAATGCAGCCGTTTTCATTAACATTTGACGTTTCATGATTTTAAATATTTATTAAAAATTCACGTTATTATTCTTCTTATTCTTCAGACCAATTTCTTGATCTTTCTACTGCTTTTTTCCAGTAGTGAAGGTAGTTTTTAGCCTGATCTTTTTCCATAGAAGGCTCAAATTTCTTCTCTACATTCCATTGTTTTTTGATCTCCTCTACGCTACTCCAATAGCCAACAGCAAGACCTGCAAGATAAGCTGCACCAAGGGCTGTAGTTTCCAGGATTTTAGGTCTGACTACATTGCTGCCAAAGATATCAGCCTGAAACTGCATTAATGCATTATTTTCTACTGCTCCTCCATCTACTCTTAATTCTGTAGATTTCTTTCCGGAATCAGATTCCATACTTTTCAAAAGATCATGCACCTGGAAAGCGATACCTTCCAATGCCGCACGTGCGATGTGCGCTGCAGTGGTTCCTCTGGTAATACCAAATATCGCACCACGTGCATATTGATCCCAGTAAGGGGCACCTAAACCAGTAAGGGCAGGCACGAAATAAACACCACCATTGTCTTTCACCGAAGCGGACAAGGTTTCACTTTCTGCGGAAGTCCTGATGATTCCAAGACCATCACGCAACCATTGAATCGCTGCTCCTCCCACAAAAACACTGCCTTCTAAAGCATAAGTTACTTTATCATTGATTTTCCAGGCTACGGTAGTCAATAAGTTGTTTTTTGAGAATACAGGTTTATGACCGGTATTCATCAACATAAAACAACCCGTACCATAGGTGTTTTTAGTCATACCTTCGTCTACACACATCTGACCGAATAATGCAGCCTGCTGATCTCCCGCAATTCCTGCAATAGGAATTTTAGAGGCGAAAAGCGTGGTCACCGTATTTCCGTATACTTCAGAACTTTGTCTGACTTCCGGTAACATGCTTTCTGGAATAGTTAGCAATTCCAATAATTCTTTATCCCATTCCATGGTATTGATGTTGAACATCAAAGTTCTGCTGGCATTGGAAACATCGGTAATGTGCATTGCACCACGGGTAAATTTCCAGACCAACCAACTGTCTACCGTACCAAAACAAAGTTCTCCGCGTTCTGCTCTTTCCCTTACTCCTTTAACGTTGTCCAGGATCCATTTCACCTTTGTTCCGGAGAAATAAGCATCAATGACAAGGCCGGTTTTTTCCTTTATCTTATCTGTCCATCCTTGTTCTTTAAGCTCATCGCAATATTTTGAAGTACGTCTGTCTTGCCAAACGATGGCGTTATATACTGGAATTCCGGTTTCTTTATCCCACACAATCGTAGTTTCCCTTTGATTGGTGATTCCGATTGCAGCGATATTCAATCCGTTTAAATCAGATTTAGCAATTACTTCGGCCGCGACAGAAGATTGCGAGTACCAGATTTCATTTGCATCATGTTCTACCCAGCCTGGTTGCGGAAAGAATTGCTCAAATGGTTTCTGCGCTACAGCAACGATCTCTCCATCATGATTAAAGATAATGGCTCGGGAACTCGTTGTTCCCTGATCGAGGGCTAGAATGAATTTTTGGTCTGGCTCCATTTTATATGAATATTTAGAGTTTAAAATTTTAATTAGTTTGTACCGGGCTTAGAATATGGTATAAGTTTTAGCCAGTTTTTTGAAATCTTCGACTTCCTTTTCTACCCATACCTGATCGCGTTTCAGCTCTTCGGCAATAATCCTGGCAACTTCTGGTGCAGCTTCAATTGCAGCCTTTACATCCAGGAATAGCAACCTGAAACGACGGCCTACCACATCTTCTACCTTACGGGCATATTCATTTCTAACTGCCCATACCACCATTGCTTTCGTATATGGATATGCTGAAACAAGTCTTTCCTGAAGGGAAGGATTTTCCTTAATCAGGTTCTGAATACCTTCAAGGTCAGTTCCATAAAAATGAAGCGGATCTGATTTATCAGGTGCGGCAACATAGCCATGAATATGAAGTTGTTCGGTTTTACATGGTTTTGCCGGTAGATATCCCTTTTCAATTGCTTTATCTACGGTATCCTGCGCCATCCTTCTGAAGGTAGTCCATTTACCACCGGTAATCGTGATCATTGCTGAATCTGAAACGATGATTTTATGACTTCTGGAAATTTCCTTAGTTTTTGATCCCTCCTGTTTTGGGGCTGCCAATGGGCGTAAGCCAGCAAAAACAGCCAGTACATCTGCACGGGTTGGTTTTTTTCTAAAGTATTTAGCTGCTGTAGAAAGGATGAATTCGATCTCCTGATCTAATGCCTGAGGCTCTAGTTCCGGGTGATCTCTTAAAGTATCGGTTGTTCCTACAATTAGCTTATCATGCCATGGCACGGCAAATAGCACCCTTCCATCGTCAGTTTCAGGAATCATCAAGGCATTATCACCTTCCATGAAAGAACGGTCGAGCGTAATGTGTACTCCCTGACTTGGGCGTACCATATGCGGTGCTTCAGGTTTATCCATTTGCAGGATATTATCTACATATACACCGGTTGCATTGATGACTACCTTTCCAAATACATCATAAGTCTGACCGGTTTCTATATCTTTCACTTTTACGCCGTTTACTTTTTTATTGCTGTCTTTAAGTAAACCTTCTACTTTCATGTAGTTTAACACGGTGGCACCGTTTTCGATAGCCGTCTGCGCGATGTTTAATGCCAGTCGGGTATCATCAAACTGCCCGTCATGGTAAACTACACCACCTTTCAATCCTTCTCTTTTAATAGAAGGTAATGCGGCGATAGTTTTTTCTTTATTGATATATTTTGAAGAACCAAGGCTTAATTTACCCGCTAAAAGGTCATAGAATTTCAGTCCTATGGTGTATTTCACATTGTCGAACCAAGAGTAATTCGGAATCACAAATGTTTCATTTTTTGTCAGGTGAGGTGCATTTTTCAGTAAAAGCCCTCTTTCATGACATGCTTCGCGCACGAGGCCGAGATCGCCCTGCGCCATATAACGAACGCCGCCATGCACTAACTTGGTCGCCTTACTGGATGTTCCTTTGGCAAAATCCGCCTGTTCCACTAATAAAGTTTTATAACCACGTGTAGCCGCGTCCATTGCAATACCCAAACCTGTAGCTCCCCCGCCAATGATGACTACGTCCCATTTTTCGCCGGTTGCTAAATTTTGTATCAATTTAAGTCTGTCCATAGTAGAAGCTTTTAACAAAATGAAACTTTCAATTAGTTTCGTTTTCTTTCACAAATTTGTCTTTTTATCGTTTAAATTCCAAATTATTATCTTGTTTTTTTCGGGCAGGATTTGTTTAATTACATAGAATTGAACAAAATGCATAAAAAATTACCCGGGCTTTACACAATTGGTCAAGCCAGCCAGGCATAAACTGTAATATTGGTCAAGAGGATAATGAAGAAGAGCGCCAATTTGTTTGACACAGGCAGCTATTTCTGGTAAATAATTTCCCAACACATTTGTTGGGTAGGCTTGAAAGGGAATGAAAGCAGACATTTTTCCGCTAATTCTGATAAGTATCTCCTGGTTAATCCTTGCTTGTACTGCAAAGAAGCCTCATCCCGGCTCCTGACAGAAACAATTGGTCTTTTTTTGTAAAAATATTTCAGCTGTATTTCAATGTGTTACGAAATTTATTTAATTATAGTTCATTTTTTTAGGCAGAGAGTATACGGATTAAAGGAAAATTTCTATCTTTGCACTCCCGAAACAAGGGAACATAAATGATTCCGTAGCTCAGCTGGTAGAGCATTACACTTTTAATGTAGTGGTCCTGGGTTCGAATCCCAGCGGGATCACAGAAAAAGGCCTTTAATCGTATGATTAACGGCCTTTTTACTTTTACAGGGCACCAAAACCTGCACCAATTCGGATCAATGCCAAATGTTGGGTACCCGTTTTTTTCATCGCTTTAGAAGTTACCCGGCAGCTATAAGTTTTATAACTTCTGTTTGATTTGTCTCAACAGCTCGATCTAAAGGACTACCATCATAAGACAACATTTTACCTTTGAATTTTGCTTTTGTTTTAAAATCTACGTTTAGCTCCAGTAAAATTTTAACAATTTCTGTATAACCCAGTCCGCAAATCCAAAATAACAATTCAGATTTTGAGGTTGTTTCGCCTTCAAAAGCTGCCCCAGAATCCAATAGGTATTTTGCGATTTCCGGGTTATTCCTCCAACAAGCCCATTTAAAAGCCGTTGCGAAATATTTATTGTCAATTCCATTTTCAACTAACGTTTTGGTCGCCTCTAAATTCCCACCACCTAAGCTTGTTGTAAAGTCCAGCAAAGAGCTTTTTAAGCTGTCCACCAAATTTATATCAATGCCTTTTGATAATAGTAATTCAATGATTTCCCGATTCCCATAGGAACAAGCAAAATGAATTGGTTGTAAGTTATTTGGTCCTTTAGAATGAATATCCGCAGCAGATTCTATAAGATATTTTGCAATGCCATCATGTTTGTTTGAAATAGCAATTGATAAAGGTGATTGTCTCCCAACGTCTTTAATTTCTTTGTCTGCACCTGCTTCAATTAAAAGTTTTACGATGTCAAGATTACCATTGTTACATACAATTTGCAAGGGTGTTCCTTGAATTAAGTTTGAATAGTCGGTAAGTTTTTTATTAAGCAAAGTCGGCTTAATACCTACCAAAAACTGTTTTACTTCTTTTATGTTTTGGTTGTAACAAGCCTCATGCAAGTCTCCTTTTTCGATCATTTCATTAAATATTAAATCCTATGTTTGGCCGTCAATAGTAGGACCCATAGCACGCTGTTGGTGGTAATTATCTTTTTAGAAAAGCTTATTTTTCCAGTACTGGTATTATATGTTCCCAATTCATTTTTTTCGCAAAGTCCAATGCCATCTCTCCTTGTTTTGTCTTCTCATTTTTGTCTGCACCAACAGACAATAAGACTTCAATGGAGGTCAGGTTTCCTGCTATTGCTTCTTTATGTAATAAGGTCAAACCATGCTCATCAGCATTTACTATTTCATTTGGGTTTTCTTTAAGAAATTCAAAAAGTTTCTCCCTCATGTTTTTACTCATTGGGTGTTCTATTAAATTCTCTGGTTTTTCTTTTTGTTCATTAACCAGCAACACTTCATTATAATCTCCAAAATCTAGCCCCCAGGCATTGTCATGCTCTTTTCGTTCTTGATTTGTCATCTCGGAACGCATTGCCTGAATAGTGAACCCACCATAAACTTTTGGTTTTGGTGTGGAAGAAAACAGTTTAGAAAGCCCTCCTTTTGGTTTATTTTCAGCTATGGCAAACAGCCAATCACTAATATGATTTAAAGGAATATCAACCAGATCTCCATTAGAAATATTGGTTAATTCATGCGGACTATTAATCAGAACACCTTTTACATGATTACCCTCAAATTCCACTTCATTGATCCACATATGTTCAATAATTGGTGCATTATTTTTGTCTGTTTCTTGAGTAAATGCAATTTTCACACAAGCAACATTAAGTGCCGGAACTATTCTTCTATATTCCCAGGATAATTCTCTCCAAAAATATTTAAAAGTGTTTTGGGCATTTTTAAAGGCTTCAATCATTTTGGGGCTGTTCCCATCTGCATAAAATATCTCTGTGTCTTTCATTTATTCTTGTTATTACTTTTGTTACCTGGATGATGTGGAGCGCTTTCTTACAATTTTTATGATCTTTATAATTGCGAAATTGATATAAAAACCTGCTGGCTTTATGCCATGATTAAGCATTTTGCAGGAAGGCAAATTAATATTTTTTTAGTATAAAGTATAATGGTGGCAATGACTGTGCCGTTTATGAGACTATACAGAGCTTAGAAGGATTTATCCTGCTTTTCTGCATTAGGAAAAGCAGCATTTCAGACAGAACCAATTGTTATGGGGGTTAATGAGCATTACGTGATCGACTGCCATAGAAACTGGAGTAATCTGGAAGGAGATGATAACCTTGACCTGTTTTGAATGTAATGATTTCTATATTAGAGATCATCCTGATCTTCCAACTCAAGAGACAATGTAGTTAAATCTTGCTTTATCATTTTAACATAAGATTCAATCTGATCGTACATTTTAGCACGATTATAGAGATCATCAGTGCCATAAACACCTTTATCCTGAAAGTACTGCAATGTAAACTTATTCATCTCTTCTGTATTATCAACCGCCACTTGATTAAAACCTTTCCAGCTTTCTTTAATTTTTTCTCTTAATGAAAGCTCATTTGGTTTAGCTGGATTTTTATAAGTAATGAAATACCATACTGAAGGTGGGAAGATAGAAGAGTCTTGTCCATACCATATATCTTTTAAAACGTTACGCGGATGTTGCAGTTCTGTTATCATACTATTCTTTAAAATAAGAACCCCCAAAATAGCTTCTGCTATACCAGTACCTATGCCAACATAATCCCCGCTATGGCCGGCGTTATCGTTCGATGAAAGGAGGCCTGAAGCTACACCACCGATAGCACCTATTCCAATAGCTGCTACGGTCAGACGGGTTTCCCGTTGCTTTTCCTTCCCCTTTAAAAAATCTGCCACCTGCGTAATTCGTTCCTCCTCGCAATCGAGCTCAGACGCAAAAGAAGAAATTTCCAATGAAGCGAGATTAATCTGCCCGGAAAGTTTCATAGTGGTTTCTATTCTCCTCAACCGGTTTTCTGTAACAGGTGATCGTTTAAAATCTTCTTTAGCCTTTACAAGCTGTTGCAATAGATCCAAAAAACCAAAAGCATTGGCAATATTCAAACTTGCAAAGCCAAAATGATTTATAAGTGCGGTATCAATATTCAGCTCGTTAATAGGACGAGGCTTAAGTGCCCTGGCCTTAAATGTCCTCTGCTGGTGACAACTAATCAACCCGGCGTACTCACTTATTTGCACTTTTTTACCTAATGAACAGGAACTACAGAGGAATGCCACAACAGCAATCAACGCAAGCGGGTTTCTAACAGATTTTATCATCACTAATAAAGATAAGATTTTCCATCCTATATCCATTCTCTGCCCCAATTCAATAGGGTTTTAAGGATGGAAATTCACCCTACTCACCTTAACCGGGCGATGGACTAAAATTGGATAGAGAAAAACATCACCCGGCTTTAATTGCCGCAACAGGGCTTACTCCTGATGCTCTGATTGCCTGATAAAACACCGTAACCAAAGAGATCAACAAGGCTAAAAATCCGGCAACCATAAAGAACCAAAGTTGCAGATCTATGCGATAAGCAAAGGAATCAAGCCAGTTTTGACATAGTAAATAACCAATTGGCAATGCTATAAGGATGGAAATGAGCACTGGCTTTGTAAAATCTTTAGATAATGGACGGTTTATGTTCAGATTTGGACAAATACTATGGTCTACCCTACTCACCGGATAACAGCTATTCGACTAGATATTTTCATCCGATATCAGCTGACTTATTTTCTCTTGAATCAGTTGCTGTTCAGCTGATGTTTTTGCCAATATTTTTGACCTTTCAAAGTATTCTTTTGCCTTCGTTTTATCTATACTTTTATAGAGCTCTCCAAGCAGTATGAAATAAAAATGGTTGTTATCCAGCTTTAACTTTTCCGCTTCAGGTAGCGCAACGGCTGCTCCATTCGCTTTATAGAGCGCAAATGTTCTATTGAGGGCAGCCCCTGGAGAATAATTTATGATCACAAGCTGATTATACAATTGCAAAATCTCTTCCCATTTTTCTACAGTATCTTCTTTTGTACAATGGCAATAAGCAATTTTGGCTTCCAGGTGATAAGTACTTAATTCTTCACCGGTAGCGGAACGCTTCAAAAAATAAATACCTCTGCTCAGCAGCTCTTGATCCCACAGACCTTCATCTTGCTGTTCGTATAAAATCTGTTCCCCCTCACTACTTTGCCGGGCATCAAAGCGCGAAGCGTGAAAACACATCAAAGCGATCAGCGCATTTGTTTTTGGCTGGTTCGTCTTTTCATTTGCTGTAAGCAAGACGCCCAACCGCAATGCTTCAATACAAAAATCCTTTCGCAGAATCTGATTCTGAGTTTTAGAGTAATACCCTTCGCTAAAAAGCAAGTAAATGATATGTAGCACATTATCCAGGCGTTTAACAATTTCATTTTCGGCAGGAAAAGCCAGTTGAATCTGCTCGGTTCGCAGTTTTTCTTTCGCTCTGAACAACCTTTTATTTATGGTTTCCTTGTTGGACAAGAATGCTTCTGCGATTTCATCAATCCCAAAGCCGCAAAGAATACGTAATGCCAGACCAATTTGTGCTTCGCTGGCAATTTCCGGCGTACATATGGCAAAAAGCATTTGCAGCTGGCTGTCCTTGATGTTTTCTTCTGAAAAGCTAAATTCATCTGTACCTTCCAGCAATTCCTGCTTTTGGCTAAGCGCTGGTACTACCTTCTCTTCAAAAATTTTGTTCCTTCTAAAATAGGAAAGTGTCTTTTGCTTTGCGACAGTATAGAGCCACGCGGATGGGTTTGCCGGTAGCCCTTTTATTTTCCAGGTTTCCGTTGCCAGTAGAAATGTTTCACTAACGATGTCTTCAGCCTGTTCTATATGCTGCAACCCGTAGCGCTTACTGATTACAGCAACCATCTTAGAAAACTCCTGCTGGAATAAATGCTTTAAAAATTCCTTCTCCATAAGTATTTACCAGAGCAGTGGTCACAAAACACAGCTGCTCTGGCTTTTATTTTAAACAAAAACCGGTCTGATTTCAACACTACCATTTGCGTCTAGCGCCGGACAACCGTGAGCCAATGTGGTTGCTTCTTCCAGATCGTTAGCCATAATGACAATAAAGCCACCCAACCTTTCTCTGATCTCTACAAAAGGACCGTCCGTAACCACACCTCCCGGCTTAAGTACCTTGCCCGCTGGCTCCAGTCTGGCCCCATGGTTTTTTAATTTCCCCTGTGCCGCAATCCCACCTATCCAATCATTCCATTTTTTATTTAGCACCTCCTTTTCCTGATCCGTGGTATTGCTTTGATCATAGCTAGTCTGGCGAAATACGAATATAAAGTCTCTCATTTTATTAGTTTTTATAATGTCTCAATATATGAATTTGCTTGAATAGCATTTACTTCTATTTTACCAATTGCACTTTATGTTGACCAACCTGGTAACCTCCAGCTGTGGTACGAAATGAAATATTGATTCGATTGTAACTATTAATCGTGGTTATTGCCAATGTCAGGTCAATAAGTTCTTCGTCAGAAAACTGTGCAGCAGCCTTTTCATAGACGTCATCGGCAACATTTCCATCCCTGATTTTCGTCACAGCTTCTGCCCATTCCAATGCAGCACGTTCACGTGCGCTATAAAAAGGAGCTTCCCGCCAGGCATCCAGTAGAAAAATACGTTGTGGCGTCTCCCCTGTTGCAATCAAGTCCTTGGAATGCATATCCAGGCAATAAGCACAACCATTAATTTGTGATACCCGGAAATAAATCAGGTGTAAAAGCTCTTGTTCAATTGAACATTTCCCAAGGTAGGCACCTATACCGTACATTGCTTTCATTGCATTTTGGCCTTTTTCAAAGGCATTAATTCTCTGTTCCATGTTATATTGTTTTATAAAATTTGATTTATACCACAATAATGCATGAGCATATAGAAATTGGACAGCTGATTGAAATTATTTTAAAATAAAAATCTTTTACCCAATTAAGAAAACCTGATTCATGAACAACTTATTAGCGATAGTGGATGTTTTATACCTGCTATTATTTAATGAATTTTAAATCCAATATTGTTATGATACTCCAATATCTTACCAGTGAATTCGAAAATGAAGTAAACAGCACACAGAAATTATTACAGGCGGTTCCAGAAAACTGCAAGATAACTGGACCCTGAAAGTAGGCGAATGGATAGTTCCTGGCCCAATGCCAAGGGGCATCGCGACGCGGGGATTTCTTTTTAATCATCTTTATCACCATCGTGGCGAATTGATCGTTTACCTGCGGGCAACAGGAAACAAAGTACCGGGCATGTATGGCCCTACTTATGAAGACAGTAAGAAAATTTAATCCTCTTACCTCATTATCCTCCAATTAAAACTGTTGGAAATCCCAGAGTAACCGTACCACCATGAGCGGTAGAATCACCCATTCTTACTGCGGGTTTGCCACAGATCAGGACGGTTGCAGATCCTTTTATCACTGAATCCGGAGGACCTACACAAACCGCCATATCCCCCACTAATGCGGCTGGCAAACCACCAATCAAAACCGTAGGGGCTCCGGGCCCAATCAAAGGACCTCCTACATGCGGAATCGGGACTATACCGGGGGTAATCATCGGACATACATGCATATCTGTTATTCTGGCAGCCATCATTCCCATAATTTGCTAATTAATCATTACAATACTTCCTTTAACTATGGTCTGACCCGATGATTTTAACTCAGCGGTGGCACCTCCTTCGGCTATAAAGCCAATTTTAGCTTTATTAGTCACGTTCATGCCTGAAACAACTGCGTCTTTTTTAGCCATCAGCTCTATTTTCCCACTTGCATCCAGGCTAATATCCCCTGATGCTTTAAGACTGATATCTTTGTCACTCACCATGCTAATTCCCTTAGAATCCATGGTGATGATATTGCCATGCTGATCGGAAATTACCATCCTTTTATTTTCATCATCCAGGGCGATTGCATTCCCTCCGGGAGTTCCCAGGGTCATCACTTTCTTTTCATCATCAAAAGAGATTTTAAGATTCCCTTTGGTGATGATAGACTTGATAAAATTGTTATTGTCTTTTGCCGGATGGACAGGTGCTTTTGAATTGCTGTAAAGTGAGCCTATCACTACGGGATAACGGGGGTTTGAATCCAAAAAGCCTACCACTACTTCATCCCCAATCTCAGGAAGAAATCCGGAACCTGCATTTGCCGTAGCATAAAAATTGGAGACCCTCGCCCAGGTACAGGTTTGGTTATCGGCACTTGAATTTAAAGTCAGCTGGATACGATGTAAAGATTGTGGATCTTCAAAAAGATTTTTAACCGTAGCGATCTGTAAGCCGCTGACCGCAGGCAACTGACCTGCAGCAAGAGGAAGATTAAAATTTCCCTGCTCGGCAATGGGTGCAACATCCAGACCAAAGCCAACGGTAGTCTTCCAGGATCCATTTTCAATACAATGGTTTACCGAAGAAACAAAGGCATTTCCGCTATACCTGGAGCCAACACCTTCCAGCAACACCAATTTTCCAGGCAGAACTGATCCATTCCCCTGAAAAGTAACACTCCCCTTCAATGCTGAAAGGCGCATTTTTAACGAAGAAGCATTTGCCCGGGCTTCAATTTCTGCCTTTTCCATGGCTGCGCAGGTAAATATATTGCCTTGATCAGGAAGCCCCGGTTCTGTGGCATTTGCCTTCAGCAAAGTCAGCGTTTTAATATCCCAAACAGAAGCCTCCAATTCCGGAGACTGCATCCGGGCATCGAGTTCTGCATTAAAACTCTGGATACTATCACCAAAAGCAAGTCGCAGTACCGGATCAGCACTCAGCTTTGGCAAAGCAATCTCTACCGTATTACCTTTTACGCAGGTGACTAATAACCCATAAAACGCTGCTCTTGAAAGGATGAAATCCCAATCAGTTGCCCCTTTCTGAGTAACCGTTTCCTGGATAAGCGAAGTACTGTCAACCACTCCCTTCAATTGATTATCTTTGATGATCTTCTTTAGAATATCACCATCCGACAGACCGGTAAACTCCACATCTTTACGATTAAAAGTCATGCCAATCGCCTCATGTTTACAGCTCAGCATTAACCTGAAAACATTGTCACCACTAATCTCAATACTTTGTTTAACAATCACTCCACTGAATATGGACAGTTTATCTTCAGCACCGTAACCACCGAGAATTTCAATCTTATTTCCAGGCACAAAACTATCACTGTCAATGATCGGGAAAGCCATGGTATCCACAGCCCCATCAGCAAAGGTCAGTTCAGCATACGAGATGCGATTTACCTCATGATAGATCTCTACAGAGATCAGGGGATAATAATCAGGAATAATGGTGCCTGAAACTTTCACTACCAGGGAAAGAGTAGGATCTATGATGTCTGCCGGTGATTTGATTGCCATTTAATTTAGTTATACTACTCCCATCCAAATAATTATTTTTTATCGCTTTGCTGGTATTTTTCAAAAGCATCCTTTGAGACTTTTTCTCCCAGGAGGTAATAACTTTCGAAAAGAATGCTTCCATCGGGTTTGTACATGTGCGAAACGCCGTGTCTTTTCCCGTTTTCAAATGTTGAATCCATACTTTTTTTACCCGATAGGTATGATACTGATAAACCGTTTTGCAAATCGTCCTTATAATTATTCTCAGTCACAATTTTACCCCCATTATAAACACGATAAATTCCGTTTCGCTTATCATTTTCATAATTAGCCTCGGTAGTAAGCTGATCGTCAGAATAGGTTAAGGACAAACAATCTTTTTTACCTGCCTTATATGCTGATTTATTGACGATTTTACCCCCGGTATACATTTCGCTTGTACCGTGTTGCTTCCCATCTTTATATTCCTGACGTAACCAAACTTTGTCCTCACTGTCGTAATTTTCTTTTAAACCGTTGCATACACCTTTTTTATAATACAGTTTACATTCCATTCTTCCGCCTTGCGAGTACCAAAAGGCCTCACCCGTAATCAACCCCTTTTTAATGGTGTACAAAGCGAAGCTACTCTCATCTAAAGGAATTTTATACTGGCCTTCCAATAGTTTATCATTTAAGGACAGTACCATTTCTGTACTATCAGCATTATAGGTTTTAACCAGATGTTTCCATTGAATCTCTTCAGGCAACTGCGCAAAAAGGCTTGTACCCAGACCAAGAAAGATAAAGGTACAGCTGAGTTTTAAAATAATTTTTTGATGATTTTTCATATGGAGAACTTATTCTATTCCTTTTACCTTCATTGGCAAAGTGTAAATCGCTTCACGGGCAGTAATGAACAGCACATTCTTATCTTTTCCTGAAAAACAGATGTTACTGGGTCCATGAGGAACCTTAATCCGGGCAATCATTTGCCCCTTAGCGTTGAAAATCAGGATACCGTTACGAGCCGTTAAGTAAATATTTCCATTTTCGTCCAGGGTCATACCATCCGAACCAGACTCCATCAGCAATTGCTTTCCAGCCAGGTCCCCATTATTTTCAATGGAGTATTGGTACGTTTTACCTGCCCCGATGTCGGCGATATACAAATACTTTCCATCAGCAGTTCCAACGATGCCATTTGGTCTGATCATCCCATTGGCAACACGTCTTGGCTCTTTTGCCCCTTTCGGAAGATAGTAAACATCATTGCTACTTAAATCTCTGGCAGTTCTTGTCCAATAATCACGTTTATAATAAGGATCTGTAAAATAGATATCTCCTTTAGCATTGATCCAAAGGTCATTCGGTCCGTTAAATTGTTTTCCCTGAAAATCTGCCAGTAACACCTTTCTTTTTCCATTGGGTTTTATAGCCCATAACTCACCGTTTTCATCAGCACAGGCTACCAGATTCCCTTTTGGATCGAAATAGGTTCCGTTAGCTCTCCCGGATTTATCAAGGAATACCGACAATTTTCCATCCGTACTATATTTCCAGATTTTATCGTTTGGCTGATCAGTAAAAAACACATTCCCTTGTTTGTCCGGGGAACATCCTTCTGTAAAACTGAAATCATTGGCTATCAATTTAAGCTCGTCCTGAACAAAGAGGTTTGCTGTTCCCGGATCAACTTCCTGCGCATATAGAAAGGAAGAACAAAACAACAGCAAGAACATTAAATTAAGCTTACATAGATTCATAGGAGATGGATTACATTTCAAATGTAGAAAAAAGTATCAATTAGTTTTTTCTACATTTTCTTCAACCGCTGAAAGTGCTGATTAAAAAAATAGTGTCGGTATTATTACGGATAAATTTACCATATTAGGTAAAACCTTTAATTTTATGATGGACAAGAAATACCTTATCGCTTTAGGTGCATCAGCGGGTGGGCTCCATGCTTTATCAGAATTCTTTGATAATACGCTTCCTGATGCCGTTTCCTATGTGATTACAACACATTTGTATCCACATCAAAAGAGCACTTTGACTGAAATTATACAAAAACATAGCAGCCTTCAAGTTTGTGAAGTAGAAAATGACATGCAAATACAGCCTAATATCATCTATGTGATGCCCGAAAACAAAGTAATGTCTATAATTAATGGCAATCTGATTTTAACTCAAAGGGACTTATCTATAAAAGTGAACATGGCCATTGATATATTTTTCAGTTCATTAGCTAAGGATACTATGTTTAAAAAAATCGCTGTTATTTTATCCGGAATGGGTAAGGATGGTACTAAGGGTGTGAAAATGATTGCCGAAGCAGGTGGATACGTTATTGCCCAAAGCCTCCTGTCTGCTGGTGAAGATAGTATGCCGGAAAGTGTTATTATTTCCGGATGTGCCAATGAAATCCTGTCCCCTAAACAAATGCCACAAGCTATAATTGATTATGTGGGAAGATCATCATCAAAGAACAATTGAAACCAGGCGAGGTGCCCGGGGAATTAAAAAAGGCTTAGAGAAAATCTAAGCCTTTTTCGTTTAATTTATGGAAAATAACCTGCTATTATTTGTCAAGCAAATCCGTAAGCTTTCCGTCTACCTTGTTATTGCCCAGATCTGCACCTATCACTCTTTCAAAAAGAACTCTTTTTTTATTGCTATGATATGCAGGGTATGCAGTATTGGTAGTGATCCTATTATTTTTAAAAACCAGTCCATTTACCGATTTGGCATAAAGTATAGGTTGATCAAAAGTATCAAACTTATTGTTTTCTATCTTTATACCCGAGTGAAAGTATTTCTTTTGCCCTTTAAGATCAGGTATCTCGGGATAAATGGAAATGACAGCACTGGTAAATTGGTACATACTGGTTAAGGCATTGACAAACGTATTGTTACGAATCGTAATATCTCTACAAGATCCGGTTTCGTACCAGCCATTGCTGTCGCCACACAGCACTATGGCACTGCCCGACGTATGATCAAATAAGTTATCAGCTACCAATGTTGGTTTTGGCGTACTAAATAATGCACCCCTTGCCCTATTGTTGCGGATTGTATTACCGGTAAAAATTACTGATGGCGTCCAGGATAAGTTTTCTATCCCTACATCCGTTTTTGACGGATCAATATCCTTGTCCAAAACATTAGTAAATTCAATCTTAAACTCCTTAACAGGATCTCCGGGATTAGATTTTATAGGGGTAATCGAAGCAATAGTATTCTTCGCATCCCATAAATCCATGGTTTTCGACTGAATAAATTGAATCGTATCTTTTAAGTTTCCCCAGTCAAAACCATAAGATTGCCCTTCCATATATCTGCCAATCACCGTACGATCGTCCAATCTTTTTATCATTTTCAGATAAGTTCCATGAATATTGATCGCATCGTCCATCATGCCTTCGTACAAACCATTTTTAGAGACAATCTCCCCTTTACATCCGGAAAAATGCGTAGCATCTGCTTGAGTAGTAAAATATCTCGGGTCGTTTTTCCCTCTTAAACACACACCAAAACCATCCATATAGATGTTTTCTGTCAGCTGTGCCAAAAGGCCCATTCCTTCTGCATAATGTACTTTTACGTTCAGGAGCGTAATATCCTTCCCTTTATGTACAAAAATACCTGGAGTTGGACGGTGCCAGCTTCTCATGGCGATAACCGTTCCGGGAATCAGCATTTTGTTCTTCCAGTGATGCGCCTTTATCCTTCCGGGGGAAAGCTCAGTTACACCTTTAGTGCCTACTCTGATATCTCCACTATTGTAAATGATATGCTTAGTCTTATTTTCAAAAGCGATCCCTGAAGTCGGATTCATCTCCCAACCTTCTCCTAAATTGTAAAGCACACTATCTTTTATTTTGTAAGTCACCCAGGGAGCTGTTTCATAGATTATAGTACCTGCAATTGGATCATTTTCTACAATCTTGATCTGCGTAATTTGTGGTTTTTCGAAATCAATACTCAGGTTTTTGACTTTCACATTCTGGCTTTCAATTAATGCCAGGGGAATCATACGGCCATGAAACATCAGGTCCGCGCCATTGCCGTCCAATGTAATGTTTTTGAAATGATCTAGTTCAATACCTACTGTCTTTGGGTTATTCTGATCGTGGTTCGAGATATAGTATTCTCTTTTTAGCGCTCCTTCCGGATGAAAATTATACTTCCCTTTCTGGAACTGAATGACAATTGCATCCTGATCAGTAGTCTTGCTTTTAATTTCTTTAAGTAATTCCCCTAATAAAGGGCTTATATTTTCACCAGTATTTGGTTTTATACCATAAGCGGAAAGCTTATATACTTTCGTACTGATTTGTGCTTTTAATGGGACTATTAAACTGAAGGTTAACAGCACCAATAAGATGTTTTTTTTCAAGTGATTAAATTAATTAGGGTTCATGAATTATTTACGAGCGGAATATACAAAGTAAAAAATAAGAGCCCGCGTTAATGGCTCTTATTTTTGACCTTCGTCTATAGTATTATGGTTAGAAATTAATAACCTGTGTTTTGGTCATTTTTCAATAAAGGATTCAAATCCATTGCTGATTGCGGAATTGGGAACAAGAGTAAACGGTTATCCCAGGATTTTTTAACCACCGAGTAACCATTCGGTGCAAAGGTCTCTCTGTTCATTACAGATGCCGCATAAGTGCCGCCATAACGACGTACGTCAACATTATATTTATCAGAAAATTTAGTCCGGTTTTCAATAGATAACTTTATATTTAGTTATGAATAATTCAGTGAAGTATATCGGTTTATTATTGATATGGCTGGTCGTTCTCACCTTTTGTTTCTGGCCTAAGCCAGGCAAGATTGAGGTAGTAGATGACCTGGCCTTGAAAGTTACTGGTGTGAAATGGAACGATTCATTATTTAAACATCTTCCACCAGGAATTGACACCAGTATCCTGGTAAAGGACAGCAAAGGAAAACCCATGAGTTTTCGTCAGTATCTCATTCCTGTTTTTAACCACGAAGCCATGATTTATCAGGATCGTGGCACATGGAGATTACACTGGCTAACCAAAGAAGCTAATGATTCACTGGAAAAGGATGACGATGCGGTTGCCCGCCATGAAAGAGTCTCCGCTTATCGTAGACCGGACGAAGAACAAAGTTGGAAATATAAACTGGAGAACATTGCCCATACGCTTTCCCTGGCGGATCATATTCTAGTCCTCAAGGGCAAACGTAAAATGATCGTTAGCCGAAAAAACAAACCGATAATTTCCTTTAATATAGATCTTGGGTTTAGTCCGGTGGGTAATAAAATAACAGAGGGGGATGGTAAAACCCCGGAAGGCATCTACAGCCTTGATGTGAAATTTACGCGAAGCGATAAGTACTACAAGAGTTTCCTGATCTCTTATCCGAATGAAGCAGACAAAGCATTGGCGAAAAAGTATGGGCTAAAACCAGGTTCTTCCATAATGATTCACGGCACGACCCCCGCAAAAGTTAATGCAAAAGACTGGACTGCCGGCTGTATCGCACTACAGAACAAAGACATTGATCAATTATTTAACCTGGTAAATTCGGGAACAATTATCGAAGTACGAAAATGAGTGGACTATCGGCTTATACCCTTTAGTCAGTCAGAATGATTTTCAATTTAAGGACGGCTGCTTCCATCAATTCCCGACTAAATCCGGTAAAGCCCAGAATCAATGCTGCAGGATGTTTAAAGGCCACAGACAGTTCGTCTACTGCGTATATAAAAACACCATTGGCTCTTGCTTTACAGGCTACGGCTGTGGCTTCCTGATCATTTAACAACCAGGCTGCCAGGTGCATTCCGGCATCTGTCGTATCCACCCGAAGGTAGTCTCCAAGATGCTGCTTTAACAAAGCGACCAATTCCTCCTGAGCTTTGCGGTAAACTAACCTCATCCTTCTCAGGTGTCTTGAATAATGCCCGCCGAGGATAAATTCAGTTAAAATTGCCTGATCAATTACCGGGCTTTGCCGATCGATGACTGCTTTAGCAATCGTAAATTGTTGCGCAAGGGCTACCGAAGGCAGCACCATATACCCAATTCTCAAGGCAGGAAATAAGGTCTTGTTAAAAGTGCCCACATAAATTACTTTTCCAAAAGTATCCAGTCCCTTAAGGGCTGGTATTGGCCTGTTCACATAACGGAACTCACTTTCATAATCATCTTCTATCACCCACATATTTTGTTGTGCAGCCCTTTTCAGCAACTTTATCCTTTCCATTAGCGGCATCGTTTCCCCCAGAGGATACTGATGGGATGGCGTTACATAGGCCAACTTTGCAGCAGGAAAGTGGTGTATGGCATAGTCCAGATCCATACCTGAAGCAGAAATGGGAACCGGACAGATTTTAGCACCGAAACGGGCAAAAGCTGATTTTGCTCTCAGAAAACCAGGATCCTCCATCCAGCATTGGTCCTCTTTTTTTAAAAGCAGTTCCGCAATAAGATGCATCGCCTGACTGGAGCCATTGACCAGGACAATATGATCCGCAGTACAGCTAATCGAACGATTAATCCGAAGGTAATCTGTCAACGCCTCCCTTAAGGGAAGATAGCCCTGTGCACTATCATAACCCAGATGAAGCTTATGAATATTTCGGTACACATTGGCTGCTATCTTTGCCCATATCTGGAATGGGAAATCTGCTAAAGAAGGGATGGAGGGCTGAAAAGGCAACATCGCTTCCTGCCCGATATAGTTTAAAACGAATTTCGCATGTAAGGGAAGCTCTTCCGTTTCAGTAGCAATCAAAGTGCTTTCTTCGGTTCCTAAAATCTTCTTTAATTTTCTGACAACAGGTTTCAATTCATTGAGCTGCTCACAAACATAGGTACCATCACCAGTTTTACTGGTTAAAAAACCTTCCAGTGTCAACTGTTCAAAAGCCAGTAACACACAATTCCTGGAAATACTGAATTCCGCAGCCAGACTTCTGGTAGAAGGCATCCGATCCCCATGCTTAAGCATCCCATCAAACACCCCCCGCTTAATCTCATCATATAACTGAATGTAAAGTGGTGTTTTAAGTGTACGTTCCAGATGGATAAAAGTCAACAGGATCTCGGGTGAAATTTTGCTCATGAATTGGCTCTATTAATTCTTTGTATAATGGCTCTTTACAAAGAACCAATGTAAGCTTAGTTTTGCAGATAACAAATCAGCTTTCCGATCATGCCAAAGACTATTCCGCATCCCCTCCTTACGACACTTACCTTAGGTATTTTAACCGCCATTGGATCTATCTCCATTGACATCTACCTACCTGCATTTAGTGCAATGTCCACTTATTTTAAAGTGCCCATGGTGCGGATAGAGCATACAATAACGCTGTTTCTTTTCGGGATGGCCTTTGGTCAGTTATTCATAGGCCCTCTTTCTGATACCTGGGGTAGGAAAATACCATTAAGAATTGGTTTAGCAGTTTACATTGTTTGTAGTGTTTGTTGCATACTGACCAACTCTTTTACCTGGTTGCTGGCACTAAGGTTTGTACAGGGGCTGGCAGGAAGCTCCTGTCAGGTGATATCCAGAGCATTGGTAAATGATCTTTACAAGGGCCGAAATGTGGCACATGTTTTCACGCTTCTACAAATTCTGATGGGCGTATCACCAATTCTTGCCCCTATGATCGGGGGTATGCTCTCAGATGAATCCACCTGGAAGTATTTATTTTTGATTATGGCTCTGATTTCAGGAGTTGGATTGTTGGGATGTTTGACTGTTCTGCCAGATGGGAAGCCCGGCACTGAAAGTAAAGTATTAAATTTTCAGACCATCCGATACGGTTATCTTCAATGTATTAAGCATCCTGCATTTGTAAATTATGCTTTAGTCAGAGCGGTTAGTAATAGCGCAGCCTTTGCCATGATTACTGGTTCTCCATTTGTATTCACCAATATCTATTCCCTGACCAGGAAACAATTTGGCTTCACCTTTTCTATGTTCGCCGTAGGAATTATCTGCGCAGGGCTGATCAACACCAGATTACTAAAATATTTTGAGATCAAAGTCATTACAAAATTTGCACTGATCTGTCAGCTGATCACCGGGGCGACAATGGTTTTGGTCATCTATTTTAATGGACCATTCTACCTATTGCTTTCGCTTGCGTTTATATTTCTCGCTATGCTAGGTCCGATTTTGCCAAATACAACCGCTTTATACCTGGCTTCCCTCCCTACGTTTACAGGTTCGGCATCAGCACTAATTGGCTCACTGAGTTATTTGTCGGCCTTCCTGATTACCTCAATCCTAAGCTTAGTCCACAACAATACCGCTTACCCTATGATTTCCACCATGTGGGCCTGCACAATAATTGCTTTAGGCTGCTTGCTTTATAGGAAAACAGTCATCGGAACGCTGGATAAAGGGATATAAGTCCTATCTCCTTATATTTTTTTTACCTACAAATCAACAGATTAAACCAAAAAACCATGTTAAATTAAAATTAAGCCCATGTTAATGCAGAAAAGCTGCATAATTTTGATACTTTTGCATTCCCTCAAAAAGGGAAATGATTCCGTAGCTCAGCTGGTAGAGCATTACACTTTTAATGTAGTGGTCCTGGGTTCGAATCCCAGCGGGATCACAAGATTCATAATCAAAACGTACAAAAGGCTGTTAATCGCATGATTAACGGCCTTTTTACTTTTACGGGGGTACCAAAACTTGCACCAATTCTCATATAAAAAGTGAGCGATTAGGTGAGTCATTTGGAAAATCCACCCTACTCACCGAATTGCGCATATTTAGCTACTGAACAGGTAGTTACAAACTGAACATCTTGTAAGCGTTAAACTGCAAAGCTATTTTTGTTTCACCCTTAATCATTAAATGATGAAAACGAACTTCAGCCTGCTTTTCTATCTGAAAAAGCAAAAGAACTACATCAGTGGCAACACCCCTATTTACATGAGAATTACGGTTGACGGTAAACGCGCAGAAATTGCGACCAGCAGGGATTGTAACCCAAGCCGTTGGAGTAAGCGATCCAGCCGATTGATCGGAACTAAAGAAGATGTTAAAATGCTTAATTCCTATTTGGATCAACTGCAAAGTTCCGTTTATCAGGCACATCAGGAGTTGGTTAGTTTCGGTATTGGAATCAGCTCGGAGGCCATTAAATGCCGGTATCTGGGAAAAATGAACGGTTCACACACTTTACTAGAGGCTGTTAAAGATCACAACGTAAAGATGCAGTCTCTCGTCGGCAAAGGCTATGTACAAGGCACATTGAACCGTTATAAGGTCTTAGAAAAACACTTGGCAACTTTTCTCGTTTCAAAATATGAGCTGACGGATATGGATATTAAAAGAGTAGATCAAGCCTTCCTGAATGATTTTGACTACTATTTAAGGTCTGATAAAAACTGCGAGAATAACTATGTGGTTAAAAACGTCAAGAATTTAGGAAAGATCCTGCGCATTGGTTTGGAAAACGGCTGGGTGGAAAAAGATCATTTTCTAGGTTACAAAGGCAAAACCAAGAATGTTGACCGTTATTACCTTAATCAAGAGGAACTGGAACAGATCGCCGGAAAAGAGTTCCTATCTGAAAGATTAAGGCAGGTTCGTGATGTTTTTGTCTTTTGCTGTTTTACCGGACTGGCTTACGTAGATGTATTTAAATTGAAACAGGAGCATATCCAAAAGGGAAATGACGGGGAACGCTGGATTTTCACCAATAGGCAAAAGACAAAAACCAGATCGGCAATCCCCCTGCTACCCACAGCAGTTAAAATAATGGATCGTTATGCAACAAACAAGGTTTGCGTAAATAAAGGGAATTTACTTCCTGTTCCCAGCAACCAAAAGCTAAACGAGTATCTGAAAGAAATAGCAGATCTCTGCGGGATTGACAAGAAACTAACCTCCCACATTGCCCGCCATACTTTTGCAACTACCGTAACGCTTTTAAATGGGGTACCGATTGAAAGCATATCGAAGATGTTGGGGCACACAAACATCAGAACGACACAACACTATGCTAAGATATTAGACATTAAGGTCGGTGCAGATATGGCTTTATTAAGGGAGAAATACCATTAGCAATTCATGAAACTGGCTTCTCTGCCAAAATTCTTACTCTTTTTTATGGCTTTTGAGAAACCCCAAGTTGCGCAGGGGTTTCCCTCCTTTATTTATTCTAGCCTTTTGGGGCTAGAATAAATAAAGGCAAGGAGTTTTTGGGTACCCAAAAACACAACCTGCCGATTACAAAACAAAGAGATTTTGTAACCGGAAGATGAGGTCTAGAAGCGGATTTCTGCATATCATCTGCACAGAACAAAGCTACTATTCCGCTTAGCTAGCCTATTGTTATACTAACTAATCAGCATTACACATAAGCAATTAGTTTACTAAACCTACAGCCATATTGCTGTATAGCTGAATAAGCACCGAGGCGTTGACCTATTTAGCCATTTCGGCATCAGTGTAATCGAAATTTATATCTTTGACTTAGATATCAAATTCTAATTATCTTCAAAATCAGTTTTATTAAAACCAATGGACAACATATTTGACACAAACCACTTATATCCTGAGTATGAGTCAACATTAAAACAACACTTTGGCGACTATTTTGACAGTGTATTCATTGCTTTTTCTCCTTTCTTTCAGCTGAACAACAATGAGCAAGGAGAACTTGAAGTCAGCCCTACAAAAACCATAAGCCTAGTAGAGCTTCAGGAAAGGGATGATATTTTCAAAAATCTCAAACCTTTTGATGGGCGGGTAATTTATACTCAAAATCCTAATTATCCAACTAATGAGGAGATAATTAAGGATGGGGTAATTGTACCCTGGCAATATATATTAGAACATGGGGGCTTTAGCGAATTATCTGAGATTAACCTTGCATTAAGAACATCAATTGGCGCTCTAAGAAAGGATTTAAAAAAAGAAGATCTTCACAAGATACTTGACGAATTCACTAATAAAAATGGCATTTTTCATCCGACTGAAGGGCGTATTGAAATTTTAAGTTTAATTAAGATTTACAATTGCTTAACTGCGTTAGGGAAGTTAAAGCTTGTCGTAACCGATGAATTTTTTGAGGACAGAAAAACACTTAATATATCTGAGTTTACCTGTTCGGAATTTGTATTGCAGGTAAGGGGATATATGTACTTTTTCCCTATTGATAGGTCACTACTTTTTACCATAGACTGGGATAGCTTCTTCTATTTAATTTGTGGAGATCACGAATTACTCAATTATATTATACCTAAATTTGAGTTTGAAGGCTTTTATTGTAATGACGACACAATGCATAATTGGGATTTTTAAACATGGCAAAGAACCAATACATATATAGAAACCTTACAGTAGAAATTTTAGACGAACCAAACTACATATTTGGTTCTGCTGATAATAACTTCAAATATTCGAAACATCACTTTGGAGAAGCAGGGGGTGAATACCCAACTTCAAAACATGGAATAAAAATATTTAATGAAAATCAACTGGTAAATGATTGTATTATTATCGGATCAGGTGGGGCAACAATCATTAATCCAGATTCCTCAATTATCAACAATGATGAATTAATTATATGTTGCTGCGACACTGTTTACTGTTTAACAATAGCTGACTTGGAACTAAAATGGCAAAAAAGGGCCGATCAGGTTACTTGCTTTGGGGTCTATAAATTACAAAATGACTATTTAATTCATGGAGAAGTTGAAATATCTCGGCTTGATAAAGAAGGTAATACCATTTGGAAATTTGGCGGTTATGATATTTTTGTTTCTCTTGATGATGAATCATTTTTATTAAACGTCGATCATATTGAGTTAACAGATTTTTGTAAAACAAAATATAAAATTGATTTTAATGGAAAAGTACTCGACTAAGCCCCACTACTTATACCTGTAAAATTATCTTCCTACCCGCATTTCATAAATCATTAATATAATATAGGCACTAAATACGACCGCAGCTATAATAAAGGGCTTCCTTATTGATTTCGTGCGGTATTTTGTGCTGATTCCAATGTACCTTCCCCAAAACAATTCATACATAAGCAATACACCCACTCCATTAGCTAAAAAGACATAAGATGTCCCTATATTTATGTAATCCGCAACAACTAAAGCTAGTAAATTATATAAAATACCATACAAAATTACTGGCCAGGTTGGCTTATTGGCATCCTTACAATTGGCCGCCAGCATAAACGAACCAAAGAATACTGAAAACAAAATAGAGAAGCAATAAATGGCTCTTTTTGAGTAATACTGCGGAGTATCAAGATTAACAACGACATTTTCATCCCAACCTGAGACTCGTTCGTTCTGCTCCTTTTTCCTTTTAACTTCCAGCTGTATTTCGATATTATCAATTAACCCTTCAGGCAATTGTACATTCCTATTATTCAGTTCTTTTAAGGCCAGACCAACAGCTTCTTCTGTATGTTTATCAATATTTTTAACATAAAACATTAATTCATTATTTGTTTTTTCGGACAAGATTTTCTTGAGAGCGCTCATTTTTATATTTTAGTTGACGAACTTAACCCAAAAATTTCAACTTTAGAAGTTTCTTCAACAGAACAACTGTATGTCTTGTCCGGAAATAGCTATACAGTTATATAGCCTATTGCTTATTTGCTGTTAGCTGCCTACCATCGCATGATTTCAAGTACTTTGCTACGCTCGAAAACACCCGTTTATACAGCCGTAAAAAGGGCAGCCCCTTTTTCATCCAGTCTGATTTCCACAGCCTTTGAATTTGTTCTTAGTTTACCTGTCATTACTCGATAATAACTCCTTCACTCTTAGGTATTCAGGCAGATAAAAGCCGTCCGAAAAACTTTCATAGTAGTGTTGATATTTCTCTTGAAGAATTCCAAAATCCTTTCTCCCTAATAATTTGGCCAATATTAGCCCCTTGGTTCCTTTAAAAATAAACCCAGTTAAAACGGTATTATCATCATTAATTTGATGGTCTACTGCGGGGAGATTATTATACTTTTCAAAAAATGGAGTTCCAACCGACTTAAAGAGTTTAAACAATTCACTCGCTACACGATCGATTTGCGCTTCTTCAAATAAATCAAATCTTGCCTCCAATCCGTTGATGTTTAAATTTTCTATACTGGTACCAAGTGTAGGTGTTCCCTTATGATACTTTTTCTCAAAATTAGATACCTGATGAAACAAGTCTTCTACCACATTAAAGCGTATTAATAAACCTGGTCTAATGTTCCAACCTTCGCTCCTTACAAGGAAAGTAGTACTAAACATATTCCATCCAAACTCAGTTTTTTGAATAAAAGAATCATCAGATTTTTTTAATTTATAATCATAAGGCTTGAGCTTTTCGCTCAAAGCTTTCAAGATCTCATTTTTTAAGAAGTTCCTTTTCGTCATTTTTTATTACCAGTAAAGATCAGAGGTGAGCGATTCGGTTAGTACCAATCCAGAAACTCCAAGATAATGAATAAATCCAGATTTTCGCACTAAGTGTGAATCCCAACGGGATCACGAAAGCCTATCAAATTCTTTCATAAGGCCAATAGCATAAAGTCTTTCATTAACAGTCATATCACCCAAACCTTCTATCTTAGCGATCTCCTTCAGGTAACTTTCATCACTCTTTCCAAACATAGATGTAAGATAGCACTTTGCTTCCATCCTTTCATATTCATGCTTTGTTGTTGTTTATTAAGAGAAAGGTCCGGATCGTGGATATTGTAACTACTGGAAGACTGTAAACATAAAGTTCAGAATCGGAATCCTTAACAGATATAACAGTAACAACAATATTGAAACCAGCAAGTAGGATTTTGCATTAGATAGACTGTGTTTCGCTGTATTTCGGTAGAAACCAAAACCAAGAAACATTAATGCTATGATTAAGGGTAGCCATTCACCTACAAAGGTCATCGCCGGTAGCCTCCCAATTCTATCTGCACTAGCACCACTACCGTAAATGTTCCAGAATACAAACGGAATCAGAAAGATATATAAAAACGTTGTAGCTAATGCGATAGCAAGCAAGATGAATACCAAATGCCACCATCTAGTCTCACTATTAACAATATGTTTAACTTTGTACTTCATTTTAATTGGTCGTAACTTTTTTAAACTGACAGGAACAACTTGTTAATCGATCGTGACGCTACCATAAATCCCCCCTTTCATAGAATTACCCTCATTGTCAAGAAATAGGCCATCTACCATAACGGAATAGTATTGCATTAGTGGCTTGAAAGATGGTTTCAATCCCCTCGGCCGAAGCTCAATTAAGTTGCTTAACAAGATGAAATCTTTAGGTTTTATGAGCTCCACCACTAACCGTTTACCTCCTCTGTCATTGACAATAGTGCCAAAGAGGTTGCCGTTCTTCCAATCATCTGGTTCGTGAACAATTATCCTTACTTGCGTTCCTCTCATAATTACTAACAAACTTACATCATAAATAAGAAAGAGAATGTGCCCTAAAGCAGTCTCAATAGACCAATAACTAAAAGAAATAGTCCACCTATAATGAGATAGTTTGAGTATTTCTTTGCAGAACTCCATCCATCATTGTTTGTCGAATACTTGGCCATTATACCCAGAAATATCAGACAACCAGAAGAAATTAGACCCATGATGATTTAGCTATAGTTAACTTTGTTGGAGCAATATAAATACATTTCTTCAAGAATTAAGCCTCTAATTCAAGTCTTGCAATTAGATTCAGTATAATATGCTCACCAACACGCGAATTGAGAGAGAAATCTAAGCATAGGCAATCCACAGGATGACTGCTTAGTATGCCTTGACGCAAGCCTTTGGCGTCAATATCTGCTTCAAATATGATCACAAAGGTATAGTTTTACTCGACAGAATGGTGAACACGTAATGAAGGAGAGCTGATGTAATTAAAAATAAATTGAACCCAGTGATTGCAGATTATGAATGCGAGGAAACCTATCACGTAATCGGGACTTTGTGGAAATCATTAAGTATAACAGATATAGTTTAGACTGAATGAATCCAGGATAAGTACTTATCCTAGATGAACGAAGGCATATCTGGTGTCGTTAATGCACCTACTTAGTAGCGGTGGAATACCTTATTTCCAAGCACCAGCCGAAATGCCATGTTTTGCAGAAAGTGCTGTCGATCCAATTCTACCCTCAAGAAGCTCTTTGACCAAAGACTCCTTGAAACTTACACTAAACTTTGTTTTTCTATTCATAAAAATGCCCCAAGAAAGTGTCTAACTTTTTGGGGGCTGTGCAGTCTAACTTTATGGGGGCATTGCATACTTTACTCCCCCCTTTTTTTTTGATCAACCACTCGAATACCGACTTCATTAACCTGTGGAATAATCAGATACCGATCAATAAGATTCCAATCTCCAAAAGATGTTAATCCAATTTTTGGGTCATCAAATATTGAATTATGATGAATTATATGAGGGCTATCAAAAAGCCCCATTAAAAAATATCGAATATCAAAAATTTCTTCTATTTCTTTTAAAATAGATTCAATATCCGGTTTTGTTATAAAAAATACAGTCTGTTTACTACCCATTGTTTTTTAACTAACCCTAACCATCATCCCTATTGAAAAAAGGCTGCACTCACCTCAAAACTTTCCATTAGAAAATAATTATTTACATTTGTACGTGACAACACCAAGCACTTCACCTCAGAAAAAACTACTTTGTTCTTTTGCTTCAATTTCTGCTTAATAATTAAGTTACCATCTAATTCATAATAAAAGATATTCCAAAATAAAGAAATGCTCAATGACCCAAGAATTTAAACCTAAATTTAATTTCCTAATTCCAATTTTTCGATTGATTTATTGCGTTTTTCTATCGGGAATTACTGTCATATTTGCCTACCATTTAGTCCTAAGCATTATGGATACAGAACGCGCCCCAATAGAAATCGGTGCTATTCTATTAGGCTTATTATTGTTTTATTCCTATAGTTATGTAATTACAAAATCATTCTTCCTCCAAACTAAGAAAATTGCCGTTACAAAAGACTTTTTAAAAGAAATCAATTATTTAAGGAATACCACTAGGTTAATAACAAAAGAAGATATCATTGGATTTAGTACTTCTGTAATACCATATAAAATTGGCAGATTCTCACAAATCATAGTTTATCTAAAAGATAATGAAAAGATAGAACTTATACAGTTTTGCTATTTCAACTTCAAAGAGATTGAACCTGTATTACTTAACTGTGGGTACAAATATTTAGGCTTTGAAATATACCGGTGGAAGTGGTTTGATAGTAGACACTATAAATACGAAACAGCAGCATCTCCAAACAACCAAAACTAGTTTAACTCAGTTATTATCACTTTTTAGTATATTTACAATGTAGCAATTGTAGCAAAAACGTACAAATAAAAGGTGAGCGATTCGGTTAGCACCAATTCAAAAACCTCCCAGATAATGAATAAACGCTGATTTTCGCACTAGGTGTGAATCCCAGCGGGATCACAGAAAGGCTTAGAGAAATCTAAGCCTTTGTTGTTTTAAACCCTATAAATTGTACTACTAACCGTTTTTAAAAAAAAAATTAGAGGTTGCCAAACGATTCACCGAATGGCATATATTATTAATTCTATATTGCACCATCCCGTTTTTCAATATCATGAACTGTTCGGCAATACTTGTCGTATATCATTTCAAAAGGTTCATAATTACTTTCTGGCTTCCACTTTTCTATTGTGGTATGCGTCTCTCCTTCCGTAAACGTTTTCGAATCTATTAAAGTCCCTTTTCTACTGTCTTTAAATTCAAAACCAACTTGATCGTAAATACTTTTCAACCAGATCAGGTAGCGCTTTAAAATTTATAGCATCACTTTTTATTCTTATTTTATTGTTTTTTTGCTTGTAGGGGAATAACCTATTTAGCCACCATGGTTTTTCCTTTTGAGTACATATTGGTAATTCATTAACAAAAATGATATACTCAGCGCAATGCTCATTTCTGGAATCTGAATAAATAATGGTATCAATACTATTCCATTTAATGAAACAAGAACAGTCAAATAAAGTCATTTCAAAATCAATTCCATCCGGGTTGAAAACCAATTGGTTTCTATTGGACTCTATGGCTTTGCAAGGGCTGAAACCAAATACCTGCCCATATGTCAATAATATTGGGATGATGATAAAAGCTCCAATAACAATCCAGCCATAGAATGGAATGATTTCAATTTTTTGGACTGCGAAATAAAGCAATGCACATCCTATTAAAAAGAAAATGATAAGCGGAATAGCAAAGATTAAAATGGGATTTTTTTTCAATTATTCTCTTCATAAAATTTCAATAAACTCACATGAAATTCCTTCCTAATCGCTAAGTAAGTTGAAAAGAAAGCTTCAGCAGGCTGATTAATACTCAAATTATAATGTTGCCATATCAATTACAAACCTGTAACGTACATCTCCTTTTTCCATACGTTCATAAGCAGTATGAATATCTTTCATGTCAATCATTTCTATTTCAGAAACAATATTATGTTCTGCACAAAAATCAAGCATTTCCTGAGTTTCAGCAATCCCTCCGATACCAGAGCCTGCAACGCTTTTTCTTCCCCCCAGCAAACTGAAAGGCTGTATTTCTGCTGGTTTAGGTGGAACGCCCACACAGATCAGCGTACCATCAGTTCTCAGTAAAGATAAGTACATATTAAAATCATGCTCTGCTGAAACCGTATCCAGGATAAAGTCAAATGTGCCCATTGCAGCCTTAACCTGAGCTTCATCTGTAGTCAGAACAAAATTGTGGGCGCCCAATTTTCTTGCATCTTCTTGCTTTTTAGGGGAAGTACTTAACACAGTTACTTCAGCACCAAAGGCAACGCCAAATTTTACAGCCATATGCCCCAGTCCACCAAGCCCCAATACGGCAAGTTTATGACCTCTTCCTACTTTCCAATGCCTTAAAGGAGAGTAAGTAGTAATACCGGCACACAATAGCGGTGCTACGGCAGCCAGGTTTAACTTATCTGATACATGCAGTACAAACTCTTCCCTAACCACTACGGTATTGGAATAACCGCCATAGGTTGGTGTTTTACCGTCTCTTTCTAAACTATTATAGGTACCCGTACTTCCTTCCAGACAATATTGTTCCAGGTCTTTCTTACAGTTTTCACAAACCTGACAAGAGTCTACCATGCATCCGGTACCGGCAAGGTCGCCTACTTTGAATTTTTTCACATGGTCGCCAACTTTAACTACACGACCAACAATCTCATGTCCGGGAACCATTGGGAATATACCTGGAAACCAATCGTTTTTAATTTGATGCAGATCTGAGTGACAAACACCACAAAATAAGATATCAAACTGTATATCATGCGGACCAACTTCCCGGCGTTCAAAAGCCCAGGGAGCCAAATTTGTATCTGCGCTTTGCGCAGCATATCCTTTTGTTTCTATCATCTTATAAAGATAAGTAATTGTACAATTGGCTATTCATTAAATTGGTCCCTTTTGATAAGGGAGTCCTGGATGTCCTCTTAAAGTATTTGAAGTATATTCTTCGCATAGCAATCCTCGTTTCTGTAAAATTGGAATTACTTGTTCCACGAAACCCTTAATTGAGGAAAGTCCAGAATCCGGGACCACACTAAACCCTTTTCCCACTCCGGCTTCAAACCATTGCTGAAATTTATCGGCAATAGCCTCAGGTGTCCCTAAAAAGATCGGATGGTAATTGATAGGGCCAAAAGCCAATACCTCCCTGATTGTATAACCCTTCCTGGCTAACTCATAAGCATACATTGACCTTTGTAATAAGATGATTGACCCGGTTTCCGGCAAATGTATTGGCTGCTATCGTTTGCGGGGCAGAGCCATTCATTTTAACAGTTCCTGCTGATGTTTCAAATGCCCCGGAATTGTTGATCTATCCTGTTATCTCCAATGTTCCACCTGTTATAGTTAGTGAGGCATTACTTTGAACAGTTACATTTTTTACAGCACCTGTTCCTGTATTTAACAGTGGGTAACGAGGAACACCTGCAGGCACTGTCATATTGGTTGTGGTGGTTGATCCTGTCCAGGTTGTTTCTAACGAACACATAGCAATCGTTGCAGACAGGCCATCAATCGCTATCGCTCCTAAAGTAGAAAATAACCTTCCTTTAAGCGTGCCTCCGGCCATAACTGTTGAAGCACCCGTTATTGCCCCTTCAACTTTCCAATATACATTACACCCACTAATTGGGTTGATGGACAAACCTGTGGTTGAAGAATAGGTACCTCCAGCTGTCCCTGTTCGGGTTACTGTAGCAGTTGCCATATCTGAACGGTAGGGAGAACCGGAATAAGTAATCGCCGCAGATGGGCCGGCTGTAATGATAACCGTGATGATTGCCGGCAAACTAAGACATCCATCTGTTTGTGTAACTATATAATTTGTAGATCCAATTGTTGTTGTAGAGGGAGTGGGAGCCGCTAAGAAGTAAATTGAGGATTTCACCGACTTTCATATAAAGCAACGATTATCTGTAATGTAAACACTTAAACGACTATTATCTCACTAAACACAGAACTATGGCAATAGCGAGCAACTAAAAGATGAACGAGTATTTAAATGAAAATGCTACCTGGTGTGAAATTGATAAACCACTTAACATTACATAAATATTTTCGTTATTAAATCCTTAGCATAGCGTTTCAAAACACCCCGGATCGACAAATTAACCGCCTTGTTTTTAAGCAGTAGCATAATTCACTCTGCTGATTTGTCGGTACTGATCAACATAATCCCGGGGTGTTTGGCCGATAATATGCTTAAATACCCGATTGAAATTGGTGATACTATTGAAGCCAACTTTAAAGGCTACACCGGAAATGCTTTCCGGGCTTTCCCCTAACACCAGGCTTTTGCAGGCGTCATTCACGCGAACCTCGTTTAAAAAGGAAACAAATGTATGGCCGGTATGCTTTTTAAAATAGCGGCAAAAGCCTTGTCTGGTCATACATGCGGCATCAGCAACATCTTCCAGGGAGATCTGATGATTGTAATTGAGGGTAATAAAATTGATGATTTTACTTAAACGCATCCCCTCCGATTCTGAAAAATCAGGAGAATAAAGATTGGAACACAGCGACTCCGCGCGCTCACTGATCCCATTTAACCGATCCACAAATTCCAAAAAATGGTGTAACATATTCGATCCGCTTGCGGTATGGATGTCCAGCATTATTGAAGTAAGCTCATTCCGCATGGATGCCGGAACTTTAAATCCATGTCTCATTTTCAAAAGGAAAGAGGTACTCAACTTCATCTCCGGCAGATTAAACAAGGGTGCCATTAGTCCTGCCGGATTGAAGTAGAGTGAACATGCCTGGATTTCGATATTACTATCCGGGGCAAAATATTCAGGGTTACTTTTAAAGAGGTGTGGCAGTTTTGCGCCTATTACATAAACATCTCCGGATTGAAAGGCATGAAGGTCATTTCCAGCCAGTAAAGTCCCTTCTCCTTTTTGTATCCAGGTCACCTGCCATTCATCGTGGCGATGAAAATGAGGATAAAAGTAAGGTTGCGCTATTATTTCTGAAATGACGCTTTTATCGTCTGGAACAAGAATTGTAAATGGTAATACCTTCATGTTGATAGCTTTATTGACCTGATATTAAAGCTACCAATATTCGCCTTTATTACAAAAGAAACTAAGCATTTCGGTTAATATACTACCATATATTTAGACAAAACTGCAAAACTAATACCCTAACGGTCAGGAGAAAACATGGAAACATCCATTTCCAGAGATTCCTCTCCAATCAACTGGCTCACCAAAAAACCGGTTGCCGGCCCTAAACTAAGGCCCATCATTCCATGCCCTGTAGCCACAATTAGATTCGTCAGCTGTTTTGTTCTACCAATATAAGGTAAGCCATCTGGCGAAGAAGGTCTAAACCCAAACCATACCTGCTCTGCTGATGGCAACGCTGGCTTTAAATCAGGGAAATATTTGGGTACGGATTCAACGATTCCTTTTACCCTTTGCATATCAATCCTGTTATTAATTTTATCGAGTTCCATGGTACCGCCAAATCTCAAACTCCCATTCATCGGCGTAATGGCAACCCTGGCCTCACAAAGCAAAGCCGGAATAGTCATTCTTTCTTCTTTTTCGGGCTCCATAAATGAATAGCCTTTACCTGGCATAATGGAAATACTCAGACCAGCTGTCTTTGCAATCGCCGGCGACCAGGAGCCGGCAGCAAGTACGTAATGATCTGCTTCAAAAACGCCATTTTCGGTATGAACACACACGATCTTTCCCTCTTGCTTTACGATGTGCTGAACTTCTTCGCCTCTCCGGATCTCCACACCGTTGTTTTCCAAATAGCTGCTGAGTGCAGAAATTAGCTTTGCAGGATATAAATGGGCATCACAGCGGTAATGAACCGCGCCTAGTACATCAAGATTAAGCTTTGGCTGTAACTTCCTGCACGCATCGGCATCCAGTACTGCCATATCCAATCCTAACTCATTTCCTTTAGCGGCAAGGTGTGCCTCTTCTTCTGCCGCCTTTTCCGTTTTATAATAGGCCAGGATACCATGATTGCTCAGCTCAAATTTAAAATCCTCTTCCCTTGCGAGATCCTGGTACAGTTTTTTACTGAGCAAGGAAAGATCCCGCAAGGGAATTGCTGCTGCTGAGACATGTTTCTTGTTGGCATACCTCACAAATTTAGTCCCCCATTTCAGCAGATCCATATTTAAGGAAGGACGCACATAAAATGGACTTTTACGATCAAACATCCACCTGATTCCCCGGGTAATCATTCCAGGTGAGGCCAAAGGCACAAAATGGCTGGGTACAATCATACCTGCATTGCCTAATGAACAACTATCTCTGATCTCCCCCTTATCAATGATCGTAACCTGATATCCTTTTTTTTGTAAATAATATGCTGTGCTGAGCCCCATTATGCCCGCACCGATAATTAAGACCTTAGACATAATTCTGTTTAAAATAATTATTGATATATTTTTAAATGACCTGAAAGCCATGGGCATAAGGATCATCGCTATCTATCTTGATGGTATTATAGCCAAATACCCTGGCCCAGCCTTCAACACTTGGAACAATAGCCTTGATCCCATTAAGATCAACCTCTTCTTCTACACGGCCAATAAACTTGCTGCCAATAAAGCTTTCATGAATAAAGTCTTCCCCTATCTTGAGCTTTCCTTTTGCATACCATTGGGCTAATCTGGCAGAAGTTCCTGTACCGCATGGAGACCTGTCAATGGCCTTATCGCCATAAAAAACCGCATTTCTAGCGGTTGAATTCTGATCCAGGGTTGCTCCCGTCCATAAAATGTGGCTGCAACCATTAATAGTGGGGTCCAATGGATGGACAAAAGTATAAAGCTCATTGATTCGCTTCCGGATCGTCTGACTCCAGCTAATCAACTGTCCTGCCGTATAATTTTCCAGGCCTGGAAAGTTTTTCTGGGGATCTATGATTGCATAGAAATTGCCTCCATAGGCTACATCAAAATTCAGCTCCCCTAAATCCGGACATTCCACACTCATATTTTCTCCTGCGAGGTAAGCTGGAACATTCCTCAATTTAACAGACTCCACCTTATTCCCCTTTTGGGTGTATTCAATTAATACCAAACCTGCAGGAGCCTCCATCCTGATGATTCCAGGTATTTTCGGTTTAATAATCCCCTCCTCAATGGCTATGGTGATGGTGCCAATTGTTCCGTGTCCACACATCGGAAGACAGCCGCTGGTTTCAATAAAAAGTACAGCAACATCATTTTCCAGGTTGTGTGGCGGATATAGGATACTGCCCGACATCATATCATGTCCACGGGGCTCAAACATAAGCCCGGTTCTAATCCAATCGAACTCCTTCAAAAAATGTTGTCGCTTTTCGCTCATATTGTTGCCGGTCAATTGAGGGCCGCCACCTGCAACCAGTCGTACAGGGTTTCCACAGGTATGGGCATCTATGCAAAAAAAGGTTTTACTTGCCATTTTATTTCTTTAATTGTTGATCAATTTTTCTATAAATCCCTAATGGATTACCATCCTTTAATGCATTTGGCAGCAACTCCTGCGGCCAGTCCTGAAATGCCAGTGGTCTGACAAATCTGTAGATAGCTGACGTTCCTACGGAGCTGAAACGACTATCATTGGTGGATGGAAATGGCCCACCGTGTTGCATTGCAGCGCAAACCTCCACCCCCGTAGGTACACCATTAAGAATGATCCTTCCGGTTTTTGACTTTAAACATTCTACTATATTTTGATGCGCCTGAAGGTCCTTGACTGTTGCCATTAGTGTGATCGTGAGTTGGCCATCCAGTTCAGCCAACGCTCTTTCTAACTCCAGCCTGTTTTCGCAGAATACCAATAGCCCATGCGGTCCGAAAACTTCCTCCATTAAGCCCTTATTTTTAATAAAACCTGAACCACTTACCGCCAAAATTCTAGGAACAGACTGACATTGCAGATTTTCATTGATAGCTGCTGATTCCGCTAATAAGGAAACACCTTTCTCTTTCAACATGGCATTAGAGCGGGACAGGTAATTTTCTGCAATTCCAGGGGTTAGCATCGTTGCAGAGGGTGTTTTGGAGATCGCCTCAGCTAATGAAGATTTGAAACGGTCTAAGCCATCACCTGAAATAGCAAACGTTATCCCTGGATTGGTACAAAATTGTCCGGCACCTAAAGTAATGGATGCGGCCAGCTGTCTGGCCATTTCTTCAGGCCTGTTGTCCAGCATTTCAGGAAATAAAACTACCGGATTAATGCTGCCCATTTCGGCAAAAACAGGAATGGGCTCGTCCCGTTCCTCTGCCAGTTTGATCAGTGCCATCCCCCCCTTAAACGATCCTGTAAAAGCGACTGCTTTAGTCAATTTATGTTGTACCAGGGCGGCACCAATGTCCAAGCCATTATCAAAAAGCAAAGCGAATATTCCCTTTGGCATTCCCGTTTCTGCTGCCGCTGAAATGATGGCCTGACCAACGAGCGCACTGGTCCCAAAATGCGCAGGATGTGCTTTCACAATTACCGGACAACCTGCCGCTAACGCCGATGCTGTATCGCCTCCGGCCACTGAAAAAGCCAAAGGGAAATTACTGGCTCCAAATACCACAACGGGTCCAATCGGAACTAACATTTTTCTGATATCCGAACGAGGCACAGGACTTCTTTCCGGCATGGCGGTATCAATCACAGCATCCACCCAGGAACCTTCCAATACAAGATCCGCGAATAAACGCAACTGCCCGGTTGTTCTGCCCAATTCTCCCTGGAGACGGGGAATCGGAAGACCACTTTCCTCCGAAGCTCTGTTAATAATCTCTTCTCCGTTCGCCACTAATGCATCGGCTATAGCTTGTAAAAAGAGCGCTTTCTTAGCCTGATCAATCTGCTGATAAATGTAAAATGCCTGTTCGGCAGCCGCTAAGGACTCCTCCACGATTTTAGCATCAGCCTTAAGAAAGGTACCTGCTAACTTTTGTCCGTTTGCAGGATTAACTGCATAAAGTTCTACCCCGCTCATACCTCTGCCGTAACAGATGCTCCCCAGCTACCCACCGGAAGTAATGGGCGTTCCGCTAAAGCATCATTTATAATCTTAAGCACGCTCAATCGCTCTTCCCCTGTTAAAGGTAGACGCGGTGCCCTCACTGCTTCCGTTCCAATTCCAGTGGCGACTTCCGCAAGCTTAATATATTGAACTAATTTAGCGTGAATATCGAGTTCCAATACAGGCAAAAACCAACGATAAATGGTAAGGGCTTCCGGAATTCGGTTTTCTTTGATTAAGTTGAAAATCGCTACAGTTTCTCTAGGGAAAGCATCCACTAAGCCGGCAACCCAACCATGAGCACCCATTACGATACTTTCCATTGCCAATGGATCTACACCGGTAAAGATCTTAAAGCGATCTCCAAACCTGTTGATCAACCTGGTTACATTTGAAACATCCCTGGTTGATTCTTTAATCGCCTGAATATTCGGATATTGGGTTAGCACTTCAAACATATCCAGGGTAACTTCAATCTTATAATCAACAGGATTATTGTAAATCATGATCGGAAGTGGTGTACTCTCTGCTATAGCGCCAAAAAAGGTTAAAGTTTCTTCAGCCGATGCATTATAACGCATTGGAGGCAGCAACATTAATCCATTTGCGCCAATTGATGCTGCTTTTTGTGCAACTTCAATTGCCCTTTTAGTGGTTCCTTCTGCAATATTTAACAATACAGGAACTCTGCCCTTTACAAATTCCAGCGTATGAGACAGCAATGTGAATTTCTCCTCATCGGAAAGCACACTAGCTTCGCCTAAACTACCCCCAAGTATAATTCCGTTAACTCCGGCCTCGAGCTGTGCGGTAAGGTTTAGATCAAAAGTCTCTAAATCAAGTTCGTCGTTTGCTGTAAATTTCGTCGTTACAGCGGGGAAAACCCCGGTCCAGTTAATACTCATTTCAAATCGGTTCTTTAAGTTTATGATGGTAATAAACCAAAGGTATCATCCATAAAAATGAGAAACCTACCTGATATTAGCCGATAATAACTACATAATATCTTATTAATCAGAGAACTGGAAAAACATACTTCTGACCGCTACATTACTGTAATTCCCGAAATTGAAATGCCTGGCTATGCTCCAGCTGCATTAACGTTCTATAGCTATTTAGGCTGTACCGGTGGGCCATACAAAGTTCAGGTAACCCGGGCCATCAAACCTTACAGTTATGTAACCAAAAAAATGTATCATCTATATCACCTTTGTACCGGATATTCCTATTAAAAAGGTACCTATTATATAAAACATTTTGCGTTGCGGCATGTTAACACCAAAGAGTGATTAATGAAATATGACCCCCTATTAGAACCTCTAACCTAGTGGATAGAGAATGTATATCTAGTTCTAAAAGTTTTCATTATGCCAGTTCATAGCAAAATATCTTTTGATTATCTGACGCATCTAAAAGATGCCGGGGAGATGGGGTATTTAATATACTCAACCAATTGGTCTAACTCCAGTTTAGGTAGTACGGAGACATGGCCGCAAAATTTACTAACCGCTCTGGACATTATTCTAAACTCAAAATTTCCAATGTTTCTATGGTGGGGCCCTGAGCTTATTCAATTTTATAATGATGCTTATAAACCAACCCTGGAAAAATTAAATAAGCACCCCGAAGCATTAGGGACAAGAGCTCAGGATTGCTGGCTGGAAATCTGGCCGGCAATAAAAACCCGTATCGGAATGATGATGGCCGGGGACACCATGTTGTGGCATGAAGACCAATTAATACAAAAACAAACCAATGGTCACCCTGAAAATAGTCACTGGGTTTTTAATTGCAGTCAACTCTATAATATCGAAGGAAAAGTTGGGGGACTATTGGTTACCTTTTATGAATCCAATAGCCAAATAAAATCTGAGCATCAGCTTTATGACACTTTAAGACAACTTTCAGAACGCGAAGCCAGATTTAGATCACTGCTTGCTGATGCACCTGTAGCCATTGCGGTTTTTAGAGGAAGAGATCTGATTATCGAAACGGCAAACGAAAAAATGCTTGAAGTTTGGGGTAAACATGCTACAATTATAGGAAAACCGCTTAAGTTAGCCATACCTGAGTTAGAAGCCCAGGGTTTTCTCCAGATCATGGATGAGGTTTACATGAATGGCACTCCTTATTATGGAAATGAAATGAAAGTTTTTCTGAAACATAATAATAAAACAGAGGAAGTCTATTCAAACTATGTCTATCAGCCCTTGAAAGACACAAACGGTAAAACTGTCAGAATAATGCTGGTAGCCAACCTAATTACAGAACAGGTAAAGGCAAGGTTACGAGCCGAAAAAAGTGAAAAGCGATTCCGGGCTTTAATCAACGCGCTTCCTCAAATGGCAATGACCAATACAATCAAGGGAAAAATGACTTATTTTAACAACCGTTGGTATGATTATACCGGGCTCAATCCCACTGAAACATACGGCAGCAAATGGCTCAAAGTGATTCATCCAGATGACGTACATGAAACACTTCGCAAATATAATTTAATCAGGTCAGGTCATGAAGGAGGAGAATTTGAAAACAGATATCGCAACACTGAAGGAATCTACCGTTGGCATTTAAACCGAATGCAACCAATTCTGGAAGATGGGATGGTTGGCCTTTGGATTGTAACGGCAACCGATATTCAAGAGCTAAAACAGCTTCAGCAACAGAAGGAAGATTTTGTTAGTATTGCTGGTCATGAACTAAAAACACCAATTACGAGCTTGTCTGCTTTTATGCAACTCATCAGCCGACTCCATGAGCAGCCACAAACAGAATCTTTGCCCATTCTAATTGAAAAGGCTTCCAGAAGTCTGGATAAAATTACCATACTGGTTGATGATCTGCTAAACGCAAGTAAGTTAAATCAGGGGGAACTTTATATAAAAAAAACCTGGTTCACCATCTCTAAATTGATAGGAGACTGTTGCAATCACCTCAAAATTGAAGGCACCTATAGTATTAAAACTACCGGAGACCTGGATTTGAAGGTATATGCAGATGCTGATAGAATCGATCAGGTGATCATAAACTTTGTCAATAATGCCCGAAACTATGCCCCGGAATCTAAAGAGATTATTGTTGATATTCAAAAAATAAAAAAAAGAGCAAAGGTTTCTGTTATAGACAAGGGCCCGGGAATACCAAAAGATCAGATCCCGCATTTGTTTAACCGTTATTACAGAGGCGATAAAAGTCGAAGCCACTATTCAGGTTTAGGCCTTGGCTTATATATATCGGCAGAAATTATAAAAAGACATGATGGTGAAATTGGAGCAGAAAGCGAGCTTGGAATTGGTAGTGTTTTTTGGTTTACACTACCAATTAAATAGTAATGAGTTGTTAGTTCTATTTGACTCTGTTCCAGGTTTCATTGAGCTGGAATTTTTCCTGCCCATCATTTCCCTTGATCACCCCCTTTAAAGACAATTGGTTTTTATCAGCCGAGAAACTATACTTCAGTTTATAAGTCTCTCCACTTAACTTTCCATTACTCTGTGCCGATTGACTCTCAATAATTTCTTCATAACTGTTATCATCCAGGACAACAAACTTGCCTTTGTGCGAAAGCCTGGATTCAACCGGAGTAAATGCCAGGTTTTGAAAGGTTCCGTCTTCACTGAAAATTTTAACCAGATGAACTAAGACCAGCTGCTTTCCATCGGGTGTTGTTACTTTTGGGCCATCCAACTCCCAAATCCCTTTGAGAAAAGTTTTATTGGTTTCCTGTGCGTTAGCATAAGAGATACTTGTGAATAGACAAGCAGACAAAATGATGGTTTTTAAGGCGTTTTTCATGTTTTGGTTTAGGGTTAAATTTAATTACGAATCAATATGGCCAGGCTTCATTGTCAACCCGGGGCGATAAAAATCGTAGGAGGTCGCAAATACCCCCTTAGAAAGTCCTGTTCACACAGTATCAATTTTAGAAAACCAACTTAACTTCGAATATCAAAACAAATTAAGTATTTAAATTAATTATGGCAACTAAGATTTTTGTGAACCTCGCAGTTAAAGAACTGAAAATTAAATTCTTATTTGGCCATTCACAAAGTACCCTAATTTTCAACCCTTTAAACTTAAGCACATGTCATTTCAAGGATATCTAAAAACTATCAAAGAGAAAACCGGCAAAGGTCCGGCGGATTTTAAAGCACTTGCAGCCGAAAAAAAATTCCTGCAAGATGGCGAGTTAACTGTAAAAGCAGGAGAAATTACTGCCTGGCTTAAAGATGATTTTGATCTTGGTCATGGCCATGGCATGGCTATTTATGCCCTTTTAAAAGGTATTAAAGATGAAAATAGTAAGTAAATATTAAGCGAAGAGAATAGTAGCTCATATTGTATACATTTGGTTAACCAAATATATACAATATGAAAGTAAACCTCCCCCTACTTACCCTGATCGCATTTTGCTACCTTAGTCTGGCTTGTAAAAAACACATAACCAGCACTCCTCCGGTTAAAAATGAGGAGCGTGTTACCTTAAGTGCTGATGGTAAAACGGACACTTATGCCTTGATAAATAAGTTTTTTGGAGGCAGTGGTGATGTTGTTGAAGTTCCGGACTGTGGCCATCTGGCTTTTGGAAAACACATTCAACAAGTCTTTGACAAAGACCTCAATACCTATGTATTTCTTTTTTTCTTGCACGTTAGTCCGGACAATGACCGTTGTACCCCTAAAACGGATCGCCAGCGCATTGAGATTAAAACCTATGATAAATCACCTGATTCCCTGATCGCAGCATTGAACGATACATTTGTGTACAAATGGAAAATGAAGCTCGACAAAAATTTCCAGGCCTCCCCTTCATTTTCTCACCTTCACCAAATTAAACCAGGCGATGGCGATGCAGACATGCCCATGATTACCCTGACTGCCAGGAATAAAAAGGCCGGAAATAAACTGGAGGTTATCCATAATGGCGGCGGAGATGACCAAACCAGTCTTGGGAAATTGTATGAGGTACCGCTCAAAGAATTTGAAGGGCAATGGGTTGAATTTACCGAAACAGTCCGGTTTTCTGAACATGGTAGTTATGAAATCAAGGTGACCAGAGTCGCTGATAAAGCGGAACTACTCCATTTTAAAAAAGAAGATCTAAATCTATGGCGCAAGGAAACCACTTTTTGCAGACCTAAATGGGGCTTATACAGGAGTTTAAATGACAAAGGCTTTTTAAGAGATGAAGAGATTCGTTTTAATGATTTCAGCATTCAAAGGCTAAAGAAATAATTAAGCTGAATATTTTGCTAATGTAATTATGTTTTATATATTTGGTTTACCAATTAATTGGTAAACCAAATATAACGTATGAAAGCTTTTATTGAAACGATTAAATCAATCGAGATAGAATCGCCCGTTGATAAAATAATCGGGCAATTGAAACAACTGATTACTTCCGGACAATTACAACCTGGCGACAGGCTACCTGCAGAACGAATGCTTGCCGAGAAATTTGGTGTAGGCAGAAGCTATGTAAGGGAAGCGATTTTGAAACTGGAGTTTTATGGTTTGTTACGCACCAATCCCCAAAGTGGCACCTATGTATCTGGCTTAAGTATCAAAGTATTGGATAATATTATTACAGATATTATAAAATTCAATAAAGATGATTTTAATGCCCTACTTGAAGCCCGCTATTACTTAGAACTTGATGCCGTAAAACTTGCTGCCGAAAGAAGAACAGAACAAGACCTGATTAGTCTGAAGGAAGCCATGATTGATTATGAATCTAAGGTAGACAGCGGACAGAATGCTGTGGAAGAAGACATGATCTTCCACATTCGAATTGCAAGGGCGACCAAAAATCCTGTCATTGAATCTATGATCCTGATTCTTATCCCTGACCTCATCAAAAACATTGTAGAAAATAAGATATGCGGCGAGAATCGTGGTATTCAGGCTAAAAATGAGCACCGTCTGATTTTTAAAGCCATCGAAGATCAGGATATTGATGCTGCAGAAAATGCTGTAGCGACCCATCTTGATGATATGTTTCAAATCAGCAGAGCAGGATTTACTGCGCAAAAACTAATTCAAAAAATTTAACTCTATGACTTGGCTCCGCTCCTGATCATTCTCTATCAGGAGTAATCCTTTTCTTTAATTCATCATTATGAACTGCTTTAAGAAGTTAGTATTAGGTTTCTTGTGTCTGTTTTTTTCATTGACTTTGGTCGCCCAGGTGCATCCTGGTTTAATGATGACCAAAGAAAATATACCTGCAATCAGGAAAGGAGTGTTGACCTATCCAATATTAAAAAACTCTTATGAAGTGGTTAAAAAAGATGCTGATCTGGCCTTAAGTCAGCCAATAGTAGTGCCTACTCCTGCTGATGCAGGAGGTGGTTATACCCATGAACAGCATAAGAAAAATTACACCCATATCCTGAATTGTGGGATCGCCTGGCAAATTTCCGGTGATAAAAAATATGCAACATATATCAGCAATATCTTATTGAAATATGCTGAGGCTTATGAAAAATGGCCCCTACATCCTAAACGTAAAGATGGTCACCAGGGTGGTCGAATTTTTTGGCAGAGTTTAAATGATTTTGTCTGGCAGGTTTATACCATTCAGGGTTATGACCTTGCTTATGATGCCATTACCGCACAAGACAGGGCAATGATTGAAAAACACCTGTTCAAGCCCATGATGACGTTTTTCACCGTCGACTGTAAAGAAACTTTCGATAAAATTCATAACCACGGTACCTGGGATATTGCTGCAGTAGGTATGACCGGCTATGTCCTCAATATCCCTGAATATGTTCAGATGGCTATTAAAGGTTCCAATAAAGATGGCAAAACCGGCTATCTGGCCCAGGTAGATCAGTTGTTTTCTCCGGATGGTTATTACACCGAAGGTCCCTATTATCAACGCTATGCTTTGTTACCATTTGTGATATTTGCGAAGGCTATCAACAATTACCAGCCTGAATTGAAAATTTTTGAATACCGTAGTCAATTGCTCGCGAAAGCTATAAATACCTCCCTGCAGCTCACCTATACCAATGGTTTCTTTTTCCCGATTAATGATGCCATTAAAGACAAAACTTATGAGTCTGCAGAATTGGTATATGGGGTAGATATTTCCTATGCAGATATTAAGGCCCAACCTGAATTACTGGATATTGCAGAAAAACAAGGTCAGGTGGTCGTTTCAGATGCGGGTTTAAAAGTAGCAACTGCGCTCCATGAAAATAAAACCAAACCCTTCGTATATCAATCACAATGGATTGGTGATGGAGCCGGGGGACTGGATGGTGGTTTAGGGATATTGAGGTATGGCAAAAACAGCGATCAGCAATGTCTTTTACTAAAAGCAGCATCTCAGGGAATGGGACATGGACATTTTGACCGTTTAAATATCCTGTACTATGACAATAATGTGGAAGTCTTCCCTGATTATGGTTCCGCACGTTTCATGAATATTGAATCTAAGAAAGGTGGCGATTACCTTCCTGAAAATAAAAGCTGGGCAAAGCAAACTATTGCGCACAACACCCTGGTGGTTGATCAGACTTCTAATTTTAAAGGAGACTGGCAGGAAGCACAGAAACATCCTGCTGTTAAACTCTATTTTAACAAGGAGGCGACCCGGCAAGTGGCAAGTGCGATGGAAGCGCAAGCCTATCCCGGGGTAACCATGAAAAGAACTTCCGCACTGGTAAAAGTACCATCGCTTGCTAAACCACTACTACTGGACGTTTTCCAGGCATTGTCTTCAAAACCTCATCAATATGACCTTCCGTTTTGGTATAATGGCCATTTAATTGATGCCTCGTTTAAGATTAATGCTTATACAAACAATTTAAAAACGCTGGGCAGCAAAAATGGTTATGAGCATATCTGGGTCAATGCGGATCAGACTTTACCCGCTTCAGGCGGATACATTACTGTGCTAAACAATAAACGCTTTTATACCACACATTTTGTAACCGACTCCCCTATTCAGGTAAAATTGCTTTCTCTCGGAGCCAATGATCCTGATATGAATCTGGTAGAAAGCAAAGCTTTTTTACTTTCTCAAAAACAGGCAGAAAATCAGGTATTCTTTACCATTACAGAAGCCCATGGCGGTACAAATCCAGTGACTGAAACTACGGTCGGTTCGGCTAGTGTAGTCACTGAACTAAAAATCAGAAGTGCCGACGATAAAAGTGTAGCTGTTTCATTTAAAGTTAAAGGTAAGGTTTATGATTATAGGATAAACTACCAGGATAAGGACAATTATATACAACTCACAAATGCAGATATTACAAAGTAATTTATTTCAGATAGAAGAAGAAACAACCTGGGAAGACCTGGGGAATGGTGTAGCCCGGAAAGTTTATGGTTATGATGACAGGATTATGCTTGTTAAAGCAAGGTTTGAAGCCAAAGCCGTAGGGACTTTACATGAACATCACCATTCGCAGGTAACTTACGTTGATAGTGGTGTTTTCGAAATGACCATTGGTGAAAATGTAAGTATCATTAGAAAAGGTGATGGATATTATGTGCCTCCTCATGAAATACATGGATGTATTTGTATTGAACCAGGAATATTAATAGATATTTTCAGCCCACACCGCGAGGACTTCCTGAATCGCTAAAAATTAATTAACCTCCTTAAAAACAATTAACTATGAAGTCAATATTCATATTATGTGGATTGCTATGCGCAAATTTTACGCTCTATGCTCAGGAAATTGAGCCTAAAAAAGTTCAGTATCCGAATGGCTTTACCGAACAGCTGAATGTGGTTTATACCAAAGTTGGCGATTGGGAAGGCAAGCTGGATCTTTATTTACCTCCCCTGACTAAAGAGCCTACGCCTGTTCTCATTAACATTCATGGTGGCGGTTGGAATAAGGGAACCAAAGAATCTCAAACTGGTTTTAGCCGCTTTTTTAAAAAAGGCTATGCAGTAGCTAATATTGAATATCGGCTAACAGGTGTCGCTACTGCTCCGGCGGCTATTGAAGACAGTAGATGCGCTTTGATTTATATCATCAACAATGCTAAAAAACTAAATATTGACCCGGATAAGATCGTGATTATGGGTGGTTCGGCAGGTGGTCACCTGGCTTTAATGGCTGGACTACTAGAGAACAACCCTGTCTTTGACACCAATTGTGCTACGAATACACGGGTTAAAGTGGCTGCAATCATTGATAAATATGGAATCACTGATGTCTGGGATTGGGCATACGGGCCAATTAAAACCAGTAAATCTGCGACCAGTTGGTTAGGAGAAAAAGCTAAAGATGATGCTTTCATTAAATCAGTGTCTCCATTATATCAGGTCAAAAAAACAAGTCCGCCAACTTTTATTGTACATGGTGATGCAGATCCTACCGTCCCTCATCAGCAATCCATCGCCCTCAAAGAAAGGTATGACAAAATGGGTGTAAAAAACGAGTTAGTGATCGTTAAGGGCGGCTTGCATGGTAAGTTTTCTAAAGAAGACAACAGTATGGTAGATGGAAAAATAATGGACTTCCTGAAAAGCTTAGGACTTTAAATACAATCAAATTATAGATAAAAAATGAAGATCAAAGGATTAAGATGGTACATTATAGCGCTGATTGCCCTTGCAACGGTAATCAATTATATCGATAGAAGTGCCATTAATATTTTATGGCCTTATATATATAAAGACTTCGGAATTGCAGACGAGGACAATAAAAATGCACTTGCATTAATTACGACCTTTTTCATGATTGCCTATGCCCTTGGGCAAACGTTTACCGGAAAATTGATGGATGCCGTAGGTACAAGATTAGGAATGACCATTTCTATCGTTAGCTGGAGCATTTCAATCGCTTTACATGCTTTTGCAAGATCACTATTCTCTTTCAATATCTTCCGGTTTATGCTTGGTTTTAGTGAAGCAGGTAACTGGCCCGGAGCCACAAAAAGTAACGCAGAATGGTTTCCTGTTAAAGAACGTGCTATTGCACAAGGTATTTTTGGTGCGGGAGCGGCTATGGGTTCCGTGATCTCCGCTCCGATTATCGCCTTACTTTATATTGCTTTTGGCTGGAAAACAACTTTTGTATTGATTGGCGCATTAGGGCTGATCTGGGTTATTCCATGGTGGTTTGTCAATAAAGCAACACCCGACAAGCACAGTTGGATTACCGAGGAGGAAAAGGTTCATATCCTGGATGAAGGCACCAATGCAACACACACAGCTGACCTTGCCCCGGTTTTAACCTGGAGAGAACTACTGAAATTCAGGAACACCTGGGGTATCCTTGCAGGCAGGTTTTTTATTGACCCGGTCTGGTGGCTGTTTGTAACCTGGCTGCCCACCTTCCTGAAAGAGCAGTTTTTGTTCGACATCAAACAGATTGGTGCCTTTACCTGGTTGCCTTATCTATTTGCTGCTGTTGGCAGCTTACTTGGTGGCTATTATTCTTCCTGGCGGATTAAAAAAGGTGTGAATGCCGTAAAAGCCAGAAAAGATGCCATTGCTATCGGTTGTGCCATTATGATTAGTGCTTTGATAGCCATCGTATATTTCCTGAGTATACTCAAAGAAAACCCTACACTGGCCATGTTGCTTATCGGTGCTACCCTTTTTGGTTTTCAATTTCTGATTGGCAATATCCAGACCCTTCCGAGCGATTATTTCCATGGAAAGAATGTAGGTACGGTAGCAGGAATGGGTGGCACGGCTGCTGTTGCAGGTACGCTATTAACCACATGGGCAGTTCCTATCATCACAAAAACAAGTTATGAATCCTTCTTTGTACTGGCCGCTGTGCTGGTACCAATCACCTGGGTTTGTATCAAATATATAACCTCAAAAAAAATAATCATTTCATAAATAAATTAATTATGCGTCTAAAAAATAAAGTAGCGATTGTAACTGGTGGTTCAAGGGATATAGGTAGAGCCGTTTCTATCGGATTAGCTGCGCAAGGTGCCAAAGTGGTGATTAACTATCATGGAAGTATTGAGAATGCGGAAGAAACACTTCAGATCATACAGGAAGCAGGCGGAGAAGCTATTATTGTTAAAGCCGATGTGACCAAAACCCCGGAAACACTGCGTCTTGTTGAACAAGCCAGACAAGCTTTTGGCGAAGAAATTCATATTCTTGTGAATGTTGCCGGCGGCATGGTTGCCAGAAAAACAACAGCAGAACTTGATGAAGACTTTTGGGATCAGGTGATGGACCTAAACTTAAAAAGTGTGTTTCTGGTTTCTAAAGCGACCATCCCTTATATGCCCGCCGGATCTTCGATCATCAACTTATCTTCTCTTGCCGGCAGAGATGGTGGCGGTCCAGGTGCCAGTGCCTATGCAACCGCAAAAGGTGGTGTAATGACCTATACACGCGCCCTTGCCAAAGAACTAGGTGTAAATAATATCCGCGTAAATGCAGTATTACCCGGCATGATTGCAACCACCTTTCATGATACTTTCAGCAAACCGGAAGTAAGAGTGAATGTAGCTAAGGCCACACTGCTTAAACGTGAAGGAGATTCAAAAGAAGTGGCAGACCTGATCATTTATCTGGCTTCCGATGACGCTAGTTATATCACAGGAACAAATATTGACATTAACGGAGGATTAAACTTCTCCTAACACTGATTTGGTCAGCAGATAAACTGCTGACCAATACCAGCAGTTTTCTACCCCCCAAAACCGAGGTAGATTTTAGCAAAATGACCTTCATGCTTTTAAACCAATCCACACTGGATTGGGTATAAAATAAATTCTAACCAAATAGAAACTAATATGAAAAAATTTTATTTGCAATCTATTCAGCTTGCAGTATTATTTACCTGCCTGTTGTTTATGAATTCTGCTATTGCTCAAACAAAAGTAAAGGTTCAGGGCCTGGTAAAAACTGCAACAGGAGAAACGCTACCTGGCGCTTCAGTGAAAGTAAAAGATGCGAAGCAGGGTACGATGACCAACCCAAAGGGGGAATTTACCATTACTGTTGAAACCGGAAAAACACTGGTATTTAACTACCTCGGTTACCAGCCACAGAGCCACTTAGTTACAAAGGCTGAAAACATCAACATCATACTTCAGGAAATTAAGAATGTAATGGATGAGGTAGTCGTTATCGGCTATGGAGTGCAGAAGAAATCTTCCGTTACCGGTGCGGTGAGTAAGCTCAAAAATGACAACCTCGACGAGATTCCTACCTCAAGACTCGATAATGCACTAATCGGAAAAATTGCCGGTGTAACCATACAGAATGTAAGCTCAGAAGTTGGAGCAGATCCTGTAGTCCGGGTTCGGGGTTTCAGTTCGATCAGTGCCGGTTCTCAACCTTTAGTGGTAGTAGACGGCTACCCTGTCCCCGATGGTCTTTCGTTTGTTAACCCACAGGATGTGGAATCAATCGAGGTCCTTAAAGATGCGGCTTCAAGCGCTATTTATGGCTCCAGAGCTGCAAATGGGGTCATATTGATTACCACCAAAAGCGGCGTTTCCGGTAAACCCAGCTATACCTTTAAAACTTATTACGGCTTTAAAAAGCCTTACGAGCTTAACCCGATATTGAGTGTTACCGAATACACCAACCAACTTTTTGCAGATGCCGCATTGCGGGAAAATGATCCAACGGTACCTGCTAATGAGAAGAATTTAATCACCCCGGCAGAAAGAGCCGCTTATATTATTGAAAACCAAATTGCCGGGGGGCCTACCGACTGGCAAAGGGAAGCGCTGCAAGATGCTTCGATCAAGAATATCCAGCTAGGTATTTCCGGTGGCAAAAAGGAACTAAAATATTACTTATCTGCCAGCGGACAAAAAGATGAGGCCGTATTAAAATATAGTGAAAACACCAGGTTAAATGTAAAAGCAAAGGTTGATGGTGCCCTAAGCAAAAGAGTAACGTTCAGTTTCAACTTCAATCCTTCATACATTAAAACACAGCGACCAGCCGTTAATTTTACCGATTACTTTAGGTTTGGCTCTTTTCTTCCGGTTCAACATGATGAGTTTACCGCAGCTTTTGTTCAGCAAAACTCACAGTGGACAGGTGTTAAGGCCGGAGATTTTGTACAGGCGAGGCATTTTAACGGGCTAAATTATTCCGGCTTAATGCCAGACGGTTCCCTTTGGAGTAGTAACGGTCCGGTTGAACCTTTTGCAACCAGTAACAATACACCCGCATCTATTGCTGCAAGGGAAAACAGGTCACAGGAAAACTTCCGGATGCTTGGCGGTGGAGACCTGAGTGTCAACATTTTAAAAGGCCTTAGTTTCAAAACTTCTGTAGGCGGATATTATACCAACCAGGAAAACTCAACATTTACTTTATCAGATGCCCGTAAAGATGGGGATGTAAACGAGGCGACCATTTATACCCGTCAATACCTCGATTTTTTATGGGAGAATACCTTGAATTACACGCTGAAAAAAGGCAATCACAATTTCACAGGATTATTAGGGTATACCACGCAACAAACTAAAATCAAGGAGAGCAATATTGTGGGGAGAAATTTCCCTACAGACAACTTTAAAACCTTAAATCAGGCGGGGCAAATTGACCAGGCCCTGACCAGAACACTCGAAGACCGGAGCGGATTAATTTCCTATCTGGGTAGGATTACCTATGATTACAAAAGCAAATACCTGTTTTCTGCCAGTTTCAGAACAGACGGAAGCTCTTATTTCGCTGAGGGACAAAAGTACGGTTCTTTCCCTGCTGTTTCGGCTGGATGGGGCATTGGCAGAGAGGACTTTATGAAAAACGTAAACTGGGTTAGCAACTTAAAATTAAGAGCAAGTTATGGTGCTACAGGGAACAATAATATCCCAAGTTTCTCTTTTGTTAACCTTCTTTACCCGGGCAACTATTCCTTTGGTTCGGGTACAGGATCAGTGGATTTGGGCTTATCCCCTAACAGTGATGTTTTAGCGAATCCAAACATTACCTGGGAAAGAACTTTTGAATTCAATTCAGGTATCGACTTTGGTTTTCTGAAAGACAGATTTTCATTAACCCTGGAATATTATAATGCAGTTACCGACCGCTTGTTATACAAACAGGCCACACAGTCCTTTAGCGGTTCTTTTGAATACATTAACAATGCCGGAAAAATCAGAAACCAGGGACTGGAATTAGAATTCACGTCTAATACCATAAAAAACAAAAACTTTAGCTGGACCACTAATTTTAACATCTCCGGAAACAGAAATGAGTTGCTGGAATTGGGTGGTGAGCCATTCCAGTATAATTACGGCGAGCGTAATGAAATTTATGCCGCTATTGTGGGTAAGCCTGCTATCCAGTTTTTTGGTTATAAAACGGATGGCATATGGACTTCTCAGGAAGAAATTAATGCCGCTAAAGCAAGCGGACAAACTTCTACCCTATCCAAGTATTTTGCTGCCGGTGGTTTAAAATATGCGGATGTAAATGGGGATCAGAAAATTGATGTCAACGACCGCGTCATCATTGGCAGTCCATTTCCGGATTTCATCTGGGGCATCAATAACTCTTTTAAGTATAAAGGCTTTGACTTGAATATTATGATCCAGGGTGTACAAGGTGGAAGTGTAATTAACGGGGATGCAAACTATAACGAATCCAGGAAATACAATAAGAACTTCACTGAAAACCGCTGGATTAGTGCTGCAAATCCTGGTGACGGCAAAACGCCTTATTATACCAATGGGGAGAACTGGTTGTTAACAGATTATGTGATCGAAGACGCTTCTTATGCTGCTTTGCGAAACATCATTTTCGGTTATTCTTTGCCCGGTAAACTGGTTAAAAAACTAGGTGTAAATGGCGTAAGAGTTTACAGCTCTATTGATAATGTACTTTACCTGATGGGAAAAAGTTACAGAGGCATTAACCCTGAAGCGAGAGCCACCAGCGCTGCCTATGCTTCTCCCCTGGTAAGCGGCTATCAACGTGGAGCGTTCCCAATCGCCAGAACTTACACTTTTGGATTAGATGTTAATTTCTAGGCATAAACCCAATTAAAAAACTGACCATGAAACATTTAAAATATTCCTTTTTTGTAATTATATTTTTCACAATTAGCTGCAAAAAGATAATTGCTATTGACCCCATCTCAAATATAGGTGTAGAAAATTTCTACAAGAATTATGAGGAGACTAAAGTTGGACTTACCGGTAGTTATAATGGATTGCAATTGCCATTGGAAACGGAATGGATGCTAACCGAATTGAGGTCTGACAATACCAAACAAGGGGTTCCTAATAGTTCAGCTTCAATCAATGTAGAATTTAATGAGCTGGACATGTTTACCTTGAATTCTTCTCATGATAAGGTTTACAGATATTGGCTACATACCTATAAAAATATCCGGTCTGTCAATTATGTATTGAAGAGCCTGGGCCTGATCTATGAAAATGGCAGCCTCAAATTTACAGAAGGATCAGCAAAAATGACTGAGGCACAAAGTAATCAATTGGCGGGTGAGGCTTTGTTCCTTAGAGCTTACCATTATTTTAACCTGGTTAGGTTGTATGGAGGCGTGTTTTTAATCACCACACCTGTTGATCCCAAACAATCTAAACAATTAAACAGAAGCTCAATACAGGATTGCTATCAATTGATTGTGGCCGACCTTTCTAAAGCAAAAGACCTGATGTCTCCGGCTTCGTATGGCGCTATCCCTGATGCTGACCGTGGAAGGGCAACCAGCTGGGCAGCAAAAGCATTGCTGGCTAAGGTTTATTTAACTTTAAATCAGAAAAATCTGGCTTTGCCCCTATTGGATGATGTGCTCCTGAATAGCGGTTATGGTCTGCTTAATTCCTATTCGGATGTATTTTCCATCAACAATGAGTTGAATAAAGAGATTCTTTTTTCAGTTCGGTTTAAAGCCGGTGGATTTGGCCTGGGCAACAAGATGGCAAATTCTTTTGCACCAACTTCCAGTGGCAATGCCGTGATTAATGGCGATGGATTAGGCTATAATTTCCCAACAGCAGAATTGGATGGTAATTATAAAATATTAGCAGGTGCTCCTGTAGATCAAAGAAGAGATATAGCTATTGGCAAATATGGTTCGAAGTTATATGTAAAGAAATTTATATCACCGGTTCTGCTGAAAGATGATGCAGAGAATGATTTCCCGGTCATCCGTTTTTCTGATGTCATGCTGATGAAAGCAGAAGCTTTAGGATTTGATGGTCCGTCCGGAGTTGCTATGGGTCTCATTAACCAGGTCAGGGAAAGATCAGGTGCCGCAAATTTCGTTGCTGGTGATTTCAAAACTGGTTTTTATAAATACCCGTCAGATGCAAGTCAGACGAATGCAGTAACAGATGACGGAAAGTTTATAGCTGCACTTTTTAATGAAAGACGATTGGAATTTTCATTTGAAAACCAGCGGTTCTTTGATTTATTGCGCAGCGGACAGGCAATTGAAGTCCTGAAAGCCCATTTTTCCACTGAATTCCCAACCCACTACAAGAGCATTGTACCAGCGATAACAGTGGTTCAATTACAAAGTAATGTGGTAGACAACCGGATGCTATTACCAATTCCACAAAAGGAAATTGACAGCAATGATCAGCTTAAAATCACTCAAAACAATGGTTATTAAAACTGTAATCAAATGAAACAAAAGCTAAAATTAACGGTACTTATTCTTTGCATCTCCGCATTAGCAGCCTGCAAAAAAGATAAGATAGCAGAAAAAGGCACAACTAAGGTTACTGCTAAAGAATTCAGTTATAATATGGCCTTAAAAGCGATAACACCTGATGAAGTGATCAATGGGAATATCAGCTCTGGTTCGGGAATTAAACAGATTTACGGCTACCTCGTTCGTTTGAATAAAACCGATTCCCTGATCTACAGAAGTACGCAGGATGCGATCAATCAAAATGATTTTCACTTCGTTATTCCTACGGTAAGTTATGCTTCAGCAAATCTTGAAAAGATGCAGGGCATTAAGTTAACGATCAGGGATATGGATAACGACACGTTTGAAGGCTTTGTCAAAGTGACCGCTTTTAGTCCTCCTATGCCGCAGTTAAATAACATTCCTACGCGTTTGCTGCCAGACGAAAGTGGGAAAATAATGATCACTGGAACCGCTTCATCAGAAAATGGAATTAAAGAAATCGCGATTTACGATGATTATCAGGGGATTGATGCCTTAGTTGATAAAATTGACTTGCTCAACAAGGAGAAAACTTATGATTTGAATTACACGTATACGTACCGTAAAAATGCTTCCAGACTAAAGGTGGTGATTACTGATCTTTATGGTTTAACTGCAAGTTCGGTTACTACTATTCCATTGCTTAATTACAATCTTTTTAAAGGCATTGAAATGATGGCGAATGGCACTACCGCCAGCCCATCTACCAGTAGCTTTTTTATGGGTGAAACGGGTACTGTGACCGGAAGTTGTAACATTAGCGGACAAGAGCAAAAAACTGACTTTGTAGGTTATTGCACGAGTACTTTTATTTACACCATTTACAGTCCGGCGAATACAACTACCATTTCAAAAAACTTTAAATGTGGTACAGCTATCTGGGAACCAAATGCGGCTAATTTAAAGGCAACGAAGTTCAGGGTTTTAGTACCCGGCACCTCAGCAGTAGATCAGGTTTATGCAGCATTTAATACAAATACGATTACAGAGCTTAGTGATGCATTTTTTAATGGGATTCCTGTTCCCGCCGGGAATACCGCAAAATTCGATGCCAATCCGGCAAACCAAACAACCGCAATATTCAACCTGACCAACGCCTGGTTAATTTGGGTACGTGTACCAAAAGCTGACGGATTAACCTTTACAAACCAACTACTTAGGGTTAAAGAGGTTAACATTGCTTCAACAGCGGCACTTTCAACTATTAAATTTGACATTTTAGTATCTAAATGATGAGAAGATTAATATTGATTTTCCTGATGTTTAATGCGATCAGCTCCATTGCCGGCATAGTTGTCCATAATCCGGAAGAACTTCGAAAGACCGTTCTAAAGGCAAAACCTGGTGATACCATTGTACTAAAAAACGGAGCATGGAAGGATGCTGCATTAATTCTGAATGGTAAGGGTACTGCTAAAAACCCAATTGTCATCAGACCTGAAACCCCTGGCGAAGTAGTCCTGACCGGCAACTCTTATTTGCAATTAGCCGGTGAATATCTACAGGTCATGAATCTCCACTTTAAGGACGGTTTTACACCTAACAGAGCTGTGATTTCCTTTAAGACAGACCATAAAAACCTGGCTAATCATTGCAGGGTTACTGGTTTAGTGATCGAAAATTACAGTCAGCCACAACGCCTTAAAGGGGATACCTGGGTAATTCTTTATGGAAAACACAACCGGATAGACCATGCTACATTTGTTGACAAACTGAATTCCGGGCCAGTAATTATTGTGGAGCTGGATGATGAGCGAAGTCAGGCGAACTACCATCGTATTGATAGCAACTATTTCAAGGGGCGTAAGCGCTTCGGTTCCAATGGAGCCGAAACGATCCGCGTAGGAGTTTCCAGATATTCTTTGACCCCTTCCAGAACCAGTATCAATCATAATTATTTCGAGCGCTGCAATGGAGAGGTGGAAATAATATCCATTAAGTCCGGAGAAAACAAGGTTAGTTATAATACTTTTTATGAAAGTGAAGGTGGTCTGGTTTTAAGACATGGTTCGAACAACCTGGTGGAAGGCAACTTTTTCAATGGTAATAACAAGCTATTTACTGGCGGCGTAAGGATTATTAACCCCGGTCACAAGGTCTTAAACAATGTCTTTTATCAGCTTAAAGGAACTCAATTCAGAGCACCTTTAAGCATTATGAACGGGGTACCTAACTCTTTAATCAACCGCTATTACCAGGTTAAGGATGTAATTGTAGAAAAAAACACTTTTATTGATTGTACAAATCTCCTTTTTGGGGCTGGAAAGGACGCGGAAAGAACACTGTCCCCTCAGAATGTAGTCTTCAAAAACAACCTGTTTTTTAGTAAGGATTCAACAATTTATGAGAATTTAAACGATGACAATGGGCTGAAATTTGTTGACAATGCCCTCAGCGCAGAAAACATTGGGGATCTGCCTGCTGGTTTCAAAAAAACAAAGGTAAAACACTTGCGCCTAAAAGGATTTGAACTGCCCTACGACTCCGGGTACGGAGCTGATCTGAAGCAAATTTCATTTATTGAGGCCAAAAACACAGGTGCCTCATGGTTTCATCCAGTTGTTAAAACTGCAGCGCGCAAAGGCAGAAGTTTTAAGGTAAGCGCAGCGCAAAGTGAAAACTTTAAGAGTTACATTCAGCAGGCTTTGTCCGGGGATACCATTATCCTTACTGATACAGGTTATTATAAAATGAAGGAGAGCATTCAAATCAATAAAACACTGATGATTATGGCTGCGAAAAACCTGACTAAAAGACCAATACTCTTAAATGCAACTTTCAGTAGTATGCCAGCATTTTTTATAGTTGAGAATGGCGGTCGCCTGAGTGTAGAAAATATAGCCTTTAAAGGGACTTTTGAAAGTTTTTCTGGTGTTGATGCAGGTATTAAATCTACTGAATTGCCAATGAACAGGCCTTATTATTTAAATGTCAATGGCTGTGAATTTTATGATTTTAACGAAAGTACACAGAGTGGAATTGCGGGTTCAAAAGGTACACTTGCAGATAGCCTGCTGGTCAGTAATTCTATTTTTCATCACCTTTCCGGGACTGGTATAAATCTGGCTTCAGAGAAAGACGATAAAGGTATTTACAATGCTGAAATTGTAAGTATTACCAATTGCGTATTTACAAATTTATTGGGAAGTGCCATAAATATATATCGTGGGGGAAATGATGAAAGTACCCTGGGGCCTTTTGTAACGATCAATTATTGTTCATTTAATGAAGTTGAAAATAGAGAACAAGGTGCTGCCATCAAACTTATTGGTGTACAGCAGGCGAAGGTTACTAACTCCGGGTTTTCAAAATGCGGTCAGGGAGGCCGTTCGATACAGTTTCAGGAGTACCGAACGGACAATATTCTTGTTGATTATTGTAATTTCTACAAATCCGGAAAAATAGAATCTTTTTATAATAAAGTTGCTGGTCAGCATGTGTATACTGAGGAACCGGAATCACTAAAACTTACAACCGCATCAAATAGTCAGCAGCCCCTTGGGGCAAGTGTTCCACTACTTCAATCCTATAGCTATTAAACTCAGCATTATATTTCACTAATTATTAACAGGTTGTGTTGCTTCCGAATTTCGAACAAGCACCATGTATTGAAAGTAGTCTGTTGTATATTTTCCTTTTTCATCCAGGAGTACCCGCATGTTTTTCGGCATCATATCAGCGTATTTAATATTTAAACTTTTAAGCAGATATGGTGATCCTTTAGCCTTTAAATTAAATAAGGTTGCTGTATTCGGTTTTGTCACCGCTTTAAAATCCGCTATCCCCTCCACGTTGAGCAGCGGACCATCATGATTAAACTGAGTAATCATGCTAAATCTTTTTCCTTTGTCCTGCCAGGCTTCCGGAATTGCAAATGTAGGAATCATCATCTTTGAATCTACATAAAGCATAACGATAGAAAGTATTTTACCTTTTAGTGGTAGGTTTTCATTTTGAGCAAGCAGAACTGCTAATGATTTTCTTTTCCCCGGATTTACCTCAGCTTGAATGACATGACCAAAACCAAAAAAACCATACAGTTTTTTATCCTTCCAATTTCTTACTTTAAACAGGTCTACGAAATTATCATGCAACAAAGTCTCCCTATCAGAATTTATCATCATACAATTTTTTAGGGCAAATCGTAAGTCTTCAAATTTACTGACGCTTTTAAATTGCGGATTAAGTTCAAATTCGCTCTTTAAACCTGTTGAAATAGATATAATTAAGCTGTCATTTTTTGCCTCTAAAGCATTGATTAAAGGATGGAATGCTTTGCTTATTTTCTGTAAGGACGGGTCTTTCAAAACTTCTTTAAAATACCTGGCAGCTATCACTGTATTTTCTATATGATCGATGCCTTCAAAATATATTCTTTGATTTGGTTTGAGTTGCTGATTGTAGAGCCTTATCTTCCTGATCTTATTTTGAAAATCCTTGTTCCCCCACTGAATATCCTGCTTTACCCAATCGTCAAAGACATCATCTATTAACTTTTCATTTCCAGTTTCCAGGTATTGGTTTAGAAAATATGCTTTAGCAAAGTCAAATTCTGCAACATACGTGTTTAAGTTAATTTCACGATTTAACATAGTGACCATTGTATAGTCAATATCTTGCCCTTTTTGAATACCATGTATTTCACTTAACAGGAAAAGCTTATGATTAAAAAATGAACTATCGAGTTCATTCCTATTTAAGATGTCCTTTGACAGGTCAATAGCATGATTAGAAAGATAGCTCTTGACAGTTTGAGCAGCCCCGTTCAATGATAGAAATAGAGTAGCTACTAAAAATAAATTTTTGATAAGCGTCATAAAGTTGTATGTTTTCACAATGCGGTCTTCGACATACTTTGAGAAAGCACGCAACACATTTAGTGTAAAAATGTTAATTATATATTGTAATTATTTAATTATTTACCATTAATTAACTTAAACGCCGACAACAGAAAACACAGATTATCTAAGTGCCGGATTAGCTGCTTTAAAATATTTTTTACCAGGGACATCAGTAACTTAATTTTGTTTAAATTATATTTTGTACAATTTCCGGACTAATCTTTACAATATATTTGAGCCAGCATCATAAGACCCCAATCATTAAACCATGAAACCAAAATCCATGCTCGCCTACCCCTGTTTTCTTCTATTTTACCTGGGATTTATTATGGTAGCTCCAGCACAAAAAATAAGTTCAATTTAACTAAACAGATCCAGTCGGTAGTTTCCAAAGACAGTTTGCCTGGCCTTGCTGTAACTATTGTTGACACCAAAGGTGTCATATATAAAAAAGGCTTCGGATTTGCCAACATCCAGGCAGCAGAACCTTATACCTTGAAATCTATACAACCTATTGGGTCAGTCAGTAAAATGATATTAGCTGTAGCACTTATGAAGGCAACAGAATTAGGCTACTTTACTTTAGATACCGATATCAATGAGATTCTTCCTTTTAAAGTAATTAATCCTTATCAACCTGATCATGTAATTACAATAAGAAAACTGACGACCCACACCTCCGGCTTATTAGATAATCCAATTACTTTCCCCAATACTTACAAATTTGACCTGAAACGCAGGCCTTTCAGCAAGGATCTTATGCAGCTCATGAAAAGCATGGGTTATCAGCAAAAAATCAAGGACTCTACACTGAAAGAATTCAATTATAACTATTTATCTACTGAAGGCAAATACTACAGTAAGGATAATTTTGTGAATATTTCTGATAGTCAAAAGTATGTTTACAGCAACATTGCAACAGCACTTATTGCCTATATAATTGAAATTAAATCCGGAACTTCCTATAGTGCCTTTACCTCTGAATATATTTTCAAACCACTATCAATGAACCATTCAAGCTGGTTCACCGCTAATGTAAAGCTAAAAGATCAGGCAAGACTATATCACAACTCAAATCTCATCTTCCCATTATATGATTTCATTACTTATCCGGATGGAGGATTGAAAACTAATGCATCCGACCTAAGTAAGTTCCTGGTAGATATGATCAATGGATTATCAGGAAGATCCGTTTTATTAAAACAAAAATCTTTTCAGACCATGTTTACACCTCAATTTTCTAATCAGGATCCACCAAAGGGAATAAAGCTTGAGAGTAGAAACAAGGGTATCTTATGGAATTTGTACACAAATGCTACAATTGGACATGATGGAGACGATCCGGGTGTTAGTGCATATATCCTTTTTAATCCCTCAAATGGTTTAGGAGGATTATTTCTCTGCAATAAATATCTGGAAGACAAGAGCCCCCTTGTAAACATCCTTACACAGACTGTAACTGAGGGTAAATAAACTTTTCACATTGCAACTTATTGGACAGATTGAAAACTTTGATAAAAGTGTTCGGTAAGATAAAGACAGCATCACAAAACAACTCAGTGCAGCCTGAGGTGTTTTGTGAAATTCAATTCTAAGCTCGTTCTACCCTATATCCAATACGCTTGTGCTTTAATATTTTTCGGAATCACGCCCATCATCTTTAAAGCACGTCTAAACCTTTGAATTGACAAACCATTTCCTGTGAGGTAAAAAAGCCCTTCTTTAAACATATCCGGACAATCATTCCTCATCACTTCCAGACAAGATATTGCATTTTTAGCGGGGTTTCCCGGCGATTTTAAAACACCATGAACAGACAAGTCCAGCCGCTTTATAACCTCTAAATTCTCCATCCTAAGTTCTAGTATTCCATGGTAATATTGGTTGTTGTTTCTAATTTCCCTGGCAAAGAGACTTACCAGACTTAGGCTTGTTTCGTCGCCAAAAAAGAAATGATATTTCTTCTCTTTTTCAAGCATTTTTCTCCCCCTGGGAATGACCATTTTCAGCTGCTCCCCACCTAAAAGATGTGTGGCAAAATGACTGCCCGGCCCGGCTCCATGAGTATGAAATATAATCTCACAACTCCCCTCTCCCTTATTAAACGCTGAAAGGGTGTAATTGCGAAATTCATGATCGCTTACGCGGAAAGCGACTGCATCTCCAGGGTAAAAATCTGTTTCAGAAAAATCACCGGAAAAGCTTATTTTCTTAATTTCAGGAGTCAATTCTAAAACTGAACTTACCCTCACCGATAGATATTTTGAGGCTAGTAAGCGCTCCATCGTATCACCGACCCACTTAAGTATTACACTCTTATTTCTTTCCATGTCCTTCCGTTTTTTGTTGGGACAAAGTAATGGAAAACAAGAAAATCAATCAATGAACAGATCTGCGGAAACACAGGACTATTTGCGGTATTAAGAACTATATCCTATGTTTTTTCCGAAAATGCATGGGAGGAATACCGACTATCTTAGTAAACAGCCGGATAAAATAGGCCGGGTCAGAATAGCCTAGGTTATAAGCGATCTCTTTGACCGTATTATCAGAATAATAAAGCATCCTTTTAGCCTCCATAACAATTTCCTGATGTATCCAGTAGCTTACCGGATAACCGGAACTCTCCTTCACTGCTTCATTCAGATAAGATGGCGATAAATTTAGGGATGCGGCATATTCAGACGGACTTTTCATTGTCCTGTAGCTCATTAACAACAAGCTTCTGAATTCACGGTTAATAATTGTTGTACGGAGATTGGATGGAGAAGATGACCGGATTTTCTTTTGATAACCTACAGTGAACAAGCTCAGACAAACATCAAGCATGGCACGTTTTGGCTGCTCATCAAAACTACCATACTTTTCGGAATCAAATGTCTGCAACAATTGAATGCAATCTTTTAACAGGGTTGATTCATCCTGGTCTATGTTAACCAGCGTGTTTTGAATACCAGCTTCCATTAAAACCATACGGAACGGATCTTGAATACAAACCGGGTCTACTACAATGACGTATGAAAGAGTCTCTTCGGTCGAAATTCCGTAGTGTACTTGTCCCGGAAATATGCAAAAAATAGCAGCGCCTTCAATTACCACCTCCTGAAAATCAACCATCAATCTGGTACTTCCAGATTCCTGATGTATCAATACATAGTAATCATCCCGATGCGCCGGATGAGTTGACAATGTATACCACTCAGGCTCTAATTGTAGGACTTCGAATAAAGCTTTACCCCTTTCCTGTAACTTGAATAAAGGTATTGGGGAGGACTTGTTCGTCATGAATTATATAGTAACAGTTTAAAACTGTAAAGTACGGTATATATCTGTAGAAAGGTAGACAAGAGATCAGAATCACTGGACTTTTTAGGGTATATACATCTTCATTGATAACTAATTACATGACCTACTCAACGAATAAACACGTTGTATGTATAAGCTGGCAGAGCCGATTCCGTTTTAAATTGGCAGATATTTACTATCGTATCATTGCCAAAAAAAACGGCAAGAAACTCTCGACAACTTGTTTAAAAACAGGCATTGGAAGATCATTAGCTTAATGATATGATCAGAATTTCAGGATGGTTTCCCAGGCATGTGTTTCAATTTCTCTTTTAAAACATGGTATTCTTTTTCCAGATGTCGGAAAGCGGCTATAAATTCTGGACGCTGTAAGCGATAGTATAATTTAATCCGGTTGATTCCCCTACGATGATACTCCTTTACCTTTTGTCTTGCTGCTCCGTGTGTTTCCATCATTGCATGTCCAATATAAGGTACCCGTTGTTCCTTTGAAATTAACGCCCCACCGGCTATAAATAAGTCTACATTATCCGGTTCAGTCTGTTTCTGCCATTTTAAAAGCGGCTCTAACCAGTTTTCTGGTTGTCCCATTGTTAATACCGTGGTCGTTCCAAAAGGCAGGTACTGAGCGGAAAGTCTTTTACGAAAAACCTTCAAAGAATCCCTAGCCAGAAAGACAGGTGCTTTCTTATAATCGCCGAACACATCGGTTGGATGAATGTGCCTATCAATAAAACCAGATGTGACCAACTTTCCCTGCGCATCAATTTCCTTTTTTGTCTTGAATTTGACTGAGCTTTCGGGTATAATGCTCTCAATGTTACTCCAAAGTAAAAAAACAATAAAAAGCATATCATTACAACTGCCGGTCGTACAAGGTATAAATTCATCAATCTTTCTTTTAGAAGTTTTAGGTCTAAACCAAAATAGCATAACCTATTTAAATTCCCATTACCTAAATGTATCCAAATTAATCTAACAACAAACCAATTAACCCTGTAAACCAAACGATAACACTCAGCTCTCACTGGAAAAACCACTAAAAAAGGTAATATACCGATCCCGAAATACCTTAGAGAAATCCAGGTTTTTCAAACAAATTTCGTTTTACACTAAGGAAAAACTAAATTGAATGCAACGTTCTATCTCAGAATCATCATATCTCTAAAAAACAATATGAAAGCGCTCTTAATCCTCCCGATATTCTTATTAATACTCAGCTGTAGCGAGGCTCAAACCCCGACTGAATCCTATGTTTTTGTTACTTACACTAATGAACTCAATAAAAAAGTTAGTGCCGAGGATCATGAATATTTTGGCAGAAGCCAGGGTCTTTTTAAATACCCCTTAAAGCTCCACCATTGCCTTGATCACACCATAATCAGGATCCAGCCAATTTTCAAATTCACCTTTAACTTCGCTAAACATCACGCGATGTGTGATATATGTTGAAGGCTTAACCTGTCCGGTTTTCATAGAGGCAATCACATGATTAAAATCCTCAGAGGTCGCGTTCCTGCTACTCATTAAAGTGGCTTCACGCTTGTGAAACTCCGGATGATTGAAACTGATATCGCCTTTTTGTATACCAACTAGTACATATCTGGCACCATGTGCGAGGTATCGAAATCCATCATTAATAGCCTTTAAGCTTCCTGTAGCATCGATCACTACGGTCGGCATATCGCCATTAGTGATCGAAGTAATGGCTTCCAGACTATCTTCTTTCAGCGGATTTACGGAATGTTGCACCTCGAGGTTATCTGTACAAAACTTTAAGCGATTGTCGTTAATATCCATGGCAATTACCTTTGCTCCTGCAATACGGGCAAATTCCATGACTCCTAAACCAATTGGTCCGGCGCCGATCACCAGCACAAATTCACCAGAAACGATATTCGCTCTCCGGACGGCATGTGCGCCAATAGCAAGCGGCTCCACAAGGGCCAGTTCATCATAACCTAGCCCCTCGCCATGAACCAGCGAATACGAAGGCAGATTTAAATATTCAGTCATCCCACCATCAATGTGAACACCGGCAACATTCATTTTAACACAGCAGTTGGGCTTATCCGATTTACAGGCAATGCAGACACCGCAATTAAAATAAGGAATACAGGTGACCATTTCTCCGTTTTCAAAACCCACAGCGCCGTTGGCCTCGATTAATTCGGCCGAAAGTTCGTGTCCGAGGATACGAGGGTAATTAAAGTAGGGTTGCGTCCCCTCAAACGCATGCAAATCAGTTCCGCATATGCCAATTCTCTTAATTTTGACCAGCGAATATTCTTTCTCTACTGACGGAATTTCCTTTTCTGAATACACCAGATTACCGGGTGCCTCGCAAATTAATACTTTCATTTTTATACCTTATTTATTTTATGCTCCGTAATGGCCGTTGTAATTTGATCAAAAATATCCTCTGGCAATGCGCCCATAGTCCAGTCCTCAATTGTACGTTGTATCTGCACGATATTTCTCGCTCCCATCACCACACGTGTGGCTTCCCGGATAGAAAACAAATAGCGTTGCGCCAAAGTAGCAAGCGGTATATTGTACATTTTTGCGATTTCATTAACTTTTACAGCATGGCTGATGTCCTGATTGCTAATCAGATCGCTGCCCGGAGGATTTTCCCTGTACGCTTCAAAGCGATTTCCTAGTAGGGAAAAATGCAGTGAAGAGGCCGCGTAATAAGAGATATCATGTGCTTTGAGGTAAGGAATATCGCTTTCGAATGCAGATAAGTTACAAGCATCCAGCTTACAAAAACCTGATACTACCTGAAAGTTCTCCCTGGTGATATATGGTCTGAATTCAGCTGTTGGATTCCCTCCAACACCGATCATTTTTGTGAGTCCATCCGCCTGAATCCCCTTTAAAGTCGCTATAATCTCCTCAATTTTGTCCAGAGGAACGCATTGAGGCTCATGTAAAAACAGCAGATCAACCTGATCCACACCTAACAAGTCCAGGCTTCTTTTCACGCTACTCCGCATGCCTTCAGGCGAATAGTCCAGCTTAAAATCATACGCTCCTGCTGCCTGCAACCGGCCTACTTTAGTACTGATGAAAGGACGTTCTCCAGTCCAGCTTTTTAATGCTTTCCCTACATATTTTTCAGAATTGCTATAGGATGGCGCTGTATCCAAAGCTGTGATCCCCTTTTCAAAGGCGTAATGTAGACAAGCTATTGATTCTTCGGGATCTACCTCGCCCCAAACGCCCCCTAGACCAGAGGTGCCGTAAACTAATCGACTTCCTGCTCCGGGAAAATCACTTTTATAAATGTCCGGTTTAAATGTTGGTGTGAATTGCATGTTTAAATTTGGTTAAATAGCTGCGTTTTCCTGATCTTGCCAGTCACCTTGCGAATCACCGGATCAATCAACTTTTCAAATAAACGCTGTTTTCTAAAACATAATCCCTGAAAATTGTCCAATCATTAAGATATATTGTCATCATCCGCGAATAAATGATGACTTTAGGTATAATTATGAAGCCGCAACTGCTAAAAGTACTTTATGAAAATGACCATTCTTTTGGTATCAGAAAAGAAATGGTGCCAAATATTAACAACAGGTGGCATTATCATCCTGAAATTGAACTCATACATTTTCATGCAGGTGGCGGCACTCAATTCATCGGCGATCATATTTCTCAGTTTGAACCGGGGGATGTCGTATTGGTTGGACGTAACCTTCCTCATTTCTGGAAATATGACGAGGTATTTTTGAATGATCAAACAGGTGCGACCCCTTATTCTACCGTCATACATTTCTTTGAAAACTTCATTGGGGAGCGTTTTCTTCACCTGCCGGAAGCGAGGCAGATCAAAATATTGCTGGAAAAATCGGAAAGAGGAATCCTGCTAAAAGGAGATTCGGCAAAAAAAACAGGAAGTTTAATGGAGCTCATTTACCAATCAGCGGGCATCCAGCGGATTTTAGCATTAATAAACTGTTTATCTGAACTATCAACCAGCGACAACCTGATTCCCTTATCCTCTTTAGGTTTCAAATATAATTTCAGGGAATCGGAAAACCACCGCATCACCCTGATCTATAATTATTCCTTAAATCATTTTCAGAAGAAAATCAGGCTGGCAGATATTGCTGAAGTTGCCGGGATGACGGCCAGCTCATTTTGCAGGTATTTTAAGCACCATACCAGTAAAACGTATTCCGATTTTTTAATGGAAATAAGGATCGGTTACGCTTGCAAACTGTTGCTGGCGAATCAGACCTCAGCAAAACAGATATGCTATGAAAGTGGGTTCAACAATTTCTCCAGTTTCCATCAGTGCTTTAAAAAAGTAACTGGCAAGACGCCTCAGGACTATAAAAAAGAATACAAATCCTAAAGAAAAACAGGCTGTCCTTCATTTTCGGACAGCCTGTTTTTAAAGATTAAGTACTCAAGAATATCAGGCATTCAAGCCACCATCAATTGTAATGGCAGTTCCGGTAATGTATCTTCCTTCTTCGCTGGCCAGATAAGCAACCAGACCAGCAATATCCTCGCCTGTTCCATAGTCTGAAAGTGCCATGCGGCTCCTCAGAAAATCGGCCAGGTCAGTATCTGAAGGGTTCATATCGGTATTAATCGGGCCTGGCTGTACAAGGTTCACCGTGATGCCCTTAGCACCCAGATCTCTGGCTAATCCCTTGGTAAAACCTGCAAGCGCAGCTTTACTCATGGTATACAAAGTAGTTTGAGGACTACCTGCGTTATCAGCCATATTGCTGCCAATGGTGATGATCCTGCCATTGCCGGGCATCTGAGGTGCCGCAGCAAGGGCTGCTACATATACCGCCCGAACGTTGATCGCCATGATTTCTTCGTAATCTTCGAGTGTGTGTGATTCAAATTCCTTACCGATATATATTCCGGCATTGTTCACCAGAATATCAATAGGACCAAGTTCTGCAATGGTTTTTTGAATGGCAGCTGTTAAAGCTTTCGGGTCGATACTGTCTGCTTCCACAGCTGAGGCTTGTCCGCCATTCGCGTTAATTTCTTCAGCTACAGCGTCTGCTTTTTTCCTGGATTTAGAATAGGTTAATACGACAGTTGCACCTTCTTCTGCCAGTCTTTTGCTGATTGCGGCTCCCATTCCACGGCCACCGCCGGTAATAAATGCTATTTTGTTTTCTAAACGTTTCATATTATTTTGTTATTGATTTCTATTCAAAAGTAGATACTAATAACTATTTTTGTGGGTAAACACTAAATTGTCAGGTACTAACAAAAAGGTAAGAAATGAGAAAGGAATCATCTACGAATGCTATCAATGAAAAACAGATCAAAGACAGTTGCGGTATGGCCTATTCATTATCGGTATTAGGGGGCAGATGGAAGCCTGCGATACTTTGCCGGTTGATGTACCAAACCATGCGCTATAGTGATCTGAGAAATTCGATAGAACAAATTTCTGAAAGGATGTTGGTTTCGCAATTGCGTGAGCTGGAAGCTGATCAGGTGGTCAAACGGACGGTTTACCCGGTTGTTCCGCCAAGGGTAGAATACGAACTAACCGCGCTCGGTTTAAGTATGAGACCGATGCTGAAAGCCATGTCCGACTGGGGCAACATGCACCGCAGCAAGGTTAATCCGGATGCCGATATTGTGGTTTCGGAATTTTAGTTACGTTAAAAAAATATTATTCATGACGAGCTTTTCTTTAAGCATCTCAATCTTTCTGTCTTTTCGTTTAACCTTCTCTTCCAGTTCCTGAACCCGTTTCGTTAAAAGCTCCTGATATAATCCTCTTTCCAATAAAACCCGTTCCAACAAAGCAACATTACCCAGGTCAGTAGCTGAGCTTTGTGCCGCCTGAAGCGAGCTCTCTTGTAATTCTTTTACCAGATCACCCGGCTCAACATCAAAGAATTTAGCTATTTTCAATAACTGATCCACATTGATCATGTTCTGGCTTTCCAATTTGGAATAAGCAGATTGTGAGATTTTCAAGTATTCTGCAACGGTTTCCTGCGAAATCCCTTTATCCACACGGATTTTCCTGATTCTATCTACTATATTCATATTTGCGCTAAATGATAATATAATATTACGAATATTATTCCTGTATATATAACTATACTTATTTCGATTTTTTTTTACTATTGAATTATATATCAATAACATTGATAATGTGATTTCTTAAAAAAAAGCAGCTATTCTGAATCCCAAAAACATGAAAATATAATTTAAGCACATCCTATGTCACCGCCACTTGAAATCAAGAACCTGAGCTATACATTGAAGAATGGGACATTGCTTTTTGACAACCTAAACTTAACCGTACAAAAGGGCAAAATCTTCGGATTACTTGGCCCCAATGGGACTGGAAAAAGCACACTGTTTAAGCAGATACTAGGCATCACGAGATACCATGAAGGCGAAATTCTACTTTTCGGAAATCTAATGTTAAGGGAAGATACTGACAGCAGAGCAGTCTTAAAGCAAGTGGGCAGTTTAGTAGAACACCCTTCGCTTTACGATCATTTAACAGCCTCCCAGCACCTTAAAATGCAATGTAATGTGTATGGCATCAATCCGGAACAGATCAATAGTACGCTTGAATTGGTTAAGCTTACTCCTGCAAAGGACCAGAAAACGAAAACCTTTTCTATGGGAATGAAACAGCGTCTTGGCATTGCTATGGCCTTAATCACCCGGCCTGAATTTGTCTTGTTAGATGAACCATTAAACGGGCTGGATCCGGATGCAATTATTGATATCCGGAACCTGATCATCAGCCTGAATAAAGAACACCATACTACATTTCTCATCTCCAGTCATATTCTTTCCGAAATGGAACTTGTTGCAACGCATTTAGGGATTCTGCATCAAGGTAAACTGGTTTACAATGACATCAATCCATTGGGCCGAAGGGAATGTATCCTGACCAACAACGACTCGATAGGCCAGCCCTTTCTGGAAGCTCTATCCGCATCCAGCTTAAAACACCATATCCGGATTAACCAGATCGCCATTTACCTGCATACGGATCATGAGGAACAGCTGTTTGAGGAACTCATAAAGGATTATCCCGGAACACCACACCTCATCAGTGAGGGAAACATCGAGAATCTGTACAAAAGATATACAAGTGCATGAGGGAATTACTGAAGAACGAATACACGAAATTTAGCAAGGCCATTTATGTGTGGATCATCGTTGTAGTGCCCGTGTTAATCTGTATCATTTCATTTTGCATTTCCAATTTAATGACCACAGCCAACCTTGAATTCCTGATGGAGAAAACAGGAATCAGGAACCCCTGGGTTTTTGTTGAAGTTACTCCTCTTACCCTCTTAAGCATCATACTTCCTTTGATTACCTGTGGTTTATGTGCCTATAATTATGACGTTGAGCAGCAAGCCTATGGCTGGAATAAAATGCTGAGCTACCCCTTTTCAGGGCGCTTGGTGCTACTGGCAAAAGCAATATCAATGAGTGCATTGCTACTCGGTAGCCTGATTTTTAGCCTGATACTTTCTATTGTACTAAATAAAGTACTGATCTTAACCAGACCCGAATTCCAGTTAGACCAGCACCAGCTAAATCATTATGTCCTTATGGCAGCCGGTCTTTTTCTTGTATTTAAATGTTTCCTGGTGATCACCACGGTTAACCTATGCCTTTTCCATATCAAACAAATCTGGCCTGTGGCGATTGTATGTGGGGTACTTTTTTCAGTGGCACCGCTGCTTTCATTCCAGAATTTCGATGGAAATCTGATTGACAGTTATAGCAATCAGGATATTGGTTTTGTATTCCGGGAAATGCTGGGTGGCAAAATGCAACTTATGCTGGGAGGTCTATTGGTATTAGTCCTCACTTTATATAAGTATGCTCCTGCTCAAAGATTAACACAATAGATTATGCTGATCAGACTTTTACGCAATGAATGGATCAAATGCAGTAATGACAAGGCACTCTTGTTCATCCTTTTTTTACCCGCTGTTTATCCATGGTATTTCGTGTTTGAGCAGTACCTCAAAACGGATATACGCCTTATAAATGATATTGATAGCGGACAAAACGACATCCGGAACATTTACCTCCTGCTCTATCACAAGATTTATATTACTTACGTATTTTTGATCCTCCCCTTATCTACAACTTTTCTGATCTCATTTTACGGTCGGACGATGCTTAAGAAAAAAGAACTGAGCACTTTGATGGTCTACCCGGCAGCTCTGGTTTCCATTACGAAGAGCAAACTGATCAGCCTTTGCGCTTTAGTGATTGTATCCGGAATCATCTTCTATTTATCGACTCAGACCGCGCTTTTTTTGCTATTTAAATTTAAACCACAGCTCAGCCTCTATATCATTACCTTATCCGTTTGGGATGTTTTCTCCCTGACCTTCCTATACCAGTTGATTTTTATATTTTTAAGTCTTCCGGTAGCCTTTTTATGCTACATCATGGCCCTTAAGTTCAGGTATGCCATTCTCTTGAATCTGATCATTTCGGTACTCCTGCTGATACTTGGATTACTTAACACGGTACTTGCGAAGATCAGCCTGTTCATTTTTCCTTTTAAATATTACATGAACATCGCGCAAAAGCTGAGAAGAGATTTGGTTCCACCAGCTCCGGGCAACATTCCTCTGGATTCAATATGGTTACTCAGCACCGTTATTTTCACGATGTTACTTAGTTACCTTATCCATCGGATGATATTAAATTATGAGGACAAATAGTCTTCAGGTCTGATCCGAATAATTCAACCAGAGCCGCGGCTATTCAAAAATCAGGCAGTTTAAAAGACAAAAAACATCTGGAATTCTTCAACAGCTTACTTTGCAGAGAGCTGCCTTGTCAAGGGGGAAGCTTTGGACGCAATCGGCGGGACACGATAAACCTATTCATTAAATAGCTTATCAAGGTCCTCATGAAAAATGAAACGGCCACCTTTTTAGGGGCGGCCATTTCAACAAAAGGAATCAGCCCAACCGCAGATTCCAATAAATTTAAATCCGACTAATAACCTGGATTTTGCGTTAACCCATTATTTCCGGAAATCGCCTTGGTAGGTACCGGGAACCGATTTAAATGTATGGATCCAGAAGGCTGATGATCCCACCAGGTACCGCTGGTAAACATTTCCCATCTGATCAGGTCTGTCCGCCTTCTACCCTCTCCTAAAAACTCAATACTCCATTCGTCCAGCATTCTGTTGCCATCCAGATTAGCAATTGTTACCGGATTAGGATCTACCCCGTTTGTAAAATCACGTTTCCTCACCTCGTTAATCAGGCTTACTGCCCCGGCCTTATCGCCCGCGCGCAATTTACATTCCGCCAACATATATTGAATTTCGGTCAGCCTGATTGCCGGGTTATCAGCAGCCCATCTCAAGCTTTTATCCTGATCACCGGGAATTGGTACTTTTACCAACCTGATGCCGGTATTTTCTTCTCCTTGCGACATCTTTGAAGGAAGTTCTGAATTAGAAGCATATTTTTTGCCCGGGCCAACTTCAGAGAACCGACCTACCTGATCCAAAAAGACCAATGGTTTATCTTTATATTCTTCCCCACCATTAATAATCCCTCCGGCAGGTGTAAGATGTGGTCCAACGATAAACATCCCTTCATAACGACCGCTACCAAGGTATTTATAGCCCTTTTTACGAAGGTCCCCATTGTCAAACTTCTCAAAAGGAGAGCCCAGTTTAAAGTCGGCGCTATACAAGGTTCCATCAGGTTTTCTAGACGGTGTAAGGTGACCACCATTATCGGCACCCATATCTACCCCAAAATACTGTCTGGAATTGTAATGATAGAAATTGGAATAAAACCAATTGTATTGCAGCTTATTGAACTCTGAAGGTATCGACCAAATGAGCTCCGGAGATTTATCATTTGTAAAAGTATGCGGTCCACTCCAGGTGGCATCAACCGAATACACTCCATATTTTTGGTCTATGATATCCTGAGTAATCTGCTGGCATTCTACGAACATATTTTTACCGATGTATGCTTCCGCATTAAAATATAAGCTCGCCAACATTGCCGCTGCACCTGCTTTTCGGATAGCGCCTTCTTCTTTATCACCTGCTTTTTTTGCCGGAAGCTTTTCAATCGCGTTTTTAAGGAGGTTTTCGATATGTGTAAATGTTTCCAGATCAGTACCCCTTAACACCCCCTCTTTATCAAGCGAATCGAAGATTGGTAATCCGCCAAAAAAATCTAGTCCCCGAAGGTAGAAATAAGCGATTAAAGCGTTCAGCTGGTTCACATGGTCATCCTGATCGGCTTTGCTCATTGCGAACTTAGAATAATCCAGTTTTTCAAGATCATTTCTGGCATCCAGAGACAATGCAATACCCATCAGGGTTCCACGCCATGTTTCCCAGATCCATCCATCATCCGGTGTCCAGCGATGGTAATGATACCGCTCATTTTCTCCTCCATTATACCAGTGACGGCCCTTAGTCGTAATGGCAAAATTATCCGCCGTAAATTCCTGTAACCTCCAGCGGTCAGCACCAAGATACCAGTGGACATGAGTAAACGGTCTATACAAAGCAGCCATGATGTCTTTCTTGCTTTTGAAAAAAGTTTCGGGAGTTACCTTATCATAAAACTCCTGATCAAGTTTTGTACATCCTCCGGAGATCACCAGGAATAACACCAGCACTCCTATTTTTATGTTGATTCTATTTTTCATGGAATATAATTATCTTTCAATCGTTATGAAGCTATCATAAGCCTATTCATTGCTTTTTTTAAGCGGTAAGCTTATGATGGTTTCATTAGAATGTGTTTTTTGGTTAGGAAACGATTTGTGAATTGGACCTGTATTAGAAACCGACCTGCACACCGAACATAAAAGTTCGTGTTTTAGGATAAGCATTTCGCTCTTCAAATCCGGGATCAAGACCATTGATATTTACTTCCGGATCGAGCCCACTATACCTGGTTAAAACAAACAAATCTCTACCCGTTGCATATATCCGCAGGTTCTTAAGTGACTTAATCAGGTTCTGCTTAAAAGTATAACCAAGGCTAATGGCATCTACCTTCAGGAAGTCGCCTTTTTCCAGCCAGTAATCACTCAGTTCCTTCTCTCCTTTGATGTCTTTATGTTTCTCGTAGGCTTCACGCAATACATTTTGCCCCTGCACATTCGGAAGACTATAGTACATATTGATCATATTAAACACATCATATCCGAGCCAGCTTCTCAGGTAAATCCCCGCATCAAAATTCTTATAAGCGACAGAATGGCTCCAGGAAAGAATGACTTTTGGAATCGCATTACCTACAAAAGCTTTATCAGCAATGGTTTTAGAACGCTTGGTTACGTCAAAGGCCTGTCCGTCTTTATCGTAAAGCATCCAATTCCCTTCAGGGGTAAAACCGGCAGAACGCCAAAGGAAAAACTCACCAATATCATGGCCAGGAAAAAGACGCACTGCATTTCCCGGAGATCCCGGTGCTGGAAAACCCATTCTATCCGCAAAAGTCTGGCTACCGGACAGCGTGGTCAGGCTACTTTTATTTCCCGACATCACAACCCCCGTCGTGTATTTAAAGTCGTCACGGTCTATAGCATTCCAATTCAACTCGACTTCAAAGCCCTTATTTTGCATACTTCCAATATTCACGGTCGTAGTTTCATAAATAGCAGGTGGCTGAGAAACATTGATATTATAGATAATATCATCGACTTTACGCTTGTAAAAATCTAATCTACCAGTGATTTTGTTGTTCAGCAATGCAAAGTCCATCCCCACACTAAATTCCTTTTTAACCTCCCATTTAAGGTTTGGATTTTGATTGTGCCGAACCCCATATGTACGTTGCCATTGCCCATCAACAAGCCACCAGGCATCCGGAGCATACATTCTATAGGCTACATTGGCATCGAAATCCGCATTCCCGGTTTCGCCATACCCGCCTCTAATTTTAAGGTCGTTGATAAACTTCAGGCTTTTCATAAAAGGTTCTTCCGAAATTCGCCAGGCCAGAGAAACACCCGGGAAAGTTCCCCAACGCTTACCCGGCGCAAACTTGGAGGAGCCTTCTCTTCTCAATGTTCCGGTAACGATATACCGATTCATAAACGAATAGTTTACCCGACCAAAAAAAGCAATCAGTTTCACGGCCGGATCTTTGAAAGAGGTCATATTAGCTCTGCCATCGGTTAAGAAAGTACCATTATTCATATCATTTTCGCCAATTCCATCTACGGAAAAATCAGAATTCTCCGCCATAAATCCCTGTCCGTTGAAGTCCTGGTAAGAATAACCAGCTACCGCATTAATACTATGGTTATCGATCACCTTATTATAGTTGGCAGTCCATTCGAAAGTACGGTCGGTATAGCGCTTATACTCCTGTTTGGCATAACCATCAACCCCATCCGTTCGGGAGATCCGGTGTTGCGAAGAGCGATAATATATTGGGTTCTCGCTATTGTTCTTTACTGCGACCATAGCTGAAGTATACAAATCTTTCGTCAGGTCGACCTTCAATACAGAGCTCGCCAACAGATATTTATTCTGCCTTTGTTCTTTACGAAGCCTCACCTCAGCTACAGGGTTCCAATAATCATAACCACCTACCATCACGTTTAAACCAGTAATATCATTCGGATCGTATGGTGATTGAGTGGGGTTAAGAACCAGTGCCATATTAAAAATATTGTTGTCCGTAAGATTGGCATCTACATGGTTGTAGCTTACATTCGTACTCAGCTGCGCTTTCCCATCAAAGAACTTGAAAATCGTGTTGATTCTCCCACCAATTTCTTTTCTATCTGAACCTATTGCAATCCCTTTAGCGTTACGCATGGTTACGGTGGAATAAACCTGTGCGTTTTCGCTACCTCCATTGGCATTTAACACATACCGCTGACTAAATGGTGATTTATTGGTCACCTCCTGATACCAGTCTGTACGCGAACCAAAATCAGTGCCTAATCCTTTTTCAATGAACTCATCACCGCTCAGCGACTCCGGACGTCGTCGGATACTTTCGGTAAACAGCTCCGTAGTAAAAGTAATATTGGCCGGGCCTACTTTTGCTCTTTTGGTAGTGACGAGGATCACCCCTCCAGAGGCCCTCGTACCATAAATTGCAGCAGCCGAGGCATCCCGCAGTACGTTAATAGACTCTATATCTTCCCGGGCAACCGAATTGATGCTTCCACCGGGAACCCCATCTATCACAATTAACGGCCCTTGTCCGGCATTGATAGAATTGACACCACGAAGTTGTACGGTTACATTGGCATTAGGATCGCTGCCATTAGAGGAGCTAATTGTTAAGCCCGGTACTTTCCCTTGTATCGAAAGTAAAGGGTTTACAGAACCTGAGATAAAATCTTTTGGCTTAATGGTAGACACTGCACTGGTCAGGTCTTTCTTTTCAATGGTTCCATAGCCGACCACCACCACTTCATTCAGGTCATTTTTTTCTTCGGTGATGACAATTTCAATTGTTTTTCGGTTATTCACAGGCACCTCCATTGGGGTAAATCCCAATGCAGAGACTACCAGCACCGCATTTTCAGGTACACTCAAAGAGAAATTACCGTTAGCATTTGTAGAAGTCCCCCTTCCTTTAATACCTTTTACAATTACTGATGCACCGGGAACAGGTTTTCCTAAGGCATCTTTAACCGTCCCTGTTACGGTGATATCCACATTTTTTTTATCATTGACGATTATTGTTAAGGAGGAGACCGTATAACTCAAGGGTTGATTGACAAAGCACTCCGCTAATACGCCTAATAGCGGGGCATTTTTCGCATCAACAGTAACAGGTCTGGCTTTTTTGATCAGGTTAGAATTAAAAATGATATCGTAATCGCTTTGCACTCCGATTTTTTCAAGAACAGTTTCCAGGGGAGCATTCTTTTCTGACAAGGTAATTTGCGCCAGTACTGAGGCATTTACCTGCACAGAGAGCGAAAAAACCAGGACAGTGATCAGCTTTGTTTTAAACGCAATCTTATCTTTTACACAGGTAAACCTGCATAAGTTAAACTCGTAAAATTTCATACATTTGGTTGGTTAGGTTGTTTGACACTCAGCGCATTAAACAAACAGACACATGATCTTCATCGACCATGTATTATTCAGATTGAAAAGGAATAATGTTCTATTTGGTTAATCATTACAATTGTTGGTATCGGCAGACAGCGTAACTAAAGTTTACCCCCGGAAATGTGACCGCATTTCCGGGTTTCTTTTGATTACCTGCTGCTAAGATCATGGCATAACGCTTACCCTCCTTCCTTCGACTTTAAATTTAACATCACCTGTAAGCGTCAATACTTTAAGTACTTCGCTCAGGTCTTTGGATCTGGAAATTTTTCCGCTAAAATTAAGTCCATCCAGTTTCCCATGATATTCAGGATCGATATCATACCAGCGGGATAGCTTTCTCATGATGTCCTGGATACTTGTTTCCTTAAATAAAAAGTATCCGTTCTTCCAGTCTATAATCGAATTTGTATTCACCATCCTGACCTGGAAAGCCCCCTGATCCATCAGGCATTGCTGACCTGGCTTTAACATGGTGGAATGGTTCCCCCGGGTCACCTTTACGCTGCCTTCCAGCAAGGTTGTCCGGATAAATGACTCATCCTCATAAGCATTTACATTGAAATGAGTTCCATATACCTCCACTTCTTCCTTATTGGTGATGACTTTAAAGGGCTGAGATTTACGTTTTGCTACTTCAAAATAAGCTTCTCCATCGAGCATTACTTTTCGCTCTGCGCCGGCAAACTGCGCCGGATACTTCAAGGAAGATGAAGAGTTTAGCCAGACATTCGTTCCATCAGGCAAGTGGATTTGATATTGACCACCTTTCGGGGTTTCTATAAGGTTATAAGTAATTTGTCCTTTTTCAGGAGCATTACCATTATCAGTAGCCGTATAAACCAATTGTCCTTCGCGGTCCTTTTTAATCGTAAAGCCAGCCTGTTTTGCGAGAATACCATCACCTGCATCATCCAGATTAATAACCGATCCATCACTAAGGGTTAACCTGGCTTTATTCCCACCAGGTTTGATGACTGTTACACAGGCAGATTTTGGTGCCGCAGGTTTATTTATGGCAGTATCCGGCCTGTGATACAGGAAACTGAACACCCCAATGATTACGAAAATGGAAGCGGCTATACTGAACCAGGTTACATAAGATGTATTCCGGGGAATCACCCGCTCTTCCTTTATACTTTGCATGATCACAGATTTCAATGCAATCCCATCAGGTTCAGGGAAATTTAAAGCGGCTCCTTTATCATCCATCCGCTCATAATATTCCTCCAGCAGACGACTTTCCCCGGGACTTGCCTCATCATTTAAATAGCGATCTATCAGTATTAAAAAAGTGTTCTTGTCCATAGGCTATACTTATAAGTACCAAAACTTACCGGATACCCTATGGTATTTTTCGTTTTTCTTTTAAGATGGAAAAACAAATGAAAAAAAAGAAGTATTTGAAAGTAATTATTGATGAAATTCACACCAAAGGAGGATGGTGATACAGGTTTCTACATTCAGTCCGGCCCGAATCGCTTTTAGCGACTTGGAAATTCTCTTTTCGACGGTCTTTTGTGAGATACTTAAATAGCTGGCAATTTCTTTATAGGTCATTTCTTCCTCCCGACTCAATAGAAATGCTTCCTTACATTCATCAGGAAGGTTATTTATCAGGTCTTGAATGAGATGTTGCTGTTCTTTAAAAAGCAAGGGATTTTCAGCGATGATCTCGGTGGTCACATCCGCCAGTCTTTCATAAAACTGCTGATCGGTTTTATGTTTGCGGATTACTTTTAGCACGCTAAATCTTAGCGCCTGATGGAGGTAGGGTTTCAGCGCCAAAATATCTACTTCCGTACGGCGTTGCCAAAGTCTTAAAAAAAGATCCTGCAAGACATCATCCGCCGCCTCTGGATCTTGCAATATATTGTTTGCTTTTCGATAAAGCTCCTTCCAATATCGATCATAAATCTCACCGAATGCCTGCTCTTCCCCTTTTTTTAAAGCAGTTATTAATTCAGCATCGGACAGTAGATCACAGCTCATCATCTATTTTAAGGGAAAACCGAATCTAATAAAAAAAGATGGAACTCCGCTGCCAATCAATAGACCTTGTTTCTACCTGAACATTTTCATCAAGTATTGTATGCTCCTTTTTTTACTTGCGCTTTCAGGTAGCTGACCATCCCTTCCACTTTTTCCGGATAGACATATCGTGTTTTTAAGGATATCCTTACGGAGTCCAGCAGTTAGATGTTTTTTTAGCAGTCAAAACTTTATTTGGCTTTACCTGAGAAAAACCATTAAAGCTGACAAAAGAGCCAAGTAAAGCGGCTAGCACAACAATAGACTTTTTCATAGGAACTTAATTTTCGATATTTACTTAGAAGAATGAAGATAAAGGATAAGCATCCATTTTAGCTAACACGAATTGCAATTGTAGAATTTGCCGGTATTTTTAATAACTTGTAGTCATAAATACTTTACATGAAAACGCCAAACTTAATTTTAGACCTGAGGAATAATGGCGGTGGGGCAGACTTTGCCTACGAACCAATCGTACCTTATCTCTATACCAATCCTTATCAGGTTATTGGCTCAGATCTACTTGCTACGGATGACAACATCAAAGGTTGGATGGCGCTTACTGGCACAGAAGGTCTGCCTGCCAACCAAATCGCCTCAATTAAAAAGGTAGTTAAAAAAATGGAACAGCACAAAGGGGCGCTTTTCAATTTCTATGCGGATCAAAGTTTCTCCTTAGATAGTGTTTCTACCTATCCCAAAAAAGTCATTATATTGATGAATCAAAATTGCGGTAGTACTACTGAACAGTTTCTTTTCTTCGCTAAACAAAGTGCTAAAGTCACCTTAATGGGCGACCGAACCAGGGGTGTTTTGGATTATTCAAATATGAGAAGCGCGGAGTTTGGCTGCATGCCATATATGCTTTATTGGGCCACAACAAGAAGCAGAAGAGTTGATGCCGGTCAGGCTATCGATAACGTCGGTATTCAACCTTCGGTAACTTTGGGAAATGACGAAAATTGGCTGGAGCGCGCTAAACGCTATGCTGAAGAGGGTTCAAAATAGCTATCATAAATAGTTTTGATCCTGCATATCTATAATACATAACATTTGTTAAACCATAAACTGCTCGGTTATGAAAAGTTTTGACTGGACTTCCTTTACTAAAACTATAGCCATTAAGGCTCCCTTAACAGACATTTATAATGCATGGACACGCACTCAAGAATTGGAAAAGTGGTTTCTCCAACAAGCGATCTTTACTGATGCCGGTACAGTGATTGACCGGAAGCAGAATGTGACCACTGGATGTTCTTATAGTTGGTTCTGGCATTTATATCCGGATCCAATGCCCGGACTGATCAAAGACACAAATGGCAAAGACTTTTTACAATTCAGCTTTGAAGGAGAATGCCTGGTCGATGTAAATTTGACGGAGAAAGCCGGATATACCATTGTGGAGTTAAGCCAATACAATATCCCTACAGATGATCAGTCTAAACAGTTTATCAGACTAGGATGTGCAAGTGGCTGGGCTTTTTATCTGGTTAATCTAAAGTCTGTTTATGAAGGCGGACTGGACCTTAGAAATAAGGATGGGAATTTGCCCCCGATGATCAACAATTAGTTTATTGTGATAAGCTCTCTTTACGAAGCTTTAAACAGTGATTTCTTCCTGTTTTTTCTTTGGCAAGCTGTTAAAAACGAGGTCATAAGAATGATCTATCAACTCCTGCAACTGCTTCATCGTTAAACGACCGTCCATATAAACCGTATTCCAATGCTTTTTATTCATATGATAACCTGGTATGATTTCCTCATACTGTTCCCGCCATTCTATGGCGCGTTCCGGATCACATTTGGCATTAAACCGATTGCCGGTAACCAAACTACAGAGTAAAAAAACCTTTTCTCCGACTTTAAAAACCAGGGTATCTTCCCCAAAAGGAAAACCTTCCGTTGCTCCCTGCTTTTGCAGACAATAATCCCGTAATTCTTCTATGTTCATAGTATACCAAATGTAAATAATCTATTGCTAATTGCTACCTTTATTCATGATGACAAAAACCAGTTATAAAAACTACCTGCCTTTCTTGTGCCTTTGGCTTTTAGCGTTTTTGCCAGAGAAATTGTTGGCACAAACCTTTCGGTATCCTCAGATATTTGATTTTTGGAGCGATGCCGTCAGCTTACATCCACAAATGTTAAAGAAAAAAGGTTTTACAGAAGTATATGGTGGTCCCAAAAAACAAGGTGGCTTTATTTATTTATACCATAACAAAAAAGCACAGGAATACCTGTTCATTCACTATACAGATTCCTCAAAAACTTCCTCCATTACCTATTATCTGCCTACAAAAGCAAAATATTTAAACTTTCAGATAGACAAAAAAACATTAAATCCAGGCGAAGAGATGAGCCCTCATGGAACGACCACTTACAATGACGGAAAAAAATACTATCAGGTTAGTTTTATGCGCTCAATCCGTTAATATCGGTAGTCAGTACTTCACTCATATAATCGAGAAAAGGACGCATATTTTTAAAAGTCTGACCTACCTCTTTTAGAAAATCAGGACTTAGCACCTCTTCGTCAGAAAACTTACGGAGCAGCAAATACTGCTTGTAGCGTAAAAGATCTATGGCCTCATCATTGGCATCAAAACCTTTGGGTGTCGTCTTCAATTGCTCCCCTTTTAAGTTTTCAAATGTAGCGCTAAATGACTTGCTGGCTAAGATTTTCCGCAGTGGTGTTGAATCAAATGAGAGGTCTTCCCTGATCAGTTTCAGATCATTGGTATTTGGACCCCAAAAGCCACCCCCGATAAAGCTATTGCCCGGTTCAATATGAAAATAATATCCTCCTCTACGGTTTTTTCCTGCCCGTTTAAAACTGCCACTCCAATGTGTTTTATAAGGAGTTTTGTCTTTAGAAAAACGGGTGTCCCTATAAATACGGTATACGCTTTTGGCGCCTGAAGCAGTTTCTATCACATCATGCGTATTCAAATCCTGTAATAAAGCCTCCGCAAAGTTAACAACCATGCTTTGCTCTTGTAAGAATTCCTCTTTATTGGCATTGAACCAATCCCTGTCATTGTGATCCTTTAGTTTGTTTAAAAAAGCAAGGTTAGATGGAACTATTTGTGTTGTGATTTTCATACTTATGTAATTTCAGATCTTAGATAACCCTTGTTGTGCTGTAAAGTTCGCAAACTAGCTAATATTGATACACTTTAACCCAATCCACAATCATTTGCACCGGTAACTGGTCCTGGTTTACTTTTCCAACCCAGCTACCACCCAGCTGTTGATCAATCATCACATAAAAGGGCTGATCGTATGGCCACTGGCTGGCATCAACGCCTGTTACACGCGGATAACGGAAGGTTTCTACGCCGTTAAGTGTAAACACTAAGCGATCCGGATACCATTCCAGTCCGAAAGTATTGTAAGTATTGATGTTTATTTTTGCAGTACCACCATGCGGAGGGTTGTCTTTTTGCTTCAGATTGAGGGTATAATGAGAATGTGTGGTCTGATAAATGATCGAATCCCGATTCAGGTGTTCCATGATATCTATCTCCCCGTTATTCGGGTACTTTCCATACTTATTCTTCTCTGCCAGCATCCACATTGCAGGCCATGCTCCTGCTGCACATTCCAGCTTTGCATGGATTTCAATTTTACCATATTGAAAGGCAAATTTTCCCCTGGTGTATAGTCCACCAGTAAGGAAAGGTCTTGAATCTGTTAAAGTATCCGGATTTTTAATGCCTTTCAGATACAATTTCCCGTCCGATTGCGCATAACAGGAAGGGTCGCTGCTCATGTGTTTATTCCAATCCGCAGTCCCTTTCGGGATTTTACTCCACTTACTGCTGTCGATCACAGCGCCATTGAAATCATCTTCCCAAATCAGTTTCCAGTTTGGATTCCCTGTTTTCTCTTTTTGCAGGTAAATATAATTGTCTGCTTTCCGGTAAGGTAAAACGCTGCAGGAGGCAAGCAAAATAGCCGGGCAGCAGATTAATAGTAAGTATTTATTCATAATTAAAGCTCATTTTTTTATGGCTGATAACAATTTCCCTGTCCTGATTCCCCCGCTGCAAAGTCCTGAATACACGCCGTTATTTATCAATACATATATTAACTTTAGGTTGCTGCACTAAATATCAGTTTTTAAACAATTAAAACCATGAGTAATCACAACTTTACCACGACCATTTCAGTAGACCAAACGCCACAGGAAGCATTCGATGCCATTGTTAACGTTCGTGGATGGTGGTCTGAAGAAATTGAAGGAGGTACCGAAAAAATAAACGATGAATTTACCTATCATTATCAGGACATACATCGCTGCAAAATAAGGTTAGTTGAAGTTGTTCCAGAGGAAAGAGTAGTATGGCTGGTTCTTGAGAATTATTTTGATTTCACGAAAGACCATACGGAATGGACTGGTGATAAAATTAGTTTTGAAATCTCCATAAAAGACAACAAAACAGAAATCAAAATGACGCATTGGGGCCTCGTTCCAACCTATGAATGTTACTCTATCTGCTTTGAGTCATGGAACAAATTCATCAACGAAAGCTTGTACAGTCTGATCACTACCGGTAAAGGACAGCCAATTTTAAAAGAAGAGCAGAAAACGCTAGAGCGGTAAATCAGGTTGGGCGACTTTTTCTTTTGCCCTTTCTGAAATGATATTGATCATTACACCGGTCAGGATAAACGCGATCCCAATGATTAAGCTAAGGGAAAGACTTTCATGAAATAACATCACACTGATCGCTACTGCGACAACAGGTTCCAGTGCGCCTAAGATGGAAGTCGGCGTGGATCCGATTGTTTTAATTGCGTAGACCAGCGAGGACATAGAAAGTACCGTCGTTACAAAAGCAAAGGCCGTAAAGTTGAAAAACACGGCTACATTAGGGATGGCCAGTGATTCTTTCAACAACAGTGTTTTGCCAAGGTAAAAAACCGCCGAAAACACCAGGGAATAGAATGTAATCTTGAATCCGGAAGCGGCAATCTTTGCTTTATTCACCACTACCATGTACAAAGCGTAAAAAGTTGCACTCAGGAGCGTAATTAAAAGTCCGGTTAAATTGATATTCAGTGCGCCATCCTTAGCACTTAGCGCTATGATACCGCCAATGGTAATAATCAGCGAAAGTACGGTGAGTCCTGTAATTTTCTCTTTGAAGAAAAACGTCATGACAAGTGCTACTATAACCGGGTAAACAAAGAGTATTGTAGAGGCAATTCCCGGCGAAAGGTAATCATAGCCCAGGAACAGAAATTCAGCAGAAAGTGCATAAAAAAGTCCGAGTATCGCCAGAATCATAAACTCCGATCTATTAACCCTCAGGCTCTCCTTTTTATAAACCAGATAGCCCAAAAGAAACAATGCAGAGATAAAAAAGCGGTAAAACAAGGTGGTATCCAGGGAAAAGTGACTCGCTTTTACGGGTAAAATAAATAACGGGATCAATCCATAAGAGATAGCCGAAATGGCGGCCAGAGCATACCCTTTAATTTTCATGTTTTCTAATGCTTTATTCGCTGCTATACAGCTTATTTTGTGAGGAATTCACAGAATTTTGGCGCAAAGATATAGATATATTTTGGAAGAAAACACGAATGTTTCAAAAGGAGATTAACGCTTTGAATATTGCTTCGGTTTTATGCCATGATGCTTTTCAAATAAACGGGAAAAATGACTGAGGTTAGTAAAACCAAGAAGGTAACCGATCTCTGCTACTGACTGCCCTTTTCCAGACAATAACCGGGCTGCTGCGTTCATTCTCAAGGTCTGATAATAATTATAAATACCCGTCCCAAAGATCTGTGCGAACAGTTTTTTCATTTTACTCTCACTCATGCCGCTGGCCTGTGCCAATTCCGGAAGTTTTGGCGGAACACTTAAATCCTTCATCAAGCCATCACGAATCGCGTAGATCAGCTTCACATCTGCCTCATTTATCGGATATCCGGGCGCCGTCCCTCTTTTTAACAATTCCGCAAAAAACAAATAGACCAGTTCTTCCGCTTTTACCCTGAAATAGAAATCAGACAGACTTTGCTCTATCTTAGCCTCCAATACCTGAATCACCACTTCCTGCATTTCCGGTGATATAAACGCTTCATAAAAAAACGCCTGATTACCAGAAAAGATGGTTTGTAAGCGCTCGTCATCTTCCTTTGGCTTGAGCAATGATTTTAGAAATTCGGAATGAATCGCGATGACAACCGTATTTACATGGGAATGAATCGGAAAGAAATCCTCATAATTAATTCCAGCAGAAGTAATCTGAACAGTCGGTAAATGATCTTGAATCGTAGGAGCGGCCTTCAATTCCGCTTCCGTATAAAAATTATGGAAAGCCAGCACGATGGTCTTTGTTCCTTCTTCCATTGCAGTCCGGAAAATGGCTAAATCGGCATACAATTCATACCTGCGGATCATCATTTTTAACTGCGGATGAAGATCAAACCCTCTAAAATAACCTTTACCAAGCTCCGCGGGGAAATGCACATAGCCGTTTTCAACCTTGCTGCCGATTGCTTCCGCAAATGCAGTTAAAAACCCTAGTCCCTTTTTTCCATCAAACTTAAAGATCATAATGCCGTTTAGGACTATTTTTAAGTCAAAAGTAGCTATTTTATCCTATAATTGTTGCTGATTTTTGTGTCCTGAGGATTGGCATCATTAACAACCTCAGCGAATAAAGCCAATTTCTTGTTCCGGTTGAGCCGGAATTTAAGGACCTAAAATTCAATACAATGATCATAAATAACAAAAAAATAGCCATTATAGGAGGCGGCCCCGGTGGGTTAACCCTTGCCAGACTCCTGCAACTACAAGGTGCATCCGTAAAAGTTTACGAACGCGATATCGACCAAAACCAACGACAACAAGGCGCAACACTGGACCTTCATGAAGAATCCGGACTAAAAGCCTTAACAGCGGCAGGTCTTATCGAAGAATTCAAAAAACATTACCGACCGGGTGCTGACAAGATAAAGCTCATGGATGAGCAAGCCAATGTCCATTTCAGCGACCATAATGATCAGGCAGCTGATTTTGGACACCCTCACTTCAGGCCCGAAATAGACCGCGGACCTTTAAAGAATCTGTTGATGAACTCCTTAGAGGAAAATACCATTCTATGGGACAGCCAGTTCATGGCGATGAAAAAACTAAATCAGCAATGGGTATTGAAGTTCAAAAATGGAGAAACTGCCATTGCTGACCTGGTCATTGCCGCCGACGGTGCGAATTCAAAAGCACGACCGTACCTTAGCTCAACAGCAGCCATTTATTCTGGAGTTACGGTGATTGAAGGCAATATATACCATGCCCATAAGAACGTCCCTAAATTGAATAATTTGCTGCAAAATGGGAAGATATTTGCCCTTGGTAAAGAAAAATCCATCATTCTAAGTGCCAAAGGCGATGGCTCCCTCTCCTTCTATACCGGGATAAAAGCGGCAGCAGAATGGATCGCAGAAAGCGGGATCGACTGGAACGACAAGAACAGTGTGCTGGCCTGGTTCAAAACACAATTCGCAGATTGGAGCCCAATATGGCAAGAGCTTTTTGCTACAGATGAAATGTATCTTGTAGCGAGGTCCATGCGCCATTTTCCCTTAAACCAAAGCTGGGAACCGCAGCCAGACCTGACCATGATTGGTGATGCTGCACACCTGATGCCACCTTATGCTGGTGAAGGAGTCAATATGGCCATGCTCGACGCCCTGGAATTGTCCAGATGTTTAAGCGATAATCGGTTTAGTACTTTACTGGAAGCTATAGCTGGCTTTGAACAACAAATGTGCAAGCGTGCCGCGGAAGTTACTGCGTTCACACTGGAACAAACCGAAGCCCTGCTTGCTCAGAACGCACTTCCTTACCTGGTTAATCTGTTCAGTGACCATGCTTAAAAACAAGGTAACAAAAGAAAACACCGGGGATTGCTCAAAAAGAAAGGGTGGTCTTTTCAGACCACCCTTTCTTTCATTTTCAGCCCTGGTAAAACCAGCTGTCAAATGCGCAATATTACCATCCCGGATTCTGGATTAGTTTCTTGCTCACCGTAATCTGACTCAAAGGAATTGGGTACAGATACATAGCACGCGAAAATAACCTGGGTGCACGGTCATAATCATTGCGTTGATAAAAGCTTAGATCATCGGCTCTACCATCCATGTTCATCCCATGGAAAACACCTCCCTGACGACCTTCCGGTTTATCGGCAATCATCCATCTGCGCACATCAAAGTACCGCTGACCTTCAGTGAACAATTCCACCTGACGTTCCTGTCTGATTGCTTTTGCCTGCGCGGCATATTGACCGATCACGCCTGTTTTACTGCTATTCGCCTGCATCGCCAGATATCCCGGAATACCGGCCCTTACCCTCACCTTATCCAGATAAGTGATGATTTCAGGATCAGCTGGATTCACCTCGTTCAATGCTTCCGCATACAGCAGGTAAAAATCCGCCAGGCGAAATATAATCGATGGTCTGAATACCGTTCTGATACCCGACCCAACAGTTGGATGAATCGTTCTGTTACTTCGTTTGTAACACAGATATCCTGTACTTGGGAATCCACCGGTACGGTTGTCATTGTTTGCAATCCCACCATAACCTGGCAAAGGATTAACCGAAGAAGGAACATCTCTGGCAAACAACACTTTTGTTGCTTTTGAAGTGGCAGCGGTAGTGCCTTGCAAAGCAGCATTTGAAACCACATCATGCCAGCTTTTCCCCTGATACGTTACCGATGCATAGAAACGAGGCTCTCTGTTGGCATACATATTTGAAATATTTGCATCCGTCATGATCACCGTACTTCCACTTTTTACAAATCTGGTTGTTGGATTAGGAACACTTGAAAAACCAGTCTCTGTGTATTGAGAACCTGCATCATGGATATCCAATCCATCTTTGGTAAAGAAAGCATCCACCATCTCCTGTGTCACCCCAAGGTTGGCCCCCATGCCCCCACCTGCTGTAACCGAAATATCACGTGGCGTTTGGTTGGCCTCTACTGTAGCAAAATTCTGAATAGGGTTAGCCCAGATAATTTCTTTGTTATAACGCTGAAACAGCTCATAAATATTTAAATGCGGGTTGTTTGCGGTGGCACTATAATACAACTCATAATTACCCGCATTGGCAAAATCTATAAAATCTTTCACCGCATCTTTCGCTTTTATCCATTTGTTCTGATCTTTCGTAGGAAACAGTTTTTTTCCATCGCTGTTAGCCAGTGCTAAAGCTTCCGAATAACCGCCATTGTATAAAGGAGAGGCGGCATACATCCATAGTTTTGCGCGGATAGCCAGGGCAACACCTTTTGTGGGAATGGCCAGTTTATTCTCATCAAAACCACTGGCAAAGGAATTTGAAAACCTATTTTCCGATAAATCTTCTTTGGCCTTTAGCAAATCTGCATCTATTGCCGCCACAACCTCATCTACAGAATTCCTGAAGAAATCAACATTAGGATCTGTAGGATCAGCTTCTGTAGTCATAATTGGAATAGGTCCGTATTGTTCAAACAAGAGGTAATGAGAATAGGCGCGGAAAAAATAAGCTTCTGCTTTTAACTGTTTTAATTCTGGTTCATCAATAAAATCAGGGTCCCCCTGTGCACCGATTACCCTTCCTGAATCAATATAAATGGTGGCCTGACGAATTACTTTATACAAAGTTTGCCAGCGGTGAAAAGTATTCCCTGCCGCTGTATTGGCCGTATAACCCTGAGTAACGATGTTCCTGAGCACCCCATTTGCGTTATTTTTGAGCTCATCGCTCATACTCGCCCATGGATTTCCTAACCCGTTGGCATTAGAACTAGCCGCCGAATAGTCGGAATAATCAGGCATTGCTTTATAGATGTAACGTTGAAACCTTCTGGACTGACCAGGGTTGGTAAAGATAAATCCCTTACTATCTGACTCCGAAAAGTCGTCGCTAACATCCAGATATTTTTTGCAGGAACTGAAAGTAAGTAGCATTAGTACTTCTACAAACAGTATTAGATAGGTATATTTTCTCATGACTTTTTAAAACTTTAATTCTACTCCGAAATTAATTGTGCGTTGAATAGGATACCTCAACCCTGAGGAAGCGTTACCTTGTTCTGGATCATAAAACTTAATATCATCCCAGATGATGCCTAAGTTTTGTCCGAGTGCATACACCCTTAAACCTTGAATGCCTATTTTTTCCAATTGCTTTTTAGTGAAGGCATAGCCCAATTCCATGTTTTTGAACCTTAAGAAACTTCCACTTCTAAGGAACCAGGTGCTTCTGCGATTGTCATTCAAATTGGTATTGTTCAACTGCAAACGTGGTAGCATTGCCGATGGATTCGGGTTTTCTACCGACCAGCGATCTGTTGAAAAGCTCTTTGCCGAGGTGGTCATCGGATCAACTCCGATAAATGGCATCGTTAATGAAGGCTCTAAATACAAACTTGTATTGCCCACTCCCTGAAAAAAGGCGCTGGCATAAAATCCTTTATAGGTCAAATTGAGACCAAAACCATAAATGATCTCAGGATTTAAAGGTCTCGCATTCGGAGGTAATTTAGTCCAGTCGCTGTCATCAACTACACCATCATTGTTTAAATCCACATACTTGATGTTTCCAGGATAAACCGGACCGAATTTCGATACTGGTATTCCTTGTTTTAAGACGTAAGATTTAGCACCATTTACCGCATTGGTGCTGATGTCAAAATCATTGTCGGTATACAAGCGTTCTGCCACCCATGCATCTACCTGAGCGATACTTGTTCCCGTAGAATTTTGATAAGCATTGGGTCTCGGAATTTCATCCATTTCGATGATTTTATTGTGCGCATAGGTGAAAGTTCCCCTTACACTTACACCCAATTCGCCAAACTTTCTGTTGGCATTAAGACTCGCATCAATCCCTTTATTGGTCACGACTCCAAAATTCTGAAATGGGTTGTTCATAAAACCAGCTACCTGATTTACCGTGTTCCGCTGTAAAAGGATATCGTGTCTTCTGTTGTTAAAGTAATCAATCGTAAAATCAAGCGCCCCCTTAAAGGCCATCAGGTCAATTCCTATGTTTCGTTTTTCTTCGATCTCCCAACTGATATCCGGGTTATAAGCTTTGTTTTCATAGATCATATTGCCGGTATTATTTGTCCCTCCACCGGAAGTCATACCTAGATTTGTGCTTTCAGAAGACCAGGTCAGCGCCTCTTTATAAGGGAATCTTGCATTGGAAACCTGATCATTTCCTGCACGTCCTATCGATAGTCTTAACTTTAACCGGTCCACACCTATGGCACTGAACATACTTTTCAATCCTTTTTCATTAGATATGGTATAGCCCAGGCCCAATGCAGGGAAGAATCCAAATCTATTTCCTGCTGCAAAGTTCTCACTTCCGGTAAATCCGAAACTGGCATCAAAAAAGTATTTGTCTTTATAGCCATAGCTACCGCGTCCAACAATACCTTGTTTTTTATACAAGTACGGGTTGTTTTGCAGCTGACTTTCCTTCTGCATGTACAACAGTAAGCCGGACACAGAATGGTCTTCAGAAAAAGCGCGGTTATAATTCAAGGAAGTTTCCATATAAATTCGCTTATTACCCTCTGAAAACCCACCACCAGCAGCTTCAGTAGCAGTATTTAATCCGTTTATAATTTTCCTGAAAACCAGATTCCCGTCCGCATCCCTTCCTGTGGCCAGAAACTGACTTGGGGTACGTGTACGGGAAACCAGAGAGTTAAAGTCGGTATCAAAACTTACATTCCCTTTCAGCAGTAAACCTGGTATAAACGGTAATTTTTGCTCCAATCCTACATTCGTTTGTAAAGCCACACGATATTCTTTGGTGTAGCCTGAGAAGTTCAACTGGTTGTAAGGGTTTTCATATCCGGCGGCAGCACTATACCTGGATGGAAAATTATTAGAGTAGATCATCGGAATCAGATGAGGGGCACTCCGCATCATATTGGAAAATATGGTGGCTGTTCCTGTACCCGGATAATTGGTAGTCAGGTACTGACCGCTCATATCAACACGTAAAAGGGTCGTTTTACTAATGTCCAAATCTACATTAGACCTTAAATTATAACGGTCTAAGCCAATATTGGTATTGTACTTTGCCGTTTTCGCAAATTCATTGGCATCTACCGGGTTGGATTTAAACAATCCTTCTTCGGTATAATAAGAAGTGGCCACAAAAAAGCGTAGTTTATCGCCACCACCACGGAAATTAAGGGCGTATCTTTGGCTGATTGCATCTTTTTTCAGCAGGTCCATCCAATTGGTACTCGGGTATAAATCGGGATCCTCGCCACTGGCATATTTAGCGATTTCGGCCTCTGTTTTATATGGAATAAAAGAGCTCATATTCGGATTGCCTTCTGTATTCCATTTTGCTTCATTATAAAGACGGAGGAAATCAGCAGAGCCCAAAAAATTGATGGTTCTTGTTGGTTGATTCACATTGTAGTCTGCCCTGAAATCTATCGTAGTTTTTTGATTCTTCCCTCTTTTGGAAGTGACCAGGATTACCCCATTCGCACCTTCAGCACCATAAATTGCCGTTGCCGAAGCGTCTTTCAAAATGGTGAAAGTTTCTACTTCTTCCGGACTGATGTCCGATATTTTCCTGGGTACTCCATCTACCAGCACTAATGCTCCGGTTCCTCCGGCAAAGGAACTGATTCCCCGGATCCAGATTTCGGCGTTGTCATATCCCGGCTCTCCGCTTCTTTGAACAGCAAACAAACCGGCAACCTGACCGGCTAAGCCATTCTGTAAACTCCTGCCCGGCAATTGCAGCTGTTCGCCCTTAATCGTGGAGATGGAACTCACCAGTTGTGAACTTTTTTGCTTGCCATAACCTACCACAAGTACTTCATCGAGACTTCCCTGAGTAGGCTCCAGTACCACATTGAGGTCCATTCTGTTACGCACAGGCATGATTTGTTTCTTATAGCCGATATAAGAGAACTCCAGCGTGTCTGTTGGTTCTACTTCGATGGTATATTTACCCTGGCTATTGGTGCTTGTTTTATGGCTGCCATGTACGACAACCACGTTTACACCCGGAATTGGGTTTGATAATTCATCGCGCACTTCCCCGGATATTTTATAGGAAAATGCGGCTTTAATTTTCTGAACCGCCCCCTGCTTCTCCTGAACAATGATCGTTTCGGTATCAATGGAGTATTCAAACGGTTGATTTTTAAAACAAATCTTTAAGGCTTCCTCCAGAGAAACATTACTTACGGAGATGTTTACCGGAGCAGCTTTTGCGAGTGTACTGGAGACTACAACAAGGTCAAAACCGCTTTGTTTCCCGAGGGTTTTCAATATACTCTCCAGTGAAGAATTACGTGCGGTTACCGTAATGTTTTTCTGGGCATAACCCGCCGCACTGACTTGTAGGATGGCTGTGGTGACCAATAAGATAATTAGTTTCATAGTGCATATTATCCTGGTTGCTGTGCTGGAATTCCAGCACGCACTTATATTACAAAAATTCATACATTTGGTTAGTTGGTTTAATGAAACAGGTGGTTAACTCCTGTTTCCGGTTTAGTTGATTGCTTGAAATGATTCGACGGAAACCATAACCCAGCTCATTTAACCGGAAGCGTTCCCGCGCTTTCGGTTCTTTCACCAGGTCATGTATTTGGGTAGCTTTATGGCATGACGGTGACCCTCCTTCCTTCGACTTTAAATTTAACTTTACGGCTCAGCTGGATTACCCGCAATACCTCTGAAAGTTTCTTTTTGCGGGAAACTGAACCCAATAATCTGATCTTGCTGAAATCACCTTTATAAATCACTTCGACATCGTACCATCTCGCGATTTTACGCATCACAGCTTCTACGGATTCATTTTCAAATGTGAACTTTCCATTTTGCCAGGCTACCGCACTCTCTACATCTACCTGCTGTACCTCAAATTGATCCTCATTTATCAAGGATTGCTCTCCCGGAACAAGGAGTTTTGCTTTTTTACCGGTCGCCGCCACCCTGACACTTCCTTCTAATAAGGTGGTTTGTGTGAGGTCCTCATCGGCATAAGCATTAATGTTAAAATGAGTCCCCAAAACAACGACTTCCTGCAAGGCCGTCTGAACTTTAAATGGTTGGTTTTTATTTTTAGCCACTTCAAAATAAGCTTCGCCCTTTAAGCTGACACGACGTTCGTTTTTTGACTCGAAAGAAGTGGGAAAAGTTATCGAAGAAGCGGTGTTGAGTGTAACTAGAGTTCCGTCAGGAAGGACGACTTCATATTGCCCCCCTACCGGAGTTTCAATGGTATTTGATAAGTTGCTGTCTCCGGTTTCCCTGTTCTTTACTATATATACCAGTTTACCATCTGCTGTTTTGGTGATATTGATGCCCGATTGATTCGCTACACTTCCATTTTTTGCGTCTGTTAAAGAGATCCGTTTCCCGTTGGCCAATATTAAGAATGCCTTATTTCCTCCGGGAAGAATGTCCTGAAATGCAATTTTTACTTTTTCTGAATGATCTTGTTGTTGATTTACATAATAGCCGATACCAACTCCGATCAGCAGCACTGCCGCAGCGGCGATTGATGGCCATAATTTGATTTTCTTTGGATGAGTTTCCTGATGGATGGTCTCCCAGCTCTGTGCTTCAATCCTATCCAGCTCATCCAGGGTTAAACCAGTCTCCTTTTCCAGATCCAGCTGATGAAACCAGTTCTGTAATTGAATCCGTTCCTCTTCAGTACATTGGTTCGCACGATATTTCTCTAATAGCTCTTTAGCCTTCATAAGGTATCCGGGTCATAATCTTAAGAATCCTGCAGGTTGCCTGATTAACGGTAACTGAGGCTCTTCGTAATCAATAACAGGTAAGTAATGACCTTAAGGTACAGGCTAGAAAAAAATATGTAAAAAAATGCAAGTTCCCAGTTTAGTTCGTAATATTTTGAGTGCCCTTTTGATCTGAGTAGCTACGGTATATTCAGATATGTTCAACTCCAAAGAGATCTCCTTATAGGATAAATGGCCTTTTCTGCTCAGTTCAAAGACCTCCCGCATCTTTGGAGGCAGTCTGTCGATTTCAGCGGCAATCCATGCGGCAATCTGACGCTCGCGAATCAGATTATCGGCACTATCATAATTACGCTCTAAAAAGTCATCTAAAGATTCCAGGTATTTATTCTCGATCTCCCGGTGTGCAAAGATATTTAAGGCCCGGTTTCGTACTGCACGATATAAATAACCGGCAATAGACACCTCAGCGCTTAGCGTGTTGCATTTATTCCAAAAGGAAATGAATACCTCCTGAACTACATCCTCGGCTTCCTCCTGGTTGTTTAATTTTCTAAAGGCATAAAGGAACAACAAACGCTGATATTTTTTATAAACCTGCAGATATGCCTCCCTACTTCCCCCTTGAAGTAGCTGCAATAATTCCTGATCCCCATCGGTTATATTGTATGACATAATAATTATATAAAGCGAATATATATAATATTCAGATAGATAGCAACCTCCGATTTTCTTACCTAAAAAGAACCCTCAATCGTTAACAACAACGATTAAGGGTTAGAGAACGTAAAAACCATTGAATAATTAAAGCTATTGAACTTAAAGTCCATTTTGCAACAGACAATAAATTGATCAATAAAGACCAATGTTGTATTACATATTAATTGAACCGGGGCTAATAATCCTGAAATAACTACCTCTTTATTCTAATTATTTTCCTTCAAGCAATCCATTTAATTAGGCTACTAAGTCCGGATTTGAGGGGCTTTTCGTATCGTTATCAATTACTTTTCCATCAGGACCAATCAGGATAAACCCTGGTATGGAAGTCAGGCCGAATTTTTTAACAAAATTCTTTTCAGAAACCTGTTTGTTCTATTATTGATCAAGGGAAATGGCCTTATAGTTATAACAGCAAAGCTTAACATCAGACATTACCTGATCACAAAAACATTTAGTACTTTTAATACCAGGGTATAAGTCTGCTGTTAACCAAAAAAGCACCATACCTGGCATTAAATGATGTTCAATCTTAAATTAATAACATATGAAATTAGGTGCCTGCTCTATCAGCCTGAATGTAAAAGACATTAAGGCTTCCAAACAATTTTATGAAAATCTTGGGTTCAGTGTGTTTGCCGGCAGTCTGGACATGAATTACCTCATTATGAAAAATGGCAATGCTTTAATTGGTTTATTTGAGGGGATGTTTGAAAAAAACATGATCACCTTTAATCCGGGTTGGGATGAGCATGCGAAACTCCTCGACTCCTTTGATGATGTCAGGGTTATTCAGCGTCATTTGAAAAATGCAGGCGTTAAATTAGAAACTGAAGCGGATGAAAACACAAGCGGACCAGCCAGTATTATTCTGATCGATCCGGATGGGAACCCTGTTCTTATCGACCAGCACGTTTAAATTAAGAAAGAAACACGCTTTATCAAGGCTATAGAACAGAACGTTCTACAGCCTTTTTTTATTTATTTTCCGGTTTTTGCTTCCAGATCGGTAATTGCCGTCCACAATACCCCTGCTTCGCCTCTAAAGCTGGCAGAACCCTTAGGTTTATTATCCGGCGTGTACCATTCATAAAAGCCCTTGTTTGCAACTACACGGTCCAACATTGGCTTCATGGCCTCGCAAGCCTCTGCGATCAGGTCATAACGTATCAGTTGAGTAACCATTCTTCCGCCAAACCAGGTCCAATCTCCCCCATTCTGGTAAGAATAAGGTCCCATTCCTGCGTTTTTGAAAAAGCCCTCAGGGTAAACCGGATAAATGGTTAGTCCGATGCTGGCAGCATTGGCTTTCTTAACATTTTCCTGCATCCTTTGATAAGCATGACGAACTTCTTCCTTACTCAACAATCCTGCTTCGATCGCCACTGCGGTTCCTCCATGGTAATAAATCTCCGACTCGTTGAAAGAAGCTGGAAACGGCGAGCCTTCCAGATAAATATGTGGAATGAATTTCTGTTGTTTCTTATCCCAAAGATGTTTCCTGGTATTGGTAGCAATGCTGTCCCTGATACCTTTCCAATGTTTCTTCTGAGCATCAGATAAATCAGCAATACTTAAAAAGTCGTTGATGGCGATGATAAACATCGCATTATCATAGATATCAATGGTCCTGTGAGAGTTAGAATCTAACACTACGCCCCAGCTATGCTCTGGCTGTACATCTCCCCAGTCTACCGTAGTAGCTCCCCAGATCAATCCGTACTTTTTCACAAAACGATCCTTTAACAGAAATTCCATGGCACGTTCCAAATGCCTTTGCACCGGCTGACCCTCAATTTGTTCTTTAAGAATCGAGTGATCCCCTGTTCCCTTTATATATTTCGCGACAGCTTGTACTAAAGAAGTTTCCTGATCCGTTTCTACCGTATTCTTATGTCCCGCATAGTTTGGAGCCAGTTTAGAATGGTAAAAATTATAGGAAACACCACCAGGTTTTTTCGGAACATATCCATCCAGAATAGCCCCATCTGGCTGCTGGAAATCGAAAAACGTCAATAAATGCTTTTTGATCTGCGCTTTATCATTTACTTCACAAGCAACGGAAACAAAAGTATTTAAATCTCTGATCCACACTTCAGCATAACCATCGCCTGCTGTAAATCCGGATTTCACCAGCTTTTCAGCCATGCGCTTTACCGAATCCGCCAGAGGAGTAATTGCCTTAACTTCCTTTGCGGCGCTGGTATTCAATACCTTTTGCGCATTGGTATTACTGTATAAAGCAACAACACCAAGACAACCTAATACTACTGTTTTTATTTTCATGTGTGATCTGTTTAAATCCTTTTAGATTCGGCAAGGCTCCCTGGAACAGCGTCCATCAGCCTTATTCAAGCCTGGCTATCTACCTGATTATATTGTATGTACATATTTACACATTAATTTTTAAACCACAAATTTTATTTTATACGGAACCGGCGAACAGCATTTAAAAACACTCAAAACAAGAGCATTAACAATGATACATAGACATAGAACAAATGACGCAACATGTATATACATATAAAGAGCACCTGAATTAAACCAGGGGAAACAACTGGTATCAAAGCGCAACACTCATCAGCCTTAGATTCATGCACAGGCGGCCGTCGATTTTGTCCTCAGCCCATAACATATACCGTTCAACAGCCTGTTTGCCATCTAAAATAATTATCTTCGCCCCTTTGATTCAATTACAAGAACATTTTTAATATAAGGACCATGAAACTGGAAGAACAATTGCAGAATAGAAGTGAAAACAAATGTGAATTATGCCAATCTGCGGAAACGCTTAGCGTATATGAAGTGCCTCCTCAAACTGCAAACACTGCCGATAACTGCATCCTGATTTGTGATAAATGTTTGGCTCAGATTGAGAAAAAAGAAGAACTGGACAGTAAGCACTGGCAATGTCTGAGCGGCAGTATGTGGAGTGAGGTTCCTGGTGTACAGGTAGTTTCCTGGCGTATGCTGAACCGTCTGAGCAATGAAAGCTGGGCAATGGACAACCTGGACATGATGTACCTGGATGAAGACCGTTTGGCATGGGCTAAAGCCGCCGATCTTGACAATGATGCAGCCGTTGAACTTCATAAAGATTGCAACGGTGCTATACTTCAGGCAGGAGATTCTATTGTACTGACAAAATCTTTAGACGTGAAAGGTTCTACTTTAAATGCTAAAATGGGTACCGTAGTAAAAAACATCCGTTTAGTGGATAACAATACCGATCAGATTGAAGGAAAAATCGAAGGACAAGTCATTGTAATCCTTACAAAATATACGAGAAAACAAGGTGCATAACCTTGTTTGACACCAAATAAAAAGCGCGCTGCAAAATTAACTGCAACGCGCTTTTTGTTTCAAGGAATAAAATATCCCATTGGATTAATCGATCTGCAATATCGTTTTGGCCAGATTGATCATGCGTTCCGTGCCTGTATATTTGCCATGCTCATCGGATAGTTTCACCACTTCGGTCCACTCCCCGTCTTTAGGCTGCGCTTCGGTCATTTTGATCACAATATTCATAGGATCCGGGCCGGCATCATTGGTTAAATTGGTCCCGATCCCAAATGACATTCCTATTTTCCCCTGGCAATGTGCTGATATTCGTTCCACTTTATCATAATTAAGCCCATCAGAAAATATAATAGTCTTAGATTTTGGATCAATCCCCATACGCTGGTAATGCCTGATCACTTTATCTGCAAATAAAACCGGATCACCGCTATCGTGCCTTACGCCATCAAATAATTTGGAAAACATCTTGTCGAACTGACTAAAAAACACTTCCGTGGTGTAAGTATCAGACAATGCAATTCCCAGATCTCCACGATATACGTTTACCCAATGCTCTAATCCCATTGCATTAGCCATCTTAAATCCATATTTGGCTGCATGAAACATAAACCATTCATGTGCATGCGTTCCGATAGGTTTAGTCTGGTAGATCATGGCCATATGTACGTTGCTGGTTCCAATAAATGAACCGCTACCGAATTGATTCAAGGCTTGTAATACCGAACGGTGCACCTGATAAGAATACCTCCTTCTTGTGCCAAATTCGGCTACGGTTACCCCTAGTGCTTTATATTTTTCTATTTTTTGTGCAGTGAGCTGCATCACTTCTTCATTGCTGATTCTATGTGAACCATTCATAACATAATACAATTCACAGATCAGGGACATTAAGGGTACTTCCCATAAAATGGTGCGGTACCACAACCCTTCCACACGGACTTCCAGCTGATCTCCCTCCTGTTCAATCTGCACTTCTTCCGGCTGGTAGCGATAACCTTCCAGAAAATCCAGGTATACCGGATCAAGATACGGGCAGGTTACCTGAAGAAAATGCTTTTCCTCTTTCGTCAGTTTTAGCAATGCCATTTGATCTACGGCAACTCTTAAAGCCTTAGCAAATCCTTCAGGAAAAGAATGTTTCCCCCGGTTGATAAATTTATAGCGTGCTTTTGCTGCCGGAAACAAGCGAATAACCCCCTGCTGCATCGTGATTTTATAAAAATCATTATCAAGAATAGAGGTAAGTGCAGTAGTAGGTTGTATTTGCATCATGAGGTTGTCGACAAAATTTATCCCAAAAGTACCATGTTCTATTCAATTCTCCCTATAAAAGCTTTACAGAACCTCATTATAAAGGTTACAACCTTTATTTTTATAATAAGCAGGGAAAACATCGCCTGAAATTTAAATACACCGAAACAGAACAATAGATAAATTATGTAATTTTGAGAAGAAAAACTAACAAACGAAAAATTTAACCTAAACCAAACAACAATGAAAATTCTTAAAGTGATTCTTGCCGGAATTGTTGGCCTGATCGTTCTGGCCTTAATCGTTGCGTTATTTATTAAAAAGGAATACGCGGTAGAACGCGAGATCGTTATTAACAAGCCAAAACAGGAGGTTTTCGATTACCTAAAACTGATCAAAAATCAGGATCAGTATAGCGTTTGGAACCGACGATTCCCTAATAAAAAAACAGATTACAAGGGCACTGACGGCACAGTTGGTTTTGTGTATTCCTGGGATGATAAGGGAAGTGCCGGAGCGCAGGAAATTACTAAAATAACGGACGGGGAACGCATTGAAATGGCCCTGCGTTTTAAAGTGCCATTTGAAGCGAATGACAATGCCTACATGACCACTGAAGCCGTTTCAGATGGACAAACCAAAGTGAAATGGGGCTTTAGTGGTGCCCTGAAATATCCAATGAACCTGATGTTATTATTTCTCAACATGGAAGATATGCTGGGAAAAGACCTGCAAAAAGGATTGGATGATTTAAAAGTTATTCTTGAAAAATAACAGGATAAACAAAACAGCAATAATTAAAAAAACCAGATGGCCGCTAAGCCATCCGGTTTTTTGTTAATCTACGATACTTTTTAAATGCTTGTAATTGGATTTCACAGTATCCAGCACTTCATCGAATTTCCCGCCCAACATGAGCTTAGTCATGGTTAGCGCCATTCCTTTCATCATTTTGAACTCAATTTTAGGAGGCATGGCCATCGCATTAGGATCCGTCATCACATTTACCAATATCGGACCATCATGCAGAAATGCAGCTTTCATTCCTTCTTCCAAATTATCGGGATCATCAATGGTCATTCCTTTGATGCCCATTGCGGTGGCAAGCATTGCAAAGTCCGGATTCAGCATATCTGTTTCGGAATCCGGAAGACCTGCAACTTCCATCTCTAATTTCACCATCCCCAGAGAGCGGTTGTTAAACACGATCAGTTTAATGGGTAGGTTATATTGTTTAATCGTCGCTAAATCACCTAACAACATGGAAATCCCACCATCACCACACAGCGCAACTACTTGTCGGTCTGGACTAGATAATGCTGCACCAATGGCGTGAGGCATTGCATTGGCCATTGAACCATGGTTAAAAGAGCCCAACATACTCCGTTTTCCTGTAGCCTCAATGTATCTGGAACCCCAAACACAACACATTCCGGTATCTACCGTAAAAATGGCATCATCGGTTGCCAGCTTATTGATTTCAAAAGCGACGGCTTCCGGATGTATAGCATCCTTTTCGCCTTTATCTTTCACGTAAGTATTCAGATGTTCTTTTACCTTTTCATATACTTTCAGCTGTACCTCCAGAAAACTATCATCAGTATTTACATCCAATAAAGGAATTAAGGCCTTCAAGCTGGTTTTGATATCGCCATGTAGCCCCATTTCCAGTTTTGCCCTCCTACCCAGTCTTTCCGGCTTGCTGTCGATTTGCACCAGAACCTTATCCTGTGGAATAAATGGTACGTAAGGAAAATCTGTGCCCAATAGAATGATCAGGTCACTTTCGTGCATGCTATGGTAGGCCGATGGCAGGCCCAGCAGGCCGGTCATCCCTACTTCATAAGGATTATCATACTGTATTCCCATTTTCCCGCGGAAAGAATAGCCTACCGGAGCTTTTAAAATTTCCGCCAGTTTAACAACTTCATCATGGGCTTCGGAAGCACCAATTCCACAAAATATAGCGATCTTTTTATGTTGGTTGATTAATCTCGAAAGTGCCAGTAGCTCTTCCTCTGCAGGGCAGATCGTTGCTTTAGAAAAATAGGTTTTATCTGAGGATAGGTTCTCCACCGCTTCCATGCTACTCACATCACCAGGCAAACCGAGGATGGCTACCCCTTTATGGTGAAATGCATGTTGCAAAGCTGCCTGTGTCATTCTCGGTAGCTGAGCCGCGGTTGTTGCAATTTGATTGTAATGGCTACAATCATCAAAAAGCTTGATGGTATTGGTTTCCTGAAAATAACCGGAACCGAATTCAGTAGTTGGACAGGTAGAGGCAATCGCCAATACCGCGGCGCCGGCACGATGGGCATCATAAAGACCATTGATCAAATGAACATGACCAGGACCACTACTGCCGGCACAACAGGCAAGGCCATGCAGTTCTGCTTCTGCGGCAGCTGCATAGGCACCTACTTCTTCATGCCTCACATGGATCCAGCGGATGTTATCGTTGCGTCTTATCGCATCATTTAACTCATTTAAACTATCACCAGTTACGGCATACACGCGTTTAATACCTGCATCAACGAGCATATCGACCAATTGTTCTGCTACTTTTTTAGACATAGTATGATTTTTTAAGGATCATAACATCACAGATCATCAGGAAATGGATGTTATAAAAGGATAACACCAGGTCTTATTGATAGTTTTAGTATTTTCGATTTTAGCCCGTCAGTTCTTTCATCAGCTGGTCAAATGCAGTTTTCAATTCTGCAAGTTCTGTTTCCAGTTTTACCACACGATTTTCTAAATCTGAGGCAGGTTTCTGAGCTGATTCTTCAAAGGGTTCTTCCGCATTTAAATCTGGTGTACCGGAAAGCAAATGTGCATAACGCATTTCCTTTTGTCCTGCCCTTCTCGGCAATTGAATCACATAAGGAGGCTCCGCATCAGTAAGACGTTCCAGTACCGATTGTACTTCTTCCAATGATTCAAATTCATAGAGTCTGCCGGAATTGGTATTCAATTCTCCCGGAGTCTGCGGACCTCTTAGCATTAATAAACAAAGAATAGCTACCTCCTGAGGCGTTACAGGGAACACAATTGCGAAGTTATGCTTATACTTTATACTGCGGCTGGATCCTCCGGTAGCTGTTGAAATCAGTCCTTTTCTTTTGAGGGTATCCAGCGCCAATACAACCGTCTGCTCATCATACTGCACCACCGGTTTACGGGAGGTCTTCTGATTACAGGCAGCCGTAAGGCTATTGATGGTCATAGGGTAATATTCAGGGGTGGTTTTAGATTTCTCCATTAAAACGCCTAGCACACGAAGCTCCTCTGCGTTTAATTCGGGCAAATTTTGTATAGATTCCATGCCCTAAGTTAAAAAATAAGGTGGAATGCCGTTTCCCTTTTGATCTCTTTTAATACAAAACTACTACTCAAAGTAGAAATGTTAGAAAGTGAAGATAGATGAGTCACCACAAAAGTATGGTAATCGTCTACATCATCCACGACAATCTTTAGCAGATAATCTTGTCCGCCGGCAATACACAAAACCTCCAGGACCTCCTTAAACTGAACTACCGACTCCTCAAAGTTCTTTAAAGTGGCAATAGATTGCTCTTTTAAGGTGACGGTGCACAACACAAGGAGGTGTTTCCCCAGCTTTTCCCTATTCACCAAAGCCACATATTTCTCTATATATCCTTCCGCTTTCAATCGCTTTATGCGTTCATGGGTCGGAGAAATACTTAAGCCAATTTCTCCGGCAATATCTTTTGTACTTAAAGAAGCGTCCTTTTGCAGGATATTCAAAATCCTGGTATCGAGCTTATCTAATTTCTCCATCATAGTATTTTGCTGAAATAGGATCCGGCAAGACACAAATATGGTAGTTTTTACTGTCATAGGTTATCAATACAGGATTTTTTATTGAATATCAGATAAGCAAAGGAAAATATATGGCACTTATCTAATTTTGAAGAATTAAACACCAGATACTTTAACCTTATCCAATGAAGACTCAGTTAAACACCAAAGATAACGATCGTTTAAGCTCCTATATGAAGCAAGCTGAAGAGCGCGCCAGGCACTTCATCGGTTACCCTATTGCACAGGATTTTGATTATTCGGAACTATATCCACTTTTAAAACTGCCATTAAACAATGTGGGTGATCCATGGGTAGAATCTACTTATGACCTGAATTCCCGTTCTCTGGAACTGGAAGTACTGGAATTTTTCGCAGAGCTATTCAATGCACCGGCAAACAACTGGTGGGGTTATGTCACCAATGGTGGTTCAGAAGGTAATTTATATGGACTATATGTAGCGCGTGAACTCTACCCTAATGGTATTGTTTATTACTCTGAGGCCACACATTATAGTGTTCAAAAGAACATTCAACTCCTTAACCTACGCAGTATTGTGATCAGAACCCAGAAAAACGGGGAAATGGATTATGAGGATCTGGATGCCATGGTGCGGATGCACAGAGATCAACCGGTGATTATTCTGGCCAATATTGGCACGACTATGATGGAAGCAAAAGATGATTTGCAGCAAATCCAGCAGATCCTTCGTAAGCAAGCCATTAAGAATCATTATATCCATTGTGATGCTGCCTTAGCGGGTACTTATAGCGCCTTGTTAGATTTAAAACCAGGTTTTGATTTTAACCATGGGGCAGATAGCATGGCCATCAGCGGACATAAATTTATCGGTTCCCCTATTCCTTGCGGATTGGTGCTGGTAAAAAAGAATTATAAAGACAGGATTGGAAAAGCAATTCCTTACATCGGCACAGTGGATACTACAATTACCGGTAGCAGAAATGGACACAGCCCTATTTTCATCTGGTATGCCCTTAAAAAGATGGGTAAAGAAGGATTGAAACAACGTGCTCTGGAATGTCTGGAAACGGCGGCTTACACTGTAAAGAGTTTGAACGATATCGGTGTACCGGCATGGACCAACCCTTCTGCATTAACAGTGGTTTTCCCTGCGCCTTCTATCGCTTTGCGACAAAAATGGCAGATTGCTACCGAAGATGGCAATAGTCATGTGATTTGTATGCCTGGAGTAACGAAAGCACGGATTGACCATTTCGTACAGGATTTAAAAGCAGAGCTTGAATTGACTGCAGCACTGACCTTATAAGCATATTAAGCGGCTGTCTTGAATATTTCATTTAAGACAGCTTTTTATTTCATAAGCTTATGAAGCTAAGATCTGATCAATCTTTTGCAGTTCTTCTGTACTAAAAGTAAGGTTGTTCAGGCATTTTAAAGAATCTGAAAGTTGTTCAGGTTTGCTGGCACCCACCAATACGGAGGTAATGCGGTCGTCCCTTAAAATCCAGGATAAGGCCATTTGTGCAAGTTTTTGTCCCCTGCCTTCCGCAAGCACATTTAATTCATTCAGCTGTCTGACTCTTGCCGGAGTTAACTGCTCTTCCTGCAATGCACCATGCGACTTTGCTGCGCGGGAGTCTGAAGGTATTCCTTTCAGATACTTATCAGTTAACATGCCCTGGGCAAGTGGTGAAAATGGAATACATCCCACACCCTCATTTCCTAATAAATCTAACAAGCCACCTTCAATCCAACGCTCATACATGGAATACTTTGGCTGATGAATCAGACAAGGTGTACCCAATCGCTGAAGGATTTTCATTGCTTCCGCAGCTTCTTCCGCCTGATAATTAGAAATCCCGACGTATAATGCTTTTCCCTGACGCACAATCAGGTCCAATGCAGCCATAGTCTCCTCTAATGGGGTTTCCGGATCCGGACGGTGGTGGTAAAAGATATCTACATATTCCAGCCCCATTCTTTTCAGACTCTGATCCAAACTGGATATCAGGTATTTTTTCGAACCCCAATCTCCATATGGGCCATCCCACATCGTATACCCTGCTTTAGAAGAAATGATCAGCTCATCTCTGTAGCCTTCAAAATCTCTTTTCAGCAAGCGACCGAAGTTCTCTTCTGCTGATCCGGGAGGCGGACCATAATTATTAGCAAGGTCAAAATGAGTAATGCCGTTATCAAAGGCCAGTTTTAAGATGTTACTGCAATTCTCCAGTTGATCTACATGTCCGAAATTATGCCATAAACCAAGGGAAATCGCAGGGAGCTTCAATCCACTGTTTCCGCATCTGCGGTATTGCATTTGAGTGTATCTGTTAGGGGCGGCAGTATAAGGCATGAGCTGGGGAATTAAATAACAGTAGCCCTGGTAAAAGGGCTACTGTCTTCGAATAATCGATATTATTTATCGCTGTTTTTTTTCTCTGTAACTTCAGTACGGATTTCCTGAGCAAGAACTTTTAAATCCTGCATAGCTTTACGTACTCTTGTTCCTGCAGCACTGTTTCCTGCACTATAAAACTTCTCAGCGTCAGCTTCAATAGAAGCTAATAATTCTTTAACTTTTGAAAATTTTTCCATGTTTTAATTTTTTAATTTCTGGCCAAATATATATTATTTTAGAAATAAACGTACATAACTTCCATTCTATTGCGTTTTTTCTACTAAATCTCCCTTTATTTATCCTTATTGGCTCTTTTATAGGACGATTTCAACTCCCCACAACCCTTACTAACAGGCCGGAGAGGGGCTTCTACCCCATCAGCTTTTCTTCATCATGACTGCTAAAATCGTAGGAACGATAACACCAATGTCAATTAAACCCATGAATACCAATATAAATGTCCTTTTACTTTGATATTATAAAAAACCTACCGAGATTAGCAATAATGAAACAAAGAACAGGTAGATATCAGGCAACGTTAATGACTTATAATAAGAGTCAGCTGCAAGTCTATGCCCTGTTCAAAAGGTTTTTCAGGGAGAACTATCCCTTCGGCTTTACTTATCAGATAACCAGTAAAGACTTTATTATTTAAGCCCCGAATCATTTCATTCTACTCTTCGGTTCAGGGGCATTTTTCTTCTGATGAATTTCGTTATTTTATAATTTAAGAAAAAGCAGTACATTGTTTTTTTCTTTTTTTATATTATAAACTTACGCTACGTAAGTGATGAAACCCTAATTTTTCAGTTGTGCCTCCCTGTATCCTTATAAGAAGTTAATTTATTCAATCATTACATTAAGACATTTAAAACATGGAAACAAAAACATTATCACTTTCAAAAAGCGATTTAAAACTATTAAAAGAGCATTTGGAGAAATCCAATATGAGCCCATATAACAAAGAAAAATTAAGAAAAGAAATTAAAGAAGCCACTATATATGCAGATCAGGACCTTCCTGGAGACGTAGTATGTCTTAAGTCTGAAGCGAGAATTGCCAATACCAAAACCGGTAAAGAATTCAGTTTTAAGATTGTGATGCCGGAAGAAGCCAATATTAAAGTACAAAAGGTATCTGTTTTTGCGCCAATCAGCATTGCTTTATTCGGCTATAGAACAGGTGACATCATCAACTGGGAAATGCCTGACGGCATTCAGGAGTTTAAAATCCTGGAAGTTAACAAGTTGAACTAAGCGCCATTATCAGGTTCTAAAACCGCATTCCTCTTTTTTACGCGAGAAGTAAACAAGGCCGGGATTGCGGTTTTTTTTGTCCCCTACCTCCCCGCCAACTTGATCATGCGCTGCGAAAGGTCTTTCCCCAGGTAACGATCAATAATGTAATGTACCAGGTATAAGAAAGGAGTCATTAGGATAGCGACTACAAATTTATAGGTGTAGTTCACCAATCCGATTGCAGCAACCATCTGCCAGCTCCAGTGGTATTGAGGATTCAGGTAAAAGGCAATAAAGATCACGACAAAACTATCTATGAATTGAGAAATTAGTGTAGACCCTGTGGCACGAAGCCATAAAGCACGTTCTCCGGTTATTTTCTTAATCTTATGAAAGATAAACACATCGGCGATCTGCCCCACCAGAAAAGCAACAACAGAACCTACGATAATCCACATCCCCTGCCCGAATATTCCGGCAAAAGCAACATTCATATTGAGTGGCTGGCCATCAATCGTTTGGTTCACCCAGAAATCCGAAGGAGAAAGTTTCATCGCTCCTCCGACCACAAAGAAGGCATAAGAGATTAGTATCGCTGCCAGTATCGATAAAAAACGCACTTGCTTAACCCCAAAATATTCATTGATAATATCCGTCATGATAAAAATCAGTGGCCAGGTGAGTACCCCGGCAGACATATTATAGGAGAGATTTGGAACTCCCAGTAAGTCAATATCGAATGGTTTGATTCCCAGCGTCCCCTCTACCGTAAATATCTTTACGCCTATAAATTCTGAGAGGATGGCATTGGCAACGAAAAAGGAGCCTAGAATCAGTAATAATCTACTTTCTTTGGTTTTAAAAGTCATAGCACGATGAAATTATTAAATAAATCTGATATAAGAGGATAAATATTATTTCTATTTTCGCTGCAACATGATAGCTACACAATCAAAACTACCTGGCACAGGAACGAATATATTTTCGGTCATGTCCAAATTAGCGGAAGAACATCAGGCCATTAATCTTTCTCAGGGATTCCCTGATTATAATTGTGATCCGAAACTCATCGAATATGTAGCCGATGCCATGCGTCAGGGCTTCAATCAATATGCACCAATGACCGGCTTACCTACCCTGCGGGAGGTGATTGCTGAAAAGATGAGCCTTTTGTACGGGGCAAATTACAACCCGGAAACAGAGATTAATATTACTGCAGGAGGCACTCAAGCAATATTTACTGCCTTAAGCGCTTATATCCATCCCGGAGATGAAGTGATCATATTTGAACCTGCTTATGATGCTTATGCCCCTACCATAAAATTATTAGGTGGTCTTGTAAAACCGTATGAACTTGCTCCTCCAAATTATGAGATCGATTGGGAAATGGTTAAAAAACTATTCTCAGCCAATACCAAAATGATCATCTTAAACAGCCCACAGAACCCAACAGGCTGTGTTTTGTCGGAGAAAGACATCAAAGCACTGATCAAATTAACCAAAAATACGGACATCATGATTTTAAGTGATGAGGTCTATGAACATATTATTTTCGATGGCAAGCAGCACCATAGTGTCGCTTTGTATCCGGAACTCCGCGAAAGAAGCTTTATCGTGGCTTCCTTTGGTAAATTACTGCATACCACCGGCTGGAAATTAGGTTACTGCCTGGCTCCGGAACAGCTGATGAAAGAGTTCAGAAAAGTACATCAGTTTAACGTATTCAGTGTGAACACACCCATGCAGGTTGGCATAGCGCGTTACTTAAAAGACCCGCAATCTTACCTCGGACTATCAGCTTTCTTCCAGCAGAAGCGCGATTTGTTTCGCAACCTACTTGCTGAAACCAAGTTTAAATTATTACCTTGCGATGGTTCTTATTTTCAATGCGTTAGCTATGAGCACCTCAGCGATGAAAAAGATGTCGCCATGGCCGAAAGGTTAATCAAAGAATATGGAGTTGCCTCCATCCCGGTTTCAGCCTTCTACATCAGAAATACGGACCACCATGTTTTAAGGTTTTGTTTTGCTAAAAAGCAAGAAACGTTAGAAAAAGCCGTTGAAAGACTAGTTAAATTATAATTTACATCCCTTTAAATTACAATAAATGGAAAGTCCAGATTACCTAAGTATTAAAAACCTGAAAATCACAATTTTCCAGGCCTATTTATTTTGGGAGAATATTGACAAAAACCTACAAAATCTATCTTTAAGATTATCATCAGGCGTTAAAGAAAAAACAGACCTGATTGTACTCCCTGAGATGTTCAATACCGGTTTTAGCATGAATGCTTCAGCACTTGCTGAGGAAATGAATGGTAAAACGATGCAATGGATGAATGAAATTGCACAAAAATATGAGTGTGTAGTGACCGGCAGTCTGATCATCAAAGAAGACGGTCATTATTATAACCGATTGATCTGGATGCTTCCTGATGGTGGCTACAGTCATTACGACAAAAGACATTTGTTCGGTTTAGGCGATGAGGATAAAAACTACTCTCCGGGCAAGGACAAAGTCATTGTAGAATTAAAAGGCTGGAAAATCCGCCTTGCAATCTGTTACGACCTCCGCTTCCCGGTATGGTTGCGCAATCAGAATGAAGAATATGACATCTTGTTATTGATCGCCAGCTGGCCTGATAAACGCGCCATTCACTGGAATGCGTTGATTCCTGCACGTGCTATCGAGAATCAAAGTTATGTGATCGCCGCCAATCGTGTTGGTCATGATGGCAAAGAAGTATACCATAGCGGACATTCCCAGTGTATTGATCCGATGGGTAAAACTGTTTACTACAAACCTGAAGACGAAGATCTTTACACCTTCAGCATCGGCTATGAAGAACTGGCTAAAACCCGCAGGGCTTTCCCTTTCTTAAAAGACGCTGATAACTTTCAAATTATTTAATATCTCCTAAAAACCAAGCTCTATACCAAAAATGTTTAACCGTAGAAAATTCATCAAAGCATCTGCGCTTTCTGCCTCCTTATTAGCTATTGATAGAAACAGCGCCGCTGCAATGATCCCTGGCCTGTCCACTGAACCTGTAAAACCAATCGTGATCTCTACCTGGGATTTCGGTATTGCGGCCAATCAGGCAGCATGGAAAGTTTTATCTAAAGGGGGAAGAGCCCTGGATGCGGTAGAACAAGGTGTTCATGTTCCTGAAGCTGATCCCAACAATCAATCGGTAGGATATGGTGGATTACCGGACAGAGATGGCCATGTAACGCTGGATGCCTGTATTATGGATGATTTAGGTAACTGTGGTGCCGTTGCTGGTTTAGAACATATTATGCACCCTATTTCTGTGGCAAGAATGGTGATGGAAAAAACGCCTCATGTGATGCTTGTGGGTGATGGTGCCCTCCAGTTTGCCTTAGAAAACGGTTTTAAAAAAGAAAACCTGCTGACTAAATCCAGTGAGAAAGCCTGGAAAGAATGGCTGAAAACGGCAAAATACGCGCCGGTAATGAACATAGAAAATAAGCTTTACGACAAAGCCGCTCCAACCAGATTACCTGGAAATCAATATAACCACGATACCATTGGAATGCTTGCTTTAGATGCAAAAGGAAACATTTCGGGCGCTTGTACCACCAGTGGTATGGCTTATAAACTACATGGCCGTGTAGGGGACAGCCCAATCATTGGTGCCGGTTTGTTTGTAGACAATGAGGTTGGCGGTGCCACTTCTACGGGTGTTGGTGAAGAAGTAATCCGTAATGTGGGTAGCTTTTTAGTGGTCGAACTGATGAGACAGGGATATCCTCCTGAAGAAGCTTGTAAAGAAGCGGTAATGCGGATCATAAAGAAGAAACCGGACATTGCAAAAGGCATTCAGGTAGGTTTCCTTGCGCTAAATAAAAAAGGAGAATACGGTGCTTATGCCATTCAGAAAGGCTTCAGTTATGCCGTATGTACCCAAAGTAAGAACGATTTATTAATCCCTGGAAAAAGCTATTACTAACCCGCATAACCGTACAAAATGATTCAAATGGAAGTATGCGCCAACTCCCTTTCTTCTGCTTTGGCAGCACAGGAAGGTGGCGCAGTAAGGGTGGAATTCTGCGACAATTTACCAGAGGGAGGTACCACTCCCAGTTATGCACAGCTAAAGCTGGCAAAAGAATTACTGCACATTTTAGTGTATCCGATCATCCGCCCCAGAGGTGGAGATTTCTTATATTCTGACCTGGAGTTCCGCTTAATGAAGGAGGACATTAAAATCTGTAAATCATTAAATTGCGATGGCGTGGTTATTGGCATACTTAAAGACGATGGCAGCATAGATAAAGCACGTTGTGCCGAATTAATTGAACTGGCCAGACCGATGAAAATCACTTTCCACAGAGCCTTTGACATGTGTAATGACCTGGAGCAAGGTTTAGAAGACCTGATCGAACTTGGCTGTGAAAGAGTATTAACCTCTGGTGCCGCAGCTTCGGCATTGGCAGGTGCAACACGAATCAAAGCCTTAATCAAACAGGCCGCGGGAAGAATCAGTATCATGCCTGGTGCAGGCGTGAAAACAGATAATATTGCGGAAATCATCCGCATTACCGGAGCAACAGAATTCCATGCTTCGGCTAAACATGCCGTAAAAAGCGAGATGCAATTCAGAAATCCGAACCTAAGTATGGGCACCAGCGAAGATGAATTTAGCTATGACCTAACCGATGTCAATACCGTTAAAACCCTGATCCAACTGGCCAACGCTTAGTAATGCTGAAGTCATTACAACATACTATGATTAATTTCCGATAAATTAATCGACTCAAAATCCTATATTTGCGCCACTGATGAAGCACATACGTAATTTTTGCATAATTGCACATATTGATCACGGGAAAAGCACACTAGCTGACCGTCTGTTAGAATATACTGGAACCATTACCCAACGTGAGGCTCAGGCTCAGTTGTTGGATAATATGGATTTGGAACGTGAACGTGGGATCACGATAAAAAGCCACGCCATTCAGATGAACTATAAGGTTGGTGATATTGAATACAATTTCAACCTGATTGATACGCCCGGACACGTAGATTTTTCTTATGAAGTTTCCCGTTCCATCGCTGCTTGCGAAGGTGCCTTACTTATTGTTGATGCATCTCAGGGAATTCAGGCACAAACCATTTCAAATTTATACCTTGCTTTAGAGCATGATCTTGAAATTATTCCGATTTTAAATAAAATGGACTTACCAGGGGCTATGCCTGAGGAAGTAAGTGACCAGATTATTGATTTAATCGGCTGTAAACGTGAAGATATTATTCCTGCCTCAGGTAAAACCGGATTGGGTATTCCTGCTATCATTCAAGCTATTGTAGACCGTGTTCCGGCACCGCTTGGTGATCCTGAAGCACCATTACAAGCCTTAATCTTTGACTCTGTTTTCAATCCCTTCAGAGGAATTATTGCCTACTATAAAGTAGTTAACGGTCAGATTAAAAAAGGTGATAAAGTTAAATTCATCAATACAGGTAAACAATATTTAGCAGACGAAGTTGGTATCCTTAAACTGGATATGTCGCCACGTAGTGTGGTTAAAACCGGTGATGTAGGTTATATCATATCTGGTATTAAAGAAGCTCGTGAAGTTAAAGTTGGTGATACGATCACTACTGTAGACAGACCTTCCTTAGAGTCTATTCAAGGTTTCGAAGAGGTTAAACCAATGGTTTTCGCAGGGATTTACCCGGTGGATACGGATGAGTTTGAAGAACTTCGTGAAGCCATGCATAAATTGCAGTTGAATGATGCCTCTATCGTTTTCGAACCTGAAAGTTCTGCGGCATTAGGCTTTGGTTTCCGTTGCGGATTCCTTGGCATGTTGCACATGGAGATCGTACAGGAACGTTTAGAACGTGAGTTCAACATGACTGTGATCACCACTGTACCCAACGTATCTTATATTGCAAGAACAACTAAGGGTGAAGAAATTATTGTAAATAACCCTTCAGACTTACCAGATCCAAGTAAACTGGATGCGGTTGAAGAACCTTATATTAAAGCGAATATCATTACTAAAGCTGACTTTGTTGGCCCGGTAATGTCGCTATGTATCCAGAAGAGAGGAATTATCGTAAACCAATCTTACCTGACTTCAGACCGTGTAGAGCTTGTTTTTGAAATGCCTATGGGAGAGATCGTTTTCGACTTCTATGACAAGCTAAAAACAATTTCTAAAGGTTATGCTTCCTTTGACTATCATCAGATAGGTTACCGTAAATCGGACCTGGTCAGATTAGATATGTTATTGAACGAAGAACCTGTAGATGCTTTATCTTCGTTAATTCACCGTAGCAATGCTTATGATTTTGGAAAGAAAATCTGTGAAAAACTGAGGGAATTAATTCCTCGTCAGCAATTCGAGATTAAAATCCAGGCTTCTATCGGCGCAAAAGTTATTGCCAGAGAAACGCTAAGTGCATTACGTAAAGATGTAACCGCTAAATGTTATGGTGGTGATATTTCACGTAAACGTAAGTTACTTGAAAAACAAAAGGCAGGAAAGAAACGTATGCGTCAGGTAGGTAATGTGGAAATTCCACAATCTGCTTTCATGGCCGTACTTAAATTAGATTAATAAATAACATCATAAGAATTACATGCAGTTACTTGACGGAAAATTCGCATCAGAGAAAATAAAACTGGAGATCGCAGCTGAAGCTGCTTCTTTCTTAGCAGAGAGTGGCAGAAAACCACACCTGGTTGCAATATTGGTGGGAAATGATGGGGGTAGTGAAACCTATGTTGCCAGCAAAATGAAAAACTGTGAAAAGGTAGGTTTTCAATCTTCCCTGATCAGATACGACAATTCGGTAACAGAAGCAGAGTTGCTACAAAAGATTGAAGAAATCAATCAGGATGCCGGAGTAGACGGACTAATTGTTCAGTTACCCCTTCCTAAGCACATCGATCCTGAAAAAGTAACTGAAACCATTGATTATCGTAAAGACGTAGACGGATTTCATCCGGTTAACCTTGGACGTATGATGAGGAATCTTCCTTGTTTTATCCCTGCTACTCCTTATGGCATCATGTTGATGCTTCAGGCTTACGAAATCGATACTACCGGAAAACATTGTGTGGTAGTAGGCAGAAGTAATATCGTTGGTAGTCCGATGAGTATCCTGATGGCTAGAAACGCTAATCCAGGAAACTGTACGGTAACGTTAACACACAGTAAAACGGCTAACTTAAAAGAGCTGGCTTTACAGGCAGATATTATTGTTGCTGCAATTGGTAAAAAGAACTTTGTAACTGCGGATATGGTGAAGCCAGGTGCGATCATCATTGATGTTGGTATCAATAGAGAAACTTCTACAGAGACCAAATCAGGATTTAAACTGTATGGTGATGTGGATTTTGAAAACGTAGCTCCTAAAGCTTCATGGATCACTCCGGTTCCCGGAGGTGTAGGTCTGATGACGATTGTAGGCTTGTTGAAAAACACATTAGCTTCTGCAAAGAAAGAAATCTATTCTTAAGCAAGATATACCATTACTTAAAAAGCTCTTTAGTTATCTCAACTAAAGAGCTTTTTTATCCAGCTTTCTTTCAGGCCCACATAGATCCCATCGGGTCTTGTTTCTACAGGGTAAGTATCAATATAATCCCCCTGTCCTTCTGCCCCTCTTCCGGTTTGCAGGTTATATTCCCAACGGTGTATCGGGCAAATCAGGTACCCATTTTTACAGGTTCCGCCACTCAGTATTCCTCCGGCATGCGGACAACTATTCTGAACGACAAAAACATGGCCCTGATGTCTGACCAGACATAATTTCTTGCCATTCACCTTAATCTGTTCTACAAAGTCTTCCTCAGGAAAGTTACCTTCCAATTTATACCACTTTAGCATACGCCATATTTAGATAAATGATTAAAAATGAACCTTCTTTTTTCATAGGTTGGTCATATAAATCCGCTCAATATACATATAATCCCATTTCCCGTGATTATTTTATTTACCTTTGCCGAATAATATATGGCACACAATATACCAGCAGACGGCACATTACTTCCATTAATGGAAGAGTTTTACACCATACAGGGCGAAGGATTTAACACAGGAAAAGCGGCTTATTTTATCCGTTTAGGAGGCTGCGATGTAGGTTGCCACTGGTGTGATGTTAAAGAAAGCTGGGATGCAGAATTACATCCGCTAACTTCAGCAGATGATATTGTAGCCAAAGCAGATACCTTTCCGGGTAAAGCAGTAGTCATCACCGGTGGTGAGCCTTTGATCTATAATCTGGATTATTTAACTCAAAAACTAAAGGAAAAGAACATCCTGACCTTTATTGAGACTTCCGGAGCTTATCCCCTTTCAGGCACCTGGGATTGGATTTGTCTTTCTCCAAAGAAATTTAAAGCTCCCCGTCCGGACATCACTCCATTCGCCAATGAGTTAAAAGTCATTGTATTTAACAAGAGTGATTTTGAATGGGCAGAGCAATATGCAGCTACCGTTTCGGACACCTGTAAATTATATCTACAACCAGAATGGTCTAAATCTAAGGAAATTACCCCTTTGATTATTGACTATGTGATGGCGAATCCTAAATGGGAAATTTCCTTACAAACACATAAATATTTAAATATCCCTTAATCACGAACACAGATTTTTCGCTATATTTAATTCTAAATGATTAACAATAGCGGTTTGAAAAGAATATCTGTTGCGCTTTTGCTGTATTTCCTGATTATTGCCGGTGTTAAAGCCCAGACTTCTACGGTCAGGAAAGCTATGGCTAGCTTTGAGGAGGCGCAGGTCCATTTAAATGACAATCACTATGTAGAAGCCATTGCGGCTTTAAAAGAGGCTGTAAAGGCTGATCCGGCATTTCAAAATGCCATTCTCCAGCTGGCAGAGCTCAACAGGAGAATCAAATCTTACGAAGAGGCAAAAGGATATTACCGCAAAGCGATTGAACTAAATGCTCAGCCCGAGCCACGTATGTATTACGGACTTGGGGAATGTGAGCTTTTCAGCGGCGACTATCCCAATGCCTTACAACATCTCAGCTTATTCATCAGCAAATACCCGGGCAATGACCCTGCTTTCCTCGCCAGAGCAAAAAAATATCAGAAGGATTGTGAGTTTGCCATTGAGGCAATAAAGACACCGCAGCAATACGAACCGGTTAATCTGGGGCCTCAGATTAACACTGCCTACCGCGATTATTTCCCTGCCATCACTGCCGACAATGAAACCTTGATTTTTAGTCGTAATATAGACGGAAACGAAGATTTCTTCCTTTCTAAAAAGGCAAATAACGAATGGGCAACAGCGCTTCCCCTGAGTAGCAAAATCAATACCCCGCAATTTAATGAAGGTGCACAATCCATCTCACCAGACGGCTTATATTTGTTTTTCACGGGTTGTAACCGTCCAAATGGACTGGGGCGCTGCGACATCTACGTGAGTCACAAAGAAGGAAATAACTGGGGAGAACCCTTTAACCTTGGAGCACCGGTAAACAGTGCTTATTGGGAATCTCAGCCTGCCATCAGTCCGGATGGCAATACCCTTTACTTTGTCAGCAACAGGCCCGGTGGAATCGGTGGGTATGACATCTGGAAATCCAATCTCAACGGAGAAGGCGAATGGTCTGCGCCTGTTAATCTGGGTCCGGAAATCAACACCCCTTACGACGAAAACACCCCCTTCTTACATGCAGATGGGAAAACACTATACTTTTCTTCGGATGGATGGCCGGGAATGGGTAATAAAGACATTTTCATCAGCCGTATGCTGGACAATGGCCATTGGAGCGCTCCTTTAAATATGGGCTACCCCATCAACACCTTTAATGAAGAAAGTGGATTGATTGTTAGTCCGAATGGTAGCAGCGCCTTCTTCTCTTCCAACCTGAAAGATGGCTACGGAGATATGGACATCTATCAGTTTAAACTACCCGTTGATAAACAACCCCTGCCCGTTACTTATGTAAAAGGAGTAGTTCGCGATAAAGAAAGCCGGAACTTTCTGGATGCCAGAGTGCAAGTCGTTAACCTCCTCACTAAAAGCACGGCCTACAACGATTTTACGGCTAAAGAAAACGGCGAATTCCTTGCGGTAATGCCTATAGGTGCCAATTACGCCTTCAATGCCAGTGCAGATGGCTACCTGTTTTATTCAGAAAACTATGAGCTGGGTCCAGGCAGCAGAACGCAGCCTTTTCTGCTGGAGATTAACCTGGAACGCTTAAAACCCGGCAACAACATGGTGTTAAGGAACATCTTTTTTGACACCAATGAATACCGTCTGCTACCTGCATCGGTTACCGAACTGGGCACCTTAATCGAATTGTTAAAGAATAACCAAACGCTGGAAATAGAAATCCAGGGACATACAGATAATGTAGGAAACGATCTTCAGAATGAGAAACTATCGCTGAATCGTGCTAAAGCCGTATATGACGAACTGATTGTGCAAAAAATAGATCCTTCCAGATTAACCTTTAAAGGTTATGGCGAAAGTAAACCTATCGCTGGTAATGATACCGAAGAAAAGCGTAAGCAGAACAGAAGAACTTCCTTCCTGATTACTAAAATCTAACCTGCATCACAGGCTGAGCGCAAGAACAGGAATGCGAACACTTACAGGAGGAGGCCTCCCGGATATTACTTTCCCTTATAAATAAAAAAGCGGTTAAATAACCGCTTTTCTTATTCTAACTAGTTTTACCAGCAAATCTTCCAGTAAATCAAGGTGTAACATATTCGCGCCATCTGATTTTGCATTTGCAGGATCAGGGTGTGTTTCAATAAACAGACCATCAGCACCTACAGCAATTGCTGCTTTGGCAATGGTTTCAATCAATTCCGGTTTACCACCGGTAACACCAGAGCTTTGGTTAGGTTGTTGCAGGGAATGCGTACAATCCATTACTACAGGCACTCCGAAGCTTTGCATTTCCGGCAACCCACGATAATCAACAATAAGATCCTGATAACCGAAAGTGTTACCACGATCCGTTAAGATTACTTTATTATTTCCTGACTCTACAATCTTTTCTACAGCGAATCTCATAGAACCAGCAGATAAAAACTGTCCTTTTTTTACGTTTACAACCTTGCCGGTTTTCGCGGCAGCGATTAGTAAATCGGTCTGGCGACAAAGAAAAGCCGGGATTTGCAGTACATCCACATATGCGGCAGCCATTGCAGCTTCTGCACTTTCGTGGATATCAGTTACCGTAGGCACATTGAACGTCTTACCTATCTTTTCTAAAATTTTCAAAGCTTTCTCATCCCCGATTCCGGTAAATGAACCACCTTTAGAGCGGTTGGCTTTACGGTAGGAACCTTTAAAAATAAAGGGAATCTCTAACTTATCAGTAATCGTGATGATCTTCTCTGCAATGCACATAGCGATATCCTCCCCTTCAATAGCACATGGTCCGGCCATTAAAAAGAAATTATTTGATTCCTGGTGTTTTAAATTATCTAGTGGAAAATTGATCATTTTTGTGGTTGTAATAATTACGTATTGAGACCTGTTAATTACCTAATTCAGACATGAACTTGATGCGCATCAATTGAATCTCTTCGCGGGAATAATCTGCTTCCCCCAATTCTTTCAGTGCTTCATCAATCGAATCATTTTCGGCAGACTGGAAGTAATCGAATACTTCATCCTGACGATCTTCATCAATCAATTCATCTACGAAATAGTTCAGATTTAGCTTAGTTCCGGAGTTCACGATGGCCTCAATCTCTTTTAAGATATCAAAATAAGTGATGCCTTTAGATTTAGCGATGTCTTCCAGACTAATCTGTCTGTCTACATTTTGGATAATAGATACTTTCAGCTGCGATTTATTGGCCTGAGTTTTAATGATCAGGTCTATCGGGCGTTCAATATCATTGTCCTCCACGTATTTTTTAATCAGCTCAATAAATGGGGAACCGAACTTCATGGCCTTACCATTTCCAACTCCAGAGATCTGTTTCAGCTCATCCATAGCAATTGGATAATGCGTACACATTTCTTCCAGCGAAGGATCCTGGAACACCACGAATGGTGGTACATTCTTTTGCTTGGCGATTTTCTTTCTCAGGTCCTTCAGCAGTTGCAACAACTGTGTATCTAAAGTTCCTGATCCATGTTTCACATCATCTTCGTCATCATCTGCCGCACTTTCTATCGGCTCGTTGAGTACAAATTTAAGGCTATATGGATTTTCGATAAAATCTCTACCGTTATTTGTCAGCCTTAAAAGGCCATAATTGTCAATATCTTTAGAAAGGAAGTTATTTAATACCGACTGGCGGATTAAGGACTTCCAATAATTTTCTCCTTCAACCATTCCTAAACCGAATTCAGGAATCTTACCATGCTCGTAAGCGATAGTCTGAGCTGTTTCTGATCCGGTAAAAATGTTCAGGATATGTGCATCGTCAAATTTCTCGCCAATACGTTGAATCAACTTCAGTAAAACCAATAGGTTCTCTTCCGCTTCAAAAAGTTTCTTAGGCTTTTTACAGTTGTCGCACATACAGTTACAACCTGTTTCATTGAAGTTTTCTCCAAAATAATGCAGGATCTGTTTTCTGCGGCATACACCTGATTCGGCATAGTCGATTACTTCTTTCAGGATCTGTGTACCGATTTCACGCTCAGACACTGGTTTATCCTTCATGAATTTCGCCAGCTTATCTACATCTTTCTGTGCATAGAAAGCAATACATACGCCTTCACCGCCATCTCTTCCAGCTCTACCAGTTTCCTGATAATAGCCTTCCATACTCTTAGGAATATCATGGTGGATTACGAAACGTACATCAGGTTTGTCGATCCCCATCCCAAAAGCGATGGTTGCTACAATTACCTCTACATCTTCCATCAGGAACTTATCCTGTGTATCTGCACGTACTTTAGGCTCCAGACCGGCATGATAAGGCAAAGCCTTGATGCCATTCAGATTTAGCGCTTCCGCCACCTCTTCCACCTTTTTACGGCTCAGACAGTAAATGATTCCTGATTTTCCGGTATTGTACTTGATGTACCTGATCATTTCCTTGATAACATCTCTTTTCGGGCGGATCTCATAAAATAAGTTTGGCCTGTTAAAAGACGATTTAAACAAGGTTGCATCAGACATCTGTAGATTCTTAATGATATCCTGTTGTACTTTCGGGGTGGCCGTAGCCGTTAAAGCGATAATCGGGATATCCTCACCCAGCCCGCAGATCACCTGTCTGATTTTTCGGTATTCAGGACGAAAATCGTGTCCCCATTCCGAAATACAGTGGGCTTCATCAACAGCTACAAAGGAAATCTTGATCAACTTTAAGAATTCAATATTATCTGGCTTGGAAAGAGATTCCGGAGCAACGTATAATAATTTAGTTTGCCCGCTCAACAGATCACTTTTTACCTGGGTAATTTCCGCTTTGTTTAAAGAAGAGTTTAAAAAGTGTGCAATGCTGTCGCTTCCACCAAATGCCCTCAGCTGATCCACCTGATTTTTCATCAGGGCAATCAGGGGCGATATAACAATTGCAGTACCTTCGCTCATGAGCGCGGGTAACTGATAACATATGGACTTCCCTCCACCTGTAGGCATAATCACAAACGTATTCTTTCCTTCGAGAACATTGGTGATGATAGACTCCTGGTCACCTTTAAAATTATCAAAACCAAAAAAGGTTTGCAAGTTATCAAACAACGACTTTTTCACATCCATTACGCGTATAAAATATTCAGTGCTATATTTACTTCAAAATAACATAATTTTGCACTAATTCAAAGCATCAATATACTAATTAATTCTGTTTGAAAAGTAAAAAAGCTATTATCGGGGACGCAGTCAACACGTTACAACTGGAAGCTCAATCCATTTTGGGGCTAATTGACCATATAAATGATGATTTTTGCCAGATTATCGACCATATTCTTCAATGTAACGGACGTGTTATCGTCACTGGAATCGGCAAAAGCGCCATTATTGCGCAAAAGATAGTGGCAACTTTCAATTCTACGGGCACTCCATCAAGCTTTATGCACGCGGCAGATGCGGTACACGGAGACCTTGGAATGATCCAGAAAGACGACATTGTGATCTGTATTTCCAAAAGCGGAAACACGCCGGAGATCAAAGTCCTTGCTCCTTTACTGAAACAATCGGGGAACCTGATGATTGGAATGGTTGGACAACTCAACTCCGATCTTGCCGTACAGGCGGACCTGATTCTGAATACTACCGTAGCCAAAGAAGCTTGTCCGCATAACCTGGCACCTACCACCAGCACTACTGCGCAATTGGCAATGGGTGATGCCCTCGCCATTTGTCTGCTGAATGCAAGAAATTTCAATGAAGAAGATTTCGGCAGGTACCATCCCGGAGGCGCATTGGGAAAACGACTTTATTTAAAATCCGGCGATATCGCCCTGAAAAACCAAAAACCATCCATTCCACCAACGGCTTCGGTAAAAGATGTCATTATTGAAATTAGTCAAAACCGTTTAGGCGCAGTGGTTGTTATTGAGGCGGATACGATTTTAGGAATCATTACTGACGGAGATATCAGGAGAATGTTAGAAAAACATACTAATTTAGCCGATATTAAAGCAAGTGATCTCATGAATCCTCATCCTAAAAAAATTGAAAAAGATCTTTTAGCCATCAATGCACTGGAAATGATTAAGGAGAATAACATCACTCAATTATTAGTGACAGATGGCGGAGCGTACTTTGGGATGATCCATTTACATGACCTTCTACAGGAAGGCATAATTTAATACTTTCGATTTAGCATGAATAAAAATAATTACGCGTTAATAATGGCCGGTGGCGTTGGCAGTAGATTCTGGCCTGTCAGCAGAACAGAATTCCCAAAGCAGTTTATCGACTTCTTCGGAATCGGTAAAACCCTGATTCAAAGTACATATGAGCGTTTTTTAAAAGTCTGTCCACCAGAAAATATCTTTGTTGTAACCAACGAGATCTATACAGGTATCGTTAAAGAACAACTTCCGGACCTGCCCGCAAATCAGGTACTTGCGGAACCAATCATGAGAAATACCGCACCATGCGTTTCTTATGGCTCCATGAAAATTCTGAACCTGAATCCCAACGCAACGATTGTTGTAGCGCCTTCAGATCATACCATTACCAATCAGGACGCATTTATCGCTGCAATAGAGCAATCTTTAAAAGCAGCATCAGAAAACGACTGCCTGATTACCTTAGGCATCAAACCGAGCAGACCTGACACAGGCTATGGCTATATCCAGTATGTAGAAAACACCCTTCCTACCGACGATCAGATCCATAAGGTGAAAATCTTTACGGAGAAACCCAACCTGGATCTTGCAAAATCATTTATTCAGAGTGGTGATTTTTTATGGAATGCAGGGATCTTCATCTGGTCGGCCAAATCGATCACTAAAGCTTTCGCCAGACACCTTCCGGACATGCATGACATCTTCCTTCAGGGCAATCCGATATACAACACCGAAAGAGAAGCCAGCTTCATTAGCGACGCTTATCAGCAGTGCACCAATATCTCTATAGATTTTGGGATTATGGAAAAAGCAGATAACGTATACGTTCTTCCGGCAGATTTTGGATGGTCAGACCTGGGTACCTGGGCTTCGATCTACGAAATTGCAGCACATGATTACGTTGGTAATGCGGTGATTCCGGCAGAAAAAGTAATGATGTATGATTCCTCAAACTGCATGGTCAACGTCCCAAAAGACAAGCTGGTGATCCTTCAGGGCCTTCACGACTATATTGTAGTCGAGTCTAACAACACCCTCATGATCTGTCCGAGAACAGAAGAACAAAACATTAAACAGATTGTTGCCGATGTAAAATCAAAATTCGGCACAAAATATATATAATCAGGACTTTACCATTTTACAAGATGCATCCGGATTCTGGCTAAGGCTGAATTCCGGATGTATTGTTTTTAACAATTTTTGCCTCCAAATTTATCATTACAATGACTAAGTACTTATACGGAATTGACTTTGGAACTACCAATTCTGCCCTATCCATTTATGACGATGAAAAAAAAGAAATCATCGCTACCATTACCGTTCCTTCTATCCTGTACTTCAAAGATGAGGCAACTGAAACAGATGCTCTAACCCACTATGTTGGGGAAGAAGCGATAAACGCCTATATCAATGATGGTATGAAAGGTCGTTTTATGAAATCGGTGAAAAGAGTATTACCAAGAACCAGTTTCATCGAAACCCGGGTATTCAGTAAAAAATACAACGCTTCTGACCTGGTCACCCTGATTTTAAAAGACCTGAAATTCAAAGCGGATCAAATCATCGGCTATGACTGCCAGAAAGCCATTATCGGCCGACCTGTTTTCTTTGATGATGAGAGCAGTGCGAAAGATGCATTAGCCCAGAAACGCTTAAACAAAGCTGCAGAGAGTGCCGGATTTACCAATATTCGTTTTCAGTTTGAACCTATCGGAGCAGCTTTTGCTTACGAGCAAACCATCACTAAAAAAGAAAAAGTACTCGTTGCCGATCTTGGCGGTGGAACAACAGATTTCACCTACCTGGAATTAGATCCGGCAAAAGTGGGCAGTAAAGACCGTAAGAATGACATCTTAGCTACCGGTGGTATTTACATTGGCGGAGACAGCTTTGATTCCTCTTTCATGTGGGATCAGGGAACTCCTCACTTTGGTAAAGACACCCTTTACGAAGCTGCGCCAGGTAAAATGCTGACTGTCCCGAACTCCTATTTCAGCAATATCTGTTCCTGGGAGCAGATGAATTTCTTTAATGGTATCAAAGTAAGGAATGATATCCAGACTTACTACCATTACTCTAAACAAGACCCGAAATTCAAAAACCTGATCACCCTGACCGATCATAACCTTGGTTATTCTGTGTTTCAATCCATTGAGAAAACGAAAGTAGCTTTATCCAAACAAGAGGAAGCCCCATTTACGTATAGCAACATGGCAATCGAAATTGATCAGAACGTAACCTTAGATCAATACAACAAGATTATCCAAAGGGATTTAAGAAAGATCAGCATGTATCTGGAAGAGTTTCTAACGAAAAACAAGATCAATCCGGCGGAGATCGACAGTTTATTCCTGACTGGCGGAACCTCTATGGTATCCGCAGTAAAAGATCTGTTTAACAGCAGATTCCCGGAAGTACCTGTGAACTCAGGAGATAACTTTATCAGTGTAGCCAAAGGACTGGCTTATAGCGGATACTTATTCGAAGAAGCATAAAAAAAGGGAGCCTGTTGCTGGCAGGCTCCCAAAATATCAAGGTATTGTAATATTTATGACTGACGTTGTCTGATCGCTTCGTAAAGAATTACGCCTGCTGAAACAGAAACATTCAGTGAACTGATCTCTCCAATCATTGGGATTTTAGCCAGGTGATTTGCCATTCTCATGATCTCATTTGAAATTCCTTCATCTTCTGCGCCCATTACAATTGCCGTAGGGGCCGTATAATCCGGTGCATAAATCAAATCATTTGTTTTCTCTGTACAAGCAACAATCTGCAAGCCACAGTCTTGTAAATACAAGGCAACTTTATGAAGGTTTGGGTGTCTGCAAACCGGAATACTGAATAAGGCACCTGCAGAAGTTTTAATTGCATCAGCGTTGATCTGAGCCGAGTTTTTCGTAGGTACGATGATCGCATGCGCACCAGCACAAGCTGCTGTTCTGGCAATTGCACCCATGTTACGTACATCTGTGATACCATCCAGGATCAATACCAATGGCACTTCACCTTTCTCATAAACCGCAGGAATAATGTCTTCAATTTTCTGGAAAGAAATGGCAGAGATTACTGCAATCACACCCTGGTGATTTTTCAAGGTCATTCTGTTCAGTTTTTCTACCGGAACATTATGAACCGGCGCATCTACATCCTTCAAAAATCCTTTCAGCTCCACGATCAAATCGCCGCCTAATCCGCGCTGAATATAAATACTTTCAATATCTTTACCAGCTTTAATAGCCTCTATTACAGCTCGTATGCCAAATACGAATTCATTATTTTCTTTAGCTCTCGCAGGTCTCCTCGAATGTTCCATCTTTCTTAAAATTGAAGCGCAAAAATAGCTGAAATAATGCGATTAAAGGAAACCAATTTTCCGAAGGAGCTAACTAACTCTTTTCCACATAGTTCGGTTGATAAAATCCGGCCTTATGGAAAATCATTAGCGCAAATCCAGTATTTCTCCTTTTTAAATGTTCATAAAAGAATTAAGCAAAGGCCCTAATTTTTCCATATTTTTGTGCCCATGAGTAACGACAACGGAAATCAGGGACAAGATAAAGCGAACTTCACAGCCAGGAAGACCAGATTAAACAATTCCATGAACACCATGGGAAAGATACCTCCACAGGCATTAGACCTTGAAGAGGCTGTTTTAGGTGCTTTAATGTTAGAAAAGGATGCCCTATCTACGGTAATTGACATTTTAAAACCAGAAGTGTTTTATGCGGAAGCGCATAAGAAAATCTTCGAGGCGATTGCCTTATTATTCCAGAAATCAAAACCTGTTGATATTTTAACCGTTACCGCAGAGCTTAGAAACCTGGGTCAACTGGAAATGGTAGGCGGTGCTTACTACATTACCAATTTAACCAACAGGGTAGCCTCTGCTGCAAACATCGAATACCACTCGAGGATTATTTCTCAAAAATACATTCAAAGAGAGCTGATCAGAATCTCTTCGGAGATCATTCAGAATGCTTACGAAGACACTACAGATATTTTCGACCTGCTGGATCATGCAGAGAAAAATCTATTTGACATTGCACAGAATAACCTGCGTAGAGATACCCAGAAAATGGATGAGATTGTAAAACAATCCTTAGCCACCTTAGAAGCCCTTCGTGGAAAAAGCGACGGACTAACAGGGGTTCCTTCCGGCTTTACCGACCTTGACCGTATTACCGGTGGATGGCAGCCTTCAGATTTAGTGATCATCGCGGCACGTCCGGCGATGGGAAAAACCGCCTTCGTACTGACTTGTGCGAGAAACGCAGCAGTAGATTTCAAACGTCCGGTAGTGGTATTCTCCCTGGAGATGTCCTCAGTACAGTTGGTGAATCGTTTGATTTCCGGAGAAACCGAAATCGAGCAGGAGAAAATCAGAAAAGGAAACCTTGCAGAGTGGGAATGGCAACAGCTCCATAGCAAAATCGGTACCTTAACAGAAGCACCATTATTAATTGACGATACCCCTGCCCTGAACATCTTTGAATTCAGAGCGAAATGCAGAAGGTTAAAATCACAATACGACTTACAACTGATCATCATCGATTACCTGCAGCTGATGCATGGTAAAGGTGAAGGCGGTGGTGGAAACAGGGAGCAGGAAATCGGTAGTATCTCGAGAGCCCTGAAATCTGTAGCCAAAGAATTAAACGTCCCTGTACTGGCACTTTCTCAATTGAGTCGTGCGGTAGAGAGCAGACCCGGACAAAACGGTAAACGCCCGATGCTATCCGATTTGAGGGAATCTGGTTCCATTGAGCAGGATGCGGATATGGTACTCTTCCTTTACAGACCGGAATATTACGGAATTACAGAAGATGAGCAAGGACGTTCACAAGCAGGTATCGGAGAGGTAATTATCGCGAAACACCGTAATGGTGAAACCGGTATCGTTCCATTACGCTTCATCGGTAAATATGTTAAATTTGTAGATTTGGAGGATAACTTTGCTGCACCAACTTCCTTCTCTATGGACACCAGTGCAGGCATGGCCCCTTCGCAGGACTTTGACCGTCCGGCAGGAAACATCATCATCAAACCATCCAGAATGGATGATATGCATGACGATGACGCTCCTTTTTAAAACAGGATAAAATCTATACGAAATAACCTAGTAATATGCCCGCCAGTACAATTATTGGCGGGCTTATTTTTGTAAAGGTCAGCACCAGAAAAGTGCAGAGCATCACTCCTATTGACAATAGATTTAGGCCCATAGGCTGCACCAACAGCATAAAAGCGGCAATAATAAAACCCACACTGACCGCATTGATGCCCACCATCGAATACTTGATGCGGGAAATCTTTTTCAGGTCTTCCCAAAAAGGTACAATAAACAAAACCAGGATCAGGCCTGGCAAATTTATACCCATTACCGCGACAAAACCGCCCAGAATCTGACCGGTTAGCCCATAACCAAAAGTCTTCATGCTCAACGCACCAACATAACTGGTAAATGAAAACGTAGGACCTGGTAAAGCCTGTTGCAAAGCAAATCCGGAAAGGAAGTTCGTCCCGTTCAGGTAATGCTTCATTTCTACAAACTCCGTAAACATCAGGGGCACCAAAACCTGTCCGCCACCAAAAATGAGGATTCCGTTCCGGTAAAAATTCTCGAACAACCTGATCGGTAAACTAAAAAGAGAGGTACGGTTGATGATGGCACCTAAAGCCGCCAGGATCAGTAACACCCCAATAAAGTAGATCAGTTTTTTAGGGTTGATGTTAGAAAACAAGCGTACCCTAAGCTCACTCTCCTCTTTAGGCGTACCGATCGCGGAGGAGATCATCCCTCCTATTAAAATGGAAATAGGGAACACATAGGCATTTTTCAACACCATCGTAATCACCACTGCAGCAACGGCCAGAAAGATCGTCAGCTGCGAAACCAACACTCTTTTTGCCAGATTAAAAGCACCAAAAGCAACAATCCCTAAAGCGATAGGCTGGATATACACCAGAATCCCGCTGAATTTTTGCTGCTGATCCCATTTCGCAAAGCTGATGGCCGCGAAAGTCATCACCGCAGCCGAAGGAATAATCCAGATGAGAAAAGTAATCAGGGCCAGTTTCAGACCGCCTACTTTGTAAGCGATCCCCACCAGCGTTTGGGTAGAAGCCGGACCTGGCAGCACCTGAGACAGTGCATTTAATTCCAGGAGTTCCTCTTCCGTAATATACCTGACGTTTTGTACAAAATATTTAAGCAATAAAGCAAGATGTGCCTGTGCACCGCCAAAAGCAGTAAACGTAAAAAGGAACACATCTCTGATAAACAACAGTTGTCTTTTGTTCACCATCCCCATGGCTAATCGTCTTCGTAATCCAGGCCGGCAGCAGAATTATAGGCGCCCTGCAATTCAGAAAATGCATGCATATCTCTTTTATTTCTGGCAACAACCATCCCTTTCTGATACGTTTCCAGGGCAGCATCTTTTTGCTGTTCCTTCTCATAAAGCTTGCCAAGATGGTAATAAGTACCTACATAATCCGGGTGATCAGCGGTTAGTTTTAAGTAATATTCAAATGCCTGTTCTACGTCATTTGAATTGTTGTATTCCGTAGCTAAAGCGTACAGAACGAATGGATCATGAGGATCATTGGATAAAAACTCCAATAACTTTGCTAATCGGGTACTTTGCATTTTAAATCCCTGCTTTTTTAATTAGATTTGCAAAAAGACAATTTTATGAAAATATTAGTTTGTATCAGTAATGTGCCCGACACAACGACAAAAATAACTTTTACTAACGATAATACACAATTCAATACATCAGGCGTACAATTTATTGTAAATCCGTATGATGAAATTGCCTTATCAAGAGCAATTGAACTGTGTGAGGGTGGTAAAGGAACCGTTACCGTAATCAATGTTGGAGAAAGTACTACAGACCCAACCATAAGAAAAGCACTTGCCATCGGAGCAGATGATGCTGTCAGAATTAACGCTGCACCTAGAGACGCTTACTTCACTGCTTACCAGATTGCGGAGTATGCTAAAACTACAGACTTCGACATGATCCTTTGCGGTCGTGAATCTATTGATTACAATGGATCACAGGTAGCTGCAATGGTAGGCGAATTTTTAGATATCCCGTCGATCTCTATCATCAAGAAATTGGATTATGATGGAACGACAGCAACTATAGAACGTGAAATTGAAGGTGGAAAAGAAGTAGTTTCTGTAACGGGCAAGTTTGTTGCTAGTTGTGCAGAAGGTACTGCTGTGGCCACCATCCCAAATATGAGAGGTATTATGTCTGCAAGATCTAAACCGCTACAAGTAGTAGAAGCCAAAGAAATCGCGCAAATGAGCCAGGTGACTAAGTTTGAAACCCCTGCCCCTCGTGGTGCGGTGAAACTGATCCCTGCCGAATCCGCAGCAGAGCTGATTGGTCTTTTACACACCGAAGCAAAAGTGATCTAAACCGTTCTATTCCTATTTTTAAAATTATTTAACAAAGATCTTATGTCAGTTTTAGTATATGTAGAACAAGTCGATGGTAAGTTTAAGAAATCTGTTTTCGAAGCAGTATCTTATGCTAAAGCCATTGCAGATATACAAGGAAGTAGTTTAACCGCGATATCTATTGGTAATGTTGGAGAAAACGAACTTAAAGAGCTGGGTAAATACGGCGCTTCTAAAGTGTTAAACGTTGCCAGCGACCAGTTAAAAAACTTCGTAAACCAGGCTTATGCTTCGGTAATCGCGGAAGCCGCTAAAAAAGAAAATGCAGACGTTATCGTATTGTCAAACTCTTTCTCCGGAAAAGGTTTGGGACCACGTGTAGCGGTAAAACTGGAAGCAGGATTGGTAGATGGTGCAGTAGAATTGCCTAAACTGGATGGCGGTAAGTTCAGCGTAAAGAAAAATGCCTTCTCCGGAAAAGCATTTGCCATTACAGAACTGACTTCAGCGATTAAAGTGATCGCTTTAAACCCGAATGCCTTTGGCGTAAAGGAATCTGCGGTTGATACTTCAATTGAAACTTTTACTCCTGAAGTGAAAGCGACAGACTTAGCGGCAATCGTTAAAGAAATCGTGAGAGCAACTGACAAAGTATCTTTACCGGATGCAGAATTGGTAGTTTCCGCAGGGCGAGGTCTTAAAGGACCTGAAAACTGGGGAATGATTGAAGAGCTTGCCGGACTACTTGGCGCAGCTACAGCATGCTCTAAGCCAGTCTCAGACGCAGACTGGAGACCACATTCAGAACACGTTGGACAAACAGGCATTGCCATCAGTCCGAATTTATATATCGCCATTGGTATTTCCGGAGCAATCCAGCATTTAGCAGGCGTAAGTTCTTCAAAAGTAATCGTCGTGATCAATAAAGATCCGGAAGCTCCTTTCTTTAAAGTTGCGGATTACGGTATCGTAGGTGATGCCTTTGAAGTAGTTCCTCAATTAATAGAAGCATTAAAAGCACATAAAGGATAAATAGATATCCGGCTGAAGCATTTGTTTTGGCCGGGTATTACTTAAGATGAAAAAAGTAAAACTCGAAATTATCGGTTTGTCTTACAGCCAAACCCAATCAGGTGCATATGCCCTGGTTCTTGGTGAAGTAAATGGCAGAAGACGTTTACCGATTATTATCGGTGCGTTTGAAGCGCAGGCTATTGCCATAGAAATTGAGAAGATGGTCCCAAGCAGACCCCTTACTCACGACCTGTTCAAGACTTTTGCACAGACTTATCATGTACAAATCACAGAGGTATTGATTTACAACCTGGTAGAGGGTGTATTTTTTGCCAAACTCATTTGCACTGATGGAGAAACCATCCAGGAAATTGATGCCAGAACATCTGATGCCATTGCATTGGCCGTTCGTTTCAATGCCACCATCTATACCTATGAATTTATCCTTTCTTCGGCCGGTATTGTCATTGAAGGTAATGACTTCCTCTTCTTAGAAAACATGGAAAACATTCCAAAAGAACACAGTTCTGAAGACATGAGCACCAGCATCCCTGGTTCAAATTACTCGTCACTTAGTACGGAAGAGCTCAATCAGAAACTTCAGGAGGCCATTGCCGAAGAAGCGTATGAGAAAGCCGCAAGGATCCGTGACGAAATAAACAAAAGAAATTCCGCATAACTAACTATCAATATTATTTTAAATATCTTACCTCAATTTAGATGATCTATTCAAAATAGTTCTATCTTGAAGTATAAATTCAAAAAAAACTAAATTATTATTATGAATGTTAAGTTGCGCTTAACTCTGATGAATTTTTTACAATTCTTTATCTGGGGGTCATGGCTTATTACTATTGGCGTGTATTGGTTCCAGAATAAAGGGTGGTCAGGTGCAGAGTTCGGAGTGATCTTCTCGACCATGGGAATTTCTTCTATTTTCATGCCTGCACTTGCCGGAATTATCTGTGATCGTTTTATCAATGCGGAAAAATTATACGGAACATTTCATATTCTTGGTGCATGTGTACTGTTTTGCCTGCCAATGGTGACTAACCCCGGAACATTTTTCTGGGTGATCCTGCTTAACATGATCTTTTACATGCCCACGCTCTCGCTATCGATTACCGTTGCCTATACTGCACTAAAAAATGCCAAACAAGATGTTGTAAAAGACTACCCTCCGATCAGAATCTGGGGAACAATTGGTTTTATTGCGGCCCTATGGGTGGTGAGTTTAACCGGAAATGAAGCTTCATCCAACCAGTTTTACATCGCCTCAGGCGTTTCTCTGGCTTTAGGTATCTATGCCTTTACCCTACCGAAATGTCCGCCATTGTCTAACAAAGTGGAAAGTAAATCTTTTGTAGATGCCTTAGGACTAAGAGCTTTCACCTTATTCAAGCAAAAGAAATTTGCTGTATTCTTTTTATTCTCTATGTTTTTAGGTGCGGCATTACAGCTCACCAATGCGTATGGAGACACTTTCTTACACGATTTCAAGGAAAACCCGGAATTCACAAACCTGCTTGCAGTAAAGTATCCGGCAATTATCATGTCGATTTCTCAAATTTCTGAAACCCTATTTATTCTGGCGATTCCCTTTTTCTTAAGGAAATTCGGCATTAAATACGTGATGTTGTTCAGCATGCTGGCCTGGGTACTGAGATTTGGTCTTTTTGCCTTTGGCGATCCTGCCGGCGGATTATGGATGATCATTATGTCTTGTATCGTATACGGAATGGCTTTCGACTTCTTTAATATCTCCGGTTCTTTATTCGTAGAGACCCAGATTGACGAGAAAATCAGAGGAAGTGCACAAGGCTTATTCATGATGATGGTCAACGGATTTGGTGCTTTATTTGGAAGTTTCACCAGCGGACTCATCATTGAACACTTCTTCACGGGAGCAAATCAAAGTAAAGACTGGCATGGCATCTGGTTAACCTTTGCAGCTTATACGCTGGTATTGGCAATCACCTTCCCTTTCATCTTCAAATACAAACACAACAAAGCGGAATTAAATGCGATTAATGCATTGAACCATTAAAAACCAACCGAACCAACCAACAACCTACTTACTATTATGTCTGGTAAATACCGTAAAGAAAAGGACTGCTTAAACTGCGGTCATGAAGTAGAAGCTCATTTTTGCTCCTGGTGCGGACAAGAAAACATCGTTGTTAAAGAAGATGCACTACATATGGTAGTGCATGCCGTATCCGATTATTTTCATTTCGAATCTAAGTTTTTTGGCACCATCAAACCTCTATTATTTCAACCTGGCGTATTGACACAAAAATATGTGGAGGGTAAAAGGGCTTCCTATTTACACCCCATTAAACTGTATATCTTTATCAGTATTGTTTTCTTTCTGGTCGCCCTTGGTGGTAAGGACGAACCAGATATAGAAATTAAAAAGGATACGCCTGCGCTAAAAAAAGACACGACCACAAAGCAGGTCGACCCGGCTAAAATAAAAGGAGAATCGATTGATTTTTATGGGCCAAACATTGTTGAGACCATTAAAAAAAATAAAGACCGGGCTAAAAAACGCGCGAAAAAAGCTAACAAAGGTCATCATGTTTCTGCACTCGGTGAGGTACTGGACAGTACGATCGAGGCTTATGAGAAAAGACAACTCAATTTACCAGCCGGGAAACGTGATAACTTTGTCATGGCTGCACTTCAGAAAAAGAACATCAAGTTAAATCAAACCAATGAGTCAGTAGAAAAGTTTGAGGACGGTCTCTTGCACAATGTTCCGAAAATGATGTTTCTTTTACTTCCTCTTTTTGCACTGATCCTTAAACTTGTTTATTTTACTAAAAAGAAATACTATTTTGAGCATTTGATTTACTCCTTCCATGTTCATTCGGCCATATTTCTGATTGTCCTGATTAGTACCCTGGTCACCTGGCTTGTGGGTTATGTTTATGACATCGGTGAGCTCACGTTTGTTCTGAGCTTCTTTTGGATCAGCTGGTACATTTATAAGTCTCTACGGACTTTCTATGGCAATAGCAGGTGGATGACGATATTAAAATACTTCCTGTTGATCGTTTGTTATAGTATTGCAATGACAATCACCTTGATCTTAGGGATTGGAATATCAGCTTTTATGGTCTAGAAAAACAAGCTCATAAAAAAACCGCTTCATCAAATGATGAAGCGGTTTTTTTATGAGCTAAATGAACTAGCGTTTATCTAAAGGCACAAACTCTCTGTTCGTATGACCAACATACACCTGACGTGGGCGACCGATTGGTTCCTTGTTCTCATGCATCTCTTTCCATTGTGCAATCCATCCTGGTAAACGACCTAAAGCAAACAATACGGTAAACATATCCGTAGGGAAACCTAAGGCTCTGTAAATGATTCCAGAATAGAAATCTACGTTTGGATAAAGCTTACGTTCAACGAAGTAAGGATCGCTCAATGCTGCTTCTTCCAGTTTCTTAGCAATCTCCAATACCGGATCATTGATACCTAATTTTTCCAGGATATCATCACAAGCTTTCTTAATGATTTTTGCTCTTGGGTCAAAGTTTTTGTAAACTCTGTGCCCGAAGCCCATCATACGGAAAGGATCGTTTTTATCTTTTGCTTTGTTGATCCATTTTTCAGTATCACCACCATCTTCTTTAATGCGTTCCAGCATTTCAATTACGGCCTGATTGGCACCACCATGAAGTGGACCCCATAAAGCAGCAATACCCGCAGAAACAGAAGCGTAAAGATTACAGTCTGATGAACCTACCATTCTTACAGTCGATGCAGAGCAGTTTTGCTCATGATCAGCATGTAAAATCAATAAGGTATTCATCGCACTTACGACAACCGGATCGATATCAATTTCTTCTGTACGCTGACCGAAGATCATGTTTAAGAAATTGCTGACGTAGTCGTATTTATTTTTTGGATAGATCAGTGGGTGACCTAAAGATTTTTTATAAATGAAAGATACTATGGTTGGGAACTTAGCCAGTAATTTAATCATGGTCAGATCCATGGTTTCCGGCGAAGAGTTTGCATTTAAAGACTCGGGGTAGAAAGTCGACAATGAGCACACCAATGAAGCCAGTTGTGCCATCGGGTGAGATTTAGAAGGATAACCATCTAAAAACTTCTTCATGTCTTCGTGAATCAATGTATGACGGCTGATCGAAACCTGAAAGTCAGTTAATTGTTCTGTTGTAGGTAAGTCGCCATATATAAGCAGGTATGCTACTTCTAAAAAGGTAGATTTTTCCGCCAGTTCTTCGATAGAATAACCGCGGTATTTTAAAATCCCTTTTTCTCCGTCTAAAAAGGTAATTGCACTTTTAGTGGATCCGGTGTTTTTGTAACCAAAGTCTAAGGTAATGTGACCGGTTAAATCTCTAAGTTTCGAAATATCTATAGACTTCTCCCCTTCGGTACCGGTAATAACGGGAAATTCATAGACTTTTCCGTCAATCTTAATTTCTGCAATATCTGACATATATATATCTTAAATTTATAATAAACAAAATTAGCTAATCCAACTTGATTAGCATTTGATCAGTGCTAACAAAGCTGTTAAATAATTATTAAATGTGAGTCAAGGGTAAGTAAGAATCTGCGAAATTACTTCGCTGATTTAATTTCCTCTGTTACGCGACCACATTCCATCATTTCATCCCCGTAATATGGGTTTTGAATTTTCTTTTCAGAAGACAACCAGTCGCCGCCATCGCCTTTATTGGCCATTGGGCAATGTTGTACATAGATGGTTCCTGCTTCCACATCTGCATGTTTAAACAAGGCAATCAGGTCTGCGCTTAAAGTAGTAAAATCTTTTCTTTGGCTGGCGATATCTTTTGCTACAGCCATTTTATTTGCGGTAACAGCAGTGCTTTCGCATCCTTTCTGACTGGTTAAACTTACTTTCAATTCCGCAGCCGCTTTTTGCGCGTCTTCGAATTTAGCGTTAACCAGGGCGTCTTTTAAGACAATATAGCCGTTATAGATGGACTGTACATTGGCGTCCTTTAATTTAATGCTTGCCGGTGTTGCGGCATCAGCTACCGTTGCAGACGTAGAATCGGCGGCACTTAAAGCCACTTTCTGATTCGTGTTGCTGGTACAAGATGTAGCGACCATAATTGCTGCTACAGCGAAGTATCTTTTCATATAAGTTTCTTTGTTTTATGAATAACAGATCTATGATAAGCTGTTTTTTGGTTAAATTACAGTTTTAATTTTAAATAAATAAAAAAGCCCCTGAAAAAAACAGGGGCTTAGTGTAATTAAGTCTTTTTCAGACCTATAATTTAAAGCCATAGGCAACACGTAAAGCAACCTGGCCAGTATTTAAACCGCTCTTAGGTAAGCCTTCATATTTCACACCCAGATCCAGACCACTGCTCCAGGCATAGCCGATTGCAGGAGAATACAGAAATGAAGTACCGGAATTTTTGGTCACCCCAAAGGCCGCCCCCACTTCTCCCATCCCATATAGACCGGATCCACTTGGGTCAAAAAACACTTTCAGACCAGCTTTCAATGGGATATAACCATAATCAGGCACATCAACACCATTCTTGTTTTCACCAAGGAAATGCGTGTATCCAGTTGTAATCGGCACGGAAATTTGTTTTGAAACATCGAACTGCATTCTTGCATCGGCACCTATAGCAAAGCTATAGCCGTCTGTAGTAGGAACACCCAAATTAACACCTACACCAAGTTTCTGCGCATTCACACTCGTACTAAATAATAAAGCTACAACAGCTGCTGTCGAGGCTATAAAGGTGGTAGATTTTTTCATTTTATGATTTCGTTGATATACCAGGACCTTTACAAAAGGTATGCCATTGGAAATAATTTATACTTTAAAAAGACAAATCCTGCTGGTAAGCCGTCATTATTTTTCCATATAAATCCGCTTCATTTTGTGCGGCATCAAACCAGTGAATTTTCAGTCCATCCTTTTCCATTTTCCTGAAAAAGGTCATCTGACGCTTTGAAAACTGGCATATTGCCGTCCCCAGACGTAATTTAAGCTCCTCCATATTTAGGTTACCATCCAGATAAGCGATAATAAACTTATACTCCAAACCATAAAAAATTAAAGTCTCGCGGTCTACCCCCATTTCCAGCAGCGTTTTTACCTCTTCAATCATCCCTTCTTTAAATCTGGCTTCCATTCTGTACAGGATTTTTTGCCTGCGCAACGCGACATCAGTTTGCAGTCCGACGATAAAAGGAGTAATTGACGGCCTTTTTACCGGTCTAAAATCATGATGTTGTAAGTATTCTGCGATCTCCAGGACACGAATCAATCTCTTATGAGAAGAAAGGTCGGCATGGGCAACTACATCTTCCGGATAATTACGCAACATTTTCCTCAGCCCGTCAATATCTTTTGATAATAATTCTTCTCTTAAACTTTCATTTACCGGAATTGCGGTATACTCCTGTTCCAGTAGTATACTATGCACATACATACCTGTCCCGCCACATAAGACCGGCAATACGTTTTTAGCGGTAAGCGATTCAAAAATCCGGTAAAAATCTTCTTTAAACTCGTTTACATTATATTTCTCTCCGGCATCTTTGATATTGATCAGATGATAAGGAATATCTTTTCCATTGATATGGTACTCTTGCAGGTCCTTACCGGTCCCGATGTCCATATTTCTAAAAACCTGCCTGCTGTCGGCACTGATAATCTCCGCAGCAAGTGCTTCCGCCAGCTTTACTGCAAGCTGAGTTTTTCCGGAAGCCGTAGGTCCGAGTATGACCAGTAGTGGGTGATGCTCCATTTACAAGTATAAAATGTATTTTAAATTCCCTGTATTGAAAACAGGAAGATAATTCTGTGTTATTAAAAACTGTCGCTGTCTGGCTTCATCCAGGGGCTTCAACGCATCCTGCAGTGTTGCCGGCAGGCGAAGTAACGTCTTTCGGTTAAAATCCTTTAAATCCAGCCACAAGTCCAGAGGTTCCGTGGTACTGACCAGTTCAAAACCGGAAGAAGCATAGGCATTGCCCAACGACCAGTCTCTGTCTGCATAACTCATCAGGTCATTTGGCTGAACCAGGTTGATAAAATGTTTAAGCAGTTTACTAAAACCGCCAGTCACCGTAAAACCAACCTGACTGGCGAAACGCACCAATTCGTAGGAACGGTAATCAGCTGCAATGCGCGTCATCGGCCTTGCGGCACTAAATAGCGCGACTGCCACGATCTCCTCCCCAATCACCAACGCGAATTTATATTTTGTCTTTGCAGAACCTTGTAAATGATGATTTAAAAGAAACTCATCGGCCTGTACCTGATTAATGGTCATGATTTTGCCTTTACGGCCATGGAGCGTTTTATTCAGACCAAGGATGGAAGCTATTCTTCCCAATACCTGTTCCCTGCGACTGTACCAAATGTCTTCCCATAAATGAACCAGGTAGCAGTTTTGCTCCTGATAACTCCTTTGCAGGGCGATAAAATCTTCCGGACTCCCGCCATCTGTTAAGGAAACCAAATGAATGGCCACCTTTTGCTGGTCCAGAAAGACCAGCTCATTCCCCGCTGTTTCGGTAAAGACGATGCCTTTATCCGTTAATGCGGTAATAAAATCTAATTGCCAAACCGGTCTTAATCTACCCAACCCTTTTCTTTATATAATTTGAATCCCTCTGCCATGGCACTTTCTAACATCGAAAGCAGCTCAAAATCCAGTTTTTTGATGTGGAAACAAGACTTCCCCTTTAAATGCTTCAATAGCTTCAGATCAAAAGTAGTTTTCATTTCCGGTTCTACATATACCGGCATAAAATAAAAGCCAACATATCCCTTTGCGATGACCACACTGGCAAAAAACCACCCTAATCTCTTCTTACCATCAACCAGCACCTCTTTTTCGCTCCACAATTCATAAGCCGTTTCACTATTCACACGGTCATTGAAACCCACAGCCTCATAAGGTTGCATGGTGGCTCTAATCGTTTGAAAAATTTCTACAAAATCAGTTTTCATGAGTATTGGTTTTAGCGGTGTATAAATACAATAACATGATTTACAGGATATTGTTTAGGAGAAAACTAATCCAGATACCATCTTTTCACAGGATAATCCTGATCCAGGACAATGGCCTCCCCTAACATTGGCGTGGTAATTTTCAAATTCATTTCTTCTCCCTTTTTAACCGCTCTGATTACCGGCTCATTCCAGTCGTGCAAAGCCAGTGTAAATTTACCCCAATGTACCGGCAGCAGGACTTTCGCCTTTAAATCTATTGCCGCCTGAACCGTTTGCTCAGGAAACATATGGATCATTGGCCAGTAAGGATTGTACTGTCCGCATTCCAGTATTGCCAGATCGAAAGGACCATATTTATCTCCGTCTTGTTTAAAATGGGTATCATAACCGGAATCGCCGCCCAGATACAGCTTGTGTTTTGGCGTTTGCAGGATAAAAGCAGACCATAAAGATTGGTTTCTTTTAAAAAGCCTACCCGTAAAATGTCTTGCAGATCTGGCTAAAAATTTCAGTCCCACACGTTCCGTCTCTTCTCCCCAGGCCAGTTCCGTAATTTTATCCGCAGGAATTCCCCAGCGTTCCAAATGGGCACCGGCACCTAAAGAAGTGATAAAATGCTTTGTTTTATTTTTTAATCTAAGAATCGTTTGGTGATCCATGTGGTCATAATGATCGTGAGTAATCAAAACCACATCTAAAGCGGGAAAATCTTCCGGCTTTACAAAATCTGTCCCTGCGTAGTTTTTATTGCCCAAAAAAGAGAATGGCGAAGTCCGCGCAGAAAACACCGGATCTACCAGAATGTTCAAACCATCTACCTGCAGGAAGTAAGAGGAATGCCCAAACCAGATCAGTTTAACCCCGGCTATATTGGAAAAATCCGGTTTCACATGCGGAAGCGTTTTCTTAGGGGTCGAATGATCATTTCCTTTGATCATCGCCAGCAACATATCCAGATAACTTACCTCATCGGGTTTCATAGAGGTAGGTGATAAATTCTCTAATGCACCATCCTTATAATTTGGCAAAGCTTTGATCCTGTGGAGGCGTGCCCCTTCAGATAAACTGCCAAACACCGGTAAACTCATCACCCAAAAGGCAAAACCGCCGATCAGGATGACCAGCACTAACAACACATACATAAACTTCTTCATTAAAATCCCGCCTTCATTAGCTAACTTTTGGCTTCATTACTTAACATCCGAAGCCGGAACTGGCGCTGGTGGCGCTAATTTAGCCGCAAGGCCATTTCCTGCCAGCAACATCTCATTGGTAATCTCTTTGGTATATTCTGTAATCTCCGCTTTGAAATCAGCCACAGAAGCTCCTGAACGGATTTCTTCGAGGCGTTTTTCCCATTGACCGGTCAATTCTGCCTGCGCAATTTTCTGGTCTTTCACCACATCATAAACCGCAAGCCCTTTCGGTGTAGGTACTAAATTCCGCTTCTCACGGATGATATATTCTCTGTTGATCAGGGTTTCGATAATTGCTGCTCTGGTGGCCGGAGTACCCAAACCACTGTCTTTCATAGCATAACGCAACTCTTCATCTTCAATATCCTTACCCGAAGTCTCTAAAGCTTTCAAAAGAGAAGCCTCATTGTACATTGGTTTTGGCTTGGTTTGTTTCTCCATGAAGGCCTTGTTCACTACTGGCAACAACTCTCCTGCCTTCACTTTCGGCAATGCCGGATTTTCCTCATCTTTCTTTTCTTCATCAGACTCATTGAATACCGATCTCCATCCCGCAGAACGAATCACTGTACCATTGGCGATAAATACAGAACCGGATTCAACCGTTATTTTGGTGATTTCCTTCACACACTCCTGATGGAATGCTTCCAGCATACGACCAACAACCATATCATAAATGGCCTGTTTGTCGCCGCTCAACTGATAGGCAGACTCTCCGGTAGGCAGAATGGCATGGTGATCCGTAACTTTCTTCGCATTCACACTGCGCTTGTTCAGCTTGGCGGTACTCAGAAACTGGGCTTGTTTACCAAAATCTTTATGGTCTTTTAGCTTTTCAATCAGTGCAGGCACACCGGCAAATACGTCATCACCGATAAACCTACTCCCTGTACGGGGATAAGTAATCAGTTTACTCTCATATAAGCCCTGTAGCAAACTCAAAGTCTGATCGGCAGTAAATCCCTTCTTTTTATTTCCTTCCTGCTGTAAACTACTTAAATCATGCAATAGCGGAGGCGGTTCTTTTCTTGGTTTTGCTTCTACGCTGAGGATTTTTCCACCATTCGGGAAACCAGAGGCTACATCTTCAATTTTATCGAATAATTCCTGTGCTTCTTCTTTCTTGCTAAAATTGGCGATCGACATGGCTCTAAACAGCTGTCCGTCTTTATCCAACTGTATTGCCAGTTGGTAATAAGTTTGGGGCACAAAGTTTTTGATCTCAAGGAAGCGGGAGCAAATCATGGCCAATGTTGGGGTTTGTACTCGTCCCAGCGACAATACAGAGCGGTTTCCTGCGGAAATGCTCAAGGCCTGGGTCGCATTCATTCCTACCAGCCAGTCGGATTCCGACCTGCAATGTGCAGAATTGAATAAGGTATCGTAATCCGTCCCGGGTTTCAGGTTTCTAAAGCCTTCTTTGATCGCTTCATCAGTTTGCGAAGAGATCCAGAGCCTTTTAAACGGCTTTTTACATTTCAGGAAATAATAGATATAGCGGAAAATCAGTTCCCCTTCCCGCCCGGCATCCGTTGCGACAATGATCTCTGTAGCCTCGTCGAACAACATCTTGATGGTATCCAATTGTTTTCTTACCCCGGGATCTTCCACCAAACCATCTTTGGTTTTGATTTTACGGATCGCCAGTTTAAACTTTTTGGGTAACATCGGCAGGTGTTGCCTTCTCCAACCTATAAAACCATATTCCTGCGGTGGCGCCAATTGAAGTAAATGACCAAAGGCCCAGGTAAAAGAATACCCTTTTCCTTCAATGTAACCATCTTTTTTTGTCGTAGCACCGAAGACTTTAGCTAACTCACGCCCTACGGAGGGTTTTTCTGCAATTACAATCTTCATAATTATTCAAAAATATCTAAACCAATTTTAAAAGTATGACAATGTGCTTCCACAATGTCCCGGATGTTTGGGGAATATCCCCCGCCCATACTCACCTGTACGGGCAGGTTGTTGTCTTTGCAAAAGGCAAAAACCACTTTGTCCCGGGCCTTACAGCCTTCTTTTGATAAAGCCAGTTTGCCCAGCTTATCACTTTCCAGCACATCTACGCCAGACAGGTAAAACACAAAATCAGGCTGATGTTTTAACAATTCCGGAAGCGCAGCTTCCAGTTTCCTCAAAAACTGATCATCCTTTAAACCATCTTCAAGCGGAATATCGAGGTTTGAAACCTCCTTTCTAAAGGGAAAATTCTTCTCCCCGTGCATAGAAAAGGTAAATACCCGATCTTCCTTTTCAAAAATCTCTGCGGTACCATTTCCCTGATGAACATCCAAATCTATGATTAAGATGCGTTGCGACAAGCCTTTATTTAATAAGTAATTTGCGGCAATCGCCTGATCATTCAACAAACAAAAGCCTTCGCCCCAATTACTTCCGGCATGATGCGTACCACCAGCCACATTAAAGGCGATGCCATTCGACTGCGCGAAAATAGCGCCGTCAATAGTCCCCTGCGCGATGCGGAGCTCCCTTTCCAGCAATTGTCCGGTTAAAGGAAATCCGATTCGCCTTTGTGCTCTTGCTGGTAAAGTCAAATCCCTCAATTGCGCCCAATAACCAGCTTCATGTGTTAACAGTACTGATTCTTCACTGGCTGGTGCCGGCTCAAAGAGCTGTTTCCGGGTAATTACGCCCTCATGCATCAACTGCTCAGGAATCAACTCGTACTTTAACATCGGAAAACGATGGCCTTCCGGCAAAGGGTGGGCAAATAAAGGATGCCAGGCAATTCTCCCCATTTAGTTTAAAATCTCCCCCACATGTTTCTCAATATTGTTGCAGATATCATCCACAGGAAGGTCGTTCGCATCCTCTCCAAAGGGATCTTCAATCTCTTCAGCGATCAGCTCTAAACCGGCCAGAACATATAGGATAAAGGGCACAATCGGCACCACATAATAGCCTAAACTGAACACCCATCCGATGGGCAGACTGATCACATAAACAAAGATGAATTTCTTGATAAAAGCACTATAGGAATATGGAATTGGCGTTCTTCTAATTCGCTCACAACCACCACAGATATCCATAAACTTCTCAACATCTGCATTAAGTATAATTAACTGCTCATGACTGATCTTTCCGGCGACTTGTAAATCGTATACACGACCAGAAATACTGGTTGCAATCTGAATTGGAATGTGCTTTCCACCATCCACTGCAATCAGCAAACTATTCTTCCCGAAATACTGTTTTTCCCGCAGGTGTTCCTTGAGTGCAAAGGCAAATTTAGGGATGGCATATTCGAAGAATTCCTCATCTTCCTTTGCTAATCTTAAAGACTTGATTTTGATCGCAAAGTTGCGGCTGACATTAGTTAAGCCACCTAATAACCGGCGGCCTTCCCACCACCTGTCGTAGGAAGTATTCGTTCTGAACACCAATAACATGGAAATGACGAAACCCAGCAGGCTGTGCATCATACCTATGTTTTTCACGTATTGCGTCTCTGAAAGTTTCAGATAGTTCAACTCTAAAAATGCGATACCAGCAGAAAAGATCGCCACACTGACCATCAGGGCCCATAGCTTTCTAAAAACATCTGCCTGATCGATATGGAATATAAAGGTTACCCAATCCTTAGGGTTATAATTGATCATACGAGTATCTCCTTACTAATTTTTAGCATCAGCTCAGCTGTCTTAAAAACATCTTCAAAGGAATTGTATAAAGGCACCGGACTGAGGCGAATCACATTCGGTTCCCGCCAGTCGCCAAGCACATTATGCGCCACCAGTTGCTGGAATATTTCCTTCCCTTTGTCTTTTGCAATGATGGAAACCTGTGCGCCACGGTCGGCGGATTCGGTTGGGGTAATCACCTTGAATTGCTCAAAACCCAAATCCTTATTCACCTGATTTACAGCAAAAATAAGATAAGCAGTTAAAGCTTCACTCTTAACCCTTAAAACCTCCATAAAACCTGCTTTCTGAAAGATTTTCAGAGATGCGTGGTATAAAGCCATGGGCATAACCTGGGTACAGCTCACTTGCCAACCATCGGCTCCTGCCTCAGGCACAAAGCCTTTTTCCATTTTAAAACGTTGTTCTTCCTGGTAGCCCCACCAACCTGCAAAGCGATTCAGGCTTTTGTCGGAAAAGTGTTTATCGTGGACAAAAATGCCACTGATTCCACCCGGACCGGAGTTCTGGTACTTATAAGAACACCAGCAGGCAAAGTCGATATCCCAGTCGTGCAGTTTCAAAGGCACATTTCCTGCGGCATGGGCCAGATCAAAACCAACCAGTGCACCTGCTGCATGACCAGCTTTAGTGATCGCTTCCATATCGAACCACTGACCCGTAAAGTAGTTTACCCCTCCAAACAACACCAGGGCAATTTCTGCACCTTGGTCCTTTATCTGTGCAATAATATCTTCGGTACGCAAGGTGTATTCCCCTGCCCGGGGACTTACTTCAATAATGGCTTCTTTAGGATCGTAACCATGAAAACGTACCTGACTTTCTATCGCATACTGATCTGAAGGAAAAGCACCGGCTTCCATGATAATCCTGAACCGCCCTTGCTGAGGTTTATAGAAACTTACCATCAGCAGGTGAAGATTTACCGTCAGCGTATTCATCGGGCAAACCTCTAATGGACTGGCTCCAACGATGGGTGCCATCAATGATTTCAATTCTTTATGATAGAACATCCAGGGGTCTTCTCCCTCAAACCAACCCTCTACCGCAAGGTTTTCCCAGTTGGCCATTTGCTGCTCCAGCACTTCACGTGAGGCTTTAGGTTGAAGACCTAAAGAATTACCACAGAGATATATAAATGGCTTACCATTTTGCTTTGGAAACAGAAAATCATTTCTAATATCAGCCAGTGGATCAGCAAGATCCAGCTCTTTTGCAAACGCTAAAGTGTAGTCAAAATTCATTGTCTCAAATATCAATAAAAAAGGCAAATAAATATACTTACCTGCCTATTTGTTATCCACAACCTATCCCCAATCTGATCAGTCAGCTCCGGGGTTTACTCACATATTTATTTCCTTTAAGGTAGTACCTCCAGGGTAAAAAAGCATGATCATCCGCATAAGCGACACCCACCCTGTGACTTGCCACCACCGTTCCAGGCAACCATTCTTCCGTTGCATCCTCAATCCAGATTTCCGTTCCGTTAAGATCCAGACCATTCAGGCGCCGGTCTATGCCCATCGCTTTTGCCAGGGAACCGGGACCAGCACTAAGGTTCGGTTTCAATACCGGCATACCTCTTCGCTCCAACATCACCTCTATACCGATTACTGGTTCCAATCCACGGATCAGCACCGCATAAGGTGTACCTTTTGCAGCTGTCACCACATTAAACAAATGATGAATCCCGTAACACAGGTATACATAAGACAAGCCCCCTGGCTCATACATCACCCTGGTGCGGTCCGTAAACCGCCCCCCATAAGCATGAGAAGCCTTGTCTTCAATTCCTTTATAAGCTTCCGTTTCTACAATTACCCCCGCAGTCAGTTGCCCATCTACAAAAGTAAAGAGCTGCTTGCCCAATAGCGCTATCGCCAGGGCATTCACATCGTCTTGCTGGTAAAAAGAGAAAGGTAGTTTAGCCATTCAATAAGTTAATTATTTCCTTTAAGTACTTTGCATCAACCTCATCGAAATGAGCAAGATGCTCACTATCAACATCCAATACACCAATCACTTCATCCCCTTTAAAAAGCGGTAAAACGATCTCTGAACGGGAAGCCGTTGCACAGGCAATATGCCCCGGAAAGGCATCTACATCAGGCACAATTAAGGTTTCTTTTTGCAACCAGGAGGCGCCACACACCCCTTTTCCTTTATGAATCCTGGTACAGGCTACAGGTCCCTGAAAGGGACCTAACACCAGCTGATCTTCTTTAACCAGGTAAAATCCTACCCAAAACCAATTGAACTGCTCTTTTAATGCCGCTGCGATGTTTGCTAAATTAGCCACCTGATCTGTCTCTCCGCTAATCAATGCCCCGATCTGAGGGATCAAAGAACGGTACTGCGCTTCTTTACTTATATCTGTTAAAATCTTTAAATCTTCTGCCATATCCGGTTGCTATTAATACCCAAAGATACAAAAGCCCGATACTTTTGTTGCCATCCGGACGTAAAAGCAATCGAATTCAATTGCGAAATTTTATCTAAGTTTGTGGTTTTATAATCACATACACCAACGAAATGAATAAGAAAATCTTATTAATCACTTCCCTGCTCGCTTTTGGCGCGGTCTTCTCCAGCTATAAGCTGTGGGACGAAGGGATGTTTCCTTTAAGCGAGATTAGCAAACTTGACCTAAAGAAAGCAGGCTTAAAGATAAATCAAAATGAAATTTACAACCCTAACGGCACAAGTCTGGTAGACGCATTGGTGAACGTAGGTGGATGCACCGGATCATTTGTTTCAGGCGAAGGTCTGATCATCACGAACCACCATTGCGCATTTAGCGCAGTACAACTAGCCAGCACGCCGGAACACGATTACCTGACCAATGGATTTGTAGCCAAATCACATGAAGAAGAAATTGAAGCAAAAGGACTAACTTGCCGTATTACTGATAGTTATGAAGATGTTTCAGACAAGGTATTAGGTGCAGCAGCACAGGTAGAAGACCCTGCTTCAAGACTACAAATCATCAACAATGCGATGAAAAACATCGCCCTTGAAGCGGAGAAAAAAGACCCTTCTATCAAAGCGGAAGTGTCGGAAATGTTTATCGGAAAAACCTATGTACTGTTCCGTTACAAAACCATCCAGGACGTAAGATTGGTTTACGTTCCGAATCGTCAGATTGGCGAATTCGGAGGGGAGACAGACAACTGGGTATGGCCACGCCACACCGGAGACTTCTCTTTTATGCGCGCATATGTAGCTAAAGACGGCTCTCCTGCGAAGTACTCGAAAGACAACGTTCCTTATACCCCTAAAAAGTTCCTTAAAGTAAACCCAAAAGGTACTAACGAAGAAGATTTCGTATTTATTTTAGGTTACCCGGGGAAAACTTTCCGTCACCGTCCGGCTGAGTTTATCCAGTACCAACAACAATTCTTATTGCCATACACTTCTGAATTGTATGATTTCCAGAACACAACCATGGAAAATGCAGGTAAGAAAAACAAAACTACTGAGATTAAACTAGCCACCAGAATCAAGAGAAATGCCAATGTCATGAAGAACTACCGCGGTAAACTTCAGGGCTTAAAAGGTATTGACCTGATTGCACAGAAAAAACAGGAAGACGCTGCCCTTGCCGAATTCATCAACAACAATGTAGATGTAAAGGCAAAATACGGCTCTTTAATGGCTGATATTGACAACCTATACAAACTAATCAATGGCGATGCACAAAGAGACCTATGGTTCTCTCAAATCTACAATTCGACAAGTTTATTAGGGGTTTCCAAAAACATCAACACCTTCAAAGCAGCACTTGATGCACAACCAGTGGCTCAGAAACAAGCTTTCTTTGACAAAAACATCGACAGACTTAAACAAAGTCTGGCTGTAAATTACGAGGCATACGACCTGGATGTCGACAAAAAGATCTTCAAAAGAATGCTTTCGGATGCCGCAGCCTTCAATCCTATGCAAAAAGTTACTGCCGTGAATAAAATCACCAGCAAAGGAACAAACAGCAACGCCGTTATTGACCAGTTTATCGACAACAGTATTGGCCTGAGCAAGCTTAAAGACGAGTCTTACGTCATGAATACCTTGTTAAAATCACCTAAATCAATAGCCGACTACAACGACGGCCTGTTGTTATTTGAAAAAGACATCGCTAAACAAATCGCCGAAATCAAGCCTGAAAAAGAGCGCCGTGAAGGCCTTTTAAATAAGGTCATGGGGGATTATGTGAATGTAAAAGAGAAGTTCATGAAAAAAGATTTCATCCCTGATGCCAACAGTACCTTGCGACTTACCTACGGTTATGTTAGGGGATACTGGCCAGCTGATGCCTCTTACATGAGACCTTACACCACTGTTAAAGGCATTTTAGAAAAAGGAGCCAGCGGGAATCCTGACTTCGGTTACCCTGCACAAATCAAAGCTTTATGGGATGCTAAAGACTTCGGTCCATATGCCAAAAAAGACCTGGATGACGTCCCTGTAGCCTTCTTATACAATATGGACACCACAGGAGGGAACTCAGGCTCACCAATCATGAACGCTTATGGCGAACTGATCGGTGTTAACTTTGACCGCGCTTACGGTGCTACTATTAATGATTACGCCTGGAACGAAAGCTATAGCAGATCGATTGGCGTAGACATCCGCTATGTATTATGGGTAGCTTCAAAAATCGACAAAGCCGATTACCTGATCAAGGAAATGGGCGTTAAATTATAATCCTAACTTTACATCATCGGGTCGTCTTTAATCAACTTTAAGACGGCCCTTTTTTTTATAACCACAACACATGAGAGTAATCGCAGAACTACCGCATCCGGAATGCAAAATCACCTTGTTCAATATGAACCAGAAATACATCATTAAATTCGAGCAAGGCGGTCTGGAGCAGAGCTACAAATTGTCCGAGCTAGACCTCACAGGAGGTGGAGCAAATGAGATTTTTCAGATACTGGACGAGGCTTTTATCGCCACTGTTGTGGCAAGATTCAAAGAGATGAGATCTGATTTTTCAGCAGCCTACAACCGTCAGCAATATTAGTAGACCAAAACCAAGTTAACAAGCTGTAATACAGAACGATTAACTCAGTAACAGAATTTAATTCTGTAAAATACAACCAAAAAGAAACTCAAAACCTAGCTAACACTCAGTATTACTTTAACTTATTACTATAAATTACACTGAAAAACAAATAGTTAAGATACTACACAAAACTTTATATGGGTAGATAAATTAGCCAAATATTAGGGAGGTTTTGAGTTTTTACACTAAAAAACAGATACCAGAAGAGGTCCTGCTAAGGTAGGTGATTATCTTCAAAAAAGGTATCTTCCCTCCTATTTTGTTCCCGCTATAAAGCCTGAGTCCGCATCAGGAGCCCGTTCTTCTACAGGGCTCTTTCTCCTAAAATCAGCTCCTGGTTTCTATATGAAATCCGTTTTATAATTCCGCCAGTTAAACGTACTTTTGCTGATATGAAAGCGAACTTACTTTTAATAGCGGCTACCCTTTTAATGGCATTGTCTGCCTGCAATAAAGTTTCGGAAAGCATCCAGCGCGATATCATTATTAAACCAGACTCCCTGTTGTTTTCCATTCCACCTACAGCCTTAAGTAGTGATTCCATCGTCATCGACAATCTGCCTGCTACGGTAAATATCATTGATGAGATCAACAACCCTGGCGGAGAAAACTTTAGTCTGGAAAACATCACAAAGGTTAAGGTTTCCGATTTCAGCATCACCTATGTACCCAAAGTAAAGGACAGCGTTGATGCGAAAAACAATTTCAGCAGCATCTCCACACTCAGGGTCAACTTAATTAACGGGCTAAAAAGGGACAGTTTAGCAAAATATGCAAATACCGGCTCAATAGATGCCGTTCCCCTGCGACTGTCATTAACACCTGTAATTGATGGAGAGGTTCTGAGAACCTACCTTAACAATGGAAGCTTAAAATACAGCGTGGTGATCAGACTTAGAAAATCTACTACAGATACCATTAGGGCAAAGCTCAGCGCAAGCTATACCTTAACACTTGAGAAATAACAGGCATTGTCCATATAAAATCCAATTCAACTCCATTTTTTTTGTAAGGTCAAATAAGTGTGGGACAGTTCGGGATACCCTCGTACTGCTGCCGCATTGTGTCCCTACTTCTTTAATCCTTAATAGATCCTTGATAGATGGTTGATAGGTCCTTGATAGGTCCAAATGACCTATCAACGATGGTGCAGGGACCTATTAAACATGGAGAAATGACGAAGACAATCGAGAAGCATACCGAAAGGATGTTGAAGGCAAACTGAAGACAGCAGCAATTGAACGTCTTGCCTGAAGGAAGTTCCGCCATGATGGGATTGCGCTTATAAACCAGCAGCCATTCGAGGCAGCAATGAAAAGCAATCCCAAAAATACACAAACGCAAAAAGGTGCCCAAAACAAATTGAGCACCTTTTTTTAATCACCGGTTAAATCGCCCGGAAACCTCCTTACTTATACTTTTCTTGGAGGAAGTTCGAAAGCAACTGCATCATGCTCAAAATGACCACGGTGAGCTCCATCACAGAAAGGCTTGTTGGCAGATAATCCACAACGACAGATCGACAATGCTGTTCTGCCTTGCAATCCGTATTCATTTCCCTGCATATCTACGATTTCAAAGTCTCCTTCGATCTTCACAGATCCGTTGTTATTTATGGTTAATTTCGTTTTTGACATCTTTAAATATTTTTGACAAAAATAGAAATTGAAAGCTCAAACAAAGCGCCTGATTGCAATTTAGATTCATTCACATTAAGCACAAAAACGTGTCTAAACATCAGCTTTCTTCAATAACCACGATTTAACAATGTTCAAAATTGATTATGAACTTAAAAATGTTTATATTTGCATGAAACGGGATATCATTACAACTATTCTCTTTCTACTTACCCACTAATCAATCTTATGATTAGGTTTCAATTTCTCCAGGTTGCTGATCCGTTGCCTCCCGAGAATTAAATTACATTCTAGCCATTATTGATTCATAAAGGGATCAAATAATCAAGCAAACAGAATAGGTAAAACCAGAGGAGAAGGTTATTTTTTAACTAATACATTGAATTTATGGCTAAATCTCAGGCTACCTTCATGAAGAAGCAACTAGAAAAAAACAGGCAGAAGAAAAAAGAAGATAAAGAACATCGCAAGCAAGAGCGTCAACAAAATTCTTCTGGTGGTGATCTTGAAAGCATGATGGCTTATGTGAATGAATTCGGGGAGATTGTATCTACTCCACCGGAAAAGGCCCCAGAAAAAGGACCAGAAAAGAAATAATAAAATAAGAGAGCTGCTATAAAGCGGCTTTTTTTGTACACTATTGGGTACAGAATACCACAATAACAGGCATTAAACCCCTGTTATCCTATTTTCCCGTTTCCTTAACGGGATTTTTTTTTCTTTATTTTAGAAAAAAAACAACAGTACACTCCCATCCCTTTTCCCCGGAAGACACCATTCTTAAGACCAGACAGGTAAGACTATCCATTGGGATACACATAGTTACCTTATCACTTTACTTCCATTATGTTTATCTCTGTAGAAATAAACCTGCTATTTTACTATTTTTGATTAGGGAAAATGTTTAATTTTCATTAAACATTAGTATTATTTTTAAAACAAGCCTGTTTTTTGATGAACAACAAAATAATAAAAGAGATTAAACGCTAATCGCTATGAATAACCTCTCCAATTTTTCGGATAGAAATACCATTCTGGATTTGTTTGCTGAGCAAGTCAAATCAGTACCCCATCAAACCGCCGTATTATTTGAAGGCCATGCCTTAAGTTATCAGGAATTAGACCAGATTTCTAACCGGCTGGCTCATTATCTGATCCGGAAGGGAATACAAAAAGAGACTTTAGTGCCCATTTGCCTGAACAACCCTGAAAGTATGTTGATCAGCATTTTAGCGGTTTTCAAAGCCGGAGCTGCCTATGTCCCTATTGATGAAGATTTCCCATTGGCCCGCATGAAATACATGGTTCAGGACAGTGCTGCGTCCCTGGTGATCACCGATTTAAAATCCTTACCCTTTCTCACGGCAGCCTCAGGTTTACAGGTGATCCTGGCGGATGAGGACTGGACAATCGCCGCTGAATCACCGGATACCGCAGTTCAGCTGACCATTGACCCGGATCAGGCGGCTTATGTCATTTACACTTCCGGCTCTACCGGATTACCTAAAGGCGTGTTAATTGAACACCATTCCTTAACCGACTATGTGTTGGGTTTAGCCACCCATTTGCCCTTATCCAGCTGCAAAAACTATGCTGTGGGTGCAACTATGGCTACCGACCTTGGCAATACCGCTATCTTTAGCGCATTGACCCTTGGAGGTACTTTACACCTTTTCAGCAAAGAAAACTTTAATACGCCCGAATATATTCACCCTTATTTCAGGGACCATACCATTGACTGCCTCAAAATCGTACCCTCTCACTGGAAATCACTGGCTTTAGATGGTCAGGATTTAATGCCTCAACAGCTGTTGATATTTGGAGGAGAAGCACTGAGTGCCAGCATGGTTAAAGAAATTAATCGTCCTGTATCAAATACCTGCAGGATTGTAAACCACTACGGTCCTACCGAGACCACTATTGGAAAACTCCTGCACCTGGTGAATGAAACCACGGTTTATGACCATACCATCCCTATTGGCAAGCCATTTACCAATGCGAAGGTTTATATTCTAAATCCGGAGTTCCGGGAGGCCGCCGTAAATGAACCCGGAGAAATCTATATCGGAGGCGCTGGCCTGGCTCGTGGGTATTTAAACCGCCCTGACCTTACCGCAGAACGCTTTGTCAAGGATTTCTTTTCTGAGGAACCTGGTGCACGTTTATACCTGACCGGTGATCTTGGCAAAAAACGCGAAGACGGGGAAATTGAGTATCTCGGTCGCATTGATGACCAGGTGAAAATCCGCGGTTACCGGATTGAGCTTGGGGAGATTGAAAGCATCCTTCAAACGGCACCTGGTATCAAACAAGGGGTAATTTTAGCCAGAGAAAACAAGCTCGGTGATAAAAGACTAATTGCTTATGTGGTGGTACAGGAGGATTACGATAAGAAAACCCTGATCAGTTATTTAGAAAGCAAGCTACCAGGTTATATGGTGCCACAGCTTATTGTACCTATGGAGGCGCTGCCTTTTAGTCCGAATGGAAAGGTGGATAAAAAAGCTTTACCAGATCCGGATGCGGCTACCTTATTGACAAACACCTATGAGGCACCAAATTACGAAACAGAAAACAACCTTTCGGCAATCTGGAAAGAGATCCTTGGGGTGAGCAGAGTGGGTATTGAGGACAACTTTTTTGAGCTTGGCGGGAATTCCCTGCTGGCGCAGAAATCTGTTGCTTTATTGAAAACCAGACATGGCTTGCATTTGCTGGTTACCAGGGTGTATCAATTTCCAAGAATTAAAGACATTGCTGCCTTTCTGGATGGCAAGGATCTGGTTAAAACCTATAAAAACAACGTTAAAGCACAAAACGAAGATCAGGATATTGCGGTCATTGGGATGAGTGGCAGGTTTCCAGGGGCTGATTCTGTAACTGAGCTTTGGGAACTCCTTAAAGCAGGAAAAGAAAGCACCAGATTTTTTACTGAAGCGGAAATTGACCAGAGCGTTCCTGCGGAAATCAGGAATCATCCTGATTATGTGAAAGCAAGGGGAATTATTGAGGAAGTACAGGGTTTTGATGCTGGTTTCTTTGGCATCACGCCGAAGCTGGCAGAGCTCATGGATCCGCAGCAACGTATATTTCTAGAGATTGCCTGGCAGGTGCTTGAAAAAACCGGTTATACTGCTGAGCATTATGAGGGCAGAACCGGTGTTTTTGCAGGCGTCCGCGTGAATACCTATTATGCGAACAATGTGTTGCCCAATCCGGATCTGATCGAAAATGTAGGTCGGTTTCAGGTGGTAACCGTTAATGATAAAGACTATGTATCCACAAGAACGGCGTATACGCTCAATCTAAATGGTCCGGCGGTCAATGTGCAATCGGCTTGTTCTACATCGCTGTTGGCAGTCGCACAGGCTGTACAAAGTATCAGAGCGGGCCAGTGTGAGATGGCACTTGCAGGTGGCGCAACGATAAACGCCCCGGTAAATGTGGGCCATCTTTATGAAGAAGGTGCCATGTTGAGCAATGACGGCCATTGCCGGCCCTTTGATGCCGGTGCAGAAGGTACTGTTTTTAGTGACGGTGCCGGTGTAGTCTTATTGAAAAATAAGGCCGCAGCTTTAAGAGACGGCGACCTGATTTACGCGCTTATCAAAGGAGTCGGCATCAGCAATGATGGTGGTGGTAAAGGCAGTTTCACCGCACCTAGTGCCGAAGGACAAGCCGCAGCAATCCGTATGGCTATTGATGATGCAGGGGTCGATCCTGCGCAGATTAGTTATATAGAAACCCACGGAACTGCGACTCCACTTGGTGATCCGATAGAAATTGAAGGCCTAAACCTAGCCTTTGGCAAGCAGAAAAAGAAACAGTACTGTGCTATTGGCTCTGTAAAAAGTAATTTTGGTCATCTTACCTGCGCTGCAGGAGTAACCGGGTTGATTAAAGCCAGTCTGGCCATGCACCATCAGCAGATTCCAGCCAGTATAAATTATGAGAAAGCAAACCCGAATATAGATTTTGAAGACAGTCCTTTTATCGTTAATACGGATTTAAAGGATTGGAAAGGTGATCAACGCCTTGCTGGTGTGAGTTCTTTTGGTGTGGGGGGAACGAATGTGCACCTGATTCTGGAATCTTATACTGATCAGACCCGGGATAGTGCTTCCTCAGCTTCGCATACTTCGCGTCCTTTGCAACTGATCACCTGGTCTGCTAAAAATGAGCAGAGTTTAAACCAGTATGGCGAAAAACTTGTAACGTTCTTAAATGATGCCAGTACTGTGGAGCTTCCCGACATTGCTTATACCTTAAATCAGTTCAGAAAATCTTTCCCTTTCCGTAGGTTTGTATTGGCCTCAGATCTGGAATCGCTTAAAATAGAATTACAAAAAGGCGGCAGTTTAGCTCCTGGACAAACGAAGAAAAACCCCGGAGTAATCAGGGAGACGGTATTTACCTTCCCCGGACAGGGGGCACAATTCCCTGGCATGGGGAAAGCACTATATGACCAGGAACCTGTGTTTCGCGCAGCGATGGATGAATGTAATGCGCTTTTAAAATCTAAATTACAGGAAAGTCTCTTAGATATTATCTATCCCCCGGAGCTGAATAAAGCAGCGGAAGAACAATTGAAAAACACGAAGTACAGTCAGCCAGCCTTGTTTATGATCGGCTATGCCCTCGGTAAATTATGGATGAGCTGGGGGGTATATCCTTCCGCATTTATCGGCCATAGTATCGGGGAATTTGTAGCGGCACATTTTGCCGGTGTACTCGACTTAACTGATGCCTTAAATATCATCGCCACGCGCGGACAACTGATGTCTGAGCTTCCGGGTGGCAGTATGCTTTCGGCGCGGGAAAAGGCGGAAACATTGAGACCACTCCTTCCTGAGGATGTTGCTATTGCTGCCATCAACTCCCCTGATCTTTGTGTACTGGCAGGAACTGATGAGGCTATCGCTGCATTTACTGCCGTCTTAAATGAAAAAGAAATCGCCAACAGACTGTTACATACCAGTCACGCTTTCCATTCTTATATGATGGATCCTGTGCTGGAACCTTTTACAAAAGCGCTGTTACAGCTGAAATTTAATGCCCCTCGCCTGCCCATTTATTCTACGGTAAAAGGAAGAAAAATGACTGATGAGGAAGCTACAGACCCGGGCTATTGGGCCAACCACCTGCGTTCTACCGTTTTATTTGACGATGCCGCAGCCTTGTTGCTTGCAGAAAACCAAGGAAAAGCATTTATTGAAATGGGCCCTGGTAATGCTACAGCTACGTTTTTACGTCAGCAGCCAGCAGGAAAAAACAACCTGATCCTAAGCTCACTGGAAATGCCAAAAGACAATGAATCCGCTTACCATAGCCTGTTAAGGGCTTACGGCGCTTTGTGGTTAAACGGCTACCAACCAGATTGGGCTGCTTTTTATAAAGAAGAAAAGCGGATCAAACTAACGAACCTGCCTACTTATGCCTTTAATAAAACAAAATACTGGGTTCAGCCACCTGCTTCAACCGCAGGTTACAATGCTACCCTTTCCATGGCAGGTTTCAACGCCTCTGTTTCAACGGACGTTTTTACCCCTCCTGTTTATATAGAACAACCCTTTACCTCAAACCAACAAACTACACCAGTAATGAGAAAGCAATCGTTAATCAGTCAGATCAAGGATATTCTGGAAAATACCTCAGGAATAGATATGCAGGACGCTTCTTCGGAGATCAGCTTTATAGAGATGGGACTGGATTCCCTGTTGTTAACTCAGATTGCAATTGCCCTGAAGAAAAGCTTTAATGTACCGGTTACCTTTCGACAATTAAACGAAGAGTTCAGCAATCTTGATCAGTTAGCCAGTTACCTTGACCAGCAATTGCCTCCTGAAACGGCAAGCCCTCCAGTAGCGGCTGTTCATACACCAAACCCATCTGCCGCTGTAAATGGAGCAAGTTCAGCAAACGGAAATCACCCTCCTGCAATGGGTTATCATGCGCACAATTCCGGCGCTGCGATTGAGCTGATTAGTCAGCAAATACAGTTATTGGCCAGACAGGTTGCTTTGTTGCAAGGGAACCCGATAGCGGTACAAAGCGTTGTGGTAACACCTCCTGTTCCACCTGCTATGCCTTTGCCTGATGCACCTGTTCCGCCTCGTAATACTCCTTTATCGAATGCTACAACTCCCGATTTAAGTCCTGAGGAACTGGCAGAGATTAAAAAACCTTTTGGCGCCAGTCCGAAAATAGAGAAACAATCTGCGTCCTTAACTCAGGATCAGCAACAATATCTGGACGATTTAATAGTCAGGTATACTGATAAAACGAAATCCAGTAAGACTTATACCCAGGAAAACCGGTCGCACATGGCCGATCCAAGGGTAGTTTCCGGGTTTAAACCGGCGACTAAAGAATTGGTTTATTCCATTGTGATCAACAAATCCAGGGGCAGCAAGTTCTGGGATCTGGACGGAAACGAGTACATCGATGCCTTAAACGGCTTTGGCTCAAACATGCTGGGTTATCAGCCTGATGTAATCAAAAACGCTTTATTGGAGCAGATTGAGAAGGGTTATGAGATTGGGCCACAGCATGAGCTTGCCGGAGAAGTGAGTAAACTGATTTGTGAATTCACTGATTTCGACCGTTCTGCACTATGTAATACCGGTTCGGAAGCCGTTTTAGGTGCCATGCGCATTGCACGTACCGTAACCGGCCGTTCCTTGATTGTCGCCTTTACCGGTTCTTACCATGGAATTGTGGATGAGGTGATTGTGAGGGGCAGTAAAAAACTGAAATCATTCCCTGCGGCACCGGGTATTATGCCGGAAGCCGTACAAAATATGCTGATCCTGGATTATGGGACAGACGAATCTTTAAGGATTATCAAAGAGCGTGCGGATGAAATTGCAGCAGTTTTGGTAGAACCTGTTCAGAGTCGCAGACCAGAGTTCCAGCCAGTTGCCTTTTTGAAAGAATTGAGAGCAGTTACAGAGAACTCTGGAACAGCTTTAATTTTTGATGAGGTGATCTCTGGTTTCCGTTTTCATCCGCGTGGTACACAGGGTATGTTTGACATTAAAGCGGATCTGGGTACTTATGGAAAGGTAGCCGGTGCAGGGATTTCTATTGGCATTATTGCAGGAAAAAGGAAGTTTATGGATGCGCTGGACGGTGGTTTCTGGCAATATGGTGATGATTCCGTTCCTGAAATCGGGGTCACCTATTTTGCAGGAACTTTTGTACGCCATCCTCTGGCGCTGGCCACCGCCAAAGCCTCCTTAACTTATATGAAGGAACAGGGCCCTGGCTTACAGTCCGGCTTAAATGAAAAAACAAAATACATTGCGGATACTTTAAATGCAATCCTCAAAAAGCTGGACGTACCGATGTTCATCGCACAGTTTGGTTCTTTATGGCGCGTTAAGTTTTTAGAGGACTATGCCTATACCGAATTGTTCTTTACATTAATGCGTTTGAAAGGCATCCATATTCTGGAAGGTTTCTCCTGCTTCTTAACGACTGCGCATAGTCAGGAGGATATTGATAAAATCATCACCACTTTTGAAGTCTGTTTAGCAGAGTTAAAAGCTGCCGGTTTTATTCCCACCTATATCCACCCTGTGGAGGAAAAAATCTCCTCAAAAATGGATATATTTAATAGTCCGCCTTTGCCAAATGCCAGATTGGGAAAAGATAAAGATGGCAATCCGGCCTGGTTTATTGAAGATCACCAGAATCCAGGAAAATACCTACAGGTAAATTAAACATAAAACTTAATGTCTCTACATACTTTTACACCAGTTGATTTTGACCCCTTTGATGATAAGTCAAGGGAGATAGAAAAGATTGTATTCACGAATGAGCCGCAGAAGGAAATCTGGCTGTCCTGCATGATCGGCGAAGTGGCCGCCAACCTGGCCTACAATGAATCTGTGTCTTTGGAGCTTAAAGGTGAAATTCAGTTTGCTCATTTTGGAACTGCCTTACTGGCGGTTCTGGACAGACATGAGGCTTTACGCGCTACGGTGAGCCCTAACGGAGAAACGCTGATCATTTATAAAAATCAGGACATTGCACTTGACTTCCATAATATTTCTGAGGAAAGCGATCAAAAAGCAGTGCTGGATGCGTTTATTGAGCAGGAAATGCAATCTCCTTTTGACTTGCAGGAAGGCCCTTTAATGCGTTTATTCTTACATAAACTTTCTGAAACCCATTACTACTTTACTATTGTTAAGCACCATATTATCAGCGATGGCTGGTCTACCGGGGTGTTTCTGGAAGATCTGAGTAAGATTTACAATGCGCAAGTGCAGGGGAAACCGATCAGCTTAAGTCCTGCCCCACAGATCAGCGAATATGCGGCTGAAATGATCGTTTTTGAGCAAAGTACCGAATATCAGGAAACGCTTAATTACTGGCTGGATATGTACCGTGATAGTGTGCCGGTCCTGGATCTTCCAACGGATTTCCCAAGACCAGCACTAAGAACTTATAAGGCTTCCCGGTTCGACTTACATCTTTCTACGGAAATCGTGGCGAAGTTAAAAAAAACAGGGGCCTCCTCAGGAGCCAGTCTCGTAAATACTTTACTGAGCGCATTTGAGATCTTCTTATACCTGCAAACCCATCAGGAGGAGTTGGTAGTAGGACTTCCTGCCGCCGGACAAGCCGCAACGGAGAAATTCGGATTGGTTGGTCACTGTGTAAACCTGCTCCCTTTAAAAACCAGGATAGATCCGAACTTGTCATTCACTGAATACCTGAAGCAACGAAAAAAAGCTTTCTTTGATGCTTATGACCATCAGAAGTTCACTTTTGGACAATTGGTAAAAGCGCTGAACCTTAAAAGAGACCCTTCCAGGATTCCGCTGGTTCCGGTGGTTTTCAATATTGATATGGGTATGGACAATTCCGTATCATTTGAGGGGCTGGATTATGAGTTGATTTCCAATCCCAGGGCTTATGAGACTTTTGAGTTGTTTTTGAATGCAACCAGTTCCAAACGCGGACTTACGTTGGAATGGACCTATAATTCCGGCCTTTTTACGCCGGCTACTATAGAGAAAATGGCCGGAGACTTTGAAAATCTTTTAAAAGACTTTGTTGCTGATCCGACTAAGACCATACAAAGCCATAGTCTGGCGAATTCTGAATCCTGGCTGAATCAATTGAAACAATGGAATCAAACCACTGTTGATTTCGATAAAAATATAAATATCTCCCGGCTGATTGAAGGGATGGCTTTAAAGTTCCCAAATCAAAAGGCGGTGACTTTTAAAAAGGAACAACTCACTTACTCTGAACTCATTTACCGTGTCAATCAGTTTGCGGCGTATTTGCAGGATAAAGGGCTCAAAACCGGCGATATCGTTGCCATAGCGACCGACCGTTCTATAGAAATGGTAATCGGGCTGCTGGGAATTCTGAAAGCCGGCGGGGTATATCTGCCATTGGACCCTGATTTTCCACACGATAGAATTGTATATATGCTGGAAGATTCCAAAGCGAAAATGCTGCTGGTTTCTAAAGCTTATGCAGGCAAATATGCTGCTGCCAAAGCGGGAGAATTTGTGATAGAAGACATTTGGGCTGCCCTGGATCATCATCCTGGTCAAAATATAGATGTTCCGGTTTCGGGTACTGATCTGGCCTATATCTTGTATACTTCCGGCTCTACCGGCAAGCCTAAAGGGGTTAAGATCATGCATGTCAACCTGATGAATTTCTTGCTCAGCATGCAATCTGCGCCAGGAATTAACCCTTCGGATCGTTTATTGGCGATCACCACAATTTCTTTTGACATTGCCGGTCTGGAATTATACCTGCCGCTTATTACCGGCGCAGAGCTGGTTTTATGTGACACAGAAAGTGCCAGAGACGGGCGTTTATTGTTAGACCTGATTCGGGATCAGCAGATCACAATCATGCAGGCCACTCCTTCTACCTGGAGAATGATGATAGAATCCGGCTGGACCAGCAACATTCCATTAAAAGTATTGTGCGGTGGAGAAGGACTTCCTAAAGACCTTGCCACAGCGCTTTTACAGCGTTGTTCGTCTTTATGGAATATGTACGGGCCTACGGAAACGACGATTTGGTCGACCATAAAAGAAGTTAAAAAAGAAGATGAGGTCATCACCATTGGTAAGCCCATTTTCAATACCAGTATTTATCTGGTCAATGAGAACGGGCAATTGGTCCCTCCGGGAAACATAGGAGAGATTTTAATCGGTGGTGAGGGTCTGGCCGCCGGCTACCTGAATCGGCCAGAGCTAACTGCTGAGAAATTCATTAAAGATATTTTTAGTGGCTCAGATCATGCAAGGCTTTACAAAACCGGAGATCTCGGTAAATTTACCGAAGATGGAGAGGTTATTTGTCTGGGCAGGTCTGATCAACAGGTTAAAATCCGTGGTCACCGGATAGAATTAGGAGAGATTGAAAATGCCATCACGGATCTGGGAGATGTAAAACAGGCCGTAGTCATGGCCAGAGCCGATCAGTTGGGCGAGCAGCGTTTAGTGGCTTATGTGATTCCGGAGGATCTGGAACCAAAAAACACTACGCCTTCCTGGAAAGACAGATGGGACACCATTTATGATATGGCCGCACAATCATCGGCAGGAAAAGCGGAATCTGATCAAAAGATAGACGGGATTTTACTGGAACAATGGAAAAACAGCGATAGTCTGGTGGAGCAGGCAGCGGAATGGCTGAAGGTTTCCGCAGAAAGGATTAAAGCGCTCAAAGCACGGGATATTCTAGAAATTGGCAGCGGCGGCGGTCAGCTGATGTTTGAGCTGGCTCCTTTTGCAAGTTCTTATATGGCTACAGATTATGCGGAAACGGCGATTAAAAAGCTACAGCAAAAACTGGATGCTGATTCGGATAAATGGCAACATGTAAGCACAAAGGCCAATGCAGCTGACGATTTCAGCGGGATTAACGGTCCTACCTTCGATTTGATTCTGATCCATAGTGTGGCTCAATATTTCCCCGATACGGCCTATTTTCTGAAGGTGATCGGCGCAGCGGTAGAACGTTTAAAAAAAGGCGGCTGTCTGTTTATCGGTGATATGCAGGGCAAAAATAGCTTAACCATGTATCATGCGATGGATTACCTCGCCAATGCAAAGGATAGTAGTACGCTTCCTGATTTCCAGGAAGTGGTGACTAACCGGGTAAGAATTGAGGATGAGTTTGTAGCTGATCCGGCATTTTTCTATCTCCTACCGAAGTTGATTCCGGAGATTTCTGGCATAGATGTCCAGTTAAGAAGGGGTTCATCATTAAATGAAACCACCAAATATCATTATGATGTGTGGATTTATGTGAATGCTGATCATAAAACAGTTAGTCCGGATTTAACACTGGACTGGCAACAGCTGAAAAGTGTCGCTGCAGTTGCAGATTTGCTTGAAAAAGAGCAGGTAGATTGCATCACCCTGAACCGGGTATTTAATGCGAGAACAGCCAAAGATTATGCTTTATTGAATTGGATGAATTCCGCAGCGCCGGCTACTTTAGTTGCCGATATTAAAAACCAGCTGGCAAATTTAGAGGATGGAATTCATCCGGATGAATTCTGGGAATTAGGCAGAAAACTGGGTTACAATACACATATCCGATGGAGCACTGACGGGACGGATGGCTGTTACGATGTCGTCTTTATTAAGGTGGGGATTGCAAATGCGATTCCAGCTGCCCCCCTGGCCATTGATCTTACGACAGCTCCTATTTTAGACTTCGCTAAAACACCGGTTTCGACCAACGAGCTTTTCCTTTCTAAAAAAACGATAGCGGAATGGAAAGAAGCCCTGGCGGCTCAGCTTCCGGATTACATGATTCCGGCTGATTTTATCGCATTAAAAACTTTCCCCTTAACGCCCAATCATAAGATCGACAAGAAAGCACTTCCTAAACCGCAGCCAAAGGCCGAAAACCAATGGCAGTCGAGAGAGTTGCCTCAGAATAAAAATGAGCAGCTGGTATTTGATATTTGGTCGGCGGTTTTAGGCCTGGAATATATGGATACTACTGCCGACTTTTTTGAGCTTGGAGGTCACTCCTTACTCGCCGTAAAAGTGATGGCTGCAATTGAGAAGAAAACCGGAAAGAGGTTGCCATTGGCTACGCTATTTGAAAATGCAAACATTCAAAAGCTGGCCAAAAAACTGCATCATGATGAGCCGGAAGTACAATGGGATGCATTGGTCCCGATTAAAACGACAGGTACAAAACACCCGCTATTTATGGTTCATGGTGGTGGATTAAATGTATTGGTATTTCAATCTATGAGCAAGTATCTGGATGAGGATCAGCCGGCTTATGGTCTGCAAGCCTTAGGTCTGAACCGGAAAAGGGAGCTTTTTGATAGTATTGAGGAGATCGCCGCCGTATATGTTGCGGAAATTCTAAAAGTACACCCGGATGGTCCTTATTGTTTATCAGGTTATTCTTTGGGTGGTTTCATTGTTTATGAGATGGCCAAACAGCTGACGAGTATGGGTAAAGAGCTGAAGTTTTTAGGGATTTTAGATACCTATGCCGGGGATGTGGGCAGTTCCGTTCCTAAATCCGTTAAGTTGTTGAATAAGATTAAAAGGCAGTTTTGTAAAGTTCCATTTTTCATTGGCTCTTTCTTCCGTTATCCCGGGGCTACCCTTCATTATCAGTTACAGATGATTAAACGCAGGATGGATGATACCATGCTGCCTCAGGGCCAGGATTACACGCGGCATTTTAGTCCTTATGAGAAGGAGATTTATAAAAGTTACGATCTGGCCCACAATCATTACAGGATGGTTCCGGAAGACCTTAAAATCAGCTTATTTACCGTGAAGAAGCGGTTATATTACCTGGATGACAACCAAACTCTTGGCTGGGCAAAATATGCAACTCAAGGAATAGAGCGTCATCATGTTCCGGGGGATCATGAGACTTTCTTATACCCTCCAAATAATGAAGAATTTGCAAGAATTTTACAGGCTGCTTTAAACAAAATCTAATGGAATCAACTGCTGACAACTTGCTGAACGGACCAATCACCTGGCTCCCTTACGATGGACAAGACCTTTCTATAAAGGGTTTTGTTCATATTTTTAAGATGAAAGCCAGTGATTATTTTAAAAAAATAGAGGCTAAAGAATTATTGTCTGCGGAGGAATTGGCTAAAGCAACACGGTTTCTACACCAGCAGAGCAGGGAAAATTATACGGTCCGCAAGTATTTCTTGAGGAAACTCCTCTCTCATTTTCTTCCTGTGCCGCCCAAAGCATTGGTTTTTCATTTGAAAGACAATAAGAAGCCGGCTATTGATGGGTTATGTTTTAATGTAAGTCATTCAAAAGACCTGATTACTATCGCTTTCAGCGAAAGTTCTATTGGTGTTGACATTGAATATATAGACCCTTATTTTCAATATAAAGAGGTAATAGATCTTTGCTTTTCGGAAAAAGAAAAAGCGATGGTGGAAAGTGCTGCACTCCCCATCCTGACCTTTTACCTGCTATGGACCAGAAAAGAGGCGATTGTAAAAGCTACCGGCGAAGGTATTGTAGAGCAGTTGCCGGAGGTACCCAGCCAGGATACTACGGTTTTAAGAAGTGGACGGAGCTATCAGGTAAACAGCTTTTTTGCTACAGAAACCCATTTATTGACCACCGCTATCCCACTGGATAATAAACCGGTTAAATTCTGGGATCTGGGTACCAGCGGACTGAATTTCTTATAGCTCTCCTTCTCTTTAATACTGCCTTTAGTTTCAGTTATTTTCTTTTAGACTTTTCCCAGGCCGCACTTTGGTTCTTTTTATAATACCTGATGATGCCCGCAATCACTGCATAATTCATCACACAGAAATAGTAAGGGATGAACAGCGCTTTGATTCTGATGTTTCTATTCTCAAAATAGAGTCCGATGAGACTCAATACGTAAAAAAATACCTGAAGGCCAAATAACACCTGATAAAACAGTGAGCCCGTTTCCAGGGCAATGATTCCGTTTAAGATAAAGGCAAGGATCAATAGAAATGGAGTGATGGTCCAGCGCAATACCCGATGACTCAGGTATTGAAAAGTAAAGATGGGGTTATGAAAAGGATTTGCGGCTTTTTTTAACCTTAAGATCGATTGGATTCCTCCTGCTGCAATTCTTATTTTACGTTTCAGTTCTTCTTTTACATCCGCAGAAGCGGTTTCCATAGCATAAGCATTGGCTTCATAGGCAATGATGTATCCGTTTTCGGCGATACGCATGGCGATCATATGGTCGTCTATAATGGTGTCAGATTCTACCGGCTGGTACAATGCTGTGCGAATACTAAACAGCTCCCCTGCTGCTCCCACACCCGAATATAGCGCATAGTCCCATTTTTTCAACAGAGATTCGTATTTCCAGTAAAAACCTTCTCCGGCAGAGCTGGCATCTGCAGTTTCGGGTACCAGTATTCTTTTTTCTCCGGCTACGGCACCTACTTTTGGGTTCTGGTAATGTTTTACCAGTTCCAGCACCGCGTCTTTATTTAGAAAAGTATTGGCATCCGTAAATACGGTAATTTCTCCTTTGATAGCCGGGATTGCGCGTTTAATCGCCGCCATTTTCCCTTCCCTCGCCTCGATATGAAGCAAGGTGATTTCCGGATATTTACGCACCTGATCCGGCGTACTGTCAGAAGATCCGTCAGTCGTAAATATGAACTGTATTTTATCTTTGGGATAGTTCAGTGCAAGGGTGTTTTTGATCTTCTCTTCAATCAGTTCGGCTTCATTATAGGCAGCCACGAGCAAAGTTACGGTAGGTAAGTCCTCCCCCTTTTTGAAAGAAAAGGGTTTTACAAATAAGCTTTTGAGCTTCAGCAACAGGTAGAGCACAAAGCCATAACCTACAAATGTATATACGATCAGAAAAATGCTGATCCAGAAAAGTATGATCATCAATATTATATTTTAAAGCCTAAGTACTTACTGGTTTTGGACTGGCTGAAATTCCATAACACACCTTTAAACACCCATTTCACCAAATCTGTTCTTCCCTTTTTAAGATAGGTAAATATTTGTTTTGGACAGGCAATACCGATATAAAAGCAACTGAAAAGGAGGGTATTTAGCAAACCGGTATTTCTACGGATGAACAGCATCCTGTTCCTGGTCATGAAATAAGTTTTGATGCTGCTTTCTTTCCCCACACTCATCGACTCTTTATGGTAGATTTTGGTCTGGCCGGTAAACCAGATTTTCTTTCCTGCGCGTTTGAACTGTTCACACCAGTCTAACTCTTCATAATATAAGAAATAGTTTTCTGCCATCAGACCGGTTTTGTCCAGGTCCGACCTTCTGCACATCATGGCTGCGCCATGGCAAAATCCCGTTTCTCTGCTATCCTGGTCATACTGACCCTGGTTGTGTTCCATGTTGCCGATTCCCATATTCCTCGCAGTGAGGTAATTCATCTCCGTAAATCCCGCATACTGGATGGTGTCCGGTTGATCATAATAAAGTATTAGTGGAGAAATGATCCCAATTTCCGGATGGTTATTCATCGTCTCCGTTAACACGGTAATCAGGTTAGGACTGATCTCGGTATCGTTGTTCAATAAGAGCAGGAACTCGCCTGTAGCTATCTTAATACCTATATTATTACCTCCGGCGAAACCTAAATTCTGTTCGGAGCGCAGGTATTTCAGGTCGGGATAAGCAGCCGTAAACTCCGCTTCATGATCTTCTCTGCTCCCATTGTCTACTAAAATCAACTCTACGGGAATCCCTGTGGTATTATTCTTGACTGATCGTAAGAACGCTAACGTTACCTCAGGTTGATTAAAGTTAACGGAAATTATTGAGGTCAGTTTCATCTGCTGTAAAAGTAGGATTTTGATTGGTTATTTTTCAAGGAATTAATTTGCAAAAAAGCTATTATTGTATCAGCTTACTTATATTATAAATACAAATACTGCTCCACCTCATGAAACAAAAACATGTCATCACTAAATAAAATATCAAGGGTATTAAAATATGTGGGCATACTCATGAGTACCTCGCTTACGCAATGTAACCGACCGGTAACGGCTGGCCGCCAAATGGAAGCCAGTTCCATTGTGACGCCGATCGTCCTCCCGGCAGTGAATTCAGGAGATACCTCAAGGCTGGTATCCATAGAAATGGACATTAAAAAAGCAAAAATACCTCATTTCCGATTTACTGACCTCGCCTACAATAAAAGTAAGGGCTTCATGCTGATGAAAGATGATGGCCTGGCTTCAGATTATACTATTGTTTATAAAATCCTCAGCGGCGGGGTAGTTAATGGGAAAAAGTACCCCGGTTTTACCTATACCGATGGTGCGGGTAAAAATATTGGCTACAAATATTCTTTTGCTATCAATCCGAATGAAGCGCATGGCAGTTCGGCAAATGTGACCTCCTGGCCACAGATCATGGAAATTATTTCTAAGGGGCATTCCATCATGAACCATACCTTATTTCATGGGGGAACAGATAAGCTGAAAGCCATAAAAGATGCCGAAAAAAACCTGTGGAACCATACGCATTACCGGATGACGGAGATCGTGATTCCTTCAAATGATGAGGGTTTTGTAGCAAGTGGTTTACAGCTGGGGTATCATTTGATTAGTTCAGAATTCGGGGAGCCTATACCTGATGGCAACAATAGTCCGGGAAATGAAAATGTAAGCTGGGGTAGTGTCATCAGAATGAAGACCCAGAATTTCAACAAAGTCCTGATTTCCAGAACTAATTTAGGAGACCAGTGGAATCCTGAAGAGCTTAAAAATGCAAAAAGCTATGTTGATGATGTGTTCAATCACCCTGAAAAAGATAAAAAACTAATCGGGGCTGCCTTTAGTCATGGGCCCTTTGGAGATAAGAAAGAGGGTGCTGAGATTTTCTTTGAATTCATCAATTACATTAAGAACCATCCTGCAAACCGCGATAGCGCCTGGATGACTTCTTCAAAAGAGCTGATGGATTATGAGAAAACAAAAGCGAAGGTAAAAATTATTAAAGAAAAGTATGATCCAGGCACCGGAAAGTACCATATTACACTGGACATGAAGGCCGTAGACCCTAATGTCATTTACAGAAACATGAGTTTAATTGTAAATGGCGGGGAGATTTCTAATGTAAAAGCAACCGGAACAAATGACGTTACTTTTAACGCTAAGACCGGATTGATCAATATTTATAAAACGGACAGGTCTAAAGTCCGTGATCCTTTTAAGGATAAATTACCTCCTCAAATTTCGAAAATCAGTTATCAGGGGAACGTGATTACCATCGTTTACGATATACCCGTAAAACAAAGTAAAACAACAGGTTACGAGATTACCGGAAATAAGGTATTACAATTAAAGGGCTCAGGAAAAGTCTGGCAATTGCTACTGCAAAATCCGGTGACAGAAAAACAGACCTTTTTCTATCGCATGCAACGTGGAGATGCCAGTCAGGCAGATGACCCTTCATTTAGAGTTTGTACTTATGCTGGATCACCTCTTTTAAAGGAGAATTGATCCAGGCTGACAGCGCTCAGAAAAAAATAACCAAGCTTGTAATATTTTAGGCACAATCCGGGTACTGCTAGGATTTCTAACATATTGGCACTATATTTTCATAGTTGAATATTTACTTTAACATGCGTATCGCTCATCTGATCTTAACTTATACCAATCCACAGCAAACCGAAAGAATGATTCGGATGATGTATCATGAAAATTTTGATTTCTACATTCATGTAGACAAAAAATTCGACATCAATCCTCATCTGTTTCTTAAGGCACTTCCTAATGTGTATTTCATCAACAATCGTGTAGATGTGAAATGGGCAGGTTTTAGTACTGTCATTGCAACTTTCGAATGCATTAAAGAGATCGTAGGAACCGGAATTTCTTATCAGTTCATCAACTTTTTAAGTGGCCAGGATTATCCGCTAAAATCACCGGAAAAAATCAATACCTTTTTCAAGGAAAATCTGGGTAAGGAATTCCTCAGTTACCGGGATTTCAAAAACGACTGGAAGGAAGGTTTAATCCGCATGGAAAACTATTTCCTATCGAGCTATAGTTTTCCCGGAAAACACAGGCTGGAAAATCTGATTAACAAGATAATGCCCAATCGGAAATTGCCTTATAATCTGCATCCATATGGAAAATCGATGTTCTGGATGTTGAGTCCGGAAGTGGCCATGTATGTGGTTAATAAAGTCGAAAAAGATAAGAAACTTAGACAATTCTTTTCTTTCTGCTGGGCAAGTGACGAGTTTGTTTTTCAAACTATGATCCTGAACTCCAAATACATGGAAAAAGTGGTCAACAACAATTACAGGTATATTGATTGGAGCGCCGGTGGAGCAAATCCGAAAGTATTAAATGAAACAGACTTTGATAAACTAGAGAAAACTGAAATGTTGTTTGCCAGAAAATTTGACATGGTAAACAGCCCTGAAATATTAGACTTAATTGACACCCAAATTCTAAAGAATGGCACACATCACTAACATTCAAACTTTTAAAGATAGCAGAGGCGTATTAACCGTATTAGACCAGATTGTTCCATTTGAAATCAAGAGATTATTTTACATTTATGATGTAGATGAGACGGATCGTGGTGGCCACAGGCATCATGAGACACATCAGGCTGCAATATGCATTAAAGGTTCCTGCAAAATCACTAATAATAACGGTACCAAAACTGAAATTTTCGATCTCGATAGTCCTGAAAAGTGTTTATTTTTATTGCCGGAAGATTGGCATGTAATGCATGATTTCTCGTCGGATGCAATTTTACTCGTCCTTGCTTCCACTGCGTTTGATCCTAAAGACTATATTTATGAGCCTTATGATACAGTATGAAAATTTAAAAACGCTAAACCGGTCATTTGAAGAAAAATTACGCGAAAAATTCAACCTGTTTTTAGCTAAAGGCTGGTATGTTTTAGGCGAGGAAGTTTCCTTATTTGAAGAAGAGTTTGCCGGTTATCATCAGGAAAAGTATGTTGTTGGGGTTGCCAACGGCCTGGACGCACTCATACTTTCCCTAAAATGCTGCAAATTCAGTCCGGGGGATGAAGTTATTGTACCCTCAAATACCTACATCGCCACCATTCTATCCATTCTGCATTGTGGTTTAACGCCGGTATTGGTAGAGCCTGATCCCGCAACCTATAATATTGACCCTGCAAAGATTAGTGCAGCGGTTACTGATAAAACAGTCGCCATTATGGTGGTACATTTATATGGACAGTGCTGTGAGATGGATCCTATTATGGAAATTGCCACAAAACATGGTCTCAAAGTAATTGAGGATTGCGCACAAGCCCATGGTGCAAAATACAAAAACAAGCTTGCGGGTACATTCGGAGATTTCGGTGCTTTTAGCTTTTATCCCACCAAAAATCTAGGTGCTTTAGGAGACGCAGGTGCCGTAATTTGTAAGTCTGAGGCCGATTATCAACAAATCAGACAACTCCGCAACTATGGTTCTGAAAAGAAATACCACAATAGCGTAGTTGGCTATAATTCAAGGTTAGATGAGTTGCAAGCTTCCTTTTTAAGGATTAAACTCCCCTATCTTGACGATATCAACAACCATAAGCGGGCTTTGGCAGAGATCTATTTTAAGGAGCTGAAGGATGATTTCATTAAACCGCGGATTCATCCTGATTTCCATCATGTATATCATATTTTTAATATTCTTCACCCAAAAAGGGATGAGCTAAAGCAGTATTTACTGGATCATGGGATTGCCACAGAGATACACTATCCTGTTGCACCACAAAACCAGGCTGCATTAAAAGATCACCTGACAAAATTCGACTACCCGATATCGACTAACATTCACCAAAGTACCCTGAGTTTACCATGTTCTTTTGCGCACACTAAAGAAGATATCCACCAGGTGGTCAAAGTATTGAATAAATTTAACGTTTAGCTCCCCTGCCCATGTTTTACCTTGTCAAAGAATTCATTCCTCCTCTTGCCCATAGTTTAAAATGGTATAGTTTTAAATATGGCTGGAAAGGCGATTATAAGGATTATGAAACGGCTAAAGAGAAATGCCAGGGCTATGATGAGGCAGATATTCTAAACAAAATCAAGGAGAGTACTTTAAAAGTGAAAAATAAGGAGATTCCTTATGAACGCGACGGTATCGCTTATGATAAGGTGCAGATGAATTTCCCTTTATTGAGCGTCTTGCTTTACGTGGCTTCCAAAAACGACAATCAACTTACCCTCATTGACTTTGGCGGCTCGCTTGGTACCACTTATTATCAAAACCTCCCCTATTTAAAGCATTTAAAAAAGTTAAAGTGGTGCATTATAGAGCAGCCCGAATTTGTGAAAGCCGGCAAGGAAGGTTTTGAAAATGAACATGTTACTTTTTATAATTCTATAGCAGAATGTATGGCAGTAAACGAGGTCGATTTGTTCCTGATCTGCAATGTGCTTCAGTACCTTGAAAAACCTTATGAGCTATTGGAAGAGGTAAAAAACTCCTCTATTCCACATGTTTTACTTGATTTTATTGGCTATAATGATCAACCAGGGGACAGAATCACGATTCAACATGTTCCTCCGGTATTTTATGGAATTGAAGCTTCTTATCCCTGTTATTTCCCCGACCGGAATCGCGTTGAAGGATCACTGCAAACAGCTTATGAAAAGAAATACGATTTCATTTCTGCTCCTGAAAAGTATTACCTTCAGTTAAAACCCTTCCGATACGAAGGCTCCTTCTGGGAAATTTAGAAATTACACGCTACCTATCTGCTAGTTACAAATAAAATGATCGAATCATTCTCTAATAAAATCAATAAATTAAGAACTAATCTTAATCTGTTAAGGATTTTAAAACTGATTTGGACCGCGTCAAAGACCTGGACTACGATTTCTCTGATCTTTATCATGTTAGAAAGCGCGCTGTTCTTCTCCTCCTTGTATATGTTGAAGTTACTGATTGATACCATCTCCAAACATGGGATCAATAACCTTCAAAATGAAAATGAGGTAATCAAATACCTTGTTCTTGCGGCATTGTCTGCGGTTTTTTATACCGCTACCAAAGCCATTTCCGGCTATATCACCGAGAAGCAATCAGGGGAAGTCGCCGAATATATTGACAGTAAAATTCATGAGAGTGCCATCGGACTCGACCTTTCCTTTTATGAAAGTCCGGAATATTTCGACATCCTGAAAAGAGCAAGAGATATGGGAACTGATCGTCCAAACCTTATTGTTTTTACGATTGTCGACATCGCGAGAAATAGTATTAGCCTGATCGTGATTGGTTCCATGCTGGTTTCCATCGATTGGCGATTGTTTCCGATACTTGCCGTTTTTGTGATCCCTACCTTATGGGTAAGGATTAATTTCGCCGATAGTCAAAATGCCTTGAGGATTGCACAAACTGCGTTGGAAAGAAAATCCGGCTACATGAGTACCTTGCTCACGACCGATATCCATGCTAAAGAAATCAGAAGTTTTGGGTTGGGACATCACCTTCGCAAATTATACTCCGGCATCCGTTTAGACTTGCTTGCCGGCAGACTGGCCATTAGTAAACGTAGAACTTACAAAGAACTAATCACCTCCACCATTGCTGCAATGGGGTTTTTCTCCTGTATTGCTTACATTGCAATTGGCAGTATTCACGGAACGACAAGCGTTGGTGACATCACTTTATTCTTGGTAGCTTTTCCTCAATCCTTTAATGTTTTGCAAGGATTATCATCTAGTATCTCCACGCTTTATCAAAATAACATTTTTGTGAAGAGTATTTTTGAGCTGTTTGATTTGACAAGTAGCTTACCAGAACCCGCTCAGCCCCTACCAATTGCCGAGGACCCGCATATCGATCTGGAATTAAAAAATCTCAGTTTTAATTACCCTCATTCCAGCCAACCGACCTTATCTGACATCAATATCAAACTCCCTTCGGGGAAGATAATTGCCGTAGTGGGCATGAATGGGGCGGGAAAATCTACGTTGATTAAATTGATGTGCAGACTTTATGATCCAAGTTCCGGACAAATCACTTTAAATGGCACGGACATCAGAAAGTTTAAAAGTGTGGATTACCGTAAGCAAATCTGTGCAGTATTTCAGGATTTTGGAAAATACAATGTCAGCGCAGCGGATAACATCCGGTTCGGTGATATTCATGGCGATCGCCCTCAGGAGGAAATTATAGAGGCCGCAAGAAACTCCGGTGCAGATTTGTTTATTGATAAATTCCCCAATGGTTACCAGACCGTAATGGGGCGGATATTCGAGGATGGACACGAGGTGAGTATCGGACAATGGCAAAAGTTAGCCATCGCCAGAGCATTTTATAGCAATTCCCGCTTTATCATTCTGGATGAAGCAACCAGTGCCCTGGATGCCAACGCAGAAAAACTGTTATTCGACTCTTTCCGTGAAAGAATAGGAAACCGTGCAGCTTTAATTATTAGTCACCGGCAATCTGCGGTAAAACACGCGGATTATATATATATGCTTTCTAATGGTCGGATTGTGGAATCCGGTACGCATGAAGAACTCATCGTTATGGCCGGAGCTTATTATAAATTATTTAATAAGAAATCATAGCGGATGAGAAAAATAGCAATTGTAAGTTGTGTGGAGGACTGGGGTGGCAGTGAGGAACTCTGGGCCAGAAGCATTCCTTATCTTCATCATGAGGGCTACCAGACTGTGCTGCTCAAATCCAGGATCAACAGGTCCCACCCGGAATTTATTGCACTCGCAGAAATCGGGGTAAACTTAATTGAACTGGCCCCGGAAACATCCCTTTTAAAACGGGTGTTTAAAAAAGCAATCCGCATTTCTAATCAGCTTGCAGCAGAATTAAAGCTGGTAAAGGCCTATCCAAAAGAATTGAAAACCTTTAAAAAGGCAATCCAAAAAGAAGCACCTTCCCTGGTCATCATTGCACAGGGAATCAATTTTGACGGATTAAAGCTTGCCAATGAGTGCCTGATTCTGGGTATTCCATATGTCATTATTTCGCAAAAAGCAGTAGATTTTTACTGGCCTTCTCCAAACGACCGCGCGATGATGTTAAAGGTTTTACAACAGGCAAAACGTTGTTTTTTCGTTTCTCACCATAACCTGAGACTTACTGAAGAACAATTTGGTAAGAGACTCGCAAATGCAATGGTAGTTTTTAATCCGGTAAAACTAGCCGGTAATCCATTGCCCTACCCTGCAACTTCAGAAAAGTACAGATTAGCCTGTGTAGGTCGTTTATTTATATTGGACAAGGGCCAGGATATCCTACTGCGAATTTTAGCGCAGGAAGAATGGCGAACACGGCCGGTTGTTATTTCTTTTATAGGAAAAGGTCCTGATGAAGCTGGATTGAAAGAAATGGCTAATTTGTTGAAGCTCGATAATGTAGAATTTATAGGCCAGGTGAGTGATATCGGTCAAATATGGCAATCACATCATGCCCTGGTGCTTCCTTCCAGAAGTGAAGGTTTGCCGCTTTCTATGGTTGAGGCCATGTCTGTAGGCAGACCGGTCATCATTACCGATGCCGGTGGAAATGCAGAACTTGTGGAGGAAGGCTTTACCGGATTTATCGGGGAGGCCAATGAGCGCTCTTTTGCATTGGCAATGGAACGCGCCTGGCAACAGCGTGGTCAATGGGAATTGTTCGGCGAGAATGCAGCAAAATATGTGAAGGCTCATGTTCCCGCCAGTCCGGAACAGGATTTCGCAAAGTTAATTCATGACATTTTGAGCGCTTAAGCTATGCAGGAACTCCAGATCTTAACCGAACAAACGATTCTAAAGGGGATAGATTTCCTGGAGGATCATCAATTTCCGAATGGGGAATTCTGCTGTTATATCGGTGATGAGGATGAAATGAAAATGTGTATCACGCAGAGTAATATTTTCCCCACGTCACTCATTGCCTATGCTTTACTTCCTTTAAAGCATATTCCTGCGGTTTTTGAAATGTTGGATAAGGCCGCCGCTTTTCTGCAATATCAAATGATGAGGGGTGGTGTCTGGAATAATTTCAGCATGCTAAATCCTTTGTTTCCGATTTGTCCTCCAGACGTTGACAATACCGTCTGTGCATCAAAAGTATTACAAGTTTTAAATAAAAGTTATCCTTCAAACGAAGAACTGATACTAGCCAACCGCAGCAAATCAGGCTTATTCTATACCTGGTATGCGTTAAGGCCAATTTTTGTACCCCTAAAAGATTTCTGGCTGCTGAGCCTTCGGGCATTAAAACACCCGGTTAGCAGTTTTTTATTCTGGAAAAAAACGGAAGCTTCCCGCTATGATATTGATGCTGTCGTGAATGCCAATGTACTTTTTCATTTGGGCTATACCGCAGAAACCGCGCCCATTGTACCTTATCTGTTGAACATCATCGCCACAGAAAAAGAAGGAGATTGCGACTTATGGTACCGTAACCCCTTTACTGTATATTACTTCTTTTCCAGGCTTTATAAGGCAGGGATTAAAGAAATGGAACCTGCAAAATTAGCCATCAACAATCGTGTATTACTAACGGTCAATACGGATGGTTCTTTTGGAACCGGGGTATTGGATACCGCTTTGGGTATTATTGTACTCCTTAATGGAGATTCTTATTCCCCAAAAATAGACCAGGCTGTAGAGTTTCTGATCCGCAGACAGAAAAAATCAGGTGGATGGCCGCGATGGGCAGTCTATTATGGTGGCCCTAAAAAACATTTATGCTATGGCTCCGAAGAACTAACCACGGGATTCTGTTTAGAAGCTCTTTCGTTATACACGACACAAAACAAGAAGAAAAATGAGCGTATTTAAGGTCATCAGGTCTCAGGAATGGTGGAGCTATAAACTCCCCCCTTTACTCGCTATTGGCTATGCGACGGCTTTAATGTCGGCTGTACCACTTTATAAGGTGGCGCTACACCTTCTTTTCCTGCTTGCCTCATTAATTGTAGGGGCAATTTATGTTAGCGTGGTCAATGACATTACGGACCTGGAAGAAGATCTCGCCAGTGGAAAGTCCAACAGAATTCAAAAGGTTCCTGTAAAACTAAGGTGGTTAATTCCTGTCCTGTGCCTGTTATCAGGGCTCATGTTTGGCTATTTTCTCTATCCAGATTTACTTTCCTGCCTCCTTTACCTGCTTTCCTGGATTGTTTTCAGTCTATATTCCATCAAACCAATCCGCTTAAAAAACAGGGGAATCTGGGGGGTATTGGCAGATGCGACAGGATCTCATCTTTTCACCAGCCTGCTTATGGTGGCCAGTGTAAGCTATGTGACTCATCAGGAGTTAAATATAGTATGGTTTATTGCGGTAGCTGGCTGGTCATTTTGTTATGGTCTTCGTGGTATTTTATGGCACCAGTTTTCAGACCGGGAAAATGACCTTAAAGTAAACCTGAATACCTATGCGAGTCATATTCTTCCTGCTGATTTTGAAATCAGGGCAAGACTAATCATGGGCATCGAGTGTGTTTGTCTTTTGCTGATGTTGTATGAATTGCAATCGGCCTATGCCCTGATCTTTTTGGTTTTTTACTTTATATTGCTCTTTGGAAGGCGCCTGCTGTACCATACCCAACTGATCCTCATTCTTTTCAAAAAAGAAAGACCTTTTCAAATTCTTATGGCAGATTATTACCAGGTATTCTTTCCGGTTTCACTTTTGCTGGCAGCCATATTACTGGATCCTAAAAACATAATTATCTTTGGGATTCACGCTGCATTATTTAGTGATGGCTTAAAAAATGCTTTGAAAGACTACCTTAAGTTTTCCAGATTCCTTTTAACCAAAAAATGACTAAAATAGCCAAAAAAGGGTCTTGTCTTATAATTCCGGAATAACTAAATTGTCATTACCTTGTCTTTAACGACCTATATTTCTATCTTAGTAATCTAAAAAAGGACAAATCTGTGCTTTGCTTTTTTCCTTTATAAACAAAAAATTAATGAACTTTCAGCCACTGGTATCCGTAATTATTCCCACATTTAACAGAGCATCCAAACTCATGGATGCAATAGAGAGCGCAATTGATCAAACCTACAAAAACACTCAGATTATTGTTGTTGATGATGGCTCCAGTGATGGAACTTCGGAGCTGATCAAAAAATACCCACAGGTAGCCTACTATTATCAGAAAAACGGGGGTCAGGCCTCTGCAAGAAATAAAGGCTTAAGCTATGCTGAGGGAACAATAATTGCTTCTCTGGACTCTGATGACATTTGGCATGAAGAATTTCTGGAAAAGTGTGTCCATAAACTGGAATCAGAACAACTGGATTTTGTATTTGCCAACTGGAATCAGGATGCGAAAATAGGTTCCAGCTGGGATTTCCTGGTCAATGATCCTTTTCTTGCTCCTTATCTTGGAAAAGAAAGAGGCAACTGGATCAATTTAGAAGATAATGAAGTCAGGTCCCTTTATATTGAATCCTGCCCCTCTCCCTCTTCGTCTGTTGTGCTCCGTAAATCATCCATTGTATCCGGATGGGATGAAAAGATGAATATTGGAGACGACTGGGCCATGTATCTTGAAATGATCCTTTCGAAACCTTGTCGCGCAGCTTTTACACTTGAAAAGTTATGGCATAAAAGAGTCGATGACATCAATATCTATGATGGCAGAAAGTGGAGTGAAGTCCTGGAATTTCTTCACATTGCTGATTTGAAAAGGAATATGGATAAGCTTGGCAATCTGTTAATGCCGGGAGAATTAAAAATACTGGAAGAGCGTTATATGTCCAGCCTTGTAGAACTTTCCAAACACAATCTGCTTCGGGAATTCAAGGTAATGCACTCACTAAGGCTACTGGGGACTTCATTTGCAACCAATATACCGTTTACCCTTAAAACTATCCCTGGCATCCTATTTCTGGGCATAAACCGCAGGCTGGGATTGGCAAAGAAGAAGCCAAGAAGTTAAGACGAGGCCAGGCAATGGTTTAAATGATAAACTTTGCAGGAATGTTCCGAAATCGGACACCTTCCTGCAAAGCATAAAACAGGTTTACAAACCTTCAACAAAGACCGGGGTCTCCGTTACGGTCATTTTTATAATCCCTCCTTTTGTAGGGACATCTTTAGGTGTCATGGTATCTGATCCTGGTTTTAGCTGATGAATTCTGGCCATCTTTGCTTTACCTAAATCCAATTCATAAGTTTCCCTACGGTCTTTTTCATCAGGCACTAGTAAGACATACATTTTTTTTACGTTGTTGGTGTATACGTCTACAAATGGATCATCATTAATTGTTTTTTCATAGGTGTATTCACCCATCAATTTTCCGGTTTGAAGGAGATAATCGGCAGCAGGTCTGCGTTTGCCTTCATTTAATAACCCAGAGGTCCCAAAAGGAGTTTCCGAATCGGTTCCCGGAGCCATGATATCATAAGCCAGATAAAAGAATACCCGGTTTACACCATGTCTGGCATACATTAATGAAGTTCTTAGAATCCAGTCTGCCTGAGTAATCAATACCGATTTTGCGCCTATAGGAATAGCTCGCTGAATACTTTTGCTATTTAGATCGTAACCAGTTTCTGTTGTCCATACTTCAATGTTACCACCTAGATTACGCGCATAATTGACAAAAGTATCTGCGATATCCGGCATATTACCTAATTCCGGAGCAATCCCTCTTTTAGTGGAGTGAAATTTCGAGAACCAACCCGTATTATCATTGGAATAAAGATGATAGTTGATAATATCAAAGCACAAATCAACACTACCATCTGGTTTATATCCTCTATTCTCTTTACACCATTCTACAATTTCTTTGATATAGTTAATATCAGGTTTCGCAAGGCCTCCTATGACTACCTGAATGTTTGGGTCAGCTGTTTTGGCTCCTACATATTTACCCATTTTACCTTTATTCCCATCATAAAAAGCGGATAGATTTGCAGCATATTCCCTTCCTGTTTGCTGAGCCTTTTGACCCTTCCACCATTTGTCCGGTTCATTATTACATTCTACATACTTCACCAGATCCAGACCTACTTTTACAGTATTAACGACATCTCCATGCCATCTCGGTTTCTTATTTAAGACAATAACATTGGTATCAATATTTTTATTGGAGCCATATCGAGCTACAAACTGATAAATTGCTTTTGCCTGTGCCTCATAGGAGGCTGGTTTTTCGCGGTTAGTTCCATATTTTACAGCGACTACATCTACTTCACGCTCATTTGCCGGGTAGCTTTTGTAAAGCCAGTCAGGAACGTTTATCAGACAGGCCAGCATTACAATTCCTTCTTGTTTAGCTCTGGCATAAACGGCGTCATAGTTCCATCCTCCCCTTGTGGTAGGATTAAATGAATAGATCCCAGGACTATCTTCCAGTTTTTCCCAATCCATATAATGCCTTACGGAAGAGAACGATTTCATCAGTTCCATCTTAGGTTCATATATCCTGCTCCCATCATTCGGGTTATTAGGATCCTGTAAAAAATCCCATTCGAAAGCGTTGATACCAAACAAATCTTTCATTTTCACCTTTTTACCGGTATCGATAGAATTTTCGGGGCGGTCGCTGTGGCAATCTGTTAAAGAGCATCCAAGGAATAAGAGAAGTACTAAGCGTAGAGCGTGAGATTTTTTCATCGTTAATTTTTAGTTGGAAATTTTATATCGTTAATCTGACAGCCTTAATAAACAGCTGAAAAGGTAATAGGGTATACTTTACGCTTTAACGCCAACAAACTGATCTAACTGTTCCAAAATTTTAACGTTTACCTGATTATCAAATTTTCTGGCGTAAAACTTACCTGATGCTTTAATCAATTCAAAGTCGCTATCTGTTAAAATTCTAGGATTAGGTCGCCCGCTTTCCCAGGAAATAAAACGTAAATTATCATTAATAACTTGATCCTTAAATGGAGAATTCATAATTATTGTAGCAATAATGAACTCATCCGATCCCCATGTATATTGCATAAATCGTTCCAGTCTGGGATGGCTCTTCATAAACTCAACAATGTATGCTGCACAATCTGAAGGGATAGTCCACCAGGACGAATCACTGCTCCCATAAAGTGGAATGGACAATGGAAAAGATCTTTTAGGCAGTACTTTATTAAAGATTCCCTGGATAAAATACTTCCCTTTAAATTTAAGGTCAGTAAAATGGTAAAGTTCAGCTCTTGTCACGGCATCTTTCCACCATAAAGCTTTAGGGTCCTGATCATAAGAGATAAAGCATTTTCCCGGATGTGTTGCATAAAGCTGATAAAGCTGATCTGCGGGTTTGATCAGGTAGTCCTGGCCACTCATCAGATTAATGAAACTATAGCTCTCGTTCTTTTTTAAGATTTCGGATAAGGAGCTCATAATGGCTCTTACAAAGGAGAAACCTCCCCAGTTACACAGCACGCGGTTAATGATCAGGCTAACCCCTTTCATACTTTCTAAATGCTCAAATTCTTTGATATCACTCTTAAGGTCCAAATGAATGTAAAAATGGAAATTAGGGTGATTCATCGCCTTAATCATCCGCTCTACCTGTCCTGAATTTTTATATGCCATTATTAAATGGGCAATCTTCATTATTTTCTAATTAAATAAACAGAATCGTACTATTGTTATGAATTGACCACCTCTTTTAATAATCTTCAAAATGCAACATTATCAACTTCTTAAAGCATCCTGTTTAACACATTTTGTGAGTACCAATATAACTATTGTTAGTTAACCCTCAAAGTTTGTATTTAAAAAAAACCAGGGGGATACTTCTTCAACTGTTCTATCCGTGATCATAATCATTTATCCGATGAAAATTCAGACGTATAAAAACATAGCCTCAGCAAATAGCTTGCAAAAATGAATCCAGAGATCAGGAGTAAGTCAACACCAGGCCATGTTCGCTTAAGACAGCTAAAAAATGCTAACCATTTCATAACTAGGTTTTGACGTCCATCAAACACCTGATTAGTCATAGAAAAGTCATATATCAACTGCGCTAAATATTCCATATTTCTGAGAGACATGGGAAAAACATTCCCCACATTGAGGAAAAACCCTTTTTACAATGGAGAAGCAGACCGGTTCAAAATGACCTGAAAAATACAATTACATTTGTTCATTGAAAAATACTTACAATTGCAGAAATAATAGGGGAACGATTATATAATCTTCAAAAAACTTATGAATGTAAAATACAAAATGCCACTTTTTATATTTGGTCTATTCGTCCTTATGGCATGTAAAAAAGGAGACAATACTCCTCCTCCGGAAATTGAAGTTCTTCCTCCAACTACTACACCAATCCCACCCGATCCCACAGCTCCACCAAGCGATGTTCCCGCAGATGCAACCATTATAGAACTTGGTCGCGGTGAAGGAGAAGAGCTCACTATTGATGGCGGAGCACTTAAAGTAACCTCGAATGCTTTTATTAAAATAAAAGGCGGAAGATACAGTTCAATTGTCATTAAAAATATAACAGCCCCGGCAAACAGACCTTTCTTCATTAAAAATGATGGTATCGTAAAAATCACCAGCGTGATGCATACCAGCAACATTAACAATGTGATCATTTCCGGAGATAATGTATCCGGTGAGAAATACGGATTTCAATTTGAGAATATTAGTTTTCGTGCAATCATGATGGATGGTAAAATGAACGGTGTGACCATCAGAAACATGAGTTTCAAAAACGTAAGAGATTATGTAATTGCCGGAGAAAAGAACAACGGCGATAGTTTTGCCTATAAAGGAACAGCTGAAACCAGAACCGAAAATTTCAAAATCATTAACTGTCTGTTCGAAAACGCAGGATCCATTGCCTTTGGAGGGAACCTAAACAGTGATACCGGAGAAGATTCTGGTTTGTTTAAAAATGTAGAGATTGCTTACAACACCTTTATAAATAGTGCTGATGTCGGAACACTATGTTCATTTAGTAATGTTCAGGATTACGACATCCATAACAATATAGTAAACAACATAAACGCTGCAAACAATAACCACAACGGTATATTCTACATGCAGGGTAACGGTAAATTCCATGACAATAAGCTCAGTAATTACCAGGGAAACTCTATTAGAATGTGGCTTTATTCAAGAGGAAGCACCCCTGCTACCAACGAGATTTACAACAATATTTGCTACAACACCAGAAAATACGGTGCCTTTGAATTACAGGCATTCGCCAGAAACATCTACCCGGGTAAGTCTACTTATGCAAATGCTAAAGTATACAACAATACCGCAGGTAAAATGAATACTTCTCATGACTTTGAAGGGCAGGTTCTTGACCTTTATAACACCTTTGGCAGCTTAGAGTATTACAACAATCTTGGTTTTGATTTAAACAGTAAAAAGAGCATCACCAACATGATTAATAATATGAGTGATACTAAGATTACAAGAGACACCAATAACAAATACCTGGCTACACAAGCTGAAGCCGTTTTTGACACCAATACCTTCCAATCTAAATATACCGGTATTGGCGCAGCCGCAATGTAAAACAGAACATTCAGTCAGGACAAACAGCTGCTATATCAGTTGCTGATTGCAACGCTGAATGAGTTTCAATATTAATTATTAAAGAAATGAGCCCGATATTTTATCGGGCTCATTTCTTTAATATCCTTTTTCAGTTCTATGAACGTAGGGTACTTCTTCCGATAGAACAACTGACTTTATGCCATAATGCTTCTTCAGACGGGCTTAATTCGAGATTATTGAGGATCTACATGCCGGAACTTACCGATTGCTCTCCGGTAAATCTTAATAGATTTTAATTGTACAGGGATCGCGCCCCTGTACTGATGATCATCAGTATTACCAGGGAAATACTTCCATTTCACGTTTAAAACAAGAAAGAATGTTTAATTATTTAGAGCCTTGTCTCTATTGAATAGCGTAAAGTATATCTTCCTGACAAATAAAACGAGCTCTTTATACCCCACGACATACATCCCCCAAAAGCTGAAATTATGAAATTTATTAAGCGGGAAGTAAGCAATAATAATAGCAACGATTACCGGAAAAACATCAGCTGCAGCAACTGCATAGACAGAATGAAAAATAGCTATTCCAACATAGTCTGCGGTTAAATTAACGGCAAGCATGATCAGCAACTTATAGAAGTTTATTTTAGGCAGGTGAATTACATCGAGCCCTAAGGAGAAATAACGGTCAGCCGGGAATAAAATGGCCATAGTCATAAATATACGGAACAAATTAGGTGCCTCTGTATCCATATATTTGGCTCCACCAATCAATCCGATAATTGGCTCCGCGAAAATAATAGACACTACTGCAATTCCAAGGATACATATTGATAACATGCCGATCATTTTCTTCATCACATACATCATCTCCGCTTTCTGGCCGTTGTTATAATAGGTAGAGAGACTTGGCATTCCTGAGGCTGCAAAACTCATTAGCGGGATCTCTATGATCTGCATCAGTCTTCCTCCCAGATTGTAAACAGCCAGTGCTGAGGGCCCCAGAAAAAAGTTAATAAAAAAGGCATCGGTCACTCTAAACAAATTTGCGCTCAATCCTGATCCTACACTATACTTTCCAAAATGAAAAATCTCCATAAAGCAGGACCTTGTCATTTTTCTTATCGCTCCTACCCTTGTCCAGCCTAAGCATAACACACATAAGCTGGCGATAAAATTTGAACCAATAAAAGTGAGTACAATGGAGGTCAGAGAAGCTTTTTTAAGAAAAATAAGCACAATTACTGTCCCGGTAAAAAACACCTGATTAATCAGCCTGAGCCATAATAAACGATCAAAACGTTTATCTCCCTGCACTACCAGATTTGCCATAAACAATGGCAGCGTTGCTAAAGATATCAATGAAAAATATTGCAGGAATAAGATCATTCCTTCATTGGTTATATAGGACGACAAGGAGAACGTTAACATATTCAACAGGATGCAGCATCCGGTGATGATCAATGCAAAACACCAGGCAGAACCGATAACCTCGTCTGCACGCTCACGTGTGGTTCCGGAATAAAACTTAACAAAGGCTATGGTTAAAAAACCCGACCGAATGGTGTCTACTAAACCCCATATCATCATAAAGAAGACATATAACCCGATCTCTTTGACTGGTAGTGCCCGATACAAAATGGCAATGGTAACTACACCGAAAACGGCCATTACTCCATTCCCCAGTAAAGATTGAAAATGTATATTTTTAAAGGATGATAGTATCGTTTTTATAAAAGACATAAATATTAGTAGTGGCGCTTGATCTAAAACCTTAAATCATCCCATTCATTTCAAAGCTCTGAACAGGCAACTTTTAGGCCAGCTTTATAAAATCAGTCAGCCAATTAACAAAACTGATTCACTAAAACTCCAGACCAAGTTAATTCATATTTTACAATAATTGCAGCTTTATTTGTCGTTTAATGTAATTAGGGAGATCTTTATATCAAAAGAATTATAAACCTCTTCTTGCTTACCTATTGTAGAAAAATATTGAAGTAATTTTAGTGTTGGATCTGCGCCTTTTTCATAGTACCAGGCTGGTTGGTCGATACCATCGCCAATATCAGTGCGATAATAATCATTATAAACAAACCAAACCCGCTTTTTTCCTTTAAATCCCTCAAAGTCGGACTTCAAACGGTTTAAATAACTATCATAATTTTCTGAGACATGGCGATAGTCATTACCTTCAATCGCTTTATAATGGTTTGGATGAATTTTCTTATATACTTTGTATCCAGGAAGGTTATTCCAATAGACATAGACCACATCCCCTGATTGAAATTTCTCTGCGACTTCCGCAAGACCTTCCTTTTGAAACGAGCGTTTATGGCCTAGAAACTCCTCTGGATAAAGTACAGATTTCATGGAATTGACGAACAACCCCGAACACAGCAGCAGGGTAAAAAAAAATCTAAAGGACTGATTATGAAAACGATTCATCAACCACAAATAACCATTCACAACAAACAAAATGAGGATCGGGCTGATAAACACCCAGAATCGCTCTGTGAGTGGGTATAATTTTAATCCTGAGGCCAGAAACAGGAATAAAAAAGGAAAACACAGCACCAGGAAATCCTGGAGTCGTTTAAACAGAAACGCCACACCTAAAAACAACAAACCGAGTGGCAATACGACCAGCCACTTTACATTCCAAAGGAATCCCAGCGGATAATCAAACAACCGGTACAGATTAACCGCATACCATTTTAAATCCTCCATGGAGCCTGGAGGGAGCGGCATAAAATTGCTATAAAAGTCAAACCACTCCACAATCCATTTAGATTCGGCATGCTTGTGGGTAAAATAGAGGTAATTAATGCCAAAACTGAGGAACCAAATCAGGAATGGAATACACTGTTTCAGGAATAATTCCCGGTCTTTTTTTATTATTCTATAAATGCTGAGTCCTGTCGCCATCCCGGCAAGTATAAAAACACTTGCATAAGAAAACCATAAAATCAGGGCACCCATGAAGCCCCAAAGCAAAAGATCAGGGTAAGTACTTTTGTGCTGGAACTTAATATAACTGTATAAAATCACCAGCGTAGCCAGCATTTCTGTCTGATATTGCTTCACTTCCACCGCATGAAAAACAAGTGGTGTAGCAAACGCTAAAATCCCTAAACCCAGTACAGCCCCCTTTTCATTCGTAAAATACCGGCAAACGGGAATAAATAAAAACAAGGAGAGGATTCCACAAATCAAAGAGAATAGCCGCAATGCCATTTCTCCTGTTCCAAAAACTGCTACAAAAAAGCGGACAGTCCATAAAAAACCGATTGGTGCTTTTTGCTGATAATCCAAAGGTTTAGTGGCCAAATCCAGATAGTCCATCCTGATCAGACTGCTGGAAAGATAAATTTCATCCATCCATAGCGAGTGATTATAAAAAAAATGGTACAACCTTAGCACTATCCCTGAAATCAGAAATAAACACAACCAGACTTTATAATTACTAAACAGGGTTCGCTTCATTTTAAGAACCATTAGTGAATATCAGTATATAAATAATAGAAATATGTTTAAATTTAACAAAATTAATCTCCTATAGGTGAACAAGTTAGACTGGATAAATTTAAAAGCAATCATACTTGATGTGGATGGAACGCTGTACCATCAGTCGAAATTAAGAAAGAAAATGCTATTTCAGCTACTGAAATACTATTTATTCCAGCCTTTGCAAATCAAGGATCTTTTCATTTTATATCATTTCCGTAAGGAGCGTGAACAAATGGCCGGACATCAATACGAGCACCTGGAAGAGGTGCAATACCAGATGTGTGCGGACAAATTAAATCTGCCTGTGAAGCGTATTAAATCAGTCATTTCAAAATGGATCTTAGAGGCTCCAAACAAATATCTAGCGGATTATATTTACCCGGGTTTGGTTCAATTCCTGCAATTAATGAGAAAAGAGGGGATTAAAATCGCGGTTTATTCCGATTATCCTGCTTCAAAAAAACTAGCCGCCATGCAGCTCCAGGTGGATCTGGTAGTCGCTTCTACAGATCCATGGGTGAACACCTTAAAACCAAAGCCTAAGGGGCTGTTTTATATCTTAAACACCTTAGAATACTCCGCCTCACAATGTGTTTTTATAGGCGACAGAGAAGAACTTGATGGTCGCTGCGCCATACAAGCAGGGATGCCCTTTCTTTTGATCAGCAGAAAAAGAAATGAAGCAGACCAATTTTATAATCAATTGATCGAAAGTTATACCACCTATAAAACAAGAAATAACGCAGGTTAAGATGAAAAAAGCGGCCGTTCTCAAAGACTACATTGCCATTGCCCGACCAGACAACTGGCTGAAAAACATATTTATGATTCCGGGGATGTTGTTTGCGCTCTCCATATTTAAAACCCCTTTTGACGGCCATCTGCTCTTCAAAATCATTGTAGGAATAATCAGTACCTGTCTGATTGCTTCAGCAAACTATGTCATCAATGAATATTTAGATGTAGAATTTGATAAATTCCATCCTTTAAAAAAGAAAAGATCACTGGTGGTTACTGAAGTAAATCCGAAACTGGTTTACCTGGAATACGCAGTACTGGCATTTTTGGGCTTATTTATCGCGTACCTGGTCTCCTGGAAATTTCTTTTCACTTCTGCATTTTTGCTATTGATGGGTATCATTTATAACGTACGACCATTCAGAAGCAAGGAAAGGGTCTTCCTGGATGTGCTTTCTGAATCTATTAATAACCCCATTCGATTTGCACTTGGCTGGTTTATCTTTTCCCCTTCACTGGGTATGCCTGATACAAAATGGGATCTCAACTGGATCAACACCTTCCCACCTGCCAGTATCATCATCGCCTATTGGATGGGTGGCGCGTTTTTAATGGCCACCAAGCGATTTGCAGAGTACCGCCTGATTGGAAACCCGGAGCTAGCCGGACAATATCGCAGATCATTTAAATACTATTCGGAGAACAGCCTGTTGGTCTCCATGTTTTTCTATGCCATTACCTGTGCTTTTTTTATGGGGATTTTCCTCATTAAAGACAGGATTGAGCTGCTGGTCAGTTTTCCTTTCTTTGCCCTTCTTTTTTCCTGGTACCTCAGGATTGGCCTTTTGAATGACTCTCCGGTTCAGGGTTCTGAAAAATTACACACCAGAAAGTGGTTTATGCTTTATCTTTTCCTGTTCACCTCCTTATTGTGTATCCTGATGTTTGTTGAAATCCCATGGCTACATTGGTTCCTTCAAAATGCCAACAATTACTAAAGCCATATATATGAAATACAATAATTATGATTTAATTGTGGTAGGCACCGGCTTTGCTTCCACCTTCTTTTTAAAGAAATACCTGGAGAAAAGTAACAGCCCTAAAAAAATCCTTGTGTTGGACCGCGGCCATCTTTTCCCTCATGCAGAGCGATTAAAGCTGAAAAAAGGAGAACATTCTGATTTCAGCCAGAAGGAAGAACCATGGGAAGATGCCATTATAAATGAAAATAAAGCCAAAAGATGGCCCTTTACCTTAGGGTTTGGCGGTTGCTCCAATTGCTGGTGGGGTTGTACCCCAAGATTTATGCCTTCCGATTTCAAAATGAATAGCCTGTTTGGAATAGAAAAAGACTGGCCATTGGACTATGATGACCTTGATCCTTATTACTATGAAGCAGAAGAACTGATGTCTATATCGGGCCCGGAAGACACTCCATTTCCCAGAAAAGGAAAATATCCCCTTCCTCCGCATACTTTTACAGCAGTCGATAAAATTCTGAACCAGACTTATGGGAATAAATACATTAGTCAGCCTAGCGCAAGAGCCAGCAGGGCCACCAAAGGCAGGAATGCCTGTTTTGCAAGTTCCACCTGTGACATTTGTCCGGTAAACGCTAAATTCACCGTTGAAAACTCTGAAATAGGTGTTTATGAAAATGAGCAAATCGAGCTTGTTTTTGGCGCACAGGTCTATAGTCTGGAGACTGCCGGAAGCCAGATCAAAAAAGTGCTTTACGTTAAGGATGGAAAAGATTTTGAAATTGCAGGAGAAGTCATTGTACTGGGTGCCAATCCAATTTTCAACTCCAATATCCTGCTCAATGCTGGAGACAGCAATTTATTCACAGGAAAAGGTTTTGGAGAACAACTGGGGATGCAAGTACTCATTTATCTGGATAACATGAAAAATACCGGCGGCAGTACCTGGGTAAATGCAAATGGTTACATGCTTTACGACGGTGAACATCGAAAGGACTATGCCGCCTGCCTGATCGAAACCAACAATGCTCCCTATTATATCCGTCTGGAACGCGGAAAATGGCTAAATATGGCCTCTTTCCGTATGCTGTTTGAAGATTTACCACTTGATGAAAACTTCATTAAACCCTCTGCCAATAAATTAATTCCAAGAGTAAGTTTTACAAAGCGGTCTGATTACACCATGAAAGGCATCGCCAATATGAAAAAGAAACTTCCTGGCATTTTATCTTGTCTCCCTGTAGAGCAATTAAAATATCTGGAACCTTTTCCTAATGAAGGTCATATTATTGGCGGAACAAGGATGGGACAAACCGCTGCAGACAGTGTTGTTGATAAAAATATGATACACCACCAATATAGAAATCTATTTGTGCTTGGCGCCGGTTCATTTACTACTTTTAGCGCTTCCAATCCTACGCTCACACTCGCCGCATTGTCTTTATATTCCGCAGACCATTCATTTTAGCAAGCCATTTCATTATAACAAACCACTCATTCCAGCTGTCAATCACGCTACGCTTATGAAAAGAAGAACCTTTTTTATCCTCGCAGGCATCTCTACAGGTTTACTGATCCTTCCGCCAGCTTTGTATATTTCAGCACCACCATTAAGAAAATTTGCGATACAAATCATTCAAAAGGAACTCCATTACCTGAAACTGGAACCTTCTGGTGTAGAAAAGTATGTCGATGATTATTTCAACAGCTCGGTAAACGACATGCTGGTCAACTTGCGTTGGAAAACTTTCTATTATTTGAAAATTAGTCCGAATCAATCTGCCCGGGTATTTGAATTGATTAAATACTACCTACTGTCGTCAGATTTCTTTATTCATAAAACCGACGAAAGTAGAACCATTAACTACCTCGGACTTTACAACCCCTATAAAAGCCCCATTCCAAACCCCTATTCCTTCCAGATTTATCCTCCGGAAAGGCCATCAGCATAGCCCTGTAAAATGCGTACCCAATAAAATAACCTTATAGATTTCCTTTTTTAAGCTCATGAGCAGCATACTCGCAGGCCCTTGCGGTGAGCGCCATATAGGTCAAAGAAGGATTCTGGCAAGCAGAAGAAGTCATGCAACTCCCATCAGTCACAAACACGTTTTTAGCTGCATGAATCTGGTTAAAACCATTTAAAACAGAGGTCTTTGGATCTCTTCCCATTCTTGCCGTCCCCATCTCATGTACGGTAGCACCACCGGGTCTGTGATAATTGAAAATCTGAATATCTCTGAAGCCTGCATTATCCAGCATTTCTCCGGAACTATGTTTAACATCTTCCATCATCCGGCGTTCATTATCCTTAAACTCGAAATCAATCTTCAGCTGAGGCAGTCCCCATTTATCTACCTGACGACTATCCAGGCTTACCATGTTGTCATGATAAGGCAGGCACTCTCCCCAACCGGCCATCCATACAAACCATGGTCCCGGAGTGGTCAGTCTGCTTTTAAACTCTACGCCAAACCCATCTTCTGCGGAACGGTCTTGCCATTCTGCGCGCTCTCCATGCCCTTGAATGTTATATCCGCGAACAAAAGGCAGTTCTGTTTCATTTTTTAGGTTCCGGTACCTCGGGATTAAAAATCCACTCGGTCTTCTACCTTTATAATAAGATTCTTTATAACTATCGTGAACGCCATAAGCACCTGAAGAAGAATGATGATCCATCAGGTTGTGACCCAATTCTCCACTGTCGTTACCCATACCATCCGGGAACCGGTTAGACTTTGACTGCAATAAAATACCTGCCGTTGCAATCGTAGAAGCATTTATAAAGATAATTTTTGCATAATAATTGAAGCTTTCCTTAGTCAGACTGTCAATTACCCTAACTCCTATCGCCTTTTGAAGCCGGTCATCATATAATATTTCTGCAACAATAGCATGAGGGCGTAAGGTTAAATTTCCTGTGGCGAAAGCAGCAGGAATAGTTGAACTATTACTACTGAAATACCCACCAAAAGGACAGCCTCTTGAGCATAAATTCCGATTTTGACAAGGACCTCTATGGTCCCATCCTTTAGTCAGATTTGCAACCCTTGCGATGGTAAGCAACCGGCTCTGGTCATTTTTATGAATTGCATCTGCCAGGTGGCTTTCTATACAATTTAATTCCATTGCTGGTAAAAACTCACCATCCGGCAACTGGGAAAGCCCCTCATGTTTACCGCTTACCCCAATAAATTTCTCTACATATCCATACCAGGGGGCAAGATCATGGTAGCGGATAGGCCAGTCTACCCCATGTCCGTCTTTAAGATTTGCCTGAAAATCAAGGTCGCTCCAGCGGTAACATTGGCGCCCCCAGATTAGAGAACGCCCGCCAACCTGATATCCACGAACCCAATCAAACGGCTTTTCCTGGATGTAAGGATGTTCCCTGTCATTCACATAAAAATGTGCATTTCCAGGATCAGAATTTCTGGATTGAACCGGGCTTTCTTCTATTTCCTCGAGTGTATGATTCATTCCATGTTTGAAATCCCAGGGTTTTAACATGGCTGTAGGATAATCCTTGATATGTTCTACTTCCCGGCCTCTCTCCAACAACAATGTTTTCATTCCTTTTCTACACAACTCCATTGCTGCCCAGCCGCCGCTAATTCCAGAGCCGATAACTATCGCGTCATAACTAGTGTTAGCATCATTTGACCTATACATATAAAACTATTTTGTTGCCCAGGATCTCTGGTGTTTGGTGAGCGGAATACAGGCCAGGTAATTATGGGGAATATAATCGTAATCAAGCCCCTGAGTTGCCCCAACTTGCGAAATGCAATAACCTTCAACGGTGAGCTCTTTTAACTTCACAAAGAAAGGTTTACCTAAAAACTTTCGGTCAATCTTATTTAAGATGTTATAATGATAAACAGATTTTTTCTCGAAATGCTTTAGGATGGCAGTTTTATCTTCGATAGAACAATTGGAAAAGGAAGTATTGTAGGTATTTAAAGTATAACTCTTCAGCTCATTTAAACCGTAAATAAAATTATTCTGGGTTTTGATGTCCGTACAGGATTCAATCATATCCACAATAAAGACATCCACCTTTGCGTCTTTTGCACCAGGTGTATGTGTTCCGGGAATGATGACTTCAGCCAAATCTGCAATTAAGCCCTGCATCTCATGAAGAGAATTGTGATCTGGTTTCGCACTTAAGCTAAACCACTTGTATAATGAAAAAGAGGAGATCCCCAATGACGAAAAGACAGCAATGCCTTTAATTAACGTCCTTCTGTTCATTTTGTTTTAAATAACCTAAGCATTTCATCGTAAATATATAGATATATTATCATATTCCGAAAGGAATATTTACTCCTAAAAATAAGTTTAAACCATTATAAGGCACGAATATTGAGTATTCCTGAGTAATTTATTATATTTATTTAATTTTATCCCTATAATCATTTTAATGAGACCTTTATCTATTCCAAAAAACATATCTAAGTTTAACAAAGGTCGGGCCCAACTAGAAAAAGAAATCCCGGGTATTGCTGCAAATTTCAAGAGGTTATATTCCGAAAATCCGCTGATTTCCATCATTATACCCGCGTATAACGAAGAAGAGAACATCCTGAAAACATTATATTCTCTTTCCTTAACAACTTCCTTGCACAGTATCGAAGTTATTGTAGTGAACAACAACTCTAAAGATGCAACGGAATCCCTGGCAAGAGTTTGTGGAGTTACCTGTATTACGGAAACCAAACAGGGTATTACCAATGCAAGGAACGGCGGACTGGCTATTGCAAAAGGCACCTATATTATCAATGCGGATGCAGATACCATTTACCCTGCACCATGGATAGACGACATGGTTTTTCCGCTTATTAATGATCCTTCGGTATCTCTTACCTATGGTAAGTTTTCTTTTGTTCCGATTGCAGAAACGCCTAGACTGGTGTATTTCTTTTACGAATATGTATCCGACTTAAACCGCAAAATCTGTCAGTTATTTAAAGAAGAAGCGCTAAATGTTTATGGATTTAACTCTTCCTGCCGCAGGTTGGAATGTCTTTCGGTAGATGGGTTCAATCATCCTGAGGGAACTAATGAAGATGGTTGGCTGGCAATTAAGCTCCGTGAAAAAGGCTACGGAAAATTCCACTGGGTGACTACAAACAGAAGTATTGTGTGGACCACTGACAGAAGGATTCAAATCGATGGTGGCATCTACAAAGCCACTTACGACAGGCTCGCAAAAAACTTAAGCTTTACTCACTTACGTGCGCGGAACTAAGGTCCTGTAAACCTCTTCTACACTTCTGGTCATTCTGTCGATGTTGAATTTTTCGGCAACAGTAGCTCCTGCCTGTAAACCGAGTCGGTCCCGTAATCCTGTGTTTTCGATCAACACAGTGATGGCCTCCGCAATTTTGTCAGGGTTAGAAACAGGGATAAGAATCCCATTTTCATCATGCTGAATCAAATCATTAATTCCATCAATTTCCGTCGCAACAATCGCCTTTCTCATCGCCATCGCCTCTAACAGCGCAATGGGCAAACCTTCCCAAAGTGAGGGCAGACAAAAAATATCCACCGCATTCAATACATCCGGAATATCACTTCTAAAGTCCTGAAAAATCACACGGTCGTTCAGGTTTAGTGAAGTCGCAAGTTCCAACATTTCGGTTTTCAGTTCCCCATCACCAACAATCAAAAACTTCGCATTTAAATGAACCGGAACCTTAGCAATCCCCCTCAGGAAATTAAGCGGTTCTTTTTGTGCCGTAATTCTGGCGATATATCCTATCAAGACAGCATCTGCCGCAATATTTAACTCCGCTCTAACGTTTTTGAATGTCTGATCAGGATTGAACTTCTGTTGATTGATGCCGTTTAAAATCACGGTAGCATCTTTCATTGGGAATTTCGATAGCCCCTCATTCAGGTTACTTTGGGAAACACAAATGGTCTTATTTGCCATATTCACCAGAAAGCGTTCACTCAGGGTCCGGATGATTTTCACCGCTGACGATTGATCCGGATGAAATGACCAACCATGTACGGTATAAATAATAGGAATACCTAAAGATTTTGCCGTAGAAAAGGTATTAGAATTTGCTCTTGTCCCATGTGCATGAATCAAATTGATCTTTTCCTGCTCCACAATTTTCTTTACTGCCTTCCAAACCTTATAGTTGAAAGGTTTTTCGGTAGGCACCACATAGACTTTGAACCCATCTGCACGCAGTTTTTCAACCATTGGACCTTCAGTGAAGGATAGAATCACAGATTCAAATTCCTCCTTGTTCAATTCATTGACCAGATCCAGCACATGGGTTTCCCCACCTCCTACCTTACCTTGTCTGATCGCCTGAAGGATCTTTACTTTTCTTAACATACGTGTAAATAAAAATTATACCTCGTCAATTTTATGCTCATGATAATGTACCGTTGCAGTAGAAATTTTATTCGCACGCTTTGCTTTGAATAAAGACAAGATCTGTAAAAAGATAAACATTGGGATTTTGCGCAGCGCATGATACACCACTTTAGGCGCTTTAAAATAATTCAATGCAATAAAGAAGATCAGGAAGAAACTCAAAATAGCAAAGCCCCAGAACAGCAACATTCCCGGCATAAGGAACAAGTCGGCTAAAACGCTGAGTCCTGTTAGTCCAACAATGATAAATAAAGGAGGTCTGGAAAAAACCAATCCACATAAAAATTGATTCCAGTTGAAGTTCATCAGCCCAATAACCAGCAGTTTCACCCCCCTTCCTGCGTATTTAAACCAGGTATTGATCCATCGTGCCCGTTGATTCACCAGCTGATCAGGTTTAGACGTTTTCTCATCATAAACGATTGCCTTTTCTGCAAAAGCAATACGTTCTGCACGATCCAAAATACCCATTTGCAGCACCTTATCAAAACCGGCACCTTCAATATTTAAAGACTCCAGACATTCTCTGTAAAAAGCAGTCGTAAAAGCCATGCCTGAACCCGCAAGTGAAGCAGAAGAACCAACATCAAACAACAATTTCCTGTCTATAAAACGATAATACATATCACCTGCCTCATCCAGGCAAGCATAATCCGTATTCAAATTCTTCGCTTTCCGAACCCCCTGAACCGCAATAAATCCTCTGGCAAAAAAGTTATTTAATTCATTCAGATATTCCGGATCTACCAGGTTATCGCTGTCAATAATCGTCAGGTATTCATGCGCTCTTTTGAAATTCTTCACCGCATAAAAATGCGATTTGGTATTGCTGGCCAACGTTTCTTCCGGTCTGAGCAGGATAACGCTATCGCTGTTAAAATTCAAACCTGTGATGTCACAATTGTCAGCAACCACATAAACCAGATAGTTTTTATAATTCAATTTCAAAATAGAATCCACCACCGAAGGCAGCAAATTGGTCTGTTGATAAGCCGTTACAATAATGGCATAATCATATTCTTTTTGATCACCAGCAAGCGCCGGTAACTCCTGCTTTTTAAAATGCAGCAAATACAAGATCAGTGGTAAGATCAAATGAACACCTACCAACACCTGAAATACTACAAAAACAAAGTATAAAACCTCCATATTATAAAAACCCATTATCAGCTAATTCGTAGACTGTTTATTTCGTAGACCGCTCCTTTTGAACCGACCCTATTGCATTATAAATTTCTGCTACACTATTTTCCCAGGTATGTTCCAGTGCAAAACCCCTTCTTGCGTGATGTAGCTCCACCTGATCATTTTCCAGTGCAAGTGCAACCAGGCTAACATAATCTTCTTTTGACTCCGCAAGATAAACGAAATCACTAAAAGTTTCCATCGCTTTTGTAGCGGTAGCCACTACCGGTTTACCCATGGCAAGGTATTCATCTATTTTTCTCGGGTAATTCCCGATGGTCACTTCATTCACCAATTGTGGATTGATACAAACGTCAAAAGCATTGATATAATCCGGCAAATCGGCAATAGGCTTAATTCCGGTAAAAATGACATTAGGAATCCCATGGAGCAAACTGCTTTTAAACACCTCATCCTCAGGTCCAACCAACACAATATTCCATTCGGGTTTGGCCAATGCCAAATGCGAAATAATTTCTACATCTAAACGAATGCTCTGTAAAGCACCCACATAACCAATCACAGGTCCATTTAGTGCTCTTATATCAGCAGGAGCTTCCTTCTCAGCATCTTCTATAAAAACATCCAGATCGCAACCTTGTCCCACATAATAAGAATGGGGATTAAATTGTTTACAATAATCTGCAAGGAAAGTAGAATTGGCCACACAAAGGTCATTGCCGGCAATCAGTTTTGGCTCCAGCTCCAGACCATGTTTTTTCCAATAATCTACGGCCACCATATAATCTCTGGAGTAATAAATGCTTAGCGCAGGTTTTAAGAGCTTATTGAGAAAGAACCCCTTAAACATCTCATTATCATTAAAAAGGATGATATCCTTAAACTTTAGTTGTTCCAAAGCAGGTAAAATTGACCTCGACAGGATTTTATTATTTCGTAAATTCAGGAAATTAAAGACTTTAGTGCTCCCAATCCAGTTGATAGATTCTACCATACAATCCGGATAGAAATTCCACAGGTTATCTTTAATCAGAATCAGGTTTTCTTCTTTTCCCTGAATGATATCCAACCTTTTTTTGATTTTAGGGTCTTTTTTATTTCTGTACAGGGTAATCCGGTCTAAGGGGGAATTGATATATAGTACCCGATTATTTTTACTAAACTCCAATGCGATATTCTTACAATTACTCCCGATCTCCGTATCCCAGGGCTGTTGTCCAATTACTACAATATCCCTATTCCTGATCATATTACTCATGCAGACAGATTAAATTTCTCAACGCTTTCTATTATCATCTAATTCCCGGCAGCATTAATCCGCTCCCAAATCCCGGATGCTGGATTATATTGTTTGATCACTTTTGCCGGATTACCTACAGCTACGCTAAATGGAGGAACATCTTTGGTGACTATACTTCCGGCGCCAATGATACAATGTTTCCCCAGCGTAACACCAGCGGTTATTACTGAATTAGAACCGACCCACACATCATCCTCAATGGTGATCTGCTTACAACTTTCCTTTTGTCTTCTTGGGGAGATTTCAACATCTTCATAACCATGATTCAATGCAGAAATCACAATATTTTGTGCCAGCATCACCTCATTTCCGATCGTTACCGGGCCTATAATCACGTTCCCAATTCCTACTATCGTTTGATTACCAATAATCACATCACCCACCCCATTGTTAATGGTAGCAAAATCCTCGATGACAGACTTAACGCCCATTGTAAATCGATTGTAAGGAAATACATCCATACGCGTTCTGCTCCTGATGATAGAGCCCTTTCCTTTCTTATGTACAAAAGGATTCACTAACCAACTCACCCAAAGTCTCGGACGATGTTCATTGGCAGGGATCATCAACTTCAGCGCAAGCTTCTTTAATGCAGGATTAGATTTAATCTTTTCAACTATAGACATCAATACTGAAATTAGTTTTCATTTTTCTTTTTTCCTTTGAAAAACCCAATCAAGAAGCAGATCAAAGCCGGGATAGCGAATATTTCGAATGGCATTATATTTTTGGTTTTAAACTTCTATTATGCTGACTTCTTATTTCTTCTTCGATTTTAGGGCTGATAAACACGAGGACCCAGGAAATGTAGACTACGAAAGAGGAAGGTGCTGTATTGATGACCTCATTCGCATAGCTACAGAACAAAATACCCGCATAGCCCGAGGTCAATGCCATTGTCTTTATTCTCAAGCCCTGGTCCTCCGTCTTCCAGACAATACCACAACACTTTCCGAGAATATACATCATGATACAGAACCATAAAATGAAGCCTACAATTCCATACATTGCCCAGACTTTTACCCAATAACTATCAGGTTGTACAGTCGAAAGGAATTTATCTTTGTTATAAGTTTCTCCCCAGACACCGATTACACCTAGTCCACCACCGAAAGGTCTGCTATGCAGATAATCCCGTAAAATCTTTTGATTTATCAATCTAACGTTCAACGAAGCATCTTTTGAGTCCAGGGCAGACCTCAATCTAAGGATCTGATAATTTCCATTACCGATATTGGTGAATTTCAAAAAGCCGATAAAAGAAAGTGCTATCAATCCGCCAACAATCATGACTTTAAATTTTTTGCTTAGTATCAGGGCCAACATCAGCCCGATGATCAGTGCAAATAAAGCCCCCCTTGTTCCTGAAATCATCATCCCATAAACCATAATCATGGATGCGATAAGCAACAGGGCTCTCTTCCACCATTTAAACGGCCCCAAGGCAAGAATTAACGCGATTAATGCAATGTGTGCCTGGGATGCTCCAAATTGCCCAGCATCACTATAAAAAGAGAATACCCTTAATCTTCCCCAGATGAGGTGGGTATTCGAAGCTCCTTCATCCAAAAACTTTTGTTCTCCCGGAGACAAGCCTATATACATTTGTTTTAAACCATTAAATGAGGCCAATAAGGACAGGCCGATGATCAAATACAAAAAGGTATTTAAGTCTTTGTTCTTTTTCAATAAAAGAAAACCGAGGGGAACAATTAGAAAAGGATAGAAGGCTGCTGCTCTAATCTCTTGTAGCCATCCCTGAGGGCTGGCTCCTGCAGGATTTGCAACTTCCAGCACACTCACAATCAGCCAGATCGTTAGTAGCCAGACAAAGTCATTATTAAGGACTTTCCAGTCATATCTGTTTGCGGTAAAGATCACAGTAAGCCATCCCATTAAAAGAATCACTTCCTGTAGCGTTCCATAAGGAAAACCTCCTATCTCCCTACCTAAGATGCCGAAGGTAAAGACATAAAAGATCATCAGCCAGATGATCGTTTTAGGTTCCTGAATAAAGCAAATCTGCAGGGCGATCCCACAAGAAATCGCGATGACTAAAACTGGTGCTAAAATCCCTAAATCCACCACAAATAGAGAGGTACAGAGACAAATGAGTATTACAAGAGAGATAATTGTAATATTCAATTTACTGCGCTGTTTAAACCCTGGAGTGCTGTGCATTTAAAATCTTTTAAAAAATCTGTTCATTAAAGATAGAACTCTAAAACTAAATTTTAGTTTTTACTGTTCGTCCGAATTTTGTTCAGAACCCATCCTAACAAACCAGGTTGTTCCTTCAAATAATTAAGTGCATCTCTGTCTGTATCCGAGATCACTCCTCCTACTTCAAAAACAATCAGACTTTTTTCTGTAAACATCAACCATTCCTTAGCGATATTAAGATCTCTCATGCTATTGACATCAATGATAATCAGGTCAAATTCCTCTCTTAAAACATCAAAACCTGCTTTCAGACTTTTATTGCTTTGTAACTCTAATAGAGAAGTATTGTCATTGTTTTTATTCAATACGGTGATGAGGTCATCTGTACGGATTTCTTTTTTAACCAGGAAGGTCTCAAAATTTTCTCTGGTCACCAGTTCTTTCGTATTACTTGCTTCCGGAGTATGGTTTTCGCCACCAATCAAGAGAATTTTCTTTCCGGTCATGGCAAATGCCTGTGCCAGACTGGAAGCCAGGAAAGACTTCCCTTCACCTTCTCCGAGGCTGGTAATGCCCAGAATTTTACTATCATCGGCTTCCATGTGGTTAGAAATCTCCAACCTGATGGACCTCAGTAAATTCTTATAAGCAATATAATCCGGGTTATTGGCATCATTCCAGATGCTTTTGATAGACTTGCCTTGCACATCTACTAAAGTCAGGTTTCCAATTACCGGTAAGCCACTCACTTGTTCCAGTTGCTTAGGCGTGTAAATACTATTGTCCAGAAAGAAAAGCCCTACTACTGCCATAAAGCAAAGCGAGAAACTTCCAATTCCTGAAAGGGCAAGATAGATAATGGCCTTTGAAGGTTCAGGAGTACCTATAAGTCCGTACTGAGCAATATTTAACTTTAAGCCGATATTCTGTTCCGTTCTGGTCTGATTATAGCGATTCAAAGCTTCCATATAATCCTTGGTAGCCAGATCAGCATCCCGCTCATAGTTTTGAATTCCAGCATCAAAAGGTACCATTTTGTTGTATTTCCCCCTCAACATCGACAATTCTCTATCGATAGAAGCAATGCTACTTCTGGCCTGGTCGGTGGCAATTTGTAATGCTGCTCTTTGTTGTATCAGATTTTGTTTTGAAACCGTTGGATCTGTGATGTTATTGTCTGAATTACGCGCGGTCATGTTACTCAGTATATTACTGAGTGAATCAATTTTACGCTTATCAGAAACTTTAAAACCACCATCAATATAACGGTCGTTCGCAATTTTAAGCTGGTTCTTAATGTTTACAATATCTCTGTTATCTGAAATGACACTTCCACCTACGTATGGATCACTACCTCTTAGCTTTGCTTCAATTGCCGCTATAGCACCTTGATTTGACTGTATAGACCTCACTGCCTGAGCTTTTAACTCTTCATTCTGAGAAATCTGACTGTAAACAATTTCACTTTGCTTATCCAGATTCAGGACGCCATTGGCCATCTTGAAATTCCTCAAAGCCTCGTTTTTCTGATTCATCACATCTTCCTTCTTACGCAGCAAGGAATCCAGCATAACGATAGAGTTATTCTGATTGAAATTTACATCAAGTGTATAGTTTGAAATGAATTCCTTTGCCAGCGTATTCACTACATAAGCAGAAAGTTCAGGATTCTCAGAAAGGTATTTTACCGTGATGAAATCACTGCCATCACCATGGCTGATACTCAGTTTTTTATCCAGCGATTTTTCATCATACCCCATTGAGGCCACAATATTATAAAGCGGATACTTCTCTTTATTATCAGCAACAGTTAAGACACTTTTCTTTTCGAGCTTACTCTTCACAAGCTCAATCAATTCCTTTTTTTGAGGAGCTGATAAAGAATCAATCTTCTGGCTGTATTTCTTAAATGAATTCTCAGGACTTTCTAAATCATGCAGGATCAAATTATAAGAAAGAATACTCATGATTTTTTTCATTTTCATCTTCTCCATAATATTGGCGAACTGCTGACTGGTTTGGTAGTAATCCCTCCCCTGTCCGGCTTCCGTATAGACTTGCTTTGATTGATCTACCAACCCTGTTGAAATCTGCGCTTCTGAACTGTATTCATTGGGCATATTTTTCACCATAAAGTATGTTATTGCCACAGCAACAACAGGCACGATGATTACAAGCCACTTGTATCGGTTTAAATGTTTTGAAAAATCCTTAAAATCCATTGAGGTAAAATAATAATAAATATAGTTATTTAACTTCTGATAATTTCACACCAATAATCTCTTCCAATGAATCTTTTGCGGACAGAAGACTTACTTCAGATTGGATCTTAGAGGTTAATGAGGTCGATAAGTTAATTCTGGATTGGTTGTAGATATCTAATGAAATTTCACCCTTCTCAAACTTGTATTTTAAGTTATCCGCCACATTTTTATTGTCTTGTACACTTTGTGTATTTATCTTCAACTGACTAAGCTGCTGAATATAAGCGTAATATCTACGTTTCACTTCTACTTCAATTGCAAGTTCATATTCTTCAGCCTGATACTGAGCGATTTTTAAATCAGATTTAGCCTTTTTTGCGTTAAATGGTTTTTGAAGAAAGTTGCCAAGGTTAAGGTTTATTCCAAACTGGAATCCATTTACATTATATGGATTAATCGGATCTAATACTGTTTTATCCTGAGGTCTATAGAAATAGGACCCATTGAATATATCCAGATAAGAAAGTGATGTGATTGGAATTTCTGCTTTTGCTTTAGTAACCGTTTCATTTAACGCTTTCCTTCTTGGGTAATTTTGCTTAGCCAATGAAATGTATTTCTCCAGATCAGCGTACTTAATATCTCCGATGATTGATTCCTGGGCATACGTATCCAGGCTTAAGAACATTAATACAATTAATGCCATTTTAAATAGATTTTTCATGATTTGAGGTGGTTAATAGGGTTATTCTAAGCGTTTATTTTTTTAATCAGGTTAATTTCAGGCTATACTTCTTCTTTTTGAATCAGTGCAGGAATCGTTTTCAATATAATTTTCAGGTCTAGTAAGATCGAATAATTGTCTGCATAAAAGTTGTCCAACTCTTTACGTTCAGTTTCAGACATATCTTTCTTCCCTCTTTTACTGATTTGCCATAGGCCGGTTAAACCTGCCGGACCCAAAAACCGGGTAGACCATTCATTAGTTGTCAGTTGTTCTGCTTCATACAGTGGCAGTGGGCGATTGCCTACCAACGACATATCTCCAATGAAAACATTGATCAGCTGTGGCAGCTCGTCGATACTTGTTTTCCTTAAAAAAGCCCCTAGTTTGGTAATTCTAGGGTCGTCTTTAAATTTCACAAAAGCGGCTTTACTATTCTTTTTATCAGATTCATTAGCATACTGATTCAGATCAGCGATAGAGTCGAGCATCTTATCTGCATCACTTCTCATTGATCTGAACTTATAAAAATCAAAAATGCGATAACCTGCGCCTACCCTTTTACTCTTATAAATTACCGGTCCTTTAGATTCCAGGCGGACTAAAATGGCCACGATAATAAACAAAGGAAATAAAGCCAATAGGGCCATACCTGATGCAATCAGGTCAAACGCGCGTTTAGCGAAGGGTGTTTGGTATTCTACTTCTACCTGTTGGGCAAGTTCCATCAGCTTGGGTTTGATTAACTTAAATTTAACTAAAAAATTAAGTCTTTCACAGAAATCTTCTAAAGGAAATGGATAGGTGTAATAATCGTTCACCTTTAGCTCCAGGGCTTTCATTCTCCATTTCTTATCTTCTTTAATACCAAGAAGGACAATTATCAATCCCTGAAGTAATGGGTTTTTCTTAATTTCTCTGATCTGATCAAAGCAATTCTTATTGTCGTCTACTTCAATTAAAATAATATCAGGTAAAGTCAACAGAGATTGTTGATCCAGGTATCTTTTAAAATCTTCAGGATCCTCCATTTGCTCCACATTGGCATCAAACTCCTCAGAAATCACACTTTTAAGGAGTTTCCCAAAATGCACAATCTTAGCATTTATCTGAGGACGATTAATTGTAGAGGTATTCATTATACGATAAGTTGAGCAATTTGAGTTTTTAATGTAGCCGGATTAAAAGGTTTTTCCATATAACTGTCTATCTTAAACGGCATATTTTTTACTTTTTCAGCAAGATCTTCAGCACCAGACAACAGGATCACCGGGGTATTTCTGTAGAAGCCACTGATTTTCAAATTTCTGATTAAGGAGCTACCATCAAAGTAAGGCATCATCAAATCAGAGATAATCAAATCAGGATCATTCCCTTCTTCCAACCATGCAATCGCCTCTATTCCACTCTTTTTGATGATTAAATCATAATCTGCGGCTAAGATAAAACTCAACAACTTGAGAATACTAAGTTCATCATCAACAATTAATATACTTCTCTTGTGAGCGGTTTTACTTTCCATGTATTCTTTCGTGTGCGTCTTACCTGAACTCCATAACAAAAATTTATCCAAATATGGAGAATGATCTGTTTCAGGAGACCTGGGTGTACTGTTGTTGTTACTGATTTTATCTGTAAACATAATGCTTTTTCTAGTTAAAACTTTAATTAAACTTTCTTTGATTTAAAAAAAGCAGGAATTACTATACTCTGCATTTCCCATCAGCTCAATTATTTTATTTTGATCACAAACGTCTGCGTACGACTTTCCCCTTCGGTCCAGTCTTTCAACTCATTAGACACTACTCTACCAAAAGAATCCATCACTAAAAGTCTGATTTTTTGCTCCTCTTTTGAAAGTACTTTTGTGATCAGATTAAAGCCATCCGCATAAAAAAAAGCAATATCATTACTTCCCCTGTCGATCCTCACCTGGTAATCCTTATTATTAACCTGATAGTTTATCACACATTTATTACATTCAACTCTTAAAAGCCCTGCATTTTTTAAAACTTCAGGGGCATCACTATCTAAAGCCTCCTTTTTACAGCTGCCCAGTAACACAACAACGAATAACAATAATGGATATAATGCCCTCATTTTCCTGTAGTTTAATGAAATATTAAAGGAAAAAACCAAGCCAGGCCTTTATTTTGGCAGAATCAACCTGAAAATAAAGCAATAAACTTAGATGCAAGCTAACTGAGCGCTATTTTCGATATTAAAAATATAATTGATGATTTCATAAACATCAATTATAGGTGGTTTATTTTCCCAATAAAGACCCCATTGTGGGCATTTTTCTACAACTTATCACCCTAAAATAATAGGTGTTACACCGCTAAATTAGCCTGTAAAGCGTATTTTGAACCATTTTATTTGTCCATCAGCGGACTTGGTTCAGGAGGGGTATTCGGATATCTGAGGTCATTTTCACCATCGGGATTCCCCGAAACCCGTTCATGGTCGCTATTCAGATAGCTGTTAAACGAAAAATCCTCGGAAGAGCCATCGGCATCCAGTCCAAGGTTGTTCTTTTCTTCATAAATTCTGTTGCTAAGCTTGTTTTTCCTGTAATTCATCCTGATATCGTTTATATTATTCTTTAATTTTCCAGCAGACCTGTCCTGTTAAAAATTCAGCTCCTACCTGATGGAATATAAGCATGTTCATACAAGCAATCCTATTGCTCTGGAATCCAGCTAAAACATACCTAAAGTAGATATTAGTCCGGATAAATTAACAAGCAGCGCTGATATAGGTTTTAACAAAATAAAATTTCCTGAATTTAAAATATCCTCCACCCTCATTTTAAGATTTTGATATTAATGTTCAATTCATTATTTTCACCTCGAAATATATATATAAGAATATGCGTACAACAGGAAAAGTTAAATGGTTTAATTCTGCAAAAGGGTTTGGATTTATAACTCCAGAAGATGGAGGAAAAGATATTTTCGTACATTTTTCTGCGATTGCAGGAGATTCATTCAGAGAATTGAATGAAGGAGACAGCGTAGAATTCGAATTGAATGAAGGAAAAAAAGGTCCTGAGGCTTCTAACGTAACCGTTCTTTAGTCTTTACATTCATTTTATAAAGGGGGGTATGCTCAGGCATCACCCCTTTTTTTATTTATAACAGACCATGCTAAACAAGTCAACAGCTATAAAAAAACAGACCATCAGCATTCTTGGCTGTGGCTGGTATGGATTGGCACTGGCCAAACGCCTTCTGGCCGCAGGATATGCGGTGAAAGGCTCTACCACCAGTCCGGAGAAAGTCGAAATTCTTTCTTCCCTGGGCATCCAGGCCTTTCTACTTAATTTTCAGGAGCAGGAAATAAAGAATGATCCCGATTTTTTTAACACAGACATCTTAGTCATTGCTATACCTCCGAAAAGAAGCAGCTCGGAACAGTCTACTTTTTCAGGAAAAATCCAAAAGATCTCTAGCCTTGCGCAAGCAGCAAAAGTTCCACAGGTGATTTTTATCAGCTCCACAGCAGTCTATGGGGAGTCTAATGCTGAAATCACCGCAGCCAGCCAGCCACTACCTGATACTGCATCAGGGAAAGCAATGCTGGAAACAGAGCAATTATTATCTGCCAACACTTCCTTTTCGACAACCATCCTCCGTTTTGCCGGACTCATCGGACCGGGAAGAAATCCAGGAAGGTTCTTTGCCGGAAAGCAAGACATCCCTAACGGGCAGGCTCCGGTTAATCTGGTCCACCAGGAAGACTGTGTCGAATTTACCCTGGCGCTCATCCACCAGGCTGCCTTCGGTGTTATTTACAATGTATGTAGTCCAGACCACCCCAGCAAACAGGAATTCTACGTCAAAGCAGCGCGGCAATCTCAACTTCCTTTACCATCCTTCAACGATGAGCTGTTAAAATGGAAAATTATTTCCGGTTTACCGGCCAATTCTGCTTTCAATTATGAATACCGGATCGCTGATTTTTCAAAATGGATGGACACTGATAGCTTATAAATTGATATATTGCTGCATTTAAGGAATAGCGGAAATATGAAATTGACCATTTGGGGAGCAGCAAGACAGGTAACAGGGAGCATGCATCTGCTGGAATTAGCGGATTACAAAATACTCGTAGACTGTGGTCTGGATTATGAGAAAGACACCTACCAGGAAGAGAATCAGTACTTTCCTTTTGATCCTGCGTCTATAGATGTAGTGATCCTTACTCATGCACATATTGATCATTCCGGAAATCTCCCTACCTTAATCAGGATGGGTTTTGAAGGGCAGATCCTCTGCACCCCACCTACTGCCGATCTTACAGAATTACTTTTACTCGATTCTGTTAACATTTTTCTCAGCAAACAAACCAAACCAGGTAAAGGGCGTAGAAAAAGAGGCCCGGGTCCGCAGCCACTTTACCTGCACAAACATGTTATGGATACTGTGGACAGGTTTGTAACCGTTAATTTCCATAAAACATTCCGGATTAATCCGGAGGTTTCCCTGGAATTCATTCCTGTTGGTCACCTTCTGGGTGCCGCAGCGGTTGTTTTAACCTTACAGGATCATGGTATCACTAAAAAGATTGCGTTTACCGGTGATATTGGCCGCAGCAACTATCCGGTATTGGGAGATCCTGAACCGATTCCTGAGGTAGACTATCTGGTTTCCGAATCTACTTATGGCGGAAGGCTACACAGCTCAGAGATGAGCCTGGAGCAGAAACTAATCGAAACTATTCAGGAATCCTGTATCAAAAATCCGGGCAGACTAATCATTCCGGCCTTTAGTATCGGCAGAACCCAGTCACTGGTGTTTGCCTTAAATCAAATCTTTAGTAAGGGCTTACTTCCTTATGTTAAAATATTTGTGGATAGTCCACTGGCCGAATCTGCGACCACCATTTACCGCAAGCATTATCATTTGTTAAATCAGGAGGCTCAGGATTTCTACAAACAGGAGGGTGATCAGTTTGAGTTTGAGGGACTCTCCTATGTACATGATAAACGCGAAAGTATTTCCATTTCGAATTACCATGAGCCTTGTATCATCATTTCTTCGGCAGGAATGCTGGAAGGTGGAAGGATACAAGATCACCTATATTATAATATACAGAACTATTATTGCACCATCCTATTTATCGGATACTGTTCAAAAGGCACTCTGGGACACCGTTTACTTCGGGGAGATTCCATTGTCAGACTTAGAAACCGGGACTTAATGGTCTATGCTACCATTCAGAAAACGGATCTTCTAAGCGGCCACGGTGATCATAAAGACCTGGTGAACACGGTAAAACAACAAGATCCTTTAAAACTAAAACAGGTACTTCTGGTGCATGGCGAGGATAAAAGCTTGCAAAGTCTGGCGGAAGCACTACGTGAAATCGACTATAAAGTCAGCATTCCAGAACCGGGAGAAGCCTTCGATTTATAGTTTTTGTATTAAATACTATACACAAAATCTGAGCGTTGTTCGCGTTAGATGGAAATTTCATACGATTTCAACAAATCAATAACCTACTCATTACTAGCTCACTCCTGAATATTTAAGAGCTAACAGGTGTTTGGCAAGATTATTTCAAGGGGGTTTGTAGTTCAGCAATTGAAGAACGCAAATACCTAATTGAAAAGAATATGAAATCTAAAATTACAAAAGCCGCAATGGTAGTGACCCTATTGGGTGCATCATCGCAATTATTCGCACAAGATACAAACCCTGATGCAACTGGTCGCTTCGGGAAAAAAGAATTCCGCACCTGGTCAATTGGTGGTCATGCAGGTATACTTAGCTCAAACACTATTTTTAATGGTAGCGATCGTGATTTTAATACTGCCAGAGAGGCATTAGGATACGGTGGATACATCAAAAAACAAATCCTTCCTGCTTTAGGCCTTCAGGCTGATTTCCTTGCCGGAAAAGTAAAAGGCTCAGGACCGTTGAACCAACTTGGTACTCCAAAATACCTGGGTAACAACAATGCATTTGAGACGCACCTGGAATGGTCGGCAGCTTTAACAGCAGTTTATAACCTGGCTAACATCAGCATCAACAACGAAAATGCAGTTTTGATCCCTTACGTTAAAGGTGGTGTGGGTTATATGTCTTCAGGTAATGAAGTTACTGATGGTACTGTTACACAACAAAATCACTACAAGGACGGATATTTTATCCCTGTAGGTGCAGGTTTCAAACTTGGTATAGCTAAAGGCATTAATTTAGACTTTGGTTATGATGTGAACTTTACAAAAACAGCTGAATTTGATGGCTACAACACTGGTAAGTTTGATAAATTCTCTTACGGCCATGCGGGTATCGAATTTGCATTGGGTAGCAAATCAAAACCACAATTACAAAACTACAGCTCATTGGCTAACCTACGTAACCAAACCGCAGAAGAAAGTGCCGCATTAAGAAATGCATTATCTACAGCTGAGCAGAAGATCGAAAGAGATAGAGAAGTGTATGCTAAAGAAATGGGTGATGATGATAAAGACGGTGTAGCGAACAAATTTGACAAATGTCCTGGTACAGCTTCAGGAGTTGTTGTTGATGGTTCAGGATGTCCATTAAATGCTCCTGCTACCATTATCAGAGAAAAAGTAATCATCACAGAAGCTGACCGTAAGGTTGTATCTGAAGCGATTAAAAACTTAGAATTTGATTTAGGAAAAGCAACCATCCGTGATAAATCTTATGCTTCTTTAAATCGTGTTGCAGCACTTTTAGTAGAAAAGAACTTCAGCCTTAAATTAGCTGGTCATACGGATAACACTGGTTCTATGGCTTTAAACTTACGTTTATCGAAAGACAGAGCAGAAGCAGTAAAAGCTTATTTAGTATCACAAGGAGCTAATCCTTCACGTATTGAAGCAGTAGGTTACGGTCCAAACCAACCAATTGCAAGCAACAAAACTGCTACTGGTCGTCAGGAAAACCGTAGAGTTGAATTTACATTATACTAGTTTAATCAATTCATAAGAATGGAGACCGGCAAGCAATTACCGGTTTTTTTTATGGGCAAAAATAAAAAGACTATTTTCGCATCTGAACATCTGAACATATAGCCCCTAATTATGAAACTACGCTCCTCCTTAATTCTTCTTTTGGCAAGCCTGATCTTTGTATCCTGCAGTACCAGTCCTCAAAAAAAAAGAATGGTATTGGCCATACCAGTTTATGGGCAAAGTTTAGCACTTGGAGAAGAAGCGATCAGAATTACAGATTTTGACACCTTCGGTACGCAAACAAATCATATGGTAGTCACAGAAAATCTGGATGAAAATTTCGGGTATTATTCGGACACCCATTTTAAACAGTGGATGAAAAAGATGCTGAACGACCATGACCGGGCGTTTGAGCTTTCTGTATATGGCATGGCGGAAGTTGTAGCAAAACACCTCAAAGAACAAGGCTATGGCGATAGTCTCCTGATCTCCACCTTCCCGGGGGGACAAGGTGCAACCGGCATTGCTGACATGAGTAAGGGGACCAAAGCTTATAAAAAATTTATAGAAGAAATAGAGGTTTCTTATCAAAAAGCCAAAGATAAAGGCTGGGATTTTGTAGTCCCTGCTTTTTGCTGGATGCAAGGAGAAGATGATATCGTATGGAAGAAATCCGGGAATTACAAGAAAGACCTGAAACAGTTTCAAACAGACCTGAACAGAGATATCAAAGCCATTACTAAACAGCGCGCCGATGTGGTCTGTATTACCTATCAAACCAATTGCTTAACATTGTCAAAAGAATTTAATGAAAATAATTTTAGCGGCAGGGAGACCGAAATACCCCAGGCACAGTTAGAACTGATTAATGAGGACGACCTGTTTATCCCAAGCGGCCCTACCTATCCTTATTCTTTTGTAGGGGAACGTGTGCATATTGATGGTATTTCACAAAAGCGACTGGGCTATCTGGCTGGATTATCAGTCATCAGGCTCCTGGATTCAAAACCTGCAAAAGGCCTCTACCCTATTGGATTCAGTATATCCGGCGACACGGTGCTTGTCAGATTTAATGTCCCGACACCGCCATTGGTGCTGGATACGATCGCCGTAAAGTATGCGGCAAATCATGGCTTTAGCGTCATTGACTCCACAAACACGAATATCCTGAAAAAGGTATTCTTAAAGGACAATGTGCTGAAACTTTATTGTAAAAAATCTCCTTCGGGAGCAAAGACAAGGTACGCCGTAAATGGTATTAAGGATAAAAGTGGTCCTAAATATGGCCCAAGAGGAAACCTACGCGATTCACAGGGTGAGCTACTCAGCACAACAATCGCCAATAAGGTCTACCCATTACACAATTGGAGCTACCAGTTCGACGTATTGGTAAAATAAACAGGATAAGCCGGTAAAAACAACTAGCTTACCTTTAAAAAGAATCCGGTTCGCGTTCCGGTATAAACACTCCTGATACCTTCATCGTTCGGCTAGCCTCATCAATCATGAATGTCAACTTCATGCTTTCGGTATCCGTACGGTCGATGGCACTACAAACATTAAATTCTTCCAACTGGTAGCTTGCGCTGAGGCTCCCCTTCCCTGTTGCTTCCAGTTTCAGATTGCCTGCGCTGAAATTAACATGACGTACCTTTTCTCTGGAATGGTAGCCCTGAATCATCAGTGCCAAAGGTTCTCTGTGGGCATCCATCAGCTGGAGCAGCGCCTTTCCGGCATCACCAGCATACAAAGTATGGAAGTCTTCCGGAAGATTAATTGTTAAAGAATATTGCATAATTCTTGATTTATGAGCTAAAATTAAGGTTTAAACCATAATTATCAGCAGGCTTAAGCGCTTTAATCTGCGCCAGTCAAAAATGCTGGCCCAACCAGCCAGTCCATTTATCCGCATAAAAGAAAAGCTTTAAGCAACAAAAGGCCTGAGTTATAAAACCCAGGCCTTTTCTAATCAACTAATCCGGAGCGTCTTGATGAACTCCAGGGAAGCTATTATACCGCTCCTTCTTTTTCTTTCGGCACAAAAATGATTGAAGCAATCACCGCCAGGATCAATACACCGGCAACAATCGACAATGATACTGGTGAAGAGATGTGATAGAACGGTGCAATCACCATTTTAACCCCGATAAAGGCTAAGATAATGGCCAAACCATATTTCAACAAGCTGAACATGTGAATGAAATTCGCCAACAGGAAATACAGAGCTCTTAAGCCCAGGATCGCAAAAATGTTAGACGTATATAAAATCAGCGGATCATCAGGAGCAATTGCAAAAATTGCAGGAATCGAATCTACTGCGAAAAGTAAATCCGTAAACTCAATTACCGCAACCACTACCAATAAAGGTGTAGCAACTCTAACGCCGTTTTCTACAGTAAAAAACTTCGCACCATCAAATTCCTTGCTCACTTTAAAGAACTTGTAAATCAAACGTGCACCTGCACTTTTGCTAAAGTCTTTTTCTTCGTCATCATCGTCCTCTGACACCCATGATTTGATACCTGCATAGATTAAGAAGATACCAAAAATCAACAAGATCACATTGATTCTCATTACTTCTCCAAACAAGGTCATTTCAGGCAGATAAGTTAAGTTAATCAGTCCTACGCCTGCAAAAATGAAGATAGCACGGAACAATAACGCACCGATAATACCCCAGAACAATACTTTATGGTGTAACTCCTTTGGTACTTTAAAGAATCCGAATACCAGGATAAAGACGAAGAGATTATCGACTGATAATGCCTTCTCAATCCAGTAAGCCGATTGAAATTGTGTGAATTTTTCAAATCCGGAGGTCGCATAAATCACGCCACTAAATGCCATAGACAAAGTAATCCATACTATAGACCATATTGCAGCTTCCTTACTGGTTACGGCATGTACCTTTTTATTAAAAACGCCCAAATCCAGCAGTAGCATCACGACGACCAGTACTGCAAACCCGATGATTACACCAGGATGATTAATCAAATTATTATCCATGTTTTACTTTATTGTTTTAATTTTTCTTTGATAAAAATGCTAAAAAAGATCGGTTTTAAGCATTGCTTTTAAAATATTAGCCTGTACATCGAAGTTGTTCAAATGTTCCAGGAAATCCAGGTCTGAAATCTTCAGGTAATTCTCTTCGAGGAGATCGATAATCTCTTTGGGAATGTAGGTTTTAAGGGCCGCAGCACTACTTTCCAGCTTATCGTTCTTATAAGAAAGTTCCTGAATCATCTTTTCCTTTTCCGACAGATTGTTCGTCCAGTCCATATCCTTCAAGACCTCCATATCACAAAACAGGAAGAGATTCCTGTTGGGGAAAAAGAGGAAATACCGGTCGACCTCTATAAACTTATAGACCTCAATGATCATTTGTCCTGACTTTAATCCGCAGAAGAACTCCGTTTTAAAATCATACTTACAAAGGGTTCCCATTAATTTCTTTTCGATGGTCGCATGTATGTTCAGATACACGTCTTTCGGATCGTACTGAATCAGTTCACTTAACTGATCAGGGGTAATGTTGTAATAAAAATCTTTAGCATACCTGGAGCTAAATGAATTGATGTTTTTTGAAAAAGGAAAATCGGTACTTAGCTCCGACAACACTTCAAACAACTTCCTTAAGGATAAATTGATCTTTAAGGCCTGTTTCTGTTTGTCCAGCTTAAAATTCCGATCTGTAAAGACAGAATTACTCATCCGCTCTATCAGCTCCTTATTCAGCTCTATTTCATCATAGATCAGGCTGACATTCTTTTCATTATTTTTCTTAATTTTTCTTAGCAGCTCAATTACACTGGAGGTAAACTGGACATGAAAAAGCTCCAGTTTATCAATATCCAATTCTTCATTCTGCTCAAATAACTGATGAATCACCTGACTGCGCAGGTAAATTTTATAAACCGCTTCTTCTTCAAAAAACACAGAGAGCAGCTGTAAACGGCTGATCTCTGTGCGGGATTCTTTTAAAATATAATTACGGCGGTCATCCATCGATTTTTATTAGTTAACGCGCGTCACGTTTTTCTTCAATTCAGTTTCCAGAGTTTTCAATTCTCCATCCAACACTCTTCTGCTCTGCTCTCCTTCTTCATGAATTTTCTTCACCTCATTCAAGGTTTCGATCAACGATTGCGTAGTCATTTTCAGCGTATCAAGTGATACTACTGTTTTTTCATTTTCCCTCGCCACATCAATACTATTCTGTTTCAGCATTTCTGCGTTCTTCTGTAGAATGGTGTTGGTGGTATCAGAAATTTTCTTCTGCATTTCTACATTGGCTTTTTGCCTTTGTAATGCTACAGCAATGGTTAGCTGGTTTTTCCATACCGGGATGGTAGTAGAAACAATCGACTGCGCTTTTTCGGCAATAGAAGTATTGTTATTCTGCACTACCCTGATTTGGGCCAGTGACTGCAACATGATAAAGCGGACAATTTTCATGTCTGCCAAACGTCTGTCCAGTCTGGTAATAAAATCTCTTAAATCAGCGATCTCATAATCCTGGTAATCAGCAGGACTGGCTTCCATTTCGGTCAGTTTCTGTTTCAGTTCTTCATACTTCAGTTGTCCCGAAATAATCAGTTCTTCCATCTGGTGGATATAAGTCACATTGTTATCAAACATCGTTTGCAATGAGCTATTATCCTTGATCGAATTTAAACGGCCAGCCTTAATCTTATTAGTGATTTTGTCAATATTATTGACCACCACATCATATTTTTGAAATAGTTTCTTTACATCAACTACCAGATTCTTCAGGAAAGGGATTTTTGAAATGAAAGATTTAAAACCACTCTGTTCCAATTCAGAAACATCAATATAATTTAGCTCACTTAGCAATTCATTAATCAATCCACCTACTTCGCCGCTATTCTGAGTTCTTACAGATGATAAAAAATCATTACTGTATTTCTCCATAGAATTCTGCGCTTCCACACCATAATTCAGGATAGAATTAACGTCAGAAGGCTGTAATGATTTATTAATCTCACTATATTTTCTCACCTCTTCCGGAGTGATGGTTGTCAAATCAACATTTCCATCTTTATCCAGTTTTACCGGAACCGGAGTGAGGCTTTGGGTATTATTCGGGGTTATTTCCATAATTCAATAAAATGTTCCTTTGCCTTTAGCGTCTAAAGATAGCTTTGTGTTACTGTATTTACAGTTTCTTCTAATTTCTTGTCTTTGGTAGGCTCTCCGATGGCGTTGAACTTCCATTCTCCGTTTTTCTTGTAGAATACACCTAGTACCATAGATACATGACCAGCAAATCCTGCGCCATTTGCAATATCATAAGTTGCAAATACTTCTCTTACCTGTTTTGGATTTCCTTCGTAAATACGAATAGATGCGAAAGGAATGGTTCCAAAATCGTGACCTCTAAAGCTATTCAATACGAATGCCACATAATCAACAGATGGGTTAAGCTGGGTGAAATCTAAGGTAATTACCTCATTATCCAATCCATCATCACCACCCATATCACCGGTTAAGTCGTCACCACTGTGTTTTACTGCACCATCTTTAGATTTCAAACTACCGAAATAGATTACATCTACCAGTTGTTTTTTCTCATTATACAAGGCACAACTTGCGTCTAAATCTACTGCTTCTTTTGTTTTACCAAAACCAAACATGCCTTTTTTCTCAATGGCACCCCAGTTAATTCCTACACAAATATTTTGAAGCTTGCTTCCGTTGCTCTTTTCAAGACTGATACGCTGTCCTTTTTGAAGATTAATTGCCATAATTCTTATTGATATTTATTTAAATAATCCTGTAAACCACCTTTCATTCCCATTCCTACAGCTTCGAATTTCCATTTTCCTTCACGTTTGTAAATTCTACCGAATTCTACAGCTGTTTCGATTGAGAAATCTTCTTCCAGTTCATATTTCAAGATCACCTCATTTGTAGCGGCATCAAAAATACGTACAAAAGAATTTCTAACCTGACCGAAATTCTGTTTTCTGTTTTCTGCATCATGAATCGTTACCACTACGCAAATCTCATTAACTTTAGGATCTATTTTGGTCAAATCAATCTTGATTTGCTCATCATCGCCATCACCATCACCTGTTAAGTTATCACCCGTGTGTTCTACGGAACCATCAGGAGAAACCAGGTTATTGTAAAAAATCAGATTTTGATCCGACACCAATTTCTTTTGATCATCTAACATAAAAATGGAAGCATCTAAATCAAATGCTGTACCCGTAGTAGAACTATTGGTATCCCATCCAAGACCGATCGTAAATTTAGGAGCATCAATGTTCTCCCTTTGTCCTTTTTGCAAGTTAATTGCCATATTTAATCAATTTTAAATTATAATCAATAATTAACAATACTGACTCCAGCGGCTGTTTTGTCCATGAAATCTGTACGATTACAAATTTCGTTTAGCAAAATCATCAACGCTTATCAGTACCTGCAAAATATCAATTTTTAAGGGAAAAAACTAGCTTTTAAATGTAAAAATCGTGTTTTTCATCTCCTGATCCCCTCCTATTTGAATATCGCATGACAATTGTTTTTCATCAGGGATTTCCAGTCCCTTATTCCCGACTTAGATTTTATGATTTTGTAGGAAAATCCAGATTAATGCACCTGAATTATGGTCAATAACTCAGGTTTCCTGAACGGAGCAAAATTCCGGATGATCATAGAATAAGTCCTCCATGGGAACAGGCAGGGATGAGTTGAGCTAACCCTCATGATGAGTTCGGGATGCATCCCGAACGCATGGTCAGGCATCCATGAACTCAAAATCACTCTGCCATGCGCCCGGATGCAGCGCGGCCTGCTGAAAATCCTACCTCAGTACAAGAGATCCTAAAACACAAAAAACTCCTGCATTTTTCTTGCAGGAGTTCCATTCTTAAAACAAAAAATCTTCTTAACTTACCTTATAAGACTGCTGGTGCAGCTGGTTTTTCAAATGATTTAGATTCCCTTCATATGATGGAATCGTATGGTAACTATTGCCCAATGATAAATCATACAGACTGTTCATAAATTCCGCGGTTTGTCGCTCGATAAAAATGCTGAAATCTTCAAAATCACTATTCAGAATATATTTTACAATCCTTGTGTTTACTGCAAAATTTCCGCTTTTAATGATCTCATCAAGGTCAAAAATAGTTTTCACCAAATGATAGTTTAACTGATTTTCAATATTCGGATGAATGTCTTTATTCACTAATTCCGCAAAGTAAAGCATATGAATATCGTTTTTCAATCCATATTCTTTCACCATTTTCAGGATCATCCGCTCATGACTGCCGGTAATTTTAATATCATCCAGAAAAAGCAATGTTTTGCCTTCTAAAAAGTCCTTATCAATATGAAAAGAATCGTTTCCAATCAATTTCATTCTTTCTTCTGCGCTTAGTCCGCCGTAATCTTCTTTATAAGTAATGGTTCTGTGTACTTTTGCTTCCTGAACTACCAATCCACCATGGGCAACCAGCCAACGGTTCAACTGCGACACAAATGCGTTTTTCATCGCAAAGGTTGCTGTAGGAATGAAACAATAAGGACTGGAAATGACTACAATTTGCTCTGTAATAAAATTCTCCTGCAGGTAGTATTTGATGAAGCCATCGGCCAGGTCTTTTCCGAAAGACTTAGACACCAGGTCGTCACCAAATTTAAACCGACTGTAATCATCTGCTGAAAACCCAAAATTAATCTGATCATTTATTTTGTGCAGGGAGTAGGTATATGGAATCATGAGCGTAAGTGTGAAATTAATAAGTCATTTGAATTGATTAGCAGGGTATTGATTCCCATCGCCTTTGCCCCTTTTACATCTGCAACAGGGTTATCACCGATATGGATGATCTCATGGAGTCCGATTTCGGGATGTTTCTCCCGATCAATCATATTCAGCATCAGCTTAAAAAATTCGGGATTGGGTTTAGATAAACGCACTTCATCGGAGTATAATTGAAAATCCAACAACTCAGACAGCTTCAGGCTTGACAATACTTTTCTTAAAGTTTTCCCTTTGATAAAACCGGTATTACTTAAAATATTCAGGGTACTCAGGCCAGAAGCCTTCAGCTCGCTTAACACGGTTAAAGATTCCGGATTATAGAGTAAAGGCATGTTATTCAACAGCAAGGTCTCCATTTCCAGATACAATCCTTCGGTATCCACATCTTGAAAATCCGTTGAATAATCATTAATGATACTGATTACCATCAGATACATCTCATCGGCATCTATATTTTTACCCGTTTTTTCATTGATGGCATTCACCATTAAGTCGACCTGCCTGAAAACCGTGGCTACCTCTTCAATGGTTTTCTTTTTGGAATTAAAACGGGCATGAAAATATTTTGTCCTTTCCGTTTTAAAAGCAGGATTGGACTTGATCAATGTCAGCCAGAGATCAAATGAATAGTGTTTATAAAAAGGCATCTGTGTGTTTAAATTTCCAGTTTAGAATGTATTAAGCGAAGTAATGTTACAAATTTCGCGGGGCTTATTTGATTTTGTCTAAAGGTTTTCGCTTGTTAGCACTGGAGTCTTTGTATTTGCTGGGACTTAAACCGGTCACCGATTTAAACTGTGCAGATAGGTGTGCGCTACTGCTATAGCCCATTTTCCAGGCGATTTCGTTCAGATTCAACTCTCCGTATTCCAACAGTTCTTTTACCTTTTCGATCTTCTGTTGAATGATATATTTCTCAATAGTGATCCCTTCTACGTCAGAAAACAACCGGCTCAGGTAGGCATAGTCTTTGTCCAGTCGCTCCGCAATCATCGTGATCAGACTTTGATTGATCTCGTTCAGATTTGAATAATGAACCAACTCAATCACCTTATTCTTAACCTGCTCTACCAGTTGGTCTTTCTCTTTATCCATTAACTCGAAACCCAGCATTTGCATCGTTCCCGATATATCCTGCAATTGGGTGGCATTAGGATCCGGAGACACTTCCACCTTACCTAAAGTGATGTCTTTTACTTCGAAATGAAGCTGCTCCAGCTGCTGACGGACAATCATCACACAGCGGTCGCAAACCATATTTTTTACATATAACATCATAATTCTATCTCTCCGGTGGTTTAAAGCCAATTACAAAAATAAGGTATTTCCTTTCTCCGGACTTACAAAATCCTGCTTAAAACTTATATAATTAAAAACGAAATGCGAAAGATTATGTTTTGATAAAATTCAGGATAATGTTTAGACAAAACGAACGATTCGGGCGGATGCCAAAACTACAATTCCTATATTTGCAAAATCTAATGACAAAACAAAAATACTTCCTACTGATTGTATTATTAGGCTCACTAACCGCGTTAGGACCATTTTCAATCGACATGTACCTTCCTGGATTTCCAGCTATTGCCAAAGATCTGAACACAACTGTTCTTAAAATATCATTGTCCCTTTCCAGTTATTTCATCGGAATCTCTGCCGGACAACTCCTTTACGGACCATTATTAGACCGTTTTGGCAGGAAGAAACCATTGTATATCGGACTGCTGGTTTACATCATTGCTTCCGCATTTTGTGTATTTGCAACTAGTCTGGATGCCCTGATCATTTTGCGTTTCCTGCAGGCAATAGGCAGCTGTGCCGCAGCCGTGGCTTCCATTGCCATGGTAAGAGACCTTTTTCCGGTAAAGGAAAATGCTAAGGTTTTCGCCTTGCTGATGCTGGTCGTAGGTGTTTCACCGATGATTGCCCCTACTTTAGGCGGCTATGTAACCGTTGCCTGGGGATGGCACTCTGTATTTATCATTTTAATGGGTTTAGGTGTATTGAACCTGATCGCCAGCTGGCTTTGGCTGCCGGATAGTTATAAACCTGACACCAGCCTTTCGCTGAAACCAGTCCCTATTCTCAAAAACTTTCTTTCTGTAATCAAAGAGCCACAGTTTTATACCTATGCTTTTACCGGTGCACTGGCTTTCGCCGGATTGTTCGCTTATATCTCCGGTTCACCACTCGTTTTTATCGATATTTTTCAAGTCTCGGAAGAAGGTTATGGCTGGATCTTCGCTTTATTAGCGACAGGTTTAATCGGCTCAAGTCAGATCAACACCTTTTTATTGAGGAAATACAAGAGCGAACAGGTGATTTTTGCCGCCTTAAGCACACAGGTTGTACTGGTCTTATTTTTCCTGTTGGGCAGCATCAATAACTGGTTTGGCCTTACAGAAACGGTATTATTACTTTTCTTATTCCTCTCTTGTCTGGGCTTAACCAATCCAAATACATCTGCTTTATCCCTTGCACCATTCCGCAAAAACGCGGGTAGTGCATCCGCTTTAATGGGTGCGGTACAAATGGGACTTGGTGCTTTGGCTTCCTTTGGCGTAAGCATGTTTGAAGTGAAATCTGCGGTCCCTATGGTCGCCATCATGACCGGAACCACTATCATCGCTTTAATGATTCTGGTGATTGGAAGAAGAAATATTAAGGTTCAAATCGAGGAAAGTAAAGACGCTTCCGCTTTTATTCATTAATTTTTCAAAAGATCGTAGGGGTAAACCCTCATTGCGTTGTCTCATTTCAAAATCAGACAAAAATGAGGACTTCAAACTACAACAAAACATTTAAAACAGTTAAACCTGCTTACCAGGCGGTCGCCCTTACCGGATTCCTACTTTCCGGTTTAACGGGCTTTGCGCAGAGCGAGGCAACTGGTGTTAAAAATACCGCTGCTCATGCTAGCATTAGTAGCACTGAGGGCAGAAATGGTCTTGCTGATCTTAGCACCAGGACTATTCAGCAGATCGAAAAAGGGGTTGAAAAAATCCATATTGGTTTGGTTTATCCTTTGAGCAGCAATGGAAAACATGCCCCTTTAGATACCAACAACCTTTCTATTCACTTACTCGCAGGTGTCTCTTCCGTTGAAAAAGGATTTACTTTCGCAGGCTTTTCAAATATTGTCCGCAACGAAGCAACGGGAACACAGATTGCAATGTTCTCCAATCACATTAGCAAGAAGGCGACCGGCTTACAAATTGCAGGATTTCTAAACACTTATGAGGAAGGTGATGGTGCTGCCTTTGCAGGATTTGCGAATATTGCCAAAGGAAATATCAAAGGTGTTCAATTTGCAGGTTTCAGCAATATCGCGAAAGACGTTAAGGGGGCACAGTTTGCAGGTTTCTTAAATAAGGCCAATTCAGTTAAAGGATCACAGCTTGCGGGCTTTATCAACATCGCCCGGAAAAACGTATCTGCTTCGCAGTTATCAGGTTTCATCAATAAAGCGGAAGATGTAAAAGGCTCACAATTTGCCGGATTCATCAATATTGCTCAAAAGGTAAAAGGCATACAAGGCGCTGGATTTATCAATATTGCCGACAGTAGCGACTACCCTATCGGGATCATCAACCTGGTAAAAAAGGGAGAAAAAAGCCTCAGTTTAACGATGGATGAGACGCAGACTTCCATGCTTTCTTTCCGCTCCGGAGGAAAAGTTACCTATGGTATTATTGGCATCGGCTATAACTTCAAAAACAAGAAGGAAGTCTATGCGATGGAAGCCGGTTTAGGTGCCCATTGGTTTCAAAGTTCCTCTTTTAGACTTAATACCGAGCTAACTGCAACCGTTTTGGAAAATTTCAAGGCAGGGGAATACTTTAAATCTTCGCTAAGGATTTTACCCGCTTTAAGCATCGGAAACCATCTGGAATTATTTGGCGGTCCATCCCTTAATTTTCTAAGCACCAATACAACTGAAGGCAAGGACCTACACCAGAAATTCATCCACACCTGGGGCGATCGCGCGAATGATTTCCAGGCTTTGTATTTAGGCTATTCCGGGGGAATTCAATTTATATTCTAAGGAACTCAGTTCAATTCATTTCTTATCCCGGTTTAATTCTATTCCATCTCATTTTCTCCTCCAATTCATCTTTTAATCCAACACTTATGGCAACCCTAACTACCGAATGGATCGAATTACTTCCTGTATTTGGTGCGGCTAAGATTGACTTCGCAGACAGTTATCTGATGCAGGAACAGGCTCCTGATCTGATCGCTTATGCGCTGCCAGCAGTATTTATCCTGGCCCTGACCGAGTTTCTACTGTCACATTTTGGCACACATAAAACCTATGAAAAAGAAGAAACGATGGGTTCTCTGCTGGTAGGAATAGGAAATCTGGTGGTCAATATCCTGATGAAAGTCGTATTAATTTATGGCGCAATCTGGATTTACAACCTGTTGCCATGGCGCATGGAAATGAATTGGTGGACTTTAATCCCTTGTTTCGTCCTCTACGATTGCTGTAGTTACTGGTCTCACAGAATCTCCCATTTCAACCGTTTCTTTTGGGCTACTCATGTGGTGCATCATTCTGCGGAACACTACAACCTGACAGTTGCTTTCCGTCAGAGCTGGGTGCAACATTTCAAGACCGTGTTCTTTATTCCGGTGGCGTTAATGGGTTTTCATCCGGTAATCTTTTTAGTCGCCAGTCAGCTGAGTACGCTTTATCAATTCTGGGTGCATACTGAAGCCATCGGGAAGTTGCCTGCCTTTTTTGAGAAGTATTTCGGGACACCTTCCAACCACCGCGTACATCATGGGAGCCAGGAGAAATACCTGGATAAAAATTTCGGAGCTACTTTTATGATCTGGGATCATTTGTTCGGTACTTTTCAATATGAAGAAGAGCAACCAATTTATGGGCTGACTACTCCCATCGGAAACAAAACCAATCCTTTTGTACTGAACTTCCATGAATACCGGGATATGTTAAAGGATGTCAAAGAAAGTGATGGTATCAGGGAGTGTTTGTTTTTCATTTTCGCCAGTCCGGGGAAAATATACCGACATAAATTGAATAGAGATCAACAACCAAAAGGGGCTAAAGAAATCCATTCCAAAACAACGGCAATTGTATTGATGATTATGCTGCTGCTGACTCAGGTAGTGGATGCCCGGCCTTTAAAAAACACGGAGCGCCTACCCGTTCCCAATGGGAAAAATCTCTTGTTCTTTCTGCAAAGAACACCTGACGCGAATACAGTCGTTTATGAGCTTAATTTCAAAGAAGACGGGCAACTTGACCCGGAAGCACCTGTTAAGGGCTCCTGGATCAGATATGAAGAGCAGGGACGATTAAAACCGCTCACGAGCATAGAACAGAAGTTCGCTTATGGTGTAAAATCAAAAGCATTGGGAAATGAGGTGTTTGAAATCCGGCTGGCGGCTTATCAGAAGATGCCGATGTACCTGATCAAATCTGAAAACGACCAGCAATATCACATCTACATTAAGGATGAAGGGCGTAACCATTTATTGAAACGGGTATTTGTAAAAGTTAAAGGGGGTTCATTCTGGTTTCCAAAAGTCGTTTACATTGACCTGATTACGACTAATTCTGAAACGGGAATAGAAATGCTTAAAAGAATTGCCCTTTAAAGATTTGGCTGTTATGACATAGCATAAGTGAAAGAAACTAATATATTTGACTAGAACTATACGTGTGAAGTTAACCGATCCCCTATCCCCAAACCTGGAACAATACGACGATGTCGCTTTTGAGCAATTGTTCAAAATGCATTATAAGGCACTGCACGCTTATGCTTTTGTCATGCTGAAAGACCATGATACCGCCGAAGAAATGGTTCAGGGGATGTTTATGAAATTCTGGGAAAAACGTGAATTGCTAAATATACAGTCCTCCGTAAAAGCGTACCTATATAAATGTATTTACCACGATTGCCTGAATTTCCTCAAACATGAAAAGATCAAATTCAAACATCAGGAATATACACAGCATAGCATCCCTCATCCATCTGAGCCTGCTTCTGCCAGAGTAGAAATGACTGAATTAAAAAATAACCTGAGTCTGGCGATGAATGATTTACCCGAGCAGTGTAGAACCATTTTTCAAATGAGCAGGTTTGAAGAACTCAGGTACCGGGAAATTGCAGATCAGTTAGGGCTGTCTGTTAAAACCGTAGAAAACCAAATGGGCAAAGCACTCCGGATATTGCGGTTAAAGCTATCCGATTTCCTTGCCCTGATTCTGTTAGGAATCATGTACTACAAAGATTTTTTTAATTAACACCATGGCAATGACTGATGAATTATTGATAAAGTTTCTATTGAAAGAAACCAGTGAGGAAGAAACCACTGCTATTGAAAAATGGCTGGCTGCCGATCCTGCAAATGTTTCTGCGTTTTTAGAATTGGAGAAAATTTGGGAAAGCAGTCAGTTGCTGGCGCCAAAAAGCCCGGTAAATGAAGAGCTGGCCTGGCTCAGCTTCAAAGAAAAACTGAATAAAAAAGAAAAGGTTGGCCTGCTGCAACACAAAAGCGCGGTACCGGATCAAAACGTAGTATCACTCCAAAGAAAGTATACCTGGATAAATGTAGCCGCCGTATTTATTCTGGCTCTTGGCGCATGGGTATTTTACAAGGTATTGACACCAGCGCAATATATGGATCTGGCCGCAAACCAGGAAGTCATCACCCAAAAACTACCTGATGGATCAGAGCTGACTTTAAACAAGAAATCTGCCCTCAGTTATGCTTCTGACTTTAAAACAGACCGCAGCGTTCGTCTGGATTCAGGTGAAGTATTCTTTAATGTGGCTCCGGATAAAAGCCATCCTTTTATCATAGAGGTAGATCAGGTATCGGTGAAAGTGGTTGGAACTTCCTTTAATGTTAAACACAAGAACCAGCAAACGGAGGTCATCGTAGAGACCGGGATTGTGAAAGTCAGCCTGAAAGGCGAGACTATAAATCTTGTGGCCGGAGAGCGGGTTCTCATCAACTCTTCCTCAGAAAAACTACTGAAAGAACGAAATCAGGACCAGCTTTACAACTATTACAGAACCCGGACTTTCGTACTGAAAAACACCCCGTTATGGAAGTTCAGCGAAGTATTAAATCAAGCTTATGATGTTAAAATCACGGTAGATCCTGCCATTAAAAACCTGACTTTAAGCACCACACTGAAACTCAATGAGACTTTAGATTACAACCTCGGGATTATTTGTCAGACTTTAAATTTAACCTATAGCAGTAAAGGCAAAGAAATCCTGCTGACGAACAAAAAGTAATGAAGACCAATCTATCCGTAATTTTTTTATTCTTTTTCAGTGTTGCTTCAGCACAGCAAGCTCAGACAACGGGCAGCGCTCAGCGGAATCTTTCCAGACTCCTGAGTTTTACGGCGAAACAGGAACCTGTCAGTCAGGTGCTCGACAAGATGAGTAAAGCAGGAGATTTTTATTTTGCTTACAATGGCGCCTTATTTAACCAGGATAGCCTGGTCAATATGAACATCAGAAATGTACCTGTCCGGACGGTTTTAGACCAGATGTTTCAGGGAAAAGTAGATTATAAAGAAAGTGAAAATTACATCATCCTACGTTATGCGGTTAACCACCTGACCATTGAACCGGAAACCATCACTACTGCCGACAACCTTTACCTGATTAGCGGTTATGTAGTTGATACGCAAACGGGCCGAAAGGTGAAACAGGCCAGTGTTTATGAGAAAAGATTGCTTCAATCTACTTTGACAGACGACAATGGTTATTTCAGGTTGCGTTTCAAAGGGGAACATAAAGAGGTGATTTTGACTGCCAGTAAGGAGACCTACCGGGATACTGCTCTGGTTTTCTTAGCAGATATCACCATCAAACCGGAATCTTATGATGATCCTGATAAAGAAAACGGGGCTATATTTTCAAATGCGATTGAAGAGTTGGGTATTAGCAGGTTTTTCATTTCTTCGGCACAAAGAATTCAAAACCTGAATATCCCGAACTTTTTTGCGAATACGCCTTTCCAGGCATCCCTCACTCCGGGCTTAAGTTCTCATGGAATGATGAGTTCCAGAGTTGTCAATAAATTCTCTTTAAATGTCATTGGCGGTTATACTGCCGGTGTGGAGGGTTTCGAAATGGCGGGCTTGTTCAACCTCAATAAAGGAGACGTAAAAGCCCTACAGGCGGCTGGTGCTTTCAATGTAGCTGGTGGTTCTGTAACCGGCTTTCAAATCGCCGGACTACACAATGATGTGCGGGGGAATACCAGGGGTTTTCAGGCGGCCGGCGCATTAAACGTAGTGAAAGGCAATGTGGAAGCCTTTCAGATTGCAGGGATTACCAATCTGGTAAAGGGCGATATGAAAGGTTTTCAGGCAGCAGGTGCGCTCAATGTGAACAGTCGCGGGAAAAACGGCTTCCAGATTGCAGGATTGGGAAACATCAATTCCAGAAACTCCAGAGGGATAGAAATTGCCGGATTGGGAAACATTACTTCAGGAACATCTTCGAGCCTGCAGATCGCCGGTTTATTCAATTATGCAAAGAAGAATACCGGTTTTCAGCTTGCTCTCCTAAACTTTTCAGATTCCTCTACAGGAACCAGTCTGGGCTTGATCAATCTGGTGCAGGATGGTTATCATAAGATCAGTATTTCTACCAATGAGTTGGTGCAGACAAATGTGGCTTTAAAAACAGGAAATGCCAATCTATACAATATCCTTTTTGCCGGAAAAAGCTATTCGGACACGGCAAAAATAGCCACTCTTGGTCTTGGTTTTGGCCATGATGTTATCTTCAGCAAGCACCTCTCCCTTGCTCCTGAGCTCAGCTTCCAATACCTCTATCTGGGAAACTGGAAATATTCCAACATCTTAACTAAGTTCCAGCTGAATTTGCAGATACAGTTATTTAAAGGTTTTACGCTGTTTGGCGGGCCTTCTTACGCTTATTATAACAGCGATGCACCCGCTGGTGCAAGCGCTAAGAATTACAAGCAAGATGTTGTGCCTGCTAAACACCATAGTTTTAGTGGCAATAATAAAGGTTGGTATGGATGGAATGCAGGGATAACTCTATTCTAAGGAGCTTTTTAAGGTTTTAGATTAGCAAATCCATCAGGTCTTTCATGCCTTCAACTGCTGTCTTTTGAATTTTAATCACCTGATGGCTGTTTTTTACTTTTGGAATGACAGGGTCGATGATGTAGGTCGGACTAAGTGCAGGAACGAAATCAATCAGCCCTGCTGCCGGATAAACCGCCAGGGAGCTACCTACAAGCACGAATACTTCTGCGCTGCTGCAAATGAATGCTGCTTCTTCAATCATAGGCACTGGTTCTCCAAACCAAACCACATGTGCACGAAGTTGTGTTCCCAGTTCACAAAGATCACCCATTTTCAATTCCCAACCGTCGATTGGATAGGTTAAATCAGGGTTTATATCCGACTGTGAACGGGTGATCAGGCCATGTAAATGGGTTACCCTGGTAGAACCTGCTCTTTCATGTAAATCGTCCACATTTTGAGTGATGATGTGTACGTCGTAATCTGCCTCTAATGCCGCCAGTGCTTTATGGGCTTCATTAGGTTGTGCCGCCAGCACCTGTTTTCGGCGCTGGTTATAAAAGTCCTGAACCACTTCGGGGTTTTTGCGCCATGCTTCAGGCGTAGCCACATCATAAATATTGAATCCTTCCCATAGCCCATCCGTATCCCGGAAGGTTTTCAATCCGCTTTCTGCACTGATTCCGGCGCCGGTAAATACCACTAGTTTCTTTTTCATGGGGAGGTCGATTGAGGTATGCTATGCTACAAACAGCTTGAATCAAAGATAACTAAAATACCGTGCATGAACCAGGAGGCGGAGATTCCGGCCTCCCAAAATGGCATCAGCATCTGGTTACATCAGCTGGTTAACGAAAAAATCCCGGGAGGTTGAAGAGTTTCCTCTGCAACAATCCCGGGATTGCTTATGATTTTGCTTACTATTTATACTGTTTTAGCTAAACTTAAAGCTGGGTATTTAACTTTCAGGGCTTCAAATGCGCCGAACATTACTGCTCCATAGGCTACTGTGCCATAAAGGAAGTTTAATTCGAAAGGAATTGCATTGATTAAGCATTGTCCGTAACCAGCTAATGTAGCAGGGTAAATGCTTGGTGCATACATTGGGCCGATATCACTCAGGATCCAGTGTAAGAATACACCAATGAAAGAAGAGGCCATAAAAGTACCTACATTCACTTTTTTCATCATCAGTTTACCAACTGCCACCATCGCGATAATCGCAATGTATGTCCAGTACCATCCCGCATAGAAGAAGCCGTATCCTGACATTTTTGCAATAAAAATATCGCTCAGCACCAATACTAACATCGGGAAAGCAAATGCTTTAACATTGTTATTGAAATATGCGCCGCCAAATAAGGCAATAGCTCCTACAGCTGAGAAATTAGCCAGCTCTTTAAAGTCGCCGGATAAAGGGGCTGCAATACGGATAATGCTTACAAAGATGATAATCATTAACAGGATTATCGAACGCGGGTTGAATTTAGATTCAGACATATTCATTTATATATTATAAAACAAAGTTATATTTTTTCCACGGCATAAAAAAGCCCTTGATGACAAGGTTTAATGGAAAGCAAACATCGAAGGGAAATGATAACCAGTAAATGGAACTGTTTTCTTCAATGCTCCTGTTTTTGCATCATAAATATTCAGGTTGTTAGTGGCAGAACCTGCTCCCCATCCTTCTACAAAGGTAGTCGTAACAATCTGATCCGCTTCTGCATAGTAACCAAGGTTCTTTTTATAGAAAACCTGTTTATCAGCAACTGTAATGAAAGGCTTGTCTAAAGAAGATTTATCACCGGAAATATATTTATAAATTTCCTTACCTCCACCCCATCCACCAGGGAGTTTGATCATGAATACCGCGTTTTCTTTAGTAGAGGCAATGATTGGCGAAGAAAACCAGGCATTATAAGTAGTATAAGTGCTAAATGGCAATTCTATCGTTTCTGTTTCTAAAGTTACCGGATCTGATTTATACAGGTTTTTTCCACCTGTGAACCATACTTTACCATCTGGTGTTTTTACAAAACCCATGGTTACGCCAGCGATTTTCTTTTGAACAGACAGGTCGGAAACATTATAAATTACCGCACCTTCTGTTTGAGAAAGCGTATAGATATATTTATCTGTTTTCAACATATCGCCCATTTGTCCTTTAGAACCCAGCAATTTAGCAGAAGGCTTGAAGGTCTTTAGATTCACTAAATAAACGCCATCACTGCTGCTCAAAAGGCCATTGTTTTCGTCTATGCCGACAAATGCACGCCAGTCATACTCCGAAGATCCAGGGATTCTGCCTACTTCTTTCATCGTCTTTGCATCCGCTACTACAACTGGTCCTCTAACCTTACTGATGACATATAAATTCTTATTGAAAACCGTACCATATTGTACCGTTGAGCTTGCCGGCTCAAATCCTTTTCCAACATTCTCTTTTTGGAAAACACTATCTTTCAGCGTTCCACTAGCCGCATCATAAAATGATACTGACCCGGTTCCATGACCAAACCATCCTTCATTGATAATAAAAAAGCCATTTTCATATTTTCCTGCAACTTCTGTTGGGTCTACGCCAATAACTTCAGGGGTATCTTTCTTACATGAGATTAGTGCAGCCGATAATACAGCTGCTACTGCTAATCCTTTAAAACTTGTGATCTTCATTTAGTTGGTTGAATTGTATTTGTATATTAGTTGGTATTGTTGACTTTGTTAATTGCATATTAATCCGTTTTACCGAACACTTTTTTGTTGTTCCATAAAACGGATTGCTCATTTGGGTTTAAGGTGCTACTTTGATCAGACTGATGTCTTCTACGCCGACAACCTCTGTAGATAGTTCTCCCAACCATCCCATATTTGCCTGTACACCTGTTTGGATTTTAATGAAGTTGATTCCTTTCAAAACCACTTTCTTTCCGGCTTGATCTACCGCATTTGCGATGTCAACTTTATCACCACCGAATGTATTATCGGCATAACCCCAGGCGAATGGTACGCTGGTGATCATGGTAGGAACTGTCATGTTTATATTTGTAGAAGGCAATTTAGAGCCCTTTAACGTATATTCTGTGATCAGTTTTCCGTCCTTATCTTTCATGACAGGGAAATAGGCTTGTCTATGAAAAGTGTTCGTTTCGACAACACCAGTCAGGCCATCGCTATCTTTCCATGGTACCGGATCAGCATCGGCTGCCGGCTTGGTATAGGTCACAGCATAACCGCGCTTATAGGAAGGCTTACTGAATTCGCTACCTGCAACTTCATACCAGGTATCATCTGCCAATCCATTTCCATTGGTATCCTGCATCACCCATACGATGCCCGGTTCTGCAAATTCAGGTAGTGGGTTTCCGTAAATAATGATATCGTCTTTATCGGCCTGGTTGATCACCATGTGGTCGAAACCGAGCACAATTGATCCGCCCCATGCGCCAAGACTAACCAGTCCTTTTTTCCCAATGACCGAATTTGCCCCTTCTATACTCCCAAGACTCTCATTGATAAATTGTCCGGGAGCCGGTAGGTATTCGATTAATTTAGAGACAAAGCTAGTGCCCACAATCGGTATTGGTTCTGGTGCTGGATCTGAGTCTTTAGAACAGGAAGCCAGGGTGGCAATGCCTATAAAAGCCAGGTAGTACTTAATTTTCATTATATGATGATTTTAGATATGATTTAAAGGGTTTTAATAACCGTATTGGAATACGGCCATTTTAGGAACAGCTCCTGTTGCAAAAGAGAATAACTGTTTACCCGCTTTAGTATAGCAAGAGATTGCGCCAGCATTGGTATAGTCTTTTCCATCAGTTACATAAAAAGTATTATCTAATGGATTTAACGTTACTGAGTAAGCCGAAGCGATGCTCGTAGCAGTACCATCCGTGATCAGATCGTTTCCTAATGCACCGGTAGTGGTGTTGAAAGATTTAATATAAAGCGCAGGATTGTAACCAATCGCAAATCCTGTTGTTCCCGTGATGCTCAGGAATGCAAGTCCTAAATCAGAACCCGTACCAATATTAGTATCAGAAATACTGTTTAATCTGTCAATTGCTCTTGGAATGTTTGGATATTGACCGGAAGTCTGCACAAATAAATCACCGGTAGATGTAGCGAAAATTGCTGTTGGATTAAGGGCAGTAGTGATTTCTTTCAGTTTGCTGAAAGTATTCAGGTCGACCACAGATACAGAAGAGTTAGTTGGAGAAGGGAAGAATATATGCATAGAATTGGTCACATAAATTTTGTTGTTTACAATGGCCAGTTGCTCTAAAGCACCACCTACAAGTAATCTGCTGTCGATAGTTAAACTCGCAGTATCCAGTTTAGTCAGTTTGCCATCATATCCGGAGATATAGGCTTTGTTTTTATTGAACACGATATTCCTTGGCATATAGCCCCCTTTATCATCTGAAAAAGGAATACGTTTTAACGATTTCCCGGTAGCAATGCTGATTACTTCCAGGTAAGAATCTTTAGCGCTAGCCGTTGTTCCGGTGATTACGCAATACATTTTACTACCATATTGCTTCAGGTCGTTCGCATTAGCACCCAGTGCAATACCATTTTGTGTTCTAAAGTAATCGTTGTCTAATTTCTTAGTACCGATTTGATAATAACTGATGGTACTTGGGCCACCTGCACTATAGGCACCTTCGTTTAGCACATATACGCCGGTTGTAGTTAAAGCTGAAGGTTGGATCTCAGGTAATTGATCTTTTTTACAAGCGCTGAGCGATAAGAGGCCTGCTGTAGCAAGCAAAAGAAATAATCTTCCGTTTTTGGTCATTGAGGTATTCATGTTATCAGTGTTGTTTAGTTTTATTTAATGTTGTTTATATATTCTTTACTTAATTATTTATATACCATGGCAAAATGGGCAGGAATGTCTCCGGTAACCACCGACCATTTCTTTTTTCCTGCCGGATCAAAGCAATACAACACCCCCGGGGAAACATAATCCCGGGCATCCGTTACAAAAACTTCTTTGGTGTATTTATCGACTGCAATACCATAAGGAATCATAATATTGGCTTCCGTACCATCGGTGATGAATTTCTTGTTCAGGATTTTTTCGTCTTTTACATCGAGCATCCCATAACTAAGGCTGAACTTTCCGGTATTGCTGCTCCATTCTGAGCCATATAAATAAGCGACATCATCATCAATAACCATATTACTGGCACCAATATCAAAACGTGTTTTGACTAGATCAGTCTGAGTATCAATCACAAATATTTTAGAATGAATATCCAGATAATTCCCTCTGGAAGTCACATAAAGATCTCCGTACTTATCTGCTTTTACGCGATGTAAATTGATGGCAACTTCGATGTTCCTGACTACGGTAAACGTATTTAAATCAATCACAGAAACTCTGGTATCATAATTTAAAGGGGTATATCCTCCGGAATTGGCAACATATAGCTTTCCTGCGACTATCGCCATTTCTTCCGGCTGTCTGCCTACTTCTATTCTCTTTTCTTCCTTCAGTGAGGCTGTATCGATTTGTATCACTACCCCATTTGGCGCATTCGGCACGCCGACTTTTCCGAGGTAAGCACTTACATAAGCTTTTCCATCCTTGAAAGTAATGTAACGAGGATTAGTCACGTTAATCTGCTGAATGCGTTTACCGGATTTTGCATCCAATACTTCAACTTTGTTAGAAATATTGACAACGATATAAAGCTTTGATCCATAAATCCCGACATCATTAGCTACATCTCCCAACCCGTTGATTTGTGCAGGATTCATTTGATTGTAAGTATTTCTTCTATACACACCGGTTGAAAAGTCCATGTAGTCCAGGGAAGCTTTATTCATCCCCATATTGCCTTCATTTACCAGGTAAAAACCTTGTAACCGGCGCGAAGGATCTGCTGGTATAACCCCTTCCTGCTCCTCAGGAATCACCTGTAAGTCCTTGCGACAAGCACCCAAAAATGAGGTCAGCAAGATCAGCAGTAAACAGGTATATCTGCTATTATTGGCTTTCATTTTATTTACAAGTTTAGTCATCATTTACGCATTGGTTTAATTTCATTTCCCTGGAGATTTAATAATCATAGGTTAAACTGAATCGATAAGATCGACCAGGCATCGGGTAATTCGTAATGACCGCATATGCCTGATTTAACAGGTTATTTACCTCCGCGGTAAGTCTTATTTTTCTTTTCTGGATCTGCGTATTGTAGTGCATCGCCAGATCATGGGTATAAAAAGGTTGTACGTAGTTTTTTGGAATATTGGCACTTTGATCGTAGCGTTCGCCGGTATACATATAGCTATAGTTCAGTGCAAATTTCTTGTAAGACGCTCCTGCGAGGAAAGTACCGTTATGCAAAGGAATATATGGGATCTGATTTTTATAGGTAGTAGATTTAGGATCCGCATCGATTGCCTGTTGATAGGTATAGCTGAGGCCTAAACTTAAATTAAATGCCTGCGCCAGTTCCCAGGCGGATTGAATATTGACGTCAATGCCTTTTATCTCTACTTTTCCTAAATTTCTCATACTCCACATGGCTTGTGAGGTTCCCGGAACTGCTACAATCTTGTCCTTTACCTGATTAAAATAGGCATCGGCCTGAATAGAAAATTGTGTTAGTGCGCGGTTTTCATATCCTTTAATATAAGTAAAGCCGAGGTCATATTGTTTGGTGTATTCCGGACGAAGTACGGTAAACTGGTAAAAAGTATAATAGAGGTCGTTAAAAGTTGGCATCCGGAAAATGCTCTTATAAAAGGACCTGATTCTGAATTCCTTTTGATCGAAAGGCTGCCAGGACACCATCACCGTTGGTGTGAGCTCATTTTTAGTACCTGCTGAGGGGCCGGATTTCACTTTATCACTGACTACTGTACTCAGTAAATTGGCTTGAATATCGAACCTGTCGAAATGTAGCCGGGTGGCCAAAACGTTCAGTAAGGTGTTTCTGGTGGGGTAAGCAAAACGATCCAGATTCGCGTTCATATCATTGAGCTGATAATCTGCCGACCATACCACATCCCAGTATTTATTAATTTTCAATTTATTCGCCAGGGAGAAGTAGAATTCCTGCTGATGATAAGTATTGTTCAGAAAACCTGAAGTGGTCACAATATCCGGATTCAGGTAGCGCATGTAATCATTTGAATATTTGGCGGAAGCCACCAGACTGTATTTCCCGATGTTCTTTTCATAGGCGGACTGTGCAAAGAAGTTTCGGTTCCACATCCGCTGAGAAAAACGGAAAACATTGGCTACGATTGCTCCGGGTAAACCCTGATCGTCTTTATAACCATATAATTTTACGCTCCATTTACTACTGTCGGCCAGGAAGCCGTTTAGCCCCAGTTCCAGGCGCATCGTTTCTACATCTCCATCGGTACGTACGGCCGTGGTATCATATACACCGTTCGTGATGCGGTATTTATAACGTCCGTTTGCTTTTTTTAATTCTGCACTAACGGTACTGTAGGTGCGCTCGCTCAACTTACTTTGCCACAATATCGATGGATTTAACAAGCCAAAAGACCCTGTTCTGAACGCCGCTTTTATACGGTTACTTCTACCAGGTTCAAAGTTTGGCTGTCTGGCTTTGAGGTATAAGGAACTTGCCGAAGCAAAGCCTTTTGCGGACTGCAAAACACTGCTTTTCTGTCCGTTGTACAGTTCAATCTCTTCTATATTGTCTAATGAAAATTTACCCAGATCTACCTGCCCGTTTTGTGCATTCCCCAACTGTACACCATCATAAAATACTGCGGTATGGTTACTCCCCATACTGCGCACATTGATGGTTTTTAATCCGCCAATTCCGCCGTAATCTTTCAGCTGTACACCGGAAAAATAACGTACTGCATCAGCAACAGAAAGGCTGTTCAGCTTTTCCAGTTCTGCACCGGAAAGAATTTGTAAGGGAGTAGAAGAAGTTTGACGTCTGCTGAGTTTGATGGTCTTGATCTGTACTTCTTTTAAAGCGTTTACCTTTTCCAGTTTTAACGCGTTTAGCTTTTCCAGAGAGTCCTGCTTTGCCGTTTTAACCGGATGAGTTTGGGCCTGTAAATTTAAAGGCACAGCTCCCCCGACACCGGTAAGGGCTAGAAAAGTAAAAAAACAAGCGCTGATGCCTTGATGGGCAAATTTGTTTCTTCTCATTTTTGTTGTGAGTTATTTACCCACAGCAAACAGTTAGATCATGGAAATGAAATACAGTAAATAAGCACTCACTCCAAGCTTCAATCCCCGAAAGCTATGAAATATTATACTTATGGCAGGTCTTCTGACTTACTCCCGGTGATCCTGCCTTCCCAATCTGTTAAAAAAGTGGCTTTGATTTGAATACCGTTATAGAGCTTACAGCTGCGGGACAGTTACGGATTCACACCGTATTCCCTTTTAATCCCGGTAAAAAGATTACCGGGAACCAAAAGCGTGGCAAATGTACTTAATTATCCGACTAAGAACAAACTTTCGTCATTGACATCATACTTGAAAGGGGGATTGCCTTTACTTTTAGCCCCTGCTTTACCTCTGCAACCTGCTTTCTGAACCCTACCTCTACCTTTGCATCCTACCTCTACCTTTGCACCCTACCTCTACCTTTGCATCCTACCTCTACCTCTGCACCCTACCTCTACCTCTGCACCCTACCTTTACCTCTGCACCCTACCTTTACTCCCGGAAAAGGAGTTTACTGCGATGTGGCTTAGAAAATTTTGCCCTCTTCCGGGCAAAAGATTTCAGCCACCGAGCAGTAAGCTCCTTTGTATCTCTTCTAATTTTGCCATTTCCTCCTCACCCAACACCGGAAACTTAAGGTTCATCTCTTTTAAATGATGTTCAAGAATCTGGCTAATCAACAACCTGGCGTACCATTTTTTATCCGCAGGAATGACATACCATGGGGCCTGTTCTGTAGACGTTTCGCCAATGGCTTCCTCATATGCGCCCATATAATCTCCCCACTTTTCCCGCTCTGTAATATCCGAGGAAGAGAATTTCCAGTTTTTAACCGGGTTCTCTATCCGCTCTAAAAATCTTTCTTTTTGTTCATCTTTGGAGACATAAAGGAAAAACTTGATCACCAGGGTACCATTATCAGAAATGTGTTTTTCAAAATTCCTGATACTTTCATATCTCCTTTTCCAAAACTTATCGTCCAGTTTCTTTACCGCATCATAGCCCGGGATTTTCTCATTCAGTACATATTCCGGGTGAACTTTACAGACGAGTACATTCTCATAATGGGACCTGTTGTGAATTCCGATACGCCCTCTTTCCGGTAAAGCTTTATAATGACGCCATAAAAAGTCATGGTCATATTCTTCAGAAGTTGGCGTCTTAAAACTGTATACCTGACATCCCTGAGGATTTAATCCGGACATCACATGTGCAATTGCGCTATCTTTTCCGGCAGCATCCATTGCCTGAAATATAACCAGAACAGCATGACTATCGGCGGCATATAAAGTTTCCTGCAATTTATTCAGCTCTTCTTTAGTCAGATCCAGTTCGGCTTTGCCAGCATCCTTTTCCAGGTCACCGGTATAACTGGTATTGTGCTCTTTAAGTGAAAATTTCCTTCCGGGAAGAACCCGTGATTTTTCGATTTCCTTTTTCATTGGCAGATAGGTTTCTTTACAATTTTCTTTACAGAAGTAGAACGTTGTACTGCCTCAGAATGTTTAAATTAAATAATGCTTAAACTTAAAGCACTGAACTATTCTCGAAACAGAGGGCAAAACCCCCATTTAAACACCGATTTGCACTTTTCGGAGGGAAGAGGCTAACGGCGGCGGTTTTCATAGCTAAACAGACACTCAGACATATTGTAAAAATATATCTCTTTTTTAGTCCTGTTTCGTGTAATGTATTCATCAATTTTCTCACTTCCGTAAACAAGCGGTGTGAATTTTCACAATGTGAATTACAACTTGAAGAGTTACTCATTTTATGGGTTAATATTTATCTAACTTTATTCTAAGAATTCCGGGGAATATCAATTAGTTAAATCATTTAACCTCCTACAAAATGAAAAATTTAACCTTTGCTTTACTCATTTCGCTGACTATACTAGGCTGTGCACCACAAAGGGACCTGGTTTATTTCAGCAACCTTTCAAAAGTCTCGAATGATCAAATTCAAAATGCACCAGAGTTGAAACTTCAAAAGAACGACCAGCTGAGCATCTCACTCACCAGTTTAAATACGGAATACAACGTACTATTTGCCAGTGCAAATGCCAATAACAGTAATACGCCAATAAACAGCAAGGGCGGATTCAAGGTAAACAATGCGGGGAATATAGCTTTACCACTGGTTGGCGACGTAAAGGTGGAAGGATTAAGTCTGGAAGAAGCGAAGGCTCTAATCACTCAGGTATTAAAAAGACAGATTAAAGATCCTTATGTAGATCTTCAATTAGTCAATTTCAAGATCACAGTTATTGGAGAGGTGAACCGTCCAGCGTCATTGAACGTTCCGGGGGAACAAATTAACTTATTGGAAGCTTTAGGTATGGCCGGCGATATGACTGTTTACGGCAAAAGAGAAAACGTACTGGTTATCAGGGAAGAAGATGGGGTACGTAACATGGTCCGGTTGAACCTTAATGACAAGAACAGCTATTCTTCTCCGTACTTCAATCTAAAACAGAATGACATCGTCTATGTGGAGCCGGACAAGGCTAAGGAAAAACAGGCCAATCCTAACAATCAGTTGATGCCTATCGTATCTACCCTTGTTTCGGCGGCAGCAGTAATCCTTACCATAGTCTTAAGATAATCCGTTCTATTTTAAACCGAAAAAACATGAACTCACAGTTTTATCAAAAAGCACCTTCTGCGCTGGAAAACGCAAAGGAAAACATATATCAATACTTAAAATACTGGTATATCTTTCTAATCGCCTTTATCTTATGCCTTGCCGGCGCCTTTCTTTACTTGCAAACCCTTACTCCAAGGTATAAAGTTAGTAGTACTTTAATGGTTCAGGACGACAGAAAGGGACAAGGAGAAGTTAAAGAAAGTGCATTTAGCGACCTGAATATGTTCCGGACCGATCGGAAAGCGGACAATGAGATGGAAGTACTGCGCTCCAGAGATCTGATTTATAAAACATTAAAAGCGCTCTCCTTAGAAACGTCTTATTTCATTAAGGGCAGCTTAAAAAACGATGAATTATACGGAAAAAATTCACCTTTAAAAGTGACACTTCTTGGTGTAAACGCTAGTGGATACCTTAAAAAACCAGAGGTAAGCCCATACAGCGACAGTCAGTATACTTTAACTGATAAAGACCAGAAGTGGATATTATCATACGACAGTGTGGTTCAAAAACCGGGTTACAAAATCATTGTCAGCAAAGGTCAGGCTTTTCAGCGCTTTACTAAACCAGTGATGTTGAAATTCAAAAACCTGCATCGCATGGCCGAATCCTATAGCTTAGCGGGATTAATAGTGTTACCGGTTGTTAAAGATGCCAATACCATTAACATCAGTCTAACGGATAACATCCCTCAAAGAGGCCTGGATATCCTAAATGTACTTATCAAAACCTATAATCAGGAAGATGTGATCAGAAAAAATCTGATCGCTGTAAATACCATCAAATTTATTGATAAACGACTGACTGCCTTAAGCCAGGATTTGACCGGCGTGGAACATGATGTGGAAAATTACAAACAAAACAACATGGTGACTGATGTCAATACTGATGCGCTAATGAATGTGACCAAATCTGGTGAATACGGGCAAATGCTGTCTACCACAAACACACAGCTTAATGTCCTGTCCTCGCTTGAAAAGTACCTCCAAAACAACAACTTAAACGTTGTTCCCAGCGCATTAAACATCAACAATGCGACCTTGAATGACTTAACTGCTAAATATAATGCAACACAGCAGGAAAGGGCAAAAATGCTACGGACTTCCGAAGAAAGCAACCCATTGGTACAAAACCTGACCGCACAGCTGGTCAGTTTAAAATCGAACATACAGGAGAACCTTCAGAACATCAAAAGGGGCTTACAAATTGAAAGAAACAGTCAGCAGGCGATGAGCTCAAGATTTAACTCTAAGGTGCGTTCGGTACCCGCAGTAGAGCGCGGTTTACTGGAAAGAACCAGAGAGCAAAGTGTGAAATCAGGATTGTACAGATATCTGTTACAAAAAAGGGAAGAAACCACACTTTCCTTATCAGCCACTGTTCCTACCTCTCAAACGATTGACAAACCTTCTTACAACAGCTTACCGGTATCACCAAAAAAGGAATTGATTTACCTTTGCGCCTGCTTTGCAGGACTTCTGATTCCGGGTGCATTCATTTATGGCAGATCAATACTAAATAATAAAGTCCGCGATGTAAAAGACATAGAATTCCTGACTGGCGTACCGGTTCTAGGCATATTAAATCATGTCGAAAAGAATGAAGTAGCCGTGATAGACCACAATAGCAGGTCTACCATTACTGAGCTGTTCAGGTACATCAGAAGTAACCTTAATTTCATGAACAATGGTCTGCCTGACCAGGTCATGTTGGTCACTTCCTGTATGAAATCTGAAGGAAAAACATTTTTCTCTATCAATCTTGGACTGACGTTGGCTTCTGTAAATAAACGGGTCGTGCTACTGGAATTCGATATGCGTGAGCCACAATTGCTTCAAAAACTGCATTTAAACTCAAAAATGGGTATTACTGATTACCTGCTAAACCCAGATGTTACGATAGATGATCTCCTGTCAAATTCCAGGAAATACCATGATTTAATTGTGGTGGATTGCGGGCCGATTACGAAGAGCCCTGCTGAGCTGATGATGCATCCAAAAATTGGCAGGCTGGTGGAGGAGTTGAAAAGCAGATTTGATTATGTCATTATTGATACTGCTCCTGTTGGCCAGGTTGCTGATGCTTTCAGCCTCTCTCCCTATACTGACCTGAGCATTTACCTGATACGCTATAACTACACTGACAAATTACAACTTAACATATTAAAAGATATTATGTATTATAAAAAACTGACTAACCCTATGGTCGTATTTAATGATGCAAAAGTTGAGAACAGTAATACCTACGGCTACGGCGGTTTTGGCTACGGTTATGGTTTTGAAGTCTCAAAAAACTAGTAAACAATCACCCCTGATTTAAGTGCTTCCCTACCCTACTCATGTAAGTGATGTAGCGAAGCTCTGTCCATTTTTTTTTACAGTACTTATGAATCTTTTTACAAAAAAAACTTCTCGACATGGAAAATCAATTCGGCTCCAGATGCACATGGAGCAGACACTGGCTTGTAATTTACACCCGCCCAAGGTGGGAAAAAAAAGTAGACAAATTATTGAAACTGCAGGACATTAAATCCTACTGCCCGATCCGAAGCGTTACCAACCAATGGGCCGACAGGAAGAAAATTGTTGATTTACCTCTTTTTAGCGGTTATGTATTTGTTTGGATAAATGAGCGTGAAGAATATAAAGTCCGACAAACATTAGGGGTATTAAACTTTGTTTATTACATGGGAAAACCTGCGGTAATCAGAGATAAGGTCATCGAAAATATTGAAGAATTGATGAGTAAAAATGTGGAATGTGAAATCATCAATTCGCAGGAAATCAATCTTGGTGACCGCGTCCGAATTAAACACGGCATCTTTTACAACCAGGAAGGAACCGTCATTAAGGTGCATGGAAAACACGTTTTAATGCTCCTGGATCATTTAAACTGTGCAATAGTCAGCAGTGTCCCCATTGCTGATGTGATGTTGAATACGGCAATATAATAAGGTTCCGGCTCATCTCCTGAGCCGGAACATCAATTTCTATATCCCTTTTCTACTTTCCGAATACGATCGATGACCATTGATGTCCCACATTAATGGCCGATGCTTCATGCAATAAAAGATTCACCATTAAACTTAAAAACATGATTCCTGTAACCAAACCATTTCTTCCAAAGGAAGATGAATTTAAAGAATACCTTGACAGCATTTGGGAACGTCAATGGCTCACCAATAATGGTCCTTTACTCAATGATCTTGAACTAAAGCTTAAGCAATATCTGAATGTAAATCATATGTTGTTCGTGTGTAATGGCACTTTTGCTTTACAACTTGCCATTAAAGCATTAGAGCTGACCGGTGAAATTATTACCACGCCATTTTCTTATGTAGCCACAACCAGCAGTATCGTCTGGGAAGGCTGTAAACCAGTATATGTTGACATCGACAGCGAAACCTTTAATATCGATCCAACCAAAATAGAGGCGGCTATAACCCCGCGTACCTCAGCTATCCTGGCAACACATGTTTATGGGAATCCATGCGACATTGATGCCATCCAGGCCATCGCAGATAAACATGGCTTAAAAGTTATTTATGATGCGGCACATTGTTTTGGTACGCAGTACAAAAACAAATCTGTATTTGATTACGGTGACATCACTGCAACCAGCTTCCATGCTACAAAATTATTCCATACCATAGAAGGAGGAGCTGTATTTACCCGTGACCCGGATCTTTTAAAGAAAATGCAATATATCCGGAATTTTGGTCACAGCACCCCCGAAACTTTTGCAGGATTAGGTATAAATGGCAAAAACTGTGAATTTCATGCGGCTATGGGCTTGTGTAACTTAAAATATGTAGATGAGATTCTGGAAAGAAGAAAACTCTTGTCTCTTCATTATTATCAGCGGTTAAGTCAGATCAAAGGAAGTTTTCCAAAGCTAAACAAGGACAAGGATTACAATTATGCCTATTTCCCTGTATTGTTTGAAACTGAGGAATTAAGACAGCGATGCACAGAAAAACTTGAATTGTCAAAAGTGTATTGCAGAAGATATTTTTCTCCTTCCCTATCCACCCTACCCTATGTAGACCCGGTCTCCATGCCTGTTTGCGAAGACATTTCCAACAGGATCGTTTGTCTGCCACTGTACCATACTTTAACACTTCCTGACCTGGACATGATTTGCCGTGTCATTTTAAGGACTCAGAATTATGAAGATGTGACCCCGGTTGCGACAGATAATTTTGGCATACTCGTGACCAACAAAATCGCAACAGAAATTAACGACTTAAACGCCGTTACCAAACCAAATACACCCATGTAATCAACTTAAACTAGACAAATCATGAACATTCCATTCTCACCCCCGTTTATTGACCAAAATGTAATCAATGAAGTAATGGACACGCTTAAATCCGGCTGGATTACTTCCGGACCAAAAGTATTGGAACTGGAGAGAGAAGTGAAACGGTTAACCAAATCTAAGGCAGCCGTATGCATTAACTCCTGGACTTCTGGTGCAATTATGATGTTAAAGTGGTTTGGTGTGCAAGAAGGAGATGAAGTAATTATACCTGCTTACTCCTATTGTGCTACTGCTTTATCTGTACTACATTGTGGTGCAACTCCGGTAATGGTTGATATAGCTGACGATCTCACCATAGATCCCCAGCGGATTAAAATGGCCATTACTCCAAGAACAAAAGCCATCATTGCAGTTGATATTGCGGGTTTACCCTGCGATTACAATACCATCAAGACTTTAATCAGAAGTGCCAGGATCAGAAGCTTGTTTGTTTCGAATTCAGATGAGCAGCGAAAACTCGGCAGAATCCTTTTGATTTCAGACGCGGCACATTCTATAGGTGCCTCTTACATGGGCCATTCCGCCGCTTTAAGTAGTGACGTTACCATTTTCTCTTTTCACGCTGTGAAAAATGTTACCACCGCTGAAGGCGGATGTGCCTGCTTAAACCTACCAGGTAATTTTGACCACGATGAAGAGTATAAGTTTCTCAAAATATTCTCCTTAAATGGTCAAAACAAGGATGCTTATGCGAAATCAAAGGGGGCAAACTGGAAATATGATATTTTATACAAAGGCTTAAAAATTAATATGCCTGATATCTGTGCGGCGATAGGTTTAGCACAAATCAAGCAGTACAAGCGCTTCTTAATGCCGGAACGTAAAAAGATCGCGGAAAAGTATTGCAGCATTCTAAGTAATTATGAATGGTTTATCCCTCCAACATTAAAAGACTTTTCAAGAGAATCCTCTTACCATATCTTCCCAATGCGCATCAAGCACATCACGGAGGCACAGAGAGACCATATTATTGAAGATATCGTAGCGTTCGGGGTAATCGTGAATGTTCATTTTATCCCTATGCCTATGTTAAGCTATTTTAAAAAAACAGGGTATAATATCGTGAATTATCCAAATAGCTATAAACAATATGCCTGTGAAATCTCTTTACCTATCTATCCAACGCTATGTGATGCAGACACTGACTACATTATTGATGCAGTGATTAAAGCGGTCCAGTCGCAAATGATACAAAGCAAACACAAAGAATTATCCCTGGTTAAATCATCGTATTTACCTGGATAGAATTTCTGTTTTTTCCGTCTCGTGATAAAAAAAAGGATGTCTTACAGACATCCTTTTTTTTTGCCTAAAACCGAGATGCCTTTTGACGCCAGAAGATCAGCTATGGATTAAATAAATACTTACAGCAGCAGCCTTGATGGAGAATAAGCATAAAAAAAGGCGTCCAAAACGTTTGGACACCTTTTCAGCGTTTAGCTGAATTGATTTTGCAGAATAATGCAAGTGGGGGTAATTACTCGTCGGACCTCATGTCAGTATATTGTTTAGGATATCTCTCGCTCAATAGCTCATTGTATTTTTCGAGCAATTTGATGTACTTATTCATCCAATAATTTACAGCGGTTGAGTAATTCGCTGTTGAATTATCCTCGTTACTCATTAGATCCTGCTTCTTCTCTCTAGCTTCTTCCTGTAAACGAGCAAAGTCATCCGGAAACTCTTTAGAAAAATCATGGTTTATGACATTTCCAATTTTACAAATAATATCAAAACTTAAAGACTCCTGATCGAACCAATTATAAATGGTTCGTCTACTAACGTGTAATTTCCTTGAAAGTTCAGTGATCCCCATATGATCCTTTCTTACAACATGTTCAATTACCTGACCTACATTTAAATTCATAGTAAAAAGTTTTATTGATGATAACTAGAATTGAAGGGATGAGATCTGTATTAAAAATAACAAAAAAATGACAATAAAACAAGAGAAAAAACAACAATTAAAAAGTATTTATCATTCCTACGGGATATTGATCTATATTCTCGTATTTTGAGTTCTTACTCTTAAAATCTGGAATGATTTCCTTCATTTTTTTAACCATTGCGTAGTCGTTATTCGAATTATTTAGCAATAACAGCTCTTCAATTACACTTTGCACATAAAAGATACTGTGGTTAATGATTTTCGATATCTTAATTTTTGGATGATAGGTTGGTATGGTTTGTTCTTCGACCATTAAAAGTTCTTCATATAACTTTTCTCCCGGTCTTAGTCCGGTAAATATGATTTTAATGTCCTTATCGGGTACTAATCCCGCTAATTTGATCATACTAATGGCTAAGTCCACAATTTTAACCGGATCTCCCATATCAAAAATATAAATCTCTCCCCCATTGCCCATTGCAGCGGCTTCCAGTACCAATTGCACCGATTCGGGGATGGTCATGAAATATCTTGTGATTTCGGGGTGCGTCACTGCAACTGGTCCGCCACGCGCGATCTGTGCTTTAAACCTTGGGATAACTGAACCATTGGAACCCAGAACATTACCAAATCTGGTGGTTATAAATTTAGTCCGGATTTCCGTTGGCTGGACGATTGTATTTTCATCTGATATAGTTAAGTTTTTATCATTGTTCAGGGATTGAATGTACATTTCTGCGAGGCGTTTAGAGGCCCCCATGATATTGGTTGGCCGCACGGCTTTGTCTGTGGAGATCATTACAAATTTCTCAACGCCATATTCTATGGCGAGGTCTGCAATATTCTTTGTTCCAAGTACATTGGTTAAAATGGCTTCAGAAGGATTATTCTCCATCATCGGTACATGTTTATAAGCCGCTGCATGAAAAACAATCTGGGGTTTATATTCCTCAAAGATCGTTTTCATCCGGCATCTATTCTGAATATTTGCCATAACAATATGAGTCTTTGCCCCTTTAAAATCATCTTCAATCTCAAGCTGCAGATCGTGCAAAGGCGTTTCGGCCTGGTCACACAACACCACAAACTCAGGGTTAAACCCTATAATCTGACGAACAATTTCGGAACCTATTGATCCGGCAGCACCGGTGATCAGGATACGTTTGCCCTGCATTTCCCTTAAGATATTATTCTTAGTCAGCACGATAGGCTCTCTATGTAATAAGTCCTCTATTTTCAGGTCTTTGATTTGATTTAGGGTGAGTTTACCGTACAGCCATTTATCAGATTGTGGTACGGTAACTACTTTTATTCCTAATTCAATGCACTTATCAATGGTCACTTTCTTTCCATTGATGTTTAAATCATCCCCTATAAACAATACTTTCTGTATGTTAAATTTATGCTTTAAGGCTTCGATGGATTTGGAATGGTATACATTTTTCTGTTCAATGTGTTTGTTTATTTTATCTGAATTGTCATCTACAAAAGCAAACACATTCAAATTATTCGAATTCCCTCCTTCCAACGCTTTTTTAACCAGAATGGAATCGCTCCCTGAGCCATAAATTAGAATATTTTCTTTTTTATCGCAAGGCTCCATCGTTTTCATATAGGAAAAAAGGCTTTTTACAGCAACCCTTAAAATAATCAGGAGTGATGAAGACACGAAGAAATTCATAATCATGATCTCAGGAAACCATTTTGAAGAAATTTCAAAATACTGCATCAACAATAATTTGCTACCAATGGTGAATATAAAACTGGTTAAAAGAACCGCCAGAAAGATCCGTATGATATCCTGAGTATTGGAATACCTGATGATACCGGTATGGATGCGCATCCCTATAAATACACACACAGCAATCATGCTATAGAAAGCAGTATACACCAGGAAGTTAGAATTAAACAATTGTATATACTCAAACTTATTGATCAGCATAAAAGACATAAAAAGTGTCCAGGATATGATGATCTGATCAATCATTAAAATCAACCAACGTGAGTATGTTTTGTCGCGAAATAGGAGCCTTTTCATAATATTAGATTTTAAACTATTAAATGAAGACAACCGTAGGTCAGAAAATTAGTTACAGCCCGGTATAGTGGAAAGAAATCAATATTGACGTTTATGTTGATTCCCTTTTTTTCGACCAGAGACTCGTAAACTGAGGGATTAACTATATATCTAAAACTTTTATAATCCATAAAGAGATCGGAGAAAGATGATTTCCATTTAAATAAAGAATCATCTTTAAAGCCTAGTCCCCCACCCAGATTCATATATTTCATGCCCTCCCTTCGGCCAATTAAAGTAATTTCATCTACTAAAAATTTAGCTGGTGACTCCTTTAGATAAGCATTTTTAGTCGCAATCAAATGCCCCTGAATTATGCCATGTGTTAAAATGATAAGGGTTCCACACATCACCTCGTCACCAACATAAACCAATAGGAGGCGACAATCAAATTCAACCGAATTTACTAAATCCAGAAAATATTGCCGGTTAAACAGGTAATATTCTGTAGAATTAATGCGCAGCATATTTTCTTTATAAATTTCAATAAAGAGGTCAATGTCTGCTAATTCCTTAGATTCTTTGATCCAAAAACCTTTTGCCCAACTTTTTTTAATCGATCTAAAGGTCTCCGGCTTATATTTTCCACGTTGCACCTCAATCGGTAAAGTCAGGTCTATTGCCACAGTTTTTCCATTTTCATAAACACCATTAAAAAGATTGATCAACCTATCCTGAGGAAAAAAAGGATGAAGTCTGGAGAAGACAGATATGATTTTCTCTTCTGTAAGAAAATTTAAAAATGCGGTTTTAAAGTTATGTAATAACGTTGCATTTATAGTCTTAATTTCTTTATTGGCAATGGGACCCGGATAACCATAAACAGAACATAAATCAAAAAAACCGGAATCAGGAATTCCCCTTTTAATCAGTGGAAATGCAATAAAATCGCTATTTTCCTCATAAACCAATAGCATAGCAATACCACTATTGTCCAGGGTATGATACTGCCAGGTATGGTAAAAATCATGAACATAAGCATTTTGGACATAGAAGTCCCAATCCTTTTTCTGAGATAATGTGATCGTTTTAATCATGATTATTAATTTAGTGATGAAAATAAAAGAATAATGAGCTTAATTCAATTTGTATTGCCCTACGAGTTTGTTGTCCTCAGGTACGGCTTCATTTCTTAACGGACTAAACAATACGTCTACTTTGCTCGTGCTGGCGCTTCTCAATTTATAGGTTTGATGATAAAGCCACAACGAGGTAAACAACACCAGGTAGTTATCAAAATAATTATGAGTGGTTAACATAAAGAGAACCAGCGAAAAAGACAGAAAAAAGATAGAGGGATTCTTCTTAAAGAAATGCAATCCATTTACTAAAATGTAACCATAGATCCATAGAAAATAGAGCAGTACAAAGATTCCTGCTTCCCCTGCTATCATCAAAAAGGTATTGTGCACGCCGAGCTTAACCACAAAACGATTAGTCTCTACTCCAGCACTTTGACCACTAAATGAATGGTATCCGTTTCCCCAGATGGGGTGGTCTATGATCTTATCGTAATAAAGTGCCCAGGTTTCTGTTCTGGACCCTTCCTTTAAATCATTGTCGATTTTTCCGTCAAGAATCTCGGAGAAAGCGTTCAATCTTTTAAGATTAAGGTCTAATTTATTCCCAAATGAAAGAAATACTGCAAACAAAGCTACGCAAGCCAGCATTCTATAAATATTCTTATAGCTGATGAATAGAGATAAAAGATTGATCAGTACCCAGATGAGTAAAAATGTTCTCGAAAAAGTAACCAGTCCGGCGATAGAGAATAAAAGCTGTCCAACGAACCTGATTTTCTTTTGCTCAATTGATAAACCAACAGCATATCCCAAAATACAGGCACAACCTGCCAAATTTGGATTTAAATAAAAACCACTGTATCTCCCCCCAATCCCAATCACAAAGGCAGCTTCATAAAGTATACTTAAACTGCCAATCAGTAATATGCAATAGATATCTATACCTTTAACGTCCCTAATGACGCTCGGCGCCATAATGATAAAAATAAAATACTTTATAAAGGTGACCAGAAAAGTATCTGAAAATTGCGAACTGACCATCAAAGAGATGAAAGAAAATAAAACACCAAACACCAAAAAGGGAATGATCGGTTTTTCTTTTTCACCTAACAAATAATAGCCAATGATTAAAAGAAAGATACTATAACTGAGCATAGAGCCAACTCCACCATCGAAGTGAATCAGAGCATAACTTGGCAGATTGCAGAAAATTAACAGCAAAATAGCGAGCTTAATTAGTTTCATAACTATTTTTTTTAGAATGAGAAATACTATGGTAAAAAGAACTCAGTCTTTTTTAGCCTCATCTTTATAAATCCAGTTTCGGTATTATTTCCAACAGGCAGAAAACCTATTTTTTTATAAACTGTCCAGGCAGGGATGTTTAATGGATGAACTTCCAGCGATACCATTTTTAAGCCCAAATCGGAGAAAGCATAAGACAACAGGAGATTTGTTGCTTTCTGTGAGATGCCTTTCCCCCAAAAAGTCTTTTCTCCAATAAACACATGGTAGGAAGCTGTTTCAGCATCTATATCCAGCAACTGAATATTGCCGATATACTGATCATTCTCTTCTACACAAATGGCGAATCTTTTTTCATTGGTATTGGCAAGTTTACTTTTCAGCCATTCTTCTTCCATCTCAGGCGAGATGAATCGATCAGGTTTAACCTCTGTAAAAGCCCAGATATCCGGATCATTTCTCCAGTTACATGATGTCCTTGCATCTTCTAACACCAATGGTCTAATATAAACTGATGGTTTCATAGTAGTTTTTTCAAAACACCTAACATATAAGCCATGTCTTCTAAATCGTACCGATGATCAACAGGCAGATAAATTACCTCTTTAGCGAGTTTAAATTCCAACATATCCGGAGTTGTCCATTTTAAAACATTAGGCCAATAGGTAGGAATAAAAATCTTGTTAGCTATTAATTTGTCCTTTAAACCGTCCTTCGAAATCATTAAAGGATAAATCATGGCGGCGGTTTGCGTTGGAAATTCGAATGTTAATTCATTAATAGCTGATAAATTTTCATGCAGGAATTTAAAATTCTCTATGCGTTTATTTTTGCAAAATTCATAATCTATGCCGGCAAGGATCACCTGTGTTAACGTCGACATGGCCATAATTTCATTGTCAACCAATCCTTTTTCATTTTCAACAAAATCAGCATAACTACGCTCAATGCCAAAATCAATGCTTTTAATCAAATGCGAAAATCGATGGACAGAAATGTCATTGTCAAGTGTTAAACGGTCATCTGTATTGATCTGGAGGTATGCTCCATCAGAAACACCAAAAAATTTACGGCAGGAATAAATAGTATCTACTCCAGGCAGCGGTTTTGAAAAAAAGGCCTGAGCATTGTCAATAATCACATGATTTACGCTCTCACTTAACTTTTTAACCGCTGCTTGCTTTAAACCAAAGTAATTGGTATATAACAGACATTCTCCCTGCCCAACTTCAAAATCAAGTATCGGTTCCAACTGAGCGTTAATATGATAAAACTGATATGGAATACCTAATTTAAACAAGGGCTCCAGCATCACTTCACAAGTAAAATACGGGATATACATCTTGCTGTATTTTTTTATTTCCAGCAGATACTCCAATGCGTTTCTTGAGGTATTTAATTTGATCAGATCCGGATAGTACTCCTTATTTTTTGGCAATTGCAAATGAAGATATCCTCCCATTGCTTTAATTTCCGCGTTTTGCATGTACATATCATCTATGATTAGCAATATTTATCCTTGTCCTGGCTGGTACATTCTTAAATGAACAGGTTGATAAAATTCATATAAATTAGCAGGAACACGGGCATTATAACCAACAATCTGTCTTAAGTTTGCATTCAATGATTCTCCGAATTCATACCCCAGGAATCTTGGAAAATCCAGTTGAGGCTTAAAGAAGGGTTTCGTAAAGCTCAGGGTAATCACTCTTCGTGGAAGCTCTGTATAGTTCTTACCTGCAGCATGCCATAAATTGGAATCAAATAAAATGATGCTCCCTTTTTTTGCGATTGCGCGATCAGCATGTTCATAGAAATAAGCATCATCAGGTTTAACATCTTCTTTGTGCGAACCAGAAAGTAAATAGGTTGCGCCATTGTCGACTGTAAAATCATCCAATAAGACGATCATTTGAATCATCATTTTTAAGCTCCCTGTAAAACTCCTTAAATCACGATGTACATTTTGAACATAGGGCCGGTCATTTTTCATATTGATCACCCCACTCATCCCATTTAAGATGTAATTACCTCCTAAAAACAATCTCATTTCTTTATCACAAAACATTTCTTCCAGAAAATGCAACCCAAAATTATCACGTTCCAGTATATGATGGAGTGTACCTTCCATATTAGTATCTATCCCGTTTTCTATTTGAATTTGACGCCTGGTGTGATAAGCGTCTTTCAGATCAGATGTAATTTCATTGATCAATTCATCACTTAAAGCGTTTTCATAAACAACCCAACCAAATTGATTGATCGCCGACTCGAAATTAGGAATAGTGGCCTCTGTATAGTTAAATTTGTTTTTCATCTTAATATGATTTTAGTTTTTAACATTACACTAAACGTTTCTATATAATGGAAAATAATCTTTGTGAATGCTGATGCTTTTCTGTTCAACCAGCTTATTATATGTGGATTCATCAGCTACAAAACACCAGATATTATCTTCCAAAAGAAGGTCAGAAAATAAGGCTTTGAAATTAAAAAGAGTATCTTGTTTCCCCCCTACTCCCCCTCCGAGGTGAAAAAACTTCATTCCAAGCGTTCTCCCGATCAGACTGATTTCATCCATCATTAACTTACTTGGAGAGAAATGGATATGAGACTCACTGGTAGCTGACAAATGATTTCTGATCACATCATCAGACCAGATAACTGTAGCGCCACAAATCATTTCATCTCCGTCATAAATCAGGATTAGCTTACAGTTAAACTCTGAATTTTTAAGAAGAGAAGTAAAGTATTCTTCAGTAAAAAAATAGCTTTGATCTGCCTCTAACCGCTGCATATTTTTATTATACATGTTGGTAAACCGACCAATTTCCTCCTGTGTATCTGCTTCTTTTACCAAAAAACCTTTTTTCTGGAGTTGTCTTATTTGCCTGCCTAACCTTTTGTCATATTTAGATCTTTGTTCTTCAATTGACTGCATTAAATCAATGTATATTGTTTTTCCATTGCTTCTGATCCCCCCCAGTTTTTCCAATAAAAAACGCTGGTTTATGAATGGATTTAATCTGGAGAACACGCTTATAGCCTGATTTTTCTGCATAAAATCGACAAATGAGTACTTAAAGTTCGCGATTAAGCTATTACTCAGGGTCTCAAATTTTTTATTAGAAATCGGACCTGCGTACCCATAGCTGGAAGTAAAGTCGTAATAGCTGGTATTTTCAATTGCCCTCCTTAAAAGAGGTAAAGCAATAAACGCCTCTCCTTCTTCATATACAAAAAGAATGGGTTCCCCTCTCTTATCCAGGGTGTGGTAATGGAGCGTATGATAAATATCATAATCCACTGACTTTTTCACGTAACTAAACCATTTTTCCGCATCCTGATCCGTTACGATATGATACATAGGGACTGGTAGATCATTTTCGATGTATGACATTGTTATGTTTTTTAGTTCACTTGCATAATTTTTAACATTTCAGCATTCACCAGGTTAACATCAAATTTTTGCTTTGCAAAACTTCGTCCGTTTAGCCCGTAATTAAGAATGTCGTCGATATTATTGATGTAATGTTCCATTTTTAAAACCAACTCATCTATATTTTTAATCGGGATTAAAAAACCGTTGGGTTTCTCCGTTGAAGTGTCAACGGTTTCTCTACAACCTACAGAATCGCAGGTAATTAAGGCTCTTCCCATTGCCATTCCCTCTAGCATACATCTTGGCACCCCTTCTCCATAATAAGAAGGTAAGACCAAAATAGAAGCTTGTTTAATGTGTGGGCGGACGTCATTCACCTCACCAAGATATTCAATGACCTGGTCCGACTTTATACTGGCATATAATTCTTTATTAATCGAGTCAATATTATCATCATAGGCTCCAATGAGCTTAAAACTGATGTTGGAATATTTTTGACGAACCAATTTAGCAGCTTCATAAAACTCCTTAATGCCTTTTGCATTAATTAGCCGGGAAATCATTAAGAAATTAATGTTTTTGGTATCTGGAATAGAATAATCATAGTGTTCTAAATCCACTCCAGAGCCATTCACTACAAATGCCTGGTGTTGATTACTTATGATTCCTGTTTCTATGAGTTTGTGGTAATCATCAGCATTTTGAAAAATGATCTTCAGATGATCACTCCTTAGCAGACTCCACTTTAAAAGGCTTTTAGTGATGGTGCTGACCAGGCTTTTTTTAACACCATGACTGGTGAAATTGTAACCTAAGCCAGTTAACATAGGTGTAATACAATTTACCTTACAGAATTTAGCGATTACGGTTCCGTATATCACCGGTTTAAAGGTATAAGGGAAAAAGACATCTGGCTTGATCGTTTTGATTAAGCTGTATAGTTTAGAAATATACTTTAGATCAGAAAATATGGAGACATTACTTCCATTCAATTCATTCTCATGGACGATCACCTTTAGATCGTTCAATTTATCGCTCACCTCTTGTTGAGAGATCGTTGGCGTAAATACGTGGACTTCATTTTTCTTGACGAGCTCCTCGATTAATTTACCCCTAAAACCCAATAAGGTACGCGAAGAATCGCAGGCTATTAAAACCTTTTTTCTGTGGATGTACATTTCGATAAATTTAAGAACAAGTGAAAACTACAAAGCCACCTGCTCCAGGTGGCTATTGTAGTTTAATGAGGTATGATTTGACGGTTAAGTCTTTTGTGTTTTTCTACTTATAGTGTAGCTCCTGCTCCTGCACTTACTACAGATGGAACATTTGCAGCTGCAATAACAGCAGTTTTATAAGTATAAGTTGGCTCCCAGGTTGATGCTGAAGAGGTAATTCTATTTGCTCCACTAGCTTCAAATATATTCGAGCTTAATCCGCTGATTACTCCTGGAGTTGAACTTAAATCTGTTCTTACCGGCAAGCTTGAACCTTTAAAGTAGTTGTTCTCAAGACGGATAGTTGCACCCATAAATGCTCCTACATAAGCGGATTGATTGAAGTAGTTGTTAAACATGTGAACACTTCCGAATTTTGCATCAGGTGTACGCTCAGAGATATTGCTGAAGTAGTTATTGTATAAAGTTACTTTAAGCGTTCCTTTATCATCAGTATTTGTATATCCAGCACCAATCAGCATTGCAATATTTGAATCATGTATTTTATTCCATGATACGGTAATATAATTTGACTTGTTGGTAATATCTAACAATCCATCATAATAATCCCAACCATGGCTTTTATCTGCTGATAAATCGCAATGATCTACCCAAACATGATGCGTTGATTCTTTAATGGTAATCGCATCTCCACCTACAACGTTTGCAATCGTCATGTTTTGGATAATTACATTATTTACAGTGTATAGCAATAGACCAACACCATTTAATTTAGAACCTTTTAAACCGATAATTGATTTATTTGAAGATACATTGATCATTCCGGTACCAGTAATTGTTCCAGAAACCTGGATGATTGTCGGAGATGACGAAGCTGCTGCACTTTTAAGTGCTGCCAACGTAGATACCGTAACGGTTTGACCACCTTTACCACCTGTTGTGATACCATTTTCAGCGGCATATCCTAATAAACCTTGTGCTGCTACACCAGTTTCTCCTGTTGGAGGCGTCGTTGGCGTAGTAGGCGGGGTAGTTGGTGGTACGACAGTACCAGGAGTTCCACCGGTTGTAAAGGTATATTTTCTACCATTTTTACGGGGATCGCTATTATCTGAAGTAGAGAAAATCAAACTATTCGACCAATGGCTGAATTTCCCTTTACCTGTAGTGCGAATACTCGCATGTGTAGAATGGGCTGCTCCAAGTTCTTTGCCATCTTCAAAAATTCTAAGTTTGGAAATTGTCGGCTGCGAATTTGAGTCGCCGGTAATACCAAAGTTCTTTGAAATTCTGAAGGCAAAGCCTTCATCTACTGTAGCATTTGATAAATCTAAAGGTACAACTGTTGTATTCGAGACAACAGACTGTGAATCACTGAGGTGTGAATCATTCACACTTGGAAAGTCATTTGGAGCAGGACTTTCTTTCTTACACTGACTAAACGTTAAAACTGCTGATAGTAATAAACCTAACACACACACTCTTTCTAATTTTTTTTTCAATCTTTCCATTAATACTTCTCTTTTTTTAATTTACCCCTTTTAAACGGGGAGGTTGTAAAAAAATTGTATCTTAAAAGTTACAGAGAAGGAAAGAGAGAAAATGGGGTGAACTTTAAAAAATTGGCTCTACGCGCTTAAAATAAAGATCATACACCTGTATATGAGGCGTAAAGGGATTTCACAATTATTGCACAATTTTGTTTAATGACACTTTAGTGACAAACAAAATCGGGTTATTGGTTAAATTTTAGTGCCATACACTACGTTTTGATCCGACATTCTTATTCTTGGACGTTTCTTTAGTTCCTTCCCGGATCCATAAAACATCTTGTACCAATCGACAAACTGATGTACCCCTTCTTTCACCGAAGTTTTAGGTTTATAGTCGAATTCAGTTTCTAAGCCTGAAATATCTGCCCAGGTGTCGCTAACATCTCCATCTTGCATGGGCAAAAATTCTTTATCAGCTACAAGACCAACGTTTTCTTCTATTTCTTTAACAAAGTCCAAAAGTGTGACCGGGGCTCCCCTACCAATATTGAATACACGATATGGAGCTTTAGAACTCGCAGGATCTGGATTGCTGGCATCCCAATCCGGGTTACTTTCTGCTGGTTTATCTATCAGGTGAACGATTCCTTCTACAATATCATCTATATAGGTGAAATCCCTACTCATATTTCCAGCGTTAAAAACTTCAATAGGTTTGCCTTCCATTATTGCTTTGGTGAATATATACAGGGCCATATCTGGTCTACCCCATGGGCCATAAACAGTGAAAAAACGCAAAGCAGTATTTGGCATATTAAAGAGATGGCTATAAGCATGCGCCATTAACTCATTAGATTTTTTAGATGCGGCATACAGAGACACTGGATGATCTACATTATTTTCCACAGAAAATGGCATGTGTTTGTTTAAACCATAAACACTGGAAGAACTGGCATACAGTAAATGTTTAATTTTTGCATACCTGCAACATTCCAGGACATTCAGGAACCCACTAATATTCGATTCGATATAAGCCTCCGGATTAGTTAAGCTATAACGCACCCCTGCTTGTGCAGCTAAATTACATACTGCATCAAAATAATTGGTATTAAAGAGTTCCATCATCCCGTCCTTATCGTTTAGATCCAGCTTAACGAAAGTGTAGTTATTATATTTACTACTTACAATTGCTTTATCGTAAACGATATCTTCTTTGGCAATCCCACTCTCTGCTAAACGTGCATACTTTAGATTGACATCATAATAATCATTAATGATATCTATCCCTACGACTTCATCTCCTCTTTCCAATAAACGTTTTGCTAAATGAAAGCCAATAAATCCGGCTGTACCAGTTACTAAAATTTTCATAATGTTTATTTTAAGTGTTTATTTATAAGAATATTAATTCGGGGATGTGTTTCCATTCTGGATTGGATCAGATGGAAATCCTATTTACTATAAAAACCTTTGAACCAAACTTCCAGCCCAAATACACAAAAAAGGATTTTGGCTCTTCTTTCATCAGAGATTTGAATTTTGTGATCGAGCAGGTCTTCTATAAAGCTTCGCTTAATAATATTGGCGTATAAAGGTTGTGGGGCAAGAAGGTAATCGCTGATAATGGTTTTTAATTCCCCGTTAACCCAGGTCTTTAATGGAATTTCAAATCCTCTTTTAGGTTGGTTGATCAGTTCTGATGGCAGATATTTCAGTGCCAGGTCCCGCAGAATAGATTTGGTCGTAATTTTATTGATCCGGTAGCGATCGGGTAAGCCAGGTGCGAACTCTAAAATCTCCTTAGACAAAAATGGACTTCTGCCTTCGAGAGAATGAGCCATCGTCGCGATATCCATTTTTGGAAGCAGCCTGCTGAATAACATGGATTGAAAGTCGGTTAGGATGATCTTTTTTAAAGGAGATATAGGTAACTCATTAATGACAACCAGGTCCTTCGAAATCTCTTTCATCAATGGCTTTTGTAAAAATTGATCTTCAAAACCAACAAACAGATCGCATGATGCAGAATTGTAAACCTTGAGGATATCATCATAGCTGGCCATTTTCAGCAATCTGTACAAATAATTATAACTACTTTGCTTTTCATTTGCGATCGGTAAAACACGGGCAAGCAATCTTGCAGTACTGGTCGTTACCTGGCCCGAATTAAAGAAATCAAAGTGCCTGAAGGGAACATAACGTCGATATCCACCAAATAATTCATCTGCTCCATCTCCATTTAAAACCACAGTAATATATTTTTTTGCTTCTTTTGCTACATAATAACTTGGAATAGCAGAATTGTCACAATTTGGTTCTCCATGATTAATCAGGATCTTTTCTATGTCCTTTTGCAGATCTGTAAAAGAGATATCCACTTCGGTATGATTTGTATCATACTTTAAGGCCACCTTCTTTGCCAAAACAGATTCATCATAACTCCCTTCTACTCTAACGGTAAATGTTTTTAGACGATTGGTATGCGCTGCCGCAATGGCTGTCACTAATCCGCTGTCGATCCCCCCACTTAAAAACGAGCCCACATCCAGATCAGAACTATCTATTCTTCTTTTCACTGCCAACTGCAGGTTCAGATCCAGCTGTTCCACCACCTCCGTACTACTCAATTTATGTTCATTTTGATAAAAGGAAGAAATATCAAACCATTTTACCTTTTTACACTCATTCGTAACGGTATCGATCTCCAGATAAGATCCGTTCTCCAGCTCCGAGACCAGCTTGTAAGGCGTAGACTGACGGTAATGATAGCCCAGATAAAGATAATCTGCAATTGAGGCATAATCAATTTCCGGACGTATCACTTTAAACAGAACATTTAATTCAGATGAAAAAATACATTGTTCATCTTTAGTGTATACAAATAGAGGCTTCTTCCCTGCACGGTCTCTGGCCAGATATAACTTCTTGTTGATCGAATCATACAACGCAAATGCAAACATCCCATCAAACTCCTCTAACATCTGCATCCCAATGCGCTCGTACAGCATTAATAGCGTCTTGGTATCAGAATTTGAAGGATTCACCATTCCGTATTTTGCTCTGATCTCCAAATGATTATAGATCTCTCCATTAAATACAATAGTAAGTCCGTTGTGCGTCATGGGTTGTTGTCCCAGATCACTCAGCTCTTGAATGGCAAGTCTGGTATGGTACAATTGCAAATTATCCTGTTGATGATGACGCTGTTCATCAGGTCCCCGATGAAATAATTCACGAAATATTTCATCATTATTTTGACTGGAATTAAAATTCAACGTTCCAAATATTCCGCACATTATTTCTGAGTTTTATAAGTGAAAATTTTCCTGTCTTCCAACAGCCTGATGTTACCGGGGCAATAGCTCTGTTAAGGAACTGGTCTTATTTTCTGAGAATTGATTCACCAATGACAACCAATCTTGCAAAACCTTTTCTTCGGAAAAGTTCTGCTCAATATGTTTTCTTCCGTTTTCCCCCAATACATAGCGCTCCCGGGCAGACATTTTCATCATGCGAATCATTTTTCCGGCAAGGTCCTTTTCATCCCCTTGCTTAAATAAAAATCCACAATCAATATTTCTAATTAACTCCTCAATGCCATCTACAGAAGACGCGATGATCGGTTTATGATAAGCCATTGCTTCCAGAAGCGCATTTGGCATCCCTTCTAAGAAGGAAGAAAGTACAAATCCATCTGCGGCGGCCAGAAAAGGAGTAGTTTCTGTTTTTAACCCGAGGATGCGCACATGATGTGCGATTCCCAATTCCTCAATCACCTGAAAAGGCCATTTCTGATCAAATAAATTCCCCAAAATATCTATTCTGAAAGATTCATGATTCATTAAAGCAACGGCTTTAAATAAGGTCATATAATCCTTTTCAGGAACAAAATGAGCCATTGAAATCCAGACAAATGGTTTATTGCCTATAATATCAGTATGATTAGTCTGCCCCATTTCCGGAATTGATATGGCATTATTTACCACCAGACCTACTTTTTTCACCAGCTTACTCTGTTCAAAATTTGATTTTGACTTATAAGAGTTGTATACCACTACATCGTCCAGGCCAGAAGTTAATTTAAACGGTATATACCATTTGTTCGAAATTACAGGTGTTCTTATCGATGAAATCAGGTTAAAGCCAAACCACATTTTAAGAAAACGGGCAAAAATGATGGCAATAAACATAAAAGCGATGACCACCTCTGGCTTAAACGCGTTAACTTCCCTGAAGATTCTGACAACGTTTGAAATGGGATGGCTCATCCAATTTTTCAAAAATACAACTTCAAGACCTTCTTGTCTGAAATCGACATTAAAGTCATTAATTGGCTTCAATGATATGATTTTAACGTCATATGGCACCGATCTTAAAAACCTGGCTATTTTTAGCAACTGAGTTTCTGCGCCTCCTTTACGTAAACCAGAAACAATAAATAAGACTTTGGTATTCATACGAATTGATTAAAGTACTTCCACCCTGGAGAACACCGGTTTTTTATGTTGTTTATTCAGCCATTGAGAAAGCACCAATAATTTCCATATTTCTGGATATCGGTTCCATTTACCACTCATGTGCTCTTCGATGACCACCAATGTTCGGTTCACATCAATGCCAGGGATATTCTCTAATGCTTTTTTAGATAATTTATCTAAAACATACTCTTTTAATTCCGCACGAAACCAATTTTTGAAAGGCATGGTAAAACCTGATTTGGGACGGTCAAAGTAAGTTGCAGGTACATGCTCAAATAACAAATCCTTTAAAATACGTTTCTGATTATTGATCTGGTATTTAAAATCACTTGGTAAAGTCCTGGAGAATTCTATAATTCTATAATCCATTAATGGTGAACGTGATTCCAGGGAGAAAGCCATAGATGCCCGATCCACTTTTGTATTGATATCACCATTTAAATACGTTTTAATATCGAAATCGGAAACACGTTCTAACATGGGCTTGGAAGCATGGATCAACTGGTGCATGTGTGGACTTTCAAAGGCCAGACTTTGATTTAATATCCAGGAATCTTCCATGCTTCCGAGTAATTTAACATATAGGCTTTCTATTTCTGGCAAAGAAATACCCATAGCGATCAGTTTATGTCGGTAATTGGAGGAACGGCTTAGCAATGCAGCCATACTTCTGCGGACACCATGTGGCAATTTAAATATCCACTGCACTTTATCAATCCACCTATAGCGGTGATAACCTAGAAAGGCTTCATCCCCTGCATCACCACTTAAGGCTACTGTGACATGCTGTCTGGTATATTTACTAAGTAACATGGAGGGAATTGCACTGGAATCTGCAAATGGTTCATCGTAATACTTTGTTACATTTTCGATCAAATCGATTCCCTCATCATAATTACATTCTATAGTATGGTGTTCTGTACCTAAATGTCTGGCCACCTTTTCCGCATATACACTTTCATCAAACCCTACTTCATTAAATTTTATTGAAAAGGTCTTTAAATTACTGACCTGTTTTGAGGCGATCGCTGAAACAAGTGAAGAATCTATTCCTCCGGATAAAAACACCCCCAATGGTACATCAGCAAACATTCTTATTTTTACCGCATCGTTCAATAGTTCTGAAAGTTGATCTTTAGCATCCTGGTAACTCCCAATGAACTTATTGGTCCAATTGTAGTCTAAATCCCAATACCTGGTCAGCTTCAAGTCGCCCCGCAGCAAATCAAATTTAAAATAATAACCTGCGGGTAGCTTTTTAACTTCAAGATAGATAGAGTTGGGTTCGGGAATATAATTCCATACTAAATACGATGCTATTGCATTCTCATCAATACTTAAATTATTTTCTATATCAATTTGTGAAGGCTGACTTGCAAATTCGAAGGATCGACCCGAATGCATATAATAAAATGGCTTCTTGCCTAAACGATCCCTTGCACCGAATAACTCATTGTTTAAAGTATCATAAATTACAAAAGCAAACATGCCATTGAAATGTTGAAGGCATGCTGCTCCATATTCCAGATATGCGGCACAAATGACCTCAGTATCTGAACTGGTTTGAAATTGATAATTCCTGAGTTCCAGTTCTTTTTTTATGCTTTGGTAGTTGTAGATTTCCCCATTAAACACAATATGAAGATGCAGATAGGAAAATGGCTGATTAGAACGGGCATCTAAATCAATAATAGCTAATCTATTATGAGCAAAAAGTACGTGCTCATACCTTTTTATTCCTGTATAATCTGGTCCCCGAAAACTAATCCTTCCCATTTTCTCCCGAATGGTATCATCTGAGTAAGGCAGAGTTGTACCGTATATTCCACACATAATGCGATGCTTTAAAGTGTTAATGGATTAATTCCTCATACTTGGCACTGATTAGCCCCAAGGCGTATTTCTGATAAACATTGTGCTTAATTTCAACTGCATTCCAGGTATCTACGGTACAAGCTGAAATTATACTCCTCTTAAAACCCTGAAAATCACCTTGCTCTAAAACATAACCATTAAATCCGTTGATGATCAGCCCTGGTATTCCACCCACTTTAAAGGTGACCACCGGAAGCCCAACATTCAGGGCTTCCAATACTACATTGGGAAATCCTTCGGTGTAAGAACTAAGTACCATCAAATCATGTTGCATCATCACTTCCTGGGTATTGCTGATCTGTCCTAAAAACTCAACCCTTGAAATCAGACCTAATTCTTTTACTTTCTGAATGATTTCATTTTTCAGCACTCCAACTCCTACCAGACTTAAATGATAATTATCAGGTAGGTCCGCTAAAATATCAATCAGCCTGTCCAGTCCTTTTTCTAAGGTAAACCGGGCAACCACCAATAGTTTATAGATTTTAGTCCGCTTCTTCACTTCTTTTACTTTCAGTGTTTGAAGCACTGGATTCCCAATTACTGTGATCAGCTTAGGATTAACCGCATAGGTATTCACTAGACTTTGCTTCATTTCCTCCGATTGGCAAACGATGTGTTTATAACCTTTGTAGCTCAATCCGGTAAAATGCTCATAAAACCGAAATTTCGAACCTTCAAACAAGCGTAGTTCATGAGGAATATTTGATGCTCTGGCCACCAGAACAGGAATCTTTAAAAACAGGCTGACTAATGAGACTAAAATATTGATATGGTCTGTTGTAGAAAAAACTGCATAAGGCCGTTCTCTCTTCAAAACCGAATAAAGAGCGAAAAATGACCTGGAGGCTCTTTTAGTCTTAAGATCGATAAATCTCACCTGATCCAGATCCATTGAAAAACAATTTTCAGAAGCATCCAAAATGACAATGGTTACCTCAAATTTGCTTTTATTAAAGCCCTGAGCGAGGTTCCAAAACACTCGCTCAGAACCACCTGATGCCAGAGAACTTAAAACAAAAAACACTTTCCTTTTGGGTACAGGCGTTAGATTAACAGCCTCTTTTTCTTCAATACGCATATCAGTTGAGAATAATCTTGTTAATAGTTAACCATATTATTTTAAAATCACCTACCAGGTTATTATGGTTTATGTACCTCATGTTTTGATGAATTTTTGCTGGAATAATATTTTCTATATAATAAGCCTCGGGATCTGGTACTTTTTCAAGTAGCTCATTCTCATTGCAAAATTCCAATGAAGCCCAGTCAGTGATACCCGGTTTAACTGACAATACTTTTATTTGTTCCTCATTATATAAGTTCACATATTTTCTAACTTCAGGACGAGGTCCTACAAAACTCATATTTCCCCTTATAATATTTAATAACTGTGGTAGTTCATCCAACTTGTATCTCCGTAAAACCTCACCAACCTTAGTTATCCTACGATCATGATTTCCTATGGTCAGCAAATTTTGATCTGCAGGGTGAACATACATGGTCCGAAACTTATACAGATTAAAGTCCAGCATATTTTTACCTACCCGAATCTGGCGATAAAACACGCCCCCCTTAGAATCTATAAGAATCAGAACACTTATAATAATGAAAATTGGTGCTAATACAATTAGCCCAATTGTAGCTAATAAAAGATCGAAAACCCGTTTAGTGTCCATGTCTAATGTTTTTTTGTGCAATGATTCTTTAACTTACTTGGTAGCAATACCTATAATAATGTATCGGCACTTCCTGGGAATCATCCAATCAAAAAACTTATCTAGTTTCCCAAGGAAAATCCGTTGAGATTCATTTCTGCCAAAACAGCCGAAAAAACCTACCGTAGTATACTTTACATCACTAAAAGAGGAGAAAACAACATCCATATCACTTAATTTCAAATAATTCCAGTTTTTAGTGCCAAACCAATACCTTAAGATTTTATGAAAAATTGACGCCGATAAGTTTTCAGCAAATAATAATTTACCTCCAGGCTTAAGCGAGGTATGGATTTGGTTAATGGTCTTAATTTTTACCTGCTGGCCATCCACCCCTGGTATTCCTCCTAGAATTGATTTAAATGTTATAAAATCAAAATGATCAGCATATGGAATATTGGTTGCATCTATCGCTTCGTAAGCTATGTATGACAAACAATTATATTGATGATGAATCTTTTTCGTATTTGCATCTGGTATCTCAAGGTTTGAGCAGATCACACGGTTTTTATTCAGAGCCAACCATAAGGATAAACCGCCGCCATATGCCCCCAGTTCTAAACACTTATTATCACGCTGTTTAAGCTGTCCTAATTTTTCCCAAAAAGGAATTGCTCTTGACCAATTTTCTGTATCCCACCCTATAATGTCTCTTTTTAAATAGTCCTTCATAATGAATTTGTTAGGTAAAACATGACATGTTATATATGACTGTTTTATGGTTAAAATTTAAAAACCGTTATGCATACTCCACAACAAGAGTCAACCCTGATTTAAGATTAAACGGCCCCAGTTGGCTGAAATACTTTTTACTGAATTCGTTTTTTTTATTAATTGAGCATTACCTGCAATTTTTTTTCTGAGACTCTGGTTCGTTATTAGTTCATTCATAGCTTCGGTAAGTTGAATCTGGTTGAAATTTTCAACTAAAAGCCCGTTTACTTCATGATCTATAATTTCTGAAGGACCATATTCACAATCAACAGCGATACAAGCACAGCCAAAACTCATTGCTTCTATTAAAGCGTTAGGGTAACCTTCATTTCTCGATGACAATACAAATAACTCAGCCTGATGATAGTAATCTTGCAGGTTATCTTTAACACCTAATAATTTAACCCTTCCTACCAGGTTTAACTTTTCAATCTGTGCGTTTAATTTTTCAAATTCATTCCCATTCCCAACAATGATTAAATCAACATTTTCGGCATTAATTTTACTATATGCGTCAATTAATAAATCAAATCCTTTGATAAAATTGAGCCTTCCTACACCAAGAATAAATGTTTTGTCATTTACACTGGTATTAGACGGTTTGGGAAATACGTGTATTGGGTTCCTAATGATCTTAAAATTATTCAGCTCTTTATAAGATTCATTTCTTTTAATACAGTCAGCAATTCCTATCGCCGGAACGACAATAGCTTTAGATTTCCGATAGATTAAAAAAGATAGTTTTCTAAAAAAATAGTTAAAAGAATTAATGGTTCGATCTGGCATCGTGCGCTCTGAAACCACAAAGGGGACATTTGTCAGGCTACAAGTTAACCCTGTCCACAGATTTGCAGCGGTCATAAAAGAAACCACACAATAAGGTCTTTCTTTAATGAGCAAGGCGATTAACCTGAAGTAAATCAATCCCGCGTACCTGATTCTATTCCAAATATGCTCAGTACCTCTGCCCTTCAATAGGTTCACCCTCCTAATTTCAGGTGAGATTTTAAAAGCCGGTTCAGCTTCATTGAGGCAAACCATAAATACATTATAGCCTTGCTTGCTGAACTCATTGGCCAAAATAGAGATGACTCTTTCCGCCCCTCCACCCTGAAGATTATTAATAACAAAAAACAATTTTTTTTCCATGATTCCTCAATCCCCATTATTGAAATGGCATCAGTTAACTTTACAGTATCGTCCTCATTGTACCCAGGGCCCCCTGCAGACTACGTTCTTTCACCTCAAACAAAAAGTATTTCTTTATATAGAGGGCAAAAAGCTTAATCCTTTGGTTCCAGGAATATTTGAAAATTTTAATGATCAGATGCAAATCATGAAGTTCTTTTTGTTTTAAACTTCTAGGTTTTAATGAACTCCAGATCCCACCGGGATGCATCCTATAACAACTCATAGTTTCAGGCAGAATATAAATGCCTTTACCAGATACAAACGTTGTATAAAGTTTGATGAATCTATCCGGCGCGTTGCATTTTAAAAACCAATCTGCAGTATACATTTTCTTAATCTCGGCTGAGTTTCTAAATACAATGGTCAAAGTGGAAATTTCCGTTTTATTCTCAGTCATTACATCATTAAAAGAATAAATAAGCGGTGTAGGATTAAAATTCATATAATGAATTTCATTGTTTTCCGAGATCTTTTTAGAATAATGACCACACATGACAAAGGCTTCATTTTGTTCCAGGAAATCCACTTGTTTTTGTAGTTTTAAAGGATCTGTCCAGTAATCGTCCCCATCGCATATCGCAATGTACTTGCCCCTTACTGCTTTAAACACTCTGACAGCATTGTTATTCGCCCCCACATTAGATGGAGAGGTAATTAGTCTGATCTTATCCGGATATCTGGAAGCATATCCATCCAGAATTTGCCGGGTTCTATCCGTAGAGCAATCCTCACCGATGATAATCTCAATGGGGAAATTTGTTTGCTGCATCACAAAACCTTCAACTGCCTGAGCAATGTATTTCTCATGATTATAGGTTAGGCAACATACACTAACCATAATTTCCTGATTATTTCTTTCCATCTTATTTTTAATAAATCCGTCAACTTTCGGTACACAAGCCCTATAAACAATTTTACACAGACACTATAAAGTAGATAAGGGAGCTAGTCTTTTGAGAACTAATTGTTTGAAATCAATAATTGCTGATAATTTAAAGAGATAGCAGACTGCAAAATAGCTGATGAAATAACTAAGCCCTAAAACCATAATCCGGAGTAGATCGCCAAAATCAAATCTCAGCAGCACTTTGTCCAGAAAAAAACAACCTATCCCTATAAAACCTGATATAAATAAAGTGGGCAAAATATCTTCAACTTGCTTTTTAAATGGATAATTGATAAATCTGGCGCTATAACTAGAATTGATGTAAAAAGCGAAAAAGCTAAAGATCAACTGGAAATAAAGCAGCCCATATATACCTAATGGAAACACACAAAATATCCCTATCACACATAATACCTTCTTGATAATTTCCAATCTTAGAAATAAACTTGTTTGCCCTTTTACTTTTAAAATGTTCAGGTTATAGGCATGTATGGGATACATCACACCGGCGACACATAAAATTTGAAAGTAAGGAACAGCGGGTAACCATTTATCTGTTAAAACCAATCTGAATAAAGGTTCAGCTATGACACACAAAGCGATTAAACTGGGTGCCATCCAAAAAAGAACCTGCAGCATTATTTTTTTATACACATTCAAAAGTTGTTCAGCATCATCGGCAATTTTAACGAACATTGGAAAAGTAACTTTATTAATTGCGGATGAAATGATCCCAATTGGAAGCTGACTAATTGAATCGGCTCTGGAATAAAAGCCCAACTGTGCCGGGACGTAAAACTTGCCAATGAGAATCGCGTAAATATTTTGGTATAATTTATCCAGCAAACTGGATAAAGTGAGCTTATACCCGTAACTAAAATGATTTTTGAAGCTTTTGGAATCAAATAAAAGGATGGGCCTCCAATTAGAAAAGTACCAATGCAGCATTGTAGATATCAACGAATTAATTAGGCTCATCCATACCAGACTCCACACTCCGTAACCCAGTTTCGCTAAAACAATTCCTAAAATCCCTCCACCTAAAACAGATGGAATCTGGATCATGGTCATTGTTTTGAATTTCATTTCCTTAACCAGAAGTGTTTGCTGAATCCCGAAAAATGCATTGATGATGAGTGCTATTCCATAAACGCGGACAACATTTGTAAGCACTGGCTGATGATAAAACATTGAAATTAAAGGAGCTGTAAAAAACAAGATCAGGTAAACTACTGCACTTCCTAATAAATTAAAGTAAAAAACCGTGGAGCAATCATTTTGCGTCACCTCTGCGGTCCGAATAAGAGAAGAGGTCAAACCACTATCTAATAATGAATTACCAACGGCAATAAACACATATAACATGGCGATTAAACCAAATTCTGCTGGCGATAAGATCCTGGCTAGTATAATTGTGATAAAAAATCCAATAAATTTTGAGCTCAGTTCCTGCCCTACCGCCCAAAGAACACCATAAATTGTTTTCCCTTGTAGATCCATGATCTTTATAATCGGAAATCGACTGAGGCATTAGGAAGCAATGATTTGATATCGTATACCACAGTGTTCTTTTTACATAAGCTTGGCAGGTCAATGCTTTTAAACTCCTGATGGGCAACTGCTAATAATATCCCGTCGTATTTCCTGGTTTTAGACTCCCCATTCTCACATATAATTCCATACTCATGTTTCGCATGCGCCACATTTGCCCATGGATCATGAACGGTTACCTGTACGTTATACTCTTTTAATCTTTTGATAATATCAATCACTTTCGTATTCCTGACATCCGGACAATTCTCTTTAAATGTAAAACCCAATACCAGTACTTTTGCACCCACAATATGAGTGTCTTTTTGAATCATTTGCTTGATCAGCTGGTCTGCTACATAGGCGCCCATGCCATCATTAACTCTACGCCCAGCCAAAATAATCTCCGGGTGGTAACCCGCTTCCTGTGCCTTTTGCGCCAGATAATAAGGATCTACCCCAATACAGTGTCCACCAACGAGACCTGGTCTGAAATTTAAAAAGTTCCATTTAGTACTTGCTGCATCCAGTACCTCATTTGTGTTAATACCCAAACGATTAAAAATCATGGCCAACTCATTAACAAAGGCAATATTAATATCCCGTTGTGCATTTTCAATGATCTTGGCAGCCTCTGCAACTTTAATACAGGATGCTTTATGGGTACCTGCTACAATAATGGATTTGTATAATTGATCTACGATTTCAGCGATCTCAGGCGTAGAACCTGAAGTTATTTTAAGTATGTTGGCCACTGTATGTTTTTTATCCCCGGGGTTAATCCGTTCCGGAGAATAACCAGCAAAGAAATCAACGTTAAATTCAAGACCGGAGATTCTGGCTAATACGGGCACACATTCATCTTCAGTAACTCCCGGATAAACCGTTGATTCATAAATTACAATATCCCCTGGTTTAAGAACCCCGCCAACAGTAATGCTTGCGTTAATTAAGGGCATCAAATTAGGCCGGTTATTTTTGTCTACCGGCGTAGGCACGGTAACAATAAAAATCGTACAGTTTTTTAGGATTTCGGGATCATTGGTACAGTACAAACCTTGTGCAGTACTGCAGTCTCTGGTCAGGACTTCATTCAATAGCCCGGCATCAATTTCAAGCGTATGATCAAACCCGGAGTTGAGTTCGGAAATACGTTCTTCATTAATATCAAAACCCAATACTTTGTATTTCTTTGCAAATTCTACAGCCAGGGGCAGCCCTACATAACCGAGGCCGATAATACCAATTTTAGTGCGTGAGTCTAGCATGTTAAAGGTTTTATTAATAGATGAATCAGAAAATGATTATGAAATTTTTGCTTCCTTAAAAGCATATGGAGGCACAACATAGCTCATGATGGTGCTCCTTAATGTATTTGATTATTGCAAAATAATTGATGATAAGCTTAAATAAGTGTGGTCACTTATAGCTTCGCCACTTCAGTTACAGTAGCTGATTTTGAACTAAAATATCCGAGAAACATCTCCCCTCCCAAATAGAAATTGTTCCGCCAATTGTTCAGACTGTTTATCTTGAAAATTAGCTTCTGTATAAAATCACTTTTATATCAGCGATTTCGTAGAATAAAGCTAGGTAATTATTATGGAGAAAATAGCGAATATGTAAAAGTTGTCAATCTATTGTAAAGTCTATACAGACCATTTTACAATAGTGTAAAAATAAGGCCTCATAGGTGCATCTGCAATTCCCCATTTTTACTCAATTAACCAATCAGTTGTAAATATCAGCCTGGTAACAGAACTGTACAAGAAAATATTTCATTCTACAATTATATTCACAGTACTGGTTAAATTGAATAATTCAGTAATTATTCTCAATATGATGAATCAATATTGTACAGCAAACACAAAATTTGCTGATTTGGTATCATTTTTTCATGGTATTAGGTAAGATCAGCACATCCAACTGATCGGGTATATTTTGGTAATAGGATTAAGTTAAATTTAAACTACCTACAAATTATGACACCTAATAGAGGAGATGTGATCGAACGTGTAGTACGTAAAAAGATCGGAATCAGCGAGCTTTCCAGAAAGCTTCATGTTAGTAGAACAGCTATCTACAATTGGTTTGAATATGGCCAGGTAAACCTGGAGACCATCTGTAAAATTGGCGAGGCTATAGATTATGATTTCACAAAAGAATTTCCGGAGGAATTTGCAAGTGCTCAAAATTTAAAAATTACTGAGAATGCAAATAGCCAGGGAAAACAGGATGAGGATGGCAATCATGCAGTAGATTACTGGATGACCAAATACATCAGCCTGCTGGAGAAATACAATGATTTGTTAGTCGACATGACGCATACCAATTCAAATGTCAATTTAAATCCACGCGGTCCGGAGCACCCGACTCATTTAAGTATTCGGTAACCCGGGTCTTTCGCTTGCGCATAATAATTAAAAAGCCAGTTTTCCCATCAACAGTCGTTGCTACCCTGTTTTAACCGTTATATTTCTATCGGGACACCTGGTTAATGATCTTTTTTAAGCAAAACTTTTATCATTCCTTCAATTAAGATAGCCTAAAGGTATATTGTCAGTAAAAAAAAGTAAAATATTCTGTCGTGAAAACACAAATGTTATATTTAATTTTATTAAGTTTACATAAACAATTTTAACATTGTTTGCGCTCAAACCAACGAACAGCTTTCCTGTATGAAAAATATTGCTCGTTTACTGAATGATTTAAATAACATGAGTCCGATTTCGGCTGGCTTCTGGAATGATATCCAGCCAATGATGATTGAAAAAAACAGAAAAACGGGTTATGTATTTATAAAACCAGGTCATATCGCCAATAAAGCCTGGCAATTGGTTTCCGGGTTTATTTTAACCATTAGAACCGGTCCGAATGGGGAAGAAATTGTGGCGGGGATATATTACCCCAATGATATTGTCACAGACTTAGAAAGCTTTTTTGAAACCATTCCTGCCCGCTTTAAATTCATAGCCGGAAGCGATGTAACTGTACTGGAAATCAAAAGATCCGATGTAATGAAGCTGGAACAATATCCGGAAACAAATAAACTGATCCAACATGTTGCCATTATAGGGAAGAAAGGCACAGAAGACAACAATCAAATGCTTCGGCTACCTGAAGAAGAAAGGGTTAAATTCTTTCTGGAAAACTACCCTGTTACTGGTTTACCTGCTCATTACTGTGCTTCCTTCCTAAACTTAAACATAGAAAGTTATTTAATAAAAGTGGAAGGTTTAATGTCTTCCGATCAGATCAAATCAAGGGAAGCAGGCACAAATCAACAAAATGATCTGGAAAAAAGCGGCAGTATTGCCTATAAGATCATCGCCTTTTTAATAGCCAATTATACTAAACCCGATATCGGCAATACCCGGAAAATCGCCGCATTATTTAACATGACGAGTGTGACTTTAAACCGGTTGTTTATTAAGACTTTTGGTTGCACCATACCTAAATTTATTACGAAACGCCGAATGGTGGATGCAGAGAAGATGCTAAGGAACGAGACATTGACTGTGGGAAAAGTAGCAATTGCTGTCGGATACAAAAACATCTACCATTTTAGCAAAGCTTTTAAAAGTTATTATGGATATCCTCCTAAGCAAGGAAAACCAAACAAATACACCTTTTAGTAGTTATTTATACTTTTTATACACCGAATTGAAGTTTTTATACAAAAAATGTAAATTTTAGCTGTTTTTTTTCGGAGACGAAGTGATTAAGTTTGATAAAAGACATATTCATGCGCTCTCACGTTAAATTACTTCAAAAGCCATTATCGGTAATTAACTGCCCCATCGATCAACGATCTGCTTTGACTCAGCTTCCTTTGAAACTGGCAGAGGCCTGTTATGTGACTTTAGAAAAGTCCGATATTTTGGTGCAATCTATCAGGCATCATCTGTTTTATTTTCAATGTTATGATTATAAGGTGAAAACGAATTTCGAAATAGATTTTGAAATCACGGAGAATTCGTTTTTTATGCTCGCCATACAGGAAAGCTCTTCTATTCTTTATAACCATTCCGGTGATATTTTATCAGAAATGTCAGGTGATTCCTGCAGATTGGCTTACCTCAAAGCAGGGAAATACAAGCGCAGTTTATCGGCAGGAAACTACCGGGTGGTATTGTTAACGATCAGACCGGAATGGCTCATTTCCAAATACGGAGAACTCGAGGAGCTCAGTGAATTGATTAGCAGCTTTAAAAACGGCGTATTGGAGAGCTATAGTTTACCTGGTTTTAATATCGCAGCACAGTTATTCAATAGCCTCAGGAAGCTGAACACCCTATCTGAACGAAGAGATGCCGAAATCGACTTGTATATATTTTTAAATGATTGCATCCGTAGGTACATGCTTAAAGTGAGCCAGGGGCTGGTCAATGTAAAATACCAGGAGGGCAAAGCAAAGGAAATCGCAGACTTTGTAACAAAGAATTATGCCAGCAAAGTGGTTGGTGATGAAACTGGTTTGGCCGATCGGTTTATGATGTCTAAAACAATGCTGGTCAGACTGGCAAAACTTGCTTTTGACAGGCCTTTGCATCAACAGGTGATTGAACTGCGGATGCATCATGGTTTGAAAATGCTTTTGACTACTCAAACTACTGTCCGGGAGATTTCTGCAAGCGTTGGTTATGGTGACCCCAAATATTTTAGCCGCGCATTTAAAAAGAGATTTGGCATTGCCCCGAATGAAACCAGAGTCACCGTGAGGTAGCCAGTGGCAGGTGGACTTTTCCTTTACAACTTACAGTTCTATTTCAATTTATTTTGAAAGAAAAGTCCGTTTGAACGCAAAGAATACGTTTGTAACTTTATAACAATCAACACCTTACAAACAACCTCTCAAAATGAATAACGCAAACAAAATCTCCTTCCCTATCCGAATTTGTTGTCACATTTTTAATCAGGAGCTATGAAAGCACGTGGAAATGAATCAAACAGAGCAAGATTAAAACTGATCATGAACAAAGAAATAATTCCAAAAATGGAATTACTGGTCGGCCCCTTAACCCGGGAATGCATTGAATTTATTATGTCAAGCAGCAGGTTAAAACAGATAAAAAAAGATCAATATATTGAAGAAAGCGGACCTTTTGAGGATGGTCACTTACACTATCTCTACAGTGGAATTGCCCATAGTTTCTACTATCATGACGAATCCGACAAAACATTTGTTACGCGTCTATGGAAAAAGGATGATATCCTGTTTGATGTAAATAGTTTCGTAAACTATGAAGACAGAAAAGAGGATATCCAAATGTTAGAAGACGGTGAGCTCATCTCCATAGGTCATTATCATCTAAAAAGTTTACTCAACAATTCTCCGCAGCTGCTAACGCTCTCCACTCACTTACAGATAGAAAGGGAAACTTACAATAAGTTTTATCAGCATCTGTTAAAATCAAATGTTGAAGAGCGACTTAGCTTGTTTCTAAAGCATAATCCAACCATTATCAATAGGATAAACAAGGATTTTATTGCGCAACACTTAAATGTCTCCAGATCCAGGTTGAGCACAGCCTATGCCCAATACAAGCTGAATAGAGACCATTAAGCTGCGAATTCTGTTACATATGTAACACGCGTTTGTTGCATATGTAACAAAAATCAGTTAAAACACCCCTTACATTTGGTATAACAAAACGCTAATCATTAATACTATGAACGCTGATAAAAGAATCTATTTCGTAAAACCAAAAAGGTATGATGTGATGGATGAAGTCTATGCTGTTTTTGACAACAAAGAAAAAGCGCAGCAGTTTATAGGAGGTTTTAAAAGTGACGCTTGTCTTGAAATCATTGATGGGATCTTAAACCCGGATCCCATCTCTGATCAAAAGCAGAGTGCCTACTATATCTCTATTGAACAAACTAATAGTACAGCCAGAGATATTTTTATGTGCGATAGCACTTGCGATATAGAAGAAACAAAAAATGAAGAACATAACATCTGCTTTTATGGAGGAGCAGAAAGTCATCATGGTTTATTTATCTCGAAGGTATTTGCAGAAAATGAAGAACAGGCATTAAGAAAAGTAATTGACATAAGAAATGAGGCGATTGTAAGTGGTGAATGGGATTTCGCCTGGGAAAGGCATAAGTTACACCAGTCGCGGTTTAAATAGTAAGCAGGTAACACACATAAAACCAACTTAATATAGTTTTTAATCTGAAAGGGCCGCGGGCTGAAATTCGGGAATTAGTCCCGGTCTCTTTCCAGAAAATTGATGTTGCAGGAAAATATAGAGTATGATGATTTCGAATGCCAGCTTACCAAATCCCGATCACGATAACCCTGCGGGTTATGGCACAGATGGATTACTCAACAAATCAACTCTATATGACTTGCAACAGCTAAAGAAATTAATAATTGCAGGGTCAAAAATTACAAAAATGGAAACAACATTGAAAAAATCATCGAGATTTCATCTTTCTGAAAAAGCAAAAGAGATTACCATTGATGCTGTAGCGTATGTTTTTATCGCGCTGTTCATTTATACGGCAACAGATAAATTCTGGAACATGGAGGTGTTCGTGAAGTTCATGAGCAGACTTGATCTGATACATGCTACAGGGAAGTATATAGCTTGGTTGATTCCGATAACTGAAATTGTAATTTCAATCTTTTTGATGGTTCCTATAACACGAAAGAAGGGGCTCATTGCGTCAGGGGCATTGATGACGGTATTTACGCTTTACCTCATTTATATGAAAATATTTATTGCAGTGATTCCTTGTCATTGTGGAGGAGTAATAAGCAAATTATCCTGGACAGAACACATTTGGTTCAACCTGATTTTTATTCTTTTAGCGGGAATTTCAATTTTCTTTTCCCATAAAAACACTAACATAACTTACTAAGAACCATCCATATGGCTTATAAAGAATTTACGCGTAATGCAGGTTAAAGCTGTGTCCTGAGTAAAATACGGCAGCATTAAATCACTTAAACTATAAACATTATGAAAAATTTATTTTTTAGCCTGCTAGTTGTAGGCGTAGCTTTTGCTGGAAGTGCATTTACCAACCAAAAAATAGTTGCCACTAAACATTATGTACAAAATCCAGACGGATCTTATACTTTGATGACAGAAGAATTTGACCCAATCAACTGTTTAGCAGACAACAATAGAACCTGTGCATATGAACAGATCTCAACAGATGAACTATTACCTACTTTATCACTTGAAGAAGTAATTCTGCTAGCAGCTCCTCAAACTCCAAGTAATCCAGTAGCTCCAAAACTACAACCAGTTGGTATTGCTACAGGCACTTACAATTAAAACTAAAAGAGGGTGTTCTATCTGAACCCCCTCTCTATTCTATCTATTAATTTTTAAATTAAACAATATGAAAAATTTATTGATTAATCTAACGATCTTAGCATCAGTATTTATCGGAAGTGTATTCGCTAATAAAAACATAACACATGCAACCTTCTATGTACAAGACATCCAAGGTCATTACAATCGCATAGATAGCCATGATTTTGATGCAATTTTCTGCTTTAACAATACCACGGGAATTTGTGCTTATTTAGATCTTTCAAATGAAAGTTATCCCCCAGCATTACCCACAACCCTCACAGCGGAACAAGTTCGTCAATTATCAGACCCAGCAAATGGTCCAATAACCCTTGAACCCTTGATGATCGTTTCAAAAGGGTACTACGATACTTCAAATTAAGAAGCATTTTTTTTTAACTAAGGTAAAAAATAATTATCCCTTAAAGCTTCCTCAATCAATGAAATAAAAGCACTTCTTGCCTCTATGTTGTTTGTAAAAGCAGGCCCCAGTCTGGGGGGCGATGATGAAAATACAGTTCCATTTTTCAGTACAAATTGTGTTGGATAACTACGGATATTATATTTTTCTATCAATGAATGAGAAGTCCCTAAACCACTGGTATACAAATTTAGACTCTGGGGATCAGTGTACTTTCCAGAAGCTACACTTTTCAACCAAGCCAATTTATCTTTGTCAACACTAACTGAGACAAACTCAACTTTAGGATTATTTTTAAATTTTTCTACGATAGGCTTCATTCCTTCATGAAGTATAATACAATTTGTACAACCAGTGTACCAAAAATCTAATACCACAACCTTTCCACTAAAATCTGACAGCCGAATTGTGGTTCCATTCGTATCCTCCAGCTCGAATGGGAAGAAAGCTACACCTTTAGTTCTAGTGTCTTTTATATTTAGTAGAATGTCTTTAATTTCAGTATTTTCCACATACGATATTGCTTCATCCAGGTATGGATAGCTTATTGAATAATCTTTATATCTCAAAAAAAACATTGCTAGAAGTTTTTCTCTAAGCAAGCCCCGATGGTTGTTTTTAATTGCATTAAAAACAAATGTTGGCATTTCAATTTTTGACCGCAATGTGAGCGATTTAGGGTCTATCGAATTTTCAGCAGTAATTTTCTCAAGGAGAAAGTTACAATAAGTTGTTGAGCTGATCAAAATTGTAGGATCAAGTTTTTGGTTCAAACTCATGTCTATACTTCTATAGGCATCACTTTTTAAAAACGCCGGAAGGAGATTACGGTCATTTATTCTAGAGCTCATAATTACAGAACTTATGTTTGGAGCATATCTATTCCCATATGCGTTGGCCAACATAATCTCAGTCATCTTTCTTCCAAGTTTTATGGCATGTTTATTTACGATCTCAACCTGAAGTTCAAATATCGAATCCAATATTTTTTTAGTGACCCTAAATAAGGTTTCATATTGTTTATCACGATACAGTTTACTTTCTTTTACTCCAGATCTGTATTGAAGATCATACATTTCGCTTTGACAGTTGAGCTTTTCCGCACCCTTCCCATAAAATTCATAACTATTTCCAGACACCCTACACTTTACGCTATCACCTTTTTCAAAAATATAGTAATTATTTAGAAACCCCCGCTTTTCCATACCTTCAAACTCAAAATGGACATAGGTAAAATTAGTGGTTGAGGGCAGGGAAATTTTAAAAGGTTTATCAGTACTTAGAATAGTAGTGTAAACTTTTCGGGGAGCAATAGAAATATCTGAACCGAAAGTAGCTATACTTAATCGCACACTAAGTTCCTTGTTTAGTAGTGGTTGATCGGCATTATCCAGCAAATCAATTTCAATAGTAATTTGATCTGCCATAGATCCCATTTTAGCCTGAGCAATTAAGGATTCTGTAATAACACACAAAAATAACAGTATTAAACCTGCAATTTTATTTATATTTTTCATGTTTATCTTGAATTTTGTTGAATACCACTTAAATTTACTTCGTCATCAGGAATAGGAAACACAGACCTTGGGTCATTAGGAGGCAAAGAATAAGTTTGCCCATTAATGGTACGCCTCAAAGTTATATTAGCGCCGGCTCTGTTAAAACGCCTTAAATCATCCCATCTAGATCCTCTAAATACCAGTTCCTTCCGTCTCTCCAGTAAAACTTTATCTAGGGCTTCCATAGAATTAGCAGCCATTACATTCTTATAAGGCACCTCAGGTGAAGTTGCTTTTGGATTCCAGCGAGTAATTAAAAGCTTATTCAAGACATCCATGCTCGGTTGAACCTCTCCTCTCCTCGCGAGGCATTCTGCCTTTATTAAATATATCTCATCTGTAGCTAAACCTACAAAAGGCATAGCGCCTGAGACACCATAGTAACTTCGTTTAATATCATAAGTTCCGTCTGTTTGTTTACTATAAAAAACACTCAATCTTAAATCATTTGGTCCGTAAAGTGCCATAAGATCTGGAGCAACTTGAATATAGTTATTAGTAGGTCCTAACCTAATTGCATTTTCTATAGTCGCAATCCTAGCATAAATTTGCTCATCGTGATTATTTACAAATGGGGTAGAACTGGTCTTACTCAGGGTATTATAATCAATTAATTTACTATAGAGGCCCAAACATACATCGGCATTCGACTCAGCTTGATTATATTTACCCATATTTAAATAGATTTTGGCCAATAAGGCATGAGCAGCTACTTTTGAAGGCCTTGATCGTGCTGTAGGAAGCGCGGTATTTAGCAAAGTTGTTGCTTCATCAAGGTCTTTGAAAATTCTTTCAAAGACTATTTCTACAGATGAACGCGGCAATATTTCATCAATGGAAGGGTTTAATCGTAAGGGAATTCCTAAATCTTTTGCTGCAGTCTTTTCGTTGTAAAATGGAGCGAAATTATTCACTAAATCATAAAAAGAATAAGCTCTTAAAAACAAAGCCCATCCTTTTATTCTATCCCATTCCACTGCATTTTTAGGTGTTCTCTCAATTTTTTCAACTCCAGTCAATACATTATTAGCATAAAATATAGCTTGGTATGAACTTGACCAATGAAAAGTTATAGTTCCTTCATAAATATCTTTAGCCCATATATAAGAATTCCGAGCTGTAACTGATGGCGCAGAGAGCCAAGTTGCATCGCTGCTATATTGGTATTCATCTGCTGCGAGAACCCCCATACCAACACCATAATTTAAATTAGTGTTATCAAGGAGCAACTGAAAATCTTCCAGGGTTATTGGTTGAACAATATTAGTACTGGGTTTTGCGTTTAAAAAATCTTTTTTACATCCATTGATTGTTATTATAAGCATACAACTGCTTAAGAGGAGTATAAATTTTTTCATGATATTTTAATTAAAAGTTAGTTTTTATCCCAAATGCTATAGTTCTGGGATTAGGGTATGTATTAACTTCCGGATCTAGGTCGGACTTATTTGCTTTCCAAAGCAAACCAAAATTCGTAGCGTATGCATAGATATTTATGGTATCAAATGGAAGTTTAGGGAGTTGCTTTCTAGTTAAGGTATAGTTCAGCTGAACATCCTGTAAGCGAATATGATCTCCCCGTTCTACCAGGATCGCCGAACCCGAATAAAATGAATCCCGCAAACCATTTCCAGGATAAACAAGGGATGGTACATTAGTAACTAATTCGTCTCCTTGTTTTTGCCATCTGAAATCGTAATCTTTAATTCTAAAATTACCTCCATAGAGATTAGCATTGACTAAAGAATTTTTCCTGAAATAATACCCCATCTTATAAGTAACATTAAAGGAGATCTCCATGCTTTTATAAGAAAAAGTATTTCTAAGTCCACCATGGATGGTTGGGACTGTCGAACCAAAGAACTGAAGTTGGCTCGGATCTGTAGTATCCATAATTTTTCCATAATCAGTACTAACTACTCCATTTAAATAACCTTGAGGATTACCTGATGCATCTAAACCGGCCCATTTGAAGGCAAAAACTGAATTAATGGGATAATTTACCAATGGAGCCAATCCAGCACTAGCAGCTGCAACAATCGTAGAATTTGTGCCAACAACAGTCTTATAACCAGTAACTTTATCTTTTACATAGTTAAAAATATAAGTTGTATTCCATTTTAACTCTCGATTAAAATTTACTGAATTTAATTGAAGATCAATGCCCTTCGTCTGGGTATCGGCGGTATTTCCTGTGAAAATCGAAACACCCGTTTGAGGAGCTATGGGGCCAGCTGCAATTAAGTCCTTTCCATCCTTAATATAAAATTCCAAACTTCCAGAAATACGTGCGTTTTTTGTAGAAAAGTTCATCGCTGCATTGATGTTTTTCACCTTCTCCCATCTTAAATTGTCATTTGGCGGATTCATTATAGCATAAAAATTAAGTCCTGAGAAGTTATTCAACTGAGAGTCAATTTTAGCGGTTAAGTAAGCCGATATCGATTTATTTACATTTCCATTGTATCCAAACGTTGCTTTCAATTGTAAAGTTGATAACCAATTCACATTAAAAAAAGGCTCTTTATCAACGTTCCAAGCCAAACCGGCAGACCATAAAGGAACTCCCTTTTGATTTGCTTTGACGCCAAATAAATTAGACTCATCTTTACGGTAGCTACCTGAGACAATGTATCTACCATCATAAATGTAAGACGCATTTCCAAATAACGAAATATAACGGTCTACTGTACCTCTTTCCGAAGACTGTTGCTCTACACCTCCTATTTTTTCTTGAATACCAGTAATGTAATTTGTAAATGACGAAAATTGGTCTACCAAAGTACTTGTTGCTGTTTCGGGATTATATCCATAAACATTAAATGCATTACTACGCCATTGGTTATCCCGAATCTCATAACCAACAATAGCAGAAATGTTGTGTTTTGTTGCAAAGGACTGATTAAAATTCAGCTGGGCTCTGCCCTGATTAGATTCTCTACGCTCATACCTAGTTCTAAAGACATCCCCTATAGGAATCGGTCTGGTTACAATTTTGGTTAAGGGATTTATTTGAGAATAGGTATTGATTAAATTCCTTGTAGAGAACGAATTAACACTATTATTGCCTTCTCCCCAAGTACTTGCATTATAATATTGATAATTAGCAGTAAAATTCAAGGCACCAATAATCTTATAGGTCAGCCCCAGGTTAATCCTATAATCGGTAAGGTCCTTAGAGTCTTGAGAATAACCTTTCCTTAATTCCTCCAAAGGTTTATATGCCCAGTCTAATAATTGACCATTACCAACCCCTTCGGTATAGGCCGTTCTCAATCCACCACCTCTTAATATTGCTAATGCATTGCCATTTTCATCTGCCAATTGTTCATAAGGGACATAGGTATTGTAACCATAAACATTTGAATTCTTGGTTTGAGATTTTGAAAAGGTAATATCTGTATTCAACTGTAATCGGTTTTGAAGCAAATTGTAGCTATTGTTTCCTTTAAGAGTTGTCCTTGAATTTGATAAAGCAACTGAACTAGGTAGATTCTTATCGTATCCAGCAAAAAAATAATAAGTCTGAGCAGTACCTCCTCCCCTCACTTCTGCAGCGTACCGTTGTTGGATGCTTTTTCTGAAATAATATTTGTTGTATTGATCCCTATAGTCAACCTCTCTTAACGCATCAATCTCCGCCTTTCCCTGAACAGCGTAACCTTTATCAAGCTTAATCTTTTGCAAGATGGCAACTACCGGAGAGATGGTAGTATAACCGTTTTTGATTGTAGCATCATACACTCCTTTATCAAAAAGAAACTGCTCTACATCGATAAATTGGCTGCTACTTAATTGGGGCTCGTAATACAGATCAGGCTTACTACCAACCGTTAAATCTGCTTTTAAACTAATTGATGGAGCTTGATTGAGCTTACCTTTTTTTGTGGTAATCACGATAACCCCATTACCAGAAGATGCACCCCAGATTGAAGCTGCTGCTGCATCTTTTAGAATGGTCACACTTTCCACCATGTCCGGATTTATCGTATTGATATCACCCTCAAACGGAAAATTATCCACCACAATTAAGGGCAAGCTATTGGAGAAAAGCGTGCTCTGCCCTCTAACGCTAAAACCACCATTTTTAGTCACTAAAACTCCATTTGTAACTCCTCTTAATCTGGACATGATATCCGGAGACACTGAACGGTTTAGTAGTTTATTATCTACGAGTGTAAACGACCCCGTCGCCCTCTCTTTTGGCAGATTTTGATAACCCGTACTTACAATTTCCACCTCATTGAGTTTATCATTACTCAATACTAATTTTATGGAATTTGAAGATTCTGAGGCAGGGATTTCTAATGTCTGATACCCCAAATAAGAAATGAGTAAAACCGCTTTATCCCCAACATTTTTTAAAGTAAACTCACCATTATTATCGGTTACTATAACTGTTTTTGTATCCTTTACTCTTACTATCGCTCCCACCAGCGGCTTACTATCTTCATCAAGAACGCGGCCGCGAACATCAATTGCAGGAACAACCATACTGACCTTAGCACGAAATGAAGGCAAATCCCTCCTTATCACGATCATTTCGTCCTGTACTATATAGGTTACGGGCTTCCCTGCAAGGACTTTCTTCATCACCTCATCAATAGTTGCATTGGTAAAATTGGCATCTATCGGTTCGCTCGTTTTGATCACATCATCAGACCATAATACTTTATAGCCGGTTTGTGCTTTTATAGCATTAAAAAGATCCCATAAATTTGTCTTTTTCTTCACGTAGGTGATCTTCTTTTGGCTAAAGCCTGAGGCACTGACCTGCAATAGGGTAGCGATAAGAATAACGGTGGTTAGGCGCATTACCAGCAGTATTTTAAAAACATACCTTTTCGGTATGTCGGGTTTATAGCATATTTTGTTCATTTCGTCTGATACGACAAGTCTTAGCGGCAGATAGAACCGTTATTTTGCTTAATGGCGAAAATTTTCTAAGTTTGCTTGTCTGGTTTTTTAGGTTACACTCAATTATCTGTAATTTCCGGCATTTGGCCAGGAAGTGTATCGAGCACTCCTGGCCTTTTTCATGCCTCATCCCACGGGGGGGGATTAAGTTGAATTTCTTACTACGCTCTTCATCTTTAATAGCTTTAAATTGTTCATATACTGTTTATTACAACACCCATTAGCCCAGATTCCCGGAATAAATAAGATTAATTGAGAGCATTAATCATTGAGAACCCTAATTTGTAACTATAATTTTTTTACCGGCAATTTTAAACTTTACATCTCCGGTGAGCTCCAACATACAGAGCACTTTTGACACCTTTTCGAACCTGGAAATTGACCCTCCAAACAGTTTCGCCTTAGCTTGAGGATCTTCATAAACCACTTCTACATCATACCATCTGGATACATTTTTCATAATATTTTCCAGCGACTCATTCTTAAATGCGAATTCCCCGTTTTTCCATGCAATAGCCAACCCCGGGTCTACCTGCTTTACTTCAATAGCATTCCCGGAATTAAGGGCTAGCATCCCCGGCTTAAGAATTTTGGTTTCACCTGATACAGGACTTCCTGAGGCAGATAAAATAGCTACACGAACACTACCTTCCAGAAGCGTAGTTTTAACTGCTTGTTCATCAGTATAACTATTGATGTTAAAATGTGTCCCCAGAACAGTAACCATTTGTTTAGCTGTACTTACAACGAATGGATGCTCCTTGTCTTTTGCGACTTCAAAATAGGCCTCCCCAATCAGTTTCACCCGACGGCTACCTCCTTCCCCTTTTAAAGGCGGACTATAAGTTAAACTTGATGCTGCGTTTAGCCATGCAACTGAACCATCCGGAAGGCGGACCTGATAGGTTCCGGCACGTGGGGTGGAAATTGTAAAAGTCTTTGATTGTTCATTATTAATTACCGTTCCGTCATTATAGGTCAATTTCGATGCATCAACGACAATACCTGTCTTTGCTTCACTCAACTCAATTTCCTTACCGCTTTCTAAGGTTAGTACAGCTTTATTACCACCCGGCTTAACATCACCTGCATAGTTAATTGAATTTGTCTCTTTTGTAAAGAGAACAGTGAACAATCCACAAACAACTACTATTGAAGCAGCAATCAGCAAAAGATTCAGCGGCCAGTTTCTCCTCCTGATTTTCCATGGAATACGAGCCGCGGCATCTTTATAACCCATCAAATCGGTTTCCATCCCAAGAAGATCCTGAGGCGTAGCACCTTCATCAATGATATAGGATTCCACAAGAGCTAATTCTTCTGGTGTACATTCGCCCGCTTTATACTTATTTAGTAATTGCTCAGGATTTATATTGCTCATCTGATTGAATAATTATAACTACCACACAACAGTGTATTAGCTTAGTATTCAAAAAATGTAAATAAATTACTAACTCAGGATTTAGAGCAAAAAGGAACCGCCAGTCGTGATCACAACCGGCGATTCCTTTAGTAAAAATTCAACAACTATAGGAAGGGAAAAAGTACAGACAGATTTCCTGAAGGCAGTTTAACCCTTAAGATTTTTAATGAGCGCTGTAGATTAGTTTTCACCGTGTTCTCTGGAATACCTAAATACTCAGCGATCTCTTTACGGTTCATAGATTTTTTCCTGCTGAGCTCAAACACAATCCTCAATTTCTCAGGTAGCGCAGCTATTTCTTTTTCAATCAATGTAGACAGGTCATTGTGACGCACCAGATGATCTGTATTGTTTTGGACATTATTTAGATACTTCCCGAAATTCTCAATATACTTTCTGGATACCTGCTGATGTTTAAAGTAGTTCAATACCTTATTCTTAACCATCTGTACTAAATAGGCTTCCAATATTCCCTCAATTACCAGCATCGCTCTCTTTTCCCAAATGGTTGCAAATGCATCGTGAACTAAATCTCTTGCCTGTTCCTTATTATCAATTCGCCGATAGGCAAATGAGAACAGCAAAGTATGATAGCGGTTTACGATTTCAGTGAAAGCAATAGCATTGCTTTCTTTCAATAAAAGGACAAGTTGACTGTCGGGAAGTTCAGTATAATCAGCTCTTAATGCCATATGGTTTAACCTAAAAATATCGATGCTTGACGCTTAACAATTATTACGCCTTTATGGGATGTTTAAACATTTGGGTTTTATTCATTTTATTCATTCTAAGAACGTTTGTGATCACGCTTTTTTCCAGGACTGTGTTCAGTCCTTCAAAAAGGCAAAACCAATAAAAATGCTGCTTCAAAATCATCAGAAAAGAGACAAAAGCTATAAAAAGAGGGATTCTGCTTATTTTTATAGCTTACGTAATCCAAACTAATTCAGTTTTTGAAAGAAGTAAACATTTTGCAACATCAACTTTCACAAAACACAACTACACAGGACCTTAACACTATTTTGAGTAAATAAAACACGATTTAGATTCGTTTTCTATGGAGGTTGGAGGATTCGGAATGAACAAAAATAATGGGTGTGTTTTTTATACATATTTGACAATTTTAACTGTATTAATTCACCTTGATTACAGGAGATACTGACCAAATTATCTGATTTAAAAAACAGTAATGTCTAGTCAGGACTTAGCGCAAAAAAAACTTATAATTCGCAAAACATTTCGCAACCAAATAACTGATAACCAAACCATTTGATCCACAAAAAAAACTAATAAAAACAGGGTTAAAAATTTAATGGCCGCTAAGGCCTGTGATCTGAATCATTGTCTAAAACAGTATAGCTGAATTAGATAATTTAAAAAGGATCCTTACCCGAATTCTCCGGTGATTTATTTTTGATATCCGGACATTTAAAAATGAATCAAAAATTGAAGGACCGCCAAAACAGCAATGGAACTCCATGATAAAAAAGAAGCTTATTGGAATTTGAAGAATCAAAAATTCAATTGCCTGATACGGGAATTCACATGGAATTGATTTCAAAAATATTAAACAAAGCGCTATTTAGTTTATCTTCAGTAACTAATATAACCATAATAATCGAATTAACAAATTATTTTTCTCATTAAGACAATAAGAAACATACTTCTCTGGCCGACACTGAAAACAATTAACCTCCAAAAGGAATAACAAACCATTTTCCTGAGGACAATTTACAAACCTTTTCAATAGTAAAGATGTTATTGATCCTGGAAGGATGTTAAAATCCCCGCTTTACCTCTAAAAGAAACAACAAACGCTTTTAAACAACAAATAAGAACATTCGCAATTTTTTTACGTTAATTTGCGTTACAAGTTTTAACACTATTTAACACGAACTGTTTTACGTTTTTTTGATCTTTACTTCCATGTTTAAAGAAATCCGCAATAAGTATATTCGCTATTTTAGCATATTCCTATATTGCATCATTATATTCTTCTGTGCGCTCCAACTCAACTTTTTATGGCTATTTGGGTACTCCCCATCATTTAAAGACATCAAAGCACCCACCCAAAGTGTAGGCTCTGAATTATACACTTCCGATGGAAAATTAATCGGCCGTTATTATAAAGAAAACCGTACTCCGGTCAGCTTTAAAGAGATCTCTCCAAGCGTGGTTGAAGCCTTAATTGCCACAGAAGATGTTCGTTTTTACAGTCACATGGGTATAGATTTCCGATCCCTGTTATCAAGCGGAATCTCTACTGCTACCGGCGACAAACGTGGCGCCAGTACCATCACCCAACAACTTGCCAAAAACCTTTACCGAACCCGTTACAACAAGTCCCAGGGTATCATTAAACATATCCCCGTAGTACGAACCATCGTTTCCAAGTTAAAAGAATGGATGACCGCTGTAAAACTGGAAGCCAATTACTCTAAAAACGACATCCTGACGATGTACCTCAATACCGTCTCTTTCGGGAACAATGCTTTCGGTATCAAAACAGCTTCAAGAGTCTATTTTGATAAAGGGGCGAATGACCTTCAGGTGCCGGAATCTGCATTACTGGTAGGAATGCTAAAAGGAACTTCTATTTACAATCCCGTGAGAAATCCTGAAAAGGCACTGGAACGCAGAAATGTGGTGCTAGCTCAGATGAACAAATACAACTACATCAGTAAAGAAGAACTAAACACTTATAAAAATACCCCCATCAAACTTAAAGAAGGCAGTATAGATGATGGAAGTGACGGAGATTCTTATCTACGTGCCGCAGTAGACAAATACCTTGAAAAATGGGCGGACGACAATGACTACGATCTTTATGAAGATGGTTTGAAAATCTACACCACCATCGACTCCAAGCTACAGAAATACGCAGAAGAAGCAGTAGCAGATCAAATGAAAATCATTCAGAAAAGATTTTATAGTGTCTGGGGAAAAGAAGACCCATGGCAGGATTCTGAAAAGAAAAAAGTAGACTATCCTGATCGCGCCATGCGTAAATTACCTGTCTATGCGATATTAGAGAAAAAATTCAGCAACACTCCGGATTCCATTAAAGCGTATTTCGATAAAAAGAAAAAGATGAAAGTCTTTACCTGGAAAGGTGATCGTGACACCCTTTTCTCTACCATGGATTCTATTCGTTATTACGGAAAGATCATGAATGCAGGAATGATGACCATGGACCCTTTCAGTGGGAAGATTAAAGTATGGGTTGGTGGTATTGACCATAAGTTTTTCAAATATGATCACGTTAACCAAAGTAAAAGACAAGCAGGTTCAACCTTCAAACCTTTTGCTTACCTCGCTGCGCTGGAATCAGGCATGAGTCCTTGCGATACCTTCACAGATAAACCTGTAAAAATCGCCTATCAGGAAAAAGGAAAAACACTTTATTGGGAGCCTAAAAATGCAGATTGGAACTATAGTTACAGAGAAATGTCCTTAAGATGGGCCATGGGTAAATCTGTAAATACCATTACCGCACAGGTTACTGAAGCAGTAGGCGCTGATAATGTCGTAAAATGGGCAAAAGAATGTGGAATTGAAAGTCCACTACAAGCCGTACCATCTGTGAGCCTTGGCCCAAATGATGTTTCCGTTTATGAAATGGTGAGGGCTTATAGCACCTTCCTGAATGAAGGAGTAAGAACAGATCCGATTTTAGTGGAGAAGATTACTGATCAGGATGATAATCTAATTGAAGACTTTAAAGCGAAAACAAAAAGAGTGCTTTCTGAAGAGATTGCATGGCTGATGTTATACATGCTTCGTGGAGGTATGGAAGAACCAGGTGGAACTTCTCAGGCACTTTGGGAATGGGATCTTTGGAAAAAAGGAAATCAGATTGGTGGAAAAACAGGTACTTCCTCGGATTATGTGGATGCCTGGTACATGGGTGTAACTAAAGATCTGGTAACCGGTGTTTGGGTAGGCTGCGATGAACGTACCGCTCACTTTAACAATGGTGCAACCGGAGAAGGCTCAAGAACAGCATTGCCAATCTTTGCCAAGTTCATGGAAAAAGTATACCACGATCCAAGTACAGGTTATACCTACGGCCCTTTCCCGAAAGCGAAAGTCAAAATCACAAGGAACATCGATTGCCCTAGTCCGAGGATAAGAGTAGATACAACCACTACCGATAGTCTTGCTGTAGATTCTACCAGCACGGATGAACCAATAACGGACGATCAGCCACCGGTAATCAAAGAAGAAGATATCATCAAAACGGAGGATAAGAAAACTCCGGAACCGGTAAAACAACCTGCTGCTGAAGTCCCATTAACCAGAAAAGAAAAAAGAGAGCAGAGAAAGAAAGAACGTGAAGAAGAAAAGGAAAAAGAACGTATAAAAAAAGAACAGGAGAAAGTTAAACCTGCTAAATAGAATGGCTTAAACCATATTAATTCAAAACATCTTCTTGTATAGCGTATATCGCTTTTAAATATTGTCTTATGAAATAAGCCTGACTACCGGCTTATTTTATAAGACATTTTTGTATAAATTTAACCAGAACAAATATAATCACCTATGAATCTAAGCGCTCCCCTATTTAGACGATTACTTCCTCTTTTGATTATTCTCAGCATATCTGCCGGCACAGTCCAGGCTCAGGTTTTCGGACAAAATATTGTCCGATATAAGAATGAGAAATTCAAAGTATTACAAACGCCACATTTTGAGATTTACTACTACCTCAAAAATGAAAAGATGGTTAAGAAGTTTGCTGAGGATGCAGAAACATGGTATAAAATGCACCAGGAGATCTTTAAAGATACCTTCGTAAAGAAGAATCCAATCATACTTTACAACAACCATCCGGATTTCCAGACCACCACTGCCTTAAGCGGAGAGATTGGAATAGGGACCGGTGGGGTAACTGAAGCGTTCAAAAACAGGGTGATTATGCCAGTCATGGAACTCAACAACCAAACCCGTCATGTATTAGGGCATGAGCTTGTGCACGCTTTTCAATACCGCCTGCTATTAGAAAAAGATTCGATAGGTCTTGAAAACATCAGCAATACCCCATTATGGATGGTAGAGGGAATGGCGGAATACCTATCCGTAGGAAAAACAGATGCCTTCACTTCGATGTGGATGAGAGATGCCCTGCTCAACAGAGATGTTCCTTCCTTAAAAGACCTGACCAAATCCAATAAATACTTCCCATACCGCTATGGTCAGGCCTTCTGGACTTTCGTAGGTTCTGTTTACGGAGATACCACTATTGTCCCACTATTTAAAGCAACAGCCAAATATGGGTATGAGAATGGCTTAAAATACACTTTTGGTTATGACGACCGTACGCTTTCCGGCCTCTGGAAAAGTGCCATCGAAGCGCATTACCGCCCGATGTTAAAACCAGACAGTTCCCAGATCAAAATTACAGGCACTAAAATCGTAGACAACAAAAACGCGGGCAATATGAATGTGGCGCCGGCAATTAGTCCGGATGGACAATACCTGGCCTTTTTATCAGAAAAAGACTTATTTGGGATTGACCTGTTTCTCGCTGATGCGAAAACCGGAAACATCATCAGGAAACTGAGCAGTCAGGTCTCCAATTCCCATATAGACGACTTTAACTTTCTGGAATCCGCAGGAACCTGGTCGCCGGACAGCAAGCAGTTTGCCTTCAGTATTTTCAGCAAAGGGATAAATCAATTGATGATCATTGATGTCGCTTCCGGAAAAACAATCCTACGCGCTCCTATGGGGGATGTTGCTCAATTTGGAAACCTTTCCTGGGCAGCCAATGGCGATGACATCGCCTTCTCAGGTATGGTGGAAGGTCAGAGTGATATCTTTTCCTATAACCTAAAAACAAAACAGGTGACCCAAATCACCAACGACAGCTATTCAGACTATGCGCCAAACTACGCAGCTGATGGGAAAAAGATTGTTTTCTCATCAGATAGAGCATCTATGTCTCATCAAAGCAACAATGCCGTTCATCCGCTCAACCTAAGCATCTACGATATAGACCACAAAATGATTTCTAATATCCCTGTATTTCCCGGAGCCAACAATTTAAATGCCCAGTTTTCCGGAGACAGCAAAAAGATTTACTTCCTTTCCAACAGGGATGGTTTCAGAAACCTTTACGAGTATACACTTGGGGATCAAAAAGTACAACAACTGACAGATTACTTTACCGGCATCAGTGGCATCACCGAATTCTCTCCCGCAATAAGTGTGTCCAGAAATGATGACATAGTTTATAGTTATTACCGATCGCAACGTTACACTTTATACCATTCTCCCCGTAATAACTTCAAGGCTAAGCCGGTAGATGCAAACGCAGTTAACTTTGATGCGGCCGTACTCCCTCCTATGGAAAGCAATGGGGTAGACATCGTAAACACGAATCTGGCTAACTTCGAACGCTTTGAAAAGGTAATTGCAGATTCCATGAGACTCGTGCCTTACAAACCAAAGTTCAAACTGGATTACCTGGCCAATAGTGGCGGTGTAGGCGTATCAACCAGTAGATTTGGAACAGGTGTACAAGGAGGAATTTCCGGTAGATTCAGTGATATTCTCGGCAAAAATCAAATCATTGCCAACCTTGCCATTAATGGGGAGATTCAGGATTTCGGTGGTTTAGTCGGCTATATCAATCAAGCCAGCCGAATCAACTGGGGAGCGGCCATTTCCCACGTTCCTTATGTAACGGGCTATAGAGATGTCGTTGCAGAACAGATTGACGGAAGTGATGGTAAAATTGATGTAATCAATGACAGAACCAATATCATACGTACTTTTGAAGAGCAGGCACAGCTATTTGCGGCTTATCCTTTCAACAAAGTACACCGGTTTGAACTGGGCGGAAGCTTATCAAGATATAGCTACCGGGTAACGCGTTTCAACAATTACTATGATAATATTGACGGGCGTGCAGGGCGATACATCGGTTCAGAGAGAACTAAGGTGCCTACCGCGCAAGCTGCACAGGAATTAGGCTTCTCTTTAGACGCTTTCAAACTGATGCAGGTGAATGCCTCATTTGTGGGAGACAATTCGGTTATGGGCCTTGCTTCCCCGCTTGATGGCTTCAGATACCGTGTTGGCCTGGAGCAATATTTTGGAGATTATAAGTTTTATGCTGTTGCGGTAGACATTAGAAAATACATCCGCGTTAAGCCATTCACTATTGCGGCAAGAACATTCAACTACTTCAGAGTAGGAAAAGAAGGTGAAAATCTTTACCCTTTGTATGCAGGTTACTCCTATTTCATCAGAGGATATGAAGCAAACTCTTTCTATAAAAGCCGCAATTCAAGCACAGGTGATTTTGATATCAACCAACTTTCAGGAAGTAAAATGTCCGTCTTTAATTTTGAGGTACGTTTGCCTTTTACGGGACCTAAGAAGCTCGCTCAAATCCCATCAAAACTATTGTTCACAGACCTAAACTTATTCTTTGATGCAGGATTGGCCTGGAATCAGGGAAATAAAGTCGTTTTCAAAAGTCAGCCCAACTACCAGATTGAACCTGCAAAAGATGGCCAGGGAAATCCTATCCTCGATAAAGATGGCAATCAACTCCTAACCCAGGTCACCAATGAACGTGTACCCGCATTGAGTGTTGGAATTTCCCTCAGAGTCAATGTGTTTGGTTACTTTGTATTAGAACCCTATTACGCCTTTCCACTACAGCGAAAAGATGCTAAATCCGGCGTGTTTGGGTTAACCTTCGCACCAGGCTGGTAACAACTATCCGCTGGAAATGGAACACCTTGCCCCGGATCACAAGGTGTTCCATTTAACCAGAACCTAAATTCAATAGCATCCAAAACGCAATCGCAGAAAGCCAAAACCTCAGGACAAACTGTGGAATGGCAGATTCACCTGGGTAATTATGGGCTTACTGCTGAGGATGTGTTCAAAATCCAAACCGATCGTCAAATCAATCCAATTTGGATTACAAGCCCTGATCATCCTTTCCTTCTGCATCCTTGTAAAGCGGCTGATTAATTTAAACCTTCCCAAAGCCTGGGCCTCAGTCTTGAACTCTTCGAAATATACCAACCTGGTGAGCTGCTGCCCGCAATCAAAAAACAGATTCGGCATCTGCTTATAAAAATCAAGGGTTTTAATCAGATCAGAACTCATTCCAACATGTAAACTCTTGCGGTTTCTATCGGTTACGATATATACAAATTTCTTCATGACTGTAGGTTTAAATGATACAAGCTAATTAAGTTAGTACAGCTATTTGGTATTCAAATTAAAATTACTAACTTTATTGGTACAATACTACTAATATTATTAGTAAAAACAAATAAATACTAAACTTTTATTTTATGTCAAATATATCCCCTAACCTAAAGTACCTTAGAAAGAAAAAAGGCCTCACACAACAGCAATTTGCTGATGCCATGGAGGTTAAGAGATCACTAATCGGAGCCTACGAAGAAGACCGTGCGGAACCGAAATATGATTTGCTAAAAAAAATAGCAGAATATTATGACCTCACTATCGACGAATTTATTAACGAAAGAATCAACGATAGCTGGAAACCGAAGCTAAAAAGTCAGGGATCTAATCTAAGAATACTCAGTATCTCGGTAGATAATGACAATAAAGAGAATATAGAAATGGTGCCGGTAAAAGCAAGTGCTGGTTACCTGAACGGCTTCGCAGATCCGGAATACATCAAAGATTTACCAAAATTTCAACTGCCACTACCTTTCTTAAAACAAGGTACATTCAGAGCTTTTGAAATCTTAGGCGATTCGATGCTACCAATCCAATCCGGCAGTATCATCCTTGCCGAATACCTGGACAACTGGAATGACATTAAAGTAGGTGAAACCTATATTGTCATCAGCAAAAATGAAGGCGTAGTCTACAAAAGAGCCGGAAATAAATTCAAAGAGAACAAAGAATTGAAGCTGGTCTCCGACAATAAACTGTACGATCCTTATACCATTCCTTCAGATGAGATTCTGGAAATATGGAAAGCAAAAGCGTTTATCTCTTCTTCGCTTCCTGAACCAACACCAGAACCGAGCATTGAAACCCTGAGCAGTATGATGGCACAAATGCAGAAATCCATTTCCCAGCTGAACAAAAACTAAAATAACCGCTTCAAAAGCGTTAAAAAAACCAAAACACAGGCATAAATTAAAAATAAAGAAAGCAGGTTCATCCTGCTTTCTTTATTTTTGGGGCAATGAACAAGACCTGGCAGTTTATACTACACAAGTTACAGGATAGAAAAGAAAAAGGATCATTGAGAAAATTATCCAGCCTGCCTTATCCTGTCGACTTTTGCTCCAACGATTATCTGGGTTTTTCCAGGTCAGCGGAATTGCAGCAAAACATCACAGCTACCTTAAGCCAGATCCCACACTCGCCCATCGGTTCTGGTGGATCCCGACTGCTCAGTGGCAACCACTCCTATACGGAAGAAACAGAATCTTTTATTGCTGATTTCCACCAGGCAGAAAGCGGACTGATCTTTAACTCCGGCTATGATGCAAACGTTGGACTGATTTCCAGTTTAGCACAGCGTGGAGACACTATTATTTCAGATGAACTCATTCATGCCAGTCTGATTGATGGCGCGCGCCTCAGTCACGCAAACCGCTATACCTTTAAGCATAATAACATAGAAGCACTGGAAGCCAAACTTAAACTGGCCACCGGAAATGTTTATGTCCTCGTAGAAAGTGTCTATTCTATGGACGGCGACCTTGCCCCTTTACAGGAAATCAATGCCTGCTGTAAGAAGTATGATGCCAATCTTATTGTAGATGAGGCACACGCAGTAGGTGTTTTCGGTCCTTACGGAAAAGGAAGAGTGCAGGAACTTGGTCTGCAAAAAGAAGTATTTGCAAGGGTGGTCACCTTTGGAAAAGCCCTGGGTTGTCATGGTGCAATTGTTCTTGGAAATGCGCCTTTAAGGGAATACCTGCTCAATTATGCGCGGTCATTTATTTATACCACCGCGGCACCACTCCATAGCATCGTTAGTATCAACTGTGCTTATCAATTACTCGCTTCAGCAGACCATACACCATGGCTTCAGCAAACAATCACGCAGTACAGTGATGCCTTGAAATCTGCAGGTTACAGGGGGCTCACGAGTATTAGTACCATTCAAACCATCCGTTACCAAAGCAATACAGCGGCAAAAAATGCAGCGGCAAGCCTGCAACAAAAAGGCTTTGATATCCGTGCGATTGTGAGTCCAACGGTTCCTATTGGAACGGAAAGATTAAGAATCTGCCTGCATACCTATAATACAGAAGAAGAAATTAACGACCTGATCCAATCTTTGGTCTTATTAAAATAACATGAATAATACGTATTTCATTACCGGAATTGGTACAGGCATCGGAAAAACGATTGTCAGTGCCATCCTTACCCAAAAACTCCAGGCAGATTACTGGAAACCTATACAATCAGGAGATCTGGATCAAAGCGATAGCTTATCAGTACAACACCTGATCAGTAATACAAAAACGATCATCCACCCGGAACAATACCGCTTAAGCAGGCCCTTATCTCCGCATCTATCAGCCAGATTAGATGGAATAGAAATTAATGTAAATGCATTCAAGGTACCTGAAACCAATAACCACCTCATCATCGAAGGTGCGGGCGGATTAATGGTCCCTATAAATGAAAAGGAATTGTTACTAGACCTGATCCCTGTATTAAAAGCGAAAGTCATCATCGTTTCACAGAATTACCTGGGTAGTATCAACCATACTTTGCTGACGCTGGAGGTATTGAAATCAAGAAATATACAGGTGGAAGGAATTATTTTCAACGGGGAGGCTAATCCTGAATCTGAAAGCTATATCGCAAACTATACAGGTATCCCTATACTCGGGAACATCCCAAAATTAGCATCTTTAGATCAGCAAGCCATTGCTGAAGCCGGACAGTTCATCCAGCTTTAAAAATTAATCTGGCTATAACTAAGAAACAACCAGCTTTAAAAAACATAACCCAATAAAAAAGGGAGCTTTTGGCTCCCTTTTTCTATGATTAAAATGATCGTTAGATCTATTTTACTGCATCAATAACTGCTTTGAAAGCTGTTGGATGGTTCATTGCTAAGTCAGCTAAAACCTTACGGTTTAAACCGATGTTTGCAGTCGCTAATTTACCGATCAATTGAGAGTAAGAAATACCATGTTGACGAGCTCCAGCGTTGATACGTTGAATCCATAAACCACGGAATTCTCTTTTCTTAACTTTACGGTCACGGTATGCATATTGCAAACCTTTTTCAACCGTGTTTTTAGCGATTGTGAAAACCTTACTTCTTGATCCCCAATAGCCTTTGGCCATATTAAGGACTTTTTTCCTTCTTCTTCTCGAAGCTACTGCGTTTACCGAACGTGGCATAGTGTGTTGTTTTTTGATAAACGGTGTTGCGTATTACAGCAAACTTACTACCGGGTACCTGGTTAAAAATTTAATTATTTACCGATAGCAAGCATACGCTTAACGTTGCCCATATCAGCTGCGGACACCATTGAAGTGTGACCCAAATTACGCTTACGTTTAGTCGACATCTTAGTTAAGATGTGGCTTTTGTAGGCATTCTTCCTTGCAATTTTACCTGTTCCAGTAAGCTTAAAACGCTTTTTAGCACTGGAATTGGTTTTCATTTTTGGCATAACCTGTGTTTATTAATATGTAATTTATTTATTTCTTAGCAACTTTTGGAGCCAGCGTTAAAAACATACGCTTGCCCTCTAACTTAGGTAATAATTCAACCTTACCGATATCTTCAAGCGCTTGTGCAAACTTAAGAAGCAGGATCTCTCCTTGTTCTTTGTAAACAATTGCTCTACCTTTAAAGTGAACATAAGCCCTAACCTTTTCCCCGTTTTCAAGGAAACTAACCGCGTGCTTCAACTTAAATTGAAAATCGTGATCATTTGTATTAGGTCCAAAACGGATCTCCTTAATGACGGTCTGTTTTGCGTTTGCTTTAATCTCCTTCTGCTTTTTCTTCTGCTCGTAAACAAACTTACTGTAATCGATGATCCGACATACCGGAGGCACTGCATTTGGAGAAATCTCAACTAGATCTAATTCCAATTCGTCGGCAAGGGCTAAAGCTTTTGCCAAAGGATAGATCCCTGGTTCAACATTATCTCCAGCTAATCTAACCTCCTGAGCCCTGATAAACTGATTAATATTATGTTCTGCTTCTTTTTTCTTAAAAGGAGGACGTGGTCCCCTGTTAAATCCTGGTCTGCCTAATGCCAAATTTATATACTATTTAAATTGTTATTTCTTTGATTAATAATTCACTAAACTCTTGCTGAGTCATTTCACCTAAATCTCCTTCACCGTGCTTCCTTACTGACACCTTGCCTTCCGCCATTTCCTTCTCACCGATAATCAACATATAAGGGATTTTTTTCACCTCAGCGTCCCTGATTTTTCTTCCAATCTTCTCATCACGGAAGTCAATCAAACCGCGAATATCGGAATTATTTAGCTCATCTGAAACTTTTTTTGCATAATCTTCGTACTTTTCTGAGATAGGAAGAATAATAAATTGCTCAGGTGACAACCATAATGGGAAATTACCAGCGCAATGCTCAATCAATACCGCGATAAAACGCTCTAGAGAACCGAATGGAGCCCTATGGATCATTACCGGACGGTGTTTCAGGTTGTCGCTACCAGTGTATTCCAATTCAAAACGCTCAGGTAAGTTATAATCTACCTGGATCGTTCCCAACTGCCATTTTCTGCCTAACGCATCTTTCACCATGAAGTCTAACTTCGGACCATAGAATGCAGCCTCACCATATTCAACTACCGTAGATAATTCCTTTTCTGCTGCAGCCTCAATGATTGCCGATTCGGCCAAAGCCCAGTTTTCATCCGTACCAATATACTTCGTTTTGTTCTCAGGATCTCTCAAAGAAATCTGTGCAGTATAGTCCGTAAATCCAAGAGATTTAAACACATATAATACCAGGTCAATTACTTTCTTGAACTCTTCTTTTACCTGATCCGGGCGACAAAACAAATGCGCATCATCCTGAGTAAACCCACGAACTCTGGTTAAGCCATGAAGCTCTCCACTTTGTTCGTAACGGTATACGGTTCCAAACTCTGCAAAACGCAAAGGAAGGTCTTTATAAGAACGCGGTTTCACTTTATAAATCTCACAGTGGTGAGGACAGTTCATCGGTTTAAGGAAAAACTCCTCCCCTTCCTGTGGGGTTTTAATCGGTTGGAAAGCGTCTTTACCATACTTCTCGTAGTGACCGGAAGTGATGTATAAATTCTTATGTCCGATATGAGGAGTTACTACCTGCTCATATCCTGATTTTGACTGTGCTTTTGTTAAAAACTGAACCAAACGCTCACGCAAAGCAGCACCTTTAGGCAACCACAATGGCAATCCCATACCCACTTTCTCAGAGAAAGCAAATAATTCCAGTTCCTTACCCAACTTACGGTGATCTCTTTTCTTCGCCTCTTCAATCATATGAAGATACTCAGTCAGCTCACTTGCCTTAGGAAAAGTAACCCCATAAATACGGGTCAGTTGTTTTTTAGTTTCATCACCGCGCCAGTAAGCACCTGCAACATTCATCAATTTTACCGCTTTAACAAAACCGGTATTTGGAATGTGTGGCCCACGACAAAGGTCAGTAAATTCACCTTGATTATAGAATGTGATCTTTCCATCTTCCAGACCTTCTAACAGGTCTAATTTGTACTCGTCACCTTTTTCTGTAAAATATTTAATCGCATCAGCTTTAGAAACGCTTTCCCTTACAAAAACTTGTTTTTGCTTGGCCAGCTCAATTATTTTGGCTTCAATAGCTTTAAAGTCGTCCGAAGAAAACTCTCTGTCGCCGAAATCTACATCATAGTAGAAACCGGTTTCAATTGCAGGACCAATACCGAATTTTGTACCCGGATATAAAGCCTCCAATGCCTCAGCCATAATGTGCGCAGAAGAATGCCAGAAAGTAGCTTTACCAGCAGCATCATTCCAGGTCAGCAACTTTACAGTCGAATCACTTTCAATTGCTCTGGAAGAATCCCAGATTTCACCGTTTACTTCCGCAGCTAATACGTTGCGTGCTAATCCCTCTGAAATAGAGAGTGCGATTTGATGAGCTGTTACGCCCTTTTCATACTGACGACTAGAGCCATCAGGTAGTGTAATATTAATCATCTACAACTATGATTTAAGTTAATTAATTGATTTGAAATGATTTATATAATTCTTATTCTACGTGTAATAAAATATTATATAAATAATGGTGGTGTTTATCTCCGCCACTGGCACAAATATAACAATTCATTCAGAAATCAGGTTCTAGTTATGGGAATCATTTTATTAATTTCACATCAGATGTGATGATCCTGATCAGGATTAAATATTCAAGGGAACTAAACCCAATTGGTTTAAGCCTGCTTAAAGTTTTACAAACATGCAGTACCAATGCCATACAACTGCTATACTGGTTGTAGTTACTGAAGGGTTGATTAAGAGTTGACGAGGGATTGATGAGGATTATCCACAGCAACCATTAACCAAGCCCTCATCAACCCCTCGCCAACTCCCCGCCAACGAGCACTAGTATAGCACTGCTATAGCATCAGCGTAGCGCCTAATATTCTGTACTTTCCAACCAGCCGTTGGCTAAAACATCCGCTAAATGCATTGTTTTCAAAGGAATGTTGTTTTTATCGATATACCCTTGCAAATGCATCAGGCAGGATAAATCTGTGGAGATCACATATTCTGCGCCTTGTTCCAGCGCATTATTTACTTTTTGCTCGGCCATTGCCGAAGAAATCGCATCAAATTTCACAGAAAACGTACCGCCAAAACCGCAGCACATATCCGTATCCTTCATTTCTACCATTTCCAGTCCATGAACTTTAGACAACAGCTGACGAGGTTCATCCTTAATCTTACACTCTCTCAATCCGCTACAAGAATCATGGTAAACGGCTTTTCCGTCTAGCTCTGCACCGAAATAATCTCTTTTCAATACGTTCACCAAAAAGTCAGAAAGCTCATAAACATGCTGTTGAATACTGCGGCATTTATTATGAAGATTGGTATTGGTAAATAAATCGCTATAACCATTTTTCACCATGCCAACGCAGGATGCAGATGGCGCAACAATATAATCTGTACCGGAAAAATCGTTTAAAAACTTTGTTCCTGTTTCTTTGGCCTGCTCCCAGTATCCGGCATTATAAGCCGGTTGTCCGCAGCAGGTTTGTGCAGAATTATAAAACACCTCACAACCCGCTTTCTCCAATAGCTTTATCGTATTAAATGCAGTCTCAGGATATAACTGATCAACAAAGCAAGGAACAAACAATTCTATCTTCATGTGTATCTAATTCTTATTAAAATCTATCATGGTTAACCTTTAACCAATTTTGGTTCTGTCTTTTTTAACAACAGCAAAAATATCAAACCTATTACAAAAAAGGAGGCCAATGCCAGCACAGAATTCCTGATGCTACCCGTTTGTTCCTCAATATAAGCAAAACTAAAAAGACCAATCACTACGGCCAGTTTTTCCGTTACATCGTAAAAGCTAAAAAATGAAGCTGTATCCGGTGTGTTTTCTGGCAAAAATTTAGAGTAAGTAGACCTTGATAAAGACTGGATACCCCCCATAATCAGGCCAACTACTGCTGCTAAGCCATAAAATTCAAATTCGTTGGTGATAAAATAAGCAGAAACACAAGCCCCTACCCATACCACCACGACCAGAATCAGCACATTGACATTCCCAATTTTCTTTGCCAGCTTCGACATCAATATGGCGCCCCAAATGGCAACCAGCTGCATGATCAAAATTACAGCAATTAATTTAGAAGTTCCTAAATGCAGTGTTTTCTCTCCAAAACCGGCTGCTGCCAACATCACTGTCTGCACGCCCATGGAGTAAAAGAAAAAAGCAATCAGGTAACGTTTTAAAAACGCCATCTGCTTTAACTGCTTCCAAACCTTGCTCAGCTCTTCAAATCCGCTATGCACTAAATTCTTATTGACAGGGATAAAATTTGGACTTCCGGCAGGCAATTTACGAAAAGGAATTTGCGCAAAGGCGATCCACCAGATTCCAACCAGCAGAAATGACAACCTTGCGGGTAAAGAAGCATCGGTAATGCCGAAAAGTTCAGGTTTTAAGACAAATACAAAACAGATGACCTGTAAAATAACACTTCCCACATAGCCGTAGGCAAAACCCTGGGCGCTCACCCGGTCTTGCTGGTCTTTGCTGGCAATCTCCGGAAGGTAAGAATTGTTAAACAAGACCCCACCGATATAGCCCATGGCTGCAATGGCAAAGAGTATAATGCCCAACTCCAGGCTTTCCAGTTTAAAGAAAAACAAACCCATACAAGCAAAACCGCCGATATAGGTAAAGATTTTCATAAATATTTTCTTGTTGCCACGAAAATCCGCAGTGGCGGAAAGCAGAGGCATCAGAATCACCATCACTAAATAAGCTGCCGAAAGCGCATAATTTGACAATGCGGTATTCGTAAAAGTATGCCCGAAAAACGTCACTTTATCGCCATGCCCGGCAGTGGTGGTAATAATCGTATAATAAGCGGGAAAAATAGTAGAGGTAATGACTAAGTTATAAGCAGAATTTGCCCAGTCAAAAAAAGCCCATGACCGGATGACTTTCTTGTCGTTTTTTTGTTCCATGTATCAAATAAGGGCGCTAAAATAGCTAAAAAACAACAATCCGGCTAATTAACTTTCTCTAGTTTCGCTGCTCCCGATTTTTTCTCGCTTACATTTTTAGGATTACCTTTATAATAGATCTCACTTGCTCCGGAAGTCTTTACTTTCAAGTCGTTCAGTACATTGATATTGGCTTTTCCGGTACCATCAATATTAATGTCATAAACACCGGCAACAAAACTAAAAGCTTCCAGTTTAGCATTGCCACTGGTTTTCAACACATGAGTTCCGGTTTGGCCAGTCAGGGTTAGTTTTCCGATACCATCAATTTTTGAAGTCAGCTTACTTGCATTTAAGTCCAGGTTTACATCAGAACTACCTTGTAAATCAAGGTCAAGGTCCTTCACATAAATCGGCCCATCTCCAACTACACGCACCATACCATTGGTTTCTAATTCTTTCAGCTCGCCAATTCCTGCATAAATCACAACAGAATCAGTCCCACAATATTTTCCGTTTTCCAGTTTAAGTTCCAGTTCTCCACCGCTCACCCTTGATCTGATTAAGGGTACCACATTAGAATCTGCCTGAATCTTTACATTAAAGGTGCTATCCTGCGTTAAAATAAGCTTAATCGTACCGCTCACATTAATTTTATCGTAACTTTTCAGTTCTACGACTTTAGTGATCTGAACTCCGGAATCTTCGATACATTTAGAAGTACATCCTGCCAGAAGTGCAGGGATAGCCAATACGATAAGTTGTAGTTTCTTCATAGGGAATATATTTATTGCAATTTAGTGTTTTCGTAACTAAGGTATCAACCCAATTTTAAAGGTAAAAGTTTTTACCATCTGTTTTAATTTTTCCCGCATCCATCAATTCACGGATACGAGCCATCCGTTCATCTTCATTACCGGTTTTAATCTCCTTCACCAGACTGTCGAAGGAATGCATTTTCGTCTGCAGTAACGTAACCAGCTCAAAATCGATCCTATCGTCACGAACGTCCCGGTCGTCTGCTCTTTTCTCTGCCAGACAAACATCGCAAACGCCACATTTATCAGCATCCGGCTCATCGAAATACCTCAGCAACTGCACACTCCGGCATTTGTCATTTTCCGTATAGTCCAATACCGCATTGATCTGATCCAGTTGAATTTTCCTTCTCATTTTCATGTACTTCTGGTCAATATCCATATGTACAAAATCCACTCTCGGACGAATATATTGAAGCTGGGGCTGATCTGATTGAGGCAGATAAGACAACAAACCCTGTTCTTCCAGGTTGCTGATCATCTTTCTGGCCGTACTAAAAGACAATCCTACTTTTTTAGCAATTTCATTTTCTTCAATTTTCACATACTGATCAAATGCACCGCCATAGGACCTTAAGATCGCTTTGATCAAAGGATCATATCCCGCATTCTCTATTTGAAAACGGTAAACATCTTCATGAGAAGCGGTAAATAACACTCTGGAAGGTAAAAATATGTTTTCAGAAAGTGTCAGGTAGCCATCATGCTCTAAAAATTTAAGGGCAGCCATGGTCTTGATCACACCGACCTTAAAACGCTTGCAAAAATCAGCAAGGTCAAAATTAAAAGTCAGGCCCTCACCAGCGCCAAAAGCAAGCTGAAAATAATTCCCGAGGTAATGGTATATCTTTTTAACATCATCAACTGTTGGGAAATTATCTGCGTATTTAGCTTTTAAATCCATCCGGTCTGATTTATTGGCCAGTAAAACGGCATACGCTTTTTCTCCGTCTCTACCTGCCCGGCCAGCTTCCTGATAATAGGCTTCCAGGCTTTCCGGTAAATCCAGGTGTACCACAAAACGAACATCAGGCTTATCGATCCCCATCCCAAAAGCATTGGTTGCGACCATCACCTGAATTTTATTCTTTTTCCATTCGTCCTGTTTACGGAAACGGTCTACCTTGTCAACTCCTGCATGGTAAAAATCGGCAGCGATCTGATTTCTGCTTAAAAAAGCAGCAACTTCTACGGTTTCTCTCCGGTTACGTACATAAACCAAACCGCTTCCTTTCACGTTTTTCACGATACTGATTAGTTTCTTATACTTATCATCCTTATCGATCACTACATAACTCAGATTTTTACGCGCAAAACTCTGCACAAACACCTTTGCGTCGTTAAATTTCAACTTTTCTACGATATCTGCCCGTACAAACTTAGTTGCCGTTGCCGTCAGGGCAAGAATGGGTACTTTAGGATGAATATCGCGGATTTCAGCGATCTGCTGATAGGGAGGCCGAAAATCATATCCCCATTGAGAGATACAATGCGCCTCGTCTACTGCAATCAGATTTACATTCATATAAGAAATACGGATGCGCACAATTTCTGATAATAATCTTTCCGGAGACAGGTATAAGAACTTAATCTTCCCATAAATACAGTTATCGAGCAGGATATCGATTTCTCTTTTTCCCATTCCTGCATAAATTGCTACCGCTTCAATTCCTTTGGATTTTAGGTTTTCCACCTGATCTTTCATCAGGGCAACCAGTGGCGAAATGACAATACAAATCCCCTCCTTTACCAATGCAGGTATCTGAAAGCAAAGGGACTTACCTCCTCCGGTTGGCAATAATGCCAGGGTATCATGGCCATTTAAAACGGAACTGATAATATCCGACTGTAGTGGTCTGAAACTATCAAATCCCCAGTATTTTTTTAGTATCTCGGCTTCGCTCATAAAAAGGTTAACATCAAAACTATAAAAATGAACTGATATTATTAAATTGCAAGCTTATTTACACTGACCTACATGATGAAAAAAACTTTACTACCGTTGGCTTTGGTATTCATTTTTCAGTCCGCCTTTTCTCAGGAAAAGAAATGGGACATCGAAAAGTATCAGGGGCCAACAAAAACCTTCAGCATTGATACCGACGAAGGAACCTGGATGAACCTGGATGTTAGCGCTGACGGTAAAGATATTGTTTTTGATTTATTGGGTGACATTTATAGTATGCCTATTACCGGTGGAGCGGCTACCCTGCTTAGTGGTGGCGTACCCTGGGATATCCAGCCACGTTTCAGTCCGAATGGAAAATTCATTTCCTATACCAGTGATAAAAACGGCGCCGACAATATCTGGGTCATGAACCGCGATGGTTCCGGCAAAAGACAAGTCACCAAAGAAACTTTCCGTTTGCTTAACAATGCAACCTGGATGCCAAACAGCGAATACCTGGTGGCACGTAAACACTTCACAGGCTCCCGTTCCCTTGGCGCAGGAGAAATGTGGATGTACAGCGTTTACGGTGGTGAGGGTGTACAATTAACCAAAAGAAAAAACGACCAGCAGGATGCCGGCGAGCCAAATATCAGCCCTAATGGCAGATACCTTTACTTTAGTGAAGACATGGCTCCGGGCCCTAACTTTGAATACAGTAAAGATCCGAATGGAATGATCTATGCCATTCGCCAACTGGATATGGTGACCGGGAAATTCACTAATCTTATTGCACAACAAGGTGGTGCTGCCCGTCCACAGATTTCTCCTGATGGAAAAATGATGGCCTATGTAAAACGTGTCCGCTTAAAATCTGTGCTTTACGTACAAAACCTGCGTACTGCCGAAGAATGGCCGGTATATGAAGACCTTTCTCATGACCAACAGGAAACCTGGGCCATATTTGGTGTTTATCCAAACTTCGCCTGGACGCCTGACAATAAAAACATTGTATTTTATGCTAAAGGAAAGATCAAAAGAATTGAGCTGTCTACCTTAATCAGCAACGACATCCCTTTCCAGCTGACCAGCAAACAAACCGTTCAGCAGGCGCTACATTTCCCTCATCAGGTTTTCAGCAATGAATTCGATGTGAAAATGATCAGACAACTGACCACTTCCGCAGATGGGAAAATGGTGATCTTCAATGCCGCAGGATTCTTATATAAAAAAGACCTTCCTGATGGAACTCCGGAACGTGTAACCAACGGAATCGATTTTGAGTTTGAGCCTAAAATCAGCAATGACGGGAAATATGTAATCTATACGACCTGGAATGATGAACTGAAAGGTGCCATCAAAAAAACAGACCTGAAATCAGGAAAAACAACCACGCTAACGGACGAAAAAGGCTTCTACTACTCTCCTTCTTTTTCCAATAAAGGCGATAAAATCATTTTCAGAAAAGGAATCGGGAATGATGTTTTGGGTTATGCTTATGGCAGAGGTACAGGAATTTTCATCATGTCGGCCAATGGCGGACCGAAAACCCTGGTCTCCGATAACGGCATCAAACCACAGTTCAACACAGACGATACCCGTATTTATTTCCAGGGTTCTGAAGGTGGCAAAAAAGCTTTTAAAAGCATCGATTTATATGGTGCAAATGAAAGAACGCATTACACTTCTACCTACGTAAACCAGTTTACACCTAGTCCTGATGGCAAATGGATGGCTTTCACAGAACTGTTTAACGTGTATATCACCCCAATGATTACTGTCGGTTCTCCATTGGAGTTATCCGCAAGTAATAAAGCAATTCCGCTGACCAAAATCACCAAAGATGGCGGAACTTATATCCATTGGAGCAATGATAGTCAGAAGTTATTCTGGACACTAGGTGATCAATATTTTAATAAAGACATCAAATCTGCTTTCAATTTCAATGAAGCAGGTGTACAGACTGCAGAAAAGCAGGATGCTGATGGTCTGCGTATCGGATTAAAACTTAAAAGCGATCAACCGACGGGCTTACTTGCTTTAACAGGCGCCAGAATCATCACGATGAAAGGCGATGAGGTGATTGAAGAAGGAACAATACTTGTTGAAAACAACAAAATCATTGCCGTTGGAAAGTCGGCAGAAATGACGATTCCAGCACAGGCGAAGGTGATTGATGTGACTGGCAAAACAATTATGCCGGGAATCGTTGATGTCCATGCCCACCTGAGAACTAGTCCGGATGGCATTTCGCCACAACAAGACTGGTCGTACATGGCCAATCTCGCTTTCGGCGTGACCTCTTCTCATGATCCTTCCAGCAATACAGAAATGGTATTTAGCCAGGCGGAAATGCTGAAAGCAGGTAGAATGGTTGGTCCTCGCTTATACTCTACAGGATCGATTCTTTACGGTGCCGATGGCGATTTTAAAGTAGTGATCAACAGCCTTGAGGATGCTTTATCTCACCTGAAAAGGTTAAAAGCAGTAGGTGCATTTTCGGTAAAATCTTACAATCAACCGAGAAGAGATCAGCGTCAGCAGATCATTGAAGCGGCCAGACAGTTGAAAATGGAAGTCGTGCCGGAAGGTGGATCTACGTTTTTCACTAACATGAACATGATTGCAGACGGACATACCGGTATTGAACATAGTATCCCTGTAGCACCGGTTTATAAAGATGTGACCTCTTTCTGGGGCAACACATCAGTGGCATATACCCCAACCCTGATTGTGAGTTATGGCAGTCAGTGGGGAGAAAACTACTGGTATGACAGAACCAATGTCTGGGAAAACGAACGATTAATGGCCTTCACACCACGTGCTGTTATTGATGCACGTGCCAGAAGAAGAACCACTTCCGAATATGGCGATTACGGACATATTGAAGTGGCCAAAGCCACCAAACAGATTGCTGATGCCGGTGCTAAAGTAAACCTTGGTGCCCACGGACAAATACAGGGACTTGGCGCGCATTGGGAACTATGGATGCTGGTACAAGGCGGCATGTCGCCATTGCAGGCCATCCGTAGTGGCACTTTAAACGGTGCTGCTTACCTTGGCATGGATAAAGAAATCGGTTCTCTGGAGCCAGGAAAACTAGCCGATCTGGTGATCATGGATGCCAACCCGTTGAATGACATTAGAAACTCTGAGAAAATTAAATATGTGATGATTAATGGTCGCATTTTCGACAGTCTTTCTATGAATGAGATTGGTACGAGAGAAAAGCTTCGTGGTAAATTCTGGTTTGAAACCGGTAAAGGAATGATCTATACTTTCCCTACAGGTGTGGCAGAAACTTATACTTTTACCATACCTAACTGCGATTAACCCCATTACGTAAGCACTCAAAAGACAATGCCCCCAAGGCATACAAACCAGCAAAATCGAGTTAGCAGCAGGAGGTTATCCTCCTGCTGCTAAGATGCTGGATTGTGGTGTAAAATATCTAAAGGAAGGTCTCGATCCAGGCGGATTAAAGATTTATATGCTCCAAAAGCCGGGTATGCCTCATACAATCCGCTAATGTCAAATTTGCGATTGCTTTCATAGTCTTCAATCTTTTGATTTTTTTCATCATACTTTCTGTAATTAACATTCCCTTCTTCATCGAATACAAAATGGAGTCGATAGTCTTCATTTTCTCCATGCTCAGAAGTAAAATGATAATACCAGATTTCTCTGATAAATAATTCTTCTGTTTTAATTGAAGATTTTCCAAAAAGATAGTTTAAATACTTTCTCCCTTCAAAATCTAAAAACTCTACTCCTGCATGGCTGTTCTTTAAAACAAGATTTGCATAACAAAATGGATATTGATCACTTTGTTCATTAAAAGCACAAAATTCATATCCAAGCCCCTTATTATGATTTTCTCTAGCAACATCCTCAGAGGTTAATTCTGCACTTTCGACTTTTGGTTTATATTTTGTTTTATTCCATAAATCCCACCTACCAACAGCCCCTTTTTCCGTATTCATTTCTTTATAGCCATCAAGCCATGTTTTGAATATTATTTCCATTAAATTATTAATATAAGTTTCTACAATTTCAACTTTATTAGTTCTTATTCCAATCTGGTGATAGCCAGGGATTCTTTAGATGATCAGGGTTCCCATCTGTATGATCATCGCCAGGAAAAATATCTAAAGGAAGGTCGCGATCCAGGCGTATTAAAGATTTATATGCTCCAAAAGCCGGGTATGCCTCATACAATCCGCTAATATCAAATTTGCGATTGCTTTCATAGTCTTCAATCTTTTGATTTTTTTCATCATACTTTCTGTAATTAACATTCCCTTCTTCATCGAATACAAAATGGAGTCTATAATCTTCATTTTCTCCACTCCCGGAAGTAAAATGATAGCACCAGATTTCTCGAATAAACAGCATACGGTCTTCCTTTACTTCATGAAATAAATAAGTAAGATAATTTCGTCCAGCACCATCAATAAAATTTACGCCAATATGCTTGTTCTTAGGAACAATGGTAACATAACAGTATGGGTATTGATCATCATGCCCATCAAATGAACAGAATTCATATCCAAATCCTTTACTATGATTCTCTCTGGCAACACTTTCAGAAGTTAACTCTGCACGTTCTACTTTTGGTTTATATTTTGTTTTATTCCATAAGTCCCACCTACCTACAGTCCCTTTTTCCGTATTCAGCTCTTTATAGTCATCAAGCCAGGTTTTGAATATTATTTCCATTAAGATTTTTTATATATCAACATCATTTAAAAGATCACCTGGCTTAATGAGAGATTCATAATCCAAAAGATCATTATATGCTCCATATTTAGGTGTTTTTACCCAATTCTGAGAGACATTTACAGGGTGGACTGCTTCCTTTTCCTCTCGTTCGATTTTCAATGAGGGTTCACGGATAATTTTTGCTGTAGTAACACTAAGGTTTCCATTGGGTGTAAAAACTAAATGCTGATCCTGTAAAAGGTCTTTTAACATTTCATCATTTTTACCTGAATAACTTCTTACCCAGACCTCAGTCAAAAACATTACCTCTTTATCTTCTTTTTTAAAAACCAGACTTACGGTCCAAAACAATCGTTCATCGAGAAACTTGATATGTAATGTCTTTTCTGTATTTACAATATAGGCATATGGTTTATTGTCCTTATAAATGGTAGTAGGATACCAAAGATGATGAGCATGTGCGTATTTTGCCCAGTCTTCTGTTGTTTTTCCATATTCTTTCCAAATGCCTTTCGAAATATCATCCTCAACCCTTGTTTTGATATTGGCTAAGCTTTTTTCCTCATCCATTATGGAATAACGGACATTGTTATAAAATTTATGATCAAATGTTATAATACTCATTCATTCTAAAGGCAAAGTCCAATAACCATAAAAGGGTTTCAAATCCTTCCATAGTAAAGAACAGTTATTAAAACTAATTTTTATTCCAATCTATTGGTAGCCATGGATTTTTGGGACGATTAGGATTCCCGTCTGTATGATCATCGTTAGGAAAAATATCTATAGGAAGATCGCGATCCAGGCGTATTAAAGATTCATAGTCTCCAAAAGACGGGTATGATTCATATAATCCGCTAATGTCAAATTTGCGATTGCTTTCATAGTCTTCAATCTTTTGATTTTTTTCATCATACTTTCTGTAATTAACATTCCCTTCTTCATCAAATACAAAATGAAGTCTATATTCTTCATTTCCTCCATGCTCAGAAGTAAAATGATAATACCAGACTTCCCTGAGAAACAATCCTTCTGTTTTAATTGAAGATTTTCCAAAAAGGTAGTTTAAATACTTTCTTCCTGCAAAATCTAAAAACTCTACTCCTGCATGACTGTTCTTTAAAACAAGATTTGCATAACAAAATGGATATTGATCACTTTGTTCATTAAATGCACAAAATTCATATCCAAGCCCCTTATTATGATTTTCTCTAGCAACGTCCTCAGAAGTTAATTCCCCATTTTCGACTTTTTTCTTCTGCTTAGTACCATTCCATAAATCCCATTTACCAACAGTAGCTTTTTCAGTGCTTATTTTTTTGTTTACGTTCCAATAATTAATATATTTAATCAATTTCATTGCTTAGAATGAGTTTAAAATTTCACATGTTATATCTCTTATCTGTACAAAGTTATCAGAAGCATTTTCCAAAACTTTCTTTGATATTTCTCCTGCTTTTAAGATGCTGGATTGTGGTGTAAAATGTCTGGAAACATAATCAGATTTTAAATTGCTCAATATACAGAACAGTTATTAAAATTAATTTTTATTCCAATCTTTGGGCAGCCAGGGGTGATCATTTTTCACATCTTCTGGATCCATATTAATTTCAGGGGAAGGGACTGGGGCATTTATATCAACCCCATTTAAAAGATCACCAGGCTTAATGATAGATTCATAGTATAGAAGCTCATCATATTCTCCATACTTAGGGATTTTTTTCCAATTCTGAGATACATTTACAGGATGGGCAGCTTCTTTATTCTCCTCAATAACTTTAACTTTATCTTCTCTTAGAAAAGTTCTTTCTCGAACATTTAAACCTCCTTTTTGCGAAAAAATGAGATTAATATCCCGTTCAAGGTCCATCAAAGGCTTATCAGCTTTATTGCTATATGAGCGAATATATATTTTGGTTAAAAACATTTTTTCAGTATCTATCTTTTTGAAAGCCATATATATGTATTCGAACATCCTCTCTTCTAAGAAATAGACCTCTATATACTCAGCGCCATTGCTAATATATGCGTAAGGCTTATTGTTCTTATATATAGTTGTAGGATACCAAAGATGATGAGCATGTGCATATTTTGCCCAGTCTTCTGTTCTTTTTCCATATTCTTTCCAAATGCCTTTCGAAATATCATCCTCAACCCTTGTTTTGATATTGGCTAAGCTTTTTTCCTCATCCATTATTGAATAACGGACATCGTTATAAAATCTATGATCGAATCTTATATTATTCATTTTTAAGTTTAATATCCGATACCCTTGAATATATCTCCAATGCCTTCTACAATTTCAATTCTCTGGTCGGCGGCATGGTCCAAAAGCCGGGTATGCCTCATACAATCCCTTGAAGAAAAAGCAGCTGAAAAGCTGATTTTTTATTAGTTCTTATTCCAATCTGGTGATAGCCAGGGATTCTTTGGATGATCAGGGTTTCCATCTGTATGATCATCACCAGGAAAAATATCTAAAGGAAGGTCGCGATCCAGGCGTATTAAAGATTTATATTCTCCAAAAGCCGGGTATGCCTCATACAATCCGCTAATATCAAATTTGCGATTGCTTTCATAGTCTTCAATCTTTTGATTTTTTTCATCATACTTTCTGTAATTAACATTCCCTTCTTCATCAAATACAAAATGAAGTCTATAATCTTCATTTTCTCCACGCTCAGAAGTAAAATGATAGTACCAGATTTCTTGAAGAAAAAGCGTACGGTCTTCCTTTACTTCATGAAATAAATAAGTAAGATACTTTCGTCCAGCATCATCAATAAAATTTACGCCAATGTGCTTGTTTTTAGGGACAACGGTTACATAACAGTATGGGTATTCAGCATGATGCCCATCAAATGAACAGAATTCATATCCAAATCCTTTACTATGATTCTCTATAGCAACATTTTCAGAAGTTAATTCCCCATTTTCGACTTTTTTCTTCTGCTTAGTACCATTCCATAGATCCCATTTACCAACAGTAGCTTTTTCAGTGCTTATTTTTTTGTTTACGTCCCAATAATTAATATATTTAATCAATTTCATTGCTTAGAATGGGTTTAAAATTTCACCTGTTATATCTCTTATCTGTACAAAGTTATCAGAAGCATGTTCCAAAACTTTTTTTGATATTTCTCCTGCCTGTTTAGGTACTTCAAGTATCATTTTTCCTGAAAGTTCCTTACCGCCTTTTGCAATTGCATCAGCATTTCTTGCCGTTTCTTTTATGGCTGTACCAGGAGCATATTTTGTTGCCAATTCATCAATATACTTCTTTGCTGTTTCTTCAGTAACATTAGCTAGCTGCGTAAACTTCCTTGATACAATTTCCTTACCAGGAATATAGCTATCTACCCTTTTTCCCGTTGATAATACAACTTCATTAAAACCTCCCATTCTTTTATAGAAGCCTTCACGTATAAAATTAAAGTAATTTCCTTTATACATTCTGGCTAACCAATCAGGAAGATGTTTTATCTGGCTTAAGCAAGGTCTTGCATTATGCACCAACCAAGCCAATATCCCTACAAAATAAGTATGCCAGCCCTCTACCTCAAAGTTAAAAACTTTACGCTTTTCGTAAGCAAATTTGTGTGATTTTATAAATCGCCACTCCCCTTCCTTTGTTTTTAGCTCATCGTTCGGGCTTAAATCTGCCGCATCTTTCCAGCCTTCACGGGTATAGAAAGGGTGTTCGGCAGTTGTTTCAATGGTTTCTCCTTCCAGGGTTATTTCTACAGTGGCATCAACCTCACGTTGCATAGTGGCGGTTACTACCCTTAGGCCAATGGTACCACTTTCCTCATCCCAGGCCCAAACTTCATCACCAGCTACAATTTCCTCTATATTTTTTTGCCCGGAAGCGGTATGCACAGGTGTACCTTCAGGGAAACAAGCAAACACACAGACTTTCATTGTAGCCTTTGCAATATCATCTACGTGTTTGGCTACACCTTTAGCCAATGCTTTTGCGCCCTGTTTGGTCAACACTTTTCCCGCAGCCCCTAATGCTGCTTTCCCGGCAACTTTTAGTCCTGCTTTTAACCCTCCTTTTGCTGCGGTAGAGGCCACAGTAGTTGCGCCAAAGCTAACTACTCCTGCTACATCCATCGCCAAAAAACCAACATTTGCAGCTGCCATCCACCAGTTCCCTTTTGCTGCAGAGCGAACAATTCCAATCAGACTTCCTACAACGGGAATCAGCTCTGCGGTATCCCACCAGCCCCAACCTTCCTCTTCTTGTTCTTCACTATGCTCATCGGTCATTTGAGCTAAATCCGCTTCGCTGACGGGAATTTGCCCACTCGTCATAAATTCGATTTTACCACCAATGCCACAAGGCAACGTTGACTTAAACAGCAGCGTTTCTTTCCCCTTAATTTTTACTTTGTAGGTATCTGTCCAATCTACGGGTGCTGGTGCACAAGTAGAATTCGTAACACTACATACCCCAAAAGAAGGAATATTCGCAATGGCGATTTTATCGGCCTTAGTGCAGGCCATACAGCCATTTATTTTAACATTCTGATTGGCTAACCCTTTAAAAAAATTAGGCGAAGCACCTTTATCACAATGACAGACAGCTTTATCAACAATATATTCTAATTCATCAGGCATAATTCTTTAGGTTATATCAGTATCACCAGAATTAATTCTTATGGTGGTTGTTCCGCTCATTTTAACATCAGCGCCATCAATATTGGTTTCGGTACTTCCTGTAAAGGATGCAGATGCGGTAGTACTTTCCAGGCTTACATCGGTTTTACCTTTAATGGCGATACCCATGGTGGTTGCATCGATGGTTATCCCCTCTGTATCTGCTGTTGCGGCAATGGTTTTCTTTGCGCTAATGGCAATCGTTCCTTCGCCACCACCCTCTTCTCCTGGTTGGGCATTAATCGCAATGCTATTGCCGGCATTAACAATAAAATCTTTTGTGTTAATCGCACTGCTATTGCTGGCATTAACAACAAAATCTTTTGTGTTAATGGTGAAAGAATTGGGTGCTGTTAAAGTCACTTCGCCATTGCCATGCATAGTGATTACGTTACCACTTGGATCTTTAACGTTAATGCTACCATTATGATCATCCATAATGATGGTATTGCCGCTTCTCGTGGTTAATGATTTTGTTTTATTGGTATCGCCGCCCCCGGTACCAGATTTCCCATGAAAAACACTACCTAATACGATTGGCCGGGCTACATTACCCTCTTCAAAAGCAATTACAACCTGGTCACCAGCTTCTGGAACAAAAGAGAAACCCCTGTTTTTACCACCCTTTTCACTGCTTCCGGCATCGGGTGTAATTACCCGGAGCCATTCGGTGGCATCATTGGTTTGGCATTCCCATTTAAACTTCACCTTAACACGGCCATGTCCTTTTGGATCGGCATTATTTACCACATCAGCCAGCTGCATATCAGGATTTGGTTTGTTATACTTTTTGACCAGAATACGCTCTGTTGTAGCAACAACCCCTTCGAAAGTATTGTAATATTTACCTGTATCGTCTATATTATGGCTAATATTCGTGATCAGAAATTTGCCTAAACTTTCGGTATTAAAAGAAAGTTCTTTTCTGATACTCATGGTAATTTCGGCAATATTACCTATTCCTAGTGCTGCATTATCGCCACTAGCCGTGACTTTTAATAACTCACTGATATTTGCCTTTTCTTCATTATCTACGTGGCTTTTAATATCGCTGCTATTATCAACCCTAATTAACGATGGCTGACTAAATACTTTGCTATATGTTGTATTGGAAGTCTGGATCGCATGATACAAATCGGGTGATCCATTAGCAGTGGCAGCACTTTCACTGTACAGCATCTCATCCTGTTTAGAGTTGTAAGCAAACCGCTTATTTTTTATCGGCGCAATCTCCATCGCGTATTGCAGATTTTGCACGTCACGGCCATAAATAAGCGTAATTTCTTTCTGATCATCTGGCTTACCAAAGTTTAACTGTTTACCATCATAAAAAAACCATTCGTGGTACTCTCCCGATAGCCGGTTAAGGAAATCGAAATCACTTTCTCTATATTGTATTAAATAATCAATGGTTGCTTTTCTGGAAGCGTTGGCCACAATTTTAAGGTCGTTTTGTGGAACGTCTGAGGTGGCAAGAACTACAATGTCATTTAAATCTTTATCTAAGTAAGAACCCAAATCAGGTCCGCGATCGATCAAAATAGTTGGACTATAGCCGCTCACAATCAATACACCATGGTAACCATGATTCTGTGACAACTCTACTTTGGTTACCAAACCGGCAAATTCCTGTAAACTGCCAGTGTCATAACCAAATGATGCAGTAAGGGTCTTACCTACAAAATCGCGGCTATCATTTAAGCTGATCATCCCTGGCGAACCCATTTGATCGTGATTAAAACGTAGTTCGAAATAATGATGATCATTAAAAGCTTGTTTCAAGCTAAATGAGACAAAATAGGTAATTGCCTTATCTTCTATGTTAATTTCGATGATTAATTTCTTTTCCATGCGGATTAAATAATAGATGATTACGATTTGAACACTCCATCGCGAAAGGTTAAAACATTTCTTTTCCAGTAGATATGAACAGAAAAATCATTTTCATTCTGATATTAAATGATATTCTGCACATGCCACATGGTACCTGAACAGGAGGAAAGTCATCACACTTCTAAAGCAGCATTCATTATTAACACCGGTTTGTGGCCGGCGAATAATAATGACTTGAATGGGACTACGCTTTAGGCCAATCGTTTTCGTGTTCTGCGTTGCCCAGCTTTAGTTTTCGGGCCGATAGCACAAAACTTAAGGTCATCGGGGTATTGTCGTTTACCGCAATGCCTTCAGTATATTGGATGATATAACCGTCTTCGAAAGACAGTTCTTTCATTTTTGAATCTTCTTCGCCTTTTTTGAAAACCAATGATCCGGAAAGTGGCTTGTGCTGGTTATTAACCATCGATTCGATCACTGAAGTATCTTCAGTCGATTCAATTTCGATGTGGATGGTACCACCATAAACACCTGACGATGGACGGCCTTTTGCGTCGCGCCTTCTACCTCCCTAACTAGGCTTTTGGCCAATCGTTAAGATGCTCAGCGTTGCCTAATTTAAGCTTGCGGGCAGAAATCTGGAACTTAAGCGTCATCGGGTGATCGCCCACAATGTTTATCCCTTCGGAATATTTAACAATGTAGCCATCTTCGAAGTTAACTTCTTTCATTTTGGCATCTTCCTCTGCTTTCTTGATCAGCAGGGTTCCTGTAATGGGTTTGTACTGGTTATTTACCATCGCCTCGATAATTGAGGTATCTTCGGTTGATTCAATCTCAATGTCGATGGTACCGCCGTAAACTCCGGAAGATGGTCTTCCTTTAGCATCTACATCACGGTTTAACGCATAGGCACAATGAAGCACATCGTACTCCTTGCCTGAAAAGTTTAATCTAGCTTTGAAAGCCATAGTTTTAAAATTTAAAGGTTAAAAAAATCTGTTCTCGTAGCGTCCGCTACGCTAAATATAACCCAAATACTAAGCCAATCATAACATATACTACTCATACACAGCAACTAACAAAACCAAACCATTCCAAAAACCATCCTAAAAGCTACCTGATCGCCGATTTTTGCCAGGAAAAAAAAATGATTTCTTTCAAAAACAACTGATTCTCATTTTTAACACCGCATAAAACCTAAAAAAATGCAGCCTTTTGACAAAAAATATTACGATTAGAAACAAAATATCAAACAAAAACTGATTTTTATACCATTGTAAAAGATGAAGCCTGTTCACGAAAAAGGACAGCAATACCGATGTAATCGAACCTGATGAAAAGGGAGATGATTGAAAACCATCTCAGCGGAGCAACAAAGTTTTTAACTCTTCCATAAATTACTTAACTTTAATAAGCGATTTGCTTAGTCTTAAGAATAAAAAACAGCTCAACAAAGGGAAAGTATGACAACAATTGACAGAAGGAAAGACCTCTCTTACAAAGAATTCATAGAGAAGTATCAAAAGCCCGGTATTCCGGTCATCCTTGAAAACGCAACAAAGGTCTGGAAATCCAACCTGATCTTTACGCCGGACTTTTTCAGAGAAAAGTTTGGCGACCGAACCACCTGGTTCTCCAACAAGCAATATACCATATCAGAATTACTGGATTTAACCGCCAACAGCACCAAAGAAAACCCGGCACCTTACCCTGTTAAATTTAATATCCTGACCCAGCTTCCGGAAATTCAGGAATACATGGATCCCATGGACATGAACCTGGTAAAACCAAACTGGCTGAATCACAAAATCCTGAAAAACAAATTGGGAAACGGGATGGATTTACATATTGGTGGTGCAGGAAACCATTATTCTGTGCATAAAGATGCCTATGATGTCCATGCCTGGCTGATACAGCTGTATGGTGAAAAAGAAGTCATCATTTTCCCGAGGGATCAGGAAGAATTAATGTATCCGGGAAAAGGAGGGTTATTAGAATCCAGATCACCGATAGATATTTCTAATCCGGATTACGAAAAGTACCCAAGGTTCAGGGAGGCCACGCCTACCACCATTACTTTAAAGGCAGGAGAAGTGTTGTATATCCCCAGTGGGATCTGGCATACCACCAAAGCCCATGGTCAGAACATCTCTACAATCATCGATCAGGTGAACAGTTCGAATTATAAAGCCTGGAGAAGAGATGTTTACGTCTATAAGAAATACCACAATAAATACCGCGCAATACTTGATTATAGCGCAGCAACGGCCATCGGCAACGTATTTAAGCTAAGGGAACTGATGGGAATGAAGTTTTAAACTAAAAACCTGTACACCAAACTATTGGCATACAGGTTTTTATTAATATATTAGTGTTCTAAATCGCCCACCTATGGAATTCCTTTTAGAGTTACTATTTGTATTAGTTAACATCATCTGCGCTAAGACTAGCCGTACTCCGCGAAAACCGGCATCCTGATCAAGCCTCTTTTCTAATTGAGCTGCTTAGATATTCTGCGCAATCACATAACCATTCGCCCAGGCCCATTGGAAATTATATCCACCTAGCCATCCGGTTACATCCACACATTCGCCACCGAAATACAATCCCGGGATGCTTTTACATTCCAATGTTTTCGACGACAACTCATTTGTATCAATACCACCCCTCATCACTTCCGCCTTATCATACCCTTTATCTCCTGCAGGTTTCACTTTGAAAAAATGAATCGTCTGCTGAATCGTTTCCAATTCCGTTTTAGTCAGGGCAGCAACTTGTTTTTCTAAAGGAAGGAACTTCCCTAGTGCGTCCGTGAATTTCTTTGGATAATAACGGTTAAGCAAGGTAGAAAGCAACAACTTTCCATTAAACTTACGCTCTTCTTCTATCAGTTCTAAAATCGATTGCCTCGGCAACAAGTCAATATTGATCGACTCCCCTCTTCTCCAGTAAGAAGAAATCTGTAAGATTGCCGGACCACTTAATCCCCAATGGGTAAACAAAATGTTCTCCTCAAAAGAGATGCGGTCGTTGCTCACCTCACAAAAAACGGAGTTCCCCGACAAAGCCGCATACCAGTCCTCATCTTTTCCGGTGATCGTAAGCGGTACCAATGCAGGAGCTGTTTCTACGATATTCAGTCCATGTTTTCTCGCAAAGCGCAAGGCGAAATCTGTAGCGCCCATTTTTGGAATCGGCAAACCACCTGTTGCGATCACCAATTTCGGGGCCTTCAAAATTTTCGATTTGTTTCCTTTATCGAAGCTCACTGAAAAACCATCCGCGGTTTGCTCAATGTCTGTTACCTGCGCATCGCAAATGATCTGCTGACCAAAATCATTACAAATCTCTGTAAATACGCCCACAATATCCTTCGCATTTTTGCCATCAGGAAAAAGCTGTCCTAAAGTTTTTTCTTTTCCGTTGATGCCGTAAGTTTCAAAAAAGCTGACCGTATCCTCAACTGTCCACTGCGTAAAAGCAGATTTCGAGAAATGTTTGTTGTTGGAAATAAACTGCTCATCACTGGCAAACAGGTTGGTATAGTTACACCTACCCCCACCGGAGATCAAAATTTTAGCGCCTGGTTTATCACTTTTTTCCAACAATATTACGCGCTTCCCCAAATAGCCCGCTTGTACTGCACACATTAAACCGCATGCACCAGCACCAATAATTATAGCATCTGCCTCCATCAATCCGTTTATATTGTTATTTTTGTGCAAAATAAGCATAACTTTTTCATATCGATATGGCAAAACAAATAAGTGATTTAAAATTAGGCATATTAGGTGGCGGTCAATTGGGCAGGATGTTGATACAGGAAGCCATCAATTATAATTTAACCACTTTAATTTTAGATCCGGATACTGACGCTCCATGTAAACACCTCGCAAACTACTTTGAATGTGGTTCTATTACCGATTTCGACACCGTTTATAACTTCGGCAAGAAAGCGGACATCATTACTATTGAAATAGAAAAGGTAAATATTGAAGCACTGGAACAACTGGAAAAAGAAGGAAAACTAGTATACCCACAATCCAGGGTAATCCGGTTAATTCAGGACAAAGGTGTTCAAAAACAATTCTTTAAAGAAAACAATATCCCTACTGCGCCCTTCCAATTGGTAAACACCAAAGAAGACATACGCAATAGTAATATTCCATTCCCTTACATCCTTAAACAGCGTAAAGATGGTTATGATGGTAAAGGGGTAATGAAAATAAACGGCATTGCGGACATTGAGAACGCATTTGATGCCCCCTGTTTAATCGAAGAACTGGTAGATTTTGAGAAAGAAATCGCAGTCATCGTTTCGAGAAACGCCAATGGTGAAATGAAAACCTTCCCAATGGTGGAAATGGAATTCAATGCAGAAGCAAATCTGGTAGAATTCCTGATCTCTCCTTCTACTTATCCGGAATCTATTCAGGAAAGAGCAGAAGTGATCGCAAAAAACATTGCGACTTCTTTAAATATTACCGGTTTACTGGCTGTAGAAATGTTTGTGACCAGAACAGGAGAAATCCTGGTTAATGAACTGGCCCCACGTCCACACAACAGCGGACACCAAACCATTGAAGGAAACTACGTATCTCAGTTTAACCAACATTTACGTGCGATTTTCAATCTTCCTCTGGGAGATACCCGCGCGACAAACAATGCGGTAATGATCAACCTTTTGGGAGAGAAAAACCACAATGGCGTAGCAAAATACAAAGGATTAGAAAAAGTAATGGCCATCGAAGGCGTTTACGTACACCTTTACGGTAAAAAATATACCAAGCCTTTCCGCAAAATGGGACACATCACTATTGTGGATCAAAACCGCGAGAAAGCAATTGAAAAAGCCAATTACATCAAAGAAACACTAAAAGTTATTTCCTAATGAGCATACAAGTAGGTATTATTATGGGCAGCAAGTCTGACCTTCATATCATGAAAGACGCAGCCGATATCATGAAAGAATTCGGTATCCAATTTGAAATGACCGTAGTGTCAGCTCACCGTACTCCGGAAAAAATGTTTGAATACGCGAAAGACGCCGCATCAAGGGGATTAAAAGTAATCATCGCCGGTGCAGGTGGTGCAGCACATTTACCTGGAATGGTGGCTTCAATCACTACCCTACCTGTAATCGGTGTACCGGTAAAATCATCTAACTCTATTGACGGATGGGATTCTATCCTGTCTATCCTTCAAATGCCAAATGGCATCCCTGTAGCAACAGTAGCATTAAATGCTGCAAAGAATGCTGGTTTATTAGCCGTGCAAATCCTAGCTACCGCAAATCCAGCGCTTTCTGTGAAAATGCAACAATATAAAGATGATCTAAAGAAAAAGATTGAAGAAAGTGCAATCGATCTTGAAAATTACTAATAACCATAGGGTCGGATCTGATCCGACCTCAATTAATTGAGATTAGGATTCTGGGGGAAATTACTAATGTGGGCGTATTTAGGTCCGAGGTTAATAATCACTTGCTTCCATAATTCCTCTTCATTGTTAGAGAATACCAAATCAGCATCATACTGATCGGACACAATCCAGGTATTCTCTTTCATTTCTTCCTCCAGCTGTTGTCCCGTCCAACCGGAATAGCCAATAAAAAACTTAATGTTTTCCGGTGTAATGTGGTGACTATTCACCAATACCTTCAGGGCCTCGAAATTTCCACCCCAATAAATACCTTTTGCAATTTCCTCACCATCGGTTAACAGATCGGAGCAGCGATGAATGAAATGAATCGTATCCACGGCTACCGGTCCGCCAAGGTATACCGGGAAATCGCCACCCGTAAAATCAGGTACCAGATCACTCAGCAACAACGCGCTTTTATGATTTAAAATAAACCCGACCGTCCCCTCATCCTGATGTTCCGTCACAAAAACTACGGAACGTTTAAAATTAGGGTCCATTAAAAATGGCTCGGAGATTAATAATTTACCTGCTGATGGCGCTAATCGACTTAACATTTCGGAAATTTAGCGATAATATTAAATAAAACCTATTTTTGTACATGGAGCTGAATAAACAAAATCTACACGATCTAAGACAGGAATATCGCTCAGCAGAACTGGCCGAAACTGATGTGGAAAGCAATCCCATCCTGCAATTCAAAAAGTGGTTTACCGAAGCGGTAAACTCCAGATTATTTGAACCGAACGTGATGACACTGGCGACAGCAAATGCCAGCGGAAAGCCTTCTGCACGCATACTACTACTAAAAGGCTTCGATGAAGATGGCTTTGTGTTCTATACCAATTACAACAGTGATAAAGGAAAAGACCTGGCCGAAAACCCAAATGCTGCTATGGTATTTTTCTGGCCGGAGCTGGAAAGACAAGTACGCATAGAAGGCACAGTAAGAAAAATTGCTGAGGAAGATTCTACTGCTTATTTTCATTCGCGTCCGCCGGGTAGCCAGATTGGTGCAACAGCTTCACCGCAAAGCAGCATTATCCCAAACCGTGAAATATTGGAAGAAAAAGTTAAACAGCTAACCCGGGAATTTGAAGGGAAGGAAATCCCACGCCCACTTCATTGGGGAGGATATTTGCTGAGCCCTACACATATTGAGTTCTGGCAAGGCCGCCCAAGTCGCCTGCACGACCGTTTAAACTACCAGTTAGTGGAAGGTTCGTGGATTATCAATAGATTAGCGCCATAACTTATTACCTTAAAGAAACATAAATGAAGAACATCGCAGTGATTGGCTCAGGAACCATGGGCAATGGAATCGCGCATACTTTTGCGCAATTTGGTTATCAGGTAAACTTAATTGATGTCAATAATGAGGCTTTGGAACGTGCCTTAACTACTATTTCTAAAAATCTGGACCGTCAGGTGTCTAAAGGCACCATTACGGAAGCAGACAAAGCAAACACCCTTAAAAACATCAGTAACTTCACTGATATGAAAGCTGGCGTAGCCGATGCCGACCTGATCGTTGAAGCAGCCACAGAAAATCTGGACCTTAAGCTGAAAATCTTTAAAGACCTGGATAGCTTTGCAAAACCAGCAGCCATCCTGGCCAGCAATACCTCTTCTATTTCTATCACTAAAATAGCTTCGGTAACCAACCGCGGGGATAAAGTGATTGGTATGCACTTCATGAATCCGGTACCGGTGATGAAACTCGTAGAAGTAATCAGAGGATATGCGACCAGCAATGAAACTACTGCGATAGTGATGGAGCTTTCCACAAAACTGGACAAAACTCCGGTAGAAGTTAACGACTACCCTGGCTTTGTGGCCAACCGGATTTTAATGCCAATGATCAATGAAGCGATCTACACCCTTTACGAAAACGTAGCAGGCGTATCAGAAATTGATACCGTAATGAAACTGGGAATGGCGCACCCTATGGGTCCCCTTCAACTGGCTGATTTTATTGGCCTTGATGTTTGTCTGGCGATATTAAACGTTCTGCATGATGGATTTGGAAATCCTAAGTATGCCCCATGTCCGCTTTTAGTCAATATGGTGACTGCCGGAAACAAAGGCGTAAAATCCGGAGAAGGCTTTTACAACTATGCAAAGGGCGTAAAAGACGCTGTTGTAGCTAATAAATTTAGTAAATAATATCAATTTTAAGCCTTTTATAGTAACTTTACCCCATGAATGAGAATCTGGACCCGAACGCTGAAAGTTTAACCCCTATCGAACGTGATATTGAAAAAGTATTGCGTCCGCAGGCATTTGAAGACTTTACAGGTCAGGAAAAGATCATGGAGAACTTAAAGATCTTTGTAGAGGCTGCAAAGTTACGCGGAGAACCTTTAGACCATGTTTTATTACATGGTCCTCCGGGACTTGGTAAAACCACCCTCTCTTACATCATTGCCAATGAGATGGGTGTAGGGATAAAAGTGACCTCAGGTCCGGTATTGGATAAGCCCGGCGACCTTGCCGGTTTACTGACTGGCCTGGACGAAGGTGACATCTTGTTTATCGATGAAATTCACAGGTTAAGTCCATTGGTAGAAGAATACTTATACTCTGCAATGGAAGATTTCAAGATCGATATCATGCTGGAAAGTGGTCCAAATGCCCGTTCCGTACAAATCAGTCTGAATCCTTTTACCTTAGTAGGCGCAACTACCCGTTCAGGCTTATTAACGGCACCATTAAGGGCAAGGTTCGGGATCAATTCCCGACTGGCTTATTATGACGCCAAGCTACTGACGACCATCGTACTGCGTTCTTCGGACATTCTAAAAACACCAATCACCGAAGAAGGTGCTTATGAGATTGCAAGACGCAGCAGGGGAACGCCTCGTATTGCCAATGCTTTACTCAGACGTACACGTGATTTCGCGCAAATTAAAGGTAATGGTAAGATTGATACCGCCATTTCCAGATACGCGCTGAAAGCTTTAAATGTGGATGAACACGGTCTGGACGAAATGGACAACAGAATTCTGGTGACTATTATCGACAAGTTTAAAGGCGGCCCGGTAGGATTGAAAACCATCGCCACTGCGGTAGGTGAAGATGAAGGAACTATCGAAGAAGTCTATGAGCCATTTTTAATTCAGGAAGGCTTTCTGATGCGTACTTCACGCGGAAGAGAGGTAACCGAAGCAGCCTATAAACACTTGCAAAAGATCTATCCAGGACAAACAGGTAAACTATTTTAGGTATTTACCTGCTTTAGGCATCATTTCTGCATTGATGATCTAAACGCAGGTATATGAACATAGAATTAAGAAAACTTACTTTAGCAGATTATAATGATTTAAAGGAATCCATGTCCCAGGCCTATGATACATTAGGTGGGCAAATATGGAGTAAAAGCAGCATTGAAAGGTTGCTAAAGCTATTCCCTGAAGGTCAGCTCTGCATTTCGGTAGATGATAAAGTAGTAGCTTGTTCCTTATCTATTATTGTAGATTACGACGAATACGGGGATAAACATACTTACAAAAACATTACCGGAGATTATTCTTTCTCTACGCACGACAGAGAAGGCGATGTACTCTATGGGATAGAAATCTTTGTACACCCTGAGTACCGTGGACTAAGATTAGGACGTAGATTGTATGAAGCCAGAAAGGAACTTTGTGAAAGTTTAAACCTTAAAAGTATTGTTGCCGGTGGTAGAATCCCCAATTACCACCAATACGCAGATACCTTAACCCCAAGGCAATATATTGATAAGGTGAAAGCGAAAGAGATTTTCGACCCTACCCTTACCTTCCAGCTGTCCAACGATTTCCACGTTAGAAAAGTATTGAAAAACTACCTTCCCGGTGATCATGAATCTAAAGATTATGCGACCCTGCTGGAATGGAATAACATCTATTACCAGGGTGTAGATGCTTCTGCGCGTTCTGCAAAAACCATCCGGATCGGATTGGTGCAGTGGCAAATGCGCTTGTTCCCGGATATTGATGGTTTTTATGAACAGGTAGAGTTCTTTGTGGATGCAGTAAGCGGGTATCAGTCGGACTTTATCATGTTCCCGGAATTCTTTAATGCGCCATTATTACAACCTTACAATGACCTTCCGGAAATGGAAGCCATGCGTAAACTGGCAGAGTTCACCGAAGAGATTGTGGCCAGAATACAGGAATATGCTGTATCGTATAATGTAAATATTGTATCCGGAAGTATGCCTTTACTAGAGGACAACAAGCTGTACAATGCTACTTATTTATGTCACCGAAGTGGAAAAACTGATGAGTTCAGAAAGATTCACATCACCCCAAATGAGCAGAAATACTATGGTATGGTGGGCGGAGATAAGATTCAGGTTTTTGATACCGACTGTGGTAAAGTAGGTATCCTGATCTGTTATGATGTGGAATTCCCGGAGCTGAGCAGGATTTATGCCGATCAGGGGATGCAGATCCTTTTTGTACCCTTCCTAACCGATACTCAAAACGGTTATACCAGGGTAAGAAGATGCGCACAGGCAAGAGCAATAGAAAACGAGTGTTATGTGGCAATTGCAGGCTGTGTAGGGAACTTACCTAAGGTAAATAACATGGACATCCAGTTTGCACAATCCGCGGTGTTTACGCCTTCTGATTTCGCTTTTCCAACCAATGCGGTAAAAGCCGAAACTACGCCTAATACAGAAATGATGTTGGTAGTGGATGTAGACCTTCACTTATTGGATGAGATTCATCACTTTGGGACCGTAAGAATCCTGAAAGATCGTCGTAAAGATCTTTACGAAGTGCGTTTACTTAAATAGAAACGCGATTAGGAAATAAAATTATAGTACCATTAACCTTTCAGGTTAGTGGTGCTATTTAAAGTTTATCATAGCTATTTAAAGAATAGCCAGTAAATGAGCAAGCCGATGATCAGTATCGGAATAATCCATTTCAATACCACCGCAGCCCCATTTTTATCATATTCATCTACCGCCTCACGGGGAGGTCCCGGGTCATTCTGATGTTTAGCATAATCTGTTTCTATGGGTTTATGTGGCTTAAGTGGTTCCTGATATCCAGGATCATTGCCAGATTCTTTGCTATTTTCCATGATTTCATGATTTGGTGTACTTTAATAACACTATAACTTTTAAAAGGTTTTATTGCTAAACCTTATCTTTGTACCAGATGTTGAACAATCCGGCAAGATATAGTGCGTTAATTAAAGCGGAAGCCCTCCGGTTAGGCTTCATGCAATGCGGTATTGCCAGGGCGGGTTTTCTGGAAGAGGAAGCACCACGACTAGAGAAGTGGCTGGAAAACCAGCACCATGGAGAAATGAATTATATGGAAAATCATTTCGACAAAAGGCTGGACCCAAGACTATTGGTCGATGATGCAAAATCGGTGATCTCCCTTACCCTCAACTATTACCCTGAAAGCCAGCAACAAGATCCGGAAGCGCCGAAAATATCGAAATACGCTTACGGTATGGATTACCATCTGGTCATCAAAGACAAGCTTTTTCAATTGCTCAACTTTATCTCCGAAGAAATCGGCGAGGTATCCGGTCGTGCTTTTGTAGATTCAGCCCCCGTTTTAGATCGCGCATGGGCGAAAAAAGCAGGTATTGGCTGGATCGGAAAAAACAGTAACCTGATCAATAAAAAAAGTGGTTCTTTCTTTTTTCTCGCGGAACTGATTGTAGATCTGGACCTGGAATACGACCAGCCTTTTGAAACAGACCATTGCGGGACCTGCACCAAATGTATTGATGCCTGCCCTACCGATGCCATTTTATCACCTTTTATTATAGATGCAAAAAAATGTATTTCCTACCTGACCATAGAACTCAGAGAAGAAATCCCCAAATCATTTAATGATAAAATGGAGAACTGGATGTTTGGCTGTGACATTTGTCAGGATGTATGTCCCTGGAACCGGTTTTCCGTTCCGCATACCGAACCGCAATTCCAGCCCAATCAGAACTTGTTGAGCATGAAAAAGGAAGATTGGATGGACATTACAGAAGATGTATTCAAAACTATCTTCAAAAATTCTGCGGTAAAACGCACCAAATTTAAAGGGCTCAGCAGGAATATCGACTTTATTAAAACAACGAAATAATACAGCACAAGAAGGTAACACGGCTACAAAAAAAGCACCATTAAAAAATGGTGCTTTTTTTTGTATTCGATAACGCGTCTAAAATTGAATGTCTGATTAATTACCAGAATTTTAGCCCACATTATCCCTTTTATCTTTATCTGGAACCAATGCAGATCCCAATACTGCTTTTGCGAACTTCTTGTCCGTCACCACTTTGATGACTACTGTTCCGTCTCCATTTTCCCATACGCCAATACTTTTGTGAATATTAGTGCTAGAACCGTCGGTAAACGTGATTTTTAAGTCTATTGGCAAGGGTTTATTGCTTTTATTTCTGATCCTGAACTCATAACCGTCTGCGGTTTTCTCCCTGCCTTCAAGGGCCAGATCTGTGACGCCTTCTTCGAAGAACCAACGTTTCCAGAACCAATCCATATTTTTCCCCGAACCTTCATTCATGCTGTTGAAGAAATCGTATGGTGTAGGATGCTTACCATTCCATTGTTTAATATAGTGGTGCAAAGCTTTTAAAAACAACTCATCCCCCAGGTAATCTTTAACAAATAAATAGCCTAAACCTGGTTTCGGATAAGAATTCGTGAAAGTCCCTGAGCCTTTAAGTTCAGTACTTAAAGTAACAATCGGGGTATCATCTTTTGTACCCGAAGACATCGCTGTTGGTGCAATTCCATAATCATCCACCATATTGGTATCGATCATCGGAGCAATCAGCCATTCGCCAATTGTTGCCCAACCTTCATCCATCCAGGCGTATTTTGTCTCATTGGTGCCCATATAGAACGGGAACATCGTATGGAAAATCTCATGAATCGTCAGCGTAATCGCATCTTCTCTTTTTGCTACCGGGTTGTCGTTTACCATCATTGGATATTCCATCTGGTCAAGACCATCGAAGATCGTCTCATGAGCATATGGGTATGGCCATTTAGGGAAAGTATAGCTCATCGCATGTACCGTCTGACGCGCAAAATCTATCACCTCATAATAATCCTTATGAATTGGATTAAAAGCGGCATCTACACGTGTTCTTCTTCCGGTTTCAGGATCTACAACCAGACTGGTCGATTTCCATAAATAATGGTCACTGAGCGCAAACACGAAATCCGTTACATTCTTTGCGTCAAACTTCCAGGTATTGTAAGATTGATTGGCAGTAACCGCTTTATTGGCTAAATCCTGATCATTGATCACATCGATCACCTCATCTGACTTTTCTGCTTTTGCCAAACGTGCGGCAATATCTTTACGAAGTACCTGTTTCGCGTTCATTAAATCACCTGTAGCCCAAACTACAAAGTTTTTTGGAACGGTAATTTCCCCTTTGAAATTGCAAAAGTCATTGTAAAACTCCACATCCCCCAGGTAAGGAAACTTATTCCAGCCATCAACATCATCATACACCGCAATACGAGGGAAGAAATAGGCCACAAAATGCGAGCCTTCATCCACCTGACCTGTACGCATATGAGAGCCCTTATTCAGGTCATACTGGTAGTCAATTTTTAGTTTGATCTGTTTTCCTGGTGCCAGCGGAGCGATGACCGCCTGCATATTGGTACCTTCAATAGTAATCGATTCTTTAGCCACCTGATGGCCATCAGCTTGTATAGAAGCGATGTTTACGCCTTCATTAAGGTCGCGGTCATTGAATTTAGTATTGCGTGCTACCCCTTTTTTATAAAGGTTTGGGTATAGTTTAAACCACAATTGTTTCAGTGTATCCGGACTATTGTTATAATATACGACTTCCACTACTCCTTTCAATGCCCTGGTTCCCGGATTAAAATCCACCTTTAAATCATAATTGGCAGTATTCTGCCAGTATTTCGGACCTGGTTTTCCGGAAACATCCCTGGTACCCTTAGCGTAAGCGGCCTGTATTTCTGCAGGAACCGGTAAACTTTGCTGGGCAGATACCATACCGGATAGCCCAATAGAAAGGATAAGAAACGAGATTCTTTTGATCAGCATATAAATGTTTATTTTAAACAAAAAAGAGGTTGCCCAAAGTTAATTAACTTCCGGACAGCCTCTTTGTATTTTTATTGATATTCTTTATTTACCGAATTTCATTTTCAGTTGTTCCAACATATCATTGGTCACGTCAACGGCCGGTTTTGTTTTTTTCTCTTGTGGAGCTGCTGCAGGTTTAACCACATTGCCTGCGCCAGAATTTACAACTGGTTTTGGCTTAGCAGCCGCTACTTGCTGCTGTTTTTCCTGTTTCAACTGGTCCTTTTTCTTGTTCCATCTGGCCCAGATTTCTTCCAGCTTTTTCTTGGTATACAAAGGAAAATCTCCTTGTCTCATCCAGGAATAATAGCTAGGCTCTGTATCAAAAACCTGTTCTACAGTTTTACCTTTATGCTTACCGAAGTTAAAAGTTTCCTGTCCTTGCTCATTGAATACCATTCTGCCGGCAAAGTCTACCGGTTTGTTCATATTCGTGAAAGTATGCAAGGCATCAACATCATTCTTTACCGGTTTAGAAATATTACCTTGTTTATCTTCAAACTCAGTATCCTTATAGCGCTCAATCTGCGCCAGTAATACATGGTAAGTAGCCGTAATATCTGCTTCCGCAGAATGCGCATTAACAATATCTTTATCGCAGTAAAACTTATATGCAGCACGTAAAGTGCGTTGTTCCATTTGGTGAAAAACATTCTGAACGTCAACAAACTTCCTGTCAGACATCTCAAAATCTACTCCTGCTCTTAAAAACTCTTCCAGTAATACCGGAATGTCAAATCTGTTGGAATTGTAACCAGCAAGGTCAGCATCTCCAATAAACTCAGCCAGTTCAGCGGCCACCTCTTTAAAGGTTGGTTCATTGGCGATATCCTTATCATAAATCCCGTGAATCAGGGATGAAGCTAAAGGAATCGGCATCTCCGGATTAATGCGCATCGTTTTGATTTGCTCCGTACCATCGGGCATCGCTTTTAAAACGGCAATTTCAACAATGCGATCTGCACCTACATTAACACCTGTAGTTTCCAGATCAAAAAAAGCAAGAGGGCGGTTTAAATTTAATTTCATTCGTATATGTTGCTATTTTTAAAGGTTTGAATCCCCAGGAATCCATTAATTAACGCTTTGGTAGCAGTCCAAAAGTCGTAAAAATCATTCATTAAACCTGAACTTATTTAGTAATGCGCTAAATACCATCACGATGAATTCCATTAAAAGAATTTTTGAGGCGTTGAAGCACAATTATTATTAAAAATTCTTTGTTATCTTAAAGAAACTTAACTTCGTCTTTCGATTAATACGCTCTTATGAAATACCTTTTACTGTTCTCCTTTCTAGTCCTGGCCAAACTAACAGTTCTTGCGCAGGATTTCCCCTTTGCGGCAATTACCCATGAAGACATCGAGCTCAAAAACACCGTTATTGACTCCAGTGCAAACGCCATTGTACTCAAAGAATTTGGAACCGCCAGAATGCAACTGAATGTTGATGATAGCGGATTAATCATTCTTTATCGCTACCATGTGCGGATTAAGATCTTTAATAAACAAGGTTATGAGCAAGGTAACATTACCATTCCTCAGCGTATTTCCGGTGACAAAGAGGATCAGATTACTGATATAAAGGCAGTCACCATCAACTTTACTGATGGTCAGTTCAAGGAAAGCGCCCTTGATCCCAAGAAAATATTTAAGGAGAAAACCAGCCGGTACACCGCGCAGACCAAGTTTACCTTACCCAACTTACAGGACGGCAGCATTATTGAATACAGCTACGTAATCAGTATGCCCAATATCTTTAACTTTAAATCCTGGAAATTTCAATCTGACATTCCTAAACTTCATAGTGAATTTGTCGCTTTTATCCCCGGGCTATACAACTATAACGTAGTTTTAAGAGGCCCCTTAAAACTCAGCGATACCAAAGCAGAAATCGAAAGAGAGTGTATGAGAATAAACGGCACCCCTATTGACTGCTCAAAGATGACCTATACCATGAAGGACATCCCCGCCTTTATAGAAGAAGACTACATGACGGCTCCTGTTAATTTTAAATCAGCCATTAACTTTGAACTGTCTGACTACACCTTATTAAGCGGTGGAAAAGTCAATGTGACAAAGACCTGGAAGAGTATAGAATATGAGCTGACTTCCGATCGTTCTTTTGGTTCTCAAATGAAAAAGAAAGATGCTTTCAAAGAAGTAATGCCGGAGCTTTTAAAAAACACCTCAGACGACCTTTCAAAGGCTAAGGCTGTTTATGCATACATCTCAAAAAACATCAAATCCAATGGATACATTGGGATATACAGTGAAACTGATGTCAAAAAAGCATTAGCAACGCATTCCGGAAATACCGGGGATATCAATCTGGCCTTAATCTCGGCCCTGACAGCTGCAAATCTCGATGCCGAAGCCTTAATTCTCTCTACCCGTAACAATGGCGAGCTGAACCGCCTGTTTCCAGTCGTCAGTAATTTCAATTATGTAGTAGTGAAGCTAAATATCGGTGAAACCAGCTATTTACTGGATGCATCAGTTCCTTTGTTGCCTTTCGGCATGCTCCCATTAGAGTGTATCAACGGGCAGGGAAGAGTCATTAACTTAAAAAAACCTTCCTATTGGTACGATGTCAGCTCAGGACAGAAAGATTATACACGTTATAGTTTTAATGCAACCTTATCAAAAGATGGAAAGATAAAAGGAGAACTGATAACTTATTCTTCCGGTTATTCCGCCTTAAATAAAAGAAGGGCAATAGAAGAAGCCAATTCAATCGCTGCATATGTAGAGAAACTGGATGAAAAAATGCCAAAGATCAGTATTACTCAACATGAAATTAAAAACCTGGATAGTCTTAATCTTCCCCTGACAGAAAAATATGAACTGGTTATCAATTCTTATGACAGCGACAATATGTCGAAGATCTTCTTTAGCCCATTCTTCATAAGCCATGTCAGCAAAAACCCTTTTAACCTCAACGACAGGACTTATCCTGTAGATTTAGGCGGCAGCTCTGAATCCAGGATTACCATTCAACTGGATCTTCCGGAAGATTATGTGATGGCTGACCAACCGAAAAACATGAGCATTGGTTTAGCTGACAATGGTGGCAGGTACCTCACCAATACTGAAATGGCAGCGCACAGGATTACCTTTACACAGCTTCTGCAATTGAATAAACCAATCTACGACCCCTCAGAATACCTTTCTTTAAAAGAGTTTTATAGTCAGGTTATTCAAAATCAAAAAACGGACATCATCCTCCATAAAGCAAAATAAGATGAAGAAACTGATGCTGCTCCTGTTGTTCTTAGGAACAACTTTCTCCTGTTTTTCTCAGCCCGGCTATGCTGTGGATCAGATCCCTGCCAGCTTGAAAATCAATGCAAATTCTGTCATCCGTGAGATGGAAACAAAGGTAGAAATGCGGGACCTAGACCAGGTACTGATCAGTGTTAAAAAAGTGCTGACGGTATGGAATAAAAATGGTGATCCAAGAGCACAATTAGCTATTCATTATGACAAAAGCACAGTCATTCAACGTATAAAAGGACAGGTACTCGATGAGTTTGGCAAGTTGATCTATAAGTTTTCACAAAGTGAGTTCAACGATGAAAGTGCCGTAAGCAATGGTAGCCTGTATGTTGATTACCGGGTGAAATACTACAGTCCCACAGTGATGACCTACCCTTATACTGTTATTTATGAATATGAGTTGCGCAATAAACAAAATCTTATCCTTCCGGAATGGCAGGGCAACCCCTATCCTGATCAATCTGTAGAAAGCAATAAGTATGTATTTATTGCTAAACCTGAGGATGAGGTCCGGATTAAGGAAAGCAATTATCCGGGTAAAGGGGAAGTGCTTACCGCCGAAAAAACAAAAAGCTACACCTGGCAGCTGAGCAACAAACCCGCAAGAAAAAAAGAACCTTTTGCTCCTGATCCTGATTCCGACAATTATATCGCCACCGTAAAAATTGCAGCGAAACAATTCAGTTATTACGGGCATAAAGGCAGCTATAAAAACTGGGAAGAGTTGGGGAAATGGGTTTATGATGAGCTGATCAAAAACAGACAGGAATTACCGGAATCAGCCCTGCAAGAAGTAAAAACATTGGTTAACGGCATCAATGATGATCAGGAAAAGGCAAAAAAGATCTACGAATACGTACAGAAAAAAACCAGATATATCAGCGTACAAATAGGTATTGGAGGTTTTCAGCCTATGCCGGCAGCAGAAGTTCAGCAAACGGCTTACGGAGATTGTAAAGCATTGGTAAATTATACGCAAACGCTTTTGAAAAGTGTGGGCATCCCCTCTTTATATTGCGTAGTGAATGCCGGAAATGTTAAAAAGGATATTGAACCGGATTTTGCGGGTATGGAACAGGGCAACCATATCATTTTAGCTGTTCCGCTAAAAACGGATACCCTCTGGCTGGAATGCACCAGTTCGGAAGCCCCTTTTGGTTTCCTTGGTGATTTTACCGATGACAGAACGGTTTTCGCTTGTACTCCTGAAGGAGGGAAAATACTCAGGACTCCTAAGCTAAGCACTGCGATGAACCAGTTACAAAGCAACGCAACGCTTCAAATCGACTCCCTTGGGAACATCACCGGTCAGCTTAAGGCCATAAGTTCCGGGTCGCAATATAACAATTACAGCTACCTGATCGGGCAACCTGCTAAAGAGCAGCTGAAATTATTAAAAGACAGCTACGACATAGACAATATTAATTTCAGTGATTTTAAACTGAGTCAGGATAAGAGCCTGACTCCAAATACTGCGTTATCCTTTAACCTGGAGATTCCAAAGTATGCCGCAAAAAACAACAACCTTTTTTATCTGGAACTCAACATCTTTAATAAAGGACGGACCGTGCCTGAAGTAAAAAACAGAACCTTAAAAGTTTATGTGAATAGAGGTTATACGGATGAAGATGAGTTGATTTACCAGCTTCCGGCAGGCTTTAAACTGGAAGCCCTACCCAATAGCAAGCAAATCAACAGCGCATTTGGCAGCTATAGTTCAACGATTAAATTAGAAGGAAAAACCCTGATCTACAAGAGGAAGATCACGATAAAAGACGGGACTTATCCTGCAGAACAATATCAGGAATTCAGCACTTTTATGAACGATATCAATACTGCTGATCACAGTAGGGTGGTTTATAAGCTGTAATTAGCTGAGTATAATCAAGCCTAAGCCAATTCCGATGATCATGATCAGGTACATCAGGATTTCTGTAGTCGCAAATTTCTTATATTTTTTCCAGAAGGAATCTTCTTGTTTTGGTATAGACATATGGTTTCGCCGGGTTAGCCATGCAAATATAGGCTGATAATCCTATTCTTTTCAGTTTTTGCAGCGTATTGTCGGTAATTTCCCCGTAACGAATTAACTCAACCCTTAAACGATAAAAAAAAACGTATAACATTTAACGTTTCATTAATATTAAACTCATTATTTTGGGACTCAAATCAAAATCATGAGAATAAAACATCTACTTATCTACAGTTCCCTGATTATCTTCAGTTTAGCCGGTTGTACTAAGCAAATCGTATCCGAAGCCATTGAAGCTCCGATAGAAAACGTACCCGTAACTTACAAGATCACAGAGAATTTCGAGAATGTGACGAAAGACAAATACCTTGCATCTGACATTAATATATCTACCGGTTCCTGGAATTTTGATGATGCCTTAGTTGGTAATCTGGCTGCCGATCTTAAAAACGGACAGAAAAGTGTCCGCCTGAGAACGGGTTCGATGACGATGAATTTTGATGTTTCAGGTTTGAAAACATTATACATCAGTCACGGAAAATTTGGTAATGACAAAGATTTCAGCTGGCAATTATTGATGTCAGAAGATGGAGGAACAACTTTTACCCAGCTCGGAAAGGACATCGAGGAGAAGAATACCAAATTGGTTACCGATTCCTTTCAAATTGAGGCTAAAGGAAAAGTGCGTTTCCAAATCAGGAAGACCAGTGCAACTGACCGCGTTAATATTGATGACATTGTTTTTAAAGGAACCGGTGAATCGGGAATTATTGTCGGCGCCCCTGATACCGACCCGGGTGAAGATCCTTCAACACCTCCAGCTACTACTCCATCAAGGGACCTGATTGTAGCTGCTGATGCGCAACCGCTCGCCGGAGACGACAGTAATGCGCTTTTTGGAAACCCTTCCGCAGCCAATGGACTAAGTAGCGACAATTTCTTATTAGATATGCGTTATTATGTTCAATCTTATAGCAGCAGTCGCGGAACACCAAACTGGGTAAGCTGGCATTTAGATCCAAAAACCATTACCCAGGTGACTAAAAGGCTCGACAATTTCGCCGGTTATACAGGTCTGCCTGCTAATTTTTACCAGGTGTCCAGCACCAGCTATTATAACTCAGGTTTCGACAGGGGGCACAATTGTCCTTCCGCTGACCGTACCAGCTCAACAGCAGCAAATGGCGCAACTTTCCTCATGAACAATATGATTCCACAAGCTCCAAATAACAACCAGGGGCCATGGGCAGATTTTGAAAATTATCTACGCGCTCAGGTAGTTTCAGGAAATGAGGTGTATATCATCATGGGAAGCTATGGAGTTGGTGGAATTGGTAAGTCAGGAGCGGTCAGTACCACGATAGATAATGGTAAGGTAACTGTTCCAGGTAACGTGTGGAAAGTGGCCGTGATTATCAGAAATGGAGATGGAGATGCGACTAGAGTCAGTACTTCTACCAGGGTGATTGCGTTGAATACACCAAACATCAATACGATTGATAAGGATTGGAAAAAGCATATTATTACGGTTAGAGATATCGAGAAAGCCACAGGATACAACCTGCTTTCTGCATTGCCTCAAGGTATACAGGATGTTATTGAGATGAAAAAAGACGCCGGTAATTAATAAGGCTATTTTACCAGAAAGCGGTTGTTCCTGCTGGAACAACCGCTTCATTTTTTATCATTATTTAACTTCTGTCGTGTCCTGTGCTAAAAAGGGTAAGGTATAATTTCCGAAATCCAGACTCACCTTGTTAAAGCTGCTTTTCAGTTTAGCCTGATCTTTTTGCTCCACACCTGTTTGATACAGGTAAAGGTGTTGCAGTTCTTTAAGCCCTTTAAGCTGAGCAATAATCCCCGGGCTGGTTACTTTTGTCCCTACCAGATTGATGACCTGCAATTTTGGAAGGCCTTTAAGCAAGGCCAGACCTTTATCCGTTACCGCTGTATGACTCAGGTTAATTCTTCTCAGGTTTTGCAGTTTGGCCACATCAGCCATTCCTTGATCTGTAATGGAAGAATTCGACAGATTAACCCAGATCAGTTGTTTCTTTAAAGCATCTAACAACTTTAAAACCTCCGGATCTGCCTTTGCCGTAACAAAACTGGCCGACAAATAATTGCTGTTACTCAATACCGGAATCACCACCACCCCTGCTTTCTTTAATTGCTCAATTGCAGCTGGATCGGCTTTCCCGACTTCTTCCTCCGGAATATCTGACACCACCTTTTTCTTTGTAACTGCGGCTCCGGTTTGAAAGCTCATTAATACCGGTTTTATCTCTGCTGTTTGTTTTAAATCTGCGACTTTCTTATCAGCAGTAGCGCCTTCATTGATCCACCATTGCAGCAACTGAATCTCTTCAGCTGTGAGCTGTGGCTTTTCTTTTGGCGGCATATGGTCATCATTAGTGATTGGCAGGAGCATTCTTTTAATCAATTCACTCTCATTTGCTCTACCAGGGATCAGGCTCGAGCCATCTTCCCCACCTTTCAGCATAAAGCTGATGTTATCCATCCTCAGTTTACCTTTTTGTTTTTCGGAGCCATGGCAACTATAACAGCGGTTTTGCAACAATGGTTGCACTAAATGTGTATAGGCAATCGCTTTCTGTACATCGGCCACCGGCGGAATGGCAACCTTACTGCTCTCCCCTTTCAGTGCGGCCGTCATGTAATCAGAACCATGGGTTAGCGAGCCACCATAATGCCCTGTAAGGGTAATCAGGATAACCAACCCAGCGGAGGTCAGGTTGAGGAACAATTCCTTTACACCCTTCCGGTACATCAAATAGAGCAGGACTGCAATTATAGAAACACTGATTCCCATCCAAAAATGGAGGTCTACCAGGTCTCCGTCATAATCGCCACTTTCAGATAAAAGGTATCCGCTACCAGAAGAAAAAACCGCAGCCAATGCACCAAATAAACAGATTACAGGAATTGAATCTCTCAGAAAAACAAACTTCGGATTGATGGTTAACAGCTGAAAGAGACAACCCAGTAATAAAATTCCTATAGGCAGGTGGACTAATATCGGATGAAACCGACCAATAAATTCAGGTATAGTTAAAAGGATCATACTGCTTATTGGTAACGTTTACGTAATAGATTCATCATAAATACATTGACTGCCCATTGGTCAGCAACAGGTTGTCTGGTATAAGGCAATGTAGGCATATAATCCGGCGGACCAAACTCCGTCAGGATGGTCATTCTTTCTCCTTTTCTTTTCTTTCTTTCGATCACCTGATCCCACCATGCCAGGTGTGCATTCAACGCGTCGCTCCATTCCGGTGCTCCGGGATCGCTCACCTGTGGTCCTTCCGGATGACCTACCCTGGAATGGATATGATCTACCCGATCCAGCACCATCGCAATCGTTTCTTTTTGATTGCCAAGTAAACTTTCATGCACCACACACCAATGGGAAATATCTAAGGTAATCCGCAGCTCCGGATTATTTTCAATAAAATTCCTGGCAATTGGCGCTGCATACAGCATCCTTCCCCTGTGCGTTTCATGGTAAATCGGAACGCCTGAAGATTTTGCTTTCTTTACCGTATAGTCTATGATCTTTTTATTCTGCTCATAAGTAAAGTAATCCTTACCAGAATGACAATTGATAAAAAGGGGTTTCTGGAACTTATTGTCAATCGCGGCATCTATATATTTAATAAATGAACTGAGGTGTTGGTTGCTATCGTGTTCTCCGGCTCCACAAAGAAAGCCGAACTTTAAATCATGCTTTTTTAAGGCAGCAAACATCGCTTCCTGAGTCTTCAAATCGCTTCCCGGCCAGCCTAATTCTACCCCTTCATAACCTTCTTTTTTGGCCGCAGCACAAAAGTCTTCTATGGAACCATTATAGCCCCAGGAAGTAGCCATAAAAAGCAATTCATATCCTGCTTTGGCCTTCACAAAAGGAAGTTCCGAGGCTTTAATTTCAGCGAAAGGTACAAGCATGCCACCTGCCGCTGCTGTAACTGTTGTTTTCAAAAAATGTCTTCTATTTTGGTGCATTTAGTCTGTTCGTTATTAAATAAATTCTAAGCAACTATGTCTCTGATTACCTTTCCTGCGACGTCAGTCAGGCGGAAAGGTCTTCCCTGAAATGGGAACGTAAACTGCTCATGGTCGAAACCCAGCTGGTTTAAAATGGTGGCTTGTATGTCAAAAGGATCCACTTTACCGCTAAGCGCACTATACCCGATTTCATCGGTTTCGCCATGCGTATACCCTTTCTTGATACCTCCACCTGCCATCCACATGGTAAAAGCTTCGGTATGATGGTCTCTTCCATTATATGGATTTTGCACGCCGTTTCTGTTTTCCATCATTGGCGTACGTCCAAATTCACCACCCCAAACTACCAGCGTATCTTCCAGCATGCCTCTTTGTTTAAGATCAAGTAAAAGGGCTGTGATTGGCTTATCGGTGCTGCGACATTTATTTTTCAGGCCGATATTCAAAGAGTTAGCCGGTCCGTCGCCATGCGCGTCCCAACCCCAATCGAACAACTGTACAAAGCGTACTCCCTTCTCTACAAGTTTCCTTGCCAGTAGCACATTATTCGCAAAACAGGCTTTCCCTGGCTGTGTGCCGTACATATCATGAATATATTGAGGCTCATTATTAATGTCCATCACTTCCGGAGCGGAGATTTGCATGCGGTAAGCCATTTCGTACTGCGCTACGCGCGATTGTATTTCCGGATCATTATAGGTTGCATATTCTTCTAAATTCGAAGCATTTATGGCGTCTATCGATGCTTTTCTTAAATCCCTGCTCATGCCATGCGGATCTTTAATGAACAGTACGGGGTCCCCTTCGCTCCTACATTGCACGCCTTGATAAACCGAAGGCAGGAATCCACTTCCCCAGATACTTTTGCCGGCATCAGGAAAACTCCCTCCGCTGGTGAGCACCACAAAACCGGGTAGGTTTTGATTCTCTGTACCCAGTCCGTAAGTTGCCCAGCTACCAATGCTTGGTCTACCCAAACGGGCACTGCCGGTATGCATTAGCAATTGCGCAGGTGCATGGTTAAACTGATCTGTTGTAACCGCTTTTAAGAAACTCACCTCATCGGTCATCGTTGAGAAGTGAGGCATATTGTCACTTACCCAGGCTCTGCTCTGTCCATGTTGCGCAAATTTCGCCTGTGGCCCTAACATCTTAGGTACCCCGGTGATGAAGGCAAACTTTTTACCTGCCAATAAGGATGGCGGACAATCCTGCCCATCCATTTTCATCAGTTCAGGTTTGAAATCAAACAACTCCAATTGTGAAGGTGCACCAGCCATGTGTAAATAAATCACGCTTTTTGCTTTCCCTAAAAACGGTGGTGATTTTGGCAACAAAGGATGCGCAGCATCATATAAAACAGGATTATTCCCTTTTGCACCAAAACTACAGCCTCCAAATAAGGCACCCATTGCCAGGGCGCCAAGTCCCATGGCACTTTCTTTTAAAAAATGTCTTCGGGTATGTGCCCCTGCCTGGATCTCATTCGCTTCTTTTACCAGACGGTAGGCGTTTAGTTCATCTCTAGTCATATCTTTTAGTTTTTTGTGACTACCTCGTCAAGGTTTAACATTGCATTTGCGACGATTACCAGTGCGGCATTCTCCGGACTTTTATTTTCAGTGGCACCCATTAGCTCTTTCACCTTAGCCGGATTCACTTTGTAATCCGCTAAAGCCTTACGGTATAAATCATTAAATATCTTCAGTTTCTGTGCAGGAATAGGTTTGTACAACATATTCTGATACCCAGCCGCAATTTGTTTGAGGACTTCCTTTCCTCCTTCTTTTTGCATCCGCGTGGCGAAATGTTTGGCCAGATCAATATACACCCCATCATTAAGCGTCACCAATGCCTGCAAAGGCGTATTTGTACGGATCCTACGCGGTGCACAGGCCACACGCATTGCACCATCAAACGCAATCATGGAAGGATAGGGAGAGGTTCTTTTCCAATAGGTATATATTGCCCTTCTGTATTGATCTTCTCCGGTTGCATTGTTCCATTTATCGCCGTTATAAGGAGAGCTCCAAATACCTTCCGGCTGCCATGGCGTAACACCTACCCCATACATTTTAGTGCTTAGCATTCCGCTGATGGAAAGGTGCTGATCACGTAATTGCTCTGCCGACAGTCGCATTCTTGGTCCACGTGCATACAATTTATTGAACGGATCTTTCTCTTTTATTTCGTCGCTCAATCGGGAATCCTGTCTGTAGGTAGCGCTCATCACCATCTCTTTGATCATCCTTTTTACGCTCCATTTATAGTCGTGCATCAGGTCCCATGACAAGTGATCGAGCAGCTCTTTATGGCTCGGATTCATCCCTTGTGTACCCATATCTTCCAGTGTTTCCACAATTCCGGTTCCAAATAACTGTTCCCATAATCTGTTGGCCATAGTTCTGGAAAGTAGTGGGTTTTTGACATCAGTTAACCACATCGCCAGCCCCATTCTGTTTTTTGGTGCATTTGCCGGCATCGCATACGACAATGTTTTTGGCACTCCCGGCTGCACTTCTTTACCATGCGAAGTCCATGCGCCACGCTCAAAAACATATGTTTTACGCAACCTGTTGTCCGGATTTTCTACCATTACCGGTATCGTTTTTACATTGGCATTTAGCAGTGCCCAGAAAGTCTGTTTATTTTCCGCATAGCCAGGTTTGTTCTTCCCTGGAAATTGCTGGCCGAAATGAAACCAGTCGAAAGTGACTACCACCTCGTCTTTGTTGGTTGCTGCAGGGTTATAATAGCTCAGGTAAACATCATGAACTCCCTTTTGCGTTTTAAAATCTACCGGAAGGTTTTGATAACCCTTGGTTGCCGGAACATCCCATTCTGCAAATACAGGCCCGTTATGCTGATCTAAACGCAGTTGCATTTTCCCCCCGGTTTTCCCGGTGTTGTAGCGGTAGATGAGTTGATCCACCTGATCCAGGTCTACCTTCTCAATTCTCGCCACCGCATTGTTTCTAAAGAAAAGTGCAATGTTATTGTTTCCGATTACTGCATTCACCAGCTTATCGGTGGTGGTAGAGTTAATACTCGGCTGCCCGGTTTTCAGTAATTTATGTAGCTCTTTTGATTTACTGTCTGATACGTTTTGTTTCAACCAGGTGGTTAAGGAGGTTAATTTGTTATTCAGCGAATCATTGTATTGTCTCAATAACGGATACTCAGAAGCCAGATCTTCATCCCTGGAATTGTTAAAATAGGCCATGAATTTATAATATTCATCGTCTTTAAAAGGGTCATAAGGATGACTATGGCATTGTACACAAGCAAAAGTGGTGCTCAACAAGCCTTCCCAGGTGGTATTTACCCGATCCATTACTGCGGATACCCTGAATTCCTCATTATTGGTTCCACCTTCATCATTGCTCATCGTGTTTCTATTGAAAGCAGTGGCGATATACTGATCGTCGGTTGGGTTTACAAAGAAATCACCGGCAATCTGTTCTGTGATAAACTCATTGTAAGGTTTATCCTTATTAAAGGCACGGATCACCCAATCCCGGTATTGCCAGATGTTTCTATTGCCATCAGATTCGTATCCTTTTGTATCCGCATAACGGGCTACATCCAGCCACATCGATGCCCACTTCTCTCCAAAACGAGGGGAAGCCAGTAAAGAATCTACCAGAACTTCGTATGCTTTATCGGTATCCTTAGTCTTAAAGTATTGCTGAATTAAGGATTCTGAAGGAACCATCCCGATGAGATCAAGGCTTACTCTCCTTAACAAAGTCGGCTTATCCGCTTCTGCTGAAGGCTTTAGTTTCTCCTCTTCCAGCTTTGCCAGAATGAATTTATCGATGTTGTTTCTTCCCCAGTCCTCATCCACATCAGGAATTTCCACTTCTTTGACCGGTAGATAAGCCCAATGGTCGCCCCATTTGGCACCTTGTTTTACCCATCTGGTGAAAATATCAATTTCCTCCTCGCTAAGTGCCGTATGTTTATAGGGCATCCTGAGCTCCGGATCTTTGGAAGTTAAGCGTTTGATCATTTCACTATCCTCAGGATTTCCGGGGATGATGGCTGGCTTTCCGCTTTTGGTTGCTGCCAGGGCTTCTGCCTCGAACAGGAAGCTAAATCCGCCTTGCTTTTTCACACCTCCGTGACAGGAGATACATTTCTTGTTAATGATTGGCTTTACCTCGGTATTGAAGTCAACCGTTTTTTCATAGGGTATCAGCAGTGCCGCCGAAATGACTAATACAGAAAGAATGCATAGCACCCACAGCTTCTTATTACTAAAGAACTTCATGGTTTATGATTGGTTTGGTTTATTTGTGTTATTTAAAATTACCACCAATTATCAGCGCTAACAAAACTTTTTTTGTCTAAAACTGACACTATATTGTCTAAAATATTGAATTTTCACGAAAAATTTGCAAATTTAACAAATGCAACCACTTCTGCTTGAAACCAACACCGTACAACGACATACGATTTTTGTTAAAGAAATCAATGTTAAAAACCTGAGTAACCCGGTGCATTTCCATAAGGAATATGAAATGGTTTTGATCACCAAAAGCAAAGGAAGAAGGATTGTTGGCGACAGTATTGAGAATTTTGAGGAAGGGGATCTGGTCCTGATCGGGCCTAACCTCCCACACGTCATGTACAATGACAAATCCTATTATGAACCGGACAATGAACAACGGGTGGCTGCTATTGTGACTTACTTCAGAATGGATTGGTTAAATGAGGATTTCATAAATTCCAAAGAAATACCGCAGCTCCAGGAGTTATTGCAGGATATTGGACGAGGAATCCATGTATTTGGCGATACACAAAAACAGGTCGTCCAGCTCTTAAATGAATTACTGGCCAGTAATGGCTTGAGGAGAATCATTCACTTATTGAGTATCATCAATTTGATTTCAGAAACAAAGGAGTATAAATGTCTTTCCAGTATCGGTTACACCAATCCCCACAACCAGAAGGATGTTCAGCGGATCAGTAAGATTTACACTTATATCATGGATAATTTCACAGCGGATATTCCCCTGGAGACTGTCGCCACGCTGGCAAACATGACGCCCTCTGCCTTTTGCAAGTATTTTAAGGGGCGTACGCAAAAAACATTTACCAATTTTGTAAATGAGGTAAGGATTGGTCACGCCTGCAAATTGTTATTCAATGACCAGCTCAGCATGACAGAAATCTGCTTTCAGTCCGGCTTTAATAACCTGACCAATTTTAACAGAAATTTTAAGCAGTACACGAAAGTCAGTCCTTCAGAATTCAAGCGGAACCTAACAATTTAATAAATCAGCTATCCTGCATGAGCGCGCTTCGTCCTCCATCTATCAGATAGGTGGTACCGGAAGCAAAAGCAGCGTATTCACTGGCGAGGAAAACACACCAGCCACCGATCTCTTCGGGGCTCCCCAAACGCTTTACCGGGTGTAAATTAATTGTCCGCTGTTTTTCCTTTTCAGGCTCCGGAAAGGAATCAAACCAATCCTGATTTCCCGGTGTATCAATAAATCCGGGGGCAATTCCTATGGTTCTTATTTCGGGTCCCCACTCTATGGCAAGGCTCCTGACCAGGCCAGTTAAAGCAGTTTTACTCACATTATAAGGGAAGCAACCCGGTATTGTTGCTGAGGCATGATTGGAGGTCATGATGATGATGAGTCCTTTACGCTGCTCCAGATAGGGTTTACACAGTTTCGCCAGTCGCCAATGAGCGGACAGGTTCAAGTCCATGTTTTGCTGCCATTGTGATTCCTCACAATCCAGAGCGCCTTCAAAGAAGTTTTTTCCGGCATTTGAAACCAGGATATCTATGCCTCCGTTAAACTGTTCCAGCACCTCCTTTACAAAAACTTCCATTTCCGCAGGTTGAGTCACGTCTGCCTGTTGGTACCATACCCCGGCACCTTCCGCTTCAACGGCATTTACAAAATGCTTTGCCGCTGCACTATCTTTTTGGTCCATTGCACAACCTGCAATGGCACACCCGGCTTTTGCCAGCATCTTTGCTACTCCAAAGCCGATCCCTGAAGTTACGCCGCTAAGCAGGGCTACTTTCCCCTGAAGATTGATTTCAAACATCGCTATATTATTAAACGTAAAATCCTGGTCTGGGTACAACTATTCCCGGGTGCTTTTCCATTTCTTCTTCTACCAGATCTACACCAAGTCCGGGACGATCCGATAAATGTAGGTGACCGTCTTTAATCATTTCTTTAATCGGATGGGTAATCACGGTATCCCTCCAGGGTACATCGTTAAACATAAACTCCTGGCGAAAGAAATTAGGTACTGAGGCACATACATGCGCAGAAGCTAGTGTAGACAATGGTCCGTTAGGGTTATGTGGGGCGAGCAATACATTATAGGCCTCCATCATGGTTGCCATACGTTTCATTTCAGAAGGACCTCCGCAACGGGTAATGTCAGGCATGATGAAGTCGCATACGTTCTTTTCCAATAATGGACGGATTCCATGACGCGTATAGTGACGTTCGCCTACACAGATGGATACGTTAGAAGGGATTCTATCGCGCATGGCTTTTAGGGTATCCGCACTTTCCGGACCTGCTGGTTCTTCGTACCAGGTAATATCCAGTTCGGATAAACGCTGCGCCATTTTCACTGCAACGCGGTAATTGAGCATGGCATGCGTTTCGATCATGATGTCGAAATCAGGCCCAACAGCCTCCCGAACAGCTTTACTTAATTCAAAAGCCAGGTCTTGTTGTTGGGTTGTCAGTTGAAGGTTACTGGAAAGATCTTCCCCGTACAGGTAGTTGGTATGCGCAAATGGGTCGAATTTTAAGCCGGTAAACCCGGCTTCCTTTACTTTTAGCGCTTGCGCTACATAGTCTTCAATGTTATGTCCGCCACCGGTAAACCAGTAATTTGCGTATAGTAGAATATCTTTGCGAAAGGCTCCACCCAGCAATTCATAGCAAGGCGTTTTCAATACTTTTCCTTTTAGATCAAGCAAGGCCATGTCGATCCCGCTAATGGCACACATGCTGGCGCCAAAAGGCCCCATCCAGTTGAGGTCGCGGTATAGCTTTGTCCAGATAAAATCAGTTCTCATTGGATCCAGCCCGATAATCCGTTCGCCGACATGCTTAACAGCATTGTAAACAATCGGGCTCCCCGGCCAGTTGGTCGCTTCCCCTACTCCGGTATGCCCGGTATCGGTATATATTTTTAAAAGTGTCCAGTTGTATTTAACTCCTTCTACCAGCCAAACTTTTACCTCAGTGATTTTCATTTCAACAGCCTTTTAGATTATTAACAGTTTTAGGTTTATTAACTATAATGGCCGTAAGATTAATGAAAATTTCCCATAGCCGCCCAAAATACTATCTGTTTTATATTTTTAAGGGTACTGAAAATTGACATGGATTTATAAAACAAACACAGGAATGGTGATTGATTATAACAAGAGCGGACCGTATCGGGGATTGTAATACGGCCGCTCTGTTCTTAATTAATTGGGGGTTAATTAAACTTTTCGAAGTACTGATTTTAAGGTGGTCAATAGAAAAACAATAAAAAATGCAACCATCAGTGGAGCAAAGACTTCGAACCAGCCTACGCTACCCGTGAGTACTTTTATAATAAAAAGTATTGCGGTAAATAGTATTCCTAATGAGATTAAAACGGGAATAAACCCTTTTTGTCTAGTACTTGTTTTCTTACTTCTTCTCTTTGCCAAAGGGGTATCTTTTTAAATAATTTATGGAAGCGTAATTTCAACCCTTCTGTTCTTTTTTCTGCCGGCATTGGTACTATTCGAGGCGATGGGATTTTCAATTCCCTTCCCTTGTGCCAGGACCTTACTTTCAGCAATATTGTTCGACATCAGGTAGTTTTTAAATGCATCTGCTCTTGCCTGTGATACCCGCTGGTTGATTTCCAGCGAACCATCACTACTGGCATACCCATTTACCTGGATTGAAGCACCTGGATTTTCGGCCAGATAATTCAGGAGCGTTTTGATCAATGCCTGATCCAACTTATTAAATGAAGCAGAGCCCTGCCTGAATGTCGCTGCCGTTTTATTGTTTAATTTTTCTGCTACCTGATGTTCAACAACTGAACTCCCTGGTACCGCAGCTTGAGGGCTATTTTCAACAACTGCACTTGCTTCAACAGCCGGCACCCTGGCAGGTGTTACAGGAGTCGTATCCGTTGAATTCACTTCAGTTACAGCTATCTTTTCAGATTTCTCTATTGCTCCATCAGCAGTATAATACCAGATTCCTGCTCCAACTAACAAAAGCCCAAGCAATCCAATGAACCATTTCTTCGATTTTGATGCGTCATCTGTTGATACTATAGACTTCTCTTTTGTCAGATCAAATTTAGCTGATGCTGGATTTTTATCGGATGAATCTTTTACAGAACCACCATTTTTATTTAAATCAAATGCCATAATTTCTAATAATTAGGTGTACATATCTACTAATGTTTGTAAACTTCCGGTATGCGCTCTACCCATGGCCTCAAACTCCCAGGTATCGCCTACGCGGAACAGGCGTCCAAACTCAACCGCATCCTCATTGGTATATTGATCTTTCAAATCATAGCGGATAATCTCCTCACCGGATCTTTCATCAACTATACGGATATAGCAGTCGTTTACCTGACCAAAATTCAGGTCTAATGTTCTACGATCTTTGTTATTGTCATGAGGATATTTACAGATCGTACAACAAATAATGATTTGTTCCACCTTAGGACTAACCTTTGTTAAATCAATAAACATATCTTCATCATCATCCCCGTCACTTCTGGATCCATCCGGATCATCAATGGCTCCTGTAATCGCGCCATCCTCAGTTAAGGGTCTAAATAAGCCTTTTTCTATTTTGTCTTCCACTTTATTACCCATGCGGATCTGACCGTAAAAAGTAAAATAGGAATCCGAAGGAATTTTAAAATCATTGCCGATGGAGAAGGCAGATACATCAAGGTCAAATTCCGGTCCTCCCGGCTCATCATTCGGATCCCATCCCATTCCAATTTTTACAATGGTTAATCCAGGCGCTGCCTTGGAAAGGGAAAAACGATCTCCCTTGCTTAAATTAAAACTGCTCATACTTATATTTTTATTATTGATATAATTCAACTAATGTATTTAGACCTCCCGAAAATGCTTGTCCAAGGGCTTCCACGCTCCAATCCCCACCATTTCTGGAAATCGCGGCAATCACTATGGAATCTTCATTGGTAAAATTGTCCTTCAGCTGGTACTGGCATAAAATAGAATGATCAACAGCACTTCTGATATTGATATAGGAATTCTGTACATGACCGAAATGATGTCCTCTTTCTTCCCCCTGATCAATAGTTACGGCAAAATACAGGAACTCAATTTTTGAATCTACCTTAGCCAATTCAATATGAATCACCTCATCATCGCCATCACCTTCCCCACCTCTGCTATCTCCGGGATAAATAACAGAGCCGTCCGGACTGGTTGCATTATTATAAAAAACAAAGTATTCATCTGCCGCCAGTTTACCATTTTCGCCTAACATGAATAAGGACAGGTCGAGATCTACGGGATGTCCGTTCACAGTGGAAGGATCCCAGCCCAAACCCGCTATAATATGGTTTAGCCCTGGTTGTTCCTGAATAATTGAAATCGGTTTTCTCTTTTCTAATTGTATTGCCATGGTATAGTTATTAATGATTTAAATCCTAAGAACCTTTCTCAGGAGAATCTTAAGAAAACTTTTAAGTGACTTTCTTAGGGGGAAGTGGTGGACGTTTTACCTCCGGTAACCCTGGTGTTTTTATTGGGCTTGATGAGACATGCTCCTGCCTTTTAGGTGGCAATGGAGGTGGGACCTTTCGTGTTGGAAGTGCTGGTGCCGGAATTGCTGGTCTTGCCAATACAGGCGGAGCAACAGGTTTTACTGCAACAGCATGTTTCATAACAACAGCAGGCTTCATGGTAAAAGCAGATTTCATCGCATCCCTGACATCAGCCGCATTCACCTCCTTTACATAAGGATATTTCTTTTGCAGTTTGGTTGAAAAGTAAGAGGTACTAATCTCTTCTGTACCCAATAGGATAACCACATCTTCTACCGGTAAAGCCGCCGATTTCAAAAGATCATCGATCACCGTATAAATCATCCCATCATTGGAATAATACTGCAGCCTGTCGTTCAGGTTTCGCTCATTTACCTTAAACCAGTAGCTATTTCCATCAGAAAGTTCAGCATCACCTTTAATAATCAGAGATGTATTTTCCAGCAGACTTACACAAAAAGGGATCAGGAAGGCGACTTCCGTATCCTTATCGATGGCTAAATATGAATTTTGGAGCATAATATATTCTACAATCATATCCGCCAAAATCTTCAGCCTTGGATCTGCTCCCTGTCCTTCCAGCTTAACAGCACCGATCGCCTCCGCATTTATATTTTTATAAAGCCTCAGATACAATACATCATCAATCCCTTTTAACAACAAAATGGGTTTCTCTTTAGGCAGCACTCCTTTTTGAGCCAATACGCCAAATAACATCTGGTTAAAATGAACCCTGTCTAAATTAAAGTACCCAGCCTCTTGAAACAAAAGCTCTATCAATGATTTCTCATGATCTTCTATATCAGCTTCAAATAAAAAACGCAATGGAAAATGAGGCCTGTAAGACTCTATAGAGTCCCCCTTATATAAAACAGTATTCAGAAAATGAGATAAACATTGCTCTATTCCATAATAAAAAAGCTGCTTAACCGGCTTCTTATTCCCGTAAATACTGAAATGTTTACCTGGATCTTTTATAATTTCAAAATAGTTCCCATAAGCATTGGGATCATTTCTGTTAAACAGGTCTCTTGCCGCATTTCCAAAAATAAAATCGTTGCCATTTACATAAAAGTATAAAGGAATTTCATTGGATTCCTTTATACACAAGGGCGCATAAGTATGGTCCTCTAATTGATACCAAAAAGAAACCGAGCGCCTGGATATTTTTGCTAACACACAGAATTTCATTTCGCTTATTGTTTTTGAATTCCTTTAAGCAGATGTTTTTCAAAGAATTTCATCCCTTCTAAAATGATGATTGGCGCTACATAGTCGAACTCCTTCTGGTCATTGTGTTTTCGGTTTTGTGCCTTGATGAAATCTGGTTCCCCTTTAATAGAGTTCTCGATATTCATATCCTGAAAACCTGCCATAAAATCAGCAGCATTCATTTTAAGGCCAAACATGTTAGAAGAAACTTTATAGAATAGATCAGCAAAATCCATAAACCTTGGACAATGTGGTTTCCCTTCGGGAGGTAGACACAGGAAATGATTTCCAATATGTTCCAACATTTCGGGAGTAATGGAATTGGTGGAATCCAGGTACTTGAGCTCCCCACCAGGTGCAACAACACAGAAGTTATCTTCTCCTATTAATTCAATAGCTTGCTTATTAGTCGGTACAAGGATTTTGGTAATCGTAGTCGGAATAGCCAAACCTTTTGACACTTCATATTTAACGTCCGCATTATTTGCACCACGTTGGGAATTGATATCAATTATTCTTAATGGATGGAGAGAAATTGGTGTGATCGTTTGCTTTGCAACCGCCTCTCCTCCCATTCCACGTACAAACATTTCCGTATAATAATCGTCTGCGGCTTTAGGGCTCACAGCGGCAAACCAATCAAACAGCCTTGATCCTTTTCCTGCAAAGGCGATTTTAATTTTAGGTGGAATAGCTTTGACAACTGCCGGCGCATCTTCAGACTTTAAGATTTCATTTCTTAATTTAAAAGCCAGTTGCCCTGCATAGAACATGATTAAACCCGTTACATAAAGGTTAACACTCATCATCTCTTTGCATTCTGCGGCAATTAACAGGTAAAAAGTTTCGAAATCTGAGGCTTCCAACCGGTCCACAACCTGTTCAAAATAATAAGGAGCCGTGTTTTCTGTAAACTTATTTACCCCCGTATTTAATCCTTGAATGGTGATGTTCTTCCGCTGACACATCTTTAACAAGACGTTTTTGAAGTTTGGTGAAAATTTAGTGGCTTGTGCAACTCTTTCTGCGGCAAAACGAATTGAGTTTTGCTTGATCATTGCCTTTCCACCTTCCATCTGGCACAATGCTGTAATATCAGTGGTACTTCCACCAATGTCAAAGCACAGCACCAGTTCACCTGGATTAATAGAATACCCGCCATCCGGCCTTACTAAATAATTCGCTACAGCACAGGCTTCGGAAAGAGATTCCTCATCACTCAGTGTTCTAAAGTCAAATTTGACCGGAGCAGTTTCTGTAGCAATATTTACAACTTTGGCAGTGGCTTTTGACGCCTCATTGCCCCAGCCAGCTACTACCGCTACATTTTCAGTTCCCCATCCACTCGTTTGAGTTCCGCCCCAGCCTGATGTTGCTGCAACGGATTCGGTCGCCGGAGTACCCCAACTAGTATCAGCTCCTGCTGTGCTCCAGGCACTATCTCCTGTCGTATCGCCAATATTGGAGAGATCTGAAGGAGGATAAATCTTTAATTTCACATTGCCCTGAATCGGGGAGATCTCTTTAAGAGAATCCCAAATCCCCCTATATTCACTCAATAGTTCTTTACCCATTGATGATGGATAGGACCATTTCAAAGTATGTGGTTCATGCCCTTCAACAAACAGTTGCGCATAAACATGCAGGAGTAAAGAACTTAAATAAGCTGTTTTATAACTTTTATCAATTGGCTGTGCAGACCACTTCATGTTGTATACCAATTCTGCCCTGCCTATTCTATTGTAACTTAGAACATATCTGTTGTCTGCTGCGGTTTCAATTGGCAAATTTTTCTCGAAGCATGGAAAACCACCTTTAACCGCTTGTGCCATTAAGGAATCGTTCAGAATATTATCCTCATTTACAACCCTTCTGGAATCATGGATCGTTAAAACTGATTTTATAGCATTGCTGAGAATCTCATCATTTTGGAAGAAGAAAATCTCATCTTCAACTGCCGGACGAACATCATTGTTTTTAGCATCAGTCGACAACAGAGAAACTCTTTTATTAGTCAATTTTAAACTGTCGCAGACTTTACTCTCATATACAGAATAGTAAGCGATAGAAGAATTTGTACTCCCAAAATCGACCCCTAAATAAGCAGGAGATAATGATTTTGGAGAATTCAGCATATTGGCCGGCAAAGACTGTGTATTACCAGATCCATCATAGCGGATAATGCCAAAACCACAATCAATACCTGCATGAGCAAATTTCAGCCCTTTGAAAGGTTGATTACTTTCATAGATCTCATACTTATACTTGTTATCAGCCACTGCATTATTTGAGGCAATATGCAATTGTGCTTTAATATTCCCATATTTCTCAGGGATGACCGCAGCCTTACCGTTTCTGGCTAAATACAGTGGAATTCCATGCTCATCCAACACGATCCTGAAAAAATCATCGGCTACATTGCCGATAAATGGTGTGGCTTGAAAATTAGCATCATTATGCGGAATTTCTGAGTAAAGAAAATATCGGTTCCATTGTTTAGATATGAAATTAGGCCACATTAAAATGTCCTTACCGATAATGGATGTCGCTATTACTTTATAAATGACCTCCTTTACAATCTCATTGCCGCTTTCTGTATATAGTTTAAGGTTTACGGTTAAGCGTTCGCCCCCTTTATCATTGGGATCGTAAATGGCAGTAATCCTGGATTTCACATTTGAACCCTCCGATATACCTACTAATGCATCCAATGTGGCGCCAAAAACATTTAATGCCAACGGCGTCAATGGCAAAGCGAAATAAGCGTAGTTGTTTGGCTGCCCTTTAGTTTCTGCAGCTAACAACAATATCGGTTTGGATTTCAAATAGTCTCTGGTTTCTAAACCTTCTTTACCAAAATCTATCTGAGCAATTTCTGTTGTATCTGGCAACAGCAAATCTTTAGGGTCAAAAACTATCCTTTCTTTTCCACCCTCATTATAGATGATTCCTTCGGAGCCAAACAACTCTGTAGAGTAGTTAAATAGCAATCCAAAAGGGTAATTGAAAAGTGCACCAACTTCCGGTGGAGTTTGCTGATCTAGTTTTGGATAGCCTTTCTTCTGTTGATAAACTACCATTTCGTCCATCCACACCTGTATCGCAGCAGACATATTACCGTATTCCGGTCTGATAAACTCTTCCAGATCTGAATAATTGGACCTGAATTTTTCAATACTATTCAGAATATGTTTCGCATATCCATATAGTGAAAACAGTTCCTGAGGATTTAACTCTGATTGTAATGGGTCTATAAACTTTCCATTCTGCACGTTTACAAAAGGTAGTTTATCTTTAAGCTGATACGCTGCTGAGGTAAATAAAAAACTATCTGGTGAAGTACCGCCAACAACGTTCCCTTTAAACGAAATCACGTCAATAAATGGTATTTTGTCGGCATTATTTGCCAGAGACTGATCACACCATAATGGTTGCCGCTCAAACAGCATGTTTCCAAATGCACCTATTGGTTCGTAGATGTTTGCGGTATTGTGGAGCTGTAGTCCATCTGAATAAGATAGATAAACTCTATTTACCTCTATATCTTTATAGTTTAATGCAATACAACTGATAAACCCCTTCCATTCGCGAATCAGTGATTTATAAAACAGCATCATTCCATCAGCTGCCGCATCTTTGTCCTGAATATTATCAAGCGCGCTTTTAAACAGGTTTGCTCTGGCAAATACCGATGGTATCCCCGAAACAATCGTTCCAATATTAACGGATGAATTACCGTCTTTATCAACCGCAATTTCAGGGATTAAAATATTCTTTGTAAAAGCTTCCAATTGAGGAATGGTTTCCCAGGCAAATTCAAGTCCATTTGGTTCACTATTCGCATGAACTTTTATCGCCAGTGCCTTTATTCTTTTATCTGACATATCCCTTTATTTTAAATCGAAGTTTTGTGAAACAGTTAATGCATTGAAAATATGAGCAAGAAATTTCTCCTTTGTCGTGTTTACTTTTTGCTCGTCTTTCGGATTCGTGTTGATTAGTTTTTCAACGAAAGTGTTGTACCTGTCGCCAAAAATCCCACCTTTTGACCAATGGTGCTTTTCATCAAGAAAGATGGTGCCTATATCTAGTTTCCTTAACTCTGTCGGATTATCATGAAAGGCTTTGCTATCGAACAGGAATTTACCCGGTGCTACCGAATTCCTAACCTGATAAAGCCAGCCTGGAATTAACTGTGTGCCCTTAAAATTATAGGCAAATAACTTGAAATATTCATTAATATCTTTGCATTCTGCGTCGGTAATGGTACTGTACTGATTCAGTTTCTGATTTTCACACCGGGTGATAAACCCTTTGATTCCTGAATCATCAAAAGCACCACCATTCTTAGTCAAAGAGATGTGTGCTAAAGAAAAGAAAGCGCCCAATCTGTTGACAAATATTTCTCCTGCTTTATTCGCATTCCCAACGAAATCATCAAATGAAAAGTTGAAAGAATTGTCTTTAAATTCAACCGCTTTATAGAGATAATCGGCCTTTGAACTATCAAATCCATCGGATCTACTGAAAAAATCATAAGCAGCGCAAGCACACAGCAACTCGGTTACATGACAAGGATTCTTTTGTTCAGCTCCACCAGTTATGGTCTGATTGGAAGTATTATTTCCATCTATTTTTTTACTTTCTACCGGCCAGCCTATGTGGTATAAAAATTTATAACACTTCTGAACGGTAGGGTCACTCTGGTAGAATTGTAAGGCTGCCTGGCTATTTAATGGGAAAAATGAAGAGTCTGCAATGACGCTATTCGCCTTGCTTGCCTTTTGCTTATCATCCGGTTTATTAAAGGTAAAATACTCCGTAAGTAAGGTGGAACCAAACTTTGCTTTAGAGAAGTCGATACTTGAATTGCCACCTGAACGAATCTTAACAAAGTCCTGAAGGGCCTTAGGAACCACAGGAATTGAAGATGCGCCAGTGCCACCAAATACAGATCCAAAAATAAAAACCCTCGCGGAAGCACCTGCTTTTTCAAGCTTGCCCATAAAAGTATCTAATTCCCGTTCCTGAGTTTCTACTGCAGCGCCTTTGACGATGTTCCTTGCAGCTTCTACTATACCATGATAAATCAGCATAGAACCTAAATGCGTTTGTGCCCTGTAACCATGTTCCAATGCAAACTCCTGGACAGAGCTTTTATCAAGAAACAAATCGGAAATCAGCTTATTAGCCTTCTGCTGTTCCGGCGTCCCCGTTGAGATTTTGCTGATATTTTTATAATTCTCTCTCCCCGGACTTGAATAATTGGTCCAGAACCGATGTAAATTCAGCTTCGCAGAGAAGAACGTATTTGCGTTCGGCGTTCCACCTTCAATTGAACCAGAGGTTTTAACCCTATTGTATAAGTTAATCAGCTCTTCTACCCTACCCTTATTGCCGTTATTCTGATCCGTATCTAAGGTTAATACCTCTATTTCCTGGTTGTCAAACATTCCAATCCCACATAAATGGGTGAAAGATTCCAAACAACGCATTCCCGTACCACCTATGGCGATGACAAATAATTTATCCATTTATAAATAGTTTAGGAAATTAAAACCAATGACCGATTTTGCCGTTTGCAAACACTTTACTCATTACAAAACCTGCAATCAGGTATAAGAAAAATCCAATTACGGTTCCCATGCATAAAGCAAATACATAATCGTTGACTACCATGATATTCCCATCGGGTTTGAATAGAAAATACCCTAACAAAAAGCCGACTACCGGGTTTAAAATGGCCAGAATCCAAAACCAAGTCTTTCGGGCCTGAGGATCTTTGGGGTTACTTCCCCCTTCAAATTTTATAGCATTGGCACTAACAGCCGCTACTAGTAGAAATACTAAAACTGTGAGGAAGGAGATGAGATATGCGGTGATGGATTCCATTTTTCTTAATGATTACGTTTGATTATTGTTTAGTTTGGTTATTGTATAGTTTTGATATAGTAGGAATAGATGACTTGATTTGCCGGTTTTACATCAGCTAAGGTGTTTTTGATAGACTCGTACAAAGCTATGTTTGGTACCTTTTTAGCATTAACCCATTGGAATTTTGACAGTTTTGCGTTATCTGTTTGAGGGCTCGCATTATTTAATACAAGATCTACTTTAACAAGGCCATCTGGATTTGTAATGTTTTTCAGACTAAATTTCGGGTCGAAAGACACTCCGAATTCAGCATTCTTAGGATCTGAAGTTCTCGTGTTCGTAAAGAGCGTCTTGTTTAAAATAAAAACATCATTTAACGGATTTGTAGGTAATGGCTTATAGTCCCAGTCCTCTTTTAGTTTCCCATCAGCATTATAGCAGGACAAAGCAATGAGATCAGTTTCATTGTCGGCAACCTTAGTCTCTCCGTTATTTCCCTTTACTAATTTTGGTTTGTGATTTTTAGCTTCCGCAGATTTAGCGAACTGTTCAAAGTCTGTGCTCACATCTGAAACCTTTACCTCAAAATCACCAAATTTATAGCTATCGTCATTGCTCAGATCAATGTATAACTTTCTGAAAAAATCATTAAACTGGCCCTGACCAGCGTAAGCAGTGTGCGTCTTGTCGATATTTTTCCAATCGATACCTAAAGGATAGAATTCATAATGTTTTCCGTCTTTGAGCCCATTGACATAATTGTTTTTTAAGTCCAGAACGTTTTTATTTTTACTCTGCTCATCATAAAATATCCCACCAGTGTTCTCACCGGCGTATTTAGTCTGCAACTTATAAGCGGCATTAGACAAATCAAATCTTGTAGTTGATGCTGCCAGTTTAGATTCAAGTTTTGAGATCATACTGGATTCATTTGAACGACCAGTATTAAAAACCGTGAAATAAATATGCTTATCAACAGCTCCTTCTTTATAATCGGCAATAAAGAAGTGTATGGAATTCCCCTTTGCAAGCCATTTAGAGAAAGGTATTTTTAAAAACGCAGTATTTGTGACTTCATTGCCTTTTTGCCATTCCTCAAAATCTGTGATCAATAGTGCATCTTGATTACCCTCAACTATTTTTTCAACGGCCGACTGAATCGGAGCATAAATATCTGCATATTGACTTGCGTCATTCACTTGCTGCCCCAACTCTGTTGTATTCGCCACATTTAAAGCAGTGATTTCACCTGAGCCTAATTTGAAGACATCGAATTTTTCGGCTAAAACAGTATTAAAACAATCTGTCATCATTCTCTTAATCACTGGATCAGCAAATGCTTTATTAATACCAGAAGAAAAATCAATATATATGGCAGGATTGCCTGTTTTTACAGTGGTATTATTTGGAGGAAGCGTATGATGGTAAGCCTCAATGCGCTTACCTAATCCTTCATCATAAACGCTAAACCCTGCCTTTTCAAATGGATCTTTTTTGGTAAAAAAAGAACAAGAACTCAGAAATAATAACACCAAAAATATACCTGCGTTCCTGACTAAACCCGGAACATTTCCTTTTTTCATAATTTATATGGTTTTATACCTGTTAATGATAATTATTTAGCCTTAACACTTTCTAGTTTCAGAACAGCCTCATTCAATAGGTTTGCATGGAGATATAAATCATCCAGAGACTGTATTTCATATTTAATCTCTTTCTTATTTTCGTCGAGGATTGCCAGATATTTTTTTGCATTCAGATATAACCTGCAAATGGTTTTACGGTTGTTGTCGTCCAGCAGAATAGCGAAATAGGACAACGCATCTCTGTAAGTAATTCTTTTAGGGTCAATAGCTTCCCGAAGGATAGATTTAACCACAAAAAAACCTTCAATTTCTTCTTCCGTTGTCACGATCCCGGAGGCTGGTTCCGCAGCAATAACCTCTTCAATTTTAACTGCCTCAGCAGTATCTTTCTCCTTTTCCTGATTAAGGGCAGATTTAAGACGCTCATTAATGGCATCGTTAATCAGTTGGTTGAAAGAGCGTTTAATGATTGGTGCAAATTGCTCTTTAACCTTAGCGGTAATTACCTTAGGGTATATCTGTTTCGTAAAAAAAGTGACAAAACTATCTGAAGGTTCCGCAATTTCCTGATGAAGTAAGCTTTTCAGCTCATTCAGGTATTTTAACTCACTTGCAGTATTAGTAATGTTCTCTACATCAAAATATGATTTATGGAATTTCTTCAACTCAGCAAGTTCCGTATCCTTAACGTCAGTCAGCCTGAATTCAAAAAACGGGGTACTATCCATTTTATTCTTTTCAACCAGATCCGTGTAAAAACGGTATACCAGTCCATTGGTCAGCAAGCCGAACTTCGCCTTTGTCGTATGGAAATACCGAAACAACTGAGAGTTATGAGGATCAAGATTTTCCAGATGATGTTTACATTCAATTAAGATCGTTGGCTCGCCATCTTTCATAATTGCGTAATCTACCTTTTCGCCTTTTTTAATACCCAAATCAGCAATGTATTCGGGATTCACTTCAAATGGGTTGAAAACATTGTATCCCATGATCTGAATAAATGGCATCACCAAGGCGTTTTTAGTAGCTTCCTCTGTCTGTATCTGAGGCAACATCTTCTCTACCCGGGATGCAAGCAGAATAATCTCATCTTTAAAATCCATGTAACTCTATTTAATTATTAATAACTGATCAACCCCTCAAAACTAGGTAGTCTATGAAGTCATTCCTTACGGGAAACCGTAAGCTGATTATTAGAAGCTTTTATGTTGGAATTTAGATGGAAAGCTTGGGTCTTTGGAGAAACAGAATTCTTAATCATCAAAAAAGCCCGGACATTCAAGAAATAAATCTTGAACATCCGGGCTTCTTAAAAAGTGGTTAAATGCTAGTAACCTGGGTTCTGAACCAGATTTCCATTGCGTTGTAATTCATCTGTAGCTATTGGAAGGAGCAGATTTTTCTCCTGGATGATAGCACCAAGATTATTTGCATGACCAATAACCGGTTCAAACAAAATATTACCTGATCCATCACTTGCCGGAACAGGGAACAACCTTGTTCTTTGGATGTCGAACCAGATCCTGCCTTCAAATACCAATTCTCTATAACGTTCCTTCCAGACTTCCTTGATAAAATCTTCTTTGGACAACTGAGAAAGCTGCGTCTTAATTGCAGTGATATCCTCTTTCCAATAAGCCCTGCCTCTTACCTGCGACAAATATCCAACCGCTTCGCCGGTTACGCCCTCAGAAAGCGCGATAGCTTCAGCTGCGATCAGCAAAGGGTCAGCATACGTGTAAATAGGTTGGTCTTTGCCTGAAGTTGCTGTTTTAAAGGTAGCTTCATCATCCAGCCACATATATGGTGCCGTAGCGAAGTTTAAGGTTGTTCCATCACTTTTGGTTATCGAAGAATGGAAAAATTGCCTTTCCTGTATCCTTAAATCCTTAGTCTTATCGTAGCCCAGTAAAAACTTAGCTGAAGGGCCAAAAGTATTGGCTGTAATCGCAAATTTAGTCTCTGAAGTACCTGTCGCCGGAAATGCCCAGGACGAATAAGTAGAAGTCGCAATCCCAACCGCAAACTCAAAGTAATAAATATACTCATTCGGAGAATTGTCAGCTAAACGCAGCTTATTGTAGCCGGTATTCGTTAGAATCGCATTGCCATTGGCATCAAAACTATTGGCTGTCAGGTTGTATTTATTTGAATTAATGATGATTCTGGCATTTAATGCTGCCTTTGCCGACATGTCCTTTTTCAAAGGAAAACCACTCATCGTCAAATAAACATCTGCCAATAAAGTAGCCACAGCGCCTTTAGTAATCCGTCCACCATTGTTGATCATAGCGACATCTGGTAAGCCACCTTCATTCAGTGCATATTCAAGATCCGAAGTAATCAAATTATAAACCTGTTCTACGGAACTTTTTGCCACGTCCATATTGCTGATATTTTCATAAGGCTCAGTGATTAAGGGAACACCCCCGTACATGCGCACCAATTGAAAATAACCATAAGCCCTGAAGAACTTTGCCTCAGCGGAAAGCTGCTTTGCCTTTCCTTCCGAAACCCCTGGTGTTATAGGAATGTATTTAATTGCATTATTGGCTCTGGAAATCCCGGTATACATGCTACTCCATAGACCTTGCAAATAAGAAGAAAGGTTGGTTCCATTTAAAGTCATGTTCTGCGCATACTGAACATGAATCTCCTGCCCTTTAAACTCATTATCAATATATCCGGTCATGTAAGGGAAAAACATCATTCTCGAACCAGAGTAGGATCCCAGATTTGATTCATACAATTGTGGGGCACCGCTCCGGTATAAGGCGTTCACGGCATTCTCTGCATGCTGAGGATTTTTAAAATACTGACCACTGGAAATTTCGTCCTTTGGAACTTCATCCAGGAACTTTTTACACGATGTACTGAGCATCATGACTAATAATAAACTTATGATTGTTGGTTTCATAATCGATTTTTTGAGTTCAGTTAATATTCAATTTGCTAAGCTTAAAACTGGAAACTAGCGCCCAATGTAAAAGTTCTTGGTTTTGGATACTGGTGGAAATAAATGTTCTGTCCCCATTGGTTATCACCATAAGAAGTTGCTTCCGGATCATAGCCTTTAAAGGATTTCGATTTAATTAAGAATGCATTTTGAACACTTACATAAAAACGCATGCTTTTTAAATTGAGTTTTCCCATTTGCTTTTCTGTCAGGTTATAACCAAGCGTAATCGCACTACCACGGATGTATGATCCGTCCGCTACCCAATGGTCATCCACTTCACTACTTTGTCCGGAATAAGGACCATTACGAATCTGCTGAATTTTGGTATTCGTATTTTGTGGTGTCCAGCTTTCATATAGTGTCGATTTGAAACCATTTGAATACCCTGTTCTATCCTCCGTAGAGTGAAGAAACTGCTGTAATATATCTACGCCTGCTACAAACTGTAATTCGACATTTAAATCCAGATTCTTATAACGGAAGTTGTTGATGAAACTTCCATTCCAGTCCGGCAAACCTTTACCGATAACGCCACGTTCCGTACTACGTTTAGCTGTTCCCGGTACTGCACCTACAAGAGCGGCGGCAGCTGCTTCATCAACACCCCATATTCCCAATCTTTTGTACCCATAAAAAGAGCTTAGACTTTCGCCTACACGCAGAACCGTCTGACTACCGGAAACAAACCCTGGTCCCGGAAAGATATCCTCATTATTTGCACCTAATGCTTCAATTTTGTTTTTATTGAAACTGAAATTCAAGGTAGATTCCCATCGGAAATCAGCAGTAACCACAGGGCTACCACCTAATAAAACCTCGACCCCTTTATTCGAAACAGAGCCTATATTATCTCTAACCGCAGAAAATCCGGTAGAGGTTGGAACTGGTCGGTCTAACAACAGATCTGTAGTTAGTTTATGGTAATAATCTAAGCTAAATCTTAACCTGCTTTTATATAAAGACAGGTCAAATCCTGCATCAAACTGCTTAGATTTTTCCCATTCTAAGTTTGGATTTGGTAAACGATTGACGAAACTCTGAGAAACACGGGTTCCATTGAGCAATATAGTCCCTGCTGAAATGGTTCCCAGAGATTGATAAGTTGGGATTTCTGTATTCCCGGTCACACCATAACTTGCGCGTAACTTTAACTCATCAATAGCCTCAACACCAGACAAGAAATTCTCTTTAGACACTACCCAGCCTAATCCTACGGAAGGGAATACCCCGTATTTATTGTTTTTTCCAAAACGGGATGAGCCATCCACACGACCGGTAACGGTCAACAGATACCTGTCTTTATAACTATAACTACCTCTCAAAAAGTAAGAATTCATGCTCCAACGGTCAAAAGAAGAAGTTGGCGCTCCCGGCTGACTAGCAGACTGTATGCTGTTAAACCTGAAAAAGTCATCAGAAAATCCCTGAGCAGAAACAGCGGTATTGTCTGCCGTTCTTTCCTGCCAGCTTAAACCCAGAACCGCATTAATACGATGATCTCCAATTTCCTTGTTATAATTTAAATAAGTCTCTTCCTGCCAGTAAAAGGAATGCTGATTATCAATAGATGCAGAACCTAAAGGCGCAGAAATATTGATTAAATCTGTAGGACTGTAATTTTGGATGAGGTTATCTCTTTTATCAAAGCCAAATTGAGTCCGTAAATCCAACCCTGGAAGTAAATGGAAAGTAAGGTAAGTATTACCAAATAATTGGTTCCTTTTTCTAAGCCTATCCTGTGTAGTCAGTACATGCACCGGGTTAGCAATCGATTCAAGAGAATAAGGATCCGTAATCATACTGCTGTTTGACCAGCCTCCATCAGGAAATTTCACCGGAAATATAGATGGCATCTCCAACATCGAACGTCTTGGCGACTGATCTCCGCCATCTTCCTGAGTTTCATTAGCTTTAGTGCTGTTTACCAGCAAATTAAAACCAACCGAAAGCCATTTCTTTGGTTTGGCATCATATACAATTTTGGAATTGATCCGGTCAAGCCAGCTATTGAGCATGATCCCTTCCGTTCTTCCATAATTCATAAATGCACCAAATGAGGATTTCTCTGATTTTCCTAATATGCTTAACTGGTGATTGTGTGAGAATGCCGTACGTGTAGCCTCCTCCTGCCAGTCTGTATCATACAAGGGATTTCCGCTTGCATCAAATAACCGGGGATCTTTTTTACTAAATACAGGTGGCGTTCCTGTCGGATTATATTTGCTATAGTTTTCGAAACCTTTTTGAATAACTTCTAAAAACTCCGCTGAATTCAACACCTCTAGTTTTTTTGGTAACACCCCTATACTGAGGTAACCATCATATCCCACCGTAACACCTTCAGTAGCAGCACCACGTTTGGTGGTTACCAGGATCACTCCATTCGCCCCACGGGCACCGTAAATTGCAGTAGAAGAGGCGTCTTTTAACACCTCCATACGCTCAATATCATTCGGATTCAGGAACTGAACATCTTCCATAACCACACCGTCGACCACATACAGGGGATTCGATGAGGAATTGATCGTACCCAGTCCTCTGATTAACACTTTTGGGCTACCAGTAGGGGATCCGGAATTCAAAAACACGTTTACACCCGCTACTTTTCCTTTTAAACCTTGCAAAGCATTATTTACAGGTGCACTAAGCAGGTCTTTTCCAGAAATTACGGCTACGGAACCTGTCACATCAGATTTTCGTTGTGTTCCGTAACCGGTTACAACTACTTCGTCCAAAGCCTGGTTATCAGCAGTCATATACACGTTCAGCTGCCCGTTTGCAGGAACTTTAACTTCCTGACTCTGCATACCGATATAGCTAAATATCAGGACAGAACCAGATGGAACCTCGATCTGAAAACTTCCGTTAGTATTAGTAACGGTTTTTTTATCACCGCCTTTTAACATCACACCTACACCAGGCAGGCTTACAGATCGGTTGGCAGCTTCATAAACTACCCCTTTTACTACGATGCCAGGTTGCGACTGGGCGTAGGTGCTTATGTCTCCCCCTAAATAGATCAGGAACAGCATTAGAATAATAAACTTTCTTTTCATTTCATACAGATTTAGTTGGTTGGTTAATGGTTATTATTTCGGTTTCAAAGCCCCCGATCATATTTACCTTATAAAGGCACCGTACCTTTACCCCATATTGATCAGTTCATAAGAATTATCGCAGTTTCCCCTGTCAATACTCATCCCTTACACCTGCATCAGCAGCTCTTCTCAATATGTACCTACATACCAATGAAAAGCATTTTATGTTTATTATTTTCAATAAATACGCTCATTTAAAGCCTATTAAAAGACTATTTTAATGTCGCTATGTATAAACATACTAAAAAACAACAATAATTGTAAACTATTTCTAATGAATATTTTAAGCATGATCCTGGATAATCACCCGGTAAATGAATGATGCCGGGAAGACTGGAAGAAAATATAAGAATGAAAAATAGAGTGCCGGCTATTTGGGTAGCTTACCTAGCAGCACTTCAAGTACCCCCCCTTTATTCAGCTCCTCAAACTGAAGCGTCAGGTCAGTCAGGGACCGCCCATTAAGTGTTCCGCTCTGGATATAAGGATGATTTGGATCCTGTTGATGAACTTTAATGAGGAAATCGTTTTTACGGATACTTTTAGGAAGTTTAATCCGCACCGTTTCAAACAATGGCGCGCCAATTAGAAAAGAAGGTTCAGCTGCTGTCAGCGCTTTTACATCAAAAAGCCCCATTGCAGATAATACATACCATGCGCCTAACTGTCCCTGATCTTCATCCTGACCATATCCATAACCATGGATGCCATCAGTGCCATAAAACTCATTGCAAATTGCCCTAACCCATTTCTGGCTCAGATCCGGCCTCCCTGCATAATGGAATAACCATGAAATATGTAGGTTTGGCTGATTTCCATGATTATACAACCCTTCAATTCCTGCAAAGGCATCAATATGCGTTCCTCCCCCAAATACATTTTTCTGAGAAATCGTAAAAATACTATCTAACCTGTTGCTGAAAGTCTCTTTTCCAACCAAACTAACCAACTCTTCCGGAGCATGTGGCACATAGAAGGTATACTGCCAGGCATTGCCTTCCTGAAAACCACGCCATGATTCGAAAGGATTAAACTTGTCCAGGAATCTTCCCGCACTATCTTTCGGTCTGATAAATTTCGTCGCCGGATCATAGAGTAATTTCCAGCCTTCTGAAAGTTTAGATAGCTGTTTGTAATCTGAGGACTGATCAAGAGACCTGGCGAATTGTGCCGCTGCAAAAGAAGAAAAAGAATATTCTAAAGTATGAGAAGCCCCAAAAGGAGAGCCTTGTGTATTTAACTCCGGATTCCCGCTCACATCCTTGACATAAGGAGAATAACCTTTTTCCACAAAAATGCCTACGTCCAGTTTCCCCGCTCCGGGAATACGGCCTTTCGCCTCCAGTTCATTTTTTCGTACCGCCTCATAAGCCAATGGAATATCATAATTCCGGATGCCTACATTATAAGCTGCCGCAATGGCCAGTCCGGTGAAATTTGTTCCAACACCAGATACGTATTTACTATTTGCAATGCCATCGCCAAGCCATCCCGCATCTTTATAAACTAACAATTGACTTTGAACCCAATCGTTATAATATTCCGGATAGGCAATAGCCCATAGTTGAGTCAGGTTCCAGAATGCGCCCCAAATTGCATCTGTATTATAATGATGATGTACAGGATTGCCATTTTTTAACAATGGAATCTGACCAATGCTGCCGTCATTTTTAGGATAGGCCCCATTAACATCATCCGCCAGGCCTCTACCTAAAAGCGCATGGAATAGTCCGGTGTAAAACTTAACACGATCTTGCAACAGCCCGCCCTTTACCTCAATCCGACCCAGTGAGTTGTTCCAGGTTTGAATAGCCTTATCCTTTGCCTTTGCAAAAGTTAATCCCCTGGCCTCTTTCATCAGATTCAGTTTAGCATTCTCTACAGAAGTATAGGAAAGACCTGTTTTGATGCCGATTTTCTCCCCTTGCTTTGTTTTAAATCTCAGGTATAGGCCGGCACCCTTTCCCTGTATATTTTTTTGTCCCTCAAACTGCGTACTATCAATAAATGCACCGTAAGACGAGGGAGTTTTATCCAGCTCAGCATAAAAATACATCGTCACATTTGCCCCCTGCTGATATTTCTGAACATAGACCGGCTTAGTCACCACATAGCCCCAGATATGACGATCATCGTAAGTCACTTTAGCATCCAGTACCGGTCCGCTCTCGCCCATCTTATGACCAATATCAAAAATCACATTGGCAGCGTCCGTTTCCGGAAATGTGTATTGATGAAAACCAACTCTTTCTGTAGCCGTAAGCTCAGCTTTTATATTATAATCTTTTAAGCGTACCCGATAATATCCGGCAGTAGCAAACTCGTCAGCCTTATCAAATGAAGATCTATATCCCGAATTCTTTTCCTTTTGTTTACCCGGAATAGTTTTCAACGGACCAACTGTTGGTGCAAATACAATCCCACCAATCTGAAACTCATGAAAATTTGCAAAGCCTTCTATCGAACGGTGGCGGTCGTCATAGCCTACAGCCTCCCATCCTGATGCATTTCCTTCACTCCCATTTGTACTCGGCGCTAATTTTGCCATTCCAAAAGGCACAGCTGCCGGCGTATAGAAAAAATACCGGCTATGCGCAGAACCAATATTCGGCTTCACATATTGAACCAGATCCTCCCCTTTTTGTGCATAAAGTAACGTCGCTTGAATACTAATTAATGAGACTAAAAGAATCCTTTTCATCATGGTTTAAGATTTAGGTTTTACTCCTGCAAGGGCAAATAACTGATTACTGGCAGCTAAATGTACATACATACTCCTCAAATATATTTTAATTCGGCAATACTTTAAAATATATTAGATAATAAAGAGTTAGGTATTCAAAAAAAACCGCAGTCAAAAGATAAATATTCGATTATTTACCAGTAATATTTAAATTTCACTATACTTGTATGTACATACATTCCAGAACCAGCAATATGAATAAACTTAGTCTTTTGACATTTTGTACCTTTTTTACGTTTCCCCTGACTGCTTTTTGCCAGCAGCCACTGTATAAAGATGCCAGCCAGTCTATAGAAATCAGGACTAAGGATTTGATCAGTAGAATGACACTCAAAGAAAAAGTAGGTCAGTTATTGAGTCCTCTGGGATGGGAAATGTACGAAAGACAGGGAAATAAGGTGACGGTCTCTCAAAAGTTCAAGGATATCGTTGCCGAAAAACAGATTGGGATGCTCTGGGCAACATTCAGAGCCGATCCATGGACACAAAAGACACTGGCCAATGGGCTTAATCCTGAAATGTCAGCAGAAGCCGCAAACGAGTTACAGCGATATATGCTAAAAAATACCCGTCTTGGGATTCCGATATTTTTAGCAGAAGAAGCACCTCATGGTCATATGGCTATTGGTACAACCGTATTTCCAACAGGCATTGGACAAGCATCCACCTGGAACCAGGCCTTATTAAAAAACATGTCGGCAACCGTTGCCAAAGAAGTTCGTTTGCAGGGAGGTCATATCAGTTACGGTCCGGTATTAGATTTATCACGTGATCCGCGTTGGTCACGTGTAGAAGAAAGCTACGGAGAAGATCCGGTATTAACCGGTAAACTCGCCGCTTCCATTATTACTGGTTTAGGAGCAGGAAAACTTGCTAATCCTTACAGTACAATAGCCACACTCAAGCATTTTGTAGCCTATGCGATACCTGAAGGAGGTCATAATGGAGCCGCTGCAAGTGTTGGAGAACGCGAACTCCGGGAATACTTCTTACCCCCTTTTCAATCTGCGGTAAAAGCAGGAGCCCGATCCATTATGGCCGCCTACAATTCTATAGACGGTATCCCATGTAGTTCCAACAGCTTCTTACTGACGGATATCTTAATTAAAGAGTGGGGATTTAAAGGTTTCACCGTTTCTGATTTGGGAAGTATAGAAGGCATAAAAGGCAGTCACCGTATTGCAAGAGATTATACAGAGGCTGCAACACTTGCCCTTACTGCAGGTTTAGATGCAGATCTGGGAGGAAATGCCTACCCGAATCTGATCGCAGCAGTAGAAAAAGGAAAAATTGAAGCACGTTTTATTGATACCGCGGTATCAAGGGTACTTCGCCTGAAATTCGAAATGGGATTGTTTGAACATCCATTTGTAAATCCCCCGAAAGCTAAAAAAGAGATTAAAACAAAAGAAAGCATCCTGCTCTCCCGTCAGGTTGCCAGAGAATCAATTGTCCTGTTAGAAAATAAAAACAATATACTTCCATTGAAAAAGGGAATCAAAGTTGCCGTTGTAGGCCCTAATGCAGACAATGTATATAATATGCTGGGCGATTATACCGCTCCCCAGGCTGAGGGCAGTGTCATCACGGTATTACAAGGGCTCCGTTCCAAACTATCGGATTCACAGGTCACTTATGTTAAGGGCTGTTCGATCCGGGATACCACAGATACCAACATCCCACAAGCCGTTGCCTCCGCCGCAGCAGCAGATGTGATCATCGCCGTAGTAGGTGGATCCAGTGCGCGCGATTTTAAAACCGAATACGCCGCAACAGGTGCTGCAATTGCATCCGTTGAAACCGTTTCGGACATGGAAAGTGGTGAAGGATTTGACCGCTCTACGCTCGATCTGCTGGGCAAACAAATGGATTTATTACGGGCATTAAAGAAAACCGGCAAGCCACTTATTGTGATCTACATTCAAGGCAGACCGCTAAATATGAACTGGGCTAAAGAAAATGCAGATGCCTTATTATGTGCCTGGTACCCTGGACAAGAAGGTGGTTCAGCGATTGCTGATGTATTATCCGGAGATTACAATCCCGCAGGTAGACTTCCGATTTCTGTACCCCGAAGCGTAGGACAAATCCCCGTCCACTATAACCGAAAAAGCCCCCTGGATCATCGATATGTGGAAGAAGAAGCCACTCCGCTCTATGCATTTGGATATGGCAAGAGCTATACAACCTTTACCTATGAACAACTGAATATTACCAAAGCAGACCCGAATGGCAGTTATAAGGTATCCTTTACCTTAAAAAATACCGGTGCATTTGATGGAGACGAAGTTGCTCAGCTTTACCTGAAAAATCAGTTTGCATCAACCTCCCAACCTGTCAGACAATTGAAGAATTTTGAGCGGATTAAACTCAAAGCAGGAGCATCAAAGCTTGTGGAATTTGTGCTGACAAAAGACGACCTCTCTATCATTAATAAGGATATGAAAAAGGCATTTGAGCCCAATAGTACATTCACCGTCATGGTCGGATCAGGGTCAGATAAAATCCAACTTCAAAAACAAATAAACTAAATATGAAAAAACATACACTTTACATTTTATCCTGCACATTTTTGGTATTCGGATGCTATGCTAAGGGAAAAGCCCAGCATCAGGAACTGGCTGCTCAAATCCTTGCAGATTCTTCCCTAACCATCGTTGATAATCTGGCAAAAAGCATCATTAAAGAGGGTTTCAATGCAGGAAGCGGTTACTCTCAGATATGGGCCCGTGATTTCAATACACTCATTGAAACATCTTTAGCGGTCCGTTCCAAAGAAGATGTCCGGGGAGCAATCCTGATGTTTTTTGCGCTACAGCAAAAAAACGATGAGATGGTAGATGGTTATGTGGTAAAAAAGGATTTCACCTGGAATGACGATACCCCATATTACTCAGAAGCAGCTCCCGGTCATGTCGGTTTTAAAAATACCGTTGAAACAGATCAGGAAACCTCATTAATCCAATTGGTAGGAAAATATATTCAAAAGACAGGAGACGTTGAATTATTAAATGAAAAAGTAGCCGGTGTAACCGTGCTTGCCAGAATGGAAAAGATGATTGACTACCTGTTGCGCGAACGTTACAACAAAAAATACGGTTTACTTTGGGGAGCAATGACTGCCGATTGGGGCGACGTACAGCCAAATGACACCTTTGGTTGTGATTGGAATGAGCTGTCTAATGAGGCCATCGATGTTTACGACAATGCCATGTTCATGATTGCGCTTCAATATTTAGTAGAAATTGTACCAGACCAACAGAAAGTGGCACAATGGACCAAACTAAAAAAGGGCATCCATGACAAGGTAAGACAACACCTCTGGGACACAAAAAACCAGAAGTTTATCCCACATATTTATCCTGGAAAGTCACCTATCCCAGCCGGATTTGACGAAAACAAAATTCATTATCACGGCGGCACCGCAGTCGCCATAGAAGCCGGATTACTATCTAAGAAAGAGATTGCAACAGTCAACAGGCAAATGGTAGAAAACGTAAAACTGTCCGGCATGCCAAGCATTGGTCTGACTTTATATCCTACTTATCCTGATGGATTTTTCAAAGGAGGAATGTCAAAACCCTATGTTTATCAAAATGGCGGCGACTGGACCTGGTTCGGTGGAAGAATGATCCAGCAACTCATCGCAAATGGTTTTGTAAAAGAGGCCTATGAAGAGGTTCGCCCAATGATCAATCGCGTAGTCAAAAACCAGGGCTTTTATGAATGGTATGGTAAAGGAGATGTACCTGACGGATCAGGTAAATTTAAAGGCTCTGCCGGAGTATTGAGCAAAGCCATTCTACAGTTCAGGGTTTGGGCAGAAGCAAATCAAAAGCAAACTAAATAGATACTGAACGCTTTTCTTTAAGATCTACATAATAGGTTAGTTATGTTTGTTAAACAGTAGTAAGCTTAGGCTTACTGCTGTTTTTTTTATCATCAGTATGGAGTGTTGAGGAAGAAAACGAACAACAACTTAATTCAACACCGGATAAAAATCTTTTAAGGATCGTGTATACAAGCAATAATCTACGACAGAATTCCAGAAGCTGATCTTCTTCAAGTCTGGTGCTCCTACCGGCACCAACATCACAGAACGCATCCCACCCAGCTTAACTGATCCACCCGCAGGCGCTATCCTGTTGTCCACTGCAGTATCTAAGTAATACAGGTAATCATAGACAAACTCTGTATAATATCTTTTAGACACCTGATCTCTGCTGGCCAGCACCACTTTATCATAGCTCTTGCTCAATGCTTCCTGGAACTCCACCGCATTTAATGGCTTCCCATTCAACATCGGCATGACATTGAATTGCCCGTCAATAAACACCCATTTCCCACGGTCCTTCAAATAAACTTCCGTAGCCACATGTCCCGGAGAACCTTTTCTGACCTCCGCATCTTTTGTCTTCAAATAAAGTACACGTGCCGGAAGGCCATGGGCAATCAACTGATCCCTGAGGACTATAGCATAAGCGAAACAAGGAAATCTGCCCCCTGCTTTTGCCTCATTTAAAATCGAAATCCCGTCACTTCCTTTTGGCGCATTGCTACCATCATGTTTCCATTGATGGTGTGTCCAGTTCATAATCGAAAGTACCCTTTCCTGATCAGACTTATCTTTTGCAAGCTGCGCATCCAGCGGATACTGCTTACGCAAGGAATCGAAGTAAGCATCATCTTTTCCCTGAAAATAGAACTTAAGGTCTGCGTGCTCCGCCCCTTTTTCATAAACTATATTATCCCAGACATACGGCTCCGCAGAAATCAACGTAAAGGCTGGTGCAGCATCCCCAAGTTTCACATAAAAGGACCTGGTCTCCCGCGTCCTGATCTTAAAGCGCAAACTATCTTTATCGGTCCTGAAACCAAAATCTTCCGACTTACCATATAATTTCAGTTTCATGCTGTCGCGCTCAATTTGTGGAGATACCCGCCAGCGATTGGAATACCAATCTTCCCCGATCAGTATATCCGCACGGTCAGTACCCGCAAGCAGCAAAGGTTTATTATTGAATTTTTTCTGCGCAAATGCAGAAAATGAAATCGCAGACAGGGCAACCAGTCCGATTAAAACAGGAGCTTTCATGATTGAAATATTTCTTACAATGTACTGATTTCTAACAACGTCAGGAACTCTTCTGACAAGAATTTTTCTTTATTTGATTATAATTTCCGGTTTCACCTGCTCCGGAAGTTTATATAGAAAAAACAACACCGCCAACAAGGCCAGAATATTTACCCCGGTTGCGCCCATATAAGCGTTAACAAACGCGGTTTTACCGGTTTCCGCTCCCAGGAAAGAGAAAAAAGCACCACCTGTCAAACCAATTCCCAGGGCAATTGCCATCTGCTGAATCGTGGAGTATAGTCCGGAGGCAGACCCGGCCAGATCTCCGGGAATGCGCTGCAAGGCCAGCGACATAATGGAAGGCAGTACAGCGCCACAACCCATGCCATACATCAGCAACAGCGGATAAGAAAAATACCAATCCAGGTTCGCCGCACTAAAAAGAACAACATGTAAAACCAGGGATAACATCATCAACAACACCGCCGCCTGGATCACCTTTTTGCCATATTTACTGATCAATGATACGGAAGCTACCGCACCCAAAACATAGCCTAGCCCTTGAGCAACAAATAGCAAACCCGTTTCAGAGGAGCTGACATTTAAGCCATCCTGCAACAGCAATCCCGTAATTAAAAAGTAAGAATCCTGTGCAATGAAATAGAATAAGGCGATAAAAAGACCTATCTTAAAATCGGTATAACTGAATAAACTGATGTTGATCAAAGTACTCAAACCTCTTTTCATTTTAAACTGCTGATCTTTTACGAACCAAAACAACAGCAGGAAAGAAGCTGCTAAAAGTCCGGTGCTCCATAAAGGCCAGCCCAGTTCCCTTCCCCGGATCAGCGGATAAACCAGGCATAAAAGCGCCAGACTCAGCAATACCACCCCGGAAACATCAAAACTTCCTTTACGCGCTCTTTTACTTTCCTCTAAAAAAAGGAAGGCCGTATAAGCCGCAGCAATTCCCAGAGGGATATTGATCAGAAAAATCAGTCTCCAGCCATCCAGATCCTTAAACAGCTCATTTGAAAAATGTATATCCGGTAAAAACCCACCCAGAAATTGTCCGATCACAGAGGCAATTCCGGCAACACTCCCGTAAAAACCCAATGCCTTAGCCCGCATCGTTTGATCAGGATAAAGTAACTGAATGTACGCCAGACTTTGAGGCACCATAAATGCCGCACTTACGCCTTGCAGAGAACGTGCAATATTGAGTTGCAATGGAGTTTGCGCAATTCCACATAATAAAGAGGCAATCGTGAAACAGCACATGGAGATCACATAAACCTTTTTCTTTCCATAGAAATCTCCGGCTCTGGCACCCGTAATCAGAAACACGGCATAACCTAATAAGTAACCTGCAATCACCAGTTGGATATCTGCATCTGTCGCATTGATATCTTTTTTAATGGTTGGAAGTGCTACATTTACAATGAAAATATCCAGTACGGATAGAAAAGCTGCTGCGGAAAGAACGTATAGCGCGCGTTTGTTATTAATTTGCCTGATCATAATTTAAGGAGAATTGAACAAGACAATACGCCTTGTTATGGCCTCAAATATCCCCCGACTTCTAAGCAACGGCAAGTAGTTAACAAAATGATACTTAGTATGGAAAACAATACCAATGCTTATAACCAGGAAGTTGTAAAAGACGAATATTCAACAAATAACTGTGCCGTGACAAATGCGCTCAAAATCATGGGTGGTAAATGGAAGATGTTGCTGATAAAAATTATAGGCGATGACTGCGTCTCCAGGTTTGGCGAACTCAAAAGAAAGATGGACGACATTGCGCAAACCACGCTGACGATACAACTCCGGGAGTTGGAGCGCGATGGGATCATTTGCAGGAAAGTTTATGCGGAATCTCCACCCAGAGTAGAATATAAACTCACTGAAATCGGGATTACCTTGCTTCCGGTAATTCAGGTTTTAACTGATTGGAATGATAAATATTGCAACCTAACAAGATAACCTCTTTGCAATAACCAGCCGAATCTGGCATTGATATACAAAAAAACCGCTATGGATAGGAACATCCACAGCGGTTTTTATACTACTTAACAACCGTTAAATTCTCTTTTAATACCAATTCTCTACTCGAAGAACCGATCATGATTCTAAAATCACCAGGTTCAATAACGGTCTTCATTTCCGCATCAAGCATCTTCAACATATCCGGTGTAATTTCAAATGAAACCTGTTTGATTTCCCCTGCTTTTAAACTAACCCTTTTAAAACCTTTCAATTCTAAAACCGGTCTGGAAACACTGCTCAACAGATCACGGATATACAATTGCACCACTTCATCACCATCATAAGAACCTGTATTCTTCAAAGTAAAATCTGCTGTTACACGCTCCGCTCCTGAAATACTTTTCTTACTCAATTTCAAATCCTTATACTCGAATGTGGTATAACTCAATCCAAAACCAAAAGGGAAAAGCGGTTCGCCACTTAGATTATTGTAGTCATCGCCCCTACCGGTCGGTTTATGGTTATATACCAACGGTAATTGCGATTCATGAACAGGATAAGTAATTGGTAAACGTCCTGCCGGATTATAATCACCAAATAAAGTCTCCGCTACTGCATGGCCACCCTCTTCACCAGGGTACCAGATATTCAATACCGCAGCGGCATCTTTTAACCAGGAGTCCATGGTGATCGCACTACCACCAACCAGCAACACCACTACTGGTTTTCCGGATTTCTCCATGGCCTGAATCAGCTGTTCCTGATTTCCAGGTAAATTCAATAATGCACGATCCAGAAATTCCCCCTCTTTTATTCCTGCTGCAACCACAATCACATCGGCATTTTCAGCTAATTTAACTGCTTCGGCTAAGTCCTTAGCCTGTTGATCCGGTACTTCATAATTCCAGATCAATTTAATATGCGCATTACCTTTAGGCTCTTTAAACTCTACGCGGATCTCATAAGATTTATCCTGATCAAAAGAAAAAGGGACCAGTTGCGTATGGTAGGATCTTTTCTCCCATTGATCAATGACCAACTTCCCGTCCAGATAAAACCGATAACCATCATTTCCCTCCAGACCAATCTGATACGTTCCTGATTTTGGCACTTTAATCGTACCCTTCCATCTGATGGAATACTGGTCGGTTGCCAAACGTTTATCCGGAGAAAAAAGCGTCCACATAAAATCTATCTGCTGATCTGTTTTAGTGAAAACCGGATCGCCACTTAAATTAAGGTTATCGAAATATTCCCCAAAAAGCCCCTGAGCGGTATCCGCTTTTAAGAATTGCTTTGCAACAGGAACATATACTACGGGATTGCGGCTACTTCCCTTACTATAAGTCACATTGACCTTGCCAGCTCCTCTTTTCTTTAAACCTTCAACAATACTAACCGTACCATTACCTGTTCCGCTGTAGCCACCCAAACGGGATTCAATGGCATCTTCTCCTACTACCAGTATATTCTTAATGTGTTTTAGCGGTAAAACTGAGTTTTCATTTTTCAGCAAAACGAAAGACTGTAAAGCGGCCTGTTTCGCTATCGCCTTATGACTTTGATCATCTACTGCTTTTTGAGCTTCCTGCTCAGAAACATAAGGGTTTTCAAAAAGTCCAAGCTCAAATTTTGCCGTTAACACTCTGGAAACCGCATCGTCTATTCTCTGCTGTGGAATTGATCCATCCAGAAAAGGGTTAATAAACAATTTATAGTGATCGAACTCCGTTTGAAAGATCACATCCAGACCTGCTATAATCGCTTGTCTGGTCGCCTCATCATAATCTTTGGCAGTATAATGCAATACATTTGCACCGCCAACAGCCCCGGCATCAGAAATCACGAAGCCTTTAAAACCCCATTCTTTCTTTAATTTCTGAGTCAGTAAATAACGGTTAGAGGTAGCCGGTGTGCCATCAAAAGTATTATAGGCAGTCATTAGCGAACGGCTCTTACCCTGCTGTATTGCTGCTTTAAATGGTGGAAAATAAATCTCCTCCATTAAGCGGTCGTTAAAATGAATCGGGTAACTATCACGTCCGCCATCACCAACATTTGCAACAAAATGTTTCGGTGTGGTAATGATACCCTGACCTTCAAAAGCACTTATAAAAGCCAGGCCCATTTGAGAAGAAAGGAAAGGATCTTCCCCGTAAGTTTCTTCTGTCCGCCCCCAGCGCACATCAGATGCGATATTGATGACCGGAGTTAAGATATCTCTTATTCCTCTTAGTTTGGTTTCCTTAGCAATCGTACCGGCCACCTGGCCCATCATAGCGGGATTAAAACTAGCCGCAAGCGCAATGGCCTGCGGAAAAGCAGTAGCTCCCTTCCTGACTAACCCATGAAGCGCTTCATCAAATGCAATAATGGGGATCCCCAAACGGGTTTCTTTCATAAAATAACGCTGTATCGCATTTACCTTTTTAGCCAGCGTATAGGCATTCTCCTTCGTATTATAACTCAGCATTTGTCCGGCACCGCCGCCACCTTGAGAAACTGCACTCACCTGCAATCCGAAAATACCGTTTTTGTAGCGGTTCTTATCTACGCCATCCAGATCACCTGGAATCATAAAAAGCTGCCAGAATTTCTCTTCAGGAGTCATTCGTGATAATAAATCACTTACCCTTTTATCAATAGGAGCAGCAGGATTCTTATATAAAGGTTTATCTGTTTTTTTAGGAGCTACTGCGAGCGTATCACTTGCTACTGCTGTACTAAATATTCCAAGCAGAACAGGCAATAAAACCACTCTAATCATTATAAATTTCATCAATTACATTTTAAATATCAAACAAGGAAAGTACTAGTCAGCGGGTGTAAATTCAAAAGACAAAGCAGCTTGCTCAACTTTAAGACCAGCAGGAAGCACTATTGCAGTTGCTCCATTTACAGTACTCCATTTTACTTTTTTACCATTGGCAACCATCGTCACTGCTGTACCCTTTTTAGGTGAATTTCCAGTCCAGCTAATTGTGCCAGCCGGTTTTTCCGTCTCAGGTATGCAATAAATCGCATAGCGTTTTTTTCCATCTTTACTTTGGGTAAACCAGATTTGTCCGCTGTGATAATTTTTAGTAATACGGGTATTATAAATGGCCTTTCCGTTTTTAGAAGTCCATTCCCCAATGTCATTCAATTTAGTAACCACCGCATCAGGTAAGGTGCCATCTGCCTTAGGTCCGATACCTAAAAGCAAACTTCCGCCTTTAGCTACAATTTCAACCAGCTTATGAACCACCACATTTGCAGATTTATACTGGTCATTATTCACAAATCCCCATGCCCCACCTAAAGTCATGCAGCTTTCCCAGGGATAGTTTAATTGCGTATCAGGGATCTTTTGTTCCGGTGTCTGATAGTTTTCATACGGTCCATGCACGGTTCTGTCTACCATCAATAAACCTGGCTGTGCTTTTCTTGCCATCCGGGCGATGTTCGGCATATCAATATCCTGACTCCATTTTGGAATATTTGCGCCCCAGGAAAGTACTTCTTCATTAACCGTTTCTAATGGCCTTACCCAGCCGCCATCCAACCACAAAATATCGACACTGCCGTACTTCGTCATCAGTTCTTCCAGCTGATTATAGGTAAATGATTTATACTTATTCCACCGCCATGGGTTCTTTTTGATGTCATAATTGTTGTTGCGATCTGCGGTAGCATATTTAGACCACCAGTAATATTGAGAATGCCAGTCTGGTTTTGAGAAATAAGCACCAATCATAAAACCTTCTTTTCTAAAAGCATCAAAAACATACTTTGCAACATCAGCTTTTGGATTATTCGCAAAAGGGCCTTTAGCGATACTAAAATCAGACTCCTTCGTATCAAACATGGCAAAACCATCATGGTGTTTGGTCGTGAAAACCAGGTATTTCATGCCTGCATTTTTACCCGCTGTGGCCCATTGTTCCGGATTGAAATTTACCGGATTAAAATCTTTACTTAAGCCCCAGTACCATTTTTTATAATCATCATAAGTCTTTGTGCTATCCCTGTCGATCCAGTCTTCAGAGCAAATTGACCAGGATTCTATCATTCCCGGCACCGCATACAATCCCCAGTGCACAATCATTCCAAATTTCTGATCCTGCCATTTATCCAGTTTCTGTTTTACCAGCGGGTCCTTCGGCCATTCATAAACCGTTGATTGCTGATGAACACCATTTTCTTGTGCCAGTAATCTGGTGAAAGCACAAACCAGCAAAGCCGCAATTACAATTCCTTTCTTCATTTAATATATTTAGTTTAAGTTTAGTTTACAATCTTTCCATAGCGTCCATCACTGCTGATAAAACCTTGAATCAAGCCTGAGAGAACCAGAGTCAAAAACCTCATAAGCAGCAAATTTCCTGTTAAAATACACGCAATACATTAGATTTCATAATCGTAACTTAAAAATCAACATGGTGAACTAAAACTATTTAGTAGCAGAGCAGGATAAAATCAACCCCTGAGTTTAGTAAGTAAAATTAACCTGACCTAAATGATAATTTTAAAAGGATTGATTAGTTTAGGCTGATCAATCTTTTACAACACAATGAACCAAATGGAAAGCAGAAGAGATTTCATTAAAAAAGCCACACTACTAACCGGCGCGCTGGGTATTGCAGGAATGTTACCTGCCTCCATACAAAGAGCAATGGCCATAAACCCGTCTCTGGGAAGTACCTATTTAGATGCAGAACATATCGTATTCCTGATGCAGGAAAACAGATCCTTTGACCATGCATTTGGCACGCTCAAAGGTGTACGTGGATTTAACAATCCCCGCGCCATCACATTGCCAAACCAATACCCGGTATGGCTGCAAAGCAATAAAAAGGGAGAAACATACGCTCCTTTCCGCTTAAATATTAAAGATACCAAAGCAACCTGGATGAGTGCCCTTCCCCATTCCTGGGAAAATCAGGTGGATGCCCGCAACAATGGCCGCTATGACGGCTGGCTGGAAGCGAAAAGATCCGGCAATAAGGAGTATGAAGATATGCCTTTAACCATGGGCTATTACAACCGGGAAGACATTCCTTTTTACTATTCATTAGCTGATGCTTTTACCGTTTGCGACCATAACTTTTGCTCTATTTTAACAGGAACAAGTCCTAACCGTTGTTTCTTCTGGACCGGAAAAATCAGGGAAGAACAAAACGCAACCTCTACAGCACACCACTCCAACGGGTATATCGATGGTTCAGAACGCGTATCCTGGAGCACTTTCCCGGAACGTTTATCGAAACATGAAGTCGATTGGAAAATATATCAGAATGAACTGAGTGTAGGCGTAGGTCTGGAGGATGAAGAAGACAGCTGGCTGGCCAACTTTACGGACAACGACATGGAGTTCTTCAAGCAATATCATGTTAAAAGACATCCGGAACATTTAGTCTACCTCCGCAAAGCGAAAATTGAACTGGAAAACAAATTGAAAGAAAAGGAGGACCCAAAACTTCAAAAGAAACTACAATTCGTCACCAAAGAAATCGAATTTCTGGAGGTCAACCCCCTGGAGAAACTCAGTCCGGAGCAACAGGATCTACATAAAAGGGCTTTTGTCACCAACAGGAATGATCCGGATTTCCATACCCTGGAGTCCCATACCTATAATGACAACGGCACAGAAAGAACCGCTAAAATCCCGAAAGGTGATGTATTGCACCAGTTCCGCACAGATGTGGATGCCGGCAAACTACCAACCGTTTCCTGGCTGGTTGCACCATCCAACTTCTCCGATCACCCGGGAGCCCCATGGTATGGTGCCTGGTACTTATCAGAAGCCATAGACATTTTAACGAAAAACCCGGAAGTATGGAAAAAAACCATCTTTGTCCTTACTTACGATGAAAACGACGGATATTTTGACCACTTACCTCCATTTGTAGCGCCAAATCCAAAAGATCCGGCTAAAGGAAAAATATCAAAATCATTAGACAGCAGCGCAGAATATATTTATAAAGGCGAAAACAGTAAAAGAGAAAGTACCGTAGGACTAGGTTTCCGCGTACCGATGGTGGTGGTTTCCCCATGGTCAAGAGGCGGTTATGTCAACTCTCAAACTTTCGACCATACCTCTTCCATTCAGTTTCTGGAACATTTCCTATCCCATAAAACCGGTCAGAAAATCCATGAAGATAACATCAGCTCCTGGAGAAGAAGCCTGTGTGGCGATTTAACATCGGTTTTCAGACCCTACAACGGAGAAAACATTCCCCTGCCGAAAGCAGTAGAAAAAATGCCATTTTTAGAAGGTATTCACAAAGCTAAATTTGCTAAACTGCCCGACAATTTCAAAAACCTGGATACAGCAGCCATTGCAGGAATCCTGAAAAACCCGAAGGGCAATCCAAATTTACCGAAGCAAGAACCCGGTATTAAACCGGCAAATGCGATTCCATATGAGCTATATGCCCATGCAACGCTGGATACTGTCAACAAGCAATTAAAGATTGCTTTCAATGCCGGAAATAAGTTTTTTGGTGATCAAGCAAAAGGTGCGGGTTTTATCGCTTACGCAGGTGATAAAAACTGGGATTTCACGGTAGATGCAGGTGACACGATTGACTATCAATGGCCATTAGCAGATTTCGACAAGGAAGCTTATGATCTAAAGATCTACAGTGCAAATGGTTTTTACCGCAGGTATACCGGTAATGCCAATGATCCTGAAATCGAAATCGCCTTAAAATATCAGGGCGAAAAAGGTGGCAGCAAACCTAATGGAAATGTGATGTTGCACGTCAGACGTTTAACCAAAGGCAATCCGATTAAAATAACCATCAAAGACAACAGCTATAAAAGACCCCTGGTCAATGCAGTTTTAAACAAGAGCCAGGAAGAAATCTTCATTCCTATCGACCTTAAATCAAGCCATAGCTGGTATGATTTTACCGTAACCACGGATAAAAACCAGACCTATAGCCAGCAATTTGCCGGACATGTAGAACATTCAAAAGAAAGCTTTACAGATCCTTTAATGGGGAATTTATATTAACAAAAACACCCGATAGAAAAATCCCTTAGCTCGTACGAACTAAGGGATTTTTACAGTTATTTCAGCAACTTCTGATACCTCAGCAGCGCCTCTAAAAAGTAATAATCTGCATATACCAGCGGCACATCAATCTCGGAATTGTGAGGCATACTACCCACAGAATGCTCCAGGATAAATCCAGCATTTGTACCCGGTTTTGCTAAATAACCATTACCCGACAAGGACTGTAACATCAGTTCTGCTTGTTTAAAATATTTACTACCATCGGCTACAAACGTGCTGAGTTCCAATAATCCGGAAGCAGTCAACGATCCTGCCGAAGCATCCCTTGGAATGTAATCCAGTTTCTTTGCATCATAGGCCCAATCTGGTTGGTAACCGGCCTGATTCACATTAAAGTCCCAGTAAGGAATCTTATCCTTTGGCAAATTAGGATGGTTGATGTAAAAATCTGCTGCTTTTTGAGCCGCTTCCAGGAAACGCTTATCTTTTGTTTCTCTGTACATCATCGTGAAACCATAAATCGCCCAGCCTTGTCCTCTGGACCAGGTTGAATTATCCGAATATCCCTGATTGGTTTGCTGATGAAGCACTTTTCCATCTGCATCATAATCTACCACATGGTAAGTACTAAAATCCGGTCTGAAATGATTCTTCATCGTATTTAATGCATGACTCATTGCCACCTCTTTATACTTAGGATTCCCTGTTAATTTCGACACATAGCAAAGCATTTCCAGATTCATCATATTATCAATGATTACCGGATATTGCCAGGTCGTCTTTTTATCCCATGACTTTTTAGCGTTCCATGATTTGATCAGGCCCACTTTAGGATCAAATCTGGTTAATGCAGACTCTGCCGACTGGATTAATATTTTATGGTATTTTTCAATTTTCTCCGGATCCTTTTCAAACCTTAACGCGTTGCCATAAGAGCAATACATCACAAAACCTACATCATGATGCTGCGTTAAAAACTGTCCTTTCTCCAGAGCCTCTGTCCACTTTGTAGCCGCAGCTTTCCACTCCGGTTTTTGAGTGTACTCATAGAGATACCATAATCCTCCCGGAAAAAACCCACCTGTCCAATCCCAGACATCCGTTGTTCTTACCGAGCCATCTTTATTCGTAGTACGGGGGAACCGTGTGAGGTCAGTAGAGGTCTTCAACAATTGACTATACTGCTTTTCCGCAACAGCAAAATCCTTTTTAATCATCGCTGTTTTCGGCGACAATAACAAGAAGGAAGATGCAGTTACAGATACTGCTAATGCTGATACCAGCAATAGCCTGCTTCTTTTCATTTTAAATTTGGTTAGTTTCATTTGTGGTTATTAAAGGTTAATGGTGACCCGGTATAAATTTTCTTCCCATTTCAAGAAACCTGGTCCACCTAAGCTAAACATCCAAATTTGAGCATCAGGATGATTAAAAAGGGGGGAATATTTAATCTAATTGAGGGTAATATTCAATCAACTCCTAATTTAAACGCCATACACCCCCAATTCCAATTTATTTCAACGTCACCGTAGAACCGGCAAATGCCTGTTCAGGAAAACTTACCGGGTATGCTATAGTCTTTCCATTCTTCAGATTGGTAATACTGATCAGTGCAGTGTTTTCCTTTTGCAACGGGTCTGCCACAGAGATTACCATCTTCCCATTCAGCGATTTAATTAAAAGCGCACAAGCCTTGTCCGATTGAATACTATAACCTGATGTTTTTAATACGCCAGGCTCATAAAAAATCGCCTGTAACATATTTAACTTCTCATGACTTACCGCCTGAATTAATGGGGTGTTCGACAATACCTTAATCCCTGAATTGCTGAAATTCACTAAAGGTGCAGAATTCTTAATGCCCGGTAATACGACATAAGCATACTTTGCCCCTTCTGGATTTCCACGCTCAGGATTTACACCGTGATCGATCCATAGTTTAAAAACATTGCCACTAAGTTCTGCCTTTGGATGGGAATTATTAATCTTATACCAGTTCCCTTTCTGGACATTACTACTCAGATTTACCACCAAAGATTCAGGAAATACATACCCAACACCATCGTGTAAAATCCAACTCTGCTGATCAGATTTAAACACTTCCGTTTTCCCATTTCTAAACTTGCCCTTTATTGCAGAACCAGTCAAATCCCCATTTAACCAGCTTTGATTAACCGTAGTGACGATAGATTCCGCCGTATTACTGCGAATACCTGCACCCAGACAAACCACTTCCTGATCAAAGAAGAACCAGGACTTTTTTGCTGAAAGGCTATCGTAATTCAAAGCGTAGGCACTTGCGCCATATTTACCATCAGAAACACCACCGGCAAAAGCATTGCTGCCATCTTCACCCCAAAATTTCGAGGTCAGACGATCTTCCGGGTAGTCTCTGGTAGTGGTTCCGGGAATCTTATCCCATTCCCAAACCGGCATAATGTTGTAGTATTCCGGTCCGCGAACCTGGATATTGCTTGCCCCATCGGACAAATACCTGCCGAATAAATTTTCCTTGTTTCCAGACTCACTGCGCTTAGTCCGGTTGCTAACCATTCTTACATTGAAAGAATAACCAGGTCTCGCATGGATCACATAATCACCATTCCAGAACTGTTTATGCAGTGGCTCAATTTTATAATCCGGCCGCTCCGTACTATCAGTTCGCGCAATCGCTGCTTTCCATTCTTCCGCATGTGAAGGATCAACCAGAGCAGCAATCATCAATCTGCTTTTTTCAGTATGCTTGCTTAAAATATCGGGTCTGCTGACGCCACGACCTTCCACATTAAAGTCCATATAACTGCCTCTTATGGCTTTCAAATAAGATTCCCGGTAGTATTTAGAAAACAGCTGCAACTTATCCTTGCTAATTGCATATGGCGTTCCCTGTACGTAATTGATCATTTTTAGTACACCAGTAATAAACACCAAACCGTAGCTTGATATCTGTAACTGCGGACCATGCTGCAAATAAGAAAAATCGTATTGCAATCCCTCTTTATAATGCACCAACCGGATTGGATCAAACAAATCAGCAGTGGACTTAGCCAAAAGCGTTTGATCATTAGTTAGCAATGCCCTATAAAAATAATGGAGGGCGATATCTGTTTTATTGGCACCTGTTTGTTTCTCAGGATTACCGCGTTTCATTCTTTCGATCAATGAAGCCTCTAAATCTGTTGGGATTCTATTTGCACCATTGCGCAGGGTAATCAACAATTCTCCCAAAATCTGAGGAGTCGCAATTTCATTGTGCCACCAATTGCTGCTTTTCGGATCCTGATCATACCAGTACTTAAAGGCTCGGGTGATGGCATCAAGCGTCTGACCGTTGCTGTAATAACGGCTGTCTTTGGCCACATAAGCCTGGACAAGGCTTTCCAGTTTAATTAAGTGACCCCCTGGTTGCCAATTGGTAATGCTTTTATCGGTATAATCTATCTCCTTCCAGCTTCCGTTGGGCAGCAAAGTAGCCAGGTTTTTTTCTGCGGTTTTATCTACCTGTTGCACGGGTTTTCTGAGGTCCAGTACAATTCGTTGCATAATCAGTCTGGCAGTATCAGCAGACTGTGCTTTGGCCAGTCCCGGTGTCAGCATAATTAGCGCCAATACACCTGTTAATAATATTCTCTTCATTGAGCTTAAATTTGGTTGGTTTGGTGGATTTATCCCTAACCGGATAACGGGGCAAATGATAGCGTTAAAAAGCAGCAGCGTATTAGGGTCAGGAATACCCGCCTGGCTATGTTATAAAGGTGAATAGGTTTAATCATTTCCGTTTTAAATATACAAAATAAACCATTCCGGCAGAATGGTGTTTATATTTGGGTATAACCATTTCGCTTAAAGAGAAAGACAGTGTCCTCCCTAACAAAATGCAAAAATGAATAATAAAACACTAATTGGCGTAGATCTTGGAGGCACTAATGTGCGCTCGGGACTGGTAAGCGGGCAAGAGATTATTAAAACCGACAGCGATCGGATTCAATCCAAAAGTGATGAAGATATTGTCATCGAACAGGTCATCAATTCCATCAGCAGGGTGATGAGTCCTGAAGTGGAAGCCATTGGAATCGGGGTTCCGGGTATTCTGGATACCAAAACAGGTATTGTGTACGACGTACAAAACATCCCTTCCTGGAAGGCCGTTCCACTAAAATCCATTCTGGAACAACGTTTCCATGTTCCCGTCCTGATGAACAATGACGCCAATTGCTTTGCTGCCGGAGAGTGGCATTACGGCAAGGGCAAAGGAAAGAATAACCTAACCGGCTTGATTCTCGGCACTGGCGTTGCTGCCGGCCTCCTCTGCGATGGGAAACTTTATGAAGGACGCAATTGCGGTGCGGGCGAGTTCGGTATGATCCCTTATCTGGATCACAATTACGAATTCTATTGCAGCGGTAATTTCTTTAGTCATTTCCATCAAATCTCCGGTGAAGAACTTTCCAAAAGAGCTGCCTCAGGAGATCCCTCGGCCTTACAAATATTCCAGGAATATGGGAAACACCTCAGCTGGCTGATTAAGACAATACTCTATTCCGTAGATCCGGAAATGATCGTGTTGGGTGGTTCCGTAAGTAAAGCCTTTCCATTTTTTCAGTCTACATTATGGGCACAATTACAAGATTTCCCTTATCAGCCTGTGATTAAAAACATCGGGATTGCAAATTCAGAGATTGACAATATTGCCATCCTTGGTGCCGCCGCATTATACTTCAATCAGAAAGAATAAAGGTATTGCCGTGATGCTGTCGCAATTTCCCCCTTTAAATGTCCGCTCTTCCCTACCTGTGCTTCCTGAACTTTCGGTAACTTAGTTTATATAAAACCGTAAAGCTAAAATCACATGAAAAACTTCATTTATCCATGCTTAACCATCAGGGGGAAAATCACCGAAGCGGCCGAATTTTATACCAAAACCTTTGAGGAGGGTAAAATCGGCACGACCAACCCTTTTGTGGTGCAAATTGAACTGAGCGGACAAACATTCTTACTGCTCAATGAAGGTCCTGCTACTGATCCAAATCCAGCCATTTCCTTTATGGTGATGTGCGTAAATGCGGAAGAGACTGAAAAATACTGGAATAAATTACAAGATGGCGGAAAGATTATGATGCCATTGGATAGTTATCCATGGAGTCCGAAATACGGCTGGATTCAGGACAAATTCGGGGTTTCCTGGCAATTGTATACCGGAACAAAAGACGATGCGACGCAGAAGTTTTGCCCGACCTTAATGTTTACCCGTGATAAAGCTGGCCAGGCTGAAACGGCCATCAATTTTTACACCTCTGTATTTCCGAATTCTGAGATCCAGGGTATCCTGAAATACGCGGAAGGCGAAGGCGACCGGACCGATTTTGTAAAACATGCGCAGTTTAAGCTGAACGGCTATACCTTAATGGCGATGGACAGTTCCGCAGAACATGATTTCGGCTTTAATGACGGAATATCATTGGTGGTAGCCTGTGAAACACAGGAAGAAATTGACAGTTACTGGACGCAGTTGACTTCGAACGGTGGTTTTGAAGTAGCCTGTGGTTGGTGTACCGATCAGTTTGGTATCTGCTGGCAGATCATTCCTAAATCAATAGTAAAACTGATTAGCGATCCGGAACGGGGTCAGCGGGCTATGCAAGTCATGATGGGCATGAAAAAACTGATTATTGAAGAACTGGAAAACGCCTGAAATTCCAGATAAGGTGCTGAATTAAAACAATAACGCCCTGAACATCTTTTAAGGTGAACAGGGCGTTATATAACTTATTCTTTTACTGGTTCCGGGGCTTTTCCAATCAATTCCATAAACTGATCTAGTTTAGGGGTAATGATGATTTCTGTACGTCTGTTTTTCGATCTTCCGGCTTCGGTATCATTGCTGGCAATCGGGTTATACTCCCCTCTTCCGGCAGCGGTTAGCCTTTTAGGAATCACGCCGTAGTTGTTCTGTAAAGACTGAACTACAGAAGACGCTCTAAGTGTACTTAAATCCCAGTTGTTGCGGATGTTAACTTGCGAAATAGGCACATTGTCCGTATTTCCTTCAATCAACACATCATAACTCTGGTAATCTTTAATGATTTTGGCGATTTTGCTTAAAGTTGCACCTGCCTGATCAGAAATTTCATAGCTACCTGATTTGTATAGCATCTGATCTGAAAGGGAAATGTAAACCACACCTTTTAATACTTTAATATCTACATCACTCATTTCTTCCCTGCTCAAAGAACGGGTCAGATTGGTAGTTAATACCAGATTCAGGGAATCACTGGTGTTCTTAGTGTTCACCAAATGTTGGATATACTTATTAGCTACGTTAATCTCGTCCACCAGTTTGGAAATATTCGTATTTCCCTGGCTACTTGAATTTAAACATTTATTCAATGCGATCTGTAAGGCTTTCACATTTTCGCGTTGTGCAGCGATTTGCTCTTCCAAACTTTTCACGCGGGTATTAGAACTGGCAAGTTCCTGATTTACACCCTGATTTTTCTCTTGTAATTGTGTGTAGCTGGATTGCAGGTCTGCAAATTTTTTATTGCTCACACAACCCTGGCCTAATAAAGCGACCGCAATTAATAAAGACGGTAAAATGGGTACTCTCATAATCTTTTAAATCTGGTACAACAACACTCAAACGCTTTATGGGTTTAGTTATTATAAGCAATTTAAACAAAATTGTGCTAAGAACTATTCCAATTAGCAACAAAATTATTTAAAGTTGCAGCATAAAATTTCATTTTGCAGCAAAGCAATTTCATTTGAAACGAAACTATTTCTGTTCTACAAATACCACTTCACTCACCATTGCGTTACTGCCAGACATAGACTCAATTTTTATGCCGAGTTTTCCATCGTTGGTATCTTCCCTCATCACAAACAGCTTGATCCATTTCCCCTTTTTATCAAGCGTACCAGTCATGAATTCCCTGCCATCAATCCATATTTTCGCCGATCTGGATTCATTATTCCAATCTTCGAAATGTAGGTATAGCTCTCCTATTACCCCTTGTGGTGGGTTTATTGTAATTTCCAGGTTTTTACCGTACCAGGCAGATTTCCCATCCCATTCCCAAATACCTTCTTCACCTTTCATTTGATACTTCGTATTGCGTTTCAATACCGGCGACTTATCCCCTGTTTTCACATAGACTAAAGCATTTTCAAAAGCGGCTGGCACTCCCGATGCGGCTTCTTTGATGAAAGGAAAAGTTTTCTTTAACAAGGCGGTGTCAACTCTCGTTTCAGGATTAAAATCCTGCGTATTCATATATTTAAGTAAGCTGTATTTCAATTGTTTTGCGACCGGGTTTTTCGGCGTAGCGATGTCATAACCACAGATCAGAAGTTTTCCCTTGCCTACTTTACATTCAAAAATTGCCGCCAGTTTTTCATTCAGGTGAAAATCACTGATTGGTTGTACAATAGGTTCCAGATTTGCCGGCCATGCTTTCATTTTAAATGACCTTCCTTTACTGATACTTTCCCATTGCCAATCGCTGAATGATCCTGTTGGAAAATCTTTTAAAGCGGGGTGTTTATCATTGATCAAAGCACCAAGGGTGGTGTTTTCCTGTCCGGGGAAGAAAACATTCGACCAAAACAGCGGCGTAAAGAACAAGGGTCTGGACACTTCAGCATTCCCCAGTTTTGCTGCGTAAAGGAGTACAGTTTTACCATTTTCCAATGCTTTCATCGCATTTTCATCCAGCACAGCCGTTTCTAATACATTCTGCACCTTATTTGCCGTATCATTTTTTGCAGGGCTATAAACCCAGAGGTCCCATTCGTTTCGGAAACCGGTACCTGGCAGCGAAACTACCAGTTTTACTTTTGCCGACTGAGTAATCCGATCCATGGCCATTTCTATGGCTCCAAAGTTTTTCACTTCCCCTCTTTTGATCAGGGTTTTATTTAGCTTTCCTGCTCCCAATACTTCCTGATTTTCTCCTATAATTTTCCAGTCTAAGCCCGTATTCAGGTCTCCCCTTCCATAATTTGCGACTTCCAGCGCAGCGGTAAAAGTCTCCGTATTTTCCCATACAAATTTCTTTATCCTCGCCAGCGGCACTACCTCATTGTTATATTGCTTAAAATAGCTGGTATCTGTCGTTCCTTTATCTTCATAAAAAGCATCAAGCCAACCTACCAAAGCCTCTCCCTGACCCTGATAATCCTGCATGCTCAATAGCTGGAACCCTCCACTGGAAGGTGTACGGTAAAAGTTTTCAATTAAGCTCTTGTAAAGGATCTTTTGAACGGCACCACTGGCCTGATGAAAAGCAACATCTTTATTTTCCAGTCCGTTTGCAATGGCTGATGCCCTGCACTCTTCCAGATTTCTTGCTTTTAATACGCCCGTATATTTATCAATCTCCGACCATAGCGGATACACTGGAAATTGCCCTACTTCATGCGCGAAAATCGGAATGTTACTCTTCGAATAATTTTTCTCCAGGTCATAATCACTTCTTGCACCTTGCAATCCGTAAGTACCACCAACCCCCGGAATATTATGGGTGGCAGAATAATCGTCTACCGGCATAATTTTTCTGGCCGTAGATACCGCATATAACCTTCTGTTGTCTTTCCCTTTCAACTTTTCGATCCATTTTTCCATTACGTTGAAATCGGAATTTCCGAGCTCATTTCCGATACACATCATGGTAAATGAGGGGTGATTCCCATAAGCATCCAACATACGCTGCAGCTCGTTTTGGGTGTATTTATCCGCAGAAGGATTTTTTCCTAAGCCCTGAGGGAGTCCCTTAGTGAGCATATCCTGTCTGTCTTTTGGCGGTTCAGTCATCCACCAATCGATCCAGATGGCTTCCGCCTGTATGTAAATCCCCAATTTATCTGCGGCCTCGAAAGCAGCTTCCGGTGGGCACCAGGAGTGAAAACGCACATGGTTTAAGCCGTAAGATTTGTAGACTTTAAATATACGCTCCCAGTCTTTGACATCGGTGGAAGGATATCCGGTGAGTGGAAAATGTACGCAATCCAGATTACCGCGCATAAAGACCGGGGCATTATTGATCAATACTTTGGACTTGCTATGTCCGATACTCCTAAAACCAAAATCTACCGATTTATCATTTTTGTTTTCTAGTTTCACAGAGATCTGGTAGCGATTTGGCGTAAATTCATCCCATAATTTTACCGGGAAATCCAGCTGTAACACTTGAGTTTGTGAAGCGGCCGCCGACAAAGACCCTGCCTTGCTGAAAACGGTTTTATTTGTTTGCAGGTCTATGATCCGGTAATTCAGTTTCATCTTAACCGGATTTTTTACCGCCAGTTCTAGTTTCAGTTGTCTTTTATCCGCATCCGGATATACTTGTAAATCTTCGATAGCTGTACTTGCTGCTGCACGCAATTCGAGCTTTCCAACTGCACCATTCCAGATACTTTGTGTGTATTCGGTATAGGCATGCCCTTTATCACCGATATTATGAATCAGATCGTTATTAATTCGGATACTTAGCTTGTGTTTTCCAGGTGTCAATTTCCCTAAAGTATGCAGGTGTGGAACCCCAAGACCATCCTGTGTGGTCATTAACCGCCCATCTACCCATACTTTAGACTCCCACATCACTCTTTCCAGGAACAGGGAAATCTCTTTATTTTTCCAGGATGCGGGGATATTGATGGTCTTGTTGTACCATGCTGGTCCAACATATTTATAGGCTCTGGATAGAATCCCATAATCTGCGCCTTCTGTTTTCGTTCCTTTTTTCGCCTGGTCTGTAGTGCCCGGAAGCGCAATCGTTTCTTTTAATTCCTGATCAAACCATTTGTCTTTTTCGCCTTGACTGGCTTTGTCGAGTTGAAAGTTCCAGGTTCCTGCCAGGGATATTTGATCCTGAGCAAATCCTTTATTTATAAATATAACCAGAACCGATATAACCGCTAAAAATCTAATTTTCATTGCATTTAAAATTTGTGTCCTTTGTTGAGTTTTGTTCCTCAGCTAAGCAACACAAACATAAATTAATCAAGGCAATCTTAAATGGATAGAATCTTTGTTTTAATGGACTATCTTATGATTGGCTCTTTGCCAATAAAAAGATAGTCAGTGTATACAGCTGGCAACCCTGCACTTTAAGGAGATTTCCGCAGCTTTAGGAATTGATGATTCTTACTATTTTTCAAGAATATTTAGCAAAAATATGGGAATACTTCCTCAGGATTACAAAATCAGAAAAGATATCAAAAAGGATTCCAAAATATGATAAAAGTTTCGTAACTTCCTGTATTAAAAGGGGATTGACTAATAACGCTTTACACCATAACCGGCTATGCATGAGATATTAATTTATACCTCACATATCATCAGTTATATCAGCATCGGCATCATCTGTTATGGTGCAGCAATTGGTCTTTTCCATTTTTTAAAGAATGAATTAAACCGTTTGGGGAAAGGGTTTTCTTTACACAGGACCGTTCAAATTAAAATTGAGGTTGGCTATTATTTATTGCTGGGTCTCGAATTTTTAATTGCTTCGGATATTATAGATACTATCGTTAATCCTTCGTTCCAGGATTTAGGTATTTTAGGGGGCACCGTGGTCATCAGAACGGGCTTATCCTATTTCCTGAACAAAGAAATCGACGACCTGAAAACCGATAAGAAAAGCGTAAATGAGCCGGTAAACAAATAAAATTACAAACTGGAAAACCACCTTAAACCTATTTGGTTTAAGTAGAAAAATTTAATCTACTTTTAATATCTACAATTAATTTTTCTAGTATATTTAAGTATTAATGCCAATAGTCATGGATCAATCAAATAAACAAGACACCACACAAAGCAGTGCCGAGATTACCAGAAATCTGGCAGCGCATACTGCTGAGCTAAAAAAAAAGACGGAACTTGTGAACCATCGGTTAGACGAATTGAGAGCCGAAGCAGATAAGTTTCTACACCCAGAAAAATCAGCGGCAAAAAACAAATAAGCCCGGTAGATCTGTGCTGTTATAATTCCCCGGATAAACCTTTATATCGGGGATTTTTAGTTTTGATTTCCAGCGTTATTCAGGTCCGTTTTCTGCTTTAATTCTTATACCACCTGCTGTTATACCCGTATCCTGCCTTCTATTCGAATTCCAGAAAAATCATTGGAATCATCACGCAATTCGTAACCAGCGTACGATCGCAATTCCAAACACATCAATGCAAACATTACACAATTTCTAACCACTTTCCTCCTGTAATTCCAGAAATATCAATGCTAAGCCAGTCCAGGTGATTAGCCTGATTCCAGAAAAAACCATCGGACTAACGTTTAATCCCGGAATTCCCCACTCAACTGTTATTCCTGCCGGACTTACCTAAGGTTCCCCTCAAGCTTCTTTATTGATCCGGAGCAGGTAAGGTTATAATGACGATATAATTGATTGGATCTTTAGCCGACTTTTATTGGAGGTTGATAGGGCCTAGTCCAGCCTATAGCCCCATCAAAGCCCTTAATAACAGCTTAGAACTTTCTTTTAGTATCTTAATAATTATGAGCTCATTAGCCGGATAACCCGAACATTATCACTATCTTCATACTAATCATACCAAACAGTACTGCGCTCAACCTCAAACCCTTAACCTCTCTAACATGGCAAAAGCTTCAAACGGCCCACAGGGCCACCTCAACGGAAAAGTAGGCAATCTTGTTTTTTATATGCTCAACGGGCAGCCTATAGTACGCTTAATCGGCAGAAAAGGGAAACCTAGTACGCTTCAACTGGCCAATTATCAGGAAATGGCCGTCACCACCAAACTGCTTAAAAGAATGGGCGGTTTTATTAAACTCGGTTACGGTTTACAGGCCAGAGGAACGGTTCATAACGCACATAATTTAGCCACTTCCTACCATAAAAAACAGGCTTTAACCGGTGAATACCCCAATATCAGCATCGATTACAGCAAGGTGAAGTTAAGCCGGGGTATAATGCCTGAAACTGCTGATTTAAAAATCAATAAGTTAGCCGGCGGATTGGAAATCACCTGGGATCCAAAAGATTATGCGGACTTAGCACACAACGATAGCGTGATGGTCATGATTTGTTGCCCGGAAACCGGAAAAGATGAGGAGTATCTGAATATCGCCAGAAGATCCGAAGGAAAATGCTTTATTCCGATGCATGAGAACGTCCTGAATCAACAGTTAGAACCCTATATTTCATTTATTTCTGCGGATGGCGAAAAGGTGTCCGACAGTGTTTATCTGGGTAATTTGAATGGAGTAGGCAAAAGTGCAGCAGAAGGACAGGAACAAGAGAAGTACCAGCAGGTAAAAACAAGGTTTGATCAGGTATCAGACAGCTATTTAGGTCAGTTGAAAGAGAATTTCAATTGCAAACCAAATACTAAAGCATTTAAATATTTAGAGAAAGAATATAAGGTCCTCAAAAACCAACTGGAACACTTACCCGGAAAGCCTGGCTAAGTCGGAAATTAGTCCATATTCCCTTTTATATTGGAAATCAAAATGCAAAAGCATCCACTTATTGATCGGTTATTGTAAAACCATGTCCAAATTTAATCAGGTATTGATTCTTATGAGTTGAATTGAACAGTCATTTTTTGCCCAAAAGACTGTTTTAGGCCGAAAAGCATTTTTTGATGAACTTATCATGAAGAATCATATGCCTTAACTCAAATTAGTTTCATAGCTTTGACACAGAAATTATCAAGAAATTACCATGGCAGTATTACATAGAAAAGAAGAGAAAATAGAAGTTGTATTAAGTAAGCTTCCAAAAGAGTATACTGATAAAGAATTTGTAGATATGTTTGTTCAGCTTTATTCAAAAGACTGGGGAAAGATCAAAGCGAATTACATTAAGCATTCGCAAGATAAAGAGCCTGGCACAGTGATCATCATGCCTAAGCCTGAGCTTTATCTAAAGAGCATTTTAGAGACTTATCTGGAAAACAACAAGAAATAATATAGCGCGCTTTTTATTAAAGCGTAGCAATCAAAAACGAATAAGCCCGGCATATGCCTGGCTTTATTCGTTTAACAAGGTTTCTGTATTTTTAATAGGTTCCTGCCAATTTAAAACTAGATTCTCCGTCATAAACCTTATGATAGTATACATAAGAAACCGCCAGAATCAGAAATATTATCCATGGGAATACCGCTTCCATTCCGAAGCCATCCACTGCCAAATGGCTGATGGAGGCAAAAATAAAATCAAAGCCAAAGCCGGCGTATGCCCATTCCCTGACACGTTTAGGTGCCTGAGGGATAATCAGAATAATTGCGCCCACTATTTTAAAAACAGTGAGTGCGATACCGAAGTACTCCGGGTATCCTAAATGCCGGATCCCTTCCTTAGCCACCTCCGTTTGAGAAGTAAATGCCGGCATAACGCCTTCAAATAAGAAGATAAGGATGGTTGCCGTCCAGAAGATAATCTTGTTTTTTTTCATCAGTTTATTTGGTTTTTATTGGTTTAGTATTTGTTTTACTATGTTTTTAATTAGCAAATGCTTTTTCTAACACACTGACATCAATCTTTTTCATTTGCATTACTGCCGCCATTACCCTGCTGGTTTTTTCCTGGTCTTTATTCGCGATCAGTTCGGACAGGATTGTAGGAACGATTTGCCAGGAAAGTCCAAACTGGTCTTTTAGCCAGCCGCACATTTGAGCTTTTGGATCACCACCAGCACCGAGCTTTTCCCAGTAATAGTCGATTTCTTCCTGATCTGAGCAATTGACAACGAATGAAACTGCTTCATTAAATTTGAATACTGGCCCTCCATTCAGGGCTAAAAACTCCTGACCGTCCAATTCAAACACGATGGTCATCACTGTACCTTCAGGCATTTGGTGGATGTCGAACCCTTCATCAGTATAATAGGTGATTCCTTTAATAGTCGAATTTTTAAATATAGAAGTGTAGAAATTCACCGCTTCTTCCGCGTTCCTGTCAAACCATAAGTTTGCAGTTATCCTTTGATTGATTACGCTATTTTTCATGGCATTCAGTATTAAGTTAAATATTACCTATTCAAATTTATAATGTAAAAGGCGATTTAAACTAGTGCATAAATGACATAATCAGGGGGCAAACAGGACAGCCATTTTTTTACTCTTTCTCTTTGATCCGGGTAAGAAAACACGCGTTTGCGCTCCGCGAAGGAAAAATACGCGTTTAAAACAGAAGAGATTTTCATAAAACAGTTTGGAAACCGGATGATTTTCGTGATTTACTGTGATTCGTTGTGATTAAAAAAACGCCTTAAACAGGCCTTATCACCACTTTAACCGTGATTATGAAAAAAAGATAGAAATATTTACATCTAAATTTGGAAAACCAGTTAAGATTTGTACTTTTGCGGCGGAGAGTTGGCAGAGTGGTCGATTGCGGCAGTCTTGAAAACTGTTGACTTGTCAAAGGGTCCGCGGGTTCGAATCCCCCACTCTCCGCCAAAATGGTATCAAAACCAACAAAAAGCCTGCAAATCATACGATAGCAGGCTTTTTTGTTTTTATTGGTATTCCAAAATATGCACGAATTCACATCCTATAGGTGAGTGATTCGGTGAGTCATTTGGAAAATTGAAATGACTCACCGAATAGCATATAAAAACCTGACATTAAACAGGTTGCCACACTAAACATCTTGATTTCTAATCGCTGCAAGGCTAAATTTGCATCGTTGATTCTTATTACTTTATCTGCGATGCAGCTCTAGCCCGAAAATCGGGCTCGGGTTGTTTATTTTAATGTTTATCATTATGAAAACCAATTTCAGCTTACTCTTCTACATGAAGAAACCAAAAAATTATCAAAATGGCGTCGCTCCTATTTATCTTCGCATTACTGTGAATGGTAGTCGTTCAGAAGTTACCACTGGCCGAAGTTGTGAACCATCGCAATGGAATGCAATTTCTGGCCGAGGCAATGGTAAAAAGGAAGGAATGAAATCCTTTAACGCCTATCTGGACAACTTGCAAAACAAAGTATTTGAAGCGCATCGGCAATTAACCGAGAAGAATGATCTCATAACTGCCAAGCAACTTCGAGATCAATTTCAAGGAAAAGCAGAAAAGCAACGCACCTTAATTGACGTATTTAAAGATCATAACTACAAGATGGATGCCTTGGTAGGGTCCGAGTTCTCTAAAGGCACTGCAGAGCGTTACAGGACCTCTTTAAATCATACTATAGCATTTTTACAATGGAAATACAACATCAGTGATATAGACATTAGAAAAGTTAACCACGCTTTCATAACTGAATACGATTTTTACTTACGATCTGTCCGAAAATGTGCCAATAATTCTGTAGTAAAATACTTGAAAAACTTCGGCAAGATTATTCGTATTTGTCTTTCTAATGGATTGCTGGCAACCGATCCATTTCAAAACTACAAAAACAAGATTAAAAAGGTTGATCGGGTTTACCTTAATGAAGAAGAAATAAACCAGATAGCCATTAAGCAACTGGCCTCTGAAAGATTAACGCAAGTAAGGGATGTATTTTTATTCTGTTGTTATACTGGCCTTGCCTATGTGGATGTTAAGAATTTAAAAAAAGGTGATATTGTAACTGGCATTGATGGTGAAGAATGGATCTCTATTAAAAGGCAAAAAACTAATGTGCCTTCCCGAATTCCTTTATTACCTGCAGCCTCTACCCTCTTAAATCAGTATCAGAATAATCGGATGTGCTTAAATAAAGGAATGCTACTGCCTGTATCAAGTAACCAGAAGATGAACACTTATTTAAAGGAGATTGCGAACCTCTGTGGCATACAGAAACTGATCACTTTCCATATTGCAAGACATACATTTGCCACAACAATTACATTATTGAATGGGATTCCTATAGAAAGCGTTTCAAAAATGCTGGGACACACCAATATCCAAACCACGCAACATTACGCCAAAATATTGGACATTAAAGTTGGCGCTGATATGGCTGCGCTTAAAAAGAAGTATTCAATAACTTAATTTATCGGGTAACACAATATCTAGACCTAATTAACGTCTTTATTTATGAGAGCGTTAATTTAGATGAAGCGGGAATGGTCGGAGATCCTTCCCGCTTTACTATTTTAATAGATTACCATAATTATTCTTAAACAGACATATCTACTTTCTAAGTTTCATCATTTTCACTTTAGTCAAAGCAACTTATTACCAGCCAATTAAACCAAAAAAAACATAGTTATACTCAAATTCACCCGGTGTGTAGCACTCTGAAACATCAGGATCAGATCAAGGATATTTTTCATATCAAGTGAAAGGTTCATTTCCTCCTCAATAGAGCTCAAGTAAAACTACAGCGTAAGTACTTGTTCGTATTTATTACTCAAACTACTATCATCCTCCCAAATAAACTGAATTTTTACTTTATCTGGCGATCCAATAGAAGTACTCATTATTAATTCAGTACTTTCTTGAGGGTTTAAAAGCTCGAATGGAAAAATATCTTGATTTAAAAACCAAAAATTCTGATCTTTAGATAGAATTTCAAAACGAATATTTCTTGCGGCAGATTTACCTGAATTAAATATCTTGATTATTCTATTCCCTTTATCACCCTTTATCACCCTTTATCAAATTTGCCTTTACAAAGGCCTTCTTTTGTTCTATCTTTTCAGCATCAATTTTTTCTAATTGATAAGCATTAATTAAACCTTCCTGTTTTTTTATTCTCCGATCATGAGCAACATAAGTAATTGCTGAAAAACATAAAGCTGCAATAGAAATAATTAAACTCCAGTCCATTTTTATTTGATTTTAATATATTTATTCCCTTTAAAGGCTTTAAGGATATCATTTTTAAAATCCTGAGCAATCTCACTCTTCTTTTCCTCCAATACATTATTAATATTTTCCTGATTTAATTCTACAAGTTCAGCGTAACCATTTAAATATTCACGATTACAAGCTGTACACTTTACGTACGTTTTATCCTCATTAAAATCAAACGCTCCAGTGTTTCCACAAGTAACACACTGCAAGCTTACATTCATACTATAATTATCCTTCATCTCAATTTCTTTAATTGTTCCATTTAATAAGGGAGAGCGAGCTCTCGCTCCTCTCCCCCGTTAATTTAAGCGTAAACTTCTAATCGCCAAGTAACACCCTTGCCACCATAAGGAGGCATTGTATTTCCTTTGGCAATTGGTGCGGTAGTTGTAGGTGAACCTACAACCCTCCATACACCACTTTCAGGGCATGATTGTCCTGTACTTGCAGTTGTACCAATTGGTTGTCTCATATTATACATATAAGTTAGTTCTCCTGGTTGAAACAGGGCAGGAACACATTAACCCTCCGAGAAAATTTGGAAATCACGCAGGAATAATTACTTTTGAAGTGCGAATTCGAGAAGTAATTTAACTTTCTGATTTAGAGTCAAGTCACCATTTTCTCAACTAAGTGACTTGGCTTTTTATTATTACTAAAATACTTAGTTTTTATTTAGATTTATTTGCAAGTTTTCAACATTCATTAGTATTACTAACAAAGCTTAAATAAAGACTAAAAATCGTTATCCAGTTTCTTTTCCATTTCCGTTTTCACAAAATTGAAAGTCAATAACATTTTATCATTTAAGGTTTTAAGAACCCGCATACGCTGGCGTTTGCCATTTTGACGTTTATTTGCAATATTTGAAATGGGCATACTTTGCGACTGGAAATCAGTATAAGATTTATACCTACTTTCCTTTCCATAAGCATATTGAGGTATCTCCATTTTAATTTTATACTTGCCATCTTTTACAATTACAGAGAGCAATGCATTAAAATAGTATTTATCTGTAACCGGATTTGAAGTTGCTAAAGCACTAAAAGCCGTCATATCAGAAATATCGTAGAAATTATTAACACTGCAGATTCCGGATTCGGCATCGTAATTTGAAGTACCTATTTTATTGCTGGTAAAGGTTTTCTGAATAGCTAGCTTCGCTCGAGAGAACAATTCCTGCCTTGTGGTACCAGGCAGATCTAAAACTGCTTCTACATAAACCGCATTATCTTTTACTGGTAGATAATCTTCCAAAGCCACCGTATCGGCAACTTTAGCCCCATTACGTTGAGTGCTCCAGGTAATGGCATCCTGAGCAAGTACATTTAGGTTTGAGAATAAACCTAATAAAATTAATAAAAGAGGTAATTTTGATGTTTTCATATTTAATATTGTTTGTAGTACAATATTAAAACATATCTATGCAGTAGAACTGCACAGATATGTTTACAACGAAAATCATTTATCGAAAAACCAATTTCTGAAATTAAAATAATGAATTAACTCAAGCTGTTATGCAACAACTTGAGTTAATCTTATTACTTTTTTACCTAAGCTTTGTGTTTCCTTTATACGTTCCAGTAATTCACTTGCAGGCTCATCATTAGGATTTTGAGCAACCAACTCTCCTCTAAAAGCTTTAGACAAGATGCTTTGTGGTAAAACATCTATTTGACCCTTTAATACTTGATATTGTTCTTCTATCAAATCGGCTTTTGCAAAAAGAACTTCTACTCGAGAAACGATTTCTTGTTGTTCTTCAAAAGGAGGTAATAATATTCTCATTTCTTTTAAAGCGGGCATGTATATTGTCCCAACAGTCGTTCCGGTACCTGACGCAATCAAACTATCTTTAGCAGCCATAAAAGCATACAATAGATACCTGTTATACAATAAATCTCCACAAATCCAATTAGCAAAATGCTGCGAAGTTGCCATGCTCCGTCCCATTATTGTAGTATAACCTACAGAAATATCTCTACAAAAACAAACCGTTCCAGCTGGGAGTAGTCTAGCACTTGAATTTTTAATACCAAGTTCATTTGGCATATATTTAGTGCTGTTAATCATTTTCCCATGAGCCATTCTAATATCTTGCAAAGAAATCCAAGGCACTTCTCCTTTGACCCAATATTCATCTAAACTTTTTCTAGGTGTATGACCAGATTCTAGTTTTGCTAAATCAAGGATTTTCTTCCACCCCCACCCTTCTGGTTTTAGGTCGCATATTTCACCAATTGAAATTGGGGCAACATAAGATATTGAATCCGAGCCACGCGACTTCTCTGTTAATTTTCCAGTTACTGCCTGACTCAACACCGCTTGTCTAAAATTCTTAAGCAATTGAGGTATAGTATCCAATTTTGTTCTAACAACCTCTATACTTACAAAGAGCTTATCTAATTTTCCTACAATACGGTTTTGCTCGGCAAGGGGTGGTAATAAAAATTCGAGATTCCAAAGTACTGCTGGGTCAACATGGGGAATTCCACTCCCTCTTGTGTTAGTATTTAACAAATCAAATTTAGACTTTAAAAAGTAAAAAATATAATTCGTATTAACCAGTATTGGCTTTAATCCAGCTAAAGTAGAGCCAATTGCTCCTTCTTTACCTTTTGAGACCCAACCACTGCGAGCACCATCCCAAAGGATAGCAATATCACTAGTCTCTAGTAAATTAGAACTTTCAACATCAGCATACTGTCTAATTTCATTTTTCTCTAATGCTTTTATATCAAGATAAGGAACAGAATTTTTAAATTCGATATCACTTAATATTTTAGGCTTTTTGCCTTTTTTAGTGACGACTACATTTTTTAAAGACGTACTTATCCACCCCTCTGGTAATTCCTTCTCCCCCATCACCCTAGCTCCTCAATAATTTTATTCAATTCCTCCGTTATGCTCTTCAATTCAGATAGAGCTTGCTTTGCAATATCTAAAGGACTTCCAAGATCTTCACTTTTAGTTAAATTATCATCCGCAATTAATCCCAAATCTAGCGTAGCATTTTTCTTAAGAATATCTTCGATTGATAACCTATTAAAACGCTCATCAATAACTAAAGTACGGTGTTCAGCATTATAGGCAGCTTCAAAGTTTTCAAAATGAGCTTCCGTAAAAGGTGTCCTTTTACCAAAGGCAGGCATATTGGTCCGCATATCGTAAAACCAAACTTCTTTGGTATTACCCTTATCTGTTTTACCACGTTCAAAAAACAAAACATTAGTTTTTACGCCAGCCGCATAAAAAATACCTGTAGGTAATCTCAATACTGTATGCAAATTGCATTTCTCCATTAAGTCTCTACGGATTTTTTGTCCGTCACCATCTTCGAACAACACATTATCCGGTAATACAACCGCTGCTCTGGCCCCTCCACGTGTATGTAAACTTCTGTATATGCCCTGTAAAAAATTAAGTTGCTTATTGCTGGTAGGATATACCAGGTCAGTACGAGTTGGCCGCTCCCCCCCTTTTTTTGTACCAAAAGGTGGATTAGCCAATACTACATCCATGTTTTTAACATTTTCCCCCAGACTACTTAATGAATCGCCAAGTGTAATATTACCCTTTAAACCATGCAAAAAGGCATTCATTAAGGCTAAACGATGCGTATCGCCAACCAACTCACAACCACTGTATTGTTGATTAATCAGGAAATCGTTTTGTTTCTCCGTTAAAGTAAATGGAGGATTATGTTGTGTTACATAGTGATGAGCAGCAATCATAAAGCCATAGGTGCCACAGGCTGGGTCGTTTAACCGCTCTCCTACTTTAGGATCTAATAAACGTACCATCACATTAATTAATGGCCTGGGCGTAAAATATTGTCCAGCACCACTTTTCTTTTCTGAAGCATTCTTTTCTAACAGGCCTTCATACATCTCTCCTAATCCCTCTTCACGGGCTTCATACCAGTCTAGTTCGTCAATATATTTAACAATCTTGCGAAGGTTGGCTGGTTCAGATATATTGGTTTGCGCATTGTTGTAAATTTCAAGGACTTTTCCTTTTCCTTCAGTACCTAAGTGTAATAAAAGCTCCCGATAGAATTTGGCTAACTCCATTCCTTCTTTTCCACTCAAATCTGCCCATCGGTAACCTTCCGGAAGGTCGCTCTCCGTCCCTGTTTCTTCCGCCATTTTAAGAAACAGGATATAGGTAAGTTCATTTAAGTATTGGTGATAAGTGATCCCATCATCACGGAGAACATTACATAGATTCCAGAGTTTATTAACTATTTCTTGTGTACCTAAAGCCATTTTGTATTCTTACTTTTTCTATAAATAATTTGTATTGGCGCTAACTACCTGAACTTGATCCAGTAACGCTAATCGATTGTACTAAGCGTACAAATATCCATTTATTTCCGCTAAAATTGATGAAGTTTCACCTTTAAATACCTTATCTAGCCGCTTAATTCCTCCCTCGTTGCTAAAAGGTGGTTTTTCCAAATCTTCAATATTGATGATGGTTTCCTTTAGCAACTGATCTTCAATATTCTTTAGCCATTTCAATTGTATACTACTCCATTGATGAGCGGAACGGATTTTATCCATCGCCTTTCCAATGCGACCATTGTGACTTATCAACGCGCTTCCAAGTGCCGCAGTACGCACATGCGCAATAATATCAGCCACTATATCCTGTTGTGTCACATCTTTATAGGCTGTATTTAATCGTGTACCTGTATATCCTTTTTCATCCAATAGGAACTGAAGTGATTTTAACTCTTTTCTAGTTAAGTTACTTGGTTTGGTACAAATGAGCTTAAGCGCAGCAATTTCATTAATGTTGGATTTGATATATTGATTAAATGATTCTATGTAATCTTTAGGTTTTAAATTTTTACTGTAAGCATGATAAACATCAGATAGCATATCCTGGTGTGCGCTAAAAAGTAAGCTTCTTTTTTGACCTTTCGAAGCATTCTGTGCATCAAGATAATCCCATAAAGGTTTTAAAGCCTCCATTTCAGAACTTAAAGCACTTACTTCGGTCAAGCCTTTTAAGTGATGAATTAAATCTTGGATATCATCTTTTCCAGCCAGCTCATAAATATAAGCTTGTTGTTCATCATCTAAAGAATGAAGTTTTCTTTGCAATTTAGCAATAATGCGATCCAGCTTGAGCTGTTGCATGTACTCATCTTTAATAATTGCAGCTTCCTCGGACAATTGAGCAAATGACTTCTCCACTAGAGGAGCGACGGGCTTCATTACATCTTCTTTAGCCATGATTTCAGTTACCCCCACGCAATCGTATATTTTAAATACTTCTTTGTCAATTTCATCACAGCGGCGTGTAGCGCGTCCAATCATCTGATCATAAAGTATCCTGGAATTAACCCTTCTAAGAAAAACGAGATTAGAAATACTTGGCACATCAATACCCGTAGTTAACAAATCCACTGTAACAACAATACTCGGATATTGCTCATTTTTGAATCTTTTCAACAACATATCCCGATCGTAAACCACACCAGTGATTTTCAAAATGGCTTCTGCGTCTACAGTCTCTCCAAGGTTTTCATATTCCTCATACATGATTCGGATGATCTCGTCGGCATGACGATCCGTTGCCGCAAAAATTAGGGTCTTCTTTCTGTCTTCAGGATCAATACCCTGATTTTCGATGAGTTCCCTTAGTACCGTTCTGTTAAAACTCTCATTGATCACCCTTTTATTAAAACCTTGAATTTCCACTTTGATCTCATCAGGTGTGATACCTGTTTCTACAATTGCATTTTCTTCAGGATCATAAATATGAATCGGATCACCAGCTTCCCAAATTATGCCCCCTTCTGACAAACGAGTTTTAAAAACCTTTGGTGGTTCAAAATCTACAAGATACCCCTCAACAACTGCTCTTCTATAAGAATAGGTATATATCGGATCACCAAATATCTCAGCAGTATGAATAGCTGGCGTCGCTGTTAGCCCAATTCGATAAGCATCAAAATAATCCAAGACCATTCTGTATTTACTTTGGAAATCGAGCTGATCTCTTAACACCATTTCCTCTTCCTCCATCTCCCTATCAAGGATATATCCACGATGCGCTTCATCAACAACAATACAATCATAATCCCCTATTCCAGGTGGATTATCTGAAAGCGAAATGCGTTTAACCATGCTTTGAACAGTCGCAAAATGAATTTTGGTATCAAGATCGGTCACTGCCGACTCCAGATCTTTAAGATCATAGATCTGAGCAAAAGTCTGTAACCCCTCAATCTTCACTTCTTTAAATGCATCGGAGGCTTGGGAGCCGAGCATACGCCTATCCACAAGGAAAAGAATACGTTTAAATCGTTTGGCGTCAATCAGTCGATAACACATCCCAATCATAGTACGGGTTTTACCTGTACCCGTAGCCATTGCCAATAATGCTCTCGGTTGTTCCGGATGGTTTAGAATATGATCCTCAACCGCTTTGATCGCTTCTATTTGGTACTCCCGCAGATTTAATCCTTTGGGATCAGAAAGCAATTCATAACCTGTCCGTTCAAGTTTTTTTGCACCTTCTAGCTCATCAAAGACCAGTTTATCACTAAGATTCCGAGGACTGAACCAGGCAACGAGGGGTTTTTGTCTATTTTTTTTATGTCGCGCATCCCAATACCAAATTCCGGATAACTCTTTCATTTGCTCCAGGTATGGTCTTCCATTGGTAGAAAACATAAAGGGAACACGATATACTTCACAATTATTATGTGTAACCATGTTAATACCGTCTATAGGCGATACCTCTTTGCTATATTTCATAGCCTGACCTAAGTCGGCCATTACATTTTTAATGTGCTTCTTTGCCTCAATTAACCCAACAAGCTTGTCGTCAATAAAGAGTGCATAATCAGCCCATAATGATCCACATTTCCATTCTGCAATAGCCATGTTTTTGCCTTTTTTAGGCATAGTTCTTTTCAACTTAAAATTGAGATTTGGGGTATCTGCCTCCCAGCCTGCCTGACGAAGTTGCAAATCAATCAATTCTCGGGTCTCTGCTTCGGACATTTCCATCCTGCTGGTTGCTTTGGCAGTCCTAATAGCAATCTCTTTTTGCCGTTGTAGACTAATGTTACCAACTTCTCTTTCTTTTATTAGGGCATCAAGTTTACCTTGTAATGCGACGTGCTCTTGTTCTAATTTTGCAAGAGCCAAACGACTATCGGTATTTTCAGGCAAATGAAATTTTAAACTAGATAAATCTCTATTCTTTACCGAATAAGCTTCATAAAACCACTTTCCCAATTTGAATGAAGAGAACAGGACTGCTTTAGCCTCATCAAATGTACCGTCTACACCATGAACAGCTTCATTTCCTTTTTTTCGAATTGTAGCAATGAAATCACTGATATTTGACGGTAGCACCCCTTCGGCTGTTAACTTCTTAACCTGAAGATGAAAAGTGTTCATTTCAGGGAATTCCAGTCCTACAGCCTCGTAGATTAGTATCGTGAGCTGCTCAGCAAACTGACGCAACTTCATTAAACAAGTAACTGGATCTGGGTGCAAATTATACTCTGCAGACAGCCCTAAGTTAAATAGTAAGGGAAATTCTTCTTCGAGAAAATTAAAATTAGATGTTATCATTTAACGGAAAGCGCTTTACTATTTTTGATCAAAAGAAACTGCTCTAATAAGCAAAAACATTTTTAATTATACAAACAACCATAAATAACGACAAAAAACTGTAAGGTTTAACAAATGTGGGTAACTAATGTGCAGTGATTATGCACCGTTAACCATAATTTTTTTCCATTGCATGGATTTTTTTAAGAAAGTTAAGCCTAAAGCTTTCAGGAGATATGATGATTATGTTTTCGCCGTAGGCTAATAATGAAGCAATAAGTTCATAGTTTGGAATCACTTGAAGCTCAATATATACACCTTGATCGTTCTCTTCAACTTTTTTCTGTGAGCCGTGTATAGGTTTTGTTTTAATATAAGGCCAAAGATTATGAAGAACTAAAATCTGAATAGTTTCAATCGTTTTATCATTGGGTATCGTTACACCAATTACATCATCAAAATATTCATTAAAATCTATAGCCTTGTTCTGCTCAAATATTTCAGGAATTTCTGTTAAACTAACTATTCTGTCTAGGGCTAAATTGTTTACATACTTACTCACAGAATTGAGACCAAATAGGAACCAGCGTAAATTATATTGTTTTAAATAGTAAGGGTGTATAATATGAGTAACTATTTTTTCATCTTTAAAAGACTGATATTGAACCCTAAGCACTCTTTTATAATAAATCGCATTAAACAGTGGGGTGATGAATTCTAAACCTTTTAAAAACTGGTTCTGCTCAAAGTCAATAATTTTATTTTCATCAATTTTACTGATGCTTTCCAAACGGCTGGCGATATCATCAATCCATTCAAATTGAGGCATTCCTTTAAATCGTGACAGCGTTAGTAAAACCTCATTAATCTGATTCACCTCTATTGTACTTAATGGACTTTTATTAATGGAATAACTTTTATCTGCGTAACGATGATATGTTTTTCTTCCTTCTTTAAGTCGTTCAAGTTCAATATGCCAGCCCTGAGCACTTTCCATATATTTCATATCCTCATATATCTGGCGTTTTTTCACCCCTTCATGCTTTCCCGTAAAATCATAAATAGCTTCATTACAAGCGATGATCAAATCCTCTATATAAAATTTACGCCCGAAATTACTGAAGCATTTATCTAAAGCGATATAACGAATCTGTGCATGTTTGTTTGTTGCCATAAATTGTGTTTAAACGGCCTAAATCTAAACATCAATACCGAGAAATACTAATTAGCTGTTTAGCCTCTTCGCTTATCAAATTTCATCTAATGGCTCCTACTAATCTCAGTAAAACAAAAGAGGTTGATCATCTTTTCACCGATGATACAACCTCTTAAATGTCGCAGGTCCTGGCTTCGAACCAACTCTTTACCTCTCGATCCCCATTCCTTCTTCAACTCCCTTTCCAATCCTTTTTACTTTGGCCAACCCCTGATTTAATGCTGGCGCCTTTAGCAGCTCCCCTTGTTTCACCGTCTTACCATCCAAATCAAAGAAATTGATTTTGCCATAACGCACTGCCGTTTCCACAAATACCTTCACCTGCTCACCGCCCTTTTCTACTGTCACAATGGGTCGATTGCCGTGCCTTAAAGAAAGCTCCAAATTCTCTACCTTTTTTGGATCCTCCAGGTCTTTAATCTTAAACTCATTTAAAGACCTCTTCAAATCAAACCCATAATTCGGATCCATGAACTGCCGCGTCGTAAAGTTATTGTACCTATCCCTTGGTTTACCTATATCTAATATCATCCAGGCTTTATACTGATGGCCATCCCTGCTCAGCAGGTCATCCCGATAAACTGCTCTCCCCTGCATCAAATTTACCGCCTGTTCAGCGGTATAACCCTTTCCATGATCTACCCAAAAGGTCTGAGGAATTGGTGGCGCATAAAAAGTCTGCTGAAAATCTTTGGTCAGATAATTCACCTTACCCTCTTCCATCATCACCAGGGGTGTTTTGTGAGCTACATCCTTGCCGATAGCCAGTTCACAATTACCCGTATGGCGCTTAAACAAAGTGATGGCCTCGACCATATTTTCCAACTTTTTAAACTGATTTCTTCCATCAGCATCTTTAGTAATCAATAGATACTTTTGCCCTTGTTCCAAAGGAGTCCCCTTATGAAGGTAAGCCTCAAATCGGTTCATGTAATAATATTCACTATTACTAGACTGTTTAAAATACAAAGTCAAATTCACTTGTCCTTTCCCACCCAGGAAACGCTCATCCAGCGCGAAATTTGGTATATTATTCCTCATTTGTTCTTCCATCAAAGTGGTTATTTTATCTCCAAATCCCAAAGCTTTCATTTCCAGTTTTAGGGCTTCCAAATTATTTAAATTCATACGCTTAACCGTTTTAAAATTTGATATTATTGAATTTATTTTCTCTATGAGCTGTTATGAGTCTGGCCTTTTGGAGTAAGCCCAAGAAAACTCACATACGCTACAGGCAATCATTTTTCAGGTTTATTATTTTTTAGTAGTACGCGTTGACCTGCCTTCAGTTTCACCTTAATCCGTCTGACTTTCTTACTCAGCAGTGATTTAGCGGCATCCAGCCCAACTCCAGCCACCTGTGTAGTTAAACTCTGATCAAAGCCTGACAAGCCCATACCTCGAGCGGCATTATCTATCCCTCCGTTCAAGCTCTCGGTAATCATGGCCCCGGGAGCATAGATTCCTGGCATTCCATCCAATGCATAGACAGACAAATCCACTGGGATAATAGAAGTCCCTACACGTATATTTTTGATATCCAGCAGGAGCCGTTGATTGATAATCCGGCAAGTGCCAAAAATAAAATGCCCTTTGGCTATATTTTGATGATTTAAGGTAATCGAATCTAAAATCCGAAGTTTAATCGTCGCCCCCTGAACCACCTTTTGCTGATCTACAATTTCCGCAGGAATTGCCCTAAACAAACTATCAGGACTGGAAACAAGCTTTTCTTTATATCGCTGCTGCACCAGTTCAGGGTGCTGAATATCCAAAATGCTTTGCAGCATCCCATTGAGTTGATGCATCTCCGGATCTTCGGCTTTATTTTCCTGCATGGTCCTCATCAGCCCTTCCAGCCGATCTACATCATTTTTGATGGAAGTAGTTTGGCTGGATTGCTGAACAGATTTAACCTGTTCAGCGGGTAATTTCTCTGTTTTTTCCAGTTCCCGATTCAAAGCCTCCAATTTTAAATTGATTTGCTCGGCAGGGTCCTCCTGTTTAACCTCCCCAAATCCTAAGCGATGAGTCATCACTCCCAACCTATTGCCGTCACTTACAGAACTGTCCCGATCTAACTGTGCATAATACCCCATTTTATCTACTGGTTCAGTTTTTTTAAAGCTTGCATTCGGCAAATTCGTATTGATTCCTTTTGCAGCCAGCTGCTGGCCTTTCTCCTTATGATTTCTACCTCCACCCATCGCATAAAATGCCAAGGCTAAAAAAGGCAGTACCAATAGCGGAAGTAACAACAATACTTTTCGTTTGTCTTTTGATCTTTTAGTCATCATAGTTTTATCTTATCAGGTCATTATTCTATTTCATTTAAATTGTTTCTCCCAGCAAGAGCGAAGCGACGGTCTATTAATTTAGAAAGGCTGAAAACAGCAAATACAGCAGGTAACTACCAAAAACACCGCAAAACAGCACCAACAGTAATCGCTTAGTTCTTATCTCTAAATTTTCCGCTTTTTCATTCAACCAATCGGCCAAGCGTCTTTGCCGGCGAAGCACCCACAGGGCGATTCGGTGAGCCAGAGGGTTAGCTAAGCCGCCAAGATTCCTATTTTTAAAAGCTCGTTTCATCTTAAGGTTTAATTAGGTCCTGGTTTGAAATCGTTTCCCATTTCAAGATCAAGAAGCCATGGGGATTATTGTCTGAACGGGATACATTACGCAAATAACCTTGGGTGACGAGCTTTCGAAGTACTGTAGAGCTCGAACGAATCAATTTCTGTGTGGCATAACATCGGAAGTAAAAAGGATATTGGTTTAAGTCCAGCTGTGTGCTGTCTATCTGGATTTCCTGGGAAATATTACCGGCTATTAAATTGCTGTAAAACCCCTGCTCTTTCAGGTTATCATAAGCCTTTTTGGCACTCTGATCAGCCAGATTCAAAGCCCCAGCAATGTTTCGCTGGATCACCTTTTCATCTGGATCCAGGGTGAAAAAATAATGGTGGAACATTTTTACATGATCCCGAATTTCTACCCCTATGTTGTCTTTACGTTCAGCTGCAAAAGCCTCTATTGCTTTTCCATTGGCCAGAATATAAATCCTGTTCTCCGCTGCTTTGATCCCTTCATAGCTTTTATAAATCGCAAATCCAGAAAGCCCTACGCAAAACATCATCAAAAAAACACTGAACCTTTTGATATGGCTAAAAGCCGTATCAATGTTTTTAAATTGTGTAAACATCCTTTAAGTTTTAGAATTACCAGATAATTTGTCTTTGAAATAATCATTACCCATAGCTGTCGCCATACCCTGAGAAGTGGAAGATTTCCCATCCCCCAAAGCATCCTGCATCATTCCCATACCTGCCCCTGACGTCGCTCCTGCAACAGCGCCAGCGCCAACACTGACCATCGTATTGACCTTGCTTAACATTGAATTCCCGCCACCAGCATGCACCACATAATTCGCCACTGTAGGTACACAGAAGTACCCCACTATTCCAATAATCATAAAAATTAAATAAGCGATATCGGTACTACTAAAAAAAGTATCTCCCTGCTGGGCCACCTCAGAAATATCCAAACGGATCATTTGCTGCTGAATCTTGCCTAGGATCGTACCGAAGATATTGGCAATCGGAAGCCATAAAAAGATGTTGATGTACCGTGCAATCCAAACGGTTAGCGTATGTTGCAACCCATCATAGACCGAAAAACCCAATACAAGTGGCCCCAGGATAGCCAGTACAATCAAGAAAAATGTCCTTAAGGTATTGATGCACAAAGCAGCAGACTGATAGACTACTTGTAAAACTTCCGACATAAACTGTTTAAAAGAATGTCTCATCTTATAATCCTGACGGTCCGCCCAAAACCTGATATCATTTCCGATCCCATCCAACCATCCCTCATCCTCAGGTGCATTCTTTGGATGGGTATATTTATACCACTGCTCTCGGTTTCCGCTCCCATCCTCTCCTACATAGAGCTTATACTTTACCGACTTTTTCAGCTCCAGTTCCTTTTGATCCAAGAGCGCTTTGATCGCCTGATCTGAATCTTTAACCATACTTGCCGTCGCCGAAACACTTAACCCAAGCACTCCATTAAAAACTGCTATTACTACAGGGAAAAGCACGATGGTCAGCCCAAGAGCAAAGGGCCGTAATAAAGGATAAAAATCAATCGCTTCTGCCGACGCCATCTGACGCCATACCCTACTTGCAATGTACCATAGGGCCCCAAACCCGGCGATTGCACGACCAGCAGCAATCAGCCCAGAACAAAGGGGCAGCATTTCTGCATATACCTTTTCCAGCACCGACTGCAAACCTCCAATCTGCCCCGCTAGCCCTTGTGCCTGAGAAATACCGGGCATAAACATGACCATAACCACCGTTAATGTGGCCATTAAAAATTTACATTTCATGATTTTAAAGGATTAATTAATGTTGTAAAAGCTTCTGGAATCGCGGATCTGCTGTTTTTCCTTGTCACGGTAAGCGCTGAGTAGATTGGCTTGTGCATTGAAAGACCGCAAGAACATCAGTTTGTCTTCTGTATCCGCAAAGATCCGATCAATAGCTTGCAACCGCTGCTCATCACTCATTCTTAATGTCGAAGAAGTCGTCACCATGACCAGTGCGTCCAGGTTATTTAAATTATGGTCAAAGAGCTGTTGGTATACTTTAGCCAAATAATCCAGTTCAGAAAGGTTAAAATTCCCGGCCGATCGAAATCGGTCATAAGCCAACTTGTACTCCGTTACCATTTTCTTTTGATAGGTAATGATATCTGCAACACGTCTATACTTTTTAACCTCAGGGCTGACCAGCAGCAAACCATCCATAAAGACTTCATGCAAAGAGAAATTACCCTTCGAAATATTTTTAATGGCATCGTAACCACCCGATATGACTGAAAAACCTTTTTTCATATCTGTGAGGATATTCTTAAGCTGACTTAGTTTTTCTACATTCAGCAGCAATTGTTGCACTTCCGTAGACTGTGCTTTTACTAAACCGGAAAATAAAAACAGTATTTGAAAAGTAGTACCAAAAATTAAGATTTTAATTGAGTTCATAGCTCTTTCTTAAATGGTGAATAGATTCTTGTTCTTCCTTATTTCCCTGGATCACCAACCAGACCTGTTTACTGAAATCCAGGACAAAAGCATATTTCTCTCCCAAAGATTGACGAATCCTCTGGACTCTAAAAATCCGCTCATCATCACTCATTTCCAACTTTCCAGAAGTCATAATCGTTATTAGTTCGTCCAAATCCGATCGGCACTGGTCCATTACCTGAGCCTTTACCTCAAGGACATACACCCTGTTCCCTGCTGACAAATCACCCATAGGAATCCCATCAAAAGCCTGATCCATGGAACGTAGCAAAGCCGTCAACTCCTCTATCTTAACATGAGCCCTAACTGAGGGGCTTACCTGCTTTAATGAAGAAATAAGAGCTGTATGTAACCTGAATTCGCCACCTGTAAAGTTTTGTACTACTCCAAGTCCAGATCCCACAATTTCATAACCCTTTTTAGCATAGCCCGCGTATACCTGTAAAGCAGTGATCTGTTGAAGCAGATAAAGCTTTTGCGTTTTTTTCTGTTTAAAAAACTCCGCAAAGGTTTGCCCCTTCGCCGAAAAAGAGAACATCAGTACTACCAGCATCCAGTATCCTTTATTGCGCAACACCATAAACCTCTTTTAAATTGGCGACCTCGTCCAGGGATTTAGCCCTGCTCAAACTCATCTGGATATTCCCGGTATTGAATTTTTTCAGGTCCGAAAAATTAATGTCCATTTGATCCGCAGCAGTATTAATGATCTCGAGTCTTGCCGCGTCACTCATTTGGATCTTAAAAGAATTCACCACCAAAAGGAGCTGATCTAAATTTTTAATGCTCTCATCCAAAATCCCTGCATATACCTTTTCCATATAACTCAACTCTTCAGGGGGAAAATGCTGATCCTGCTGGAACAGCTTCCAAGCCCATTTGTACTCGTCCACAATGGCCATTTGCTTTGTCGTTAGTTCTTTAATCCGTTTATAATAAGTGATAGCAGATTTGATCTCCCATAATTCCTGATAATAATTGCTGTACAAATCCTTTTGTCGTGCGGTCCAGTCTGCAATCTCTCCCAACTTTAGCTTAGACAACTGGTTCTCCAATACCTTTTGGGCATTTTGCAACCAAATCGTTTCATTCTGTAAGCGTTGGATCTTTAAGTCTACCGCTTTAATAACCTTTTTTACCCCCGCCTTGATCACTTCCAAAACTGCTACCTGTGCGCTTGCCCCCGTAGGCAAAGCGACAAATAACATCATGGTACTGATCGGCAAAACCACCATGTATTTTTTCATCATCTTATGCATTAGATTTTTAACACTTTTCATCAGCCCCAATGGACTTTTAAATAGATTCCAGAATTTCATCTGATTAGAAATTTGTTTGAAATAAATTAGCTGTAGCCTGATTTATGATTAGCTACTCGTTTTTCGTTCCTTACTTCTGATTTCTTCCGCTAAGACAGAAATCCCCTTTTGTATGCTTCCATATTTATTGGCATAAGCCTGAATCCGAACCTTCTCCCTTTCCTCAGTGGTATAGGCTAAGTATTCCTCCAGGGAAACTTCGGTACGGTATACCTTACTGTGACCGCCAAGAGAAATAAAGACTTCCTTATACTTGCGATTGGGTTCATTGACTTTGTTCATCGAAAGAATCAATGACTTATCTTTCTCAGTGAGCCCTAAAAGCTCCTGGAGCTGATCAAACTTGTTTTGATACTTACTTTGGTCCAACAGAATCTTACAATCGCTGTTATTAATGATCGCATTTTTGACAATCGGGGAGCTGATAATGTCATCAATCTCCTGGGTCACTACAATGGGTTCCCCAAAAAATTTGCGCATTGTTTTAAACAGGTACTTAATATGCTCTGCCATCCCTGGCTTGGCAATGGACTTCCAGACTTCCTCTAATAGCAAAATCTTCCGAATCCCCTTTAGCTTGCGCATCTTACTGATGACTAATTCCATGATAATCAAAGTGACTACCGGAAATAAAATCGGGTGATCCTTTAGTACGTCAATTTCAAAGACAATGAACCGCCTGTGCAGCAAATCCAAATTCTCCCTCGCATTCAGTAGGTAATCAAATTCACCACCTCGATAATAAGGATTTAACACATACAGAAAATTCCCGATATCAAAATCTTGTTCCTTCACCCGGCCATTTTCCAGCACTACAAGGTATTCCGACTTCAAAAAATCATAGAAGCTATTGAAACATGGAAAGATATCCGGGTGCTGATCCAAATGCTCAAAATACAGCGTCAAAGCCATAGAAATCGCCACATATTCAGACCTGCGATAGGGCTCATCATCCTTTTTCCAAAGTGCCAGCAACAAGGTTTTGATGCTCTCCTTTTTTTCGGTATCCAATGCATCCCCATCAGGCAAATAAAAAGGATTGAATTTAATGGGGTCACTTTCGGTATAGGTGAAATAATATCCCCCAACCAAATCACAAAGGCCTTTATAGCTATGGCCAATATCCACGATCACTACGTCAGTTCCCTGCTCGTAATATGACCTAATCAGGTGATTGGTTAAAAAAGATTTTCCTGACCCACTGGGCCCACAGATAAACTTAGACCGATTGGTAATCCAGCCTTTTTCCCAGGGCTCATCTGAAATGTCTACATGTACCGGCCTCCCCGTTAAACGGTCCCCCAGGCGGATCCCAAAAGGACTGATGCTACTGCCATAATTGCTTTCCAGATTAAAAAAGCAGGTCGCTTGTTCCAAAAACGTATCGAAGGTGTCGTTCATCGGAAAGTCAGCCTGATTCCCAGGAAGCCCAGCAAACCAAATTTGTGCTGCCCCATCGGTCTCCTGCTTACAAACCGCGCTCATCTGAGCCATTGCCGAACCTACTTTGTTTTTCAAATTTGCCACCTCAGCCTCACGATCAGACCAGGCGAACACATTGAAATGAGCTTTTACCGGTAATCTGCTATGAATCACTGCTTCATTTAAAAAGTCATTAACCGCATCCCTACTCACCGCATTTTCTCTGGAATAGCCTGACAAAGACTGCAAACGCAGTTTTTTTGCTTCCAAACGAGTGATGGTCTTCTCACTATTCTCAATAAATACATATTGATTCAGGATATGGTTACAGTTCAAAAGACTTCCTAAAGGACTCGCAAAGCCAATACTGAATTTGGTTCTATCAGTACTATACTGCTCATAATTCATCCGGCTTCCACAAAGTGGTGGCAATGCTGCTGCCTCAGCCAGAGTGTACAGCTCGCAGCTTTTTTCACCGACCTTAATCCCTTGTTTCAACTGAATATCGGCAAGCATACTCCGCTGATCATCTCCGAGTAAAAAGCAATACTTTTCGATGACTCCCGCCTTGTTTGAAGTACCAGCTAACTCATCATCAGTCAAACGAATCAAGGACACAAAACCACTGTCAATAAGAATACGTTCCAGCTGGCCGGCACTGTCCAAAAAATCTTTTAACAATACCGGATTAATGGTCTGAGCAGGGACAATAGATTTACGCAGCACATTGCTATACACCGAAGAAGAAAGCTTACGCCCTTGAGGTTTCTTAGTTAAGAAGAGGTAACAGCTATGGTCAAGACATTCCCTTTCATTAAAAAACCGTTCACTGGACCGCGAGAGAAAACCAGTCCCAGAATTGTTAAAATCCGCTTTAAAACTTCCCTTGGTAAACCAATCCTGCTTGTGAAAAATACTATACTTCGGTAGTAGTTTAATGGCCTTTACCCAGCTTTGGTGATAAGCCTCATACTCCTGATCTGAAAGTGTAAAAATCTCTGGAAGTCCTAGCCGATAACCAATGGTGATATCTCCTTGCATAGAAACGATGCAACCCTTTTCTACTTTAGAAAGGGGCAATATAGCAGAAGCCTCTACCATCTTCCCCCTCCTTTCAACCGAATAAATATCCCCCTATTTCTAAACTTCAAAGTGCGAGGTACACTCCGCCTTGCCCAATATTTTTTAAGCCCATGTTCCCCAAACCGATGACTCAAGCGGAACACCATAAAAAACAAACCAGCTCCAAGGCCCAGAATTAAGGGCAAAACCAACATCAAACCAACCCCGCAGATATACAGTATGGCAAATAAAATGAGCAGTAGCACCAGCCCAATCGCTAAATAAGCGATGTACTGCGCCTTTAGCCCTTTAAAGACAATAGGCTTGGAAACCCCTCTGTTAATTGTATATACGCTGCCCATACTAAATTCCAAAAAAGGATTTCAACACAGTAGCTACCACTACCAAAAATATACAACTGCCAAACCAGGCCGCAGCCACCTTATTGGTATCCGGCTCTCCAGCATTCCACTTATTGAATACTTTCACCGCCCCGATGATACCGATGACTGCACCAATGGCATACATCAAGTCACACCCTGTATCAAAGTATCCTTTAACTTTATTGGTCGCTTCCCGTATCCCAGCCTCTCCATCCTGAGCGAATAGATTTAAGGAAAACAAAAGATGGCAACAGCAAATTACTAAAGCGAAAAGTAAAGCTTTGCCAAAAGCCTTTTTGTGGCAAGTAAGTTTAGATGAATTCATGAGAAATAAATTGAGGTGAAAAATTTTAGCGCAAAGACATTTAATCCCAAAGAGATTCCAATTCATCATTTGAGAGATGAAAAGGCGCATGCTGGGTAATCCAGGTATTGATGGTATCGAGATTCGGATTTGAGGAGATCCTTGGAAAGCTGATCCTTAGCTCAGAGATCCGCTTAAAGAAATCTTGCTTGTTTCCATCTGAGGTCTCTATCCACTTAAAAATCTGCTTCAGTTCTTCCAATAGATCGGGAACCAAACCAACCTGATCCAGCAAATCACTTTCAGCTCCGGCAAAACTGAGCTCAGCGATCCCCATTTCATGAACTCCTTCTGGAAGCTTTGATTTTCCCATCAAATCATCTGCATGATCAGCTGAGCCCTTATGTTTCTGCTGAAGAACAGACTCCAGAGCAACACCAGTTGGAAATCGCTTACCTACTAAAAAAGCACAGAACTGCTCACGGTAAAAAATCAGAATTATCCCTAAGTACCAGATCGCGGTCAGTACTCCCATCACAAGAATAAAATCCCGCCAAGAAAATTGTTCTAACATATCAGTTTAATTTATCCCGGTGCTGCATTGCACCGGGAACTGATACAAAGGTTCAAATGCGTCAAATTTTTCATTGACAATCCTCAAAGCAAGCACTAACGATTGTTAATCCCCTTGGCTTAATCCTGCTGAGAATCTTGTTTTTTTAGCGGAGGATGATAAGCATCCCCATCATCAATTCGTTTATGAATTGCCTCACGCATTTGATCTAAAAAACGGGTTTTACTCATGCTTTTACGTCGTTTAATCTCAGTAAAACGCCTGAAATATCGACTGAGGTTAACCTGGAAACATTGCTCAAACACATCCATTAAATCTGAGAGATCTACCTCTCCATTATTCACCTGGGCGGTATCATGAATCCCATAAATCAGCTCAATCAAATTACAGCTATCCCCGGTCCAACGGGTAATGATTCCTTTACGACTCTTGAGTCCAGTCCCAGAAACGACGCTCTCAGGTGATTGTACCAGTTCCACCAAATGCTGCTGAAGCAGCTCATAGGCCATAAACTTAGACACCAAATAATCCTGACTGGTCCCAAAACTGGCATCTACCTCAGGAAGTTCAGCACTAAGCAAGCCCTCCAACTTTGCCCCACGAATGAAATAAAACTGATCCAGTTCCTTGGCCTTAAACTTATAATACTGGTAATGAAATTCATGCAAACGAAAGAAGCGCTCAATAAAGCGAAGTTGGCTCATATAATATTCCTTCAGCTCCTCATTGGCTGCAACAGGGCTTGTACTATCAATGGCAATCAACTCCACATAAAATATTTTCCAGCGGTAGAACCTTGGCTTTTGAGTTTTAAAAAACCAAATCTCCTGTGCAGGGCTAAACTCTTGTGAAAGATTCCAATGTTTTAAAGAGGAAAGGTGTCTTACCACCACATCAAGATTAGAAATAAACAATTCCCTTCCAGGACTTTGCGATTGCTCATTGGACTTCAAATCATCCATCATTTGCTGATACATTTTTTCGATCAATTTTTCCATAGCATATTATTTAAGTTTCTAAATCAATATTAGAAGCTTCGCTAAGCCAAGACGTTGATCCAAATCACAAAAACAACACAAAAAGATCCGTCGCAAAAAAGTGCCCGACACAAAATGTCAGCTATAGAAAAACAAAATGAATACGGGCACAACATATTGATTATTTATCTGTTATATAAGTTGTATCGCCAGTCTATATTTTGGTTTAAAGTTTAGCTTGTTTGATCTCGATCCTACAGAAAGTAACTCCTATGGATATTGATTTCATGCTAACTACTTTGGGGTTTATTACCCCATTATCTCAGCAATTGCAAGAACGTTTTACCGCACAAATTCAACAAGAGACCATAAGAAAAAGAACCATTTTACTTCGCCAAGGAGAAACCTGCAGGCGCATTTATTTTATAAAAGAGGGTTTCGCCAGGTGCTATTTTCTTGACAAACAAGGGAAAGAATGCACTACATGGTTTTTTAATGAGGGTGATTTCATGATTTCAGTACATAGTTTCTATACCCAGAAACCCGCTTACGAAAACATAGAAATATTGGAAGATTGCATCTTGCAATCTATCAGCTGGTTACAGATTCAAGCGATTTATGCAGATACCCGGGAGGGCAATCACATTGGAAGAGTCATGAGTGAACGTTACCAAATACAAAGCGAAGAAAGATTTATTTTACATAGGGACTCTAATCCCACAGAACGGTACAAACTTCTGTTAGAACACTATCCTGGAATAGAACAAAAAACCACTCAGACCAATATTGCCTCGTACCTTGGCATCAGCAGAGAAACACTTTGCAGACTAAAAGGAAAAAAGTTAAGGTGTGATATAAATCAAAAAAACTCCTTTTAAAATATCAAACCAGTATTTAGATTACTACTAAAACTCAGAAAATGCTTAAAAATTGATCAAAGTGACTTAGATTTAAAATCTAACCAAAACCCATCTGATAAAGTTACCTCAAAAGTGCTTGCAAAAAAATCATCTGGTTTGATAAAAGGAGTTATACTTGATACAATAGGATAAGCTTTGATACCAATGCTTGAACCACCTGTATTTTGAATAGATGACCGTGAAAAGATTAAATTATACTTCATCATCATGATCAATGTAGATTCTAACAAGGACAAGATCTTACTCTCATCAATAATGTTATCTGCATTTAAGCTAGTTAGTACTACCAGGGCTTCATTATATCCAGGAGAATTATTAAAAGTATCATAAGGTTGATTTAAAACATTATGATTAACTGAAGCAAAATCTGCCAGCTCTTTAATAGTAAATTTGAAAATTTTTAAATCTGACCTAATAAAAAACAGAAGAATTTCAATCGCCAATGCTTTTTTCTTATCATCATTTTCAGGAAAGTTCTTTATTCCACCTATAACTTCGGTAATAAAATCCATACTAAAAATCTAAAAGTATCATTGGTTTAATATCTAATCCTTTCGCCAATGAAAAAATAGTTGTAAGTGCCAAATCCACCTGCCCCTTTGATATTCTTTGGACATTACTATACTCAAGATCAGATCTTATAGCCAATTGTCTTAAAGATGGTTTACAATCATTCTTAAGACCGTGCTCTTCTAATAAACTCAATAGGTGTTCTCCAAATTTAATTTTCACCTCTTCTTTCCATTCCATTGCGGAATTTCCGACTAATAGAAAAACTAAATGACGTATGAACATACATCATTTAGTTTTTTTTATTATATTTGTTATCAGATGTTTATACGTTTTTCTGTATAAATATTTAGGAGTCTCGCACAAAAACCGCCAGTTAGACCGCGAGAGGACAAGTGAATTTGCCCAAACCTGAAGGTATATTTTTTATCTTTGAGGTATCTTATATATTTAAGGTTGGGCTTCACTTAAGTCTTTTGTGGTCAACTTTGACCCTCGTGCAGGGTTAAAGGGGTTCCTGGCGGTACCTTGTGCAAAAGCAGTGAAGTCTAACCTTATTTTTTTAATAAGGCAGTTGTATTGCTTTTTTAAGACTCATTTAAAAAAATCTAATTTAAATGAGATATGAAAACTAACCCATTCCCCTATCGCAACATTCAGATGTTGATCATAAAAGCACCGGTATAAACCTACCTTATTCCAGGCGGGCAATACTTCTGTCGGTTAAACGATATCAGTAATTTCTCAAATTGCCCGCCCTGGTATTCTTTTAAAATCTAAATAACCATTTAAATCATTTAACATGAAAAAAACGATACTATTAATCGTAATGGCCACGCTTTGCACCTTTTTTTGTGCAAAAGTGCAAACCATCTATCACCTATCGGGAATAATTAAGGATGAAAATGGCCTACCCCTTCCTGGTGCTACTATCAAAATAAAGGAAACTAGTATAAAGGTATCATCGGACAAAAATGGAAAATTTACAATTTCTGCACCTTCAACAAAAGTAACCTTACAAATAAGTTTTCTCGGTTATCAGCCTAAAGACATAACACTTACAAAGGCCTCTATTTCCCTTGAAATACAATTAAAACCAGATCAAAATTCACTAAATGAAATTCAGGTCATTGGTTATGGTACAACCACCAAACGATTGAATACAGGCAGTGTTTCTACCATTACTGCTAAACAAATAGAGGAACAGCCTGTTACCAATGTTCTTTCCGCATTATCTGGACGAATGCCTGGCGTATTTGTCCAAACCACCAATGGGCTCCCTGGTGGAAACATCAATATACAAATTAGAGGAACTGGTTCCATTGCCGCCGGCACAAACCCTTTATATATAGTAGATGGTGTTCCTTTTGAATCTTCAATAATTGATCCTAACTCATTAATTGGAACCGGAAATATGTCAGGAGCAATTAACCCGTTAAACAGTATCAATCCTGCAGATATTGAAAGTATTAGTGTACTTAAAGATGCTGATGCAACGGCAATTTATGGAAGCAGGGGCGCTAATGGAGTAGTTTTAATTACCACAAAAAAAGGTAGTGGAGAAATAACGAAAACCAATATCAGCCTAAGTAGAGGCATAAACCAGTCTACGAACCTTACTAAACTATTAAACCTTCAAGACTATCTTCAAATCAGAAGAGAAGCCTTTACCAATACCAATCAAACTCCTACGATAACCAATGCACCTGACCTTTTGCTATGGGATCAAAACCAAGACATCAACTGGCCGGATTATTTATTCGGAAACAACGCGGAAAATACAGATTTACAGGCAAGTTTAACAGGCGGCTCTGAGCGTACGACTTTTAATACCTCAGTAAATTATCATCAAGAAAGTAATGTAATTTCTGATTTAGCAAGATACACTCGAGGTGGATTGCATTTTAACCTTAACCATCGTTCGGCTGATCAAAAATTCCAGCTGCAACTCACCAACTCAATTATTCTTGACAATAATAGAAGTCCAAATCTTCAGGGGGCTAGTTCTGGTTTACTATTACCTCCCAATTTCCCATTAATAAATACATCAGGAAATTATCAATGGCGCGGCACTAATCCCTTAGCAGAAATGAATGCTACTACTACAGCTAAAACGGACAACATCATCACCAATATTAACCTTAGTTATGAATTGTTTAATAATCTGAACTTTAAACTGAGTACCGGATATAGTAAAATCAACACCAATCAGGTACAGCTTTTTCCGATGCGATCTCTTTCTCCCGGATCGACAAACTATACCCAGTATGGACAAAATTCAAACCAAGCATACCTTGTAGAACCACAGGTTAACTATCAAAAGAAAATTAACAATAGCCAGCTAAGTGTGCTTTTGGGAGGAACATATCAGGAAAAATCAGGTAGGGATTTGTTTTTAAGAAGCAGTGATTATAGTAATGAAGAGTTGATGGAAGACATTGCATCTGCTGCAACAGTTGACATCAGATCCAACAATAATACCAATTATAAATACCTCTCTATATTTGGACGGGCGACCTACAACCTCAACAGTAAATATATTTTAAACCTCACTTTTAGACGTGATGGCTCATCTAAATTTGGCGACGGAAACCGCTTTGGAAACTTTGGTGCTATCGGCGCAGCATGGCTGTTTGGAGAAGAACAATTCCTAAAAGACCGTCTTGGCTTCTTAAGTTTCGGAAAACTGAGGTCAAGTTATGGAACTACAGGAAACGACCAAATTACAGACTACCAATACTTATCAACCTATTCCAGCCAAGGTTATACCTATGAAGGTATCTCTACTTTGAATCCATCTCGTATCCATAATGCAAATTTTCATTGGGAAACCACGAGAAAGTTAGAATTTGCTCTAGAAACAGGTTTTTTGAAAAATAGAATCTTATTCAACCTCAACTACTACAGAAACCGCAGTGTAGACCAATTGGTACAATATAACCTACCAGTAATCACTGGTTTTGCATCCTACCAGGCGAATCTTCCAGCAATCGTTCAAAATACAGGATGGGAACTAGAACTTACAACAGTTAATCTCCAAAACCACAACATCAAATGGAGTAGCACCTTTAATCTCACTATTCCCAAAAACAAATTAGTTAGTTTCCAAAACATTGAGGACTCCGGCTATGCACAAACGTTGGTTGTTGGCTATGACATTACCAGAATTTATGGATATCAATTCTTAGGTATAAATCCTCAAACAGGCAACGCCAGTTATGGCGATCAGACTGGCCTCTCTAGTCAATCACCTTATTATTTTAATACCATAGGTAAACGCACTCCAGATTTCTACGGTGGTTTAGGCAATTCCATAACTTACCACAATTTTTCAATAGACTTATTTTTCCAGTTTGCAAAGCAAATGTTATCCGGTGGACTCCGGTCCTCACCTGGTCTTTTAATCAATAATTATGCTTTTATAAAGGAAAGGTGGCAACAGCCTGGTGACATCACCAATGTACCTAAGGCTAGTACCATTTTTGATTCATATTACGCCAACTCGTCTGCAAATTATTTTGATTCTTCATACCTAAGATTAAAAAATGCAGCCATTAATTACAGGTTTCCGACCGAGCTGACATCAAAAATGAAGTTACAAACGCTCAACCTATTTTTAAGGGGGCAAAACCTAATTACGTTCTGGAACAATAATAATCCCCTGATGGATCCAGAATCCGGAGCACTATCAGCAACCCAAAGGAACATCCCTCCTATAAAATCCCTTGTCATCGGTTTTAACCTTACATTTTAAATTACAAAATCATGAACCTTAAACTTGTCATCCATCAAACCCTAATCGGCATCACCATATTGATTTTTTTTTCCTGTTCAAAGCTAACCGATGTGGAATCCCCTAAAAACCAGCTGACCACAGATAAAGTCTTTGCAGACACAAATGGTGTAAAGGCAGCCTTATTTAACATTTATGTAAAACTTGAAAATCTTCAAGATCCAGTCTGCAACCAGTTCCTGTCTATTTATGCTGATGAATCTGTAAGTCTAAACAACCAGAATTGGAACCAAAGCAGGATTTCGGCAGACGATGGATTTAATCAGAACAACTGGACATACTTATACTCTATCATTTATCAATGTAATATGATTCTGGAACAAACCACAATCAGCTCCCAACTTACTGGGGAATTCAAAACTAAAATACAAGGTGAAGCCCGGTTTTTAAGAGCTTATGCTTACTTTTTTCTGGTTAATTTGTACGGGAAAGTCCCATTGCTATTAACAACGTCTTTAGATGAAAACGGAAAAGCACCTCAACAAGACTCTGATGTCATTTATACCCAAATTATAAATGACTTAGTTGGAGCCAGAGAACAACTTCCTTCGAGCTATCAGAGCACAGGAAAATTCAGAGCAAACAAGGCTTGTGCCACAGCACTTCTTGCCAGGATATATCTATATCAGAGCAATTGGACGATGGCTGAAAGCCTTGCGAACGAGTTAATTAATAGTAACATTTACACCCCGCTTGAAAGTCCTGTAAATGTGTTCAAGGCAAACAGTAAAGAAAGTATATTGCAACTATCTACCCAAAAGGGCTATATCACAGCTATTAAGGGGATAATCCCATCTACTTCAACCGAAATACCCGGCCTATTTTTTACTGATAATTTTTATAATTCTTTTGAAACTGGAGATTTAAGAAAAATCAACTGGACAAAGGCAAATACAGTCATTAATAACAACTCGACCATCGTATACGGCTATCCCTATAAATATCAAAATAGCACCGTAAATATCAGCAATCCAGAAAATCTAATCGTTCTCCGTATTGCTGAACAATATCTCATACGTGCAGAAGCAAGAGCCCGGCAAAATAAAATCAGTGGTCAAAATAGTGCTACAGATGATATTAACATCCTAAGGAAACGAGCAGGACTTTCAGAAATCAACCCAATCGGGTTAGATGAGACCCTAAAGGCGATCTATACGGAACGCAGACATGAAATGTTCTTTGAAAACGGAGATCGATTTTTAGACCTAAAACGCACCGGAAATTTACAGCATATAATGACATCCCTAAAACCGACATGGATAATCTCCGCTGCTCTATTGCCTATTCCAATTAAAGAAATCACTTACAATGCTAATCTCATACAAAATGATGGCTATTAAATTTATATCAAGGACCATGATCCTGGAAAAGATCTTTTTACTGGCTGCAATTTGTAGCTTATCTTTTTCTATAAGAGCACAATCTCATCCCGAAGTCCAATTGAATGATACCCTTCCAGATATACCCATACAATTCCTGATTCAACCAGAACAGAGCCCCTTAACAACATCAATGCTAATTAAAAAGGGAGGCCTCATTATAAATTTTTGGGCAACATGGTGTAAACCCTGCGTGAAGGAATTAGAATTTTTGGCCACACAGGCCAATAAACACAAGGATAGCCTTAGTATCCTGTCCATCAGCTATGAAGACAAAACAACAGTACAAAAATTTTTAGATAACCATAAGAATATCGCACGTTCTTCTCTAAAAATCGTAACTGATGATAAGCTATTTTCACAGCTATTCTTCCACCAGGCCTTACCTCATAATGTATGGATCAATAGACAGGGCGTTGTTAAGGCTATAACAGGTGGTGAAAGTATCACAGAGGCTAACCTAATTTATTTTTTGAATGATAAGATAAAAGTAATGGACTTCAAAAAGGAAATTCCTTTTGATCAGTTGAAACCATTACAAGTTCCAGACTCCTTACTTGGATTCAGATCTATCTTTGTGAAAAAATTAGAAGGTGTTGAAATGAGTGGAACGGTAATTAGCCCTGGAAAACTTGGAAGGCCAAATATGAAACGCTATTTCGAATTCAACTCACTCATTAAAGACATGATTTATAATGCCTACCAAATGCCAGGCCTAATATCAAATGACTATCTAATGGAAATAATAACCAATGATTCTTCTAAGTACTTTTGGCCCGGAGAAAAAAAGAATATTCAGACTTACAAGGGGGAATCTTTAGCTAGTTGGCAAAAGAACAATCAATATACTTATGAGCTTAGAACTGCAAACCGATTGACCGATTCAATTTTCAGTAAACACGTAATCAGTGACCTGGAACTAAACCTTGGTATTCATACAAGGAAAGTGTTGAAAAAGCGTAATTGTTGGGTAGTCACATATGACGTTAAATCCAACAAAATCAAAAAAGCAGATAAAGATTCTCCCTATCGGATGGGTATAATAGACAACAAACTTCTCATTTCAAATGTACCTTTAGACTATCTCCTGAACTGGATCGTTAGCGCAACATTTAGAACTCCAAGGAAAGAGCCATACCTTAACAAAACCAAAATAAATTATTCAATTACTGCAGAAGTTGATCTTGGAGATGATCCCTCTCTTTATCCCCAACAGCAACATATTGAAAGTTGTTTAAGTAAACAACTCGGACTAAAGTTTAAGCTTAAAAATGCAAAATATCCCATCATACAGATCATAGACCTATAAAAGAAAGCCCCGGAATTGGTAAACCGGGGCCTTTCGTTAATTAAATCTGATAGTTTGAACATCCAGTGGATCGTCCACATTCGTTCCTGTAGCACAAACAGCCTTACTGCCTGAACAGCCATAATGAAGTTGAGCCTGCGGGATGGTCCCGGTAAACGAATTACTTCCTGTCCAACTGTACATTGGATCTAGAGTGCTTGAAGTGTTTGCCGCTTTTGTAGCGAAGGCTCCTCCAACACCAGCAACTATTGCCAGTGCAAGGAAAGTTGACTTTAAACTTTTCATAAACGTTTAACATTTAATAAATAATTGACTTTTATGATCTACTCACGCTTCCGGACGCGCTGAATATTCGATTTTTGATGGTTGTTCCATTTTCTTTTTGCGTGCTAATCTTAGTCCCAAATAGGCTACTGCAATAAAAAACGCATTGAAAAACAAATGACCTTTCCAACTCAACATGCTGACAATTCCACCGCAGGTACATGGTAAATGAAGGCCCGAAACGAGCATGCCTAAAATGTATACTTCAAATACCGTAAGTAAAATAATTGATCCTATAAATCCTGCTTTTCTTACTTTAGGAAAAAGTAAGAATCCAACTAGAATGATCTCCAACAATGGGACAATCCAGGCTAAAAAAGGTGCAAGAATCCCCATCAGACTTAAAGGAGACAGCTTCATTTGGAATATAAATTTATCATACTCTAAAAGCTTGCTAACTGCTGTATAGGCAAATAACAGTATTAATAATGCAGCACAGATTTCGGTGAATGTTTTTGATTTCATAGCAGATGATTTACTTCATCTAATTTCAGCACCACACCAATCATAAAGCCCCACAATTGTTGGCAGATCACCGACCTAATGAATTTCCTCTAATTATGAATTATATCTATTAAAGCCATCATCCTTAATTCCTAGAAAATTTGCAATGTCTTTATGTCGAGCAATATTAAACAGTGATTTATGTTCATCATAAAACTTCAGGTATTTTACCTTAGCTGAAAGCGATTGCAAATCCTTCAAATGTGTTAAGCGCAAATGATCATAATAGTGCCTAATGGACTCCACCAATGGCCATACCTCTGGAAAGGTATCACGGAGTAAGATAAAATCCTCATAATCCATTTCAATTAGCCGACACTCTTCTATAAGTTCCACCGCTGATTCAGCGGGCTGTTGACTAAAGAAACCTGGATACGCGAAAATAAAATCTTCTTTAAACCAGAACCAACTGGTCATTTCGTTACCATTTTCCAGATCAACCCCAATTTCGCGTGCATGCCCCTCACAAATAAACCAAACTTGATCTCCTTTTTTACCCTTCTGTAATAAGATTTCCCCTTTAAGGCCATCATGTTCTTTCAAAAATGGCCTTAATGCATTTACAAGTCCTGCACTTAATGGATAAAAAGAGGCTAAGCGCTCCAACAATAACGTAAAAACTGAATTAGAAATCATAGCAATCTCCTTTCCATTGATGGACCATTTAATCCCAGGCCCTCTCTTCTAGCAAAACTAAAAAAGGAAGCTCAATCACTTCCTTTTTTGTATCGATCCAGAATTGGAATAAAGAACGCGGATTGAAATGATCGGTTAATAAATCAATAATTTCTCATGTCCAATATATCCCACGTGCCAGACAATACCTTCTTTATTACACCAGGTAAATAAAGACCGTGATGTAAGCGGTTTTGACTTACATCAGTGCAAGCAACAGCGTTCCATCTTTCTCCTACTATAAGTCCAGTTGCATCTTATGTAAGCCCTGCTCCTTTTCATGTAATTAGTTTTTGGTCAGTAAAAACTACTGCTAGTTTCCCTTAAACAAAAACAGCAAATGAAGCTAACCATTCATAACCAAGGTCTTTTTAGAACACCGAAATTCTCCTTGGAAGCTGAATTAGCGGATCACTGGGCACCATTAAAAACGGCCATTCAACATGCTTCACCTAGCTTTTATCAGCAGATAAAAGATTTGCAAGCCATAGACCTGGATCAAATTCCATTTAATCTTTATTGCAGCATTTGGAAGTATTTCAATAGGTCAAAATACAGAGGAACACCATATGGGAGCTTTGCCGGTGTGGGAACATTTAATTTCCAGCAAAACCAAAATGGCCCCATTATTTTAGCGCCGCAGCAAAAACTTCATGAGTTTACGGACTGGGCTTATTCAGTTCAAGTTTCTATACCAATAAACGACACTGGGTGGGATCAATTGCTTTTTGTCAGTAATTCCAGTATTTATGCTATAGGTAGCGAAATCCGATACCTCTGCTTTAACGATGGGATGTATAGTCTCAAAGAAGTAAAAAGAAATTCTACTTTAATGGCTTTACTTCGTGCATGCAAGCAGCCCATAAAACTTCCTGCATTAATTCACAAGCTCAAGTCACAGGGATACAAACCCAATCACCTGAAAGAAAACCTTCTGGAATTAATCTCTCTTGGTTTACTTTTCACCAGCAATCATCCCAATATCGTTGGTCAGGACTATTTCAAACGTATTCAAAGTCACCCAGAAAAAAGCACAAAAAAATATGTTCTAGCTGGGCGAAAGGTACGGCATGGTGGGCCAGACATTCAGCTTTTCAAAGAATTACCGAAAGCAATACACTGTCTAAGACATTTGGTCAACAATCCCAAAAACCCAGCTTTAGCCGCTTTCATTCATAAATTCTATCATAAATTTGAATACGCAGAAATTCCAATTATGGAAGCATTAGATCCTGAAATCGGGATTGGCTACCATAATTTAGAACAGACACTTGAAGAAACTGACTCAAGCTTGCTATTGGTATTTAAGGATAAAAACTTCTCTTCAGAAGTGTTCCTAAAGAAAACCTTATGGCAGTATGCCAATTCCAATACTAATAAGCCAACTATCATTCAGCTTGAACAGTTCAAATTACCAGAAAGTAAAGATTTACTTCCCGTCCCCAATTCACTCAGTGCGATAATGACCATATCTGAAGATTTACTACATATTGAATCCATAGGCGGCTGTACGGCTAACGCCTTGCTAGGCCGTTTTACACTCCTAGATAAACAAATAAAAAAAACTTGTAAATCAATAGCCAAAATCGAAGAGCAAGCTAATCCCAACGTACTTTTTTTTGATGTGGCATATACAGCTGAAAAACACATAGATAATATCAATCGCAGAAAAAGAATCTATCATCACCAGCTTAGCATTCTAAATTATGACACTTCCCAATGCCCATTAGAACTCAGCGATCTTTATTTGTGTGTGCATCAAGATGAGCTTATTCTACGTTCCAAAAACCTTAACAGAAGATTAATCCCTAGAATATCCAGTGCTTATAATTATAACCGGTCAGACCTTCCTATTTTCCGTCTGTTATGTGACCTGCAACATCAGGGTGTACAATCAGATCTAAATTTGGACCTGCAAGGAATCATTCCGGATTGTTCCAGTTACCCTAGAGTTCAATACCGGAACATTGTACTCAGTCCCGCCAAATGGAAAATTGAACTTGACAAAATTGGAGATCCAATGCTCCACATTGATCTTCTTCTACTCCATTTCAAAGAAAGATCAATACCTCGTTATTTTAGATACGCACAGGCTGACCAAACGCTCGTTTTTGATATTCAGCAACAAACTGACCTTAGGATCTTTCAACAATTGCTCAAGAAACACAAAACCCTATATATCGAAGAAGCATTCGCACCCAAAAAGAATTTCCTCCAGGATAGCCTACAAAAAAATTTCCTGGGGCAAATTCAATTATCGCTCACCCATCCCCAGGAACTCTATCCAAATCTAAAACCCCATTACAATTTCCATTCAAAAAAAACAGCTTTGATTTCTCCCGGAGGAAAATGGATTTATTTTGAAATATATTGTCATCCGCAACGGAGTGACATCCTACTTCAGTACCTAATCCCAACTTTTTTAAAAAAGCATTATAGAAAAATAAAGAAGTGGTTTTTCATACGGTATACAGAAAATGGGCATCATCTCAGGTTAAGACTCCACCTCAAAAACAAAAAACACGCCTATAACTTAATTTCTGCATTATCACTTGCATTAAAAGAGGACCTAAAGACCGGAACAGTATCTGATATTCGTTTAAGAACGTATAAAAAAGAAACCAGCAGATATGGAGAAAAGCACATTGGAAACGTAGAGCATCACTTTTTTAAGGATAGTCAATTTGCACTTTCTATTTTAAAACTGAATTTAACTGCATTCGAGAAGTACAAACTCTGTTCAGCGTTCATATACACCATCAAAGAATCAAATCTCATCAATGAACAGGACTTAAAAACACTCATACTGGGTAATTCAAACAGTCTTACCGCCGAACATCAGCTCAGCGGGAAAGAGTTTGGAACCTTAAATAAAAATCATAAAACCTACTCCTCTGTCGATATGCCCAAACTGACAGGCTTACAACTGAATGAATTTAACATCCTTAAAGGCTCTTTTATTTCAATTTTAACGCTTTACAGACCAATCGACCGAATTCAACTACTGACCGATTTAATTCATATGCAATTGAATAGATTATTTTCAACAAATCCAAGGATGAAAGAGATGATTTTTTATTATTATTTATCCAAAGACCTTCAAAAAAATCATATAAAGCAACCCAAAACGACTATTGAATAAGTGATTGAATCATACGGCAAATATTTTTTATTAAATTACAGAAAATTACTTGCTTATGAAATCTACCATCAAATGTGTTATCATCGATGATGATCAATTTGCCATCGATATTTTAATAGACCATATTCAGGAAATATCAGAGCTGGAAATTCAATCCACTTTTACCGATCCTATTTTGGCACTCACCACTATACTGCAACACCAGGAGTCTATAGACATTTTATTTTTAGATGTTGATATGCCTAAATTATCCGGAATAGATTTAGCTGAAAATATCCGAAAAAAGGTGAAAAACATCATTTTCACCACAGCTTTTTCGGACTATGCGATAAAAGCTTTTGACCTTAGAGCCAAACATTACTTGCTTAAACCTATTGAGCTTTCCAAATTCATAGAAGCCATCAGAGAAATCATTTCCGATGATTTCCAGCCCAGGGAATCAAAAATGAGCGACAATGAATCCTACTACCTAAGAACCGGAGAAAGAGGTAAACTAACCAGAGTAGATAAAAATGAGATTATCTATATCCAGGCTGCGATGAATTATGTAGATCTTCAAACAAAGGACAAGCGGTATACCATCTATATGACGATGAAGGAAATGGAAGAAGTTTTAAAAGATGATGACCGATTCTTCAGGGTGCATAAATCCTATATCATTAATACAGATTACATCAGTCAAATTCGGGGCAACACCATAGAATTAGGTAAATACCAGGCACTAATGACCAATCCATATAAAGGTGATTTCCTGAGCTACATTGATCAAAAAACCCTGATCTCCAAAAGAATTTAATTCGGCTATGGCTTTGCCATACCATCTGAGCTTTTAAAGATCCTTGATCCTCCAGATACAATAGTTAAACTACTAATTGTTGGATCGATAACCAAGATATCATCCTTGATGGCTGATCTAAAAACAAATGCCGTTTTTCTTTTCGATTTAATTTGGCTTAATTTCTTCATATCTGAAAATTAGCCACTCTAAAAATCTTTAGACAATTTATTACATGAATGGTTCCCTGACTTACATCAAACAGCTACTTACTTCAAATAAGCGTCCTCAAATTAACTACAAAGTCCATTTAATTGCCTGGAGTATTTTTATCTTTTATGAATCATTTGCCGTTTGGCTGGCCACTGGAATAAAAGGACATGTACTTAGTTACGCGCTCCATTATGCCCTTAACATTGGGATTTTCTACATCCATGCCTTATTCATTTTACCTCTCGCGTTTAGAAAACCGAAGCAATTCATATGGAGAGTCCCCGTTTTAACAGCTATAGAGATCTTACTTTATATATTCGCAAGCTACCAAATTGACTATTTCTTAGCACATTTCACAACCGCAATCGAAATTGAAGACCTAAAAATCAACAACTGGTTCGTCTTTGGCAGCCTTTGGAGAGGTATTTACTTTATCGGATTTGCCTCTGGTTATTATTTCCTGAACAATTACTTAAAGGAACGAACTGCAAAAGCTCAACTTGAAAAGCAAGCCATGGAACAAGTTTTAAAAGAGAAAGATACTGCCATAGAGCTCTCTAATGCAAAAAATGCTTATTTACAGGCCCAGATCAACCCCCATTTCCTATTCAATACCTTAAATTTTATTTATAGTCAGACGCATAAAACTCAACCGGCAGCAGCAAAAGCGATTATATTACTGACTAATATTATGCGCTACGCCATTCAAACCGACCAGGGTGTCGCAATGATCCCTTTAGAAAAAGAGCTCGAGCAGGTAAGGCACCTGATAGATTTATGGCAAATCCGAAAAAAACAAGTACTAAACATCAAATTAGAATATGACGAGAGTTGCAAAACAGTACTATTCATTCCTTTGGTCCTATTAACCTTAACAGAAAACATATATAAGCATGGAGACCTCACTGAACCTTTAGCCCCAGCCCAGATTACAATTAGTTTCCAAAAAGACATATTGATAATTAACACCCATAACTTCATCAATACCGGACTGAAGCCACCTGGATTTAACTCTGGCCTGGAAAATATACGGTTGCGGTTATTTCATACTTATGGGGATAAAGCGAAATTGAAGTATGGACAGGAGCCAGACAACTATTTTAAAGTGACGGTCACAGTTTTAAAATGAGACTTGATTTTCGATAGATTAATTACTTTTCGTTGCGAAATTTCAAAATAACGCTAATTATTCTACGAATATCGCCCTAAACCTTTACCCACACTGATAGATTTACCACGAAAGACAGGGTATAATGATGCATATAAAGAACTACAGCCCCATAATGGAGGCCCTATTTTACCCTCCGCGCCTTCAATTTATCGTATTGACTAACCAAATGATACAAGTATGTTATTAAAGCATCAAAGAAATCAATCGAATCTTTAGCATCTTGCTGTGTTACTATCTGGTCATGAGAATGTGCTCCGTCATTTCCTATTAATCGTAATTCATTCGCCCAACTATGCAGCGTAGTTTCTAAAACATTTTTATTTTTAAGATTCTTTAATTTGTCAGCAAGATTTCCTTTCAGTTCCCCCTTATCATTACAGATTGCTTCAATACCCTTTCTACACATTATCACACAAGCATCATAAGCCTGCGCACGGTAACATTTTGCAGCTTCCTTATATGGATTAATTACAATTCCAGGAGCATTTTTCAGCGCAATATTATCTGTTACAGGATATAGCTGGGCTTTGCTGTTTATCCATGAATGCTCTTCAATATTTCGAAATTGCTCTTCGGTTAAAACAGGTCTATCACAGTTGAGGCATTTGCTCAATATAATTTCTGTTCCTTCATTCTGTAGCTCGTCTGTATAGGAAACATCATAGGTATATGTAAATATTACTCCCGTTTCTACAATCGAATTACATGCCGGACAATAATTTGGTGTTTTATATTTTATTTCAACGTCAATCATTTAGTGTTAGGATTTAATGGTTCCCTTATCTACTGGATATTACATTTGTCATAATTCACGCAATGCTTTGGACAAAATACATGATTAATATTACTTTGAGAAATTATTAATCTATTCTTTAAAACGTTACACATTTCAAAACAACAATATTAGCTTGAGAGCACAAGGAGTTTCAAGTCCCTGACTTAGATAGTCTCCTTTGTTCTCGGATAAGAAAGCATGTAAAAACGCATGATTAAGTTTAGTCCGATCTAGCTTTTCGATCCTTCTTAATCTGATCGATTATCATGTACACCACATAATTTAGCTTTGTATTTTTCTATATTCACAATGACATTAGACAACTCTACTTTGAGCATTGCCATTTTTTTTTAACAAAAATTAAAAAATTCTTAAAATATATTTCCAAAAGTAAATCATTATTATTTAAATAATTATAAAAACAAAGTATATTTAACCTTTATACGCACTGCTAAGTGCATAAATAAATCCAACCTAAACAGAGAATTAAATATGCCAATAATAAGACAACAGGTTTTACAGAACATCGAATTTACTCAATTAAAAAGCCTAGTAAATTTAAATATTGATTTTTCCCCTCATCCAATTACAGGGATTTTCGGGGTAAATGGAAGTGGGAAATCAAGTATCATACATGCTCTTTTAGCCATTTATAAGCCCGGAGATCAAGATGCTACCCGTAAGGATTATAAATTCAGTACTTTTTTCACGCCTACCACTCATACAACGTGGCTAGACAGCGCATTCAAAATAACCCATACATTTAGACAAGATCAGACTCTTGTTCCAAATGCCACCAGATTATATTCAAAGGTTACCAATCGCTGGAATCCTCGTTACACAAACAGACCTGAACGAGGTGTTTATTTTGTAGGATTGAACTCATGTGTTCCTGCAATTGAGCTGGAGCGAAGAGAGTCAATTATCAGTTTAACCACAGCTCTATTAAATGATGCCCTTTCAATTCTTATAAGAGATAGAGCGGGGTATATCATGAACAGGGATTATCAGGAATATAATCAACACACTACGACCAATAAACAATACATTGGGCTACGACATAATAATATTTCTTATTCTTCTTTAAGCATGGGTGCGGGAGAACAGCGCATTTTTAAAATATTAGATACTATTTTTAGGGCACAGCCCTATTCACTAATTATTATTGACGAAATTGATCTTACTTTACATACTGATGCCTTGAACCGTCTAATTGATGTACTTAAAACCAGAGCTACTGAAAAAAATTTACAAATTGTATTTACGAGTCATCGGGAGGAACTTGCCAAGAGAATAGACATTAATATTCGCCATATCTTTCAAACAGGAACAAATACCTTATGTTTCAATGCTACAAATCCTGATTGTATTTCAAGATTAACCGGTATACAACAAAGACCCATTGACCTATTCGTAGAGGACGACCTTGCCGAGGCGATTACCCGAAAAGTAGTTGAAGAACTTAGAATAGTAAGACACTGTTCAATTAAACGTATTGGTGCTGCCGTAAACTCCTTTCCCTTAGCAATGGGAATGCATTTAAAAGGTGAAAACATTGACAATATTTCTGTTTTTATAGATGGGGATATATATACTACACATGCTGAAAAAATTACACAAATGGCAAAAGTTTACTCTGGAACCGAGCCCACAGCAGTACAAAGGAGAAATGAAGCTATAAGTTGTATCCGTCAATTTGACTTACCAGAAGGAACGGCACCAGAAACTTTTATAAATAACTCTATACGAGCACTCAATGATGGTTCCGAAATTGTAGACGCTGCGATTGCCATTAATGCAGTATTGGATAAACATCACTACGTATCAACAATAGTTGAAAGGTTGGGTTATCCAAAACAACTTGGGCTGGCGAAGGTTGTGGAAACTTTTTCAGGAACTGCCGAATGGACAAATTATACACTTCCATTACGAACCTGGCTTGAATCCAGGATTATAGCATTGAATATGGAATAATGCACTTCCTCTACAATCTGCCAAGTGCTTTTGACTGATTTCTATCGGCAAATTGTATCTGAGTCTCACAAACAAGTTTTCTTGTTCTAGAACAGCGAAGTTGACTCCTCTGACCTTTTAACCCTGAGTTAGATAGCTTCGTCATTCTAGAACAAGAAAAAGTGGTTAAAACGCATGACAAGTGAGTCCCTATCACTCCCATTACCTTGAGCAACCCAAGGTTGAGGGTTCAACCTTTATCATTTACGGGTAAATGAAGCGTAAGTCAATAGAAATAGCCTATCAATTTTTTTCTCAAATTATTAATATCGAACTCAGTTATCACTTTAAATCCACCCCTCATCTGCAAAGGAATAATAACCATCATCAGGAGTTATAATTATATGATCTAAAATAGGCATATCCATAAATTTCCCAATCTGAACTAACCGATTTGTGATCTGAATATCAGCTGTACTTGGTTTTAAATTCCCTGAAGGATGGTTATGAAACAACATAATAGAGGTTGCAGCCGCTTTCAAAGCCGCACAAAAAACTAGCTTTGCATCTACAACAACCCCTGACATCCCTCCTGTCCCAACATGATAAACACCTAAAAGACGGTTATTCCGGTTTAATAATAAAATCTTAAATTCTTCTTGAAAAGCAATTGTATCAACATTCCAATATGCTTTCATGATTTCATATCCCTGTTTAGAACAACTGATCTGAGGCCTTTCACTAGCCTTGAATTTTGGCTGGTAACTGATTTTGATTTCAGAAATGTTTAGTAAGTCATTTTGAATTTGCAGGGTTTCCATAATTTCTAATTGTTAATAAAAAAAATAATTATGGTGCCCAATTTGTTTGGCGTAGGCATCAAGGGCAAAGTGGAGATCCGAAAAATGTGGAGGCTCCCAAGGGGATACCCATTTTTTGGATACAACTTTGGCGAAGCAACCCCAGATGATTACCGTCAGGCGACCTTCGTGCCGTTAATTGATTTTTTAACCAATAGAAATTATGCGGTTGCACAAAGTGGTTCGTTATTTCACAAAAACATACAGATTACGATAACGCATGATTCCCTCTGAATACCGGTTCATAACCAGTCCAAATCAATAAGTAAAGCATCACAAACCATTAATAAGCATATCAAAAAAAACGGACATAAATAACTTATTTTCAGTAAATTGCACTAACAAAAAAAAAACATCATTTAAATAACCAAAGAATTCACCAAAGACCATAGAGATATCGAAAACCTAGAATAGAAATTAGACCTTAATTTATGAAAACGCAAGATTTAGATTTATTGAAAGATTACGGGGAGTTTATTGCTGCATTATCAAATGCATATAATTATAGAAATATAATGGGATATCTTTCAAAAGAGCTTCACAAAAAAGTATGTGATTCCTATAGTGATTTATTTGCAAAATATGGAGATAAGGACCTATCATTGCTTAATAGAAAAGCAATAAATCAAGCAACTGCAATGCTATTAACTTATTTCATGTTTACAGGAATTCCTATAAATATGGAACCTGCATTTAAAAAACTAGAAATCGAGATCATAAAAAGTGTTTACCTATCCTAGATCATTCTTCGGCTTTTTCAAAAAACCTGCTAGAGATAGCGAACCTTTTTATTTACAATGAATATCAAAAACTGAATCTGCCAACAAAGCCAGTTCATAATTTATAACGAAACAGATTGCTCCTGTTCTCCCATAGTATCACCTCCAGGCTCCAACCCCACCAACTGCTCTGCTACTAGCTCCTCAATATCTCTTTTGATCTTTTCATAATTCTCTTTGATATCCAAAGCACTAACCATTTCTACAATCGGAATTGAGCGATATGATGCCTCCTCGCCAGCAATCCCACTATGATCATTCTGAATTTCCGCATGAAACATCTTCAGCTTAATCTTCCGATCTGGATTATCAGCCACCATCCCCACAAACTCACCTGATGAAAGAGATGAGATCTTCGCTGCCGGGACCGCAAAATCCAATTGCTTAGACCTGGAGATCGAAACATCCGAACTGTTGATACTACTACTCTCCCTGTCTTGCATGATCTTCCCAAAGGATTCGCTCAATTGTTTTGCCGTATCACCAGTCACCTGCCCACTGATGATATTCCCCACAATCCCGACAATTACATCAGCCTGTTCAGTGCCATAATCCTTTCGCAACTGACTAAAATCTTGCACCGCCAAAGTGGTCGCCACTTGATTACTTCTAGCTGTAGCAATCAAACTATCCATGTTGTTGAAATAAATTGTCGGAAATTCATCAAACACCAAACTACTTTTAAGTTGTCCCTTACGATTCACCAGTTTGATCATTGTGGAAATATAAAGCGAAAGCACTGCACCATAAACCTGTAGCTTTTGTGGGTTATTACCCATACAAATCACCTTAGGATCATCCGGATTATTTACGTCCAAAGTAAAATCCTTCCCGCTGAGCACATAATACAATTGGGGTGAACACAATCTGGCAAGACCAATCTTAGCTGAAGCAATTTGCCCCTCCAGTTGTGCCATCGCCTTATTCTGCCAGGCTGAGATAAAAGGATTCACCAGTACCTTAATTTCCTCTTGCTGCAACAACACCGCAAAAAGCCGATCATAATCCACCTGCATCAACTCAATCACATGCGGTAAGGTGCAAAACTTACCATTTTCATATTTACGCAAATACCAAATGATTGCCGTTAAAAAATTGATCGGACTCTCGACAAAAAAATCACCTTGTTTTTTAATCCATTCCCGGTTTAGCCCCATCATAATGGTCCTACTCGCCTCAGTAGCGTCCGTAATATCTTCCATTGCCTCAGGATCTAGGGGATTGCACCGATGACTACGGTTCAAATTATCAAAATTGATCACATAAAATTTAGGTTTTATTTTATAATGATGCTGGTACTTTAATAGCTTATTGTAAGCAATCTTGGAGAGATCATCGAACTTGAAATCGTATAAAAACATAGAAAAACCCTTTTTCAAATGCTGATCGATGACGTGACGAATTACAAAGTAAGACTTACCCGCACCAGGACTACCCGATACCAGCAGTCCCCTAAAAGGATTGATCACATTAATCCAGCTGTCTCTGATTTTAGCTCTCAACCGGTATTTTGCAGGAAGGTTAACTGAATACTCATTTTCCAAAAGCCGTTCCTCCTGCGGAAAGGTTTCATTCTCCAGGTTGAAGATATCTGGCCGTAACGTATCCTTAATGACCCTACTGAGCTTGGCTCCGCCGGCAAGGATCAGCAAATAACCACCGGTGGTTAAACTAATATATACCACTGTGACCAATTCTGCACCAATATTTAAATAAAAGCAACCTACACTGCTGAAATAAAGAACTCCACCTACCAATAAATAAACCACAATTGCAGCTACCTGGATCTTCTCCTGCTTTTTCCCTTTGATCCCAAACAAAGAAACCACAAGTAATAGTAAACTGACCAGTTTCGGCTTTAATAGACTACTAAATAAACCGGTTTTAGCGATAGCGGAAATGATGCGATCACTGATCTCCGCCGTCCACCCCCAATGTCGGAATACTAAATAACAGCAGAGGTAAAAATGGATGGACAAAATAAACAGACTAATCAGCCTGGTAAAATCAATAATCTTTCGTAGTGACTGCAAATCCTCTCCTGTATTCATGTCTTGATATTTTAATAATTACGATAAGCCCTGCCCATGCTCTGGCTGCTGTCCTTTTCTCCGTTTTCGTTTTTTCTTTCCCGGTTTCATTGAAATCGGATCGTATTCTGATTTAGCAAGCAGCATATCCAAAAAACTGTGCTGTTTGGGTATTGGCTCGAAAGATTTTACTGGTTGAATCCTATCCCGGGCATGCTCTTTCTGTTGATTCACAGCTCTTAATTTATCCTCCATCGCTAATCTAATCTTCAGACTCCCGTTCTTTTGGGCATTTGCATATTCAAAAGTCTCGGCCAGGCCTCGTTTAAAATCAAAAACCTGATCAAATACCCTTTCTCCGGAATTCTTAAACGCAGAACGGTCAAACTCACCAACCTTTTTAGAATGCTCCAAATTCCTTCCCCTGGATTTATTCATCGGACTGAGTTTACTTCTATTGCTGATATCTTTACGGCTGACAATCACCTGCAGGTGTAATTGCTCTCCAGGCTTTACTTCTCCAACTTTCATTAAGCCTTGGATGACCTCTGGATCCTTAAAACCATAATAACGGTAGTGCTCCAATTTCCCATACCAAAGCAAATCCCGATGGCTTTCAATTCCAGGTCGTTTAAAATTCCGGGCGTATTCATCCATCACCTTAATTGCATATGCCTTTAACTGCTGCTCTAGCTGCTGTTCATCATATATAGTTTTCAAATGGGCAATCTCTTTTTGACTAGGGCTAATGTTGATCAAAAAGAACTTAGCATCATCCCTACATAACTTAGCAATATTGCTATCCAGATTCATTTTCACCTCATAGGATGGTACATCTACCCTGCTGCCATTAAACCAGAGCTCAAGCTTTGCATCCTCACTCATCCTATTCTCCTTATCCAGGTAATGTACCAGCTGTGCGCTGCTCCCTTTATTGTTCCCTTTTTCACTATCTGTAATATTAATGTGCATCGCATTAGAGTTTAGAAATGAGTTTTTGGGTACACAGAATCAATTCTTCCTTTTCTTTCGCCGAGGTGGTAAAACCGAAACTATCTCTAGCCTTAATGTAACTGTTCAAAATATAGAGGAATTTCATTTTCAGATCGCTTCGACTTTGCTGCTCTTCCCGTAAGTTATTCATTAGCGTAGATATTTCGGTTAAATGCTTTATGATCCCTTGCTGAATGCCTAATAGTTCTTTATTCACTTTTAAAACCTGCTCGTTGAAGTATTTAACAATCTGCTCTTGACTGTTAATCATCCGGCTCACATCCTGTCTGATGGGAATCAGCAAGAGCTTTTCCTGAGCTTTAATGAAACTGGTATAGGTATCATGATTTCTGGAGAGCGCTTTCTTCAATAGCTCATCGCTGGTATCTGCGGGATCCTTACCAGAACGGAGGAAGTAATCCACCATCTGGTTAAACAACTGAAGCTTATTCCTGCCTAATTTCAAACAGAGCTTTTCAATTTTATCATCAGTACCTACTGTAAAACGTATCGACTTCACCTTTTCTTCTTTCATGACTTTTTAGAACTGGGTATGCCTTAGGGTATACCATCTTCGTGGATAAATACTATTTAAAAGAACCAAAGTATACCCGGAGTATACTTAACACCCCATTTGCAAAGCAAAAGGAGGTAAAAGTGAGGCTCTGCCCAACTTCCGCTTGCTCCTTTGACTCGTCCTAAAATACGTTTACGATTTTTTATTCTTGATCCTGCATTAGATTTACAGCAGCATCGTAGTCCTGAATAGGATTTACAATAGTACTGTTTTTGTGGTAATAATTCTTCCATAATCGCTGGGGTAATGTGTTTCCAGCATGAACTTGCTCAGGAGTTAAATTTCCTATGCTCATATGGGGCCTTTCCTCGTTGTAGAGCTTAATTACAAAGTCCAGAACCTGTTTTCCTTCTTCCAAATTGTTAACGCTATAGCTGCTTAAATATTCATTTTTTATAATTCCGTTAACACGTTCGGCAATGGCATTATCCCTGGGATCTCCACTTTCAGTCATACTTATTTTCACCGTACTTTCCTCCAGCGTCTGTATATACTCATTGCAGCAGTACTGTAAGCCGCGGTCTGAATGATGACAGAGGAATTCGATGTTCTCTGCATTAGATAATGCCATTTTCAAGGCCTTAACCGTTTCTACAGCCAAAAGGTTATCGGCAACATTATATCCAATAATCTTTCTTGAAAAGGCATCCGTAATGAAGCTGATATACAAAAACTTATCATTTATCTTCCAGTAAGTAATGTCACTTACCCATAAGCGGTTTGCCGCCCCAGGCACAAAACCCTTTATTAGATTTGGAAATTTTCGGTACATGTGAAAGGAATTAGTTGTTGATATTCTCCGCTTGTACCTCTTTACCAACAAACCATGCGTTGATAATAGATCAAATAAGGCATCCCGTCCCATTTTTATCTGATGTTCCAAAAGAAACGGTTGAATCAGCTCATAAAGCTTTCTTGTTCCCATATGTCTATGATCTTTTCTCATCTCAATAACTTTTTTTAATACTAGCTCTTGTTCTATGGTGATAGCCTGGTTATGCCACCAATGCTGATAATAGGCTTGCCTGGTCATACCAAGTATTCGACAGATGCGTGCAAGGCTTTTCCGCTTGTTTCTGTCTTTCATTTCAAAGATTACTTGGTGAATGACTTTTTTCTAATGTTAATTTTCAACTCACGTTCCACTAGTTCTATCATCACCAGGTAGGCTTGTTCTCGAATCTGGCTATCCTCCAGCTGCAATTTTAATTGCCTTATTTCTGCATCTCTTTCATCTTTTTCAGGCAATTCAACGAGTTTATTTGTACTAGGTTTATCCTTCATATAGAATGAAATAGGTTTTTTCTTGACACTGTCGTCAATGTAACCCAATTGCCGCATAAACTTCAAAATTTTGCCACATTCCCGATGGCTTCCCGTAAATTCCTTCCAGATCGCCTGTTTGGACTTACCCCCTTCAAGGAATGCCTTGACAATAGTGTGCTTCTGCTGCGTACTGAAATACATGCCTGGCCGCTGTTTGGCTCTTTCTTTTTTTTCCATTTTTTTGTCCTTTTTGGGTGTAAACCCATTTTAGGACAAGACACTTTTCTTTGAAGAGAAAGGACTTTTCTGCATTGTGCGTGCCCATCATAGTTCACCGTTATTGTCCAATAATGTGATGCGACTGGCAAGGCTGGGATGGTATGATGGTTCGTATTCAATGAGACCCTTTGCTATCAGGTCGCCCATGCATTTGTGGTAGGTTGCATAGGAAAGGATAGCCGAATGTTTCATCAGTTCCCGCCTTGAAACGCGAAACGGATTTTGGCATGACGCCCTCTCATAGTACATGAGTATGGCAGAATAAAGGTTAAGGTGCGATTGACGGAAACGCCTGTTTCTGCTCACAAGTTTCAGGAAATTGGCCAGCTGCTCTGCGGTTCCCATTACGAATTTCCGATTTCGCCCAACAACTGTTCAATATCCGCATGAGCATAGTAGAAAATGCCACCGATCTTTTCATAGGGTAGTACCCCTTTAATGCGAAGGTTCTGCAACGTGCCCGAAGAAATCTTCAATAGCTTCCTTACTTCCGAGCTTCGAAGAAACTGTTTGTGGGTTACCGTTTCATCGGTTCTGATGGTCTGTTTGATCTCCTCTATAAGTTCGGACTTGAACCTGTGGAGCTCTTCTCTGGTTAAGATCTCGATCTGCATAATGCCTCCGTTTTTAAGTTTACAGAAGCAAATTTGTGGTGGGTAACCTTGGAAACAATGACCATACGATCAGTCTGGTCATATATAGTGGATGAACTGCCTGCTACTTTTTGACAGCTTCTATCGGTACAACTTTGAAAAGGCGATGCTCTGATTGTATCGAAGTACCTTTTATAGCTACATCTCCTTTTTTGTCGACAAAGTAGTTGCGTGCAGTTTCAATGGGAATGTCCTTTCCTCCATGGGAAAAATATCTGGCGATCATTTTTGCATAAGGGATTTTGTGGTCACTCTTGAGCAGTTTTCTGCCTGATGGCAGTTGTACTTCGCGGAGCTGTTGGATAATATCAATAAATGTTGGTAGGTGGCCATCATCGATCAGTATCTTTAATGAAACTTCGTATTCGTTCAGTTCTGCAAGTTTAGTGCTAAGCTTTTCGAGCTTGGCTTTCTGGTTCTGGATAAGTTCGTCTTTTTCGGCAATAACAATATGTGATGGCCTTGCATCCCATTCATCTATGCTATTCAGGTATTTTTGGAAAAGTTGGAGCTTTGCAAGGTTCTGCCTGTGCATAGCGTGTTTACTTGAGAAAGGATCTTGCATCTCGAAGTGTTTGATCCTAGTTTCTACGATGTGCCATACATGGTGGAAGAAATCCTCTTCACTTGCAAGATTATTTTTTAGGCTATAGTCCAGATGGTGATTATAATAATAAGAGAAATACGTTTGATCCATTCTGTAAATTTTTAGCAGAAAATGATTGTCATCATGGCTTAACCATAAGCCTATGAAAGTTCCCAAATCATAATGGTGCGACGAAAATGAAAATGGTTTACGGGGCTTGAAATAACTTGTTTTCATAGGCGAAATTCTGAGTTAAACTAGATTAAGATAATGGAACAAGAATTTTGCCGAAAAACGCCTTTAACAAAAGATATAAAAAGTTTTCTGGTATAAACACAACCAAGCTCGAATTTGCCTGTATTCAGTGATTTCAAAATCGCCTAAAAATAAAAAAGCCCTTTTAGGATCTTAAAGGGCTTTTGGGTCAGTGGCGGTGAGTAAATCGAACCATTTTGTAGATGAATTGATCGAAATAGGTGGTTTTTCAAAAATTCTTAAAGCATAAAAATGCACAATCGATCTAAGGTAACTAACCTCCCTAATTAGGAAATTCTCTAGCAGATTATAGTCTCTTTAAAAAACCACCAAGCTTCAAATTGATTAATCATTTTCGATAACCAAGTTAACCTTAGACCTATGCAACCCAATCAAAAATTTGAATTTTACTAAGCTGCAATAATGGCTTCTAAAGCTTCCACCAATTGAACTAGATTAAAAATTTCATCCACAATTGCTTTGTTATGTGATAAAAGTAAATCTGGCATGGCTAAAAGACTTTTGAAGTCATCCCTTTCGTGGTCTTTAGGAAGAAAGTTCTGCATGATCAAAGAATTATTATGGGCGAATTCATTTCGATCTAAATCATTCAATGCAACTTTTACCCGCACGAGCCACTGATAGTTAACATTATCTTGTAAAATTAGATAATCTACTAAAAGTTGATCCACCACATTGGCAAAGTAGGTGATTTTTAAAGCTTTTGGCTTTTTCAGGTAAGTGTTGAGAACCAAACCAACCCTATTCCAGTACGAATAAATGGAGTGAATTGAAGACTCAATCATAAAAGTGTACCTGTGGTTATAAACATTTGGCCTTCCTGAAACGGTGCTTATCTTATCTCTAAACAAAAAGCAACTTGCTATCCCAAAATGAATCTGGCTGCTTAGCGCTTGGATTTCATATAAAAAATGATACCCGTATTCATCCTCCAGCTTACTAAAAAAACTTAGCCTTGCTAATCTTGGCCAATAGCAATTATCGTCATAGTGGTTTTGTATGCCAACTAGATTGGTGATTTCAAGTTCATCTGAAATATTCAAAAGGACTTGATTAAGATTAACATAGTATTCTTCCATGGTTTTCTTGTTAAGAGGTAATACAATTTAAACAGGCTAATTCTGGAGTGCTGCGTACTTCATCCAACCTTACATAATGTTCATTCCCGGCATTTTTTAAGGGGCGTTCTACTGTAAATGTATAGTACCGCTCATCTACTTCCGTCACCGTGACAGGGATAGCCTTTTTCCCATCCCAGGAAATCCAGGCCTTATCACCCGCCATAAAATTCTCAATAGTCCGTTTAGTATAATGGAGCGGCTTGAGATTTTTAACAAACACTATAGGTCTTGACTCTGACTTTTTCGTAGCAGGTCTTGCCGCTTGCTTTTTGGGACCAGTTGAGCATTTTTTTTTCAGAAAACTTTCGTAAGTTTTCCAAGCCCTTTCCAAAGTGGCCGTTGTACCCCTTGGCTGACTACCTATATTCAAATGGTCCTTGTATGCTTCTAAATTATTATATGACGGCCATCCATCACCTTTAACAGTGAATCCGCGTTTTATAGCCAGATCTCCAAGCAGAGAATCCCTGTTTTTATGTTTTGCTAACCAGTCAGCGAACCCAAGCTCAAACTTTGGCAGGGTTTCAACGTCAACTCCATCGGGCTTTTGATCATCAAGAGACTCCCCACCGCTATTCTCAATTTTTTCAATCGCTGCTTCCAAAGTTTCCCCCTCAGCCCAATGATGACCTGCCTTAACATAGCCGACATATCCAGCGACACGCTTAAGCTTGATCAAATCGACCACACCGCGTATACCCGGTTGATCCGATAGTACCCGGCTCGGCGAGACATACTCATGCAAGACCATTAAATAAACCCCCTCTTCATAGGTCTCCACCTTTACGCCCTCACGCTGAATTTTTTGATCGTTGAAAAACATACCTCTTGAATTTGTAATGTCAACGGCCAGGTTCATTGCCAAAGATTCAAAAGTCGGCCATATCTTGTTAAAAAACCTCTTTTCCACCAGGATTGGTGAATAAGCACCTTCTGTCAGACCAACAACAAGTTCTTCCGGCAACCCATTAAGTTCTTTACAACGTTCTTTGATTGGAGCCGTAGGCTGTAAAACAATAAACTCCGCCTGGCTTAAATTAGTAATTGGACATTTTTTGTCGGCTAACAAAGCGGCGCGTGATGAATAGCCCATGTAAGCCGCGAACAGTTCATGCGCGTGCGATGACTTTAATTGAACTCCAAAATGGTGTTTAGCGAATGAGCGCAAAGAATCCGCGCATTCTTTTGTGATGTCGTGTTTCATAGCAATATTTTATTAAAGGCCGGACTTTAAATCGGTGTCGTGAATGTTTAAAGACAACCTTTGCCAGCGGTTAAATAAAATTTGCTGTTAACGGGTTTGTTAATACTTGAATCAGCCTTGCGTTTCAGCCACTCACAACTGGGGCGCTTGCTTCCTAAAACGAAAGTAAAATAAAAATTTGAATTAAACAAGGGAGGTAATTTAAAAAAGGGTTGTACCTTTCAATTACAGAATTATTAATATCGATTTAAACCAATAAACAGTTATGAAACTCATTGACGTTCTCGGATTAAAAAATTTTAGAATATTTGATGATCAAGATGGCTTCTTTGCCGAATTATCATCTATAAACATACTTACCGGAGCGAATAATTCTGGAAAGAGTTCTATCGTAAAGGCGTTACAAATGCTGAAAAACAGTGTTAACGGAAGCCGATATCCATTTAATTTAGATCTAAACCAACAAGAACACTTACTGGGAGATTTTGAAAATATCTTATTTAATAAGAACAACAAAAATGTTGAGGTCACACTCCCCTTCCTATTTTTTGGAATTGGTAACCTGTGCATAACCTTATCATTTACCATACCAGATTCTAAGAACACTTACGAAGCAAAACTAAGAAGTGTCGAAGTCTTTGATAAGATAGATAAGAATATTTTATTCTCATTCCATTACCGTAAGGCTACTACTGATGAGGTGGAGGCTTACGAGAAAGATTATAATGAGCAGCTTGAAATCTATCAGAAGAAAAATGAAGAACTTTCCAAGAAACCGGGAGACATTTTTTCCATTGATCAAATTTACAACATTGCTCCCTCCGACAATCCTCCTGTTGGATATGTAGATTGGTACATAAACCGGAAAAAGCTTAAGTTTTATTTAGATTATTTACGGAAATTCTACGAGATTTATTTAGATAATAAAAAAAATTGGGACGAAGACCATTTAGAAACAATAGACCAAAAAGCCGAGGACAAAAAGTTCTTCTTTATACCTACAGCCGTTTTAAATTTGTTTAAGAATGATTTAGATATTGACAAATGGAAAGATTTTTTGGAAAATAAAATTGGAGATGATGAGGAAAGTAAGGGAAAAGCGCACGTTGGAGAACAAGATTTTCAAGCAGAAGATTTCTATCCTACTCCAGAGATCCAACACGCGCTTTATCAAAGTATGTTTGATGTGCTAAGGCAGAACCTATTTTGGGAAGACACCATTGATGCAAGCACCAATTCCGTTATTGGATACTGCTTCAAAAGCAGTTGGGATATCTTGATTCAAAGAATAATCGCTATTAATTATATATCCAACATTAAAGAAGAAAACGCCAGAGGTTACAATGCAACTTCTAATTCACCATTTATAAACCTATTAAAACAGTATCTATCAGCCAATGTTGATACCGAATTCATTCAAGCCTATTTAGAAGAGTTTGAAATTGGTCAGGAACTATTGATTGATTACCAGCCAAAATACCAACTCATTCTGGTTTCGATAATAACGATGGACGGAACCAGGCGAGAACTGGTTGATTTTGGTTATGGCATCAAGCAAATAATTTTGATTTTGATCCAAGTAAGTGTGCTGGCAAAGCAAAATAAAAGGATAGAACAGTGGTATAATTATAATGAAGATGAACCGTATCCGTACTATGAGCCGAGTTTACTTATAGTTGAAGAACCAGAGTCTAATCTTCATCCGAAATGGCAATCCAAATTGGCCGATATGCTTGCAGAAGCTAGTAAAAGGTTCAATATTCAATTGATTATCGAAACCCACAGTGAATACCTTATCCGGAAATTTCAAACATTAGTTGCCAAAAAGGAAGTACTATCGCAGGACATCAAAATATTTTACCTCAGAAGTTTGCAAAAAATTACTGAGGATAAAAAACAGGTTGAAAGTCTACACATCCAGGAAGATGGCAGTATCGATTTCAACATCTTTGATGACGGTTTTTTTGATGTGAACTATAAACTTGAATTTAGTTTACTGAATATTCAATTCTTCAAGGATTTTGAGGGCTTAAAGAATAGTAAACAAGAAAATGAAGATAAGATAGTTGCATTAGAGCAGAAGATTGATGACTTTACAAAAAAAGCGGATGTTACGGTATATCAGCAACTCATAACGCAACGTTTTAATGTGGTAAAATTGTTGCCTTCGACATTTGATTATTTAGTATCAGGAACATTTTTGCTTGAGAACAATATTGCCCTAGGCGATTTTTCCCCAGTGATCATACAGTATGGCAGAGCTATTGAAAATGAATTAAAGCAAATATTTCATATTGTAAATCCGGCGAAAAATTGGATGCTTGCAAATATGCAGGCACCAATCGAGAAAATCTTGACTGGGACTACTGCTTTAACACGTGCTTTAGGGTTCTCTACTAATGCTGAAAAAAACAGCCTTAATACAGAACTATCAAATACATTTTTAAACCCTGCAAATCTAAGAATAGATTTACTCGATGATTTGAGGGAAATAAGAAATTCAGCAGGGCATCCTGGACACATGAAGACCAAAGAGCAAGCAATCAATTATATAAGAAACGCAAACGACTTTCTGGATAAGTGGATTGCAGAAAAAAAATAGAGAAGTTGCGGCGATTCAGATTACTATCTTTTAGGAAAAGTAAATTCTTCTTACTAGTAGTCTAGAACAAAAAAGCAACATAAAAACAAACAGAAGATGACATTAAAAGAAGCTGTATTAAAAAGTTTAGAAGACATTAACGACATCACCAATTATTTGGCGGTGCTCAACCATATCAATGACAAAAATTATTATGACTTTGGCGGTGCGAAAACACCTGGCTCAACAATTTCAGCAGTTTTGGGCGACTTTATTCGTAATGGCGACACGAGAGTAAAACGTATTAAACAAGAGGGAGGAGCCTATTCCTATTATTTGACAAAAAACGAGCAAAAAATTGGAGTCGAAATTTTAAGTGGCGATACAGAAGTTCTGATAACACAACCAATTAAGATAAACAAGTCAAAAACTTACGATGAAAGAGATTTACACCAACTTTTAAGTAGCTATTTAAAAAACACAGACACATACTCAAAGACAATTTTTCACGAACAATCAAACGGAAAAGATAACAACCAAATTTGGACACATCCAGATATGGTTGGAATTAAGTTTCTAAACTTACAGACAAAAGCCAGTCAGAATTTTTTAAAATCAATAAATCGTGTTGATACTTTTAAAATAAGCTCCTACGAATTAAAAAGGGAGATCAACAGCGATAGCGAACTTAAAAAAGCATTTTTTCAAGCTGTTTCAAATTCAAGCTGGGCAAATTATGGTTATTTAGTTGCATTTGAATTTAGCGCCAGTTTGAACGAAGAAATGGCAAGACTAAATCAATCTTTTGGAATTGGCATTATTGAACTAAACGCAAATCCATATCAAAGCAAAGTACTTTACCCTTCAGTTTTTCGTGACTTGGATTTTAAAACAATTGATAAACTTTGTAAAATGAATAAAGAGTTTGAAAAGTTTATCGAGCAGACAGAAAAACTAATGACTGCAAGCGAAAAATATGTTTCAGGAGCAGAAAAAGAACTTAACGAATTTTGTGATGGCTACTTTGCAAACGATACAGAAGTTGAAAACTATTGCAAAGACAAATACATACCAATCAAAGAATGACAATAAACATAAATCTTAAAAAACTAAAAACGCCTTATGGACTTTTTATTTACAATTGTTAGCATAATAGCACTTTTTGGCATTTATACTCTTCTTGCTCTTCTTTTTGAGAGATACTTAGGCATTAATCTTCTATTTTCAACAACTCATCGAGGAGCGAAAAGCATTAACAATCAAAATCAGCAAATAGAAGAGTCTGTCAATAATTTTGCTAGGGAAAATCCAGATGTTTTCAAAAAAATACTCATTACAATCAAGAAAAAAAGGTTTGCAAAAACTGCGGCAAATTTTGACTTTCTTATTCGTCGATTTATCAAGGATAACCCTAATTGGGCAGATGCTGATTATGAAAATGCACTTGCAAAATACAACAGAGACTTGGATATCCAAGCTAAAAAAAATAAAGAGGAAGCAATAAATGAACAACTTGGACACATCAATTCACTAATTGCCAAAGGCATGACCGAGCAAGAGGCTAGAAAATGGTATGATGATTTCAGTAAAGAATATCCTTTTCGGGAAACCAATAGCTTTTTATTGGTTGGCAATAAACCACAAAAAAAAACATATAATTAGTTTGTAAATCAAAAACAACTATTAATTATTGCCTAATTACCCTCGGTTGACCAACAATTTATGACAACAGATTTTATCGGTAAATAACACGCCGTTAAATGAGCTTTTAGAGATAAAAAAGCCATAATTTGATGTAAGTACATGTAAAAGGTTATTGTCCCAGTGTAATTACATTAATGAATATAAAATATTCCGTTTTCAGTTAACAATAGGTTTGTTATTACAGCTTTGATTATAATAGATTTATGCGTAAATTTAATTTATAGCATTTGCAGTTATAAAAGAAATTAAGAAAGGTGAGTGATTCGGTGAGTCAATAATCACAAACCATCCAGACACCATATTAAAGCGGGATTTTAACCCTGGGTACAGTTCCCCCACTCTCCGCTAAGGTATCAAAACCTACTAAAAAACCTGCAAATCGAAAGATTAGCAGGTTTTTTTATTTAGCCGAAAGCCACTTTGAGTTTCCACTTATTCAAAGTGGTAAGGAATTAGACATTGATGTAGACTTACATTTTCAAGAGACTCACAAAATAAATCAATAACAGATTGGTTTTCTTCTTATCGTACTTTCGAAGTTCATATTTATTGTTACATTAGAATTGTGACTAAAAATTACGCTCTTCAATTGACAATAAATATAAAATAATGAACTCTCTTTTAATTTTGGTCATCATTCTCCTTTCCTTATATATCGCACTTTATATTACTGGCCCGCTCTTAATTTTTTTTCATGAATTAGGACATGCAATAGCCATTCTGATTTTAACCAATCCCAATAAAATCGACCTCTATATTGGTTCATATGGTGACAACTCAAGCAAATTAAACTTTAGTATTGGAAAGCTATATTTTCATGTAAACCCTGCCCTTTCAATTAAAACCGGCGGCATGTGTTCAACTGAAAAAATGGCTAACAATTATACTAAAACCATCATTATTCTATTAGCGGGACCATTATTCACCATCGTACTCTCTTGTATCTTGGGATTTTTCGTGTTTAATGAGGGACTACATAGCGCTATTGAATTCTATTTCTGTTGTTTAATCGTCTCCGCTTTCATAGGATTATGGACAGATCTTGTTCCAGGTACAATCAAAGAACACAACTTGTATAATGATGGCAAACTTATTGCATTCACATACAGAATAAGACATGTTTTTGCAGACTATCTTCTTGCCCGACAACATTTATTAAAGGAAAAGAATGATGAAGGCATCATTAAATTAAGGGCCTTAATTACCTTGTTCCCATATGAGGAGATACTGATTCGTCAGCTTATTGCACCACTCATATTGACAAAACAATTTGATGAGGCAAGAGCACAGCTTTTAAAGCTTAAAAGCTTCACTGAATTTACTATCGATGATTATACATACATGGGCTATCTCCAAATATTATCAGATCAAAATAATGAGGCAGAAGCTAGTTTTAATTCCGCACTAGAAATGAACACCAATCACCCGATTGCCTTAAATAATTTGGGTTATGTTTTAGTTTTATTAGAGAACTACGAAGAGGCTAAGAAATATCTGGAAAAAGCAATTAAAATTAATCCAAACCTCGCAGAAGCCTATAATAACCTCGGAAAGCTTAAACTTCTTACAAACCTACTCGAAGAAGGTAAAACTCTGATTGAAAAAAGCATTGTGCTTAACCCAGAAAATGCAGACGCTTACAAAAATTTGGGGATCTATTATTCGAAAGTTAAAAATATAGAACTAGCTAGATTCAACTATGATAAGGCCTTAAAATTAGATAATAGTCTTCTTTTAGAAGACTATAAAGAACAATTCATTCAAAAAACATAGAACCAATACATTGGATGGATAAAAACATATAAGATGGATCTGAAACTATTTTTTACCGGCATTGGGTTTTTAATATTGGCGTATTTAACATACAGGAGTGTTAAAAATGAGAGACCATTTTCACAGGAGACAAATTGGAAGGGTCCTTCGCTTTCAACCTATATAGGGCTATGGAGTTGTGTTCTTATGTGTTTTATGGTCGGGATAGTATTTATCTTTCAATCACTTCCATCTCAAATTTAAGGAAAGAACATCAATGGAACCCCGATTTTTCGACTTTAGCGGTGTCCTAGATTCAGGGGAGGTCACAGAAGCCTTTGCTTCAGGCCACTTTTAGTCAGCAGAATTAGGAAATATTTTTGGCCTTAGCATCACATTGTCTCGTCCTGCTGGTTTTAGTTTGTTTTGGAGTTGAAAGTCCATTTTCTTTTGTCATTTTTAAAGCTTTAGTGTAAAGCTATTTAAGGACAAGACACAATTAAGACAAAACCTTAATTACTAAAAAGCACTTCTCTTATAAAGATATCTATGAAAAAGAAATTCAACTAATTATTATTTTTCTTATTCCGTTCATTTTTAATTGTCAAGCTCAGGATACCTATATTCAATGCGGTAAGGAAAAACTTGTAATAACTAGATTTGTAACTGATTCTATATCTAGCTTTAATAATTCATATGTACAATACGAAGCTATTAAATCTATAAAACAGAGTAAATTCCCAATTGAAGTTAGAATTTATAGTACCGGAATTTCTTCGGATATCATACAGCTTATGATGTTCCAAGCGACTCCTGACAGTATATACATTACTAATAAAAGAATCTGGATCGCGGGAAAAGCAGGAATTAACAACTACAAAATAGTTAAAAGAGAAGGATCTTACACTGTAAACGTAAGTCCTTTAATTCAGAAAAGAAGTTCTATAAATGACTATTGTGGGTTCCTCTCTCAATTAATATCAAACCATTTATTTGAGATCAAGGGAAGTCTATTATCTGAAAAGCTTGTTCAAGATCCGAACAAAAGTATTGAGGACTCAGGTGGAAGCTATCTATTTGAAATTAAGATTAACAATAAATATAGGAATTTCAAATACCATACAAGTGGGAATGCGGTTGATCCTGACAAAACAAGAGGGAAATCTTTAGATAACATCATTAGCACCACCTTCAAAACACTGAAGATCAATGAAAAAAATTAAACTGTTTAGTCCTCGCAATCGAAGAAGATAAGTTTATAACGCTTTGCGTACGCACCAGGTGGTCATACTTCTTAGGCCCTGGACGTTGGTGGTTTTGATGGGCTCATGGAGTTTTCCGCCAAGGCTTTTGGTGAGCCTAAGTAACATTTCCTGATTGACCAGAAAGCGTTCCGATCCGTCTGGAAGTATGTATCGACCGTTTCCCATGAACTGGACTAATGATTCGATTCCTATGTCTGATGCTAGTCGGCAGAAAAAATAACCTCCGGGCTTTAGGACGCCCCACATGGAATCCAGCATAGCTTTAAAATGTTCTAGGTTTTCAGCGAAATGGAGTACGGCGCTACTAATAACCAGGTCGAAGCGCTCTGGTTCAAATGGTAGCTTTTCGACAGCTGATACTTTAAAGTTTTCTTCTGCATTGATATGAGAAAATTGACTGGCAAGGCTCCTGAGCTGAGAGATAGCTTCCGGGTTTTGATCTATGCCGAAAACCTCTGCGCCGCTTTTTAAAAAGTAAAACAGGTTTCTCCCTGTTCCGCAACCGGCATCTAAAATGGCATTGCACTCATCATAAGTACCTTTAGCCAATTGGTCGAATAAATAAATATCAATGTTTCCAAAGGTTTCCTGGATATAATCGCTTTTCATCTCTGAAACAAAGATATATACAAGGAATGAAGGATGGAAATAAAGAGTGTATTACTGTCTCTATTTGCACCATTTTTCAAGTTTATCCATCAAGTCTTCCAGGCGAATAGGTTTACCTATATAATCATCCATCCCGGCATCTAAACAATCTTGTTCATCACCTTTTAGTGTATTGGCTGTTAATGCAATAATAACTGGCTGTTTCAATTGCTTTTTTCTGATTAGTCGGGTTGCCACTAAACCGTCCATTACTGGCATTTGCATGTCCATTAAGACAATGTCATAATCTTTTCCATTAACAGCCTCAATGGCCTCTTCTCCATTTTTCACCAGGTCCGGTTTATAACCTAATCGATTAAGAATATTAACGATTACCAATTGGTTTGTTAATTTATCCTCTGCTACCAGCAATTCGCAAGGGTAATTTATTGAAAATTGAGCCGACAATTTGTTATGAGGCACCTGTTCTTCTATTTCTGCATGCCTTCTTATTTGCAATGCATTTGAGACTTGTTTACTAAGGACATGTTGGCGGATAGGCTTTGTTACGACTGAATAAAACAGACCAAGTTGACTCTCTTCAAATTCTTCGCCAATAGAACTGAGCAAAAGAATCGGAATAAATGGATAGCGCAGCTTCATCAACTTGGCCAGCATTACACCATCCATGCCGGGCATTTGCATATCTGTAATCACTAAGTCAATTGCCGGATCAAGCGACAGTATTGATAATGCCTGTTTAGCCGAACTGGCGGATATAGGTTGTAAGTTCCAATATCCAAGCTGCTTATTTAAAATGCTCAGGTTCGTAGCATTATCATCAACAACCATTACCTTTTTGCCAGCATGTTCAGTCATGCTTGAATTGGCATATGGCAACAGGAACTTAGTTCCAATTTGCGTACGCATCATAAATGAGAAGGTCGATCCCTGATCCAGCTCACTCTCCACATTAATTTTGCCACCCATAAGTTTGACAAGTTTTTCTGAAATTGCGAGGCCCAGGCCAGTACCACCATACTTACGGGTTGTAGAAGAATCAACCTGCGAAAAAGAGTTAAACAAATTACCCAATTTATCAGCCGCTATTCCAATACCTGTATCACTTACTGCAAATTTCAGTTCGAACTGTCCGTTTTGTAAAATATTCCCCACAGAAACGGCTACGAAAACCTCACCCTGCTCAGTAAATTTCATAGAATTTCCAACCAGATTAATCAATACCTGCCTCAGCCGTAGCTGATCACCAACAATTTGCAAAGGAACATCTTCTTCAATATGATAGACTAGTTCCAACTGAAGTTCAGCAGATTTAACTGCAAATATATCAAGGACATCTTCAATACACTTACGCAAGTTAAAATCTTCAGACTCTAATTCCATATTGCCGGATTCTATTTTAGAAACGTCCAGTATATCGTTGATCACATTAATCAATGCTTCACCACAATTAGCAATCACATCCGCAAACATATACTGCTCTTTATTCAAGTCAGTTTCCTTTAAAAGCATCGCCATCCCCATAACCCCATTCATCGGGGTGCGGATCTCATGACTCATGTTAGCCAGAAAGATGCTTTTGGCTTGATTGGCCCGATCTGCTTCAGCTCTGGCTTTTTCCAATTCTAAATTAGATACCTTAAGCTTCTCGTTGGCTTTTTCCAATATCTCTTCATTCTGTTTCCGAACCGATGATAGTTGAGCTTCTTTTTGTAGCTCGGCCATTGCTAAGGTCTGGGCAACCTGCCTTTCATTAGATTTTCTTAGTAAGTAGGCCCATAATCCACAGACAAAAAAGATCATATCGGCCAGCAACATATGAATTATAAAAGTCTGCAAATCAAAATTATCCAACTGTGTAAAATAGATTCCGGTTACCCCACTATTTTGCAAATAGCCAAATACCGCATGATGAACCATAACCACAATTAGCATCGGTATCTGTAGTTTCCATTTCTCATAGGAGATTAACAGCGTGCTGCCAATAAAGGCAAAGAAATGCATTTCGAATAGTCCATGCATCTGGTAAATAAACTGTGCCATAAAAATACCCAGCACTGCGCTTAAAACGTATTGATAAAGATCGGATGATGGTAAAAGATATTTCACGGAATAATAAGCCAGCAAAGAAAGACCACCTACTCCAAATGCAATTAACCAGGTATCATAAAATTGCGCAAATATTAGCCCCACGATGAAGTATACCCATAAAAAGTAATTCATTAAACGATCCGTTCTTTCCTTAACGCCCAGGAAAAGTAAACGGTTTTGGCTTTCAAAATTAGTGATATGATTGTTCGAAATCATTGCTTAAATCAGTTCAAAAATTAATTATTATTTGCAGTCTGGCAAAGTACAACCATAGGATTTTAGTGCTGCCTCACTGAAAACCAGATCAGTTTGTTTTTTCAACAAACCATTCAATGCTATTTTTGCGAAGCTGGTTTTTTCATCTGTACAATAACGAGTGGTGTTATAATTCCCTTTATAATATAAATGCTGAGCCTGATCTAGTAAAACTGCCTGGGGAGTAGAATACACACCACAAGCTGCAGCAAGGTTTTTATCAAATAGAATAGGGATTTGGAGACCAAACTTATTTTGGATGGTTTCCGGAGTAAAAGATTTTGGACTCAATACCACCACTCTAAAATCAATACGATCGCCATACTCTTTAACCAGTGATTTAAAATGCTTCATGTTAAATCGTGAACAGGGGCAGTCTGGATTAAAAAAATGGAGAAAAATAGGTTTATTATGGTTATTGTTCAAAGCTTTGTTAACGATCAAACTGCCTGTCTCAATTGATTTATAGTCTTTAGGAACTGGAGTTGGCAATTGGTAAATGATATCGTTGTACCAGAATAGATATCCAATGGCAGAAAACAAAAATATTAGCCAAAAAAATACGAGAGCTTTTTTCATATTGAAATACAAAACAATAGTAAGTTGCGTTTGTCAAACCAATAACGTCATTTATTATATTAAACGGAAGGAAATATAAAATATATTTTGTGTTTCAAAAATTCCGGGGCATACCCACATTCAGACTATGCAAACACGCGAATATTACAGTGGGGAAAGATATGGCCTTGCTAAAAAGATTTATGCTGATTTAATTTAGTGAGCGCACAATATAAAAGGGCTATAAGCGTCTTTATATATGAGAGCGTTAATTTAGATAAAGCGGGAATGATCGGAGGATCATTTCCGCTTTTCTTATTTTAAGCATATGTTAAGGCCAATTTTGTGCCCTATGTGTTGGTTCCTAAGGAGAAATCAGCATCAATGTTTTCGCTACAAAGGCATAAAACCATCTCCTAAATTTTCTTCGTCCATACCGACATAAGAATAGTGGCGCGGCAGGTACCAACTAACAGTCTGCATTACGCTTCTATATGTGCTTTCATCCTTGAAGTTTTTAGGTGTCAAATTGAAAACAATCTCCTGTGAAACTCCATTTCCATTTTTCCTATGTCGCATCATTAATAATACCTTTGGTGTCTCAACACCTCTCGATTTTAAAAACTTATCAATAAGTTGTCGGGTTTGTTTTGGTAGAATTGTCTCGGACGGCTGTCCAATCATTACTTCTTCATTTTCAGCAATAGTTTCATCGTTTGTCTCTTTTGAAAATGCCGTTTCTGTATTTGTATAAAATGTATTGTTTAAACGCAAGTTTAAAATGTCACCATAAGATAAGACCCAATCTACACCCTGCTGTGTTGGATTAATTGCTACACCAAAACCAGAAGTAAGCAAAAAATCGTCTTTCATTTTATCAATTACAAAACATTGAAAACTTTTATTTGGTTCCGGTAAAAAAAGCTGAAAATAAGGGAATCCATCAGGTCCGGTTATTACTTGTGGGTCGCCGCAACGAAAACTTGCCTGGCCAATGTTATCTAAAAATGTTTGTTGCCACTTTTCGTCTCTTTCCGTTTGTGGTGTCTGAACGAGTTTAAATAGAATGTCTGTTTTATTTAAATCTCCTATATAAGGCTCAGTATTTTTCTCAAGAGAATTGTCTGATTGTGGCTGCTCTTTTTTATTTAAAAAATCAATTTTTCCCATTTGCAATTATTAATATGTTTGTTTTTATAAGGTATCAGTAAATTAATTATTCGTTCCGTCCCAAAACTATTCCATACGCTTAACTACTTCGGGTTTTCTCAATGAAACAATTTCTCCATCCAGAATCCCCTATGGTGATACAAACGATGGTTTAACCATTCAAGTATGGCCCAATATAAGAGGACCACCGAAAGTAGCCAATGCATTTGATGTAAATCAACATTAATTTATCTCAGCGATGGCGATAGATTTAGTCAAATCCACAAACAAAAAATCCCTACCTGAATAAACAGGTAAGGTGTAATCAGCAGCATTTTCTATATAACTGCTGAGTCATTCCGTGAGTAGCTGAAGGTATTTATAGAATTCTAATAAATATGAGCGACAAATTCAGACATGGTTGTAGGTTTTCTACCTAAGAATCCTTCTAACGTGTCATTCAAGACATCCATTGTGCCTTGCGCCTGAGCCATCGCCCACATGGTAAACATACCAATATACAAGTCCGGAACCCCAAACTCTTTCATTTTAGATTCAAATAGGTCAACTTCTAAGGATTGATAGTTAACATCTTTCCCCAGCTGATTACCTATGGCCTTAGCGATCTCACTAAAAGAGACCGAAGTTGAATTAGTTAAACTATAAATTTGCTTTTCATGTCCTTCAGTGGTTAGTACGTGTGCAGCAGCTTCTGCTAACTCTTCGCGAAGCACATAGCTTGCTTTACCGTCCTTTGCAGGAAATAATATGATACCAGTCTCAGCTACTTTTTCTCCGGCAAAAACTGGTATCATTTCCAGATAAATACCGTTTTGAAGTATAGTATAATCAATGCCACTATCTATCAGATAGGCTTCTGTTTGTGCATGTGAATTTTGGAATGCGGCTATAGACGAGTCCTCAAAATTGGTTTTCCTCACAAAAGAGGTATAAACAATATATTTAACATTGGCCTCTTTCGCAGCCTTTATGGTGTTTATGTGCTGAGCAGTCCTGTTTTCGACAGCTTGTCTATCATTACTGGAAACCAATAATAGTTTATCTACGCCTTGAAATGCTTTAACCAATGAATCATAGTCTGTGTAATCCCCAACTCTTACTTCAACTCCCCTGCTTTTAAGATGCTGCGCATTTGCTTCGTTTCTTACTAAAGCGGAAATTTCAGATGGTCTAACACCTTTGCTTAATAAATGGTCAATGGCTTTCGAACCGAATTGACCTGTTGCACCTGTTACTAAAATCATATCTTATATTTTGTTATGATGTAAACCTAGCGATATTAATATACTAAGTATACTTTGTTCTTAAATATTAGTACTATACTTTTGTATACTAGAATAACGTAAAATTTATGAGTGATTTCAAGGAATTATTAGATAGAGATAAGGTGCAACAGTGCCCACGCCATTATGTACTGGCTTTAACGGACACCTTAAATGTCATGAATGGCAAATGGAAGCTACCGATAATTGCCTCGCTGCTGCATGGGAAAATCCGTTTTAAGGATTTACAAAACAACATCGATAAAATCACTCCCAGAATGTTGTCAAAAGAGCTGAAAGAACTGGAATTAAACGGTATTATAGAGCGTAAAGTGTACAATCAAACTCCTGTATTAATAGAGTATATTCTAACAGAGTCCGGTAAGAACTTAACTGGTTTAATTGACTCGATGATTGATTGGGGAATGCTCCATAGAACCGAAGCCATCAAAAGTAGCTGGCCTAACGATTAACAGAACTGATCAATAACGGTTTCAGCTGGTATATCAAAATTCCAAAGGCGAATTGCCCCTATCAATGCTCTGGACTCTTGATAATGAATCTATTTCCCTATGGTCATTGATATGTAATTCCTTCCTTCAGCTCCCTCTGGAGACCCTAAAATTTCGTAAATTAATGTAAAAAACAAGGCATGGTTATTTTTCTACTTTATTTAAACACACATCAAGATGAAAAAGCAACTATTTGTAGTACTGGCACTGTTAGCCACGCTAACTGCCTGCTCGCCTTACACTTACTATGCAGTGAGTAATAAACCCCTGAATGCAACTTATAAAACTTATGCCTGGATTCCTGAAGGCCAGTCCAAAACCTCAAATATCTATAATAACGACATTGCTACCGATCTGATTGTAGAAACTGCCAGTCAGCAACTCAACACTAGGGGTTTGACGCTTGACAATGCAAAACCTGACATACTGGTCCGTTATACAGCTGTTGTAAACAAGGAAACCAGGATATATAACGAACCAGTCTATTACTACTCCCCATGGAGGATGGGTCCTAGAGTAAGTTATTACCGGGGCCGGTCGGCTTATTATTATTCCTTTTACGATCCTTTCCCAATATATGTTGGCAGTACTGAAAGAAGAATGATCGTAAAAGAAAGTAGCATCATGATTGATCTTATAGATCGTAGATCCTCTAAGGTCATCTGGAGAGGTTGGGCTGAAGGAGTGGTAAACAATCCGGAGAAGGCAATTAATGAATTGCCGCAAGTTGTAACCAATATATTCAAAAAGCTTATATAACTACTTTAGTTGAATGAAATTCATGACCTTTTCATATAATAAATAATGGCCGGTGTATTCCAATTACATCGGCCATTATTTTTACTATTCCTTTTGTCTTGCTTGCATAAAATCTGGATAGCATTGATAGCTCTAAGATCACATTTTACAGGCTAAGATTCTTGAATTCGAAGCAAACTGTTTTCTACAAAAAAATGAACAAGTTGAATGTGCAGTACCTCCACCAGGTAAGAAAGCTTAATTTCAATCTATATCCTAAAACAACCCTCTTTCTTTCGTTTAAAAATACCCATTTATAGCTATAAGGTAAAAACACGCCCATTATACTATAACCAGTTTTTGCATTATCTTCATACTTCTAATTTTTAAACTCAATTTAAATCTAATGCAAGAAAAAACAATTAATTACTCTCCTTTATTATTATGTGCTTTGCTTATGCTTGGTATGCTCGTTGGCTGTAAAAAAGATAACGATATTCCATCAGAGCCAAAACCACCTGTACTTTCTATGAACGAGTTATACCAAAGCGCCATACTGGATGCAATGGTTGCTGATAGTGCAGAAATAATTGACACATTATGGGCATTAACTCCTGAAAACACTGCTTTGAAATGGAAAACAATTAATGGTAAGCCACATGTGTTGCTGGCTAGCTATATGCGTTTTCCATCTAGCTATCCGGTTGGCGAATCGATTACCAATTCATGGGGCGAATCCTGGTTATTCATCCCACAGCAAATGAAAGCACGCATAGGTTCTTCTTTCACTGCAGCGAGTGATACCACCATGCGTATCTGTCAGTTGTTGGGCTTACCCCCTGCTAATGAACGAAGCAATACGCACATCGCCGAGATTTGGGTAAACCCGGAAAATTTGTATAGGCCAGCAGGAAGCCGTGTGATCACCACTAAAAGAGCTGGTGCGGTACTAAGTAATAATAATCCTGAAGGTTTCGGCTCATGGTATAATAATTATATTGTTTTTGCCTATTACCGTACACTATCAACTACAGCAGATTTCCATTACCCATGGACGCGTTTGGGTTATACCTATGATTGGGCTCCTAAAGCAAAGGAGGTTGGATTGAGTGAATATGTTTTACAACCTAATTCAGCCGCTTTAGTGGAAAAGGTATCAAAAGTGAGTAACTATTTTAAAATATAATAACCTATAATCCTTATTTATGAAAGCTTTAATTATTATCGACATCCAGTATGATTTTTTACCTGGAGGCGCTTTAGCTGTTAACCATGGTGATGAAATCGTCCAGACAATTAACGACTTACAGGCAGAATATGATATCGTAGTAGCTACCCAGGATTGGCATCCGGGAGGTCATAAAAGTTTCTTTACTTCCCACCCGGATAAAAAACCGTTTGAAGAAATATCGTTAAACGGATTAAATCAGGTGCTATGGCCTGAGCATTGCATACAAGGAACAAAGGGAGCAGAATTGGCTCCGGAACTTTCAACGAATGCCATTGAGGCTATTTTTAGAAAAGGGATGGATAAAGAAATTGATAGTTACAGCGGCTTTTTTGACAATGGTAGAAAAAAATCTACAGGCATGGCCGATTATCTTAAAGGAAGAGGAGTTACTGAGGTAGCCGTTTGTGGAGTGGCCGCCGATTATTGTGTGTACTATACAGCTAATGATGCGTTAGACTTAGGTTTTAAATCAAGTATTATAGAACGTGCTTCTAAGCCGATTGATCCGGAAAGATACGAACGTGTTAAGAGAGATTTTCAGCAAAAGGGCGGGACTGTTATTTAACTACTCAAAAGCCTGGAATCGTAAGATTTCAGGCTTTACTGCGTCAAATCAGTCTTGTAATCAGCATTCCTTTCCTAGGTAACCGATGAGTAGTTGGGGGTATGAATTAAAACATCAAATTGATTACATTTGTAATGAAGACAATGGACATCATCAAACTTATAGAACAATATCAGCATCTTGACATAGACCAGGTGATAGATCATGAAAAATTTAATCTGATTTCTATCGTTCACCATTCTACCAGGATTGAAGGCTCAACCCTTACTGAAGTCGAAACTCAGGTTTTACTTATTGAGGGCTTGACACCAAAAGGAAAGCCTCTGCACGAAAGTCTGATGGTAACTGATCACTATGCTGCGCTTCAATATGCCTTAGAGCAAGCTAAAGCCAGAAGTTCAATTACCAGCCAATTTATTCAAAAATTAAACTCACTTATCGTAAAAAATACGGCAAGTACTTATAATACGGTGTTTGGAACTATTGATGCAGCTACCGGAGCTTTTCGCAAAGGCAACGTAGTCGCTGGAGATACATATTTTCCCAATTTTGATAAGGTGGAGATGTTAACAAAAAATCTCGCTTTGGATCTTGCCAGACGAATGCAGGAGCATCTAACTGTACGGGAAAAATTAAACCTTTCCTATGATGCGCATTTTAACCTGGTTAGTATCCATCCTTTTTATGATGGGAATGGCAGAACTTCCAGATTGTTAATGAACTATATCCAGGCTGTGTATAAACTACCTCTTGCGATCGTACACAATGAAACAAAAACTGATTATTATCAGGCACTCATTGATACTCGTAAACATGAAGACATTAACATTTTCAGAAAATTCATGGATGAGGAGTATACCAGGCATTTGTCCGCTGAAATCAGCAAATTTGAAGAAATGAAACACCCTAAAAAAGGCGGTGGTTTTACATTCTTATTTTAACTTTCACCAGTGCTCTTAAACTCATCCAATTGGTCTGGGAAAGTTAGCTCTCCCAATGGAAGAGCTAACGACTCTATTAAATTGAAATATTGATCTTTATTTAGAACGCAACTTTTATTACACCATTGATTGGAGATGCTTCTAAGGTCTTACAATAATTACCCCATGCAATTTCCGGATAATCCCATTTGTTATTGAGGAAAAGTACCACCTGATCATCTTCCATACGGTCTATACGACAGGCAACATCAGCCTGAGCAGACACCACCGAAATCCGGGGAAGCTGACCCGCGGAAAGCGTGTAATAGTAAATATTGTCTTTCATGCTCTTCGCTTTATTCGTCAGCGGTTTTTCGGTTCTGGCTCCTTTATCCGACCAGTAATAGTAGTTGCGCGTATCCTGATCCCAGGCCTGTACTGGTTTTACACCGTAAGCTGCCTGTTTACTTTCAAAAAGCATAGCACGTCCTTCATTACCTGCAAACTCTCCTTCCGGATAGTAATTCCAATAGCCATCACGTTCCCAGTTTAACTGGTCAATATCATCAGGCATGTAGTATTTAAGGCCGATTTCTCTCAGATATCCATTAGGTTCACCAGTAGTACGATAGCTGGTGGTCAACTCCCCTTCTGATTTTACGGTAATGTCAAAGTTGACATTCAGTCCGAGGTAAGTTCCTGCAATCGTAATCAAGGCCACACCATTTTTAAGCTCACATTTTACTGCAGTCTTTTTCCAGTCTTTATCATGGATCAAAAACTTATTGGCACTTTTTCTCACTTCCGCACCAGTCAGGTGGTTTAGATTCACATCAATATTCAGGAACGGTCCTTTTTCGATAAACACTTTTCCATTGGATTGTGCATTTTCAATCAGACCGGTTGCTTTAGAAACAGGGATTTCAAAGTGATCTCCCTTGATGATAAACTGATCTGCATTTTCAACCAACTTTAATGCACCTTTATGGTTAGCAACAGGCATATTAACCGGGCGTTCTCCAAAATAGTACTCATAGGTATCTACATTCCGGCCATTACTATCCACAAAATTCAACAAGACTGATTCTCCTTTTTTCCAATTTTCGGCAGGCAATTGGAAAGCGCCTTTCTCATGCGGATTGATATTCGGGAGGTTTATGGTTTTCTTTTTCCCTTCATAAACATACTCCAGTTTGACTTCATTTAAATTGGTATGGTCATATCGGTTATACACCGAAAACTGAATTTGCTGATTTGAGTTAAAGTTTTTGATCACCTTGCCTTCTTCCAGAATACGGATTGGTGACTGCGCTTTTTTAGTAGACCAGAACTCTGGTTTCGGCCTTCTCCAGACATCCACGATTCCCCATTCTCCATAGCCGACTGCATGTCCCTGAAAACCTTCCGGTTTAGCGGTTTTAGCAAACTCATTCCAAAATGCAGTTCCCTTCTTTAATTTTTGAGGAACATTAAAAGTCTCATCTATATAACCCCAGATTGCACCCCCTAATCCACCTTTTGTAGGGAATAAACGTCCCCACATCATATCCATAGAAATACCCCAGAACTCCCTGATATTTGGATCATCACGTAAGGTCTGATAAGTATAACATGCCGGATGCGCCCACTCATCAAATAATGCAGGGATACCATGACCTTCGTAGCCTTTGGTGGTCTTCCCAAACTGCGTTAAATTACCGTTTACATCCTGGTAATGCATACTCAGGATCTCATAGATTTTGGAATCACTCTTTTGCGAACCCGGGTAACTCCAGATGACCGGTCTGGTTTTATCCGCACTTTTAACATAATCCCAACTTTTCCTGAAGTTGCTGCCATAAATGGATTCATTACCGATGGACCAGATCACCACTGCAGGATGTGATTTGAAAGTATTGACCATTTCCCTACACTGACTTAAGTATTGAGCGGTATGGTTTGGATCATCCTGAGTAGCTCCCGGAGCATAGTTTACTTGTCTGTAGGTATCCACAAAACAAACGGAGGTTTCTACTTCCACATAGATTCCGTAGCGGTTACATAACTCGACGAAGCGCTCAGAAGGTGGATAATGTGAGGTGCGAATAAAATTGATGTGTGCATCTTTAAGCAGTTTGACATCCAGGCTATCATAATAAGCAGTGCTAATGCGACCTAAGGTCGGATGTACATCATGACGGTTAGCGCCTCTCAATTTCACCGGTTTTCCGTTGACCAGCATTTGATCTTCTACGATTTTAACGGTTCTGAATCCGACCGCTTTATTGAAGAAGTACATATCCTTACCGTCCTTTTTCACCTTAACCTCTAAACGGTATAAATTGGGATGCTCGGCATCCCATTTCAAAGGATTAGCAACCTTGAAGGTATTTATATTTTGCCCCTTATTAACCGCAAACTGAACTGCGGTATTCGGTACAGGTTTATTATTTTTATCAAATAGTGCATAGTGAATCGTTGCTCCCTTTCCTGCTTCTACCTCATAACTCATTTTTAGCACCGCATCCTTAAAATCCTTATCCAGTTCCGTTGTTAGCCCAAAATCGTGGATACTACTTGTAGCTGTGGCAAAAAGAGTGACATCCCTCAGGATACCACCAATTGGATGATGCGCATAACCGGAAGCATAAGAGATATCATCCACCTTATCCTGAACCTCTAAAAACACCTCATTCGGTTTGTCAAATGAAATGTAAGGAGTAATGTCGGTTTCCCATCTGGAGAACCCGCCTTTATGTGTTCTTAAGACTTTTCCATTGATACTTAATGTCGCCTGGCTATACACCCCATCGAATCTTAAAACGACTTTCTTCCCTTTAAAATCATTAGGAAGCGAAAACTTTCTTTTATAAAAGAAAGACTTGTCGTGCGCAATTCCATACCCTTGCATCACTGCTTCACCAGGCACCTGAATCAAATCCCATGTTGAATTGGCATCAAACTGAAACTGCCATTCGCCATTCAGAGACATCACAGGACGCTTCACCCCTGCCGTTTGCTTAGGTAATTCGTAAGCGAGGTCCTGACCTGAAACATTCAGGATTGAAAATGAAAATGCGAAGAAAAACAATAGCCCTTTCGATAGCGGAATTTTAAAAAAACTGGTGATCATATAACTAAATTATTAACTAATATTTTTCATGCGACAACATGGCGCACCTGAACCAAAGGTATTGCTCCTTCCTGGAACAAACTAAAACCTGACATGCATAAACCTAAACTTTTTAAACACAAAAAGGCCCTAACCAGACCTTGTAAAGCAGTTTTCTTTTTTTTTGCGGGAACAAATTCCCAGCCCAAAAGTATGATCAAAAAGCCCGCTTATGCCTGGACAGAACATGGATAATGATGGACATTATTACGGTTATTAAAACGACAAAAAGCCCACCGGGTCCTGGACCCGGATGGACTTCTACTACTAACTAACTAACTTATCTTTTAATAACCATCATTTTGTGTCAATACTCCTTTTGCAAGATCTATTTCCTTTTGAGGTACTGGCATCAGGTACAATTTATCGGTCCAGGTTCTGGCTTGTGCCTGGGTATTTTTAATATTATTAATGGTTTTCATCACTTGTGGTGCAATTTTCCAGCGACGAATATCCATGTAACGCTGACCTTCCAGTGCAAGTTCCACCCGTCGTTCATTGCGGATCAGCTCTCTTAACAGCACTTTGTCTCCATATTTCACTCTGTCCAGCACCGGCATTCCTGAACGGATTCTGATCGCATCAAGTGCGTCGAAAACAGTTCCGTCAGGACCACTGATCTCATTCTTAGCTTCTGCATAAGTTAAAAGTACCTCTGCATAGCGGATCAGAATAATATTAGCATGGTTGTCTACCTGATCGCGATAGATCGAAGGATCGACCATTTTACGGAAATTATACCCTGTTTGCGACATATTAGAAGCTCCTTCCGCCCAATTAAATTTATAGTCATCTTCTATCGCATTCCATGGAGAATTTTCAAACAGGATAGTTGCATACAAACGCGGATCACGGTTTTTATATTCATTTGCGAAATTTGGATCTTTAGCAATATACCAGGAAGCCCTTTGTGCCGGGCTAGGTGGCACAACTGCCTCACCCGTTTTATAACTACCATAGCTGTTTACCAGCTCCTGAGTAGGTGTTACCGAACTCCATCCCCCAATAGTTCCCGGAGGCAGGTAGGTATTCAAAAAATTCGCGTCTTTCTGATCAATCTGCTGGCGATCAAGAATGACCTCATTATTACCTTCATTGGCTTTGTGAAAAAGTCCTTCATAACTGCGTAAACCCAAACGGAATTTTTTCTCATCATTTGCATCCGCAAAAGTTACCCAGGTGCTATAGTTATCCTTCGCATCTATGGCTGCCTCCGTACTCACTTTAAACAAGGTATAACCCAATGTCATCACCTGACTGGAAGCATCAACTGCTTGTTGCCACTGACCTTCATACAAATGCACTCTTGCTTTTAAAGCCAGTGCAGCGCCTTTGGTAACACGGCCTTTTTCAATTGATTTACCACCAGAATAACTTGCGGGCAGAACTTTTGAAACTGCATCCAACTCATCCGTTACAAACTTCAATACTTCAGCTTTTGGTGTTCTGGGTACATTTTCTTCACCGAGCGGCAAAACCGTAGTGATTAAGGGTACATTCCCGAATTTAGTAGCCAACCTATGGTAAAAGAGCGCCCTTAGAAAGCGAACTTCCGCTTTATAGCGTTCCAGCAAAGCCTGATCCATCCCAGTCACTTTATCCGCATTCGCGAGGAAATAATTGGCCCGGCGGACATCGATAAAACTCCAGCCGGCGTCAGTCACAGAGGTCGCAGTTCCGGCCGAAACATCAGTCGCAGAACTTTCCCATGGATATTGCGCATGAGCATTATCGGAAGCCCCATCCTCATAGATTATACCGTCGCCGGGAAGTTGGTTATAGATTGCATTTACCGCCTTGTATACATCATTTGAATTTTTCCAAAAGGTGGTTTCTGACAATTGATCTAATGGTGGTCTTTCTAAGAAATCCTTTTTACAAGAGCTTACAGCACCAAATGTCAACAGGCCTGTAAGGATATATATTGATGTTCTATTTTTCATGTGATTCAAATTTAATTTTGATTAGAAACCTGCACTTAATCCAACTGACCAGGTTTTAATACCTGGATATCCCCCACGTCCTGAGCCCGACTCCGGATCATAATCTGCTAAACGTTTATCAGCCATGTAGGTGAATGGATTGTTCGCAGTTCCATAAATCCTCATCTTGCCCAGACCTATTTTTTTAATTACGTCCTGAGGGAAGGTATAACCCAGCGTAATGCCTCTTACCCTGAAATAAGCGCCACTGAATAGCCAGAAGGACGATGTAGGATTGTAATTATGTCCGCCATCTCCGGTACGCAGGATACGTGGAAAATCAGCATTTGGATTTGGATTTTCTACGGTCCAGCGGTTTAACCATTGTTCTTTTACATTGGCCCCGTTGAAGAAAGGGTAAGCTGCCTCTTCGGATAAATAGGTTTTCACCTTCGCCACACCATAGGTCAGTACATTCAAATCAAAACCTTTATAGTTTGCGCTTAAGTTAAAGCCATAGTTTAACCAGGGCACATCATTGCCAATTATTTTACGGTCTGCCGCATCAATTTTGTTGTCCCCATTTAAGTCTCTGAACTTAATATCACCTGCTTTGGTGGTGGTGGTTTGAAAGGCATGGTTTGCAACATCAGCTGCATCTACAAACAGGCCGTCGGCTTCATATCCATAAAAGGACCCTATCGACTCTCCTACCTTCTGTATAAACCTTCCGTCGAAATTCTCTCTGCCATCTCCCAATTTGGTAATGGTGCTGTTTATGATGGATAAATTACCGCCAATGCTAAAATTAAAATCACCAATTTTATTGTTGTGGGTTACTGCAAGTTCAAAGCCTTTATTTTTCGTGGCTGCTCCATTGGATAAAGGGAGCCCACTGTTCACCGCATCTGTAGTACTGGTATTCACTCCGCTGGTTTGAAGTGCCGGAACCCTCATTAAAAGGTCTTTGGTATCTTTGATATAGTAATCGGCAGTGATATCCAGTTTACCTTTAAACAGGCTCATGTCTACGCCTATATCCGTCATGTATACTTTTTCCCAGGTAGCAAGCGGGTTGGCAATTTTCTGTGACCATACCCCGTCCTGAGGAGACTCTTCAAAGCTATACTGGTAACCCGTATTCAGCAGGTCGAAATAGTTTCCGATGGATACGGCATCCTGGTTTCCTAATGATCCCCATGAACCACGAACTTTCAGGTTATTGATCCAGGTGATATCTTTCATAAAGTTCTCTCTTGAAATGATCCAACCGGCCGACAAAGATGGGAACACTGCCTGACGGACATCTTCCCTAAAGCGTGAAGAATAATCTATACGTGTATTTACTTCAAACAAATATCTTTCATTAAAAGTATAGTTGAAACGACCGAACACAGAGCGCATGGACCAGTCTGATTGATTACTACGGTTTGCCTGACCATCTGCATCAGAATTGATGTCTTCCGGATTAGAAGAGCCACTCACCACTGTAGTCATATCGTTGTTGGGGAAGTTTTTACGTCCTACCAGAGCGGTACGATAAGTATTACTTTCCTGTGAAGCGCCGACCGTTATTTTACCATAATGCTTGCCAAAAGTACGTTCGTAATCAACGGTTCCCTGTACCAGGAGTTCTTTTCTTTTACGCCAGTATTCAAGCATATCATTTTGTACTCTCTGAGTAGAAGCAATCGGATTACCGGTTAAAAAATCATTAATAGGATCCAGGGTATTGTTAAAAGCCCATGAGTTTCCGTAGGTGTATTTTAAGGAAACCAATCCATTAATAGACAAACCTTTTAAAGGCGTTAAGCTGGCATTGGCAGCGGTCTGGAAGTAATTATCCCTATCCCAGCCTTTACCACCTTCCTCTATCAACCGTGTTTGGTTACGACCTGCAGTTTGTGAGTTTACTTTCCCATTGTCAATTGATCCCCATTGCCCGTTGCTTTGACGGAAAACTGAGGTTGGCAAGGACCTGTTGAGCTCAGTCCAGGACATATTGCCCTTGCGGTCGAGGTTCTGATTGATAAAGGAGAAATTGGTTCCTACCTTTAATATTTCAGGAACAACAATACTTTCTGTATTTAACTTGGCAACGATACGGTCTTGCTTCCGATCTGGAATAATAGATCCCTGATTAAAATAGGACACGCCCAGATAACTGTTCGTAATTTTCCCCGGAGCATTAATGTTTAAATTGACATCACTAATGGGCGCAGTTTTACGCAATACTTCTTTGTACCAGTCTGTATTTGGATACAGATCAGGTTTTGAGCCATCTTTATACCATTGTATTTGTTCAGGAGTAAAAAGTACCGCAGCACCTGCGTTGGTCAGGGCCTCATTGTATAGCATCGCATAATCTACGGAGCCTACATATTTAGAAATACGGGTTGGAGATTGCCAGCCATAGTTTGCATTTAGCTCTACCGTAGTTTTATCACCTGTACCCCTTTTGGTAGTCACCATGATTACGCCATTGGCAGCCCTTGATCCATACAAAGCTGCCGAAGAAGCATCTTTTAAAACCGACATGCTTGAAATGTCATTTGGGTTTAGCGTTGCAAATTCCTGTGGGGAAGCAGGTATACCGTCAATAATATACATCGGACTTCCTGCAGCAACCAGGCTGCTTCGTCCACGGATACTCACTGTTGTAGAGGCAGCCGGATCACGACCTACATCGCCAGGGCGCTGCAAAATGGTTAAACCCGGAGAAATCCCCTGTAATGCATTTTGAATAGAGCTAACTGGTCTTTCTTTGATTTGTTTAGGACTAATGGTGGCCACTGCACCAGTTAAGCTGGCTTTTTTCTGGGTACCATAAGCTACCACCACGACTTCATCCAGGTTGCTTAATTCGTCTACCAGCGTTACATTAATCACACCTCCCTTTCCGACAGGCACTTCTTTAGTTTTGAAACCGATAGCTCTGAAAACCAGAATTGCATTTTCAGGAACGTTCAGGATATATCCTCCTTCAGAACTTGTAGCAGTACCACGGCTGTTTAAGTTTTTCACATGTACAGAAACACCGGGTATGGGTGTGCCCTGGCTGTCTTTCACCACACCTTTTACCTCAATATCAGCCCTGATTTTTTTTATGGGCCGGGCTTCTGCAGTGGTATTAAAAAACATTACCATCAGTAATAAAGAACAGAGTTTTATAAATGCCAATAATTTAATGGGTGGCGCTGGCAATGAACGCTTTAAGTAATAGTTCATCATAGTTTGTTGTTTTTTGGTTAGTAATAGGATTACAGTTCAGAAATGGGCTTAGCAGCTATAACTATAGAGATGGGAACGGGCTTAAAACTGTATCTGGAAGTTATTCAATCGAACTACGACATTCCAATTTAACAGCTACGCAAACGATTGATTTGCCCAATTAAGGCCACACGAGCGGAATTATGAAAAGCTGATTATCTTACACTTACAAAAAAAACGGATGAAATTTCCGAAAGAAAACAGGATCAAAGAACTTTAAGATTTTCAGGTTCATTCAGATTAGAATTCCTGAGTTTAAGAATTACGAAGTTATTTATGACAATTACCGATAACTCCTGGAGATCAACACCAAAAGAAATTTAAGAAATTATCTTTCATCGCAGGAAGCGGATTGATCTTAAAAAGGAACAAACGTTTGCGCAACAATAATGTTACCTTATATATCTGCGTTATTGTTCCTGCTAAAACGCTTATTCAACATGATTTGCTTTTTTAGGTATTTACCTGTCGGAAGAAAAACCCGGGAAATTCAGGAAAATGAGTAGCGTCTAAAAAGTCTCATCCGGAGAGATTTGATTTTATTTATGGTAAAGCTGGCGGCCATTTTCTTGCCCATGACCTACAATATTCGATAAGATCAATTTATTTAATTTTTTATCTGTCCGCTATGATGAATAACAATTTTCCATTTGCACCCATATATTTTATTTTTCCGTCTTTTTCAAAAGCGACTGAAAAACAAGCAAAAAAAAACCGGAAACAGGAGGTAAATCCCCCGAATCCGGGGAATTGAAATCCGGACGATTTAACGGGCTAAATCATTATTTTGAATCCCCATTCTGTTCTTATTGATACGCTCTTTTAAGCCTCCGAAATTGTAATTTAAGCTGATATTAAAGGACCTGAAATAATTGCGGCTTTCATATACCTGACTAAATTTCGGACCAAAAGTGGTGTTTACACTGTTGCGGTATTTGGAAAAGGGGTTTTTAATACCGCCACCGATACTGAATTTATCTCTAATAATGTTCTTATTAAAATTAAACGCAGTGTAAAAAAAGCCATTGGTATAACCCTGCAAGCCTGTTGGGGTACGACTGTTTAAACCCATGTCGGCATTTAAAGCCCAGCCATAACGGAGACGCAGAACGTTTGACAGGCTGACAGCATACATCAACAGGTCGTTATTTACAGCCTGTCCGTTATCCTGCCCGCTGAGCCAAAGGTACATCGCATTCCCGTTCAGGCTGGCATTGTAGCTGCTGGTTACCGGGTAGCTCAGGTTAAAATTACCTCCGGCACTCCTCGATTTCCCTGTATTGGCATAGGTTATCCGGGTGATCTGCGTAGCTGAATTAAAATTAACCACCTGCAAATCAAGGTTGTTCATAAATGAATAATCGAGCCCGATATTAACCGATAGCTTTTTATTGCTGCCGTATCCAAACTGGATATCATTTAACAAAACCGGCCTCAGGTCAGGATTACCCGTAACTTCATAGTTTGGGTTTGAGCGATCCACGTATGGGTTTAGCCTGTTGATACCCGGCCTCCTGATCCTTTGCGAAAAGCCAAAGTTGATATTGCTTCCGTTCTTAAATCCTTTACCTATCGCTACAGCCGGAATAACATTGAAATAATTTTGATCAGCCAGCGATGCTGTACTGGAGAACCCGGCACGTATCACGGTTCCTTCGAGTCTTACACCTGCATTAATATTCCAGCTATTTAAATTCAACTGAAAGGAGTTATAAGCACTGAATACATTTTGTGTATTGCTGAATGAATTGGAAAGCGCTGGATCTGTTTCATACTGACCCATTGCGGTGTTTAAGGAGCTGTAATCAAAATCGCTGGTGTTTTTCCTCCATATCCCCTTTAACCCGGCTTCAATGTTCAGTTTTTTAACCGGTGTGACAAAATCGACCTGAACGGTATGTTCTTTAAACCGCTGATGATCTGTTTGCACAAAGTCCGGGGTAGTAAAATTGAAACGGTTACTAAAGGCAATACTCCCATTTCTATCGTTCAGGTTGGTATTAAACAGGTAGGAGAATGTGAGCAGCCTGTTTTTCATCGCTTTAAAACCCATTTCGTAATTGATACCTGCATCTATACCATAGCCGGTTGCTTTGTGCTCATTTTCAAAGCCATATTGCTGTAAAAGTCCACTTAATCCGCTCAGGTCCGAAGCTTTTGTGGCATGGTCATTTACGCGGCTGCCATTGTAATTTAATTGAGCCGTCAATAAGTTTAAGGTATCTAACAGATAACTCAGCGCTGTTCCGAAATATGCGGTCTTGTTAGTCGATCGCTGATTGCCTTCCTGATCAAGTGTGGTACCGATCGCATCAACCCGTTTATTGGTATTAAAGGTTTTTGGCGAATGGTGAATACTTCCTCCCCCAAAAGCCGACATCCCGAACCTACCACTTTTAGCCGTAAATGCCCCTCCGATGCCAGGGCCGCCAACCGGGAAGCTTTCATTGATATTTACAGAACCATTGAACCCATCGTTGATTTTTTTACTGGTGATGATGTTAATGATACCGGCTAATCCTTCCGCATCATACTTAGATGGCGGAGTGGTAATCACCTCTATCCTTTCTATGGTAGATGCCGGTATACTTTTCAATACTGCTTTAAGATTGCCTTCCAGGCTTGATGGTTTGCCGTTAATGAGCACTTTAAAGCTTGAATTGCCTTTCATCAACAAATTATCATCCCCATCTACTGACAGATAGGGTATTTTACGCATCATCGTAAGTACGTTATTGTTTTTACTTTCCGGATCGGCTTTCAGGTCGTAAATTATCCTGTCGGCCTTGCGTCGTATGACTGGCCTGCTACCGGTTATAGCGACTTCTTTTAAACCCACTGTTTTGTCGCCCGGGTAAATACGTTGCAGGTTGATTGTTTGCATCTTGAATGCTAATGAATCTACAGGAATTGTTTTGAGCGCATATCCAATGGCCTCAACAGAAAGTGAATACGATGCAGCCATTACGGCCGGAAATTTAAACGATCCATCCTCCCTGGTAACCATGATTTGAATGATTTCCTGATTCGCCTTTCTGAGCCTTACCGTTACCATCGGCAATGGTGTTTTTGTTACTGAATCAGCTACGACGCCCTTGATTTGGTACTTTGCTGAAGTTTGGCCGAAAGCTTCGGTCTTTTGGGCAAAAAAAACGGCAATGATCATGCTCAGCCGTAAAACAGCGTGTTTAAATTTCATAATGGAATGGATTAGCGGACGTATTTATCAGGCATAACAATCCCTGCAGGAGTATTTGTCCTTTAATAATTGGCAGAAAAAGAATGGATTGTTTGTGCTGTTCAGGGAGGAAAGCTATAGCGTATTGCTATTCTTTTGCTTCTTTAAAAAGAGGTAGTAAAGCAGGAATCCGGCGGCGATAAAGATCATTTCGATGCCGTAGGGTACAGGCGAATCTTCCGCACTGAAGGGTACAAATTCCAGGACAACAAAGCCGATACCTGCCGATAGTAAAAGCAAGCCCCATTTTACGGCTTCATTTCCGGAGCCTGACAATTGGGCCAAAAACTTAAGGCCAGTTTCATCTAAAGGACCTGCGTCAATGATCCGTTTCTTTAGCCTGTAGTTATATAGGGCAAGAATGAATATGGCGATAAGAACAAAAAATACGATGACAATTATAAAAGGCATTAACTGTTTCATGATGTCGTTGATTAAGTTATTTGCTACAGTAGTCAGCATACCCGCCCTGCTGGTTGCAATTATTTAATAAATATTTTATTTCTCTATTTTGCAACGGCTAATGTACATATCTTGACTACTGTTATATGTTTGATGAGAACGAAATTGTAAACAGGATATTAAAGAAAGATTTGCGGGCTTTTGAATTATTGGTCAAACAATATGAAAAGCTTGTTTTCTTTGTAATCCACCGGTTGGTTCAGGAAAAACAAAACAAGGAGGACATTTGTCAGGAGGTCTTTATCAAAATACATCATAGCCTGCCTTCCTTTCGGTTTCAATCAAAACTATCTACCTGGATTGCACGAATAGCTTATTTAACCGCTGTAAATCACGTTAAAAACACCAAAAACAGATCACCTGATGAATATCCGGAGAACATTGACAATTACCACTTTACAGATGACAATCCAGAACGGGAACTGATAAAAAAGAATACCTCGGATTATGTGAATCACCTTATTGAACAAATGCCTCATCAGTATAAAACGGTATTAACCTTATATCACCTGAACGAATTTTCATTAACTGAAATAAAGGAGATCACAGGAATACCGGAAGGGACGGTGAAAAGCTACCTTTTCAGGGCACGAAAATTATTGAAAGAGAAAATTGAAAAAGATCTTAAACAGGAAAACACATGGAAGAGTTAAATGACGATGAACTGCAAGAATTATTGAGCCGGGGCTCAATCTCCGGCGACAATACGTTTAGCGGAAAGGATACCGACGATCTTTTAGCCTACCAGGATTTGTTTAAAGCACTTGATACAGAGCCAGCACAAGGACTGTCACTTAGCTTTGCCTCAAACGTAAGACGGAAACTTCAGGAGCGCCTTAACCGAAAAAGTGATATCCGGTTCAATATACTGGCTTTAACTATTTTTATGCTGAGCCCGATACTGGCCTATGGGTTATTGCATCTGATCAATCCAACGACAGCCGATCTGGTCTTGAGTATGGTTTTAAAATTCAAGTGGGTATTGTTGTCAGTAATTTGCTTGTTTTTTTGCATTTTAGGGATAGACCAGCGGTTGGTAAAAAGGGATTTTTAAACTTAGCAACCATGCCAAATTCTAAAATTAAATCCGGCGCTATTGCCGACCGTATTAAGGAAGAAAAAAACGAGCTGGTGTTTTCGTACCTGACGCTCCGGAATCTTATTGGTTTCAGCGGAATACTGCTTCCCCTGATTTTAGCAATAGCACCGAAACGGCCTTCTGATTATTACGGCTTTGAGCCATCCATAAGCGATTACTTTTATACTGACCGCGGAGATATCCTTGTGGTGGTGCTGTGCATACTGGGAGCTTTCCTGATTACCTATACAGGGTATAACTGGAAAGAACAACTATTGACTTTTGTGGCCGGAATCTGTGGCATTGGTGTTGCATTCGTGCCTACAAAAATGGAATGCCTGGAATGCAAGCTGAGTGTTCATACAGGCAGTGGCGGAGTCTTCAGCTTTATAGCGGGGACAGGTTGGCATTTTGCATTTGCAGCCACCTTCCTGTTTTGCCTGGCGATCATGTCATTGGTATTTTTCACCAGGGGGAAGGAGGAGGATAACCATAAGCAAGCAGACGGGAGTCTCTCTCAAAAGGGAAAAAGAAATATTGTATTTAAAGTCTGTGGCTGGACCATCATCGGTTCACTTGTCATTTTAGGGCTGTACTTTATTGTCAGGCCTGATCTAGGCAAGTTCCCGGTAATATTCGCTTTCGAAACTTTAGCTGTAATCGCCTTTGGAATTTCCTGGATTACAAAGGGCCAAACCTTATGGCCAGATGGCGAACATTATGTAACGAAAGGAATAAAGGAGGTAAAAAGCATGCTTCAATAAGCTGGTTAACCAACTGATGATTCCCGCCCAAGATTTTGCAGCAGCTCATCTCTATATAATTTAGATAATGGAATCTTATGTCCCGCCACAATCACCTGGTGTTTCTCAATCCGTTCAATTTTCTGTCTGGAAATTATAAACGATTTATGAACACGTAAAAACTGATTTGCAGGGAGTTTTGTCTGCAATTCTGTCAATGTAATGCGTGTAAGAGTGTGTTTACCTGTTTCATGCAAATCCACATAATTGTCTTCCGCTTTGGCATAAACCAGGTTACTAAACTTTATTTGTACCCAGTCATGTCCATCTTTTACAAATAAAGCCTGCTCTTCTTCCCTTTTTTTTACTTCAGGCAGTTGAAGCCTCGTTTCAGCAAGCTGACAAGCTTTTAAAAAGCGGGTAAAATTGATAGGCTTTAATAAATAGTCTGTAGCAGCCAACTCAAAACCCTTTAATGCATATTCCGGATAAGCGGTAGTAAAGATGACCTGAATTTCGGGATTTATCATAGCGGCAAACTCTATGCCCGACAGATCAGGCATAGCGATGTCGAGGAACACTAGATCTACACGCTCATTTTTAATATAGAACAATGCCTCTGTTGCACTTAAAAACGTAGCATCAAGCGAAATAAAAGGTATCTTTTCCGAGTGGGCACGAATAATATCATGTGCTACAGGCTCATCGTCAACTGCAATTACTTTGATCATTTTACCGGTAATACATGTTTAAGCTTCTCCATTAATTCTTTAGTTTCAAGATCTCTTGCTATAATTACACCTTCAGGATCAATCAGAAAACTTTGTGGAATTTTCATGATACTATAAAGCTTTGCCACCTCATTTCCCCAATGCTTCAAATCTGAAACCTGGGTCCAGATTAACCCATCATCCTTTATTGCTTTTAACCACGCATCTTTGTCATCTGCACGATCAAGGGATACACCCAAGATAGTAAAATTTCGCTCTTTAAATTCATTGTAGATTTTAACAAGCTCAGTGTTGGTTCCTCTGCATGGTCCACACCAGGAAGCCCAGAAATCAATCAACACATATTTCCCTCTAAATGAGGCCAGATTAACAGGATTGCCTGCAGTATCATTTTGAACAAAGACAGGAGCCATAGCACCGGGGTTAAGGTCTTTTTGGTCGGCAAGAAATTTCCGAAATTCCTTACCCAATGGTGTATGCTGCAATCTTACAGAAAGCCTGTTAAACATTGGCGCAATAACGGCAATATCCGGTGAGATTCCGGCATAATCCTGCAATGCATCTAAGGCGATAAAGCTGTCTGGATTATCTATAACGAATTTCCGTTGAATGCGCTTCTTAACTAAGCTTAAACTATCCAATTTCCTGTTCAACGGCGAGGTATCAGCCTCATGAGCAATTTCTGTCAACTTACTGATCTTATTGCGTTCTTCATAAACGGGTTTAAGCATTTGTTCCAGCTTAAAATAATCTGAATTGATCCCCTTCCCAACAAACTTTGCATCAGCAATTGAGCGGCTGAAGGTTTTCAACGCTACTTGCCCCGGATAAATATACATTCTCAATAAATCGGGTTTATCATGTTGTTTTTTAATCATTCCCGATAAACCAATTTCTGTAGTATCGCAAACAAGAGTGCTATACATCGGTCTATCTATTTTACCTTTAAAAACAAACAATCCATTGCTCTGCATCGCAGAATCCATTATTTTTTTACCATGCTGTTGGTATAACAGGTAAATCTTAGCCATTGAGGGCATTTTTGTTGCAGTTATTTTAACTGTAAACAAGGAATCTTTGGTCTGAGATACAGACATAAAGGGGGACTGCTGCACCGCATAGCAGTAACATTACTTTTTTAATCATAATTACAAAAATTAAATGAGGTGTTTATAAACTGAGCTTCAGCCAGAATGAAACTTTATAATCTAAACCAGTATTTTTCTGATCTAACCGGTAACTATCCGGATAAAGAAGATCCAGACGCTTAATCGTATTTTTTATTCCCGTATTATTTCCGCTAACTTCTGCACGGTTCTGAACAATGGAATTAAACACTTCCATATGCAGTTCGTTTTCGGCCACAACAATCTTTATCTGAACTTCACATGGAGCATCCATACTGATACCGTACTTAAAAGCATTTTCAATAAAAGGAAGGAGCAATAGTGGTGCTATTTTTTGTTGATGATTAGGTTCATCTGAAACAATTTGAGTGCTAATTTTGATATTATCCTTTATGGGCAAACGTACCTCCTGAAGTCGCAGATAGTTTTCCAAAAACTTCAATTCATCCTGGAGTGGAACAAAATTCTCATGCATTCCATGAATGGTATAACGCATCATATCAGACATGATATCAATCCCCTTTGCGGTGTCCGGTGCATTTTCTTTTAAGGCGGTACCATAAAGATAATTTAAGGCATTGAATAAAAAATGTGGGTTCAGCTGGGCCTTTAAGGCATGGAGTTCATTCTCCGACTGCTGAATCCTATGTAGCTTTCTATTTCTATTTTGAAGATAATAATCCCTCACTATTACATAAGCAAAGGCATAAACTGCTATATATAAAATAGGTTCAATAGCAGAAAGTTTACCTTGTTGCTGGAAAACATGCGGACGTAAATAAACAAGTCCTGCACATGCAATTATTCCAGTCAATAAACATCCCGCTACAAAAACGATGAAGTGATATTTTTTAAATAGAAATTGTCTTATTGCTTCAGTCAAAAAGATAAAAAGTGCAACAACGAATAAATCTTTATTCAAATTGGTGGCATATTGCCAACCTGTTACAGGTGTGCCATCGGTATTGTTGATGTAATTGCCCCAAAGATGTACATGATACAGGTATGGAATAAGTGTAAATGCAATAATTACAATCCACATAATTAAAAAGTGGACAATCCAGTTTGTCAGTAATTTTTTAAGAGCTGTTAACATATATATCTTTTGGTTCAGATCAAAGGAAGCAAACTAAAAGAATATTGTATAATTAATGTGGCAAGTGCTATCAAATATGTGGTGAAATCATAATGTTTGCATAAGTGAGACTGTAAGGTGAACTGTGTTGATAAAAAAACCGGGATTGAAGTATTCAATCCCGGTCAGTATCCAAGCCCGGAGTCGAACCGGGTTCATAACATTATTAAAATTTGGTACGCTGGCTCTGATATATCAACTTATAATTTAACTTGTTCCATTTTTGCTTTAATCAATAGTAATACCGCAGCACATAACAGCATAGAAACCGCTGCCAGTTTAAACATAATGCTTAAATTGACATCAGCATCGCGCAATACGCCACTCACATAAATTCCAAGTCCACCAACAATGCAAGAAAACATATTGAGCACTCCGTATCCCGTAGCCCTATAGCGGCTATCGGAAATCATACATAATATGGGCATTAAATTCGTATCACTAAAAATCCGGGTTAAAGCATATAACATGAATCCTATAATAGCCAGGTATAACATTCCAGTACTTCCTGCAAAAAACACACCTGCTGCAGCAATACACAATCCAATGGCAGGAAGATAAATTCTTGCTAAAGGATTTGTTCTGCTCCAACGGTCAGATAGAAAACCTCCTATCAAAACGCCAATCATGGATACCGGATAAACATATCCCGTTGCATACAAGCCCGCTGTGGCTTGCGACAAGTTAAAGTTTTCCTGATAATAGGTTGGTAGCCATGCCATGATGATCCAGCCCACAATGCCGAGCATCCCCCAGAATATTAGAAGAAGAATAAATGAACGTCTTTTAAATAAACCAAACACCCCTGACCAAAAACTTACCTTTTCCTCTATTTGCCCTGATTCTAAACTACTTTCTTTGTCTGGCGAGTCCCGAAGAAAAAAGAATAAAACAACAGCATATCCTACTCCAATTAAACCAAACACATTAAAAGCATCAGTCCATAAATAACGTTCGGCAATCCAGCCGCCTAGAAAGCCCAGGCTCTGTCCGAACATCACCCCCCCCATATGAAGCCCGGTAGCTAAAGACCTTGTACTTCCACGATGATAATCTGTAATCATAGCCAATGCTGCAGGAATATAACAAGCTTCACTGATTCCCATCAATGCCCTGGTGGCCAGCAACTGTTCAAAACTGGTTGCATGTGCGGTTAACCAGGTCACCAATGACCACACGAAAAGGCTGACTATAATCACCCGGCTTCTATTAAATTTATCAGCCAGAAAGCCAGCAAAAGGGCTTAATAACCCATAAGTCCATAGAAAAACTGAAGTTAGTAATCCAAACTGTGCGTCGGTCATAGGCAATGCATGCGTTATAGATTCTCTCATCGTGGTAATCATGGTACGATCCAGATAATTTAGACAGCCAACTACACTAAGTAAAGCCACTACCTGCCAGCCTCCTGCCAAAGGCGGGAGGTAACTAGTTTTAACGACACTAATGCTCATGATTTTCTATTTTTATAACCAGTTTCTTCACATGAGTAGCGGCATCTAGCCACACACCAGGCTGGTGAAAGTCGGCTGGAAAGAAAAGGAAAAATTCAGAGGGTTTTGCCTGGTGATAATGGAGTTGATCTGCCTGATAAAATACAACATCACGGCTTGCAACATAAGGCTCTTTCACTGTGGCATAAAGGGCTGACGTTACACCAATCTGTTCCTTTCCTTTGATAATGTATTGCAGGTCAATATACTTTTTATGAGATTCAATCTTGGTTTTAACAGGTGCTTTTGTTTCATACTCACTAACTACTGCAAAGCACCTTTCTCCTGAAATTGGATATTTTCCAGGCGCCATTTTCTCTAAATCATTTTCATTGATAAACTGAAAGCATTTGTCCCATAATTCCGTATTCTCCTCATATTGAATTTTAAATTCTTTTGCATTGATGCTATGATGGGGTTGAATGGATAAGCTTTTTATAATTTGGTAGGTTTTCATTTGTTTATTTTTTTGAGTAATACATCCCTGTATTCCAAACAGGATAAGCAATGCCAATAGAAAATGATGCTTAGTCATAATTAATCGATTACTAAAGTGAACTGATCGTATGGGGCTTTACGCCAGGCAAATTGTTTTGTAGTTGGCGAAAAGCCAAATAAAGGGGAATAGGTTCTTATTTTTATGGTTTTACCATCTGGTTGAAATTCAAGAAGACGTAACCATCCATCGCCGCCGTTTCCACTCATTCCACCACCCAAAGCCTGGGCATTGAACATCATTTGATGGACCTGTTTGCCTGCTATATTTTTATCTGTACGTAGTCCTACACTGTGTTCAAAATTCTCATCAGGAATAGCAAAATGACCGGATATGAGTAAGCGGATATTTTTAGAAGTATACAACAGCTTATCCCATATTTGTTGTCCATCATTTGCAGGACTGATTTTATAATGTTCTTTTTCAATCCGCTTACCATCCCATGTTAAATAGGAATGCGTTAAAAATATCACTTTATGATTTGCGTAGATTGTTGAGGCGGCCAGTTCTCTGGCCCAGTTTAACACCTCATCGCGAGGAGCAAATTCGGAAGTAATGATCAGTATCTTACCCCAATTCTCATTTTGCAGTTCAAAAGCTGAATTTTCTAAAGTAGGCATGCCCTTACGGTTATTACAAACACTGACCAACTTCTTTTTCCATGCTGAATTTCGGTCTACAGGAAAGTATTTAGGAAAATTGGTATGGTCTGTTTCTGATCTGGTATACCCATAATCATGATTACCCGGAGAAATGATATAGGGCACTTTATGGTCTAGTCTGCTGAATGCTTTCGAAACAAATTCCCATTGGGCAGTGCTGCTGATGTTTGCATATCGTGGATACAATGGGATCAATGATTCATTCTGGTCTACCAGATCCCCCGTACAGATTACGGCATTGATGTTTAGGTTTTCAATATTTTCGGCTACCCAAGCGGTCATGAGTTCAAAAACAGGTTGATTGTAATCATATTTCACATAGTTCTGAGGGTCTGGCAGAATGACCATAGAGAAGGAACCTTTACCGAGCAAATCTACCTGATCTGCTTTTTTTTGAGCACATAGATCCTGAGAAAATAAGGCGGTAATACAAAAGAAAATTAAAGCGAATAGTCTTTTTTTTATATTCATGGCTTATGCGTTTTTTTGGAATTTCAAGTATTCTGTACACAACTTATAGGCAGGGGCTACATCTTCTTCAATTTCAGGAAAACGTCCGGCTTCATCCCAAAAACGATTGTCTTTAGCATCATCATTCACCGTGGATACTTCTCCAACAATGCAATCGCCTTCTTCAGCCCAAAAAGAATGATATAACAGGGGTTCAAAGGTGATACTTTCTCCTACCTGTAAACGAATGGTGTCACCTGGTATCACCTGCCTGCTGATGCCGTCCATTTGCACCCATATTTCATCCCGGGTAGGAGCTTCATTTTTATCTGAATGCCATAAGCGCATACAAAGAACCCCTCCACCCCTGTTGATAATGTCTTCCGTTTTATACCAGTGAAAATGTGCCGGCGTCACCTGCTCGTTGCGCACCAACATTATTTTTTCACAGTAGGTTTTCTTTCCACCTTTTAGATGACCATTTCTAATGGTAAAAAGGGTAAGGCCTTTGCTTTTAAAAGCTCCGGAACCAAAATCGGTAAGGTCCCAGCCTAAGCCATTGTTGCGGATTTCATTACATTCTTCTCCTTTTGTGTCCCATTCCTGAGGAGACCATCTTGCCCATGGGGGAAGAAAAAAATGCTGACTTTCAAAAAATATTAAAGCGTCTTTTATGATTTGGTTGATTTCACTTCTTTTCATAACTTAATCTGGGTTTTATTTGGTTCTAAGGATTTCTTTAAGGGTAATTTGCTGAAAGGCCAGGTCTGCCTGACTGCTTTCATACACTACTCCTATGGTTTTCTGATCTATTGAAGTGATGCAGGAATAGCCATTGCCATTATACGCATCCAGTAAGATCCAGTGCGATTCTGGCCAGGTATTTCCATCGTCAAAACTCACTTTAAGTGTCATCTGATTCCGGCTGGTGGTAGAATTTGGATTTAGAAACAGTAGTAATTCCTTTTTCTTTCCATTTTCAACATAACTATGTTTATGTAGACTGGCCATACAAGCTGGTTCTATCAGGGTTTTTCTTGAAGTGGGATGTTCTACCCAACTTTGACCTAGATCTTTACTTATGGCAATGGCACGTCCGTTACCTACGGTTTTCCCCCTGTTACTCCGTTCACGCATGTTTAACATGATAGATCCATCAGAAAGCTGAACAGCCATACATTCATTGGTATTGGTGTAAGCGGGATTACCTGTTGTCCAGGTTTCGCCACCATCCTTACTCCAGGTGATGGTTGAAAACTGCAATCCTTTTTCGTCCCTTCCTTCAGTGGGAAATACCAATGTACCATCTGTCAAAGTGATGCCGTGTCCTGGTGCAGGTGCCAGTAACCACCAGGAATCTTTTTTTACCTGCCTGGTGATATTTTTAGGCGCTGACCATGTTAAACCGTCATCTGTACTTTTTACGATCAAAAACTGAGCAGATTGCTTCACATCGTAACCTGGTTGTGAACCAAAAGAACGCCATTGGTGATTCCATTGTGTACTATTCCCATTAAGACCTTCTACCCATTTCCCATTATCAGGATCAAGGATACCATGCATCCACAAGCCTATCACAAAAATGTCCCCTGTCTTTTCATCAACCAGGATATTAGCATCAGAAACCCCATTGTATTTTTGCGGTAATCCACCCCAGGTTTTCATATCCATAATTACCTGCTTCGGTTTCCAGGTGATTCCTCCATCTAAACTACGGTTGAGACAGATGTCCATATCTCCCTGTAAATCCCTGTCACTCTCAATCCGACCATCATAAATCGCTAACAATGTCCCTTTTTTGGAAGTAGCAATTCCTGGGATTCTCGAAGTATTTATCCCATCCTGCATGTGTTGCCTGAGTGCTGATCCCAACCTCTGAAAGGTAGATTCCTGCACTGGAATACTTAGTTTGCCAAAATTGGTTGATAGTGAAAGGATATTTGCGCGAAAACGGTTACTCAGATTTGTATTGTTTTTATACCGGACAGACAACCAGACAATTGTGGTGTCTTTAGTCGCGAGATATTTTGGTGTAAAAGAGCATATGCTTTTAGGATTAAGCAATGTCGCGATTTGAACTGGCCCTGGCTTTTGTCCTGACCCGTCATCGAGCATTAAAGCCAAACTTTGAACAGCACTAATATCTGTCGTACCCTGCAAAGAAACATCCAGCTGACTGAAAACAAATGTCTTTAAGACTTTGTCTTTTATCAGTGTAAACTTTACCACAGGGTTGCCCACTTTACCTGTCAGGACAGGTAAAGTGGGTTGTTCAACATTTACCTTTATCTGATTTTGCCGGGCATTTGAGTTTGTAGCTACACACACCACGGCAATCGTAACTATATATCTTATTAATTTTATCATAATAACTAGTTAAAACCTTCAGTTTGCTTAATATTTGGATTATTATTGATACTGGCTGAAGTAATTGGCCACAACAGGATATTGGTTTTTGCTTCCTTACCGATCAGTCCGGGAACCCGCTGAAATGCAACGCCAAAGCGTACAAATGCCCACCAACTCTTGCCTTCTGCCACAAACTCTTTCAATGTTTCGTTAATAATGGCATTATCAATAGCCGTTTTACTTAAACCAGCAGGATAAAAATCAGGCACACCATAGGCCCGCTCTGCAATTCTATTTAAAGGAATCATGGCCTCCTGAGGTTTATCCAACGCATTTAATATTTCTGCCCTCATCAGGTAAGCTTCGGATAGTCGGTAAATGATGATATCAGAGGAAAAGAACCTGGTATTATTTACCCACTCACCTGACAATTTATTGATCCACCTATGCTTTTCAGTACCTTCCTGATAAATCATTACACTGGTTTTAGAACGCGTGTCACTGGCATTTGCGTAGATCAGGTTTTCATAAGCATCAGTTACACTAATGTATTGCTGTGCGCTTCCAATTTTAATCGGATTTTCTATCAATGCTTTATTAATCACATATTGTGTCGGGATTAAATACAAGGATGGATATCCACCAGTAAATTCATCTCTAAGCAAATTAACGGAGAAAATAATTTCCGGCCCCGATTCATTAGCGACACCGAAAACAGAGCTGAACAAAGGGCTTAATGAATAACCACTATTAAATACTTCATCAATGGCTTTATTTGCGACTTCAAGTGCTGAGTTTCCACCATTGAGTCTTTTAGCTTTCCATAAGTAGTAATCAGCTTTAAGCATATTTACTGATCCTTTAGATGCCTTTTTCTTTTTATTAACACCTGGCGGCATTAGGTTTACGGCTTGATTCACATCCATTTCTACCTGAGCAAACACTTCTAACGCTGGTTTTCTGGAAGGCAACAGATCTTCTTGTTTATCCGATTCAAAACCCGAAGTAACCACTGGTGCATCTCCCCATATTCGCGCAATCTGGAAATAGCACAAAGCCCTCACAAAGTAAGCATTGGCCAACACTTCATTTTTCCTGTCATCAGAACTGAAACTGATACCCGGAGTATATTTAAGTATCAGATTACAATTGTTGATGGTCGTATAGAGGAGCGTCCAGTCTGTACCTTCATTGTCTCTGAAAATGGTGTTGTTGAAAATGTTTACCTGTCCTACGTCCGCGATTTTCCCCGGACCATATAATCCGGAACGGTAATCTCCCCAATTTGCGTAGTTGGCACCTAAAGCCGCACGAAGCTGTACATATACCCCATTTACAGCTGCCTCTGCATCGCCCTGGGATTTCCACATAGAGTTGGAGGAGATCTCGCTCTCCTGTGTAATGTCTAATGCTTTCTTGCAGGCGGGTAAGCTACTAAGTAGGCATCCGCCGAAAAATAGAACGATGATGTAATGTCTTGTTTTCATTTTAGTTTCTTAAATGATAAATATTATTACCAACTATTTAAAAAGTCACTTTTCCTCCAAAAGAAATTCTTCTGATTGGTGGGTAGGTATTAAAATTAGTAGCATATGGACTTGCACTCCCCAGTTCAGGAGAAATTCCTTTCACAGCAGTAAAGTAATGTAAATTGCTACCTCCTACTAAAAGACTAAGAGCCTGAACACCAATCTTTTTCACAAAACTTTCAGGAAACTTATATTGAAGACTCAATTCGCGTATGGCCAGATAGTCTGCTTTATAATTAAAAATATTGGAAGCTGTCCGGAAATTTTTATTTCCTTCATCAGAATCATTAGCAGTATATCGCGCATATATAGTCTGGTCTCCTGGTTGCTTCCAGGCTTGTTTTACCTCATTAACCAATTGAAAATTATTAGCAAATATTCCAGTAAAATATCGCGACATCACGTTGTCATTAATGGAATGTCCCAATGCCCAGTCAACAAAAATATTGAGGCTGAAATTTTTATAAGAAAACGAATTGTTTAGCCCCCCCGTAATGGTAGGCATGGTTGACCCTAATTTGAATATGTCCTGACCGTTTATTCTTCCATCGCCGTTTCTATCTTTCCATTCATAATCTCCTACTTCTTTCCGGCCTGCAATTGTTAATCCGTCAGAAAAGCGATAACCTCTCGCTTGTTCATCAAAACGTGCATTATCTGCGGCTTCCCGGGTTTCAAGTATGCCATCAGTCACAAATCCATAGTATTCATATAACGATTCACCCTCCGCAATTCCTCCGATCTGATAAGTAGAGCCATCAGGCATTTTTATGGTAGTACCTCCTATGCGGTTTTTGTCATTTCCATTTACAGGGAGTTTAAGCACCTTATTTTTCACAAAACTCCAGGTCAAACGGGAATCCCATGAAAAATTATCATTACGTATATTAGAAGTATTAATTTCGAATTCGAACCCTTCAAATTTCACTTTACCAACATTGGTGAGCACAGAACTAAAGCCAGAAGTATTTGGCAATACCTTGTTGAATAAAAGATTATTGGTGATTTTATTAAAATAGTCGGCTGCAATTTTTATGCGGTTATTAAATAAACCAACATCTAGCCCTACATCCAGCTGTGTAGACGTTTCCCAGGTGAGGTTTCTATTGGGCATAGCCGATGGTATAATCGCTGCGCCCCCATCGTACTTACTGTTCACCGCAAATTTCCCTCCTGCATCATACAGGCCAATCGTATTGTTTCCTGTTTGTCCGTAGCTGGTTCTTATTTTTAATTCTGAAATTTGTTTGGAATTTTTCAGGAATTGTTCTTCACTTAACACCCATCCGGCAGATACACCTGGAAAAAATCCCCATTGGTTACCTGCGGCAAAGCGTGATGAACCATCTTCACGGAAAGTGAACATAAACAAGTATTTTTTGCTATAATCGTACATGAACCGACCGAAAAAACCTGTTAACGCTTCTTTTTCCCAAAAACTTGTTGCTTCTGTTTTTGTGGGCCCGGCATTTAAACTTGGAATTTTGTCGGAACTGGCACCAGATGATGCGGCACCAACATACTTATAATAATAGTCCTGATAAGAATAGCCAGCCATAGCCGATAAACTATGAGTGGACTGGAATGTTTTATTATAAGAAAGGAAGCCCTCTAAACGCTTTCTTTGTATGTCTGAAAGATTAGTAGATGCTGTTCTTGAACCGTTAAATATATTGGCTTTCTCAAAATAATCAGCCTGATAGGTATTTGTAAATAAGGACGCTTGTACATTGGCTTTTAAACCTTCTGTAATGGTATAATCTAAAGCTCCATTAAGTGTCAGCAAATTTCTTTTCTGATTATCATCGTTGTAATAGTCATAAAACACGGGATTGGGAGAACTCACATTATATCCTGGTGTTGGTGTTCCATCGGCAAAATAAATCTTTTGTGTTGCCGGAGTTGCGAGTCCCCTGGTGATGACCTGGTACTGACTTCTGAATTCCTTCATTAATGCCTGAGAAAAATCAATACCGGAGGTGAACTTCAACTTTTTACTGAGCTCAACACTGGTATTCGCATGTGCACTAAAACGCTTAAAACCAGTAGATATAGCCACACCACCATCATCCAGATACCCCAAACTTGCATTGTATTGAATCTTTTCCGAACTGCCGTCTATTCCGAGGTAATAATTCTGCCAGTAGGCTTGTTGATAAATTTGGTCTACGTAAGAATTATCTTGAAAAATGAGTGTTTTGGAAGGATCCAGTGGATCTGCCATCGATTTATATCCGGCAGGAACCGTTTCTCCCGGATTCAGATACCTGGAACTGTAAATAGAAGACTCATTGTTGCCTGAGCTGGCAGAATAGCCTGAAGCAAAATTTGTGGCAGCAGCCTTACTTACAGCCACTGCGGGACGCACGGTATTGATATAATCTGCTGCATTCATATAATCATACGTCCGTTCGGTATTCTGAATCGCATTGGTAGCTTCGAAAGTTATTCTCGGCTCCTTTCCTTTACTTCCTTTTCTAGTGGTAATAAGTACTACTCCATTGGATGCCCTGGCACCGTAAATAGCTGAGGATGTTGCATCTTTTAAAACTTCTACCGATTCAATATCATTCGGATTTATCCCCCCTAATCCTCTTTCTACACCATCTACAAGTACTAATGGTTCATTGCTGTTGTTAATAGAAGAACCACCCCGAATACGGATAACCGGATCTGAACCAGGGCTATTGTTACTGGTATAAAAATGGGCCCCGGCAACTTTCCCTTTAAGTCCGTCTCCAACAGAAGTAATGGGAATGTCTTTCAGGACATCTCCACTTACTTTACTAATAGCCGATGTAACTGTTTTTTTTGATTGTGTTCCATAACCAATCACCACCACTTCGTCCAAACCTTTGGAAGCAGGCTTTAATACGATCTTCAAAGGGACATTGTTCTTCACCACCACCTCTTCCGTTTGGTAGCTGATGTAGGAAAATACCAGTATAGCGCCTTCTGGCGCTTGAATTCTGAATTTTCCTTGTGTATCGGTTATCGTTGCATTTTTGGTCCCCTTCAGCACAACCGAAACGCCTATTAAGCTTTCGCCTGTTTCGTCAAGAACACTACCTGAAACGCCTATATTTTGTGCAAATAAAGGTGGCGAAACAAGAAATAGATAAAAAATAGCGCATAATGTTCTAATTTTTTTTTTCATCTTTGTAAAAGTTAATTGTAATTTAACATTCGATTAAATTTGGGAGGTTATAAGAGTCGAAAATTATAACCTCTCTTTATGTATTGCATGAACAACGTTTGCGGATTATTTAAATCCAAACCAGATTTAGATTATGTCATCATGAGCCCTCCTCTATTATTGATTTAATTAAAGTTGATTCACCAGGTTAAAAAAACCGATTTTTTCTAAATCAACTTTTAGCTCTTTATACTCATTTTTAGTAAATTCAGCTATTGGTGAGCGGCAAGGGCCACAGTTAAGTCCTAACAAATTCATGATTGCTTTACCTCCACGTACCCCACCTCCGTGTTTGATAACTACACTAATTACATCGACCGAAACATTTTGCAGTATTCTGGCTTTTTCAAGATTGCCTTCTTTTACCAAATCCATGATTTCGTTATACAGTGCAGGAATATAATTATAAGTACTGCCTACTGCTGCTGTTGCACCAATGGCCAGACCTGTTAATAAAATTTCGTCAAAGCCATGCAGCACTTCAAATTCTCCATCATTCAAGTTGATACATTGCTGCATCTCCATAAGGTTGTTGTGGGTATACTTTACACCTTTTAGATTAGGAATACGTGCCTTTCCTTGTTGTAAAAATTCATTTACAGGCAAAAAAACTCCTGTAATGGATGGCATATTGTAGTAATAGAAGGGTAATGAAGCTGCTGCTGCTGCGATAGGTTCAAAAAAATCAACCAGATCTTTTACCTTCTCCGGTTTAAAGAAACCCGGGGCCATCAAAGAAATTGCATCTGCGCCTATCTCTTGAGCATGAGCTGCCAGTTCAATTGACTGTGGCTGACTAGTGCCACCTACATGAACTATCACTTTAAAACGCTTATTAGCCTGCGCTACCCAAGCTCCGGCGATGCTTTTTCGTTCATCTGTGGTGAGTGACATAGACTCGCCTGTTGTACCACAGATAAAAACTCCAGAAACCTCATTTTTATCAATTAATTCTGCGTAGGTTTCAATAACGGAAAGATTCACCTTTCCGGCTTCGTCCATTGGTGTGAAAGGGGCTGCAATCAACCCTTTTAAAAATCGTTGTTGTGTCATGCTTCTAAGTATATAATTTGATTGAGATTATTTTTTTGACAGTTTCCTTTTCTCATTTAAAAAGATACTATAAATGAGAAAATGACAATCCAGTTTATCTCGATATGCATTTACATCACCTGTTTTTATGCATTCCAATAAGTCAGCGTGGGTAACAATCCTATTTTCTTTTTCCAATTCTATATTGATTGGTTTAAAGTTCTCTTCGAACTTGTCTTTCACAAATGTGATAATTGGATTGATAATTTTTTGAAACTGAATAATTGTTTGGTTGCCAGTAATTTCATATAATTTGGAGTGAAAGGCGTACTCACTAGCCAGGGCATATTCATTATGTTCCAGAATGATTCCTTTTTCAACAATGACCTCTAGTTCTTCTATATCTTTCTTAGTAATTTTTCTAAAAATATCACTTGAGATTCCGAGTTCTAATGCGACCCTGAATTCCAAAACATCTAAAAGGGAAAGCTCACTTAACAATAAGGGATCTGCAACTCTAAGCATACCACCAAGAATAGAAGGCTCTTTCAGCACCATTCCTCTTTGTGTGCGGGTTTCAATTAAGCCTAACATTCTTAACCTACTTAGTGCTTCTCTTAAAACTCCTCTAGCCACTCCTAAAGCTTTTGCTAATGTTTGCTCATTAGGCATAGATGATCCAGGATTTAAGTCCTCCGTTTTAATGTACTCAAGTAATTTAGCTTCTACCTGATCAACCAGCGTAACTGGCTGATTATTAATTTTTAGGTCTTTCATATATTTGGTTATTCCTATTTGTAGGACAAATATAATAATTAGAAGTTTTTATCCTAATCTTTTTTAAAATGCCTGAATTTTTTTCCAAAAAAAATATCATAACTGAGCAGCTCTCTTTAGGCTATTGGGTACGAATGGACTCCATTTATCCTCAGCTGAAATGGTCAGCAGAAACAAAAAAAAGCCTGAAATCTTACGATTCAAGGCTTTTTTGTTTTTGTGAATGCTTAACTCCTTTACTCTTTATCCGCATAAATTACAATAGCACTGGAGTCAATCACCACATTTCCATCAGGATATTTTTCCTTCAGTGAATCATATACTTCTGCTTTTATTTTAGCTCTCGTAGTCTCATCGGCTTTACTTAGTGCAGCGACAACAGGGGCCGCCACATCATTCATAATGTTCCAATAAACATCTGCTGTCCTGCAATTCATTTTCCCTGCAATTTCTACTTCTGAAATATCAGTTAACCCAGCTTCCATAAACAGATCAGACATCACACCCGTTTTAGCGCAGCGAAACATTCCCGGGGCCCCGGGTGGCAACGCGGGTATCTCCATATTTTTATTGATCACCCCCATGGTTGCAGAAATCCAGAAATTCTTTTCAGGAATATTCCATACTGCTGCCGCAACTCTTCCTCCTGGCTTTAATACCCTTGCCATTTCCTTAGCTGCCACCTGCATGTCCGGAAAAAACATGAAACCAAAGCGGCAACTGATGGCATCAAAAGAATTGTCCGCAAATGGAAGATTGCTCACATCACAAGCCTGTGTTTCAATGTTTGTAATATTTCTTTTGGCTGCATTTTCAGCAGCGATTTCCAGCATATCTTCTGCGAGATCGGTCAGGATAACTTTTCCGGTACCCAACCTGGAGGCTATTGTTAATCCAGGCTCCCCTGTACCTGATGCAATATCAAGCACGATATCATTACTTTTGAGGTTAAGCACCCGGACAATTTCATCACCCATAGGTTTTAAAAAGTCCATCATCAGCTCATCCCATTTCTTCCAGCCAGGGGAAAATTTATTCCATAATTCTTTTTGCTGGTCACGTATAATTTCAAGTTCTTGTTCCATAACATAAAAGATTAATTTACTTATAAGCGATTACCGCGCTGCTTGATCCAGCCAGCGGAACAACTGATGTTGAGCCAAAACCAACAACCTTTGCCCACCTGTTAAAGTCGGCGAAGGTGTAATCAAACCCCTCCCCGGTTTCAATTAACATGTTTAAACTCATCATCAGTCCGAAAGGATTTTGCGTTCTTTCGTCATCAATTACATTTTCAATCGCGACAAATGCACCACCAACAGGAATCGCATCATATGCTTTTTTCATAAGGATCAGTTTTTTCTCTTCATTCCAGTCGTGAAGTATGTTCCCCATGACTACAACGTCTCCTTTAGGAATGGGTTCTGAAAAGAAATCTCCACTTTTTGTTTTTACCCTGTCTGCCAGTTGAAAACGTTGAATGTTATCATTAGCCATTGACTCCACTGCTGGCAGATCAAAACTTGTACAGGTCATGTGATCCTGATACTTTGCAACCATCACCGAAAGTAAGCCACTTGCCCCTCCTGCGTCTGTCAATGTTTTGTACTTTGAAAAATCAAATTGCCGGGCAAATGCCATAAAATTGCCCATCTGAATACCGCCCATTGCATTAATGAACTCCGTTAGTTTTACCGGATCTCTATAAAGTGCCACAAAAGGGTTTTCTAACCCATCTTTCACTTCATTCTGAGGTAAACCGGTAAGCAAGCCCTCTTCCAGATTCCCCCAAAAGCGATACAAACGGTTGTTTAACATTTCAAGAATGCCCCCAATATAGGAGGGCTTATTTTTATCAAGGAATAGCTCTGAATCCTTACTGTTTGAGTAACGGGCTGTTTCTAAAAGCCCCTCACGATCCAGAAATTTAAAGGCAGCCAATGCATCTAAAAAGTCATAGACACTTCGGTCTGTACACTTTAGCTGTAATGCGGTTTTAATTTGTTGTGCTGACATGGTCTTCTTTTCTGCGAGGAGACTGAACAATTGAAAGTTCACTGCAGCCAAAAGAATTTTTGAAGCCCAGAATCCGGTACCAATCTGCATAATGTTGGCAGCAGATGGTTGATTGTTCCCTTTTTCCATTTTGCTTTGATTTGTGGCTGATACCTGCGCTGGTGGCATTCGCCGATCCTATTAAATGATATTTTTGCTGATATCAAATTCCTGAGCATCTTAAAAAACTAAGGATGACTTCATAAAAAAAACAGAAATAACCAGGGAGATGATTAGGGTAACGGCTAATACCTGAACAGAAGAAATGGCTCTTGAGCTTCAGGTTTATAAATGCTTCGGCAAATGATGCAGGGAGATATCGCCATCTTAAAGTTAAGGATTTATTTTGATTTTATATGCACCCTAAAAACAACTGCTCCCCTGAATCTGGGATAGACAATGATTTTCAATTTTATTTTCCCTGCTATACAATATACAACCACATTGAGCGTCTATATATATGAGAGCGTTAATTTAGATAAAGGGAAATAGTCTTAGGATTATTTCCCTTTTCTTTTTAAAGCTATCCCCTACCCTCCCATACGCTATTTAGCTTGAATCAATTCCCTCTTAATTCTGTCGTATTCAACCCTTTAATTTGTCGCATACACACCGCAAATGTTACCATATTGTTGCCGATATTTACATAGTGACGCAATCAGGTTTAGGGTAGCTTTTTAAACAAAAATTTCAAAAGGAGGGGTAATTAACATGAGAAAATTAATTGTTTTATCATTTATTACACTGGACGGAGTGATGCAAGCTCCCGGTGGACCTGAGGAAGATACATCAGGAGGTTTCAAATATGGCGGTTGGACTGCGCCTTTTGCTGACGAAGTTTCAGGTAAAATTATGGAAAAACAGATGAAACCTGCTGATCTTCTTCTGGGTAGAAAAACATTTGAGATTTTCGCCTCTTACTGGCCTGAACATGCGAACATTTGGCCAGGTATCAATGAGGTCACAAAATACGTCCTCTCCAAAACTATAAAAAAGTCAGATTGGGAAAACACAGTCTTCCTTACAAGCCTGGCAGATATCAAGAACCTCAAAAATTCAACGGGTTCTGACCTCAAAGTTTGGGGCAGCTCCAGGCTTGTTCAGCTACTCCTGAAGCATGATTTAGTGGATGAACTCTGGCTCAATATTCACCCCTTGCTTCTTGGTAAAGGTAAAAAGCTGTTTGACAATGATGCGATTCCGGCAACATTTGAATTAATAGAGAACTTTGTTACACCAACTGGTGTGGTTATGGCCAATTACAAGCGATCTGGTAAAGTCAGGACAGGCACTGTTGGTGCTTAAGGAAACGCAATAATTTAACGACAAAAAGCACGAATCGCTAATTATAGGTTTTAGCGAATTTTATGTAAATGCAACATTGCTATAATTATTGATCAGGGGATCAATCCATTCAATCGTTACGATAAAAGAATAGCGCTTACAAATGTCTGGTCTGGTAGCTTCTTGCCATCAAACTTACTATGGCCAAAGCCACATTTACACCCAATATCAGGAGCATAAACAGGGTCATGTTCTGGTGAGGTAAGCTACCCAGGTAGTCCGTTACCGGTAACTTGTTTACTACGCAATAGGTAAGCAAAAAGAAAAACACCTCAAACAGCTTTTTGCCGCCGGTTAGCATCCCCAGGGCTACTGCTAACAAAACAATGAGTATTGCCCCATTCATGATATTGACAACAGCATAGGTATCAGCGGCTATAGCACAGCGGATGATCACTGGCAAACACAGTCCGAGGGCCAAAATGACACCGGCCAAAATCTGAGCAGGTAGCATCCGCTGCAAAGGCTTGTAAGCAGCATAGGCAAAGTAATGGACGCGGTTGCTCTGCTCTTTGGTTGCCAGTTCCGACCAGCGGGTTACCTGAAAAAACAGCAATATGGGCAATAAATAGCTGTAGGCTATGCTTAATGGCACAAAACACATGGCCAGCCATAAGCCAGCATTCAACAGCCACAACCATTTGTTGCCCTGCCTGATCAGCAACAAGAATTCTGTCTTCACAAGGGGGAAAATCCCATAATCGAAATTGAGGGCTGGCAAGCCTGCCCTGCTCAGCCCGATAGACTTAGCCATAGGTTTGACTTCTGCGATACTCACCATTTCTTTTTTCTTCTTTTTAGTGCTTACCGCTTGCCTGAAATCAAAGCGGTGAAAAAACAGAGAAGAGCTATAAACCAACACTAAACCCAGGCCCATCCACATTAAGCGGCTCCCAATAAATACGGCAGACCAATCAAGGCCTTCCCAGGTAAAGGGTTTGTAGGCTCTCTGACCATTAAAAAGAAAGCCAAAGGATACTTTTTTGATGTCTTCACCATAATGGCTATTGATATGATCAGTTATACTACTCGTAATCAAACTTAAACCGAATGGATCAAAAGCCCCGGTGGTTTGGGCTCCGCTTTTGCTATTGATGAGCGACATGCAGATACCGCAGAGTGCAAAATAGGCTATGAATTGCAGGATACTGCGCTTCCCTAAAAACACCTCCCCCACTACAGCCAGGCTTGCCACGACAAACAATGCGGGTACGGCAAAAAATAGATAAGGCAATATAAAATTGCTTAAAACAAAGGGATAGCCGGTTCCACGGATAAAAAACACTCCTATGCTTACGCTAAAGGTAATACCAGCAATGGTAAGTAGTACCAGATAATTGCTCAGCTGTTTACTCAACAGGTATTTAAAGTTGCTGATTGGCGTAGTGGCGATGATGAGGCCGACTTCGGTTTCAATGTCTTTTTTGATACCACTGTTGATCAGCATAAAACCAAAATAAGACAACATGATGGTGGTCATAATGCCGGATACATAACCCACCCAGGCAGAATTATAGACCCCTTTATACCCTGCAGCACTTAAGGTGGTATAGCTGGCATTTTGGGCAGGTATAAATGAGTAGGCCATAAAAATAGTAACGGCCAGCGTAATCAAAAAGGAATAGCTTCGGGTACGTTGCAGGTAATCAGCTTTGATGATCGGGTAAATATAAGGCATACGCTTAGCTATTATTATGGGTTAAAAACAAGTAGGCATCCTCTAAGGTCGCGGTAACCTGGATCGACAATGGAGCTGCCGCATGGGCTGTACTGATATAGCGAACCTTTATCTTATCAGCCTGGCGTGCAGTATCAATTACTTTAAACTGGTGTTTAAAGGCGTTAAGGTCAGCATTGTCCAATAGCACTTCAAAAATGCGGCCCTCAGCCTGTTTGATGATATCGTATTGTGGGGCATGTGTGATCAGTTTGCCTTCCTGCATAATGGCTACCTCATCAGCAATGGTCTCAATATCGGATACAATGTGCGAGGAAAGGATGATGATGCTATCCTGCGCCAGGTCTGCGATCAACTGACGAAACCGCATTCTTTCTTCAGGATCCAGTCCCACAGTAGGTTCATCAAAAATCAATACTTTGGGATCATTAAGCAACGCCTGCGCGATGCCAATACGTTGTTTCATCCCTCCGGAGTAAGTGCCAATTGGCCTTTTGGCATCAGCGGTCAGGTTAACGCCTTCTAAAAGCAGGTCAATCCGCTGCCGAAGCCCTTTGCCCCCCAGGCCTTTCATGGCGGCTATATATTCCAAAAATTCGTAAGCGTTAAGGTTGGGGTACACGCCAAAATCCTGTGGCAGGTAGCCCAGTACTTTACGGATCGAATTGGGGTTTTGCACAATGTCTGTCCCCCCTAAATGGAGGCTTCCGGCAGAAGGTTTGCTAATGGTGGCAATAATCTTCATCAGTGTAGATTTACCAGCACCATTTGGACCCAGTAAGCCCAGTACTCCTTTGTTCATGGTCAGTGAAAAGTTGGAAACTGCAGTCTTTTGTGCGTTGTATTGTTTGCTAAGGTTGGTTATGGTGAGCGTCATGTTTCAAGTTGTATACCGGTTTGACATCGTTTTGACACCTTAAGTTACAGCAAGAGAAAGAAATAGGTTTACCTTAATAAATGGCACAAAATTAGCTCTAAGCTTTGAACTTTTTGTAAAACCTTTTAATTTAAGCTGAATTGTCACACCGCACCTATTTATACAATATCAATACCCCATCAGTTGCAGAAGATACCGACACCATGATGATGGAATGGGGATATGAAATGCCGCTAATGCTTCAGCCCTTATTAATTGAAGGCGGTTTCATTTCCGGTAATAACTACAACAATTTCGTAGAATTTAACGATTCCGGTTTATATTATAATGCCAAAGCCGGCCTTGAAAACCTGAAGCGGTTTTATAATTTTTTGGAGGACCAGCCAGACCTGATCGAAAATATAAAAAAATTTAAAGAGGCCAGGGACAAATTGTTCAATTACTTAGACCAGCTTGACGGAGATTATTTCCACCTCGATATGTGGGATGTATTAAACATGGAGGACAAGCCTCATGCTGAGCAGGCAAAGGATTGGCTGGCAACCATAGCACATAACAATCAGGTAATTACAGCGGCTATGGAATCAGGCGACTCCAGCCTTCTGAATTATAAGGAGCTTAAAGATGTCAGTGCTGCTTTTACCACCTTTCCAAAATTGCTGAATTATGAAGATTATGATTATGGCTGGACCTGTATCTGGCAGCCTTATGAACAAGAATCTGAGTTTGAAATATTCGAAGAAAATCAGCTCTGGGGGCTTAAGGATAAAGAAGGCAGGGTATTACTAAATCCTTATTTTGATGAATTCTTTATGTTTGGTCCGCAAGACCTGGCGGTAGTCTCAAAAAACGGCAAATATGGTTATGTGGATACTACTGGCAAAATTGCGATTCCATTGACCTGGGACGATGCTTTTGACTTCGAAGAATCAGGGGTCGCTGTGGTTGTGTTACAAGAAAAAACAGGACTGATCAATACGAGCGGCACCCAAATCACCGGACTCATCTATGATGACCTTAAAGTTATTGAAGAGGGAGACTTTTATAATGCAAAAATAGATGGACTTTGGGGTACCATCAATACTTCCGGAAAAGTCGGTATTGCTTTTGAACATGAAAATGAAATCCAGGCTGGCTATGGTTTTTTCCACATTGAGGTAACTGACAAGAAAGATCAAAAGATCTTCAATGAGTTTTCCAAATACCTGGGCGAATTTCCAATTCAGACTATAGAAAACCTGGAGGGTGGACTCCTACTCATAAAACCTCATAAAGGATTCAAATTCAGCTCCATATACAAAAAAGATGGAACGTTACTGGATAGCGGATTTGAAAAAATAAGTCGCGAAACAAATTTCCCCGATCTGCTGGTAATAAAAAAAGACAAAAAACACGGTATCATCAGCAGGAAAACTGAAAACTATGTCCTACCCTGCCAATCCGATGCAATTTTGGATATCGGGATTACCATAGATGGGAATCGTGCTGACATGGCATTGATCCGGCAGGGCGATCAAAAAGGGATTTACAATGGGAATCCGGAACAGTTATCCTGGCTCATCCCAGCCGATAATTATCAGGAGATCATCTGGCTGGACGAAACAGTTTTCGCTCTGCAGAAAAATAAAAAGTGGAGCATTGCAAACCTGGCAAACCATGACTTTAGCGACTATGAGTTTGACCTGATTGCCCGAAAACCTGCTGAAGATGGCTTTGCCTATGCTTTCAGAGAAGACAAAGTATATACAGTTAGCGCGACGAATATCAGCGCAACCGATAAAGCAGTTGCACTGGAACATGCCGGCGATTATTACGTTTACTATTTTGAATATGAAAGCAGGAAAAGGCTTTTAGCCTATGGAAAAGGGCGGAAAATGAATGAACAACAGCTCCATGATGAACTGAGCCCTGTAGATACCTTATTTGAACTTGCCGAACAAGCTTTTCTGAATGAAGACTATGCCAAAGCCATATATTTCTATACCATCTCATCAGAAAAAGGCCATACTCCTTCCATGAATAATCTTGCACATATTTATTATATCATTAAAGGATTTGAAGATGATGATAAAGCCTTCTTTTGGTATCACAAGGGAGCTTTAGCAGATAATCAGAATACGATGAATGGACTGGGCATGTGTTACAAATCCGGCACTGGCTGCCGGGCAGATATCGAAAAGGCAATTTACTGGTTAAATAAAGCTGCTGAAGCGCAACTGGCACTGGCTAACAACAACCTTGGGGATATTTATTCAGACGAAGAGCTTCCCCACTTTAATTTGGATAAGGCGCTGGAGCACTATCTGGCAGCTGCAGACCAGGGTGAACCCAAATACAATTGGTTAGGCTATCTGTACGATTCAAAAGAGGAGTACGAAAAGGCACTGGAATACTATCAGTCAGGCGCAAACGAAGGACATGAAATTGCAACCTACAATCTTGCTGTTTTACATGGCCACGGACTAGGAACCGAAAAAAACATTGAATTAGCAGTAAAGTACTTTAGGATTTCGCTAGACCTTGGATATCCTCATGCACACATAGAGCTCGCTAGAATTTACAGAAATGAACCCGGGTTTAAGGACGAAAACAAAGTGGCAGAACATATTAAAGAAGCGAGAGCAGCAGAAATAGAGATTCCGGAAGACCTCTTGGTAAAAAAGAAGGGCTGGTTTGATTTTTAGGTGGTTTGACACTAAAGTCCCTGAAAGAGAATCGTGGCTTTATACACTGAAATACCTAGCTTTACCGTTATAATAAAATTCACAAGCATATTAAACGTTCATAAATGGAAGAAAAACCTTCTTTTTGGCAGCGAATAGGCATACAAGATTGGTTTTTAAGTAACAATAACACCGATCCTGTAGCCAAAGCTCAGCCGCTTACGCCCGATACCGTTTATACCTACATCATTGAGAAATTCAAAGAATCGATTGCGGAACTCTCCTTTGCAGAACGCGTGGTTTTTTACCATGAATATATCATTTGCTTAAACACCGATGATTACCGCGCATTTATGGACAACAGGAACGGCCTCTTCGGATTAATTGCGCAAGAATCTGTAAAGAAGTTTTATGAACTATTGAACGACTATGCCGCTACCGGTAAAAGAGTGGAACCATCCAGCAATAAATGGGTATTTCGCTTTGTTTCACACCCGGACTACAAACCCGGCGACAAAGGATTTATTGGTAAATTAATGCCTGATGGCGGACAGAAACAGGAAAACCTGAGGGTTACTTTTATTCCCAGACAAACGGGAATGGCCCAAACATTCGACATCAGTAATGACATCCTCAAGGATTTCATATTTTACAGCGAGGGCTATTATGAAATCCCATACCTGGCCAATTTAAAATTCGCCCCGAAACAGGAAGTGGCAGCAGAAAATGTAGTATTGGCAAGGTATGAAACTACCCTACCTGATAAGGCTTATTCCGGACAAAAACTAGAATACCTGATGAAGTCTAATGAGATCATCATTTCAGGAAACGAGGAAACCAGAGAAGACGCGAATGTTTTCAAGATTCCATCTGAATGGGTAAACTCCCCACACTTGCAAATCAGGTATTCTAAGACGGAAGATAAGTTCTTTCTTTCCTCCTTTGGGGAGAAAACCATCCTAAACGAAAACCTGGTCGAGCGGAGTAATCCGGATAATCCGAAATGGGTAGAATTACCCCTGAATTCAAGAATCATCCTGAACGGAATTATTGGCATCAATATATTTAAAGCCTAATGTATGTCGCAAATCCTATCCATAGCGTTATTGCTCATCTGTTTTATTTTACTCATCGCACATTTTGTGTCCATTAAAAAGTCGACCAACAAGAATGATGGATAGCAACTATTTTGGAATAACAGATACTGGAAAAGTACGCAGCAATAATGAAGATACCTTTATTGCCGAAAAAATAGCAGAAGACTTTGTACTTGCCTGCGTAATAGATGGTGTTGGTGGTTATACCGGTGGCGAAGTCGCTGCTGCTATTGCCAGAGAAACCATATTAAAACTGATGGCCAGGCCTTCCGGTGACCTCGCGCAATTAATGAAAAATGCGATTGCCGAAGCAAACGATCAGATCCTGGCGGCCAAACAGCAGCAAAAAGAACATGAAGACATGGCCTGCGTGCTCAGCATTGCCATGGCAGACCTGAAAAACAACCAGTTCTACTATGCGCATGTGGGTGATACCCGACTGTACTTGTTACGCGACCACTCCTTAATAAAGATATCGAAGGACCAGTCTTTCGTTGGTTTTATGGAGGATTCAGGGCGTTTAACCGAGGAACAGGCCATGCAGCATCCTAAACGTAACGAAATCAACAAAGCTTTAGGCTTTACCCAAAATATAGGCGGACAGGAAGATTACATCGAAACCGGTCAGTCTCCTTTCCTTCCAGGCGATCTGATTCTACTTTGTAGTGATGGCTTGTCGGACATGGTGAACAGAGAAGGCATTACCAATATATTGTTAAAAGACCTTACCCTCGCACAAAAGGGCAAAGCGTTAATCGACATCGCCAATGCCAATGGCGGTCGCGATAATATCACGGTAGTATTGGTTAAAAATGATAAAGCCACATTTGTATATGAGGCTACAAAACCAATTTCCCAACCTAAGAAAAAGAAGCTGGTTGATCCCGAAGCATACTCCCCTGTTTTAATAAAAGCAGATCCCGAAAACAACGTAGTTTCAACTCAGAAGCAGTATATCAGGAAAAACAATAAATTAAATCCGATACTGTTTTTCATCCTCTTCATTGTGCTTGCTGCCATCGCTTACCTGTTATGGAAAGAGCATAACACAGACCAGGAGCCACTTCCCGTTACGGACTCCACAACCGTTGAGACCTCCCAGGCCTTTAAACTACAGGACACGCTAAACAAGCTGACAGGAAATATATTGATATTGGACACTGCTATTTTTAAATCACCAATACTGATTACGGAACCCATTCAGATTAACAGAGATAGTTTGTACCTGAAGGCTGAAAGTAACCTGGTCATCAAAAGTGACACTGGATACAAAGGACAGGCATTTTTGATCTCTCCTGCCAATAAAAGCACATTACTCGAGAACTTTACTTTTGAAAATTTTGATGATGTAAGCGCTTTACAGAAAAAAGGGGTCTTACTGAAAAATGTACAATTCATCAGGACTGACGCCCCGGCTGTAAAGAAGAAATAACCAACATATACCAAACGAAAATCTAATCATCATATGGCCAAACAAACAGCAATTACCCAAAACAGAAAGGTTGAGCGTATCTTTTTACTGCTCAGTACAATCGTATTGGGCGCTTTATTTGTGACGCTTTATTTTACCCAACAGCAAACATTTACCGATGTACATCCGCGTTTGACTGCCGGTACGATGGTTAATTTAAACGATGCTGAGCCTGGTAAACGAATAAAAAAACTTCTGACTAAAGGCTATTATTTTGAGGACAAGCAGGACATCAACCTGATTGAAGAAGTAGTTACAGATCAATTTTTACTACATAAAGAAGCCATAGATAATATTGGTGAGCTGAACAAACGCAAGTTCTTTGTTCCTGCGGATATTGCTTTTTCAAATGGCGGGAAGAACTTTAAGGAGCGGGTTATAGCTTCGCGCTTATTATTGGGCTTTACCGGAACAGATTCTTTAAAATACAACCAGGAACGTAAACATCCTCAAAAGTTACCTTCCCTAAAAGACTTTGCGAAAGGCAGCTATGGGCTAAGTGGAAAAATCACGGACACGGCAGACAGGCCAGTTGCAGGTGTTTTAGTACGGTTGCAAATGATCCTGCCTCAGGATACAGCTTATACCGAAGATGAGGTCGTCAACGATTTCATTGCCTATTTAAGAACGGATGCAAAGGGCGAATATCATTTCCAACATCTACCAGACAATAAGGCCTATGGAGTTCTACCCCTAAAGCCAGGCGCCCAGTTCGGAAAATCACAGGGGCTGCAGGAACTTGACCAGGACGTTACCCTTAATTTCAGAGAATCGCCACATAGCATCAGGCTTTTTTCAACGCGTGATTTCAAAATCCTTAAAAAGGAAAAATCACTGATTGTACGTACGCCGGAAAACTATAACCAATGGTACTGGATTATTGTAGCTTGTTTTTTTACAGGTTTCTTCTTGCTTCATTTCCTGCAACAGGCCAGGTATTCGCAGACTGATCAATTGATACTGCCCATTATCATGCTGATGACGGGGCTATCTTTCCTGACCTTATTAAGTTTACAAGATCCGCTACGCGATCGCTTCCTGGCCAGAGACAGCCTGATCTTCTATGGCTTAGGGATTTTGAGCATTGGAATTATGCTTTCGCTCAACATGCGCAAGTTCAATGTCGACTCCCGTTTGTACCGCATGCTCCTGGTGAAAAACGCATTCAGCAAGGCCAAAGGCTGGCAATGGGCCATTATGGCCTTATGCTTACTGGCCTTTACCATCGTATTTGGTACCGGTCCGGAAGGCAGTGGTGTAAAGGTGAATTTATTTGGTGTGCAGCCCAGTGAAATTGTAAAATATGCCATCATCCTGTTCCTTGCCGGTTTCTTTGCTTCAAATGAACGTTTCATCACTGAATACAGCAGCTGGAAAAAACGTTGGTTCTTCTTTTCCTTTGCATTGATTGCCATTCTTGGTGCCATATTTATGTACTTATTATTGGGTGATCTGGGCCCGGCAATGGTGGTTTGTTTCACTTTTATCATCCTTTTCTCTTTTTCCCGTGGTGATTTTATGATGATGCTGACAGCCATCATTATCTATGTTTTTAGCGCATGGCTCCTGAATGTCTGGATTGCCACTTTAGTAACAGCCGCATTGGTATCGCTGATTATGGTCATCAATAAAAAGACCAGCGAATCGGCTATCATGATTGTGGTGGTGATGGCTGCGTTCTTATTGATCGATCAGGTCCCTTATTTAGATAAACTAATTCCAGGTCCGGTAAACAGACTTACGGAACGTAAATCGATCTGGCAGGATCCATGGAACAACGAAGTATACGGCGGCGATCAGGTAGCTAATGGTATCTGGGCTATTTCCAGTGGTGGCATTAGCGGCCAGGGTGTTGGACAAGGTTTTGCCAAAACCATTCCTGAAGCGCATACCGACATGATCTTACCGGCCATTGGTGAAGAATTTGGCCTGGCGGGTATTATAGGGATATTTATTGTGTTCCTGATATTTTTACACCGGGCTATCCTTATTGGCCGGCAAACCGGTATGCCCTTCCTGTTTTATCTGTGTGCCGGTGTGGGCATCAGTTTGTTCATCCAGTTTTTACTCATCGCAGGCGGCTCTACCGGCGCATTACCTTTATCCGGTGTAGCACTGCCTTTTATCAGTTATGGCGGTTCCTCGTTGGTGGCCAATATGCTTGCAGCAGGATTTTTACTTGCGGTCTCCCTGGTAAAAGGTACAAATGTGCAAATGACCTATATCAGCAAACAGCAGGATAAGAACCTGGTTCCGGCTTTACTTGCAGCAAGCGTAGCCGTCATATCGCTTACAGTTACCGTGGGCAGCTATATCATACACAATCAAAAATGGGTGGTTCAACCTGCCTTAGTGGCGGATAGAAGTGGCTCACGTATGTTCAGTTACAACCCGAGAATTGCCATTTTAATGAACAAGCTGGCGGCAGGCGACCTGTACGACAGGAATGGCCGTATTCTGGCAACAAGTAATCCGGAACACATCAAAAAACAGCAGCAGGAGCTCAGCAATGCAGGTATCAGCTACAACCTGGATTCGGCGGAACACAAGCGTATGGATAGGTATTACCCTTTTGAGGAACAGTTGTTTTTCTGGGTTGGCGATAACAATACTAATGTTTTTAATGGCAGTACCAATGGCTATTTTGCCGAGTATGAACATGCCGCAGAACTGAGGGGCTTTCAAACGCCAACGGTTTCCTTTAATACCCATGCCAATAAATACCGTGAAAACAGGTTCCTGCCAAGGGGTGTAAAGGAAATGACGGTGAGCAAAAGAGATTATGCCGCATTAGCTCCCCTTTTACTATCCGGTATTAACAGCGAAGACGTTTTAGCATTTAAAAAACGTAACCGGAATGTGAAGCTGACTATAGATGCAGGTTTACAAACTACCATTCAAAATACCATGGCTCAGGATACTGCGATCAGAAACAGTCGCGTATCAGTAGTCATTATGGAAGATGCTACAGGCGACGTGCTAACCTCTGCAGTTTACCCCCTCCCTCCTGTTAAAAACTGGGATTTGCTGAATACGAGCACCACAGAACAGAATAAACTAGCCGGATGGTATACGACATCAGATTTGGGCTTCACGACAGCAACACCTCCGGGGTCGACAGCCAAAGTGTTAACCGCTATGGCGGCTTTCAACAAACTGGGACCTGAGGCGGCTAAAAAAACATTTACCGTAACATCAGCAGAGCGTATCCGAACCAAAGGCATCGAGCCTGATGAAACCGGCCGTATCGACATGGAATCTGCAGTTGTAAAGTCGAACAACGTTTACTTCATTAAAATTGCCAATGAAGAGCATTTGCAGGATGAAATGGCAACCTTATATTTAAAAACAGGTATGTTTTTACACGGTGTTGGCGGCTATTATTATGGCAGAGACAGTGCGAACACTAAACAAGAAACCAAATGGAGAGCCTTTTGGGAAAAAACAGAATTCAATACCAAACCAAAATATGATCCTGCACGCATTCGCAGGACCAGGGCAAAAGGTATTTCAGGAATGGCATGGGGACAAGGTGAGCTCATTGCAACCCCGGCTGCTATGGCCCGGTTGATTTCTGGGGTAGCCAATCATGGCAAGCTGGTCGCCAACCGCTATGTGTTAAAAATAAGTGACTCCGCAACTTCCGTTAATCCTGCCATTAAGATTGTCAATAACCCTGAATATGCGAATACAATAGGCGGCTATATGCTGAAGCAAAGTCAGAATAAAACCAATTTGCTTGGCTTAAAGGTAGCCGGTAAAACAGGTACCCCGGAAAGGGTCTGGAAGGGTGGAAAGATAAACGACGGCTGGTATACCTTTTATGCGCCTAAGGCAAACGGAAAAGGAAATATTGTGGTGTGTATCAGAATTGAATCTACCCGGGGCTCCAGTAAGGCGGTAAGACTTGCCGGTCAGCATGTTATACCCGCCCTGTTAAAACTAGGGTACCTTACTAAAGAACAGAAAAAAACAACGGAAATTTAAAAAGAGATTGTATGTTTAACCTATTTAATAAAAGCAAACCAGAGCCCTTGCAGGACGTAAAAGCCATCAGAGAGGCATTGCTGACTGCTATCAAGCAGGAACTTCAAAAGCTTGAAGGCGGTGAAGGCAAGCACATTAAAGGCCTTGCCCTACTCCTGGCTTGTTTGCCAGCCGAAAGGTACATGTACGAATCTGCTGTTTTTGCGGAAGATGAGGCACGATTTAAAAATGAAATCCAACGTATAGTTGATGATTTTGCCATAGATTTACCCGCCGACTGGACTTTACAGGTTAATTTCGTAGAAGAATTGCCCGCAGATGCCATAAAACTACCCAACATAGATGCGGCGCTTTACATCAGAACGCCGGAACATGTGGTGGTTAAGAAATCCAAAACAGCCTATATCCGCACCTTAAATGGCGATTCGGAGAAGATGGAATATAAGATTACAGCTACCGATGGGAAGATCAATATCGGTAGAGCAGCTAAAGTTCAGGTGAGTGATGGCTTTTTCAGGATTAATCACATTGCTTTTCATGATGTCAGCACAAATGAGGCTAATAAATTCATCAGCAGACAGCATGCACATATAGAATGGGATAACAATACAGGTTCTTTTCTTTTATTTGCCGATGAAGGTGGTATACCTCCCCGGAATAAGGTAAGAATGAGGTCCGTAGGCGACCATACACCAGTAAAACTGAATGTTGCCGAACTTGGCCACACGCTACAGGAAGGCGATCAGATTATTTTAGGTGAGCTTGCAGTTTTAGAATTTAGCTATATTGATTCAGTAATTACTAATATTGTATAATGAGTAAAGTTTTTACGATAACAGAAGGATTAGAAAATCTGGGTGCTTTAAGTACAGGCGGTCAGGGTTCTGTGTATAAGGGTAAACGGGTGGGAACAATCATCACGGCAGTGAAGATTATGCCTACTCCTATACATACAGAAGGTGAGGATGACAAGAACTTCATCAGGTTTAAAAACGAGGTTGAAAAGCTTAAAAAGGTTAATGAGGTTCCAAATCCTAATGTGGTAAAAATACTGGGATCAGGGCTTACTGAAAGTGGCTCCTTCCCTTTTATTGAGATGGAATACATTGAAGGCCCGGACCTCGAGAAGCTTTTAATGCCGCCTCACAGCCCGATATTTACGATCCATGAGGTCATTAAACTGGCCGAACAACTGGCGAATGCACTTGCGCATTGCCATCGTGTGGGCATTAAGCATGGTGATATAAAAAGTAACAACGTAAAATTCAACACGGAAACCGGTAATTATGTATTGCTGGATTTTGGTTTGGCAATCATGTCTGACGAGCAACGTCGTACGAGTCTGCGCCATGCCGGTGCGGTTGAGTTTATGGCGCCTGAGCAACACGACGGGGAGATGTTTTTTCAGACGGATATCTACAGCTACGGCATTATCCTTTACGAATTGCTTGCCGGAACCGTGCCTTTCCCACTGATCAATAAGAACGAAAGTTCGCGCAACCAGGTCATGATTTCACACATGGAAGCTGAGGTACCTGACCTTTTATCTTTACGTAGAAACCGGTTACCGGAAAGCTGGGATGCGGAGAAACAAAAAAAGGAAGCGAATGTACCACAATGGTTGTTGCAGATCATTAAGAAGTGTTTAGAAAAGCGCCCCGAAAACCGATATGCCAATGGCGCTGTTTTACAAGATGCCATTATTCATAGAGGCGGTGATGTTATAGCTCCGGTTGCTGAAGTAGCGGCAAAGCCAGCTCCTTTATATCAGAAAGAATTACCCATTGTAACCCCGGCAACAGACCAGGTCATGTTGTCGAAGCCTGTGTTTACCTTAATGATCTTATCCATCGTGATGTTAGCTATGCTTTCCGCTTATGGTCTGTTCATGAAAGGTGATGGTTCTGCTAAGCATGACGTTTTAGTAGATACGACAAAAGTAGCCACTGTTGATACAACCAGTACTGAAACGCATGATGAGCCTGATACGACGGCACAAGTTCAGCCGGTTGCCATTGACACTGCTGCTCAGCAGGTTGAAATTGATAGTCTGAAGAAAGAGTATGAAGCACAGATGGCTGCCGCAGCAAAACGCGCAGAAGCTGAAGCTAAGGCGAAAGAGAATGTTCCTGTTATTGTTAGCGAGGGTAAAAAATACCAGTTACCTAAAGGGACTATTTATTTTTATGAAGCAGCAAGTCCAACCTCACAAAAAAACGGTGTACTGGGTTTATGGAACAATGCGAAGTTTAACGTAATTGAGGAAGACAAGGGCTTTATTTATGTAACGCATACGGCTAAAGACGGACAGGTTACCAAAGGCTGGTTAAATAAAAACGACCTGAAGGAAGTGAAGGAATAAGCTTAGCTTATTCCTATGTATTTTCATGTATTTTTCGTAAATTTAAGTGTTGAATTTCAACTGCAACATTCCAGATTTCCTGCTGGTTGCTAATCCGTCTATTTTGCAGTCGCAAAATTTAACCTTCCCTATTGTCCCTATTGAATATTGAACCTGGATGATTAGAAATTTAAAAACTACAGCCATGCCAAAATATGTAATTGAAAGGGAACTTCCTGGAGCAGGAAAATTAACCGCTGAAGAATTGAAAGTAATTTCACAGACCTCCAACGAGGTATTAAACGAAATGGGACCAGCAATACAATGGGTAAACAGCTATGTCACGACTGATAAAATCTATTGTATCTATAATGCCCCAAATGAGGAAATGGTACTTGAACATGCAAAAAAAGGTGGATTTCCGGCAAATTCGGTAAATAAAGTCTCGGCAGTGATAGATCCGGTAACGGCTGAGTAAAAAAAAGTGTCCCCACTGTTTAGCGGGGATACTTCGTAAACTATTGATAAATTTCTACTTAAATATCACATTTGGCAAACTACCCGTCCAGGCATCTGGTAACTTGCTAATGCCGAAAAGTCTTGCCAGCACAAATGAGGTGTTTTTATTGCTATTGAAATCTGTGACCAGTCCGCGTTTTTTAATCTGAGGTCCGGTAATGGCCCAGGGAATCTGCATTTCGTTCATGGTAACCCCACCATGACCTTTGTTGATACCTCCATGATCGGTGATCAAAAGAAAATGGGTGTCTTTGTAGAGCCCTTCCGCTTTTAACTTTTCCAGTAAGGCACCAATTGCAACATCTGCTTCTTCAATGGCCTTGATATAGGGTGCAGACATCCAGCCGAATTCATGCCCGGCATGATCCGTGTGCACGCTATAAAGAAAAATCAGACTCGGGTCTTTCTTGTTATTTCTGATGAAATCAAAGGCCTTATTATAATTCGTCTGATATCCATCATTCTCCTCAAAAGCAACCTCATCCAGGTATTTCTGATTGATAGGATTGATCAGTTCTTTCCAGTTATAGTAATAAGCTGTTTTTACATTAGGAATCTTGTCCTTTAACACCTTAAAAATGGAAGGATAATAACCTTGCTCATCAACAGCTATTGCTGGTAAAGGATGTTTTTCCAAAGTCCAGTTGTTAGCTGTTACTCCGTGTTCTTCCGGACCGGAGCTCGTCATGTGACTGGTCCAGTTGGGTAAAGTAATCGAAGGCATCACCGGTCTGGTGCTTAAGGAGAGTACGCCATCCGCCACCATCTTATCGATATTGGGGTGTTTTGCGACTTTATAACCTTCTGTACTAAATCCATCCAGACCAATGATCAATACCCTGGTCGGGCTTTTTTGTGCCATCGCTGAAATCGAGGCAACTGATAAAAAGAATAACTTAAAAAAAAACTTTCTCATGTCTAAAAATACAATTCTAATGAATACTAATATAATCCAATTTCGGCAATTGCGGCATTCTGAGTTACATCCCGGGAAGACTTACACAGCAATTAAAATACCTGAATGTTTTTGGTGAGTCAAAGTTAAAATACTGCCTGACACTGGAATTTGCTGCCACCTCATTACCGAGGCTGCTTTTATAATATTAACGCCATACTTCAAAATCACCATTTTGGATGACAACAGAATCCATCAGATTTTTTTCATTGTATAAAACACCATTCAATTTTCCGCCAACCATTGGAAGTATGTCCCCATTTGGAAACTCATATTTTGTGATTTCTATGTTGAAAGGCTTTTTCAAACTGCTGGTTTGATAAATGACTTGATTATCCAGGCCTGGGTTTTTCATCAGATAAATAAATGTACCAAAGTCTGTTTCGTACGGATCATCAACGTTAATTTGGTATTGCTTTTTTTGAATGTTATTAATCTGAAATCTCAATTTTGCCTCATTAGTTGTATTTAATAATTCTTTAGGCAGTTTCACATTTACCGTATATATTTCAATCTGATTTCCAATAGCGATGTCCAGTCCAGACCAGGAGCCTTGAAGTTGCGACCTGTCGTCGTCCCTCAAAGTGTTACGAACGTTAATAGCCTGAGTACCAACAGTACCCTTAAAATACTGCGTAAAGGCTTGTTTTTCTTCCTGCTGTACTTGTTCCTTTGTACAGGAAGACAGGCTGAATCCGATCATTAAACACAGGAGTACGCTTAAGTAAGTATTAGCTTTATTGTTATTCATGTTAATCATTATTTAAATTTAGATCAAAAAACAGAAAAATGCTTTTTGCAAGATACATAACACCCTACTAAAGAAATTAATAATCGAAAATAAAAATCAATATTTCAATCATTTAACTGAAAAGTATAATCCGGGCTATCTTAGCCTGTACCTCGTTTCTACAGCGCTGGGCCAGGGTAGCGGTTTAATCCTTATTCTGAGGAAATTAATTCTTAGCTTTGATTAACCTATGTTTAACGCCATGATAATTCCATTAAAATATTACCCCCGGTTTGTCTTTTTAGCTGTTGCAATGCTTAGTTCAACCCTTGTTTTTGCGCAGGAAGATAACCAGGAATTTAAAGAAGCAAGTCCTGCCAGCCAGGCCTATCATACCAATCGCTTAAAAATTACCGTCCCTCCATACGGACTGGTTAAAGTAAAGGCATTGATTGCCGGTATAAAAGCAACTGGTGGAGACGGGGATGTTTATTTTAATGTGTTGAGTCCCAAAAACTACCAGAGTCTTTCCCTGCCGGAAAAGTTTACTTATCATATGATTCATGCGGAAGTATCCAGTCAGAACTGCGATATCCCTACGCCTATTTTAGAAGAGGAACTAAAAATTTTCGGCAATTTACCTGATGCCTTCGATGAAGAAAGCTGGAGTGAAAGGCAGCTTAACTTCCTGGTCAGCAACCGGGATTCTGTGCTTTCCCTGATTTCCGAATCGATAAACAGAAGTAAAAAGGTAGGCTTGAATTATAAAATAACCATTGAATATGTCAATGGCTGGGAAATGATCCCTTTGCTGATCAAAACCTATAATATTGACCATAAGGATCATGATATTCTTACCGTCCTGATCCAGCTCATGAAGAAAAATGATTATCAGCCATTCATGACTTCTGCCACTTACCTAAAGCTTTATGGCAACAATAGTACCTACCGGAGTTTCCTGAATTTTAACAAGGCCAATGAAGATCTGATTATCAGCAGGGCTGAAAATTTCTACAATGGTCGTAAAAAGTAAGTTTAGATGGATGCTCCTGTTGTGTACAACAGGCGTTTTCAGCCAACAAGCAACAGCACAATCGGACACCGGTTTTGTCCACATTCCCAAAGGGGAATACTGGCTGGGTGGTCGCGAACACCAGCTTAACCGGCTGAGAAAAGTCAGTACACCTGGTTTTGACATGGCTGCCACAGAGCTGACCAACCGCTCGTTTGAAAAGTTTGTCCTGGCCACGAATTATCGGACCGATGCCGAACGTTTGAAAAACGCCATGGTTTTTGAGCCCGGACTTGCAGAGTTCAGGTGGCTGAATGATAGTACTGCCTTTTGGAGGTTTCCAAATGGGACCGGCAGAGGTGGCATTGAGGATAAAATGAACCATCCGGTAACCAGTATCAGTTACGCAGATGCCGAAGCCTATTGCAAATGGGCAAAAGTGAGGCTGCCATCACTCGATGAATGGGAAATTGCCTCACGCTCAGGTGCTAAAACTACTTATTTTTGGGGCGAAGATGTTAAGGAGATCGGCCAATATGCCAACATCTGGCATGGACGCGATCACCTCAGTCCCGACTTAACAGATGGATATGACTATACTGCCCCGGTAGCCAGCTTTAAACCCAATGGCTCTGGTTTGTACGATATGTACGGGAATGTATTTGAATTTTGTGAAGGCACTTTAATAACCGACCAAAAAAACAGGAAGGTAGTACATGCCAGAGGTGGTTCCTGGTGGTGCAGCAACTATGCCTGTGTTTTTTTTAACTCATTAGATATCGGGAGAGTCAATCCACACGCATCTTTTAGCAACCAGGGATTCAGGGTACTGAAAATTCAAACGCCACAGCATTGATGAAATGTACTATACGCTTACTTTTCTTGCTTTACGATAAGCGGATGGGCTATCCCCTTTATACTTTTTAAAGATGCGGTTCATATGGCTCTCATCAGTAAAGTTAAACTCTCTGGCAATTTCACCGATTCGCAATTCGCTATGCAATAACCTGTTTTCAATCAGTTTCATTTTATACTGCATCAGGTAGTCCTGCAAGGTTTCATTAGCATGTTTCTTAAAATAACGCCCCATATAAGATTCTGAAATCCCAAAAGTTGCACCCAGATGTTCAGCGGTCAGTTTTTCAGGCGTATAAATGTTGCTATGGATATATTCCAAAATGTCCAGTGCCTTTTCTTCCGATTGCTCATTAATCTGTTCGGGCAAGGATTTCGCAATATTCCTGGCTACTACGATGATCAGGGTATTCACCAACTGGCGGATCAGTTCTTTATTATAAAGATCACGGTTTACGTATTCCCTGATAATCGCATTGATCATAGGCTCTACCAGCGTTTTGTCTACCTGGTTTTTTAATATACAGCCAGGCTGATGATTGGCATGTTGCAAAATAAACTCCAGCTTCTGAATATTATCCTGTTGTAATGCGCTATTTTTAATATAGATGTTGTTGAAGCGGATAAACAGAAACTGCGTGGTTTCCGCGATGTCAAAAGAATGGCAGTCGTCCGGGGTAATCAAAAACATATGTCCTTTGTGGTAAGTAAATCTGTTTTTATTGATGCATTGTTGTCCTGTACCGGAAACGATGTATACCAGTTCAAAAAAATTATGTTCATGTGCTTTTTTAGGGCATTCATTTAATTCCTTAAAAACAATCTCAAATGGCTCGTACAAACTTTCCTTATGCATAGTACGAATTTACTGATTTAACGAATAGATGTACAGAGAATCCAATAAAAACATCGCTAATTTTATTTTATAAATCAAGACACCATGAAAGCTATCATATTAAAAGACTTTGGATCTGCGGATCAGTTACAAATACAAGAACTACCGAAACCGGTAATAAAAGAACAGGAAGTATTGGTACAGGTAAAGGCAATCAGCATTAACCCTGTAGATATCAAAACCCGTGAAGGAAAGGGCGTTTCCGGAAAAATAAAGGAAGAAAGCCCAATGATTCTCGGCTGGGACATTTCAGGAGTTGTGCAGGAATCTAATGATGAAGCATTTAAAGTTGGCGACGAGGTATTTGGGATGGTTAACTTTCCGGGACATGGAAAAGGCTATGCCGAATATGTGGCGGTTCCGGCAAATCAGCTGGCTTTAAAACCAGCTCAAATCAGCCATACTGATGCCGCAGCAGCGACACTAGCCGCATTAACGGCATGGCAGGTATTGGTAGATCATGCCAAAATCAAGGCTGGCGACCGTGTGTTAATCCATGCAGCAGCGGGAGGCGTTGGCCATTATGCTGTCCAGATTGCCAAACAGCTGGGTGCTTATGTGATCGGAACCTCTTCCGCAGCAAAGAAAGATTTTGTGATGAGCCTGGGGGCTGATGAACATATTGACTATTCTGCTGGTCCTTTGGAACAATTCACCAGCGATATTGACTTTGTGCTGGACGCTATCGGTGGCGATAATATTGACCGTTCTTTAAAAGTGATCAAAAAAGGTGGCACCATCATCAGTATTCCTTCAGGACTTAGAGAAGAGGTGACCGAAAAAGCAAAGGCAATGGGCATCAACGGTTATTTCACGATGGTGCAATCTGATGGTCAGAACATGCAGAAAATTGCCGGACTGCTGGAAAGCGGAGCGCTGAAATCTCATGTTTCGCAAACCTTTAACTTTGATCAAATGGCATCGGCCCACAGGTCTCTGGAAACAGGTAGAACACAAGGCAAGATTGTCGTTGTTTTATAAAGAGAATATCAAAAAAAGGGAAATAAGCAAAGCCTGCACTTGTGCTACATTTGCACAAGTGCAGGCTTTGCTAAATGACTATATTCCCAAATGGAAACTGGTTTAATTTGGTTTTTTTGGGCTGCGCTGATTTTAGTTGTACCTTTCGGCTTTTTAAATAACAATGGAAGACAAGATCCACAGGAATTTCAAACTAGCATCATATTTAATTTTCTTAGCCATAATAATTGATGTAGTTGTCGGCGTTCTTCATAGTCGGACAACCCCTGATTTTGACATCGCAACAGGGATTGAAACCTCCTTAATGTTCATGACATTGGGATATTTTGCATTTATTGGAAAACATTGGGTAAAATGGGTGCTCTTATTTGTAACTGTGATAAGTACTGTTCCTCTATTAGTAATGCCAGATCAGGCCCTTACTATTCCTTTCTCCCTGCAATTGTTTTCAGGTTTCTTGAAAATCACGGCTATTTTTATGCTCTTTTTAGCGCCAAAACAAGACAGTTAATACTGATCTGATTTCGTCCTCCACATAAAATCCAGCCCCTTCTTCCGGTAGAAACAACCGGCCTTGTGTTTGTCGACCGCAAACTAATACCTCTGAATATTGTTATAATCAAAATTCATGTATGAAAGAATCCAGAATTAAAGTGCTTTTTTTTGATGTCGGTGGTGTCTTGCTTAACAATGGCTGGGGGCATCAATCCCGACAGGAAGCCGCCGAACGTTTCGACCTCAATTATGAGGAAATGGATGTGCTCCACAACTTCATTTTTAATGTTTATGAGATTGGTAAAATCACATTGGATGATTACCTGAACACTGTTGTATTCAATCACCCAAGATCATTTACCAAACAAGATTTTAAGGATTTCATGTTTGCTCAATCTGTAGCATTACCAGACTTCCTCCCCTGGCTAAAAGAATGGAAAAAAACCTGCGGATTCAGAGTGATCTCTATTAACAATGAAGGTCGGGAAATCAATAATTACCGGATTCAGAAATTTGGTTTGCATGATTGTTTTGATGCTTTTATTTCCTCCTGCGAAGTGGGCATGCGTAAGCCGGATCCGGGGATTTTTCACCTGGCCATGGGAATCGCGCAGGTTAGTCCTGAGGAGTGTCTGTATTTTGATGACCGGCTGATGCTCATGCAGGCTGCCCAAAAACTCGGGATCCTCAGCTTTCATCATCAGGATTTCCTAACGACTAAACAAATTCTGGAATCACATCAACCTCCAACCGGATGAAGCACCTGAAAAAGTTCAAATGCGCAGCGCATAAAGCAAAAACAACCAGCTGATTAAACTAACACACCCGCTGACAGTGTTAATACAACCGGTTAAACGGGCTAAAACAAAGTCAAATGATGAACAACCAAGAACTTAAACATCTCGCCGAAAGGTTAATGAGCAACAACAAGGGAATATTGGCCATGGACGAAAGTACGGGTACCTGCGACAAAAGATTTAAGGCCCTGGGAATTCCGCAAACGGAAGAATACCGTCGCAAATACCGCCAAATGATTGTAACTACCCCCCAACTGGAAGAAAGCATTAGCGGCGCCATACTTTTTGACGAAACCCTGCATCAGCAAACAGATGATGGCCAGTCCTTCCTTACGATCTTAAAACAAAAAGACATTATTGCGGGGATAAAGGTAGATCAGGGCACCATTCCGCTCTCCTTTTTTCCGGGAGAGACCATTACTGAAGGGCTGGATGGATTAACTAACCGTATGACTAACTATTATCAAATGGGTTTGCGTTTTGCAAAATGGCGTGCGGTAATCCATATCGATTCAGCGCTCCCTACAAAAACGTGTATTGCTGCCAATGCTTATACCCTTGCCCGTTACGCAGCAATCTGTCAGGAGGCCGGAATAGTGCCAATCGTAGAGCCTGAAGTATTGATGGATGGGTCGCATACCATGGAAAGGTGTGCCGCAGTGACACAGGATGTTTTAAAGGAAGTTTTTAATGCCTTATATGAACAAAAGGTTTTCCTGGAGGGCATGATTTTAAAACCAAACATGGTCTTACCCGGCTTAGCTTGTCCGGAGCAAAATGATACAGAAACGATCGCTTATGAAACTATTTCCTGTTTTCTTAAGGTTGTACCGGCGGCCATTGGTGGCATTGCTTTCTTATCGGGCGGCCAATCCCCCCTCCTTGCCTCTGAACGGCTGAATATGATGCAACTCAGGTATGGATCCATCATGCCATGGCCATTGACGTTTTCTTTTTCCAGGGCGATACAACAACCGGCACTGGAAATCTGGAAAGGAGACGATAAAAATGTTGCCGCTGCACAGGAAGCACTGGCGCATCGCGCAGCTGGTAACCGTGCAGCACGCCTGGCGGAATATAATCCGGCATCATGAAGAAACTTATCAGCTTTGATCTTGATGGAACTTTAGCCGAAAGTAAGTCGGCCATTGATCCGGAAATGGCCATGCTCTTAGTCGATTTGCTGCAGGTTGCTCAGGTGGCCATCATTTCTGGCGGCGACTGGCCCCAGTTTGAAAAACAGGTGCTTTCTAAGCTCCCTGCAACTGCCAATCTATCCCATTTATCTATTTTGCCTACCTGTGGGACTAAATATTACCATTATGCCCGGGATTGGAAACTCTTGTATGCTGAAAATTTTACTGCTGAAGAAAAACAAAAGATCCTCCTTAATTTGCAGCAAGCGGTTACTCTTTCCGGCTTTAGTCCTGCAAAGATATGGGGAGAACAAACCGAAGATCGGGGCAGCCAGATTACATTCTCTGCATTAGGTCAGCAAGCCCCTCTGGAGGCCAAAAAAGGCTGGGACCCCGACTTTAGCAAAAGAAAGATAATTAAAGCACAGCTTGACCTTTCCTTACCAGAATTTTCTATCCAGATGGGAGGTTCCACTTCTATCGACATCACCAAACCTGGAATTGACAAGGCTTATGGCATCCATAAGCTGGAGGAAACGCTTAAAATTACTATCGCGGAAATGATCTTTGTTGGTGACGCGCTTTTTGAAGGAGGAAATGACCAGCCTGCCCGAAAAACCGGGGTAGTTTGTATCTCCGTAAAAGATCCTCAGGAGACTAAAAAAGTAATAGAAACCATTATTACCTGTTTAAATGGTCTTCCCAACTGATATTGACCAGAAGGGATGACCAACTTTAAGACTTTAAGCCCATTGCGCAGATCTCATCTCGTATAATATCCTTTGAGCCTGTTTCGCATTATTGTTTATCGGTAGTCCTGCTACCAGAAACTTGTGCTGGAAATCATTTCTCGTTTTCGAAAGCGCATCCCATGAAAAACTGGTTTTACCAATAATCAATCCATCATAGCCAACCTGACTAATCACCACTTCTTCTTTTTTTGAATTTCTCCCGATGAACGCTCCTGCCCTTACTTTTTGCCCGTTTTTCCCGATGATCATATCAACGTATTCAGATTTTTCGGCCAGGAAGGTATTGTTATAAGTTTTATCTTCCTCATCCAGATTAGAAAGACAGATGACCAGGTCACAGCCCTCTTTAACTTTCAATAGCGCTGCAGTTTTATTTAAGGCCAGGTAAGGGTTTTTAAAATGAACACCAGGAATTTGCTTTCCTAATCCGGTGATGCCTACTTTTAAGTTACCAGATTGAATGATGACATGAGATTTCACTTTTGAAGAAAGCAAGGCATTGCTGAAGCTATAGTTGCAATTAACGAGTGGAAAACTCATATAAGGCAACAAATCCGCTAAAGCTTCTTCCCCATTCTTTAATTCGGAATCCCCGATATTAACCGCATGATAACCGGTTCTATTCATCATAGAAACCATCACTTTCCCATCGGTATCACCTAGAAAACTCCCTGCATCCAGCATTAAACCAGCAGTCTCCTGACGTTTTACCAGATGATTGATTTCTTGTAATCCCCCCAGCTGTTGGAGATTGGTGTTTATCTGACCATTGAGGTTTCCGGAATGAAAAACGGTCACTGTATTTCCGTTTGCCAAACTATTTACCGTTTTACTTACACCGGCGATCGCCGATAATGGCTTACCTATAAAGGCAGTACTTGCAATAATTGATGCATTCCTTAAAAAGGACCTACGTTTTAATTCCATGGAGCGTTAATTTAAAGACGAAAATTACATAATAAAATGGTAAGAACATAAAATCTGTGCAGATAGTCATCAGTCCTACCCCTTTACAAAATAGCCCGCACCATAAAAATGATGCGGGCTATTAAACATGGCAGTATTTCTACTTCCTTTTTATGCCTATAATTTTCACTTCTACAAGATAATTACCTTCTTGTTTCAGTTGGAAACCTATTGCAGGATTAATGTTAAACCTGGTATTAGCCGGATAACTTGCTTTTGGATTGGTTACTTTCACAAACTCACTTGGGATTCTGTAAAAAATATCAAATGAACCGTATCCGGTAATCGTTTTGTAAGGGAATGGAATGATCTCAAAATTAAGGCTCATTTCGGTATCGGTTTTGATTACCGGATTGAACTTTGCATAAGAATCCAGGGTAGGCCTGTCGCCACGAACAATGAGTTCGCCAGCTTTAGGATTGAAAGGAACCCCGTCTTCATCCACATACTTCACCACTACATTTGTACCCGTAGGCGCTGTTTTTGTGACGGTAATTTCTACCGGAGGCAGCGATTCGAAAGTCGCGCCACCATCCTGCAGATAAGTTGCCGAATTCCTGTTGATAGAAAAAGCCTGCGCTTCCACAAAATCCAGTTCACCAATATTCGTATAGGTTTTTGTACCGCTCTCATTGCTCAATTCCAGGTCAAACGTATATTGTGATCCTGTAGGAATCACTGCTGTTCCGGCAGTGAACAAAAACTGTCCGCTAGGTAGAAACTCAAATATTGGTTTCGACTTCAGTTCTCTGATCGAGTTTAATTTCTCCAGTGTGGTATGTACCTCCGGATCAAATGCTGTTTTGTAAATGTAAACCGGTACTTCCTTAAACAGTTCATCCGCATTTTGGTCTGTTCCTTTGCGTTTAATCTTCAGCAATTTGATTTTCAATGGCACTGTAGAACCATCTCCCTTTAACTCGGAAGTCAGGAATCCATTTTTACCTTTCTCTACCTGGAACGGACTGCCTACATAATAGACATCATCACTTAAAAAGCCAACAGTTATCTTTTTACAACCTGTCCAGATGGCAACTGAGAGCAACAAAGCCCCCGTAATCATTATATTTTTTTTCATCAGATTATTTCTTTTAGCTACCAGTAAAACCTATGTGTATTCGTCAAAACGTGTAGTACGCCGGTTGTGGTCTGAATATTTGACGTTTGTGCAAACGTAAACAGATCAATATCTAAAACCGGATACTCTGTAGGGAGGGGATTAGGATCCAATCCATTTCTTAACTTTATCAGGAATAAAATCTGAGGTTTAGCGCTTACCAGCCCCGGGCTTTCCTGTTCTATCAATTTCACCGAAAATGCCTCATTAGACTTACTAGTGAATAGTTTATTCGATAAACTAAGACTTTCTCTGGTAATTTTACCAGCAAAAAGATGAGAACGTAAGGAGTCTCTAAGCTCTGGAACCGGAAGATCGTTCAGGGTATAGGTTAAACTTTCATCGTTATTATCCTGACGCAATTTCTCTTGTCTTCTGAACAACAAAGCTTTAATCGAGTAATCTGTTGGTGCAAAAAAGGTAACATCTCCATTGATTTCTTCTTTCATTCCGGCCTTGTCCACTAAAACCAGTAAAGTATCAAACAAACGATTCGTTTTCAGGTAATCATAAGTAGTCATGTTCACGTGTGCATCATGAATACTACCACCAATGATATACTTATCCTTTTTACAGGCTGTGGCCATGGCGACTACCACAAAGGCCAGTATGAGTATGTGCTTAATTTTCATCTTGATGTGCTTAATTTCTTCCATTCCAATATTTATTTTGAATCAATAACTGATTCTTCTGAAGGGTATTTCTTGAGATTGGCCATTTCCATCCGTCCTGATCAAAACGACTGGAAGGAAAACGTCCTTCTGTATATTCCGCCAACCTTTTATTACGGATCATAACATACCACAATTGGCCTTCAAATGCGATTTCCCTGTAGGTTTCTTCAAAGATCTCTGTTCTTAAATCCGCATTACTCCCTTCATAGGGATCAATTCCAGCACGCTGTTTCACTTCATTTAAATCGGTAATTGCCGGTCCGTAATTCCCTAATAGTTCATTACATTCAGCACGAAGTAACAGTTGCTCTCCCAACCTAAAAATAGGTGTGTTACAATCTACCATTGGGTCGGTATTGTTTCCTGCATTTCTATACTTAACATTCTCTCCATTACGACCTGTATATTTGGTCAGGATCCAGTTATCTACATTGGTCTTATCAAAATTATAGGCCACCCTGGCATCATTGTCATAGTAATAGATCTGGTCCAGGAAATTACCATTCAGGATCACCGGCATACTACCTTTACTTTTAATATAAGGCATCATGGTAGTGGTATAGAAGAAACCTGTCCCCAATTGATACTCATTCTGACTCAGACTCGTAGCGACTTCAAAAATAGCTTCTGAAGATCGTCCTTTGTATAAACTCTTATAGTCTGTTGCAGGAACTAAGCTGTAGTTATTTGAGTTGGTTATGGAATCGATGGCGGCTACGGCTTTTGTCAGCAGGCCACTTTCAGTGTTTTTACCCAGAAAATACTGCCAGCGAAGTACGTTTGCTTTCAGGGCAAATACAGCTCCTTTATCCGCAGCAATAGCGCGATCAGGGCCTGTTGAAAACTGCAGTAACTTTTGTGCTTTATCAAGATCCGCCAGGGCAGAATCCAACACCACTTTTTCTGAAGTACGTGCCAGGTTCACCGAAGTTACCGGATCAGGATTATTCTTTAATACCAATGGCACATCACCCCAAATCCTGGCCATATAGAAATAGGTATAGGCTCTCAGGAAGTAAGCTTCTCCAAGGATTCTGTTTTTTCTATCTCCCGTAAACACATTGTCTGGCATTTTAGCTACTTTATCCAGTACCGTATTGGCCATATTAATGGTGGTATAGTAGGACTGCCAATCTCCAAGATCTTCCAGGTATGGGCCAATAAAATCTCCGATATTAATTCCGGTACCATAATACTTATCGCCTTCAATTAAAAAGCTCAATGTAAAATGGCCATTCACTTTCACAAACTCATTGGTAGAAAGATCGCCATAACTAAAGTGTGACATTCTCTCGCTTTCGCTTCCCCTCACCATGGATTGTCTGGACAAGGAATAAACACCCGCTAAGGCAGAAACCGCATCGTCCTGTGTTTTCCAGAAGGAACCTTCATAAGGTGCATCTTCAGGGGCAAAATTCAATAGCTTTTTGCAGGAAGAAAAAAGCAATGTTGAAGCCATCAGGAACACAAGGGCTATGGCTGCGTATGATTTTTTAGTATTCATCTTTAATTGATTCTAATGGTGATTAAAATGTGGCTCTAACTCCTAAAGTGAATTTTCTAGGCAAAGGATATCCATTACCGTTATAAATTCCCAATGCGTCTACAGCCTCTACATCAGGTAAGTTTGATTTCTGAAACGTGTACACATTATCAATAATTCCATATACCTGTAAAGCATTTATTTTAGCCTTTTTCAACCATTCTGCCGGAAATCTATAACCAAGATTGATGTACTTGATGCGGGCATAACTTCCGTCTTCCATATAAGCAGAAGAGAATGTATTGAACTGATAGTAATAGCTTTTATAAGGATTGATGTCTGCATAAGCTGCATTATCTCCCGGATTACGCCAGATAGAAAGCTTGCTTAAGTCGATTAATCCCTGACCATAGAAATTCCCGATTTGTTTGTAATTGGTTAATAAAGACGCTACGTAAGTATTGTAAACATCTCTACCCAATGAAAAAGAGGTAAATACTTCTAATGAGAAGTTTTTATAGGTTACGGTATTACTGAAACCACCTGTTATTTTTGGATTTGGATCACCGGTTCTTACCAGGTCATTTCTGTCCCAGACATCATAATCACCATTCTGATCAATCCAACGGTAAGTACCTGGTCCGGCAACCACTGAACCATCCCAGTAAGTAATCAGGTTACCTGTTCTCGGATCAAATGGAACATCTCCTGCTGTAGAATAAACCCCATTAGATTTCACCTGATAGAACTCATTAATCGGGCGTCCTTTAGATAAAATATAAGTGGTTCCATTGTAATCAATCACGATATCTCTGTTTCCATCCGGAAGCTTAGTGATCTGATTCTTGTTCACAGACATAATCAAACGTGGCGTCCATTGGAAACTCTTTTCAGGAGAGAAGACTTTACCAGCGATATTAAACTCCAGGCCAACGTTTCTTACCCCAACAGAGTTGGTGAACACCTCATCATAACCACTTGTAGCTGGCTGTTTAAGGTTAAAGAAGATATCCTTGGTATTTCGGTTATAGACATCAGCTACTACATTAATCCTGTTATTGAAGAAATCGGCATCAATACCGATATTGCCTTGTAGCGCTCTTTCCCAGGTCAGATTGTCTTGAGTAACTGATTTAGGATTATGATTGATGATCGTTGTGTTGTTATAGGTATAGGTATTGCCGCCTGGTTGCAGGTTTCCTTCCCCAACCAGGTAGGAATTATAAGGTGCATAGAAATCATCCGGTAAATTTCCGCTGACGCCGAAACTACCCCTGATTTTCAGCATACTGATCCAGGATTTTGTTTTCGACATAAAGGCCTCATCAGAAATGATCCAGCCTGCCGAAACTGCAGGGAAATAAGCCCAACGGTTGTTTTTACCAAAACGCGAAGAAGCATCCGTTCTCAGGGAAGCAGAGAATAGATATCTGGATTTATAATCATAATTTACACGTCCGAAGAATGACAATAAACCAGCTTGTTTATTGCTGGAACGCGTATAATTCTTATCATAATCACCTGGCTTAATTGCATTTACAGTGGATATGGAATTGTTTCCTATTCCGAATCCTCCAACACCAGTATAACCTACATTGATATAATTGATGGTGTTACCCACCAGGAAATTAAAATGATGGTCGTCCAGTACGTTCAGGTTATAATTCAAGGTATTGTCAATATTATAATTCTGAAATTTAGAATTCATCGAGTAGCTATAGAAAGTACCATCTGCATCCAGCGCACTTGGTCTGAAAAGATCACGTGTAGAACTGGAAAGCAATAAGGACCCCTGACTGACAAACTTTAAATTCGGTGTAAATTCATAGTTTAGAGAGATGCTTGTAGCGATATCATCATTAATATTTTTATCTTTTGCCAGGTCATATTGGCCAACAAAATTAAGACTATCGGCATGGCTCAACTGGAATAAAGAAGATGGGAAGGCACCACTGTTGATGGGTAAAGGATTGGTATAATCGGCATCCGGATTAGGAATTACCCCCCTACCTCTTGACCTGTCGGTTCTTGATACGCGAAAGGAAAGATCAACATTCAATTTTGGCGTCATTTTATAGCCCATACTCGCGGCCAGGTTATAACGTTTAAAGCCTGTTGACTTCACAATTCCCTCTTCATTATAATAGTTACCGCTTAAACGATAGCTTACATTTTCACTTCCTCCATAAACAGAAGCATCAGCATTGTAAATCTTTGCAGTTTGAAAGAAAAGCCCTTGCCAATCTGTTTTATTGTTGAAGGCAGGATTCAAACTATCCGTTAAGAGCAAAGGAAGCGTTGATAACTGCTCATAGTTGCCCAGAGAATTCAGGTAGTCCATTTTATATCTGCGTTCTTCTGCACCTACGTAGTAAACTTCAGAATTTGCCCGCATAGAAAGGCCGGTATAAAAATTCGCATTGATTTTCGGTTTTTCTCCGATTTTACCTCTTTTCGTTTTCACGACTACTACCCCATTTGCCCCTCTTGATCCGTAGATAGAGGCCGAAGCTGCATCCTTTAACACATCAATACTTTCAATGTCATTGGGATTGATCCCTGCGATAAAGTTGGTTTGTGTCACATCGGAAAAGCTAGAGATATCATCGTAAGAAACAGGAACTCCATCGATAATAAAAAGCGGGCTACTCAAGGCATTCACAGAATTTACGCTTCTGCTCATTGCTGTATTTCCACGTACGGTAAAGGTTGGTCTGGACCCCGGCTCACCAGAATAGTTTTGGATATTTACTCCGGCCACTTTCCCTTGTAGTAGCTGATCAAAACTTGGCGAAGGCAGATTCTCGATATCTTTAGCGGTAACCGTAGATACGGCAGCAGTGGAAGTCCGGCGGGAAACGGTTTGATAACCGATCACGACCGCATCTTTCAACATATTTGGATTAGGTTCCAATTTAATGCTGAACACTTTCTGGGTACCTACTTTTAAGGTTTTGCTGACATAACCGACAAAGGTTACCGAAATAGAAGATTCCGGGCCAGCTACATTGATTTTAAATTCACCTTTATTATTGGTTTGAACTGAATTGCTAGTCCCGATTTCCTTAATAGAAGCACCAGGCAAAGGTTGCCCGGTTTCATCAATTACCTTTCCGGAGATCGGCTCAGCGATGAACATTTGCGTTTTAGCTTGTGGTTTGGTTTTAATTTTTTCCTGCACCACTAAAGTTTTCGTATCCAGAGAATACTCAAATGGCTGGTCCAGAAAACACAAATTCAGGGCATCTTCCATGCCGGCATTGCGTACATTAATCGTAACTGGTTTTGCAGTAGATATATCTGTTGCGATAAACACCAGGTCATAGCCTGTTTGTTTGGTGATTGCTTTCAGCACCTTTTCTAAGGTGACATTTTTCTCCGACAGGGTTACTTTTTTTTGTGCCAGAGTAGAAGCATTCAGCTGAAACATGAACAATAGCACGAAGGCTAGAGAAAGTTTCATGGTTAGAAGAATTTTATTTTTCACATAGGAATTCCTATACGAGTTAAAGTCGTACAATTTCATACATTTGGTAAGTTTGGGTTCATGATAAAGAGAACAACTCCAGGTTCCCTCCTTATCGCGTTAGGTTGATAACTTTGTTTAATACAATGTATTTACAGACAACGACCCATAAATCAGAGACCGGGGGCGCGTCAACGCTCCTGGTTCTTTTATGAACCATTCATAGTAGAATTAAGGCATAGCTATAATCCTCCTTCCTTCAGTCTTAAATTTAATTTTCCTGGTTAATTGAAGTACCCTGAGTACTTCTGAAAGACTTTTAGTGCGGGAGATCTTCCCCCCTATTTTAATGTCATCAAATGTTCCTTCGGAACTGATTTCTACATCATACCAGCGTTCAAGTTTATTGAGCACCGTGCGTACATCATCTCTCTCAAATGCAAAATAACCGTTCTTCCAGGCTACTGCCTGCTCCACATCCACTTCCTCCACCTGAAAAAGCTGCCCGGTTAATGCAGCCTGTTGTCCGGGTTTTAAACGTTTTCCGCTTTTTGAGTTTTTTGAGTTTTTTAAATTAACATTTACACTTCCTTCTAACAGTGTAGTGATTACTGAAGGTTGATTGGCATAAGCATTCACATTAAAATGTGTACCCAATACTTCAACTTCCTGATTGGCGCTAAGTACTTTAAAAGATTTTCCTTTACTTTTTGCGACTTCAAAGTACGCCTGACCGCTTAATTCGACCTTACGTTCCTTACCCGCAAATACGACCGGGTATTTTAAGGAAGATGCGGCGTCTAACCATACGAGGCTACCATCAGGTAATAAAATCTGAAACTTTCCACCTCTGGGTGTTTCTATAGTATTGTATTCCGGAGCCTGTTGCCCCTGATTTGTTTTCGACTTTGCAACGGAGCTATAGACAATTTGTCCGTCCTCAGATTTAGAAATTTTTAGTCCGGATTGAACGGCGATCTCTCCGCTTTTTATATCCGTTAAGCTAATTTTGGAACCATCAGAAAGGGTCAGCACCGCTTTATCTCCACCGGCCTTTATATCTGCTTCTGTATGATGCGCATAATCCGGGCTTTGCTTTCCAGGGAAATAAAGATATAGCAGGGCCGACAAGCTCAATATGACTAAGGCTGCAGCAGAAATCCGGCTCCAAAGAATTAAACGATGTGATTGCCCTCCTACACGACTCAAAACTTTCTGAATCGCATCCACATCAGCCTCCATTTCGGCCTCCGACAATTTCATAGGGTTCAGCGTATCATATTTATTATACCAGGTTTCTACAAAAGCTTTTTCGGCTGCCGTACAATCATTGGAGAGGTATCTGCTTAATAATTCTTTTAGTTTGCCACTTTGCATAGAGATCGGATTAACGCCTAATTAAAAACAAGACACTTAACCCGGGCGGGGGGCCTAGATGAAAATGAAAAAAAAATCTTCCATTTTTACACGTAACACCTTCAGGGCATTATTGATTTGATTCTTTACCGTTTTTTCAGATAGGTTAAGTTGGGTGGCAATTTCTTTACGGGAAAGGTTATTCTTGCGGCTCAATTCAAATACTTCCCGCATTTTTAGCGGCAAACCGGCAATTTCCTTTTCTATTAATTGGATGAGTTCCTTTTCGCGGACGCGGTGATCGGTTACAGATTCATATTCATGAATGCTGTCCTGGAGTTGGGAAAAGTAACTGGATTCCACTCTTCTATGTGATATGGTATTTAAAACCCTGTTTCTAACCGCACAATAAAGGTATCCCGGCAAATTAGTTTCAATGGCAATATCTTCTCTCTTCAGCCATAACACTGTAAACAACTCCTGAATCACATCTCTGGCTTCCTCACGATCCTGAAGTTTTGCATAAGCATGGCTATATAAAATAGCCGTGTATCTTTTATAAATTTCCGTATACGCGGCCCTGTTGCCCAAACGCAATAAAGCGACCAGTTCAGAATCTGAATGCTTACTATACACTGACATGTTAATCTATCTCCCCTCCTCTAATGTAACATTTTTCATACTATTTCCTATTTATCCAAACAAAAAACTGTAAAAAACGCTCATTATGGTCGTTTATTATCAGGAACCAGCTCTTCTTATCAGTTTTTGAGAATAAACAGAAATAAGATAGCTTTGCCACCCTAAATTATGTGCGCAAGATATACCCTAACAGCCGAAGAGAAAGAGATTTTAAAGAATAATCCGTATCAACTTATTGGTGCCTATGAACCAGATGCCAATATTGCCATCACCGATGGTGGTCTGGTGATCACTTCCGATGAGCCTGATCTTATTCAGCAAATGTCGTTCGGCATTGTCCCTCATACTGCCAGCAGCAATGTGCTTACTTTTGACACCTGGAATATTCGTTCTGAGGAGGTCATGGAAAAGAAAACCTATGCCCCTTTAATGAAACATCGTAAAACCTGTTTAATCATTGCAGATAGCTTTTATGAATGGCAAAAGATTACAGATACCGACAAAAGACCATACCGCTTTACCAATGAACGGAAAACTTTCTGCTTCGCAGGATTATGGAGCCAATGGCTGAACCCGGAAACCGGTGAAAAGTACAGAACTTTTGGGATTATGACCACCGTAGCCAACAAGACTGTCGGAGAAATTCATGATAAACAAAGAATGCCGGTCATCCTGCACCGAAATGAGGAGTTAAGATGGCTAAATAAAAAGCTTAGTGTAGAACAATTGCTGGAAATGTGCAAACCTTACCCTGATCATTTGATGAACCGGACCCAGGTTAGCAAAAAAGTAAATAAAGTTTCCACGAAAAAGGACCCAAATAAGGGTATAGAACTCATTAAACCGTACAATGAGCTGATAATTCCAACACTTTTCGACTAAAAACCTGAAGTGATCAAAAATAAAGCTACTCAGTTTTAGTTCGTTATAAATATTTCATTAAATAATGATATTCAGAATTTGCAGAACCGGCTTGAGTTCGTACTTTTGTCTCGGAGAGTTGGCAGAGTGGTCGATTGCGGCAGTCTTGAAAACTGTTGACTTGTCAAAGGGTCCGCGGGTTCGAATCCCCCACTCTCCGCTAAGGTATCAAAACCTACTAAAATCCTGCAATCGAAAGATTAGCAGGATTTTTTGTTTTGGAAATAAGCATAACCACCAAAGGGGGGGGGCAACCACATTTAGTGAAATATAAACCATCGCCACTACAAGATAGAGCTTTTCGCTTCCTGCGACTAAATCATTAATGTAATTTATCCAAAAGCGACACTTGATGTTAATTCTTTATTTCTATATAGAAATAAAGAATAGCGATGATGGCATTAGCAGCTATATTCCAGAAGAATACTATTTAGCCGTAAAAAGGCGTAGGTTTTTGCAAACTATAGTGCTAGATTTGACAGCCATTTAGCTTATATTTTTCATGCCAAAATCCAACTTCAGTATTCTTAATGATTACTTTTCAAAAAAAAATGCTTTCTGGGTTAAGCTGATAGGGAGTCCATCAATGTTCTCTTTAGAAAGTAGAATATTTCATTCTATCTGTATTGGTCTGATCGCTTTGGCCTGTTTATATGTGCCATATGATATATATGCAAATCTTTATGTTGCAGCACTGTCCACTTTTATAATTGGTTTGTTCTTTTTGCATCAGTATTATTATTCTAGATTTCATGGCAAAGCACATAACAGTACATTATTCGGTTTAATAGGCGTTTTAATTTTAGGGATTAACTATTTTTCTAATTCGGGAATTAATGGGTCTACCGACCTGATATGGCCCGCTTACCTGTTATTGGTATTTGCAATTTCTCCGTATCAGCAACACATCAAATGGTTAATTGTCTATTTGTCGTGCTTCCTGGTATTGCATGTTCTTGAATATTACTACCCTTTTTTGGTGAAATACCCCTTTACTGCCGGTCGAGGACAGTTTATTGACCGGATTACTGCGTTTCCTATACCTGTAATCACAATTTACATCGTCATTAAATTCATGAGGCGGAGTTATGATAAAGAGCGAAAAGCTACGGAAGAAAAGACAATAGCAGTCCAAACACTGATGTCTATCATTTCACACGACATGAAGACTCCACTGATGAACATACAAAGCTACCTGGAGTTATTAAATACAAGTGTGGTGGATCCAGAAGACCGACTAGTATTAGAAAAGGCATTGCTGAAATCTACAAACAATACTATGGAAATGCTTTCCAATTTGTTGCATTGGTCTAAGTCGCAGATGGAAGGTCCAAGTGTAAACCTAGTTGTTGTAAATTTGATGACAACAATACAGGGTACAATGGAGATGGAAAGCATGCATGCCTTGAAAAAAGATATATACCTGAGTTATCATATTCCCCCTACACTGGAAGTGATTGCTGACGTTAATATGCTCCAACTGGTGGTACGCAACCTGATCAGCAATGCGGTGAAATTCACTTCGCATGGAGGACAGATTACTATGAAAGCTGAGGTGATATCCAATGAATGTAAAATAAGCGTTAGCGATAATGGAAAAGGTATTCCGCTGGATAAACAGGGAAATATTTTTTCTATTAAGTCCGAACCTGAATTTGGTACGGATAACGAAAGGGGAATTGGCTTAGGCCTGGTACTGTGCAAGGAGTTCATAGAGCGGCAAGGCGGAAGGATAGGGTTTGAAAGTAATCCAGGACTTGGTTCCCACTTTTTTATTTTTATAAAACTGAAGCCCAAAACACTATTATCAGATCATGTCACAGCGTAATTAGATTTTAACTTCATAACATTTTAAGCCAATCAACAACTTGTATTAAAGTGGAAAAAGATATTGTAATTACTATGTTAAGTTGGGGAGTTAACCTGCATACTTAGTAACTAAATATGCTTCAACTTTTGCAAGATAAAACTATAATTTTCACCTGTAAGGTTCAGATGAGGGAAAAAAATAATATTTAAAAAAGCTATTTTCGGTCAATCATTTTGTAGAAATTATGAAAAAAATGAAACCAGCACTTCCCTTTTATACGGAAATCAATGATTTTCTGGCCTCTATTCCCTGGCCTGACAGAACAGAGAACCCTGTTTTCTATTGCCTGAGGTTAAACCCCCTGGATAAGCCGCAGGTGTCGGTATACCGGCCACCGTTCAGGCGTGCCTTTTATTTTTTTGCATTGCTGTACAATTCAGGAAAGGTGAATGTCAGTTACGGTGAGGAGTTGGTAGAAGACCCGGATTCCTATCTGGTGTTCCATTCGCCCAACCTGGTTTATAGTTTCGCGCATAATAATGCTTTAGTGGGTTATATTATTTATTTTAAGCCAGAGGCCTTTTCATTTTTCAGGCCGGGGTTTCACCAGCAGTTTACGCTGTTTGATCAGCTCCGCACCAATCTGTTCAGATTTGATCATGATACTTTTATTGAGTTAACTCCACATTTTGAAGCTGTTTTTTCTGCGTATGAACAGTCCGGCAAAGATGCTCACCTGGAAGCACGGCTGAAGCTTTTGGGGCTGTTGTGTCATCTGGAGGGGTTTGCACTGAAAAGGAACCAGAAGGCGCTGCCCGCTGGCAGACAGCAAGTATTGATGCGGGATTTTATCCAGCTGATTGAAAGTCATTATATCCAGAAGCGTAGTGTCAAGGAGTACGCAGACCTACTTTCGGTTACGGCTAATTACCTTTCCCAGTCTGTTAAACAAGTTTCGGGGCGCAATGCACTGAGTTTTATTACAGAACGTGTGGCCACTGAGGCCAGATCGCTGGTCCGGTACACCGATATGGAGATTTCCAGGATTGCTTACCAGCTGGAGTTTTCTGATCCGAACAATTTTGGTAAGTTCTTTAAAAAACATGCCGGGCTCTCCCCTTCTGCGTTCCGCAGGCAACACACAGGTAATTAAATTGACCTGTAAATCCAAGATTTCAACCGAGCTTTTTTGTGCTAATCTGCATTTATTTGTGATATCAATTTAATTATATGCCAAGCAAAGTATTTATCAATCTACCAGTAAAAGATCTGGACAAATCCGTAGATTTTTTCACAAACCTGGGTTTTTCATTCAATCCGCAGTTCAGCGATGATAAGGCTGGTTGTATGGTGGTCAGTGAAAGCATTTTTGTGATGTTGCTTACCGAAACGTATTTCAAAACTTTTATCGATACTGGTGTGTGTGATGCCAACCAGCAAACTGAAGTGCTGATCGCATTGGATGCGTATTCAGCGGAAGAGGTTAAGGAATTTATCAGTAAGGCCCGGTCTTTGGGCGGCAGGATTTATGCCGAGCCAAAGGATCACGGTTTTATGTACCAGCATAGTTTTGCCGATCTCGACGGTCACAAATGGGAATTGGTATATATGGAAATGAGTCAGTTCGCTCAATCTTAACCGCTTGGAAATGGAGAATAAGAATTACGATCCGGCCATAGATGCCTATATCACTAAGGCAGAAGATTTTGCCAGACCAATCCTTGAACATTGGCGCAGGCTTGTCCATGAAAACTGCCCGAATGTGGAAGAGGCCATTAAATGGGGCATTCCACATTTTGATTATAAGGGCGATCATATGTGCGTGATGGCTGCACATAAGGGACATTGCGCGTTTACCTTTTTAAAAGGCGAGTTAATGAGCGATTCGCGACTAAAAGCGGCCAAGGATCTTAAACCGATCAAGCGGCTATTGGGTAAAATAACGCAGTTTAGTAAACTGATCCCTGATCAGGAATTTATTGTTATGATTAAGGAGGCGGTACAGCTAAACGAAAAGGGCGTAAAGATTCAAAGAGAAAAACCTGTTGTGGAAAAGCCCAAGGTATTGGAAACGCCTGACTATTTCCAGGATGCTCTGGAAGGCAGTCCAAAAGCGAAAGATGTCTTTGAAAGCAGGTCAAACTCTTTCCGTAAGGAATATATCATCTGGATCAGTGATGCTAAGACCGATCAAACCCGGCAAAAAAGGATAGATGAAGCCCTGGAATGGATCGCCGACGGTAAGGGGCGGTTCTGGAAACACAAGAAATAGCGCTGTTTATCAAATAACTCCGACATAAGTTATATGAAAGCTCCGTAATGATATGATCACCCATCCCGTAACCTCCACTTTATTTGCTTACTTCCAATTTTTTTGTGTAAACTGTAATCATACAAGGAATAGCGATTTTGTGTTGTTTTGCTGGTGCCCCAATCAGGTGTCCTAAGAACAAAAAAGATATAAAATACGGGATCAAGAGTATTTAAATTCGATTTATTCGAATCCCCCACTCTCCGCATCATGGTCATCAAAACCATTCAAAAAGCCTGGAATCGTAAGATTTCAGGCTTTTCTGTTTTTATGGGTATTCCAAAATATGCACGGATTCACAGGATCAATCCCAAAACTTGTGGAGAAACCTTGCTCTTTCAGGGATCCGTAGAGCCTCCAGCTCCCAATCGTCCCGAATCTCCGTAATAACTATTTAAACCGGGGGTAAAAAAAGGTCATGGCCACCATTAAAATCACTTGCCGTTTCGCAATAGTAATTTAGTGAGGTTTAATCCATTTACTAATTAAATTACTCATTTTGAAGATTTCGTTAAACGATACACGAAATCAACCATCCATATTCAAACTGGCTTAGCCATGAATATTTGAAAGCAGAAAATTAATTGCCATGACTGGCAAATCCAAAATATATCAATTTCCAATACTCTGGACTAACATAAAAGACTAAACAGATCAAAATCAATCCAATACAAAAACAAATAATTACAAAATCAAGGCATTGTCATTTTTATCTTCCGCTGAATAAAGAGACTGCAGTTCGCATTCCGCAAACTTTAAGCCAATCTTCTGCGTTCAGGAGAACTAATTAGGAGAGATTTCTAAAAGAATATTAAGAAAATTTATTTTTTGTAAAAATAAATTTACATTCTATTTTTTATGAAAAAATAAATTTATATTCGTTACCCATTCCAAAACTAACCTTAAGACTTAAACTAATTTATCATGTTATTTAATTCGATAAACTTCGCTTTGTTTCTCCCGGTTGTACTAACTCTATATTGGTTATTAGACAAAAAGAAACTTATTTATCAAAATTCATTATTGTTAGTAGCGAGTTACTTTTTTTACGCTTGTTGGGATTGGCGCTTTTTATTTCTATTGATTTTTTCAACCCTATTGGATTACGTTACAGGGTTAAAGATGTGTCAGGCAAACAATCAAAAAATTAAAAAATTTTGGTTTTGGTTAAGTGTCATTATCAACCTTGCGTTTTTAGGTGTTTTTAAATATTATAACTTCTTTATAGAATCTTTTGCGGAATTAATCTCTCATGCTGGTTTACAGGTAAACCCCTGGTCATTAAAAGTTATATTACCCGTCGGGATTTCATTTTACACCTTCCATGGGTTATCCTATGTTATAGATATATATAAAGGCAGAATTAAGGCAGAAAAGAACTTTATTGACTATTCTGTTTTTGTTAGCTTTTTCCCCCTTCTAGTTGCTGGTCCGATTGAACGGGCCACACATTTACTACCTCAAATTAAAAAGAAACGAGTTTTTGATTATAGAAAATCTATTGATGGGTTGAGGCAGATTTTGTGGGGACTATTTAAAAAAATAGTTATCGCGGATTTATGTGCGGACGCTGTAAATACCATATTCAGCAATTCAGAACATGCTACGGGAAGCACATTAGTTATTGGAGCGATATTTTTTGCATTCCAAATTTACTGTGACTTCTCTGGCTATTCAGACATAGCACTTGGAACTGCCAGGCTTTTTGGAATAGAACTATTGAAAAACTTCGCATTCCCCTATTTTTCAAGAGACATTGCTGAGTTTTGGAGGCGATGGCACATTTCTTTATCATCCTGGTTTAAAGACTACTTGTATATCCCATTAGGCGGAAGTAAGGGCGGCACCTGGATGAAAGTCAGAAATACTTTCGCCATATTTATTGTTAGTGGATTTTGGCATGGCGCAAATTGGACATTCATCGTTTGGGGCCTTTTAAATGCTTTGTATATTATGCCATCCATTCTATTCAATTCTAATAGACATCACCTTGATGTAGTTGCCCAAGGAAAGCTATTGCCAACATTCAGAGAATTCTTTTCAATGTGTTTAACATTTGGTTTGACTGTTTTTGCGTGGATCTTCTTCAGATCTGAAAGTTTAAGTTCTGCTTTAAATTATATTTCAAACATATGCTCTCCCTCTCTATTTTCCCTACCGGCGATCATGCCTCTAAATTTAATTACTTTAATCCTGATATTTCTTGCTATAGAGTGGATAGGCCGTGAAGAACCTTACGCCATTTGCAAATTAGGATTAAATTGGCCTAGACCAATTAGATGGAGCACCTATTACATGGTCGTGTTAGCCATATTCTATTTTGTGGGACCCGAACAGAAGTTTATTTATTTTCAATTTTAATAATGAAACCATCATTAGCATACTATTAACAAAGCGCAATGAACAAGGCTTTCGAGCTCTTGAACACAATTTAAAAAAATAAAAATTCGTGAAAAACATGCGCATGATAATTTCTTAACCGATAAAAAACAAACACATTCTGATGAAAAAAGTTATATTAAAACTCACGAAATTCAGTTTGCTATTCCTTGTTTTACTAGGTAGCACGATCTTATTGACAACAAATTACATTTTCAATAAATCTAATTTCAAAATCCCAAATCACACGGATAAAATAATAATTGGCCATTCACATGCTGAGTGTGCTTATAATGACTCTTTAATTGTAAATACAATTAATATAGCCCAATCCGGGGAATCATATTTCTATTCTTACTATAAGATTAATCAACTACTACAGCAAAATGAAAAGATTAAATACGTTTTTTTAGAGTTTACAAACAATGAAATTGGAAAAAAAATGGATGATTGGATCTGGAGTGGATTATTTTTATCCCATAGATATCATCTCTATGCTCCATTTATTGATTATCAGGGACACAATTTATTGATTAAAAAAAATGCTAAAAACCTCCTGAAGTTACAGGTAAAAACACTCCTGAATAATGTTAAGACCATTGTTTTAAGTGAATACAATTACGTCAGGAAAACTGGAGGTTATTTGTATCTGGTTAGAAATAAAACGGACTCATTGGTTAAATTAAAAGATACAGCTACAATCAGTAATAAAATACCAGAATTACCTATTGAGAATTTAGCTTATTTAGATAGAATTGTCCTTTTATGCAAAATCAAAAAAGTAAAACTAGTACTTTTAAGAAGTCCATTACATAAAAAGTATAAAGGGATTCATAATGAAAAAGAGTTCCAAAATTTATTAGCTACTAAATATCAAAACACCCATTTTTTAGACTTCAAAAACTTTCCACTTACTGATGATGAATTCGGAGATTTAGAACACCTCAATTTTAAAGGAGCAAAGAAATTTTCTGTCTTTTTCAATGATTTATTAGCTCAGAATTTATTGAGTGCTCCTGATCAGCAAAAGATAATAGATACTAAAATCTCCTTACTGAACTAAATTTCAGTTGCTGTTAAATGCGGACAAGCATTTAGTTATTTCAAAAAATAAGCCGCACCATTTTTTATGATGCGGCTTAAAGACCACGCTTTTTATCGTTAGGTTCCAGGCCTAAATTACCGAAAAAACTCAAAAAAAATACTCGAAAGTAACCCCATCTATCCCAGGACTACTATTGAAGAAATAACCTGCAACTTTAAATTACTGCCTGTTGATAAATTTCAATATATTAGAATTCCAAATTACGACCTCCCAAAGGGAGAGCGTAAGCATTCACCTTTACCAATATTTTATCATGAATGAATACGCAGACAAATCAAAAGAAAATAACACCAGCCTGCCTGATCAGCTAAAATCAGGCATTGAAGCACTCTCGGGCATTAGTATCGATGATGTGAAGGTCCACTATAATTCTGATAAGCCTGCGCAATTACTAGCCCGTGTTTTTGCGCAAGGGACAGAGATCCATTTAGCATCCGGGCAAGAAAAAGATTTACCTCATGAAGCATGGCATATTGTGCAACAGCAGCAAGGAAGGATCAAAGCCACAAAAAACATTTCTGGAACTCAAATCAATAATAACCCGAACTTAGAAAAAGAAGCTGATGATATGGGAGCCAAAGCCTCCTTTTTTGCCCGTAATTTGAAGGGGGGAAATTTGAAAGCGAAATTGAAGTGATAAAATCATAATAGCACCTGATCCATAATTAAAATAACCCATCAAAACCATATTATTAAGACAAATTCTTATTAATCTTTGCCGAAGCTGCTAAAAGATCAGCTACGATTTTCTTTTCTTCTGCCAGCTGAAACCGGTATTCAGGCATGTACAAAGCTAAGCTCGCCAACACCTTTTCATTGGCATATAACGCTACTGCAAACCCAACAATATTTCCTGCAGTTACTTGTTTAGCATACCCTCTGGATCTGATTTCCTGAAGATGCGCTCTCAAAGATTTTTCATTCTTAGCCTCATCCCATTCTCCTTTAATGGGCAGGCCATATTTTACAATAAAAGCATCCAATTCCGGATCGGGCAACATTGCAATTAACAGTCTCCCCGAAGCAGTATCATAAGCCCTCTTCTCTTTTGAAGTGACTACCTGCACATTATTGGTTCCGGTTATCCTCACTATGGCTGAACGCGTATCTTTTACCAGGATAGAAAGCAGCGAATTTTCATTGTAAATCGCTGTTAATTCCTCCATCTCACTTTTAGCTGCTCTGACCAGGTCTTTCTGGTAACCTTCATTACCAGTTAACAGATAAGCCTGAGAGCCCAGGCAATAGCCCTTCTTATCAATTTTCTCTACATACTTCCTCGAAACCAATGTTTTTAATATGTTGGCACATGTACCGGCATTCAGATTAAAATGCGAGGCAATTACACTTAAAGGTTTCGGTTCGTCAGGCTCTACAGAAATGTATTCAAGGAGATCCAAAGCCCTGTTTATTACCTGAATCATATATGGGTATTTATAATTTTTTAAAGATACGCTTAATTTCACATTTAGCCACTTAGATTAAAAGCGATAAACTGGTGTCAATAGGATACTACTGATGAGTGGATTTTCTGTGGATTAAATAATTGTGGTGTCCAGACTTTATAAAAGGATTTCACAGCTCCATTTCCCGCAGAAGCATAATCACATAAGGTTATGTTTATAGTCCCGCCAGGTTTTTCAGTATAAGATTCGGGAATAAAACGCGCACTAAAACTCATGAAATATTCCTCCGGTTTAGCCACGTGTCTGATCAATTCTATGTAACCATCTTTGTCGACCATCGGTTTTACAACTGCTTCAAGCCCCATGCCTTCAAACCTGGAATCTCTGGCCAAAACAATAGGCCCTCTCATAATGGCCGTACTTTGAACTTTAGTCCCCGTTTCTACAACCCGGCCACGCATGTCTAAGTTTAAGCTGATCAGGTCCCCCGACTTCCACATCCGTTTAACCGGAACAGCTCTTCCAGGAACCAGATTATCCAATTCCACTCCGTTTACACTAATTTTTGTTTGCCTGCTCCATTCAGGGACCCGCAAATACATCGTAAACTCCTCTACTTTAGCTAATTTCAGCGACAGCTGTATATCTCCTGATTGTGGGTAATCTGTGTTTTGTATAATTGAAATTTTTTGACCCTTCGGACTATTCGCAAGATATTCACCCCCGGCAAAATGATTAACCTGTAAACCATCACTTCTTTCCATCACCAGGTGTTGCGGAAAATTGAATAAACCACGTGGGCCACTGGCATCACAACAATTTAGTCCCATTCCACATTGCTCATTTCCTGGCAACCGCTGCCCGTTTAAAGGCGTATACTTTGCCCATACAGCTCCATTAGCGCTCATAGCCGCCAGTAAAGCATTGTAATAAACCACCTCCGCTTCATCAGCGTATTTACTTTCTCCTGTAAGTCTCAGCAACTGATTAGTTAACTTTAGCCAGGTTACAGCAACACAGGTTTCCTGGTAATGATGAACCGGTAAATGCTGATGCTCCTTACCATTAAACCACATTTCTGTCGATGCGCCAGAGCCGGCAATATTGATTTCTGTATTGCGAATATTTGTCCAGACATCTTCAACCGCCTGTTTATACTTAACATTCCCTGTTAAACGATAAAGCTCCAGTAAGCCCTCATAGCAAGACATCATTTCATAAGCCTTTTGCCCTTGCTCTGCACTGTACCAATTCTTCGGCTTCGGAAAGCGCTCACTTACATTCACTTTAGCCTTACTCAATAATTGCGGTCCTTCGGGAATCTCCCATTGTCTCACAATCTCTTCCGCAAAATCAAGATATTTCTTCTTGCCAGTGTATTTGTACAACAAACAAATGGGTTCCAGTACCGATGAAGCCGCCATCCCTTTATAGTTGCCTTTAGTAACAATAATCCTGTCCTGCTGCTTTAAATCGTTAAGCAGATTATCAGCGACACCCATTGCGCCGGTTAACATGCTATTGTCTTTTGTAAGCTCATAATAAGCGAGCAAGCCCAACATGCTATATTTCCTTCCCCAGATATCCCAGCGCTGCAAACGATTTGCCGCAGCATAATTTCCAATATAACCGTCGGGTGTCTGAGTAGACAGCAAATCATTAGCGGCAGCATCAAGTACTTTTTTTAACCGGGCGTCCGGATGATACTGGTAAGCGAGTACAGCAGATGTAAACCATTTCCCCCAGAACTCGCTTTGCCAGTATAAAGTCTCCGTCCTGTTTTCAGCTTTGAAAGGTTCAATAAGCCGGCCTACATCCTGTGTCAGGATCCGGTTATTTAAGGACCCCTCCAGTTTCCCCGCCAGGTAACCATCCAGTCGCAGCGACAACACAGGCATCAAAACATCATCCACAACGGGTTTCACGCTGCTTTGGGCTAATGTAGATAACTGTAAGCCTGCATTTAGTATTAAGAAGATGCAAAGCACTTTTTTTAGTAAAACTACTGCAGCCTGCCCATGGAAGTCCCCTGTATTGTACGTTTTCATATTAAAAATACCCGCCTTTTTTGGTGATTTCCTGGATAGACTGCCCTTCTCTTACCCATCCGAATATTTGCTTTTCATTTTCTATGATCTCTTCGGCACGCAGCAATACATCATAAGCAAGTGCTCTCGGAACAACCAATACGCCATCTATATCACCCATTACCACGTCGCCAGGTTTAATCGTTACTGAGCCGATTTGCAGTGTGACCTGATAATGTGTGATCAGACAGCGTCCCAGGCTTCCGTTAGATATGCGGTATTTATAAAATACCGGAAAATCAGCCTCAAGGATCTGGTGGGTGTCACGGATTCCGCCATCAATGCAAGCCGCTTTTACCTTCTTACCTTTAGCGGTTGCCGTCATTACACCACCCCATAGCGTTGCATTCTCATCTTTAGTAGTATCCCATACCACAAAGGAATCCTCATGCATTGCATCCAGCATTTGTATCCTGAATTCCATTTCACCCTGGATCATCGCATTGGGTGCACTTTTTACGGTAAAAGCAATACCAGCAATCGTACGGTATTCTCTTAATGGTACCAGATGACCCGGTAATGCCTGATTAATAAGACAAAACTCCCTTAAAACATCATTTATCGCACCAGTATACAGCTGCTCATAACGATGTAATAATTCCTTTTCTGGAATGGGAAAATCTGCATCTGATTTACCTTCTCTGGTCTCGATCAATTTTTCTAAATTCATCATGCCCACTTCTTTTTTGTACTGATCTGTGCTCATTTTACATTAATTATTATATGAATACCTTGTTAATTATCAATTGTTAGCTTTCATGTGCCATAGCTTTTTGTCGGTCTGTTTTAAAGAAAAACACAACAGCGGTGAATAGAAAAACTGCGCCGAGAAAATAGCTCACCCATAACCAGGATAAACCCAGCGACAAACCCAGTGTAGGCTTAAGAACACCTAAAAGTAGCGGTGCAAAGGCTCCAACCAAAAAAGCACACATCAGCATAAAACCTGATGATGATGACCTGATAGCCGGCTTGACCACTTCATACAAGGAAGCGAAAATATTAGAGTCATAAATGCCTCTGAACACGCCAAAAAAGAATAAAGCGATGTAAGTAGTCAATGTTGTGTTACCCATACCGATCCAATAAATAAACGGAACTGCCGCCAGCATGGCCACAGCCTGTACAACCAGACGATTGCCCGGGTTTATCAGGGAAAGTTTGTCTGATACCAGCCCACCGATCAATACGCCTATAAAAGCACCGGCATGGTGATAAAACATGGAAGAGAAACCTGCGTCTGCAAGAGATAAGTGAAATTTTTCCACCAATAGTGAAGGCATCCAGGTCAGGTACGCCACATTCACAAAAACCATACAGGCAAATGCAGCGGTAAGTAATACCACGGAAGGGTTTTTAGCCATTATTTTCGCAGATTCGACTATATTAACTTTCTCTATTGCCTGGGCTGGAATATCCTTTCTTAATTTAAAAAAAGCGATAACAGCCACTAAAATCCCAAAGCCACCGAATAAATAAAATGAGTTACGCCAGCCATAATGCTGACCAATATATCCGGCTATTAAACCACTTAAAATTATGCCAAAGTAGACTGCACTCTGATGAATTGAAAGCGCCAGCGACCGTCTTTTTTGGTGTTCTTCACTAATCAGCGCATTGGCGGCAGGTGCATAAAAAGCTTCACCACCACCGGTTGCGATCCCTCTGAATAAAACAAACTGGGCTACAGTAGTACTGATGCCGGTTAATAATGTGGATACACTCCAGAACAAAAGACTAAACACGATGATATTTTTACGTACCAACCGGTCTCCGACAAAGCCGGCTATAGGTACAAACAAACCATAAGTCCACACCAATGATGAAGCGATCAGTCCAAGCTGTGCGTCACTTAAACCTAAATCAGATTTTATTAAAGGTAACACTACACTGAATATCTGCCGGTCTGCCGAATTCAGGAAAAACGCAAGCCATAATAGCGTCAGCATCATCCACTTATAATTCCTTGATTCGGTTAGCGGATTGGCTATTTGATTGTCCATATTGAGATTGAAGCTTAATTATTAAAGTTTAACGTTCACAACTTTTGCATTCCATGCATGGGCAGTCAATACCGCCTTATCCTTTCCTTCACGCCAGTTTACCGTCATCGTTATTTCTTTCGTTTCACCTGGCTGTAACCATACATAGTTATCACTTGCATAAAAAGCTCTCTTTACACCACTGATATCTATTTTAGTCATAAACGCAGGTGTTGTACCTTCATTTTTAACCAGCATCGTAATTTCACTCTCGTCTTCAGCAACGACTTCATTGTGTTTTACTTTTAAAGAGAGCGTTGTATTTGTCTTCGCAACGGTTGGTTTCAACCATGGACCTTTATCCAAGGTAATCCAGGGTATAGGTTCATTAACATATTGATCATGGAAAGTTTTATCTTCCATTTTTGTCAGGCATCTCGGATAATAATAGGCGCTGGAAACAACCTTGCCAGCTTTGTCCCTCAACTCAGTTAAAATAAACAGGTACTTATCCTTATAATCAGCGGGAATAGCAAAACTGCCAAATGAGCCTCTGTTAACTGATGGTCCTCCCGCAATATTTACAGGCAATGTTTTTTTAGATAACTGTTTAAAACTATCATCATAGACAGTAACCGTAGCTTTATAGCCCTGATTGATGGCAAACAATGAATTGGTAATCTGCACATCCAGGCTCATACTTTCCCCCGGAGCCCAGATTAACCGTTCTATATCCAATGCAATATGAGTCGGTTCATACGTTCTTTTCAGAAAATAATAGGGTGCACCAGCCTGCCCAAACCAGTCCATCATCTGTATGGCAATCGCCGTCCAGTGTCTTCTGAAGACCCATGGCATGATTCCGGTTGTTACCGGATAGCTGCCCTGTACCTTTTCTGAAAGTACCTGATAAAATTCGCCGGCACCAATCTGAGTAGCTTCCGATATGGACTCCAGTGTAGGATCGCTCATATCGTCTATATGCGATGCACGGCTTAGCATACGTGGCACACGACTCGGTTTATACTCTGTAAAATGGTGTATAAATTCAGGATGCGAGGGGCCGAATTTCTTGTCCCACATCGTTCCCAGGTTAACAAATTCTTTCTGGTCTACCACTTCTCTGAATAAGCTTGCTTCAGGCATGCTGTGCATTCCCGTTTCAGAGATCCAGGCTTCTTTACCATAGCTGCGTCTGTACCAGGATGGGTCCATATCAGGGTAAGTATGGATACTGCCTCCATCCGGGGTAGTACGCACAAACATGCGACTGCCATCGAAAGTTTTGATATTTCGTTCCCAGATGCCCATGGTTGCGGCGTTACCTAAGGAGTATGCGTTAAATTCATTTCCTCCACACCAGATAACCAATGAAGGATTGTTGCGGATCCGGCAAATGTTATGCACTACCTGGGCCTCCCAAATATCCTGAGGATAGTCGGGTGTATCCTGGTTTCCGATAGGAAAATCCTGCCATACCATAATACCGAGCTCATTACACAACTTGTAAAAAATATCAGTCTCAATTAAGCCACCGCCCCATATTCTGACCAGCTGTACGCCCATTTTTTTTGCGGCAGTCAATGTCCACCGATAACGTTTTTCAGAGGCATCCAGTAACACATCCTGTGGGACAAAGTTCATTCCCTTCACAAATATTTTCTTACCGTTTACTACAAACTGCCAGTTTTCAAAACGATCTCCTGTACGTGGACCCGCACTCGCAATGCGTTCTATTACCCGGATCCCAAAGTCAAAAGCAATTTTATCCACTACTTTACCAGACCTGATCAGCGACACTTTTACCTGGTATAAATTAGGATTACCTAATCCTGTTGGGTTCCAAAGTCTGGGCGCAGGCAGGTCAATATCTTCTTCAATCCAGTTTCGCCCCTCATAGGCATCTACAGAAATAAGCCTGGTAAATACTTTCTGATTGCCTGAATAAAAGGCTACATCCAGTTTAAGATCCTCTTTGGACGGGATAAATCCCATCCCCTTTTCATTCGGATGACGCAACTGCGCATTTTTCCAGGGATGCAAAGTTTGCCGCAGGGAATTATTGTTCACAAACAGTTCTGTTGACAAATGAAGCTTCGCGACATTACCTGTAACAGATTTGGTCACCAGGAATGGTCTTTCAATGTGAACTTTGGGTACAATCTCCAACCTGATGCCCTGCCATATACCCATTGAAAAAAAGCTTTCGCCGCCAAGGCCTCCGGATATGGTCCATGGCTTAATGATCCTGCCACTATTCCATGGGTCATAACCTTTACGTTTGCTCATGTCTTTCGCATTGTTACTATCCAGGGGTATCTTATCGAAATCTGTCGCTTTATTTCCCCAGTTTCCGGCACGCAGCTCCACTATAATTTCATTTTCGGAACCATAATTTACAAAGTCGCTGATGTCGGCATTTGGTCCGCCAAACATCCCTTCATGTACTCCTACAAGTTTCTGATTAACCCAAATCCTCGTGAAGTAATCAGCACCATCAAAACATAGGAAATTGTAATTTCCTTTTGCTGTCAGCGGCAGGTTAAACCTTTTTTTATAATACCATACCTTTTCGTCAGTGAATTTATAGAAATCCGCATTTTTATTATAATACGGGTGAGGAAACTTTCCTGCTTTGTACAATGACCATTGAATGGAATTGGGCACTGTTGTTTCAAATGCATCCTTTTTTTTAGCCAGGTCTTTCAGATCGGTAACCTGCTTATCCATATAGGATAATTCCCATTTGCCTGATAAATCAATATGCTGCGCATCAGTTCTGGCCTGGATATACCAGGGTTGCCAGAGGTCCTGGGATTTAACCAGTCCAACGTTCATTATCAACTGGACAAACAATATCCAAACGTATATCTTTTTAAATTCCATGTTCATCTTTTATTTCCAGTGCATCCATGATCCCTTTGATGTAGCCTACACCAAATAAACTCCCATTTATAGTATAACCGTGCTGTGCATTATCATCTCCTGCCATAGATGGTACATGATCGGAGCGTAAAGGGCCGGTAAATCCGGCATCACGGTAGCCCCTGAACATATCAGGCATATCTGTTGGCCCGTCATCATGAAAGGTTTCTTTAAAATTGTTGCGATTACCTTCAACATCCCTGATGTGAACAAAGAAGATCTTTTTACGCTGGCCAAACTCGGAGATCAACGCTTTTACATCTTCGCCCATGGTGGTATAAGTACCCTGACAAAAGGTTAAGCCATGCGCTTCACTGGCCGACATTGACAATGCCCTGCGGATATCATTTGCGTTCTTAAAAATCCGGCCAATACCTCTTAATGGCGAAACCGGGGGATCATCAGGATGCAAGGCCAGTTTTACACCTGCTTTTTCTGCCGCAGGTAAAACCCTTTCCAGGAACCAGGCATAGTTTTCCCAGATTTGTTCCTCCGTAACTATCCCCACCTCTGTTAATGATAGCTGCTGTGCAGCCTCTATTTCAAATCCGTTGACCAGTGCGCCGCCTCTTGCGTTAATCCTGGTATTGGTCCTGAACCAACCAATACCAGCCATAAAATTATAGCAAAGCAGGTGAATACCGAGCTTGCCCATATTTTCAAGCATCTGGCAATAATGCGCTATATCCTCCTCCCTCCCGGGTAAACCCAATTTGATCCGGTTCATATCAAACTGATCACCTTCCATGCCGATCAGCTCAAAACCGTTATCCTTAAAAATCTGTTTAGACGCGGCCAGGGCATCAAAATCCCAGGGGGGCAAGGTGCTGGTTAGTTCGGGCGCAAGTTTGGCTATGGCATATTTAATCCCCATTTGCCTGCTTAACACCCATTTCTGGTCAGGCTTATTCCCAAAAAACAAAAAAGAGAGTTTCATCTATTGATCTATTAATATTGAATTTCAACTAGTAGTATAGGATTGTGATTTTACGAAACCTTGCTGCAGTTGCCAGCCACCATCTATTTTAATCGTGGTCCCTGTCATATAACTTCCCGAGGCCAGGAGATCGGCAATCATAACCGCAACCTCCTGAGGGCGACCTAACCTGCCCAATGGGATATGATCATTTACCATTTTCAGCTTTTCAGGATCCTGCCATACCGCAGCATTCATATCTGTTTCAATGGCTCCGACTGCAATTGTATTCACTTTAATCTGATGTGGGGCAAGCTCTAAAGCAACGCCTTTCATTAAGGTTTCCAAAGCAGCTTTGGTAGCGCCGTATACGCTTAAACCGACACCAGGCTGAATCGCATTGATAGAAGTAACCGTATAAATACTTCCCTCAGTTTGCCTGGAAACCATCAACTTAGCAACTGTTTGTGTTAAAAACAAGGTACCTTTAAAGTTGATGTTTGTAAAATGGTCTACATCCTCCTGAGTCGTATCTAAAAAATGTTTTTTATAAGATACACCTGCATTATTTACCAGGAAATCAATTCCATTAAGTTTCTCCCATGCATCCCCTGCCAGCTTTATAGCCTGGTCTGCATCACTTAAATCAGCCTGTAGAATATGGCTCCGACCACCAAAGGCAGATATTTCATCAGCAACCTGCTGTGCTTCCTGTTGGTTTACACGATAATGGATCAGCACTTCCGCACCCTCCATTGCCAGCTGCAACGCTATGGCCTTTCCTATCCCACGGGAGGAACCAGTTACTAGTGCTTTTTTACCTTGCAATCTTTTCATTTTGTTTTACTTAAATTTCCATTAATAGTAACTATTAATAACCCGGGTTCTGGTCTTTAACCGGATCTAAGGCTTTATTAAAACCTAGCTCAGAAACTGGTATCGGCCATAAATAATGTTTGGCAGCTATCGTCTTTCCTTTTGTCGCCAATATAATTTCAGCTGCTTTGCCCGTGCGTTTAAGCTCCAGCCAGCGCTTACCTTCGTATTGAAATTCGTAGCCCCGCTCTTTGATCACCAGGTCAAGAAATGTTGCGGCATTATAATCCACCAGTTTAAAATCAACTGCAGAAGGTTGAAGCGGGTTTTTACCATATGCCCGGCGATGAACTTTATTTAATGCTTCCATTGCTCCTGCGGTCGGTCCATTGGCGGCCCGACTGGCAGCTTCCGCATAAATCAGCAACAGGTCGGCGTAACGGTAAAACGGCATATCATTTCCATGGCCAGTTTGTGAGGTTGCCAGCGGATCAATAAACTTTTTATTCAAAATTGAATTCCCGTCAAGGCCTATATTATAGGGATACCAAAGCCCTTTTCGGAAATCATTATTGTCCCAGTTTTTATAAACTGCATTAGTCGTTTCACTATGTAAGCCATAAAAACCACCAGCTCCGCTAAATTTGGTACCTGGATGATTTAAAAACATGACAAAGTAATTCCCCAATAAATTCTGTCTGGCAAATTTGATATAGAATATCTCTTCGGGGGTCGTAACAACCGCCGCACCAAATATCTTTTGCAGATCATCAGTAGAACTGATCGGAACTAAGGCATATTTATCATAGGCGATCACTTCATTCGCTTTATCTCGTGCTTCCGGATATCTTTCCAACTGCAGATAAACATCGGCAAGCAATGTTTTCACAGACCATTTTGTAGGTCTTCCAGATTGCGTTTGTATGGCTGGCAAATTGATTTCTGCATCAAGAAGATCTGCGATGATCTGTTTGTAAACTTCATCCGCTGTGTTTTTTTTGGCATCAACAATGGTCATATTTGCCTCCGTACGGATAGGCACACCTCCCCAGTTCCTGACCAGAAAAAAATAGTTAAAGGCTCTTAAAAACTTCGCTTCACCTACGTTGGTATTGATGTCTGCCTGACTAATAGACTTACCATTGGGTGCATTTTTTATCACGAAGTTGGCGTTTCTGATGCTCAGGTAAAACAAATCCCACATTGAACCTACCCTGGTCACATTGGTTGAATTTAACCCCTGAAAATCATTCAAAGACGCATAACTCCCTCGTCCTAAAGCGTAATCTACATAACAATCAACCTGGGCTATGTAACCAGGCAGCCCATTAATATCCCTGTATGGTGTGTAAATAGCATTTACAGCGGCCTGAACTTCAGACGCAGTATTGTAAAAGTTTTCTGCCGCCAAAGATTTCGGATCCTCAATGAGTTCTTTCTGGCAGGCAGAAAAAGAGATCAAAAGTATTAATCCCGATAATCTGTTTAAGCTTTTTAAAAAGCGGTATGATTTCAGTGAATTTCGCATGTCTTTATAAGTTAAATGATAACCTGTCTGTGATTAAAAACCGGCACGAAGGCCAAAATTGTAAGTTTTTGAATTTGGATAACTGTAATAATCAAATCCCTGGGCTGTGGAATTTGCCCCACCCCGCGAATTATTTTCAGGATCCCATCCGGAATATTTTGTGAACGTCAATATATTCTGTGCACTTGCATATACCTGCAGACGTTTGACCCAGCCCAGTTTTAACTTTTCAACAGGCAGATTATAAGCCAGCTGAATATTTTTTAAGCGCAGATAAGCACCACTCTCTACAAAACGGTCGGATGCGGTCGCGGAAGTACTGTTACTAATGACCGGATATTTCGCATTGGTATTTGTTGGTGTCCAGTGGTTCAGATACACATCCCTTTGCATATTTAAGCCATAACCGTAGTCAATCGTATTGTTGATCGCACTGATATTGAAAATATCATTACCATGTGCGCCCTGTATGAAAAAGGTAAACTCAAAATCTTTAAAGCTCATCGTGGAGTTAAGGCCATAAGTAAAATCAGGATTGGGATTACCTATATAGGTTTTGTCCGCTGTAGATATTGCACCATCACTATTTAAATCTTTATACCTGATCTTCCCCTGTTCCGTATAACCATCTTCTACGTAGCCATAAAAAATACCGATTGGCTGACCTTCACGAAGTATGTTGGCATAATCATTTACCGCAGACACATTAAATGCGCCACCAAGGATATCCTGACCACCATATAGTTTAACTACTTTATTGCGGTTAAAGGATATATTAGTGTTTACATCCCATGTAAATCCGCCTGTAAAGGGCTTAAATTCCAGGCTCAGTTCCAGCCCTTTGTTACTTATTTCTCCCACATTCTGGATTGTCGTCGTAAATCCTAAAGAAGAAGGCAGCTGAACCGCATTTAGTAAATTTCTTGTGTTTTTAATATAATAATCTGCGGTCAGATAAATTTTATTACTGAATATCCCGAGGTCTATACCGATGTTCTTTTGCTCCGTGGTTTCCCATTTCAAATTTCCCGGCAAAACTGTTCCAGGTGCGTAAGTGGTATACAAAGCATCATCAAATACGGTCTTACCTGACACCAGCTGGTTCAATGTTGCATAAGGATTGATGGCCTGACTCCCTGTATATCCCCAGCCAAGTCTCAGTTTCAGATCAGAGATAACACGTGATTCTTTTAAAAAATCCTCGTTAGAGATACGCCATGCCAGGGCAGCTGAAGGGAAGTATCCCCATTTATTACCGCTACTGTATTTCGATGATCCATCAGCACGGAAACTTACAGTTGCTAAGTACTTACTATCATAACCATAATTTAAACGTCCCAGATAAGATAACAAGGCAGATTTAACATAAGATGACCCAGGGATACCTGGTGTATTTGCTGCACCCAGATCAAAAGTTTTACTGATGTCGCTGATATAGCCATTACCACTTCCCGATAAGGAAGTGTTTAAAAAATCCTGGTAGGTAAAGCCCGCCAGAGCTGAAACGTTGTGTTTCTGATTAAATATTTTATTGTAATTAATCGTATTCTCATTTAATAAACTCGTGGCCTGTGTGGCCGACACATTTGCGCTTCCGGTTGAATTAATGAATTTACGTGTAACATAAGCATCATTCCTGTCATCAGAATTCTCTACACCTCCTGAAATTTTAATACTCAGCTCAGGTAAAATTTTATATTGAATTGATCCGTTGGCCAGCACTTTGTTGGCTATAGTGGTATTACTTTGCTCGTTTATATAATTTAACGGATTTGCAGACAGATAAGGAAAAGTCGTTGAAATGGTCTTGTAGCTTCCATCATCATTGAACGGACTAAGTGTTGGTGCCCCGGAGATAATGGCAGAAATCAGCGATCCGCCCCTATTGCCGCCGATGCTCGGCTGTGCTTCAGATTTAATACGTGTTAATGTGGTAGAAAGGTTAACACTGAACTTTTTACTGATTTCATGATTGATACTACCATGTACAGAATACCTGTCATAACTACTGCCTTTGATAATTCCATCCTGTCCAAAAATACTTGCCGCTATAGAGAACTGAGTTTTATCCGTTCCACCGCTTACACCGAAAGACATTGTCTTTATTGGTGCTTTTCTGAAAGAAAGATCCTGCAGGTCAAAACCCTTCCCCATACCTGCTATCTCCTCCTGTGTAAAATAAGGCTTCAGCTTATCATTTGCCGCCTGTTCATTATAAAAAGTGGCATATTCCTGTGCGTTCATCATATCCAGTTTCTTCCTGAGCGTCTGAATGCCATAGCTGGTTTCAAAACTAACCTGACTTTTGCCTGCTTTGCCTTTTTTAGTGGTAATGAGTACGACCCCGTTGGCTCCCCGAGATCCGTAAATAGCGGTCGCACTGGCATCCTTTAAGATTTCCATACTCTCAATATCCGAATTGTTGATTACCGAAGGATTACTCCCCGAGATAGGAAATCCATCTATTACGTATAAAGGTTCGTTACTGCCCTGTATAGAATTTGTACCACGTATTCTTACACTTACACCCGAACCAGGGGCACCTGTATTCTGCAGTACCTGGACTCCGGATGCCCTGCCTGATAAAGCCTGAAGTGCATTTGTTGAAGGATAAGAGTTGATGTCACGGGCTTTAACCTGCGACAAGGATCCGGTGAGGTCACTTTTCTTTTGGGTACCGTAACCGATCACAACCACCTCATCAAGTTTATTGTCTTTCGCCTGCAGCGTAACATTAATCTCTGCTCGTGCATTAACCGGTACAACAACTGAATCGTATCCTATATAGCTGAACGTTAATACCCCATTTGAAGGAACTATGATGCTGTATTTACCCTGGTTATCAGTTCTGGTAACAGTTGAAGCACCATTTAGCTTTACAATAACACCTGGAAATCCTTGTTTTTCATCGGGAGAAGTCACCTGACCTTTAACAGAGATGTTGTTTTGAGCATACAGGTTTTGCGCTGTAAAAAAACAAAATAGTATGCCCAACAAGCACATTAATTTTGATCGCATAATATATTTGGTTAAGTAAAATTTGGCTATTTCATTTTATATTATAAAACGATGTTTTACAATACGCAAGTAAATATAGACATGATAATCACATTTCCAAATATTTTTTATTTTTTTTATCCGACTACCCTACTGATAATCAAGCAAAAAGACAACAAAAAAAATTGAGATCAGGCAAAGCGAATAAATTCTAAAAACATGGGTAGATATGGTTTTTACAGTGATTTTACCAGCCAGATATGCTTACCCGGGCTTACGTTAATCAGCTTCCAGAACTTCCCTTCTGGTATAGCTTTCATCACTTTACCATTCTTAATAATTTTATCATTCCCTGTGACGCGGGGTAAATAAATTATTCCTTTAGAATTAGGGGGAAGTGTAACCTGTAATTGAAAGGTCTGCGCTTTTTTATTAAAAGAGACCTCAATCTTTCCACGTAGGGTTGAAAATTGCAGATCAGCATAATTTAGCGTTCCTGGTTGTGGTTTTATTTGCATCGTGGCAAAAGAAGGCGTAAGCGGTTCTACACCCATTAATTTCCTGACAATTATATTAGCCGGGGCGGCTCCCCAGGCATGATTCCAGTCCTGATTCTTTTTGTACTCAGTACCCCAGGCTTCTGTGGTCATGGTCGTGCCACTACGCAGCATGTTATACCAGCTTCGCTTATCAACCGAAGTTAATAGCTGTAAAGCATACTGATCCTCATTTACATCGTACAAGGCATCCAGTAAGAACTGAGCTCCATAAACACTGCAGGCCATCCCTCTGGAACGGATATGCGCGATCACAGCCGGTTTATTATTTTCAGGTACCAGCTTAAATGCAAGTGCAAACATATTGGCATGAAGTGAACGATGTGTTGTTCCTTCCCCGTCATTTATTAAGCCCGTTTTTCGATCGATAAAAGCAATTTTAAAAGCTGCTTTAACTTTAGCTGCCTGTGCTTTAAAAAAAGCAGCATCATTTCCCTCGTTCAGTACGGTTGCCAGTTCCTGCATACATAAAAGTGCCTGATAATGAAATGCATTTACTACTGAATTATATTCCGTAAAGACAAACCCATCCGTTTCACCTGCTGCATCTTTATCTAAACCATATCCACCTTTCTGCGGCCAGTCTACAATATCCTTTAGTACCGTATTATCATTAAACCTTTTAAAATGAATGGAATTGGTAAAGACGGTATCTTGTTTTCCATTCCGGGTGCTAATGAGCCCATCCGGACGGCCCAGTTTGAGCAGCAACTTAGCTTTGAGCTCCGGATAAAGATATTTTACTGTTCTGATATCTCCAGAGTAAAGATAATCGTTCCAGGCAATCAACAGGTTTTGTAAAGACCACTCTGTTGGCCAGGTCGCATTATAAATAAGATAATACAAAGACCTTTTGGCCATATTGAATTCGGCGTCTGAAGCATAGTGAGACAATTGATTAATGAGCGCATCTGCTTCGTATGGGATCCGTTCACGGTCGCCGTCTATGTATAAACCTGTAAATGAAGTGGCTTTGATGGTATATTTTGAGAGTTCCCACACTTGATTCAATAGCGTGTCAGAAGATTTAAACCTTACGGCATCATCATCAAAAAGATAATTTACGGTATAGCGGAATACCTGTTCAACGGCTACATCTCCTGCGGGCTTTTCAATCTCCACATAACGAAAGGGCAGTACTTCAGCAATATAATCCGGCATAAGTATGGCTTTAGCACCTGTGTTTTGCTTATTGGCAGTAAATCTAAGGTCATAACTATGCCGTCCTTGTTTAAGTGGTAAAACCAGTAAACGATAGCGGATGGTTCCCTTTGGTATCCTGTCAACCCTTCCTTCCGCATCAACAGATTCTCCAACATGTATCCTCAAAGTATCATGATCGGTTCTGGCAATAGCCAGTACATTTAATTGTCCGAAGGCATCCTTTTCAAAATCGTAGAAGAGATTCTGATCCGCCAGTTGTTTTGTGATCAGCGGATATTGTATCGCTTTTGTAATCGGATAAAATGGAGGCTGATAATCTTTTAAAACTTTCGCTGTCCTAAACGCGCCCTTTGCGGAGAATGCACTTTCAGCACCTTTATTGTTCCAGACTTTTACCTTCCAGTAGTAAACCGCATTGGTATCGAGTTTACCTCCATTGTATAATACCCCGGTATTTTGATTCCCGGAAACCTTTTTCGAATCCCAGACATCTCCGGAATCCGTATCGAGCTTCCGGACTGAAGAGGCTACCAGAATCTGATAAGCAATTTGATGACTATCCGCAGAAACATCGTTCATCAGCCAGGCAAAAGTGGGTTTTTGATTAGCAATTAATGCCATTTGGTGGGAAAACCCGGAATCCTTTGCTTCCTGAAGTGAGAGATTTGTTAACAATCCATTTTTCCAAACCTTATCCGCGTGTAAAAGCAGGTCAACACGCAATTGAGAGGGTACTTTAAGCGATTGTGCACTTGCGGTCGTAATGAACATCAATAAAAGCGCGATGGAGAAAAAATATCCGGCAATACGTAACGACAAGTGGTTCATGGGCTTAAGTTGTTTCTTCGGTTGATCTAATATAGGGAGCGATACCTCATACTACCAAGAAAAAACCTGGATTAAGTCCATAATTCTTGAATTTATCTGTAGAAAAACTATAACAAAATGATAATTTCAAGACTACCTCAACCCATAAGATATAAAAATAACAAATACTAAAAAAGCCTTTAGACATCGTCTAAAGGCTCCAATAAATATATTTTTTTAATCATCTTTCCCGGTTGGGAAAGGTTTCTGTACTCATTAGCGGGTATACTTTGAGCTTATGGAGATAGACACCTTTTTAGCTTTGTTCGATTTCTTTTAAGCTATCCATTTTCTTGTAGGCAAGAAACCCTTTGATATCCTCAAAATGCTCCCGGACACGCTTATTACCAAACTCAAATACTTTTTCTGCCAGCCCATCCAGGAAATCACGATCATGGGATACCAGTATCATAGTGCCATCAAAATCTTTAAGGGCGTCCTTGATAATATCTTTGGTCTTCATGTCCAGGTGGTTGGTTGGCTCATCCAGGATCAATACATTTACTGGCTCTAACAGTAACTTGATCATGGCTAAACGGGTTTTCTCTCCTCCTGAAAGCACCTTAACTTTTTTCGTGGTATCATCACCACTGAACATAAAGGCGCCTAAAAGGTCCTTAATTTTTATAGAACCATCGCTGAGTGGAATCTGGTTAATGGTTTCGAATACCGTCATATTTTCATCAAGCAATGCAGCTTGATTTTGGGCAAAGTATCCAATCCTGGCATTGTGACCAACTTTTAATTCACCTTCAAAATCGATCTCGCCCATGATGGCTTTGATCATGGTCGACTTACCTTCACCATTTTTACCAACAAAAGCCACTTTTTCTCCCTGTTTGATCACCATTGATGCTTTTTCGAACACCACATGATCGCCATAGGTTTTAGTAAGCTCTTCTACGATTACCGGATATTGACCCGAACGCGGCGATGGTGGGAATTTCAGGCGCAATGCTGAAGTATCCACTTCATCGATCTCAATAACTTCGAGCTTTTCGAGCATCTTCACACGCGACTGCACCGACAAGGTTTTGGAATAAACCCCTCTAAAACGATCTATAAACTCCTGGTTATCTGCGATAAAACGCTGCTGTTCCTCATAAGCTTTCAATTGGTGGATACGTCGGTCTGCACGCAACTGGAGATAATGGCTATATTTTGCTTTGTAATCGTATATTCTACCCATCGTTACCTCGATGGTACGATTGGTAATGTTATCTACAAAGGCACGGTCGTGGGAAATCACCATCACTGCTTTAGCAGAGTTGATCAGGAAATCTTCCAGCCATTGGATACTCTCGATATCCATGTGGTTGGTAGGCTCATCCAATAAGATCAGATCTGGTTTCTTTAACAGAATTTTTGCCAGCTCAATGCGCATGCGCCATCCGCCAGAAAACTCAGAAGTTTGACGGGTAAAGTCTTTACGCTCGAAGCCTAAGCCTTTTAATACCTTTTCTACCTCTGCATCATAATTGACCTCTTCGATCGAATAAAACTTTTCACTCAGTTCAGAAACACGTTCAATCAGTTTCATGTAGTCATCACTATCGTAATCGGTACGAATAGTAAGCTGCTCATTCAACTCATCAAGCTCTTTTTGCATCTGGTTTACCTCTTCGAAAGCTTTCATCGTTTCTTCAAAGACGGTAACCTTATCCTGGGTGAGGAAATGCTGTGGCAAATACGCTATTACCGCATCCTTTGGACCGGTTACGTTACCAGAAGTAGGTTTTGACGCATTGGCAATGATCTTTAAGATGGTCGACTTACCTGCACCATTCTTACCCATCAGGGCTATCTTATCGTTCTCGTTTATCGAAAAGGTTACATCGCTAAACAGGGTGGTTCCGCCAAATGAAACGGATATGTTATTTACATTAATCACAGTATGGGAATATTGAATTATGGGCAAATATAAGGGAAAGACATCGGATTATGCTGAGAGAAATAAAAGGGCGAAATTCTGCATTTTAATTAGCTTATCTTTGTGGTATTAATATAGTTTTGATTCAGCATCTAACTTAATCAGGGAACCATGAACACACTTCGAATAATCACAACTTCAATCCTATTATCCTGCCTGATCTATTCCTGTTCAACTTCCAGAAATTCATCTGCTGAGGGGAAAAGAAAGCGCAGTAAAATTACAACCATCAATCCTGGTATAAAAAACCCGGGTAGGTCTGTTATTAATGCTAGTGGTGACGGGCTCACACCCGGAATCAGCGAACCAAGAGGTGCTGGTTCAATGATAAACGCAACCAACATAGCCAGTAATGCAATTGGAAGAGCGAACACTTTGGCTAAAGGGAAACAACAGAACTTAGAAACACTGACAGATGCAGAATTGCTCAATAGAATGGCCACAGCTCAACTAATGGAAATCAGTGTGAGTAACAGAGCTGGTCGTACAGCGACCAAAGACAATATTAAAAACTATGCCGGCATGATCTCCTCCAATCATACAGAGATTCTGAAGGAATTGAAAAAACTTACTTCGCAGAAAAACATAGTGCTCGAGAAGGAAGTGCTATTGCGGGGCACTCCTAAAACAGATCTGGATTTTGTTAAAATGATGGTTGAAAGCAACCGAAACATCATCAACATTTATACTATAGGCAGTAACTCTACTGATCCTGAGCTGAAGGCATTTACGTTGAAACAATTGCCAATATTGAAAAAGCACTTAGCGGTTGCTCAGGAACTGAGTCGCGAAATCAAGTAAAACAGCATCTGACCGGAAAACCCATACGTTTTTCCCAGCCTACCTTTTCAGGCCTTAAAAAGCCAGAAAACTCTCTTTTCAAATAAAAACTACAAAATCCATAGATTTTATTGATTTAATAAAAAAGAATACTATCTTCGCATTATAAAAACAACCCTTAACAAACTGGATCACAATGAAAACAGACTTACATTTCATCAAAATGAAAAGAAAAACAGCTAATGCAGGAATGCCCTTTCCATTAGACTGTAACTGTTGTTGTTGATTCTGATCAGTAATCACTGAGGAAGACTAAAACGTCTACAAATCCTATAATATATTTTGAAACCTGGCTGGATGCTGAAAACATCCTTATGGCTTTGCTTTGCAATTTATCTTTTACAAAAATCACCGAAAACCAACGCGTAAAACCAACAAACTATTTAATATTAACAAGATGAAAAAACATTTATTTATTATCCTGTCCTTTATCCTCACGGCAAATTATGTTTTTGCCCAAAGTGCGATAACAGGTGTTATAAAAACCAGTAACGGCACCCCGGTACCACATGCAACAGTATTGATAAGAGGCACTAAAATTTCTGCAATGGCAGATGCTGAGGGCAAGTTTAGCATCGATTCAAAACAAGACCTTCCATTTTACCTTCGGGTAAGTTCAATTGGCTACAAGTCCCAGGATTTTCAGATTTTAAAACTTCAGGAAACACCTTTCGAGTTAATACTGATTGAAAGTGAACTACTGGATGAGATTGTGGTAACATCCAGAAGACGTTCGGAAGTGCTACAAGATGTGCCTATCGCAATCACTGTAATCGGGGGACAAGCTGCAGAAAATGCGGGGGCTTTTAACGTTAACCGTTTAAAAGAGCTGGTTCCTTCTGTACAGTTATATGCATCAAACGCCAGAAATACAACACTTAATATCAGAGGGCTAGGCTCAACATTTGGCTTAACCAACGACGGTATTGATCCTGGAGTAGGCTTTTATGTAGACGGAGTTTATCAGGCTCGTCCGGCAGCTACTTCTACAGATTTTCTTGACATTGAACAAATAGAGATCCTTCGTGGCCCGCAAGGAACCTTGTTTGGCAAGAACACTACTGCAGGTGCATTTAACATCACTACAGCAAAACCAACTCAAACACCCGGCGGAAAAGTTGAATTGAGTTTTGGGAATTACAACTTTATGCAAGCGAAAACATCGGTTACAGGAGGTATTGCAAAAGATCTGGCAGCAAGATTATCCATTTCCGGAACTCAACGAGATGGTACAATTTACAATACTAAAGAAGAACGTAGATACAGCGGCCAAAACAACCTTGGTTTTAAAGGTCAGCTATACTATACGCCCTCAGATAAATTACAGGTATTATTAAGTGGAGATGTCAGTATTCAGCACCCTGCAGGGTACCCACTTGTAATTGCAGGCGTTACGACTACAGAAAGAAGCCCTTACCGCCAATATGCCCAGATTATTTCTGATTTAGGTTATCAGCAGCCTGTAGCAGACCCTTCTTCCAGAAAAATCAATACCAATACGCCATGGAAACATGACCAGTCAATTGGGGGTATATCCTTAAATGTGGATTATAAGATAGGCAACGGAACGCTTACTTCAACTACTGCATGGAGGTTCTGGAATTGGGATCCTACAAACGACAGGGATTTCTCTGAATTGTATGCACTGACCAAATCTCAGGGGAACTCCCGCCATGATCAATATTCGCAGGAGTTTAGATACGCAGGTAATATAGCTGAAAAAATAACCGGCGTAATTGGTGTATTTGCCCTTGGTCAGAATTTAAAAGGACTAGACCAGACCGAAGAGGTTGGTAAAGACCAGTGGAGATTTGTACAAACAAGTAATACCGGTGCCCAGGCACTATACTCAACACCCGGCTTGTTAGATGGCTATGGTATCAAAACCAATTCAACGATCAAATCATTAAGTACCGCTGTATTTGCACAGGCCGACTGGGAGTTTCTAAACCACCTGCATGTGTTACCAGGCTTAAGATATACTTATGATAAAAAAGATGTTGATTATGACAGGGTAACTTATGGAGGCCTGCAAACTTCAAATGCAGCGTTACTTGCACTTAAAACCGCCGTTTATAATAATCAGCAATTCAGCACCAGTGTAGACAACAATAATTTGTCTGGTAATATCACCTTGTCATACCGACCTACGACTAAGTTAAATGCTTATGGAAATTTCTCTACCGCTTATAAACCAGTTGGTGTTAACGTAGGTGGCTTGCCAACAACTGCTACCGGAGAAGCAGACTTGTCTGTGGCTATCGTAAAACCAGAATATGTTCAGCACTATGAATTAGGTGTTAAAAGCAAGCCATTTAAAGGTGCAATTGTAAACGTTAGCGCATTCAATACAGATATTAAAGACTACCAAACCAATGTGCAATCCCCACAACTGGGCGTAAACAGAGGTTATCTTGCCAATGCTGAAAAAGTTAATGTAAAAGGTTTGGAAGTCGATGGGATTTATCAATTAGGCAGGTTCTTAACTTTAAATGCTGCTCTGGCCTATCTGGATGGCAAATATGTGAAATTCACAAATGCCCCATTGCCATTAGAAGAAACCGGTCATACAGAACTCGTTAATGGTGTAGCTACACAAGTGGCGTTTAAAGATGCTTCAGGAGGCAGATTACCAGGGATATCCAAATGGAATGTTTCTGGTGGTGCAGAGTTCAGTAATCCGGGAAGTCTGGCCAGCACAGCAGGTAGATATTTTATTGCTGCCGATGCCAGTTACCGTTCAGATTATTCTTCAAATCCTACACCTTCACGTGTATTAGTCGTAGAAGGTTATTCATTGTTGAATGCCCGGTTAGGATTTAAATCCGATAAATTCTCCCTGTTTGTTTGGGCCAGAAATATCGCGAATAAAAATTATTACGAACAAGTACAGGCTGCAGCAGGTAACGCTGGTTTATATGCCGGGGTACTTGGTGATCCAGGAACTTATGGGATTACACTTCGTTATTCTTTGTAAGATCGTTTAGCCATTACTTGAAGAAGCCGCCTCATATGTAAAATATGAGGCGGCTTCTTTGTTAAAGCTTTCCCACCCTCGCTGCAATATGGTCATCAAAACCACACAAAAAGTCTTATCATCATTCCATTTACTTTCAGCATATTACTTGAATATTAGCTATGCTGCCAGCATCTTCCTCCTCCAGAAACGACACGTTTACAATACCCTCCGGTTTTATTCTTTGCACCGCATACTGAAGAGGTGGGTTTTGTATTTCCTCCACTAGAGCCAGACCCGCCGCTAGAACCAGCAGAATAACTACCATAAATCATCGATTTTTGTCCCGAATTAACATTATATAATAAATCAAAACTATTGTACCCTAAGCCTCCATAAATCACTTCATTGTTCTTTAGGATATAAGCATCAATACTTTGATAAACACTGTTAGTAGTTCGGATGTTGATTTTTAAGTCTACGGCATCAGCCTTTTCGAAAGAATAACTCCACTTTCCATTAGTATTGGTTATCTTCTTAATGCTTTTATTTGTATCCATGAATTGGATTTCACAAGCTGTACAGGTTACTTCATAGGAGTAAATTTCCGTTTTAATCACCTCTTCTGGCTCCTGATTTTTTTTGCTACATGAGGAACAAAACAGGATTAATAAGGAAAATATTACAGCGCCTAAACGGTTCGTATTATTTCTTCTTTCGTAGATTTTTCGCATTAAATGTTACATTTTAATTGTTCAACATTCAAAAGTATACAGTTCTGGATTGCTTATCTTACGGGAAGCCGTAAACCTTTAGCAATTCATATTTCCATGCATTAAGATCTTAACCAACCCCGGTTAGAATGGATTTAAAATTATGAATACTGTTTTTCAAATTACCCCTGGTATCTTAATTCAATTTACACTGGACTACCGGGACCTCCAACTAACCCGAAAAATCAACCTAATTAATCATTAACCAGAAACTACATCCAACTACTCCCCTCCCATAATCACTTCCATTCAAATGAAGGAAAGTATTTAGTAATAGCGAGTCCCTCAACATATGTATATGTTTTAAAAAATGAGCAGCGATACCTTTGCCTGCAACAATTAAAACAAGAATACAATGAGAATATTATTAGTTACCTTATCTGTACTGGGTATCGGGTTTCAAGCCTTTTCCCAGCAGGTTGACACCTTAAATATCTATAGTTCTTCCATGAAAAAGGAAGTCAAAACACTGGTGATTCGTCCTTCATCAGCCACAGAAAAGAAATTACCAACAGTTTACGTTTTGCATGGTTATAGTGGTTATCCAAAAAGAACAATAACGCAGGATATTCCAGCTTTGTTAGCGCTTAGCAAAGAGCTGAAAATGATGTTTATTTTACCTGATGGAAATTATGACAGCTGGTATGTTGACAGCGAAGTTCAAAACTCCAGGTACGAAACATTTATTGCCAAAGAATTGGTGGATTATGTTCAGAACCACTATAACTCAGACCAATCAAAAACAGCAATAATCGGTTGGAGTATGGGTGGACACGGTGCCTTATATATTGGAGCCAGGCATCAAAACACGTTTAAGGCCATTGGCAGTTTATCTGGCGTAATGGACTTTACACCTTTCGGAAAGGAATACGGAGTACCAAAAGCATTAGGAGAAAATCTTGAAAACTGGCATAAATACACCGTGATGTCTCAAATAGAAAAACTAAAAAACTCCCGCCAAAAAATTTTTATTAGCTGTGGAACAGAAGATCCATTAATTGAACAAAACCGGAAATTACACCAACAACTTCTCTTATTCAACATTCCTCATATTTACGAGGAAAGACCTGGTGAGCACAACGCAGCCTACTGGTCTAAAGCAGCAATTACTCAACTAATTCAGTTAAATCAATTCTTTGCAGCCTATGAATAATTATTTTAAAGGCCGTTTCAGGACACAAAAAAAACACCCTGATCTCCTCAATCTTCATATTATCATTTTCAGCCTGCTCAGCACCTCAAAATGATAAAAACATAACTCCAACCCCTATGACCAATATCATTCACAAAAACCCAAAAACACTCTTTGACCCTACCCCATTCGCCTTTTCGCATGCGACAAGCAGCGCGGATAAAGGAAAATATGTATTTATATCCGGGCAAAGCGGTGGTCAGGATTTAAAGCATACGCTCTCCAAAGATTTCAGAACCCAGGTTAAATTCGCTTTGTCAAACTTAGAAACTGTGCTTAAAGCATATCACTTAAAACCTGATGATGTACTTAAAATCACCGTATTAATTGTGGACCATAATCAGGAAAAACTCGCGATATGGACAGAAGAAATGCATCAGGTATGGAAGAACAATAAATTCCCGGCTAGCACCTTAATTCCTGTTCCAAAGTTAGCATTAGATGATATGCTGGTAGAAGTTGACGCTATTGCTTTTATGCCGGAATAAGCAGGAATTAAAACAGCCGCTCAACTGAATACAAAACTCAATTGAACGGCTGTTAATTTAAACGCTAACAAACATCTTAAATACTACTTCAACATCACGTCTACCAACACCGGAAAATGGTCCGAAGGAAATTTCCCATGGTAAGTATCCGTTAAAATCCCCCACCTGCTGGCGGTAAAACCTTTCGTTACAAAAACATGGTCAATTACACCAAAACCCTTCACATCTGCACCGAAAGAATTGAAAGAAGAGTTGTTTCTATATGGGTGTTCTACCTGACTAAAAGTATCCGTTAAGAAGTCTGATGTCGCTAATATCTTGTAACTATCACCATTATGATCTACATTTAAATCACCGGTAAATATTGCCGGAGTATTCCCTGCTATTTCCTTGATTTTAGCCAGAATCAACTTACTGCTTTCTACTTTTGCCACCTTACCCTGATGATCAAAATGTGCATTAAAGTAATAGAATTTTTTGCCGGTTCTTAGATCCTGAAGGTATAACCAGGTGCAGATCCTGTTGCAGCAAGTGGCATCCCAACCTTTACCTGGCTGATCAGGCTTCTCCGACAACCAGAAATCGCCCTTTTTCAGCAATTTAAACTTGTCTTTTCGATAAAATATAGAAGAGTGTTCTCCGCCCTCTTTACCGTCATCACGACCTAAACCATAATGTTCATATTCTGGTAAAGCCTTAGAAAGATCATCCAGTTGATTTTTTAAACCTTCTTGAATTCCGAAAATATCATATTGATGGAATCTCAATAAATTAGCGGCTACCGGTGCCCGTTGCTCCCATAAATTCCCAACATCACCCTTGTTATCATATCGTAAATTAAAAGTCCCAACAACTAGTTTCTGAGCAAATAGCTGACTACAGGTAAGTAAAAGAAGTACTACAGTAATATTAATTTTTTTCATCGTGTTATATATTTTAAAAGATCATTTAATAATTTACCAACCTGGATTCTGTCCCAGCTTAGGGTTCACAATCCTATCGGATTCCGGAATAGGATATAGATAATTTTTAGCTTCAAAGGTTCTCGTTACGGTGGTTAACCAGGTCAGTTCGCCGGAAGTATCATTACTTAAGCGCTGAGGATTTACCCCACCATTTGTTGTTGGGGCTACATTGATATAGTTTACACCGGCAACAGGATTTGCAGGCATCACTTTATAAAAACATACATCCAATTTACCATCACCATTTAAATCCATAGGTACATCTAATGCAGGAACATAAAAACCATTCCATACTTTGGTCATTAATTCACCATGTTTCCACCTCACGATATCATCAAATCTAAGGCCTTCCAATGCCAGCTCTATTCCTCTTTCCCTTCTGATTTCTAACAGGGAAGCGTCAGCCACATCCGGGAAATAGTTTTGCATCATATAAGTATCCGCAACGGTCGGTTTAGTGGTTAAACCACCTTTAATTCCGGCACGCTGTCTTAAAGCACCAATTGTTTTTGACCAGTCGGCATCCGTAAAAGTGCCTAGTTCGGCTTTTGCCTCCGCATAATTCAGTAAAACTTCAGCATACCTTAAGATACTTATGGAGTTCACATTCAGAGAACCACCATCATATTTTGTATCATCCAGGGTCCATTTTATAGGTTGATAACCGGTATAGGTATAAGAAAAAATCGGCGGTGCAGCTTCTGGTGTACCTCCATTAATACGCTTATAATCCCCCATTCTGATGGTCTGTTGCAAACGTTTATCGCGACCTTTCACCTCTTCTACAAAAGGCATCGTCTGGTACCCCGGTGTACTGGTAAATGGCGTACCGTCAATATTCAGGTAAGTATTTACAAAAGTACGTGTAAAGCTTAACCTGCTGCCATAAGTAGCACTGGTCCAATACCAATTGGCGTCATTATAGATGGCCAGGTTGGCATCAGCAACAACAGAAAGCATGATTTCTGAACCTACAGGAGCCGTACTCGTAAACAGTTGGCGGTAAGAAGCATCTTCGCCAGCACTCGTATTCAGTGTAAAGCCAGAAGTCTGCATGGTTGTCGCCGCCGCAGTAGCCGCTTCCGTTAGCCATTTATCAGCGGTAGCTGTCAAATTCTTTTCCGGATGGTATTTTCTGAAAGTACCTTCGTACAAACATACTCTTGATTTAAAAGCCAGAGCGACAGATTTCGTGATCAACGTTTTAGAATTATCGCCGGAGCGGCTGATATTGGCAATCGCAAAATCAAGATCCGCCAACACCGAGTCCATCACTAAAGCTCTTGTATCTCTTCCATTATACAATGCAGGATCGTCTACTTTTAAAGTTTTGTTGATCCAGGGCACATCACCATATCTTTTCACCTTTTGAAAGTAAAAGAAAGCGCGGAAAAACCTGGCTAATCCCTGGTATTGCTTTCTTACCTCCGGACTCACCTTTGGATCCACATTATTCTCTATAAAAAAGTTAATGTTTCTCAGTTTCCTCCAATCCCAGCCCTTTTCTCCCTGGGCAGTTCTGGAATTATAAGCACCGGCAACCAGAAAATCCGGCGACTGACTTCTTGCTCCATAATCAGACATTTCATCTCCGCGGTGCGTCTCATTTGCGGTAGGTAATACGTCATAAAAGGAATTGGCATACAATTCAAGCCCCTTCTCATTGCTAAATACCGAGGTACGGATTGCACTATCTTCAGGTGTCTGATCCAGCTTTTTACATCCTGTCATAAACACAGCAGAAAAAGCGAACCATAAACAGAATCTTTTCATATTATTATCTTTATGTATTTACTAGTTTTTGATTAAAATGTAGCCGTAAAACCTATGCTATAGCTCTTTAACTGCGGATAATTATTTCCATTTCCACCACCTTCTGAATTACCGATACTTTCTACATCTATATCTCTGGTGATTTTGTAAAGCGGTGAATAAGTAAAAATATTTTCTCCGGAAAGCACTACACGAGCAGCACTTAAACCTACTTTTTTCACCAGATTTACCGGAAGGTTATAGCCAACCTGAACATTTTTAAGACGGATATAAGCTACATTCTGAATGTATTTGGATTGCGATTGCAACTCCCCTGAACCATTTTGCGCCACATACCCGCGGTACCTTGGGAAATAAGCATCAGGGTTGCTTTCCGACCATATTTTGTCTTGCATAGATTTAGGAATCTTATTGTAAGGACGGTTGTATTGTCCCCAGAAAAGACCATTTTCAGACCCGGGATACCAATCCATTTTAGCTACCCCCTGGAAGAAACTGCTGAAGAAGAAACTTTTCCACTGCGCACCTAAGGAAATGCCATAGGTATATCTTGGCGTCGAATTACCAATCACTTTTTTATCTCCGGGATTATCAACCGTATTATCTCCGTCATTAATCACCCCATCACCATTCAAATCTTTGAACTTAATATCGCCGGGTAATAATTTACCACTGTTCGACGCTTTAGTCAGGATCTGTTTTGCTGAATTCGCGATATCCTCCGCAGAAGTAAAGTAACGATCCGTGTCGTAACCCCAAATCTCTCCCACATTTTGTCCGGTATAATAATCTGTCAGCCTTTTCTGCGGATTATTGTACTTGGTAATTTTCGCTTTGGAATCTGCCAACGTTAAACGAATATCATAGGTTAAAGGACTGCCAGATACCGCAAACTGATCTCTCCAGGAAATTGTAGCTTCCCAGCCTTTAGTTGTTAAATCTGCATAGTTACCCTTTGGTACCTCTGTTCCGAAAACTCCCGGCAATGTCATACCAACGGTAAACATATTTTTAGTATTTCTTACGTAGGCATCTCCGCTGAAATTTAAGCGGTTGTTCAGGAATGCCAGGTCAAGGCCTATATTTTTGGTTTGAGAAGTTTCCCAGGTCAGACCGTCTGGCAATACCCCCGGCTGACTCGTATACTGTGGTCTCACCCCATTTAATATTCTGCCGGATTGCTCTATTTTAAATTTCTCCTGAAAAGCATAAGAAGCGATACTTCCATTTCCTAAGGAACCATAAGAAGCCCTGATTTTCACATCCGTAATCACATTCTTATTTACATTCCAGAAAGGTTCCTGACTCAGTCTCCATCCTGCAGAAAAAGAAGGGAAAAAGTCATAACGCTGGTCGGAAGGGAATTTTGAAGAACCGTCATATCTACCGTTTGCTTCGAATAAATAGCGGTCTTTATAGGCATAATTTAAGCGGTAAAACCCACCCAATACGGCCCATTGGTCATGACCACCAGCAGTAATTATAGACTGTCCAAGTGCAAGATTAATGTCTTGCGCATCATCAAAAATCAACCCGTTACGTGAAGCCAGCAAGCGCTTATAAGTGGATTGCTCATAGTTATATCCTGCCAGTACTTTCAGGAAATGGTCTTTGCCGACCTGAGGCTCATATTCCCCATAAATGTTAGTCGCCAGGTATTGCGTAGTACGGTCAGTCTGCTGGAAATCATTCGTATTCGTACCTACATATTCTATTACGCCCGGTTTTCTGCTGAAAGCAACAGGTACACGCACGCGGGTATCATCATCTGTGGTTTGCTGGAAAGTTAAATCACCTTTGATCCTGAATTTATCATTAAAAAACTTACTGCTAAAACCAGTCGTATTTCTGAAGACTTTTTTATTAGAAGTCGTACCGTTTTTAGCGGTATAATAATCACCTACCGTATAAGCTGCCGAGTGGGTTAAAGTACCATCAGGATTAAACATTGGTGCCACATTATGACCTTCATCAGAAAGGTTCCTGAAAATTCCGCCACCCTCTCCAACATTAAGTGGTGAATAATACTTAATCGCTGAATAATCCATATTATTATAGACTTTCAGCCAGGAGTACAGTTCGGTAGAACCCTTTGCTCTTACATTATACATCTGATAATCATCAGAATTGTACCTGAAAAGACCAGATTGCTTAAAGGACCTGCCCGAAATGTAAAAATCAGATTTACCGCTTCCGCCGGATATGGATACATTGTGCTCCATAGAATTGTTATGGTCCTTGAACAGCTCTTTATACCAATCGGTATTACCGTAATAAACGTACTCGCCATTGGCATTAAGCGCTGTTTTCGGCAAGCCCGGATCAGCATCACGACGTTTCAGTTCCGCCAGGTATTCAGGAGAGAATTTCACCGTTTTATTGATGTTCTGAGGCGTTTGTGAATAGTCATTCCAGGCAGACCATGCTTCATTAAAACCTTTCGCAAACTCATAACCGTTAGTCACTAAATCCGGAACCGTAGTCGGTGTTTTAACAGCACCTGAAAATGAATAACTAACAGAAGTTTTGTCTTTGTCCGGATTTTTGGTTGTGATTAAAACCACACCGAAAGCAGCCCTTGCGCCATAGATCGCTGCAGATGAGGCATCTTTTAGTACGGTTACTGTAGCAACATCATTAGGATTGATCCTTGAAGGATCACCTTCCACACCATCAATTAAAACCAATGCACTACCGCCTTGCCCGATAGAGGTTGTCCCTCTGAGGTTATAGGAAGGACTCTGGTTAGGGCGGCCATCAGCAATGGATATATTTAAGTTAGGAATCACGCCTTGTAAGCCCTGAGAAAGATTCGCTATCGGCCTGTTTTCAAATACTTTTGAGGTAACCTGATCTACAGCACCCGTCAGGTTTTCTCTTTTCTGGGTGCCATATCCTACAACCAATACCTCATTCAAGGTACCTGTTTCAGCTACCAGAGAGATATTGAGTTTAGTCATTTCCCCTGGCTTTACCAGCACTTTACTATAGGTAGCACTGGTAAAAGAGATAAAGCTGACCACTAAGGTATAAGTGCCTGGTGCTGCAGTAATGGAATAAGAGCCGTCAGGATTACTCTGAACACCTTTATTCAATTCCATAATTTTAATACTTGCACCGGGTAAAGGATCGCCTTTTTCATCTACAACTTTACCACTGATTTTCCCTGGCTCCTGATTTTTCATCAGTGTAATTACGCCCGGTACTTCTTCAGAGAAGGTCAATGAAGTATTGGCAAGCAAAGAAGCCAGGATATCAGCAATCTTATCATTGGAATAATCAATTTCATCAATTCTGATATTCTTCAACTTTAGATAAGCAGGATCGTAGGCAAAATCAACGCCACTCAGGCGCTCAATCTTCTGAACGGCACTGAGTAAGGTCTCGTTTTTAAAAGAAACTTTAATACGTCTGTTTAAAATCTGACCGCTGGTATTTCCTGCCAGCAACACCTGAGAACTGGTGAGGATAAGGATATAGACAATGAGGGTATAACGCATAATCTTCTGCAATAGCAGTAAATGTTTTTTCATTTGTATTTTAATTTTCAAAGCCCGGGAACCAGCATATAAAATGCCCCTTAGAGTTCCTATCTTTGATCATGAACAAAAAATAATTGTTTTGCAACAGGCGAAGGGCTCAATCTAAAGCTGTTGCGTTCTACAGGCCGGTTCTGCTTCAGAGCCGGCTTTTTTGTTGGTTTAGTAGATGATTATACCATTTCCGGTCCTCCTGTATTTCTTGTGGTGTATTGAACAGATGATTTTCAACGTTTGGGAAAGCGTATGTGTCGAACGCATTTGAATATTATACTGATAACGGTCTACATTGGGGTCCTCGCTGCTTAGCGTAACTCCATAATAAAGCTTGACGATCCTGGCTACCTCTTCAAAACTGCCCTGATTTAGGTCTATGGCCGTAGCATACCATTGGTTATTCTCCGCCAAACCGAAATCATCTTGCTTCCAGGTATTGGTCCGCAGGTTATAGTTTATTTTTTCACCAGGCATTAACTGAGCCAATACTTTTTGCGGAGTAGCAACTTCTACTTTACCCTCGCTCAGGCTCACCTCGATTGCCAGCTCTCCTTTTTGATCCGTATAATTGCTTACTTTAAATTTAGTACCCAGCACTTTGGTGATCAGCAGACCGGAATGCACTAAGAAAGGATGTTCCGGATCTTTGGCGACTTCAAAAAAGGCATTTCCTTTTTCCAGAAATACCGTTCTCGAAGCTTGCTTACCAAAATCCTGCGTTACTTTAAATTCACTGGAAGGATTAAGATGAACAATAGAGCCGTCTGCTAAGGTGATTTTTTTGCTTTCTGCTGCACTAGTCGTATATGCCAGATATACCGGTAAATCCACAGTCTGCTCCCCGATCCCTGCTGGTTTGAATAATAGCCCAACTGCAATCAGTAACACCGCAGCCGCAGCATAAGGAAGTCTTTTTCGCCAGTTTGGTAACCTCAGGACTTTTTGAGCTTGTGCTGGCGCGATTGCCGCAAACATTTCTGCTTTAATGCGACTGGCATGAGCTTCATCCCGGAAACCGGTAAATTCTTCTGCATCGTAAGCTGCATACCATTTCTCCAGATTCAGCTTTTCCGCTTCAGTCAGTTTATTTTCGCTGAACCGTTTTAGTATTTTCTTAAATTCTTGTGATTCCAATCTATTGCCCTTTTTAGATAAGTAGCTTGAAAAGGCTGGATTTACTTATAGAAATTGTTAAGTGTTTGTTAAGAAATCCTCAACTGGTTAAATTCAATAATGAAGAAAGCAAGAACTACCCATTCCGGATATTTTGCGCCCAATTTAACACGGATTCTGCGCAGGGCTTCGGAAAGATGATTGGAAACCGTCTGTTCTTTTAAATTCAACTTTTGGGCAATTTCTGCCGTGGATAATTGTGCGGCTTTTAACAGGTAAGCTTCTTTCATTTTGCCGGGAAGCAAGGCGACCTCTCCGGCGATAAGTTTTTCAAGCTCAAAATAACCATCAAGATCGTTGATGGAAGTCATTTCTTCAAAACGCTGAATGGTACTTTCCAGCACTTTATCTTTTACTTTCTCTGACCTGAAATGGTTGAATACCTGAAATTTGACCGCTCCGTTTAGGTAATGTGCTATTTCAGTATTGATCGTAATCGTTTCACGCCGCTGCCAGATGTTGATGAAAACCGTCTGGACAATATCTTTTGCAGCAGCTTCATCCTTCACTCTTTTATAGGCATGGATGTACAGGCTCCGCCAGAACTTTTCATATAAAGTAGTATATGCAGCCTGATCACCGTTTTGGAGCGCGTTAATTAACGTTGATTCATTTATTACTGTCGTTGGCATCCCCCAAAAATAGAGCACCCATATAAAGGAATGATTAAGTTAATGTGAACAACAGGGAAATCAATCCTCCGGATTCATTTCTTGCTTTACAAAAAAACAGGCAAATCTCTTCCTTTAACCTGTTAAAAAAACAAGTTTTGTAAGGTTACGGACCCGGAATATCCCCTGATCTTAAGCCGGTTTCCCCGGCAGGTGTTTCAGTTTATCCTTTAATACCTGGTATTCCTTTTCCAGGTACCGGAATGCTTTGGTTGCGATGACTCCCTCCGCGTAGTCCATCTTTTTCTTTTCGTAATCCGCAGCAACCTGATCAAAACGGGCTTTAACAATACTGTATTTTGCTTTTTCTGCGATTTCCAGCGGGCCATCGGGAGCGCCATTCAGGTTACCTGCATAAGCACTGTCAGAGATTAGTTTCTCATTAGAAGATTTAAAACAGACATAAACTTCCATTTGCGCGCTCATCATCCACTCCTTATCAAGCGGAAGAAAACAGCGTCCATCTGCTCTTTTCGCGGCATTCAGAAAGGTACTTGCCTGTTTTTTTGTTGGGTGACTGACCAATACCATCAGCATATCATCTTCAGCGCCATTTTCTTCGATACCGGAAGCCCAGCTTAAATTGAGCCCATCTGTTCCTTTGCTTACTTTCAAATCCGCTGCCATTTCCAGTGCTCCTTTACTAAGGATCACTTTGGCATAATCAACCTTAATATTGGGATAATCGCCCGTTAAAGCCTGTTTCTTGTTATAGGAAGTCGCCAGATTGTGTGGATTTTTAAGCGTTCCTTCTGATTCCCGTTTAAAACTGACATTGATAAAATCCTTCATCGGTTTCAGCAGTTCCATCGTTACCGACATCTCCTCGCGATTGGCTTTTTGTTTCAGGCTGGGTTTACCAGGTTTACCGGCAGTGCGGCATATCAATTGTCCTCTGGACATATAAAACACCACATCCCCTATTTTCCCCGTAGGGTGCCCAAAAGGGCCCACTTTGCATACTGCCATAATATAATTGGTTAATTCGTCTGAATTGACTAGAACCAAGATACTTACAAACAACAGCATATCCTATGAATTCCCTATAATGATACTAAACTATTTAGTAATCTATTCGTAACCTAAACCACCCTAAGCACAGGGTTTTCAGGCAATTTTGGCCAGCAGAGCCCTAGCAGCCCCGAGATAAGATTCCTGTAAAAGACACCATTATAAAACCTCATCTCAGTGTTTGTATTTCCACGCTACAACATAGGCTGATATTTGAACATAAACAGGTCCGCATTACAACAAAAGCCATTACAGCGAGTCAACCCAATCACCCTAAATTTGTTACACAAAAAGTACCCTTAGAATTCCTTCTCTTAAACCCTTTTCGTTATTTTTAGAAAGTAGTTAATTATTTCCATGAAATAAAATAATGACAATTCCCGACACAATTAATAAAAGCTGACAGCGTTTAAGGCTGAAAGAACATATGGGAAGAATCCTATTCAATGACACATTAAATCATAATTCAATGAAAAAACTGAGGTCAAAAGTAGTAAAAGCACTAAAAAGAGAATTCACCTTCGAATGTACCATTTCAGCAAGAATGAACCAGGTGATCTTAAACGTTAAAAACATAGTTTTTGAAGAACATCTGGGACAAGTGATTCAGCAAACACAGCTGATCATCGACAAATATTTTCCACAAAGAGAAGAGCACCTTTGTTTGGTGGTCAGGGAAATCGGAGGGAACAATCAAAACACCTTTAAAATCTGGAAGTCTATTAATAACTAATTATATTCATACCAAAAGCTGAGGACAAATTTTCCTTCATAAAAGGCCTTCAAACCAATGAAATTTGAAGGCCTTTTTTATAGGCTTATATTTTATTCAAAAAGCCGTATTCATGTACATACTGCTGCCCTTCTGTCAATACCCAGTTTACAAAAGCGGTAACCTCAGGTCGCGTATCTTTGTAGATCAGTGTAAAATTCCCTTTAGGTGGTAAAGTGGTAGAAATTGATTCCAAAGAATGAATCAGCTGATCCAGATCCGCATAAAAACTTTCCTCCTTCCCAATCACTCCGTCTCCGTTTAAGTCTGTTGGCACCACGGCAATTCCCGGTTTAGGTTTTCTTGTTTTCAGGTCATACACAATACCAAGGTCATTATAGGCCACGCCCAGTGGATCATCAGCCACTGTTTTCAATAAAACCTGGTCATCGGCAATCCTCTTCCCCCCTGAATTCGTCAAATCCTTTAACTCCTCTCCCAGCACACTGGAAAAAGTAGCAGAAGTACAGGCGCTGCGACTATACACCTTAAAAGAAACCGGTTGATCGCCGAAGGCTGCAAACTTATCCTTACCGGTACTACTGCTAAAATAAACAGATTCAAAATCTTTGGCTTTAAAACCACTTTTCTGTAGTTTAGCTAAACCCGGATTTTTCTCATTGACAATCGGAACGATTGCGAACCGGCTCACGATGGTATAATTCCCTTTCGCAGGATCCTTCTCTTTTAGCGGTGCCGCCGAAGCATTGATATCCGGATTTGCCAGCCCTTGCTTCACGACAAACTTCACACCCGGATTTGCTTTTGAAAACTCCTCGCCCCACTTTTCCAGAAGTGGAAAAAGGAAACGTGTTCCGGTGATATTGATGGTACCTTCCAGTTTCAATTGATCGCCAGGCCCATTAGCCAAAGTATTTAAAGAGCAGAATAAAGCAATCGCAAAAGTTGTTTTTCTTAAATTCAAAGTCATTAATTTCATAATACAATTTTTAAAAGGTGAATATTAATTATAGCCTGGATTTTGTTTAAGCGCAGGATCTACCAGTAACTCCTGACGTGGAATAGGATATCGTAACTTATTGACATCGCTGATGCCCAGCACCTGCTGCGCCAGACCTCTGCGAATCAGGTCGAACCAACGGTGGCTCTCATAAGCCAGTTCCAACCTTCTTTCCTGTAAAACTTTAGTGATCACCTGGCTTTTGTCGCTCAGCCCGTTCAGGTCATCATCCTTCGCTTTGGCACGTAGCCGAATGATCCGGATGTCTTCTACCGCTTCCGGAATCCTGTTCAATTCGGCTTTAGCTTCCGCGCGGATCAGGTATAATTCCGCAATCCGCAGGGCATAAACCTGATTTTCACCGGTAGAGATTTTGAAATTCATATTCCCATAGGTGATAATTCCCTTGGGCGGTGTATTGATATCCAGCAATAAGGATTTGCGGTCGCCACCATAAGGGCCTCTTGCCAGGGCAATAAATTCGTCTGTAGGCAACAATTCACGCGTGCCTCCGGTTAGGTTACTGGCGAACCAGTTCCCGGCCCAGGAGTTCTTATTATTGATGGTATAATCTATTTCGAAAATAGATTCAGTGGTGTTTTTAGTGTTGAAAAAAGCAGAATAGCTTGACACCAAACTAAATTTAGCACTTTCTTTAATCACCAGATCTGCGTAATCAAGGGCCTGTTGCCACTGCCCTAAATACAGAAACAACCGTGATTTCAAAGCATAAACTGCATAGATAGAAGCCCGGTTTCGGTTTACTGTTACCGGACTGGCGGGCAGAAGATTTTGAGCCACCTCCAGGTCATCTCCAACTTGTTTATACACCTGAGCTGGGGTGCTGTTGCCAATCCCATCTGCGCTATTCGGATTCCGCGTGCTTTCTGTAATGATGGGAACATTTCCCCAAAGACGTACCAGATCGAAATAAGCGAGGGCGCGAATAAAATACGCCTCTCCGATTGCTGCGTTTCTATCCGCTTGCCCGAAAGTCTGGTCATTTACTTTTGGGACCGATTGGATGATGTTGTTACTGCTGTTGATGGTGCTATACAAAGCACCCCATAGTGAAGAAACCGAAGTATTGGTGGCAAACACCGCATGCACATCGAACTCTCTGTTGGAAGGCGAATTGCCCACCCAACGCAGGTTATCGTCTGCAAGATTAACGATATACCTGAAGGTGTTTCCCTGGTAATTATTCTGACCTAAGGCACTGTAGGTCCCTATTAAAGCAGCATCTGCACTTTTTTTGTTGACAATACTGTTTTCTTCCGCCACATATAAGAGCGGTTTAGGGTCAAGCAAATCTTTGCAGGAGCTTCCAAAAAACAGAAAAGGAATCGCCCATATCAGGCTATATTTTGATTTAAATTTCATGATCAACATATTTTAACATTAAAAAGAAAGGTTAAAACCGGCCTGAAAGGTTCTCGGTTGTGAGGCAATGGCCTGATCATAGCCCATCACATTTTGATTATCACCCATGGTATTGACCTCAGGATCCACCCCTTTATATTTGGTGATGGTGATCAGATTCGTTGCAGCAATATATAACCGCACATTGCTGATGTGGTATTTTGCGAGTAAAGCCTTAGGCAGTTTATACCCCAGAGACAGCGTTTTCAGCCTTGCATAAGAGCCATCTTCCAGAAAACGATCTGAAATGATACTCGCATTGTTTCCTTTGGCCGTCATCCGGGGAACTTCGGTAATATCGCCCGGATTTTGCCAGCGGTCTAATTGTTCCTCCAGTTGTGCAAAAACACCGTTTCTGGAACCGCCATGTCCCATTCTGTAACGGGTATTGTTCCAGATTTTATTGCCAATTGAATAGTTAAAGAAAACATTCAGGTCGAAATTGCCATAGGTAAATTCATTGCCAAAGCCACCAAAGAAATCCGGCCAGGCATTTCCTACAATCTGAAGGTCTGCATCAGAAAGGAGGCCATCCCCATTTACATCTTCAAAAACCACATCGCCATTGGCAGGATTTACCCCCAATTGTTTATGCGCATAAAAAGAATACAGCGGACTTCCTTGCTGCATAATAGTCCGGTTGTCCAGAATCGGGGTATTTAACTTCTCAATCGTATTTTTATTGGTGGAGATATTGAAACGCGCATTCCAGGTAAATGCCTTATGCGTAATCACCTGCGCATTCAAAGACAGCTCAAATCCTTTATTACTGATTTCTCCGGAGTTGGAAAAGATCGAAGCAAATCCAAGTTTCTGAGAGATTGGCTGTTGCAATAAAAGATTCGTGGTATACTTGTTATAGTAGTTTAATTCCAGGTTCAGCCGATCTTTAAGAAAGCCCATATTCAGGCCAACATTGAACTGCGTAGTCGTTTCCCATTTCAGGTTGGGATTAGCCAGTTGAAAAGGTAAAATTCCGGAGGTGCTCAGGTAATTATTTCCTCCGTTCCATAAGCCCAATGCAGCAAAATCAGGAATGCCATTTTGATTTCCGGTGAGGCCATAACTGGCGTTGAATTTCAACTCAGAAAACAGGTTCAGCTGCTTGATAAATTCTTCCTCACTGGCACGCCAGGCGACACCTGCTGCAGGGAAATATCCCCAACGGTTGTCCTTTCCAAATCTTGAAGAAGCATCTGCGCGGATACTGGCATCAATCATATATTTACGGTTGTAACCATAGCTTGCCCTGCCGAAAAAAGAAACCAATCCGGCTTGTGATTTACGGGAGGTCCCGGTCTGACTTGCAGAAGAGGCAACCAATGTAAACTGGTCTGTAGGATAACCTGTACCGGTAACACTGGTGGTTTCAAAAGTCTCCTTTTGCAAGGTATTACCGACAGTCAGATTAAACTGATGCACATTTTCCCAGACCTTATCATAACTGATCAGCTGTTCATTGATCAGGGTCGCATTCCGGTTTAAAGCTGAGGTACCAATTCCATTGATGGGTGCCTGACCTAACTGCAATTTGGAATTGAAATAGTTATCCGCCTTGCTTTCGTTGAAATCTACGCTCCAGCTGGTTCTGAACTTCAGCCCTTCCAGGATTTTATACTCTCCGAAAATATTGCTGGTAATCCTGGTTCCTGCGTCCGTAAACACCGTTTCTTTGATGGCAGCAACCGGATTTTCGAACAATGATGGCCGTGCATAACTGCCGTCAGGATTGTACAGTGGCAGATAGACTGGTGTGTACAAAGCCCCGTTTACGGTACCGTTAGGCACATTATTATTCGGTGTCATGTTCCGGTTGGTACTCACCAGGTTGACAGATACCCCGATTTTAGTTTTCTCATTAAACTGCTGTCCTAAATTGACCCTAAAACTGGCCCGTTGAAAACGATCCGGTTTTACGATTGCATCCTGACTATAGTAATTACCACCCAGGTAATAGGTTGTTTTTTCATTACCCCCGGCTACCGATACATCCACATTATCTGTAGGCGCATTTTGAAAAATCAACCCTACCCGATCAATGGTTTCCTGCTCTTCCGGTAAACCTGGTCCGCCTTCTGATTTCGGTCTGAAAGGGCGTTTGTCAAAGGCACCGCCATCGTTCAGCCAGGTTTCGTTCTGCAAAATCCCTTCCCCCAATCCGGAGATGGTTGGCCAGAATTTAATGGCCTTCGAAATTCCTTTATAATAACCGATATCAACTTTTGGCTTCCGGTTTAGTTTTCCGCGTTTGGTGGTGATCAACACCACGCCATTGGCACCTCTGGAACCATATATTGCAGTCGCATTGGCATCTTTAAGGATTTCTATGGATTCGACATCACCGGGGTTCAGGTCGGCAATTGGCGAGGTCTGTTGTCCGCCGGTAGAAATACTTTGCAAGGTTCTGTTGTTTAGGAATACACCGTCTACCACATACAAAGGATCATTACTCGCGTTAATAGAGGAAGAACCCCTTACCCTGATAAAAATCCCGGATCCGGGAACAGAGGTATTTGAAGAAACAAGCACTCCGGAAGCCTGGCCCTGGAGCATCTGATCCACACCGGCAACAGGAATATCTTCAATCTGTTTTCCGGAAATCGTGGCCACGGAACTGGTCAGTGTTTTACGATCCTGGGCGCCATAACCAACCACCACTAAATCCTGAAGTTGATTGGTTTCCGGCTCCAGCTTTACATTTACCGGACTGCCATCCACCACAAGCGTTTTGGTTTGGTAGCCTATATATTTAATGATTAAGGTGTAAGGGAATTTTTGACCAGTCACAAAGTTGAAAGCACCAGCTCTGTCTGATGTTGCGGTATGTGTGGTTCCTTGAATTAGAATGGAGGCTCCGATTAATTTTTCGCCCGTCAGGGCATCGGAGATCGTACCTTTTAAAGTAGAATTGATCAGTGGTGTTGTTTCCTGCGCACTGGCGTTCCCGAAAAAGAACGCGCTAATCAGCAGGTAAAAGGCAAATCCTGGCCATAGTCTACGACCAGGTAAGGCAGCTTGTGCCCTATCAATAATTTTCATATTTTTACAATGGGTTTATTACGTAAAAAATCAGGTGCAACGTCCAAATTGAAACCTGGTTTATTTATAGATCCGGAAGGGTGCGCCGAAAGGCCACCCTTTATTTATATAGTATCTTTAACATTTCATAAGCTTTTTGTTTGTTGGTTTGCTGGTTGAATATAAATTGTTTAGGCAAATATATAAATATAGTCTACCTTTTTAGTATACTTTATTTAAAAATAAACATTTCTGTTAAAAACCTTCATTCATCTGATTGTAAAGCAGGGGAATTCTATAGCCAGATGTAACACAAATCATTTCTGAGCATCTATTGGATATACTAAATATCTTTAACCGCCTGGCTATGAACAGATCACTCCTTTATACCATTACATTTATCCTGCTTCCCTTTTTCAGTTTTAAAAGTCAGGCCCAATTACAAACACTGAGTGGCGATCAAATCAGTACAGCGACACTGGATAAATTTATCAGGAAACAGATGGATTCGCTGGGGATACCAGGCCTGTCATTCGCGCTGATCCACAATGGAAAAGTAGTTTATCATCGGGCGCTGGGTGTTTCAAATATCGAAACAAAAGAAAAAGTGGAAGAGAATTCCATCTTTGAAGCGGCTTCTTTGTCAAAAACGCTATTTACCTACTTTGTATTAAAACTAGTCGATCAACAAAAATTAAATCTGGATACCCCATTGTACCATTATTTACCTTATCCGGATATTGCCAAAGACACGCGTTATCAACTGATCACAGCACGAATGGTGCTCTCCCATACTACCGGTTTCCCTAACTGGCGGTATTTTGACAAACGCGATGAAAAACTTTATAAACAGGGCGAATTGTATTTGAAATTTACTCCGGGTACACAATTCTCTTATTCAGGAGAAGGGTATTATTATCTCGCAAAGGTTATTGCTAAGCTGAACAATTTAACCATAACCACATTAGAACCCATATTTCAAGCTGAAGTAGCCAAACCGCTACGTCTTAAAAAAGCCTGGTTCAGTAGCCATAAGTACATTACTCAGCATAAAGTTAAAGGTCATATTAAAGGAAAACCATTTGACAAAGCATGGCCGACTTCTTTTCCGGAACAAGATTCCACCTGGTTTGAGGCGGCGGGCGGCTTGCATACGGAAGCTTTAACCTTCTCCAAATTTCTGATTGCTTTGATGGATGGTCAGGGTTTATCGAAGCACATGGTCGATGAAATGTTCAAGGCACAGGTTCAACTGGATAAAAACAGTCCACATTACCTATACAATGGCGATACCGCCTGGGGCTTAGGCGTTGCGATCAGGCCAATAAGCTATGGGACAATCTACGAACATGGCGGCAACAACGGCGATGCTCAATCAGGATTTAAGATCAATCTGGCCAATCACAATGGATATGTATTCTTCACCAACTGTGATCAGGGGAGCACTTTTAATAAAAACATAGGGGCATTACTCCTCAGGTAAACTATCCACATCATAAGAAAGCCGTTAAGAAGATCTCCTTCCTAACGGCTTTCCAAATTTAAAACCCTTATTTTCCTGTTACACGGATATCTATACGTCGGTTTTGTGCCCTACCCTCAGGGGTATCATTGCTGGCAATCGGATGCTCGGCACCATAGCCTTCTGCTTCCAGTCGCTTTTGATCAATACCTAATTTCACCAACTCGTTTTTGGCGGTATTTGCACGTTCATTAGAAATTCTCTTATTCACTGCGGCATCGCCGGTACTATCGGTATAGCCACCTAATTTCAGGGTAACTACCGGATACGCGACTAAAATAGCGGCAATGTTATTCAACTGTTCCTGCGATTCTGGTTTTAAAGTGCTTTTTCCAGGTTCAAAGTATAACCTGTCGAAGGTAAACCAGGTGGTTTTATCTACCGGTTTATCTTTAGCTTCAATGAATACAATCAACCTGTTTTCTACGGAATTCTCCGCGATGCTGATTTCTTTTCCATCAGGCAACTTCCTGGTCATCTTTTCGCCAAGATTCTTCACATAATCTCCGGCTTCATTTAATTTACCTTCCACAGTGGTTACAGTGGCATCTACTACACCACCAACTTTACCGCCCATGGTATCTATACTGGTTGTTACTGAATCTACTGTACTGGTGACCGAGGTTTCATTGCAACCTTTTTTTCCCAACATCCACCATAATGCCACAATAACGACAATCAGGGGAAGCAGCCATTTGATAAAGCCACCACCTGTATTTTTATCAGGAACCCTTCCTGATGGTATTGCGCTCGCCCTATGCATTTCAACCTGAGGGGCATCAGGAATACCTACATTGGGAAGCTTAATATTGGCAATTCCTAAAGTGCTGCTTAAACCCGGAGGAAGTGCTGCTGCAATTTCGCTTTTACTTTCAAAAATCTTTCCTAATAAATCAGAGACACTCCAGCCTTTGGAGGCCATCAGTTTTGAAATTAAGCCGGTCACCAATGGCACAATCATCGCCAGCAAACCGGCAGACTTACCCTCAGGTAGCCCCGTAGCAGTAGAAACTGCGCTTGTTACGGAGCCGCTGTCATTTCCAAATAAGCTGCCCAACATGGATTTTCCTTTTTCCAGGAGCGAATCACTGGAACCATTTAGTAAATCATCGGGGGAATTCGTAGCCGCAGAACCAGTTAAACCAGGCAGGATACTATCCAGTAAGCCACCTCCGGCTCCGTTTTTGAGGATTCCGGCTAAAACCGCAGGGATACCAGCAGAGAAGCCTGTTTTCACCTGATCCTCAGTTACGCCAGCTTTCTGGCTCAAAGAAGAGATCACGCCACCGCTTACCTCATTCTTCAACATTTCAATTAAATTCATGCTTATAGTTTTATAGGTTAGAAATATTATATCATAAAGCAGGTTAAAAAACCAGACGCTTTAAATTTTAAAATTCAAACAAATACTATTCACCCTCAATTAATTTCAATCCGGCATAAAGAAATAATGCCTGCACTATATAAAAATAAGCACTAATCCCTTAATAACCACACAATAAAGTATTTAACTTCAAAAAAAAAACAATAGAAAATTTAGATGTACTCCTTATTTGAGAACATTTAATCCAGCCGAAAAGTTTCCGTATTTTAGTATATAATGGTTCTGGAGCACAGAATAATATTCCATGATCAATTTCATAACTTAAAATCCCTCCTATGAAAGCAAAAATCAACTCCTTTGAAGAGCTCATTGCAGCTCTAGACCAGGATACCCCGTTAAATTTAGAGGTCCAAACCTCCATCCTATGTCCATATGCTATTGTACTTCCTGTTGGATTTAGCCTGACTGGATTGGACAGAGATAGATCGATCCTTAGTTTCAGCAATAGTGACGGCATCGGTTTAACGGCCAACAACGAAGTCAGCAACCTGAATATTCAAACTAACCCGGGCAACAGAGCCATTTATCTATTGAGCCACCAGGCCGATCTTGGGACTTTTACCTTAAAAGACTTAACCATCACCGGACAGGTTCAAATATTAACCCGCTCTGGCAGCCTTAAAACCAAACTAATCGCCGAAAACATTGATATTGTAAGTTGCGATGCGCGTCGTTACTCCGAGCAACCACAGAAATATGGTGTAAATGTTTACCAGGGAGCCTTTACCGTTTACAACTACAACAGTAATCCGGATAGCGTGATACAGGCCACCCTGACCGACATTACCTTAGGCAGAAAGGGTGCTCCGGTAATTGGAACCGGCTTATTTATTGGCGGTTTTAGCGACAATGGTGGTTGGGTCCTGGCAGACCAGGTCAGTACCGGAGAAATCTACACCAACGGCATGATTCCTTACGGACAGCCAAATATCATTACCGCAGCAGTCTTTATCCTTAATGGTGCCAAAGTTAAAACACTGATCAACAAAGGCAGGGTCACAACGTATGGGGTGAATGACATGGTACTGGATACCTGGGGACAAGTGGACCGTTGGATTGCAGAAAACCCCATTACTTCTTATGGCCCCAGCGGAATTGGCTTTGTCAACTTCGGAGTGGTCGATTATTTCGAGGCAAAAGATAAAATAGAGACCTATGGACTGGGAGCCAGAGGGTTTAACCAATATGATGGCACTGTAAATCAAGCGGTATTCCATGGGATTGAAACCCATGGCAACGGCTCCATTGGCATCCAGGTGAGTAAACCTGTTGGCAGTATCACGATAAAAAACGACCTCATCACCCATGGCGCAGTGGGCCAGACACTGGTAAAAGGAGTCCTTGTCTCCCTACCCGCAGATGGGCTCAGCATTAAACCAGGTGGAGAAGTTAAGCAATTACACATCGCCGGAAACATCATTACGCATGGTAGTGGTGTGCATTCCTTCCATGTAGAAGGCGGCACCATCAAAGAATTATCGGTAAAAGGGGAAATCGTAGCCGAAGGAAAGAATTCTGTGGCCGTCTCCGTAACGCAAAGTGGAAAAACGTCATTAAAGCAGGTCAGCGCCATATCCAGAAAGGGAATCGCTGTTTTAATTGAAAAAGGGGCTGTTACAGACCGTACAGACCTGAAAGCCAAAGGAGATAAGGGGGATATCGTCGAAGAATAAATGCTTAAACCTACAACAGCCGGCAAAACCGGCTGTTGTGATATTTTAAAAATCAGATGGACTGAATACTATAATTCTGATTTCCAATCCACTTTAGTACTCGTACTTAGTTGGATTATGTCGGTCTCCATTCGGTTTTTTCCCTTCACGCAGGTAATCACCAGTCATGTCGATATACTTGTTATACGTATTCAACATTCTATAATCCCAATAAGGATACTCGCGGTCTGTCAGCATTTTATTAATCAAAGGTCTCATGGCCAAATGGAAGGCTTTACTATTGGAAGCATAAGTCATATTACTGCTGTGGCCAAAACCAAGCGCATGCCCCAATTCATGAACCAGCACTTCTTCTGCATTCTTATTGTAATGACGCATCATCACATATTCTGCAACTGCAACCAGGTTTCCACCACCTAAGCCACTCACATTTCTGACTAAACCAGTTTCGATATTTGCTCTGGTCAGAATATCACGGTAAACCGCTGATTTTTTCTCCTCGCTCAGCAAAGTTCCATCATTGGCGGTTAAGCCTTCATAAGCCATAAAACCAGTTTGAGTAGATTCTTGTGAAAACAAATAAGCCAAATTGGTAAACATCACCAGACTTTCTCTGGCATGTAAAGGGTTCATTCGATACCAATTCCCTACATCTTCCTGTGATTTTCTAAAGTTCAATCTCCATGGGATTTTCATGGCGTTTAGTCTTTTGTAAAAGGGGTCGTCTACCACTACAGAAAATACTGCTTTAGAAAGGTCCGTCTGTTTAGCAAGGGTAATTAACTGACCACTTTCAGTATACAACTGCTCTTCATGGTCTACAATAGACAAGGGGAGTTGGAAAGTAACCAATGGGGTAATAGAATCAATTTTTAAAAGCGCGACTCTTTCTCCGGTACCTGCCAGTTTCACAAAAACCTGTATATTTCTGATGGTTTTCAACGTGAAATTCATCAGTTTTACTTCTTTAGTACCACTCAATTCAATTTTAAGCGGATCGCGTAAAACGATGCTTCGCGTTACCATAACGGCAACTGACTCCGTATCAGCCAATAAATCTTCTACTCCGGTAAGGGTTTTAAAGTTTACGATTTTTGTTGAAACGACAGTTTCAAGGGCTTCTTTTTCAGCCTTTTTACAAGAGAAAAGCATCAGAATAAAGGAACAGATCAGTAATGAATATTTCATACCAGGGATTAAATATTATTTATCCCAATTATAGCTAATATATTCATTTTATCTCACACATATTCTCATTAAACCCCGTTTAAACAGCTATCTACTAGGCTTCCAGTACGATGTGAGCTTTATCGACCTTTAAAGTTCCAAGTAAAGTTAACATGGTTAAGGTGAAGGGTTCCGGCCCGCAGATATAGTAGTAAGCGCCTGGATTAGTCACATATTTACTTAACAATTTAAGACCGATCTCCCGGCCTGCAGCACCAGGTTTTGTAGGCGATTTCAAAACATCTACGTATTGCCCGGCCAGCATATATTTTAGTTCTGCCGGGAGGATGATATCTTCTTCACTATGGTTCGCAAATAACAAGGTATTCCCGGTCAGGGCATGGTCTAGTTTCAACTGACGAAAAATGGCGATAAATGGTGTGATCCCTGCCCCGCCAGCAAGGAATACTCCGGGGCCTTTGTAATGAATGGTTCCGAAAACATCATGAAGAATCAGTTCATCGCCTGTGGTTAAGGCCGACAATTTTTCGGTGACACCCCCATGATCTTTATAAATTTTAATGATAAACTCCAGATACTCGTTATCATTGGTACAGGTAAAAGTAAAAGGCCTCAGTTCTTCGGTTAAACCAGGCTGATTAATGGACACATCTGTAGCCTGACCGGGTACGAAAGAGTAACCGGCAGGCTTTTCGAGGATAAAGCGCTTTACATTTCGCGCTACATGCTCCACATTTAATATTTTTACAATGTATCCCACCTGCCTAATCTTTAGCAATTTTAGGTCCAGAAAGTTTGGCCAGACTATAAGCGCCAATTGCCATCGCAAGGTCTCTTACGGCTACATCAAGGTACTTTCCACTCGCTATAAGACTCAAAGCAATCAATACTAACCAGGTGCAAACCAGATACGCCCCTTTTTCCGGATTAAAGAACACCAGTAAGCCTGCGATAATTTCTATCACCCCCACAATCATCATAAACGTAGCAGCGCTGAAAGGCAACATTGAAGCCAATGTAGGGTTGAGGTATTGTGACCAGTCTGTCAATAAATTACAAAACTTGTCTGCCCCGGCTACAATCGGGATGAGTCCGTAAGTCAGCATAAGCAAAGACTGTACTGATTTAATGTTTTTAAGATCTTCCATGATGTTAATTTTTATACATTAGAGAGGGGCTGTAGAAAAAGGGTTACAAAATTTTTATACCTGATTTTGTAACCCTTTTCCCTGCCAATACTCTATTATATATCAGACACTATGAGCACCGAAACTACAAATACGGACACCTTCAGCGAAGAGGAAATCATACAAAGAATTGTAAACGGGGAAAAAGCCTTGTATGAAAGAATCATGCGCAAGTACAATGAGCAATTGTACCGGATTAGTATGTCCATTGTTAATGATGCTCAGGAGGCGGAAGACATTATGCAAAACGCTTACCTGAATGCTTACCGACACCTGCCTGATTTTAGGCAACAATCTGGTTTTGGGACCTGGCTCACCCGAATCCTGATAAATGAAAGCTTATTACACAAGAAAAGGAAAGTTCAACAAAACAAGACCCTGATGGAAAGTAATGAAAAAGCTCAGCATACAGAAACTCCATTAGAAAGCCTTGTGAATAAAGAACTCAAAGCGATCCTGGAGAAAGCAGTAGCTGCCTTACCGGAAAAATACAGAATGGTATTCGTGATGCGCGAAGTACAAGGGATGAGCACGATAGAGACTATGGAGGCCCTGGATATCGGGGAATCGAATGTTAAAATCAGGCTGACAAGAGCCAGGGAAATGTTACGTTCGGAGCTCAATGCCTACTGGAAACCGGGACAACTGTATGCCTTCAATCTGGTTCGTTGTGATGTTATCGTAAACCATGTGATGAAACAACTCTAAAATATTGTTAATTTCAGCCTTTATTGGCCGTATCCCACACAGATACGGCCAATATTTATTTCAAACCAAGGCGATATCAGCATATGAAGGAAGAACTTCAACAGAAAATAGATTTAAAGACTAAGCCCCAGGGTGCATTAGGCAAGTTAGAACAACTTGCTCAGCAAATCGGAACCGTACAGAATACCCTTAGTCCGGAATTAACCAAACCTGCGATTGTTGTGTTCGCAGGGGATCATGGCATCGCCAAATCCGGTGTTAGCGCCTACCCCCAGGAAGTGACCTACCAAATGGTCCTGAATTTCCTGAATGAAGGAGCGGCAATCAATGTATTTTGCAGGCAACACCAGATCAACCTGCTAATCGCAGATACCGGGGTGAATTTCAACTTTAAGCCACACGAAAAACTGATCCGTGCGAAAGTGGAAAAAGGCACCAGAAACTTCCTGGAAGAACCAGCTATGAACATTCATGAGCTGGAAAACTGTTTGACACAATCGGAGAAAATCGTGAACGACCTTCATGCAGGTGGCTGTAACATCATCGGTTTCGGAGAAATGGGCATAGGCAATACCTCTGCGGCAACCATGATCATGAGCAACCTTTGCGGACTACCGATTGAAAGCTGCGTAGGCAGAGGTACCGCATTGAACGACGAACAATTTGCCCATAAAATCAGTATACTGAAACAGTGTGAATTGCGTCATGGGCGCTCAAAAGACCCTGTAGCCGTATTGCAGACTTATGGTGGCTTCGAAATTGCCCACATTACCGGAGCGATGCTGGCAGCTTATGAAAACAATATGCTGGTTATGGTGGATGGATTTATTGCCACAGCAGCCTACCTCGCTGCCCTGATGATCAACCCATTGCTACAAAACAACGCCATATTTTGTCATCTATCCGACGAAACCGGTCACCGTCAATTGTTAAAATTCTTAGGTGCAGAGCCGATATTAAACTTAAACATGCGACTTGGTGAAGGTACCGGATGTGCGGTATCCTACCCGATCATTCAAAGTGCAGTAGCCTTTCTAAATGAAATGGCCAGTTTCGAAAATGCTGGTGTTTCTACAAAAGCATCCTAAATGAAAAACGAGATACGTATATTTTTTACGGCAATGATGTTTTATACGCAATTGCCTTGTCCGAAATGGGTAGACCATGATCCGGAGCACCTGAACAAATCTACCCGGTATTTCCCTTTGATCGGCTGGCTTGTTGGCGGACTTTCCTTCCTCGTATTCTGGATCAGCAATTTCCTGTTTGGCGCTGAAATCGCGGTAATTTTATCGCTTGCTGCAGGTGTATACATCACCGGATCTTTCCATGAGGATGGTTTTGCAGACGTATTTGATGGATTTGGAGGTGGCTGGACAAAGGCAAAAATCCTGGACATCATGAAAGACAGTCGCCTGGGTACCTATGGTGTAGTTGCACTGATCTTTTTGTTTGGCCTGAAATACCTGGCCTTGCATAAGTTGCTGATGAGCCTAAAATTTACTCCTGATTATATTGTCTTGCTGTTTTTTATCACTTACCACGCCCTGGCGAGGTTAACTGCCATACAGATCACTTTTACTTCAACCTATTCCCGTGAGGATGAAAGTAGTAAATCCAAACCTATAGCCAAAGCTTACTCCTATAAAGAAGTAATTGGTGCTTATATTTTTGGCCTTGCTCCGCTGTTAGTATTGCTTGCTTTCCGCTGGCAGCTCATTTTTGTATTAGCACCCTTAATCCTGCTTTATTTAATCAGCCAGCGGTACTTTAACAAGTGGCTGGACGGCTATACCGGCGATTGTCTGGGTGCCGTAGAACAATTTGCCGAAGTGATTACGCTTTTAACATTTCTGGTCGTATGGAAGTTTATGTAATCCGACATACCGCAGTAGCGGTGGAAAAAGGAACCTGCTACGGACAGTTTGATGTGCCCTTAGCAGCTAGCGCAACGCAAGATATCAATGAAGTCATTGCTAAATTGCCTGACGATTTTGACCAGGTTTACAGCAGCCCTTCCAGTCGCTGTAGCCTACTTGCTGATCAACTACCTACGAATTCGGCAGTGGAAAATCGGCCGGATTTAATGGAGATGAACTTTGGCGACTGGGAGAACAGCAAATGGAACGACATGGATCAAATTCTGCTTGGGCACTGGATGAATGATTTCGTCAGCACAAAAACCCCTTCCGGGGAGAGCCTGGAACTGCTTTATGAAAGAGTAAATGCGTTTATAGCGATGCTCAGAACCAAAGATTTGGGTAAGGTCGCCATTGTAACCCATGCCGGTGTAATCCGTTGCATCTGGGCCATCATTTTAGACATTCCGTTGCGCAATATTTTTAAAATCTCTGTAGATTACGGCTCAGGGATCAAGATTAATTTAAACAAAGACAGCGCATTAGATCAAATAAAACACTTTTCCGCCGATTCATCATCCTGATCATCTATCATTTCGACATTGATTTCTATTTGGTTTTCTTTTCTATTGGAAGAGGGTATCGGGATACCTGCACCAGCACCAATGCCGATTAAGGCTAGTGAAAGCAGTAGCACAAGACAAAGCCCTCTCCATATCTTTTTCAAAGATTTCATGGACATTTGTTAAAGTAAAAAAACAGGGTTAAAAAGGCAATTAGCTGCCGATACCCGGAGGGATGATTTTAGGAATAACAAAGAACCTGAAAGGTTCGAAGAGAGAGAGCTGATCTTGATTATGGTTAAAAAGAATAGCTGAGGTGCTATTGTACAACCATAAAGCATAAGTATATAAAGCCTTTGATCCAGTTTCAATATGGGCCTTTAATTGGATATTCTTTGCGTTGCTGTAAACCGGGGAGCTTTCTACCCATTGCAGAAAACCAATTACAGATTCGATCCGGGCTTTCTGGTTTAGTTGGGTAGAAAAGCCAATGGGTCCTGACAGGCAAAAAAAACTACCTGCAAATGCCCATATCAACAGGTATTTTGAATAGCGTTTTCTAAAACTTAAAGACTCCATTTTGCTCATCAAAATAAAGTTAATGATTTTATAATCAACACCATAACAAATAAAAAAAAGCAGCAGTAATTAAACTGCTGCTTTTTTTTATAAAGAAACCCGGGTATTAAGAAGCACTATCAAATCCGTATTGCTTCAATACGTCCGCAGGCACACCTTCCCATTTATTAGGAACGTTACCTACATAACCGATATCTTTCACACCCATTTCCGTGGTATAGAACCCGGAAGCGGTCAGACTTCTCATCAGGTTAAAAAAGGCAACACCTTGTTCCATTCCTGGTTTTGCTTTTTTAGGATAAGCAATCTGGTCTACCATTTCAATTTTCTGCCCGTCGGAAAGGTCTTTAAAAGGCTTCTCCCAACGATTCAGACATTGCATATCCAACCATCTTAATCCGCCTCTCATGGGCGTTTTATGGTCTGGCATATCTTTCACGATAAACTCAATAAATTCCGGCACTTTAGCCTCAGTTGCACTTCCTGATTTATCATCTTTTGGGATGATGATATCGGAAAGCACAGCGATAGTCGCCATCTCATGTGGAGAAAAGAACGTTTCCTCCATCAGCGTTTTATCTCTCAGGACTTCCCATTCTTCTCTTCCGGGGTGATCACCTGCTTCAGGAGTTGCAGCAACTTTAGGTTCACCTGGTTTACAGGCATCTAATAATACTGCGGAACTTATAGCAGTTAGTCCTAAGACTTTTAACGAATCACGTCTGTTCATAATTTTTCTTTGCTTTAAACAGATTAAATATTTTGTTTTTTCTTTTGATCCAGGATATATTCCGCAGTTCTCATAGAAAGCGCAAGAATGGTCCAGGTTGCATTTTTATCTCCTTGCTGTACGAAAGGTGCTGCATCTACCACGAATAAGTTTTTACACTCATGTGCCTGACACCATTTATTCAATGCTGATTTTTTAGGATCATCACCCATTCTGATGGTACCCACTTCATGGATGATCTTTCCCGGAGCCTCTAAACCGTAATTCGTTTCCGGACCAGGGATGTCAGAAGTAATGATGGCACCCATTGCATGCATCATCGACTGGAAAGTCTCCTGCATGTGTTTCGCCTGTTTCACCTCTTCGTCTGCCCATTGGTAATTGAACCTCAATACCGGGATACCGTATTTATCGACTACTTTAGGATCGATCTCGCAGTAATTTGTTTCTCTGGCGATGGCAGTTCCCCTACCAGCCATACCTACCGAAGCACCGTAGAAGCGTCTGTAATCGTCTTTTAACGATGCTCCATAACCTCCTGCTTCTTTCATTTTACCGTCTCTACCCGGTACCATACCGTTTAATTTAGCAGTACCACCACCAAATCCATAAGCTGGCATTCCCATACCACCCCAATATTCAATATGATAACCACGAGGGAAATCCAGTTTTTTATTGTCTAACCACCATGGCGAATAAATGTGTACACTACCTATACCATCTTCGTTGTATCGCTTACGGTCCATCAGCTGAGGTAAGAAACCACTTAAGCTGGCACCGGTAGAATCATGCAGATATTTACCTACAATACCGCTTCCATTGGCCAATCCACCAGGGTGGGCCGCAGATTTAGAGTTCAGTAAAATACGCGCAGACTCACAGGCACTGGCACCAAGGATGACTGTTTTCGCAGTTACCTGATACTCAAAACCGTCTTTCTTATTGATATAAGAAACGCCGGTAGCCAATCCGTTTTTATCCGTCAGGACTTCCCTAACCATCGCATCAGTGATCACGGTTAAGTTTCCTGTTTTCACTGCCGGGATGACTAAACAAGAAGAAGAAGAGAAATCACCATACACTTTACAGCTACGTCCGCATTGTCCGCAGTAAAAACAAGGTGCACGGTCTTTATTATCCGGTAAGGCTTCTGTTAAAACGGAACCCCTACCTGGAATTACCGTTACGCCGGTTTTCTCTCCGGCTTTCTTAATGAACAACTCATTTAGCCTTGGTTTTGGCGGTGCCATGAAGATTCCATCGGGTTCATTTTCGATGCCTTCTACAGAGCCATATATCCCAAGCATGCGGTCTATTCGATCATAAAAAGGTTTTAGCTCTTCGTACGTAATAGGCCAGTCATCCGTTAGTCCATCCTTACATTTAAAATCCAGTGGTCCCATTCTTAAGGAAATTCTTCCCCAGTGATTGGTTCTGCCACCTAGCATTCTAGACCTGAACCAGGCAAATTCGCTTCCTGATTTTTGGGTATAGGGTTCGCCATCTAATTCCCAACCTCCATATGAGGCGTCAAAATCGCCAAAAGGTCTTGTGGTTGATGCACCACGTCTTGGGGATTCCCATGGCCATTTTAACTGTTGTGCGTCGATTCTTGGGTCGAAATAAGCACCAGCTTCAAGCATCAGCACTTTTTGACCGGCATGAGCCAACACGTAGCCGGCCATACCTCCGCCTGCTCCAGACCCTACGATAACAACATCGTAGACGGTAGACGATTTTTTGATTTGAAATTCACTCATATATTTGGTTGAATGGTTGATGATCTAATATTATAAAAACATCCTAAATATGCAAATAGCTGAATCAAGAATGAATCTTAATAAGCATAATCATCAATATGTAAACAAAAAAATACAAGTAAAATCAGGATTTGGCATTCAGATTATTTGCTTTTCCCTTCGTAACTTCAGGTACCGCTGTCTTTGCCTCCCCTTCTGCAATATGGATTTTTTTCAACCTGTGGTTCTTCACTGCCGCATCAATAGAGTGTGATTTATGTATATCCAGGTCGGCTTGTGCCACGTCTGATAACTTTTGATAATACTTATGCAGTACATCCAGCTCAGACTCCGTCAGGTCTTCAATATCCACCATCCGGTTACTGGCATGCCTGCTGGCCGCAATCAGTTCATTTAATTTCAGCTGAATCGCCTTGGAATCCTTGTTTTGACTCTTCTGAATGAGGAACACCATTAAAAAGGTAATGATGGTTGTCCCCGTATTAATCACCAGTTGCCAGGTGTCTGAATAATTGAAGATCGGTCCGGAAAGCACCCAAACAATCACCACCAGGAAGGCAGTGCAAAAAGCCACAGGACTTCCGGTCCAGTTGGTAATCTTAGTTGATGCTTTCTCAAAAAAGTTCCCATTGTTATTTTTCATGTGCTATAATTAAATGTCCGGTTTAAAATTGAATACTCCGGTTCCGCATTGCAGCTGCGAGTCCTGATTTCGTAGCATATAACACCTTACCTGTTAAAATGTTTCCCATCGCCACAGGAAGCAATACCCTTCCCTGATTAAGGGCTTAATTTCTAAATTACTCAAAACATTTCAGTTCCAGATTTGTAATTACACTAATGCTAAACTATAAATCAAGCACTATGAAAAACAAACATTTACTGGCCATTTTCAGCCTGTTGCTGATCTCCTTTTCCGCTTGCCGGAATACCGATAAGATCAACGCTGACACTACTGATTCAACAATTGCGCAGGTCATCCCTGATACCGCAGATATAAACAGAGGTGGTGATATGACTGCTTTCCTGCAGGAAGCAGCAACTGATGGCATGATGGAACTCGCTTTAGCGAAACTTGCAGCAGAAAAATCCACCAACAAACTCATCAAAAGATATGGAGCAGTGTTGGTCAAAGACCATACTAAAATCGCCGCTGAATTAAAGACACTCGCTGCCAGTAAAAAAATTGCATTACCAGCTACCCTTCCTCCGGCAGACCTGAAACATATTGAAGAACTTAAAAAAATGGATGTTGCCGCCTTTGAAAACCATTACATCAAAATGATGATTAAAGATAATGCCGCAGCAATTGACCTTTACAAGTCTGCGAGTGTATCCGGCGATGTACAAATCAGGAGTTTCGCCACTAAAGCATTGCGTATGTCTGAACGTCATTTCAAACGTGCGAATGAAATCAATGCCGATGCCGGTTATTAAAATATAAAACAGATCGGGGTTCATCCCCCACCGATCCGTCATCACTCAGGTGACGGATTTTTTCATTCAGCAATCATCTGATTGGATTTCAGTTCATTATACAGCAAAAGATCCAATCCATAGATGTCATTTCTGATTTGCAACAGCCCTTTATCATCCAGCCAGGCGGTGATATAAGTCAGGTATATTGGCATTTTTACCGGCAAACCAATGTATTTGGCTCTGGGATAAGACCGATCCATGGCCGATTTAATCTGGTTAAAGGTTTTTCCGGGTCCGAATAAGGCAAGCGCAAGTTCCTTCGGTTTTTCTACCCGCACACAACCATGGCTAATGGCCCTGAGCTTTTTCTTAAAAGCAGACCTCGCCGGGGTATCATGCAGGTAAACGCTGCTGTTATTGTCAAAAATAAACTTGATTTTGCCCAGAGAATTCTGTTCACCCGGACGTTGCTTAAAGGTATACTGTGAAACATCTGCGGTAGACCAGTCTATTTTTTCAGGTGATGAAATACGTTTCCCTCCTTTATACACATCAATATCATTGTTGCTGAGGTAATAAGGATCACGATCTGCATATCTGGAAATTTCATTCCGGGCAATACTGGCCGGAATATTCCATATTGGGTTGACCTGCACACTATAAATCATGCTGTTCAGCTGAGGTGTCTCTTTTGAGCCCCCCGGATCAGTTTCTGTACGGCCCTCTCCCACACAGACTTTCATTTGCAATACAGACACCCCTTTTTCCATCACATCTAAGGTGTAATCAGGAATATTAACGCTTATATATTTCTGCGCATCAGGCTTATTTTTCCAGCGCAGACGCTCCATATTTAATTTAATAGCTTGCGCCGCATCCTCCTTGTTCCTGTTGATGGCTCCTGTACCCGCTTTTAAAGCCATTTGTAAGGAGCGATAGGCTTCAGATGAAGGTTGTATGCTATCCAGAAAAAGGAACAGATCAGGAGCGTTAAAAACCCTCATGATTTTTGAACTGTCAGGCACCTGCGTGGTGATGAAATAATTCTTATCGAGGCTATCGGGACTAATAAGCCCATATTGCATCGCCTGACTATATTTTAGCAAGGCAGCAGCCATCAATAGTTCCAGTTTCACTTTTTCCTGATATTTGATGGAGGCCGGTTTATCCTGCTGTTCTTCCAAATCCCTGATACGGGGCCCGATTTCATTCAGGTAGAAATAGTTGGTATCCAAACCATGAAGCTCAGTTTTTCTCAGATATTCCGCAATTGCCCCTGGCTTTAAGCCCTCCTGACCCAACAAAAAGGGTTTATAATCATGGCTTTGATATAAGCTATCCAGCCATTGGGGATGGGCGCTCCGGCTAAGCTCCTCTGATAAATGTTTTTTAAAAACCGACACCGAATCATTCTGGCGCCTGGTCATTTCCTTGTTCTTCCTGTCTTCCTGAACCTGAGCCGCGGCTTCCTGATCCTGAGCAGCTGTCCTCCAGCTTTCATCCGGGCGATAACTTTCCCGGGCAACTGATTCTTTAGGGCGTTTTATGGCACAGGAGCACAAAAATGCCGCAGCTACCAGTAAAAAAATAAAGCTTTTTTTCACCTCAACACAAAAAACAACTCCCTTTAACATAGACAGATAGATGTAAATCTTTAACACCTGATCAATTCTATTGTTTCCAATCTCTCGTAAAAAATGAATAAAAAATTCCAGGTGCGTTATTTTGCTGATGGATTTATAAAGTTTCTGGCAATCTCTGTGAGGTACAAATCCGTTCTTTTTTCATCCACCAAACATTCTTCAATTAGTATTTTCACCTTATGATGCCCCAATTCAGCTGATAAAGACATCAGATTTCCGTAGCAAGCAATTTTATAATGCTGAATAACCTGTACCAGGCAAATCACGGCCACATCCCTTAATGGCGAACCCGTCTCCATATCTCTGATCATGCAGGAAGCTTTCTCAGTTAAACACCCGACGATTTCACATTTACCATTTGAGCCATCCCGCTCGAACCGATCCATGATCGCAGATAGATGCCCGAGGTGCTTTTGTGTAGTCCGCATATTGTGCAATAACACTTCCACTAGTGCTTCATGTCCGGCAGCAATACCTAATGCAGCAAAACATTTCATGAATTTTCGTTCTGCATCGTAAATATCTTCCAGTCCATTGAGGAAGAAATCCTCCAACCCTGGCCTTTTCCTTATATCTTTCATCACAAAGGATTTGATTCCATAACTCTGAAATTTCAGCTATTAAATTTCGTCAAATAAACAACAAAACGCAAGCAATGGACTGAATTTAAACCATATAGTGACAAATTACGTGTTAAAAAAAAACCGAATATCCGCCCGATTGTTCTTTGTAACCAGGACAATGTATTTCAGATCAAGCTTAGCTATTCTGAAAAAGCAGGAGAAAAGGTCGGAATGACCCTGGAAGACTGGAAGAAATGAAAGAAGGTTCTGGAAAAAAATCAATCCCTAAGGTTAAAAAATCAAAGAACAACAAGATGAGAAAATGGATTTCAACAAAGGCCAGACTGCCGATGGACCATGCCTACAAATTGGTGAGTGTGGTGAACCCGGAACTGGAATACGGCTACCAAATCGCGAGATACAACACCCATTTCCGTGCCTGGGAACTACAGGAGGAGGAAAGCCTGAGCCCCTGTCTCAAAGTCAGTGGATGGATGGATTTACCCGAATTGTGTGACTTATAAAGGAAAGTTTTTTAATATATTGAGCTTGTATTTAGATTATTCACCTGAAAACTAATCTGCGAGCCTATGTTTAGCGACACTCTCCTCCTGGTATTGGTACTGCTTTTTGCCGTATTTCTATTGACCATGCTGGCTCAAAAGCTAAAAATCTCTTACCCTATATTCCTGGTCATCGCCGGATTGGGCATTAGTTTTATTCCGGGAATCCCAAAGATAGAGATGGAACCAGAAATGGTTTTCCTCATTTTTCTTCCCCCTTTACTTTACGAGTCTGCCTGGTACACTTCCTGGAATGACTTCTGGAAATGGCGCCAGCCCATTGCCATGCTGGCCTTTGGCCTCGTATTCTTCACTTCAATAATTGTCGCATTTGTATCCACAGCAATGATTCCGGGCTTTACGCTAGCCATGGGTTTTCTTTTGGGCGGTATCATCTCCCCACCTGATGCCGTTGCCGCAAACTCCGTTTTAAAGCACATTAAGATCCCCAAAAGGTTAACTACTGTGCTGGAAGGCGAAAGCCTGATCAATGATGCTTCCAGTTTAATTGTATTCCGCTTTGCCCTCGCCGCCATTATATCAGGACATTTTTCTATGGAACAGGCCGTCGGACAGTTTTTCCTGTCTGCAGGAACGGGCATAGTGATTGGCCTTGCTATAGCCCATATCGTCTATGTCGTGCATCGTTTCCTGCCTACAACCCCCAGCATTGATACCGCATTGACTTTAATGACCCCATATTTCATGTATATCGCCGCTGAACATTTCCATTTTTCAGGTGTCATGGCCGTCGTTTCCGGCGGGTTATTCCTATCTTACCGTTCGCATGAAATCCTGTCCCACAGCGCATCCAGAATTCAGGCAATTAGTGTATGGGCTACCCTGGCTTTCGTTTTAAACGGACTGGTATTTATCCTCATCGGACTGGAGCTTCCGGTCATCATGGAAAGTCTGGGTGATTATGCGATCACAGAAGCCATCAATTACGGCCTGATCATCAGTATCACGATCATTATCATCCGCCTGCTGTATACCCTGCTGATCGCCTATATCCCCGCCTGGCTTGGAAACAGGAAACGTGCAGACCCGGTAAATCCATTGTGGAAGGGGCCGGTAATCATCGGCTGGGCAGGAATGAGAGGAGTTGTATCTTTAGCCTCCGCTCTTTCTATCCCTTTACTATTGCGCAGTGGCGAGGCTTTCCCACACCGCAGCCTGATCCTTTTTATCACCTTCATCGTGATCCTGGTGACCCTTGTTTTTCAGGGGCTGACCTTACCCCTGGTCATTAAGTGGACGGGAATCAAAGACATTGAAGACTTCCCACCTGAGGGAGAACAGGAAGCAGGTATTCGCCTGAGACTGATGCAGGCTGCCCTACGGAGATTGAATGAAAAATTTGCCCGTGATGCAACAGAAAATGAACTGATCGGATTTTTAAAGAAGCAGCTGGAAAGCGATATTTCTATCACCAATCAGCAACTGGATTCTCTGGAATGTGACACCACTGAAAAGGTGGAAATCGCCAGGTACAATGCGGTCCTGATGGACCTGTACAGTATCCAACGCATGGAATTATACCAATTGCGCAAGGAAAAGACATTCAGCGATGAGCAGATTCGTAAACAGGAAAACCAACTGGATTTAGATGAAGCGAGATTAAGTTAACCCGGCGATATTTGCAATTAACAGCCTTTATCTGCAATCAGACCAAACAAAATGCACCTATTTTGGTATGTAAAGTAAATCACCCTTTTTTATGAAATGGATTCTAGTTTTTGAAATTGCTTACGTACTCTTTATTATTGCGGTTTGCCTCCGCATCATCTATGATACCAGATCTGTAAGCAAGACCCTTGCTTACCTGCTCCTTGCTGTTTTTTTACCCGTCATAGGTGTCATCATTTACTTCTCATTTGGCATCAACTACAGGGTCAGAAAGATCTACAACAAAAAGATCATCTCCGATGAAATCCAGCTGGAGAAAGTGACTTCAAGGATCATGAAGAATTCAGCAAAAACCATTGAAGAAATGAAGCCGGCGCAGCAAAAGTTTAAGAAGCTTGCTCAATTACTATTGAACAGCAATACCAGTGGGCTAACCGGAAACAATGAAGTGAAGTTGCTGATCAACGGAGAACAGAAATTCCCCGAAGTATTACAAGCCTTACGTGAAGCAAAACACCATATCCATTTGGAGTATTACATATTTGAAGATGAAAAGATTGGCAATGAAATCAAAGCTATCTTAATTGAAAAAGCTTTGGCAGGCGTGCAGGTCCGCTTGATCTACGATGATTTTGGGAGCCGCTCCATTAGAAAAAAACTGGTACCCGAACTTAGAAAAGCCGGTGTCCATGCTTTCCCTTTTTACAAGGTAATCTTTATTGCCCTGGCCAACCGCCTCAATTATAGAAACCACAGAAAGATCATCATCATTGACGGCAATATCGCCTTTACCGGCGGCATCAATATCAGCGACCGGTACATTAACGACCCTAAATACAACGACACACTATTCTGGAGAGATACCCACCTGAAAATCAAAGGAACTGGAGTACATTACCTACAGCATTTATTTATATCTGACTGGAACTTTTGTGCCGAAGAAAATTTAGAAATACTGCCGGAGTTTTTCAGCTTTGAGGAAAACCCTAATGGGAAAGTAGACTTACAAATCGCGGCCAGTGGCCCTGATTCAGACCACCCAACCATCCTGCTCAACCTGATTCAGGCCATCGGTATGGCAGATCAGGAAATCCTGATTACCAGCCCATATTTCATCCCCGGAATCAGTTTGCTGGACGCACTCTATGTGGCCGCTTTCAGCGGAATAAAGATTAAACTACTGGTTCCTTTTGAATCAGATTCTGTTTGGGTGGCTGCTGCTGCACGCTCCTATTATCAGGAACTACTGGATGTAGGCGTAGAAATCTATCAATATCAAAAAGGCTTTATTCATGCAAAAACGATGGTCATAGATGAGCAACTTTCCTTTATCGGAACCGCAAATATGGATGAGCGTAGCTTTGAGCTTAATTTTGAAGTGAATACTGTGGTTTATGATGGGGAAATCGCTAAGCAGCTTAAAGCAGCTTTCGAAGAAGATCTCCAGGTTTCCAAACTCATTGATGCTGCCGCCTGGACCGCAAGATCTGCCTGGGTGCAGCTACCGGAAAAAGTAGCGCGTTTGCTCTCTCCACTTTTGTAAAACAACTGTTTGAATACTGTCTGCAGTCTTGTGATACTGTAATAACGGACTGAATACTACATAAAGCAGTCCAGATAATCGAGGATCATGTGAATCACCAGACCAAGCCCCACAATCCTTGTTTTGGGAAAGAAAAGCAGGATCACATAAACCCCAATAGCATAGTAAGAATGCAAAGGGTGGTAGCCAATACTGCAACGGTTGGGGTCATAAACAGGCACCGCCAATAAATGATCCAGATCCACCGCCATGGTAGCCATCATGATCAGCCAGGATTTAACCAGCGTCTTCTTATAAAAAAGAAAAGCCACAATTGCAGGTACCAGGAAGTGTAGGAAAATATGAAACATGGCTTCAAATATACTGCTATCCAATTAAAAACATAAGAATTTCAAAACTTACTATAAATGCCAAAGATTAATGCGCGATTAATCTAATGGCATTTATACAGAATCAGCACCGGGATCGTCACAGCTAACCAAAGCTATATTCCAGCTCCGCTTGTTTTTTAGCGCCACAATCTCCGGAGATTTCCAACACCTAAACCGATAAAACCGATGTTTACAAGGACTAAACATGAAAATATTGACTTTTTTTACTAATAACATAATCAGCTACTTACAGACGCTAATTAAACTCTTTAATGAACAAAACTTTCACATACTGCGTCAATAAGCAATAGGTGATCAGGATCGAAATCAGCCAGGGAAAATAAGCGATTGGCAAGGGCGTTAACTTCAATACCGGTGCAAATGACGTAAAAGGAATGGCGATTCCGACCAGCATCACGAGCGTAGTTAAAGCAATCACCGGCGCTGTTGCCCAGCTCTGAATAAATGGGATTTTACGGGTACGGATCATGTGAACAATCACAGTTTGCGACAATAATCCTTCTACAAACCAACCGGTTTGAAACAAGCTTTGGTGTGCCGGACTATTGGCCTTAAACACATAAAACATGACTGCAAAAGTTGCATAATCAAAAATAGAACTGATGGGCCCGATGATGACCATAAACCTTCGGATACCTCCGGCACGCAATACTCCTTTTTTAGCAATTTTCTAAAATAAAAATGCCGGATTCCTGAACAATTCAGAAACCCGGCATCTAACAGATGGCCCCTAAAATATGGCAGTAAAACCACCTGAAAAAGCTTAGTAGCTCATTTCTACAATTTTCTCTACATCGGATGGCGCAAGGGTTTTATGTTCACCCAATCCTAACCAACCTCTTTCAGTAAAGCGTTTCGAGATCTTTTGTGCAGTGCCCTGGAAATCAACTGTATATTCAGAAAGCGAAGTTTTAATTTCCATGGAATGGAAAAAATCTTCGGTTCTGGCAATTGCAGCGTTAGCGATATCATCGGTACTACCAGAAGTAATTCCCCATACACGCTGACCGTATTGCGCCAGTTTTTCTTTCTTCGCTTCAAAATTATAACGGTAATGACTTGGTGCAATGATGGCCAAAGTTCTGGCATGGTCAATTCCGAATAAAGCCGTCAGCTCATGACCCATCGCATGTACCGCCCAGTCGGTAGGTACACCTTTTTGAATCAATCCGTTCAAGGCCATCGTACAACTCCACATAAAGTTAGCTGCAGCCTCATAATCCCCCGGGTTTTCAATCACCTTCGGACCTACTTCAATCAGCGTTTGCAGGATGCTTTCTGCAAAGCGATCCTGTAAATGCGCGCCTGCCGGATAAGTCATATACTGCTCTAAAACATGTGTAAAGGCATCCGTTACCCCATTTACCAATTGGCGTTTAGGGATAGATTTGATCACCTCAGGATCAAGGACAGAGAATTCCGGGAACAAACCAGGACCGCCCATGGCCAGTTTTTCCTGAGTTTCCTTGCGGGTAATTACCGCGCCGGAGTTCATTTCTGAGCCCGTAGCAGGTAAAGTCAATACCGAAGCAAAAGGTAAACCTTTTTCTGTTCGGATATTTTGCGTCAGGATATCCCATGGGGTATCTCCCTCGTACAATGCCGCTGCGGAAAGGAATTTCACCCCGTCAATCACGGAGCCACCACCAACAGCCAACATATAAGTCACCTTTTCTTCTTTGATCACTTTTAGCGCCTGCATCAACACTTCATATTCCGGATTTGCTGGAATTCCAGAAAATTCCAACACTTCAAAACCCTTTAGTGCATCCATCACCTGATCGTATACACCGTTAGCTTTGATACTACCAGCACCGTAAAGCACCAATACTTTAGCACCTGTCGGGATTTCTTTACTTATCTTTTTTATTTCCCCTTTTCCAAAAATGATCTTGGTCGGGTTTTTAAATTCAAAATTTAACATCTTGATTGGGTTGTTTTATAATTAAAATAATACAGCTATAGTTTCTAAAATATTACAGCTATCAGTTTAGCTTTATCTTTCGGTTATCGATTCGATAACCGCTTTAAACCTTAACGATCATTTTACCTTCATTTTTACCTTCAAAAAGGTCCATAAAGGCTTGAGGAATCTGATCAAAACCTTCTACTACAGTTTCCACGTAGCTCAGTTTACCTTCTTTCAACCAGGTACTCATCTGCGCAATGGCTTCGGGAAATTTAGTTGCAAATGCAGACACAATAAAGCCTTGCATTAATGCGCTTTTGATCACCATAGTTGGCTGAATACGTGGCCCAAAATCTGGTGCCGTAGCATTATACAAGGATATCGCTCCACAAACAGGAATACGCGCATATCTGTTGAGGTTAGCAAGTACTGCATCAGAAATCGCCGCCCCCACATTATCAAAATACACATCTACACCGTCCGGACAAGCGGCTTTTACAGCTGCTTTCAGGTCTGTAGTCGTTTTATAATTGATGGCTTCATCAAAGTGAAACTTAGATTTCAGCATTTCTACCTTCTCATTAGTACCGGCAATCCCTATGACCCTACAACCTAAAATCTTACCAATCTGGCCTACTACCGTTCCAACGGCCCCCGCAGCACCAGAAACAACGATGGTTTCTCCTGCTTTTGGTTTTCCGATTTCCAACAAACCACAATAGGCAGTTAATCCGGTCATACCAAGAATCCCCAGATAAGCGCTTAAATCTGCCGCCTTAGGATCAACTTTGATCAGGCCTTTACCATCATGACTCTGGTATTCTTTCCATTCCAGACTCCCGGAAACGAAATCTCCTTTTTCAAAACCAGGCATTTTACTATCAATTACCTCTGCCACCACACCAGAAGACATCGGTTTATTCAATTCAAAAGGAGGGATATAAGATTCCGAATCATTCATTCTTCCTCTTAAGTACGGGTCTACCGAAACATATTTTGTTTGCAGCAATACCTGTCCATCATTGGCCACTGGCATCGCTTCTTCTATAAATTTAAAATCACTTAACACCGGTTTTCCTACCGGTCTTGCGTTCAACAGAATTACTTTATTCATAGCCATGTTCTTTACAATTTTATTTTCTTAATTTTTCCAGGAGGTCATTTAACAGATCAGCATCTTCGTTACCGAGGTCAAGAACCCCCTGATCAATAATCGCCCTGGCCTCAGTTTTCAGCTTCGCCCCTTCCGGACTTAGCTTAACATAAACCACACGCTGGTCAGATAAGTTTCGCTCTTTCACAATTAGTCCTTTATCCATCAATTTATTAAGCAATCTGGATACATTGGGCATGCGGTCTATCAAACGATCCTTGATCAGGTTAACGGTAGCCGTTTGTCCCTCCTGACCATGTAAAATACTCAACACATTAAACTGCTGTAGCGATAAACCCGTCGGTTTTAGCGCAATTGCAATCTTATTGAGAATCCAGTTTGAAGTGAAAATAATATTTGTTGCTGCCCGCTGTTGGGGAGTTACAAATTGATGTTTTAGTTCTTCTTCTATCTTCATGCGTATCAGTTTTAAGGCCACCGTGATTAGCGAATACAAAATTAACATCCATGGATTATAACTCCAAGGAATACAAATAGAGAATTACCTAATGAATGTCATTTTAGCTTTAAAGCCACTTCCTGAAGTAGGAATTGAAGGCTTCCTTGTGTTGTTCTGAAAGCGTGATCATCCGGTCTCCGATGTATAAAGTGTTTTTAGTTACCGCAGTGATCTTCTCCAGCGAAACAATAAAAGAGCGGTGAACCCGCATAAAAGCTTTTGAAGAAAGCTTAACTTCCAGATCTTTAAGACTGCTCAAAGTGAGTAAAGGTTTGTCATTATTTTCCAGGTATACCTTCACATAATCTTTCAATCCTTCGATATAAAGAATGTCTTTGATCGCGACCCTAACCAGCTGGTACTCCACTTTCAGAAAGATATAGGCGTCGCCTGTTTCTTCCGGGCTTTTAACCGGAGCTTTCATTTCTGCATAGTTCCTTGCTTTGTTTGCTGCGGTCAAAAACTCTTCGTAATCAAAAGGCTTCAACAGGTAATCCAGTGCATCCACCTTATAACCATCCAGTGCGAAATTATTAAAGGCGGTAGTAAAAATCACCCTTGGTCCGGGGCCACCTGGCTGATGATCCAACATCCTGGCCACCTGAATCCCGTTCAGATCAGGCATCTGAATGTCCAGAAAAATGAGGTCGATCTGCTCATGATGCACCATTTCCAAGGCTTTTAACCCACTAGAAAAGGCCCCTTTAAGCTCCAAAAAAGGTGTTTGTTCTATAAAACTACACACCATCCCTAAGGCCAGAGGCTCATCATCAACTGCTATACATTTCAGTACCATCGGGATTTAGGCTAATTTCAACCGTCAAAAGCAACTGTTTCAGACAGGGTCCATTAGCAAAGCAGATTACGACCTTGCTTTAAACACTTTACAAGTCGCAAAAGCCAACCTGAGTAATGTACAGGCACAGTTAAGAGCCGCAGAGCGGAACCTTTCGTTCACCCAAATTTACTCCCCTATTGATGGCGTAGTACTGAGCAGAAGTGTCAGTATTGGTCAGACTGTTGCCGCCAGTTTCAGTACACCTACCCTGTTCACCATTGCCAAAGACATCACTAAAATGCAGGTGCAGGCAAAAGTGGATGAGGCCGATATAGGTAATGTAAAAACCGGCCAGCGCTCCACATTTACAGTAGATGCATTTATTGACGATACGTTTAATGGCACCGTCAAAGAGATCCGTTTGCAACCTTCCATCTCCGCCAATGTAGTAACCTATGCGACTTTAATTGATGCGCCAAATGACGACAAGAAGCTAAAACCCGGAATGACCGCCAATATTATCATATTTAGCAAAGAAATAAATAATGCTTTGCTGGTTTCCGCACAGGCTTTAAAGTTCCATCCGGATTCTTCCCTGTCTAAACAATATGAAATTATTCCTGACCCCGGACATAAAAAAGGAGGCGCAGGAAAAGGAAAGCACCAGGGTAAAACCAATCCGCGGATACCCGTAGGTGGAGATGTTGTGTCCAATCCTACGGCTTATGTATGGGTGCTGGAAGGACAAAAGCTGATACAAAGAAAAATCAAGACCGGCCTGAATGACAATACGCAGGTACAGGTATTATCCGGGCTATCCGAAAATGATCTGATAATAACCGGAGCTAATGGTCTTTCTGCTACTGCCACTCCGGCAGCCGCTGCAAGCAGTCCATTTATGCCAAAAAGAGGAGGCAGACGATGACCGCCAAAAAGATCCTGGAAATCCAGAACGTAAAAAGGGAATTTATCATGGGTGATCAAATCGTCCGTGCCCTGAAAGGAGTTTCATTTGATGTGAATGCAGGAGAATTTCTGACCATTATGGGCAGTAGCGGATCTGGCAAAACCACCTTATTAAATATGCTCGGTTGTCTGGATAAACCTACCGAAGGCAGTTATATTTTAGATGGTGTAAACGTTAAAGAGCTAAGCAGGGATGAACTGGCCAAAATGAGAAACACAAAAATTGGCTTTGTATTCCAGGCATACAACCTCTTGCCCAGAACCACCGCCTTAGAAAATGTAGAGTTGCCCTTGTTGTACAATCCAATGATTACCACCAAAGAACGCAAAGAAAGAGCCATAGCAGCCTTGCAGGCGGTTAAATTAGATGGCCGTTTTGACCATACTCCTAATCAACTTTCCGGTGGACAACAGCAGAGAGTAGCTATTGCCAGAGCACTGGTCAATGAACCGGTTATGATTCTCGCCGATGAAGCAACAGGAAACCTCGATACCCGTACTTCTTATGAGATCATGTCGCTGATGCAGGAGCTGAATCAGGATGGTAAAACCATCATATTTGTAACCCATGAGCCTGATATCGCTGCATTTACCAACCGAACCGTCCTGTTAAAAGATGGCCGGGTACAAAAGGACACAACCAATCCAGATCCACGTTCCGCAAAAACCGCTTTAGCCGAATTGCCCGATACTGATGATTATTAAATGATAAGCTGATGAAAATCTTAAACCTGATCAAACTTGCCATAAGGGCATTACAACGCAATAAGTTACGCGCCCTGCTGACCATGTTGGGCATCATCATTGGCGTTGCTTCTGTGATTACCATGATGTCTATCGGCGAAGGTTCTAAACAAAGTATCAATGCTTCACTGGCCAGTATGGGTTCTAATATGATCACCATTCAGCCTTACAGCAACGAACCTGGCGGGGCAAGAATGATGGGAAGTAGTCTTAAGACATTGACAATTAAAGACGTGGAAGCCTTAAAAAATGCACTGGATGTTGCCCTGATTTCTCCATTGGCATCTTCCAACGGACAATCGATCAATGGTGCAAACAACTGGCCTACGACCATTCAGGGTGTAAGTCCGGATTATCTGGAAATTAGAAAAGTAGTGGTAAAAGAAGGGATCATGTTTTCAGACCAGGATGTCCGGTCCTCCGCAAAAGTATGTTTACTGGGTAAAACGGTGGTCGACAACCTATTTCCCAACGGGGATGATCCGATTGGAAAAATCATCAGATTCGGCAAGATCCCCTTTCAGGTAATTGGTGTATTGGTACCAAAAGGAACCAGTAATTTCGGACAAGACCAGGACGACATTATCATTGCCCCCTACACTACGGTGCAGAAAAGAATATTATCGACCATCTATTTTGGCAGCATCTATGCTTCAGCCGTCACAGAAAACGCTTCCAATGCGGCTGTTGCTGAAATCACTTCGATATTGAGAGAAACACACCACCTCCGCGACAATCAGGACAATGATTTTCAGGTGCGCACCCAGGCCGAACTGATGACCATGATGAACTCTACCAGTAGTATGCTTACGGCCTTATTAACTGCCGTTGCCAGTATTTCCCTACTAATTGGCGGAATTGGCATCATGAACATCATGTATGTATCTGTAACGGAACGCACCCGGGAAATTGGACTTAGGATGTCTATTGGTGCCCGTGGCGTAGATATTCTGCTTCAGTTTTTAATCGAGGCAATCATGATCAGTATTACCGGCGGCGTCATCGGTGTCCTACTGGGCATCACCGCAGCCATTGTCATTCCATCCATGCTGAACTGGCCAACTGTGATTTCACAGTCTTCCATCGTCATTTCATTTTTGGTCTGTGCCCTGACCGGGATATTCTTTGGCTATTATCCGGCACTAAAAGCTTCCCGGTTAGATCCTATAGAAGCCCTACATTACGAATAAAGGTTACTTTTTACAACAAGTGATGGGTATCTTTAATGGTATCCATCACGAAAATGCTTTTGGTTTGGGCAATTCCAGGAATTTCACTCAGCTTATTCATCGAGAAGGAATGGAAGCTTTCCATGCTCTCCGTTACAATTTTGAGCATAAAGTCAAAATCTCCGGATATATTATAACATTCTGTCACCTCCTTAAAGGCCAGCACCGCATCAATAAATTCCTGAGCAGCTTTCTTATTGTGGACCTTCAGGGAGATCTGTACAATCACGATGATACCCTTATTGATTTTCCGGTTATCCAGCAAGGCGACATACTTTCTAATCACCCCTTCCCGCTCCATTCTTTTGATCCTTTCATGGGTGGGAGTTGGACTTAAATGCACTTTAGACGCGATTTCACGTATGGTGAGCTTTGCATTCTCCTGCAATAAGCGCATAATTTCATAATCTTTATCATCTAAAACCAGTGCTGCCTGGCGGACTTGTTCTGTTTGGGGAGCCATATTTAAGATCAATAACGCATTTGTTCTGTTAAATTAGGAAATAATACTCATTTGTTCTAAATAAGCAGAACTTATTTTTAGTCTGTGTTACGAAAGTTACCTTTGTAAGGAAAATTTCCTCCATTACGTTTTATGACTCAAAGAAAGAACCTCATCCTTGCCATAGCTTCCATTGGTATATTTATAGAAGCACTGGATATTGCCATTGTTAACCTTGCCATTCCATCTATACAATCTGATTATGGGCTCAGCAGTGATAAGGTTCAATGGTTACAAACACTTTATGTGTTGTTGTATGGGGGATTTCTAATCATTGGAGGTAAATTATCAGACCTTATCGGAAAGAAAAACATATTCCTTGCCGGTTCTGCACTTTTCCTGATCACCTCTTTAGGTGCCGGTCTTTCCGGTTCTTTCGAGATGCTGGCTTTCTTCCGTGCCGCACAGGGAATTGGCGCCGCATTGATCATGCCTTCCGCTTTTTCTATTGTAACCCATACGTTTACGGAGCCTCGTGAACGTGCAAAAGCCATCGGTATTTTCAGTTCATTTGCGGCCATCGGATCTGGTAGTGGCCTTGCATTAGGTGGTATCATCACCACTTTTTGGGGCTGGCATTGGATTTTCTTTATCAACGTTCCTGTATTATTTGTCATTATCGGCCTTGCCTGGTACTATCTTGCTCCGGATGACTTAAAGAAATCGAAATCCAGACCAGACTTATTATCCGGTATTTTATTGGTTTTGGTACTGCTGATGCTGAGTTATGGTGTTCATGAACTGGGAAGAATCCGCGAGCACTATATCATGCTGACCGGTCTTACCATTGCTGTAATAGCCGGCTTTAAGATCATTCAACACCGCTTAAAAGTTCAGCAGGAACCTTTAATAGAAGTTTCCTTATTCCGTTCTAAAGCAACAACTACCGGTATTGGCGTATTCTTTTTACTAGGTGCCTATTTTACAGGATATATGTTTTTACTTTCTTTATTGATTCAGAAAGACATGAATTTTAGTGCCGCCAAAGCTGGTGTTACGCTGGTTCCATTCAGTATTATTTCTGCTTTGTTTGCGAAGTTTGCACTTCCTCCTTTAATGAGGAGGCTGAATGTATGGCAAACGGGTGTTTTTGGAATGTCTTTAATGGTAGGTGGCGCAGGATTTTTACTGGCGTCTGTCCTGATGGACCATAACTTTATTTTACTATTATGTTCTGCATTTTGTGTATCCGGATTGGGTATGACGATCTGCTATACCAGCTTATCGGTGATCTCCGTACAGGGTATTCCGCCACAGCATTATGGCCTGGCATCCAGTCTGGCTTCAACGTCCTATTTTCTGGGTGGTGGAATTGGATTATCCATACTTTCCTTATTTATCAGCACCCATGAAACCGGAAATTCAGTGAGTACAACGGCTATCCTGGTACTGTGTATTTATGCAATCGGCGCACTGTCCTGGCTGGCTTCTTATACCAAAAGACACGTTTCAGTACAGAGACCAAGTCTTGCCACAGAATAAATTACTTGCTGTTGATCCAGTCTTCCGCGGACTGGATCTCTCCAAAAAACTGAATATCTACATTGCCAATATAGAGATCCGCACTCTTCTTCGCTGACAACTGACAAAAAACATCGTTAGAATTTATCCATGCGAAATGTGTTAAGCCTCCTTTTTCAATCATAGGAAACCAGATCTCTCCTACCCATTCTGAGGCATCAGACCAGGTGCCCAGCACCGCTCTGTTATCATTTAAAATCTTACTACATTCATTGGCCCTTAACATGCCCAACATCACCATAGCCCCATGCTGTACGGTTTCTTTGTTGTTAAAGCCCGTCCAGTATGCATCTAAACGATGGTTCACTTTGTTATAGCTGACCGTTAAACTGTCATCTTTATAGAATTGATGTCTTTCTACCTGACAGTCGACCGCAGCATATTCCTTTAGGGGAAGCCTGAAATAAAAGGTAGAACCGGCATCCAACTGGCTTTCAAGCCAAAAGCTGCCCTGATGTGCCTTCAATATTTCCGAACAAATGAACAGTCCCAACCCTAGCCCTTCGTAGCGCAAATCTTCATTATCTACACGGTAATACCGATCAAACAGCCGCTCCATTTCAAACGCGGCAATACCTATTCCAAAATCCTGTACAGAAACCACAATGTTATCAGACTGAATTTTGCCCTTCATCAGTACTTTGCCTCCGTTCGGGGAATATTTAACTGCATTGGTTAAGAAATTAATCAGCACCTGCTCAATTCTCAGCAGATCGCCATGATACGGAAGATCTATGCTGTGCTCCAGTAGCAGCTCATGATCCGGTGACACTGCCTGAACCGCATCCACTGCTCTTTGCATAATTTCATTAAAATTGAACTCCGCCTTATTAAAGCTCATGCTGCCGGAATTGATCTTGGTGACATCCAGTAAATCAGTGATCAGCTGTTCCAGGCGAAAGATATTGCTGGCAGATTTCTCCACAAAACCATGTAGTTTTTCGGGATCATTAGTCCTTTTCATCAATTGATTAAAGGCTTTTATGGAGGTTAAAGGTGTTTTTAACTCATGGCTCGCGATGGCAAGAAATTCATCCTTACGTTGTTCATTTGACTTCTGAATGTCAATGTTTGTATTTGTCCCCATCCACATTTTCAGTTCACCACTTTCTATCAGTGGAATGGCCTTTCCTAAATGCCATTTGTATTGTCCGTCTGCCATTCTCAGGCGGAATTCTACTGAATATTCAGAATTTTGACCTAGCGCATAACTCCATGCCCTGATGCAGGCAGGAAGATCGTCCGGATGAACAAAAGACTGCCATCCTACCCCTCTCAATTCTTCTAATGACTGTCCGAAATCACGGCAACAAATTTCATTCACATAATTGATGATCCCATGGGCGGTAGCTGTCCAGACCTGTTGAGGCATCGCATTCAGCAAAAACTCCAGGTGCTTTTCACTGGCTGCAATCTTTTTCTCACGTTGCTCTACTTTCTTCCTTTCGGAGATCAGGTTGCTGACGTCAAAACTGTACTGAATAATATACTGGATGGCACCATTTTCATCCAGGAAGGGTGTATGTGTAATATCCCAATACCTGGAAACGGTATTTCCTTTATAATCCGGATCTGGTAGTTCTAATCTCAATAGTGGCAACTGGTGTGGCTGTCTGGTATCCAAAACCCGTTGAAGAGAGGCTGAGAAGCCTAATTCAAATGGTATCAAAGGATCCTGAGGAAAAAGCCCGAAGAAATCTCTACCTTTTACTTCTGCCCTGGTCAACCCTTGAGCAGCTAAATATGCGTCACTAGCGGTAAGCACCGTCAATTCAGGGGAAAGCACCAAATAAAGACCCGGTACTGTTTCATACGTTTTTAAAAGGGCAGCAGGTAGTACAGCTAATTGTTCCATAATGTAATATTTTACCCACGTACAAGACTCATACCACGAATGCTAAAGCTTCACATAATTCAAAATCATTCCTTACAGCGCTATTATTTTCTACATCATCAATTACTTTGCTTATTTTTAGGTAATGATACCAGAAAGCATCACCCCCATTATCAATAGCTTAAAAAGACTGGTCTATTCACTTATCGGACCAAGTACGCATTTCAAGCCTGAGAATCAAGTTTTTAATGCAATTTGTCTACTTGCCATCCTCATCATCGGGTATGATGTGCCCTTTAATTATTACAATGGAATGGAAACTATTGCCAGGCTGTTTTCCGTTGTCCTGGTCGCATTGGCTTTCACCTACTACCTTTCCAGATTCAAAAAGCAGTTTAAATACAGTATCATTATCTCTTCTTTATTGGTATTACTAACCTTAGGAAGCATCTATTTTTTAAACAACGGGATAAAAGGGCCATCGTTACTCTCTTTTTCCATCGCGTTCTTTATGATTATGATCATTTCTCCCAGAAGTCAGTACTGGTTCTGGTCGATTCTTTGTCTGATAACCGGCTTGGGTTTACTCTTTTTTGAGTACAAAAATCCAGGGCTCATTCAAGATACTTATAAAGGTAGAGCGGCTGTTTTTGCAGACATGGCATCCACTTATATCATTACAATTCTGGTGACCTTTATCGGATTGTTCTATCTTAAAACCGCTTATTATAAAGAGAAGCAGGATGCCGAAGTAAAAACCGCAGCATTGGAACGAATGAACCATGAAAAGACTAAGTTCTTCTCTATCATTGCCCACGACCTTCGTGCACCGCTGGCTTCCATACAAAGTTATATGGAACTCTTCCGTATGGATATCCTTAGTATAGAGGAGAAAGAAATGATGGACAAAAAACTCAGCAACGCCATCATCGGTACGCAGGAGATGCTGGACAATATGCTTTCCTGGTCGCGTGCAGAGCTAAATGACGGAAAGGCAGCCATGGAAATCAACAAGTTGCATGAGGCGCTGGATTCTGTGATTATGATTCAAAAAGCCGCATCAAAAGAGAAGAAGATCACATTTACAGCAGAGATCGACCCCTCTCTGGAATTATTTTCCAATGTACATATGTTGCAACTGATTGTCAGGAACATCATCGGCAATGCGATCAAATTCACGCCTTCCGATGGTTTGATAGAATTGAATGCCAGCAGGTATGGAAAAGATTGCCTGATTGCCATCCGCGATACAGGAAACGGTATTCCTGAAGAAAATAAGTCAGAAATCTTTACGCTGAAAGCACAGTCTACTTTCGGCACTGCCAATGAAAAGGGGATTGGTCTCGGACTATTCCTTTGTAAAGAGTATACCCTGGCTCAGGGAGGAAGAATATGGTTTGAAAGCCAAAAAGGTGAGGGAACTGTTTTTTATGTGTCCCTCCCGCTTGCTATGCATACCAAAAATTAAGACATGCTCAGTTCCTGATCTTCCTCTGTACCGTTATTGAAAACCAATTTTACAGGAAATGATTTTGCCTTTTGTGTGGTAGGATACCAATCCCGATCCTGATTTACAAGGATCAATAAGCCATGGTCATCACCCAAAACCGTAAAATTATCCCGTGCTGGCTGCTTTTCATAGAGCTCCAGGTCGTATTTACCCATTAGCGTTTCTGCTAAAAATGCAACATCATCAGATACCAGTCCGATTTCAGTAATGGCCAATAGCGATGAGCCGTCAAAAGGAAGTCCGGATTCATTGTCAAGTTCGTAACGGCAAATTAGTTCCAGTACATTTTTATTGTTATCATAGAAATAGAAGGACTTAGCATTCCACTGTTCGAAGTCAGAAAAATCAGAGGACGGCGATATCGGGATAATCGGTGTTCTTTGCTTTAGCCATTCGTAAGCCTCCATCAGTTGGTTCTTTGGGATATCAAACGCAATATGGTAAACGGGCTGATCCGCTGTTGATACTTCAAATGAAAGTTTACTACTACCAATCCTAAAAGACACTTCATTTTCGCTTTTCTCCAGGGTAGGAATGTTTAATATTTGATTGTAAAACGTTTCCGTTTCTTCTAATTGACTGGTAATGATTTGCAATTCCTTAATCTCCATAACACGGTTCTTTTTTTACAGAACAAAGCTAAGGCCTAATGGTTAGGAAACATGGTGACAATAATTTATATCGCATATTATTGATCGATTCCAAATATTCTATTACCTTAATAGAATGATCTGTTAACCAGTTAAAAAGGAGAAATTTATGTCATATGAGACCACTTCAGTAAAACCGATAAAATTACAGGGATTTACACCTTTACTTTCGGTTTTCAATATGCCCACATCAGTACGCTTTTACCGTGACTTACTCGGTTTCGACGTGATAGAAACCTCCGAAGCTCCGGAAAGACCGGATAATTTCAAATGGGCACGATTGAGCCTGAATGGAATCGAACTACTGCTGGAACCCAGAGGAGAAAAAACATGTCCGAAACCAGCCACCGCTCATGATTGGCTGGAACGCCATGATATGTCCATCCACTTTGGATGTCCGGAATTAGATCATGTTTATGAATATCTGCAGTCCAATGGTGTGGATGTAACTGCACCAGCCCGCACTTCCTATGGCTATAAAGCCTTATATGTCCGGGATCCCGATGGATTTCCTCTGGTATTTCACTGGCCGGAAGCTTAGATATATTTTAATTTTGCTTTAATGGATGAAACAAGCAGAACGGTGTGCTGTTATTAGCAATATACTTAAACATGCAATTATGGCTACCCCAAAAAACCCGGAAGACAACCTTCCTCTCGATGATGCTTTAAATTCAGAAGCTGAGGATCAGCAAAGTCAGAAAGATATTCATTCTAATGGATTCGATGAAGATTTTGACAAACCCAAAGAGGTTGAACAACCAGAAATAGATTTACTTAAACAAGCGTTTGAAGCCTCAGAATCATCTTATACACTAGATGTAGATAAGGGGATTGCCCCGAAAAAAAAGTCTTAACAAAAGAAATCATCATAAGATAACTTCCTGCACAGTCGATGTACTTTGGCGGGAGTTATTTTTTATTGCTTAACGGCTATGTTGCCAGCAATAGCCTCCTCCTTTAACCATCCTTTTACATCTGGCACCTTTCTTCGTTGTCCCTTTACATCCGGTACTTACTGAACTATTACTTTTGATGCTCTTTTTTTCCGTAAAATCAGTTTTAGTATTGGTAGTACAGACACTACAAGACCCTCCTGAATTACAATTCCTGCAATAATTACAGGTTTTACAGGCCCTGCAAGTCCCATTAGCGTTACAGGTTGCACAATGCTTCCCCTCCCTAGTTACCCACCCGGCAGCCGAAATCTTCGGGAGATAACTCATGCTGCAAAATAATAGAATCCAATAAAGATGTTTCATTTTTGAGTACGTAAAAATCATTAACATCTGTGTATGATACAGAGAGGCCTTAGTCAAATCTATTATTTTAATTCAACAATTTTCGAATTGTTTTAGAACACTGTATAACAATATCTTAAAATCTATATTATAAAACAAAACCTCATTTTAGGAATAAAAAAAGGAGCTGTCTTTTCAGACAGCTCCTTTTTGTGAATATACTTTTGCCTGGTGGCAATTTTAATTTATGCTGGAATTAACGCTTCTACTTTAGTTAGAACCGTTGCTAAACCATCCTTGTTCTTACCACCTGCGGTAGCGTAGAATGGTTGGCCACCGCCACCACCCTGAATATCCTTAGCCAGTTCTCTAACAATGTTCGAAGCATTCAGACCTTTGCTTTTAATCAGATTTTCCGAAAGCATTACCGTAATACCTGGTTTGTCATCGATCAAAGTAGTGAACACTAAAAATAGGTCATCTACTAAATCTTTCACTGCGAAAGCCAGATTTTTCACGGCATCTGCATTTGGAAGGTCTACATGAGTTGCAATCACATTTACCCCATGAATGGTTTTAAGGTGATGAACAATCTCATGTTTTAAGCTCGCACTCTGCTCTCCTACTGCTTTTTCAGCTTCTTTTTTCAGCTTCGCATTCTCTTCCAGTAAAGAAGATACCGCTGCTTTAAGATCTTTATTACCTTTTAATAAAGTTCTCAGCTCATTCAGCTCTCTGTTTTGTTCTAAAATAAAAGCTTCGGCTTTATCCGCTGTGATCGCTTCAATACGTCTCACACCTGCCGCTACTGCACTTTCAGAAATGATCTTGAAGTATCCAATCTGTCCGGTAGCCTTTACGTGTGTACCACCACAAAGTTCTTTTGAATAATGATCATCAAAAGTAATAACACGTACAAAATCACCATATTTCTCTCCGAACAAAGCGGTTACACCACTGGAAATTGCCTGTTCATAAGGCACATCTCTTTGTTCTTTCAATGGAATATTTTCTCTGATCTTTTGATTCACCAAATGCTCCACCTGCGCCAGATCCTCTTCACTGATTTTCGCGAAATGAGAAAAGTCAAAACGTAAGTAATCAGGATTTACAAGGGAACCTTTCTGGTTCACATGATTTCCAAGTACCTTCTTTAAAGCCGCATGTAGTAAATGCGTAGCCGTATGGTTATCCTGCGACAATAAACGCTTGTCTTCATCTATAACCGCCCAGAACAGACCATCTAAATCTTCAGGTAAAGTATCTGTATAATGAACAATCACACCATTTTCTTTCTTCGTATCAGTTACTTCTACAAAGAACATTCTACTGTGGTCTTCTAATCTACCGGTATCACCAACTTGTCCGCCGCTTTCTGCATAGAAAGGAGTTTTGCTCAATACAATCTGGTATTGCTCTTTACCTTTCGCACTAACTTTACGGTATTTAATAATTTTCGTTTCTACTTCAAAATCATCATAACCTACGAAATCAGTTTCCAGATCAGAATTCACCATGATCCAGTCGCCGGTATCAACTGCAGTAGCCGCTCTTGATCTTTCTTTCTGTAAGGTTAAAGCTTTATTATATTCATCCATATCAACGGTCCAGCGTTTTTCTCTGGCCATCAGTTCGGTTAAATCGATAGGGAATCCATAAGTATCATTCAGCTCGAAAGCGAACTCTCCGGAAATCACCATCTGGTCTTTTAAGATGCTGTATACCCAATTGTCATCAAATGATTTCTCAAGTTCAATGGCATTCTCAGACATCAGTAACTCACCTTGTTTCTTAGTATATGCTTCAAAACGTTGAATCCCTGTAGCCAAAGTTCTCAGGAAGGAAACTTCTTCCTCCAATACTACCTTTTGTACGAAATCCTGTTGTAAATAAAGCTCATCAAAAACACCTTTAAACTGATTGGCTAAAACTGGCACCAACTGATTTAAAAACGGCTCTTTCAGGTTTAAGAAAGTATAGGCATATCTTACTGCACGACGAAGAATACGACGGATCACATAACCGGCTTTATTATTTGAAGGCAGCTGACCATCCGCAATCACAAAAGATATCGCACGGATATGATCTGCCATTACACGCATAGCGATGTCTGTTTTCTCATCAGTACCATATACTACACCAGAATGTTCAGCGATGAACTGAATCATTGGCTGGAAAACATCCGTATCGTAGTTAGAAGATTTCTCCTGTAACACACGTACCAAACGTTCAAATCCCATTCCTGTATCTACGTGTTGTGCTGGTAATGGCTGTAATGAACCATCTTTAAGACGGTTAAACTGCATAAATACATTGTTCCAAATCTCAATTACCTGAGGATGGTCAGCATTTACCAGGTCTTTTCCGCTTACTGCGGCACGTTCTTCTGCTGATCTGCAATCTACATGGATTTCTGAACAAGGACCACAAGGTCCCATATCGCCCATTTCCCAGAAGTTGTCTTTTTTATTTCCTAATATGATCCGGTCTTCCGGAACAAATTGTTTCCAAAGGTCATAAGCTTCCGTATCTCTCGGCAAGCCTTCTTTCTCATCTCCTTCGAAGATGGACACATATAATTTTTCCTTAGGGATTTTATATACTTCGGTTAAAAGTTCCCAGCTCCAGGAAATGGCTTCTTTTTTAAAGTAATCACCAAAGCTCCAGTTCCCCAACATTTCAAACATGGTATGGTGATAGGTATCAATCCCCACCTCTTCCAGGTCATTGTGTTTACCAGAAACACGTAAACAACGTTGTGTATCGGTTACACGTGGATATTTGATGGGTGCTTCACCCAGAAACAAATCCTTAAACTGGTTCATTCCCGCATTGGTGAACATCAATGTAGGGTCATTCTTTACTACAATTGGTGCAGATGGAACAATATGATGTTGTTTCGATTCAAAAAATTTTAAGTATGCCTGTCTGATTTCCTTAGCTGTCATCCTTCTCTATATTAGTGGTGAACAAAATTAAAATTTTATTGCGGTATTCTACTAAAATCCCTTTACATTTGAACACTTTATATAAATTCCGTAAACCACTAATAATCAATATCAAACTATGCCTTACAAAGAACGGGAAATTAATAAAATGTATTATACGATGGGCGAAGTGACCGAAATGTTTAACGTAAATGCATCTCAGATCCGCTTTTATGAGAAAGAATTTGATGTACTACAGCCTAAGAAAAACAAAAAAGGTAACCGTTTATTCACTCCTGAAGACATTGAAAATCTAAAGATCATTTTCCACCTGGTAGATGATAAAGGCTTCACCCTTAAAGGAGCCAAAGAACACTTAAAAAACAACACCTCCGAAGTAAAAGAAAACCAAAAGATCATTGCTTCTCTGGAAAAGTTAAAAGACTTTTTACTAAAGTTAAACGAAGAGATATAAGTTTATTATTAAATAATTCTTATTTTAGATAAATAATATAGTGATTAGGCAGCATCATGTCCTACTCACTATTTTTTTGCTTTATCCTCCTGCTCAGTTATGCAAGCCTTCCTGCCTCCGCACAGGAAGCTGAACAAGTAAAAGAATTGAGGGAGCGCCTTGCCGAAAACGGAAAGGAGGAAGAAGACTTATCTGCTTTCGAAGAACAGCTGGAGGTGCTCAGGAAAAACCCGATAGACCTGAACCATACGAATGCAGAAGAGCTGAAAAAACTCATTTCTCTTTCTCCCCTTCAGATTAACAGCTTTTTTCAGCACCTGCTGATTAACGGAAAATTGCTGGATCTGCTCGAACTACAATCTATTTCCGGCTTTGACCAGGAGACCATTACTAAAATCCAACCTTTCGTTACCCTTAACCCGGTTAGCCCTTATGCCGTAATAAAGCTTAAGGACCTTTACCGGGAAGCTGAACAGCAATTGTTATGGCGATATGGCAGAACACTGGAGCAGCAAAAAGGGTTCAGGGATTTACCGGGAAGCAGATACCTTGGCTCCGCAGATAAGCTGTTACTGAGCTACAAATACCAGTATCCCAAAATCGGTTCAATCTCTCTATTAATGAAGAAAGATGCCGGTGAAACCCTAGGCAGTGGCACAATCCCTGTTGATTTTCTATCGGGCAATATTGCGCTCTTCAATTACCGACGCATTCAGAAGCTGATCATAGGTGATTATACCTTGCAATTTGGACAAGGCCTCTCTCTTTGGTCAGGATTTTCGTTGGGCAAAGGACCGGATGTGACCAGCGTTGCCAGTAAAGATCTGAGCTTAAAACCCTATACTTCATCCAATGAAAGCGCTTTTTTCAGGGGGATCGCCAGCACAATTCAATTGCCTGCAAAGCTCTATTTGACCCCCTTTTATTCTTTCAGAAAACGGGATGCAAGTTTAAAATCCGGCACAGACGGTGAGCTCAGCTTAACCACCATTTCGGAAAGCGGCCTACACCGTACAGCTTCCGAAATCAGGAACAGAAAGCAACTCTCACAGCAGGTTTATGGTGCAACCTTACAATACCTGAGTAATCCGCTAAACCTTGGCTTTTCCGCTTATCATAGCCAGTATGACCAAACTTTCACCAGAGAACCTACCACCTACAAAAAATACAACTTCGAAGGCAGAAGACTAAGTAATTTCGGCCTCCATTATAACACCAGCTTTCAGAATATTTACTTTTATGGGGAGCTGGCCAAGGCTAACCCCGGTGGATGGGCAGGATTACAAGGCGCAATGACCAGCCTTTCCAAATCTGTTTCCATGGTGCTGCTCTATCGGAAATACGACAAAGATTACCATAGCTTTTTTAGTCAGGCGATTGGAGAAAACACAGAAACCAGCAATGAAAAGGGGCTTTATCTCGGTTTAAATTACCTTCCTGGTTCACATTGGAAATTTGCCCTTTACCTCGATTATTTTAAGTTCCCGGAAAAAAAGTACAGGGTAGACACTGCTTCCTCCGGATATGAAGCGCTGGCCCAATTAGTTTATACGCCTTCAAAGCAACTTAAAATTACCGCGCGCTTTAAAACCGAAAGGAAGCAACAAAATCCCACAGCAAAAAACACCATACGATCTTTAGATAAAGTCTTAAAAAGCAGTTTTAGGTTTGACTGCAACTGGAAGCTTAACCGGAAGTTCAACAGCCAGCAACGGGTAGAGTTGATCCAATACCAACAGGGAAGCCAGCTAAAGGAATTCGGCTACCTCATCTATCAGGACCTTGATTATACGCCCATGCATTCTAAAATCTCCGGCAATATCCGTTTGGCTTATTTTAATACGCCTTCTTATCAGTCCCGCATCTATGCTTATGAAGCCGATGTGTTATACGGATCAGGTTCCGGAGGATATTATGGCCAGGGCATCCGCACTTTTTTAAACCTCCGTTACCGTTTACTGAAAAAGCTGGATATATGGAGTCGGTATGCCCTCTATTATTACCCTCATCTAAAACTAATCAGCTCAGGACTGGATGAAATTAACGGGAATAAGAAATCAGAACTCAAGTTATTAATCCGTCATCAATTTTAAGAGATGAACAGTTCAGAAAAACCGTTGCAAGTGTTCCCCAGAATCCTCCTTCCCTACATCCTGGGAGTTGTAGTGTTTTATCATTTTAGATCCGGGGATTTTATATATGGATTAATAGTGATCAATCTCGCCTTGCTAACCGGATTGCTCCTCCTAAACGGGCATTATTTAGAAATTAAAGCTTATCGTTTTAAATCATGGATCGGGCTGCTGTTTCATTTGTTCTTATTCTTTTTCGGTGGATTGATGTGTTACCATCATCAAAGCCTGGTCAAACAAGACCATTTTTCAAAATCAACAACAGCCAGTTATTTAAAAGTTCAGGTGACCGATGAGCCACAGCGAAAAGGGGATATATTGAGGTTTAAAGGAGAAATTAAAGCAGTTTATCTGTATAAAAAACAAGCTCCGCTTAAAGCCTCCGGAATAATCATGATCACCATCAAACCAGATCCGAAGCAACCTTTGGTAATTGATTACGGCGCAACATTACTGATTCCTGCGCGTTTTACGGCTATCAGTCCCCCTTTCCACCCTGCACAATTTGATTATCAGGCCTGGCTAGCCTCGCAAAATATCCATCACCAAAGCTTTTTACCACAAAATGAGATTTTGAAACTGAGCCCAAATTCCGGAAACAGGTTGTTTGCGTTTGCAATAGCCCTCAGGACTCAGCAGGTGGAACGGTATAAAAAGCTACTCAAAGACAGCAATTCAGTGGCATTGGCCTCTACCCTAATCCTCGGCTATCGTGCGGAACTCAGCAAAGAAACACTGGATATCTATTCGAAAACCGGCACCATCCATGCACTTTCTGTTTCCGGAATGCACGTGGGCCTGATTTATCTTGTTCTAAATTACGTCCTTGCTTTCCTTAACCGAAGCAGGGCATGGAAACATCCTAAGCTATTTCTCATCCTTGGCTTACTCTGGTTTTATGCTTTGCTGACCGGCTGCACACCCTCAGTTCTTCGCGCTGTCCTCATGCTCTCGGTACTTTTAATTGGAAAAACTTACTCCAGATCCACAAACAGCTATAATATTCTATCCTTTGCTGCCTTTTTTATGCTGCTGTATGATCCGTTCTTAATCTGGGATGTTGGTTTTCAACTTTCCTTTCTGGCAGTGCTTGGCCTCATCTATCTGCAACCTAAATTACAAGATTGCTGGCCGACAGAAAACAACCTACAGGACTCCCGGCCCTTTAAAAACACCCTGGCTTATAAATTATGGGGCATGATTTCCATGTCTTTATCCGCACAACTTTTCACCTTTCCCTTGTCCATATATTACTTCCATCAATTTCCGGTTTATTTCTTACTGAGCAACCTGTTTATCCTGCTTCCAATTACTTTGCTCATGTATCTGGGGATTTTACTGCTGATCCCCGGCCTTGATTTTCTAGCCCCCGCTGTCAACTGGCTGATTCAGTTCAACAATTCCGGATTACAATACCTGGCGGCGCTACCCTGTTCCAGCTTAACCGGAATCCGGATCAGTAAATTAGAATTGTTACTCCTTTCTATTTCCTTAACATTAGGGCTACTTGCCTTAGTAAAGTGTAACTGGAAACTACTGATTGCTACTTTCGCCGTTTTTTTACCCTTGCAACTTTCCATCAGCCTAACCTCGGTCAAAAGATACCATCAACAACAGGTAATCCATTTTAACATCCCAAAACACAAAGCCATAGCTTATATTTTTTCGCATCAGGCTACTGTTTACACCCAACTAAAACAGGAAGATCCCGGTTTCCGATATTTTATTCAACCGGTATTAGACTACCATCAAATCCGGTTTCTAAAAATCAGATCACTCCCTCCTTAATCCCGCATTCATTTCAAAACGTTTTAACCACAATGATTCGCTTTTTATTTACTTTTGATAAGAAAGCAAAAGAAACTTAGCCCCAAACTCTATGACAGCGCCATTGGTTTTATACTCTGTTGAGCAACGTATCGCCACTATTTCTATTAATCGCCCCGAAAAGCGTAATGCCCTGAATCCGGAGCTGGTTACCCTACTTAGAGAAACATTAATTGAGGCTTCTGAGGATGACGAGGTCAAAGTCATCATTTTAAAAGCAAATGGTAACACCTTCAGTGCGGGTGCCGACCTTGCCTATTTACAGCAGCTGCAACAAAACAGTTATGAAGAAAATCTGGCTGATTCCGAAAATTTAAAACGCTTATTTACCACCATCTATTACTTACCTAAAGTGGTAATTGCCCAGGTAGAAGGTCATGCCATTGCCGGTGGTTGTGGTTTAGCTACCGTATGCGATATTACCTTCGCCGTTCCGGAAGCTAATTTTGGTTACACGGAAGTGAAGCTGGGATTTGTACCCGCAATCGTGTCCTGCTTTTTACTTAGAAAAACATCTGAAACAATTGCCAGGAGAATACTGTTAACAGGAGAATTGTTCTCTGCACAGCAGGCTCTGGACTATGGATTGATCACTTTTGTAACAAACAAAGAAGACATTAATCTTAAGGTTACAGAATTTGCATTAAGTTTGTGCACTGAAACTTCTGCCAATTCCCTGATGGTAACCAAACAATTGATTGGTCAAACCACCAACCCCCAGTTAGAGAGCTGTCTGTCACTGGCTGTTCAGATCAATGCAAGGGTAAGAGATAGTGAAGATTTCAAAAAAGGTGTTGCTGCCTTTATCAGCAAAGAGAAAATACAATGGTAATTGTATCAAACCAGTACAAGTACCCATCAATTCAACATTAATACGAATCAATAATTGCAAACACTAAAAACTACTTATATGTTAAAATCAATTAAAACCGGAGTTTTAGCTGCTGTTCTTGTCAGCACAGCAATCTTCGCTCATGCTCAAAAGAAAATTACTGAAGGGACTGTCGTTTACGGCATAGCGTATTCCTTAACTCCGGAACAAGAGCCGATGGCGGCAATGTTCCCTGCAGAATCCAAAATTAAGTTCAATGGCAATATGTCCAGGATGGAAATGCAACAAGGTGCAGCAACCATTACAGTACTTGCAAACATTGTAGATTTAAACTCATTGGTACTGATTGATGTACCAATTGCGCAAATGCAATTCGCAGTAAAAGGCACTAAAGCAGATTACGATAAAGAAAAAGCAAATGACCCTAAGTTCAGTGATTTCGTAGCTACAGGTGAGAAAAAAACGATCTTAAATTACAATGCAGAAAAATACACTTATAAAGATGATAAAGGTGGCACTTACGAATTGTGGGCAACCACTGACGTTGAGCTTCCTGCTGGTTTAATAGGTCGTGAATTCAAGGATGTTAAAGGAACGCCGGTTGTATTCACCAGCTTCAACAAAGGCATCAAATCTACAGCTACTATAAAAAGTCTGGTAGCAGAAAAAGCAGGTCCTTTCACTTTAGATGTACCTAAAGGTTATGAAGTGAAAACAATGGAAGAAATCATGGCAATGCAGGGTGGAGGTCAATAGCATACGCTAAAATGTTTAGAAGCCTTATTTTTTTACTCAGATTCTATATTTTCTGGTTGTTATTTTTCTTTATCGACCGGTTAGTATTTCTTCTAATTTATCATAAAAAGCTGGTTATGGTTCCCTTATCGGAAACCATGACCACTTTCTATCACGCCTTACTATTAGACCTATCGATGACGGCATATCTTGCGGTCATTCCTGTTTTAGGCTATATTTTCTGGTTATTCAGTGGTTGGAAATCCGTTAACATCAAATGGATCTCTATTTATAATTTAGTATTGCTGGTTCTGTTCAGCATCATTTCAGTTGTTAATTTTAATATATACCGCGAATGGGGGACTAAAGTAAATGCCAAAGCCTTTGGTTTTGCAGTTTCTTCACCCGGAGAAGCTTTGGCTTCCGGTGCCTCTTCCCCTGTTGCCTTATCCCTGTTTGTACTCGTATTCCTGATCATCGCCGGGTTCTTCCTGCAGAAGCGACTGATCCCCAAACAACTTTCTTTTGAAAAATCACCGATCTGGCTGCGTGCCGTATTTTCTATCCTACTCATCGTTTTCACGTTTATGTTTATCCGTGGAGGTTTTAAAGGATCGCCAATTACGCAAAGTATGTCGTATTTCTCTAAGGAACAACTGCTCAACCATGCTGCGGTAAACACAGAATGGAACCTGCTCAGAAGTCTGCTTTCAGAGAAAATGACCCGCCAGAATCCTTATATATACCTTGATCCTAAAAAGGCAGATCAGCTAATCCAGGATTTGTATGCTACAGAAAAAGACAGCACCACCCATATTTTAACCACCAACAGGCCCAATGTGGTCATGGTGATTATTGAAAGTTTCACCGCCGATCTTACGCAAACCCTTGGAAATGAAACGGGCATTACCCCTCATTTCGATTCTTTAATGAACAAAGGTGTGTCATTTGATCAGCTTTATGCTTCCGGCAGTCGCACCGATAAAGGCATTATCGCCAGCCTTGCTGGATTCCCTACCCTTGCTGCCGGCAGCATTGTGAGATACCCGGAGAAAATGCAAAAACTACCAGCTATTTCTCATTCACTAGCCAGGAATGGCTACCATACCTCTTTCTATTATGGGGGAGAATCAGAATTCGACAATTACAAAGCTTTTATCCTCAGCCATGATTATCAAAAGCTCATCGATAGGAACAGCTTCTCCGGGAATTCCCCAAAATCCTTTTGGGGACAGTATGATGAAGCCGTATTTGACAGGCAACTACAGGAATTGAATACCGAGAAACAACCTTTCTATTCCACCCTGCTTACCCTGACCAATCATGAGCCTTACAGCCTTCCCGGGAAACATAAATTCGGCAATACCAATAATGTGGAGCAGTTTAAAAGTACCGCCTGGTATACGGATTCCTGTATCAATGCTTATTTAAACAATGCAAAAAAGCAACCCTGGTATAACAATACGCTGTTTATATTCGTAGCGGATCATGGCCATGTATTGCCAAAACAAAATCAGGACATTTCCTCACCAGGCCGTTATCATATCCCACTCGTGTTTTTAGGAGAAGTCATTAAAAAGGAATTCAGGGGTAAAAAATATAGTAATGTGGGCTCGCAGGTAGACATTGCGGCCACCTTGCTTGCGCAATTAAATATTCCTGCTAAAGATTTTGAATGGAGTAAAAACCTGCTAAACCCTTATGCTAAACCATTTGCTTACTTCAGCTGGGACAATGGTATGGGCTTTATTGATAACGAGCAATGTATTACCTTTGATAATGTAGGTAAAATGACCTTATTCAACAGTAATGACAAGGACAAAGAAGGAACCGAAAAGCGGTTAAACCTGGCGAAAGCTTACCTTCAAAAAGTATATCAGCAATTTATATCACTATAAAAATGAATATTAAACACCTCTTTTTTAAACTGGCAGTCCTGCTTATTCTGGTAAGTTCCGGACAAACCTATGCACAAAAGCAATCCGACCTTAAATGGGCAAAAGACGGTAATTCCTATTATCAGATTAAAGAATCTGGCATTGTAGCGATCACCCTTCCTAAAAATGAAGAGAAAATCATTCTTGACCCGGGTTTCTTATATGCCAATGCCAACATGGGGCTTGGAGCTATCAAGGATTTTGAAATCTCTGCGGATGGAACTAAAATATTACTGTATACCAACAGCAAAAAGGTATGGAGATATGAAACCCGCGGTGATTATTTCGTGGCTGATTTGAAAACAAAAGAAATGATCAAAATCGGTAAGGACAGACCTGCATCTTCACTGATGTTTGCAAAGTTTTCTCCGGATGGAAATAAGGTCGCTTATGTGAGCAAGCACAACATCTATGTAGATGATTTGACTAGCCGCAGCACAAAAGCACTGACTACCGATGGGACTGACCGCATGATCAATGGAACATTTGACTGGGTGTATGAAGAAGAATTTGATTGCAGAGACGGATTCAGATGGAGCCCTGACGGTGCCACTATTGCCTATTGGCAATTAGATGCGCGTGACATCAGGAATTTTCTGATGATCAACAATACAGATTCTATCTATTCTTTCAATGTGCCGGTAGAATATCCTAAAGTTGGCCAAAATCCTTCGGCTTGTAAAGTAGGTATCGTGGATATCAATACGGCGGCTACCAAATGGCTGGATGTTCCCGGAGATATGATCCAGCATTATATCCCTAGAATGGAATGGATTCCTAACAGCAATGAGGTGATCCTTCAACAGCTAAACAGAGTGCAAAATCAAAGTACACTATTTGTTGCCAATGCAAAATCAGGAGCAGTAAAAAATATTTACTCGGAAACAGATAAAGCCTGGATCGACGTTGGTCAGGGCTGGAACTGGGTTAATAACGGAAAAGAATTCCTTTGGTCCACAGAAAAAGACGGCTGGCGTCATCAATACCGCATTAGTAAAGACGGTAAAAAACAAACGCTGATCACAAAAGGCAATTTTGATGTCATCGAAAGCGCCCTGGTAGACGAGAAAAACAACCTGTTATACTTCATGGCTTCTCCGGATAATGCGACTCAGAAGTATCTCTATAAAACCAAACTTAGTGGTGGTGGCAAATCAGAAATGGTGACCCCATCTATCCTGCCGGGTACACACAGCTATGACATCTCTCCAAATGGATTATTTGCACGTCACAGCTATACGAGTGGAACCGTTCCTCCTATTACGGAATGGATGAAACTGACTACTTTAAACCCTTTCACCATGGAAGGCAGTATCACCAATCAACTGGGTAGAATCAAAGCACAGAAAAACCCTGTAGAATTCTTTAAAGTAACCACCGAAGATGGCGTTACCATGGACGGCTGGATGAAGAAACCAGACAATTTTGACCGCACAAAAAAATACCCGGTTGTATTTTATGTATACGGCGAACCTGCGTCTCAAACGGTAACTGATACTTATGGTGCCGGACGCAATTTCTTGTACAACGGAGATATGGCCAAAGACGGTTATATCTATATTTCAGTAGAAAATCGTGGCGCTCCTGCTCCGAAAGGCAGAGAATGGCGTAAAAGCATTTACAAAAGCATTGGCACTTTAAACATCCGTGACCAGGCTATGGCGACTAAGAAAATCATGGAATGGCCATTTGTCGACAAAGACAGGATTGCTGTCTGGGGATGGAGCGGCGGTGGATCTTCCACTTTAAACCTGCTTTTCCAATATCCTGAGATTTACAAAACAGGTATTGCCATTGCAGCAGTAGCCAATCAACTGACCTACGATAATATTTATCAGGAACGTTATATGGGCTCTCCGTTAAAAACTACGGAAGCTTACGTAAAAGGATCACCGATCAACTATGCGAAAAACCTAAAAGGTAATTTATTGTATATCCATGGTACCGGAGATGACAATGTGCATTATCAAAATGCCGAAATGCTGGCAAATGAATTGATCAGGTTCGGAAAAGTTTTTCAAATGATGTCTTATCCTAACCGTACACACAGCATCAGCGAAGGAGATGGAACTTTCCACCATTTATCGCTGACTTACACTGACTTTCTAAAGAAAAACTGTCCTCCGGGAGGGAAATAACTAATTTAATGAAAAGGATGGTCTGTAATTTACAGGCCATTTTTTTTTACTAAAGCACCTTATTTGGGATAATATCGTTAATATGGCGCAAATTTTGATAAGCGTTGCACATCTCTGTTATAACACCTATTATCTGAACACATCGATACACATTAATGGATAACCAAGCTGAAAATCCAGCCATTTTAAAAAAACAAGCCAGGCCACCTGGAAAAATCACCAGGATGTTCCTGACACTTTATGACGTATGTCAGTTCGTCACCCGGTTTTTCAAGGAAGGATTCCTTCCTCCTTACGAAGGAAGAGAATTAATGAGACAATGTTACGACATCGGCTATCGTTCTCTCGCCCTGATCTCCTTAACCGGATTCATTACCGGCATTGTATTCACAAAACAATCGAGGCCCTCCCTGGCAGAATTTGGTGCCACTTCCTGGTTGCCCTCTTTAGTCGGCATTGCCTTGCTCAGAACCCTTGCTCCCCTCCTGACCTCGCTCATTGCAGCAGGAAAAGTAGGTTCCAGTATTGGTGCAGAGCTAGGATCTATGCGCGTTACCGAACAGATCGACGCCATGGAAGTTTCAGCCACGAATCCTTTTAAATTTTTAGTGACCACCAGAGTGCTCGCAGCAACCATTACCATTCCTATCCTTACCTTTTACACCGCCATGGTGGGTATGTTAGGTGCGCTACTCAACGTTTCCTTATTTGAGGATACCAGTGCAAGGGCATTTTTTCAGGCTTCCTTAGAGCAGATTACCTTTTTAGACATCACCGCTTCAACAGTTAAAGCCATTATTTTTGGGTTTACTATTGGAATGGTCGGTTGCTATCAGGGCTATAACTCTTCCAAAGGAACTGAAGGTGTAGGTAAAGCGGCCAACTCGGCAGTAGTCATCGGAATGTTCCTCATCTTTATTGAAGAGGTGGTCTCCGTACAATTCTTTGGTTTATTCAGAACTTGATCTTAAAATAATGGAACAAAAGAAACCCACAGATATGGATCAGGAGAAAGTAATAGAGATCAAAGGACTATACAAGTCTTTTGGGACCTATGATGTGCTGAAAGGCGTGGATCTGGATCTACATAAAAGAGAAAACTTAGTGGTTCTTGGGAAATCAGGAACAGGAAAATCAGTGTTGATCAAGATTATTGTCGGCCTCCTTACTCCCGATCTGGGCGCAGTAAAGGTACTCGGTCAGCTGGTAGATGAAATCAGTTACAAAGAACTTTTGGCCTTACGGTTAAAAGTCGGTTTCTCTTTTCAAAACAGCGCACTATACGACAGTATGACGGTGAGACAAAATCTGGAATTCCCTTTAGTTAGAAACCAGAGAAACCTCACCAAAGGAGAAGTCAATATTGCAGTAGAGCGCGTGCTCGATGCCGTTGGCTTACTTCAAACCATCAACCAAATGCCATCAGAGCTTTCCGGTGGACAAAGAAAAAGGGTGGGCATCGCCAGAACATTAATCCTTCAACCGGAAGTGATGTTATATGATGAGCCTACCGCGGGATTAGATCCCATCACCTGCTTAGAGATCAATAACCTGATCAATGAGGTACAGGAACGTTTCCACACCAGCTCTATCGTCATCACGCATGATCTTACCTGCGCAAAAGCAGTAGGTAACCGGGTGGCCATGTTACTTGACGGCAAATTTGAACGTCAGGGGACTTTTGATGAGGTATTCAATACCGATGATGAACGGGTAAAACCATTTTACGAATATAATTTTATACAATAACAATATGCAGGTAACAGACACGCGTCGCAAAGTAACAGTAGGGCTATTCGTATTCCTTGGACTACTCATTTTTGTATTAGGAGTTTTTACGTTGGGAGGCCAGAAAAAGACATTTGTAAAAAGCTTTACTGTTGATGTTGTTTTTAATGATATCCAGGGACTAAAAGCAGGAAACAATGTTTGGTTTTCAGGAGTTAAAGTTGGAACCATCAAAAAGATACAGTTCTTCGGAACTTCAGAGGTTCAGGTGTTTTTAAGCATTGAAGAAGAAGCCCATAAATACATTCATAAGGATGCAACAGCGACCATCAGCTCTGACGGTTTGATCGGTAATAAAATCATTGTGGTGACTGGTGGCACGCCTAAATTCCCATTTGTGGAAGAGGGAGACCGCTTAAAAGCCAGCAATGCACTTTCTACGGATGACATCATGAAAACTTTCCAGGTGAACAATAAAAACCTGGTTGATGTGACTTCAGACTTTAAAATTCTTGCCAAAAACCTGGTGGAAGGAAAAGGCGCTGCCGGTGCTTTATTGGCAGATCAGCAGATTGCGGATAACTTTAAAGCCATCGTACAGAACTTAAAAGTAACCACAGAAGCTGCCAATAAAATGGCTTTGGATTTGAATACTTTCACCAGAAAGATGAATACTAAAGGCGGATTGGCAGATAAGATGATGACTGATACCATGGTATTTTCACAATTGCAGGCATCGGTTAATGAATTAAAGAAAACAGCAAGTTCTGCTGCGGCATTAACTGACAATCTGAATAAAGCAAGTTCAAAATTAAATCAATCTGATAATGCAGCTGGCTTGTTATTAAACGACCAGAAAGCAGCAGAGCAGATCAAGGTAATTATGCAAAACCTGGAAGGCAGCAGCAAAAAACTAGATCAGAATATGGAAGCCCTGCAACATAACTTTTTGTTGAGAGGCTTCTTTAAGAAAAAAGCGAAAGCAGAGGCTGAGGCAGCAAAAACGACTGTACAACCTTAATATTTCTTTGTCCTTATTAAAAAGAGCTGTCCCGTATGTTTTCGAACATCCGGGACAGCTCTTTTTTTGTAAAAGGTAAAACTATTAGGAAGGAACGTTGTTTTTAAGGTGAAGCAATTAATCATTAAAATATATACCATATGGGCCTACTAAAATCTCTACTTATCGGTGCCGCAGTTTTTGGGGCTGTAAAATATGCCACAAAAAAAGGTGCCAATGGAAAATCTCTTGTCGACGAACTGACAGAACAGGCTCCGGAATGGTTGGATAAAGCGAAAGAATTTGGAAACGACCTGAAGCAACAGTACCGTGAAACGACAGATCCTTACAAAGAATAAACGCGAGCCTAAAAATTCTTACAAACGATAAACAGCCATAACTGTTCATTGAAGCAAATCCACTACCACAAATAGTGGATTTTTCTTTTCCTGTCATTTGGGTAATTCATTTCTCCGCTTGAGTTGCCCATTTGGTCAGCTGGGTAAAATTCCTCAAATACTAATCCGCCCGGTTTTCTATTTTTGCCTGAGCGACGAAACATACCGACTTCCTCCCCCCATTATAGCTGACATTTTATGTAATTTTGCACCTTAAAATCACAATAAAGGAAATATGGTGAAAACCCACACAATTCTTTCAAAACCATTAAACAGAAACCTTCGTTTCATTACGATTCCATTAATCTTTGTGGTGTTGAATTTACTGTCTTACTTCCTCAATCCTTATAGTCCCTATTACAATCAATATTTTGACAGACCGGCCTTAGAAATCATCACTGATGCCAGTTTAACCCTCCTTTTTTGTGTACTGATCTTTGAGTTGAGCGTATTCAATTCTTCCATACTGGATAAAGTAATCCCCTGGACAGAGCGCCCTTTCATGCGTTTCATTATACAATTGCTCACCCAGATCGTTTTTGTCATCGTACTGATGATCCTGTTGTATTACATCGGCTCTCTGGTCTATACTTATAAAGAAAAACCCACTTTCGAAGAAGAGCTGAACAGCATTCAATTCGTGTATGTCTGTGTCATTATGGGGATTCTCATCAGTGCCGTAACCACCGGAAACTTCCTGTTACAAAAATGGACCACGACCATGATGGAAGCAACAGATCTGAAGCTAAAAACCGCAGAATTTAAAGAGATCGCCATGCAGGCCGAGCTACAATCGCTCAAGCTACAACTCGATCCCCATTTCATGTTTAATAATTTCAGCACCCTTTCTGAGCTGATTTCTGAAGATCAGTTAAAAGCAGAAGTTTTTCTCAGAAACTTGTCCAGAGTATACCGCTACATGATTGCGAATCTCAAAAAGAATATTGTATCCCTGGAAGAAGAACTCAAATTTGTAGATGCCTATTTATACCTCATCAGAATCCGTTATGGAGAAAATGTCATTGTTTCGGTAGACATCAACAATGACGACGACCGTGGTATCCCCCCCATTACCTTACAGCTGCTCATTGAAAACGCGATTAAACATAACGCAGCTACTAAAAGCAGTCCATTACTGATCGGGATTTACAATACGGATTCCCATATCGTAGTGAGTAATAACCTGCAAAGGATCAAATTATCCATTCCTTCCGCCCGAATCGGCTTACAAAATATACGCAGCAGGTATGCCCTTTTATCAGAAGACCTGCCCTTTGTTATAGAGAATGAGCATTCCTTTGCCGTTCATTTACCTTTACTTCCACTATAGTCCCTGAATTATGAATATTCTAATCATCGAAGACGAACAACCCAATGCCAACAGACTCATCAAACTGCTCGCAGAGCTAAGGGAGGACGTCCATATCATGGGGGTTTTGGCAAGTGTAGAAGAAAGTGTGAACTACCTGATTTCGCATCCCCAACCTGATCTGATCCTGATGGACATCCGGTTGGGAGATGGTTTATGCTTTGAGATTTTCCCGAAAGTAACGATCAACTGCCCGGTAATTTTCACTACCGCTTATGATGAATATGCGCTTCGTGCTTTTAAAATTTACAGTCTGGCCTATTTACTGAAACCCGTCGAAAAGAACGAACTAAAGGAAGCATTGAGCATATACGACCATATTATACAGGAAGCAAATCCCAATAAAGCATTGGACCAACTCGTAGATTATATCAAATCTAAGTCGGTCATTTACCGTTCCCGATTCCTGTTGCCTTATAAAGATGGTTATAAAACCATTCTGGCTTCTTCGATTGATTACATTTACTCAGAGCATAAAATCACGCACCTCGTATTAGACGACCAGACGGATTTGATTGTCCCTTTCACAATGGACGAGCTGGAAGACCAGTTAGACCCGGTCTGTTTTTTCAGGGCCAACCGTCAGCACATGATTCATGTGAACAGTATTTTCTCTATCCATAACTATTTCAATGGCAAACTCAAAGTCATTCTGAAGAGTAAGAATGCGGGTGAGATCATCATTAGCAAGGAGAAATCCGGACAGTTTAAAGCCTGGCTGGACCGCTGATTTTATCTCTTTTTTATGCTAAGCCCTGATTTCAGCCTTAGCAATTTCGGTTATTGTTTTTCTACGTTTCAGCAACGAAAATATCCATTTCGGTCAATTAAAACCTGATCGCGCGAGGATAGATTTTATGTTTGCAAACATTTTAAATGAACATAAACCATAAAGAAGATGTCTTTCCCCTCAAATCTCAAAAACAATACCCGATATTTCCTGCTATTGTCTCTGCTCATCCCTGCCTTAATATTATCCAGCTGTGGATCGAAAGCAGGACAGGAACAAGCAGCGGGCGGAACTCCACCACCAGCGCCGGAAATCCCGGTTATTACTGTTCTGGAGCAATCAGCAATTACGTTTAACGAATATAGCGCTGCCATTGAAGGCAAAGTCAATGTAGACATTCGCCCGCAGGTGGATGGTTACCTGGATAAAATCTTCGTGGATGAAGGTGCTTACGTGAAAGCTGGCCAGCCACTTTTCAAAATCAACGACCGTGTATATCAGGAACAGTTAAACACAGCCAATGCGGCTATGGAAGCTGCCAAAGCAAACTTGCGCAACGCTCAGATTGAAGTCAACAAAATCAAGCCACTGGTGCAGAACAAAGTAGTTTCTGAAGTACAATTGAGTACCGCAGAAGCGAATTACAGTCAGGCACAAGCCGCTGTTTCACAGGCAAAATCAACCATTGCTTCGGCAAAGATCAATATCGGTTTTACCCTGATTAAAGCGCCGATCTCCGGCTTCATCGGTAAAATACCTAAAAGAGTGGGCAACCTGATCAGCAAAGGCGATCCGGAACCAATGACCACCTTGTCCGACACTAAAGAAGTGTATGCTTATTTCGCGATGTCTGAGCCTGCTTTCTTACAGTTCAATGCACAGGTTAAAGGGGCAAATATGGCTGAAAAGCTTAAAAAACTACCTCCGGTTTCCTTAATTCTTGCCGATGGAACAACCTATCCACACAAAGGAAGGATTCAGATTGTAGATGGTCAGTTCGACAAAAACACGGGTTCAATTAGCCTGAGAGCAATATTCCCTAATCCTCAGGGATTGTTACGTTCTGGAAATACCGGAAAAATCCGTTTAGAAGAGCAGCATGAACAAGTAGTGATGGTGCCTAAAGCGGCAACAATGGATGTGCAGGATAAGATTTTCGTCTATTTAGTAGGTCCGAAAAACAAGCTGGAACGCAGAGCGATCACGATTTCAGGAAAAAGCGGCAACAATTACCTGATTGAAGATGGCCTTAAAAAAGGTGAAACCATTGTGTATTCAGGACTGGATGGTTTAGCGGAAGAGGCAGAGATTAAGCCGAAACCATTAAATGCAGACAGTATTTACCGCGCCCAATAATTTACCCCCTAAATTAAAAACAACATGTTACAATCTATTATAAGAAGGCCGGTATTGGCAACGGTGATCTCTGTCCTCCTGGTGCTCCTGGGGATCGTGGGACTTACCCGTTTGCCTATTACCCAGTTTCCCGACATTGCCCCTCCTACCATTTTCGTATCTGGTGTATATCCGGGTGGAAACTCGGAGGCCGTAATCAGATCGGTCATTACTCCCCTGGAGGAATCCATCAATGGGGTGGAAAATATGGATTATATGAAATCTTCCGCCAGTAATGACGGTTCATTTTCCGTATCCATTGTCTTTAAACAAGGTACAGACCCTGATCAGGCCGCAGTAAACGTGCAAAACCGTGTGGCGCAGATCAACAGTCAGATGCCGCCGGAAGTGTTACAGGCAGGAATTAGCACCTCCAAACAGCAGAACAGCAATGTCATGTACTTCAACGTTTATAGTGAAGACCGTACAAAATATGATGAGAAGTTCCTGCAAAATTACATCAAGATCAACCTTGTTCCCGAGTTAAAAAGGATTCAGGGTGTGGGTCAGGTCCAGATGTTTGGCTCCAAAGATTACTCGATGCGTGTATGGTTAAATCCGCAGAAAATGTCGGCTAATAACTTAACACCAGGTGAGATTACCGCAGCTATTGCAGATCAGAGTTTAGAGACCGCTCCGGGTAAATTCGGCGAAGAATCTAAAGAAGCAATCGAATATGTGGTAAAATATAAAGGTAAGTTAAACTTACCTGAGCAATATGAAAACCTGATCATCAAATCCTCCGCGGATGGGGGTGTACTACGTTTAAAAGACGTAGCAAGGATTGAATTTGGTGCCGCAAGTTATTCCAGTGACACCAAAATGGATGGTATGGATGCCGTTACTCTAGGGATTTTACAAGCCAGTGGATCAAATGCCAATGAGATTGAAATTGCAGTGCGTAAGTCCTTGATTAAAGCGGCTAAAGACTTCCCAAAAGGTATCAATTATGAAATCATTCAGAGTACTAAAGAAAGGCTGGATGAATCGATCAGTCAGGTAAAAACGACCTTAATTGAGGCCTTTATCCTGGTATTTATTGTGGTATTTATCTTCTTACAGGATTTCAGGTCTACCCTGATCCCCGCTATTGCCGTTCCGGTAGCAATTATTGGTACTTTCTTCTTTTTACAACTGATTGGATTTACGGTCAACGTACTGACTTTATTTGCACTGGTATTAGCCATTGGTATTGTAGTCGATGATGCGATTGTGGTGGTGGAGGCCGTCCATGCCAAAATGGAGGGCTCTGATTTAACTGCCAGAGAAGCGACTTACTCTGCTATGAGTGAGATCACCGGAGCAATTGTTTCAATTACCCTGGTGATGTCGGCGGTATTCCTGCCGATTGGCTTCATGGAGGGCTCTTCGGGGATCTTCTATAAGCAATTCGCCTTTACACTGGCTATCGCGATTCTGATTTCTGCGGTTAACGCGCTTACTTTAAGTCCGGCTTTATGTGCCTTGTTCTTAAAGAACCCACACGCAGAAAAAGCAGGTAAGAAACAAGGTTTTTCTCAGCGCTTCTTCTCGGCTTTCAATACCTCATTTGATCGTATGACCAATAAATATATTGGTAGTCTGAAATGGCTGATTAAATTCAAATGGGTGAGTTTAGGCGGATTAGCAGTAGTGACCGGCTTAACGCTTTGGATGATGAACAATACGCCAAAAGGTTTTGTACCGATGGAGGATGATAGTTTCATGATTTACTCTTTAACCATGCCTTCAGGTACCGGTTTAGACCGCACCACGAAGTTCATCAAGAAGGTAGACTCTACTTTTAAATCTTTTGAGGCCGTGAAAACCACCACGAGTGTGTCTGGATTTAACATCATGAGTAACTCTTCCAGTCCGGCTTACGGACTTGGTTTTATCAAGCTGAAAGCGCCAAAAGAAAGAGGTGAAGTTCAGAATATGGACGAAGTATTGGGTATGGTTAATGCAAAAATGGCCACGCTTAAAGAAGGAACAGTAAGTGTGTTCCGCATGCCTCCTGTTGCCGGATATGGTGCCATTGGTGGGGTAGAATTTGTATTGCAGGACAGAACAGGTGGCGACCTGCAGAAATTCAGCCAGGTGGCTAACCAGATTGTTGGGGAGCTGTTCGGTGTGGATGGTGTTGCAGTGGCATTTACCACTTTTAAAGCCGATTATCCGCAGTTTGAACTGGAAGTAAATGATGAGAAAGCCAAGCAACTGGGGGTAAGTGTAAAGGATTTACTGAGCACTATCCAGGTGTATTACGGTGGTTCTCAGGCTTCCGACTTTAACCGTTTCGGTAAATATTACCGTGTCAATGTAAAAGCTGACGGTATTTTCAGAACAGATAAAGAATCGCTGAACATGGTATTTGTGAAAAATGCCAAAGGTGATATGGTCCCTGCAAGTGAGCTGGTATCCGTAAGAAAAGTATACGGACCGGAGTCTGTAGACCGTTACAATCTATTCAATTCCATCACCATCAATGCGATCGCCAAACCAGGGGTGAGCAATGGAAAGATCATGGAAGAAGTAGAGAAATTACTGGCAGAAAAGCTACCTAATGGCTATAGTTATGAATGGAACGGACTTTCCAGAGAAGAGAAATCTTCGGGATCACAAACCGTGTTTATTCTGGCATTGAGTTTATTATTTGTGTACTTCCTGCTGGCCGCTCAATATGAGAGTTATATTTTACCATTTGCCGTGATGTTATCTATCCCTACTGGTCTTTTGGGTGTGTTTATCGCCATTAAGCTTGCTGGTATCGACAACAACATCTATGTACAGATCGGATTGATCATGCTGATCGGTTTACTCGCGAAAAATGCCATTCTGATCATTGAGTTTGCCTTACAACGTCGTAAAGAAGGTATGGACCTGATTGCAGCAGCATTAGAAGGCTCCAGACTACGTTTAAGGCCTATCCTGATGACTTCCCTGGCTTTCGTTGCAGGTATGACCCCATTGATGGTTGCTACCGGTGGTTCTGCCATGGGTAACCGCTCCATCAGTACCGGTGCTGCCGGTGGGATGCTTGCCGGAGTAATTTTGGGACTGTTTATCATCCCTGTACTCTTCGTTGTATTCCAATCTTTACAGGAAAAAATAACCGGAAAACCGGGACTGGAAACCGACCCACAGGTCAAATCTAAATAATCATGAATCACAGTTATAAATTATATGCCATCACAACCCTTGCTATCCTGTCCGCAGGATGCAAGGTTGGCAAAGAGTATGTGCGACCGGCAACAGACCTGCCGGCCCAATACCGTGCTGCGCAGGCCTCCACGGATTCGGTCAGCGTGGCTGCTTTAAGCACCAAAGCTTTCTTTAATGATCCGGAATTACAACAACTGATCGACAGTGCCAATACCAAAAACTTTGACTTGCTGATTGCCTTGAAAAACATCGAATCAGCAGACCAGAGATTAAAAGAAGCGAAGGTCAACTTCTTACCGGAACTGGGTGTAAATATCCAGGCCAATACCAGCAGGCCTTCAAAAAACAGTCTGAATGGCTTAAGTATGGGACAGTTTCTAGGCACCACGACAGTTCAGGACTATAATGCCGCCCTGAATTTATCCTGGGAAGTTGGCTTATGGGGTAAATTAAGAGGAATGAAAGCACAGGCCCTTTCTCAATACCTGCAAACACAGGAAGCCTCCAGACTGATCCGCAGCAAACTGGTTTCCAGTGTAGCAACGGGTTATTACAACCTGCTGATGCTGGATGAGCAATTACGCATCGCTAACAGAACAGTCGCTTTAAATGACAGTACCTTAAGGATGACAAAGCTGCAATGGGATGCTGGTTTAACAACGATTCTTGCCATTCAACAGGCAGAAGCACAGAAACAAAGTTCAGAACAACTGGTTCCTGCCCTGTTGCAAAGCATCAGCATTCAGGAAAATGCCTTAAGCATGCTTACAGGTACACTTCCGGCATCGGTATACCGTTTAAAGAAACTGAATGAAATCAAGCCCGCAGTTCAGGTTCCTGCTGGCTATCCGGTTGCTTTATTGAACAACCGTGCGGATGTGAAGGCTAGTGAATACAGCTTACGCGCCGCCAACGACGCTGTAGGTGTGGCGCAAGCGAGTATGTATCCTTCTTTGAATATCACTGCTCAGGGTGGGTTAAACTCCTTTAAAGCCAGCAACTGGTTTAACATTCCGGGTTCTCTTTTTGGAATGGTCGCAGGATCTGTGGCTCAACCAATTTTTCAACGCAGACAGTTGAAAACCAGGTTTGAGATCGCGAAAATAGAAAGAGAGAAATCGGTGTTGGCATTCAGACAAACCGTTCTTGTAGCCGTAACCGAAGTGGCTGATGCCTTAACTACCTCTGCCCGCTTAAAAGAGCAGCTTGTTCTGGCAGAGGCCCGTGTAAACACCTTACGTTCGGCCATTAAAAATGCGGACATGTTGTATAAAAGCGGCATGGCGACCTACCTGGAAGTGATCCTTGCGCAAGGCAGTTTGCTGCAAAGCGAACTTGAACTGAGTGATTTAAAACGTCAGCGATTAGCAGCTGATGTTACCCTTTATACCGCCTTAGGAGGTGGTAATAACGAAGAATAACCCCCCAAACTAAATAACAATCCCACTGCGATGCTTTTAAAAAGGCATCGCAGTTTTTATTTGAAGAGGTCGCTTCTTGAACATCTGCTTTTATTTGAAGTATATCGTAAAAGTCGTTCCCGTACCAAATTCACTTTCTACCGTCACCTTTCCACCCATCGCATCGATCTGATTCTTGGAAATAAACAACCCTACCCCTCTGGAATCGGCATTGCCATTAAAAGTCTTGTACATTCCAAACAATTCCGCGCCATGCTTCTCCAGGTCCATTCCTATGCCGTTATCCTTGATTCGTAAAACCACCTGACCATCTTCCGGGCAGCTCAGTTCAATAACGGGAGGCCGTTCCGGGTGACTATACCTGATCGCGTTAAAGATAAAATTAAGCAGAATACTTTCCAGATAGGCTGGATTATAGTTGACCAGCACTTCTTCTGACACCCTATTGATGATGCGGGCCTTTTTCAGCACAATCTGATCCTGTAATACATCCAGTGTCCTGCTGATGTATTCGCGAAGCTCCAATGGCTCCACAATCACATTGATATTGGTTTGAATATTTACCACTTTATTGAGGTTCAACAGCGTTTCATTTAAAGAATTTGACACCGTCTTCAATAAAGACACCATTTCATTCCGCTCTTCATGAGTGCTTGCAGATTCAATCAAAGCAGCAATAGACTGAATGTTACTCGTATGCGAACGCAGGTTATGAGATACGATATAAGAGAAATTCAGCAACCTTTTGTTCTGTTCATTGACCAGATCAAAAGAGTGATTTAAATCTTTCTCCGCCTGTTTATTCCTGCTGATATCGATCATGATTCCCCTCAGCATGACTACTTTTCCCTCGGAGATCACCACATTCACAATGTCCCTTAACCAAACGATATTGCCATCTTTAGCTATCATCCGGTACTCAAAATCATGTTGTTCCAGTTTATCAGCAAAGGAATAACAATAATGAAGGCGATATTCCCTGTCTTCCGGATGAATGTGATCTACCCAGAATGTTGGAGAACCCAGCCATTCTTCGCTTGTATATCCAAGAATATCTTTTGATTTTTCACTCACAAAAGCAAATTCAAAAGTAAAAGGATTAGCTTCCCAAACGATCCCGTCAATCGTGTTAATCAGTGATTCAATACGTTGTCTATATTCTACAGCAATTCGTTCTGCTTCAATTTTTTCCGTTACATCTTCTACAATAGCAATATGACTGGTTGGTTTAGTTCCCGGAAGCCATAATGGCGTGATCATCAGGTTTGCCCAAACCACTGTCCCATCCTTATGTAAATATCTTTTCAGCAGTTCAAATTCAGAAATCTCCCCACTCTCCATCCGTTCAAAATAATTGAGACCATTGTCCATATCTTCGGGATGACTCAGCATTTGAAAGCGCCTCGTTTCCAGCTCTTCCGCGGAATACCCGAGGATCTTGCAAAGGCGGGAGTTCACATGCAGTAAACCACCGGTATTGGAATCCACCTCCATAATCCCGATGGCTGCCTGATCGAATATTGTTTTAAACTTCAGCTCATTTTCCAGCAACCTACTGGCCTGATCATACACCAATTGTTGCAATTCTGCTGGCCTCTTAAACACCAGAGAGACTAAAAACCCGCTAAGCCCGGCAAGAAAAATAGCAAATATGGTGGGCAATATGATTTTTATATAGGGTTTATAGCTGGGAATGCTCATCATGTACAATTTCCAGTTGCCATCAGAAAAGGTCGCACTTTCCTGAACGGCGCCGGGAGTAGATTTTATTTCCGGCATAAAAAACTCTTCCCTACCGGTTGCAGGGTTCATCTTTGACAATTGAAAGGCATAGCGGTTTCTGGCGACTTCCCTCACCCCTGCTTCTTTTAAAAAGGTGTCCAGCTTGATCACCACAGCAGAAAATCCCCAGAACTTATTGTTAAAAAACAAGGGCATCCGGCCAACAATACCTATCCCTCCCTGCTTGAGTTTCAATGGCCCGGCAAAATACATCTTTCGGTCTTCTACTGCTTTTTTTGCTTCCAGAACAATCTCTTTTGAGAGCTTAAAAATATTGACATTTAGAGCTGGCTCATTACCGGCTAAAGGATAGATGTATTTTATCACCCCATCTGGCACCAGCTCTACCGCCTGCAAATTTGGGTTAGAATTGATCAGCTGTGCGGCAACAACCTCGAAATTTCTGGGTGTCCCATCGCCGCTAATTGTTAAGCCCAGCGTTAAAGCGGCAGTATAACTGTTTTTAAGCGACTGATCTACATTATAACGCACTACATTTAAAACGCGGTTCATTTCCAGTCGCTGGTCATCTTTAACCATCTGGTAGCGTTGATTGGCGATGTAAAGAATCAGTGTAATGAGCAACAGAGAAATAACCGCCCCGGTTACTTTGGGTCTTTTAAATAAAATATTGGTACTGGAAGATAATTTTTTCTCTAAGTTCATTTTGTTGCCAGACAGAGCCTAAATGTAATATTTAATTTTTACTTTTATCTATGATCATTACTCTCGAAAACGCAGAAATCTCAGTCTCCTTTTCTACTAAAGGTGCAGAACTACAAAGCCTGGAAAACAAACAAACCGGCTTATCCTACCTTTGGAACGGAGATCCAGAATTCTGGGGAAAGCGTAGTCCTGTATTATTCCCTATTGTTGGTGGCTTAAAGGACGATACTTACTTCTATGAGGGCAATGCTTACCATTTGCCAAGACATGGTTTTGCGAGAGACAAAGAGTTTGAGGCCATTAAAATCGGGCCGGAAGAAATATTGTTCCTGCTGAAAGAAGATGAAGAAAGCTTAAAAGTTTATCCTTTTAAGTTTCAACTGGGCCTGCATTACCGACTTACGGGGAATACCCTTAGTTGTGGTTATGAAGTTTTAAATACCGGCGACAAAGACCTGTTGTTTTCTATAGGCGGGCATCCGGCATTCAGCGTACCACTTAACCCCACTTTAAATTATAATGATTATTACCTGCAATTCAACAAGGATTCGCAATTGAAATTCCAGAAGGTGACTGATAACCTCATCGACGATGCAATCGGAACTCATGGCTTAACCTCCGCAGGAAAGCTACCATTAAGCCATGAATTATTTTACCATGATGCCCTGGTGCTCAAAAATCTGAAAAGCAATAAGATTCGTTTAAAAAGTGAGAAAAGCCCGCATGGTCTGGATTTTCATTTCGAAGCTTTTCCTTTCTTCGGAATCTGGGCTGCTAAAGACGCCGATTTTGTCTGTCTGGAACCCTGGTGTGGCATCGCAGATAGCGTTCATCATGATCAAAAACTGATCAATAAGGAAGGCATAGTTAATTTAGCGCCAGGAAAAGACTGGCTCAGACACTGGGAAGTTACCTGCTTTTAACAGCAGGTGATTTAACCATTCCTGCCCGGTAATTCAACGATAAATTTACAACCTTTATCCTTTCCTTCGCTTTCTGCGCGAATGGTGCCGTCATGTGCTTCCACCAATACTTTCACGATGGATAGTCCAAGACCGGTAGAATTTTCCCCTCCGGTTGGTTGTGCACTTAAGCGGGTAAAACGCTGGTATAATTTACCTTTATCTTCCTGAGTCAGGCCTAAACCCTCATCCTGAACCTCAATCAGAACTTTACCTGCAAGCTCTTTTACACGAATATAGATCTGTTTACCCGGTGCAGAATATTTAATAGCATTGTTGATCAGATTGTCAATAATTTCCGTCAGCTTCCCTTCATCTGCATTTACATACAGGTCTTTTTCATAACTGAAATGCAGGGTCTGGTTCTTTCTTTCCGCTAATGGCTGATTCATCGAGACCACGTTACTCACCAAAAAAGAAACATTAACTTTGATGAGCATCAGGTGTATTTTCCCGGCTTCAATACTTCCTACCTGCAATAATTCATCAATAATCCGCACCATATTCAGGCTGGCAATTTTAATCTGATCACAAAGCGTATCCACCATTTCGTGGTTATCTTTCTTCATTTTGATCAGATCTGCACGTACAGGAATGGTTGTTAATGGGTTTTTAAGGTCGTGGGCAGTAGTATTAAGGATTTGGTTGTGTTGTGCTAAACTCGTTCTGGAAGCTAACCTCAGCTCGATCTGGTCCATCACGATATCTCTCAGATCTCTGAGAATCTGCTCTTCCTCTTCAGTCAATGTTCTTGGTGATTTGTCGATTACACAAAAGGTACCCAGGTTGAAACCATCTCTGGTACGTAATGGTACTGCGGCATAAAACCGCAATCCGAAACTACCGGCTACCAAAGGATTAGCCAAAGTTCTTGGATCTATGGCCGCATCTTCCACCAGGTACAGGTCATCAGAAAAAATCACGGAAGCACAAAGGCCTTCATCCCGGTCAATTTGCTGTGCTTCCACTCCGTATTTCGATTTAAACCAGATGCGGTCAGTGTCTACCAGACTCACTATTGCAATAGGCACCTTCAGGAGCGTTGCCGCCAGCTTGGTAAGCTTGTCAAAAGACCCATCGGGTGGCGTATCCAGAATACTATACCTTTTTAAAGCTTTAATTCTTTCTTCTTCTAATGTTGCAGTATCCAGATCTAGGTGAGTCGTCATTGAGATTTACATTAAGAAACATAAAGTTAGCAATGTTCCTGGCGGAAAACAAATTACGATGATTATATATTATCAATATGACTTAAGATAAAGATTTACGCTTAGAAAAAGGTATTTTAAAATAATAGCTGTTTTTCCTATATATATTTCATCATGAAGAAAAAAAGCTGGATTTACCAGCTTTCGAGAATTAATGACGAATTGATCGCAACCCCTGATAACGTGCCTGATGCCACTGCCATGGAAACTGACCTCACCATAGTCGTATTGTCACCAGCGGCATAAATGCCAGGGATGCTGGTTTGTTTTTTATCATCCACAATCAAATAACCCTGCTCATTAACCTCACAACCAAGGCTTTCAGGAATATCCGAATGTTGTGAAAAACTTACCCTGCTATACATTGCTTTAAAGAAATGCTCCTGTCCGTCTTCCAGTAACAGACTTTTAAGTTGTCCGTTTTCATGTTGGATTTCTTTTACAGGCGTATCAATAACCGGAATACCATGACGTTTCAGCTGTTGCTGCTGTACTTCGTTGAGTTGAACCGGCCCGTTCGTATATAATACCAAATCATTTGTCCATTGGCTTACTACCTGCGACAAATGAAAAGCCGTTTCTCCATTGGCAAGCAAGGCGGTTTTTTGCCGGGCAACTTCATAGCCATGGCAATATGGACAATGGATTACAGAGATACCCCAGCACTCCGAAAAGCCTTTTATTGCTGGCATCAGGTCTTTAACACCCGTCGCAAACAAGAGCTTTTTTGTATGGAAAGATTGACCGGAGGCGGTTTTTAATTCAAAAAAATCGGTGCTGCGCATGGCGGAAGTCACCACATCATTTAAATGAGTCACAGTAGGATATTTTAATACTTCCGATAAAGCGATAGCCGCAATGGTTGCAGGTACCTGCCCATCCTGCGTGATAAAATTATGAGAATATGGCGTTTGCGCATTGCAGGGCTTACCGCTATCAATTACCAGTACTTTTCTTCCTGCCCGGCCTAAGGTCATGGCCGCAGAAAGGCCAGCATAACTTCCGCCAATAATGATGACTTCCTGTGTAGATTCCGTTTCCATCTTTGTTTTGTTTAAGGTTTAAATACCCCCGGTGTTACCGGATGGAAACAAAGGTAAAAAGGTCGGTTAATAATGCAACATTATTGCAATAATACAACGTAAAAATGACACAATGTTGCTTTAACTGACAGCTCTTTACTTAATCAATGCGGTCCTGATACTGGAAGTATAAGCGCTGAATACCCCTAATGCGCCATTGCTAAAGTTAGAAGGTGGATTTGCAGGAGCAACCGGAGGCCCACCGCCGCCTGAATTCTGACCGAGGCTATAAAAATAACGGTATACATTTCTGTCAATACACTGAATTTCTACCTGAATACTATCGCCTTTAATCAAGTCATTCAGTTCATAGAAGATCACATTGGTTACCTTATTACCATCATCAAAGCGATCTTCGGAAACGACATCTTTCTCTACCACTCCTTTAAATCTCAGGATATAACGGTATTGATTCGCTACTCCGGCAGGATCTCTATAGTTAACTGCAACATAATTCTTAGTCTCTCCAAAAAGGTTATAACTTTTAAAAGTAAGCGAATCCATAGGCACACGGACTGGCATAACCGAGCTGGCTTTATAGGTTTGTCCTTCCAGCGTAACTGAAATATCGTATTTGGATCCTGATTTACCTCTGAACTTCACACTCTGATAAATCCCCGGAGATACCTCCGTAAAAACGATGGAGCCTGTGCCATCTATCCCAAGTACCACTTTAGCTCCGCTCGCCCCGTTAAATTTATTGGGTTCCGTGAAGCTATAGGTTTTAGAAATTTTAATCCGCTGAACCTCATTCTGGTCGCTGATACCACCATCAATCACCACTAGCGGCGTTGCTTCCTCCAATTTCAGCTCGATTACCTGCTCACAAGCGGTAAAAAGAAAGATCATGATCAATCCTATGTATAATTTAATTTTCTTCATGAGTAGTATCGGTTAAAATTTGAAGTTCCAGGTAACAGAAGGGATAATTCCGAACAAAGTGGTTCTAACCACCTCTGTACGCGTAGGATCATCAGGGTTGTCTTTAAAATCAATTGAAAAAGCATTTTGTCTGTTGTACACATTATAAATCCCAAAAGACCAGCTGGACTGTAGTTTCTTTCCAGGTTTTCCTTCCAGTGTGGCAGCCACATCGAGTCGGTGATAAGCCGGCGTCCGGTATCCATTTTTCTCCTTGTAATAAAAAGCGGTGTTGCCGTTGATCTCATATTTACCACTTGGATAGGTGACCGCATTACCGGTATTGTAGACAAAAACAGAAGAGAAAGTCCAGCGTGGACTCGCTTTGTAGATCCCTACCAGGGAGATATCATGGGTTCTGTCTTGTTTCGCATAAAACCATTTCCCCTCATTGAGGGTATCAAACTGACGCTCTGTTCTGGAAAAAGTATAGCCAATCCAACCATTGAACCTGCCAAATCTTTTCTTCAAAAACAATTCGATTCCATAGGCACGTCCGTCGCCAAACAACAAATCTGCTTCCACATTTCCGTTCCCTCTCAAATCGGTTCCACTACGGTATTCGATTTGATTTTGCATCCATTTATAATAAATCTCGGCGGAGAACTCATATTTATCATCGTTAAAATTCTTAAAAAAACCGGTAGCTACCTGATCAGCGATTTCCGGCTTCACATGATTACTGTTCATGATGTATAAATCCGTTGGCGAAGTTGAAGTGGAGTTAGACATCAGGTGAATGTTCTGAACATTCCTCGTATAGGCCCCCTTTATAGCGCTGGAAGGGTTCAACTGGTAACTGGCAGACAGTCTGGGCTCCAGATTGAAATAGGATTTAACGACAGCCTTCGAACCATAATATTTACTGGAAATGGTATTCCCATCTGCATCATAGCTTTTGAAATTACCAGGACCCAGCAGGGAAAAGCTACTCAGTCTAAAGCCATAAACCAGGTTAAAACGCTCATTCACGGCCCATTCATCGGACACATACATGGCGGATTCCAAACCTTTACGGTTCTCAAAGGTAGTTGGATTGACACTGGAACTTTCATCGGCACTCAGCTTTCCGGGTGCGATGGTATGGTGGATCACATTGAGCCCAAATTTCAGGCTATGGTCATTACTCAGGCGGTAATCAAAATCCTGCTTCAGGTTGAAATCTTTGATAGAAGAATTCACTTTAAAGTTATTGTCTTCCATCATGTTCTGGATCACGTAATTATAATTACTGTAGATCAGGGAAGTATTGGAAAACAACTTATTACTGTACAAATGGTTCCAGCGCAAGGTAACGGTTGCATTGCCCCAGTTAAAGCCAAATGCATCGGCAATGCCAAGCTTATCCCGCCCAAAATAACCGGATAAGTATATGGTGTTTTTATCATCCAGCTGATAATTTGCCTTGGCATTTAAATCATAAAAAAACAGGGTATTGTTGCTGATCGAACTATCAGAAGAGAGTTTAAAGAAAAGATCCATATAGGTTCTTCTGGCACTCAACATAAAAGAGCCTTTATCTTTCACAATAGGACCTTCTACTTTAAGTCTGGAAGAGATCAGGCCAATGCCACCTTCGGCGGTAAATTCTTTTCGGTTCCCATCGTTCATTTTTATATCAAGTACAGAAGCTAATCGTCCGCCATACTGTGCCGGCATCCCCCCTTTGTATACGCTCACATCTTTAATGGCATCAGAATTAAATGTGGAGAAAAAGCCCAGTAAATGGGAAGCATTATATACCGGAGCTTCATCCAGAAGGATCAGATTTTGATCTGTTGCCCCTCCACGTACATAAAAACCACTATTTCCTTCTCCTGCTGATTTAATTCCCGGTAGCAATTGTAAGGTTTTCAGAACATCACGTTCTCCGAGCAGCACCGGAACATCATTAATTTCCCGTACGCTCAGCTTTTGCAGCCCCATTTGCGGACTACTCACATTTTCGTTCTTTTTAGTCGCCGAAATGACAACTTCGTTCAATTGGTTATCTTCCTCCAATGCAAAATTCAAACGCAGGTCCTTTGAAATATCTACTTCTTTAATGGTGGTTTTATAGCCGATAAAACTAACGGCTACTTCATATTTGCCTTCAGAAATGATGAGCGAATAAAAACCATAAGCATTGGTCAGACTAGCGGCAGTATTGCCGCCAGTCAATCTAACGCTGGCTCCAATCAGCGTTTCCCCGGTTTTTGCGTCAGTGACATTGCCACTAAGCGTTCTTTTTGTTTGGGCACTGGAATACTGAAAAAATATACACAGCAATAATAACAGTACTAATCGAATGGTATTAGGCATAAAATAAATCAGGTATAATCTTCCGTAAACCCTGCCTTATAAACGGGCATGGATGGATAAATATACAGAATGCTATGTGTTTTCCACAGGAATATTGACAGCAAAGCTTGATTAACCCCGCAATTACCCAGAACCGGGTGGATAAATTGCGTTCCTGCCTGAGCCAGTCAGGAACGCAACATTTATTATTTTATATATCGTTTAAAGCCTGAGTGATGGTTTCATAAATATGATCCAGATCCTCATTGCTGATAATGTACGGAGGTAAAATGTATATCGTATTCCCTAAAGGTCTTAAAATAATCCCTCTGTCCAGGAAATAAAGATACAATTGATTTCTAAGTCCGCTTAGGTAAGAAGTATCGTCTCCGGTTTCCCATTCCATGACTAGAATAGTACCTTTCTGACGTACGTTTTTCAGTTTGGGGTGGTCTTTAATCTGCACTGCAAAAGCTTCATGCTTTGCTTTTATCCTTTGAATATTTGGCAAAGTCTCCGGACTCAACAGGATATCCATACTGGCCAGAGAAGCCGCACAAGCTACCGGATTAGCGGTAAATGAATGTCCATGGTACAATGTTTTCAGTTTATCCTCACTCAAAAATGCTTCAAACACCCTTTCATTACAGGTGGTTACGCCTAAGGGCATCGTCCCACCGGTCAATCCTTTGGAAAGACAGAATATATCTGGTTTTGCGGTTAAGGATTCACAGGCGAAATAAGTCCCTGTACGACCAAAACCCGTCATCACTTCATCAGCAATCGTTAAAATACCGTGTTTCTGACAAGTTTGAATCAGCTGGTCCAGGTGTTCCGCTTCATACATCAGCATTCCTCCGGCACCAAGCACCATCGGTTCAAAGATGAAACAGGCTACTTCATTGCTCAGGTAATTGATTTTAGACTTGATCTGTTCAATATTAGCAGCTGTAGGAAGATCGATGAACTCCACATCAAACAGCATCGAACTGAAAGGTCCCGTAAAAATACTACGGCCACTTACCGACATCGCGCCAAAAGTATCCCCATGATAGGCATCTTTAAAAGCGATAATCTTAGTACGGTCTTTACTTCCGGTATTAGACCAGAACTGCAGGCACATTTTCAGGGCGACTTCAACCGCTGTAGAGCCGTTATCGGTATAGAAAACCTTTTCCTGCCCCGCAGGAAGTATTTCCAGTAACCTTTCGGCCAATAGCACTGCCGGTTCATGTGTAAAGCCTGCGAAAATCACATGTTCCAATACACTCAATTGCTCAGCTACTTTTTTTGCAATATGCGGATGTGCATGTCCATGGATGTTTACCCACCAGCTGGAAACAGCATCAATATATTTCTTCCCTTCCTCATCAAAAAGATAAACGCCTTCTCCCCTTACAATCGGGATATGTGGTAGGGCATTTTTCATCTGTGTATAGGGGTGCCAGATTACTTTCTGATCTCGTTCTGCTAAAGTCATGCTTAACTGTTTTTAAGTAATTCGACTACTTTCTGATCCGTCTTGAAGGTCACGTCTTCCACTTTAAGGTCTTTTAAGGCTACCCATCTAAAGGCTTGTAAACTATCCCCCTCAAAATCAAAGGGTATGGTTTTAAAATCCAATCGTAAGGGATGAACCTCTTTTACCATATAATAAATACTTAAAATCTGACTGTCATTGAAGGAAGATTTCTCGTAAAAGTCAGTGGTATAAATATGCTCCAGCACTTCAATTTCCGCATCACACTCTTCCATAAACTCTCTTTTGAGTGCTTCGATCAGGCCTTCGCCCAATTCCAGTCCACCACCAGGGAATTTACTAAAAATCTTCCCCCCCGACTGCTCATCACTGATCAATATTTGATTGTCAGCATTGATAAGCAGGCCGTATACCCTTACGTTAAAATAACTCATTGATCGAAATGTTTTTGATTTTTTGTTGCATTTTCCACCGTCCATGGAATCTCCTTTTTGAATGCTTCCTGTCTCACGTCACAGTTTTTCATCTTGCAATAGTTACAACATGCCGGCAGACAAGGGTCTGCATGGATAAAAAGTTCCGTAGTATGCTCAGCATTCACATTGATCATTTTATCAATAGCTGATATTTCATGATGGACCTTATTGAGGTCGAAATAATATGGTAAAGTAATGTGGCAATCGATATGTAAATCTGCGCCATATTGTTGTGCTCTTAAATTGTGGACATCAATCCATGATTCCTGTCTGTTTTCCTGTAAAATGCCCACGATTTCTTTGACCAGATCTACATTACTTTCGTCCATCAGTCCCCCCACCGATCTTCTGGTGAGCTTGTATCCATTGTAAACAATATAGCATCCCAACAAAATAGAGATCACACTATCCAACCAGAATATCTGTGTAAGCTGTATCAAAATGATCCCAACCACCAAACCGGCACTGGTAACGGCATCGGTCATGAGGTGTTTCCCATCGGCTTCCAGTGTAATAGAACGATGTTTCTTACCGACATTGATCAGGTAAAGGCCCACCAACAGGTTAACAATCCCAGTTGCACCCACAATGATTGCACCTTCATACAATTGTTTGATTTCGCGGGGGAAAACCAGGTCGTAGCTGGATTTAAAAATGATGATTAGTCCCGCAATAGCGATTAGAATTCCTTCCACAAAAGCGGAGAAGAATTCTACTTTCCCATGTCCGTATGGATGGTTTTCATCTTTAGGTAAGGTGGCGAGGTAAATGCTGTAAAAAGCAAAAGAGCTGGCGAGGACATTGACGATGCTTTCTGCCGCATCCGTAAGAATGGCATTGGAATGCGTCATAAAATACGCACCAAATTTAGCCAGCATCAGGACGACACTAATACATAAAGAAACGAGTATTGCTTTTTTCTGAGGTAACAATTGGCAGAGTTTAGCCGTCAAAAATACGTTTTAACCATCAAAGTACATTAAAAAGTATTTTTTTTAGTTTAAAATTCCGTCAGGTTTATATATTTGCGTTCTCACAAAATTATATTTGCTTGCGCACAAAATATTATGACATTTTTATCCAACAGAATCAATAACCTTTCAGAGTCTCAGACCATTAAAATGGCAAAGTTAGGTAGAGAACTATCCTCAAAAGGGATTGATGTAATCAACCTTAGCTTCGGCGAACCGGATTTCTTTACTCCGGAGTTTGTAAAGGAAGCAGCGAAGATCGCTGTTGACGAAAACTACTCTTATTACACTCCTGTATCAGGATATCCTGAATTACGTAAGGCTATTGCTGATAAGTTATTGAGAGAAAATGGACTAAACTATGGTTTTGATCAGATCGTAGTTTCAACTGGTGCGAAACAATCTTTGGCCAATGCTGTAATGTGTCTTGTAAACCCTGGAGAAGAGGTTATTGTACCTACTCCTTACTGGGTATCTTACTCAGAAATGATCAAACTTGCGGAAGGCGAGACTGTATTTATCAAAGCTTCCTTAGAAAACAACTTCAAAATTACCGGAGCACAATTAGAAGCGGCCATCACGCCAAAATCTAAATTGTTCATGTTCTCTTCTCCAAACAACCCTACCGGCTCAGTGTATTCGAAAGAAGAACTTGCCGACCTGGTTGCTGTATTTGAGAAATATCCAAACATCTATATCATCTCTGATGAGATTTATGAGCACATTAACTTTGTAGGAAAACATGCTTCGATTGCTGAATTTGATTCCATCAAAGACAGAGTGATCTTAATCAATGGTTTCTCAAAATCTTATGCCATGACTGGATGGCGCGTAGGCTATATGGCTGCGAACAAAGAAATTGCTAATGCCTGTGATAAAATGCAGGGACAAGTTACGTCAGGAACTTCTTCCATTGCACAACGTGCAGCTTTACATGCTTATCAAGGCGGTTTAGAAACTGTAAGCGCTATGGTTGATGAATTCAAAAGCCGTAGAGATATTGTTTACGCTTTACTAAAAGAGATTCCAAACATCAAAGTAAACCTTCCTGATGGTGCTTTTTACTTCTTCCCTGAAGTTAAAGCATATTTCGGTACAAGCACTGGCGATTACAAAATCACTAATGCAGAAGACCTTTGTCTTTACCTGTTAAACGAAGCTCATGTTTCTACGGTAACAGGTGAAGCTTTCGGTAACGAAGATTGTATCAGAATTTCTTATGCTGCTGCAGAAGATAAATTAAGAGATGCTGTATTGAGAATCAAAACTGCTTTAGCAAAATTAAGCTAAGCACAACATATTTCATGAAAAAGCCGGTTTCTGCGTAGGAAACCGGCTTTTTTTTAACTAAAATACCCATCCGCTTTTCATCCCCGAATCTTTGCTGAAGGGCAAACATTCGAATGTCTTCAAAGCTAGATGTCCATTTTATAGCCTGAAAATCACCTTAAAATTTCAGTAGTCATCTATACCTGCTGCCCATAACCCTTCTGGTCTGGTATCCATCATGCGATTTGGTGTAGCGAGTAAATATTCCGAAGCAACATGGCGGCAATGCAGGAGTGATCTCAGAAAAGGCCTTGAAAGTTTTCCGCCCTTCAGCGGAAAAGGTTTCAGCCTTTGAGGAGTATCCTACTGAATTGCTGCGCGCGCAAGGCCTATTAAGAGCGAATTGCTTCAACCGGGTCTAGTCGTGACGCTGAATAAGCCGGCCAGAACCCTGATATCACCCCAATCACTACAGATATCGTAAATCCGAGCACAATATTCTTCATGAACAGTGTCATTTCAAAACCGCCTGCGGTTAACGCCACGGTGAACAGGTAAACCAGTAACAGCCCGAAAGCCCCTCCCAATAAACACAATGCTATAGCTTCAAACAGGAATTGCAACAAGATAAAATAATTCTTTGCGCCCAGCGATTTCTGAATACCGATAATATTGGTCCTTTCTTTTACGGAAACGAACATGATATTGGCAATACCAAAACCTCCGACAAGGATCGAGAAACCACCGATTACCCAACCTGCGATATCTACCACACCGAACATCTGATCTAACTGGTTGGATGCGATTGTACTCTTATTCAGTGCAAAATCATCTTCCACACCTGGTTTTGTCCTTCTTATCCCTCTGAGTGCACCTCTGATCTCACTTTCTACCTCTTCCAGGGCAACATAGTCTTTTCCTCTAACAGTAATTGTAGGATCATATCTGTCACTTTCAACATCCATAATTCCTTTGGCAAAATTAAGTGGCATGAGGATATTTTTATCCTGGGACATCCCCATCATATCTTCCCCTTCTTTCTTAAACACGCCAACTACTGTTAATCTTCTTCCCATTACAGAAATCGCCTTACCAATTGCAGGTTCACCATTAAACAAACCATCGGCAATATCGGCACCAATAATCACGACTGGTGAACCGGATTTTCCTTCACTTTCTGTAAAATACCTTCCCTCTTGAAAATCGAGGTTCCAGGTCTTATTAAAATCCTGCGAAGCGGCCCTGATGGCACCACCTTCTACGGAGTTACTTCTATATTTAATGGTTCTGCCATTGGCGGAAATCTCGTAGGAAACACCTTCGACATACTCCAGACGATCTTTCAGGCCTTCATAATCTCTCAGGGAAGGTTCTGGTCTGTTCACATACTTCCACCATGGATAATCACCGAAACCACCCCATGGCCATTTCTGCACGAACACCGTACTGGAACCTAATTTATCTATACTCGCTTGCAGTTTACCTCTCAGGGTATCTACAGCAGAGAAAACGAAGATGATGGTGAAGATACCGATGGTGATCCCCAATAAGGAAAGCATGGTACGCGTTTTATTTTGGCGTAGCGCATCTAGTGCAAATCGAAAACTTTCGCCTATTAATCTGAGAATAATCATAATTAGGGTTTAGACCAAAACTAACTAAAAAGGTTACAGGGAATTCTTATATAATATAAAAAATACATAGTGGTAGTCAAAATTTAGATAATAGCAGTCAAAATTCAGAGAACAACAATCAAAATTCAAGTAGCGGGAATCAAAAACCACCGAGCAAGATTCAAAAATTAAACAACAGTAATTAAAAAAAGGTACTAGTTCTAAAAAATTGCAAACAATTAGATTTCCTGTTTGTAATAGAAAAACTAAATGGCCTGAATCAAAAATATCATTAACACTAAAAAATAACAATACCTGCTAAAAACACACAATCACACTATAAAATCACGGCGCAGTGCTACGAAAATATCGGGTATTCCTGAAAAAACACGCAATGCCTTGAAGATTTAACAATTCAAGGACAGAGTATGAGGAATATGTATGGAAAAGAAAATTATATTTCGTAAATTTGCGCCCTTAATTATCACATCGAAAAAATATGAAGTTATCTCAATTTAAGTTTAATCTACCTGAATCATTAGTTGCCAATAATCCTTCAGAGCATAGGGACGAAGCCCGTTTAATGGTTTTGCATAAAGATAGTGGCAAAATTGAACATAAAATATTCAAGGATGTTTTAAGTTATTTTGACGATCAGGATGTCATGATTTTGAACAACACCAAAGTTTTTCCTGCGCGTCTATACGGTAACAAAGAAAAGACTGGTGCAACGATTGAAGTATTTTTGCTACGTGAACTGAACAAAGAATTGCGTTTATGGGACGTTTTAGTAGACCCTGCCCGTAAAATTCGTGTTGGAAACAAGCTGTACTTCGGTGATGACGACCTGTTAGTGGCAGAAGTAGTAGACAATACCACTTCCCGCGGGCGTACCATCCGTTTCTTATTTGACGGTACAGACGAAGAGTTCAGAAAAAACATTGAAATTCTAGGAGAGACTCCACTTCCAAAATATATCAAACGTAAAGCTACTGCTCAGGACAAAGAGCGTTACCAAACGATCTTCGCTAAGCATGAAGGCGCGGTTGCGGCTCCAACAGCAGGATTACACTTCAGCAGAGAGTTGATGAAACGTCTGGAACTGAAAGGTATAAACTTTGCAGAAGTAACCTTACACGTAGGTTTAGGTACTTTCAGATCTGTGGAAGTAGAAGACTTAACAAAACATAAAATGGATTCTGAGCAATTCATCATTGAGCAGAAAGCCGCGGATACCGTGAACAAAGCGATTGAAGAAAAAAGAAGAATCTGTGCCGTAGGAACAACTTCTATGCGTGCGATTGAATCTGCTGTTTCTTCAGGAAAGTTACTAAAACCAGCAAACGACTGGACAAGCAAATTCATCTTCCCTCCTTATGATTTCAGTATTGCGAATTCAATGATTACCAATTTCCACACACCTGAATCAACGTTATTGATGATGGTAAGTGCTTTTGGTGGTTACGATTACGTAAGAAATGCTTATGAAGTAGCCTTAAAAGAAAAATATCGTTTCTACAGTTATGGAGATGCGATGTTGATCATCTAAGTAAAAATATAACTCATAAAATAGGAGATTTTGGACCATTCAGGTTTGGATCTCCTATTTTTGTTTAAAACCTGCTCACCTATAACCAGGACCTGAAATTTGTCCAAGACCCCAACCATGAAATATTACGCAATTATAGTCGCAGGAGGTTCCGGATCGAGAATGCAGAGCGAAATCGCCAAGCAGTTCTTGCTACTGGACGGAAAACCGATCCTGATGCATACCCTGGAGGCCTTTGCAAATTCTGAATTACATCCGGAGTTACTGCTGGTTTTAAATATCCACCAGCACCAATACTGGGAAGAACTCTGCAAGACCCACAGCTTCACCATAAAGCATTTGGTAGTAAAGGGTGGCGAACAACGCTTTCATTCCGTTAAAAACGGCTTAAAGGCCATTAAAGGCAAAGGAATCGTGGCCATCCATGATGCCGTACGTCCATTGGTCCCGGCGGACCTCATTTTACGTTCTTTTACTGCGGCCGAAGCGAATGGCAATGCCGTTGCCGGAGTAAGGTCGACTGACTCTGTGAGGAGCATCAATATGGAAGGCAAAACGGAAGGCTTAAACAGGGAGAACCTAATCATGATCCAAACCCCTCAAACCTTTACAACAGAAGTATTAAGGAAAGCTTATCAGACACCTTTCAGAAATGAATTTACCGATGACGCTTCTGTGGTGGAGTATGCGGGTTATCCGATTCACATTATTGAAGGGGCACGTGAAAACATAAAGATCACCTGGCCCGAAGATCTGGAGATTGCTTTGATCTTAAAAAAGAAAGGCCTCTGATCATCTCAGAGGCCTCTAACTATATTAAATACGATAATAACGATTAAGCTGCTCTGTTAATGATTTTCAGAATGATAGCGATCACTGCAATCACTAAAAGAACGTGAATTAAACTGCCAACATTCGGGCCAAATCCTTGAAAAAAGAACCCAATGACCCATAATATTACCAATACTACTGCTACTAAATAAAGTAAATTTCCCATAACGTTTGATTTTAAGAACTGTTTTTTAGATGAAACTGGTTGAGGTTATTTAATAACCCATGACATTATACAAACAATCATCATTCCAAAAAAGTTCTGGCACAAAAAAAGGCCCCGAGTTGACAGGACCTTTACAATGAAAAATTCGTTAAAGATTAGTATTCGTCTTCGTTGAAGAAGAAGTCATCTTTAGTAGGATAATCCGGCCAGATTTCTTCGATGGTTTCATATGGTTCCCCATCATCTTCCAAAGCTTGTAAATTCTCAATCACCTCTACTGGTGCGCCTGATCTTATCCCGTAATCAATTAATTCGTCTTTTGTTGCAGGCCATGGAGCGTCTTCCAAATGCGATGCGAGTTCTAGTGTCCAATACATATTTCCTATCCTAATTAAGTTATTCTATTCGTTTCGCAAAAGTATATTAAAAAACCTGAGCAAAACAAACTTTTTTTCAACCATTTTTAGAGCCTTGGAATCCAGATGTTTTCCGTTGCTTTTGCATCTAAGTTCAGTTTACGTGCCAAAACAAACAAATAATCACTTAAACGATTCAAATATATCGTCATTTTTTCGTCAACAAAGCTCTCAGAGGCTAAATGTACAGTCAAACGTTCAGCACGTCTGCATACGCAACGCGCTAAGTGGCAATAGGAAACTACGGTTGTACCGCCGGGTAACACAAAGTGTTTCAATTCCGGCAATAACTTGTTCATATTGTCCATTTCTTCTTCCAGCAAAGTGATGTCAGTATCGTGGAGATCGGGAATTTTCATCCTTGATTTTTCGGGATCTGCAGCCAATGCGGCCCCTACAGTGAACAATCTGTCCTGAATTTCCTTCAACACCTGTTGATGATGAGGGTCAATATCCTGGCACATGATGAGTCCGATATAAGAGTTCAGCTCATCTACCGTTCCATAGCATTCAATGCGCAAATGGAACTTAGGCACACGGGTTCCACCAATTAAGGAAGTCAACCCCTTGTCGCCGGTTTTGGTATATATCTTCATATTGGAAAATTAACCAATTTTTTCGAAGTCATCACCACGTTCTTCTAATTTTACAAGGCGTGGGGAAACCGTTTTAATGTCGGTATTTGGATAATCATTTTCAATTAAACCATCACGCATCCTAACAATACGATGGGCATGCTGCGCGATATCCTCCTCATGGGTAACCAGAATAATGGTATTTCCTTTACTGTGAATTTCTTCCAGCAGGCCCATAATTTCAATAGAGGTTTTAGTGTCCAGGTTACCTGTAGGCTCATCTGCAAGGATGATAGAAGGGTTATTGATCAATGCTCTGGCTACGGCTACCCTTTGACGCTGACCACCGGAAAGCTCATTTGGCTTATGCGTAACCCTGTTTCCTAAACCTACATTCTCCAGTGCTTTTTGCGCTCTTGCATCGCGTTCCTTCTTATTTGCACCTGCATAAATCAATGGCAAAGCCACATTATCCAGGGAAGTGGAGCGTGGTAATAGATTAAAAGTCTGGAAGACGAAGCCAATTTCCTTGTTACGAACTTCTGCAAGTTCATTTTCCGTCATATGACTTACATTAATACCATTCAATACATAAGTACCTTTACTTGGCGTATCCAAACAGCCCAGAATGTTCATTAAAGTAGACTTTCCGGAACCGGAAGGTCCCATTAATGCTACAAATTCACCTTTTTGGATATCCAATGAAACTGATTTTAAAGCATGGATCACTTCTGATCCGATCACGTATTTACGGCCTATATCTTTGATGTTGATTAACGCTTTTTCCATTGGTAGCTAAATTATTCGGGTTTTTGATTAAGACGGCAAAGTACCCCGGAATGTTACATCCGGCTTTATTTTTCCAGGATTTTAGGCACCATAAAGAAGTTTTCATTGTGTTTCGCTGAATTTTTCAATCCATCTGCTACAGAAATCTCCTGTTTTACCACATCTTCCCGCCAAACATTTTCTTCTTCATTCATGTACACCAATGGCGCTACACCTTTGGTATCCAATTCATTAAGCTGTTCCATAAAAGTAAGAATCTTATTCATATCCCCCATCAGGCTGTCTACTTCTTTCTCTTCTATGGCGATTCTGGCCAGGTCGGCCACCTTATATATGGTTTCTTTATCTATGGTCATGCAAAACGAGTTTACTATTTATTAAATCAAAAATGCGTTCTTTTAATTGATCGGCATCCATTATCGTTAAATCAGTGGTCTCAACCGGCTGATGGATGTAAATATCACAAATTCCTGGCGTACTACCATATTTTGAGCCATCATCCCACATCTTTTTCCACACATCGGATAAACTTACAGGAACAATAGACAGGTTTTTTTCTATAGCCAGGCGAAATGGTCCATTCTTAAAAGACTGCAAAACAGGCGGATAATGACTACCATCTATCCCTCCTTCCGGAAAGATAATCAGACTCCAACCTGCCTCTAATCGCTCGCCAGCCTTTTTGAATGCCCGAAACGCAGAAATATTACTATCGCGGTTCACCGGAATATCAATCGTCTTAAAAAAGATTTTCAGCATTGGATTTTTCAACAGCGCATCCTTCCCCATAAAATGAAATTTCCCCTGAGCCAGGATACAAAAAATCATGATATCCAGGTTGGAAGTATGGTTGGCACAATAAATATAGGTCTGATCCTTAACTAAAGGTTGCTCAAAAGTAAACCTAAAAAAGAAGCCGGTCAGCCAGCTGCTCAGGAAACTATTGGCTTTTCGGAGCCGGTTTAGCGTCAGGTAACCTTTCGGAGACTGTGCGGCTACGTAGTAAAAAGGATAAAATACCGCAGAAAGCGACACAATAACAAATACAGAATAGATGCGATGGCTATGCTTTAAGAGGCGGATCATTGATTCAAAGCTACTATTTTTTTAAAGACAGGACCGCTAATATGCTCATTCCAATGTAAATTCCTCCTTTAAACAATTTATAAAAGATAAAAATGAAATTATACGCCTCCCCAATACCTGTTTTTTCTTAATTTCGTTGCATGAAAGAAACGGTAGTTAGCGGGATACGTCCTACAGGAAAATTACACCTGGGAAATTATTTTGGTGCGGTTAAAAACTTTGTGAAGATGCAATACGATTACAATTGCTACTTCTTCATTGCCGACCTTCATTCTTTAACCACACACCCAACTCCCGGCGATCTTCATGGTTATGTAAAACATGTATTAGTAGAATATCTTGCTTGCGGTATCAATCCAGAAGAAACCACCATCTATATCCAGTCTGACGTTCCTGAAGTTGCTGAGTTGTATTTATACCTGAATATGAATGCCTATATGGGCGAATTGGAGCGCAGTGCCTCATTTAAAGACAAAATCAGATCTCAGTCCGACAATGTGAACGCTGGTTTATTAACTTATCCAACCTTAATGGCTGCCGATATTTTAATCCACAAAGCCACTAAAGTTCCGGTAGGAAAAGATCAGGAGCAACATCTTGAAATGACCCGTACCTTCGGAAATCGCTTCAACAGAATGTACAAAACAGACCTTTTCCCTGAGTCTTATGCTTTCAACTATCAGGAGAACCTGGTAAAAGTACCAGGATTAGACGGCAAAGGAAAAATGAGTAAATCTTCTGGCGACGGAAGTTGTATTTACCTGTCTGACAGCCCTGAGGTGATCCGTAAAAAGGTTTCCCGTGCAGTAACAGATGCCGGACCAACGGAAGAAAATCAACCAAAACCGGAAGCAATCCAAAACTTATTTGACCTGATGAAAATCGTTTCTCCGGCAGATACAATGGCTCATTTCGATGGCTTATATAACAAATGTGAACTTCGTTACGGTGATTTCAAAAAACAACTGGCAGAAGACATGATCCTGTTTAATACGCCGATCCGTGAAAAAATCGAAGAAATATCTAAAGACACTTCTTATTTACGTCAGGTAGCAAAACATGGTGCATTAAAAGCCAGAGAAAGCGCGCAAAAAACCATTAAAGAAGCAAGAGAACTGATCGGATTCAAATCCTTTTAGTCCGAAATTAGATCATATAGCTACAAAAGCTAGATAAATTATTAAAATATGCATATAGCTATAGTTGGAAATATTGGTGCCGGTAAAACCACCTTAACAGAATTACTCGCCAAGCATTATGGCTGGGAAGCGTTATACGAAGGTGTGGAAGACAACCCTTATCTGGAAGATTTTTACAGCGACATGAAACGATGGAGCTTTAACTTACAGATTTACTTTTTAAACAGTCGTTTCCAGCAGATTGTCGACATTGAGAACAATAAACGCAATGTGATTCAGGATAGAACCATTTATGAGGATGCGCATATTTTTGCAGAAAATCTTCATGAAATGGGCTTAATGACGACCAGAGATCACAACAATTACCGCGATATATTTGAGAACATCACCTCATTTATTAAACCACCGGATTTGTTGGTCTATCTGCGTGCATCAGTTCCTACGTTGGTAAACAACATCCAACGTCGTGGCCGTGAGTATGAAGCCAGTATCCGTATTGATTATTTATCGAAGCTGAATGAAAAATATGAAGCCTGGATTAAAGATTACAGTCTGGGGAAATTACTGATTCTGGATAAAAACAAGCTTGATTTCACGAATAACCCGGAAGATCTGGGTACGATCATCCGATCTATTGATGCAGAAATAAACGGTTTATTTTAAGATGAAGGTACTTGGAGTAATCCCCGCCCGCTTTGCTTCTACGCGTTTCCCCGGAAAACCATTAGTGGATATTCAGGGGAAAAGCATGATCCGCAGGGTTTATGAGCAGGCGCAGAAGGCTAAAGGTCTGGACAAAGTGGTGGTCGCTACCGACGATGAGCGAATTGCCGAAGAACTGAAAAGCTTTGGTGCTGAGTATATCATGACTGGCGCTGAACACCAGAGCGGCACAGATCGCTGTGCAGAAGTCGCCAGACAACTGCCGGGTTTTGATGTGCTGATCAACATTCAGGGTGATGAGCCTTTTATAAATCCGGCACAAATCGACCTGTTGGTTTCCTGCTTTACAGATCCGGAAGTACAGCTGGCAACCCTGATTAAGCAAATTCACACACAAGCAGAATTATTTAACCATAACCTGCCGAAAGTGGTGCTGAATACCCGAAAAGAAGCAGTTTATTTTAGTCGACAGACCATCCCCTACCTCCGCAATACAGAAAAAGAAAACTGGTTGCAGGCCCATTTGTTTTATAAGCACATCGGTATTTACGGATATACGGCGTCGGTATTAGAGGAAATTACACAACTCCCTCCTTCTTCACTGGAAATTGCAGAAAGTCTGGAGCAGTTGCGATGGGTAGAAAACGGTTATGCGATTCAAACCAGGGTAACGGATATTGAAACGATCGCCATTGATACCCCCGAAGACCTTAAAAAGATACTGGGATCCTAAATTATTCCCCTTTATGAAGAAACATTATACCTATCTGTTATTATTCCTCTGCGTTCTTGCGGCCTGTAAAGGCAATAAAACCACTGCTTCAGCGGAGGATTTAAAAAGCAATATGAAAGGCGAGACTGTGTTAAAAGCCTTCAGCGACACTTTGTTACTGGATACCTTTAAAGTAGTCTTAAAAGGAGAGAAACCAGCCAACATGACCATGAATTTCAGTATTACTGCCCATGATGGCGCGCTGATTTATCAAAAAGACTTCAAGGCAACTGATCTTTTGAAAAGCTATGCTTCTACACTTGACCTTAAAAAGGAAGCAAAGCAATTGGAATTTATGCAGCAGGAGCTGAAATTGTTCCTGGAGGAGGAAAACTTTCTGGAGCCTGCAGTGACGGAAAATGAAAATCCTGATCAACATACGCCGGATAAAGACTTTTATAATGAGCTTAAACGTAGCGGACTCAATGGATTTAAGTACCGCCTATCCAATGAAACTGAGGTTTACATTGCCTGGTCGGCACAAAAAAAACAGGTTTTACCATATTATAGCTGTTGCAAGTAAAAATTATTTAGCCCCCATATCCTTCCGGAAAAGGCCACAAAGCAAGATTATTTGATATTTTGATTCGCTTTATGAAAAAAGTTGAAAATTATATTGTGATTAAAGTATATTTTGCATTATATTTAAATAATCAAAGACCACATAATTAAAAAAACAACAACCCAAACCCGCATATTCTAACCAAATATACTTTAACAAAAGTGCCCGGATTTTATTCGGGCCTTTTTTATGGCCGAAATTTCCGGTTTGATCCCTCCCCCCCTTTCTTATAACAACAACTGATTCTGATCTCTATTTGCTGCTCGCCTGAAGAGTACGACAACCCCTCCACGTGCACACCACCACATAAACGGATGTCTTTTCATAGATATCGCTTACCGTTGAGTAAGCCCGTTTCCCCACAAAATTTGATCTTGATCCCGGACTTCTTCCTCAGCAGCTGTATCATTAAAGCAAAAAACTGTGCTTTTAATTTTGCATTAAACATCAAACACAGAAAAGGTTAAGCCCTATCGCAACTTTTAAAATTTTAACACTTAACGCTGCCTGATTTAAAATTCTTAAAAGAATATGATTAAAATTAATAGAGACAAAAAAAATGTTGCTAGATTTAGGAAATCACCAGGAGAGATAGCCGGTAAATTATGCTGAAAAAATTTTTCACTTATATAATTTTCACTTTATTTTCATTTACCAGTTTAGCGCAAAAATCTGTCATTAAAGGTTTAGTGGCTGATACCTTAGAAAAAAAGGTTCTTGAAAATAGTGCAGTCCTGTTGATCAGGGCTTCGGATTCTATATTGGTAAAAACAGCCCGTACGGACAAAAACGGACGTTTCGAATGGGGAAATATTGGAAAGGGCAGTTATCAGCTCCTGATTACTTACCCTAAAATGGCCGATTATATCCGGAACATCAATATTGTAGGAGATACGCTTGTTGACGTCGGAAAGGTAAATATGGAATTAAAGTCCAAATTACTGACTGAGGTGGTCATAGCGGCCACCAAAAAAGCCATCAGAATGCGTGGTGACACCTTAGTTTTTCAGGCAGACAGTTTCGCCGTACGAAACAATGCCAATGTACAGGAATTGCTAAAAAGGCTTCCGGGCATTGACGTGGACAAAAACGGTTCGATTAAATCTCAGGGGAAAGAGGTAAAAACCGTCCTGGTGGACGGTGATGAGTTTTTTGGCGATGATCCCCTGCTGGCTACCAGGTATTTAAAAGCGAATGCAGTAGATGAAGTACAGGTGTATGAACGAAAAAGTAAGGCAGCCGAGCTGACCGGAATTGACGACGGCATCAAGCAAAAAACCATCAATATCAAACTCAAAGACAATGCAAAGAATGGTTATCTAACCACACTGGATGCCAATGCAGGGAGCGATGCCTTTCAGGATTACGGCGGGATGATTGGTGCGTTCAAAAGTAAATTGAAGATGGCCATCTTCGGCACCTATTCTAACCTCGACAACGACTCTAAGATCAACAATTCCATGCGAAAGCTCAAAGGAGAAGATTATGACCAGATTGAGATTGGAGACGATGGCAGTTCCATTATGTATTCTTCCGGCGGTGATGATGATGACGATTACTATTCCTCTACCGGAGGTCTCCCGAGCAATATCAATCTTGGCGCCCATTTTTCTGATAAATTTTACCATAATCAGATGGGTTTAAAAATGAACTTCAAAGTATTTAATAACCAGAACAACAACCATAAAACTTCCACTTCACAGGAATTGTTACCTTCCGGACAGCAATTTATGAGTATGGGCACTACAGACGATCATTCTAATGTTACCGGCGAAAATATCCGTGGTACCTATACCTACCATACCGACTCTTTATCTATCCTAAAAGTATCATTTGGCCTGAAAAAGAACCGGAGTTATAACGAGTCCAAAAGTCTGAATGGCAGTAAAAATGAATTTGGAATACTGATCAGTCAGAATAATCAATCCAACATTGGAAATGGCTCTGCCGACCTGTTTAACGGTAATATCAACTGGTCAACAAAATTTAAGAAAAAAGGAAGGGTCTTATCGATTGATATTCAGCCGGAAAGTCAGAACAGCGAAGGCCTGGAGCGCAGTATAAACCATACCGAATATTACAATTCACAGGGTCAATGGAACCGCAGTGAAGACATTAATCTGATCAAGGACAATTCGGGTAAGCAAAATTCTATTGGAACCAGAATCAGCTATGCAGAATTACTAAGTAAACACTGGTCAATGGAAGCAGGTTATACCTTCAAAACCATCGCTTCCAGTAGTAACCGGTTAGTTTTTGATGCAGTTACAGGTGTATCCCAAAAGATAGATTCCCTCAGTAATAATTTTAAGTTCATTAATTTTTCAAATATTGGGAAGATGATCTTTCAGTATAAAGTGAAAAATTTCTCCGTATCAAGTGGTCTTGAGGCGACGCAAACTAATTTTGAATTAAAAGATCTGGATAAAGCCGGTAATTTCAAGCGGAATTACCTGAACCTCTCCCCACGAACCAATATCTTTTACAAAATCAGCAACAGTACGAGTATGTCGTTAAACTACAATGGCTACACGCAACAACCTAGCATTGAGCAGATACAACCTGTAATTCAAATTAACACACCTCTATATCAGGTGATTGGTAATTCGACTTTAAGGCCTTCTTTCACCAACAATTTCGCCATTTCCTACAGTAGTTATATGATGAATTTTGATCAGTTTTTCTCTACATATCTGAATTATGGTTTCACCAATAATGCGATTGTAGGCTCTGAAATTGTGGATGAATTTAACAAAAGGGTTTCCAGCTTTATCAATTTAAACGGCAATAACTCCCTGAGTGGAAATGTGTATTATTCCAAAGGATTTTCGAAACTTCATTTCCGCATGGGGCTGGATCTGAGCTTTTACCGCTCGGGTAACGTCGCAAGAATCAATGGAGTGCGCAATAGAACGATCAATACGCAATACAATGCAAAGGCTTCATTCAACTATTACACGCCAAAAGTAGACCTTTCTTACGCTCCTTCTGCTTCTATTATGTATGGCACTTCTTCTATCGGTGGTTTTAATGATGGAAAAAGCATCATCCACAACCATGAATTTTCCGGAACAGTGCAATTGCCTTACCGTTCAGAGTTTAACAGTACCTTGTCTGTGTCTCTTCGTCCGGCCAACTCTTCTTTCGGAACAGACCTGAATGTGGTGATACTGAACAGTTATCTGGCAACTAAACTAGGGAAAAACGAGGCTTTTGAACTGAAACTTACCGCAACAGATATCCTGAATCAAAAGATTGGCTATAGCCGGTTTGTGGGTGGAAACCTGATCTCTGAAAACACATTTAGCTATATTCCACGTTATGTATTGATTGGTATAAACTGGAATTTAAGTGGTAACTTTACTAAGGCCCAGGCTAATCCATAAATGATCATGAAGCAATTGATTTGTCTGTTACTTTTTTCCATTTCTTTTACTGCGGTAAGGGCACAGCAGCTTTTCATTCCGAATGGAACGATCATCTTTGAGAAAAAGGTAAATCTCCAGCGGCGCTTAGCAGATTCAGGATTTCCCGAAGAGTCGAAAGAGCGGGTAAAAAAGTACAAAATCAACCATTGGGAATTGTCATTTGATGCGTCAAAATCCATTTTCCGTCCGGTGAAAGAAGCTGAAGAATCCCTGGATATTGGTTTTTACGGATCTACTGATGATCCTGAAAATGAACTATATGCCAACTATCCGCAAAATAAGCGGGTGCTCAAAAAGAAAATCTGGGGAGACGATTACCTCTTAAATGACACCATCCCTAAAGTAGAATGGAAAATCATGCATGAGTTGCGGAATATTGCCGGCTATGATTGCAGAAAAGCGATTGGCGTCATTAATGATTCTGTGTATGTGGTGGCTTTTTATACGGATGAAATCCTGCTAAAAGGCGGCCCGGAAGGCTTCAGTGGCTTGCCGGGGATGATTCTCGGCCTGGCAATTCCGCGCTATTACAGCACCTGGTTTGCGACAAGAGTAAAACCATATACGGAACAATCTTTGACAATCATCCCGCCATCAAAAGGGAAAAAGACGGAAACCGCAAAAGAATTTAATAAACTGATCGAAATCTTTACACGATATGATATCCTGCAAAAACAAAAACCAGAAGAGGTCAAAAAGCGGCTCTACGGTTTTGTACTCTAACATTATCAGTGATAACTGCTTATGTCTGGAATTTGCAACATCAACAAAATTTCCGCAATTAGCCCTTTAGCTTCCGTTTTATTTGCTAACTTTGTATCCCGTACAAAAACAATAAAAGTAGCCGTTAAAACTGCCTTTATTTTCAGAAAATCACAAACATGACTAAGTATATTTTTGTTACGGGCGGTGTTACTTCCTCTTTAGGTAAGGGCATCATCTCCGCTTCATTAGCCAAATTATTACAAGCAAGAGGTTACAGTGTAGCCATTCAAAAATTTGATCCGTATATCAATATCGATCCGGGAACATTAAATCCATACGAACATGGCGAATGCTTTGTGACGGAAGATGGTGCGGAAACAGATCTTGACCTTGGTCACTATGAGCGTTTCTTAAACATTCCTACTTCACAGGCGAACAACATTACGACCGGAAGGATTTATCAAAATGTAATCAACAAAGAGAGACAAGGTGAGTATCTTGGAAAAACCGTTCAGGTAGTTCCACACATCACTGATGAGATCAAACGCAACATGCGCATCTTAGGTGATACAGGTAAATACGACATCGTAATCACAGAACTTGGTGGTACTGTTGGTGATATTGAATCTTTACCTTTCATTGAAGCTGTACGTCAGTTTAAATGGGAAGAAGGTGCAAACAATGCCATTGTAATTCACCTGACTTTGATTCCTTTCCTTGCAGCTGCCGGTGAATTGAAAACAAAACCAACACAACATTCCGTAAAAGCATTATTGGAATACGGTATTCAACCGGATATCCTGGTTTGTCGTACAGAACACCATATCAATATGGATATCCGTAAGAAAATCGCGTTATTCTGTAATGTGAACATCAATGCGGTGGTAGAATCTATCGATGCTTCGACCATTTATGATGTGCCATTGTTGATGATGAAAGAGCAATTAGACAAAACGGTATTGAGCAAGTTGAAGCTGGCGCAGAAAAACGAACCGGATATGGAAAGCTGGAAAGACTTCCTTGGTCGTTTGAAAAACCCTACTTCAGAAGTTAAAATCGGTCTGATTGGTAAATATGTAGAGCTTCCTGATGCTTACAAATCGATTATTGAATCTTTTGTACATGCAGGTGCTAAAAATGAGTGTAAAGTAAAAGTAGAATATATCCATTCAGAGGGGGTCTATGCAGACAATGCCAAAGAAAAATTAATGCATTTAGACGGTGTATTGGTTGCTCCGGGTTTTGGTAGCCGTGGTATTGAAGGAAAAATTGATGCGATCAAATATGTTCGTGAAAATGATGTTCCTTTCTTCGGTATCTGTTTAGGTATGCAGTGTGCAGTAATTGAATTCGGTAGAAATGTATTGGGCTTAACCAATGCAAATACCGTTGAGATTGATGAAAACACAGAGCATCCAGTGATCAACATGATGGAAGATCAAAAAACGGTGACCAACAAAGGTGGTACCATGCGTTTAGGTTCTTACCCATGTGATGTTAAAAAAGGTACAAAAGCTTTTGCAGCTTACGGTAAAGCTCACATCACTGAGCGTCACAGACATCGTTATGAATTCAATAATGCGTATTTAGAGCAGTATGAAGCAGCAGGAATGATTGCTTCAGGATTAAATCCTGATAGCCATTTAGTAGAAATTGTGGAGCTTAAAAACCATCCTTTCTTCGTTGGTGGACAATTTCATCCAGAATTAAAATCAACAGTTGCTAATCCTCACCCACTTTTTGTTAAATTTGTCGCCGCTGCGATGGAATTTGCAAAGAAAAAAATCAAATAATACGAGTTTAAATAACAATAATGGATAGAAATACGTTTACAGGCCTGTTCCTGATCATGATCGTTTTGGCCGGTTCTTTTTACTTTTTTGGTCCCAGTCAGACTGAAATCACCAAAGAAAAGGAAAGAATTGCCGCAGATTCTTTGAAAAAAGTTAATGCAGCCACAAAAACCACTGCTCCTACAATAGCAGCGGCAACACCAGCTGTTGATTCAGCAACATTATCAGGACCATTTGGTGGCAGCATCACAGGTACAGCTAAAACAACTGTTTTAGAAAATGAAAACTTAAAATTAACGCTGACCAATAAAGGTGGTAAGATCTTATCTGTACAGGTAAAAGGTCAAAAAACTTACAATGGAAAACCGGTTATTTTATTTGATGGTGACCAGAATAAGTTCGGGTTAAAAATGAACATCAACGGTAAAATCTTAAATACCAATGATCTTTATTTTACGCCAACCGTAACGGACAATAAAGTGAGCATGCGTGCCACTTATCAAGGTGATAAATACATTGAATATACTTACGATCTAAAACCAAAATCGAATAATGTTGCTTTTAACATTAATCTGAATGGTTTAAATCAGGTGATCCAAACGGATTCTATCTCATTAAACTGGTCTGCAACGTTATTAGAGCAGGAAAAATCTGCTGCAAAAGAAAAAGAGCACGCTGCTCCTTTCTACAAATACACAACTGAAAGTCCGGATCATTTGAGCGTTGCTAAAGATGAAACTGAAGAGTTGAAAAAAGGAAAGATCGAATGGTTCTCCTTCAAACAACAGTTTTTCTCTGCGGTATTGATTCCTAAAGATGCTTTTGAAAGCGGTAAACTTGCCGTTACAGTTGCGACTGAACCGGGTCTGATCAAACGTTATGATGCCGATATGAAAATGCATTTCGGTCAGACTGCTGCTCAAAACTACGCGATGGATTTCTACTTCGGTACCAATAAGTTCTCTGAGCTAAAAGCACAAGGGCACGAAATTGAAAAACTGGTAGATATGGGTTACTGGCCTTTAAAATACATCAACAGATTTGTCGTATTGCCGGTATTTAAATTCCTGGAAGGTTTTGGATGGAACTATGGCGTGATCATTCTGATCCTGACAATCCTTCTTAAAGTTGCCATGTCTCCTTTGACGTATAAATCATACATCTCTATGGCTAAGATGAGAATTCTTAAACCAGAAATGGATGTGATTAAAGCTAAAGTAGGCGAAGATAATCCAACACTTTTACAGCAGGAATACCTGAAATTGTATAAGCAGGTAGGCGTAAACCCGCTGGGTGGCTGTTTACCAATGCTCCTTCAATTGCCTTTTGTAATGGCCTTCTTCTTCTTCTTCCCGAACTTATTTGAGTTAAGAGGAGAAAGCTTCTTATGGATGAAAGATCTTTCCACTTATGATGATTTCATCAAATTTGGTTTCACCATTCCATTTATCGGAGATCACTTGAGTTTAATGTGTGTATTGATGACGATTTCGACCTTGATCTACACTTATTTCAATAACCAGATTTCTGGTGCAACAGGTCAGATGAAATACATTGGTTACATCATGCCAATCATTTTCTTAGGGGTGTTGAATAGCTATCCTTCCGGATTAAACTATTACTACTTCCTTGCGAATATGCTGACGTTTGCTCAGCAGTTCATGATTAAATCTATGGTTGATGATGAAAAGATTCACCGTACTTTACAAGAGAACAAAACAAAACCTGTGGAGACTAAAAAGAAATCTAAATTCCAAACGAGATTAGATGACTATATGCGTTCACAACAACAAGCTGCAACACAGTCGAAGAAAAAATAGTCTTTTTAAAAGACGATGCAAAAAGCACCTTTCGGGGTGCTTTTTGTGTTTAAGGCCGATTTTTATTGTAATAATTTGGTGGAGATTGCGGAAATCGTGCTAAAAAACCAGAAATTTAACGTTGAAGAAATCAACAATAAAAAAACTGTCTTTATGATGCACAAAAAACTCACACTAATGTTCCTTTTATTGGCCAGCGCTGCATATGCGCAGAAAAAGCCATTGGACCATAGTGTTTATGATACCTGGGAAGCTGTGGGATCGAAACAACTTAGTAACAATGGTCTCTGGGCCATGTATGGCATTAATCAACAAGAAGGCGATGCCAATCTATACCTGAATAATCTGGTCAGCCTTTCGAAAATAAAAGTAAACCGCGGTACAAATGCACAGTTCAGTGCAGATTCAAAATATGCAGTCTTTGTCATTAAACCTTTTCAGAAAGATATACGTCAGGCAAAAATTAAAAAGAAAAAAGCAGATGATCAGCCTAAAGATAGTTTAGGGATCGCAAACTTAACCAGTATGGCGATTCTAAAGGTAGCTCGCGTGAAATCCTTTAAAATGCCGGAAAAATCTGCCGGCTTCTTAGCTTATCAGTTGGAAAAACCTTTAGATACTGCGAAGAAAACCACCACTCCTGCTACTACAGATAAGAAAAAAGATAGCGAAGATTTCTTTGCTGATGATGAGCCTGGTGCCGCCTCCAAAACAGAGGGAACGGATCTGATCTTTAAAAATCTGGTTACCGGTGTAGAGCGCACTTTTAAATATGTTAGCGAGTATGCGTTTAGTAAAAACGGCAAGCAGTTTATCTTCGCAGCTACTGGTGCTAAAAAGGACAAAACAGCTCCGGTAGGTGTCTTTGTCTTGAATACAGAAAAAGGTACTTTGAAAACATTGGTTAAAGGAAAAGGTACTTTCAAAAACTTTGCGTTTGATGAAGAAGGAGCGTATTTGGCTTTTGTTGGTGAGCAAAGTCCGGAGAAAGCCGAGATTAAAGAGTTTAATGTGTATTACAATTCGCTTTCTTTAGATACCGCGCAGATTCTGGTTGACAATGGCATTCCAGGTATGCCTAAAAAATGGACTGTAAGTGGTGATTCCCGCATTAACTTTAGCAAGGATGGTACGAAGTTGTTCTTCGGCATCGCTCCGGTTAAAACACAAAAAGATACGACTCTCGTAGATTTTGAAAATGCGAAACTGGACATCTGGGGTTATAAAGACGATTACCTGCAACCAATGCAGTTGAAAAATGCGGATAAGGAAGCGAAAAGAGCTTACCTGACTTCCATTGAAATCTTTAACAGTGATCCTAAAATCGTTCCTCTAACTGACCTGAAACTACCTGATGCAGTGATTATGGATGAAGGAAATGCTCCTTTCGCCCTGGCTTCTACAGATTTTGGCAATAGGGTTCAGCAGCAATGGACGGCAAGTTCCATCAAAGATTATTACCTTGTTGATGTAAAAACCGGCGCGAGAAAGAAAATTATTGAAAACCTTTCTGGTTCTGCAATGGCTTCGCCAGGAGGTAAATATGTGCTTTACTTTGATAAAATAACCGGTAATTATGCGACATATCAGGTAGCTACCGGCAAGGTAACTACGTTGAATACTGGTTTAGCCGTAAAACTGGTAGATGAAGAAAATGATGTTCCGGACAATCCTTCTGCGTATGGTGTTGCTGCCTGGACTGAAGATGATAAGACAGTTTTAATCTACGACAAGTATGATATCTGGGAATTCTCCCCTGAAGGGAAAAGTCCGGCAAAAAATATGACCAATGGTTTCGGCAGACAAAACAAGCTGACTTTCCGCTACCAGAAGGTGGATCCTGAAAGCCGTTTCCTGGAGAAAAAGCAACACATCTTAATGGATGCTTTTAACAATGCCAGCAAAGAAAACGGTTTCTATAAAACCAATGTTGGTGACCAGAAGAATCCGGAACTGATCGTCATGGAAAAATACAAGTACTCTGATTTAGCAAAAGCTAAGGACGCAGAAATGTATATCTACGACAAGGGGAACTATAGCGTTTCGCCAAATGTGTATGTTTCAAAAGATCTGAAAACAGAGATTAAGTTGAGTAACACCAATCCTCAGCAGCAAAACTACAACTGGGGTACCGCGGAATTGGTAAAATGGGAAACGCCTAAAGGATATAAGTCGGAAGGGATTTTATACAAACCGGAGAATTTTGATCCGGCTAAGAAGTACCCTATGATCGTGTATTTCTATGAGAAGCTTTCTGATGGTCTGTTCTCTTATCAGGCCCCTGCTCCTACACCTTCCAGATTGAATATTCCATTTTTTGTGAGTAATGGCTACCTGGTATTTGCACCGGATATCTCTTATGAAACTGGTTATCCAGGGAAATCTGCTGAAGAATTCATCAACTCCGGTGTGGAAACACTGAAGAAAAACCCTTGGGTGGATGGCACCAAAATCGGCATTCAGGGTCAGAGCTGGGGTGGTTATCAGGTAGCACACCTGATTACACGTACCAATATGTATGCCGCTGCCTGGGCTGGTGCTCCGGTAGCCAACATGACTTCTGCTTATGGTGGTATGCGCTGGGAAAGTGGAATGAACAGACAATTCCAATATGAGAAAACGCAAAGTAGAATCGGTGCTACCCTTTGGGAAAAACCAGAATTGTATATCGAGAACTCTCCCTTATTTTTCTTACCGAAGGTAAATACGCCTTTAGCAATCATGGCAAACGACGCTGATGGCGCCGTACCATGGTACCAGGGAATTGAGTTGTTTAGTGGTTTAAGACGTTTAGGTAAACCGGTATGGATGCTTAACTATAATGGTGAAGCACACAACCTGATCCAGCGTCAGAACAGGAAAGATATCCAGATCAGAGAACAACAGTTTTTCGATTATTACCTGAAAGGTGCTAAAGCTCCGATATGGATGACTTCAGGAATCCCTGCTACAGAAAAAGGAAGAACCTGGGGTTTTGACCTGACAGACGAAAAACCTTAAATGATTAATATACAGGCAACAAATGATGTTTAAATGCTAATGTTTGTTGACTAAAAACGAAGCGGCCGCATCCATTAATTGGTGATGCGGCCGCTTTGCTGTTTACACGTTTTCTTTATCAAAAACAACATAGAGATCAATTCCTTAGATGAATTTAAACAATGAGCTATGCAGCATGCTTTCGGTTCTATGATGACATATAACCACTTTCTTTCCCCAAAGCGATAATTATTGCGGTTCAACACCTGATTATTAGAATCAAAACTATAAATTTAACCGTTCAACTAATTTTGTTTTAATGGCCCTAAGTAGGATCTGGTCTGCATTCATTATCATTGCGATTGTAGTAGCCAGTATTAAGTGTTTCTTTTTCGGAGAAACAGAAATTTTCAACCTCATGATCATCGGAAAAGCCAGTGATCCAGGTAATGTATTAAAGGTAGATGGGATCATTGAAACCTGCTGGACTGCTGTAAATATCTGCCTAAAGCTGATTGGAATCATGGCCTTGTTTATGGGCTTTATGAGCATTGCTGAAAAAGCCGGAGGTATACGTTTACTATCCAGAATCATCAGCCCCTTCTTTTCAAAACTTTTCCCTGATGTACCTAAAGGTCACCCGGCAACGGGCCATATGGTGATGAATTTTTCGGCAAACCTGTTAGGCCTCGACAATGCCGCCACCCCTTTCGGACTGAAAACCATGGAAAGTCTGCAGGAATTAAATCCAAGTAAAGACACTGCTTCCAATGCACAGATCATGTTTCTTTGCCTGCATGCTTCGGGATTAACCCTGATTCCGGTAAGTATCATCGCCGTGCGCGCTTCTTTAAATTCAGCAAATCCAACAGATATATTTATCCCTTGCATGATTGCTACTTTCGTAGCCACCATGGCCGCCATGTTTATCGTTTCTTTTAAACAAAAGATCAATATTTTTCAGCCGGTCATCATGGTCTGGGTACTGAGCCTTTCCTCGATAATCGGTTTACTGGTACTTTACCTTACCAGTCTCAGCACTGCCGGACTGCAGCAGTTCTCCGGAATTCTAAGCAATGGGTTATTATTATTGATTTTCCTGTTGATTGTTTTAGGTGGACTCTATAAAAACATCAACGTATATGATGCTTTTGTAGAAGGTGCAAAAGGCGGTTTTGACACCGCAATACGGATTATTCCTTACCTGGTGGGGATGTTAGTGGCTATCAGCTTACTCCGTACCAGTGGTACTTTTGATATTGTCATTAATGGTATTAAGCACGTTTGTACTACATTAGGTATGGATTCCCGTTTTATTGATGGTATACCAACAGCCTTAATCAGGCCATTAAGCGGAAGTGGTGCCAGAGGGATGATGATTGATACGATGAATACTCATGGTCCGGATTCCTTTGCCGGCAGATTATCTAGTATTCTACAAGGTTCTTCAGATACTACGTTTTACGTGATTGCGGTTTATTTTGGTGCGGTAAACGTGACCAATACGCGTTATGCCATTGGTGCGATGTTATTGGCAGATTTAGTGGGTGTATGTACCGCCATCGGCTTATGTTACCTGTTTTTCGGGTAATTATCGCAGTTGTTTTGTTAAAACAGATTACATGCTGTGGGTTTAAGGTCTTTATGAAGGGTTAAATCAATACTCAATGAAAAGGGGTCTAAAATCATGGTTTTAGACCCCTTTTCATTGGTTAAAGCTATAAATCAGGGCTTATCCCACCATACTCTTGAATTTAGGTTATCCGCGCCACCATAGGGGAACGCAGCAACTGCTGCACTATAATTCGCCCCGTTATTGGTGTTTTCTTGTGTAGGATACCCTTCCCTTCTTGGAATTGGCGCATTGTTGTTATTTGGTGCAGGGCTCAACAACGGAAAACCCGTTCTTCTCCATTCTGCCCATCCTTCATAGCCATGAAGAAATAGATGTACCCAACGCTGTTCCCCAATCTGACGTAAGGCAGTCGCAGGTTGATAAACCACTGGTGCCTGTGCCATAAACGCAGCTAATCCTACCGTACTGTTATTGTTCCACTGCAAAACAGACTGCTCAATCGCCATATCATAATTCGTCTTTGCGACAGCATCTCCACCAGAAATCCAGCCTATTTTCGCAGCCTCTGCCTTCGCAAATAAAGCCTGTGCGTAAGTAACCAGGTAAACCGGCGAATTCTGCTGACGAAGTGCCGTACCTAACAGTGAAAAGTTATTGATTACTACAGCTACAGAACCCGGCAATCCGTAATCTAAGCCCACATAATTACCTGCCACATTTTTATCTGCAAAAACCGGCAATCTTGGGTCATTTAAAGGCAACATATAATCTACAATGGGCTTACTCACCGCAAACCACTTTCTATTTAATCTGGTAAATGAGGTATACCAGTAGTTTTCATTTACCTTATCCGCCAGGTGATTGTACGTTAAATTATCATTGTTTTTATCCATAATCCCATTGGTCAGTGCTTTCTGAAATTCCGCGGTTCCTTTAGCTGCATCAACTTTAGAAAGCCTTAAAGCCATCAACAGATGAATCGTATTGCCCAGTTTTTTCCACCTGGCCACATCACCATTATAAATGATATCATTTTTAATATTACCAGGCACAAAAGCTGCATTCGCCTCATCCAACAGTTTAAAAAGCCCGTCATACACTGCCTGTTGAGAATCATAGGCAGGCGTAAAATTCCCCGCTGCTTTTAAGGCCTGACTGAAAGGAATCGATCCCCAACGGTCGGTAATGTGCCATAAAAAATAAGCTTTCAGGATCTTGGCAACTGCAATCTGGTTCGCGACCGGCCCTTCATTAGGATCATTTGCAACTTCCATTGCCTTTTCCAAATTCATCAGCGGACCGGCATAGATCAGGTAGAAATTAAAATTGACCGTATTGTAACGGCTATTTTCCGTGAAGGAAGTATTGGATAGGTATTGGGGATAATGCTCGCCGTAAATAGAGGCGGACTTGTCGAAAGTAGTAGCGATATCCGCCAGACTTATTTGCGAATTCGCAATCAATTGTGTGGCCGAAGCCTTTACCGGATTGTTCGGATCTGTGTTGATTGCATCATCAAACTTGTTGCAGGCACTTGTCAATGCGGCGAGCAAAAAGATCAGGTATATGGGTTTATTTATTTGTTTCATTTCTCTAAGGTTAAAATGTGAGGTTCAGATTAATGCCATACGATCGTACCGTTTGCAACTCTCCTTTTTCCAGCCAACTGATGGAAGCGCTTCCTGTAGAAAGTTCTGAAGGGTCTAATCCTTTAGGTGCTTTTTGCCAGATCATTACTGGATTTCTGGCCATTACCGACACCTTGGCCGATTTAAAGGGGGTCTTTTTCAACAGATCTCCGGAAAAATTATAACCCAGACTAACCTCCCTTAATTTGATGTAAGAAGCATCATACAGCCATTCCTCATAAATTTTGGTTCCAATATTGTTTCTGAAATAAGTCCTGGCATCTACATAACCATTAAACTCTTGTCCGCCTACATTCTGGCCGGCAATCATGGTCCCTGGCGCATAGATTCCGTTCAATTTCACCCCTCCGCCTGTAGCCAAAGGATCACGTACATTTGAGCCTTTATCGTTCAATACCGCTGTTTCTGCGGCTTGCCCTGATTTAACGGCCAGCATTTTGGACCAGCTAAAGAATTGTCCGCCACTCTGAAAATCGATCATCGCCGAAAGGTCAAACTTCCCGATTTTGAAGTGATTCAGGAAACCTCCGGTAAATTCCGGCAACACGCTACCGAAATCATGGTTGGTTTCTACGAGCGGCATATTATCGGAGCCCAACAGGATTTTCCCACTTTGTGGATCACGTTGATAGGCTTGCCCGACTAAACTTCCGAAGCCTTTATTTAGCGTCGCATTCAGGTAAATATTAACACTCGAATAGGTGTTCACATCTAACTGATAGACGGTTAAGTCTTTGTACAGTTCTTTAATCACGCTTTTATTTCTATTGAAATTAAGCGTAGCATCCCAACTAAATATTTTCGACTGAACCGGTGTTCCTGTTAAAGAAAACTCAATCCCTTTATTTTGAATCATCCCTGCATTGATCACATTTGAAGTGTAACCACTGGCTCCGGAAACAGACAAATCTATGATCTGATTCTTATTCTTTTGATTGTAATAAGTGAATTCCAGCCCCAGTCTGTTCTTTAGAAATTTCAGGTCTGTACCGATTTCAAAAGAGTGTGCAAAGGCTGGTTTAACATCTGGATTATTCAATTTATCAGGCACAAAAAGCGTGTTGATATTGGTGGTCGTATTTTTATAAACACTACCGGGAGAATAGGTATAGGCAATCTGATAAGGTTTTAGGTCTGATCCTGCAACCGCATAACTCGCTCTTAATTTACCAAAAGAAAGCGGTTCCCATTTGGTCAGCTGACTAAATACAAAACTTCCGGAAACCGATGGATACCAATAGGAATTGTTGTTTTTTGGCAAGGCCGAGGAGTTGTCATTTCTAATCGAGGCATCCAGGAAATAAGTGTCTTTATAACCAACTGAAGCCATCGCATAAGCACTTCTGATCTCTTTTCTTCTTTCATAAGATCTGCTGTCCGGCCGGTCTACAGACCCTGCAATATTGTAATAATCCGGACTGGACAATCCGCCTACAGTAGCCTGGAAAGTGGACGTAAATTTCTCCGTGTAAAGGTTGGCACCAAAATTCCCGTTGATGGAGAAATCACCGAATTGCTTGTTGTATTGTGCTAAAAACTCATAATTATTATCGATGCCCTGATATTTCCCGACTGAATAACCTGGATCTAAACGTCCTCCAAGCGCTTCTTTATGCGTAATGTTTTGAATGTAACGATCGGTACGGGCGAAAGCACTTAATTTCAATTCCGGCAATACCTGGTAGTTGAGGTTGACATCACCAAAAAGACGATCACGATTGTCGTTATTTAAACTTTTATACGCATCAAAAAAAGGATTGTTCCAATCACTGGGCTTGTTATTATCTGCGGTGATCATTCCGGTAACCGTGTTCGGATTCACGTTCCAGTTCAGAATTGTGCCGTCAGCATAACTGTACCTGCGCAATTTATCCAGGTCTATGTTTCGTTGAAACCATTGTGTTGCTCCGGTAAATGAGCCTTGATAGCCCTGTACTGGACGTTGACCGCTATTATTCGCATAATTTCCATTCACACCAACGGTTAGTTTGTCGGTTAACTTCAGGTCTGAACTCAAGCTCAGATTATTGCGTTTCAACCATGTATTTGGAATGGTTCCATTGATATATGCGTTGTTATAACTTAAACGGAAGGAAGAGTTCTCATTTCCTCCTGAAACTGACAAACTGTTATTGATGTTCAATCCTGTTTCATAAAAGTCTTTTATATTATCTGGCTGAGGAACAAAAGGCGATGCTTTTCCAAAGTCCGGGTCCTGAGGATAGAAACTATAGAACATCCTGACTGGCGTCCCATCCATTCGGGGGCCCCAGCTTTCATCATTTCCATTTACATATTTCTCGCCATTGGCCAAAGTGAGGAAAGTTTGATTATTCCCTACGCCATAGGTATTTTGTAATGGGGTAAAATTACTGACTTTCTCTAAAGAGAAACCTGAGTTAAACCGGACTTCGACTGATTTAGGTCCTTTCCTTCCTTTTTTCGTGGTGATCATGATGACACCATTTTGTCCGCGGATACCGTATAATGCGGAGGCAGCAGGTCCTTTTAACACATTTAACGACTCGATATCTTCAGGATTGATATCCTGGGAGATGTTACCTAGATCCACTCCATTGCCTGAAGCAGTACTAAAGTTAGCGTCAGAAATAGGTGTGCCATCCACCACAATTAACGGCGCACCGTCTCCATTTAAGGAATTGACTCCTCTGATTTTGATCTTCTGCGTACCGCCCATGCTTGCACCCGAAGAGCCAACTACTTGTACCCCGGCAATTTTACCGGCAAGGGAACCCAGTACATTTTGCTCTTTCGTCATGGTCAGATTTTCGCCTTTTAAGCTTTGAGTGGCATAACCCAGGGATTTTTCACTACGCTTAATCCCGAGGGCTGTCACCACGACTTCTCCAAGAGATTGCGCGTCCTGGGCCAGGGCGACGTTAATGGTAGTTCGGTTATTTATGGGGACTTCCTGTGTTAGATAACCCAGGTATTTTACGACGAGTGTCGTGGCATTGGCCGGTAAAGTGAGACTGTAACTACCATCCGGTTGAGAAGAGGTTCCTGCACTGCTGCCTTTAACAAGGACACTAGCACCTGGAATCCCTGTTCCATTACTGGCGTCGCTGATCTTACCCTTCAAAATTTGTTGGGAAAAACCACTGAAAGCGAATAAAATGAAACAGGAACAAATGAGGGTGAATCTTTTGTTCATGTGGTTAGTATTTTAGGTTTGGTACAGAAAAATACTAAAAAATGACAAGAAAATCAATAATTTGGAAGGTATAGAAGTATTTGAGACGAAGGTATTTCGGAATGAGGAACAAAAAACAGATTCAACGGAAAACTAGCGTAGTTTACTGATTGATAAGTGATTAATAATTTGCTCCAATATCCTTGGTTCTACGCTGGTGTGTCTGGATGACCTCCAGGTACTGGAAGAATCAAGCCATACGCAGAAAGAATGGTAGCCATCTAATACCACCGCATAAGTTTCATGGAAATCGTCTTGAATTCGCATGCAAAAACCATTCACAGGCTTGCCATGAATATCAAACTGAAAGTTGAGATAAGTGCTGAGCATATTTATAGTGGTTAGGTGAGTTATAACAAATCTAAGTTTGAAATGTTTAACTAATCTTAAGGAATTGATATTATATTGTAAAAATAACAGACGAATTATTGCACAATACCAAACGATTTAAACATTGAGTTGTTGCAATATTTATATAAGCTATACTAATCCCTTATTTTCCCCAATATGTCAGCAAGCAAAATCACCGCAATTACCGAATTAGACCAGTCTCATTACAAAACAAAGATCTATGCTGATGGCCATTTTATCTACGCGGATGAGCCGGAAGAGGTGGGTGGAACAGACGAAGGTATGTCGCCAGGTGCATTATTACTGGCAAGTTTAGGCAGTTGTACCGCCATTACGATCAGAATGTACGCAGACCGAAAAAAGATGAAGCTCGAAACAATCAAAGTGGAACTTGCCATTTGCAATGAAGAAGAAATGAGTAAGGAAACTACGATCACCAGAAAATTAACTTTTACCGGCGACTTGTCATCACAAGAGCATGACAGACTAATGCAGATTGCAGATAAATGTCCGATTCATAAGATTCTTAGTAATCCGATCAAAATAGAAACCAGCGTTTAAAAATGTAATTTCTTACAATCGAGTCATTTATTAGAATTATTTAATAATATACTAAATTAATTAGCATATTTACGGATTAAAATCACTCTTTTAAAGAAACTATGCTGTACGCTGTTGTAGATATAGAAACCACTGGCGGTCATGCTTCAGGAAATGGGATTACTGAGATTTCAATTCTGGTGCATGACGGCGTTTCTGTGGTAGATTCGTATGAAACACTGATCAATCCAGGACAATATATACCCGGTCATATTGAGGCTTTAACTGGCATCAGTAATGATATGGTTGAAAAAGCACCGATGTTTCATGAGGTGGCTGAGGTCATTTATAACCTGTTACAGGATAAGATTTTTGTGGCTCACAATGTAAATTTCGACTTTTCTTTTATCAAACATAACCTCAGCGTTGCAGGTTACGATTTATCCAGTAAAAAGTTATGTACCGTAAGATTGAGCCGTAAAATATTACCGGGACATGCTTCCTATAGTCTCGGGAAATTATGTGCCGCCTTAAAGATTTCTTTAAATAACCGTCACAGGGCTGGTGGTGATGCTGCTGCAACCGCAGAATTGTTAAGTCTGTTACTACTTAGTGATTCGGAAGGGGTTATTCAGGCTTCGCTTAAAGTCGGTTCCAAAGAACAGGCACTCCCTCCTAACCTCCCAAAATCTCAGATAGATCAGCTTCCATTATGTCCGGGGGTCTATTATTTTAAAGACCAGAAGGGAAAAGTAATTTATATCGGAAAGGCGAAGAGCCTGAAGAAAAGAGTTTGTTCTCATTTTACAGGAAATAATACCGGAAAGCAGCGCCAGGATTTCCTTAAAGACATTTATACCATAGATTTTGAGGTTTGCGGGACTGAACTCATGGCTTTTATCCTGGAAGCTACGGAAATCAAAAGACTATGGCCGGAAAACAACCGTTCCCTAAAGCGTTACGAACAAAAATATGCACTCTACGCTTTTGAAGATCAAAAAGGCTATCTCAGATTGGGTCTGGATACTTTCAAGAAGAATATGCCGGTTTTATATAGTTTCAATACTATTCTGGAAGGTCATCATGTGCTAAAGATTCTGATCAAAGATCATTTTCTATGCGAGAAGCTTTGCTATATCCAAAGTAAAAGACTGGCTTGTACGGGTCATGAAGAAGGAAATTGTAGTGGTGCCTGTCTGGGTAAGGAATCCGCTCCTGCTTATAATGTACGGGTAAAATATGCCATCGAACAGCTGAAAACCATGCTGCCCAGCTTTGCCATTTTAGATACCGGCAGAACAGAAGACGAACAAAGTTGTATCCTTGTGGAGCAGGGGAAATTATACGGTATGGGCTATATTTCTCAGTATTCGGATGTTAAAGAGCCGGGAATGTTGAAATCAGCCATGCAGCCTTTCCCTTCTAATGATTACATCATGCACCTGATTCTGGCACATACCGAATTGCATCCACAAAAGCGTCTTGCGATCTAATGACTATGCTTTTCTATTTTACTATGGATTTTCAGCGTTTCTTTTAATGCTGCTGAACCGTACCATATAAATAGCTCAACATCCAACAATCTGGATTTAACTGCAGGATCTGTGCCCACTAATTGCTCCGCTTCGGCAATGGTAGGCACATCAAGAATGAAGATTCCACGATAGTTTTTATCATTTTTCCCCATTGGGCCAGCCACTACCAGCTTCCCTTTCTCTACCAATTTGCCGATATTTATCATGTGGCCAGCAAATACGCTATCTTGTTTTGTTTTCGAAAAACCCTTTTCAGTGCCTGTTTTTAAAATAGCAAGCACATAAGTCTTCATTCCGTACTCATCGGCATGAAGTTCCTTAGCTAGCTTCTCATCGTAGTTTTCATTGGTTTTTTGAGCTAAAACATCGGTATAAAAACCTGTAGTGCAACAGATTAACACGAAAAATAATTGTTTAATGTTCATTTTAGACGAAACCAGAGGCTATATCCCCTACATTTCCATTCAACTAAATTACATTTTTTTTCACACTGTATCATCCTTAAAAGCAGGCAAATGCGCTTTAGAGGCAATGAAAATGCAAAATAGATTTGTAGATGTTCATTATTACTCCTACATTTGTCGCACCAACAAGGGAAACGCATCCATAGCTCAGCTGGATAGAGCAACGGTTTTCTAAACCGTAGGTCATAGGTTCGAATCCTATTGGGTGTACAAGATTTATTTCTTAATTAAAGGCGACGTTGCTCCAGACGTCGTCTTTTTTTTGTTTAAAGGGATTTTAGCCGGGACTTTTAAAAAGTCCATCACTGCAATACAAAAACATCAAATATATTTCCAGCCTCAATGAGCTCATCAAGGCTGGATTTCTGATTTTACTTCTCTTCTACTACCTGCTCATCTTTATGAACAGTCACCTCCACCTTAGTCGCACCTGCCCTTGCAGCTGAAACAGCCTTTCCAATTTCAGTCAGGCCTTTTGACTCGTAAATCTTCATTGCGGTAACCACATCAATAGCCTGCCTTGTCTGCTCCTCTGGAATTGGCACAAATGAAAGGAAGTTTAAGGTAACTCCTTTCGATTTCAAAAGATCATTTACATTTTTCAGCAACTCAGCCTCAAACTCATTTTGATTGAAATCAACGATATCCTCATTCAGAAGGAGATCTCTCGCAATTTCTTTAATCCTTTTATCTATCACTGAATTCTCAGCAGTTTCATATGCTTTTGAACTATTCACCTCACTATCACTGTCACTATTCATTTTGCCCAGATATTTAGCCTCGCCAATGTATAATTTCGCATCCGTGATGGAATAATCGTAGGTAACTTCAATTTTCGCCATTACACGGTTTTTAAAAGCGCTTTTAAATACGCTTTCCCCTTGCATTGGATAATCTGGCACTGTAATTTTATAGGAACACATCCCAACACCTTTAGGAACCGTTTCCCCTGCTTTAATCAGTTCCCAGCTTACACCGCAGTTACTGGTATAAAGTGTTTGCACATTAGATTGAGCGCGGTCGCAGGAGGAAAGGAAGAGCGCCATAAGGCAGATAGACGTGCCAGCAAATAGATTTTTCATCATTTAGTTATTTTTTATTCGTTTGATTAATAAGTAAGAAATGTAGATGACAACAACCGGACATAGCGCGCCAACAATTGTGAAGAATAAGCCGGCACTGGAATAATACTTACCGACAACATAAACCTGATACCAGAAATTGATCAGTGTGACAGCTAGTATAGCTATCAAAATGTAGAGCGTTATTTTCATACCTCTAATTTATATTTTTTACTCTTATTACTTACCACTATTTTGGAATTTAAGAAGGGAGGAAAAAAACAGACCTATTGCATAGCGAGTCAAGCCCTGGCGGTGTTGATGAAAACTTATTCCCGTATAAGACAGATTGTAGAACAGTCATAGTTGTCGAAGGGTTAATCAAGGATTAATGGAGGATTGACGAAGGATATCCCTTAATCAGGCGCGGTTAACCCTTCGACGAGTCCTGAGCAATCCTTCTTCAACCAGCAATACCATATCAATCCCTTAGCAGTTTTACACGAATAAAACTACTGCCTTAACAACAAAAAGACACGGGATCTTAGTAACTCGCCTCTGTCGAGATCAATTGCTGATCTATAGATTTGATCAAATGATCATTAAAAGCAGGTGTATTCAGCTCTTTCAAAGAAATATCCAGATTTAGATACTTACCATAAAAGCTCTTCACCAGCAACTTTACCTGGTCGGGACGGTCATCGGGATGACCACCCACCTTATCAGAATACTTATCAATATGGCATACGTACAGGTAATGATTGCCATTGTATTCAAAACTTTTAATATTTGAATCCAGTTTATTTGGATCGACTTCTAAATGTAATTCGAACTTTTCTATTTTTTGCATCACTTATGGATAAGCATCAACTATTAGGGCCAATTTACACATTCTATTCCATAGGTACACGCACAAAGAACTACCTTAAAAAGGAACATTGTTCTTCTTATGGTAAACTGACAGAAAAACAAGGAAAAACTAAATCAGCTTACCTTTAAGCAACTCTTTTTTTCCTTCAAACCACTCTCCTTTAAGCATACTCAGCACCGCCGAATCCCTTCTGCTGCCATCCGGACGATAGCCGTTGCTTCTTAACAGCCCTTCAAAAGTGCAACCCAGACCTTTTATAGCGCGCATACTTCGCTCATTATTGCCATCTAAACGAAACTCCACCCTTTCCATCCCCATTTGCTCAAATACAAATTCAAATAGTAAATACTTGCAATGCTTGTTTAATCCTGTGCCCTGAAACTCTTTACCATACCAGGTATAACCCAGAGACAGACACTTATTGAACAGATCTATATCGTACAAACGGGTCGTCCCTGCATACGCTTGTTTTGTTTTATCAAACACAATAAAAGGATAAGCAATACCCTGTTCTTTAGCGATCAGGGCCTTTTCAATATACTGCTTCATTCCAGTCTCAGAACCTGCGTTTTGTAAGGAATAAGTCCACAATTCCGGTTCATTAACCGCAAACGTTTTCAAATGTTCAAAATTGGAAATTTGTAGCGGACGCAACAAGACCTGTTCGTCTTCCAGGATATAATCAGTTTCAGGATCAAAAATATACAGCATAATTAAATAATTATTGGATAAAGCTACAGAAAACTGATCTATCTGGAAACAGGGTTCGGCGCCCTTAACGATTACCCGGATTTTAGCCGGGGCGCTTAACCCTCTAAAAGAAAATATCAACGACTAACAGCAGATAAGTTATTCGCAATAGACGAATGCGTATCCTATTGTTTTGAATCAAATTATGATAATAAATTCATGAGCTACATAAATAATTTTCATTCTTCACAGCCATTCCAGTCCAGATTATTATGCTATTCCGTTATTTTTTTATAATTTTAACCTATTAAATAGGCATAAACCGTATATTTCGGTACTATCCTGAGCACAATGGAACGAATTTTCGTTTTTATTCCTGCTGAGATTAGATTAAACAGCTGTGTAAGAGGGAATAGGGACCTTCGCATCCACAATAAATCAAACCAATGTGACCGTGATCATTTTATGTTTCGCGGGATTGTCATTATTTTGAATTTGATGTTCAGCAAAAATTGTTTTTTATTTATAAAGATTCTAGATAAATATTCACTTATTTGCTTAACGATCTTTTTAAAATACTTGTATTCTATATATGACATTAACCGACATCAAGTTTTCTGATTACATCAGAGACTTCGAGCAAACATTGAAACACTTATTCCATGTTCAGGCAGACATTGATCAATTGAGTCTGGAAAGAGGCTTACCACCAGAAATTCTTAAAGGGATTATGGATCAAAAACCACTTTCCGTAGCAATTCCTACTGAATATGGTGGACGTGGAAGCATCGTTAAAGAATGCCTTGGCCTTTTAGCCGCTGCCTCTTATGAATCTCTACCCCTATCCTTAACTTTTGGAATCAATATCGCGCTTTTCTTAGAGCCTGTTTCAAAATATGCAGATGAATCCGTTAAAAAAGGGATCTTCGATAACTTTCTGGAAAAAGGACAAATGGGTGGTCTGATGATCACTGAGCCTGATTATGGCAGTGATGCACTGAACATGAAAACCGCCAGCAAAGTTGTTCCGGAAGGCTACCAGATTAAAGGAACCAAACATTGGCAAGGCCTTACAGGCATGGCTGATTACTGGATCATCGCAGCAAGAAATGAAAATGAGAATGGTGATTTAGGCAGGGACATCGATTTTTTCCTTTGCGACATCACTAAACCGAAACAGCAAATTGTAGTAGAAGAACTTTACGATAATCCGGGTTTGTACATGATCCCTTATGGATTAAACCAACTTGACCTTGTTGTTCCACAAAACTTCAGACTGAAACCAGAAACTACGGGCATCAAAATGATGCTGGACATTCTTCATAGAAGCAGGATGCAATTTCCTGGTATGGGAATGGGATTCATTAAAAGAATGCTGGATGAAGCGATGGAACATTGCCGCACGCGCATCGTGGGCGCTGGTAATTTAATGGCCATCGACAATGTGCAATTCCAACTTTCCAGAATTCAATCTGCTTATACCATCTGTTCTGCGATGTGTGCGCATAGTAGTGAGATCAGTGGTATTGAGCATAATCTAGCGATGGAAGGCCTGGAAGCAAACACCATGAAAGCTGTAGTAACCGACTTGATGCAGGAATCTGCACAACTACTGGTACAACTTTCAGGCGCTAAAGGCTACAGAACCAGCCACATCGGTGGTCGTGGAATCATGGACAGTCGTCCTTTCCAGATTTTCGAAGGATCAAATGAAATGCTATATAACCAAACGGCAGATATGGTGACCCGCTTAATGAAGAAACAAAAACAATCCAACCTTTTTGATTTCCTTGCTGAGTTTAAGATCACTTTTCAACCAGTTGCTTATTTTAAAGAGGAATTGTCTTTCCAACTATCGGAAAACCTTTCTCAACGTAAAATGGTAGATCTTGGTAAAATATTAGCCAGAGTAATCTGTGTTGGATATGTACTTAAATTACAAGAAAAAGGGTACAGAAAAGATCTGGTTGAAAACTGTATTACCATGGTTAAACAAGAGGTTTCAGCGTTAATCGCGTCGCTTAAATTCGAAAATAAAGTAAGTGCTATTGAGGATTATTCAACAGGTAGTTCCTGGTTAGATTTCGCATAATCAAAGAAATCATAACGTATAAAAAAGGCATTCATCAAATGATGAATGCCTTTTTTATGATTAATAATCAGTACTGACAACTTCCATCAGCAACTGATGCATTTCTTCAGGATTGAAGGGCTTTGACAACACATATTTGATGCCCATGTCCCATAAGCGTGCCCTCACTTCTTCAAGGATATCCGCAGTAAAAATGATCACCTTAACATTCGGATACAAAAGCTGCACCCTTCCTGCCAATTCATAACCATCCATTCCGGGCATATGCAAATCGATCAGGATGACATCTATTTCTTTTTCTTTTAAAATTTCCAGCGCGATACTCCCATTAACGGCCTGCTCCGCATTGAGTCCAAAACAGCTCAGCTGACGTTTTGCAACCAGCAAATTTACCGGATTATCATCCACTACCAATAATCTTAATTCAGGCAAAAGCCGAATTGGTATGATCTCCCTGGCTGCATTGAAACGCTTTTCTGAAATAGCAATGATTTTAAAGTCAATTTCAAATTCAAAAGTTGTCCCTCCTTCTGCTTTGCTCTTTAAAACGATCTCGCTTTTAAACAGATCAACCAATCCTTTAGTGATACTTAAACCAAGTCCTGTTCCTTGTTGCTGACGATGACTCGCCTGCTGTACCTGATGAAATTTATCAAAAACAAGGTTATGCAGGTGTTCAGGAATCCCGATACCTGAATCTTCAACTTTAAAACACAACCTCACCTTTTCGGCAGTACGCTCTATTATGGTTAAATAGATGGAAACATGGCCACTTTCTGTAAATTTAATGGCATTTCCAATCAGATTATTCAGGATCCGACCCAACCTCAGGTCATCTACATTCACCAGTTCAGGGATATGCTCATCATGGTAAAATCTGAGGTCCAGACCTTTTGCTTTAGCCAGGGATAAAAACTGCTTTTGAATGTTTCCAATGAAAGTCACCAATCGAATCTCATTCTCCATAAGCACCATTTTTTTATTCTCAATCTTCTCCAGATCTAATATATCATTCACTAAATTCAACAGGTGATTAGAGGAAAAGTTCAGGTGATCAATATATTCCCTAATATTGGGATCAGCATAAGTACCTTGATGAAGTAGGTTACAAATCCCTATAATTCCATTCAGAGGAGTTCGGATTTCATGACTCATTATAGAAAGAATCTCCGTCCTTTTTCTCGCAATTTGTTCCGCCAGATTTTTTGCTGCAATCAATTCTAATGTCTGATGCTGCAACTGGTCGCTCATTATCTTTTTTGCAGTAATATCTTCTATCACACAGATCAACCGTGTTTTTCCTTCTTTGGAAGTCGGATCAATCTTTTGAAACTTAGCACTATACCAGGCTTTTTTATCAGGATTAAAGTCTGGATAAATACATTCCTGACGTTCGCCGGTTAACAGCAGTTTCTCTATGCATTCCATGAAAATATTAGCAAAAGTCCCCATCACTTCTATCATGGTTTTCTCCATAAAGAATTCGGGGGCCATAAACAGTTTAGTCGGGTCTCTCACCCAAACCTTCTTGATCAGCGCATTTTCATCCAGCTCGATAATAATATCATCCAGTGACGCTATCAGCGCCTGTAGATGAGCCGTTTTACGATTTTGTCTGCTGATTTCTGCAACCGCATTTAAATGGAGCAACATCCCATTCAAAATAGGTAAAGCTGGTTTAACCTTATAATAATCTTTCAAAGTAAAAGGTTCCGTATTCCTAACCAGGTAAAATAACCGTTCTTTTCGTTGATCATCAAAAAGTGAACAAATCAGGACATGATATCCTTTAATATTTTTCAGTTCGTAATGAAAAGAAGTGGCAATATGATCCGTTAGTAAAAAATCACGAATCATATTGAGGTCAATATGACCACTATTTACCTCAACAGCTGGATTTCTCTCTACATCAATCAGTCCCGCAGCCAAACTTTCTGTTGCCATACATAACTCCAGGAGCAATGCTTCCAGTACGTTTATTTTAGCATCAGCGGAATAATAAGCCTGTTGGAATTCAAATAATTTATTCAGAAAAGCCATATCAGGCTGCTGCAAATCAGGATCAAAAAACTTTGATAAGGATTCCATAGGCTATATTTTACAATTGGAGGTTGATTCAATTTACATAAATAAGCCAAAATCGGTCCCTTTTCGTACAGAAATCTAAAAAAACTGAACGAAAAGGTTATTAAATTCTCAAAAAAATGTGACAATGCTTGATTGGAGACTAAGGAAAAAGCCTCGCCTGATACCACTCAGCCTGCTCCCTGGTACTATTAAAATTAGAGATAGAAACCCCGAGTAATCTTACCTTCCCGCCATCCAGCAGAGCAGCATCCAATAATGAAGTTGCTACTTCAACCATCATTTCCAGTTCCGTAAATGCAGCAGGGAATGACTTGCTACGGGTGATTTGTCTAAAATCACTAAACTTAATCTTGATGGTTAGTGTTCTACCGAACAACTGATAAAGGCTCATTCTCTTAAATACGATCTCCGCAAGACGTGCCAATTCCAGATTCATTTCTTCCAGCTCACTGAGATCGTAAGAAAAGGTATCTTCGGCACCAATCGATTTTGTTTCCTGATTTGGCTCTACTTTACGGTGGTCAATTCCACGAACAATCTTATAAAAGAAGTGGCCACTCTTTCCAAACAGGTAGACCAACTCAGCTTCTGTCAGCTTTTTCAGATCTGCACCTTTATGCAAGCCACGGATTTTCATCTTCTCCGCAGTAACTTTCCCCACGCCGTGAAACTTTTCTACAGGCAATGCGGCAATAAAGCGTTCCACTTTTGACGGCCCGATAAAAGTCAGACCATCAGGTTTATTCATATTGGAAGCAACCTTTGCGACAAACTTATTGATAGAAACCCCAGCGGAAGCAGTTAAATTCAGCTCCGTTTTTATAGCCTCTTTAATTTCTTTGGCAATATCAATGGCCGAACCAATACCTAACTTATCTTCGGTAACATCCAGATAGGCTTCATCAAGTGACAAAGGCTCAATCAGGTCTGTGTACCGGCTAAATATTTCACGGATTTGTTTGGAGACCTCTTTATAAACCGCAAATCTCGGATAAAGGAAAATCAGATGTGGACACAAGCGTTGTGCTTTTTTGGAGGACATGGCAGAATGTACGCCAAACCTTCTCGCTTCGTAGTTTGCAGTCGCTACAACCCCACCTCTCCCATCAGGAGAACCACCTACAGCAACCGCCTTACCTTCCAGCGTAGGATCGTCCCTTTGCTCTACGGAAGCATAAAAGGAATCCATATCAATATGAATGATCTTACGTTGTAATGGTTGCTCTGGAGGATTCATAGGACTGAGGCCTTAAAATTAGAAAATAAAAACCTCAATAGCTATAAATGAGAAAGGCCCGCATTAAGCGGGCCTTTCTCATGACATTCAAAGTAGATTACTTTGTGTTTTTCTTATCAGTTACTTCAGTACGGATGTCCTGAGCAAGGCCTTTTAAATCTTGCATTGCTTTACGTACTCTTGTACCAGCTGCACCGTTACCTGAATTATAAAATTTGTCTGCATCAGCTTCAACGCTTGCAATAAGTTCTTTAAGTTTCGAGAATTTTTCCATGTTTTTCTTTCGTTTAAGATTTTAAATATATGATATAACGCTTTAAAGTTAATAATTATTGGATTTCCACCAAATGAATATTTAAGTAAATCACTCTTTTTTTCAATAAAAAAGCCCTTTTCCTCATAAAAGGTTCATAATATGCTATTTCGTTTAAATAAATCAACCCAATATTTAAACAAAACGCGGTTAAACCACTCCTGCAAAAACCGCTTGTTTTACAATTAATCGAGGTATTCCCTGATCAATCCTGACTTCGGGCTATTGCGCAAAGTCTTCAAAGCTTTATCTTTTAGCTGCCGCAATCGTTCCTTACTCAGGTCAAAAATAAAAACCATATCGTCCAGTGTAGTCTCGGTACAATCATGTAAACCATAGTAAAGTGACAAAATCTTCTGCTCTCTTTCCGGCAAAATCACCAGGCATCTTCTTAAATCCTCAGATAAAGATTCCTTCATGAGCCCCTCATCTACCGCGGCCACATTGCTGGAAGGAATTTTATCTAATAAACAGAAACCGGTTTCTTCATTCATGGGCTTATCCAAAGAAATTGACAGTGCTGCATTCGACTGGTGATCCAAAATCCGCTCTTCTTTAAAGCCTATTTCTTCTGCAATCTCTTCTATAGTAGGCATACGTTCCAGCTTTTGTTCCAAGCGCATGGTTGCCTTATTTATAGTAGTATTACCAACGATCTGGTTTCCAGGCAAACGAACCATCCTTTGCTGATCAGAAATTGCCGATAAAATCGCCTGTCGGATCCACCATACGGCAAAAGATATAAATTTAAAGCCTTTGGTATGGTCATACCTCTTCGCGGCCTTAATCAGACCAATATTACCTTCACTAATCAAATCTGAAAGCCGCAGCCCTTTATCCTGATATTTCTTGGAAACAGAAATCACAAACCGAAGATTTGCATTGACTAGCTTTTCCAATGCTGCCTCATCCCCCTCTGCAATGCGCATAGCCAATTGGATTTCCTCTTCAATTTTCAATAATTCAAATTTCCCAAGTTCATTTAAATACTTTTCCAGGGAATCCCTTTTTCTGTTGGTGATACTTTGTGATATCTTTAAAGCTCTCATAAAATGGATCAATAGTTAATTAAATAATTGATTTTTAACCAACTTGCGAGTCAAATCTGAATAAATCTGAATTCCCGGCCCCTTTAAACAGCTTACATTTTTAAGCGCGTAATCTATCCTAAACCAGCATCGCAAATAAAGTTTGAAGAGATCAGCTTCCAAACAAAAACCAACACCTTCAGCAACAAAAATATTAAAATAATATACACTAAGTGTAAATTATTTTAATATTTATATTGGTTAAAACATTCATTAACAGCAATTAAACGTCATTAAATGATATAGATAATAAAAAGTTAATACACTAAGTAAAAACCATGACAAAGCTTGAAATTATTTGTAAAACAAGAAAGCCCGCTGTAAGCGGGCCTTCAATAAATGATATTTTACAAAAATATTAGATCAACTTAACGATGCCTCCGGTCCGAACAGATTCATCACAGGCAAAAGCTACCCTTAAACTATTCAGGGCATCCTGAGTAGGTAAACTCAGGTCTAGATCTTCGAGAATGGCACGAAGAAAATGACGTTGCTCTCTTTTACACAACTCCAGATGATCGGGTTCATCATTCAGGTCAATCCATTCATCAGAACGGGAAAATTTCCCATCCTGATCCAGGTCTGCATAATGAACTTTAATAGATTCCGTTTTGGTATGTGCATCAATCAAATCAGACTTCCCGGCTGCTGAAGCTTCCTTTGCCAGAATAGACACCGCACCCTTTGGCCCAACTACATCTTTTACAAAAAACGCAGTTTCACTCATCATCGGCCCCCATCCCGACTCATACCAGCCAACAGAGCCATCCTCAAAACGAATCTGTAACTGCCCGTAATTATAATTATCTTCAGGAATATCATCAGTTAACCTTGCGCCCATTGCGCTTACCTGTACAGGCTTAGAACGCGTCATCTGGCACATTACATCGATATAATGAACGCCACAATCCACAATCGGACTCAAACTCTTCATTAAGTTCTTATGCACATTCCATTTTGCGCCCTGACTCTGTTGATTTAGGTTCATACGCATCACCAATGGTTTTCCCATTTCCTGAGAAAGTTCAATAAAACGAGTCCAGGAAGGATGGTAGCGCAAAATATAACCCACCAGCAACTTCTTTCCATATTTCTTAGCGGCATCTGCAACACGTTGTGCCCCTGCCAGAGAATCCGCCAATGGCTTCTCTATAAATACATGGCAACCTTGTTCCATTGCCTTTATGGCAAAAGATTCGTGCGTATCCGGATAAGTAGAAATACAAACTGCATCAGGAGCCGTAGCTTCCAATGCGAGTTCAAAATCACTGAACAAAGGATATCCACCACCCAGTTTTTCATTCAAAACCACCTTGCTATTCCCTGTAGATACGATTCCACAGATCTCAAAACCTTCCAATTCCTGGTAAGCCATGGCATGAGAACTTCCCATATTACCACAGCCTACTACCAAAACTTTAATCTTCTTCATCTTTATTAAAATTATCCGCCCAAACTCCAACCCTGACGGTATTCTCTGCGCACAAACTGATTTACATCATCAAAATTTGTGACCCTTAAATTTTCCTTATCCCAAAGCAGTTTAATATCACGGCCCGGATAGTCAAAGCCGTTACCATTCAGCCTTGCTTTTTGAATATCTGTTCCTCTGATCGCCAGATTGGCAATCAATAAGGTCTCAGTCAGCGGACCGGCGATCTCAAAAGGAGAGCTCAGTTTTTTCTTGCCATAACCGGCGATACAAGCTTCCGCCCAGTCCCAGTAATGCCCATCTACTCCTCCAATTACGCGCTCCACACCTGGTTTTATCTTCACTTCCTCGTTGCGCGACAAAGGCAATAATCTCGGGTTTGCACCATAAACATCGCACATCATCTTTCCTTTTGTCCCTTCAAACAAGACTCCGTTTTCACCGAAAGACTCATTAGGACCCAATTCTGCTGGCCTTCCCGGTTTAATTCCACCATCCATCCAATGAATCTGAACATCACCCTTCGTCTTTTTAGTCTTCTTAAAAGTCATGATCACATGGCTGGAAGGCGGACAACTATCAGGGAAATAACCCCTTTTAAATTCATCCACATAGATACTCCCCACACTACATTGCACATCTATCGGGGTATCCAGTCCCAGAATACGGAAAGGTGGTTCTACCAAATGGCAGCCCATATCACCTATCGCACCGGTTCCATAATCCCACCAGCCGCGCCAGTTAAAAGGCACCAGTTTATCGACAAAAGGCTTATAAGGCGCCGAACCTAACCAAAGATCCCAGTCCAGCTCTTTAGGAATCGCTCCGTTTACTGCAGGCCAGGTGATCCCTTGTGGCCATGAAGGGCGGTCTGTCCAGCAATATACCCGCTCTACTTTCCCAATAACACCAGCATCTACCCAGTCCTGCAGCTGTCTCACGCCATCTCCGGAAGATCCCTGGTTTCCCATTTGCGTAACCACCTGGTATTTGTTGGCTGCTTCAGTCAGTTTCCTGGCTTCAAAAATATCATGGGAAAGCGGCTTCTCTACATAAACATGTTTACCAAGCTGCATAGCGGCCATAGCAATCATCGCATGGTTATGGTCTGGTGTAGACACCACCACCCCATCGATATGCTTGCCTTCCTTATCCAGCATCTCCCTGTAATCTTTATAATATTTGGCCGCAGGGAAATTCTTCACCGAATAAGCGGCCCTGCGGTCATCCACATCGCAGAGGAAAGCGATATCTGCTTTCCCCCCTTTATAGATGTTACCTAAATTACTCTGGCCTTTTCCGCCAACACCCACACCTGCGACTTGTAAACGGTCGCTGGGTGCTAAAAATCCTTTACCACCCAATACATGTCTGGGCACGATCATAAATCCGGCAGCAGCAAGTGCTGTCGTTTTAATAAAGTTTCTTCTTGAACTATTTCCTGCTGAATCTTTAATTTCTTCAGTCATATTTTACGCTGTTTAATTCAATTTCACCATTTACCTGAGCCTATTTTGAAACGCTCAGGTCTTTAATTCTGATATTTTTAAAACGTACTACAGATCCGTGACCAAGGAAACCTACACGACCTTTATCGCGCTGTAAGCCCGGGTGACTTTTTCCATCTACCGAACCCTTTTTACGGGCTTCCGTAATGTCGCCATCCAGAATCACATTTCCATTTAATACAACTTTGATCTTCGGCCCTTTTACGGTAACCTCCTGATAATTCCATTCGCCTAATGGCTTTAAAGAACCTCTTTTCGCTGCCTGAACACCATAAATAGAGCCATGGTACTGGTACACATGAAGGTCTTTATAAATATCAGCCTCATTGTCAAGGATTTGCAGTTCCATTCCTTCATAAGCCGCATCACCTGTTAAAGGTGCGCGAATACCCAATCCATTATTTGCGCCCGGAGTCAACTGAAACTCAAAACGGAATACAAAATCACTGTAGTCATTTTTACTAAACAGGTTACCGCCTGAGCCTTTACCTGGTTTAGGATTGATCTCCATGTTGCCATTTGCAACGGTATAAGCACTGGTATTGCCAGTCCACTCATGCATATTTGTACCATCAAACAACACTTTATACCCTTCCTTTTTCTCCGCAGCACTCAGCTCAAAAGGAACCGGACGCACCAATTCTTTGATAAGAATATCTCTATAGGCAACTCTGGAACCATGTGCCTGCAACTCAATCTGCTCTTCTGCAAAAATCGGAAGCTTACGATCCCAATAATTTTCAAGGATCACATCGTCAGTAACCAATACCCCATTCAGATATACGGTTACACGATCACCTTTCATGATGATGTGGAAATTATTCCATTCTCCTAATTTATTATCTACCACTTTTAAAGGCTTGCTTTCGTTCACCTGGTTGTTATACAAACCTCCTGAACCAACCTGTGCACCTGCATCTACTCTGGAAGTATCCCACATTTGTACCTGCGGACTACCACGTAAATAGATCCCTGCGTCTCCTTTTTTATTGCCGTCATCATAGATTTTCCAATCTACCAGCATTTCAAAATCACCGTATTTCTTCAATGTCGCCAGGTTATCCCCGTCACCGGTAAACAATAAAGCGCCATTGTCAATCACCCAGCTTTTTAAGGCTACTGCATCTGCTTTTTCCTGCGCCGCAGCTAAGGTTTTAGCATCCATCTTAGCTCTTTTCAAAGGATCACCAACCAGACCTTTCCAGCCAGTCAGGTCTTTTCCGTTAAACACAGACACAAAACCTGAACCGCCTTTCATTTCCGCAAGGTATTTACGAATGGCCTGTTTCTCATAATCACTATCACCGCCTTTAAGCACCTGAATAGTCTTATTTAACAAGTCTTTCACCTGCTCACCTTCATAAGACTTATCCGACAGCGCAATCATCATCACTGCTCTTGCCGCAGCTTGCTGCAAAGCTGGATGATCAATATACTTACCCGCGAAAATAACCGCATTGTAGGTTTTAGCATCCTGTAGATCTGTTAAAATCTGTAGCTGCTGTTGTTCCGTTTTAGCCACATCCATCGCATCACGCAACATCAGTAATCTTTGTGCAGCAGGTACAGAAGCCGAACGTACCAAACGTAAATACCCTGTTATTGCTTCCTGCTGAAAAGCAGGATTAGTATTCGTTCTTGCAATCGCCAGTAAGCTTTCTAAAGAACCTGCATTTGCCCAGGAAGACAAAGCTTCCAGTGCCAGTTTTTTTGTTTGCTCATCACCTGTTTGAAAAGCACTATTTACTGCTTTTAATGCCTGAGCATCACCCAGACTTGCCAACACCTTATAAAAGAATTTTTTCTTTTCAGGAGTAGCAGCTGTCATTTTCTGTAAAACAGTAGCCGTATCATTTTCGGTTGCTGTACCTTTTAAAGCGGCAATCAATGCCGACTGAATCATCACAGATTCTTCATCGCTAACCTCATTATTGTTCAACAAGGCAAACAATTCCGGAAGATCTGCTTTAGTAGCTACCTTGGTTAAAGCTGCAAATGCCGCCTTTCTTACCGCTGGATTTTTACTCTTTTGCAAAGCATAAATACTACTGATCTGACCATGCGCGCCACGCTCAGCAAGCACCTCAATTAAAGCCACCTGTACATCAGGCTTCATTTTAGGCAATGCAGTAGCGATCTTTTCTGTTAAACCGTCCCCTTTCATTCTCAACATCACATCGGCTACTTTTTGTACAGTAGCGTCATCACCTTTAGCCATTGTTTTGAATAAGTTATCCAATACTTTTACACCACCAATGTTTGCGGCAGCCTCAATGGCGGCAAATCTTAAGCCTTCATCTTTATGGTTAATTAATTTCAATACTGCCGGAAGTGCGTCCGGAGCTTTTCCATCGCCAAGCATGGTCACCATTTCCGCCTGTACATCCGGTGTTACTTTAGTCAATTGTTTTAACCATAAGGCAGTGGTTGCCGGGTTTAAATATGGCAAAGCGAATTTCAAAGCCGCCGCTCTGTAAGCGATTGACGGATCTTTTACTGCTGCCAGCAGGATAGAAATGTCCTGTCCTTTATTTTCATCAGAAAGGATTTTCAAAGCACCCGTACGAACAGAGACTAAGTCCGGAGCAGTCGCTTTATCCAATAACTGAAGGGCAATTTTATGTGCTAACACGGAATTGCCGTCGAACAAAAGATTTGCCCCATAATCCAGATAAGCAGCCACCGCATTTGTATTTTCATAGTTGAAATTACTTTTTGCTGCTGCCGAAGCCATCAGCTCTTCCGAAGAAGGATCAGCGATTTTTGCTAAAGCATAAAGGCTCATTTTTGTTAAGTTCTGATCAGTACCCGCAGCTAACGTAGCGATTGGCTTTGCAGCCTCTTTAACACGACTATCACCTAAACCTTCTACAACCGACAAACGGCTATTTCCTGATGTTGAAGCCAAAGCATTCAACAAGGCGTTTTTTGCTGCCGGTGTATTAATTTTGACCAACACCCTAACTGCCGGATCAGAAAGCTGTGCATCCTTCAAAGAAGCAACCAGATATGGAATCGCATCATCCTGAGCTACTCCATCCAGCTGACTCATGATAAAGGCTTTATTTTGCGGATCATTCCCTTTTTGCAAAGCTTTACCAAGCGCAGCTACGCTCATTTTTCTCCAGTTTTCTTTTCCTGTTTTTGTCGATGCTGAGGTAAAACCACCAATTGCATACTCAATCAAGGCATTATTACCTTTTCCTGCCGGAGAAAGCATCCCAATCAGCTCCAGATAGCCGTTCTCACCAAGTGCAGCAATATCATTTACATTATTGGCCGCCTGGGCCGCATCTTTTGCCGGCATCTGCGCCAGCAAATCAGCAATACGAGTGGTCTGCGTACGCTGGTCTTTTTTATCCTGTGCAATCACCGTTCCCTGGAAGGCAAGGCTAGCCAAAAGGATAAAGAATATCTTTTTCATCATTATATATATTTTGAGAATTGATTAAAATTAGCTGGTTTTAAATGGTAAAAGGAGCACGCATGACCGGGTTAATCAATCTGTTTGCACCTTCATCGTCAATAAACTCCTGTTTTACCGGATCAAACTTCAACGAACGGCCTAAACGTAATGCCGCCAATCCAATGTTGATGATATTGCAGGAACGATGTCCGTTTTCCTCATTTAAAGCAAACTGAGATCTGGTTTTCACAGAAGTGACGAAATCCGTCATCTGTGGTGCCGGATCAGGGAATGCAGCTAGTTTACGTTCCAAATCTGGAATATCAGACTTAAATCCAGCATAAAGCTTGCCTTTAGGGCCTTCGATATAAGCTGCTTTCTCATCTTTTCCTTCTCCATCGAGTATAATCTGACAACCGTCAGCATAAGTATAGGTAATTCTGCGCCAGATACCCACGGCATCAGTATGTTGTTGCGGGGCATCAATTTCTACAGAAATAGGATTCGTATCATCTTTTCCAAGGAAATATTGGATAGGATCCAGGTAATGCTGGCCCATATCACTTAAACCACCACCATCATAATCCCAATATCCTCTGAAAGTCTGGTGTACACGATGCGCACTATAAGGTTTATATGGTGCCGGACCTAACCAGGCATCATAATCCAACTCTTGTGGAACCGGTTCAACAGGTAAATTATCTTTACCTACCCAGTAAAACTTCCAGTCGAAGCCAGTATGTTTACTCACCGTTACCTTCAACGGCCAGCCCAATAAACCACTATCTACTAATTTCTTGATCGGTTTTACCGTAGTTCCCATGCCATAGAAATTCTCTTTGAAACGGAACCAGGTATTCAGACGGAACATACGTCCATGCTTTTGAACCGCTTCCATCACACGTTTACCTTCACCTATGGTATGTGTCATCGGTTTTTCACACCAAATATCTTTTCCGGCATTTGCAGCATCAACAGACATAATCCCATGCCAATGTGGTGGGGTGGCAATGTGCACAATATCTACTTCCGGCAATTTGATCAATTCACGGTAGTCACTAAAGGTTTTCACACCTTTATCCAGCATAGGTTTTGCGATATCCAGATGCCTTGTATCTACATCACAAATGGCCACTACCTGCGTACCATCGTATCCAAAATGGCCTCTTCCCATGCCACCTACACCGATTACGGCTTTCGTCAGCCGGTCACTAGGCGCAATAAATCCTGTACCACCAAGCACATACCTGGGGACAATTGTGAATGCGGCGGCACCCACCGCAGCCTTTTTAATAAAATCTCTTCTTGAGTTAGGTTGATTTGGTTTCATATATGGTTTGTGTATTAATGTATTTCAGCACTAATCAAACGCCATGTAAACCGATCCGAAACGACACATGGAGGTACACATCTTAAAAAAAGACGGACTTCCTACAAGGACAGGTTACATTTGGTTTATCGCTTTAGGTGGTCAGCCGCAAGCATTTCATTCTCAAATTTATTATTATTATTGAGAAAACCGGTGTAATTGTAACACTAACTTAATACAATTGGCCATTAATTGAGAAATGATAAAAATAATAGCTTAAATTTGAGGATAGACCAATTATTGACATGGCATTTATCGATTATTATAAGATTCTGGGCGTTGACAAAAAAGCTTCACAGGAAGATATAAAAAAAGCATACAGGAAACTGGCAAGGAAATATCATCCGGATTTGAACCCTAACAACAAGGAAGCGAACAAGAGATTTCAAGAGATCAATGAAGCAAATGAGGCGTTAAGTGACCCTGAAAAACGAAAAAAATACGATGAGTATGGAGAACACTGGAAAAATTCAGATCAGTTTGAACAGTCAAGGTCACAATCCAGAAATTCAGGGAATCCATTTTCTGGTGGCAGATCAGGAGGACAAGGTGCATCAGACTTTGGTGGCGGAGATTTCTCTGATTTCTTTGAATCTATGTTTGGCGGAGGCGGAAGATCATCCGGAAGAAGCAGCGTGAAATATAAAGGACAGGATTTTAATGCCAGTTTTAGTATCTCACTGAGAGATGCCTATACCACGCACAAACAAACCCTGACTATTAATGGCAAAAAAATCAGGATTACGATACCTGCCGGTATTGCCGATGAGCAGATCATTAAATTAAAAGGACTTGGTGCAGACGGAGTAAACGGTGGCCCTGCCGGTGATTTATACCTCACCATCAATGTTCAGGAAGACCCGATTTTCAAAAGACTCCACAATGATCTTTACCTGCAACAGGATATTGATCTATATACTGCTGTTTTAGGTGGAGAAGTAATGGTGGAAACCCTCGACGGAAAAGTAAAACTTAAAATCCCGGCTGGAACGCAAAACGGCACTAAAGTGAGATTAAAAAACAAAGGCTTCCCATTGTATAAAAAAGATGGAGAATTTGGCAACCTTTTCATTACCTATAATGTTAAACTTCCGGAACACCTGACTGAAAAACAAAAAGAACTGTTTAAAGAACTACAAAACCTGAGTTAACCACTACAGCTATGGAAACAGAATTCATCACCATCACTGAATATTGTATCAATTACCATATCGACCCTTCTTTTATGGTATCGCTGGAAGAATCGGATATTGTCCGGTTCCCGGTTGTTGAAAAAGAGAAATGTATCCATACAGATCAGCTTGCAGAACTGGACAAATATGTCCATTTGCACTATGACCTGCAAATCAATATTGAAGGTATCGATGCCATCAGGCACCTGTTGCAACGCGTACATGATATGCAGGAAGAGATTAAAGAATTGCAGCACGAACTCCATCTGCATAAATAATTATTCATCTATGAGTTTATCTTTTTCCCTTACGGAAGCATTACCTGTTATACAAGAATGCTATCCGTATGAATTGGAAGAAGCCTATACACCTACTTACAACATCGGCATTTACATGCCAGGATTGGTGATCACTGCTGATGAACCTCATTTGATCAAAAAAATGCACTATGCTATGGTTCCTTTTTTCTTTAAGGAACGGAAGTCCAGCATGTGCACAGTCAGACATACACAGATCTTGTCCAAACAGTTGTTTAAAAAGCTAATGGTAACCCATAAACGCTGTCTGGTTCTGGCAGACGGCTTCTACATCTGGAAAAGATTTGGCGCAGAAAAATACCCCTATAGGTTTACCTTAAAAGACCGGAAAGTTTTTTCTATGGCCGGAATCTGGTCAGCCTGGATAGATCCCATCAGCAAAGAAAGATATGAATCCTTCTGCATCGTCACTATCCCCGGCCATGAGCTCATTACCAGCATTGGTAAATCTATGCCCGTCATTTTAACGCCGGAAACAGAAAAATTATGGCTGAGTAAAACCATTGAAGAAACGGAATTACCGAAGCTCTGGAACACCTATCCTTCCGAACTCATGACCAGATTTCAGGTAACAAAAGACATTGCAGACCGTAGCCTAAACGATCCGGATCTGATAAAGCCGGTCAACAATTACCTGCCCATCTAAATCTGCTGCCTGCACAGCCTGTTGTTTTTTTGATATCCCGGGTGTAAAAGCGCGATAAATCTGGTGTAACTTTACCGGCAAATGAAGCCTTACCTCCAAAAACCTTTTATCCAGCTTTTCGACTTTTCTAAAAAGATCAATTATAAAACTGAAATCCTTGCAGGACTAACGGTGGCCATGACGATGATGCCGGAATCCTTATCCTTTGCTATTCTAGCGGGATTCCCCCCACTTACAGGTTTATATGCAGCCTTCATTATGGGCCTGGTTACGGCAATATTTGGCGGCAGACCTGGTTTAATATCCGGTGGAGCAGGTGCTACAGTGATTGTATTGATCGCTTTAATGAAATCTCATGGATTGGATTACGTATTTGCAGCAGTAGTGCTCGCCGGTGTTTTCCAAATTAGTGTTGGCTTGTTTAAACTAGGAAAGTTTGTGCGCCTGGTACCCCAACCAGTCATGTTTGGTTTTGTAAACGGACTCGCCATTATCATATTTATGGCGCAACTGGAACAATTTAAAACGGTAGTGAACGGAGAAATGGTCTGGCTTAGTGGTCCGGCATTGTATCTGATGACTGGTCTTGTGGCTTTAACCATTGCCATTGTACTGATCTTACCGAAATTCACAAAAGCAATTCCCTCCTCCCTGGTGGCCATTTTTGTGGTCTTTCTCTTGGTTTTAGGATTCAATATCGATACCAAAACCGTCGGGGATATTGCAGCAGTAAGCGGTGGTTTTCCACCTTTTCATATTCCTCAGGTACCATTTAACCTGGAAATCCTGCAAATCATTTTACCTTATGCACTGATCATGGGCGCAGTAGGATTAACCGAAGGATTGCTCACCCTAAACCTCGTCGATGAAATCACCGAAAGCAAAGGAAACAGCAACCGTGAATGTATCGCACAAGGAAGTGCAAATATGCTTAACGGCTTTTTCTTCGGAATGGGCGGCTGCCCGATGATTGCACAAACCTTAGTCAACCTTTCCGCAGGTGCCAGAGCCAGACTTTCTGGAATTGTAGCTGCCATTACTATATTAACGATCATTCTTTTTGGTGCTCCACTGATAGAAAAAGTCCCCATGGCCGCTTTAACGGGTGTCATGATTATGGTCGCAATCGGAACATTTGAATGGATGAGCTTTAAAGTCATCAATAAAATGCCCGGGAAAGATATTTTTGTAGGTATTCTCGTAGCAGGAATTACCGTATGGCTGCACAACCTGGCGCTTGCTGTACTAATCGGTGTGATTGTTTCCGCACTAATGTTCGCCTGGGAAAGTGCCAAAAGAATCCGTGCAAAGAAATATACCGATGAAAACGGCGCTAAGCATTACGAAATCTATGGCCCCCTGTTCTTTGGTTCCAGCCATAATTTTATGGAAAAGTTTGAGCCGGCAACAGATCCGGAAGTGGTCATTATTGACTTTAAAGACAGCCGGATTGCTGATATGTCTGGCATTGACACCATCAACAAACTCAGCAAACGTTACCGAAAAGCCGGTAAAACCATCCATTTAACCCATTTAAGTGAAGATTGCAGGAAGCTATTGAAAGATGCAGAAGCCATCATTGAAGTCAATATCCTGGAAGATCCGACCTATAAGGTTGCCACTGAAAAGGGAGCAGATAGCTAATCCCCCATCATTGTCGCTATTTAGCTCTGCTAAAAGTCATAATATGGCTTTTTAACTGAAAATATTTGGAAGACAGCCCTATTCATCGTATTATTGCAATGTATTAATTAAACCAGCTATGGGACTTACTAAATCTGAAATATTTACCGATGAACAAAACCAATTGTCTCAACTTTTGAAGGCAATGGCACATCCGGCAAGAATTGCCATTCTGCAAAGGATTCTGGCTTCCAATACCTGCATCTGTGGAGATCTGGTAGAAGAGCTTGGTTTGGCACAAGCCACCATTTCACAACATTTAAAAGAGTTAAAAAACGCAGGACTGATCCAGGGGACCATTGAAGGCGTTAGCGTATGCTATTGCATCAATCCTAAAACATGGAAAATGATGGAAAACCAATTGGGTGCTTTCTTAGGCTCCTACAAAGGTGAAATCCCCTGCTGCTAAAAAAAATTGTCTATATCAATCGTAAAATTGCAATATTATGAACACTACAACATTAATGACCTGGGAAAGCTTTAAAACGAAGCTTCAGGAGAATCCGGAATTAACATTACAATTCCAATATGCGGCAGATAAATGGGTAGATGCTTCCTACCACATCACGGAAATTAAACAGGCACCAATCGTATCCGTAGATTGTGGCGGTGTGATGAACTCCTGGACGGAAATCATCGTACAACTTTGGGAACCTTCCGAAAAGGATAGTGAAAGGGCCATGCAGGTTAAAAAAGCCTTAGCTATTGTGGAACTGGTAGAAAAATCATTGCCATTAAATCCCTTGGGAATAGTGAAAATTGAATTTGGAAACTCAGAATTTGATACCCGACAAATGTATCCGGGAGAGATCAGCATTGCTGGTGAGGACCTAATTGTAAATCTGATTCCTGATGCTACACAATGTAAAGCCATCAATCGTGGAGGTAGTTGCGGCACGGATGACAAAGGTGAAGAATGCTGTAACCCAACAACAGTTACAGAAAAACCGAAAATTCAATTGATCAATTTTGCTTCCGATGCAGAGGTATGTACACCTGGATCTGGCTGCTGTTAAACCTATGAAGAAAATACTCGTACTCTGCACCGGCAACAGTTGTCGCAGTCAGATTGCAGAAGGTTATTTAAGACTTTTCGCAGAAAACAAAGCAATCATTTATAGTGCAGGAATTGAAACTCATGGTGTCAACCCAAGGGCCATTGAAACGATGAAGGCGGATGGCATAGACATTTCAACACATACCTCCAACCACATCGAAGAATATATGGCCCTGGATTTTGATTTCGTAATCACGGTATGCGATCATGCAAAAGAGAGCTGTCCGTTTTTCCCAACCAATGCCCTTAAGTTTCATTACAATTTCCCTGATCCTGCAAAGGCTACCGGAACTGAAGCAGAAATCAAAGCACAGTTTGCGGAAGTCCGCGACCTGATCAAAGGTTACTGCCAAAACTTTATCAAAGAAAACCTGCACTAACAACATGTCTGCAAACCACTGTACCCCTGTAGCGGAGCGAAAAAAGCTCAGCTTTTTAGACCGCTACCTTACCTTATGGATCTTCCTGGCCATGGCCATTGGGATTAGTATGGGCTATTTTATGCCCTCTTCTGCCGGAATCATCAACTCTTTTTCCAGCGGAACAACCAATATCCCACTGGCCATTGGTCTGATCCTGATGATGTATCCGCCACTGGCTAAGGTAAAGTATGAAAACATGGGCGCAGTATTCAAAGACACCAAAGTACTTGGTACCTCACTGCTGCTCAACTGGATCATTGGCCCGGTATTGATGTTCCTTTTGGCGGTTACTTTTCTCCGGGATTATCCGGAATATATGATCGGATTGATCCTGATTGGATTGGCCAGATGTATCGCCATGGTTGTGGTTTGGAATGAACTGGCAGAAGGAAACCGGGAGTATGGCGCTGGACTAATCGCCCTCAACAGCATTTTCCAGGTCTTATTGTACAGCGTTTATGCTTATGTTTTCATCACGGTGCTCCCTCCATTATTCGGATTAAAGGGGCTGGAAGTTTCCATCACCATCGGCCAGATTGCGGAAAGTGTAGCCATTTATTTAGGAATTCCTTTTGCGCTGGGAATCATCAGCAGATATAGCCTCATCAAATTAAAAGGCGAGGCCTGGTTTCAGGATAAATTTGTGCCCCTGATTTCACCCATTACTTTGATCGCTCTGCTATTTACCATTGTGATCATGTTTAGCCTGAAAGGGGAATTGATTGTTCAGATTCCATTAGATGTGGTTCGCATTGCCATCCCGCTTACCATTTATTTTGTACTGATGTTTGTTTTGAGTTTCTTCGCCGGTAAGTATTTCGGGGCAGATTATTCAAAAAGCGCTGCGATTGCCTTTACCGCAACCGGAAACAATTTTGAGCTGGCCATCGCAGTGGCGATAGGTGTATTTGGAATCAACTCCGGACAAGCTTTCGCAGGGGTAATCGGGCCATTAGTAGAAGTACCGGCCCTTATTGCGCTGGTTAATGTTTCCTTCTGGTTCAGAAGAAAATACTTTAGCCGGAATACTTAAGCAACTGCAGCTCTTTTTATTAAAAGATATCTCTCTAAAGTAAAAAAAACTCAAAAAGATCACCAGTATTTTAAAAAAATCTATAAGTTTGCGGGGTGAGGTATTTAGCTTATATATTTACGATTGTCATCATGGCCCTTTCTGTATGGCCATGTTGCGACGATGAAGCTAAAATCAGCACCGAACAAACGCATATCAGCGAAGTACAAGATATCCCTTGTGATCAGGATCCAGGTCCACACACCTGCTCTCCATTCTTCCATTGCAGCACCTGCCAGGCTTTTGCAATCCCCAGCCCGGGCAATTTCATCAACACCATCGTATTTTCTAAAAAAGAAGTCAGCTACCCTGAACTTCCTGCCGCTCCGCTTATTGTCTTTGCAGGAGATATCTGGCAACCCCCTCAGTTAGGATAATCTACTCCATTTTCATCACCCGGTGGTGAATTCATGTATTGATTATTTTTAGCAACAAGACAAACCCTTATGTTTGATAAGATTATTTTATTCTCTATAAAGAATAAACTGGCCATTGGTTTAATGACACTTTCCCTGGTCATCTGGGGCATTTACTCCCTAACCAGATTGCCCATAGATGCGGTACCCGACATCACAAATAACCAGGTACAAATCATGACCCAGGCGCCAAGTTTAGGCGCACAGGAAGTCGAGCAATTTATTACGGCTCCTATAGAACTGGCCATGGCCAACATCCCTCAGGTGATCGAAAAACGTTCCATATCCAGGTCTGGAATCTCGGTCATCACCATCGTTTTTGAAGACGACACCGATATTTACTGGGCACGCCAGCAAGTGAGTGCCCAACTGAAAGAAGCAGAAGCCAATATCCCTAAAGGACTGGCAGAACCTACTCTAGCCCCCATTACCACTGGATTGGGAGAGATTTACCAGTATGTACTGCATACTAAAAAAGGCTATGAAAAGAAATACAATGCCACCGACCTCAGGACTTTACAAGACTGGGTGGTTAGAACACAACTTGCCGGAACTAAAGGCGTAGCCGAAGTAAGTGGCTGGGGTGGCTATGTGAAACAATACGAAATCGCCCTCGATAATGATAAACTAAACTCCCTCAATATTACCATTGCTGATATCTATAAAGCATTAGAAAACAACAATGAGAATACCGGAGGTTCCTATATTGAACAACAAAGTAATTCCTATACCATCCGTGGCGTCGGACAGGTAAAAAGCCTGTCGGATATTGAAAAGATTGTTGTGAAAAACATGGGGGGCGTACCAATCCTCATCCGCGATGTGGCTACGGTACAATTTGGTTCTGCCACCAGATATGGTGCAGTAACCCGTGACGGCGAAGGCGAAGTGGTAGCCGGCATCACGCTCATGCTCAAAGGAGAAAACTTCAATGAGGTGATCAAAAATGTAAAAGAACGCATTGAGCAGATCCAGAAATCCCTACCTGAAGGAGTCGTGATCGAACCCTTTATTGACCGTACCGAATTGGTAGGCAGATCCATCAGCACCGTTCAGAAAAACCTGATTGAAGGTGCACTGATCGTTATTTTCGTGTTACTCCTGTTATTGGGCAACTGGAGAGCTGGTCTAATCGTGGCTTCTGTGATCCCGCTATCCATGCTGTTTGCATTTGCGATGATGCGTCTTTTTGGCGTCTCCGGAAACCTGATGAGCCTTGGTGCTATAGATTTCGGACTGATAGTAGATGGTGCGGTGATTATCGTAGAAGCCATCATTTTCCGGTTAACGACCAGAAATCAGGGAAAGGATAACCTCCCGCTCAGCGACGAGCAAATGGATGAAGAAGTATATACCGCTTCTTCGAAAATCAGAAACAGCGCCGCTTTCGGGGAAATCATTATCCTGATCGTTTACCTTCCCCTATTGACACTGGTCGGGATTGAAGGTAAAATGTTTAAACCGATGGCACAGACCGTAGTTTTCGCCATTGTCGGTGCTTTCATTTTATCCATGACTTACGTTCCAATGATGGCCGCTTTAGTCCTGAGTAAGAACACCAGGCATAAACGCAACATTTCTGACAAAATCATGGACGCTATGTTAAGCGTCTATCAACCAGCACTGAAAGCGGTTTTGAAATTCAAAAAACTCACTGTAGCTGCAGCCGTTCTAATGTTTGCGGTCACCCTTTGGGTATTCAATAGTATGGGTGGTGAATTCCTTCCGCAATTAGAAGAAGGTGACCTGGCCGTAGAAATCTCGATGTCGCAGGGAACTTCCCTAAGCCAGGTCGTAGAAACTTTTGGCAAGGCCGAGAAGATATTAAAAGATAAGTTTCCTGAGGTTAAACAAGTGGTTACCCGTATCGGAAGTGCCGAAATCCCTACAGACCCGATGCCTGTAGAACGAGGCGATATGATGGTGGCCATGATGCCTAAAGAAGAATGGACTTCCGCAAAAACTAAAGAGGAAATGTCCGAAAAGATGGAAGAAGCACTGTCCATCCTGCCCGGTGTTAACATAGAAATCACCCAACCGATGCAAATGCGTTTCAATGAGCTGATGACGGGTGTCCGACAAGATGTAGCCATAAAAATCTACGGAGAAGACCTGGACATATTGACACAACAGGCCAATAAAATCGCCAGACTAATTGCCCCTGTTCAAGGTGTCAATGAGCCTTTTGTAGAACAGGTAACCGGACTTCCCCAGGTTGTAGTTGAATACGACCGTGATAAAATCGCGCAATACGGACTGAGCATTTCTGATGTCAACACCCTTTTAAGAACCGCTTTTGCAGGTAATACTGCAGGTGTGATCTTCGAAGGAGAGAAAAGATTTGAAATGGTTGTTCGTTTACAAAGAGACCTGCGTGAGAACATTTCAAGCATTGAAAACCTCTACATTCCCTTGCCATCCGGCAATAAAGTACCACTCAACCAGGTGGCCAGTGTGACCTTAAAAAATGCACCGGCACAAATCTCCAGAGAAGATGGAAAACGCAGAATCTACGTCGGATTTAACGTAAAAGGCAGAGATGTTGAACGTACCGTAGCAGAAATTCAAAGCATCCTGGATAAGAAATTAAAACTCCCTTCCGGATATTACCTGACTTATGGCGGACAGTTTGAAAACTTAACGAAAGCGAAAGACAGGTTGTCTATTGCTGTTCCTATCGCCTTAATCCTGATTATGGGCTTGCTATACATGACATTTAAGTCCTTTAGCCAAACCCTCCTGATCTTTACGGCCATCCCTCTTTCTGCAATTGGAGGTGTTTTCGCCCTAATTCTGAGAGATATGCCTTTCAGTATTTCTGCCGGAGTAGGTTTCATCGCATTATTTGGTGTGGCTGTACTCAATGGAATTGTATTGATCGGCTATTTCAATCAATTGAAAGAAGAAGGCATGACCGATATCTACCAGCGTGTGATGGAAGGTACAAAAGTGAGGTTACGCCCGGTGATTATGACTGCCGCTGTAGCTTCCCTGGGCTTCCTGCCAATGGCACTTTCCGGTAGTGCAGGTGCAGAAGTACAAAAACCTTTGGCCACAGTGGTAATTGGTGGCTTACTTTCCGCTACCCTACTTACCCTGTTCGTACTCCCTTGTTTATACTTATTGTTTTCCCGTAAAAAGGAAGAATCTGATAAATTTAATCCTAATCAAATGGTAAAAAGCTTGTTTATCATCGGACTGATCGGTTTAACCAGCTTTAGCAGCATGAATACTGCTAAAGCACAAAACAAAGCACTCAGCCTGGATAGCATGATTGCTATGGCGGTTAACAACAACTTAAAGCTGAAATCCGCCAAACTGGGCATAGATCAGTCGAAAGCCTTACAGAAATCCGGCTTTGACCCTGGAAAAACAGAATTCTCTGTCACGCAGGATCCTACAAGTGGTGGTGGTAATGACAACTCAGTGAATGTGACCCAGACTTTTTCATGGCCTGGATTGTATAAAAACCAGAGTAAGGTGTTGCAGATGGAAACCAGCTTAACGGAAAAAGCGTTCAACTATTCCCGTGCAGAAATTGTCCGGGATACTAAAACCGCTTATTACAATTATCTGTACTATACCCAGACTTTAAAAGTGTTGAATTTCCAGGATAGCATCTACCGGAGTTTCATTAAAAAGGCAGAAGTGAGACATAAATCCGGCGAAACTTCTAATCTGGAACTCATGACAGCCAGAAACAAGTATCAGGAAGTGCAAGCCTTAAAGAATGCCGCACAAGCGGAATTGAAAATTCAGGAACTGAGCATCCGGCAGTTACTGAACACCAGGAATCCAATTGTTCTGGCTTCAACTGATTTGCCCTTGTTAACTACTGATAAACCAGATTCGGCTCACAAAAGCTTAAATCCCCTACTGAGTTACCAGGAACAACAGGTGGCAATTGCCAATGCAAAAATCGCCTTGCAGAAATCTAAAGCGATGCCTGATTTCACGCTTGGTTATAGTCAGCAGATGGTGATCAAATCGTTTAACCCTGCAAATATAGACCGGAGTTATACACCCGGTACCCGAATTGCAGGATTGCAGGTTGGTGTTGCTGTGCCCCTGTTTAATGGTGCTGGTCGCGCAAAAGTGAAGGCAGAAAAAATTGCCGTACAAATTGCTGAAACCGATTACCAGAATACAGCACGTGATTTTGAAATCCAGTATGAGCAAATATTTCAGGAATACCTGAAAAACAAACAGATTCTGGATTATTATACCAGTGTGGGTTTAAAACAGTCAAAAGAGCAATTGCGCATTGCACAGGTATCATTTGATCTTGGAGAGATTGGTTACATGGAATATGTGCAAAACATTTCCCTGGCCATTCAGAGCCAGATCACTTACCTCGAAACACTAAATCAGTTAAACCAGACCAGCATTCAATTGGCATTTATCAAAGGAGAATAATCAGATGAACTTATATAAAAACAACTTACCGCTTGCCTTAGTATTCGCATTATTGCTAAGCACTTCCCTGATCGCCTGCAATGGCAGCAAAGAAAAACCGGCAGAAAAAGAGGCGACCGAAGTACATGAAGAGGAGGCAGAACATAGCGATGAAATTGAACTGACCGAACAACAAATGAAAGCGGTAGGTATTGAAATCGGCACCATTCAGGAGAAAAACCTTACTGCCGTAGTGAAAGCCAGTGGCCAATTGGCCGTACCACCACAAAATGAGGCCAAAGTAAACCTGCTTTCCGGTGGGATCATTCGTAAGATCAATGTACTGGAAGGACAAAGAGTAAGGAAAGGACAAGCCCTGGCAGTGGTCGAAAATCAGGAAATGATTAAACTGCAACAGGATTATCTGTCTGCAAAAAACGGCTTCTCTTTTGTCGATGCGGAATATAAACGTCAGCAGCAACTGAAAGCCGCAGATGCCGGAACGGGCAGATCTTTCCAGCTGGCAGAAGCAAATTACCATACAGAGCTTTCAAAAATCAAAGCCCTGGAACGTCAGCTACAACAACAAGGTATCTCTCCTAAAAACGTTTCCGCAGGAAATATCACGGCACAAACCACGGTCACTGCCCCTATTTCCGGAACTATTGGCACCATACAGGTCACTACCGGTGCTTTTGTACAACCGGGTACTTCCTTAATGGATATCGTAGACAACTCAAAAATCCATGCCGACTTACTCGTATATGAGAAAGATCTTTTCAAAGTTCAGGTTGGCCAGAAAGTGAGTTTCAGGTTAACCAATCAGGATAATCAACAAATTGAAGGCGTATTGACCGGGATCAACAAATCATTTGAAGACGATACCAAAGGCGTAATTGTTCACGCGGTAATCACCAAACCATTACCCAACCTGATTCCAGGGATGTATGTAACGGGATTGATCAGTGTAGGCACCGAAAAATCGCCGGCAGTACCGATTGATGCAGTCGTAAAAGCCGAAGGAAAAGAATATATTTTCATTGTGGAAGAAGAAGCGAAAACAGATGAACATGAAAAAACAGCGGAGCCTAAAAAAACCGCAGAGCCTGAAAAAGAAGCCCCAAAAGGCGAAGCGCAACATGAACATGGTACCCATTTCAAAAAGGTAGAAGTGGTAACCGGAGTTTCTGAACTGGGATATATCAGTATCACACCACTGGAAAAACTCCCTGAGAACACCAGATTAGTGGTTAAAGGAGCATTTTACCTGCAATCTAAATCTACGGCACCTACAGCTCACTCCCATTAAAAATTGGTATTTTTACCATTATAAAATTGAGGTTGCAAATCTGTAAAGAGAAGCTAACCTCCTAAAGATCTTCAAATGACGAAAGACATCGAACAAAGGCTAAAAAGTAAAAACATCAAGCCCACTGCTATGCGATTGCTGGTACTGGATTTTTTGATGCAGCAAAATACAGCCATTAGTCTGAATGATCTGGAGAAAGGTATGGGGCCTTCCGACAGGATCACCCTGTACCGTACCCTGAAAACTTTTGAAGAAAAAGGCCTGGTTCACCACATTGAAGATGGAACAGGCACTACAAAATATGCTTTGTGCATGGAGGAATGTGATGATCATCACCACCACGACCTCCATGTACATTTCTATTGCAATAACTGCAAGGAGACATTCTGTTTACCAAACACCAAAATCCCACAAATCTCCCTCCCTGAAAAGTTCAGGTCTGAAGAGATGAATCTGGTGATAAAAGGCGTATGCGATCGTTGTAATCCCGGTTAAAAACCCCTGCCATCCCTACGAATCCAACAATTAGCTCCCCTAACTTTGCAATAGCATTGCATCACAATTGCTGGTAAATTTGTATATTAATTATAAACAAGATACCAGAATCTATGAGAGCCAAAGACTGCTGCGATACAGAAGAAACCAATAGAACCATCATAAAAGGCCGGGATCAACATCCTAAAAATGGCCATTCCAAAAACACTCATGCCGGACATCAGCATGAGGGCCACCAGCACAGCGCTGAAGAAAGCCATGACGATGATGACGGACATAACCACGGATCCGGAGAACCGGAATCATGGACCAGTCACTGGCCACTGCTTACAGCTCTGGCTGTTGTGATGATCATGCTCACGCTGGAATACGGCTTTAACATCACCTTTAACCAGCTTACCCAGCTGATCATCTTTGTTCCTGCCTACCTGTTGGCCGGCTATAATGTCTTAGAACTTGCTTTCAAAAAAGCCATGAGGTTCGATTTCTTCAATGAGTTTTTCCTGATGAGCGTCGCCACTATTGGTGCCTTTGCCATCGGTTCCTACAGTGAAGGTGTGGCCGTTATGGTCTTCTACTCTATCGGAGAATGGTTCCAGGATAGTGCTGTGAACAAAGCAAAAAGAAGCATTAAAGCCCTTTTAGACATCAGACCGGATAGTGTCGATGTTATCCGTGAAGGAAAAGTGATTACTATTGCCCCGGCTGAAGTCGCCATTGAAGAAATTATTCAGGTAAAACCCGGAGAAAAAGTAGCCCTGGATGGCGTTCTTTATTCCGAAAAAGCGACTTTCAATACTGCTGCCCTAACCGGTGAAAGCAAACCGGATTCCAAAAACAAAGGCGATCAGGTATTTGCCGGAATGATCAATTTAAACCAGCTGGCACAAGTTCAGGTGAAATCGCTGTTCAAAGACAGCAAGCTGAGCAAAATTCTGGAAATGGTACAGGATGCGACCGCCAGAAAATCACAGACCCAGCTTTTCATCTCCAGATTTGCCAAAGTATATACGCCAATTGTATTCCTGCTGGCCGTCCTGGTCATCGCCCTTCCCTGGTTCTTTGTAGCGGATTATAATTTCCAGGACTGGTTTTACCGCGGACTGGTATTCCTGGTGATCAGTTGCCCTTGTGCACTGGTTGTATCTATTCCGCTCGGCTATTTCGGGGGAATCGGACTGGCATCCAGAAATGGGATCCTGTTCAAAGGATCGAACTTCCTGGACATCATGACTAAAATTGATACTGTAGTGATGGACAAAACCGGTACCCTGACCAAAGGTGTTTTCCAGGTGCAGAAAGTCAGTACCGAAGGAAATATTGAGGAAAAAGAATTCATACAATTACTCGCGGCTATTGAAAGTAAATCGACACATCCGATTGCCACAGCGATTGCTGAATATGCCGGAACCACACCAGACCACAGTAAGGTCAGCGATGTAGAAGAAATCGCCGGACATGGCTTAAAAGGGCTGATTGACGGCAAAGAAATCCTTGCAGGTAATGCAAAGCTCCTTAAAAAGTTCAACATTGCTTATCCTGCGGATATAGATACTATCGTAGACTCCGTAGTGGTGGTGGCCATAGATCATAAATTTGCAGGTTACGTAACCATTGCCGATGAGGTCAAAGAAGACGCAAAACAAGCCATTGCAGACCTGCATGCTTTGAACATTAAAACCGTCATGCTTAGTGGAGATAAACAAAGCGTGGTGGATAAAGTCGCTGCATTTTTAGGCATAGACCAGGCATTCGGCGACCTGCTCCCTGAAAACAAAGTGACAAAAGTAGAAAACCTTAAAGCCGAAAAAAGAACCCTTGCTTTTGTAGGGGACGGCGTAAACGATGCGCCGGTAATTGCACTGGCAGATGCAGGAATTGCCATGGGTGGATTGGGTAGTGATGCGACCATTGAAACTGCCGATATCGTGATTCAAAACGATCAGCCTTCCAAAATAGTAGCGGCCATTAAAATTGGTAAGCTTACCAGAAATGTCGTTTGGCAGAACATCATCCTCGCCATGAGTATCAAAGTGATTGTACTCATTCTTGGTGCAGGTGGAGTAGCCAACCTCTGGGAAGCCGTAATTGCAGATGTAGGTGTAGCCTTACTGGCCATTTTAAATGCCGTTCGCATTCAAAGAATGAAAGTATAACCGATGTAAATTGCCAGGCTTCTTGATTACCCTGCCAATTTAAACGATTAAATTTTAGAATATTATAGCGCTATTGCATGGTCATAAACCAAACACTGACCATAAATGAAGCACAAATTTACCCTGAGTGTGCTGGCCCTCCTGGCCAGCACCTTTCTTTTCTCTTTTATCAACGACTATGCCCCGGGGATCAATGATCCCTACATTACCGGTCATAGCAACTGGAAGTCAAAATTCCTGGACATCAATAAAGACGGAACCATCAGCTACCACCCCGACGAACAAGGAAATACCATCCCGGATTTCAGTCTGGTAGGTTACCATCACGGACTAAGCCCTATCCCCAAACTTAAACTCTTCAAAACCTTACATCCTGTCAATGGCGATGCCGGAAGCATGATCCAGCAGGCTATTGACGAACTTTCGGCCATACCCGCAGATAAAAACGGTCACAGGGGAACCATTCTGTTGACTAAAGGCAGTTACCCGATTGCCGGAACCCTGCACATCAAATCTGACGGAATTGTACTTAAAGGCGAAGGAAACACGGCCAATGGCACAAAGCTCATTGCTACCGGTAAAGGCTCCCGCTCCCTCCTGCAAATCAACGGAACCGGTCAGGTTACAGAAATCCCTGGAACCAGGGTAAACATCACAGACACTTATGTGCCTACCGGCGCAAAATCCTTTAAAGTAACCAATGCCAAAGCATTCAAAGCCGGAGATAAAATCATCCTTTTCAGACCAGGAAGTCCCAATTGGATCAAGGATATACAAATGGATCAGATCATAGCCAGACAAGGCACCAAACAATGGAAAGCCGAAGAATATAACCTGAGTTATGAAAGAGAAATCACCCGCATAACCGGGAATACTGTTTTCATTGACAACCCTGTGGTCATGGCCATAGACCAGAAATACAGCACGGGAGCCATCTACAAATACAGCTACAAAGGTCGTTTACAGGAAGTTGGCATAGAAAACATCCTGTTTGAATCTGAATATGCAAATGATATTGATGAAGACCATGGCAATATTGCTGTCGACTTTGACCATGTCGAGAATGGCTGGGTAAGCAACATCACCGCACGCTTTTTCATTTATGCCGCGGTTAGTCTGAATACAGGTGCGAAAAACATCACTGTTAAAGATTCCAAATGTCTGGATGCAAAATCTATCATCACAGGCGGTAGAAGGTATTCTTTCAACAATAACGGACAGCAGAATCTATTCATGAACCTCGAAACCACGGAAGGCCGTCACGATTACGTAACCGGAGCTAAAACAGCCGGACCTAACGTATTTTACAACTGTAAATCCAGAAATACCCATGCCGACATTGGTCCACATCACCGCTGGGCAACCGGAACACTATACGACAATATCGATACTGATGGACAAATCAACGTTCAAGACCGTGGAAACTGGGGTAGCGGACATGGCTGGTCGGGTGTCACCCAGGTTTTATGGAACTGTACAGTAGAATCGGCAGCTGTCCAAAACCCATGGGCATCCGGTAAAAACTACGCCATTGGCCTTAAAGGCAAGAAAGTAGCCGGAAGATTACCGGGAAAACCTGATGGAGAATGGGAAGCTCAGGACCAGAAGGACCTACAGCCAGCATCCTTATTCCTCGCACAACGCAAAGCCGCCGGAATTAATATCCGGTAGCTTTCAACATAAAATCTACAATAGGTTGCGGATTGGGAAGACTATGCGGATGATGTTTGCCTTCCGGCTTATGAATCAACTGGATATTCCCGCCCGCAGCCTTAATTTTCTCTGCAAAAGGAAGGCTGTTTTCTGCCATGGGCACCACCTCATCCAAATCACCACAAACGTGTAACATCGGATATTTCCCCTTCACAATGGCTGCAATCTGATCTATCGGACTGCCTTTAAAACCAACACTTTCCGCATCATTGGCATAACCATAATCTTTCAGGAAAGCGGTCCAATTCTCTTTACTCCCGGGGCCTGTACCCTTTCCTCCTGGCCAGCTTTTTAAATCCAGCACCGGATTATCGGCATAAATACAAGCTACTTTATCCGGATTGGCCGCAGCCCAATTATAGACATACACACCGCCCCTGCTCATTCCTTCCATCACCGCTTTCTTCGCGAAGCCCATCTTTTGCAGGGCGCTGTAAAAATCATTCCAGATCCCGATGGCTTCCGCATTGCCAAACAACTCGGCCACATCACAATACACTACATGAAAACCACGTTCCAACATGGCAATATCTGTTTGTGGCTCATGTCCGAAAAACCTCGCTCTCCATACCCAGGGCATCCCTTGCGCCACCTGCTTCGGACTTACGATCCTTGCCTCACGCCCTTTAAAAGAAAAGCTCAGTGCTTCGTAACCATAAAAAGAACTCCGCTTCACAGGCGTTTTAATCTTCCCGGAAAGGTCTTTTCCTGGCTTTGTTTTTTGAAGGATAAAAGACTTTAAACGTTCCGCAATAAAGGTATCACCCGCTGCATTTGGGTGGACTTTGTCCGCCAGTAAGGCCTCCTTATCCGCAAATAAAGCATAAAGATCCAGCAATTCCAGTCGTTCCTCATAAGCGATTTGCTGTACCATGGGCATCAGGCTATCCTTCAGGTAAGTACCCGAAATCCCAAATTTCGTCTCAGAAAAAGCCTTCAAAGGAAGTAATAAAACCACTTTCGGCTTAGAAGCCAGGCCCTGAAAACTATGGACCATCTCTTTATAATCTGCGACAAAAGAACCCATCTGCGCGCGGTTGATCAGCTTACTATCATTTGTCCCGAGTTTGATGAAAACCAGGTCCGGACGGCTAGCCAATACCTGTTGATATTCGGGGGTGTTCCAATATGGTTTGTTCCCTTTTTTAAGCATGGTTGCCCCGCTTACTCCAAAATTCAGCACCTCATAAGCAGGTCCAAGCATGGCCTGAAACTGCGCAGGATAGGATTCCCTGGCGCGGTCTTTTAAACCAGAACCAAAGGTGATGCTATTCCCGACACAAACAATCCGCATTTTCGATTGCGCATACCCCTCATAACCAGTAAAAAAAACCAGCCATATCAAGAAGCACTTAAATACTTTTCCCATGTAATTTCTATTTAGCTTTCGCCAGGTCAATTCCTTTTAATCTCAACTGAAGCTGAGCCTCAAACAAAGAAGCAGGAAGCACCCGTTTCCCTTGTGACTCATTAATGCCGGTATGGTCAAAAGTTACCACTTTATCCGCAGTAAAACCAACTAAAATAGGCAAGGCGATCGTATAGTTTCTCCTACGTGAGCTATCCCAGAAATCATAATGCTGATCTTTTACAGATTTATGCTGAAAATTCCACAGTACCAGTTCCTTACCATGATGTGGGTATCCCGGTTCAGGGCCTCCTAAATTATAAAACACCCCACCTTCCACGTTGTCATAAAGTGTTGCATAAGGTTGTCCGGAGTGGATATCAATATTCTGATCAACGCCCAGACTACAGTTCGTAATCACCGTCCCTACTGCACTATAACCGGTTCCGGCACCATGATGTTGCGCCCCGTTAAAGGAACAATTCTTCACCAACACCCCATATCCGGCACGCGCATGAATTGAGGCATGGCCCTTTTTTCCTCTGAAATGAGTGTTTTCTATGGTCATCCGGTAGCCGGAGCGGATAAAAACCCCCTCATTCAGGTCATGAAATTCGCAATTCCTGATCCAGCTGTCCTTTAAGTACTCCATTCCAACTGCCTCATACGCATAATCATGTATCTCATTCTTATGGTGGACAAACTCTTCGGGGTAATTTTTCCAGTTACTGGAGAATCTAAGGTCTTCAATTCCGCATTCTGACAAGGAATTATAGCTTTCTATGTCCCAGGTTCCACTCTTCACCAGTTTTATATCCAGGTGAACCGGGTTCTTGAACACAACCTGATTTCCGGCAATCTTTGCGATCGTATGAATCTCATAAATCTGCATTCCTCCCTTATCGCCAAACAGCCTTGACCATTGTGGTCTTAAATCCAATGGCGCAAAATACAACCTGGTAAACTCCTCGGACCTGTGTCGGATCACCACATCTTGTCCTACTTTCAATTTCGAGGCATCCTGAACATTTACTGCAAAAGTTTCCCTGCCGGCATCAGCTACAATGGTGGTCAGTTTTTTTCCGCTTACAACCTCAGGTTGAAACAGAAACTGACGTCCATGAATCCGCATATTTGCCTGGTAGATTTCCGTTCCGGCAGTACCGCTTCCGGAGCCTTTCAAAATAATCCCGCTTTTAGAAATCCGGATCTGTTTTTTCGCATCTCCATCCGGGGCAACCAGGTATTTACCCGGCTCAAAGAAAACAATCCCTCCACCCGGATTTGCTTCCGCTGCATCAACTGCTTTCTGGATAGACGCGTCATCAAAAAGTTCGTCATTTGGAATCGCCCCATAATCGGCTACTTTAAACACCTTTTTACCTGTCAGGGAAGGCAGCTCTTTTTCCGACCAATGGTATCCGGCATAAGAGAAATCCGGAAGAATGGGAGTTGTACCCTGCTGTTTTGCCGTTACGAAGTCGGTCCACAGTGGAGATATTTGTTGTGATTTCCCCACGATTGCCATACATAGCAAGGGGAAAATAAGCATTGATCTTTTCATCGGAGGAAGTATATTAAATGGGACTGTGCCAGAAAATGACAAGCACAGACCGCTTCATTAAATGAAATACAAAGAATTATAATATTGGAAAAGAGGTGTTCAGTTTAGCCCAACCCGGACCAATTTTGCTGATTTCCCAGAAAGGCTTAAATGCCCGCTGTCCCGGTTTTAGGTACAAGCCATTGGCCATCTTTTTAAGCGCTTCATTTTTCAGTACAAAACCTTTTTCAGGAGTACCGGAATAAGAATTACTGAATATCAGGTTATCCTCAAAAAGAACAGATACCTTTTCATCGTACCATTTTAAGGGAGATTGATTCGCCATAATAATATTCTTTGCAAAAACCGTGTTTAAAGCAGGCAAATACCGACCTGGATTATAACCCGCAGCAATGGCAAAAGGCTCTGTGCAATTCAGGATCAGATTGTCCTGAATCACGGCGTTTTTCACCTGCCAATGACTGGTTAATATCGGATTTGGCAATCCCGCCATGACAGAAATTGCCGCGCTAACGCTGGTTCCTGTTAAGTCCTGAAAGTAATTGCCTTGTACCAGGTGATCTTCTCCTATGATGCGTACCCCACCGGTTTTAGGCTTCCCATTGCCAAGAAAGAAATTTCCGGAGACTTCCGAATGGTTCCCATGTCTTAAGGTCAGCGTCGCCTTGCATTCGTAGAACAAATTGTTTCTAATGATATTCCTGCATGACTTATTGGAAACGGCTTCTAGCTCCCCGTCACAATGCTCAAAAATATTCTCTTCTACTATCGTAAACGAATCATGAAAAGACCAGGTACTGGTCCCGATTCTGATCGTTTCTCCACCATTTCTTCCCAACTCCGGACGTGGTCCAAAATAATTATGATCGATCTGGTGGTAATTTGGTTTTTCAGAAAGCCATACAATAAGGGTAACCCCTTGATGGCGCTTACCCTTAAAAAAGCAATGGTCTACCCGGTTGCGACTTCCTCTTAGGGAAACCCAACGATAATCCACCTTTTCATCCGCAGGGTTATAATCAACCACCGCAGTATTGGTTAACCTGCAAAAGGAGGAATTATCAGAAAAACCGATCACATCACCTGCGCTGATAAAACCATTGGCAAAAGATAAACCATCCACCAATAACCAGGTCCCGTCGATGACCAGCGAAGAACTGCCGGTCAATAAAGTTTTCCCTGGATTTGCAGCCATTAAAACAATGGGACGCGTTTTGCTCCCATTGCCTTTAAATACAATTTTCTGATCCTTCCAGTCCCCTTCTTCCATCAACACCCGATCTCCCGGAGCTAAAACCAGGGCTTCTAATTCCTTTGCAGAACGTATGCGATAATCCTTTGCCTGCCCTAAAACAGCTATCCATACAAGAAAAACAGTAAAAAGTATAGTTTTCATTTTCTTAATCTAAAGCACCGGTTTTCATTTCTTTTTTAGGCTGATCAGTGGTCTGATGATCAACAACACCATCAAATTCCAGGCGGATTACCGAAGCCACCGCATCGGGAGCCTCTGCAGGAACACGGATCAACAGGTCATCACCTTTTCTTTCCGCAGTCACCTTGCCTTTACCCTTAGCTAAAAGCGCCGCTGATTTCACCTTATTTTTAACGCCTGGAACCACTAATACCCCATCTTTAGGCCAGTTGAACACAGAAAAATAAAGCACGGTACCATCTTTAGTTTCCTTCTTTGTGCAACGTCCCCAATCCAATGGTGCCAGAGGACTGGCTTTTGTACCATAAATCGCTTCGCTATTCACTTTCATCCATTTTCCAATATCGCTCAGCCTTTGTACACTCTCCTCAGGAAAAGTACCATCAGGTTTAGGACCAACATTCAGCAGATAATTCCCTCCTTTTGAACTGATATCTGCTAAGTTGCGGATCAATGTTTCACTTGATTTCCATTTATGATCAGCAGTACGGAATCCCCAGGTACCATTCATGGTCATACAGGTTTCCCAGTCCATGCCATCCAATTCTGCCTGATTAGGAATCTTTTGCTCCGGAGTTTTAGTATCACCAGGAAAATCAGGTCTTTTTAAACGATCATTGGTAATGATCTGTGGTTGTGTTTTTAACGCATTTTGAAGTTTCAAAGCCGCTTCATCCGTCATATTTGTTGGCGTATCCCACCAAAGCACAGCGATATCGCCGTAATTGGTCATCAATTCTTTTACTTGTGGTACAGCGACCTCATCAATATACTGATCGAAAGTTTTAGTCTGCTGAGCAGCATCCCAATGTCCTTTATTGGCCAGAGTATAGGCATCAATCTTTGTAGAATCCGGATTTGCCCATCCTTCTCTCATTTCTTTTCGCGCGGCTGATCCACCCGGATTGTTCCAGTCTTGTGCCTGAGAATAGTAAAAACCTAGCTTCAGACCTTGTTTCTTACAAGCTTCCGCTAAAGGTTTCAACAAATCTTTGCCATAAGGCGTCGCATCGGTGATGTCCCATTTACTCGCTTTAGAATTGAACAAAGCGAAACCATCATGGTGTTTAGCCGTGATGATCAGGTACTTCATACCGGCATCTTTGGCCATTTTCACCCAGGCATCCGCATCATATTTCGTCGGATTAAAGCTTTTCGCCATTTCCTGATACTCCGCTACAGGGATTTTAGATCGGTTCATGATCCATTCAGCCCCACCGCGACGTTGTTCGTGACCTTGATACACCCCGGCAAACTGTGCATAGACTCCCCAGTGGATGAACATTCCAAATTTGGCTTCCCGCCACCAGGCCATCCGCTCGTCTTTAGTCAGCGCGCGTTGACCGTGGGCCAGCTGAATGAAAAAAGATAAGGCTATGATTAGTGATAATGATATCTTACGCATAATAGTTTATATTGGTTTGGTTAACCTAATGTACAGCATATTTGACAAGGAGCACACTCTTCAATTGGCTGATGTTTCAGCAATATTACCCTCAGCAAAGCAGATTACTGCGCCGCGTCGGCATAGGTAGTTGCAATTCTGATCTTTTTCACATAATGCGTCACCGCAGCTTCGTCTCCACCATACACGCCCCATTTAGGATCGCAATCCTTCACATCAAGTGTTCTGCAAGTGAGGCGTTGCGTCCCGTTTGCCAGTGTTTGTTTCACGCCATTGTACCAGAATTCAATAAATCCAATAGCTGGATTGCGGGATACTTTCATGCGGATCACAAAGCTCATCCAGGTATTTACGGGTAAAGTAATCGCCCAGGGCACTGTAGCCACATGACTATCATCGAAATGCTGCAATTCTAACTTTCCTCCTTTTGTTCTCAGCATCAAAGGATGGTTTTGCAATGATCCTACCGTTGGATAAGATTTCCATTGAAAGATGGCCTCCGTTTTTAAATCAGCAGGGATGAGCAGTTTACTCGTAAAACCGATGTAAATTTCATCACCTTCAGCTGCCAGATAATTCTTTGCGCCATGACCTTCTGTACGGTGGCTACCCAGTGGTTTCAGGAACTTCCAGGTCAATACCCCCGTCTCATCTGTGACCGTAGAAACCGCCCCTGTTCCTTCAATGTTAGTGCTTTTCCAAACATTCTCAGAGCCATTACCGGCATCGCCATTAAACAAAACAGCAGCAGCCTGAACATCACCTGCAGTACTTTCCAGATTGGACGCATGAAGCAGGGGCTCCACTGCACCCGGTTTTTCCTTTTTACAATTGGACAATAACAAACTCCCACTCATCAATACCGCAATCATTAATTGATTCTTTTTCATAAAGCTTATATAAGATTTGTATTTGGTTAATTCATGTTATTGCCCAATTGCCGGGTTAAATTTTACTTCAACTGATCAGCTCTTAATAAAGCTTCCAGGTAGTAATAATCTGCGTAAGAAAGTGGCGCATCCACTTCCGAATTGGAAGGTTTAGAACCCGTACTACTGATCAGGATAAAACCTTTATTCGTCCCTACCGGCGCAGTATATTTATTGGCCATGCTGTTCATCATCACATTTGCCTTATCCAGATAGGTTGTCTTTTGATCACTATAACCACTCAGTTCATACAATGCCGAAGCGATTACCGCAGCTGCGGATACATCACGAGGCTCATCAGGAATATTTGGCGCATTAAAATCCCAGTAAGGAACCAGATCTTTTGGCATATTCGGGTGGTTCAATATATAAGCAGCGATATTTTCTGCCTGTTTTAAATAGACCGGATCTTTCGTAAAACGGTAGCACATCGTGTAACCATATAGCGCCCAACCTTGTCCTCTTGACCATGCCGACTCATGGCTATACCCCTGATGGGTTTGTTTTTTCAATACCGCACCCGTTTGAGGGTCATAATCAATCACATGATAAGAGCTGTAATCCGGACGGAAATGGTTTTTCATAGTTACATTGGCATGGCTCACAGCAATCTTATAAAAAGAAGAATCACCACTTAACCTTGTCGCCTCAAACAACAATTCCAGGTTCATCATATTGTCAATGATCACCGGATTCACCCATTTATCGCGACTATGATCCCAGGATAAGATCACCCCTGTCTTAGGGTTAAAGCGTGTAGCCAGTTTCTTCGCCGACTCTAAAACAACTGTTTTATAATGTTCATCTTTCGTAATGCGATACCCTGTCCCGATACTACAATACACCTTAAAGCCCATATCATGAGTAGTACCGTTCAGCTTTTCCTTTTCAATGTCCGCAGAGAATTTACGGGCTTCCTTCATCCAGGGTTGTTGCTGATTGAATTCGTATAGAAACCACAATACACCAGGAAAGAACCCACTGGTCCAGTCCCTCGAAGCCACCAATTTCAGCTTCCCGTTTTCAATGGTCCTTGGCGAAACCAATGCTGGATTTCCCGAATGATGTTTCGCTTCCTCCACCTCCTTCAACATAAATTCTGTTTGTTTAGCGGCCAGCTTAAACGCCTTTTTAACGTTCGGTTTCTGAGCAAAAGTGCTGGTATGCAGCAAAGAAAGAGCTAGTACAGTAAAAAAGTATCTTTTCATTATTCTAAATATTAAATAGGTAATTACAATTTCAACAACAATATTAATTCTATAGCGCTAAGGCGCTACAGGGATCACCTGCACTTCCAGGAGTTTCAACAACTCGATGTCATGCGCATTTGCAGCCCTAAATTTTAACTGATATACCCCGGCAGGCAAATCCATCACTCCAATTTCCTGAGTCACAACCCCGGTTTTCTGAGCAAAAGTTGGCATTTCTACATTCAAGTTGCCTAATTCCACCCGATACGTGCCGTTCGGATCTGCTCCGGCGAGGTATTTAACCAGGATCTGATATTTTGCAGGAGCCAGGGTTTTAAAATCCCAGGAGAAATACTGGCCTTCCGACTTTAACCCATCCACAAAATAGCGGTCGGTTTTTCCATCCCCAAAGCCAAAACCTTGTCCATGCAGTACCGCATCAAAAGCCAGCAGCCTGTTCCCTATATCCTTATTGGCCAGCAAGCGCATTGAATCCACCTTCAAAGGTGCATTCAATTCCAGAACCACTACTGCATCAGCAGCATCCGGACACTTTCCAGGCACTGAAATACTCAGATCTGCCGGCCCTAAACGCTTCACAAGCAATTTCTTTTTTGCAGGATCATTCAACAGGTAAGCCTTTTTAACCTCCGTTTTTAAACCTCCCAGCAACAGTTTCCCATCTTTAGGCCAATCAAAAACGTGCAGGTACACCTTGTTTCCCTTTTGGGTGGTTACTCCCCATGCCGGAATCGGTAAAGACGAGCGATTCGCGCCAAAAATGGAAGCCTTATTTTTATGCAGCCATGGGCCGATACTATCCAGAATACGCTGATCTTTCTGATCAAAACTACCATCCCCTTTAGGGCCGATATTCATCAAAAGATTGCCACCCCGGGAACTTGCGTTCGCCAGCAGGCGGATAAAAAATCCTGCAGATTTATGACTATCATCATGCTTGGAATAACCATAAGACTCATTTGTGGTTGGGATGGCTTCCCAATCTCCGCTAACCGTCCGGAATTCTGCCGGACGATCTCCGGTATTTTGGTAATCCCCAAAGTTTCCGGTTGCAGTTCTCGCCAAACGGCCATTTACGACAATATTCGGATCCGTTTCACGAATCGCCTGAAGTATCTTCAGGTTTTCAGAAAAGGGTAATTTATGCGGGGTATCAAACCATAAAATATCAGGATGATACTTATGGATCAATTCTTTGATCTGAGGAATTGCCTTCCCGTCTACATATTTTTGTGCTTTCGGCAACCAGTCCGGATGGTTATCAAACCAGTTTGCACCGCCGATCAATTGATCGCCTCCGGGGTTTTTATATTCCCAGTCGTTGCCCGGAGCATCCGGATGCTCCCAATCGAAGGCATGAGAATAGTAGAACCCGAACTTCATCCCGTGTTTTTTGGCTGCTGCTGCCAGTTCCGCCATCGGATCACGCTTAAAAGGCGTTTGATCCATCACATCAAAATCAGAGACTTTAGAATCAAACAGCGCAAAACCATCATGATGCTTGGCGGTAATGATGAAGTAATTCATCCCTGCCTTTTTCGCCTTTAAAATCCATTCTTCTGCATTAAACTTCAAAGGGTTGAATTCATGAGCAAGTTCCAGATAATCAGCCTTGCTGATCTTTTCCTTACGCATCAAATGTTCGGCATAACCGTTCACAATCTTCCCTTTCCATTCTCCCTCCGGAATAGAATACAATCCCCAGTGGACAAACATGCCAAACTTAGCATCCCTCCACCATTGCATCCTTGCCTCATGATTTTTCATCGAAGCCGTCCACCAGCCATTTTTGGCTGCCGCAATTGCACGCTCATCACGCGTTTTTGCCTGGTTAAACATTTCTTTATCTTCATCACCTGCCACCTGGCTATAACTATAACCCGCGCTCAACGATAAGGACAACAATAAAATAGCCGATTTACAATTCATCATTTATCATCTAAAAACAAATCCAACACTGATCTTTCCTCAATTTAACCAAATCAATGGATTCCTAACCGGTAAATTGCGGATCACTTCTTCCACTTTCGGATGATGATCCAGTTTCTGCCAGGTTTTGAGCCAGTCCTGCTCCTGAAAAGCATCTGCTGCAAATATTAAGAAAGGCTGTGCTACCGGCCAGTTGTCCCAATGCATCACATCCGGTTTTAAAGGCCATTTACTTTTATCTTTTACAAAAGGATAGAAATATTCCACGCCCTTTCTGATGGACTTCCCATCCGCCGTTTCAAAAGTCCAGAGGTTATCCTGTGGCGTAGAAAGAATCTGGCAAATCGTGGTCATGGCATCCAGGTTAAAAACCGAATACCCATAAGGTTTAGTACGTGACATCTCTCTGGGGAAACTACCATCAGCAGCCATTTGATTGGGTAACAAAACTGTTTTATAACGATCGCTGCAAAAACGCAACAACTCCTGATTTCCGGTAAGTTTAGCGAAAGAAGCTACCTGCATGACAAAACAGGTCCCATGGTTATTCTCTGCATTCATCTCTTTTTTACCATAAGGATGAGTCATCAGCCAGTTCAGGTATTCCGAAAACCAGTTTTTCACTCCTTTCAATACTTCTTTATCCAAAACATCCGACATCACAAAGACCCCTTGCGCCACTTCCATCAACTGAATGGTATCAATGATCCCGATCCCACGTCCCGTAAATCTGCCCTTAATAGCCTGTGCAAATTTCAGGTCCGGATTCATCATCGTCCCCTCAGTGATAAACCAGGCTTTCAAATGCACCATTGCCTGTTTCGCATATTTTTCCTCTCCGGTTAAACGATAAGCAGAGGCCAGGGCCCCAATAATTTCGCTAAAGCGGATCATTGCTAAACGATGCGCCACAAAGTTTTCCGGATTGGTCATCCCATCCTTTTGTACATAAGGACTATCAATGTGTTTAGGATCCGGCCACCAGTAATCACCTTCTGAAAAGAAATCATGTAAACCACCGGCACTTCTTGAGGAGCGATCTGCGGTTACGGTGATCGTTTTTTGCTGCATCGCCCATTTCGCCTGAGCCAAAACCTGCTTTTTCAAAGTCAGTTCCGCCTGTTTTCTGATTTCATCAGCAACCTGCTTCAGATCAACCGCTTTACTCAGCTCATCAAATTGACTCACTGTATCCTTCAGCGGATTCCCACTGGCAAACCGGGGAAAGCCTGCCAATAGAAAACCAGCTGTACAAACCATCAGGATTAATCTTTTCATAATTAAAATTTAGTAGTCATTGCTTTGAAACTGATTTTGTTCAGTGTATTCGGTTTTCCTTTAACAGCATTGCTGATTGAGGCTTTCAATTTCCCATCTTTCCCGCGTTCCATTTTAATCTCCCTAAAGCTGAAATCTCCTTTTTCATAGTTAAAAGTCTCCCCGTCATCATCATAAAGCTGATAAGTTGCCGGCTTATTGCCATAATACCTGATCTCCAGGTCGATCTTATCTGTAGGTTTCGGTGCGTGCATTAAAGCAGGGCCCATCGGAATGATTCCACCATCTTTTACATATACCGGAATCCGGTCTAAACCTGGCGTTACGGTAATCACTGTTCCATCCCCTACAAAATCTCCTGTATAAAAATCAAACCACTTCCCACGGGGAAGGATCACCGTACGTGTCGTTTTACCGGCAAACATTGGGGCAACCAATAAATACTCGCCTGCCATATACTGATCTTTTACTTCTTTAGTTACCGCCTCTACGTAAGGATTATCTTCCAGATTAGTACTTTTCAGTTCTTTCTCCGGACCATAAGCAAAGCCGGATTCCAGGTTCATCGCACGGAAAGGAGGAATCCCCTGAAAATGATATTTCGCAAACTCACTGTACCAGTAAGGCATCATTTGCATCCGCAGCAAAGCCATATCTTTCACCTGCTGTTCAACTTCCGGATAAGACCATGGCTTTGTCCCGCTAGACCAGGCATTGATCATCGCCATTGGCGAGAAGACCACCGACTGCATCCTGCGCAACCATTCCTCTCCCGTTTTGGAAGCCCTGACTTCCGGCGTCCATAATACCCCGGCAAAACTGCTGTTGATTAAAGCTGTAATAAAATCTTCATGGTTATAATAATCGTTGTAAATCACGTAAGGGAAAGACGTACCTCCCCCATTAGAGCCGCGAACCAGGCCATAAGTCCGCTGATTGCGCTCATGAAAAATGGCGGCACTGTAACGTTGCATCAGCAAACCGTAAGTCTGCCTCATTTGCTCCGCACTTTTTCCGGAAGGGAAAGTCGTCACATCCGGCCATAAATAATGGTCATAACCATCCACCTCATCAAATTTATAGCCGCTGACGCCGATATCTACCTGACTCTTCTTCAACTGACCAAACAATAACTGCTGTGCCTCAGGCATGGTCAGATCAGGAATTGCGCCTAACCAAACCGTATGATCTGCGGTAAAAGGCTTGATCTCCTTATAAACCGGAGATTCAGGAGAAACATAAGGATTGGTCCATAAGTTCAACCTGATTCCTTTTTTAAGCATATCGCTCACAAATTCCGAAGGGTTAGGAAATCTTCCCTTATCCCATTCAAAAGAACAAGGATAAGCCTTACTTTGCCAGCCTGGTTCCAGACCGATAAAGTCTAAAGGAAAACCTTTATCGGCAAATGTGGCCGCTTCTTTCTCTACATCTTCAGCGGTAAACAAAGTTTTCACACGTTGCGTGAAACCCAGGCCCCAACGCGGAGGCAAAGGACCACCGCCATTAAATAAATTGTAACGACTCACTGCATTTAATGGCGTCGGACCGGCGAACACATAAAACTCTACCCCTTCTGCCGGAACAAGAATCTCCACAGCATCAGAATAAGGGCGTGAAGCCCAGCTTTTATCTGTATTCCGATCTTTAGCAGGAGGCGCATTTTCGCTGTCTCTACGAACCGCAGAACCCGCATAAACTTTCAGGTAACGGGCAGAATTGATGAAAACCCCATAACCATCGGAAGACACATAAAAAGGTGTTGGCGCATGTGTGCGGCCATTATCTTTACCTCCAAAATGATCTACATGCAATTCCAGAATTTTTCCACGCTGATGGATCGTCTGGAAATTTAAACCAAAACCAAACAACTGCTCTGCCTTTTTCAATGGGAAACGCAAATATGTTTTCCCATCTTTTAACTGCGCAACCACTTCCTGCTGTACCATAGGAAAAGTTGCTGAACCTAATTTGTTCAGCCCCTCTAAATAAGGTTTCGCGCCCGAGGCCGTTAATAGATTATAACTTTCAGGACGACCTACCGTCCCTTTCCAAACACCCGGAGCCACCAGCTCCCAGGCAATATTTTGTGCATTTACGCAAAGACAACTCAGTAAAAATGCAGTACAAACAACAATGCTTTTAAACATAAATCAAACTTTTTTATAGGGTGACCACTTTGTAAATCTTACCTTTTTCCGTCTTAAAATCTACCACATAACCATTTCCAACCGGCAGTTTTTCCAGGACAGCTTTTGAAGCATTTTTATAGGTTGGTACATATGGTGTTTGAGTTAATAAATTCTGGTTCTCTCCTTTAGCCGCTTTTGTAGCTACCGCTACAATTTTCACCGGTTGCAACGTCCGTAACCTGCAATTCCCGCCAATCTCAGATTTGATCGTAGCGCCGGTCAGCTTTCCGTCTTTCCAGTCCATTCCTACTACAAAATTCCCTCTCGCCTTAATTCCCTGAATGCTACCTGAAGACCAGGCATCCGGCAAGGCCGGCAATAAGCTGATCATCCCATCCTGACTTTGCAACAACATCTCCGTAATACCGGCTGTTGCTCCAAAATTCCCGTCAATCTGAAAAGGAGGATGGGCATCAAAAAGGTTCGGATAAGTCCCGCCCCCACTCATCTGCGCTTTGGTTAGCGTTGGATCGATATAAGTAAAAGCATCTTCCAGAATCTTATACGCATGATTACCATCCTGTAACCTTGCCCACCAATTGATCTTCCAGGCCATAGACCATCCTGTACTTACATCCCCTCTAAAAATCAGGGTTTGTTTTGCGGCACTCGCCAGCTCCGGCGTTTCAAAAACAGAAATCTGGTTACCGGGAAATAAGCTGAATAAATGAGAAATGTGACGGTGTTTATCCTGAGGATCGTCCCAATCCTGAAACCATTCCTGCACCTGACCATATTGGCCGATGTGGAAAGGATATAACTTTTCGCGCGCATTGATCAATTCGGTTCTGAAAGCCGCATCTATATTTAAAGCCTCAGTAGTACGGATGATATCCGTAAACAACTGTCTGAGGATCGACATATCCATCGTAGAAGCTTTAGAAAGCTGGTATTCCTTCCCTTTAATTTTAACCGTATTTTCCGGAGAAGTAGAGGGACTGGTCACCAGGTAACCGGTTTTATCATCCTTGATCAACCATTGCAGCATAAACTCTGCGGCACCTTTCATTAGGGGATAAGCCGTTTTACTTAAAAACACCTTGTCTCCGGTAAACTGATAATGCTCAAACAAATGTGTACTGAACCAGGCGCCACTCATCGGCCATGCGGTCCATCGTGGAGCCCCTTTAGGATCCCAGTCATACCCTCCCGGAGGAGAAGTTTTTGCCCAGAGGTCTGAATTATGGTGGGCTACCCAGCCCTTGTCTATATTGTAATTTACTTTAGCGGTCTTTGCCCCGTTTACAGCCAGCTCCTTCATAAAATCAAAAAGTGGCTGATGACATTCCGAAAGGTTGGCATTTTCTGCCAGCCAGTAATTCATTTCCGTATTGATATTGGTGGTATAATTGCTACCCCATGGTGGTTGTACCTGGTCGTTCCAAATCCCCTGAAGGTTAGATGGACGAGAGCCCGGACGGGAGCAGGCAATCATCAGGTAGCGGCCAAACTGATAATATAAAGCCTGTAAACCCTGGTCATTTTTAGTACCCGCATACTGCTTCAAACGTTCATCCGTAGTTTTCTTTTCAGCAATTGCATTGCCTTTCAGCTCAAACTTCACACGGTTAAAAAGCTGCTGATAATCCTGCACATGCTGCGCTTTCAACACCGCATAACTTTTCCCGAATACCGCATTCATATCCGCTAAACTGGCTATAGCAGGATCTTTTCCGGCAAGGCCAGGCGATTTATCAAAACCATTAAAACTGGTTGCTTCCGTTAAATAGATCGTTACCGCATCGGCATTCTGAACGGCTAACTGATCACCGGCAGCTTTCAAAGTTCCCCCTTCATTTTTAACCCGTAAACGGATCTCAAAAGTCATCCCTTCTTTTTCATCATACTCCACCTGTTTCGGCTCATAATCCCGGTTGGCGACAAACTTCGGCGCCTTACCTTTTAAAATCAGCTCTTTATCTCCCGAAGCAGCAGTCTTAAAACGCAGCTTACTGATTAATCCGGTGTTGAAACTAATCGAGCCCGGCTTACTTGCCGTAATGCGCATCATCAATACCTTTCCAGGAAAACTGGTAAAAACTTCTCTTTTATAATCTACCCCATTCAAGGAATAATTCACGGTAGTAACTGCATTTTCCAGGTCAAGCGACCTGCTGTAAGTCGCAGGGATACTATCCTGCTGTTGAAACTGTAAATACAAATCCCCTAAAGGAAGGTATCTGGCCGAATAAGGGCCCTGCATCTTGCGCCAAAGCTGTGTTGCTTCCTCATATTTGCCCTCATCTATTGCCTTCCGTACTTCCGGCAATACTTTTGGACCTGCCGGATTGTTCCCCGGATCCGGATAGCCAGACCACAGTGTATTGTCGTTCAAAGGGATTCTCTCCCGGTTCACACGACCATAAACCATGGCACCTGTTTTACCGTTTCCTAATGGCAAGGCCTCCTCCCATACTTTCGCTGGCCGGTCGTACCATAATTTTAAAGGCTGTTGTGCAGCGGCATTCATACTAATGGACACGGCTCCTAACCATACATACAGTTTCTTCATTTTCAATTAGTTTATTTCGACAAATGCGGAAGCCAAACCATCAGCTTTTACGCTCGCTACACTCTTTCCTTTATTCGTTTTTATGCTGATCTCTGCGCGGCCATTTCCAAGTTGTACTTTTCTGGAACCGCGGGCAGTTCCCATATCATCGATTAAAGTACCATCACCGGTTATGCCAAAGCTGATATAGTTTTGCGCATCCAGACACAAGATATTGTTCTTGTCCAACACTTTAACACGAATCGTAGCAATACCATCCTTTTCAGACACCTTTTCAAGTAACATTTTCGCGGGTTTATCCCATTTCGCAGTTTGATATTCTTGTGTGATCTCGTCCGTAAATACCTTCCCATCTTTCTTCCCTACCGCTTTAATCGTATTCTGACCTTCCTTAAAAGTGACCATCCACCTCAAACCAGCTGCAGGAAAATCCTGACTATCTCTTTTTCTTTTGCCCAGGCTCTTACCATTCAGGAAGAGTTCTACCTCATCCAGATTGGCATATACCTTGATCATTTTCTCTTCATTGGCTGAACCCCACCTTACCGGCCAGGAATGCCCGTAAATGTGGATCATCGGATCGGTTGTCCAGTACGACTGGAACACATAGAAAGACTCTTTCTTAGTCAGATCGCGCTCTACCACCCCTTTTTGATTCATATAAGGAATCGGATTATCCGGACGTACCGGCGTAGAAAAATCTTTAAAAGGCCAGTAAGCAGCACCGGTTAACCAGGGCATGGTTTCCTGTTCTTTCAAATGCCAGTCGATCAGGTTTACGATGTAACTCTCACTCCAATCGCCATCTTTAGAAACCCGGGCACTACCTCCAAATAAGGAAGCATCACCTGCACGCTCATCGGCACCTTTACCTTTAGACACCAAACTCAAAGCATTATCCGGACTTTCCGAATGACGACCTGCATGGCTATCTCCCCCCCATTCTACATGGAGGAAGTTGTCTACTTTATCAAATTCCTGCTTAGATACTTCTTTATATTCCGTGTAAATCCCACGGTACCAACCTGCCCAGATAGATGGAGAATACACATCTACGATATCCCTGCAGAAATCACACCTTCTGATGGCTGTCTTTCTGGAAGGATCCAGCAGGTGAGAAAGGTCATTCAATTCTTTCATGAACTCCCTGATTTTATGCTGATCAAATTCGGAGAAATCTCCCGGCCAGTCATTTTCATTCCCCATTCCCCAAATGATGATAGAAGGATGGTTATAATGTTGCTCCACCATATTGCGAAGCATTGTACGCGCCTGATTCTTATAGCTTTCGCCACCTAAACCACCGCGACACCATGGAATTTCCTCCCAGACTAAAATCCCTAAACTATCACACAAATCCAGTACAATTCTGGATTGCTGATAATGACCGAGGCGGATAAAATTAACGCCCATGCTTTTCATCAGCACCATTTCCTCGCGGATCTGATCTTCTGTCATTGCCGCAGCTACCCCTGCATGATCCTCATGACGGTGGGTGCCTCTCAACAACAACCTTTTGCCATTCAGCATAAAGGGCCCTTTTTTAACGAACTCAAAATTTCTGAATCCTATTTTCTCCGAATGAACGGAAGTCTGCCCTTTTGCAGTAATACTCATTTCTACGGTATACAGGTTTGGATTTTCTGTAGACCATAGCTTAGGATGCTTCAATGAAGTTTCCCAAAGGTCTTTTTTTCCATAAAAGGCTTTCCAGGCTTTATTAAAACTGGCGACCAATTTCCCCTGCGGGTCTTTTACCCGGATATTGACCGCTACCGTATCCAGCCCATCAGGGTTTAATAATTTTGAACTGATTTTAAGCTGTCCGACAGCACCTTTGGCATCCACACTTGCTGTTGCAAAAATCTTTTCTGCGGACACCTGTGGCACATAACGAAGATTCAGGTAACGGTATAAACCGCCGTATACATTAAAATCTGAAAGATCCGAAGGGATCATTTCCAGATCACGGGAGTTATCTGAACGGATTGCTACCGGGATCTTTCCTTTAAACTGTTTTTCGAATAATGGGTTTTTACGGAAAGCTGCTACCGCATCGGTAATGTCAGCCGTCCATTCATCGTAACCACCAATATGCTCAGCTACTAAAACATCATAGATATAAACTTTAGTTTTCTGTCCTGCTCCTTCAAAATGAAGGAGTGTACGTCCATTTGTATAAGGATTATTAATCGTCAGCTGCGTCCGGTACCAACCTGGTCCCTGATAGTAATTGACATCGGGAGTTACGGCATCCTTCGCATTGAAACAATGCGGAAGCACCACCTGTTCCCATACCGGAACACTCTCGGGATTTCCGGCTTTCACCGGTCTGATGGCTTCATAAATACCACCAAGATCACCTTTTAAAAATTCCCAGTTTTGGGTTAAACGCTGACTTTTTTGTGCAAACAGCGGACTGCAAAACAACACAGCAACGATTAGTATCAGCTTTCCTATCCAGTTTCTATAATTTCTCAATTCCTATATTTTAATATGTTCAGCCAAATCTAAATGGCAAATTAAATCCGATGCATTAACCTGTAAATCAGGAGAAAAAGCGCAGTTTTCTCCTGATTTACAGGGGTAATTCTAAGCTATAAATAACTGTATCTAAAAGGGTATACCGTTGTTCCATACACATGTACCTGCCCGTTGGTGGCAATTTGTCCCGCAGAACGGTCAGAGTTGAAATCGTTAATTTTCAATGGCGTACCATCAGAGTAAACAATCTTCATATTGATTAAACCATCCGGATCAAAACCTGGCGCACCCTGTATAAAATTAGAAACTATAAGAAAGGTATTAGGAGCTGTCCCCGCAGGATTTGGGGTCGACTTAGTGACCATATAGCTCAACATAGATTCATCTTTTTTGGCCACAGATCCCGGAGGAAGCAAGGTTTGGAAAGTCGTATTCGTCGTAACGGCATTGTTAAAGCCATAGTCCCCCTGAAGGATCAGGTATAAAAAGTAATTTTTGACTGTTTCTTTAGAATAATCGCTCCATTTTGTTGCAGGACGGGTTTTTGGTCTGGCTGTAACAGGATCCATTATCGGAACACCATTTGCGTCTTTTAGTACAATCGGCACATCAAACCAAAACCCGCTTTTAGGCAGCTTCGTTTTGTCATCCAATACACGGATGGCATCATTGTGTAAAAAGAGGAATGTTCTGCCCGGCTTTTCGTACTCTGCAAGGTCTATTCCTGCATAGTCCAGTCCAAGCTTCATATATTTAAAAACCGTATCATTCAATTTGGTGGGAACAACTGCACGCGTCTCCAGGTACTGTCTGGCGGTCATGTAAAGGTTAGGATCTAACTCCTGTTTGATATACTCATGGTCTTTCTGTACATCCAGACCAAACATAGAGCAGGAAGAAAGGGCTGCTGAAACCAGCAGAAAAAAGGCACCCTTTTGTATATTTTTATATTTTTTCATTGCTATCAATTTAAACTGTGATTAATTCTTTGAAACGAGGAAAATTACTCGGAATAAGGCTGATTTTGAACCAATAAACTATTTGAGTTCAATACATTCCTGTTAATAGGCCAGAAATATCTACGCTTATCGGTGCCCCAGCCTACAGGCGTAGCCCCTTGTTCAATCTGACGGGTAATCAGGATTGGATCCATAAACTCGGCCACGCGGTCGGTACGGACAAGGTCAAACCAGCGTTTTCCCTCAGCAAATAATTCCAACTGACGCTCCTGTAAAATCGCTGTTTCCAGATCTTTAGCTGTAGGAAATTGATTCGCAGTATAAGCCACCAGACCGGCCCTGACATGAATCAGATTCAGATATTTCAAAGCATTTAACTGATCTCCGGTCTTGTTTAAGGCCTCAGCATACAATAAGTACTGGTCAGACAAACGGTACATTGGCAACAACACATTTAAAGTAGCTCCAAAAGTCCCGGCATAAGTATAAGCTCCTAAAAGGCCGGGCGTATATACTCCCGGGTACCATTTCCATGTCCTGTCTCTGGTTTTAGTATTGATGTCAAAGCTTTGTTTCACCCGGATATCAGTCGTACTTAAAGACCATTTGGTGAAAATCTCTTCAGAAATTCTATACGGTGTATTGTTAGGTGAAGTAGAAATACCAGCCATACAAGCGCAACCATTAGCCGCATAATCCCAATGGATATTCCAGATCGCTTCCACACTACTTGCCGGATTGACGAACATATCTTTCCAGGTAGCCGTTGGCTGCAGATCTGTCGCTGCACCACCTGAGCCAGTAACTGTAGCACCTGCGGCATTGTACACTTTCCCTGTTGGTCCTTTTGCAGCGAACAATCTCTTGCTCCAGATAATGGCATTTGGATAATCCTTTTTCCACATGTATACATCAGCCATCATCGCGCATACTGCTGCCTCACTAATGTAAAACACTTTGGCTGTGGCTCCTTTAGCCATCGTATTATAAGCCATTGTCAAATCTGATATCACCTGATTCAATACTTTTTCCTCTGAATCTCTCGCCTGTTCCGGATCGTCATAAATACTTTCGTAAGGCTCTGTTCTGATTGGAGCTCCTCCCCATACTCTGGCGATATAGAAATAAGACATGGCCCTCATCGCGTAACATTCCGCCATGTAGCTCTTTAAAGTAGCCGCAGGAAGTTCATTGGCTGAACCCGGCTGGGTATAAGTATTTACTTCAGGAAGCTTTTTGATCAACAGATTTGCACGTCCGATCACCTGATATAAAGGACTCCAGTCTCCCCATTCATTATTGGCGGTCAGCGTATTGAAATGCATTTCATTGTCTGCATTCTTAGAATAGGTTTTAAACCTTTCAAAATTGTCTGCTCTTGCATCTCCCCAATACGTGTATCGGTTAAAGAACTGCTTCTCACCGATCAGTAAACGTTGAAATCCACCGTACATACCGGCCATTCCCGCTTCCGCATCGAATCTGTTTTTGTAGAAATTCTCCAGGGTACCATCAGAAAGTGGTTTTTCATCCACCAGTTTCTTACAACCGGACGATACGATGCCCAGTCCTAAAAGTGTTATAAAAAATATCTTTTTCATGCTCGTAATCATTAAAATCCAATGTTAATACCTAAACCTAACTCTCTTCTTTTCGGATATTTTCCAGTATCATCTCCTGGCGTTAATGTGCTGGAGCTAAACTCCGGATCATAACCTGTGTAATTAGTCCAGGTAGCCAGGTTGGTACCATAGATATAGGCACTGATGTTTTTGGTAAAAACTCTTTTCGACATCGCCGGCGTAAAACGATAAGTAAATCTTGCGCTTGATAAACGAATAAAAGAGGCATTCTCCAGGAACATACTGTTACCATTTGCTTTCTGACTACCTCTGGTGTCTTTATCCGGGAAATATGGATAGGTAGCAATATCACCTTGTTTGGTCCATGCCCCATAAATCGCTTCTGGTAATGCTGGTCCGTTTGAAGAACTGTTATTGGTTAAACCTTGTTTAAGGGAATTGTAAACCTGGCCACCAATCGTTCCGTTAAAAATAAAGGACAGGGAGAATTGCTTATAGCTCAGGTTATTGATCAGGCCGAAGTAAAAATCAGGTTGTGCATTTCCAATCACATGACGATCTGCGTCATCGATTACCCCGTCATTATTAATATCCACCCACTCAGTGTCACCACCTTTCAGTTTTGCACCATTGGCCGACAAACTTTTTACTGTTCCGGTATAAGGCTGCCCGTTTAAGGTATAACCATCACACACTGAGGTCATGTAAGTTTTTCCTAAAGCGTCTACGGCTTCCACCACTCTAACATTTACAGGTTCTAATTTTATCCCGTCTGTGTTAAAAGCATTGGACACATCGTAGGGGAAAACCCCTTTATTTTTCCAGCCATAAAAGTCACCGATGTTACCACCTTCCTGAATCAGGTGTTTATTTCCGGCAATAAATTCCTGACCGTTATAAAGCTTTAGAATCTTTCCTTTTTCAAAAGTTAAGTTTCCGGTAACGCTCCAGGTGAATTTATCAGTTTTAATAGGAGTACCATTTAAGGCAAGTTCCAGTCCTTTATTCTCAATATTTCCAACATTCACTTTTACCGTATTGAATCCTGTTTCTTTAGGAATCTGACGGTCATACAATAAATCATTGGTCGTTTTAATATAATAATCGGCGCTCAGGTTCAATCGTCCTTTCATAAAGACAAGGTCCATTCCCAGATTCTGAGTCACCGTATTTTCCCATTTAATCGTTGGATTTCCAAAAGTTTCCATCAGAGAAGCACCGGCAACACCGCCATAACTATTACTACCGACTTCAATTCTTTGGATAGACTCATAGTTTCCACTGGCATCATTACCCACGGTACCATAACTCACCCTTAACTTCGCATCATCAAGGTATTTCTTAGCCCAGCCCATAAATTTCTCATCTGAGAATCTCCATGCCGCAGAGCCTGAAATAAAACTTCCTGACCTTCTGTCTCTACCAAATCTGGAAGAAGCATCATTTCTAAAAGTACCCTGAACAATATAACGGCCTTTGTAATTATAGCCCGGACGAAAAAAGAAGGAAGCTAAGGAGTAAGCAGTTGCACCTACCCTTTGTTTGGTCAGGTCTACCATATTGGCACCGGTCACAAAATGCACATCTTCCGCAATTAAATTCTTACCCTCCAGGTTCGTAAAATCAGAACGCGTTCTGTCCATACTAAAGCCGGCTAAACCAGTGATGGTATGGTCATTTCCGATAACTTTATTGTAGTTAAAGAAACCCTGAGTCTCATAATACACCCTTCTGGTCGTTCCGTTTCTGGCCAGATTTTCAATTCCGTTAGCACTTAAAAATCTAGGCATAAAATACACCGATTTTCCATCATCCAGCTGCGCATTAAAAGTCGCCGTGAAATTCAGGTCTTTGATAATGTCATACCTTAAAGAGTTCGAAATTTGCGCTTTATAAGTATCCTGGGTATTGTCTTCCAGCAACGCATTTGCGACGGGATTTCTTTTCGAATTCAGGTAACTGGTTAAAGTCCCGTCAGGGTAATAAATCCGGGCATAAGAAGGACGGTCGAATACTGGTTTTAAAGAGTTGTTAATGCTCGTAAAGTTTCCGGTCTGAAAGTAATAGGAAGCATTGGTAGCCCATTTCACTTTTGGTGATACCTGAAACTCCACATTAAATCTGGATTGCAACCTTTTAATCCAGGTATTCAGTGCGATACCCTGATCATCAAGGTAATTTCCGGATCCGTAATAAGTTATTCCTTTTTGTCCGCCGCTAACACTCAGCTTCACCTCATTACGGTGACCGGTGTTACCTAAAAGCATGTCCTGAAGGTCATTGTCTGAATTAAAACTTGGATTCAGGGAATCTACAAGACCACCTGCATTCCCGTTCGGGTTACCTGCCTGTAGTTTTCTGTAGTAACGCAATTCGGAAGCATTTGCCTGTGCAATTTTATGCGCCAGCTTACCAAAAACATGAGAATATTGTGCGTCGATCCTTGAATTTCCGTCTTGTCCTCTTTTAGTAGTAATCAAAATTACCCCATTGGCAGCCCTTGCACCATAAATAGCCGCAGATGCTGCATCTTTAAGCACTTCAATATTTTGAATATCACTTGGGTTAATGGTACTTCCATTGTCACTAATTACCCCGTCAATTACATATAAAGGATTGGAACCATTGCCATCTGTAGAAAACGTAGAAGCTCCCCTGATCTTAATAGAGCCTTCTGCTCCGGGTTCACCACCATCGTTCATCACCAGTACCCCTGCTGCCTGACCTTGTAAAGCATCAAAAAGGTTAATCGGCTGGCGTTCTTCGATATCCTTTGCATTCACAGAAGATATTGCCGCGGTAAGATCTCTTTTTTTGGTTTTCCCACCGTAACCGGTGACTACAATTTCATCGAGATCATTTAAGTTCTCTTTAAGGGAGACATTGATGGTCGTTTTTGTCCCTACCGGAATTTCCTGGGGGATAAAACCGATATAAGTAAAAACAAGGACTTGATTTGGACCGGTCAGGGAAACAGTGTATACACCATCACCGTTGGTGGAAGTGCCCACGGCCGTTCCTTTTATTTTCACACCTACACCCGGGAGCGGCACTCCCTTATCATCCTTCACCACGCCTTTTACTTTAATTGTTTGTGCAAATGCGGAAGGGGAAAACAACATCCCTATGGCTAGTAAAACGATTACGCCAACCTTCCTGATCGGGCACACTTTCCATTTGTCAGACAAATAGAGGTTCATAGTATAAATTTGATTCATACTTCAGTTTTAAAAATGAGTAAATACTTTAATTGATCTTCAGCTAATCAGACCGGGAATCCGGTAATCACACTGGTCAGGAGGAAGCAGCCATGTATCCCAGATGGCTCTTAGTGGTGGTGGTCATTTTCATACTTTTGGTTAGTTTAGTTTATTTTGGTTATTCTAAGGGACGAATTATTTTTCAGGAATCAGTCGGTCGGTTTGGCGTAGTTGTCAACAGAATTGGCTCGTCTTTAGTTGACATATTCCGTTACAAATTCCCGCTGATAACAGAGTGGACTTTTCCCGGTTACTTTCTTAAAACACTTATGGAAGCTGGCGAAATTATTAAAGCCACTATTGTAGCAGATTTGTTTAAGGTTGAGGTGTGCTTCTATTAAAAGCTTGCAGGCCTGCCCTACTTTGATCTCTGTCAGAAACTGAGAATAGGTTTTTCGGGTACGCGATTTAAAATAGCGGCAAAAAGAATTGGGGCTGATCTTTGCTACATCAGCAATTTCTTCCAGGCAGATCTTATTCCTGAAATTGGCATAGGTATATTCATAGATATCACTGATCCGGTCTTTCTCTACCTGCTCCAGGTCGTATTGAAATCCGACAGAAGCCAGGGTTTCCAGCTCGCCACATTTGGAGATTTCCAGTAGTGCCTGCATCAGCATGATGATTCTTTCTGTTCCCTCTGCTTCCAGCATCCTGCCGAGTAATGCAGCAACCTGCTCTTTGTTTTTTCCGGTAACCTTCACCCCTCTTCTCGATTTCTCCATCACATCTTTCAGCGCTTTGTTTTCCGGCAGGTTCAGAAAGAAATCTCCCCAAAGGTCTTCGCTAAAATGAGCAACTTTCACATCTGCTGTCCCGCTCTTTTCGCCACCTTCAAAATAGGCATCCTCAAATCTCCAGTAATGTGGAAGATGAGCGCCGACAAGAATAATGTCTCCGGAATTAAAAGACTGAATATTATCACCGATAAACTGGGTGCCTTTACCTTCATTAAAATAAATCAATTCCAGTTCCTGGTGGTAATGCCATTTGTTATTTACAAATGGTTCGACATCCTGTCTCACACTAAATGATTGAGCAGGAGCCATCGATACTTTTAGTAATTGTGCTTTCATAATCAATAGTTGTTTAGTTGAAATCCGAGAGAATTACCAGAACATTTATTCGAAACACAAGGGATACGATCATCTTATTACCGGAGTAAACTCCAGTATATACTAGCGGGGAGGAATCCTGGGAAACATTTCCATAGCTGGAAAATACAGGACAAGAAATCATGGAATACGCGTTCATCAGATCTTTGGTCTTACAGATAAATTATACTTGGTTTAGCTAAAGTACCGCTCCTGTATGGTTCTGAGGGGGGAAATTCTTAAGTATAAAGGGTGAAATTCTTAAATGACCAATAATTATTCTTCCAGTGCATAATCAGAAGGTGTTCTGCCAAACTGTTTCACAAACTCTTTGCTGAAATATTTAGGGTCACTAAAACCAACGAGATAGGCAATCTCATAGACGGTATATACCTTTTGCCGAAGGAGCTGGGCAGCCCTTTTCAGGCGGACAGATTTGATGAAATTATTAACGGTGAGACCGGTCAGCACTTTAATCTTTTTATAAAGGATTGGCGTACTCATCCCCAGGTCTGAAGCCAGGGTATTCACGCTAAACTCCGGTGTAGTAAAGTTGTTTTCAATCAGGGTCATCACCTTGTTCAGGAACTCTTCATCGGAAGACTCAATTAAAATATTAGCGGGTTGCAGGGTAATCTGCTGACTAAACTTCCGCCTCATATTTGCCTGAAGCAAGAGCAGGTTAGAAATGGTCAGTTGCAATCTACTGATGCTAAAAGGCTTGGTGAGGTAAGCCTCAGCACCGGTTTTCAGGCCATTCACCTCATGGATGTTTCCGGTTCTTGCGGTCAGCAAGATCACCGGAATATGGCTGGTCCTGACATCAGTTTTTAAGGTACGGCATAACTCCAGCCCGTCCATTACCGGCATCATCACATCACTCACAATCAGGTCCGGTATTTTTTCTATGGCTATCTGTACGCCCAGCTCCCCGTTTTCTGCTTCCAGAATCAGATAATACGGACGTAAGGACTGTACAATAAAATCCCTCACTTCATGGTTATCTTCTACGATCAAAATCGTAACCTGCTCATCTATCTCAGTGGCTTCTGATACCGGAACCAGAAGCATTAGATCCTCCACCGGGCTCTCCCCAACCAGGTAATGTGCTGGATTTTCACTATTCAGGAAATCCTGAACCAGTTCATCTTTTGAAAAATGTGCCTGCCCTAATTTCAACTTCAGACAGAAGCAGGTACGTATCTCCACTTCGGGAATATCTTTTTGATCTGCTAAAAACAACGTACCATGGTGCAGCTCCGCGATCTTCTTAGAAAGCGCCAGCCCTATCCCGGTCCCACTATTTCTGGATAGCGGATCTTTAATCTGATAGAAATTACTGAACAGCTTATCTCTGCTTTCTTCCGGAATCCCCTTCCCATTGTCGCAGGTATGGATTTCGACAAAGCCATCGGCTGTTTTTAAGACTGATAAACGGATCATCCCGCCGTCCGGTGTACATTTAAAGGCGTTGGACAATAGATTATACAGTACCTTTTCCAGCTGCTCATCGTCAAAATAGACCTCAATCTGCTCCTCTTCTGATAAGAACTGGTAATCGATATGTTGTTTAATGGCCAGATCTGTAAAAGAAAGATAAATCTCCTTAGCAAAGCTGACGATATTTCCAGGTACAATATTCAGACTTAGTTTTCCGGATTCTGCTTTTCTAAAATCCAGTAATTCATTCACCAATCTGGTTAATCGGCCTGCATTTCTTCTGACCGTCAACAGTTTCCTGTTCAGGGCCGGAGACTCCTGCGTCTCATTGATCAAGGTTTCTAAAGGCCCCTCGATCAAGGTAAGCGGCGTTCTGATCTCATGAGATACATTGGTAAAGAAGTCAAGTTTCATTTGATAAACGTCCTGCTCGCGTTTCAGGAGTGCTCTGATCCAAAGGAACCTGGAGAACAAAAACAACAGACCGGCAAAAGCCGACAAATAAATGAGGTAGGCCCACCAGGTTTTCCAGAAGGGCGGGTTCACATGGATCAGGAGCTTAGTAGGCACCGGATTCCAAACCCCGTCATTATTAGAACCGCGGATCAATAAAGTATAAGTGCCGGAAGGAAGATTGGTAAAGGTAGCCGAAGGACTACTCACATAATTCCAGTCCTTTTCAAAACCTTCCAGTTTATAGGCATATCTGTTCTTTTCCGATTTGATATAATTGAGGACGGCAAAATCTACCGTAAAAATATTCTGATGGTAAGAGAAAGTAATCTCTTTAGTCAGACTGATGTTCTCTTTCAGCAATTGTGTCTCATCATTGATCGCGATTGGTTTATTAAATAGGCGGAGCCGGGTAAACACCACTTTCGGCACCCTGTCGTTGTCTTTAATCTGATTCGGATAGAAGCTGACCAAACCATTAAATCCACCAAAGAAGAACTCACCTTTACTGTCTCTAAAGAAAGAGTTGTAATTGAACACATTCCCGGGAAGGCCATCCCTAACGGTATAAGTCTTAAAAGTCTTGCGGTCAAATTTCGACAAGCCATTGTCCGTACTGATCCAAAGATTGCCTTTATCGTCTTCCAGCATCCCCAGAATTACGTTGCTTGGTAAACCGTCTTCCTTTTTAAAGGAGCGGATGGTTTTATTTTGAGGCATATAACGGATCAATCCTGATTCATAGCCACCTAACCAGATGTAACCACGGGAATCTTCCTGCACAAAGTTGATGTCATTGAACGACATGCGCTCGTCATTGTTCTTAAACTTGCGGATCCTGGTCGAATTTGGCGCCAGAATATAGGTTCCTGAACTACAGCAAATCCAGATGTTATTTTTTGAATCCTGGAACAAACACCGCACTACTTTTAAATCATGTTTATCATGGTCGCCAAAAAATGGCGAGAAGTTATCTTTTTCCTCATTATAAAGGAAAAGACCATTGGCACGGGTACCGATCCAGAAACGCTGCTGCCGGTCGTGCAGTAAAGAAATAATCCGGCTGGAATTTAAAGCCGTAGGATCTGTAGGGTTTGCGGTATAATGCCTGAAGCTTTTAGTGGCCGGAAGGTATTGGTCCAGTCCGCCTTCATAAGTCCCCACCCATACCTTTCCTTTATGGTCAATAGAAACGGCTTTCACCAGGGTAGAACTCAGGGAAGAAGGATTTTCAGGATCATGACGGAAACTACTGAACTTCCCCGAAGCACGGTCGTAATAGTTTAGCCCCTCCGCTTCCGTCCCTATCCAAAGGTTCTTTTTTGAATCTTCCACAATAGAACTCACTACATTGCTGCTGAGCCCGTTTTTTCCGATTTTAGATTTATATTCCCTGAAAGGGGTAGAATTGACATGATATACATTTACACCGCCATAATAAGTGCCCACCCAGATTGAACCGGCGGCATCCTGCATCAGGTCGTAGATAGAATTCTGATTCAGACTGGAAGGGTCGTCAGGCAAGTGGTTTAAAACTTTAATAGCCTTCGTTTCCACATCGATGATATTGATACCGTTTAAGGTTGATACCCATAACTTCCCATCTTTGGCCAGCATCATTTTACGAATTACATTACTACTGATGCTATTCGGCTGCCCGTTCTTAAAACGGAAATGCGTAAAGCTTCCCTTCTCCCGATCCATGAGCTCGAGTCCGCTGTTATGTGTTCCGATCCATAAATTATGTTGATGATCTTCCAGAATTGAACTGATGTCGTTATCGCTCAGACTTCCCTGCCGCTTGCTATCATGTACATAGGAACGGCATACATATTTCCCGTTTTTAAAGTCCATGCGGGTTAGTCCCTGGATCGTACCAACCCACATGACGTTATTGTGATCCTGATAGACCGATTTAATCAAATGATGGATAGGTCCTTTTTGCGGATCATTAGAAGTCATGAAGCGTTCAAATTTATCCGGACTAACCAGCTTGTTCAAACCGCTGTCTGTCCCCACCCAGATAAAGCCCTGCCGGTCTTCATAAATACTCCTGATGATGTTATTACTCAGGCTATGCTTTTGTTTTGAGTGATATTGAAAGCGCTTAAAGGAATTGGTTTTAGGCAGATATAGGTTCAGCCCCTTTTGCGTTCCTACCCATACATTCCCCTTGCTATCGGTGAGCAGGGCATTGATATTCATGCTGCTCGTTAAAGAAGTGCTGTCTTTTTTATGGTATTTATAAACTTCGAAATTTTGTGTATTGAACTTATTTAGTCCGTCTTTGGTACCAAACCACATAAAGCCCAGACTGTCCTGGGTAATGGATAAAACACTGCTTTGCGACAGTCCGTTTTCTACCGTCAGGTGATTAAAGCTAATGCTTTTTTGTTGCGCCGTAGTCCCGATATAGGAGAACAGCAAGGCCAGAAGCAATAGTTTATAGTGGTTCATTTTTTTATTCTTATACAATATTCTGCTGCGTAGCGCAGTATATTGTAATATTTGGTCGGGGGTAAAAGTATATAAAAAATATCTTCCCTACCAAAAACCTCAGGAATTATTGATTCAGCCAGTTTTTAGAGTTTTTCTCTATTGCTCTTTTGGTTCGTGATATATTTTCTTTTAGCAAGAAAGCACTTCATTTTTTTAATTCTAACAAGATCAGTATACGTTTTTCAACTCGTTTACATGGTTTAATTGCTTTAAAATAGCTCCCGGCAATGGGTGTTTTTTTATTTCTTCTGTCCAATACTGAGCATTGTAAAAACTTTTATCAATATCCACGTTGCTTTTGGATTTCAGGGGCTTAATGCCATTGTAATTTATTTTGGTATCAAAAAATATCTCTGTAACCGTTTCTACTTCATTGCTTTTACCCTTTACATTGGTCTTCTCCAATATCTTCTTATTAGAAAAAAGGTATGTTGGGTGTCTGGTACCATTTGTCGTTGTCCATTTTTCAATATTTTTTGATTTCCCTGAGATCTTCCACCTTAAAGCTATTTTTATTGCCTCTTCTCCTTCAAAATTATTAGTAACATTAATCTCAATTGGAAGATTTTCCTTGTCAAGTACAGCGTAGCCTACATTCTTTTCCTCATCATAAACATCGTACAAGCTATCTTTAAGATTTTTTATATTATACCAGCTCCAACTACTAGAAATTCTATCACCGTTAGGTACGTCGTCATTAAAAAAACCATCTTTAAATGAAACGCTAACTATTTTTGACTTTGTTTTTATGCTATCAATCTTAAAGTTCCTGAATGCTTTTACATACTTATTCTTTTGTGTACGAAAAGGTTGTTTCACATCTTCAAATGAGATTTTATAATCTGTTATAGCATCTCCATATCTTACAAGCTTATTATTCACCAATTTCCAGCTACGTATATAAGCACTTAGGAAGTAATAATCGTTAATGCGCTTAGCTGTCACTTCAACAGGATTTAATTGAATAACTTTGTTTTTCTCCAGGTAAATAACACCCGTTAATGTAACGAGCGGCACTTCAACAGACTGGTATTCTACGTTGTATAGTATTATTTTTTTCATTTCTAATTCACCAAATAACGATTTATCAAAAATAAATTCTCCTTTTTTATTGGTCCCACCGATTAGACTCCCCGTCTCGGTAAATATTGATATTCCGTTGATGGGCTTTTTATCTGCTTTATCCAGAATAATAATCCTGGTGCTTTGAGCAAAGGAGAAATAGGAACTTAATATAAGAATTGAAAAAAAAAGATATCTCATGAGAGGGCGTGTGTTAATTCCAGTAGTTGTCTCAAAAAAAAGAAGATAGCTACATATTGGTTCAATTTCACTAAACTAAACCTATAAGATTAACTTTGCAATATTAGTTCCAACTTAAATAATGTAATGCTAAAAAACAACTACCCTCGTTTTGTTTTTTGGAGATTGCGTAACCTATTGCTTTGCGATAACTCCTATTGATTCAGTCAGTTTTTAAAGTTTTATTTTAGAATATGCCATTGACCTCTTGTACCTCCAAGACGGGTAATATATCCTTTAACTTTTAAAAGTTCTATATGCATTTGAGCTGCTGAAACATTAATATCCAATAGTTTGGCCAAGTCTCTTTTGGTAAGTTTACTATTTTCCTTTAGCAAAATAAGCACTTCATTTTGTCTTTGGGTTAAATCTAAGATTGGACCACCTTTAACTAAACCATCATCAACAACATTAACTTCTGGATTTATAGGAAAGGACATTCTTAAAAAGTTCTCTTTTATTTTAAGCTGATTACTATCACTGTCTACAATCCCATCCCCCCTAAAACAAGAGTTTATGATTATTGCAGGTAATAAATTGCTTTTGTGGTAGCTCTATTGATTCAGCCAGTTTTTAAAGGCTTCTGCCCTTTCCTCACTTACCACAACTTCAAGACCTTCTACCGGTGCCGGTTCCAGTACAATCCTTACCCTGTTTCTGGAAAGTTTGTACATCTCCCGAACGGCTTTGATATTGATGATAAATTTGCGGTTGATGCGGAAAAAGTCGGAGCTGTCCAGTTGGGGTTCCAGACTGCCAATTGTTTCTTCTATGATGTAATTCTGTTTGTCGTTGGTTACCAGGAACAGGTATTTACCTTCTGCCATAAAGTAAGCCACATCCTCAGACTGTACCGTCTTGATCAGCTTACCTAATTTCACCATGAAACGGTTACGGATTTTTGGCGCAGGGCCTTGCGTTTGATAACTGAATTGCGGAAGACCAATTTCGGAGATCTTACGAATCCCTTTCAATTTTGCCAATGACGCAGCCACATCCTCTTCATCAAAAGGTTTGAGCAGGTAATCGATGCCTTGATTTTTAAAAGCTTTGAGGGTGTACTGGTCGTAAGCTGTGGTGAAGATCACCGGACAGTCTACTTCGACCTGTTCAAAGATCTGGAAGCTTTCGCCATCCCCCAGGTGGATGTCCATAAACAAGAGGTCAGGGGTATTGTTGCTGAGCCATGCTACTGCTGCTTCCACAGTTGCCAGGGTAGCCATTACTTCAATATCCGGATTTAACTGGCCCAGTATTTTGCGTAAGGTAACTGCTGCCAATTCTTCATCCTCAATAATTGCTACTTTCATCCTCTTCTTGCTTGGCTGCAAAAGTAAAAAAAAACTCCGGTCTGTAAAACAGACCGGAGTTAATCACCCGCAATAGTTCTTTATAATTATTAATGCTACTGAAGGTTCGGGTTTGCCCTAATCGCTGATTGAGGGAAACGAATGGTATACCTCGGATCGTTCTTCTGAATAGTATACGTTACACCTTTTAACTCATGAGTCATTACAGGCTGACCGTAACGTCTCAAATCGTACCAACGGTGTCCTTCCAATGCCAGTTCTCTTTCTCTTTCATTCAGGATTTCCTGATATAAATCTGCTTTACCCAGTCCGGAAATCCGGGCTTGCTCAGTTGCAAAATAAGCAGGCGTTAAGCGTTTCGCTTTTAAAGCCAGTAAGGTTTGTAAAGCAGTACCAAGGTCTTCTGTTTGCAGCGCGGCTTCTGCCTTAATCAGGTATAGCTCCCCATTACGGAAAGAGATCTTGAAATCGTTAAGATTACCTTTATTAGACATTAATTTGTCTTTATTTTCTTCGTAGCCTGCGTCGCCAGGGAAAACTGTAGCCTTCTTGAAATATACCGCAACCCTTTTATCATTTTGGGGATCATAGATCCCTAATAAATGCGGAGAAACGAAAGAAGCATTTGTTGCACCTGGATTAAAGGCTGATTCCATCGACATGATATTCTCTACGGACTTAAAGTTGTTCGGTGATAAAACATTTGCTGTTGCATTCAGGTCTTCCAGTTTGTCATTGATAGCCAATCCTTCCTGACTTGCTTTTAATGCGCTGCTCCATTCTCCTCTAAACTCATGAATTCTTGCTGTTAAAGCTAAAGCTGCACGTTTGCTGAAACGATAATTCTGACCGGCAGGGAAACTTGTCACATTTAACAAAGCTTGTCCCGCAGCAAGATCTGCGAAGATCTGATTGTATACGACCTCTACTGTTGAAGGCTTATAATTTGTTTCCAAATCAATCTTCAAAGAGATTGGAACACCGCGATCTGTTGCCGCCGTATTCTTATCAAAAGGCTTAGCATATAAATTCAACAACTCGAACAATGCGTAAGCACGAAGCAAATAAGCTTCCCCTTTAATTTGAGCTGTCTCGGTAGAAACCCCTGCTCTGGTTTCAATATCTTCAATCACAGAATTTGCATAGAAAATCGAAGTATAAAAACCACCGTAAGGCATTTCCATAGAAGTGGCATCAGGATTCAAGTCATTCCACTTGTACTGATCGTAGTAGTTTGGCGTTTCTGTGGTATAGAAATTCAATGTCAACTCGTCTGTACGAAAAGCCAGATTAGATTTATGACTTGGAAACTGAACATATCCAGAATTCAACAAGGCTCTGAAATCCTCTACTGTAGTAGGGATTACTTTCCCTACCGGCTCAATATCTAAATATTTTTTACAGCTGCTGGCTGATATGATCAGGAACAGAATGGCTGTTAATTTTATGATCTTATTCATGGTTTCTTAATTAAAAAGTTGCGTTTAAACCAATTGAAATACTTTTGGTGATTGGTTGTGCATAAATGTTACCATAAGTTTCCGGATCAAAATAACCTTTGTAATTCGTACCGATTACGAAAGGATTTCTTGCCTCCATACTAATTCTCAAGCTATTTGCTTTTACTTTTCCAGCGATTGCTGTTGGCAAACTATAGCCTAAACGGATACTATTGATACGCACATAACTCATGTTTTTAACGAAAATATCTAAGTTACTATAGGTATTAGCAGGATCATTACCATTCTGCCAGCTATGAGCCATCCATCTTTCTCCACCAAAACTATCCGCTCCATAAATACCCGGCAAACTGCTACCTGTATTTGTTGGAGACCAGGCGTTAAGAATTTCTCTTGAATAATTCCTTCCACGGTCAACCTGTGAAGGGTTAAAAAGAGGTGCTGTATTTACCAGTTTATTGATATTGAAAAGTGCAGAGATTGATAAATCGAAGTTCGAGTAACGGAAACGGTTAGTCAAACCACCTGTGAATTTAGCGTCACCATTTCCTGCATAAGTATACAGGTCCTGGAATGCTTTACCACTGTATTTGCTACTTACCTCGTAACCTGCAGCCCAATCTATATCGGCATTCGGATCATACAATCCGTAAAACTCTTCCATAGAAAGTGTCTTGCCATCTCTGACAAACAACGGAAGACCGTCTTTGTCTAATCCAGCAGTTTTAAGCACCCAGATTCCATTTACCGGATAGCCTTCTTTAGATGGCATAAACTGGTTAGGACGAACCTTCTCTCTGATCACTTTGGTTTTGTTGTGGGCAATATTGAAATCCGTTGACCACTGGAAATTAGCGGTGTTGATGTTTCTTGTAGAAATCGTCAACTCCAAACCTTTATTACTCAATTGAGAGAAATTAGAACTGGTATAATTGAAACCATTTTCTACCTGTAATTCTTCAATTCCAATCAAATCTTTACTGAAACGGTCGTAATAATCAAAAGTAACCTGAACAGCATTTTTGAACATTCCGAAATCAACTCCCGCATTGAAAGTAGAAGTTTTTTCCCATCTCAACTTGTTATTTGGCGGATTCGTTACACCGATAGTCGGTTGGTTTCCACCAGGGAAGGCACCCGAGTTACCATAAGTTCCTATGACAAAAGGAGAGGTACTTTTATCAATATTTCCTTGTAAACCGTATGAGGTACGAACGCGTAGGTTCGAAATCCAGGAGATATTTTTGATAAACTCTTCTTCACTTGCATTCCATGCACCTGAAAGGGAATAGATCGGCAAGTATCTGTATTTAGGATCTACCCCAAATAAGTCTGATCCGTCGTAACGAATACTACCATAAGCAGTATATTTTCTGTCGTACGTATAAGACAAAGTACTGTAGAAAGAGGCATAAGCATTTTCTACATATCCTTTTAGATAAGGACGTAAATCTTCTGCATTGGCGTAACTATTGTCCGGGAAAATAACACCCTGACTCGTCAGCGTACGTTCGTTAAAACCAAAAGCTCTGGTTGAGATCGCTTCGTTAGTTGTTCTTCTGAACTCCGTACCTGCGAGTGCCTCAATTTCATGCTTTTCAGCAAACACCTTTTTATACTCTAAAATAGTTTTCCAGTTGTATTGGAAGCTGTTTGCGCTTTGGTTATAAATCGTTCCACCTTGTGGCAGGAAAGATTCCTGTTGCTTGGTAATCGGATTCCAACGTTTATATTTATCTCTGTATTTACGGGTGTAATAAGAATTTTGTCCACCAAATTTCTCTACGTCAGTATCTTCAAACTGAAGACCTAATTCCGTACGGATACTCAGATTTTTATGAATTTGATATTTCAAATCAAGGATAGCCTTTATACTCTTGTTGTCTAAAGTATAACGGGTGTTTTCACGTTCCTCGATTGCATTAAAAGGAAGGTAAGTATCACCACCACGGTCACCGAAAATATCCGGATCATAGTTAAAACCACCTGCTGCATTTCTCACCGTTTGGTAAGGATTTACATTCCTGGTGTAAGTACTGATGTTGGTAAAGGCATCCGCATCCGCAAGGTAATTGGTACGTGTAGATTTCGAACCAAAAACTGCTGCTCCTGCTTTCAACTTCTGAGAGATGTTAAAATCAGTTTTCAGGGTCATGTTGTAACGCTCTAAACCGGTTTGTTTAGTCGTACCTTTTTCATTGTAATAACCACCTGATAAGTAATAAGTAGCCTGCTCAGAACCACCAGATAAACCTAAGGTATATTGCTGGTTAATGGCATTCTGATAAATTTCTTTACCCCAATCTGTTCCATCTGCTCTCAATGCATTGATTGCTTCCTGAGTGGAAGGATTTAAAGCAGAGAAACCACCGGTTCTGTATTTACTCAACTCACCACTTTTCTTCAAAATCCTCGCTATCTCACCATTACCGGATCTGTAGCTTAAATCAGAACGGCCAGCCATACCCAATTCGAAATCTACTTTTTCAGTAGCATTCATCAGGTTCAGTTTACCAAAATCAGGACGTTGTGAAATGAAAGAGTTCGCGGAGAAGTTAATCGCCATTGGCCCTTGTTTACCTTTTTTAGTGGTGATCACGATTACCCCGTTTGCTGCTCTTGCGCCATAAATAGCGGTAGCGGCAGCATCTTTAAGGATCGTAATGTCGGCGATATCATCAGGGTTTAAACCTGCAATTGGTAAGTTACGCAATTGATCGATATCGTCTTTTCCAATGGTATTAGGCAAATTGGTACCGTCTAAAGGAAGACCGTCCAATACCCATAATGGATCTTGTGAACCGTTTAATGAAACTGTACCACGGATTCTGATCTGCGGTGCAGCACCAGGACCACCGGTAATGTTTCCAACAGAAACACCAGCAACCTGTCCTTCTAACATCTGGTCAATACCGGAAACACCAGTCTGACGCACTTTGTCATAGTCCAGCTTTACCGTAGCCGTTGTGTTTTTACGTTTTGCAATATCAGTATAACCATTCACAACTACCTCCCCCAAGGTATTGTCAGCATTCTTTAAAGAAACTGTGATGTGTGTTTGGTTGCTGATATTGATTTGTGCAGACTGGTATCCAAGGTAAGTTACTCTTAACAAAGTAATTCCTTCAGGTACTTTCAAGCTGAATTTACCATCACCATCAGTTACAGTCCCTACAACTGAATTCTGAATCACACCAGGAACACCTGTTTGTTCGCCAATCATGGCCTTGTCTACAAATACCGAAGCTCCAGGTATCGGCAAACCATCTTTTTCATCCAGCACCTGACCAGTGATGGTCTTTGTGCTCTGACTAAAACCTGCGAAGCCGAAGCCAAGCAAGATTAGTATTAGCATTAATTGTTTATTCATGTCCCCTTTTTAAAAATATTATAGTTGTTTGGTTGTTTTTAGTTCATTCTTAAACTCTGACGAATCCGGAGGATTAAGTCTAAGTAATGACCTTTTGTTGCATCATCTCCCCTGCCTTTGTTTTTTTCCAGGGTCGTAAGAATCTGAAGTAACTCACTGCGTTTCGCAGCTGCTACATCAGAGGTTCTGCTCATAGAACTCACCTGAATATTTCTCAATGACGTTTCCTCAGCCCCTACAACTGATTTACCATCATTACTGAAATCACACACTTGCAATTGATTTTGCATTTTTAACTTATTATCTTGTAAAGATGTCTTAGTGATTTTCTCCAACATTTTGTCGGTGCTCACCAATAGTACATCTACGTAGTTTTGTTGTAACATACGGTCGGTAATCGAAAGCGTTTTACCACGTTGAGTTTTCGCGAAAACCGTTTCTCTTACTTCTTTTAATAGCTCATTAGCGGTGTACACGCTGTCTTTACCCAGCATTACTTCCATTTCCATCATTCTCAATAAGCGCTCCTGGCTAACCAGGCTATAAAGAATCCCATATTGAAATTCACGTCTTACATTGTATGGTCCATATTCGTATGGCCCTGCAGGAGAATCCTTGATTGGGAAAGTTTTCAATAATAAATCCTTACTGAACAACCAATCCGGAACTTCCATCACCTCTTGTTTCAAAAATTCAAGGGATTTAATTTGCATGGCTTTTGGAACTGGTGTATACGCATTCTTATGGTCTCCGGCTACTGGTTTCTCCAGGTAATAACCACCGATATTTGCAGTTACATGCTCTGCGTAAGTCAACCATTGGAAAATGGCCGCCATATACAGTTTTCCTGCCTGATAATAATCTTCACCAGGATTTGCTGCCCAGGTAGAAATCTGAGGGATCAGACGCTTTAAGTTTAACAAACCATAACGACTTGCTTTAACCGCATCATCACCTAAATCTTCTGATTGAGATCTTGGATCAACTACCGCACCTTGTTGCTCACCATAGAAATACAAAGGATCATTTTCATGGTCTTTGATCCATTTCGCCAATACCGGAATTTCCTCATGTGGATCTTTCGTGTCTAACCAACGGTATCCCCAGGCGATCGCATATTTATCATACAGACCGATTTTAGGCGTAATGCTTGTTACTTTATCTTCTGGTTGCGCTACGTAATTGAAACGTGCGTAATCCATGATTGAAGAAGCTGTTCCGCCCATGCGCTCCGTAAATGAAGGCGAGCGCAGAGAATCTACAGGGAAGGAGTAAGAAGCGCCCATGTTGTGTTTCAAACCTAAAGTATGACCCACTTCATGAGAAGATACAAAGCGAATGGCATGTGCCATACGTGCATCAGTAAATTTATTAGCTCTTGCACCTTCGTCAATAACACCTGTTTGAACCCTCATCCAGGATTGCAAAGAGGTCATTACATTGTGCCACCAGATCACATCTGATTCCAGGATTTCTCCGGAACGCGGATCGATTACTGCAGGGCCCATTGCATTAGATTTCGGCGAAGCTGCATAAGTGATTTCCGAATAACGGATATCATCACCATCATAATCAGCGATGTCTTTTACTTCTAATGCCTGAATTGCGTTTTTGAAACCTGCGGCTTCAAAAGCTTTTTGCCAGTCTACCACACCAGCAATGATTTGCTGTCTCCATTGAGGAGGCGTAGATGGGTCAATATAAAAGATGATCGGTTTTTCCGGCTCTACCAGTTCACCTGCAAGGTAACGGGCCCGGTCTTCCGCTTTAGGTTCCATTCTCCATCTGGTTAACAGTTCCCTTTTCTCCATTTTATGCTGTGTATCGGAGAAGTACCATCTTGGTGTGGTAAAAAATCCTACCCTATCGTCAGCATAACGAGGTTTCATTGGCGTTTCCGGTAACAACAATACGTTAGTGGTTACTGCCACACTGATTGGAATACTGTTTTGACCTTCCGTTACTCTGGTACTCAATAAAGAACGTACCACCACATTTTGAGGGAAGCTTTTAATCTGCTCAATAGCCGATAATGCGCTTTTAGGTGCAGTACCTAAACCAATATCAGTAAAAACATCATTAAAGCTTTTATCAGTACCGTCAAAAACCCTGTTCATTTTGATCACTATTGCGGATGAATCCGGGCTATAGGCTTCAATTTTGAAAGATTCAATTACGGAACCGATGAAGTTATCTTTTACAGAACGGGTAATGGCATCCCCTTCCGGCGACTGTACCTGAGGAACGATTGTTTTCACCCAGATGGTTTTCGCCAGTTTATTTTGTGAAAAGCGAATCACTTTGTTATCAAAGTTCATCCCTTTGTTTAATCCGGATTCATTAAGTGCTAATGGTACGGATGATATTTTGTTGACTACTAAAAAGTCCTTACCCATTAACTTCAGGGGGATCTCAAAGTAATAATCAGTTTCTACCTGGTGGACTTTAAAAAGTCCATTTACCGTCTTTGCTTTCTTCAGCAAATCGGCATAACTTTTCAGCTCCTTACCTTTGGTGGTATCAGCAGCATTTTTCTTCTTTAGCGAATCCGCTAATACTTTCTTAGTTGTTTTAGTTGGAAATTTTTTAGGAGTTTGTGCGTTTACCTGTGTAGTAAACAAGCCTGCTAAAACAGCCAAAAAAAATGAAGTCTTATTCAAAATCATGTTCCAAAGTGGGGGATAATTGGCACATTATGAAATTTTCAGGAGTGAACTCGTACAATATACTTAGTGAAAGCGCAGTTTTAAGGAGTGAAATATTTAATGTTAACTTGATATTTTGTCCTGATTACTATTCAGTTAAATGTAAAACAGGCAAATAACAACTGAAGTGTTCCTCCTCAGTTCCGTAGGTAAAGCCTTGATTTCCAAAATAGGAATAAGTGCTTTTCAGGTAATTCAGACCCTGTTTTCCGGAATCTTTGACATCTGTGCGCAATTGGAGGTTATTGCTCACGACAATCGTGTTTCCCTGACTTCTGATGGTAATTTTCAGTGGTTTTTCTTTAGAAAGTATGTTGTGTTTAACGGCATTTTCGATCAGGGTTTGTAAGCTCATGAAAGGAATTTCGCCTTCCAGCAGTCTTTCCCCGATCTGGATATCTAAAGGCTCCAGGGCATCGCCGAAACGGATCTTCAACAGGAAGAAATACTCCTTCATGAAGCGCAATTCGTCGGCTACCGGAGCAAGGCCGCTGGGGTAAGATTCCAGCACGTAGCGGTATACTCTCGAAAGCTTGACTACAAATGCCTTAGCGAGCTCGGTATCCTGTGCAATCAGCGCGTTAAGGGAGCTGAGGGAGTTGAAAAGAAAATGAGGGTTCACCTTTTCTTTTAATTTACTCAGTTGCAGCATGGCATTCTCCTTTTCATGGGTCTCTGCCAGAAGTTTCAATTCCTGTTTTTCCATGGACAATTCCTGACGGTTGATCTCAACTTCTCTGCGCAGCATAAACTCTTTCTGCCATTTTCGCTGGTAGATCCAGATCAGCCCTAAGATGATCGTGACAGATATCAGACCCATATAAATAGAATAGGCTCTGATATCCTCGAAATCCTCCTCTAATACAATAACCGGAACATCGACGATAATGGTCCAGTTCAAGCCATTGATCACATTGGGAATATAATATCTGGTAACGGGCATACCTAAATAATCGGATTCCACCAATTCATGCTTTGTCTTTCCATAAGGATGGATCTGATTGAAGAGGGTATCCTGTTTAGGATGAAATAATTGCTGACCGATTTGCTTTTCATTAGGACTGGTGATACAAATGCCATTTTCATCGACAATTAAGGCATAAGACTGCCCTTTCACATCCACAGAAGCAAAAGCACGCTGCAATTCCTGCAGGTCAACATCCAAACCGGTTAACAGGCGGCCTCTATCCGATTCTACCGTATTGCTGGCGGTTAACAAATGTAAAGCAGGAGAAACCTGAGTTTGTGATCCTCTCACATTACTGGTATCATTGGCCAGAAATTGTTGCTTTGCCCAGGCTCTTACATAAAGAGGCATTGGTACTTTCTGAAAAGAAGCAGAATTACGAATGAGATATACAAAAGAAGTATCTTTTCCCTTGATGATGGCATACCATGCTTTTTTCACTTTTTCGTCCGACAATAATACGGTCCCCAGGGTCTGCATTAAGCTCTCCTCGCTGATGTCTTTTCTTAATTCAGGAAAAAGTGTGGCGGCCACTTGCGTGCCTTTTAGGATGTTACCGAACTCATACTGATAAACCAGTACTTTTTGACGGTACACATTTGTGCCTGCAAAATCAGCGATAGTATTGATCCGTTTCTCCAGAAAACGACCAGTAAAAAAGGTAACGCCAGCGATACACAGAAAGACTGCGAGACCGATAACTATCAGATATTTTGGAGTTTGCAACACGAGCTTCATTGCTGCAAAGATAGGAAAAGAGAAATGATTCCGGATTAACACAAACGTTTGCGCTAATCCGGAGTAATCATTATGATATGTTAATGACGATAAATTTTACTTCGCTTCTCTGACTTTAGTGTTACCACCACCGTCTAAAGTAAGGTTTACCGGCTTGTTAGTCGTCCAGTTACCTCTTGTGAAATCAGGAATATCAATGCTGGTTGATCTTTTCGATACTGATTTCTTACTCAAAGGAACAATACAACTCCATGCTGCAGCATCGTATACGTCCTGATCTAATGGTAAACCATTACGCAGGCAATCGATTAATCTCCAGTCCATCATGAAGTCCATTCCGCCGTGTCCGCCTACTTTCTTAGCGATTTCACCAACGTGTTTGATCAATGGCGGGGTATAAGTATCGTATAATTTTTTCAGTTCCGCATCTTTGACAAATTCATGTCCGAAAGCAATACGTTCTGGTTCAGGGTATTTACTGGCGAAAGCTTTCGTTCCACTCAATACGTGAATTCTTGAATATGGACGCGGAGAAGTTACATCATGTTGTAACATCATCGTTTTTCCTTTATTGGTTCTGATGGTCGTGGTATTCATGTTACCTCTGAAGTTCTTCCCTACAAACTGATTGTAGAAAGCGTCTTTTTCAGCTCTCTTTTTTGCTTCTTCGCCCATCATGAAATCATTAGAAGACATAGACACTAAATAGTCCATTTTATCACCTCTGTTGATGTTCATACACTGTGCAATCGGCCCTAAACCATGTGTCGGGTAAACGTTTCCATTGTAATCAATGTTTTCTTTTAGTCTCCACATGTCTTCATAACCCTTCTTGCTGAAGTTTAAATCTAACAAGTCGTGGATATAAGCACCTTCTGCATGAATCAATTCGCCGAACATGCCCTGACGAACCATGTTTAAGGTTAACATTTCGAAGAAATCATAACAGCAGTTTTCCAGCATCATACAATGCTTACGGGTACGCTCAGAAGTTTCTACCAACTGCCAGCATTCGTCAATGGTTAGCGCTGCTGCTACCTCTGTTGCGGCATGTTTGCCGTGTTCCATTGCAAAAACTGCCATTGGGGTATGTAAATGCCATGGGGTACAGATATAAACAAGATCAAGGTCTTCTTTCTCAATCATTTCCTTCCAGCCGTTTTCACCTGAATATTCTTTTGCTTTTGGCAAGCCTTTTTTCTCCAGTATTTTTTGTGCTGCCGAAGCTCTTTCCGGAAGTTTATCGCATAGTGCTTTAATTTCTACACCTTCAATAAAAGACATTCTTCCTACTGCACCAGGACCACGCATGCCCAATCCGATGAAACCGATCTTTACTTTATCGATTTTCGGTGCAGCGTACCCTGACATGTTAAATCTTGCGCCACTGGTAATTGGGTAAAGCGAAGGAGTTTCATTGGATAGGATTTCAGCTGATGCAGGTGATTTTGCAAATGCAGGTAAGCCCATTGCTACCGCGCTGGAGCCAATAGCTAGTTGTTGTAAAAACTTTCTACGGTTAGGTTTCATTTGTGGTTGGTTTATGTTGGTTGTATTTTGTATTGGTTGTATGCAGGGTTGATATTGGTTATAAACAACCTCCTACCCTGTTTAACGAATATAATGATTGTGTTTATTTTTTGATGCTGTTAATCTTGCGCAAACGCTTGCGTAAAAGTAAATTGTAAATAAAAATCACTCCGGAATGGTTATTCCGGAGTGATTTTTTATTGTTGTTTCAATGTGTGTTCAAGAACCTTTACCAGCTATTTTAATTAACTGATGACGCGTTGATTCCGTTGCTCTTCCGGCGACTGTTTACTATGCTTTTTCGAAGCTATAATTCGCTCCTTTAAGCGCTTTAAAGCTAACTACTCCTTGTTTTTCAGTAGTTCGGGCAATGACTTTACCTTGCTTGTCTTTAATCAACATATTTGCTGGTAAATCAATCTTGCAATCGCCCCCATTTAATGCCAGTACATTTCCTTTTTTCAAGGCTCCGTTTTCCCAGTCGAAATCAACTACAAAAGCATTTCTTGCACGCATTCCTTTGATAGAGCCGTCTTTCCAGTCTTTATCAGAAGGCAATGCAGGCAGCAACCGGATCACGTTATCATTACCATGACTTTGCATCAGCATTTCTGCAATCCCGGAAGTACCACCGAAGTTTCCATCAATCTGGAAAGGCGGGTGTGCACAGAACAAGTTCGGATACGTTCCACCAGAGTGCATGTTTAATTTTCTTGAAGGATCTACCAGGGTCACCAACTGTTTGAACAGTTTTAAGGCATGATCTCCATCTCCTAGTCGCGCCCAATGGTTAATTTTCCATGCTTTCGACCATCCGGTTCCACCATCACCTCTTTGAATCAGACTTTCGCGTGCTGCTTTAGCCAGCTCCGGACTGTCCCATGGGGTAATTTCTTCATAAGGATGTAAACCATAAAGTTGAGATACATGGCGGTGTGTTGGTTCTGCATCTTTCCAGTCCTCCAACCATTCATTGATGTCACCAGCAGCCCCAATTTGATTGGGTGCCAGGCGTTTCCTGATCGCTGATAATTCTTTAGCCCATTCCTGGTCTTTTCCTAAAATCTTTGCTGCTTCAATGCTATAACCAAAAATCTCCCTGCAAATCTGCATGTCCATTGTTGGTCCCATTGCCGATTGTCCTTTAAAGCCATCTGGCATAATATAGGTGTTTTCCGGCGAATTTGAAGGTGCTGTAACCAACCATTTATGTTTCGGTTCTTCAATCAGAATTGCCGAAAGGAAAGTGGCTGCTTCTTTAAATACAGGATAATATTTTGCTAAGAATGCTTTATCGTTAGTGAATTTATAGTGCTCCCAAAGGTGTTCGCATAACCAGGCGCCACCGGTTAAAGTAGAGCCCCATTCTGCACCCTCTCCAGGAGAAGTGTATCCCCATGGGTTCGCGATTACGTGTGCTACCCAACCTGGTGCATTGTAATATGCTTTTGCAGTTTTTGATCCTGGTTTCACCAGACCTGCAATAAATTGGTGTAAAGGAGCTGCAAGATCACCTAAACCAGTCGGTTCTGCCAGCCAGTAGTTCATCTGAATGTTAATGTTCAAATGATAATCTCCGTTCCATGGTGTTTGGTATTCTTCCGCCCAGAGTCCTTGTAAATTTGCAGGTAAACTGCCTTGCTGAGAAGAAGAAATCAACAGGTAACGACCGAAATTATAATACAAAACCGGAAACTGAGGGTCCGGCAACTGTTTAGCATAACGCTCCATACGTTCCGGAGTACTTAAAGCGGCAACTTCCGAAGGTGCTCCTTTTAGTGAAAACCTGTTTCTGTTGAAGAAGCTACCGAAAGCAGCAAGGTGTGCTTTTTCAATTTGTAGCGGACTTAAATTACCTGCTTTCATCAGGTTGTTTTTCACCGTAGCTACGGGATCTGCTCCACGCTTATTGTAATCGGCTACGTTATAATCTGTGGCGGCAGTCCAGCGTAAAATAACCTCGTCTGCATTGATCACCTCTATTTCATTTCCTTTGACAATCTTTTGTCCGCCTTTAGCCTGAACCTGCAAGCCCGCAGCGAAACGAAGTCCGGCTTCTTTGCCGTTTGGCAGCTGCCCGTTCATCATCAACATCTGCCCTTCCGCTTTCACCGTAGCATTTTCTTTTCTATTGATAGTAGTGCTGAAACTAATCTTTCCCTTTTCCGAAGCGCTGATTTTAATCATCATCACATTCCCGGGAATACTAACCAGGGCTTCCTGAGTATAACTTACGCCGTTACGTTTCCATTTTGTAGTAGCAATCGCCTTTTCCAGATTCAATATCCGACTGTAGCCGGTATAGGCAGCAGTAGTATCTTTCCAGTTGATCAACAGGTCTCCCATGGTCTGGTAGGCGCCATAAGGGGCATCTTTCCCGGCCCCATTCGCGGAACCTGCTCCTTTTGACACAAACTGCTTTTGTAACAGCTCCTGCGCTTCTTTATTCTGACCTTTCAACAGATAGTCCTGAATAGGTTTCAGGTATTGATGGGCATTTTCCCTATCAGCATCCTGTACCCCACCCGACCATAATGTGATCTCATTCAGGGTAATTTTATCTTTATTCGGGTTTCCGCCAATCAATGCACCGATACGTCCATTCCCTAATGGCAGGGCCTCCTGGAAGGTAGCTGCTGGTTTCTTGAAGTAAATAGTGACGTCAGAAGATTGTGCGAAAGCCCCTGTGCTGAGCGCAAGAAGAAAGGTGTTGCCCAGAGCAACGAAGAAAATATTCCGGTAAAGCTTCATTTTGTTTATTGGTTTCAGGTGTGTTACCCAAAGAACGTCACATTTACCGAAAATAAACTGAGTTTTTCTGTCTAATTATTAAGGTATTTTGGCAACCAGTTCAATTCATCAGCATGGCTTTAACCGGCCTGAATATTCCATAAATTTCATTTAAATACGAAAAAGCAATACTCAGATTAATTTAATAAAAAATAATTACCGTAAAAGTTGTTGTTTAAATTTTAAATGTAGTAGTTAGACCAGAGCCCAATGGTATATGACTGATCCTGCTACATTGCCCATCTTCTTAAATCCACTGACCGATTTTGGTTTTAAACATCTATTTGGTGCAGAAACAAATAAGGACCTGTTGATTTCCTTTCTTAATGCTATTTTTAAAGGTGAAAAGACAATTATAGACATTCAGTATAGTACTACAGAATATGCGGGAAACCTAAAAATATTAAAAAAGGTGTTTTTTGATGTGACCTGTACCGCGGCTGATGGGGAGCAGTTTATCATTGATAATGCAGCAGAAAAAACAAGCGCTTTTCAGAGAGCGGTGTATTTTCTACTTGTCGAGATTGATCAACGAACAGATTTCAGTTTTAAACACCTGGCAGGAACCGCTTAAGGAAGCTTACCTCGTTGCTGTGCTGGATTTTAAAATTACCGATAGCGAACCTGAGACCTACCTCCAGGACATCGCATTAATCAATAAAGTTAGCGGAAAGCTATTCTACCCAAGGCTTGGCTTTAAATTCCTTGAATTACCAGGCTTTAATAAGAAAGAAGAAGAATTAGAGACAGATTTAGATAAATGGTTATACACCCTAAAAATATGAGCACACTAACACAAATACCTGTAAGCTTCCAGGAGGGAGTTTTCTTTAAGTTTTTTAAACTGGCAGAATTTAATAACCTGTCAAAAGCAGATCGGGAGATCTACGTATCTAATTGGAAAACCTACTCGGATTATGTAAATACTATAGATTTTGCCAGAGTAGAAGGGAAAATGGAAAACATGATACATATTGCGAAAAACCTGAAGCACATGGGATTCCTCACAGATCAAATTTTTGCAATAACTGAGCTTCCGGTTTCAGAAATTGAAAAACTGTAATTTTGTATAAAAAAAATCCAAAAGACTAATCCTACCTTCAAATAAAAGCCGTTCTTCTTTACGAAAAGCGACTTTTATTTGTAGTGATAAATGATGGGATTTAATCAGATTGAGACACCTGTTTGCTGAAATATGGGGCATCTGCCAGGTACTGTAAAATAGACTCAGCATCTTTATCTACAACCTGGTTGATGGTAAATTCTTTAAGATGTCCTAATTTCAACAGAGATCCGCAGCCAGCATCTTTAAATAACTTGCTTAGTTTTTCATTTTGGTCAATATGATAAGAGTTGAAAGCGGGAAGGCTATCGATTTCCAGATACTTTTTATCCTCTTTAACGATACTTAAAAGACGTCCAAGTTTTTCACCTTCAAACGTATCGTTGTTGGTTAAAAACAAGAAAGTATGGATCATCAGTTTGCTGCCATGCAATTTCACGACAAGATACCCGACTTTCAGACCAGCGACAAGGAAATCAACATGACTTACGTCTCCCCTCCATCGATGAGAGATTTCTGGTTGTAAAAAGGTGAGCAACAATATTTGATGCATGATTCCTGGAGTGATATTGATTCTTTCCTGTAGCCTGTCGAGTGCATGAGTACTGATGTATATTTCCAGCGGAATATCGAGACCTGTAGTCTTGAACCCAAGTAGAGAAGCCTTGACATTAAAATGCTCCCAGTTGAATTCAGGTGATGGCCAACCCAGGCGTATAGCATTTCGCATACCTTTCGTTGTTTCTACCTTTTCTTTCTTTGGTTTAAAGGTGTGAATCAGGATATCATTATCCGGATTAAATTTCGCAAAATAGGGAGTCAGCCCAAGATCAGTCCTATAAATATGGTCATTGAAATCACTCAATAATGTACAGATATCGGTAACCATATCTATTAGCATTTCTTGCAAATCATGATGAAAGGGACTATCGTGTGAACCGAACAAAAAATGTCTTTTAATTTCTTCCATTTCAGGATCACCATATGTTTCCATATCACCAATGCTATCGGTTAAGGTGATCCCTTCTGAGAGATACCAGGAAAGCAGGACTTTATTACCGTTAGGAAGCGTAAGTTCTACACCATCAATAAATTGAAGCAATAGTTTATTAAACTGAATGACCTTGATCTTGTCGATCCCTGAGCCTGGCGCAGCTTTTGCTTTTAGCACCGGGTACCGACATTCATAAAGTTTTCCCAGAAAAACATCAGGGAGTTTTTGCAGGAGTATATCACCTCCGATCAGCACGATTATTTTCCTGGTTCGATCCAAAAACCTTTCTTTCAAAGCCTTGCGCTGCTGCTCAATATTAGCAGCAGACTTAATTGCCGCCTGCTTCTTTTTCTTCCTGTCCATGCTAACTTTATTTGGTACTGGCCAATTCGAAATAACAGCTCCTGAGATTCTAAAGAAATCAGTACGCAAACATTATTGTGAATCAGCCCTATATATTTTTATTTGTGTTAAGCGTATCCATGCCCGCGCTAACTGATTTTAACTCCATTCAAATATACAACCTTATAGCAGAAGGAGATTGCCATATTCGGCTTGCAAAAAACTAAGGTTTATTTTTTAGGCCCCAGCTCCAGTTTGTTCTAATTGTTGGTGTTACAGCAGCTGCTTTAAACTTATGCTCCTTCTCGTTTCTTTCAGAGAGATATATCGTTTCCCCTGGTATCGTTGAAAAGCTAAGGTTCACTTTTCCCTCATTTTGGAAAACGGAGAAAGTCAGTCCTTTTCTTTTATCAGAACTTAAGAGGCTTACATTCAAATCTGTTTGCAACCGGCAGGTATCCCCTTTGCTGCTGTATACTTTAATAAAGTTCGTCTTTCCATTTGTTCTGCCGGCAGAAACCAGAAAACCACCTTCTGTACGAAGTTTGTCAAACGAAACATTTTGCCATGCCTCAGGTACTGCAGGAAAGATCCTTATTTTATTTCCCCAGCTCTGAATGAGTAATTCCTGGATGGAAGTTGCGGCAGATAGTGGTGTTTCGATTACCGGTCCCGATTCCTGATACAGCGTATTTGGCTGAATATATTGATCAAAAAGCTGGTTTAGCAAGTCGTAGGCCTGATCCCCTTTGCCCATCATCGCATTGATAGAGGCAGCACCTGTAAAAGTATAACCTTGCAAAGCACCTTTCAGAGAGAGCCAATGGTTCAGCGACTGTTCAATTAAAGCTTTATCAGCAACATTTAAAGGTGTCATCAAATGATAAGGGTAAATCATCATCAAATGAGAATAATGTCGGTGAGAGCTCGTTAAACTAACATCCTTCCCTATCATCAATCCGGTCTCATTTACCGGGTAAGCCGCCAGATTCTCCGATATGTTCTTCCATTTATCAAGATCAGCGTCCTGAAACCCTTCTTTTTCATTTAAATTGATTAACGTTTTTAAACCCCAGCGCAGGCTGGAAAGGGCGTAATTTACATCTTCCGCATATTTGTATTCTGGCGAAAAAGAAGAAGGTAAATGCAATACATCCTGGTCATCCTTTTTCAAATGATATAAAAGATGATTCACAGATCTTCTCAATAACGGATATATGTGTGTTTTTAGTTCTTCCTGATCCTTTGAATAGGCATAATACTGGTAATAATAGAACATAGTCCAGGTCAGATTCCCCAATTCAAACTGTCCGTTTTCTTTATTGGCTTCAGCTAGTGGCGCTACTAAATCATAGCCGGAAATCCTGCCGATTGCCGCGGCATCTTTCCTCCATGGCTCCGGCACATTATTAATCAGATTTTGAAGGTTGCGGTTTAGGGTATTAAACAAGGATTTTCCAAGTTCAAGATGGTTGGCCGTAAATATTGGCGAATAGGTAAGCTGGGTGTTGAGGTTCCACCATACTCCCGGCCATGGCGTTTTTCCATTAAACCAGGGGCCCATCAGGTCTATCATCGGCAGGTTTTCTCTGGTAGCAGAAGCCAGTTTATAGAGTTGGATCCAATAAAAACTTTCCATCCGCTGATCTGGAATAGAAATAAAACTCTGTTGATAAAACTGGTGCCACCATTTTTGATGTGCTGCTAAAACTACCGGGTATGTTGCTTTCGTAAAGGTCTGGATAGCTTGCGTAGCCTCCTTTACCTCATCGGATTTTCCGGACGCATCATATCCTACGGAAATGATCATGGTACGCTCAGTTTCCGTTTTCTTTTTGGTCCATACGGTAGCATACCCACCATTGTTTAGCAGAGGTTGTCTGCAAATCTCAAAAGCTCCGGTTTTTGAAAGTTGATAAGCCGGATTTTCAGGATATACCGCAGGGTTACCGGCATTCTGCCCATTCATCCTCGGACTTTTGCTTTTTTCAGCAACAAATTCCCAATTAACATCCTTTTCTGATTGAGTTCCTTTGGCCGAAATATAAATTACATTGGTATTAGAGGGCACAAAAGAGCTGAATTTCAGCACTCCTTTAGTCGTATAAATCGTCCCTTCGGCGGTTGCATTGTAAATATCGAGGCTCATTTTAGCACCGGTAATTTTTCCGGCTGTCTTGATCGTCATCCGTCCTATGGGTAATCTAGGTCTGGAAATTAAGGGTTCTGAGAGTCCGGCTCCCTGGTGTTCACGCTGATCGGTAACGTCTGTCCGGCCAATGTCAAACCGGATCGTCTGTTCATCTTTCTTATAAATATTAGTGCCCATCAAGCCATTTCCCAGAATGATACCGCTATAATAGCTGGTTCCAATTGTATCCCAGTGCAGGGTTTGCCGTTTCATGAATGCCGCCCAATTGATTCCATCGGATTTCACCTGTGCAGACAAGGTAATTGTAGCGAACAAAAAAAAGAGAAAAGAAAAACAGGTTTTCATGTGTGTGAAAATTTCAGTCGCTCAGCCACCTATAGAAGAGCTAGTTAACTAACCTACTCAGATTTAGCCGAAAAACCCATGCTTTGCCAATATCGCTGAACATTATAACGAAATCCTTAAGTTAATAAACTTCGTGTTTTTAAAAAATGAGATAAACCCTCATAATTATAATAGTTCAGTATGATTTATGTTATTTTCATAATACGGGAAAGCTGATTACTTTTGTGCTTTACAAAACCCGGAAAAAGATGAACATTAACTTAACTGCCATTATCAAAAGTACCGAAGGAAATGCGGAGGCGATGAAAGCCCTGTTGTTAGCACTACTTGCTGAGTCGAGAAAAGAGAATGCTTGTATTCAATATGACCTTCACCAGGATCAGGAAAATAAAAATGTATTTATATTCCATGAGATCTGGGAAAGTCAGGAAGGATTAGACCTGCACAATTCGCAACCTCATATTGCTCGTTTTATTGCAGATTCTGCAAGCATCATGGACGGTACGGCGGCAATTCATAAAATAGAAAAGGTGGCTTAATTTTTAAAACATCCCTGACATCAGGGTTCTTTTAAAAGGATAGAAAACAGGTTTTTCAGGATAATGTGTCTGAAGCCTGTTTTTATATTCATTTGCAAAACGAGTCTTCAGGTCGTCTGGAAGACGTTCTAAATACGGGATCATTGTGGTTCCCGAAGTCCATTCAAATATGGCATTTGCATCTGTTAAAACATGTGGGTAGATTTTCTCATAAACAGTCATTTCTTTACAACCTTGTTCAAATAAAATCCGGGCGTAGATTGCGATATCGAGAACGGACGCAATTCTCTCCCAACCATTTAATGCTTCTTTAAAAGGACTTTCTTTCGCGATTTCTCTGAGTGTCTGATGTGCAAAATGATCATGATTTGAGGGCATTTGAATTAGTAATTGTCCGCCGGAATAAAGTAAGGCAATGATTTCCGGCCAGAGCTGTTCATGGTGATCCAGCCATTGCAAAGCCGCATTAGAAAAGATCAGGTCATATTTTTCTCCGGATTGAATTTTCTCATTAATGTCTAAGTGTTCAAAATGGAGGTTTTCATTTTCAAAAACCGCAGCATCCCTTAACATTTCCATAGCCGCATCTATTCCCAATACCTTCGAGCCCGGTAATTCCAGCTGAATTTTATGGCTCAGCTCTCCGGTTCCACAGCCAAGATCTATCACTTTCAGATTTTCCCTTTTATTCAGCATTGCCAGCAAGTCATAAAATGGCGCGTAACGCTCTTCTTTGAATTTATTATATAGATCTGGATTCCATGCCATTGTATACTGATTTAGGATTCAGGTAATTTTGTTCGCTATTCAATTAAACAATAAAAACAGGCCAATAGTTTAGCTAGCCAGGATGATGGATACCTACGAAATGTGGTTCCTCAAACAAGAAACCTAAGCAAGTTAAGACTGCTTCCTATTAAACGCTACTATACCTTCGACATGAGATTATAGTTACATGGGTTTCTTTCCTGCTTTGACTGGAGGTTGATAGGGCCAAGTTGGGCCTATAGCCCTATCAAAGCCTTGAAGAACAGCCTATAACTTTCCTTTAGCACCTTAATAATTATAAGGTCATTAGCCGGATAACCCGAACATTATAACTATCTTCATGCTCATCAAACCGAACAGTACTACACTCAACCTCAAACCATTAACCTCTCTAACATGGCAATAGCTTCAAACGGTCCACAAGGCCACCTCAACGGAAAAGTAGGCAATCTTGTTTTTTATATGCTCAACGGTCAGCCTGTAGTACGCTTAATCGGCAGAAAAGGGAAACCAAGTACGCTTCAACTGGCCAATTATCAGGAAATGGCCGTCACCACCAAACTGCTTAAAAGAATGGCTGGGTTTATTAAACTAGGTTACGGCTTACAGGCCAGAGGGACCGTGCATAACGCACATAACTTAGCCACTTCCTACCATAAAAAACAGGCTTTAAAAGGTGAATACCCCAATATCAGCATCGATTACAGCAAGGTGAAGTTAAGTCAGGGCGTCATGCCGGAAACCGCTGATTTAAACATAAAAAAGTTAGCCGGCGGATTGGAAATCACCTGGGATCCAAAAGATTACGCAGGCTTACAGGACAACGACAGCGTGATGGTCATGATTTGTTGCCCGGAAACCGGAAAAGACCAGGAATACCTGAATGTGGCGAGAAGATCTGAGGGAAAATGCTTTATTCCGATGTATGAGAACCTATTGAATCAACAGATAGAACCCTATATTTCCTTTATTTCTGCTGATGGCGAAAGGGTGTCGGACAGTGTTTATCTGGGTAATCTGAATGGTGAAGGTCAAAATGCAGCAGAAAAACAACAGCAGGAGAAATACCAGCAGGTAAAAACAAGGTTTGATCAGGTGGAAGGTAGTTATTCCGCGCAAATGATAGCCAATTACGGCGAAAGACCCAAAACCAAGGTATTTAAATACCTGGAAAAAGAATATCAGGCACTCAAAAATCAACTGGAACACCTACCCGGAAAACCGGGCTAATCTGCTCCTCCTATTTTCTTGTTTTATCTGTTTTTCAGGTTAATCTCCTATCACAATTAGACGAATCTGAAACATCGATTCTCAAAAATCGCCAGCAAAATGAAGCGAAGGTCAGGCTATGCCTATGGCTAAATGCCAGGACTACCTCCTACCCTTCCTGATAGAAATTTCTTCTTATCCACCAGAAGACGCCAGATATTCATATTCATTTTCCTGATAATTGCGTTACAACTGAACGACATCTTTACAGTTATCAATTGCCTATTCCAGACTTAAACGTTGTGAGGGCAATTAGCTTATGTTCCAGATCTGTTCAACTGAACAACTCCACAACAACCTTACTTTAAGCCCATTAAGCAACCAAAGTATCAGTAAATTAGTACATCATAATTATTTGAGTTTACCATGATACTTACAAAATACCTGATTCCAAATTTTGCGAGAAAAAACAGCAGTTGCCATGGTACTCTCTATTTATTTAAATATTGGTTCCTAAAAAGGAGCGCCTAATATCCTTGTTATAATCTTTAGGCACAGGGAATGCAGAAACCCTAAATAGTATGCAACAATTAGAGTTTAGCTTTTTAAATTATAAAAGCACAAACATTATGGCATGGTTTCTTTATAACTCGCCCTTAAGCATTAGCAGTCCATCTAGCTACACTAAAGTACCTGGAATGCCGCAACTGCCACCTAATTGCTCAAATGGTCCTGATTTATGTGCAATTGAAGCTGAGTCCCTGGAAGGCACTGATTTACCAGACTTAGACACTGAAGGTTTACAGGATTCAATTATTGCAGCATTTGCGAACGATGCAGAACAGTTTCCTCAAGAGGATCCTCCGCGTCGTGGAGTAAAAATGAAAACGCAAGAGTAGGCTTAATTTAGTTTTATTTCATGAACTCCCGGGGGTAATCTCCCCGGGTTTATTTCTTTATAGCTATTTTTGAAACCACTTGTCCTGCTTCTCAGCGCTCATAAGCATCTCCCTCGGTTAAAATAAGTATATCCACAACTTTCATTTCTTCTTTTAAATCCAATCCATAAGCTTTCAATGCTTTCCTAATGGATAAAACATCTGTCCATGAACGGATAGTCAAATCCAAATCTACCGGATTTTTATACCCTGTTTCGTCAAAAACATAAGGATTATCCTGATATTGGTTTAGCCAATCTATTACACTTGAGATCGGTGTATTACGCAAGACTTTTAATGGTTTGTCAACCTCGAAACGAGCTGTTCCTCCTTTTGATTTTATTCTATCTATAGCATCCGTTCTAACCAGGATTAAGCATTTTCTACTGCGCTTTTCCCATCTGCAATGTAAGTTTAATAAGCAATCCAAATCCGCGATCATATCACTATACTCAGCCTTTTTACTTTGTCCATGATTTTTAAAAACCCTTTCATAACAGATTCCATTTTTACGAATCCACTCTTCCCGATACCCTTGTTTTGAATCAAAAATATATCTGGAAGGATCCTTTACTTCCAATAAAACCTGATTCAGATTAAATTTCAAGGAAAAAGGAGCAATTAGAGAGTCTTTTGGAATCAGCTCATTCCATAAAATATAATAGGCATTTAATATGGGATAATTAATCAGATAATTTCTTCGACTTCCTGTAACAGGATCATCAACAGAACCGATCTTAGTCTTTAATCCTTCAAAATAATTCCCTATTGCAGTATAAGTTAATAACCCTTTAGGATCAGAATATTGCTGTTGATCAACTTGAAATAAGGGTTGCTTGATGTCAAAAACAAACATATCGTTTTTAACCGGCCAACTGATTTTCTTCCCATTAAGTATGGCAGAAATATTTTTATCATTCACATATTCAGAATTTGTGATGGCCACAACTTTCCCTTTATTAATCCAGATTTCATGAGGAATACTGCGGTGTTTAAATAAATTTGAAAGCGCCTTATCTTCTATTACTGTGGGTAAATTTAGCCCTTTAGTATGCTTATTTTTCTTCCAGAATTCAGCAACTAATTGCTCCTTTTCATAGGTTACAGGCATGATCTCCAATTTAGCACCAAAAACCTTTTGCAATGAATCCATTTTGGGTAAGGCAGCTACACATCCACTACAATTTGTCGCCCAAAAATCAATAATTAACAGTTTGTCTTTGTAATCAGATAAATTGGCATTCTTTCTGGATGAATTAATAATTTTAGGAATAAAAGTATTGGGGACGAGATCCCCAACATTCATCATTTTCTCTTGTGCAAAGGCGGTATTCTTTAGACTAAAACAAGAAAAGACAAAAATACTTAAAGCCAGAATGTTATTATTTAGTTTCATAAATTTTAATTGGATGATTCAATTTTCTACTTGACAAAATTCCGCTCTTCAATAAGGAACATTTTAATTTCCCTTTCTTCTTCTTTCAGATCCAAATCATAAGCCTGTAAAGCCTTTTTTATGGAATTTATATCTGTCCAGGAACTGATCACTAAATCCAAATCAATAATTCCCTTATAACCCGTTTCATCTACCACAGGTAAATTCTCCACAAAAGAATTGAGTAGTTTCGTTAGGTCTTTAAAGTGTGCATTTCTAAATTGTTTGATATTTTCTGTTTTGTCAATTGCAAGACCAGCTCCCTTAGGCTTCAATTTATCAATTGAGGAAGTACGGTAGAGTACCAGACACTTCTCTTTACTGGTAATCGGCCCAAATTTCAATTTAAGCTGGTTCGCAACATCAAGCCTGCATACGTCTATAATTAAACCGGATTTACTTTTAGCTGGCCATATCATTTTCCATTCAATGGGCAGCAATGCTTCATAACTAATCAAGTTTTTACGTTCCCAATCTTCTTTATTTCCATAAACAGGTGACCATCTATAAATAGCAGGGTCTTTTACCTTTAGTTTGATATGGTTTGGACTATAAGCATTAAAATTCCCTAAATGACCATAAAGCCCTAAAAGAAAGTCTACTTTAGAGAAATTAATCATAAGAAAACGGTGTGTTTTGGAAATGCTGTCTGGAATACCTTTTAAATATTGTCGGACACCATCTCTATATCCTGAAATTGAGGAGTATCGAAAAAAAAGGTGGCTATTTAAGTTTTCGCCTTTAAAATTCAAGAGAGGCCGTTTATTATTAATAACAGCCACCGGGCTAACCTGTGCAATAACAGGAACTATAAAATGTAAACAAAAAAATAAACTGAAATAAATGATTTTCATAATTGATCGTTATTTTATCTGGGATTTTGTATGAGTCTTGTACGATTCATCACATCTAATGGAATTAACAAGGTATACCGTAAATCATTGGCTGGAAGCGAGAACACCTGGGTCTGTCCATTTACAACTGCAGACCTTGATAAAGTAATGGCCTGATTTGGGTCGGGATTCAACCTCCTTAAATCACTCCAACGCAAACCTCTAAAGATCAACTCCTTTCTCCTTTCTGCTAAAATAAGTTTAAGCGCTTCATCTGCATTTGATGCGATAAAGTTCACATTTCCAGCCAGCCATCTCGTTTTCATAAGGGTATTTAAATCAGCTAATGCTTCCGGTAATTTCCCATTCCGGGCGTAACATTCTGCCCGGATTAAATACATTTCATCGGTAGCAAGCCCATTAAAAAAAGCAGCCGTAGTTACTGGTTCATAATTCCCGGTGAATCTAAAATCTGTACCACTGGCTTTAAAAAAAATCTTTTTCCGAAGATCATTTGCGTCGTAAGAATTGTACAAATTTAGATTCACCTTAGCTGAATTAGGACTTATCGTAACTCCGGGGGTGAGCAGAGACTGAAAAATAACCTCTCCATTAAATCGGGCAAAAGGAGTTGTTGAGGTGGTGCTAATGGCATTATAATTCATCAGCGTACTGTATTTTTTTAAACAGGAATCTGCGTAAATACCAGCCTGATCATAGTTCCGCATAGACAAGTACACACGGGCCAATGCTGCAAAAGCAGCAATTTTATTAGGTCTTGATTTTATACCGGAGGTGTAAGGCAATAGTGAAACAGACTCTTTAAGGTCTTGAGTAATTCGATCATAAACCTGCTGAACAGTTCCCCGGTCTGAATCATAATCAATATCCGGACTTAGACGGAGAGGAATCCCAGGTTTTGAAAGATTAACTGTAGTATATGGATCCGCATACAATTGAGCTAAATTAAAAAAAGAAAAAGCTCTAAAGAACAAAGCAGATCCTCGTAGTGTGTTGTGTTGAAGCACATCTGTATTATCTTTTAAATTATCTAAAACCTGCAATGCTAAATTGGCATAGTAAACGACCCTATATGAGTTAAACCATTGTGAATTAGATGTCGGTCGCTGGCTATTACCAGCCCAGCTATAGATGTTTTTTTCTTCGGGAGCCAACGCATTATAGTTGTCATCCAATAAAAAGTAATTATCAGCAGATGCCTCTCCATCGCTGGGGTATCCCATATTCATAACTGTGTAAGCATCTAAGACGGCCTGAACATCTGCAACTGTAGACACTTTTACCAACTTACTATCAGACCTGACGTCCAGAAATTTTTCACATGACATTAAAGACAGGAAAAAAAATGACAGGAAGCATAAGATTTTATGATTTTTCATTTATTTTACGTTTTTTTGAGAAATAATAAAAATTTAACACCCTAAAAATTAGCAGTTAAACCAAAAGAAAGAGACCTGGAGGGTGGTAATCCCGTTCCATATTCTGGATCCAACTTTTGGTGGTTGGCACGCCATATAATCCCAATGTTATTGACATTAGCATAAAACCTTAAATTCTGAATTGATTTGAACTTAGGAAAAGTATAACTTGCTGTGATGTTCTGTAAACGGACATGATCTCCTTTTTCAATCACTGTGGCTGATTGCTCATAAAAAGCATCCCGATCCGGATTTACGGGATAAATCGAAGAGGGGACATTTGTTTTTTTCTCATCCCCGGGCACCTGCCATCTATTTGCATACTCTGCCGGCGCATAATTAGAAAAGAATAAATTGGTATAGTTTAGTCCCTCTCTCCTAAAATAATAGCCTAATTTATAGGTTAAATTCGCAGAAATAGTTATCCTTTTATAATTCAACTCATTGCGTAATGCCCCAAAATAAACCGGAACAGAGGATCCGAAGTATTCAAGATCCTTCACCGCTACCTTTAAAAGGTTGGTATAATCTTTACTTATTTCTCCATTTAAATATCCTTGAGGATCTCCGTTAACAGGATCCAAACCTCCCCATTTATAAGCGAAAACAGCATAAGCATCCTTTCCTTCAATTGGATTTAGAAAATTAGAAACATTTATCACAGATGAAGAATTTGTTCTCGGCAACAAGTATTTTGTAACTTTTGTTCTGTTATAACTAAAAAGAAAGCTGGTATTCCATTGGAAATCTACTGCGTTTATATTTTTAGAATTTAAAGTCAAATCAATACCCTTTCCATGAATATTGGCTGTGTTAAAAGTCAATTGCATGAATCCTGTAGTAGGATCAACCGGAGCACTGCTGATTAAGTCTACCCCACGCTTATCATAATATTCAACAGAGCCCGACAAGCGGTTGTTTTTTGAGCTAAAATCAATACCATAATTCACAATACCCACCTTCTCCCAGCGCAAACTTGGGTTTGGAGGATTTCCTGTCAGCAAAAAAGGAAGACCTGTAATTGGGTTAGGAGGATTGTAAGAGCCAACAGCATAATCGGTTACACTACTGTTTACATTACCACTAAATCCATAAGTAATTCTGACTTTTAAATAAGGAAGAATTTCAGATTTATAAAATTTTTCATTTGAAATGTTCCAGGCTAAACCTGCTGACCATAAAGGAGTACCTCTTTTATTTGTCTTAGTACCAAATACATTTGAAGCGTCCTTACGGATACTCGCACTTAAAATATATCGCTTATCATAACTATAAGATCCATTGGCAAAAAGAGAGGTAAACCTATTAGCCATCTGCCCCATAGCTCCTGGATAAGGGATTGCTGATGTACCGCCGAAGTACAGCGGCTTATCTGTATCCTTAATGTCCACAAATACAAATTGACGCGTCCCCTCATCATATCCAAAATATCTATCTATGCGAGTTTCATTTTGATTTTTTTTTCCTTCCGCCCCAATAAGTGAATTAAACTCATGTTTGTTCCAACTCTTGTTTATATTTAACTGGCCTCTTAAAGTTTGAGCATTAAAACTACTTACCAGTGGGTTGTAAATTGCCCCTAGGGGAATTGACCTGCTGAAGTTAGCCGGATTGGTATATCTATTGATAAGATCCCGGCTAATATAAGAGTCCGCTCTGTATAAATCGTTACCATCAACAATGGAATTCTGGTACTGATACTTAATATCAAAGTTAAAAATCGAATTGATTTTATAATTAAGGCCGAAGTTAAGTAAGACATCGTTTCCCTTACTACTCCATCTACTCTGATCCATTTCATCTAAAGGCTTGTAATGCCAATCTAATAACCCCGGAATATTAGCCAAATTATCGACATGACTGTTTCTCCGAAAATTTACCGGTGACAAATGATTACCCTCCTCATCAGCCAGTCTAGCATAAGGATAGGTTATTCTCGGATTTGAGCCTGTAGAACCATAAGCGAGGTTGCTTTCTAAGCCACTATCAATAATGTGATTTTGAGTATACAGAATTCTCGTTTGCAACTCCAAATTAGGAATTGGTTTATAATTCACATTGGATTGTAAGGACAGACGGTCATAATTAGAGGTTACCAGAGAATTTAAATTCTTATCATATCCTGTGGAGAACAAATAAGAAACATTCTTACTGCCTCCATTTAAATTCAACGCATACTGTTGGTTGGTTGCGTTTCGATAAACATATTTCAAGTAATCATCCCTAACATCATATTGCTTTAATGTCTCTATTTGTTGGTCAATTAAAGTCCTTCCCTCTATATCATTTACATCTAGCGCTCTTTGTTTCGCTAAAAGCTCTACTACCGGAGTTAAAAAAGGAAAAGTAGATTGGTTATTAATCTTGCTATTATAAAAACCCTGGTTAAAAAGGAATCGTTCCACATCAATAAAATCCGGGGTACTAATTCTCCTCATATAGAATAAATCAGGTTTCTCCGAAATTGTCAGATTAGTATTTAGAGACACCTTGATTGGTTGTTCAAAAGCCCCTTTTTTCGTCGTGATCACAATAACACCACTACCAGCTCTTGCCCCCCAGATAGATGAAGCAGCAGCATCTTTCAATAAAGTAATGCTTTCTACATCATTTGGATTTATATTGTTCAACTCTCCATCATAGGACATATTATCCAAAATCACCAATGGTTTCCCCTCTCCTGGTTGATTGTTGAAGGAGCTTATTCCTCGAATCATAATGTTGTTAATTGGACTTTTTCCATTGGCTAATGCCGTCCGGGTTTTAAACTGAACCCCTGTCGTGATTCCATCCAATCTGGAAAGTACATCTGTACTCACTACTCGGTTGAACAGCTTATTATCAATCTTCTCAAATGAGCCTGTTGCTCTTTCTTTGGGCAATTCCTGGTACCCGGTACTCACAATACTCACCTGTGATAAATCTGAATTCACAGTGCTCAATTTAATCTTCATCACTCCATCAGCATCTGCTCTTTTTAAAGTAATCTCCTGAGTGACAAACCCGATATAAGAAACCTGCAACACTCCATTTACCGGAGCATAGATATAAAAACTCCCTTCATTACTGGTTAAAGTCGCTTTACTTATTCCTTTAACTTTTATAGAAGCACGTGGCAAAGGAAGCCCTTTATCGTCCAAAATGGTTCCTTTAAAAAGCAAAGTATCTGCTACATTTTTACCGGATATTTTTTCCGGCGCCAAACTTTTATGAGACACCATAACCGCTTTATCTTTTAGCAGATAATTCAAAGGTTGGCCTTCAAAAATTTGTTTTAAAACAAGGCTAAGTTCTTCTGCTTTTACATTTATAGTTACTTTTTTAGCTTCCGCTAAAACCTCTCCGGTAATCATAAAATCAATCCCGGTCTGTTTACTAATCTTCTTAAATACACTAATCAGGCTAGCATTTTCCTCATTTAACGTGATTTTCTGAGCAAATGTAGCGGCAGTCACCTGCATCAAACAGGCCGTCATGATGATGATCATTATTTTCATGATCCTGAAAAATTGTTTGGCATAACCGGATAGTTTACACCATTTTTCTGTGTAAATTTTATACATTTAGTTGTTTAGTTTAGTTGAAAATCGGTTCTTCGATACATTGGTAAACTGAACGTTGGGTTAGATTATATTCAGCATTTCTAACCTTTTTTATTACCAATTGGCTGGTTAATTTATGGTAGAAGTTTACTTCATTACCGTGACCTCCTTCCCTTCTATTTTAAAATGAACTGATCCTGTATACTCCAACATTTCCAGTACTGCAGATAAGTTTCTGTGCTGTGACACCCTGCCATTAAATTGGTCAGCCGGTCTGTCTCCTTTGTATTTTACTTCCACATTATACCAGCGTGCGATTGTCCTCATTACTTCCTCAATATTTTCCCCGTTGAACTGAAAATATCCATTCTTCCAGGCGATCTCTTCTTCAGCGTTGACTTGTTTAACTGTAAGTCCATTATTCGCTAAAGCAGCCTGCTGCCCGGGCTCAAGTACAAATCTGGTAGAAGAATGGTCGCTATTCAGCTGCACTTTACCTTCTAACAAAGTGGTTTTAACCGCCAGTTCATCCGGATAAGCATTGATATTGAAATGTGTTCCTAAAACCCGCACTTCTTGTTGTTGTGTTTTCAGGATAAAGGGATGTTTAGGATCCTTAGCGACTTCGAAATAGGCTTCGCCGCCCAACAACTCCACCCTTCTATTAACTAACCTGGCAAACGAGGAAGGGAATTTAAGTGTTGATGCGGCATTCAGCCATACTTTTGTGCCATCAGGTAAAATAATCTGATATTGTCCACCTCTGGGTGTTTCAATGGTATTATAAAGCAAATCCGCATTTGCGGTCTTCCCTACCTGATCTGTGATTTGATAGAATACTTCTCCGTTGACTTGTTTAGTAATTTTAACTCCTGCTTCCTGAGCAAGTTCACCGTTCTTTGCATCGGAGAGCGAAATACGCTGTCCGTTTGCCAAGGTTAGATAAGCCTTATTGTCACCCGGAGCAACATCATTGCTATATTTTGTTTCGGGGATGAGCTCCATTGGTTTTGACTTCAAAAAATAGTATGTGAAGCCGGATAAGAGTAAAACTGAAGCCGCTATTAATTGCCAGCGACTTACCCGGGATTCCGCGGTAATCCGGGTTCCAAAAACACTTTGCTGCACCGGAAGTTTCCTGCGCATTTCTTCCTGAATGGCTTTCAGTTCTGTTTCAGAATATTCGCGGACATGTTGGTGCTGATATTGGAAATACCACTGATCAAATAAGAACATTTCCTCCTTACTGGAAGTTCCACGGTGTATCTTTTCAAGTATCGCATTTGCATCTTTCTCTTCCATTGTGAAAAGGAATTTAATGACCCTTTAGTACCATATCAGTTAAGACTGGTCATAGGGTAAGATGAAATGAAAAAAAATCCTGATCAGGCTTAATGCCAGAATAAAAGTATCAGGTAATGGATGAATCCCAAACGGCTCCTTAGAATTTTTAAAGCATTTTTGATTTGTTTCCTTACCGTTTCTTCTGAAATCCCCAGTTCATCAGAAATCTGCTTATAGCTTTTATATTCCCTTCTGCTCATCAGGAATATTGCCCTCATTTTTTCTGGAAGTCGATTGATTTCGCGTTCTATCAAATCCGACATTTGTTTCTCCCGTATTGGTTCATCAGACAGATCTGTGCTTTGCACTGCAAACTCTTTAAAAGACTGAACATATCTTGTTCTCACTTCCTTAAACTGAAGCAGGTTAACAAATTTATTCCTCACACAGGTGAAAAGAAAAGCGGCAAGATTTCGTTCGGGGTTAAAATCGGTATGCTTCAGCCATAAGTCGATAAAGATCTCCTGAACCGCATCTTTTGCTTCTTCCTCATTGCGCATCTTTTTTGAAGCATGTAAAAATAACAGGGGTTGATAACGGTTGAAGATTTCTCTGTAAGCCAATTGGTTCCCTTCTTTTAGCAGGGTACCAAGTTCAGCATCTGAAAATGTATGGTACAATCTCATTACCTATTAGTATTCATAAAGCTGATTAAATACAATTATTTTTTTTTATAGGTGAGCAACACAGTAAAAGTAATGATTTTCTATACCAATATTAAAAATATATTAACACACAATTGATTATCCGTATTTAATCCCCGTATTAATTTCATAAAAACCCTCTTGTATTTGCAGGCATTCCCGCCCATTTACACTATCGAATTACGACCTTTCTTCTGCTAGCCAGCAAATTATCTCCAGATACGAACCTAATCAAAAGTGTTTCTATTAAATAGCTTCCTTACCAGGGTAATCATTTTCACCATGAGCACCTATAAATACAATAAAGTTAATACAAAACCGCATCTACATGGAAATCAGCCGATAAAAATACATTTCAAATTATTACAATAAATTTCAAACTTTTATAGCCTATAGGGGTTGTTCAAGAAACAAAAGTATTTCCTTCATTCTGCTACCTCTTTATGAAAAACTACTCCGTACGCTTGCAATTGCTATTCATAGCGATGTTAAAGGATTTTTTCTTTTTGAAGGATTACTCATGCCGTCATTTCCCCTTTAAATCGCAACTATGAATACAACCTTTACTAAAGTTAAAGTTTCCTTTGGGTTGCTGCTGGCTGGCTGTTCGTTAATCACAACACAGGCACAGGCACAACTCATCAAATATGAAAGCAAAGACTCGCTGAATGGCAAGCCCAGGATCAGCTCTGCGTTGATTGGCCGGTTAAAGCTCAATGGCATTTACGATATCAGTGGAAATCTCCATGGCAACAGCTCCTTTCTCATCCATGACAATGATGTTTTTGGCCGCAATAAACCCGCGTTTTGGGTGGATATGCGCCAAAGTCAGATTCGTTTCACGACTACTAGTCAATTGAAAAACGGCAAAGAGATCCGGGCAATGCTGGAAGGTGATTTTGAAGGCGGCCCTAACCGGACTTCCTTATTCAGGTTGCGTCATGCCTGGATCAAGTACAACAATTTCACATTAGGACAGAATTGGTCGACTTTTGGCGATCCTGATTTATGGCCGGCAAGTTTATTGGATTGGGACGGCCCTACCGGAATGGTACTGAGCAGAAGAATCCAGCTGAACTACAAAAACAAATTCAATCCTGAAGGCAGGGCCGGATATGAAGTTGCGGTGGAACAAATGGAGCCCCGCAGACTGTTCGACTATACCAGCAGTGAAGACCTCGGCGTAGATTATGCGCCAAGAAGGATGCCGGATGTGATTGGTGCTTTGAGGTATGACTACGACAATGGTGGCTTCTTAAAGGTTGCCGGAATCTATAGAAACATCGGTTACGATTCAAAAAACGTATTGGAAAGTGCCCCCGACTTTAAATTTAAATCGGCAAACGGCTGGGGTCTGACCGGTATGGCCAGTATCTTTTTCAATAAAAAATCCGGTTTGGTAAATAACCTACAAGCTCAATTTAATGTAGGAAAAGGCATTGCAGATTATTTTCTGGCAGTTGGCGGTTCTGGATTAGATGGTTTCGCCAATGAGAACAAATTGGGAGAATTAAATCTATTGAATGTACACTCCGGTTTCATTTCTTACCAACGTTTCTGGACGCCTAAATTCCATACGATGGTTATCGCTTCTTACAACCATTTCTCTGGTGCGGAAGCTACGGCAAGTCCATGGAATGAAATGACCAATTATCACTTCACGCTAAACTTTTCTTACAACATACTGGACAATTTAATGGTGGGTTTTGAGCCTCAAACCGGCTATAAAGAACTCCATTTGGATGAGGGTATCAAAAAAGGAAAAGATGCGCTGCGCATCAACTTCGGCATGTTATACAATTTTTAAAAACATCAATCCGCAATACAAAACATCAATCTACAATACAAGTTATAAATCTACAATTATGAGAAAACTACTGTCCCTTTTAGTAATGGTCCTGTTGCTGCAGGTAGCGTATGGCCAAAAACCAAGAATCATTATACTTGCTACCGGTGGAACTATTGCCGGAGAGGGCGCTTCCGCAGATCGTGCGGGATATACGGCAGGTAAAATCCCTGTTTCGGCATTGATTGGCTCTATACCTACGATTAGCCAGATTGCGGATGTGAGTGGCGAACAGATTTCCGCAGTAGGAAGTCAGGATATGAGCCTGGAGATCTGGAAAAAATTAGCCTTGAGAATCAACGAGATTTTCAGTAAAAAAGAGGCGGATGGCATCGTGATTACCCATGGTACGGATACGCAGGAAGAAACGGCTTACTTCCTGGATTTGGTGATTTCATCGGACAATCCGGTCGTTCTTACCGGTTCAATGCGTGCTTCTACAGCGATCAGCGCAGATGGTCCTAAAAACCTCTTTGATGCCATTACTGTTGCTGCAAACAAAAAAAGCAGGAACCGTGGAGTATTGGTATCCTTCAATGAGTCTATTTTCAGCTCGAGAGATGTGACCAAATTGAGTACCACGAAAGTGAATGCATTTGGTTCGCCAAACAGCGGTCCGGTTGGACAGGTTTTCGATGGAAAAGTAGAGTTTTATAAAACTTCCGAGCGTCGTACCCCACATATTGCCCCATTTACCATTGATAAAAACACGGTTTTCCCTAAGGTGGAGATCGTTTATATGTATACTGATGCCTCCCCTGTGTATCTGGATGTCCTGATTAAAGAAAAAGTAGCAGGAATCGTGATTGCTGGTGTAGGTAATGGAAATTTCTCTAAAGGCTTTACCGCAGCGGTTAAAAAAGCGGTTTCGGATGGCATTGCCGTTTGTCGCGGAAGCAGGTGTATTTCCGGCCGTGTGGTAGAAGATGGAGAAGTAAATGATAAGGAATTAGGAACGATTGTTTCCGATGACCTGAACCCTCAAAAAGCAAGAATCCTGCTGATGCTGGGCTTGACAAAAACACATCAAGCTGCTGAACTACAAAAATATTTCCTTCAATACTAATCCTTTCTCCGATTAACCCCGGGCACATTGTTCCGGGATTTTTCACAGGATCAAAAGAAGCTGCGTCATTAACCTGATGCTTTAATATTTCAAACAAAAACAAGATTTTAACTATCAAACTTATACTATTTAATTTTATACTATTATGGCAACTTTTCGAATTGAACACGACTTTTTAGGCGAAAAAGAAATCAGCAATGACTGTTATTATGGCGTTCAAACGATGCGCGCAAAAGAGAACTTTGACATTACCGGAATTCCGATTGGTTCTGAACCTCTTTTCATCCGGGCTTTTGGTCACGTTAAAAAAGCGGCTGCACTGGCCAACAGAGACCTTGGAATTTTGGATGCTAAAAAAGCGGAAGCCATTGTTTATGCTTGCGACAGGCTAATTGCCGGTGAGTTTACCGATCAGTTTATCAGTGATTTGATTCAGGGTGGTGCCGGTACTTCAACCAATATGAACGCCAATGAGGTGATTGCGAATCTTGGTCTGGAATATTTAGGTTATAAAAAAGGAGATTACGTTCATTTACATCCAAATAACCACGTTAACCTTTCTCAAAGCACGAATGATGCTTACCCAACGGCATTCAGAATTGCCGTTTACCTGAAAATCAATTCTTTCGCTCTTGCGCTGGAAGAATTACAGGAAGCATTTTTCTTCAAGGGGAAAGAGTTTAAAGATGTCCTGAAAATGGGAAGAACGCAACTTCAGGATGCGGTTCCGATGACTTTAGGTCAGGAGTTCAACGCTTTTGCCACGACTTTAGGGGAAGATGTATTGCGTATCAAAGAAGCTGCATTGTTGATTACCGAAGTAAATATGGGCGCTACTGCCATTGGTACAGGCGTAAATGCACCAGAAGGATACTCTGCTTTATGCGTTAAATACTTAGCGGAAATTAGTAAGGTACCTGTGGTTCTTGCAGCAGATTTAATTGAGGCTACATACGATACCGGTGCTTTAGTGCAGTTGAGTGGCACCTTAAAGCGCAACGCGATCAAGTTAAGTAAGATTTGTAATGATTTAAGGTTGTTGAGTAGCGGACCAAGATGTGGTTTAAACGAGATCAACCTTCCTCCTATGCAACCGGGTTCTTCGATCATGCCGGGTAAAGTAAATCCGGTGATTCCTGAGTTGATGAACCAGACTTGTTTCTATGTGATTGGTGCAGACTTAACGGTTACAATGGCTGCTGAAGCCGGTCAGTTACAATTAAATGTAATGGAACCAGTAATTGGAATGGCGCTATTCACTTCCTTGCAATATCTGACAAAAGCTTGTCTGACGTTAAAAAATAAATGTGTTCTGGGCATTACTGCGAATGAAGAACACTGTAAAAATATGGTGATGCAGAGTATTGGTATTGTAACTCAGTTGAATCCAATTTTAGGTTATGAAGAATGTGCTTCTATTGCTAAGGAAGCGCTTAAAACAGGCAAATCTATTTACGAGATTGTGGTGACCGAAAGAAAGCTGATTACCCAGGCGAAATGGGATGAGGTTTATTCAATTGATAACCTGATCAACCCTAAATTCATCTCACAATGATCTTCGTCCAGCTCGGCATATTACTGGCCATGATCCTAATCGGATCACAGATGAAAGGTATTGGACTCGGGGTGATGGGCATGGTAGGTTTAATGATTTTTGTGCTGGTGTTTAAAATGACACCGGCCGAGCCTCCTGTTGCCGTATTGTTGATTATCCTTGCAATTGTAACCACCGCTGCCACTTTACAGGCGGCTGGTGGTTTAGACTATCTGGTCAGTATTGCAGAGAAGATCATTAGGAAAAACCCTGGCCAGATTACCTTTATTGCTCCTTTCACCACTTATTTCCTTTGTCTGTTTGCGGGGACTGCACATATCGTGTATTCTCTTTTACCGATCATTGCGGAGGTGGCGGCGAAGCAAAGAATAAGACCTGAAAGACCTTTATCGGTTTCTGTGATTGCCTCTCACCTGGCGATTACGGGAAGTCCGATGAGCGCGGCTACAGCTTCGCTTGTGGCGATTCTTGCTTATTCTACGGCGTCGATAGACATCATGAAGATTTGTATTCCTGCTTCTATTGTGGGGATATTTGTCAGCATTCTGGCGGTACGTAAAAAGGGTGTAGAGTTGGATAAGGATCCGATATTTATTGAGAAAATGAAAGACCCTGAGTTCGCACGCTCTATGGATCCTACGGATACCAGTGGTGGCGAAAGTCATTATCAAGCTGCTCCAGGGGCTAAAATTGCCGTTGGAATATTTGGATTGGCTATTCTGATGATCATTCTCTTCGGTGCATTCCCTCATTTGGTACCCAATGTTGGCGGTGCAAAAAGCTTTAGCGTAAACGCGGATGGGACCATTACGCTGACAAGTCTGATTATTATGATCACCTTATCGGCTTCTGCCCTGATGATGCTGATCACTAAAACTTCGGCAACAAAAGTTGCCAAAATGAGTTTGTTCACTTCCATGGCTACCGCAGTCGTTTCTGTATTGGGTGTGGTCTGGATGAGCGCAACTTTTATGGCAGCAAATGAAGCCGCGATTGCACATACTTTTAAAGATATTGTTTCTGAACACCCATGGACTTTTGCATTCGCGCTGTTCATTATGGGCGCTTTGACGTTTAGTCAGGCGGCAACAACCAGAACGATTATGCCGATGGGTGTTGCATTAGGAATTGTAAATCCGCATTTGATTGCGATGTTCCCTGCCGTTAGTGGCGATTTCTTACTCCCAGGCTACCCTACCCTTGTTGCGGCCATAGATTTTGACCGGACAGGCAGTACAAAGATTGGAAAGTATGTACTGAACCATAGTTTTATGCTACCAGGGCTGGTGGCCTTATCGGTAGCTATTCTAGTCGGTTTTGCATTGACCGGGATTTTCTTTTAAGAGCAGGTTCTTTTAGGGGAAAGCGTCTTTTAAAATTACAACAATGCCCCAGAATCACCAGGATTTTGGGGCATTGCTATTTAACATTTTAAAGCTGATTAAGCTGCATCAATTGCTTCGCGCAATGCTTTTGCTGCTGCTGCCGGATCTTCTGCTCCGTAAATTGCAGCACCTGCAACGACTACTGAAGCACCTGCTTTAACTACTGCTGCAACATTATTAATGTTTACACCACCAGCTACAGAAACAGGAACACCTACTCTTGCTGCTTCGTCAATTAGAACCTGGATAGAATATCCCGGTGCCCATTGCTCATCTAATCCTGCGTGTAATTCTACAAATTCCACACCTAATTTAGTTACTTCCTGTGCGCGTCTAACACGGTCAGGGTAACCAATTGTGTCTACAACCACACCTTTACCGTGTGCTTTTGCTGCTTTAACAGCACCGATAATTGTTGCATCTCCAACAGCTCCCATTACGGTAACTAAGTCAGCACCTGCTTTAAAAGCGATATCTGCTTCTAATTCACCAGCATCAGCTGTTTTCAAATCTGCGAAAACCAGTTTATCAGGGTGTGCGTTTTTCATCGCTGTGATTACTGCTGAACCCATGTTTTTAATCAGTGGAGTTCCCAGTTCAATAATATCTACATAAGGGGCAACTTTTGCTGCCAATGCCAATGCTTCTTCTGTTGTTAATAAATCGATTGCTACTTGTAATTTTGCCATAATGATTTTATATAATAAATGATTTAATTCGTGATTGTTGCGGGTTAAACCGGGTTTAACTCCGATTTAATTGCGCTTAGTCGGTTTACTCCAGGTTTGCATGTCTTTTCCAGAGTTCGGCATTTGGGGTATCCTCCATTTTCCATAAAGATTGAAATACGGCATCTGTCAGCAACAGGAGAAACTGTTCGAATAAGCTTCCTGCATATTGCCTCGAGCGACTGCCTTCATGGTCTTCTTTTTCCGCAGCGGGGATTAGTATCAATTGATCTGCAATATTAGCCAGTAAGGACTGTGTCTGCGTAGATAGTGCAACAACCGTTGCTCCTACTGAGCTGGCTTTTTCTGCTGCTTTCACAATGGAACTGGTTGTACCAGATCCTGAGGCTGCGATCAGCAAATCACCTTTTTTTATAGCCGGAGTAGTTGTTTCTCCAACAAAGTGGACATTTAATCCCAGGTGCATCAAGCGCATTGCTGCTGAGCGCATGGCGAAACCGGAACGTCCTGCGGCGATGATAAAAATATGGTTGGCCGTTTTAATGGTGTTTGCAAAAGTTGCTACTTCATTAAAATCTATCTGCTTTAACAACCAGGTATTTTCCATTAGTATCATTTCGAGGTTGTTACGAACCTCTTTTGCCAGTTGTTTGTCTGTTGTTGTAGTGACCTCCATTGTAAACGTTTTTAATCTGCTGTAAAGGTAGGCCGGGTTTTCTGCCCCCCTGTTACACTATCAGCCATTTATATGGGACAATCAGGAAACCCGGGGCTTTAAAAGTCATCGTTAAGCCACAAAAAAGAAGGTATTTCCGAATAGTCCACCGTAATTTCCAAATCGTCCCATGCGGTAGGCGGAGAGTACTTATCTTTATATCATGATGAATGTTGCATTACCGGCGGGTCTGGAAAAATCACTGATTTATATTCGTAATCTGGGCAATTGTCCACCGAGTTACCTGAATGATCCGGGAAGGAAAGACTTTTTTGAGATCGTGTGGTTGAAGAATGAAGATGCTTTGCATGCCTTAAAGGATACCGATCTGGATCCTAAAGGGGATTGGATTTACCTGATTCCTCCGTATCGGGTGCATCAATTGAATAAAGCCGGAAAAAACGGGGAGTTGATTTCTTTTAAGCGGGATATGCTGGAAGAAGAGGACAAAGAGTTTCTTTTAGATCTCTTTAAAATTTTCAATGTGCAGGGCGAGTTCTCTTGTCTGCGGTTAAATGAGGCTGCTGCTGCAGAACTTTCCGGGATTTTCAGTCTACTGGAAAAGGAGTATGCGAATCACAGCATGACTATGGTTAAAGCTTTACTTAAAGTTTTCCTGTTGAAGTTGATTCAGGTAAAGGAACATGATTTCACCAGTCAGGATATCCATCAAAAGCGCGTTTATGAGTTTTTAATGCTGCTGGAAAGCAATTACCAGCAAGTGCGAAACACAGACTTTTATGCTGGGAAACTGGGTATTAGTTCCAAGCGTCTGAATCAGATTCTGAAAGAGAAACTGGACAAAACGGGGATGCAGCTGATCCATGACCGCATTATTCTGGAAGCGAAACGGAGTATCATTCATAGTGAGATTACCATCAAAGAGATCGCTTATGAACTGGGCTTTTCTGACAGGCCATATTTCAGCCGTTTCTTCAAGAAACAAACCGGTCAGACGCCGGAAGAGTTTCAGAAACAGGCAAAGGAACACATTAAAGTTAAATTCAACACCCTGGTTTAAACCCATATATTTTTATTGGACACGACGCTGGTTTTTCTTGAATTTAGCGCTTATTTTTACTAAACATGGCTCTCATTTTTACTGATCCTTTTCTGCAAATTGTATTGCTCTTACTGCTTTTCCTCATGGCAGTTTGTGTAAAAAACAAGAAATTAACCCTTTATGCAGCTGTAACGGCGGCATTGATTGGGTTTCTGGTTGCTGCAACTGCCGGATTGAAAGGCATATTGATGTTAGGTGTGTTTTTCGTGCTAAGTGTCCTTGCGACTTCGCATAAAAAGAAGGAAAAGCAGCTGATACATCCGGTATCCGGAGAGAAAACAGGCAGGAATGCCTTGCAGGTACTTGCCAATGGTGGTGTTGCCGGAATTACCGCCATACTTTCGCTCCTGAACCCTGAAAACAAAGAATACTATCTGTTCATGATGGCTGCAAGTCTGGCATCGGCTCTTGCCGACACCCTATCTTCGGAATTGGGGATGGTTTATGGCAAGCGGTTCTACAACATCATTACTTTTAAAAGAGAGGCCAATGGTTTGGACGGAGTGATCAGTCTGGAAGGGACCATAATCGGTGCGATTGGTGCCGGAATCATCGCTCTGATCTATGCAGGATTTGGGCAAATAGCGTTTATCATTGCTATAGCAGGGGTGCTAGGCAATTTCAGCGACTCCCTGCTTGGTGGATTATTGGAACGAAAACATTTGATCGGGAATAATATGGTCAACTTTTTAAATACCTCTTTTGCTGCCATAGCCGGTTTACTACTGTATTTATTGTTCCTGTAATTCCATTAAACTACCTCATTCTCCAGGTAGCCAAATTTACCGGCTGCTACATCAGCAAAGGCCTGTTCGATTTCTTCGGCGGTGTTCATCACAAAGGGCCCTTTATGCACTGCAGGTTCGTTCAAAGGCTTTCCATTCAGGATCAAAAACTTAGCATCTTCGGTTGCCAGGATTTCTAATACTTCTCCTTCATTTTCAAATAAGACAAACTGCTCCTTACCTGCGGTTACTTCATTCAGTTTAAGCTGGCCTTCGAGGATAAGAACACCCATATTATAATCAGCAGGGCATTCAATTTTCATTCCCCCATCCTTGTTTAAAGTCACATCCAACAGGTTCATCGGGCTATAAGTTTTCAGCGGACTTTCTACACCTTGATAACTTCCTGCGATTACCCTCACTTCTCCCTCTTCCAGTGTAACTTTTTTGATCTCCTCTTTGAGTAAGGTTTGATAACCTGGTTCTACAAATTTATCAGCCCTTGGCAATATCGTCCAGACCTGAATCATTTGCAGATTTCCACCTTTACGGGAAAACTCCTCTTCGAAATATTCCTTATGCAGGATTCCTTTTCCGGCGGTCATCCATTGTACATCACCTGGTCCGACGACCCCATGATGTCCGGCGCTATCTGTGTGTGCGACAGCTCCCTGATACACTAGGGTAACGGGCTCTATCCCACGATGAGGATGTACATTTACGCCACGTTTTTTATCGCTGGGTTCATAATAGGTTTCCGGTTGATAATCGATCATATAAAACGGACTCATGCTATCACCCAGATCATTCCCATTCGGGAAGATATTGATCACTTTAAAAGCATCACCAACATCATGTTTGTAATTGCTATTATACACTCCTGCTATTTTCTTTTTCATATCATTTGTATTAAACAAATCCGGCAGAATTAAACAACCTGCCGGGCTTCTTATTTAAAATAAGCGATGGAATTATTCTGATTTATCATAAGAAAACTGGATACCAGCGGTACCACCAGTCTCGATAAACAACTTCATAAATCCGGGTACTGTTTCTGCTCTTCCCCAATCTCTCTGTAGTTCACAGAACAACTGCGCTACACTTACCGGCTGTGCTCCTGCCTGCTCCATTCTTCTCAAGGCAGCATCATGTGCCGCTAAAGATGTTCCACCAACGGCATCCACGACCGGATAAACCTCATAACCTTCTTTCATCGCATCTAATGCAGGGAAAGAAAGGCAAGCTTCAGTCCATAGGGCGGTCATAATTAGTTTCTTTCTTCCGGTCGCGATTACGGCTTCCAGAAATTCAACATCTTCCCATGCATTAATCGTCGTGCGGTCATAGGATGGTATTCCTTTCAACTCTTTGCGCAATTGAGGAATGGTTTCAAAATTCAGACCGGTCTTTACGTTTACGGTAGACAGGATAATTGGTAAATGGTACAGTTTAGCCATCTTAGTGACGCCGACAATATTATTAACCAATAATTGTCTGTCCATTGAGGCGATGGAATTCACCTGAACCGGCTGATAATCGATGATGACCAATGCCGCATTTTCTGGTGTCAAAAGGTGATCATTTTTTTGATCTCTGATTGGGAAACTACTCATGATGTTTTGTTTTAATTGGTGAAATTCAAACTATTAACTCAGGCGCTTATTTTTGTAGTTTTTGGGTCCACCAAAGCAATTCCTTTAGCATCCCTTCTGCCGCACGAATATGTCCCTCATCTCCTGTAAATCGTTCTTCATCATCGATAAATCTGGTGAAAAAAGGAACATTGACGGCTTCTACAAGAGGGACCATTTTCATAGCGGTCACCACTTGTTTCAGCATCTGAACTGCTCTGGTGCCACCAGCAATACCACCATAACTCACAAACCCGACAGGTTTATAAGTCCATTCCTGATACAGGAAGTCGAGTGCATTTTTAAGGGTAGCAGGGTATCCGAAATTATATTCCGGAGTCACGAAAATAAAGGCATCAGCCGCTGCGATTCTCTTACTCCAGGCTTTGGTATGTTCGTGTTGATATTTCTGAAATCTGGGATGTTCCGCTTCATCCATAAAAGGAAGGTTTACTTCTTTCAGGTCGATCAATTCGACTTCAAAATCCGACTGCTTATTTAACAGATCCATTAACCATTTGGCAATGGCCGGTCCTTTTCTTCCTGGCCTGGTACTGGCCACAATCACTTTAAGCTGATACATATTTCTTTCCTTTAAGATTTAAAATCCAGTCGTTACAAAGCCGCTCCAATTCATCGTCTGAAAAGACTGGTTCATTTTTAATCAACAAGCCTTTTCCCTATAACAAAACTAGCGGGTAATTGGATCAGAAAAAATAACATAGGTTAAGAAAAGCGCTTAATCTACCATAAGAAGGTTTTGGGATTAATGCTTAGGCATGCAGCATTTTGCTCAGGAATTCAGGGGTAACCCCGATGTAAGCGGCGATCTGCTTTTGAGATAAGAGGTCTGTTAAAGTCGGATAGCGAAGGCAAAACTTCCCATAGCGTTCTTTTGCGCTGAGTCTGAGGTTTTCCATGGAACGCTCCTGGTAAGAAACCAATGACCGCTCAGCCAGGATTCGGAAATAAAAGTTAAATTTTGGAATCTCTTTATATAGTTTTTCCAGGTTGACTTTGGAAATTAAGAGTAACTCTGCATCTGTAAGGGCATCAATATACAAATGGCCGGGTTCCTGCGTAATCAGGCTGTACATATCTCCTATCCACCAACCTTCCGGTGCAAATTGCTGAATATATTGAAAGCCGTTTTCATCCAGATGATAACTCCTCAAACATCCTGAAACCACAAACATCGCAAACCTGTTCACACCCCCTTCCAGCAACAAATGCTGCTTCTTTTTCACTTTCTTAACCTGGAGGTAAGCACAGAACCGTTGTTTTTCATCCTCATCAAGCTGAATATGCTTTGCGATGTTTGCTAAAAGAAGGTCATGATTCATAAAGGAGGATTTTAAGAATGACTAAGGTAAAGCTTATCGCAGGTAAAAAAAAGGCTTTGCTACCGAATACTTTGGAGGTTCGGTAGCAAAGCCTGATCCGGCAAAAGCCGTATTTATTAAGCGCCTTTACCTACGCTTACCGCTTTTTGATAGCTTTCGATAAGTGATTGATAAGGAGGCATTACTTTTGAAAATGCGCCGGCAAATTCAAGGGCATCCTCACGCTTCCAGGTTTTCTGAATCTCACTCAATACGGCAACCGTACTTATTGGTATCACATCGGCCATTGCCAAACGTGCCATCGTGATCTGTGTAGACAATGGGCTCATGTCCCCTGAGGCATCGATTACCGCGAATACGTCGAAACCCTCTGCCTTAGCAGAAATGGCCGGAAATGCCACACAAACACTGGTTAACACCCCTGCAATGATCAATTTCTTTCTCCCTGATTTTCTAACGGCGTCGGCAAAAGCTGGTGTATCCCAGGCATTGATTTCGCCATTACGGGGAATATAGATTGCATGTGGAGCCAGTTCATGAATTTCAGGCATCAAAGGGCCATTTGGTCCATTCGGTTCTGATGCGGTAGTGAATACCGGAATATTTTCAATTGCGGCTACTTTTGTAAGTGCAGCTACATTGTTTCGTAGCGCCGTAACTTCGATGTCTTTAACGGTTTGGAATAAACCACTTTGGTGGTCGATCAAAAGAATTGCTACTTCATCCGAATTGATTCTTGTTAGTACTGACATAATCTTTAAATTTTAGTTTACAGTTTTTAGTTTAAAAGGGCTTTCAAATTCTAGTTGATTTAGCTCCTGATTTTCAACACTACAAAGCTAGAGCAGCCCCGAAAAACAAACAATGGAGTAGATTAAGACAAATAGTTAATGTAGGTTAAGGAATTTGGATGGCTAAAGAATAGCGCTTTGTTTTTCTATATTTAGAGAAATTTTAGCTGCTATGAATAACTGGTTTAAGCGAAATGGCCAACATTTAATGGTCATTGTACTTTTCTTTGGAATCACCTTTTTATATTTTAACCCCCTATTCTTTGGAAAGACGCTTGGACAAAATGATGTGACCAGGGCGCAATCTACGACCACCGAAATCAACCATTACCGGGAAAAGGGGGAAACGATCTTATGGACCAATCAGATTCATGGTGGGATGCCTGCTTTTCAAATCTGGGCACCTTACCCCAATAACATCACCACCTGGGTGGTAAAAGGCATTAATTACTCCTTTCCACAGCCGGTAGGAACTGTCCTCGTGTTGCTGTTGGGCAGTTATTTTCTGTTTTGTGTGCTAAAATTGAATCCCTGGCTATCCGCAGCAGGGGCTATCGCTTTTACTTTTTCTTCTTATAACATCATATTGTTTGGTGCCGGACACGCTAATCAGGTCGCCGCAATCTCTTTCTTTGCCCCTGTTATTGCCGGAATATTGCTCATTTTCAGGGGTAAATACATCTACGGCGCAGCGGTAACGGCATTGTTCCTGGCACTGGAAATCAGGGCCAACCATATCCAGATGACCTATTACCTGTTTTTAGCCATCCTGATTCTGGTTGGGATGGAGTGTTATCATGCGGTAAAATCTAAACAGACCAAAGCATTCTTTAAGGCCGCAGGATTTGCTTTTGTTGCCGGACTTCTGGCCTTAGCGGTCAATACTTCTTCTTTATGGAGCACCTACGAATACAGTGCAGAGACCATCAGGGGCCATGCTAACCTCACGCAAAAAGTAGCTAAAACCAGTACCGGATTATCCAGAGCATATGCCTATCAATGGAGCCAGGGCGTGGAGGAGTGTATCACTTTCCTCATCCCAAATGCTTTTGGCGGCAGTTCCAGAGGAAATTCAGTGGAGCATACCAATGTGGTAAAAACGCTGACGGAAATTGGCGCTGATGCAAGTCAGGCGGATTACCTGTCGAAGTCGCTGATGCCTTTTTACTGGGGAGAAAAGCCTTTTACGGAGGGCTCGTTTTATTTTGGTGCCGTAATCTGCTTCCTGTTCGTGCTGGGCTTATTTATTGTCAAAAACCATATCAAATGGTGGTTATTATCGGTTGTGGTCTTAACCATGTTGCTTTCTTTTGGAAAAAACATGCCTTTGGTATCGGACCTATTCTTTTACTATGCACCGTTTTACAATAAGTTCAGGGCGGTAGAATCTATCCTTGCCGTAGCAGGATTGTGCTTCCCGATATTGGCTGTCCTGGCGGTAAATGAGTTGTTTATCAACAAGGATAAAAAGGAGCTTTTTAAACAGACCAAGCTTGCTTTTTACCTGACTTTCGGGCTTTCTTTGCTGATTGTGATCCTTCCAACGCTATTTCTTTCCTTTAAAAGCAGTGATCATGAAGCGGTTGTGGCTCAGTTTACGGAGACGCTTAAAATGGATCAGGCGACTGGGAATGCCATTGGAAATGCTTTCGTGGCCGACCGGAAGGCCGCTGCTCAGAGCGACGCGATGAGGTCTTGTTTATTTATTCTGATTGCTTTTGCAGGGATTTGGGCATTCCTGAAAGACAAGTTGAATTTCAACATGCTTTCCATTGCCTTTCTTTTTCTGATCCTGGTTGACCTATGGGGTGTCGATAAAAGGTATTTAAACAAAGATACTTTCATGGCGAAACAGGACACTGAAAAACCGCAATTCCGGGAGGTGGACCGCTTTATTGACCAGGATAAAGACCCTGATTTTAAAGTGATTGACCTGACGCAAAGCATCATGAATGACGCTACCACCCCCTATTTCCACAAGTCTATAGGAGGTTATTCGGCGGTTCGTTTGAAGCGCTTCGATGAGGTCATAGAAACGCATTTCAATAAAACCATCAACCTGAACATTCTGGGAATGATGAATACCAAATACCTGATCAGTACAGATCCGAACTCCCCGAAACTGATTGCACAGTTGAATCCGGATGTTTGTGGTCATGCCTGGTTTGTGAACAAGATCCAATATGTACCGAATGCAGACCTTGAAATGGCGGCGATCGGTACTTTTAAACCTAAAGAAACGGTGGTGATCGACCAGCAATATAAATCACTGGTTAAGGAGCAACAGCTTAGCGCTGCCACACCTTCCGGAACGATTAAACTGAGCAGCTATTTTCCTGACCGCATGGTTTACGAAAGCAGTTCTACACAAGCTAATATTGCGGTATTTTCAGAGATCTATTACAATAAGGGTTGGAAAATGTTTATTGATAAGGTAGAGCAGCCATATTTCCGTGCGAATTATCTGTTAAGGGCAGCTCATATTCCGGCAGGTACGCATCAGATCGAATTTGTGTTTTATCCTGCTTCTTATTATACCGGGGAAATCATTTCTCTGATCGCTTCGATCGTCCTGATTATGGGGCTATTGGCAGCTGCATATTTTGGATATAAAGATCGGAAAACGGCTTAATAACCCATTCGTAAAAACACAGGAGTATAAACAGACAAAAGCCTTTAAATCCCGGGATTTAAAGGCTTTTGTGCATATTGGAAGCAGCTTCACAGCTGCTTTCCCGATAATCAATTGATCTGGATTACCCGAATGACCGGTTAATTCGATTGAAAAATCATTCCAATCAATTGATCTGGTTAATCAGTTAAAAAGTGTGCGGATAATACTCATTCTCTACCGTTCCATCTTCATACAATTTCAGCATGGCATAGCCGGGAGGCGTTTCCAGGTAATAACCAGGTCCGGCAGATTCGGCATCCCCTTTTCCCCACCAGAAACCACTCATTGCACCATTACAGCAATATAGCACTCCATTGTAACTGGTATGATCTGACATGTGATTGTGACCGCTTAAACAGACCTTCACCTTATCACGATGCTTATAAAACAAGTCTTTTAACTTCTTACAATCCGAGTGACCACCACCTACCAATACCTGAGTAGTTCCAAGGATTGGATAGTGCGACATTAACAAAGTTGGCGTACCCGCAGGTAGTTTTTCCAGATCCTTTACCAACCAGTCATACTGTTCCGGGTCTAAGGAGATATCCTTATTATTCCCATCCAGCACAATAAAATGCCAGTTCTTCTTTGTAAATGAATAGTATCTGTTTGGGATTTTAAGTCTTTTCACCACATAATTTTTCCCGTACATTTCATGTTCTTTAGAAGGTGCTTTCCACCATGAATCATGATTTCCGATGCAGCTATGGATTTCGTATTTATCTAGTGATTTGATACAGTCATCCCAGATACCCCATTGCTCGATCACCTGATCATGTACTACATTGTCATACGAGGCATCATTTATGGAATCACCTCCATTAAGAAAGAAATCCGGTTTATGTTTAGTGACAATCTGGTTTAAGCATTGTTTAAATCTTGCGGGAGCATTCTCTCCTGCCCTGATGTGCACATCGGTAATGTGTGCGACAGTTAGTGCTGGTTTTTTACCTTTTTCCCCTTGTTTTTCAGAATTCACAGCCAGTGCCGGCAGGCCGCCGGTTACCACTGCGCCAACAGCCAATCCGGCCGCTTTCAGTAAGGATCTTCTTTTTAGTTGTGTCATTATTTATGGTTTCATTTTAGGTGATTACAATTAACGGATTATATTTTAGAGGAATGGCAACAACAGCCATCCCTCTAAAACACAGCAGGATCAACAGACTGTTTACCAGCCAAATATTTGTTTCAGATTTTTATTTAACAGCATTTGTTTTTGTGGAATCGGGCGATAATAATACTTAGGTTCTTCGAACTTACGTTCGAAGGCTTCTGTTACGATATTCCCACCATTCATACCATTTTTGAGGTAGACGGTAGTTTCAGTGCCGAACACTCCGGTCAGGTAATAAGTCAGGGTGACTCCTAATGAGTTCTTTTCCTTATGTGCTTCATCTGGAATGGTCTGTGAGCCATCGATTAAAATAATGTCTTCCACGCCATCGCCAGTCAGGTCATGCTTACCTAGTCCGGAGAAATACATTCCCTCAGGACTTTTCGTCAGGAGTTTCCCTGCTTTCCAGCGCATCAGGTCATCATATCTAAAGTTCTCAAAAGCGAACTCTACTCTACGTTCTCTTCTGATTTCGAGGATTACACCTTGATTCGCTTCGAGATTACCAAATTGCTGCAACATTACAGGATCAGGATTTGCATTAGCCTGCGCCATATTCAGATCTGGCAAACCGGCTCTTTTTCTAAGCAAGTTCAGGGTACGGTCTAATTCTGACTGGCTCAAAGTACCGAGTTCGGCTAAAGCTTCCGCCCTGGTCAACAAGACCTCAGCATAGCGAAACACCGGGAAATCGACACCGCCAATAACGTTATTGTCATTACTGTTTACATAACCTTTTAGCTGGTGATAACCGGTAAAATTTTTATTTAACCGTTGTACATAAGGTTTACTATCAGGAACACGAATCCATCCCGGGTAAACTATGGTTTGCGACAATCTCGGATCACGGTTTTCAAACTCCTTTACAAAGCCAAACTGCTCATGGTTAGCGATAGCGTTGTAACGACTACCGTCTTTCATCAGGTAAGCTTCGATCAAGTCTTTTGCAGGTGCCTGTTCATATTCACCAAATACGACAGAGTTCACATTCTGGCCCCAGTTCTTGGCCTGATCAAAAACATTAACCAATATCATCTCCGGATTCTGCGATAAATCCTGACTGCTAAATAAGGTCGCATAATCACTCGCCGATTTCCCTGTATTGTAAACAGAGAATTTATTTGAGGCGATGATTTCTCCGCTCACTTTGGCTGCAACTTCTAAAAACTGATTGGCCGAAGCTTTTAAGTTTAGCTCATTATGGTATTTACGGTAAGTACCTTCATACAACGCTGCTCTGCTATAAACCAGGGCGGTAGCCCATTTTCCCGGCGTTCCTGAGGGCACCTTTTCCCTTACATTTTTATAGGCATAATCCAGATCGGCCATCACGCTATCCATGACCAATGCACGCGGATCCTGCGCTTTAGTCAGATCTGCATCACCGGGATTCAGGGTTTTTGAGTACCATGGCACATCAGAAAAGCGCTTCACCATACCCAGGTAAAAGCTGGCTCTGTAATACCTGGCCAGGCCTGCATAGTGTCTTTTGATCTCATCGCTAACTTTCGCTTTATGGTAGTTTTCCAGGAAGTAATTGATATTTCGGAGCCTGGCCCAATCCCATCCGCCAGTGATATTCTGGGCAGTGGCATTGCCTCTCATGATATTTTTGACCTCTACTGCAGCAGTAGTGGACACATTATCACTACTCTGATCGTTTAAATAAGTACCTCTATCCGGCATCGATAACAAGCCATTTACATAAAGTGCCAGGTCTTCTTCGGTATTAAAGAAAAGATCCGGAGAAATAGAGGTCTGCGGATAACGATCCAGGTCCCCCTTTTTACAGGCGCCCAATCCAATGGCTAACGCTGCAAACATGATATATATATTCTTTTTCATGATGATTTCAAATGATGATTAAAACGATGTTAAAAGTCCAGGTTTAAGCCAACTGCATACCTTCTCTGGAAGGGATATGCCCAGGCACTTGTACTTTGATTGATAGACTCCGGATCGATGAATTTCTTGATGGCAGAGAATTCATACATATTTTCGCCTGATACGTAAACGCGCAGTCGGTTTATTCCGTAACGTTTGGTTAATGTTTTAGGCAATGTATAACCCAGTGTTACGTTTTTAATCCTTAGATAAGCACCGTTTAACAGGTATTTCGTTTGTGGGATATCGAGACCTCCGCCAGCATTCGCATCTGCCAGCCAGGCTTGCATTACCGGATATTGAGAATCTAAATTCGCATCAGCCAATCCCGCAGCAATATAAGCAGCAGAGTGTTTGGCTCTTTGCTCAGGCGAATCTGCCACACCTCTGTAGAAGTCTAAATTCCATGGATATACGTTTGCATAAGGTTGCTGATAAGGGCCCCAGAACAGGTAATGGTGTGGGTAAAAATCTCTTTTCAATACGCCTTGCATGAAAATAGAAAGATCGAAACCATTCCAGTCCATATTGATGTTTGCACCAACACTATAGCGATCAGTAGTATTTCCGATTACTTTAAGGTCTTTCGGATTATCAGAACTTAAACCTCTTTCGATCTTATGATCTCCATTCAGGTCTTTATATTTTGGCCATCCCGGAACAATATCCAGGGCTCCCCATGGTACAATTTCCTTTTGATCTAATGCCGCAATTTCTGCTTTATCTTTAAAGAAACCATCGCTTTCCAGTCCCCAGATCTCGCCGATTGTTTGTCCTACGCGATAGTCGGTAAACAGGTTTTGAGTGTTGGTAAAGCTGGTGATTTTAGAACGGGAATCAGAAAGGAAAACCTTAGTACTGAAGTTAAAAGGTTTAGCTGCAACATCGAAATGATCACGATAAGTCAGGGATAATTCCCAACCCTTGGTTCTTAAATCTGCTACGTTTTGTTTTGGCGCACCTGTACCAATCACACCCGGTAGCTCTTGTCCGGCAACCAACATCCCTTTAGTATCACGGATATAGTAATCAAAAGTGATCATGAATTTATCATTCATTAAGCCGACATCTGTTCCCAGATTCAGGGTTGATACGCGTTCCCAGGTATATGTATTCGGGTCGATGTATAATTTTGGTGCTTCTTTAATCACCGGACGTAGCGAACCATCGATCAGGTATCTGGAATTCTCCGTAGGTAGGGTCTGGATATAATCGAAGTTACCCACGTTCTGATTGCCGAGGTTACCATAGGTTGCCCTTAACTTAAGGACCGATAACACTGGTGCCAGTGGTTTCAGGAACTCCTCTGAACTTGCAATCCAGGCAAATGAAGCGGAAGGGAAAAAGCCCCATCTACTGGCCACGGGGAAGCGGGATGAACCATCATAACGTCCGGTTCCTTCCAAAATATAGCGGTCTTTATACGTATAATTTACCCTGCTGAACACGCTATTGGTTGCATAAGCACTATAATCTGCACCGATGATAGCTTGTCCTGTGGTTAATCCCAGATAAGGAAGGGAAGAAGACATCAGTAAATCGCGTTCAGCATTAACCGTTGAGTAATCATAAATCTCCGAGTTATAGCCAACCATTGCACCGAAGGCATGATCTCCGATTGTTTTCTTATAAGTAGTGTATAAGTTAAATGCCGAATTGGCCAGATAGTTATTACTTTCTCTCACAGATCCATTGCCACCCTCTTCTCTGATATCGCCGGGGCCATAGCCTATTTTAAATTTCTTTGAATCTTTATGGTATCTCCAGAGTTCTCTTTTGAAGGAAGCATCACCATTGACTTGCAGTTCGCCGTTAAAAAAGGTAGCCACTGCACTGGTTACGTTCTGAAAACCAAACATATTACCGATGTTTCCACCACCATCTACCAGCCTGGCAGCCAATCTTCCGGCACCTGTATTTGCCCAGGTTCCATCCGGATTTTTAGCTACATCTGTTGGCTTCAGGTAATAAAGATCTCTGATATCCGTAAAAGGCTCTTCACGTTTAGTTTGATAAATGTTCAGGTTATTGTCTAATCTAAGCCAGCTCAAAGGGGAAAAGCCAACTCTGGAACGCAAACCATATCTACTCCAGTAATCCGGAGCCAGCTTGTTTAAACCATTATCTTTGGCGTAATCCGCAGACAGGTAATAGGTTAAAGGTTTTTCATTAATTTTCGCACCACCGGATAAGGAAACCGCATGACTTTGAGATACACTGGCATCGTTAAAGAAATAGCTATACCAGTCGTTATTACCCATGTAAGCCCATTTGGCTTTATCCGCAGGATCTAAACGGGTATCCGGAAGGGAAGGATTGTCCGATCTTTCTTTCGCCCATTTATAATACTCATCAGAAAAGTTTACATAGTCCCATGGCGTATTGTCTGTAGCCGTTTCTAATACTCTGGAAAAGATATAAGGATCAGTTACCGGTCTGGCTAATACTGTTGGTTTACCGCGGGAGACGAAGGTATTGTAAGTAATGATTTGCTTACCTGCTTCACCTTGTTTGGTAGTGATCAAAATCACGCCGAAAGCAGCTCTGGCACCATAAATAGCAGAAGAAGCGGCATCACGTAATACGGTAAAAGAAGAGATATCCGAGGGGTTTAACCTGAGCATATCATCGTTACTGGTCGCAGGAATTCCATCAATTACGACCAATGGAGAACCGCCGTTTACCGAGGTATAGCCCCTGATATTGATCTTGGGAACCGAACCTGGTGCACCGCCGGCATAGGAAATACTTAAGCCCGGGCTCAATCCCTGCAGTCCTTGCATCACATTGGCAACCGGTCTGGATTCCAGTTCTTTTCCGGAGATCTGGTCTATGGCTCCTGCGATGTTGATTTTCTTTTTGGAACCAAATCCGACTACAACCACTTCATCAAGGTTGCCGAAATCCGGCGTTAAGGTTACATTTAACTGAGTTTTTCCATTCAGGGATCTTTCTTCTGTTTTATATCCAATATAAGAAAAAACAAGGATTGCTTTGGGATCTACGTTGGATAACGTATAAATACCATTTCCGTTAGTGCCGGCCCGATTCTTCGTTCCTTTAACACTGACGTTAACTGAGGGAATAGGCCCCTTGGTTTCGGCATCTGTAACTTCACCTTTTACCGTGATGTTCTGAGCGAAACCGCTTGCCCCAAAAAGCAGGAAGCAAATCAGTAGTAGATTTCTTTTCATAATTACAATAAGTTTAATGTTTGTGGTTTTTCTGTGGTCTTGTTGCTGGTTAATCTGAAAGTTAGCTGCACCTGCTACTTGTATGTTTGTTCATACATAGCCCGGGTAATCTTTGCTGTGGTTTCATACTTTGGTTTGTTTGTGGTTTGGTTATTTAATCTGGTTCTTAATATTGTCTGCTGCGCGGCAAAGATCTACTTACAATATTAACAGGAAGTTACAAATAAATTAATTGAACGTACATTCAATTTAAAATAAATAATTTGCGAAGCCGATTTAGTTTTTAGTAATTTGGAGCAATCAGAAATTTAACATGGGCAGAAAAAGTCTCAAAGAGACCAGACAATTAGAAATCATAAAGATATTTTACAAAGTAGCTAAGAAAGAGGGTTATGAAAATACATCTATCGCGAAAATAGCCAAGGTGATGGACATCAACCCCAGCCTGATCATTCACTATTTCCAAACCAAGGAGGAGCTCACCTATGCATTGATTGATTATATTCTGGATCGGTACCTATTGATTTATACCATTAAGAATAAAAAAGAGGTGACGCTGGAGGACTTGCACAAAACGATTGAGATGTTGTTTTCGAAAAAGTGGAACTTACTTTTTGACGATGGGTTATTTTACACCTTTTATGCTTTGGCATTTCGGGAGAAAAAGATCAAAGCAAAATACAAGACCATCTTAGATTCGCTTCGCCTTGCGTTGGCGGGCATGATTGAGCAGTGTCATCACAAACAACTTGTCCAGGTTCCGGATGCAAAAACTGCGGCCGACCTGATCTTTGTGCTGGTGGATGGCGCCTACTTTTACCTCTCTTTGGAAAGCGATAAAAAAGCCTATGCAGAAAGACTGGATTACTATAAGAGTAAAGCTTATTATATATTAGGGGGAGCATGGACGCCTTAATCCTTTTCCGTGACTCTATTTACTTTAAACTGCCTGCCTACCGCATAAAGTCCAATAAATACCCAAAGTAGATTGGCTACTACATTAGGCATATCACTACTTTGTAAAGCGGAAGTTACTAAGCATAATCCTCCAATTATGTTTAGTGCCTGAAAGTTCAATGAATCCGCTGTCAGCACTTTTAAGCTCAACAACAGATAGCCAAGTGTACATAAAATGACGCCAAGCCAGCCTATCCCCGTTATTACTATTTGAAACATAATTCCCCCATATTTTTAATGGTCAGCAAAATACCAGTTTTTTTATAACCATTGCATAATAGCTGAAAAACATATTGACACTTTGAAAGTTTTGGTCCGGGTGTTAGCAAATTGTTAATTTATACATGAAAATAATACAATTCTGCAAAAGTAAAAACCAATAGATAATTTCTATATTGGCGGCTTCAACGAAAGCTTTCAGAATAATCTTGCAGGAATCTATAAGATTCTTGTCGATTTCAGCTGTCCGCGAAGATTTACTAAAATAATTAAGATGAAAACATTTTGGAGTTTTAAACCTCAAAACACCGCTTTGCTTGCCTTAGCACTTCCCTTACTGATTTCCCAATTAAATGCCGGAGCAGTAACAATACCACTTACCTTTCAACAGGTTATACAAAAAGACCATAAAATCATTTCTGCGAAAAAGATTAGTCCGACTGTGATTGAGGTATTATTTTCTGACAATCAAAAGCTGACATTAGACTTCTACGGTGATCAGATTTTCAGACTTTTCCAGGACAATACCGGCGGAGTAATGAGAGATCCGATCGCTAAACCGGAAGCAAAAATTCTGGTAGAAAACCCAAGAAGAGCGGTTGCAAAATTAAATCTGACAGACGAAAACAATCTGATTACGATTGCTACCGACAAAATTTCGGTTCAACTAGATAAAAACACTACCCTATTAAAAATTATTAACCTGGCCAGTAACACGGTGGTTCTTGAAGAGGCGGCACCTGTTCGTTTTGAAAAGAATGAAGTGGTTTTGACCTTTAAAGAAGCACCAAAAGAGTATTTCTACGGTGGTGGTGTTCAGAACGGACGTTTCTCCCACAAAGGAAGAGCGATCTCTATTGAAAACCAGAACAGCTGGACGGATGGTGGAGTAGCCTCCCCTACGCCTTATTACTGGTCTTCTAACGGTTATGGCCTGTTATGGCATACCTTCAAAAAAGGTAAATATGATTTCGGAGCTAAAGAAAAAGGCACTGTAAAATTATCGCATGATACAGATTATCTGGATGTCTTCCTGATGGCTGGCGACGGTGCAGTTCCTCTTTTGAACGATTTTTATCAATTGACAGGAAATCCGGTATTGTTACCGAAGTTCGGTTTTTACCAGGGGCATTTAAATGCTTATAACCGCGATTTCTGGAAAGCAGATGAAAAAGGTATGCTGTTTGAAGATGGCAAACATTATAAAGAAAGTCAGAAGGACAATGGTGGCATCAAGGAATCCTTAAACGGAGAGAAAAATAACTACCAGTTTTCTGCACGTGCGGTAATTGATCGCTATAAAAAGAACGACATGCCTTTTGGCTGGTTGCTTCCAAATGATGGTTATGGTGCTGGATATGGCCAAACAGAAACTTTAGATGGTAACATTCAAAACCTGAAAAGTTTAGGCGACTATGCCCGTAAGAACGGTGTTGAGATTGGTTTATGGACACAATCAGACCTTCATCCTAAACCAGAAATTTCTGCGTTATTACAACGTGATATCTTAAAAGAGGTAAAAGAAGCTGGTGTTCGTGTTTTGAAAACTGATGTGGCCTGGGTTGGTGCCGGATATTCTTTCGGACTTAACGGGGTGACTGATGTAGCTCAGATCATGACTAAATATGGCAATGACAGTCGTCCTTTCATCATCTCTTTAGATGGTTGGGCAGGTACACAACGTTATGCAGGCATCTGGTCTGGTGACCAGACCGGTGGCGTCTGGGAATACATTCGTTTCCATATCCCTACTTATTTAGGTTCTGGTTTATCCGGACAACCGAATATCACTTCTGATGTAGATGGTATTTTTGGTGGTAAAAATGTGGCTGTAAATATCAGGGACTTCCAATGGAAAACCTTTACGCCGATGCAATTGAATATGGATGGTTGGGGATCAAATGAAAAGTATCCACATGCTTTAGGCGAGCCGGCTACTTCTATCAACCGTACCTACTTAAAGTTAAAATCGGAGCTGATGCCTTATGCTTACAGCATTGCAAGAGAAGCGGTAACAGGCTTACCAATGATCAGAGCGATGTTCCTGGAGTATCCAAATGCTTATACTCAAGGTCCGGCAACACAGTATCAGTTTTTATACGGTCCTAATTTCTTAGTTGCGCCTATCTATCAGGCGACTAAATCTGACGATAAAGGCAATGACATTCGCAATGGCATTTACCTTCCTGAAGGTTCATGGATTGATTATTTCTCCGGAGAAAAATATGCCGGAAATGTGATCCTGAACAGTTTTGCAAGCCCAATCTGGAAATTGCCGGTATTCGTTAAGAATGGTGCAATTATTCCGGTTACCAATCCAAACAATAATGTAACGGAAATCAACAAAGCTGTTCGTGTTTATGAGATTTATCCTTCCGGAAAAAGTTCATTCACAGAATATGACGATGATGGTACTACGGAACAATACAAATCGGGTAAAGGTGCTTCCAGTTTAATTGAGTCGGAAGTAGACAAAAAGAACCGTGCAATTGTAACTATCCACCCTGCAAAAGGTGATTTCGACGGTTTCGTAAAAGCGAAAGCTACCGAACTTAGAATCAATGTTTCGCAGAAACCTAAGAAGGTGTTGGTAAAAGTTGGCAAGGATAAAATCAAGTTATCGGAAGTAAATTCGATGGCTGACTTCTTAAGCAAAGAGAATGTATATTTCTACGATGCTACTCCGAACCTGAATAAATTTGCGACTAAAGGAAGCGAGTTTGAGAAAGTGGCGATGGTAAAGAACCCTCAGTTACTGATCAAAGTAAGCAGTACAGATATCACGTTAAATCCTGTTGTTGCAACGATTGAAGGCTTCAAATATGAGCCGGCAGATCAATTGCGCATCTCTACAGGCGCCTTAACGGCTCCGGTTAATGCTGTGGTGACAGATAAGAACAAAGAAGCTTATACGTTGAAACCAACCTGGTCGAAAGTTGAGCATGCAGATTTCTATGAAATTGATTTCAATGACATGCATTATACAACGATCAGAGACACTGCGTTGTTATTTGATGGTTTAACTGCTGAAACGCCTTATTCTTTTAAACTGCGTGCGGTGAATAAAGACGGTCAATCGGCCTGGACAGAGTTTAAATCGACTACGAAATCTAATCCACTGGAATTTGCGATTCAGGGCATCACTGCTCAATCGACCGCAGCAGATCAGGAAGGTTCTGAAATCACTCAGTTATTCGACTTTGATGAAGGAAATAACTGGCATACGAAATGGGGTGTAAATGCATTACCATTCGAAATGGTGATGGACTTAAAAACCATCAATCAGCTGGATAAATTCCATTACGTTCCACGTTCAGGAAGAGGAAATGGTATCATCTTAAAAGGTAAGGTATTCTTTAGCAATAACAATAAAGACTGGACTCCGGCAGGTGATTTCACATGGGCAAATACAGATGAGGTGAAGGTATTTAACTTTCCTGGTCATCCATCTGCTCGTTACATCAAAATGGCGGTTACTGAAGGCGTAGGTGGTTTCGGTTCTGGTAGAGAGTTGTATGTATTTAAAGTTCCGGGAACAGAGAGTTACTTACCAGGAGACATCAACAATGACCGTCTGATTGACAGAAATGACTTGACTTCTTACCTGAACTATACTGGTTTAAGATCCGGTGACGGTGATTTCGAAGGTTATATCAGCAATGGTGACATCAACAAAAACGGTTTGATCGACGCTTATGATATTTCATTGGTGGCGACACGAATTGATGGTGGTGTTAAAACTGATGACAAAGCTGAAAAAGTAGCTGGTAAACTGGCCATCAGCACTGCAAAACAGAGCTATAACAAAGATGAAATCATCGAGGTTAAAGTAAAAGGCACTAACCTTAAATCTGTAAATGCTTTAAGTTTTGCATTGCCATATAATGCTGCTGATTACGAGTTTGTAAGTATCCAACCTGTTAATGCCAAGCACATGGAGAACATGACTTACGACAGGTTACATACCAACGGAAAGAAAGCTTTATATCCGACTTTTGTGAACTTAGGTGATAAAGAAACTTTAACTGGTAGTCCAGAATTGTTTATCATTAAACTGAAAGCAAAGCGTAAGGTAAAGTTTGACCTTAAAGCCATTGATGGTGTATTGGTTGACAAGAACCTGAATAGCGTTACTTTTTAATCATTTTAATCCTAATCACAGGCCCCCTGGCTTAGAGAACTCAACAGTTCTCTAAGCCAGGGGGCCTTGTTATAATTTATTTTCTTGAAATCTTATTGAAAAAATCACTAACTTAATGTACCCAAAAGCCAGATAATCTCCTGAAAATGACCTTGTAAAAACTCTAAAGTCCATAACATAATGAGCATTTCAAAACTAATGATGGCCTCTCTCCTCCTGGGGATGATTGTTTTAGTTGCGTGTCAAAACAAAACTAAAACACTAAATGACATGGAAAAAATTGAGATTGACAGCACTGATGTACTTTCTGAAAAGATTTTAACAGCTGAACAACAGGCTGCATTAACTCCGGATACCGTCATATCCATTCTAAAAAGAGGTAATGAAGATTTCGTTTCCGATGCCTTAACCATTCGTAATAATACGGTTAGAGTTCGTGAAGCAGCACTGGGGCAATATCCTAAAGCCGTTATCCTATCCTGTCTGGATTCTCGTGTACCCGTGGAAGATGTGTTCCATCGGGGAATTGGAGACCTCTTCGTAGCCAGAGTAGCAGGAAATATTGTGAACGAGGATATTTTAGGAAGTCTGGAATATGCCTGTAAGGTATCAGGCTCAAAGGTGATTGTTGTTTTAGGCCACGAACATTGTGGAGCGATAAAATCAGCGATTGACAATGTAAAACTGGGTAATATTACAACTTTACTCTCAAAAATTCGTCGTGCAGTAACGACCAACACTCCATTTGAAGGCGAAAAAACCACCGCAAATAAAGAATACGTTCAGCACATTTGCCTTGAAAATATAAAACTTAGTATCCGGGATATTAGAGAGAAGAGTCCCATTTTAAAAGAAATGGAGGCCAAAGGTGAAATTAAAATTATTGGAGCTGTTTATAATATGGAAACTGGCAAAGTAGAGTTTCTACAAAACCGACTGTAAAGTGAGCAATTGGACTTATGCGCGGGTTACCTAATCCGTAATTTTGTATAAATTGAAACGACAACCAATTATGGGTCTATCCGATCGATTTAAACCTTTAACAACTTTACCTTTCCTAATCTGCCTGACCCTATTGATGTTCAATGACTTCTACCTGAAAGGAGTTTTCCATAATGCGTTGACAGGTAAGCTATCTGATTTCTGTGGCTTGTTTATATTCCCGATTTTCTGGTCTGTTTTCCTTCCAAAACGTAGAATCCACGTATTTTTTCTTACCGGATTGTTCTTTATATTCTGGAAAAGCGAGTATTCGTCTTCCTTCATTGAGTTTTTCAGCAGATACTGCTTTCCCATCCAGCGCGTAGTAGACCCTACAGATCTTATCGCTTTGATTATGCTGCCATTGGCCTGGTATAGTTTAAAGGTTCGTACTTTACACCTTAATCTCAATCCTTCCTTTATTGTGGTCCTGGCCTTTTTCGCTTTCTGTGCAAGTAGTTCACCAGGATATCACCAGGCATTCGAGCAACCACAATACGTGCTGATTAAGTCTCATGTATTACCTGATTCCAACTACTATGACGGGGATTTTGCAGTATACCATTTTGATTCCTTGCTGGTAGTTGAAGTGAAACAACTTATCACCAGAAGACGGCCTGTTAAGAAGGATGACTACCATAAAAACATTATAGTTAACGAGCTGGAAGAGACAGTCCGCAATGAGATGCAAGGCACTGAAGGTCTGATGGCACCTGGAAAAATCACTTATCTCAGTATCAAAACCCCACATTACGAAGATGCGCTCCGATTTAAGGGGGGACTTTTAGATGGTAAATTCATCAGGAAAAAAGGCAATCTGACATTAATTGAGGGTGTTTATAAAAATGGAGTTGAAGATTCCATATGGACCTTTCGGGATGGTTCAAGCGCGTTGATTACTAAAAAAACCTTCGTTAAGGGAGAAACTACTCAAATTCAGAAATTCGAAGCTGGACGGTTGGTTTTTTCTGACCCGATAGCTACCCGGGCTGATACGATTACGAGGAAGTATGTCCAGCTTGTCGTATTGATGCTGTTGGTTATTTTAATGGTGGTACTCATCGTAAAAAACTACCGCAGGACCTACCCGGAAATACTACCGGTAAAAACGGTATGGAAGTGGGTTTTATGCTTTACCCTTCCCATTGCGGTATGGTTATCACATCTGGGTATTTCCCTGTTTATCACTGATCATTTTTCCGGACCGCTGGTTGTTATCATTAACTTCTTTATGATATACATTAGTACCAGCCCACTTCTTGTGGTAGCCATATTTATGATTAAATGGAGAAGAAAAATTGATGTGCTCTGGTATTGTTTGCTATTTGCATTGGTATACACCTTTATTGTGGAATGCATCATGTTAGTAGCGCTTTCTTCTACTGTTTAGTTTACGATATCGGGATTTAAGTAGGCGATTATCAGTTCGAAGAAGTTTGAATCATCAGCTTTTGCAAAGTTCAATTGAATTACTTTATCTTTTCCCAACCATTCATAGTTGGTTACCCCCGTTGACTGAGGTTGTTCTTTAAATGTAGCTGCCTTATTGTGTGCTTTCAAAAGCTGGAATAAGGCATTGTATTCTTTTAGCCCTGTATTATGTAAATTAGCTGTTTGTAGTCTAATCTTAATTAACTTATTAGCCGCTGTTGAGCTTGTATAAAGCTCATTAAACATAATTGTTTTTGAGTCCCAATAACCAAAACTCCTTAAATCCGGGTCTTTCATTCCTATTAGTGGAGCTCTTCTTTCTACGAAATACAAATCTCCATAAGCCTCACCCTTTTTTATGGTATCAACTTCATTTTGCTCATACCTTTTTAGCAACCGTTCTTCAGTAATGTTATATAAAAAGAAAGGTTTAATAATTAATGGTTCAGTACCTGTATTTATATGTTTATTGGGAGTCATTCTATTCCGTTTGACATAAGCCAGTTTGGCTAAGAATTTATCCAGATCAAGTTTTCGAAAATCAACCTGCGCAAGATCAATTGGCTTTCCCCGTTCTAAAACAAGATTAGTTCCATCTGTTTTACAACTGCTCATACTCATCAAACATAGCACTGAACAAAATAATATTCTCAGCTTATTTTCTCTTCTTTTCATCTTGATCCGTGTAATTTTTATAGTTTTTATCCTTTAAGAATGTCATAATATTTAGGTAAGGAAAGGTTAAAGGCCAGGCAGATTACAATTAGCGTGTCGGCTTTTACTTGTAGAACAACCGAAATTAAATATATAAATGCCCCAGCTGGAATAGTTAATACAAAGAACAGTAGAAACCTGAAAAACTGGACTTTGGCATGATCAAAAGCATTAAAGAAATCACGACACAAACCTAAAACACTGATTATTAAAAACATAAAAGCCACAATCAGCAAAGTGGTATTTTCAAAAATGTGTTCGTTGGCCGCTGTAATTACTGAGAATATATCACCCAAAGCATGCTTAAGTATCAATAACGGTATTCCGAAAACGGCAAGAAGGACTCCAATATAAACGATCCAAAAGAAAGTCTTTTTTGAGAAATTTTTAGATCCATCGGCAGTATAGCTTTTGATGATGTTTTTGCTAAAACGTGATGGCCTGAAGCTATATAGAATAATAAGAAAGAAGTAAAACTCTAATTGGAAAATGGTAAGCTGATATCCATCGTTCGTGCTCTTGATTAAGCTTTCGTTAGGGATTTGGATGATGAAGGAATAAGATAATAAGCACACTGTGTAAAGCCGGAAAAACAGGAAATAAC
>NZ_JAPIVQ010000010.1 GCF_026239675.1 Pedobacter sp. PLR
CGACCGCATGACCATCGTTAACAATTTTCTACGTCCTATCCAAAGTTTCATTAAACCCGGATTCAGGCTGAAAGTAGTGGGTACCGACAGAAACTACTATAACGAAGCCGTTTCCTACAATAAAAAGCACGCGATAAGCGGCGAATTTCCGAATGCGCAGCTAGATTATCCTAAAGCAATGTTGAGCATGGGAACACTGTTAAAAGTAGAAAAACCACAGATCCAGCTTATAGGGACAGCAATTGAATTCAGCTGGGGAGTTCCTGCGGATCTACCCTGGCGAAATTTAAACGATCGGGCAATGGTATTGCTCTATTGGCCGGATCAGCATCAACACACCCATTGCCTGAGTGGATCACACAGAAAGGATGGAAAACACAGCATCCAGATTAGCCCTGATCTTGCCAATCAAAGAGTAGAGGCTTACATCTCCTTTATCAATGATGATGCTTCAGAAATTTCAGACAGTGTTTATGCGGGAAGTATAGCTAAGCAAGAGCTGCAACCTGTACCTGTATTAGAAATCGCTGATTCCAGTGCAAAAGAAGCTAAAACTGTGAAGAAACATCATGAAGCTGGGATAAATCAAGTACCCAAGCCAAAAACCACACCTAAAAACACAGGGAATACAAGAATAAACGCAAAATTAAAATCTCAACTACAGCCCCACTCAAAGATTAAAATCCCGGACAAACCGAATTAGTCAGATTTACCCGCTTTTATTACCCGGACTCGAATTGACTGGACTAGCAGTTACCCTGCTCTCTGGCTAAGTTATGGCAAAAATCAGCTTAGACTTATCTCCACTTTGCATCAAGATCGGTTTCGTCTCTATTCGTATGATAATGGCTCTGGCTTAGTCTTCTTTTAAATATTGACTGTAAATTCTTTCAGCAGTCTCTATATTTCTTGGGTCACCGGTAATCATTAAATCTGCATAAATAAGCAAGATGGGTGCAACCGGAAGATTTGTTGTTTCATCATCCTGCCAAAATTTCTCATAGAACTGAATATTTCCTTTTGCATCTGGTAATAATCTCCATTTTTGCATCAAAGCAGGTTTAGATTCTGTAGTATAAACAGTAAATGCTTTCGCATTTAAATAATTAATGATTAGGCCTGCGCCTGGTTCACCACCCCAGACCGTTTCGCCAGCCCTCACAGGAAAGTTAGCTAAATTCATTAAATCTGTAGGTTTATTTAGGTTCATATAGATTTTACTCATGACCACCTCATCGAGTACAACAGCATTTTTTAATGGGCTCATAGTACGAATATATCTAGTTGTTGGCTAATTTGGCTATTTATTTATCGGATAAAAAAAACAGTTCTTTTTTTCAGAAATAAACAGGTTTATCTCCTAATGATGCCGATCATCTTTTGAGGTCACAAATTGTGACCTCAAAAGATGAAAACTCCGTTTGTTTTACCATGAAAGTATTTTTTATTACGCCTGGCAAAGCAAGCCAAAACAACCAGAATGGTACCCGGGCGCCCGGGTAACTGCTGCATCATTTACAAATGGACTTAGCAAAACCAGTATTTTAACGGTAAATTTGTCTCATGGAAATGGAACACCACAATTCTACAGAACTCATACAGGCTTATACAGAAATTGATGCGGCACAATTGAGCGCACTTCAGCAAGAAGCATCAACATTAATCATAGATGTAAGAGAACGTCATGAAGTACCAATACTAAATGGGGAAATATTCAAAAAGGCACCTATGTCTGAGTTTGCTGATTTTTTAGCTACAGATATCGGGGAAAAGAACATCGTGTTCATTTGTCAGCATGGTATACGAAGCGTTGCAGCGGCAGAGGCACTACATGAAAAATATGGTCAGGAAAAACATATCTACAGCCTGAAAGGGGGCATTGCGAAATGGAGGAATTACTTTTTGTAAACCTACATCCATAAAAAAACCTGTCTCGAAAGAAACAGGTTTATATAAATTAGTCAAGGAGAAACTAAAGGTTTTTAGTGATCTCTTCGCTTAAAGGTTTCACTTTAGAACGGAAACGGTGTACCAATTCTCCTTTTTCATTGATTAAGAACTTCTCGAAATTCCAGTTGATATCACCAGTAAAATCAGGATTCGCAGCGGTAGTCAGGTATTTGAACAATGGATTTATATCATCACCTTTAACACTCACTTTTTCACTTAATAAAAAGGTAACCCCAAAATTCTTTTTACAGAAATCCTGAATCTCAGCATTGGTGGCTAACTCTTGTCCGCCGAAGTTTCCAGCTGGAAATCCAATTAACACTACATTTTTACCATATTGCTTGCTCAGTTTTTCTAGTTCTTCATATTGCGGCGTATAACCACATTTAGAAGCTGTGTTCACAATCAGGATTTTCTTTCCTTTGAATTTCGACAACTTCACCTCTTTACCATCGATGGTTTTAAAGCTGAAATCATAAATACCTTTTGCCGGCGGGGTAAAGATCAGGCTCAGTAATATTAATAATGTATTCATAGTTTGATTTTTTATAAATGTATAAACGAAGTTAAGCACAAAAAGATTGTTTGCACTAAATAATAACGTTAAAAGTAATACAAAACCCTTCTTAACGTTGAAACCTGCTGAAGAATGGAACTAATCATATCCTATTCAATTAATAAAAAAAAACACCTTACAACCGGTAAAGCCCATAAATAAGCTATATATCACCACTTTATACCACCTAAAATGAGGCTTTTTCAAATTTATTTACTATAAAAATCGTATCGGATTTTGAAATTAGCCTTATTTATAGCTTTATTTGCAGAAAAACGTTCTGAATGGCGAAGAATTTATTAATAGTTGAGTCACCTGCAAAAGCTAAAACCATTGAAGGGTATTTAGGAAAAGATTTCCTTGTTAAATCAAGTTACGGACACATCCGGGATTTGGTTAAGGGGGATATGGGCATCGATGTGGCCAATAATTTCGCACAGACCTATGAGGTCCCTGCCGATAAAAAGCATGTAGTAGCCGAACTTAAGAAGTTAGCCAAGGAAGCCGAAATGGTATGGCTAGCGTCCGATGAGGACCGTGAAGGGGAAGCAATTTCCTGGCACTTATTTGAGACATTAGGACTAAAAGAAAATAAAACCAAGCGTATTGTATTTCACGAGATCACTAAGCCTGCGATATTAAAGGCGATAGAAAATCCACGTACAATCGATTATAACCTGGTAAATGCCCAACAGGCACGCCGTGTATTAGATAGATTGGTAGGTTTTGAGCTTTCTCCGGTACTATGGAAAAAAATCAAACCATCTTTATCCGCTGGTAGAGTACAGTCGGTGGCTGTACGTTTAATTGTAGACAGAGAAAGAGAAGTCAATAAATTTAATGCAACAGCTGCATTTAAGGTATCTGCACAATTCGGAACCGGAACTGGTAAAGAAGTGGTTAAAGCAGAATTGCCACAACGTTTTGAAAAAGAAGCAGATGCGGAGAAATTCTTAAACGACTGTATCCAGGCAGGATTCAGCGTAGCTAGTCTAGAAACCAGACCTGCAAAAAGAAACCCTGCTCCTCCGTTTACTACCTCTACCTTGCAACAGGAAGCTTCCCGTAAACTGGGATATTCTGTATCGAGAACGATGCAAATCGCGCAGAGACTGTATGAAAGTGGACATATCACCTATATGCGTACCGATTCCGTGAATTTATCGGAAACCGCATTACAGGCAGCAGCAGCAGAAATTAACTCTGCATGGGGCGAGAAATACCATCACCTGAGAACTTATAAAACGAAATCAGCAGGCGCACAGGAAGCTCACGAGGCCATCCGCCCTACTTATTTCAACCACCATAGTGTTACCGGCGACAGTTCAGAACAACGTTTGTATGAATTGATCTGGAAGCGTGCCATCGCTTCGCAGATGTCTGAGGCACAGTTTGAAAAAACTACCGCACAGATTGCCATCAGTACCCGCAAAGAGCAATTAGTTGCAGAAGGTGAAGTATTGAAATTTGACGGTTTCCTGAAAGTATACCTGGAATCCAGCGATGACGATGATATCGAAGATTCAGAAGACAGCAAAATGTTGCCTCCACTGGCTAAAGGTCAGGAATTGACTTTAAGAGAAATGAATGCAACAGAGCGTTTCTCCCGTCCGCCGGCAAGATATACAGAAGCCAGCATGATCAAGAAACTGGAAGAACTGGGTATCGGTCGTCCGTCAACTTATGCACCAACAATTTCTACGATTCAAAACCGTGGTTATGTGGTCAAAGAAGATCGTGATGGTCGTCAGCGTTCTTTTACGTCAATTGTATTGGCTAACGGCGCAGTTAACAAGCAGATTAAAACAGAAATTACAGGTGCAGAGAAATCAAAACTCTTCCCAACAGATATAGGTGAAGTTGTAAACGACTTCCTGGTAGAACACTTTAAAGGTATTGTCGATTTTAACTTTACTGCGAATGTAGAGAAGGAATTTGATGAGATCGCGCAGGGTCTGCAGGAATGGACAAAAATGCTCCACTCCTTCTATACACCTTTCCATCAGGAGGTAGAAACGACTTTAGAAAACGCAGAACGTGCAAACGGAGAACGTTTATTAGGTGTTGATCCTGTTTCCGGAAAGAACGTATATGCTAAAGTGGGTAAATTTGGTCCATTGGTGCAAATCGGTCAGAATGACGATGAAGAGAAACCGCGTTATGCGAGTTTAGCTAAATCTCAGTCGGTAGGTACAGTGACACTTGAAGATGCTTTAGAGCAATTCAAACTTCCTTTCCAGCTGGAAGACTATGAAGGTAAAGAAGTTTCTGTAGGTGTAGGCCGTTTTGGTCCTTACGTGAAATGGGGAGATGCTTATATCTCTATTCCTAAAAATGAAGAGCCTTTATCGGTAGACAGAGACCGCGCAATAGAAATTATTCAGGAGAAAATTACTGCTGATGCTCCTGTTGCACATTACGATGGCTTACCTGTAACTAAAGGAAAAGGCCGTTTCGGTCCTTTCATCAAATGGAACGACTTGTTTATCAACGTACCAAAAGCCTATAACTTCGAAGAGCTTTCTACCGCAGACATCAATGAGCTGATTGGTAAAAAGGTAGAGAAAGAGGCAAACAGATTCATCCAGCAATGGAATGAGGAGAAAATTGCCATTGAAAACGGCAGATGGGGACCTTTCATCCGTTTCGGTAAAGACATGCTGAAACTAGGTAAAAACCCGGCTACAGGTGAGAAATATACACCCGAAGATCTGGCTTCCGTTTCTCTGGAAGAGGTGAAAAAATTAATCGTTGAGCAGGTTCCAAATGCGTTTGAACCTAAAGCAACGAAGAAAAAAGCAGCAGCAAAAACCACTACAAAAGCGGCGAAAGCACCTGCAAAAAAGAAACCAGTAGCAAAGAAATAGAATGTAGGTAGCCCCTACGGAGCATAGTTATGAAAAAAGATCTCCCGGAAAATATAGTAGAAGGTGTTGCCATTGCTGTAGTATTGACCAGCGAAAGTCCAGAGTTTAAAAACTGGACGGTATACCTGGTGAACCTGAAAAATGACATTTTAGAAAATGTGATGATCAGTTCCAAAGGTTACGGTGAAAAAGACGGTAAAAAAGTGCAAACTTCTGTGTTACGCCATTCTCTGGGAAATGTCCTGCCGCAATCTTTTGTAGGTGTGGAAGCAATTGCTCCGGAAGTACTAGGGCTAACCAACGAATATTGGCTGAGCTATTACCTGAACAATGTGATGTACGATAAGAAATTTATTTTTCTTCCTGAAAGCATCGTTGATGAGAATCTAATCCGTATTCCTCTGGTAAACAAGCCAGGAGTAATGATAAAATAATTTCGGTTTACTTTCCGATACCAATCCTTTTTGGTAATTTTCATGTCCATCTTTACCTATAAGAACAGATACATGAAAATTACGCGAAAAGGATTTTTTATTGGCGGAGCTACGCTCGTCATTATTGGTCTTGCCACCTTCTTTTTTCTAAAGAAGAAACCTGGAAATGAAGATAACCAGGCCTATGCTAAATACATAGAAGCCTATACTTCAGGTACCATATCCAAAAAAAGCAACCTAACCATCAGATTGGCCAGTCAGGTGAAAACCATGGGCGATATTGGTGTAGCCGATACCAGAGACCTGTTTAGCAGCTCCCCTTCCATCAAAGGAAAAACCTACTGGATTGATGCACAAACTATAGAATTCCGTCCGGATGAACCACTTAAGTCCGGTGAAAATTACGATGTTACCTTTCACCTTGATGAAGTAACCCAGACAGAGAAAGGTTTGGAAGACTTTGATTTCAACTTTAATGTGATCAATCCAGGCCTGGATCTGACACAGGAAGGATTGGTTTCCCAGAATAACACTTCACTTGATTACATGAAGCTGAATGGAGAAATCAACACTGCCGATCAGGAAGATCCGAAACTGATTGAACAGTGCTTAAAAGTTGATTTCCCGGGCGCTTTAAAAGTAAAATGGCAACATTTCCCGGCGAAAAACACCTCCAGCTTCACGATAGACAGTATTCCTAAAGCTAAATCAGAAAGACGGTTAAGCTTAGATTGGAACGGCGATCCGATTAATGCGGGTAGAATAGGACAAGAAGAATTGGTAGTACCTGCCAAAGGCGTTTTCAAGATTCTGAATATGAAAGCGGTTCAGGATATGGAGGATTTTGCCCTGGTACAGTTCTCTGAGCCAGTCAATGTTGGTCAGGATCTGAATGGACTGATTACCTTGTCGCAACTGACAAACCTTAGGTTTACCATTGATGCCAGTCAGGTGAAGGTGTACAGTCCGGATAAACTGGAAGGAAATTACCAGTTTACGGTAAATGAAGGTATAGAAAACATCAATAACGTAACACTGACTTCGGGCAAAGCCGCCAATATTGTTTTTGAAAACAAACTTCCTTCGGTAGAAATTTCAGGTAAAGGCACGATTCTTCCCAATTCAGGGAAACTGGTGTTACCATTTGATGCGGTGAACTTAAAAGCCGTAGATGTTACAATCATCAAGATTTATGAGAACAATATCCCTCAGTTTTTTCAAGCCAATGGATTTGATGGTAATCAGGAATTGCGTCGCGTAGGTAGACCGATTGTTCAGAAAACCATCCGCCTGGATGAGGACAAATCGCTGAACCTGCATAAGAAGAACCGGTTTACGCTGGATTTAGATAAGATCATCCGTACAGAGCCTGGTGCCATGTATCGGGTAACGATTGGTTTTAGAAGTGCTTACAATCTTTTCAAATGCGCTGAAGGTGAATCAAAAGAAACGAATGAAGATGAATTTGAGGGATATGGCAGGAATAATCTGGATGAATTTGATGATTTCTGGCTGAGATACGATAATTATTACCCAAGTGGTTACAGCTGGCAAGACAGAGATAACCCTTGTACCCCATCCTATTACAGAACTGAAAGATTTGCCAGTCGCAACCTGATCGCCTCTAATATCGGTCTGATTGCGAAAAGTGGTAATGATGGGAGCATGCTTATCGTTGCTACAGATCTGCTGACTGCCAAACCGCTGAGTGGTGTATCCATAGAATTACAGGATTACCAGCGACAAGTCATTGAAACGGTGAAAACTGATGGCAATGGTATGCTGAGCATCGACTTAAAAAGAAAGCCGTTTTTATTGGTGGCTAAAATGGGCGATGAACGTGGATACCTTAAAGTTAATGATGAGAATGCGCTTCCACTGAGCAGGTTTGATGTGGCAGGCGACGTGGTGCAACATGGATTAAAAGGATTCATTTATGGAGAACGCGGTGTTTGGCGTCCCGGAGACTCTCTATTCTTATCCTTCATTCTGGAAGATAAACTGAAAAAACTACCTGGTGCTTATCCGGTTACTTTTGAATTATACAACCCTAAAGGGCAATTGGTTAAACGACAGGTAAACGGGAAGCCCTTAAATGGATTTTACGCGTTTAGAACGGCTACAGAAAGCACAGCGCCAACAGGTAACTGGATGGCGAAGGTGAAAGCTGGTGGCGCGGTATTCTCTAAAGCCCTTAAAATTGAAACGGTGATGCCGAACAGGTTGAAAATCAATTTCAATTATGGGAATCGTCCCTATCTGGGTACTGGTGGTGCATCTACCGCTACATTATCAGCCAACTGGTTATTCGGTGCGCCGGGTAAACACCTGAAAGCAAAGGTAGATGTGAGTCTGAACACGATGAAGACAACTTTCAAAGGATATGAGGCGTATAGCTTCGACAATCCAACAGTAGTTTTCGAGTCGCAGGTGAAAACCATTTTTGAAGGAACTTTGAATGAAAACGGAACGGCTACCGTAAATACGAATATTAATGAGAATAACCTCGCCCCTGGTATGTTAAAAGCCAATTTCGCGATCAAGGTATTCGAAGCCGGTGGTAATTTCAGTATTGACAATTTTAGTATCCCCTACCATGTTTACTCCGATTACTATGGAATTAAAACTCCGGAAGGCGACCGTTTAACAGGAATGTTGCTGACTGGTAAAGACCATAAGATCGACATTGTCAATTTAAACCGGGACGGAAAACTACTTGCAGGCAGCAAGGATGTAGATGTAGAACTTTATAAGGTACAATGGCGCTGGTGGTGGGAACGTGAACAGGAAGATGCTTATGCAAATTTCACGCAGAACGCTTACAACAAACTGGTTACCAAAGAAAGCATTTCCCTGAATAATGGAAAAGGCAGCTGGAACTTAAGAATTGATGAGCCGGAATGGGGTCGTTACCTGATTCTGGTTAGAGATCGTAAAAGTGGTCATGTGACCGGGAAATCAGTTTATATCGACTGGCCGGGATGGGCAGAACGCGAACAAGGGCAAAACCCTACGGAAGCATCTATGTTGTCTTTTACTGCCAATAAAACCAAGTTTAAGGTGGGCGAAGAAATCGTATTAACGATACCTTCAGGCAAAGATGGCAAAGCTTTAATCTCTATAGAAAACGGTAGCAGGGTGATAAAAACCTTCTGGACGGACACTAAAGCCGGACAAACGCAGTTTAAATTCAAGGCCGAGAAAGGCATGACGCCGAATGTTTTTGCCAATATCACTTTATTACAGCCTCATGCGCAAACGGTAAATGATTTACCTATCCGCATGTATGGCGTTATTCCATTGCTGATTGAAGATCCGGAAACGATCTTAAAACCTGTGATCAAAATGGCGGATAAGCTGAAACCGGAAACGGAAAGCAGCATCACCATTAGCGAGCAGAATGGTAAAGCAATGACTTATACCATCGCTATTGTAGATGAAGGCTTACTAGACCTGACAAGGTTTAAGACACCAGATCCTCATGCGGTTTTCTATGCCAGGGAAGGATTGGGTGTAAAAACATGGGACCTTTTTGATTACGTATTAGGAGCATGGGGTGGCAATCTGGAGAGAATTCTGAGCATTGGTGGTGATGGTAGTATCAACAGAAACCTGAACCCGGCTAAAGCAAATCGCTTTGTGCCGGTGGTAAAATATATGGGGCCATTTAGTTTGCCAAAAGGCGGCAGCACTACACATAAATTCAAACTGCCTCAATATATTGGTGCGGTGAGAGCAATGGTGGTTGCCGGTCAGGATGGCGCTTATGGCAACGCTGAGAAAAGCGTACAGGTGAAAAAACCTTTGATGTTACTGGCAACGCTTCCAAGGGTCATCGGCCCTGGAGAAACCTTTACCTTGCCAGCAACAGTTTTCGCAACAGAGAAAAACCTGAAAAACGTAACACTGCAATTGCAGGCGAGCAATCTGCAGGTGATCGGAAGTAAAACCCAGCAACTGCTATTTAAACAGCCAGGTGAGCAAATGGCTTATTTTGAAATTAAGGTTCCTGAGATCACCGGTATTGCGAAAGTAAAACTGATCGCCCAAAGTGGCAGCGAAAAAATAGCTTATGATGTGGAACTGGATATTCGTAATCCAAATCCTTATGTGAGCAATGTGGTTTCGGCTATTATAGAACCTGGGAATAGCTGGGCACAGCCTTATGCGCCAATCGGCATGGTTGGAAGTAATTCCGGAAGTCTGGAATTGTCGGCTATCCCTCCCATCGACCTAAAAAAGCGCCTGGGTTATCTGATGCAATATCCACATGGTTGTGTGGAGCAAACGACCTCAGGGGTATTCCCACAGTTGTTCCTGAATAAATTAACACCACTTACAGAACAGCAGAAGACAACTACAGAACGAAATATCAAGGCGGGCATCAATAAATTGCGTGCTTTCCAAACCGGTGACGGCGGACTGGGCTACTGGCCTGGTGCAACCAGCGCTGACGAATGGGGCAGTATTTATGCTGCACACTTCCTGATCGAAGCTCAAAACGCAGGATACAGCTTGCCGGTAGGTATATTAGACGAGCTTTTACGCTATTTAAAAGGTAAAGCTTCAAATTGGGCGCCTAACAGCAGCAATTTCTATGGGGCTGATCTTACTCAGGCTTACCGCTTATATACGCTTGCATTGGCTAAAAAGCCTGAAATGGCAGCAATGAATAGACTGAAGGCATTCCAATATTTGTCTGTAGCCGGAAAATGGCGTCTTGCAGCGGCCTATCAGCTCGCCGGACAAGCAGTAGCAGCAAATGGTTTGACCAAAGGTTTGTCTATTGAGGTACAACCTTATCAGCAATTGGGTGGCACTTATGGTTCTGACTTAAGGGATGAGGCCATGATCTTAGAAACCCTGACTTTATTGGGGCGCAAAGCGGAAGGTGCTAAATTGCTGCAACCAGTAGCGTCCAAATTGGGGGCTAACGAATGGTATAGCACGCAAACGACTGCTTACAGTCTGTTGGCGATTGCTAAATTCTGCGGTGCCAATACGGCTTCTAATAACCTTAAATACAGCTATATTGTTGACGGCAAAAAAGGAAGCAAGGACTCTAAAGACTTCCTGAACAGCATTCCGTTAACCTTTAAAACCCCTTATCTGTCAGTTACCAATACTGGTAACCGCGTGTTGTTTGCCCGTTTGATCTTACAAGGCCAACCTGCTGCCGGTCAGAATACCTTCCTTCAAAATAACCCGGAAGCACTCGACATGAGCATCAGTTATAAAACCTTAAATGGCAAGCCAATTGATCCTTCGCTGTTAAAGCAAAGTACAGACTTTTACGCGGAGGTTACGATTAAGAACCCTGGTAAGATGGGTTATTATGAGCAAATGGCCCTAACACAGATTTTCCCTTCCGGATGGGAAATTATCAATACCAGAATCAGTGATACGGAAAGCGCGATTGCCTCGTCCCCTTATATTTACAGGGACATCAGAGACGACCGTGTCTTTACCTATTTCAACCTGAGGGAGAATGAAACGGTGACTTACAAAGTGTTGTTAAATGCGGCTTATATTGGTCGCTATTACTTATCTGCGGTACAGTGTGAAGCGATGTATAACAATAACATTAGCGCCACAACACCAGGCAAATGGGTACAGGTAATTAAATAGAATGTTTAAGAAAATATATGGAGAACCGAAACTACTGATCAGTGATTTGCTTTGTTTGCTTTTGCTGCTGTGGTTTTGGTTCTTCTTACCATCAAAGTTGTTTTTAAGCCCCACTTCTTATGTGGTGGAGGCGTCTAACGGGGAATTATTGAGTGCGGCTATTGCAAAGGATGGTCAGTGGCGATTTCCGGTCGCCGATACTATTCCTGTAAAGTTTCAGCAGTGTATTGTGGCTTTTGAAGACCAGCGGTTTTACCAGCATCCGGGAATAGATGTTTTGGCAATGGCCAGGGCAATGCAGCAAAATCTTAAGGCCGGTTCGGTAGTCAGTGGTGGCAGTACGCTAACCATGCAGGTGATCCGCTTGTCCAGAAGGGAAAGTAGAACCCTATGGCAAAAAATAGTTGAGGTAGCTATGGCTATCCGTCTGGAATTCAGTAATTCTAAACAAGATATTTTAAAGTTATACACAGCCAATGCGCCCTTTGGAAGTAATGTTGTTGGCCTGGATGCCGCTTCCTGGCGCTACTTTGCCAGGGCTCCGGAAAGTTTATCCTGGGGGGAAATGGCTACGCTTGCGGTGCTTCCAAACAGTCCATCTTTAGTCCACCCGGGAAAGAACTCTGTTAAGCTGATCAGGAAGAGAAATGATCTTCTGGATAAAATGGCTGCCTTAAAAATCATTGATCAGGAGACGGCTAATCTTTCTAAGTTGGAGCCGATTCCGGGGAAACCATTGCCCTTGCCACAAAATGCACCGCATTTGTTGCAGCGCTTTAAAGCAGAGCGAAGCCAGTTGAAAATCCCGGAGACGAGAATCACTTCTACCCTCGATTATAATTTACAGTTGAAGGTCAGCAATCTGTTGAAACGCTATCAAAACAGGTATCGTGCCAACGATATCAATAACATCGCAGCCCTGGTGCTGAATGTGAAAACAGGTACCGTGCAAAGTTATGTGGGCAATATTTATCAACCGGAAAACAAGGAGTTGCAAAGTCATGTAGACATGATCAAGGCCGCCAGAAGTCCCGGGAGTACGCTGAAACCTTTGTTGTATGCCAGTATGCTGAATGATGGTTTTATCCTGCCCCGTACGCTGATTCCTGATATTCCAACGCAGATTAACGGCTATTCGCCACAAAATTATGACCTGGGTTATGATGGTGCCATTCCGGCAAATCATGCCTTGAGTCGTTCCTTAAATATCCCGGCAGTTAAGATGCTGCAAAACTATAAGTATCAGCGCTTTTATGATCAGTTAAAAAAACTAGGCATCAATACGTTGAACAAGCCTGCGGATCATTATGGCTTGTCCATCATCCTTGGTGGCAGCGAAGTTACGATGTGGGATCTGGCGAAAACCTATATGGGCATGGCGAGGTCTTTAAATCATTTCAATGATTACCAGGGCCGCTATAATCCCCATGATTACGATGCACCGGTCTATGTAAAAGGTAAAATTATTCCTCGTATGCCACAAGATGATGCTCAGATTAATGGCGTATTAGATTACGCTTCCATATGGAATACCTTTAATGCCATGGAAGAAGTGATGAGACCTGGTGAAGAAGGGCTTTGGGAACAGTTTTCCTCTTCGCAAAGGGTGGCCTGGAAAACGGGTACCAGTGTGGGTTCCAGAGATGCCTGGGCTGTCGGACTAACGCCGGAATTTGTGGTTTGTGTATGGGTGGGCAATGCCGATGGCGAAGGTCGGCCCGGTTTAACGGGTGTAGATGTTGCTGCGCCGGTATTGTTTGATATTTTCAGGGAGCTCCCGAATGCCAAATGGTTTACGACGCCTAAACATCAGCTGAAAAAGATGATGGTATGTAAACAAAGTGGTTATAAGGCCGGAGAGTATTGTAAGCAAACTGTTGAAGAATTGGTGCCGCCAGCAGCCGAAAAAACAAGTATTTGTCCATATCATAAGCTGATTCACCTGGATAGAACGGCTACATATCAGGCTACAGACAATTGCGAGCCTACGGGAATGATGGTACATCAGCCCTGGTTTGTCCTTCCTCCTGCGATGGAGTACTATTATAAGGTCAAAAACAGCGATTATAAGCTCTTGCCAGCATTTATGCCGGGTTGTGGGGATGCAGGGAGTAATTTTGTGATGGAAATGATTTATCCCAAGCAGCATGCTCAGATTTATATTCCACTGGAATTAGATGGTGCCAGAGGTAAAGTGATCTTCAATGTATCCCATCGCAATAATAACGCGAAGATTTACTGGCACATTGATGAGGAGTATATCGCGACGACCAAAAACTTCCACCAGCTGGCTTTTAGTCCGGCGCCGGGAAGGCATACGCTGACTTTAGTGGATGAAGATGGCGAAAGACTTGTGCAGTCCTTCACCATCCTCAGCAAGGAAAAAGACTAATCGTTTTTAAGGAGTTTTCTTTCGATGCCGCCTATCGTGATCAGGTATTGAGCGATCATATAGGTGGCCATAATCAGGACTCCTGCAAAGTCAAATCCTTTAACAAACTTGTTATAAGCAAGTGTGGCATCGGATGCCAGGAAAAACAGGGCGCCGAAAAGGATCAGGTTAAAGCTCAGTACATTTACCCTTTGGTTTCTAAATGCAGCCATCATCATCATTAGACTGATGACAAAGGTGTAGACCATAACGGGAAGCTTCATGTCACCTAAATGTGGCCTTAAGTAAAAATAGAAGCCGATACTGAAGGTTGCACATAAGATAATGGCCAGCCTCGCTCCTTTCTTATCCAGCTCCTGCGCAGAGCGGAAATCCAGATAAAAGGCACTGATGTAAAGGATATGACCGATTAAAAATGCGACTAAACCATACATAAAGAAGCCCGGGTTTTGCCAGACAAACATCAGGAAAACGTCTCCCAGTAATGCGAAAAACAGTCCGGCAAAGAGGCGTTTATGGAAGCGGCCTGTTAAATTGGTGCTTACATAGAACATCACCATCAGGGAAATTACAATACAGGGTTTGATGAAATACCTGAGGGTAGTAAATTGTTGGAATTCCGCTACAATCTGTAAGATAAAGATCAGGGCAAATAAGAGGTTAAACTTCAGGTATTTCTTCAGCATTATTGTTGTTTTTTTGAAGGTTATAAAACCAGACTACCGAGCAGATGTTCAGGCCGGAAAATATGACCTGATATCCTACCGGAAAATCCTGCAGCAAAACTATTAAAATCCCCAATACCAGACGAGCATATTCGAGTTTTACCTGCCATTTCTTTTCTTCCAGCAGGGCTGAACAGGTAACTAAGGTTAAAATCACGTAAACCACCCCCGTTCCCAGAGCTATTGCAGGAAGTGTCGGATATAAAAACAGAATGGCTATGGCCGCAACAAGGCCGGTTACAAACTGAAACACCACATAAGGCACCAGCTTCTGCTGGTATATGGGATTGTATTTCTGATAAAGGGAAGCGTCAATTTCCGGAGCGCTTTTAAAACCACCAAGATGTGCAGGAAACCAGCCGGGAGGTTTGATAAATACATTGATTTTATCGGCCCATCGCGGACTTTGTTTCGCAGTATTCCAAAGCTCATCCCAGTAATGAACATTGGCCCATAAAGGGTTCCAGCTGGCTAGCGGCGTAGTAATACCATAGTAAACGTCTTCTTCTTCCTTTTGGAAAGTCCCGAATAAGCGGTCCCAGATAATCAGCGTTCCTGCATGGTTTTTATCAATGTATTTAGGGTTGGAGCCATGGTGTACGCGGTGATGGGATGGCGTGTTCAGGATATACTCTAAAGGCCCCATGCTTTTGATCAGTCTGGTATGTATCCAGAATTGATATAAGGTGTTAAAGGAGCTCAGCGTTAGAAACATCAATGGATCAAAGCCAAGGAAAGCCAGTGGCAAATAGAACACCCAGGAAAACCAGCCTTGAAACCAGGACTGTCTAAGCGCTACAGTGAGGTTGTATTCTTCGGATTGATGGTGTACAATATGTGCTGCCCATAAGGCGTTAACCTGGTGACTCATGCGGTGAAACCAATAGTAAAAGAAGTCGACTCCGATGAATAGTAAAATCCAGACCCAGATATTTTGTGGCAGGTCAAATAACCGCCAGTGTTCGAAGATGTACATATAGCCAAAAAACACAGCCGTTTTCATGAAGATCCCGGTGATCTGTTGCCCTATTCCCTGACTCAGGTTGGAAATAGAATCATTGAGGCGGTAGTACCCGAGCTTTTTATAGAAAGACCAGGCCAGTTCGATTCCTATAAGGATAAAAAACACAGGGACAGACAATGCTATATAATCGACTTTCATACAACTAATTTAATAAAATACACGATAAATTCTTTACCGTTAAAGTATTATGTTAGAAACAAATTCTAAACTGAGGCGTTATTTACCCGATAGATTATCGCTAAATGTGTTCCTTTAAAAAACATGCCCATGAAAAATGAAGTGCCAAAACAGGAAGAAGGGTCCGAAATGGATGTTTTCGAGAAAGTCTCTTTTAAAGATGAGGCAAAGGCAAAGGCTTTTTACCCGGTGGTTCGTGGGCGCTTGCTGGAAGTCTACAACTGGGATAAATGGTGTGGATTCCCTTCGGCTACTTTTATCCTCACAGATCCTTTTGGAAAAGAGATCAGGCGGCAGGTAATGGAAGGTGATTATTTTAAAATCAATATTCCGGGTCCGGGTACTACCAAAGGCGATGGATTTGATTGGGTGCTGGTGGAATGGATCAGGGAGGAACAATCCCCGACTGAGCAAGTGATTGCCATCAGGGTGAGACCGGCGCCAAATCCTTTGCATCCAGATACGGAAACTGCTCATTTTTTCAAAGATAAAGCCACTTCTACTTTTAAAGTTTATAGAAAAGGAATGGAGGTTCATGCGGAAGTGCATGGCAGAAATGAGATTCCGAATTCGGAAAGTGCGGTATTAGTGAACAACGTTAGAAACGTGCTGGTTGGCTGGATGGCGAAGATTGGATTCTCTTATCCGCAGTGGAAAAGCCTGGTTACCGGACTGTTAGACATAAAAAAGCAGGGAATATAATTCGCATTATATTCCCTGCCCTATATGGATCTACTCTAAAAGCAGAGTTAATTGTCTGTAAAAAGAAAAAAGCTATTAATAGCTTTTCTCTGTACGGTTATTGCGTTTAAAGCCACCACCGCCTCCAGCGCCACCAGTACCTGGTTTCTCTTGAGCTTCAGCAACTTTAATTCTATTACCGTTGTAATCGCCACCGTTCATGCGTTTGATTGCTTCTTTTGCCTCTTCTTCTACCGGCATTTCCACAAAACCAAACCCACGACTCTGACCAGTTTCGCGATCTTTGATAATTCTAAGTGATTTTACTTGACCGAAATCACCAAAAACGGCTGTTAATTCATCTTCCCCTACTTCTAACGGAAGGCCTGTAATAAATATCTTCATTAATGTTTAAAAATTTGCACAAAGTTAAGCATTTTTAGCTTAAATTCCAATGCTAGTGTCAGTTATAAGTATAATTATCTAATTACTTTTCAAACAGCCGGCGGTTATTTTTTGTTTTAAAGCCAGAAAATATTTTAATTAAATAACCGTTTTTAAGCGTCAGGTAGACCTTAAATGAAGATCAATAAAAAGTCAACCCACTCATTATGTGTAGACAACAGGGCTTTTCTGAACGCAGAAAAAAAAACAAAGAATTTTTGATTGTTAAATACTTTAAGTATTCTTAGCGCCTAAATTGTGGCCGATTTCTTTTCCATGACAGGGGATTTTATGCGATTGCAGTCACTGGTTTTCCTTAATTTTAAGCGTTTTTGCCACTTTCTCCCCTGCTTATGTTCAGATTTCGGCTCAAAAAGCTCAGATTTCTATCTGGAATAGATAGCGTATAAAGATCATATCAGCATTTTATGGAAGATACCGGAAAAGGAACAGACGATAGCTGATCTATTCCTTTTCTGGTATCGGTTTAGAGAATATCTCTGAAAAATTCTTTTAACTTAAGTCTTTCTTAAATAACCATATTGTTCTCTCCCAGGCCAGTTTTGCAGCTGCTTCATTGTACCTGGTAGGCGATGTATCGTTGTTAAAGGCATGGTTTACGCCTTCGTAAATGAAGAGTTGATAAGGAATCTGGTTTTGTTTCAGCGCTGCTTCGAATTCAGGAATCCCTGCATTGATTCTTTCATCTAAGCCTGCGTAATGGAGCATGAGGTCTGCTTTGATCATCGGTACATCCGCTGCTTTAACCTGTGCACCGTAATAAGCGACAGCCGCTTGTAAGGTAGGATCATTTACTGCCAGTTTATTGGCCATCCCTCCTCCCCAGCAGAAACCGACACAGCCTACTTTTCCATTTCCATCCGGATGTTTTCGTAAGTAATCCAGTCCGCGGAGGTAATTTTGCAGGGTTTCGTCCGGATTCAACTGCCCGATCAGCTCCCTTGCTTTATCTTCATCTGCGGGAGTGCCCCCAAAAGGAGACAATCCGTCTACTCCAAGTGCTAAAAAGCCTTCAGCAGCGACCCTTTTAGTAACCGCTATGGTGTGCGGGTTGAGTCCGCGGTTTTCATGAATAACCAGGACAGCTCCTAAGTTCTTCTTCCCTTTTGGTTTAGCCAAAAAGCCTTTCATTTCACCATTAACACCTTTATAAGTGATGTTTTCTGTACTAAGCTCCTCTTCATTTATGGTAGCCGCAGAAGCGTAGTTGTTTTCCAGCAAAGGCAGTACCGTTAATGCCATAGCCGTACTGCCGGTTAAAAGTGCCAGTTTTTTAAGGAAATCTTTCCTGTTTATGTTGCTATGGGTGTACTGATCGTAAAGATTGATAATTCTTTGATCCATGTTGATAAATTTTAAACCGTTAAAACTGATTCCAATATAAGGTTTTTTAGCATTTAAAATCGGTTTTATACCCGCTAAAAAAGGCCTTATCCTGCTGAACAGAAGAAAATTAAAGAAAAATATCCGGGGGTTTTGATAGATTTCCCTGCTTAAATATTAAATTGGTTTAATGTTTGTATTCCTCTGAGGATCAATCTTAATTATAAACCGCGTATCAAAAAAGAAAACCATGAAAAAAGTACTTTCACTATTCACCATGCTGTGCTTCTTTGTAAGTTTAAGCATGGCCCAGACTGTGGTGCCAACTACAGCCAGTAAACAAAAAGCTAAAGCTAAGAAAGAAGTGAGTCAGGCGGCGGCTGATGCAAAAAAAGAAGCAGCGGCGGCTAAGAAAGAGGCAGCAGCTAAGAAAAAGGAAGCGACGGCAGCTAAGAAAGCAGCAAAAGCTGATGCGGATAAAGCAGCGGCATCGGGGGCTAAATTGAAAAAGGATGGCACACCGGATAAGCGCTACGCTGCAGGAGCCAAAGAAACCAAGGCAGCAGCGGCAACTAAAAAAGACGCGACGGTAAAAGCAGCAGCGGCAGCGAACACACCGGGTCTTAAAAAAGATGGTACCCCTGACAAACGTTACAAAGCGGCAGCGGCACCAGCAACAACCACGACGACTACAACCACTACAAAGGCAACGACTGCTAAAAAAGCAGCAGCTACTACTACTGTAAAAGACTACAAACCTACTGTGGACAGAAGTCTTAAAGGACCAAACGGGGAAGAGATATTAACCGGCCCGAGAGGTGGTAAATACTATATCAACAAAAACGGCAATAAGACTTATATTAAAAGAGAAGGCTAATAAACGGATAAGCTGTAAAATATAAAGGCGACAGGAATAAATCCTGTCGCCTTTTCTATGTCTTTGTAAGATCGTTTTAAATTAACCTACACGGTAAACGTTAAATTTATCGTTTCTAACTGGTTGTCCTTTGATGCACAATGCTTCGCCTTTGTTGTTTCTTGTTGCTTTGATCACGAAAGGCTCGTCTGATTGTTGGGCAGCTTCATAAGCCAGTTTCAATCTGTCAATATAAGTATCTGCGTCTACTCTCCATTTTTTATCCTGATACATGAAGTAGGCAAAAACGTTCCTTGTTTTTCCTTTTAGTTTTCCATCTAATCTGATGTGAGCCACATTGGCTTGCTTTAAAGGTTCCACAACCTGCTTATAAAAATCAGTGAAATTTTCGAACGTTGGTATCGTATTAATAGTGCTCATGTAATCTTTTTTCTTCAAAAATACATAAAATCTTTTGATCAGGCAGAAAGCCGTCGATTTATCCGGGATATTATTCGCTCCCAACGCTTAAATCTGGATTTTATGATGCATAACAATAAGTAAGTTTTGTTTTTTGATATCTAAATTGTATCCTTGCTTGCAAATCATAAAGCAGTAGACAGTTTATTTGTGGTCGAAAATCAAAGAATTTATAAGAAAATTGTAATTTTTGTTTTAAAAAGTAATATATTCAAACTTGTAGGACCTCAAGTTTTGTTTTCTGTGTTTATGATCTTAGCTTTGGGAAGTTTTTGATGATTTGACAAATTTGTCAAATAGAATAAACGATTTAACGGGAGAAATTATACAATACAGAGCTAATGATTTTTCGATCAAACCGACAAACATCAACAAATAGCTCCGTGATCTAAACATACAGTACTAGCATGCGCAAAAAATTACACGATAGGATAGCCGCTTTTAAAGACGCTACAGCAATCAAGGAAAGAGGCTTATACCCTTATTTCCGAGCCATTGAATCAGGACAGGATACAGAAGTGGTTATTGATGGGAAAAAGGTGTTGATGTTTGGCTCCAACTCCTATCTGGGACTAACTAATCACCCGAAAATCAAGGAGGCTTCAAAGGCTGCAATTGATAAATATGGAACGGGTTGTGCCGGCTCAAGATTCTTAAATGGTACATTAGACATACACATCGAACTGGAAAGAAGACTTGCTGCTTATGTTGGCAAGGAAGCTGCAGTACTTTTTAGTACTGGATTTCAGGTGAACCTGGGTGTGATCTCTTGTCTTTTAGACAGAAATGATTACCTGATTCTGGACGAATATGACCACGCTTCTATCATTGATGGTAGCCGTCTTTCGTTTTCAAGATCTATTAAATACGCCCATAATGACATGGAGGATCTTCGTAAGAAATTAAGTCGCTTACCGGAAGATGCCGCTAAACTTATTGTTGCGGACGGTATTTTCAGTATGGAAGGTGATTTAGTAAAATTACCGGAAATTGTTAAACTAGCCGAAGAATTCGGTGCTAACATCATGATGGATGATGCGCACAGTTTAGGTGTAATCGGTGTGAATGGTTCAGGAACTGCTTCGCATTTCGGTTTAACTGATCAGGTTGACTTAATCATGGGTACTTTCAGTAAATCTTTAGCTTCTCTTGGTGGTTTCATCGCCGGTACAGAAGAAACTATTGAATATGTGAAACACAGAGCACGTTCATTGATGTTCAGCGCAAGTATGCCTCCTTCGGCTGTTGCCAGTGTAATCGCAGCTTTAGACATTATTGAAGCAGAACCAGAACGTATTGACCAGTTATGGGCAAATACCAATTACGCGAAGAAACTATTATTAGAAGCTGGATTTGACATCGGTCATACCGATAGTCCAATCATTCCGGTATACATCAGAGACAACGACAAAACTTTCCTGATCACCAATATTTTAAGTAATAACGGTATTTTCGTGAACCCTGTAGTTTCTCCTGCGGTACCTTCGGATGCTTCATTACTCAGATTCTCATTGATGGCAACACATACATTTGCACAGATCGAAGAAGCGGTAGAAAAAATGGCACTTGCCGCTAAAGAAGTGGAATTAACTCCATCTCAGGTCGCAATATGAAAAACATCGTTGCTGTAAACGACAAGAAACAGCTGGCATCTTTTATTGATTTCCCGCACGATTTGTATAAAAACGACTCGAACTATGTTCCTGAACTTTTTATCGCGCAACAGGATATGCTTACCCCTGGTAAGCATCCTTTTCATGAGCATTCTACTTTACAGCTTTATCTGGCTTATGAAGGGGATAAAATCATTGGAAGGATTGCCGCTATTCAGAATAATAACCACAATAACATCAATAAAACAACTGAAGGTCATTTTGGCTTTTTCGATTGCATCAATGATCAGCAAACGGCGCAGCTATTGGTCGATACCGCTGCAAAATGGTTAAAAGAAAGAAACATGACCAGCATGATTGGTCCGGTGAATTTCTCTACCAATGACATTTGTGCCTTGTTAATTGAAGGTTTTGATGGTCCTCCGGTAGCCATGATGCCTTATAATGCACCTTATTATCAGCAATTGCTGGAGAATACAGGTTTAGCAAAAAAGGTAGATTTAAGGGCTTATAAATTCATTGCCGGTGATTATAATGACCGCTCTTTAAAGCTGACCGAAGCCATTCGTGAACGCTTGAAACGCAATAACATCATCATCAGAAAGATCAACATGAATGATTTCTGGAATGAGGTGGTGAAAGTACGCGAAGTATATAATGGCGCATGGGACCACAATACAGGTTTCGTTCCGGCAACAGATAAGGAGTTTCATTATCTGGCAAAGGATTTGAAAATGATTGTTGACCCCGACTTTATCTATGTAGCGGAGCAGGATGGTAAAATGGTAGGTATTTCTTTATCTATTCCTGATATCAACCAGGCTTTGATTAAGATCAAAAGAGGCCGTTTACTGCCTTTCGGTATTTTCAAATTGTTGTGGTACAAGCGCAAAATCAAGGGCTTACGGATCATGGCTTTAGGCGTGTTAGACGGTTACCGTAAAATGGGCATTGAAGCTTGTCTTTATGGATTAACCATTAAAACATTCCAGGAAAAGAAGTTTGATTACGCAGAAGCTTCCTGGACTTTAGAACACAATACGATGGTAAACAGCGCTATTGAGCAAATCAATGGTAAACTTTACAGAAAATATAGAATTTTCGAGAAATCAATATGATAAAAAAGGTATTAATTACCGGTGCAACAGGATTTGTGGGTTATCATTTGATCGAGAAAGCATTAGGAGCCGGACTGGAAGTGCATGCAGCAGTCCGTCCGGGTACTGATAAGTCTCATTTGAAAGATTTTGACATCCAATACACTACGTTGGATTACACTTCCGTAGATCGTCTTAAAAGCGCTCTGGAAGCCCGGCAATACCATTACATCATCCATGCCGCAGGAATTACCAAAGCAAAGACCAAAGCTGCTTACAATAAGGTCAATGCAGAGTTTTCCAAAAATCTGGCAATAGCCGCAAGTACGGCTAATATTGAACTGCATAAGTTTGTATTTGTGAGTAGTCTGGCGGCAATAGGTCCTTTAACAGATTTATCTGCCGAGATTCAGGACGATACTCCGGGGCATCCGGTCACCAATTATGGTGCAAGCAAGCTATTAGCAGAGCAATATTTATCAGCGATACCTAACCTTCCTTTACTGGTTATCCGCCCAACAGCGGTGTACGGGCCAAGGGAAAAGGATTTATTCATCTTGTTTAACACAATTAATAAAGGGTTAGAGCCTCATATTGGTCGTTTCCAGCAACAGCTGAGCTTCATTTATGTCAGAGATCTGGCTTCGGTGATTGTCAAAGCGCTCTCTTCTCCCCTTGCCGGGAAAAGTTATAATGTTTCTGACGGCCATATTTATAGTCGCTATGCCCTGGCAGATGTGATTAAAAAGGCGCTGAATAAGAAAACCATTAAGTTTCATTTACCGGTAGCGGTGGTGAGTTTTATGGCGACCATGATGGATGTTTTCTATGCAAAAAGTAAGCATACCCCAACATTGAACAAAGAAAAAATGGCCGAGCTTACTGCCATTAACTGGGCATGTAATATCGGCCATTTAAAAGCTGATTTAGGTTTTGAACCTGGTTATAACCTTGAAAAAGGGTTAATAGAAACCGTCAGCTGGTATAAAGATAATAACTGGTTATAGTTTTATGATTTGGTACCCGATTCGAGTTCCACTTTAGATGCTAAAAATGTAAGGTATTTTTTATCATCTTCAAATAAGTCTTTACCTTCTAACTTATAAGCATGATGCAGGTAATCTGTAGCATGCTTTTCTTCACCTAGCTCCAGGTAACTTTGTCCCATACGCAATAACACGAATGCATTCGGATCTTCCTCACCATAAATCTGATAAGCACGGTGTAAATGGTCTAATGCCTCTTTGTACTTTTTCTCCGCAAAGTAAGCATCACCAATAGAAGCTGAAATCCATGCAGTAGCTTCCCAATCGTCTTTTGGTGCTGGTAAAACTTCTAAAGCTTTAGTGAATGCAGCAATTGCTCCTTCATAGTTTTCCTTGTCCATCTCGGCATTTCCTTCTTCACAGTACTTGTCTAAAAGCTCATGCTCTTCTTCAGTAAGCTCCAGTTGCTCTTCGTCTTCATTAGGAACAAATGTTTCCTTGAAAGCGATAAACTCCGGATCATCCATTAAAGCGATCTTCAGGTAGTCCGTGTTTTCATCGATAAAAATCTTGCTACCTTCTTTCTCATAAGCGATCAGAAAGTTTGCTCTTGCATTGTCCAGATCTTTTAAAGCATAATAAATTGCTCCGGTCGTCAGGAAGTGACGTGTTGAATTGATCTTTTCATGGGCCATCTTTTCTTTCAGATACTCGGTTTCTTCAAGGAAGAAAGGCAAGGCCTTTTCTAAAGCTCCCGTTTGCTCATAAAAAGAATAAATGCTGTCGAGCACTACTCCTCCTATACTACTGTTTTCCTTAGGTCCTGCTATTGACCCATTGATCTCCATTAACAATTGTTCCGCGGCATCAAAGTTTGAAGCCTCCGTTAAATCATAAACCTGGTCAATCTTATTGAAAAACTCTTCCTCTTGTTCGGCGTTAAAATTCCCTTGTGTAGACATATTGTTTAAACTTAAATGGTTTACGAATGTGACTAATATACTACTTTTGCTGTTCCATTTGTTTAATGATTTTATTTACTTCAGTCTCTGTTGCGCGCAACTTGTTCTGGCAGAATTCAATGAGTTCTGATGCACGCTTTACCTTTTCTGCCAAAACATCTACAGAAACAGACTCTGTCTCTATTTCTTGCGCGATTTCTGCCAGTTCTTTATAAGCTAACTCATAAGTTAAATTCGTTTTCATCGTATGCTGATTTTGATTTTACTGTTGTTTTGATTTCTGAATTGGCCAATCTGACGGTCAATTCCTCCCCTATACCTATCTGATCGGCATTACTAACGATTTTCCCGTTTACCTTTAAGATCGCAAATCCTTTGTTCAGGATGTTTTGCGGACTCATGATTCTCATAACAGATTGGAAATGGGCAATGTTTCCTGCTTTATTCAGAAAATACATTCTGCTGTAGGATTGCATGTTCTGCGCGAGGTTGCTCAGGTCTTTTCTTTTATTGGAAATGAGTATCCTGGGATTGGTCAGGATGAACCCTGACAATTGCAAAATGCGGTTATGGTGGCCATGCAGGAGATTTCGGCTGGTATTGATGGTGGATTGATTGAGTTGCACCAGCCGGTCTTTATGGTGATTGATCATTTGATATGTTTTGATCAGGATCATTTTCTGGATTCCGGTTAACCGGTCTTCAAAGTTGCGGTTATGGGAAATGATAAACTCTGCCGCTTTAGTAGGCGTTTTCGTTGAGGTATGTGCCATTAAATCCGCAATCGTCTCGTTTTTCTGGTGCCCGATACCAGTGATCACGGGAATGGGGAATTTGGCAATCGCACGGTTTAATTCGTAGTTGTCATAGAGCAGGAAATCGGTCTGTGAACCTCCACCTCTGATGATGATTAAAGCATCATACGGTTTTTTAGATTCGTATACCGCGATGATCCGGGCCAGAAACTGTTTTGCATTCCCATCACCCTGCACGAGTGCAAAGTAATCGTCAATATCGAATTTGTAGCCAAAAGGATTGTGCTCCAGACTGTGTCTGAAATCCTGAAATCCCGCTGAGGTATCAGAAGAAATGACCGCAATCCGCTGTATTACCGGGCTTAGTATTAAGCTATTGTTTCTGGTCAGGTAACGGTCTCCGTCTTTTTGAATGAAACCCGGGTTATCACGAAGTAATCTTTCCAGTGTTTCTTTTCGCTGCTGCTCAAATAAGCCGAGCGTGAAATTGGTATCAATGTCGAGCAGGTTCAGTTGCAATCCAAAAGCCGGATTATATTGAACAGATACCTGTACGAGTACGTTGATGTCGTTTTTAAACTTCTGTCCGGTCGCTTTTTCGAAATTGGCGATGTTGACAGAAGCATTCCCCCAGGCCCTTCCTGCTACTTTAGCAAGGATTCTTGCCGCAGTCTTGTCTTTTTCGACCAGTTCAAAATAGTGGTAATTACTTTGTGGTTTATAGGTGTAATTGGTGATGTCGGCGATGATCCAAAAGGTTTGCTGTCCAAAAACACCATCAATTGCCATTTGAATCTGGCGGGTTAATTCGGATAGTTTTATGGAGGGGATGGTGCTCAATGGTTCGATATATCTGTGATTATGGTCTAAAGTTAGGAAATCTAAAAACAAATCAACTCTTTGATAGTTTATAATGCAGTAACGACGCTATAAATACGGATATGAACGAGGATACGAAAATAATACTGGGCATTTTTGCAGGTTTAGCAGCAGGTGCTGCTTTAGGTTTATTATTAGCCCCTGAAAAAAAAGACGGGCATTTGGATGGCCATGACGTTGCTTTGGCAACCCCCGGGCATCAGGACCACACCACAGAACAATTACAACACCTGAAGGATATTAAAGATCGCTTGATGAATACCTTTGAAAAAGATGACTTCAATGATCATGTAGAGCATGTATAAGCTCTTTTCTATTTGCGGCAAAGTATCTGGCCGGGAAAGTATGGTGTTAAGGATCGAAAAACAGGGATGATGGTAAAAAGGTACAATTACAAAGAGATTAACGGTCTGAAAGATTTAAAGCAGAAACAAGCTGAATTGTTGTTGGATCAGGAACATTACGAGGAAAGACTCAAAGATGGTGTGAAGACCTATATCCATCAATTTAGCCCGGGATATATTGCGAAGAAGTATACCCGGAAACCAAAAGAAAAGGCGGTTTCTTTATTTAATAAAGTAAAATCCTGGTTTGGTAAAAAACCAAAAAACCTAATCGAGCGCACGTAGGCGACTTCCATTAGCGTTTACCTCTAAACTATGTTTTACCCCACATTTCAGGGCGAAATTGTTCTTTTGATGTCCGACAGGAAAATCATAGGCCACAGGATATCCGTAATGACCCACTTTCTCCTGTACGATATCATAGATCGTTTTTCCAAACTCCTCACCGGGATCATCGGGTTTTGCTTTGAATCCGCCAATAATTAAGCCGGCTAAACGGTCCAGCTTTCCTGTTCTTTTCAGGTTCCAGAACATGCGGTCCAGGCGGTAAAGGTATTCTCCGGTATCCTCCACAAACAGGATTTTGCCATCGGTATTCAGGTCGGATTTTGTGCCGGCCATGGTTTCTATGATACTTAAATTTCCACCCACCAGAATTCCCTCAGTTTTGCCGGGTTTATTGATCCCAATAATGGGTCCCTGGTATTGAAGGTGCTCTCCTTTTAGTGTTTTTTTGATCGACATGATGGTTTCCAGCTGCACAGCATCTGCGAAAGCGGGATCCGTAGGAAAAGAATTGCACATCTTTGAATGTATGGAAGCAATTCCAAACTGGCGGTTTAAATGGCAGTGTAAAACGGTTATATCGCTAAAACCAATGATCCATTTGGGCAATTTCACAAAGGTATTGAAGTTCAAAAGGTCTATAATCCTAACCATGCCATAACCTCCCCTTGCACACATGATGGCCTTAATTTGTGGATCATCCATCATTTCCTGAAGATCAGCCGCCCGCTCCTGATCCGTTCCGCCCATGGCAAAATCTCTTTTATCGATGGCCTTACCGATTTTAATCTTAAAGCCCCAGCTTTCTATCATGGCAATTGCCGGTAGAATTTCTGCTGTGGTAATAAATCCCGCCGGACTGGTGATTCCAATCGTATCTCCTGCTTTTAAATAAGGTGGTTGTTTTACCGGAGGCTCCTCAAAAGATTTGGTTTTCGATCCAAAGGAAGCATTAACAGGGAGGGTTAATCCTGCGCTCAGCATAAAAGAGAGAAAATGTTTCCTTTTCATATGGGGTGTTACTTTAACTTTTTCCAGAAAGAATTGCTGAATTGGGTATTGCAATGATAAGGCTATTTCAGGAAATACCGAATATCTACTCCATCGTTTTCGTAATTTTTCTATGTTATTAAGTTCTTAATTAAAGCGGTTTTGAAGTAAGAAAAGTATATTAGCTTATTGCAACCCGCCTGTTTAACAGGTTTAGCCAAATAAAACCTAACCAAGTATGAATAAATATCTGATCCTTGCCTTTTGTGGGTTTAGCCTGCAATTAAATGCGCAGACTAAACAAGTCAGTTTCCAGCCACAAAAAAAAGGGAAACAGGTAGACGTTATTGTCGACGGGAAGTTTTTTACCAGCTTCATGTATCCGGATAGCCTGGAAAAACCGATTTTATACCCGCTTCAAACTGCAAGCGGCCTTACCCTGACCAGAGGATTTCCTTTAAACACCAGAGATCAGGAGCGCACAGATCATCCACACCATGTGGGATTATGGCTTAATTATGAAAGCGTAAACGGCCTGGACTTCTGGAACAATTCCTATAACATTCCTGAGGCGAAAAAAAGTAAGTATGGCTGGATCAGAGCGGTTCAGCTGAAGGATGTTAAATCCGGCAGTAAAAAAGGAGCACTGAGCTATACCGCAAATTGGGAAAGACAGGATCGCAAGGTTTTACTGAAAGAGAAGACGACGTTTATCTTTTCCGGCGATGAACATACACGGACAATTGACCGGGTAACCACGCTTACTGCTGTAAAAGATTCGGTAAAATTCAAAGATGTTAAAGATGGTATGATTGCCCTCAGGGTGACCAAAGAGTTGGAAATGCCTTCCAGTCAAACGGCCGAATTTACCGATAGCCAGGGCAACCGGACAAAAGTTTCTGCTTCTGGTAATGGTGCAAACGGCGATTACCTGACCAGCGCAGGAAAAAAAGGAAATGATGCCTGGGGAACCAGAGCAAACTGGTGCTTACTTGCCGGCGTTAAAGACCAGCAGGAAGTTTCCATTGCAATCATTGATCACCCGAAAAATCCCGGATACCCAACTTACTGGCATGCCAGAGATTACGGTCTGTTTGCCGCAAATCCTTTAGGCCAACAGGTATTTAGCAATGGTAAAGAAAATTTAAACCTTAGCCTTGCCCCCGGCGAATCCATTACTTTTCGCTATCGTGTATTCATCAGCTCCGGAGAAAAGCCAAAGGCCGAGGTGTTAAACCAACAGGCATTACAGTTCAGTAAAACCGCTATTTAGCAATAACCTTAACCACCTTACCCCGGTATACTTCCTGCCGGATAAAAACCTAAACCACACAAATGAAAACTAAACCAGTACTACTTTTAGCTGCCTTGCTATGGGCAGGGAGCCCGAATGGCTTACAGGCACAAACTCAAAAATGGCAAAACTTATTCAACGGAAAAGACTTGCAGGGATGGAAACAACTCAACGGACAGGCAAAATATGAAGTTGTTAACGGAGAAATTGTGGGCACCACAGTTTCCAATCAGCCAAATTCGTTCTTAACTACTGAAAAGAATTACGGGGATTTTATCATGGAACTGGAACTGTTTGTAGACGATTCTATGAACTCCGGTGTGCAGATCCGAAGCGAAAGCAAGTCGGATTACCAAAATGGCAGAGTACATGGCTATCAGATTGAAATCGATCCATCCGACAGGAAATTCAGCGGCGGGATTTATGATGAGTCCAGAAGAGGATGGTTATATCCAATGGACATCAATCCAAAAGGAAAAATGGCCTTTAAAAATCAACAGTGGAACAAATACCGTGTAGAATGTATTGGCAATTCGATCCGTACCTGGGTAAATGGTATTCCTGCTGCTAATGTGGTGGATGCAATGACCCCTACCGGCTTCATCGCCTTACAGGTTCATGGTATCGGTAAAAATGATGCACCAGGGAAACAAATCCGCTGGAAAAATATCCGAATTCAGACGGAAAACCTAAAACCATCTAAAACGGATCAGATATTTGTCGTTAATCTGGTACCAAACGACCTTTCTAGTCAGGAGAAGGCTGAAGGATACTCGTTATTATGGGACGGTAAAACGAGTAAAGGATGGAAAGGCGCGTATAAACCCGGCTTCCCACAAAGTGGATGGTCGATTAATAATGGAGAATTGAGCGTACAAAAATCTAATGGCGCAGAATCTACCAATGGCGGTGATATCGTAACAGAAAAACAATACGGAGCTTTTGAGCTTAAATTCGACTTTAAACTTTCTGAAGGCGCGAACAGTGGTGTGAAGTACTTTGTAACCTTAACAGAAGGAAATAAAGGCTCAGCTATTGGTCCGGAATATCAGATTCTTGACGATGTGAGACATCCGGATGCGAAACTTGGAAAAAATGGCAACCGTACATTAGGTTCGTTATATGACCTGATGACCAGCAAAAAAGTGCCAAATGCACAACGTAAAATCGGCGACTGGAACAGAGGACTGATCCGTGTTTTTCCGGATAACAAGATTGAATATTGGTTAAATGGTTACAAAATTCTGGAGTATACCAGAGGATCGTCAGAATTCCTTGCCCTGGTAGCAGACAGCAAGTATAAAGACTGGAAGGATTTCGGAATGGCCGCCAAAGGACATATCCTATTGCAGGATCATGGTGATCAGGTATCTTTCAGAAGCATCAAATTGAAACAACTTTAATCCCCCTATTTTATGTTATCTTCAAGAAGAAAATTCATTAAACAGTCTGCGATTGCAGCCGCCGGAACCTATATGGGAACCATGGGTTTAAGTGCGAAAAGCTACGGAAATATCATTGGTGCCAATGATCGTGTCAGAGTTGGTGTGGTCGGTTTTTCCGATCGCTTTGCCAGTTCCCTCCTGCCGGGTTTCCTGAATCATCATAAAGAGCTCAATTTCGATATTGCCGCGGTGTCAGATTTATGGAATTACCGCCGGGGTTTAGGTCAGGATCTACTTAAATCAAAGCTGGGTCATGACATTACCGCTTGTCGTAATAATGAAGAATTATACAATTTAAAAGATATTGATGCAGTCATTGTTAGTACAGCCGATTTCCAACACGCTGTACACACCATGGAAGCTATTAAAGCCAAATGTGATGTATATTGTGAGAAACCTTTCGCTGAAACGATGGAGGATGCCAGAGCTGCTTTAAAAGCCGTTAAAGGTTCTCAGCAAATCGTTCAGATCGGTTCTCAAAGGAGAAGTGGCGGGAATTATAAAGCCGCTTCAAAGTTTATTCAGGATGGCAAGTTTGGCGATATCACCATGGTGGAGCTCAGCTGGAATGTAAATCAACCCGGAAGATGGCGCAGACCTGATTTAGTAGCCAAACTGAAACAGGAAGATACCGATTGGAAACGCTTCCTGATTAACCGGCCTTTTGAAGAATGGGATCCGAGAAAATACCTGGAGTATCGTTTATTCTGGCCTTATTCTTCCGGAATGCCGGGACAATGGATGTCGCACCAGATTGATACGGTTCACTGGTTTACAGGTTTAAAACACCCACGTAGCGTAGTGGCCAATGGGGGCATTTACCAATGGAAAGACGGACGTAGAAACTGGGATACCACTACGGCGGTGTTTGATTATGGACCGGATAATAATGCAGAGAAAGGTTTTCAGGTGGTCTTTACTTCCAGAATGCACAATGGTGATGAAAACCCAGCAGAAATCTATTATGCGAATGGTGGTGAATTAAACCTAAATACCAATACGGTTTCTCCAAAAGGTGGACTAAAAGCTGGTCCGGCTAATGCCATGAAAATGCAACCTAACCTGCTACCGGAATTAAAGTTGTCGGATATGGTAGAAAAAGTAGCGGTATCTGCGAATACCGGTGGTGATAAGCTGACTTCCGCACACATGCGAAACTGGATGGAATGTATCCGTAGCAGACAGCAAACGAATGCGCCGGTAGAAGCTGGTTATTACCACTCTATAGCAAACATCATGACCAATGCTGCCGCCAGAACAGGTAAAAAAGCGGTGTTTGATGAAGCAACACAAGAGGTAATGGTAGATGGTAAGCCTTTCAAATATTAATGATGTTCAGAAGGAAATTTATACAGAATAGCGGCATTCTGGGCGCCGGGCTATTATTACCTGGTGAGCTTATTGCTGCAGCCGGATATGATCACGCTGCTCCTGAAAACAGGATTAAAATAGGTGTAATCGGTTGCGGGGACCGTGGAAAAGGATTAATCCATATCGCTAAACAGTTGCCCGAAGAATTTGAGCTGGTCGCTATTGCAGATGTGCTTGATTTTAGAATCAATGAAACATTAAAGCAACCAGGTGCTGTGGGTGTGAAATCTTATGCCGATTACCGGGATTTGCTGAATGACCCGAAGATTACCGCAGTGTTCATCTCCACTCCTTTGAACATGCACTTTCCTATTGCTTCGGCGGCTTTAAAGGCGGGAAAGCATGTTTATCTGGAAAAAACCATGACTTACGATATTCCGGAAGCCTTTGCGCTGGTGGAGCTGGTAAAAAAACACCCGGAACAAACCCTCCAGGTGGGCCATCAATATCGCTATGCGCCTATCTATTATAAGGTTAAGGAGATGATCGACAATGGGTATCTGGGAAAAGTAACACAGATTGAAAGCCGCTGGGACCGCAACAACAACTGGAGACGACCTATTGCAAACCCTGCACTGGAACGAAAGGTGAACTGGCGGATGTATAAGGAATATTCCGGTGGACTGATGGCTGAACTGCTCTCCCACCAAATGGATTTCATCAACTGGGCTTTTAATACCCATCCTCAGGAAATCATGGCCACAGGTGGCATTGATACCTATAAAGATGGCAGGGAAACCTACGATAATGTTCAGGTGATGTTTCGTTATGAGGGTATGATTGGTAATTTCGGGACTACATTGGGTAATGAACGCGATGGTTACCTGTTTAAGCTGAAAGGTACCAAAGGAACCATTTCTTTACTGGTCAATGAAGCTATATTTTATCCGGAAAAAAGCCATAAGAAGGAGTTGGAAACTGTTGACGGCGTAACCGGGGCAACCAAAATAGTCTGGGATAAAAACGGTGGGGTTCCCATTAAAACGGATCTGCCAGCCAAAGACGGCACCTATTACTCCCTTAAAGATTTCCATAAATCTATTCTGGAAAAGAAACAGCCAGATTCTAATGTCATTACCGGTGCTACCACAGCATTTTGTGTGCATCTGGCGAATAAAGCACTTTATGGCCAGCAAATTGAGCGCTGGGAACCAAAATACAATCTATAACCGGATGCCTGACTTTCCCACTCAGGCATTTTTTTATGTTTTCTGCTCCTGCTGGCTTACCTGTTTTTCTGTGGGCTGCGATGATCGCAGCTGCATCATTGAAACGATAACTTCCCCTTAATCAGAACTTAGCTCTAAATGCAAAAAGCGGCTTCTTTTATGGAAAGAAGCCGCTTTTTTACTTTTAAATAGTTGATCTACCAGAAGGCAGAATATAAAGCCACCAACATGGCAAAGATGATTAAGGCACCCACTGCAAATGAAGTAGAAACTTTAAACATTTTAGCATCGATCTCTAATCCTTTGGTTACAACACCTTTTTTACCTTCATAAATACTAATCAGGTACATTCCCAGAATACAAACCGCGAAAACGATCAGCATTCTATCCATGAATGGAATCTCAAATACACCGCTTGAATTGGCAATTGCCCATCCGTATTCATGTAATGAAGAAAGGTCAACCCATCCTGGTAAGAATTTAAGGAGTACTGAAACCACAAAACCACCTACAGTAGCGAACATTGCCGCATTTGAAGTTGTTTTCTTCCAGAAGAATCCAAGGATAAACATCGCAAAGATACCTGGCGATACGAATCCGGTATACTCCTGAATGTATTGGAAACCTTGTTTTCCTTCTCCCATTAATGCATCACCTACAATCAGAGAAAGTACTACTGCCATCAACATAGAAACCACTACAGTGATTTTACCTACGTTCACCATAGTACGTTCGCCTGCATTTGGGTTAAAAGCTTTTTTATAAATATCAAGGGTAAAGATGGTTGCGATACTATTGGCTTTTCCGGCAAGGGAGGCTACAATCGCTGCGGTCAATGCTGCAAAAGACAATCCTTTTAAACCGATTGGCAACAGTCCTAGTAATGCAGGATACGCCTTGTTTGGGTCTTCCACACCTGAAGCAGTCAATAAATCTGCTGCTTTGATACCACCCATGTTCTCTTTAACAATAAAATATACTGCGATACCTGGAATCACGACGATTACCGGCATCAGCATTTTAAGGAATGCGGCGAATAAAAGTCCGGCTCTCGCAACTGGTAAAGAAGCTCCAAGCGCTCTTTGTGTGATGTACTGATTACATCCCCAGTAACTTAAATTTGCAATCCACATACCACCAATTAATACACTTAAACCCGGAAGGTCCATGTAATTGGGATTGTCTTTTTTGAAAATCAGGTGAAAATGTTCCGAAGCACCGGTTCTTAGAATACCAAAACCTTTCAAAATCCCCTCGCCGCCTGAAATCAGGTTTAAAGCAAGATAGGTAGCCACTAAGCCGCCCAGAATCAAGAAGAACACCTGGATCACATCCGTATATCCAATTACTTTCATACCACCAAGGGTGATGAAAATAGCGAAGATTGCCAATGCAAGGATACAAGCGGTTAGGTCTAGTCCGGATATACCGCTGATGGCCAGGGCCCCAAGGTAAAGGATGGACATCAGGTTAACTACTATATATAACATCAACCAGAATACCGCCATAATCATCGCTACTTTTTCATTGTAACGCTGACTTAAAAACTGGGGCATGGTAAAGATCTTATTCTTTAGGTAAACCGGCATAAAGAACACTGCTACAATGATTAACGTTGCAGAAGCCATCCATTCATATGCAGAAATAGCCAGTCCGAGTTTAAACCCTGAACCACTCATTCCAATCATTTGTTCTGCCGAGATATTTGAGGCGATAAGTGAAGCTCCGATGGCCCACCAGGTTAAAGAGCCCTCTGCTAAAAAGTAATCTTTGGAATCTGCTGATGCAGTTTTCTTTTTGTAATAAATCCAGAAACCGTAAGAAGATACGATAATGAAGTAAATAAAAAATACGATGTAATCGTATTTGTGAAGTCCGCTCATTGTGGTTTAAATGTTGATTAGCTGGCTAAAATATAAATTTATTTGCCATAACTTTTCAGAAAACAACAGAAAATAGAAAATAATTAAAGGCCATCCATGAGAAGCCACTTACTTTATAAGCTGTCCCTGCTTTAAACCTGCTGGTTTATAGATGAATTGCAAATAAACCAGGGCAATCAGCGTAATTCCTGTACAGGCATAAAAAGTAACAGGTATCATGGCCAGATCATCAATAAACAACCAGCCGGCTAGTAGAGCACCCAAACCAATTCCGGCTTCGAGGGCGATATACATGGTGGCCATAGCTTTTCCGCGGTGATGCGGATCGCTGAGGTCAACTGTCCATGCAGTTGCTGTTGGAGACAACATTCCTGTTGCCACACCGTACAGTGCAGAAGCCGACATGAGCATGAAAGAGGTGTCTGCCAACGCGATCCATAAGGTTGAAGCCGCAAGGAGTACTAAGGAGAACTTTAAGATTACTGGTCTGCCGTAATTGTCGGAAGCCTTGCCTGCTACAAAGCGTATCAAAAGAGATGTTAAAGTGAACACCATAAAGAACATCCCTTTATTACTGGTGCCCAGGGCTTTACTCCAATCAGAAATAACCGTTAGGATAGCGCCATAACTGATATACGTCATGAAAATGATAATCACGGAAGGGATCACTCTCCATTCAATAATGTCTTTCCTGTTGATCTTTAAATGACTAAACCTGAATCTCTCTTTATTGGGAAGGGTTTCTTTCATATTCGCCAGGATCACAATAGACAATAAGGCGAAAAGAGAAGAACAATAGAAAAGGATATTGATATCGAAATGATCAGTGATTAAACTCCCGATTGCAGGGCCTATAGCTAGTCCGGTGCTAAAACAAACACCGTGTACACCCATGGCTTCTCCCCATCGGTTAACCGGCACCAGATCTGCTACATAAGCTGCGGTAGCTGTAGGTTTAAATCCGGTAGAAAAGCCATGAATTAATCTTAAGAAAAGGAAACCTGCAACGGTGGTTAGCATCGGGTAAAGGAATCCGCACAGGAAGCAAACCAGAGAGCCTACAGCCATTACCGGGACTCTTCCAATGGTATCCGTTAGTTTACCGCTAAAAGGTCTGGAAATCCCTGCAGTAAGCGTAAACAGGGCAATAATAAAACCTTTGTACTCCGCGCCACCCATCGACGTTAAGTAAGCGGGCAGCTCGGGGATCAGCATATTAAAGCTGGCAGAAAAAAGAAAGGAGCTTAAGCAAACCAGACCAAATTGAAAGGTATATATAGAACCGGAAGATTGTTGCATTGAAAAAGGATGAATAAAGGGCCAAAGATAAGAGAAAAACTGTTTTAGTACCCGGTTTGTTTTTAAACCGGGAAGAAGTACCGTAAATGTAGTTCAGCTCGCTAAACCCGCCCCTCAGTAACACCTGAGAGACCAGACAAAAAAACACCAATACTTCTATTTTTATTAGTAATACCCACTGTTAAACTAAAATATTTAGTATAATTGTATCCTCATCGATATCTGGTTGATTAATTATTAAATGGAATCTAATTCAAAAAGACATGGTAATTGTAAATGATTTGCTGCACGGAAATGTAGAACTTCCTGAAGTTTTTGCTGATCTATTGGCTAGTCCGGCTTTAAAAAGGCTGGCTGGGGTACATCAAAGTGGTGCGATATTTCTGGTTAATCCGGAGATCAGCCATACCCGCCTGGAACATTCAATTGGCGTGATGTTGCTGATCAGGAAGCTTGGCGGTACGGAACTGGAACAGATTGCCGGTTTACTTCATGATATCTCCCATACGGCCTTTTCACATGTAGGCGATTATGTTTTTAAAAATAAGGAAGAGGATTATCATGAGGAAATGTTTGCAGAGGTTCTGATGAACTCAGAGATCCCTGCTGTGCTCCGCAAACATGGTTATCATCTGGATCAGCTATTAGATGGCGGGTTCCCGCTTCTGGAGCAACCTTTACCACATCTTTGTGCCGACAGGCTGGATTATACCCTGAGGGACTCCCTGCATGCCGGATTGATCAACAGACCGGCAGCGAAATTATTCCTGGAGCATATCACCATACAGCGGGGCTACATCGTGGTGACCAATGAGGAACAGGTCACCTGGATCAATACACTTTATGAGCGTCTAAAGAAAGAGGTCTTCCAGCTTCCACTTCACCTTTATGCCAATCAGCAGATGGCCGTCTTAATCAGGGATTTTCTGAGAAATGGATTTCTTCAGGAAGCAGACTTATTTAAGGATGATACTTTTCTCTTGAACAAAATCAGGAGTATCGCTCTGGGATATGAGGCAATTAAAGCGATTAAGACCTTAAAGGGTTATCCGGCTTTCCTAAAAAATGGAAGCAATCTAACGACCAAACTGAGAAACCTGAAAGCCATGCTTTCTATATAAAACCCCTTTTATTTTACAACGGCTTTCTTTCCACCCAGATTAACTACTGCACCAATGGTGAAGATAGAATTTCCTGCGGTCATAAATTTCCGGTCTTTTAACCCGAAGTTACCACTGGAGGTATATTGTAGCTGTACGGCGTCACTCAACCTCATACGGGTAAAGAATACCGGTTCAATAAACATATTGTCTTCTTTGGGCTGTCCGATGTTATTACTCAGAAAGGTATTCATACCCACATGGCTGATTCTGATCGCAGTTCCATAGTTCAGCGCGTACCTGTTTCCGAATAGCTTTAGGTATTTGTTCTTTTTAGAACTGTAGTTGACCTGGATAAATGTTTTTGTAAAGGAAACCTCCTCCTTCACACTACTAATTAATACATTATCATCGTACTCCCTGAAATTACGATCAGCTCTTCCACCGCCATATCCTGCATAAATTTCAATAATCTGATCATTGTCTGGTCCAAAAGTATCGATATACCCCCCACCGAACTCTACTAATTTATGACGAAAGTCTTTGCTGGTTCGTTCATTCTTCATATAAGAACCGCTAAATAACACCCCGAAATGATTTGATACTGCATAAGCACCATTGATACTTGCATTTCCTTTCGGCGAGATGTGTAGCCCCGCACTCAGCTCCCCTTTTTCGCTCAACATAGGTGTATTAGGGACGTTAGGCATATATACTGAGGAGCAGGAACTCCACATAGCAGCAGCAAAAAACAGAGGGACTATCAGGTATTTATTCATAGATTCCGGCATTAACAGACAAATAATCAAACGTGATTTTTACTTGTAAATTTCCTAAAAGTAGGGATTTGGGGTCGAATTTCATCGAATAATACGGCCACTACAACCGAACAACCTACTGTACCGAAGAGCATTAGCTACATAAACACCAGAGTAACAGAGCTGTTACAGTGCTCATTTACACTGCTCTTTTTGGCTGTTTTTTTTCCTGAAAAAGTTAAGATAAACAGAAATAGATATGGATATCAGGAATAAACCAAGTGTTAACCCATCAATAAAGTCCGGATTGATATCGAAACCGGTCAGGCGATCCGCATAATATTTAACAAAAGAATTGGGCAAATTCTGTTCTCCCAGCTGTTCCTTAACCTGCCATTGCCAGTCTGTAACCGGGCAATACCCAATTCCGTACCAGATTCCTAAAATCAACCAGCAAGCTAAGGTGACAGCTACACCGTATAAATGTAGCCGTCTGGTCGCCGGAAATGCCCATGCAAAGAGATTAAACCCAATTATTAATAAATGGATCAGGGTATAAAAGTAATCGAGGGCAATTAAACTCATTTATGAATCTTTCTGTTTTAGATGAATTGATTTATGATTCTTTTCTTAGAATCTCCAAAGGTGGCTGATTTAACACGCTCCTGCTGCTGTAGAGACCGGTTAGCATCACTAATAATGGAATCGCAATCAGGAATGCCAGTAAAGGTAAAATCTCAGGCGCATAATTACTTTTAAGCGCAAATACAGCGAGCGCCCAGCTGCCCAATATGGCCAGAATGATCCCTGCGGCTGTGGCAATGAATCCGAGGAAGAGGTATTCCAGACCGGTAATGGTCAGAATCTGTCTCCTGCTTGCCCCCATTGTCCTTAGCAAAACACTCTCTTTCAGGCGCTGTCCTTTACTGCTCATGACCGATGACAACAGTACAATCCATCCGGTAGCCATGCTAAAACCAGCCATAAACCGGATCACGAAATTTATCTTATCAAACAGACTATCAATGGTTTTAATAATCATATCTAAATTAACAATTGAAACGTTTGGAAACTGCTTCAAGACCTTGGCCTGCAAGTCAGCAGAACGTTTTGCAGCAGCAACATGGGTCATAAATACATAAAACTGTGGTGCTTGCTCCAGCACGCCCGTTGGAAATACCACCCTGAAATTAGGCTGCACTGTGTTCCAGTCGACCGTCCTGAAACTGCCCACTTTTGTCTTAACCGGCAACCCCTGAACATCAAACACAATTGAATCGCCAATGCGTACTTTAATTCTATCTGCATAAGCTTTTTCTAAAGAAATTAAAACTGTGCCATCCACCGGGGTCACACCAACCCATTTGCCCTCGCCAAGCACTTCTGTCGCTCTTAAATCCGCCTGATAGGACGCCCTGATTTCCCCGCTAAACGCTCTGGAAGGTTTATTTCTACCGTTCTTATCTGTGGTGCTATCCCCATACTGTTCAGCATTCTTACCATTAATTTCGATGATCCTCATGGTGACAATGGGCACCTCAGCTAAAACAGGCAAATTCTCCCTTTTCAATAGCTTTGCAAGTGGCTCTTTTTGTGCGGGCTGAATATCAAAAAGCACCATATTAGATTTTGTACCATTACCAGACACCGCCACCTTGTTTAAAAGCACACCCTGAACCAGATACAATGTGACAATAAAAAGCGTAGATAAACCAATCGCTACACTAAGGATCATCGTTTGATTGTTCGGACGGTAAAGATTGGCAAAGCCCTGACGCCAGACATAGGCCATACGTTCAGGAATCATTTTTCTCAACACCAGCATCAGGAGTTTAGACTGGCCAATCAGTAGTAAAAAGGCCAGTAAAATTCCGATAACGAATGCCAAAGCCTGCATACTGTCCTTCATCTGCAAATAAGTAAAGCCATAAACGAAGCCAATAACCAACAGGTAAACCAACCATTTTAGCGGGTCCCTTGCAGGTTTAACACCCTCAAAAGAAGCTCTAATGGCATTTAAAGGGGAAATACTCCGGACAGAAATCAGGGATGGCAATGCAAATAGTACAGAGATGATCAACCCTGTAGCAAGTCCTTGTCCAATTGCCGACCAGGAAATCCCCATAGACAATTCAACAGGTATAAAATCTTTTAAGACCAATGGAAGTAAAAACTGCAATGCCGTGCCCAGAAAGGCACCGGTAATAGCGCCCAACAGTCCGATCGCTCCCACCTGAATCAGATAAATCAGAAAAGCTTCTTTTGCATTTAAACCCAGGCATCTTAAGGTGGCAATAGCAGCTAGTTTTTCTTTGATGTAGACCTGAATTGAAGTTCCTACTCCGATACAGCCTAGCAGCAAAGCAATAAAGCCAGATAATGCAAGAAACTGATTCAGGTTTTTAAAAGCCCTGCCGGTACTTTCTTTCTTTGTCGCCACCGTTTCATAACTCAATTGTGCTTTATCCAGTGATTGCTGATGACGCTTTAAATCTCTGTTTACAGTAAGAACATCTTTATATTTATAAAAATAACGGGATTGAATCCTGCTGCCAAGTTGTGTTAAGCCTGTTTGCTCCAGGTATTCCAGTGGAATATAGACTACAGGAGTCACTGTACTGGCAATACCGGTTTGTCCGGGAACACTTTCCAGGCTACCTTCAATGACGAAACTCAGGTTGCCGATTTTGATAGAATCGCCGGGTGTTGCCTGATATTGCAGCATTAAGGTATGGTCTACTAAAGCCTTTCTACCAGTTTTAAAAGTACTTGCTGCATTAGATGGCAGCGTTTCTATATTCCCATAAAAAGGATAATCTCCTGATAAGGCCCTGATTTGAACCAGGCGTGAACCTTCCCCTTTCATGAAATAAACCATGGATACAAAGTTTCGTTCCTTCGCACGCGCAGTTCCCAGTGTATCCAGTAAGGCCGTAACAGCCGGACTCAAAGGCCTGCGACTTTCAATGATCAGATCGGCGCCGGTCAGTGTCTTTGCCTGCTCATCAATGTCTCTTTGTAAATTGGCTTTGAAAGAATAAACAGCCACAAGTGCCGCAATCCCCAGAATAATGGAGGACATGAACAGCAAGAGCCTGGAACGGTTCTTCCTGGAATCCCGCCAGGCCATTTTTAGTAACCAGGAATAATTAATACTCCTTTTGATGTTTAAATTATGATCAGGCATGGTTCAATACTAAATCAGCAACAACTACACCTCCTTTTAATTTGATCATTCTATTGGTTTTTGCAGCCAGATCCAGATCATGGGTTACAATCACAAGCGTGGTCCCCGCCTCCCTGTTCAGATCAAACATCAACTTAATCACCTTATCACTGGTTTCAGCATCCAGGTTTCCTGTTGGTTCATCCGCAAACAATATAGCCGGCTGATTTGAAAATGCTCTGGCCAAAGACACCCTTTGCTGCTCTCCGCCGGAAAGCTGCACCGGATAATGCCCGGATCTGTCAGCGAGTCCAACCTTATCCAACAAATCCAGCGCGTGTTTCTTTATGTTCTTTTCCCCTCTCAATTCTAAAGGGACCATCACATTTTCCAATGCAGTAAGCGTAGGTAAAAGCTGAAAGTTCTGAAAGATAAAACCGACATAACGGTTCCTTACAGCAGCCCTTTCATCTTCCGTTAAATGGTCTAAATCAATACCACTTAAAGATACTTTACCTGAACTTGAACGATCCAGACCAGCACATAAACCCAATAAGGTAGTTTTTCCACTTCCCGAGGGCCCTGTAATTGCAACAGTACTACCGGTTTGAATGGAAAAGTTGATCTGATCGAGTACCGTCAGTTTGTGACCTGCATTTTCGTAAATTTTACTTACGTTTTGAATGTTAAGGATATGTTCCAAAGCTTTGAGATTAAGATCTTGTGATGTATTAATTAATCAGGATTGTAAAATTCTATATTTCGGCAATGCAAAAAGGCATTCCAGAGACAATACGGCTAAATATACTTAGTTTTAAGTGTTTTTGCTATCTCTTAAATGGATGAAAAATGTCGTAAACCTGCTTACCAATTATTTCCATATATCACCTGAATATATCCTGATCCCTGAAATGAGATTAATATGAAATAAACAGGTGTTTTTATTGCTAAAAAGTTGGTAACATTAGATTTAAACAGTATTAGAAATATGATAACATTGTAGATATTTGCTTAGACAAGTACTCAGGATATTTTAATAAATAATTATATATGTTACAGTTCAATCTTAAAGGTTCTTTTGTTAAAATGTTTATATTTTCTGCAATGGCCTTAATGGCTTCCTGCACAGGAAATCAGGAATCTGGTGATACAGCAGGGAAAGCGAAACAAGACGCTGAAAAATCTGCTAAAAATGGAGCGGATCAGCAGGGCAACACGAATACTGCTGTAGGAAAAGAGAAAGACCAGACAGATCATGGTCGGGCGAAGGAAAAAACCATATTATTCTTTGGAACCAGCCTTACTGCCGGCTATGGTTTACAAGTAACCGAAGCATTTCCGGCTTTAATACAAGAGAAAATAATAGAATCGAAACTTCCTTACAAGGTGATTAATGCAGGGTTAAGCGGTGAAACCTCTGCCGCTGGTAACAATAGAATAGACTGGTTGTTAAAGCAACCCATAGACATTTTGGTGTTGGAACTAGGCGCTAACGATGGATTAAGAGGAATCCCTTTATCTGATACTAAAAACAACCTTCAGCAGATCACTGATAAAGTAAGAAAGAAATATCCGGAGGTAAAAATTGTGCTGGCGGGGATGCAGATTCCACCGAGTATGGGTGCGAAATATGCTAATGAATTCAAATCGCTTTTCCCGGAACTTGCCAGGAAAAACGATATGATATTGGTTCCTTTCTTGCTTCAGGGCGTTGGTGGTGTACCAGAGCTGAACCAGAAAGACGGGATTCACCCTACAGCAGCCGGACAGAAAATCCTGGCAGAAAATGTATGGAAGAAATTAAAACCCATTTTATAATGATTAATCTGCGGAAACGAAAGTAAACATCCACTTCTGCGGATTTTTCCAGTCTGCACCTTTAAAGCTGGCGATAGGCAACTTGATCAGCACCTCATTCCAGCCTTGTTTTAAGGCTATTTTTGTAGGTGCTCTGAACTCATAACCCTCGTCTATCAAAGGGATTTCCATGTTTCCAGGTAAACCCGCCTGTTTCCATGCCGGTGGATCAATCAGCCTTCCATTTACATGGACATTGCTTCTACGGTTGTCCCATGTGCCTTTTTCCGGAGAACCGGAGGCATAAGACCGGGACATATTGTTGAACCCGATCCAGAAATCGCGGATCTCATCGTCGTCACTCCATATTTTTCGGTAAGCATACCAGGTGGTGTTTTCCTGCGGTTTTTCCAATATCCCGGTCACCTGAGGTGTCCACCAATGTCTGAGCACAATTGTGCCGCCAACAACTTCCATAGCTACCGGCAGACTGTCTTTATTTACAGAAAGAGACTCCGGATCAAATGATGCCGTTAAATCTCCGCCATTAGCAAAAGGACCGATCAACTTCCAGGTAACGTCCGACTGTGCTGCATAGGGAAAAGGCAAACGTGTAAAATAACGTTGTTTATGTTGCATCAAACGATTTTCAAACTCCGAAAAATCTACTGCTTCCGCAGATTCAACTTTCCCGATTTTGGCCATCCATCCGGGTATTCCGCCACCTCTCCAACTCCGTTCCGAGAAAGCAAGGATTGCCGGATAAACCGGATTTTGAGTCAGTGCATCTTCCTGGTTCGTTACATTACGATCCGGCCAGTTGCAAATTACCCCACCTAAAGCATTTTGATTGCCCTTATCTAAGTTCGAAATCTTCCTGTTGAAAATGGTTACCACGCTTTCCAGCGGATCCATATGATTCAGGTAAAGGTGTCTGGAATCTATGTATTGTATGTTGTTATTCTTACTTACTTTAGTTGCGCCTTCCATCCACAATTGTCGGATGGTACTCTCGGTAAAATTCCCCCCGGGCTCCCATCCGATTACTTTTTTACCTAGCTGTTCAATCAGTTTCGTTACTTCCGGAAGGAAGTTCACATTGGTAATTTTCACTTCATCAGCACCAATATGTACATAAGGAAGGTTGTAGGTTTTTATAAATTCCCTCAGGAGGTTTTTAACGATATTCAGACCGGTATCGCTTTGCATTTCCGTTTTCATAGCCCTTTTGAAAGCGTCACTATGTCCGGGCATATCAATTTCCGGCACCAGGGTGATGTGACGTTCTTTACAATAAGCAATCAGGTCTTTCATTTGGGCTACCGAATAGAAATCACCTTTATTGCGCAGCATCGTTTCCGGAGCTGTTAACTGCGGATAAAGCTTACTTTCCAATCTCCAGGCGATATCTTCTGTTGCGTGAAAATGAAAAATATTCAGCTTATAAGCAGCCATCACATCTATTTGTTGCTTCAGCAGATCGACAGACTGGAAATTACGCCCTACATCTACCATATAGCCCCGCCATGAAAATGCCGGCCAATCTACAATATCACAGGATACCGCCTTTTTATCTGAAGAAATCAACTGTTTTAAAGTTTGAATACCATAAAAAATACCTTTCTTATTGAGGCCTTTAATCGATATTTTACCTGGGCTTACAGAAAGTCGGTAAGCCTCCTCCTTAAACTCTGCGTCCAGCATGTCATCCTTAGCCAATACCAGATATGGTCTGCCTTCGGTTGGTAGTTTTCCTATTTTAACTTCTATACCCTGACTTTTAAGTGCTTTTTGCAGTAGCCTGGCTTCAGGAATGAAGTCATCATCATCTACTACAATTACCTGGCAATGTTTAAAATCAAAGAGCCCCGTTTTCTTTTCCAGACGTTGAGGAAGCGGCATTAAAGCAGGCATTGCCCGTTGGTCCTCTTTCAGAGTCGGGACCCGGGCAGATAACATATCGATGGAGAGCAGCAAAATGATAATTGTTAAAAGGTTACGGTTAAACATAGTTATAATTCAGGAAGAATAAAATTTATTTCTTTAGATGTTCTGTCAACAAAGCCGCACAGTACCATTCTTGTCTTGGTAAATGAAAAGGCCCTTTAAAGAGATTTCCCTTGGCTGTTTGTGCCAGACTACCATCTCTATGCAGGTATCCAAACCATTCTCCGTTCTTTTTATCATGAAAATGACCATACGCATAATCGTGAACCATTTTATGCCATTTTGCATACTTTTCATCACCAGTAATGGTATAAGCTAGTAAAGTGGCAATAATCACCTCATTATGCGGCCACCAGAACTTCATATCCTGCCAATATTCCTGCACAGGTTTATCGTATACATCTTTGAAATACATAATCCCGCCATGTTCTTTATCCCATCCGCGTTCCCACATATAATCTAACATTTTACAACCCAGTGCAATTAGCTTAGGGTCATTATTTCTGTATTTAGCTTCATGAAGAATAAACCAGGCGCCTTCTATCGCATGACCAGGATTAAGGGTTCTGCCATCAATATGATCCACAATACTGCCATCCGGAGCCACCTGTTCCATCACACATTTTAGGTCATCTTTAACAAAATAGGTCTCAATTTCGGCAATCCATTTATCGATCCATTCATCACAACGCGGATCACCGATGGTCTCCCTGAGTTGCTGCGCGGTATTCATCATAATCATAGGTACCCCAATTCCTTTTGTTGGTCTGGTTCCGGTAAATTTAGGCGCCAATAAACCCGGAGTGGTTGAATACTCGATACATTTACCAAACAGATATCTGGCCATCTCAGCGGCTGCAGGATCGCCACTCGCTTTTGCATAGGCTGCATTAGCAATCACCGCAAAGGTTTCTGAGAAATAATACCTGCGTTTCCGGATCGGCTGACCGTCGCGTGTCACATGGAAAAACATCTGTCCATCGTCGTCAAAGCAATATTTGTTCAGGAAATCTATACCTGATTTTGCTGCTGACAACCATTCTTCTTTCGGCTCTATCGTATTGTACAAGGTAGAAAGCAACCACGCTGCCCTCCCTTGTATCCAAACCGCCTTATCATCATCAATGAGTGTCCCGTCCTGATCTCTCATTAAAAGATAACCGCCAAATTCGGTATCTACTGATCTTGGGAACCAAAAAGGAACCGTATCATTTAAGAGTTGATCGTTATAAAATTTTTGTAATCCGCTTAGGTCTTCCTGAGTGTAATTCATGTCTTTAATGTTCTTAATTTATGGGTAAAGAGAAGGTTGAGGCCGGTAATCCTTGTTGATTAACCAGGTTTGCGCGACTAAAAGGCGCATAGCTATACCTTACTTTTCTTATTTTTTCTGTCTTTATTTGTGAGGGAATCTGGAGCTGAACCTTATTATTTAGCACAGTAGCGGCTACGGGCAGGACCATTCCTTTTTCTAAAACCAATTCAAATCCCTGTAAAGGCTGTCCGGATTTTACCATTGGAAAACTACCGTCAGCAAAAGAAATCTCTATAACATGACCTTTTACCAAAGCGCTTTTCGCAACAGGACCTACGGCAACGATGTCTCTATGGTAGCTGTGTTTCAGCGCCTGCAAAGCCAGACGTTGACCAATTTCTTTCTTTTTCGTCGGATGCACATCCAGTGAATCGCCAAGGTCTGAGCTAACAGCCATGTAGGTGTTGGGTACCTGATATTGAACTTCGCGTTGCATATCCCTGAAATAAGGCCATGACGGGCGGTTAATTCCGGAAAGCTGAACATAATAAAATGGAAAATCAATCCCCCATTTTTCCCGCCAGCTTTTGATGAGCAGCGGAAAGCTGTGTGCATAAAGTTCCGGGTTTTGAGTATTGCTTTCCCCCTGATACCAGATCACTCCTTTTATTGGCGATCCGATAAGTTTTGCAATACCAGCTTCATAATTATAGGCAGGCTCATAAGGGTGGCGTTGTCTGGAATTCACTGCGTTTTTAAGGTTCAGATTTGCGCGACCACGTGCCCATTCCTGGACAAAATCCGACTTACGCCAATTGCTCAGTGCATCTACCAGTTGAGGATCATGTTCCATCGTATAGCGGTCTATCCAGGATTCCAGTGTAGAACCACCAACGGCCATCTGGATCAAACCGATTGGCACCCCTTCCTCATGTACCAATTGCTGGCCAAAATAATAACCAATCGCAGAAAAACCTGCAGCACTTGCTACTGTTGCCGGGGCCCAGTTTCCAGAGAAATATTCCAGCTGATTGAGTTTAGTTAAAGTGGTGCTGTCCCAGGACACTGCATCGGTTTCCGCAACAGGGTTGAATTTCATCAACCTCAACTTCGGCTGCGAAGGAAATTGCTTTAACTCTGCTGCCCCTGTAGCCGATTGTTTCAGCTGGAAATACATATTCGATTGTCCGGAGCAAAGCCAGACATCACCCAACAACAGGTCATTTAAAATGATCTTCTTTTTTTTATCCTGAACAACCATTTGATAAGGACCTCCATGAGGCATTGCAGGAAACACTACCTTCCATTTACCATCTTTTCCGGTGATCGTTGTTTTCTTTTGATGGTTAAAAGTAACTGTAACCGGTTCATCAGCATTCGCAGTTCCATAAACAGGAATGGCCTGATCACGTTGTAAAACCATGTGATCTGTAAACAATACCGGCAACTTTAAACCGCTATAATTGCCGGTTAAATTTTCATAAACTGTACGGGCGATAATTGCTGCACCTTCCTGATCAGGATGCAGGTTATCCGGAAATAAATCCGTGCGACTGTTTAACGGGCTATTCAAATCAATCAGCGAAGCCTGGTTGTCTTTAGCAATCAAAGGAATCTCTTTCTGAATCTGCCAATACCAGTCGCGTGTTCCTGATTTAAACCTTGGGTGTTCGCTAAAAATTGGTGTTAAGCGGCAAACATATAATTTGATTTTGGGATTGTTCTTCTTTAAAGTATCGAGTAACCAGGCATAATCGCGTTGAAATTCATCGCGGTATTCCGGCCAGTTTCTTGGATCTGTGTCATTTAGCCCCAGGTGTACTATGGCAATATCCGCCTGAAAATTAAGGGCATTTGTAAATTCTTTGGTTTTATAATAGGGTCTGTGTCCTTTTTTTAATAGCGTTGCACCGCTCAGGCCAAAGTTCCCTACTTCAAAGGTCTCTCCCAACAGCCCTTGTAGCACTGATGGGTAAGCTTCATGTGCCGGGTCTTTAAGCAAATAACCTGCGGTAACAGAATTCCCGATGCAGGCTACTTTGATCTTTTTAGCCTGTGCAAACAGGTCAGCCTGCAAAGAAAGCGACAATAACCAAACGACCAGGATGATGTTTTTTGTGGTTCTCATTCCGTTTTGTTGATTTTCTTCAGCTGATTCAACAGCTTGATTTAGTGTTTTTAGCTTGATTTTTCCATTATAGCCTGAGCAATAAAAATCTTAAGCCTGCAATAACAAAAATCCCTGTAGCTAATTTTTCAGCCACAGGGATTCATTTAAATAATTATTTAATAAGCTCTTTTACCGGGATGCGTACAAAATATAAATCACGTACCCCTTCATATAATAAGCCCAAAGTCTGGTCATCAATTTTTGTAAGCGCTGAATATCCAAAAGAATGTCTGTCATCAACCAACAAACTTGCGTCTTGCCAGGTCTCTCCAAGATCAAGGCTAACCTTTATCGTCAGGTCTTTTCTATCTTTTGAAGAGTTAGGATTACTGAAGAATAACACCTCTTTCATTTTTCCTTTTACTTTCACGCGGGCTTTGATCAAACTAGCCATACACACCGGATCTATCAGTGTTTTATAGGAAGTAGGATGTGTTTCCCAGCTCAGTCCCATATCTGTAGTGGTTGCCACACTTCTGAATTTCCCACGATTATCGCGCATGTTCAGCATAATTTTTCCAGGCGTAGTTTCTACCAGCTGACTTTCCGTGGTATTAGATTTAGCGCCTACTCCTGCTTTCCAGGATTTTCCATGATCATCACTATAAATCAACGTAGAATGCGGCATCTTGTTCTCATCCCAATATTGTGCAGGGAATACAATTTTACCATCGGCCATTGCAATTCCATTTCCAGGGCCAGGGAAAAACAATCTCCATACCGGATTTTTAACCTGAGCGGTTATGCTGTATGGCTTCGACCAGGTCAGGCCATCATCGGTACTGCTAACTAAAGCAAATTGTCCGGTTTCCTCTTCAGAAAGTCCAGGCCCGGAACCCGCAATAGAACGGTTTCCTTTACTCCATAATGCCGCTACCCAAATGGTTTTTGTTACCGGATCGAATAGAATCGAAGGATCACCAACGCCATTATTTTCATGGGGAGCACCCATATCCATAATAATTTTCATCGGTTCCCAGGTTTTCCCCCCATCGGTACTTCTGTTCATGCCCACATCGATATTGCCTGGCAAATCACCGCTATTCTTATAACGCACGTCATAAACAGAGATTAACGTACCTTTATCCGTATCTACAATTCCTGGAATACGGTAAGAATTAACGTCGTCATCATTAGGATTTCTCAATGCAATTCCTAATCTGCTTGCTGCAACTGGTCCCTGAATACTAACTTTATGCTTTCCAGAAGCGGCATCCGTTAAATTTGATACCTTCAATTCGATACGATCATCGATATTGGCTTCCGGCTTTACAGTAGCACTGATCCAGATCACATGCTTGCCTGCTGCTAATTTAGCATCCAAAGGAATGCTGAATTTTTTACCGGAAACTGCCGAAGAACCAATCTTTTTCTTCGCATCCAGCACCTGCTCCTTTTCTTTATTCTCCGTACTCAAATAAGCTTCTAAAGAATTAAGGTCGGTGAGTCCGGCTTTATTTATAGTGCCGGATAATGCTTTAAATTCCAATCCTCCCGCCGGAACTTCGATCTCTAAACGCCATATCGGGTTGACCGCTTTCCTTTTCAGGATTGGGTTTACAGTTTGTTGAGCTGTGATGGTTAAACCAGCAGCATTAGATTGAACCTTTTGACTACTGGCGGTAAATCCGGTGGCCAATAAGAAGAGAGAGAGCGTAGCATATTTATAGTGTTTTGAAATCATCATGTTTAGTTTTTTTCGTAAATTAATAGGTATCGGCAAGTAGATATCAACAATTAGCATCAGAATATAAGATTAGCAGCGATGATATTAAGCATCGGCAAAATCGTTTACGACTGGTTTAAGGAAGTAAAGCTGGACAAACAAAGCCAGGCAAACAATTCCCGCCAGCATGGCAAAATCCTGCCCAAGGTTACCGGCGTCAGAAGATTTGCCCAATAAATCAGTAATAAAAGCACCAAAAAACACCCCTGTCATGTTCATCAAACCGTAGGCTGTTGCCCGGTATTTTGAAGAAACAAACTGACAAAGGATCGGCATGTTATTGGCATCAAACATTCCAAAGCCCAGACCAAAGCACAAAGCTGCGCCCATCACATGAAACAAAGAATGTCCGAAACCTAGTAATAGTAATGAAGGAATGGTTAATGCCAGGCCAATAGCGCTGGTATAAATTCTTCCTTTAATGTTTTTCTGCACCCATCGATCCGAAAGAATCCCTCCGAAAATCACCCCTACAAAAGAAGAGAAAGCGATGGTGATGGTGGATAAAGGACCAGCAGTAGACATCGGAATGTTCAGATTCTGCGCAAAAAGTGTAGGCAACCAGTTTTTTGCAGCCCAACCTGGTAAGCTTGGGATGGCAAAATAGAACAGGATAATCCAGAAAGAAATATTGGTAAACAGAATGGCAAAACCTTTAAAGATCGAAGGCTTTACTTTTATTTTAATCTCATCATCCATTTCCACTCCTTCAGAAGCCTTTTTCTCCCGCAGGAAGAACACCAATACCAGCGCATAAATCACCCCCACTATTCCAAAAGAATGGAAAGTAGCCTGCCAGGAAAATTTATCGGCAATTGTTGCACCGAAACCACCTAAAGCCTGGCCCATGTAAAGCCCTGTCATGTGGATTCCGATGGCTAGTGATCTGGTTTTCGAAGAGTGAAAATCAGCAATCAGCGATAATCCCGCAGGGATATATAAAGCCTCACTTACGCCCATCAATGCCCTAAGCCAGTAAATCTGGTTAAAAGTAGTCGCGTATCCCATTAAATAAGTGACCAAAGACCAGACGAACAAACTGCCGACGATCAGCCATTTCCGATTAAATTTATCGGCAATAATTCCGGAAACCGGACTCATAAACCCATAGATCCATAAGAAAATAGCCATCAGGTAACCAAAGTTTGTGGCCGACTGCAATTCATGAATATCGATTTGCATTGCCGGCTTCATGGTAGACAACATTTGTCTGTCCATATAATTTAATAGCGCCACCACCCACAATAATCCAACCACCACCCAGGCATATCTGTTTGTGTTTTTCATTTCTAGTCTTTTATTTTTCCCAACATGATGTTTGGTGTCCTGACGCCAGGTTTCACTTCACCGCTGGAAATGATGATATCATTGTTCCATTTTGTAGCCATAGCCGTTACCTGTGCGAGGAAAGGTAATTCGCCTGATTTTGACCAGGTATTCCGCTGAACATCGTAACGCAAAATACTTTTGTAAAAGCCTTTATGATGAATATTCAGCTGATTCTTTTCTGCCGTTAATCTGGCTTTTTCCTCCGGATCAGCTGTTTTAGCGATCCTTGAGATATACGTTTCTATCTGGTGAAAAGTCTTTCCATTGTCGCCACCAAAAATCAGAATCTGGTTTTTACCAAAAGCGACACCAGTTCCGGCGGAGAAATTCGTCACTTTAATACCATCACTGATTGCCGCCCCTTCTTTCCATTCCTGTTTTTCCGGATGGTAAATGAATACCGTAGCATGTAGGTCACTAATGCCTACCGGCGTTTTAGTACGTCCACCGATCACATAAATTAAAGCTTGTTTTTCCGGACTTTGCACTACTACAACAGAATTAGCCAATGGAATCGGGAGCTCTGGCAATACCTTCCATGTGGCTGCAGGCAGACTCAAATCCAGACTGAATACAGCGTTGGATGTAGATTTTTCCTGATCACCACCAATGGCATAAACCAGATTTCCAATATTGGTTAAGGCAACATTTGTCAATGCGATGGGTAAGCTGGCCAAAGGTTTCGCCTGTATATTATGTTTCAGTTCATCCCATGTCAACAGGAAAACCTGTTTAGATAATCCCTTGTCATTTTCCCCGCCTGCGTAAACAATTCCAAATTTCGTACTGGTATTTCCGCAATAGGCAATCGCCTCCGGCAAAAATGCCTTTTCTTTACTCCAGGAAAATGCATTTCCTTTTTTCTCTAAAATGTGGATCTCGTTTGAGTAATGTTTTTTACCACCTTCCCAGGGTTTTTTATCCGGAAAATTGGCACCACCAGCCACGATCAGGCGGTTTTGAAGCACCGCATTCATCGCACCTGCAAAGCCAATAGAAGTTTGCCCGTCGGGTGTTTGTAATTGAGCTGCAACAGACCATTTGATCTGTTCAGCAGGAGTTTTCTGTGCGAAAACAGCTGTCGTTGTTGTTGTCAACATAAGTGGAACTGAAAGATAAAATAAGTACTTACTCATCGCATTCATTATTAAGGTTAATGAGCTGCTTTTGATTTAAAATTATCGAAACCAACAGCGGCTACATCTTGTTTAAAACTCTCAAATTGTGCTGCACTCATGTTTTTCACAGGTAATCTAAACTCACCGCAATCTACGCCAACCAATTTTAAATATGCTTTACCAGTAGCAATACCCCCGTATTTCCCTAAAAGTCTGATCATATCAATAGATTGTTGTTGTAAAAGCTGTGCTTTTTTCAAATCATTCTGCTCAAAAGCGGCGATCATATCATAGTATAAAGGAGCAGCATAATTGAAAGTACTACCTACCGCACCTTTAGTTCCTAAAACTAATGCCGAAAGCATATTTTCATCACGTCCCCAAAGCATATCATATTTACCGTTCTGGAAATGGATACAAGATAAGAAATCCATGAAATCTTCATGGGTATATTTCACTCCGGCAAAATTAGGAATCTTACCGTCGATAGCCTGTAACAGGTCATACATAGCAAAACCTACCCCTGTTAATACTGGAATATGGTAATAGTAGAAAGGCATATCTGGTGCAACGGCAGCAATTTCTGCGCATATGCTGGCCAACACCTCTACATTTGCAGGTTTAAAGTAAAACGGAGCAGTGAATGAAATGGCATAAAGGCCTATTTGTTTAGAAAATAAGGCCAGATCTTTGCAATCGGCAACACTAGTTCCACCAAGGAACATCATTACCTTAAAATCATTGTCGCCACGTGTGCAGTCTGCCCATGCTTGTGCAACTTCTTTTTTCTCTGCATTGGTTAAGGATACGCCTTCTCCGGTTGATCCGCAAATGAATGCGCCCGTAACTTTGTTAGATTTTAAAAACTGGTAGTAGCTCGGAATCAAGGATACATTTAACTGTCCATTTTCATCCATTGGAGTAAATGGCGCAGCAATCAGGCCTTGTAAGTGTTGAATAGTCATTTTATATGTGTTTTAAAGAATGCAGGTAAAAGGTAGGAGTGTCGACCATTACGGTCTCCACTCCTACACCAAAAATTTAGAATTGCGGATATCCGGTGGTTTGAACCAGAGCTCTGTTATTGGTTAAAGAAGTACGGTCAATTGGCCAGAGTAATTTATAGGCATCGGCAGCAGCTAAAGTCGTGTTGGCAAAGACATAGCTGTCTCCCATACGTCTCAGATCATACCAGCGCTTTCCTTCTCCGACAAACTCAAACAAGCGTTCCTTTAAAATGGCTTGCTTAATATCTCCGTCACCAGGCATGTTCGGGAATCCCTGAACTGCAGGGTTATAGTTTGCACCGTAGGCTCTTGCCCTTACTGCGTTAATTTCGGCAGCCGGACTTTCTCCTAATACTTCTTTCGCTTCTGCAAGTAATAATAGCAGGTCAGCATAACGGTAAATTGGAAAATCGTTGGTGTATTTTCTTGTTGCGGCATCTTGTTGTCCCTGGTATTTTTTCAGGAAAGCACCTGCAATTACATAAGTTCCCGGAGTTGGCCTTCTATAACCAGCCTGAATGGAACCTTCTCTTCGGGTATCCTTTGCATCAAATTTTCTGTAAGTAGCAATTTTCACTGGTGCACGTAACAAACCAGCGTAATTGTCAGTGGTAACATTAAATTGTCTGTTAGCCAAAGAGTCGAAATAATTTGCAATTAAGCCTGTCTGGGGTGTAAATGAGCCTGGTATAAATGTCATTTCGGCTTCATTCAATCCGTTTCTACTTGCCAGAATGATCTCTTTATTTCCCCTGTTTGTAGTAGAGAAAAGATCCGCAAAAGGAGTATTCAATGCATTGGCAGAGGTTGTTAATAAGCCTAATGCAGGAACACTGGTTTGAATATCTGTTAAAGCATTTTTAGCTATTGTCGCATCTGCAGGGCCACCAGTTCTATGGGCAGTCCACAGGTAAGTATCCGCTTTTAGCATTAAGGTTGCAGATTTAGACCAATAGCCTTTATTGCGTTTAATGGAATAATCAGCACCAAAGTTCTCCAGTGACAATTCGATATCCGCTCTAACCAGTTTCAGTACATCTGCTGCTGGCGAAGCCGCTTTAGAAAGGTTAAACAGGTCCAGGTTACCAGCATCGATAAAATCTGTGATGATTACCACATTTCCCCAACTGCGGTACAATTGGTAGTAATAAAATGCACGCATTCCATAAGCTATCCCCAACTCATACTTTTTAGTAGCCTCAGAAACTACGCTTCCGGTATTGAGTTTATAGATTAACAGATTCAACTGGTTGATATTACTATAAAAAGTACCAAAAGAATTTACACCTGCAGCATCTAAAGTCATCGTTTGCAGCCACATACGCTCCAATCCCTGAGAAGCTTCGCCGGTAAAAGAAGCGGAGGTACCCGGATCATTTCCGTAAATATCAGATCTCAACTCCCCCAGGAACATAAAATTACTATTATGACCACGGAATTTATTGTGAATTGCAGCTACAAAAGCATCGTACTGATCATTTGTTTTCCAGAAATTATCATCACTCAGGTTACTGATTGGTTGTAATTCCAGACTTTTTTTGCAGGCGCCAAGGCTCAATACCATTAAGGCTGCTGCGATTATATTTTTATAATTATTTTTCATGATGTTTAATCTTATAAGTGATTAAAAGGAAACTTCTAAACCAAAAACAAAGGATCTTGCAGTAGGATATGCACCTAAATACACACCGGTAAGCCTGTTGTTGGCATCTAAAGGTGCTTCCGGAGAAGATCCACTAAACTTTGTGATATAGAACAGGTTACTTCCTGTTGCATAGATCCTTGAGTTAGATAAGAATTTGGTTTTTGCCATTAATGATTTAGGCAAAGTATAAGAAAGTGTTACCTCTCTTAATGCCAGGTAATCCCCTTTTTCATAAAGATTTGAGTTGTTTCCATTCACTACAGTACCGGCATTATTTGCTCTGGTATAATTTTGCTTAGAACCTTGTACCTGATCCGCAAAATATACTTTTGGAATATCAGTCACTGTGTTATCCGGAGTCCATGATTTAAGCATCAGATCCGTATAGTTGAAAGTTCCCTGATAATTTCCAAGGGTACGCGCCAATAAATCATTGTAAACGGTGTGACCTAAAGCAAACTCAAATCTGGTATATAGATTGAAGCCCTTGTAATTTGCATTGGCATTAAAACCACCAGTCCATTTTGGGGCCATATTACCCAGATATACCTGATCTCTTGAATCAATAATATCGTCGCCATTTACATCTAACCAGTTCACGTCACCAGGGGTGATTCTACCAGCATCTGCTCCAGGTCCCGGTGCAGTACCTTTAGGTAAATTTGGTCCGGTTACATTGGCGATCGCATCTCTTCTATTCCCTGCAATTCTCAGCACTTCTGCAGCATCCTGAAAAATTGACACTTGTTTGAAGCCATAAATATCACCGATGGTCTGGCCTTCCTGATATCCACCAACCCATTTTAACTGGCCTGATGCAGCATCAAACACCTGTATTCCGCCTTGTCTGTTGTTCTCATTACCATTGAAAGGAAGTTTCAACACTTTGTTTTTCACAAAACTTGCATTTGCACCCAGGTTTAAAGTAAAACCACCATCAGTGCTCAATACTTTTGCATTAACTGCAAACTCATACCCTTTATTCTGCAGTGTACCTGAGTTGGTTGTGATTGGAGGATAACCGATATAATCCGGTAACGGCAGATCTGTTAACAAGTCTGATGTTCTGCGATCATAATAATCAAATAACACAGTAATTCTGTCTTGTAATAAACCTAAGTCTAAACCAGCACCGAAAGTTTTGCTACGTTCCCATCTTAAATCCTGATTTGCCAGTTTATCATGGAAGAAACCACCAGCGCCATCATAATTATTTGCAGGAGATGAATATACCCCTTGAACTACATATCTGCCCAAACCTGCGATGTTACCATTAACACCATAGCTCAATCTAGGTTTTACGGTCGAAACATATTTATTAAGTCCGGAATTCACATAGAAATTCTCTTTTTGAAGATTCCATCCTGCAGATACCCCCGGGAAATAACCCCATTTATGTTGGTCTGGTAAGTTGGAAGCACCATCAGCACGAAATACTGCGGTAAATAGATATTTCTGATCAAAATCATAAGTAAATCTTCCGAAAAGTGAATTGATACGGTATTCCGATTTTTCGCTAAAATTAGCTTTTGCACCATTTAAGGTTGCAGGGAAAACTGTAGAAGCATTGATCGTAGGAATCTCATCTGTAGGTGCATTCTGACCATACAATTGTGAGTTTAACGTTTTAATCTGGAAAGTTTCCGCACCAACCATCGCCCCAAAATTATGCAGGTTTAGTGATTTGTTATAATTCACAATCCCGTTAAACTGCGTTTGAAAATCTCTTCTTGACAAGAGAATAGCATCTCTGCTGGCAGAGCCTATCGATTGTGGCGTAGCAAAAATATTGGCGTATGTCTGTGTTGATTTTTGAAAAGACTCATCTTTTCTATCTAATAAATAAGCATTGGCAGTCGCTTTAAAGTATAAGCCAGGTAACAAATCCCATTTTACGGCACCATTAACCACAACTTTATTCACTTCATTCTGACGGTTCAATCTGCTTAACCAGTATAATGGGTTACCATCACTTGCACTATTTCCTGGATTTGGTGCTGTTTTAGCTTCATCAATCCAGGGGTTAAATGTTGGCCATATCGCCAAACTTCTATACAAGGAGTTCACCTCACCACCAACGGTACCTAACTGGGAAGAAGTAGAAAGCGTAGTCCCACCGGAAACTTCAATGTTAGATCTCACTTTGTAAGAACCATTAAGGTCTGCAGTATAACGTTTATAGTTAGAACCTACAATCACACCATCCTCATTATAGGAATCAAATGCGGCAAAGAATTTACCTTTATCATTACCACCTGAAGCACTAACATAATGGTCTTTAGTATAGGTATTTCTGAAAACCAGGTTTTCAATTTCACCACCATGATCTTTGTACATCATCTGACCTCCGTAAGGATCATCAACGATACCCCATCCTGATGGCAATACTGTAGTTCCCTCTACATACTTCCTGATGTCAAAACTTGCAAGGTTGGCTGCGTCAGTGAGCAGGCCTAATCCTCTTGAATTATTAGCATCAGTTATTGGTTTACCTGAATTCAGGTAGCCCAAACGGGTATAATAGATATAATCTTTGGCACCTAAATAGTTATAACCATCTCGTCTTACATTGTACCCTCCGGTAAACTTATAATTGATTTGGGCAACACCTGCTGCGCCTGTTTTGGTGGTAATTAAAATTACCCCGTTGTTGGCTCTTGCACCGTAGATGGCAGTTGATGCAGCATCTTTAAGCACTTCTATCGATTGGATATTTTCAGAAGAGATGTCATTGTAATCTCTGATTACGCCATCTACGATCACCAATGGTCCGCCGGGATTATTGATGGATGCCCCTCCCCTTAAAAATACAGTCGGGCCAACGCCAGGTTGTCCACTTTTACTAATGGCCTGAATACCAGCAATTGTTCCTTGCAAAGCACTCCCCACGTTGGCACGTGGTGCATTTGCCAACACCTCTTTATCCAGTTTTGCGATCGAGTTGGTTACTGTACGTCGGTTTTGCGTACCATAACCTACTACCACGATCTCATCAAGATTAGCGGTTGCGGGTTTCATGACTACTTTTAAATTGGTGTTATTGCCTACTTTCTGTTCCTGGGTCAGGTACCCAACATATGTAAACACGAGTATGTCGTTTGAACTGGCATCAATCATGAACCTTCCGTTCATATCTGTTTGTGTGCCCGACTTTATTCCTTTAATTGAAATGCTGACGCTTGGAATCCCCTGTCCGTCATCTTCGCCAGTAACCATCCCGGTTACCTTTTTGTTTTGTGCAAACGCGCCTATAAAGGAGGATAGGCAACACACTAAAACAATCGTTTTTAGGTAAAACTGTTTCATACTATTAGAATTTTGGTTAGCATTATGTTATACATAATACTACTAAGTTGAGATAAATATTATTCGAAAGCAAGAATTATTTATATTTTTTTTTATCCGTTTTTGATAAATCGCTTTATTAGTGTTAATTTAGACGTATACTCTCAATTAGTTATTATTATACATAATATGGAAAGCAGCACAGATAATACATTTGTCCAGATGGATACCAGCAGTTTGGTCGATAAAGTGGAGGCCAATCTCGTACAACTACTGGTAGACAGGAAGTTGAAAATCGGAGATGTCATTCCTACAGAAATAGATTTATCAAAAAATCTTGGCGTTAGCCGCACCGTAACACGTGAAGCACTGTTAAGGTTAAGAATGAGAGGTCTGATAGAGACGAAAAAGAAAAAAGGCTCTGTCATCACCAGTCCTGATATTTTTAGCATCATTGGAAAATCTCTTGACCCCCATTTACTGGATCAGGAAACTTTAAAAGAAATCTTTGAAATGCGTCTTGTCTTAGAAATAGGTATGGCCGATTTTCTATTTCAGAACATCACAGCAGAGCACATTAAGGAATTAAAAGAAATCATTAAAAATGAACCTGACACTTCTGAAAACTATGTTTTTCATATCGATCATGAGATTGCTTTTCATGGAAAACTTTATGAAATCACAGGAAATCAGACTTTAAAGAAGTTCCAGAAATTACTTCTTCCGGTATTTGATTACGTTCATAATAGTGGTTTGTTAAAGAAACAGGCAACTATTAAAAAGTTTGTCTCTCATAAAGGCCTCGTAGACATCCTCGAGAACGGTTCTCCGGAATTGTTTAGGAATGCAATGAGAAATCACCTGGAGAATCACTTTTTAAGAATTTTTAGTTAAATTCCCGAAAGGGACTTACGATGGAGCAACAAAAAAATCAGGATTGGCGGGCTAAGCTCCATGAAATTATTTATGAGTCCAACACTTATGCCGGTAAAGCATTTGATGTGGCCTTACTGATTGCCATTTTTACCAGCATCCTCATTGTGATGCTGGACAGCGTGCAGAGTGTCCATCAAAAATATGGGGACTTGTTTTCTATTATAGAATGGGTATTCACCGGTCTGTTTACCATAGAATATATCCTCAGACTGGTCATCATCAAACACCCTGTCAGTTACATCAAAAGTCCCCTGGGCATTGTCGATTTACTGGCCCTTATCCCTTCTTATCTGAGTGTGATTTTTATTGGCGGCCAATCCTTGCTTGCCCTGCGCGCATTGAGGTTACTTCGGGTATTCCGGATTTTCAAACTGGGGCATTACCTTTCAGAAATGAAATTCCTGACAGTCGCGTTAAAAGGAAGCATGCGTAAAATCAGCATCTTCATGCTCACTGTTCTTGCTTTAGTGATTGTTTTAGGCTCTATAATGTATCTGGTAGAAAACCGCGAAAATGGCTTTTCCAATATTCCGGAAAGCATCTATTGGGCGATCGTGACCATTACTACCGTTGGTTATGGAGATATCTCGCCGGTAACCCCATTAGGTAAATTTATAGCCTCCTTAATTATGCTGATAGGTTATGCCATTATTGCTGTTCCAACCGGCATCATTACCACCGAAATGGCTGTTGCGGCCAGAAAGAAAGGTTTCCACCATCAGGTTTGCCCGGGTTGTGGCCGCGAAGGCCACGATGACGACGCTAAATTCTGTAAATATTGTGCAACAAAACTCTAGAAATCCATTCCGGAAAACCACTTATTATACAGGATATCGTAAGTTCCGTTCTCTCTGATGAGTTTCAATGCCTCATTAAACTGATCTTTCAATTCCAGATCTCCCTTTTTCATAGCAATTGCATATTGAGAATCGGTACCTGGTAGAAACATCCCTATTTTTAACTTATCGTTATTTTGCAAAAAGCCATTGGCAATCGGAGAATCGTCAATCAAAACATCAATCTCTCCCAACTCTAATTGACGGTACAATTCTTTGTTGGTATCTGCATGCACCATATTGGCTTCAGGGAATTTGGTATGCACATGACGTTCTGCTTCTGCGGCAATCCTTACACCCACTCTTTTTTCCTTTAAATCTTTTACCTCGTGAATCAGCATGTCACTGCTGGCTACCACCGCGCAAAGTCGGAAATGTAAATAAGGTTCTGTAAATTCAAGGATATGTCTACGTGTAGAAGTCATGGTTACCGCAGAACAAATCAGGTCCAGCTCACCTTTAAATAATTTCCCAAGAATTTTCTTCCATAAAGAAACTTCATATTGTATTTCAAAGTCAAGGTGCTTCGCAATTTCAGTCAATAAATCTACTTCAAAACCTTCAAAACGTTCAGAATTATAGTCTGAGTGCATTGGGAAGGGGGCGGCAGAGTCTAAGCCAACTTTTAATACTCTCTTTAAGGCCATATTCAATTAGGGATTAAGGGTCTGGGCGCGGCTAATTTACGATTGTAAAAGCAATTTACGTCTATATCCTGCATAAAGAACATCCGCTTTCCTTCAATTCAGGCCGTAAAGTCAGGATAAAACAATGGGAAAGAGTGGGTTATTTCGAATGTAAAAAAACAGTAACGATATCAGGGCTGTCTAAAAAAGAATCATTACCTTCATACCATAATTATTTATCAACTTTAAATATCAATACATATGTTAGTTTCCTTACTTTCTCTTGTAGTTATCATCATGGTGTCTGCATACTACCTGTCTTTTATTAAATCACCAGTAGATACCAACGACCACCACTAGTTATATTGTATCATACATCGCTTTCTGCGGATATACTCAGAAAGTGGTGTCTTCTTTATATAGTCCTCCCACTTTCCAGCCATCGCTGGTTTTAGCGGTAAGAATGATTTGCTCTGTAACTCCCCCGTGTGGAAAAGTTATAGATTCTGTAATGAGCCAGGCTACCTCACTAATTTTCTGACTTCTGGAAAATGCGCGTCTGAGACCAGATATGTCTGGCATACCTTCTTCTTCCAGCTGTTCAATAAAAGCTGCTTTCAGAATTTCACTGGTTTCCTCCATGGCGGCTTCATCAATTTTCCCCACATTCAAATGCATCAATAATCTCCTGGCTTTACCCTCAAAATCCATACAGGCCAACGCTTTTTCCAGGTCCTTCTCCTGATAAGCTAACTCTAAAGCAGTGATCGCTCCTTCCGGTGTGTTAAAATCAGGAAGAAAATGGTCCGCACCAGCATCGATAACAATCCCGATGGACTCATCAAAAGCCTGCTTTTCTATTTCCGAAAGTTCGTCACGAACCGCCCGAATGGTGTAGCCACCAAGTAACAGCCCATCTTCTACAATCATCCAGTCAGTAATCAACGACCTCCCCACACCTATCGTCTGACCTGCTTTCAGGTTCTTTACCAGAATTGGTTCATCACACACCTTCCCATAGAGATTTCCTTCTTCATCAAAATCCGGTGCCGTTAACCAAAGGTGTTCCACCTGAGTCTGATCTTTAACCATTACTTTGATCGAAAAGTAGTTCCGCCCGGGAGTCGGGCCTTTCAGCTGCTCCTCAAAATACCATAAGGTTAACCGCGCTTTCTTTATCGCCCAATCCATTTGGTCATCATCTTTTGGACTATAATCCGAACTGAATCCTGTTGTTCCATGCTCAAAACTGATTCTTTTAAGTAATCTAGATAACAAACTCATGAGCGTATAATTAATGGTTATCTAAATATAATAATTATTTCTATAATTAATAAAACTAATTTTCCATATGCCCGGAGAAGAATATTTAATCGCAGTTTCTTTTCTCCTTATAATGCGTAAGTTTGAGGAACACAAACCTGAAACTAAAAATCATGAACACCAATACATGGGTCGCAGCCCTATCTTTTGCAGCAACTTTATATTTAACACCACAAATTACCATTGCACAGGATTCTTTATTTATCATTCCAAAACCAAGAATTCAGATCGCCAAAACGGGACATTATATATATACTACCAAAACAGATGTTTTTGCCAGTGCCGGTTTTAAGGATGCGACAGCGCTACTCCATGAACATCCTTATCTGAAATTCGATCAGGTAAAAACACTTAAAAACGCCAGACACCTGCCTAAACAAGGCCTCATGCTGGTAAAGGCTGCTAAAGACGACACCCTTGCTCAGGATGCCTACCGACTGGAAATCAACAAAGACAGAATTGTGATTACGGCCCATCAGCCACAGGCGATATTGCATGGCATTTCAACACTACGTCAAATCGCTTATACGAGGAAAGATACCAAATCGCTACCGGCGGTATGGATCGAAGATCAACCGGCTTTTGGTTACCGGGGATTGATGCTGGATGTATCCCGTCACTTTTTACCCATAACTTTTCTAAAAAAATACATAGATCTTTTATCCTTATATAAGTTAAACACCTTCCACTGGCACCTTACTGATGGTGCAGGATGGCGATTAGAGATTAAAAAATACCCGGAACTGACTCAATTTGCAGCCTGGAGAACTGATGCCAGCTGGAAAAACTGGTGGAACAATGGCCGTAAATATTCGGAAATGGGAAGCTCAAATGCTTTTGGCGGCTTCTACACTGCAGAACAGGCAAAAGAACTGATCAGCTATGCTGCTCAAAGAGGCATTACCGTGATTCCTGAAATTGAAATGCCTGCACATAGTGAAGAAGTGCTGGCCGCCTACCCTAACCTATCTTGTTATGGCCTGCCTTATAAAAATTCAGAATTCTGTATCGGTAATGAAGATACCTTTACCTTTCTTCAAAACGTGCTGGACGAGGTACTAGAGATCTTCCCTTCTAAATACATCCACATTGGCGGCGATGAGGCCGATAAAACGGCATGGAAACAATGCCCGAAGTGCCAGAAAGTAATCAAAGACCATGACCTGAAAGATGAGCATGGGTTACAAAGCTACGCGATCAAAAGAATGGAGGCTTACCTAACCAGTAAAGGCAGGAAATTGATTGGCTGGGATGAGATTCTCGAAGGCGGACTAGCCCCGGATGCAACCGTAATGAGCTGGCGAGGGGAAAACGGAGGTATTGAAGCAGCCAATACCGGGCATGATGTGATCATGACGCCGGGTTCACACCTTTACCTGGATTCGTATCAAACGAACCCAATCGGACAGCCTGAGGCCATTGGTGGTTATCTGCCCTTAAAAAAAGTATACAGTTATCAACCGGTTCCAGCGGAAATTGATCCTGCAAAGAAAAAACACGTATTAGGCGTTCAGGCCAATGTATGGGCAGAATATATGCCCACCTCCAATCAGGTTGATTATATGGTTTTTCCAAGAGCAATTGCACTTTCAGAAGTTGCCTGGACTCCGGTAGCCCACAAAAACTGGGATGATTTTCAGTCCCGTTTACAAAAGCACTACCGCCTGTTACAGCAGTTTAATGTAAATTATTATCCGCCATCCAGGGACCTGAGCATTCTCTCTGGTTACGATATGGCCAATAAAGTGGCACAGGTCACGATAAACTCTGAGCAATTTCAACCAGAAATCAGGTATACCCTGGATGGAAGCACGCCAACGGCTAGCTCACCTTTGTATAAAGAGGGAATTTCTTTGGCCCAAAGTGGAACAGTTAAGGCCATAATTTTCGAGAATCAGCTTCCGGCAGGAAAAATACAGGAGCTGGAAGTCGACCTGCATAAAGCAATCGGTAAAAAAGTAACCTATAATAAAAAATACAGCACTAATTACCCTGCACAAAAAGAATTAACATTGGTAAACGGACAAAGCGGCGACCTTACTTATGGAGACGGACAATGGCAAGGTTTCCTTGGTGATCTGGATGTGACCATCGACCTGGAAAATCCACAAGCATTGCAACAATTGAAAATGAGGTATATGCAGTTAACCGGTCCCGGTGTATATATGCCGGCTTATGTTAAAGTGGAGTTTTCTACTGATGGAATCAATTTCAAAATGCTGCCACAGGTAGACAACGACGTCCCTTATACCGATGCTTCTTTAAGGTTTAAAACTTTCGTTTTTGACCTCAAAGGGAATACCGCGCGTTACCTGAGGATTACCGCAAAAAACGAGAAAAAAGGGTTCATGTTTAGTGATGAGATAGTCGTTTATTAGCAATTAGCTCGTTTGTGATGTGACGCCGGTCATTTTACTTCCGGCGTTATTTCAGTTATTTTGCATTAAGAACAGGTTTTATGAATGTAGGAATCATCGGTCTGGGCGATATGGGTAAAATGTATGCCAAAGGCTTTGCCAGGGCAGGTTATACCGTTTATGGCTCAGATCTCCCGGCAAGACGGGCACAGCTGGAAGAAGAATTGAGCCCTTTGGGCATATCCATCCTCTATGATGGTAAAGAAGTATCGCGCATTTGCGATGTGATCTTTTATGCCGTAGAATCTGAACGTATTGAAGAAGTTTTGGAACGTTATGGCAGCTCCACCAAATATGGGGCTATTGTAGGCGGGCAAACTTCCGTGAAGCATCCTGAAATTATGGCTTTTGAAAAACACCTGCCAAAGGATGTGCACATCATTACCTGCCACTCTCTTCATGGCCCCGGTTTTGATCCTGCGGGTCAGACCATGATCGTGATCCCACATAGAACAAATGCGGAAGCTTATCAGCGCATGACAGATCTTCTCTCCTGTCTGGGCTCTGAAATGGTCGAAATGAAGGATTATAAAGACCACGACCGCATTGTTGCCGATACACAGGCCGCAACTCATGTGGGCTTTGAAAGTATGGGCACCGCCTGGGCCTCCGCTGGTTTCTTCCCATGGGAAAACGCCTCCTACCTGGGTGGGATAGACAATGTGAAAATCCTGACTACTTTGAGGATTTTCAGTTATAAAGCACATATTTATGCGGGTCTGGCCATATTAAACCCCTTTGCCCGCCAGCAGGTAAAGCGCTATGCCCAGTCAGAATCTGAACTTTTCAAGATGATGATCATGGAAGAAGAGCAAGCCTTCAGAACCCGCCTTTATAAAGTACGGGATTTCGTTTTCAATGAGCGCAGGAAGCCTTTATTACTGGACGATCAGATTATGCAGGAATTTTCTCTGTCTGCCAGTCCAGGCGTTAGAAAAGCAAATTCCCACCTGAGTTTATTGAGCATGGCGGATTCCTGGTATCACTTACAAACCAATCCTTACGACAACCTGATTTGTCAGACGCCTCCCTTCCGTTTGCGACTGGGGATTGTGGAATACCTGTTTCGCAATGAAGAGCTGCTGGAAGAATCTATCACAGCAGCCTTGTTCGACAAAAGTATCCGCGCCGACGACCTTGAGTTTCATTCCGCAGTACGGGAATGGACTTCAATTATTGGCTATGGGGATATGGAGGGCTATAAACAACATTTCGATCAAACAAAACTGTTCTTCAAAGACCGGTTAGCACAGGGACGCGAACAAAGCTCTGCAATGATCAAAAGGTTGTCAGACCAGACTTATCTGCCTTAATTAGTTTTGCGGAGGTAAATGATCAGGTCTTCAATAGAAATGATTTTCAACTGATGTTTTGCGGCAATCCTGATTAAATCGGGTAAGCGGGCCATTTCGCCATCTTCCTTCAGGATTTCTACCAATACGCCGGCAGATGACATCCCTGCCAGGCGTGCCAGGTCTACGGTTGCTTCCGTATGGCCAGGTCTGGCCAATACACCACCTTCATGAGCGCGCAATGGAAAGATATGGCCAGGTTTACCAAGATCAAAGGCTTTGGTTTCCCGATTTATTAAGGAGCGGATAGTTTTTGAACGGTCGGAAGCTGAAATCCCGGTGCTACAGCCACTACCGAGTAAATCTACTGAGACAGTGAAACTGGTTTCATAAGCCGCAGTATTCTGTTGTACCATTTGATGGAGTTGAAGTTCTTCACACCGCTGAGCCGTTAGTGGCGCACAAACCAGCCCTCTGCCATGCGTAATCATAAAATTGATGACTTCCGGACTTGCAGCTTCAGCTGTAGTGATAAAATCACCTTCATTTTCCCGGTTTTCATTGTCTACCACAATAATGACTTTCCCATTTTTTAAGGCTTCAATCGCCTCAGGAATGGTGTTCAGTTTAATTTGCATGTTATCTTATCGCTTAAATTTCCAAACTGCAAAGTTATCTGGAATGGATTTTTAATTTTAGGATAAAGCAGGGCTTTATTGGTACTTTAAATGAAACTAGTCAATTTTCATTTTGCGAAAGGTAGCCGGGCTCATTCCCTCCTGCTTTTTAAACTGTCTGGAGAAATACGAGAAATCAGCAAACCCAAGCTCGGCAGCGATTTGTCCAACTGTTAAATGGCCATGAATCAGCATTCTTTTGGCTTCCAGTAATAACCTTTCCCTGATGGTCTCTCCTGCCGTTTTACCTGTAATCGCTTTTACCACTTCATTGAGGTGTGCAGGTGTCATAAACAAAGCTTCTGCAAAAAAGGAAAGCCTCGTTTCTTGTTTAAAATGATTTTCCACCAGCTTTTTGAACTTTTTAACCGTCATGACCTGGAGGTTGTCTTGTCGGAAGGCCGGTACTTCGGCTACCATTCTTTTCACCTGGAAGAGAAAGGCCAAAAGCAAATGCCTGATGATATTTACAGAGCGATCCGTTCTGCCGGTTTCTGCATGCAGCATGTTTAAGGAAGCAAGAAGTCCATCCCGTTCTTTTAGAGGTAAGCTTAAAGCAGGATTCTCATAAGTATTCTCCATGAACGACAATTGCGCAGGCATATCTGGAGGTCTGTCCCCAAGCGCCAGAAATTGTGCCGTAAACATAATGCTATATCCTCTTAGTTCTTCGGCTTTCTCCAACTCATGAATTTGTCCGGGCGCAATAAAAAAGATAGAGTCCAGCGATAACTCAAAAGAATGTTGGTCTATGGTATGCATGGAAGGCCCCTTTTCCAACCATAAAATCTCATAAAAATTGTGTTTATGAGGCCATACCATATTTGCCGGCCGGCCAATATTTTCAAATCTATCCATGACGAACTGACCTCGAATGGCGCAGGGAGAACTGAAATCTTCAAGCTGATAACTCACAATCATATAATAAAAGGCTAATATTTAAAGGCAGTCCAATGAATCAGTTTTCCCTTAAAATCGCCATTAAAATAGGCATACAACGCTTCAATATCCTGAAAACCATCATTTACTGCAAATTGATGAAGTTCTGCCGTAGGTAAAAGCCGACCATCAATGCTAGCCTGAACCGGCCTGTTTTCTACTTTACTTATTGAAATGGTCTGGATATGCTGACAAGACAAAACAGGTGCAAACTGAAACTCTCCGGGAGTATCCTTATCAATTACCATCATAATTTCCATGCCCTGACGCCATAAATTATCGGCATCTTTACGGATGGTATGTATTTTTGGCTCCAGAAATTCAGTGTATTGATCACCATCCCAACTGCGGTTAAATTTCTCCAGATGGCGCTGTAAATATTGGTAATAGTCCTTTTCTAAATGCGCTGAAAGGTTTGTTAATCCCTTCCAGATCTTTTCAATAAAGTAATTAGGCTGGTCATCAATGACCGTTCCGAATGATAATTTCATTTAAATATAATTTCTCTGCAACCACCAAAGGTAGTAAGATATTTTGCGAAGCCCATTATGGGGGCCTTAAACCTTCAAATGAGTCCTGTCATCTGACCTGATCACCCCAGTCAGGAGGCGCTAACCCATTAAGGGCTAATAGTTTTAAAAAACCAAACCAGAGATAATTTGTTACCTTATTACATTTAAATCCTACAAGATGAAAAAATTATGCTTAACAATTAGTTTAAGTATCGGCATGCTTTATGGAGCCAATGCTCAGATACAAAAAGGGAATGTGATGATGGGTGCCAACATATCCAACATCCAGTTTGGCTTAGATAAGCCCAACGTATTCAGTTTAAATATCAATCCTAAAGCCGCCTGGTTTGTACAGGATGGTTTGGCACTGGGTGGCGATGTTAATTTTGGACTTGCCACTGCAAAAGGTGCAGGAACCAGTATTTCTTATGGCATTGGGGCTTTAGGAAGGTACTATGGCATGACAGGTGCCGATGAAGTGGTTAAAAACTCCAGATTTTTTGGAGAGGCTACTGTAGGGATCAACGGAATTAATCCGGCAGGATCAGGAGGTTCTACCAATGGTCTTGGATTTAGTTTCGGTCCTGGTTTTACCTATTTCGTGACCCGCTCCATCGGATTAGAAGCACTGCTGAAATACAATGGAATTGTGGGCTTTGGAAGCAGTGCCTATAGCCATACCCTGAGTCTTGGCGTAGGTTTCCAAATTTATCTTCCTGGTCAAAGCACAGCTAAAAAGGTGGAAAAAGATATGAACTAAACGCTACTTTTTTTAATTATTCATTGCGACAAGAGGTTGTATCATCTGTAAAAGAAGGGCAACCTCTTTTTTTATCCTGTTATACCCCGACTTAGCATCGGTTTTAACACGGACCTTTACCCTGTAGCACAGGACATCGCGCAAAAATGAATCTTTACATTTGTGATTTTTAAGCGGATATTATGAGGAGGTTGCTAGGGCTTTAGTTGGTTAAATTGCCTTTCAAGGCAGAATTAACACTGTTTTAATCCACTAAATTGTTAGTAGAAAATATAACTTCATCACAGAATAACCCTAAATTACCTCACTGTTAATCAGTATCTTAGTTTCTGTTAACTCAGACAAATTAACCTCTTAATCATGGCAAAATGTACTATAGGCCCTTTTGGGCCCCTTTCTGGAAAAATAGGAAATATGGTTTTTTATATGTTAAATGGACAACTGATCTGCCGCCTGGTTGGTAAACAGGGAAAACCGAGTATAAAACAACTGAGCAATCGCCAGGCGATGACGGTAACCATGGAATTGCTGAAACCTCTGAAGGAATTTATCAATACCAGTTTTAGGCTGGAGGCAGAAGGAACACTTAAAAACCCGCATAATCTGGCTACTTCTTATAATAAAAAACAGGCTTTGACCGGCGAATATCCTAATATAAAGATTGATTATGACAAAGTGACCCTGAGTTCCGGATCACTGGAAGTGGCCAGGGATCTGAAAATCAGTAAAGGAGAAGATGGCCTCAATTTAAGCTGGGATACCGGTATTTCCAATAATGCTTCCAGTGATGACATCCTGATGGTAGCGATCAGTCACCCAACGAAAAAACAAGCAAGTACCTTCCTGAATGCGGCAAAAAGAGCAGATGGAACCTGTTTTATCCCTTTAAAATCATGGAAGATGACCGCGCAGATGGAAGTTTATATATGCTTTAGATCTTCAAATGAAAAACTAATCTCCGACAGTATTTATGTGGGAAACCTAAACGGTGTAGCGGAAAGCGAGGCTGAAAAAGCAAAGTACAAGGACACTAAAGCCCGTTATGACCTGGTAGCTGCTGATTATGAGCAGAAAAAAATGGATTACGCGGAAGGAGTCATCAAAGCCAAACCTTTCCGGCACCTGGAAAAAGAATACCTGGTTTTGAAGGAAAAACTGGCACACCTGCCGGGGAAACCCTCCTAAAACAGGGATTTTAAACGAATTTTAGTCCTGACCTGATTAAATCCCCCACAAACTGTGGAATAATGCTACACTCTAAAAGCGCAGCAAAAACGTTAACCTATTGTATTTCAGTGCAGTAATAAATTAATTCATTTGCGGCACCATTATTAAACATACCCTAAACGTAATTAATTAGAATATTAACTGAAACACAAGAGATATGAAAAAGATCATTTTATCAGCAGCATTTTTAGCTTTCGCAGGATTAACAGCAGCAAACGCAACAGAAGTAAAATCACCTTTAGCAATTACAGTTAAACAAGATAGTACCACTAAAGTACCTGTAGAATTGGCTGACCTGCCAGAGCCAGTGAAAGCAACATTACAAACAGAACCTGTAAAACAGTGGACACCAACAGCAGCATTTTTAGTGACAAATGCAGACAAAACCACCTATTATCACATTGATATTAAAAAAGGTGATGAAACAGCTGCAGTGAAATTAGGCGCAGACGGTAAACCCGTTACACAATAAGACCTTGGTGGTAAATCATCATACCACCGGTTTGAATAATAATTGAAGCAGTATTTTTACAGGAAGAAGCCGGAGCAATCCGGCTTTTTCTTGTCTTCATTTTTTTAACGACCACCGGGACTTACATTGTTTCCTCCCTGCTTTCCCTAATCTGTTCCCTTTTATGATATATTTGAAGATCAAACACTCAGGGAAAGCTTAGATACAAGACAGATGATACGCAACTTTTTAACTTCCTTTCAACTATTCAGCCCGGCAGAAATCAATGAAGTCATCGGGATGATGAAACCTAAAAAACTACAAAAAGGAGAATTCTTTATAGCCGAAGGGAAAACCTGCAAAGAAGTCGCCTTTCTGAACACAGGGATCCTGAGAACATTTTTTCGTGCTGAAACAGGAATAGAAACAACGTATTGTATTACTTTCCCCGGCGCATTGATGACCGCCTACGCTTCCTTTATCACCGGTAATCCAACCATAGAAAACATACAGGCTCTAGTACCCACAGAATTGCTATTGATTCAAAAAATTGATTTGGATCATTTAGCAGATACTAATCCCAACTGGAACAAATTTCTAAAGATCATCGCCGAGCAGCAATACCTGGAACTGGAAAAAAGAGTTTTTCAATTTCAACAGGAGAAAGCAAAAAAGCGATATCTTGATTTGTTGGAAAACCAGCCGGTTTATGTTCAGCAAATTCCTTTGCAATACCTCGCTTCCTATTTAGGGATTACAGCCCGACACCTCAGCCGACTGAGAAATGAGCTTTCTTTTTAGACATTTGTCCTAAAGCAGCATCCTGGTCTCTCCTATTTTTGTGCCATACCATCTCACAAAGTAGAAAATGAGCAGAATACTTATTATAAACGGACATCCAAACAAGGATAGTTTCAATCACGCGCTTGCAGAGTCTTATCACAGTGGTGCGCAAAAAACAGGCGCCCAAATCAGTCAGATCAATATCTCAGCACTCCATTTTAATCCCAATCTGGCCTATGGTTATAATCGAAGAATGGAATTAGAACCTGATCTCCTGGCTAGTTTAGAAATGATCAAAGCAGCAGATCACCTCGTTTGGATCCATCCGGTTTGGTGGGGAGGCATGCCCGCCATCATGAAAGGTTTTATCGACCGCTTGTTTCTGCCGGGCCTCACTTATCAGTACAGGGAAAATTCCATTTTCTGGGATAAGCTATTAACGGGTAAAACGGCGAGAATTATCACCACCATGGATCAACCGGCCTGGTATTACCGTTTCATTTATGGGAACCCCAGCATCCACCAATTGAAAAAAAGCACCCTGGAATTTTGTGGAGTAAAGCCCGTTAAGTTGAGTACCGTTGGAATTGTGAAGACTGCCAGTGCAAAACAGCGGCAAAAATGGCTCGATAAAATCCATCTTTTGGGGCAGCAACAAAAATAATCCGGCCAAACCAATTTTAAACCGCTTCATTAAGCCACAAAGTGTGGAGCATCTCTACAGTTAAAATCTGACACAATTACATAAACAGTTGTTTTTCAGCAAGATACTAATAATAAATACTCCTGGCATCATTATGAACCTTAGTCTAATCAGAATTAACAAGAATATTTAACAGAAACACAATAGATATGAAAAAGATCATTTTATCAGCAGCATTTTTAGCTTTCGCAGGAATTTCAGCAGTAAACGCATCAGAAGTAAAAAACACAGTAGCTATTACAGTAAAACAAGATAGTACTACAAAAGTTCCTGTAGAATTGAAAGATTTACCTGAAGCAGTAACTACAACATTACAATCAGAACCAGTTAAAGCATGGACGCCAACAGCAGCATTCCTTGTAACTAATGCTGACAAAACTACATACTACCTGGTAGAGGTGAAGAAAGACGCAGAAACTGCGGCTATCAAAATTGGAGCTGACGGTAAAGTAATTCAATAATCAGTATAAAAAATAATAGTGTATGTTTAAAAAGGGCTGGAGAAATCCGGCCCTTTTTCCGTTATCTCCTTAAATGTATCTTTTAAATTGTAGCTTTACCTCAAAATCACTATGGCGGCAGAATTACAACAATTGACCACAGGAAAGTATTTGTTTTTTGGAAAGCCTGCCCGTGTGGAGGGGCAAAACATTATGGTTGTTGAATTTAGCGGTACTGCATTAGGCATCACTAACAGTGAATCCGTTCTCCATGCTGCCGTTCAGGAATTTGACATCAGTCCCCTGCTCTCTAAAACATCTACCCATATTCTCGAAGAAAAACCTATTGAGGCCCATAAATTGTATACCTGGCCGGCCAACCTTGGCGATCCGAAAGCCTGGGCATCCAGTAAACAGTTGTTTTTTGAACAACATTTAATGAATCAGCCAATAGAAGTCCTAAATGTGCAGGAAAACCAACAAATCACCTGGAGATTTATACCTGTCACAGTATTCCGTGCCTTAGCAGAAGAAGCTCAGGCAGTTACACTCCTCTCCGGTATTTCTACCATTTTTTAGCTTTTCTGAGTTTGACAGAAATGTTAAATTAATGCCATTTAACGGTTATAGGAATGCCATAACGCCATATTAGATGTTTAAACTCTTTGTTTAAGTTTAGTTTTGTGGAAATATTAGAATTTTCCATGAACAAAATTATACTAGCGGGGCTTTTTTTAAGCATCGGTTTGCTGAGCTGTAACCAATTTGAATATAGCCCAAACCAGGTTTTCGACAGGAATTCCCCTAAAGATGTCAATGCAACCAGCTTGAGTCGCCTTGGCGACGGCAAGAACGACGACACCGTTCGCTTCGTGCTAAGTGGTGATCCCCAAAGGTCACGCGATGAAACCATTACTTTTGTTGAAAAGGTGAATTCACTACCAGGTGTTGACTTTGTACTTATTGCCGGTGATTTCACGGAGTTCGGCGTATTAAAGGAAATGGAATGGATCAGCAGAGCTTTAAGAAAACTAAATGTCCCTTATATGGGTGTTATTGGTAACCATGACCTGACCAATCGTGGCAGGGAAGTCTTTCAAAGGATGTTCGGTGCTTTGAATTATACATTCGTCTATGGCGGAACGAAATTTATCTGTCATGATACCAATAGCAGGGAGTACAGTTTCAATGGTCAGGTACCTGATATCTCCTGGTTAAAAACGGAGCTACAACCACAGGATGGAGTCAGCAATTATCTGGCTGTTTCACATGTACCTACTATTTCGCCAGACTTTGACCCCAAATTAGTGAAAGATTATACCGGAACTTTTGCAGAAACACCAGGATTTCTAGCCTCATTACATGGCCATAACCATACTTATGACCTTTATTTCCCTGATGATTCCGGAATCCCTTATGTCATCACCAGTTCTATTGGAAATGAAGAGTTTTTATTAGTTGAAATCATTAATCATAAAATAAGTTTTGAACGGATATCATTTTAAGCGCGTATATATATTATTAGCAGTACTTTTCCTGTTTTCGGGAAAGGCCTCAGCTCAGAAGTTAAACTTCCTGGTTCCCGACAATGCGATTGTGCAGTTTGCCGGCAGCATCGGCTATTTCAGTGTAGGTGCCGGCTATGATCTTTTTAAAAATAAAAAAGGAATACTGGATTTCAATTATGGTTATGTTCCGGTAAATAAAGGGGGCGAACTGCACATTGTTACTGCAAAATTCGCGTATAAATTTTATGAAATAAAGTTAAAAGACTGGGGAAAGATCTATCCCTTTAATCCGGGATTCTTTGCGAGTTATACTTTTCACCCTGACCTCTCTTTTAGTTTCGACAAAGATCTTTATCCGGATAATTACTATTACTGGTCTGAAGCCTTAAGGCCCAATCTCTCGATTGGAAGTGAGATTGAATTCGACATGAAAAAGATCTGGAAAGATTCAGGTGTTAAAGCCATCAGCTTATATTCTGAATTCAATACCAATGATTATTATATCATTAATTACTTTCAAAACACCTCTTCCTTAACCCTGACAGATGTATTCCAGTTGGGAATAGGTATGCGTGTTAAGTTTTAACAGGTTCCATTTCTAAATACATAGTAAGGATATTTCTTAATTTCAGTTTTTTTAAAGATCGGCTAAACATTTTGTGAACTTTTATTGTATTAGTATTATTAGGTTAACAAGAACCGGCACCCTGGAAACATTGAGTCGAAATTAACCTTTAATAAAACAACATTAAAAGTTTACCCTACTCTAAAAAACGTTTACCATGAAAAAACAACTATTATTATTACTCCTGGCAACAGGGATGCTGTCGGCCTGTTCACCTTACAACTACTATGCAGTAGGTAGTAAGCCAGTTGGAACCGACTTTAAAACTTATGCCTGGCTTCCTCCTGAAGACGGACAGACCAATAACATTTACAACAACGATATCGTTACCGATAAAATTGTACAAACAACCGAGACGGAGCTGACTAAAAAGGGTTTGGTACTGGATAACAAAAACCCGGATCTTTTGATTCGTTACTCTGCCATTGTAAACAATAGCATGAAAGTTTATGATGAGCCAATCTATTATAATCAGCCTCCAATGTTGAGTCCAAGGGTAGCCTATTATAAAGGTCGCGCAAGGTTCTTTTATGTATATGACAATCCATTCCCGGTATATGTCGGTAGCAGAGAGCGTAAAATGCCTATTAAAGAAGGAAATATCATGATCGATATCATTGAACGCAGCAGCTCCAAAGTAATCTGGAGGGGTTGGGCCGAAGGAGAATTGACAGATCCACAAAAAGCAATCAATGAAATACCTAAAGTAGTAGAAAACATTTTCAAACAACTACCTTAATATTTCGCAAACACTTGATAAAAAACAAATAGCCTCCAATTTGAAGTGCCCCCAAAAAGTTAGACACTTATTGGGGGCATTTTGTTTTTTATCAAAATAATGTATCGGATTTTAAAAAATTGTCTATATTATCCTTTACCTACATATAAAAACGACTTTAACTAATGAGAAACATTCTGAGAATCCTTATTTTGGGAGATCCAGCTAATGATAGTAATTTAATAACCAGCACCTTAGACCAATCAGACCTCACTTTTCAACAGCTGAATGTAACAGCGCTTTCTGATTTTGATTTCAGCCTGAAAAGCTTTGCTCCCGATGTAGTACTTGCATTTTGCGGGGATAAAAATTCCATCGGACACCAGGCCTTGCTGTTACTACAGCGCACTGGCTATCAGCTGCCTTTTATCTGTATCAGCAGACCTGAATTTGAAGAAGAAGCCCTTAAAATGTTGTCCGGTGGTGCTGCCGATTACCTTTTAGAAGACCGTCTGCGTAGGTTGCCCGGCGCCATTTTACAGGCCGTAGCAGGTCCTGCTTCAACTGATCAGCCGAAAAACTTTGCTTTGCTTCAGGAAATTCCTTTGGCTATTGCAATCCTTATGGGTAAGCAACATACTTTTACTTTTGTCAATACTTTTTTTCAAAATATTATTGGAAATAAACCAATTATAAATGAGTCCTTAAAAACCATATACGAGGGTACTGCGCTCGCTTTTCTGAATGAAAAAGCAACACTGGTGTATGAAACGGGAACAACCTATACCGTTAAAGAGATCAGCACTACCCTATCCAACGGCCCGTATTTTAATTTCAGCATTCAGGCTTTACGTGATGCAACAGGAATGATTGAGGGCCTGCTCCTCTCCGGGCTGGAAGTAACGGAGCAGGTGCAATACAGAAAAGAAAAAGAGCAGGTAAGTAATGAAATTGAAAAATTACTGGATGCCGTAAACGAGGGCTTTTACCTGAAGGATATCCGAAATAACCGGTACCTGAAATTGTCGGCAGGCTGTTCAAGGATTTATGGTTATAATTTAGAAGAATTTCATGAGAATCCTAATCTATGGTATGATGTGATTCACCCGGAAGACCGCCACATTGCAGAACGTGATGGAGTTCTGCTGGAAAAAGGAGAACAAACAAATAGTCAATACCGGATTATAGGTAAAGATAAAAGCATCCGCTGGATTGAGATAAAAGCCGTTCCACATTTTTTAAACGATGAAATTGAGACCGTAGACGGTGTAATAAGTGACATTACACAATGGAAAGAAACGGAAGAGCAGATCAAACAGGCAGAGGCTGTCCTTTCTGAAGCACAAAAAATGGCACAGATGGGCAACTGGAACTTCGACCTGCTCAAACAGGAGCTGACCTGGTCTGACGGGCTGAAAGAAATCTATTGGGCAGATGAAACACTGATTCCTGAAAATGAATATTTTGACAGCTTGATTCATCCGGACGACAAGCTCCGCGTAGAATATGAGGTCGATAAGTTGATCCGCCTTGGAAAAAATATGAAAACCAGCTTCCGCATTAGAAACACCGAAGGAGAAGTGAAAATATTGCAGGGAGAAAACCGGATTGAATTTGATAAGGAAGGCATCACTACCCGTCTTTATGGAACTTTGCAAGATGTGACTTCTATAAAAGCTGCCGAGGATACGCTTAAAAAATCGGAAGCCAATCTCCGTACCTTACTGGATCATACGGATGCGGCCTACATCCTCGTTGATCAGCAACTGAATATCATTTCTTATAGCCAAATGGCAAAAGAAATTGCAGAATTCAGGGGCCACTATAAAGAACTGGAAGGGAATAGCATTTTCGATTATTTCGCTAAAAATAAACGGGCAAGACTTCAAAAGATCATTGATGATGTGATTAATGGGAAAAACATGTCTTATGAAACGAATGTGATTGAAAAAGACGGTTCAGAAAAATGGTTCGCTTTAAAGTGGATTGGTGTAAATGACAATGAAAATCAATATTGGGGATTCATCTTGTCCATGAAAGACATCACCGAACAAAAAAACATTGCCAAAGCCCAGAATGAGACGACTTCCGAGCTGATCCGCAGAAATAAAGACCTGGAACAATTCACGTATGTAGTTTCCCATAACCTACGCGCACCAGTAGCCAATATCATGGGAATCAGCGATTTGTTAAGCGAAATGGAATCCGATCCTTCTTCTGCTGCTGAACTGATGCTTGGACTCCGCACTTCCATTAAAAATCTGGATACCGTGATCAAAGATTTGAATTATGTACTGACGGTGAAAAAAGATGCGCCGGACCGCATGAAAGAACTGGTAGAAATACAAATTCTGGTTGCTGAAATCAAGGACAGTATAAATAATCTGATTGTCAGTGAAAATATGACTTTTGAGTATCAGCTGGAAGAAGAAAAGTTTTATACGGTGCGTGGTTACCTATACAGCATCTTCTATAACCTGATCCTGAACAGTATCAAATACAGAAAGCCTGATATCTATCCCAGGATGATCATTAAAACTTACCTGACCGGAAAGCATTTGAATATTGTATTTGAAGACAACGGAAAAGGCATTGACCTGAAAAAACATGGAAGTCAGCTGTTTGGCCTATATAAGCGCTTTGATGTAGCTGTTGAAGGAAAAGGAATGGGTCTTTTCATGGTTAAAACACAGGTGGAAGACCTCGGTGGTACGATTCAGGTAACCAGTGAACCGGGAAAAGGTAGTATTTTCCACATCCTTCTCCCGATAAATGATCCACCTACTGCTCTCACCTTAAGGTAGGTTAGCCAGTGGGGAAATTATTTGATGATTTCCCCTGTATAATATTTAGCCAGAAAAAAGGCCAGATCTTCTTTATATCCTCTCCCCGAAGCTTCGAACTTCCAGCTGCCATTTCTTTTATAAAGCCTGCCGAATTCAATGGCCGTTTCAATGGAGAAATCTTCATCTAATTCGTATTTAGCCACTTCATCACCATTGGTATCGTCTACAATTCTGATGTAAGAACTGCGCACTTGTCCGAAGTTTTGTCTTCTGGCCTGTGCCTCATGAATGGTCACCACAAACAGGATTTCCTGAATGCGCTCATCAACCAGGGAAAGGTCTACTTTAACGATTTCATCGTCGCCCGTAGCACTATTACCACCTGTAGGGTCATCACCAGTATGAAATAATGCGCCATCAGGCGATTTATCATTCCCATAAAAAACGAAATATTCCTCGGCAGGAATCATCCTGGCCCCATCCACCATAAACGCAGAAGCATCTAAGTCAAAGTCCTGCCCCGTTCCTTCATTCGGATCCCAACCTAAGCCAACACTGATTTTGGTGAGACCAATGTTAATCTTTTCGCCTTTACGTAAGTTAATTGCCATAATTTCTTCATTTGAACTTTTTAAAGTTAGTATGTTTTGCCTGATTGGCAATTCTATTTTGATATCTTGGCACAAATATTACATGAATCATGACAGAGGATTATTCAGCTAAGGCAAGCAATCAGGAAATCGAGCGAAGATTTGATCAGGATGTAGAACGGTTTTCCAATCTGGATACCGGACAACTGACTACGCTTGATGCTGCGCTGACCATGGAATTGTGTACTGAAGCTGCAAAACATGTAACTCCGCAGGCGATAGAATTGCTGGACATTGGTTGTGGTGCAGGAAATTATACGTTGAAAATGCTGGGTAAAATCAAGGATTTAAACTGCACTTTAAACGACCTGAGCCTTCCTATGTTAAAAAGAGCGGAAGAACGGGTAAACGCGGTGACCAGCGGACAGGTAAAAACTATTCAGCTGGACATGCGGGAGCTGGACCTGGAAGACGATAAATATGATATTGTCTTTGCCGCGGCTACTTTACATCACCTTCGCGGTGATGAGGACTGGAAACAGATGTTCCAGAAAATTTACCGGGCATTGAAACCTGGTGGATGCTTTTGGATCTCAGACCTGATCACGCATGATTCACCACACCTGAATTGGCTTTTTACCCAGAGATATGCAGATTATTTAGAGGAATTGGGCGGGCCGGAATATTGCCTGAAAGTACTGGATTATATCGATCACGAAGACACGCCAAGATCCATTAATTATCAACTGAACCTGATGCAGGAAGTCGGTTTTAAACACGTAGAAGTATTGCACAAAAACCTTTGTTTTGCTGCTTTCGGAGGAATAAAATAAATCATGTCACTACTTCAAGATATTGCGGGGAACTACAAGCGATCGTTCTCCGGTCTGAGCAGGGAAACCTGGATTTTAAGCATTGTTATGCTCATTAACCGCAGTGGTTATATGGCTGTACCCTTTATGGGCCTTTATGTTACCCAGGCTTTACACCGTTCTGCTTCTGATGCCGGACTGATCATTACCCTGTTTGGTGTAGGTTCAATTATGGGTTCTGCAGCGGGAGGTAAACTAACCGATGTGATCGGTTTCAGGCCTGTTCAGATCATCTCTGCCATTGTAGGTGGTAGTTTTTTCTTGTTTTTCGCGAGTATTACCCATTTCCATACGCTTTGCATTCTGGCCGTGGTGATCAGTTTCTTTGCTGAAGCATTCCGTCCGGCTAATTTCGCGGCAATTGCAGCTTATGCCAAACCTGGCCTGGAAACCAGGTCCTATTCCTTAAACCGTCTGGCCACAAATATAGGCTGGGCTTTTGGGGTCAGTATGGGCGGATTAATTGCATCCTATAATTACAGGCTTTTGTTTTATGTTGATGGTGCAGTGAGCATCTTTGCAGGACTGGCCATTTTATGGTTCCTGCCAAAAATCAAAGGTTACAGAAAGACGATTAAAGAAAAGGTAAAAGGCATTGTGGTTCGTAAACCATGGGAAGATGTGCTGTTTATCAAATTTCTGCTGCTGAGTACCATTTTTATCATTTGCTTTTTCCTGATGTTTAGGGTCGTACCCGTATTTTTTAAAGAGACCTGGAAGATTGACGAATTTATGATCGGTCTGATTTTAGGCCTTAACGGGGTGATTATCGCGCTTTTTGAAATGGTAATGATCCATAAAATTGAGGGGAAGAGATCATCAGTGTTTTTCATCACGATTGGCGTACTCTTAATTGCAGCTTCCTTTCTGGTACTGATGCTGCCATTTGGCTCTCCACTAGTCCTGGGTGTAGTCTGTATCGTGTTTTTCACCTTTGGTGAAATGTTTGCCCTCCCCTTTGTGAACACTTTCGTGATGAGCAGGGCAAACGAGTTTAACAGGGGCCAATATGCCGCCGGTTATATGTTAGTATGGTCTGTTGCGCAGGTAGTAGGTCCTTCAGCCGGATTTTACATCGCTGAACATCATGGGTACAATACCCTTTGGTTCATCCTGACCTGTTTATTACTGGCTTGTGCTTATTTATATAAATTCATGAAGGCCGTAGATACGCCTACTTCAAAAAGTCCTCACGGGCTGGAGTAAAGGCATCAATCAATGTTCCTGCCGCGATACATACACAACCATGGATGGTATGCGGTGGGACATAAAAGCCGTCTCCTTTATTAAGGATCTTTTTTTCGTTTCCAATGGTCATTTCAAAGCTACCACTGTCTACATATGTCACCTGGGTATGGTGATGCTCGTGTAACGTTCCGATAGCACCGGCTTCAAATTTAGCTTTAACCAGCATAATGTGGTCGTTATGGCCAAACACCTGTCTTTGTATTCCATCGCCAAGGTCTTCCCAGGGCATTTCCGCTTCGATTTGAAACAATTCGCTTTGCATATCCATAGTTCAAATATAGCAAAAACGACAAATTAGCCGCGGCTGAGTTGTCGTTTGATAAAAGCAGAGATTAGTATATAGAATTGAGGGTTGATTAAAAGAGGAATTAAACTGAGTATAAAGGGGAATGACCCCCTTTTGGTATGATTTGAGTGCGTATGAATGTCTTTTAAATTAAAATCCCTGATGCACCTCCATGCACCAGGAATCTTGTTTTATAGGGGGGATGCCTTAAAAGTAAACAAGGTATTCTAATCCAGGAATTCTTTTACACCAAATGCAGCTCCTGCGTGGTGAATGATCAGATATATGTGGTTAATGAAATATTGGCCCTTTATTGCAATTCAGCCCCATTCCCGAGGTCAGAATGTTCATAATCCTTCGCTCCTACACTGAAAATCTAGTTTTATCACCAAATTTGATTTACCTTTACAGATCCTTAATAAATTTCATGTAACAAAAAAATGTATTACGTCAAATGTAGTTTTTACGTTGCGAATATAATTTTTGATTAGATTTATTAAAAGTATTCGAATTATAGGAGGAGATCAATGGATAAAAAATTAAACTGCGTCATTATTGACGACGAGAAGCATGCTGTAGAACTCCTGGCAGACTATATTGAGGCTATGCCCAATTTGCACCTGCTCAAGTATTTTACGGATCCATTACAGGCATTAATGGAGATTTCTGAAGAAGACAACATTGACATTGTCTTTATGGACATGGATATGCCTGGTATTTCCGGATTAGATCTTTCTGTAGCCATCAGGGCAAAAACGAAATACCTGATCATCACGACTGGTCATTCCAAATACGCCTATGAAGCTTTCGGGGTACAGGCTAACGAATATTTATTGAAACCGATCTCAATGAGCAAGTTTGCATTGATGATCAAGAGGCTGCTCAGTCTGGAAGCCATTAGTAAAGCACCTGCTCCTGTGGATGATTTTTTCTTTATCAAAACAGACCAGGTTCAGAAATACACGAAAATCAATATTAAAGACATTATTACCATTGAAGGTCTGAACAATTATGTAAAGATCCATACCTGTTCAGAAACACATGTGGCTTATTTAACCATGAAGGAACTGGAGAGCAAGTTACAGGACATCAATAATTTTGTGCGGGTACAACGCTCATTTATTGTTGCGGTAAATTACATCCAGAAAGTGGAAGGGAATACGATTGTATTGAGCAATAAGATGGAAATCCCTTTGGGGACTACTTATAAAAAGCAATTCCTGACGTTCCTTGCTGAGAAAACGATGAAATCTAACCGAAGTATCTCCGAATAGACTTCATCGCCTGGTGCTGATTTATATAGCATCAAAAATGATTATACTACAAGTATGAGTTATTGCAGTTCCATTTGTTGGATCTGTAAGTGTTGGAAAAAGCCTTGATTTGTTTTTTCTTGATTTGAATACAAATAATGTGCTTTTTTTTAATTCGAATGAGATGATTTCTTTTTTCATAATAATAAGTTTTTATGAAAATTAGAGCAGAGCAGTGCTCCTTCGAAAAGTATTACGTTAACGCCTTTTTTTTTTACACAAAATGAATATTATCCCTCCGATCCTGATTAACTTTCTACGTAAATACAAGATCCACTTCATTGGTTGGTTCATCTTTATTCTCTATGAGGTAGTTATCATGGGATTAATAAAAAAACAATTTTCCCCAATTGGAAATTACGTTATCTTTTATCTTTTCAATGTTATTTTGTTTTATGTTCATGCGCATTTCGTAATGCCTGCCGCAAAGATGAAGACGGTCCAGGCACTCTGGAGGCTACCTTTATTCATTTCATTCGAGGTTATCGTTTACATCTGTGTCACACTTAATATCACAGATTTCCTTCACCGACATGGTTATGTTGTTTTCTTAAATCCACCTAAATTTAGTTTAGATATTTACCTGGGGACATCCTACCGCGTTATCTATTTTATTCTGTTCTCCTGTGCCTATTATTATATCCTCCGCTATTTTGAAGAAAGAAAACGCGCGGAAGAAAAGGAAAAAGAAAGGCTCCTGGTCATCATTGAGAACCAAAGGATTTATGCCGATCTGATTAAATCACAACACGCACACCTGAAAGCACAGATCAATCCACACTTTCTCTTCAATATTTTGAATTTTATTTATACGAGCACCAGAAAAACTGCCCCGGAAGCGGCTGAAGCTATCCTTGCTTTATCGGAAATGATGAGGTATTCTATTGAGGAAGTAGGCCATGTCGACACACCTCTGATCGGAGAACTGGAACAGGTGGAAAATCTGATTAAGCTACACAAAATTAAATCACATAAAAACCTCTACATCACACTGAAATATGATGAAGAGGTGGAAGAGCTGAAAATCATTCCGCTTCTGATTATGACCCTTGCGGAAAACATGTTCAAGCATGGGGATTTAACACAGGAAGACCAGCCTGCATACCTCCGCCTGAAGTATAGAGAAGATGTATTACAAGTCGAGACCAACAACCTTATCGCCAAAAACCAGTTGCATCCAAGTCACCATATTGGCCTCGACAATGTAAAAAAACGTTTAAAAGCAGCGTATGGAAACCGCGCAACACTCCAAACGTCAGTGGACGATCAACGTTTTAAAGTGTTGCTGGAAATCAATCTGACTACTACTGCGCAAAAAACCGCCTTAAACTATCGTTAACCTTTGCTGTTCCATTTGCAATTGCTTGTAAAAGAAACTATAAATGAGCAGCTCATGAGCCCTTTGGTGATCAGAAAACAGCCGGTTTATATGCATGTGAAATAAGCTACAGAACAAGGCCCGCCTTTGTGCTGTAGCAGTAGCCATCAGCGTACTCAGGAAGGACTCCTGTAGTTGATCTAATGATAACCCCTTTCCGGTTTCAATTTGCTGTAAGCGGCCCTTAAAATCAGTCCATTCACGGTTCACCAGTTTGAAATCATCACTTTTAAGATGGTGTTCCTGTTCAAAGGCCCGTTGTACCCCGCGGATAAATTCCAACAGCGCTTTGTTTTCCAGTTGCAGTACCGGAAGTGCAGCTTTCATCAGGTTGATGCAATTCGCATAAATGGAGAAATCATCCAGATCATTGGCCAGCACTTCCAGTGCATAATCACTATCCTTGCTAAAATGCTGTTCTGTAAGTTCCATCTGCAGGGCTCCATAACGGGCAATCTCCCGGTAGTAAGTTTTCATTTGCAGGTCTTTGATCAGCCCATCCCGCAGGTCTGCGCCAAGCAGTTCATTCAACTGGGTCATGTAATCATATCCCGCCTGCTGATCCTTCATCCGGATCCGCAACCGGAGGTGTGGACGGGGGTCATAATACCGGATAAAAAACCAGGTTTTGAAAGCTTCCTGATGCTGGTTGATGAATCCCATAATCCGCTCAGTTAACAGGAAATTACTCCTTTCCGGATGACTGTAAATCTCATAACTCAGCCAATCTTTTCCAGGCATGATGACCGGTTCAATGCTCTGCTGCTGAACAAAATCACTGGAAATGTAACCCGGATAGATTTGTTCCCGGTGACTAACAGCCAGCAAAGCCTGCGTAAAGTAAGACTTCTTATATTCATCCGTAAACAACTGACAATCTGAACAAATAACCTCTGTTAGAACGAAATCGTCATATTGATTTGCATACCATTTCAGGAAGAAAAGATCTTCAGGATTCGCTTTATCAAAACACAAAGTCTGATCACCTACTCCAACAGAAAAGTAAGCACTCATTCCCATTTTATCCAGTATAGTTAAGTTATCGTTGTTTTTCAGCTCCACTCCTTTTACCCGCCATTTTGCGGGAGACAGCACCAGATTTTCGTATTGAATTCTTGGGTAATAATCCAATCCGGGCAGCAGCTGCTGGACGTCAAAAAGGAACTGAGTCTGAATTCCCTGGTGCTGCAGGTCGCATAAAAACCGGTATACAGTGAGGTCTGATCTGCTGTAATTATATGCAGAAGCAAGTCTGGGGATTAGTCTTTTTCCATATTTTTTTGAGTATAAAATGACTTCCTCCCCCTGAACAGTGACCATAATATCATGAAGGCCTATTAAATGTTCCGTACAAGAGTAATTGAGAATGGGTAATTCGTGTTCATAAATCTGCGCTCTGCGATTGACATTGTCCACTCTTCCTTCTGCCATGTAAGCCAGATCGAAGAAAATCACTTCCGGATTCGCCTCCGATTCCACTGCGGCAATCGCTTTACAGTGCCTGGCAAAGGATTCATTGGCCAGTGTAAAGCGCCCCGACAATGAATTTGCGGTGCAACCACCAACAGCATCCAATACCACGAGATCCCCTGCAAACCTCGCCAACACGCTAAAGCTATTTCCAGGCTTTAACACCCGTTCCTCCTGTACATCGCCCATCAAATCTTTCAGTTGCAGGACTTCACATTTACTCCCGTTTCCTTTGAGCATCGCTTTAACCAGTCCATTGACAAGTCCCGTCCAGGGGATTAAAGCAGGGCCTTTCCTTCCGGGATGTCCGCTTAGTTCCTCTGCCAAACCGGATTCTCCGGCAGCAGAAGCAAAAGCTCCGTAGCCAATTCCCAACTCCGGATCAAGAATAGTCATCAAAGAAACCTCCTGTCCTTCATAATGTTTATTAAAGTCTCTAATGAAACGATTAAGCCCCTCATTAACTTTAGATTGATTCAATCTTAGTAAAGAATTTATGCAGAAAGGTAAGTGCTTGAGATTAGCCCCCGGAAGGTCGCCGGAAATCATTTTCCTTTCTGCAATCAGGTAATCCCCCTGGCTTGCTTCCGCAACATACCCCGTACGTCCGAAGTACTCAGGTCCGATGATATTTGCATTTAAATCGGTAAACAAGAGCTGGGAATCCACCATGGCTTTCAGCATCCCCAACAACACTTCTTCGGCAATTGCGTTTGCCGCTGCAAACTCAAGTATCTGCGGATAAGCAGCTCTTTCCGCGCAAAAAATCAATAGTTCCAGAATCACTTCACTGGAAGCAATCTCTGACAATTCGAACACTTTCCCACCTAACGAAATGAAACGAATATGATCAGCGGCGATATAATAGCTGGAATTTGAGAAATAGAAGCGATCTGCGGCGCTCAATTGCGTTTCAGTCAACTCTGAGGCCCGGCATTGCGACCAGTCCTTAAAACGATTCAAATGCTGTGCTTTGGAGAACACCGGGCGCGCTTTACCTTCGCCCAAAGCTGCCACAGCGAAGCCGGCAAAACTACCAAAGGGCGTGCCCCGGTATTTGGAGCGGTTGAAATACTTCCAGATGGTATACTGCATCTTCGGATCAAGACCTACGATATCAACAGCCCTTAAATCCTTTATTTTATCATAGAATTCATTGGATGAATGACCGATAGCCTCCTTTAGATCTTCCCATACTTCAGCTAACTCATCTGTCATTGAAAAAGCCGGAATCCTCAACAGGACCACAGGACTGATGTTTAATTTTATATTCATAACGAGCGATTAATATCTTTTCCTGCTACAATTTCCTTTACATTTAGGAATGATCCTAATTTATTACACCAAATGATTCAGGGCTTACGTAAAAAAAACTGAGGCCAAAAGATTTAAACATTTTGCCAGCCCAATGGCCGGTTAAGTACTAAAAGTAGTACACCTGACGTTTTGGAATGTGTAGTGAAAAGGTCATTTTAAAACAAGAAATTAAAATAAATTCAGCTAACCGCCAACTAATCAATACCTTTGTAAAAAAAAGAAAAGCTTATAGGAACAACCCGACTTAAATAACAGATTAATTATTCATAGCACTAAAACCCAATTCTATGATGAAATACCTTTTTGGTGGAGCAAGCTTGATTACCATTTCTTTAGCCTTCACCATGGTTGACCGAGAGTCGGTAAGTACCCCAATTGCCCCGGCAACATCAGTGGTAAAACTAACTCCGGATAGTATTTACAACAGACATGTAACTGAGTTGTACAAATCAGCACACCTTGCTGAAAGCGGATTACCAGAATCCGTATTCGAAAAAGCAGTCACAGGCTTTTATAACCTTAAAAAATCCGGACAGCTTTCCGCACACAAAGACATTTTAACGATCGCAGATTTCGACCAGAGTAGTACTAAAAAGCGCTTATGGATCATTGATCTGGACCAGAAAAAGCTTGTACTCAATACCTGGGTTGCTCATGGTCAGCGCAGTGGAAATGATAAAGCGACCCGTTTTTCAAATACAAATGAATCCTTTCAAAGTAGCATTGGCTTCTATTTAACTGCAGAAGTTTACCGCGGACAACATGGCAAATCATTGCGCTTAGATGGAATGGATGAAGGATTTAACTCTAATGCCCGTAAACGTTCCATTGTGGTTCATGGTGCGGATTATGTGAGCCAGGGCACAATTAATGCCCTTGGAAGATTAGGACGTAGTCAGGGATGCCCTGCTGTACCACCCGAACTAGCCAATCAGGTGATCAATTCTATTGAAGGTGGAACGGTTTTATTCATCAATGTAAGCGATCCATACTACACTTCCAGATACCTGAATACGCATGTTGCAGCAATGTATGCAACCAATGATATCGGGAGCGTTCCCCAGACTGAGCTAGCAGACACTGCTTTAAGCATTTAACATACAGCACTATAAGAAACGGCAGGTAAAATAACAATTACCTGCCGTTTTTTATAGTATCTTTTCTGGGATTGCTATCTTTACCTTCCTATTCCGGGCCTATGTATACTGCACTACTTAAACACATTCAACACTATATCCCTTTAAATGAAGCGGAGGAAAAAGAAATTACCCGGAATTTCAAGGTCCTTCAGCTGAAAAAGAAAACCGTAATTTTAGAAGCAGGCCAGACTTGCAAAGGCAATTATTTTGTCGCCAAAGGTTGTTTAAGGATGTACTTTTTTGACGATAAGGGTGTAGAACAAACCACTCAATTTGCAATTGAGAACTGGTGGATCAGTGATTATACCAGTCTGGCGCTAAAGAAAACTTCCGAATTTTACCTGCAGACAGTAGAAGACAGCACGATCATAGTATTGGAAACCGCAGTTGAAGATGCACTTCTTGAACAGGTTCCAAAATTAGAGCGCTACTTCCGTCTCATGTTTCAACGCGCTTATGGCACTAGTCAGCACTTGGCGAAATACAACCATACCTTATCAAGGGAAGCGCATTACCGCCATTTCAACAAATCCTTCCCGGATTTCGTGCAACGCATCCCCCAATACATGCTGGCCTCCTTTCTAGGCTTTACCCCTGAGTTTCTCAGCAAAATCCGCGCAAAGAAAGATCAACCCATTTCTTAAACCAGATTAAGTTTTTTAGGATTTTAGATTTGCAAATTTGAATCAGAAATTAAAACCATAAATACATGAAAGATCCTATCAATATGCAGGAAATCAACCCTAAAGCCTATAAAGCAATGTACGCCTTAGAAGGTTTTCTGGCAGAAAGCTCCCTTAGCAAAACCCATAAAGAGCTGATAAAAATCCGTGCTTCACAAATCAATGGATGTGCATTTTGTTTGGATATGCACATTAAAGACGCCCTAAAAAATGGCGAAAGTCCACAAAGAATTTACACGTTAAGTGCCTGGAGGGAAACCTCTTTCTTTACTGAAGAAGAAATGGCTATACTTGCTTTTACTGAGGAGGTTACATTAATACCTTCCGGTGTTTCTGTGGCAACGCATGAACGTGCAGCGGCATTATTTACGGAACTTCAGCTGACGGAAATCATCATGGCCATTGTGACGATCAATGCCTGGAACAGGATCGCAATCAGTACACACCTGAAACCTGTACTGGATCCTAAATAAAAACACCCTTAACTAAAAGAGGCCATCCCCGGACTTGCTATTACAGCAGCAGGGATGGCCTTTTTAATCACCCCGATCCGGGGGTTAAGACATAGAATCCTTAAGACTTTGGATTCAATACATTATTTACCCGAACCAAAAGGTCTTGTAAATGGTATTTACTCAATCCTGTAGCCGTAGGAATAGCCGCACGGATGTCTTTAGCTAAAGTCATCATGTTGGCGCGACCGATACTCGATACATCAGAACTGGTAGGATCCAGTACTCTCATCCCCGGGGCGCCAGCAGCACTTGCCGGAGCAACCATCAGCTTACTTAAATAATCTATATAAGCTTTCTGAAGGTTTCTTCTGTATACATCAATTGGCTTATGGCTGTATAATTCAGACCAGACACCGGTTTTAAGGTCAGCAAAAAGAAGGTCCGCAGTATAAGCTTTAGTACCACTCATTACTTCGGCATTGATCAGTTTGCTAATTGTAGCAGCGTTCAATAACCTGCTCAATGTGGTTTTTTGAACACCTTGAAACACATTAACAGCATTAAAACCAGTGCGCTCTATCAATTCTTTGTTGATTAACCAGGTTGGACTGTTAAATAACTGGGCATTTAAGAAAGCCATTGCTTCCTTTTGTGTTGCCAATGGAACGGCAACATATACTGCACCAGCTTGTTCTACTTTTTTTGGAGTGGTATAAATACCACCTACATTTTTAGTCACATGACCCATGTAACGGCCATATTGTGAAATAAGCTCACTGTAAAATGTACTTGCATTCTCGTAACCTTCATTAGGCTCTTTAGTCCAGGTTAACAGGTTAGGAAGAATCCGTTTTAAGTTTTTAATACCGTAAGTAGAAGCAAGCATGGCATTATCACCCAAATCTTCATTCTGGTTACGCGGATCATTAGGGTCAGATTCCGTACCGAAAACTAAACGATTGTTTGCCATGATTCTGTTCATGATCTCCTTATTAGAAGCAGAAAGTTCTTCTTCCGGACCTTTAAATTCTGACTTCCATTTATAACCCCATTCGATTGCCCAAAGGTCATAATCACCAATTCTTGGGAAAATTCCTTTAGAACTGATGTTATCTTCCGGTTGCGCAACATAGTTGAAACGGGCATAATCCATAATAGATGGTGTATGACCGTTTTTCTCTACCCATTGTTTGTTTCTCAGGTTCTCTACCGGTACTGTTGCAGAAGAACCGAAGTTGTGGCGTAATCCAAGCGTATGTCCGATCTCATGAGAAGAAACGAAGCGGATCAACTCACCCATCAGCTTGTCATCAAACTTCATTTTACGGGCTTCCGGATCAACTGCTGCAGCCTGAATCAGGTACCAGTTTCTCAGAATTAACATCACATTGTGATACCAGTTGACATGCGTTTCCAGAATTTCTCCGGTTCTTGGGTCATGAACATGTGGTCCACTGGCATTAGGAATATCAGAAGGCTTGTAAATAATTACGTTGTGTCTGGCATCTTCAATGCTCCATGATGGATCTGAAGGGGCTTCTTTGGCGACAATCGCATTTGAGAAACCTGCTTTCTCGAAAGCAATCTGCCAGTCGTTTACGCCTTGCATCAGATATGGTACCCATTTCTTCGGTGTTGCCGGATCGATATAGTAAACGATCTGCTTTTTAGGCTCTACCAGTTCACCTCTTTTGTATTTCTCAATATCTTCTTCTTTTGGTTCTAATCTCCACCTGGTAATCAAAGCAAGGTTTTTAACACCTTGTGAATTCGAATCAAAATCTACATAACCAGTGGCAAAATAACCTACACGAGGGTCAAAATACCTGGCTTTCATTTGATTTTCGGGTAACAATACCATCGAACTGTTCAGTTCGTAAGTTGCAGGTGTAGCACTTGGCGGACCCGTCATTCCTGGAAATGCCGCGCCTGTTTTCATATAAGTTTTCAAGGTACGGATCTCAATATTCATTGGATAAGCCTTGATTTCTTTGATATAGCTTCTGTCTGGCATCAAACTAGTTAAGTTTAAAGCTTTCTTCACACCTGGATCGAAGAAGAAAATCTCATTGTCGCCATTCATGTATTCAGTTACATCAATCACAACGCCTTTAGCACCGGAAACGGAATCCTTAGCCAGGGCTTTAACGTCAAATGAAGCCACTAAAGGCTGCAAATTTGAGTTCATCACAGATTTATATAAACCAGTTGTATCCTGCGAACGCTCCCCATATGAAATACTCTTCAGAAACAATTTGTTACCCGGGCCTTTCTGAAAGGAAATCACATTGTCACCAATCTGATCACCACCATATCCCATCATTTGAGAACGGTTTCCCGCTGCGGCCTTGCTGATTCTGTTGACAACTAAAATATCTCTATCTAGTAATGAATCAGGGATTTCGAAGAAATAACGATCTTCTATCGTATGTACTTTAAAAAGTCCCTTGTCCGTTTTCGCTTTGGCAGTAATCACTTCTGCATAAGGCTTAGGGCCGGTAGATGCTGGTCGGCTAACCGGGGTCGGTGTCCCTGGAGGTACAACCGCACCTTTTTTAGGGTTTTTCTGTTGGGAGAAGCCCTGAACTCCGGCACCTAAAAGCACCAGCGTAATTAAACTTAATTGTTTCATTATTAGTAATTGGTTTATATTTTTCTAAATTATCTATTTTACAGATTTTCTTTTCATAAAAGCAGGAGAATAACAGCAATATTACCATCAAAACTAAATGTCCGTTTACTAAAATGATGACCTGCATCCACAGGCCATCATTTACGACTATTAACTATTAAACCTAAAGTTTCAATTATTCATTGAAACTATTTAAGCCATTATTGAGGAATTTAAGGTATTCCTCTGCATTATAATTTGCACCTGTAGGCTGCACCAGCAACTTTTCGTCGTGCCCAAGGAGCACATAATAAGGTTGTGAGTTGGAATTGAATTTTGCGGCCTGGAAGTCGCTCCATTTATTTCCTATCGTGTTTACGGCTTTACCGCTAAATGTTGAAGTGAATTTCTCATTGGCTCCCAATTCCGTTTTGTCATCTACGTACAACTGGATGATCACAAAATCATTGCTCAACTTACTGTAAACCGCTTTATCTGGCCATACATTGGCTTCCATTTTCCGGCAGTTCACACAAGCATGACCTGTAAAATCGATCATGACCGGCTTGTTTACCTTTTTAGCATAGGCCATTCCCTCTTCATAATCAAAGAAAACGTTCAGGTTTAATGGCGCATGAAAAATATCCGCATATTTATGAGGTCCTTCTTCGTGTTTTACCGCGGTAGCAGTTGTACCACCGGTTAAAGTTGGTGTGTACAGGTCAAAGTCCTGGGTACCTTGTGGAGGCAGAAATGCCGATATCGACTTTAAGGGTGCACCCCATAACCCTGGAATCATATAAACAGTAAAGGAAAGTACCACTACTGAGATCATTAACCTCGGAACAGAGATGAAATTTACCGGGCTGTCATGAGAAAACTTCAGTTTCCCCAACAGGTATAAACCCATTAATCCGAAGATCACAATCCATAATACCAGAAATACCTCCCTGTCGAACCAGTTCCAGTGGTAAGCAAGGTCTACATTGCTCAGGAATTTCATTGCCAAAGCCAGTTCCAGGAAGCCTAATACGACTTTCACACTGTTCAACCAGCCACCGGATTTAGGCAAAGCGCTTAACCATGACGGAAACAAAGCAAATAAGGCAAAAGGAATCGCCAGGGCAAAAGAGAAGCCAAACATTCCGATTGCTGGTCCTAATAAAGCGCCGCTGGTAGCTGCCTGAACCAATAAGGTACCGATAATCGGACCTGTACAAGAGAAAGAAACCAGAGCAAGCGTACCTGCCATGAAAAACAAGCCGGCAAGGCCGCCTTTATCGGAATTGGCATCCATCTTATTAACCCATGAAGAAGGTAATGTGATTTCAAATGCGCCTAAAAAGGAAACTGCAAAGATCAATAGTAAAATGAAGAACAGGAAGTTAAAAACCCCATTGGTAGAAAGGCTATTCAAGGCATCGGCACCAAAGATGACCGTCACCAATAGCCCCAGTACTACATAAATCACTATGATAGACAAGCCATAAAACATGGCGCGGCTTACTGCTTTTCCTTTAGTCTGGCTCCCTTTGGTAAAGAAACTCACCGTTAGCGGCAACATTGGAAAAATACAAGGCATTAACAAGGCGGCTAAGCCACCGATAAAACCGGCTATAAAAATCCCAGTCAGCCCTTGCTTTTCTTCCTGCTCAGGAGTAACAAGTGCAGTATTACCAGCCTTAACGCTATCTTTAGACGCGGGCACAATGGTTGCAGTAATGCTGTCTTTTACAGGGACCTCCTCCTTAATTTCCGTAAACTCAAGGTCGTCTATAGCGGTGTCTGCCTGTTGTGAAAAAGCGGCAGTTACCGAACAAAAAAGCAATAAGAGTCCCAGGACGAGCGTTTTAAGGCTCGTCTGATCGTATTTAAAAGTCATATTTAGCTTATTTTACCGGGATAGAAAATTGAACAGTTTCCGGAGGCAGACATTGTGAATCATCACAAACCATATATTCCAAAGTTCCTTTAACGATAGCATTTGTGCCTGTTAACTTGATCTTTTGTTGGAAAATCGCAGCGTTTTCGAAGTAACCAACATTCATATCAAATGCTTTCTCAAACTTAACAATAGGCTTTGGCTCTGTCGTTTTTCCTACCAGCTTGTAAGTGCTTGCCGGAGCGAAAGTAAAAGAGGTTTTTACCGGTCCGCCTTCAGGGATGTTTTGTGAATAGAGGTGCCATCCTTCATCAACTGTAGCTTTTATGTATAAGATCGCTTCTGTTTTAGAGGTTCTTTTTGCAGCATAACTCCATTTCACAGGTCTTAGAATCTGGCTGCTAGCTGTCATGCTGAAAAGCAAGGCAACCGCAAATAAGAATAGGTTTTTCATATTGTTTTTTTATGTGTTTACGAACTTATGTATTAACAGGTATTCGGTGGTTATTTAATTAAAATAATTTATTAAAGGCGGCAAATCGGATGATATCCTGTAAATTCTACATCTGTAGAGATATAGGCATCCTTGATTGGCTCCTCTTTCACCAGGTCTGTACTCAAATATTTCTTATTACTATCGCAAAGCAAAGTCACTACCACGGCATCAGTACCCATCTTTTCTTTCAGTTTAATCGCCCCAATCACATTTGCTCCGGAAGAAATCCCTACGGCAAGTCCGAGCTCTTTCGCCAGTTTCTGCGCCATAATGATAGAATCACCGTCATTTGCCTGAATCACCTCATCCAACTCGTTCAAACGAACAATTTCAGGAATAAACTCATCAGAAATACCTTGAATTCTATGGCTCCCTACTTTATATCCGGTGGTTAAAGTTGGACTTTCGGCAGGCTCCAGGGGATGAATTTTAATGGCTGGTTGTTTTGCTTTCAGGCATTTACCAACGCCCATTACGGTGCCACCAGTTCCTACACCAGCCACAAAAGCATCAGGTGTTAAGCCACTCTGTTTTAACTGTTCCCAGATCTCCATTCCCGTTGTTTTCTCGTGCGCCTCTTCATTGTAACGGTTCTCAAACTGTCTTGGCAGGAATACATCTCCCTTTTTTGCCAGTTCTTCGCACATCCTGATGCTTCCTAAAAAGCCACCTTCTTCTTTGCTGACTAATACCACTTCCGCACCCATGCTTCTAATGATATCAATGCGCTCTTTGCTTAACCAATTTGGCATGATAATTTTCACCGGGTGACCTAAAGTACGACCGATAGCTGCAAAAGCAATCCCTGTATTACCACTGGTGGCCTCCACAATGGTATCGCCCGGCTTAATTGCGCAAGAATTATAGGCCTCATACATGATGTTCAAAGCCATTCTATCCTTGATACTGCCAGTCAGATTGTAATGTTCACACTTTACATAGATCTTACCCGGCTTACCTTTATACTGGTAATGGAGTTCCAACATAGGCGTATTGCCTACCAGGTGCCATAAATGTTGGAATTTACTGGCCAGGTCGGTAGATAAACATTGGTTGGTTGTTACTTCTGCTGTTATCATTAGTTTTTTTATTTTGTCTGGTTTTGAGTCGATAGCTCATAGGGCATCACAATGATCTTATTGCCTTCCACTTTAAATTGAATGGATTTCGTAAGCTCCATAATCCGGAGTACCTGTGCTAAATTCTTCATGCGGGAAACCTGTCCGCCAAAACGAACATTACGCACATCTCCCCTATATTCTACCTCTATATTATACCATCGCGAAAACTGACGCATAATACTATATATACTTTCATCATTAAACCAGAACAGCCCTTGCTTCCAGTCTATAGCCGAATTCGCATCGACCTGATTCACTTTAATATCATTCAGGACCACCGATTGCTGGCCAGGTTTCAGCACTGCTGATTTGTTGGAAGGCAATTTCACCTTCACACTGCCTTCAATCAGGGTCGTTTTGACCACTTCCTCATCATCATAAGCATTGATGTTGAAATGTGTACCCAAAACCTCCACTTCCTGTTGTTCCGTTTTTACCTTAAAAGGTCTCTTTTTATCCTTGGCGACTTCAAAATAAGCCTCACCTGTCAGGGCCACTAGCCTATCTTTACCGGTAAAGGAAGAAGGGTATTTTAGGGAGGAAGCAGCATTCAGCCAGACCATTGTTCCATCAGGAAGCGCCACCTGATATTGTCCGCCTCTAGGTGTAGAAATGGTATTAAAAGCCGGTTTTACGTGTGCTAAACCTTCACGTACGGTATATAACAATCTGCCATCCGCAGTTTTTGTAATCTTTACGCCTGATTCTTTAGCGATCTCCCCATTGGCCATATCATCCAGCTCAATCTGAGAACCGTCAGACAGGGTAAGCACCGCTTTATTTCCTCCCGGGAGAATGTGCTCTCCTTTTTGTTCCACATTACTGATTGCATCGCCATTCAGCTTCGCAGGCATAGAACTCAGGTAATAGCCTCCGATTCCGATAGCCAAAACGGCTACAGCTGCAGCAGCCCAGCGCATTGGCCGGAAAGTGAGCAATTTAGCTTCAGCGGTTTGTAATTTAACTTGTTCATAAACCAGGTCTAACTCCTCCTTGCCGGCATTAACCGGGAATTCTGTAGCAGACAGGTCTTCCGTAAATAAGCTTTCCAGTTGTTCCCGCCAGGCCGGATCATGCAACAAAGCCATGAGCTGTTGTTGCTCCGCCGGACTTAAACTGCCCGTTCGGTAACCTGATAGAAGTGATTTAAATGTTTCTGGTGTCATTACAATAATATAGACAGTGAAAATGAAATGTTGTGGGGGGTGTTATTTTATTTTTTTTAATTATACCTGGAAAATAGCCACAGAAGCAGCAAATGGGTATAATGATTTTCAAGAAACTTACGAAGATTTTTCAAGGCATTGCTCATGTGTTCTCTCACCATATCGTAGGAGATATTGAGTTGGGAGGCGATTTGTTTATGGCTTAAGCCCTCTTCCCTGCTCAGCATATAGATCTGCTGCTGCCTTGGAGAAAAGGAGCTGATGCCGATTTTAATGACTTTTTCCAGTTCGCGATAGTCTACCTCATTGCCTGTAGTGGCTTGATGATGCTGGTCATCCGGAGAAATGGAGTCCAGAGAATCCATAGGAAACTGACGCTGAAGGTCATTGATCAATTGATTTCTGGAAATGGTAGTCAGCCATGCAGGAAAACTGTTCAGACTAGCCAACTGCTCCCGGTTTTTCCAAACCTTCACAAAGACCTCCTGAACAGCATCCTGGGCCAAAAAGGGGGATTTTAGATAGTTCATACCCATGGTATACACCTTCCCTGCATACTTTTCGTATAGCAGTCTGAACGCGGATTCGTTGCCCCCCGCAACTTCTTCCAGCAATTCTTGTTCGGTGTAACCTCCGGGTTTATTAGGAAACATAGCCTTTATAAAAGATGATAATAAGGGCCAATGTTAAATAATTAAAACATTAATTTTATCATTAAGGGGATAAAAAATTACAGTTTATCCCCTTTCATCGCTTAAAAACCACCCCCTAAAGCACGGTAAAGTGCCACGGTAGCATGGAGTTCGGCCGTTTTAATACTGGCCAATTCTAATTCGCTTTGCAGGGCGTTACTTTGGGCGGTAATCACCTCTAAATAATTCGCCATGCCGTTATTGAACAGTAAACCGGCATTTTTAACTGCCTGTTTTAAGGTATTTACCCGACGCAGGGCAATAGCCTCCTGCTGTTTTAGCTTTTCAATGCGCATCAGTTCGTCCGAGACTTCCCCAACAGCGTTTAAAACAGATTGCCTGAATTGAAGCACCGCTTTTTCTCTTTCAATCTTCGCTATTTCAAATTGGGTTTTCAATTGCTTGCGTTGAAATAAGGGCTGGGTTACTCCTCCTGCTACTACGCCAAATAAAGAAGCAGGGATATTGAACCAGTTACTGGCTTTAAAGGCATTTAAACCCGCAGTTGCCGTAATGTTTAACGAAGGATACATGCTGGCTTTAGCAACACCTACCTGTGCATTAGCCAAATCCAGAGCAAGTTCCGCAGAACGTACATCTGGTCTTTGAGCCAATAATGCCGAAGGAATCCCGGCTGATAATTGCGCAGGGAAACCAGCCTGATCCAGACTTCCCTGGCGTCTAATCGCCGCAGGAAGCTGTCCCGCCAGTATGCTCAGTGCATTTTCCTGGATATTGATTTCCTGTTCCAATGCCGGAACCAACTGAGTGGCAACCAGTTGTTGCGCCTCTGCCTGCTGAATAGCCAATGAGCTAACCTGACCGGCATCAAACTGCATCTTAATCATTGTTAAAGTACTGTCGTTCAGTGCTACATTTCTTTTGGCAATGGACATTTGCGTGTCTAACATCAATAAGCGATAATACCCATGGGCAACATTAGCGATAAGTCGCATTTGAACAGCTTTTCTAGCTTCTGCGCTTTGCAGATAGCTGGCTAATGCTGCTTTTTTCTGGCTTCCAATCTTTCCCCAGATGTCGGCCTCCCAGCTCAATCCCAGATTTGCATTGAAATCTTCGATGTGCTTAGTGCCCAGAAACTGCCCGGCACTCAGACCGTTTAAGCTATTGTCCGACGGTCTGCTGCTATTCGCAGCAATGTTCAGGTTAATGGCTGGCAGGTTTCCCAATTTCGATTGTCTGAACAGTAATTCAGCCGCAGTCATGTTCTTCATTGCGATTTGCAGATCGTAATTTCTCAGCAAGGCTGTATCTATCAGTTCACGTAAGGTAATGTCCGTAAAAAACTGTTGTACTGATAGTTTAGAAATATTATTCGCACTGTCTGCCGGGGCATTTCTGAAAGTTTCAGGAACGCTTGCAACAGGTAAAATGATGTCTTTTGAAACTTTACAGCCTCCCAAAAATATCAGGAGCATCAGTGCTGTAAGTTTATTTATAGGTGTTTTCATTTGAATTGTATTAAGAATAAATGATCGTTGCATCTGGTTTAACACTTACCCCCGACTTCATTTCTTCTGCCAATGGAGGTTTGCCACTTACCTTTTCCTGTAGGTATTGGAAGATGACAAACAATACCGGAATGATGAACAATCCTAGTATTACGCCGGAAATCATTCCTCCGGCAGCGCCGATACTGATCGAATGGTTACCCATTGCAGATGGACCTGTGGCACTCATCATAGGAATCAATCCTACAATAAAGGCCAGGGAAGTCATAATAATCGGGCGTAAACGCAATTTAGCAGCCTCTAAAGCAGCTGAAACCAGGGTTTTTCCTGCTTTCCTGCGCTGAACGGCATATTCTACAATCAGAATTGCATTCTTTGCTAAAAGCCCAATCAGCATCACCAAAGCTACCTGAACATAAATGTTGTTCTCAATTCCAGTAAGGCCAATGGCAACAAATACCCCAAATACACCGGCAGGAATAGAAAGCACCACTGCTAAAGGAAGGATATAACTCTCATATTGAGCGGCTAACAGGAAGTAAACGAAGATCAGACACAACATAAAGATGATGGTCGATTGTCCGCCGGAAGAAATCTCTTCTTTTGTTAAACCTGAAAACTCAAATGAATATCCGGAAGGAAGGTGTTTTTTTGCCACTTCTTCTACCGCTTTAATTGCATCACCAGAACTATAACCAGGTTTAGCAATGGCATTTACGCCAATTGAGTTAAATAGATTGTACCTTGATGCAGTTTCCGCACCATACACTCTGGATAAAGTAGCCACCGTATTAATCGGCACCATCTCCCCTTGTTTATTCTTAACATATACCGCGTCCATTGCAGAAGCGTCCGCACGATCAGCGATATCTGCCTGCACCATTACCCGGTAATATTTACCAAAACGGTTGAAATCCGAAGCCTGTGCACTACCAAAATATGCTTGCATCGTTTGCAAAATATCTTTCACATTGATACCCAGCTGCTCTGCTTTCTCCTCATCAATTTTCAATTCCAATTGTGGGTAATCTGCTTTAAACGTAGTAAAGGCTACCGCAATCTCCTTGCGCTTCATCAACTCCCCAATGAAGTTATAGCCGATACCCGCAAATTTATCCAGCTTTCCACCGGTTTTATCCTGTAATACCAGGTCTAATCCGTCCACATTACTGAAACCCGGAACGGTTGGAAAAGTAAAGACAAAGAAGTTGGCGCCTTTTACGCTACCCAGTTTGGCTCTGATATCATTCATGATATCGTTGATGTTTTTCAATTTACCCCGCTCCTCTGTTGGTTTAAGCAGCACGAAGGCCACACCTGCCGAAGGACTGGTACTTTGAGTCATGATATTGAAACCCGAAAGCACATTCAGCAATCGGTTAGATTCTAATGGCATCAGGATTTTTTCCGCCTCCTTTAAGGCTTCTGTTGTACGTTCTAAGGAAGCACCTGCTGGCATCGACAAAGCAATTGCGATAAAGCCCTGATCTTCCGAAGGAATAAATCCAGTCGGTGTCCTCTTCACCATCCATACCGTAGAAAGCGTGATCAGCAGGAGTCCAAGCAGTCCAACCCACTTAAAGCGAATCAAGAACCTCAGGCTACCAATATACTTATTAGTCAGGCTGTTAAAACCTGTATTGAATCCCATAAAGAAACGTTCGGAAAAGTTTTTCTTAGTTGCTCCATTTTGATTGGAATGGTTGTCTTTTAAAAACAAAGCACATAAAGCCGGACTTAAAGTCAAAGCATTAACCGCAGAAATTACGATGGCAATGGCCAGGGTAAAAGCGAATTGCCGGTAAAACACACCCGTTGATCCTTCCATAAAACCTACCGGTAAAAACACGGCCGACATCACCAGCGTGATCGAAATAATGGCCCCTGTAATTTCCTGCATGGCCGAAGCTGTCGCTTCTTTTGGCGGCAAATGCTGTTGCTCCATTTTCGCATGGACAGCCTCCACCACTACAATAGCATCATCTACCACAATACCAATAGCGAGAATCAATGCAAATAAAGTCAGTAAGTTGATCGAGAAACCAAATAACTGCATAAAGAAAAACGTTCCGATAATCGCCACCGGAACAGCAATCGCAGGAATCAAAGTAGAGCGAAAATCTTGTAAGAAGATGAACACCACGATAAATACCAGGATAAAAGCTTCAATCAAAGTATGAATCACCTGGTCAATAGACTGATCTAAAGATACTTTTGTACTATAAAGCACATCATATTTCACACCTTTCGGGAAATCTTTCTCTGCTTTTTTCATGAAATCCTGAATCTTGATCTGAATTTCATTGGCATTAGAACCGGCCAATTGCAAAATGCCGACATCAATTCCTGGCTTTCCATTGATACGGGTTAAACTACCATAGGTATAAGCGCCAAATTCAACCCTTGCTACGTCTTTTAGCCTCAGAATAGAACCGTCAGCATTGGAACGGATCACCATGTTTTCATAATCTTTAGGCTGATTCAGTTTACCTTTATACTTGATGACATATTCAAAGGCATTTTTACTGCTTTCGCCGAATTTCCCCGGAGCAGCTTCTACGTTTTTATTCTGGATAGCAGCCATCACTTCATTAGGCATCAGGTTGTAACTGGCCATTTGCGAAGGATTTAACCAAATCCGCATAGAATAATCTTTGTTTCCACCGAAAATACTGGCAGAACCTACACCAGGTATCCTTTTGATCTCTGGAATTAAGTTAATCTGCGCATAATTGGCCAGGAAAGTCTGATCGTATTCTGTTTCATTTTCAGTGTACATATCGAGTACCATGATCAGACTGTTCTGTTGTTTTGCAGTAGAAACACCTGCCTGAACCACCTCTGCGGGCAGCTGACTGGTGGCTTGAGCTACCCTGTTCTGCACATTTACTGCAGCCTGATCCGGGTCTGTACCCAGCTTAAAGTAAACAGTGATCACTAATGATCCATCATTACTGGCAGTAGAACTCATGTAACTCATGCCCTCCACCCCGTTGATAGACTCTTCCAGCGATGGCGCTACAGCCCTCAATACGGTCTCCGCATTTGCCCCCGGATATAGGGCGGTTACCTGAACTGCGGGCGGCGCAATGTCAGGAAACTGTTGTAATGGTAATTTTGAAAGTCCAAGGAGCCCGAAAATCACTAATAAGATAGAGATTACTGTAGCAAGGACCGGTCTTTGTATGAATATCTTAAACATGACTGATGTTAGTTAGCGGCAATTTTTGGTGTTTTTTCATTTGATGCTTCCGGAACAATGGCATCCCCGTCTTTCAGAATTTCAAATCCTTTGGAAACGATACGGTCACCGGATTTCAATCCTTCTTTGATCAGGTAATTTGTACCACTGGTTCCGATGACTTTAATCGGTTGCTTCGCTACTTTATTGTGCTGATCAACCGTATATACGAAAACCTTATCCTGTACTTCTACCGTAGCAGATTGTGGAACCAGCATCGCATCACTATGTTCCAGGCTTAACCTTACTTTTCCGGTATTTCCAGATCTCAATAGACCGGAAGCATTGGGAAAGCTTGCCCTAAGCGTGATTGAGCCTGTATTTTTATCAAACTGCCCGTCAATCATATCAATCTTACCCTGTTGCGCATATACGCTGTTGTCAGATAAAACCAGGGATACCGGCGCCAGGTCTTTAAGTTTTCCGGCAGTAGTAGCCGATGGATATTTCGCTTTGAAATTGATGAAATCTGCTTCGCCCAGAGAAAAGTAAACGCGTATTTCATGTACATCAGACAAATTGGTTAATGGCATTGGATCTGATGGTGATACTAAACTACCTTGTTTTTTAGGTAAACGTCCAATATATCCGCTCACAGGTGCTTTAATCAGGGTGTATCCCATGTTGATTTGTGCAGTTCCAACGCTGGCTTTTGCCTGTGCTACGTTTGCAAGAGCAATCTGGTGGGCCGTTTTGGCGGTTTTCAATTGAAAATCAGAAACCACTTTGTTCTGTACCAAAGGAATCAGCTTGTCGACTTCCAATTGTGCATTTAATACCGCTGCTTCTGCGGCACGCTGATTTGCTTTAGCATTGTTAAGCTGTTCCAAAAAGGGAAGCGCATTGATTTTAAATAAAGGTTGTCCGGCATGAACAAGGGCGCCTTCATTTACCAATACCTGCTCTAAGGCGCCCGATACTTGTGGGCGAATTTCTAAATCTACTGCCCCTTGTAGCGATGCAGGGTATTCCAGGAACGTAGTTTCCGCAGACTGGCTAATAGAAACCACAGGTAGTGACGGCGCAGGAGCGGCAATTTCAGTTGCAGGCTCACTGGCGCATCCGAATAGAAACAGGGCTGTTGAAAGTAAAAATATTGATTTCATAATGGTAATTGAGGGGTTATTATTTAGAGATCGATTATTGTTTCCGGACTTGCTGCCGGATGGAGGGTAATATTTCATGGTGTATTTGATTTAGAGTTTGAAAAACAGTTGTAAGTAATTTAACAGTGTTAGATAATATTGGGTAACAGGTAGATTTTTCATATAATTCTTAAGTTTACGTAAGACAGATAACGGGTATAAGTCATTTAACAGTGTTAAGTCAATAAAAACAGCCGACGACTCTTCCATAATGAGCCCTTTTAAGGGCTAGATAACAGGTGTAAGTGATTTAACAGTGTTAAGTAGTACTGGATAAAAAAACGGATTGAATTTAATCCGTCAGGTATGCTTGAATATTGATGTTTTATTGTTGGTGTATTAATGCTAATGATATTTTCATTGCACAGGTATTAATCATTGATATATTTTATAATTCCTTTGAGTGCGTCTCTAAGAATATGTTGATTTGTCATATTATCTGTTCCCTTGCGCACAAAGTTGATAGAAATCAAGCCATGAACAACAGACCAAAAGGTGAAGTATTTTCTACAAACCAGATCATCATTGATCGGATCAGCAGTCATAAGTTCTTTAATGGTATCACAAATGATATTGGTAGTCGCTTCTGCTTCCGGGAATGCTTTCATCACCTCACAACAGCTCATATCTACACCGTACATCAATTGATACAGTTCTTTATATTTAAAAGCAAAGTCCCAATAAGCCATCCACATAGCCTCTAATTGATCCTGAGGCAATTCATGTTGAATTTTGGCTGCTTTTAGTTCCTGAAATAGAATGATATATCCTTTCCTGGTTAATTCCAGTAATATCCCCTCTTTATTCGCAAAATACTCATAAATGATCGGTGCGGTATATTCAATCTTATCGGCAATCTTTCTCATGCTGAGTGACTGCCAACCATCTTCTTTCACGATTTCCAGTGCAGCATCCAATATATTGAGTCTTGTGTCCTCTTTTAACCGTTGTATGCGTTCCTTACTGCCCATGTTTTAGAAAATAAAATAGTGTAAATAATTTAACACTGTTAAGCAAATGTAAATAGTTGTCCTGATATTCCCATCATTAATTTGTCAAATACTAATAATCCGGCTTTAACGATAGTTAAAAGCCGGATTATTTTGATGGATCCTGATCAACCATATAATTTCGTTTTGAAAATTCTTACGATTAAGTAGATCCCTCCAACATTAAATTCTACTTACTGTATCATTTGAATAAAAGCATTGATGTTTTTATCTTCAAATTCCAACGTACCATTTAACCTGGCAGTTCCGTTATCTATTTTGGCAGCTGTAATTTTCAAATGAGAAAACGGCTTTAGCCACTTGTTCAATAATGGAAACACTTGTTGGGCTTTAATACCTCTTAAATCAGCCGTTAAAGCAAAGAAATCCGGGTTCGTTTTGGATGTATTCCGGATTGCCTCAGTCTCGTTTACAGGATCATTTTCCAGCGTACTCAATTGCCAGATATTATTCTTAGTACGACTAAATACCTGATATAAGGGGAACAGTTCTTTATTTAACCTGTCTTCTGTACTGATCACCTGGTTTTCTTTCAGATAAGCCAGTAGGCCCGCTGTTCTGGCTCCTATGCTTAGTTTTAGCTTCGGTACCCTTACTTTTTTCAATTGAACAGTAGCCACTTTTTCAAAGTCATCATTGTATTCATAAGCAATCAGGGAATCCATTTGTGTAATAGCAGGGCCCATTTCCAGTGCGGCAAAGCCCAGATAGGATTTTAACAAGGTATCTGTTTGAACTGAGATCCCTTTTAAAGAAAGGTCTTTGGGCATCCCGGATGTTTTAAACCCTGCATTTACCCGGATCTTTATTAAAGCATGATCTGCAAATTCAACCATTGACCGGGGCTGATCAGGAATATCCAGGCCTTCTGTAGGAAAACTACCTTCAATTTCAGCAAGCCCATCTTTGAAATTCAGCTGGCCGCCACCTGCTGCTGCTGTCCAGCTCAAATGGCCTTTTGCCTTTTTCAAAGCAATCATCAGCGGAGTGCCACCTTCCATCCTGTTTTTTTTACCGAGGATATCATTCAGCTCTTCCAATACTGCTTCTCTTTTGAAAGAGTAAGCAATGGCGAAGGTCTTTCCAGCATTAAGAACGGTGATTTTACGATCAGAAGAAGTCCCAACGCGATTCCCTGCTCCTTGTACAGCAAAGTCTGTGATTTTCAGCACCCGCTTTAACCAGGCGTTTAAGCCCGTCGTATCTGATAAAGCCAGTTCTGTGAAAAAAGTCCCCGGAGCCTTTGTTTTCAATGAATAGACAAATACGTTGGCAGGCAAAGAGAAGTCTGGTTTCTGTCCCCCTTTTTCTTTAGTTTTCAAATAATAACCCGGATTACCAATAAAATCAACAGCCATGGTTTTCAGTAAACCGTCCACATTCAGTTTATAAACCACGCTGGCATCTTTGGCGACTTGCTGATCATAAGAACGCGATTCGCGGAAGTATAAATACCCATAAACAGAAATCAGCAACAATAGAACTATTGTTGCTGATATTTTTAAAGTCAATTTCATGTAGATGCCCTTACTTTTGAAGGTCCTCAGTGATAGAGAACAGGTATTTCAATGCGTTTTTCTGACCGGCAGGAATATCCATACTGATTTCCGCAGAAAATGTGTTGCCAGTCATAGGGAACGATCTGATATAGATATCACCCAATGAACTTAGCGTTTTATTCGTTTTCTCCACTTTTGCCAGTCCCCCTAACTCTTCTGCCGGGATTTTACCCACTAGTTTTTTAGGACTGAAATAAGCTGCGTAATTATTTCCCAATAAGGCTTTCTTATGTTTAGCGCTAACTTTTGTGTTAAAAGTATTGTTCACAATCTGCTGCATCTCCTGCGCATTGCTACTCAAAAAGATCACCCCATCCTTAATGGTAAAATAAAATGCCATCGGACTTTTAGGAATAGAAATCTCATAATAGCTATTGTTATTTTTCACCAGTTCTTTTTTCACGCCATAAGCGATTAATTTGTCTATCAAACGGGTATCTTCTGTAGAAATCATCATCAGGAAGTCAGGCAAAGTTTCTTTCTTTGTCTTCATCACCTCTTTGGTTTCGAAGTTTTCCTCATTATAATCATAAGATTTATAAGAAACTTCTTTTTGTGATAAGCCGTTGAAAACAAACATACCGTCTCCTTTGATCACTTTTCCAATGGCTTCTTCATCCAATAACAGGGAAAACAAGTCAGTAGCCATACCTATTTCATCAGCATATACGGAGCCATAAATTTTAGAAACCAGTTTAGGGTATTCCTGCAAGTACGCTTTCGTATCCATCGCATAAGCCATATAACCGATCATTTGATCTTCATTTACATATTTCAGGAATTTCTTATTCAGCTTTCTTTTATGGACTTTTCTCATTACACTGCCCATATCCTCATTAAAAGTTATTGCCGAACTCATCTTAATTGATTGTTCTTCCAGGAATAGTTTAGCATTGGCAGTACCATAACCACCCATAAAATTAACCCCTTTAAAGTAATCTAAAGGCAGATAAGCGCTACTCAACTGCTCTACACCGGAAATCCAGATGGTAGCTTCAGCCTTATGGTCAACACTTTTTGTGAAGTCCGGATTACTTAAAATAGAACCCTGATTCTTTCCTGCGAAAAAATCATCGCTCATTTTCGCGGTCCATTTTGCCAGTATTCCCGTTTTCAGTCTTCTATCCTGAAAGAAAGGGCTAATCCCTTCATCGCTAGCGCTGCTTTCCGAATAGGCAGTATCTACCGGGACCATGCTGCTATCAGTCGCAAAAGCCTCTGTTGCCTCAACAGCAGTTGACACTTCCATTTCTTCTGCTGCTACCGGATCTGCTTTCAGTGTTTCCAGACGTCTTTTTACCGGTTTCTTCTTATAGTTTTTTACCGCTGTTTTCTTTCCTTTCAGCTTTGATTTTTTTGATCTGTTCTTAGCAGGTACTGATTTTTTCTTCTTAACCGGTTCCTGAACTGTGGCATCGTCTTCAATACCCATACTGATCTTCTGGTTTCCTTCCCCTGCTACCTGAACGGCAACTGAATCCGTCATCAAAGGATAGTCACTTTCCGCTGACTCTTTTGAAAGCGAGAGACCAATCTCCTCCTGCTTTGATAAACCTAAACGCTCACGAACTTCCGGGCGATTGAAATAAGCCGCTTTTGCAGTAGGAAGTACAGCCAGTAACATCTCGCCATTCCAGTGAACTATCTCCGTAGAGTCTATATTAAAATAAGACCTGACCTGGTCTTTAAGGGTAAATTGCTTGCCACGTTTTGTAAAGAACAGGTCTATTTTAGCTGCATCTTTAACAGGCATCAGGAAACAGTTATAACTTACACTGTCGTTGGTTTGATTATAATAATAGAAATCCGAAGATAGGTTGAAACCGAAATCTTCCATTCCCTGGAAATCGGCCTTATAATCTTTAGCAAGCGCTTCTAAGATCTTTTTACCCGGAAAACTCTGGTTAAATTCGCTTACAGACATCAACTGCGTTAAATTCCCTCCTTTAACAGTGGCCACAGCAAGTGCATCAGCAGGGATTTTACGGGAAAGATCCTGGGCATTTACTGCAAGTGTGCTTAACAGGAAAGATCCGGCAATTGCAGATTTAAAATAGTAATTCATGTTTTGTATCGTGTTTTAAATAGGTATTATATATAATTAGATAGTAGGTGCAATTTTTAAAAGAATTATTTCACAAGCGTTATTTGATTAGAAATATTAGTTTTTCCGTTGATCAAGCCCATGATCCCGGCGTTTAACATCACTGCTTTCTTTGTTTTTGATACTTTCGCCGATGGATTCGAACTTGTAGCTACGGTTTTTTCAAAGCGATAAATGCTCGTGTAACTCGCCTCCTTAAACACGTTTTTAACTTCCGGTTTCAGCTTATTATATTCTACTAAGGCCTCTTTTGTATGGATGTAACGACGTTGAAAAACCCCGTTCTCCGGGTTAAAGCTAAAAGAAGAATTGTTGATTGCTTTGATTTTCATCTTCTTCAACACATTCTGACTGACATTATTAATATTAGAGATGTTTTTGAAAGCAAAGCTTACTGTAGCGATATAATTCTCAAAATCAAGTGTTTTCTTCACATTGCTAATCCCTGGAGAATTTTTCAGATAGCTTACAACTTCTTCCATTTCCTGCTGGATTTTCTGTTTACCGGGTACTTTATACCCATTTACACTATCCAAAAGCATTAGGGAAGCGACCTTCGTTTTGCTGGCACTTAAATTCACAGTTAGATTAACCGTTCCTGAGCCATTGTTAGCCACATTTATCTCTTCTATAATCTGAAAACAGGAGGAAAAAACACATAAAACCAGTATTAATAAAAAGTATCGCGCGTTTCTCTTTAGCATATCCCCTGCAAGCATAATTAAATATATAATTTCCCAAAGATATAATTTACTATCAATAATCCGGAGAATTACTCAGGAATGGAACCGGCAAACATCCTGGGTTTAAATTAAAAGATTTTTCATTTGAATGACCTGATCACTTCATTTAACAGGTATTCTTTGGGGTCAGAGGCATATTCCCAAAACATAACACCTCCCATGCCATTGTCTTTCACGTATTTACACTTCTCCCTCACCGACCATTCATCGTCATAAGTGATTAAGGTTTGAGTGTCTGGATTGTACAGATAAGAAGCTCTGGCATCAGGGTCTTTATAGGCAACAAAGCCTTTTTTATTTACCAGGCTATCTTTTATCTTAGTATAACCACTTCCAAATTCTCCTTTAATATAGGTAGCACCCAATCCAGTTGCGCTTCCCGGCTCCACTTTGCTATTTCTACCATAAAAGGCGATGCCCATCACTAATTTTGAAATAGGAACACCGGCCTCAACATAGGCTTTAATTGCGTTGTCGGCTGAATTATGCGGGGGATAAAGCTTTGAAGGATATAAATTGGTATGGTGCCCGGCAATTTTACCAGAATAGTAATCATAAGTCATCAGGTTTACATAGTCCAGGTATTTCGCCGCTTTGTCCATTTCGGTATGCAATAAGAAGTCTGAAAAGCCACCTACAGCAGTGGTCAGCAGTTTCTTTTGAGCAGTTTCCTTTTCCAGTATGTCCAATTCTTTCCTTAGCGCTTCAAACATTAATGTGAAATTGTGCTGATCTTCTGGCCGGTAAACATTGCCAACCTCTCCCGGGCGGCCGGGGTATTCCCAATCTATATCTACCCCATCTAAGCTATATTTTCTAATGATATCTACAGCACTTGAAGCAAAAGCCGCTCTTGAAGTATCTGTCAACACTGCATCAGAAAAGTTTTTGCTCCATGCCCATCCGCCAATAGAAATCAGAATTTTAAGCGAGGGATTCTTCCTTTTTAACAGCAGCAGCTTTCTGAAATTTACCGTATCTGTTTTTTCATTGGTTAAAAAGGCCCGGTTTCCCTGAACATCCACAAAAGCATAATTGATATGAGTTAACTTTTCCGGCGCTATCGCATCCGTATTAACCAGGCCTCTGAATCCGCCTACATAACCGATCACGACCTTCCCCGAACCGTTCGCTCCCTTTCCCCGGTGCTCATTTTTCATGGACCCAAACAACAAAACCAATAAGATTAAACCGGACGCTTTTTTCATTTGGATAGGATTAGATATTTCTTCTCCTAAAGATATTAAAGATCAGGCGAAAACAAAATGGCATTGTAACCCCCTGAAAAGAATAGACATCGCGCTTATAAATAAAAAAAGATTCCCTTATCTCCCCTAATAATTGCATTTTAGCCCATATATATAAAACCGGTATGAACAACAGTATCACATTAAGGGATATTGCAAAGGCCCTGAACCTGTCTACTTCTACTATTTCCAAAGCTTTAAACGACAGCTATGAAATCGGGGAAGAGACTAAAAAGAAGGTAATTGCCTATGCAACGGAGCACCATTACGTTCCGAATCGGATGGCAAAAGGCTTAAAGCAAGGAAGAAGCAGATCTATTGGTGTGGTGGTTTGCTCCTTAGATAATAACTTTGTAGCGCAAATGCTGGATGGGATCGACAAGATCAGTACGGATAAATCCTACCAGATCATTATCATGCAAAGCAAGGAATCTCAAAAACAAGAAATGGCTTGTATTGACTTGTTATATTCCGGCGGAATAGATGGCTTACTCATTTCCCCTGCTTGTGAAACTACCGACTTTAGCTACCTTAAAAACCTACAGGAATCAGGTCTGCCAATGGTATTATTTGACCGTTTAACCGACCAGATAGATACCCACAAAGTAGGCGCAGACAACTTTAAAGGCGCTTACGACGCCACCATGCACCTGATCAGGAATGGCTTTAAACGCATTGCACACCTCAATACCAATACCAGACTCAGTATTTCTACCGATAGATTAAACGGCTATAAACAAGCGCTTTCAGATCAAAAAATAGCCTTCAACCCTGCTTATCTCCGCTCTTGCGACTATACCGATACCCATAAGTTAAATGAAGATCTGGAAGAAGCGATTCAATATTACATGGCCTTGCCAGAGCCGCCAGATGCGATTTTCACGGCTACAGATCAGATTACAACCCGATGCCTTTCTTTGTTAAACAAATTAGGTTATAAAATACCTAACGACATCGCCTTAATTGGTTTCACCAATACAGAACTGGCCGATGCGATGAACCCTGCGTTGAGTACCATACATCAGCCAGCCTTTGAAATCGGACAGCTTGCTGCCGAAAAGTTAATCTCATTAATCGAACGGAAGCACCATGAAGTAGATTTTGAAACCATAAAACTGGATACCAGGATCATGGTTCGCTCTTCTACCCTCTCTAAAGATTAGTAATTTCCGCTAATCCCCAATTCCAGTCCACGCAATTCTGCCAGTCCGCGTAAGCGGCCAATTGCGGAATAACCCGGATTTGTATGCTTAGCCAGGTCGTCCAACATCTGGTGACCATGGTCCGGGCGAAATGGAATCGGCAATTTTCTCGAAACATTCTCTGCCACAATCGCCTTCATCACTTCATACATATTTACATCACCTCCCAGGTGATCTGCTTCATAGAAATTACCTTCTTCATCTTTGGTTACATTTCTCAGGTGCAGGAAATTTACCCTTGATTTCACCGCTTCGAAAATCTCCGGAAGGTTATTGTTTAAGCCTGCGCCTAAAGAACCGGTACAAAAACATATGCCATTGAAATCCAGATTTACACTATTAATAATATATAGCAAATCTTCCTTTGTACTGGCGATACGTGGCAAGCCCAGAATCGGATATGGTGGGTCATCCGGATGAATCGTCATCTTGATACCTTCCGACTCACATACTTCGGAAATCCCGTTCAGGAACCAGATCAGATTCTCTTTCAGGCCGGCAGTACCAATCTCTTTATACTCATCAATACTATTTTGTAAAGCTTCAAGCTCGATTTCTTTCTCATTAGGGATGCCCATCAGGACATTAATCCTCAATAAATCTAACTCAGCAGCCGTCATTTCCGAATGCCTTAGACCAGCTCTTTCTCTTATTTTTTCCGGGTAGTCTGCAGCAGCACCTTCCCTTTTCAAAATGAAAAGATCAAATACAGCCAGGTCAGTCCAGTTAAAATAAAGTGCTTTTGAACCGTCCGTCATCGTCAGGTCTAACTGCGTACGCGTCCAGTCCAATACCGGCATAAAATTGTAACATACCGTTTTAATCCCACAAGAAGCCAGATTTTTCAAGGTTTCGTTGTAGTTAGCGAGGTATACATCCGCATCCTTACGTCTTGTTTTAATCGCCTCATGAACGGGGACACTCTCTACCACTGCCCAATGTAGCCCTGAAGCTTCGATAATTGATTTTCTTTCCAGAATATCCGCCACCGGCCAGACTGCACCATGAGGAATATGGTGTAAGGCAGTGACGATTCCTGTGGCTCCCGCTTGTTTTACATCGGATAAGCTCACCGGATCTGATGGCCCATACCAGCGCCATGTTTGCAATAATTTATGATTCTTTTTATCCATAGTTTTATACGCCGCTATAGGCATTAAATCCACCGTCTACTAATATCGTTTCTCCGTTTACAAAGGCAGAAGCATCACTCAATAAATAGATCAATGTTCCGTTTAATTCTTCCGGGTTCCCTAATCTACCAAAAGGGGTATGATTTACAAAACGTTGTGCACGATCTGTGTAAGAGCCATCGGGATTGGTGAGCAGGGAACGGTTTTGCTCCGTCAAAAATACTCCTGGTGCAAGCGCATTCACCCGGACACGGTCGCCGTAACGTTGTGCCAGCTCTACCGCCATCCATTTCGTGTATCCTTCTATCGCATTTTTCCCTAAGGTATACCCTAAAACCCTGGTTAAAGGGCGTTGAGCCGCCAAAGAAGAAATATTCACAATAGAACCTTTTCCTTTTTCTGCGATCACCCTACCAAACACATGTGTAGGTAATACGGTACCGAAAAGGTTTAGCTCTACTGCTTTCTGAGTATCCGCGATGTTGATATCAAATATATTCTGATCCGGACCGATGGTTGCTCCCGGAATGTTACCTCCGGCTGCGTTTACCAACCCATCAATGGTTCCCCAGGCGTTTAGAATTTGTGTTCTTGCAGAGATCAATGCTTTTTCATCCAGCACATCGGTGATGACAGCCATCGCTTCTCCACCGTTTATTGTGATCGCTTTAACGCGTTCATTTGCTTTTTCTTCGTTTCTACCCAGAATGGCAACTTTAGCTCCGGCAGCAGCCACAGCAAGCGCAAACGACTCGCCTAAAACACCGGTTGCCCCGGTAATTACAATCACCTTGTTTTCTAATGAAAACAGATCTTTGCCCTTCATAGTTTATGATTATATAGGTTAAATACTAGAATCAATGTTAAGGAAATTAAACATTGAATACGGCCGGATAACCTGAAATATTTACGATAACGATTGCGTTTTTACCCGATCAGCCCGGGAATATGAGCAATTCGCCGCTCCTGCCCAAAGCAAGGTCCGGGTTCTGTCCTGGCAATGCTTAAAAATTAACAGAGAATGTATGCAGACCAGCTTCATAACTATAGGTCATGGAAAAGCCGTAATGGTTGCAAATTTGCCGGGAGATAGCCAGGCCTAAGCCCATCCCTTCTGAAGCTGCTGTTTTATTAAACCGTTCGAAAGTTCTGCCTCCATCCAAAGCCATTTCGATGCCTGTATTTCTAAAAATCAATTGATCGGAGGTTAATAAAACGAGCATCCGCCCGGCTTTAACATTGTGACGAATGGCATTGCTGATCAGGTTATTCAGTAAAATATCCGCGAGATACTTACTCATTAACACCTCTTTATCCGCCAGCTGTGTGGAAACCGTAATCTCCGCAGATTGCAACAACTCCTGAAACTGTCTCAGTTTCTGTTCGATCAAAGGTTTCAAATGAATCGGTTCTTCATTCTTGATCATATTGTTTTCAATCTTCGCCAGTAACAATAAGGAATGATTTAAACGGGATAGCCGGCCTACAGCCAGGTAAATATCTTCTATCAATTCTCCTTGTTTATCGCTGAAACCTTCGGTTTGCAGTAATGTATCCAGCTTAGAATTGATCACAGCTAAAGGTGTCATCATCTCATGCGCCGCATTGTCTGTAAAAGATTTCAACTCTGTATAGTCCTCCTTCACACGGTTAGACATTAACAGTACCGCCTGATTCAATTCTACAAATTCATCAATATTACTCTGCGCTACTTTAACCTCATTTTTACCCGTCAGGTTGAAAGCTTTCATTTGATCAAGAATATGATAAAATGGTTGCCATAAACTATTCAATAAAAACCTGTTTACCAGAAAAAGTGTCAGCAACAGCAGGACGATAATCAGCAAACTGATCAAAAAGATAATACGGACCAGGTCTTCAGCTTCCAGTCTGGATTTCACCACACTGACCTCATACACCTGATCGTTCACTTTCATGAAGGTGGTCAGGCGTCTTCCCGGTTCCTTTTCATGTTCTTTTTCATTCAGATAAATGCTATTGCTATAGCTCCTGCCCAGGGTATCCGAAGGACTAACCATCCTGTAAATTACCTTTTGATCATGGAAATCAGCGGGCAGCGGCAGCTTATGGTATTTTTGTACATAGGCACGAATTTCCTCTTCTTCAATCCGCAGGTCCCGGTCCAGTTTCTCCGTCAGTATAAAATGGATGACTACATAATAAATCACCCCGGTCGATAACAAGACCAGAAGAGATACCAATATATTTACCCGGTTATACCGACTGGAAAGTTTCATATGTTCTCAAACTTATAGCCCACACCATACATGGATTTGATGTAATCTTTACTCCCTGCTTCGATCAGTTTCTTACGCAGATTTTTGATGTGCGTATAGATAAAGTCGAAATCGTCCGACAAATCTATTTCATCGCCCCATAAATGTTCCGCAATCGCATTCTTTGTCACCACTTTCCGTTGGTTAGCGGTAAAATAAACCAGCAAATCAAACTCCTTACGCGTCAGGTTCAACACCCGGTCATTCACCATCACCTTCATCCCGATAGTATCAATACTAATTTCATTAAAGATAATTGTGCTGTTGCCGTCAAAACTTTTTCTGCGGACAATCGCAGTAACTCTGGCTTGCAGTTCAGATAAATGGAAAGGTTTCACCAGATAATCATCGGCACCCAGGTTTAAACCATCTACTTTATCATCCAGAGAATGTCTGGCAGAAATGATCAAAACCCCGTCTTTCTTATTCAATTTCTTTAGTGCACGCAGGATTTCCATTCCCTCACCACCAGGTAAAGTCAGGTCCAGTAAGATACAATCATATTGGTAAAGGTTGATTTTCTCCATTGCAGATTGAAAGTCGACAGCCAGTTCACAGATATTTCCTTCCGCGCTAAAATAAGCAAGGATACTTTCGCGGAGCGACTGCTCATCTTCAATTAATAGTAGTTTCATCAAATCAGATATGCCAGATGGCTTTTAAGTTAATAATTATTATTGATGTAGACCACCGTTCTTGAAAAGATCATAAGCTGTCTGGTAATTTGCAATTGCTTCTTTAACCACATGTCCGGAGAATTTGCGGGGAAGCTGCTCGTTTTTAAGCGGGTCATAAAGGAAAGTCTCCACCTTTTGTTGTGGACTCAACACGACCAGACTATCGTTTTTAAGGTAAGCCAGCTTTTGATAAGTGCCAAGGAAAGTTCTGGGTACAAAAGATTTCGCCAGCACATCTTTGCCAAAAAGGTTACTTTCATAGCTCCAGCCCAATAGATTGAACAACGTTGGATACAAGTCTATCTGGGAACACAAAGGAGTAATTTGTTTATTTTTCCCTGTCAGATTCATTACACCGGCTGGCAAATTCAATACGATACAGGGAATATGGTATTTACTGATGTCAATTTCATTTTTTCCGGCGCTACTGGCACAATGGTCTGCTACAATAATCACCACCGTATTTTTGAACCATGGCCTGGTAGCCGCTTCACGTAAAAACCTGCCAATAGCATAATCTGTATACCTCAAAGCGCCATTTCTACCCGTTCCTGAAGGAATGTCAATTTCTCCTTCCGGATAAGTAAAAGGACGGTGATTTGAAGTCGTCATGACAAAGCTGTAAAATGGCTTCCCCGCTTCGAACTGGCGGTCAGAGCCATTGATCACTGCGGTATACAAATCTTCATCACTAATGCCCCAGGCATTTTCAAAATGAACTTGTTCATCCGTAATAATGGTTCGTTTGGTCAGGTAATGATCACCGGCCATCACCTTTCTGCCACGATCAACAATATCATAGCCATTGCTACCAAAATACTGGTTCATATTGTCGAAATACCCATCACCGCCATAATAGAAGCTGCGGTGATAACCCGCCTTTTCAAAAACATTCCCAATGGTGGTCAGGCTGTCATTACCCGGACGCCTCACAATGCTGCTCCCCGGTGTTGGTGGAATTGCCAGCGAAAGCGCTTCCATCCCCCTAACCGTTCTTGTTCCCGTGGAATACATATTGGTAAACAACAAATTGGTATTTGCTAAAGAATCCAGGACTGGTGTTAAACCTTCCTTATTCCCAAAATGTGCCATAAAATCAGCGCTTAAACTCTCCACCGTAATCATGATCACATTCGGTTTACAGCCAGTCCCGGTTCCGCTAATATTTCTTTTTATGCTGGCATCAGCAGCTAAAAACCGTCCGTTACCCTCCTGTAGGGAAGACCTGATGACCCGGTAAGCTTCCGGTTTATCCAGCATCTTATAAAAATGATTGTAATTGAGTTCGTTGTTTTTGAAGGCAGAAAAAATAGAATATATACCGGCTTTAGCCAGTTCATTATGGTAACGGTTTGAACCTTCTTCTGCCCATGAATCGGGGACAAAAAATCCGTAAAAAAGACAGCTCAAAAAGATCATGCCGGTGATCGTGACTCTTTTCTTAAAAGTAGTAGCTGACTGAAAATGATGTTTAAATGCACCTGTTTTCATAAAACCAAACAACACCAACAGACTAATCAACACTACTCCACCGATCAACAAGGGCAAAGGATAGGATTCATTGATATTGTGGATCACCTCGTAAGTATAAACCAGGTAATCTACAGCGATAAAGTTAAATCGACTTTCAAATTCCTGCCAAAAAGTAAGTTCTGCAAAGAAAGAGAACATGGCAATTACCGTCATCAGGAATAAAACTGCATAGCTGAGCAAAATATTAAACCAGGACCTGACAAAGCGCTGCGGCAGAAAACATAAATAAAGGGCGTAAAATAGCACCAGAAACATGGCTACACCGAAATCGTACACTAAACCCTGACCGAAGATGCGCAGGATGGAAAGGAAGGAAAAACCAGTGTTTTCCAATGTAGCAACCATCAATCCAAGACGAATCAGGAACGACCCGGCAATAAACGTTGCCACATAGGAAAAAAGCACACTGTACCTTGATTTAAACAAAAAAGAAAGGCCCATAAAAACTATAAAATATAGTCAAATGTAATCGCCTATTCTGTAGTAAAACTGAAGATAAAAAACAGGAAGTATCAGCGTCTTTAAAAGCTTCTAAACAACTAATTGCTCATTAAATAAACAAGTAACAATCAATGAGTTAAGAGAACAATAAAGACACCGATACCTACAAATCTGCTAAAGATTAAACGCTTTTATTGCGCTGATCTTCTTTATCATATAAATCAATCAGTTTACTTTGCAAACGGATCACAGAACTCTCTAATTGACTGATTTTTTCCTTCAATTGTTCGATGATCTGAATGTGTTCACTTACGCCTTCTTCCCCAACGTCCAGAAACTCTCTTAAGCTCAATCCATGTACTTCAGCGATCTGATTGATGCGGCTAAAGTTCGGATCAGTAATACTGGTTTCCAATTTTGAGTATGCTGGAATTGAGATATCCAACAGATCGGCCATCGCTTTTTGGTTGACCCCTTTTTTTTGACGTAAAATTCTAAATTTCTCCCCTAATGTTTTCATAATGAATATTATTATTTTTTAATAACCCCTAATTGAAATAAATTTAAGAAATATTAAATATAATATTATCATATTATTACAAAATTTTGAAATAAATAATCGAAACTGTTTTTCGGAACTAAATATATTAGCAAGAAAAGAGCCAAAAAGCATCAATTTTCCGGTGTTTTTTTACGCTTTAAAGGGCAAAAAAACATCGGAAAAGCACCAGGCAATACCTGGTTAAGTCGCTGCACAGTAGTCAGATAGGTCGATTACTTTTTACTCTGTCTAAAGATAAAAGCACCCAGCATTAATGCCACTGCCAAACCCGAAAAACCAGGAAAAAGAATAAATAAATAAAATACCCCAGCAACGACAGCTAAAGCCACAATAAATAGAAATCCTTGTAAAAAGGACTCCATTTTAAAAGCTGCGATCAAAGCGAACAATAAAAACGTTAAAGCAAGAATGGTTAAAAACATATACAAAGATGCGTTTCCAATGTTAAGTTAACGTTAAGAAAATCGTTTTCTTCCTTTTTTTTTGTCAAAAAAAAGGAGCAATTATGAAAAATCATACTGCTCCTTTTATGAAAATATGCGAATTGAGGCTTTAGCAAATCCGGAGAATTTTGAGACTAAATTAATTCAGCTTCAAAATCCCCCGAAAACATGGCTAAAATTCAATAAGATTAATAATCGTCGTTTAAGGCGAAAATTGGTTTTCTAGTCATCCAGCTACCGCTGGTAAAATCAGGGAAATCAACTGTTTCATTTCCTAATTCTATAGATTGCTCACTTAATGGCGTAATTGCACTCCATGCTGCTGCATCATAAACGTCCATTGGTGTAGGCTCGTTTCTTTTTGCTGCTTCAATGAAAGCATGGATTACGAAGAAGTCCATACCACCATGACCTGCACCTTGTGCGTCATTACCGTATTTTTTCCAAAGTGGGTGATCATATTTCTCTAACCACTCTTTTGCTGGATCCCAGGCATGAGGCTTGCTTACACCTTCTACATATATGCTCTTGTTAACATCCATCCAAAGGCCTTTAGTGCCCTGAACTCTGAAACCAATAGAATAAGGTCTTGGAAGGTTAGTATCGTGCTGTAAGATAATCGTTTCGCCGTTTGCACAGTCGATAGTCGTAGTCACGATATCGCCCAGACGGAAGTTTACTTTCGCATTTGGATGGTTCTCGCCACCTTTCTCTACAATATAGTTATGTAAACCTCTTGCTTTAGTTGCAAAAGAGTTCAATTTTAAGAATTTGTTACCTCTGTTGATGTTGATACAATGTGCAACCGGACCGATACCATGTGTTGGGTATAAATCTCCATTACGGTGTACCGAGTGGTTAGTTCTCCATTTTGCTTCAGAGAAACCTTTCTCATTAAATTCTACACCACCACCATAAGGGCCTTTACCATCATTAAACTTAACCTCTCTAAGGTCATGTTGGTAACCACCTTGTAAGTGCATGATTTCACCAAACACCCCTTGACGTACCATATTTAACGCTGCTAACACATCTCTTCTGTAACAAACGTTTTCCAACATCATCACATGAGCATTGTGTTTTTCTGACGCTTGTACTACATCCCAGTGATCCTGAAGTGTAATACCTAACATTACTTCAGTAGCGATATATTTAAGACCAGCTTCCATTGATTTAATGATCATTGGCTTGTGCAATTCCCATGGTGTAGAAATTACAATTGCTTTTAATCCTTTTGTTTCCAAAAGTTTTTTCCAGGCATTTTCATCACCAGTGTAAATCTTTGGCATTGGTTTTCCTGATTTTGCAATCAGGGCTTTTGCAGAATTTAACATTCTTTCATCTACATCACAGATCGCAACCAAATCCACATCATCTCTCTTCAATAAAAGATCAAGGTGATTTTGGCCTCTCATTCCCACTCCAATCATTGCTACCTTAATCTTTTCACCCTTAGTGCCCGCAAAAACAGATTGCTCAGGTAAAACAGTTATAGCGGCGGCAGTGATGCCGCTATTTCTAACAAATTGTCTTCTATTCATAATATTCAGTTCATTATATATGTTCGGTTCAAAAGTATCGCTTTTATGACATACCATACGCGATTTTTCGATTACAAGGTATAGACTATATCCACAACCCATGCAAATTGCCCTTCAAAAAATACACGCAAACGTTTGATATTTAAAGATTCTATAATTTAAAAAATGGAATTGCCGGTAAAAATCAGCCATTCCCTCATTTGTAACAATTTCATGATCGTTATACTAAGCAAACCTTACATAAATTAACAAAATACGGCGATTAGACTCAATGAAATGCGATTTTCACTAAAAAAACACCCCTTGAAACCTAAATTCAGGCTTATATTTTCAAACAAACGTTTGCGCACATTTTACTCCTAAGCATCAAACAATTGGGTTTTATGCGAATTGTTTTTTCAAAATAATTGAAGGTTATTGAAAGTTTATACCAATATTTGAACATCATGTCTGATAAACCAACCACGATAAAAGAAATAGCCAAAATACTTAAGATTTCGGTTTCTACCGTTTCAAGGGCTTTAAATGACCATTCCAGTATCGGTTTAACAACAAAGATGAGGGTCAAAAAGCTAGCTGCAGAGCTAAATTATGAGCCAAATCAGAAAGCGATCCAATTTCTACAAGGGAAGTCACATATAATAGGTGTGATTTTACCGGAATTATCTGAATCTTTCTTTTCAACTGCCATTAGTGGCATTGAAGATGTTGCCTATAAAAGAAACTATACCGTTTTACTTGCACAATCGCATGATGATGCTGACCGCGAGAAACTATTGGTAGAGAAAATGAAAACCCAACGTGTAGACGGGCTTTTGGTATCTGTCTCTAAGACAACCAGTACTTATGAACATTTTGAGGTATTTAAGAAACTGAATATCCCTGTTGTATTTTTTGACCGCATCCCCCCTATTAAAGACATCCACTATGTGGCCTCTAACCTGGAGAACGGAACCTATGAAGCGGTAAACTTTTTGCTAAAGAAAGGTCACCGTACCATCGGGATGATCAACGGGCCTACCACACTGGTAGCCAGTCACGAGCGGAAAGAAGGCTATATTAAAGCCATGATCTCCAACCGCCTGAAATTTGACCCTTCTTTAATTGTGAGCTGCGATCTTTCCGAAAGCGGTACCATTGAAGTGATGAACACCATGCTGAACCACAGACGTAAACCGACAGCCATCGTTACCTTTAATGATTATGTCGCTTTATTTGCGATGAGACATACCCGTTCTCTGGAACTGGAAGGAATCGACTTTGTCAGTTACGCGAATCTGCCGATTATTAATTACATGGATTACACGCCGATTGCCTCTGTAGAACAGTTTCCATACAAACAAGGTAAGAAAGCTGCAGATATTCTAATAGATCTGATCAACAGACCTAAAAATGAAACCGGTACAGAACAGGCTTATTTCAACGTAGTTGTGGAGTCAGAATTAATTATTCCGAATCCTAAGTAATTTTGCGCAAACGTTTGCTCACTGGTTTTGATCACATAAATAATTACGTTTGAATTTGTAACCAATCTTGAAAAGACGCATGTTCGAAAATATCTTACCATTGTATGGCCTGAATTCTGATGACACGACTGTTAATTTATTTGGCGATGGCCTGATAAACCATACCTGGAAAGTGACTGCCGCTGAGCAAAGCTATATCCTGCAAAAGGTGAATACTGATGTATTTAAAGAGCCTTCAAATATTGATAAAAACCTAAGTCTGTTAAAAGACTTTTTAAATAAGAAAGACCCGGAGTACCTGTTTGTATCGCCAGTAAAGGCTTTATCAGGGGAATCTCTGCTAAATACCCCATCCGGATATTTCCGCATGACGCCATTTATCGAAGGCTCAGTTTCTTTAAACGCCCTGACAAAAAGAGAAGAAGCTTATGAAGCAGCCAAACAGTTTGGAAAATTCTCTGCGCTGCTGGCAGATTTTGACGCTGCAACCTTAAACATCACCATTCCTGACTTCCATAACCTGAGTCTGAGGTATGAGCAGTTTAAAACCGCCTGTGCCAATGCCAATCCGGAACGTCTGGAGCAAGCCAAAGAATATATTGATTTCATCAATGAGCACAAAAGCATTGTAAACACTTATCTTGATATTGTAGCCAATGACGAGGTGCCTTTGAGAGTGATTCATCACGATACAAAGATCAGCAACGTACTTTTTGATGCCAACAACAAAGGAATCTGTGTAATTGACCTGGATACGGTAATGCCTGGTTATTTCATCAGTGATGTGGGTGATATGATGAGAACCTATCTATGTGCTGCAAGTGAAGAAGAAACTGATTTGACGAAGATCAGCATCAGAAAAGACTTCTTTAAAGCCATTTACGAAGGTTATATGGAAGAAATGGCTGCTGTATTGAGTGATACGGAGAAACAGTATTTCACTTATGCAGGTAAGTTTATCATCTATATGCAGGCGATTCGCTTCCTGGCAGATCACTTACAGAATGATATCTATTATGGTGCTAAATATGAAGGCCATAATTTTAACAGAGCAATCAATCAGATCGCCCTGTTAAAAGAATATTTAAAAATGGAAGAAGAGTTTACAGCTCCCCTTTCTTCATCGAAAGAACCGCGTAATCAACCGCACGCGCTGTAAGCGCCATATAAGTTAATGATGGGTTTTGTGTTGACGTAGAGGTCATGCAAGCCCCATCAGTAACGAATACATTCTTGCAATCATGTAACTGATTCCATTTGTTGAGTACAGAAGTCTTAGGATCATGTCCCATTCTTGCCCCACCCATTTCATGGATATCTAATCCCGGTGATTGCGAGCCATCATCCGCTTTGATGTTCTTAAATCCGGCTTCCGTAAACATTTCAGTCATCTGTTCCAGGTAATCCTTTTTCATTTTCACATCATTGTCGTCATAATCAACGGAAATCCTTAACAATGGAATGCCCCATGCATCTTTTTGATCTGCATCTAACTTTACATAATTGCTTTCCTTAGGGATTGTTTCCCCCATCATGTGCGAACCCACCTGCCATGGACCGGGATTTTTATTGAGTAACTGCACTTTTAAAGCTGCCCCCATACCGGAAGTATCTCTCTCCGGACTACGGTAAGCAGAAAAACCAGCCGCATAACCGCGTTTAAAGTTGGTCTCCTGCTTCAGGAGGTTTCTAAACCTTGGGATGTAACCGCCTCCGGCAGGATTTCTGCCGTCAGTGCTAAATTCTTTTAATCCATCATATTCTGCACCAATTCTTGCGCTATAATTGTGGAAAGCCACATATTTCCCTAGCGTTCCACTGTCATTTCCCAGACCATTCGGGAAACGTGAAGAGGTAGAGTTCAATAAAATCAGGTTGGTATTGATCGCCGCTGCATTTACAAAGATCACTTTCGCATAATATTCGCGCACTTCTTTGGTATTGGTATCGACCACGCGAACGCCGGAAGCTCTGCCCAATTTTTCGTCATAAATTACAGATTCCACAACTGAAAACGGCTTCAAGGTCAGGTTTCCTGTTTTTTGTGCCCATGGTAAAGTAGAAGAATTGCTACTGAAATAACCGCCAAACGGACAACCCCGCTGACATAAGTTACGGTTCTGACATTTCCCTCTGCCCTGGTCAAAATGCACCTGTTTAGGTTGAGATAAATGTGCGCATCTGGCGCTGATCACATGGCGGCCTTCATACTTTTCGCGCATGGTATTCCTGAAGTAATCTTCGACTGCATTGAGTGGAAAAGCTGGTAAGAAATCACCGTCCGGCAAAGCTACCAAACCATCTTTATTACCGGAAATTCCTGCAAATTGCTCTGCATAAGTATACCAGGCGTCAAGGTCTTTGTACCTGATTGGCCAGTCTACCGCAAAATCATCACGCTTCGGTCCTTCAAAATCAAGGTCGCTCCAACGTTGGGTTTGTCTGGCCCAAAGTAGCGACTTACCACCCACCTGATACCCTCGAATCCAGTCAAAAGGCTTCTCCTGTACATAAGGATGCTCCTTATCTTTCACGAAAAAATGCATGGCATCTTCTCTGAAAGCATAACATTTACTCACCACCGGGTTTTCCTTTTTGATTGCCAGCGTAAGTTCTCCACGATGTTCAAATTCGTAGGGATATTTATTGGTTGTCGGATAATCGACGATGTGCTTTACGTCTTTTCCTCTTTCCAGCACCAGGGTCTTTAACCCCTTTTCTGTAAATTCTTTGGCTGCCCAGCCACCGCTAATCCCTGAGCCAATAACAATGGCATCATAGGTATGTTCTTTTATACTATCTATATTCAGATTTGACATGTGTGCTGTAAATTATGCTGATTTAACCCTGAAATAACCATTGTACCTGCCTGGAACGAGTTCCCAGATCAGCAGATTACTCATCACATATTTCGAGTTCAGGTATCCGCCAATCGTTCTTGATTTCATGATTTTGTAAAACTTAGAGACGGCTTCCGGAGTTCCGGATTTACCGTTGTTGGCATCCGATACCAATTGGGCAAGTTCTTTACCTGCTTTGTTTTCAAAAGTCTTCAATCCTGCGATAAATTGTTGCTGCTCTTCCGGTTCGTAGCAGTCGTCCAGCATCTTTAATACAAAAAGGTGGAGCTTTAGGTCTTTTGCGCCTGAGGTATCGGTTTTAGGAATAATCAGCTCTGCAATCTCTGCCAGCAGATTTTCCTGTGCGGTAGAAATATCGAGGTTTTTGAGTTGAATGGAGACTTTCCCTTCCTCTCTCAAACAAGAAGGCAACAATGCCACTCCTCCTGCAAATATCAATACCTGTTTTATGGCTAATCGTCTATTCATAGTTCATTTGTGTGGCGCTAAAATAATCCAAAATATGGAAACTCCTATGCCAGGTGTGGATTTTAAAAATGATTTCAATTACCCAGAAAATAAGCAATCCGGCAGGAATTCCCCAGACTGGATTCATTTTTTGAAGCGCTGATTTTCAATTTGAGCTGATGCGGCCCGTCATTCAGGTCAGTATCCAGTAAAAGGTACCAGGGTAAATGAAGGGATTTACTCCATTTGGTATACAAGTCCAGCTGCTTTTCCGGCCCATTATCAATTGAATAAGTCAGGATTCCGGCATCCGGACCGGAAACTACGGCAAGGCCGATGGCATTCCCTGTAAAGTCAAGGCTTAATTCGGATCCGGGCTCTGTACTACACAACATCGGGATATGTACAAAACCTTTGCGGGTACTCTTGCCATCTTCAGGCTTCCAGTTTTGCTGTAATGACCAGCGGTTAGAGATCTTTGCATTTTCGATACCTATATAATGTCCGTTTGAAAAGCTACCCTGGTTTAAGGCTGCTGGAATAAAGATCTTTGGTTTTTCATCCGTATCCGTCTGCATCTTAATTGCGTCTTGTAGCAGCCGCTGGATGGCCTTAAAATAGAGCTCCTGACCAAATGGCGAAGGATGTAAATCTTTGAAATCCTGTGCCCAGCTAAACTCCTGATTGGCCATCCGGTCGTGCACCGCTTTCGCCAGGTTAATGGAAGGCAATCCATAATGTCCCGCTACCAGCTCATGGTTATTAACGGGTACCGGAATTTTACCTTCACTGTAAGTTTTTGTTTTATCAGGATCGGCAAAAGACATCATCACAATGTCTATATCTGGTTGATTTTCTTTAGCATGTCTAACGATCCCTTCCAGTGAACGAACCTGGGTAAGGCTGTCTGTGCCATTGGCTTCATCATTTACTGCGGCTTCGAGAAATAACAGATCTACCTTTCCGAAGTCCAGCACATCGCGTTTAAAGCGAAATGCATGGGGCAAACTGCCTAAGGATGGGATTCCAGCTGCGATAAAATGAAATTTAGTTGCCGGGAAACGGCTTTGCAATTCTGCAGCTACCTTATTTCTCCAACCGGGATTGTAAGTTATCGATCCCCCTAAAAAGGCAACTGTTGCTGTTTTCTGCTGTTTAAAAACTTTAATGGCCCTGGCCAGACCAGCTCTTTGCTGAATGTAGTTTCCATCATCCAATGGTTTTACCTGAGCATATCCCATTACTATACTGTACAGCAAACTGCTGCAAAAACAAAAAAGTACTTTACGCATAAATATTTCCGGATTTTTCCGCTATTAAGATAGGAATTTAATGGTTTGGATCATACTGATAAACAACCTGGTAAGGAATACGCTTTAGCCTGGCAGAAATTGTCCCGATTGGAAGGTCTTCCTTTTGAGGCGTAGGCTCACATACCGAGTATAATTTTCCTTTATACACAATGGCATCCCCTATTGGCTGGTCAAACTGAACGCCCATGGTGATGTGTGTCGGGTACAGCATCGCGATCATAGGCAGGTTGTAGATTTCCTTCACCAGGTAGAAAAACAGCGCCACACGGTCGTCACAGTCGCTGTGACTGGCAAATAAGGTCTCTTCCGGAGAAAGGCGTTTCTCTGCACCAAAATTCTCCTCGTCATCTTCATAAAGAAAAGCATAACGCGTAAAGCGCATTAAGTAGTCCACGCCTTTTTTCTGATTCATCCCCGCTGTGTTTTTCTTAAGCAGGGGAATCAATGAACCATAGGTTTCTTTACTCAAAGGGATGTTGAAATAGGTTTCAAAATCTACACCCGGATAATTGGCAAATATGGCTTCCACATCTTTACTCAGCTTCACGTTGAAGTGATAGGCTTTATGTTTGTACACAAACTCCAGTTTTTTCTCCTGGTAGTTTTCCGGACTAAAATCAGGCAATTTTGTCACTTTATAAGAGAAAGATTTCGTCGCTTCAGGGATATTAATCTGCACTGGAACCGGTGGATCCAGGTTAAGGTCGGCTTTAGGATAATCATGGTAGTTTAAGCACATGAATTTCTTTTGATCAACCATAAAAAATGGAATATCAGAGATGTCTTCATCATTAAAGACGTAGAAAATGATCTTGTCCCGACTCAATGCCAAACGGGCATCATACCCTGATTTTGCCAATAGAAACCATTTGTAGAGTGTATAACGGCTATAGTTGATCACTTTCGGACTCAGTTGCTCCGCGGTTTTCCGGATCAATTGATAATATAACCAGTCGTTCAGCTCCTGTTTCTTCTTGTAAGCTAAAAGAGAGTCTATGATGGGTTGGTAATCTCCGGAATTTAAGCGTTGGTAAGCCTGTTTGATGGAGGAAGCAGAAAGCTCAGGAGCAGCAACAATGATCGAGGTATCAAGGTTGGTATGAAACTTTCCTCCGTAAAACTCAAAAGAAATGTCTTGTTTACGCTGGCCGTAAGTAGTGCTTAATGTCAGTAGTAAAGATAAAGTCCCGAATATTTTTAAGATATGGCCCATAGTCCCGGATTGCTTCTTATTAAATATACGTAAATTTAGTATTAAACTAAAGTAAATTTTACCGGAATATTCTCCCGAAGTACGGCAGCACCCGGGCGCATTCAAAAGCCATCAATTTCCACACAAACGTTTGCATGGGACCCTTAACTGAATAAGGCCAGCAGGTCTTTTTTCGATAAAGATTTAAAGATCGAAGTATCCGTTTTGATGAGGTCTTTGACCAGCTCCTTTTTAGAAGACTGAAGTTTCATGATTTTCTCTTCTATGGTGTCAGGACAGATCAGGCGCACTGCAATTACATTCTTCTGCTGCCCGATACGATAGGTACGGTCGATGGCTTGATTTTCTACTGCCGGATTCCACCAGGGATCAACCAAAAACACATAATCGGCCTGGGTAAGGTTTAATCCTACTCCACCTGCTTTTAAGCTGATCAAAAACACCCTGATTTCCGGATTATTCTGGAAGGAATCTACTACGGCTTCCCGGTTTTTAGTCTGCCCGGTCAGGTAGGCAAAAGCGATTCCACGGTCCTTCAATTCTTTTCTGATCAGATCCAGCATCCCTACAAATTGAGAGAAAACCAGAATCTTGTGATTGGAAGATTTGTTTTCAATCTGTTCCAGGAGTACTTCCATTTTAGCAGAAGAACTGCCGTAAAACTCATCTTCGCTGAGTAAGGCCGGAGAATTACAAATCTGTCTTAGTTTGGTGATTCCCTTCAATACATTCATGGTATTGCTTGCCACTTCTTCATCCGTTTGGTTGGTCAGGTAATCGCGGATTTCTTTTTCATAACCCTCATAGACTTTACGCTGATCAGCTTCCATCTCACAATAAATCACCATTTCCGTCTTATCCGGCAGTTCTTTTGCCACCTGTTCTTTGGTTCTGCGCAATAAAAACGGACTAATGCGCTGCTGTAATTGCATCGCTGCCCTCCGGTCTTTAAACTGATCAATCGGTGTAGAATAGATCTCCCTGAAATGCTGTTTGCTGCCCAATAAGCCCGGACAGGCAAAGGACAATTGTCCATACAGGTCAAAAGTATTGTTCTCTATCGGCGTACCGGTTAGCACCACTTTATTCCTGGACTGCAGTAATCGGACGGATTTATAGCGCTGTGATTCCGGGTTCTTGATGGTCTGAGATTCATCTAAAAAGATGTAATTAAATCTATAATCTTTTAAGAACCTGACATCGGTAAGCATCGTGCCATAGGAAGTCAATACCACTTCATACCGGTCAAAGTCTTTATGACTTTTTATCCGGTCGGCGCCGTAAATCGTCATGACTTTGATAGAAGGTGCAAATTTCTGGATTTCCTGCTGCCAGTTGAATATTAAAGAAGCCGGCACCACGATTAAGTTGGTATTGTGGTGTCCTTTTTCTCTTTGTGCCAGAATAAAGGCGATAATTTGTATGGTTTTTCCGAGTCCCATGTCGTCTGCCAGACAAGCGCCGAAATTAAACTCATCCAAGAAGCTCAGCCAGTTCAGCCCTTCTTTTTGGTATTGTCTTAAGGTGGCATTCAATCCTTCAGGAACTTTTATGTCGGTAATTTTGGCTGCAGAGCCGGAAAGTTTGCTTTTATACAAGGCCAGCTGGTCTTTTACAGATTCATCCAGCAACTGCGTTTCGTACAATTCTTCAATCGCCGTAAAACTGATTCTTGGGGTTTGAATGTGTTCTTCTACCACTTCTCCGGCATTAAAATACTTGCTAAACTTTTCAATCCATTCGTCGGGAAGAATCCCCAACGTACCATCGTCGAGCTTTACAAATTTGTTTTTATTGCGGATAGATTTATGCAAATGCCTCAGCGAAACCACCTGATTGCCATACTTAAGCTTCACGGCGGTTTTAAACCAGTCGATTCCACTCATCACATTGATTGAAATATTGGCCTTATGTGGATTAAGGTTATTGTCTTTTAACTGATTGAAACCAAGGATACTGATATTCTTATTCCTCCATTCTTCAAAAGCATGAAGAAACCACTGGTCTTCTAAAAGTCTGGTTTTATGCAGATAGAAGCAGTCGTTACTTTCCATTTGATCCTGGAAGTATGGGTGTTGCCGGATGATATTGGTAATAAATTGCAGCTCGGTTTCCGAATCCCTGTTAAGGGTAAATAAATTACCATTTCTATCCCGCGACTGGATTTGCTTCCTGGACAAGACCGGTATTTCCAGATTTCCATACCTCATTACCGGTGTCAGTAAAACAAAATCTTCAGATTCGGAGAGGTAAATGATTTGTTCATTCTCCAGGTCAAAGCCTTTCTCTACCAGCTGTTTCTTTGTAGCAGGTTTCAGGTAATCGTAAGTCACCTTAATCTTGTTTTCCAGTTTGGAAAGGATTTCCACCTGGAAGGCTTCAAATTTAGAATGGTGGATCAACATCTTATCATGATGTTGCTTAAAAAAATCTATGATCCGTAAAAAATTGGGATTATCAATCAGATGAAGACATTGGTCCATCTGGATAAAATAGTTGTATTTGAGCTGAATCTGATCCAGGGCATAAGCAGTTCCATTGAGGGTTAATTTTCCGGAAACCTCATAGAATTCGTGCCTCTGACTCACATGGAGTGCCATATCTACACTTAACATGTTTAGCTGTACCGGAATGATTGCATTGGCCGTTATGTTGGTTGATATTTTGGCATCATGCAGGAAGACTTCCATTTTCATGGGATTCTTTGCCACGGCCCTCAGGGCATCCAGGTCAGAATCGCTCCGCTCCGCATTATAATTGTTCTGAAACTTTAAGATGCCGCTATAGAATTTTATCGCTGCGTTGTCTTCCGTTTTCCAGAGTAGATCTGATGGGCTAATGGTTTGAACAGGGTTTTTAAACTTCCCGTCCAGTGTGGTTTGGGCTTCGATTAATTCCAGGGTCATGTGACTATAGAAACGATGCTGACCAAACACCAGCCCCATTTTATGCTTAGGTTTTAGTCCTCCGGAAGCCGGTAATTGCAGTCCTTCTTTAGGCAGAAGGTTCTTTTTAAGATCTTGCTTACTTATTCCGTTTAGGGGGTATAACTCCCTCATTTTTGCTTTAATCAGCGTCTGACCTTGCTGATATTCCAGTTCAAAGAAGTCACTGAAGTTTGTTTCTGCTTCCAGCCCATAGTCTTTGGCTTGCAGTTTCATCTTTTCTGCACGTAACTTCTGGTCAAAGAAAAGACGCAAAGCAGAACGGTTCAGGATATTATGGAGGGCTTGAGCCTGATGGCTGCATAGTTTCGGATTGGCATCCGTACAACCGCAGGTAATCACCGTTTGGCGACCCCTCTGACTAATGCCTACCCCCGGAAAAGGAATAATGCTATTGGGTTGGGTAAAAAAAACAACGTCAATGTCTAGGTGTTCCGGAAGCAGGTCATAAAACCCTTTTATCCCTGTGTCTACCCGCTCATTGACGTGTTTTAATATATATAAATCTGTTAATTCTGAGAAATCAAAATCTGTTAATACGTATTCTTTTCTAACCTCCATTTGCTCCGGCAATTCCAAGCCTTAAAGGTAATTGAATTTTGAATGTACTAGGGTGCTTTTTTTGTGGCAATTACAATTCCCGTTGCCCAGCATTGTTTGGTCAGGACCAGATCTTCGCGTTGCTCCAGGTCTTCGATGAGGCGGAGGGCCTTCTCTGCATGTCCTTCCGGCCAGTTTTCCTGAGGAAGCATGTCATCAATAATGTAAAATGCACCAGGTTTTAACATGTCCAGTACTTCATTCAGCAAGAGGTATTTCCCATGCCAGGTATCCGCAAAAATATAGTCGAACTTCTGGCCTTTATTTTGAAGTACCCAGTCCTCTCCTTCTATACATTCCAGTTTTAAACGGTTATCCTGTCCGAGAAAAAGTTCGGCGATCGCTAAAAACTGCGCATCATTATCAATAGAGGTTAGTGTAGCCTTCGTGTCCATTCCTTCCAGAATCCAGGACGTCGACAGCCCGGTTCCTGTACCCAGTTCGAGAAAAGCACCACCAGGTTTTGAAGCAGCCAGTGTTTTTAATAAGGAACAGGTCATTGTTGCAGAGGCCATCGTAAAACCTGCATCCCTTGTCGCTTCATCGATGGCCAAATAGGCCTCAGGGTACTTTTGTTTTATTTCTTCTATCATATAGCTGTGGTTCCTTTAGGAATTTGAAATATAGATAAAAGAAATAATAGTCAGTAACTTATTGGGTATTAATTAGGCAATTGCAGCATTTACTGTGTTTTCTTCGCTTGATTTCTCCTGCTCTAAAAAGGCTAATATTTCTGTCCAGCTATTTACTCTCAGGTGATGATGTTGGTTCACATTATGAGAAGCATCAAACATGATTGCCTTTCCTTTACAGAAATCCAGGTTTTTACAGTGATCATCAATCAGGTAATCGGTCACTACCACACGCTTATCTCCACAGAATATGATGTTTCTCCAGCTGATGGAAGGGAAATGTTCCGCTAACCATTCCTGTTTTTCTGATAAACATTGTGGGAATTCCATTGCAGCAGACACGATATAAACGTCGTAATCTTCCATCAATTTCTTCACCGCTTCTATTGCGCCTTCCATTACCGGAATGGTCCTGAAAAAACCAGGTGTGTTTACATAACGTCTGATTGCACCTTTTTCAGGGAAGCCTTCTGGTTCTAAAACACCTAAACGCTCTGCTCTTGGCACTCTCACACCATACTCATTTTCGTACCAGTCCATGAATTGTTGTTCTATATCTGCAAGAACCCCATCCATGTCAATTCCTATAGTCTTTCTTATCTTGTTCATATGTTATTGTAATATCTTGCAACAAAGATAGCATTATTTTGCAAGATATTGCATTATATTGCTCAGATTATTTACTTACATTTGCAACAAGATGATAAAGGAAGAAAGATTACAACTCATCATAGAGCACATTCGTAAAGAGAGAAAAGTGCTGTTGGGAGACTTGAGCACCCTATTGGGGGTTTCTGAGGACACGGTAAGACGTGACATCAAGGAGCTTTCTGACCAGGGTTTACTAAAAGCCGTACGTGGCGGTGCAATTTCCAGATCACCTATCCCCCGCCATTTTCGGGAACGTGAGCATTATGATGTGAGTCATAAAGGGATTATTGCGGAAAAAGCGTTAAAACTGATTAAGAACGGCCAGGTAGTTTTGTTCGATTCAGGAACTTCAGCATTGGCAATTGCCACCCTGCTACCCCGTGATTTACAAATTACAGTCATCACCAATAGTTTCCCTGTCGCGACCGTTTTAGAAGATCACCCTTGTATAGAAGTGATATTTTTGGGTGGCCGACTGAACAAAACCTCCTTCTCGACTACCGGTTTCGAAGTGATTCAAACCATTCGTGGCATTCGTCCGGACCTTTGTTTTCTGGGTATTTGCAGCATAGACCTGATTTCTGGTATCACCGGAATAAACTATGAAGATTGCCAGGTTAAAAAAGCAATGGTAGAGACCTCTAAACAGATCGTAGCATTGGCCACAGTTGAAAAACTAGGTACAACAGAACCTTATTATATTACCAGTATCAGCGATATTGACATGATTATCACGGATATCGATCCTGATGATGAAAGCCTGAAAGGTTATAAAGAAGCCGGAATCAAAATGGAATAAAATCCATTGATTCCGGCTTGCTGTCCTGCTTTTAAGTAAAAACCAGTATTTATTACTAAAACAAGTACTTAGTACTTAAAAAGTTAGAATTGTTACTGTCTACAATTTCATTGATCAGGTGTTTATTGTTTTCATTTAGTTTCGTTGCTACTAGAGAACGGATAGAAAACGACCGCAATGCATCCACTACAGAAAGCGTGCCTTCGGCACTATCTTTTCTTCCGGTAAATGGGAACACGTCTGGCCCACGCTGGCACTGACAATTGATATTTACGCGACTCACCTGGTTAACTAATGGATCAATCAGGGAGGCGATTTCCTCATTGTCATTGCTGAATATGCTCACCTGTTGTCCGTGAGTAGATTCAATCAGGTACTCGATCGTTTCTTCCAGGTCATCAAAAGGCACAACTGGAATCACCGGTCCAAATTGCTCTTCGGTATACAGTTTCATATCTTTCGTAACCGGATACACAATAGCCGGGTAGACAAAGGATTCGTTTACCGCACCTCCGTTTTCATTGATTACACGGGCACCATGGGCGATTGCATCTGCAATACATTCCTGTAAATAAGCCGGTTTATGAGGTTCTGGCAGCGGTGTCAGTGACACCCCGTTTTCCCATGGCATTCCGTACTTTAATTGCTCCACAGCCGCAGTCAGTTCTTTTAAAAACACATCTGCCAGACTGCGGTGCACAAATATGATTTTCAATGCTGTGCAACGTTGTCCGTTAAATGACAAGGAACCTAATACCGTTTCCTGCACTGCTAACTGTACGTCTGCATTGGCCGTGATGATCGCTGCATTCTTTGCATCCAGCCCTAAAATAGCACGTAAACGATTTACTTTTGGATGTAGTTTTTTTAATTCATTGGCTACTTTACTCGATCCGATTAATGTCAGCACATTGATCTGTCCGGATTTCATCAAATCAGGAATAATCTTATTCCCACGACCATAAATCGTATTGACCACACCTTTAGGAAAACAGTCGCGGAAAGCCTCCAACAGTGGATAATGCAATAGCGTTCCATGCTTAGGTGGTTTGAACAACAGGGTATTCCCCATGATCAAAGCCGGAATTAATGTGGTAAAAGTCTCATTCAACGGATAATTGAAAGGGCCCATACACAACACTACGCCCAATGGAGAACGTCTGATCTGTGCTACAATTCCCTGCTCAATACTGAACCTCGACGATTGTCTGTCCAGATCTTTTAATGCATCAATCGTAGCATGAATGTATTCTACAGTACGGTCAAACTCCTTCACTGAATCGGCGTAAGATTTGCCAATTTCCCACATCAGGAGCTTCACTACAGTCGCTTTCTTCTCAATAATCCGGTGTGTGAATTTCTCCACACAGTGAATACGGTCTGCAACGCTCATGGTTGGCCATTCGCCTCTGCCATTGTTATACGCTGCTACTGCCGCCGCTAATGCTTCAGCAGCTTCTTTTTCACTACACAAAGGGTATGTTCCAATCACCTTACGCTTCAATCCCTCAGGGGTTTTGATGCAGATTGGCGATAAAACTTCATGTATTTCTCCATCCCATGCACGTAGTTCCCCATTGCTCAAATACTCGCGTTGGTGAACCTCTTCTGCCAGTTTAAATTCCTCCGGAATCTGATGCTCCTCTACAAAAATAGATTGGAGCTGGTCATTAAAATTCATAGTAATATGGTCGGTTAGGTAAATAAAACGAATTATAGGTCAGTAATCGGCGCGTATTTTGGAACCAATGATTTCATTACGATCCAGGCTAATAAATAAGCTACTGCACAAATTGCAAACATGATGGTATAGCCGGTCTGTGTATGCCCCAATTCCTTATAGTGGTCAAATAGTGCTCCACCAAGTTTAGACATCACTACGCCGCCCAATCCACCTGCCATGCCACCTATACCGATCACCGAAGCGATACTTTTCTTAGGAAACATATCTGAAACTGTGGTGAAAATATTTGCCGACCAGGCCTGGTGCGCTGAAGCACCGATACCGATCAGGATTACCGGAATCCAATAACTGTAATGGCCCAGCGGTTGTGCCAATAACACCAATAGCGGAAACAAAGCGATCACAAACATGGCACGCATACGACCGTCATACGGAGAATATCCTTTATTAATGAAGTACATTGGAAACCAACCTCCGCCAACACTACCAATCATGGTCATGCTATATAACACGGTTAATGGCAACATAATGTCTGTTCCCTGCAAATTGTACTGCACTTTCAGGTAAGAAGGCAACCAAAACAGGAAGAACCACCATACGCCATCAGTCATGAACTTACCAAAAGCAAATGCCCAGGTTTGTTTATAACCTAACAACTTAGTCCATGGTACTTTTTTACCTTCATCAACAACCTCTACAGGTGCTTCATCTGCCTGATCACTATTCACATAGGCCAGTTCGCCAGCACACATTCTCTTTTGATTTTCTGGTTTTTCATAGAAAACACCCCAAAAGCCCAACCAGATAAATCCTACAGCACCGATGATTAAGAAAGCAGCTTCCCAACCCCAAACGGTAGCGATCCAGGGCACGGTCAATGGTGCCAAAATAGCACCGACGTTAGCGCCAGAATTGAATATACCCGTTGCGAAGGAACGTTCTTTTTTAGGAAAATACTCGGCTGTAGCTTTAATAGCTGCCGGAAAGTTAGCTGATTCCCCAAAAGCAAGGACTGCTCTGGCGATGATAAATCCGACAACGGAAACCGGCATTGCGCCCAGTCCTACCCAAGCCAGGATTGTATTTGCACCTTCTCCGATCGGAATGGCCACGGCATGCATAATGGCACCGATAGACCAGATAATCAAGGCGATGATATAGCCCCATTTCGTTCCTAATTTATCTACAAATCGCCCTGCAAAAAGCATAGAGATCGCATATACGAATTGAAAAGCGGCTGTTATATTGGCATAATCACTGTTGGTCCAGTTAAATTCTTTCTCCAGCATGGGATGCAGGAGACTTAATACTTGTCTGTCAAGGTAATTGACGGTAGTTGCGAAAAACAGTAATGCACAGATTGTCCATCTGTAATTACTCATTTTATTCTCTTTCATTATATTTGGTTTTTGGTTGGTTGTGGTTCGATTGTAGGGGTATTATCTACCCGCTTTTACCAGTTCAATCGTTTTGCTGGTGAGGTTCGCTAGTTCGTTATAGTCTTTGTTTTCTAAAATGTCTTTACTGATTAGTTTGCTACCCATTCCAACGGCACATACGCCTGATTTGAACCAGTTGCTGATGTTGGTTTGCTCAATTTCAACACCACCGGTAGGAATGAAAAGCTGACCAGGAAAAAGGTCTTTAATAGCTGCCATATAGGATGGACCAAGGATATTTGCAGGAAATAATTTGATCAATCCAGCACCCATTTGATGTGCAGTATTGATTTCTGTCGGGGTAAAACAACCCGGAACCCATAACATGCCTTTTTCATGAACCAGATTCCCCACTGCTTCGTTTACAATCGGAGAAACAATAAAATGAGCACCAACAGCAATAAATGCTTCTGCTTCTGCTACAGTTTTGATGGTTCCTATACCCAGGTACAGGTCTTGCATTTCCGTTTTTAATGCTTCAATCAGCAGTTTGAAATTAGGCAATGCCGCCGGACCGCGGTTCGTGTATTCCAATACCCTGATTCCTGCTTTGTATAACGTCCTGATGATCTCCAGGCTCACCTGCGCATCTTCAAAGTAGAACAAAGGAAGTATTCCCTGATCTGTAATGGCCTTTAAAGAGTTTTCTTTCGTTTTCATTTCTCTATCGTTTTGTAAGGGTTCCTATTGTGGTTTATTCGTATGGTGTGTTGTTTGTTAAATAGCAGCTTCGTACATCCTGGCTACTTTAGGAATATCTTCCAGTTTGGTAGTGGTAAAGTCGGTATGGGTAAAGAGCTTCGAGAAGGCTGCTCTGGTGGCAAAACCAAGAATTTCTTCTTTGCTGTGCTCATGGTAGAAACCATAAATAAGGCCTGCCATAAAGCAATCGCCACTACCTATTTTTCCAATAATTCTTTCCGCACGGTATTCTTTGGAAACGATGTTTTCTGTAGCGGTATGTAAAGTACAATAGTATTTAACGCCCTTTTCTTTGAAATCAAACCGGAACGTATTGGCCACAGCGGTACATTTTGGAAATTGCTGCATGATGGCTTCAGCACTCTTTTTAGCTTGCTCCAGGTAAACCTCTTTGCGGTCTTCTTCAACTATTCCAGGTGCTACAGGGATACCTAACATGTTTTCTGCCGCCCATACATTACCCATGATCAGGTTACAGTATCTCGCCAGCGCAGGCATCACTTCTATCGGTTTTTTACCGTACTGCCACAGCTTACTTCTGAAATTGAGGTCCAGAGAAATCTGGATATTACGTTCGGAAGCAGCGATTAAAGCCTCTTCACAAACAGCCACAACATCCTCATTTAATGCCGGACAAATGGCGCTAAAGTGCAACCAGGAAACATCCTGAAAAACCTTATCCCAATCGATTACCCCTGTTTTTAAGGTAGAAAAAGAGGAATGGGCGCGATCGTAGATCACTCCTGCATTCTTCAGATCCTTGCCATTTGGCAGGTAATACAAGCCGATACGTTCGCCCGTATATTGCATCTGACTGGTATCAATATTCAGTTTATCCAGGTAGCTCACCACCTGTTTACTCATAAAATTGTCTGGCACTGCCGAAAGGTAGGACGATGGGACGCCCCAAAGCGCGAGTGCAGCAGCGACATTGGCCTCTGCACCTCCTACATAAAAGGACAGGTTGTTTTCTTTGAGCCAGTTCCCATCCAAATCCGGAGAGATTCTCAATAACAGTTCACCAAAGTTTAAAACCTTTCCCATATCTATTAAAATTTAAAGTACTCTTTTGCGTTGTTGTAACAGATGTCCTGAATGATTTTACCCAGCCATTCCTGATCATCAGGCAATTCGCCGTTCTCCACGTCATCACCAAAAAGATTACATAAAATCCTTCTGAAATATTCATGACGCGGGTAAGAAAGGAAACTTCTGCTGTCGGTCAGCATCCCTACAAACCGGCTCAGTAAGCCCATGTTTGACAAGGTATTCAGCTGTTTGATCATGCCGTCTTTCTGATCCAGGAACCACCATCCAGATCCCCATTGCACTTTTCCTGCAACCGTTCCGTCATTGTAATTCCCGATCATAGTCGCCATGAGTTCATTGTCGGCAGGATTTAGATTGTACAGGATTGTTTTTGCCAGACAGTTCTTGCTATCCAATCTGTTTAAGAATTTAGCTAAGGCTTTCCCCTGACTAAAATCACCTATAGAATCGAAACCGGTATCCGGCCCTAACTGACTCAATAAACGGTCATTATTATTTCTTAAAGCACCTAAGTGATATTGCTGAACCCATCCTTTTTCATGATCCCATAAAGCAAATTGAAACAGCAAGGCTGATTTAAACTGCCCGGTCTCTACCGGAGTTAAAGCAGATTGCTTTCTGATTTTAAGGTAAATTGCTTTAATTTCTTCATCTGTATAGTCATCGGCATAGATTTGCTCTAAACCATGATCAGAAACTGAACATCCGTTTTCTGCGAAATAGTCATGTCTTGATTTAAGCGCCGCTAAATAAGCATCTAAATCATCTAAAGAAGCCCCTGTTAAAGCCGCCAGCTGGTCGATATATTTATTTAACACCGTCGTGTCGTCTGCATTCATCGCTTTATCAGGACGGAAGGCAGGCAGGACTTTAATATCCAGTTGATCTCTTTTGATTTGCTGGTGATATTCCAAAGAATCCAAAGGATCATCTGTAGTACATAAAGCCTTCACATTCATTTTACGCAACAGGTTTTGTACAGAATATTCTGGTGTTTGCAATTTAGCGGTACATTCTTCATAAATCCGCTCTGCATTTTCAGGACAAAGCACTTCATGAATATCGAAGTAACGTTGTAATTCCAGGTGTGTCCAGTGGTATAAAGGATTTCTTAGGGTATAAGGCACTGTTTCTGCCCATTTCTTGAACTTTTCAAGGTCGGTAGCCCCTCCGGTGATGTAATACTCATCAATACCGTTGGCACGCATAGCACGCCATTTATAGTGGTCGCCATACAACCAGACCTGGGTAATATTTTCAAATATGAAATCGTTTGCAATCTGATCCGGCATTAAATGATTATGATAATCAATAATGGGCATCTGTTTTGCAAAATTATGATACAGCGATTGTGCTGTCTTTGTCTGTAGTAAGAAGTTGCTATCTAAAAAGTTTTTCACAGTAATATTTCTAAATGTATAAAATTTTATAAAGAAACGCCCCTTTTCCAGGGAATAAAATCATCTTGCCTGTGGCGTAAGGCACTCACCTCCACGTTCCCACTGGCCACTTCGATCACGTATTCCAATATACGGGCACCTGCGGCTTCAATACTTTCTTCGCCATCGATGATAGACCCGGTGTCCAGATCAATAATGTCCCTCATTTTATTAAACAAGCGGGTATTACTGGCAATTTTCACTACCGGAGCAATCGGATTTCCTGTCGGAGTTCCCAGTCCAGTGGTAAATAAAACCACATTTGCGCCTGACCCTACCTCTGCAGTAGTCGATTCTACATCATTACCTGGTGTACATAAAAGGTTCAATCCGGGCTTTGTCACTTTTTCGGGATAATCTAATACGGCCACTACCGGAGAGGTGCCGCCTTTTTTAGCTGCACCAGCAGATTTAATGGCATCGGTGATCAATCCGTCTTTAATATTCCCGGGCGAAGGGTTCATATCAAAGCCTGATCCTGCGGCTGTTGCCCTGCTGCTATAGGTAGTCATCAGTTCAGAAAAACGGCTTGCATCTGCACGCTCCACGCACCTGTCGCTAAGATTTTGCTCTACCCCACACAATTCAGGAAATTCTGCCAGAATTACGGAGCCGCCTAAAGCGACCAACAAGTCGGATGTATAGCCAATTGCCGGGTTTGCAGAAATTCCCGAGAAGCCATCGGAACCACCACATTCCAATCCGATACACAATTTGCTCAGAGGGGCAGCCTGGCGAACGTTTTTATTCGCCTGCATTAAACCTGCAAACGTTTGCTTAATTGCCTGACTCAGCAACTCCGATTCTTTACCAATCGTCTGTTGATCCAGGATGTATAACGGCTTATCAAAGTTGGGTACCCGCTGCTCTATTTCTTCCTGCAAGATGCTCACCTGAGCATTCTGACAACCCAGACTAAGGATGGTTGCACCAGCAACATTCGGATGTGTGATGTATCCGGCCAATAATCCGCATAAAGTCTGGGAATCTTGTCTGGTACCACCGCAACCGCCGGTATGCGTCAGGAACTTGATCCCGTCAACATTAGGAAATAAACGGTTTGCCTTCTCCTTTTGTTCTGTATAGATCAATTGTGCGTTCAGGATCTCATCCAGACTTTTTCCCTGCTCATATAAGGAGATCAGTTCTTTTGCCTGCTGCTGGTAAGTTTCATTACGGCCATAGCCCAGATTATTCAATAAAGCTTCCTGAATCACCTCCAGATTCCTGTTTTCACAGAAAACCATCGGAATCACCAACCAATAATTCGCGGTTCCCACCTGTCCGTCGTTGCGATGAAAACCATTGAATGTGCGATCTTTCCAGCCCTGGATATCTGGCTTATTCCAGGACAAATGCGCTTCATTGGTTTCAAAACCAGTCGCAGCATGTTTGATGTTTGAAGTAGTCAACAGGGAGCCAGGGGGAATATCCGCCTGGGCTTTACCCACCAATACGCCATACATGATCAGCTCGTCTCCGGATTTCATCGCTTCAGTATTGAACTTATGTTTTGCCGCTACATTGTCCTGCAACAGGTAATCTAAACCCGCATAGCTCAAAACTTCCCCTTTCGACAGGTCCGTTAATGCCACCAACACATTATCTTTTGGATGGACCTTTAATATTCTTTGCTTCATCAATTGCTTTGTAAATGTTTTTCTGACTGTTGAAATGCCTGTCGCAATGTTTCCTGCATTCCTGCTGATAAAATCAGTTTATACTGTGCTGTTATGGTCTCTTTTAGCCCTGGTAATACCGATAAGTCCGTAGACCATAATCCTGTATCTGCCAGTACCTGTTGTACATACTCTTCTGCTGACAGTCCGCTTTTTGCCTGGAAATAACCGGCCTGATCGTCTGTAATCTGGTATTCTTTACCTTCAAACACGCCAAAGTACTGGCCATTCGAGGAAGCTCTGCTCACCCTCATAAACACCAGATAGGCCGCAAAACCAAGGGCAATATGTGGCGGAACCTGGTGGTATTTCTTAAAATAGTTGAGCAACACCGGAACCACTCTGATCTTGATTTTCATCGTATACTGGAAGGTAATATTGATCCAGAAATGAGCGATAAAAGGATTCGAGAAGCGATCGATTACCGTATTTGAAAATGCGCTGGAAAGTGCTATTGCCACTTCGTAAGGAATTGCCGGTGCGATCTCTTTCTGCATCACCTTGGTGATATAACGCTTTAAAGGTTGTTCAGACATCGCTTCTGCTACCGTAGGAATTCCGGAAAGGAAGGCTATTGCCGCTGCAAGCGTATGTGAGCCGTTTAACAAACGAACTTTCAGCTCTCTGTAAACCTCAATATCGGGCTTTACAATAATTCCTTCATCTACTCCAGTTAGCCCCAGCAATCTTTCTACTTCTGCTCCACCTTCTATTGCCCAAAGGCGATAAGGTTCGGCCATGATTAACAATTGATCAGTATAACCCAGCTCCTGCTCCAGTTCAGTGAGTACTTCCGCATCAGGTTTCCCAGGGACAATCCTGTCTACCAGTGAATTGCAGAAATGAATGTGTTGTTTTAGCCATTCTTTAAATGCTATGTCTAAACCCTGGTGATCAGCTAGTTCATACACGATCGCTTCCAGTCTTTTTCCATTATCAGGGATGAGCTCTGTAGCAATCACCACTAAATCTGCATCACCATCATTCGCGGCAAAAGCTTTGAACCTCGCATACAATACAGCTAGTAATTTTGCCGGAAATGAGCGTGGCGGACGCTGGTGAATATCTTCCTTCAGGAGTTGTATGCCTACTTCAGTGGTATTGGAAACGATTAGTCTTAAGTCTTTGCTGGTTGCGATTTCCAGGATACTGTCCCAGTCCTCATCTGCAGTCAACACACGGCTGATTGCAGATGAAATGATATTTTCTTTGATATCCTCTCCTTGTTCAATCCCCCTGACACATATGGTGTACAAACTATCTTGTGCAGTAAAAGCGTTGGTATTTCCTTTACTGGTTGATTTCACCACAGCAATTCTGCCGTTAAAGGTGCCCATCAGATTTGCTTTGTTGATGAAATAATCCGGAAGTCCACGTAAAAGTACGCCGGTTCCAAATTGCAAGACCCTTTCAGGAAGGTTAAAATGCCGCTGATCAGGAACAGTTAGCTTCCCTGATCCCATACCATTTAAGGTGTTTTTGGATAGTATCATGTCTTAATTTACATTCGGTTGAAAACAATTCTACATAATAATTATAAGGAAAGTCCGGCTTAGGTGGAAATTATTTGCGCAATCGTTATCGGGAACGTTATCGTGCGCCACTCATTAGGCTATTTCATCAGAAAGGCCATTATTTGAAAAAACACAAGAAAATCAGGGATCAGGATTACATCGGCAAGACTGGTTGTGAGGTCTGGTTAATAGCTGATATTTAAGAAAATCCCGGGATTACCGGGGGATAACCGCCTGATGAAATCAGGTCGGCAGACAGGCAGGAAGGATTCAAGATATGGCTACAGGGTTTTTAACCATTTCGGATATTTCTTATCAATCAGATTTACAGGCCATTTACCATACCAGGCATACCCTACCCGTCTTTCCACTTCAATCTCTGCTACTGTTTTTTTAGGAATACTCTCCCTCCCCATAAAAATAGGCGTATTGGTAGACAGGTCATAAAACCGGGCCCATATCACACCCAATGCGTCCGCTTTCAGCACGCGGTCTTTACCACCGACTTGCTTCGGATCACTAATGAATACAAAATCATAGCCGGTAATTTTTGCCTTACCGAACCATTGAATCGCAGACTTTACGGCGCTTATGATCGCGGTAGAAGGGTTTTTCTGTCGCATTAAGAATTCTACTATCGCAACAGATTCCATGGCTGTCAATGAAACCGGCTCAAAGGCCCGTGCCTGAGCAGGTTTCAGGGTATGCTGGTCATATTGCGCACACCATACGGTTGACTTTCCATCCTGGACTACCTGCGTTTTTAAAATGCAGGATATTCCTTTATCAACGGCAACTAAAGCCCGTTTACGGTCTTCTTCGGACAGTGCCTCAAAGCCTTCTTTTCCTTCTGCCAGATCCTGCAGCACATTCAACACATTGACCATGGCATTGTCGTTGTAAGTAACTTGTCCGCGGTACAAATGGTGATCCGGGAAATATTGCGGCCAGCCACCGTTCTCATATTGTGCCTTAAAAAGATAGGCAATCCCCTTTTTTACCGCAGCCAGGTAACGTGGGTTTCTGGTGTTGGTATAGGCTGTGGCCAGATAACGCAATTCTCTTGTCGTTGCTTTGTTGTCAATTGTGGCATCGTCATGCAGGGAATCTGCCCTAATCTCTAATCGTTGGAGTGTAGAAAGTTCCCGGTTGTAATCAATAGCTACTTTGCCAACTGCTTTCGGCCATCCTCCCACACTACGTTGATAAACCAACATTTTTTCTGCTGTACTATCCAAATTTGAAGGGCGCTCGTTGAGGTTCTGCGCAACAGCACAGGAACTCAGCATCACAGCCATAAAAGCGATGGTTAATATTTTCATTATTTGTTTGAGGGTAATTGCTTAACCAACCATTGTACCAGATCAGTTGCTGCTGTGAAATTATCGTATCCGGCAGGTAACTTCCTGCCATCTACATACTCGTTATATAGCCAGGGATCACCAATAACAAAGACCGTTCCTTTGCCGTATTTTGAAATGGCAATGACGTTATTCCCTGCTTTATCTTTGACAACCGGAGTTGCAGTATCACTTAACAACAAACTACTAAACTCCTTCACAAACAGCTGTTTTGTATTTTCGAAGATAGAATTTCTTGCAGGTACATCGATCCTTGCGGTTTCATATTCGTTCTTGTTGACCCTACCCTTACTGTCTTTGTTAAACTGAATGCCAAAAGGCTTTGCCAGCTGGTTAAAATGATCCAGCTCGGTGTTGCCTGTATCATTTGCCATCAGTACCAATAACCCTCCTGCTTTAACCCAGGAACTGAGGTCTTTGATGTGAGTAGCACCAATATAATTAGGTTTTGGGCTTTCTTTTTCGGTATCCGGATCCACGATGATGTATACCGCAGCATTGCTGAGGTTTTTCAAGGTTGGTCCTGCTCCAAGCTCCTTTGTTTTAAAACCATTTCTTTCAAAAACACCTGCCCACATCGAAAAACCGCCATTTGCGCGTTCTGCCCATTTGTAATGCCAGGAGAGGTCATTTCCACTTTGGTCTTTCTTAATTTCATGGTTGAAGTAATTGTCCAGCAGCACGGTTTTTCCCTTTCCGGGTTTTGGTGCTAATGCCCATTCCATTTCGTTCGCAGCCAATAAAAAGGCACCTACACCTTTAGGGTCATTGGTAATCACCGGCTCAGACATATAGTAAGCAAAACTGCCATCGCGGTATGGTTTGCCGCCTAATCCAGACACACTAACCGTGCCTTTCAGGCTCACTGTTCCATCACCATTCTGCTCTATAAACACTTTTTCTATTCCACGATAACCTAACTCTGCAACAACAAGATAAGAGTCTGATAAATCTCCATTCCTTACCCCCTTGGCAAGGCTATAGACAAACATGGAGGAAGCAGAAGCTTCGGGATAATTTCCTTTCGCATCCGGTTGATCCAGAATGTCGTACCATAGTCCGGTTTTAGGATCCTGGTACTTTTTGATCGCCACAGCGGTCCTGTTTAAAATCTCCAGGAGTGTCTTTCTTTTTGGATGGTCTTTAGGGAAATACTCCAGTGCATCAACGAGCGCCATTGCATACCAGCCCATGGCGCGTCCCCAGAAATTTGGCGACTGCCCTGTTACCTGGTTTGCCCATTTTTGTTCTTTTGATTCATCCCAGCCATGGTACAACAAACCCGTTTTAGGATCCTTGCTATGTTTTTCCATCAGGATGAACTGATTTGCGATATCGTCAAAAGCGGCCTGGTCATTAACCAATGCCGCATATTCTGCGTAAAAAGGTTGCCCCATGTACAAGCCATCCAGCCACATTTGATGTGGATAGATCTTTTTATGCCAGAAACCACCCTCTTTAGTTCTTGGATGTCCTTTAAGCTGCTCCCTTAATGCGGTAGCGGCTATAAAATATTTCATCTGACCGGTCACTTTGTATAAAGTAAGGAGTGAACGGCCATTTTTAATATGGTCAATATTATAGTCCTGAGGCTTGTAGCGTTGAATAAGGCCTTCTTTGGTGACAAAAAAGTCCATACTTTTCTGCATGTACTTAAAATATTCGCCTTTTCCGGTTCTTTTCCAAAGCCCGTCAATTCCTTCCAGGATCACGCCCTGATCATAAGCCCATTTAACCGGCTTAGGCTGCTCAGGATTGAGGTTTAATGAGTCTGCCCATATTTCCATCACTTTAGCCGCCATACGCTCTGAGAGCGGCTTATCTGACTGTGCATAGGCTACAGAAGAGCAGCTTGCCTGTAGAACCAGCAAAGCTACCGCAGTATTTATCCAGGTTATTTTCATTTTGTTTCTTTAATCAGGTACAAGCTTATTTCCAAACCCCCGGGTAAAAATCACATAACAGAATTAAAACCAAATACTTAAAACAATTAAGCTTAATTTTTAATCCAACATATGCGATCCATCCGGCGCTTATTATTTCTTCATTTCGAGTACCGCAGACTTAGCCCCATGCGTAAATTCCGAGATCCCTTTTGCTTTACCAGTGGCCGTACCAGAGATTTTAAGGTCTTTATTCTGGTCGCCGGAAACGCGTATCAGCAGTTCTGCATTCGTATAGTCGATATTGTCAAAAAAGATCGATTTCCCGTTTTGCACATACAGTAATGGCTTTGCTTTAGGAATGTCCAGGTGTGCATTTGTCAAATGAATATTTTTAGCTTCCTGAATGTCTACACCTTCATCGGCTTTGATCACCAGATTATCCAGATAGATGTCAGAAATACTCATTTCCGGCAATCCACGAACGAATACTGCTTTGGCAGCTCCATCACAAACGACATTCTGGATATAAAACTTCCTGAAAACAGGTGTCTCCTCAGTCACAGGCAGTAATTCTACTTTAGGCGCTTCGCGCTGCTCTCCCGTTAGAGGAACCGGATCAACCGCAGCATAGTACATATCAAAAAGAATGGCCTCGCCGGCAATGTCTTTCATATTGATGTTTTTAGCATAGATGTTTTCTACCACACCGCCTCTTCCTCTGGTTGTTTTAAAACGCAGACCGATGTCTGTGCCAATGAAAGTACAATCAGAGATGAAGATATTTTTAGCACCGCCTGACATTTCACTGCCGATTACAAAACCGCCATGGGCATGGTAAACGGTACTATTTCTGATGATCACATTTTCGGTAGGCACTCCACGTTCCCTTCCTGCAGCATCACGACCGGATTTAATACAAATCCCGTCATCACCAACATCGAAAGTACTTCCTTCAATCAGCACATTTTTACAGGACTCAATGTCTATCCCGTCTCCGTTTTGTGCATACCATGGGTTTTTAACATATACATTTCTAACAGTTATATCCTCACTCATTAATGGGTGAAGGTTCCACGCCGGAGAGTTTTGAAAGGTTACTCCTTCCAGTAAAACCTGCTTACAACGGTACAATACCATTAGATTAGGTCGTAAGAAATCCTTGATACTTTCATAGAATTCCGGCGTTTTCTCTGCACTGATTTTTCCTGGATCTTTCATTTTTGATCCTTTAAGCGTTAAAGCAGAAGGATACCAGATTTTCTTGTCTTCAGACACTAAACCGCCCGAAGCCAGTAATTTCTTCCACTGGCTTTCTGTTAATTTATCTTTTTTGACCATTCTCCAGGCATCACCAGCACCATCAATGATTCCGAAACCGGTTATTGCAATATTTACCTCGTTATTTGCCCAGATTGGCGATTGATTGCGCATCTGCGAAAGTCCTTCCCAGTTTCCTTTCACCAGTTCATATTGCCTGAAGTCTTTGCTAAACTGTAACAGGGAGTTTTTCTGTAGGTGAAGATTCACATTACTTTTCAACTCCACAGGACCTGTCAGCCATAATCCCGCAGGAATAACGACTACACCGCCACCTTTTTTGCTCATCGCCTGAATGGCCGAATTGATGCTTTTAGTGTTTAGTGTGATGCCGTCATTTTTGGCTCCATAGCTAAGAATATTGATGGTGTCTTTTTTAAACTGCGTTCCTTTTACTTTCGGTAGGTTATCAAAGGAATATTGCTGCGCTTTGGTTGATCCCTGTCCTTTTGAAACCATAGGGTTCCATAACAAAAGGGAAAAAGACAAAGTCCATAGCATAGGGGTAATTTTGCTCATACAAGGCTGGTTTAGGTATCTTAAATATATTTGGTTACCGCTGTTTCCAGCTGGTACACAATTCTACATAGTTTTGTGAGAGAATAAAACAAAAGCGCTCAAAATAACTGCGCAATCGTTCCCGTATTACTGAGCTGCTTCCACACGGAACCAATCAACATCGGCATAACCGGAATCATTGCTTTTTCCTTTTTTAACGGCAAACAGCCCCATTTTAGCACCGATCCATTGTCCTTCTTCCGCGGGAAAAGACCCTGGAATGGAGGTGTAATCCGATCCATCAAGGCTATAGCTAAAAGTACAAAGTGCACCCTTTCCTACTTTAACACGCAAATACACTTCCCCTGCTTGCTCTTTCCAGTCTGTAATCGTGATTTCCTGTTCCTTTTTTCCTTTAGCAGCACCTATACATGTGGTATAAACTAAGGATACCTGTCCGTTTTTACTTTTTAAAGCAAGATTAGCATAGCTTCTGCCCATGACAATTAATCCTGCTTTTTCCTCTTCCAACTTCAGATTAGGACTGAATTTCATTTTAACAGTAGCCATAAACTCTTCCGCAGGGAATTTTTGCAGGAGCAGATTTGGCACTTCCCAGTAACTGTTCATCTCTTCGGGAGCTTGTTGCGTAAAAAGTCTTAGGCTTCCTTTTGCAGGGTTCATAATAGCCCAGGTGGCTTCCGGATTGGCCTGCCATTGCCATTGAAGGCCCATACTGTTTTCATTAAATTCGTCACTTTCTGCGGGTGTGAGGATTTGAAAAACCTTAGCCATAGCCGGCTTTTTGTATTCAGATACGGGAGTACCTACTCCTGTTCCCGCTGGATCCAATCCGATGACCGGCCAATCTTTGACCCATTTCATAGGTTGTAAATGTACCACCCGGCCATAAGGGCCTTTATCCTGAAAATGCAGGAACCAATCTTCTCCCCCGGGTGTATCAACCCAGGCACCCTGATGTGGACCGTTTACCAGGGATTTCCCCTGATCCATCACTACCTTTCTTTCATAAGGACCATAGATGTTTTTAGAACGTAGTACGAGTTGCCATCCGGTAGCTACGCCGCCTGCCGGAGCAAACAGGTAATAGTATCCGTTACGTTTATAAAATTTGGGCCCCTCGATGGTCGGATCTTCCTCATGACCATCATAAACCAGTTGCCCCTGATCTATCGCCTGATCTCCGGCCTCATTCAGCCTTTTAACCGCCAGGACACTTTTAATTCCCGCCCTGCTGCCTGCATAGGCATAAGCCAGATAAACTTTACCATCCTCATCCCAAAACGGACAAGGGTCAATCAGTCCTTTTCCTTCGGCCACCATAACTGGTGCAGACCATTTGCCGGCCGGATCCTTTGCTTTAATCAGGTAGATTCCGAAATCCGGATCCGGGTAATAGATATAAAACTCTCCTTTATGAAAACGAATGGCAGGTGCCCATACGCCATTACCGTGCTGAGTCTTAGAGAAATGAGCTTCAGGAATTTGTCGGGTTAAGGCATGGCCGATAATTGACCAGTTCACCAGATCTTTGGAGTGTAGGATCGGGATTCCGGGAACACCATCAAAACTAGAGGCAATCATATAAAAATCATCACCCACTCTGATCGCGTCAGGATCTGAATAATCGGCATTCAATACCGGATTTTTATACTTTCCATTACCAAGATCGGCCACCCAGACTTTACTGATGGCGGACTTATTAAGCATTGAATTTCCGTTTAAATCCTTCCGGAGTTGTGCATTTGCATATCCTCCACAGAAGAACAAACTACCCAGCCATAGACTTCCTATCCATAAACGGGTAATCCCTGTCTGCTTAACCATTGTGGTTTCTTTAGCTACTGCTGATTGTTTAACTACTGCTGATCGTTTAACTATTGTTCCGGCTTCCATAAACTTTTTCCTGAAAATATCTTGATTAATGTATAGGCTTTAACTTCTTTCTTAGACAATTGCTTTGACCATGGGATTCTTGCTGTAGTTGCTCCACCTGGTCCTTTAGAACCGTATTCCGCATAAAAACTGGTCTTATGATTGTCGTTCGCATTCCAGGCAGACCAGCCCGCAGGCAAGATATGCGAACCCATTTCTGTGTTTATAAATACGGTATTGGCATAGGGCCGCCAGGGCCTGCCGAGATAAACTTTTGTGATGCCGGGGGATGCAGTCAGCTCACAATCCAGGAACACAAAACCATAAGGTTGTGCCGGAGTCGTTGAAGCTGCTGTGAGGTAAGAATTCCTTTTGCTGTGGATATGGCAACGTTCAAAGACTACTGTCGCCGCCCCAAAGATGAAATCGGTGGTTCCTTCTATATAGCAATCCACATAATACTGTCTGCTGGTATCTACAGCAGGAAACAGCGTATCCTGATTCCCGGTTATCCGGCAATTCTTAACCAGCATACGATCTCCTTCTGCATGAAGCGCGACTGCTTGTCCAACCGGACCAGCAGTATTTTCAATGGTCAGGTTCTCTGCCCTGAAATCATTCCCCTGCACCAGTAACGTATAGGAATTGAAAGTATTGATTCCTGCTTTGCCTGAATAATCCCCGTTAGAGATCACAGTCTGCTCTTTATCTTCTCCGAGAAGAAACACTTTTGTTTTCCAGGAGGGTACGACTAGTTTCTCTTTGTACACTCCCTTTTTGATGTGGATGGTGACTACGGGAACTGAGAAATCGCGGACGGCATTAATTGCAGCCTGAATAGATTGAAAGTCCCCGCTTCCATCTTTACTTACCGTAAAAGAGGCCGGAAAGGTTTGACTAACCTGAGCCGGGGTGTTTTGGCCAGCAGTGTTTTGAGCTATTGTCCGAAAACACGCTCCCAACAACATCAGGAACAATATTAACTTTTTGCTGGTATCCATCCTTTAAATATCTTTTCTAGTGTATAATCCGCAGCTTCCTGATCATTTAGTTGCTTCGCCCAGCTCACTCTTTTTCCTGGAGTACTGCCAATTCCTTTGTTCTGGTACTCCGCATAAAAAGCAGTTTGCTCATTGCTGGTTTTACCCCAGTTGTTCCAGCCTTCTGCTTTAATCATTTCACCAAGGTCACAATTCAAAAAAACTGCTTGTGAATATGGACGCCAGGGTCTCCCCAGGTAAACGGATTGTGCAGGCGCAGTTCCTGTAATTTTACAGTTCAAAAATACATAGCCATGTTTTACAGAATCCGGTGCCGAGGAAGCAGTTACAAAACCCGGTTGTTTACAGAATAGCTCACAATCTTCAAAGACAGCGGTGGCTGATCCGAAGATGAAATCTACCGTTCCGCTAATGAAGCAGTGGTAAAAGTATTGCTTGCTTCCGGGACCATAAGTATACAGCGTATCCTGAAAGCCTAACATCCTGCAATTCAAAAAGCTGGCTTTGTCTCCGGCTATCCATAATGCCACGGCCTGACCTACCGGGCCAGCCGTGTTTTCAAAGGTGATGTTCTTAGCGGTAAAGTCATCGCCATAAATGTAGAATCCGGAAGAACCGGAGGTTCCCATTTCTTCGCCAAAGCGGTTCTTCTTTTGCGCGTAATCGTCGTAAAAAAGAATGGTCTTCTCCACACTTTCTCCGATCATCGTCACCATCTTTTTGGAGGCCGACAGGTTTAACTTCTCTTTATAGCGTCCGTTTTTAATAAAAATAGTAGTGGTTACTTTTCTAAAATCAGGAACGGCATTGATTGCTTCCTGAACCGTTTTAAAATCACCGCTTCCATCCTGAGCAACCACCAACGTTTTATCTTGTGCTTTTAACTGTCCCGGGCCTAAAAGACCAAAAACAGCGAGCCATAATATCATTTTCATTTCTTTGTTGCTTTAGGTTGTACGATATAATTACACAAATCCAATTGCTGCTTTTTCATTTCTGAAAGCACAAGCTGGGCGATTTTCCTGGCTCCAAACTCATTAAAATGAGTATTGTCTTTTTTACCTTCCGGATAATTCGGATGAACACCAGGTTCCAGCTGCATAAACAGTTTTTTAGCGGCCAATGGACCCATTTTTTCATACATCGCCCTGCTGTCTCTATCAAGATCAATCAGGGGGACATCATACGCTTTCGCTACTTCATATACCGCAGCGGTATATTCCGTATGCGTTTCTTTTGCATGATCGCTTTTATCGAAACTCAATCTGGATACCGGAGTAATGAGCACAGGAATGGCATTTTTCGCCCTACTTTCTTTGATAAACCTGGCAAGGTTAGTCTTGTAATCTGCTACAGAAGTGTAGCGCTCTTTATATTTCTCTCCTTTAGCGGCATCATTGTGACCAAACTGAATCAGCACATAATCACCTTTACTTAAGCTATCCGATACATTTGACCATCGTTTTTCTGCGATGAACGTTCTGGTACTCCTTCCTCCTTTTGCGCGGTTATTCAGTTCCACATCAGCGGTAAAAAAACCGGCAAAGGGCATTCCCCATCCTGTTAAGGGCGCTCTGGAACTTTCATAATCACACATTGTGGAATCACCAATCATCCAGACCTTTATTGGCGTTTGCCCGTTTATAAAAGCAGTACATAAACAGACTAAGCCAACTGCAACTATCTTTAACTTTCTAAATTGAGTGATTTGCATCATTTCTTAATTAATCTTGTTTTTAACCAGAAACCTTAATACCGGTAAATTTAATGTGCTCATTTCCTGTAAAACCAGTTGTGCCATTTCTCTTGCACCGAGTTCATTAAAATGCGTATCATCTTTTTTCCCTTCCGGATAATTTGGATGTTCTCCTGGTTCTAAATGGTTGAACAACAATTTAGATTGCTCCGGACCATATTGCTGCAATAAGACCTGACTTTTCAAATCGAGGTCAATCAAAGGAACCCCGGAAGATTTGGCTAATTCCCTAACCAGCGCTGCGTATACCCCATGGGTTTCCTTAACTTTTCCGGAATCATCAAAACTTCTTCTGGCTACTGGCGTGATCAACACCGGGAAAGCACCTTTTGCCCGGGTTTCCTGAACAAATTTCAACAGGTTCTTTACGAAATCTGCTTCCGGTGTATAGCTGGCTTTGGTTTTCACTTCATCATTATGACCAAACTGAATCAACACATAATCGCCTTTTTGAAGTCCTGAGGCCACTGGCGCCCATAAATTCTCTGAGATAAAGGTTTTGGTACTCCTCCCATTCTTCGCGCGGTTATCGACTAAAACAGCTTCGCTAAAAAAATTAGCAAAAGGCATTCCCCATCCAGTTTCAGGGAAAGCGCCTGCTGATTTAACAGCAAGCGTAGAATCCCCGATCAGGTATATTTTCATTTTTTGCGGAGGTGTTGAAACAAAAGACATCAATACCAGGGCCATTAAAGCAAACCAGCTATATTTTCTCATTCCTGTGATTTAAAGTGCCCATCGCGGGTCGCCAACTTGTCCACCGCTGCTATTGCTTTTCAACAATACAGATCCGGCAGGCAAAGTGAATTGAGTGGTATTCGCATTCCAGCCCGGATCTACCGTTTGTCCCAGTTTAGCTCCGGCAGGTAAAGGCAAGTCAGTTCCATTGGTATTGCTTGTTTTCAGGTTAAAAGTATTGTTGTATTCAAAAGTTGTAACAGAAGCGCCTGAAGTAATCGAGGTTAGTCCTGCCACCGTACCAGAACGCGGTGCATTGGCAATAATAGAGTTTTTCATGCTAAAGGTAACCGGGTTTGCAGCCGCAATGATCAATGTATACATCCCGGCAAAGCCGATATTATTGATGGAACACTCACTGATGCTTACCTCTGGCGCGGCACCAGCCATCGTGGTTTTACAATTTACCAAACCTGGCGAACTGTTATAGATGGTACTCTTCGTAATTTTCAATGATTTAAAGGCAAGTTTATCCAGGTGGAACAGGTAATAACTGGTACCAGAAATATCATAGATCTTACATCTGTTGATCTCCAGTTCATTCATGACGAACAAAGTATTCCGATCCGCACGTACAATAGCCGTGCTGATCCCATGAATCCAGGAGTTTTCAAACCTGACATTTTTAAATGTAGAAGCAACGCCTGTACCGGAGCTAATCAAATCGCAGAAATACAAGGAACTGTAGGCTGTTCCATCAAAGTTAATTCCTGAAAACGAAAGACCAGCTCCCGTACCAGTCAGGGTAAAGCCTTTTCCGTTTACTTTTACCTTCTCCGGATTATCATTCACTGATCTTAAAGTGATCATTTTACCGGCAAGATTTACTAAGGCCGGCAATTCATAGGTACCATCTTCCAGACCAATCACCGCATTATCCGCAGCCGTAGCAATGATGCCCGCCAGGTTATCAGCCGGTGTAATCTTTACCGTATAGACAACCGGTGCTGATGTTGTAAAAGTCAGGTAGCCATTGCTACTTGTTCCTGAAAACAACTCCGCAGTATATTTGGTGCTGGCCATAAGACCCGGAATAGTCACCGATTTTTTGGCCAGATCGGCTGTACCTAAAGTTACTGTAATTGCAGTTCCGGTTTCCGGAGTCAGGACAATTTTAGAACCCGCCGGAACTTCCAAAAAGCCAAGGTCTACACTATTGTCCCTAACCGTTATTTTGTCGGCCCTAAACAATTGTTTACCCACAATCTTAAATCCTGAACTCAACATATATTTAGATTCCGGCTGTGTAGCGGTTGCATTTGCTTTGATACGGGCAAAATATTTGAGCCTTAATTTAAGCTCTCCCTCCTTAACCGTAAAACCAGCAGAATCGGTTTTACCGGAAAACTCCGTAGTAGAGAACAAGGAATCTGTAGAAAAATCTACGGTATAACTATATGGATTGTCACCGGTAAACAAAGGAGCTTTCCAGCTTAACCATGCGGAGCTTTCTGAGGCTACCACTTTAATTTCTGAGGGCTTAAAAATTCTTGGGGCCGCTGTTGGTGTTTCGTCCTTTTTGCAGGAGGAGACAAACAAGGCTGAACTTGCAAATAGAAAACAATGGCAAGCGATCGTTAAAAGATTTCTTTTCATGACTGTATAGACTTAATAACCATTATTTTGAACCATATTGGTAGTTTCGATGAGCACCGTTTTAGGGTAAGGTAACAGCTCGCGTTCATTTGCTTTGAAGTACGTTGCGAAACCATTTGCAGTACCAGAGATAGATCCGGAAACCTTATCATCATTCACTGCCATGCGCCATGCTTTAACAGTATATCCACCCGCAGGTGCTGCCGGAGTTCCAAGACCTGCACTATAAAATACCGTATTTGGCGTACCGCCATAAAAGTCCAGGTTGGCCACTTCCGCTACGCTGCCGCCTTTCAGGTAATTGTTCTCTTTTACATAAATATAAAGCGGCACATTGGCATACGCGCCAACACCGTTCATAAAATCCTTCAACTTATTACGTGTTTCATTAAACTTCGTCTCCATCAGGTTCCAGCGGATCAGGTCATATTTACGAATCCCTTCCCCACCAAATTCCAGTAAGCGTTCTTTTACAATCGCCTCAAAGAATCCAGCTTTATCTTGTGGAGTTACAGGGATAACCGTTTCGAAACCCAGGTAAGCACGCTTACGCACTCTTTCTAAAGCCAGTTTAGCATCAGCAGAAGGCCCGCCATTAACCTCATTATCAGCCTCTGCAAACATCAGCAGTACATCTGAAAAGCGCAATATAGGCCAGTTGATGGCGAAATTCTGAGAAGTGGAAGTGTTGTTAAAGGCTGTCCATGCTTTTCTGAATTTCCCATCGGTCATGGTAGTCGCTACATTCAGGATTTTCTTAGAATTGTCATTGATCTCGTATACACCGATGGTCACATCTCTCCGGCTATCTTTAGCAGGATCAAACTCATAAAAGTAGGTAGGAATTGCGTTCATACCACCACCACCTTGTCCAAAGGTAGATTTAGCAGAGTATCTTAAGCCATTATAATAACCCAGTTTACTATCTGTAGAAGCATTACCTCCAAATGCACCAACCTCGAACATTAACTCATGAGCATCATCCAGACGCGCACCATGCAAAGTCTTAAACACATTTTCATAACTTGGATTTAAATCATGTTCTGCTGCCTCAGCAATCACCTCAGCGCATTCTTTTGCTGCGATCTTATAATAAGTTAAATAATCTGCTCTTCTTTCCATTCGACGGGTATCAATACGTAAAGCGTATCCACCTCTGGCTAAAGCAATCCTTGCCCTTAGCCCCTTTATTGCTCCTTTGGTAAAACGGAAGCTCCCGTAATCGGCGATCTTTGATCTCCATGGCACCAGCGTTTGTGCCAGTTCCAGGTCTTTCAAGAGCTGATCATAAGTTTCATCGCGGTTGCTATTGAAAAAGTTCAGGGTAGGCGCATCAGAAGCCGGAACAAAAGTTCCCGGAACATCTCCCCAGTTGCGGATCAGTTCCTGGTAAAACTGAGCTCTTAAGGCCAGTGCTTCCCCATAATACCTGCCCATTTCTTCTTTCTGAGCAGCAGTACCACTGGTATATAATTTTGACAACGGGATATATTTAATACAAATGTTGGCACGTTCTACACCTGCAAACAATTGCGCAAAAGGTTTGGTCAATTCTGTATTGTCGGAGCTTGCCCCATACATACTTACCCCTCTACGATCTGAAGAGCTGTAACTGCCTGATGTTTTAAAATCATCGGCACTCAGGTTCAGGATTGTTGCCAACCGGTTTCCATATCCGTCGTCACCAACCAATCTATTGTACACCCCAATCAGGGCAGAGTTGGTATACACCGTACTTTCGAAGACCGTTGAAGGCGAGGAAACAGAAGGAGATTCAAATTCCAACGCTTTTTTACAGGAAGGAAGTATGCTTAAAGTGCCAATCGTAAAAGCCATAATGGCAGCTGATAATATTTTCGTTTTCATTTCTTTCGTAGCTGAATGGATTAAAAGACAAGATTAATACCTGCAAGGATATATCGGCTACGCGGATAAGCGGCGTAATCAATCCCTGGTGTTAGCGGGTTACTTCTGCGGGTATTGGCTTCCGGATCATATCCTGAATAACCAGTAATCGTCAATAGATTATTTACCGTACCATACACCCTAAGTCTGGAAATAAATCCTGTGCGTTTCATTAGTTGCTCAGGAAGTGTATAACCCAGGGTCACATTCGTGATGCGCAGGAAAGAACCGTTTTCAATCGCAAAAGAAGTTAAGGCATAGTTTCCAGGCGTAGGTGTCCAGAAAGTGGTGTTCTCATTTAACGCGGCTAATGCTACCGGATCAGTTACTTTGACTCCATTTGCATCAAAATTCTTCCAGCGTTGCGTCATGATCTCCAACAAATTGTTGTCTTTCACATTATACTGAGAAGTAAACTCTAAACGATTCGCATTGTAGACCTTGTTTCCTACGGAAAAGTTAAGGAATACAGTCATGTCAAAATTCTTATACGTAAACTGGTTGTTGAATCCACCGGTAAACTTTGGTTGGGCATTGCCCAATACGGTACGGTCGTCTTCAGTAATCACCATACTTTCCGAAGAAGAAAGCTTTTTCAGTTTCATATCTCCGGGTTGTGGCTCTCTGTTTCCGATTAAAGATTTGCTGTTGGGCACATCGGATTTTAAAGTATAAGTATATACACCGGTATTGGTGTTTTGTACATAGTCGAAATCATTTACAGTGTATCTGCCATCAGAAATATACCCATAGAATTGCCCGACAGGCTTCCCTACTTCTACCTTCACATCTGCAAGGCTATTTACCCATCCCGACTGCGTCAGATAAGAATTCACCCCACTTTGCAATTCCAGAATTTTGTTCCTGTTGAAGGAAATGTTGAAACTGGTGTTATAGCTGAAATCTCTGCTTTTCACCGCAAGGAAGCCCAATTGTAGCTCAATCCCTTTGTTTTGTGTTTTACCTATATTTTGTTGTTGAGAAATATAACCCGAGATCGGTGAAATGTTAGCATCCAGCAATAAATCTTTTGTTTTATTCTCATACAGGTCGATGCTTGCGGTTAAACGGTTACTGAAAAGCTCCATATCAACCCCAATGTTGGTAGAAAGATTGGTTTCCCATTTAATGTTAGGGTTAGCCAGTTTCGTCGAAATCAAGCCGGTGCTTACCGCAGCATCATTAGCTGCATAGCCACCTGCGGTAGAATTCGCCAGGAATATCGTTCTGAACAAATCCTGACCGATTCTGCTATTTCCGGCAGCACCATAACTCAACCTGAATTTCAAGCTGTTTATCCATTTAATATTCGCTTGCTTAAAAAATTCTTCCTCAGAAGCACGCCATGCAACTTGTCCGGATGGAAAATTACCATAACGATTGCCAGCTGCAAATACAGAAATACCATCTCTTCTAAAATTGAAAGTAGCCAGGTATTTCCCTTTGTAAGCATAGGCAGCACGGGCGAATACAGAAAGGTTTCTTGTTCCGCTTACCAAAGAAGTTGGCTTATCCTGAACAGCGCCATTCGGCAAATCTGTTTTCTGAATGTTAGAGAAAGCCTCATCCGGAGTAATATTTGCAGGGAACCATTTAATCAGCATGTTGTCTGCATTCACATCATCATTGCGCAACTCTTGTCCCGCAAGGAGATCCAGACTATGGTCTGAGCCTAAATCCGGTTTGTAATTTAAGGTATTGGTATTGATGAAAGTCGTGCTATAAGAGTTCTCCAGCTGAATAGCAGGTCTGTTTGCATTATTTCTTGAGATATTCGTCAGCAAGCCATTGAAGGTATCCACATGACGGTCGTTATAATTCAAACCGATGGTGCTTTTCAAGGTCAGGTTTTTTAAAATCTGATAGCTTAGGTAAGCGCTGGTGATCAGATCATTGCGGTAATCATATTTCAATTCATTATGCGCTAAACTAATCGGATTGGTCAGGTTGGTTGCCTGAAAATCTGCATCAAACAAATCTCCTGAATCTCCACCACCCAGATAAGGCTGATAACGTACTGCATTCCTTAAACGGTTGGCACTTTGCGATTGCGTATTGCTGGTCCCTACTCCGTCTACACGCTGGCGACTATACCTCGCATTCAATCCGAACCTTAACTTATCAGAGATCTTATGGTCAAAACGAAAAGAAGCAAATGTTCTTTTATAAGCAGATTCCAACATAATCCCGTCTTCTTTGGTATTGTTAAGCGAGAAGTTGAAAGTTGTTTTATCAGTTCCTCCGGAAATATTCAGAATCTGGGTAGCTGACCAGGCCTGGCGACCGAAGACTTTATCCTGCCAATCTACTTTTGGAATATGCTTATAAATCTCTAAATCTTCAAAGGTTCCGTAAGCTTTGGTGAAATCGTCCTTTACCTGTAGAGAAGTGTTGTTATTGTACAATTCATATTGATAAGTTACAAAATCGAAAGGGTCCATCACTTCTAACTTGTTGACGATCTGACGAGCACCCCCGAATACATCAAATGAAATGATTGTTTTACCCGATTTTCCGGCTTTAGTGGTAATGATCATTACCCCATTTGATCCTCTGGAACCATAAATCGCAGTCGAGGCCACGTCTTTTAACAAGTTGATCGACTCAATCTCACCGGGAGATAAAATGGAAAGCGCATTGTCTACCGGAATCCCGTCTACAATATATAAAGGAGAATTGTCGCCGGTAAGCGAACTTCCACCACGCACTTTAACCTGGATATCAGCACCTGGATTACCTTCTGGCGTAGTCACCGATAAGCCGGCCATTTTACCCGATAACGCCTGTGCCAATGTTCCGACCGGAAAATCAGCCACATCCTTACCAGACAATACTGATACAGAACCCGTCAGCATTTCCTTCCTTACCGAGCCATAACCAATATTGATCATCACCTCATTCAGTTGGGATACATCTTCCTGTAAAATAAAATTGATTTTAGATTGTTTGCCTACCGGGATTTCCTGGGGCACATAGCCGATATATCTGGCGATTAAAACAGTTTCTCCCTGATCAGGAACAGAAATCCTAAACTGGCCTTTCTCATCCGTACTCACCACAATGGCGGTACCTTTAATAGAAACGCTCACGCCAGGAATAGATTCCTTGCTTGCTTTGTCGGTTACCTTGCCTGTTACCTGGCGAATTTTCTGTGCGTCCGCCCGGAAAACTACAATAGCCAACAATACAAACAGTAGTAAAATTCTTTTCATACTCGGTTTGGTTAATACTCCCCTTTTTTGGGATAAGGGGGTTTTGGTTTAATTTGGTTAGTATGGAAAATGCTCAGTCTTCCATTAACAATTCTACATTGTTTTTTTAATAAAGGAATCTCCGGGGCCAGATAAATTTGCGCAATCGTTCCCGACAACGTTGCCGACCTGAAAATCAGATACTTTTAATTAGAAGGAAAATCCTTATATTGCCCTATATAGACCGATTATTAAAACTTTCCATCTTTTTCATGTTCGAACCAACTACTTTAAAAGACATTGCAAAGGCCTTAGGCCTATCTACCTCCACTGTTTCAAGGGCATTAAGAGATACTCACGAAATCAGTTCTGAAACGAAAAAGATAGTATTGGAATATGCACAAAGGATCAACTACAGACCCAACCCTATTGCTTTAAGCTTAAAAGAAAGACGGACAAAATCCATAGGGGTTTTGGTGAGTGAGGTGGCCAACCATTATTTCTCTCAGGCCATTGGAGGAATTGAATCTATTGCCTACGACAGGGGCTATCATGTCATCATTACACAAACCCATGAATCTTACGAAAGAGAGAAGATAAATATTCAACATTTAGCCTCCAGAGGTGTAGATGGATTATTGGTTTCGCTATCTGCGGAGACTAGTGATACTGCTCATTTGAGTCTTTTACATGACCGCGGTTTACCGATGGTGTTTTTCGACCGTGTAGCCAAAGACATTGAAACTCATAAGATCAGTGCAAATAATGAACAAGGCGCCTATGATGCGACCATACAGCTGCTGGAATCCGGACGCCGGAAAATCGCACACCTGACCAGTTCTGACCACCTTTCTATCAGTATCGAACGATTGGCTGGTTATACCGCAGCATTGAACAAATATGGGATTCCGGTACAGCAGGAGTATATCAAACATTGTCCGCATGGCGGCATGTTTTCCGAAGAAACGGAACAGGCCATCAAAGAACTCATGTCCTTAAAAGATAAACCTGATGCTATTTTTGTTGCCGGAGACCGCCTGAGCATCGGATGTTTAACGGTGTTGAAGAAATTCAATATTTCCGTACCCGAAGAAATCTCTCTCTCCGGTTTTAGCAATTCCGATGTGCTGGACTTGTTTAAATCTCCATTAAGCTCCGTAAGGCAGCCTGCTTATGAAATGGGACGCCTGGCTACAGAAATGCTGATCAAGCTGATTGAAAGCAAATATCCGGTTACTGAATTTGAAAACCGCGTATTGGATACCGAACTGGTGATCCGTAGTTAGTCTTCGATTTTAGCAATCCGGTACGCACATCTCCGGTCTCCACTTACAATATGATCCATACGATGGATGCTCACAGCTTCTCCCAGAACGTGTTTAAATACGTTAAGCTCGGCGGTACAAAAGCCCTGACAGGTTTTTGCTGCCGCACAAATCGGACAATGGTTCTCCACTAACAGGTAACCGGATTCATCTTTACTATACTCCGCCATATACCCTTCTCTGGTCCTGATTTCCGCGAGTTTCGCAATACGATCTTCTAAATCAGCCAACGGTTCCAATTCCTCGAAATAACGTTGTTTTCCAGCCTGTTCGGTCACATCAATCACTTTCTGCAATGCTTCATCTCCCAAAGCATCGCGCATTCCGGCAATCAGCTTTACGGTTAATTCGGCATGAGTATCCGGAAACTTCGCATGGCCATCCTCCGTTAAATTAAAGAATTGTTTTGGCCTCCCCACTCCTGTAGATTCATTAAATGAGCTCACCAGGCCCTCCTCTGTATACTTCAATAACTGCAATCTTGCCCCTTCATTGGTGATACCCAGCTCCTTCGCTATCGAAGCCGAAGTCAAAGCTCCCCTGGTTTTCAGCAACATTAAAAATCTGTTTGTCTTCATAATCTAATAAACCAAGTATTTACTTGTTATATTAACAAAAGTACTAACTTTGCCGAACTTATCAAGCCCTAAAACCGATAATAATGGCCTTTGTCCGATCAGGTAAGCGGCAGATGAGCAATTATTCAATTATTCAACCCACAGGATTATGCCAATTAAGCTACTAAAGAATACCCTGACTGCTCCTTTTGCGACAGCTGACTTGCTGCCCGTCTATCTGGTTCCTTACTGGAACGTGCTTTTTAAGCAACACTAAGAAAACATTCCTGTTTAGCGCGATAATTCCCGCGTAACTTATTACTTCTGATCCCTCCGGATATCAGGAGCAGGAATCCTATGCCCAAATTTTTAAGCACAAAATCATTTAAAACACCGTCATCTAATGAACATTACCCGCACAAAACTACTCAGCTATCCCCTGTTATTAACCGCACTTTTCAGCGCCTGTACCGCAGCACAGCAACAAGAACAACAACAAGACCTTCCTGAATTTTCTACGCTCCTGATTGAACCCTCCGGAACTGCGGTTGCCGTAGAATACCCGGCCATCCTACAGGGTGAAGAAACTGTGGAAATCAGGTCCAAAGTAGATGGGTATATAGAAAAAGTATATGTGACCGAAGGAAGCCGCGTTACCAAAGGACAACCCTTGTTTATAATTGATGCCAACAGTTTCCAGCAGGACAGGAACAGCAAACAGGCTGCGGTACTTGCTGCCGAAGCAGATTTGGAAACAGCCAGCATCCAGGCAGAAAGAACTAAAGCCCTCGTAGATAAAAAGATTGTCAATGATTTCGAACATACTGCTGCAAAAAACATTGTCCGCGTTAAAAAAGCGGCCTTACTACAGGCAAAAGCAATTCTTTCCGCCGCGCAATCTAATCTTGCCTTTACCCATATCATAAGTCCGATCAACGGCGTAGTAGGTAGTCTTCCTCATAAGATAGGAAGTTTGGTGAGCAGTACTTCCGAAACGCCACTCACGAGCATTGCAAATACCGCAAAGATTTACGCGTTTTTCTCGCTTAGTCAGCAACAACTCGCCTCCTTCTTAAATAAGTATGATGGCAACCAGGCTACTGATAAATTTAAAAACATGCCGGAAGTTTCTTTAATCCTGGCGGATGGCAGCGCGTACCCAACCAAAGGGAAAATTGAAACGCTAAGTGGCGTATTGAATGCCAGTACCGGAGCGGCAAATTTCAAGGCAGTCTTCCCTAACCCCGAAGGAAAGTTATGGAGCGGCTCCAGTGCCGTATTACGCATCCCAACCCAACTGAACAATGCCCTAATGGTTCCTAAAAGTGCCACTTTCGAGCTGCAAGGCAAGCACTTTGTATTTACCATCGATCCTGAAAACACCGTTCATCACACCGCAATTGAAGTGATGGATGCCGGAACGGAGAAAGATTTCATTGTGAACAAGGGCTTAAAATCTGGAGATCAGATCGTGACCGAAGGACTCGATAACCTCAAAGACGGAATGAAAATCAAAACGGCAAAGCCGGTTAAAAAATTATCAACTGCGGCTGCACAATTATAAAAAGAGATGTTAAGAAAATTCATAGAAAACCCGGTACTGTCTACAGTCATATCGGTTATTATCGTCATACTTGGTCTTTTAGGCCTGCTCTCCCTTCCTATTTCTCAATATCCGGAAATTGCTCCGCCAACTGTTGCCGTTTCCGCAGCCTATCAGGGTGCCAATGCCGACGTAGTCATGAAAAGCGTGATTGTGCCCCTGGAAGAGCAAATCAACGGTGTAGAAAACATGACTTACATGACTTCCACCGCAAGTAACAACGGAAGTGCCACCATCACCATTTTCTTTAAGCAGGGCACTGACCCTGATCAGGCCGCAGTAAACGTGCAAAACCGCGTCACTAAAGCCACCAGTTTATTACCCAATGAGGTGATTAAAGCCGGAATTACGACCAGTAAAAAACTGAGCAGTACTGCTTTTAGCTTTTTACTATTCAGTAAAGACGGTGCTTACGACCAGAAATTCTTAGACAATTACCTGCGGATAAACATCATGCCACAGATGAAACGTGTGGAAGGTGTGGGCGAAGCCGTCATTTACGGAAATCAGGAATACTCAATGAGGATCTGGTTGAAACCGGATGCGATGGCCAGTTACCACCTGGTACCTGATGATATTACAGCTGCCTTAAAAGAACAAAACATAGAAGCAGCTCCCGGTAAAATCGGAGAGAACAGCAGACAGTCTGTCCAGTATGCCTTAAAATATACCGGCAGATTGGAAGAAGCTGCCGGGTTTGAAAACATCATTCTCCGCAGTGCACAGCAAGGCGGATTGGTCAGGTTAAAAGATGTGGCCAGCGTAGAGTTTGGCGCATTAGACTATACAACCAGTCTGGTAACCCAGGGAAAAGTGTCTTCCGGTGGTGCCATAAGCCAGTCTTCCGGCTCCAATGCCAGAGAACTGATCATTGCCTGTGAAAACATTTTGAAAGAAGCCTCGAAGGATTTTCCTCCGGGTGTGGAGTACCAAACCTTTTTAAATGCCAATGAATTTCTGGATGCCTCCATTGAAAAAGTGATCTATACCATTATAGAAGCCTTTATCCTGGTATTCATTGTGGTGTTTATCTTCTTACAGGACTTCAGGTCTACCTTAATTCCGGCTATTGCCGTACCAGTCGCCATCATTGGTACCTTTTTCTTCTTAAAGCTTTTCGGTTTTACGATTAACTTACTGACACTTTTCGCGCTGGTGCTGGCGATAGGGATTGTGGTAGATGATGCGATTGTAGTGGTCGAGGCCGTCCATGCGAAGCTGGATCAGGGGGCTAAATCTGCGAAAAAAGCAACCATCCATGCGATGAGTGAAATCAGCGGAGCAATTGTTTCGATTACCCTGATCATGTCAGCAGTATTTGTGCCGGTTACTTTTATCACCGGATCCGCAGGTGTATTTTACAAGCAGTTCGGATTAACCTTAGCTGTGGCGATTGTGATCTCTGCCGTTAACGCCCTTACTTTAAGTCCGGCGCTTTGTGCGATACTCTTAAAACCGCACCACCCAGAGAAAGACCATCCAAAACAAGGTTTTATGCCGCGGTTCTATGCCGGATTTAATGCTTCATTTGAATCCTTAACCGGTAAATATATGTCGGCAGTAAGGTTTTTGATTCGAAGAAAATGGGTTTCTGTGATAGGTATTGCGCTTTTCGGAATGATTTTCTATTCCTTATTGAAAACTACACCTACCGGTTTTGTGCCCAATGAAGATGGTGGTGCCATTTATGGCGATGTGATCCTCCCTCCTGCGGCAACCTTAGAACGTACCGAAGAAATCACCAATCTGGTAGACAGTATCGCCAGAAGCATTCCGGAAGTAGAACTTTCTTCCCGACTGGCAGGAATGGACCTGATCAATGGTTTTGGTGGTTCTTATGGCGCCTTGTTTATCCGTTTAAAACCATGGAATGAGCGTAAAGGACCGCAACAGGATGTGGGGAGCATCGTAAACCAGCTTTTCGCAAAAACTGCGCATATCAAAGGAGCAAAAGTAATATTTTTTGCTGCGCCAACCTTACAGGGCTTCGGAAACAGCAATGGTTTCGAAGTACAGTTACAGGATAAAACCGGCGGCAATTATGAAGCGTTTGCCAAATCTATCGGGAAGTTCATGGCTGGCATCAACCAACGTCCGGAGATTATGTATGCCACCAGTCCATTCAACATTGGTTTTCCGGAATTGGAAGTTAACGTCAATGTGGCCCGTTGTAAAGATGCAGGCGTATCTGTAAACACCGTATTGAACACGCTTCAAGGTTATTTTGGTGGGGTTTATGCTTCCGATTTCAACAAATTCGGCAAGCAATACCGCGTCATGATGCAAAGTCACCCGGATTTCAGAGAGAAAGAAACCGACCTGAACAAGGTATTTGTTAAAACGGATCAGGGAGTCATGGCACCGATTTCCGAATTTGTGACCTTAAAGAAAACCTATGGTCCGGAGTTCATCAACAGGTTCAATCTCTTTACTTCCACCATGGTGACCGGTGTTCCCAATAAGGGATACAGTTCCGGTGATGCCATAAAGGCCATTGAAGAAGTTGCGGCCCGGACTTTAAGTCGCGGTTACACTTACGAATTTTCAGGCTTAACCAGAGAAGAACTGTCCAGCGGTAGTCAGACGATCATGATTTTCGCCTTATGTCTGGTCTTTATCTATTTCCTGCTCAGTGCGCAGTATAAGAGTTATATCCTGCCCTTCTCGGTCTTATTTTCCTTACCAATAGGTTTAGCCGGTGCCTTTATTTTTGCCAACCTGTTTGGAGTGGACAACAATATCTTCCTTCAAATCAGCCTGATCATGTTAATCGGCTTGCTCGCCAAGAACGCTATTCTGATTGTAGAATTCGCCTTGATGCACAGGTTAAGTGGTAGAAGCATCGTACAAGCAGCCTTGTTAGGTGCAAAAGCAAGATTACGCCCAATCCTGATGACTTCCTTCGCCTTCATTTTCGGATTGATTCCATTGATGCTGGCTACTGGTGCAGGTGCATTGAGTAATAAATCCATTGGTACTGCCGCCGTTGGTGGGATGCTGATCGGAACCTTATTTGGCGTATTTGTAATCCCGGTATTGTTTGTCATTTTCCAATCCCTGCAGGAGAAAATATCAGGGGTACCGACTCCGAATCACCCTCCACGTCCAATTCCAGAAATCAATTAATTGAAACCTTATGAAATTATTTCCACATAAAACCCTTTTGTTGCTGTTGGTGGCAGCAGTATGGAGTTCCTGTAAAGTCACCAAAACTTATCAGCAACCCAATACACTTAAGCAAGGTGCTTATCGCAGTTCACAGCAAACGGATACGGTAAACATGGCCGGTATGCAATGGTCTTCTCTTTTTACGGATACCGTTTTACAACAGCTGATCAGAGCAGGACTGGCTGCCAATCTGGACCTGAAAATTGCAGTAGAACGCATCAATCAGTCGAAAGCTGTATTTAGAAGAAGTAAGGCAGCTTACCTTCCCGATTTAAAAGGAAATGTTGGGCTGAAAGAATCCAAATTATCCTATCCTCAGGGATTTGGCCTTTTCAGTAATACCACACAGTACGACTTTGGCATCAGCAGCAATTGGGAGCTGGACATCTGGGGCAAATTAGGAAGTGCAAAAAGCGGAGCAATGGCAGAGCTGTTGGCCAGTGATGCCGCCAAAAGAGCCATACAGACACAGCTGATTGCTGATATTGCCAACCATTACTACGACTTGCTGACACTGGATGAGCAATTATTGCTCACCAGAAAAACCGCCCTGAACAGAGGTCAGGATGCCGCAACCATTAAACTGTTATTTGAAAACTCGATCTTAAATGGTGTTGCCGTCGTACAAAGTGAGGCGAATTACTATGAAGCGGAGCTGTCAATCCCGGACCTGGAACAAGAAATCAGCGCAAAGGAAAACGCATTAACCGTATTGCTGGCGAGGGCTCCCGGCCCCATTCCCAGAACTTCCCTTAGACAACAACAACTTACTTATGATTTGAAACCTGGAATACCGGCGCAATTGCTGGCGCATCGTCCTGATGTACAGCAGGCAGAATACCGGTTTCGCGCAGCATTTGAAAACAGCAATGTAGCCAGAACCCAGTTCTACCCGGGATTGAACATCACTGCAATGGGCGGATTTTCAAGTTTCAGTCTTAAAGACTGGTTTAGCAATGGCAGTTTATTCGGCAACATTGCCGCTGGATTAACCCAGCCTATCTTTAACAAAGGGCAAAATAAAGCGGGTTTAACCATCGCGCTTTCTAAGCAGCAAGAAGCGTTGCATGGCTTTGAACTGTCCTTACTGAAAGCAAGTCAGGAAGTATCAGATGCGCTTTCTGCTTATCAGGCAGCTACACAAAAAGAAGAAAAGCGAGCAAAACAACTGAAAGCTTTAACCCTGGCTGTTGAATTTAATAAAGAGCTGTTAAACAACAGCAACAATACCAATTATACGGATGTACTTGCTGCAGAGCAAAACCTGCTGACCGCGGAACTGAAAGGAATCAACGACCAGAGTCAGAAATTACATGCAGTAGTAAATCTATACCGCGCATTAGGCGGAGGTTGGAACTAATACTGTAGAAATGCTGGTTTGGAGGACTGCTACGGCATTTTCTCCAAACCAGCTATCACAAACCTCCTCTTCACATACCGCCCTGTTTTAAACACCAGCTTGCTATCAGATGAAAAATTAAAGCTATTCAGATCAAGCTATTATGACAATAGCCTGAAATAATTCAGGTAAAGTCTAGGGATTTAGTAGTGTTTTTAATTACCTTTGCAAGCGAAACGATTATATGTTCAAGTAAAGACACGGTTATGTATCAAATTCTACTTCAAATTTTTCCTCAGGCTGAGTCCTTCGCCTGTTTAATCTTCAATGTTCCAGCAACACGCCGAATGTGTTGTTGCCCGGCCTAATCCCGTAGAAATATTTTAATATTGACCTAAGCACCGGTTCCCGGTGAAGGAAAACTATTGCCCAAAATTTCTGCCCGAAACCTAATTTATTCCCCTTTTCCTGATCCTTGTGGTCCGGGAATCAGCGGAGCTAAATCCTATTATCAACAATAAAATATTCAAATGAAAACAAGATTATCAATTTTATTCCTTTTGTTGTTCATTCAATTCGCAGATGCCCAGGAACTTTATAAAGTCAGCGGTAAAGTAATTGAAAAAGGAACACAACTTCCCCTTCCCGGGGTAAGCGTGCTGATCAAAGGCTCGAAAGTCGGTACCACCACCGACCAGTCCGGAAACTTCAGTATCCAGTTACCGAAAGAACAGGAAACCCTGAGCTTTTCTTTCCTTGGCTTTAGCAGCCAGGAAATTCCTGCACATGCCGGACAAAATTTAAAAGTGTCCCTTGCCGATGCATCCAATGATCTGGATGAAGTCGTTGTGGTGGCTTATGGTACGACAAAAAAGAGAGACATTACCGGAGCAGTATCCCGTATTAACGGCGAACAACTACAAAACCGACAGGTTTCCAACATCACTAAAGCGCTGCAAGGTCTGGCACCAGGTGTTCAGGCAGTTGCTTCCAGCGGACAACCGGGAACCTCAGCAACCATCCGTATCCGCGGTATTGGTTCTATTAACGCTTCCAGCTCGCCACTATATGTAGTAGATGGAAATCCTTATTCCGGAGATCTGAGTTCGATCAACCCCAGCGATGTTGAATCTATCAGTGTGTTAAAAGACGCTGCTTCCAGTGCTTTATATGGTTCCAGAGGTGCAAATGGTGTGATCATCATCACCACCAAATCCGGCAAAAAGAACCGCGAAACACAGATTAATGCCAGCTTTTCACAAGGAATTTCTGATCGCTCTGTAAAGGATTACGAACAGGTAACCACCGATCAGTATTTTGAAAATTACTGGTTAGCGGTAAAAAACAAGCAACTGAGTTCTAATCCGACTTTCACAGATCAACAAGCAGGCGAAGCGGCCAGCAGACAATTGATCGGTGATTTAGGGATTAACCCTTACGGAATCAACTTCCCGAATCCTGTTGGATTGGATGGTAAAATCGTACCCGGAGCACAGGCGTTATGGAACGACAACTGGGGAGAGGCCACCGAACAAACAGCCAGAAGAACACAGGCAGACCTGAGTTTTAGTGGTGGTAGCGAAAAAAGCCAGTATTACATCTCCGGTGGTTACCTGAACGATAAAGGTATCGCCCTTGGCTCAGGATTTAAACGCTATAATACCAGAATAAACCTGACTACACAGGCAAAAAAATGGCTCACAGCTGGTTTGAATATCTCCGCTTCAAGTAGCCTGCAAGACTATCCAACTTCGGAAGACAGTAAAACTTCCAATGTGATTCAATATTCAAGAGCCATTCCAGGCTTTTATCCCATCTATCAACACAACCCGGATGGTTCTTTTAAACTGGATGGCAACAATCAAAAGATCTATGATTTCGGTGATTACCGCCCAAGTTCGGCCCTCCCAAAAAGTAACCTTCCTGCAACTGTTGGGCTGGATAAATCACAGATCATGAAAGACAATGTTTCTGCCAGAACATTCTTAGAAGCGACTATCCTACCGGAATTAACGTTCAAAACCACTTATAGCGGCGATTTCCAGAACTATAATTCTCATTCCTATACCAATCCATTGCTGGGCGACGGAAAAGAAACCGGTGGTGATGTTTCCAAATCAAACAGCAGAACCTATTCCTGGACCTGGAACAACATCGCGACCTACGATAAAAGTTTCGGCGATCATCACCTGAATGTTTTAGGTGGACAGGAGCTTTACAAATACAATTACAGCGTAATTTCCGGCTCCCGTCAGCGCTTTGTGCTTCCGGATTTATATGAGCCTGATGCTGCGGCACAGTTAACCGGTTTTGGCGGAAATTCCATTGACTATACCTTACTGAGTTTCCTTGGAAGAGCAGAATATGACTACAAAAAGAAATACCTGTTATCAGCCTCTTTAAGAACTGACGGAACATCAAGATTCTCACCAGAGCAACGATGGGGTACCTTCTGGTCGCTGGGTGCTTCCTGGAAAGTATCAGAAGAAGCCTTCCTGAAAAACACACCATGGTTGAGTACCTTAACCCTAAGAACCAGTTATGGCGCACAGGGTAATGACAATATCGGTACTTACTACGCTTACAAAGGGTTGTACAGCATCAAAAGTAACCTTGGCGAAAACGGATTGGTGACCTCAAGGCTCCCTACACCGGACCTGAAATGGGAATCTAATTTAAACCTGAATGTCGGTATCGACTTTGGTATCTTCAACGACCGCATCAATGGTACGATTGAATATTTCGACAGAAGGTCAAAAGACCTGTTGTTTAGTCGCCCGATAGCGCCATCCCTTGGATTTAGCTCCATAGATGAAAACATTGGCGCCCTAAAAAATCAAGGTATCGAGCTGCAAATCAATGCCATTCCGGTTCGTACAACGGATTTCAGGTGGACCATCAGTCTGAATGCAACTCATTACAAAAACACCATTACCGCATTACCAGGTAATAAGGATATCCCGACAGCTACCAAAATTATGCGTGTAGGTGGGACAATCTCCGACTTCTTCCTTAAAGAATGGGCTGGTGTAAACCCTGACAACGGAGATCCCCTTTGGTATAAAAATGATGCAAGTGGCAACAGAATCACCACAAACGATTATAGTTCGGCTACACAATACTACCAGGGCACTTCATTACCTGACCTGACCGGTGGTATTTCCAATACTTTCAACTACAAAGAATTTGAGATCTCTGCTTTACTCAGCTATAGCATTGGTGGTAAAATCCTTGACAATGATTATGTAGGTTTAATGCACACTGGTAATGCGATTGGCCGCCCCTGGTCTACAGAAATTCTGAACCACTGGACACCGGAAAACCGCAATACAGACGTCCCTAAACTGACAACAGATGATAAAGGATGGACGCAACCCTCTACCCGCTTCCTGTACAGTGGCACTTATGCCAGATTGAAAAATGTGACACTAGGCTACAGTCTGCCAAAAGCGCTGGCCAACAGATGGGGTTTAGCGAATCTTAAACTGACCCTAACCGGAGAAAACCTGTTGACGTTTTACGGTCATAAAGGAATGGATCCTGAACAAACCATTGAAGGAACTACCTATTACCGTTATCCGGCAATGCGCACCCTATCTGCTGGTTTAAACCTTACTTTCTAATTTTAATTCTACGACAATGAACATCAAAAATATCACCTATATCGCGGTTACAGCCCTATTGCTCCCATTTCTGGGTTGCAAGAAAGAGCTAACCACCAGTCCTACGGCATCCGTAGATGAAACCCTGGTGTATGCGAATGTTGACAATATCGAGACGGTCCTGAACGGGACATGGGCTTATATGCACGATACTTTTTTCACCTATGCCAATCCCGGATATTCTACCATTTTAAGGAACAGTGATGCTATGGGGAATGATGTAGCGATCATCCAAAATAAATATGGATACAAAGATTCTTACAACTTTACCATCGCCAATAATCAGACCCGCTTAGGCGCGATCTGGTCACTGCTTTACAAGGTGATCGACAACAGCAATAACATCATCACCAAGATTGATGCCTCAGCAGGTGCAGCAGATAAAAAAGCAAGGATTAAAGGTCAGGCACTAGCCTTAAGGGCCAACAGTTATTTAAACCTGGTTACTTACTACCAGTTCAATTATCAGTTGAATCCACAGGCAAAAGCGGTTCCTTTGTACACTACGCCAACTGTTCCAGGTTCGGTAGCGAATCCAAAAGCCACGTTGGAGCAGATCTATCAGGTCATTGTAGCCGATTTAACAGAGGCTGCGGCTTTATTGCCGGACTATAACCGCCCGAATACCACTAAATACAAGATCAACATTGATGTGGTTCATGGTCTTTTAGCGAGAACCTACCTGAATATGGGAAAATGGGATCTGGCAGCAGAGCACGCTTTAGCGGCAAAGAAGAACTATACTTATATGGCTGCCGATGAGTATGCGAATGGCTTTAATGAGTTAAAGAACAGTGAATGGATCTGGGGACAAGGACAGCAGGCAGATCAAAGTACGGCCAGTTATTCCTTCCATTTCCTGGATGTCAGCAGCCCTTCTTCCTACTATTACAGCTTCATGGCTGATCCGAATTTCAAAAAGCTATTTGACGCCACCGACATCAGAACAAAACTGTTTTTATGGGATGGATTACCAGGCAGAGAAGGTTATTTAAGGTACCAGAAGTTTAAGTTCCGTCCGGATGTAACCGCAGATATTGTGATGATGCGTTCTGCAGAAATGACATTAATCGCAGCAGAAGGTTATGCAAGAGCAGGAAACCTGCCTAAAGCATCAGAAACCTTAAATGAACTGCTTACTGCCAGAAAAGCTACGCCATTTGATTTGGGTTCAAAATCAAAAGAAGAAGTGATAGCCAGCATCCTGACCGAAAGAAGAAAAGAACTTTGGGGAGAAGGTTTTGCCTTATCAGATATCCTGAGAACACAGGCATCTGTGATCAGAAAACCTGCATTAGGACCAGATGGACAACCTTTAAAAGTGACGGTGATTACGCCTGATGGTACGCCTAAAGAAGTATTTGCCAAACAGCATACCACTTTAAGGTTCCCGAACAGCACTGATTTCGTACCCAACAGCCCTTATTATTTAATTCCACTACCATTAACGGAATTATCCAACAATGGCAACCTGGGGAAATAAAAGATAATACCCTACAATACCCCTACCTATGAAAAAGGGCTGCTCCGATCAATTCGGACAGCCCTTTGTTTGTATTTACAGCTTATTCTAATAAAAGCTACCTGCTACATTGAAACAAGAGCAAGCATTGCTTGCTTGCTTGCTTGCTTGCTTGCTTGCTTGCTTGCTTGCTTGCTTGCTTGCTTGCTTGCTTGCTTGCTTGCTTGATTAAACCGCGTCTGATAAAGACGTAAAGGTAAAATCCCTGATCTTCAAGGGAGGAAGTAAGTAGTTTGAATTTGATTCTGCACTGACTGTTCTTTCCGTTTTACCCATTTCATCCAGATTGTTGAGCATAATAATCGGGCTCTCATTGAACCTGAAGTTCTTTACCGGAAACTTGATCTCTCCGTTCTCAATATAAAAAGTACCATCTCTGGTAAGTCCTGTCAGCAGTAATGTTTGCGGATCTACAGAACGGATATACCATAACCTCGTGACCAAAATCCCCTTTTCCGTTCCTTTAATCAGCTCTTCCAGCGATTTATCGCCACCCAACATGATGAGCCCATCCGGTGAAGGAAGCGCTTTAATCCCGGTCTTTTCTGCCCAATATCTGGACGAATACAGGTTTTTAACCACCCCTTTTTCTATCCAGTTGACTTTCTGCTGCGGTCTTCCATCACCCGACCAGGTGGCTCCCGGCAGCTCTTTATTCCATGGATCTGAAAAAACATTGACACGTTCATCCAGCAATTGCTCACCTACTTTAGTCTTTCCACCAGGCTTGCTCATCGAGCTCCTGCCCTCATCAGCCCTACGGGCGTCCAGGTCGAAAAACAGGTTTTCCAGCATCACGGCCACCGCCGTAGGCTCCAGGATCACCGTATACTTACCTGGCTCGATGGCCTTCGCTGTCACAGAAGCCATGGCTTTCTTTGCTGCCACTGCGGTATCCGTCCGGGCATCCAGCTTACTAAAATCATTATAACCTCTGGTCGCATAACCAGATCCTTTCCCGTCTTCTGTGCGGATGGTGATGTTGAAAGCCACGTCAGTGCCTTTATTATAGGCAAACAAGCCCTTACTGTTCATCATTGCGGAGAAACCTGACTGATTAGAAAGGAAACCCGCTGCATTCAGCTTATTTTTCTTTGCCTGCTCCAGACTTGCCGCTACGGCATCCGCTCTTTCTTTCGGCCCTACAGCCGCGGTTACTTCCGAGAAAGTTGGCGAATCCGGACCATATTCCTGAGGTCCCAGAAAGGACATAAACTCCGGATTTTCCGGAGCCAGCCGGGCCAGCTCCTCTGCCCTGCGCACTACTTTTTCCAGGGAAGCATCGTCAAACTCATTGATGGTAGCCACCCCTGATTTCTTTCCAAAAGCGGAGCTCACCACCAGACTTTGAGTACTGGACCCTCCGCTGGTAGAGACAGAACTTCTCGCATACCGGATATTTCCAGAATCTGATCCACCAAGATTTACTTCACATTCATCTGCTTTTGAGTAGCTCAGCACTTTCGTTAAAAGCGCTTTAGCTTGTTCTTTAGTTAGTATTGCCATGATTTCTATCCGATTTTTCTAGCTGTATTGATCACATTAACTCCATTAAAACGCGCCGTAGCAGATCCATGAGATACTGCACTGCTTTGCATAGGCTGCCCCTTACCATCAAAGAAGGAACCTCCTAACCGGTAATCACTTTGATCGCAGATTGCCGAACAGGAATTCCAGAACTCCTGCGTATTGGCCTGATAGGCCACATCTTTCAACATCCCGACAATCTTACCGCCCTTAATTTCATAATACAATTGTCCGCCAAACTGGAAGTTATAGCGCTGCTGATCAATAGAAAACGAACCATCACCAACAATATAAATGCCCTTTTCTACATTTTTAATCTGGTCGGCAATAGACAAAGGCTTTTTACCCGGTTGCAGGGAAATATTGGCCATGCGCTGAAACTGCACACTGCTCCAGTTGTCGGCATAGCAACAACCCTGAGAATGATCCAGCCCCACAATGTGCGCCTGATCCCTGATGGCCTGATAATTCACCAAAACCCCGTCTTTAATCACATCCCATTGACCGCATTTCACACCTTCATCGTCATAGCCTACGGCCCCTAAAGAACCTGGTTCTGTTTTATCCGCCGTAATGTTGACTTCCTTACTGCCATATTTGAAATTTTTACTTTCCCATTTGTCTAAAGTCAGGAAACTTGTGCCCGCAAAATTCGCTTCATAGCCCAATACGCGATCCAGTTCTGTAGGGTGTCCACAAGACTCATGGATGGTTAACCAGAGGTGTGAAGGGTCTAATACCAGGTCGTATTTACCTGGCTCTACCGACTTCGCTTTCAGCTTTTCGCCCACCTGCGTTGCCGCCTGTGTTGCATCTTCCAGCATATCATACCTACCTTTGTACAGCGTTCCGGAAGCAGTTTTTATTTTATCTTCAGGTCTGGCATCCAGATATTCATAACCTTTACCTGTAGGTGCACTTAAAGCATTTCTCGTTTCAAACTTCCCGCTTTCTTTATTGATCTTCGTGATGAAAAACGTTGGCCAGATGCGGTGAATATCCTGGTCAATATAAGAGCCGTCGGAGGAAGCAAAATACTTTTGCTCGTTCACCATAAACAGAATAGAATTGATATAATCTGCACCACCTTTCATGGCGGCATCATTCACTGACAACAACAAATCCACCTTTTCTTTGATCGGCACTTCGAAAGCATTTTTCTCTATCGGAGATTTCCAGCTCACCTCACCATAGCCCTTTTGAGGGGCAAGTTGTACCGGTTCAGTCTGTAACCTTGCATTCTCTTTTGCGATTGCCACGGCCAGTTCTGCTGCTTTCGCGATGCTATCCTTGTCCACCTGATCTGTTGCCGCAAATCCCCAGCAGCCATTGGCAATCACTCGAATACCGACCCCATAGGACTCTGTATTGACGATGTTCTGCACTTTATCCTCTCTGGTTACCACAAACTGGTTCAGGTAACGACCTACACGAACATCTGTATAGCTGGCTCCTTTAGCACGTGCCGCATTGAGTGCCACGTCAGAAAGCAGCTTTTTTGCAGCCGGATCGATGTATTCGAGTGCCCTTTCAGGGGAGATCTCATTTCCCCACACCGGAATTGCCGGAAGCATTGCCGCGGCCGCTCCGATTCCTGTTAAATGAATAAAATTTCTACGTTTCAAAGTAAGGTGGTTTAGGTTAATTAAATAGTAAGTATCAGACGGTTAGCCCCCACAAAAAGTTACAAAAAATCTTAGCCTAGCTTACGTCCGGTATTGATCACATTTACCCCGTTAAAACGGGTCGTTGCACTGCCATGCGAAACCGCACTCACCTGACCAGGCTGTCCTTTCCCATCGGCAAAGGTACCGCCCAGCCGGTAATCGTTCTGGTCGCATAGTTGTGTGCAGGAATTCCAGAACTCCTGCGTGTTGGACTGATAAGAAGCATCTTTCAACATTCCCCCAATCTGTCCGTCTTTAATCTCATAGGCCAGCTGGGCACTAAACTGAAAATTATAGCGCTGCTGATCAATAGAATAGGAGTTCCTGCCAAACATATAAATCCCCTTCTCTACATTCTTCACCATTTCTGCTGCACTAAGCGGGATTTTCCCTGGCGCCAGCGAGACATTTGGCATCCGCTGAAACTGAATACTTTGCCAGCTATCTGCATAGCAACAAGCCTGGGAAGCTTTTAAACCAAGAATATGCGCCTGATCCCTGATGGTTTGATAATTGACCAGTATACCATCCTTAATGATATCCCAGTTACCACATTTCACCCCTTCATCATCATAACCAACCGCTCCTAAAGAACCGGGCTCCGTTTTATCTGCAATAACATTCACGGCTTTACTGCCAAAATTGAATTGCTTACTCTCCCATTTATCTAAAGTCAGGAAACTCGTTCCTGCATAATTCGCTTCATAACCCAATACGCGATCCAGCTCAGTTGGGTGCCCTACAGATTCATGAATGGTCAGGAATAAATGTGTAGGATCCAATACCAGATCATACTTTCCGGGATCAACCGGCTTAGCCTTTAGCTTTTCTGCAACATGAGCAGTAGCTTCCCGAACATCTTCCAGCATATCATAACGTTTTTTATACATCGTTACCGGACCACCCTTAATCTTCTCGGAATCCTTTGGTGTCAGATATTCAAAGCCCATTCCCATTGGCGAAGAAAGTGCATTTCTGGTTTCAAACTTTCCTCCTGCAGGGTCAATCCCCGTCACGGTAAAAGTTGGCCAGATCCGCTGGATGTCCTGATCGATATAAGAACCATCCGTAGAAGCAAAATATTTCTGTTCATTGACCATAAAAAGATTCGAATTCACATACTTCGCTCCTCCTTTTAAAGCCTCGTTATTCACCCCCAACAACAACTCCACCTTATCAGGAATCGGAACCTCAAAAGCATTGATTTCCAAAGGAGTTTTCCAGGTCACCTCACCAAAACCTTGCTGTGGCGCCAACTGTACCGGTTCCGTTAATAACTTAGCATTTCCTTTGGCAATAGCGACCGCCATTTCTGCTGCACGGGCGATGCTGTCATTGTCCAGATTATTGGTAGCCGCAAAACCCCAGCTACCAAAAGCAACCACCCGGACACCCATTCCATAAGACTCTGAATTGGCAATATTCTGCACCTGCTTTTCCCGTGTCGCAATCACCTGATTCAGATACCGGCCAATCCGGACATCCGCATATGTTGCCCCTTTAGCACGTGCCGCATTGAGTGCCACATCAGCCATCCTTTTCTTCAGGGCCACATCAACAGGAGTTAAAGCCTCCTCAATCGTGATCTCCTTACCAAAAAGCGGCATACTTTGAACCATCGAAGCCCCAAGGCCTACTCCGGTCATATATAGAAAGTCTCTTCTTCTCAATGTATATCTTCTTTATAAAATCTAATATCCTTTAAATAACCCATTTAAACGACCCCCATAAAGTATGGCGATAAACAAAAAAGGGAGCACGGTTATGAAAAAGGCATAGGAATTTTGCCCCCTTCAGGGCAAAGGTTCCAGCCGTTGAATAATTGTGCTCCCTTTTTTAATTGTCCCTTTTTAATTGTCCCTTTTTAATTTAAACCGCGTCCGACAAAGAAGTAAACGTAAAGTCCCTGATTTTCATCGGAGGAATCATCCCGCTTCCCGTCCTCACCGGTTTCCCTAATGCTTCTACATTATTCAACATAATCACCGGACTCTCATTGAACCTGAAATTCTTCACCGGAAACTTGATCTCTCCGTTTTCTATGTAAAAAGTACCATCCCTTGTTAGCCCGGTCAATAACAATGTTTGCGGGTCCACCGACCTGATGTACCAGAATCTGGTAACCAAAATCCCCTTTTCCGTGCTCTTAATCAGATCTTCTAAAGATTGCGTGCCACCTTCCAATACAATACTTCTGCTGAAAGGCACCGGCTCTACACCTTTTTGCCCTGCCCAATACCTGGAATAGGCCAGATTTTTCACCACCCCATTTTCTACCCACTGGGTCCTTTTTACCGGTAAACCGTCGCCAGTCCATGTCGCAGAAGGGATTTCCGGATTCATCGGATCAGAATAGATGTTTACATTTTCAGAAAACAGCTGTTCACCTAGACGCGTTCCTCCACCTTTTTTGCTCATAAAGCTTCTGCCTTCATCGGCGCTGCGGGCATCAAAGCCCCTGAACATATTGCCCAGCATATCACTGGCGGCTAATGGTTCCAGAATTACCGTATACTTTCCGGGCTCAATGGCTTTTGCTGCGGCCGAACCTGTAGCTTTAGCAGCGGCGATCTTGCTCAGCGTTAGCGTATCCATTTTATCCAGCTCATTAAAACCCTGTTCGATATAGCCGGAACCTGTTCCTGCCTGATTTCTAACCGTCACAGAAAAGGAAACATCTGTTCCTTTATTATAGGCAAAAAGCCCTTTAGAGTTCATGATCGCATTGAATCGGGTAGAATTCTCTAAAAACCCGGCTGCTTCCAGATTTGCGGCTTTAGACACCTGGAGACTCTTACCCACCATTTCTGCTCTGGTATCCGGGGTAATCGCGGCTGTTTTTGCGTTATAGGTTGCGGACTCCTGAAAAGTCTGTGGTCCTAACAAAGGCATAAATTCCGGATTCTCCGGTGCCAGCATAGCCAGTTCTTCTGCTCTTTTTACCACTTTTTGCAGCGAAGCATCGTCAAACTCATTGATGGTTGCTACTCCGGTTTTCTTGCCAAAAGTAGCGCTCACTGCCAGATCCATCACGCTGATTTGTCCGGCAGTAGAGACCGCATTTCTTGCATAGCGGATATTTCCGCCGTCAGAGCCACTTAAACTTAGTTCGCAGGAATCTGCTTTTGAATAGCTGAGTACCTTTTTTAGTATTGCCTGGGCTTCTTCTTTACTTAGTATGGCCATAATTAAATCTTTCTTGCTGTATTAATCACATTAACTCCATTAAATCTTGTGGTTGCGCTACCATGGGAAACTGCGCTGCTTTGAGAAGGCTGTCCTTTACCATCATTAAAAGAACCACCAAGGCGGTAATCACTTTGGTCGCAGATGGCGGAACAGGAATTCCAGAACTCCTGTGTGTTGGACTGGTAGGCCACATCATTGAGCATACCGGCAATCTTTCCGTTTTTGATCTCGTAAAATGTTTGTCCGCCGAACTGGAAATTATAGCGCTGCTGATCAATTGAAAAGCTACCGTTTCCGATGATATAAATCCCTTTTTCTACGTTTTTGATCATATCATCGACACTTAACTTCTCTTTTCCGGCTTGCAAAGAGATATTTGGCATACGCTGAAACTGTACATCGTCCCAGCCCTGCGCATAGCAACAACCCTGAGATTCATCTAAACCTATGATGTGCGCCTGATCACGGATCGCCTGGTAATTCACCAGAACGCCGTCTTTGATGATGTCCCATTTCTTACATTTCACACCTTCATCGTCATAGCCAACAGCACCCAGAGAACCCGGCTGTGTTTTATCCGCGACCACGTTTACGCGGTCGCTGCCAAACTTAAAGTTCTTAGATTTCCATTTATCAAGAGTCAGGAAGCTCGTTCCTGCATAATTCGCTTCATAGCCCAATACGCGATCCAGCTCTGTGGGATGCCCTACAGATTCATGGATAGTTAGCCATAAATGGGAAGGATCCAGCACCAGGTCATATTTTCCGGGCTCCACAGATTTGGCTTTCACCTTTTCTGAGGCATTCAGCGCCGCTGATTTCACATCTTCCAGCATATCATACCTGTCTTTATAGCGGGTAACGACACCAGAAACCTTGTCCTGCGGACGGGCATTCATGTATTCATAGCCCATCCCCATTGGAGAACTTAAGGCAGACCGGGTCTGAAACTTACCAGATTCCCTGTCAATTCTGGTCACATTGAAAGAAGGATAGATGCGGTGGATATCCTGATCGATGTAGGAACCATCGGTAGAGGCAAAATACTTCTGCTCATTTACAGCAAAGATGACCGAGTTTACATAGCTGGCACCATTCTGCATGGCGATGTCATTCACATTCAGTAAGAGGTCTACTTTATCTTTCACCGGAACTTCAAAGGCATTGATTTCTACCGGAGTTTTCCAGCTCACCTCACCAAAACCTTTCTGTGGCGCCAGCTGTACCGGCTCTCCCTGAATCTTTGCATTTGCTTTGGCCACCGCCACGGCTTGCTCAGCAGCTTTAGCAACCGCCTCTTTGGTTACGTTATTGGTTGCCGCAAATCCCCAGCAACCATCTGCAAGCACGCGTACGCCAATCCCATAAGATTCGGTATTCGCCACCGCCTGCACTCTTTTCTCCCGTGTAGCTACAAACTGGTTGAGGTATCGGCCTATGCGGATATCGGCATAACTGGCGCCTTTAGATTTTGCCGCGTTTAAGGCCACATCGGCGAGTTCCTTTTTAATTTTCACATCTACACCCTCTAATGCCTGCAAAGGATCTATGGGGTTTCCGAAAGCAGAAAGGTCAGGAAGCAACAAGGCCCCCATCCCGATTCCGGATAGGTAGATAAAGTCTTTTCTTTTCAAGTGGTTCAGTTAGTTAGGTTAATAATACTCCCAATTTAACTAATTAAAAAAAGGAATATTGAAGAACTTTTATAACATTTTAGTTTCATACCACAAAAAGCTGACAGAAAGTAGCAGGGGGATAAAAAACCACCATAAAGAAAACTTTTTCTCTAATAAAACACTCGTTTCCAAAACCTTAGTCTGGATGGGATGTTCATTTACAAATTGAGCGGTCGCAAGGCGGTTTTGAGCATTTCGAAGCTGTTGCCAATCGGATGCTTCATAGACGTAAAAAGAATCATTAGTATCGCCAAAACTTAAAGTATTCCATCCCGGCTGTGTCGCCCAGGTGTTCAATTGCCATTGCGTAGGAAGCTCTCTGTTTTGCAAAGGGCTGATCAGCTCGTTCGCTAGTTTAAAACGGGGAAGAACTCCTCCCTGCGACAAAGAGATGGAAATATTTAACCTTTCGCCGGTTTTAGGGAGTGCAGGACTCACAGACCAGCTTTGCTGAACTTCAGCCGCTCTGGCTGTTTTATCCAGCATTTCTGCCCAAAACCTTGCATAATCTGCGCTGGAACCATTCAGAAGCCATTGATAAGTAGCAGGCAAGACCGAAAGCGTTTGCCGGCCCATACCGTAAATGCTGGTGCTGACCAGAATTTTACCACCAGACTCCTGAATTACTGGCTGATCATTGTTGTTTGATTTTAAAAACAAGGTCTGTTCGACAGGTAAAGCGCTAAGCATAGCACCATGGTTGGCAAAACCGGCCTTTAAAGGTTTATTCTTTAATGCCTGAGATTCATAACGACCAGTCCCAATTCCAAAAGCCGTTCCAGTTCCGTTCCCGAAAGCAGGTTTCGGACTATTCACACTGATAAACAGGCCTAAACCTTCTTCTACAGCATGTTTAATATTGGATAACTCTGCTCCTGATAGTTGTGCAAGTTCCGCTTCATCCAGGATCACCAAGTCCATTTTCTTTAACAAAGCAGCGGTTATGGTATTGACGTCCCTGATGTCCGTATTCAAAAAATCTTTGCTGTATTTATCTTTACTGATCCGCGTTCTAAAAACCAAAGGATACTTTTTTTCGAAGAACCAGTTCTTAAGGAACTTATATTCAAAATCCGGATTAGAAGCCAGCATCAGGATCTTAACCGGATCAGAAGGCTTAATCTCAATTGGAACAGGCGCAGTAAACAAGATGTCATCTGCTCCTTTTATCCCGGTCAATCGAAAAACTGCCTTTCCCGCTTGTTGGGGATTAGCCTTCAAGCTAAAAGACTGTAGCCCTTTTTTGGCTATCGTTACGGAATCCATCTTTGTTCCTAAACCTTCCAGCAACAAGGTTACCGGTTCTGAACCGGTATGCTGATAAGTCCCCTGCAACACCAATTCCGCTGTGGCTTTAAGCTGGCCATTCCAATTCAGTGCAGTCAGGCCATCCTGTACCGGCCCGGGATGAAAACTGAGTTGTTTTCCTTTTAACAATTGCAGCTGATTTGCGTTCAGGCCATGGCCATAAATATGAACGACTTGTAGGTCAGGATTTGATTTCAGGAAATATTCCAGATCAGAAATATACCGGACTCCAGTTTTTTTATGAACCATAAACAACTGATAATCTAAAACATAAGAACTTCCTTTTAAAGTGTTAATATCGGCAGAAAACAAACCTAAACCTTTATCTGAGCCATCTCTGGCACCTGCACTTAACAGATTGATTTCCTGAACCCTTCCAGCTTTGCTAGTCGTATAGACCGGAGGATATAACAATAAATAAAAGCAAAGAATGCCAACGGTACTTGCTGCCAGTCTCCAGGCCAAATGTGCTTTACGCTTTCTACGCGTCTCGCTGATCAGGAGAAAAACGCCCAATGCCACACAAAGTCCGATAGCCAGGTATTTAAATTCCATTTGAACGTGCTGCTTTTTTAAGGTGATTAAAATACTTTTGACCTAAGGTTGATGCCGGTGCTATAACCGGCAATTGTGGGGTTATTTGCACTGGCCCCAACATGTTAAGAATCGCCTTTTGCAACAAGGCCAGGTCCTTTTCTGAACCACCTTTTTCGGATAAGATTTTCCGCCCTGCCGCTAATGCCGGTAAAAAGAGTTCCGGTTGAGCTGAGGCCGAAATGACCATATACTGCTCCGTTTCTTTCAACAACTGACGTTCCCCATTGCTAAATCCAGTAACATACTTCAAATTCCCGGCGGACTTAACCCCGACAGCAGCCTTCCTGTTTTCCAATACACCAAGCACTTGCTTTAACAGTAATTGCCGCTTTTCCTGCGGTTCAAAATCGCTTTTCTGTACCGGTGACCCGATTTTATCCAGCTCCCCCGACAAGCGTTTCTCTTCTTTCAGTTGCGTTACTTTTACGGTAGTCTTAGCCACATAAGCCCTTGATTTTTGCTGAAGATCTTTCAGTAAACGCAAAGCTTTGTATTCAAAGGGCAAAGCATCACGTGTTTTATAAGTTCTCAACTGCAATTCCGACTTCCACATTTCCGTCAGCACTGCCTTTAACTGAGCTTTTAACTCCGGTTCAAAGAAAGTAGCATCCTCGGCAATGTCATGTTTATGGGCATAGCTATCCATAATGGCTTTTACATCGCCAAACTTCGCTGTGCTTTCTATTTCTTTTCCCTCCTGATGCCCCTCATGTTCTTCGTTTTCCTGATGTTCTTTTCCCGCTTTCTTCCCTTTTCCTGCTTCCTGCTCATGATCATCATCCTTTTCCCCTTCGTTATGGTCATGACCGGCTCCTATCTCTGTTTCAGACTCTTCGCCAAGGAACTTCCCATACCGAAGTCTCAATAGCTTCTGATCCATGCCCAGTTCATTGCTCCTGCTTTTAAAGGTATCCCCGCTGATCGTATTTTTATCCGCCAATAGCTTTTCTGTATCGATAATAATCTGTCGCTGACTTCTAAAATACTCAGGAACCAGGTTTACACCGTTCGTCATACCGGCCATACTCATCAACTCTGCGGTATCTACAATGGACACGAAATACACGTCAGACCTACTCATTTGCCCTAAATTATCAAAAGCAGTCACAAAGAAATAGAGTTCATCACCTGGTTTCATCCCTAAAGCCCTGAGGTCGATTAGTTTGGTTAATGACATAGATTTACGGTTAGCAAACTGCTCCCTGAAATCCAGTTTCTTTTCGGTAAAACTCACACCTTCCCCCTTGCCGCTTGCCATAGTCGCAGAAACATAAGCAGCCTTCAAGCCATAATCATCCGTTAAGGAAACGTTTAAACGTACTTGTTGTGCTTGTCCATAATCGATGCTGGTATGCGGTTCAGGCCGGGTAATTTTGATTACTGCCGGAAGATCCGGTAGGATCGTCATCATATAGAGTTCAGACTTTTTACCGTCCAGTTCGACCTGATAAAAACCAGGCTTACTAATGGTTTTTAAAAACGTCCATACTTTACCTTCCCCGTCCTGCGACTTTAAAACCGCTACTTCTTTATCATTAAAAATCAATTTCAACACCTTAGCCGGCATAGAAGTCCGGATGTTCCATTTCAGCAAAGCGCCATTTTCTGCTTTAAAGGCAAAATGCGTTTGTGTTCTTTCCGGAACACCGGTATAAGCAGGAGCTTTGATCAGCAGGGAAAAAGACGCGATCTCCGGCAGTACTTTTTCTTTAACACTCACAACGTTCTCTTTTGCAGCAGCACTGGCCTCAGCGCCTGTTAAGGGCTTTAAGAAGGAAAACCCCAGGCTCATCGCTATACCTAATGTCATTACCACAGCTGCCCGGGCTAATTTCTGAAATGGCGGTTTGGGCGCAGGGCTCAGATCAATAATGACCTGACTAATTTTATGTTGTTGTAAACGTTCCAGGCGACTACATGCTGCTGCCGGTTTCAGCAAGAGCGCTGCACTTTCTTCCAGTTCAGGGTATTTTTCATTCAAATACCTGCAAATCTGCGCAGAGCTTACCTTCCAAAACGGCTTCAACCAACTCAGCAGGCAGAAAATGATTAAAAACAAAGCAACAAACGCCCAAACCGGCCAGTCAAACAGGTAGCTCATTAAAGCACCTAAAATCAATGTTAGCCCAAGGCTTAAGATTAATATCCTGAACAGCAACAAGACCGTCCATTGTTTTTGGAGTCTTTCTATACGATATATGCCTTCCTGCTCAACCATGATTCAGCTTGTTTTTATGACGGAAAGAAAGGATACGTTCTAAAGTAAAAACCAGTATCGCCATCAGCCAGAATGCTTTTTGAAGCGGTTCCTCCTTTTGGGACGCGGTCGGTAATTGCTCCTCAGTGGCCTTTCCTGATTTCAGTGCGTTTGTTTGAGCCATCGACGCCTCTTCTTTTGCCCTTTGACCTACTCCTGGCTGAGCTGAGGATTGAGCTCCTGATGATTGAGTTAAAGAGACTAAACTATTGCGTTGGTCTTTAGGATTGATTTCGAAGCCAAAACCAGCATCAGTCCCATCATTTCCCAATAGGATGGGCATCATGGCCTCCACAAATTTGGCATTCCACACCAGATCAGTCCAGCCAGGATTGATGCGGCTATAGAAACGATAATGATCAAATGACTTTTCTTTTGTCCGCGTTAACAATGGAATACCGAATCCGTCGGTCCAGATCTGCGCTCCCGGATAGGACGCTGCAGTCGTTCTTTTACGGAGTGTGATGCCAGCGGTATTTCCTTTCCCTTCTGGTTCTACATCCAACCAGGAACTAAGCATACTTACTTCTTCACCTGCATAATTGAACAAACGACCGCCATTACGGATGCTTTCCGAAAAGCCGGATCCTACAGGTTTATCGGAAATCCAGAACCCAATATCAAAACTTAAAGAACTAATAACCTTACCATTAAACACTTCAACCTCTACATTTCGTTTTGTTTCCTGAGCAATCGCCAGGATTGCTGACCTCAGGTAATTTACATCTTCCGGATGGTCGGCTCCATATATCAACACCTTGATGGTTGATTCCTCCCTGGTCTTCGAATCATCTTTGAGCGTTGAATGATCTTGCCCCTCATCCAATCTTTTAAAACTGGTTAATGCAGGACCAGATGTCGCTTCAAAGGTTTTATGAGCGAAGGTACTGCTCCAGGTATTCATCGTATCTGCCCGCTTCATTTCCTTCCATATCAAACGAAAGTCAATCCGGGGTAGATCTCCTCCCTGATTTTGCAGACGACGATCCGCATATAGGTAAACCCGGAGGTTCGGGGCAAGTCGCCCATTCAATTCCTTCAACAAAGCAAAATGACTTAGTTCAGGACCTTTATCTCCGGAATTCTTATTTATGGTATCCTTTAAGCTGATCTTTTGAAAACCCAACCCGAAGTCGTGTAACTCATAACCAGCCAACAGCAAGGAATCAATGCTTTTCTGTTGTGTTTTGTAAAGCAAAGGCAAATCGCCTTTCTCCAGTAACACCCAACCTTTTTGTCCGCCTGCACTGCTTTCCTTTTTTAACAACCAGGGCTCCGCGAGGAAAAACGCTAACAATGCAATCAACAGCATCCTTAACAACAACAACAGCCAATCGGTGATCTGGTAACTTCTGGAAGTAAAAGGCGAACCCGCCCCCAATAGTGCTATACTACCGATCTGCAGGGTTTTCCCCTGTTTTAATTTCCACAGGTGAATGATCAGCGGGATCAACAATCCTGCTAACGCGATTAAACCTATGGGATAGAGTAAATGCACCTTGATATCTTTATGTCTTTAACGTATTTCTTATATTATGGCTTAACGTGTTTCTTATATTTCAAATCATCTTAAACCTTTAACTTGTTTCTTTGATTCAGGAAGTCTCTCAATGCCTGATCCAATGGCTGATCCGTTTGAATCAAGCGATAAGCAATCCGCCGGTCCAGCATTTTGTTCCTGATCTGCTCCAGGTGAAGCCTCAGGTTCTCCTGATACGTTGTCCTTGCAGTTTCCTGATCAATCTGAATGGTTTTTCCGGTTTCCAGGTCTTCGAAAGTAGTATACCCTTTAAAATCCAGGGTCATTTCATTTCCGGACATCAAATGAAACACCAGCACCTCATGTTTCAAGGTGTTCAAAGTATCCAACAAGTCAAATATCTCCTGATTCACCTCATAGAGGTCCGTGATAAAGATGAGCAACTCCCGTTTTTGGGCACCGGCGTACAGTTCTTTGTAATTGACAGGCCTTGTAAAAGAACCTTCGGGCTTCACCTGTTCCAATTGATAGAACAACCTGGCGAGATGCTGAAAATCCTGTTTCGCCACCATAGAAAAGATGCCGGCATCTTTAAACACATACAAACCAATGGCATCACCCTGCAGATTACCCAGATAAGCTAGTGAAGCAGCCAGATAACGGGCATAATCAATTTTACGAAATTCTCCGTCCTGATGCGCCATTGAGGCACTTGCATCAATCAACAGACGAATACCAATGTTCGTTTCTACCTCTGACTCCCTGATGTAATACCTATCGGAACGGGCAAACATCTTCCAGTCGAGGGAACGCAGGTCATCACCTGGCTGATAGCTCCGGTATTGGCTAAATTCCAGTCCGGGGCCCTTAACCGTGCTTTTATGGATGCCGCTCATAAAGCCGTCTATCGTCATTTTTGCCGACAAAGACAGCTCTTTAATCGCCATCATCACTTTCGGATCCAGCAACTTGCTCATTAAATATTAATTTTCGGTCTTGAAATGGTTTTCAAAAGTTCCCCGGCCACCATATCCGCAGTTATCTGTTCTGCATCCGCTTTAAAATTCATCAAAATACGGTGTCTCAATACCGGAAAGGCCATGGTTTGCAAATCTTCCATCACCACCGCATAGCGTCCATGAATCAGGGCTCTTGCTTTAGCGGTCAGGATCAACGCTTGTCCGGCTCTCGGACCAGCACCCCAGCGTACCCATTCTTTCACATAGGCGATAGTGCTGGTATCCGGTCTGGTTGCCCTGATCAGCTCTGCCACATAAGTAATCAGGTCCCCGCTAATACTCACCTCTCTGGTCAGGGCTTGAAGTTGTTTAATTTCTTCTGCACCAATTACAGCTTGCACCTTGTTTTTAATCATTCCTGTGGTGCTGCTCAGGATTTTCATTTCTTCGGCAGCAGTAGGGTAACCAATCTTAATAAACAACAGAAAACGATCTAATTGAGCCTCAGGAAGCGGATAAGTGCCTGCCTGCTCTATCGGATTTTGCGTAGCGAGGATAAAAAACGGTCGGTCTAAAGGATAAGTCTGACCTCCGTAAGTCACCTCAAACTCCTGCATAGCCTCCAATAAAGCGGATTGTGTTTTTGGTGGCGTCCGGTTGATCTCATCTGCCAAAATGATATTGGCGAATAAAGGCCCTTTATTGAACTTAAAAAACCGCTTTCCGGTCACATGGTCTTCTTCTAAAATCTCTGTACCAACGATATCGGTGGGCATCAGATCCGGGGTAAACTGAATCCTTCTAAAAGAAAGATCGAGTGCCTGCGACATGGTCCGCACCATTAGTGTTTTTGCCAGGCCTGGTACACCTTCCAACAGACAATGTCCGCCGGCAAGTAAGGCAACCAGCATTTCTTCAATAATAAGGTCCTGCCCGACGATCACTTTCTGAATTTCTTCCTTTAACAGGGTAATTTTATGGATCAGGGTTTTTAGGTTATTTTCTGAAATTTCCAAAGCATTGAGGTTTAATGAGGTATTGATTGTAATTCAATATAGGGCTCTCCTGGTATTTTTCCTTATCCCCGGATCAGAATATCAAAAAAATTACAAGATAACTCTTCCTTAAATCTGGATGTAATGAAAATTGACGTTATTTTAGAACGATGCAAAGATCGAAGTTCACATTTGCGAGAATAAAATATAAATCCGGTAACTGGGATACGGATCAGCGTATGCCTTCCAATCTGCTCAATTCCTTGCTGGAATATACCACTATCCCTCTGGACCCGGAAGAAAAGATTGTAGAGCTGAGTAGTCATGATCTTTTCAAATATCCTTTTTGCTATATGAGTGGTCATAAGCTGGTGCAATTTGACCAGCAGGAAGCTGCCAATTTCAAGAAGTATGTAAACAACGGTGGTTTTGTATTTGTAGACGATTGCAACCATGATATTGACGGACTCTTTGCCAAATCATTTGAAACACAAATGAGCAATCTGTTTGGGGCCACAGCGTTGAAGAAGATATCCAATCAACACAAGATCTATCATTCCTTTTTCAACTTTGAAAAGGGCCCGCCTACTACCTCCTTCGAATTAAATGGCTGGGGTGATGATCTGGTACACGATTACCTGAAAGCGATTACGGTAAACAACCGGATTGGTGTATTGTACAGCAACAAAGACTACGGCTGTGAATGGGATTATGACTTCAGAAACAAGCGTTTTCTGGCGGAAGACAACACCAAATTTGGCGTAAATATTATTCTTTACGCCATGGGTATCAATAGTTAAAGCAGCTGTACTTAAAGTACCAGCTGCTCGTATAGTTTTTTCAAAGTTTCCGCAGCATCGATGCAAAGGCCGGGGTGAGTCTTAGAAGTCTGTACCACCGTACTTCTGGTAGCCGTTAGCCAGCGAAAACGCGAAGCCATGTCCAGCTGACCAATCGTCCCTCCTGCTTTTCCTCCTTTACTGATCAGCTCGAAAGAGCGCAAATGATCTTCCAGCTCCTGAGTATCCAGCTTACAGGCAAATGCAGCAAGGCGGTCTTCATTCAATTCAAATGATGTTTGTAAAAACTTTTGTTTGGAACAATAAAGGATGATCCCCACATTAAGAAATTCTTCCCGTTCTACCCTTGGTACGACGCGGATCACGGCATACTCAAATAAGTGCTTCTCTTGCATTCTGCGCTTCTTTTACAAAAATTCCTGAATTTGCGAGGCGTAATTCCAAAAAGCTGGAATATACATCGCGATGTGCTTCAATAGATTCAAAAGTATTATCCCTGATCAACCAGTCGTCTGGAATTAAAGAAACAATGCCTCTGATTTTTTCCGGGGTCAGTATCGCTTTAAACAGCGCATCTACCTCTTCCAGTGCTGTGGCCTGACTCAACAATACATGGTCTTTGATCAGGCTGAAAGGTCTTACGGCCTGTTCTTCCCAGTTTTCCATGGAATGGTGGAAGTACAATGCAGCACCATGATCGATCAGCCATAACTCTTTATGCCAGATCAGCATATTGGTATTACGGGCCGTACGGTCCATATTGGTCAGCAAAGCATCCATCCAGACAATCTGTGAGGCTGTTTTTTCGTCCACCTGATTCGCCAGGGGATCGAAAGTAATTGCTCCGGAAAGGTAATGTAAGGCCAGATTAAGACCGACACTTGTCCGCAGTAAGTCCTGAATCTCTTCATCCGGTTCGATACGACCAAAGTCTTTCTCTAGTTGCGCAAAAACCAATTCCGGCATACGGAGACCAAGCGCACGTGCAATTTCTCCACCAATTAACTCGGCGATGAGTGCACGCAGTCCCTGTCCGGCACCACGAAATTTGAGTACATATAAAAAGTCATCATCTGCTTCTGCGATTGCAGGCATCGATCCCCCCTCGCGTAGCGGGGTAACGTATCTGGTCACATTAACAGTTCTGAGTTCTGGCTGGATATTCTTCACACCTGAATAATTTAGGAGCAAAAGCTCCGGTTTAGGGCAAAGATACTACATTTCCAGTAAGTAGAGGGCACAAACCGGTTTATCTACCGCATGAAGAAAGGAGGGTTCAATTCTGAAAAAGCGGCTTATACTTTTCGGACTCAAAATCTTTTGAAGGAAAGATTTTACAGGTCCTCAAAGCACAACCCGCTTTTTTCTTGCAATTAAGGTCCCTGGAAGAACGGTCTCAATTTCCCGTATTATTTAAAAGTATCAAAACCATCTTTTGCATCACACCAGAACTCATCCAGTGCAATCAATCGTGGTTTCAGGAAAGAAATCAATTCCGGCCAGTCCTTTTCATTAAAAATACTGACATCGGGAAGTCTTTTGATAATCCTGCTAACCGTTTTATAATGTTCATCGGTAGTATGTAATTCCCAATCCCATTCCTCCTCCAGACTGGTGTGTAGCATCGTTTTAAAGGCAGCAAACTCTTCGAAGATCAGTTCCTGCATCCCGGGATCCGGATCCGACATTTCAATGGCAATAAAAGCGGACTTTTTATCGACATACATCTTAAAGTTCAGGTGTTTGACGCCGGTTTTATAATTCACCCAATTGATTCTCATGCCTTCAGCAGACTGGTGAGGTGCGATATATTGTCCGAAGGTAGTCCAGAAAGACTGTTTTAACTGTGCAGCCTGATCTTTTGAAAACATGGTATTGGGTTTTAAATGATAATGATTAAAATGTCCAGCTCATCAGTTCCATCACTCTTTTAAACTCGTCATGAACGTCAGCTTTCAAATGAATGGATTCTTTAGTCACCGGGTGTTCGAATTTCAATTCAGAAGCGTGTAATAACATGGTGGTCATCTCCCACTGCTCTTTGAAAAACTTGTTTTGTTTATTGCAACCGTGTTTACGGTCCCCGATAATCGGGTAAAAGATATGCGCGAAATGTCGGCGCAACTGGTGCATTCTTCCTGTGGTAGGCGTTGCTTCCACTAAGGAATACCTTGAAGTTGGATGTTTACCCAGGGCAACTTCCAACTCGGCACGTTGCAACGTCACAAAAGCGGTAAATGCTTCCTGCATATTGCCGTTTTCTTTGGCAAGCGGGTAGTCGATTTCTTCACTATCAGGGGCATAACCTCTCAAAACCGCCAGGTATTTCTTTTCTACCTGCGCATTTTGAAATTGCTGATGCATCGCGATTTCCGTCTCTTTATCAAAAGCAAAAAGCAGTAAACCACTGGTCTTACGATCTAAACGATGTACAGGGCTAACATACTTATTTATCTGATCCCTTAGCATTTGCAAAGCAAACTCTGTGGCATCACTAGCAATAGAAGAACGGTGAACCAATAGCCCATGGGGTTTATTGATGGCAATCAGATGATCGTCCTGATATACAATTTCCAGCATTTATTTTTTTCCGCGAAGATAACCTTTTGATTTTTTAAAACCCGCTGATTGTATCAAGTTTGTTCCTTTTTGACAGGTTGGAAGCATTTATCCTTACCTTTCCTTCTGGATACCTCCATCAATAACTACAATAACTTCATGAAAACCAAACCAACAAACCCTTCCCTAACGGGATTGAAAAGGGCCACAAAAGTATTCTTTATGGCTCTGCTGATCACAGGAAATGTCAGCTATGCACAAACTAAAAAGGAAACTATTGACAGGATCGTCAAAGAGGCAACGGAAAACTCTCAACTGGAAAAGCTTGCCCATGAGCTGTTAGACATGGTAGGCCCCAGATTAGTAGGTTCCCCTCAAATGAAACAAGCGAACGACTGGGCGGTAGCCAAATATACAAGCTGGGGCATTCCTGCAAAAAACGAGCAATGGGGAGAATGGCGTGGCTGGGAACGTGGGATTTCTCACATTGACATGGTGTACCCACGTGTAAAATCACTGGAAGGCATGCAATTGGCATGGAGTCCGGGCACAAAAGGAAAAGCGGTGGTTGGAGAAATGATCATCTACCCTGACCTACCAGATTCTGTTTCTTTTAAAAGCTGGCTACCTAATGTCAAAGGGAAATTCGTGATGTTTTCCATGAATCAGCCTACCGGCAGACCGGATTATAACTGGCAGGAATTTGCGACCCCGGAATCATTTGAGAAGATGAAAACGGCCAGAACTGCGCAAACCAATGCCTGGCGTTCCAGAATCAGTAAAACCGGACTAAACCTGAAAGCATTGGCTTTGGCTTTTGAAAGTGCCGGCGCCTTAGGTGTAGTCACCAGCAACTGGTCTTCCGGCTTTGGGGTCAATAAAATATTCGGTGCCAATACCACCAAAATCCCTTCCATAGATATCTCTTTAGAAGATTACGGCTTGTTATACCGTCTTACGGAATCTGGAAACAAGCCTAAAATCAGCGTAAATGTTGGCTCTAAAGAGCTGGGAATGGTACCTACCTTTAATACCATCGCTGAAATCAAGGGGACTGAAAAACCCAATGAGTATGTGATTCTGTCTGCGCATTTTGACTCCTGGGATGGCGGTACAGGTGCTACAGATAACGGCACCGGAACCATTACCATGATGGAAGCGATCCGTATCCTGAAGAAAATATACCCTAATCCTAAAAGAACTATTCTTGTGGGCCATTGGGGCAGCGAAGAGCAAGGCTTAAACGGATCAAGGGCTTTTGTGGAAGATCATCCGGAAATCGTTAAAAATATTCAGGTGGTTTTTAACCAGGACAATGGAACAGGTCGCGTGGTAAATCTTGCCGGACAAGGTTTCTTAAACTCTTACGCCTATTTAGGTAAATGGTTATCGGCTGTGCCGGAAGATATCAGAAAGCAGATTGCAACGACCTTCCCGGGCACACCTGGTGGCGGTGGTTCAGATTTCGCGTCCTTTGTTGCGGCTGGCGCCCCTGCATTTTCATTAAGCTCTAATAGCTGGTCGTATGGCACTTATACCTGGCATACCAACAGAGACACCTATGATAAGGTGGTTTTTGATGATGTGAGAAGCAATGCGATATTGACTGCTATCCTGGCCTATATGGCGAGTGAAGATCCGGAAACAACTTCCAGAGAGAAAAGCATTTTACCAATCAATCCGAGAACCGGAGAACCTGGTATATGGCCTCCACAGGTTAAACCTACCCGTAAAGGCGGCGTTAATTAAACAGGTGCCAGAGGCGGTACAACTAGAATAACAAAACAACTTTTGAGAACGCAAAACGCCCTCCTGATTAAAATCGGGAGGGCGTTTTCTATTATCTGGTTGAAATCATCAAACCGGAAGAGTGCTTTTTATTTCTTGTTCTTCACGTATTTTTCCAACCACTGATCCTGCTCCCAGAACGTATGAAGAATCGATTCCCTGCTTCTGTAACCATGGAATTCTTTAGGTAGTAATACCAATCTCACTGTACCTCCATGACCTTTAATCGCGCTATATAAACGCTCACTCTGAATCGGGAAAGTTCCTGAGTTTTCATCATCAATACCATGAGTCATCAGTAAAGGTGTTTTAATTTTATCAGCATAATTGAAGGGCGACATTTTGTTATAAACGTCCATTGCCTGCCAATAGGTACGGGCCTCGGCCTGAAAACCAAAAGGTGTTAACGTACGGTTATAAGCACCACTTCTGGCGATTCCCGCAGCAAAAAGATTGGTATGAGCCAATAAGTTGGCGGTCATGAATGCACCATAAGAGTGTCCTCCTACTGCGATTCTCCCTCTATCGGCCACGCCCATATCCACTACATAATTGATCAACGCGGTGGCATTGTCTTCAATCTGTTTCAGGAAAGTATCATTAGGTTCATCTTTTCCTTCTCCAACAATTGGCATATCTGCCTGATCCAATACCGCATAGCCTCTGGTTACCCAAAACACCGGCGAGCGGAAAGCCAGCCTTGTGAAGCGATACGGAGAACCTTTCACCTGTCCGGCTGCTGCCAGACTTTTAAATTCACGTGGATAAGCCCAGATCAGGACCGGTAATCCACCGTTTTCTTTTTTATAATCTTTCGGCAGATATAGTGTTGCAGAAAGCTTAATCCCGTCCTTACGAGGGTAAGAAAGCAAAGTCTTTTGTACACCTTTTAAGCTCGGATAAGGATCAGAGAAATTCGTTAATGCCTGTTCCGACTTATTTTTCAGGTTCAGTGCAAAAACATTCGGAGTTTCTTCCGTTGATTCTCTGGAAATATAAACCTTTCCGGTATTGTTAAAAAACACAGGCTCCTCATAATAAGGCGCTTTAGACTTGAACAGCGTATCCTGTTTATTGGTCATCAGGTTCCATTTCATCAGGAAAGGGCGATCTCCTTGTGGGGAAGCACCTGCGCCTTTGGTGAAAACTACACCAGCTTTATCAAACAACAATACCCTGGCGGAGAATGGACCTTTGCCATATAGAAAATCTCCGGGATCTTTGTAAGTATCTTCTGAAGAACCTTCAGTAATCACTTTCAGGATCTTTCCGCTTTTCGGATTGATCAAAGTCATTTTCGCCGTCCGGCTTTTTCTCCATTGTTCTTTGAGGACCGCATAATTCTGGTTGCCCCATTCTACCCCTCCAAATCTCGAAGCCATACTAACCAGCTTTACCGGAGTAGCTGAGAAAGGAGCTTTAAGCATAAATAAAGCATCACGAACTTCGGCTTTCACATTTGGATCGCCCTTATCCTGCGCCTCGGCCCATACGATCGTTGCCGCCGCATCATTTCTCCACTCGTAAGCACGCGGGCCCATCGCTACGGCGTCAAAACCAGTCGGCAATTTCTCCGCTAAGGGGGCATGGTACAATTCTTTCACTGGTTTTCCTGCTGTATCCAGAATCGTAGTCTGGAAAGGGAAATAGTAAATAGGCACCAGATAAGAATAAGGTTTCTCGATGGTCTGCACCATCAGGAAGTTCCCATCCGGTGAATATGCTGCTTTGCGATAAATTGCCGGACCTGAAATCTTTTTCACCTGACCTTTTAAATCTACCTCCTGCAATTCGGAACTCAGGTAATAGCCCATCAGGCTCTGGTCATAAGTATTTTGAAGTAAGTTCTGATACGTCCTTGAAGGCGTCACTACGCCCATGTTTTCCTGAACCACCGGTCCCGAAGGCACTATGTTTTCCTGCGGTTTCGCAGCACGCGCTGGCAGTATAAACTGCGCAAGGATACGTTTCCCATCGGGATGCCATTGTAAAGTTGTGCCATAAGCATCGTTCAACAACCCATTGGTTAGCCTGTTGGCTTTAAGGTTTTTGACATCTACCAACCACAGCTCCACTCCGGTTAGGGTATTGTTACTAAAGGCGAAGAAATTCCCGTCTGCATTCCAGCTGATATTGGTCATTCTCATTTTCTCCGGTAATCCGGCTACCTTATTTTCTTTTCCGGTTTTCAGGTCTTTAATCGTTAAATCATTATAGATACCTGACACTTCCCCTTCGGTGGAGTTATTGGCGGGATTAACCCTGATGCCTGCCAGTCCGATCACGGGTTGAGCAACCTGCTCGATGGAAGCATATCCGGGTGAAGAAAGCAGCAACATCAGGCTACCGTCTTTGTTAAAACGTACTGTCGGACTACCAGGCGCATCTACCAGGTCAACAATACTTTTCGGGGGTAATTGGTAGGTCAGGTTTTCCTGCGCATACCCTTGGGTGCTTAAACCTGCCACCAGTAATAAACTGAGCAAGGTTTTAGTCATGGGTTTATAGTTTTCGGTCTGTTTCATTCGGTTAATTTTGTAACCATGACATTTATAGTCAATGGTATGGGTAACACACAAAAATGGCATTCTTATGGAATGGTTGGTATATTATCGCGTAAAAGTTACCTGTTTAAGGAATACCCGTCAATTGCAAGCACAAATTATTCTATATTTAATCTTTGAAATATTCAATTGACCCCAGACCTTTTATGCCAACTGTTGAAACCATTGATCAGTTTTACAAAAGAACCAACCAGATCATTCCTGCAGAATTATTGAACTTTTCCGGAAATCCAGGCCATTTTAATGTTAAAGAGCGCAGTTATTGCAGCAAAGTGAGTCCATACAACAGAAGGGATCATTATAAAATATTCCTGAACATCGGGCAAGGCAGACTTCATATGGCAAATGAGGTGATTGAAATTGACAGGCCGGCATTGATTTTATCGAACCCGATGCTCCCTTACTCCTGGGAATCAACCTCAGAAGAACAGAAAGGTTATTATTGTCTGTTCAATGATGCTTTTATTTCCCCCGATTTGAAAAAAGGACTGGAAAGAATATGCCCCCTGTTTAACCCGGCCATTTCTCCCTGTTGCTTTTTAACGGAAGATGCGCATCAACGCGTTAACGGGTATTTCCTGCAACTGATCGATGAATTAAAGAGTGATTATGAGTATAAGTTTGATGTCATCCGGAGTATTTTAAAACTGATCATTCATGAGGGGATTAAGATACAATCGGCCAGCCTGGCTCCTGCGCTTACAGACAGTTCAGACCGCATTACGCCCAGATTCCTCGACTTACTGGAGCGACAATTCCCGGTAGATTCTCCGGCAAATCCTTTAAAGGTGAGGAGTGCCTCGGATTTTGCCGACCAGCTCAATATCCATGTAAACCACCTGAATTACGTAATTAAGTCACATACAGGGAAAACCACAACGCAGATGATCAGCAACAGAATTATAGCGGAGGCAAAAACACTATTGAAGCAAACGGACTGGGATGTAGCAGAAATCGGATATTGTCTTGGGTTCGACTATCCGGCGCATTTCAACAACTACTTTAAAAAGAATACCGGACTTACACCTGCTGCATTTAAGCACCAGAGCTAAGTCCGCAATTTTTCTTTGATTTATGAAATGGACGTTTATGAAACGTACACTTCTTCTTCTTTTCCGAATGTCCAGACCTGTCGCTGTCCTCTCCTGGCAATCACCAGGGAATAACAATCTTCACATTCTGAGATTTCCAGAACCTCGCCTAAATTGATAAGCGTGTCCCCGATAGATAAATTTGCAATTTCTAAGTTCTTAAACATTATAGGCTGTTCCAATATGTGATCCATGAGAGCGAAAAATAAGAATAGATTTATTTAAAATTTAATTTATACCCAAAAATATAATTATTTATCAAATAACACTAATAATTTAGTTAAATCCGAACATTTCCCTTGTAAACCACATTTAGGCTGACATTTTATCCCTGCAAGATCAGTTTTTAATTGTTTCAAAAAGCCTTGAACCCTATTTCCAGCGTTTTCAGGCTTGATACAGCGATTTCCAGCCTGAAAATTCTAACGGGCAAATCCCTGCTGCTATTGCATAAAAGGTTATAGCAGCAATTCTCAAAATTCACAGGCATTTTTAATTTCGTTTTAATCCCGCTTTAATCTCTTGCCATTAGCTTTGCTAAAACCTTTAAATTATTGAACATGGTGTTATTGGAATTCTTAAATATGGGCGGTGGAGAAATCATGCTCATCCTGGTTGTCGTCCTTTTATTATTTGGTGGCAAGAAGCTTCCGGAACTGGCAAAGGGCCTCGGCAGAGGAATCCGTGAGTTCAAGGATGCTTCGGAGGGTGTTAAACGCGAGATTCATAAAAATATAAACCTCGCTGGTTTAGACGATGAAATCATGGGGAAAGATCAACAGGCTAAAGAGCCGGAACAAGCAGTTAAAGAACCACAAGAAGAAGTTAAAGTTTAATACACAAATCATAAAATAAATAAACGATGTTAAATACTCCTTTACTTGCCGCTTTGGGCGCGCAGGAAATCCTGGTTATCCTTGTTGTGGTCCTCCTCCTGTTTGGTGGTAAAAAAATCCCTGAGCTGTTAGGCGGATTAGGGAAGGGAATCCGTGAATTTAAAGATGGAAAAGACGGTGTCGATCAATCAGAGCCAGAAAAACGTTAAGGTTTCGCGGTAAATCGGTCCATTAGCTGCATAGACAATATGGCTTCTTCTGCGGAGCATGGATTGTCTGTCTGACCTAAGAAATAACCAGTTACCTGCTCAATCATTGGCTGTTGTACGTGTGGTAAGGGGCTAAAGTCATACACTTTAGCAACACCACCTTTTGTTAAGGTAAGCTGATGTCCAAATACCGGAAAGCTAATTTTTCCTGCGGTACCAATAATTTCGCATGAATCTGTTTTATCCTGTGCTGAAACGGTGAAACACCAGCTTCCGCTAAAGACCACTCCGTCTTTGAACCAGACCTGTCCGGTGACCAAATCATCGACCAGACCTGTTCCGGATTGATTGATGGACAATCCGGAGGCGAATATCCACTCCCCGAAAAAGAAAACCATCAGATCCAGCTGATGTGGGGCAAGGTCATGGAACAATCCACCACCAGAAATTGCAGGGTCTAACCTCCAGTTCGTTTCTGAATTTGCAATCTGATCAGAATGTTCCGGTTGAAACATTTTGAGTTGCACCAACCTTACCGCTCCTATTTCCTGGTCCTCCAGCAATGCTTTGATTTTTAAAAACATAGGCTGGGCACGTCTGTAATGTGCGATACTCAATTTGACCCCTGTATTTAGCGATGCATCTCTCATCCTGATGGCTGAGGCTGCGTTTAAGGTCATTGGTTTCTCCACATAAACAGGTTTCCCCGCAGCAAAGGCCATTAGCGCATAAGCTTCATGCTGAGCTGGAGGAGTGGCAATATATATGGCATTTACTTCCGGATCATCAATGAGCTGCTGGGCATCATCATACCATTTTGGTACGCCATGGCGCTGTGCATAATCCTTTGCTTTTGCTGCGTCTCTACGCATTACAGCTACCAATGATGAATTTGGCACCTTATTAAAAGCTGGTCCGCTTTTAACTTCTGTCACGTCGCCGCAACCAATCATTCCCCAGTTAATACTTTTCATTTTCATGGTTTATCTTTTCAGCTTCAATTGATAAATATCAGCTTGTAATTGGTCTGAGTCATTGTCTTCGCATAAAAGAAAGCTGAGTTCCCCGGTTGTTTTATGTTGCAAGGTCAGACCTTCAAATTTATGTTTATCGCTGATTTGTTGTGTAAAATCCAGCGTCATTTTCTCTATATCAATAGCCCCGGTTAAGGTCCCAAAAACAGCTCCATCCTGATAGGTGGAATTGCTGTCCTCCGCAGCTGCTAAAAAGTACAGTTTGCCATCAACCTCTACCGCGTCCGTAAAACCAAACGGAACCCCTTTGATTTCTGGCAACCGGATTTCCTTAAACCTGAGCTTCGAAGGTTTAACAAGGCTTGTTCCTTCCACTTTGAACAGGCCGTTTTTGCCTGCTCCACCATTACCGCGGTTAAAGAAATACCAGTCCTTCCCGGTAAAAACAACCCCTTCTATATTGAAGTTCTCCGAATTGATATGGGCCAGCCTTTGCATTTTCTGGTATAAAACAGAAATATTAGCCGTAGAAATCACCTTTTTAGTTGTTGCATCTACCTTAACCAGCTGATTTCTGTTTTCCGTAGAACCTGAGCCGAATATATACAGCACCTTCCCATGGGTAGTCATTGCTTCAAAATCAGGCTTCAGCTTTTTCACTATGTTTTCCGAAGGAGCAATTGTCAACGGATAAGGTGTCAAATGAGCAGACTTCATTTCATAGGCATACAGGTAAGTACCATTATCGCTAATGATGTTCAACTGGTCGTTTTTCAACAACAAACCGGAGGCAGAACCTATCCCTATGATCTGAAACAACAGTTCAAGTGTAAATTTGTACATAAATGCAATATGCTAATTCTTTGTAGAAAATGGAGCGGAAACGCAGGGCTTCGGGATATTATAACGGCATAACGAGGATGGCATTATAAATATTGGAATATTTATATCGGTTATCAAATTGCTTTCTTAGCTTTTGATAACCGATAATATTTTTTGATAAAGCTAATCGAGGATCAGCTTAGGTGTTAACCAGATTACTTTTTAGCAGGTGTAATCACAATTTTCCTGAATTCGATAGGTCCGTGGTCTCCCTGGAAATAGATCGGTCCCGGTTCCCCTTCATTGCTGTCTAATGCACCGCCGGTAATTCCTGGAATCTCCTGGTTGCTGATGACTGTTTTACCATTCGCAACTACGGTCACCATTCTGCCGACCAATGTAATATCGTAAGTCTGCCATTTATCAGGTCCTAAGGCAGCGATTTCACTTGGTGGTAAAAACCCGTAAACTCCGCTATAATACACGCTGGAAGGATGCGCATCTTTCGGACTATCTTCAATCTGTACTTCATAACGGCCTCTTAAATACACGCCGCTATTGCTGCCTTTCTGATATTTGAATTCTACATGTAATTTAAAATCTTCAAACTTCTGGTCGGAGATTAGGTTGGCACCGGACTGCGGACTGCTCAACACACCATCTTTAACCACCCATTGGTTTTTCCCTAAGGCTTTCCAACCGGTTAAATCTTTTCCATTGAATAATTCAATAGGTTTTGCCCAGACTACCGGACTTGTTCTTTTCAGATAAGGGGCCTTCACTCCTGTCCAATTGTATTTTTTGCCTTCACTGGTCAGCATTGTGCCATGAATTTCTGCACCTTTCAATTCTCCTTCTATCACGAAATCCTGATCGCCGCTTTCCCATTGTGGTGGGATTTTAAAGCTGAATTTACCATTCGCGAACTTTACTTCTGATACTGGTCTGGCACTGCCCGAAGATCCTACAAAATAACCAACCAGGGTACGGTTACCGGACAATTTCACTTCCAGCCAGGAAGGTGCAGATTTCCCGTTTTCATCCACGGTAATGTCCCAGCGACCGATCAGGTCTTTTCCCGGAATATCTTGTACGGCGGAAGAGCTTGTAAGGTACGGAGCGGCAATCAGCGCATCAGCTGATCCAAAACTGAGCATGCCAGTTACAGCCATTAAAAGAAGTTTCTTGTTCATAGTAACGAATTTGGTTTAGATAATCAAAGGTTCTGGCGGTTAAGATAGGAATTAATTCGTATTTTGTGTTTGCCTAATTAAAGCTTATGAAAGCCATTCAATTCAATGCTTACGGAGATTCTTCAGTATTACAGTTACAAGAAATCCCGGTACCTGTCCCAACAGCCCATGAAGTGTTGATTAAAGTGGTGGCCACCACCATCAACCCTTTCGACATCAAGAACCGATCCGGTGCCATGAAAGCCTTTGTTCCGATCACCTTCCCCCATATTCCGGGCACCGATGCATCCGGAATGGTAGAAGCTGTTGGTTCAGCAGTGACCAGGTTTAAAGTTGGCGACCTTGTTTTTGCTACGGCATCCCATGGAACCTATGCTGAATATGTGTGTATTAACGAAGCAACGGTGTCACTGATTCCGGATCAGGTGAGCATGAATGAGGCTGCAGCCCTGGCGGTTCCATTAAATACGGCTTACAGTATTTTAGTAGAAACAGGAAAATTGCAACCGGGAGAAAGGGTCTTGATTCACGGGGCTGGCGGCGGTGTAGGTAGTATCGTCTTACAAATGGCAAAAGCCCTGGGGGCCTATGTGATCGCCACGGCTTCTGGCAGCGGACTGGAATTTATCCGCTCCTTAGGCGCCGATGAGGTGATTGATTACAAATCGCAGGACTTTAGTAAACTGGTAGATAATCCCGACATGGTGGTTGATCTGGTTGGCGGAGAAACACAGCTAAAATCTTACCCATTGGTGAAAAAAGGAGGCAGATTATTGAGTATTGTGATGCCAACTGATGATGAACTGGCAAAAAAATATGGGATTAGTGCACAATTTATCAGTGCTGTCGGCGCTCATAAGAAGCTGGACTTCGGAAAAAGGCTGGTAGAATCGAATAAAATCAAGGTTCATGTCGCCAAAGTAATGAATATAGCACAAGCAGCGGAAGCACAGGATCTGGTTTCTTCGGGTGGCTTAAACGGGAAGATTGTATTGAACTTTTAACCTTATTTAGAAAACTCCGCGCCTTCTATTGCTGTTGCACTTTCCTTTGCCATTCCCTTTTCCTGAATCAGGATCTTGAATTTACAGCCCATATCCATGATTAAGGCATGTCTGAGCATCGCTATTTTTCGCGCGGCTAATGCGATGTCTTTTTCCCCGGAGAAAGCTTTCATCAGCCATTCATTGAAACCCATATGCAGCAAAAACTCCCCCTGACTGGTAAATACCACGTCCTTTAAGCCATATTTCCTTCCCCAATAACTTAAGGCTGAGAAATTAACATGGGTAGTCAGGTCCTGTTCGCCGATATTGGCGTAATAATCCTCATTAATGGTATGGTTTTTAAAACAACATAAAGTTCCTTCCGCCCTGCTGCTTCTATACATTTCCTTACTCACATCACCGTAATCAATCGTCATGACACAACCTTGCGTTAAGGCTGCTGCAATTGCTTTGATCCATGAAATTGCCTGGAGATTGATTTCGGTCTGGAAACCTGGAGGAAGCACCACATTTAACGCAGAAAGGTAGTCGGTTAATGCCGGAGATGCGGGCCTCAGCACTTCTTTAAAGCCATTGTCTACAAATATCTCCATGAGTTGCTCCTTCATGATGACGCGATGGACAGGGAAATTGTCCAGTAACTCATTGGAGAATATGCAACCCCGAATGCCTTTGATCTCTGCAATATCAGTATGCCATTCTACTTTCTCTATGAGGCTGTTTTCAAGGAGTCTCGCTTTCTCCAGGTCTACCATCGCCGGACTTCTTTCAATGATGCAATAGCGAAGGTCCTGGTACATTTCGGTATTACCTTTCAGCACAGAAAGGATATCTTCAGCCAGTTTACCGGTACCTGCACCATACTCTACAATGGTAAAGGGATTTTTCCCCATGGAACACCATAGTTCTTCCATTTTTTTTGCAAGCAGTGCACCAAATACATTACCGAGGTAAGCACTGGTATAAAAATCACCTTGCTTGCCGATTTTAATTGCCTCTGTACAGTAATAACCAACCCTTGGGTGGTACAAGCACATCTCCATGTAATCACAAAAAGATATCGCACCGTTTTTCCGTATTTGTGCTTTGATGAGATTTGGCAGCCCTTTCATAAGATTTGATTACAACCCTATAAAACAGTTATGCCTGAACATTGTTTAATGTTAACAAATCTCAAAACATGAAGAATTGCAGGTTATTGACGATGATGTGCCTTGTGATGCTAATCTTCCAATTCTGTCGTCCTTCCGGAAATCCGGAGATAGCTGAAGAGAAAACCATTGAGGAGCACCTACAGGAGGCTATGTTTATACAACGTGCTGCAATTGACGGGATGCAGGCTATTGCATTAGGACAACTTGCGGCTGAAAAAGCGGTTCAACCAACATTAAAAACCTATGGCGCGCAAATGGCCGGAAATTACGAAGAAATCAATACCTCATTGAGGCAATTGGCTGGTTCGAAAGGGATAAAATTCCCTCCTTCCCTCCCCCGGGAAGAGCAGGATCGCATTCAGCAAATGCGCGAAATGAAGGTTGAATATTTTGAAAAGCTATACTTAAGAATCATGATACAGGGCTTACGAAAAGACATCACGCTTTTTAAAGGAGCCGAAAAAGCACCGGATACCGCGATTGTCGGCTTTGCAAGCAAATACCTACCCAAACTGGAACAACAGCTTCAAAAAGCATTGTCCCTTCAGTAAGCCGGATTTTCCTGTTACCGGTTAACATTACCATTCAAAAGAGCTGACTGCCTCCTGGTTGAGTAACCAGTTGTTAAAAACCTCGAGCCTATCTCCTCTTCCGGAAATCTGCGCATACCAGGTCAACTGCCCGCCTGATCGCAATACCTTGATATTCGTACATTTCAATTTTAGGTTTCCCAACTGCCCGGTAAGGAATAAACTGGACTCCACAAGATTTAATACAACCTTATAATCACGGTGTTGAAAGCGATAATCTATCCAGAACTGGATGTAATCCATCGCATAGAGGATAAACAAAGCTAGCACCATAGAAATTCCTGCCAATTCATAAGCACCAATCCCCACCAGCATCCCTATTGCAGCAGAGATCCATATCGAAGCTGCCGTTGTAATGCCGGAAACGGAGATGTTATTCCTGAATATCACCCCAGCGCCTAAAAAGCCAACACCAGTAATGATATTCGCTGCTACACGATCGCGGTTAGCGTCTACACCCAGCACATAAGAACATATGGTGAAAATGGTGGAGCCGAAGCAGATCAGTGCCAGCGTACGAAATCCGGCAGATTTACCACGGATTTCCCGCTCAAAACCAAGGATACTACCACAAAGCACGGATACAAATATCTTAAGTACCTCGTCGCCATAAATAGGGCTGGAATTAGTAAGGATCGAGTTCAAGGCTGAAAGATATAACGACTTATAATTTATTTACAAGCGGCTACCTAAATATACCAGAAATTCGCCAGAAGAACAAAGGTCAGCCTCCGCCGACCGCAATTATTGATTTTATCTTCATTCGCATTTAAAAATCAGGAATACATTGTTTTCAATTCCTTCAAAAGTTCAGGAAAGTCACTATAACCGTCTCTCCCCAGAAAATGCCCCCCATTAGGTATTGCGACTAGTGGGGCATCCAGTGCTATGGCCTGCTTTTTTGTGAGCTCAAAAGGGACAACATCATCATCAATAGCAGCTATTACCAATCTTTTAGGCACATTTTGAATCAGCGCTGTCGTAGAAATCTGCTCTTCTAAAAAGCTGTCCAGCTCCGGAATATCTTTTAATTGTTCTAAAAAACCGGCAACCAGGATCATACCGCTGGTTTTCAGTTTATACCGGTTTAAATACAAAAGCAAAGAAATACAACCCAAACTATGACCTACAAAATAAGTCTCGCCGGTGATCTTCACATTTTCTTTTAAATGATTGATCCATGCCTCTGGTTGTGGTTTACCGGAATCTGGCATGGCTAATATATGGACAGGTATTCCTTCTTTTTCAAGTTCCGTCTTTATCCATTCAAACCAATGATCTTTAACGCTTGCCATGTAACCATGGACTATATAGACTTGTTTCCCATTCATCGTTCTCAAAAGTATAAATTCTATAACAAAAAAAGAGGCGCTTCCGAACAATACGAAAGCGCCATCTTTAGGGGGGTACTATTTAACGAGGGTTATTTTACTTCGATAATACTGATGGCATATCCACCACCCGGCGCACAATATTGACTTAATTTAGCGCCTTTACTTACCTTAATTTTTCTAATCACATAAGCTTTAGGATTATGCTCATAATGAGCATCTTTTGCATCTGCATAAATGGTTGCTATGTATTTTTTACCGGCATCCAGAAAATCCAGATTTACTTTAGAAGTTCTGCCATTTTCATCGCAGGTACTTCCTACAAACCAGTTGTTCGTTCCTTTGGCTTTTCTGGCGAATGTAATGTAATCTCCGGGTTCTGCTTCTAATACTTTCGTATCGTCCCAGTCTACCGCTACATCTTTGATAAACTGAAAAGCATCTTTGTGCTTGTTATACGTTTCCGGTAAATCTGCAGCCATTTGCAGTGGACTATACATCGTCACATATAGCGCCAGCTGACGGGCAAGCGTACTGTGTACGAAAGAATTGTTTTCCGGGTTATAGGCACTGATTTTAGTTTCGAATATTCCTGGTGTATAATCCATTGGTCCCCCCATTAATCTGGTGAAAGGTAAAATAGTCGTATGATCGGCGTTGTTTCCACCAAAAGCTTCATATTCTGTCCCTCTTGCCGCCTCATTAGCCAGCAAATTTGGGAAAGTGCGGCTCAATCCTGTAGGTCTTACAGCCTCATGCGCATTCACCATGATTTTATACTCCGCAGCCTTTTCTAAGGCATATTGATAGTGATTTACCAGCCATTGTCCGTAATGATGCTCACCTCTTGGGATAATATTACCTACATAGCCGCTTTTTACTGCGTTGTAGCCGTTATCTACCATAAACTTGTATGCTGTATCCAGATGACGTTCATAATTACGCACAGACGATGAGGTTTCATGATGCATCATGATTTTTACATTTTTAGCTGCCGCATAGCGATGCAGTTCTTTGACGTCGAAATCAGGGTAAGGCGTTACGAAGTCGAAAACATAGTCTTTAGTTTTTCCGAACCAATCTTCCCAGCCTTCATTCCATCCTTCTACCAGCACTGCATCCAAACCGTTTTCTGCCGCGAAGTCAATGTATTCTTTTACTCTCTTAGTGTTTGCAGCGTGTTTACCGTTCGGCTTTGTTTTGCTGTAATCGGTTACACCCAGCTGAACATTGTCCAGGTCGTTATAAGCCCAGGTGCTTTTTCCGGTGATCATTTCCCACCATACACCAACATATTTGATCGGTTTGATCCAGTCCGTATCTTTGAATTTAGTCGGTTCGTTTAAGTTTAAAATGGTTTTAGACAGGAGTATATCGCCAGCTTTATCGCTCACAATAACCGTACGCCATGGCGACTGCGCAGGTGCCTGCATATAGCCTTTATCACCGATTGCATCCGGCGTCAATACAGATTCAAGGACCATATTTTTATCATTCAACTCTAAAGACATGGTTGAATAGTTGATCAATGCGGCTTCATGGATATTGATGTACAAGCCATCTTTACTTTTCATCATTAAAGGAGTTTGTAATCCTGTTTCTGAAAAGGTCTTTTGTGATACGTTTGGCGTTACCGCTTCTTTCATTTTTCCACGAACTTCAGATAGGTTTGAAGTCATGGTACTGTATTCCTGGGTATCATAATCACCAGGTAACCAGAATGCTTTGTGGTCTCCGGCTAAAGCGAATTGTGTTTTTTCTTCTTTAATCGTGAAGTAGTTCAGGTTTTTCTGCTGAGGGAATTCATATCTGAAACCCAGACCGTCATTGAACAGTCTAAAGCGAACAATGATAAAGCGATCGCTCGCAGGCTGTTTGATGGTTACTGCAAGTTCGTTGTAGTTGTTGCGGATGGTCTTTACCTCTCCCCAAACCGGTTTCCAGCTCTCATCAAATGTACTTTGTTTAGTGTCTGCAATCTCAAAACCGTTCAAAAGATCCGGCGCATTTTTCAATTGAAAACCGAGTGTACTGGGTTTAACGACCGCTTTGCCTTTATAGGAAAGCTGATATGTAGGGGTTCCGGCATTGCCGAGGCTAAACTTTAAAGTCAGGTTGTTGTCCGGAGATTTTATCTCCTGGGCGTTTACGGAAAAGGTCGTCGTACAACAGAAACAGATCATCAGAATGAACTTAGAAATGCGGGTCATACGGATAGGGTTGCGAAATTGAAAGGTGCTCATACCTGTATATTAAATTTGGTTGAAGAGCCCAAATGGGCTACCGATTCAAAAGTAACCGCGAATTTCTTTAATCAACCTCCGGTTTTTAAAAATGTAGAACCAAAATAAGATTAATTTACTGATTAACAGCTAATTGATATTATTTTTCAATCCTTAAAATGTAGAGCTTACACGGTTAAAACGGAGCTATTGTACCGATTTCTTTGACGTAATCTTCGAAGTTTTCACGTGGGACAATGGCTTTATTCCTCACTTTTGTTCTGTAATTGTAAATAGTGCTCATAGAACAGCGTAGAAAAGCAGCAATCTTTGCACTGTCATGAATGCCTAACCTTAGCAAAGCATAAATTCTTAGTTCGGTGTTTAGTTCTCCGGGTTTAAGCTCAAAGCGTTCTTCTGCGACCAGCAGTTTGTTAAACGCGGATACGAAATCAGGGTATAAGTGTAGGAAGGTATCGTCGAAATTCTTGTACAGTGATTTCAGCTCTGTAGTCATCAGTTCTGTTGATTTCAACATTTTCAACAAGGTTTCCATGCTGCCGGTAGTGGCTTTCTTGTTTAGCGCTTTTCTGTAATCTTCCAGTTTGTTGATGTAGTTGGAACAGAGGTCCAGAAAGTTTCCGATGTACTCTTCTTTAATTCGGTTCGCCTCGCTAAGTTGACTGTTTGAGGCGTTCAATTGTTGATTTACGCTTTGCAGGTCCTGGTTCAGCGTCTTTAACAGGTGGTTTACTTCCTGGAGTTCCAGTCTGCTTTTTTCCACTTTTTTCATCTGCCTGATCACGTAGATGACCGCGGCAATTAATCCGGCAGAAAGCACACTAATCAATACGAGCAGGATCAACAACTGGGTTCTTTGCTGTTTTGCTTTGGTTTGGTGGGCCACATCGATGATTGGAAAAATCTTAGAGATTACGATGGTACGCAAGGCTGCGTTACAGAAAATCGCATCTTCCATAGAACATTTGATGTATCGGTAGGATCGGTCTAAATCGCCGGTCTCATAGAGGCTAATGGCCAGTTCCTGTAATGAAGTGTTCTCTTTAATCGCGTTCTGTATATCTGAAATGGCCGATAACGCAAAATACTTTTGCTGTAGCGGCGTGTTTCCCAGATTTTTATAGACATTTCCTAATGCGGAACTCCAGATTGCATATTCGTGGTTTTTCGTTTTTACTCCGGCAAGCAGGTCTAACAGGATCTTTTCTGCTGCTTTATATTTCCGGGAGCTGCTTAATTTTTCTGCGTAAACGCCGTTGTAGTTTCTGGAGTTTTTTGGCAGGATTTGCAGTAAGGAGTCTCTGTATGCCGCATTGTATTGGCGGTATAAGCCGGTGTTTACGTTATGATAGGCCGCAAGATTGCTGTAAAGGTCTTTGTAGGCCTGGTAGTAACCGATTTTCAGGTTTGTTGTCAATTGATCTGAATGCAGACTTCTCAATATGTTGGCTGCGTCCATGGACATCCCTGCAATGGCATAAAGTGCAGAAAGCTGCAATTTAGACTCCGAGATTTTTGATTGGTCTTTTAACAGGTTCGCGATTTCCAGATTGGAATTGACATATTTTATCGCAGAATCACTTTGATAAGGCTGGTATTCCTGGTAAAGTTTGCTGTTAATGTTGTAAATCTTTTCTTTAGATAAGTCCGTGTTCTCTTTTGATAGCGCAGTCTTTTCTTTTAATAAGCCGGAAGATTTGAGTTGCTGTTTCAGTCCGGATATCCGGGCTTCCCTCCTGTCGGAGTAGATTTTCCTATACTGAATGGTTTGATCGAGCTCTTTTAATAAGCTGTCTAATTCAGGGTTTGTTGGGGCTACGAAGATCGCAGATTTTGCAGTTATTGTTGACCCTGGGTATATACGAGCGCTGGCAGAGATCGCTAACATCAAAAGAAAAACCAGCAGAGCAATAAGGCGATTACTTCTCACCAGTCTTTATTCCCGCGATCCTGTCAAGTTCATCATTTAAATCATCAGTAGAATAATTGATAAAGGAAACACCATAATCGTTAAGTAATTCAGCAAAGGTTCGCTTGCTTAGCCTGGCCATATCAGCAGCATGACCTAAGGAAAGTTTCCCCGATTCATATAATTTAGCTGCTATAAATCTTATTGTATCATTTTGATACTCCCCTAAGCTATGCGGAACTTCTAAGGTTATGGTTGTCATGAGTCAAATTTGCGATTAAAATCTACTGCTGTAAAGATAACCATTCCTATAAATATATCCTACCATCCCAGATGGTTTAGCAAACTGAGCAATAGATAATTCAGCAGCTAGCCAGTAAGTGGAAAAACCACACTATATTACAATTGGCGGAAGAACACCTGAATAGTTGACTTTATTCCAAAAATCTGGCCCCCTAATCTTTATGGAATCTGGCCCACTTTAGCAATCCTCAATTTATCCAG
>NZ_JAPIVQ010000011.1 GCF_026239675.1 Pedobacter sp. PLR
CAAGGATTGAAAGGTGATACTGGTCCAATCGGCCCAACCGGTTTGACAGGAGCTGCTGGAACTAATGGTATTCAAGGTATTCAAGGATTGAAAGGTGATACTGGTCCAATCGGCCCAACCGGTTTGACAGGAGCTATAGGTGAAACAGGAGCTGCGGGTATACAGGGCCCTACTGGACCAAAAGGTGCCGATGGTATTGGTGGTGTAACTATAGGAAGTCCCTATATCACTGTTTCCGGGGCGGGTACTGCTGCTAGCAACTATGTCGTCACTGCAAACACGGTACACGATTTAGTCAACAATGGTACAAATACATTAACTTCTACAGTCAATGGTGTTGCAAAACCGGCTGCGATAGTAAACACTGTGGCAAACAATCTTACCGGTACTAGTTTAATTACTACAGTTAATGGGGTTCCTTCAACAGCGATTGAATTAGCAAGTTTAAAAATCGAGCCATGGCAAGTTCAGGGTGGTACAACCCCGGCTACTACTAATATTCAAAATATTTACCAAAATGGAAGTGTTGGAATTGGGCTTGCGAGCGGAGGTACCATACCAACGTTTGTTGTTGGTGGTACAACGATCAATCCAAAACTTCATGTCGAAGGTGACGTGGCAACAACGGGGAAATTCTGGACTACCAATAGTGTTTATGCAGATTATGTATTTGAGAAATACTACGATGGTACTTCAAAAATTGATGCTGATTACAAATTCAGGCCGCTATCAGAAGTGGAAGCATTTATCAAAGCGAACAAACATTTGCCTGGAGTAACAGCAATCAGTGGTACCAATAAAACCAGGAATGGTTACACTTTCGATATGACAGCATTGACTATCCAATCTTTAGAAAAACTCGAAGAACTATTCTTACATGTGATTGAACAGGAAAAGAAAATCGAGTTGAAAAACAAAGAAGTAGAAGCATTAAAACAAGATGCCAAATCAATGAAAGCCCGATTGGAAAAATTAGAGCAATTAATATTAAAGGATCATAAATAATCAGGATGCTTAGTGGTGATCATCCGCCGCTAAGCATAATTATCAATGAAAATAATCATGAAAAAGATAACTATACTTTTGGTTTTGCTCTTCAATGTTTTTGTTTTAAAGGCTCAAACAGGAGTAAATATAAAAACACCGGCTGGCTCCTCTATTCTGGAGGTAAATAGTACCAGTAAGGGAGTATTGTTTCCAAGACTGGATATCGGGAATTTAAATAATAAAGCACCGGTAACGGCGACGCCTATGGCGGATGGCTTATGGGCATATAATAGTGGGGCCAGCAATATAAACAGTCAAACCTTACATTACTGGGATATTGCAGCGAACAGTGGTAATGGTGCCTGGATCAGACACCTGTATTTTAAGGAAACACCTAAAGTTGCAACAATTGGTTTGAATAGAAATCTGGCATTTTTGAATAATAAAGTTGCTAATGACGAAGAGGCTATTGGACAGAAAACTACTAATGCTTATCAAATAGTGAACTCTGGTTATATGCCTGGTCTAAGCATTCGGTTGGGTGCTCTTAGTAGATATATAATTGCAGTTGGGCCTGGGGTCTATACCCTTGAAGCGTCCTATTTACTAAATGCTCCGCCTCCTGATCCTGGTAACGGTACAGTGATACAAAACGGATATTATAATATGGGGTATTTGAGTGACATCTGGATCAGGCCATATGATCCAAATACAAATATTTATGGTACCAATTATTTTGGTGGCCGTGTAGAGGGGGCTGTTATATCCAAGGTAGATGTAGATCACCGCATGCGTTTCCTGCACACTTTTGCTGTAACCGGTTCTAATGGGTTTGAAATCGATTTATTTTTAGGTAGAAGAGATGGAGCCACTTTTTACGACCTAGTTAATATAATTGCCAGTGGTACCATCATTAAGTTAACCAAATTGAATTAAGTCATGAAGAAATATATTATTGGGGTTTTTCTGCTGGTCTATAATGGCTATGTATATGCACAAGGTGCTGCAGGTGTAGGTAAGCTGACTGTAAATACTTCAGCAGTTTTGGATTTGTCCAATAGCACTAAAAAAGCTTTTTTGCCGGCACGTGTGCTTTTAACAGATTTGTTTAGCAACGTTACCCCTATAAGCACTCCTGCAGAAGGGCTGATTGTTTACAACACGAGTACAGTTCAACCAAAGGGATTTTATATCTGGAATAAAGGGAGCTGGAGTTTGATGGCTGCTAAAGAAAATTCGGTGACCAATGCCGTTATTCAAAATACAGCAATAGCAAGTGGTATTAATTTGCCTGTTTCCGGGACTTTTGTTCCGATTACAGGAGGAGCCCAGCTCTTTAGTAATATCCCGGCTTTTACCAGTTCCGGAGGAAATTTCACTTTGCCTCCAGGTAATTATACAGTTCAGGTAGCTTTAAATATTCAGGCACTATCAGAGGTTGCAGCGAACGGGATTGGCGCTACAGTTCGGACTAATATTCATTATTATGCTGCTAAACTGAGCAACGGGGCAAGTTCCTACGGTCAGGTGATGACCGATAATCAAACCTCTAACTCCAGCAGTACAACCAACAGCAAACAGCATGTAGCAAATTTCTCCTTCAGTTTTCAAATTACCTCATCCGCAACGATGAGCTTTAATCTGGCGCGTGTTACCGGAGGAACTTATGAAGGAAATATCGACATCTTAAATTCATTTATTCACATTCAGCGCTCGATGTTATGATCAACTATAAAAAATATTTATACCTGGTTTTCCTGTTTTTTTCCAGCCTCAGTTGGGGACAAACAGGTATCAATACCAGAACCCCGAATGCTTCTGCCGCATTGGATGTTACTGCAACAGATAGAGGCGTATTATTACCACAATATACCTTAGGCATTTTAACCGATGCTGTGAATCCAATAATAGCTCCGCTGGAGGGATCTTTAATTTACAACATAGGAGGAGTTAATCCTAAAGGATATTATTACTGGACAGGGCAACGATGGGAGAGGTTGATCGTGAACGGAGAAACAGATCAGATTCTAAACATCAGACTTGCAGGTTTTACACCTACCGGGAATGCCGTTACTTTGATTCCCGGAGGGGTAACCACCGCTAATATCGTAGGTTTTCCAGCTGCATATACCACCGTTGTAAATACGATTGTAGGAGTCAATTATAGCAATGGCGCGTCCATTAATTTGCCCATAGGAACTTACCGTGTGGATATCACTTTCGATTGTATGTCCCCTGCTGGTACAAATAATACGAATTTTGAATCTGCAGGTGATAATCAGCTTTTTGTGGTAAATGCAGGGATAGTAAATTCAGCAAATACATTGATTTCTGATCTAAAAGTATCGTCTACTATATCACAATATGGTGGGGTGAAAAGTGTGCAGGGATATAAGTTTTCTTATATCATAAAATTGGGAACTGCTCAGGATGTTAAAGTGATGTTGAACCATAATAATGGAGCCTCAGATTCGAGCTTAACAAGAGATAACCAGGCCGGCTTGATTGTTACTTTTTACAAATTTTTCGAATAATAACTTACGCCGGGAAAGACCATACAGGCTAATTAAAATACAATGAAAATACAACTACGAAATATAGTTTTACCGGCAGTCTTACTCACTGTGTTTGCGATGAAATCGTATGCGCAAACAGGAGCAGGGAGCATGACTGTGGATAATTCGACGGTAACGATTGCGGAAGGAACAACCGAAATGCGCTTTTCTGAAGGCAGCTATTTCGGCCCTACTGCCGACTGGACCATCGACGGGACTTTGGAGATTTATAGTAAAAACATATGGATTGCACCAGGCGCGACTTTCAAAGGGAAGGGGAGAGTCGTTGTCTACAACCCTGGTAGCAATCCATTTTATCCGGAAATGAAAGCTGCGGCAACCAAAATAGATGGTAATAACGGGGAATTTATTAACCTCCTGATCGAACATCGTAACAACGACAATATCATCTTAGCCGATGTAGATGATCCGGGTTATCAAACCAATAATCCACAAGGCCCCCTGGCTGCGGAATTGAATATTGGAAAAGAAATTGATCTGGCTGTAAACAATGCAGATGTGATCTTAAATGGTTACAATCTGGCCTTTAATACCAGCGGTAAAATCACCAATTATAGCGCAGACCGCATGGTGGTAACCGGCAACAGCATCGCGGGGCATATGGTCAAAGAATACGGAAGCCCTTTCGCTTTTGTGTTTCCGGTAGGGATTGCCGAACGCGATTATGCACCGGCAACATTAGCGCCTTTATCGGCAGGTATTGTATCGGTTAGCGTGCAGGATTATGGGGGCTCATCCGCTTTTACCAAGGGGATTAAATCCGAATTGGGAATGGATAGAAGCTGGCAGATCTATAGCAATAAGCCTTTAAAAGCCGATATGACCTTGCAGCACAACCAAAATACCAACGGGCAGCAATTTAAAGATGCCAGTGCCTCAATCTCGCAATATGTAAATGGTAGTAAATGGGACTTTCTAAAAACAAGCAATCCTGCTACCGGAATTCATACGAGTATAGGTCTGAATGTGCTTTCTGATATGACCGTAAACGGGGGCTGGTTTACCAAATACGCAGGCTCAGGACCAGAGCTTTTAATTCCGAATTTATTTACGCCAAATGGCGATGGAACCAATGATACATTCGAAATCAGGGGGATAGAACAGTTTGCAATAAATGATATCGTGATTGTAAACCGCTGGGGAAATGAAGTATTTAAACAAACAAATTATAGAAATACCTGGAATGGACCAGGCTTAAATGAAGGTACTTACTATTACGTATTGCGTGTAAAAGATGGTGTAGGTTCAGAATGGCGGGTATTTAAAGGTTACATCACGCTGATCAGGGCATTCGATCAATAGCGCTTAACGAAAGGAATAGAAAATGAAATATATAAAAATAGGTATTGCCGCATTACTGATGCTGTGTGTGCAAAAGATTAACGCACAGCAGGATGCGCAGTTTAGTCAGTACATGTTCAATGGTATTTATATCAACCCTGCTTATGCAGGATATAAGGAACAGTTAAACCTGCATAGTTTTTACCGGACGCAGTGGACCGGGATTACCGGAGGTCCAAAGAGTATGTCGCTGGCTGTAGATGCAATTGCCAATGATGGTAATGTAGGGCTCGCTTTGCAGGTGGCCAGTGATCGTTTAGGCGCACAAAGTAACCTGACCGCTTATGGGAATTATGCGTATCGCTTAAGGTTAAATGAAGACGGCTCTGCCCGACTTTCCCTTGGAATTGGCGTAGGTATGGTTCAGTTAGGAATTGATGGTTCTAAATTAAACCCAAATGATCCGGAAATGTATCAACCCGCAGGAATGCAAAGCAAGATTATTCCAGATGCAAGAACAGGTGTTTTTTATTCGGATAACAAATTTTATGTGGGCATATCTGCTGATAACCTGATCGCACAGGCAATTAAGGTTGAAAGTGATGGTTTTATTGCACAACCGAAACCACATTATTACTTAACAGCCGGGGTTTTGATTCCTTTGTCAGAAGGGATTCAGCTTAAACCTTCCTTCTTGTTAAAAGATGATCGGGCAGGCCCTACCAGCTTAGATGTGAATGCTTTTGTGTTGTTAAATGACATCATCTGGCTGGGTGGTTCTTATCGCACAGGTGTGAAGGTATATGACAAGTCGCACCTTCAAAAGGATTTAAGTAACCGGAATTCGGTGATTGCCGCCATGGAAATATTCCCGATTAAAAACCTGAGAATTGGCTATGGATACGATTTTTCTGTCGGCGCATTGAAAGGTTATAGTGGCGGAACTCATGAAATATCCGTTGGCTATTATATCAATAAGAAAAATACCAGAATGCTGACACCACGCTATTTTTAATCCCGCAGGTTAGCATTGAAACTTAAAATATACGCGGGTCATTCCGCTTGTCATTCCAATAGAAAATGAAAAGAACGCTGTTATTATGTCTGTTTACGCTACTCTTATACCTACCTGCCAAAGCGCAGTATGTAATGAAAGAAGCAGATGCCCAATATGATTTGTTTAATTACATCAAAGCCATTGATCTGTATGAGCAAGCTTATGCAAAGAAAAATACGTTGCATGCTGCCCAACGTTTAGCAGAAAGTTATACGTTAACACGCAATTATCCCCAGGCAGAAAGCTGGTATGCAATAGTTGCCGATATACCGGGGAGCCCGGTAGCAAATACTTTAAACTATGCCAAAGCATTGGTCAGCAATAGTAAATATGGCGAGGCGAAAGTGCAGTTTAAACGATACATCGAACAACAAAAAGAGATACCGGAGCTAAAGCAAAAAGGGGGCGTAGCGCAAAAAGAGGATGCAAAACAAAAGGAGTTTTCTTTAGCACAGCAATATCGGTGGTTAAATTCCTGTGATTCGGCCATAAAATGGATGCAGCAACCAAGGCCCGTACTATTGCAAAATGCAGCGGAACTGAATAGTCCGCAATCCGATTGGGGAGCTGTACGATCAAAAGAAGGGATTACTTTTACTTCCGACAGGGGATTAGCCTTTACTGAAAATACTAAGAAATCCAGCAAGCCATTCCTTAAATTTGATGCAGGTAAAACACCCGATAAGCAAACTTATGGTTGGACAGGCAACCGGTATCTGCGTTTATATGGATCTCAGAAATTAGATAATAAAGACAGTTTAGTGCTTTTTCCATTGGATGCAGGCACCGATTATCATGTTGGGGCCGCTAGCTTTAGCAGCGATGGAAATGATATGTACTTTACATTAACACGGATCAGCAAAGACCTGAAGTTTAGTAAAGGGCGTTTAGCAACGGTGAATGTAGAAATATACAGCAGTGGAAAAGCTGCGGATGGCAAATGGGGAAAACCTGTTCCCTTTAAATATAATAATGTGAATGCTTATTCAGTAGGAGATCCATTTATCAGTAAGGATGGTCGTACCCTATATTTTGTTTCTAATATGCCCGGTGGTAAAGGTGGGACAGATCTTTATAGCATCACTAAAAATGTTGTTGGTGAATGGCAGAATGCAGAAAATATAGCCTCCTTAAATACGGAAGGAAATGAGAGAAGCCCTTCAATTGATGAATCCGGCGACTTTTATTTTAGTACCGATGGCCTTACCGGTATGGGAGGTCTTGATATCTTTAAATCAATATATCAAGATAATACTTTTTCTAAACCGATCAATCAGGGTTATCCGGTTAATTCTCCGCAGGATGATTTTGCCTTCAATATGTATACGGCAACTGCCGGATATTTGTCTTCCAATCGCGTTGATGGTTTAGGAAGCGATGATGTTTACCGGATTACCCAACAAATTATATTGGCCTTGAAGCTGGAAGGTAAAGTGTTTAATAAAAAGACAGGTTTACCATTAACTTCCGCATCTGTCACCCTAAAAGCACAGAATGGTAATGCACTGAAAGTGATTACAGATGAAACCGGTTATTATTCCTTTAAAATTGACAAAGATATCGCTTACTATGTAAAGGCCGAAAAAACAGGTTTCAGAAGTGCGGATACGAGTTTTGTGACGCAGGTTTCTCTGGTTAAAGATTTTTATCTGATACCCATCGAAATCAATAAACCCATCCGTCTGGAGAATATCTATTACAATTTTGATAAGTCTAATATCAGGCCGGATGCCGCAATTGAGTTAGATAAATTAGTTAAAATTTTAAAGGATAATCCAACAATCTGGATCGAATTATCCTCTCATACGGATAGCAGAGGCAATGATGGTTATAACATGGCACTATCGCAACGACGTGCAGAATCTGCGGTTAGCTATATCATTTCAAAGGGTGTTGATAAAAACAGAATTACGGCCAAAGGATATGGGGAGAGTCAGTTACTCAACCGTTGTACAAATGGGGTGAATTGTTCTGTGGAAGAGCATCAGCTCAACAGAAGAACAGAGTTTAAGATTGTGAAACAATAAGGTATTATACCGAATGTTTATTTTATTGGTCATGTTTCGGGGATGGGTACTGTGAGAGGTGGGACTATCCCCACTCATGATCTTTTTTTGTAGTATTTATTTTTAAAATAGAATTTTATTTTTTTATATCCATTTAAATATGAGGTTAATGGGCCTTTTTAAAAGGATGTGTTACTTTAAATGTTCTTGTTTAACCTTAACGATTGAAATGTCACCAGGTAGCTGAATAATATGGCATGATATTCGATATAGGAGTAATAAATAGCGCTCTCATGGAATCTGTTGTCCTTAACCTTCAGTTTTCAAGCTAATTACCCCTTTTCGTATGACGCTTGAAGATGACTTTAAAGAACTTGAACCGCAGGCAATACGCCTTGCCGATGTGTCAGATTACTCCAATCTGTTTAATCGGTATTATGCAGGTTTATGCGGTTTCGCGGAAAAGATTATCGGGGATAATTATGCAGAAGACATTGTAGGTGATGTATTCCTAAAGCTTTGGGAAGGAAAATACGTGTTTTGCTCCGAACTTCATTTAAAAGCATTTCTTTATAGAGCGGTGAAAAATGGCTGTCTCAATTTAATTAAAATGACCGGTAGGGCAGAAGATCGCCACCTCTTTTATCAGGAGGAAATCGGAGGAGAGGAGAATACTTTTCTTTTAGCGGTAACGCAGGCAGAAGTGGTCAGAGAGCTCCACCTCGCGATTAATGATTTACCTCCGCAAGCAGGTAGAATTATTAAGCTGACCTACCTTGATGGTTTAAGTAATCAGGAAGCTGCTGATCACCTTGGATTATCGATTCAAACCGTGAAAAATCAAAAGTTAAGAGGTTTGGGGATTTTAAAGAAAAGGTTACCGGGGAAAACGCTGTCTCTGCTGCTCTTACTACCTTATTTCGCATGTTATAATTGATGAATGTAGTTTTTTTGCGAGTCAGAAGCTTGCTTATTCGTTGAGAATGAGGTTAAAATATTGAAAGAATAAACATTAGTTTTGAAGGGTAACGGTGAAGATTAACAAATAGAATTTACGCTTTAAATTATAGAACGTTAAACAGGTTATAATGAAGAAGGATCGACTTTTTGAAAGTTTAAATATAGCTGAATTAATGGTTCGGAAGAAAGCCAGTCGACTGACTGCTGAGGAAGAACAAGCATTAAGAGATTGGGCAGGCCTATCAGAAGAAAATACTGAATTATATTCAGAAATAACTCAAGGCAAGGAACTGGGAAAAGAGATCGATATTTTAAATAAATACAATGCAGCGGAAGCCTTCGCCAAATTTCAAAGTAAAGTTGCGGAACAGCAAGAGGGACAGCAACCTCATGATCTGCCAGAAAATCAGGAGCTAAAGCAAACTCAAAATAGACCAGGACTTCAAAATTCTAACCGCTTTTTAATAGGTATTGCCGCCTCTTTGTTCGTGTTTGTCATCGCTGGATTAGGTTATTATTTCTATGAGAAGAATAGTCCTGCGGAACTTACTGCGACTACTACTGCTTCAGATCAAATCCTACCAATTGGGAACGAGGCCGTGCTCACCCTTGCAAATGGAAAGGAGATTAAGCTATCTAATGCGAAAAATGGAGAACTGGCGGTCGAAGGCGATGTGAAAGTGCATAAAACCAAAGATGGTGAGCTGGCATACACGGTCTCAGCAAATAATAATACACTGGCATCAAATAAAATTGAAACACCAAAAGGAGGGATCTATCAGGTGAGTTTGCCAGACGGCACAAAAGTATGGCTTAACGCAGCCTCTTCTTTGAAATATCCGGTTAGTTTTAATGGCCTTAATCAGCGGCGCGTGGAATTGACCGGGGAAGCTTATTTTGAAATCTCCAAACAACAAAAACCATTCATAGTCAGTATGAAAGGGGAGGAGACAGAAGTCCTGGGGACTCATTTTAATATCAATTGTTATCCGGATGAAGCGGTAATCAGAACCACATTAATGGAGGGGAGTCTAAAGGTATCCATCCCGGGAACGCAATACTCAAAGGTGTTAAAGCCCGGTTATGAAACAGTTGTCGGGAAGTCCATCAAAGGAATTGATCTGGAAAAGGCAGATCTGGAAGCAGCCCTTGCCTGGAAAAACGGGGCCTTTATTTTTGTAGATCAAGATCTTGAAACGATCATGAGAACAATTGGTAGGTGGTATAATGTAGAGGTGGAGTTCGCCGATCCGGAAAAAAGAAAGGTAACCTTTGGCGGTTCTATGTCCAGATATAGCGAGCTTAAAAAGGTGTTAAAAAAGCTGGAACTTACCGGACTGGCAAAGTTTAAACTGGAAGGCCGTAAATTGATTGTACAATAAACACCTGACCATAGGTTAAGGAATCTTAATCTTAGTGTAATCTTTACGCTAAAACCCGCCATTTTTGCAGACCTGTTGCGTATTTGCAATAATAATCGTATGTTTGCCCGGCAAATAGTAACTCCTAAATTATTTGCTATGCAACTAGATCCCAATAAATTTATATCTGAAGGTTTAACGTACGATGACGTATTGTTAGTTCCTGCATATTCTGAAGTTCTGCCACGTGACGTGGATACCGGAAGTTTTTTAACTAAAAAAATACGTTTAAATGTGCCTGTAGTTTCTGCAGCAATGGATACCGTAACTGAATCTGGTTTGGCAATTGCCATCGCACAGGCAGGTGGTATCGGTATGCTACATAAAAACATGAGCATTGAACGTCAGGCAGAAGAAGTCAGAAAAGTAAAACGTTCAGAAAGTGGAATGATCCAGGATCCGGTTACTTTAAATGCAGATGCGAAAGTAGCTGAAGCATTCCAGATCATGAAGGACTTCAAAATAGGTGGAATTCCTGTAATTGATGCTGAAAATAAACTGGTTGGTATCATTACCAACAGAGATCTTCGTTTCCAGAAAGACATGCAACGTAAAGTATCGGAAGTTATGACCAGAGAAAATCTGATCACTGCTCCTGAAGGTACAACGCTTTTACAAGCAGAAGAAATCCTGCAAGACTATAAAATTGAAAAGTTACCGGTAATTAATGCTGAAGGGCACCTTGCAGGTTTAATCACTTTCAAAGACATTCAAAAATATAAAAACTACCCTAAAGCCTGTAAAGATGAACGCGGAAGATTACGCGTTGGTGCAGCTGTAGGTGTAGCAGCAGATAATATCGACCGTGTAGCTGCATTAGTTGCTGCTGGTGTAGATGTGGTTACTGTGGATACTGCTCATGGTCACTCTAAAGGTGTTATCGATATGGTGAAAGCCATTAAAGCACGTTTCCCTGACTTACAGGTAATCGCTGGAAATATCGCTACTGCGGACGCCGCAAGAGCATTGGCTGAAGCTGGTGCTGATGCAGTTAAAGTTGGTATCGGTCCGGGTTCAATCTGTACAACCAGAATCATCGCTGGTGTTGGTGTACCTCAATTGTACGCAGTTTTCGAATGTGCACAGGCATTAATCGGTACAGGGATCCCTGTTATCGCTGATGGTGGTATCAAACAAACTGGTGATATCGTGAAAGCGATCGCAGCAGGAGCCAGCTGTATCATGGCAGGTTCATTGTTCGCGGGAGTTGAAGAGTCTCCAGGTGAAACGATCATCTATGAAGGACGTAAATTTAAATCTTACCGTGGTATGGGTTCTGTAGAAGCTATGCAACAAGGATCTAAGGACCGTTATTTCCAGGATGAAGAAGATGTAGTAACGAAGTTAGTTCCGGAAGGAATTGTTGGCCGCGTTCCTTACAAAGGTACTTTAGCAGAAGTAATCTATCAGTATGTTGGTGGATTGAGAGCTGGAATGCACTACTGTGGAGCAGCAACCATCGATGATTTACAAAAAGCTAAATTTGTACGCATCACCGCTGCAGGTATGAGAGAAAGTCATCCACATGATGTTTCCATCACTAAAGAATCGCCAAACTATTCAAGCAGAAGCTAATTCTTTAATCCTATAGCAAAAGGGGTATCCATGATTTGGATACCCCTTTTGTGTTTTAAAAAGACAGGTTTTAAGGGTATTCTTTATAAGAATTCATCAGGACTAATTTCCCAGGTCCATGGTTTCTTAAAGCTCTGGAAGGTGCGTAAGGTACTGATCGGGAAATCCTGTGTAACCGTTTTATTGACCACCCGGCTTTGATGGCCAAGTCCGGTAGTCACCATGCGCTTCTGGTTCAGGAAATCATATTGCTTGTCGGTCAGCTCCCCGGTACTTTCATTGTAATAATAGTTGCCCGCTTTTTCTAAGGTCCAGGTTTTCTGCTGGTACCCGAATGTGTATTTCAATTTCCAACGCCATTCTCCGCCTCCCTGGAAAGATAAAGAAAGCTGGTTTTTTTCAATACCCATCGGACGTAAAGGGTCGCCCAGAGCGCCACCTTCCTGCGATCTTAAAATGAAGTTGTTATTTTGTGCAGCCAGCTGGTAACCATTTTTGTGCTTAAAGTAAATGGCCAGTATCCTTGGCTTTTGAATTTCAGTGATGAGCTCCGTGGTATTGTCGCCATAGGCTCTGCTTTCGCGGATTTCCTGATGGTATTCCAGGATAACAGCGATGTCTTTCGCGCGGTCCTGATTCAGGTCTCCGGATACAGAATCCAGTATTTTCCATTTATCAGGAATCATTTCCGATAAAGATTTACCCTGATTGGGTAGGCTCGGAAACTTGAAATTCTGCGCGTAAACCACAGTCTGACAGCTCAGAAGGAGTAAAATAATTTTTAGCTTCATACGTTTAGAATAACGACCATACCCTGGAAAAAGTGTGTTCATTGATTTGAACACCGGAATTTCTTGTAATATTGCAGCCTCATGGATAAAAAGATTAGCCTGTTCAATTGGAGTGGCGGGAAAGATAGCTGCCTCGCATTACACCATATTTTAGCAGAAGAGACTTACGACGTACGCTATTTACTGACCACTGTAAACGAAGCTTTTAACAGGGTGAGTATGCATGGGGTACGGGAAGCTTTACTGATCGCACAGGCAGAAAGTATCGGTATTCCCTTGTATCAGGTTCGTTTGTCGGAATCTCCAACTATGGAAGCGTATGAGGAAAGCATGCTGCGCCATATGGAAGCGTTCCGTTCCAAAGGAATTGAGTATTCTATTTTCGGAGATATTTTTCTGGAGGATCTAAGGGTGTACCGTGAAAAGAAGCTTGCTGAAGTAGGCTTTAAGGGCGTGTTTCCTTTATGGAAACGGGATACGAAGGAGCTGATTAATGAGTTCATCTCTCTGGGGTACCGGACAATTGTCGTTTGTGCTCAGGAAGGTCTGGAAGATTTTTGCGGTAGGGTAATTGATGAGCATTTCATTGCCGATTTGCCCCCGGGAATTGACCCTTGCGGAGAGAATGGCGAGTTCCATACTTTTGTGTTTGATGGCCCGGTTTTCAGCAGCCCGATACAGTTTAGCCTCGGGGAAAAAGTATACAAGGAGTTTCCAAAACCGAATGGGGAAGAAGGAGAAGCTTCAGGGTATTGGTACATTGATTTGCTTCCTTAAAGAACGCGCACTCTTTAAGCTATTCCCCGTCCTGATGATATGGTTTTATAATACAATCAGCTTTAAAGAATCTGCTTTAACCCTGTTTTTCAACCACAATCTTAACCGGTCCTGATCAGCGATAGGAATTGGCTTGTAAAAAGAGGCAACCACCATCGTAAGCGTATCAGACTTGTTGGTGTCTAAACGGTTAAACACCGTATTGCTGATACTGTAATCCTTTAAATCCGGGTACAGCACACGAAGTTCCGGCTTTAAATCCGGTAGCAAGAGCTGTAAGGGATCATTGGCAGTGGCTTCATTACTGGTTTTAAACACATCTTCCAGAATACTGGCTTTGATTTGAGAAAGATCAACTTCGTTTTTCGCATTTAATCCTTGCCTGATGATCAATTTTGTCCCTTTTAACTGGTAATTCGGAAGCTTCTGGTTTAAAGAATCCAGCTGTTGTGGCGATAGTTCGGCACCCAGCAGCAATAAATCTATTTCACTACCTTTTCTGTTGTATTTCAGGTTTTTGGAAATCACCTGGGTATTTGTATAATTCAATTGCTGACTGATGAATTTATTGGCGTTATTTTCAAAAATACTTTTGCCGACAATCTGATAAGTAAGGTATATACTTGGTGCAATTGTAATCATGACAACGATCCATATGTAACGACTTACTTTCTGCTCATCCTCTTTGTTTTCAAAGGTTTTCTTTTTGAATTTCAGGTAACGAACGATCAGAAAGGTAGACACACAAATGAAGACACTATTGATGAAATACAGGTAAATCGCACCCATAAAATAGTAGAGGTTTCCGGTCGCAATCCCAAAACCTGCGGTACATAATGGTGGCATTAAAGCGGTTGCGATGGCCACCCCCGGAATAACATTGCTCTTTTCTTTTCTTGTCGCTGCAACTATACCTGCTAAACCGCCTAAACAGGCAATGAAAACATCCCAGATAGAAGGGGAAGTTCTGGCCAGTAATTCCGAAGAGGCCTCATGAAGCGGGGTAAATGTGAAGTATAGCGTAGAAGCAATGATGCTGATGATGGTGGCCAGTGTTAAGTTTCTAAGGCCCTTTTTAACAAGGTCAAAGTCGTTGGTGCCAATCCCAAGTCCGATGCCTACAATAGGACCCATTAAGGGTGAGATCAGCATGGCACCGATAATCACCGCAGTAGAATTTACATTTAATCCGATACAGGCAACAAAAATCGCGAAGATTAAAGTCCATAAGTTGGCGCCTTTAAAGGCTACATTCTTCTTTATTGAAGTGATGGTTTCTTCCTGCGGGGCACTATCTTCCTGTAGGTTAAACCGGTAATTGAAAAATTTGCTGAGTACGCGGTAGAGATCGTTCATGGCCATGATTTTCAAACTCATCACAATTATTGATCCTAAAAACCAGGATTTATTCTTTAGTATTTTGTTTTATAGAATGCATAAAGAAAATGCGGCTGACTGATAAAAATAAATAGGGTTTTCTAACCATCCAATAGGTTAAAATATATAGATTCGGTTAGGAGGTTGTTCTCTCCTCATTTCCATTCAAATTATCCAATTACCCTAATCTATTTCAATTATGAAAAGAATATTCTTCTTTATGATGGCTTTGTTGTGCTGTTTTTTTTCAGCAATGCCGATGCACATTTCCTCACTATGGAAGAAATGCCTTGGGAAAGAAGGCTGCCGGCAAGTCCGGCATGGCCATTTTTCAAAATATTCGGGTAAAGATGTCCAGCTTAAAGGGAAGCTCAGTAAGCATCAGATCTTTTTCATGGACAAAGGGGGGGATTGAAAATGCAACTGGATCAGGCGCAATCGGAACGGCAGTTGATATTGATGCAGTCTTTTTTGAAAGACTATTCGTCTGGGGAAGTACTGGATGTTTTGTATCAGTTGTATAGAGGGTGGGCATACCAGGTATCCATGAAAACGGATCGGCAGGAACGACTCCGGATATTGAACTGTTATTCCGATCTGAGGGATTTGATGGAAGAAATAGGAAAATAATTGGCAGAAATTTATTGCAGTAAGTGGAACAAATGAATGCTTTATACCAAAGCCCGAAACGGACTTTTGTTTCAATCGAAAATAGATTTAACTTGCCCAAATGAATATAGAATTCAACAAAAATGAAGATTTGAATAAGCAGTCGGTTTACGAGTTGAAGACGAAGCTTAAAAAGATATATGAAGGAGGGGGAGCAAAGAATGCAGCAAAACAAAAAGATAAAGGAAAGCTTTTGGCGCGTGAGCGCATCGCTTATTTAATTGATAAGGAAAGCGAATTTCTTGAAGTAGGGGCATTTGCTGCGGATGGGATGTACGCCGAACAGGGTGGATGCCCTTCAGCAGGTGTGGTTACCGGCATTGGTTACGTTTCCGGCAGACAATGCATGATCATCGCCAATGATGCAACAGTGAAAGCTGGTGCCTGGTTTCCTATGACTGCCAAAAAGAACTTAAGGGCGCAGGAAATCGCCATGGAGAACCGTTTACCGGTCATCTATCTGGTAGACAGTGCAGGGGTATTCCTGCCAATGCAGGATGAGATATTTCCGGATAAAGAGCATTTTGGACGTATGTTCAGGAACAATGCGATCATGTCTGCAGATGGGATCGTACAGATTTCTGCGATTATGGGTTCATGCGTTGCCGGTGGTGCTTACCTGCCGATTATGAGCGATGAAGCCATGATAGTAGACGGAACAGGCTCGGTATTCCTTGCTGGTTCTTACCTGGTGAAATCAGCCATCGGAGAAGAAATTGATAATGAAACTCTTGGAGGAGCAACCACCCATTGTGAAATCTCCGGTGTAACCGATTATAAACATCCAAACGACCAGGCTTGTCTGGATAGTATCCGCAATATTATAAGCATGTTGGGTGCCCCGGAATCCGCAGGGTTTGACCGCATTAAACCGGAAATGCCAAAGCTGGATCCACAGGATATTTATGGAATCCTGCCGGAAAGCAGGGAGAAGCCTTATGATATGCTGGAAGTGATCCATCGCCTGGTGGATGGCTCCGCTTTTGAAGAGTACAAACAACTATACGGACAGAGCATCATTTGCGGATTAGGCCGGGTTGATGGCTGGGCAGTTGGTATTGTCGCCAACCAGCGTAAAGTAGTTAAGTCTAAAAAAGGAGAAATGCAGTTTGGCGGCGTGATTTATTCGGATAGTGCAGATAAGGCTGCGCGCTTCATTATGAATTGTAACCAGAAGAAAATTCCATTGGTATTCTTACAGGATGTGACCGGATTTATGGTTGGCAGCAGGTCTGAACAAGGAGGGATCATAAAAGACGGTGCAAAAATGGTGATGGCAGTAGCCAACTCTGTGGTACCTAAATTCACAATTGTGTTGGGCAACTCTTATGGCGCTGGAAACTATGCCATGTGTGGCAAATCTTATGACCCCCGACTGATTTATGCCTGGCCAAGTGCTAAAATAGCAGTTATGGGAGGCTCGCAGGCAGCAAAAGTATTGTTACAAATTCAGGAAGCCTCTTTAAAAGCGAAAGGTGAAACGATCACCCCTGAAAAAGAAGCAGAGCTACTGAAAGAAATTACAGACCGGTATAACAGTCAGACCACTCCATATTATGCAGCTTCAAGGCTTTGGGTGGATGGTGTGATCGATCCTTTAGAGACCCGCAAGGTGATTTCTATGGGGATAGAAGCCGCAAATCAATCGCCAATTAAAAAAGCTTTCAATGTAGGGATCATTCAAACCTAGTTTTCATACCGCTTATTCAGGTATTTTTTTATAATCGGGAGCTCATAATGCGGCTTTCCGGAAGGATGGTACTTGTTATGCGTTGTAGAAAAGTGTAATTTTGTAGTATAACAGAAAAAATAATATGTCACAAGAAATAGAACACGTTCAATGTTTAATTATAGGGTCAGGCCCGGCAGGATATACGGCAGCAATTTATGCCGCTCGCGCAGATCTGAAACCAGTTATGTACACCGGTATGGAACCTGGTGGACAATTGACACAAACCACTGATGTGGATAATTTTCCAGGTTATCCTGGTGGAGTAATGGGACCGGAAATGATGGAAGATTTCCGCAAGCAAGCAGAACGCTTCGGAACAGATATCCGTTTTGGTTACGTAAGTTCAGTGGATTTTTCTTCAATGCCTCATAAAGTAGTAGTAGATGATATTAAAACCATTACTGCAGATACGGTAATTATCTCAACAGGAGCAACCGCAAAATGGTTAGGCTTACCTTCTGAGCAAAAATATAATGGCTTTGGCGTTTCTGCCTGTGCAGTATGTGACGGTTTCTTCTTCAAAGGACTGGATGTTGCCATCGTTGGTGCTGGTGATACTGCTGCCGAAGAAGCAACCTACTTAGCTAAGCTTTGTAAAAAAGTATACATGCTGGTTAGAAGAGACGAATTCAGAGCTTCAAAAGCAATGGTACACAGGGTATTAAATACCCCTAATATTGAAGTGGTTTACCATACTGAAACTCAGGAAATTTTGGGTAACGGTAAAAATGTAACTGCTGTAAGAGTATTAAACAACCAGACTAATGTGGAATCTGAGATTCCTGTAGACGGTTTCTTCGTGGCTATCGGTCACAAACCTAATACAGACATCTTTAAAGGTCAGTTAGATATGGATGAAACCGGATATCTTAAAACCATTCCAGGATCAACAAAAACAAATGTAGAAGGTGTTTTTGCTGCTGGTGATGTACAGGATCATTACTACCGTCAGGCGGTAACTGCCGCAGGTTCAGGATGTATGGCTGCTTTAGATGCAGAACGTTACCTGGCTGCGAAAGAAGATGAAGTAAAAGTTATGTCTTAAACGATCATAAAACACTTTAAAAAGGCGGAATTCGAAAGAATTCCGCCTTTTTAAGTATCAAAGGTTTTTTTTATCTTGTGCGTTCAATTTAATACCAATTGGAAGGAAATCAATAATTCCTTCCGGTTTAACCAAACTAAAAAACACACAAAAACAAATGAAGAAATTATTTACAATGGTTCTGTTGGCATTTATTGCAATAGAAGCTTCTGCACAGCAGGATCAGAACATGGGCATTATTCCCGCTCCCGTATCTGTAAAGAAGTCTAATGGTAACTTTAAATTAGATAAAACGGTAGTTTTAATCTCCAATGAACCAAAAAACTCCAGAATGGCCGACTTGTTCAATGCCTTTGTGGTTACTAAAGCAGGATTTGCATTAAGACCCGCAAAAGCTGCAGCAGCAAATGGAAGAGCCATCATCCTGACTTCTGAAGGTGCAGATAAATTGCCTGCCGAAGGTTATAAAATCAATATTACCGCTAAAAATATCACTATCGTTGGTACAGATGCCGGTTTGTTTTATGGATTGAAATCAATGATGCAGTTAATGCCTGAAAAAGCAAATGACCAGGTATTGATCTCTAACGCTGAAATCAGCGATTATCCACGTTTCAAATATAGAGGAATGCACCTTGATGTGTCTCGTCACATGTATCCGGTATCGTTGGTTAAGAAATATATCGACGTAATGTCTGACTATAAAATGAACAATTTCCACTGGCATTTAACCGATGATCAGGGTTGGAGAATTGAGATCAAAAAATACCCTAGATTAACCGAAGTAGGTGGTAAAAGAAATGGAACCATTATCGGTCATCACCCTGGTGTAGCCACCGACAATAAAGAGTACAAGGGTTATTACACGCAAAACGAAGTAAAAGACGTGATCGCTTATGCTGCGGCAAGGTACATCAACGTGATTCCTGAAATTGAACTTCCTGGTCATGCATCAGCAGCAATCGCCGCTTATCCTGAGTTGAGCTGCTTCCCTGAAAGAGATACTTTTATAGATCCAAAGACCCCATGGTCTGGTAGCAGAAAAGGAAAACAAGTACAACAAACATTTGGTGTATTTGATGATGTGTTTGTACCTAACGACAATACTTTCAAATTCCTTGAAAACGTATTAGACGAGGTAATCGCTTTATTCCCTTCTAAATATATCCACGTTGGTGGTGATGAATGTCCGAAAGAATACTGGAAAGAAAGTGCCTTCTGTCAGAAAATGATTAAAGACCTGAACTTAAAAGATGAGCATGGATTGCAAAGTTATTTCATCCAGAGAATTGAGAAACATGTAAATTCAAAAGGTCGTAAGATCATTGGATGGGATGAAATCTTAGAAGGTGGATTGGCACCAAATGCAACTGTAATGTCCTGGAGAGGTACTGAAGGTGGTATTGCTGCAGCGCAACAAAGCCATGATGTGATCATGACACCTAACGGTGGTGGTTTATATTTCGACCATAAACAATCAAACTCTAAAGATGAGCCTACAAATATTGGTGGTTTATCTAACTACACTTCGGTTTATAACTATGACCCGATGCCATCAGTACTGACTCCTGCTCAGCAGAAATATGTGATCGGTGTACAGGCAAACTTATGGACTGAATATGTTCAGACTCCTGCGAAAGTAGAATACATGATCATGCCTAGAATTTTCTCTTTGGCGGAAATCGCATGGTCACAACCAGAACGTAAAGACCTGAAAAACTTCTCTGAAGAACGTCTTCCGTTACATTTGGCCAGATTAGATAAAACAGGAACAAACTACTGGGTACCTACACCGCTAGGCTTAAATGACAAGGTGATGAACGGAGAAACAATCAACATCGACATCAAGGAGCCAATGCCGGGAGCTAAGATCTATTATACTTTAGACCTGACGCGTCCCTCAACTGCGGCTGACTTATATACTAAGGGCATGACAGTGATCGTTCCTAAAGGAGAGAAACGCATCTTGAAAACAATCGTTATCACTCCATCCGGAAAACAAAGTGTAGTTACCGAAACCGTTCTGAACAATGGTGCTGCGGATGTAAAAGTGAAATAGGTTGCAAAACGAAACACACTGCAAAAACAAATATAAAAATGAAACCAGGTAAATATTTCTTAAAGCTACCCCTGTTATTTGCAGGGCTGCTTTTATTGGCTGCTTGCGGAGATAATGCTTCCGAAAAGATGGCTTCTCCATCAACCACAACTGATCCCTCAGATGCTAAAAAGGGTCAGTTTCCCTTTTACAAGGACATTGCTATACGCCCCGGTGTTAACTTTGAAGTTGTAAGTTGGGGTAAAGGAGTAGACAGTGTTGGCGGATACCTGATCCTATTGTCAGATACGCTGAGAAACAATTATAAATCTTTTTCTAATGAACGTAAGGGAGTCATTACGGATGCCTGGAATATGGACCTCGATAATGATGGGAACCCGGAGATTTATATTGAGTTACTAAGCAAGAAAAATGTGCTGGACCTGAATGTATATGAGTATGCAGGTGGAGAGTTTAGAAAAATCAGTTTCCCGCCGCTGAGCGCTTCTATCAAGAAGAATTATGCCGGAGGGGATAAATTCATCATTAAAAACGGGGATCTGTTCCGCTCTGTTCCTGTGCTGGATGATAAGGACACAACCAATAAAGCAGGTAAAGTAAAAATGTTGCAATACCGCCTAAATGGAAATAGCTTTTCAACCATTGAATTAAAAGAATAATTATACCGGTGAATCCGGTAACGATAACAGCTCAAAAAACGGCCGTATACTTTCAACAGGATACGGCCGTTTTGCGTTGTAAATGGGCGCGGTTAAACCAGTCTTTTATCTTTTGCCACCTGTATTGCTTCTGCCTTAGAATTGACATTCAGCTTCGTGTAGATATTTTTGGTATGTGTCTTTACCGTTTCTACCTCAATGAAAAGTTCCTTGGCAATTTGTCCGCGGTCTTTACCTATGGTGATCAGCTCCAGTATTTGTGTTTCTCTTTTGGTTAAGGGACTATCGGGATTCTTTTGAAGGGAAAGGATGACCGTCTTGGCTACGTCAGGGCTCATCGGGCCACCACCATTCAGCACGTCTTTGATCGCTTCAATTAATTTAGCGGTAGGTGTGTTTTTGGTGAAATATCCGGAAGCACCGTTTGCCAACGCATCAAGGATTGTTTTTTCTGTTTCATAAACAGTCAACATGATAATATAAACCTGTGGCAATAGCTTCTTCAATTGCGGAAGCGCATCAATGCCATTAGTACCCGGAAGCTGTATATCGAGAATGATCACATCAGGCTGATCCTTGCTGATCTTATGTTTTGCAGCATCAAAAGAAGGGTAGGTTGCGACTACCTGATAAGGAGAAGTATGGTTAATTAAATAAGCATAACCTTCTCTGATCGTCTGATCATCTTCGATGATCACAATTCTTGATTCTGGCTGACTATACATTTTTTAGACGCATTAAAGTGGAAAGACTAACTGCTAGCTTAATTTCCGTGCCGGAAGCGTTTGAAATGATATTTAGTTTTGCATTGATTCTTTTTGCTCTCACGTTCATATTGTTTATCCCATGACCATCCATGGATCCTATGGGATCAAGCCCTTGACCATCATCCTTTACGGAGATTTTCAAGGTTTCCCCATCTACTCTTGCTGAAAACACAACCATCCCCGGTTTTGCGTGTTTCAGCGCATTGTGAATCGCCTCCTTAAAGATCATCAGCAGGTTTCTGCTCACATCTAATGATAGTTTTCCATCGTATCCAGCCAGGTCAATATGGGATTGGAAATCGATACTGGTGTTGTTGAACATTTCCTTTCCAAATTCCTGGATATGCCCCAATAGCTCAGTTAACTTATCATTTTTCGGATTTAACGACCACAATATGTCTTTAGTACCCCTATATAATTCATTTACATTGTCGTTGATTTTCGAGATAATGCCTCTCTTTTCCGTATCATCCGGATCAATCATACTGCTCAATACTTCTGATAAGACGGAGATTCGGGTGAGTTTGTTACCGAGATCATCATGAAAATCTTCAGCCGTCTGTTTTCTTACCTTAAACTGCTCTTCCAGTTTGATCGTTAACCTTAATTTTCGCTTGCGCTCATTTAAGTTCAGAATGATGTAGACTGCCAACAGAATCAACAATACAATGAATACAAAGATAAGCAATCGGAATACACCTGTCTGGTAATATGGAGGAGTGATTTCAAAAGAAAAAGAAGCGGTTTCTACAGACGAGACCCCTGCTTTCGTAATGGCTTTTACCTGAAACGTATACTTTCCGGGAGGGATAGAAAAGAAGTTTGTGGAGGTATTTCCGGTACTTTCACTGTACTTATTGTCCAGCCCTATTAGGCGGTACTGGTAAGACAGGCCGTCAGGATTGGCTAAAAATATGCCGGTATAACTAATGTTCAGGTTGTTCTGGTGGAAGGGAAGGGTAACCATATTTCCCAGCTCATTCGCCTTGAAAATAGTCCGTTGTTTGTTTTGACGGCCTTGATTTTGCGCAAAAGCGGTCACTGAATTGATGTATACATAAGGCGGGACAGTTGGCGGTAACCAATGATTTCGGTTGTAAACAATAGCTCCTTTAGTGGTGCCTACCCAAATGTCATCATTATGCTGTAGAATGGCGTTTTGGTTACACTCTACCAATAAATTGGGCTCATTATTGTTTTGTATAACCTTGAAATCCTTCGCATTGATTTTGTTGATGCCTTTACCGGTTCCCACCCATATTACGCCTTGCTGGTCTAAGAGTAGGCTATAGATGTGGTCTGAAGCCAAACCCTGTTCCGTACTTAAGGTTTTTATTTTTCCGGTTTTTCGATCCCAGATCAGAATTCCATTGTCGGAAGTGCCAAAAAGCAAGGAATTCGGACCTGATTTTGCCATGCAGAGTATTGAAGAGCCACTGAGCTGCGGAAGGTTCAAAGGTCTGGTTTGATTTGGCGAATTGATGGCATAAACGCCGTCCTGGGTACCTACAAGGATCTCTCCTTCATTGGTTTCTAATAAAGCGCTGCCAAATTGCTTACTTACCGGTTCCAGTTGCTTTGTTTTTTTGTTCAGCAGGAAACACCCGGCATTGGTGGATACCCAAATCCGGCCTTTCGTATCTTCTAAAATAGCATTGTAGGCAATAGAATGACGATCCAAAGCCATAGGGACGATACTTTTGCCGTTGTAACACCAAAGTCCGCCGTAAACGGTGCCAATCCAGATGTTCTTCTGACGGTCGTTGTAAAGGAAGTTGATGTTCCTGGTGTCTTCCAGTTTAGAAGGGATAGGGATTTCCTTAATTTTCCCTGCCTGATATTTAAATAAACCACCATAAGTGCCGATCCATATTTCGTCATTCCCGGGGCCATCAGCAAGGCTCATTACCGTTTTACTGTTTAGACCCTGAGATTCGTCAAACAGGACATAATCACGGTCTACGTATCTAAAAAGTCCGGTTCCATCAGTAGCTAACCAGATATTGTTCTCTACATCTTTAAAAATGGCATTGACCATATTGTTGGTGAAACCATTCTTTCCGTTAAAATGAATCAGGCTGCTGCTGGTCAGGTAATAGGCCCCACTGCTGTAACCGATCCATATATTGTTTTTGGCATCCTGCTCTATGGCCGTAAATTTTCCGGATACATATTGGCGGATGTTATTTTTATCCAAAGCATAAAGACCATCGCTTGCAATCAGCCATAACTTGTCTTTTTGACGGGCGTCTGTAAAGAAGTCCGTAATCACCAGGTCTTTTAATACTTCGTTTTGTGGATGTGCGACCCAACTCCCTTTCCTGAGGTAAAAAACGCCCTTTTTGAGAATGGCTACTGCAATTTCCCCTTTGGCATCAACCTTTAAAGCAGTCACGTTTTCCTGCGGATCATTACTGATCGTTAGAAAAGTGATTTGTTTTTCATCGGTTTTGAAAAGCCGGGAAGAGGAGAGGCCATACACGGTTCCGGTAGCACTGGTGACAAGTTTGCTCACCCATTCTTTGGTTTGCGCATAATTATCGAACTGAAAACCGTTGAATTTTGAAACACCCCTTGCCGTACCCAGCCATAACTGGTCATTTTTCCCCAGACTGAGTGCAAGGACGAAATTGTTGTTCAGGCCGTTCGTTTTGGTATAGCTGTAAAACTGTTTCCCGTTAAAGGCATTGAGGCCGCCGAGGGTGCTGATCCATAAACGGCGTTTGCTGTCCTGAGTAATCGCGGTTACCTGCGATTGCGTTAAGCCATTTTCAATGTCATACTGGCGGAAGTTATAACGCTGGGCAAAACCAGATACACTGTATAAAAACAGCGAGAGGACAAGGGGGGAAATCGTTTTGTAATACACTTTTGGCGGGAATTCATGGTTTAAACCATTGTAAATATATTTATCCTGACAGACTAAAAAAATACCCCCTAAAGGGTGATTTTTTGCAATGCCATAAATATACCCCTTAAGGGGGGAATAGATGCTGATTTGCTAAGCTTAATTTTGTTAAATAAATTATTATAAAACTAACCCGCTGGTCGCTATGATGGCTGATAAGTTAAATTACCAGGTGCTGTTTGTAAAAGACACGGTTTTGCCGGCTGTTTTTTTTATAGAGGAATTGGGTCTTGAAATGGAAGAAGATCTGTTGGTTGGCGGGAAAATGTGTCCGGTATTGAGAATGTTTAATGGCCATCGTTTAATGTTGGTTAAACATGAAGAGAAAGACCCTGAGGTGATTGTAATTTATACACAAGATTGTCTGAGAGATTTTTGCAATCTCAAAAGGCAGGGTTTCCAGATGGTGTCCGCACCGGTTTACGGGAAAAAGGGATTGACATGTGAGTTTTATGACCCCTGGGGAAACCTCACCTTGTTACTGGAAGAAAGAGATTATAAAGATGCTTAATTAAAAAGGAAATGACGTTTCAGAGAACATTGGTCGATAAGAATGAAGTGATAATGGAGTCTGCCTATGAGTCTGTTCATCAGGCTACAACCGGGAAATATGCGATTCAAATGATCTTTAACGGTTCTGCGGCTTATACCATTGCCAATCGGGAACTAAACCTATATTCCGGAAATTTCATCTTTTTAAATCAGGATACTTCGTACTCCCGAAAAATTGATTCTCCTGTGAAAGTTGATTCCATGTCTGTGCTCTTCGATCCTGATTTTGTCCTGGATTTTGAGTACGCCAGAAGTGCTAAAGCGGAGCTGCTGCTAGATGAACCTCAATCTTACGAAAGAAAAATACCACTTTTTGTAGAAGCCATTTATCCCCTGGAAGGAGATATGAAGTTTAACCTGCTGCACCTGAAAAATCACCTTGATCAGGGTAGTAATGATAATTTATTGCTCAACACCTACCTTGAACACTGTCTGCTGAATTATTATGCGCTTTACGATGCAGAGGTAACCCACAGAGAAGCTTCCCTGAAGTTCTTAAGCCATACCACGAAATCGGAAATACTGAGAAGACTGAGTGTCGCGAGAGATTACATCATCAGCAACTACAATAAAAATATTTGCTTAGAGGAGATCGCCAGAATTGCCTGTCTTTCGGTAAACCATTTTCTACGAACTTTTAAGCAAGCCTACCACCAGTCGCCACATCAATTCCTGACCAGCATCAGGCTACGTCAGGCCAAATACTTTCTGCGGAATACGGATTATCCGGTCAACGAAATCGTAGATATTGTGGGATTTGAATGCCCGAGTTCCTTTATCCGTCTTTTTAGAAATTCCTTCCAGGTAACCCCTGGTCAATACCGCTGATTTTTTTCTGGTTACCTGATTGAAAAGTGTTTTTAGCATATTGACAGTCAGTTATTTGAGCGAATTTTAAATAAAAAAGAAGCTCATGAAAAAGAACTTGTTTGCGTGCTTGCTGATGCTGTGTATCAGTGGCACTCTTGGTTATAGTCGTCCGCTAAATAATGAGGAGCGCTTGCTCAGAAAAACAGTAAATAGTAAACCCCTCACCGTCGTAAATGCTTTTATTGAAGCAAGCGTGCATACCGATGCTAAGTTGTTAAACCTGGTGTTGAACGAAAATGCAAAAGTATGTGTTTGTCTCGGACAAAAAATAGGTAAACATTCTAAAGGACAGCTGGTTTCGTATTATAAAAAATTAGGAAAATCAGACCTCAACTGTGAATCAGATTATGAGATTATTTCCAGTAGTAATACGCTGGCTGTTGTACGGGTAGATCTTAAGTTCCCTTTATTTGTGCAAAGGAATTACATTACCATTGAACAGGGAGCAGAAGGTCTTTGGGAGATCACTCAGGTGAGTAGATTTAATGAAAATATTTAACTTGGTGATTTTCGCTTATCAGGTCTTTTGAAGACCACTTATATTTGTCAATAGGAAAATCCACGTATAAGTTCGGATGAATTAAATTTGGGTTAGTTAATACAAAGGAAAAGTCATCTCCAGTTTGAAGATGGCTTTTTTTGTACCCGGATTTTCCGGAACTATTATAAAACAAAAATGGAGCTATGCGAATAGCTCCATTTTTGTTTTATAATGAACAGGCAGTCTGTTATTGTTCTTTAAACTGGGATCCCAGTCGCTCGAATTTCTCAATCAATAACGATATTCTTTCCCTGTCTTTTCTGATCACTGCTTTTCTGACCAAAGTCGAGCAAAAGATCATCCACAAAGGGGTGAAGACTACGATGAGCACCTGAGCCCAGAGATCCATATAAGATAGCACCTCGATAAAGTAAAGCGCAGAACCGATACTTAATGCAGCGGTATAGATCCAGTACATTTTATGGTGGAGATTGAACCTGCTGATTTGATATTCTTTCAGGCTCGTCAAAAACTCATTTGGATGGGTCGTGAAATCATTTTTTGAAATCAGACGGTGACCTTTATATAACATGAATATAGAGGCTCCGATGGCAATGAGCACTACTGAAATACCGGCATAGGTAGTCCATGATTGAAAATGAAAAAATAAAAGGCTCGCCACTGCAAGGAAAGACAGGCCCAGACCTGCGATATTTAATATCGATCTGTTGCGCATGGAGTTCACTTCCTTTTTTGCCTGTGCCAGCATTTCATCTGCAGAGAGCTTAACGGCTACCGTATGGGATTGCCAAAGCGATTGTATGTGATCAAATTCTTGCATGCTGATTGTATAATTCGGTAAGTTTTAATTTTATGCGGTGGATTTTTACCCTCAGGTTCCCTTCGCTGATTCCTGAGATGTCCGCGATCTCATGGTAGGGCAATTCATCCAGCACCATGGTAATGATCAGACGGTCATTTTCTTCGAGTTGAGAGATCGATTTATAGAGCAAAGCGACCTGTTCGTTCTTTTCTGAGAGTTCTTCCGGTCGCGTTTCTATAATGTTTTCTGTGAGTTCGTCTTTTGCCTGACGCTTTTCGGACCTTAAATAAGTAAGGCAAGTGTTTACAGCAATTCTGTAAATCCAGGTGGAGATCAACGACTTGTTCCTGAACTTGTCCAGGTTCTGCCAAACCTTTAGAAAAGTCTCCTGAAGCAGGTCATTTGCAGCGTCTTGATCGCCCGTATAACCGTAACAAAGGTGGAATATTTTCTTAGAATTGGTGTCGAAGATTTGTTTAAATAACAGGTCTTTCTCTTTCAATATGCGGCTTTTTATTATTTGGTTAGATGAAAATATAGCTTTTTGTTACAAGTCAATTGTATAAAGTTAGTTGCTTTGGTAATAATATTTAGAGAATAAAGTAATTGTTGTAGTTTTACAAACTGTATAAATACTTTAAAAGTTAGTATGTCAAAAAATAATAAGTTAACATTTTTCATTTTTCTGGCCCTGATACTGGGTGTTGGATTAGGATATTATTTAAATGTCTCTTCATTTAAAGACTACAATGAAAACATTACAAAAACAGAGAGTCAGCTTAAAAATGTTGAAGTGCAGTTACTCAGTGTTAAAGACACTACTGTTGTGCAATATGCAGCACTGAATGCTCAGAAAGTAGTGGCTTTAAAAGCAAGAGCAGAGGCGGAAAAAGTGAGAGAGAAAGCATTAGAACCGCTAACTTTATTAAGTGATATCTTTTTGAGATTAATCAAAATGATCGTTGCCCCCCTTGTTTTTAGTACCCTGGTGGTCGGTGTAGCTAAAGTTGGCGACATCAAGGCGGTAGGCCGTATTGGTGGGAAAACCATGTTGTGGTTCATGAGTGCATCTTTATTGTCGCTGATTCTCGGAATGATCATGGTCAATATTTTTGAGCCTGGATTAGCCATGAATTTACCATTGCCCCCGGCAAATGCGGATACGGGGATTCATAAAGTAGCCCTGTCGATGAAAGACTTTATCTCGCATATCGTTCCAAAAAGTATGACAGAGGCGATGGCAACCAATGAAATCCTTCAAATTGTAGTGTTCTCCCTTTTCTTTGGAGTAGCAACTGCTGCAATCGGAGAGAAAGGCCAGATCATCATTAAGTTTTTTGATGCTGTAGCACACGTCATCCTTAAAGTAACCGGGTATGTCATGAATTTTGCACCTTTTGCTGTATTCGGTGCCATGGCTGCGATTGTGGCCAAGCAGGGTTTAAGTGTATTGTCTACCTATGCCATATTTATCGGTGAGTTCTATGGCAGTATGTTCCTCCTTTGGATAGTGTTGATTCTGATTGGATGGACCATTCTTAAAGGCCGGGTATTTAACCTGATGAACAGAATGAAAGAACCGGTATTACTTGCATTTAGTACTGCAAGTAGTGAGGCTGCTTATCCTAAAACGATGCTTCAACTGGAGCGTTTTGGTTGTAAAGATAAAATCGTAAGTTTTGTATTGCCACTGGGTTATTCCTTTAATCTGGATGGATCAATGCTATACATGACCTTTGCTTCACTGTTTATTGCACAATCTTATGGCATTCATTTGTCTTTTGAGCAACAAATTACCATGTTGTTGATCCTGATGTTGACCAGTAAAGGGATTGCGGGCGTGCCTAGAGCATCTTTAGTCGTGATCGCAGGAACAATTGCCACTTTTAACATTCCTGAAGCAGGACTAGCCTTATTGATTGGTATCGATCCATTGTTAGACATGGGTAGATCTGCAACCAACGTTGTTGGTAACAGCATCGCTACCGCAGTAGTCAGCAAATGGGAAGGGGAGCTTACCGGGCCCACCGACTAATTTTTAAACACATAAATAATTACAATAAATATAACATGAGTACAAACGCGAAGAAAATCTTCCTATTATTCACCATTGTCGTTCCCTTCCTGGCCTATTGTGTCATCTATTACACGCCAATGTTTCGCAATGCGCCTTTTAAATCTACAGAATTCGAATCTATTGAATACAAATGGGGCGTAGGAAATAATCTGGAGAATACTTATAATTCTGCAACAGGGGATTATCAGTATGTGGATGGGAGAGACTCAGTGATCAAAACAAATGTAAAGCTGCGTCATAATGATATGCTTTATTTACACAGCAAAGCTGCGGAGATTGGTTTTTGGAATTTCCCGGACGTGATTGCCAATCAGGGAACCAATCTGGATGCTAACAAGGCATTGCGTTATGAGATTACGTTCAATTACAAGAAGAAATCCAAGAAAGTGATTTTCCTGACGGATTACAATGAGATCCCTAAATTAAAGGGACTTGCAGAGCAAATGAAAACCCTTGTGTCACAGAGCATCAATGATGCTGAAGAAAGGTATGGAAAGAAAAAGTAAATCTGTTATGGATTTAAAAATATTAATTCTATATTTGCACCTCGATAAAAAAAATAAACAGTTTAAAACAATAATTATTTAACAATGTACGCAATAGTAAATATAGCAGGACAGCAATTCAAAGTTGCAAAAGACCAGCACCTTTTTGTACACCGTTTGCAAGGAGATGAAGGCGCTAGTATTGAATTTGACAATGTATTGTTGGTTGAAGAAGATGGTAAAATTCTTGTAGGAGCTCCTACATTGAAAGGTGCTACTGTTTCAGCTAAGATCGTGTCTCATTTAAAAGGTGATAAAGTAATCGTTTTCAAAAAGAAACGTAGAAAAGGTTACAAGAAGAAAAATGGTCATCGCCAGTACTTCACTAAAATCCAGATTTCTGGTATCAGTTTATAATTATTTGTTAAACAAAACGAGTTACCAGCATATCAGGTAGTTCATAAAATATAAAACATGGCACACAAAAAAGGAGCCGGTAGTTCGAGAAACGGACGTGAATCGCATAGTAAACGCCTTGGTATCAAAATCTTTGGTGGACAAGTGGCAATCTCTGGAAACATCATCGTACGCCAACGTGGTACAAAACATCATCCTGATAAAGGAGTAGGTATCGGTAAAGACCATACATTATTCGCTTTAGTTGATGGTACAGTAATCTTCAAAAAGAAACAAGACAACAAATCTTACGTTTCTATCCTTCCTTTCCCGGTAGTAATTACTGAAGAAGAAGTAGAAGCACCAGTTGCTAAAGCTAAAAAAGTAGCTACTCCTGAAACGGAAGAAGCTGCTCCAGCTAAAAAAGCACCTGCTAAGAAAGCTGCTGCTAAAGCAGAATAATTAAATAATATTTAAAAAGGGCCATGACGTAATGTTATGGCCCTTTTTCTGTTGCCGGTTATTTTAAAGCCTTTTCCTTTAACAGACCCAGTTCCTCCGCTAATTTATCAACGGTTGCACTGAACTGCTTTAAAGTGCTTTCCAGCTCCCGGATAATCTGATTTGCATTACTGAAACTTTCCTCGCTTTGTTCCTCCTCGATGCCATGAATCAACCAGTGGTAGGTCTTGCCATAATATCTGGCGAGTTTATGAAGCGTATGAAAGGAAGGATATTGATTTCCAAGTTCTATTTGAGAATAATTACTTCTTGATAATTGGAGTACCTCCGCAATCAATGACTGTGAAAGACCATTTTTAGCCCTCAAATCCTTAATCCTTTCCCCAATATCTTTCTTTGATAGAATTTCTTGCATAACTAATATATATTTCGTTGATTTGCGTTGATTACAAATGAGTTAATTGTTTGATAAATAAGGCAATTATGACTCCATAAATAGATCCTGGTATTAGTTTATCATAAACAGGATTAAATTATGTTAATTATAAGGCTAATGGGTATTGACTATTGTAAGGTCGCTTATACTCATTGTTGCTTTAAAAGACTTGAAATATGCCAATTAGAAGGATTTGCGAAGCCGCAGACTGCTCGTTTTTTACGATAGATAAAAATTACCAGTTGGTGTCTTTTAAAGTGGAGACACAAAATGACCTGGATAGCTTTCTGATTAAATCTCCCTCAATTGGGGACTTAGCTGTGGAAATCATTGCACAGAAATACAGGAAAAATTTTCAAAGTTTACTCATCAGGTGTTTCGCCGGACATAGTTTTACCATCGCACAACGGTTCGGGATTGAAAATACCAACGACCTGTTTCTCCAGATCATCTTTACCCCCTTGTTTAAAGCAGGGGTAGCAGATCAGGTCTTGTGTACGCTGGTAAACGACAGCGATCATTCCGGCTCTTTAAGAATGCTCGGAGAGTATTCACACCTGACATCACATGAATTGAGAGCTCCCATCACCAATATCCTGAGCCTGTCTACCCTGACCAATTACCAGCAGCTGGAAACTTTTGAGGTCGCCAAGATCAATCAGTTGTTAAACGATATTAACCTGCAGGCCCTGAAATTGGATGGGATCATTAAGATGCTCAACTCCATGATGCACAAGCCCGAAAATGAAGATCTTTTTGCGGATTTGAATGAAAAGACCGATACCAATCATATTGTGCTGGTAGATGATGATGTGATCACCAACAGATTGCACCAGATGCTGATCAGGAAACACCATACGGAGAAAAAAATAGCCTTGTTCAATGATGCACAAATTGCTTTAGGATATATTAAAGAGCATAAGCCGGACCTGATTCTACTCGATTTACACATGCCGGAGATTGATGGCTGGAAATTCCTGGAAATGATGGAAGAACATCAGATCTTTGTAGATGTCATTATTGTTTCTTCTTCCATAGATCCAAGAGAAAAACTGAGAGCCAAATCTTTTATGTGTGTCAAGGATTTCTTTGTGAAACCACTCACCGCAGAAAAAGTAAAGCAGCTATTAGAAGATTAATGTTTCCCCTTATAGCTGCTTTTTGTATTTTAACCTGATTTTAAGCGTCTTAGTGCTCTCTATTCATCAGTTGATTAGATAGTAGCAGTAATTCTTCTTTTCTTTCCTCAGGGACCGCTAATGCGCTCAATGCCTCAAAGGCTTTATCAGAATAGTTTCTCATTTCCAGACTCGCCAGACCTCTGATGTCGTACTTATTGTACAAAATCGTCATGTTGGAGATTTTGTCCTGGAAATCTGTGTTGGTGCTTTGTTGTTCCATTTCCAGCAGATCCGCAGGTTCAGCCAATTCTTTTAATTTCAGCAGGAGTAAGGTTTTCTTATTGGCGATAATATCACCACCTACCTGTTTTCCGAATTTCTCCGGATCTCCGTAAACGTCTAGGATATCATCCTGTAACTGGAATGCAATCCCGATGTTCTCTCCAAACTCATACAGTTGTGCAGCTTCCTCATGACTTGCTCCTGCGACCTGAGCACCTAATTTCATCGCTCCGCCTAACAAAACAGCTGTTTTTAAACGGATCATATTGATGTATTCAGAGATACCTACCAGGTCACGTTCTTCAAATTCCATGTCTAACTGCTGACCTTCACATACGCCTTGTGCAGTGGTATTAAAGGTGTCCAATGCGTCTTTAAGCACACTGCTGTCTAACATAGAGAGGTGTTTGTTGGATTCTACCATCATCACATCGCCACTAAGAATGGCATTGTTAACTCCCCACTTTTCATGAACGCTTTGCTGGCCTCTACGCAATGGCGCATTGTCCATGATATCGTCATGTATTAAAGTGAAATTATGGAAAGTCTCTATCGCTAATGCAGCAGGGATCGCTTTTTCAATACTGGCGCCAAATAAGTCGGCGGCCATTAATACTAGTGCCGGTCTGATTCTTTTACCACCAAGGCCCATGATGTAACGTATGGGTTCATAAAGTCTTGCAGGTGTTGCAGGGTATTCGATCTTATAAATAGCATTGTCTATAATTTCTTGTAATTGGGTAGGAGTATACATGTTTTTTGCAAAGGAATTTACCGAAGTATCTGTTTTATATTATTGGATTAAAGAAAAATCTATTTGTCTTTTCGAGAGGTCTACTTTTTTCACTTTTACCTGTACCTCATCGCCCAGCTGATAAGTTTTCTTTTTACGCTGACCTACGATGCAGTAGTTTTTCTCGTCAAGTACGTAGAAGTCGTCCGTTAAGTCTCTCAGGCGAATCATGCCTTCACACTTATTGGCAATGATCTCAATGTACATGCCCCATTCTGTGACGCCGGAGATGATACCAGTATAAGTGCTTCCGATATTATCTTCCAGGTATTCAGCTTGTTTGTACTTGATCGAAGCACGTTCTGCATCAGCAGCACGTTTTTCCATCGCTGAAGAGTGAGAAGCAGCAATTTCATACTCTTCCTCATTTGCAGATTTCTCATCGTTCAGATAAGCTGCCAGGAGGCGGTGCACCATCACATCAGGGTAACGTCTGATCGGAGAGGTGAAGTGGGTATAGTGATCAAATGCCAGACCGTAATGGCTGGTTTTCTTAGTCGTGTATACTGCTTTCGCCATAGAACGGATCGCCAGCTGCGTCAATACATTCTGCTCTTTTTTACCTTCCACATCTTCCATCAGGTAGTTTAGTGATTTCGCAATCTCTTTATCTGATTTCGTATTGATCTTGTAACCGAAACGCGCTGCAAAAAGTGCGAAAGTACTTAAGGTTTCAAGATTTGGAGAATCATGGGAACGGTAAATGAAAGTATATTTCTGCTTGCCTTTTCCTTTTTTAGCGATAAATTCTGCTACTTTTCTATTGGCAAGTAACATGTAATCTTCAATTAGTTTGTGGGCATCTTTACGCTCTTTTACATATACACCAACGGGCTTACCGTTCTCATCCAGCTGGAATTTAACTTCAGTGCTCTCAAAACTGATGGCACCTTCTTTAAATTTCTTCTCTCTGAGGATATAGGCAAGTTCATTTAGTTTCAGAATCTCTTCTGCATGGTCGCCTTCTTTGGTTTCAATCACTTCCTGCGCTTCTTCATAGCTAAAGCGTCTGTTGGAGTGGATCACCGTGCGGCCAAACCATTGGGTAATGATATTTGCTTTTTCATCCAGTTCGAAAACAGCTGCAAAACACAGTTTGTCTTCATTTGGACGTAAAGAACATACGCCGTTACTCAAACGCTCCGGAAGCATCGGGATCACCCTGTCTACCAGGTAAACCGAGGTTGCTCTGCCATACGCTTCTTTATCAAGTGCGGAATTAGGCCTTACATAATGCGATACATCGGCAATGTGAACGCCGATTTCGTAATGTCCATTCTCTAGTTTTTTGAAAGAAATGGCATCATCAAAATCTTTTGCATCTGCAGGGTCAATCGTGAAAGTAACCGTATCTCTGAAATCTCTGCGACCTTCGATCTCTGCTGCTGATACCTGCTCAGGAATGGAATCCGCCTCTTTTTCTACTTCCGGTGGGAAGCTCAGCGGGAAACCATACTGCGCAAGAATCGCATTCATTTCCGTATTGTTCTCTCCTTGCTCTCCAAGGATATTGCTGATTTTACCAATCGGGTTTTTAGCTCCTTCCGGCCAATCTGTGATGGTTACCTGTACTTTCTGTCCGTTTTTAGCGCCGTTAAGGTCGCTTAATGGCACGAAAATATCATGTAGCATTTTCTTGTCGTCCACGTTTACAAAAGCGAAACGGTCGGAGATCTTAATGACACCGATGAAGTCAGTTTTTAAACGTTGAATAATTTCAACCACTTCTCCTTCGTTCTTACGGCCGCTTTTCTTGGCGTAGATGTAAACTTTTACTTTGTCACCATGAAGGGCGTTGTGAAGTTTACGGGAGGATACGAATACATCTTTTTCAAACTCATCGTCAGGGACGATGAATGCATTCCCATCGGCAGTCATGTCGACTTTTCCAATGATAAAGGTTTTCAGGTCTTTTAGTCTGAACTTGCCACGTTCAGGTTCAGCGAAAACGCCTTTTTTAGCCTGTTGTTTCAATATATCGAGGATAGTTTCCTTAGCATCGGAATCTGTAATGTTTAATTTTGCAGAGACCTGTTTGTAATTCAGGGCCTCTTTGTTGCTTTTCTCCAGAACGTCGCTAATTAATTGTATTAAAACGAGTTCTAAGTGAGATGATTTATTTTTTGCCATAGTATAGATATGAATCATTCGAAGGTAACAATTTGAAGTGGAAAAGCTGCCAAATGCGCAGTTAAATGTCTTTAATCAGGCAATAGAACGGTGTAAATGAGGTTAAATCTGTGATAATGGATGGCCGATTTTTGTATCTTTGAACAAATAAGGTTTTATTAAAGAACATAGGTTTTGATAACTATAGAAGATAAAGAGAGAGAAACAGGTAAAGAATTGATCATGATTCTGATCAAGGCACTGATTTGCGCAGCCCTGATTTATTTTGCGATCAAAGTGCCTCAGCTCTATACGGAATATCCTTTTCTAGGGAAATTAAGTAAAGGCTGTATTCTGTTTTTAGGCCCGAGTTTGCTTGTTTCTATCCTGAGACTGGTCGTGATTTATTGGTATATCAAGAAACACCGACTGAAAAAGACCATTAAGGATAACTTTATTCTGGGGATCAACAGGGTGGTTTCCATCTTTAATACCGTGTTTTTTGCATTGGCATTGACCGCATTGTTCAATGTGGATCCCCGGGAACTGGTGTTTAGTGTTTCGATTGTGGCGGCTGCACTGGCGGTAACATTCAAAGATTATATTACGAGTATGATTAATGGATTGATCATCATGTTTTCAGACCGCTTATCATTAGGTGACCACATTAAGTTAGGGGAGCATGAGGGGAAAATTCTGGACATTACACTAACCAACATGATCCTTCAAAATGAAGACAGTGATATGGTGATCATCCCGAATTCAGTGGCTTTTGGTTCGGTCATCGTGAACCAGTCGAAGCAAAACACCAAGAAATTAAGTATAGAATTTGACCTTTCATTGCGGTATAGTTATACCCCTGATTTTCTGGAAGAATACCTGACGAAAGCGATAGAAAATGATTCGGATAATGTCGTAGAACGCGGTTTGTCGATAAAAACTATTGCCATCAATAAAGATGTGGCCATTTTCAAAGTGATGGTGCTTTTGAAACATTATGATAAGGTGAAGGAACGCGCGGTAAGAAGGTTGCTGAATACCGCTTTAATCAAGTTGGCCAGTGGTTCTGTAGAACCGGAAATTCATTAAACTACAAAATAGTATTGTTGGAGACAGTTTTTTAGTGGACTCATTTTTTAATTCAATGGTTTAATGGATCCGGAAATCATTAATGAATATTCGGTGAGCCGGGTATCGCTGCAATTAGTCTTTTAGTATACTCAGCTTTAGGGTGGAAGTAAATCTCTTCCGGAAAACCCAGTTCTTCTATTTTTCCTTTGTTCATCACAATGATGCGATCGGAGATGTGTTTCACCACAGAAAGATCATGCGAAATAAAGATGTAAGTCAATCCGAAATCCTGTTGCAGCTGCCTCAACAAATTAAGCACCTGCGCCTGGACGGAAACATCTAATGCCGACACGGATTCATCGCAAATGATGAATTTCGGCTGTAAGGCCAATGCTCTTGCAATTACAATCCGTTGTCTTTGTCCACCGGAAAACTCATGCGGATACTTGTTGAATGTTGCCGGATTTAAGTCTACCCGCTCCAGTAATTCCAATACATGAGCTTTTCTTTTAGTATCATTTTCGAACAGGCCGTGGACCTGTAGTGGTTCCATTAGGGCATTGCCAATGGTAAGTTTTGGGTTTAAAGAGGAATAAGGATCCTGAAAGATAATCTGTATCTCTCTTCTCATTTTCCGTAGCTCAGATTTATGGATTTTAGTGATTTCTTTTCCTTCGAAAATAAGGTTGCCCGATGTCGGGTTGATCAGCCTTAAAATACTCCTGCCTAAGGTAGTTTTACCGCAACCAGATTCTCCAACGAGGCCCAGTGTTTCTCCCGGGAATACATCAAAACTAACCTGATCTACTGCTTTTACATAATCAGTGGTTTTTCCGAAAAGGCCTTTTTTAATGGGAAACCAGGTGCAAAGGTCTTTGACTTGCAGGATGGGTTGCTGCGCATATAATTGAGCTCTCCTGTCGCTAATTTCCTGCGGCTGGTAATTATTGCTTTTTAGCAGGTGGGCTACGGCCAGATCGGGATCTCCCGCCAGGAAATCGGCAACTACAGGGAGTTTTTTCAACAGGAATTGAGGGTTTGGCCGGCAAGCCAGTAAACCTTTGGTATATGGATGTCCCGGCGATTCAAAAACCTTTTTGGTGGATCCCTGTTCTACGATCTTTCCTTTGTACATGACGGCGATCTGGTCGGCGATCTCTGCAATGACACCTAAATCATGGGAGATAAAGATCATTGCCATATCCCGTTCTTTTTTAATCCGCATTAACAGCTGAAGGATTGTCTTTTGAACGGTCACGTCTAATGCAGTGGTAGGTTCATCAGCAATTAAAAGCTCCGGATTACAACTCAGGGCCATCGCAATCATGACGCGCTGTTTTTGTCCGCCGGACAACTGATGCGGGTAACTTTCAAATATTTGCTCCGGACGGGGTAATTGCACTTCCTCAAATAAGGCAATGGTTTTTTCTTTAGCGCTTGCTTTATCGCTATGCTGATGGAGCATTATAGCCTCCTGTACCTGATAGCCACAAGTGAATACCGGATTTAAGGAGGTCATCGGTTCCTGAAAAATCATGGCAATTTTGTTACCTCTATATTTACGGATTTCCTCCGGAGAGAGGTTTAACAGGTCTACTCTGTCAAATTCTATGTCGCCCTTAACTTTTGTATTTACCGGATCATGAAGCCTCATAATAGAAAAAGAGGTGACCGATTTTCCGGATCCGGATTCTCCGACAATGCCCAGAACTTTCCCTTTATCTACACGGAAACTGATGTCACTCACCGCAGTAAGCCAGGATTTATCTGCTTTATTCAGAAATTGTATGTTGAGGTTGGTAACGTTTAGCATCTGACAACCAAGATAGTGTTTTGATCTTTAAATTTTTGATTCAAGATCGGCAATTTTATGGCCTGAATTCCGTCTTATTGTGTTATTTTTGCAGTATGGAAAGAGAAATTCTGGATACCAAGCGTAAAGCCTTGAAGATTAACTTAAACCCTAAGATTTACGGAACCTTCGCAGAAATTGGTGCGGGGCAGGAAGTGGCCCGTAACTTTTTTACTGCGGGTGCTGCCTCTGGAACAGTTGCTAAAACCATGTCGGCTTACGATATGACTTTCAGCGATGCGATTTATGGAGTAGAAGAATCAGGGAGATATGTTAGTCAATCCAGACTGTTAAAGATGTTGAGTCATGAATTTGGTCTGCTAAATGAAAGATTGAACGGTGAGAAATATGACGACCGTACTTTCTTTGCTTTTGCAGATACTGTTACGACTTTAAATTACAACAAATCAAATGATCCCCATGGCTGGATTGGAATTCGTTTTCAATCGGAACCAGGAGGAGAACCAAATGAGATCTTTTTCCATGTGAGATTGCTGGATACTGATGCTGCACTACAACAGAATGTATTGGGGATTATTGGTGTGAATCTGGTTTATGCAGCTTTCTACTATAATAATGATCCGAAAACCATGATCGAATCTTTAGCAGATAACCTGACTGTAGGTTCTGTAGAGATCGACCTGATTTCGGTGAGCGGTCCTGCTTTTGGAAAGATCAACAATATTCTTTTGAATCTTTATCTGATTGTAAAAGACTTTTCTGATGCGGCGATTTTTGATTCCCTGGGAAACCCTTGTCTGCCGAAAGACTTGCTTTATAAAAAGGATATCATGATTCTACGCACCAAATACGCGCAGAAATCCAATCCTAACTTTAGTATGTTGAACAAGGCCGTAGACCAGTTTGTCCGCTCAGAAAGCGTTAGCAAAGAGAATCTAAGTGTATTGATCGAGGTACTTTTATCTAATGTATTGAGTGCCGGTGACGATGAACCGGAAAGTTTTGACCTGGAAGCTGTTGCAAAACGTGCGGAAGATATGTGTAAAACGGGTAACCTTGTGATGGTATCTAACTTTGCCAGACACAATAAACTGGCGAAATACCTGGACCGTTGCAAACCAAAAAGTGTTGGGATTTCTACGAATATCAACAACTTGAAATTCGTGTTTAATTCCAGTAATTTCGGCGAGAATTATTCCAGCCAGTTGCTGAGTTATGTGAGTGATATGTTTAGCAAAAATGTACGCTTGTTTGCTTATCCTTTCCTGGATAAAAAGACGAATACGGTAATTACAAGCGCAAATATGCCGGTAACACCGGATGCAAAGCCATTGTTCGACTTTCTGATTCTAAACGGCTACATCGCCGATATTAAGGATTACAGCGAAGGAGATGTGAAAACGGTTTAAGTAATAAACCTTCTTTTGATTTTAAAGGGTTGTTCTTAAAAGAATGACAGCTATATCATAAGCCCGGTCTTTGAATTTATTCTTCGACGGGCTTTTTGTCTTTTATTGGACTTTACAGGTCTTTTCAATTGGCTGAGGTGCTTATTTATAAATAAGCATCTTTAATGACAACGGCCATTAAGCGGTCCGGATGGTCGATCTGTTTGAATCCAAATTGCGCATATAAGTTATGTGCATCCATTGTAGCCAGCATATATCTTCTCAATCCTTGTAAGTCCTGATGAAAAAGCATTAATGACATGAGTTTTTTTGCCAGGCCTTGTCCGCGGTAGATTTCTTCTACATATACATCCGCCAGGTAGGCAAATGTGGCTTTATCTGTAATCCATCTTGCAAAACCGATTTGCTTTCCTTCGATATAAATGCCGAAACACAGGGAGTTGGCGATCGACTTTTTTACGGTTTCCAGCGGGATATTCTGCGCCCAGTAGGACTGAGTACTTAAGTAATGATGAATGGCAATCGGATCTATTTTCTGAGGATCATCAGAAAAAACAAATCCACTATCAGTAATTTCCATCGGCTTTTGTTTTTAAAGTACCTGTTTGAAAAAAATCAAGAGAGCAATCATTTGATCACATCATTAAAAGATGTGATCAAATGAATATCAGCACCTATATGATGCAGGATTGTTAAATTCTGCAATTGAAAATAAGGTTGCAGAGGAATAAGGAATATTGCTCCTTAGTTGATCGTTGTAACTGGATTAGTTACGCATATTAATGAACTGTAATGGCTGACCGAAGTCTTCGCCTCTACAAAGTGAAATGACGCCCTGCAGGTCATCAATGCTTTTACTCTGTACTCGAACCTGGTCATCCATCATCGAAGCCTGAACTTTTAATCCACTGGCCTTTATTTTTGCAACAATTTTTTTAGCGGCTTCTTTGTCAATACCTTCCTTGATAGAAATCTCTTTTCTGATCATATTTCCGGAAGCATATTGTTCTTTTCCAAAGTCTAAACTCTTAGGATCAAGACCTTGTTTAACCATTCTGGAGATAATAGCATCCTCAATGGCTTTTAAACGCATATCATCTTCTGTTACGATCGTGATTTGGTTGGTTTTCTTGTCATGATCAATCGTACTCTTAGAGGCATTGAAATCATAACGGTTTAGGATTTCTTTTTTGGCATTGTTCATCGCGTTATCAAAAGTTTGCGCGTCAACTTTACTTACAATATCGAAAGTGGGCATGATTATAGCTTTAGAATAAAAAAAATATTAGATTTAAGTGAAATTTAACCCATTATGGGTGCTCATCACAAATATAAACATTAAACGAGGAATATGAACTGAGCAGTGTCCTATTTATCTGATCAACCTAAAAACTTATAAATAAACGAATATGAAAGGCAAAAAATCAAGAGTAGAAAAGAAAGTTGCTAAAAGTGCAGCAAAAAAACAATTGGAGAAAAGTCTAAGTGCGAAGTTTTTCGAAGTGGTAAAACATTTGGGACATGATGCAGAGAAAATCGGTGATGATATTGCAAAAGCAAGTAAAGTCGTAGCAAGAAAACTTTCTACGAAATTCCTTGAAGTGAAAGAAGCCGTAAATTCAAAATTGGAAGAAGCTGCAAAAGCGAATAAACCACTGAAAAAGAAAGCGGAGAAAAAGGCCAAAGTTTTGAAAAAAGAGGTCGAAAAAGAAGTAAAGAAAGCAAAAAAAGTAGTTAAGAAAGCAGTAGCAAAAGCTAAACCTGTTGTTCAAAGCGTAAAAGTTGCCGCGATTGCAACAGAAGAAAAAGCAGCAGATGCCTTGGCTAAGCCTTTAAAGAAAGCAACAGAAAAAGCTAAATCAGCAGCTAAAACAGCGGCAGAAAAAGTGGCTGTATTAAAGAAAGAAGTGGCTGAGGTAGTGAATGGAGCTGCTAAACCAACCGCTAAATCTAGTGGAGCGAAAACAGCGGCTAAAGCTAAGCCGGCTGCAACTAAAGCTACAACGGCTAAATCGGTTGTTGCTAAACCTGTTGCCGCTAAAACAACAGCTGCAAAACCGACAGCAACTAAACCTACAGTAGCAAAAGCTTCTGGTGTTAAAGCGAGTGTGGGCAGACCGGCTAAAAAAGCAACGGCTCCTGTGACAGCGGAAAAGGCAGCGGATTCAGGAAATACAAGTACTGAGGTGGAAACGGTTGTAGAAAAAACAACGGATTCAACGCCTGTATAGGGAATCCTAAAAAGCAAAATAGCGGGACGTTAAGTTTTAATTCTTGGAGGAGGTGATAATTAACACTGAATTAACAATAGAATTTGCAGTTTTGAGCATCCCTGTTTCTTACAGGGATTTTTTTATTTATACATGACAAGAAAAAAGGCACCATTCCTAAATAGAGAGATTAGCTGGTTGTATTTTAACGAGCGGGTGTTGCAGGAAGCGGCAGATGAAACAGTGCCCTTGATAGAAAGGATTAAATTCCTTTCTATCTTTTCTTCTAACCTGGAAGAGTTTTATAGGGTAAGGGTTGCCACCATGAGCCGTTTGGCCAATCTAAATGAAAAAGCGAAGGCCTTATTAGGATTCAATCCTAAAAAGATCTTAAATGAAATAAAGAATATCGTGGTGAAGCAGGAGCGGAAATTCGAGCTGCTGTTTCAGGCCACACTAATCAATGAACTGGCACAAAACAGGATTTTTATCCTCAATGAAACACAGTTAAATGTGGCCAGGGGAGAGTTTGTGAGGAATCATTTTAGAGATAAAATCCTTTCTAACCTGGTACCCATCATGATCGATCTGGAAAAACCATTCCCGGAATTAAAAGACAGGTTTCTTTATTTCTTTGTACGCCTTTCTAAGGCTTCTTCGAAAACCAGCGCAAGGTATGCACTCATCGAATTGCCAGCTAATCTACCCCGGTTTCTGGTATTACCGGAAACTAATGGGTTAAAGTTTATCATTTTGGCAGAGGATATTATTAAATATTGTCTGGATGATATCTTTTATGTGTTTAATTATGATGTAATTGATGCGTTTTCTATACAGCTGACTCGGGATGCAGAATTAGATATCGATAAAAGAGTTAGTGATAAGTTTATTGAAGAATTAAAGAGTAGTCTGGATAAGCGGAAAAGAGGCAAGCCCATGCGACTTTTATACGATACCGAAATGCCTTTCGAGATGTTAACGGTATTGTTGAATAAAATGAAAATTGAAGCAGAAAGCTTGATCCCCGGAAATCGATACCACCGCTTCGGTGATTTTATTGCTTTCCCGAATGTGGGTGGAAAAGAGCTTGAATATGCGCCAAATGTTCCTTTGAAAGTAGCCGGTTTACATCGTACAGAAAGCATTTTCAATAAACTGGCAGAAAAAGATTACCTCGTAAACCTGCCTTACCAATCTTATGATTACATCATTTTATTCCTGAGAGAGGCGGCAATTGATCCGAAGGTAACAGAGATTAATATTACCCTGTATCGCCTTGCAGAAAACTCAAAAGTGGTTAATGCGCTGATTAATGCCGCTAAAAACGGTAAAAAGGTGAATTGCCTGGTAGAGCTGAAAGCGAGATTCGATGAAAAGGCAAATATTTTCTGGAGTACCAGATTAAAAGAAGAAGGGGTGAATGTAAATTATGGTCTGACAGATTATAAAGTGCACTCGAAAATCTGCCTTGTCAAAAGAATGGAAAAAGGAAAGGCAGTATATTACGCCAATCTGGCCACAGGTAATTTCAATGAAAAGACGGCCGGAATCTATTGTGACCATAGCATCTTTACCGCAAAAAGAGAGATTACACAGGATCTTGTGAAACTGTTTGCGGGACTAAATAAGAAAATTGTAGTCAGTGGATTTAAACATCTGATCGTTTCGCCACTGGAAACACGTACCAAATTTTATCAATTGATTGATCGTGAAATTAAGATCGCAAACTCAGGGAAACCTGCTTATATGATCCTTAAAGTAAATAGTCTGGCGGATGAAGGCATCGTAGAAAAATTATATGAGGCCAGTAATGCAGGGGTGAAAATCAAGATGATTGTTAGAGGGATTTGTACCCTGGTACCCGGTATAGAAGGTTTCAGTGAAAATATTACCGTCATCAGTATCATTGATAAATTTTTGGAACATGCCCGGGTTTTCATTTTTGGGAACAATGGTAAAGAAGAAATGTACCTTTCCTCTGCAGATTTAATGAGCAGGAATTTCGAGCATCGTGTAGAGGTCGGCTTTCCGGTGTTGGACAAAGAGGTGAAACAAGAAATTCGTGATATTATAGAGTTCCAGCTTCAGGATAATGTCAAAGCGCGTGATATCACCAAAATGAACAACAACAAATACCATAAAAATAGAATCAATACTAAGGTTAGAGCGCAGGTTCAAACCTATAATTACTTAAAAAATAAACACCAATAAAGCCAATGCTTAGATATGCTGCTATAGATATAGGGTCCAATGCCGTGAGGTTGTTAATTGCCGACATCACGAAAACTGATGAAGGGTTTGGCTTTAAGAAAAATACATTAATCAGGGTTCCTTTACGTTTAGGGGATGACGCTTTTCTGGATCACCGCATTTCTAACAGAAAAACGGAAGATTTGCTGAAAACCATGACCGCTTTTAAAAACCTGATGGACGTTTATCACGTCACTAAATACCTGGCTTGTGCCACCTCAGCAATGCGTGAGGCAGAAAATGGGAGAGATATTATCAAACAGGTAAAGGAAGTTTGCGACCTGGACCTGGAGATTATCCAGGGACAAAGGGAAGCGAATATCATTTATGCCAATCATATTGAAGAGACGCTTGACAATAAAAAGAGCTATTTATATATCGATGTTGGTGGGGGAAGTACAGAACTTTCTGTCTTTGTGAACCGGATTCCAGTGGCTTCCAAATCTTTTGATATCGGAACGATAAGAATTCTGGACAATCAGGATAGAGAAGAGACCTGGGAAGAGATGAAACTGTGGGTAAAAGAAAATACAAAGGGCCATAAAAATCTGGCGGCGATTGGTACTGGTGGAAACATCAATAAACTGTACCGCATGTCTGATGAGAAAGAAGGGATGCCGATGTCTTTTATCAAGCTAAAAACGCTTTATAACAATCTTAACAGTCATTCTTTAAAAGAGAGAATCCAGGTTTTTGGATTAAACCCCGACCGTGCAGACGTAATTATTCCAGCTTGCGAGATTTACATCACGCTATTGAAATGGACAGGAATTAAGCAGATTTATGTGCCAAAAGTTGGACTTGCGGATGGTATTATCAATCTTTTGATTGAAGAAAACTTAATGTAGTAATGACTTAATAGATTCCTTATAGGTAATAGCAGCTGGCTTATACATAAGCCAATGCCAGGTATCGGCCATGGTGACTCACCGTGGCCGGATCCGTATTCCTATAGCTGGTGTCTGTTGGATTATACCCAGTGATTTTCACGGTAATCGCTTGCATAGGGTGTTGTTCAGTCGCAATCGTGTGGATAAATTGAGCAGTCAGCATCGTTTGACTGAAAAAGGTGTGACTTTCACATTCCACGCTACCAATTGCCAATTCTTCTTTGATTTCCAGGGTCTTGCAAATGAGTTTTAAAGGAGCGAATGCACGCCAGGTTTTCCTTCGGGAATAAATTTTATAGGCAGCTTCTTTCATACTCCATAATAACCAGACCATTTGCCCGGGGTTACTGGCCTCCAGAATCCATTGCTGCTCGTTTTTTGTAAACAGCTTGTTCAGATATCCTTTTCTGCGCCAGTTACTTTCCAGTGCTGCCTGTCGCAAATCAACGATATCATTTCCTATCATTTTGCTTTCAATTTGTCGGTGATGATTTCTATCGCAGCACTTACATTCAGCATTCTTTCCATAGCGAGATTGTCGATTTCTATGTCGAATTCTTCTTCTACATCGAGAACCACATCTACCAGATTGGCGGAATTGATTTTGAGGTCTTTAATAAAATCGGTGCTTTCACTGAGGTATTCTAAAGCATCTTTGTCGTGGCTGTAATTGGCAACAATGACCTTTAATTTGGAGAGTATTGAGGATCTGTCCATGTTTTCTTTTTGAAATGGTATGGCTATCATTTTCCAGGATTATAAGTGGTATTTCTTACAAACAGATTAGGTGCTAATATGTTTTTTAAAAATGATACAGGCGTTTACGTCTCCAAAACCGAAACTGGCTTTGGCAAGGATACGGATGGGATGCGGGCTTGCTTTTTGGGGGATGCGGGATGAAGAAATCAGTGCAGTGATTTCCGGATTCAGGTCTTCGCAATTGAGGTTTGGGGCAATAAAATCATGTTGCATTTGCAATAGGGAAGCCACACATTCGATACTGCCGGCGGCACTGAGGCAGTGGCCAACCATTGATTTTAAAGAGTTGATAAAAGGGAAGTTTTCGCCGCTTCTTTGTAAAGCTTCGCACCAGTTCTGAATTTCTAAACTGTCTTTTGAGGTAGCAGTGAGGTGTCCGTTGATGAAGTCGATATCGCTGGCCTGAATACCAGCATTTTGAATTGCAGTGCGGATACAGCGTTGAACAGCCATTGCATTTGGGGCAGTCATGGTTCCTGTGCCTCTTTGGCCGCCGGAATTCAGATTTCCACCTAATATTTCCGCGTAGATTCCTGCCCCTCTGGACAGGGCGCTTTCCAAAGATTCCAGTACAAATGCCCCTGCACCGCTTCCGGGCACAAAACCACTGGCACTGGCGCTCATTGGTCTGGAGCCTGATTCAGGAGTTTCATTGTGTTTAAACGTACAGACTTTCATAGCGTCAAATCCGGCCCAGATATAAGGCCCGCTGTCGCTGGTGCTCCCCGCAAGCATTCTTGTCGCCTGACCGGATTTAATGCGCTCATAAGCCATTAAAATGCTTTCTGTGCCCGTTGTACAAGCCGATGAATTACTGCTGACCTGGTTACCAAGTCCGAGTTTGCCGCCAATGTAGGCACTGATGCCACTGGCCATGGTTTGCGCGACCACATTGCTACCTAAACGACGGGTTTGTAAGTCGTCTATTTTGTAAATGGCCTCTCTGAATTTGTCGACTCCCGTAGTACCACTGCCAAATATCGTTCCGCTGTCCCAGTCGGGTTCTCCGGATTGTTCAATATTTAGTCCTGCGTCTTTCCAGGCGTCCATGGCGGCGATGACGCCATACATGATACCGGAACTGTTGAAGTTCCTCAGTTCCAGTTCCGAGAAATAGTTGGCAATTAATGCGTCAGAAAGAACAGGAGTACCTGCAATCTGGCAGGAAAACTGAAGTTTTTCTAATAACGGATGATGGGTGATGCCGGAACGACCGGCGCGGATAGCCTCAAGAAAAGGAGCTAAACCGACTCCATTTGGTGCGACCACACCCATACCCGTTATGACAACCCTGTTAGCCATTCATTTTATTGGTTACCATTCCTGAAATGGTTCCTTTACAAACGATTTCTCCGGCTGCATTGGTCATTTGTACATTGCAATGAAGTTTTTTGAAACGGAAATATACCTTTTCAGTCGTTACGGTTACTTTCTCTCCGGGGAAAACCGGTTTCATGAAATCGATAGCTGTGGAGGTTAACATCACGTGTCCCGGAAGACCGGAAGCTGCCGTTGCCGTCAGGTAAATACCAAGGCATACCAAACCGATTTGTGCCATAGTTTCTGTTAAAATCACACCTGGTGTTACCGGATGATCCTTGAAATGGCCCTTGTAAAAATCAAGATCTTTATCGTAAGTATAAGTCCCGACAGAACCATTCTCGTCGATAGACAATAGTTCGTCAACAAATAAAAACGGTTTGCTATAAGGTAAGTGGGTTAGGATTTCTTCTTTGTTCATGTTTATCTCAATTATCTTTATCTTAATTGTCTGGTAAAGTTACCACTTTAATAATATTCTCTGGGCAGAAAAACCAGGTCCGAAGCTGAGCATTAGCCCGAGATCTCCTTTTAAAGGTTTCTTATCCATAAAACGTTCCAGGACATATAACACCGTTGCGCTGGACATATTCCCGTATTGCCGCAGTACTTCTTTGGTATCCAGGATGTTTTTTCCGGAATTGCCGAAGAGTTCTTCTACCACCTGTATGATCTTTTTGCCACCCGGATGAAAAATCAAATGATCGATGTCTTCTAAAAGTAAATCATGTTTCTTTAGAAAAGGATGAATGATTTCTGGAAAATGGGCCGCTATGTTTTCAGGGACATCTACATCTAAGACCATTTTTAAACCTGTATTACTCAAATGAAAACCCATCAGCTGTTCGGAATTGTAAAAATGATACATTTCTTCTCCAATGATTTCAGGACCATTTTCATTTTCATCAGAAGACAATAAGACACAGGCGGCACCATCGCCGAAAATAGCGGCACTCACCATATTGGCCATGGAAAAATCATGGAGTTGAAGGGTAGATGTTGGCGATTCTACCGCAACGACTGCGGCGCGTTTTCCCGGATTTGCTTTTAAAAAGTTCTTGGCGTAAATAATGCCGGAAATCCCTGCTGCACAACCCATTTCCGTTACCGGAAGGCGCACAATGTCCTGACGAAGGTTTAAAGCATTGACCAGGTAAGCATCCAGGGAGGGAATCATGATCCCGGTACAGCTTACGGTAATGATATAGTCCAGGTCTCTGGCTTGCCAGCTGGCTTTTTCCAGGGCATCCCGCAGGCAGTTTGTGCCAAGCTTGATGCCTTCACGAATGTAAATGTCATTCCTTTCTTCAAACGAAGCATTTCCGAAAACTTCTTCCGGAGACATGATGGAATACCTTTGGTCGACCATCGCGTTTTCAAAAACTTTCTTTACTTTTCTTTGGAAACGCTCTTCCTGCCCGGACAACCAGGTGTCTAAGAATGGAATGATTTCCGCTGTGGTTCTGGAAAATTCTGGAATTGACTTGGCGACTGCTATAATTTTTACACTCATATTGTAGGAATGATCCATTGGTAGCGGAAAGCCCATTTCCATCGGATAGATGTGTTGATTAGTTTCAATTGATTGGAATATTGCTCCAGGTCTTTTCTTTTAAATCCTCTTAAAATAGAAATGAGGCCATCTTCTTTTGACATTTTATTGAGCCTGAATACGAAGCACAACGCGATAAACAGGTAGTAGGGGATGGCACTGCGTTGTAAATCATTAATGACGATGCCTAGCCTTGCTTTTTCGCGGAATATCGTAAGCAGCTGGATAATTTCGGGGTCTTTAAAATGATGTAAAGTGAGGGTGCATAAAATAATGTCATAATGCTCAGGTAGCGCGGATTCTTGAAAAACATCAACGCATTCATAGCTGATGTTTTCATAAGCAGATGATAATTGACTCGCATGTTGAACAGTAAAGGCGTTGGCATCGATTCCTTTAAGCTTGAATTTTAAATGATTGCTATTGGCGTAATCAGCCAGAACACGTAACATATCTCCGTTTCCACACCCTACATCAAGAATGCTGATTTCGGTGGTTTCTTCGGGCTTTACTTTTGCGGAATACACTGTTTTTGGAGTAGGAATTGCTTTTTTGAAAGATTCCACTTTTACAGAATCATGCAGTTTTACATAGTTCAGCAATTCTTTGACACCAACAAGTGTCACTTTATTACCCCCCAATAATTGGTTAATACCAGCTATTTTGTCAAGTGCATCTTTTAATATTTCTCCTTCCATGGAAAAGTTATCCATGATTTCCGGCAAATCGCTTCTGTAACGGGTATCTATCATTTAATTTAGATATTTCGGGCTGCTGTATGATCGTTTCTCCTGGTAATCGTTATCGGTTTTCTGTCAGTTCATTGCTAATCTCCCCGGCAATCATTATCGGTTTTCCGTGGGTTTGCTTAATCATCATTGACAATAAAAATGGATATTTTATTAATATACGCATGAATTTGCTGGTCAGTTGTTTTTTTCTCAGAATTCCTGACATTACTTTTCCAGCAGTTATGCGACTCAGAAATTGTTGATTCCACAATCTTCGGTATTGCCACTCCATTTGAGACCTCGATGAAGCTCCTTTTTCAAAATAGGCAATCACACATGATGCGCAAATTTTGGCGCTATGAATCGCAATAGCCATCCCGTTCCCGCAAAAGGGATGAATCAATCCGGCAGTATCGCCAATCATGAGGATATGATTCTCTACCAATGATTTCTTTTCAAAAGAGATCTGGCCAATGGCGATCGGTTGCTCAAACAGAGGTTTTAAACCTTCAAATATTTTCTTTAAATGAGGGTTTTGATAGAGAACCTCCAGGCGATGCTCCGGAATGCTTTTGTACTTTTTGAAAGAATTATAATCTACGAGGTAACAAATGTTAATCCTGTTATTTTCTACTTTTGAAACGCCACAATAGCCGCCATCGAAATTGTGAATTGCGACTAAATCATCAGGAAATGAACCTTCATAATGCGCTTTTACAGCCAGCCATGGAGATTTTCTTTGAATGAAATTGCGGGATAGTTTCTGATCGAGGCCATCCCGTTTACCATAAGCGCCAATCACAACTTTGGCTTTGATCAATTGCTGGCTGGCCAGTTTTACGCTGAACAAGTCATCTTCAAAACTAAGGTCTGTCACCGTATCATGAATCATTTGACAACCTCTGGCAATCGCCTCTTGAAAAAGAAAATGATCTAATGAATATCTGCTGATGCCAATGCCTCCTAAAGGTAATTCGGTTTGCAGGACTTTCCCGTCATTGCTAGAAAACTGAAATTGATGAATAGGTACAGGAGACAGGGAGCTCAAATCCAGGTCCAGCCATTCCAGATAGGGCAATACTTCATTTGATAAATATTCACCACAAACCTTATGATGCGGGTAGCTGCTTTTTTCGATCAAGGTAACCGGGAACCCTGATTTTAAAAAATGAAGTGCTGCAGTTAATCCGGACAGACCGGCACCTATAATAAGTATTTCCACTTTAGTTTCCATGAATTTTATCCCTTGTTGTTAATAACAAGGAGATTAAAGATTTGGTTTTTAACTTGTTTTATAATTTTCATCCTAATGATTTAAGAATTTCACCCCTTGATAAGCCCGTTGATTCCTACATTGTAACACCAAATATTAAATTCATGAACCGATACTTTTCGAAAAAGTATCCAGCTGTATTGGAAGTTTTTCCATACTGATCTCTTGCTGTAATATTTGAGCACCAACAAAAAAATAACGCAAATATCTTCTTTTAAAGATTGAAATCTTCTAATCTCCAGATAGGATATAAGAGGAGAAGGATGGTCATAACAAAAATGTAAGGAAGAAAAACAACAGGAAGAGTCAGCTAAAAACCAGCTGCTCTTAACCAACAACAACCAACCAAGAACAAACAATACGAATAACCAATAACCAATAACCAAAACCAAATATAATATGATGAAAAGAATCACCCTTCTTATTGCTTTTCTGCAATTCTGTTGCATGATTACATTTGCACAAACCGGACCGGTCACAGGGACGGTTAAAGATAAATCCAGCAATCCTATTCCCGGAGTTTCCGTAAAAGTTAAAAGCTCAGGAGCCGGCACTTTGACTAATGCCGAGGGTAAATTTTCTATAGCCGCTAAAACCGGCGACCTGCTTGTCTTTACCAGCATAGGTTTTATCACACAGAACTACACGGTTGCCAAAGGGCAAATAAATATAACCCTGGCAGAAGACAATACCGATTTAAATGAAATCGTAGTTGTTGGCTATGGTACCCAGAAGAAAAAAGACCTGACGGGTGCAGTTTCTTCTATTACGGCAAAAAGCCTGGAAAATGTACCGATAACCCGCGTTGATCAAATGATACAAGGTCGTGCGAGTGGGGTACAGGTGACACAAACACAAGCTCAGCCCGGAGGGACCGTAAGTTTGAGAATCCGTGGTACCAACTCCATAAATTCGAGCAATGAACCTTTATTTGTCATCGACGGATTCCCTGGAGCGGGGAATTTAAGCTCGATAAATCCAAACGATATCCAGTCCATTGACATCCTGAAAGACGCTTCTTCTATTGCAATTTATGGAAGTAGAGGGGCAAATGGTGTGGTCATTGTGACCACTAAAAAAGGTGCTGCGGGTCAGTCGTCCATTAATTTCGAAGCTTATCATGGCCTTCAAAAAGTAAGAAACCCTTACAAGATGATGGATGCTACACAATATGGGAACTACCTGAATGACGTACAAAGGCTGACGAATATTGAAACTCCGGCCTCTGCAAAAGCTTTGCCTTATACCGATGCGCAAATTGCCGCTTTAGGCAAGGGAACAGATTGGCAGGATGAAATTTTCAGAACCGCTCCAATCAGCAATTACCAGCTTAATTTTATCGGAGGAACGACGGATACTAAATACAACCTGAGCATGAACTATTTTGATCAGGAGGGGATTATCATCAATTCCGGTTATAAAAGAGCGTCTGTCCGGTTTAATCTGGATAAAAAAGTAGGGGAGAAACTAAACTTTGGGTTTACTTCACAACTTACCGCCGGCCTCGATAAACGTGCATTGGTGAATACCAGTGGTGGTTCCAATGGCGGTGTTTTACTGGAAGCCCTAAGGATCAATCCGGCAGTTCCGGTCTTCACAAACGGCGATTATACGGTTCAAAACGGCCCCACAGGTTACGTTTTTGCCATAGGAAATCCGGTTGCGTATGCTAATAAGACCACTAACCGATACAAAAACCTGCGCGGCTTAATGAATTTCTATGGAGAATATGAAATCATTAAAGGTTTAAAATGGAAATCAACTTTTGGGACGGATTTCAATCTGCAAACCAGAGATTTCTATGTGCCTTCAGACCTTTTTGTGGGTAGTAATACCCTTGGGGCAGCCAGAAAAGAATATGCAGATAATGTGAGTTGGGTAAATGAAAATACGCTGACTTACGATAAACAAATCAATAAAAACAATGCGATAAATGTGATCGGTGGATTCAGTATGCAGGAATTTTACAATAATGATTTCTTTGCGGCGAGTAATAATTTCTTCACCAATGTATTGGGCGCAGATAATATCGGAATCGGTGCAAATGTGCTGGTGCCGGGCTCCGGGAAGGTAAAAAACAATCTGGCTTCCTTTTTTGGCCGTGTCAATTACCGCTTGATGGATAAATATCTGGTTACTTTCACGATGCGTGCAGATGGTTCTTCGAAATTTGGTGCTAATAATAAATGGGGATATTTCCCTTCAGGAGCGATTGCATGGCGTGTCATTGAAGAAGATTTCATGAAAACACTGCCATTTGTGAGCGACCTGAAATTGAGAGCCAGTTATGGGGTTTCCGGCAACCAGGAGATTGATCCATATCAGTCAATTGCGCGTTACAGCGTTAATGGCGCAACATTGGGTGGCAATCGTGTGGTGGGCGTATCGCCAAATAACATCCCGAATCCTGATCTGGCCTGGGAATCTACTGCTTCATTTGATATAGGTTTAGATCTTGCTTTATTCAACAACAGGATCTCTTTAACCGCCGATTATTATAGCAAAAAAACGAAAGATCTGTTACTAAATGTGTCGATTCCAAGAACAGCTGGTTACAGCAGTATTTTGCTGAATGCCGGAGGGGTATCGAATAAAGGTTTTGAGTTAGCGATCAACACGGAGAATATCATTGGAGAAAAATTCCAGTGGAGTACCAACCTTAATTTCTCTATGAACAGAAATAAAGTGACCGACCTGGCCGGAGAAAAAGAACGTTTTGTAGGAGATGCAAGCAGCGCGCTTTTCCCTTCCGGAAATAGTGGGACCAGCATATTGAGAGTAGGGGAATCAATCGGTTCCTTCTTCGGATACCGCTTTTTGGGGATCTGGCAAACTCAGGCAGAGATCGATGCCAGCGGTATTAAAGGGGTATTACCAGGAGATCCAAGGTATGCAGACCTTACCGGTGATAACGTAATTGATGCGAAAGACCGTGAAATTATCGGCCATGCGCAACCAGATTTCATTTATGGGATTACCAATAATTTCACGTATGGCAGGTTGAATCTGAATATTTTCATACAAGGTGTGCAGGGCGATGAAGTCTTAAATCTGAACAGGTATGAGATGGAATCCGGTGATATTACGACCAATAAACTAGCCTCTGTGGTCAACAGGTGGAGTGGTCCGAATACCAGTAATACCATTCCGAAAGCCAACAGTACCTTGCGTAGAAGAACCGGCATAACCAGTGATGTAGTCGAAAACGGTAGCTTTTTAAGGCTGAAAACAGTGTCACTTGCTTACAACTTAGCCATTGGCAAAAGACTGGGTAAAACCATTAAGTCTGCCGGCATTTTCATGACGGGTACCAATCTGGTCACTTTTACCAATTATAGCGGTTATGACCCTGAGGTAAATTCTTTCGGGCTTAGCAATGGCTTAAGTTTAAACACAGATTATAACGCTTATCCCACCACAAGAACCTATACTGCCGGCATCAGACTGGGCTTTTAATTGATCACCTATTAAGAAAAGATAATGAAAAAGATAAATATATTAATCGCCGTTATGGTGCTGCTGAATATGTCGTCCTGTAAGAAATTCCTTCAGGAGGATGCTTATGATTTTATTTCTGAGGATAACTTTTATAAAACGGAAGGCGACGCTTATGCGGCTTTAAACGGTGTGACGAGCGTAATGCAGGCACAGCAATATTATGGGCGTACGGTATGGGTTTTAAATGACCTGACGGGCGATCAAATGAAAGTAGGTTTGCCTCAAACCAACAGGCCGGAGTTGTATAGTCAGACCTATACTTCCACCAACGGGGAGGTGAGCAATTGGTGGAACAACTCTTATGTGCTGATTAACCGTGCGAATGATGTGATTCAAAACGTAGAAAAGGGCCCGATTACACCTGTAATAAGAGATAACATTGCCGGGAACGCTAAGTTTTTACGTGCATTAGCGTATTTCGACCTGATCAGGAGTTATGGTGATGTGCCTTTAATCATAAAGGCAACGGAAGGTTCTGACAATTTGAAACCATCCAGAACACCTATAAAAGAAGTATACGCACAGATTATAACCGATTTGAAATTTGCTGAGGCTAACTGTCTGAAAGAAGATAAGATTCCTGCGGCAAGTAAAGGACGCGTTTCCAGTGGTGCTGCAAGTGCTTTACTGGCAAAAGTATACCTGACCAGAGCAGCTACGGCTGCGGCAGAAGCTACAGATTACCAGGATGCACTAACGGCTTGTAATAAGGTGATTGCGGTGAGTCCGGGGGTATATACTTTGCTGCCTTTCGCCGATGTCTTTAATCCTGATAAGAAAGCGACTAATAAAGAAGAAATTTTTGTCGTGCAATTTGGTCTGGCGCCAAGTACAGGGACGATTACGCCAAGGATGCATTTGCCTAAATCCGTGTTTCCTAATGATGGAAACGAGGCTTTCTACGTGGAAAATGCTTTTGCTTTATCTTATTCGAATACGGATCTGAGGAAAGCGGCAACAATTGGCGTGGTTCCTGGGACTGCTAATTTCTATTACCTAAAGTTCACTGATCCCGCCAGACAAGGGAATAGCGCGAGAAACAATTGGGTGATCCTGCGTTATGCTGACGTGTTATTGATGCAGTCGGAAGCCATGAATCAATTGAATAGTGGCGATCCTAATAAGTTCAATGGGATCAATGCGGTTAGAAACAGAGCCGGATTATTGCCATTAACTCCGATAACCACACCCGGGAAAGAGGACTTTATCAGCGCATTGGTGGACGAAAGAGGCTGGGAATTTGCTGCTGAAGGACAAAGAAGATATGATTTGTTGAGACTTGGCCGAATGAAGCAGCAACAGCTGAAAATACATAACATTACGCTGGATGATAAATACCTGCTGATGCCTGTTCCTGAAACAGAAAGGACATTAAATGAAAACTTAACGCAAAATACTGGTTTTTAATCCTAAAAAATACCTTAGGTATACAAGATTCCAATGGTATCAAAACACACATTGGCATTAAATTAACCAACAAACGAAGTCCGGCGCTTTTAATTAAGTAGCCGGATTTTTCAATTAAATGCGTTCCGGATAATTAAAAATCATAACATCTGGTTTCTCTGTTTCGTCTGTAATCTTTTCTATTCTCTTTCTTATTGATGTAAAAACCAACAGAAATCTCATGGCTCCCTGAATTATAGCTTTGCAGCTTATTGATAGAATAATCATAAGAATAACCAATTCTGATATCCGGAGTGGCAAAGATTTCAGTGATCAAGCCGATTGAATTATTAGCAGGTAAGTCCTTTTGAAGATTTTGATTGTGAATGTTAAAGGAAGATCGATAGAAACCACCCAGCCAAACTCTTTCTTTAAGCAGGAAGAAGGCATTTAGATCCAGAGAGGTTGGTCCTTGAATGTCGTCTTTTATAAGAAAGGAAGGTTTAAATCTAACATCCTCATTGATCGTAAACAATGCACCTGCTGTGAGGTAGAAATGAGGCTTCGGTACAGGAATCAGTAGTTCTCCATCTCTGCTGTTTGACATATACTTTGCAAGGATGTTTGTTGCAGAAAATCCTGCATAGTAATTGTCATTGGAAAAATAAACACCTAATCTGGCGTCCGGGAAAACTTGTGTTTGTGAGGCGTAGGGTATGGTAATATCTCCCGGGTTGATCGTCTGGAGCTGGCTGCCATCTATGCCTAATTGCATCATTCCTGCGGCCAATCCGAAGGATAGGGTAGAGGATTCATTGTCATTCAGGTTTAAGTGATAGGCGTAATTTGCAAAAGCGCTAAGGTTACTTTGTGCACCGATCTGATCATTTGAAATGATCATTCCCAGGCCGACTTTGCCTTCTTTAAAAGCATCATCTGCCGCGATAGAAAAGGTTTTAGGGGCACCTTTTATCCCTTGCCATTGAGCGCGGTAAAAAGATTGTACATAAAGGTCTCCTTTTGTACCCGCATACGCAGGGTTAATATGAAGTCCATTAAAAATGTATTGCGTGAATTGGCTATCCTGCTGTGCTTTTAACCCTATGGTGATACAGCAGGTAAGTAGTAAGAGAAAATAAAACTTCATGTTTGGAGTGTTATATTATCAACGGATTATAGTGACAAACCCCTTGTAGACTTCCCAGGTATTATTGGCCATTTTAACCTTTAGCAGGTAGAAATAAGTGCCTTCTGTAAGCTGAGAGCCATCCCAATCATTCTTGTATGGCTTTTTCTCCAGCACAGATGAGCCCCAGCGATTGAAAATACTCAGTTCATTTTCAGGATATCTTTCGAGCCCTGTAATGGTAAGCGCATCATTTTTTCCATCGCCGTTTGGTGTAAATACATTGGGAATAAATAAATCTGAGACCGATTTACGATCTGTAGAAGTGTTGTTTGCCAGATTGGGGTCGTTTTCAGTCGCTGTAACCGTGGCCGTGTTTTCCAGTATACCAGGTTGTGATGGTTTTACTTTTATTCTCAGGCTCGCTGATTCTCCGTTCTCCAGTTTCTTAATTTCCCAAAGTACAGTTCTGCTGCCCGGTGTATAATCTGCCAAACCCAGCGTCGGATTAAGGAGCTGTTCTAAAACCATGTTCTCAGGAAGGATATCCTGGACTCTGACCTGATTAGCCACTCCGGCTCCATTATTTTTTACCTGTAACTGGTATTCAAAAACGTCATTTACGGTAATTGATTTCTTTTCTGAACTTTTGGTGATCATCACATCTGCAGAGATAGTGACCCCCGGATCAATTGTGACTTTAACCGGTGTAGAAATCGATGATGCGCATCCAAGCGAGTTGAAGGCTATAACGCTATACCTTCCCTCTTCTGTAACTTTAAATTCTGATTGATTTGCATTATTAATTTCGGTTCCATTTTTTATCCATTGGTAACTCGTTGCATCATTAGTGTTTGCTTTCAGGATTAATGAATACCCCACAGGAACTTTTACTTCCTGTGGGGTATCAGATTGCGCAAAGCATGTTGCTGCACCGAGCAGCAACATACTAAACGTAAGACTTGTTTTCCTGTTAAACATTTGTATTAATGACCTATTAGTTAGCTACAAGTACTGGACTGATTATCGGAGCAGTTGGAGTATTCTTGATTGTAACTGTAAATGCACTAGATTTAACTACACCACTATCATCACTTGCTGAAATCAATGTGTTGGCTGGTAGATTGTATTTCGCGGTTGCTACATAGTAATGGGCACCAACTACAACCTCAGTAAGCAGGTAAGTTTCGCCAGTGCTTACTTTTGTCAGGCTAGTGATAATATTATCATTAACTATTGGCTTGAACCATTCAATTTTTGTTAGATCAGGTATTACGGTTGGAGGAGCAGTTTCCGAGCCGTAACTGATTGCTGCAGTTAGTGTTGACCTGTCATCTGCTTCAACGTTTTTACAGTAGGCATTGGTTCCAGTGATGGTTACGGTAAATGCCGGGAGTACATAAATAGTTATATCCTGAGCAAAATCCGGGTCTGACCAACAACCATCTACTACATCTTGCACACTTACTCTTACTTTGTATTCTCCGGGAGCAGTGAATGGATGAGTAAAGGCACTGGTTGTTTGACCCGTAATTACTGAAGCACTATTTGAAGGGTCAACTACTGTCCATTTGTATCCAGCAAGATTAGTGGTGGCAGCATTAATTGTTACATTTTTGTTTAAATAAGCATAATAAGTTGTCGCCGCATAGGAAAAATGCGCTAATAAAGTAAACACGATTAAAAGGGCTACTTTTCTGAAAATTGTAATTGTTGTTTTCATAACTTTTTTATTTAAAATTTATAAGTTTATTAGTTTGGTACTTGAGGGCTTATTGGAACTGAGTGTGGCTTGGGTAAAACCGTTACGATCACCGGAACACGTTCAGATTCAGCAGTACATCCAGATTTCGCCGTAGCAACATAGTATGTTGTTGTTTGTGATAAGGAAGGGGTAACATATGTGTTTTCTGTAGCAGGGGTTAGAGCTGTGCCACCAAAAACAGTTTCATACCACCTTAATTCATTTCCAGTTGATGGAAGAGTCGCCGTTAATGTAGCCTTGTTTCCTGCGCAAATAGTTACATTTTGTGAAGCAGGTGAAGGGAATTCAGGTTTATGGGGCGTACGTTGTATTTCGTGGATATTAAAAGCGGTTAAAAGGCTCAGGACGGCACTAGTCGAAACCTCGATTCTGTCAAAAATGGCAGATGGAACAACTGATACTGTATATGGTTTTCCAGCTTTTATTAGTGACAACAGGTCTAATCTAAGTAATGAGCTTAATCCGACAGTGGGTTCTATTTTAGTTGTGCCATTATAAAATGTTAACCTTAAATCACTAAGAAGATCTAAATTTACTAATGCGGCCGGGGATATTGAGAAGGTTACTGTTGCTGCATCACCGGGATTTGATAAGGAGGAAAAATAGGCTGTTTGTTTAAATGAGGTTAAAAGTGATACTGCAAAATCGAATGTAGAATATGTGCTGAGATCTCCATCAATTGCTTCTTTGGGCCTTAAAATTCCACCTCCCAAACTTACTCCTGGTGTAGCTACGGTTGTATAGTTTGCCGGGCTACAAGTCGGGTTAAGCATGTAGGCATAATAAAGATTAGCAGAGTTTGTTGATGTAATTCCAAGCAAACCAGTATCATCGGTGTCAACTGTGATTCTTATAGAACTGCAAGCAAGAGTGGGCGTAAATACATAGTCTCCGGAAGATGTGATGGGAAGGGTGGAAAATAATGAGGCAAGACCAACGGCTACTCCTGTACTATTGTATCCTTGAACTTTTATTTTGGTTAAGTTAGCTCCGGTTAGTTTAATAATAATAGGTGTTTGAGCTATTGGTGTATTGGCACCAGTAAAAAACAGATTTATAAAAGCATAAGAGGCGGCACCTTTGCCTCCACCAACTCCTGTTCCAGATGTGCCACTTGCTGCTGCAAGGGCCGCAGAATTTGTGAGATCAGCATCACTAGCGAATGCCGGGGATGTAACGGAAAAAGTTCCTTTGGTACCAGCACTTCCCAAGGCACCTTTAACTCCACCTTCTCCACCAAAACCGTCAGCATTCAATAATGCTGGCCCAACATATTGTGCATATACCTGCTGCCCTTTCACATCTCCTCCCCAGGTCACTATTAACGTTATAGTTAACAGTAACAAAAAACAATTTCTACCTATGTTTTTCAAACTGAACAGCGACATTTTATGAGAGGTTTCAGTTATTTTATTACCCTGCGGATAAATAAAACAACTTTTTATTTATGTTGCCTCAAACTTAATAGAGATTACGGGTTTAATAGCCGTTCAGTTTGTTCATTAATTCCCTAATATTTTAGCGATTTATTCCTGTTTGAAGTAGAGAAGTTTTAATATTCTCTTTTGGAGGTGTTTTTTGTGATTTATTTCTCTTTAAATGAAAAGTATTGAAATTTATTTTGCTTAGTTCTCAAAAATAGCAATAACTCTATTCAGGTTTTTTAATTCTGGAACGTGGATAATTCCTTAAAACCCCAGCCAAATAACTAGTTTTTGGGGAAAGATGTCCTCAAAAGACCACACAGTAAAAAAAAAGGAACAATATGCTGCAGTTAAGGAAAATAAACCGCTGAACACAGAGATACCGGATGAGTAAAACAAGAAAGGCCGGCAGCCATAAAATGACTGCCGGCCTTTCCATACCGTTAACTACAAAACCTTAATGGTCTAACAATGCTGCGGCAGCATCATCCAGGAACCAGGTTACGCTACCGTCAACTGGATTAATCAACTGTGTAGGATATAATTTAGGGTTTTTCTTTTGATCTTCAATCACATGTTTCACCGCTTTGGCTTTATTCTCACCAAACACTAAAAACGCGATGTTTTTCGCTTTATTGATCAGTGGAGCCGTAAAGCTAATGCGGTACGTAGAAAGTTTTTCAACGAATACAGAATCCACTTCTACTTCTTTACTGTTCAGGATAGAGGTGCCTGGAAACAGGGAAGCGGTATGTGCATCATCACCCATACCTAATAAAATCAGATCGAAACAAAGGTCTGCACCTTCGAAATGCGCATTAATTGCCTTCGTGTACTCAATTGCTGCCTTTTCAGGAGCAAGTGTAGTATCCACATAGAAAATCTGGTTTGCAGGAATCTCTAACAGGTCAAGCATTGCTCTTTTTGCCATTAAGCCATTATAGCTCTCATGATCAGGCATTACATTTCGTTCATCGCCGAAGAAGAAATATACTTTAGTCCAGTCGATTTTATCTTTATAGGTTGTAGCCAGCGAATGGTACAATTCTTTTGGAGAGTTACCCCCGGTCAATACAAAATTGAAATAGCCTTGTTCCTCAATCGCTTTATTGGCGATCGCAACAATATAATCTACTAAATCCTGTTGTAATTCCTCCTGGGTTTTATAAATCAATAAGTTCATTGGTAATGGTTTTATTCGCTAAAAGGCTAATTCCGAATCGGTGTAGACCGTATCAGAATTAGCCTCTTGAACAATGTTTATTTTATATTTTTTATTCGTCTTTCAAAGGTAGTGTGAACCAGTGGAAGCCATCTCTGGCAATCAGTGCTTCTGCATCTTCAGGACCCCATGAATCTGCCGCGTAATTAGGGAAGCTCAATGATTTTTTAGTCTCCCATGCATTCACGATTGGCATTAACAATTCCCATGCGCTTTCCACCTGATCTGCACGCATAAACTGCGTTTGATCACCAGTCATTACATCTAATAACAAGGTTTCATAAGCTTCCGGTGCTTGAGAAGAATAAGTACCTTTATAGTCGAACACCATGTCTACAGGGTTTAAAACCATGTCTAAACCTGGTCTTTTTGCCTGTACCTGTAAGCGGATACTCATTTCCGGCTGGATGCTAATGATCAACCTGTTCTGCTGCCAATGTTCCGTAACTGCTGAAGGGAATACCTGATGAGGCACATCCTTAAACTGAATGGTAATCAGCGAAGAAGTCTGGTATAAACGCTTTCCTGTACGCACATAGAAAGGAATTCCCTGCCATCTCCAGTTGTCCACAAAGAACTTAATTGCGGCAAAAGTTTCGGTATTAGAATCTGCAGCAACACCAGTTTCATGTCGGTAACCCGGCACTTCTTTTCCTTCAACCCAACCTTTAGTATACTGTCCGCGGACCGTACTAAACCTGATGTCTTCCGGACTAAAAGGACGCATTGCTTTCAACACATCTACTTTTTTATTTCTGATCTCGTCGGCGTCAAAGTTAATTGGCGTCTCCATACCGATCAGGCAAAGCAACTGTAAAAGGTGATTCTGGATCATGTCTCTTAACGCACCAGCACTCTCATAGTAACCACCTCTTTCACCAACACCCAATTGCTCTGTTACAGAAATCTGTACATGGTCAATATAAGTACGGTTCCATAGCGGCTCTAAAAACGAGTTCGCGAAGCGGAAAGCCATGATATTTTGAACCGTTTCCTTACCAAGGTAATGATCTATACGATAAATCTGTTTTTCGGTAAAGATGCCGGTAAGAATGGCATTCAGTTCTCTTGCAGTTTCTAAATCTCTTCCAAAAGGTTTTTCAATTACGATTCTGCAATTGTCCTCATCACCTGCCAGTTCAAAATCAGAAAGGCATTTAGCGATTAATGGGAAAAGGTTAGGGGCTACAGCCAGGTAATAAAGAACCTGCGTAGTAGGGCCAAATTTCTCTTGAAAATTCTGGATATTAGCTTTTAAAACACCGAAAGTTTCCGGAGCTTCCACATCTACAGGACTATAAGAAATATGTTCTGCAAATTTGCTCCACTTTTCTTCCTTCACCTTACCGGATCTAGAAAAGCTGTTTACACCGCCCATTAGTGTTTTTCTGAAGTCATCATCCGTAAGCTTCTTTCGGGCTGTACCAATAATCTCAAATTTTGAGGGCATAAAACCATCAGAATATAGATTGTAAAGTGCAGGCGCAAGTTTGCGCAAATTTAAATCACCGGTACCACCAAAAATGACGATTATGGTTGGATTGACGTTGATGCTTGTTTTCATTTGTGAAATTGTTGTATTAGTTCACTGGGTTATTTATAAGTTATTCTCGTTCCAGTTGGCATGGAAAATACCTTCGCTGTCTGTACGTTCAAAAGTATGCGCGCCAAAAAAGTCTCTTTGCGCCTGTGTTAAATTCAACGGCGAATTTGCTGTTCTTAACGAGTCATAATAGGTAAGGGCAGAGGCGAAACAAGGTACTGCAATACCATGGTTGATTGCCGTAACCACCACATTCCTGGTTCCCGGTAAAATATCTTTTAACTGTTTCTGGATACTTTCATCGGAGTATAAATGAGGAAGTTCAGGTTGTTTTTTATAGGCCTGATAAATATCTTCTAACAATACCGCTCTGATGATACATCCACCACGCCAGATCTGTGAGATCTCTTGCAGGTTCAGTTCATATTTAAATTCTATAGAAGCTTGCGCTAATAAGTGTAAACCTTGTGCATAAGAAGTGATCATTGCAAAATAAAGTGCTTGCTCTAAATGCGCTTCAAACTCTTCCGTGTTCTCTACTTTTTGCGAAGGATGAGGCAAAGCCGCGCCCAGGGCAACACGTAAAGACTTGAACTTAGATAAATCTCTGGCACTTACTGACTCATTAATTGTCGGAATCGGCAATTGTAAGTCCATAGAAACCTGAGAAGTCCATTTACCGGTACCTTTAGATTTCGCCTGATCTTTGATCACATCAATCAGGTAACCACCAGATTTCACATCTTTAACTTTGAAAATGTCTTTCGTCACTTCCAGTAAAAACGACTTCAATCTGCCGTTATTCCATTTGTCAAAAGTAGCATAAATCTGCTCATTGTTATAACCAAGGCTGTTTTTTAACAAGTCATAAGTCTCGGCAAGGATTTGCATAACACTGTACTCAATACCGTTATGCACCATTTTCACGAAATGACCGGAAGCACCAGGGCCGATATAAGCCACACAAGGATCACCGTTTACTTTCGCAGAAACCGCCTCAAGAATCGGTTTAACCGCATTGTAAGCTGCTTTATCACCACCAGGCATCATACTTGGACCAAATCTTGCACCTTCTTCACCACCAGAAATACCCATGCCGAAGAAATGTAGACCCTGCGCTGCAAGTTCTTCTGCTCTTCTGCTTGTGTCTGTGAAATGAGAATTTCCACTATCAATGATCATATCACCTTTATCCAATAATGGAACAAGCTCTTGAATTACACTGTCTACAATTGCACCTGCTGGTACCAAAAGAACAATTCTTCTTGGCAATTCCAGACTTTGGATAAAGTCTTCCAGCACGGCAAAACCTTTCAATTGATGTGCTTTTCCGTCCTCTTCCAGCTTCTTTAACATGTCAGGACTCTTGTCATAACCGGTTACAGAATAGCCATTGTCGGCCATGTTAAGCAATAAATTGCGGCCCATCGTGCCCAGGCCAATCATTCCTAAAGTGTACTTGTTCATTATTTGTTGTTGATTTTAGGGTGAGTAGTAAATACATGAAATTTCTCTTCCAGGTCCCATAACTTAGCACCACCCTTGATTCCGTCTTTATTGGAAACCAGTTTGATGTTAGGGTCTAAAGTAAAAGTAATCTCTTTTGAATTGCCACCACCGATATATAGGGTGTCGTAATTAAATACGGTTTTATAAATTTCTATAATGCGCTGCAAACGCTCATTCCAATCCTTCCTGCCGACTTTATTAAAGGCCTTATCGCCGATATAATCATCGTAATCCTTGTTTTTGCTGATTGGGAAGTGTGCCAGTTCCAGGTGAGGAAGGAGGTCGCCATCGTATAACAGGGCAGTACCGAAACCGGTGCCCACTGTAAATACAATCTCAAAACCTTTTCCGGCTGCTATGCCTAAAGCTTGTTGATCGGCATCATTTACCATACGCACAGGTTTGCCAAAGGTATTGCTGATCTGTTGAGCAAGATCTACGTTTTTCCATTTGTTCTTTGCCAGATTAGGCGCAGTCAATACCACACCACACTTCACATAACCAGGGAAACCAATAGAAATTTTAACAAAAGACTGGTCCAGCTTCGAAGACAGCTCTTTGATACATTTGATCACCACCTCAGGGGTAGCGTTTTTTGGGGTAGGAACTTTTGTATATTCAGAAAGGAGTTCCCCTTTAAGATCTAAAATACATGCCTTAATGCTGGTTCCACCGATATCAATGGATAAAATTTGACTGTTTTTCTCTGCTGCAGGCATGTGTAATTGATGTAAAAATAACCCGGGTGTATTAATAACACTCAAAATAACAAAAAATCGACCATTTAAAGATGCTAAACATCAATATAAAACAATAAAAAAACATTACCCTTGATTCAGGCCCTGCTGAATCTCTGTAAAAAGTAAGCCGCTTCCGCCTCCAAAGTGGTAGACCACAGGGGTTTCAGGCTTGATTTTCTTCAGATCGCCCTCAAGTTCCTTTTCAGCTTCCGGAGCCAGTCCTGCACCCAATAAAACGAGGTCAAAACTTCCGGCGCTAAAGCGGTTTACAGTTTCCTCCGCAGTAGCGGTTGCAGTAACTGTAAATTCTCCGCTTTTCTCTATCAAACGAGTCAGTGTTGCCAGGATACCCGGATGACAACACATGACCAATATTTCTTTCTTTTTCATGGATTTAGTAGTTCATAGGTACTTCCATCAACAATACTTCAGCTTCCGTTAAGGTCGTTATGTCCAGGGAATCGATTTCCCATAACCCGAAACCATCACGTTCCTCTAAATCCTGACCGTTCACGCGGATAGATCCTTTGATCACAAAAACATAAATTCCGTCCGCTGCATTTTTCAAAGGATGATCAATTTGCAATCCTGCCTCAAATTTTCCGATGTGAAACCAGGCATCCTGATAAATCCATACGCCGGCATCATCTTTATCGGGGGATAAGATCTGAATAAACTGATTCGGCATCAAAGTGGTGTCATAACGTTCCTGCTGATACCTTGGCGTTACATTCCGTTGATTTGGAAAAAGCCAGATCTGTAAGAATTTCGCAGGAACCTGATCTTCCTTATTGTATTCCTGATGGTAGATTCCGGTTCCGGCACTCATCACCTGGACTTCTCCGGGTTCGATAACCGCCACATTGTGCATGCTATCCTCGTGCTTTAAACCACCTTCCAATACAATGGAAATGATCTCCATATTGTCGTGAGGATGCTCACCAAATCCTGTTCCTCCATCTATAGCATCATCATTTAATACCCTTAAGGCGCCAAACTGAATGCGTTCCGGATTGTAATTCCCTCCAAAACTGAAGGTCTGAAAACTCTTTAACCAGCCATGATCTGCAATGCTGCGGGTGTCGGCTTTATGTAATACGCTCTTTGCCATAGTGCTATGTTTAAGTCAATTGAAAAACCAAAGTTCTGGCCAGTTCAATTTCTGCTTTACTAATTGTGTGTGCTCTGCCTGGATAAATGTTAACGGTCACCTGAGCATTCATTTCTTCCAGTATTTTTTTACTTTCATTTACTCTGGATACCGGAACATGCGGATCCGGATTACCAGTACTGATAAATACCGGCATCTGCTTAAAATCCCCCTGATAATGGTCTAATTGTTCACCAGGTAATCCACCTGTAAATGCAACCGCACCTCCATACCTCGCTGCATTTCTACTGATGAACTCTAAAGTCAGACATGCACCTTGTGAAAACCCCACAAAGTAGATTTTGTTTTGAGGAATTCCTTGTGCCTCAATCTCTTCTGTCAACTCTTTAATAACCGCTAACGCACTGGATAGTGCCGGCTCGTTTTCTGAAACCGGGGCCATAAAACTATAGGGATACCAGCTGTGATTTGTTGCCTGAGGAGCAAATAACGCTGCATCATTCACCTGTAAATGTTGATTTAAGGAAATGATATCTGATGCTGATGCCCCGCGGCCATGTAAAAAGATGATCGCTTTATCTGCCGACCCAACAGGTAATCCGGCAGTAATGATGTTTTTTTTATGGATATACATTTTAATCTAGTTTTGGTAAAATACCTTCAATGATGGTACGGTTGCTTTCATATTGAGCAGGTAGTTTCAAATGACTACCTAATTCTTCCAAAGGCTCATCGATAGTGAATCCCGGATTATCGGTGGCCAGTTCAAAAAGTACCCCTCCCGGTTCGCGGAAATACAGCGAATAGAAATAATTACGGTCGATTTTCTCCGTGATATTCAAGCCCAGTTTCACAATCTGATCTCTGAAATACATCAAAGTCGCCTCGTCTTTTACCCTGAATGCCACATGGTGTACAGAACCACCTGCCAGATGTCCAATGGTTTCACCTGGTGCTTCTACCAAATCAACAATTGCTGCATGAGCCACCGCATCTGTGATGAAACGGGAACGATTTACTTCTGTTGTCAATAAACGGTAACCTAATACACCCGTCAAAATTGCTGCCGTAGCCTCCATTTTATTGGTCGTAATGGTGATGTGATGAAAACCATGTGTAGCATGCGCTTTAGTTATAGCTGCGGTTTCCCATTGCGGCCTGCTGTCTGGCGTTTGTGCTTCCGTTAATTCGAACTTCAAGCCATCTGGATCTAAGAAGGTCAGGTATCTTTCTCCGAATTTCACTGCTGGTTTATTATAGATCACATTGTTCTCCTCTAGTCTCTTTTGCCAGAAATCAAGACTGCCGGCTGGAACGCTATAACCAATTTCCGTTACCTGTCTGGTACCTCTGCGGCCAGCGCCAATTCCTTCCCATGGGAAGAAAGTTAAAATGCTGCCGGGATTGCCATGTTCATCACCATAATAAAAGTGATAGGTATTCGGATCATCAAAATTAACGGTTTTTTTAACCAACCTTAACCCCAATACCCTGGTATAAAAATCATAATTTTTCTTTGCATTGCCTGCGATTGCAGTAATGTGGTGGATACCTAAAATTTCATTTTTCATAGCTCAATTATTAATTACACAACAAATTTACGGACTGGGATTTCCCTGGCTCTTACCATATCGTAAGAAATACTTTTTTTGATTACTTTAGAAAAGGAAAAACATAAGCAGCGCATTAACGGTTATTTAATGTCATGAAAGTTTCATAACTCTTGAGGCGGATTCCTATTTTAAAGATTCCTCCCTAAGTTTGTCGCTTGCAAAAAAAGACAGTACGATACGATGAAAAAGAATTTTATATCCAATTCTCCAGAATCAATACGGATGTTTAAGAGTCCGCTTTTAGAAGGTTTATCGAAAATCCCTTATTTCGTGCCACTAATCGTGTACGTCCCTGTAATCTTATATTTCTGCTGGCAAGCGGTAGTGCTGAACAATGCCCTTACTGCAATTGGTCATATCTTATTCGGACTTTTCATCTGGACTTTAACTGAGTATGTGCTGCACCGTTTTGTGTTTCATTTTTATCCGAAATCCGAATGGGGCAGAAGGATTCATTTTATCTTCCATGGCGTACACCATGATTATCCTAATGATGCCCAAAGGTTGGTGATGCCACCATCTGCCAGTATCCCCTTAGCTGCCGCTTTTTACTTTTTATTCCGTGCGATATTTCCTGTAAATATGCTTGATGGTTTCTTTGCCGGATTTATCATGGGCTACCTGTTTTATGACATGACACATTATATGTTACATCATGCTAAATTCAGCAACCCTTTCTGGAAAAAGTTAAAGCAACACCATATGTTGCACCATTACGATGATTCTACAAAAGGTTATGGCGTAACTTCCGATATGTGGGACAAAGTATTTGGTTCTGAGCTTCCAAAACGCTCCTAAAGACCCTAATGCCAAAAAAGCTTAACGTTTTGGCAATTAACACAAACTTTATATTTCAAATTCCTGCGTTCTTTGAATTGGCCACCATCTTTTATACGGCTGAACCAAATTATAAACGCATATAATGAAAACAAAAGTTTTAAGGGGCAAAGCAATGAGCAGCCTGATCGGCCTTGTTGCCTGTGGAATCCTTGCTGGTTTACCACAAGAATCAGTCGCACAAATTTTTACTGATAAGAATTATGTGAAGGTCAGTCCAAACGATACGGAAGCTGATATCATTAGAAAAGCAGCGAATGTAACGCCTTCTCCGAGACAACTGAGATGGCAACAATTGGAGCTCACCGCTTTTATTCATTTTGGGATCAATACTTTCACCAATAAAGAGTGGGGAGATGGTACCGAAGATCCTAAGATTTTTAATCCTGAAAAACTGGATACCCGTCAATGGGTGAAAGTATGTAAAGATGCCGGTTTCAAACAGGTAATCTTAACAGCGAAACACCATGATGGTTTCTGCTTATGGCCAAGTAAATACACGGAACATTCTGTAAAAAATAGCCCATGGAAAGATGGTCAGGGTGATATCGTTAAAGAAATGGCTGCCGCCTGTAAAGAGTTTGGAATCGGTTTCGGAATTTACCTCTCCCCATGGGATCGTAACTCCCCGTATTTCGGAAGCATGGAATACAACGATTATTTCATCAACCAGCTTACTGAACTCCTTACGCAGTATGGTCAGATCGATGAAGTATGGTTTGATGGTGCCAATGGCGAAGGCCCAACCGGAAAAAAACAAGTCTATGAATATAACAGGTGGTATAACCTGATCCGTAAATTACAACCAAAAGCAACGATTGCCGTTTCCGGACCGGATGTAAGGTGGGTAGGAACAGAAACAGGTTATGGCAGGGAAACAGAATGGAGTGTGGTTCCGGGAGATCAAATGATTCCGGAAGCCATTGCTGCAAACTCCCAGAAAGCAGATGGTTTTGCACCACGAGATATGATGGCTAACGACCTTGGCAGCAGAAAGGCGATTGCCAAAGCGAAAAGCCTGGTCTGGTACCCTGCGGAAATCGATGTGTCTATCCGTCCGGGATGGTTTCATCATCCGGCAGAAAATAATAAAGTGAAAACTCCTGAAAAATTAATGGACATCTATTACAGCTCTGTTGGCCGTAACGGCGTGTTGCTGTTGAATATTCCACCAGATATAGAAGGACTGATCAATGAAAGTGATGTAAATGCATTAAAAGGTTTCAAAAAACAACTCGATGAAACCTTTGCCAATAATGTATTGAAATTTGCCAAATTGAACGGAAGTAACGCTACGAAAACGGCCGCTTTATTTGATGGCAAAGACAGTTCTTACTGGAAAATGACGAGTAAAACTGAGCCATATGTGATGGAGTTTAAAATGGATAAACCTCAGAAATTTGATGTGTTGCTGTTGCAGGAAAATCTGGCAATAGGGCAAAGGGTAGAATCGTTTGTATTAGAATATAAAGAAGGAGATACCTGGAAAAAAATCATTGATGGAACAACGATAGGTTACAAACGTCTGCTGCGTTTCCCTGCGGTTACCGCTGAGGAAGTCAGATTACGAATTCTTTCTTCGAGATTGCAACCCGCAATTGCTGAAGTAGGGCTGTACCTGCGTCCGTCATCAACTGCTAAGTGATTTTAAAGGAGCATTATTGAAAAATTGAAGACCTTTTAATAAACGCAATATCCTTTTGAAAAGAGGGGTGTTCCGCTTATAGGTTATTATTTGTCTCTTGGGTTGGCGGGGCCTTGCTCCGGCCTTGTCCGGTACTTGCTCCGCTTTTGAAGGGCTTTGTGCCTTAGCAGCCCCTGATCAGGCTTTTGTCAGGTTTCCTGCAGCTTCGGGCAGTCCAGCAGTTGAATATAAGGTTTTTAGGAATTGCAGACGATTTTCAGGATAAGCCAGACACCTTTAGGAAAAACCGGCCATAAAGGATATTATATGAAACACAAAATAAACCAAAATAAACCAAATGAAGAGAACGATTTTTTCTGCTTTAAAAATTTCAGCCTGCTCGTTAATCCTATTTAATGTCATTGCTGTAAAAGCGCAAACTGTTGGGCAAGGGCCTAAAGTCTGGACAACCGCAATTAACAGCCTTGCGAAAAAAGATTGGCTGCTGAATAACTCCGCCTACCCGGCAAAAATATATGCTGTTCCGGAGAAAAAGGAGTTGGTGCTCGACAATGGGCTCCTAAAAAGAACATTCAGAATCAGTCCTGATGTAGCCTGCGTAGATTTCCTCAACCAGATCACCGGGCAGCAGTTGCTTAGAGCCGTAAAACCAGAAGCACGTTTAGTAATTGACGGCCGCAATTATAATGTAGGAGGTTTGTATGGCCAAAAAGAAAACGCTTACCTACTGCCTTCCTGGATTGATGATTTTAAGCCTGGCGACAGTAGTTTCCATTACGTTTCCCATCAGATTACGGAACTTAAACCTTTCCTGAACTGGAAAACAAAAATGTGGGCCGGGAATAAACAACAGGCCGCCGGAAAAGTACTATCCTTTTCCTACAAATCAGATTTACCGGCATTGAAAAATATTCAGGTACAGGTAAATTATGCCATTTATGATGGTCTGCCTTTAATCAGTAAATGGTTAACTGTTAAAAATACTTCCGGTAAAACAGTGCAGCTGGACCAGGTCGTAAATGAGGTGCTGGCTGTGGTAGAGGAGGAGAGTGCTGTTGTTGGAGCCGCTTCGCCGGACAATAAAACTGCCCGTGGGATGAAAGTTCCACAAGGGATTTACCTGGAAAGTAATTTCGCTTTTAACAATGCGATGCGTTACCCGATCAGCGACCAGAGTACCCACTGGAAAGTCGATAAGTCGTATACCTCACAAGTGAATTATGATTATCAAACCCCTTGTTTATTAGAAGTCCACCCGACCAGAAATATCGGAGTTCAGTTAAAGGACGGAGACACTTTTCAATCTATCCGTACCAACGAGTTATTGATGGACAGCTATGACAGGGAAAGAAGGGGACTTGCGATCCGGAAAATGTACCGTACCACCATGCCATGGACTACCGCAAACCCGATTTTTATGCACCTGGTGAGTAAAAATGATGCGCAGGTGCGTACTGCAATTGATCAATGTGCGGCAACAGGTTATGAAGCCCTTATTCTGAGCTTCGGGAGCCATTGCAATATGGAAGATACCACTGCTACTAATATCAATAAATGGAAAACACTGAGCGATTATGCCCATAGTAAAGGAATATTTATAGGAAGTTATTCCTTGTTCAGTTCCCGGAAAATTAGTGATGCCGATGATGTGATCGACCCTAAAACCGGTAAACCAGGTGGTGCTTTTTTTGGAAATGCACCTTGCTTTGGTAGCAACTGGGGACTGGGATACCTGAAAAGTTTGAAAACTTTCATGACTAAAACCGGCTTCGATATCTTCGAAAATGATGGTCCTTATCCGGGAGATGTTTGCGCCTCTACCACGCACCCTGGTCATGAAGGCCTGGAGGATTCTCAGTGGAAACAGATGGAATTGCAAAAAAGCCTGTACCATTGGTGTAATGAGCAAGGGATTTATGTAAATGCACCCGATTGGTATTTCATGGATGGCGTTAATAAAATCGGGATCGGTTATAGAGAGGTGAATTTCTCGCTATCGCGTGAACAACAAATGATCCTGAATCGCCAGAATATTTTTGATGGTACCTGGGATGAGATTCCTTCCATGGTATGGGGATTTGTTCCCTTAACAAAATACCAGGGTGGTGGACCGGAAGCTGTATTAGAACCTTTAAAAGATCACCTCAAGGATTACGAACAATTGATGATGCAGTATTATGGTGCCGGAATTCAGGCCTGTTACCGTGGTCCAAGGTTATATGATACCGAAGAAACCAAACAAACGGTGATCAAAGTGATTGATTGGTATAAAGGTAACCGCGAGATTTTGAACTCTGATATTATTCATTTGAGAAGAGCAGACGGCAGAGATTGGGATGGACTAATGCACGTGAATCCGAAGCTGAAAACCAAAGGGATGATCTTATTGTACAATCCGCTGAAAGAAGAAATTCGCAGAGAGATAAAAATTCCAATGTATTATACCGGTTTGAAGAACTCAGCTACTTTACGCGTTCAAAATGAGACATCCAGGAAATACACCCTGGACAGGGATTATAATATTACACTTCCAGTTGTCATGAAACCAGAAAGTTATACCTGGATCGCAATTAACGAATAAAGTCTAAACGACCTGCACGAATGAAAAAGAAAGCAATTGCCATCAGGGTAATTGCTTTCTTTTTTTCTATTATAACCATCAGATTGTGATATCAATTGCTGGTTTTATACTGTTATGGTTAACACATCCTTTCGATACTAGAGATTTTTGGCAACATAAAGCAATTGGAAAGTTGAAAAAATTGAAAACTGCTGTCTTAGCTCAGGAAAATAAAGTGTTTCGGTTAAAAAAGATAAACTAAAATTTACATACCCTCCTTCGTCAATTTCATATTGACAAATCATCCTGCGTTTTGCAAGACGATCTATAAGCGAAAGTCAAGATATTCACCTGGTGATTTAGGCTTTTGTTCTTTTTAGTTCATTTAATTTTGCAATACCCATAAATAGGTAAAATTAAAACGCATTGACTCACAGTGTATTAGGTAAAGTTTTTGCAATGAACATCAATTATTTTACTATCGTTACAATAATATTCCATTTATCTATATTAGCTTTGCTCTCAAACTGATATTTTTTGTATGGTGTTGACTTTCCAATATATACAAAAACGCAATCGCCTTTTTATTTAATATTGTTGTATTCGATATGTTTCCAGTAAAGAAAAGAGAACCACAGCGCTATAAAAATGACTATAGTCCAGGAGATTTCCTGCTACACAAATGGCAGGTTATTCCAGGGTACCCATAAAAATTTATAATTAATCCAGAATGAATAAACCCCAAGGCCTGTAAAGAGGCCCAAACTGGGTTGAAATCTATATTATCACGATCTACATTAACAATACCGTAATCTCATGAATAAAACAGTTAAGCAATACTCCATGCTTATTGGGTTGCTATTTGCATTTGGTGCTGCAAAAGCTCAGGTAGGAATAGGTACTAACGCTCCGGATGCCAGTGCGCAGCTTGAAGTGCTCTCCACTTCTAAGGGTTTACTTATTCCAAGACTATCCCTTATTCAACGTGAAGGTATCAATAATCCTGCCAATGGTTTGTTGATCTATCAAACAAATAATCTTCCTGGTTTCTATTTTTTCAATAACGGACAGTGGCAACGGTTGGTAAATAGCTCTGAATTAGGGACTGGTGGTACCGGAACTAGCGGGAATACCATTTTAAGTGGCAATGCAACTCCTTCAGCAACTATTGGTACCAATGGTGATTTTTACCTGAATTTGGGTAATAATAGTCTATATGGACCGAAAACTTCTGGTACCTGGCCTAATAACGGGGTTTTATTAGTGGGTCCAAAAGGCGACAAAGGGGATAGAGGCGACAAAGGGGATAGAGGCGACAATGGGGAAAAAGGAGATAAAGGGGACAAAGGAGAACCGGGGAATTCTTTACCTGGTACGGGAAAAACAGTCAGCTCTTCTGGTACAATCGACATTACCAATGGAACAGGTGCGGTGTTAACGGATCTTAAGCTTGATCTGGCTGATAACGCAGTAACTTCTGCAAAGATTGCCAATGGTTCCATTGCAAACATCGATTTAAATAAAATTAACATTCCTTTAAGTGGATTCGGTGCTGCGGCAAAGAACGTTTCTATGGGTGGTTTCAAACTGACAAATCTGTCAGATCCAACTAATAATCAGGATGCCGCAACTAAAAAATATGTAGATGATAAATTGGCTGCGGGTGGGATTTTACCCGTATTGAGTTTCGATAATTTGTATAACCTGTCTATTATAGGCAGTAATACCGTGAGTTTATCCGATTTAAACCAAAGTTTAAGTCTGGAAGGTACGGTGCTTTCCATCTCTGGACCAAGAAATAGTCGGGTAGACTTAAGTGGTTTAGTAGGTAGTGGAGGTGGTACCGGCGGTGGCGGAGGAACGGGCACCGTTAAATCAGTAGCTGTAGTTTCTGCAAATGGTTTAACAGGTTCAGTATTAAATCCTTCTACTACACCATCCATTACTTTAGGGACTTCTATCGCTGCTCCTGTATTAAAAGGGGCAAATGGAGCGATAGAGGCGGCAACAACCACAGGAACAGGTGGTATGGTAGTGCTTAATGATGGTCCGACTTTAAAAAACCCAATCATTAGTGGTGTAATTACCGGTAACCTGAATGGTACTGCAACCAATGTAACTGGTGTAGTTGACATTGCCAATGGCGGAACAGGTGGAAAAACAGCTGCCGAAGCCATCACAAATCTGGGTTTGGATGGCGTTCTAATTGGCAATGCGCCGATTACCGGGAGTACCAAAACCAAAATCACGTATGATGCTAAAGGTTTGGTAACTAAAGGAGAAGATGCAACTACTGCAGATATTAAAGAATCTGCGGATAAAAAATATGTGACTGATGCGCAGTTAAGTATACTGAATAATACATCGAATATAAATTCAGGTGACCAAATTGCTATTGATGTTCCGGTAACGCCAAATGGCGGTTTATCGGCTAGTAATGTGCAGTCTGCATTGGAAGAATTACAGGCAAAGATCAGCACTTCTGCAGGCGGTGGTTTAACTGCTGTGAAGCATGATGCGACCTTAACCGGTGATGGTAATGCCACTAATTTAGGTCTAGCAGATAAGGCAGTTAGCCTGACTAAGATGGCGGATATGGCCAGCAACTCCTTATTAGGTAGAACATCAGCAGGGCCAGGTAGTCCGGAAGTGATCACGATGGGCCCGGGACTTACGCTAAATGGAGGAGTGATTTCAGCGGATAATCCGGATGCGACTGCCACTGCTAAAGGTAAAGTTAAACTAGCCGGTGATTTAGCCGGTACAGCGGATTTACCTCGCGTAGCTGACAATGCAATCACTTCTTCGAAGATTAAAGATGGTGCAGTACTAGATGATAAAATTGCCAGTGTGAGCGGTTCTAAAGTAACGGGTAATATTACTGGAAGTGCAGCAAATGTGACCGGAATTGTTGGTGTTGTAAATGGCGGAACAGGTGCAAATACACCAGATGGTGCCAGAAAAAATCTTGACTTAGATAAAGTAACTAATACCAGTGACGTTGATAAACCAGTAAGTACGGCCCAGGCACTGGCATTGGGATTAAAAGAAGATAAATCAAATAAAAGTACAGATATCGTAGCTGATGCCACCTCAGATATTTTATATCCAAGTGTAAGAGCGACAAAAGATTATGTGGACGATAAAGTAAGAGACGCCGTAATTGGAGCAGGTGGTGTGCCTGATGCTTCTACTATAGTGCTGGGTAAAATTCAGCTAGCCGGTGATTTAACAGGTACAGCTTCTAATCCAGCTATTGCAGTCAATGCGATTGTGACTGCGAAAATTAAAGATGCAAACGTGACAGATCCTAAAATTGTTTCGGTAAGCGGGACTAAGGTAACAGGTGATATTTCTGGAAACGCATCTAATGTAACAGGAGTGGTTAAAGTTGTTAATGGTGGTACAGGTGCCAGTACTCCGACAGATGCTAGAATTGCATTAGGATTAGGTAATGTTGACAATACAAGTGATCTCAATAAGCCATTAACTCAAGCCACAAAAGACGAACTTGTTAAAAAAATCAACCTGACCGAAAAAGCAACAGCGAACGGTGTGGCTACATTGGACGGAACAGGTAAAGTTCCCGTTTCTCAAATGCCTGCAATGCCTTCTGGTACTGTGGATGTAGTCGATTCTGAGGCGAAAATGTTGGCATTAAGTAATGCGGATGTAGGTAGTACGGCGATCAATACAGTGGAAAGTAAAAGTTATGTGTTGAGGGCAAAGCCAGCTTCAACGTTATCCAATTGGGTAGAAATTCTAACGCCTTCTTCTGCTGCTTTAGTGAAATCGGTGAATGGACAAGTTGGAGTGGTAGATATTACCAGAGCAAGTCTGGGATTAGGAAATGTGGACAATACCAGCGATGCTGCTAAACCAATCAGCACATTAACTGCCGCAGCCTTAGCATTAAAACAAGATGTAGCGAAGATCAGTAATACTTTCACTGCGGATGGGACTTCCACCGTTAAATACCCAAGTGTAAAAGCAGTTAAAGATTACATCGATGCTGCCGTGGTAACTGGGGGAGTAGCTGCAGCGACTCCAACTGTAAGAGGTATTTTGAGATTGAACAATGACTTAGGAGGTGATGCTGATAATCCTGCAGTACTTTCAGTTGGTGGTGCTACTGCTTTGAATATTGCCAGTTCAACCGCAGCTGTAATAGGCGCCAGTTCTTCGGCCTCACCAAATGCGCTGGTTAAAAGAGATGCTACAGGAAACCTTGTAGGTAATATAACAGGAAATGCTGCTACAGCAACAACAGCTACAACGGCCAGCAAACTGGCTCCAGGGAGTAAAATCAATGGGGTGCTCTTTACTGGTGCAACTGATATTAATCTTCCTGTAACGGCGGATCCTTTGAAACAAGATAAAGATCCAAATTTGACTGCTTTGGCAGGTGTAAGTGGTACCGGGATCCTGGTCAAAACAGCTTCAGGTGCAGCAACTACGCGCACGATTACTGGTAATGGTATAACAGTAGCGAATGGTGATGGTGTAAATGGTAATCCAACGATTTCATTACCAAACTCAGGTGTTGCTGCCGGAAATTATACTGCAGCAAATATTTCAGTAGATGCACTAGGTAGGATCACTGCCGCGGCAAATGGCTCTGGAGGTGGTGCAGCTTATACCTTACCTGTGGCAACTACTTCGGTTTTAGGTGGTGTTAAAGCAGGTGGAGGTGTAGCTATTGACGCAACTGGTGTGATCTCGACTAAAACTGATTTGAGTTATCTAGCCGATCCGACAAATGGAACGATTAAAAGTACAATCGGTGCCATTAATGGTACCTCTGCGGTAATTCCTGCAGGCTCGATTTCAACAGCAAGTTTAATGTTGCCTGGCGATAAAAGTAAACTGGATAAAATTCCGGTTATTACTACGGCTGATAAAGACAAAGTATTAACGGTAAATGCAGCTGGAACAGCCGCAACATGGGCTCCCAGCGCTGCACTCCCGGTAATTACTGCCGCCGATAAAGATAAAATATTAACAGTGAATGCAGCTGGAACGGCCGCAACATGGGTGCCTGCACCAACAGGTGGTGGTACTGGTGGTGGTGGTGCTGGGCTACCTAAAATATATTCTCCACAAGGTGCTCCCTATGCGATGGTAAAATCGATCGGTGACGGACAGGTTACCATAGAACAAAGCGAGGGGCCAACCCCTGGAGTCAGAAATGTATTCACGGTTACTATTCCTGCCGGGGTATCCCTAAATACGCTAAGATTTAATATTGATAATCCATTGATGGGGAGAACTGCTGCTGAAGGCCCCCCTGTAGTGCTGGTTAGAATTAAGGATTTGGGTAATACGGTCAATACTTCTGATAATGATCTTTGGGCACCTTCTTCACATGGGATAATCATTAGACCTAGTCCAGGACTTGCTTACCCATACAGGGCTTTGAGTAATCTGAACCCCTCAAACGTTCTCCTGGTTGTTGAAAGTGCTACAGGTGGAGTATTGAGTTTGAAGTTACAGACTGACGCCATTAAGATTTACACCTTTATTTTAGGTTATTAATAGATGTTTAGAAACCTACTTAAAGAATTGAATATGAACATAAATAAATGCTTCGTTGTTACATTTTTTCTGGTATTTACGGCATTACTTAGTCATGCACAAACACCATTTTTTGGCAGGTTTTATTTAAGTGGTGCGTCTGAAGTAACTTCCACTCCAAGCTCGGATTATTCTATTGAGGGTACATTTACCGATCCTGGTTATGTTTTAACTATTGAGGATATTTTGGTAGGAGATATCATAGTTGATAACAGTGGATTAACTTATAGGATTGATAAAATAACCAGTAAAAAGGGAGATCAGGTTACTGTAGATGTAACTTATCTTCGGGGAGCGGCTAATGAATGGGCTAAAGATCCAGCGATTTATAATACTGGCGCTATATACCGTCCGACCAGCAAAGGATATGCATTAGATTTTATAGACCAGGAGTTTGTCAATGACAGGATAAGAGTCAGTCTGCAAAACTCAGCAATTCAGGATATTGACAGAGACATTCGGGCATTCAAATCAGGTACTGATGCCGAAATCCCTAAAGACCCTAAATTCGGTGATATTTTTTATAACGTTACCGACAAGAAACTTTATGCTTTTACCGAAAAAGGCTGGGTAACTTTAGGTGGCGGCGTTATCGCCAGTGGTGCTAAATCCGAGTTCCCTACTCCTGCAAAAGCAGGAGAAATGTTCTTCAATAAAGACGATAACAATACCTATATCTATAACGGGACGCTTTGGTTTAAAATATCCACCAATGGTTCTACTCCAACCGGAAATACCAATCCGGATCCTTCGGTCGTAAGTGTTAGAGAAGGAGATTTATTTTATAACGATGCCGACAAAAAACTTTACGTATACAACAAGACCGCCTGGGTTTCTCTGGACAATGTACTCGATGAAGGCCATATCTTTGTTGGTAATGCTTCAAGCGAAGCGGTTTCTGTTCCTTTATCAGGTGATGCAGCCATTACCAGCGCAGGTAAACTAACCATTAACAATTTAGCCATTACCAACGAAAAACTGGATAAAACCAATATCCCTTTGAGTGGTTTTGGTTTCCCTAATGCGGATATCCGCATGGGTAATGGAGCAACCACTTTTGCAATCAAGAATCTTAAAAGTCCGTCGGTAGCAACAGATGCGGCAACGAAAGGCTATATCGATGATTTGTTTAAAAACCCATCGGCATTGGTACTCGAAAATAATAACTTATTTGTAGGTAATACGGCTAACATCGCGACAGCAGTACCAAAAATCATGATCCCTATTTCCGGATTTGCAAATGCCATGGCGGACGTACATATGGGCTTGCCAGGACAGGGAGCCAAATATAAAATCGTCAATATGGCTGAGCCTGTAGATCCACAGGATGCAGTAACTAAAAATTATGTGGATACGAGGCCAATCAACCCAACTAAAATTACCCTTACAAAAGGAAGTTTCTTAATCGGTGGCGATCTGAATCTGGCAGTGCCGATACTTAAAAGCGGGATTTCAATCACCGGATTTGCAGCGCCTACTGCTGAGCTTTCAATGGCCGGTTTTAAATTAACCAACCTGAAAGCGCCTGAACTTGATTTGGATGCAGTAACTAAAAAATATGTAGATGAAAAGGTGATCACACCTTCCGGTTTATCTCTTACTGCCGGCAACCTTTTTGTAGGTGATGCTAATGGAAAGGCTGCGGATGTATTAAAAAGTACAATTCCATTAAGCGGATTTGCAGTTCCGAAGGCTGATGTGTCTTTCGGTGGTTTTTTACTGACTAACCTTGCGGAGCCTAAAGTAGAGACTGACGCCGTAACAAAGAAATATGTAGATGGTCTTTTTAAAGTGCCGGAAACATTATTGGCACTTCCGGAAGATAATATGTTTGTAGGAAATGCAACAGGGAAAGCAGCAGCCATACCTAAAGTACAAATTCCTTTGAGTGGTTTTGCCCCGCCAATCGAGCATATCGCAATGGGAGATGCCATTACGCAGTTTCAGATCAATTTTATGGCCGATCCGAAACAACCACAGGATGCCGCAACAAAAAAATATGTAGATGCAAAAGTGGCTAATCCTTCAACTATGGTATTGCCAGCCGATCATATCCTGGTAGGAAATGGAGTAAGTATAGCAGAGGCCGTAAGAAAATCAGACATTCCTTTAAGTGATCTTGGAGCTCCGAAAAAAAATATCTCTTTCGGTGATGGGACAACCAATTTCAAACTGATTAACCTTGCCGATCCGGAAACAGATCAGGAGGCGGCTACAAAAGCCTATGTAGATTCAAAAACTGCTGGAACTGGCCTTCCTGCTTTATCATTAGGGAACTTCTTTATTGGTGATGCCAATGGTAAAGCCTCAGAAATAGCTAAAACGGCCATCCCATTAAGTGGATTTGGCGCAGCAATAAAGGATGTAGAATTGGGTGGTTTTAAACTAAGCGGACTTTCTGACCCGGCACTGGCACAAGATGCGGCCACTAAAGCTTATGTAGATTCCAAAACGGCTAAAACACCGCAAGAGCCAACAGCACCAATAACAGCAGTTGCCGGAGATACTTATTACAATACCACAGACCAACATTTATATGTGTACAATGGAACCGAATGGATTCCGATGGACAACAAACTGGACGACGGAAATCTATACCTGGGAAACGCAAAAGGCATTGCGACCTCAACGCTAAAAACAGCAATTCCATTAAGTGGGTTTGGCGCAGCAATAAAGGATGTAGAATTGGGTGGTTTCAAACTAACCGGACTTTCTGACCCGGCACTGGCACAAGATGCGGCGACTAAAGCCTATGTAGATTCCAAAACTTCGAAAACACCACAAGAGCCAACAGCACCAACAACAGCAGTTGCCGGAGATACGTATTACAACACCACAGATCAGCACTTATATGTGTACAATGGAACCGAATGGATTCCGATGGACAATAAACTGGATGATGGAAATCTATATGTAGGAAACGCAAAAGGCATTGCGACCTCAACCCTTAAAACCGCAGTTCCATTGAGTGGATTCGGTGCAGCAGTAAAGGATGTAGAAATGGGTGCTTTTAAAATCAGCAACCTTGCTGATCCTATCGCAGAACTGGATGCGGTCAACAAAAAAACACTGGATGCAGGATTAACCGCTGCGGTAGCTGCTGCAAAAGACAACCTTGGTAACCATACTGCAGTAGAAAACATCAAGCTTGGCGCAAACGCAATTAGCGGGGACGGCGGCGCAAATAAAGGGATAACTTTTGAAGCAGACGGAAGTGCAATTTTTGCGCAGAGTATGACGATACGCCAGAATTTCTACACCCCATCAGATCGCAGGTTGAAAGACCATATCGAAACCCTGAGCTCCACACTTCAAAAGATCGATCAGATCAGGGGAGTAAGGTTCGTCTATAAAGATCAAACCAAATATGCAACAGGTCCGAAAATCGGTGTAATCGCTCAGGAACTGCAAAAAGTATATCCGGAAATGGTGACTCAAGGCAAAGATGGCTTTCTGAAAGTAGACTATACGCAACTTACAGGAATCCTGATTCAAGCCGTAAAAGAACAACAAGTAGAAATTGAGGAATTGAAAACGCGAATGAATAAACAACAGGAGCAGATCGATCAGATCCTTAAAAGATTGAAATAATAAAGAATTGAAGCGATAATGATGACCATAAATCCATTTAAAAGTGTAATCCTGATTGCAGCCTTATCGGGCATGATGTCTCTTACCGCAGGAGCCCAGGATGTCAGCTTAAAAATACATTTATCGGGCGTAGCCAAAAGTAAGATCAGCTTGCTTTCTTTAACTGGTACGTCCATTAAAACGGTACTGGAGCACCCATCAATTGACAAAGGACAAACGGCAACACTGACCATTCCAAAAGTACTGTTACCCGCAGAATTTGTCTTGCGTTTTGATTTTCAGGAATTGGAAAGCAGCAACCCTTATCCTTCGGAAAAACACATTTTCATTAATGATCAAAACCTGGAATTGTGGGTAAAACCAAAAGCCCTGAACAATCCGGATAGCACCTATTTCCAAAAGGACGAAAAGGAAAATACCTTGATGACCCGCTTCGCCATGGAGAACTTCAAGAAAAGAGAACAGCTGGGATTACTGCAGAACTTTCTGATGAATTATGACCAGCCGGCTTCTCCATTTTTCCTGCAGGGTACTACAGAATATGACAGTAGACGCGGGCAATACAACAAATGGATTGCCGACCAAACCGAAAAATATAAAACCAGCTTTGTAAGCAACACCTTCGTCTTTCAGCACATTCCACCAATCGTTTGGAAAGGCACAGCAACCGACCGCCTGAACAGCGTGATTGCGCATTACTTTGATGGAATGAATTTCAAAAATCCAGCCATCCTCAAAACAAATGAGATCAAGGAATGGATGAATAAATACGTGAACATCTACGGATCAATGTCCACAACAATGGAACTTCGTGACTCTCTGTTTACCCTTGCCGGAAAACGAGCCATTGAAAAAGCAAAACCGGGAAACCCTCAGGTTTACGGCTGGATGGTAGATTACTTCTATAACGGATTTGAAAGTTTCAACATGACTGCCGGTATTAAAATGCTGGAGCCCTACCTGAATGATCCAACCTGCCTGACGAGTAAAAGAAAAGCAATTGAGCAACGCCTGAAAGGGATCGGGACCTTAACCGTTGGTTCCATTGCCCCGGACTTCAACTGGAAATCAGGCTCCGGTAAAACCATTCCTTTCCATGATTTCAAAACAGAAGCCAAATATAAACTGGTGCTGTTCTGGTCGGCCGACTGCCAGCATTGCAAGGAGCTCATGGAGCAATTACATCCCTGGTATCAGGGCGCTGAAAAAACAGAAATGATGGACGTTTTTGCCATCAGTCTGGATGAAACAGAAACAGAGATTCCTGCCTGGGAAAAGGCAAAAGTTAAACTGAGTTCCTTCAAACATAAAAGAGCAGAACAGGGAATCAGAAGCCCTGAGGCTGCGGCTTATTTTGTGCTCTCCACGCCAACGATGGTATTGGTAGATGCCAAAACAAACAAAATTGTAGGCTTGCCGGAAACAGTAGCACAGCTGGAAGCAGAAATGAAATAATAAACCCTAAACAGGGAATAAATTACAAAATAATGAAAATAATCGCATCACTTGTTATCGGATTTCTGCTCTTGCTAAGCGCAGAATTGAAGGCGCAGTTAAAGGTGAATTCAGAAGGTCTTTTTATTCAGAATGGTACCGTATTCAGTACGGAAGGATTAACGCTGGTCCCAACCAACGACTGGTTCCTGAATAACCTGAGCCTGAGTAAACAACCTGGCGTAGTGATTTTTCCGAAATTCAACAGCATTCAACGGATGTACAGATTCAGCAGGGCGGTAAATTTTGAAGGAGAACTGGCACTCGCCTATGAAGATGTGGAACTGAATGGCAATGAAGGCAAAAACCTGGTGTTAACCTATTCGCCGCTAACCAGCAACAATGCTAAAGATTTCATCCAGGTGAAGGAAAGTGTGGTGAACACGGACGAGCGATATATTGGTCAGCTGTTTGCCAAAGCAATTCTCCTTTCGGATTTAACCGCGGTAAGTATGACGGCTTCGGAAGCCAAACCTTATGCCGATCTGGAAGGAAACAATATGATCAGCCCCAATGGGGATGGTAAAAACGATACCTGGATCGTTAAAAATATCGAGCTCTATCCAAACAACGAATTGAGGGTTTTCGACCGTGAGGGTAGAATTGTATTCAACATGTTTGGCTATGATAATTCCTGGGATGGGTTGTTTAACGGGATTCCACTACAAGAGGATACCTATTATTATATCCTGACCATAGATTCCGGAAAACATAAAAAAACAGGGTTTATTTCTATAGTAAGAGACAAATAATCAGATAAAATTGATCATGATAAAATTAGTAGTGCGGAGGATTTTAGTAAGCGGAGGTATAATGATTGGGCTTTTAACAGCAGGGCAGGATGCCGCTGCTCAAATCAGACCTTTGGGTGCCCAGTATTATGAAAATCAATACCTCAGCAACCCGGCATTTGCAGGGATGACGGAGGGGTTAAATGTAAATATGAGTTACCGAAATCAATGGAGGTCCATCCCGGGATCACCGGTAACCATGGCCGTAACCGGTGATTATCGCTATGAAAAAGTAGGACTGGGTCTTTCCATTTACAATGACAATGCCGGATTAATCGGACGTACCCGCGTGATGGGAACTTATGCCTATCACTTGTCTTTAAATGGCGATAACAGAAGTCTGCATTTCGGGGTTTCCCTGGGTATGATGAAAGAAAAGCTGGACAACAATAACATTGTCGCATCACCAGATGACATTTCTGCACAGAACTTCAATCAGCGTAAAGGGTTTATTGATGGTGATTTTGGGATCGCCTTCACCAACGAGAGGTTTACCCTGCAAGGTGCCTTACCCAACCTTAAAAAATTCATGCAAAAGGACGATCAGAATACCGTAGATGGCTCTACTTATTTTGTGGCCGCTTCCTATAAAATCGGGACCACCCTGGATGTGATTTCTATAGAACCAAAGATCAGTTTCAGAGGGGCAAAAGACATCGATAACATCTGGGACCTGGGTACAAATGTGAAATTGGAAAACAACATTCTTTCTTTTCTGGGCATGTACCATAGCGATAAGAGTTCTACGTTTGGCGTAGGTGTAGCTTACGACAGGTACCTTATTCAAGGCTATTACACCTCTCAGCTGGCCGGCGAACGTCAACGTACCGGTGGCGATTTTGAAATCAACATTAAGATTAAACTATTCAACGAAGGAAAATAAACCATACTTCATTTAAAAAATACTTATAGCGCGCTCCTTGAACAAGAAACTGTATTCCGTATTCCTATTTTTACTTTTTCTTGGAAACGCGGCCTTTGCGCAATCCTATTTCCGCGTTCTAAACGGTATCCCTCATTTAGCTGTGCTGGATCAGCAAACGATCCTTCCGGCTAAACAAGGGATGCTGATTTTCAGTAGCGTTCAGGCAAAACCTTTAATCTATAACGGCAGCAGCTGGGAAACTTTGTGTACCAATACCATGGACACGGTTAGTCCGGAAGATTATTTTATGGTTAAAGAAGGGATTTCCTATTTACCGGTATTGAGCAAAGACCCGGCAAACAGCAATACACAGGGTACCATCTATTTTTCTTCCATCCATAAATCGGCCATGATCTATAATGGCCTGACCTGGGTCAGGATTCAGGACCTGAGCAAAAGTATATTTACACCAAACAGTGGTTTCACTGCAGGAGCAGAAGCTCAGCCTTTTAAGCTTCCCATCTTAGCAGATGATCCATTGAAAAGCAGCGTAATTGCAGGCGCTTTTTACCTCAATGCAACTTCCACTGCGCTTCGGTATTTTGATGGCGTTGCCTGGCAGGACCTGAAATGTATGGCCGAAGTCCTGACCCTTGCAGTAACCGATATCAAAGGAATCAGTGCTCTTGGTCAGGGAGAAGTGATCAGTAATGGAGGCGCAGAGATCACTATAAGAGGGTTTTGCTGGAGTACAAATCCAAACCCTGACATTTCTCTAAGCACCAAAACAGTAAGCAATATAACCGGCAGCGGATTAGGTGTTTTTACCGGCGAGCTGAGCAATCTGCTTCAAAATACCACTTACCATCTGCGCGCTTATGCTACCAATAGCCAGGGGACAGTTTATGGGAAAGATAAAGTTTTCACCACCCTTTACGACCTGCCAACGATCATTACTTTACCTGTAAACACCATTACCAGTATCGATGCCCGGAGTGGTGGCGATATCAGTGACGATGGAGGGAGCCCGGTTTCTGCCCGTGGTATCCGTTGGAGCATCAAAGGAGATCCTATGAATGACCCGGATGCCATCCTAACCAACGATGGTTCCGGAGTAGGGGTTTTCCCTGGTTCTATGGTGGGCTTGTTAGGCAATACAACCTATTATGTCAGGGCCTACGCTGTCAATGTAATGGGCACTGCCTATGGTAATTTACTGAGCTTTACGACCCCGCCACCAGTACCACCGGCATTGAGTTCGGCAACGGTAAGTGTGACGGATATCACCGATCAATCTGCCAAAGGAAAAGTTAATATTTTAAACAATGGTGGGGCCATTGTATCTGAAAGAGGATTCGCCTGGAGTACCGACCGCATCACCTGGATTCATGGTACTTCGGAAACCATTAACCCGACAGATATCGGAGTCTTTATCGGAAACTTAACCAATCTGATTTCCGGAACTACGTATTACGCCAAAGGCTACGCCAGCAATTCTGCGGGAAGGTCTTATACTTCTGAAACCAGTTTTGTAACGAGTGGAAAGGCCTTGATTACAACCACCAGGCCAAATGGAATCACCGGCGTATCAGCTTACAGCGGAGGTTTAATCAGCACCAATGGCGGAGCACAGATTACCGCAAGAGGGATTTGCTGGAGCACCAATACGCTGCCAACTATCGACCTGCCTACTAAAACGGAACAGTCGGTCACAGGTGATGGTAGTGGAACCTTTACCAGCCAGATTAAAGATTTAACTCCGGCAACTATTTATTATGTTCGTGCTTATGCCGTGAATGAAGTGGGCGTTGCTTATGGTAATGAAGAGGTATTCCATACGCCAGACTATCCGGTTGTAAATACACTTACGGCGGGCTCTTTCTTTAACAATACGGCTAAAGGTAGCGGCCAGGTGATGTCAGATGGTGGAGCAGCAGTACTTTCCCGTGGCGTGGTTTGGAGTATAGCAGAAAACCCTACACTAAACAACAGTGCAGGCAGCAGCAATGGTAATGGTTTAGGAGTGTTTAGTAGTACGATCACTGGTTTGGGAGTCAATGTGATTTACCACTTTCGGGCCTATGCAACCAATGTGGTCGGTACGGTTTATGGCGCGGATAAGACTTTTATCCTCCTTCCCGGAATTCCTGAATTGAGTACGCAGCCAATTTCTGCCATTACCAACAGAACGGCAACAGGGGGTGGAATAATCACCAGCAATGGAGATGCTGACATTACTTCCAGAGGAGTTTCCCGGAGCAAAACAGGAGATCCCGGAGATCCCCAAAATCAACAGACAACAGTAACGACCAATGATGGCCCCGGCACCGGAACTTTTCAAAGTTTCCTAAGCAACCTTATGGGGAATACCACTTATTATGTTCGTGCTTATGCAGAAAACAGATTTGGAAAGGCTTATGGGGATTTGCTGACTTTCGTTTCCGCGCCCGCACAAGCACCTGTTTTAACAAATAACACCATTAGCGTCACAGACATTACAGATACCAAAGCCATGGCCCGTGCATCGATTCAGGACCATGGTGGGGCCGCCATACTTTCCAAAGGAATTGCTTTTAGTACCGATAGGATTAATTTCCAACACCAGGAATCGACAACAGTTATCCCTGATGATATCGGTGGATTTAATGTGCAACTCACCGGGTTATTGCCTGGCACAGTGTATTATGCGAAAGGGTATGCGAGCAATAGCGCGGGGACAACTTATACCAGGGAATTGACTTTCAGCACGCCGCTCTATATCAGCTTAACCACTTTGCCGGTTACTCAGGTAAGCAGTGTAAGCGCGACAACAGGTGGTCAGATTGTAAATCCCGGCAGTTCAGGAATCACTTTCCGTGGCATCGCCTGGGGAACCGCACCAAACCCGGGTATCGCTGATCAGGTGGTTGGTAATAATGGTAGCGGCGAACAGTTTGTGAGTCAGCTGAACGGATTAACCGGTAGCACTACTTATTTCGTTCGTGCCTATGCAGGGAATAGTGGCGCAGTAGTTTATGGAAATCAGGAAAGCTTTAAGACAGCTCCGGCAATATTACCGGAAATCAATACCCTGAAAATAGAAAATATTGGAGGGATAACTGCCTCAGCCAGCGCAGAAATCGTTAATGATGGAGGAAGTATAATAACCTCAAGAGGGATTTGCTGGAACACCACGGGCGATCCTGAAATCACAGATGGCAGCCAGGAGAATGGTTCAGGTAAAGGAATTTTCTCTACACCAATTACAGGATTAAGTCCGTTAACCAAATACTATGTGCGCGCTTATGCCATCAATGATATAGGCCTGGTATATGGAAACGAATTGACCTTTACCACTGCCACAACATCTACTTTGAGCACCTTACCCGCGAGTTTAATTACAGCCAACTCGGCCAGCAGCGGGGGTAATATCATTGCCGATGGTGGAACGCCGGTATGGCAAAGGGGTATTTGCTGGAGCACCGAAGCGTTGCCAACTATAGCAGATGCACATACAACCAGCGATGCTGGAACAGGAGATTTTGTGCAGGTTTTAACCGGCCTGACCGGAAATACCAATTATTATATCCGTGCCTATGCCATCAATAGCGCAGGTATTGCCTATGGCGATGTACAACAATTTGTAACGGCGCCTCCGGTATTGGCTACCCTTACTACAAATACGGTGACCAGCGGGCCACAAGGAACTACAGCGATCAGTGGCGGGAAGATTCTGAGCAATGGAGGCGCTGTCATCAGCGACCGTGGTTTGGTATGGAGTACGCTTAAAGGATTTGATCCGGAAGCTTCCGCTACCAATAGGCTCAATACCTCCGGATCTGCTGATTTCCAGATGACCATGACCGGTTTATTGCCTGGCACAGTTTACTATGTGAGGGCATATGCAACCAATAGTGCCGGCATCGCCTATGCAGCCAATGAAGAAGCATGCAGGACTTTCGGTTTACCGGAATTGACTACCGATGAAACGGCATTAAATACCATTACCAGCATGACGGCTACCGCCGGGGGAACGATTTCCAGCAATGGAGGTAGCGAGGTAACTGCCAGTGGAATCTGCTGGAGCACATCAGCACAGCCAACGGTTGATCATGACCATAGCGGTTCCGGGCCAGGGATAGGTACTTTTAAAATACCTATCAGTGACTTATTGGGTAATACAACCTATTACATTAGCGCTTATGCGGTCAATAGTGTAGGAATCGCTTATGGCACAGTGAAAACTTTCAAAACTTTGCCAGCAATTTTGGCCACACTAAGTACCAGTCCAACCGTGTTGACTTCAGCAACTACCGCTACTGCCGGTGGTCAGATTTTAACCAATGGAGGGGCAGTAGTAACCACTGCCGGGGTAATTTGGAGTACTGATGCAAACTTTAACCCTGATACTGTCAGGGTAAATAAAACCTCAGAAACTGGTCGTTTTGCCGGCAGCTTTACCGCGAATTTAACCGGATTAGCAGAACACACGGTTTATTATATACGTGCCTATGTGATCAATAGCGTGGGTATTACCTATGGTAATGTGCTCAGTTTTATCACCCCGCAAAAACCAGTATTAACCACCACTTATGCCATAGCTACCGGAAGTACAACTGCAAAGACCGGAGCAGAAATCAGCAATGACGGCGGCTCAGCTATTACTGCCCGTGGAATGGTATGGAGCTTAAACCCGGTGTTTAACCCGGACACCATCACCGTAAATAAAATTGATCATGGAACTGGCAATACTGCTTTTGAAAGTCTGCTTAAAAACTTAAAAGCGAATACCACTTATTACGTGCAGGCCTATGCTATAAATGCAGCAGGCAGCAGTTACGGCAATCTGCTTAGCTTTAAGACAGATCCACCGGTATTGGCCACACTAAGTACCAATGCTGCCATCGGAACTACCGGAACTTCAACAGTTACCGGAGGAAATATATCAGACGATGGTGGGGCAGAAACCACCACCCGAGGGATGGTGTGGAGTACCCGGTCCGGCTTCAGACCAGATACGGTAACTCATCAAAAAACGGTTCAACCAGGTAGCGGAACAGGAAGTTTTCCGGCTACCATCAGTGGTTTGAAACCAGGGATTACTTATTATATCCGCGCTTATGTCGACAATAGTGTAGGTACTGCTTATGGAAATGAATTGAGCTTTACCACATTGATCATCCCTGCATTAACCACCAATCCGGTTAGCGTTTCTTCTGCCGGGGGGACGGCTATCAGTGGGGGTACGGTGATTTCAGATGGAGCTACTACCATCACCAACCAGGGAGTTGTATGGAGTACCACAGCTAACCCTACGTTGGGAACGGCTAATGAAACCAGATATGATACCGGTTCCGGAAGCACGTTTAGAAGTGCACTGACTGGATTGACACCTGTTACAACGTATTATGTGCGCGCTTATGCCAGCAATAGCGAGGGTACTGCTTATGGAAATGAGCTGACTTTTACAACACCAGCTATTTTAGCTACACTAACAACGAGTTACATTACTGCTTCCTCTAAAACCAGCGCTACTACAGGTGGCCGGATCAGTAATGATGGTGGCGCAGCAATCACCGATCGTGGGGTAGTCTGGAGTACCGACAAGAGCTTTAATCCGGATACGGAATTATTAAACAGAACCAAAGATGGCCAGGGAACGGGAACCTTCAACAGTGAAGTTACCGGTTTGAAAATGAGCATCACTTATTTTGTCCGGGCCTATGCGGTGAATGCTGCAGGTACGGCTTATGGTAATCAGGTGAAGATTACCTTATTCCCAACGGCACCGGTATTAAATACGACAGAAGTGACTGGATTGGGTGGTTTTTCTGCCATTAGTGGCGGAACAATTACCAGTGATGGTGGTGCAGATGTGATCCAGAAAGGACTGGTTTGGAGTACCAAAACCAATCCAACGATTTATGATAAGATCTCTTACCATTGGTATGGGCCAGAATCCTTTACTTCTACCATGACAGGGTTAACCCCTAACACTTTATACTATGTGCGTGCTTATGCCCAGAATAATATCGGCGTTGCTTATGGGATAGAGCGGAGTTTCCTGACCAATGCTTTCCCTACTTTGTCGGTCAGCACCGCAGTTACGAATATCAACGCTACCACTGCCACCAGTGGTGGTGACATTACCGATGATGGCAGGTCGCCGATTTTGACAAGAGGGGTAACCTGGAATACAACCGGAAATCCAACCCTGGAATTGAATGCTAAAACAGTTGACAATACCAGTACCGGAATCGGAAAATTCATCGCTCATATCAGCGGACTAACCGAAAGCAGCACTTATTATATCCGTGCATATGCCAGCAATGCAGTAGGAACTACCTACGGAAGTCAGGTTTCTGCGACCACCTTAGCGGTGAGCTTGCCAACGATTCAGACGAGCAGTGCAACTGAAATTAAGAGTAGTTCTGCGCTTTCCGGCGGTCACATTACAGACGATGGAGGCATGCCGGTTACGGAACGTGGCATTTGCTGGAGTACCAGTCCGGACCCAACCACAGCTCTGGTTACCAAATTGAAAGATACAACCGCAGGTACGGGCAGTTTTACCCTTAAAATTGCCGGCCTGACTTCAGGTACCACCTATTATTTACGCGCTTATGCAATCAATATAAAGGGAACTGCTTACGGAGATCCGCAACAGTTTACGACTGCGAAGCTACTTCCGGTGATCAGTAAAGTTCAGATTACTGAAATGACCAGCACTACGGTAAAGGCAGGCGTTGAAATTATTTCTGATGGTGGAGACATCATTTCTGCCAGTGGCCTGGTATGGAACACAACCGGTAATCCGGAGATCGGAACCGATCATCTGATCGCTGGTGAACTTCAAAAAGGAACTTTCAGCAGGTTAATAGCAGGTCTGGAAGAGGGCCCGGTCTATTATATCCGTGCTTTTGTAACCAACGGTGTTGGGACAGTTTATAGCGATGAGGTCAGTACTTTTAGGGTATGTCCGTCTAGCTTTACCATCATGCACGTGGCAGGATTAAATGGGGCACCGGTAACGAAAACGGTTACTTATAACGTAGTGAGCAGCAATCTTTCCGGCTCAGCAAAATGTTGGATTACTCAAAATCTGGGTGCCGATCAACCGGCTAATTCTGCTGCTGATGCCAGGGAATCTTCTTCCGGATGGTATTTCCAATTCGATAAAATCCAGGGTTATAAATCTGATGGTCCGGTAAGAACACCTGCAAGCCCATGGGAAGCAGGGAAACAGGATGCCGCAGATTGGCAGGCAGCAAACGACCCTTGTCGATTGTTATTAGGGTCAGGCTGGCGTTTGCCAACCGGTACAGAGTGGAGTAATACCGGCGGTGGTACGAAAAAATGGCTCGGCCTGAATGATGCTTACCAATCCGAATTGAAGGTTCATGGCGCAGGTATAATTATGATTACCACGCTTAGTTTAGATCGCATTGGTAGTGAACACTATTTCTGGAGTAGCAGTGCCGGCGGTGCTACGCTAGGCAATGCCCGTTATGCTACAGGAACTGCTTCAGACATGATTGCGATGAATAAAGGTTATGGTGCATCGGTACGTTGCATTATGGAAAGTCCGGTTATAACCGCTCCTTCAGTTGGTAATGTTACAATTTCTTCCATGGCCACGAGCCAGGCAGAGGTAACAGCAGGTGTTGCATTAGACGGTGGAAGCCCGGTAACCACCAGAGGTCTGGTGTGGAATACTACCGGAATGCCAACACTGGCGGATCAGGTAGTCGCTTCCGGAACAGGAGTAGGTGTTTTTAAGCAGACTTTAACCGGACTATCCGAGGGCATAACTTACTTTGTTCGTGCCTACGCCACTAATCAATTAGGAACAAACTATAGCGCAATTCATACCAGTTTTAAATTATGTCCTTCCTTTACCATTCAACATATTGCCGGAATCAATGGTGCTCCCGTAACTAAAACCGTTACCTACAATGCGGTCAGTACGGACATCTCTGGTGAGACAAAATGCTGGATTACACAAAATCTTGGAGCGGATCAACCTGCGGTAAATGCAACTGATAATACAGAAAGCTCAGCAGGCTGGTATTGGCAATTCAATAAATTGCAAGGGTACCAATATGCAGCTAACGGAAGAACACCAAACACGCCATGGATCACCAGTATTATTGACAATAGCAACTGGACATCGGCCAATGACCCCTGTGTGCAACAACTAGGTTCAGGATGGAGAATGCCAACTATTACTGAATGGACTAATGCCAAAGCAAATACAAAAAAACCCTGGACTAACCTCTATGATGCCTATAATTCAGAATTGAAATTACATGCTGCAGGCTTTCTGCATTACATGACCGGGGGAGTAGACCGCCGTGGGACAGAGGGGTATTACTGGGCCAGTACACAAAGTACGCCTTCCCTTGGTGGAAATATTTACTTTGCTACCAACGTTAGTGGAATCGCCTATTTCGATAAAATTTATGCCTGGTCGGTGAGGTGTCTGAGAGGGCCGTTAGAATCCTCAGTGCCATCGGTAGGGAAGGTGGTGATTCCCGCTGCAACGATCCTCCAGGGCAACGCCCAAAGTAAAGCCTTAATCATGAATGATGGTGGTATGCAATTAAAAGCAAAAGGTTTTGTCTGGAACAACACAGGTAATCCGGATTTGACAGATCAGGTGATTTCGGCAGATGCGTCTGCTTTTGAAATGACGGGGAGCCTAACCGGTTTGATGGAAGGCAGCACGTATTATGTACGCGCTTTTGCCACCAATAATTTAGGCACGGCTTATAGTCCGGAGGTGACCAGCTTTGAAATTTGTCCTCCTTCATTTACTGTGCTTCATGAAGCAGGTGTAAACGGTGCACCAGGTAGTAAAACCATTACTTATCCTATTGTGAGCAGCGATGCTTCGGGAACAGCAAAATGCTGGATTGCCCGGAATCTTGGTGCCACAAAACAGGCCACTAGCTTAACTGATGTAACAGAGGACGCTTATGGTTGGTACTGGCAGTTTAACCGGGCACAAGGCTATGAATATAATGGGGGACGTACTCCGGCAAGCACATGGAATTTTACAAATACAGAAAATAGCGATTGGACTGCAGGGACTGATCCTTGTAGCTTACTGCTTGGTGCAGGTTGGCGTTTACCTACACAAATGGAATGGGCAAATACTGCTGCCGGAACTCAGAACTGGAAGACAGATGCAGATGCCTATGCTTCCAATTTAAAACTACATAAGTCAGGCTTTTTAGCAGACTTAAACGGGACATCCGGCGGACGTGGGATTTCCGGTTTTTATTGGAGCAGTACGCAAAATAAAACCGATAATGGGACTGCCTGGTACCTGTCCATAGAAAATAACAAAAGTGAAATCGCAGGAAAAGGAACCAAGCCATCGGCATTGCCGGTTCGCTGCCTGAGAGATCAAATTATAAAATCAATACCCACCATCAGTACTGCGTCTTTTTCAAGTCTCAGCACTAGCGCTGTAGAAGTAAAAGCAACGGCATTAATGGATGGAGGAATGACCATCATGGATAGAGGTTTTGTCTGGAATACTACCGGGAAACCAACGATAAATGATCATCAGCTGGCCAGTGGGAATGGTATCGGTACTTTTAATAACACCATTTCCGGATGGGTAAAAGACCAGAGTTATTACCTCCGTGCTTATGCCAGCAATGCTAAAGGAACGGCTTATAGTGACATAGATACTAAAATTAACCTGGGCTGTGTTCCAATAACCATTAACCACCTGCCGGGGGTAAAGGGGGCACCGGTAGCTAAAACGGTAACTTATAAAACCTGGGAAGACCTTGCCGGAGATGCTAAATGTTGGCTTACACAAAATCTGGGCGCAGGGGAGGAAGCAAGCGGATTAACAGATATAACTGAAACTAATATAGGTTGGTATTGGACATTTAACCGTTCACAAGGATATCAGCATACAGCAGGTGTTAGAACGCCAGCTACACAATGGGTAGCTGGCAATGCAGAAAATAGCGACTGGCTGCCGGCTAACGACCCATGTAGCATTATGCTTGGGGTAGTATGGCGCATTCCTACCGCTACAGAGTGGAGTACAGTAGCCCCCCGGTTTTTACAATTGAAATTAAATACAGCAGGCTTTCTGGCCGATGCTAATGGTACTTCTGGTGGACGTGGTGTTTCGGCCTTTTACTGGAGTAGTACACAAAATACTGCAAATACGGCTACTGGATTATATATGTCGGCCGCTTCCGGTTCGGCTCAAATCGTATCTGGCGGAACTAAACCCTCAGGATTGCCGCTTCGCTGCTTAAAAAATTAGATTAAAAAACCAGGAACTGTTCTGTGAAGAAACCCTTGCGTGATTTACTTTTTTTGGCTGGGATAAATACTTTTTCTGAGGAGTAAATTACCTGTTTTTAGGCTTAAGTACCTGATCTGTGGGTGCTAAGGTTTGGATTGAACTAATTCTTTTTAAATTTAGTTAAGATCAAAAACATATGCAACTTGGAAACGCTGTAAGAATTCAGAGAGTTATCAAAGGCTATACGCAGGAATATATGGCTGAAAAGCTACATATTTCTCAAAACTCCTATTCCAAGCTGGAAAGAGGTTATACCTGTCTGACTGTAAAACGACTTTACGAAATCGCTGAGATCCTGGAGATCTCTATTCAGGTTATTCTTCCTCAAACAGCGTTTAATTATTCGGAGAGAGTTTAGTACTGCTTATTTTGCCAGATATTTTTTTTATCCGGTAAAATATTTGCGTTGTATCCGGGTCAGGATTCCGATGATGGTTTTTTGAAACACTGCACCTTTATTCTTTCCAGATGTCTTCGCGTCACATTAAGATAAGAAGCCAGTAGGTCATCTTTTACATTTTGTAGCAGGCCGGGGATCTCTTTGGTTAAATGCTGGAACCTTCTTTCCGCATTCTGAACCCTCAGCATCTTTTCTCTCGCATTCGTTTGCAGCTGCTTTTCTTCCATTAATTTCAGGAACAGTTTAGCGATCTCATTGGAGGCTATGTATATTTTTAACCAGGTTTGGTAATCCAGCGCAAGGAAGCTGCTGTTTTCCAGACATTCAATGTATTCCTGACAGGGGGCCTGAGAAATGAAATTATTGGGAATGATAAATTCATTTGGCCCGGCAAACCAGGTGGTGACCTGCTGCTTTTCTCCTTTATAATAACCGCGTAACAGCCCATGCTGGACAAAAAGTATTTTGTTGGGGATTTGCTCGGCACTACAGAATAACTGATCCTGTGGTAATGAGAAGGGCTGAAAACCATAGTTGAATAAATGGAAGGTCTGATCGCTGACCGGACAAAGGGAGCCGATCTTCTTCCTCAATTCCTGGCGGGAAGGAGGGATGACCATCTGTTTTAAAAAAGCATCAACAGTTGTTAAATCGATCTTTGGAAATGATTCTTTACCATACATCATTTCATAGAAATAGAGCGCACGTTTATCCATGAAGATTTATTTTTTTAATGATTAGATCAAACCTAAATATACTTCTTTTAACATGACATAAATAAGGGGTTTTATTTATGGGCTCCGGGAGTTTTTATCAGCACAGCGGGTGGAACCCACTGTGCTAAAATCCCAATTGTTTCATGTTTGCTTTTATAGTACCCGAGCGTTATAAATTTATGGTTATACCTACTCTTTACAAGGTTTTCGGCGATTCCCTTTGCCTGATTCTTGTGGGTACCAGGCATCTCCCATTATTTAAGAACAAGTTAAATAGGAAATGCACTGATTGTCTGGACAATTGTCACAATTTAATGCGACAATTGTCACTTTTTATGATGAACTATATTTTTATAAAGTCATTTGCCAGTAGCTGACATCGATCCATTTATTGAATTTATAACCGATTTGACTCAGGTGTGCCACCTTGCTGAAACCCAGTCGCTCGTGCATTCTGGTGCTTTTTTCATTTGGCATCAGGATACCGGCAACGATAGAATGAATTTTCATCTCGCGCAGTTCCTCCGTCAGTTTCCTGTAAAGGGCTGTACCTGTTCCTTTATCTATGGCTTCCGGATCTAAGTAAATGACACTGCTAACGGTAAAACGATAGGCAGGGTTTTCTTTCCATGCAGTAGCATAGGTATAACCCAGAACTTGTCCTTCTTTCTCATACACAAGGCATGGGAATTTGGAAAGCACAGGAGCTAGTTTATCCGCAAATTCTTGCGCATTCAAGGCTACTTCGTCAAAAGTAAGTAGTGTATTTTCCACATAGTGATTGTAGATCTCCCTCATCGGGTTAAGATCTGATGGTTTAAACTGCCGGATCATTTTAAGGAAATTGTTGGTTTGATGCTGGGATCAAAGGTACATAATTTATTTTACTGCTGCCGCCTCATTGACCTGATGAATGATAAGGTCCAGGTTGATAGCGCTTTGCCTAAGGTATTTTATCAGTTCCTGCTGCTCATTCGCATTCTTTTCTTCCATAAGCAATTCTGATAAGGCCAGAATAGAGGCCACCGGCTTTCGGATTTCATGAGAATTAAACCAGGAAACAGCCTTCAGTTTCCGATGCTGCTGGACAATCAGGTCCTCCCTGTGCTTGCTGTCGTCAATGTTGTTTTCTACAGAAATGTATCCTTCCAGTCCGCCTTTGATATTAAACATAGGAGAGATATTAAATTGCGACCAATACGCTTTTCCTCCCTTGGCATAATTAACAAGTTCTCCGCTAAAAAAAGCCTTATTGTTAAGGGCTTTTGTCAGTTTATCCACGATTTCAAGGTCGGTTTCCGGGCCATACAAAAGTTCGGCATGTGTTTTTCCCAAAGCCTCCTGCATCGTATATCCGGTAATGTTCACGAAGGCCCGGTTTACCCAGGTAATGTTTCCCGCAGGATCAGACATGATAATCAGGTTATTTATCTTATCAACGATCTCCCCGATTCTCTTTTTATCCGCTTCGGCAATCCTTTCCCTTTCTTTTCTGATCAGATAATACAAAAGAAATCCGGTACCCAGAATGTAAAGGATTCCTTTCAGGGAGGCCATGAACCCGGATACCCGGGGACTAAGATCCGGGCTTAAAGAAATTAGAAGGTAGTCACTAGATGTGATCCATAAAACACCAAAGACGATATATATGATAGGAATTCTATAGTTTCTTGTCTTCAAACTTCTGATGTTGCTTTAGAATAAATCGGGATAACCCACTCAGCTGCAAATGTATTAAAAAAATGAAACCCGGATTAAATTTATGGTAATCTTATTTAACAATACAAAGTTGAGCCGCTTGTCAACACGGAATTACCACTGGTCAATATTATTTCCTCAGCGCCGGAATCCTGACGTTCTTCGCCGAAAATATTTAAACATTGATACAGAAAAACATGATGAAATTTTTTAATTACGGCCTTTTGCTATTTATACTATTGATCAGCTTAGAAAGTAAAGCCCAGGAATTATCGGGCTTCAGACTAAAAGCAGAATACATTCCTTTGTCCAGATACATACCCGAAACTAAGGTTGGGGAAACCGGGCAGAAAACCGAACAGAAAAGCGATATGAGAAGACTGGAAGGTGCAATCAGCATTCCATTATCCATGAAAGTCGATTCATTGGGAAGAGCCAAAGTATGGGCAGTAACACTTGGAGGTTCTTATGCGAAGATAAAAAACCAGAATTATGAAGTACAGTTATTTCCAGACGAGCTGCTCAATGCCAGCGTCGGACTGATGCACCTGCGTCCATTGGGCAAAAGCTGGAACATGTTGTTTATGGCTTCGGCGGGGGTATACACCGATCTGAAAGGGATTTCTTCACAGGATATCCTGGTGATGGGTGGCGTGATATTTATCAAGCAATTTAACCCAAATCTAGCCCTGGGTGTGGGGCCGGTAGTGTCCAATACTTTTGGGATACCCATGGTATTGCCTGCCATTTTCCTAAACTGGAAAACCAATGGTAAATTCCAGGTCATGGTGAATTTTCCGGAAAAAGTAGAATTGGCCTATAAAGCCAGCGAAGGTATCAAGCTGAAAGTGGTAGCCGAAGTCAGCGCGATGACAGCGGATGTGGGCAGAAAAGACAAAGCATTCTTGTCCTACCTGCAAGTGATCTCCGGATTCCAACCCGAATTTAAGCTGAACAAATCACTGAGCTTACAACTCACCGCAGGTGCTTCCCTGTACCGTTCAATGGAATTTACCAGCAGGAAACTGAAAGATTTTTTCAAGGATAAGGGAGACGTTAATCCGCCGCATTTTGAGACCACAGCTTATGGAGCCGTAGGCCTCAAATGGAATTTAGGAAAGCGTTAACGGCTAATGAGTTTATTGTAAACCACCTCTTTTAATAAGTCCTCCCTACGGTGTCTGGAAATTGGCAGCTCATGTTCGCCAATGAAGATTCTTCCTCCCGAGACTACATCAATTTTAGAGATATTGACCAGATAAGATTTATGGATCCTGAAAAAGTGATCCGCTGGCAATATCTCTTCCAGGGAGACTAAGGTTTGATGAATGATCAGTTCCTGGTCTTTAAATTTTAGTTTGGCATAGTTCTGCATCCCCTCCACATATAAAATATCCGCCCATTGGATCTTTTTAAAACTATCTTTCTGACGCACAAATAAGTAAGGGTCCATCGCCTGCGGCTGTTTTTGTAAACGCTGCAATTGGTGCATTTGCCGGGCTTTGGTAGCTGCCTGATGAAAACGCTGAAAAGTAATTGGTTTGAGCAGGTAATCCACAATTTGCAGACGGTAACCGTCTAAAGCATGCTCGGAATAAGCAGTAGTGATAATGGTTAAAGGTGGGTTTTCCATGGTTTCCAGCAATTCCAGCCCTGATAAGTAGGGCATATTAATGTCCAGAAACAACAGGTCTACCTGGTTCTTATGAATAAAATCTGAGGCCTCCATTGCCGTTCCGCAAGAACCTGCCAGCTGGAGGAAATCTACCTGATCAATGAAATCTATAATTCCCGTCCGGGCAATAGGCTCATCGTCTACGACCAGACATTGCAATGGCAACTCAACAAGGTGTTTAGTAACCGACATAATTTACTTTTTGATCTAAATGAATAACTAAAACAACTTTAAAATGGGTGTCACTACGTGTGATTTGTAAGTCGTGCTGCTCCGGATAAAGAATCTCTAAACGCTTACGTACATTTTCCAGCCCAAGACCACTACTCTCGTTTTTTCTTGCCGGCTTAGGCGAATTTGAATTCTCTATGGTAAAAGTTAGCTGCTCATTTTCCTGGTTTAAAGACAAGCGGACGAATCCTTTTTGTGAAGGTAAGCGGGAAACGTGTTTAAAAGCATTCTCTACAAATGGAACGAGTAAAAGCGGGACAATGTCCCGCTTTCCATTCGTAATATTCCATATACAATCCACCTGAAGCTCGTCGCCCCAGCGGATTTTTTCGACAGAGACGAGGTTCTTCAAATAGGTGACTTCTTTTTCCAGTGCAATGGTTTCCCGGTTACATTCATACAACTGATACCTTAAGATGTCCGAAAACTTGACCAGTAAAGTAGAAGCCAGATCCACATCTTTTTTCATGAGAATATGCAGGTGATTCAGCACATTAAACATCAGGTGCGGGTTGATCTGGTCCTGTAAAATTCTCAGTTGTGCTTCCAGATGCGCCTGTTGCAACAAGGTATGTTTTTGCGCCATTTTATAGTGCTCCTGGTAAAATTGAAAACCACAGGTGGAGCCAATGATCAGTAAAGCAGAAGGGATCGTTCTTAAAAATACCACCAGATAATCCTTGTTTTCCGCTAATTGTGCCGCAGTATCGTACTTAGTCCCATGGATACTTAACCAATAAGTGCCATAAAAGATCCCTCCAATTGCAGCCGTTAAAACTACCGTTGCAATGACGGTTTGGAAGACAAATCCCTGCATTTTACCCTTTTTTAAAGCGAAAGGTAGAAACACATTACTCAGCGAATGGGCAATGACGGCAGAACATAAAACGATCAGTGCCGCAGTGCCAAAGGTATTGAGTGTAGGGTAATCTCTTTTCAATTGAGACCATAAGGTTAAACCCAAAAGGATCCAAAAGCCAGAGATAAAAACAAGTGGTTTATTTAAGTGGAATTTTTTCATTACGAGGATGATGTAAATAAGGCGAAGGATTAAAAAATCAGAAATCCTACACTAGCCTGAAAGGACTGAGGACGGGATTTAAATGTTTTATCGATGTCCGTTAAAGCGCCTTCATAACGTAGGTCAAAAGTAAGCTTTCCTAAATCAATTCCTGCACCTGCCTGATAACCTACATTCGATTTTTTGAATTCCCGGAATGCAGGATTGAGTTGCTTAAGAACGGAGGTCTTGTCATTTATAGTATAGCTGTAAACCGCTCCACCAAATACCCTCAGGTTCATTTGTTCTGTACGCAGAATCTTATATCCAACTAGCAAAGGAATGTCAATACTAGTCCATTTTGCTTTCTGATCGTTTGCCGCATTGAAGTCCAGTTTACCTGATTTCTTGCTGTACAGCAATTCTCCCTGCACATAAGCACGACCAAGATCTATTCTGGTAAAGGCACCTGCCGAGAATCCTGTAGCATATTTACCCGAAATTCCAGGTGCAGAAAGGGAAAGTTTGCTGTAATTCGCACCAGCTTTTAAGCCTACATGAACCGGATTGGAGTCTTGAGATTTTGCAGTGTTCGCCAATAACATTAAAGCAATTGCAGGCAATAAGAAATGTTTTTTCATTTGATTGATAATTAAGTTTAATCAGGAGGCTTTTCAAAATAGCGGCCTTCCTTTGTCCTGCAAAAAGGGGCATAAATAGAAAGAGAAAGAAAATAATTTGATGAAGGGTAAGGGAGTGTTGACCAGCGGTAAGAAATGTGGTAGATTGCTTCTCAATTTTCGATACTTATGTGTGCTAAAAGAAGATCATCTGTCCGGCTATGGTATTATGTTATGGCAGCAACGGTATTGCTGGTGTTGAGCATCGTTTTATGCCATCATTATCAGAAAGTAATGCAAGCTGATCTGGCTTTTAAGGAAGAACAACAACAATATCGGGTCTATAAATCTCCATCCGGAAAAAGGAGCGTCATCAGGCTGGCCGATCATTCCAAAGTAATTCTGAATGGCAACAGTACCCTGAAAGTACCCCATGCTTTTCCTGAGGGAAACCGGAAAGTAGTGTTGTCAGGTGCTGCTTATTTTGAAATTAGCGGGAATGCCCGACTCCCTTTTATATTGGAAACTTCGGATATGAAGGTTACGGTATCAGGCGCAAGCTTTTATATGCGCGCTTATCCGCATGAATCCGGACAACAGCTGGAACTCCTCAGTGGAAAGTTAAAAGCTGAAAAAGCGTATACCTCTGATATCGACAATACAGCGGAGATCCTCCTTCCCGGAGAGATGGTGATGTTGAACAGGTCTGTAGACCTGATGGAAAAGGAAACTTTTAATATTCAACAGCGGGAATCCTGGATCAAAGGACAGCTTAAATTTAATAATGCGGGCTTTAGCGCGGTCGTTACCGCTTTGGAAGATTGGTACGGACTGCCTGTTGAAATCCAGGGAGTGCAGAAATCAGCAAGGAATTTCTCCGGGAATTTCGGCAATCAACCTTTAGAACAGGTGCTCAAAATGTTCTGTTTAGCGGCCAATTGTAATTTTAAAATAGAGAAAGCGCAGGTTATTCTTAGCTTAAAATAAATTCATCAAATTCCCGGGCTATAAAAGAAATTTTAGTCGCTATTTTGCCATATAAGTACCGTTTAGGTAGTTAGGGCTTCCATATATGGAATTTCAATCTCTTTAACCAGGGAATATTCTTTATCTTCAAAATTCCATTCCAAAGTGACTTTCCATTTCCCTTCAGTGATTCCATCCAGGGAAATCTCAAGAGTTCCCTCGGCATCACTGCGGAGGTATTTTATGATGGGTTCTTTAATGACTTTGTCTTTATTCAGAAAGAATACTTTTACCGCAACCTGGTGCTCAAAACACATGTTAATCTTTGCCATGGTGCTCGCTGTTTACTTAACTGTTTTTTTTATGTTAAGGCTTAACTTAGAACGCATTATGGTTGGAAATGTTTTGGCGGGAGTTTCACGGAAATGTAATTATCAGGTTCAGTAGAAGAACCTGAATTTTCGGTTTTGTCATTTTATCGGTTTAGCTGCTCTAATTCCAGTAGATATTGTTTTCGCCAAAGCCCTCCTCCATAACCGGTTAATTTTCCATCAGTTCCAATCACACGATGACAAGGAATTAAAATAGCGATTTTATTCATTCCATTTGCATTGGCGACTGCCCTTACTGCTGTAGGGTTACTGATCTTATCTGCCAGTTCTCCGTAGGATGTGGTTGTGCCAAAAGGAATTTGTTGCAAAGTTTGCCAGACTTTATTTTGAAATAAGGTACCCGGTGTAACCATGGGAACAGTAAATTCGCTTCTGTTACCAGAAAAATATTCGCTCAGCTGATGCGCTAACGTTGAAAAATGAAGGTTATCTCCCTGGATTATGGTTGCATTTAATGATTTTGAAAGGCTCTTAAGCTCCGTTTCCAGCATTCTCCGATCGGTAAACTCCAACAAACAAATACCTTCATCAACAGCACAGGCGCACATTGTTCCTAAAGGGGTTTCTATTCTGCTGAAATCAATAACCATTTTAGCTTTACTGTTTTTAGGTGAAACCCCAAAGATATTCTTAAAGGAATCTCCAAATCCACTTAGGGAATCGAAGCCGGAATTAAAAGCTGTTTCCGTTACTGAGCCACCGTTCTTTATCTTTTTGAATGCTGAATTTATGCGGAACATTCTTTGATAAGCCTGAAAAGTGAGGCCATGATTCTTTAAAAACCATCGTCTTACTTTATTTGGTTCTATACCTCTCTTTACCAGGTCGTAATCTTTAAACTTAATTCCAGGGTCTTTACCCAATTCATCAATTAGTTGTCTGATGTATGCTGGTGTTTCATTTAGTTTTTCCAGTGGACAACAAACCTTACAAGGCCGGTATCCTTTGGTTATACAATCTTTCGCGGTCTTGAAAAATTCAACATTCTCCTTTTTAGGCTTCCTTGCCGTACAAGAAGGCCTGCAAAAGATTCCTGTCGTTTTCACTGCCGTATAAAAGATCCCCTCAAAGGAAATATCCTTGTCTAAGGATGCCTGGTACATGATGTCGTGTGTCAGCTCCATATTAAAATAATGTTGAAAAATTTTGATTGGGAACAAATGATGCGGAAACTTCGTTCATCTTTTGGTAAATATAATTATTGACAAAATTACCCATACTGATTCGTTTTATTCCAAGTGATTTTAGCCTGTCAAAATCAGGTAAATCAGGCATGCACATGACATTGATTGGTACTGAGGTTGTTTCTATAACAGATTTGATGTCTTTCTCGTCTGTCAGGCATGGTAGGAATATGCCATCGATAGCTGTACGTTCATATAATTTAATGCGGGCAATGGTTTCTGCCAAGGCGTTAGGTAATCCCAGTAAAAATGTATCACACCTCACATTGATAAAAACCTCCACATTATTTTCTTTTAGCATTTGAACTAACTGCTCAAGTTTGAGCGAAAAAACTGCAGCATCTGCTATGCTTCTTATTCCGTCCAGTACCAGAGAATCCTCTAAATTGATTCCAACAACCCCTAATTCGTACAGTTTATTGATATTTTCAAAAATGGTCTTCACATCCTTGCCGTATCCCGATTCTAAATCCACTGTTAAGGGTAAGGTTGTCCTGTCCAATATCCTTTTAATCATAAAAAGGTAATCCTGAAAAGGTATGTTTTCCCCATCTTCATAGCCAAAAGAAGTGGCAATGGCTGCACTTGAAGTCCCAATTGCCTGGTAGCCCAGGTTTTGGTAAATCAGCGCAGACTGAACATCCCAGACATTTCCTATAAGCAGCGGCTGCTCAGAATGGTGTAGTTTTTTGAATTTTTCAAATGGCATTGTCATATTTGTCTTTTTTTCTTGTTGCAAAGTACCTGGGTTAAAGTTTGCCCTGCAACCGAAAAATTAACAAGTATTTTTTATGTCGCCATAAATACAAAAGACTATTTGTTCCGCATAGCTCAAAGGAGAGCTTCAAATCAGAATTTGCTGCTAAAAATAGAAAATTATCATCCTTGACCGGAGATTATATAAATCTTTCCCGAAATCTTATAAAACTCTTCCTGCCTGATTAAGGTACCTTTGTATTAGAAAAAAGTAGAACCCTCATGAAAGAAAATATAGAAACGCTTACCCTTCCCGTTTTAGGGATGACCTGTGCTTCCTGTGCGAGCAGTGTCGAATCAATGGTTGGCGCACAGGAAGGAGTGGACCATGCGGAGGTAAACTATGCCACCTTATCGGTAAAAGTAACCTACCAAAAAGATAAAATACAGCCTTTGGATATGCAGAAAGCATTGCAATCTGTAGGTTACGACTTGATTCTGGAAGAAGAAGGTGCTAAAGAAAAACAGGAAGCGGTACAACAAAATAATTATCAGCAATTAAAAAAGAGGATGATTGCCTCTTCGATTCTGGCTTTGCCGGTTGTAATTATTGGCATGTTTTACATGCACATGCCCAATGGCAACTATTACATGATGGCATTAACGGCGCCAATACTTTTCATTTTTGGCAAGAACTTCTTTGTGAATGCCTGGAAGCAAGCCCAACATGGTCGCGCCAATATGGATACGCTGGTCGCGCTAAGTACTGGAATCGCGTTCCTTTTTAGTGTTTTCAATACTTTTTACCCGGAGTTCTGGTATTCGAGAGGATTAGAACCACACGTTTACTTTGAAGCGGCGGCGGTAGTCATTGTTTTCATTATGCTGGGGAAATTACTCGAAGAAAAAGCAAAAGCAAATACCTCATCAGCCATTAAGAAACTCATGGGATTGCAGCCGAAAACGGTTATACTGGTTAATGAAGAGGGAGAAAAGGAAATTCCAATCGCAGACGTACGTATTGGCGATCAGCTTATGGTACGTTCAGGAGAGAAAATTCCGGTAGATGGTGTCGTGTATCAGGGTAATTCTTATGTGGATGAAAGCATGATTACCGGGGAGCCGGTAGCTGTAGCAAAAGCAGAAGGGGATCAGGTATTTGCCGGAACCATCAATCAAAAAGGAACATTCCGTTTTAAAGCGGAAAAAGTTGGGGGAGCAACAATGCTTTCCCAGATCATCAAATTGGTACAGGAGGCACAGGGATCAAAGGCACCGGTACAAAAACTGGTGGATAAAATTGCGGGTATTTTTGTACCGGTGGTGATGTTGATCGCAGTGCTGACATTGGGCGCATGGCTGTTGTTTGGTGGTGAGCACGCTTTTACACATGGTCTGTTGGCGATGGTTACCGTATTGGTGATTGCTTGTCCCTGTGCTTTAGGTCTGGCCACGCCGACTGCCATTATGGTAGGAATCGGTAAAGGTGCCGAAACTGGTGTCCTCATTAAAAACGCGGAAGCACTGGAACTGGGCTATAAAGTAAATGCCGTGATTCTGGATAAAACAGGAACAATTACGGAAGGGAAACCTGAAGTGACTACCCTGGAATGGGCAAAAGATCTTCCTAAATCAAAAGAAGAGCTGTCAAAAGTATTGATGGCACTGGAATATGCTTCGGAACATCCATTGGCAGAAGCGATTGTCCGCCACTTAAAACAAGAAGGCGCTGGCACAGTTGAGCTGAATCACTTTGAAAGTCTGACAGGAAAAGGGGTGGAAGGCGTAGTTGATGGGGTTAAATACTGGGCTGGAAGTCATAAGATTTTAAAAGATCAGAACATTCCGGTAACCAATGCGCTGGCCAGCAAAGTGCTGAGCTTACAGGAAAAGGCACAAACGGTAATTTATCTGGCAAATGCGACACAGGTATTGGCGATTGTAGCGATTGCCGATCAGGTGAAATCAGGATCTGCAAAAGCGGTTTCCGCCTTAAAAGCACAAGGCATAGAAGTCTATATGCTCACCGGTGATAACCAGCATACTGCGGCTTCTGTAGCCTTACAAGCAGGTATTGACCATTATAAAGCGGATGTCCTGCCTTCCGATAAAGCGGATTTTGTAAAAGAATTACAGTCGCAGGGAAAAGTCGTGGCAATGGTTGGCGATGGCATAAACGATAGTCAGGCATTGGCCCAGGCAGATGTGTCTATCGCGATGGGGAAAGGTTCTGATATTGCCATTGATGTGGCCAGTATCACCCTCGTTTCTTCCGATTTACAACAAGTGCCGAAAGCCTTAAAACTTTCTAAACAAACGGTTCGCACGATTCGTCAGAACTTGTTCTGGGCATTTATTTACAACCTGATCGGGATTCCAATTGCCGCCGGACTGCTATACCCATTCAATGGCTTCTTACTAAATCCTATGATTGCCGGAGCAGCAATGGCCTTGAGTTCTGTTTCCGTAGTGAGTAACAGTCTGAGGTTAAAACTCTCAAAATTGAGTTAACAAATCGTACATCATTCAATTCTATATCAATCATTTTTAATTATAACATCAAATGGAAACTTTAAAATTCAAAACGAATATCAAATGTGGTGGTTGCATCACAACAGTTACACCACACCTGGACGGTCTTGCAGAAGTATTTAAATGGGAAGTAAATACCGATACTCCGGATAAAATTCTAACCGTTGAAAGCGAGTCAGCTTTAGATGCGGAACTGATTAAAGAGACGGTGAAAAAGGCCGGATTTCAGGCGGAGACAGTTTAGGTTCTTTATTTTCATACGGTAAAACGTATATTTGCAGGCGGAAACCAATAAAAAGGTTTCCGCCTTTGTATTACCTATGAAAAAAATCGGAGCTTTAAGTTTTGCTGCATTCTACCTGATGTTAACCACAGGGATGTTTGTGTGCCTGCTCCATTGCGCTATGGGAACGACGTTCACATGGGAAGATCAGGAGGTTCATGTGGAGACAAAGACAGCCAGTGTTCAGGGGCTTATGCTTTCTGAAGCAGACTGTGCCTGCTGTGAACACCATGGTGAATATGGGGTCAAAGAAAACGTCAAAACGGCTGCTACTACTGGATTAAAGGCCAGATATGTATTGTCGGCCGCTAGTCAAAGTATTTTTTCCTATCTCATTAAAGCAGAAAGTGCGGAAAACACCGGGGATTGGAGAGACCATAGCAGTGCTCCCGCCTTTAAAAAAACGCCCATTTACCTTTCCAACAGGGTACTCATCATTTGATCAAGCGGAGGATAATTTCCTCAATTGTCTTTTATTTATCGCCCGGCTGAAATCCGCCCGGGTTTTACCAGTCATTTAGCTTGAATACTCATGTTGTTACACATAAAAAATATGGTTTGTGAACGTTGCATTACTGCCGTTCGCCATCAAATGGAAAATTTGAATTTCCTTGTTGCTGATATTACTTTAGGGACAGTACAGATCCACCCTGATCCGGAAGACCGTCAATTACAAAATATCGCTTCTTCCCTCAAAATCCTTGGGTTTGAACTCATGGATAAGGAGAAAGATCAATTGGTGGAGCGCATCAAAACAGTGATCATTGAAGTCGTTCATTATTCTGATCTTGCCAATTTAAACCAGAGCCTGATCAGTATTATCGCCATGCGCGTGAACCGTGATTATACCTTTTTAAGCCGTTTATTTTCTGATTCGGAAGGCCTGACCATTGAAAAGTTCATCATCCATCAGAAAATTGAAAAGGTGAAAGAACTGATTGAATACGGGGAGCTCAACCTGAATGAGATTTCTATGAAAATGGGGTACAGCAGTAATGCCCACTTGTCTTCACAGTTTAAAGCGATCACTGGTATTGCACCAAGCAAGTATAAAGCGGAGGGCAAATCCTTAAGAACTCCTATAGATAAGATTAAAAATTAAGTATATTTAAACTAACCGGAAGCATTTCCTGAGGCTCACCGGTTTAATTTTATAAAAGAATTTCAGAATTATATAAAATTAAACCGGTTAATTTTGAGAACTTTGATTTTAATGAAGCGAATACTCCTTACCATAATAGCCACGTTCTACCTGGGAATTTCCAGTGGATCTACGCTGCACTTCCATTATTGCATGGGAGAGTTGGTGAGTTGGGGTATGGAACAGGAGGCGCGTGGCGAACTATGTGAGCTTTGTGGCATGCCTAAGGGTACGTCTACAGACAAATCTTGCTGTAAGGATCAAAAACAGGATACCAAAGTAGACCAGAGCCAATCGGCCAGTCAGACGGTATACCAGTTTAATCCACCCTTTCAGGCCATCCTTCCAGTCGCATTATTTCTGGATTATGCGGTAGAAATCCCTGTAAAAATTACCAGAGAGGCCTTGAGTAATGCGCCTCCTGACGGGAAAAAAGTGCCCGTCTTTCTGAAAAACTGTACCTATAGAATATAATACCCTTCTTTTTTCTTTCCTGACACCTTCGTGTCCTGGTTATGGCTTTGCCGTAGCCCATTTTTATTGAACCATTTTTTTACACTTATATAATTATCATGAAATCATTGAGATTTGCTATGGTGGTCGGATTGACCTTCCTTGGTGGTGCTGTATTCGCACAATCAAAAACTGAAAGTATCAAAGTATTGGGCAACTGTGGAATGTGCAAGAAAACGATTGAAACCTCTTTAAAGGTTCCTGGCGTGAGTTCTGCAAACTGGGATACAGAAACAAAAATACTGAAAGTAAGCTACGACAGTGCTAAAATCACCAACGATGAAGTACAGAAAAAAGTAGCGGCTGTGGGTTATGATACGCCTAAATACAAAGCTAAAAATGAGGTTTACGATGCATTACATGGCTGTTGCCAGTATGATCGTGAAGCTGGCGACAAATTGCCGAAAGCACCTGAGAAACACTAATTATTAATCAGGAAAATCTGTAAAAGCTAAGTCTGAGGGGGCGAATGCTTTTACAGGTGTCCTCCTGGCTGATGTAATTTTTCATTGGTTCAACATCATTATAATTTATAACAAAAAATGGTACATAAAATTATAGAATGGTCCATGCGCAACCGGTTTATTGTGCTGGTACTGTCTTTAGGGTTGTTCGTCTGGGGTATTTATGCCGTCAAGAAAAACCCGATAGATGCGATACCGGACCTGTCCGAAAACCAGGTGATCGTTTTCACAGAGTGGATGGGCCGCTCACCGCAACTGATCGAAGATCAGGTCACCTATCCGCTGGTCACCAATTTGCAGGGAATCCCTAAGATTAAATACGTTCGTGGATCGTCCATGTTCGGAATGAGCTTTATCTATGTCATCTTTGAGGATGATGTGGACGTGTACTGGGCAAGAGAGCGGGTGCTGGAACGCATCAGTACCATTTCAAAAACTTTGCCGGAAGGCGTAGCGCCACAGCTGGGGCCAGACGGAACAGGGGTAGGCCATGTATTGTGGTATACCCTGGATGCTCCGGATATGGATTTAGGCGAGCAGCGTGCCATTCAGGATTGGTATGTAAAGTTTGCTTTGCAAACCGTACCAGGCGTGAGTGAGATCGCTTCTTTTGGAGGCTTTCAGAAACAATATCAGATATCAATAGATCCCAATAAATTACTTTATTACAAATTGACTGCCCCGGAGGTGATTGCGGCGGTGCGTAGCAACAATAACGAATCCGGCGGCAGGAAGTTTGAAATGAGTGATATGGGCTACATTATAAAGACTTCAGGCTACCTGAAATCCATTAAAGAGATTGCGGATATCCCGGTGAAAAACCAAAATGGTACACCGATCCGGGTTTCCGATCTGGCTACGGTACAGATGACCGGAGAAACCCGTCTGGGGATTTTTGACCAGGATGGGGAAGGCGAACGTGCCGGAGGAATTGTGGTGATGCGCTATGGCGAGAATGCCGCAGAGGTGATTGAAAAGGTAAAAGCCAAAATGAAAGAAGTTTCCAAAGGTTTGCCTAAAGGTGTTAAGTTCGACATTGTGTACGACCGTGGTGAGCTGATTAAAGAGTCGGTAGATTCCATCACCAATACCCTGATCGAAGAGATGATTGTGGTTTCCATTATTGTCATCATTTTCCTTTTCCACTGGCGTAGTGCGGTGAGTATCATTATTCAGATTCCCATCACCATTGCCGCTAGTTTTATTCTACTGAATGCTTTTGATATTTCCTCCAACATCATGTCGCTAACCGGGATTGCCCTGGCCATCGGTGTGATTGTCGACAATGGAATTATCATGAGTGAGAATGCTTACAAACACCTTTCAGAGCGTTATCTGATCTGGGAGGAAGAACAACAAAAAACAAAGACTCATGATTAAGTGGTTAAAAAATAGATTCCGTAAATCCCCGGATTGGATTACGGAAGAAGAGCGCCTGGCGATCATCACTAAATCCAGTAAACAGGTTTCAAGGGGTGTTTTCTTTGCAACCATCATCATTATCACTTCATTCCTGCCGGTATTTATGCTGACAGGGCAAGAGGGTAAACTGTTCCATCCCCTGGCATTTACAAAGACGTTCATCATGATCGTTGATGCTTTGCTGGTGATCACTTTAGCACCGGTACTGATTTCTTTCTTTATGAAAGGAAAGTTCAGACCTGATAGTGCCAATCCCGTAAACCGGGTGTTGGAGAAGGTGTATGAACCGGTGATCAGAACGGTGTTGAACTGGAGAAAAACAACTTTAGCGATCAATATTATTGCTTTACTGATCACTATTCCGCTATTGAAAAATCTGGGCACGGAGTTTATTCCGCCATTGGATGAGCAGAGCATTCTGTTTATGCCGGTTACTTTGCCGGATGTTTCCAATGCAGAAGCGAAAAGGATTTTGCAGGTGCAGGACAAGATTATCAAGTCGGTACCAGAGGTGGATAAGGTACTGGGAAAAGCAGGTAGAGCCAATACGGCGACCGATAATTCTCCGATCAGTATGATCGAAACCATCATCACGCTGAAACCGAAAAGCGAATGGAGAGCGGGCATTACAAAAAAAGACATCGTTACTGAACTGGATGCAAAACTGCAGATTCCCGGAGTGGTGAATGGCTGGACTCAGCCCATCATCAACAGGATCAATATGCTGGCTACGGGAATTCGTACCGACGTAGGGATTAAGGTTTTCGGACAAAATCTGGATACCATTGCTTCCGTTTCTGAGCGTGTGAAAGCGGCGCTGGAAGGTACAGATGGCGTAAGCGATCTTTTTGTAGAGCCGATAACGGGTGGTAAATACCTTTCTATTGACGTGAAAAGGGAGGAACTGGCGCGTTATGGCTTAAATGTGGATGATGTGAACCAGATTGTAGAAACAGCATTGGGTGGTGCAACCATCGGAAATACCATTGAAGGGCGTCAGCGTTTTTCAATCAGTGTGCGTCTGGCTCAGGAATATAGAAATAGTGTAGAACAGATTAAGCGGATTCCGGTTCAGTCGAAAGGATTTGGCGAGGTGCCACTATCAGCCGTTGCTGACATTAAGTTTGAGGATGGTCCGCCGATGATTAGTTCCGATAATGCGATCCTTCGTGGAGCAGTAATGTTTAACGTGAGGGACAGAGATTTAGGAAGTACCGTTCAGGAGGCTATGGAGAAATTGAATAAAGAGAAAGGGATGCTTCCTGAAGGATATTTCCTGGAATGGAGTGGGCAATATGAAAACCTGATCCGCGGTAAACAGACGCTGATGTGGATTGCACCCGTGGTATTACTGATCATTTTCTTCTCTTTATATTTTGCTTTTAAATCGATCAGGGAAGCTTTCCTGAGTTTGATAACGGTTCCTTTTGCCTTAATCGGGGGTGCCTACATGATCTACTTCTGGGGAGTTAATCTTTCGGTAGGGGTAGCTGTCGGCTTTATTGCCTTATTCGGAATTGCCGTTGAAACGGGAATTGTGATGGTGATTTACCTGAATGATGCCATGGCACAACTGATCAAACTGAAAGGGAATTCCAGTGAGACGATCAGCAAAGAAGATTTAAGAGAACATGTGATTTATGGTGCTGCCAGAAGATTAAGACCGAAACTGATGACGGTTTCTGTGTCGCTGTTTGGCCTGGTGCCGGTATTATGGGCCTCGGGAGTTGGGGTAGATGTGATGCTGCCGATTGTCTTGCCGATGATTGGGGGTGTACTGACTTCTTCTACGCACATTTTGCTGGTGACACCACTGATCTTTTTGATGTCAAAAGAATACGAATTGAGAAAATATGGAAAACTGGAGGTTCACGATGTACAACATTAAAAGAATAGCAGCATTGGTATGCATGTTACCTTTTGCTGCGGTAGCAGTTGCGCAGGAAAAACCGGTGGTTTCAGCGGTTAAACCCGTGGTTTCACAAACGAAATCAGGGTCTTCACTGGAAAAGCCTGTGCTTTCGCTGGATACCATTTTGAATAAAATTGATAAGAATAACTTACTGTTACAGTCTTATGGACTGCGGGCAGAAAGCTTTAAACATACAGCCAATGCGGCTACGGCCTGGATGGCCCCTATGATTGGTGTGGGTACATTTATGACCCCATATCCAGGTCAGATGATCATGGATGAGGGGGATAAAGGTGCGGTTATGGTACAACTGGAGCAGGATATTCCTAATCCGGCGAAATTGAAAGCCAATAAAAAGTTCATTGAATCGAAAGGAAAGGTCGAGAATGCGACCAGAGGTGTGACGCTTAATGAATATAAAGCACAGGCAAAGCGCCTGTACTTCGGCTGGCTGGTTTCGATGCAAAGAATTGCCGTATTGAAAGAGAATGAGAAGATCATGCAAACCATGAAAAAGGTGGAAGAGATCAGGTATCCTTTTAATCAGTCGAAATTAAGCAGCGTTTATCGGGCCACCGCAAAAATTGAGGAGAATAGAAATATGATCCGCATGATGGAAGGCGATATGGCCAAATCTAAAGCCTGGTTAAACAGTCTGATGAACAATCCCGGTAATATGGATTTCGCAATAGATTCCACTTATCAGCCAACTTACGTGCCTGCTTCGGCAATTGACACAGGGAGTCTGGCGATGGTGAGGAAGGATATTGAGAAAATGGATTTCAGCATTCAATCGATGAAATTAAACATTGAGGCCATGCAGAAACAGGCAAAACCAGATTTTAAACTGCGGTTTGACCATATGTCGCCATTAACGAAAATGATGCCCAAAGCCTTTAGTGTGATGGGAATGGTGAGTATTCCGATTGCACCATGGTCTTCGAAAATGTATAAATCAGAAGCCAAAGGAATGGGTTATGAAGTGTTGGCAATGGAAAAAGAAAAAGCAGCCATGCTCCAGGAAACTCAGGGAATGTTGTACGGGATGCAGTTCGAGATCCAGTCCATGCAAAAACGCATAGAGGCGATGGAAAAGACGATCATTCCCACTTTGAAAAAGACCATGGATGTGAGTATGCTGAACTACAGGGAAAACAAAATGGAATTACCAGAAGTGATCGGGACCTGGGAGGCTTTGACCATGATGCAGGCCAATGTATTGGATGAGAAACTGAAACTTTATTTAATGATCGTAGATTATGAGAAAGAATTATATCGTTAAGCCCGGCACAAATAAACGTGTCATCATGGGACTGGCGGCGATCAGTATGTTGTGGTTGAGCGCGTGTAAAGAGAAAAAGAAGTTTGATGCGCATCATGATCCGGCGACTGTCAATGTAGACAGCAACCTTTCCCATTTATTGAAACCTTCCAATGAGCAGGTGGTTTCTCCGCTTCCGGTTATTAAAGCGGAATATGGATCAAAAATCTTTACCGAAGAGGTACAGGGAATGATCAATTATGACACGAGAAACCAGCACAATATTTCGAGTAAAATCGGGGGAAGAATAGAGCGGTTATGGATTAAATACAATTACCAGCCGGTGAAGAAAGGGCAGTTGATTATGGAGATTTATTCTCCTGATCTGGCTGCAGCACAACAGGAATTGCTGTTCATTTACCGCACTGGAAATGATCCGGTAATGTTAGATAAAGGGAAGCAACGTTTGTTGTTACTGGGTATGACCCCGACTGGAATCAGCGCTTTATTGAAACGTGGTACACCGGATTACCGCATTCCGGTGTACAGCAATGTTTCCGGATTTATCCTGGAGAAATCTGCTGCTGCGGTAGCAAGTCCGGCAGCAGCTTCGGCTGCCCCTGCGGGTGGCGATGGCATGGGGAGTATGAGTGGTGATGCGGCGGCTGCGGCCACGCCAACCAGTCCTGCGGCTCCGGTTAATTCTCCGGTGTTATTAAGAGAAGGACAGTATGTTGCTGCAGGTGCGTCACTATTTACAGTATACAGCTCGGATCAGCTGGTGGCAGAGTTTTCTTTGAAAGCAGCATTGGCAGCCCATCTATCGGTAGGCAGCAAGTTTGTTTTTTATAAGACTGCTGATAAATCAGAAAGCCAGACGGCCAGGATTGGGCTGATACAGCCGACTTTCAAGAACGGCGAGAATTTCACCATTGCGAGAGCTTATCTGAACAACCCAAAGATTAAAGTTGGTCAGTTGGTGACGGCGAGAATTCCTTTGCAATTGCCGGCATCCTGGTGGTTGCCAGAAGAGGCAGTCATTTCCGTAGGAAATAAGAAAGTCGTCTTTAAAAAAGAAGGAAATGTATTTGTCCCTAAAGTGGTAGATGCAGGAATCAGCATTGCTGGAAAAGTCCAGATTAAATCGGATATCAGCAGCTGGAACATCAGCAAGAACGCCGCTTACCTGGTAGACAGCGAGAGTTTTATTAAAATGACAGAAAACAAGGAGCTTTAAATATGGAACGTAAATTATTTTTAAAACAGATGGCCATGATTGCCCTGGTTCCAACGGTATTTATAGCCGCTTGTAAAAGCGAGCTGAAGGAAGATAAGGCGGGGGTTGCTGTGAAAAAACAGACTTATACCTGTCCGATGCACCCTCAGGTGGTCAAAGAAGAAATGGGTACTTGTCCGATCTGTGGGATGGATTTAGTGCCTTTTGAAAAGAACAGCAATGAGAAGGCTTTGAAAGTGGATGAGAAAAGGCAGATTCTGGCAAACATTACTACGGTAATGATTGGCGCAAACTCCATTTCCGGAAGCAAACAACTGAATGGCAGGTTAACGGTTGATCCGCAACAAAGCAGCTATATTTCCAGCCGTATTGCGGGTAGAATTGAGCAGTTGTATGTGAGGGAAACGGGTGTTAGCGTGAAAAAAGGACAGCCTTTATATCAGTTGTATTCAGAGCAGCTTGCGGCTTTGCAACAGGAATATCTGATGGCAGTAGCGCAACAAAAGCAGTTCCCGGGAGATAAGATTGAACAGCAGCTGGTGGAATCTGGCAAGCAGAAACTCTTGCTTTATGGACAATCTGAAGGGCAGGTGAAAGCTTTGCTGGCCAGCCAGAAGAAGAATCCATATGTGACTTTCTTTGCACCGGAAGGCGGCGTAGTCGCCGAGCTTTCTGTGACACCAGGTCAGTATGTATCGGAAGGTGGTCCAATTATGAGGCTGGAAGGTTACGGCGAGCTATGGGTGGAAGCCGATGTCTATCCGAATGAAGCGGGGAGTGTTAAAGAAGGACAAAAGGTGAAAGTTGTGATCCCCGGCTGGGAAGATCAGCCGCAACAAATGACCATCAGTTTTATCACGCCTTCCTTACTTACAGGGACGCAGTTAACGCAAATCAGGGGAAGTATTCCTAACCCGAATCAGCAATGGCAACCCGGCGCTCAGGCCAATGTGTTTCTCCCTTCCGGGAATCAGAAAAGCAGCGTCCTGACTTTGCCTGTGGATGCCGTGATCAGAGATGGTAAAGGGATGCATGTCTGGGTGAAAAAAGGTAAGGATAACTTTGAGCCAAAACGGGTAACCACAGGTCAGGAGAACGACAATCAGGTGGAGATTACCGCAGGATTAGCTGCCGGCGAAGAGGTCGTAGTGACCGGTGCTTATCTGTTATACAGTGAATATATTTTGAAAAAAGGAAAAAACCCGATAGACGGTTTGAAATTAAAATAAGAACAATTAAATAAAAACAACATGAAAACAATCACAAGTTTAGCCATCACATTTGCTACAGTCACATTATTTGCGGCCTGTGGAAATTCTCAGAAACCTGCAGAAGAATCTCATGAAGGTCATGATCATGCTAAAGAAGAAAAAACAGCAGCAGTTGCTGAAACTGGTCAGGTGAGTTTAAAAGACGATAAATTAAATGCGGTATATCCTCATTATATTCATTTGACAACCGCCTTAACCAATGGTGATGTTGCAGAAGCAAAAGTTGCTGCTCAGGCGATTGAGCTGGGTGCAAAAGCATTGTCAAACCCTGCGGCAGTATTGGCATTAGCGACTAAAATCAGCAATGCCACAGATATTGAAGTACAAAGAGTTGCTTATGCAGCATTGAGTGATGATTTTATCCAAAGAGCAAAAGCTTCCGGAGTTACTGGTGGCGAGATCTATGTTGAATATTGCCCAATGGCGATGAATGATAAAGGCGCTTCCTGGTTGAGCAATCAAAAAGACATTAAAAATCCATATTACGGAGAATCAATGCTGACTTGCGGAGAAATTAAAGAAACGATAAAATAAGTTCTTTTAGTATGAAGATTTCTTCATCATGTTTTTTTAGATAAGCCGTATCTTTAGTTAAGACCGATACGGCTTATCTACGAAAACAATGAAGCGACTCAAATTCTTTGTGCCCTTTTTACGGGAGAACGGTAAAATTATATCCAGTTATGTATTTAGTCTGTTTTTTATCGGACTGGCAATCTGGTTTATAAAGCAGCAGCGAGGTGAAATACGAGAGGTAAAGCAGTTGCTGATTACCGCCAAATGGGTATGGATTGCTTTAGGAATTGCCTTGAGTGTCGCCTATGTTTTTATCCATGGCATGATGTACCGTTCTTCCTTCGCTGCAGTTTCCAGTAAGATTTCTATTGCCGATGGTACTTTACTTTATCTGAAACGTAATTTTATCAGTGTCTTTTTACCTGCCGGCGGCGTTTCTTCTCTTGCTTTTTTTAGCAGTCCGATTGAGCAGAAAGGAGTCAGCAAGTCTCAGATTAATTTTGCCTCTTCTATCTATGGGTTTGTAGGGATTTTATCCGTGCTGGTGATTGCCATTCCGGTGTTTATTTATGCCGTTCTGGAAGGAAGCATTGGTTCCGGGGAGTGGTTTGGCTTAATTGCCGCTATACTATTGATCACAGGGATTTACTATTTATATCGCTCTGTGATCAAAAGAGGGCGCTTATACCGGTTTATGATTAAATATATTCCTGTAATAGAAGTGTACGCCGCAGAATTCAGGAACAACCAGATTGAACGCAGGCATTTCATTGCTACTTTTTTATACAGCAGCTTGATTGAACTGGTGGGCATCGTCCATATTTATATCGCCATGCTGGCTTTAGACCTTCCTGCTTCCTGGGGCGCGGCGGTGATCAGCTATATTGTTGCCGTGGTTTTTCTGATCATTTCCCCCTTTCTAAGGGGCCTGGGTGCTGTAGAGGCTTCCATGACTTTTATCCTGATCCGCTTAGGTTATTCTGCAGCACAAGCCGTATCTGTTACTTTTCTTTACCGGTTTATGGAGTTCTGGATTCCGATGTTTATTGGTGCCATGAGTTTCCTTTTCCGGATCAATAAGCTGTTGATGCGTGTCGTTCCTGCCTTGTTTTTACTCTTGCTGGGGGTGATCAATATTGTATCCGTACTGACCCCTGCCATTCATTCCAGACTCAGGTTTGTCAAGGATTTTATCCCCATAGAAGCCATTACTGCTTCCAACTATTTTGTATTGGTAGCCGGCTTATTTTTACTGGTTACTGCGGCTTTCATGCTGAAAGGTTTGAGAATGGCCTGGTATTTTGCAATGGCCCTGTGTTTACTTTCCCTCGTGGGGAATTTAACGAAGGCGATTGATTATGAGGAAGCAGGTTTTTCCGTATTGGTCATGGTGATTTTAATGGCTTCCAGAAAAGAATACTATGTAAGAAACAATGCCAAACTCAGGTCTTTTGGTATTCAGACCACCTTGCTCAGTATTTTGGGTATTCTGATTTATGGCACTATCGGCTTTTATTTTCTCGATAAAAAGCATTTTAACCTGGATTTTAGCTGGTGGCAGTCGATCCGGTATACCCTGGAGAATTTTATCCTGATTGGCAATGATGACCTGCAACCTATGGATCATTTTGCCAGGGGCTTCTTATATTCCATCAATATCAGTGGCTTTTTATCTATTGGATTCCTGATTTATACCCTCATCAGGCCGTATATATTTAATGATGAAACGGAGGAAGCGGAATTTGTAAAGGCCAGTCAGCTATTGGAAAAGTATGGCAATTCCGGAATTGATTATTTTAAAACGTATCAAGACAAGTTGATTTATTTTTCAGATTCAATAGCAGGATTTGTCGCTTACCGGATGGCCGGGAATTTTGCCGTCGTATTGGAATGTCCGGTTACTTCTCCTGAAAACAGGAAGGCTTTTATCCGGGATTTCGATAAGTATTGCTTTGAAAACGGGATGAAAAGTCTGTACTACAGGGTACCGGAAGAAAGCCTGGAAGATTTCTTATCCCAGGGGAAAAAGCGGTTATTTTTAGGTCAGGAGGGGATATTAGACCTTGCCGGATTTTCTTTGGAAGGAGGGAGTAAAAAATCCATTCGTAATGCCCTGAAAAAAGTGGCCGATCAGGGCTACCAGACAAAGGTCTATACGCCACCAGTTAAAGATGGCTTATTGCAAAAGATAAAGTCGGTTTCTGATAGCTGGCTGGAGGATATGGACCGCGAAGAGCTGGTATTTTCGCAAGGGATGTTCAGCTGGGAAGAGTTAAAGGGACATACCATCATTACGGTAGAAAATGCAGAAGAGAAGATTGTCGCCTTTATCAATATCATCCCCGACTATGCCCCTGGCGAAGGTACTTACGACCTGATCCGAAAGACCGCTGACGCCCCTAATGGCATCATAGACTTCATCATGGTGACACTTTTTGAGCACCTGAAAACCGCAGGCTATACGAAAGTAAATCTGGGCTTTGCGCCGATGTCTGGCCTGGTTGATCCCCATAATTTTCCGGAGCGTTCCATGAAATTTGCCTATGAGAAGATCAGGTCATTTTCTCATTATAAAGGGCTGCGTGCAGCAAAGGAAAAGTTTGCCCCGGAATGGCAAAACAGGTACCTGATTTATGACCATGATTACGATTTATTGCAAGTGCCTGCCGTATTGGCCAAAGTCATTAAACCCTGAGCTGATGAAAGCTGTAATGCTTTTGATAAAGATTATGAGAACCTTGCTAAAGTATTTATACAACAAATTCTGAATTGACATCTTGACCCTGTTTATCAGTGTGTTATAATATTTTATTAATTATTTTCTGCCTTTCCATCTTGTAAACGCAGATTTTATGATAATAGTTGATTTTTTTTATTCTGGCTCTTGTTTTTTTTAAGCTAACTACTTAGTTTTGAGTTGTGGAACGTTTTATTTCAGTAAGTTTCTTATTGATTGAGACTATCCAGCCGATCGCCAGGTCGGTTAACCTAAAACGAAATGACTTCCCGGTTTTTTGATTTTTATCCCATCGGATGATGTGGTAAAGAGAATGTATTGGGCTTATTGACTCGTAATAAGTTTATAATCAGGAAAATCAACGTTATGCGTAAAAAAAAATGTTTTATGAATGGACCGGATGCTCAAGGGAGCACGTCCACAAGTTTACTTAGAAATGATCTGTGTACTTTAAAACGCTGTTATGGACAAGTATAAGATTAACGAATGCATGGAAAAGCTGACTTATAATCAGCATAAACTGATCAAAAAATTGATGCCAAAAATCATTAATGCTTCTATCAACACCTTTCACAATTACAGGAAGCTCCAGGTTGGAGATGACAAGGATATCCCTTGCGAAACGGTCCGTATTTTAGAAAGATTGTTTGGATTGGAAACCGGTGGATTGGCCAATTATGAAGTCCGTGCAAAAAGCTGTAAAGAGCTGTTCGAAGAATATCATGTCGCGCTGCCTCAACTGACCGCTTAAAAGCCATGATTTAAGAATGCACCTGGAAGGGGGATCAAATCCTTCCAGGGTTTTTAAACTATTATTCCTTAAAAGCAGGCATTCCCTGTTTAGAACCCTTTTTTTGCTAAAATGACTGAATAGCTGGCTAACAGAAGTAGCTGTAAAATGTCAGAAATTGCTCAAATTGCTGTGGTAATTTCAGAGCAAATGAACATTAATTTATACAAAATCTGCGCTATCCTGCTGATTTGGGGAAATGCGGTAACTTTCAGTTATGCACAAAAAGCGCTGCAGTTGAAGGTGGAAACGAAAAATTCGTTACTGGTTTTTACCGTTGGCAATAATGGAAAGCTTTACCAGAGTTATCTGGGACAACCGCTGATCCATCCGGATGATCAGGCTTTATTGCAGGCTGCTAAACATGAAGCTTATATTGGTGCCGGAATGGGCGACCTGTTTGAACCTGCCATCAGGATGGTGCATGCGGATGGTAACCCTTCTTTAGATCTGATTTACGCAGGCCATCAAACGGATAAGTCCGATGGAACGGTTACGCTAACCTCCATTACCCTTAAAGATCCGAAGTATCCGGTAACCGTAATCCTACATTTTGCAGCCTATTACAAGGAGAATGTGATCAAAACCTGGACGGAAATCAAACACCAGGAAAAGAAAGCAGTGATGTTAAGTAATTATGCCTCATCGATGCTTCATTTTGAGGCGTCAAAATATTGGCTAAGTCAGTTTGACGGCGATTATATGACGGAAATGAGGATGAAAGAGACACAGTTGACCTCCGGGATTAAAATCCTGGACAGTAAGCTGGGCACCCGTGCGCACATGTACCGCGCTCCGGCTTTCTTTTTATCCTTAAACAAACCGGCAGAGGAAAATACCGGAGAACTTCTGGCCGGGACATTGGCCTGGTCAGGGAATTTTCAATGTTCCTTCGAAATTGATCAGCAAAACTCATTAAGAATGATCAATGGGATGAATCCTTATGCTTCCGAATATAAGCTGATGCCCGGGAAGACCTTTGAAACCCCTGCATTTATATTTACTTATACGAATCAGGGTAAAGGACAGGCCAGCAGAAACCTACACCGCTGGGCAAGGAAATACAATATTCCTGATGGGGATCAACCCCGTTTAACCCTGCTAAACAACTGGGAAGCCACACACATGGATTTTAATCAGGAGGTCCTGGTCGATTTATTTGATGGTGCAAAAAAACTGGGAGTAGATTTATTCCTGCTTGATGATGGTTGGTTTGGCAATAAATATCCACGCGATGCAGATAAAACTGCTTTGGGCGATTGGCAGGTAGATCAAAAGAAACTACCGGGTGGTATTGGTCATCTGGTCAAAGAAGCGGGTAACAGAGGTCTGAAATTTGGCATCTGGCTGGAACCTGAGATGGTTAGTCCGAAGAGTGAGCTGTATGAACAACACCCGGAATGGGTACTTAAACTGCCAAACCGGGAAGAGTCGCTTTCCAGAAATCAGTTGGTACTGGACCTGGTGAACCCGAAAGTGCAGGACTTTGTTTTCAACACGGTGAATGACCTGATTACTCAAAATCCAGGAATCGCCTTTGTGAAATGGGATTGCAACCGGATGCTGACCAATACTTTTTCTCCGTTTTTAAAAGCCGATCAGGGTAATCTGTTTATTGATTATACCAGGAGCTTGTATGCCGTGATGGAAAGACTAAGGAAAAAGCATCCTCACCTGCCCATCATGCTTTGTGCCGGTGGTGGTGGTCGCGTAGATTATGGCGGATTGAAGTACTTTACGGAGTTCTGGCCCAGTGACAATACCGATGGTTTAGAGCGTGTATTTATCCAATGGGGATACCTTAATTTCTTCCCCTCGCTGACAGTTTCAAGCCATGTAACTTCTATGGGCAAGCAATCTTTGAAGTTCCGTACTGATGTTGCCATGATGGGGAAAATGGGCTATGATATTCGGGTGAACAGCATGACTCCCGCTGAAATTCAGTTCAGCAAAGCAGCGGTGGAAAATTATAACCGCATCAGCAAGGTGATCTGGTTCGGTGATTTGTATCGTTTGGTTTCTCCTTACGAAGAAAACAGGGCCGTGTTAATGTATGTGGATGATGCCAAAGACAAAGCCGTATTGTTCAATTACCTGCTGAACTTCAGAAGAAAGGAATTTATGGGCAAGGTCTTGTTATCCGGACTGGATCCCGAAAAAAAATACCAATTGAAAGAAATCAACCTTTTGCCGGATAGCCCTTCTACACATCCCGACAATGGAAAGACTTTTAGCGGGGATTACCTGATGAAAGTAGGGTTAAACCTTGCTCCCGGGAAAATCAGTCCCCTAAGTAGCTCAGTTTTTGAGCTTAACGTGCAATAGTTTAATGAACTTCATGATAATTAGAATGATAATCTGGCCAAATCCGGATATAAAAATCTGAATATTTCTTTATCAATTAGGGATAATCAAATATAAACCAGACAAATATCTTTTAATTATGATGAATCGAATAATTCCACTTCATGGATGCCTCATGGCATTCCTGTTGTGTAGTAGCATGGGGGTACTGGCTTTACCAAATGCTGCTGCCGCTACCAGCGGCCGTTTAATCCAGGCCAGTTTTGTAGTCAAAGGGAAGGTGCGTGATGCTGTCGGCAACTTGCCGGGTATTATGGTTAAGCTGAAAGGAACAAACACCGCCACCAGTACGGACGACAATGGAAATTATGCGATCACCATTCCTGATGGCGGCGGGACCTTAATATTCAGCTCCATTGGCTATGCTACGCAGGAGGTTGCGGTAAACAACCGGCATCTAATCCATGTGACCTTGATTGCAGAAGATAAAACTTTAACTGAAGTGGTGGTGGTGGGCTATGGTAAGCAAAGGAAATCAGACATTACCGGTTCCATTGTTTCGATCAATGAAAAGGCGTTAAAAGATGTACCGGTGGCGAACCTTTCCCAGGCCTTGCAGGGAAAAGGAGCAGGTATTGATGTGCAAAAATCCGGCGGCAACAGTAAACCAGGATCTGCTCCGGTCATCAGGATCAGGGGCGTAAGGTCTATCAGTGCAGATAACGGGCCATTATTTGTCGTAGACGGGATTCCTTATAACGGTAATATTAATGATCTGAATCCTGATGACGTCGTTTCTGTTGAGGTGCTTAAAGATGCTTCTTCCACGGCGATTTATGGTTCCAGAGGTGCCAATGGCGTTATTCTGGTGAGTACTAAAAGAGGTAAATCCGGTGAGCCGGTGGTCACCTATAGCGGTTATGCCGGCTTTACGAAACATCTGGGGCAGATCAATGTAATGGACGGACCGCAGTTTGCAGAATTGAAAAAATGGGCGGTAGTGAATGGGAATTTTGTAGGGGGTAAACCTAAATATTCAGGCATCAATGATCCGACATTACTAACGGATGGTATTTTTTCTGCGGAAGAACTGGAAGGGATTAAAACAGGCAGAAGTACCAACTGGCAGGATTTGATCTATAAAACAGGGCTCAACACAGATCATCAGGTAGGTGTTTCCGGAGGTTCGGAGAAAACACAATATGCGGTATCCACGGGGTACCATAATGAAACGGGTATTTATCCCGGACAATCTTTTGAGCGCTTTACGATGAAAGCGAGTTTCGATCAGCAGCTCGGGAAAGCGGTAAAAGTAGGACTGAGCACTTTAAATAACTATTCTGATACACAGGGTGAGGGTGCAAATCCAATGGGCCAGGTGTTAAGGGCAAGTCCTTTATCCAGTCCTTATACTGCGGATGGGGATCTGGTAGGCTTCGTTCCCGGAAGTGCAAATCAGGTATGGAATCCCCTGGGAGATTTTGTGAAGGGTGCAAAAGTTGAAGACAGGAAGCGGTTCGGGACCTTTACCACTTTATATACGGATGTAAAAATCTCTGAATCCTTAAAGTATAAATTCAATGCAGGTGCAGAGATCAAGTCGGATAATTATGGGAATTTTTACGCCAGCAGGACTTCGAACAACCTGGGTGGATTGTCTACTTCCAGCAACCGAAGCAGCTTTAGAAGCAATTATACCCTGGAAAATATCCTGACTTATGATAAAGTGATTGCTGAAAAACACCGGATCAATTTTACCGGATTGTTTAGCTTTCAGGAGTCTTATGCGCAGTCCAACAGGTTTAATAACAATGATATTGCCGCTGAACTGCAATATTTCAATCCCGCTTTCGGTTCCAACCTGACCGGTTCCGGTGAGTATGAAAAATGGGCCATTGTATCTTATATGGGGCGTTTAAATTACGCCTTTAAGAATAAATACCTGATGACCCTGACGATGCGTTCTGATGGCTCATCACGCCTGGCACCAGGCAGTAAATACCAGGTTTTTCCTTCTGCGGCACTCGCCTGGAATGTGATGGAAGAATCCTTCATGCAAAATGTGAAGGCGATCAACAATTTGAAATTAAGAGGGAGTTACGGGATGGTAGGAAACACCTCCATCGATGCTTATCAGACTTTAGGCAGTCTGGGCGCTTCCGTGTATAATTTTGGAGATCAAACCACTACCGGCGTATTTCTGGCGAATGTGGTGAATAAAAATCTAAAGTGGGAATCCACGACCACAGCAAATATAGGTGTAGACTTTGCCTTGTTTGACAACCGGTTATCGGGAACTGTTGAGGCTTATAAATCCTGGACTAAAGACCTGTTGTTGCCACAAAATTTACCGGCTACTTCGGGTATCCCGAATTCCATTCTTAGAAATGTCGGAAAAACAGAGAATAAAGGCCTGGAATTCCAGATCAGCACGGTGAATTTTAAAGGTGATGGAAAAAAGGAATTCTCCTGGAGTACTGATTTAAATGTCTTTATCAATAGAGGAAAGATTACGGCTTTACAGGATGGGGTGATCAATGACATCGCCAACAGCAGGTTTGTAGGAGAAGCTATTGGAACGATCTATGATTACCGCAGATTGGGAATCTGGCAGAATACGCCGGCCGATTCTGCATTGGCTAAGAGCCTTGGTTTATCCTTATCCGGAACAGGTTCAGTCATTGGAAATATCAAAGTAGACAATGCAAATCAGACACCTACCGCTGCAGGTGATCAAAGGATCAATGCAGACGATCGTGTCTTTATCGGTTCGAGCCAGCCGAAATGGTCCGGTGGGATTACCAATCGCTTTGCTTACAAAAACCTGGACTTTACCGTTGTGGCTTTTGGTCGCTTTGGAAGTACGATCGTAAGCAGGGTTCACAACAGCGGTTTTGCCAATACTTTTCAGGGGAATTACAACAACCTGAATGTCCATTACTGGACACCGGAAAATGGGGAGAACTACTGGCCTAAACCCAATGCTGCTGCGGGGAATACACCAAACAATTCTACACTGGGATACTTTGACGGTACGTTTGTGAAGATCCGGAGCTTGTCGCTCGGTTATTTATTACCAACGCCATTGCTTGCTAAGATCGGTGCAAAATCACTCCGTGTATTTGCGACTGCCAATGATGCTTTTATCCTGTTCTCCAAATACAGAAATAAATACAGCGGCATAGATCCGGAAGCGATTGGCGGCGACAACAATCGCGGAGATGTGAATGTAGATACTCCGGCTACCTACTCCATTATTTTTGGACTAAATCTGACCCTTTAATTTTAAAGACCATGAAAAAGATCACTATTTTTCTGCTGGGCTGTCTGCTTGTTGCAGGAGTTCCCGGATGTAAAAAAGCACTGACCGAAGAACCGCATTCTATTTTAACTCCCGAATTTTTCAGGACCACGCAAGGCTTTAAAAAAGGTCTCGACGCCGCTTATGCAGGCACAAGGATGTTATGGGGAACTCAAAACCTGTTCACGATGACGGTTGTCGGAACGGATGAGTTTTTTACCGGTAAGGATGGAAATAATGACATCAATAAATACAACAGCAATTACAATACTTCTAACGGGACGGTAGCTGCCATCTGGAAAGAGTGTTATACCAATATCAATACCTGCAACGGGATCATTGAAAATGCGCCTGTGGTGACAGGTATTGACGAGCTGACCAAAGGCCGGATGGTTGCTGAGGCGAAATTCCTGCGGGCTAATTTATACTTCCTGTTGCTGCAATTCTGGGGAGATGTGACCTTGAATAAGTCATTTCAGACGGAGGCTATCACCTCGGCTACGAGATCGCCCCTGGCGGAAGTTTATGATTTTATCATCGCAGACCTGAATGAGGCTATCGCGACACCAGGTTTGTATGCAGGTCCGAAGACCGCAGGTGTACGCCCCGGACAAGCCAATAAAGCAGCCAGTCAGCATGTGCTGGCAAAAGTGTATCTGGCAAGAGCAGGTTCTGCCGCTAAGAAATCAACGGATTATACCAATGCTTATACCACCGCAATGGAGGTGATTAATACTAGTGGACTTTCTTTACTTCCGGATTTTGCCCAGGTGTATGCCGAAGGAAATGAAGGCAGTAACGAGGTGTTATGGACGGTTCAGCATACGCCTAATCTGGCCTATAACGGGCCTAATAACAGTGGTGGGGCTGATAATGTGTTGAACCATATGTGGGTTCCTCAGTATGAGTTGCAGCCGGGCATGCAGCGCGATGTGTTTTATGGCAGACCTTATATCCGTTGCGTACCTACGCCATGGTTAACGGGAACGGCCTTTGCAGAGCGGGTAAATGATACGCGTTATCAGAAAACCTTCCAGACCGTTTGGTATAGTAACAATGCCGCCTCTATTCCGCTGTGGACCGCACCGCTTCCTCCGGGAGCGCCGGCAAATGCAGTGGTTGGTCAGCCTAAATATAAAGTTGGAGATACCGCGATTTATATGCCGGGGGTAGAGGTCAGCAACGCAAAGATTGCAGCTTCAAGATACCTGCTGATTCCGCCCCGTAATTATACGATCAGCTTATCACCCTATATGCAGAAATACAATGACACCAAACGTGCGGATTTGAATTACCCTTCGATCCGTCCGGTGATCGTGTATCGTTTGGCAGAAACTTATCTGATTGCCGCGGAAGCCGCATTTATGGGTGGTTCTAGTCCTGCTGATGCGTTGAAGAACCTGAATGTAGTCCGCAGGAGAGCAGCTTTTCCAAATGCAAATACGCAGTCAATGGAGGTAAACAGCATTCCTGGTCTTGATTTTATTCTGGATGAACGTTCCAGAGAATTGTGTGGCGAACAGCTGCGATGGCTGGATCTGGTGCGGACTAATAAACTGGAATCAAGGTTGAAGTTGTACAATGAGGAGGCTAAAGGAAACGTTAAACCTTTCCATAATTTGCGCCCTATCCCTCAATCGCAGATTGACGCCACGACTACCGGGCCGCGGTATCCTCAAAACCCGGGTTGGTTCTAGTTTACAATTGCTTTATAAAACCAGCAGCTTTTACCGTTTTGGGTAAAAGCTGCTGGTTTCTTTATGTTTTTGAAGGATTAATCTAAGGCCGGCATTCCCATGCTTTCCCATTCTTCTTTAGAAGGGCCGTAAATTCCAGGCACTGTTAAGCCAAGCATTCTCATGATGACCGTCATCTGGCTTCTATGGTGGCTTTCATGTGCGATTAAAATAGAAAGCACTTTACCTTTTTTCCATTGGTAACCGTACATATTCACCAGGTCGTCCAGATTTGAATCTGTCCATTTTAACCTGACGGTACGCATCAATAAGGTGTTGTAATCGACATAAGTTTCGATCAGTTCCGGCAGTGTAGCAGGGATCGGAAGCTCGTGTAAAAGATCAGTTTCAAACAGGCCCGCATTTTTACCCATCTCCGTAAGGGTCTGGGTGATGTGCCATGCCAGGCGTTCCAGGGAACGTACATTTTCGTGAATTTTTACTGATTTGGTTTCCTCGCTGAGGTTGGAAAATAGTTTGACGGTATTTGACTCTTCTTCTTTACGCGCTGTCAGGAAATCTTCAATACTACGGTACATAATTCTCGGTTTTTTGTCTTGCGAAGGTGCGAAGATTTCCTCGGTTGCTCAAATAAGAATTCAATTCTTCTCATAATGTTGAAATTATTTTCAATGAATTGCGATGGACAGGAACCGTAATCCGGATCATTTGTGCTGGATTTTACCCTATTTATTTAAGAGCAATCGTTCCACCTGATCCAGATGAGCTTGTATGGTTGCAAGGGGGAAATCACCTCTGTTGCCATAGGTGATGAGCCTGAGGTATTCTCCGAGAATCAGGCTTTGTCCGTATTTCGTTTTAGACCAGTTCCCGCTGTTTACCGGATAGTCTTTGTGATCTGAGGGTAGTGGTAATGGAATGCAATAAATCTTTGTGTTTGGGAAAAAACTTTTTAAAGATAAGGCGGCTCTTTTACTGGCATAAGCATGGCAAATGAAAGTGATGGTTTTTATATTTTCAATATCAATTAGTTTTTCCGCTTCCTGAATGTTTTCGAACATATCCTTAGAGCTGGTCTCCAATATGATGTTGCGTTGCTTATGTTTTTCCGGCAGATGTCCATAAATGGCTTCAGATTCCGGTCTGTTTTGATGATAGGAGTTTCCGAAATTTGCAATACCGCCGGTAATTATAACCTGGTCCACAAGGTTCCTGTCGATCAGCTTAGCGATGAGCGCTGCAATTTCTTTATGTTTTACATTCGATCCAAAAACAAATAACAGGTCTGAAGATGTTAATTCTTCCTCCTGAAAACATAAGTCTGTCAGTACATTAACGAGCCCCTGATCCATCGTTGGGCAGGAAGGGTAGGGTAGAAGATCTGTTTGTGGTTGTTTTTGTTCCATGTGCCTATGCTTCCGAAAACAATTCAATCGGTAATTTGGTTTTGTATTATATTCAATATCGGTAACTTCAATGAACAGCGCTTTATTTTTTTTGTTCATTATTATTTATTTCTTATCACAGGTCAAGAGCCGACTGGTATTTTAAGGGATATCTTTATTTGTCTTAATTAGGTTAACAAAAGGGAGGAAATAAATATGATGAAATGGATGATAGCGATTTGGATTTCAAGACATTTTAAAAAAGTATAGTAGTATATAAAGCGGTTGTATGGTAAAACATTTACTTTTTTCTGCGCTGATGTTTGCAGGTCTTTGCAGCAATGCACAGGATTCTATTTCCATCAGTATTTATCCTAAATATGATCAGGTAGGGAAGTTTCACCGCTTTCTCTTTGGAGAGAATTACCGGAAGGAATATGCAGCCCTCACTAAGGTACCGGTGATCCGTTTGTCTCAGATCAAAGGCGGGCTGACCCCGATTAAAAGAGGCGGGGGAAATCAAACCCATTCCCTGAGGATGGAAGACAAACAAGGAAAGGAATGGGTCCTGCGCTCCGTAGAAAAATACCCGGAAGTACTGCTGCCTTTAGAGTTACAGGCCACTTTTGCGAAGGATATTGTGAAAGACAACATGTCTGCACAACATCCTTTTTCTGCATTGGTGGTGCCGGTTTTCGCAAATGCCGCAGGGATTCCACATAGCAGTCCGATGATTGGCTGGGTGCTTCCTGATGAAGCTCTCGGAGAGTTTGCCCCGGTTTTCGAAAATAGTCTTTGTCTGCTGGAAGAAAGAGAACCTGAAGGGGATACCGACAACACGGAGAAAATGTTGCGAAAGCTAAATGATAACCATGACAATGCTGTAGATGCGCCCTTGCTGCTCAAAGCGAAAGCTTTAGATTATTTGCTGGGAGATTGGGACCGGCATGAAGACCAATGGCGCTGGATTCCAGAAAAGACCGCCCAGGGGATTCGTTATGTGGTGGTCCCGCGCGACCGTGATATGGTTTATTACCTTTCAGAGGGCTTGATTCCAAGATTTGCTCAGGTTTCCTGGCTGCTACCCATGATTCAGGGTTACGAACGGAATGTTCAAAATATCAACTGGTTTTTCTGGGAAGGAAGGAGCATGTATGGCCGGATACTCGGAACAATGGGGGAAGAAGAATGGAACCGTATCGTTCAGGAATTTGCACTGTCCATGACAGATGAGGTTTTTGAGCATGCGCTAAAGCGTTTGCCGGAACCGGGTTATTCCTTGCGTCATGATCAGTTAATGGCCCAGCTGAAAGTAAGAAGATCGGCCTTGCCGGAAATCATGAAAGGCTATTACCGTTTTATGAACCGGATTGTTGATGTTCAGGGTAGCAATAAGAACGAATTGCTGGAGATCAGCGATCACGGTACTTCTGGCTTAACCGTAAACTTAAAAAAGCTGGATAAGAATGGCCAGGCCGGGGAACAGATTTTTAACCGCAATTACGATCCTTCGGTAACTAAGGAGATCCGGTTGTATGTTAGAGACGGTACTGACCGGGTTGTACTCAATAATAAGAACGCCAATATCCGCCTTCGCATCGTCAACGGGGAAGGAGATAAACATTATAAGGTGCTGGAAGCCAAACGTAGGGTTCCTTTGTATGGAATGGAAAAGGGGATTACTTATTCGGGAGCGGATTCCCGGTTAATCAAACATCTGGATAACGACACCAATAATACCCATTATGTGCCCACAGATTTGTATTCCCGGAATATGACTTTGCTCAATGCCGGTTTTAATGATGATGACGGCCTTTCTATGGGCTTATCCTATAAAATAATGAGCCCTGGTTTTCGGAAACTGCCATTCGGAAATATACATTCCTTCTCCTTCCTGCATTCTTTTAAGACCAATGCCTTTAGTTTTAACTATTCGAGCGAATGGTTCCAGGCTTTAGGGAAAGCAGATATCGTATTACAGGCGACTGCTTTTGCGCCTGAGAATTCGCAGAATTTCTTCGGTCTGGGGAATGAAACCCCCTATCATAAAATCGGCGACTATATAGTATACTATAGGGCAAGGTTTAGTTTATATGATTTTGATCCTGCTTTAAGGTGGCGCAGCGACAAGAATACCTGGAGCATCGGGCCTACTTTTCAGTATTATCGTTTTAACAGGGAAGACAATGACGACCGGTTCATTGCTAACAGCGATTTGCTGCATTCGCCGGATAGCGCAACGGTTAGTCAGGATAAATGGTACGCAGGTTTTAAGGTTGGTTTTACCCGCAATACCAGGAATAATGAGGTGTTACCTTCCTCCGGAAGTTACCTGGATGCGAAGCTGCGGTTTTACGGAGGCTTAAATCAGGCTGCGGAATCGTCAGTTCAGCTGTTGGCCAGCTATACTTTTTACCAAAGGATAGGAAATTCTAAGCGTTTTGTGCTGGCAAATAGAACCGGCGGAGGCCTGACTTTTGGAAATCAGGCTTTTTATCAGTCTAATTATATCGGCGGACAAGGAAATTTATTAGGTTTCCGTTCTTTTCGCTTTGGCGGGCAGCATAGCTTGTATAATAATCTGGAACTTCGCACAAAACTCGCCAATGTTGGCGGCTACATTTTACCGGGACAATTCGGAATAACGGCCTTCTTTGATACGGGAAGGGTGTGGACGAAGGATGATCAGTCCGATGTATGGCATTATAGCTATGGAGGCGGATTGTATTATGCACCAGCCATTTTAACGGTAATACAGGCGCAATTGGCCCACTCCAAAGAGGGGTATTACCCTTATATCACCATGAAATTCAGGTATTAATAAAATTATATTTGATGAAATGACTGTATTGCAATTATTTATACTTACATTTGTCCTATTAATTATAATAAAAAATACAATGCAAGAAGGAGTAGTAAAATTTTTTAATGAAACTAAAGGTTTCGGATTCATCGTTCCAAACTCGGGCGAAAGTGAAATCTTTGTTCATTCAACTGGCTTATTAGCCGACATCCGTGAGAACGATAAAGTTTCTTATGATGTTGAAGAAGGTCGTAAAGGTCTTAATGCAGTAAATGTTAAGGTGATTTAAATTTCCTCAATATAAATTGTGAAAACTGCCCCTCAAGGGCAGTTTTTTTTTGTGCCCTGTTTTTTTGAATTCGGTTGCGGGGTAATGTGCAGTTAATGGTTTCCTGATTCTTTTAGGAAGCAATGGGGCTGGCTATTAAGTTAGGTCCTGGTTTCAGCAAGGGCTGTTAGAAAACTACAATCTTCCTGATCCGGTGATTTTCTTCGCTGTCGGATACCTTACTTAGCAGCAAGGAACAACTGTTCCGCCATTTTCTGATCATGGCCATAGATGTCATCTCTGAAATTCAAACGACCATCCAGATCCACCCAGGCGGTGAAATAAGTAATGAAGACAGGAACAGGTTTCTTTAAGGCAACCCAGATCTCTCTACTGCTCTTCATAGCTTTTGCAATCCTTTCCGGTGTCCATTTTGGCTGATCAGCCAATAGATAATCTGCTAATTTAACCGGTTGTGCCAGTCGGATGCAACCATGACTAAAAGCGCGTTTCTCTTCTTCGAACAATGATTTTGCTGGAGTATCATGGAAATAAATGTCGTAGCTGTTGGGGAAAAGGAACTTTACCCGACCCAGGGAATTGTTATCACCTGGCATCTGACGAACCACCGGAAGGCCATCTCTGGTTCCGGTTTGCTCCATATTTTTGCTCGCCAGGTAATTGGGGTTGCGGTTCATCTCCGGAAGGATTTCTTTACGCACAATGCTTGCAGGGATGTTCCAGTAAGGACTAAACACGATGTTTCTTAGTTTATCACTGAAAATAACGGTTTTATTAGCGGCCTTACCCACCACAATACCCATGCTCAATACCTGCTCATGATCTTCAAAAACATGGAGCTGGTATTCCGGAATGTTGACCAGCAGCATTTTTCCCGGAGGCATAACCGGCATCCAGCGCATGCGCTCCATATTAATCAGCAATTGTTCAATGCGTTGCTGAATCGGAACATTGAGTTCTTTTAGTAAAGCCGCATCAATAGTTCCGGTACTCCGGAGTCCGTAAAGAGGTTGTGTGTTTTTGACCGCTGTCTTCAGTTGCTGGTCGAATTCCGGTAGACTATCCTTTATCGAGGTGTCTCCGAGTGCCCGTAAACGTTGCTTGACCAGGCTTACCGTTAGCCCGCTATCGCCCAACTGATATTTTTTCTTTATACCGATTGGAATTGTGCTCCAATTCCCTTCTTTCTGAAGCGTATAATAATGTTGAAGTTCTTTTTTTAGCTGTTTGTATTGCTGATTTACCGGCTCCCATTCGTCCGGTTTAAGGTTCTTGTTGGCCATTAAGGAATCCAGCAAGACCACCGCACTCAGTTTTTTTCTCGGAATATGCCACTGAATCACCTCCGGGTTGATTTTCCCTTCATAGGCAGTAGCTACATAGTTAAAGAAATGACTGGTCAATTGTAATTCCAGATGGGCAAGACTGCTATCTGCCTTTTTGAAGGTCGTATCTTCCTTCATCAACAGCTCCATCTTTTTTTCCAGATTCACATTGACCAGCGAGCTGTCGCGGAAATTGTCCACGTAATCCTTGTTCAACTGATAAAATACGCGGGCCTGTTCTGTCAGTCCTTTTTCACCCAACCAGGCAAACTGAAAATTCCGGCTATTGTAAAAGTTCCTTAAGTACTGGGCAGCACTATCACTGAGCTTTTGTACTTCAATATAATGCTCCATTTGCAGGCTGTCTACTGCCAGCCTGGTGACGGAGTTTCGCGGTGTAATACTAATGTCTCTTTCTATCTTAACTACTTTATTCCTGTTGCAAGCTATAAAAACAACAGGAAGAAGGAGGAATATCAAGAACCATTTTCTCATACTACAGTAGTTTTTCTAATTGCTTTTCTGTTTGTTTATCGAGTGTCAGCAAAAACTCTTCAATCCTGATTTTCAATAATCGGGTCATGGTAGAGTTTGGCATTCTTGTGAGCACCATTTTTGCTTTATCACTGCTGTTTAATAAAGTCCCTTCTTCCTCATTAAAGGAGAAAGTTCCCTGTTTGAAAACACGTTCCTGCGCTAAAGGTTCGTCTTTCATGGAAATAAATTGCAATGGATAAATTCTATGGGTCTTTTTTTCGTATAAAATCCAGAAAAACACTTTGGATGGGTCACTTTCTGAATCAAAATTGCGTCGTTTAATCTCGACTAGAGAATTGAAAGGGGTATTGAAGAAATATAGTATTTCAAATGCTTCGGACATATTTCAGGGAAATAGCTTAATGTAAATAGTTTCTACGCGAATATAGCTTTAAATATTGTTAACCCTTAAGTCATATATGCATGTTCTGCCTTAAAATCAGTTATCTCCTCTTTTTATTTGTAATAATTTTCATTCCTTTACGAATTCAAACAAAACAGTAATAAAATCTAAGATGAGCGAAGAATTTTATCTTCATATTTTCAATAAACAAAATCATGTAGAAGCCGTGCCTTCGAATGAGATCATTGCCAAATGGGCGACCAATCTAATGAATATGGTGTATCCGGAGCGTTCTACATTTCCGAAATATACCCTGCAGGAAATTCAGCACCAGTTTGCTGCCCTGGAATTAGAGCTGACTGCCCTGTTAAATGCCACAAAAGCCTGTCATAACTGTAATAATGAGCTGATTTCTAAAAGCTTTTTTAAAGGACTGCCAGAGTTATACCGAAAGATGAATACCGATATTTCGGCTATTTTAACCGGCGACCCTGCGGCGAAAAGTGAGTTTGAGATTATTCGCAGCTATCCTGGTTTTATGGCGATTTCTATGTATCGCATTGCACATGCCTTATTGATTTCGGATGTGCCTTTGATTCCAAGAATTCTGACAGAATACGCCCATTCGCAAACAGGAATTGACATCCATCCGGCTGCTAAAATCGGAGAATACTTATATATTGACCACGGAACTGGTATCGTAATCGGTGAAACCACTGTGATTGGCAACCATGTGAAGTTATACCAGGGTGTTACTCTGGGTGCATTGAGTGTAGAAAAGTATATGGCCAACATTAAGCGTCACCCGACAATTGAAGATCATGTGATCATTTATTCCGGGGCAACGATTTTAGGTGGAGAAACCGTGATCGGCGAAAACTCCATCATCGGCGGGAACGTCTGGCTAACCAAATCGGTGCCTTCACATTCTACCGTTTACCACCAATCGTCCATTAAAGTTATTGATACCAAACAAAAAGACTAAATATCATGGGAAATATCATAGAATTTGTAGGAAATACGCCCTTAGTAGAGATTCAGAAATTACATTCCAATCCGAATGTGAAGATTTTCGCAAAGTTAGAGGGTAATAATCCTGGCGGAAGCGTAAAAGACAGGGCAGCCCTGAATATGATTCGCTCTGCAATAGAACGCGGAGACATCAAAAAAGGAACAAAACTGATCGAAGCAACCAGCGGTAATACCGGAATCGCATTGGCCATGATCGCCAGCATTTATGAGATAGAAATTGAATTGGTGATGCCGCTTAATTCTACCAGAGAGCGTACGTTGACCATGGAGGCTTATGGGGCAAAGGTAACTTTGCTGGAGTCTATAGAGACTTGCAGGGATTATGCGGAAGAAAAAGGGGCACAGGATGGGTATTTCCTGTTGAACCAGTTTGCCAATCCAGACAATTATCTGGCGCATTATAAAACTACAGGTCCGGAAATATGGAGAGATACCAACCAGCAGATCACGCATTTTGTGAGCTCAATGGGGACTACAGGGAGTATCATGGGGAATTCTATGTTCTTAAAAGAGCAGAACCCGGAGATACAAATTGTGGGTTGTCAGCCAACAGAAGAGTCTTCTATCCCGGGGATCAGAAGATGGCCTGCAGCGTATTTGCCAGCTATATTTGACGCTTCCAGAGTAGATCGCGTGATGGATGTTTCTCAGGATGAAGCGACAGAAATGACCAGAAAACTGGCTAAAGTAGAAGGGATCTTTGCCGGAATGAGTAGCGGTGGTGCCCTGGCCTGTTCCCTAAGACTGGCAGAAGAACTGAGCTCCGGAGTGATCGTGTTTATTGCCTGCGACAGAGGCGACCGGTATTTAAGTTCTCCGCTTTTTGGATAGTTATATCCAATAGGAAAGCGGGTAGTTTATCCACGGAAACCAGATTTTTTACAAAAGGAAGAGGTTCATTCTCTAAATATTCTCTTATTTTAGGCGGGATATGAAGCGAATTACCCTTTTCCTTTTTTTTATACTGGCTACCCAGCTATTACAGGCGCAAACTGCGCTAAAAATCATTTCTTATAACGTTTACAATTATTTCGAAGCTGAGGCAGAGCGCAAAGCGAGATTTGTGGAATGGGCAGAATCGCAGCAAGCCGATGTAATTGCTTATCAGGAGCTGGTAAATATCACTGCTGCGGAATTACAGGCATTGGGCGAATCTATTGACCATCCTTATACCGCCCTGGCTAAAGAAAAAGGATATGCGGTAGGTATTTCTTCGAAATATCCGATTACTGATATAAAAAGAGTAATTGAAGGCATGCATCATGGCTTTATGGCCGCAAAAATCAAAGACTTTAATTTCGTAGTGGTTCATTTATCGCCTTTCAGTCATGAGAAAAGAAGGGCAGAAGTGGCCACAATTACCGATAGCCTGGAACAATGGTCTATTTCTAAAAAGGTCCTGATCCTGGGAGATATGAATAGTCTTGCGGCAACGGATAGCACGACTTATAACCGACATGATCGTTTAACGCCGATGCTGAGCAGCGACAGTACGAGTAATCTGACTAATGCCAGCAATGGACAACTGGATTATGAAGTCCCTGCTTACCTGATTCAGAGAGGTTTTTTAGACACCTGGTCTATGAAAGTTAAAGGTTTCAATTTTAGTTATCCTACCCTGGTTTTTGGTCCGGTTCCGGATGCTTCAAAAGAAAGAATCGATTATATCTTTGTTTCTCCCGACTTGCAGAAAAGCGCAACGAAGCCAATTATTGTAAAAGATGCGGTGACGGATCAGCTGTCTGATCATTATCCTTTGAGTATTTTACTTAAGGTTCCTGAGCACTAAACTCCGGGCCTTGTTTTATTGCTAAATAGATATAGCTTTGCGTTATAGCAGGGTTTATTTTGTCGATCTGGCCTCAGATAGGTTTGCCGGATCACAAATATTTGTAACTTCGGGACTATATCACTTACTATATACTAAGAAATAATGAAGCGTAAATACCTTTTGTTTCTGGGCATCCTGCTTTCTGTAGGGCAGGTTTTTGCTCAAAACGGACTTACCAAATACGTAGATCCACATATTGGCTCTGCGGCACATGGCCACGTGTTTGTTGGCGCTAACGTCCCTTTCGGGGCAGTTCAGTTGGGACCGACCAATGTTTTTGGCGGTTGGGACTGGTGTAGCGGTTACAATTATGCCAGCAATACCATTATTGGATTCTCTCATACGCATTTGAGTGGAACCGGAATCGGGGACCTGAATGATATTCTGGTGATGCCGGCAACAGGACCATCACAACAAAACTATGTCTCTACTTTCTCTCATGACCATGAGGTTTCGAAAGCAGGATATTACAGCGTAATGCTGGATAAATACAAGATTAAAGCAGAATTGACCAGCTCTGAAAGAGTAGGTTTTCACCAATATACCTTCGACAAGGTTCAGGATCAACCGCATGTCATGTTAGACCTTAAAGCGGGTTTAGGATGGGATACTCCGGTAGAAACTTATGTGAAACAGTTAGATGCAACCACCCTGGTAGGTTACCGTCTTTCTAAAGGATGGGCCAATGACCAGCGCTTGTACTTTGCTGTAAAAATCTCTCAGCCACTGACCAGTTTAGCGCTGTCTGACAGCAGCAGCATGATGAAAAATGATAAAGAATTGAAAGGTAAAGGCGTAAAAGCGGTTTTACATTTCGATGCGATCAATCAGGCGGTCTTAAAGCTTAAAGTCGGACTTTCTCCGGTGAGTTATGAAAATGCCTTAGCGAATATCGCTGCCGAAATTCCAGGTTGGGATTTCAATCAGGTGCATAAACAAGCCGATAATAAATGGGAAAAGGAATTGTCGAAAGTGAAAATCACTGCCGATGAAGAGACCAAAAAGACCTTTTATACGGCTTTGTATCATACCATGATCGCACCATCAGTATTTGATGATGTGAATGGTGATTATAGAGGTACTGACAAAAAGGTTTACCATAAGCCTGGATTTACCAACTATACTACTTTTTCTTTGTGGGATACTTACCGTGCTTACCATCCTTTATTCACCATTTTACACCAGGATAAGGTGTCGGATGTGATCAACTCTTTCTTAGCGATTTATCAGCAACAGGGTAAACTTCCGGTATGGCACCTGATGGGAAATGAAACAAATACGATGATTGGTTACCACGCGGTTCCGATTATTGTGGATGCTTACCTGAAAGGTTTCAAAGGCTTTGATGTGGATCTGGCTTATGAAGCAATTAAACATTCTGCGATGCAGAAAGTAGAAGGTATTGATTATGCGGCTAAGCTGGAATACATTCCTTCTGAGCGTGTCATTGAGTCCGTTGCCAAAGGCCTGGAATATGCCATCGACGATTGGAGCATCGCCCAAATGGCGAAAAAAATGGGCAAAGAAGCGGATTATAAATACTTCTCTAAGCGTGCGAAATTGTACAGCAAGTATTTTGACACCAATACCAACTTTATGCGTGGTAAACTGGAAAACGGTCAATGGCGTACACCTTTTAACCCGGTTTCTTCGAAACACCGTGAAGATGATTATACCGAAGGAAATGCCTGGCAATATACCTGGTTAGTCCCACAGGATCCTGAAGGATTGATCGCTTTATTTGGTGGCGAGCGCCCTTTTACCAAAAAACTAGATACTTTGTTTAGCATGAGTTCTGAAATGGGAGAAGGCGGTTCACCGGATATCACAGGATTGATCGGGCAATATGCGCAAGGAAATGAGCCTAACCACCATATTCCTTATTTATACGCATTTGCAGGTCAGCCATGGAAAACAGCAGATCTGGTACGCAAGATTACCGATTCCTTATATACCAATAAGCCGGATGGGCTTTGTGGCAATGAGGATTTAGGACAGATGTCTGCCTGGTATGTGTTCTCTGCAATGGGCTTTTACCCGGTTAACCCGGCTAACGGAACGTATGTATTTGGTTCTCCTTTAGTAAATGAGGCCGTAATTGCCTTGCCAGGGAATAAGAAGTTTCAATTGAAAGCGATCAATAACAGCAAAACGAATAAGTATATCCAAAAAGCGATGTTGAATGGTAAGCCTTACAAAAAATCTTACCTGTCGCACAAGGATCTGGTTGCTGGAGCAACGCTGACTTTATACATGGGCAGCAAACCTTCCAAGACCTGGGGAGTGAATCCTGCAGACCGTCCGAAATCGGTTACGCTGAAATAAAAGGAATTGATGTATTAATGAATCAGGCCTGAAGATGAGTTAATCGGCATGATTTAAAAGTTTGTTCCTACAAGGGATACTCCCAAAAATGAAAAGCCCCTGGAAAGTTTAAATACTTTCCAGGGGCTTTTTTTATAAGTATGAAATCATTCCGGGTGACAAGGCGTTGTTATGCGCCTTCGTCTTCCGTTTCTTCCAGTTTCGCGTCTTTGTTTCTTTTGAGCGCAACTTTAGGTTTATCCTGAGTTCCGGTAATGCTCAATGGAATTCCGATCAATCCGAAAGGAGGGAGGCCCAGTCTACCGCTTAAGTTTAACCTGCCATCAAAGCTCACCTGACCTTCAAAACGTGGTCTGAATCCTGCAACACGCATTTTGAATCTTTCAATCGTAATGATGTTGTTGTTGATGGTGGTTTTGATATTAACCTCAGAAAGGTCAGGGTTACTTAAACTATCACGTCTCGTTGCTTTTCCTACTGCATTCATCAGTTTAAAACCGCTCATGCTGATTTTCTTAAGAGAAAGCACACCTCCACCTTTCAGCGAAGGGAAAACAGGGAACATATCCTGGTTCAGTTTACCGGAAAGCTGATAATCCAAACCGATTACCCCTTTCATTTTTCCGGCAGAAGTAGCCAGTTCACGGAACAATTTGATCTCTTTATAGGCCTTGGCAATGTCAAATTCTTTAGCGCTCAGATGATAGTCGAAGGTTGCCGATTTAGGACTTAAGCTCTTATACGTAGCATCCATCAGTACCGGTGCATCGATCATGTTAAAACTAGCCTGCTTTAAGGACATGACCCCGTTGTTGAGCGCCAGCGTACCTTTTGCATCTTTAATTTTCAGGTCATTATAATATACCGTACCCGCATTTGCGTTAACTTCTACATTCAGGTTGTCCGGAATGATGATCACCCCATTACTGGCGATCGGTTTGCCCGTTGCTTCCACAGGAACGCCATTATAAGCCATAAACTCATCGGCATACAAGGCTTTAGTCTGCATCGTAAAGTTTCCGGTTAGTTTTGCTTTATCAGACAAGGCATAGTTGATCACATTGCCCAGGTGACCTTTCAAACTGATGTTAGATTTACCATAACTGGCCTGGAAGTTTTCAAACTTCATCTTATCCTGTGCAAAAGAGAATACACCGTTCTTAATCAGGAATGTTTTCGGGAACATATCCGACTCCAGGTTTAGCGATTTTACCACCACACGACCACGGTTATTCAATTTATGATAACGGCCATTCATCGCATCACTCTGTAATCCTTTAAAAGAAACATTCGTGAAAATAGAACCTTTTACCTGATATCCTTTTACGGCAAATAACTGGTACATTTTGCCGATGTCAATCGTTCCTTTGGAACTGATATTATAGGCAACATTCTCGAAATTCTTCACATCAGCTTTCAGCATAAAAGGCTGTCCGGCCATTTGAAAAGAGATCGGTTTGATATTTAACTGCGTGCCTTTTAATTTTCCATCTCTATTCACCAAATCTGCATCAATCACGATCTGCTCTAAAGCCTGGTCGAAATGAGCAGTTTTAATCCTGCCGTTTGCCAGTTGAATTGATGCCGTAGTTACAGGGAACAACTTTTTAAGCTTATTGTAACCACCTTTACTTTGCAGGTCCACATGAAGCTCACCATTCAATTCCAGATCCTTTAAAGGATAGAAATTCTTGATTTCCGCAAAGTTGACCATAGATTTAAGCTGCACATCAACCGGCATGTTTTCTGCGGTCTGCAGTTTTGCTGAACCACGGATATAACTGCTTAAAGCCTGAATATTGATATTGCTGATGTCCAGTTTGGTGTTCTTGTAATCCCCATCCGGGTTACTTCCGTTGATGCTGAAGTTGATCTTGTCAATTGCGGCTGGCAGGGAAGCAAACTTGAAATAACCATTGCTCACTTTAGAAGTCAGCTGGAACTTAGGGATGGTCGCGATCACGGTATCTACCTTTCTAATGCCGCTTCTAACCACTTTTTTAGTGTATCTACCATCGGCATGTAAGTCGAAATCGTAATGACCTCTGATCAGATCTACGCTGAAAATCTTACCCCATTTCTCCAGATCTATCGAGGCATGTGTCTTGATATAGATTTCCGGAGTCACCAAACCATTTAATTTCACTACAGAGCTCACATAATCTTTGCCCATATTGAAATACAAGCTGTCCATGTTGACAGTCAGGCTATCCATATTCAAGCTGGGTAAGCGCGTTTGTAGATTCAGGTATAATTTACTGATGGATTCCGGTGCCTTAGGATTTGAAATCTGTCCGTCGCGGATTTTCATGTTGAAAGTCGCGGTCGGCATGGTGTTACTTTTGACCAGGTATTTACCGATTAAAGAAGCTTCGATTTCCGCGTAGCCCTTGATGTTGGTTTTTTCCACGCGGCTGGCAATTGCAGCTGGCAGAGCCGAAAAGATATTATGAAGGTCAGTTTCTTTAGCCTTGGTTTTAAAGTTGATGTCGTAACCATCTTTAATGAAAGAGAAACGGCCGACAAAATGAATAGGTAAAGAGTTGATTTGTAAATCATTTTCATCAAACATCAAATCCAGGGAATTGGTGTTGATTTTAGTCAGCAGTTTAGCATTGATCTTTTTACCCAACAGGTAAGGAGAACCGGCATAAACCACATCCAGACTGTCTATATTCGCCTGACTTTTCAAATCAAAGATCGCTTTGCTAAAATCGCCCTGTCCGGAATAATTCAGACCTTTCGCACTGATCAGCATCGGTACAGACTGGTCGTTATAGCTCAGGTTACTCTTTTTAATGAAGATCCCTTCGATTTTAATGGCAGTATTGCTGCTTTCTGTTACTTGTTGCGTGGTATCCGGCTTGCTTTCATACACGTTGTAATTGGCATTCCCTTTTTCATCTACTTTCACATTGATATTGGCCTCATTGATGAAAACCTGATCAATTTTAATCTCATTAGAGAAAACAGTACTTAAATCTACCCTGAAAGCAAGTTCTTTGGTATACAGTAAAGTGTCCTGCTGAAAAGGAGCAGAGCCTTTTAGTGTAAAATTATGAAGACTTAAGGTTAAGGAAGGAAAATGTCTGAAGAAAGAAAGACTGCTGTCTTCAAACCGGACTTCTCCTTTGATATTTCCGTTTACCCATTTTTCCACGGCTCTGGAAATGGTTTTGGGCATCAGATAGGGGGTAATAAATAAGAGCAATACGATAGCGGAGAGCGTTATCCCCGCAATTTTAAGAACTTTTTTCAAACTTGTGTGTATGTTAATGTATTCAGCGGGCAAAGGTAATTCTTTATAGCTTAAAAACATACCGGTAAATCCGGTGTGTTTAGGGATATTCCCGGGGAATTAAGGAGAAGAAAATACGGAGGAGAATGGTATTACCCGAAAAAAAGCCGAATATTGTATTTGTAACGGGCATTCTGTGATGCCTGAAAATTTAAAGATAAGATTATGAGTCAAGAAGAAGTAACGGGTGCAGCCCCTGAGCTTTCTAATGAGGTAGCGGATGAAATCCTGAAACTTTCAGAAAGTGGAAATGAATATATTGATGAGGATGATTTTGATAGTGCCATCGCAGCATGGGAAGAAGCTTTAGCTTTAATTCCTGAGCCTCAAACTCAATATATACAAAGTGTTTGGTTAAATGCTTCTATTGGAGATGCTTACTTTCTTCAGGATGATTTCAAAACCGCACTTAGCTTTTTTGAAACTGCAAAAAGCAATACCAAAGAAGATGTAGATTCTAATCCTTTCATCATGTTGCGTTTAGGAGAGTGTTACCTGGAGCAAGGCGATAAAGAAAAAGCTAAAGATTGTCTTTTGAAAGCTTATTTATTAGAACCAGATGGTATCTTTTATGGTGAAGAAGAAAAGTATTTTGACTTCTTAAAAGCCAATGTAGATTTAAAAGCACAAGGCTAAAATTTAGCAAAGCAAAAGTATTTTCAAATGAATCAAACATCCCGCTGTATAAGGTATTATGCGTAGGGAGGTTTGATTCATTTTTGGTTGATACCTACTACTACTGCAACAGCAACAGCAAAACTGCAATAGCGACTACTGCTTCGCTTTCTTTCTTTCTTTCTTTCACTTTCAACGGATGAGTTCTTTAGCAGACAGGATAAAGAAAACATAATGATGCTAAGTTCCTCAGGATAAGTTTTCAAAGCCTTAAAAGCGCCCTGAACAATCAACTAAAGAGTTTCCCGAAAGCGTAACAGTAATTTGATACTTAAACCAGTAGCCGTGGCCTGGATTTTGTGTCTCCTTAGTCAAATCTCACCTTAAAACAAAAACGTTATGAATCAAAAAGAAGTAAATGACGAGTATGTAAATGCAGTAAATAAGATTGAAACTATTTTAAAGTTCGACAAGACCGTTTATCCTAATGCTACGGCCTTTATCCATCAGTTGTTAAAGTTATCAAATGACAATCATTTTCAAGTACTAACCAAGGATGGCTCCAGCCTGGCTGATGCCATCGGGGGATAAGAAATAGATTAAAAAGATACAATTTAACGTATCAAATGAACCAACCCGTTGCTGTAAAGCACCGGGTTTTTTTATGACCAATAATATTTATCTGATCTTTTATCATAACTAAATGAATATTCATTTATATTTGCAGCTCAATCAAAAGAGGATGAGAATCAGGGATGTAAATAAAATTGAGTTGGTTAAAGAGAAGGCCGTAGAACTATTGGTGGAGGTCGGTTTTGAAGGCTTTACAATGGCTAAACTGGCAAAATTATGCAGTATTTCTGTGGCCACTTTATACATCTATTATAAGGATAAGGATGATCTGATCCTGCAAATAGGTCTCGAAGAAACCAAAAAACTAAGCGCAATGATGCTGGAAGGCTTTGACCCGGATTTTTCTTTTGCCGATGGATTGAGACACCAATGGAAGAACCGCGCCAGGAGTATGCTGGAAAATCCATTGTCTTGTAAAGTGATTGAACAGCTGAAAACCTCCACCTATCAGGAAAAAATCTTCGAATCCATGTCAGAGACCTTTAAACAAACCCTCGGTGTCTTTATGGACAAGGCGGTAGCAAATGGGGAGATCGAAGAGATGCCTATGGAAACCTATTGGTCGGTCGCTTTTGGCCCGCTGTATGCCCTGGTTCGTTTTCATACTGAGGGACACAGTATTGGCGGAAGGCCCTTCATCCTGACCGATGACATCCTTTGGAGCACCTTTAATTTAGTATTAAAAGCATTTAAAAAATAACCCAACAACATGGAAATTAATGGATCAAGTGTGTTGCTATTTAAAACAAATATCCGCACAGAAAGTGACAAACAACTGATGACTCAGCTGATGCAGCAGCATGAAATTAACCACTGGACCGTAGATCAGGATGATGTGGATTGCGTGCTCAGGATCGTTTCAAATGAGCTACAGCTAAACGATATCATTGCCCTGGTGAACCAGCATGGTTACCAGTGTGAAGAGTTAACTTAAACCTCCAACTTATAAATGGATCAAAATATACCCAGCCAGATTGCCCCACCGTTTTCTGGTTATCAAAAACTTGTCATAGCCTTACTGGCTTTATTACAATTTACGATCGTACTGGACTTCATGGTGCTTGCCCCATTGGGCGATTTCCTGATGAAATCTTTGTCGATTACACCAAAAGGTTTCGGCCTGGTGGTTTCTTCCTATGCGTTTAGCGCCGGTGCTTCCGGGATTCTTGCTGCCGGTTTTGCCGATAAATTCGACCGTAAAAAGCTTTTATTGTTTTTTTATACCGGTTTTATCGTAGGTACGTTGTGCTGTGCCATGTCTACCACTTACGAAATGCTGCTGGGTGCCAGGATTGTAACCGGCCTCTTTGGCGGTGTAATCGGTGCAATTTCCATGACTATCGTAACCGATCTTTTTGCGGTTCACCAGCGGGGCAGAGTGATGGGCTTTGTGCAAATGGCCTTTGCCGCCAGTCAGATTTTAGGAATTCCTATCGGCCTTTATCTGGCCAACATCTGGGGATGGCATGCTGCGTTTTACATGATTGTCATCGTGGCTATCGGTATCGCGCTTACGGTGGTCTTTAAAGTGAAACCTATCGATAAACACCTGGCCATACAATCGGATAAAAACGCCTTTTTGCACCTGTGGCATGCCGTATCTAATCCTTCTTATCAAACCGGATTTCTGGCCACTGCCTTTTTAAGTGTTGGTGGTTTTATGCTGATGCCCTTTGGAAGTGCTTACCTGATCAACAACATCAATATTAGTCAGGCAGAACTGCCGATGGTGTTTATGTTTACCGGAATGGGTTCCATCATCATGATGCCCCTGATTGGTAAGCTGAGTGATAAAATGGATAAGTTTATGATATTTTGCGGAGGGTCTTTACTCGCCATCGTCATGATCCTGATTTATACCAACCTGACGCCGATTCCATTATGGCAGGTCGTCGTCTTAAATATGGTCCTTTTTATGGGGATTATGAGCCGGATGATTCCTGCTACCACTTTAACGATGAGTATTCCGGATCAGAAGGATAGGGGAGCGTTCATGAGCGTTAATGCCTCCTTGCAACAAGTTGCAGGTGGTATTGCAGCCCTTTGCGCCGGATTAATTGTGACACAGGAAACAAAGAGTAGTCCGCTGCAACATTACGATACCTTAGGCATCGTCGTTTCCGTGCTGATCTTACTTTGCGGTTTCTTCGTGTACAGGGTTAATGTCATGGTGAAAAAGAAAGGACAAGCTTAGAAAGCAGAATAATCAGAAAACAGAATAAGCATTAGAACAACTGCATGGTGGTGGCATTTTGTGCTGCCCCCGGCGTGTTCATTTTCTTTTTCAATAAATCCTGAATCTTCTTCATCAGCTCATGTTGATTTTCCCAATTGGCGGGTTTTGCGGCAATCTCTGTAGCTGCCCGTATTTTGAAAATCTTATGGTCTGCAACTAAACGATGCTGGGTAAACAAGGCCACCAGTTTCTGGTCGGATTTGTTTTTCGGCTTCGTACGGATATGTTTATTCAAAAGGTTGATCACCTGCAAAGTCAGTTCCTTCGCAAAGTAATTATAGGCGGCATCCATTCTGGTATGAATGCCCATAGGGTCTGAAAGACCACTCTCTTTTTGCAACTGCCTTAGCTGAGATTGAAAACGAATAGAAACATTCTGAAGCGCTTCAATTGACCTGCTCAAATTACCGATCATGGAACGGAATTCCGGATCAGTCGACTTCATGATTTCATGGTCTGCACTTAACTTGTCAAATGATTCTGTCAGCTCATTAAAAGAAAAAGCACTGCTGAACAAATGAATGATATATCTTTCCTGAGCAGCAGCAAGGAAATCCGTTAAGGAATCCACATTGCCGATTTTCATATAGTTCAAGACCTCAATATTGGAGCGGAGACTTTCTTTATTGATCTTCGAACGGAGAATCAAACCGTTTAAAGTCCTTACCCTACTTAAAGCCACATACACCTGACCGGAGACAAAAGAGTTTCCGGCATCGATAATGGCACTATCAAAGGTTAACCCCTGACTTTTATGAATGGTCACCGCCCAGGCTAATTTGATCGGGAATTGAAAAAACTCACCTACCTGTTGCTGAACAATGGCATTATTCTCATTCGCTTTGTATTCAAATGATTGCCATGATGATCTTTCCAGCAATAAATCTTCTTCCTCATCCGGAAAAGAGATGTAGATTTCTTCTCCTTTGATTGATTTTACTTTTCCAATTTTACCGTTGTAGAACTTCCTGTCGTCGCCGGTATCATTTTTAATGAACATCACCTGCGCACCTATTTTGAGGCGTAAAGATTGCTCCACCGGTAATACCTGCGCACTGAAAGTACCTTCTACCTGACCTTCGAAAACAAAATCTTCGCCTTCCAGCTCATCTGCTTTCTCATTGTTGATGGTATTGGCTTCTGCATTATGAGAAGTAATGATAATGTGGTTAGAGCCTGCTGCCTGTTTAAAGGACGGATCAAAGCGCTGGTTTAACACCGCCAGCCGCTCATCGCCGATCTGATTGTTCCTGATGTCATTCAGAATGTCTACAAATTCCGGCTCCGTTTGTCGGAATACCTGTTTAAGCTCTACCTGTAATAAAGGATTTTGCTTCACCACTGTGGCTTCAAAGAAATAAGGGGAAGGGTAGATCTTACTCAGCAGCTCCCAGTCTTCTCTTTTGGTTACCGGCGGCAATTGAAAAAGATCTCCGATCAGCAAGAGCTGTACACCACCGAAGGGCGCATCATTTTTCCTGACCATCCTAAGTATCGCATCCACCGCATCGATCACGTCACAGCGCACCATAGATACCTCATCAATGATCATCAGCTCCAGCTCCATCAATAATGTTTTCCTTTCTTTCGAATAGTTGAGTTCCGTAAGGAGGCTTTTGATAGAAACCACACCAGCTCTTAAACTGGCTAGGTTCACATCGCCCGGAAAGAAAGAGCCCGGAGGCAGTTGAAACAGGGAATTGATGGTTACGCCTTTGGCATTCATGGCCGCAACACCTGTGGGTGCAACGATCACCGTCTTTTTCGCAGTCGTCTCTTTTATTTTTCTTAATAAAGTCGTTTTCCCGGTTCCGGCTTTCCCGGTCAGGAAGATGCTTTGATTGGTATATTCGATAAAGGAGATGACATTGTCAAAAATTTCATTGGCGGAATCCACAGTACTCATGGGGACAAATTTAGCCTAAATTTCGTAAATCATACCGATTAAAGGCAATCATTCCGTGTTTTTGAAGTCATGATATCTTGATGTCAATGTATCAACTCCAGGAGGCCGGAGACAATCGTTTGACTGGCAGCTGATTCATAGCTATGGCTGCCGGGTACCAGGATCAGTTTGAAATTCTTAAGGGAAATGTCTTTTAATGCTTTCGGATTTTCATCCGATCCATAATAACAGCGGATAGGGATGAGGATCTTTTGCAGTTCCGGAATCACCTTGTAAGGTTTGTCATCACCACCAATATTGAGGAGGTCTACCGTACGGACTTTAAAGTCGCTGGTCGCAAAAGGAGAGCAAAGCTGAATACCGGCGATTCTTCTTTTGGCGCGGAGGGGAAGACGGTTGTAGGCGAAGGGGATAATGTCTGCACCGAAGGAATATCCACAGAGGTAAATTTCAGTCGCATGGTACTTCATCCTATAGGTTTTCAACAGCAACAACAAATGTTTAGAAAGCTCTTCCGGACTCCGTTGTTCCCAAAAGTAGCTCCTGGTGTTGAAACCAACGGTTTGAAAGCCCTGACCGGCAAACTGTCTGGCCAGGTCATCCTCAAAGTCCAGCCAGCCGCCATCACCTGAAAACAGGAAGACCAGTCGTTTAGATTCCGGTACACTACTCTTATAAAGTACCACAGGCAGGCCATAATCATGCTTTTCGATCCCTGAATGCTGAATTTTCCTGTCGCGCAAAAACAATCCACAGCCAGAAAACAGGAGCAGAATGGCAAGAAGAAGACCTGTTTTCAAATGATTCATTGTTCCTTTTGTTCTTTATGATTTAGCTCAGGAATTCTCATTTTAATAATGTAATTTAGAGCAAAATTCCTCCAAACGCTCAAATGTGGAAATCTTTATTTGTGGATATCTCGTAGTTATCCACAACCAGTTTAAGTTATCCCCTCTGTATTAAATTACTAATGAGCGAGTTAGGAAAAAGGTGAAATTTTCCACCTCAATGTTAGTAAAATTTATGATCTTCGCACTCCCAAAACAGCGGATCCATTCGAAGTTTTGAAGTATAAAACCGTAAAATTAAAGAGAACCTATGCAAAACACTTGTACCCAAGTATGGAATAACTGTCTCCAAATCATAAAGGATAATATCCCGGCCCAGAGCTTCAAGACCTGGTTCGAACCGATATCAGCCCTTAAGCTAGAAGGCAGCGTTTTAACTGTACAAGTACCTAGTTTGTTCTTCTACGAGTGGCTGGAAGAGCATTACGTGGCATTATTACGTAAAACGGTTAAACAACAACTTGGCGCGGAAGGACGTTTAGAGTATAATATAGTGGTAGATAAATCTACAAATGGAGCACTACCTTATACGACAAACATGCCTTCAAACGGAAGCATGTCTTCTACCAACAGGAAACAATCTATGCCGGTTCCTGTAAATGTGAACAGAGACATTAAGAATCCATTTGTGATTCCCGGATTGAAAAAGATGAATGTAGATCCGCAACTGAATTCAAACTATACGTTTGATACTTTTGTAGAAGGTGACTGTAACCGCCTTGCCCGTTCGGCAGGACATGCGGTAGCGGCAAAACCTGGTGCAACATCATTCAACCCATTAATGATCTATGGTGCTTCAGGTCTGGGAAAAACCCACCTGGCTCAGGCGATTGGAAATGAAATCAGACAAAACCTTCCTGATAAGTTGGTCATCTACTTATCATGTGAAAAGTTCTGTCAGCAGTTTGTGGAATCATTGAAAAACAATACGATCAATGACTTCGTGAATTTTTACCAGGCAATGGACGTGATCATCATGGATGATATTCACAACTTTGCCGGAAAAGAGAAAACTCAGGATATCTTCTTCCATATCTTCAACCATTTACACCAATCAGGCAAGCAAATCATTATCACTTCTGATAAGTCGCCGAAAGACCTTACCGGTTTAGAGGAGCGCTTATTGAGTCGTTTCAAATGGGGCCTTTCAGCAGATCTTCAGATCCCTGAACTGGAAACCAGAATTGCGATCTTAAGAAAGAAAATGTATGCTGACGGAATTGATCTTCCTGATGAAGTGGTAGAATACGTAGCACATAACATCGACAACAACGTTCGTGAACTGGAAGGCGCAATGGTTTCGCTATTGGCACAATCTACGATGAACAAGAAAGAAATTGATTTGCAACTGGCTAAATCAATGTTGAAGAACTTTATCAAAAATACCACGAAAGAAGTTTCCATGGATTACATCCAGAAACTGGTTTGTGACTACTTTGAAGTTCCGGTACATTTATTAAAAGCGCCTACCCGTAAAAGGGAAATCGTTCAGGCCCGTCAGATCTCTATGTATTTATCAAAAGGGATGACAAAGTCTTCTTTGAAAACTATCGGAGCTTTCTTTGGTGGCAGAGATCACTCAACAGTGATTTATGCTTGTCAGACAGTAGAAGATTTAATTCAAACTGACAAAACTTTTAGAGCTTATGTGAATGATATAGAGAAAAAACTGAAAATGAGCTAATCATTTCATACCATATATTAAAAGCCGGGAATAGAAATCGCCACAGATTTTCATTCCCGGCTTTTTTGTTCGTAGAATATTTTACCTTTAAGGATGAGCACTTTTGCAGAAAGAATCATCTCGTTTAATCAAAATCTGACGTATAAAGGGGTGTTGCCGGAAGGTATCCGGATCATGAATCCATTTCAGGAAAGCCCGCTTGCGCTGGCCGCTTCTACTGAATTTTACCGGAAATATTATAACGATAGCAAGCCGCGGCATCTGATCTTTGGCATCAACCCCGGGCGTTTCGGCTCCGGACAAACCGGAATTTCTTTTACGGATCCGAAAAGACTACAAGCAAATTGCCATATTGAGTATGCCGGTCCGGTTACTCATGAGCCATCTTCAGCTTATATTTATGAAATGATTGCCGCATTTGGCGGAGAAGAAAAATTCTATCAGCAGTTCTACATTCATTCCATCTGCCCTCTGGGATTTACCAAAATGGGGGAGAACGGGAAGGAAACCAATTACAACTATTACGATAGTCCGGCTTTATTGAAGTCTGTTTCCTCTTTTATTATAGAGAACATCAGGAAACAAATTGACATGGGCTTTGAAACTGAGGTCTGCTTTTGCTTCGGAACGGGTAAAAATGAGACTTTCTTTAGAAAACTAAATGAGGCACACCAGTTCTTCAAAAAGATCGTTGCCCTGGAACATCCAAGGTATATCATGCAGTACAAGTCAAAAGAGAAGTCAGCATATATTGATAAATACCTGCGTGCTTTTAGCGAATTTTAAGGGTTTTATTGCTGTAGCTAGAGATCTCTGCCAGCATTTTGATGTTGGTAATCGTGATTTTTCGGCCTTCGGAAAACAGGACACCCAGATTTTTGAACTCTTTCAGGATTCTCACTAAATTCTCTTTGGCAATACCTGCCATGTTGGATAAGTCGCTGCGGGAAATGTTGATCGTTTCCTCATTTGAATCCTCATTCTTGTATTTTTCTCTCAATACAATCAGGGTAATCGCGACTCTTTCCCTTGCCGTTCTTTGCGTGAACACAGAGATGTTGTTGGTCAGCACCGCATATTCATGACTCATATTCTTCAGCAAACGCTGAGATAAAATTACCGAACTGTGCAGCACTTCCAGGAAATCTTCTTTAGGAATAAAGGCAATTATACAGTCTTCAATAGCAGATGCAGAGTCCGGATAACGCTCCTCAGAGAGGATGGCATGATAACCGATCAGCTCGCCGGTACCTGCTACATACATGATCTGTTCCCGGCCATCGCGATCAACTTTATACTTCTTGACAATTCCTTTCTGGATGAAAAATATCCCTGAAGGAACTGCTCCTTCTTTGAAAATCACATCTCCTTTGTTATAACTTTCTACCGTCATATTGGCATAAAGGCGGTCGTGGTCTTCTTCAGGAATGCTCTTCAGGATAGATTGGGACTTGAAATTCCATTGATCAATTGGGAAAATACCGGCTAGGCTCATAATGCTCGTTCTCTAATCTTTGAAGTTGAATCCTTTTTGATACCACAAAGTTACTTTTATTTTTTCTGCAATCGGGCTATATTAAAGGTCATGTTGACGTAATAACTTTTACATAAATTGATATTTATCAGTTTTTCGATTGACAAGGATGTGTGTTTTTTCTGGTTCATGAGCTTAAATTTGTAGTCGTAAACTTAACATGAGTGATGGCGAAATTTCAGATTATAAAAGACCTTGACAACAAGTTCCATTTTAACCTAAAGCTAAAATCAGGCGATATCGTATTGCGTAGTACAGATAAAACTGTCGCAAAGATTTCCTGCGAAAAGCAAGTAGAATTGGTAAGAGCCAATTCACAATTTGCACAGCGTTTCAGTAGACAAACGGACGACCAGGGTTCTTTTTTTATATTAAAGGACGCAGATAATCAGGTGCTTGGCCGTAGTGGTTATTATACGTACTGGTTGGATATGGAGCGTAGTATTGCAGCAGTACGCAGCTATACCCATGATGCAGAACTGGAAGATCTGAGCGCAGTAGCGCAAGGTGCAACCAAAGGAGCAGCATTAGATTTAGTGGCTGAATAGTCCGGTCTAAAGCACGTAAAATTCCCTATTAAGCAACACTTCGGCGGCGAGCAGGAGGGTTGCTTTTTTTTTGACCATGCCTTGGGCTTCCCGGTTTCGGGGGCTGTCAGGTATTGCTAATGCAGCTTGTAAATATATTTTTCCAAACACTCAGGTTTTATAAATCTTAATATAGATGTTAGTCTAACTAATAAAGAAAATATGAAAGAGTTAAGGGAAAAGATGTTCGTGTTGGAAGAAAATTCATCAAGGTTGGATGGAAACATGTCTAAGATGGAAGGGAGGATGGACAGGATGGAGGAGATCATGTCTAAGTTGGTAGCGCAAATAACCAGGATAGAAGAAAACATGTCGCGTCTCATAAACTACAGTTTAAGCACTCGTGCAATGCTGGAGGGAGTTGCGGTGAAGGCTGATGAAAATTTCAGGAAAATAGATGAAAACTTTACCAGAGTTGATGAAAGATTAAATAAGATTGAAAGTAGACTTAATCTTTTAACTAATGATACTTCAAATAATTTCAATGAAGTTGGAGATCAATTGAGCAGTATTAAGGTAGAGATCACCAAAATAGGTGCGGCTACCCGGTACGAACAGCATCATGAAGATCAAAAGAAATTTAATCTCAACAATTGATTTTGATACACTAATATACTTTAAGCTCCTTAAGGGGCTTTTTTTTATAGAATTGTTGGTTTTCAGAAGAACTCCCCGGGGACTAGTCCCTTTTAGACCATTACGCAACAATTAGCTCACAGTTTAGACAGATGAGAATTTTTATAGTAATATTGATACTATGAAAACGCTGAACCTCTTTTTCACCTCCCTGATCTGCCTCCAGGCAGCAGCACTCTCTGCACAAACCATTCATCCGGATAGTGCCGGACTGGCGCTTAAACAACTGTCCAAAGAAAAACAGGAGCTTGTAAAGCAGTTTTCTGTTTCCGGAAACAAGGTAGAAAGCATAGAGAAAATGTTAAGCCTTGGCTTATGGAAAGAAGCCGCAGAGGCGATAGCTGCTAATAAAAAACCTTCTACAGCCTATAAATTGCTTTCTGCGGATTACCTGATCCTGAATAATGACTTTAAGCAGGCAGAAGTTCTGGTAGATGAACTGAGAAAGAAGGAGCCAAATCAGGAGAAAGCATTGTTGTTGAAAGCTTTTCTGGAAATCCAGGCCTGGAGATTACCGGAAGCAGCGGCACTTTGCGAGCAGGCTTTAAAAGCCCGGGATTCCAAAAAAGGACCATCTTCAGAAAAACTCTGGCTGATGCTGGGTAGAACAAGGTTACTTCAAAAAAACTATACTGAAGCCCTTTCCATCGCTAAGAAAGTCATTCAACAGAATCCCAATAGTGCAGGAGCCTACTTGTTGGAAGCAGATGTTTACTTCTGGAACCAACAACCAGACCTTGCCGAAGCACCATTAAAGAAATCACTCCGTTTAGATCCTTATAATACAGATGCACGGTTTAGCTATGGCTACGCGATCTGGCGAAGGGTGGATGCCAGGCAACTCAACGCAATGGCGGCACAGTGGGAACTGGCCCTGGCCATCAATCCACTTCATTTTCAAACCAACTGGCACTGGGGGAACGGCCATACCAACCTGACTTATGCAGATTATGCAGAGAAAGATGATGACATCATTAGAAAAGCTTTGAAAAAAGCCGATGATGAGGTCAGCAAAAACCAGATAGCCAATGCAATTGAAACCACCAGGACGATAGAAAAGGAATATCCGGGTTCCGTGCTTCCCGGCATGCACCGTGCTGCTATCTACTATATCGCTTTTGATATGGATCGTAAAACGAGGTTAGATTCCGCAGAAAATATCTTTAGAACAGTCCTGCTGCGTAAAAAGCATTATGGTCCGGCGCATAATGGCCTGTCTGCGGTGATCAAGTCTAAAAGAATCCCTTATCTGGCGGTGTATGACTCGATTTCCAACACTTTGAACACCACAAAGATCAACGATATGGTTAATTTTCAGAAGGTATTTCCTGATGTCAATTATTACCCTGGCGAAACGGTGAAAGCAATGGCCTGGAACCAGTTGTTTACCGCAGTCGTCTATTTTCCTTTCCTATCTAAACAAGGGGAGTCCTTCCGGATTCCACCACTACATAAAGATTTGGCGGTAACGATGAACGCCCCTTATTTCCGTTACATGACTACTTTCGACAACAGGCAATGGATGGATATCCGCGGGGTAGGTAGTGGTGCTGCGGCAATTGAATACGTAGAGCGAGGTGCCTTTCTGGAAAGAAATGTGATCCTTCATGAGTATGTCCACCTGTTCCATGGCCGGGTGCTCACCGATGCCGAAAGCCGCAAAATCAGGGCCTTGTATTATCAGGCGATGAAAGAGAAAAGAACACTGGATTATTATTCCCAGAACAATGAAAGCGAATATTTAGCACAGACTTATCCTGCCTATTTTGAGCCGGTAAAGGTGCATCCACTGGATTTTAAATCCATGAATACAACCTCCGATTTGAAAACTAAAGACCCTGATATGTATCAGTTTCTGGATCAGCTGGTTAAAAAAGAACGCGCTTACCTGGCCGGAGATCATAAAGCAATGGCGAGCAACTGGTCGGAAGTTTACCTGAATATGAGTAAAGAGATGAGCAGAAGCAATTTGCGACTGACGACAAATTATCTGGATACCGCCCTGGTGTATGATCCTTTATATCTGCCGGCCTATCTTTATTATGCGCAATTGAAAACAGAAAAGAGAGACTTTAAAGGAGCAGAGGAATGGATTAAAAAGGCGGAAGTGGTAAACCCGGAATATGCGCCGATATATACCGCTTATGCCAATTTATATGCCGCGAGGTTCGCTGAAAACGATATTGATCAAAAAACAGGTGTGCAGCAGCAGGCATTTTACCTGAATAAAGCCTTCCGTCTGGAAGATGATTATCAGGAATTGGCGTCTATCAATTTATCATTGGCAGAGATGTATAAGAAAAATGGCATGATTGCAGAATCCATGGCTACTGCTACCGAATATGGGAAGACGGGAGCAACCGTCTCTACCTACCTTAGAGACCGCAGGGATGATGCTATAGCTTATGCCGCGGTGCTAAAATCCGGACTAGGCTATGCAGCAGAGCCGGTAGCCACCCTCAAAGGATTGGTGGAACAGAAGCCTCAGAATTTTGAGTACAGAAACAAATATGCGGATGCATTGGCAATGAATCAACAATATGAAGCCGCCATTCTTACCTTAAAAGAAGCACAAGCTATTTTGGCAGCTTCCGGCAATGCAAGGACGGATTACAACCTGAGGATAGCGGACTTTTATGCAGCTAATGGGGATAAAGAGAAAGCCGAAGAATACCTGCAGCCATTTATAAAAGGAACTCAGGTGGTCAGAAATACAGATTTACTCAGGTATAGTCAGTTACTGATCAAAATGGGCCATGGTGAAAAAGCGGAAACGGTGTTTAAAACCGCATTCTCTAAAGGGAATCCATTTTACATGGCCGACTATCATTACACTCAAGGCAAGCTGCTAGCGGCTACAGGCAAGGATAAAACAACAGTTATCGCATTATATGAAAAAGCGATTGCGGAAAATCCATACCTGTTTCCGGCGTATTCCGAATTGATCAATAGTTATCAGATTGCCGGACAAAATGAAAAGGTTAAGGCAGTCAAAGCTAGACTTGCGGCCTTGAAAATTGTACCTGGTCCGGGCTTTAAACAGATGCTGAGCGATGTTGCACCCTAGTTTAATTGTAGTTTTCTGTCCAATAACCATCTCTGGAAAAAATAGCTGTATTAACACATTTCAACCCATTTTATGAGCCGTATACTTCTTTTTTCACTTGCCGTTTTGGTCAGTTCCTTTTCTTTAAAAGCCCAGAATACCACTACATCCAGTGCTGCTGACACTGTTGAAGTTACTACTACTACTACTACTACTACTAAACCAGACCTTGCAGCAGCCCGAAAGCTTTACCAGCAAGCTCAAAAAGAGTTTGCCTTGTTTGAAACACAACATGGTGGTTTTGTGCAGACTAAAAACGTGAATTTACATTACCTCAGTTGGGGTAAACCTTCCGGCATTCCATTAATCTGGTCTCACGGGAGTTTAACCAATGGCTATGAACTGTTAAAAGTAGCAGATGATTTGGTAAAGGCAGGTTATTACCTGATTGCCATCGACTATTATGGTCATGGGCAAACCGCTATTCCTGCACATCCCGTTTCTTTATATCATGTTGCTGATGACATTGCAGAACTGATGGATCAGCTTAAAATCAAAAAGGCAGTCATCGGCGGATGGTCCAGAGGTGGAGGAGTAAGCACTGCTTTTTATGATGCCTATCCAGAGCGCGTACTAGGGCTGATTTTAGAAGATGGCGGCTCCGTAGCTCAAAATACACATTACCATAAAATGGAAGCTTCCCAATTGGAGAAAACCATCAAAACGATTATGGAGCATACCTACAAGGATACCTTGTATACCAGTGCTTTCGACGCCTACTACGATATTTATGATCCGGAAGAAGGTGGGACGCAGTTTTCTGCACTGGCCTGGATCAGGAAAGCTGGCAAAGAACAATGGGGGATCTATCCCGGCGTAATGGAATTGTTTCAAATGAATAGCGCTCAGCAATGGTCTGATCTTATCCTGAGACCAACAAAAGTCACTCTTTTCGGAACATCCATGTCCTTACTGGCACCTGAAATCATCTATAGAAATCTGAATGTTCCGATGTTGATTTTAGACCCTGCAAGCAAAGAAGATTTCATGCCTTTTGAAAAGGAAAATGCAGCATTACAAGCACAGCATCCAAAATTTATTGAACATAAAATCTATGAAAATACAGGTCATAACATTCATTATGAGCAACCAAAGCGATTCGTTCAGGATCTAAGTGGTTTTCTGAAAAGGGTTAAGGCTTCTCCATAATTTGAGCAAGGTTAAGGCTGCTCAATAATCTGAGCAGGGTTAAGGCAATAATCTGAAAAGGGTTAAAGCTTCTCCTAAAATAATTGTAATTTGGGGTTCATTCTTTTCATAAGCTGTATGATTTACAAGTCTTTCCGTCTCATGATGACTTTTTATGGTAGTTTCTTTGCCGCCACATTGGTGATTTCCATCGCCTGTGCCGCATTGTTCGCTTATCTGGGACTGCCAGCGCTGACCGTTATCATCTGGTTTAAAATTGCAACCCTCGGAATCGTCGCCTATTATATCAGCATATACAAGCATAAAGAGTTCTTATATTATCAGAATCTGGGCATTTCGAAAAGCTTTTTATGGTCCGGAACGATGGTGCTGGAGTTTCTGATGTTCTCCTTTCTGCTCCTAATCTCCGGAAGGTTCCAGGGGGTAAGTACAGATTTTTTCAACTTTTTCATGTAAACGCGTATGGCTCATCAATTAGAAGTAGATAGTGTACATTTACAATTTGGGGAAAGAGAGATCCTGACGAACGTATACCTGAAATGTGAAACCGGTAGAATTACCGGTTTATTAGGTAGAAACGGAACTGGAAAATCGAGCCTGATGAACATCATATTCGGAAGTCTTGTTCCTGGCGACAAATCGGTTCGTTTCGACGGAAAATCTGTGCCCAAAGCTTACCAGCATCATGAACTCTTATCTTACCTTCCTCAATATAATTTCATTCCTGCGCATTTAACTTTAACCAGGGTGTTCTCCGATTTTAGTCTGGATTTTGCACCCTTTGAAAAGTGCTTTCCGGAATTCAAGCAGCAACATAGCAGTAAAATCAGACAACTTTCCGGCGGACAAAGGCGTTTGGTAGAGACTTATATCCTGATCAAATCTAAATCTGAGTTTGTCATGCTGGACGAGCCCTTTTGTCATTTGAGTCCATTAATGATTATTGCGGTAAAAGAGCTGATTAAAGAAGAACAGCCCAATAAAGGATTTCTAATTACGGATCACATGTACCATGAGGTAGTAGAACTTGCCAACGACTTGTATGTTTTAGCAGAAGAACAGGTGTATTTAGTGGACGGAATTGAAGATCTGGAACGCTTAGGCTATGCCCGGTTAAATCACTAAGTTAATACCAAATGATGCAATGCCGAATGGTTAAAGCGATACATATCAGGGCACGATGGCCATTTGATATACTTCACTGTTTAGGGTTTGCAGGTTGAGTATGGCATCCCCGGCGGTATTGTTAAAATAAGCATACACCGTTTTCTCTTCTTTTGTCCATTCACGGATATAATCCGCATATTCCGTTAAGAAACTATCTTGATAACTCCCTTTATAATCCCCTTTTGGACCATGGAAACGGAGGTAAATGAAATCTGTGTTCTGTTCAATCATCGGAGTTGCAGAACCGGCTTTATCGTGAAAAACCAGACCGGCATCAAATTCATTCATTAAATTGTAAGTCGTTTCCCGATACCAGGAAGGATCACGGAATTCTATCGCCAGGTTCCAGCTACAGGTAGGATCGGCTTCCCGGATCCTATGCATTAACCATAACAATTGTGGGGCATACTTATGCCCGATAGATGGAGGAAGCTGGACCAGTAAGCAGCCTTTTTTATCGCCCACATGATTAATGGTATCTATAAATTGTTTCAGCTGCGCTCTATCAAATGAAAGCTCTTTTTGATGTGTGATTCCCTCCCACAGTTTAAATGTGAACTTGAAATCATGACCCACACTTTCTGACCATTTTCCCAGGGTAGCAGGGGTCGGAACTTTGTAAAATGAACTATTGATCTCAATGCTGTCAAACAAGGAGCTGTAATAACTTAACTTGCTTTTGTCGCGGAATTCAATAGGGTAATATTGCTTATTAGGGACAGGAAGTACCAAACCGCTTGTTCCCGAATAATAGACCTTTTCCATACCCTATATAACAAAGTTACATTCGCTTGGTTTCATTACCCGATTTTATTTTCCTCCACAACAAATCCTGATTTCTTAATTAACAAAACCAATTTTCCTGTCCAACAAATGCGGTGAATTATAAATAAAACCGGACTTTTGACATTATGATCATAAGAAAGAATGAACATTGGTTTAAAATGCTTTTTATATGGAAAGGATCTGTTTTGCCGCAGTTACTTCCCAGATTATTGCTCCTGTTTCTATTTTCTGTTTGTGTTGTCTATTTAAAGGGGAAACTTTTCGACTTTAAGATTCCTTTAAGTCCGGCACCATTTACCTTGTTCGGGATTGCCTTAGCCTTGTTTTTAGGTTTTCGAAATAATGCCAGTTATGATCGTTTCTGGGAAGCGAGGAAGGTTTGGGGTGCTTTATTGAACGATACCCGGTCATTAGCCAGACAAGCCCTGACCATGACTGGTTATCCTCCGGAAAGCAAGGAAGTGGATACCTTTATTCATTACCTGATTGCTTTTACCTATGCCTTAAAGCATCAGCTTCGGGGCACAGATGCTAGCGAAGATCTGAATAAAAGACTAAGTCCGGAATTGAGTAAACAACTCCAACCTGCAATTTATAAACCGATTCTGCTGATGAAGGAAATGGGATTATGGGTACAAAAGGCCAAAGCAGCTGGTAAAATAGATACGATCATACAATCCTCATTTGATCAGAATCTGGATAAGTTATCAGACATTGTTGGGGCTTGTGAAAGGATCGCCTCTACACCAATTCCTTATACTTACCGCATTTTATTACACCGTACCGTTTATATCTATTGCTTTTTGCTGCCATTTGGTTTTGTGGACAGCCTCAGCTGGTTAACGCCCTTTATTGTGATCTTTATCGCCTACACCTTTGTCGCATTGGAAGCAATTGCTGATGAAATAGAAGAGCCTTTTGGGACAGAACCGAACGATCTGGCTTTAAACGCAATGACAACCATGATTGAAACTACGCTGCTGGAAATGGGAGGGAAGCCACTTCCTGTACCGACTCAAAATTCAGAAGGTATCCTGGATTAGCAGGCTATCTGGTATCGGCTTAGCCTTCTGCAGGCTGAATGATAATGAATTTGATAAACTTAAATTCCTTTCTGATCGCCTCCCGAATGCGGGTAATCGCATCGGTAATGTCTTCGGTATCGATATCCGGTTGAAATACCAGGATGATCACCAGTAAAACTTCTTCAGGAGATTGGTAGGTAGAAATTATATTAGAAATCCTGATCACCGACTCATCTTTTTCTACCAGTAATCTGATCTTTTCTTTGGTCTCAGGGGCAATGCCTTCACCCATGAGCAAACTCCGGCTTTCTCTGGCCAAAATAGCGGACACAAAAACCAGCAGCAGGCCGACCAATACAGAGGCAAGACCATCCATCCAGTCCAGATCGAGGTTATGGCCGATCAACATGAAAATGAAAACAATAAATAAACCCAATACTGCGGCGCCATCTTCAAAAAGTACGAGGAAGCTGGAAGGATCCTTACTTTTCACAATGGCCTTCCACCAGCTTTGTCCATTTCTTTGCTTGTCAAATTCTCTGACCGCAATGCGTAAAGACCAACCTTCGAATAACATACATAAAACCAGTACGGCATAATTGATCAGGGGATTCGTTATCGGTTCCGGTTCGATGATGTGTTGTACGCCCTGATAAATAGAGATTCCACCACCCAGTCCGAAGATTAAAATCGCCACAATAAAAGACCAGAAATAGAGCTCTTTACCATATCCAAAAGGTTTCAAAAGATCCGGTGCTTTTCTGCTTTTTTTTAGTCCGTATAACAGTAAAACCTGATTGATGCTGTCTACCATAGAGTGGATCCCTTCCGAGATCATGGAAGAGCTATTGGTAAAGCCACCGGCAATAAATTTAGTAATGGCGATGAGCAGGTTAGCTGCCAAAGCACTGTAAATGGATTTATTGTCTTTAATCATAGTGGCTGTTGTCTCTGAGTAACAAAAAAACTTTTTAATAGTTTACCTTTAAAGAGTTTTATCGGGTGCTTTCTGTAAGGATATTTAAGCACCAAAATTGTAATGGTTATGAAATGGAATAGATACCTGTTGTTGATTTTGATCGTTTTCCCTGTCCTGGGTTTTAGTCAGGATAGTTTCAAAGGAGGATCAAAAGAGAAGTTTGAAGAATCAAAGCAAAAGATAGTGGCGAGTCTCGATGCTGCTGAAAAAGAGAAGCTGGAGATCGCTTTAAGAGTGTTAGCGATGTCTGCGATCTATGATAGAGACCATGAAAGCGCTTTGAAAAAACAAAGCTTTGACGAGCTCGTGAGGAAGCGGTTGAATGGTAAGAATTTACAGGAAACCTATGAGTTAGCCAATCAGTATGTTAAAGCGGATCACCAGCGAAAAATCGACAAGCTGGAAAAGGAAATGTCTGTTCTGGATGCTAAAAAGAAAAAGTCGGAGGCCTTAAAGGCGAAGTTGAGTGTGTTAAAAGCCAAGCCTTTGCGTGTTGATTCTATAAACGGGGCTTTAGTCATATTCTGCGCTTTTACCAATGAAAGTGATCAGGTATTGAATACTTATGAAACTGTGATCGGTTATGGCTCTACAGCGGATATTAATGATGGATGGAGCGGGATCAAAGGACTGGTAGATGGTGCGGTGTTCGCGCCGAAAGAGACTAAAATCCTGAGTAGTAGTTTCTCTTTTGGAACGGTGAAAGAGAATGCTGATGTGATCAAATGGAAAGAGATGAAGTTCCCTGTAACCAACTTCGTCGACTATAACCTGGCCATGGACTGCTATACCAGCATGCTGGTTTTAAACGGGGTGAAGTACGAATTGAAGAATGAAGAACGCCTCAGTCAGCAGGAAGAAGAGGAATTGTCGAAATATAGAAGTACGCTGGATCAATTGAAAAGCAACATCCCTGTACTGGATGATTTAATCGTAAAGAAGCCCTAAGGCTGGTTTTTATCAATATAAAACCTCTTATCAAAAGAAAAGACCAGTATCAAATATCCTGAACGGATCTTTTGCTACTGGTCTTTCAATGACCCGAAGGTCAAATATGATGGATAAAGAGTTATGCTTCGATAACTGCTTTTCTAGCTGTCATTTTCAAATTCTTGAATTGGTATTCAGAAGTGATGTGTTTCTTTTCGTTAACCTGAGTAAATTCGAATTGGTTCTCTTCGACAACTGCAAGGTAAGCTTCTTTAGCTTTCAGGAATGAACATCTGTATAGTTCACCACCGTTTTGTAGTTTACCACTTTTTTCACTTTGGTAAGCTGCTTTGTATTCGGCAAGTTTATCAGTAACTAAACGTTCTACTCTTCCTAGAGTTGGAGTTTTTGCGCTGAAAAGAAGTTCCCAGTCGTCATAACCGCCATCTTTTGCAGTAGCTAAATTTAAGGTAAGTGTCTTACTTTTTCCTTCGTTTGTTGAACCGATTTTAATTAATCCTCCTCTTTTGGACCCTGAGAAGTAAATGTAACCTGGTTTAAGTTCCCTTAAAGCAGCAGCAATTTTAGTCGTATCGCATTGTGGACAAAAACCTCCAATAGTTCTTAACGTATGGGTGTCATTCTCCGTGCATGGCGCGGTGTTGCAAGCAATCACCTTGTCAGCTTCAGTCATACTTTTCTGCAAATTTTCTGATATCTCTTCTCCTTCGGCATCGAACAATAGTTCGGATGAGATCTTGTGCTTTTTTAAAAAAGTTTCCTGTTCCTTTGTTATTAGGTGCTTCATTGTCATTTCCAAAATTAGTCATATTTATTGGCTTTAAACTGATTTAGCGCAATCAGAATAAAATTGTCCAATTAATATTTAATTAATATTTTGATTATCTTTCCATAACACCTCAAATAATTAGAGGTTAACGCTATTAATCATAACGTAATGTATTCCGGAAGAAAAATTGACCACAAACAAAGGAGGGGCCAATTGTGACCTTGCATTTTTAACGGGGATCTTAACATAAGATTAGCAATATCCGTTCCACATTTTGAACTTTTGTGTCAAAATTTTGGAAAAGTGACATCTTCGGGAAAAGTATTTTGATATTGCTGGAGAAGCCCAACCAAATGAAGGATTTATGCTCCGTTTTCCTTTGTATTTTTTCTAAGACTAAGGAAAAGAATCCTCCATAAAACCGTAGATTGCGATAAACGTGTAGAATATTTTGTAAAAATAACCAGAAAGATTATGGCTATTAACCTAAGAAAAGGACAGCGGGAGAGTATCAATGCTCCCAAATTTACAGTAGGATTGGGATGGGATACGAACAGTGCGACCGGACATGAATTTGATTTAGACGCTTCGGTGTTTATGCTTGGCGAAAACAAACGCCTCGTAGCAGACGACTACTTTGTGTTTTATAATAACCTGAATTCTCCGGATGGATCAATTGAGCATACCGGTGATAACTTAACCGGAGAAGGCGATGGAGATGATGAAAGCATCAAAGTAGACCTTTCCAAAGTAGATCCGAAGGTTTCGGAACTTTGTATCGTAGTCACAATTCATGAAGCGGCTAACCGTAAGCAGAATTTTGGTCAGGTGAGAAACTCTTTTGTCCGCATTGTGGATCAAAACGGTGTGGAGCTGATGAAGTATGAGCTGGAAGAAGATTTCTCTATTGAAACCGCAGTGGAGTTCGGTAGAATTTACCGAAAAAACGGGGAATGGAAATTTGAAGCAGTAGGCGCCGGCATGAATGGCGGCTTGCAGGATTACCTGAATAAATACGAATAATATAAAATCTGGTTGTCTGTATTCTTTGTCAGCAGACAACCAGATTTTTTATCGCTTATACTTTGAGTCCGGCGAACATACTAAACAGGATAATCAGCAGTACAATCGAAGAAATTACCACATAAAGCTTGTCTTTTTCCAGTATAAAAGAGAATAAGGAGAAAACGATGCGGAGGATTGGTGTGGCAATCAAAATCACGACACCCAGTTGTATAATTTCTTTGGCACTTCCTTCTTTTAAGCCTTTAATGATTCCCGTCAGACTGGTATATCCGGCAGGTTCTCCATTAAAGACCCTATAATCAGGAACTCCGGATCCACTTTGAAACAAATACCAGATTCCACCTATAATGGCGACAATCCCGGAAGTCAGTACGCCAAATCTTAAAACCTGACCGATCAGCTGCTGCATATCATAGTCGGTCACTTTTTTGTTCTTTTCCATGTAATTAGAATTTATGGTGGATACCGTTGTAAATCATGTTGAGGGCGATCAGGGTGATGGCGATAGAAAAGATGACTTTCAGCGATTTCACATCGATGCGCATGAGTAGTTTGGAACCGGTAAAAGCACCGGCAAGTACACCGATAATCACCGGAAAAGCGATCCCAGGGTCAATGTAGCCTCTTTGCAGATACACTACTGCACTCGCTGCCGCAGTAACGCCCACCATAAAATTACTAGTGGTGGTGCTCACTCTAAAAGGAACGCGCATGGCACTATCCATGGCGAGGACTTTTAAAGCGCCGGAGCCTATGCCCAATAATCCGGAAAGTACGCCTGCAATGGTCATGATGGAAAATCCTCCGCCAATATTCTTTAAATTATATGGTACTGCACCATCTTTACCAGGATAGCTACTGTTTAATTTCAAGGCGTAAGAAAGCTTGCTGCCTTCCAGCAAAGCAGTCTCATTTTTTTTTCTTAAAGTCATCGCTGCGGAGAAGATGAGCATGACACCAAACAGAATTGCCACCAGATTAACAGGGGTGTAAATTGCGAGAATGGCACCTAAAACCGCACCGGCAGTAGTGGCGATTTCCAGAAACATCCCTAAGCGGACGTTGGTAATTCCTTCTTTTACATAAGCACTCGCAGAGCCGGAAGAAGTGGCAATGGAGGCGACCAATGCAGCGCCAATGGCATAACGGATGTCTACATGGAAGCCTAAAGTGAGGAGTGGGATGATGACTACGCCACCGCCAAGGCCTGTTAAGGAGCCTGCGAGCCCGGCAAGGTAAGCCCCCAATAACAGGATGAGGGTAAAGAGTAAAATATTCATATTAATAGTTGTTGTCTAAGATGTCGGTGGTGAGTTGTTCGGCCTTCACTGGATCTTGTCTTTTGATCGCTTCGAATAAAGCTTCATGTAAATGCTGACTGTTACTAAAGTGTTTGATGTCTGCCGCGTCTCTGAGTTCGAAGAAATTGCGCATTACTGAACTGAAGTTTTCATAGAGGTCGGAGAGAACCTGATTTCCGGAAGCCTTAGCAATGCTGATGTGGAAGGCAATATCTGCTTCTGCACATTTTTTCTGCTGCTGTTCTTCAATTGCTTTTTTCCTTTGCTGGAGGAAGTTTTCGATGGTTGTCAAATCGGTATCCGTGCGGTGTTGACTGGCGAGCCGTACGATTTCTTTTTCTAATAGCGAACGGACAGTGTTGATCTCTTCAAAATCTGCTCTTTTTAAGCGCTGGGAAAGGGTTTCATCTTTGATTTTAGAAACGACAAAGGTACCTGATCCTTGTTGCACTTTCAGGATGCCGGAGATGGATAGTGTTTTTATCGCTTCGCGGATGGTTGAGCGTCCAACACCGTAATATTCCATCAATTCGGGCTCCGCAGGGATCTTTTCGCCTTTTTTCAATTTGCCGGAGGCGATGTCTTTCCTGATCTCAATGATGACCTTATCGGACAGCTTTATCGTTTTCTTCATGTTTAAACGTCTGATGTTTCAAATGTAGGTCAGGCGTGTAAACATCAGATGTTTTAATTCTTAATGTGACAGAATATAGACGTAAATAGAAGGCATAGCCTGGGTGTATTTTAATGTTTTGGATCATTAAAAGAAACAAGCAGGTGGTTTTTTCTTAGGAAATTTGTTTGTAATTGCGTGTTGTGGTCAGGATGGATGAGGGGAAAAGGTGTAATTGTAAACAGGTGCTGAGGAATTGAACTGAGAGCTGGTCCAGCGGAAGGATTTCTGCTGCGCTGCAGATTTTTTAGGAGTTGCTGCCGCATTGGCTGCTGTTGCAGTTTCTTTTACTGCTGTTTTCGGCTTTTGATGAACAACAACGGGTTTTGTTAATTTTTCTAGCGCTGGTTTTTCCTGGTTTTCAGGTTCGTTATGGTTTAAGGAACCGGCATGAACGCTGTCTGAAATTTCTGTTGCATCTTCATCGATAAAGGAAATATAGGCCTCCATTCGGCTTTCTGCAAGGTTTGTGTCAATCGCTACAACCTCAGTGCCTACATGTCTTCTGGATCCGCTAAGCACATAAGTAGATACCCTTGCGTCAGGAAAATGGATCAATAGCATTGCGCGGTCGTTTCTGTTTCTCCAGGGGAGGTCTGCCGGAACTTCCCATTTGAACTCTATACCGTCGGCATGTTTGGAAATTGTGGTTGTATCTGCTTTTAAGAGGCTTCCCATGCTCACAAGGGCTTTATTGTAGTCCATGCTGATGTTTGGGGATTCCCCCTTTACGGCGTGCTTTTTATTGAAAGAAACAGCTTCATTGTAAAAGTTTTTATCTGTTCCGGCCGTGATTAGCCTGAAACCAGACCTGATGAAGGTCATGTTTGGCCTTAGAAAGGCGTTTACGACCGTCATCTGCTCACAATTGGCTTTTCTTGCGGTAGTTAGCGGTTTGGTACTATGCCCGACTGTTCGGATAATCGACTTGCCGTTTAACATATAACCTACCAGGTTGCCCACCCGACCATTAAATCCTCCGAATAATCCATTGTTTAAGCTGCCCATAATTGCGTTTTTGATTGATTTACAACAGTTTGTAAGGGTAAGGTACGGAATCCTTTCGGGATAAGTTCATGATGTGACTTAATTAAATAAATAGTTATAAGGACTTCAATTAAGGTTTATTAGGTCTATTTGACCTAGTAAGGACCTATTAACTACCTATGAATGATTAAGTAAAGACTTGAGAAATATATCCACATATTGGTGACAATGTGGAGTGGAAAGTGGTGCAGAGCATAACTATACAAGATTGTTTTTGCTACTAGGGAATTATATTAAGAATAACTCAGGTAAATACTATGTTATAAAGTGAGGAGTTTATATTTTTTTTGAGCTAAATTATACGTTTGAAGTGTTTGATTTAAGTTATTTTAAACACGTAAAAGCGCGTGAACAATGTATTGTTTCGTAATTTGTAGGGCAAGAGAATAATACTATATTTATCCCCTAACGTTTACTCAAAAATCAGCCTGGCTATAGATGAATCTAAATAATAATTTTGTAATACCAGATGGCTTGTTAGCTAATTCTGGTGTTAGTGAGGATATAACTATTTTAATTGGAGAAAACGGTAGCGGTAAAAGTACTCTGTTAAACGAAATTGCTAAGCATTTTATTGATAATCATAGAACTAAGGTAATCGCAATAGCTAATACAATACATGATAAATTTAATGTCAAAAGTAAAAGGTTTGATGTTTTAAAAGCTTCAACCGGTAAGACTATTGCCACGAAAACATTAAAAAATGCATTAAGATTGTTGGCTGGCGCTGACAATAAACGCTTTAATGATATTGCTGCAGCCCTCTTATATGTCAATTTGGATCCCGTGGTTGGAATTCGCGTTAAAGGAATTCATCGCAATTACAAAATGATTGTTGAAGAGTCAAATTTAACTAACAAGGCAAAAGATGATATAATACACTGCTTATCACAATTTTTAAAGGAATCTTCATATGAGCAAGATGTATTGCGCATAAATCTACATCATAATAGTTTTTATGATCTTATGGATTCTTTTTTGATAACGATTTTGTTGTATGAGAAAAATCTAAAAGAGTTGAAGCTGGCCAAAAGTATAGATGTATTTTTATGCCGAAAAAGGAAAATGTTACCTGTCAATAGTGCAAGTTCTGGGGAATTAACTATGATTACCTCATTACTCTATATTACTCAAATTATTTCACGAGATTCTGTTATACTTATCGATGAGCCTGAAAATAGCCTTCATCCTAAATGGCAAACTGAATATGTAAAGTTGCTTATCGATCATTTTCATCGTTACGAACCCAAAATAATTATTGCGACTCATTCACCATTAATTATAAACGCTGCAGAGATTACTTCTAATGGTGTAAGGGTGTACAAGGGTAAAGAGGGGCGGTTTGTTAATCAGAATACTGATAGTCAGAATGTTGAAGAGATTTATCAGGACTGTTTTGGAGTTACTACACCGGAGAATCGTTATTTATCTCAGAGTATTGTCAATAAAATGAACCAATTGGCAGCGGGAAATATCAGTTTTCAAACATTTCAAGATATTATTAATGAATTTAAAGAATCTTCATATAGCGATGATCAGAAAGAGGTATTAGAGGGTATAATTGAAATGGGGCAGAAAATTATAAATCGTCGATAATATGCCATTAACCGCAGATGATCTGATCACAATCCAGGCAGCAATTGCTGAAGGTGGAAAAATTTGGGAAAATGTATTATTAACAAATGTAAAAAGGAAAATTAAAACCCATTACCTTGGTGTAACAACCGAACAGTGTTGTTATTGTAAAAGGGATATGAGAGATGAGTTCATGATGGTTATTGATATTGAACATGTATTGCCTAAGTCTCAATTTCCCGATTATATGTTTGAGCTGTTCAATCTGAGCGTTTCATGCAAAAGATGTAACATGTTGATTAAGGGCGATAGTACGGAGTTTTTATTTGACCGTGCTACAGTCAGCCTGCAACCTCGGGATACTGAACAGTATCGTTTAATACATCCCAATCTTGATGATTATTTTGAAAATATTGAATATATAGTTCAAATAAAAAACAATAAGAAATCGATTAAATACCTTCAGCTTAAGCCAAAAGGTGTCTATACTTACTCTTTCTTTAGGTTGGATAAACTTGAGGTGAATACGCTAAATAATGCCCAAGGCATAGAAATTGCAAATACTGAATTGTCTTCAGATATACCGATGGATCTTATTATTGAAAGTACTGTATTATTAAATCAACTATAATTATTCAGAATAATAAACTTACCAATGGTATTGCACCGTATCCTAATCTTCATTGTGCATTTGATTGTTTTAATAAGTTATTAAAACTCGACTCAAAGTAGTGGTTTTTAGGTTGTTTTAAAATTATTATTCATTTTAGTTAATGTTGATTCTACTTTAGCTCCATCCATTATGATGAACACTTGAGATTTTGATATATATTTGATAACTCTCGTATCATACGGGTAAGCGTAAACTTACTAAATTAAACGATTTCATGACATACATTATTGTAGTTCTATTACTACTTCTCTTGGTTGCTATTTGCTATATCATTTTCCTCAAGGTCTTCAAGAAATATACTAGAGAGCGATTTGCTTTTACTGGAGCAACCATCATATCTGCACTTGTGATAACCATCTTTTTACAGATCTATTCTGCTGAAGGATATCTTGCAGCTGTAATTAATTTCAGTAACGCAACTTTCAAAACCAACATACAAACATATCAAACTGATATAAAGGACCATATGTTGACAATAATCTTAATGTGGTTTGTGGTGTATTATATACTCCAGGTCTATAAAAACTGGAACGGCCCGATCAGTGAATATACACATGAAAAAAATAGATTTAACCTGCCTTCTTCGCTGAGAGAAGAAGCGTTATTGCAACTGTTGGCAATTTTTAAGAAGAAAAAGCTTATTAGATATAAAGATAATTCTGGTATTCAAAATCATTCCATATTTACGGGTGCAGATCAGGAAAAATTGCCTTGGCATGTGAACGTACATGAGTTACTCACTTTTTCATCGGATCAATATAAGCTTGATCTAAAGAATGATTATTATGAGCGGGAAAAGTGTTACATTGGGTACTACGGAAAGAGCCAGCGTCAAGTTATTGCTATTTTGTGTACTACAGATTTCCCTAAGGATCATGTGATAAGGGATTTTTTGGCTTTTGCAAAGAAGTCGAATAACAATATTTTCGAGTATATGATTGCGGTGAAAACTGGTTCCGGACCGATGAAGAAAATCAAGGTCAATGAAACGGAGATCACAATAAGAAATGAAGAAGAGATGCTTGATAATCTTATCGATTTCACCTCCTATTTTGAGGTAAGTAAGTCAAGGTTTTCCGTGAGTAAAGTTACTGAAGGGGGATTACATACTCTACAGGATATTTATGTTCCAATCAAGGGGACTGATATTAGTGGGAAGTTAATCGGGAAGCTTGAAGATTATATTCTTAATTGGGTAGCCCTGGATGGAGACAATAAGCATCTAGCTATTTTAGGGGAGTATGGTTGCGGAAAAAGTGTATTGTCCTTGAAAATTACCAATGAACTTATCGATGGGGTTAAGGTTAAAGGACGGATACCTATCCTATTTGAGCTTCGTGGTAAGAGTCCAAGAACGTTGAATATTGGTGAAATTTTGTCTACGTGGGCTCAGGAATATCATATCAATCCAGCTTCTTTGATGAAGTTACAAAAGGCTGGAAAGTTGGTGATTATTTTTGAGGGGTTTGATGAAATGGATATGGTGGGTGATAAGGATATGCGTTTGGAACACTTTCAGCGGCTTTGGGAGTTTGCTACAACTAATGCAAAGATTATTATTACCGGCCGCCCGAATTTTTTTTTAGATGACCAAGAACTGAAAACTAACCTCGGGATAGAAAAACCCTATGAAGGATCCCCATACTGCGAAGCACTGTACTTGGAAAAATTCAATATTGCTGAAATAAAATTGGCTTTGAGGAATGTCGATGCGAATACCCGAATGCAAGTCCTAGAGCTTGTAAATAACATGGAGAATACTAATTTCTGTGATTTGGTCTCGCGGCCGGCGATACTGTATCTAGTGGCGGTCATTTGGAAGGACAGACAGCTTTCTGCTATAAAGGATAAAATCAATTCTGCCCGAATTATCAAAGAGTTTATAATATACAGTTATTCCAGACAGACTGGTAAGAAGATTTCTTTTCCTCTTTCTGAAAAGGAACGAGAATATTTTATGATCGGTATCGCGGTTGCTATGTTATCAAAAACGGAGTATACAAATCAAATTAACAAAATCGACCTTCAGCATATTATTCTTCAGCTATATAAGCACATACCGGATGAAATAAGTCTAATCACAACTGGTATTGAACCCAAACGCAAGCCGTTGAGGCAACGCTTGATGGATAGTAAGGCGGAAGAGACGATCATGACTGATGTCCGTTCTTGTGGAATCCTTGTCAATGACATTACTCGGAGGGACTATTTTAAGTTTGCTCATAAGTCTTTTTTGGAGTATCAGGTAAGCAGCTATTTTGTAGAAGGGCTTTTACAAGATAAGAGAACAGATAATATAGTCATGAATGCGATCTCAAAGGCTCTGGATACCTCAATCAATAACTTCAAGCATTCTTCAGAGACGATGGCGTTTGCCGCTGAAATAATTATAATGAAACTGAACATTAAGAGTACAGATGATCCGGAAAAATCGGCGCGAAGATTATTTAAAATATTGTGTCCTATCAAGCCTTTGGCCTACTTTCCTGGACTTGCGCCATTTGCCGACCTTGTATTTGGCCATGTCTTCTTCTTGGCTCTGGTGACTCTTTCTTGGTGTATTAGTGCTTTCTCTCTTTTGGGCGATGATAAAAAGGAACTTGCTTTATTCTCGTTTCCTTTAATGGTTTTTAGCATTATAATGTCGCTGCCTTTTATGATGAGAAGTAAGTTTGTCGCTGCCAACCGACTTAACATGATTTGGTATCAAACATGTCTACAACTAAAGATTAACCGCAAATTGTTAAATAAAATTATGAACAAATCTTATTGTCAGTATTTGGAAGCTGGTTCAGATATGGGTTTTTATTCTTTCATAGTAACAAGGGTCATTAGGATTATGATGCGTAAGAAAGACGGAACAGAGACTATTGATGAGATCATTAAGATGAAAGATGATGAATTCAAGTTGAAACGTCTATCTACTTTGTCAACAATGGTTGAGAAAGAGGATGAAGTGTTTTCGAAGCTAGAATAGTTGGTAACGGACTCTTATTAAAAATAATCTCAAACCTATGGCTAGATTCTCTGAGGAAAATAAAAGAATTCGAGAGAATGTTAAAACAAAGGGGGCATTTACCTCGGATCAATCGCTGTTAAAACTTGTGTATTTGGCTATAAACGATTTTCTAAAAAGTGGAAGATGCCAATGTGGAATTGGGGCTTGACAATGTCTCAGCTCTATATTAAAAGCCTCACCTAGGAAGAAGTGATGTTGATACGACGAGACAACTTGAGGTTAAAACTTTAGATACGACAAAAAGCTTGTCAAAAAAATGGGCAGGCTGAATCTTATGGATCTGAATATATTGGATTAGGATGCCTTCTGAAATAAGGGGAGATGTTTGGGTGTTTAGTTTGTAATGAAATGGAGTGGGTACTATTCGCGAAATCCCACCTATCTGTAAAAAGGTGTGATCACGGATAATTTTCTATTTATCTGATAATCAATGGTATGGCTGCCTGTAACTCTTTTTCCATTTACCATCCAATAGTCAAATTCCTTATCCATCCAGTATTTTGGAGAGGAAATCTGGATCATACTATTTTTAGTAAATGATTTGTAAATAATGCCGGCACCTTTAAAAGTCTCATCACCAAACAACAGCGTAAAAGGGATACTGCCCAAATCAGCTGAAGAGCTGAGGTATACCGACTTATAGTTTTTTCGTGGCAAGAGCACAAAATGGAAGTTGAGCTCCAGGGAATCAAGTTTTACAGGTAGATTATCAGGATTTGCATCGGATTTTTGGATCGTAAAATCACTATCAAAGGAAACGAGCTTTCGTTGTTGGCCAAGCTGTTTGGAAATTAACATGTTGATCAAACTCATATATGATTGATCTGTCTCCCTTTCAACAGTCTTGTTGTTGATGAAAGATCTATCGAATGACCATTCATAAAACGGTGTGCCGTTAGTTGAGACATGGTGGAAATCAAATTGGGTCCCATCCTTGTACCTTGTTGCCGTCCCCTTATGCGAGATGGTGAGGTTACTCTGACTAAAAGCATAAGACTTAACTGATTCTATAGCTGTCGGATTGTAAACAGGTCTAGCGATAATCTTCTCAATGAGAAAGTCTTCACTGTTCTCCATCTCCTTGATCAACAGGTTATAATTTTTTTGTCTGAAAAAATTCAAACTGAGCGGCTCACCTTGGTTAAGTTTATTTATATCGGAACGGGATAGTTGAAGTGCCAGTCTAGTTGATTTACCTATAGAGGCGACGTCGGTATTCAATAGTTCATAGGCTTCTTGCGCTGAGTATTCCACATCCAGACTGTATATCTGTGCAATACGTTTAATCAGTTCTTCATAGTTTTGGTATTCATCAAAACGCCCACCTTTGGTCAGGAAAAAAGTCCGCTCGTAGCCCTTATACTGCCTAAGAGTAAAGTACTCATACGCCTTAGCATAAAGATATTGGTAATAGTTCAACCTGTCAAATACTTCCTTCCTGAAAGCAGCTAAGGTAGTTGCTTTATCCTCGCTTAATAACGAAGTCGAACTAAATGAGCCTTTTATGATATCAATTACCCTTGAGTTATTTACAATGTCGTTATTGAGTTTTCTGATCCTTAACTGGAAACTCAACAGTCCATCTAATAATTCCTTGTTGAGCTCTGTTAGTTTCTGAACGCTATCGATAAGCTTATTGTATTCTGGATTTCTGGCCTTGAGCTTTGAGATTTCAGCGGCTAGGCTTTCCTTGGTAACAGGTTCAAGCTTCAATTTTTTTAGGATATTAGAAGTACTGGACAAAAACGGTTCCATATATTTTGATAATGTATCCCTGTTATTATACAGTGTTTTATATATTGGAAGATCTGGTGGAGAATTAGTAAGCACGTTATCTACTTTACTCTTGAATTTCTCGAACTGATTTTTTGAGTCTTTAATGAGTTTATAATCGGAAATCACTGACCCAACCTGGCCAAGTAGGGATACACCATCCTCCTTTAATGCAACAGCCTCAAACACAGAGGCGGCTAGTCCCAATGCAGGCTGACCTACAGGAACTACCTTTGCAATGGTTGCAACGGTCTTTAGAAGCTGTTTGTTTTTTTCTTTTCTTTCTTTCCTGTCCAGTGTCTGTTTAGCTTTTTTTTTGAATTTATTTTCAAGTTCGATAATGCGCTTACCCACCTTATCCATGTAAGATAAGGTGGAGTCTATCTTCTCCTCAAGAAAGGGAAGCCGCACGTTTTCAATATCCTGAATGTCAGCCTCAAATGAGAGATTGGAATTTAGATAGGACTCTATATTAGAAACGGCTGAATTGTATTGGCCCAGATCGGTTTTTAACTGTTTTTCTATATAGAGTATTGATGCATACGTATTGGTTAGGCTGTGTATCTGAGCGGTGTAAACACCGTAGTTTGCTATAAGCTCTAGACCGGGTACAAAGCCGTAAGGATTTCCGTAATAATCCAAGTTGGCCCTTATTTTAGAAAGGTTATCCCCTAAGGTTTTGGACAATTCCCTAGAGATAACAGTCTGAGCAAGGTTGGGATGAGCAGCCTCCGTAGCAAGAAAGAAATTAGCATATTCATTGAATATAAACTCAGCCTCCTCCACATGCCCGAATTTAAAGAGATCATTTGCATAGTCAACGATAAGGGACGCATAATCGAGATTTATCCATTGATCGGTATTGTTGGAAGAGCTAATTGAGCCAGGCGAGCCAACACTACGGTTCGTAACCAAGGGCTGCAGAGTGATGGTGTCTGGATAACGAAGCGTATCGAAACCGCTTACATCTGACAGGGTCTCTTTTCTATCTATTTTTATTGATCTAGTAAATTTAAAAGGTATTAGCGGTCCACTAATCTTTCCACTGTATCTAACTGAATCTAATAATCCCGCTATTCCTCCATTAACCTGTGAAAATAAGGCAACATCATGGTTCGAGATGATTTTACCACCGTTTCCAGGCTCTCCGGGCTTACCTCCTTGGAGGGGCTTTGCCTTAAGGGTATTTGCCTCATTGAATACCAAACTGAAATTGTCGTTAGCTCCATGACCATCGCAGGTAGTCTCCCAGTCGGTTCCATGCAGACCAGAACCGCCCTTGCCATATCTGTTATATTTGAAATCAATCCAGACCAAGTCTTTTGCCCTAGGATCCTTATTGTCAAAACCAGCCTCAAGTTTGATACTGGTACAGCCTGAGGCACCAGGCATTGCGCTTTTGATAAGGACTTTAGATGCTACACTTTTGAGGAGCGGATAGTCAATCCCATTTTTTCCATGAGGTGCATTTTGCCCATTTCCGCCATTCGCAGCGAATAAGGTTGTTGAACTGCCGTTATATACTAGATTCTTGTAAAATACCTCCAACGTTCCTGCATTATCTCCATCGTTTCCAACTTTGTGGTAAGCAACCAAGAGGACCCTTTCGTTTTTTATTGGTGTAATATCGATTGCAGGAAGTTCTCCAGTATAGTTGATGATCAAAACCCTAGCAGACACACGTAGATTTGCCCCAGGGAAATAAATAGGATCATTGATTACCAATGTATCCGCGCCGATTTCCACTCGACGAAAAGTCGAATTTCCGGTTCCTTTTTTATATATATACTTATAGAATAGATTAGAAGCCTGATTGCTGAAGGTCAATTTTCGGCCATTTATCTTTAAAGTCTTACTGCTATTTGAAGAGTCTATAGTAATCTTTTGATAGGAGGATTCATCTAAAATCTTCGAAATGTTATAACGGGAAAAACCAGACCGTTTTTCAGCTCGAGTGCTTGGGAAAAAGCTAATTATGTTTAAGGTATCATTACCTTGTATCACATATAAAAGTTTTTCTAAACGATCCTTTGGAGAGAAGTGAAAGGACAGTATCTTTGTACTCTTCTGATAATCAAATAGGGAAGCATCATCGGTTTTGAACACTAAATCATTTTCTGTAGAGTCTGATTCAATATAAATTCTAAGGCTATCTCCCGGATGAAAATAAAAATCCGAAGGGTATCGCAAGTTTAGGGTGTCGATTTTCTGGGCATGAAGCGAGGTACCGAGCATACACAAAAGTGCTGCAAAAATAAATCTTATGAACATGGGAGCGTAATTAGCTTATACTAAGTTAATTATTTTTGCTGTAAAAAAAAAGCAGACATGAAAATGGGATGTGCTCTTGAAAATTCAAATGCTACGCTGTTTGTTGCCTCAGGCTTATTTGCAATTTACACCACCTCTTTATCCTTTACCAGCCATGCGGGGGGGATTTTTTCAAATCCCTGGAAAGTCCATCCAGGCAATGTTGATCTTTGGATAATCGGAAAGGCATTCCTTGATTTTTTTCTCTAAGCGTCTGATTAAAAACAATACTGATAAGGAAGTGCAGTGGCAGTATTTTTAGGCACTGGATCTTGAGAGTGAACCCGAACTTGTTGCTGCACTTTATGAGGATCTTTGTAACAATCCTAACTATTTCGCGCAGCTGGTTTGTTTTAAGTGGAAGCCTAATGAATGTGATTTTGAGAGGATTTGGCTACAGATGGGAAGGAAAGCGTCATGGGAAGAGGGTCAAATGCTGATGAGGAATTGGGAAAATGGCGAATATTTCCGAGGATGGATAGTTTTGTTGCTTATTGGTATCTAATAGAGGTGAAAAATACCTCTGCCGCTAAAACTGCAAAGGAAACGGCCAAAGAAAGATATCGCTTTAATTGGCGATGAACAGGAGAGGGCATAGATGGAAAAGCATGTGTCCAGATTTCATGTACTGAGTGCTGATCCAACGATCCTAGAAGTCAGGGTGAATATGAAATTCGATGGATACGAATTTGTGTCTTTTTTTATAACTTCGTAGTCTCTGCTCATATTCGTAGTCTCTGCTCATACCTTATCTGTTGAATTCGGAGCAATTTGATCCTATATTTAATATGCCTATTGTTAATTTTTCATTCTTGTAGCCTCCGGTATTGAATTATTATCTACGTCTTTGACAGCTGCATCTGTAGCTGTTATTCGTCTGAAAGTATAAGGGATAGAAGTTATTCTAAAAATATCATGGGAATTGCGACATTAACATTTAGTAAAAAGAATGATAATGAAAAAAGTGAATATAGAGATAGAACAAAAGTTGCACCTGCAATTGACGCATCTGGAAAGATTCATACTGATGAACCAATTGATATAGATCCTGACTCATTTGACAAATATAAAGTGATTTAGCGGACTTGAAAGAAGATCTAAAACAAAGTGTTATGCTATTAGATTGATTGAAGCAGTTTTACAGGCAAACTGACCACCGCTTCAAAATGATTATCTGATCGGGTACAGTAGCTTAAGACAGCCTCTGGTCCATAAGTATACAACAGTCTCTGTCTGATGTTATCCAGTCCGCTGTGACTGCCTGTATTATCAACACCACTATTGATCAGGTTAACGGTTTTAATCTCAAACTCAGTTGCTGTTAATTTAATGGTGATGGTGGCTGGATGATCCGTTTCAGACAGGTTTCCATGTTTGAAAATGTTTTCCGTGAGGGTGACCAACACCATAGGAATAAAATTGATCAGTTTGATTTTCGGATCATAGTCCAAAAAAATAGCTAACCTTTCTTTTTGTTTAATCTGGACAAGTCTGATCAGGTTTTCGACCTGTTCAATTTCTTTTGATAATGGGACTTGTGCTGCTTCCTGATTACTTTCTATAGCGTAACGCATAATTTTGGTCAGCAGGATAACAGCGTGAGCCTCTTTTGGCTGAGGTTTATGGAGGTTGCTGTAAATGAAAGTGAGGGTGTTGAATAAAAAATGTGGGCTTATTTGTGCCTGGAGGTAAGCATTTTTAACTAAGGTGAGTTCCAATGCTTTTTCCTTTTCTTTCATTAATTGTTCCAGAGCCTGTTTTTCCAAATCCTCTTTTGCTTTTCGCTCTTTGAGAAAGTTTTGCAAAAAATAGTACCCTACTGCAAAACCGATAAAATAAGTACCCCGCCATAATCCTCCGGAAATAAATTGAAAATTAACCACAAGGTAGATGCTCACTTCCAGCAAAATAATCAGGGGGACCTCCCAAAAGTGGTGCCTGTGTTTTTTTAGAGCCAGGGGAAGGATAATTTCCGTGTTCAAATAGAATAAGGTAATGTTGACCAGGTAATGGATCAGGTAGCTGATGATGGGTACCGATACCTCAGTGGCCAGCCATATCGCCAGGGATTCATACAACATAAACAGCGTCCATGCCAGCACATGAACTTTATAGTCTTTAAGGGATGGGATACGTTTGTTTTTTGATCGAAGAGCAACATTTGTGTGATTGAGCATCGCGTTAATTGATTACAACCTTTTGGATAGCAATGTTCTTTGGGAGAGGTATTTAATGAAGTCATTTTTATATGGGCTGCTCATCAATGCCTGGTGTTCACCAAGTTTTATGGTGTTGCCAATAATGGAGTCTACGAAGTCCCGGTTGATGATATAGGATTTATGAACACGGAAATACCTTGGGTCACTTTTAAATACGACCTCCATTTCTTTCATGGTCATGTATATGGTATAACGCCTGTTTTGCATAAAGAGGTCTACATAATTTATGGCTCCCTGGATATAGATAATTTCTTTTTTCTGCACCCGTGTAAGTTTCCCCCGCTCTCCGGTGTGGATGAAATAAGACTCATCATCTATGGTGGCTAAACTATTCGTCTTAGAACTGGTGATGATACTGCTGACTACTTTAATAAAATGGCTAAGTTCAATGGGTTTTAAAAAGTAATGTCTTGCTTGTACATCAAATGCTTTTATGGCATATTTTGAATGTGCGGTAGTAAAGACAATGTTTTTAATTCTATGTTTAAGAGATTCAGCAATTTGAAGCCCTGATAGTTTAGGCATGTTAATATCCAGAAACAGCAGGTGTACATTGCGCTCTTCCAATAGCTCTGCGAGCGCTATGACTGGGTTTGTATAGCTTCTATACAAGCTAAGCCCCGGCACTTCTGCGATGTAATCCTTTAGGATGTCAATGGCAAATTGGTCGTCGTCAATAATCACACAGTTAATCTGGTTTTTCATATAACTCCTTTGATTTAGTAAGATAAGAAAATTATTTCCTATAATGAAAAAAGCAATATGATGATCATCGATAGAACAACGATCCATGAATCATTTTAAACTTATTGTAGGAAGGGGCTGATATCCTTTACATAAGTGAGACTTAATTTGGTGTAAGTCAACTGGCCTTTAATGTAATAAAGTAAAATAATGAACAGTTTTATCAGAAATTGTAAGGGAATAAAAAATAATGATATGATTTCTAACGCCTCATTTAATCTGCTTCTTGACTATTTGCAAAAATTTGCTGTGATCAGGCCCGCTTTGGTTCACCAGTTGCGACCCCTACTCCATGAGGTAGTTGTGCTCAAAGGAGAGGTTCTATTACCCAAAGGAATCATACATAATCTGGTGTTTTTTATTGTAAACGGGGTTTGCATGGAAGTAACCACTCATCCTGATACCGGTAAGAAAGAAACGAGTTGGATTTGGTTTAAAGGGGATTTTATTTATGTCTCACCTGGCTTTTTTAGTCAGCAAACTGCTGGTACTAGTGCGGAAGCGCTGCAAGAAAGTGTGTTGATTTATGTGACTTATCAGGATTTTGTTACGCTTAGGTTTAATAATGAAGAGGTTGACAGGCTGTCGGAACTAATTCGTGATCACTATTATTTTGCTTTAAAACTGCACGCGCTAGACCTTGCAGGCTTAACTAACCAGCAACGATATGATAAATTTATCGGAAAACACCCCAAAGCCTTACTGACATTGAATCATAAACACATTACCAGTTTCCTTGGTATTCGTGATAAGGGCTTAGGCCGTTATGGTCTTCGATAAATATGTTTTCTGCTTTTGTGACTCATAGGGCCACATTTGTGGACTTTCTTCTTCTCCATGTTTCTGAACTTAGTGTTGTAAAACTAATTCAGCATCATGAAAACTCAAATGAACATCAAGATTTTAGATTGGATTACGTATCTGTTTATTGCGTTGTTTATCTACACGGCAGCGAGCAAGCTGATGACTTTAAGCGCTTTTGAAAAAGTACTGAGCAAAGTTCCTTTAATTGGAAGTCTCAGTCATTCGATTGCCTGGGCCGTTCCGGTACTTGAGCTGGTAATCAGTGCTTTGCTCATCATTCCTTTTACAAAAAAGCTGGGTTTGTATGCTGCACTGGGTTTAGTGTTGGTGTTTACTGCCTATCTAGGCTACATATTCTTATCCATGTCTGCTGAGGATCTACCCTGCAGCTGCGGAGGTGTGGTTTCATTGCTGAGCTGGCAGCAACATATTTGGTTCAATCTGGGTTTTGTCGGACTAGGGGTCACTGGTCTGATCTTATATAAAAAACAAAAGAAATTACGCGCGTGATACAGGTAAAATGCTGTACCCTGTCTAAAGAAATAAGGCAACTAAATCAACATTATAAATTTTTAAATTATGAGAACTTTATGTTACAGCCTGGCAGTTGCAGCAACTGCTTTAGGCATGAGTGCATTTACAAGCATTCCCGACAAGACAGTTGGGGAAGCGAAAAGGGTAGGGGCCATTACGGCGAATTTTATCATCCAGCCGGAAGAAGACGAATTTAGACAGTTTCCTATTGGTACCCCTGATGGTCAGAATTGTCGTGGCACTTCTGAAATGCATTGTTATTACAGTGTTAAACCAGTAGGAAAAGACAGTATCCCGGATTTACCAAGCTATACGGATGAGCAAATTGAACTTTATTTAGCAAATGAATGGATTGAACCTGGATCTACGTCAGTGGATGAAAGTCTTTACCCTGATGAAGACTAAAACAACGAAAGTAAAAAAATACAGCGGGATCAGGTATCCCTGCTGTATTTTTGGTTTTATAGGTTTTTGTCTATCATATTTTTGAAATTCTCTACAGTCTCAGGTCTTCCTTGTATAGGCCTGGGCATTGCAGTTGTTATGATTTTTCCCTTCTTAGAGATTAAAAATAATGTAGGGTATCCTGATAAACTGTAGTTTTTGATAATTGGATGCTGACTGCTCTGCCCATTTGTGTATAGATTGACCTGATCTTTATGGCTATAAGTCTCGTCGTTTACACTCTTTAACCACATTTCTTTTTTTGGATCAATGCTGATAGAAATAAATTCTACGTCTTTATTCCCCTGGTATGACCTCATAATTGGTTTTAATTCTTTAGCCAGGCTAATGCAGCCCAAGCATCCTGTAAACCAGAAATCTAATACAATTAATTTATCTTTAAATTCGCTTAACTTCCTAAGTTTCCCGTATTGATCAAATAGTTCATATTCATAAATGGAGCCTGAATAATTATTTATAAGGTTAGCTATGGAAGTTTTAAAAATATTATTACCCATTGATTTGTGTGCAGTATCTAAATAGGATTTTCCGTTTTTATGAACTATAGCATAATAGAAAGCTAAAAGTGTTACTTTATCTCTTATAATTCCAGCATGGTTTTTTTGAATAGAATTGTAGATTTGTTGAAAGGTATAGGGTATTTTTTTTTGACCAGAGTTATGCCTGGCAATAAATGAGGCTTCAAATGACTCTTTATGAAATAGAAAATCACAAAATCTATAGGATTTCACCAATGCTTTTTCATCTAAATCAAGCAGATCCATGCTTTCAAACCATTTATTATAGGTTTTAAAGCTCGTTTTTTTTCTTTTTTCATCTGTATTGAAATTGTTATTAAGTTGCCCAAGCAGTCTAGCGTAATAGTAACCCTGGCAATCTGCCAAAATAAGGTTGTAAATTTCAGGGCTTAACTTTGGTTTATAGCGTTTAAGTATGTCTTTCTTGGCATTGAAGGCTGAATCCTGCTGCTTTTTCCATTCTCCAAACATTTCTTCGTATTTTTTTTGTGTTTCAAAGCTGATGTACTGGCTTCTATCAAATCTTGGGCTTGAATTTATGCTTTGAATACAATTGTATTTTTCTGCTTTTTTTCCTTCAAAGGCTAATGTTTTTTTTGTTATATATAGCTTTATATGATCACCCTGTTCAAAAATATAAATAGGAGCACCATTTTCCATAAGTTTTTCTTTAGTGATTCCGTTGTCATGGTAACGTTTAATTTTTCCGTAATTTATTTTGGTTGAAATCGGGACTGTAATACGTGTTTCTTTGTTGATGATTTTAAACGTATAAATGTCCTTCTCCAAGGTGTAGTTCGTATTTACATCGTTCTTACACATTTCAAACTGAATGTAAAAATCTTTCAGCATGGTGGAATCCTGAACGACCAGATCAATTGTCACGAAACGTTTAGGAGTGGTTTTGCTCTGGGCTTTCAGGAGAGCTGGAAATATAAGGAATAGATAAGTCGCTAACCTAATTAGCGTTGTTCTAAAAGATGCTGAATGTCTCATAATTTTGGTTGTAAAATATAGTTGGTTTTTATATTATCGTTGATTTTGTTCTATTCCACCAAGAATAACCTCATCGTCCGGAATAGGGAATATCCATCGGGGATCATTGGGAGGAAGGGTGTAAAGGGTTCCCATAAACTTGCGGCTAATGGTGATTTGGGCTCCTTCTTTATTGAACCGCTTTAAATCATGCCATCGTTGTCCTCTAAATACAAGTTCCTTTCTTCTCTCCAATAATATGATTGTCAGAGCCTCTGCAGCTGAGTTTGCAGTTAAAGGACTGTACACAAACTTATTTGAATAGCGGGTAATTAATAATTGATTAAGCTTGTCCATTGCCAGCGTTATTTTTCCACTTCTGGCCAGACATTCTGCTTTTATGAGGTAGATTTCATCGGTGGCAAGCCCGGTAAATGGGTAACTTCCTGAACCGGCATATCCAGACTTTCTAGTATAATAACCATCTGCAGGACTAAGTCTGAAATATATGGGCTTACGCAGGTCATTAGTATGGTAAGACTGAATAAGGGAATTGACCACTCTGGATGGAGAAAGGGAATAAGTGGCAGTTAACTCATATCCTGCTACTGTATTCGTGTTGTAAATGAGTTCATCATTTGTAATGGTAAAAGGTCTGGTCGCTGTTAAATTTAGGGTATTGTAATCAATCAGTTTGTCGTATAGATTTAAGGATTTATCTGCATAAATTTCAGCCTGAGCATAGTTTCTCATCTCCAGATAAATACGAGCTAGCATTGCATATACCGCTATTTTAGAGGGTCTGTTTAAATTGGCGGAAGGTCTTGTAGCGGGAAGCAGGTTTTCTGCAATGGTCAGGTCGCTAATAATCTGGTCGAAAGTTTTCTGTAAGCTGGCGCGTTTCTCAATTTTATCAATACCTGATTTCAGGCGGATAGGGATCCCAAGGTCAGCAGAAGCAGTGTTGGCATCGTATGATTTACAGAAATTGCGGGTCAGATCGTACATGAAATAGGCCCGCCTGAATAAAGCCCATCCTTTCAGATATTGCCCCCTTTCAGTAACAGCGCTGTCGGATTTGGCTAAACCGTCTAATACAGCATTTGAATAGAATATGTTTTTGAAAGGCGTATTCCAATCCAGGATTCCTGATACTCCTCCATAAATATCCTTAGCCCATATATACGAATTTTGTTCTGTAATTGATTCATTAGCAAGGCTCTCCTCGTTGGCTAGTAAGTAATCGTCATCTGCTAATTGCGCCAGGGCACAGGTGCTTTGAATACCCGTATTATCAAGTAAATATTGAAAATCTGAAAGTGTGCTGGGTGTGATGATAGCTGTTGTTGGCTTCATTTCCAGAAATTCTGATTTACTGCAGCTACTTAAAAGAAAAAGTAACACGGGTAGGCAGATCCATTTTGTATATTTTTTCATGATGATTTTAATTTGTTGAATTAAAAAATTGCTTTCAATCCCATAGAGATGGTTTTTGCCGCAGAGATACCACGGGGGTAATCAGGATCAAGACCTTGTTTATTCGCCTTCCATAGAACCCCGATGTTATTGATCAGCACAAAAAGGCTTAGACTGTTGAATGGTAAGCCCGGCCTTTTATTAAGGTTGTATCCTAATCTGATGTCCTGTAGACGCAGATGGTCACCTTTTTCAATCAAGGCTTCTGAGTAAGTATAAATTGCATATCGGGATGGAACATTTGGGTATACCAGGGCGGGTACTTGAGTAATTAACTCATCACCTGGATTTTGCCATCTGCTTTGATAGTCGGCCACCTGATAGTTATTCCCATTAATGCTGTAAATACTGTTTTCTAACGAGTTTCGGCGGAAATAGTAACCAAACTTGTAAATGATGTTAAATGAGAAATCAAAAGCTCTGTAAATAAATGTGTTCCGTAAACTTCCAAATGAAGTTGGAATGGCAGAGCCACTGTATTTCAGGTCGTCCCTGTTTAAGGAATTTCTAATCGCAGTATAATCTGTACTTATTTCCCCATTCAAATATCCTTGTGGATTGCCTTTGGAATCTAAGCCAGCATATTTGTAGCTGAAAATGGAATAATAAGGATAGCCAATTAAAGGGTTATTGTAACCAGCAGTAACTATATCCGAATTACTCCCATTGTTTACTTTGTAATCAGTTACCTTGCTTTGACTATAGTTGTATAACAAGGTGGTATACCATTTTAGATTTCCGCTAAGGTTATTGGAATTTACCTGGATATCTACCCCTTTTGTCAAGGTGTTTGCTGAATTCCCTGTAAACAGGCTGATCCCTGTTTGTGGAGCAATAGGACTACTGCCAATGAGGTCAATGCCTTTCTTTTTCCAAAAATCAATACTTCCATTTATTCTTGCGGCTTTGGTGCTAAAATCTATTCCCAGATTCAGGTTTCTTATTCTTTCCCATCTGAGCCCTGGATTTGGGGGATTTACAATTTCCGTGGAGTATGCATCATACCTATTGATTAGATTTCCACCTCTTGCAGTTAAGTAGGCAGAGATGGAATTATTTACATTTCCGGTATACCCATAAGTGGCCCTCAATTTTAGCTGTGGCAGCCAGGTGATGTCATAAAATGCTTCCTTATTGATTACCCAGGCCAGCCCAGCGCTCCACAATGGAACTCCTTTTAGGTTGGTTGCTACGCCAAACAGGTTGGATTCATCCTTGCGTGCACTGATGGAGGCGATATACCTGCCTGCATAGGTGTAAGCTCCATTGAAGTAATAAGAAAAAAACCGATTGGTTGTGCCGAGCTGGTCCGAGTTTGGAGAGATCCGACCGCTGCTGGAAGGATTGTAGAAGATAGGGTTGTCTGCCGTATAGTTGACAGCAGCATTTTGATTGGTTGCTGTTTCAGGGAAATAGCCATAAAGTGTACCTCTGCTGTTAAAGTTATTGAAGTCCTTAACCTCCACACCTGTAATTGCGTTTACACTATGCTTGTCCCATTGTTGGTCGTAGTTCATTTGAATACGTCCATTGTGCGACTTAAGGTTGTTTAAACTGGTATTCAATATCCCTCCATAAGGGATAGGGTAAATCAGCGCCTGGGTAGTCGGGTTTATCTGAGTGTAAGTATTGATGAGGTCACGGGTGTAGTAGGATTCCAGTTCATTTAGTGTGTTTGTTTCGCTGATACCTTTTTCATAGCTGTATAATGCAGCGGCTTTAAGGCCTTTTAAAATGGTATAACTTAAAGAAAGGTTGATCCGGTAGTCAGTGAGATTGCTTGTTGTAGCACTGTAGCCATTGTTTAATTCATCCAGCGGTTTGTAGAGCCAGTTTAGTAGTTTGCCATTGCCTGCAGTGCTTGCATAAGAGGGCCTTAAGGTTCTTACTTTGATTAATGGATTGCCCTCAGCGTCGGCTAAGCGGTCATAGGGGTAAGACATGGCAATTCCAGGCGCTGATTTACTGACACTACCCGTGTATATGATGTTCGAAAACAATTCCAGCCTGTTTTTTAAAAAGTAATAAGTGTTGCTGGCATTTAAAGTGACACGGTTATAGCTGTTTTGCTGTGTGTTGCTCAGGTTTTTGTCATAGCCTGCAGAGACAAAATATTTCTGGCTGGCGCTTCCCCCGTTTACACTGGCCTGATACTGCTGATTTAGGCTAGGTCTGTAGTAGTATTTCAATAGTTGTTCCCTGGCATCATAACCTTTTAACGCGTCAATCTGTGCTATAGAGTCGGCTTTTGAAATGGTTTTGTTCCTTGATGCCAGAAAGATCTCTACTGCTGGTGATAGGGCCGCATAGCCGTTGTTGATGGTGCCATTATAGGCTCCTTTCCTGAACAGGAATTGTTCGATGTCTATGTACTCGGAGGAGCTTAATTGCGGTAGATCATACAAGTCTGGTTTTCTTCCGACGGTAAGGTTAGTATTTATGCTGATGGTTGGGGCAGCGTTTAAGGCTCCTTTTTTTGTGGTGATGACAATAACACCGTTTCCTGAACGTGATCCCCAGGCAGAGGCTGCAGCGGCGTCTTTTAAAATGGTGATACTTTCAACATCATTTGGGTTGATGTTGCTTAAGTCGCCATCGTATGGAAAATTGTCGACTATAATTAGTGGATCAGGATTGGAAAATAGTGTGGCTCTTCCTCTGATTTCAATATTGCTTTGTCTGAATTGTTTATTTCCGTTGGAGTTAAAAATCAATCCGCTGGTTACTCCATTTAATCTGCTAAGGATGTCTGTGCTTAGACTTCTGTTTAAAAGGGAGTTGTCTATCTGGGTGAAGGATCCGGTCGCTCTTTCTTTCGGAATGTTCTGGAAGCCGGTACTGACCACTTCTACTTCTTTCAGCTGATTGTGGTCTGGCTGTAAAATGATGTTTCCCAGATCGGAATTTTTAAGATTGGTTATTTCTCTGGGCTGATAGCCGATGCAGGTGATGATAAGCATGGATTGAGCGGGGACTCCATTTAAAGTAAACTGTCCGTTGTGGTCCGCTAATGCATGTTTTTTTTCTCCCTTTACGGTTATTGTTGTGCCAGGGATTGGCATTCCTTTTTCGTCAAGGATTTTGCCTTTGATGGATAGAGTGGTTTTTTGGGGCCTTGCATTAAAAAAAAGGCAAAGCGCGGCCACTACGATTAATAGTATCGTTTTTTTCATGTTAATGATTTAGATGGTTGATTAGATTTTTAGGGAGTACAAGATGAGCGTAACTTTAAAAGTTACTCATGATTTAACCGATAATAGGTCTTGATTGCCTGGGATAATGTTGATTTATGGCGGCGCCTGTATAATCAACATTAAGAGATTGAGATAAAGAGATTGATCTTTTAGCTTCATATTAATAATAGTTTATTTATTAATCAATACGAGTCTCTAAGAAAGAAGTTCCTAATGTCAATAGGAAGAGCTTCACAATCTTTTGCACGAGGTACCGCTAAGAACCTTCAAATTCAATGAACTTGATTTGACCACAAAAGACAAAGTGAAGCCCTTCCTATTGGATATAGAAGTATCACAAAGATATAAAATATCTAAGGATAGGGCATAACACTTATCTTCTCGTGGTCTAATTAGCGGTTTTCATACGAGAGACTTCTTTAGCTTTATAATTATTAAAGCTTTTATATCATTGGTTTTTAATTGCTTTTAGTTGGATGATCAAATATAAGTATAATTAGTTACTAGTGGTAATTAAATAATTACTAGGGGTAATTTTTTAATGACTTTCCTTTTGTAAGTCTGCATTTTTAATGAAATAGCGGTTTTATGTCAACAAAGAACAATTTCAAACGAGTATTAGACTTGGATTTACAGCATATTAAGGCTCTAATCGAAAATGGTGAAATTAAGAAAATGCGGGATCTTGAGAATTCAAGTTCGACCAAGATTGCAAAATTTGCTGGAATTAACCAGGGACGGTATGCATCCAAATTGTTTAATCCAAGTGATTTTTCAGCATCCGAAATTTGTAGGATTTCTTATGTCTTAGATTTAGATCCGAGTTTGATGTCAAGTATTATTATAACTGAGATTTCAGAAGTAGAATATGAAAGAGTTAATTTAAATTTTGAGAAAGAGCTATTGAAAAAGAAGTAGATGTTTTTTTTAAGTGGTGCTGTAAAGCAGGGTTATTAATTTATGATC
>NZ_JAPIVQ010000012.1 GCF_026239675.1 Pedobacter sp. PLR
CCAACCGCAAAATCAGCAGGTGTTTTGTTCTCATTGCCTGGTATCGCTTTATAAATATCATAAGCTGATTTACCATCAGCGCCAGTAGCACCTTTTTCACCCTTCAGACCAACCGCAAAATCAGCAGGTGTTTTGTTCTCATTACCGGGTATCGCTTTATAAATATCATAGGATGACTTACCATCGGCACCAGTATCCCCTTTATCACCCTTCAAGCCAACCGCAAAATCAGCAGGTGTTTTATTCTCATTGCCAGGTATCGCTTTATAAATATCATAAGCTGATTTACCATCAGCGCCAGTATCGCCTTTTTTACCATTGATATTTGTCCAGGTCCCAAGTAATGGGTTATACAACCAGGCTCCACTATCATTTGTTACCATGCTGGTACCTGTTACCGGACCACCAGGATTTCCTGGAACCCCGGGAGCCCCTGTTTTACCAGATTGATCTTCAATAGAGATGGCCTGGCCTTTACTGCCTTTTACAGCTATCCATTTAGTCCCGTCATTGTAATAAATTCCTGGTTGAACATCATTATTAGCTACGGTATTATAAACCATCATACCGGCAACATGAGTTGCTAAAGGAGAAGGACTACTAGTTAAAGTCAAAGCAACACGAGCATGTAACAAGCCCTTGTCATTACTTTCTAACTCCAACAGTGCATCTTTATATGCTATTTTACTGCCAGATACACTACCATCTTTGATTTTTTGCTGAGCCGCTGCCCCAAACGAGAATACTAATAAGGGGAAACATAAGAGAAGTTTGTTTTTCATTAATTTAGCTATTTGTAAAACTTAAACTATAAACTTGCCTCTTATGGAAAATTGAAAATCTTATTTTGCCAATAAAAAGCGTTAATATAAACGGAATGAACATTCGTGATAATTTAGATTCAGGAAGCATTCATTTCGTCACCTGTAACAAAGGTGGTTAAGGAAAGTATCTGTTTACTAAAAAATGGCTACGCACATCTACGCACTGACGACAACCGACTTAAAACCAACAGATTAAGCAAAGGAAAAGAAAGAGAAAACAGACCTAAACATGATGGCAATTAATTGGATTACCCATACAATAATGCTAAAATGACCAAACTTTAGGCTATTCACATAAGTTTGAAAATGTAGTTAAGAGAGTTTCTGATATTTACAATAAAAATATAACTACCGTTTTTTCGTGTAGTAATTAAGCAATTACTTATGAGTTTGGCCGAAATACTTATGAAGACCGCAATGCTATACCAATTGCAGTTAAGAAAGTGGTGAGTCATTTTGAAAATCTACCCTACTCAGCGAATACCACACAACCAACTATTGAACTGTGCGGTTAAAAACATAAGGGATTCAGAAACTTAAGCAGCTGCTATCTGCTATTTTACAGGAAGGATCCAAAAATTTAATTGGCAAGGAATACAATATATAGACCATATGAGCGTCTTATATCTGAGAGCGTTAATTTAGAATGAAGCGGGAATGGTCGGAGATCATTCCCGCTTTCCTATTTAACCAAAAAGGAATCCATTACTTTTTCCCTGGTGATCGGAACCTCCAATGCGTAACAATATTCTAGAGCTTTGTTAAACAAGTCTGCTAATCAAAAGAAATAAAAGTTAAAATCTATGATTAAGGAAAGGCCTATCGCTAAAAGCTGGTGGAATGCGTATGTAACTTTGGATGATTTACTTAGTTCTAACTATTTGAACCCTGTTTATGGTATAGCTATAATCCCTGTTACCTAAGCGAAATCTACGGTTTTTATCCAATATAAAGAGCACATTTTCACTACCTTTAAAAAGGCAAATAACTTTACCCGAATTGCCATAACTGAGTTCATATACAATTGCTCTGAAACCTTATTATCTGGAGCTGCTGTTTGTCCTTTTACACTTTATATATAAGGAACAAACTAAAACAACCATAAATCATACAAATAAACTTTTTCATTGTCCTAATCTATTGAGTGTATAACTGGGTCCGCCATTTCCTACCATCAATTCTTGCTGGCTATCCAGCAAATGGATTAGACTTTCACTTAACCTGAGGAATGAAATAGAGGCTTCAGGTTTTTCGGGATCCAACTGATAAATCGTACCAACAGGATTTGCTCCTTTACCTCATTTTCCTCCCCTGTGAAGGCGCTTTCCGCCATGCAGTAGCCCCTTGGTTCCCTGTTTTGGCAATCCATAGTCACAATCCAAAATATAGGTCCCGGATATTTCCTGCTCTTTGCCTGAGAAAAGTTTGAGTTCCCATTTGATGAGTTCACATTCCGTTTCTTTGGGAATACCTGGTACAGGCCTGGTGCCAGAACTACAAGGTGTAATTCCTACATAAACAGCAGGCTTAATAACATTGCCGTTGGTCTGAGAACAGGCCTGCATCGTCATTAACATGACATTAAACAGGCCAATAAAAAAGACATACGTAATCCGTTTCATATGATCAGTTTATTAATGATAATAGTGATAAACTACCCTCAATTTTTGGGCCTATCGTTTATCTTTCGCTAATGAAACGGTTTAATACTTAGGTAAGACAGGAAGAGTTTTTTGAAATATTCCATCATCCTTGCTTTTTATTGACTTCCAGGTATTCTTCATCTGTTACGGGTTTTAGCCAGGTCACATTTTCTTCCCCTTTATAATTGGTAATTGCAATATGAATCATCTTAACAGACGAGGACGCCTCATGCCAATGTTCCAAACTTTCTGGAATATTGATCACATCACCCCTTTTTATCGCTTGTGTAGATTTCCCTTTTTCCTGATAACAGCCTTCGCCTTCTGTCACGATCAAAACCTGGCCTTTGGGATATTGTATGCCAAAGCGTTCTTGCCCCCGGTTCAAAAGTAACGTTGCCCAATGCAAATTCGTTGTTGCTGTCTTTCGCCAGCAAAAGATTGAGATAGGCAATTGATTTATATACCCAAATTTTGAGTTTTAGAAATCCCCGTTTTCCCATATGAGAAAATTAGTTTCACTTCATTGGGGTCCCTAATCAGAGATATAGTTACCATACCCAGAATTATGATTTAAGAATGTTCAACTGACGTTAACTTAGATACTATAGTATAGAATTGTGAGCAGAATATTCGAATAATAAAACCTTAGGAAAAGATAATCTAGTGAGGTGCACTGAGAACACGAATAAATGAGAATTTAACCTTATGTTTTTTACTAAACAAAATTTTAGTCGTATATTTATTAGATACCAATTGCAGTTAAAACGTATAAAAAAAGTGGTGAGTGATTCGGTGAGTCGAATTTTTTAAAACCGCACTAGATACTATTCAAACGTTGATTTCAGGACTAGGTTCTGATGCCAGCGGGATTACAAAAAGGCCTTTTAATCTTATGATTAAAGGCCTTTTTCCTTTTACGAGGATACCAAAACTTGCCCATTTCTTATCACTAAAGTGAGTGATTCGATGAGCCACTCTCTCTTTCTATCTGAAAAAGCAAAACAAAACTCCGTTTATCAGGCATATCAAATGAATGGTTCACACACTTTACTAAAGGCTATCAAAGATCACAATGAAAAGATGTAATCTTTGGTGGGTAAAGACTGTACAAGGCACATTGAACCGCTATGATTCTTAAAAAAGATCTGTCGATTTCAGTTTAGATACTAATGATGTTATGTCTTAATATTTAATTTCCTTAATATAGTTGAATTATATTTTTTTATGAGTTAATTTCTTTCATTGCCTAATTCTTAGGGCAGCCAGATTTAATGTTTTTTATCTTAATTGGAAGTAAAGGATATTTTAAACAAAATGCACTCTTTGCTGTTTATTAAGTTAGTAAATCTACCAACAATGAACACTCAAAATATTGACGAACAACCAAAACCAAACAACCAGGGGAAGACAGGGTTGGACGAATGGAACGAACGGCTAGATAGTAATCTTGAAACTGAGCATTGCGGGGATGAATTGGCAGATGAAAGGGCAGATCATTACTCCAAACAAAAGGGAAGTGGAGACCAATCAGACGATTCGGAAATTCATTTCAACAACAACGATCAACATGATCATGATGATAATATTGCTCTGAATCATCCTTATTCGCAAAATCTGCCTGGCATCCTTGATAGAGAAGAATAGCCATAGCTATACGAGAACGGGACAGCTTATAAATTGACCGTCTATTGACCGTATCTGGACCGGGATTTTGCATCCAGATATGCTCTGGATACGTAAGATCTAAAGGCTTTTAGATTGTGTCGTCTTCCCTGATAACAGATCATTATGTTACCCTCAAATATGCATTATCTCTATTGCTGCTACTAATTAGGCTTTAATGATATTTCTTTTAGTTTGCGCAATTCAGCTGTTTTATCCGGGTTCGCTTGATAGTAAATCGAATAATAGGATAATTCATTTAATCGACTAATATAAATAGACTTATCATAATCAATTTTAAAATTACTTATACTTGGATTGATCTTACTAACAGGCAGCGCAATGCTATTGATAAGTATATTACCAAACACTGAAGCAATAGCGCCGTCTTTTATGTCTGTTAAGGAAGGTTCTTCATTACCCCATTCATCAACGAATTTACCTGCAGCATTTTGTCTGTAATTTTTATTTTTACCCGTATCAGGTGTAAAATTCTTTAAATTGTAGTTTTTCTTAGGTACCCGAATTTTGATTGTTTTTATCAACTGAACAGCAATAGTTTCAATCCCTTTTTCAGAATTAATGATCACATTACCAGAATCAACTCTTTGCAATATCCCCTTATGACTGATATTATTTTTGGCTTTAATTATTGCCAAATAAAGCTGAACAGATTGTGCGTTGGCTGTGATAAAACCAGCAGTAATGAATAAAACGATAAGGCAAATAAATGTTCTCATAAGGGCGGAATTTTGCGTTTAAATTTTAATCAGCACATCACTATTCCCAAATATAACTCAATTTTAAGTAAAATTTAACCCAGCACTTTTCCGCGTTAGTAAACGCCGTTCTCAGCGTAAACTACTTACCAATCTTGCAAGACAGTTGGTGATCAAGCCCAAAATTTAACTACAAACACTCTTCCTTCAGCAGGTACAACAATATCCCCGGGACGTATGTCCATTGCTGCCCCCCCTTTTCCAGTTCTTACGGTGTGTTTTCTTTACACTGTCCTTGGTTATAGAATACGTTTGCAAGTTGGGCTGATGATGTAGTGGAACCTTAGCGCCTTTATCCATTTTAAATAGGGCCAGCATTTCTTGTTCACCATAAACATACTTGCGCTTTAAAGAAAGAATTTTAACGGCTGAAAACAAGCATACGCTAGGATTGAACGCTATACTTTTTTAATAAAAGAAATTTTAGTGGTATATTTATAGTATAACAATTGCAGTTAAAAACGTATAAAAAAAGAGTCCTTATAACCAGATAAGTCTATTATCATAGAAAGCCCGATTCTAAGAGGCAGACACCTAGATTCATTGACAGGTTATTCTCCCGGCATCAGATTTGTATTAGACAAGTTTTATTGAGCTAGCGAAATGATAAATTGTAAGTTTATTTTTAATTGTTAAAAAAAATATCCGAATAAAATGAAAAAGCTCGTTTTGATCTTAATGTTTAGCCCAATTTATTTATTTGCGTGTAGCAAATCGCAGCAAAACAACCCATTGCATACCAATGATTTGTCAGATACATCTGTTGTTTTCAATGCGGCACCTACTAAAATTGATGTAGAAAAAATATTGGGTCAGTCAGCGGGTTTGACAGATCAAAAGAAAGAAATAAAGGATAACCTTATAAAGAGGAGCTTAACTTATACTAGTTTGGAAAATGAGCCAGAAACAAATCGCACTGTAAATTTAAATTACATCTTGACAAAATACGCTGATTCCACCTTAGCAAGAAATGCTTATGATGATGTTTTGAAAAGTAATCATAACATGTCAGGCCAGACATCATTAATTGGAATCGGCAATGAAGCATGGTATCATAGTGATAACGAAAATTTCAGTGTAATAATTGTGAGGAAAGGCGATAAGTTATTACTTATGAAAATCAATAAGATGACCAGGAAATTCTCAATGGAAGAACTAAAAAAGGTTACTAAGCGGATTGTTTCAGAGGTATAACCTCCGTATTAAATTCGCAACTACTGGTTCCTGATGAAAAAGCTTGCCTATTTCAGTACGAGGAATCAGTGTTTTCCTTAACAGGCATTTTTACCCTTGATTTTCCCTGCTTTACTCTCTGTAAATCGTTTGTCTGGAACTGTTCAGCGCTACATCTTTCACTAAAAGTGAACTCTATTTATTATTTCTTGTACGAAATTTGTTGTAATTATATGGTTTTCAATAATGATACAAAATCAGGAAACATGAATATTTTCTCTTTTATAGCTATCCCTGTAAACACGTAAACTTAGCCTTTTATGTCGTTTGAAAACCTTAATGCCTGGACTCCAGGACTTATGCACCAGCTGACCTATTTTAGGCTGAATCATCTTAGTTCATGGTAACCTCCACGGTTTTTCTCAATAGCAATTCTCCCCAATCATTCAGTTTCCAAAGCACATCCACTAGCCCTTCCCCAAGTGGTGTAAGTGAATATTCGACTCGAGGCGGGAGTTCATTAAAGATTTTCTTGCTCAAAATTCCGGCTTCTTCTAATTCCTTCAATTGTTGATTTAAGACTCTTCTATCAACCTTTGCTATGCCACGTAAAAATTCACTTGGGCGTTTTTCGCCCTCATTTATACGCCACACTATCGGAATTTTCCATTTTCCACTGATGGCATTTACAGCAAATTCCAATGGGCAAATTTTCTCTGCTATCGCTCGTTCCTTTGTTTTCATAAAATTGACTTTTTTACCCCATAGGGATAATTATATGCGGTATTGTCGTTCTGAATTTACTTTCAAATCTTTGCAAAAATATAAAACAAAAAATGAAATATTTAGAGCAGCAGATTGAGGAACTTAATGAGAATTTAGCAAAGCAAATTCCGGTAGAGGTTTTAGAAGTCTTTGGCAAATCAATTCAGGATTTGAAAACCAAAAACATGGAAGACAACAGTATCAGTATAGGAGAAAGGTTTCCCGATTTCAACCTGCCCAATTCAAATAATGAAATAGTCGAATTAAAGGAGCTTCTAAAAAACGGAAAAGTGATAGTAGCTTTTTTTCGTGGCAGTTGGTGTCCTTATTGCAATCTCGAATTGAAAGCACTACAAGATAATCTAAAACAAATTACCGGCAGAAAAGTAACGCTTATAGCAATTTCACCACAAACGCCCGAATATAGCGAAGTATTGAAGAGCAATCACCATTTGGATTTTGAGTTATTGACGGATAAAGACAATATTTTAGCGAAACAACTTGGTATTTCATTTGAGCTTCAGGATGATATAATTCCTATTTACACCAGTTTAGGAATAGTACTATCGGACTACAACGAGAATGATCATAACGAACTGCCTGTTCCTGCTGTTTTTGTAATAGATACAGACCGTACTATTATTTACAAATTTGCTGATGCCAATTATATGAACAGGATTAGCATTCCAGAATTGATTGAACAGCTATGATCGAAATAAAAAGAAAAGGGGCAAGAAGTATAAAAGACATTCCAGCAGCTATTTTGGAACAGTTAAATCAAGGAGAGATTGAAACCGCCAATCTTGTAGAATGGTTAGCAGTTGACCAACGGCTATTATTAGAAAACTTACTCAAACAAAACAGGCGAACAGATTACCTGAAACCTATCCTGGCATCCATTGACCAATTAAAAAAGCAAACTGTCAATACCATAAATGAAACTATCGGGACTGGACTTTTTGAACTGGTAATTAAAAATAATGACCATGATTTTTTAAACACCTTATCAGGTCATAATGCTGATTTAGTTCGTTGTTGGGCTACCTATACTATTGGCAAAAACCAAAAGTTAAGCATTGGCGAAACATTATTACAAATCCAACCATTTGCTGCGGATAAACATTTTGGTGTTCGTGAAATATGCTGGATGTCTGTACGACAAAAAATAGCTGAAAACCTGCAAATGAGCATTGCCATTCTTTCAAAATGGACTTCAAACGATGATGAAAATACCAGGCGGTTCAGCACAGAAGCAACAAGACCCCGTGGCGTTTGGTGTGAACATATCGAAGTACTGAAACAAAATCCTACATTGGCATTAACCATCTTAGAGCCGTTAAAATCCGATCCTGCGAAATATGTGCAGGACAGTGTAGGTAACTGGCTTAACGATGCAAGTAAAACACAACCAGGTTTTGTAATGGAGCTTTGCGGACGTTGGGAAAAAGAAAGCGAAACAAAAGATACAAGATCCATTATCAAAAAAGCACTTAGAACTATTAATAAGTAAAAATTAGCTACTTTGCGGGATTTTGGATCAAAGCTTCAATCAAAAATTAAGAATTTGAATAAAAAGACAAGAGATATCCTCACCATAGGCTTTGCCTTATTCGCCATGTTCTTCGGAGCAGGCAATTTATTACTACCTCCTTACATTGGTATACAGATTGGAAACCATGTCTTGATCACCATATTGGCATTCGGACTCACCGGTATTTTATTACCCTTCCTCGGAATCCTTTCTGTCGTCATTGCTGGTGACAAATTCGAAGATCTGGCAGCTAAGATTCACCCGCTCTTGTCTCCCATTTTAGGAACCGTTATCATGCTTTGCATCGGTCCCCTGATTGCCATTCCGCGTACAGCAGCCACGACTTATGAAGTGGGTATTTTACCATCGTTTCCAGAATCTGGTCCGATCTGGACTTCCCTGATCTTTTTTATCGTGACCTGGCTTTTAACAATCCGACCTTCACGCGTAGTAGATATTATTGGCAACATACTTACACCCTTACTGTTAGTTTTACTAATCACATTAATACTGACCGGTATATTTTCACCAATTGATAGCTATAATGAATCCGCATTAAGCAGTGGTCAATCCTTCACCTTAGGTTTCATTGATGGCTATCAGACCTTAGATGTCCTGGCCTCCGTTATCTTCGCCGGGATTATTATTGCTGCATCCAAAGCAAAGGGTTATCAGAACACCCGGTCAAAAATGCAGGTGGTGATTACCGCTGGTGCACTTTCATCCACTTTCCTGTTTATTATCTACGGAGGACTCATCTACCTGGGCGCTACTTCGGGAATATCAGGCACTTCAATCAAGCGGTCTGAGCTATTGATGCACATCTCCCGGTCCATTTTAGGGCCATATGGGAACATTGGTATTGCGATCTCCATTGCGCTTGCATGCCTGACTACTTCTATTGCGCTGGTTGCGGCTTTTGGAACCTTCTTTTCCTCACTCAGCAAAGGAAAATTGGGTTATAAACTATTGGTTACCATTTGTTGTGTAGCCTCTTTTGTGCTTTCGATTACCGGAGTAGATAATATCATAACCTTCGCTTATCCGATTTTAAGTTTCGTTTATCCAATTGCGATAACCCTGGTTCTTTATTCAGTTTTCTTTGGCCGCATCGTCAAAAACCGAAAACCCTATCTTTATGCCTTACTAGCTTCAATGGTCATTGCTGTGTTTTATCTACTTAAACACTTCTCGCTCCTTAGCGAAAGCAACCTTGAGGCATTAAATTATATCCCGTTCTTTCAATATGAATTAGGCTGGGTTATACCTTCTGCTATTTGCTTCTTTGCAACCTGGGCAATCGGTGGCTCAGAAAACCAGAAACAAGTTGACCAAAGTCTCTGATACAGCAAATGATTTTATGGAGATAAGTCCATCGCTTTTACAGCTATGGACTCCCCCTTATTCATCCCGATATCATTTATTAAAAATGATACAACAGTAAGTATGCTGTTAATTTGAATCAAAAAAAATATATCCATTTAAACATAAAAATAGCTCTTGACACCTCAGAATTGGTTGTTGGCTAAACTTTTATTACGCTGAGGTGTTTTGTTTAATACCTGATGAATTTTCCCCAGATGTAAAGAAATAGCTGATGTGTTTTTCCGCTACGGCAAGTTTTACGGCAGGTGCCGGCCTGCTATTGGTGGGCGGTATTGCCTTGGTTAAGGCTAAAACTGCGCCGCAATATGTACTGGCCTGTATTCCGATCCTTTTTGCGGTGCAGCAGGTTATGGAGGGGTTGTTGTGGCTGGCACTTTCCCATGCGGCATATGCCCGGTGGACTGACCTGGCGATGTACCTGTTTCTGACATTCGCCCAGACCGTCTGGCCCATATTGGTTCCCTTATCTATGTTGTTATTCGAGAAAGATCCCCTGAGGAAGAAAATTTTGATAGGCCTCTTAGGGACGGGGGTACTTGCAGCCCTATACCTTGGCTATTCGCTACTGAGCTTTAAAGCCTCGGCTAGAATAGAGGAACACCATATCAGATATTCACTGGAATTCCCTTTCCAGGGCAGACTGCTCAGAGGCATTCCCTATATGCTGGCAACGGCCATTTCACCATTTTTTTCCAGTAACAAATGGCTCCGACTATTGGGCTGGGCGCTGGTACTTTCCTATGTGTTCACGGCAATCATCTATACAAACTATCTCACTTCTGTATGGTGCTTCTTCGGGTCGATCTTAAGCATGCTGATCCTTTTCATCATCGTAAAACTGAATTCGGAAAATTTAAAACCCATTGCCATACCCTAAGGTAGCAGTCAAATTAGTTATTAAAGATCCTAACCTAGAATTTTTAACATATCCTGAATCATCGCTGGCGATTTTATGATCCGCTCATGCCCGGCATCATGATAATTAGTAGAGTCGATTAAAGAATTTGAATCTAAAAAAGTCTTCATAAATAAATAGGGGGAAATCAGATCATTTGCGTCATAAGCGACCCAATGTTTAGATGACTCAGTAGTAAAGGGGGACCAATCAAAAAGATTATAGTGGGAAACGGGCTTCCTAAACCGCTCTTCAAAACTTTTAAAAAAATTGTTTTGAGTGGCTGTTGGGATGTCCAGGGCATTCATACTGGCTTCGAAGTTTTTCCCCAGATGGATTAATGGGGCAACGCTAATGATCTGCCTGGGATGGATTTGCAACTGCTTCATCGCAATTATGTTTGCCATAGCACCTAAAGAATGTCCAATGGTTACTTCGGGTACCCCATATTGATTGACAATAGTTTTTACACCCTCCGCGAACAGTACCAAACTAGATAGCGCAGCCTCAGATCCACCATTACCAGGGGCATCGAAAGCAATAATCTCAGTATCATCGATCTGCTCCAGGGCGATTATTATTTCATAAAGATCTGCTGCTTTTGAGCCCCAGCCATGTGTAAGTAGTATTTTTCGCCTACCTGCTCCCCACTTAAAAGCTTGAAAAGTTAACTCTTGTCCGGAGAAATATTCGTCATGAACCTTTAGCGTAATTTTTTCAGCACGATCAAGTAAATTTTTCTGAAAGGTTCTCAACGGCATCTTCGGAGAATAGCAAATATACTGCAGTATAAGATCCTGCAATTTATGTGTATCCTCATATTTAGTATTCCTTATTTCTGCTATAATTTGCCTGAGTATTTTCATAGAGCTTAATAAATTTCACCTATACCAGGCCGGAATTTCCAACCTAATCCCTGAATGTAAGTAAAAATGTCACCCCCTCATTCAACTTGCTTTCTACTTCAATATGCCCGCCTAAACTATTAATATGGTTGTATATCAAAAAAAGACCAATACCTTTACTGTCCGCGTGATTGTGAAATGTCTGGTGTAGCCCAAATACCTTGTGTTTAACTTTTTCCATGTCAAACCCCAACCCCTTATCTGAAAAAATCAATTGCCGGCTACCATTGGCTCGTTTTGTCGCAATAGAAATATCGGGATGGGAATCCGGTTTTGCATACTTAATCGAATTCGTAATCAGATTAAGAAATATACTATCCATATATACCTGATTAAAGTTGAGGGTATCAAATTCAGAAAAATCAATATTGATAACGGCCCTGGAGTCTAGTATCAGCGAATTTATAGAATGTGATACTCTATTTAGAGACTGATGTAGATTCAAATTTTCTGTCGGAACATGCACGCTTTTTTTCTGACAGGCCGCATCCAAATAATAATTTAAGGTAACCTTCAATCCCTCTGTTGTTGACTTCAATATATTAATCAGGCTTTTAGTCTCTTTATCCTGAATGGTCGAAACATCTAAAAGACTAAATATCGCAAGTAAATTATTTACAGGTGCCCTCAAATCATGTGAAGCCATATGGCTCAAATGCTGCAGCTCTTCATTTATCTTTGAAAGGCTGATAAAAAGTTTGTTACGTTCTTCTTCCAGTTTCTTTTTGTGCGTTACATTCTTGGCAATAGCATAAACCAGTTTCGATTCCGGAACAGGAATTGAAGTCCATGATAGCCATAAAATTTCACCACTTTTGGTCACATAACGATTTTCAAAATTTAACAGTGGAATGTTTTTCCTGAGGTTGTTCCGATGATCTTCTGTATTGTACTTGTCTTCCTCATAAACAAAATCATTTACGGGTCTTGAAAACAGCTCTTCATTGGTATATCCTAACAATTTAGAAACCGCCGGATTGATTCTTTTAAAGTAGCCATCAAAACCGGCTATGCACATCAGGTCCTGAGAAACTTCAAAAAAAGGCTCACTATCAAACCTCTCCTCAAAAACCTCAAATTGATTAATTTCTTTAGATATCATACACTCTGGTTGCTTTCTTATTTCAGTTAATAGCTATTACTATATTAAATTTACTAAAGTTTAGTTACTTATTCATTTTGTTCAGTAATCAAAAAGCTCTTTTCGTAAATCCATAAACGGTCACTAATTTCTTTATAAATCAAGAGATAAACTTTCGGCACCTGATTTTGTTACTTTAACTAGCCTTAACAATAAGTTTATGAAGTCTTTAATAACCCTCTTAGTCTCTCTGCTCCTCCTCAATAGTGCATCAGCACAACATCAAACCAAAGATGTGCGATATAAAAAATATGCAGGCCACTATGGCAATACCTCTGGTATCAGCCTATTTGAGGATGGAACCTATCTATTGTACGGTTATGCCACAGGAGTGTTTGGCACTTATAAATTTGAAAAGGATTACCTCCTATTCTATCCGGATCAGCAGGAATTGTTCGAAGTATTCGCTCATCAAAATCCCGCTTTAAGGGACAGCACAAGAATTAATTTCCTCGGCTTTGAAAGAGGCGGTAAAACCTTCGCTAAGTTTGATCAGGACAGCTTACGGAAGGTGTTTAATGATGATGTTAATTGTTTAAATGCACCGTTTGTGTACCAGAAAGCTGGCCAAACCAAAAACATCATCTTATCCAGGTTACCGGAAGAAGCTGCAAAACCAAATGTAGCTATCGAAAGCTCCCGGCATTATCACAATGCATCTGGATACAATGATTTTATCCTCGTCCACAATGCACCCAAACGCGAATACGAAGACTTTTCCGCAATGATAATTCCTGCTAAAACCGGCGATGTGATAAAACTTTCAAATTACGGTGGAGATGAAGGCTATCCTAAACAAAATAAGGAGGAACAAGCCCGGTGGAAGGAGATTCTGGAATGGAAAAGCCAATATGATCAATCAAAGGGAGTAAAGAAAAACGAGGTCTATGCCAATAAACATTACAATACATTTCCCGAACCAGATTCTTCTAAATATCATTATGACTCCAGATCCAATCAATACACAGATAGCTCCGATCAGGAGAATAGTGCTTATTACAAGCAAAATCAATACAACGACCCCAGATACCTGCGTAAATACATCAAACTCCAACCAGAAACTAAACTCAAATTCAGCGAGAGTAACTTAGCCAATAAAAGCATCTTCTTCAGCGTGTGCGGTGAAGGTTCTGAGCACTCCTATCACTATAAAGGTTTTGAAAAATACGAGGAAGAGAACCCACAAATGCCCCAAAACATAGAACCGGTTAAGATTAAAGATAACCCAGGTATTTAGAGAGAAAATCCTTTCTTGGAATCATATGTAGGTAAGGGTAATCTCCCGATAACTGCTTGCGTTGTTTCAATTGATATAAGAAATGCCCACCCAAATCCACAATCAGGGGACACCTGGCCTGGTACCAAACCCGGTGTGGGTTCTTCCAGCAAAAAGAATAGTAATGACTGGTTAAAGGGATGTTTTTGAGTTCAGGATGGTGGAAATTTAATACTTTCGTCTTGCCCTTTCCCTGCAAGAGGTCAATCTTTCTGATCATAGAAAGATGATCTGTATGGCAGAATTCGTAACCCGAGATCCTGGGGTCATTCACATCTGGCAAATGTTTTAAAATCCGAAAACCTTTGAACTTTTTCCCATTCAGTACCCAGACTAATTTGGGATAATAGGCCTCCCTACTTTCCAGCTCCTGAAGGCAAATCGGCGAATTCTGAAATTCAATGGTTGTACCACAAGGCGTATGCACATCGGCCCTATGCAACTCCCCCAAATCTCTATCTGCAAAGCTTACTTCACGAAAAGAAGGTGGAAATGCCTTCTTCCAGTTGCGGTGCCAGGGTGTCTCCCCAAAACTCCTCAATACTTGCTGTTGCTGAATACCAGGGGCAGGTTCAGGCATATCATCCTCAGGAAAAAGTGAAGTATTGAAATTCATAAGGGGCTACTTTAAATATTAGCGACCCACAAATCTATACTAATAATATTAGTATTCAAAAAATTACAAGAAATCTAAAGATTTTGAGAAAAATTCACAGCATCCCCTCCTCTTCCATATCAGCCTGATGATACAACCTTCTTTTTGTGCTACCCAAATGGGCATTTCGCCTAACAACAGCAGCGATGTGGGCGAAAATAGGTTCAATTGCTCTTAAGCAGTTTACTTACATGGCTTTCATCGGTCAATCCAAATTCAGCAGCGAGCTGTTTAAGGGTAAACCTGCCGCTATCCAACCTTTGCCTGATGAGGCTGCTCCGGTAATCCCCGATATATTTTCTAAGTGTAATGCCCGTATTCCTTTTAAAATAAGGACCGATGTACCCACTGGTAAAATGGAAATGCCCTGCCATTACATCCGCCTTTAAATTTGCGGGGCTGTAGATGTGTTTATGGATATAACAAAAAACAGCCTGCATATCACGGCTTCGATTCGCACTGGCTTTTATCTCCGGCATGTTCCGCTGCAAGATTTCAGATAGCGCAAGTACCTGCATCCATATCACTTGCTCATTTCTCATTAAATCGTGTTTGACTGCAATAATTACACCGAACAATAGGTCAACAATAGTCTGATCTCCCGCTGAAAGATTAAATCCTGAGTGATGGGTTTCCCTGCTTTTGATAAGATACTCCAGGTGTTTAACCGTACTGTTCGTAACAGCACTGCGCTGATGAATATAAGCATCAGTGAACTTCAGATAGATGAACCGTGTTTTTTCAATAACCTCAAAATAGTGTTCTTCTTCCGGTCCCAGTAAGAACACATCTCCTTTTCTATAGTCAACAGGTACGGAATTAATAAAGTGCCTGCCCGAGCCATGACTAATATAGATCAGTTCATAATGATTGTGACTGTGGACTGGGTGTTGCCATTCCAAAACTTCAAAATCCGAAATCAGTACTGGCTCAAATTGCTTATATCGTTTCATCATGGATTGATACAAATTTATCATAGTTTTTTACAATAAGCAACCGTTCTCATAGCCCCACCTTTGTTTTGAACAATACAGGTCATTGGAACAGAATTGGCAATCTTATCAAGCCCATCATGAGCGGCATGACCATATTGAGTATGAAAATTAATTAAAATAATAGTACCACTAAATTAGAAATATGAAAACTAAAAACACAGCACTGGTAATAGGTGCAAACGGCGTAATTGGAAGTAATCTGATCAAATATCTTGAAGAACTAGACAACTGGAATATTATTGGCATCTCACGACGTGGCGGCACTGACACCACTAAAACCAAATACTTATCGGTAGACTTGCTCAATAAAGAAGACTGCAAAAAACAATTACAATTTTTAACAAGCATCACGCACATTTTTTATGCAGCCTATCAGGATAAACCTTCATGGGCAGAATTGGTCCCTCCAAATCTGGCCATGCTTGTGAATGTGGTAACCGAAATTGAGCTTGTCGCAAAGGATTTACAACATATCAGCTTAATGCAAGGCTATAAAGTTTATGGCGCGCATTACGGCCCCTTTAAAACCCCGGCCAAAGAAAGTGATGCAGGACATATGCCACCGGAATTTAATGTGGATCAGCAACAGTACCTGGAAAAACAGCAGGAAGGAAAGAAATGGAGTTGGTCAGCGCTCAGGCCTTCAGTTGTTGGCGGTGCTGCATTGGGAAATCCGATGAACCTCGTTTTAGTCATCGCTATTTATGCGACCATATCCAAAGCACTTGGCTTACCACTCAGGTTCCCCGGGAAACCCGGTGCTTATGATAAATTAATGGACTTTACGGATGCCGGTTTATTGGCTAAAGCAACAGTTTGGGCGGCTACAGCTCCTGAATGCAGAAACCAGGCATTCAATATCACTAATGGCGATTTGTTTCGCTGGAATGAACTCTGGCCAAAAATAGCCGCTTATTTTCAAATGGAAACAGCGCCGCCATTACACCTCCCGCTACAAACCGTTATGGCTGATAAAACAATTGTTTGGGAGCAAATACAAGAAAAATACAGCTTAGAAAAACATAGCTACCAGGAAGTGTCAGCCTGGGGTTTTGGTGATTTTGTATTTTCCTGGAACTATGATTTCTTTTCGGACGGAACTAAAGCAAGGCGTATGGGCTTTCATGAATTTATAGATACAGAAAAAATGTTCTTTGATTTGTTCGACGAATTAAAAAGCAAGAAAATAATCCCATCAAATTAACTCTTGAAGGCCTCAAACAATGCCCTACCCCACGATTTCTTTATAAAACAAAAATATTACCTAAGTATTTAGTTTAAATAACGTATTTTAGATTAAGTTAATCTGGATCCATAAAAGTCCGGATAGTATAAACCAATATCTTCCTGCTTAAATCAATCTATTATGAAAAGCGCAGTAACTCAACTCTATTGTTTAACTCAACTCTAAAAATTAGTTATGAAAAAAATCAACGCAGGTCATCCCATAGCAACATCGATGCTTTTGATCTTCATATTTAGTCTTGTCTCTTGCAGGAAAGATAAAAAGGCGGGCCCGGTATTTATCCCGAAACCTGAAGCCAAACAAATTTCGATTGCTTCTGTAAAGGCCTTAAGTACAGAACAATTTGTTAAAATTAAAGACACTGGTGTAATAAGAGGTATCGTGATCTCGGATGCCCGTTCAAAAAATGTCGATAACAATAAAACTTTATTTATCCAGGAAGGTACCGGCCGCAACGGGATCATGGTCAAGTTAAAAATGGATCATAATTTTGCATTAAATGACAGTCTGGAAATAAACATTTTCGATCAGACGGTAACCACACTGAATGGAGCAGTTCTCTTGCAGGATTTAGCTAATAATTTAGTGAAAAAAGTGGGTGTTGGGAAAATCACTCCCCGTACAACCAGTATTAGAGAACTTGAAGCAAATAAAAAGGAATGGGAAGGTAGCTTAATACGTATAGGAGCCTGCGAACTTATTTCTGATAATGGAAACTATTCAGGTAACATGAAAATCAAAGATGGAAAGGTTACCATTGCTTCGTATATAAACGAAGAAGCGATATTTAATGGTCAGGAGCTGCCAAAGGATATAAGGAGTGTCCTGGGTATTGTACGTTTAAATGGAAATGAAGTCCGGGTAGCACCGCTTAGTACGTCGGAGATTCGTCCTTTAAAGTATGTTACGGATGAATTTACAACCTGGAAAAACACAGCCTATGACATAAATAGTACAACACAGCAACAAGTACTATATACCAAATTCGTAAACTGGCAAGGAGATATTTTGAGGGAAGGGGCGCTCAAACAGTTGGCAAATGCAGCAGATGTCAGTTTTACGAAACCAGGAAAGATTTATCCTTATTTTCCGAAAGATTCCATTCACTGTTCTCTTAAGCTCTATCCTAATCAGGAATGGAATTTGAAAGGTATGAAAGTTTTAAAAATTACATTTGCGGCGAGTAAAGCTGTTGGTGCTGTCTACTTTGTAGATCCAAGCTCCAATAATAAGGGAATTCCTGCAAACGTATTACCCTTTAATACCGGTATCGATGAAGTGAAAATAGGAATAAAAATACCAATAGAATCGACAGGGGAAATAATTCCCGGAGAAATGGTCACGCCAAAAGGACACGATGATTTTTATCGGGTGGTATCATTGACGCCTTCAATAAAAGAAGCGGGTAAATTTTATACGGCTATATTTATGATGCCTTCAACCATGGAAGATCTAAAAGCAATGGGTATTACCTCAATAAACAGACAGAACTGGTTGGACTATCCGAGGCTGGAGATCATTAATCTTTCCTCAAGAAAAACACCTGGTATAACAGACTATTACCGGGACCGTTATATCCCGATATTAATTGATAAAGTGGAGATAGGCTTGTAAAAATGTTCGGGAAAGGTGGCAGCCGTTCATAAAAATCCTCAGAGAAATCTGAGGATTTTCTGTTTTAATAACAGGTAGTCTTCCTTCAGTCCCTATTCATTTACGTTAAATAGAATAATTCTAAATAAATTTTGTTTGTAACGAAATAGATGCAATATTTGCCATCGATTAGAATCAATCTAAATAACGATATGAATAAACTTCGACTACTAAATTTAATAACCCTGTTTTCCCTATTCTCCATAGCGGCTAATGCCCAACAGAGTAATACCATAAAAGGAAAAGTATTAACAGCCGATGGAAAAGCTGCAGCCTATGTTAGTGTGGGCTTGAAGGGCAAAGGAATTGCTGTAACTACTGATGACCAGGGAGAATATATTTTGGTAAAACTAAAGGATGGCCAATACACCATTCGCGTTTCTGCCATAGGTTTAAAAAGTGCAGAAAAAGCAGTAACGGTTTCGGCCAATCAGACTGTCTATGTAAACTTCAGCTTATCAGAAAGTGCCGATCAACTAAAAGAGGTTGTCGTTTCCGGCATTAATAAGAAATATAAAGTTGACGCCCCCTCCTCCTCATTAAGATTGGATGAACCATTATTGGAGATACCACAAAATATTCAGATCATCACCGCTGCAACACTTGCTGACCAGCAAATTACCAGTATGAGTGATGGCGTAATCAGAAATGTAAGTGGTGTAACCCGATTAGAACATTGGGGCGATTTGTATACCCGTGTAAACACTCGCGGTGCAAGGGCCGCGGCTTTTAGAAATGGGATAAATTTAACATCTGACTGGGGACCACTTACTGAAGATATGAGTTTTGTAGACCATATCGAATTTGTGAAAGGTCCTTCTGGCTTTATGATGTCTAACGGCGAACCAAGTGGTATTTACAATGTGGTAACGAAAAAGCCTACTGGAAAAGATTTTAATGGTGAAGCCTCTTTTACCCTGGGTAGTTATGATATGTACCGCAGCACACTTGATCTGGATGGAAAATTGAATAAATCCGGGAAGTTATCATACAGGCTAAACTTAATGGGCCAGAGTAAAAACTCGCACCGTGCTTATGAGTATAATGACCGCTATAGCATTGCTCCTGTTATTAGCTATAAAATTGATGATCAAACCACGATAACTGCTGAATACAATTTTCAGCATGTTAAATTATCGGACCTGGGTTCAGCTTATGTTTTTGCTCCAAATGGCTTTGCTACACTACCAGGAGACTTTACCATGTCTGAACCTGGCTTAGAGCCGAATATAGCAAAAGAGCATAGTTTATTTTTAAACATGCAACACCATTTTAATCCTAACTGGAAACTTACTGCACAATTAGCCTATGTAGATTTCAATCAGAAATCTAGTGATATATGGCCTTCATCTGTCGCTGCCAATGGTGATGTAATTCGTGATCTTTACATTTTTGATGCTGCATTGAACTATAAATTCGGCCAGGTATTTTTAAATGGTCAGGCAACTACCGGAAGCATTAGTCACCGCATTTTGGTTGGTTTAGATGTAGGTGATAAAGAGCGTTATTATGACTGGGGACAATCATTTCCACTTGACAACGCCTCTAAACCATTTAACATTTACAATCCCGTATATGGTGCTCCTGCAAATGGAATACCTCAGTTTGATCGTAGTAAAACCTTATATCAACGAGGCGCAAATAGTCGCGTGAATCAATCTTACACCGGCTTATACCTACAGGACGAGCTTGGTTTTCTGGAAAACAAAATTCGCTTAACACTTGCCGGCAGATACACCTTCGTAAAACAATCTGAATATGGTGTAAGCACAGAAGACAAAAAATTCACACCTAGAGTCGGTTTAAGTGTATCTGTTGATGAGGAAACTTCTGTTTATGGATTATACGACCAAACTTTCATTCCACAAACAGGTTCAATTAAAAGTGGTGCGCAACCTAAACCAATTACCGGAAACAACATCGAATTCGGAATAAAAAAAGATTGGTTTGATGGACGCTGGAACACAACTATTGCTGCATACCGCATCCTTAAAAACAATGAATTATCGCCAGATCCAACCAGTACTCCTGCCGCCCCATTCTCTTTACAGCTTGGACAAAGCACTACAAAAGGTATTGAATTTGACCTGCGTGGCGAGATTCTACCTGGATTAAATCTGATCGCAAATTATGCCCTTACAGATTCGAGAGTAAGTAAAGAAACGGAAGTTTATGGAGAGATTATTCCTGTTGGAACTAAAATAACAGGCTATGCTAAACATAATGCCAATGCATGGCTGAGCTACAAAATTCAAAAAGGAGAATTAAAAGGTGTTGGAGTATCTGGTGGTTTCAGTTACCTGGCCGATCGCAGTTCATGGTCATGGGGAGGCGCTGGAACTCAGGAAATGCCCAGCTATTTTAAACTGGATGGTGGTGTTTTCTGGGAAAAGGATAAGATCCGCTTAACAGCTAATGTCTTTAATATTCTGGACAAATACCTTTACAGCGGAGCTTCTTATGGCGATTATTATTACTGGCAAAGTGAAGCACCAAGAAATTACAGACTAAGCATTGCTTACAAATTTTAATAAAATCAATGTTGAGTAACAAAAAAAAGAAGTTCAAATATTGGACAGGACAGTTACACTTATGGCTCGGATTAACATCCGGGCTATTTGTGTGTTTTTTAGGGATTACAGGATGTATATTAGCCTTTGAACGCGAAATTGAAAACATTACACAACCCTACCGTTTTACAAAAGTAGAGCAGCGTGCCACCATAGCCCCCTCTTTGCTTAAAAAAATTGCAGATAAAGCCTTGCCAGGCAAACATGCGCATAGCGTAGGTTATCAGGTAGGAAAAGCTTCACAAGTTGTTTATTTTGCAGAAAATCCAGCTTATTACTGGATCGTATTTTTGAACCCTTATACCGGCGAGGTACTGAAGGTTAAAAATATGGATGATGACTTTTTCAGGATTGTGATCATGGGGCATTATTACCTCTGGCTTCCTCCTGACATCGGTCAGCCTATTCTCGCTACAGCAACCTTAATGTTTCTTTGCCTGCTTATTTCAGGTCTGGTATTGTGGTGGCCAAAAAACAAAGCTGCCGGTAAAAAGAGATTTAGTATTAAGTGGAACGCAAAATGGAAGCGGGTAAATTATGACCTACATAATGTACTGGGTTTTTACATGACATGGATTCTTATTTTCATAGCCATAACAGGTCTGGTAATGGGCTTTCAATGGTTTGCAAAATCAGTTTATTGGCTTTCCTCGGGCGGGGATCAGATGAAACAGTTTGTAGAAAGTTACTCGGACACGACGCTGGTAAATGCCGCCAAAGATAAAAAACCTGCTATGGACATTTTATGGGCAAAAACCTTAAAGGGCTTACCCGGATACACGGGAGGTCTCGAAGTACATGTACCCGAAAATGCAAAGTCAGCTATTGAAGTAGCCATCAATCCAGATACTGACACCTACTGGAAGGCCGATTATCTGTACTATGATCAACATTCTTTACAAGAAATGGAAGTAACACATAGTTATGGAAAACTAAAAAATGCGAGTGTAGCAGATAAGATAGCAAGGATGAACTATGATATCCATATTGGTGCTATAGCAGGCTTACCTGGTAAGATCATCGCTTTTCTGGCTAGTTTAATTGCCGCAAGTTTACCGGTAACAGGCTTTCTGATTTGGCGTGGACGCAAAAGAAAAAAAGCAGCTCAGCTATAAGTCATTACCTCAAACGGCCCCGATCGTCAATTTAAAACCCCCTCATAACTTACTGATTACCAAAACTTAAATGATCATTTAAGTTTTGGTAAAAGGGGTCAATATCAAACAAAGTTTATTGCAATAAAAAGCATTCTCAAAACTTAAATCCTGCTAAATTGTTCTTTTCTCATTAGTGTACCTAAAAGGGAAACATCATGAATAGCAGACAGAATACCTGGCAAATCATAAAAAGCAAAGTTATTTTTTTAGGATTCTTAACCCTCTCTTTCTTTTCATGCAGCAATTCGAACAATCAAACTTCCGGCAATGCAGATGGTAAAGATCCTGGTTCAGCTACCAAAATGGTCAGTGTTAGTGCTGACAATGATTGTGGCAATAGCCTGCTATTTAAAAAAGGCGTAAAGATGCAGTCGGTAACCTATAATGGCGAAGGCAAAGAAATAAATAAACAAAGCGCAACGGTAATCAAAGTTTATGAAGAGGCAGCTTTCAGGGTTGCAGAAATAGAAACTCAAAGTACCGATACCCTTTTAGCTACCAACAATAAACCCAATGTATTACTTTACAAATGCGATGGAAAAAGCCTTTTTATGGATATATCAGGTTTACTACCAAAAGATAATAAAGCCAAAATAGAGGGCGGTGGATTGTCCTTCCCTACCCGTTTATCCGCCGGTGAAGTTCTACCTGATGCTGAATACAGCATTAGCATGGAACAGGCTGGTAAAAAAATGAAAATAGTGAGCCATGTGACGGATAGAAAAGTGGAAAGCAAGGAAAATCTAGTAATTAGTGGTGAAAGATATGAATGTTATAAAATTTCGTCCATAATAAACGCTGACATAGAAATGCCCGGTCTTACAGACCAAATGAAAAAATCGATGGAGGCCATGAAAGCAAAAATGCCGAAAAACAAGATGATCATCTGGTACGCACCTGAAGCTACTGTACTGAAAATGGAATTTTACATGGGTGAAAAGCTGACTACCCGTAATGAGGTGACTTCAATCAGTAGATAAAAAACCATATCAATTTTTTACCGGGTACTGATATTCCAGTGCAGCCCTATCCCATTTGGCTAAATCAGCGCCAATACCATAAGTACTGCGTAAAAATTCAAGTAATTTATCCCCGGGGTTTTCTGCTCCCTGTACCGCTGAAAATGGCAAAATAAATTCGCCCAATTTATGGTGATAATAGGCTTCGTTGGGTTGAACTTTTGCACTTTTATAGCCTTCCGGTTCCGGATATAAATAACAATAAAATACAGCTTCCTTCAAATCCTCTCCACCTGTCCAAAAACCGAAGCTGCTCACTTCTTTACAATAGGCATCCTCTGCAACCCAATTGGGCATGCCAGGTACACCTCCGGGGTGCTTTGGTGCTTCACGACCAGAAAAAAGGGATAATGCTAAATCAAAACTTCCCCAAAAAAAATGAATAGGACTACACTTCCCCTTAAATTCACCTCTAAATTTCATAAAAACACCTTGTATATTTAGCAAAGCCTGATGAAAAGAAATAACCTCCTCCTCCTCATAAGTAGCATGAATAGTATCTAATTCGAAAGGAATAGGATTAACAAGTTCTACAGGAGTAGGTTTGATAAACAGCTTGATTTCCAAATCGTTTAATGATTGAAAAATTTTACTGTAAAAACCGGCAACAGATATTCCATGAAGATCAAATTGCCTGATTTCCCCCTTGCTTGTCGTAATCTTTAATAGATGCGCTATAAAATCAAAATCTATCTGAAAATCCTGATCTTTGTACCGCATAGATCCCGTGGTTAAACCGGTGGCAGTAATATGTAGGGTAATATGCCAGGAATGGTTTACCCATGGCAAAGCTGCAAGCTTTATTTTTCCGACAATCTGCGACCATAGTTGCAAGGTTTCATAGGTAGATTTTCCCTTTTCATAAGAAAGTACTGGCCATTTATGTTCCATAACAAAGATATATTCCTATAAAACAACCTATTTACTGATTTGTGTTGTCTCTAAGCTGTCATATCTGCGTTGCGACTAAATTACATCGACAACTTTAGGTTGGATTTCAATGCGGTTCACTAACGGGGATCCCGCCTGAAAAGCATCAATATTATCAAAAGTCACTTTGGCGATTTCGGTCATGGCTTCCTGAGTCAGAAATCCTTGATGCCCCGTGATCAGTACATTCGGAAAAGAAATTAACTGACTAAGTTGTTCATCCTGAATGATCAGTTCAGAAAAATCATGAAAAAAGAAGTCCGATTCCTGTTCATAAACATCCAGGCCAAGTGAACCGATAATCCCCGATTTTAAAGCGGCAATAATGGCTTTGGTGTCAATCAATCCACCCCTGCTGGTATTGATCAGCATCGCACCTGGTTTAATACTTTTGAGGCATTGTTCGTTAATCAAATATTGCGTATCCACGGTAAGCGGACAATGCAATGAAATGATATCAACATCTTTCAGTGTGTCATCCAGGGAGCCGTATTTCACCCCTAACTCCTCCATCTCCACAGATGGAAAAGGATCATAAGCTTTAATATGGCACCCAAAACCGTTCAATATTCTGCAAAAGGCCTGTCCAATGTGGCCTGTTCCAATCACGGCTACTTTGCGCCTGTTTAAATTTATACCCATTAGCTTTTCCAGGGAAAAATTACCTTCTCTAACGCGGTTATATGCTTTATGGGTTTTGCGATTGAGCGTTAAAATCAAGGCCATGGCATGCTCAGCAACAGCCTCCGGAGAATAGGCCGGAACGCGCAAAACCGGAATCTCCAATTGATCTGCATATTGGACATCAACATTGTTAAATCCAGCACAGCGTAACACGACTAACTTAAGGCCGGATTGATGTAATTTATCCAGCACCTGCTTGTTCAGGATATCATTAACGAATATACATATCGCTTCAAACCCTGCCGCTAAAACAGCAGAGTCTTCGGAAAGGGATACTTTAAAAAAAACGATCTGATGGCTGCTGTTGTGCTGACTCAAAAAATCTTCATCATATTGGCTCGTACTAAAAACTGCAATTTTCATAAATCTGAATTTGTTATAGAGATCCGGCATTTAACTGCCATGTTGGATAAGATAGCTAATATTTCAGACTTCGGAATATTCTTAAAAAGCTATTTTTTTTTATCAAAACAGATCCCCCATTCCAATTGTTTCAAACTTAAAGCAATTGCCTATGAAACCACACCATCTGGAAAGATTCCTCAGCGCTCAAAAATCAACCTATCAAACCGCATTAAATGAACTGGAAGCAGCAAGAAAGCAAAGCGACTGGATGTGGTTTATTTTCCCACAGATTCAAGGGCTAGGTTATAGTGACCTCAATAAATATTATGCCCTTACCGACTTAGCCGAAGCGGCTGAATACCTGAACCACAGGGTTCTGGGGCCCAGGTTGATCCTAATGAGTAATCTCTTACTTGAATTACCAACCGACCAGGCCCGGCAGATTTTCTCCAGCCCTGATGATTTGAAGCTAAAATCCAGTATGACTTTATTTTCTTCAGTCCCGGGGGCAGACCCGGTCTTTGAAAAAGTATTGCAAAAATTCTTTCAGGGGTTAAAAGACCACATTACCTTAAAAATTCTGAACCTCCAGGACTGCACAAAATAGCTGTTCTGTACTTCATTTGCCAAATCATTTACTGGTTAACTCTCCCCCTGTCAGTGCAAAATAAAGATTCTGCAATTGGTGTACATAGGTGATCATAATTTTGTAATTATGGCTTTCTTTTTGTCTACCAGCAGGCCAGATATGAACAGTGTTTCCAGGAAATCTTATCTCCAGTTCTCCATCCCCGGGTAGAGTTATACGCGAATCTTTAAACCCTAATTTGTCCAGCCATGCTTCGTTTAAAGGAATTGGACTTAAATCCGTCAATTGATACGAAGTACAATTAGCTCGTTGCAGATCTGCACCTAAAATAATTAAATCAGCTGTATACTGCGTGATTGATGATACAAAATAGTTGTACTTACTGTCTGGTAACTGTGAATTCAAATTAATGTAATTCCCTATCCTTAGCTCGGTTGCTTTCATATTTATCTTGTTTTGAGAACTGGTTTTAATCCAAATTCTTCCCGGATATGCATTTTTTAATTAGATCTCCACTTTGTAAAAGTAAACTTGAGATCGGATTTCTTTACTTTCCGCTTTTCCTGATTCGCATATATAATAAGAAACCCAGCATCCGATTCTACTTCCTCAGCATCAAAATCAAGGGTAAAAGAAATGATACCTGCCCCCCTTTTTTGGGCTTCTGTAAATGAGGAAAAAGTTTCACCTTCATAGACCGGGGTGAGGCTTGTTGAATCTTTCTTTGGAGTGGCATTACAACTGATCAAAAAAAACAGCAGGGCCACATAACTAAAAATTTCTAAAATATCTCATACTTCATTAAGGGAATAGTCGTCCTACAAAAATAGAACATTTTATTTCTTCCGCCACCAGGTAGCTGTTCGATTGTAAGCTTCTCCCTTAAAACAGCATTATAAGGTAACAGACTTCCTCTGTAATTGCAATAATAGAAGTAATATCATTAAATTTGCCGCCCAAATGAACACACGGTACGGAAGGCCGGAATACTTTAAACAATACGAAAAACATAAATGGAAGAGAATGATTTTGTAGCCATCTGGCTGGAAGAAAGCGGAAACCCCGCTATAGAGGAATTAACGCAGCTGAATCTGGACGTTGCCAGTAAAACCGCAAAAACGTTAACCGATAAAGGACTTTCAGAAAATGATCTTGCTGTTTCCCTGGACATCAATCCAGATGAAATCAAAAGATGGTTGACGGGTAGGCACTCTTTCAGCATAAAGACCATAAAGGAAATCTCTGGTACGCTGGCAGAATATGCTACAAGGCCGGAATTAATCCAGAAATAAATGAGCGCACAATGCGGCTCCGGGCAAGGATTTAGGTGTGGAAGAGATCATTTCCGCACCATCAACAGTTTTTGGAATCCATATACAGAGGTTCTCCACCGGTTTGTCCAGTAAAATGATTCCTGAATCCGGTCGCAAACACCCCCTTAAATTGTCTTGTTTAGACGCTATAAAAATCAAGTTTTACCGGTACCTTGGTAATGCTGAGGTTAACAGGCAAAACTAAAAAACGATTTTATGTCAGACCATAATGTTTCATTACACAGAATGCTTAAAGCATCTCCGGAAAAGGTATACCGTGCATTTACCGAAGCCCTGGCAATAGCTTCATGGCTCCCACCATATGGCTTTCTTTGTACTGTTCATGAAATGAACGTTAAAACAGGAGGTTCTTTTCGAATGTCCTTTCTGAATTTTTCTACGGGCAATGGTCATTCATTCGGTGGAAAATACATTGAGCTCAAGCCCAATGAGTTCCTGAAATACAGCGATAAATTTGATGACCCTAATTTACCGGGTGAGATGATTACCTCTGTCTGGCTTCGAAAAACTTTAGCGGGCACGGAAATAAAAATCACACAGGAAGGAATCCCTGCTGTTATACCAGTAGAAATGTGTTATTTAGGCTGGCAGGAATCCCTGGAGAAGCTGGCTAAGCTAGTAGAACCTGAAATACCAGATGCCTGATCCTGTTATCACTTACGATAATGCCGGTAAAGCCCCGTTTGATAGCTGTCCCCTATAGGCCGATCGGGATCATATTCAGGACTGCTTTTTACAGCCTCTATAGAAACATCCACTTCAACCCTGGAGCGTGCCCAACTGATGGCAGTGATCCATTCCGTTGAGATCAGCAGCTTCTTCCCTGGAAACCATTTGCCACTATCAACCACCAGAAAGCGGATCCTCCAGTGTTTATCTACAATAAAATCAGTAACATGACCGATTTCCCCATCTATAGCATGAATCCGGTAACCTTTAACTTCAGTGGTACTACGGAGATGCGGGTCACCAGGTTCTTTGTCGTTCCGCATGGCCGCGATGGCCTGCTCAAAAGAGACCCTGGATTCCACCATGCCCAACATTCCCATATGACCATAAAATCCTGCGCCGATCGGATCACCATATGGCCATTCGTAATATTTGTATAAAGCCACTTCCTGTTGGCGGGAAACCGGCATTTTGGTATCAATATCCGGACTGTGTTTAATCTGATCCTTGCTCAGTTTAACTGGGAAGGATTCATTTTCCCAATCTGGTTCCATTAAAGCCATTGGTGAAATCAATACTTTACGTTCCGATAACCAACCACCTGTTTTTACAATCAGATAACGAATCGTCCAGCTCTCATCATCAAAATAAAACTCAACCACTTTTCCTATTTCCCCATCGGTTGCGCCCATAGTGAAACCGATCAGACTTTTAATATTGTGTTGCATAATACAAGTGTTTTACATTTAACAGCTAAAATCATCCTCACATTTTAATTACCAGACCTGCAAGAGCAATCAATGCCAGTACAATTATCACGATCCAGAAAAAAACGCCAATTACCGCGGCAGCTACTGCTACTTCAAGCTCCGTAATTTCTTCTTCAGGTTCAACCTTTGCCCCATTCTTCGGCTTCTTTGTCTGGTCGGCAGCTGGCCCCGGAGCAGCAGCGGCGAGTACCAACCCAACCACGAAAGCCGCAATAAACCCTGGAGCCCAATAATATCCCAATACGGAAGGTCCACGCTGAGCGGCCCATTCTCCGGCAGCAAGCGAAATAAAGAACAACAATATAAAGAAAGTCCAAAATCCAGCCCATGGTCCGGTATTTCTAAAAACCAGTCTGAAAAAAGCAGTTAATACAATGGCAAAAAACAGGGCGAACAATATCCCGATAAATCCCATGACAGTAGTTTTAATTTAAACATGATCACTTTTATGTTTTTTCGGCTTAATTTCTGACTGGTTCATATCGTGCTCAAAGTTTTTCTGATCTTTCTTGTTCCTTCGTACCAGAAAAAACAATAACAGCACAGCAAGAAAAATTGCCAACCCACCGATAATATCGTTAGTTTCCATATGATGGACCTTTAATAGGTGAATCCCCCCTTTCCTATTAACGTCATTTAAAAAACAATCCAGAGCTTGATTGGTTCGAAAAAAACAAAGATAAATCCGGATTGTTCCTATTTTCCACAGGCAGTAATAAAAGAAAAAGAATCTATCTCACAAGTAGTTATCTATTATATCACTTAAACCTAATGCTATGAGTATTGTAAAAGTTATTGAAGTCATCGCTTCCTCAGAAAGCGGATTTGAAGATGCGGTAAGAAACGCAGTAAAGGAAGTATCAAAGACGATAAAAAATATCGACTCTGTCTATGTGAAGGACTTTAAAGTCCATGTAAAGGATGACCAGATCGTTTCTTTTGGAGTGATTTGCAAAGTTTCATTCCGCATAGACGATGGTTTAAAAAATACTTAAGCCAAATGCATCTCCCTTAAAGGGGCCTCTTAGCCCCTTTCACAGCACAACAAGCCCAAAACCATAGGTTAGATAAATGTCATTTTTAATAGCCTTTTGTCTTTTTGATTAACTTTTTTCTTTTCGGATTGCGCCAGAAGTCAGCATAGCGTACCTTTGCCGAAAATTAAAAGACATGAGCGACTTCAAACCACACCCAGTATTGGAATACACTGTAAACCTAATTGAAAAGACCATCAGTGGTGCTAAAATTCAATATACTTCTACAAGCATTGCAACACTGAAAGATGGTAACGACACCATATATTTTGAACAGAAATCTGACAGCACTGGAAATGCTGCAACCATCTTTATTAAGGATCCGAAAGAGATCATCTACAGTGAAGATTTAATGACCCCTTTAAATAATTTGCACGAAAATGTTAAGGGAGAATTAAAGGTGGCATTACAAAGTACTACCATTATCATTAATGCTTTAGATGTAGCAACAAACCTGATATTCCAGGCGGTTAAAGACGAATTTGATCAGCTGAGCAACAGTTATGAATTTGTAAAAACCATTGAAAAAGAGATCACAAAAGTTAAAAGCAAATTTAAATTTGGAAAACACCTTTTTGACCTGACTGTCACGAATGAACCAACTCAGGTCCTTGTTACTCCAGAGTTCCCTGCTCCGTTTGATACGGTTGTCAAAAAAACAATAGAAGAAGATGTTTTAAAAGTACAAACTGCAATGTGTATAGCATTCAAGAATGGCTAGACTTTAGTCTGACCTGGTGATGTTTATCAGATGATTGAACATCACCAGGGTTTCCATTCTATTACCTGCGTCCTCATCACTTCATTAGATAAACCCCTTTTAGTGTGGGCTGTACGACTTTTATATTCCCCTTCGTATCGAACTCTAATTTATCAATACACACTTCCCGGTGGTAGCCTGCAGATTTCCCCATAGCCAGTCCCTCAGGACGGCTAAAACGATGATAAACAATGTACCACTCGTCTTTTCCCGGCACCTGAATCACCGCATTGTGCCCGGTCGCGTAAATCCCCTGCTTCACATCTTTGGAAAGGATCAGGTTATTTTCAGGCAGGTTGATTTTACCGGTTGGCGTGTCTGAAATCCCATATCTCACCCCATAGTCCGCATCTCTGGTATCGTTTTGTGACCATAAAAAATAGTACTTCCCCTTCCGGTAAAACACTTCAGTTCCCTCTCTATAAGTTTCATCAGGAGTGATTACTTTCACAGATGATGAATCTATAGATATCATGTCATCATTCAACTCTGCCACGGCCATATAACCATTCCCCCAATATAAAAAACTTTTGCCGCTCTGCGGATCCGTAAATACATCCGGATCTATTTCCTGTCCGCCTTTGATCCCCTGAGGTTTTCCTGCAATAAGGGGCTTTCCACTATCTTTAAAGGGGCCGGAAGGATCATTTGCAACGGCAACCCCTATTTTCTGTGCAGCAGTAAAATAATAATAGTATTTATAACTGCCATTAACCTTCTTCTCAGAGATTGTTGGTGCCCAGGCATATTTCTTTGCCCAGCTCACATCCACAGGCAGATCTAAGATCACACCCTCATCTTTCCAGTTTGCAAGATTTGAGGAGGAAAATGTTTTAAAATAGGTTCCGCCCCAACCGGTAAAGCCATCAGTGGTGGGATACAAATGGTATTTTCCGGTTTTATGGGAATACAAAATCTCCGGATCAGCATAATAGCCACTCAATACAGGGTTCAGATCACTTTCAGGACTATCCCATTTTTTTAGTAATGCATTTGCTTCCTGCTTCGTAATGGGAAGAACTGTTCCATGACGGGGATGAAAATTCATATTCACCTGCTGATCGACTACGGTAAATTGTTTAAAATCTTTTGTTTTGGTAAACTGGTAGCGACCTTTGGTGTAAACATCATACATCAGAATATAACCTTCCCCGTTATTGAGCTTGAAAACACCGGCACCTTGCACCGGATCTGTTGTCTGTTGCACATTGCCTTCACGCAACACATAGCCCTCTTTCAGGCGATCAGAAACGGCAACACGAATTCCTAATCCCTCGCCTTCGGTTTTAAAGAACAAATGGTATTTCCCCTGGTCAAAGACGATATCTCCGTCAATACAGGCACCATTGGTCGGACTAAAGAAAAGTTGCTTAGGCTCAGTTTCCAGATCTGTAAAATCCTTATTGGCATAAGCCCAATAGATCTTATCCGGATCCGCGCCATGTTTCATCGACCAATAGACCAGATATTTACCCGCTTCCTGATCATAAATCGTTTGGGGTGCCCATACCCTCAGTAAGCTTTCCTGACCAGGAAAACGTTTTTGAATATTTACGATAGCCGAAGTCCAGTTGATCAGGTCAGTAGATTTTAGCAAGACCATCGCCCGGTTCGAATCCCAACCTTTAGCTGCCACCATATCAGTAACGACCATATAGAAGGTTTTACCATCCGCTCCACGTAAAATATGGGGATCGCGTACGCCCCCTGTTGAACTGATTGCAGCGGAGCTGATCACCGGCCGGTTATTATTTAGTGCCTGATAGGTATAACCGTCATTACTGATCGCAAAACGGATAGACTCTTCTAAACCACCATTACCAGTGAAGTAAGTAAAAAGGTAAGCGTTTTTTTTTGATTTTTGAGCCATCGCAGGCCATCCTGCCAGCACAAACAAGATGCAGCTCAGTAATAATCTATGTGGATGAAAGTTGAATTTTATATTCATTGTGATTCATTTAGGGTCTACCGCTATTTGTAACTAACTTTAAGCATGATCAAGGAATTTGCCGGCATTTTTACGACTGCATTTTTCCCCTTCAACTTCAGGAGCGATTCTGCGGGAACAATGGCTGAAGGACTTTCCATCGAATTTTGAGCTGTAAGCTCCCCCTTAACTGTTGTCAGCTTCCCTTCAGCAGCCAATTTCTTTATCCCCTCAAAAGCAATCTGTTTTGTTCGTTCCGTTTCATTGGTATTGACCAATTTAACAATAACCTCTTTCTTAATACTATCTAACACTGCGGAAACATACAAACCACCCTGACCTGAAAGTGATTTACCCTCGAATAAGGCACTTGCAACCTGCGTACCTTTATTGGTAGAGAAGAGCTTCTGAACATAGTAATTTGGCGTGCCATATATATTCAGGTTATCCACCCAGATTAAGTCGGGAGCCCATTGCCAGCCTTCAGTATTCGCAAATAAAGGCGCATACGAAGCCATGTTTACTACTGCTGCATTGCGTTCCAGTCCGGTCATAAAGGCTGCCTCAGCAAGTGCAGCCTCCCAAATATTCCGGTTGCTTCCGGTCGCTTTTCCTTTGATATGTGCTGCAAACTCTCCTGCAAAAACCTTTGCTCCCTGACGATCGTAATGGTCATAACGCGCCGCATTTTTAAGGAACCATTCCGGAGAACGGTAATAATGTTCATCTATAATATCGGCCTTCATGCCACGCAGTTCCTTATCCAGATAATGAAATCTTTCACTATCTGGATCTGTACCTGAGCTGTAGATCAGGTTGATCTTCGGATATTTTGCTTTAATGGCCTGCTGAAAGGCTTTCGCCCGTTCAATATATTGAGGGCCCCAGTTCTCATTCCCTACACCTAAGTACTTCATGTTAAATGGCTCTGCATGTCCCATCGCTGCACGAACCTTACCCCATTCTGAAGAAACATCGCCATTGGCAAACTCGATCAGATCTAAAGCATCCTGAATATATGGATCCAGCTGATCCAAAGGAACCACTTCAGCCGTATTAAACTGGCAAGCCATTCCACAGTTCAGGATCGGCAAAGCCTCCGCACCGATATCTTCTGCCAATTGAAAATACTCAAAAAATCCAAGTCCAAAAGTTTGAAAATAATCTGGAGACGGCCGATGGGAAAATTCGACATTCCAGCGGTTCATGATCAATTGACGCTCCGCTATAGGGCCTATTGTTTTTTTCCATTGGTACCGGTTGGCCAGGTCAATTCCTTCGACAATACAGCCGCCGGGAAAACGTACGAAACCAGGTTTCATATCTGCCAGCATCTGGATCATATCTCCACGCATCCCTTTCTTTCGACCCTTCCAGGTATCCGCAGGAAATAAAGAAATCATATCCATATCTAATACACCGCTTCCTTCAAACCAGATGTTGATCCTGGCTTTAGCTGAAGTAGCAACCGCTATAAAACTCAGATCCTGGCTTTTCCATTCCGCCGGGACATCAGTTGGCTTCAGTAAGCCACTTGCAAGTACCTTATTCTCCTCGTCTACCAACTCCACATGCAAGGTGATTCCCGGACTGACCTGTCTATACATCAGAGAAAAATCGTACTTAAGGCCCTTTTTCACTCCCATACCTCCTTTGAACCCTTCGTTGCTGATACCTGCTTCTCCTTTTGCAGCTCCTTTAATGGCTACGCTCAGGAATCTCGGATTTGCAAGGTTCGCCCCCTGCCTGTTCTGTACGAGCAGATCGCCCTCTCCGATCTTATTTCCTTTTACAGACCAGCCCATCAATGGCTTCAGAAATTCAAACGAGCGATTCTTTACCATTTCAGCATAAATCCCGCCATCTGCGCCCATATTGATATCTTCAAAAAACACGCCCCACATCGTAGCTGATACTTTTCCTTCAGATTTAGCCGCATTAACTACAATAAGGTCCTCTTGTTGGGCGCTTGCACTAAAAAATGTCCCGGCCAGGAGCAGGGCGATTAAATTACGTTTGTATTTCATGTTATTTTAGGCCTGTAGTAGTCATCATGATCTCCTGACTAATGTATGAATTATATATTAAGCGTCAAATCAACGATTATTAGCTTTGATCCATATACTTATTTCATAACCAGTCAATATCATCCACTGCCAGGTGTTGACCGTAAACATTAACCTTATCTTTCAGCTTCTTATCCCGCAGAAGATTTGAAAACAGATTTGGTAATGTCCGGAAATAGATGGAAATTACCCGTAAGGTTGTCCATAAAGAGACATTTTATATCCATTCATAAATCATGAAACACGTTTAAATATGAAAAAAGTAACGGGCCTTGGCGGCGTATTTTTTAAATGCGGGAATCCAAAAGATATGAACGAATGGTACGCCAAAAACCTCGGATTGGCTACCAGCGACTACGGAACAACGTTTGAGTGGCAGCAGGCCGATGATCCATCGAAAAAAGGATCCACAACCTGGTGCACCTTTCCCAAGGACAGCAAATATTTCAATCCATCAGACAAACCATTTATGATTAATTACCGCGTGGAAAATATCGTTGCGCTGGTAGAGGAATTAAAGAAGGAAAACGTGACCATTATTGATGAAATTACAGATTCTGAATATGGAAAATTTGTCCATGTACTCGATCCTGAAGGAAACATTCTTGAGCTTTGGGAACCAAAAGAAGCGTAAAACTCCCCGATAAAAACACCCTGAATATCACAAAATGCCTCAATTAAAATTGGGGCATTTTGTGTTAAAAACCATCCTAAATCAGGTTTTAAGGGCTACTCTACCAACCAAACATCAGCAGCCTGAGTTTCTTTTACAAATTGGCTAAAATCTTTAGGTTTTCTGCCAAGGGCCTCCTCTACACCAGTTGTTATAGACTCATTACGTCCGTCCAGAACTTCAGTAAACAGGTAAGAAATTAAATCAATAAATTCTTCGGGGACCTCGTATGCCCGCATTTGACCTGTATACTCAGCTAATGGGATATCACTATACTCAATTGAGCGATTTGTAGCCTGAGCAATTTCATTAATTGCCTCCTTAAAACTCATGAGACGCGGACCTGTAACCTCATAGACCTTATCATTATGAAGCTCATCTGTAAGTGAGGCGACTACCACATCAGCAATATCATCAGCATCCACAAATGGCTCCTTTACCTCAGCTACCGGTAGCGCAACATATCCAGCTAATATGGGTTCCAGTAAATAACTCTCGCTAAAATTTTGATTGAACCAGCTTGCCCTGACGATTGTCCATTTTAAGCCACTTTCAATGACGATCTTTTCGCAGCGCTGAGCTTCAGGTTCGCCGCGACCAGACAGTAGGACTAATTTTTGAACGCCAGCTTTTATCGCCATTTTCACAAAGGCATCGATACTCTCGTCTGCACCTTTAACGGCCAGGTCCGGCTGAAAAGTGATATAAACACTCGAAATCCCTTTAAGCACCTCCTCCCAGTTAGATTGATCTTCCCAATCAAACTTTGGCTCAGCCGTACGGGAACCTTTTCTAACCGCTATATTTAAGGCTTCCAGTTTTTTTGTCACCCGGCTACCTGTCTTACCATTGGCTCCTAAAACCAATATTGTTTTTAAACTATTTTCCATTGCTTATTTTTTTAACAAAACTATTGCCTTAGAAAAACAGAAAATAGAACAAACCCGACAAAGTTTAAAGGATCAGTTCAGAAAGGTTCTCTGCCAATTCAGTAGAACGTTTTTGGTATTGATGAGGAGATAAGCCCGTAAACTCCTTGAAAGACCGGATAAAGTGCGATTGATCAGCATAATTATTGTCATAAGCAAGGTCGGCAAGCTTATCGAACTGATTAGTATTGAGCTGTTTTAGTGAGGATTGAAAACGGCATATTCTGGAAAATAATTTAGGAGCAATACCCACGTACTGCTTAAATTTTCTTTCGAAACTTCTTTCTGTAACGTAAAGTTCTTCCTGCAGTACTTTTAGAGAAGTAGTGCCATTCGAATGTATGATCTTATCCATGGCAAACTGCATCTCCCCATCGTTGCCTGGTCCTTTACCGTATATTTTGGTTACCATAAAATGACTCAAAATTTCTATTTTCTCTGCTGTGGAACAAACATCATGAAGTCTTTCCGAAAGCAGCGACTGATTTCGCGCAGAAAGTTCATCGAGTTCAAGACAGGAATCTGTTAGTAATTCCGCATTCAACCCAAATAATGAATTTAAGGCGTTAGGATGTAGACATACCCCAAGCGTGTCAAAATTACCAGTCAGGGAAATATCCGAAGGCCTGGTGGATTGTCCGAACAAAAACACCGGCGGTAATACCTTTTGATCACGAACAAGTTTCCCTTTACTATTTTCCTGAAAAATAATTCCCGGACAGCCATCTGCAATGGTTCTAAGCGTCTTTTGATCCGTTGGGAGCCCCACATTTGTTTCCAGTTTATAAAAATACCTGACATAGGGTTTTAGTATTTCGGAAGGTAAGAATGTCTGAAAATTCATAGGCCTTGAATATTACTTAGGTATAGTTGGTTAAACTAAGTTACCCAAAACCCATTAGAAAAAATATTCTTATGCTAATCTATACGATGTGGATAAATAGGACGCCATAAACCTAAAGTTCTTAATATCTTTACCCCATGAAGATCGGGATATATATCATGTTTACTTTTTTAGTTTTTGGAACATGCTATTTTATAGGAATTTTCCTGGAGTATCCGCAGATAGCGGCTGGAATTGGACTTATGATGATCTCCTTATTCTTCTGGAACCTGATTCGACGCTCCAAAAAAGCATCTCAAAGAAAACATAGAGAGCGCATGTTCCTACAGCACATGAGAATGACCCATAAAAATCAGTGGCACTAAAAGTTTATCACTGGATGATGCGATCAATTTTCTTCTGGAATTTTTCTACATAACTATTCCAGGCTTCCTCATTCTCTTCATTATTGTATAGGTCTTTGGCATAAAGATAAACCACCTCCTGAAAATGAAAGCCCCAAATTTCATTTATGGCCGTTATACCTGAATCCAATGCCTTAAAGAGTACCGTGTTTTTAGATACATTGGCAATTTCACAATATTTGTCTAGCCATAAACCGCGTCCTAATTTCACATAAGCTATCAAAAGTTCTTCTGTAATAAATTCATCAGGCACATTACTCATCTGTGATTCATTGTAATGAATGATCTCTTTGATTAGATTTTCGTCCAGATAAACGACAGGAATAAATGCGATGTGTGTTTTATGCTTTGCTGCAAGACAGCAGATGTCTTTTGTGAGCAGCGATTGAGGAATATATCTAAGGTTAATCCCACTTTTTTTAATTGCCTGCTCACAGTGTTCCGCAGTTATATACGTTTCAGGAAAATAAGAAAAGCAAAGAGGGCCATGTTTAGCGTATGCCTTTTCAAAAAACTGTTTCGTTTTAAGTTCAGCAGGAATCCGTTTTAAGTTACTCCAGTCTCTATTCACTTTTTGCAACCAGTACAGCTCATCTTTATCCAGTAAGTGTCTTGCTGTAGACAATACGTATTCCCCTTCGCTTAAATCGAATATTAAATCTTCAAAAGTTAGTGTCGGATTATCTAAAAGCTTTGTTAGGTTATTAGCGCACAGCCAATCTCCGTCTTCCCCTTCGTAACAATCATTGCCGGAAGGAATTTGACCCGTATTATCATTGTAATAAAAAAGACTTGCATTAAAATTACTAAGCGTTGTATAATGATCATAGATAATCAATATTGGAGAGCTGACCAGTCCATCACACCTAAAATATCCATGATTGTAATGGCTGATAAACACTTCTTCTGCAGTAACATCATTTTTAACATAGATCACAGATCCCCCTGCAACTAAACTCTGACAGGTTATCTGACCGGATACATATAAAAATGCCCCATAATCCCCCTCCTCATTAAGGATAGAACCCTTTAAGTTCAGATTACCAAAAATGATTAAGCCTTCGACACGTTCATCAGATTTCTGTGCCTCCAGGCCCGGAAATTTGTTCAGCCACCTTTTATCGTTAGTTGTCCAGCCCAGGTCAATATCAAGCCTAAGATGATCTGTGAAATTCACATCGCCATTACTGACGATAAAAACGGCATCATCATCAAATTCTTCTCCATGATAGGCAGAAATACGCTCCAGGGAAGTATTGAAATCTTCAAGCACTAAAAGCGCTTTAAATGTTGTAAAATAAAAATTGTTCATCAGATTAGAAATTCTCTCCATATGCTATAATCTTAGTTTCTAAAAGCAAGAGCTGACTATTACCATTCTTTAGCGTGGCAGTTGCGGTTTTGGTTTTTTGATCGATGTTAAATTCTATTTCGGCAGCAGTATTTTTTTTGGCATTAAAAAAGACATCAAACTTTTTAAAGGTTTTCTCTTCATTAAACTCAAAATCCACCGCACACCTGTGGCCATTTTTATCGTACCATTTGATGTATACATTTTCCGGAACCCCGCGTTTTTCATAAACATTCTTTTGCAGGCTCTCCTCAAAAAACACAAAACGTTCAGCGTTATAAAAGCTAAAATCGGCAGCGAAGATCTTTATTTCCGGCGAGACTACAAACGTAGGGCGCCAGTTGTAACTTGTTCGCAGCTTATCCCAGTAACCATAAGGAATGGGCTTGTTTTTTGTAAGTTTCTGTATTTTAGAAGGCACGATCATGGTGTCAGTTAAGACTTTTTTTCGCCATGCTGAATTAAACAAATCTCCATATGCTAACTGCTCAGTGTTGGACACTTGTTTGGCAATAATTACCTTTTCGCCCTGGTAGCTTCCAATTTCTATTTGGCGACGGCCAGAGCTACCCGCCCAAACCACCATTACTCCACCAGGGGCAAAGCCCATGATAATGCTGTCAAAGTGCTCTTCAAAATTCCCCCTGGATCTTACATCAAGATAAGACTTGCTGAAGAGTGTTCGCAACTTATCATGATCTATAGGGCTATTCAACCGGTAAAAAGCATCTTCCACAAAAGAATACCAGGTAATATCCAGTGCATTAGGCATTAATGAGGTTTGCTTCCTGGTCTCAGCCCCGTCAGCGCCCCATTTTGCACCATAATTTACGGTGTTGCCTTCGCTAAAAGTAAAATCATTCTTTTCGCCTTTAGGAAAGGTAAAAGTTCCCTTGTACAATTGTACCGGATAAGCCGTTGGGTTACTCATCGCGCCATGCCATTCGTATCTACCTTCCTTGATATCATATGCAATGACTTCTGCCTTTTCCTTTGCTTTTTTATACTCCCGCGTATTCTGAGCAAAAGTGTAAATCATCGGTATTAAAATAAAATATCCAATAAAAACAGGCAACAATGTTTTGTATGATTTAATGGCCCATACGATGATTATACTACTAAAAAACGTCAAAAACAGGCTCAAGGTTAGAAATAGCGGGAACAATTCTAGAATGACATTACCTAAATCTTTATACAGCTTGTGTTCATATTCATCGCCGAGTGTTCCTAAAAACAGTATAACAGGGAAGAGTATGCAAAAAGCCAGGTAAAACACAAAACCATAAGCCAGCTCGAACAAAATATTTGGCTTATCAAGCAGATTTAGCTTCCTGCGAATACTGTTAAAATGAAAATAGAAAATAGTCATAAGGATAACGTACGGCGTACAACAGAACACTGCATACATCAGATTCAAATCATCATTTTGCGTACATAGCAATCCGATTAAGCCCAATATGGCGACTAGAATAGCAGAGATGATAGATTTGACAGTCATTTTAATTTACTAATTGTTAAAATAAGTTAATATGCAGATTATTGTAAACCAAAACCCTATGTTGTGATCAAATTTAGAAAATGACTTATCGAATTAAATGGCTTATCATCACCTTTTTTGCGTTAAATTATAATACGAGCAAGATCTTTGCGCAAGATAATAGTATTTTAGTAAATGCCATCAATGATCAGCTCATTCCCTTAAAGACGGTTTCTGATGATCTGGATTTCATGGATTTTAATCCGCTAAATTCTATCTTAAAGGAGAAGCAAATCATTGCCCTCGGCGAAGCCACTCATGGCAGCCACGAATTCTTTCTGTACAAACATCGAATGTTAGAATATCTGGTAAAAAAAACAGGTATTAAAACGATTGTATTAGAAGCTGACTTCACAGGAACCCAGGTCATGAATGATTTCGTTCTAAATGGAAAAGGGACTGCAGCGCAATGTCTTTTAGGGATGGGTTTCAGTGGCACTACCCAAGAGTTTATTGACCTCGTTAACTGGTTAAAATCTTACAATGATACACAGCTAGCTGAAAACAAAGTGAGTATTTATGGTTGTGATATGCAATATCCTGTATTTGCTGTTAAAAAAATAAAGGATTATTTAGTGCAAAAGAACCTGCTTACTCCAGACCTGAATATAGGATTTGATGCGATGAATAAGTATTACTCTGGTTTAACCGGAAAGGAAAAGACAGCCCTTCGCAAGATGAGTACTAATTTATCGGCCATTAAATTTGAGGATCAGGATACAGCTAACAACGCATTGTACAAGCGCGACTTAAGACTATTGCAACAATTCGTTGAGCTTACTGATGCACAATCAAAGCTGTTCCCGGCAAAACAATCCGATGTCCGCGATAAGTATATGGCTGAAAATTGTGAGTGGATCTACAATTATACCAGACAAAACAAGATGATGCTTTGGGAGCACAATGAGCACATTTCCAGATCAAAAAATGGCTCTGGTTATATACGTATGGGTAATTACCTGGCAGAGACGTTAAAGGATAAATATTATGTGATAGGTTTTGATTTTTACAACGGTAAAATGAGGTCCTTCGACATGAAGTCAAAGAAAAATGTGGCTGCTGAGTTACCCCATGCAAAAGATGGCTCAAGCGGGGCAATATTTTCGCAGTGTAAAGTACCTAATTTCATTCTTGATTTTAAAACGGCATCTGCTAATCCAATCGTCACCGATTTTTTAAAAAATAAGATATACTCCTCCGCCTATGGTGCTGCTTTTAATAAAGGACAAGCTCCATCTTATATACAACATAAACTGATTGAGTCTTATGATGCGGTCATTTTTATCAGAGAGACTAATCCGGCTATGGACATGAAATCCGCAAATTAGAATCTTGTTGATATAGTTACTCTATTTCAAATTCATGAAAATTTTGGCAAAGCGCTTCCATTAGCTTACTGAAATACAAGCTTAATCAGGTTTTCTAACTAAGAATCTCCTCCTGTTTTAAGCCGGTTTCCCCGGCAGGTGTTTCAGTTTATCTTTTAATACCTGGTATTCCTTTTCCAGGTACCGGAATGCTTTGGTTGCGAGGACTCCCTCCGCGTAGTCCATCTTTTTCTTTTCGTAATCCGCAGCAACCTGATCAAAACGGGCTTTAATAACACCGTACTTCGCTTTTTCTGCGATTTCAAGCGGGCTATCCGGAGCACCATTCAGATTCCCTGCATAAGCACTGTCAGAGATTAATTTCTCATTAGAAGATTTAAAGCAGACATAAACTTCCATTTGCGCTTCCATCATCCATTCTTTGTCAAGCGGGAGAAAACAGCTTCCATCTGCCCTTTTCGCGGCATTCAGATAGGTACTTGCACATTTTTTTGTTGGGTGACTGACCAGTACCATCAGGATATCATCAATAGCGCCATTTTCTTCGATACCGGAATCCCAGCTTAAATTGAGCCCATCTGTACTTTTGCTGACTTTCAGATCCGCTGCCATTTCCAGTGTTCCTTTACTAAGGATCACTTTCGCATAATCGACCTTGATGTTGGGATACTCGCCCGTTAAAGCCTGTTTCTTGTTATAGGAAGTCGCCAGATTGTGCGGATTTTTAAGCGTTCCTTCCGATTCCTGCTTAAAACTGACATTGATAAAATCCTTCATCGGTTTCAGCAGTTCCATCGTTACCGACATCTCCCCGCGATTGGCCTTTTGTTTCAGGCTGGGTTTACCAGGTTTACCGACACTGCGGCATATCAATTGTCCTCTGGACATATAAAACACCACATCCCCTATTTTCCCCGTAGGGTGCCCAAAAGGGCCCACTTTGCATACTGCCATAATATAATTGGTTAATTCGTCTGAATTGACTAGAACCAAGATAGGGACAAACAACAGCATATCCTATGAACCCCCTATAATGATACTAAACTATTTAGTAAACCGTTCATCAACTAAACCAACCTCAGCACAGGGTTTTCAGGCAATTTCAGCCAGGAGAGCCCTAGCAACCCCGAGATAAGATTCTTGTAAAACACATCATTATAAAACCTCATCTCCGCTTTTATCTTTCCACTGCGCGGCTCAGGCCATTCCAAAAACAGATGTAACAACCGTCATGTTAACCGGTCTTATACTCATTAAAATATACGCCCATACCTTAATTTTTTTAACGCCCCACTATGAAATACATCTTTACCTTATGCTTATTAGCGGCTACTAATTTTCTAAGCCTGGCTCAGGAGACCAACAAACCAACTGATGCCCGTCTGGCGGGAATAGACACCTTACTAAATAAAATTTTAAAAGATCAAAATGTTGCAGGTTTTTCTGTGGCTGTAATAGATGGAGATCAGGTGATTTATAGTAAGGGTTTTGGCTACAGAGATGTAAAAAATAAGAAACCCGTGACTGCCAATACCCTTTTTGCAATCGGCTCAAGTACCAAAGCATTTACAGCTGCTTTATTAGGAACCTTACAAAAGGAAGGAAAGCTTTCTCTTGATGGCAATGCGGTATCTTATCTTCCACAATTGCGTTTTATTAATGACCAGATGAATAACCAGATTACCGTACGTGACCTGATGACGCATCGTACAGGCCTATCCCGTTATGATATGTCATGGTACATATTTAATACCAGTAATCGCGACAGCATGATTAACAGAGTGCGGTATATGGAGCCAAATGCAGGTCTTCGGGAGAAATGGCAATACAACAACTTTATGTATTTAGCACAGGGCATGATTGCAGAAAAACTAACTGGTAAAACCTGGGAACAGAACATCAAAGAGCGCTTCTTTTTACCCCTGGAAATGAAACGTTCAACGACTTCTCTAGCAGAATTCAAAAACGATACGGACGCTTCCTTGCCTTATAGAAAGGACGGAAAAGGGATAAAAGAAATGGATTACTATAATATTGATGGCATGGGACCAGCCGGAAGCATCAACAGTAGCGCCAATGACATGGCCAATTGGCTGAAATTATGGATATCAGGAGGCAGCTATAACGATAAAGATATTTTATCGCCCGAATATATTGTGGACGCTTCAAGTTCCCAAATGGTGATGAACAGCGGATTGCCTGATACAGAAAAGGATATCCATACAAACAATTATGGCTTAGGCTGGATGATCAGTTCTTACAGAGGACATTACAAAGTTCAGCATGGCGGAAATATAGATGGTTTTAGTGCCAGCGTTTCCTTTTACCCAACTGATGGGCTCGGAGTTGTGATCTTAACCAATCAAAATAGCTCTCAGGTTCCAAAAATTGTCCAGAATAGCATTGCCGATAGGTTATTCCAATTAAAAACTATTGACTGGAATGATAAAGCCCTTAAAGCGACTGAAAAGGAGGCTCAAACAGAAGAAATGGTAAAAAAACAGGCAAATTTAAAGCATGTCGCAAACACAAAACCTTCACATCCATTGAAAGATTACGCCCTGGCATTTACCAATCCTGGATATGGACTTATAGATATCTCCCTTAAAAATGATTCTCTATTTGCAAAAATGGGGAATTATAACATTTGGTTAAAGCATTATCATTATGATGTTTTCGATGTGCAGGATGTCAATAAAGATGGAAAGCCGGACACCTCCGCCAGCAGCTTAAAAGTGAATTTCTCTACCGGTATAGATGGTAAAATAGCAAGCTTGTCCGGTACATTTGAGCCAGGTATGAAGTCTACTGTCTTTACAGTAAGTCCTAAGCTGGTTAACCTGGATCTAAAAACACTGGATCAATACGTTGGAGCGTATATGATGGGAAAGGCGAAGGCCAAAGTATCTGTGAGGGAAAATATCTTGTATGTATATGTACCAGAACAACCAGAATATGAAACGGTTGCCATGGGCGACCATACCTTTAAAATAAAAGCATTGGATGGATATAGCCTGAAGTTTGACATTAAAGGCAATAAGAAGGCTGAATCTTTGTTGTTTATTCAGCCTAATGGCTCTTTTAAAGCAATACGGGAAGGTAAATAACCTTTTCTTTTGATGTTATTGAAAAGCTGCCGGCAGGATTTCTTCAATGATAACCTGCTGCAGCTTTTCTGGTTCACTGTTAAAAACAGTATGCCCTGATTTTTCAAACCAGAACAATGCCTTCTTTGGCGCTTTTAAAACCTTATAATAATCTTCCACAAGATAATGGGATTGCTGTTTGTCTCCATTTCCCTCTATAAAATACACCGGGCAGTTTAATGCCGGCAGGGTTTTAAAGAGATTATTCGTTACAGCGAGCTTCCACATTGGAAACCAAACAGCCAACCAAACCTGATACTTTGCCTTGAAACCTTCCTCTTTTGCAAAATCAACGCCGTTATGAATAAATAGCCATTTCTGAGAATAAAATAAATCATCTTCAGTTTCAAATGGGATTTTCACCAATGCCAATTCTTTTACAGCAGTATCATTTTTAGTTTCTCTCGCCCATTTGTTTAACAATTCCATGGTTAGCTGCTCACTTTTTCGTTGGTCTACGATGGCACTGATTGGAATGAAAGCATAAAGTAATTCCGGATGTTTATCCGCAAAATTAAACCCTAACATCGATCCAAAAGAATGCGAAACCAGGAACAGCTTTTTGCGGTTGTACTTTTTCAACAGGTATTTGATCAACTCATCAGTATCTTTTTGTAATAAACCCAGCGATAGCTTTTCAGGAGAGTGATTCAATTTTAAGGTTTCTCCGGCCTCCCTCTGGTCCCACTGAACGACCACAAACTTCGCCTTTAGCTTATCCGTAAATGTATCTGCAACCGGGATCAATGAAGTCCCTGGTCCCCCATGAAGAAATAACAATAACGGCTTTGTATCGTCAACGCCCTGGAGCTTAATAAACTGTTTGATCCCGCCTATCTGTACAACTTCTGTCGTGTCTATCTTAACAGCGCTTTCTTTGTTTGCCGGATTAGCTCTTCCAATTGCAATTGAAGAAACGAATACAATAATCGTTATTAGTTGTCTCATGTTTAAACACTTATATTGCTGATGGCTGTCCCAATAAATGAATTGAATTCCCATTGAGATAGAATAACATTTGTAAACTACACACAAAACGGCACATTCTGCGCATGATTAATTAAAAATGAAAACAAAAAACAATCATTATTCATTAGCTAGCAGTATTTAAACTACTGCTAACTAATGAATATATTCAAATCTAGTTACTTACTTATTTAACATTCCAATGATCGGCAAGCATTTTAATAAAATAGCCCCCTACTACGCTACGCGCCTGGAAACCGACCATTCTTCCGGTGGTGGTTTCATGCCAGTCACTTATCGGAACTCGACTTTCCGTTTCCAGGGCATATTTATAAACAGGTTTCACAAATTGCTGGAATTCCTGATCATTATCGGATAAGGTTGCAGTCCACATGATCCAATCTGATTTGGTATAAGTTTTTCTGCTGTCCAAAGGAAGTCCATAAACTTCCTGTTTCTTTAAATAAAAAGCCACTTCTTTTTCATAAACTTCTTTAGGGAAGAGTTTTAGTCCCAATAACTTATCCCATACCAGGTTATATTTCTGGCTCCAGGTATTTTTGTCATTGAAAACCAAGGCATAATGATCACCACTATTGGCTTTCTCCATCCATTTGGCAGCCATATCCAAAGCGGCAGCTCTGTATTTTTCGGCAACTTCTTTTTCACCTAATTGTGCTGCCAATTGCGCATAAGATCCAATGGCTACAATTGCTTTCAATGATAGGTTGGTATTATGAGCCAGGTGACCAGCAAAATCATCGGTACACAATTGGTTGGCAGGATCAAAACCTTCTTTGACAAGATAATCTGTCCAAATGGTTAGTACTTTCCAGTGTTTGCGGGCATATGCTGCATTTCCCTCAGATTTTGCTACTGCTGCAGTCAGAATCAACATATTTCCCGCTTCTTCTACCGGCATATCTTCACCATAAGTTTGCCCGTTGGCCAAAGGATAAGTCCCGAGGTCATGTGCCGGGAATGGCTTTTTCCATTTCCCGCTTTCACTATAGTAAAAGATCCCGTTCATCATTCCTTTTAACAATTCCGGATTATAGACCAGGTATTGAGGGGCCGAAGGGTAAGTGATGTCTACCGTATTGATGGAACCATTACTAAAGTTTTCTTTTGATAAGAACAGGGTTTCTCCATTGGGTGCTTTCACAATCCGGTGTGCAGAAACACTTTGGCGATAAGCCATTTTACACAGCTCCGCATATTCTTTTCCACCTGATTTAGTCGCTTTTACGGCTAATGACTGATCAAAAGCAATAGATTTTTTAAGAATATCCGGGTATTCACGTTCCGAAATCGCCAATAGATCTGTGAATTTAACTACTCCATCCTTTTTCCAAAGTGGTGGCAGGTTTTGATGAAAATACTGGATAGGATTGGTATCATCATAGCCAATCATCAAATGCTTTTCAATTTCCGTTCCTGATACCATTCCAAAATCTAATTCCGTATTCAAATCAACTGAGGTCTGATTGATCATACTGGATGTTCCGGCTAATGGTGTTCCTGTTCTAAATGCTTTCCTGCCCTCATTGACTTTAGTCAGGTATTGTTTTGCTTTATAAGCTACCGGTGCGGCTACATAAACATAACCCCAATCTATCCTGACATCATCACCTGCCTTCTTCAACATCGGTTGTTCTACTGTTCCGGATTTCAATGCCGACAAACCATTTTCATTCAGCTTCCAGGCCGAAACAGGCTGCCCTTTTGTATTCACTGCAAGATCTGAAGAAGCAGTAAACAGCAATTTCACCTCGTGTTTTTTACCATCCACAGCTTTAACAGCGTAATTAATATAGCTAACAGGCCTTTCGGTAAGCTCAATATTGTCCAATAAAAGCGGCGATAAAAAGGTAACAGCCAACTCTGCCGCTCCACAACGGAAACGGTAAACAGTTCTTGTTGCTTCAAAGTCAACCCCCAGTTGAGTTGCGGTCAATATATCCTTATCTGCAGCAGGCTCAACTACTAAATCGGCATCAATATGTCTGCCACCAGCCGTATTTTTCACCTGAATCGCTAACACATTACTGCCCTTTTTCAAATATTCACTTTTTACAGGAATGTAAATGTACTCATGTACCCAGCCTTCTTTTTCATAGATATTTTTGCCATTCAGGTAGACCACCACATTGTCGTCATGGTTCAGTTTCAGGAATAGTTTCTGATTTGGAAGCTCCCCAATGTTAAAGGTTTTCCTCAGGTAAATTTCCTCTGATTTCCAGGTTGTTTTTGCATAAGCCGGATCATCACCAAAAGGTGCGGCTGATTCTTTCCAGTCTTGATCTTTAAACGCGTTTTCCTTCCAGTTTTTCAAAGGATTAGCAAGGTTGTATCTGAACAGATGCCCTGCTTCTTTTAGGATACTACGGTAAGGCCGCTCCTCTTGTCCAAGGAACCGGTAAGATTTACCATCCACTTTCAGGATTCCGGTCAGTGCCTGTGTTTTTCCAGTCCAGTGCCTTGTAGGGGATGCATAAAGTTCATCACTAAAAGACCATAAACTAAAATAGGTATTTGATGCAATTAAAGGATAAGCCGGTGCTTTCCTCTGGGCACGGGTGTTCCAGGCGATCAAAAGGCATAATGCCAGTAAACAGGTTCGTTTCATTTCTTTTTGGTTCTTTGTAGGTTAGGTTGATTAATTATTTACTCAGGGAGAAAGGCTGATCTTCCGGTTTTATTCCCCGGGTCATCACTGGTTTATCGCTCATCTCCAATTTTAACACCCCACCTTGTGTCAGATCGCTGTGCTTAATGAAGTTGGCCGTATAATCTTTACCATTCAGTTCTGCGGTTTTGATGTATACATTTTCTTTACTGTTATTTGAAGCATCAATAATGAACTGCTTACCATTCTCTAAATTCAAGGTAATCTTTTTAAACATGGGACTACCCAGGATATATTCATCTGTTCCCGGCGTAACGCTGTAAAAGCCCATTGCACTCAACACATACCAGGAGGAAGTCTGTCCCTGATCTTCATCCCCGGGATAACCGTTTTCTGTTGAATTGTACAGTTTGGTCATGATATTCCTGACATGATACTGAGATTTCCAGGGTTGCCCTGCATAGTTGTACAGGTAAGGCATATGCTGGATCGGCTGATTTCCATGGGCATATTGTCCCATATTAGCCATAACCATTTCCGTCATTTCATGGATCATACCACCATAGCTGCCTACGTTTACGCGATTTGGCTCGGTAAATACAGAGTCCAGCTTCGCGGTAAAATTATCCTTTCCTCCCATCAGCTCAATCAAACCCTGCATGTCTTGAAAAACTGACCATTGCCAATGCCATGCATTACCTTCTGTATAAGGACCTCCCCATTCTACCGGATCGAAATTTGGTTTCCAGGCTCCATTTTCATCTCTTCCCCGCATGAATTTAGTGGAGGGATCATATACATTTTTATAGTTGTACATCTGTCTGGCGAAGATGTCTTCATAAAACTTGTTGCCGGTTGCTTTGGCCAGGTTATACCCACAAAAATCATCATAAGCATATTCCATTGTTTTTGCCGTTGCCTCTCTTGCTTTGGTATACGGAACATAGCCCAGCTGAAAATACTCTTTCCAGCCATCCCGTCCATTTGCAGGGCCCCATGGCCCTTTATTGGTTGCCTCATGCAGGTAAGCTTTTAAGGCAAGTTGAGGATCAAACGTTCGAATCCCCTTTACCCAGGCATCGGTTAACAAGGAAATGGCATGATTACCGATCATACTTCCGGCTTCACTTGGAAAAGACCAGGAAGGCAACCAGCCACATTGCTCATAAGCATCCAGGAGCGCCTGCATATACCTGCCATGCATTTCAGGATGCATCAGGGTATTTAGTGGGAACTGCGCCCGGAAAGTATCCCAAAATCCGGTATCTGTAAACATATACCCGGGATGTACCTTTGCATCGTATGGACTAAAGTAATAAGGCTGTCCATCTTTATCCAGCTCATAATACTTCCTGCTGAAAAGATTTGCCCTGAACATACAGGAATAGAAAGTCCTGATGTCTTCTTCTGAACCACCCTCCACCTGGATTTTACCTAGCGTAGCATTCCAAACCTTCGCTGCATTTTCTTTCGTTTGCTCCAGCTTTTTATCTTTCCCAAGCTCTCTGCTGAGGTTAAGCTCTGCTTGTGCTGCGCTGATATAAGAAGAGGCCACTTTAACCTGAACCGTACTGCCGGCAGCAAATTCCAGATAGGCACCTTTCCCCTCACCTTCTGCTTCCAGTTGATTGGGCTGTATGGTGTTTTTACGATTCTCCCAGGTTCCGAAAGCTTTAAAAGGCTGATCAAAACAGACCGTAAAGAAATTCCTGAAAGTAGGCTTAAAGCCCTCTCCATTATTTACATACCCGGTGATTCTGCGTTCTTTCGGATAGATCTTTACGCCACTCAGGTGCGTATACCCATCCAGTACCAGAAAACTTTTTTGTCCTTTAGGATAGCTAAACCTGATATGGGCACCACGCTCAGATGGTGAGATTTCTGTGCTGATCTTATTGTCGAACTGCACTTTATAGTAATTGGGTTTCCCAATTTCATTGGCATGACTGAATTTCGCTTCGCGTTCATTTTCGGCTACCTTGAGTTCGCCGATCACCGGCATAAAAGAGAAAACCGCATAATCCCTACTCCAGGAACTACATTGGTGAGCCTGTTGGAAGCCTCTGATGTGCTCTTTTTCGTATTGATACTTCCAGCCATCTCCATTTCTACCGGTTTGCGGCGTCCAGGTGTGCATGGCAAAAGGCAATGCTGTGGTTGGATAGGTATTCCCCCTGGTCAACTCATGTTTGGAATTTGTACCCTGCAAAGTATTTACGTATTGAACCAGGTTCTTTTCCTGGGCATAGGTACTGAAGCAGCAGCATAAAAGGAAAGCGATACTAACTTTAAATTTTATCATTCTTTTAAATCTTTATCTTAATAATTCGGGAAAACCGGGAACAGCGCTCCCCTGGATTAATTGGTCACCGGGTCAAACAATTGCATAAAGGCTACCCCACTGCTGGCTTCGTAAGACTGAATAACACCTGTTGGACAGGCGATTTTATAATCTCTGAACATCAGTGTTCTTTTCTGATCACGGTTTATCCAGGCCAGATTTAGATTGGCATGCATCCATTCGCTGTATTGAGTTTGTCCGGCATCCAGGATCAACATTTGCATGTATTGTGCGAAAATTGCTTTCAATACTCCTTGCTCATTCCACTCTCCTTCAGCGGGCAAAACACCTTTACTATCAGACATCTTGTTTTTCGTATAATCTGCAGCGCGCTTCGCATCAGCTAAAAACGATGGATCATTTGTTGCTTTAAACAGCATCACGGCTGAACCGATATATGTGCCCTGGTTATAAGTATAATCTTCAAATCCAGGAGGATTATTCCCTACTTTATGGTCTGCAACCCTTCCGGTTGAAGCCTGGAAAAGATTGGTTCCCGACCAGGCATAAATGTTCTTTGCTTTATCCAGGTAGTCTTGATTTTTGGTGATATTGAACAGGGTCATTGCCGCAATTACCGTTGGGTAATTGATGCAGGCATTTTTACCTTCTACTTTCCAGCTCCATCTCATTCCACCATTTACAGGATCATAGGAATTATCCCAAACGTATTTGAAGCCTGCTGTAGCAGCATCCAGGTGTTTCTGGTCATGAGTCAGCTCATAACCACGTGCTAAGGAAATGATCCACCACATCATGTCGTCATAAATGAAATCATTCACTTCTTTTACCTTCTTCCAATCAAAATTAGAGTATTCGGCAGCTCCTCCCTGATAAATATCATTGACCAGTTTCAAATGTGCAGCACTTTTACTTCTTTTATAGGCTGCCATAGAAATGTCCCAAAAAACTGCCTGTGGCCAACCTACGGCAAGCTCTTTCCGGTCGCTTTTACTAAAATATAATTTTCTATTTGTATCATAGAATGCCGTATTGAAAGCATCGAATGCGTTGTTAGCATCTATCATGTTAAACGTTTTGGCTTGTGTCAATGAGGGGGAAGGTAAAACCGGTCCCTCATTTTTTTTCCCGCAGGCAGCTAGCAGCAGGACTAAACTTATCGCTTTTAAAAGTTTCATCAATCAGAAATTTAAAACGTGAAAGTTCGGGTATTGCTCCTTTTTGGGGAGCAACACCTGAATACTTATGAAAAATTAACCGGAGACAAACACACTACCATCCCGGATTCTGTATCAGCTCCTTATCTACATTCACATCATTTGAAGGTATAGGCCACAAATAATGTTTCTTAGTAAATACCCGTGTTTCAAATGGCACAACATTTAAAAAAGCAGGAAGGTTAGACGTGATGTTTAAGCCATAAACTGGCCCGTTGTCTGTTACTTCCGCGATTTTCCATCGCCTGGTATCAAAGTACCTTACATTTTCAAAAGCTAATTCTACGCGACGTTCTTTTCTAATGGCTTCACGCATTTCCGCCTGACTTGCAGGAACGTTCAAATTGCCTGTTCCATATTGCGGAATACCTGCACGCTCTCTAATCAGGTTTACATATTTAACGACATCAGCATGACCTGGTTCCGCTTCATTTAAAGCCTCTGCATAGTCCAGATAAACATTTGCTAATCTGTACAGGATGTTTGTACGGTTGTCTACTTGCCATTTACCCAATCCCATGGCTTTACGAACAATATAGCCGGTAGTGCTGTAATCACCACCACCAGTTGCTTTTCCTGAATTTCCATTGTTATACAGCTCTGTGATGATCTCTCCATTGGCCGTATTCAACCAGGTACTTCCGTTAAAAGTAATGTTCACATAGAAACGTGGCTCCCTGTTCACCCATGGATTGTAAATACCTGCTTTGGTATATTTAGTTGCCGTGCTTGCAAACCCGGTGTTTACATAACCCGATTGCGCATCATCAATACTCCTGCCATTCGCTGTAAAGAAAGCATCTACCTGATTTTGGGTAGCACCTAAACCACCAGAACCTTTAGACTCCGAGTTTTTACCATTATGATAAGGCGTCATCTCATATTGTCTGGACTGAATAGAGGTTTGCACACGGGCAAAGATGACTTCAGAATTCCAATCGGTCAAAAATACATCACGACAAGACAAATAAGGATCAAAATTGCCGGCAGCATCATTCTTTTTGAATAAGCTATAAGTCCCGGGATTAAACTGAACGATAAAATCTTTATAGACATCAGCTGCTTTCTTCCATTTGCTTACCGATACCGATTGGTTAATGAGTTGTTTCCCGTCTTTATTTCTCAAATTTCCAAGATCCGTGTTGCCGTTATATAAAGGACTAGCGGCGAGCAATAAGGTTTGCGCTTTAAAAGCCAGGGCAACTCCTTTTGTAATGCGGCCATAATTGTCATCATTGGCAGGAATAACAGGCAGGTCGGCTGCAGCTTTATCCAGTTCGGAAGTTACGTATTCTACACATTCATCAAATGAATTTCTAGGCAACTGTATTTGTTCAGCCGGGGCATCTGGTGGAGTCACTGTTTCTCCAAGCAGGATCACCGGTCCATACAGGCGCATGATGTAAAAGTAAAACATAGCTCTCAGTGCTCTGGCTTCTGCTTTATACCTCAGCTTTTGCTCAGGAGTGATGTCATTAGACACCTGATCGATATGGGCCATAAAGAAACTTGCAGAGCGAATTCCGCGGTAATAGTTTCTCCAGAAATCACCTATAAAACCGGTGTTGGCATCCCAGCTGCCTATGTTCATGGCATTGCTCTGTACAAAGCCCCATACAAAATCGGCTTCATCCGAACCACCAGTCCAGAGTCCGGCATTTTTGCTCCCTCCTGGATTCCTTTGTCCGAATTCATCCGGTACATTGTGGTAAACATTGGCCAGGAATTTCTCTGCTGTTGCTCTGTTGGTAAACGTTTCCTCCAATGTTAACCTATCATTAGGCACCTGGTCAAGGAATTTCTTACATGATGACGCAAGCGTTAAACATGCTATTAAAGTGATATAGATAAACTTTTTCATAATGCTATTTATCAAACGAGTTAAAATTTAATATTTAATCCTAGAGACACATTTGCGGTCATCGGGTACTTGGTTCCATTTGCTCTGCCTTGAGATGCATTGGTGTTCAGTTCAGGATCCCATAATTTAAACTTGCTAAACGTTAACAGATTGGTACCAATTGCATAAACTGCCACGTTACCCAGTTTGAATTTTGAAGTGAAGCTTTTAGGAAGGTTATAACTGATCTGAGCACTTTTCAACCTCAGGAAACTGACATCTTTCACCCACCATGAACTCTCTAATGAGTTGTTGATGTTTTGCGCTTCTCCATAGGCTAAGCGAGGGTAAAACACATCCTGAGCAGGATTCTCAGGCGTCCATCTGTCGCTGATGTTACTGAATACGTTGCTGTCTCCACCATTAAAAGGGATGATGCCATTACCACCCAGCATGACATCCGCATTTTCCAGCGCCTGGAATAAGGTGCTGATGGCGAAACCTTTGTAAGATAGGTTGAAGCCAAAACCATAAACCAGGTTAGGAACATCTCCCCTTCCGATTCTGGTTTTATCATAATCGTTGATCACCCCATCGCCGTTTAAATCGCTGTATTTAATATCTCCGGGCAAGATACTGGCCTTCGATCCCGGAACAGCGCTTGCATTAATTTCTGCCTGAGAGTCAAATAGTTTCTCGGCAACATAGCCATAGCGGGAAAGTACATTATCACCAATACGGCTCATCCATGGATACGGTTGTTGCGGGCGATCGTCTCTAATCAACTTATCCTCGTTATAAGTAAGGGTTCCTCTCAAACCAAGATCTACCTGACCTAGTTTCAGATTATATTCTAAAGTTGCATCAATCCCTTTATTATCGACTACCCCAAGGTTCCCCCATGGTGAATTGGTTAAGCCAATAAAGCCTGGAATAGAGCCCCTTTGCAGGAAGATTCCGGTACGGTGTTCTTTAAAAACATCCACAATGACATGAAGGTTATCATTTAGGGTCCGGAATTCCATTCCCAAATCCTGTTTTCTTGATTCTGCCCAGGAAATATCTACGCCATAGTCGGTCACATTAATTCCTTTGTAACCCGTGAAGTTCTTTCCAAATTGATACCCATTGTCATTTTCTGAAACGAGTGTTAAATAAGCAAATCTTCTTCCGTTGATCTCTCCAATTCCGGTGACCCCATCAGAATACCTGAATTTCAGGAAGGAAATCGTACTTCTAATCGGTTCCCAGAATTTCTCATTTGATGGAATCCAGCCAATTCCAAAAGCTGGAAAGGCACCATAACGTTTTTGAGGCGCAAAAAGCTCTGAACCATTGTATCCGAAGTTAAATTCCGCAAAGTAACGGTCATCATAAGAATAGGTAGCACGAGCGGCTAAACCCAGCATACGCTTAGGGATGGAGGTGGTAAAATCTCCGGCAAATGGTTCGGTCGCATCACTGGCATAGCCAAGCATTAAAGCGTCTACTCTGTGTTTACCAAATGCACGGTCATAATTTAACGCAGCTTCTGTATAGGTTTTCCGGTTTCCGTTACGGTCTGGATTAAAGCTCAGGTAATTTCCACCACTCGCAAATGTTTCTTTTAAATTTAAGCTGCCATCTGGTTTGTACGGAGAATTCGTTCCCGGCAAATTTTCAGGGAAGTAAGTACTTTCTCTTTTCGATCTTTTGATGAAGTTTTCATTATAGGAGTCAAAAGAAAACATACCTGTCGCGGTTAAGCCTTCTGTCAGCATGCTCAGATCCTGGGTTAACCTCAGATTACTGTACAACTGGTTTTTAAACTCAGTCCGGTAACCTCTTCTGGTTAAGTCCGCATAAGGATTCCTTTGTCCGCCGTTAGACGCTTTCCCCGGAATAAAATTACCCGGATACATCACTGGATAGATGACCGGAGAAATGTCCATTGCCGTTCCGAAAATATCTTGTGTATTCTCACCAGGATAATTTCCGGTAGAAGCATACCCTTGCAAGCCCAGGTCCAGCTTGGTGGTCTTAGTGAGTTTCAGGTTTAAATTACTGGTAAAATTATACCTGTTGTAATCTAATGAAGAATTGTATTGTTTCAGGTCGTTTGTCTTTAAAAACCCGGTCTCATTGAAATAAGCTAAAGACACATAATATTGTGCTCTGTCTACCCCACCACTGGCATTCAGATTGGCGCGTCTGTTATTGCTGTACTTATTCAGGATTTCGTCCATCCAGTTCACACTTGGATAAAGTAATGGATCCACCTTAGCAGCAGTTTTACCGATATAATCCGGGGTATATTGTACAATTCCACCTCTGCCTACACTGGCTTCATTGGCCATGTTCATATAGGTCAGTCCTTCTGCCATTTCTGGCCTTTTGGTAAAGGTACTCATGCCTTCATTGTAATCGAACAGGATGGTATTCTTACCCACTTTACCTGTTTTTGTTTGCACTAAAACGACCCCATTGGCCCCTCTAACCCCATAAACTGCGGTTCCGGAGGCATCTTTCAGGACCGTAAAAGATTCAATATCTTCCGGGTCAATATTATCAATAGATCGTTCTACCCCATCTACCAAAACTAAGGGGTTACTTTTGTTTCCTCCAAAAGTAGAGATTCCACGAATCCAGATGTCGGCGGTACTTCTACCAGGCTCCCCACTTCTTTGCACACCAACTACACCGGCGATACGGCCGGCAAGAGACTGTGTCACACTCGCTACCGGTTGTTTAAGTTCCTTTGAACTGATGGTGGATTGTGCACCGATCAGGGAAACTTTTCTTTGCGTTCCAAAACCAACTACCGCTACTTCTTCCAATGCTTTTTCGCTGGGCTTAAGGGTGATGCTTAGGTTTTTCTCATTGGTTACGGCGACTTCCTGTGTTTCATATCCGATATAGGTAATGATCAGTATGGAACCAGGTCCGGGAACGGTGATGCTAAAACTACCATTCACATCTGTGGAGGTAGAAACCATACTTCCTTTCACTTTTACGCCTACTCCAGGGATGCTTTGTCCTTTCTCATCCAACACAATCCCTCTCAATAATATATCTTTCTTTTTATCCAGAAAATCAGTCTTTCTGGTCAAGAAAATCGTTTTATCAACCAGGACATAATTAATGGCAAGTCGTTTAAAACAAGCTTCCAGTGCTTCTTCCAAAGAGGCATTGGTTACTTTAACGGAGAGGTTTTCTTTTGCCGGATCAAAGTCGCTGCTGAAGAAAACATATCCTGTTTGTCTCTTTATTTCTTTTAGTATCGTTGAAAGTGGTTGATTATTTTCTTTCAGCGTAACGCGCTGTGCGGTGACAGCGGCGCTTGCCTGTACCAAGGCTATCATGAGGATGAAAGTGGTCAATTTCATTATCAATAGCAGTTTAGGGGCTATCCGAAAAACGGACAGGCCGGGATTAAAAGCATTTATTTTCATTTAGCTTAGAAATTGCCCAAATGAGAGGAATAGCAGAGAATTTTGATCACTTGAAGGGATGTAATCTCGATACCGTTTCTTACATTTGGTTGGTTTGGGTTAATACAGATTGTTCAGATTTTATTTTCCGATGATATCATCGGATGGGTTAGCTCAAACTTATCGCCAGGCAATGGCTCGAATCATTGTCTGGTTTTTTCATTAGAGGCCCTTAGCTACGCTCAGCTATGCCATCGTATCTTTCTTTCCATGTTCAGTTTAGTTTAGGTTATTTGGTTAAAATTATTTGCTCGGTTAATGCTGTTGTCTAAAAGGCGGGTCTACTGGTTAGAAGTGATGATTATTTTTTTTCTTTCTGGTTCTTTACTATTGACTTCCACACGGAATTTTATATTGGCATAGCTTAACAGCTTCATTGCTTTTGAGGCATTCAGATTTCTATATACTTCTCCTTTAAACTTATTGTCAGGTACTTTCCCTTCGTAGGCTACTTCGAAATTGTACCACCTGGAAAACTGGTTCATGACCTCGTAAATATTGGCGTCTTCAAATTTAAACAGTCCATTTTTCCAGGCCACAGCAGTAACTGTATCTACTTTTCTCACCTCAATCCCCTTCCCAACCAGGCTCTGTTCTCCGGGAGTAAGCGTTCTTTCAAAAACACCGGAACGTCGCACTTTTACACGGCCTTCCAACAACGTTGTAGCACTGGATGGCTCCTGGTCATAACTACAGACATTAAAATGAGTACCCAGTACTTCCACTTCCTGATTTCTTGATTTTACAATAAAAGGCTTTCCGGATTGTCCTTCCGCTTTAGAAACTTCGAAATAAGCTTCACCAGATAATTCTACTTTTCGTTCTTTTAAACTGGCCAGTGAGGTGGCATATCTTAAAGAAGAGGCGGCATTTAGCCAAACCCTGCTTCCATCTGGTAAGACCACCTGATATTGTCCGCCGGCAGGTGTGGAAATGGTATTGTATGAAATTTCTCCTTTATTATTGTGGTTTGCTTCCGGATCATCTTTTAGTTCGTATAGTAATTTCCCATCCGCCATTTTAGTGATACTTAGCCCTGCCTGTTCCGCGACTTTTCCATTTTCAAGGTCGGTCAACGCAATCTGTTTTCCATCGGCGAGGGTGAGGTATGCTTTATTTCCACCGGCTTGAATGTCGTGTTTGGCCAGATCCTGAATGGTGATCTTCGGTTTAGCGCCAAAATGTTCATAGAAATAAAATCCGGTAGCGGTCAGAACCAGCAATACCGCTGCAATGGAAATGACTTTTTGCCATAACCAAATCCCCTTTCCACGATTGCTGTTCTCCTGAATTCTTTGTTGCAATGCATGCCAATCTTCCTCCCGGTTATTGTGATCCATAAACCGGAGTTCTGCTTCCATCCCTTGCTCCGTACACAGCGCTGCTACAAATTTTTGCTGTCCGGGATTTTCACTTAACCAGTGCAAAAACTCCCCTTCCTCAGGAACGGTTAGTTCATGACGTAGATAGCGAAGTATTTGTTCAGCACGATTTAATAAAGGAGTATTGTCCTGCATACTTATAATGATCCCTTGAAATGATTTTAGGGTGAAAGATATTATTGTTTTTTTTTAATTATGCTTAAAGTGCTGAAAAAGAAAGATCAGCGCAAGGAAAGATTCCGGACTAAGTTTCAGTCTCAACAACTGTAAAGCCCGTTTTTTCTGCGTTTTAACTGTATTAATAGAGATTCCCAACTGGTCTGCGATTTCCTGGTTCTTCAATCCTTCGAGGTAGCCCATTTTAGAAATCTTTCTACATCCTTCAGGAAGCGTAGCAATAGCTGCATATATTTCTCCCAACACTTCTGCATGGATCATCTTATTTAAGGCAGAAGCCTCTTCCACAGGGTCAGGATCTTGCAAGCCCATGTATTTATCAACCACTTTATCATGGCGTAAATGCTTCAAACAAGCGTTCTTCACATTGACATATAAAAAATTGCGGATCTGAATCAGGTTCGAAGATACTTGTTCTTTTTGATTCCAATAACAGATAAAAGCTTCCTGAACGAGATCTCTGGAAGTTTCTTTATCATGAATAATGGTCCAGCCATAATAAACTAAACGATCATAATAGGACTTGTGAAGCAACTCCAGCACTAGCTCAGAAGCGACTGCATCTTCACTCTGTTCTGCTTTTAACTTCCTTTTGCCTATAATCATGCTGGATTGTTATACCTGTTTGTAAAGCGAATATAAAGTTATGCCTTGAACCTGCAAATATAATTATCATTTAATCTCTGCGTCCCGGAGCTTAATAAACTGTTTAAATTCCGCTGGAGACAACCCGGTTTATTTTAACCTGGTTGAATAACAATTCCCGCAGCCATAAATGATAAGCACAGCCTAGCCTTTATAAACCATGCCTAATTTCTTGAAATTTTCGCGGGCATTAGCCAGATTGGTTTCAGGTGTAGACAAGCAAGCGAAGGTTTGGTATTCATCAAAATGAGTTCCTATAGCGACTAACTTAAGGTCGAACGCTTTTAAATGGTTATTAAAATATTGCAAGATTGCCTCTTCCCATTCTTCTGCATTAGAAACCTCCTCTATTTCAGATTCATTTGGATAAGGTAAATCAATATTTAGTTGTTGCAGCGTTTCCAGATCATTCAGTTCCATCACGCCGGTTTCTACCCATTCCTTCCATTCAAAAGAGACTAACCTATTTGCTTCCTCTAATGCTGAAGAAACTTGTCCCCATATCCAGGTTACATCAGCTTTCATCTTTTTAGGGAGTTTTTTAGAAAAAAGTTCGCGCTCAGTTTGTGTAAAAAGGGAGGAATACAGCGTTAACATTTCTGTCCGGATATCCAGGTCCTTCAATGCAGGGCGAGTTAGTAGTTCATACACAATTCTACTCCATAATCCATCCAGTTCCTCAGTGTCATCTTCATCTAAATCATCTTCAATATCTTCTGCATCCTCATGTAATTCGTAGTCATCCAGTCTTGTCTTTTTTATACATATTGCTCCTTCCTGAATATACATTTCATAGGATCTCTCGTCCATGAAATTGGTATAGAATAAAATTCGATTGGGAAAAATGTCATGTACGAGGTCTTCCTCACTATCAAAATGAGATTTTCCATCTACTTTACCATATCTAGAGGTGATCAGCAGGAAGTCGGATACAGGAATGGGATTCATATTTTAATATTTTAAAAAAGGTAAAAGTTTGTCTTAATAATTTTTAAACCCGGGTATTGTCTGGCAACCATACCTTAATTGATTTCTTAATCTCATCCGGATGGAGTCCTTCTAAGATAGCACGCTCTACCAGGGCCGGAAGCTCCGCGTCTGAAGCAAAACGAAGCGCTGCAATCTGGCCAAAACTCAACTGATCCTCCAGCAAATCCAATCGCTTGCCGGTAAGTACGAAATATCGAAACTTCATTTCAAGCAATACGATCCGGTTTTGAAGCGTCAGTGCATAATGCTGGCGCAGCATAAAAGAGAGCCATCCAACCACCACAAAAACAAGCGCCAGAAAAGTCCATAACCAAAAATCGCCGGTACTCTTAAAAGCCTTACTCATACAAACAACGAGTCCGGCAAAAATCAGTGGGTAAAAGAAATAGTGATGCGGTGTATAATAACGGCTGTGGTTCTTATAATTTTGCATAAGGGTCAGGATTTAGAAGTACGATGAAGATACAATTTCTGTTAACAAACAACGGGAATCAAAGAGACCAGACAGCGAGCTCATATCCATCAGGGTCTGTAAAATGAAACCGTTTACCGCCGGGGAAATTGAAAATCTCCTTCGTTATAGAACCGCCAGCCTTTATTACCTTCTTTTGGGTCGATTCAATATGCTCCGAATAAATAACAATTAAAATACTTCCCATTACAGGGACCCCCCGGGTAAAGCCTCCATCCACATAATCGCCTTCAAAAGCAGTATATGCAGGTCCATAATCAGTAAAAACCCAGTCAAAGCTTTTTGTATAAAATTCTTTGGCTTTTATGATATCCTTAGAGAGGAATTCGATGTATTGCACTTGTTCGTGCTTTAATTTTTTTGGTGAATCAATTTGAGTCATTATATCAGAGATTATTTAGTTCAATTAACTTGTTCCAAGCAATATACCGTTTTTCACACCTCATTTATAAGATTATTCAGGGACAAGTGCTCAATACTATAATTTATTCTACCAATAAATTATATCTTTCCGAAAAAAAAGAAATGAAGAAAACCAAACTACTAATCCTATCCCTGTTTATTGCCAATTTCAGTTACGCCCAAACCACATTAATGGATAGTTTAATTCAAAAAAACTACTCCAGCTTTAAAAAAAACAATAACAACGCTTTCGAAGGTAAAGGCTGGACAACCTTACAGGATGAAATGAGCAAAAGCAATTCTGTTTTATTGGGCGAGGTACATTTCAGCGATGAAGTCCCTTACTTCACAAACGCGGTTATCAATAATATTAAGTTCGACAACTATTTTCAGGAAATTGATCAATATACAATCAACACAATATCAACCAAAATTAAATCCTTATCCCCTGCTGAACTGGACAAATTCCGTAATGAATCAGGTTCAGCTTTATCTTTTTTACAAGGTGAATCTGAGTTTGATTTATTCAAAAACATAGTTCAGCAGAATATCAAACTATATGGAGCTGATCAAATTAATATATTTTCAGATGGGTTACTGCTTTCGGAATTGAGTAAACAATCCAAAAATGCTAAAGCAAAAGAAATTTATAAGCAGATGATCGCTAATTCCGCTGCTTTTGACACAAAAAACAACACCACATTCTATATGTTCTCTGACGATTTTCTGGCAAAAATGAACGCATTGAGCGCTCTGAATTTATCAGCCAACGAGAAAGAGCAGCTTGAAGAACTAAAATTAAGCAAGGAACTATATTCAAATCGAATTCATCGTTTAAGAGTTCAATACATGAAACACCTGGTTTTTGAAAAACTCCCTGAATGGAAAGACAAGAAGAATCTTTTCAAATTTGGTGCTAATCACCTGCCTAAAGGAGAGAGTTTAATGGAAGTATTTGATATTGGTAACCTGGTTTCCAATATTGAAGAGGCAAATTACCGGAAGTCATTACACATTATGCTCATCGGAAAGCAAAAAGGTGAAACATTGGCTGATTTAGATCAATTTAAATCTTTCTTAACCGTCGTTAAAGATGACAATTGGTATGCTTATGATTTAAGACCATTAAAACAAGCAATCTCTAAAAAGAAGCTTAAAGTAGAGGATTTGGCGCTGGAAAGAATTATAAAAGGTTACGACTATTTGGTTTTCATTCCTGAGCTTACTAAAGCCACAGATAGGGGGAAATAAGTCAATTCATTTTACGGACAACACCATGGCTAAGAGAGGCTGTATCATTGATGAAAAATGATCAGCCTCTTTTTTATGATTTATAATTTAACTTTTCAGATTCTCTGAATCTTTTTTTTAAAAAATCGAAAAAAGCCCTTTTCCCAGCCTGTTTTTTTCCTGACATTTTGTGCTATTACCAATAATCCCCATCCTATTTCGACTTTTTCCTTCCCGGGAAGCATGAACCGCCAGGATTATTTTCGGCTGAAGTTTTCTTTTTAATTAAACTCAACAGATGTACTTTACTTCAACAAAAGGTTTTATTATTGATAAAAGGTGTTAAAATCTCTTTACAGGAGTACTAAAACCTGACTAAAAACTATAGCCTCCGGGGCCAGATCACAACAAATAAGTATAAAATACCGATTTTAATTAACATATCAAAATAAATGACGGCAAGAGCAGTCATTTACAAAGTTTTATACTTTTTTAATATGTCACAGTAATGTCATTTAAGAGTTTTAGAAATAATATCTGAATTTCTTAACTTTTAAACTGATTATCTTCAAGTATTATTAACTAACCTAAATTTTCTATTTTATGAAAAAACTTTTACAAAGTTTGCTCATTCTGATGTTTATCACAGGCACTGTGATGGCACAGAATCGAACAATCACTGGTACGGTTACAGATAAGGAAGACGGAACTCCGCTTCCCGGGGTAACTGTCCGGATGGTAGGGACCAAGATTGGTACCCAAACTGCGGCAAATGGTAAATATTCATTGAGTATACCTACAGGTAATGCTCAATTAGAGTTCTCTTACCTGGGATATATCTCCCAAACCATTAACCTGGCTTCTTCCAATGTGGTGAATGCTTCTTTAGTTATTGACTCTAAACAATTAAATGAGGTAGTCGTTACTTCCTTTGGTGTTCAGAAGCAGGCGAGATCAATAGGATCAAGTATTGGAAAGTTAACCAATGATCAGATTACTCAGGTTGCTGAGCCCGATTTATTGAAAAGTATGCAAGGGAAAGTGGCCGGGGTAGATATCCGCGCTTCCCAGGGTACTCCAGGTTCTGCAACACGTATTCAGTTGAGGGGTAATACTTCATTTACCGGCGACACACAACCTTTGATCGTTGTGGATGGGATACCTTACAGTAATGATCAGGTAACGACATCCAGTCAGCTTGGTGGTGGTGGTGCTTATGGAAGTGGTCTTGGTAATCTTGATCAGAATGACATTGCTTCCATGCAGATCCTTAAAGGGTCCGGAGCTGCTGCATTATATGGATCACGTGCCTCAAATGGGGTGATCCTGATTACTACTAAAAGTGGAAGTGCTTCAAGGAGCAATAAGGGAATGGAGATTAACTTCAAAAGTTCCGCATCCCTGGAGCAGATTGCCGCTTTACCAGATCTTCAAAATAGCTTTGGTACAGGATCTTACGGCAACTACTCTGCTTCAAACGGTTCATGGGGACCTAAATTTGGAGGAGCATTAACCACTATTCCTGCATGGCCCGCTTACCTGGCTGCGTATCCTGAATTATTCCCTGATAAAACCGTTCCATACCAGGCCCATCCGGATAACGTAAAAAGCTTATTTAAAAACGGATATGTGTTTGAGAACTCTATCAGTTTTAACGGAGGTGATGAAAAAACTGCATTCGTTGTGACAGCCTCACAGTTAAACCAAACAGGTTATGTGACGAATTCTTCTTATGACCGTTCCAATATTTCCGTAGGGGGAAGTTCAAAATTATCTATGGGCATCAATGTCCGTGGTAATTTAAGTTATAGCCGTTCTACTCAGGACGGTGGCTATTTTGGAGAAACTCAGAATGGTGCTCCTTCTTTGTTTTCGCGTTCCCTGTTTTTGGGGCGTAACTGGGATTTGACGCTCCCTTTTGAAGATAAAAATGGCAATAGTATCATTTATGCCGGTGCAGGTCAATTTGACAACCCGAAATGGTCGGCTAAATACAATACGACAAATACTGCTGAAGAAAGATTTATTGCGAACATGAAAGTCGATAAGGATCTGACGAAATGGGCAAACCTTTCCTTCGCCCTGGGAACTAACGTAAATACGCTGGGTCGTAGAGAGGTGATTGAGATCAGTTCAAGAGCTGCCGAGGGTTTAGGTCGCTTAACAGTAGATGACTATCGCAAGCAGGAAATTGAATCTACTACCCTATTAAACTTAACACCAAAATTTGAAGGTGATTTTAGTTTGACAGGATTGCTTGGTTTTAACTTTAACCAACGTACCACTACCCGTATTGTGGATTTAGGAAATAAATTTATTGAACGTGGTATTCATAGTCTGAGAAATACTTCGCAACAAATATTTCTTGGCGATTCTTATGCCAGAAGAAGAATCTTTGGCCTTTTTGGAGAGGCTACTGTAGGTTATAAAAATTATGCTTTTATTACAGCGACCGGACGTAATGACTGGTCTTCTACTCTACCGGTAAACAATAGAAGTTATTTTTACCCTGCAATTTCAGGCACATTAGTATTTACTGATGCTCTGGAGATCCAAAGCAGTATACTTGATTATGGTAAATTACGAGCTAGTTATGCAAAAGTAGGTCGTGATGGAGATCCTTATGGTACAAGTAATGTGTTCTTATTTGGGACAAACTTCCTGGGTATACCTAATGCGGCCTTTAGTACTGTAGCGAACGATCCTAACCTGAAACCGGAATTCACCAAAGAGCTGGAGTTGGGTACTGAACTCAGCTTTTTCGACCAGCGGGTTAATCTGGACTTCGCTTACTACCGCAAAATTTCCACCAATCTGATTGTCCCTGTTCCGGTTCCAGCCAGTACAGGTTTCGACTTCTACAATACTAACCTTGGTGAGATCAGTAATAAAGGTGTAGAGATTCAGCTGACTGCTGTTCCGGTGAGAACGAAGGATTTGAAATGGGCCCTAACAGCTGCATTTACTCACAATAAAAATATAGTTGAAAAATTGAGAGAAGGTGTAACCAGGGTTGACCTTGCAGGTACTGCTGCTTCTACTGGTTATTCTGTATATGCAGAAGCAGGTATGCCTTATGGTTATATCAGAGGAACAACCAGTGCGCGTGATTCCGATGGAAATCTGTTAATTGACCCTGGAACAGGCGCATTAATTGATAATATTGAGCAAAGCTTTATTGGAGATCCAAACCCTAAATTTAAATTGGGCGTAACCAATTCTGTCACCTATAAAGGAATTACCTTAACGGCATTGGTTGATTATACCAAAGGTGGAAGTGTTTACTCTACAACGATCCAAAATGAGTTAGGTCGTGGTACTGGAAAAATCACTGAAGACAGAGAAACCACCTGGGTTATTCCTGGAGTTTATGGTGATCCAAATACTTATCTGCCAATTCTAGATGCCAATGGCAATAAAATTCAAAACATCACAAGACTGACAACCAACGATTTATATTTTAACGGAGGTGGAGCGTCAACATTTGCAACTAATGGTGCTCATGAATGGAGTGTTTATGATGCAACCGTAATTAAATTAAGAGAAGTTAGCCTGGGCTATACCCTACCAAAGAAACTGTTTGCTAAAACGCCGATCAGTGCACTGCGGGTAAGTGTTACCGGAAGGAATTTATGGTTCTATGCACCTAACACCCCTAAGGGAACTAATTTCGACCCTGAGACCAACAGTTTTGGAGCTACAAATATCCAGGGTATAGAGTTATCAACTGCTCCGACAGTGAAACGTTATGGGATTAATCTTAATGTAACTTTTTAAAAAATTCGATATGATACGTAAATTAAAATATTTAATACCTGTTGTATTGCTGATTATTTCCTGCAAAAAGCAACTTGATATTAATACCGATCCATATAACCCCAGCACAGTATCTATTCCTAAATTGTTGCCTGCGGTTCAATTAAATCTGGGAGTTAACCTTGCTACCTCAAGTGGCATATCACAAGTCCTGGAAGTTTACATGCACCGCCTGGTGGTGAGAGAAGATCCCAATGGCTATCTGGCCACAGGTATAGACTTTAACATCATCAACAGCTGGTCAGGGATGTATAAATCTTTTGCCAATATGGATTTCATTATCCAGGAAGGAACAACCCAGGGTAACCTTAAATATGTAGGTATCGCACAAGTTCTGAAAGCTTATGGATACAGCCAGATGGTTGATATTTATGGCGATATTCCTTACTCAGAGGCGAATAAACTGGTAAATGGAGGGGTCCTTAACGCCAAATTTGATAAAGGTTCCGAAATCTATCCTCAGTTAATCACTTTGTTAGACAATGGGATTGCTAATTTGAATGCACCGGCGGCAAATTTGCTTGTTCCCGGAACAGATGATGTGATCTACAAAGGAAATATTGCAAAGTGGGTAAAAGCAGCGAATACCATCAAGCTTAAGTTGCTGCTACAGCAAAGACTTATCAAAAACGTTGCTGCAGATGTTAATGCTTTGATTACAGCAAATAACCTGATCAGTAAAACTGATGAAAGCTTTTTACTGCCTTTTGGTCCAAATGGTGCAACTGACGACCGTAATCCTGGTTTCGGTGATTACTTTGCTCCCCAAAGATCACAATATCAAAGTCCATGGTTTTATGAAATCTTAAAAGGATATAATCCTAATATTTATACCGGGATTGTAGATCCCCGTGTTCCTTATTATTTCTATAATCAACTGAGTGTTACCACCGCTACACCGAATCCAACTGAATACAGAGATGACACCTTCCTGTCGATCTATTTTGGTTCTACCGGACCTAATGCAGGTCAGTCGCAACAGAATTACATGACCGTATTTGGGATTTACCCTGTAGGCGGCAGGTATGACGATGGTGGTGCCCAGGTGGTTTCTTCTGCCAGTGGAACCGGTGCTGCCCCCTACCGTTTTATTACCTATGCTGATGTATTGTATATGAAAGCCGAGTTGATGAAAACTGGTGTGATTGCCGGAGATGCAAAAGCGACACTCTCAGCAGCCATTCAGGAGTCCTTTAAACAGGTTGATTATGTGATCACTACTTATGTGAAACCTACTCAGACAGTACCTGCTGTTTCTGGTACAACTGCAGCAACGGATTACCTCAATTTGGTGCTTCTTGCTTACGATACCAATCCAAATCAACAGCTGGAATCGATCATGACCCAAAAATGGATCTCAAGCTATGGAAGTGCGGTAGATGCTTACACTGATTATAGAAGAACAGGCTTCCCTGTTTTATTTGATCCATCTAATCCAGCTATGGCTCCGGGGGGTAAAGCTCAGCCACCTGTTAATGGAAATCCATTCCTTGCCTTACAGCCTGCGGTAGATGTGAAAGTATCGAAAAAATATCCGTTGAGCATACCCTGGTCAAGTACTGAGATTTCAACTAATGGCAGTGCTCCAGCCCAAAAAACAGATCCGTCAACCTATAAACCATTCTGGTTGCCATAAAGACTAATATTTAAATCATTCGATATGAAAAAGAATATCATATATATATTTATTGCATTGCTTCTTATAGGAGGATGTCGTAAAGAAGATAACCCTAGAATTCCTAAACTGGACAGGGTACCATTGCCACTGATTACCGTCGATAAAACAGGAGATCAAGTGATCTCTCAATCAGATCCGGACGCATTTGTTGGAAAGTTTGTAGTAGGACTATACTATCCTGATGACATTAAACCGACAAAATTTGATGTTGTGGTGATTAAAAATGGAAATACAGCTGTTGTAAAAACGGTTCAGGCGGATGTAACTACTTTTCCTGCTACTGTTTCCCTGACAGGGGTCGCAATTAAAGCTTTATTTGGTGTTTCCTCTGTTTTGGGCGATAGCTATACCATTGGTGTGAACATATTTGCAAATGGAAAGGTCTACCCTGCGTTTTCTGGCCTGGGTGAGACCAATAATGGAGGTATCCCGGCTTTAGCAGGTACAAGTACTACCATTCAATATGCGGCCGTTTGTAAATTTAACATGGCTGATTTTGGTGCTGTGGGCGCGAGTGTACCTTTTCTTGTGGTTAAAGATGGATGGGCCGATTACGCCGCTGGTCAGACTGTATCTTTAAAAATCATTGATGCTACCCATATCTCATTTATATATGGAGCTGATAATCCTCAACCGATTGTGATTGCAGTAGATCCAACAGGAAATACGACCACTGTAGCCAAAGTAACTTATGGAAATTATGGTGCAGAGACTTTTACCGCAACATCTGTAGCTAATCATGCGGATAATTTTGTTGCTCCCTGTGATTTAACCTTTAGTGTAAGGCTAGCTCATAACGGTTCGATCAATGGCGCATATGGCAGTTATACGATTTCGTTTAAAAAGAAGTAAAACACTTATTTTTCTGCATTAAAAGCAAAGAGCCTGTAATCATGATTACAGGCTCTTTTTATATTTACATCTTTTATTATAAACTGATTCCAAATTATTTAAGGCGTTTTTTTTTGAATAAAACCAACACATACACCCCAAAAAAACACCCTAACAGACTCATTTACAGTACGATGATACAGATTCTAAATCTACTCTAATCTTCGGCTTATCCTATTCACATGCGCTGATTATATAATTGTAATATGAAAAAACCATATTTCAGCTATATATTCTGCTTCCTCACCTTCGCTTCCCTTTTGAGTTCCTGCCAATCCAACCAGGCAGACCACAGTGGAAAGACCTACCCAATCGTTGCAGTTGACGCCTCCGGAGATACCATCCGCCTTACAAAACCTGCTCAAAGAGTAGTTTCCCTCGTACCGGCGGCCCTCGATGCGCTTTATATGCTTCATGCCGATAGTGCTATTGTTGGGATTCCGAACCGCATTTACACCGACCCTAATGTATATCCTTACTTTTCAAAAATTGATGTCCGTATTAAAGAGAAGCTGATTCCCACTCCTACTATCACAGAGAGCGGCCTGAGCATGGAAACCATCATCAAGTTAAACCCTGATCTGGTCATCATACCATCCAACAATACAGACGCCATCCAGATGCTGAAAGAACTGGGGATTGCCGTATTTGGTATCAGCACTCAAAACTTCGGAGAACTCAACCTGGAGGTGCTTAACCTTGGCATCTTACTTGGAAAAGAAGCCAGGGCTAAAGAATTGATCGCCTTCAGTCAGGATAAAATCCAGGACCTTAAAGAACTAAACAAAGACATTACCAATAAGAAAACCATTTACTACGCCTGGTCCGGTGGACGTATTTACTCTACTACAGGCCGAAAAGGACTGATCAACGATTGTTTTGAAATGGCCGGACTTGAAAATGCCTGTCCATATGAGATTGATGCACCCAACATATCTCCGGAAACACTCATCAGCTGGAATCCAGATATTATGTTGCTTTGGAATACCCCTGAAAGTGTTTTATATGACAAAAAGGAACTCTCTTCGCTTGATGCACTGAAAGAAAAACGAGTGTTCAATCTTAGTCCGCCATTTCTATACGACCCACATACCCTCAAAATTGTACTGGCTTCCATTGCCATACATCATTACAGTTACCCAACGGCCGCTGCCAATAACCTTAGCGTGGAGCAGCTGGAGATTCTCTCTGCCTTATATGGTCCGGAAAAAGCTAAACTAATCTTACAATAATGCGTCGTATACTAACCAATTTCATCATTTACGGGCTACCGCTTCCTGTAATTATCATTTCATTACTGATTGGCTCATCCGACAACATTGGCATAACTGCTTTTTGGGATTGGATCAGGAGCCTTGTAGACAGCAGTCATCCAAGTCCAATGGTTGTTGAAAACGTCATTTACAATATCCGTTTGCCCAGAGCATTGATGACGTTTCTTGTTGGCGCGGCCTTAGCTACGGCTGGTGGTGTGCTACAGGCGATCTTTAGAAACCCGCTCGTAGATCCGTTTATTCTGGGGATATCTTCAGGTGCCGCATTCGGTGCTTCGCTCGCCATATTAGTACCCTTATTGTCTATTCATATTTCTGCATTTATTTTCGGGGCCGCTGCCGTTTCCCTGACTTACATCTTTGGGTACACTAAAAATTCCTCTTCGATCACTATTATCCTGGCGGGGATGATTGTATCTGGTTTATTTTCCGCCAGTCTTGCCCTGGTTCAGTACCTGAGTGATCCTTTCAAATTGCAGGCGATCATCCAATGGACCATGGGAAGTCTGCACCTGAGCTCCTGGCATAAAGTCCAGCAAAGCGTCCTTCCGATATCCCTTGGACTGCTCGGCTTGTATTTAATCCGCTGGAAACTCAACCTTTTATCTCTGGGAGATGATGAGGCGAGAGCGGTGGGTGTCAATCCTGGTACCATCAAAATCATTGCGGTTTTACTGGCAACTATCGTTACGGCGGTCGCCGTGGCGAGTGCAGGTATCATCAGTCTGTATGGCCTTTTTGTACCACACATTACCCGCATGCTCGTTGGTGCGAGTAACACCAAAACCACGCCTGCAAACATCTTCTTCGGCGGTACCTTCCTCCTGATCATAGACAATTTTTGCCGGACGGTTTTCCCTTACGAAATTCCGATTGGAATCTTTACGATGATCATCGGTGCACCCTTTTTTATATTCCTTATCAAGAAACGAAAAATCAACTGGTCATGAGTGTAGCTGCGATAAACATAGAAAATTTGTCCTATTCCATACAAGGACGAACGATACTGGATAACGTTTCCCTGTCCCTGGCTGCCGACCAGTTTAGCGTCATACTAGGCAGGAATGGCTGTGGGAAATCTACCCTATTCAACCTGATTACTGGTAAGTACCCCTATTCCTCAGGCCAAATTGACCTCCTGGGAAACGAACGCTCCGGCATTCCACAAAAGAGCCTGGCGAGAACCATTGGATTCCTTCCTCAGTTTCACCAAAGTGTCTTTCCGTTTTCAGTCTATGATGTCATCCTCACCGGAAGAGCTGCTTTTTACAGATTTGGCCCTTCCCGGAACGATCATGAAATCGTGGAGCAAACACTCGAAAACATGGGGATAGCACACCTGAAAGACAAATCTTATACTGATCTCTCCGGAGGAGAGCGCCAATTGGTATTGATCAGTCGCGTGATGGCCCAGGGACCAGAAATCCTGGTGCTCGACGAGCCTACCAATCATTTGGACCTTCATTTCCAAACCCTGGTTTTAGAAAAACTAAAGACTTATTCCCGCAGCGGTCATACCGTCATCTGTATCATGCACGATCCGAATATGGCCAGCATCTACGCGGACCATACTTATTTCATCAAAAACCAGAAGGCCTATGACAGCAGGTTATTGAAAGCTGAAGACCTTTCGGCAAACATCTATGAAGACCTCTACGATACCCCATTGATGCAAATTCAGGTGAAAGACAAAACCATTATTATTCCACAATTTTAACATGGCCTACCCTATATCTACTCCCAAAGGCGCGCAAATTGAACGCGCCAGAGGGTTTTCTTTTCAGTCCAGAAAGGACCTGTTTCCGATGCTGTGTCATGACCGGCTGCCCGGAGATTTACAAAGATTTGAAGAGACTTACAACAATGGAAACGCGGGTGTATTTCTAATTGCAACAAACCCGGCCGCACAAATTATCGGATGCATCGCTGCCCTACCTTACGACCATAGATTTGCACAAGTCCGGATTTCTTCAAATGAGCCGACTTATGAAATCTGCCGACTTTACGTGCTCCCTTCCTACCGCCATCAAAATATTGGCAGAATGCTCTTTTCTGAAATCAGTTTACTACTCCGGAACCATGGGGTAAAACAACTGTATTTACACACGCATCCATTTCTTGATGGCGCACAATTATTCTGGGAAAAGATGGGTTTTGAATTCCTACACCAGGATGAGGATCAGCCATTTTACACCATTCACATGCAACAACCCAACTTATAACAGGCAATACCTTAAACCATCATATGAATAACATTTACTTAATATCATTAACTTGCTTTTTAGCTAGTCTGGCCTTTCCAAATCAACTACAGGCGCAGGAAACTGCCACTATAAAAGGACTGATTCAGGATGAGCAGGGTAACCCCGCCTCAAATATCAATATTCGTCTAACTACGCAGCCTAATGTCAGAAAAAGTGACCATAATGGCATATTTATGCTCCATAACCTACCTTTTGGTGATCATCAACTGATCTTTACCGGCATAGGCTTTCAACCGGATACCATCCTGATTTCCTTAACCGAGCTACAAAAAGAGGCCGAGCTCCTGGTTCATTTGAAAGACAGTGATGATCAGTTGCAGGAAGTAGTGGTCATGGGTAGAAAAAAACAATCCTATGTAAACACTAAAAGCTTCATTGGTTCAAAAATCGAGTCTAAAATCACGGAGGTCCCACAAACGATATCTACGGTTACCAAGGAACTGATGGAAGACAAGCAAGCTTTTCTAATCACCGATGTAGTGGCGGATCTTCCGGGGGTAACGCAGTTCTCCGCATACGATGACCTGACCATCAGGGGATTTAGAAACGGTAATGAAACCGGCTTCCGCCTGGTCAACGGCCTACGCTCCGGATATGGCTATGGAACCAGTTATTTCAGGATTCCTTTAACCCTGAACCTGGAAAGTATCGAAGTGCTTAAAGGTCCCGGAGCCGCATTATTTGGCGATATCAGTCCCGGCGGAACCGTAAACTTAAACACTAAAAAACCGCTGGAAGAGCGCAGACATAGTATCTCCGTAAGTGCCGGTTCTTTCAATACCATACGTTCCACCCTGGATTTCACCGGAAATCTGGACGAGGAAAAAAAGATCCTTTACAGACTAAATGTCGGACATGAAACCACCAATACGTTCAGGGATGTGAATGCCCGTAAATCGATCATGATCGCCCCTACTTTCACTTTCAGGCCTACCGCCAATACAACCATTAATGCGGAATTAAATTACAGCAATTTTGATGGCTATCTGGATCGGGGAATGGGGATCAAAAGTGGAGACTTTTATGGCCTGAAACGCTCCTTTACTTTGAGTCAGCCCAGTGATTATTTCCGGGTAAATGACATTTCCCTTAATGCTTCCATGAACCATCGCATTAACGATAAACTTTCTATAAATGCCAATTACATGAAGTTCATCTACGCGGAGAATTTATCAGAACACCGCACGCTGAATTCATTTGCTGATGCACCGTTAAACACGGTCATGAACATGCGCTATATTCAGAAGCAAACCAAGGAGTTTACCGACAATGTATCCGCTTACGTCCACTACAAGGGCGCAAACAAGGACTTTAAATACGATATCGTTGGAGGACTGGATTATGTTCAGTATGAAACCGATAAAAGAGGTCACCAGTGGGAAGCGAGAAGTCAGACCATCGACGGCAAGGTAGTTCCATTAACATTTGACCTGAACAACCCGACTTATGAGTTAAGAAATCCAGCTTTATATAACAGGTTGCCATTGGCGCAGTTTTTTACCGATTACCTGAATTCCTCTTATCAGACGACAGGTGTTTTTATCCAAAACAGAATCAATTATAAAGAGAAACTGAACCTGCTATTCGGAATCAGATATGAAAGCTATGGTGATAAACGAAGGTTTGAAGGCAGTAATTTTGAAAAGGTGAAACAAGGGGTTTTCCTGCCAAGAATTGGCTTAACTTATGCCATCAATCGCCAGTTTAATTACTTCGCCAGCTACAGTCAGGGTTTTATTCCGATCAACCCGATGTTCGTCCGTAATCCGGAAAACTATGGCCGTACGGAGCCTTTCAAGAGTCAGACCAGCTATCAGCTGGAAACCGGCTTGAAGTCGGAGTTCTTTAACCAGCGCGTATTCTCCAGTCTCTCCTTCTACCACATTGAACGTCAAAACATGCTTGTTAACACCGGACAGATCACAGATAACGGCAACCCGATCTACAGACAAAACGGAAGGGTAAAATCACAGGGCGTAGAGTTTGACCTAAAAGGCAGCGTCCTTCCATTCTTAGATTTGAGTGCTAACTATGCCTTCAACATTACCGAGGTTATGGAAAGCGACTTGAAACTGGAAAAAGGGATGGTCAATGCCAATGCACCTAAACATCTGGCTTCCTTATGGGCTAAATATACCCAGCGCCATGGTTCCATGAAAGGATTAGGAATTGGTGTTGGCGGACAATATGTTGGAAAAAAGCGAATGGAAAATACCGTTCAGAATATCCAGTCGGGCGAGTTGGAGTGGAATTTCTGGCCTTCTTATTTTGTAGCCAATGCAGCCATTTATTATAAACTGGATAAGATGAGTTTTGCTGTAAATGCCAACAACTTATTTGACAAATATTACTTTGTAGGTGGTTTCGACTATACCCGGGCATTTCCAGGTAGCCCAAGAAACTTTATGACCTCCATCAAATATACCTTCTAAAATAGCACGTTCCAGCACAAAATATATCAAAACAGAACGTTCCAGAACAGGAACCTGCTAAAATACACGTTACTAAAAGGACATAAAAAAAAGGCGAGTGGTGATCTACCATTCGCCTTTTTTATGCCCTGAGAGTATTAATTCCGGGTCTTGATATTCTGTTCATATATATTGCCATAACAATTCACAATCTGTGAAGGATCTAATCTATAATTGGCCAACGTAACCGGTGAACCATACTTTTGCTGAAGCGCAGGAAACAACTGGCCGTCATACGCAATCGCGATCTTATTGTCATCGATCATGTAAATCGGTAAATGTCTGTTTCCTACATCAAAGCAAAACAAGCCCAGCAACTCCATATCATTGGAATGAAGCACAATACAGGTGCAGGGTTTGATGAATATCCTGATGATACAAGCATCATCCTGATAGATCACTGTCCCCTGCTGAAGTACTGTTGAAGTCGGTTTATCCAGGTGAATCATCCTTCCGGACATCGTCTCCCTTTTAATTTTTGTCCGGTTCACTTCATACCATTCCAGAATCAAACTGTCCTCTTCCTGATTGGTTGAAGGTTTTACAACGGGCAGTTTGTCAATCCTGATGACCTGATCATTAAGCATTTTTCGCGCGCTTTGCTTCAACTTTGGCTTTCAACCAGTTACACCATTCATCCATACCTGTGTCATGCAGACTGCTGATAGAGATCACATCCAGATTAGGATTTACTTCTCTTGCATCTTTCGTTGCTGCTTCTACCGAGAAAGGAACATATGGTAATAAATCTGCTTTAGACACCAACATTAACTCAGAGGTTAAGAACATACGTGGGTATTTCTTAGGTTTATCATCACCTTCTGTTGAGGCCAGAACAGTAACTCTGTAATCTTCACCAAGATCAAAGGCTGCCGGACAAACCAGGTTACCAACGTTCTCAATAAACAATAAGTCGCATGAAGTCAGGTCGATATGATCTAAAGCCTGCAAAATCATTTGCGCTTCAATGTGGCACATGCCACCTGTTACAATTTGTAAGGCATTAATCCCAACATCGCGCATGCGGATGGCATCTCTTTCTGTCTCAGGATCTCCTACCAGTACGGCTATTTTAAGGTCATTACCCAAACGCTTCCCAGTCTCCTGTAACAAGGTCGTCTTTCCAGAACCCGGCGAAGAACAAATATTGATCACACAGATACCAGGAATTTTATCACGGACTGCTTTAGCTACATAATCATTAGCTTTCAACAAATTCAGGGTTGTATTATCGCACTGTACCGACCCTACCGGCATTTGATTACTTTTCGGTGTTGCTGTCATTTTTATATGGTTATTTTATCGTTAAAAATTACTTGACTAATACGAAGTTCTTCCCCCTGCACAATCTGATCTGAAGGCTGCCCGCATACGCATACAAACTTGTGAAACCGGACCTCAAATTCGGAGGTGCAATTCCTGCAGTAAGCGATAATCGGGAGCAGTTCTATCTCCAGTTCCGTTTCACTGAACCTCGTTTCTTCCAATACAAAAGCCTCAAAGGCATTCTGAATCAGAATTGGCTGGACATTACATAATAAGCCCGCCTGTATTTTTATCTTGCTGATATTTTCATACGTTTCCGGATAGGCACCTTCCAGCGTTTTAAAAATATCCTTGACTATTGCTATTTCATGCATAATATGATTGATTAGGTAAGCTCCGCTACTGGTTTTTTATGTTCCATAAAATCCATACAGATATTAGCAACCGTTCTCATAAAATTATAGAGCAGATCTCCATTGTTGCCCAATGCGCGGAGTAGAATCATCTGGTTGGCAGCCATTGTAAATCCAAAAGTGATGTCTTCATATTCTCCGTTAAAAATTTCATCCAGCTCCTTTTTAAACTCTGCTGCACAATCTGCAGCAAAAATTAAGGTAGCCTGATGGGTATACCCCTCATGGAACAGCATTTTATCGATCGGCTGATCTTTAGGTTTCAGGACCTGATTGTCCACATACCTTAATTTGCCTTCCTGATAGATTTTCGTTGTACTGTGTAGCTTTTCAAATTGAAAAATCTCATCGCGGGAAACACGACCTGCGCAAATGATATCTCCCCAAAGCAGAGAAGCTCCCTTTGCAAGGTGTATCTCATTCAGGGTCTTAAATATGGAGTCCTTAAAAGGAGTAATCGGATAAGGGATATACTGGAAAAAAGCCCCTTCCCCCACTTTCACTTCCGTTTGCTGAGTAGCGCCGGTTTTCATGGGGTGCAACTTATTATAGGATTGAGAGTAAAGATGAAGGGTAGCCTGATCCCCTACCTCAATATCGATTTTCAAATGATCCTCATCCATAATCCCCGGAGAGGAGCTCATAATGATTAGCTCCAGGTGTTGATGTTCACGCTGAGATCCATAAGGCACCACTTTGTACGGCATATTATAATAGCTGTCTTTAAGGACCGTATTATCATCTTCTACACATACACTAATCTTAATTGCACTTTCCATGATATTTGTTTTTTTATCCTTCTAATAAGGCATATTTCTTAATCCAATCCTGAACCTGATCCAGACCTTGTAGGGTCATCATATTGGTCAGGATAAAAGGACGTTCCCCGCGCATGCGTTTCGCATCGCTCTGCATGATCGAAAGATCTGCCCCAACATAGGGTGCAAGGTCAATTTTATTGATCAGCAACAAGTCAGATCTGGTAATCCCGGGACCGCCTTTTCTAGGAATTTTCTCTCCTTCAGCCACATCAATCACGAAAATGGTCACATCGGCCAGATCCGGACTAAAAGTAGCCGTCAGGTTATCTCCACCACTTTCTACGAAAATGATCTCCACATCCGGGAATTTCTCTGCCAGTTCTTCAACTGCTTCGATATTCATGGAACAATCTTCCCTGATTGCAGTATGCGGACAGCCACCCGTTTCAACACCAGCAATACGTTCTGCCGGCAGAGAAGAATTCTTTTGAAGGAATTCCGCATCCTCACGTGTATAAATATCATTAGTCACCACACAGATACTGTAATCATTACACATCGTTCTGGTTAACCTTTCAATTAATGCGGTTTTTCCTGACCCTACAGGTCCGGCAACCCCTATTTTTACATATTTTCTCTTTGCCATTTCTTATGAAATATAAATCCGTGTATATAATTTTTCATGCTGCATACATCTGATATCCTGAGCGATACAGCAACTCCCTAACATCTCTTCGGGCATCTGCTCCTGTGTTTCCACCAACTGATCTATCAAACCATGAAGGTTGTATAGAATCTTTTGCGCATCCATCTGACTGATCGGTACGAGCTTCGCACAATTGGTCACGATTCCGTTGAGTGTGTTATAATAAAAAGCATGTAATGCATCTTTCAACGGGATTTTTGAAGCATGCGCATACATGGCAAAAGCCATCGCATAATGTCCGTGTACCTCGCCTTTCTTGATCGCCTGAAGGTATTTTGTACACCTCGGTACAGGCTTCAGGTTTTCCGTGACCTTTAAAAATCGGATGCCTAATTTCTTGCTGGCATCACGGATTTCAAAAGGCGCTTTATAAGCGGTAATCAGCTCGTCCAATTCCTGGACTTTAACCTTAGTGGCATTGCCCTCACACATCTTCCAGGCCAGCATAAAAAATGCGGCATCATTGTAATAAAAGTTGTGTTGTAACATCGTTTCCGAGTACACTTTAACGGCTTTGCTATCATTCACAATCCCCTTACTCACATACGTTTCCAGTCCGTAGGACTGGGTAAAGCTGCCGATCGGAAATGCAGAATCATTAATCTGTAATAGTGTCAGTAATGCATTCATCTTACTTGCTTGCTAAGGAAATAACCTGCCCTGATGAACTCCATTTATGGATCATCAGGGTAGAGGTTTTTTCAATTATTCGATTCTCTTTTCGCGGTTTGAACCCGCCCCTTTTTAAGAACCGATAAAGGGGGGATTCAAATGCGATAATGACTTCTTTCTCTTTATTTATAAAGATCGGGGTGTGCTTATTTCCAATTTCAAAACATACGATGGCCATATCTCTCAAGGTGGCCGGTTGAAACACGATACAATCACAGGGTATGATCTGCACCACGATGATATCCTTGCCCTCATGGTAAATAATATCCCCATGATAAAGCTGCTCCTGTGCCAGATGATGGATCGCAATTTCAGATCCACCATCTGTTAGCATGCGCAGGATTTTCTTTGTCGTATCATACCATTCCAGCTGCAAAACATCGATTTTACAGTTGGAAAAACGCTTCGCATCGTCATATAGATTAGCAATAACCCGATCTACTTTTATCATCTTAGAAAAGGAAATAACGTTGCGCCATAGGAAGTACAGCCAGCGGCTCGCAGGTAGCAAGAACGCCATCTACACGCACATCATAAGTTTCCGGATCTACCGAAATCACTGGCATTGCATCATTATGAACCATGTCTTTTTTCATCACCGTTCTGCATCCTTTTACCGGAAGACTGGTACGTTGCAATCCATATCTTGCGATCGCTCCATTTTCTAAAGAAACTTTAGAAACAAAGTTGAAACAAGTGCTGGATAATGCTTTACCATGGTTACCGAACATCATTCTATAGATAATAGGCTGAGGTGTTGGAATAGAGGCATTCGCATCTCCCATTTTCGCTCCAAGGATCATTCCTCCTTTGATGACCATCTCTGGTTTTACGCCAAACATTTCTGCTTTCCATAAAATCAAATCGGCAATCTTACCCGGCTCAATCGATCCTACATAACTGTCAATTCCATGTGCTTTAGCCGGATTGATCGTGTATTTAGCGATGTAACGTTTCACCCTGAAGTTGTCATTACCTTTTCCTTCATCTTCCTTTAACGGGCCTCTTTGAATTCTCATTTTGTGAGCAGTCTGGAAAGTACGGGAAATTACTTCTCCTACTCTACCCATTGCCTGACTATCAGAACTCATGATGCTAAACACACCCATGTCCTGAAGAATATCTTCGGCAGCAATCGTCTGAGGACGAATTCTTGAATCTGCAAAAGCAACATCTTCTTTTACGTTTTTGTCTAAGTGATGGCATACCATCAACATATCCAAATGCTCTTCCGCAGTATTAATGGTGTATGGTTTTGTTGGGTTAGTCGATGCAGGCAGGATATTAGGATACATTGCAATCTTCATAATATCCGGAGCATGACCACCACCAGCACCTTCCGTGTGGAAAGTATGGATCACACGACCGTCAATAGCACGAACCGTATCTTCCAGGAAACCAGCCTCATTTAGTGTATCAGAGTGGATCGCCACCTGAATATCATATTTATCGGCAACCTTTAGTGCCATATCGATCGTCACGGGATTAGCTCCCCAATCTTCGTGGATCTTGACACCAAGGGCCCCGGCTTCTACCATTTCTTCAATAGGTGCCATTGTAGACACGTTTCCTTTACCGAATAAACCTACGTTGATTGGCAGGGTTTCGAATGCCTGAAGCATTTTTTCGATGTACCATTTACCTGAAGTTACTGTAGTAGCATGCGTACCATCTGCTGGTCCGGTACCACCACCGATAAAGGTCGTTACCCCACTGTAAAGTGCCGTTTCAACTTGCTGTGGACTGATAAAGTGAATGTGCGTATCGATACCACCTGCTGTCAGGATCATACCGGCTCCACTATGTACTTCCGTAGAGGCACCGATGATCATGTTTTCGGTTACGCCATCCTGAACATCAGGATTACCGGCTTTACCTACACCTACAATTTTACCGTCTTTAATCCCAACATCACCTTTTACGATACCCCAATGGTCGATTACCATCACGTTAGTGATACAGAAATCCAGTACCCCTTCGTCTGATAATGCACGGGCAGACTGGCCCATACCATCACGAATGGTCTTACCACCACCAAATTTGTTCTCTTCTCCGTATACCGCGAAATCTTTCTCAATTTCAATAAACAACTCTGTATCGGCTAAACGAACTTTATCACCTGTAGTAGGGCCAAAAAGCGCTACATATTTTGCTCTCGGGATATAAAGTTCCCCATCTATATATTTAACGGATCCTGCATCCAGGCCAAGTTTGTCTAATCCTAAAGATCTAAGACCAACTACACTACCCATGGCAGTCATACCAACTACCTTAATCCACTCTCTTCTATTCCAATCTGCCATAATATTCTATCTTAATTTTACGGTTTTATACTTTTCTTCAACCATTTTTTTGATCGCTGCTGCTCTCACTTTCTCATCCGTGTACTTGCCACTGGTCAGGCCGTTAAATCCGTGGATCTCTTTGTTACCACCGATCTCTATCAGAATGATATCTTTACTTTCTCCGGGTTCGAAACGAATGGCCGTACTTGCCGGAATATTTAGTCTCTTCCCAAATGCAAGTTCTCTGTCAAACTGCAAATGACGATTCACCTCAAAAAAATGATAATGAGAACCTATTTGTATCGGTCTGTCTCCGGTATTGGTCACAGAAATCGGGGTGGTATTGTACCCAACATTTGCTCTGATGTCTTCTTTCTTTATAATGTATTCTCCTGGTACCATGTTTATGATTTTAAAGATTAACGAATCGGGTTATGAATGGTAACTAGCTTTGTTCCATCTGGAAATGTGACTTCAATCTGCACATCATGGATCATTTCAGGAACGCCTTCCATCACCTGTTTTCTACTCAGTAACTTGGTTCCGTAATCCATTAATGCGGCTACAGTCCTTCCATCTCTTGCTTTCTCCATGATCTCTGCACTGATATAGGCGATGCATTCTGGATAATTCAGCTTCACTCCTCTTTTGAGGCGTTTGCTGGCAAGCTCACCTGCAAGATGCAGCATCAATTTTTCGGTTTCTCTGGGTGTTAAACGCATAAAAGTTTATAGTATTAAATTTATTATCTGTTTTTTAATGGGTGCTTTCCTTAGATGGCCGACAGGTTAAAATACGTGCCGAGGATAAAGCGATTGTTCTTTTCATTGGGAAGCGCAATCCTGTTTTTGTAGCTAATGGTGTTGTCTATATATCCTGCAAAAAGTTTCCAGTCTTTAGTTGGTACCGGTTTGTATTCCAATGCAGCATAGCCTGTCCAGTTTTTCCTGAAATCATTGCCAATTTCTTTGTCTTTGCGGGCGCTCGCTGTTTCAAAAGCTCCTTTTAAAGACATGCCCCAGCTTTTGTTGAATTGCTGATCAAACCTCAATACCGCCGACTTATAAACGACATCTCTAAGCATGGTTCTATCTGTACCGACATTTCCTTTGAAGGCATGAATCGGACTGGAAGCCAACATCGTATGGTCTACGCCATAATCAGAATATTGGAGATCCAAATAGATTTTTGTGTTTTTAGATTGGTACCTATTGGCCAGGGAAATGGCATGATTATCACCATTTGCTACCAGTTGAGAATAGTTATAAGACCATTTGGTATGGAATGCTTTATCGAAGAAGCTACCTTCCCAGGTTAAATAAGCACCCATTGGACGCTCAGATTGTTTGAAATCTCCTGCTCCGTAACCAGCGGTTTTGATCAGCTGATCAAAAGTCTCTGTGGAGGTGTTATAAACTTGTAAATGAAAGGTATGATTAGGGTTGGCTTTATAAGAGAAGTTAGCACCTACTACGAAAAGATTCAGGATACGATCTACATAATCTGTAAAAATATATTCATAAACCGGGTTGTTGGCAAATTCATAACTTCCAACCATAGCGGCTTGTTTACCCAGAATTACTTCCCACTCTTTTTGCTTACCAAAGCGATAGTTGACCTGCGCCCAGTCAAGAGCCCTCGAGCCATTGTCCTGAATAGTGGTATTGAAGGATCTGTTTAAACGGAAACGAACTTTATAGGATAGGTCAGGATGAACATTACCACTCAATAAGAGTCTGGTTTCATCCAGTCTGAAGCCGGCATTTAAATGACGCTCCTTATTCTGGCCAATATTTAATGAGGTACGTCCAAGTACATTTAGGTTAAATATAGAAGAATCTTTGGCTGCTTTTTTAGTCGCGGGGACTAATCTGCCGGCCTGTTTTACACTATCAACAGGTGTTTGTGCCGATGCTATTGCCGGACAAACTGCACATAAAACTACGCCTATACTGGTTCTTATTTTCATATCGCTTTACTTATTGATACAAGTATAGGCGACAGACCTAATAATGCGTTAAACCGAGTATTAACGCCATATTAGGTAAAAATAAGAGCGAGATTAGAAATCCGCCACAGGACAGGTTATGGTCACTATAGTGCCCTTTCCCTCCGTAGATTCAATAGTCAGGCTGGCGTCATGAAGTTCAAAGATGTTTTTGGCAAGTACCAGGCCGAGGCCATTTCCATAAATACTGCCCACATTTGATGCCCGGAAAAAGGATTCGAAAATATGTGGTTTATCACGGTCCGGGATTCCGATCCCCTGGTCAATTACCCGGATGACAATCTTAGAATGGATCACTTCAATACTGACTTTCACTTCCTTCTCATTGCCATATTTACAGGCATTGGAAATGATATTGGAAAGTCCGATAAAGAACAGGTCCTCGTTCACGTAAACGCTCAGGAGGTTACTATCCTCCGGGATATTAGAGAAATCCAGAAATATCCGGTGGTTATCATTCAGGTATCCTTCCGATTCTTTCACACTGTAGAGCAACTCATCAATCCTGACCAGACTCATGTTTTGCACTTTACCATCATATCCGGTTCTGGAAAGCAAAAGTAGATTGTTGACAATAAGGTTCATCCGATCCACTTCTCTGGACACCATTTCTAAAGAATAATGTGCAGGATGTTTAGGGTCCAGACTGTTTAATGCCAGTTCAGATTCCCCACTGATGATCGTCATCGGTGTCCTCAAGGAATGGGAGGCATTGCTGATAAAACTCCGCTGGGATTTTACTGCAATCTCCAGGCGGCTTAGCATATCGTTGATATTCGAGATCAACACTTCAATCTCGTCTTTTTCTTTTGTCTTCTTAGCAGGCAACCTCATGTTCAGGTTACTGATATTGATCAAACCGATCCGTTTATTGATCGATGCAATCGGGTTCAGCAGTTTTTCCGCAAAATAGAATGAAATTAAAACGATGAAAATTAAGAAAATCGCTACTCCTGAGATCAGTGCGCGATTGAGATCGGCATGTTCTGCTTTCCCAAAATCATCCACTGCCGAAGAAACGACCACCAGATTCTTATCATGGTCTTTGTCTACAAAAAAGAGCGCAACATAGGCCGTATCGTTTAACATGAGCTCGGCCTTTCCCTTTTCAATAGCTTCTTCAAAAAAAGAATTATCCATCGGTAAAAGCGGTTCATATCGGGGCTGCTTCTTGTTTTTAGCAACCCTGACCAGGAAATTCTTTCCAAAGGAAAACTGGTTGATGAACTGATTGCTCAATTCATAATAGCCTTTGTCTTTATAACTTTGAGAATTAAAGACATGATTCCCCAACATTTTGGCATTTTCTTCTAACCTGATATAGAACTTGCTCTCCAGGGTTCTGGCCGTAAAATAAGAAACATACACTGCAAATGACAACAGGATTAAACTCCCTATTGCCGAAGATAGCAGAATGATTTTGGTTCTAATTTTCATAATTATCCTGGACTCTCAATACATATCCCATACCAATCACGGTATGGATCAATTTAGGACTAAAGTTCTTATCTATTTTTTTTCGCAGGTAATTCAGGTATACATCCACCACATTGGTACTGAGGTTGAAATCCATGCCCCATACCTCTTCCAGAATATCCACACGGGTAATGATCCGGTTCATATTCTGCATCAGATACTCGAGCAGTCTGTATTCTGTGGCAGTCAGCACAATGACTTTCCCTGCCCGGGTAACCGTTTTACTATCTTTATCCAGCACCAGATCGGCTATAGACAGGATGTTTGCCGGAGTGGCACGTACAGTCCCCGATTTACGGGATTTTCGGTATACACGAGCCTTTAATTCATCCATTTTAAAGGGTTTGGTCATGTATTCATCAGCATCCTGATTAAACGCGGCCACAATATCTTCCGTTTGATTTAAGGCAGAAAGAATGATAATAGGTACATCTGGGTCTGTTAATCTGATGTTCCGGCAAACTTCAAGGCCGTCCATACCGGGTAACATGACATCCAGAATAATCAGGTCAAACTGATGCATCCCCGCCATTTTCAAGCCAGTAAGGCCATCCATAGCGACGCTGATGTCTAACTCACTATTATCGTCCATCAAGCCTCTTTTTATCAAAGAAACTACCGCTATTTCATCCTCTATTAAAAGTACCTTCATTTAAATCCCTTATTTTAGCTATTGTCAAACTGGATTACAAATTTAGTGAAAAATGATCGTTACAGTTTTTGATCGAAAAAAAAAAGACATTCAATCCATAAGAAAAGGCATCTGTTAGCGTCTGTACCCACAAATTGTTTTAAATTTTGGCACAGTTCGTGTTAAACCCGCTGAAAAGGGTTAAAAAAAACTCACAAATAAGACTATCTTAGTTAACACACTTTAACCACCAGATGAATTCAGTATTCAATTTAAATCAGTTTAACGCGGTGGTTCAGGCCTACCCTTCAGCGACAGCAATTTACACCAGTAGAAACATTACGATAACTGCTGCCAATCAACACATGCTGAATTTTTGGGGGAAAGATCATTCCGTGATTGGAAGGAATATGATTGATGCGATTCCTGAATTAAAAGATCAGCCCTTTATTGCCTTGTTACAGCAAGTGTATGATACCGGAATTACCTATCAGGGCGAGCAGGAACAGGCAAACCTGGTGGTAGACGGCGTCCTTCAGTCTTTCTACTTCAATTTCACGTATAAAGCGATATTGGCCGAAGACGGAAGTACACAAGCCATTATACATACCGCAATTGACGTTACTGAGCTGGTCCTCGCAAAGCAGAAGATCAGTGAAACGGAAGAGCGTTTAACATTTGCCATTGAAGCCGCAGAAATAGGTACCTGGGAATTGAATCCATTAAGTCAGGCCGTGTTCTGGAATGCAAAATGCCGCGAGCTGTTCGGCTTTGAATCGGATCGGGAAATCAATTACCAATCCGTACTAAGCTGCATCCATCCACATGATAAAGAGAACGTTGACCTTGCCGTTCAGGCGGCCATCAATCCGGAGACCGCCGCAGATTATGATTTACGATACCGCACCATAAGTGAGCATAACAAGCAATTGCGCTGGGTTCATTGTAAAGGAAAAGCTTATTTTAATCCACAGGGAGAAGTATACCGCTTTGCCGGAATCGCCCTGGACATTACCAATGAAGCAACGGCCAGCCTTATTGAACAGCAACTCCTCTCCCTCATCAACAACAATGCGGGCCACATGTCTATCGCTGATATGGATGGAAAGCTGATTTATATGAATGCTTCAGGGAGAAAAATGTTGGGCGTTCCAGATGATACAGACATCAGCACCATGACTGCCGCAGACTTTTATACGCCGGAAGAGCTACACAGAGTTCAAAATACCCTCATCCAGCAAATCACTGAACTCAAAGGATGGAAAGGCTTGATTCACCTCCGTAATTGTGAAACAAAAACTGAAATACCATGCGAGGTAAACTATATATTGATTAAAGATCCTTTCTCCGGAGCAATCATTGGAAGAGGTGCCACTGCCCGTGATTTGCGGCCAGAGATGGATGCTAAATCTGAGCTGAAACGTCTGGCTACTATCGTAGACATTAGTGAAGACTTTTGTAATTATTGTGACCTTAACGGCAATACCATTTATATGAATGAGGCCGGTGGAAAATTAATTGGTATCGATCCACTGAATATGCAGGGCATTAGTCTGTACAGGTATCATAGCACGGTTTCCTCGGAAGAAATCAGAAGTTCTATCCTACCTCAACTGTATAAAAACGGCAAATGGTCAGGCCGGCTAGACCTGGTACATCAAATTACCGGAGAGATCATTCCAATACACAAACAGCTGTTTATGATTCGTCATGAACTTCATAATGAACCGATTGCTATCGCTGGAATTGCGCGGGATTTAAGAACTGAGATCAATGCGAAGAATGCAGTCGATAAAAAGACTACGGAGCTGAAAGCACTCTTAAAAGAAATGAAATTCCTTGCCGATTCTGTTCCTCCGGTGGTATGGACGAGTATGCCGGATGGTATGCTGGATTACATTAATGAGCGCTGGTATGAACGTAGTGACATCAGTATTTCCGATGCGCTGGAAATTGGCTGGACAAAAACAATACACCCCGAGGACCTAAAATCGGTGGTCGATCGTTGGTCGGCTAGTCTGAGTACTGGTGATCCTTACCAAATTGAATTCCGTGCGATTGATAAAGACGGTGCTTACCGTTGGTGGTTAGTGAGGGCATTACCACTGAGAAATGCCGATGGTGAAATCGTAAAATGGTATGGAACCAATACCGACATTACCGATCAAAAAGAATTAGAGCATCAAAAGGATAACTTCCTCGCCGTGGCTAGTCATGAGCTTAAAACTCCTGTTACCAGTATAAAAGCCTATGCCCAGGTATTGGAAATGATGCTTAAAAGAGCCGGAGACACCAAAAATGCAGGCCTGATGGCGAAGATGGATGGTCAGATTAACAGGCTTTCCAGCTTAATCGGAGATTTACTCGATGTCACAAAAATCAACACAGGCCGGTTAGAACTGACTAATGTACCTTTTGATTTTAACCAGATGGTATTGGATATCATCGATGATATCCAGTTTACCTCCGCTACACACCAGATACAACATCAGCTGTCTTTTAAAAGGATGGTAAGCGGAGATAGAGATCGGATAACCCAGATCGTTGTCAATCTGATGACTAACGCCATCAAATATTCTCCGGATGCTGATAAAATCATAGTCTATACGGAAGACCATGATACGGAAGTCCGGTTGCGCGTGCAGGATTTCGGTATCGGCCTCAGCAAGGATAAAAAAGACCGGGTTTTTGAGCAGTTTTACCGCGTAACCGGCACTAAGGAAAACACTTTCCCTGGCCTGGGGCTTGGTCTTTATATCTCTTCGGAAATCATTAAACAACTGGATGGTAAAATCTGGGTGGATTCTGTTGTTGGTGAAGGTTCAACTTTTAGCATTTCGATACCGTTGATCAGGAAATAAGTCCTGATCATAGGCCTGCTAATGATTAAAATCATCCCCGTCAATATTCATTAAAAAACTGAGTAAAAAACTACGCTTTGCAGGGGGAAGAACAGCTTCCCTCCGACTGCCATCATAAGCATAGCGATACCCATATACATTCTTAAAGCCAAATACATTATTGACGTTCAGGTTAAAGGCGGAGAATCCTTTAATCCATCCCGGCAGATGGGTAATTCCCAGGCTGACATTGTGATTATTCTGAGTCCTTTCGCTCATAAAAACCTTGCTTAAAGGATTGAAATAACTCCTGCCGCTGCTATAAGTATAAGTGCCTGAAAACTGCCAGCGAACATCCCTTGTACCCCTCATTGCGACCAGGTTAAAGGTATGCTTCGGTGCAAAAGAAGGTCTTGCTGCGCTTTCAAAATCAATATAATCTCTTTTGGTATCCAGAAAAGAATACGAAACATAGTACTCGGTTAAATCCATACTCTGCTTGTCTTTCCAGAACACATCAAAGCCTCTTGCATAACCTTTTCCTTTATTGTTGAAATCAGAAATCTGCATTGGTGGCCCGTAAGCCTGAAAACCGGAAAATACTGGTGTTTTAATTTTAACGAGCTGTTGGTAATCTTTCAGATAAGCAGAGACCCTTAAAACTCTAAACAAGACTTTCAGCTCATACTCCAACGCATATTGAATAGATTTTTCATAATCCAGTGAAGCGGTTTGGGTAAGGAAACTATCATCAGGTTTTTGATAGTAGATGCCATAGGAAGCCACCAGCTTGTTTTTAGCATCTGGCTGATAATATAAGGCAGTACGTGGTGCCAGATTCATCTTTTTAAGGTAGGACGATGATTCCAACCTCAACCCCGACTTTAAGTTCAGTTGATCTGTAAAATAGAGTTCCGATTCCACAAATCCCGCAGCAAGCACATCGCTATAGCTTCTGGAAGTCCCGCCATAACCTTCTGACCTGGTATTCTCAAACAGCTCTCCTCCCAGGTTGATCAATGAGCTCCCCCTGAATTTTCTGGCAAAATATAACTTCTGATGCCCTACCTTATCATCCTGGTGATAAGCAACATCATTTACCTCACCAGATTCCAGGGTACTATTATAGGCAGCACCTGCATATACTTTCCAGTCTGAGCCAACAAAATCCTGATAATTCGTATTGAAGTATAAGTTCTTATTGCGGTTAGAAAGCAAATCCAGCGAGGTATAATTTGGATTCTTGATATTAAAGGAAAGCCTTGTATCACTGTAATCGGTAAAAACCTTTAACATTCCTGTGCCCGAAGTTTTCAATTTATAATGAAGTGATAACTGCTTTTGTTCCGGATCCTTTTCCCAAAGCGTATATTGTGGTACCAAAGAATTATAAGGAGAAAAGTTATAATAATTACCACCCAGGGTCAAAGAGCTGTTCTTAAAGCGATGGGTATGCGCTGCACCCAGGCCCAAACTAATTAATGCAAACTCCGTAGAAGATTTCTGAGCAACACCTCTGGTATCTAATGTTAAAACAGAAGACAATGCCTGGCCATTCGCCGCAGCATATCCATTGGTACTAAAAGTCGTCTTGTCAAAAAGGAAGGCAGAAAATCTGCTTCTATTAGCCAGATCCGGCAAACGACTGCCAAAAGCATTCTTCACCAGCATCCCGTCGAACAGTACCGTAGTTTCTGCCGCTGTGCCCCCACGCACAAAAAAGCCGGTTTCATTTCCTGCAGGAGCAGCACCTGGAAAAGTTTGCAATGCAGCAGTTACATCCGCAGCAGCGCCGGCAGTAAGCACCATAGCAATCGGGCTCAGGGTATAATCCCGGTTAACCTCCGTCAGATTGCGCATATTCAGAATCTCAATTCCTGCCAGGTTATGGTTGTTTTCACGGAGGATAAAATTAACCTTTAGGCTATCCCCTTTAATCAGCAAACGCAGACTATCTGGTAAATAACCAATTGCAGAAACACGAAGCAGGTAATTACCAGTGCTATTCGCCCTGAGGCGGAAACGTCCAATGGAATCAGTGGAGGTACCCAAACCCAGATTAACGACCCTGATGCTCACCCCTGGCATAGGCAAACCATCCGCAGACTGAACTTTTCCGGACAATATCGTTTGTCCGTAGCTAAAAAGCTGGCATAATATAAACCCCGCAAGTAGAAATATCTTCTTGTTCAGCATTGTAAATGAAATTAAAAAAGGAATGGATGGAGAAATAGCCTCCAGGCTAAATTTAGCGAGGAGGCTTGAGAAACGTATTGTGGAATGATTGTTAACCTTTAACGTAAAGGGCTTTATCAATTCTTTCCTGCATATCAATTAAATGATATTTGGTGATGCTATCCTGTGTTTTAGGAATTGCATTTTTTATACTGATGCGTATTCTTTTTAATTCGGCTTTAGCGATTGAAGGCACATCCGTTTCTGAAGTTTGTACATTTTTAAAAGCAAGAATAGCGATTAAAGATCCAACATAACTTTTCTGCATATTTCTGCGGGAACGATCCATTTTGATTTGAGCTGGATTTAAATCTCTCCAAATCATCTTGTGCAATGCATTTAAATGGTCATCAATGGTATAAGAACCTTTGCCAAACCGATTTGCATTTGCTACAATGTTTTGCAGAAAGCCATCTCTTAATAAGGTATTTAATACTTTGACCTGAAAATCTTCCACAAAATGTGCTCCGGAAGGGTTTCCGCTTCCATTGTACATTGGGTCCAATGTTCTGTCTTCCAAATCTTTATTCAACAACCAGGTAGGCGTCGTAAATAGCTCTTTATCAAAAAACTGCATGGCTTCTAACTGCATTTTCCGGGGTGTTGCGGTATATACCGCTTTATTCTGACCCTGGCTACTATAGTTTCGGTTAACGCCACCGATATTTTTTAACACATGGTTTAAATACCTATTGTATTGAGTGGCAAGCTCCGTATGGATTTTAGTTAAATTAGTATAATCAGCATCTTTTTCATAGACCCAATTTTTCAATTTTGGTAGTATTCTTTTTAGGTTTTTAATCCCATAAACACTGGCTTTCATCGCATTATCACCCAGATCCTCTGTTTGAGAACGTGGATCGCCATACTCCGTTTCACCATCTCCAAACCATAATCTAGGGTTTGCAGATACACGGTCAACTATCCATTGGTTAACAATTTTCTGATCTTCATCAGCATTGGCTGCAAAGCTATTTTTGTAGCCCCATTCAATTGCCCATTTGTCATAATCGCCAATTTTAGGGAATAAGTATTCTTGAGGAATGTGATCTTCTGGTTGGGCAACATAGTTAAAACGGGCATAATCCATCATACTGGCCGTATGTCCATACTTTTTCAGGTAACTTAAACTTCTCAAACTATCAACAGGGGTTTTACTGCTCGAACCGAAATTGTGACGTAAACCTAAGGTATGGCCAACTTCGTGGCTCGATACAAAACGAATCAATTCGCCCATTAACTTGTCATCCAACTTGGCTTTTCTTGCTTCAGGATCATTAGCACCTGCCTGAATGATGTACCATTGATTTAATAATTCCATGATATTATGGTACCAACCAATATGGGTTTGAATAATCTCTCCACTGCGTGGATCGGCAACATGTGGTCCGTAAGCATTACTAGTCGCTGATGGCAGGTAATTCAGAACAGAATAACGCGCATCATCCATATGCATGTTGCTATCATTTTCTGGCCAGGCTTTTCCTACTACTGCATTTTTGAAACCTGCTTTTTCAAAAGCGACTTGCCAGTCTTCTATACCTGCAATTAAAAAAGGCACCCATTGTTTTGGCGTAGCTGGATCGATATAAATAACGATTGGTTTTTTAGGCTCCACCAATTCTCCTTTTTTCCATTTCTCAATATCCTGATCTTTAGGCTCTAAACGCCACCTGGAAATAAACTGCTTAGACTCTGCATGGTGCTGGTCGTCCGCGAAAACATTATATTGTCGGGCAAAATAACCCACTCTTTTATCAAAAAACCTTCTTTGCATCGGCGTTTTAGGCAATACAATAAATGAAGTACTGGTTTCTAAACTTACGGTGCCTGTACCAGCTATTGCTTGTTTACCGGGTAAACTCTTACTAATACCAATTTCAACATTTAATGGATAAGCACGAATAGACTCTATATAAGTATCCTTTAATGGAGAAGCTGAAAGCTTTTTCAGTAATGGAGAAGTCGAATTGATACTATTTATGAAATTGTATTCTGTTAAAAATTTAGTCACATCAATTACATAACTACCCGAGTCTTTAGCATAGGCAATAATAGGGAATGTTGCGATGAGCGGATTTAAATTGGAGGCTAAAACCGCTTTGCTAATGTTGCTTTTCGGATCAGCTTCATTAAGAATTAAATTAAAACGAACTCTAATGGAGGAATCCGGACCTAGTTCAAATTGAATTAAGTTTTCATCCAATTGCTCTCCCGCAAACATATCGAAATTACCCGGAACCTTTTTTAGCCGGTTGATGACCATAATATCTCTCTTCAACAAGCTATCAGGTATTTCAAAATAGATGGTATCTCTATGCTGGTGTACATTAAATAAGCCTTTCTGGCTCTTAAAATCCTTATTGATGACGCTTTCGTAAGGTTTTATTTTTTTTAAAGGATTAATCTTAGGCTTTACAACGGCCTTGGTGGTATCAGATAAAGCGATCTTCGATCTTCTGGATTTTTTACTTTTCTTGTCTTGCGCCTGCGCTAAGAAAGAGCTGAAAATCAAAAGAACAATTAATAAAAGTTTAGTACAGTTGTTAATTTTCATTGTTTTTTTTATTCTAGGTTTAAAAATTCGTGTTTTCTTGAATGATTTTCCTGGCGGTAATTCCAGGTAAATTGTTGAGCGCTGCTTTAAATTCTTCCGCATTTGATGCGGAACCAGCATCCCAACGGATGATTACAGGGACAGCAAAAGTCTCTTCCTTTTCTAAACTGTATGCTTCTTTTTCGCCGGTTTCTGTGGGATTATTTCTTAAATCAAGCATAATGCCTTTATTTTCTGCGGACCATTCTTTTAAATAGGTAGCCATAAATGGTTTTACTGTTTTAATTAAATTTAATACGGTCTCCCCTGTTTCTGAATTTAGTTGAACAGACAGAAAGTCACTATGGTCTACACCATCTTGCAGGCTGACCAGTTCTGTGTTAAATTTCATTCCCAAAAAAGTATACGTTTTGGCAAGTAAAGGTGTTTTTGTTTCTGCAACTTCAAAGGAATCTAGTGGCATGGTTTTTCTTTCGTCACTTTCAGGCACTCCATAGTAGTCCCCACAAGATAAGATCAGCACGCTTGAAGAAAATAAGGCAATAGCTGCCCAGACCTTCATGGATGAATAAGGTTTCATGGTAAAAGTTTATGATGGTTTTATTAATTAATAGCCCGGGTTTTGTGTTAATCCAGGGTTTGCTATAATTTCTTTTGATGGAATTGGGAATACTAATTTATTGGCGTTAATGGCACTTTTCTCAGGTGTTTTTGCCAGTTCAATTAAAGCCTTCCCTGTTCTTTTCAGATCAAAAAAGCGGTGCCCCCACTCTGTGAAAAGTTCAGAACGGCGTTCCTGTGCAATCGCGGCTAAAATACCAGCCTGGTTGCTTGCTAAACTATTATCCAAACCAGCACGGTTTCGGATTTTATTGAGATCAGCTAAAGCCAGATCTGCTTTATTTTGCATAGCCAACGCTTCTGCGCGTATTAAATAGATTTCGGCCAATCTAATCACAATATAACTCGTTCTTTCTTGCTCATCATTGGGATATTTATTAGAGAAGTAGTATTTTTTGCCATTGTAAGGTGCATCCGTTGGACTTCCATTATAGTTTACCCAGGTTGTTTTACGCTGATCTCCGCTTTCAAAAGCATTCACTAAATTTTCATTCAAGTAAAATATCGGAACAAGATATGGTTGAAACTCTGAATACATTGAAGGATCTAAAAACATTTCCTGATCTGCTTCTGGTAATAAATACAGTGGTAAGAAAGGGACTAAAGAAACCGTTTCACTCATCCGTCCTATTAAAACGCTCCTATTCACGTTTAATTCAAAAATGGTCTCCCGACTATTTTGTTCGAAAGTATGGGCTAAGGCGGCTAAACTAAATTGGCCACTGTTCATTACATTATTGGCATGTATGGCAGCTTGTTCCCAGTTTTTAGCATACAAATAGGTTCTGGCTAAAAGCGCTTCTGCACTGAGTTGATTGGCTTTTGTTCTAACAGTACTACTTGCAGTACTTTGTGGAAATAATGCAATCGCCTCCGTTAGATCTTTAATAATTTGTTCATAAACGGCTTGTTGCGAAACCCGGATCAATTTTATAGTCTCACTATATTTACTGCTTAAAGGCAGTGGTATTTCTCCATAAAAGTTACTGAGGTAAAAAAAGTTAAATGCCCTGATAAACTTTGCCGATGCTTTCAATTCGTTCCTCTTCCCGGGGGTAAGCAGAGCGGATGTTGAAGCTTGCTCTCCATCTAATATTGCATTTGCAGCATAAATATTTTTATAAGCAGCTGTCCACAACAAATTCGCAGATATTGTATTTCCTATAAGCATGGAATTGGTAAACAACTCATTATCTTCGCGATAGTCAACAGGATTACTGGGTACCAATTCATCCGCTGCTAAGCCCCCATACATGCTTGCACCACCAAAAGTTAAAAGCGGAGCTCCATCTGTGCCAACCATTTGGCTATATAATCCGGCTAAAGTTTGGCTCGCCTGATCATCAGAACTAAAAATCTTAACACTGGTTACGGTGTCTATCGGTTCGTCTATATCCACCAGTTTTTTACAAGCCACAGTAAATACCACTGCTAATAACAGCAGACATTTGATATAATTAGTATTTAATTTCATAGTATATTTCTCTAAAAAGTACAATTTAAACCCATGGTAAACACTCTTGTTGGTGGCATTCCACCGGATTGTTGTGTTTCTGGATCCATCCCTTTGTATTTAGTAATCACAAAAATATTCTGCCCGGTAACATTAACTGATAATGCACTTATCCCTAAAAATTTGAGCGCGTTCCCAGGCAAGCTATAAGCCAGTTGTATATTTTTTAGCTTGATAAAATCTGCGTCTACCAAATAGGCATCAGAGCTGCCATAATAACCATTATCTGGGGTGCTTAGGTTTGTGAATTTGGCATAAAGAGCCTGATCACCAGGTTGCCGCCAGGTATTTTCATACCCGTACTTTGTTATGTTTCTACTACCAAGAGGTTGGGTACCAAATTTCCCTTTGATTTTGCTGTAATAAAATTGAGTAGACAGACTAATATTTTTGAATCTGAAACTTTGGGTCATTCCTCCAAAAAATTCTGGGGAAGTATTGATCGCTACACCCCGGTCATCTCCTAAGGTACCGGCCGGAACATTGCCGAGATAGGAGACTTTTCCATCTCCATCAAAATCATAATAAGTGTACAGCCCTGTATTAGGGTCTACGCCCAAACTTTTGAAAACATAACTGTTGTTCAATGATTGGCCAATTTTATAATAACTGTAATATGGAGATTCTTCAAAGTTTTCGTATCCGACTAATTTGTTGTCGTTCTTAGAAAAATTGAAACTGGTGTTCCAGCTGAAGTTTTTGGTGTTGATGATTTGGGCTGTAAGCATGAATTCAATCCCCTTATTTTCTACTTCTGCAGGAGAGTTCATCACAATGTTATTGAAACCAGTATAGATTGGTGATGGAAATTCTAACAACTGATTGTTTGTATAATCAGAATACCAGGCAAAATCTATGTTTACAACATCTTTAAAGAAGGCTAAGCTTAGCCCAAGTTCTGTTTTTTTGTTTTGCTGCCATCTAAAATCGCTGTTGGGTTGTATTTGTGGTACAAGTGCATTGACTCCATCGTAGGGCCATAATTTAACTCCTAAATAGTCATTTCCATATTGCGTTAAATATTTATAATCGCCAACAGCATCGCTTCCTAAAATTCCATAACTACCCCTTAATTTAATTAAGCTGATCGCTTTTGGCAGGTATTTTTGCACCCATTTTTCTTCAGATACAATCCAGGCGGCACCAATGGAACCAAAATTACCATAACGGTTATCCGGACCAAAACGGCTGCTTCCATCTCTTCTGGCGTTTAAGTTTAAAATGTATTTATTTTCCCAGTTGTAATTTATTCTGGCAAATACACCTGCGTATTTATAGGCTAAAACCGACTCCTTATTCACATAGGTAGTTGCCGCGTTAATGCTGGTTAATTGTTCGTCGGAGGCAAAACCTGAAGCAGTTAATATGCGGGAATTTGTGGAGTTATTTTGGAAAGTCCCTCCTAGTAGCAGCGCTAATTTTCCTTTTCCAATAAAAGTATTATAATTTGCCTGAGGCTCTACTAAAAAATTTTTAGCGCTCATGTTGGAGGTGATTATGGTCGCTTTAGAATCTGGACTTAAGGCTATATTAAAGCTAGCAAGAGGTAAAATATTTCTTAAGTCTGAATTATTACTGTTATAGCCGAAGTTTACCTTAAAATTAAAGTTATTAAAAAAGCTATAGCCTATACTTATACTAGAATTTAAATAGTCGTTAGTGTTTTTCTTTGGTCTTTTTAAGGAGGTAAATGCATCCATCTCATTGGCCCATTCCTTAAAATTAAAGCCGCCTTTTACATCAAAAATATCAGGCGCATTGGTTGGTGCTATAGCGATATCTCCTACTGAAATACTGTTATCTTCTGATGAGGTATAACTCGCCATGAATTCTATTTTAAATCGTTGATCTAAACTGTTGTGTGATAAAGAAGTATTAGCAGAAATACGCTGGTTTAGGCCGCTGTATGTACTAATATCTTTAGTCCGGTTTAATCCTGATGATAATCTAAAAGTAGTTTGCGCGTCTCCACCACTGAGGTTCGCATCAAAATTGGTCCATTTACCTAAGTTTCCGTAACCCATCTCCTGCCAATCAGTATATCTGTTTTGGTCATATTTTAATAATTCGGGTGCAGTTAGTATGGTAGGTGTGGTGCCATCATTTTTGAAAGCCTGCCTGCGCATATCCAGGTACTGTTCGGTATTTAATAAGTCCCATTTTTTAATGATCATTTTAACGCCTTGCTGACCATTAATAGCAAAGGTTGTTTTGCCTGCTTTACCCTTTTTTGTGGTAATTAAAATGACGCCGTTTCCACCTCTACTTCCATATATCGCCGTAGCATCTGCATCTTTTAATACGTCAATCGATTCTATATCACCCGGATTAATGTTATACAATGGACTATTGCCATTTAGCCCGGTAGAGATCGCACTTTGCGTACCTGCACCTAAAGCATTAGATACGGGGCTTAATATGGTGAGTGGCACACCATCAATAATGTATAATGGCTCTGAGCTAAGATTAGCGTTAATTGATTTTCGTCCTCTTAATTCAATTTTTTTAAGGCCGGCATCCCGGCTATCTAGACTCGTAATTTCTAAACCAGGTACTGCACCTTGCAAAGCCATAATTGGGTTATCCAGCAATTGCTTTCCAATATCGCTGGCAGTAACGCGGACAATGTTACCCGTAGCTAATCGCTGTGTAGTTTTACCGTAACCCTGGACTACTATCGCATCTAAGGCATTGGTAGTTTCCGTTAAATAAACAAAAATTCCCATATTATTTTTAACTGCAACATATTTATTAACATAACCAATATAACTACAAACTAAGGTATCTGTTGGTAATACATCTTTTATAGTAAAGACACCTCTAATGTCCGTATATACTGCCTTTTTAGTCCTTTTAACCATGACGGTTGCACCGATCAAGGGCGTACTGGTTTTTTCAATAAAAACATAACCCGTAATGTCATTGGCATTTAATTGATAATCCAGGTTCTCCTTCAGGCTTTCAAAAAATGATTTTTCCTTAATGAGAACGGTATGTTCTTCGAGGCTATAGGTTAAGTTTTGTCCTTTTAAACATTGCTTTAAAGCCTCATTTATATCCGCATTTTTAATGTTGATATTGAATGTTGATGCTTTCTGAATTACTTTAGCATCAAATAGAAAGTCGTAGCCACTTTGCTGACGAATTAATTTTAAAGCTTTTTCTAAGCTGATATTGGTTTGGTTGATATTGATTTTCTGGGCATAGCTACTGGCACTGACCTGTAGCATGGCGGCGAATACAATAAGAAAAACAAGTTGAATACGCATAATGATTTTTCGCCTTAAGGCTGGACTGAGCTGGTTAGACTTCCTGTCCGGGCATATACTCAACTTCTGCATACAGGAATTTATCCCATATGAGAAATTACTACTAAATTTCATACATTTGAATAGTTTGGGTTATCGGTTTAATTGTTTGTTCGCATGAATATTAATCAGGGGTAATCCAATACTTTTCAGGAGTGTTAGCGCACTCCTGAATTATTAAGATTCCCTGTAGTAAAGTAGAATTACTTCATCACAGTCACCCTCCTTCCATCAATTCTAATTTTCAGGCCTGTTATAGGTTCAATAATTTTGATTAAGCCGGAAATATTTTTTGAACGGGAAACCCAGCCTCCCAGCTTGACCGCCTTTGGATCAACATCCTGAAAAACCACCTCCACATCATACCAGCGTTCTATTTTTTTCATCACACTCGCCAAATCCTCATCTTTAAATATAAAGTCGCCGTTTTTCCAGGCCATAACGCTTTCCAGATCTGCTGCCGCTCTTTTCAAGCGGTCATTGTGCACATCCAGTGTCGCCTGCTCACCTGGCTTCAAGATAAGGTCCTGTTCTTTACTGCTTGTTTTAATCCGGCCTTCCAGCAAAGTGGTGACCTGATTTTCTTCATCCGGATAGGCATTCACATTAAAGTGTGTGCCCAATACCTCCACCACCTGGTTGGAAGTATGTACCAGAAAAGGACGGTTTGCAAAGTGTGCTACTTCAAAGTAAGCCTCCCCGCTTAGGGTCACTTCCCTTTTCTTAGTACTAAAAACGTTGGAATATTTAAGTTTAGAAGCTGCATTTAGCCAAACTGCTGTACCGTCCGGAAGACGTACCTGATATTGACCGCCCCTTGGCGTCTCAATGGTATTGATCAAACCCGCATTTTTAGAACCGAAATCATTGATGGTATAAATCAGCTGTCCGTCTTTGGTCTTGGTAATTTGTACGCCGGCTTCAAGATTCTGCGTTCCGTTTTTCAGGGTATCCAGTAGAATCACTTCGCCGGTACCTAATACCAATCGTGCTTTATTGGAACCGGGGCCAATCAAACTTGCCGCCAGTTCCTGTCCTTTATCATAAGTATTACGCTGTTGTATATAAAGCCCGAGGCCAAGACAAAGTGCAATAGATGCTGCAATGGAAATGCTGGTCCATAATTTCCTGCGACCAGGTGTTTTCAATTCGATAGCTGGAGATGGAGCATTCAATACCGCAGATAATATGCGATTTTCCTGTTCCGCAGAAAACGGACTTTGGATCGGCTCAAAGCCGTAGTAATGCTGGTCTATGATTCTTTTCAATTGCTGATCATAATTCCCGGAATCAATGAGGCGCAACAGTTCTTCCGTTTCAGCAGGACTGCCTTGCTTACTGAAATACTGTTCGAATAAATAGGAAAATCGTTCTTCTAGCATAAATTTAATAGATGCAGGCCATAGAAATCTGCCTCATCTACACTAAAGAGTAAATACTCAGGAAAAAGGGGGTAATGGATTTAAAATATATTTTTTAGCGGATGATTATAGTAGATGTCAGCACCAGAAGGATACTCAGATCGATACGACCATTTACGTCTTTCCGGATAAACTGAACCGCTAATTGGATGTGTTTTTTGACTGTTTCGGGGGATAATTGAAGTGCTTTAGCAATCTCATCATGCTTTAAACGGTCATACCGACTCATCTTATAGACTTTTTGCTGCTGCTCAGGTAATTTATCAACGGCCATTTCGATCAGCTTCCGGTAGCCATCCGCAGGGTTATCGAGTTCATCTAAGGCAAATTCCGTTAAAGCCTCTTTTTCAAATGCAGCATGAACAACGCTTTTAGCGGCCATTTTTTTTAGCACTAAAAAGGCCTCATTCCTACATAGGATATATAAGTAACCACTAAAATTGGAGATATCTGTCAGCGTTTCCCGCCTTACCCAGATCTTGATAAAGGAATCCTGAATGATCTCCTCTGTGATATCGATAGAATTTGTGAGCTTAAAAACAAACTCAGCAAGAGGTTTGGCATACCAATGGAATAATTCAGCAAAGGAACGCTCGTCGCCTTCCGCTATTTTTTTTAGAATGTAAACTTCATTTTCCAGTGGTCTGACTGCCATTATTGAGATACCCTTTTTGTGGTGTTCCGGGAAACCAATATTATAAATAATTTGTCAATATATTACCATAACCGACGCCTGCTCCTTAAAATTACCCCTATGCTAATTATGGAGCAAGCGTCGGATATTGTTTTTATTCAGACGTTAATGATTTAACCATTCTGGCAGCATTCTCGTTTCCAGGATTAAGTTTCAAGGCCTTTTCATAGTTCTCCTTTGCCAGTTGTTTATCGCCATTGGCAAGATATGCTTCTCCCAGACTATCATAAGTATTCCCGCTTTCCGGATAGAACAAGGTGTTTATTTTGAAAATAGCGATAGCCTTTCTAAAATCTTTAGCGTTTAATTGCGCGTATCCCTGACCATTGATGTTAGACTCGCTGATGATAAAATGTCCCGGATCTGCCGCTTTAATTTTTCTGAATAAAACCAAAGCTTCTTCAAATTGACCGTTATCAATAAGTTCAGAAAGTGTATCTTCAGTCTTAGCCAATCTTGGGTTCTCATAGCGAACCGGATCATGGAACATCGAGTAAACCAGATACATTTTCTGATCTGCAGGATTCCGCAAAAACTTTACCTTACGCTCCCAACCTTTCATCACATAAGTATCCGCTGCTACTTTAAACAATTCCAGAGGCTGATCCATATTATTTTGAAGGAACAACCTCCCCTTTTCTTCCCGAATTTTAGTTAGCCCATATTTGTCAGTTTGGTAACGACCTACCGCCTTATTCCGGTCTGCTACCTGAATAGCTAATTTTTTATAGACCGGAAAATCAAAATCCGGCCAGTTAAAAGTAGTGGTTACCGCACGCATCAGCTCCGTATTCAGATCTGGCTGATTGCCATTCGTTAAGATCACGACTCCATCGCCATGCGCTGTATTTGCGATCATCATGCTAGAAAAACCTTCATTCCAGCCATTGTGCATAAAATACTGCGTCTCATTTCTTTTTTCCAGAAAAATACCCAAACCCTCAAAAGGCTCAATAAAAGGGCTGACAAACTGTTTGGCCATATTTTGAGATAGTACCTTATGGCTTTCTCCTTTTAAAGTAGATTGTACATCGATGATAAATTTCGAAAGGTCTGTTGCAGTCGTCCAGAGTCCGGCAGGTGCCATTTCCGGGTAAGTATGTCTTTTTCCGGGAACTTCCGAACCATTTGGTAAATAACCCGTCGCCGCCAGTTTTAGCTGTCCAGCAGTTAAAGGCTGATCATAAGTACTGTTTGTCATACCCAATGGCTCAAGAACCAATTCTTTCATGATTTGAGGATAAGGCTTCCCTTCGATATCGATCAGCATTTGTTGCAGGATACAATACCCACCACCAGCATAACGTAAAGATCCACCAGGAGTTTTATCCACCCTGATCTGCGGAGAGTTGGCCGGTTTAGCGCCATTGAGCACCTGAATAAGTGTAGGAACGGAATCTCCAACTGCATAACCCGCAAAACCGCCAACGGTAACTCCGCCGCTATGGCTCAACAAGTGTTTCAGATTTACCTTTTTTGCAGCCGTAAACTCATTATCCGGAAGCTTCCAGGTTTTAAGGTAATTATTCACATCCGCGTCAGCATCGATTTTACCCAGCTCTACTACCTTTAATGCCGCATAGGCGCTGACTGGCTTACTGATCGAGGCCGCCTGAAAGAGCGTTTGATCCGTTACCGGAACTTTGCTTGTTTTATCTGTGATTCCATAGCTTTTGATATAGGCAATTTTAGAATTCTTTATGACCGCAATACTCAATCCCGGAACACCATAATGTTTCATTCTTGACTCAATGGTCCATACGGAATCTCCCTCAAAACGAACCGCGGGAATCAATCCTGACTCCACCTTTTTGATCAAAGCTTTAGTCTTAGGGTCAGATTGGGCAAATAGCTGCTGAGTACTTAAGGAGGCAATCAGGAATAAAGGGAGTAACCAGGAAGATCTCATCATGTTCTTTTTTCTAAAGACGTCAAATAGTAATCAAAAGTTACAAAATTTTTAATTAATTGATCAGCAACGTTTATTTGGAATCTCTTTCCATACCATATCCGTACCTGCGTAGCTGGTTTAAGGAGTTGTCATATAAAACTTATAGTATTAAGACCTTCCAAAGTTTGAATTCAGCTACAACATCCATATATTGAACTTTATAAAGCTCCACAGTCCCTATAAGCATGATAAAAATTGACGACAGATTAAGTCTTGAGGTAATCAGCGAACCAATAGCTAAATTGCTATTCAAGGCTATAGATGACAACAGAGCACACCTTTCCGTATTTCTACCCTGGGTGGAGAACATGAAGGACTCCGATGATTTTCTACTTTACCTGATTGCCTCCAGACACCTTACGGCTGAAGGAAAAGAGCTGAGTTATGCCATTTTGTTTGATCAGGTTCCGGTAGGAAGAATAGGATTACACCATATAAATCACCAAAATAACAATGCATCTATCGGCTATTGGTTAACAAAAAGTGCGGAAGGAAATGGTTTAGTTATACGATCCTGCAAAGCCCTGATCAATTACGGATTTCAGGAATTGAAACTCAAAAGAATAGAAATAAAAGCGGCTGTAGAAAACATAAGAAGTCAGGCCGTACCACAAAGATTAGGCTTTACGAAAGAGGGTATATTGCGAAAATCCGAACTGGTCAACAATGAGTTTCATGATATCGTATTGTACTCCATCCTTGATGAAGAATGGAACAGTTTACAATAAAATGGCCATCAGATCCCTGATCTTTAACTTACCTTTGCGTAATCATGAAAAATGAGATTACGTTAAATCCTAAAAAAAATAGTTTCCTGTTCTTTCTTTACTTAGTTGGTCTTAGTATTATAGGTTTTTTAGCCACAGACATGTATTTACCGGCATTCGATAAAATGCGTTTAGATCTGGGCACCTCCAAAAGCAATATCAGTGCTACCTTGAGTTTATTCCTGGCTGGATATGGTATTGCACAATTATTATGGGGGCCAATCTCCGATAAATTTGGCAAGCCAAAAACAGTGCTTATGGGTTTAAGCATCTTTACCATTGCCTCCTTAGGTATCTATTTCACCCACAATGTAAGTCTTTTATTACTGCTGAGATTGATACAGGCAATAGGCGTATGTGCCGCTGCTGTAAGCTGGCAGGCCTTAGTGATCGAAAGATATCCAAAGGAAGAAACCAATAAGATTTTCGCCTCGATTATGCCATTGGTGGCACTATCACCTGCATTAGCACCCTTAATGGGCGCATTCTTACTCAACTATTTTGGCTGGAGATCAATCTTTATCGCACTTGCTTTAATTGCAGTTCTGCTCATCATTTACACCTTAACCATAAAAGACGAGAAAACGGTACAAACCATTAAAGCCGGGGACTCCACAGCAGACAAATCTTATAAGTCACTCTTAAAATCCAAACAATTCTTAGGAAATGTGTTACTCTATGCCCTTTGTTCCGCAGCATTTTTTGCCTGGCTTACCGGCTCTCCATTCTTCTTAAAAGAACTGGGCTACAATGAAAATCAGATCGGACTAAGTTTTTTCCCGCAAACCATTGCATTTTTAATCGGTGGATATGGCTATAGAAGCTTAACGAGTAGAATAGAAGGGAAAAAGTTACTCCCTTACTTACTGATCATCTATTCGGCAACTTGTTTAGCCCTTTATATCATTACCATCACCATGACGCCTACCTTAACCATATTGTTAATTCCATTTTGTTTAATGGCTTTGGCCAATGGGGCATCATACCCTATCGTTGTGGCAGAAGCCTTAAAATCAGCTTCACACAATGTAGGAAAAGCAGCCGCTATGCAAAACACCATTCAGTTGGGCATCTGTTTTATAGCCAGCGGAGTCGTTTCCTTGTTTTCAAAAGACGCTTTGCTAATCACTACTATTGTGATGGCTTCTACTGTCCCACTCGTTTATGTAGGCTATAAACTCACGCTAAATAAAGTCCTGAACTAATTCTGCTATTTCCGGCTATAATGATAATCAATCACGCGACCAGCTACTTGTAGCTGGTTGTTTTTTACCGTCCTTTTTTTGCCCGAAGGAATCTCCAGCAAAATCGCTGAAGTTAAGGCGGGAATCGTAAATTGAATCGCCTTGCTCACATTTCTGGCGATAACCTTTTGGGTTACCAGGTTATAAATATCAACTTTACCAGTCGGTTTAAAGCTCAGTTTTTTGGCTATGGGATAAGGGTTGTAAAACAACCAGGAAGGAAAACCCGGAGCCGCAAAGAAATCCGTTACATTCAAATCCAGCTGTAGAATCCCTTCTACGTTAGTTTTCCTGACCATGCTTCCAAAAATGCCTACATGTCCACTCCCATAAACACTAAACTGGGAGATTTCAGGGTTTTTACCGGGCACCCATTTAGGCCCATCCCCTTGCGCAACCGGCGCTTTTAAATCCAGGTACCGATCCTCAAATGTGGATGCTTTTGCCAGGCCCTCGTAAGCAATCACACCTTTGGTCACCTCCGCAAATCCCGGCAAAGTCTGATGCTCCAGCGGCATATATTGCGGATAAAACAACCTGGAGGCATTTACCGCATTCAACATCCATTTCCCGATGGCTGTGGCATAAGCAGGTTGATATTTCACCAATGGCACTAAAGGCCATGCCGCATCAAAAGTGTTCATTAAAAAACTGTAGCCACCATGATCCACCGTGCTTCCCACAGTGCCGGAAATGTCTATGCCATTCCAGCTTCCTGCCAGGAATCCCCAACCTTCCCTACATACCGCAGTACCGGAAAACGTCCAGTCCAGCATTTTTGGGACATCAAAACCCGTCCCTTCTTCTGCATTCATTCTGGCCGCTAAATAGGCACCAAAAGGCATTAACAATTCATAAGTAGGATTGATTTTTTCTGCATTTAAGGCCTTCATCGCGCTGATTGCACCTTTTAGATAACGTGGATCTCCGAATTTTTTATAAGCTGCATACAATACATAAGCATGTCCGGCCGCAGCGTCAGGCTGCAGGCAGATGGTATTGGTTTTAGGCAGCATTGCCCCATAGTCGAAATAAGAATAGTGGTAATTTCCGTTTAGGATGGAGTCTGCTTTAAAGAACTTTTCGGCAATCTTTTTTGCCAGCAGATCAAAATCCGGTTCTGCGGGATACTTTTCATAAATGGCATAAAAGAGCACATTGGGATACACATCATACCACCAATCTCTTCCGTACCCACCACCCAGCAAGGCTACTTCCGGCGCTGTATTGTTCATCATAATGTCCCAGCCGGTATCCCTGTTGAAGTAGTTTTTCAGCATAGCAACATAGTTCAGGCCTTGCTGATTGCTCTTGTCGACACCAACCAGCGAGGCGCCTAAAACGGCTCCCATATTGGCAAGCGCCTCATGAAACATCCCCTTATTGTTGCCTGGCCCCTGTCTGACATCCCCGATAGCAGTATACATTCCCAGTACTGGCTGATCGAAATTTTTACGGGTGCTGTCCATCCAAATCAATGGCCAGTACGCTCCTTTTGCCTTAAAATCATAGACGGTACTGTCGAAACGGAGCGCCATCTTTTTCCAGTCGATGATATTTAAGGGTTGAGGAAGGTTTGCCATCTCCTTTACGCGCGCAATCTGAACTTGCTTAACCTGTGCCTGGCCACTGATAACGGTAAACTGGCTACTGATCGTAAAAAGAAGGAATAACTTTAAAATGTATTTCATAAGCGCGTTTCAAATAAAGACAGGGCAGCTAAAGTGCAGTGGTCCCAAAAAGTCAGACACTATTTGGGAGCTTGCAAAGGCCGGACAGCCGGCTTGTCATAAGGTACATAAATTCAACATTACAAACCAGTTAGGCGTAAAAAAACAAATGAGTCCAACTGGTGTTTAACAAACTATCTAATCATTCAAAAAACCGATATGAAAACAATCTACCCTTCTGGAATTTCCCTGATTGCACTGGCTTTATTCAGTTGCAACTCTCAAAAAGCCAATACCAGTGCTCAAAAACAGGATTCGACAATGAATACTGTTGTAGATACCGCCAAAAAACAGATTGGCGGAAACAAAGACGAACATGGATGTTTGACATCCGCTGGTTATAGCTGGTCGGTTTTAAAAAAGGAATGCATTCGCCCCTTTGAATTAGCAACCAAAATGAAAGACCTGAGCAATAATAACTTTGCAGGATATGTGCTGTTCTCTGCGGACAACAAACAGGTGGAGATATTTGCCGTTGAATTTAATCCGGCAATTATACTCAGTGCAGCAGACACAGACGTATATACCTCAACCGATAAAAAATACAAAATGGAAAAAGATGCGCAGAAACATTGGTTCGTAACCAAAACTGAAGATGGAAAAGCGACCAGCATCTTACAACAAGAGTAATTAAACCTGGAAATTGTCATTCTATTCCTGTTAATATCAGGCCATAAATAAGTACTTTATCTGTTGTTTAGGTTATCATACTTAGTCTTAACCAACATCAATTGATACAAATCAACCCATGCGACTTTATAGCTATGGCTGATTTCAACCGGTTCAGGAACTTTAAATTGAATGATCCCTTTGTTGGTCAAGGCCCAGTTAAAACTGGTTTTTAAAGTATCACTCTGCTTATTTGGACCTTCAAAAGTATGTTTGTAATGCTGCACCTGTTCTAGTCTGCCAGAATGATCCCCCTTAAATTTCAACTCAATAAATCTTTTAATTACCCCTTCACTGAGGTTTTTACGGTAGGAATGATAGTAATTATCAGTCAAAGCCTCATATTCATTAAAAAATTTCCGGCATTTTTCAGTTTTGCACCATTCGGCAAAGCCAGATCTCAGCATATAAATGGTATCCGCATTTTTGGTATAGCTTAAATTCCAGTGCTTATTGGCCAGCAAATCCGCGATATCGAATTCCTGATTTGTTCTCTTTAGAAAAATGGTGTCTATCTGGTATTTTGCGCCTTTGGCCTGTCCGCCACCACGTGGGTTATATAAAGTAATGGCATCACTTATAAAATCTGCTTTAACAATCGGCTCTTCAACACGAAGCGGTGGCGCTTCCATGATCATCATTTCTGAAAGTAAAAACTTGTTATACCTTTTTTCCTTTAAATAAAAGGCCCCGTTTTTATCCGTTACGGTCTCACCCACCCGACAATCAGCAACCGGATTCTTATCGTAATCGACAATCACACCTGAAATTGCTGGTCTGGCCAACCTTGACACGCAGGAAGAAAGTAAAACAATGGAACAGAGTGGTAATAAGAAGCGTATTTTAATCATGGTTTGATAACATGGTTTGGTTCCAATAGTTTGCTCGCAATAGTTTGTGTTAAAAGAAGAGCCTGTCAAAAGTACTGCTTAGGGACCAGAATATTTGCAATTATCACCCGGTAGCACCAATGTATCCAGGAATATTTATTTAGAGTTGGCACAGGACAATCCAGGTGAATATATCCAAACATTTGCGCGCTGGTTTTGTTCCTTTTGTGTCTTAATCAGGTATAATACCCTGAAAATAGCCGCTTACATTAAAACTATAAATATGCTTATTAACGAACTTTTTGACCTGACAGGGAAAGTTGCCATTGTAACCGGAGGTGGTAATGGAATTGGAAAAGCCTGCTGTGAAACCCTTGCCGGCGCTGGAGCAGCGATTGCAATAGCCGATTTAAAACTTAAGGACGCAGAAGCGGTGGCCGCAGAAATCATCAGTAAAGGCGGTAAAGCCATAGCCATTGAGTGTAATGTGCTCAATGATGAGGATCTGGTTAATCTGGTAGAGCGAACCCATAGAGAATTAGGCGGTGTTCATATCCTGGTCAATAATGCCGGTGGTGGTGGTGGCGGTAAGGAAAACCCATTTAACATTACGGTGGACGACTTTGCCAGGGTTTTTAAACTAAATGTTTTCAGTGCCTGGAGACTTTCACAACTGTGTGTGCCCTTAATGAAAAAAGATGGTTATGGGAGTATCATTAACATCACTTCGATGAGTAGTGTCAATAAAAGTCCGAATATGAGTGCTTATGCATCGTCTAAAGCAGCACTGAACCATATGACGGGTAACCTGGCTATGGATTTTGGACCACAGGTGCGCATCAATGCGGTTGGCCCGGGGGCTACAAAGACTGCGGCCCTGGCTTCTGTACTTACGCCGGAAATAGAGGAAAAAATGCTGGCACATACGCCGATAAAACGATTGGGAAACCCATCAGATATTTCAGGGGCCGTATTGTATTTCGCTGCACCGGTTTCTGAATGGGTCAGCGGACAAATACTGTTTGTGAACGGAGGTGGTGTTCAAACCCTGGATTAAAGCAAAACAGGTATCCTTTATCGCTTTTTATAGGCTGTAAAGGATACCTGTCCTGTATGTTATAATTTACCGGTATTACTATACCTGTGTATGCTTACTGTAACAACTTTTCAATTACTTTATCCAGCTTTGCTTTATCCTTTGCGTAGCGCTCTAAATTAAACAGCTTTACTTCTTTAAATTCTATCGGGTGACTTTCGCTCTGTAAAGAGATATAACCGCCGGTTAAGGCTTTGCCATCCTGCTTCATTTTCGGATCGTAGTTGGATACACTACCTCCACCGATTTGAGGTTTTGAATATTCCAGCACCACTTCTTTATCAATAATGTGTTTGATTACCGAATCTCCAAGCACTAAAAACTCTGCGGTAACCCACTGATCACCAGCATAAGTTTTCGATTTGGAATCTAAACAATGTGGGGTAAACAATTTACCATCATACACGACCTGTGTACCCGGCGTACATAGATTACTGGTATGACGAATATGCTCCCCGTCGCCACCTAAAATTTGTGCCTCTATAGAAATCGGGAAATCCTGGTTCTTAAGCATGGTTTCCGGTGCTTGTCCGTGCAACATCGCTCCGCTATTTCTTGTAGCCCATCCTTCTCCACCTTTTGCCTGATCGCCAACAAAACGATAAGTAACCTTTAACAGGTAATACGAGAAAGGCTTCTTGTAAAACATATGGCCATATTGCTGATCAAAAGTCTCATATCCATCATAGTTTACTTTGATCAGGCCACCTTCTACACGAAAAGTATTCGCATAATTGTCGTTATAGTCATGTTTGGCGATTTTAATGTTCCAATCTTTCAGATCTTTTCCGTTAAAAAGATTGATCCAGCCTTTTTGGGCGGAAACCTGGTTTACAAACAGGAAGGTCAGAGATACAAAAAGGGATAAGCTGATTTTTAGTTTCATAATTCAAATAATGGTTCGACTTTAAAAATAGGTATTTAAATCAGACCAGGCAATAATTATCCTGCTTATGCGCTAAAGAATTAACCCTCATTACAAGAAAGACTATCCTTTAGGTAAAAATACATTATTGCCACCCCCGGATCGGCGACCCCGTTTTCAGCCGGTCAGCTATGCGGAATTCAACAAAACCAGCACTGACATGGCGGAAATATTTGTGTAATTCTAAAACATTATAGCATTCTGATAAGTTATACGAAAACAACAGATCATAAAAACTTAATCTAAAACTGGAAATCATGAATGAACAACTCTCTGCTCAAGCAACTGTAACCCGCCATTTTTCGGTAACCGCTGAAGATGTTTTTGACGCCTGGCTGAATACCGCTATGATCGGAAGATTTATGTTTGGTCCCGAGGTTCGGGATGAAAAGATTGTGAGCCTTACAACAGATCCTAAGGTGGGTGGTGCCTTTTCCTTTGTAGTCCTTAGAAATGAAGAAGAAATTGACCATACCGGTGAGTATTTAGAGATCAATCGTCCCCTACGACTGGCATTTACCTGGGCGGTACGCAAGGATACCGATGACCATTCAGAAATAGTGGTTGATATTGTGCCCAATGCCACAGGAGCTGAACTTACGCTAACGCAAAAAATGCCGGCAGACTGGGAACATTTCGTTGGCAGTGCAGAAACTTCCTGGACAAAAATGCTGAATGCATTGGATAAAATCCTTTAAGTTAACTCCCTGTTTCTCCCTGCCTTTCTTAAATTTCGCTTTTCCAGGAAATCCAGGTAGCAATAAAGCAACAGCAATGCAGGAATGCTTGCGAGTTGCTTTTCCAGCTCATATCCATCCCTGATCCAATACAGCGCTAATCCGGTAAGGAAATTGGTGACCACAAAAAACAGCAATACCCGCTGCATTATGGTAATAGTACTTATCCTTTTCATATCGTTCCCGTTATCATATTTAGGTTAAAGGCCAGCAATCAAAGGAGCTATCGCTTAACTAAAGATACATACATTCATCTATTAAACAACCATTTAACTATAAAAAATAGCATTTTAACATCAAACAGAGTCAACTATGATCAGTCAAAAACTCAGCTTAGGGGCTCTGTTAGTCCTCTTCAACTTCGGTAGTTCCTATGCCCAAAGTAAAGAGATGAAAGTAGACACCCTTCAGCTACCGGTCTATTATGTTAAATATACGGAAGAAGACAGAAGACAATGGACCGGGCAGCGTATAGATGTTCTTACAACATACAGGATTGTCCCTGTCAAAACTACCAAAAGGGTAGAAATTCCTTACCTGTTAGAAAAAGGTACTGAAAATGATTTCAACGGCTTTTTCCTCAGCTCCACCGATGATTTAATAAGTTTTGGAATGCTGATCTCAACTAATGACGGTCGGACGGGCCTGTCCTATTATGATAAGATGATCGCACAATCAGGGCTTCCACTGGACTTTACCAGGTATGTTCCGATTCCAAATGCCAAAAATAAACGACTGAATCTTTACGCTGCTGCGTTGCTGGATGCCACCTGGATAAAATACAGCTTTAACACACCATCCGAACCTACACCATGGCAAACAAAATACCATAAGTATGTGCCTGGTGCTGATGGGAAAACCTATAACTTTTACCTGATCAAGAAAGTAAACGAAGTTAGTTCAATTGTTAATTAACGTTAAATTAAATAGTTAACCTACCTACTTCCTGCAATTAAAGTAAATTACGGTATGGTTAAATTAAAATTATTGCTCGCCCTACTCCTTTTTCCTGCCTTAACCAATGCGCAGGAACGATTCAATGGTACTTTTGAAAAGCTTGACCAGCAAGGAAACCCTGTTGGATGGGATTTAACTTATAATGGCAAGAATAAATTCGAGATCAAACTAGACAGTGCGGTTAAGAAACAAGGAAAATATGCCATATCTATCAGCTCAGTCCCGGGATTTCCCAGTGGTGCCATCCGGTTTCCAATCAACCAATCATTTCAGGGAAGATCGCTAATGCTGGTAGGAAATATCAGAACAGAAAATGTGACCGATGGTTTTGCTGGCGTATGGTTAAGAGTAGAGGACGCTAATGGCAATGATCTTGCTTTTGAGACCATGGAAAATCAAAAGTTAACCGGTAGCACCGACTGGAAGGAGTATATGGTAAGCGTTAAGTACAACTCAGATGAAGCCGTAAAAATCACTGCTGGTGCCATGCTTTTTGGAAAAGGAAAAATATGGGTAGACAGCCTGAGATTATATGTTGATGAAACCCAAATTGAGCAGGCAACCTTAAAATCTGCCCCAAACTACCCGGCATTAAAGGATAAGGAATTTGAGAATGGTTCTGGAATAGATACGATTGTTACCGGAAAAGTTCAGTTAAAATACTTAACACTCCTGGGAGAACTTTGGGGATTCTTAAAATATCATCATCCTGCTATCGCTGCCGGTGAGCGAAACTGGGATGCGGAACTTTTAAGGGTATTACCTAAAGTGCTACAGCTAACAACTGACGAAACTGCCTCTATCCTATTCGAAAGTTGGATGGATGACTTAGGAAAGGTTCCGGACTGCAAGGACTGCATCCCAACAAACCAGCTAAAAGATCTGGTAGTAAAGCCCGACTACGGCAGCTTACTCAATAATTCAACGTTTAGTAAATCACTAAAGAAGAAACTGACTCATCTGATCAGTAACAGCAATAACAAAAGCCATTACTACGTAGACTTTGGTGGAGGCATTATTCCTGCTTTCACACATGAACAACCTTACACCAAGTGGGACTATCCAGATGTTGGGTATCGATTATTGGCCTTGTATCGCTACTGGGGCATCATTCAGTATTTTTCGCCAAACAGGAAGCTAGCGCAGGACTGGAACAATACCTTAGCGATTTTCATTCCACAGATCATTGCAGCACGCAATCAATATAAATATGTAAATACCCTGGTCAGGTTAGTCAGTACTATCCGTGATACGCATGCTTTTATAAGCAGCAACGTCTATCAACATTATCTGGGCAGGTACAAGTTACCCTTTCAGGCTAAATTCATAGCAGATCAATTGGTAGTTACCGGTTATTATAAAGACACCCTGAATGTGACGCAACAGCTTAAAATTGGTGATGTAATCACTTCAATCAATGGAAAAACAGTAAAGGAACTGGTTAAAGATCACGTTCCGGTTACTTCTGCTTCCAATCACCCTACCGTATTAAGAGATATGCCTGGATTATATCTATTGAGAAGTCATGAGCCTGTATTTAAGTTAGAAATTTCCAGAGCTGGTCAGTTCCTGACCCTGAATCAGGAAGGGCCGCTAAATGATAAATTTGACAGCTATAGTAAAGATTGGGATCCGAAACCAAAAGCACCAGGATTTGAACTACTCAGCAAAGATATTGGTTATATCTATTGCAAAACCTTTAAGGCAACCGAACTGGATCAGATCAGGGAGCAATTTAAAAATACGACCGGAATTATTATTGACATGCGCAATTACCCTACAGATGAAATGGGATATTCACTCAGTACCTATTTAAAACCCAACCCCTCTCCATTTGTAAGATTCAGTCAGGGATCTTTAAGTCGGCCGGGATCTTTCCGGTATGGTCCCCCGGTAATCAGTGGCAGTAAAACCGAAGATTACTACAAAGGTAAAGTTGTCGTCATTGTGAATGAAATGACACAGAGTAATGCTGAGTTTGTAACCATGGCCTTTCAAACCGCTCCCAATGTAAAAGTAATTGGCAGCACTACTGCCGGGGCAGACGGAAACATTGTCGCCATACCTTTGCCCGGTGGTTTCAAAACCTTTATTTCAGGTATCGGTGTCTACTATCCGGATGGTTTTAATGCTCAGGGAACTGGTGTAAAAATCGATTACATGGTAAAACCGACCCTAAATGGCATCAAAAATGGAACGGACGAGCCGCTGGAAGCTGCAAAGCGACATATTTTAAACTAAAAAGTTTACTAAAATATAGGCCTCCAAACGTGATCTAAGGCGAAAAAGTACTATTATTAAATATTTTATTAAAAAAACTTAGAATTCTTTTAAACAATCCCTATTTTACACTTGTTATTCTTTTCTGTTAGGCAACAACTTTACGGGAGCAATAACACTTATCTTTAATAATTAAATAAACTACAATGCCAGAAGGAACAGTAAAATTTTTTAATGAGTCAAAAGGATTTGGCTTTATCGTACCAGAAAACGGAGATGCAGAAATCTTTGTACATGTAACTGGATTAGCAGGCCCTGTTAGGGAGAACGACAAAGTTACTTATGAAGTTGAAAACGGCAAAAAAGGCCTTAATGCAACAAATGTAAAAGCCATCTAATTTATTGATGATTTACCTAAAGCATCTCCCAAAAGAGATGCTTTTTTTGTTTCTACCCTTTTCGTAAATAGAGACCACATTCCCTGAATAAAGAAATCGGCAGACCTGTTCAGGAAATTATAGTGATGTATGCTGTTAAAACCAAAATCGCCTGCAGAAAGCAGACTGATTGCTGGAACAGCTTAGGAATTCATAAAAAGCGGCAGTATTTTACCATTGAAAACACCTGCCGCCAGGAATCATTTACTTCGAATTGGCCGAAGCACTTTGTATTTTTAACACCCATGCATACTTGCAAGGCAGTGTTTCCGGCAATTTCACCACTACCGCACCATTACTTTTTGTCCAGGTTAAAGGCTTGCTAACGCCAAGCATATAGATTTTTGACCCTTCTTTTGGTTGAACCGAAGCAATAGAGAGCTCATTGTTCTGCTGTTTATTAAAGATCGCATAGGTAGTCTTACCATCCTTGCTTTGCGTAAAACGCAAGTTTTCTCCTTCTTTATAATTCGGCAGACTGTTCGTCGAATAAATCGCCTGTTTGTTCACCTTTAGCCAGTCACCCATTTCACCAAGGCGTTCTACACTTGGTGCAGGAATCTCGCCTTCCGCACTCGGACCAACATTTAACAGGTAATTTCCACCTTTAGCGGCTACATCAATCAGGTTATTGATCAATGTTTCTGCTGATTTCCAATTGTGGTCGTTCTTTACAAAACCCCAGTTGTTATTGATGGTCATACAGCTCTCCCAATAATCCTGAGAATTTGTTTTTAAAATCTCCTGTTCCGGCGTACCGAAATCACCCGCTGCATTCTCATACTTGTTCATCCCTTCCATACCGCCACGGGCTTTACTGATCCTGTTATTGATCACTAAAGAAGGCTTAAGGCCGCGTAAATAGTTGTAAAGGTCTTTCCCCTGATCTTCCGTCCACTCAGAAATCCATTCTCCGTCAAACCATAATATAGCCGGATCATATTTCTTAATCAACTCTGCCAGCTGAGGTTTTAAATACTCCTCCCTATATTTCGTGAAATCAGGCTTTTCTGCAGGCTTTTGTTTTGGGTTGGCTTTTGGATGATGCCAATCCATGATCGAATGGTACAAACCAAACTTGATACCCGCCGCTTTACAGGCATCAGCCAACTCTTTTACCACATCCCTTTTAAATGGGGTCGCATCCATGATGTCGTAGTTCGTCACCTTGCTGTCCCACATACTAAAGCCATCATGATGTTTGGAGGTGATCACGATGTACTTAGCTCCTGCTGCTTTGGCTATACTTACCCATTTTTTAGCATCGAACTTCTCCGGATTGAATTGTGCAGCGTATTTTTCATATTCTGCGGTCGGGATTTTATGGGTTTCCATAATCCATTCTGCGCCACCATCCTTTCCGTTGTAAGTTCCGGCAGGAATCGCATATAATCCCCAATGGATGAACATTCCGAATGTATCATCATGCCACCATTGCATCCGCTCGGTTTTAGCGGATTTCGACTCTTCTAAATAATTCTTTTGTGCAAAAACCGGACTGGCTAATAACAATCCGGCAATAAGCAGATAGCTCTTTTTCATACTTGTGTGATTTGGTTATTACAAATAACGGAATATAGGGCATCCGCAATTCTGTGATAATGCCTAATCATTAAACGATTTTAGCTTTCTGTTACACAAGCGCTTAAGCTACCAGGAAGAAAATCAGCCGGGGTATTTACGATCCCTGTTGCAATTCTTTAAGGATGTTTTCAGCCTCCATCGTGGCCTTGATATAGCTATTCCGCACCCAAATTGCATAATAATAAAAACAAGGAAAGCTTAAAGCGTAAACAAACCAAATATCGGTCACCTTAAAAAAATCATAGCCAGCAATCAGCTTTCCCATAACCGGAAGCAGGCAGACCAGTAGAATCGCTCCGAAATAAAGACTTGCCTTCTGCACCAGCAGGAATTGAATTTTCCCTTTAGAATACGCCATCAATGTCTGCTTATAATCATTACCGGAGATATTTATAGCACGCATCCTGCAAAGCGCTTTAAAAGAAAACAGGGGCAAAAAAACGATGATGATCACCGAAACAAGACCGCAGCCCAGCAAATACCAGGTATCCAGCTTAGAGAAATTGAGTAAAATAAATATCACCGCGACCAGGCAAACCAAAGCACCCATCATCTCATATAGGATCAACTTGTTGATTTTACTGCTATAATTAACCCTTGTCATTTTCAGAACTAAGGAATCCGTTACTTTTTTTTGTTTTTCAACCTTATCTGACATTTCCTCCCAAAGGGATTTCATTTCTTCTAATTCCATAACCGATGTTTTAATTGATTTGAGCAATAAGCTTTTGTTTAATCCGACTTAAACGAGTACCGATATTAGTAGTCGTGAAGCCAGTGATTAACGCGGTTTCTTCATGAGTTTTTCCTTCCAGGTAAAGCAGGACTATGGCTTTATCAATGCTGTTGAGTTTCCTGATCTGTGTATACAATACTGCGAACTGCTCTTCTTTCAGTGTATCACTGGTATCCGGTTGATTCAATACAATTTCATCAATTGACACCTGATTACCTTTTCTTTTCTCTTTTTTCAAATGAACAATAGCCGTATTCAGTGCAATGCGATACATCCAGGTGCTCAATTTGGCCTCATTTCTAAAAGAAGCAAATGATTTCCATAGCTGATAGATGATTTCCTGATACAAATCCTCCCCGGATTCTTTGCCATCCGTATACACCTTTACCACCTTATAAATAAGCCCTTGATTGTCCTTTATGATCTCAATAAAATCCTTTTTACTTTGCATAGAAAATGAAAACAACCTATTAGTATGGGAAGCTTGCTAAAAATCACAAAACCAACCGATAATTTTCAAGATCGCCTGTAACGACCTTGAAATCAGGAAAAAGGCAGGCTATTCCCCCTTTTTAGTAAAGTTCCGGAAGCTGATTTTTCTTCTGGTCACAAAACCCAGCTTTTCATAGAGTTTTATGGCACCGACATTGGTTTCGGCAACGTGCAGGTAAGGAATTTTACCTTCCAAAAATATCTGATTGGCCGTATGGGCAACCAATTGCTTAGCATAGCCTTTGCCGGTATGGTCCGGATGTGTCACCACTGCGCTCACTTCGGTATAAGCGTTCATTTTCATGCGCTCTCCGGTAACAGCTATCAGTTCATTTTCTTTGTAAATGCCGTAATAATTGCCCAATTCCGGTGTATTGCTCTTGAAATAGCCCGGTTGTACCAGATTAACCAGTCGAAGTAAGTCGTCTTTATGTTCGGCCTTTAGGGGGATGATATCCGTATTCATGTCCACCTCAATCTTAGCAGTCAGCACCATTTGCAGACAAACCAGCTCCTTATTTAAGGTCAATGAGGGGCTATAATCCGGTTTTTCGCCAACCACATAAAAGCTGGGGGCCAATTCCGAATATTCATCCAGGGCTTTTTCTGTGGAATCAAGCGTTATAAAACCGCCAAACGGGCAGTAGTCGGGGTGATAGAACTTAACATCACCATAGTTGACCGAGAATTTTTCATGGCTTTCCGTTAATGAAAACCAAACAGGGTTATCTAATTTATTTTCGTTTGTGACCATAGGCTTTTCAAACAGCGGTCATGCTTGTGATCAACCGCTGGCTGATAAATATAGGCTCAGACCCCGGCAAATCAAAGTAAAAATACCGTGATATCAGGCCTGAGGTTTTATCTCCTATCTGATATCACGGTACAATGGGACACCTTCTGATCAAAAGAAAGCTAATCGTACTTCAATCCCGGATAGCCCAGCAGCCTTCTCCAAAGCGCCAGCTGGCCGATAATACTCGCCTCCCGGTAAATCGTAAAAGTAATCATCTCAAAATAAGTCATTTTCATAAAACCCATGTCGATTATACTGTCTAACTTTTCATCATCGATATCTACCAGGGCCTCCCGGGCAATCGGGCTGATCATTTCCCAATCTTTCAGATACTCTTCATTTGTAGGATACTTTGCGCCTTCCTGAATCCCCTTATGGTCTTTAAACAACTCATATCCTGCCTGTTTCAATCCGGGATTCGTTTCGGCAGTCATCCAAAAACGTTGTCCAACCAAAGAACCTGCAAGCCAGGCCATGTGGTTTGCCTCCGTATTTAACCGGTTATACATATCTTCTTCAGAAATCCCTACTATTGCCTTCGCAAAAAAAGTAGTCTGCAAATCAAACAAGGACAATAATCCCTGGACTCTGGTGCTAACAGTGGTCACTTCCATGATATTATGATTTTAAGGTTCAACTATTTAATGTTATCTACTATTAAAGTTAAGCAGATCCTTTCTAAAATAAAGGGGAGTAACAAGTCAATATAAAGGGGGAATTGCGCCAATCCGGAAACTTTAGGAGACAAATGCTGTTATGCATTCATAAACCAGCGATAATGCTTAAAAATTACCGGCCGAATTTTAAATTCATCATCAATAAACCAGTCTTTTATACCTCCATATTGTTGATTGTCTGTAGTCTGGCCCTGTGCCTGCTCTTTCAGGAATCACTGGATGCCTGGTTTAACAACACCAAGCTGTTAATCACAGCAAATCTGGGTTGGTTCTTAATCCTGACTGTCAACTTTATCCTTGGTTTTTGTCTGTATCTGGCCTTCGGGAAGTTCGGCAAAATCCGTTTGGGTGGAGATGATGCGGAGCCGGAATTCAGCAATATGTCCTGGTTTGCGATGTTATTCAGCGCAGGAATGGGGATAGGAATTATGTTTTTCAGCATTGCTGAACCTGTCTCTCACTTTGCCCAGCCACCACGTCCGGCGGGTTCCGACCCCGAGCTGGCCATACAGGCGATGGAGTTTACCGCCTTACACTGGGGCTTACATGCCTGGGCGATATATGCCGTAGTCGGATTAGCACTGGCCTTTTTCTCCTTCAACAAGAAACTTCCGCTCACCTTCCGTTCGCTATTCTATCCATTTTTAGGAGAGCGTATCCATGGTTGGTGGGGACATTCGATTGATATTCTTTCCGTAATCGCCACATTGTTTGGACTTTCCACCTCCCTCGGACTAGGCGTACAGCAAATGAACGCAGGTTTAAACTTCCTGTTTGGTTGGGGAATGTCCACCACCCTACAATCCTTTATCATCGTCATTGTGACTTCCATAGCGACCATTTCAGTGGTTTCCGGTTTAGATAAAGGCGTTAAGCTATTGAGCCAGGGCAACATGATCATGGCTTTTGCCCTCATGCTGCTGGTATTTGCATTTGGTCCCTCCATTTACCTGTTAAAAAGTTTCATTCAAAACACCGGATCCTACCTTGCCGATTTCATCGAAATAAGTACCTGGAACGACAGTTACCGGCAATCGGGCTGGCAAAACTCCTGGACAGTATTTTACTGGGCATGGTGGATTGCATGGTCGCCTTTTGTAGGCAGCTTTATCGCGCGGATCTCCAAAGGAAGAACCATCAAAGAATTTATCCTTGGCGTATTGATCGTCCCCGCCATCATCACCTTATTGTGGATGACCGTGTTTGGTGGCACCGCGCTTCATTTTATTCTTGAAGGAGACAATACCCTGGTCGATGCCGTGAATTCTGACATCTCTACCGCCCTGTTTGTCTTCCTGCAAAAGATCCCTTTTACACCGATCTTATCCGGACTTGCAGTATTGCTTGTGGCATTTTTCTTTATCACCTCTTCTGATTCAGGGTCTTTAGTGATCGACAACATTACTTCAGGTAACGCGCCCTATACTCCACCATTACAGCGTGTTTTCTGGGCATTCACCCAAGCCATCGTGGCCATTGTATTACTTTGGGGCGGCGGACTGGAAGCTTTACAAACTGCCGTGATCATTGCCGGGCTCCCCTTTGCAGTCATCATTTTACTGATGTGCTACAGCCTGAAAAAAGGATTGCAGGAAGAGCTGAATAAAAACAAAAAGAAGCTGCGCTCTAAAGAAGAAAAGAGCTACAGAGATACCATTTCAGACCTGATGGCTGAGCAAAAGTAATCACCCTAACGACGTACAACAACAACAACAACATGGCATCAACCCCTAAAATAAACGTGCTTGCAGGTCTTGATCTTTCTGAAATGGATCAGCCACTGATTCAATACCTGAAGCTACTCACAACATTACTACCCTTAAACAAAGTGACTTTCTTTCATAACATCAAGCAATCGGAGCTTCCGGAATCCTTCAAAAGTCCGGAGCAACTAAATACCATTGCCAATACCATTAAGAAGAAGCTTGATGCCACAATTCCTGCCCTTCTCGGCGACCAGCTGCCTTACGATATTGAAGTCACCTTTGAGGATTATACGGAATTATCTTTCACTAAAACGGTTAAAAAGAAACAAATCAACTTTGCAGTGCTGGGCAACAAGCAAAACCTGGAAGGCAATGGCGGACTGGCGCATAAACTGATCCGGATGCTTCCTTTTGAAACCCTACTTGTTCCCGAAACCTATAATCCGGAACCTAAATTGATCATTGAAGCCATAGATTTCTCCAAATACACCCCTACGGTGATGCAATGGGGCAGCCTCCTTAAAAAACACCATCAACTGCCAGAATTGGCATTTCAGCCCATAAACATCTCTAAATTGTCCTGGAAGTTCTTCCCGGGGCTCTCTAATGCCGAGATCAGGAAAAACACACAGGAAGATCTTAAAATCAAATCGGAAAAGTGGACTAAACTATATCCTAATGCTACACCTTTAAAAGTCGTTCCGGCGGAAGATAAAAATATCGCCTCCGCATTGATGCACTATGTAAAAAAAGAAAAGGCTGATTTATTGATTATGGGCGTTCAAGGGGTAGCTTCAGTAACCACACTCTTTATGGGCAGTGTAGCAAATGAGGTCCTTAATATGGAAAGTAACGCCTGTATGCTGTTTGTAAAGCATAACATTGAATAAAGGTGTCCAATTTTCATGGACACCCTGCTTTTATATTTTGGACTCATATTCAGGCGTCTCCGACGCATTATACATATTATGAAGCTGTAAAATGACGGGGTCATTTTTTGGCATCCCATTCTTTTCAAGAATAGGCATGAGCACCTGACCAAATTCCTTAAAAGCATCTGCGGATTCCCAAACATCCACAACCAACCAACTGCTGGCTGTAGGTGCTGCTGCGTGGTGCAACAACCCTTTTGGATGCGTATGACCTGCTGCCTTCAAATCTTTCCAAACCTGGTCGTACTGCTCCCCGGATACACCAGGCATATCGAAATAAACCATTATCTTTTCCATTTTTTCAAGGTTTAAAAGGGTATAACAATTCGGGAATTGTTAAGTTTCAAATGGCATCTACTAATAAAAGCTCATTGATCTCCCTGGCCAGGTTTCTGTCTTTTTCAGTGACAATATCTCCGGCATCATGAGTGCTGAGCCAGATTTCCACCTTATTCCATTCATTGGTCCACCGGGGGTGATGGTTGTTCTTCTCAGCCAGAAATGCCACCCGAACCATAAATGCAAATGCTTCCTGAAAATCTTTAAAGATCAAAACCTTATATAGTTTTTTATCAATTTCTTCCCATTGTTTCTGAATTACATTATCCATTGTCATACCTCTTGATTAGCTACTTCATTGTAACTACGTAATAAAAAAACAGCTGGACCTGGCTAACTGTTTTCGATTTTCAGGATAAGGCAGAAAAAACTGATATAAAACGGAACAGGCTTATTTATCGGCTCATTTTTACTCCATTTATTCTCATAGTGAAGCCGGAAGCCCTGGCTGCCGGAATCCCCTGCCCGCTGCAATGGCCGCTACGAGCCTCCAGCTCAACGTATCCACCCAAACCAACCGGGTAGCACTGAACAGAAAGATCTAAGCTTGAGGAAGCGTATTTAGCCTTATCCTGTCAACTCAAACTGTCGGGTAGCCAGGGTTGGATCATCCCCGAAAAACTCTGCTCCATCTACCAGCACCCGGTAATAGTCTGCCTCTGCGCGCTGATTTTTCCACCCTTGCCTACTGAAATTCCAGGGAGCTGTTTCAACAGATTTTCGCCCTGATCATTGGGAGTTGATTTGAATGCCCCGACCTGATATTCTGTCGTATTGCCCTTAATCCGGATAGGATGAAACTGCGTTTCTCCAGGAGGGTGATTCTACCGAAATCAAAGACCGGATTTCCCGAACTCAAATCAAATTCCGCAGTATAATCCGCATAGCCTATACCGGTTAAGGAAAGGGAAAACCTTCCGGCTGTAAGGCCCTTTACCTCAAGGCGACCACCAGTTGGTACAGCTCCCTTCTTTTGGACTAAATCCTGTTTTCTTATAACGAAATCATCATTTAAAATCAGGTAGTTATCACTACCATTCAACACCATCACTTTAACTGAATATTGAGAAAATCCGGGCATAAAAATCCCAGCTGACAATAGAATTGTCAGTGGGCGTTTACCGGTTTTTAGATTCATCAAAAACCATTTTTTCCAGGGCCGACCTGTACATGGAACCAACAGGAATTTGCTTCCCTTCTATCCATACATTTCGCTTATCCAGCTTTCCAATTCTCGGACTGGAAACCAGGAAAGAGCGGTGTACCCGAATAAACCCGGGAGCGGACAACAAGCCCTCCGCCTCTACCATGGTGAGGCGCGACCGGACCACTCCGCTGCTTAAAACAAACTGTACATAATTGCCAATACTTTCCGCGTACAGCAACTCTGAGCGTTCAATCTTAATCAGCTCATATCCGCTTTTAATGAAAATTGAATTGGCGGCTTTTTCTCCCGGAACAGCAGACACTCCTCCCTGACTTTGATTGCGAAGCTGGTGGTGTTCGAAAGCCTTGTTACATGCTTTCAAAAACCGCGGAAAGGAGAATGGTTTCAAGAGATAGTCTATCGCGTCCAGCTCAAAACTTTGCACGGCATGCTCCGAATAGGCGGTGGTGAAGATCACCATCGGTGGGTTTGGGAGCGACTTCAGGAAATCAATCCCCGACAACCCCGGCATCTTAATGTCCAGAAAAATCAGGTCTACCTGCTCCTGTTGTAAATACATTAGCGCCTCTTTACTGCGCGTAAAACACTCCGAAAGCCGGATACATGGGACTTCCGAAGAAAGATTCCGGATCACTTCCAACGCAATAGGCTCATCATCGATCGCGATCGCCTTTAAAATATTCATAGGGTCTTTCATTGGGATCATAGCAACCGGATGTTTAATTCAGCAATAAATTCATTATCAACCTGACCACAGTTCAATTGATACTTTCCTTCATAAAAAAGCATCAGCCTTTCTCTAACGTTATTCAAACCTATTCCAGACGACTTTCTTTCCGGATCGACATAAACAGCTTTAGAAACGCTGTTTCGCACCTTAAAATGGATGCTATCTGCCGTACAGGACAAGTCAACTATGATCCATGACTTTTCATCCGCGTCAATCCCATGTTTAAACGCATTTTCTACAAAAGGAATCAGTAACATCGGCACAATCAAATGATCACATTCTGCAACATCCAGGTTTGCTTCCAGCCTGATCTGATCAGAAGGCAGGATCCGTAGTTTTTGCAAAGCGATATAGTTTTGCAGGTAAGCAACCTCATCCTTCATCGGAATAAAATCCTGGTGGTTGTCTTCCAACATGAAGCGCATCATATCTCCCAGCTTCTGGATGCCATCGGCTGTTCTTTTGGAACCGTCAATCAATGCCGTCCCGTATAAAGTGTTCAGCGCGTTAAATAAGAAATGCGGATTAATCTGGGCACGTAAAAACTGTAAGTCTGCTTTGGAACGTGTCAACTCCATCGCGGCCTTGCTCCATTCGAGTAACTCATCTTTCTTCCGCTGGTAAACCAGCCAGGTACAAGGTACGGTAACCAGCAGCTGAAAAGCCCAGTTCCCCAACAGGAACATCGGGATCAGACTGGTATGGACCAAAAAGATCACCATAGGAATCGTGCAAACGAAAGTAGAAAAAAGCAGTCTACCGACAAAGCCCCTACTCAGCTCATTATTTTTTAAATACCTGGGAAACAACCAGTAAACATTCGACACATAAACAAACAATACCCCATTCGCCAGCACAAAATACCATAAATAGAACAACTCATATTCTATCAGATTGAAAGTGGACACAAGGATAGGGATGAGCAAATAGATCACCAACAGGCCTGAAATTTCATTTGCCATCAAGGTATAATACCTGGTTTTCGGACCTGAGTTTTCAATTCTACAACTCAGATAAGTTCTTAGAACAGCATAAGTACCATACAAACTCAGGAGCTGCAAACCCCGCCCCCAACCCATCCAAATGGAACTCAAAGGCTCATCATTATAGCCAAACATAGAAAAAAGTCCATATCCGCTATAGTTAGACTCCGCTGGCCGTGCGAAATAAGTAGCCACATTTACACCCAGAGCGAGTAGCAAACCCAGGGCTAAAAACTGAAAAAGCAGCAAAAGATAGTCAACATACCCTTTCTCTTTAACTTTCAGAAAGCGGGGAATACTGAATAAATTAATCCATAAATACACCAGCAAAAAGAGCAGGATCACCCCAATCCTTGGCAACAAAGTAGCCATTACAGGCGCCTGCATGCCCTCCATAATTCCTGCAGACAGGAACACATTAAGGATCGATATGGCGGACAACAGGACAACAAAGAGAATTTCGTGGTTCAGAAGTTTATTTTTCATAGGTTCAGGATCCCTGATAAGTTCAGCATTTTCGTAGGTCAGGATCTGATACAAGGATACGAACCGGAGCTAATTGCCTACAAAATATGGGATCGAAAGCTTATATCTGGTACAAAAAGCTAAAATATGGTTTAAAACACCATAAAAAAGGCCGGACAAATTCCTTTTTAAGGAAACCTGTCCAGCCGTTATACACATCACTGGATTAAATTAATCCTGATCTGCGGTTTGTTTTTAAAGAATACCTTTTATTTTAAACTACGCCCTGAGCGATCATGGCATCAGCCACCTTCACAAAGCCGGCTATATTTGCACCTTTTCCATAATTGATATAGCCATCTTCTTCCTGACCATACTTCATACAGGTTTTATGAATCTGTGAGATAATCACTTTCAATTTACCATCAATTTCTTCACGATCCCAGGAGAAACGTTGCGAGTTCTGAGACATTTCCAGACCGGAAACAGCTACACCACCTGCGTTTGCCGCTTTACCTGGCGCGTATAAGATCTTAGCGCGTTCGAAAATGTGAATGGCCTGAGGGGTAGTCGGCATATTGGCGCCTTCTGCCACACAAATACAACCATTGCTCACCAATAATTTTGCATCGTTTTCATCCAGTTCATTCTGAGTCGCATTAGGGAAAGCAACATCACATTTAATCTTCCATGGCTTTTCATTCGGGAAAAACTGGCAATTAAACGCATCTGCATATTCCTTAATTCTTCCTCTACGCACATTTTTCAGCTCCATAATGAACTTCAGTTTCTCCGTATCAATCCCTTGCGGATCATATACAAAACCCTCAGAATCAGACATCGTTAGGACCTTCGCGCCTACTTCAATGCATTTTTCTACTGTAAATTGCGCAACATTTCCAGAACCTGAAATCACCACATTTTTTCCTTTCAGGGAATCATTGCTGACTGCCAGCATTTCTTCCACGAAGTAAACCACACCATAACCGGTGGCTTCCTGGCGGATTAAACTGCCACCCCATTCAAAGCCTTTACCGGTTAAAACCCCTGTAAATTCGCCTTTAATGCGTTTATATTGACCAAATAGATAACCGATTTCTCTGGCACCCACACCGATATCACCGGCAGGCACATCAATATCAGCACCCACATGGCGGTATAATTCCGTCATGAAACTCTGGCAAAACTTCATTACTTCCGCGTCAGACTTCCCTTTAGGGTCGAAATCTGCGCCACCTTTACCACCGCCCATAGGCAGGCCGGTTAAACTATTCTTGAATACCTGTTCAAAGGCAAGGAATTTAAGTACGCTTAACGTTACCGAAGGATGGAAACGTAAACCACCTTTATAAGGGCCGATTGCACTGTTCATTTGTACTCTGAATCCGCGGTTTACTTCCACTTCTCCTTTGTCATTTAACCAGGGCACCCTAAAAATTATCACACGTTCAGGTTCAACAATCCGTTCCAAAACCTTATTCACCTTATATTTCAGGTTTTCTTCCGTAAAAGGGATAATGGATTCTGCTACTTCATATACTGCTTGTAAAAATTCTGGTTCATGCGTATTGCGGGACGCTACTTTACTCATGAATTCATTGATCGTTTGGTTCATTTGTGTGTGTTAGGTTTAAAAATTGGCAAAAAAAGGTCATTGCATTTAAAACGCGGACCTTTGGTCTTGGAGTTAATCAGGCTTTCTCAGGAAAAGAGTTAGTATTTGAATTATCAGGATATGAAATGCGCTGTAATCTGTTTCATTTAGCTCCGAAAACAAAAATAGCCTAATTTTCGAAAAATAAAACTAAATAATCAAATTAACGCCCGACATATCCCCCTAAAGCTTAAAATATCCAGGCAATTCTGTAGAGAAAACCAAAAATCAAGACATTTTCTGACCAATAATTAAGCTCTAAACAACATTAACGGAACATGAGAACGGCTAGCCAGCTGATTAGTGACCCGCTGGTGGAAAATTCCCTCAAAGAAACCATATACCCCGGGGATAGTAATCACCAATTGTGCCCCTTTCCGGTCTGCGAACGCAATTATCCCCTCTGCAACATCATCATTTTCTACAAAGTGATATTCAGGTTTCTGATCGTCCCATAACTCATGTAAACCTGACAACTGTATCATTTCATCAGGATCAAAATCCCCGACCCGACGGTCAACATTTAAGATCAACAAGGAGGCACCCAATGCTTTAACAAAGGTTTTGATGGCCAGAAGTGGGGTTAACTCCACCACATTTTTCAAATCACAGGCAAAAACCACTTTTTCTATTTTTTGGTAAGTGGCTCCGGAAGGCACTGCCAATAAAGGGGCAGGACAACTTTTCGCCAAATCCAGTGTATTGCTTCCAATAAGAATCTGTTCCAGCGTACTCTTTCCGGTCATACCCACCACCACCAGCCCCGTCCGGAGCTGCTCCACCAGCATCGTTACTGCCGGAATCAGCGTCCGGTCATCATTTCTGGTTGCAATCTTTGTTTCCGGCAAGACCAGCTGTTCCAGTGATTCTTTTAATCTCGTAATTTTCTCCAGACTTCCTGCTGACGATTCCGTAAACCCGGGTCCTACCGGAGCAAAACCGGTTGTTGACGGCATTAAAATAGACTCAAAGGAATGGTATAGCACCAGTTTTCTGGTTTTTAAATCCCGGCTCAATAACGCGGCGTACCTCGCGGCATTCGCGGCAGCCTCAGAAAAATCTGTGAGGACTAAAATACGCTTCGCACTATAAAATTCAATCAGCCATTCGTCTATTGCCCCTTCAAGTTCTTGAAAATCTTTGTCGGACAATGTTCTTTTTCCACGTTCTAAAACCAGCCATTCTCCTTTTAAAGACCGACGGAGTATGATTGGATCATCTTCATTGGTCACCATTTCCACCTTAAACATGCGACAATGGCTGGTTGCGGTCACAATGCCGCTTAACTCCAGACTCCCGACATTAAATTCAACAAAAAATGTTTCCATGTCATTTCTCCTTTTTAAAAATTCCTTTTTATAACGGTTCCAGGTTCCGGTGCTTATCGCTTTCCGGCTATTGGAGTTTTACCCTTATCCTCATTTCAGACACCTGTGATCAGCTCTGATTCAGCGCCCGGTCATCAATTCCGTTCTGTATAATCCCATCAATTGTAGTCCCTATCTCCCTGGCCCGGGCTCTTTTTATCAGGTAAAGTACTAAACAAGGTATCCCAAAGCATCGAACTGACACCAAATGCTTTATCTGGTTGCTGATAATGATGTAAGTGATGGTTTCGCCATAACACTTTCAGATATTTCGGGGGTGGAAAAGCATGAATAGCATAATGGATAGAAACATAAATAAGGTATCCCGAAATGAAACCAGAAAAAAACACCAACGCATAACCTCCTGAATCAAACACTAAAAGAGAGAGCCCACAGAACAGTAGTAACACAACAGAAGCCATGATTAAACTTGGCACTGGTGGCATAAAAAGCCGTCTTCTATCTCTCGGGAATTCATGATGATTTTCATGAAAAATGTACACCATCCGCTTCCCTAACTTAGTACCTGCGGGAAAATGAAACAGGAAACGATGCACCAGGTACTCGAAAAACGTCCAGGTAAACATGGCACTCAAAAATATCCAGAACATCAGCATTATCGAATAATGGTAACCAGACCAGACATAATAGATTAAAAAGATAACCGTGGGAATATAAATGCTGTAAATCACCCATGGACGGGTCTTCGTAAGTGCTTCAAGATATCTGTTTTCAAAAATCCTTGCTTGTCCTTTGTTGTTAATTGTCACATTATCCATCACATCTCCTTTCGTTAAAGCAACCGTGAACCAGAGCGCAAAAAATTCAAAATACAAGACCATCCAGCATCAAAAGAATGGCTGTTACTATAACAAATACCTGCTCACGCTGGTTTTAAAAGGAAGGTGTTTTTTTATTTAAGATGTTTCCTATAAGGCGTTTCTCGTAGCAATAAAACCTCAATCCAGGCCTGAAAGCCAGGTCGATCTCCCCTGCATATTCATAACCTAGTTTAGGAAACAATCGCTGAGTGGCTTCGTTCTCGGAATTGGTATCAATTCGGAGCACTGGAATCCCGCGATCCAGGGCTACCTTTTCTGCTTGTTGCAGCAGCGCAACGGCAATTCCTTTCCCCTGGTGATCCGGACTAACGGCTAACCGGTGTGTCACAATAGCGGTTTCCTCAAGATCCCATCCTACCTGTGCATACTCCGCATCCTGATCCGTAGTAATTGCAGCAATTCCGGCAATTGCCCCCTCAATATCAGCAACCCAAAGCTGCTGAAGGCTGATATCCTTTTCAAAAGCAGCAGGATTTGGGTAAGTATCGTCCCATTGCCAGTTTCCGGCAGCATTCATCAAAGGCACTACCGCTTTAACCAGCTCCATAATCGGGCCTATATCGTTTAAAATTGCTCGTCTAATTACCATCACAATCAAAATTACGAAAAAACCTTATTCCAAACCCTTTACTAATTCCCCAAATCGAACACCACCCTGCCCAATCAGGTGTTTTTCTTTCAGCATCACTCCGTTTTTACCTTACCAGCAGATTAGAATATTTGCAATTGATTCCCTGAACCCCTAAATGGAATGATGGAAACATGACAATCCTGCCCTAAAGAACCCAATAGTATTTCCTAATTTTGAATATCAACATTTTAAAAACGTCAAATGAAAATTGATCAGCATCATAACAGCCGCAGCATTTCCATCCTTATCCTCCTTACCGGGTTTTTACTTTTCAGCAGTCCAGCTGCTTTTGCGCAAAACAGCAGCAAGACGATCTCTGCGGTAGAATTCCAAAATCAGTTAAAAAACGCTGGTAAAGCGGTAATTCTTGATGTAAGAACTCCGGAAGAATTCAATACCGGGCACCTTGATCAGGCAAAGAACCTTAACATTTACGATGCAACCTTCCAGGAAAGCATTTCCAAAATGGACAAAACGCAACCTGTTTACGTCTATTGTAAAGGTGGCGGAAGAAGCGCTAATGCTGTTAAGAAAATGCAGGAACTTGGTTTTGCGACAGTTTACGAACTAAAAGGAGGCATTGTGGCCTGGGAACAGCAAGGTTTACCGTTAAATAATGCAGAAAAACCAAAAACAGACCTTTTTACCAGTACTGATTTTGATAAAATGCTGAAAGCAAATAAAAATGTGCTGGTAGACTTTTATGCAGAATGGTGTCTGCCTTGTAAACAAATGGAGCCCGTTTTACTGAAGTTAAAAAATCAGCTAAAAGGTAAAGTAGCCATTGAAAGAGTAAATGTTGATGAGGCAAAATCCTTAAGCAAATCCATTAAAATAGAAGGCCTTCCTGTGGTGGCAATTTATCAGAATGGCGTTGAAATAAAACGAGTTACCGGATTTCAATCCGAGCAGGACTTATTGAATCTGATTAAAGAATTAAAATAATCATCATTCCTAAAAGGGGTTATTTAGCAATGGGGTAAAAAAAACAGCTCCGTTTAGAAACATTCCTGATGTTTCAGTGTTACCAATTTAATACATCTTTATCTGACCTTAGGAGTAGATAAAGGTGTTTTTACTTGAAGGTAACTAAATATATGAGTATAATCTCCGGCTTAAGAACGACGCTACCCCTCCTTTTTCTGAGCATCTCCATTCCAATTTATGCGCAAACAACGTCTCCCCAGTCAGAGACAGATAGTCTGGCAAGTCCAATCGAAGAAATTCCGGTAAAAAAACGGTTCCTGAGGGCATCCTCCTCCTTGCTAATTGCAGAACTTATTCCCTGGTCTTACAGCAAATTTATCACCCATGCGGAGTTTTCAAATATTAGTTTGAAAACCATCGGACACAACCTAAAGCTTAAAAACTGGGCATGGGACGACGACGCTTTCCCGACCAATCAGATCGACCATCCCTACCATGGCAGCGTATTTTACAATTCGTTCCGGTCTAACGGCTTTACTTTCTGGCAATCCGCCCCTGCTGCACTGGTAGGCAGTTACCTTTGGGAAACTGCCGGTGAAAATCAGGCCCCTTCTAAGAATGACATCATCAATACCACTATCGGCGGAATTACGATCGGAGAATCCGTTCACCGTTTAACCAGAAAAATACTTCAGGTGCGCAGAAGAGGATTCAGAAGATACCTCAATGAAACCGTCAGCATGGTGATCAACCCAACCAATGGATTCAGAAGAATTGCGGATGGTGAATGGGGAAAACTAGCCTCAAGAACTGAACAGATAGACAGTACGTTATTGTTGCTTGAAGCAGAAAGTGGGATCAGAAAGGTCAATATGAGAGATGACCAGGCCAATTTCGGCGTTTATGGTCGTTTGAAACTGATCTATGGAAACCCTTTTGAAAACTATAAAACCCCATTTGGCAGCTTTGTCCTTAATGCGGAAGTCGGTCAGGATGATAGTTCCTTTGTAAACGCCTTAAATATCGTGGGCGCCGTGAACGGCTGGCTTTTGAGTAGCAATAGCCGGTCCAGACACCTGGTCTCCATCACCTCAAACTACGATTACATTAACAATCAAGCCTGGTATTATGGCGGACAAAGTATTAATTTCTACCTGTTTTCTGAGTTTGGACTCAACAGTAAGACGAAGTTAAAAACCTCTGTCGGCATGGGCCCGATCTTAATTGGTGCTTATGGCGAAAATGGCAAGTACAATGGCCGATTCTATGACTACGGTGCCGGTGCTGGATTAAATGCGAATGCAGAGGTAAATATGTCTGATAAATTTATGTTTGAAGTCCATTACAACGCCCGCTTAACGGGCACCTGGAATGGGAATACTTCCAGTTATTTCTCCCAAAGCATTGCTACAGAGCTGGAATATGTACTGAGTAAGGAACTTTCTTTTTCGACAGCACCAGGTTTAGTCCTCCTAAAGGAAAACTACAAAACTACTCCGGATGTACATAAGACCTTGCCGAGCTTAAAAGTTGGCTTCAAGTATAGGTTCGCCTATAATTAATCCTGATTTGAGTCTTTATGGTACCCCGGTTTAAAGCAAGGATCATAAAGACTCAAATAATTTCTCTTTCAACTGAGGATAACGCGTCCTCCCAACCGGAATCAGCTCCCCGTTTTTCAGCAGCAAATCGTATTTACTTCCCGAATTCACCATAATCTTTTCACATTGATCAATGGCGACGATATAAGATTTATGCACGCGCTCAAATGCCGCAGGAAGCAATTGCTCTAGCTTTTCCAATGATTTATCATGCAGTTCCAGTTTCCCGTTGCTCAAATGAAGTTCTGAATAAATCCCAGCCCCTTTGATGTAAATCAGGTCCTTTATATCCACCATAGAGATCTCTCCTGCTTTTTTTACGGCCAAAAACCTAAGCCCCTTTGCCGCTTGCTGAGGACTGGAAATCCGCAAAAAAGCCTGCGCTAACCGGTTTTCATCAAATGGTTTAGCCACAAAATCAAGGACACCATACTCAAATGCCGTAATCGCCTTTTCCGTATAGGCAGAAATCACAATGGTGTGAAAAGATCTGGATATGACAGATTCTAAAAGTGTAAAACCATCTTCGCCGTTTAAATTAAGGTCTAACAGCAACACATCGATCTCCTGATCTTCTAAAAATGACAAGCCTTCTCCAACAGATTCGAAACGGTCCAGCCGCTCTAATTTTTGTGCAAAAAAACCACGCGTCATCCGTTCAATCCTGCCGGCGATTCTCGTTTCATCTTCTATAATTAGTATCCTCATTTGTAAATTTTTATGATGGTCTTCCAACCTTGATCCACTGGTTCGGAATGGAATTCCCATTGATCTCCATAGCTTTCCCTCAATCGTGCTTTAACATACCGAAAACCGGTTCCCGATTCTTTCCGCGGTTTCCCTGCCCGGTTTTTCTCGCGATTTTCAGCAATCGTTAACAAGGTATATTGTTTAAATTCAGGCGCTTTGATAAAGTTTAGCTGAAAGCTTACCGTTCCATCCGGTAAGGGTTTACTGTGGGTAATCCCGTTTTCCAGTATTGTATGGAAGATTGCTGGTGGAATGGTCTCCTTAGGATCAATCCCTGAGTCTGACCACTGATAGTTTATTTCCTTTCGAAATTGCATCACTTTCAGGTGAACTTTACACAGTTCGATTTCCTTTTCCACAGGAATTAAGGTCTCATCGGCGATCTCATTCATCAAATCAAACTCTGTTGAAAGCGCCTGAATAAAGATGACCCCCTGTTTTGGCGATTCCTCTATCCAATCGATCAGAGAAGTAAGCGTGTTTTTAATAAAGTGTGGCTGTATATTTTTCTTGAGTAATTCCGTTTTCAGTCTGGCAGAAAGCAGCAAGGCCGATCTGTATTCATTTTCGGCATCTCTGGTTCTGATGGTGTGTAGAAAAAGCATACATAAAATAATGATATTGAAGCTAATAAACAGTGCAAAATCATAATACAGGCAATAAGTAATCAAAGCCGAAGCCAACAATCCAGCCATCACAATACCAGCTCCTTTCTCCTTCTGAACAACCGCAGTCCCCACAATCCCGAGGGCTGCAACCCACATTGCGAAACTTAAATACCTGGCCGTGACGTCGTAAGCACCATAATTATAGCCATATATAAAAAGGAGCGACAACAGCAGCAGGCCCATCAGCAATAGTTTCCTTTTAAAATGAAACTGAATACTAAAATACCAGGGGATCAATAAAGCAATCAGGAAAGTCAGCGCGCCGATAATCCCGAGTCTCAGGTAAAATTTTGAATAAGGAATGGTAATATAAATCTTGCTATACTCCGTTAGCTGTAACATAAAAAAAAGAAAGCAGGTGATACAAAATATGAGCACTGCATAGTCCTTTTTCCTGCTGTTGATGAAGATAAAGAGGTAATATACCGCGGCAATCAGAAATACGCCGGCGATCATGTTCATAAAAGAAGCGACAACAAGCGGCATTTTAATCAATTGATCATAATCCCCTGTTGAAATCCAGACACCGCGAAGGTCATCGCTTAAATAGGATTGAGAGGCTCTGATGGCGACCAGGTGTTTCCCTTTGCCGGCCAGCGAATCAGGGATCATAAAACAAGTGTTTGCCGTACCGGGGATTTCTTCCTGATCATTTTCTTTAATCCGGCCGTTTTTCCCGATCAACGCCCCATCCCAATACACCTCAAAAGCCCCAAAAGCATGGATCATCAGGCCAGCATGCTCCCCGACACTTTTATTTCCCAGCAGTTCAACAGGAATACGCGCCCAATAGATCTGGTCCTTTATAGCTGTCCGTTCCTTAGGCCAATTGCTGTCGTCATAAGCCGGAGATGCCCGGTTCAAATCATCCCCTGACTGATATACCGGACTTACGACAAGGGAATCCACTTCTGTTTTACAAGAAGAAAAAGAGAGCAGCAGGAGAATAAATAAAATAAAACGGTTCATAGATTAAAGATAGAGCGAATATAGGGCAGAAAAATGTAGTTCAAAAGGATATAGAGCAGTTCACATGTTTTAGCGGTCATAAAATAATCCGGCTCCTTAAACTTGTACTAAACAAATAAACCACCATGAAACTACTGTTATTTTTCCTTTTATCATTAAGCTGTATATTGAATTCGGCTGCACAACAACAAACTACTGAAAAACCAGTAGCAGACAGTACTAAAAAACCAGCTGCAGGTAGCAGGGAGAACCCGACGGCGGGTAGCCCCTTCGACAAAACCCTGAATGAAGTAGCCATTACAGGAGATAAACCTGGCGTTAGTCTGAAGTTAGACAAGAAAATATTTGTGGTAGGAAAAGACCTCCTGTCGCAAAATGGTTCTGCCAACGACCTGCTCAATAACCTTCCTGCAGTGACTGTTAGTGCAACAGGACAGGTCAGCTTAAGAGGAAACCCCAGTGTGCTCATCTTGATCAACGGCCGGAAAACGGGGTTAACACAGAGTAATGCGCTGGATCAGATTCCTGCCGGACAGATTGACCGGGTAGAGATCATCACCAACCCTTCTGCCCGTTACGATGCTGCTGGCGCTGCCGGTATCATCAATATCATCCTTAAGAAAAACAATAAAGCCGGATTTACAGGTCAGGTAAAGCTGCTTGGGGGAATCCCGAATGACTTGCGCATAAACCCGAGTCTGAACTACAAATCAGATAAATTCAATTTGTTTTCTACTTTCGGCATTCGCAATACCGATTACGTTGGCTTATACCGTTCCGAACAAGTGGTTAGTCCACCGGACCAACCTGCTACACGGTACAATCAATTGAAAAATGAAAACCGACATGACGATGGAAAACTCCTGTATCTGGGTGCAGATTTTTTCCTGAATGATCACAATACCATCACTGCGGCATTCTTCAAAAATGCCACTAAAGACCATGACAAAACCAGTTTAAACTACGATTACAGCAATCATCTTGTCGACAGCGCTTTAATTCGCAATGGAGAATCCAGAGAAAAGCGCTCTTACAACCAGGTTGAGTTCAATTACACACGCAGTTTTACCGATCCGAAGAAAAAGTTCAGCATAGACTTACAATATGATTTCTGGAACAGTGAAAAATCCTGGGCGCTGAATACCATCAGAATCGCACCCAATCAGGAAACATTGCCAGGGATCAGAACGAGTGCTACCGGAGCGAGCAAGGATTTCCTTTTACAGACAGATTACGTACAACCAGTTACGGCGCATACTGCGCTGGAATTCGGATTAAAGGTAGAAAACAGGTTAGTGAGCAGTGATTATCTGGCGGAAAAACAGGAAGGAAATGATTGGGTAATTCTTGATCAGATTGACAATAAGCTAGACTATAAAGAACTAATCAGTAGTGGATACACGCAAATCAGCAGCAAATGGAAAGCCTTTTCCTACCTGTTGGGTTTACGTGCAGAGCTGACTAAAGTCCGCATTGAAGACCGCGAGCGTACTTTTCAAAGGGAGAAGGATTATACCAGGTTTTTTCCAACTGCTCATTTGGGTTATCAATTTAAAGAAGGGACAAGCCTGCAACTGAGTTACAGTAAACGTATCAACAGGCCTTCCTTAAGCTTATTGTATCCATTTAATGAAATCACTGATTTTAACGCGCAATACGTTGGGAACCCTGACTTAAACCCTTCTTATGCGGATGTTTTTGAACTTGGCTTTTTGCAGCGCTGGCATAAAGTGACCCTGAATCCATCTTTATACTATCAATATATCGGGCATCCAATTCAGGACTATACCTATTTAAAGGAAGGAAACACTTTCATTACTACTCCTGTTAACATCAATTATGAAACCCGTAAAGGCCTGGAGATTTCTATTTTGTATCAACCGGTAAGCGCCTTACAACTGAATGCAGAATTTAATGTTTATGCGTTTAAACAACGGGGGTTTTATCAGGACCAGGACTTTAATTTTTCTGGCGAAGCCTTAACCAGCCGCATTAGTGCGCAACTAAAATTACCGATGCGTTTTGGTTTTCAGGGACGCTATAACTTTAGCACTGCGGAAAGAAATGCACAAAGCAGGACAGCGGCCATCCACAATTTAGACCTCGGGATCAGTAAAAACCTGTTTAAGGATAAAGCGACACTGGTTCTTGATGGCAGCAATATTTTAAATTCGCGTCAATTTAAGACCAGAACTACCGGTAGTAATTATATGCTTAACCAAATTAACAATCCAAATGCGGACCGTTACCGCCTTAGTTTTTTGTATAAATTTAACAATAAGGCAGGGCAGAATGTGCGACAGGCGAAGACTGGAAACCGGAACTAAGTCAGTTCACAAAAACGCTGGTTTATGCCAGAAACCAGCGTTTTTGTTACTAGCACTTAACCGTTTTCTTCTTTTTACCGATTGTGCCTTTATCTTTTATTTTCAAAATGTAGTCAATTGCATTGGGGACTTTGCAAGCAGCACCATTGGCGTTAACAGTAATGACCCCCAACTTTTTAGCAGCCTCAATTGCAGCAGCAGTTAAGGCTGCTACATAAGCGCCTACTGCAATAATGAAGTTATTCATTTGATAGCGGACGCGATTGCCGGCCGTTGGAATCTCCCGAACTACTCTTTCCAATAATCCCTTTAAGTCCTGAATGTCTAGTTCCTCATCTGGTTTAAGCGAAACGAGATTGCTGAGTGTTGCCCAGCCTGATGCAACAATATATTCTTCTTTATGATCGATCCATTCGAGAGCCAGTTCCCAGCCATAGCGACTGCCTGCAGCTACCCATGGCACAGTCCATTCACTAATGTTGGTAGACAAACCTTGCTCTGCCCAGGTTTGCAGTTCCTCCTTCGTCATTTTTTTATCGTCGGCGATTAAACCTGCCAGATACATCGCATCTGCGTTTCCAGTAGCATACAGGTCTTTCGCCAGCTGGTAATCCATTTTAATCTTTTTCTGAATGGGTTTCAGGTCCCCTACTCTTACGCCAAAAAACGGTTCTCTGACTCCATGTTTCAATAGAATATTTTTGATCTGTTCGCTGCCTTTGGATTGCAGCTCATCCATAATTTCTTTTAAGGTCATAGCGGTTTCTTTATTCGGGTTCATTGTTGGTTTTTGCCAAAGGTTTCTCTGATCTTCTTATTGCGATTCCGAACAGATACGAATTTAAGCTAATTTAAGCTCAAAAACACCTTGATTCTGAAGATAGCAATAGCACAACCAGGACAAAATCAGTATATTGCTAAAGTACTCATACAGAGAATCATGCTTGAATCCTTACCAGTTTACCTTTCTGTACTTTTTTGTCTGATAGCTATCGCCACGGTATTCTTACTTCAGTGGACGATTCTTGGCTCTGATTCCAGGTTTACCAAAAAAAAGGCAGGCACAATGGTCCTCATTTTAATCTTATGGATGATCATACAGGGTATTTTAGCCTTTAAGAACACCTATAATACGGACACCAACTCGCTTCCACCAAAAATCATTCTATTTGGCATTTTCCCTATGATCATTGCCATTATTTCGTTGTTTGTGAGTGTAAAGGGCAGGGCATTCCTGGACGGTCTGCCTTTAGAAAATCTGACTTATCTAAACCTGATCAGGATACCTGTTGAAATCGGGCTTTACCTGTTGTACCTGAACAAAGCTGTTCCTGAAATCATGACTTTTGAAGGCAGAAATTTCGATATCCTTGCAGGCATTACCGCACCATTTGTAGCCTTCTATGGGATTAAAAAGGGAAAGTTAAGTCCTAAGTTGATACTGGCCTGGAATGTCATTTGCCTGGCGTTGCTGATCAATATTGTATGTATTGCCCTTTTCTCTTCCCCATCTCCTTTTCAGAAGTTCGCATTTGATCAACCCAATATCGCGCTACCTAATTTCCCTTTTGTATGGCTGCCAACCCTGATTGTACCGGTTGTGTTGTTTGGCCACCTGGTTTCCATCAGGCAGTTGCTCCGTAAAATCTGATAAAGAGGGAGTAGCTAGCTATAGATCAGGATTCTTTAACAGCCAGCGATAAAATATGAACAGCTTCTTCCAGTTCTTCCGTACTCAGGTTTCCGAAACCCAACCGCATTGCGGTGAAGTTATCTGTCTGGTATAACAGTTCCTTAGGCAGATGCAGGTTTCTTTTCAGGCAGTTTTTACTGATCCGCATCAGGTTTAGCTGAGGATTCCATTTTGTCCACACCGACAATCCGCCAGGTGGCGAAGCAAAGCTCAACTCTTCTCCAAGCTCATTTTGCAGGAGTTCCGTAAAAACATCCCTCCTTTCCTGGTAAATTTTCACCGCTTTTTTAAGGTGTCGCTGGATTTCCTTTTCTTCCAACAGTTCTGCGAGTGCCTGCTCCATCAACATATCGCCCTGCCGGTCTACCAGTCTGCGGAATTTTGCCATTTCCCGGATCAGGTTTTCAGGAGCAATCAGATATCCGGACCGGAATCCTGGTGCCAGCGACTTACAAAAAGAACCTATATATACTACCATCCCGTTCGTATCTGCACTTGCAAGGGGCAACACCGAATTTCCATTGTAGTGAAAATCGTAGTCATAATCATCTTCCAGGATAATAAAACCGTGCAATTGAGCCAATTGTAACAACTCCACCCTTCTTTCTGCACTTAGGGTAACGGTGGTTGGATAATGGTGGTGAGGCGTCAAATACAACATCCTGATTTTCTTAGTCTTGCACAATTCCCGGATCGCATCCACGGAAATTCCGTCTGCATCTACAGGCACAGAAATGATCTTTCCACCGGATTGCTGAAAGCACATATTGGCCAGATAATAGCTCAGATCACCTACGATGACCAGATCTCCGGGCTCGATTAACATACTGGAAGCCATGTAAATGCTCATGTGAATCCCTCTGGTGGTCAGGATATTGTTTTTATTGATATGTAAACCTCTGGTATTGTTGAGGTATTGCGCTAAAGTTTCTCTGAAATACTCATTTCCCTCTACATGGGAATAGCCGAAATGCTTGTAATTGGTTTTACTCTTTAGAATCCCACCGTACACTTTCGACAATCTATCCAGAGGTAAAAGCCTGATATCAGGTAAGCCATCGTTAAATTCCAGTTTGGCGGTAGTCGTAACCGGAAGCACATCCAGTAAGATGCTTTGCTTAAAGCGGTAGCCGGTTGCTGCCGGATAGCTGGTCAAAAACTTTTCATCGTAAGGTTCCAATGCGGTATTTTCCTGTGGCCCCTTATTTCTGACGAAAGTGCCCTTATTTGGCCTGATTTCCGTCCATCCCTGGGCATCCAGCTCATCATAAGCTGCAATTATGGTCTTTCTGTGGACTTCGAGATCTATGGCCAGACTTCGGGTGCCCGGCAGCTGTATGCCTGGCAAAAGTACGCCCCGCTGGATGGCATTGATCATTTGATGGGCGATCTGAAGGTATACCGGACGATCTAATAACCGATCGATACGGATCACACTTTGAAATGGAATTTGAACCGGACTACTCATAAACTTAAAACTGGTACCTATTAACTATCCGGCAAGGTAATACTTTTGGCTCAAACAAATGAAATCAATGGAATTAGAAGTATTGCTACAACATATAGTAAACGATGATGAGGTACATGCCCGCTTTCTCAATACCCTCTCTTTGCAGGAAAATATAGGGGCTAGAAAGATCTCTGCGAATGAACAGCCGGAAACATCGACCTATATGGTCTTAAAACATGCGGCCGAAGAACACCGTCATGCCTTCTATCTGAAAAAACAAATCAGCCGGTTAAATGCAGCGGCCTGCCCTACTTATGAGCCGGACTACCTGTTGGCACCATACAGCACTAAATACTACCTGAATAAACTGGATCTGCTGACCAGCCGGTATTTAAAAAACACCTTACAACTGCATGGATCAGCATTAAAATTTGCTGCATATCTATTGGTTACGTATGCCATTGAAGTACGTGCAGATGTGATTTATCCTATTTATCAGGATGTTTTAAGCAAAAACAACAGTAAAGTGAGTGTGCGCTCGATCATTTTAGAAGAACAGGGACACCTGGAGGAAATGATTGTACAGCTGAAAACGTTCTCCCCTTCCTGGGAAGATCATGCGAAGCAGATCATTGCTATAGAAAGCAAATTATACCACAGCTGGATGGAAGACCTTTCCAAAACCATATCCGCTTAATCCAGCTATTATTAACGACAACCAACAAAAAAGATATCAAATGAGTAATACTACCCTACGTAATGACTGGTCTATCCAGGAAATAGAAAACATTTACCACCAGCCTTTATTGGAACTTGTTTATCAGGCTGCAACTGTACACCGCGTATGGCATAAAGCCAGCGAGGTTCAGGTCTGCACCTTACTTTCTGTGAAAACGGGCGGCTGTCCGGAAGACTGTTCTTATTGCGGTCAGGCGGCACGATACCATACCGGCATCACCGTAAAGGCATTGATGGACAAAGATGATGTGGTTGCCATCGCTCAAAGGGCTAAAGACGCAGGTTCTTCCCGCTTCTGTATGGCCGCAGCATGGCGTGAAGTACGCGACAACCGCGATTTTGACAAAATCATTGAAATGGTAAAAGGTGTGAATGAAATCGGCCTTGAGGTTTGCTGTACTTTAGGAATGATCAATGAAGCGCAGGCGGAAAGATTGCAGGAAGCCGGATTGTATGCGTACAACCATAACCTGGATTCTTCAAAAGAATTTTATCAGGAAGTGATCAGTACCAGAACTTACGACGATCGTTTATCGACATTGAACAATGTTCGAAAAGCAGGGATTTCAGTATGTTCAGGTGGTATTATCGGTCTTGGTGAGACTCATGAAGACAGAATCCGCATGCTCCATACCTTATCAAATTTAGAGCAACATCCGGAATCAGTACCTGTAAACGCCTTAGCCAGAGTAAAAGGAACGCCTTTAGCAGATTTGCCGAAAGTGGATAGCTGGGAAATGGTAAGAATGATTGCTACTGCAAGAATTCTGATGCCAAAAGCGATGGTTAGACTGAGCGCTGGAAGAGCGGAAATGACTACCGAAGAACAAAGCTGGTGTTTCATGGCAGGTGCCAACTCTATTTTCACCAGTGAAAGTGAAGAAATGCTGGTTACGCCTAATCCAAAACTGGATGACGATCGTAAGATGTTCGAGTTATTGGGATTAAAGCCAATGCAGAAAGACAGAACAGCCGCCACAGCTGTCAAAGCATAACCTTAAGGGGGTTAAATGCCGATGATATTGGCGTGAAAGGAGTTGAAGAGTTTGCCCTTCTCTCCTTTTTTTATGCCCTGTAGTATGGAAACGGGCGTTTTTACCCTAATTTTATGCTGAATACGCAACAGCACTGTTGCCTGGCAAAAAGTCATAGGAATCCCCATTCTGAATTAAAAAGCTTCCAGATTCGATTAAAACAATAAGAATATTTGTTTATCAGGAGGGTGTAGGAAAAGTATATTGGCCTTTGTGTAGCGAAAAATAGCTTGAAGAACTGAGTTGCTGATTTAGCTTTTTGCTCCGCGATGTTTTAAGCACTTGTTTTTTAGCCTGTTGTTGTTTTACAGTCTGTTTATTGTGAACAGTTTTATCAGATTTGTTGGTCTTAGTGGTCTTAGCGCTGTCTTTCGTCGCATTCTTCTGAGGTTCTTCCGAAAAATTCTCCGGTTCAACTGATTTTACATTTAAAGACCCTGCATGTACACTGTCTGAAATTTCAGTTGCATCTTCATCGATAAAGGAAATATAGGCCTCCATACGGCTTTCTGCAAGATTTGTGTCGATAGCGACAACCTCATTACCTACATGTCTCCTGGATCCGCTAAGCACATAAGTAGACACTCTGGCATCAGGAAAATGGATCAATAACATTGCGCGGTCGTTTCTATTTCTCCAGGGTAAGTCTGCCGGAACTTCCCATTTGAATTCTATACCGTCTGCATGTTTAGAAATCGTGGTTTTATCTGCTTTTAAGAGGCTTCCCATGCTAACCAGGGCTTTGGTATAGTCCATGCTGATGTTTGGATACTCCCCTTGTACTGCATGTTTTTTGTTGTAAGAAACAGCTTCATTGTAAAAGTTTTTATCCGTTCCGGCGGTTATTAGTCTGAAACCAGACCTGATAAAGGTCATATTTGGCCTTAGAAAGGCGTTTACGACAGTCATCTGCTCACAATTGGCTTTTCTTGCGGTGGTGAGTGGTTTGGTACTATGCCCCACTGTTCTGATAATCGACTTCCCGTTTAACATATAGCCGACCAGGTTGCCCACCCGGCCATTAAATCCTCCAAATAATCCATTGTTTAAGCTGCCCATGAGTACGTTTTTAATTGATTTACAATAGCTTGCTTAGGTAAGGTACGGAATCCTCCCGGAATAAGTTCATAATGAGGCTTAATTAAATTGATAGTTACGAGGACTTCATTAAGTCCTTATTAGGTCAATCAGACCTAATAAGGACCTATCAACCACCTATTTGCAATCTAGTTAAGTCTTATTTGATAGAAGCGCAGTAGGAACTGATGCCGAAAGCTGTCCGAAGGCAGCTCCTCTCCTGCTACCCTTCTGTTTTTAGCGCTGATGTTACCTTGGAATAAGAAAATTATAAAGATTTGGTATTTCTGAGGGATTTGCAGAAAATGTCGCCGATGATTTGAAGTATTTGCCTGTCTTTTGAAATGTCTAATTCGGGATTGATGAATTTGAAGACCTTTTCAGCGCTAAATCGCCTGGTGGTTCCGGGGATTTTAGAAAATTTCTTTCACTTTATCTGATTTTGCAAGTGGGTTGGCGGAGAATTGTATGTTTTTCTGCTGTGTTGGAATATTTTATTCGATTTTTCTTAGTAAATCAAACAGCTGATCATCAAATAGATAATACAAAGAACAGGTGTTAAAGCGTAGATCAACGCGGTTTTTTCTAATAATATTGTGTTTACATAATTGTTTTTTAATAAATTTTTCTATCTTTGCAATCCCGAAACAAGGGAACATAATTGATTCCGTAGCTCAGCTGGTAGAGCATTACACTTTTAATGTAGTGGTCCTGGGTTCGAATCCCAGCGGGATCACAGAAAGGCTTAGAGAAATCTAAGCCTTTTTCGTTTTAAACCCTGTTAATCGTCCGATTAACAGGGTTTTTCAATTTTAGAGATTGCCGAAATTCACACCAAATTCATTCCTAATCGGTGAGCGATTCGGTGAGTCATTTTGAAAATCTACCCTACTCACCAATCAACTATTGAACTTTGCGGTTAAAACATCTGGAATTTAGGAACTGAAGCAGATGCTCTCTCCCATTTTACTGGAAGGATCCGAAAATTTAATTGGCAAGGAATACAATATATGGACCGTATGAGCGTCTTATATATGAGAGCGTTAATTTAGAATGAAGCGGGAATGGTCGGAGATCATTCCCGCTTTCCTATTTAATTGGGTTTTCATATTCTTCATTGAAAAACTCAGTTAAACTGACTCCAAAACAATTAAGAATATTAATCATAGTGCCAATGGTGATATTAGCACTCCCTGCCTCATACTTGCCATATTGGGAACGATTTAGATTATGTTCATAAGAAAACTTATCTGGACTGGTATAACCTTTTGATTTTCTAAGGCTTTTAAGTCTTAATCCTATTTTCTTTAGCTCGTTTTCACTTGTTAAAAGATCGCTATTTGCCATGAAATAAAGTAAAGCAAATACTCCACATTAACACACTCCATAAAAAGAGTATTTTTATTTGGAGTATAAACTTTATATCGTTACCTTAGGGTATTAAACAAATAAAAATGTAAATAAACCATTATTAAAACACTTAGAGTCTTGCGGTTGCATTATCTGAAGCCGTAGCGCAAGACAGCAGAATACCTAACCTATTTACTAATATGCTATATTAGCGTATTCCTAAAATAGGTGCGGAACTGCTGTACACTTGTGATACGTAAGGCTTCAGAAACTTTTATGCAACTACGAGATGCAGTTCCGCACCTATTTCTGCATCTCCAAGGCTCATTAATTTCAAAATTATGAGCAATAGAAACAAACTCCGGTACAATCAGCTTACAGATAAGCAGATCCTAAACCCACACGTATTCATTTCAGATTTTTGCAGATATGAAATAGACATTGAAGCATTTCGCACTGAAATTCTACTGCTGATCAAATCAGCATGTACGAACAAACAGTATGGAAAAAGTGAAGAATACTTCTATAATTACAGGTGCTTACTGAAATTGCTGGAAGCAGGTCACATCTTCTTTTGCAGGGATACTAAGTTCTCTTTGCATTGTGATCCATGCACACTTACTCCATGTGAAATAGACCTTAACAGGTATTACAGCACGCTTATAACCACCCACTTTAAAAGTCTTTCGGATAAAGAAGTCAAAAACACCCAATGCTTTTTTAAGGACTTTTTCAGCTTTATGAGCCTAAACGAATGGCGGTTGATATTTAGCCGGATTGTAGAATATGCCTATCGGAAACCTACTATTGACGAGGTTTTAGAGGATGGCAGTACAATGGTGGTAGTAAAAGAGTATATAGAAAAATTAATCGAAGTCATCTATCTGATTGACAGCAGTCAGACCGTCTTCTGCATCAATAACACCACTACAACAGTAAACTAAATCAACAAATGATAATTACACTTAATTCTTGCCACTATGAAAAAGCAAATCTACAAATACAAGATCAATGAGTATTTATTCAACCTCAATGTATGGCAATACTGTAAATCGATGCAAATTCTGCCAGACTTGTTAAGCATTTCACTAAATACCTTCCACAATTACCGGAGAATACCGCAGGAAAGTTCACAGGATATTCCATACGAAAAAGTGATCCTTATGGAAAAACTATTTAAGTTTCAGCAGAGCACACTAGCAAACCACCATCGGGAAATTGAAAGTTTAAAAAGTATGCTGATAAATGATTAAGCCACTGCCCTTTTTTCAAAACCATAGTCCTTTCCGTAAACACCTCCGCAAAAACCGCGCGGTGGGCATGGGCTAAGGTGTTTTTGCAAGCCACAAATGCGCGAGGGAAACTCTTTTGCAAAAACACCTTTCTTTATTTCCCTTCTTAAATAAAACAACGAGAAAGGTAGGATTCCAGCCAGGACCCTATATCCACCGTTTGATGACCTTTCTGTAGGATAAAGAATCCCCCGAGGATTCTTTAGCTCTTTCGCAACGCATACAGGTACAGAATAGGGCTACTGCCCAATTCCTGCTTACTCTTTTGACTCGTTCTAAAATTCGGCTTGCTTATTTGAAATAATTTACTAAGATTTGAGATAACAATTTATCCGTACATATAAATTTCAGACTGAAGTTTTACAAAAAACTATCTTTAAAATTTTTTCACAATCAGTTTTACAATTGCGCAACATGTGATGTTAGAAACAACGCTATTTGCATAATTAACGCTTTATTAATTATGAAATATAAACAATTTATTATAAAAAATTTCAAAGGCATTGAAGATATGACTTTTGATTTAGACAAGTCGCCTAATGCAAATATCTATACCCTTGTTGGATTAAATGAGAGTGGAAAAACCACTATTTTGGAAGCCATGAATCTTTTTAGCATTGGGAATGTTGGGCTGAAAGCACTTAAAATTCCAGGTTCCTCTGTTAGTGACTATGATGAGTTAATTCCAATAAGTAAAAGAGACAATTTTAATGGAATAATTAAAATTGATGTTACTTTAACACTTGAGAATGAAGATACAGCAGAATTAAATAAATACCTGTTTAAAAACACTGAATTTAAAAACATTAAGCCAACTAAGACGTTAAGCTTTCATAAAGCTTTTCATTATAAAGATTCAAAATATATAAACTCAAAGCTTACATGGAGCGGATTGAGTGTATGTAAAAAAAGTAATTCAAAAAAATATACTGCCTTAGGCGATAAATATCATCCTGAAACAAACCTATCGTTATCAGGGATATGCTTAAAGTTAATTCCAAATATACTTTACTTCCCAAACTTCCTGTTTGACTTTCCCGCTCAAATTGCACTTGAAACTAAAGAAAAATCTACACCTAAGGACTTATTTTACATAAGCTTAGTGCAAGACATACTTAATTCCTTAGATAATGATACTAATATTTCAACACATTTAATAAATAGAATTAAGAGTAAAGAGAGAGGGAATAAAAGAAGTTTGGAGAGATTGATACAGCTGATGGAAAAAAAGGTAACTGAAGTGGTTTTTGAAGCCTGGAATGTAATATTTAAAAGAAAAATACTCGATACAAAAGTTATAATTAATTACGATCTTGATGAAAATGGATTGGTGTATCTTGAATTTGCTATTGAAGCTAACGATGGTATTTATCAAATTAATGAACGGTCGCTTGGCTTTAAGTGGTTTTTCATTTTCTTACTATTCACCCAGTTTAGACCATTTAGGAAGGATTCACCCCAAGGAATTATATTTCTTTTTGATGAACCGGCATCAAATCTACATTCATCAGCTCAAAAGCAACTGCTAAAGAGTTTTGAAAATCTAATAGGTAATGGTAAAATCATTTACACAACTCATAGTCATCACTTAATCAATCCCCATTGGCTAGAAAGCACTTACGTAGTAAAGAATGAAGGTTTAAGACTAGAAAAAATGGAGGAATATGATATTAAAAAAACCAATATTATTATTCAACCTTACAAACAATTTGCTTCAACACATCCTCACAATACTGCATACTTCCAGCCTATTCTTGATGTACTTGATTATGTACCCAGCAACCTCGAAAACGTGCCTAATTGTGTGTTTTTGGAAGGTAAAAATGACTATTACACTTTATCCTATTTTAAAGATGTGATATTAGAGATAGATTTTGATCTAAACCTATCTCCAAGCACTAGTTCTAGTAACATGGATGTTCTGATCAGTTTGTATCTGGGATGGGGCAAAAATTTCTTGGTCCTATTAGACTCAGATAAAGAGGGTAAAACACAAGAAGCAAGATACAAAGAGAGTTTTGGCATTTCAGTTGAAGACCAAATTTTAACACTTGAACACATTCAGGCTAGCTGGAAAAAAGTAGCTATGGAAAAACTTTTTAAACCAGAGGAGCTTTTGTCATTTCAAAAAACAATTTACCAAGATACTACCGAATTCAATAAAACTCATTTTAATAGATCGATTCAGGAAAGCCTTGTTAAAAAGCAAAAGTTTGATTTCAGTGAACAAACTAAGGAAAATTTCAGCAGGGTATTGTTATTTTTATATAGCAAATTAAAATAATTTATTATACAGATTACACCTAAAAACAACAATCCATCTTATAATTTACTGAATCCCAGTCCTGCAAAATTACCCATTAATGCTAACTCATAACAATAAATTTCCAGAAATCTATGATACTATTTTAAAACATAATTATCTTCATAAGATAGCATTTGCAGCTAAAACGTACAAAATAAAGGTGAGCGATTCTGTGAGTACCAATTCCAAAACCTCCCAGATAAAGAATAAACGTTAATTTTCACACTAAGTATGAATCCCAGCGGGATCACCAAATAAAAACAAAACCACTGTAAATCAAGAGATTACAGTGGTTTTTTAGTTTTACTGATAATATTACTGTCAAAAAAACTTATTCAACCGGAATTCCATAATACCTGCCGTTATTTATCAATAATATTCTTTTTTGTTCGAAATCTACGTTATTTAATACATATTTAACCTATTATTTAATTAACAACCCTCAATACATGTCCAAATTAATAATCGATCTAAACGACGAATATAAAGTGAAAATTGAAAATGGTAGTGAATTTAAAAATTCCATTTTCAAAGAAGTCTATGATAATGCTGCTAAAATTGTTAATGAAATTATAAAGCAATCTTCAGGCGATTTTAAATATGATGAATATAATAATATTATTGCCTTCACAGGAGAACGGGGCAAGGGAAAGTCATCATCGATGATATCATTTATGAATTCTCTAGTCGAGATGGACGAGAATAACACAAAGAAACATGAAACATCCTATAGTAATGAAGTTCTCCCTTTAGTCAACAAAAAAACATTTGGAACAATAGACGTAATAGATCCTTCACTTTTTAGAGGAAAGGAAAGTTTATTTGAGATAATCATTGCAAAGATGTTCTCGAAATTCCAAATGGCTATAAAGGATCCAAATTGTAAAATTTCTGATGATGATCGAAGACGAATTCTAACCTATTTCCAAATCGTATTTGATAATTTGAAGATCATTAAGGGAGATAGAAACGACCTATTTAAACAAGAAACAATAGAAGCGTTAAGTAATTTAGCTACAAGCAGTAATCTAAAAAAAGCATTTCAAGATTTAGTAGAGACGTACCTAAAAGAATTCCTTTGTAAGGATTTTCTGGTTATTGCTATTGATGATTTTGATTTAAACATAACTGGGGCATATGACATGCTTGAAGATATTCGTCAATTCCTAATCCAGAGAAAAATTATACTACTTATTTCCTGCAGATTAGAGCAATTACGAGATGCTCTACGTAATCATTATGACCAAGAATTAAAGACCGATACTAGTGACAATTTAAACAAGGCCAATAGGTATTTAGACAAATTAATTCCGTTTAGTAAAAGGTGTGATCTTCCTGAGTTAAACGATGTCAAAAATAAAACTTTTGAAATAATTGACCGGAATAATGAATCGATCTTTAATAATGAAGAGGAAGATATTCAAACGGTCATCTTAGACCTTTTATATACGAATCATAAACTTTTCATAAGCAAGTCGAAATATAGATTTAATTCGCTGATGCCTAAAACTCTACGAGAATTACAAGAATTTTTCAATATAATCGTCGAGCATGATAAGTTAGAGCAATTAAAACGATATCTGCTATCAACAATAAAGAAGGAGAATATTTATCCAGATATTTTTGATGAAATAGATAGCAGAAATAATTATAACTTAAATTTATATGTCGTTCTTAAGCTCAAATATTTAATAAAATTAATAGGGCAGCCTCAAATATCTTTCACCTCGTCGCTATTCATTGATGAAACTATAATTAAAGAAATTTCTGAAGGTACTAACCCAGATAACGTCTCAATTGGAGATGTCCATGCGTTTTTGAGACACTTTGAAGCTCTAATTCCATTTGACGACGATAAAAACAATAAATTTATTGATTTTATCAAAATATATTATTCGATCAGAAGTCAGGAAAAAGCCACGGCGAGCAATAACAATTTGTTAGGGGGCATTTACAGTGGCGTGTATAGATTATTCAGAGTTGACGGGGGCAAAAAAAAACGTGATTGGGTAGAGTTTAATTACACATTGAAAGATATAAATGATGAATTAAAAACGCCTCAAGAAAAGTTCATTTTAAGTTTATTTATCCATATCACAGGAAAGAATAAGTCTTACAGAAGAGCCTCTTCTTCTCCCTTCTTTAAACCTGATTTTCAATTTGAAAATGGAATCTTTAGTCCTATTGCCTTTTTGGCTAATTCTACATTTGGTGCTCTTAACCTTAACACGTTAAATCAAACTCATAACGATGAAATCGAAATACTCCCCTTGTTGGAGGCTTGGAGTGATGATAATAAGCTAATTCAACAGCTAAATAACGTCATGTTTTTACATGAGTTTTTTAGACGCATAAACATATATATAGTAGACTATAAATCAAAACTTCCTACGGAATATTTTGATACAATCTCTTTTTATCTGATCAACGGAGGTATTGCGGCACTTAACGAAATGATTGAAGATTATGGCTTCTTAGGCAAAGATCTTTTGACGGAGTATATTTCTCATCCATTGATTCAATCGTTTGCAAAATATAATCATGACAACAACATCTTTGTTTTAGATGAGAGTTTATTTGATTTTGACAATATTGAGTCTTTTATTACTGCCGATTTAATATCTGTAATTAATAAATTATATGAAAAGAACAGCGCTGATAGAGTTGATTCGTTAAATAAAAGAAAGGAAATTTTCGAAAAATTGGAAAAATTAAATGGTAGGATTAGAAGAAGGCCTGATTTCAAAATACAAACGCTTTCCACTATAATAAATGAAATTGATGCTATAGACACTACCTCAAGGTTTATTGATGAGTTGTCGGCCTTCAAGCCATTGTTAACTTCAAAAGATCCATCAAAGGTAGAGCAAGCAAAAAAAGATTTAAAAGACTACTTACAAAAAACATTAAATGGACAATCTTAGGGCATCAATAAAGCTCCTTTTTGGAAACTTATGTCCAGATCAGGTTTTAAAAAAGAAACAGGATTACATTACAAATAACACTTTCTTAGAAAATGCATTTGTCGGATTTCCAAATCACAGTATCGATGAAATTCAAAACGTGTTTTTGAAGTTGGAAAACGATTGGTTCTTTCCTTTAAATAAAAAATCAAACGAGAATTTCTTCAATATCCTGACCCACTTTAATAATCAAGTTTTAATCGAAGAGAATCTTGAACCTTTTGTTAAATATGAGCACCTACTCAAATGGCGTGATTTATCATACAATTTAGGTGAAGATATACTTGTCTGTGCATATTTTGCATACTCAGATAATTTGTCACAGAGAAATAGAGACTTTTTCTCGTGGAGACCTACTACCTTTTCTAACAATAAGAGGCTTAAAACTATTTTAAAAAAGGGACTTGCCGAAAACCATTTCCACTTAAAAGGCTCTGGTCCTGTGTTTGATTTAAGTTGGTTAAATCTGATGAATAATATCAGTAATCATACTAAGGGATTTAATGACTTGATTAAAGAGACTAAATTGGCTACGTCTTATTCGAACTCCTTTGATAGTTCGAAAAAAGATATACAGGTCTTGGTTTTCAAGGCTGCTTATATCCGATGGAAATTGTTTAATTTTATAAACAATTTTCCAACTAACTTACATATTGATATTGAACAGCAATCAAACTTTTCGGATTCTTATGACCTAACATTAAGACTAAGCGATCTTAAAAGGGAGATTAATGTAACAAAACACCTTAATGGACATGTATTCAAGCATCATAATGATGAAGTAGTTATAGATTATGCAATACCAAAGAATATTCATTGCCAAAATTTCGATCATTCATTTGTTTTTTATGGAGAACGGAAATTGCTTTATGAATGTTTTAGAAAGATTTACTTCAACGATCAATCATTCAAGCCTTACCAACACTTATTTCATAGCTACCTTTTAATAAAACAGAACTTTCGGTCGGAATTAATCCAGGTGAATGACAAAGTTGGGTTTGGAAATTTCTCGAAATATCAAAATAGAAAGGAATATTTTCTTCATGATAATAGTGTATATCATACGGCGTTTGTTAATCTAGCTGTTAATGATACACTGACTCATAGTGAAATAAAATCGTTTGAAGTTCGGGTGGCACCTAAAGACAACTATTTGTTACTAGATAATAGTATAGATACATACAATAGAACTATTGATAAGAAAGCAATTAAATCGTTGAAGAATTTCCAGATCGACAATACTCCCAAAGCGAAAAAACCTCAAAAACACTTTTATACCATTCATTATATCAAAGAACAAGACAACGTAAAAGCCAATTCGATTGCCAACTACATCGGTTGCCGACATAAAATCCTTCGTGATAAAATAAAAAAACAGTCAATCGCCATTAGTACACTTAGAGAGAAAAACTACCATACATCTGAACTAATTCGTGGTATAGATTCGGCTTCGAATGAGTTTGATGCTCAGCCAGAAGTTTTTGCCCAGGGATTTAGATATTTAAAACATCATAAATTAAGAGGAACGCTGAATCATTTAAAAGATAATCTCACAGAACATAAAATATCTGCAACATATCATGTAGGTGAAGACTTTTATGATATAGTCGATGGGCTTAGAGCTATAAATGAATGTATCGTTTTCTTGAACTTATCACAAGGTGATAGAATAGGGCATGGCCTTGCGTTAGGCATAGACGTCAAAGAGTATTATAATTTTAAAAAGAATAAACTTGTGTTACCAAAACAGGTTGTATTGGATAATATCGTTTGGTTATTAGCTAAAATAAGAAAATTTGGCATTAGTTCTTTTAGAGGTGAGGTTAATAGACTCGAGAAGCTTTATGAAAACCTTTTTCAAGAAATTTTTCGATCGAGCTTTGCAAATGAAACTGAATTTAAAAACAAGCACTTTCATCAAACGACATATTATGAATCGTGGAAATTAAGAGGAGATGACCCAAATTTGTATTTAGATAAACTCGACGAAGATATATATGAAAAAGTTAATTTGACCTATTGGGAAAGGTGTCGAATAAATGAGGAGTATCCCAAGGAAAAAAATATTCGCAACAATATCGATGTGAAATTTTTATATCAACAATATCACTTTAATCCTAAAGTAAGGGACGAAGGAAAAAAAATAAAACAATTCGACATTTCAAGTGACTACATCTCCCTAGTACAGGAAGTCCAGATAGAGATGTTGCGTGATTTTAAAAATAAAAACATTTCAATTGAATGTAATCCAACATCAAATTACTTGATTGGAACCTTCAAACGGTATGCTAAGCATCCAATTTCCAGATTTTATAATCTTGGACTTGAGATTAATACACATGCATTAAAAGATTGTCCTCAAATATCAGTTTCAATAAACACTGATGATCAAGGAATATTCTCAACCTCAATTGAAAACGAATATGCACTTATGGCCATTTCTTTAGAAAAAGAGAAAGATGAAAGTGGTAAATTAAAATACAACCCTACCATGATTTATGACTGGTTAAATAAAATTAGAGAAATGAGTCTAGAGCAAAGCTTTGGAAAGATCCTTGAGTAAGTTCTTCAATCGTTTCCGTTTTACCTATAAGAGGGTGTAAAATAAACTGTGTCTCTAAGTTAATAATTAACCAGTTGACACAGTTTGTTTCGGTATGTAAAATAAACTGTGTCAGGGCGGTGATTCATTAGAGTTACCGCCTTGTTCATTTTAGTTCAAATCTAGCACCATCCGATCAGGAAACGAAATTGCAAGTTTTTGTGCAGTAACACCCCAATTACTTAATGGTATTGTCCACTTTTGACTGACGAGACAATCCTTGATGACTTTGGTCTTCAGAACCTTGATAAACCGCAAAGAGATCTGTTAATGGAAATTATTGAGGACAGACAAAATAAGAAAGCGACTATTATTGCATCTCAGCTCCCGGTAAGCACATGGTACGAAGTAATTGGTGAAGGAACAATTACGGATGCAATACTGGATCGACTTGTCCATGGCGCGCGCACCGCATAAGTTTATCAGGGGAATCCTTAAGAAAAGTAAAAAAACAACCCTATA
>NZ_JAPIVQ010000013.1 GCF_026239675.1 Pedobacter sp. PLR
AACAAGGGGAACTTTAACCATTCAGTAACCATTAGTAATACTGATCGGCAAATTGAAGAAACTATTTCATCTTATATATTTTATCTGGACTTTAAAATCAAGCTTTTTTGAAAACGAAGAGATTATAAGAGAATTAAAGAATTATGGTTACATCGATTATAGACCATCATGGCATCCTCAAAAAGGTACTCAAGTAAAAATTCTTTTTAATTCAAATCGAAGTTGATCAAAAATAAGGTGGAGTTAAAATAAGTACCAAATTGACTTATTATTAGAGAAATTAAAGGAGAAATAACAACTGCTATTTTTTGTACAATTTGTATCGGGAAATAACCGATGATAATTACCACATAACCATGACAAGGGTCGACAAGTAAGTTGCTAATCGTTAGTAAGTTATGTAGGTTTCTTTTGTCCATATCTTTGGATTTATGCTTTTGTTTTTCTGCGTTTGTAACGCATTTGTAACTCGAATGCGTTTTTTTATGCCCTAAAATTTTGAGGGTAAATCATTGCGCTTAGTGTATCTTAATTCCTCTTAAATCACCTTAATTACCCTAATTGGGGCTAAAATTGGGGGTAAATTACTACCGATGATTTAAGGGCAAAAGAGGGGTTCTGGAACCAATTGCAGGTATTTTAATTATCACAATGAGTTAGAATATTGCCGTTAAAAAAAATTGTGAATACTGCTTCTTATAGGAAGAACAACTTGGACAAATATACCTAACGACTTAAAGAAACAAATATTAGGAAAGTCCTTTGATTTGAATGGCGGGCGAAAAACATCGATAATCTTAAATTAGTACCCGTCGCGATAACCGATATAGTTATTTTCCAAATTTCATCGCTGCTTTTTACAGCGTTATTCAGCTTCCTGAAAAGCATTAGATTGTACAAAGTTATTCTCTGTTTACTGTAACGGTCTGTTTTATAGACGCATGTGTTGATCAGTATATTGGTGTGAGATTGTATAACCCAAAGATAGGGTTTCGCATTAAGTCGTGCTAAATTTAGATTACCGCCCAGCATTTCAAATTAACAGAAATTAAGCTGGACAATAAACCTATAAACCAAATACACATAATGATGACGAGAAAGCTGTCTCTTCTTTTTGTAGTAACACCATTTGCTGCGTTCAACACCAGGCCACAATCGGCCAAATCACTACAGTCTAGTGGGATTTCTTCAGCTCCGGCGACCTTTAACAAGTGTCAATTTACCCTAAAATTCATCTACCAGTAAGGAAATGACAGTTAACGAAAATAAAAAGGCATGGCAGTACCTATTGAGTGCTCCTGTGATTGTAGCCTCGCTCGGGTATTTTGTAGATATATACGATCTTTTACTCTTCGGAATAGTAAGGATACCCAGTTTAACCGATCTGGGATTGAATGAGGCCGAAATATCAATTGAAGGAGCCAGTATTTTAAACTGGCAAATGAGCGGACTGCTCCTGGGTGGAATTCTATGGGGGGTTTTAGGCGATAAAAAGGGCAGGCTCTCTGTTTTATTCGGTTCTATCATTACCTATTCTATAGCCAATTTTGCCTGTGGTTTTGTAGAGGATGTGGCCATATATAAGATACTTCGCTTTGTAGCTGGAATTGGTTTAGCTGGAGAGCTTGGCGCAGGGATTACGCTGGTATCAGAAAGCCTGCCGAAAAGGTTAAGGGGAATTGGCACCTCTGTAGTAGCAGGAGTAGGGCTCCTGGGTGCAGTGGCTGCCTACTTTACGGTAGAACTTTTTAGCTGGCGCTATGCTTACTTTATCGGCGGTGGCCTGGGGATTTTGCTGTTGTTCTTAAGGATAGGTGTTTTTGAGTCAGGTATGTTTAAACATATGGCTGAAAAAGGGGACTTGAAAAAGGGCGATTTCTTATCGTTTTTCACTAATGCCAGACGCTTAAAACTTTATATAAAATGCATAGGAATCGGCCTGCCCACCTGGTACGTAATCGGTATTCTAGCCACCTTCAGTAATGAATTTGGCCTGGCCCTGGGAATTACAGAGGAAGTGAAACCAGGACTTGCAGTAATGTGGTGTTATATAGGACTTGCAGCGGGCGATCTGGTAAGCGGTGTATTCAGTTACTATCTCGCCTCGCGAAAAAAGGCAGTAGCCATCATGATGCTTTTTACCCTCTTTGGAACGATAGTTTACCTGTATGCGGGAATTCAGACAGCAGAAGGGCTTTACATGATGTGTTTGTGGCTAGGCTTTGGGATAGGCTATTGGGCCATGTTTGTGACCATTGGAGCAGAACAGTTTGGTACAAATGTACGTGCCACTGCCGCTACCACAATTCCAAATATGGTACGTGGTACGGTCATACTGATGACTACTTTTTATGCTTATCTCAAACCTCATGTGCTGGAGCTGGATGCCGCTGCGCTATTGGGAGTGATCTGTTTTGGTATAGGGTTTTATTGCATCCTTTCTGTTCCCGAAACGCACGATAAGGATCTTGATTTTACTGAACCAGAGTAAGGCTGATATCAGGACTTACTTAAAATTAGGTGTTTGTTAATAATTACCTGTAGCGAATATGATAAACAAAGAGGAATATCCGGGGACACCAGAAAAAAAAGAAGTAGAAACTATAATTGAGCAGAAAATCAATAAAAATCATGCTGCAGGTAGAGGGATATTAGAGCTGCTAACGGAAAATGCTACCGACCGTTTGATTAATCCAATCAAGAGTTTTTTAGAGTTCGAAACCTCCTATCAAAAAATGCCGTTTACATCGGTAGATGATATTACGGTCACTTTTTTTGTAGAAAAATATTCTATAAAGCAGTTGAAATCAGTATTAAATCTCGGCAATCGCGGCCTGATGCTGCTAAATAGAATATTACGGAATGCTGGTTATGATTTGCTGAGGGAGAGTTAGGACAAGGTTATTCTATTTAGGATGGTTGACTTCGATTACAATCAAGTTTCGCATTTATATAAAACCACAAATGAAAAATTATATATAATTCACAAACCAAACCAAACCAAACCAAGAAAATTATGAAAATCAAACCGCTCTATTTTCTGCTCTTTTTAGCGCTGGCATTCAGCGCTTGTAAAAAGACTGCTGAATTCCGTCTTGCACAAGACCTTGGACCTACATCAGTAGATACCACTTATACCAGCGATCGCGACAAGAACCTTACCCTTGTTTATTTTATCCCTGCTGATCTTGATACCTTAGCCGGCTGGCACAAGAGGTTAAGTGATGTTTTTATCTACGGACAGAGTTATTTCGGTAATAACATGCAGGCACGTGGTTATGGGTATAAAACTTATGGTCTGTTGAAAGATGACAGTCTTAATCTGGTCAAAATTGTAGTGATCAAGGGGAACCTACCAAAAGAGAGCTATCCTTATCAGGGTGGAGTTGGAAATGTTGTCCTTGAAGTTAACGCATATAAGACAGCACACCCCGCTGAATTCACTAGTCAGCATATGCTGGTCATTATGCCAGCGCATAAATATTCTGCTGATGGTAACCCAGGTGGTGTGCCATTTTATGGATATGGTAAATGGGCATTTCTATTGGATTACCCGGATTTAAATATCAATTATATGGGGGTAAATACGCCTCAAGCCCGAAGAGCCGTAGGCTGGATAGCCGCAAATTTTCATGAAATGGCACATGCTTTAAATGTTCCACATGGTAGTGGAAAGGTTTCTGATGTCACAAACCCTGCTCTAGGTTATTCCTTAATGGGTAATGGAATGCGAAAATTCATCGATAATCAATCATTTCTTACAGAGGCGGATTGTGCGATATTAAATGTGAATGAGGTTTTTCAGGCCAATAATTCCATTTCCTATTATCAACCGGTAACCGCATCCATCAGGAGAATCGTAGCAAGATATGATGCACTGTCAGGCAATATTGAAGTGGGAGGCCGTTTTCAAAGCTCCGTAAATGTTGCCAATGTTATTTATTATCTTGATCCTAATGTGGGTAACGAGGGGACAGGGACAAATAACGACTATAATGCGGTAACCTGGAGAAGTGAGGTAATTGGTCAGGATAGTTTCAAAGTGTCTCTACCTATAAATGAGCTGTTTTACACAGGCAATTATGCCTATGAGCTAAAAGTAAAGCTGGTTCACCAGAACGGCGCAGTTTCTCCGTCGATCTATTATTTTGACTTTGTTAATGATGTTCCAAACATTAATCTCCGTTATGAATACGAAAAGACAGGCTGGAGCATCATTGCACAGAGTTCACAGGAAAGCAGTTATCCTGCTTCAAATATTATTGACGGTAAAATTAATACTTACTGGCGTTCTAAATATTCAAGTGGTACCCCGGCAGTACTTCCGCATAGTTTCCGTGGGGATATGGTAGCTGCACGCAGCATTAAAGGGGTATCCTTCCTGCAGCGGGCGGATGGTCAAAAACCAGTTAAAGATTTCGAAATACAGTTTAGTAATTCAGCATCTACCGGTTTTGTTTCAGCAGGAGCATTTGTAGCTGCCGATAAACCAGGATATCAATATTTTGACCTTAGTTTGCCGGTTACGGCCCGTTATTTCAGGCTGGTGGTGACTTCCAACCGGGACGGAACAAATGACTCTGCCATTGGCGAGTTTGGGTTGTATTGATGAAAATTAATCTCCTATTTTAACGTTCTCTAATTCTTTAAGGCGCCAATTTGGCGCCTTAAGTATCTCGATACTATGGTAGTTTCCATACAGTTGCTTTTTAAATTCGTACGAAAATCTCGATACATTTCATTAGTCCTGATGTAAAAATCAGGGCGCTTATCTAGGTTTATAATTATAAGAATTCTTATATCAAGAGGGCTTAGTCTGAGCTTCCGGGAAGCGTAAAGTTTCTCTTTTGGAGCTTTACAGTCCATGCGCAGGAATTAAAGATACCACAAAGTTAAGGGGAAGGGGTTGATAAGCAAAAAGTCTTTGAAAATCGATGAAACTAAAACGGATTCGCTGTTCTTTGCAAAGAAAATAAGTTTACTTACAGCAACCTGGGATACGCCATTCGGTTACCACAGTATCAAGTCAAAAAGTGCTCCAATTGGGCCCTATATAGGAAATGGTGATGTTGGGGTGGTGTGCCGCACCTCAGGTAACAGTCAGAATTTTCGTATATCCAAGGTAGACTTTGTAACTGACGGATGGAGTGACTGGGCAGGTACAGGACCAGCAGCATTACCAGTTGGTGGAGTCCAGATTATTGTGAAGTCTCCTGTTACCAAGGAGTTTAATTATCAGATGGATCAACTTGGGAATGAATTGCGGATGAATACAGCTACTTCTCAACCGGTGAAGATGAAAAGCTGGATCGCAGTAAATGATAATTTGATGATTACTGAACTTACCACTACTGCTACCACTCCCGTAAAGATATCAGTGGAGACATTTGCGGATAGTGCCAACTCTTTATATGGAACTACATCTGAAATTAATGATCAGGTAGCTCAGGTTACGCGTCAAACCAAGACTGCTGAAGTAAGGTGGATCTCTAAAGCAGGGATGTATGGTGTATGGAATATGGCTGATTCAATGATGCTAATAGATTTAACTAATTTACCCATTTGGAAGGCCGAAGAACGAAAAAATATGCGGACGGTTTTATAGTAACCAGCTGGGCGTGCAGGCGGAACACTTGCCGAAAGAGGGTAAATGAACTACGCTCAGAGCAAAGATCCTTGCCGCCTCAGTTCTTATATTCCCTTTCATCTGCTTCTTTACTCAGCAAAGTGAGGCGCTTCTCTACAGTTAAAATTTGACTTAAGTTTGTAACGGACTCTTTTTCAGTTTGATGCCGGTAAGATCATTCATGGCACCATTATGAACCATAGTCTAATCATAATTAACAAGAATAATAACTGAAAAACATAACATATGAAAAAGATCATTTTATCAGCAGCATTTTTAGCATTCGCATCAATCACTGCAGTAAGCGCATCAGAAGTAAAAAGTCCAGTAGCTATTACCGTAAAACAAGATAGTACTACTAAAGTTCCAGTTGAATTGAAAGATCTTCCAGAAGCAGTAAAAACAACATTACAAAGTGAACCAGTTAAAGCATGGACTCCAGTAGCCGCTTTCCTGGTAACCAACGCTGACAAAACTACATTTTACCAGATCGATGTGAAAAAAGACGCAGAAACTGCTTCTATCAAAATCGCTGAGGATGGTAAAGTAGTTCAATAGTTATAAGCTCCATCAAAGCATTTTAAAAAAAAGCTTTTTTAATCAAAGTCGGAAGATTTCTCTTCCGACTTTTTATGTTTTGGTAAATTATCTATGATAATTGCCACATAATAAGGCAAAGGAATATGGGCTTATTTTGTCTGTGAGGCCTTATCTTGATAAGATTCAGGCTACAGACTTATTAACGCATTTTTTGAGTCCGAGCATTGTTGCCTGGCTTTATGGTACTTCTCGAACTCTTTTCAAGTCTTAATGCGATTTTAGTTTCTGTTTAACTAAAAACTCAGATATGTTATACATTAGGTCTAACAAATTCCATTATTTAAATAATAAATATTTGCAAATAAATGAAATAATTCAGTACTTAGTCGTATTATGTATAACATAATGGCGTATCACTATTATGAAAATGGCGAGCATTCGGTTTCTCCTAAAAGTTGTCGCTGAAATGAAAGTTGAATTAAATCAATTGATTGACAAGTACGATGAACAGGATGCAAAATAGATATTAGCAGAAAAGTAGGAGATGTCCAGCAACAGCAATGACGAGATTGTATGTATTTTTACTCCAGAACAGCTTTTTAAAAAGCTGTATCCACGGCTTTGTGACTTTGCTAATTACCTGTTAAAAGATAAAGAACTAGCCGAAGATATGGCTCAGGACGCTTTTATAGTTTACCTGGAGCAGCAAGAAAAAATCTCAGATAACTTTAACGCTGTAAAATCATTTTTATATACTGCCGTAAAAAATGCGTGTTTAAATAAAATACGACACAATAGTGTAGTTGATGTTTACAACAAGAAAAATCCGTTAGATATTTATACCGATCCTAAAATATTAGAAGGAATAATACACGCTGAGGTAGTTGCAGAGATTTACGAGAAAATTAATGCCTTACCAAAAGGGTGCGCTATGGTTATTAGGTACGGTTATTTAGAAGGATTAAGCAATAGCGAAATTGCAAAAGAAATGAATATCAGTATCAATACGGTAAAAAGTCAAAAGAAAAGAGCACTCGATCTAATGAAAATACATCTTGGAAAAGCTGCAATGGCACTTTTTGTAGTAATGTATATAAATAAGTAATTTTTTTTAAAATACTTTCCATCCTTTTTCCCGCTTCAAGTTTCTTAGTTTATATAACCAGTATAGACCATGCAAGAAGAAGATTTTGAATTAGCAGATTTAATTTCTGGATACCTATTGTGCACCTTAACCAAGGAGCAAGAGGAAAGACTTATGTTTCTTTTACAGGAAGATAAGGAAAGATATAAATTATTGGAAGCCTATAAAGACGCAACTCCGCTAGAACAAAGGTTATCAAACATGCGTAGCCTGGATGTTGATCAAGCCTGGCTTAAAATTCAAGGCCATTCCAGGACAGTTAAAATTTCTAATAAACCCCGTTTCGCCTTTTTAAAATATGCAGCTATCTTTTTAGCGGTTATATGCGCTTCTATATTTTATTTCAATAGCAATGAAAAGGATCCGGGCATTGTGCCAGATCTTACCAAAAACTACAAAAATGATGTGTTGCCAGGCACACAAAAAGCTATTCTTATTTTATCTGATGGAAAAGAAGTAACGCTAGATAAAGGAAAACTAGCTATTACTGATGAAAGTGGGGTTGCCATTGTTAGTAACGATGGAAAGATTACATACAACGATCAAAAAATAGAAGAAGCTTCCGAAATGAAGTACAACACTTTAATTGTACCTAAAGCAGGAACTTATGCGGTAACATTGCCAGATGGATCTAAAGTAGTGCTTAACGCCATGTCTGAACTTAAATATCCAGTAAGTTTTACAGAAAAAGATAGAAAAGTAGAGTTAAAAGGCGAAGGCTATTTTGAAGTTGTTAAAGATGCTTCACATCCTTTTAAAATAAGGCTAAACGAATCTGAAATTGAAGTTTTAGGAACGCATTTTAATGTTTCATCTTATGATCAAACCGCTAAAACCACACTTTTAGAAGGTTCAGTTAAAGTAAGTAATGGCAAAAAATCTAATATATTGGTACCAGGGAAGCAAGCCTTAGCTAATAAAGAAGATATAAATATTTCGAAAGGAGATACAGAAAAGGCCGTTGCCTGGGTTAAAGGAGATTTCTATTTTAACAATGATGCCTTAGAGCCCGCTTTAATTGAAATAAGTAGATGGTACGATTTAAAACTTGTTTACAAAAAAACAGCACCTAATATCCACATTAGTGGACATATTAGTCGACGAGCAAAGCTCAGCGAAGTCTTAGTTATGCTAAAAGATGTAAGTAACCTATCTTTTAGCATAGAAAATAAAAACCTAATAATCAACTAATTAATAAGCAACCTAAACCAATCAATAAGAATATGATTTAAAAACCGACCAGACCAATCTTGCCTGATAAAATGAATACCGGAAGTGTACCACCACTCCCGGTAAGTAATTCAGGCACAAAAAAACAGTTAAACGAACGTATTTCAATCACCTAAATCAAACGAAAGTATGAATTTCTTTTGTCACAGACAAAATATTGCCTATCGGGAAGCATTTCCCAGTACACCAATAGTTTTCAAAATTATGAAACTTGTCATTCTATTAATTTTTGTATTCCAATTAGGGGTATTCGCCAATGGCAAAGCACAGAAAGTTAATATCTCTGTGAAAAATGCACCACTTAAAGAAGTTTTTGCAGAATTAAGTAAACAAACCAATTATCGCTTTTTATACAACGAAGAAAGCATTCAAAAAGTTGCACCCGTAACTTTTCAGTTTAAAAATGTTGATATCCGGGCAGCATTAAATAAAGCGCTTGAACGTGCTGATCTTTCCTTTAATATGCATGGCGAGACCATCACGATTGTGAGTAAAGTAGCTGGAGATAAAGCTATTAGACGAGTTGATGTTGAGGTGAGAGGATCAGTTAAAGATGCTACCACAATGGAAACGCTACCAGGGGTAAGTATCCTTGTAAAGGATAAACCATCAATTGGTACTACTACTGATATTAATGGAAAGTTTATGCTTAAAGTTCCTGATGGATCAACCTTAGTTTTTAGCTTCGTTGGTTATCTTAAGAAAGAAGTTGTTGTAAGTGGTCGTAATGTAATAGATGTAATATTAAACCCCGACAACTCATCGCTGGATGAAGTTACAGTTGTTGCTTTTGGAAAACAGAAAAAAGAAAGTGTGGTAAGTTCAATCAGCTCTGTGAGCGGTGAAACCTTGCAATTCGGTGGACGAAACTTGAGCAATAATTTACAAGGTCAGGTAGCTGGTATTATTTCATTTCAAAGAAGTGGTGAACCGGGTAACGACAATTCTACTTTTTGGATTAGAGGCATAAGCACCTACAATGGTGCACAAAACCCATTAATATTGGTGGATGGTGTGCCACGAAGCTTTACAGATATTGATCCTAATGAGATTGCAACGTTTAGTGTGCTTAAAGATGCTGCCGCCACATCAGTTTATGGTGCCGAAGGTGCTAACGGGGTAATACTAGTAACTACTAAAAGAGGTAGGGTACAAAAAACGGAAATTACCTACAGAGGTGAATACAGTACATTAACACCTTTACGCATGCCAGAATTTGTAGGTTCTGCAGAATATCTAAGCATTTATAATGAGGCATTGGCTAACGAAAGCAAGGCGCCAATTTTTGATGCAGCGCTGATTGATAAATATAAAAGTGGTATCGATCCAGACTTATATCCAGATAATTACTGGCTTAAAACGCTATTAAGAGATAATACTTATAACACCAGGCATAACATCAGTTTTAGAGGAGGTGCCGAAAAAGCAAAATATTTTGTTTCAGGTGCTTTTTATAAAGAAAGCGGTTTGTTTAAAGATAATGCCTTGGCGCAATACAGTAGTAACATTGGGCTAAAAAGATATAATCTTAGAAGTAATATTGATTTAGATGTTTCGCCTACTACCATGTTAAGGGTAGATATAAGTGGACAATACTTAGAAACGAATTACCCGGGAGTACCACAAACCAATGGATTATCAGCATCAGCTGTTATTTTTAATTTAGCTACCACTGCTCCTCCATATCTGTATCCGGCAATTTATTCTGATGGCAAGCTTGCAGATCACCCTCGTACAAGTTTTAACCGTTCTAACCCATATAACCTGCTAAATAATTCAGGCTACACCAATGAGTACAGAACAAATATCCAATCGAAGGTAGACCTTGAGCAGAAGTTGGATTTTCTGACTAAAGGATTATCTGCAAAAATAAGCGCTAGTTATGATTATTACGGCACGTATACAACACCTAACGGAAAATCCATCAACTCCTATTATGGTACCGGCAGGGATATTAATGGTAACTTAATCTATACACAAATTAAAAGTGGTACAGACCAAATTGTGCCAGGCGTTACAACGTTAAATTCTACAAAAAATGTGTACATAGAAGGATCATTAAACTATAATAGAACATTCTCTGAAAAGCATGACGTTACAGCTATGGCGCTTGCTTACGAGAAAGAATCCCAGATTACAAAATATGATCAGAATGCAATAGATAGACTCCCATTTAGAAAATTAGCTTACGTTGGCCGTGTCACTTATTCATATGATAGACGTTATTCAATCGACGCAAATATGGGCATCAGCGGTTCTGAAACATTTGCAGATGGACATAGATACGGTTTTTTCCCTGCAGTAGGTGTTGCCTGGAATGCCAGTAATGAACATTTTTATCCTGAGGCCTTAAAAAAAATCGTTTCAAGTCTTAAGTTAAGAGCTTCTTATGGATTAACCGGGAATGACCAATATATTGTTGGCGGTGTAGCACAACGTTTTTTATATAGAGGTGGCTTTACAGGAGCTACGGGGGCTAGTTTAGGCTATAATTCAGGTGCTGTTCAAAACCAATATTCGGGATATACAGAAGATAGGTTTAGTGCTCCAGGCCTTTCCTGGGAAACAGAAGAGAAAAAGAACTTTGGCGTTGATTTAGGCTTTTTTGGCAATAAACTAAATCTTGTCCTCGATTATTTTGATAATTACAGATATGATATTTTAGTTCAAAGACAAACCGTTTCTGGTGCAGCAGGCTTTAACCAATCACCTTTTCAAAATTATGGTAAAGTAACTAATAAAGGTTTTGAAACTAGTTTAACCTACCAACAAAGAATTGGTTCAAATTCTGTTTTAGGCTTCAGAGGAAACTTTACTTATGCCCATAACAAGGTATTAGAACTTGATGAGGTTACTCCACTTTACCCATGGATGGCTAGTACAGGGAACAATTTAAATTTTAATAACGTTTATGTAGCGGATAGATTATTTGCGGATGGTGATTTTAACATCACAACCAACCCAGATGGATCCAAAAATTATACTTTGAAAACGGATATCGCCTCTCAATCATTTTTTGGTACGGTATTGCCAGGTGACATCAAGTATAAAGATTTGAATGGTGACGGCTTGATCAACCAATTTGATCAAACCAAATACGTAGGCAAACCATCAACTCCAGAAATTAACTTTGGATTTGGCGCCAGCTACGAATATAAAGGCATCAGCTTAAGTGTATTCTTTACTGGTGTTGCTAATACCACTACAATTTTAGGACAAAGTAACCCTCAGGGATTTTTCCCATTCACTTTTGGTGTAGATGAATCAAGTGTACGTGCAACAGTGCGGGACAGGTGGACAACTGCAAATCCAAGCCAAGATGCACTGTTTCCTCGCATACGTACAAGTACTAACCCCAATAACCAGGCATCCAGTACCTGGTGGGCAAGAGACGCAGGTTTTTTAAGATTGAAAACAGCAGAATTAGGATATAGAATACCAAAACAATGGTTGGAAAGAGTGAAAATTAGTAATGCTAAGATATATGTACAAGGCTACAACCTCTTTACCTGGGATAGTATCAAGTATTGGGATCCTGAACAAGGTAACTTAAACTCAGGTGTAACCTATCCTCAGTCAAGAAGTTTCACATTCGGCCTGGAAGTATCATTATAAAAATTTAAATTTTATTACAATGCGAAAAATATCATCAAAATATATCAAAATTCTTTTTATTACAGTGCTCATGATTTCGGTGCAATCATGCAAAAAGAATTACTTAGGGGTTTCTGAACAGTTGGCACCAGAGCTAACTACAGAAAAAGTCTTCTCAAACCCTTCACTTGTCAGGCAATATTATGCTAACATTTTTTCTGGTATGCCTAATACTTCTTTTATATGTATTGATGGAAGTAGCGGGGGTAACATGACTGGAATACATAATCCATGGACATCTATGTCTGATGAAACAAAAGCTGCCCAAGGCAATTCAAGAAATATAGCTACTAATGGCTACAACGCAGGTAGTGCGCAATTTGGTAGATGGATATCTTTATATAAACTGATTAGGCAAGCTAATGTTTTTATAGAAAATGCCAAAGCCACCCCAGTAAGTTCAGCTACAGATTTCATTAGCGAAGAAGATGCAATAAAAATGAAAAATGTAGCCAGATTTTTTAGGGCTTATTACCATTATTTGTTGTTTGAAGAGTATGGGCCTATTCCAATTATGAATAAACCGATAGATCCCAGTAGCCCGGATCTTGATTTTGCCAGGAACAGTGTAGATGAAGTGGTAAATTTTATCAGTGATGAACTTACAGCAACAGTACCAGGGTTGGATAATGTACCACTTAATTCTTCAGTTGCAGCGGTACCCACAAAGGGAGTAGCGTTAGCTGTAAAAGCTAAATTATTAGTTATTGCAGCTAGTCCATTATACAATGGTGGATTTACAGAAGCAATGGCTTTAAAAAACAAAGACGGTAAAGTGTTATTTCCAACTACGAACGCTGCAAAATGGCAGACTGCTAAAACAGCACTTGAAGATTTTTTGACCTTTGCCAATGGTAAATTCGACTTATTTAAATTAAATACAGGCCCTGGCGGTACGTATAATCCAGATGAAAGTTTGTATCGTTTATTTATTGATGTGGATAATAATAAGGAAATTATTTGGGCAAACCCTACTGCAACCTGGGGAAGGGTAAATGAAGATGGTACCGATAGAAGATTAACCCCAAGAACTGAAAGAACTGGTTTTGCTGGTGTTGGCGTAACACAGGAACTTGTTGATGCTTTTCCTATGATTGATGGTTTACCTATTAATGAATCGCCTCTATATAGTGAAAATGGCTTTTCAGTAGCAGGAGAAGATCCATCTGGCAGAACAGATGTGGGTACGTTTAGGATGTGGGTTAAAAGAGATCCGAGATTCTATCAAACTGTATTTTATCAAAACAGAAAATGGCCAATCAGCAATGCTCAGATACAGTTCCAGAAAGGAAGTGGAAATGATAATAGCGCAGCTGATAATCCGTACACTGGTTATTTATTATATAAAAGATTTGCTCGCAATGTGCGCAATGAAGGAACCAACCCTACATCACAGTTTAGACCTGCTATAATTTTCCGCCTGGCAGAATTCTATTTATTATATGCCGAAGCTTGTAATGAAGTAAACCCGGGTGATCCTAATATTTTTATTTATTTAGATAAAGTTAGAGATAGGGCTGGTATACCAAAGCTATCTGTTATTAAGCCGGGACTAATGGGTGATAAAGCTGGATTCAGAAAAGCTATACAAGCAGAAAGTAGAGTAGAACTTGCTACAGAAGGTCAACGTTATTTTGATGTAAGAAGATGGATGATTGCCGATCAAGCAGGTAGTATGCAAGGTGGAGCAACAACTGGTATGAATATGAATTCGAGCCAATTGACCATTGGTGGGTTTTATACAAGAACTACTTTTGAAACCAGAATTTTCAATAGAGCAATGTACTTATATCCACTTCCTCTTGCTGAAGTCCAAAAAAGTAAATTGTTGGTACAAAACCCATTATGGTAATAAATATTATTTAACATACTAAGAAATAAAATAATGAAAACAAAACTTGTGCTTTGTATGGGTATTTTAATAGTTAGCTCTATTTCAATATTCCTTTCATGTAAAAAACAAACAACTAATGAAAAATTGAATGGTATTTATATTGTTCCATTAGCTGGCAGTTCTGCTACCGAAAATAAAACATTGTTGTCGTTTGTTACTATTCCGTATAAATTTCCAATAGCCGCCGCTATATCAACAGCACTTACTTCAAATGTAGAGGTTACTCTTGCTGTAGATAATGGTATGGTTGCGACTTTTAATGCCGCGCAAAACACCAGATATGCTGTTATGCCCGCAGGTAGTTATTCTTTAGAGACGACCAACGTAACCATACCTACAGGTGCCATTGCTTCTAATCAAACAAATGTGGTAGTTAAAGCTAATATGCTTACTACCGATGTGGCATATTTGTTACCAGTAAAAGTTGCATCAACATCAGCAAACAATATTACTTTAAATTCTGCTATAGCTACCAAATATTATATCGTAAGAGCGCCAACACCAGTAATTGGTAATTTATCTACTGGTAAAGCCGCATCAATGTCTAAGGGCAACCAGGCTAATGCTGGAAGAGGAAATGATGGCATTACTGGTGGAAACCTTGGTGCTGGACAGGGAGTAGAAACCGGAGCAGGTAATGAAGAGTTTTGGCAAGTAGATTTGGGAGCTATTTCCCCAAGAATTGATCAGATAGATATTTGGAACAGAACCGATTGTTGTAACCTTCGTACCGCAAAATTCTATGTATTTATTTCGGATGTACCTTTTACAGGTGTGTCTGTGGCATCTTCATTGGCGCAACCAGGTGTTTATAAGTATTATCAGGATGCTCCAGCCGGCTTGCCTTCAATAATACTTCCCGCAGTGTCTGGACGTTATATTAGACTTCAGAACACAACTACGGAGAGTCTTACTTTGGCCGAGCTAACAGCTACAGGAATTAAACCTTAAATCATCTACAAAAAGTTCAAATCTTTGGAGTTGAATAATTATTAAATTTTGTCATACGAATTTAATCATGCAGCAGGTCGTGTTTGATCCTGCTGCATGTTATTCTGTCATTATTATAATATACATTTCGCTAATTGAATAAATAATACTTACATAATGAAAAAAAACAAATCAATTATAGCGGTCTTTTTTTTAGCCGCAATTATATGTTCCAGTATTACATTATTGAGTTGCTCTAAAAAAGGTACATCTCCACAATCAGACAGTCAGCTTGTTATTATTCCACCAGCTACAATCCCAATAGCACACACACCGCCTAAAGATTCCAATTTTATTGTATTGGATACTAAAAAAGTTGTGGAAGCCTATTTAACTCCCTCTAAATGGTATACCTACTCGTGGAATGATATCAACTATTCCAATGTTACACATATTGTCTATTCCTTTTTAAGGCCCACATCGGCATCTAATCCCACACTCACTTATGGAGATGCTGCCTATGAACAAGCTGCATATAGTTTGTATCCGGGTCTTATAGACAAAACTTTTCTTGGTTATGGAGATCAGCTTATTGCAAAAGCACATGCTGCTAACGTAAAGGTTTTAATGGGAGTTGCAGGTGGTAGCGGACAAGATACTCGTGACCTTTCAGCTATTTTTGGAAACGAAAGCTTGCGAAAACAGTTTATAATTAATCTGGTAAAACTTTGTGAAGAGCGATCTTATGATGGGATTACCTTGGATTATGAATACCCTAAAAATTCAAGTGACGGATTAGGCATTACAAATTTCGCACAAGAACTTAGAGTGGCTTTTTTCACATCACCGGTTTTATCAAAAAAAGATATGATTATTACCTTAGCTTGCCCGGTAGGTAATTGGTCTGGAGAATTTTTTGACTATACAAAATTGGCAAAATGTGTGAATTGGTTTTCACCAATGACGTATGAATATGCCACCGGTTGGACAACCAGTTTTAGCTTCAACAGTCCTATTTACACCAATGCAAGTGCAGGGGCAAACTCTACCATTTCAACAGCTATTAGCTATTTAAAAACTACACGCGGGATAAATCCCTTACAAATAGTTATTGGTGTTCCTTTCTTTGGATGGGCATTTGATAATTTTACTCAATTGGGGGGCATCAAAGCGAATACTAACGGTGCGGATAAAGCTTATACAGGCCTCTATAACGATTATATCAAAAACATGCCAGCTAATGGCTTCGTTAAATACTGGGATGATATATCTAAACAATCTTATTTAGTAAATTCTGGAACTAAACAAATGGTTACATACGATGATGAGAATGCAATTATAGAAAAATGTAAATATGTAAAGACAAATGGGCTTAAAGGAGCAATGATATGGGAACTTTCTAGAGGCTTTATTAACGGTGCTAGCGATCCTAATCCTTTGTTAACTGCTTTGGGGAGTAATTTATTGCGTTAAAAGAAATGCAGAAAGTAATTAGATCGATATCAAAATTATAACACACACATGAAACCATATCAACTAATTTTACCAGTGTTATTAATATGCAGCCTGGCCCAGGCACAGCAAAGTTATACCACTATTAAATCTGGTGAAACACAGGCAGAAATCCTAAAAAAAGCTGCAGATATTACGCCTACACCCAGACAATTGCGCTGGCAGCAGCTTGAATTGACTGCTTTTTTTCACTTCGGTGTAAACACATATACTAATAGGGAATGGGGAACCGGAAAAGAAAACCCTGAAATATTTAACCCTACAAAGCTAAATGCAGAACAGTGGGTAAAAATAGCTAAGGATGCTGGTTTTAAACAAGTCATATTAACCGCCAAACATCATGATGGATTTTGCCTGTGGCCTACAAAAACTACCGTGCATTCTGTAAAAAGCAGTCCGTGGAAAAATGGTAACGGTGATGTGGTAAAAGAAGTGGCAGATGCCTGCAAAAAATACAAAATTGGATTTGGTATTTACCTTTCCCCATGGGATATGAATGCAGCTGTTTATGGTACAGAGGCTTATAATGATTTTTTTATAGACCAGTTAACTGAATTATTATCCCAATACGGAAGAATTGACGAAGTATGGTTTGATGGTGCAAATGGCGAAGGCCCTAATGGTAAAAAACAGGACTATGATTTTAACCGCTGGTATGCGCATATCCGTAAATTACAGCCTACAGCAACCATTGCTGTAATGGGGCCAGACGTACGCTGGGTAGGCACAGAAACGGGCTATGGAAGAGAAACTGAATGGAGTGTATTGCCCACAGACAACCTTGATCAGAATGTAGTATCTGCAAATTCTCAGGCCGAAATGAACATCAAACCATTAGGGTTTTTACAGGGTTCTGATATTGGAGGAAGAGATAAACTTAAAAATGCAAAGGGCTTAGTATGGTATCCGGCAGAAACTGATGTATCCATCAGGCCGGGATGGTTTTATCATCCTACTGAAGACAGCAAAGTTAAATCTCCGGAAAAACTGCTCGACATTTATTACCATTCTGTAGGTAAGAATAGTGTATTGTTATTAAACATTCCGCCAAATACCGATGGTTTGATTAGTGAAGTTGACGTAAAGAATTTAAAAGCCTGGACTAAACTAAGAGCGGAAACATTTAAAATTAACCTTGCCAGGGGAGCTAAAATTACATCTCCTAACGGCATATATACAAAAGCTTTACTTGATGGTAAGTATAATACAAGCTGGACAACCAAAGCAAATGATAGTACAGCCATAATCGAACTGGATTTAAAAACATCGAAAACTTTTGATGTGATCTCTCTTCAAGAAAATATTAGCATTGGTCAACGCATAGAGAAATTTACAGTTGAATATTGGAATGCTACAAGGTGGGAAATCGCATCGCAAGGAACCACAATTGGTTATAAACGCTTAATTAAATTTAAGCCTGTTAAAGCAAGAAAAGTCAGATTAAAAATTGAACAATCACGGCTAAATCCCACCATTTCTGAGATTGGATTATTTAAGCAGCCATAAGTTTAATGATGGACTAACCCTCATTAAATTAGGGTTAAATGGAAAGAATAAGAAGGCTTTTGTTAATCATCTTACTTGTGTGTTATCTCAAATTTACAACATTTACCCCTCACTTAAAGCGCGAGCCAAAAAGCCCCTAACTGAAGTTCACAAATAGAGGTTTTTTTGGCTCCATAAGAGGCGTTAGAAAATACATTGCTACTTCTTGCCATGTTAAAACTTATGTCTTTGCAATAGTTCTGCTGTTTCATATAGAAGAGCATAACATGATATCCAGAAAATTCACCAATTTACTTCGGTGATTGTATCTTGTTAACTACCATATTGATTGCGGATGTCATATTACAGGCACCAGTTTTAGCAATAATGTGTTTTCGATGGCTCTTTACCGTTTCAATAGCTAAGTATAGATGATAAGCGATTTCTTTTGTCGTATATCCAAATCTTACAAGTTCCAGTACCTGCTTTTCTCTTTCTGTGAGTTTGGTTTGAACTTCTGAAAATTCTTGTTCATGACAAAGTGTGTAAGTGCCCGAATCAGATAGTTGATGAATGTTCAGATTGATGTTGTTGCTGTATTTGAAACCAGTGATATCTGTACTGTTAATGGACTCAATAGTCGGTTTCCCATCTATCGTAAATTCAATAAAAGTACTCTGCCTTAAAATATGAATATAATCGTTGTTTGCTGTTTTTACTCTAAGGTTATAGCTAAATCTTAGTTTTGGCCGTTGTTCAGGTAAGATACTGTAATAATAGTTAAAGATAGATTGATGGAGTTCTTTAAGTTTTAGCATGTCTTCAGGGTGAACAATACTCAGCGTAAAATTCAGGCCTTTTTCTAAAAAAATCTCGCTGGTATAGCCTAAAATATTCTTAACAGAATCACTCATAAAGAAGTATTGCATAGAAGACCAATTGAAAATACAGGAATAACCATGGTTGAAAGGACTCTCTAAATTTTCTGAAGTTGGATAGGTTCCAGACAATGTAATCGTTTCAATTTCCAATCTATCAGGATAACCCGCTAATTGGTAAAGCTCGCTTGTTGTTGGTCTTTGAGAGGCGTTCATACATTGATTAGTTAGATAACTTAAATATAAAGAAATGTTTGCCTTTAGTCAAGGGCTTTATTATCACTCTTTTGAGGGATTGTTTAGGGGGATTATAATTAAGACCTTGTGTTAGGTTTATTTGTGGTTAAGAATTTTAACATTGTTCTACCTTTTATGCCTGGCAAAGTAACAGCTTAATAAAACAAGCGCATTGAAAAATAATAATTCTGTTGATAATTCAAGAGATTCAGACTATAAAAGGGGGGATACCTTTTTGGTTGATTTTTGTGCTCAATTTAATTATTTCATGATATGAACCTGACAGAGATTTCCTTTTTGTCCACTGCGATTTCAGTAGTTATCGCATGGGCACTGTTTTCCATTCTTGAGGGAGATTCCAAACTTATCATCACTAGATTATCACCAATGTATAAGAAACTAAGCCTTCATTATGAAAAAGTCAACTGGTCTTAAATTTAACCAACAATGCAGTCCTCTGCTGATAGGCTTAGTGATCGTCAGTTTGTTGGCTGCTTGCAGATCTAAAAATTACCATTTTGATGTTCAACCTAAAACAATAAAAGCGAATGACAGTGTTTTTGTAAGTTGGGAAAATAATAGAAATGGAAAGCTACTTATTTATGATACTTACTTTGGCGATGATATTATTTACAGAAATTTCAAATTGGTAGATCCTGGTCATAGCAAAAGGGTAATTCCGCCTGTACAGGTGGCAATCCTGAATAAAGCAAGGATTGTCTTTCATGGTCATTTATCTAATGACTCATTGATCGTATCCGAACAGATTGATAAGGTAAGGTTTGGTAATAAACTGATTATTAATTCCATAATCAATACTTCCGGTAGGGATCTTGATATTTCTCATTCCGGCCGGTCTGTCAAGCTTGCTCCAGATGAGGAAAGTCGAATTTTCAAGGGAACCAGCGTTAATGGATTATGGCAATTCCGTTCCGCACTTTCTGACAAGGAGAAGAGTAATTCAGAATTGATAAAAGACGATAAATTAAGTGTTTTGATAAGTTTTTAAATACAGTATTATGTCATTGGAAAATATAAAAACAGTTATGTTACTCATGTTTGAGAATCGCTCATTTGATCATATGCTTGGTCATTTGAGCTACCAGGGACTTCAACCGCTTGCCGATGGCTTGAAAAATCCCTTAGCTCAGTATGAAAATCTATACAAGGGAGGGGCTTATCTACCTTTCCCGATTCAAACAGATTTGCAACTTCCTTTTGATCTGCCACATGAGTTTAATGAGGTGAAAATTCAGCTGGCACGCTCAAGTGTGAATGGCAAGTTAAATATGGATGGTTTTGTAGAAGCTTATGCTATGAAAACAGGACAACAGCCCAATCCTGAATCAGAACCCATGGGTTTTTTCACAGATAAGGATGTGCCAGTGACGAGCTTCCTGGCACGTGAGTTTTGCACCTGCGACCGGTGGTTTTCCTCAGTTCCCAGTAGCACACAGCCTAACCGAAGTATGGCTTTCTGTGGTGAGATACCTGTTCATCAAACAAAACTCCAGGGCTTGTCTGCTAATGGAAATATATTTAAATGGATGAATGACCATAAAATTACCTGGAGAGTCTATCATGACGGTTTCTCATTTTTCACGCTGTATCCCAAACTCTGGCGCTATGTACTTGGCCCAAAGTTCCGAAATTATAAACATTTGTACAGTGATATGTTGAATAATGATGTCCCACAGGTAATTCTGGTTGAACCCAGTTACCATGGTATCGGGCCTGGACAACCTAATGATAACCATGCTCCTTTAGCTATTGGATGGGGGGAGGACTTTCTTCGCAAAACCTATCAGGCAGCTATTGTAAATCCAGAGGTCTGGAAAGAATTGCTGATGGTTGTCTATTATGACGAACACGGTGGTTTTTATGATCATGTTCCACCTCCTGCATGTAAAAGTACCACTACCGAAGAGGTACCTTTTAATTTTGATAGTTTAGGCGTTCGTATACCGGGTATCCTTATATCTCCCTGGGTTAGACCAGGTAGTGTTTGTAATGAATTGTTTGATCATACCTCTGTATTGCAGTTTTTAGCCGAAAAGTTTACGCCAGGTATTCCCTATTCGCCTGATTTGGAAGCCCGAGCTAATCAGTCGCCTAAAATTTCCAGTATTTCGGTTGCACTTAGTGATCAACAAAATTTGGCTGATGCTCCTCAACCTGATTCAGCACCTATTCTTGTTCGTTCTGTTTTAGGCGACACAACATGTACCCCGCCAACGGAAGGTATCCCTTTGTCTTTTGAGTTGTCAGCCAGGGATTTAATGGCCAGGTTTCCTGAAAAAGTAAGGGTTAAATATCCTGAACTTTTTCGATGGAGGGATGAATTGGATTTAGCCAGAAAAAGGACTGGTCAGGTTTGATACTCTGGTCCTGAAAATTAACTCTTTAATACTTTTAAATATGATACCAATTTATGATATACATTGCCACCCTTCCTTAAAAGTTTATCTCTGCAATGCTAAAATTGCACAAGAACATCACCATGGTAGTGATTTTTTGCCTGGACAAATGCATGTTGATTTACCGGGAATGAAAACTGGTGGGGTTCAATGTGTTCTTTCGTTTCAGTATGTTCCTGAGGCGGGATTAGGAACTATGCGTAAATCAAAATGGCTTTTTAGTTTGATGAAAGGTCTTGGGATTAGCATTACCAAAAAAATTGAATCAGGTCTCGATGGTAATGGCTGTTTTGACCAGGCTATGGAAGGGATTGGTAAAATGAACGATCAAGTAAAGGAAGCGAATGATTCCGGAGCCTTTAACATAACTAGTCCTAAAAATGCACTGGAATTTGAAGCTGCATTTAATGAAAATAAAATGATCATCCTACATGGGCTGGAAGGAGGTCATCATCTGGGTAAAAACTTACCTGATATCCAGGATTACCTGGACAACTTGCAGAAGTTAAAAGAAGCTGGTGTTTGTATCCTGACGCTAGCCCATTTCTTTCCAAATAACCTCTGCGATTCAGCTGGTGGTATTCCCCCGGGAGAGGCGAAATTCTTTGGTTATTCCCGCTCAACATCGGGACCTAAAGGATTAACGGCTATCGGTGAGGCTGTAGTGAATTGGTGTCAGGATCATGGTATGATAATAGACCTGGTACATTCTTCGGTAGAAACCCGCAATCGGGTTTATGAAATATTGGACGAAAGGCGGGTTCTTGGTAAAAGAATCAGACCTATTGTGTTTTCACATACTGGCGTAAGACCAATGGTAGCACACCTTATGTTAAATGAAGATGATCAATTACTGCTACCAGATGCTCCGGAAATATTAAAGATACAATCATATGGCGGCCTGATTGGGATGATCCTGATGAATTATTGGCAAAATGGTGATGATCAACAGGATGCTATTTTAGAAAATGATCTGGGTATACAGTTAGTTATAGATACGATTGGATTCATCAAGAAATGCACTGCTGATGGCGACTTGTCCTATGTATCTATTGGTACTGATTTAGATGGTTTTACAACTATACCAAGGGATGTTTCTCACATCAGCAAAATTGATAAATTGAGGCAAGCAATTTTAGCCAATTTTAGCGTTGCTGAAGCTGAACAGATATGTTACGGAAATGCATTGAGGGTGATCAGGGAAAATTTTAGAATAGATTAACCCCGCGGCTGTTAAAAGCTGCTGTATATGATAATTATTTGGGTGTTTTAATTTCTTCAGGTATGAATATCGCTATTGCAGATCTACATTGTCATCCTACTATGAAGCCCTATGGTCGTAGCTTTCCGGGGATGGTTCCGGGAACAGATCCTTTGATTAAAGACAGTATTTATTACTATGGTAAGCCACCTTTAATCGCCCGGTTGCTCAATAGGATGCTTGGTCTTACGATTTTTCCACAGGCCAGTATTCAGGCGCTCGAAAAAGGTGGAGTCGGTTTGGTCTTTTGTTCACTCTATCCCTTTGAAAAAGGTTTTGCCCGAAAGGGCGCGCTTCCAGGTGATTTAGTTTCGGATGGGGTAAATTTGGTGGCTGGTATTGGACGGAATAGAATTCACTTTATTCAGGATGAGCAAAATGGATACTTTGATGATTTGGAAAATGAATATGCGTTTTTAAAGGCACTGGATGGCAAAGTATTGGAGATTGGAACCAGGAAGCTTAGATATGTGTTATTACGTAATTTCAGCCAGATGGAAGTTGAACAAGTCGAGGGGATATTTACGGTGTACATCGGACTTTCCTTTGAAGGTATGCATTCACTTTATGATCGTTTCCCGGATATAGGAAGTGATGATCTGGAGGTTGCCCAGAGTTTGCTGGTGAATCTTGGAAAAGTGAAATCCTGGGAGCATTGCCCTTTGTTTATCACTTTTGCGCATCATTTTTATAATGGCCTGTGCGGACATGCATCAAGCCTGACAGATTTTTCAGTCAGACTCATTACCGATCAGAGTTATATGCTGGGAGAAGGTATAAACCTTATGGGAAAGCAAATGATCCGCGGCTTGCTAGAGAAAGAATCAGGAAAGCGAATTCTCATTGATATCAAACATATGAGTATTAAGGCCAGGACTGAATATTTTGATTTATTAGATCAGGAATTTGCAAATGAAAATATACCAGTCATAGTTAGTCATGGAGCAATTCGTGGTGATGATCATGCTTACAACATATTTTTAAGTGCCGATATCAATTTTTCTGATAATGAGCTGGTGAAGATTGGGAAAAGCAAAGGACTTTTTGGAATCCAGTTGGATGAAAGACGCATTGCGAGTAGTCATGAAATCGCCCTGTTTAAAAGGAACCTGGGAAGAAAGCGTATTTTGTTATATGCAGCCTTACTGGTGTGGAGACAGATTGAATACATTGCGGTTTTAATGGATATTAACCGGTTGCCAGCCTGGGATATTCAGTGTATAGGTAGTGATAATGATGGTATTGTCAACCCTATTGATGGAGTCTGGACTTCCGGGGATTTTTTGACATTAAAGCAAAATCTCCTTGTTCATGCGACTAGTTTCGTTGATAACCCACGGTATAGCATGTCTATTTCAACAAACTTAATCACTGCTGATGAGATTGTAGAAAAGTTCATGAATGGCAACATGATCCGCTTTCTGAATAAAAACTTCAAATAAAACATTTAAAAGAGAAAGTGGCTATGAAAAAGATATTGATTTTACTCTTACTCATCATTTTCGGATTCATGTTTCACCAGGAACAGGCACTTTTAAAGAATAGCGGTTATGGTATTATTGATCTGGAGCTTTCCAAAAAGGAACATGGTGCTTCAATAGTCTCCAATTGGCAGCAATTATATTATGGGGATCAAACCCTTTTGTCGCTAGCCCGGCAAAATACCCATCTTGATTTTCTTTTTATTGTGGTTTATGTTACGCTAATAATGACCCTTTCGAATGCAAGAATGCAAAGGGAGAAAGCTTTATGGTTAAATGAACTTCTGCGATTTAATCTTTTTCTGGCTGTTCTAATTGGTGTATTGGATATTATCGAGAACATTAGGCTGCTGCACAGTTTTCATCATGCGGGTAATGTTGTTGAATTCTGGCCTACCTGTTATTTGGCCTGGCCTAAGTTTGCGCTTTTGGTGTGGGTGATTCTAGTTTATGCTTTTTCGGTTGTTAAATCAATGTTTCAAAGATGAAAGAAAGAACAAATAAAAGAATTGTGATAAGGGAAAGTGATTGGTGTTGAATTTTGTGAATTGATGATTTTTCATTAGATGTTTTTTATTTAAAATGATTGTTATATGGAAGAAGAAGTAAAGAAGCGTCTTGACCAGATTGAGGCTTCGCTTAAAGAAAACAAAAGGGACTTTTGGGATAAGTTGCAAGTAGTCTCTACAGCAATGGTGCCTCTGGTAATAGCGGCCTTAGGGTGGTATTTTACTCAGTCCTACAATGACAGACAAATAAAACTTTCTGAAGTAAAAACTGATCAGGAGAATAATTTGGAAAACAGTAAACTGAATATTGTTCAGGTTCAGATGATTAGGGATTTTAGTCCCCAGCTGACAGGAAAAGATTCGACAGGAAAGGAAGTAGCCATAGCGGCTTTGCTTTATGCTGCGCCAGCCTTAGGAAAGACCATTGCGGACATTTTTACCAAACAAAATCCAGGTAAAGGAACTGGTGTAGCAGACTTGTATCGGTCTAAGCGACGAGATTTGATTACAGGTTTATTTGATAAAGACTCGTCTAAAAGACAGGAAGCTTATGGGGAAATTTCAACTAGTTGGCAATCAGATGATAAGTTTTTAGTTGACCTTTTAACATATTGCGAGAAATGGTTTAAAACAAAAAATGATCTTATTGATGTCGATAATGGCATTTATAATTCCATGATTGTTTTAAATGGATTCCCAATCAAGGGGTTAGAGCCATATCGAGAAAAAGTTAAAAAACTCATCAAGGAAATTCCAGGCGAATCTTCAAAGACACTCAAAATTGCAGCCCAGATCAAGGGGAAATTGGGTATATCGTAGCTGTTTTTATTAGCTTCTATAGTACTTACTTTAAGTGTGCTTTTTAAAGAAGTAATCTTTGTCAGGGATATCAGGTTGATATTCACTCTTTTGGGTGATTGTGTAGGTGGAATTTAGTTGTGATCTTGTATTAGATTTCATCCCCACGTAAGTGTACCTATAATCTTCATTTTATTACCATTCATTAGGTATCTAACCTGAGATCTTGATTTTATTTTTTCAGTAGAAACCATAAAACAGTCTAAATATGTCTCGTCAAAAAATCCTCGAAACTGCTAAATCACAAAGCGGTGTTAAAGAGTCTCCTGCAGGCTCAAATCAAACAAAATATGGGGCCTGGTATGGTCTTAATGGAGAAAAATGGTGTGCAATTTTTGTGAGCTGGGTTTATAATGAAGCGGGTTGTCCATTGGGAAGAATCGATACGGCTAATGGCTATCAGAGTTGCGCTTCCGGTTATAATTTCTGGAAAAAGAAGAACATGTTGACTTCAAGTCCACTAGGGGGAGACATTGTGCTTTATGACTGGAATGGAGACGGACTGTGTGAGCATACCGGCATATTTATAGAGTGGATAAATGAAGGTAACTCCTTTTTTGCATGGGAAGGAAATACCGCTGTGGGCGACAATAGTGATGGGGGGCAGGTGATGCGTAGAGAACGTAAAAAATCTACTGTAAAAGCTTTTGTCAACCCGGGTGTAGTGGATAATGAACTGTCACCTGTAAAAGAGGTATTGAAAATGGGGGATATTGGTGCTTCAATTACGACTTTACAGAAAAAGTTATACAATCTGGGCTACGTCCTGATGGTGGATGGTGACTTCGGAAAGGAGACGGATAGGGTGGTTAGGCAGTTTCAGAAAGATAAAGGATTGGAGAGTGATGGGGAAGTAACCAGTTCATTAATGAGTCTGCTGGATGAAGAGCTGGCAAGTACTAAGGTGAGCAGCCGCAAAGTAATTACGGGTTCATTTCTAAAAAGAGGAGATGCAGGTTCGGTGGTGATTGCCTTGCAAAACGCCCTCCAAAAAAAGAACGCCGATTTTCCTATAACTATTGATGGGGTATTTGGGGCGGAAACAGTTAAAGGCCTGAAAATTTTTCAAAAAAGTCAGAACCTAAAGATAGATGGCATAGCCGGACCAGAAACACTTAAAGCATTGGGAATTAATAGAATTTAAGGGGAGCCTATTATGGAAGAATTATCTAAACTGAATTACATCAATGTGGGGCCTAAGGGTACCTTTCAATCCTCTGGAAATAGTGAGTTTGATACGGTCCCAAAGGATGTGGACAACATCTTCGAGGAAATGGAGAAGAAGGGCACCAGGAAAATCCTCCTGTATTTTCATGGTGGTTTGGTAAGAGGAGCTGCGGGAATGGCAACCGCAACGTATGTAACTAAAACACTGGCCCCGCTTACTGACACCCAACTGATCTCATTTGTGTGGGAGACGGGTTTATTTGAAACAGTCAAACAGAACCTGGATACGATTTATAAAACGGATTTTTTCCGGAAGATATTGGAGAAGGTCATAAAAGTGGCCGGTGATAAGCTGGGGATTGATGTAAAAACAATTACGGGGATAAGAGGGGTCAGTACTTTGAGCTATCCTGAGATCAATGCAGAATTAAGTAGTGAGGCCCCTTTTGATGACTGCAAGGTCAATATAGCTACAAGATCGGCTAATGTGATCAGCTCAAATGATCGTTTCCTCATGGATGAGATTGAGGTGAGTGTGGAAGAAGAGATTCAGGATGATGCGGCTTTAAATAGATCACTTATTGAAATGATGAGTGATCAGGAGTTTGGTATGCTGGATAGGTCTAAAGTGGTTAACGTACCTCAACCAGGTAGCAGGGGGATTCTGTCTCTGGCGAAATTGATTAAATCGGCGGTGAAAGTAATTTACAATGTGATTAAAAGGCATGTGAATAAAAGGGACCATGGATTTTATCCAACCATTATAGAGGAGATTTTGCGTGAGCTTTATGTGGCTGATATTGGTGTTTTCTTGTGGGGGGCAATGAAAACTAAAGCGGAAGTGATGTGGCAAAGTAATGGAAAGGTAGAAGATCCTTTAGACCAGCATGCAGGGGATTATTTTCTGAGCAAACTTCAGGAGTTCACAAAGGATAAAGAGGTAAGCATTGACCTGATCGGGCATTCTGCGGGAGCGATTGTGATTTGCCATCTGGTAAAGGAACTTTTAAGCCGTAAGCTGAATGTGAAAATCAGAAATACTATTTTCATGGCTCCTGCATGCAGGAGTGACCTGTTCTTTAATAACATGATTCCCAATATGAACAAAATCGGGGCGTTCCGGATGTTTACGATGGAAGAAGAATTGGAAATCAAAGATCGGTGTATTCCTTTGATTTATACACGTTCGCTACTTTATATGATATCGGGTATCCTGGAGAAAGATGAATACGATGCGGCCATATTGGGGATGCAGCGTTACCTCTTGCCAAATCATCCTTATGATGTGGACGCTATGCTTAACAAAATAGCTGAAGACCTTAAAGGGATACCAAATAGCACAATCTATTCATTAACGAAGGATGATGCTCCACCCGGTCAACGATGTGTTGCAGATCATCATGGCAATTTTTATACAAAAAATGCCCTAACGATGGATAGTATCCTGGAAATTCTGAAGCCATAAAATACATCTTATGCCTAACTCAAGAGATTACGCGGTTGTAGTGGGACTAAATCACTATAAAAAACTCCCGGTATTAAATGGGCCGATTAATGATGCAAGAAGATTTGGGAAATGGTTGACCTCACCCGGTGGAGGTGATTTACCGGTAGCGAATTGCAAAGTGATCGTGTCCAGACCGAATGCGCTGCATCCTATACAGGATGATATTGATCAGGCGCTTGCTGAAATTATTGAGGCTTATCAGGGAGACAAATTCAGAAGATTCTACTTTTTCTTTGCAGGTCATGGCATTGGTTTAAAATGGGATGTGAGTGGCTTGTGTATGCCTAAATGGTCCGATATATTTCTCAATGCAGTACTTTCTTCTAAAGGATACCTGGATTATATTGTTGCATCAGATTTTTTTGAGGAGGCCTACTTTTTTCTGGACTGTTGTCGTAACCGTAAGTCTAATGTTAGTCCGCTACCACCTACATTGGGTGTGGTAAAAGACCGTGGCAGTTGTTCCAGTTTGATTATCCACGCTACAGATTTTGAAAATGTGGCTGGTGAGGGGCTTACCAGCAATGGAACTGACCTGAAAATAACCGGTTTTTTTTCTCAGGCTTTGTCTGATGGACTGAATGGTGCTGCGGTAAATGCTAATGGAGAAATTACGATCGACGGATTGATTCAATATGTGATTCCTAAAACAGAGCAGCTTGCCATAGCGCAGAACATGAGCCAGAGGGTAACTTATCAATTTAACAATGGGGGGATTGACATGAATACCCCCATTGTTGCCGGAAAGAAACAATTGGCAACCCAGCTAACCATCACCTTTAAAAAGGGAGGAGTGATGGTATTGAAAAATCCGGTATTGGAGATCATTAAAAATGGATATGTCTTGCCGGGGGAAAGCTGGGGGCCTATTCCGTTGATTAAAGGATATTATTCCATTACCTCGCCTGAGAAGACAGATTTCGTTGAGATTGATGGGGTTCAAAAAACAAGGAATTATGAATTCGGATAAAAAAGAATACCGTTTATCGGTTAAATCTACAGGCATCATGTCAGAACTGGCTTATCTAACCATAATGAATGGTTTTATGGAAGTTATTGACCAGAATTATGCTGTATTAGAAAAAACATTGCCTGAAGGGATTTACAAGGTGACTTTGAAACTGAATGAACAGGTTCTGGAAAGAATGATTATGCTGAACCAGGATGTGGATGAGGAGATCCCCACACCGGAAATCTATTCGTCTGTGGTATCTCAGGGATTTACATCCTCTCATGAAGATTATTCCCGAAATGCCGTGGCCATAAGTAAGCAGGCAACAGTTGTATTAAATAAAAATAAAAAGGGGACAGGTTCCATCTTTATCTTTTTCCGATATCCGGACAACTCAGATCTCAGCAGGGAAAGTAGTAAGGGTGAAAGCCTGGGTAAAGGGTTTTCATTACTGGATGCGGACCGGAAATTACTATGCCGCCTGGAAGGGAACGAGGTAAAAGAAGACCTTAATGCAGGTTGGATAGGATTTAACGCCTATGTTGAGCCAGGAGGGTATTATCTTTATTATGCAGGCAGAGATAAAGAGCAACTGGCACGTGAGATCCCTTTAACGGTATATAAAGGCTGGCAATTGCAGCTTTTTTGTACTTCTTTAAATGGACCTCAGTTTCCATCGTTAAAGATTATGGTTTCCTCTGTTAAAGAAGGATTTAGTGTGGATGATGCAGATAATTATATCATAGATGGGATTTTGCAAAAAATGCATAACGGTATTTACTTTATGCCAAAGAGTACCTTCTTAAGCCTGATCAATAACAAATGGCAGCAGCCGGTTAAAGGCCTTCTGGCGGCTTATATTTATTACTTGAATAAAGATGAGACTGAATATGAACTACCTCATGATACAATAGATCGGCTTTCAGAGTTATTGGGGAAGGATGCGCCTGATATAAAGGCTTTAAAGATACTCCGTGCATCGCATGATCATACAGCGATTCCTGAAGTAAGGATGGACAGACCTTGTCTGTTTTTGGCTGGGATGAAAGCGGCAATTTCTAAAGCTATAGAGTTCCCTGAAAAACATATTATTTTAGAAAATAGTATTGTTGAAGATATTGTCGATAAGTTATATACTGACATGGTTTGGACTTCTTATCTACCAATTTCGGAACCTAAAACTAATGAGGAGACTCTGGAAGCAGACACAACATATAAAGGAGCATTTTTGAAAAACATCATTCCTGAAATTAACCTCCATGCGAGTTTCGGAAAAACAATGGCTTTTGATAACGAAAATTTTGGTTTTGATCTCCCTTTAGGAAGCGGAAGTAGTAGTGGAAGTGACTTCGGAGGTGGGACGGGCAGGGGAAGACCTGAGTCTAAAAGAGGCAAACCTAAGGTAGAAAGACCGGAGATACTCAACTCAACTTTGGCTGAATCTATATTGTATTTTGTTGATAGGTCATTTGATAATATGAGTAAGATAGAAGGGGTCAGATCTGGTAATATCGAAGAGGGGTTGTCTGTTAATGGTTTGTCTAAGGCACTAAATGTAACTCAGAATATGGTACAGAATACCATAAATGAGATTGTTCGGGATAAAGAAAACATCGTCTCTTATGGAAATCAGGCAAAGAAAAGTGAGCTGAATAAAGTTTTTAGCATGGAAAACATTGATAAACTTAATGATATCTATTAATTAAATGAGTTATGGAACAGAAAGGCTATTCATTACATATTGGGTTAAATGGGGTTGATCCGGAACATTATCAAGGTTGGGCTGGAGAATTAAACGCCGCGGAAAATGATGCGACAGTTTATCAAACTATTGCTGAAAAATCAGGCTTTGCCGAAATAAAGGTATTGCTGACTAAGGAAGCTACCTCTGCAGCGGTTTTTGCTTTTCTTGACAAGGCAGCTAAAGAGCTTGCTGAAGGGGATCTAATGATGATTTCTTATTCCGGACATGGCGGCTCTCTTCCTGATTTAAATGGAGATGAAGAACTAGATCATATGGATGAGACCTGGTGCTTGTATGACCGGGAGGTGATTGATGACGAGCTGTATGAACGATATAGTAAATTTAAGAAGGGTGTTCGCATTCTGATCTTTTCAGATAGTTGTCATTCAGGTAGTGTAGCTAAGGCGGTGGTAACAAAAAGTGATGTTGGTCCGGAAGATAAGGTTCATTATATAAAAAGCCGTATGGCTCCTTTAGGTGTTTTATTAAGAACCTACAATGCAAATAAAAAAAAGTATGATCAGATTTCGGAACAAATAACCGCTACAAAAAAGGATATTGATGCTTATGTAATGCTTTTTGGTGCTTGCCAGGATAGCGAAGAGGCTATGGAAGTATGGGATCATGGACTATTCACTGCTAAAGTGAAGGAGGTGTTAATGGGAACTGTGGCCAGCTACATGGAATTCTATCAGAATATTAAGAAAGGCTTCAACAGGAAACAGCATCCTAATCTGGATCAGTTTGGGAATGGTAATTTTAAGTTTATCAATGAGAAACCTTTTAGCCTGAATGGTAAAGCAGCGGATGTTTTCTTTCAGGAAGTAAGGGCTAAGACGGTTAAAGGGGATAGTGAAGGACTGATTCTGGAACTGAATGGTCCGACCGATCCGGAGATGAAAAGCAAGTACTATAAAAGGGTATGGGGAAACCGGGCTAAGCCAGATATAGTTGTAGAAGGTAATGAGTTTGTTCTGGCTAAAGTAGATGCAGATCATACATCCGCATGGGATAAGGCTTATGATAAAGTCCTGACAGATTCAAATGTGAGGTTTGCTGAGCCTGATCTGCGTTCTCCTTACCTTAAAGCAGATCCTCTAAGTAAAGGGCCGGGGCAAGACGATTATATGAAGAATTGGCCGGAACCTAATCCTTCAGCGGATGAGTTTATCTGGCATCTGGATGATGAGCATTCTCAGCTTAAAAAGGCAAGGGATTTTGTGCTTGGCAATAAGGATGGTAAGCCCGGGATTCGAATTGGGCATATCGATACGGGATATCGTCCTGATCATCCGAGCAGGCCGAATAACCTTCTGGCTGATCTGGGGGTGAGTTTTGCGAAAGATGAATTTGATAAGAATAAAGGGATTGATTTGTTAAACACAGGATTTCCTGCTGAACAGGATGGGCATGGCTGTGCTACACTTGCCATACTTGCAGGTAATAAGATTTCAAAGGAAGATTCCTATGCTGGCTTTAATGGTTTTTTTGGAGCAGTACCTTTTGCAGAAGTTGTCCCAATCCGCATCTGTGATACGGTGTTTAATTTGTTCAATGCCAATGATGTGGCGGATGGTATTGATTATGCAGTGGATCATGGTTGCGAGGTGATTACGATGTCAATGGCAGGGTATCCGACAAAGCGGGTGGCAAAGGCCGTGGATAGGGCGTACATGAATGGGGTAGTTGTGGTTACTGCTGCGGGTAACAATTGGAATAGGGGGCTGAGGGAATTGGCACCTAAAGCGGTTTTGTATCCGGCACGTTTCCAAAGGGTAATTGCTGCTACCGGAGCCTGCTATAATCATGCGCCTTTTGATTTCAGTGCGAATGACTGGCAGGAGACTGATGATTCCGGGGGAGCAATGCAAGGGAATTGGGGACCTGAAAAGGCAATGAGAAAAGCTTTAGCAGGCTACACACCTAATTTAGCCTGGGCAACGGAAGGAGAATCGTTTAAGTTTTCTAAAAGTGGCAATGGTACCTCCTCGGCTACACCGCAGGTCGCAGCAGCTGCAGCACTTTGGATTGCACATAACCGGGCAGCTATAAAAAAAGCCGGAATTGAAAAGTCCTGGAAAAAGGTGGAAGCGGTAAGGTCAGCTTTGTACCAGACTGCAAGCAAGCGTTTCCCTGAGTACAGTTTATATTTTGGCAATGGCATTATCAGAGCTTTTGATGCGCTGGATGCTTTTGATTTTTCTAAGGTAGATAGTCTTACCCAATCACCCGAATCTAAGGTTGGTCTGTTTGGCCTGGGGAATTTCATTGGAGGCTGGATTAGAAGTAAGGACAAAAGTGGGGATGCAGTGATTGCTGAGAATGAGGATGCAATTAAGGAAATGGTTGAATTGGAGTTGCTGCAACTGATCTATAGAGACCCAAAATTGATGGGGTATGCTAATGTTGCTGATATAGATACAGAAGGGGATGATAATGTTTTTAATGGTAAAGAATATAGAACTGCATTTATAAATAAGGTTATTGATTCACCTTTTGCTTCTGAATTTCTTAAAAAAGTACTTCAGAATAATTAAACCTTGTACTAAAATTGGTGCTTTAATTAATATGCAGGAGTGTAAATTGAACTGGGTTATGTATTGATGGTGGACGGTGATTTTGGAAATGAGACAGATATGATGGTTAAAGAGTTTCAAAAGAATAAAGTCTGAAGAGTGATGGGGAAGTAACCAGTTCATTGATGAGTTTGCATTATAGGGAAAACTGGAATTGTTTTTGGCACTACAAGACAGTTTTTTTCTTTGAGAATATGTGAATCTGCTACATGGTAACAGAAACAAAGCCTATAAAATGACTTTTATTAAATCACTTATAAAGTAATTCAAAATGAAAAAGAATATAGGGCTAACATTAATAGGACTATCCTTTCTGGCTTTTTTAATAAATCACTACTTTATAGAAAATAAAGAAACGAATAATGTATTTCCATTTTTAGCAATTCTATTCTTTGTAATAGGATTTATTGTAATTATTCCTTTTGAATTATTTTCAATGTATATTTTTGATCCAAAAGACTGGGCAGAAAATAAGTCAATTGAAAAATTAGTTAGCAAATTTAGGCTTAGAGCACTCCTTTTCAACAATGTTTCGGTTATCATACTCGTAACCGCCATAGGCGTAATAATAACGGGGTTTTATTTTTTAGTTGACCCTCCAATACAAAAACCTTCTGATGTTTCTGTCAATATTACTATCAGAATTGGCTCATCAATTTTATTAATATTCTTGGTTCAAATGTTATTTAAAGTATTTAAATATTTATTAAGGGTAGCAGCCTTCTATAATGCAAAAGCTGATGCTATAGAATTGAACAAAATGAAACCAGAAATAGAATTAGAAAAATTAATGGAATTGTTGACGCCAGAAAAATATGATATCGCTGATTTACAGCAATCTTCAATATCAGATAATATTGTTGAAATGATTAAAGCCAAATTAGGAAAATAATTGTCTAATACGGTTGTCATATCTATTGCCTACGATGACCGTCAGGGAAATAGAGCGAATGACCCCATATATTATAAGAAATTACTTAAGCCTCAATAATATTTTGTAGTATGAATCAGAAAATTCCGAAAGAAAAATCAATACTTACAAAAGTATTTGGTAATGAGTCATTTATTGAAAAGCTATTTTTATTATTTTTAACGGCTCTACTTTCAGGACTGATTATTCCATATGTTGGGACTGAGATACAAAGAAATAAAGCTAGAAACGATATAGTTTTACAGGCGCAGAGTAAACTTTTGGAAGATGTTTCCAAAACTTTGTTAACATATGAAACCTTATTACTAGATATAAGCTGGTTCAAAACCGATAAGGGGCATAATGAAGAAATGCATAAAAAAGCATTTGCCCGATATAGTGAGCGTGCTGTAGATTTACTAGCTGATTGGAGAGTTGAATCAATTAGAGTGAAAAGCCTGGCATCGGCTGAAACCAGTAAAAAACTAGATAGCTTTCAATTAACAATGTTTCACATCCAAGATTCCCCGATGAATATTTTATATAGGGAAAAAGGATCTGTTTGCAAGTGGGAGCAATTACATAAAATAAATGCAGATATGCTGTTTCAAGCACAAAAATTAATTTCAGATCTTGCTATTGAAATGAAAATAACAAAAGGTGATATATAGCAACCATA
>NZ_JAPIVQ010000014.1 GCF_026239675.1 Pedobacter sp. PLR
ACCCTATAATTGCTGGACCAGAATCATCGATATATACATCATAATCAAGAAGATATCTAGTTTTCCGATTAATGAGCAGATCACTCTTAGGGCTAATATGATATCTATCCAACGGGTATCTACAGTGTAACTATGTCGTACCTTTCCTTCCCCATCACTTAACTGTTCTTTTTTTCACCTTCAACTAAGGAAATAACATCTTCATATTTACAATAAATTAATCCTCCTACTTTGTTGAATTTTAGCATTCCATTATTCCTATAACTCTGTAATGTTCCGTGCGATATGCTTAACAAGCTTCGTGCCTCGTAGCTTTTCAACCATTCTTTTTGCTCACTCCGTTTATGTAGCCTCTGTCCTGGTCTTCTAAGTTCCGCAAATAGCTCAAACTTAAACTGTTCAAAATCTTCTTTTGTAATAAAGTCCAACGTTATCATAATCTATTTATTTTAATTGTTGGATAAAATTGGTCAATCAGGGGAAATGAGCTTGACAAGCTGATGGGTAGTACCAAAAAAAAACACAACAAAAAAACTGCTTATCAACCAAATAAGCATGATGATCAAATGTTTTCAAAACTATCTAAGTGGGTGTATGTTGAAACAATAAGACTATTATCTCAGCTAAGACTTATATCTAGGTATATATTTAAAAACACCTATTGTATCATTCAAGGATTTTTGGATCTCATCCTTAGTAATTAATCCCTCTTTAAAATCAATATAAACGTTTAACAAATCAGTAGAGAGCATAAGACAATGTTTCCGCACTGCACTAAAATCAACCATATCTTTTGGAAATGGGTTTTCTTTCCTGTCTGCAGGCTTTTTATCTTTAAAGGCATTTAATACCAGAATCCCTTTGATGATTTTACCATTATTTTCAATTCCATAATTAGACACCCATTTCTCAACCTGCATAGCGTGAAGCGTTGCACCAGATTTGTTTGCACCTTTAATTTCAATAACAGCGTTAAATTCAGGATCCAAAAGGTGTAAATCATCGTTATTTCCCTGTGGTACCACAACATTAAATCCAATGTCCCTGAAAGTATTCTCAACAGCCAACTCTAGCTCTACATCACCGGCAAAGATCAAAGTTTTCAGTTGCCTGTATTTAGAAAGTTTCTTTTCATTCTCCTCTATTAAGGCTAGTAGCTTTTCCAGATCATTTTGAAATGCCTTTTTGCTGTCTAAATATATCCGCTCATCATAAATCACGTGATCATCAACCCAGGCAGGTATATTATCTAGAACATTATTTAATATTTTATTTCTTGAAATAATCAAGTTAATTATTGATTCTAAAAAATTAAAATCTAACAAATCCTTAAGGGACACTTTCTTTTCGAAGCTTGGAAGAACATAACATATCCCGTTTTTTATGCGTTGTTTTACGCCAACAATGTCCTTCCTCTTTTTTGAGCGCAGTACGGGACTTCCATTATATTTTTTAAGTACATATTGATACCTTAATCCAAAATCTCTATCAAAACTCTTTAAGTCTTCAACATACTCAAAGACAGATCCTCGCATTTCTTCAAATTCAAATTCTGATCGGTTTAAACGCAGAAGTGAAAATCTATCCAAATGCTCAGGAAGAAAATTCTTATTCTTACTCTCGTTTAAATCAGGAAGTGCATTTAATGAAATAAACATAACGCCACCATGTTCGTAAAACAGTTCAAACTCTTTGGACGTCTGAACTAAATTATCAAGTGCTGTTTTCAGGTCTCCGCTTCTTTCAGCCCCTGAAAGAAAATCGTCAACATAATTATTTAAGTGTTTGACACTTACAAAAATCGCATCAAATTCAGAAAGGTTCATTTTAATAGAAAGGTCAATATCTTCTACATATTTTCCTTCGATACAATTTCCTATTTGTCCAATTTTGAGCATAATAATTTAGTTTATGAGCGAGTTAAAAAGAAGTAAATTTCCAGCTAAATATCGTAAATTTTATAGTCAATGATTTAAATTTCGGATATAGATAACCATTTAGTATATTAGAGTATAACTATTGCTCTTTAAAGCTGGTCAAATTGTATCGAAACAACTGGTGCCTAATTTGGTGCCCGCATTGAAATGATGATCATATATAACTTATAACTTGCTCATTTAATGAATCTTGAAACACTGGATTATTATCCCAGCGGGATCACACAAAGGGCTATAGAAATCTAATCCTTTCTTGCTTAAACCCTGTTTATCGCACGATAAACAGGGTTTCTCAATTTTAGAGACTGCTTAAATCGACACAAAATTCAGTCATAATCGGTGAGTTATTCGGTGAGTAAATTGAAGATCCCCGACTCACCGAATAATAGCTGTTCAAATAGCTACTTTCCCTCTTCTATCAGAAAAAGCAAAAGAACTACATCAGCGGCAACACCCCTATTTACATAAGAATAAATCTCTGGTAAGCTGGAATTGGAATAACTGCCAATGCGCCAGGAATGTCGTTAGTTTCCATATCATCTCCCCACCTCACTGAATTCTTTTTTCTGAAAACACCACTTAAAAAACAATCAGAAACTGGATTGGCTCCAAAAAAACAACTAATACTCAAGTTCATCATACTTATCTACCCCCCTGCAATTCAATAAACGCTCATAAAGTGCGTCCTTTTCTGCATGAAGTTTTTTAAGTTCGTCTACTGTTTCAATTAGTTTATCTAATGGATTGAAAGTACACTGGTGTAATCCGCTATAGTTACTTGATGAACCTTCATAATTATTCTGAATATTATAAATAGCCGTTTCCTCATCAAAATTTCTGATCGCCGCTTCCGGCACATTTAATATTCCAGCAATTTTCTCCAAAAGACCTTCATCAATCTTTTCCCTGGATTCCAGGACTGAAATCTTTTTCTGGCTCCATTCCTCGCCCAAAGAAGCGGCAAGCCCCTCCTGTTTAATCCCCATCATTTCACGGAAGCGCTTAATATTTCTGCCTTCATGGGCTTTATTTGGCCGATCAGTTGTACTACTCATATAGTCTATATAAATCAAAAAATTAAGTCTTCAGTTGTGTATTAAAAATAAATCAGCCGATAGGTTTTATCCACACCAACGAATACCCGGGTTCTTAAGGAACAGTACCAGGATATTTCTTATTGAAAAGAGGTGTATTTAATTCAGCTGCTTGAAATAGAGCTGCTGCAAGCTTTTGAAAGCCGGCCAGGTGTGAGTTCCTAAACGAATATAACTATAATGATTGATTTTTCTTGTCTAAATCAGCAACTAAAAAATGCGTCAAAGCGTCTAAAAAATGAGCTTAAAGATTAATATAGACATGCTGGGTTTTGGTTCTTTGACTTTAACTAATTAAAGTCTAATATGAAACTACAACCAACAATTAGCAATCCGCATTACCAAATTGCCTCCTTTTTCTATTGTGATGAAAACAGCATTGAGTCTTTCCGTTTTGGAATGATTGACCTGGTCAAAACAGCCTGTTCCGATCGATACTACGGCAATCAGGAAAACTATCATCACAACCATCAGCAATTTGTCAAGCTATTAGAGCTGGCTCATGTGCTAAAGGATAGTCAGGAAGATTTTAAACTAAGGATTAATCACCCGCTTTACAGACTTTGTGACCGTCCTTTTCCCGCTTTAAATTTCCCTATACTATCCAATATAGAGGTAAATAATATTCGTTTGTTTTTTGAAGAGTTCTTCAACTATAGGGATTTGGAAGCCTGGAGAGCAATTTTAGATGCGCTTTTGAACTGCAGCACTGGGAAAATGAGCTTAGATAAAATCTATAATTCAAAATTACATGAATCAGTACTGATCAGTGAATATATAGCTAAGATGATAGAGGCCATGCGTTTGGTCTGTGAAACAAAATCTCTGTCTTATATCATATTACATCATGCCGGGGATTTCAGGACTGAGGAAGAAGAAAAAAAGAGCCTTCCGGCTGTAATTAAATTCATAGCAGATGTGATTGAGCCGGAAATGATCTATTGCCTAAACCACCAAACCGACAGCGATGGCAAAGACCATGCTGATCTGATACTGGTTATCCCTGAAGAGTACCCGCAAAAATTCGAGGAAATTAAAAGGGTGATTAATTTTGTCTTTTTAAAGCACCTTCATTTAAGCTGTACCTTATTTAAAAGTACATTTTTCCATAAAATGGTGACTGAGGGCCATATCTATTTCAGCATGGCCTGTAATACCGAAAGCCTGGTTTATCACGATGGCAGTAAACCCCTCCCAAAATTAAGAACAGACAGAAGACCAGAGAAAATAAAAAAAACCAATCATGATTTTCATGCCGGATTTACAAAAGCCAAAACCTTTTATACTGCTGCCGAGGTTTACCGGAATAACAACGTGATATTATCGGCCTTCATGTTGCACCAGGCAGCAGAGTTATGCATAAATGCTTTAATCAAGTCACTAACCACCCAGAATAAGTCGACGCATAGTATAGGAATACTGCTCCAATTCAGCCTGCGCCTCAGCACTAAATTAGCCCTTCAAATGAACAATGGCAGTGCCGAAGATGAACGCCTGCTAACGGTGTTTGAAGGTGCTTACCTGGGTTACAGGTATTCCGAAAAATACAACATCGATACTCAAGACTTAAATATTCTTTTTGAAAAGGTTAAAACGATGCATGCCACAGCCGAAGAAACCTTTCTAAACTGGATGGACAAATACGAACGCTTACTAAATACTACTCAAAATGATCAATAAGGACGCACAAGATACTCCATTAAGGAAAGCCTCTACCCCTTACAAACTAAAGTTGGATAAGGATACAAAACTGCCTGATCCTGCCGATTTGTTTGCAGTAGAGGAATCAATAATTGAAAATAATTCATATTTCAACTATAAAACTATAAACTTTAAAGGCCGGACAGTTACCATACGTTCAGGCGGGCCTGAAAACTATGACCAGGAAATTAACATGATCAAAGACTATATTCTGGTATCCTGCAATTGCGGCAGCGAAGTAATCCGGCTTTGCCCCCACGTCACCAGACTATTTACCCGCATGATAGAGAGAAAGGATCACGAATTCTTTGAGTACTTTAAAAAACACCCTTTTACAGATCCAATTTTCTTTGATAAGTACCTAACGCTGAAACCTCACTATGAACATGATGTTAAGGCCATTCCTAAGCCAGAGTACGGCCACATTTACAACTTTGAAAATGACATAAATGCGGAACATTTTGCAGCATATCATTCATTTTGCCTCTCTCCAACAAAAATTGAAGAAGAAGAATCAACCATAATTGCCTATGCCATAGCAACGCATTATGATTTTTCCGTTCCTTTTCTAATCCCTTGCAGGGCAATAATAAATACCGAAAAAACCGATGTAAAATCCTTTGGTAACTTTTATGATCCTGCATTAGCACCGGAACGACTAAATTCAGCGGGGAAACTACTGCATTCCCATAGCCTTGATTTCAGTCGGCTCCTAAATTTCGAAAAAGCACATAAGCAAAGCAGGTATGTCAGCAATGAAGAAAAAACAGAGATGCAGCAGATTGCTTTCAATGAATGGAAAAGGATAATTCCTACGCTAAAGGGCCAAAAACATCTTTTTTACCATCGTTTTCACCAAAAGCTGCCTTTTAAGGGAAATCTTGCAAAAAACACCATGAGACCGATAGCTTTAGCAAATGATCTGGTTTCATTTAGTTTTAAGCTATCCGAACATGAGGGGCATTACCAACTACGCTATAATGCCTGTGTAGACGGGCAAGATGCTGAAGTCGATGAGGTATTACCTCCAAAAGAGCCCTTTTTCTTTTCCCTGAAACATGCCCCGGGGATATTTTACCAGTTCTTTAGCCTGGAAGAAGGGAAGGCAATAGGCGAATTGGTTAAAGCAGGGGGAATCTTTACCATCCTTCAGAAGGACTTTAAAAACTTTAACAAAGCCATTTTATCAAAACTTGCACTTAATTATCCAACAACTTTCCAACTGGCAAAAGAAACAGAGCCACTGATGTTAATCCCTAAAGCAACTCAAATCAGGGTTGAAGATAAAGGTGAGTATGTTGCCTTTATACCTACCATTGTATATAGTGAAGGTTTTGAGGTAGCGGTTCAATCCGGTGGTACTGAAATGCTCCAATTTAAAAATGGTTTAGTTCAGGTGCTGCAGCGAGACAAGGCAAATGAAATGGCGTTTAAAACATTTTTCATGGCAATGCACCCTGCATTTAAAAAGCAAGATGCATTACCGTACTTTTACCTGTCAAAAGAAACCATTAGAAATGAATTCTGGTTTCCCAAAACAATCTATAACCTCAATGACCCTAATGTTAGTTTTACAGGCATGGAAAGCCTTACTGGTGTTGATTTCCAAATCGAATTACCTGACATATCGGTAAACTTAATGGAAGAAAAAGGCTGGTTTGACGTTGAGGTGTCGGTAACTTTTGGCGAGATCAAGCTTAGCCCTGAAGAAATCCAGAAAGCCCTTAAAAGGCGTACCACTACTTTGTATCTGCCCAATGGAAAAATGGCGCATTTACCCGATTCCTTTTTTAATCAGTTGACAGCGGTTTTCCGAAGTGGTACGCTGACCAGAAAAGGTGTAAAACTTGCCGGACAACACTACACGCTAATTGATCAGTTATACAATAAAACGGAAAGACCTGATCTGGCAAATATGGTGGATGAAAGGGAAAAGCTATTCAGTGAGCAGGAAAAAATACCGCTGGTGCCAGTCCCTGACAACGTGAATGCCATACTGCGGCCATACCAGTTAATGGGCTATAGCTGGTTGTGTCACCTGCATTCCTTAAAATGGGGTGGCCTGTTGGCCGACGATATGGGGCTGGGGAAAACTTTACAGGTACTTACCCTGCTCCAACACCTCAAAAACAACGGCTTATCATCAGCCCCACATCTGCTCATAGTTCCCACGTCCTTACTTTATAACTGGCAGGATGAAGCCGCTAAATTCTGTCCTGAATTAAATGTGCTGATTTTTCATGGAGCGGATCGTGAAAAGAAGGTATCTGAATTAATGAAATATGATCTTATCATTACATCTTATGGCACTGCTGCTGTTGATGTAAAGTTTTTATGCAGCATCAAATATCATTGCCTGATCCTGGACGAAGCACAAGCCATTAAAAACCCCTTCTCACAAAAGTTTAAAATGGTGACGCTCTTTGAGGCGCAGAACAGACTTGCGCTTACCGGAACCCCTGTAGAAAATAGCGCTTCCGATCTCTATGCACTGATGAATTTTGTAAACCCCGGTTTTTTTGGAAGCATGAAAATGTTTAAGGACAATCTTGCGGCAAAGGGTGATGACCAGGATGCCGGGCGGACGGAAACTTTACTAAAAATGACGAAGCCTTTTATTTTAAGACGTACCAAAAAACAGGTAGCCACTGATCTGCCGCCTAAAACAGAAATGATTCTATGGTGCGAAATGGAGCCCGCCCAGCGAAAAATTTATGATCAGTACCGGAACCGGTTTAAAGCTTATCTGACTGATAAGATTGACGCCATCGGACTGGAAAATTCTAAGCTATATGTGTTGGATGGGTTAATGAAACTCAGGCAGATTTGCAATTCACCAGTGCTAATGAAAGATGCCCCTGCCTTTGAGGAGACTTCCTGTAAAATCGCGGAACTGATGGAACACATCATGGAGAAAACTACGGGCCACAAGCTATTGGTGTTTTCTAATTTTACCGGAATGTTGACCCTGATCAGAACAGAGCTGGAAAAGCAAGGCATACCTTATGCCTATCTGGATGGTAAAACCAAGTTGGATAAAAGAAAAGCAGCTGCAACCACTTTTCAGGAAGATGAGGCTTGCAGGGTATTTCTGATCAGTTTAAAAGCCGGCGGAACAGGGCTCAACTTAGCTGCTGCTGATTATGTATACCTGGTAGACCCCTGGTGGAATCCTGCAGTAGAAAATCAGGCTATCGACCGCTGTTACCGGATTGGACAGGATAAACATGTGATGGCTTACCGGATGATCTGTAAGGGCACCCTGGAAGAAAAAATCTTAATTATACAGGATAAAAAAAGAAAACTCGCAGGTGAATTGATCCCAACGGATGAGGGAATATTGAAATCTTTTGGGAAAGAAGATTTGTTAAAATTATTTGGATAGATAATGATCCTTCCTTTTGAATACATCTTTTTAGCTTGTCCGAGGGGCATTCCAAGAGGATTGTCTGTTATGTTCGATATCTCTGTTGAAGAGATATCGAACATACATTTACTTTGCATAATCAGCTCTACTTAGTCTCCCCATTCAGCTCCTTTACCATATTTTCTATCTGCTGAGCTAAAGTTTGTATTTCTGCATTATACTTTTCCTTATTCCTTTCTGCAATAGCCTTATACATCAATTCATAGCATTTGATGCGAACTTCACAATACTTTTTGAGTGCCCCATTTTTTTCGTGAAGCATTTCAGGAAGATAAAGTTTATCTAATTTTGTTATAAGTTTAATGTTTTCATTCCAGTAATAAATTCCATGATCTTTTATCTCGTACATCAACTTAGCATCCGACACATCCTCAGGTAATGAATAAACTTCCAGGGCCTGAGACTCATTTCTAACAAATGCTTTAATCTCAGTATCATACTTTGCAAAATCATAAGGTGTTTGATTATACACCATAAATGATGTACAGAACATGAATACCGTTAACAATAAGATTGTATTTAATTCCAGCTTAAACACATGAGGCTTCTTTAAACTAGGTATCAAAGCATAGCCCATGATTAGGCCACTAAGAAGGCCTCCAATATGAGCCGCATTATCTATTCCTCCTTTTAATCCATTTAATAGATTATAACCTACGAAAACCGAGATGCTGGTTAGCAAACTCTTCCGTATATCCTTGTGAATAAAATCTGTAGTCAACAAAGCTAAAAAAACACCATACATACCAAAAATAGCACCAGAAGCACCGGCACTAATGGTCATATCATGCCACCACAAACTAGCTGCGCTGGCACCAATACCAGCAAGAAGGTATGTAGCAGCAAATCTAATCTTACCTAAATAAGGTTCTAGTATTGCTCCTATAAAGACCAAGGCATACATGTTCATCAACAGGTGCAAAATTCCTATATGCAAAAAACAATTGGTAAGCAACCGCCAAGGCTCACCGGCAGTTGTTATCGGTTTAAAATTAGCACCCCATCTAATCAAACTTTCACCATCTGGATTAAAAGCGCTTACCCCCATCAATACCATTAAGATGAAAACAAGCAAATTTAAATTGAGCAAAATGGGGGTAACAAAGTATCCATTTCCAGGAACGAAAATAGAAAGAAAGCCTTTGAAATTTTGGGTTGCTGTTGCCGGCGCTTGCGTAAGCTCATCATCTTCATCAGCAACCAATGTTAATGCTTCATATTTCAATTCTAATTCTTCAATATTGAAATTAGGTTTTAATTCCTCAATAGCAGAAATCAGCTGGTTAACATTCTTCTTATTTTTACCAAAATCGACCATCTCGGTACCTACAGAAAAACTCTCAACACTTACATTATTGGCTATTATTACAACTTTTATAAGCTGATTTGCAGAGAAGAAGACGTTTTTATTTGTATACGCTTTAAACCCTGCACTACTTGCATAAACTATGTCCCAACCAAGAGACTTTGCCGCTTCGATGCCTAGTGCAATATATTGTTGCTGTGTTAAGTCAGCTAAAGGGAATTCGTTGTTGTACTTAGGGGAAAAGCCTACTGCCATAATTTGAAAGCGATTAATATTTTATAAAAGTAATAAAGTTTTCTAAAATAGCAAGACATCTTAACGCCACCTTAGGTCTGATTATAGCTAAACGTATTTGCTTAATCAGCGGTCCAGGTGCAGATAGACGGGGTTTTAATAAGTTACCACTCACGATTCCCTTTGTCACTGTGAGTTTGATGATTGGCCACAATGAGACCCACGGAGACCTGTATTAATATATTCATTCTTTGCCGTCTGCAAAAGCATGAAGTAAATCCTTTCAAGGGACTTAAATACAAGCTGAAAAGTCTCATTTCCATAAAAAGCAATAAAGAACTAGTATCCGCAGATGCTTTAAAAATTCAATCCATTAATCAAGTATGTAGTTTGTAGGGTGGATTCCAAATATTATATTTTAGCAAACCTATTATTATTTTATAAACCTTTTCTTCAATGAGTCGACTATCTCATTCCTGATCTTAAATTGTTCAGAATTTTCGTTATAGCTTTGCTCATTTAGAAAATCTATCACTGACAGTTCCTCCCTAAAACCATGGAACAATATCCCGGTGGCTTTTTCATCCTGATGTGGTACTTTCAATAAGAACCCAGGTCTGAGACTAATGGTTACTGAATGGTTAAAGTTCCCCTTGTC
>NZ_JAPIVQ010000015.1 GCF_026239675.1 Pedobacter sp. PLR
TTTTAAATCATACGAACGAACGTTTACGGTTTTCCGTAATACTGAATAGATAACTCTTTTTACCTTGGGATCTTATTTAATGTATGCTTATATTCTGGTACACTGAAGTTGGTCGAAAGCAAGTAGGGCCAGTTCTTGGATGTCTCAACTCAGCCCAAGAAGCATTGGAAAGAAGAGTCAAAAAAACACGTAAGAATAAGTGACAATTTCTGTACTTGAAATATTTAGAAATATCTCTCAAGTACAGAAATTGTTTCTAAATTTAAAGAGAATATTAACGCCCTTAAAAATTTAATAATGGACCAACTAGACGCTGTCCGATCTTACAAGGACAGGATTAGGATTTTTTTTATACTTTATTATTTCAGTGAACCATTTATCGATCCCATAAGACCCGAGGCTGTAAGGGTATTCCGAACTGAAACCAGGATACAGAAAATCGATTTCCTACTGCGTAACCCGGATTATCTAGCTTACGAACTGCTATTGCAGGCTAAAGGTGACGAAAGAAAGAAAGATGAAGTCAAAGCTATTGTCAAGCAGATATTCAATGATCAGGAGCCTTTATTGAAGCGTCTTGAAATGGAAAAGTTCTTTTTCGGAGCATACGAGGATATTGATGATGTGGTGGCTTTTTTAAAGGGCATAAAATTTATTGACTTCACTAGCAAGAAAAGTAGGGATTTTAAGACTATTGACAAGCAGTATTTTATCATGAAAGCCGCTGAGGAGAAAGTAAACAGCGCTTTGGCCGGGATGCCTAATATTCATTGGTATGAGGACAGGTGTAAGCTCATTGCTAAATATTTTGGGGATTTATCTGGGAGCCAGTTAAAGGTCAATCAGTACAGGGTCGATGAATACCGCGATACCAGTTACCATCAGTACATTGGTACCATTGAGCAAACAGTGAAGACTGATTTCAGTAAATTATATAACGAAATATTATGACGTTCGATTTCAAGGATTTTGTAAAGAATATCCATAACCAGTTCAAAGAAAATTTATCACTGGAACAAACTAGGGAGATGTTGGACATCGGGGACCAGTTTACAAAGGATACGCCATTATCTACAGGAAAGAGGCTGATTATAAAAAGGATTGCTTTCAGCGGTGTAAAAGCTACAGAGGTAACCAATAGCTATGCCGGGGATGTTATAGCTTATGACCAGCGGGTAGAAACAGGGATAAATATTTGGATAGCTGATAATCTGAAAGGAAAATCAAGTATTTTTAAGATACTCAAGTACGCGCTTACTGGTACTAACTCAGTCAAGCCGAATGTCAAAAAATGGATCCACTATATTTTGATCAATTTCAATATCAGTGATAGGGAATATACCATTCATATGGACACCAAATCAAGATTGAAGGCTTCACTTTACAATGGAACGATAGATAAAAAGGAAGAGGTATACCAGCATGAGCAGGACATTATTTTTAGCACTTCCAGTGAATTGGATTATCAAAATCAAATTCAGGATTTTTTCTTCAAGCAATTCGCTTATTACTCTCTGAAATGGACCCAGAAGAGCTCGCAGAAAGACAGTACTGATTTGCTGGAGGTGGGCGCAAGTTGGAAAACGTATTTTAAATCCATTTTTCTTGAATCTAGTGATAGCGCCGTTATGTACGGAGATCAGGGCAAGAAGATATTTCAAATGCTACTTGGTCTGGAGCTGACTTACCCGATCAATTATTTTAGCGTTGAAAAAGATAAGCTCGTCTTTGATAGAGCTAAAAGGCTTTCGGCTCCTGTTCAAAATACTGCTTTTCAAAAGGAGAACAGGGATAAATTAGCTGCCAGGCTTTACGAAATCAATGAGTTGTTGCGCATCAGCAGCGAGCAGCCTAAGTCGAGTGTTAACCTCAATGCACTATATGGAGAACATGATCTTCTGGTAAAGAGCCTTCAAGCTGAAAGCCGTAGACTACTTGATATTGAAACTCAGATGTCGGGCGAAAGGAAAGCTTTGGAAACCATTAAAGAGAAGCGTGAAAGGCGCACGTCTGAAGCCCAGCGCATTCGCAGGGAGATGCTAAAGACTCAGCGGCAAATTGCAGATCTTGTAGAGTACTTAGAGGTTGGGATTTTCTTTTCTAACCTTGATATTAAGCAGTGTCCTTGCTGCAGTCATGCAGTTACAGACGTTAAGAAAAAGAAGGCTGCTGCTGAAAAGGTTTGTTCCCTGTGTAATGACAATGTAGACCCAGAAGGTGAGGATGTCTACCGGGAGGGATACAAACAAAAGATAGAAAACTTAAAATTGGTCCTGACCAACCACCAGCGTGACTTTGATCACCTAGGGGACGGGGATAATCAGACTGAATATGATAAAAAGTACAACAGTATTATTGCCCTTGAACAACAAAAAGCAAACCTTATTGACACGACTACCATCACTATGCGTTTAGAGAAGATCAGTGAGATCTTTGAAGCTGAAAAGGATAAGGAAGTTATTCAAGACCCTGCGAGGGAAAAACTGATTGCTGAAAAGGCAGTAATCACTTACCAACTTCAGGAGAAACCTGCTGAACCTGCGGCTGACAATTATGCCGAAGGTGATGTTAAGATTGAAGTTCTTACAGCAGCGATAATGGAGTTGAATAAACAACGCTATGCAGTGAGTTCTTCTGTCCTTGTAAGGTTGTCAGACCTGATGCTGGCTGAAATACATGACATGGGGCTTAATTCTATTTCAGAAATTGAGATTACCGACAAGTTCGAGATTAGGTACAAGCAGGACGGTGATTTCATTGGCTTTGAAAATATTGCTGAAGGAGAACAGCTGAGGGCCAAGATAGCTTTATACCTTAGCCTGATCCAGCTGGACATTGAATTTAATTTTGGCCGCCATACGCGTTTTCTGATTATTGACAGTCCTGCAAAAGAAGAAGCGGATGCGAATTACATGACAGGGCTTTCGACTTTATTAAAAACTATTGAGCAAAGGTTCGGCGGAGAACTCCAGATCCTTATAGGTACTGCAGAAAGGTCACTGGTTGATACCGTTCCTCAGGAAATTCTTACTGCTGAAAACGAATTTGTATTTTAACAGGATGGAAGCCCTCAAGGATTTTGCTGCGCTTTGTTTACCTGAGAAAATCAGATTTTTCGATGATGCAGAGATACAAAAGTTTTTCGATTTGGATGATATCCAGCTAAATGGATTTTTTAAAAACATTGTGCTGGACGAGGCAGAGAATGATTACGTCAAAAAGAAAGCATTGGGCAATTATGTCGATGTTGTACTTTTGAATAAAATAAAGCCCAGGCAGGCTTTGGGATTGTTTGTTGATGACTGGAAAAAAGATGGAGAACTTTTCCTGGAACTGGAGCGGCTAAAGACAGTATTTATTTTCCATGAGCTTGAACCTGATAGTATCGAGGAGATATACAACGCCCATTTGCTGAATTATGAGGGCGAGCTTGCGGCAGAAAGCAGCTTGAGGCTGGGAATGATCCAGCTTCAGAAAGGGATGTTGGCTGAAGACAGGGCACTTTCTCTAAAGTATTTTAGCGAAGGTTATGCATTGTTCACTAAATCGGATCAAATCATTGAAAACAGGATAGATGCCAGGATATATGCGCTTGTCAGTTCAACCTTAATTGATTTAATGGATAGCCGTACGGGAGCTATTGATGGCGGGATCCAGCAGATAGGCGCATATCTTTTTCAAATGCAGGCTAGTTCCTTTGCGGACAAAGAAGTTCCCCTTTATCTTGGCCTATACCGGATTTTGCTCTATCTCAGTAAAATTACCAACGAGGATCCAGATAATTGGCTTAATTTCAGAGAAGGACTCAGGAATCTGCATCACCAGTATGCTTTAATAGAGAATGAAAATCTTTCAAAAAGGCTAAGTGAAGGTGTTCTGTCTGAAAGCTTCAGGACTCTTGTCCAACAAAAAATGCTCAAACCATATTTTGTGCTTAATTTCTCCGCCCAGGTCAGCAAAATTAAATCAAGAATAATTGAACTTGGTGATGAGGAAGAAGCAAGCTTTCTAAGGAAACTCCTGAATTACCTTAGTGAAGAAGGAGTAAAAAAAAAAATAGAAAAGGCTGCTGTCAAAGCTAAACTTTCACAAATATTTGCGGACCGTGGAAGTGCGAATATTGATGCTGCATTGTCTGGGATTACCGACTACAGCGATGCGATAGCTATCATGAAGGTTTGTGAACAACTTTCTTCTCCCTCTTTAGAAAGCTTTAAAGACCACCTGATTGCTGCCTGCCTTAAGATGCAGGGAAACCGTAAGTATTGGAGCGGCTATTCGGAAGATGACCGTAATACTTTTATTGCAAACCTTTTGGAAGCTTATGGTTATCTGGTCAAGGACCAGACCCGGTGGAGTACTTCTGCACAGGGCAAATCTGCTGGTGAAATTGACTTATTTGTTTGTGAATCTAATGGGGTGCCTTTCACAATTATAGAAGCGCTTAATCTGGATTCGTTAAAGCAAGACTATTTGATCCTTCACCTTGATAAGCTCTTTAATTATGATGCGAACGGGAACAAGGCTAACTTTATTCTTATTTATTCTGATGTTAAAGATTTTTCGTCTTTTTGTTCTAGGTATTTAGCCTTTGTTTCAGGTCATACTTATGAATATCCTTTGGTCCGTATTATGGAGGTAAATGATTATTCATTTATAGATATCAGGATTATCGAATCTGCTCATACCAGGAACAATGCTGAAACACTTTTGTACCATGTCCTGATTGACCTGAAGAAAAACTGAGTATGCTGGAGATTAATAATCGGCATGCAAGATTTATGCCATGAAAAATCATTTTAATATCAGGCTCTAAAATGTTTATAGCAAAAAACAATTAGACATTTGTACTTAACCGAAATCTGGATCGATGTCGGTGATTCCTAAATTTTTCACCTATTGTCTTATATACTCCAAAATGGAGGTTTCGGATAATTTTGACCAGCGATATCTTTTTAAAGATCAATAATGTCTACAAAATGGACATCCAGACAATAAAAATATTGTACTAAAACAAGAAAATATAAATAAAGGACAGCAAGTTTGTTGGCTACGACATGATTTGTCGTAGCGCTCCTTTACATTTGAAATACCCTTAGTAACGCATTGGGCTGCGCTAATTTATACAAGAAATTTAACAAATGAAAAATAATAAGCTAGACATAGACCGCTACTTGAAAAAGGGAACCTATGTAGTCCCAAATTATCAAAGAGGTTATAAATGGCCTGTAAAGGATAAAGAAGGTAAAAGTTCTTTGATCTTTTTTATAGATAGCTTAACTCAAGCTTTCGATAATGAGCTCAGCGAATATTTTCTAGAAGCGGTAACTGTAGTAGAGGAAAATGGAACGGTGATTTTGGTGGACGGACAGCAAAGAACCACCACCTTGTTTTTATTGCTCGCTGCTTTAGGGGATGTTCAAAGTATTCAGGGTAAACTACGGTACGACATCAGGCAAGATTCCCACAGGTTTTTGAACAATCTGGTGGAAGATGTGAAGGTGGAGATCGAAGATGAAAATACGCAGGATATATTTTACTTTCAGGAAGCAAACAAGGAAATTGAAAAGAAAATTGCCTTGTTAAGTTGTAAGGATACCTTCCTGACGTTTTTGAAAAAGAATGTGTTTTTGCTTTATAATACGGTGCCCAAAAGTAAGGCAATCAATACTTTTATTGCTTTGAATGGCTTAAAAGCAGTGATGAAAGAAGAAGAATTGATCAAATCAGAGTTGTTGATTAAGTCGTCTAGAAGTGTAGATCAGGAATATGAGGAAGGAGACGAAGCCAGTAAACTAAGCCTGGAATGGAGGGTGACGGAGAAACGTGGGATTTTGGCGAGAAATTGGGACAAATGGGTTTCTTGGTGGAATCAAAAGGAAGTCAAGAATTATTTCGTTATAGATAACAAACATCCCCTGCATTATTTATTGCTAACTTATTGGAATATCCACAGGTCGAACGGCATTAAAAATAAGGAGTTTTCATTTGATAATTTTAAATCAGAGTTTCTCAGCGCTGATCAAAAGGCCATTTCGCACTTTGAAGGATTAAGAAAGCTGCAAAAAGGCTTTGAAGATCTGTACAGTAACTATGAGCAGCACAATTACCTTGGTCTGATCTTGAAGACAAGTAATGAGCGGAGCACCCCACTTTGTTATTTTCTTGATCCGAAGATTAAAGAAAAAATCAGCTTGGAAGCGTATGCAAAATGGTCTCTGGTGCGTGCCAAACATCGAGAAATCATTGAGGATATCACGGAAAAGGAAGAAGGTGCTGAGGAAGTACTTGTCAAGTCAAGAAAGGCAATCGAGGCGATCAACTTGCTGGATGAACAATATATTTACTGTGATGAGAAGGATGTTAAGTCTTCTGACAGGTGGAATTTAGCCTGTGACTTTTTGGCTTTCCTAAATATAAGGGAAGACAACAGGCTAAAAAGGAAATTCGATTTCTCCATTTGGGGGGATCGTTCGCTAGAGCATATCCATCCTCAATCAAAAAAAGGAGAACTCAATTTCGAAAGTCCTGGCTGCGCTAATGGGAGCGTTCATTGCATTGGAAACCTGGTACTGTTATATGGTTTCGATAATTCTAAATTTAGTAATAAGGATTTTGATGATAAGAAAAGCATTTATTTTGATACTTCAATAAGCTTCACGAGCCGCCACCTATTGCACACCGTCTCTGTTTTCGCGCAACCGAAATGGGATGCAGATGAAATTATGAGCAACAAGAATAAAATAAACGCAGAACTTATAAACTATTATGGATTTAAATAACCAAGCGCTAAGTAGCACCCCAGAATATTCATTAGCAGAGTTGTTTTCAACGGCAAAAAGGAAGATTATTATCCCTGATTTTCAAAGAGATTACTGTTGGGGCGATAAAGCCCATGGCGCAAATGGGAATACTGATATCGTGAGTAGTTTCTTGGAAACATTGATTGAAGCATTTAATGATGATAAAGATAATGAGGTACTGTTGGGTAAAATCGATGTCTATGAGCATCCAAAGGAATATATTCACCTGACTGATGGACAGCAAAGATTAACCACGCTCTATCTCCTAATTGGGATGTTGTATAAAATTACTCGGAAGGAGAAGTTGAGAAATTGTCTGATCTCCGAATTTGAACTGTTGCATGAAAGTAAGTCTCCATATCTACAATATGCGATCAGAGAATCTACGGTATTTTTTCTACAGGATCTTGTGAATGAGTTTTTTATTGCGGAGAATAGTCTTAACGTTTCGGATATTGTTAAACCGAATAATTGGTATTTTAAGGAGTATAATTTGGATGAATCAGTAAAAAGCATGCTGCTTTCACTGGCAGTAATCGAAGGAAAACTGAATAGTAATATCAAATTAAGCAGTGACGAATTCCTGGACTTTATTATCCATAAGGTAAAGATTCAATATTATGATGTTCAGGACAAAAAGCACGGCGAAGAACGCTTTGTGATCATCAATACCACAGGTAAAAGTTTGACTGTTTCGGAAAATGCAAAGCCTATTCTATTGGCAGGAATTACTGATGAGATCAAACAGGCAATGTTCGCTGAGCAATGGGAAGATAGAGAAACCTGGTTTTGGAAGAATAGATCTAAGGATGAAAATATTGCGGACAACGGGGTGAATAAGTTTCTGATCTGGTGCTTTCAAATCATCGATAAACAGGATGAAGTTGATCTGATAAAGAAAACTAAGGACCTTTTAAAGTCAAAAGAATCCGAAGCTTATTTAAATAGGATCAATAAGCTGTTTAAAGCACTAAAAACATTGATTTCGCTGTTGGTAGAAGAGCGGTTCAAAAAGCAGTTTCAATTTATAAACGCTGGTGAAGTCAATGGCCTTAATGGGTTGCGAGCGCTTGCCAAGTTCAACGAGCAGAACGTCTTGTTGCCTATGCTAGCTGCAATAGAGAAGTTTGAAGACGATGGAGAGGGCTGCTATCTGCTTCTACGCAGGCTCAGGAAAAATATTTTTCACAAAGAGGAGCATTGGAAGGATCGAGAAAAAAGGTACATCGACTGGAGGTATTTGCTTCAGCTCTTGGAAGACTCGAAAAGTATGAATGAGGTGCTGACTTTTTCTGGAAGTTTTGTGCAGTTTGGAAATATTAAGTTACCGGAATCTACTTGGTTTGATCTTGAAGAACAGAAGAAAGCTGTGTTTGTTGCGCATAGGGAAACGCTTGAAAAATGGGAAGACCATAAGTATTTTATGGGTGATTTAACGTTTTTATTTCAGACAGCTTTATTTGAGGATGAGGCCCAAGATATACTAACTTCAATAGCTGCGTTCGATGGCGAATTTGAAGTTCTAGAAAAGTTATATTCCAATTATGAAAGTACGATATGTTTGATTTTTAAAGAAGAATCTGCGCAAGCTAATGTCAAGATGGCCAATATGTTTAGGTTGTTCAGGGTATTTATTGGATGCAATAATGTGGGTCATATTTATAGAGCTTCTTATGATTTTGAAGGTGTTTTGTTCTCCAGTTTAAATCGGGGACACCTAGGGAAAAGATCCTTTATGAGATTAATCAGGCAGGAGCCAACGCAGTTGTTCAGTTATTGTGAAAACCTGATCAATCAGCGGATAAATGACTTAGATATTTTCAATCCTTCAGGATTTAATTGCGAAAAGTTGATTAAGGCATGGTTGACTTTAAAAGTGTATGCTGCTAATGAAAAAGGGTTGTTGCTCCCGTTTTATGATGGGAATGGTACTGGTGTTGCCTGCTATACTAACATGGACAGAAATCGGATGATCAAAACTGAGCCTTTCTCTTTGGAAAACTCTCTTTGTGGTTTCGCCGTGAAAAGTGGTGGGGGTGGTAGTGGTTATGTTCATTATACAGGCCAAAATCTCTGGTCTGACTCAGAAATTATAGATGCGCCATTTTCCGGGATGAGTTATGATGAAAAAGACCGAAATGCAGCTGAAATTGCTGTGAATAAAAAAGAAATAGATCGACTGATGGAGATGATTTTAATTCCAACAGTATAACGGAGATATTTACCCTATGCCTTGATATTTAATATCAGGTAAAGGGTTTTTTATGAAAAATTGAAGTATATGTCAAAACTGGAGATCACACATCGTCATTCCGCCATCATCAATAAGCTAAAAAAACATCCGGCATCCTTAAAAGAAATTGAAAGGCATTTAGAACAAGAATCCGAAATACGGGGTTGTATACTTACCTCCACATCAAAAACTTTTAAACGTGATCTGGAAGATATTTTTTCCTTATACCATTGCGATATACAGTATAATAGAGCAAATAATGAGTACTATATTAAAAGTACGGAGGAGGATACGATAAATAACCGAATGCTAGAGGCATTTAATACGTTTAACGCTTTAAATTCGAGTGTTGGGTATAATGAGTATGTTGAATTTGAGGAAACAGCTTCAAATGGATCAGAGAATTTTCATGGCATTTTGCATGCTATAAAAAATAAGGTGGTCTTAAAGATTAATTACCAAAGTTATTGGAGTAGTACGACTAGGGAACGAAATGTTAAACCTTATTTTTTAAAGGAGTTTAAAAACCTTTGGTACCTAATTGGACAAGACATTGATAAGGATGAAATCAGGACATTTGCACTCGATAGGATGAAGTCCATCGAAATTACAAGGAAGAAATTTGTATATCCAGTTGAGGAGGAACCTAAGTCTTATTTTGACAACTGTTATGGAATAATTTCCGGAGACCAGCGTAAGCCTGTTGAGGCGGTTGTTTTATCCTTTCATCCATTTCAAGGGAAGTATGTGAAGTCGATGCCCTTGCATTCTAGCCAAAAAATAGTGAAAGATACTGATGAGGAATTGGTGATTAAACTGTATGTGTATCCGACGTTTGACTTTGAAATGCAGTTACTTTCCTATGGTCCATTGGTACAAGTACTAAAACCAGTTGAGTTGAGAGATACAATCAAAGAAAAATTGAAAAAAGCGCTGGAAAATTACAGATAATCAATCGAAATTTGGTTTCTCTTATTATTGAGTGTTTTTATTGAAACAATTACTAACGATTCAAAATGGACGTTTTTGACTATCTATTTTAAAAGATCAGGGTATGTAAAGTAAACTGTCGTGTCAAGGCGGTGAAAATCAAGGAGGATCATCA
>NZ_JAPIVQ010000016.1 GCF_026239675.1 Pedobacter sp. PLR
GCAACCTTACATTAATAAAAATGAACAGACTCATATTAACAAGCCCAACTAAACGCTCTAGCAAATAATATTCTTGCGGTGTATCGTCAAATCTAATCACGAGCAGAATCAAATGTGCAATGAACAGAAATGATGATAAATACATGTTCCATTTGTCTTCACTTGAAAAAATACCAATGAAATAGAGCGTCAGGAATAAAACATTTAAAAACAAAATGTCGACTACAGCTCCCTCTACCAAAATGGGCATAACAAATACCATAAAAATCAGCATTACCAACAATGTGATAAAGCTGGTGTCAGAGTGCCAATAATCCTTTACTTTATTATTGATGCGTTTCATTGGCAATATGGTTTAGATTAATTGAATCTTAATGAAGTTAAGGTAACTAACTGATAAACACAATTTAATAAATTTCACTTGCTTTCCCAGATCAATCAAAAGCATATCATGCATCTTTAAAAAATTCTTTATCCCTATTGTCACTGAAGACCTGCTTCGGTTTTGATACAATCCTGAAGACCGCTCTCCAAGATACCAGGCCAACAGCTGTACCTTAAATAGGTTTTGCACCTTAAACGTGTTGCTGGAATATAAATACCATTGTGGCCTTGGCGCCAGGGAGGAATCCGCTGCTTTCCACTGTTGCAGATCCTGCTTTTAAAAAGGGCATTAGCTTCCTGAACGGCAGCTTTGAGTTGTAAGACATCAATCAAAAAGAAGTGCCTTTGAAATTAACCTCCTTGCTTTTTTCCGATACCCTGATCCGGGTAAAATACAACGGAACGGTAACTATAATTCGTCATGGGTAGAGCGACTTTCTGGAATTGGGTTTGGAACAACCTTATCCAGTTTATTGGCTTTTTCTTCTCGGTTAGTAAATAAAGTCAGGACCGCCACAACAAGCTTACAATCACTCTTTTGAGGGATTGTAAGAGTAAACAAGAATTCGGAACTTGCATGTTGTTTACCTTGGGTTAATGATTTTACTTCCTAAAAAACAATTATGGACTCTACTCTTGAAATGACTTTAAACCAATTAATTAACAAAATACATTTAATAACAATGCTCTGGATATAATCATTGGCCTTGTTTTCATCTATTTATTATACAGTTTGGGGGCAACAGTACTCTCATATATCTCTATACAAAATAAAGCTAAACTCATGGCAGAAGATAAAAAATACAACCTCAGCATTGTAGGAGATTTTGAACTTAAACTAATCGGATTTATTACTGCAATTGTTAGTTTCTTGACATTTATCCAGGCGTTCATCAATGATACTTCAACGCTATTTGGAATTGAGTTATGGGAGTCATATCAGCTATTTATATTATTATACTTCATTTTTCCGGCAGGTCTTGTTTGTTATTTTATTATTCAAAAATCAAATTTCATTACTAAAAAAATTATTGGTATAGAAGTGGGATATAACCAATCATTACTTCAAATAATACTTTTCCTTTTATTCTTTATCTTTGGATTTTTCTATTTAAGGAGTACAGATCCTACGACGATAAATATAGGCCTGTACATTGCCATTCTACTGATTACCCCAATTTATTTTATTACTGTCTTTCAAATAGGAAAGATGGCATGGAAACACAAATTCCAGTCTGAAGCCAAAGAGTACATTATCGTAACGCTTGTTTTGCTGATATTGATTATTTCTTTTATGCTAAACTCGTTTGAAAGTTTAACAAATAAAAATTCAAGTCACGAAAAATCAGCAAAAAAATTATTGACAGAATACCACAATCAAATCTTGTATAATACCACCCTAAACAAGATTGCCCGAGAAATTGCTGAAAGATCCAGTGAGAACATGGCAACAATAAAACTCTATTCATTTAAAGAAGGATATGTAATGCCTCAATCCTCCAGAACGCTTATGAATGGTGTCATTTCTAAAGTAGACACCGGGCTAAAGCACAGCCTGACTAATGCCAAAAACCTCCTTTATACTAAAAACCATAATAATACTGCAGCTATTATCTCAGTAAAGAAATTACTAGACAAACAGGCAAAGCAGTTACTTGATCTCTTTAACACCCCAAATATTGATAGTACAGCAGTAGCAAATATAAATAAGAAATTGGCCCTTTATGCCGATTATTCGAATCAGATCGATTCTACATGGCGCGATTATGTAGCAACAAAAGAAAAGGACTTCAATAAAGAGTGGTTACCACATGTTCAAGTCCTACAGTTTAAGGGACTATTATGGTTATTCTTTTTCCTTATTCTCTTGTTTACAATTCTGTATCATTACAGAAAGCAAAGTATCCTGATCCAAAAAGAAGATTATAAAAACAAAATTAAGCAAGACGCTAATCTCCTCAAAAACTACGTATTCCTATTTGTCTTGCTCATCATGCCATTCTTCAAAAAATTTACCGAGGAAAACATCAATTTTAAGAAACCATTTTTAAACATAGGCATAAAAGAGCTGTTAAAAACCGAGAAGCAAAATACTATAGAGCCAAATAGTAATGCAAAAAACAAATCAAATCTTGTGGACTCTACACACACCACAATTGAGGTGATTATTGATACCAATTCCTTAAAACAGCTTAATCATGAAGTATTGGAAAAGATAAAGAAGCTTGGAAAAAAAGCCATAGATAATCCTACCGACAGAAAGAAATTCCTGGAAGATTTTGATAAACCCTAAAAAAAAGCAATGATGAAAAGTATATGGATTACTATCATAGTGATGATATGTGTTACAAGCTGTTTTAGCCAGGATTACAAAACATGGTATGAAAATATAAAAAAAAGCTCCTTCAATATACCCATAAAAACAGGTACGCTTCCAACAGACACAAGCTCAATTAATAAATATATTTTTTCCATTGAAAACAACAAAAATGCTGGTGGGATTAACGGACAGCAATGGAATATTATTTTTTCAGGCTGGCAACAATTTAAAAAGCGTCTAAAAACCTACCAAAAGATTGATGCATACGAAAAAAACGATGCTGATGACGAGAGAATAGAAGAACACTGGCATGATTTCAAAAATTTAATAAACAGATCTGAGGGACAATTATTCGCGTCAAATGACAACACACTCATTCAGGCAATTGGAAAAGTAGAGACCTTAGTCAAAGATTCATCCACAAAACTCATTAGAGAAGCAACGGCGCTTAGATGTACGGTAGTCAATGAATCTAACGAGGTAAAAAAAATTATTCAGGATACAGTAGTAAAAAATCAGAAAAAATTATTTTATGACATTGACTCCATAAAATATTTTCTTTACAAGCGAGACACCATTAAAAACAGCATAAATCTACATGGGTATGATCGAAACGTTTACGGGTTAAGTTACCTGAAAGTCTTTAACCCCATAAAAAAATCAGCCTTAAATGCCTTTGCAGCATTGGCTGAAATCATAACCTCCTTTCATTCTTTTAAACTTCGTAATACTGGGGCATTTCTTTCTGCGGGGGTTCAGCACAGATCAATGGTGTTATTGGCGGGTTTAGGTTATTTTGACAACCAAGAGGCTTACAACATCAGTTGGAAAACTTCCTTCATTTACTTTCCTCACCAGAGTAGGTTTGGTTTTGGTGCATCATATTCGCCTCTCACGAAAGCCGGGATTATAGTCGGTTTCAAGCTTAATTAAATCACCAAACTATTGATATACATAAAACATAATTCATCATTAGAACTTCCTCTTTTTTGCGATAAAAAACAAAAGAGAATGGTTTACGAAGTAGCTGATATTTTTGAAGGCCAAATGATCCGATTTAAGAAAATAAAGGATTATGGCTATGCAGATTTTACGATGTAGATTACATTAAGGTAAGGGAAATTGAAGCGCATACCGAAGATCTTGCTAGATATGGATGGACTAATTTGCCGAACTTTGATCCAGGATATCCTTCAATCTAAGGGAGATCAGTTAAGAAAAAAATATCCGGATTCTATACTTGGTAATTTATTGGACAATCCCCTTAACCTGATACACAAATTAGTCACCATAGGTACACCGCACAAAGGAATTGATATGCGAAATATACCCGATTTTATAGAAAAAAGCATTGTTTCACTACTCAACCTTTTGATGCTGGTATTTTTCATGAAAGAAGAATGCGCGATTATTGAGGCGCCCAGGAGTAAAGGCTTAGAGATAAACAGCCTTGGAAATAGTGGTTTCCCTATAGAATGCTGTCTGTGTATAATCGGCAGTGATTATAACTCGTACGGCAAGGTTCGCTACGCAACTGGAGGTTTTAGTGACGGTTTAGTGAAACAGGACGCGACTTCCATAGTTACAGGGCCGAAACCTAAAAAGCAACTCTATCCTACTGATGTTCCCAATTAATTTTCATGTTTTTTTCACCTAACAGGTAATACAATCTTAGAAGCCTTCCACTGGATAAAATCAATGTTTTTGTTTTCAATACCATAGAATGGACGAGTCCCCAACACGACTACTTCTAGAACTACGACGCTTAAACTATTAACCTGGATATACGCTGAAAACCTGGCTTCCTCACTTGGTGAAATAGTTAATAAACGGCCTTTCCCCTCTGGCTGCCAATCTTTTTCTGAGCTAATCCGTTCCATTCCAACTGGTCTTATTATCTTAGGCTTACCTGAATCCTGGTGTAAGTCTTCTTCTTTGACAGGCCCATCCAGCTCTATTACTTTTATTGCTATATTCTTAAGCCATAAACTATCTGTTTGACCTTTCGTTAATAAAATATGTATAACCAAGTGGTCATTATCTTTATCGATATGATTTCTCTCCGCGTCAATATTGATATTAAGGTTAATGATTAGCCATCCAGTAAGGATTTTATATATAAAAAAACAAGAGGCAACAAGGAATCCTATAATTGTAAAGATGGTTTTGAGTGTCTCTAAACAAAATCCTTCATATCTAATTCCAAAATACATAATACCTAGGCATAAAATCAAAACAAGCAGGAATAAAACTATCCACAGCTTACGGTTGAACATAACCTTTTTCATAATAATTTACCTCCTTATTTATTCACTGGCTTAAATAGTTCAAGATGAAATGGCCAGTATTTATAACAACCACATCCTCAATGATCCTTTTCATAATTATGGTTCTAGATTTATTACTAGCCCCCATTGATAGCGTTTCCACTCTAAATATATTATCAACAATAACTCCTGATTCGCAATTCGTTTTAATGAGTGCGTTTTGCAGGACGGTTATGTTACTAAACGCTATACGAACATTCTACCATTTGGAAAGCGGTGCAAATTCTTAATCACAAATAAATTTTACTCCAAAATGAGAATTTTAATCTTTCAGTGCAATCCCTCAAAAGAGTGAATATGAGTAATTTGATTTACTATTTCCGACTAGCAGGGTATGCTTGGTATAAAAAACTATGGCTTGGATGGCTAGCCAAAAAGGCCGTTCTATTTCCATCATGTTAACTATCTTAAAATTCACTCTTTTGAGGGATTGTGGTGGCAGAGAATAATTGGGAACTTGTATTAAACATTGATAACGCCTAAAAAGACGTCTATCCTGTTTTTCCTCTCTGAAATCAACATTTCTTTTATAAATATTCTAAACCAACGAAAAAATGGCAACATTTCATGTAATCGGCGAAACTTTGATGAAGCCGGACGAGATTCTTAACAAAAGTATTAGTGGAGATCTTATTAATCTAACCAAAAACATCAAAACCCTAAGTAAAGCCCTGCAACCGAGCATTGCTGTGGGGGCGGCTATTGGAGCTGAACCTACTGAAGACGGTATACCTACAGGCGTTTTTGAAGAAATAGGGATCGGTAAGCCTCTGGGAATTGAAATTGCATGCGTTTATGCAGGAAAATATAAAAGTTTTTTAGGAGGTCGAAAAGACGCAGTCGTAGTCTCTGGAGTTAGAAGTACTCTAACTTTCCAGGGTACTTCGAGAGCAGTAAACATTAGGTCCAAAAACGTAGATAAGAATTCTTACTTAAATTTCACTGCATTTGAAGACGGCACACCTATTGTTTATTATAGTCCGGCAATGGATGCAGAAAGCATGGTAGTATCCTTTGAAATTATGTTTGATAATTTTGACACTGAACTTCTTGATACCATCTCAGGTTTGCTTGATTCAGCCGTGGGTATACCTGTCTTTATGCCTGCAGCAGCATACCTCATGGGCGGTTCTAAATTGCTTAAAATTGGGTCAAATCTTGGCGATGCCATTTTCTCAGGAGAACCCGATTTGAAAGGCACCATCCCCATTCAATTCAGTTCACCCCTGCTTTCCCCAACAGAACCCAGGGAATATGTGATCTATAATGAAACCGACCGTGATGAATTTGACAATTTGAAAGTAGGAGTCATAAAAGATGGCGGAATACAAAAAATAAGGCTAATTGATAAAGACAGTGAGGAGGAGTACAAGGGAGAAGCTCCCTATATCATCGTATACCTAAACGGAAGGCTTCGTCCGGATCTTGCTAGCTTTGCGCCTACTTTGGCCACTGCCTCATTATTAAAAAAATTCTATGGTTCTGATGATAAAACAGGAGAATACACCGAAATCCTACAAGATGCCATGCAACTTTATAACGATTCTAAGTATCGGTTAAAAGCGGATAAAATCAAAACAGATATGCAAAGATTTGATAAAGAAAGCCCTGAATATAAAAAATTCAAAAGCCTCTATGAGGCCTATGCTGCAAATATCCAGACTGACAACTTCAAGTTGCCTAAACTCGCATAACTTTCCTAACCAGCCCTCCAAAATCAAAAAGTATGAAAACCCGTTCCGAAAAGCAAAAATTAAAACCAATTAAAGGCCGTGTACTTAATGCAAGGCCCGATACCATAGATTTCAGGGATCAAATGTTTGAGTCAACACTATATGAAGTACCCTCAACAATACCCTTGGAAAATTATCTGAAGGCAGGAATACCAATACTCAATCAGGGAAAAGAAGGTGCCTGCACTGGTTTTGGTTTAGCTACAGTAATTCATTACCTCCTTAAAAGCCGTAAAAATAGTTATTTTACTGATCAGATCAGTCCAAGAATGCTCTATGAAATGGCAAAAAAATATGATGAATGGGCAGGTGAAGATTATGTAGGTTCCAGTGCCCGTGGCGCAATCAAAGGCTGGCATAAGCATGGTGTATGTCTGGATAAACTCTGGCCATATGATCCAGAAAAACCAGATAAAAATCTTGATGCGGCCCGTGCGGAGAATGCAGCAGGCTATCCATTGGGTGCATATTACAGGGTAAATCATAAAGACTTCTGCTCAATGCACAATGCCCTGGCAGAGGTAGGCATCCTGTATGCCACAGGCAGAGTTCATGATGGTTGGTTCAGTGTTGACAATAAAAGTGGTGACATCCCATATGAGGGACAAGAAATCAGAGGAGGTCATGCCTTTGCTATTGTTGGATATGATAAAAACGGATTCTGGATACAAAACTCCTGGGGGGAGACTTGGGGAAAGGGCGGCTTTGGACGCATAAGTTATGACGACTGGGCCGCTAATTCTACAGACGTATGGGTATCACGACTTGGAGCTCCGGTATTACTGAAAAGCCCTAACAGCATTGCAAAAACCTTTTCTGTAGCCGCTTCTTCCACTGATCTTTTACCATTTAAAGAACTCCGGTCCCATATAGTTAGCCTGGGCAACAATGGAGCACTTAGAACTACTGGAACATATGGGAACAACAAAGATGATGTTAAGCGTATTTTTACAGAATACATCCCAACTATAACCACTGGCTGGAAAAAAGTACGGATTGCCTTTTATGCGCATGGTGGTTTGGTTTCTGAAGATGGTGTACTTCAGGTACTATCTGATTATCGACAGACATTATTGACTAAAGAAATCTACCCAATCTTTTTTGTTTGGAATTCAGATATTTTGTCGACAATCCAAAGTCTGTTGGAGGACGCCTTCAAGCTCCGTCAGCCCGAAGAGCGTATAAGCTCAGTTTTTGATTTTATGCTTGACCGCATCGATGATATGTTAGAACCGCTAGCAAGAGAACCTGGTAAAATCGCATGGGCAGAGATGAAAGAAAATGCTCGGGCAGCGTCAGATCCTCAATTTGGTGGTGCCTATTTTACCCTGGAGTGTCTTAACGATTACCTTAAAGCCGGTAAAGATATTAGTATCCACCTGATTGGCCATAGTGCCGGAAGCATTCTTCTTGCGCCCCTTATTTCCAAGATTACAGAAGAATTCAAGCTCAAAATCAAATCCTGCACCCTTTGGGCGCCGGCCTGTTTGACTAAGGACTTCATCCAATCTTATGTTCCTGCAATTAAGGATAATACCATGGAGAAAGTCGCCCTATTTACACTGAGCGACCGTGCAGAGCAGGATGACAACTGTGGTAGAATCTATAATAAATCTCTACTTTATCTGGTATCTAATGCATTTGAAGAAACACCGAGAGGTACCAGCATCCTGGGCATGGCCAAGTTTATTCAATCAACGCCTAAGCTAACCCAGCTTATCAATGAAAAGCGTATTGACTGGATCACCTCACCAAACACCAACCCACTCCCAAACTACTCCGATGCGAGACACCATGGTGATTTTGATAATGACATGCCTTGTTTCAATTCAACAGTAGAGCGGATTCTGTTGGCAGATCCTGTATCAGCATCAGTGTATTCAGTCAAGAAAAAATCTACAAAAAAATCAGATGTCAGGGATGGTGATTCAGATTTGCGTGTTTCTGTTGTATATCCACTGGATGAAGGTGGTGAAGCTGGTCATCTTTCAGGTGATCCATCACAAAATGGTCAGGAACTTCTTATAGCACCCTCACCAGATGCACCACAAATGAAGGGTAGGATGAGCAGAGCCGAACTCAAAGAGAAAAGAGAAGAAATCAATTTCCAATTTAAACTTTAAAACCATGGCAGAATTACAAGTGATCAAAATGGGCAGCGGTAGAAGTTATGGTTG
>NZ_JAPIVQ010000017.1 GCF_026239675.1 Pedobacter sp. PLR
AGATATGCAAACATTATTACCCTTATAATTGTATCATACCCTTAACTGCATGAACTACAGTCTATAAATATTAGACCATACTTAGTGAATAGTGTATTAGCAGGTCAATTCTAACCATATTCAAGAATAAAATAGTCATAAATCATTATCAGGCAGAAAATCCTGAACAAGCTATACGATTAATAGCCCTTTCATATGAAAGGCTAAACATGCAATACTTATATTATATAGGTTCTCATTCTATAAAGCAAGGAAAAAATTGACACAAATACCAATAGTAGCCTGATCTGAATGCTTAAATCATAATACCATATCATTACTGGCGGCATAATACTTCAACTCAATGATGTCATTTGGCATAGGTTTACTATTCCAATGTTCATGAATAGCCAATGCGGTCCCTATAGCGGTAGCCTGTGCCATTGAGGCAGCAAAAACTTCCATTTTTGGAAACAAGCGGGCCAATAGATTCATATAAATTGCATTTTTACTAAATCCACCATCTACAAAAATGCGTTTCACGCTATCCGAATTCATCACCAGACTGGAAGAAGTATGCTGCTGGATAACTATATCCAGCATGAATTGATGATAAGCCTCTTCATCTGTTGCAAAGTCAGAGAGATCTCTTGATCCAAATGCGGAGACCTTATTTAGGGGAACCTTCACTTTCCCTGCTTTGACCGAATCAAATAATCGATCTGCAATTACTGCATCATAGCGCATATTCCGGTAATGGTTTACCCCTTGACCAAAATGCGCAGCTATCCTTTTCACCTGCTGCTCATGTTCGTAACCAGAAAATATGCGAGATGCCTTTACTGGTTTCCCTTTGAATTGCAAATAACATAAACAATCCTGTTCCAATTCTTCCGCAGTAAGCGGCTGGGAATTAAATGGGTTCATCGTTATGCACCAGGTACCGGTAGAAATTAATACAAAAGGCTCATGAAAATTGATCAGATAGGGAATTAAGGCCGCAGAACTATCGTGTAGCCCTATTCCTACCTGATAGAGATTCCCCGGGAATTCAGCAGGAAAGACCTGATCTGCATTACATATTGGTGCCAGTTTTTTATCCAGGCCCTCCTTTAGTACCCACTCATGGTAATTCTCACGACTAAAATCCCATAATTGCGTATGACAACCGATACTGGTTAGATCAGAACATTCTATACCAGAAACCAGATAGCTCAGATATTGCGGAAGATGCAGGGCATAATGAATCTGACTGAACAGTTCTGGTTTTTCCTTTTTGATGCGGTACAACTGCATACCAGAGTTTAAGCTCCCAAGTATCGGGGAAGATGTTTCGAAAGCCATCTTTTGTTCACCTCCATACTTATCATAAAACTCAGTTTTTAGCGATTCAGGATAAGGCTTCAGATAATTGTAGAGTGGGGCCAATGGCTTGCCATATTCATCTATATACACCAGACTTGCTCCATACGTAGAAAAATTAACGGCCTTAATGATGAACTCTTTCCGCCTCATGATCTCCCGTAAAGAATCAAAAATAGAAAGACGCAGACTTTCCAGGTTTTCACAAATATCTCCATCCTCATCACTAGTTTCTATAAATCTAGCGGAACGCTCAAATACAATCTGGTAATTTTCATCAAACAGAAAAATTTTCTTATTGGTTTTACCCACATCAAATACAACAACAACTGGAATAGCCTCCATTATAATCCTGTAGCTATAGTTTTTAATCCTCTTTCTTTAATCAGATTTTCTCTCACCTTCAACTCCCTATATAAGGCTAAAGGATTAACAGCCCCTCCTGCCCGTATCCGGGCTTCACTTACAATCGCACGAACATCAGTACGGAAAGCATCCTGCAGAATTTCCTGGCACAAAGCAACATCATGGTTTCCCTGGGCAGCAGTTAGCGCTACGCGATCTACTAATAAAGCCTGGGTATAGGATAACATAATCGCTTCAACGGATTGCAAGAGATCTTCCAAAGGATCTTTGACATTATGCGAAGCGTCAATCATCCAACCTAAACCTGTCCCATGGTCTATTCCTTTTGCATCCATACCTTCAATTAATTCATTAAAAATTAAGAACAACTGATAAGGTTTTATGCTACCGGTAGTCAGATCATCATCACCATACTTGGAATCATTAAAATGAAAGCCGCCTAACTTTCCTTCCATCAATAGCAGGGAAACAATCTGTTCAATATTTGCATTTGGCAAATGGTGACCTAAATCTACCAGCGTGAAAGCCTTAGGCCCTAATTTATTGGCCAATAACAACGATTGTCCCCAATCTCCAACAGTGGTTGAATAAAAATTGGGCTCAAAAGCCTTGTATTCTACAAACACTTTCCAATTTTCAGGTAATGCTGCATAAATTTCCTCCAGACTTTCCAATGTATTTTGAAAGGCTTTTCTAAAATTCAGCTGACCAGGAAAACAAGAACCATCGGCAAGCCATACAGATAACACATCTGATCCTAAGGCCTTCCCATGTTCAATAACTTCTATATTATGGGCAATTGCCTGTTGTCTTACTGCTTTGTCTACATGTTGAAGTGAGCCAAATTTATAACTATGAGCCTGGTTAGGCTGATCCTGAAAAGTATTTGAATTCATTGCATCGAACCTCAATCCGTGATGAAGTGCTAACTCCTTAATCGCTTGATAATCCTGAGGTACATCCCATGGAATATGTAAAGATATCGCGCCACTCGATTGGTTTAAACGATGAATTAAGCCAACATCCGATATCTTTTCTTCCAGATTCCGTGGCTCACCGCCACCGGAAAAACGACCAAAACGAGTACCACCCGTACCTAATGCCCAACTTGGTATTGCAACCTGAAATTTCAGCAATTTACTGATTACGTCCTCTGTGCGCTCATTCATCGAAGTAGCATATTCAAAACGCTGCTGCTGAGATTTTACATATTGTTCATTATGTGCTGCTATGCTATCTTTTCCTATTTCCATTTTATCTTCTTTACTTGAAACCGATTCAATTTTGTTTAGCGTACAAATGCCATTGCCACTCCTCCGTCTACATTCAATACATTTCCCGTAGATTTATTAAGCAAACCTCCTAAATAAGCCATACAGGCATTTGCAATATCTTCCGGAAGGATAATCTGATTTAACAAAGTCCTTTTTGCGTAAAATGCGGGCAGTTCTTCTACCTTAACGCCATAGGCCTTTGCCCTTCCGGCTGCCCAGTCGCCTTCCCATATTTTACTATCAGAGATGACGGCGTCCGGATTAACAACATTCACCCTAATCTGGTCCCCTCCCAATTCTGCCGCATTTAACCGACTTAAATGAAGTTGGGCGGCTTTAGCTGAACCATAGCCTGCATTATTGGGTCCGGAAACCAATGCATTCTTACTTACAATATTTATGATATCACCGCCAATAGACTGTTTCCGCATCACATTAACAGCAGCCTGCGTCATTCTAAACTGACCTTTCACCAGCACGTCATACAATAAATCCCAATCCTGCTCTGTATGAGCTTCCAGGGGTTTTGAAATAGATAATCCGGCACAATTGACCACAATATCTATCCCTCCAAATGACAATGCTGCTTTTTCAAAAGCCTGATCAATATTTTCTTTACTAGTCACATCCAATATTACCGTACTGAAAGCATCATTCCCAAATAAAGTTCGGAATTCTTTCTCTGCATTTGCCAACCTTTGTACATCATTATCATTCAATAATACGACTGCACCTTCTTCTATAAATTTTTTAGCAATTGCTTTCCCAATTCCGCCTGCACTTCCGGTAACTAAGGCAATTTTTCCGGAAAGCGCTTTAGGTTTAGGCATACGTTGTAATTTAGCTTCTTCTAACAACCAATATTCAATGTTAAAAGCTTCCTGGCGCGGAAGTGATGTATAAGTTGAAATGGCCTCCGCTCCTTTCATTACATTGATCGCATTGGTATAAAATTCGGCCGCAACACGCGCAGTCTGCTTATCTTTAGCAAAAGAAAACAATCCTATTCCAGGATATAAAATAATTACAGGATTCGCATCGCGGATGGCCGGACTGTTGGCTTGCTTACAAGCTTCATAATAGGCATGATACATTTCCCTGTAGCCTTTAAAAACCGGGGCAAGTTTTGCTTTAAGTAGCACGGAATCCATCAAATCCTCCTCTGGTTCCAGTTTTAAGACCAAAGGGCTTATTTTAGTCCGCAAAAAATGATCAGGACAACTTGTTCCCAATGGTGCAAGACGATCAAGATCCTTAGAGTTGATGAACTCAAGTACGCGCGGATCATCACTAAAATGTCCTACCATGTTACGCTCAGTGGAGCAAAATCCCCGTAAAAAAGGTGCTAACACCGCGGCTTGACTTGTTCTCTTATCAGCAGGTACCCCCTTAATACGTTGTCCTCCAAAAACCGGACCTTTCTTTCCATAACTGGCTTCCAGATAGGCAGCACATTTTTCTACCACTTCCAGCGTATTTACATAACTTTCATATGCTGTATTTCCCCAGGTGAATAAACCATGGGAGCCCAGCATGATGCCACGAATTCCTGGATTTTCTGCCAGACAATCCTGCAACTGCAATCCCAGATCAAAACCGGGCTTCTGCCAGTCCACCCAACCTACTGTACCTTCAAATAGTTCTTCTGTAATTCGCTTCCCATCTTTAGCTGCCGCAATTGCAATCGCGGCGTCGGGATGTAAATGATCTATATGTTTAAAAGGCAAAAAACCATGCAGTGGCGTATCTATGGATGGTGCCTTAGAATTCAGGTCGTAAATACAATGGTTAAACAGTTCCACCATTTCATCCTCTTGTGCAATTCCGGTATGAATTTGCTGAAGGCTCAGGAGCTTGTCTACATACAAAGCGGCCAATCCATTACGTTTAAGTGTACCAATATCACCACCGGAACCTTTAATCCACATGATTTCAACGGGCTCACCAGTCAAGGGATCCGGTGCTTCCGCTTTACAGGAAGTATTTCCCCCACCATAATTTGTTAAACGCAGATCCGCACCTAATAAATTAGACCGGTAAATTAACAATGCCACTTCATCACCTTCGAGCTTAGCGGCTTCGTCTTTATCCCATAAATAATTGACGTACTTGAATTGGTCTTTTTCGTCAGACATAAAATTTGATTTATATTTTTATTTAATTGAATTTCCATATCCAACTATCAGAATGGATAGAATAATAAAAGCAATACCGACAAACACAGTGATTAGTGTTTTTCTGCTGACCCCGGCCCACTCCTTCAATACAAGACCCCAAACATTAGCCACCAGAATAATAAAGGCCATATGCAAAATCCAGGAGCTTGCCCCATTTCCAAGCTTACTCTCTGCCATACCGTAAAAGAAGAACTGTAAAAACCAGGTTGTACCAGCCAGTGCACAAAAGATATAATTAGATAATAATGGAGTCTTAGTGTTCTTATAATCCTTAAATGTTTTATTTCTGAAATTCAACACCATACACCAGAACAAATTGGTGGTTAAGCCTCCCCAAAGAATAATGACATAGGTTACATTGTTTTGATACAAAAACTCACCATCTCCAGGATTCAATACTTTCCAAAGTAGATTTGCTTCATGAGCCATATCTTTACCGGAATCAATTCCAAAAGCAAAACAAGAACTTAATATCCCCGAAATCACCGCCACTATTAAACCCAGACCAATCTTGAATTCTGTGCTTTGTTGCGTTTTCTTCTGACTGGCCAGAGCCTTATCTTTGTCCATTCCTGCTTTTCCACAAAAGATAATTCCGACAATACAGATAAACAAACCGAGGATGACCAGTTGTCCCCAGGAACTTTCAATCATATTGGAAAATGTATCCTTACCAGCTTTAGGAAAAAAATCGTAATAAACAGAGGGTAGCAAAGCTCCAAAGACTGAACTCAATCCTAAAATAATGGAACTTCCAAGGGAAACACCAAGGTATCTGACACCAAGTCCGTAAGTTAAACCACCTATTCCCCATAAAAGACCGAAGAAATAAGTAATCCACAACATAGACCCGGAAGTATGTGTAATTATTTGAGTAAAATCTGGTATGGTTAGCCATGCTGCTAAAGGTGGAAGAATCAACCAGGAAAATAGCCCCCCAACAATCCAGTAACTTTCCCAGGCCCATCCTTTCACTTTGGTATAAGGGATATAAAAACTACCGGAGGCGAAACCTCCAATAAAGTGGAACAACACACCAAGAATGATCTGCATATGTTAATTTAATATTTGGTTAGAATAATAAGCGATATTAATTCTTTAGAATAACATAACTGTCATTTACTGTCCTGCTCCTGGATGGTGAATCAGCCTTTAATTTAAATAAATAACAGGCTTTTAGTCAGAAAAGAAATTACAATGAAGACCTGAGTGTAAGTCTGAATGGTGCACGGTGGTTTTGTTTACTGTTGCTCAAAATGATTTCGGCGGCCATAGTACCCATCATTTTAAAATCGGTAGAAATGGTGGTAATGCCATTCAGCAGGAATTTTTTTAATGGAGTCTCATTGTAAGAGATGATCCCTACATCTAGCCCCAAGGTAAAATCAGAATTGCTGATTCTTTCCATCAGCAAGACAAGATCATCTTCAATCAAGTTGATATATACCGTACCTGCTGCTATTTGTTCTTGTTTCAGATCATGAACAATTGCATGACTAAATGTATACTGCTGACAAAATCTTCGAAACCCTTCGATGATTTCTACAGGGAAATAGCTCTTTTCAGGAAATATCAGTTTAATTGTATCATATTTGGCCAGGGCTTCTTTTGCCTCAGTTAAGGCCCCATAAATATCCTTTTCAAAATCTTCATATACCGTCGAATAGGAACCATTTACACCAGCTACATTTTTGTCCATCAAGATTAATTTATCTGTAGGTATGGTATTAATGATTTGATGCGCATCCTCTCCACCTTCAACAAAATGGGGTAAAATCACATAATGAGAATACTCGGTTCGTTTGTTCTGAATCAGTTTTTTGAAAATCGAGAAATCATTATTATAAATATAAAAATCAATCAGCGCATCATCTCCCAATGCCTCCACAAAAGAATCATAAATGAGTTTTTTGTGCACAGACAACTTGTTAAACAACAGGAATATCTTGATCTTCTTTTTAAATTCTGTATTATGGATATAATAACCTTTACCAGGAACAGAAAGTATCACCCCTTTATTTTTCAGGTATCGATATCCCTTTTCTGCGGTATCTCTGGAAATTTCCAATACAAAGCTCAACTCATTAATAGAGGGAAGTATATCATTTTTAACAAGCAAGCCTTCTTCTACCGCCTCTATAATGGAATCACTAAGCTGTATATATTTAGGTGTAGCTGAATATTCATCGATCTGAATAAACTTAAAACAATCGACTGTTTTCATCATATTGAGGTTTGAATACTATCTGGCAGATATAAAAAGCTAATTAATCAAACAGGTAGGTATATCGCCATCTGTTTAAGCGGTTATAATATCTACAATTTAATTGCGAATTCAAACGCATAAGTTTCTGAACAGGCATTTAACTCAAGATCGTTACCTTGACTGTTTCCACCAAAAATTTTGAAAATCTATTAGAATGATTGTTTAAGTACAGTTGCTGCTAGATTAGCAGTAGCCGATAAAAGGAATGTGAGCAGAAGATA
>NZ_JAPIVQ010000018.1 GCF_026239675.1 Pedobacter sp. PLR
TGGGAATATACAGTTATTTCCATCTATTCTATTTAGGATGCACATTGTTATTGCTATCATAGCAGTAGTTCTAGGTGCCATCAGAAGGACGACTTAAACCGTACATCGCCCCCATCCAAGTACTTTTATGCTGTTGCATAGTGAACGACATCTCTGATTTAAGGTATGGTAATCCTATGAAGATCCTGGCCAACAAAGCGGGCAGTAACTTTTGGGCTTCAATGGAAAGAACCACAGGCGAGCAAATAAGTGTCATCTATTGCTTTTTTCATGGCCGCCCCGGGCATTTGACCGATATAAGCTAAGCCATCACATTAGCTTCGCTCATAGCGATGTTCGTTAATAAATATAACAGCCTTAAAAATAAACTGTTTATTTATTATCTTCAATCTTCCCGGATACCATTTCTACCTTCCAGGTATTTTCTGATCTCAGACTCAATCTTCCTGCAGGAAAGTAGCCATGGCTTTTTGGAAACCGTCACCTCCACAAGATCGCCGGAGATACTGTATCCCCCTGCAAGCTCAAATCCCCTGGCAGAAAAAGAAAATTCTCCCGATAATACATCCCCCCTAAACACACCATCGGTCTGACTTTCGATAGCAGCTTTCAACTGTTCAACCATATCATCCTTGGCTTGGGGATATTCAATAGAAAAATTGCACATAGCATTTAAATTTAATAAGCAGTCTTTGCTAAAAACAACCAACAGGCGTAATGGTTTAACCTAAAGCTATCCAAAACTGTCCTTTGCCTTTTGGATTGCCAAACTAAGGTCAATACCTTTTCACAGTGCACCTTTAAAGAGGTCGCCAGTTTCTTTCAAACGATCCAGCGCATTAAAAATAGTAAAATCATTCGTTTATTCCAGGTTTAACTTCCAGCCAATCCAATGGCATAGAGACCGGAGCTCCAGGTTTAGGACGTAAAGAATACGGGCATGCAATCGTAGCACCAGGTCTATTCTGCAAAAAATCCAGGTACATTTTACCTTTACGGTTGGCTATCATTCTCTCCAGAGTTGTGAACTCCGATACTTCTTGATGAACCAGGTTTACAATGATTTTGGCAAACATCTGAGACTGATCATAAGTATATTTCGCGGTATTGCCCGGTAATGACCTTCCAAACCATTATAGTTCAAAGGATCAAAAACACATTTTTATATTAAACCGCTAACAGTGGGTTTTGTTTCGCTCCAAAAATTAGCCCGGGCAGTAACAATTCATATCATTCAATAAGTTGCAACCACAAACACTTCTGGTCACCAATTGTTAAATCGTAGGTAACTCAAATGATTATGAAAACAAAAAGATTCATTTTTTGCTCGCTCTAGCTGCCTTTACTGGAAATACCGCCAACTTCTTTTGTTTGATTGAAATAACGATGCCTGCTTATTCTTCGTTGGGGGTGATTTGGGAAGGAGATGGAAAAATGAAAAAAACACCAAAGCCGGACTTTTGAAATATTATAAAGAGCAATACCAACAAGATGCCGAAACAATGGCCGGGACCCTTGCGAGCATGACTCAATGACCTGGCACTGATAGCCTTTATCATGGCCTTTATTAAAAATAAGATTCAAATAAATTCATTATTTAAGAACATTTAACACAAAAGTATCATGAAAAATAAACTCTTTTTACTGGCCTTAGGAACCATGTTTCTAACCGCTTGTGCTTCTTCACAACAACGTTCAAAAGAAAAGATGGATATGGATAGCACTAAGACTAAACTTCCGGACACCAATGTTGTTGATACCGTTAAAAGAGACACTTCCAGAACCACGGAACAGAAACCAATACAGCATCCCGGATTATAATTTGGCGGAAAGAATCTATTAGCTCTTATCTTACGATTCTATCTTTTTTCTAATTAATTGATTTGAAATAAATGGAATCCGTATTGATTATGCAAAGCAATCCCAATGCAAAGTCTCCTACAACAAATCATAATCACCACAAAAATCGAATGGTTTTTGTGGTGAAATAAAATTACAAAAAAGGATAACCGCAAAAATGATAAAATCATATGCCTGAAGGACCTTCCATTGTAATATTAAGAGAACTCGTTGAATCCCTCCACTTAGAAGGGCAATACATCATAGCTGTGTATGGCAATACCAGGATTGATAAGGAAAGAATGCTTAATCAGCAAGTGACTGCTTTCAAAAGCTGGGGCAAGCACTTTTTAATTTGCTTTGAGGATTTCGCCCTCAGGATACATTTCCTGATGTTTGGCAGCTACCGAATTAACGAACGTAAAGAGGCACCTGTCAGGCTTGGTTTATCTTTTGATGATGCGGAATTAAATTTCTATTCCTGCTCTTTAAAATATGTGGAAGGTAGTATAAAAAATAGCTACGATTGGTCCACAGATGTCATGGCTGAGGAATGGGATCCCAAACAAGCTTTAAAAAAAATCAGGACAAAGCCAGATGGATTGATCTGCGACATCTTGCTGGATCAGCAAATATTCTCAGGGGTAGGCAATATTATAAAAAACGAAATACTCTATCGGGTGGGCATACATCCATTAAGTATAGTAGATGCCATTCCCTTACCTAAGCTTAAGATTCTTGTAAAAGAAGCAAGACAATATAGTTTTGATTTTCTGGTATGGAAAAAAGCCTATGTACTCAAAAAACATTGGCTGGTAAACACCAGAAAACTATGCCCACTTGGGCATCCTTTGGAGAAAGCACACTTGGGAAAGACCCAAAGAAGAACATTTTATTGTCCTGCTTGTCAGAAATTATATAATTAACGGCTATAGGGAATGGCAAACTTTAATTAAAATTATTTGTCACAATTTTTGAAAACTGACACCATTATATACCCCGAATGTTAACGATCTGATCCAAATTACAGGACATCACTAAACAAAATGAGTACATCAAATCAAAATGCCCGCCTGAATGAGATAGCCCATATTCAGGCCCATGATGTGCGTGCACCATTAGCACGAATAATTGGATTGGTAGAATCGGGTTTGGGCCACTTACTTCGGGGGGATTGCATTTTCCTGAATAGAATTACTTCCTGTCTCAACTTCAACTTCTTTAGTAGTTACCGCATATTGTGATGGGTGAATCTCTGAACCATAAGCAACAGCATAAGCTTTTGTAAATTCAGCACCTATATATAAAATTATAGAAGAATAGTAAGTCCACAGTAACAAGATGACCAATGAACCAGCAGCGCCGTAAGTGCTGCCTACATCACTCTGACCGATGTAAATCGAAATGCCAAATTTCCCCAGCATAAAGAGTACAGCGGTAACCATGGCGCCAAACAATACATCTTTCCATTTAATTTTAGCATCCGGAAGCACTTTAAAAATTACCGCAAATATGAGGGATATGACGGCTAAGGTTAACAATTGATTGAGCACATAAAATACGACTATCGAAACATCCGAAAACCTGGCTTGAAGGCGTGCATTGAAACCATCCAGCAAAGCTGTAATCGCTAATGATACCAGTAAGATAAAGCCAAGGCTAATTACGACAGAAAAGGAAAGAAACCTATTTTGAAGGATTTTTAGCCAACCTCGTTTAGGTTTGGCTTTGAGCCCCCAAATGCTGTTGATAGAATCCTGAATATCAGCAAAAACGGTAGTCGCTCCTACTAAAAGCGTCACAATTCCTACAATAAATGCAACTAGCCCCTTATCACCTATTGCTGCTTTTGAAACGATTTCCTGAAGTTGCAATGCCGTTTCTTTTCCCATAAAACCCGCGAGCTGAGCATATATTTTACCCTGGGCTGCTTCCTGCCCCAGGAATATGCCACAGAGGGAAATCACTACGACTAACAGTGGTGCCATGGAAAAAACGGTATAATAAGCAAGTGATCCACTCAACTTGGTCACCTTATGGTCGTTGAATCCGGTGAAGGTAGCTTTCAACACATTCCAAACGCCTTTAAAATTTTTTCGCTCTGTTTTCATAATTTCTGTGCTTACCTGACCATTAAAGAATCACTTTCCTCCTTTCAATTGTTGTACCAATCCTTACTAAACCAGGGGGTAATTGCTGGCCAATAAAGTTTAATAAAACTATTTAATTGATTTTTTTTTGAAACCACTCCGGTTGCGGAATGTTTAAGGATTCAACAAAAGCGACTATTATGAATGTAACAGAAAAAGCAGTGTCAGTATTAAACGACCTAACAGAAATTAACAATGACCGTGTAGCGGGATTTGAAAAAGCGATTGCTGACATCAATGATGCAAATGTAGATTTAAAAGCAGTCTTTCAAGAGTATAGTGCACAAAGCAGAAAATTTAGCCAGGAGCTTACTGCTATTGTTGCCGCTTACGGAGAAGAAGTAGAAACAGGTAATAGTGTTGCAGGAACCCTGCATAGGGCCTGGATAGATGTAAAATCTCTTTTTGGTGGCAGCGATCGCGCCAGTATTCTTTCAGAAGCTGAGCGTGGTGAAGATGCCATTAAAGCAGCCTATAACATCGCCTTGGAAAAAGGAGAATTGAGTGGAGCAGCTCTGGAGAGTGTAATCAGACAAGCACAGGATATTAAAGCTGCACATGATGCCATTAAGGCCCTTAGGAATGCGGCCAAAGCAATGAATTAGTTTTTATTATACCTCATCAAAAACGCTTAATCATATGGTTAAAACTGATCAGATTACCATTCATGCTTCCCGTCTTGGAAACATCGAAGTACTACAAGAATTAATTCGCCAGAAAGCAGATCTTAATGTCAGCGATGAGAAAGGATATACGCCACTAATTATATCCTGTTATAACAATCAGTATGAGGCTGCAAAATTATTGATTGAAAATGGGGCAATCCTCGATTCACAGGATCTTGGTGGCAAAACAGCGCTGATGGGGGTTGCCTTTAAAGGCTACCTGGATATTGCAACCCTACTCATTAGCAATGGTGCTGACCTTAACCTTCAGCATGGCAATGGTGGAACAGCATTAATGTTTGCAGCCATGTCCAGTAGAAATGAGGTGTTAAAGTTATTACTCAGTCATGGAGCAGATCAACAGATTCTTGATTTCCGTGGTTTATCTGCAATGGACCTGGCAGCTCAACAGGGCAATGAAGATACCATCAGGCTATTAGGAGCTTCGTCATAAGAAGCTTTTTAAGATAAAAATGCCTGGCAATTTAAAACCGGGCATTTCTTATATAAAGTGTCTGCCTGAAAAACAGGTCGCCTCCTTCACTTGAATGGATTGCTGATCTGCTGGGAAATGGATCGCATTTGCTTCCATTTTGACGGTTTCCACACTTCCCTTTCCAGCCGGTACATAAACTGCATCATAAAGGACTGATGCAGCAGTTAAAAAGCTTTGGTCAACTGCAAATTTAGTCCCATCTGAGCCTTTGATTACCCCAAGCCTTGTTGCAATTATTTCTCAGGTACGACTGGCCTGTTGATCGGAATCTCATGAAAATTAGGTCCTCCGAGTCTGATCAATTGGGTATCTGTATAAGAAAACAGTCGACCCTGCATTAGTGGGTCATTGCTAAAGTCTATTCCTGGTACAATATGGCCTACGTGAAAGGGAAGCCTCTGCAGAATTAAATCCTCCTATAGATGAATCAACGGCCATCAAATCAAACGAGGCCCAGCCTCGCGGCCAGAGGGCGAACGAGCGTTAGATGCACCGATGGTGACCCTGAACCTTACTGCATTAATCAAGCAGCTCAAAGAAGAAGATACCTATCAAACCTCCGATCGTAATTCCATTACCTTGTTTAAATCTGATGGGATGCGCATTGTACTGATCGCCCTTCGCGAAGGAGCGGAAATGAAAACACACAGGGCCCCTGGTATAATTAGCGTACAGGTAATCGAAGGCGGGATATCTTTTGAAACCGAGCAAAAAACTGCTGAACGCAGTGCAGGGCAAATGTTGGCACTCCATGCCGGCATTCCACATCGTGTGACCGCCAGGAAAGATTCTGTATTTCTGCTCACTTTGGCTATTTCAAAGCCATCATAAGAGAACAAACAAACTCATTTATGCCATCTATATTTTATGGTTTGTTATGGTTCCTCAATTCAGGCTTTATGGCTATAGCAATTGGTGCCACACCCGAATTTAGATCGATTTCGCTATAAATGGTGAGCGATTCGGTGAGTGATTAAGATTGATTTTTTTGTATTTTAGTAGTTGAGAAAACAACTTTTACAGACATATAAAATGCCGTTGTGATATCCGGGAATTGATGGTAACCTGATTAAAAAATAACGTATCTATAAATTGAAAAAAATGATAACAAAAAACGATATTCTAAATCTTGAAAACCAACTTTACGACGCTATGAAAAGTAGTAACGTAGAAATACTCGATAAACTGTTGCACAATGATTTGCTTTTCATCGTCCCGGGTGGTGAAACCATTACCAAAGAAATGGATTTAGAAACATATCGTAATGGAAATCTAAAAATAGTTGAGCTTATTCCAAATATTGAACAGCTAAATATTATAGATGATTTAGCTGTTATTACACTAAAAATGAAC
>NZ_JAPIVQ010000019.1 GCF_026239675.1 Pedobacter sp. PLR
GTAAACAAGGTGTTGTGAATTACAAGGTAGGGAATAAGTTCGGTACCCCCTCATGATAAGTTCAATCTGTGTCCATAATAAATTAAACCTGAATTCAATCTCTCTTAATCCTTAAAACATAGTTGAAAGGTCAATTAGACCTATGAGGGATTAATCAACCATTAACTAACCATGGTTGAATGATGAAGGTGATGCGGGACCATGTGGAACTCATACCGAAGGGAGACCGAACCCGGGACAAGGGGAGAAGCTTATGTATAGCGATGTAGCTGCTGTTTTGCTTCATTGTCTTGATAATTAACTAAGGCTTTAAGAGTTACGGAATGTTTTTTGGACTGTCGACCTCTATACTGTTAGAAAATTCATTAAAAATGACTAAGATTTATAATTCCCAATTGATAGCTGGAAGACTAATCAATTAAAACGACAAGGTATTAATCCATTTGGACACGGTTGTCAATGCTATGGGGTTTACGGTTTCTGAAATTTGAGCAAACTCCGTCATACTACCTGTTTTTGCTTTTTGAAAGAGGTGATTTAGCCCTTTTAATGCAATAATTTTGTATTGCTTATTGCCACCACGATCTAAAGCTTTAGCAATACCGGCGAGGTTCGCCTTGCAATTAACCATAAGATCCTTTGTCCCATTAAGCGCCAATACCGGGCATTTTACTTTAACCAAATAATCGGCTGGTTTTAATTTCAAAAAAGTTCTTTGCCAAGGTGTAGCAAGGTGATCGTACCGTTGTTTATAAGCGCTAAACTTTGCCGTATCCCAATGCTGGCTAAGCATTTCCTGATATAATAAACTATCGATACCATTTTTTAATTGCCCGATGGATGCGCTTGAGTCCTGAAGCGTGAGGTCAAAAAACTTTTTGTCCAGTGCAAGTTTTTTCGCAATAATTGCCTCTGACACACCTGCAGCCCGACTCATGTCTGCTGATTGTTGAAGGCCAACCTGATATATAGGGATGCCATCGCCAGCCAATAATACAATAAACTTAACATCATTATTGCGGCTTGCCACCATAGGTGCGATCAATCCTCCCTCACTTTGGCCTATCAACCCGATGGATAATTGATTTAAATCGGGTCTCGAACGGATAAAAGATACAGCCGATTCTACATCATCGGCAAAATCGAAGGTGGTAGCAGTTGAGAAGTTCCCAGTTGATCTCCCTACACCCCGATCATCATACCTTAATACCGCAATACCATTCCGGGTTAACCAATCGCTCCACACCAGAAACGGACGATGATTTAAGCCTTCTCCGTTTCGGTTTTGAGGGCCGGAACCGGTAATCATAATCACAATCTTTGAAACTTTGTTATTTGATGGAATAGTTAAGGTACCAGCTAATTGAACCTTTGATTTAGTGTTGCTTATCAATACCTCTTTCTGCTTATATGGAAAACTGGTTGGATCTTGTGGGCGGGGAGAAGGTGCATTGTTACATGAATATAGCAGTATACAGAATGTAAATGCAGTAAGGAACCTTTTCATTTTAGTGGAGATTTATTCGAATATACATAATCCAGTTGCCTTTCCGGAGTGCCCTGCATACAGTGCCTGTTGTTTCTCAAAAGGAATTTGATAAAGCAAATGAGGAATGATTCACAATGGCTTGCGGAGTTTTTGTGTTCGGCAAAATAAAAACGGCATAATCAATGTTTCGCTCCATTTAAACGGATACATATTTATAGTTACAACAATTGATTTTATGCTTCTAAACATTTTTTTCGTAAAAAATATTTAAGATCAACCCTTATAACATCGAGTGCTATCGGGAAAGAAATTGAGTTCCTGATTTACTAACCAACTGGTTTATTACTTAGATAGTATAGATCGCTCTGATTGAAATGGACGTTGTGCAGCACGTGTGCCGTTATTACATTTACCCAGCATCATATAAATTATAATGAATATAATAATTGTGGACAAACAGCCTCCGCCTAATTTCTTTGCTCCCCAGGCAGCAATGATGGCTCTAAAAAACTTATTCATAGGTTTATAATTAAGATTTAATAGCGATATAACACTTATAGAGATCATAAGGTTTAACCCAATCAGAACAATAGCCCGGATGTTGGTGTTTAACCTGGTACTATCTGACAATAAAGAAATGTATGATCAATAATTATGCTGAACATCAGGAATTCGAATGGATTGACCTGACCGATCCAACTACTGAAGAGCTTTCTGATATCGCTAAAAAATACAATTTACACCCTGCTTTGGTAAATGATTGTCTTCAACCCGATCACTTGCCAAAATATGAGAGAATGGAAGATTACGCTTTCATCATTTTCAGAATACATACCCAGAATAATGTCGCAGAGGCAGATACTGTTCAGGAGCTCACCCATAAAATTGCCTTTTTCTATTCGGCTCATTTCCTGATCACTGTTCACCGTAGTACCCATGATTTATTAAAGCCTGTTGCGGAGCTCATCAAAACCGAAAAATGTAAAAGCAGCCTTGAACTCTTGAATCTATTGATCAGTGCTTGTTTAAACACCTATACCAACCCTTTAAATAAATTGGCTAAAGCTGTAGATTATTATGAGGAAATTGTTTTTTTAAGACCTAAAAAGGCACCCTTATTAAAAGGACTTTACTATTTAAAGCGGAAAATAGACCTGTTAAAAAGGATGTTAATTCTATCATTTGATATCATTGATGCTTTGGATGCAGAAGAAGGAAACGTAAACACCAGAGACACCCGTGATCTGTATGTGAAGCACCAGAGTATGCTGGATGCACTTGCTGAAAACATCCATCAACTGCTTGCCATTTACTTTTCTGCTTCTTCTCAGAAAACCAATGAGATTATGCGGGTACTTACCATCTTTTCGGTGTTCTTCATGCCCTTGACCTTCATTGTTGGGGTGTACGGGATGAACTTCGAGTTTATGCCGGAATTACAATGGAAGATGGGCTATCCTGGGGTGATGGGACTGATGGTGGTGGTTACGGTAGCGATCTACTTCTGGTTTAAAAGAAAAGGATGGTTGTAAAACCCACCCTTTTTCTAGCTGAGGCGTATTGAATGATTTGATATTGCAGCGATTCATGTTTTTTTAGACGATGATCCTGATTACTGCTGATTGCCATTACCGGCAAAACTTTTATGATATAGATTCCAATAGATATTGAAACTTGCAATTATGATCAGTTGATTGGATTTCTGACAAACATACTGGTCGCGGCTCTGTTATTTCCCACCCGAAGGGGTAGGTTTGAAAATAATACGACTAAATTGAGCCTACCCGAATGGGTGGGCTTACCTGTAGCGTGCTGTAGTACAGCTTGTTATGTTCCCATGGGTTTTTAGGGTAAATATGGAAGGTTAGCTGAATGTGTAAAAAACCGATTTAACTGAATATCTAAACCTAAATCCCCACAAGGTTATTACATACATGATAGCGGAAAAAGGTTAATTTTAGCGTTTAAATTAGTCTCTTCAAGTTTTAATGAATTACGTTCGACTTACCAAATCCAGATTCTTCTATCAACAGGCAATCTTGTTATTCCTGTTACTGTCACAAGCCTTTTATGTTAATGGTCAAACTACCAACACGACTAGATTTCTAGAAAAAGAGATTTCAAATCTTAATTTTAAAGCGCTGGATAAGGACCCGGCATTTAGTTTTGCTACGCAGGAAGGTGTGTCAGGCTTGCAAGAAAATCAACCAGGCCAGTCTGATCAGCAGCCCGGATCCGGTGAAACTTATTTCTGGTTAAAAGGTACGCTACGTCCGGATCAGTTAAACCAGGCGCTAACCTTGCAGATCTCTTCTACGCATCTTCACGAGAACAACCTTTACACCTTTAACAATGGGCAACTTCAGCAGGTAAAAGAGCAGACGGACCTGGCGAGGTATGACCAGTATAATTTTAAAACTGATAGTGCCGTTTACTATATCCGTAGTTCGGATGTGCTATTGAAGCAATTGCCTCTGGTTTTAATGGATACTCCATCTTTTACTGAAAAAGAAGGTAAGAGATTACTTCGGATTGGGTTTTATTATGGATTAGGCCTAATGTCGATCCTGTTTAATGTTGTTTTCTACCTTGTTTTCAAGGACAAGCGTTTTATCGCCTATTGCTTTTTGCAGCTCGCAGTTTTTATAGAATTTTTCTATGAAGATGGAATGTTTTATTACTTGTCTTCCGGACAACTTGTGTTAGATAATCTGTTGGTTTATACGATCCCCTTTACCGCTTCATTCGCCTGCGTATTCGCTTATTATTTCTTAGACCTTAAAGATACCCACAAAAACTACTGGCGCTATGTAACCCCGGTAATGGGATTGGCATTGTTGAATTTGATCTTATTTACCTTATTTAAATGGGATGCTTCAATTCCTGTGAATGACTTTCTAAGCTTCTTAGCAGCAACTATTCCGATAGGTATTGCCATTTCGAGGTTTAGGAAAGATGTTTACGCCAGGTTTTTAGTATTGACATTTGGCGTTATCGTCATTTTTGCCATTGGCTTTGTGCTCAATATGAATTTTAATTTCCCCTGGTTAGCTGGTTTCGATATGGATGCGCTGAGAATGGTGAGTGCTTTCGAAATTATTGCGATCGGTTTTGCTATTACTTTTAAAGTGAGAGCCCTGCAGGAGGAGAACGTGAATATTAGGATGGAAATTAACAAGTATCTGTTTAAGATTAAAGATATTGTTGAGGTAAAGCCGCATATTCCAAACTTTTCAAATAGTAAGGACCAGGATGTACTGAATGTTTTAAAGGTTGATTTTCAATTGACCGACCGTGAAACAGAGGTCTTGCTGGGGATTTGGGAAGGTTTAAGTAATCAGGAGTTAGCGGATAAATTGTTTATTTCCTTAAATACGATCAAGTACCACATCAGTAATTTATATGTTAAACTGGATGTTAAAAATAGAACCCAGGCAGTACGAATCAAAGAAAAGGTTAATGTCTAAAGGTAGCTTTCTCCTTTATTGCCATCTTAAAATTCGATTTGTAAC
>NZ_JAPIVQ010000002.1 GCF_026239675.1 Pedobacter sp. PLR
CCGCAGGATTGTAACTCCATTAGCTTTGTATCTAAGTACTTTGTTCGCTATTCAGGATCCAGCTTAAATGACTTGTAGAATTTTTATCTCCGATAATCTCCTTTTACAGCTTTGTTTAGCTTTAACAGCCCTTTATTTCTTGTTGTAATTATCCATTGATATCTTAAATACTGGCTTATATTTGGGCTTCTTAAATACATCTAATTATGATTGCGATAACCAATAGCCAGTTTTTTAATGAAGACCTGCTCTTAAAGGGTCAAACGATTTTTATTGAGGATGGAAAGATCAATCGGATCTCTAGCGAAGAGGTTACCGAAGGTTATCAAATTATTGATGCCGAAGGTGCTTATATAAGCCCTGGTTTTATTGACCTTCAGATTTATGGCAGTGGGGGGAATCTCTTTTCTGCTTATCCTACGGCCGAAACTTTAAAACAGATGGACGAAGACTTGTTGGCTAAAGGGACTACCAGTTTCTTAGCTTGTGTGGCAACGAATAGTCCGGAAGTAGTTTATCAATGTCTGGATGCTGCGAAAGCTTATCGTAGCGAAGCTAAAGGCTTTTTAGGACTTCATCTGGAAGGACCATATATTAATCCAAAGCGGAGAGGAGCACATATAGAGAAGTATATTTATAAAGCTACTTTGGAAGAGGTAAAGCACTTGCTGGATTATGCAGATGGTACTGTTAAAATGATGACCATAGCAGCAGAGTTACAAGATGAAGAGGTGATCCGTTATTTAGTGGATCAGGGAATCGTATTGTCATTAGGGCATAGTGATGCTGATTTTAAGCAGGCTACAGTGGCCTACAACAATGGATTTAAGACAACCACGCATTTGTTCAATGCAATGCCTTCGATTCACCACAGAGCCCCTAATTTGCCTGTAGCAGTCATGAATCACCCAACTGCTATGGCCAGTATCATTGCTGATGGCTGCCATGTGGATCTTGAAGTGGTAAAGATGACTTATAAAACAATGAAAGACCGTCTGTTTCTAATTACAGATGCAGTAACCGCATGTGCAATCGGGCCTTATCAGCATGAGCTTAGAGGCGATAAATTTGTGACTGCCGATGGTACACTTTCAGGTTCTAATATTACCCTTTTACAAGCGGTTCAGAATTGTGTATCACATTGTGATATTCCAACAGACGAAGCCTTAAAACTAGCTTCAGAAAACCCGGCACTATTAATGGGTATTTTATCAACGAAGGGCGCTTTAAATGCTGGTAGTGATGCTGATTTACTGTTTTTATCTCCCGGGTTACAACTAAAGAAAGTTTTTGTAAAGGGTTTGCACATTTGAACCCTGATTAATTAAAACAAATAGTTATTTTTGGACTCATGAAGTATAAACGGATTCTGCTGAAATTAAGTGGCGAGTCGCTGATGGGCGATAAACAATATGGTATTGACAATGAGCGTGTTAAACAGTACGCTGAAGACATTAAAGCGGTACATGATGAAGGCCTTGAAATAGCAATAGTTATTGGAGGTGGTAATATTTTTAGAGGTTTAAGCGCCGAAAAGTCAGGCATGGACCGTGCACAAGCTGATTATATGGGAATGTTAGCAACAGTAATCAACAGTATGGCCTTGCAGGATGCACTAGAAAAAGTGGGTCTTAAAACCCGCTTACTTACCGCAATCAAAATGGAGCAAATCTGTGAACCATTCATTCGTAGAAGAGCAGTACGTCACCTTGAAAAAGGTCGTGTGGTGATTTTTGGTGCCGGAACAGGTAACCCTTATTTCACAACAGATTCTGCGGCTGCTTTAAGAGCAATCGAAATCAAAGCTGATGTGGTGCTAAAAGGAACACGTGTAGATGGTATTTATACTGCAGACCCTGAAAAGGATCCTACAGCTACTAAATATGAAAAAATTTCTTTCAAAGAAGTTTACGATAAAGGATTAAACGTAATGGATATGACTGCCTTTACCCTGTGTGAAGAAAATGAACTTCCGATCATCGTTTTTGATATGAATAAAACAGGTAATTTCATGAAAATTGCCAAAGGAGAAGAGATTGGGACACTTGTTAAGGTCTGATTCTAATAAATTTTATATTTTTGGTTAAATTTTACAAAACATGAATGACCTCATAAAGAAACAACTACAAGATGCTCAGGCAAACATGGACAAGGCTATTGACCATTGTGAAGCTGAATTGACAAAAATTCGTGCGGGAAAAGCTTCTGCAGGGATGTTGGACGGCATATTTGTAGATTACTACGGTAGTGCTACTGGCTTATCTCAGGTGGCAAGTATCAACACGCCGGACGCACGTACTATTCTCGTTCAGCCTTGGGAAAAAAATATGTTAGTTCCTATTGAACGCGCTATCATGGAAGCGAATATTGGGATTAACCCTCAGAATGATGGTATAGTGATTCGTTTGGTAGTTCCTCCCCTAACTGAAGAACGTAGAAGAGATCTTGTTAAAAAGGTAAAAGAAGAAGCCGAACGCGGAAAAATTACCATTCGTAATATCCGTAAAGATGCCAACGAAAAAATCAAAAAGTTAAAAGGTGAAAGCGTTTCTGATGATGAAATCAAAACAGGAGAAGCCGAAGTTCAAAAAATAACTGATGCATATATTATCAAAGTAGATAAACATGCAGAAGCAAAAGAAAAAGATGTCATGACGGTTTAGACCTGATTTATAATTTACTTGTAATTTAAAGGGAATGGGGCTGATGCTTCATTCCCTTTATTTATTTTTGGCTAGATTTAATTAAATGAAATTACTACTAGAATATTTACGTGCTCATAAATGGGTGGTTGCATTAGCACTTTTGCTGGCTGCAATCAATATTGGTTTCTCCCTATTGGACCCCTACATTACCGGAAGAATAGTGGATGAGTTCATTCAGAAGAAGGATGTGCTGAACAGAGGCGAATTTGTGTGGGGTGTACTTGGATTAGTTGGCCTGAGTGTAGGTGCAGCTATGGTTTCCAGAATTGCCAAAAATTTTCAGGATTACTTTACCAGTATCATCGTTCAAAAAGTTGGGGCAAGCATGTATGCTGACGGACTTAAACATTCTCTTGAATTGCCTTATCAGGTATTCGAAGATCAGCGAAGTGGAGAAACGTTGGGGATTTTGCAAAAAGTAAGGCTGGATTCTGAAAAGTTTATTACCGCTTTTATCAGTATTCTCTTCGTGAGTTTGATTGGGATGGTATTCGTAATCGTGTACTCCGTTACGGTAAGTTATAAGGTTACGCTGGTCTATTTTTCTGCAATTCCAATCATCAGTTTTGTGAGTTGGTACCTGAGTAGAAAGATTAAAACTATTCAAAAAACTATCGTTGCTGAAACAACTGCATTAGCCGGTTCAACCACAGAGTCTTTGAGGAATATAGAACTGGTGAAAAGTCTCGGCCTTGCCAATCAGGAGATCGAAAGGTTAAATAAAACGACTTATAAGATTTTAGGACTGGAATTAAGAAAGGTTAAATATGTAAGGAGCATGAGCTTTGTGCAAGGAACAACAGTTAATTTTGTTCGTAGTACGATGGTGGTCGTTTTATTGATCCTGATTTTTGAAAACACGATTTCGGCAGGACAATATTTCTCTTTCCTGTTTTATTCATTCTTTCTCTTTGGACCTTTACAGGAACTCGGGAATGTGATTCTTTCCTGGAGGGAAGCCGAGGTTTCTCTGGGGAACTTCAAGAAGATTCTAAGTACGCCACTAGATGAAAAACCGGTAAACCCTGTTAAGCTAGGTAAAATCAACAGCCTTGAGTTTAAAGATGTGAATTTTAGACACCTGACCGGTAAGCACAATGCCTTGAACGATATTAATTTCCGTACCCATAGTGGGGAGACGATCGCATTTGTGGGGCCTTCCGGATCTGGAAAAACGACCTTAGTTAAGTTGTTGGTTGGTCTTTATCAGCCAATAGGTGGCGATGTGCTGTATAATGATACTTCCAGCAAAGCGATTGATCTGGATATGTTGAGGGAAAAGATTGGGTTTGTAACCCAGGATACACAGTTGTTTTCTGGGACAATCCGGGAGAATCTCCAGTTTGTCAGGCCTGATGCTACAGATGAAGATTGCTTTAGGGTGATGAAACAGGCAGCTTGTGAAAACCTGTTGGCGCGTGCGGATAAAGGTTTGGATACCGTGATTGGTGAAGGCGGGGTGAAGGTTTCCGGGGGAGAAAAACAACGTTTATCCATTGCCAGAGCATTACTACGCAGACCCGATATCCTGGTTTTTGATGAGGCGACTTCTTCTCTAGACTCTTTAACAGAGGAAGAGATTACCGCAACGATCCGTGATATTTCTGTATTAACAAACCACATTACGATTTTAATTGCCCACAGACTTTCTACGATTCGTCATGCTGACCGCATTTTCGTTTTAGAACGCGGACATATTATTGAGCAGGGTAAACACGAGGACTTATTGGCCGAAACAGGGTTGTATTATGCCATGTGGAGACAACAGGTTGGTGAAAGAATAGAATACTAGTCTTAGCTGCTATAGATGTATAGGCTTCAAAAAGATGGGGTTAGTTTTGTTGGTCATTGATTTCCTGCAGAGTTAACTTCATCATTCCTTTGGTCTTCAGGTAGGTAATTCCAGCGACCAGGATTGTCATACTTCCTCCAAATACCACCGCAGGGACCGTTCTCATAAGCTTTGCAGTGAGGCCTGATTCAAACGCACCAATCTCATTAGAAGAGCCAATAAACATACTGTTTACAGCGGAGACTCTACCACGCATTTCATCAGGGGTGAGCAATTGCATAATTGTAGATCTGATAATCACACTGATGCTATCGAAAGCGCCTTCCATGAATAAAAACATGAGGGTGAGGTAGAAGTTTTTTGATAAGCCATAGCAGATAATGCTGGTTCCAAATCCGGTTACTGCAATCAGTAAATTTCTCCAGGGTTTATTCATTGGGGAGAAACGGGTCATCGCCAACATGGTAATTACGGCACCACTGGAAGCAGCAGCCCGCATGAAACCGAGTCCTTCAGAACCGACTTTCAAAATGTCATTGGCAAATACCGGGAGTAAAGCCACCGCTCCACCGAAGAAAACGGAGAAGAGGTCTAAGCTCATCGCACCCAACATCATTTTGTTTTTAAAGACAAAGTGAACACCTTCAGTCAGACTTTTTACAATACTCTCTTTAGGGATATAAGTAGGGGGATGTGGTTTTAAAAAAAAGATACAGATGAGGGCAATGCCGATAAAAGAAAGGATGACACAGTAAGTTGCGGTAATGCCATAGAAGCCATAAATCAATCCTCCAATTGCAGGGCCTAAGATAGAAGCGGCCTGCCAGCTGGAGCTGTTCCATGTACTGGAATTAGGGTAAAGTTTTTTAGGGACGATCTGCGCCATCAATGAGAAGGTCGCCGGACTGAAAAAGCCTCTGGCAATTCCAATTCCAAAGACCATCAAATACATAATGGGCACAATATAATCTACGGGTACATAAGGATGCATTTGTTGGGTGGTCACGACCAACATGATCAGTGAACACAGAAATACGCCGCTAAATATTTTCAGTAGTAATCCTCTTTTTTCAGATTTATCAGCGACATAACCACCGTATAGGGCTATGCTGATTGCGGGAATTGCTTCGCAAAGTCCAACAAGTCCAAGGGCCAGGGGGTCTTTGGTAAGGTGGTAAACATGAAATCCAATGATAACCGCTTGCATTTGATAAGCAAACGTAAAAAAGAAACGCATTCCGAGGTAAGATCGAAACTCCCGATATCGGAGTGCAGCGTAAGGATCTGGTTTTTCTGGGGATATATTGGCTTCCAAGAAGGTTATTTTTTTAACAAATGTATGTTATGGTGTTTCAATAACATACACTTGCCAAAGAAAATATTACATGATTTTGTCATAAAATTCGCTGTAAGCAGTGCGCATATCTTCAGCCTGATTGATGGCCGCAGAAACGGCAATTCCGAAAATTCCTGTCAGCATTAATGGATCTATATCACTTAAGGTGATCCCGCCAACAGCAAGCACAGGTAAATTGATTTCCTGCGCTTTTAGTGCTTTCATCGCTTGTTCGTATCCTTCTACACCTAATAAGGGGGCGTTGTTAGGCTTGGTTGTAGTCGTATAAAACGGGCCGAAACCGGCATAATCGGCACCTTCTTTAGCTAATCTGATTAAGCCTTCTAAAGTGTTTGAAGAACCACCAATAGTGACTGCTTCTCCGAGTTGCTCACGAAGTTTCACAAAATCAGCATCCATATCTTCTATATGAAAACCCTGGATATCAGCTTCTCCGTTTAGGTGAATATGATCTGTAACGATCAGGGTAGCTCCCCAATCGTCACAGATTGCTGCAATCGCATTGATATCTTCCAAAAGTTCCTCATCATTTTTAGTCAGACAACGGTACTGAATCCATTTTGCACCTGCACTACAGGCAATTTTTGCCTGTTCAATATGGCTATGCTGATGGATATCGTGTGTTATAAAATGTAGCTTTTCGATGAACTTCTTCATAAGTTGTTAAAATTTGAAATTTAGCGAAAGTAAAAAATTAGTTCCGGCCTGGGCGTAATAAAAGTTCTCTGTAGTGATATTCCCTTTATATGCAGTGCTATAGGTATAACCGTTGCTCTCATATTTTTCATTAAAGATGTTATTAACCAATAGGCCAAGATTTATGTTTTTGATGCCTTTAAGTTGGAAATCGTAGCCTATTCTCGCATTATTTACCCAATATGCATCTAGCTTTCTGCTGTCATTCTGGGTGTTGTCCAGATATTGTTTACCTACAAATTTGCTTTGTATAGCTGCAGCAAAACCTTTAAATGGTTTGTAAACCAGCTCTCCTGCAATGACAGATTTTGGAGAAAAGGAGATGTCCGTGTCTTTGTAGCTGGAAGTGATTAAGGTTTCTGAACCATCATCTTCATATTGGGTTACATAGTTAATATAGTTCTGGATTTTATTCCTGCTAAAAGCGGCATTGGCATTTATGGCAAATTGCGGGCTCAGGATGTAAGAAGCATCCAATTCAACTCCTAAACGGTAACTTTTATCTACATTCTGACGGTAAGCATCCGCGAATTCATTGATTTCTCCAGTGAAGATCAATTGATCTTTATAGAACATCCCATATACATTCAGACCAAGGTTCAGTTTATCTTCTTTATAACGGTAACCTGCTTCTAAATCATGCAGACGTTCTGCTTTTGGGGAAGGTAATCCGACTTTTAAGTTGGTGAAATCATCACGATTTGGCTCTTTGTTGGCTACACTAAAGGATGTATAAACATTACTTTGCTCATTTAAGAAATAGGTTGCGCCAACTTTAGGATTGAAAAAATGGTAGGTATTGTTGAAATCAAGGTTTCTTAGATTCTTGTCTTTTCCGGAGATTTTATAATCAACAGTCCGGTATTGAAGGTCGGCAAAAAGACTCAATTGATCTATCGGGCTATAGCTTACTTTACCAAAAGTGTTGAAATCATTTTTATTTCCTTTCCCATCATAATAATGGTCGCTGATGTTGCTGGTGGAAGGATATTTCGCCCAGATAACCTCTCCGAAATGTTTCCCCCTGTATTCATTATAGGCACCGCCAAGCGTGAAATTCAAGTTAGATTGTGGCTGATAGCTGAACGCATAGGTTGCGCCATAGAAATCATTATCCAGCCAGCGGCGACGAATCAAATCCGTTCTTGTTTGAAGTGCTCCATCCGCATTCATCGGTGGTAAACCATATTTACTAAGTTTTTGATCGAATTTAAACTCTTCAAAATAACCCTTCCCATCGGTATAATGTAAGGCGGCATTGAAAGAGAATTGCTCGTTAATCTGTTTGGCATAAAGCGCCTGATAATGGTTTTGTGCGTAGTTGTCGGTTTGGTCTTTATAGGTGAACGAATTGTAAGTTCTGTTCCCTGAATTCAAAAGATTCTGTGTTTGCGCGTCATTAAATTCCTGACGTTTGCTGAAATCCAGCATTCCCTGTACATCACCTTTTAATCTTGCTTCTGGAATGCCGTCCCAGGCCTGGTAAGTTTTTTCTGTGCCAGAGAAAACATTCAGGCGAAGCAATTCATTTTTACCATGGTAGGCACCGGAAAGGTAGTACGACTTCAAATTTGAGGCTGCACGGTCGATAAAACCATCAGAGGTAATTCTGGAAAGGCGGCCATCGAAACTCCATTTGTTGTCAATCAGACCTGTTCCTAATTTAACGGTGTTTTTAAGGGTATTGAATGAGCCGTAAGTATTGTTTAGTTCTGCGTAAGCACTTTCTGAAGGCGCGCTGGTCTGGATATTTAAGCTTCCACCGAAAGCACCAGCACCATTGGTAGAGGTACCTACACCACGTTGGATTTGCACATTTTCTATGGAAGAAGCAAAATCCGGCATATTTACCCAGAATATCCCCTGACTTTCACCGTCATTGTAAGGAATTCCATTAATTGTAACATTGATTCTGCTGGCATCACTACCTCTGATTCTAATGCCTGTATAACCAACACCGGCACCTGCATCGGAAGTTACGACTACTCCAGGTGTGTTGTTTAAGATAAATGGCAGATCTTGCCCGAAGTTGTTCTCCTGAATTTCAGCTTTGCTGATGTTTTTATAGGTAGTAGCGGATTTATCGTTAGCACGTGTGGCATTAACGATCACCTCATCTGCAAGAAAAGCGGCAGGCTTAAGGCTAATGTTTTCCACCAAATCGGATTTCAGTTCCAGGTTTTTCTCTGTCGTTTGGTAGCCGATAAAGCTCACCACCAAGGTGTAATTCCCTGCTTTAAGATTCTTAAGCTGGAATTTTCCCTGACCATCTGCAGTAACACCAAAAGATTTTCCTTTTAAACGGATGGTTGCACCAGGTAATGCCTGACGGCTTGTTTCGGACACAACTCCCGAAATCGTAAACTGCGCCTTTGTTAATACAGGCAACAACAACATAGCTAGCGCTATGGTCAATAACTTTTTCAATTCTTTGCTTTTTTTAGTTAAACCACTGTAAGTAAGGGGCACTTACAGCCTAGTTAAACTCCATAACTCCAATCCCTCCGCCGGCATTATCCGGATCAGGTGCATATATCTGTTTGTAGATATAATGGGTATGCTCTCAGCCTGTTTTTGTGTTTTTTACAAAACAAGGCACCCCTTTTTGATGGGACAAAGGTATTGATAAAAATTGGATCTCCTATGGGAGGATCTTCGAAAGGCAAATACCTGAATGGAAGAGACCCTGTTATTATAAGTATTAAGTTTTCTTAAGGAACGATTCTACTGCGGCGATGGCGTTAGTTAATCTTTCTTCTGTTCCATTGATCACGACATACTTTGCATTTAAGTTTTGCAATTCCTGATGCCATACCTGCATAAAATGTTCCCGTTTATGTGGGAAATCACGAAGTGGATCTTCCTGCCAGGGCAGATCGATGTCCATGAGCAGGTATAAATCATAGGTGTGAAGCGGAAGCGCGTTTAGCACCACTTCAGGCGTGTTTCCAAAAACCTCATCACTCCAGACCTTTACCGTAATAAAAGTAGTATCACAAAATATCAGATCTTTTTCAGCTATGGAGAGGATGGACTCTTCGAGGGCGACTTGTCCATGGTACATATTTATTTCATCCTGTAAATTGCAGGGTTCTGTTAAAGCGGCACAATAATAACGCGCATACTCAGGTACCCAAAGCGTCAGATAATGCTTAGCTAATTGTTGTGCAATAGTTGATTTTCCTGTGCTTTCCGGGCCAACGATGGCGATTTTCTTAATTTGTTTGTTCACGGTACGTTCTCCTCCAGTCTATATATCCTTTGATGGCAATGGCGACCAGGAAAGCATAAAATATGGCACTTAAGTTTAGATTTTTGTAAATATATAATGGGATATAGCAAAGATCAACGACAATCCACAGGATCCAGTTTTGCAGAATTTTTCTGGTCAGCATGAGTTGTGCAACAAAACTTAGCGCGGTACAAAAGCCATCTTCATAAGGCACATTGGTATCTGTGAAATGATCGAGGAACAGGCCTAATACTATAGATAATATGATCACTGATCCAATGGCCAGCCACCAACCTTTTCCAGCCAGGTTGGTTACCGGCTTGTCGTCAACTTTCTTTTTTCTGATCCAAAAATACCAGCCATAGAAAGCGGTAAAAAGGAAATAGAACTGCAATGCCATATCTCCATACATCTTCGCCTCTAAAAATACCCAGGCATATGCGATGACGCTGATGATCGAAATCGGCCAGCTCAGTACATTTTCTTTTGTAGCCAGATAAATGCAGATAAATCCGGATAACACACCCAGCCATTCCAGCCAGGTGGTATGAATAAATTGATCAGCAATTAACTGAAAAAACGAGGACTCAAGAAGTAACATGAGCCAAAAGTAGTTATCCTAAAATTATTCGCAACATAAAAGCTTTGCAGGAATGCGGTTAATTGTTTGTTTTTGGAGAAGTGCTAAAACTCAATGATACGCGAACGCTTACATCGGTAGCAGTTTTTTCTCTTAACACATATTCCATTCTGATACTCAGGTTGGTTCCTTTAACGTAATTGTCCAGGAAACGGGAGTTATCGATATCCAATACTAAACCTGTACCGATATTTTGTTGTACGTCGGTTCTGGAAGCGACCATTACCTCTTCGCCTTTTTCATTGGCTACAAATAATTTCACAGATTTGAACATGCCTAAACTTTTGCTGACAGGATTACTGGCTTCCATTTTGGCAGAAGCGATTCTGATCTCTTTTACATAATCTGTACCGTTTTGATTTCCAAAAACCTGATCGAAACTCGTTGCGGCAGAGCTAGCAGAGATCGTCGTATTACTTTTTGAACCTGCTGGAATGACTACCGTTGCATTATAAGGAAATGAAGATTTTATCAGGGATTGTACTGTAGCACAGCTGGAAAGCATGACGATTGCGGCTACGACTACAGGGAATAATTTTTTCATTGGGTTGTACATTGTTCTCATTTGATATGGTATATTTCAGATAGGAACGGCAAATGTTGTTCCAAATTGTCTGACAGGGGCATTTTGCATGCAGCTTTACCAGCTCCAAACCTGTTCTGTTTTTCCAAATAAGGATCAACAAAAACAAAAAAATGATGCAGTTGCTGAATAATGATGTAAGATTTTGTCGAATAATAATAACACATTATTGATCATTAATGCAACATTTTGTTGATTACTGATCACTGTTTCCTTCAACCTGGAAAGATTAAATCATTCAGGGATTTAAACCCAAAAATCAAAATCAGCAGTATCCAGTACAATAAAATGTTTAATTCAGGGTAGATTATACTAAATCACGGATATAGCGTTTAAAAAGATGCGCGTTCAAATGATACGTTTACATCAGAAGTTCGCATCGTACGTTTAAATGATAAATTTAAACCATGAACTAACGTTTACATACCAGATTAAAACATAATTCTGTGCCGCTTGTAGTTATCAAAGCATACCTGGGATTACCAGGGCAAAACGTGTAATTATCAAAGTAAACTTGTGATTAGCAGGAAATACTTATAATTATCAATTGAAAAGTAAAATCTATATAATTTAAATCTAAAATTGATCATAATGAAAAGGCTTAAATTGAATTTTATCATAGTCGCAGGACTTTCATTTGGCTTATTGGCATTCAGTGCCATCAGAGAGGGGGGCATCCAGGGGAGAATTAGTCCTGCGGAAGGCGCATCTCAGGTATTGGCCATTGCCGGCAAGGATACTTTACGGGCAACCGTTAACAATGGGGTTTTCATTTTTAGCAAGGTTAAGCCTCAGACTTACACCATCATGGTAAAGGCAAACCCGCCATATAAAGACAGTTCTGTAGAGAATGTTGCGGTGGTAGATAGTGCTACAACAGATGTTGGAGAGATTAAATTGCTGCAGTAATTTATAGTAAATGATTAGAAGGGCTTTAGGTTAATTTCTGACGCCCTTTTTTATTTGAACTGTTTTTTAAAAAACAGCATATTTTTAAGGAGTAAAAACGTAACTTTGCATCCCGACGGAAGAGTCGGGATATTCCCCTCGCACAGCAGAGAAAATCTCTAGACTATTCTGGTCTTTTAGAATGCAATTTTTACCAATTTCACTTATACTAACTTTAGACTTTTTAAAGCCTTATGCCTAAAGACACCTCCATACGCTCAGTATTAATTATCGGATCGGGACCTATTATCATTGGTCAAGCCTGTGAATTTGATTATTCAGGATCTCAAGCTGCCTTATCCTTAAAGGAAGAGGGGATTGAAGTTTCCATCATCAACTCTAATCCTGCAACCATCATGACCGACAAGGTGATTGGGGACCATGTGTACCTTTGGCCTTTAACGGTAGACTCCATTGAGCAGATCCTGATCGAAAGAAAAATCGATGCAGTTTTGCCTACCATGGGCGGACAAACCGCTTTGAACCTTTGTAAAGAAGCAGAAGAGCGTGGTGTCTGGGAAAAATATGGTGTTAGAGTAATCGGGGTAGATGTTGCCGCGATTGAGAAAACTGAAAACAGAGAAGCCTTCCGTCAGTTAATGATTGACATAGGTGTAGGTGTTGCGCCATCCAAAATTGCAAACTCCTTCTTAGAAGGTAAAGAAGCAGCTCAGGAAATCGGTTATCCACTGGTAATCCGTCCTTCTTATACATTAGGCGGTTCAGGTGGTGGTTTCGTGCACAAGAAAGAAGAGTTCGACCACGCTTTACAACGCGGGTTAGAAGCTTCTCCAACGCATGAAGTATTGGTAGAGAAAGCGGTAATCGGATGGAAAGAATATGAATTGGAGTTGCTTAGAGATAGCAATGACAATGTGATCATCATTTGTTCTATTGAAAACTTTGATCCAATGGGAATCCATACCGGAGACTCGATCACAGTAGCACCGGCAATGACTTTATCTGATCGTTGCTACCAGGATATGCGTAACCAGGCCATCAAAATGATGCGTGCCATTGGTACTTTCGCTGGAGGCTGTAACGTTCAGTTCTCTGTAAATCCTGATAATGATGATATTATTGCTATCGAAATCAATCCAAGGGTATCACGCTCTTCGGCATTGGCGAGTAAAGCAACAGGGTATCCGATCGCAAAAATCGCTTCTAAACTAGCCATTGGTTACAACTTAGACGAGATCGAAAATCAAATTACAAAAACAACTTCTGCATATTTCGAGCCTACACTGGATTATGTAATCGTGAAAATACCTCGCTGGAACTTTGATAAATTCAAAGGAGCTAACATGGAGCTGGGATTACAAATGAAATCAGTAGGAGAGGTAATGTCGATCGGACGTACCTTCATCGAAGCACTACAAAAAGCTTGTCAGAGTTTAGAAATTGGCAGAGCCGGATTAGGTGCAGATGGTAAACATAACAGAAGCATCGAAGAGATCATGCACGGTTTGGAGCATCCAAGCTGGAATCGCCTGTTCTTAATCAAAGATGCCATGACTATGGGCGTTCCTTTGGAGTCTATCCGTAAGGTAACGAAAATCGATAAATGGTTCCTTTCTCAAATTCAGGAATTAGTACACCTGGAAGTTGAGCTAAAAAGATATTCTCTGAATAACATTCCTAAAGATTTCTTCTTCACGTTGAAACAAAAAGGATTCTCTGATATCCAGATTGCTTACCTATTGGGTAATGTAACGGAAGATGAGGTTTATGACCGCAGAAAATCTCTGGGCATCAAACGTGTGTATAAAATGGTTGATACTTGTGCAGCGGAATTTGCGGCTCAGACACCATATTACTACTCTACATTTGAAGAGGAAAACGAATCGATCCCAACAGATAACAAAAAAATAATTGTATTGGGTTCAGGTCCTAACCGTATCGGTCAGGGTATTGAATTTGACTACTCCTGCGTACATGGTTTGCTTGCTGCTAAAGAAAGCGGTTTTGAGGCAATCATGATCAACTGTAACCCTGAGACAGTTTCTACAGATTTCAATATGGCTGATAAGTTATACTTTGAGCCGGTATTCTGGGAACATGTTCGTGAAATCATTGAACTGGAAAAACCAGTAGGTGTGATCGTTCAGTTGGGTGGACAAACAGCCTTGAAAATGGCTGAGAAGTTAGAAGAAAACGGCATTAAAATCATCGGTACATCTTACAATGACATGGATGTAGCGGAAGATAGAGGTCGTTTCTCAGACTTATTGAAAGAATTGGAGATTCCTTATCCAAGATATGGTGTTGCTGAGAACGCTGAAGAGGCGATTATCGTTGCACAGGAAGTAGGATACCCGGTATTGGTAAGACCAAGTTATGTATTGGGTGGACAAGGAATGAGCATCGTGATCAATGACGAAGACCTGGAGAAAGCAGTAGTTAAATTACTAGGTGATCTTCCTGGAAACCGTGTCTTGATTGACCACTTCTTAGACAGAGCAGAAGAAACCGAGTCGGATTCTATCTGTGACGGCGAAGATGTGCATATCATCGGTTTAATGGAGCACATTGAGCCTGCAGGTATTCACTCTGGCGACTCTAGTGCAGTATTGCCACCATTCAGTTTATCTGAAAAGGTAATGAACGATATGGAGACTTACTCTAAGAAAATCGCGAGAGCATTAAATGTAATCGGTTTACTAAACATTCAGTTTGCAGTAAAAGACGAGAAAGTTTATGTGATCGAAGCGAATCCAAGAGCTTCAAGAACCGTTCCTTTCATTGCTAAAGCTTACGACGTTCCTTATATCAATATTGCTGCTAAAGTGATGCTAGGTGTAAACAAACTGAAAGACTTTACGATTGAAAGAAAACTGCAAGGTTATGCGATCAAAGAACCTGTATTCTCTTTTGACAAGTTCCCTGAGGTAGTTAAGGAATTAGGTCCGGAGATGAAATCAACAGGAGAAGCAATCAGGTTTATCAAAGACCTGGAAGATCCTTACTTCAGAAAGTTAGTTAAAGACAAATCGATGTACTTATCGAAATAGAAATGAAAGTCCCGAAAGGGACTTTTTTATTTTACATGATTTTTAAGGTAGGGATACTTTTATTGCCTTACATTAAAAATCATGTTAATCTTTTCCCCAGATTCGGGTGTTTAAATCTAAAGTCTCAATCACCTGGTAGATATGGCGTACCAAATTCAGATCTTCCTTCATCAGGTCATCGGTCATCAAGCTTTCAAATAATGGAGCTTCGAAATAATTCCGGGTTAAAGGAAAGGCGATAGTGATTATATTTCCGACAAAGGAAAGACTGATGCTATCCTTACATCTGTCGTTTAGCCTGCATATTGATTCCATCATCAATGGCGTCAGAATGTACCTTGATTCTATCTGATCCGAAGAATAGGTAGCAAAATTCTTTTCAAATTCAGGATTTTCTAATCTAACACGTTCTTTTGCGCCTGAAAAAAATGGAGTATTGCTCCCAAACCATTCAGCAACATCACTTCCAAAGGCTTTGGGTTGAACTACTGTTAGTTCTTTAAAGTTCTTGTTAAAATCGGCTTTAAATATCACGCCACAAAAAAGTTCATGCCAGGTTTCCTGCGTACCTTTTTTAGTGATGGTGAGTTCTTTGTACTGCGCTTGTACTTCTGAAAAGCTAAATTTCGTTTTTCCGGCATTGCCAGATACCCGGTCTTCGCTCATATACTTATCGGGCTTTTTCTTAAACAATAAAGAACCGAAAAATTCATCTTGAGACAATCCTCTTTTGGGATCTATTTCCAGACTCTGGTCTATCATTTTTATCGCCTGTGCGATTAATTTTTGTTTAAAATCCAGGCGATATTGATCTACTGCTCCCAAATTTACCGATATTGATATCAAACCGGCAAAAAAACAAATGATGCCAATAGCGATGACGGGGAGTGTCGTAAACGTAAAGCCGATTATAGCGATCGGTATGCCGGTAAAACAAATTGCGAGATGGATTACTCTTTTCTTACGTAAGCTTATTCTGCTCGCTTCTAAAGCGGTCAGTACCTCCATTGTAGCCGGATCCAGATGAGATATACTGTCCATTAACTATTAAAAAGATCTTTTGCGCTAATATTATTGCGTTCTGTTTCTGGAATAGAGAGGACAGTTTTAGGGGTGTAATTCATCATGCCTGCAATGATGCTACCTGGAAACATCATAATTGCATTGTTGTAATCTGTAATCGCTGCATTGTAATTCCTTCTGGCAGCCGCAATTTGCTCCTCACTCTCTGTCCAGGTGTTTTGTAGGTTTAAAAAGCTCTGGTCTGCTTTCAAATTGGGGTAATTTTCAACATTAACCATTAGCCCTTTTACTTCACGGCTAAGTTCCTGATCTATGCTTAACTTTTCTTCATTACTTAAGCCAGGATTGCTGGCACGACTCCGTAGGGACACAATTTTGGTCAATAAATCACCCTCGTATTGCATATATTTTTTTACAGTTTCAACGAGGTTAGGGAGCAGGTCAAAACGCTTTTTTAGCATCACATCGATTGCTGCAAAAGCATTATCTGTTTGGTTCTTTTTAGCGATAAGCGAATTGTAGATCGAGATACAAATGACTGCGATGACAATAATAATGATAAGAGCAATGATCATAAAATGAAGTTAAGAGGTTAAATTAGAATGGAAGATATAAAATTTTTATCAAAAAAAAACCTGCACTATGGGAGCAGGTTCTGGACTAAGGAAAAGCCGGGTGAGGAGAAATTACTCCAGGATCACTACGCCTTTAGCTTCAAAAGCCAATTCTTTCTTCGGGGCGTTAATTTTCGCTATCTCTGCGGCTGGTTTATGGGCATCTTCTGCATAGTGGCGTAAAGTTTCAACGGAAATCGTTTGTTTTTTAGCGATACCATCAAGGGCTACTTTTTTACCTACGATGTCCATTGGCATAAAAAAGGCGTAATCTTTAAATGTGATACGCATTGATTCACCGGAAGTGGTTTTCAGCGTCATCCAGCAACCTTTCTTCTTGCAAACTTCTACTACTTCACCGGTAATTTTCATTTCGGCAGTTTGCTGATTACCCATGGCCGCTTCTATTTTTGAAACCGGAAGTAAATTACCGGCGGATACGCCATTTCCGAAGGACTTGCCTGGAATTCCTGTGGTACCCTGTGCCACTGCATAAAAAGACAATGCCAAAAAGCCCAGACTTAAAATTATTTTTTTCATGAGAGGTAGGATTAAAATGTTGAAATTCTATTGGTTAGCAGTAAAAGTATCAAATTTTTCCTGTATTGGAAATAAGGGGAAAGGTTCAAAACAAAAAAAATCCTCGTTATCTATCGATAACGAGGATAATCATCCCTATTGTTGTTAAATCATAAATGATCAACACTATATATTAGACAACTTACAGGCCGGTTTTTGAAAATGTAGTCCGTTTTTGTTAATGTGCTGATAATCAACGTTATTGAGATTATTTTTGTTTTGAGCCCTAAATATTAATGGGTAATAATATCCCCAATATGTAGAAAAAGTACTGATGATTTCCTCGTTTTGGGGAAATCTCTCCCTATTTAGCAGAGCGGATCTCTGGAAAACCAGCCCTAAAACGAAGGTGCTTTTATCCGAACAGCAAAGAAAACACGTCTTCTATCTTACTTACCGGACTCAATTCTATTTTATACCGTTCCGTGATCAGACCTTTCATGTTATAATTAGAGATAAAAATCCTTTCAAAGCCCAGTTTTTCTGCCTCTGATATTCGTTGTTCAATCCGGTTGACGGCTCTGATTTCTCCGGAAAGACCAACCTCAGCGGCAAAACAAATCTTTGAAGAGATAAAAATATCTTCATGTGAAGAGATGATTGCGACTAAAATTGCGAGGTCAATCGCAGGATCTTCTACCTTAATTCCACCTGCAATATTTAAAAATACATCCCTGGTGCTCAACCTGAATCCGCATCTTTTTTCCAGTACCGCAAGCAGCATATTCATTCTTTTGGTATCGAAACCATTAGAAGAGCGCTGAGGTGTTCCGTAAGCTGCCGCACTGACCAAAGCCTGTGTCTCGATTAACATCGGTCTGGCGCCTTCTAAAGTAGCAGAAATTGCAATTCCACTCAGCTCTTCATCCCTTTGCGATAATAAAATCTCAGAAGGATTGGAAACCTGCCTTAAACCGGTGCTGTGCATGGCATAAATGCCCAGTTCTGCTGCTGCGCCGAAACGGTTTTTAATTGAGCGTAAAATCCGGTAAACATGGTTGCGGTCGCCTTCAAATTGCAGGACCGTATCTACCATATGTTCCAGTACCTTAGGCCCCGCAATCGCACCATCTTTGGTGATGTGGCCAATTAAAAATACCGGCGTATCCGTTTCTTTGGCAAACCTTAGCAGTTCTGAGGTACATTCACGGACCTGGGAGACACTGCCTGGCGTGGCATCTATATGTGAGGAATGCAAAGTTTGGATGGAATCGACAATCAGCAGGTCCGGGTTCAGTTCTTCAATTTGTTTGAAAATATTCTGAGTAGAAGTTTCCGTCAGGATATAGCAATCAGAGGTCGGGTTGGAGGTAATCCTTTCCGCCCTCATTTTGATTTGTTGTTCACTTTCTTCACCGGATATGTATAAAATCTTTTTTCCGGGGATATTTAAAGCCAGCTGGAGCATTAGTGTTGACTTTCCGATGCCAGGTTCACCGCCGATTAAGATGACAGAACCTGCCACCAGACCGCCACCTAACACGCGATCCAGCTCCTGATCACCGGTCAGAATCCGTTCCTCGGTAATGGAGATAATATGGTCTACTTTATTCGGTTTATTGACTCTTGTAGTTGTGGTAGAAGTTTTCCAGGCAGGCACTTTAGAACCGGCTTTTTCGATTACCTCTTCTACAAAAGTATTCCATTCGTTACAGGAAGGGCATTTACCGAGCCATTTGGCGGTTTCATGCCCGCAACTCTGACAGAAATATGCTGATTTAGTTTTAGCCAATTTATTGGAGTTTTAATGAAGTACGAATTTAAGATAATTCGGAATAAAAGCGGGTTTAAAAATCCCCTTAAAGCAAACAGGCCTGTTCCAAGAGGAGCAGGCCTGTTTAAAGAAATATAACCGAGATTATAATTTAATCTCTTCGTCTTTAGACGAGATAAAATGGAATTCAGTGAGGTTATAAGAAGGAACCGCTCTGATTTTGATTCTTTGTCCGAATTTAAAGAACCACTTCCATTGTAAAGATATAAGCCCTTTTTTGATGTAAGCCTCAATATAAGGGTGTACACAAAGTGTAATATTTTTTTCGTTTTGCTCCTGCAAAATATAGGTCAGATTGTTCTCGATGTCATCCATCAATACAATACTTGCCTTAATTTCACCCGTACCGTCACAGGTTGGGCATTTTTCACTGGTTACGATGTTCATTTCCGGCCTAACGCGCTGACGTGTGATTTGAACAAGGCCAAACTTACTTGGAGGAAGAATGGTATGTTTCGCACGATCCAGGAGCATTAGTTCCTTAAGGTAGTCAAACAACATCTTACGGTTAGCAGGCTTGTGCATATCGATAAAATCGATTACTACAATACCACCCATATCACGTAAGCGTAATTGTCTCGCAATTTCTTTCGCCGCTTCTTTATTTACCTGAAGGGCATTTTCTTCCTGATTTTCTTTGCTTGCTGTTCTGTTACCGCTATTCACGTCAACAACATGCAATGCTTCGGTATGTTCTACGACTAAGTAGGCACCACCGGCCAGGTTTACTGTTTTTCCGAAAGCATTTTTAATTTGCTTTTCAATACCGAAATGTTCAAATATCGGTTCTTTATGCTTGTAGATCTTAACGATCTTCTCCATCTCAGGAGAGATTTCATGCACATAAGAACGAATGTCTTCAAACAAGTTACTATCGTTCACATAAACGTTAGTGAAGTCGGTACTTAAAATGTCACGGATAAGCGTGGAAGTACGGTCCATCTCTCCCCAAACACGTTTTGAAGGCTCTGCATCGGGCAACTTTTTAATGAAGTTTTCCCATTTTGTAACAGAGTCCAAAAGGTCTTTTTGAAGTTCGGCAACGCCTTTACCTTCAGAAACCGTTCTAATGATCACTCCAAAGTTCTTCGGCTTGATACTTTCGATAATCTTTTTAAGACGATTACGTTCCGTATTGCTTTTAATCTTTTTGGAAATCGAGATGACATTAGAGAAGGGAACCAGCACAATATAGCGTCCTGCTATAGATAAGTCTGAACTTAGACGTGGCCCCTTTGTTGAAATAGGTTCTTTGGCGATTTGAACTGGTAAGACAAGATTCTTGCTGACCACTTCAGAGATCTTCCCAGCTTTGTTAATGTCTCCTTCTAGCTTGAAATTATCTAATAAAGTTCCGCTAACAGAGCCATTACGCTTGATTTTAGTAAGCTTAATTAAAGATTGTACTTGTGGACCCAGGTCGAAATAATGCAAAAAAGCATCTTTTTCGTAACCCACATCAACGAACGCAGCATTCAGACCTGGCATAATTTTCTTTATGCGGCCCAAATAAATATCACCTACGGCGTAGTTGTTATTGATGTGTTCCTTATGAAGTTCTACAAGCTGTTTGTCTTCAACTAAAGCTATGGTTACTCCCGAGGGAGATGAATCTATAATGAGTTCCTTTACCAAAAGCTACAGATTTTAAGGCTATTAGCCTTATTAACACATGGACAATAAAAAAAATATTGCTACCAACAATTAAGGCTACGATCAAATCCTAGCCTTAGTTGTTGAGCAAAACATTAAGAAAACCTATTTTTTCTTATGTCTGTTTTTTCTTAAACGTTTTTTGCGTTTGTGGGTAGCCATTTTATGTCTCTTTCTTTTCTTACCGCTTGGCATAATTTTTGGGTTTTAAATATTTTCGTAAATCTGTTTATTATTTTTTATTCTTTAACGCATTCACTTTATCATCGATAAACTTCGACAACGTCGCGTTTGCAGCTAATTTTTTACTCTTTTCGTAGGCTTCAATAGCTTCCGGGTTTTTTCCAAGGTTTTCATACGCCGTTCCCAAATAGAAATAAGCATCCGGAGAAGGCTTCATGGCAATGATATTTTGGAATCTTGTTATTGCTTTATCAAATTGTCCCGACTTCATAGCGAAAGTACCTAAGCTCATATTTGCTTTTAAGTTCTTTGGATCTTTCTTTACAACGTCCATTAACATCGCTATCCCTGCCATTGGAGCACCCATTCCGTTAACAATGGTAATTCCAAGGCCTGTTTTAGCATCATTACTGTTGGAGTCTATTTTCACCGCATTTGTATAAGCGAGATTCGCTTTTTGCAATAATGCAGGGAGTAATACACTGTCACGGGTGTTGTCAAATGCCTTCATAAAAGTATCACCGGCAGTCAACCAATTGTTTAATGTGGGTTCTTTGCTGGCCACAATTTCCAAATATAAGGCACTTGGAACCGTTTGCTCTAAATCATCCCATTTCTTTGCTAACAATTTTGCCTCTGTTGTTTTTTTGTCTTCAGAAGCGCTGTTGTATGCATTTTCAAGGGTAACGATTTCAGCGGCTAAACTCGCATTGATTGTGTTTTTAGCGACAGTTGAAACCTCCTTAAGGTTGATTTCTGCTGTTGCAGGGGCTTGTGCTGTCATTGGTCCGCCGGCAGGAGTACTGCTGGTTTGTTCCTTTGGCTTTACTAACCCTTTAATATCCCGTGTAAACAAAAACGCTACAAGCAGTACAACTGCTCCTATCAAAATGGCTTGTTTAGTGCGGATATTTTTTATCATAATGAATTAAGCTTCTACGCTAACTATTTTTGAATTATTTTTCACCTTATCAACAAATACTTTTGCTGGTTTAAAGCTTGGAACGAAGTGTTCCGGGATAATAATTGCAGTGTTTTTAGAAATATTCCTTGCAGTTTTTTGTGCTCTTTTTTTAACAACAAAACTACCAAAACCCCTAACATATACATTTTCTCCACCAATCATGCTGTTTTTGATGACCTTGAAAAATGCCTCAACGGTTTCTTGTACATCTACCTTTTCAATTCCTGTTTTCGTTGATATTTCTGAAATAATATCTGCCTTAGTCATATTCTCTGTTATTAATTTATAGTGTGTTATATACTTTATAAGTGTTTTGGGGTTGCAAAAGTATTGCTTTTTAATGAGATAGGAAAATAAAAGATGATTTATTTGCAGCCGGAAGTATCACTGAATTGCAAGTTTTAGTAAAAATAAATAATTAGGGTGTATTTTTGTGGTTATGAGTTTTCAGAGAGAAATCGTTAAATGGTATTCCGTCAATAAAAGGGAGCTTCCCTGGAGAGACACCACCGACGCCTATGTGATTTGGTTGTCTGAAATTATTTTGCAGCAAACGCGTGTGGAACAGGGCCTGCCTTATTTCCAGCGGTTTTTGCAAAACTACCCAACGGTCAATGATTTTGCCAATGCTACAGAGGCTCAGGTACTTAAATTATGGCAAGGGTTAGGCTACTATTCCAGGGGCAGAAATATGCTCTTTACCGCAAGGCTGATTCAGGAAAAACATGCCGCTGTTTTCCCCACAAAATATGAGGAACTGATTCTCTTAAAAGGGGTAGGAGAGTATACTGCAGCCGCAATTTCTTCCTTTTCCGCCAATGAATCCAGGGCTGTCCTGGATGGCAATGTTTTCCGGGTATTGTCGAGATATTTTGGCGTTGAAACAGCCATTAATAGTACGGAAGGGAAGAAGGAATTTACGGCCCTGGCCAATGTCTTGATTGAAGATCAGAATCCTTCCGTTTACAACCAGGCTATCATGGAATTTGGTGCGCTGCAATGCAAGCCAAAATCTCCGGATTGTAGCAGTTGCCCGGTACAATCCGGCTGTTATGCCAGGGCAAATGAGCGTGTAAATGTATTGCCGCTAAAATTAAAAACGTTAAAAAAGAGAACCCGTTATTTCAATTATTTTGTATGCCGGGAGGGGGAAAATCTACTGGTGAAAAAGCGGATTGCAGGAGATGTATGGCAGGAGTTATATGACTTCCCTTTAATAGAAACGGAAAAAAATTACCTTGAAACCCAGGGCAGTTTTCTGCCGGATTTAAAAAATAACTTTGGACCCGACTGTCTGATTACACCAATATCAGCGCAAAAACATTTACTGACCCACCAAACTATATATGTTCAATTTTTTGGTTTAGACAATTATATCATTAACTTTAATAAGAATGCAGAAATAAAATGGGTTTCCCTGGCAGAATTTGAGGAGCTGCCTCAACCTAAAGTCATTACAAATTTTATGAATTCCAATTCAATTAAACAGTAAAAATAGATTCCATGTCAGGTATTAACAAAGTTATTTTAGTCGGACATTTAGGCAAAGATCCTGAAGTTAGACATTTAGAAGGAGGGGTAACTGTCGCTAGTTTTCCATTGGCAACATCAGAGACCTATAACAAAGATGGTAAGCGCATAGAGCAAACGGAATGGCATAACATTGTTTTATGGAGAGGGCTGGCAGAAGTAGCCTCAAAGTATTTACAAAAAGGGAAATTGGTCTATATTGAAGGAAAACTGCGTACGCGCTCTTTTGAAGACCGTGAAAAAGTAAAGAAGTACGTGACGGAAGTTGTGGCGGAAAACTTTACCATTCTGGGCAGAAAAAGCGATTTTGAGCATACGCCGGTGACGACTGAAAACACGACGCCAAAAAGTGAAACGGAATATCTTGATCCGAATGAGGTATCAGGAGACCTGCCATTTTAAATACCTGGTTTAGCCTGGTGATGGCAATAAAAAATTATAATGGCTGGAAGATTTCCTCAAAAAAAGGAAAACCTTCCAGCCATTTGCTGTTTTAGGAGCTTTAATTTATTCTACGGTTACTGATTTCGCCAGATTTCTTGGCTGATCTACGTTACAACCGCGCATTAAAGCGATGTGGTAGGATAGTAACTGCAATGGAATTGTGGCCAGTAAAGGCAGGAAAGCCTCACTTGAATCCGGAATCTCAATGCAATAATCTGCCATTTTCCTCACCTCTGTATCTCCTTCAGTTACAATCGCCAGAACAATACCTTTTCTTGCTTTTACTTCCTGAATATTGCTGATTACCTTCTCGTAAGATGAATTTTTAGTCGCAATAACAACAACCGGCATTTCTTCATCAATTAAGGCGATAGGGCCGTGTTTCATCTCGGCAGCAGGATAACCTTCCGCGTGGATGTAAGAGATCTCCTTAAGCTTTAAAGCGCCCTCTAGCGCCACAGGGAAGCCGCTACCTCTTCCAAGGAATAGACAGTTTCTCGAATCCTTGAATTTTGCAGCAATTTCCTTGATTAAATCATTAGATTCTAGTGCTTTTTGAATCTTATCAGGAATACAATCCAGTTCTGTCAATAGTTCTACTAATTTAGAATGGGTGATGGTGCCTTTTTGTTGAGCCATATAGAAGGCCATCAACGTAAGCACGGTTACCTGCGCGGTAAAGGCTTTGGTAGAAGCCACCCCGATTTCCGGTCCTGCATGGGTATATACCCCTGCATGTGTTAATCTTGGAATAGAAGAGCCCACTACATTACAAACGCCAAAAATGGTAGCGCCTTTTTCTTTGGCCATTTCGATAGCAGCCATGGTATCTGCAGTTTCGCCGGATTGAGAAATTGCGATGACAATATCTTTCTCGGTGATGATTGGATTTCTATAGCGGAACTCAGAAGCATATTCTACTTCCACAGGAATCCTTGCATACTCCTCAATCAGGTATTCTGCAACCAGACCGGCATGCCATGAAGTACCACAAGCTACGATGATGATACGATCGATATTTTTCAGTTTATCGGCATATTCTTTAATTCCACCCAGTTGTACAATACCTTCATTCGGATAAATCCTGCCACGCATACAATCACGGATAGAACGGGATTGCTCAAAGATTTCCTTCAGCATAAAATGCTCATAGCCACCTTTTTCCAGCATTTCCAGTTTCAGTTCCAGGGCCTGGATATATGGTGTCTGAATCACATTGTCCAGTCGTTTGATCAACAACTCATCGCGTTTTACCAATGCAACCTCATTGTCGTTCAGGTAAATCACGTTTTTAGTATACTCAATGATAGGCGTTGCATCGGAAGCGATGAAATACTCTTCCAGCCCCACACCAATTACCAGTGGACTACCTTTTCTTGCTGTAATCAACTGATCCGGCTGATCTTCGTCCATCAATACAATGGCATAAGCACCCGATACCTCATTTAAGGCCAGTCTAACCGCTTCAAAAAGATCTGTGTTTTCATTTTTGTAGATCTCTTCGATCAGGTGTACCAATACTTCTGTATCGGTATCACTTTTAAATTCATGCCCTCTATGGATCAATTCTTCTTTTAGGGTGGCATAGTTTTCTATGATCCCGTTGTGAATAATGGTTAATTTTCCGCTGTTAGAAGTATGAGGGTGAGAATTCCGGTCGGAAGGAGCACCATGTGTTGCCCACCTGGTATGTCCGATACCGATCGTACCTGAAAGGTCTTTTCCTTTTGAAAAGTTCTCCAGTTCCTGGACCTTCCCTGCTTTTTTATAAATATTTAACCCCGTTTCATTGATCAGCGCAATTCCTGCACTATCATAACCGCGATATTCTAATCTTTTCAGTCCTTTAAGGACAATTGGCCAGGCTTCCCGATGACCAATATAACCAACAATTCCGCACATAATAATTATGTTTTAAAAAATAAATCCCCCGAAATTAATGAATCTCGGGGGATATATGAATATGGTTGTGGTTAAATTATTTCAATTTGGTATAGAAGATGTTAAGCTTCATTCGCTTTGTTCCTGCAGGTGCATCTTTTACCGGTCCGACCAGGATAGAACGTTCTGCATGGGTAGCGAAAGGATACAAAGAAAATTCTGCATCTGTAACTGAGGTTGGTGCAAGGAAGGTACCATAATCCTTAGTTTTTCCATTTATTAAATCCTGAATATAGGTGGTTACACTAAATATGTATCTTCTGTTGACAGAGTCAAAGTATCCGCCGAATTGTAAGGGATCTGAAAGTGCTCTTGGATCACCCCCGGAATAAGTCTGGGTATTTCGGTCATTGTCGGGAATATTGGTAACTAATCCTGCGGCATTAAACCTCACTAACCTTAATCTTGGTGCAGGTTTAAAATAAGTATCATCTTCCGGATCAACATCAATTACCAGCTCTGCTTTATTGATAGAAACTTTAGAACCGGCCAATAAGGTTTTGAAACCACTAAAATCAAAAGAGATTTTGTTTTTTAAACCGGTTAAGCCTTGCACATATGTTTTAGGGTATTGCGTGTTCGAGGCATCTGCTATTTGTGTATTAATCGCTGTTGCAGTTGTGTAATCATGTTTTACATAAGCGGCAATAGGATTTAAAGTATTATTAATCGGGAAAATTGCAGAAACCGTATCTTTGGTTAAAGCGACTAATCCGTCTTTTCTGTAATAAATCTGCAGTTTTGCTCCGTTGTCGACATTATTGTCTGCTGCTGCTGCCAGGTTGAAAAATGACATCGCTCCAGAGCCGCTTGCGCTGGTGACATTTACATATAATCCATTAAACGTATTGACGAACAAATCGTTTCTGCCATATTTCAGAGTGTCCATTTTGGCAATCCTGTCCAGAATTTTCTGAGCATCCAATCTGATTCTCAGCTGAGGGGCTACTGAGAATGCTGTGTCAGGTTTTCCGGTTACGATATTGATCACTTTAAAGCGACTGTTCGGGCGTTGCTGAACATCAATGCTTTTACCTAAATCGCCGTCAGTACCGGTAACCGTTTTTTCTCCCCAGTTTATGGAGCTTAAAAAGTTGGTTTGCAAACTTAGGTTTACATTCAGTTGTCTTACTGAAAAAGTATATTTCTGTGTAGAGTCTCCGTAAAAATTAGCTGCATAAGGGAGTACCAATACCGCCGAATCCACAATTACACCTTTTCCAAAGCGGTAATCTGCCGCCGGGATGTTTACTGTCATTGCAGTACCTGCTTCGCTTTTTCCAAAAATCGGATCGTTCATCAACCCAATAGGATATCTGCTTAATAAACTACCGGAAGCCGGCTCTTCCAGCATGGTTCGGGAAGTCAGGGTTGTATTATCGTATAAGTCTCCTGTGATGGTTGAGCCATCCGCAGGCAGGCCGATCGTGTTGTCGTCTTTACACGAAGAAAAAAGAAAAAGACCTATCAACATGGTTAATAAGTCTTGTTTTGTAAATTTCATATTTAAATTAATAATACCTGAGTTTATGCTATAGAAACCAATTCTTCATCCGAAATCTCTTCATATAAAGAATAGAAGTTTTCGAAATCCTCGGTTAAATTAAAGGCTAAAGTTGGTTTATTAGAATCTTTAACAAATTTTAACACATTTGCATCAATCTTATCATGCGCTAATACTACTGCGTCTGAGTAAGTAATGGCACCAATATGTAAGGTGTTACAATCTGCATTTTCGAACATTTTCGTGTCCTCAAGCGTCATCGCATTCATTACCGCTTTCTTATGAAGATCTACATGTAGCTTTTCCGTAAAGCAGTTCTCATAGATAGAGTAGACTACTTTAGCATTTTTGAAAGTAGGATCATTCTTATAAGAAGTTTTAATGTAAGCAGGAACTAAAGAAGTCATCCAGCCATGGCAGTGAACGATGTCCGGAGCCCAGCCAAGTTTCTTAACAGTTTCCAATGCGCCTTTGCAAAAGAAGATTGTTCTTTCATCATTGTCCGCATAGAATTTTTCTTCTTTGTCTCTGAAAACGTATTTTCGTTGGAAATAATCTTCGTTATCCAGGAAATACACCTGCATACGAGCAGCTGGAATAGAGGCAACTTTAATAATTAAAGGGTTGTCATTATCATCAATGATAATGTTCATTCCTGAAAGACGTATCACTTCGTGCAATCTGTTCCTTCTTTCATTAATATTCCCGAATCTAGGCATCAGAATACGGATTTCAAATCCTTTATCCTGCATCGCCTGTGGTAGTTGACGGGTTATTTCTGAAATTTTAGTGAGTTCAAGGAAAGGCGACATCTCGTGTGTAACAATCAGTAGCTTCGTTTTGGCCATCTCCATATTCTGTAAATAAATAATTATGTTAAAGAAAAGATTATCAAGGGGCAAAGATAAGCAAAATAATAACATTTATCAATTATATAGGCGAGATGTTTTGTTTGGAATGGATTATTAACCAACTTTGCCCTTTGAAATTTTATAGGCTAGTTTGAAAGTTATAAACACCATCGCAGCGTTAAAGTCGTTGCTTGAACCAATAAAATTGGGTCAACAGAAAATTGCTTTAGTGCCTACTATGGGTGCTTTGCACAAAGGACATGTGTCCCTGATTGAGGTTGCTCAGCAGCATGCTGATGTAGTGGTTTGCAGCATATTTGTAAACCCGACACAATTCACAGATCCAAAGGATCTGGAGAAATATCCCCGCCCTTTAGAACACGATATGCAAATGCTTTTAGCGGCAGGATGCGATGTGGTATTTATGCCTTCTGTGAAGGAAATGTACCCTGAGCAGGAGGAATGGCACATTGATCTGGGCCCGGCAGAGTTTTTACTCGAAGGGGAATTCAGAAGGGGGCACTACCAGGGCGTCACTCAAATTGTGAACAAACTGTTTAATGCTGTAAATCCTGACATCGCTTTCTTCGGACAAAAAGATTTCCAGCAGGTGCTGATGATTGAAAATATGGTGGCTTATTTTGAGCTTCCCGTTCAGATTGTTTCCTGCCCGATTATCAGGGAAGATGACGGTTTGGCGATGAGCTCCAGAAACATACATTTAACCGCAGATGACCGTAAGCATGCTTTGGTATTGAGCGCTGCATTGAACTATGTAAAAGCTCATTTTAAGGAGCAGAGTATTCCGGTATTGCTGGAAAATGCGAAAAGTATGATTTCAGCGATTCCTGGGGTGGAGCTCGACTATTTTACCATTGCAAACGGTAAAACACTGCTTCCGGCAGCCGATAAAAATCAACCGGATTTAGTGGCATTAGTGGCCGCAAAGGTTGGTCAGACCCGACTTATAGATAATATGCTGCTCAATTGACAATCCATTAAACACCCTAACCACGAATTTTTTCGTAACTTTGTATTATGATTATCGAGATATTAAAATCGAAAATACACCGTGTTAAAGTAACACAGGCAGAATTGAACTATGTTGGTAGCATCACCATCGATCAGGATCTGATGGATGCCGCCCAGATTATTGCCAATGAAAAGGTGCAGATTGTAAACAACAACAATGGTGAACGTTTTGAAACTTATGTGATTAAGGGCGAACGCGGAACCGGTATTGTTTGCTTAAATGGAGCCGTGGCCAGAAAAGTGCAGGTCGGCGATATTCTGATCATCATGTCTTTTGGCTCTTTGCCAATCGAAGAAGCCAGGAAATATCACCCTGTTCTTGTGTTCCCTGACGATAACAACCGCCTTTTAAAATAGCAGGAAAGCATATCGTGTAAAATAATACTATGCAGCCATAGTAATCTGACCTGGAAATACTAAATTTGGCAGTACGTATATTTTTATCTATATAATTATGCTATTTCAATTAAGTGAAGAACAATTGATGATTCAACAGGCCGCAAGGGATTTCGCACAGACTGAACTTAAGCCCGGAGTTATCGAAAGAGATGAGCACCAGAAATTCCCTGCTGAGCAGGTAAAAAAACTGGGCGAACTTGGGTTTCTGGGAATGATGGTTTCAGAGAAATATAATGGCAGCGGGCTAGACGCGCTATCTTATGTCCTGGTGATGGAAGAATTGTCGAAAGTTGATGCTTCCGCCTCCGTGGTGGTTTCCGTAAATAATTCCCTGGTTTGTTATGGACTGGAATCTTATGGTTCTGAGTTTCAGAAAGAGAAATATCTGAAGCCATTGGCTGCCGGCGAAAAAATCGGTGCTTTCTGTTTATCAGAGCCTGAGGCCGGATCAGATGCCACCTCACAGCAAACCACAGCTGTTGATATGGGCGATTATTATTTGCTAAACGGTACGAAAAACTGGATCACCAACGGAAATACAGCTTCCACCTATCTGGTGATTGCGCAAACTGACCGCGCTTTAAAGCATAAAGGTATCAATGCCTTTATTGTGGAAAAAGGGATGGAAGGCTTTACTGTTGGTCCGAAAGAAAATAAAATGGGAATTCGTGGTTCTGATACCCATTCCCTAATGTTTAATGATGTTAAAGTCCCTAAAGAAAACAGGATTGGCGAAGATGGATTTGGTTTTACCTTCGCGATGAAAACTCTGGAAGGCGGACGTATAGGCATCGCTGCACAAGCCTTAGGGATTGCCGCAGGTGCTTATGAGCTGGCTTTAGCCTATTCCAAAGAACGTAAATCCTTTGGTAAAGCGATTGCAGATCATCAGGCGATTTCCTTTAAACTCGCAGATATGGCGACCAGTATTGAAGCCGCAAGGATGTTGGTGTATAAAGCTGCATGGTTGAAAGATCAGGGACAATCTTATACGCTGGCCGGTTCTATGGCTAAATTATATGCTTCTAAAGTAGCAATGGATGTAACCGTTGAGGCGGTTCAGATTCATGGTGGTTATGGTTTTGTGAAAGAATACCATGTCGAGCGCATGATGAGGGATGCTAAAATCACCCAGATTTATGAAGGGACTTCGGAAATTCAGAAAATGGTGATCTCCAGAGAAATATTAAGATAAAATTATTACATTATAATTAAAAAAGGGCGTCCATTCTGGGACGCCCTTTTTTATTGGAACTGGTTTTTTTGTACGGCGCGGGTAGTGGTCGGGTTGTGGTCGGGAAGAGTCCCAGTTTCGATAAGGGCACAGTATGGGTTGCTCATAGGTTGCTGTAACTAAAGATACAGCAACCCCTACTGAAGGGTTTCTGAACCTTAATTCAACCATACGGCAAGGTGGGGCTCTTTCCGACCACAATCAGAGTACTTCTTTTGTTATTTAAGCATTTTTTTTCCGGAATTAGTCCTCGTCTGTGCCAAGTACAGTGCCCAGGAGTCCTTTGATTACCGCGACTACAATGGCCAGCAAAGCTGCCGCCCAAAAACCACTGGTATTAAAGGTGGCCATCATGTTGTCTACCAATAAAATCATAAGTACGGTTATGATGAAGGAAACCAGTCCGAGGGTTAAAAAATTAATCGGAAAGGTGAAGATCCTCAATATGGTTCCAATGGTAGCGTTGGCCAGTGAAATCAGCACTGCGGCGAGTACGGCAGTCCAAAAGCTGTCTACATGTACGCCGGGAATAATTTTTGCGCCTAGAAATACTGCGAGTCCCAATAATAAAATTTCTACAATAACCTTCATAATGTTTAATTTAGTGAGATGTTTAGATCTGTTTTCAGGCTGGTTTTGTTGGCTGCTGTGCCTCTTTTCCTTGCCGGCTGTTCCGATGCAAATAATAAGCCACTTTCTATAGATTTCTCTGCAGACAGTTCGGCGATTGTGTTTAAGCACATTGATCCGAGGGGTTTCGTGGAGTTACAGGGGCTCAAAAACAGGGATTCTGTTTTGAAGGATTTAATTTCGGTCTTACAAACGCCTTCGGAAAAGGATTCGCTGATCAGGGAGGCGGCGGTGGCTGGAGAGATCAGGCTGGGCGACAGCTCCCTTGTGTTCAGTCCGATACAACCTTTTGTAAAGGGCAGACAGTATCTGGTCATTACTCATTTGAATATTCAATTCGCTAAGCCGGAAGAAATTATCAAAGGAAAATTAAGCTATACCATTAAGCCGCAACAAAAGGTGTTGAACAGGTAACAGAGCGCTTTGTCGGGCCTGCATTCTATCCCGTATCTTGCTGAAAAAGTTGTACATACCTTACATATATAGTCGTTTCCATTTTTATAATGTAAAAATATTTCATACCTTTGCCGTGTAATATAGGGCAAGAGGGGACAGGAGTCCCCTCTTTTCTTTTATTAGCAAATTGGTTATGCAAGCAGAAAAAAGAGTAACAGAGTTAGTTGAAGAGAAGATTTCGGATAGGCCGGAGTTGTTTTTGGTAGAAGTTAAAATGCTTCCAAACAATAAGCTTATTATTCATGTTGATGGCGATGAAGGGATTAGTATCCAGGATTGTGCAGCGATCAGCAGACATGTAGGTTTTCATCTGGAAGAAGAAAATACCATCGATAAAGCTTATAATTTAGAAGTATCCTCACCGGGTGTTGGTGAACCATTGAGACTTAAAAGACAATATGTGAAAAACATTGGCAGAGAGTTGAGTGTGAAACTAAGCGGTGGAGAAATTAAAGAAGGCAAGTTGCTTTCTGTTGAAGATAACGGCATAACCATCGAAGCGAAGGTTAAAGAAAAAGGTAAAAAGGCGACGCTGGAAACAACCAGTATCGACTTTAGTAGTATAACAGAAACAAAGGTTTTAATTTCATTTAAATAAAAATGAGCAATATTAATTTAATCGATTCATTTCAGGAATTCAAAGAGTTCAAGAACATCGACCGTCCTACAGTGATTAGTGTGCTGGAAGAGGTATTTCGCAGTATGTTGCGTAAAAAATACGGTACAGATGAGAATTGTGACGTCATCGTTAACCCGGACAACGGGGATTTGGAAATCTGGCGTACTAGAAAGGTGATGGAGGATGGTTTTTCTGAAGATGATGACCTGGAGATCGAACTGTCTGAAGTAAAGCGCTTAGATCCTGATATGGAAGTTGGCGACGATTACATTGAGCAGATCACTTTAGAGAGCTTTGGACGTAGAGCAATTTTAGCTGCACGTCAGACGCTGGTATCTAAAGTATTAGAACTAGAGAAAGACGAGATCTTCAAAAAATATAAAGATAGAGTTGGTGAGATTGTAACCGGAGAAGTTTATCAGGTTTGGAAGAAAGAAACATTGGTGCTGGATGATGAAGGCAACGAGTTGATGATGCCAAAAACGGAACAAATCCCGGCTGATTATTTCAAGAAAGGTGATACTGTTCGCGCGGTAATCCTTAAAGTGGATATGATCAATGCAACTCCAAAAATTATCATTTCAAGGATTGCCCCTGAGTTCTTACAACGTTTGTTTGAAATCGAGGTTCCTGAAATTTTCGACGGACTGATCACGATTAAGAAAATCGTGCGTGAGCCGGGAGAAAGAGCTAAAGTGGCTGTAGAGTCATATGACGACAGAATTGATCCTGTTGGTGCTTGTGTGGGTATGAAAGGTTCAAGGATACATGGTATCGTAAGAGAACTTAAAAATGAGAACATTGATGTGATTAACTTCACGAACAACGTTTCATTATATATTACCAGAGCATTGAGCCCGGCAAAAATCACTTCTATTAAGTTAGATGATGAAACGAAACACGCTTCGGTATACTTGAAACCAGATCAGGTTTCACTGGCAATCGGTAGAGGTGGTCATAATATTAAATTAGCTGGTAAATTAACCGGTTATGAGATCGATGTTTATCGTGAAGCAGGCGAAGAAGATGAGGATGTGGATATTGAAGAATTCTCAGACGAAATCGACAGCTGGATCATTGATGAATTGAAATCAATCGGTTGTGATACCGCAAAAAGTGTACTTTCACTTTCAATTGACGAGTTGGTAAAACGTACCGACCTTGAAGAAGAAACCGTCAAAGAAGTGATGAGTATATTAAAATCAGAGTTTGAATAAAACGTTAACTTGAATAGGTGAAAATTATGTGGCCATTAAAAACAAATCACATACCCATGAAATAAACAAGAATAAACGTTACTTTTGTATAAGAATTAAAGAAAAAATAGGATATCAATGTCAGACGACAAACCAATAATTTTATTTAAAGCAGTTAAGGAACTTAACGTAGGCATAGCTACGGCCGTTGAGTTTTTAGAAAAGAAAGGCTTTTCTGTTGAGAATAAACCCACTACTAAGCTCTCCCGCGACATGTATAATGCGCTGTTGAAAGAGTTTCAGGGCGATAAGATCGTAAAAGAAGAAGCCAATCAGATTGTTATTGGTAAAATTCGTCGTGATGAGCCGGAAGCAACTGAAAAAGTTGCGGAAGCACCTAGAAAAAATGTAGAATTCGAAAATGAAGGCATCTTAATTAAGAACCTTCATTCGTATACTCCTCCTGTAGAGAAAGCTAAAGAAGAAACTCCGGCAACACCGGTGGCTCCTGTAGCGGAAAAAACAGAAGAGAAACCTGAAGAGGGAGCATTGCCGGGTGTGAAAATAGTAGGGAAAATCAATTTAGATGATTTGAACACTAAAACCCGTCCGGTAAAGAAAGACGAAGCACCAGAAGTGCCTCAGCCAGTTGCTGAAGTACCTAAAGTTGCGGAACCAGCACCAGCACCTGCTCCAGCGGAGAAAGCACTTGTAGAAGAGAAAGCAGTTGAGAAACCAGTAGAAGCTCCAAAAGCGGAAGTGGTTAAACCTGTGGAACAACCTAAGGTGGAAGAGACTCCAAAGCCTGTTGAGCAACCTGTTGCTAAAATAGAGCCAGAAGTAAAAGAAACTCCAAAACCAGTGGAAGCACCAAAAATAAGTGAAACGCCGAAAGTAGCGGAAACCCCAAAAGTTGAAAAAACGGATGGTGTTGAAGTAATCAAGGCACGTTCTGTAAAACTATCAGGACCAAACATCATCGGTAAAATTGTATTACCGGTAACACCTGATCGTAAATCATCACCTGTAGCCTCATCGGCAGACAGCAATGATGCAAAGAGAAAGCGTAAGCGTAAAAAGACTCCGGGCCATCCTGGCCAGGGAGGTCATACTTCCGGTGGAAATCAGACAACGGCAGGTGGAGCTGCAGGAACAGGCACAACAGCGCCAAAGCCAGCACCTACATTTACCAACAGACCTGATTTCAGGAACAATACGAATAACACTGCCAACAGGCCAAACTTCAGGAACAACAAACCGGGATCTCCTGGTAACGGCCCTAAAGAAGAACCTACGGAAAAAGAAATCCAGGATCAGATTAAAGCAACACTTGCACGTTTAAGTGGAGCAGGTAAATCTGGTAAGTTCGCACAACGTGCAAAATTACGTCGTCAAAAACGTGATGATGTAGCACTTTCTGCAGACGAAGCAGCAATGGAACTGGAATCACAATCCAAAGTGTTAAGGGTGACGGAATTTGTTACGGCAAATGAGTTAGCTACGATGATGGATGAGCCGGTAACAAAAATTATCGGTACTTGTATGAGTCTGGGAATGTTCGTATCCATCAACCAACGTTTGGATGCAGAAACATTAACGATTGTTGCGGATGAGTTCGGTTACGAAATTCAATTCGTGAAACCGGATGATGAAAGCGATATTCTGATCGAAGAAGAAGATAGCGAAGAAGATTTAGTATCAAGAGCACCGGTTGTGACTATTATGGGTCACGTCGATCACGGTAAGACTTCATTGCTGGATTATATTCGTAAAGCAAACGTAGTGGCTGGTGAAGCCGGTGGTATTACACAGCACATTGGTGCTTATATGGTAACCACACCTACAGGTAAACAAGTAACTTTCTTAGATACTCCAGGTCACGAAGCCTTTACGGCGATGCGTGCACGTGGTGCGAAAGTTGCCGATATTGCCATCATTGTGGTTGCAGCGGATGATGCAGTAATGCCTCAGACTAAAGAAGCAATCCAACATGCACAGGCAGCAGGCGTACCATTGGTCTTCGCCTTTACCAAAATTGATAAACCGGGTGCAAACTCAGAGAAAATACGCGAGCAATTATCAACAATGAATATCCTTGTAGAGGATTGGGGAGGTACTTTCCAGTCTCAGGAGATTTCAGGTAAGAGCGGACTAAACGTAGACTTGTTATTAGAGAAGGTATTATTAGAAGCAGAAATGCTTGACCTTAAAGCCAACCCTAACAAACGTGCTACAGGTAGTGTAATTGAAGCAACACTAGATAAAGGTCGTGGTATCGTTACTACGGTTCTTGTTCAGGCAGGTACTTTAAAAATCGGTGATCCGATCTTAGCGGGTAGTTATAGCGGACGTGTTAAAGCGTTGTTTAACGAGCGTGGTCAGAAAGTTGATAAAGCAGGCCCATCAGTACCAGTACAGGTATTGGGTATGCAGGGTGCACCTACTGCAGGTGATAAATTCAATGCATTAGAAAGTGAAGTTGAGGCAAGAGAAATCGCCAACAAACGTCTGCAGTTAATGCGTGAGCAGGGTCTTCGTACTCAGAAACACATTACGCTGGATGAGATCGGTCGTCGTTTGGCTATCGGTAACTTTAAAGAACTGAACCTGATTGTTAAAGGTGATGTGGATGGTTCAATTGAGGCATTATCTGACTCATTATTGAAACTGTCTACGGAAGAGATTCAAATCAATATCATTAGTAAAGCGGTAGGTCAGATTTCTGAATCTGATGTATTGTTAGCTTCTGCTTCTGATGCGATCATCATCGGTTTCCAGGTTCGTCCTTCACCAGGAGCACGTAAGCTTGCTGAGGCGGAACAAATTGACATCAGACTTTACTCGATCATCTACGATGCAATCAATGAGATTAAAGCGGCGATGGAAGGTATGTTGGCTCCGGAATTTGAAGAGAAGATCACTGCTAACGTGGAGATCAGAGAAACCTTCAAAATTACTAAAGTGGGTACAATTGCCGGATGTATGGTATTGGATGGTACGATTACACGTAACAGTAAGATCCGTATCGTTAGAGATGGTGTGGTAGTTTACACAGGTGAGCTGGCTTCATTGAAACGTTATAAAGATGACGTGAAAGAAGTATCAAGAGGTTACGAGTGTGGATTGAACATCCAGAACTTTAACAACATCGAGGTAGGTGACATCGTTGAAGCTTACGAACAAGTTGAAGTAAAAAGGAAATTATAATCCTGAAAAATAAATATTAAAAAGGTGCTGTCCGCTTATGGATAGCACCTTTTTTTGTTTGCAGGAAAATGGATTTTAGTCTTACCTTAGGCTGAAATTTTAGTGGCAAACAATTCATCATGAATATCAAAAGAAGCTTAAAAAAACTCTTCAGAAAGCGTTCTGCCGGAGATAATGGATACCTGGTTAACCTTTATCAAACTAATTATGAAAGGCGTGTGTTGATTTCCTACATCACCGGGCCATTTTTGGGCGCAAATGGATTCATGCATCAAAACTACATCACTTCACATATTGTAGCCGAAAGTTTTTCAGAGCTTGGCTATGACGTGGATATTGTGGACTATTCCGCTAAAGGACTGAACATCGTTTATGAGAACTATGCGGTGATCTTTGGGATGGGCGATAATTTTGAGCGTTCATTTTACCATCCGGCAAGGACTATTCCCAGAATTCATTTAATTACGGGAGCCCATGATGATTTTCATAATGCGATGAGCTTAAAGAGTGTGAAAGATTTTTATGAGCTATCTGGCTTATGGTTAACCAGGGAGGCAAATGTTCAGCCAACTTGTAATTACTATGCGATGTTCAACGCTGATGCAGCTATCATTCTGGCAAGGGGATCTGTTTTTGAAGATTGTAATGCACGGTTTGTGAATAAACTGTATCCGCTGAATAATAATATACTTGGCGTATTTAGTAACCTGCCGCTTAAGACAACCGACTCCAGAACGGCTAATTTTTTGTTTTTAAGTGGGGGAAGGCAAATTACGAAAGGGCTTCATCTTTTGATGGAAGTAGCACGTAAACGCAAAGATTTAAAATTTTATCTGGTGGTTCCTTCAATCGATTCAGCCTTGCGTGATCATTATCAGGATCTTTTGCTGGAAGGCTCCAATGTCTGCTTGTTTGAAAGCCTTAGGATGGATTCTGAGCAGATTAGGGAGATTGTAGGTGTTTGTAGTTATTCGATTGCTCCGAGTTATGTAGATGGGCTTCCGGGAGGGACTATTGAGCCTATGTCCGCAGGATTGATTCCAATTGTAAGTAAGCATTGTGGTTTTGCTCCTGAAAAATTCATTTTTGAAATGGAGGATTTATCAGCCATGGCTTTGGAGGAAGCCATCAACCGGGTGTTGGAACTGGAGGACTCCGAATTTGCTGAACTGAGCAGGCAAGTGAAAAACTATGCGATTGAAAATTTTTCACCGGCCTGTGTAAAGGAAGAATTGAAAGAAATTTTAAAATCCGAGCAGTTAAACTAATCGGTTTTATAGCTGAATCCAGTCGGGAGGAATTATGTTGTTCCCGGCGTATAGCGGATCATTTACCCATTTATTCGGCCCTATAACGATCTTGTTTGGGTGCTGGTTAAGCCAGGCAGCCCACCAGCTGAAACTGCTGTTTGCAATAATATTATGTTTACACTGACTCATCAGCTGCATATCTATGTAGCTATCTTGTCCTTTATTCCAGGAAATAAAGGTCGCTCCTGTAAGACTTAAACTCTCTTTACACCAGCTGATGTCATCTGAAAAGATGAAAAACTGAGGGTTGGCAGTTGTTTTTTGGATCACATCAATGGCTTGTTGATAATAGTCCTTTCCACAGCATCCTCCAAGAAGGGGGTCTTTCAGGTAATCTCCTCTTCTGATGTGTACCGCAATACTATTTGCCTCCTTTATTTGTTGGAGTATCTGTTGATTTTCTTCGTTTAGCGGCAACTTAAAAGTAAAGGCTGCTTTTATTTCTTCTGCAATATCTATGAAGTAGCCCTGGTTTTGCCAATAGCCCCAATAATATAAGAATTCTGAATTTTGAAAGACCCCGGGATCAAATGTAAATGGATGGTCATCTCTTTTATAGGCATTTTTCAAGTTCAATAGTCTCCGGAGTTTTCTCAGTATCCAATTTCTATTGTCAGTATTATAAAGGTCATTTATAAGTGGGGTAACCTTAGTCAGTTGGATATCAAAAATACGTTCCAGCTCCAGTCCATTGTGCAGGGGATAATCTTTAAAGCCCGTCAGATCAGCTTTAACATCCGGAAACCTTTTTTCTATTGCCTTGTAAAATGCGTATTGAAACATTTGGTTACCGAGGCCTCCTAAGAAACGAATGATTTTCATTTATGATCGTATGGTTTATTTGTAATGGGATAAATTGAGAGGAGCGTAGTTTTACGCTGAGAACCTACCAATGCCTTTGATTGTGAGTTTGAATATTTTTCGAAGTTGCCGGCCATTGACATAAGACCATTTGAAAAGGTTTTTGTCGAATAGCAAGGGAAAAGCATTCATTTTAGCTTTCTTTAAATAAAGGACATCGAACCATTTTTCGAACAACATTTTTTCAAAATCGATCAGGGGATATTTTTCAAGTTTACGATTCGTAAACTTTAAGAGCTGGAAAAATTTTCGATACTCAGCTATTTCGTAAAGTTGGAATTCGCACATTAAAATGCTAAAAAGAAGGTCTCCCATGTGCTGATGATCAGGGATATTCAGGTAGGATAATTGATTTCTTTTAATTTCTTTCAGTTTTAATTTGGCAGTTTCTGCTTTAAGTCCTGAAATGTTGTTTTCATGTATTCTATACTTAACAAGAATCTCGTCCAGATTCCCAATCGGGTATTTCTCCGCCATTCGTACAAAAAGTTCATAATCTTCTGCAGGAGCGTAATCCTGATAGCCACCCAGTTCTTTTAATACGGATGTTTTATACATAACGGAAGAATTGATGAACGTATTTTCGAATAACAAAGTCATTTTGATATTGTCGGCTCCAACAGGGACCGTTAGTGCATCATTTTCGATTGCCTGACCTTTCTTGTTGATGATGGTGCCATGACCTCCACATAAGGCGTAGGTAGGGTTCTGTTGAAAAAAGTCATATTGAAGCTCCAGACGGTTCTTTGCTGCAATATCATCACTGTCTAATATGGCAATGAATTCGGTACGAGCTGCCGTCATGGCCACATTTCGTGTATAGGTCAAGCCCCTGTTTTTATCGTTGTGAACCAGTCTGATCCGATCATCATGGAATGTTTCTACGACCTCAACGGTTCGGTCCGTAGATCCGTCATTCACAATTAATAACTCGAAATCATGAAATGTTTGATCAAGAATACTTTGTATGGAATCGCTTATATAGTCGGCTGCATTAAAGGCGGCCATGAAAACAGTTATCTTAGGAGACATGATATTGTATTACTAATTATACCAGATACATTTTGAATCAAATATACAGTTACATTATTTAATGTCGGTTTTTTATCGTTCTTAAAGCCCGGGATGGATATAAATCGCTTAACTACCTAACAATTTTCCTAATTTTACAGCATTCATTTCCAGCTACCAACAAATAGGGCAACCTGGATCTGGATTTTAGTTTACCAGTGCAACATTTTTATCATGAAATATAATTATATCTCCTTTAGCTTATGGGGCGATAAGGAAATTTATACTGTAGGAGCGGTAAGAAATGCAGCATTAGCCAGGGAAATTTATCCAGATTGGAAGGTTATTATCTATTATGATGATACGGTACCTGCAACGATTATTCAGGAGCTGAATGATCTGGGGGTAATGCTGGTTGATATGACTCATTCCGGTATTTATGGATTATTCTGGAGATTTTTGGCTGCAGATTTATCAGATAGCGGACACGTTATATTCAGGGATACGGATTCCCGTTTATCCTGGCGCGAAAAGCTGGCAGTGGAGGAATGGATCAGCAATAACGATATCATTCATGTGATGAGAGATCACCCGGTTCATGATGTTCCATTTGGCGCTGAAAAATTATCTATTCTGGGCGGCATGTGGGGGATAAAAGGGGGAGTTATGGAAATGACAAAGGCAATCCGGGAGTTCTGTAAGGAAAGGCCGGATCAATATGGTATTGATCAGTCTTTCTTAGAAGGTCTTTATAAAAAATTTAAGCATTCAATGACCGTTCACGATGAATTTTTTGATGAAAAACCTTTTCCTTCCAGGCGGGTAGGTTATCGGTTCGTGGGTGAAAGAATAGACGAAAATGAGGTTCCTTTTGGGGAGGATTGGAAAGAAATTAAAGCCTGGGATAAAATGCAGAATCCTTCTTTATTCCGTCAGTGTAAAACCTGGTTCAGGAAAATTTTAAAGTAAATTTATAGCAATGACCTATAGTATTATTGTGCCTACCTATAATTCCGAGAAAACACTTAGCGCGTGTTTAGTCAGCATTATGAATCAGAAGTGTTCCGATTTTGAAATTATTATTAGTGATGGTGTTTCAACGGATTCGACACTAGCTATTGCGCGGGGTTTTAATGATGAGCGGATAAAGATCTATACAGCGCCGGATGCGGGTATCTACGATGCGATGAATAAGTCCATAACAAGAGCAAATGGAGATTGGTTATTGTTCCTGGGCAGCGACGATCTGTTGTTCAATGATGATGTTCTTGAAAATGTAAAAAATCATTTAGCGCTCACTGAGGCTGCTTTCGTATATGGGGATGTGAAAATGGTCGGGGATACGCCATGGGCAAAAGATGGAACTTTGTATAAAGGAGAAACCACGGTGTCGGGTCTGTTTGATGCTAATATTTGTCATCAGGCTATTTTTTATGCCAGAAAGATTTTTGTAGACAGAAAGGTAGGTTATAATCTGAATTACAAGGTTTGTGCAGATTACGATCTTAATCTTTTCTGTGCCTCCAGATACCCAATTCAGTACGTACCTGAGACCGTCTCTTATTTTAACAGCGGAGGGATGAGTTCAGTTGTTCCGGACGCTGTTTTTAACAGAGAGAAATGGTTAAATATTGTATATTATTTTCGGGAAAAGCTGTTTGACGAGAACCTGGCGTCCAGAACAAAAGAGCTAAAAAAAACCTGGAAACGATTTTTTAAGCGCTTCCAGGTTAGTCTGGCTATCCTGGCGTTCAGGATATATATATATCATCGGTTTAAGAAACCAGCTTAAGCTGGTTTACGCTTCTATTCCTCTTTTTAGTGCTTCGAGGTATTGGGTTCCCCATTCTTCGTCGGGTTCCAGGTGACAACCTTCTCCCCATTCATTCCAGGCATTGATAAATAGTAATTGTTCCTGCTCAGGGAATTTTTCCCGGGTATGTTTTGCAAGGTGGCTGATCCATTTTTCAAAAATCTTTGGCTCAGAGCCCAGATAGATCGTCGCATGGATCTTTCGTCTTGCGGAATTATCCCAGGAAGGAAAAGCACATCTAAAGTATTTGTATGGTCTTTCTGCCTTATTTATCAAACTGTTCACCATGGAAGCATAGGAATAAATCCCATTCTGATGATGAACAGATTTTTTGATTCCGGTTTTATGCATTAATTTGTGTAACAGGTATTTAGGGTAGTTGTTTTTTTGAACTTTTTTACCTTTAAATCCAGAATCCGGAGCGAATTCCATGGCAGCATCAAATCCATGTTCTGCAGGGTTCATATTCTTTAAATGGTTTTCTACCCTGATGAGATAGAGGTCATCAAAACCAGCTTTTTTAGCTTCATTGCGCCATAGTTCTGTTGCGGCCATGATATCCGGATGAAGCTCCGTACGGTACATCAGAAAAACTGGTTTATTGTCTATTTTAATATATCGCTCATCTTTGAAGAAAGGCATGAGGTAATCTATATGCTTTTTATCGTCTTCAATAGAATAATGTTGTTCAATTAATACCTCTTTGTCCTGCCCATCCCAGGTGCGGGTCCAGTTTTCATTTGCCCAGCATAAGCAGAATGGCATATCAGGTTTACCTGCATCCAGCATATTATGTAAAGGTTTCTCCAGTAACAGGTGCCCGCTAAACCAGTAATGATAAAAGCAAAATCCCTCAATTCCATAGGCCTTGGCTAACTCTGCTTGTTTTTCCAATACGCTATTATCGCTCAGGTCGTAATAATCTTTATTTACAGGAACATGTGGTTGGTAATGACCTGGAAAATAGGACTTAGATTTTTTTACATTGGTCCATTCTGTAAATCCTTTTTGCCACCATTCATCATTTTCTGGAATGGTATGGTATTGTGGAAGATATATGGCGATGGGTTTCAAATGTGACATTTTTTTATGCTTAATCATTAAATGTTTGTAGCTCGATCAGTTTGTTATAAAGACCTTTCTGTTGTATTAATTCCTGATGACTGCCGCGTTCAACGATTGAGCCTTTATCAATGACCACAATAAGATCAGCATTCTGTATGGTGCTCAATCTGTGGGCAATCACGATAGACGTTCTATTTTGCAGAAGTTTGTTGAGCGCATCCTGAACCAGTCTTTCTGATTCGGTATCCAGTGCAGAAGTTGCCTCATCTAATAACATGATGGGTGGATTTGCCAAGACAGCTCTGGCAATACAGATCCGTTGTCGCTGTCCGCCAGAAAGACGGCCACCTCTATCTCCAACAAAGGTCTGGTAACCATCAGCTGTCTGGATGATGAAGTCATGCGCATTGGCAATTTTAGCCGCATTCACTACTTCAGCCTCTGAAGCCTCTGGATTTGCAAAAGCGATGTTATTAAATATCGTATCATTAAAGAGAAAGGATTCCTGATTTACTATACCCATTTTAGCGCGGATGCTCTCCACAGTCAGGTCAGTATAGTTTATACCGTCTATTTTGATTACACCGGATTTAGGGTCATGAAATCTTGGAATCAGATCCATCAACGTGCTTTTTCCACCTCCGGAAGGTCCTACAAGGGCAACAGTTTTTCCTTTAGGGATTTCTAAGGTAATGTCTTTTAATACCGGCGTCTCTTTGTAACTAAAGCTTACCTTTTCAAAGGATAGCGAATGATTGAACTCTTTTAGCTCGATAGCACCTGGTTTATTGACCATTTCTGGTTTGGTATCAATCAGGGCTAATACCCTTTCTCCTGCGGAAATTCCGGAATGAATTCCACTAAAGGAATCACTGATGGCTTTTACCGGTTGCATCACCTGTGAGAATACAGCGATATACATGATGAAGTCTGAGGCGGTAAACTCCTTACTTCCGCTAATGACCAATCCACCACCATATAATACGATAATGACCACCACCATTATTCCGAGCGTTTGGGAGACTGGTGAGGCGAGCTGTTGTCTTCTAACCATTTTTCTATTCAGGTTAGAATAGAATTGATTTTCAGCATCGAATTTATCTTTAATTCTTTCAGTGGAGTTAAAAGCCTTTATAATTTTGATTCCGCTTAAAGCCTCATCAAGGAAGCCGATCATTTTTGCGAATGATTCATGCGCAGCTGTAGCCTGTTCTTTAAGACGTTTTACAATTCTACTGATGATAAAGCCTGATACAGGGATCACCAGCAAGGAGAATAAGGTTAGTTTAACCGATATGCTAAATAACACAAAAACGTAGAAAAGTAGCTGTACCGGTTCTTTAAAAACAACTTGCAAGGTATTGGTAACCGTGAATTGGACCACCTGTACATCCGAAGAAACTTTAGAAATAATATCTCCCTTTTTTTCATTGTTGAAAAAACCGATATGCAGGTTCATTACATTGCTAAATACCGTTTTCCGGAGATTCAGTAAGGTGTGAACTCTAAGGTCTTCCATGAAACGCTGTGACAGATACCTGAAGAAGTTGGAAAGGACCACGGAGACAAAAATCACTGCACATACGATTTTTAAAGCTTCCGGCTTTCCAAGTGTGGTGACAGTTTGATTGATGTAATTTTTAAATTGTGCAAGTAAATCCCAGTCTCCTGCAACCTTCATGACTCCTGTAGAGGCATTTTTGTCAAAAAAAAGCGTGTCTAGCAGGGGGGCTAAGAGGGTAAAATTAAAGGTGTTAAAAAATATAGCTAGTAGTGTAGCAATGATATATGGGATGGCGAACTTTTCTATAGGTTTCGCAAATGACAGTAATCTAAAGTAAGTCTTCATTTATAAATTAAAATATAAGGTGTAATAAGCATTATACTTGCTCATAGCCGTCATTATTAGTGGTTGATTTTTCAGCTAATGTTTTTCGATAGATCACATCATTGGGAACTGTATTGGCTCTGGAGTTTATTTTGTGAAAAATATGGAAAGCGAGTGCTGCCATTTTCAAACGTTTTCTTTTGATTCCAGCGTGTAATAAACGCGCTCCAAACTCATAGTCTTCGCCTCCCCATCCTTCGAAACTATTATAATAACCATTAACGGCAATATAATCTTTTTTCCAGAAGGCTAGATTACATCCTTTAATATGAAATGGATTCGATGGGTCTAGTATAAATATGCCGCTTAGCAAGGGGAACCTTAATGCATTGAACCTGCTGTATAGCCCGGAAGAGAATATAGAAAAATTGATGTCTTTGTTAGCTAAGATCTCCTTAGATTTTTCTTCTGTAATCATCGCCCTGCTGCCCTGAACAAAATACCCCGGCTGCGCAGCCTTCAGATGGTCTTCAATAAATTTTGGATGGATGATGATATCTCCGTCAATTTCTATAATGTATTCTGAATCGATGTTTTTAACAGATTTGTTTAAAATCAAGCTTTTTCTGAATCCTTTATCTTCATGCCAGATATGTTTGATTGGAAGATTGAAACTGGTTTTGAATTTTTCTATGAGTTGTTTTGTCTCTTCTTTAGATCCGTCGTCAGCGATAATGATTTCATCTGGCATTCTTGTTTGTCCGACTACACTGGATAAAACCAGTTCCAGCGCTTCCGGCCAGTTATAAGTAGAAATTAATAAAGCAACGGATATGGATTTATTTTGCATTCAAATATTGATTCTATAACTAATCTGCAAATTTACATGATTTAATTGTTTAATATAAAGTTTTTATTTGACGGGATGCTCCTCGTTTACGGTTGTTGGGCAGCAGCAGTAAGGGCGATTTAATTTCATGTATTCTTTTGTTAAGGAATTTATATTCTGCTTATTTGCATCAAAAAAATAACCAATGAAAACCATAAGCCAATTCTTATCCGGGATTAAGAAGGGCGATTTCCTGTCTTTAGCCCGGGTGTTAACCATGGTGGAAAATGATCTTGAGGGAAGCAAGGAATTGTTAAGCATCATTCAAAGTAACCCGGATACGCCTGTCTTAGGCATAACAGGGCCCCCGGGTGCTGGAAAAAGTACCCTGGTAAATGCTTTAATCGAAAAGCTTGTCCTTCAGGGTAAGAAAGTCGCGGTGTTGGCGGTAGACCCAACTTCCCCATTTAATTTAGGGTCATTGCTTGGCGATAGGATCAGGATGTCTGCTCATTTTAATAAGCCAGGTGTTTTTATACGGTCGGTAGCAACGAGGGGCTCAGTGGGTGGCTTGTCAGCCCGGATTATTGAGATGGTGGATGTTTTAAGGGCCTCGGATTTTGACTATGTCATTGTGGAAACAGTTGGTGTTGGGCAGTCGGAAATAGAAATAGCTGGATTGGCAGATTTAACAATTGTTGTTTTAGTGCCAGAGGCCGGAGATGAGATTCAGCACATCAAATCAGGATTGATGGAAATCGGAGATGCTTTTGTGGTTAATAAAGCGGATCGGGAAGGGGCTTCAGGTTTTGCGAATAATCTAATGAAAATGCTTCGTCAGCGTAAGCCTGTTATTCCTGTATTTAAGACTGTAGCAGATAAAGCTGAAGGTATAGATGAGCTTTTAAGTTGGATAAACGCGGCCGGGCAGGGAGATCATTCCAGGAAAATATTTCTATATACAGAAAAGGCTTTCAGGCTGATCCAGGAACATAGAATGCGGGATGTAGGAAAGGTTGAGCTTCAGCAAAGAATTGCTAAAGCTTTTAATTCAGATGACTTTAATTTGTATCGGTTCGTCAGCCAGTACGATTAACATGGATTATTTAACCTTTTTGTAGTTTTTGTATTCCATGAGGCGGACGCCGGTTAACAAGTATATCTTCTCTAAGACTCTCCTGCGTAGACTAAGTTTTTTATGTGCTTTAGTCGGGTCAAAATCAAATTTCCAGTTGACGGCATTTATGCGGTTCTGCATGACAGCCGGGTGGGTGCCGGTGAAATGAATTAAGCGATCTGCATTTCCATAATCAAAAGAAGCCGTTTCCGGAATCACTTCTGTCGTGGCATTTTCATCATAGAATGTATTGAAATTCTGTTTTTTTCTCAGCAGGCCAAAAGGTGGTTTTACCCAGCCATAGTGATTGATATAAGCGTCGATTAATTTGACTTTTATCTTTCTTCCATCAATGCGAAAGCCTTGTGCGTCTCTGTAGGATTGTACCGCAAGATTTCTTCTGACAATCCGAACTTCTCTTCTGTACCATCTTCGGGATTCCGCGATATAATCATAAGATCCATAAAAGTGACGGTAATTAAATAAAAGACCTTCTATCTGTTTATCTTGCAGATTGTCTTCCATTTCTTTCCTGATCAGTGGTAAATCATCTTCATGGACACATTCGTCACCCTGAATATAAAATGCCCAATCTACATCCTTAGAGATGGCTGCGAATGCTTTGTCCGTTTCTAAGGCGAAAACACGTCCGCCCTCTCTCAGACTGTCATCCCAGACGGTATCGATGATTTTTATTTTCGGAGATTTCATTTCTTCTATGAGCCTTCTTGTACCGTCTTCACAGTTCCCAACGGCAACAACAAATTCATCGCAAATGGGAAGAATTGAATTAATGGCTTCTACTATAGTATAATCATTAATTACTGCATTTCTAATAAATGTAAAACCGGCAACTTTCATAGTTTCTTTTTGAATCTTCTAATATGGCAAAGGTAATATAATTCGCAGGAAGGTGTTTTTGAGATTTAACTCCTATTTTGGGCGAAGTACAGGCTTTGTTAACTGCATTTTTTTCCAATGTTCTCCATCCTTATATAAGGAGAACTTACTAAACAGGTACTTAAATTTCAGATGACCATCATAGTCTACCCCAAGTGTCCTGTACTTTATGGAGGGGTTTTCTTTTAATGATTCATTAATGGCTTTTGTATATACAGTGGGGCCCGTCATCTGATGAACATCATGGGGATAAGTATTATTGTCAATATTTTCGCAAACGAGTTCGAGGGTTTTTTGCAGGAAAGGATGGCCTGGTTCAAATATTAATGCCCATTGTACATATAGTGAGGGATTTTTTTCACGTGAAATAATGGCGGAGTCATCAGGCTTGATAAAATCATCCAGCTTCCCATTGATCGCGCTGTCGATGTCAATGTAGACGCCACCTTTTTTTAATAAGACAGCATATCTAAAGAAATCTGCTTTAGCAGCACCTATATTCAATCTTTGGTATTTTTTGAGTAGATCCGGCCCAAACTCAGTGGAAAGGAACGATTCTATTCTTTGATCATCATAGAATTCATAAAGATATTCAGGGTTCTTCTTTCTAAATCTTGCAATATGCCAGCGGGTTAAATAGGGCAAGTCAGCGCTTTTAAAGGTTTGATGTATAATTTTTGGAATTGCCATAGAAGAATGATAAAAGAACTGTATGCTATTGGATTAGGAGCAAATGTAGGAAATTGTCTGGAAAAAAGGACTTGCAGGTTAGGTGGAGACAGGACAATTTTGTCAAATCAGGAAAGTTTCATGTCATAAATTTTAACGTTGTGTGTTTTTTACACTTTATGTCTGGTTTTGGTGATAAAGTCATTTTATTTTGACTTAAATATGCTTATTGCCTTGTTTTTCAGTGAGTTTTATTTTTTTAAAACAAAATGCTGCGCTCGTTTGTATGTTCTTATTTGGAAAAATAATCGATTCTGGCACCCTTAGTTTTACCTGATTAGTCACGTCTGGAAACTTTGGAACGGAGTTTGTATATCTATTGTGGGAATTTAAAAAATTGTTTAGTTTTGCTACGCAAAAAATTATACAATTAATTTGTTTAACCTTAAAAAAGAAAATTATGAATTATTCTACTTTAAAAAAGGGTGTTGCAGTCTCTTTCGTAGCATTAATGGGAGCAACGACTCTTGTTAACGCACAAGATGCTCCAGCTACTTCTTCTTCAGCCAAGGTATTTGGTGGAAGAGCACAGTACAGATCATGGTCTATTGGTGTTAACGGTGGTGTTTTATCTCCATTTGTTGCTATCGGTGGTACTAATGACTTTAACCGTGCTGACGTGAACTTAGGTTACGGTTTGTCTTTAAGAAAACAACTAGGTCATGCATTCGGTTTAGAAGGTAACATTTTCCGCGGAAAAGTTTCTGGTACAAACAAACAAGTTGCAGGTTCGCTTCCAGCTGGTATCAAAGATTTTGAAACTGAAATGCAATACTCTATTGACTTAAGAGGTGTTGTTAATGTAGCTACTGTAGATTTCTTACGTCGTGAGAACTCAGTAAACTTCTTCGTAACTGCTGGTTACGGTTTAGTTGCTTACAACCCAATCGTTAACGGTGTTGACAACAAAGGTAAATTTGGTGAAGACAATGATAAAGACTTCATTAAAGAAGCTTATATCCCTGTTGGAGCTGGTGTTAAATTTAAAGTATCTGACCGTGTGTCATTTAACTTAGGTTACACTATGCACTTCATCGATGGTGATAATTTTGACGGAGTATATGCTAAAGCAACTACTAAAGATAAATTCTCATACGGATATGCAGGTCTTGAATTCTCTCTGGGTTCGAAATCTAAACCAAACCTTGACTGGGTTAATCCTTTAGCTTTAATGTATGATGAATTGAAAGATCCTTCATTACGTCAAGAAGTTGAAGCATTAAAAGTTCGTGTATCTAGCGTTGAAAAATCTGTTGAAGATTTGAAAAAAGATTCAGATGGTGACGGTGTTGCTGATCAATTCGATAAATGTGCAGGTACTCCAGCAGGTGTTGCAGTTGACGGTTCAGGTTGTCCTCTACCTAAAGTAGAAGTTGCTGTTGTTGACGCTTCAAATGTAACTGGTTTCGAAAGAATCCAATTTGAATTTAACTCTTCAGTTCTTAAAACTGATTCATACCCTACTTTAGATAAATTATCTTCTGTATTGCGTGATGGTGGTGGTAAAGTAACTGTTAACGGTTATGCTTCAAGCGAAGGTACTGCTGCTTACAACTTAAAATTATCTAAAGACAGAGCTAACTCTGTGAAAACTTACTTAGTTAACTCTGGAGTTAACGCTAGTCAAGTAATCACTAAAGGTCATGGTGAAGCTAATCCAATCGCTTCTAACGATACTGAAGAAGGTCGTATCCAAAACCGTCGTGTTGAATCTGCTAGAAACTAATTATTTCTAAGTAAATATTAAAAAAAAGAGGGCTTCATTTTTGAAGCTCTCTTTTTTTTATGCCTACATTTGCCGGTGTATGTATCTATTTAGAAAGAAAGATCCGAACCGACCAACCAATATCAACCTAAAAATCATGCACGTCATTAATGCCGTTGCAATTGCTGTTTTTGTAGCTGGCCTGCTCTATAAGCTGATCAGCTGGATTTTCTAGAACAATATAAACCTATATAATTATGAAGCAAATATTCAATACCGACGATGCACCAGCTCCGATTGGTCCTTACAGCCAGGCTGTAAAAGCAAATGGTTTCTTATTCTTATCAGGACAGATCGCGATCAATCCACAAAATGGTGAATTAACCATGACTTCGATCTCTGAAGAAACTCACCAGGTGATGAGAAATATTAAAGCCGTACTATTGGAAGCTTCTTATACCTTCGGTGATGTCATAAAGACGACTATATTTTTAACTGATATGGCTTTGTTTAATGAAGTGAACGCCGTATACGGTTCTTATTTCGATAGCAAAAGCAATTTCCCTGCACGTGAAACCGTTGCTGTGAAAGGCTTGCCTAAAGGTGTAAACGTAGAAATTTCTATCATCGCTTCTAAAGGATAAGTTTTGGGGAAATCAAATCTCAGGTACTTCTTTGCCGGCATCCTCTCTTTCGCTATCTGGGGTTTTTTCTCCATTCCACTAAGAAACTTAAAGGCTTTTCCTTCTGAGGAAATCCTTTATTACAGGATCTTTACTTCCCTGGTGTTTCTGTGGATCGCGATATTGGTTTTCAGGAAAAAGCAAATCAGAAAGGACCTGGATTACCTTGCCGGTTTAAGTAGAAAGGATAAGAATACCGTAGCGCTGCAAATCGCAGCTTCTACCGTCCTGCTCACTTCAAACTGGTACACTTATATTTATGCGGTAAATAATGTCAGTCTTCAATCGGCAGCCTTTGCTTATATGGTTTGCCCATTGATTACTGCGTTTGGGGGATTTATCCTCCTCAAAGAACATTTATCGAAATTAAAACTGATCTCCCTGGCCATTGCTTTGGGAAGTATCATTCTGCTGGCCAGCGGTTCCTTTGTGGAAGTGATGTGGTCCGTGATCATTGCCTCCCTGTATGCATTTTACCTGATCATTCAGCGGAAGATGCAAAACCTGGATAAGCTAAATGTACTGGCCTCACAAATCGCCCTTGCCGTGGTTCTGATGTTGCCTTTTTACCTGTTTCAACATGGCGGTATTCCTGATTCTGCCTGGTTCTGGGGCAATATTATTGTGGTAGCAGTATTCTTTACCATCATCCCTCTTTTCCTCAGCTTATATGCGCTGATCGGAATTCCTTCTTCTACCTTAGGAATCATTATTTATGTGAATCCTATTATCGCTTTTAACGTCGCCATCTTTTACTTTGATGAGCACGTAGATTCCAATAAACTGATCGCTTATTTTCTGCTGGTAGTCTCTGTTATCGTATTTAATTGGAGCATCATTAAAGATATCCTTACCTTTAGGAAAAAAAACATTTAAGGTCTTGTTTGCTTCCAGTTTAGATACCACCATCGAATATCTTAAAGGCGTAGGGCCTAAACGTGCGGAACTCCTGCAAAAGGAGCTGCGTATTTTCACCTACGATCACCTGCTCAATTATTTTCCTTTTCGCTACATTGACCGTACCCGGTTTTATAAGGTAAATGAGCTGAACAGCGAATTACCCTATGTACAGGTTTTGGGTCGGATTACCGGAAAAGAACAGATTGGGGAGAAGCATAAGAAAAGGATTGTTGCCCGTCTTACTGATGAAACCGGTTCTATTGAACTGGTGTGGTTTCAAAGTTTGAAATATGTAGACGAGAATGTGCAGCGTGGTAAAGTATACATCGTTTTTGGGAAGCCAACTGCTTTTAACGGCGGATTTAGTATCTCTCACCCGGAACTGGAAAACTATCCAAGACCAGCTACCATCACCGGAAACCTAAGGTTACAGCCGGTTTATAACTCCACGGAAAAGCTAAAGAAATTCTTCCTCGACAGTAAAGGAATTCAGAAACTCCAGACTTTGGTGATTGAGCAAAACCTTGCCGAAGTGAAGGAAAGTCTGCCGGCTTATATTCTGGATAAGTATCAGATGGTGAATAAAAAAGAAGCAATTTTGAGTATCCATTTTCCAAGGGATGTGAAGGCTTTAAAAGGTGCAGAACGCAGGTTAAAATTCGAAGAGCTTTTCTATATACAGCTTCAGTTGTTACACAATAAGCAAATCAGGGAGTGGAAGTTCAAAGGACATCCATTTAACCAGGTTGGAGAGAGTGTAAATACTTTCTATAAGGAAATCCTGCCTTTTGAACTCACCGGTGCACAGAAGCGCGTAATTAAAGAAATCAGAACGGACACGCAACGTGGTATTCAGATGAACCGCCTGGTGCAGGGGGATGTAGGAAGTGGGAAGACCGTAGTCGCACTGATGAGTATGTTGCTGGCAAAGGACAATGGGTTTCAGGCCTGTATGATGGCGCCTACGGAGATTCTGGCGCGTCAGCATTATGAATCTATCACTTCGCTGTTAGATGGCCGCCTGGCTAAAATAGGGATCCTTACCGGAAGCAGTACCAAAAAACAACGTACAAAATTGCATGAGGAACTGGAAGCCGGAGAGATTGACATTCTGGTAGGTACCCATGCCTTGATTGAAGATAAAGTAGTTTTTAAAAATCTGGCCTTAGTAGTGATTGATGAACAACACCGTTTTGGTGTGGAACAACGGGCTAAACTATGGCGTAAAAACGTCATTCCACCGCATATTCTGGTGATGACGGCAACGCCGATTCCGCGTACATTGGCCATGACTCTATATGGAGACCTTGATGTTTCTTCGATCGATGAGCTGCCGGTAGGCAGGAAGCCGATTGAAACCCGTCATTTCTTTGAAGGTCAGCGCTTGCGTATGTTCGGTTTTATGCGGGAAGAGATTGCTAAAGGCCGACAGGTGTATGTAGTCTATCCATTGATCAAAGAAAGTGAGAAACTGGATCTTTTGAATCTGGAAGCTGGAATTGAGCAAATGAGTTATCAGTTTCCCCGACCGGATTTTCAGATTAGTATCGTTCATGGTCAGATGAAAAATGCAGAGAAGCAGTTCGAAATGCAGCAGTTTATTGATGGTAAAAGCCAGATTATGGTGGCCACTACGGTAATTGAAGTAGGGGTGAATGTGCCGAATGCCTCGATCATGATCATTGAGAATGCGGAACGTTTTGGACTATCGCAGCTCCACCAGTTGCGTGGACGTGTGGGTAGAGGTGCCGAACAGTCTTATTGTATCCTGATGTCAGGGAATAAGTTAGGTGCAGATGGACGTCTTCGTTTAGATACGATGGTAAAGACCAATAATGGTTTTGAGATTTCGGAGATCGACCTGCAATTGCGCGGTCCCGGAGACCTTACCGGTACACAGCAAAGTGGGGTGCTGGAATTGAAACTGGCCAATCTGGCAACAGATCAATTGATTTTACAGGAGGCAAGGTCAACTGTAATTGATATTCTCGCGGGAGATCCACAGCTGGAACTCCCGGAAAATAGTCTTTTAAAAACATACCTCGCTAAAAGAAGCAGAGGTATTGCCTTAGATAAAATTTCCTAAATCAGCAAGCTGATCTTCTGTTTTGCTTTATTAGTCCTCGTCGCTGCCTGGTAGCGATCCTGAACCTGAATAAGCTCCTTTTCTGATAACCGGCATACCCAGGTGTTTATACAACTCGTCTAAATGCATTAAACTGCCGTTGGTTAGGTTACCCAGGAAGATCACAACAATGTTCTTTTGCACATCACGGACATAGATGTGTCTGAAACCATGCCACCATCCGGTATGGTAAACTACTTTTCTGCCGTTCTCGCCATCAAACATTCTCCATCCGTAACCATAATTGAAATGGCCGTTGATTGGTTTGTTATGGCCTTTATAAGCCGAATCTAAACTAGGTTTTGTTAGCAGACGACCGTTCTTCAAGGCTTTGTCGTATAGTACTAAATCATGTAGGGTACTGTAAATTCCTTTATCGCCAACAGGTCCGTCAAGGAAATTTTGTACTACGGAATACCTCCAGGTACGATCATGACCCACCACATCAACAGGAATCTTAGGATAAACAGTAGTAGAGTAAACGTGCGTATTCTTCATTCCTGCAGGTTTGAAAATATGCTCCATCATATAATCAGAGTAAGGTTTGCCGGTTATCTTTTCAATGATAGCGGCCAAGACCATATAGTTAGAGTTGTTGTAATGAAAACGAGTGTCCGGTTTGGCATAGCGGTTAGGCTTATGCTCGGCAATCATATTCATGACATCGTTGTTGCTCATTGGTTTTTTCTTGTCTTTCCAGATGCCGTCCGTAAAATAAACATAGTTCATCATACCGCTACGGTGGGTAAGGAGCAATTTAACATTGATCCCCTCATAAGGGAAGTTCGGGTAAAATTTCTTCACGTCATCCGTCAGTTTTAATTTTCCCTGCTCAATCAATTGCATGATGGCAGTTCCGGTAAAAGTTTTGGTGATGGAAGCCAGTTCGAATTCAGAATTGATCTTTAAGCTATCGCGGTGTAAGTAATCTGCCCATCCAATCGCTTTTTCATAAAGGATCTTGCCATCTTTGGCAACGAGCATATTGCCATTAAACCCATATTTTTTATGGAGGTTCTGTACAAAGTCAGCAATCCATTTATCGCCCTTGGCAGGATTATACACCAATAGCAGGCTGTCGGCCTTGTCATCTTCCACTGTCCGCTCTTTACCTGGCTCAGAAAGCACCGCGGGTTTTTTGGAATTTGAACAAGAAAAGAATAATAAAGTGGCTACTGAAGCTACGGCTAGAATATTACGATAAGTCATGAATAATGATGGTGCTTTAAACGCCCGAAAAATAAGGAATATTAACCTTTTAAACGTAAAAGAGTTTTAAACATTATCAGCACCTATTATTTAGCATACTAAATTGTATACATTTGTTCAAATGAGCGTTTTATACGGGATTTTTTCTTGATTTTGCTTTCGGTATCCGGAATTTTTATCCCTTAGGCTTAACCGAAAGCTGGTTTTAGAAATAAAGAACACTCCTTAAAGTTACTGCTGCGTAAATTTTTCTTTACAGCATCAGGTCCCTGGAGAATAGCGCTACCATTAAATTATAAAAAACTAAATTTGTCATCACAAAAAAAACACTATGAATTTTAGAACTGAACACGATACCATGGGTGAAGTGCAGGTACCTGCCGATAAATATTGGGGGGCTCAAACTGAACGTTCACGTAATAATTTTAAAATAGGTCCGGAAGCTTCGATGCCAAAGGAAATCATACATGCTTTTGGCTACCTGAAGAAAGCGGCAGCATTAGCAAACACAGAGTTAGGCGTGTTGACAGCAGAAAAAGCAGCATTAATAGCTGCTGCTTGTGATGAAGTGATCGCAGGTACTTTAGACGAGCAGTTTCCTTTGGTAATCTGGCAAACAGGTTCGGGAACGCAAAGTAACATGAATGCGAATGAGGTAATTGCCAATCGTGCGCATGTGCTTAACGGCGGTACACTTGCTGATGCCACTAAAGTTTTGCACCCGAATGATGATGTGAACAAATCGCAGTCTTCAAATGATACTTATCCAACGGCAATGCACATCGCTGCTTACAAACAAGCAGTAGAAATTACCATTCCGGGATTAGAAAAATTACGCCACACTTTAAGTGTGAAGGTAGCAGAATTCAGCGATATCGTGAAAACCGGCCGTACCCATTTTATGGATGCAACGCCATTGACATTGGGGCAGGAATTCTCAGGATATGTACAACAAATCGACAACAGCGTTAGAGCCATCAAAAATGCTTTAGTGATGATCGCTGAGCTTGCGCTTGGTGGTACTGCAGTTGGTACAGGATTAAATACGCCTAAAGGATATGATGTGTTGGTAGCTGCTAAGATTGCAGACCTTACTGGACTTCCTTTTGTAACGGCTCCGAATAAATTTGAAGCATTGGCAGCACATGATGCCATGGTAGAACTGTCTGCAGCTTACAAACGTACTGCGGTTGCTTTAATGAAAATTGGTAATGACATCAGAATGCTGAGCTCTGGTCCACGTTGTGGTATCGGTGAGATCATCATCCCTGATAATGAGCCGGGATCTTCTATCATGCCAGGGAAAGTTAATCCTACGCAACCAGAAGCATTAACCATGGTTTGTGCACAGGTGATGGGGAATGATGTAACCGTAGGTATTGGAGGTAGCAACGGTCATTTTGAACTGAATGTATTCAAGCCGGTGATTGCAGCCAATGTATTACAATCAGGTCGCCTGATTGGTGACGCCTGCGTTTCATTCAATGATAAATGTGCAGAAGGTATTTTACCAAACTTACCGGAAATTAAAAAGCACTTAGAGAATTCTCTAATGTTGGTTACTGCTTTAAACCCTTATGTAGGTTATGAAAATGCAGCTAAAATCGCTAAGAAAGCCCATAAAGAAAACAAAACTTTACGTGCAGCAGCAATTGAGCTGGCTTTACTAACCGGCGAGCAATTCGACGAATGGGTGCGCCCGGAAGATATGGTTGGCAGTTTAAAATAATTTATAAAAATACCCGGATATGTGGAGATTGATGTTATCCCTTTTACTGATTTCAGGCTTGTTTGCTGCTTGCACCAGACTGCCGAATGTACAAGGAAAAGGTGAGGCTTTTTTGCAGGGTGTTTGGAATCAGGATAGTATACCCAATAAGGAGCAATTACTGAATTATACGCAGCATAAGTTTAAATTTACCTGTGATTCGTTCTACGTAGATTTAACCACGCATTCTAAGGTGAATTACTATTCTGATTCTTGTTTTAACAATGGCGTTTGGAAAGAATATGCCAAAGGAGTTTATGAGGTCCGCAATGACAGCCTGATTCTGGAAGGTACTTATACCAAAGCCAATTATAAACAAAAGGTGACCGGTTGCTATCAGATCGGAAGATATGTAAGGAGCTTTTTTGTCAAGTCCTTTGAGCCTGAAAAACTGTCTCTGGTGAATGCCAGTGATCAGAGGGAATGTAACCTGGTCTTGAAAGAGAAGATCGTTTGCGAGCCTAAAGCATTGTAAATTAAGGTCCGGAAGCGGATTTTCCTTAAATATTAATTCTAATGAATACAAAGTCTATCAAAAGATCATTGAAAGTTGCCTTAACCGTAGCGGTTATGGCTTACCTGCCTTTAAATGCAAATGCATGGGGGATGCTTGGCCACCGTATTGTCGGACAAGTTGCAGAAAGCCACCTGTCTAAAAAAGCACGTAAAGGTGTCAGAGGTGTATTGGGCTCAGAAAGTCTGGCTATGGCTAGCAACTGGGGAGATTTTATTAAATCTGATACCGCATATAATTATATGTACAACTGGCATTTTGTAAACCTTCCTGGTGGACTGGATAAACAAGGGGTGTTTAACTTCCTGGATTCAGACGCTGAGGCTAATGTTTACAATAAGGTGCTTGAAATGTCCGCGATTTTGAAAAATCAGGAAAGTACTGCCGGTCAAAAACTGTTGGCCATGCGCATGCTGGTTCATATGGTTGGCGATTTAAATCAGCCAATGCACACTGCCCGTAAAGAAGATCTTGGGGGTAATAAAGTATATGTAACCTGGTTTGGTGAGAAATCTAACCTGCACAGGGTTTGGGATGAGGCACTGATCGGTTATCAGCAATTAAGCTATACGGAATACGCAGATGCGATTAACCATCCTTCAAAGGATCAACTGACCGCATGGAAAAGCAATTCTTTAAAAGATTTCGTTTATGGTTCTTATGAAGCCTGCAATAAAATTTATGCAGAAACTAAACCAGAAGCGAAATTAAGCTACAGATACAATTATGACTTTGCAGGTCTGCTGGATACACAATTGTTGAAAGGTGGAATTTGCTTAGCCAATATCCTTAACGAAATTTATAGCTAATATGAAAATATTAATGGTTTGTCTGGGCAATATCTGCCGTTCTCCGCTAGCGGAGGGGGTGATGCGCCATTTAGTGGAAGAACAGGGGTTGGACTGGGAGATTGCTTCAGCCGGCACCGGCGACTGGCATATCAATCAGCCTGCCGATAAAAGGGGGATCGCCATTGCGAAAAAGTATGGCTACGACATCTCTAAACAAAGAGCCAGGCATTTTAATCCGGATCATTTTGAAATCTTTGACAAGATTTTGGTGATGGATCAACAGAATGAAAAGGATGTCCTGAAGCAGGCAGATCAGCTCCACCACCGCGAAAAGGTAATGCTCTTTTTACCAGACGATCTGGAAGTAACAGATCCTTATTTTGATGATAAACTGTTTGAACCTGTATTTCTGCAAATTGAATCGCGCTGCAGGGAAATTATCGAAGAAATCAAAGAAGAAGAATCCCTGTAACGTTATTTAACCCTATGGAATCACCTAAACTGTTTATGCTAATGCTGGGTTGTAAACCGGCAGCACGTCGGATTGAACAACATGACATGCTTTTCTCTATCGGTACCGTTTTAAAGGATTTGAAACAAGAAATTCTTGATTTCTGGCCGGAAGCAGGAGAAAAAATTCATGTGGATGCCTGGCGTGAGGTAAATACAGTGAATGGGTATAAGATTGAAGTAGTACCTAAGGCTGAACTAAAGGAGCAGGAACAACAACACAAACTGTTTTTTATGAACCTTGGCGGCTATAAGCCCAATGAGTTCGACGAACCGCATTATAAGCTGCTTATCGTTGCTCCTGATATGGCCAATGCTATTCAACAGGCAAAACAAACCGCGTTTTATAAACATACCGGATTTAATGGCGCAACTTCTCATATCGATGATAAGTATGGTGTAGATGTAGATGATGCTTTTGAGGTGGTAGATATGCTTCCTGAATCGCTGAAAAGCAATTACGAGTTGAAAATCACTTTAGAAGAAGGGTTAGTGGCTGATGAAATCCATCTGGGTTACTTTAAACTCAGCAGACTCTAAAAAACATTAAACTCCGGAAACCTGAGTAAACTCTGGCAATCTGAGAAAACTCCGGAAACATGAAAAGGTCTGAAAACCGGAGTAAAGCCTCAAATGTTGTTAAATATAAAACGGGAATTCTTCTTTGAAGACCTGTGAATATTTGCGTTTTAGCAAAGATTCGAGGCTGAAAAGAGAAATTCCCGTTTTAAGATCCTGCACAGAACCCCCTCTTTAAAAAGCGATAAACGTGCAGGATTTTTTATACCCCAAATTCTTTATCAAGGTAATCTGTTACTTTAACAATCGCATCGTCAATCGTATCACTTAAAATAGTGAAGAAGGAACCAGAACGCGCGGTTGCCATAATATATTTCAGACAGTCATCGCCATTGTTATTGATGATAATGTCCATATCTGGTTTCACCTCACGAATCCCTGTAATCAATAAATCGATCAGTTCTTGTGGGGGTCTGCCACGAAGGTATTTCTCCTGACAAATGATGATTTTATCAAACATCTGAGCAGAGATCTTCGCAATTTCTAAATTATCCGAATCTCTTCTGTCGCCTGTAGCAGAAATCACACCGATATGTTCTGTCGCGTCAACCGTTTTCAGGTAAGACTTGATGCCATTAAAACCATCCGGATTGTGGGCGAAATCTACCATGATTTTAAACTCCTTGAATTTGAAAGTATTCATCCTGCCTGGTGTTTGTGCAGCAGAAGGAATAAACGTTTCCAATGACATCCTGATGTCTTCAATTTTATATCCCCAAAGGAAGGTCGCAAGCGTTGCGGCAAGCACATTCTGAATCATAAAGTCGACACTGCCACCAAAAGTTAAAGGTACATGCGTTACCTTTTCTACCCTGATTTTCCAGTCGCCTTTTTTGACAGTGATGTATCCGTTTTCGTAGATGGCAGCAATACCGCCTGCTTTACAATGTTCTACAATCACCGGGTTTTTCTCGTCCATACTGAAATAGGCGATGTTACAATCGGCAGCATTGGCAATTTTAATGCAGTATTTGTTGTCTGCATTTAATACGCCCCAGCCACTTCTTTTAACAGATCCTATGATCACTGATTTCACTCTGGCAAGGTCGTCCAGGGTATGGATGTCGGAAATGCCGAGGTGATCTTCCTGGATATTGGTGATGACACCGATATCGCATTGGTTGAAGCCCAGACCTGCTCTGAGGATTCCTCCTCTTGCAGTTTCCAGCACGGCAAATTCTACGGTTGGATCTCTAAGGATAAACTCCGCACTTACCGGTCCGGTAGTATCACCTTTCATCAACATGGTATTCTGCACATAGATCCCGTCGGAGGTCGTAAAACCTACTCTGGTGCCATTGCTTTTTACAATATGAGCGATTAACCGGGTCGTGGTCGTTTTACCATTAGTACCGGTTACTGCAATAATTGGGATTCTGGTTGATTTCCCCGGAGGGTATAACATATCAATTACCGGAGCGGCTACGTTCCTTGGCAAGCCTTCGCTTGGGGCAAGGTGCATTCTGAATCCTGGTGCAGCATTAACTTCCAGCACTACGCCACCGTTTTCTGTAAGGGGTTGTGTTAAGTTTTCTGCCATGATATCAATGCCGCAAATGTCAAGTCCGATGACTCTGGAAATGCGCTCAGAGATGAAGACATTTTGAGGGTGAACAAGATCAGTTACGTCAATTGAAGTACCACCTGTACTTAAGTTGGCAGTAGATTTCAGGTATACAATTTCTCCTTGTGGAGGAACGGTTTCCAGGGTATAGCCCTTTTTATCCAGTAAGTCCAGCGTATCTCTGTCCACACTGATTTCAGTCAGTACATTTTCATGTCCGTAACCTCTTCTTGGATCAAGATTTTCTTTGTCGATCAGTTCCTGTATGGTCAGCTGGCCGTTTCCGGTTACATGTGCAGGAACGCGAAGTGCTGCGGCAACCATTTGATGGTCGATCACAAGGATTCTGAAATCATAACCCGTAATGAACTTTTCAATGATAACTTTCTTCGAATATTGCTGTGCGTATTCAAAAGCGGCTTTCGCGGCTTCATCAGTTTTTACGTTAATGGTTGCGCCTTTTCCGTGGTTTCCATCCAATGGTTTAAATACCATCGGGTAGCCTACAGCCAGGATGGCATTGTCCAGATCTTCCGGATCCCAGATCGTTACTCCTTTGGCAACGGGAATCGCTGAATCCTGTAGTAACCGCTTGGTTTCATCCTTATTGCAGGCAATATCTACTGCGATAGAGTTTGTTCTTTCCGTCATCGTTGCACGGAAACGGACTTGATTTTTTCCGTAACCCAATTGCACTAATGAGCTTTTATTTAATCTGATCCATGGAATGTCTCTTGAAATGGCTTCATCTACGATAGATCCAGTACTTGGACCCAGGCGTTCCAGCTCCCTGAGTTCACGCATCTTCTGGATGTCATGTTCCAGATCGTAATCTGTACCGGCAATCAGTGCTTCCGCAATTCTTACGGCAGATTCTGCGGCATAAAGGCCTGCTTTTTCTTCTAAATAGCTGAAGACAACATTGTAAATTCCGTCTGTTTTAGTTTGACGTGTTCTGCCAAATCCGGTGTCCATTCCGGCAAGCGTCTGGATTTCTAAGGCGATATGTTCAATCACATGGCCCATCCAGGTGCCTTCCTCAATTCTCATGAGTAAGCCTCCGGGTTCACCTTTTGAACAACGATGTGTATACAGGGTAGGTATTAATTTTTCGATTCTTTCACCAAATCCTTCAATCAAATTGGTAGGATACTGTTCCATTTCCTCAAGATCCAGTCGCATTTGAATTAATTTTTTTCTTTTGATAGACCATATGTTTGGTCCGCGTAGCACCTGTATGCCTAGTATTTTCATTATAGATTTGTTATTTTGTGTTGGTAGTGACCATATTACGGGGAAGTTATCAGTTTCTTGGATAGGGTCGAACGGAGACATTAAAGTAAGAATTTTTTCGGAAAAAACAGCTATCCACCCGGTTAAATCCTGGTAATATATTTTAGGCGAAATAACGGACGGATTATTGTGCTAAATCGAAATGTTGATAGGGGAAAATATTGATAAATAATTCATTGTTATTGAGCATTACCCTATATATTTGAAATTTTTAGCAACGAAAAGATTTATAATGACTCCGAAGGGTAAACTAATAATTATAGGTGGTGCAATAAACACCGGAAGTTTCACAGAGACAACTTTTGGATTGCCCCAGAACATGAATTTCTTTGAAAGAGGAATTCTGAAGAAAATTATGACGGAATCGATAAAGGGCACTGCATCTCGTTTTGAAATCATGACTACGGCCTCTTTAATTCCTGAAAAAGTGGGAGAGGAGTACATTAAAGCTTTTGCGCAGCTGGATGTTCAGGATGTTGGTGTTTTAAATATCATCACCAGAGAACAAGCCAATTCAGAAGAAAATTGTGCAAGGATCAAAGCCGCAGATGTGATTGTTTTTACCGGTGGTGATCAATTGCGTTTGTCTTCTATTTTCGGCGGTACCGCCATTCATCAGATTCTGCTGGACAAATATCAGGACGAAGCCGTGGTGATTGCGGGAACTTCCGCAGGTGCTGCAGCAAGCTCTAAAAATATGATTTATCAAGGTAGTAGTAAAGATGCCCTGCTGAAAGGCGAGGTTAAAATTACCGGTGGTCTTGGTTTTATTGATGGTGTAATTGTAGATACCCATTTTGTGCAGAGAGGAAGGATTGGCAGGTTGCTATATGCGACTGCAAGTAGCCCTGGTATCCTTGGAATCGGCTTAGGGGAAGATACCGGCCTGTTTATTTCCAATGGAAATATCATGGAAGCCATCGGCTCAGGAATGGTCATTCTTGTAGACGGAAGAAACATGACTGACACCAATCTGACTGATGTAGAAATGGGGCAACCGGTTTCCATCAGTAACATGACGGTTCATGTGATGTGCGACGGTGATATTTATGACCTTAGCGAACACAAATTAACCATTCATCACCCCAAAGTGATCCCGGTAGATTAACATCAGTTCATACCCTAAATTAAAAGGATGAAAATTATTATTCATGGCGGTTTTTTCAGCGAGTCTGGAACCAACCAGGAAACCAAAATAGCAAAACAGAAAGCCCTGGCGGCTATTGTAAGCCAATCTCATCAGTATTTAAGCACGCATACCGCATTGGAAACCGTAGTTTATGCCGTGAGTTTATTAGAAGATGATCCGCTTTTTAACGCCGGATTGGGGTCACAGATTCAAAGCGATGGTGAGCTGCGCCTGAGTGCTGCTTTAATGGATGGTAAAAGCCAGAAGTTTTCAGGTGTGATCAATATTCAAAATGTGAAAAACCCGATACAGGTTTCCGAAAAGCTGCTCAGCTATGACGACCGCGTATTGAGCGGTGCAGGGGCATTAGATTTTGCCCGTGACCAGGGCTTTGATTTTTTCGATCCGGTCATTCCGCAGAGAAGGCAGGAATATGAAGAGAAATTACAGCAATCTTCCAGATTAGGTACTGTAGGATGTGTCGCCTTAGACGCGGATGGTAACCTTGCTGCGGCAACCTCTACAGGCGGAAAAGGATTTGAAATCCCTTGTCGCGTAAGTGATTCAGCCACGGTAGCCGGAAATTTTGCCAATGAACATGCAGGGATTTCCTGCACCGGAGTTGGAGAAGATATTGTAAGTGCAGCACTGGCAGCTAAAATTGTGACCCGTGTGACTGACGGCTTTACACTAAAAAATGCCTGTGATAAATCATTTGAAGAACTGAAAGCCTTTGATGGTTTTGCAGGGGTAATCGGCATTAGTGCCTCCGGAGAATTGTATCATACCGACTCTCATCCTTATATGGTCTGGGCTGCATTTGACGGTAGTTTACAGGTGTTTAACTAAAATTGTTATATCTTTGTAAGATGAACAAACTTTGTTTAGTTATTCTTTTCCTACTCTTTTCAGGAAAGGCAATGACACAAACCAATACTTTTCTTCCTCAGGAACCACCAGCAACGAGCGGCGCAATTAATATTGTGACCTCTAGTCTGGAAGAGGCTGATGGCAATACTTATTTTGCAGAAGCACTGAAGAATGAAAGAAGAGGTGACCTCAATGATGCCCTTAATTTATATACTAAAGCCGCATTTGAGTTCAATTCCTCTAAACTTTTTGTTCGTTATGGAGAGGCATTGATGAAACTAGGAAATGTTCACCTGATGATGAATCATTATACCGAAGCAGAACAGGTTATCCTGAATGTAGCCTTGAAAAACTATTCCAAAATCGGCAGTAAAAACGGCCAGATGGAAGCTTACTACCAATTGGGCAGGATTTATTTAGCTGCCGGTAAACTGACACAATCACTTTGGTTTTATACCCAGCAGGGCATCCTTGCCAAACAGCTCAACAACAATAATGCGTATGTAGAGTCTGTTATTGGCATCGCCCAGGTGAAAATTAAGAAAAAAGAATATATCCTCGCTTCAAGAGATTTGAACAGGGCGGAACTGCTGTTGAAATCGGCAAATAATGCACAGTTGAAAAGTAGAATTAAAGAAACAAGATCGCTAATTCCCTCAAAATTAGTCGCTAAGAAGTAATCTTTTAAACCTCCGAAATTATCATCAGCCTATGGGTTTTTGTATAGGTTTTTTAATTACTTTTGATAAGTTGACAGAAAAGAGACGGTAATAATACTGTCTCTTTTCTGTTTAATCGTGATATTGGTATCATATTAGTTGTGGATTATAAAATGGATTTTAAATTATTCAAAGAAATGTTAAAAAGAACATTACTGGTCATCTTTACTGCTGCTGTACTGGCATGCCAAGCTTCCCCTAAGCCACAACCACTGGTTCAGGGCGTAAGTAATATTGTGCCTGACGAACGCCAGGCATTAGTAGTTAGGGAGGTCGTGGGCCTGATCGAAAACTATAACTACAAAAAGATAAAGCTCAATGATTCTATCTCTTCTTTGATTCTTGATAAATATATCAAGGATCTGGATCCATATAGATATTATTTTCTGGCTTCAGATATTAAGGATTTTGAACAGTTTAGGAACACCCTGGACGATGATTTCAGAAATGGCGACCTAAGCGCACCCTTTTACATCTTTAACGTTTATTTGAAAAGATACAACGAGTGGCTGAACTATACGCTTACTCAGGTGAAAGGTAAATATGATTTCAAGGAAGATGATACTTATGTATTTGACCGCGAGAAAATGCCATGGGAAACTACCATAACAGGATTACAGGAGATCTGGAAGAAAAAAGTAAAATACGATCTGGTCAACCTGAAAATCGCAGGTACGCCGCCATCAAAAAACATAGAAACACTAACTAAAAGATATGAAAACCTAAAGTCTCAGACCAATAAGGTAAACAATCAGGATGTGTTTCAAATTGTGATGGATGCTTTTACCGAAACCATCGATCCGCACACCAATTATTTTAACCCGGCAAATGCGCAACAGTTCAATGAAGATATGGCGCGCTCTTTTGAGGGAATCGGTGCAAGACTTAAACTGGAAAATGACATCCTGAAGATTGATGAAGTAATCCCGGGTGGACCTGCTTTCAAAAGTAAATTACTAAGTGCCGGCGACCGTATTGTCGGTGTTGCGCAAGGTAATGGCGAATTTGAAGACATTATCGGCTGGAGAATCGACAATTCAGTTTCTAAAATAAAAGGCCCTAAAGGCACTAAAGTAAGGTTGAAAATTATCCCTGCCGGACGTGAGCTTTCCTCTAAGCCTGTCATTATTGAATTAATGAGAGAGCGTATTGTGATGGAAGATCAATCGGCTAAGAAAACCGTGAAAACGATACTGTCTGATGGTAAACCGTATAAAATCGGGATCATCAGGGTTCCTGCTTTCTATGCAGACTTTAAAGCGGCTAATGCCGGTGATCCGAACTACAAAAGCACCACCCGTGATGTGAGGCTATTGATTGATACGCTGAAAAATAAAGATAAAGTGGATGCTATTGTGATGGACTTACGTGCCAATGGTGGTGGTTCATTAGTGGAAGCGATTGATTTGACAGGCCTGTTTATTGATAAAGGTCCGGTGGTACAAGTGAAAAACACCAAGAATGAAATTGAAGTGAATGAAGATACCAATCCGGGTGTAGTCTGGGACGGCCCGCTGGGTGTGATGGTAGATCGCCTGAGTGCTTCTGCTTCTGAGATTTTTGCTGGTGCAATCCAGGATTATGGAAGAGGAGTGATCATGGGTACACAAACTTATGGTAAAGGTACGGTGCAGTCTTCTATTGACCTGAACAGACTGGTTAATCCTTCATTATTGCAAAGGATTGCTGCTTTGGTAAATAAAGATGCTAAAACAACGGTGACTACGACTAAAGACGGTGCGCCAATTCAATTGGGACAAATCAACTTAACAATGGCTAAGTTTTACCGTGTTAATGGTAGCAGTACACAACATAAAGGTGTAATGCCGGATATTCAGTTCCCTTCTCTTTACCCATTGAATAAAATAGGTGAAGATACAGAGCCGTCAGCTTTGCCCTGGGATGAAGTGCCTAAATCGAACTTTGCACCTGTAGCTAACCTCGCTCCATTGAAACCGGAACTGGTAAAACGACATGAAGAAAGAATGGCGAAATCTCTGGATTATAAAACATTGGAACAAGATATCGCAGACATGAAAAAGCGTGACGGAGAGATCTCTATCACTTTAAATGAAAGCAAGCTTAAAGCGGAACGCGATAGCCTGGAAACAAAATCTCTGGATAGAATTAATAAGTTAAGAGCTTCAAAAGGCCTTCCTCCGGTAAAAAAAGGAGATAAGGTGAAGAAAGAAGAGAACATTGACTTTATTGAAGATGAAAGTTTACAGATCATTGCCGACTTAATCAAGTTGAGTGATCCAAAGAAAACGGAACTGGTAAATAGAGCAGGCGGTTTTAATTAGAAAATATAGCTTATAAAAAAAGGGGATGCCAGCAATGGACATCCCCTTTTTTTATAGACTGATATTGGTTTATTTATCGTCTTTGTTTTTCTGGAGCTGCATGGCCATCATTTCTTTCATGGTTTTATTCATGCCTTCTGTTGAGCCATCAAGGAAAATCACATTGCCATCGCTGTTTTCTGCAAAATGTTTGATGGATTCTGTCCACATGGTGAATAAGATCACAGAGATATCCAGATTGGCTTCTTCCATTTCCTGTGCGGCCTTGGTCATCCCATGCGCTACTTCTGCACGGAATAAAGCGATACCCTGTCCGCGTAACTGAGCGGCTTCTCTTTCTGCTGCTGCGGCAATTTTGATGGCATTACCATCTGCTTCTGCACCTTTGGTTTTGGTAATCAATAAAGCCTGACCTTCATTCTCTGCTGCTGCTTTTAAGTTATTGGAAGCCACAACTCTACTCATCGAGCGCATAATTTCATCATCGAAAGTAATGTCGTTCAATTGAAGATCCTGTAGATGATAGCCCCAGCTTTCCAAAACCTGGTCGATCTGGTGCTTTACATGGTCTACAATCTCATTACGCTGCGCCAATACATTAGCTTGTCGCTGTGTAGCAACATAGGCCCTGATCGATCCTTCAATCGTCCGGATCAATGCCTGCATGAGGTTAGTCGCGTCTACAAATTTAAAGGCTACGTTTTTAATGGTTTCTTCGTCGTGGTTCAGCACAGAATAAAGCAGCATGGCTTTAAAGTACACATTGGCCTGATCCTGGGTAACCGCCTGGAAAGAGAGCTCTACAGAGCGGTTCTGTATCGAGATTCTGGATTGAACAACTTCAAATAAAGGGATTTTGAAACTTAAACCCGGTCTTAACAATCGTCTGTATTTTCCAAAAATTGTAACGACAGCGATCGTTCCTTGTTTTACGGTAACGAAGGAGCTGATCAAAATAACTAGTGCGATAAACACTATAATGTAAAGGGTAAGATTCATAATGAAGCGTTTTTTGGTGAAATATGTTGGCTTCAAGATACAAAGAATTTTGATTTTCAGGTGATCCTGAGTGGTGTTCGGAATGTTGGAGACATCTGAAAAGAGTTGAGGCATAGATTTTGCCTTGTCATCATAAACAACACAAATCTTATGAACGTAAAACGCACTTTCGGAACAATATTAACCATACTGGGCATTGTAGGGCTTATTTATGCCGGTTATGGCTTTGTGAAACACAGTCTGCAAAGCAGAGAACTGATCGTAGCAGGAATCATTGGGTTGATCTTCTTTGTATCCGGTATTGGATTAGTGAAAAATACTAAGGACGAAGCTTAAAATTTTTTGCGCCCGATTTTTCCATTTTCAGAGAAGTCCAGCTGGTGGCCAGGGAAATCAGTGTCGGTCAGGGTTTTTATTTTATGAAATGCAGCATCCTGATCATCCAGTCTCAGGCGGTTGATCTTGTCTTGTTTTACGGAAATAACGTCAGCAGACAGGAAATCGCCGTCGCCGTTTAACTTTATTTGCAGGAGTGGAGCAATGCCATTAGGACCTTTCAGACTGAACATTCCGTAGGTACAGAAGTTGCCCAGACTGTAAGCGATAAACTTATTTTTATACAATTCCACTGCCCTGGTTACATGGGGGCCATGACCTAAGACGATATCTGCACCGGCATCAATCACCCCATGTGCAAAGCGATATACATCACCACGGTTTTCTTTGTAAAAGATTTCATTTGCCCGGGGAACATGCTCAAATCTGGCGCCTTCTGCTCCTCCGTGAAAAGAAACAATGACAATATTTGCCTGTTGCTTTAAGCGGCTGACCAATTCTTTTGCCGCGACCAGGTTGTTGATAGAAAGCGTGTTTTCGTTGGGTGCAAAAGCACAGATCGCGTATTTTACACTGTCTATTTCGAAGATCTGGAAAGGATGAGATTGTAAACCAGCATAATTAATTTGTAAAGAATCCAGGATTGCCATGGTGCGCTTTCTGCCTTTACTGCCAAAATCGCCGACATGGTTATTGGCAATACTTAGGACATTAAATCTCGCATCTTTAACAATTCCGGCATAACGTTCCGGCATTCTGAAAGCAAAACAGCTGTTGCTTAGCGTGTCTTTACATTTGGTAGATTTCCCGTTGTTCAGGAAGCAACCTTCGAGGTTTCCGAAAATCAGGTCTCCTTTTAAATAAGGGGTTACCTCCTGAAAACTGTTTACCGCATCGTCTGTAGGTAGATTTGCTTTGGTCGGATAGGCAGAACCCAGCATAATATCGCCGACAGCAGCAATCCTGATGGTATCTTTTTTAACCTTAGGGATAGTATCGGTTTTAACGAATGAAGCCGTAGGTACACTCGCGCGGTTTCCTTCGCAGCTAAATAAGAATAAAGCGGATAAACAGAGTAAGGCAAGCGTATTTAGTGGTTTCATGAGTAAGCGTTTATTTTTTTCATAAAAAAAGTCCTCCCGGTATGATGGGAGGACTAAATGTCTTTTGGTTTGTGAAGGATTATTCCTCCATCAGGTCATTTTTCACAGGGTCCAGAATTCTGCCACCTTTGTAAAAATACCTCGAATAATAAGGGTCGTTTAAATTGCTGATTACTACTCCGCGACTGGAAGAGGCATGAGCGAAGCGGTTATCACCAAGAAAAATGCCAATATGCGTAATGCTGCGGCTTTTGATCTTGAAAAATACCAGATCTCCTTCTTTTAGCTCGTCTTTTGGCAATGGATCTACCATGCTAAAAATGTCGCGTGAATTGCGGAGTATCGTTGTGTTGAAAACTTTATCGTAAATCGCTTTTGTAAAAGCGGAACAATCAATGCCTTTTTTGGTATTTCCACCGAATCGGTAAGGAGTACCTATCCATTCGTAAATGAATTTGTAAAGTTTGATGTTTGAAGTCGCATCTACTGCAACACCCATTACCTGAGAAAAATATTGGGAAGCTAAATTATCAGGATCTTCTAATTTATTGGTTTCTTTTGATTTTGTCTGTGCATGAACGGCAGAGAGGCTGCACGCGACAATTAGGGTAGAAAACAAAAATCTTTTTATCATACTCTTAAGTTTGGGTAATAGACACTTACACTTAAACGTACACCACTGGGGCTTATTGTCCGGTGTCAAAACTATGTATTTTACAAATGTTATCCAAATGTAAACTGTTTAAAAGTAAAAGTTATCCACATTTTCTGTAACCTTAGTGTTCATTTTACATGTTTTTGTTCAATATGTTGCAATAAAAAAGTAGATTTGCTCTTGTAAATAAAAACCAATACCCAAAAATGAGTGCAGTAGAAATTAATAAAGATACCTATCTGAAGTGGTTTGAGTCGATGTTGCTGATGCGCAAGTTCGAAGAAAAAACAGGTCAACTATACGGACAACAAAAAATCCGTGGTTTTTGTCATCTATACATTGGTCAGGAAGCTGTCGTAGCAGGTGCTATTTCAGCGTTAAGACCAGAAGATTCTATGATCACCGCATACCGCGATCATGCACATGCTCTTGCAAAAGGTGTAAGTGCAAACAGCATTATGGCTGAGATGTACGGTAAAGCAACAGGATGTTCAAAAGGTAAAGGTGGTTCTATGCACATGTTTAGCAAGGAGTTTAACTTTTACGGTGGACACGGTATCGTTGGTGGACAGGTTCCATTGGGAGCAGGTATCGCTTTTGCTGAGAAATATAAAGGCACAAAAAATGTAAACGTTTGTTACATGGGTGATGGAGCTGTTCGTCAGGGCGCTTTACACGAGGCTTTTAACATGGCGATGTTGTGGAAACTGCCGGTTATCTTTGTTTGTGAGAATAATGGTTATGCAATGGGTACTTCTGTAGAACGTACTACAAACATGACTGATATATATAAAATAGGTTTAGGTTTTGATATGCCATGTGCTCCTGTAGATGGTATGGATCCAGTAGCAGTTCACACCGCAATGGATGAAGCTGCACAACGTGCCAGAAATGGTGACGGACCAACCTTCCTGGAAATCAGAACTTATCGCTACCGCGGACACTCTATGTCTGACCCGGCTAAATATCGTTCTAAAGACGAATTGGAAGCTTACAAATCGAAAGATCCAATTGAGCAGGTAAGAGAAACTATTCTTAAAGAAAAATATGCTGATCAAGCATGGATCGAAGAGATCGAAGCAAAAGTGAAACAAATCGTTGATGATTCTGTTAAATTTGCTGAAGAGTCTCCATGGCCGGAAGCATCAGAATTGTTTACTGATGTATACGTACAAACAGACTATCCATACGTACAAGATTAATTTAGAACGCATTTCATTTAATAATATAGAATGGCTGAAATAGTTAGAATGCCCAAAATGAGCGATACCATGACCGAAGGTGTGATGGCTAAGTGGCATAAGAAAGTTGGCGATAAAGTTAAAAGTGGCGATGTAATGGCCGAAGTGGAAACCGATAAGGCAACCATGGATCTTGAATCTTACTGGGATGGTACCATTTTATACATTGGTGTAGAAGAAGGTCAGTCTGTTCCTGTGGATGCAGTTATCGCTGTAATAGGTAAAGAAGGAGAAGACTATAAAGCGGCATTAGCAGCAGAAGAAGGTGCTGCGGCTCCTAAAGCTGAAGCGGCGCCTGCTGAAACAGCTGCTCCGGTTGAAGATAAAAAAGAAGCAACTGCAGGAATTACTGATGCTGATCTTGAAAAGATCGGTGTAACTGTAATCAGAATGCCTTTGCTAAGTGATACAATGACTGAAGGCGTAATCGCTGAATGGCATAAAAAAGTTGGTGATAAAGTTAAAAATGATGATATCCTTGCTGATGTAGAAACCGATAAGGCGACTATGGAAGTAATGGGTTATGCAGACGGAACTTTATTGCATATTGGTGTGGAAAAAGGTGCTGCCGCGAAAGTGAATGGCATTATGGCGATTGTTGGCCCGGAAGGAACTGACATTAGCGAATTCCTTAAACAAGGTGATGCTCCTGCAAAACCTGCCGCTGATAAAAAAGCTGATGCTCCGGTAGCTGAAGCTGCTCCTGTAGCCGCAGAAGAAACTACAGCAGCTCCTGCTGAAGGATCTGACCGCGTAAAAGCATCTCCTCTTGCAAAGAGAATTGCGAAAGACAAAGGTATTGACCTTGCTAAAGTTGCAGGTAGTGCTGATGGCGGACGTATCATCAAAAAAGACATCGAAAACTTTAAACCAGCCGCAGCAGCAGCCCCTCAGGCAGCAGCAAGTGCAGCACCTGCTGAGAAATCAGCTTCGGTAAGCATTCCTGTGTTTGTTGGTGAAGAGAAATATACAGAGAAACCAGTTACGCAAATGCGTAAAGTGATTGCTAAGCGTTTAGCTGAAAGCTTGTTCACTGCACCGCATTTCTACTTAACAATGGCTATTGATATGGACGGCGCAATTGCTGCACGTACCAAAATCAATGAATATTCTCCGGTAAAAATCTCTTTCAATGATATGGTGTTAAAAGCAGTTGCAATTGCTTTAAAACAACACCCTAATGTAAACTCTTCATGGTTAGGCGATAAAATTCGTTACAATGAGCATGTGAACATTGGTGTGGCTGTAGCTGTTGAAGATGGTTTACTAGTTCCTGTAGTTCGTTTTGCTGACGGTAAATCATTGTCGCATATCTCTGCGGAAGTGAAAGACTTTGCACAACGTGCTAAAGCTAAAAAATTACAACCATCGGATTGGGAAGGTTCTACATTCACCATTTCTAATTTAGGAATGTTCGGAATTGAAGAATTTACTGCCATCATTAACCCACCTGACGCATGTATTCTTGCGATCGGAGGAATCTCTCAGGTTCCTGTGGTTAAAAACGGTGCGGTAGTTCCGGGGAACGTAATGAAAGTTACTTTAAGTTGCGATCACCGCGTAGTGGATGGTGCAACAGGATCTGCTTTCTTACAGACGCTAAAAGCATTGTTAGAAGAACCAGTAAGACTATTGGTTTAATTAATATCCTAAATAATCTAAAAAGCTGCTTCGGCAGCTTTTTTTATGCCTGTTACTTTTTGTACTTTTGTCGCTATGTCGAATATTAAACCTTCTCTAGTTAAAGGAACCCGTGATTTTTCACCCCAGGAAATGGTCAAACGCAATCATATTTTTGATACCATTAAGACGGTATTTAAAAAGTATGGCTATGCCGAAATACAAACCCCAACGATGGAAAACCTGAGTACTTTAACAGGTAAATATGGAGATGAGGGCGATAAGCTGATCTTTAAGGTGCTAAATAGTGGAGATTACCTTTCTAAAGTGAAACCGGAACTCCTGGCAACGGCCAACTCAAATGCCATCACCTCCTCGATTTCTGAAAAAGCATTGAGGTATGATCTGACTGTCCCTTTTGCCCGTTACGTAGTCATGCACCAGAATGATATTTCCCTGCCTTTTAAGCGCTTTCAGATTCAACCGGTGTGGAGAGCTGACCGACCACAAAAAGGTCGCTATAGAGAGTTCTATCAGTGTGATGTGGACGTAGTAGGTTCGGATAGCTTGTTAAATGAAGCAGAATTCGTGCTGATCTATCAGGAAGCGCTGAGTAACCTGGGTCTTAAAGACTTCACGATTAAATTAAATAACCGCAAAATCCTTTCTGGAATTGCAGAAATTATAGGTAAACCGGAGTTGATCATCGACATGACGGTAGCCATTGATAAACTGGATAAAATTGGCCTGGATGGCGTAAGTAAAGAGCTGTTGGAGCGCGGTTTTACGGAAGAAGACCTGGAGAAATTGAAGCCGGTTATTTTATTGCAAGGCAGTAACGAAGAGAAACTGGAAAGCCTGCGTACCGTATTGGCAGATTCGTCAACCGGAATGAACGGGATTGCAGAGATCGAAACGGTGTTCAAATACCTAAAAGGATTGTTGCAAAGCGCTCCGGAACTTACACCGGACCTGGAACTGGACATTACCCTGGCACGTGGTTTAAACTACTATACCGGCTGTATCTTCGAAGTGAAAACCAATGAAGCTGCAATGGGCAGTATTGGTGGTGGTGGTCGTTATGATGACCTGACCGGTATGTTTGGCTTAAAAAATCTAACAGGTGTCGGGATTTCTTTTGGCGCAGACCGTATTTACGATGTGTTGCTGGAACTGAATCTTTTCCCTGAATCTGTTGCTGCAGGAACGAAAGTCCTGATCAGTAATTTTGATGAGGCAGCAGAATTATATGCATTACCTATCGTACAACAACTGAGAAATGCGGATATTGCTGCGGAACTCTATCCTACTGCTGCAAAGCTGAAAAAGCAAATGAGTTATGCGGATGATAAAAACATCCCTTACGTGATTTTGATTGGTAGTGATGAGTTAGAAAGCGGTCTGTTAACGTTAAAAGATATGCACAGTGGCGTACAGGAGAAACTATCCCTGACCGACATTATTGAAAAAATTAAAGATTAATCTCCGGATTTTTTCTTGACCTATAAGCGGCCAGTTTAGCGCTGGCCTGCTTTCTTACCTTGTTTCTGAGGAAGGAAGTCCAACCCAATAACATTCCGGTAAGTCCCAGCGATTGTTTCGACCATTTATAGAAGTCGAACTGGTCCCGGTGGCGGATGATTTTTCCGTTTTCGATGACAAACTGCGCATCTATCTGATTCAAAACTTTTCTTCCCGTTGCCGAAAAGGTATAATACGCATCCCAATGTGCCGTAGCGCCGTTTTCTGTTGCTTTAACCTCGCTAAATTCAATACGCATGTCTTTTCCGCTTTGAATCAGCATGGCCCACATGGCACGCAGCGCTGTGGCATTCAGATTGGTAAATACGGGGTCGCTGAAAGTCGCCTGGTCGCTGTAACAATCTTGCATTCCGGCAATATCTTTATTTTGAAAAGCCGTGTAGAATTTGGTGATCAGTTCCTGATTGGCGTTCATCTTGTTGAGTTTTAGTAAACTTTTCCGGCAAGGATGCCCTCGATTCTATCGAGCAAATCGTCAATGTCAAATGGTTTAGCCAGAAATCCGTTAGGCTTAAAAGCACCATGCTGGATATTGGCTTCGGTATATCTGGCGGAGATCATCAATACAGGAATTTCAGCAGTGTTGACATCAGATCTGAGCTGCGTTAACAGTTCTCTGCCATCTCCATCAGGCAGCATAATGTCCATAATAACAAGATCTGGCCTGCATTGTTCAATATGGCTCATCATGTTGATGCTCTTATTCAGGCCGGTTACTTTATACGCTTCGCTTTGTAAGATCAGCGTAATGACATCAAGTATGGCATGATTGTCCTCAACGACGAGTATGTTTTTGTAAATTTTAGAGCTATTTGCCAAAATCGAGGGGGGTTGGATGTAATACAAATATATTTAACAGGATTGATTTGTTAATACATTTACTTGTTTTTATCAACAAATTCTGGTAAAAATATTTGCCAACTGGGTATAGGCTCAAATAGGGGGTGTTGACTGGAATAAAGATAGAAATGTTGCGTTATTGTAGAAAAAAACATTTCCCAATCAAACCTTTTGTGTTTTCGCGTGTCTTACTACTAAGTTTTAGGTTTTTAAGGAAGGTGCAATTGTGGCGATTGTGCCTTTTTTATTACCCCTTAAATTCAATGATCCGCCTGGCCATGCCGTCGAAAATGAAAATATGGAAAGGGAACATGGCATACCAGTAGATCCTTCCCCATAAGCCGGAAGGACGGAAGGTCGCAATCTGAGACAGAAAATATTGCCCATGGAATTCAATGACTTTAAATTCTAACCAGGCTTCTCCGGGAACTTTCATTTCAGCAAATAATAATAAGCGCTTGTTTTGCTGATCGGCTAATAAAACCCGCCAGAAATCCAAAACATCGCCAGCATGTATAGAGGTGTTACTTGTTCTTCCTCTGCGTGTCCCTACACCACCCATCAGCTTATCCAAAAAACCCCTTAAATTCCATAGCCAGTTGGCATAATACCAACCCCTGTTTCCGCCAATGCTCCATAAGTTTTCAAATACTTCCTGCGGGTTTCTCTCAAAAGGCATTTTGACCTTATACTTCAATGTTCCGTTTTGTGGAACTTTCACCTGATCCATGAAGCTCGTATCCAGATACCCCCTGTTCAGGGCATCTTTCCAGCTGGAAACAATAGAGTTTTGTTCAATTTTCTCGAAAGCAAGCTGCAGGGTTTTTCGGTAAGGTAAACAAGTGCCCGGAACAACGCTGTTGATGTTATTCTCTTTACAAATGACCTCATTTTTCATACTGTCTACCAGACTCCTTGCTAAAGTATAAGGCACCGAAGTGACCATGTTTAGCCATAACGATGATAAACGGGGCGTAAGCAGTGGTAAAGTGATAATGAACCGTTTTAAATGCCTTTCTTCTGCATATTGGAGCATCATTTCTTTGTAACTCAGAATGTCTGGTCCCCCAATGTCAAAGGTCTGGCAGAGTGCTTTGTCATTTGACAGTACTCCGCTTAAATAACGGAGTACATCCCGTATACCAATCGGTTGACACTTAGTTTTGATCCATTTTGGCGCTACCATGACCGGTAATTTCTCCGTCAGGTCTCTGATGATTTCAAATGATGCACTTCCGGAGCCGATAATGATGGCTGCTCTTAAAATAGTAAAGGGAATCCCCGATTGTTTCAATACCTGCTCCACGGCCAGTCTGGAACTTAAATGTTCCGATAATCCGGAATCATTGACAATACCAGTGAGATAAATCATCTGCTTGCATTGCGTAGGTTTCAGGCCTTTGAGAAAGTTTTTTGCAGCGCTGTTTTCCAACCCGGAAAAGCCATGTTCACTGGCAGACATAGAATGGACCAGATAATAAGCTGCAGTAATATCGATTGGGATTTCTACAAGGGTTTCGGGTTTGAGTAGGTCTCCGCTGATGATTTGCACCTGATCTCCAAAATCTGAGGCCTCAGCAAAACGCCTTTTATCTCTCACCATACAGACCACTTCATGCCCTGCTGCTAAAAGAACTGGAAGTAATCGGGTGCCGATATAACCATTTGCACCTGTCAGCAGGATTTTCATTTTAAGGTATGAGGTTGGAAAGTATCCGTATTCACGACAGATTTTAACTCCTGTAGTATGGTATATAAGCCGAAATTAGTCCGGTTCACATAAATGAAGTGTTTTACGCCCCGGGCCTGTTTGAACTCAGGCATAGTGGCCACTTTTTCGGCATATTTATAGAGCTGCTCAAAGAATTCAGGCTTACTGAAATCGAAGGTTTTGCTGGTATATGGCCTGGCAAAAAGCTCAATCATTTCGCGGTAAGCTTTATAATAAAACTCAATCTGACTTTCCGTGTCTTCGGGATGAATCATTTCCAGTTGCCTGAAGGCAGCAATGGTTTTCGCTTTGTCCTGAAGCACATCTGTAGAGATCAGGGAGAAAAACGGATAGTAAAAATCATCCGGCATTTCCTTAATACAGCCAAAATCAATGACCCCTAATTTCTCATCCGGCGTGATCATGAAATTACCGGGATGTGGGTCCGCGTGTACCGCTCTTAGTTCATGCTGCTGGAAATTGTAAAAGTCCCACAATGCCTGTCCGATTTTATTTCTCAGCTCCTGTGAAGGCTTGGTTTTCAAAAACTCTTTCAGATGCAAGCCCTCAATCCAATCCATGGTGATGATCCGTTTTCTGGAAAGTTCCGGGTAATATTTCGGGAAGACCACATTTTGTAAATGACTACAAGCTTCAGAAAACTCGATAGAGCGGCGAACTTCAAGCTCATAATCTGTCTCTTCCAGTAATCTTTCTTCTACTTCTTTAATGTAGATATTGAGCTCCTTTTCGTTCATTCCCAACAGGCGAAAAGCAAAAGGCTTCACCAGTTTCAGGTCGGAAGAAATGCTGTCGCCTACACCGGGATATTGAATTTTAACGGCTAAGGTTTTTCCCTGTAGCTCCGCCTGATGCACTTGTCCGATAGAGGCGGCATTGCTCGAATGTAGGTTAAATTTATCATAAATCTGTTCCGGAGTTTTTCCGAAATGCTTGCTGAAAGTTCTTACAATGAGTGGTCCGGAAAGGGGAGGTGCGTTGTACTGCGACTGTGTAAACTTGTCGATATAAGATTTTGGCAGGATATTTTTGTCCATACTCAGCATCTGGGCAACCTTTAAAGCGCTGCCTTTAAGTTCGCTCAGCGATTTATAAATATCGGTAGCATTGTCCTCATTCAGCTCATCTCTGCTCAGATCAGGGTTAAATAGTTTCTTGGAATAATGCTTGATATAATTGCCGCCAATCTGGATCCCTGTTTTTACAAACTTCGCTGATCTCTGTCCCTTCGTTACCGGAATACGCTCTTGTGCTTTCATGAATTTTATAGTCCCATCTTTTCTTTAAAGTTTCCGTTTCTGGAAAGGAATTTTCCGTATTCCAGGAGGTTATCCAGCGGAGAGCGCTCAAAAAGGTCGAATGTTACATTTACGCCTTTTTCAATTACTTCATCAGTTTTTTCAAACCCGGCACTGTCATCAGTGGTCCAGAAGTTCACGATAAAACCAAATTGTACCCAAACGGCATCTTTATAGCGCTTGCTTAAGAATTTTCGGTTGGCCAATTCACCACTTTCCAATCCTTCATTGATCACCCCTTCTGCGAAATTCTCAAAAATCGACCTTACGCCAGATAAAACTTCTGGTGTACCGAACTTATGCTGATGTTTTTTTAAGCTATAGATGATGAAACTCCGGTGTTTTTTTAAAACTTCTACATAGCTGTAAAAGAAAGAAAGGATTTTCTCTCTTGAAGAGTACTGGCTCCAAACTTCCTGCGCTTCAATCGCATGGATCGTTTCGAGGGTAAGTTCTACCCAGAGGTTCTTTTCAATACTATCAAAAGAGGGGTAGAAGTCATAAAAATCAGTCTCCGCAATTTTTAGTTTCTTAACGAAGCTATATACTGATGCTGGTTGTTCACCGTTGAGAAGTACATAATCAATGTACCCGTTTTTGATTTGCTGAGCAGTTGCCATTTCTTTTTATTTAATAAACGTTAAAGCGGTCTGCTTAGTTTCGCAGACCGCTCAATTTAGCTTATTATTCCATCACGGTTTTGTAATAAAAACGCAGGGCGCTTATTCAAAAGGCAAGGTGATTGATGAAAATGCACAGCGATTAAAAGAAATACCGGAGTATTCAAAGAATCGCAAATGAATTCAGGAAAACGCCATATGGATTATAAACCAAGGCGGTGTTTTCTTAAAGTATCTTTTGCTAGGTCATAACCTGCATCTGCATGTCTGATTACACCCATAGCCGGATCATTATGTAATACGCGTTTGATTCTGATGGCGGCATCTTCGGTTCCATCTGCAACGATGACCATACCGGCATGGATAGAATATCCGATACCCACGCCCCCACCATGGTGTAACGATACCCAACTGGCACCACCCGCAGTATTGATCAGCGCATTCAGGATCGGCCAGTCGGCAACAGCATCAGAACCATCCAGCATTGCTTCCGTTTCCCGGTTTGGAGAAGCCACAGAACCAGTGTCTAAATGGTCTCTGCCAATTACCAAAGGCGCTTTTACCCTGCCCTCAGCCACCAGCTTGTTAAATGCCAGTCCGGCTTTCTCTCTTTCTCCCTGTCCGAGCCAGCAAATTCTTGCCGGTAGTCCCTGGAAAGCAATACGTTCCTGTGCCATGGTAATCCATTGTTTCAGACTCTCATTCTCCGGGAAAAGCTCCAGAATTACTTTATCTGTTTCATAAATATCCTGTGGATCACCACTCAGTGCTGCCCATCGGAAAGGACCTTTTCCTTCGCAAAATAGCGGACGGATATAGGCAGGAACAAATCCGGGAAAGTCGAATGCATTTTCTACGCCGGCCTCCAATGCCCTTCCGCGCAGGTTATTCCCATAATCAAAAGTGATAGCACCGCGATCCTGGAGTATCAACATCTGACGAACATGCTTCGCCATCGTCTCATAGCTCTTTTTAACATAGGTCTCCGGATCTGCTTTGCGCAGATCATTCGCTTCTGCTACGGTTAAGCCTTCCGGAAAATAACCGATCAAAGGATCATGTGCAGAAGTCTGATCCGTCAGTGTATCCGGTGTGATGTTGCGGTCGATCAGGCGTTGAAGTAATTCTACAGCATTGCAAACTACACCAATCGACAATGCTTTTCCGTCTTTTTTATATTGTAAGGCTTTGTCAATAGCCGTATCGATATCATGTTCAATTTCGTCGATGTAACGTGTTTCAAGACGTTTTTGAATGCGCCATTCTTCTACATCTGCAGCCAGACAAACCCCCTGATTCATGGTGATGGCTAAAGGTTGCGCGCCACCCATACCACCCAATCCGGCAGTAACGTTTAGCGTCCCTTTCAGGTTGCTGTTGAAATGTTTTCGGGCCAATGCCGAGTAAGTTTCATACGTTCCCTGAACGATTCCCTGCGAGCCGATATAAATCCAGGACCCTGCGGTCATCTGTCCATACATCATGAGGCCTTTATCTTCCAGCTCATCAAAATGTTTTTGCGTAGCCCATTTTGGGACCAGTTGCGAGTTCGAAATCAAGACCCTTGGGGCATCTTTATGCGTAGGTAAGATACCTACAGGTTTCCCCGATTGGATCAATAAAGTCTCCGTATCTTCTAAATTCTGAAGCGCTTTAATGATTAATGCCAAAGCTTCCTTATTTCTGGCAGCTTTTCCACGTCCTCCATAAACGATCAGCTCTTCCGGCCGCTCAGCTACGTCAGGGTCAAGGTTGTTCAGTAGCATCCGTAATGCAGCTTCCTGTACCCATCCTTTACAAGTCAATGTATTTCCGGTTGGGGTTTGTCTTTTACTTAAATCTAAACTTAAATCCATTATGCGGTCATGTAAGGGCAATGTTATAAAACAAATGTATGTAATTATGTGAGATTGCGTATTTTAGCAGTCGAATTTGAAACAGCGCCGGCAACATATCCATAGAATTTTATCCATAGCATTGCTTTGGGTATTTGCGATAGCTTTGACGCCGTTTAGTGCCTTCCACCACCATGAGGAAGAAGTGCTTTGCCAGAACGAAAAAATATGTACCCATAAATTACACATTGGGAGTCATGTAGAAACCTGCCTGGTTTGTGCCGCACATTTCGAAAAAAACTACCTTCAGGAACAGACTCAATTTCAGGTTTACCTGGAAACTATTCCTGTTATCAAGCATTACGCTTTATTAACTGGTTCCTATACCGAACTCATTAGTACCTCACTTCGGGGTCCTCCAGCCACCTGATCTTTTTATTTTCCTTCGGGATATCAAATACGTTGTCAACTATAAGGATTGGCCATGCGCTTATACTGGATTTTTCAGGGATTTCTGCTGTTTTTAACTGTAGCTCTGCTGCGGCATAATTATCGTCTGAGCGTCTTGATGTATTCATGTATATCCTTTAAAGGTTCTAATGGCTGATGCCGCTCCTAAAACGGTGCCTTTTATAGGTGTTTTGGACTGATGTCACTGTTGTGTTAACCTTTAAATTGCTAAATCTAAACGTAAATAAGGATGCAGCCGGTTATAGGCGGGAACCCGTATTTTGATCCTGTTAGGGCGGCTGATCCTGGCTCAATTACTCAATTTGTCATTTATAAAACTGGCTTCGGCCAATATGATGCTGTGCGCAACAAAATACAATTAACACCGCAAAGCATTCCTACACACAAAACACATGAAAAAGATACATCTGGTATTAATGGTCTTATTATATACCTTTTTTTCGGCCCCTGCATTTGCTGCCGGACTGGCAGAATTTAAAGGTAAAGTTACCGATGCCGACAATCAGGAGCCACTGGTTGGTGCAACGGTTTACATCAGCGACTTAAAAGCGGTTACCAGCACCAATGCAAATGGAGAATTTGTCTTAAAGAACATCCCTGCAAAAGGGCGATTCCTGTTGGAAGTTCGCTTTGTGGGCTATAAAACCTATTCACAAATCGTAGACCTGAGTTCGGTTAACAAGCTAAACATCGCTATGGCATCTTCTGCTATAGAAAGCGAGGAAGTGGTAATTACCGGATCCCCCTTTAGTGCAAACAACAAAACCAATAGTTTATCGGTAGTTACCATAGGGAAAGACAAACTGGCACAGGCTGGCGGGACTAACCTGGTAGATGCCATTGCTAAGGTTCCGGGGATATCTCAGGTCAGCACTGGCGGTGCGATTTCTAAACCGACTATCCGCGGACTAGGCTACAACCGCGTTTTGACCATGGTAGATGGTGCAAGGGAAGAAGCGCAACAATGGGGCGATGAGCACGGAATTGAAGTAGATCAGTTCTCTGCCGCAAGAGTAGAAATCTTAAAAGGCCCTGCAAGTTTACTTTATGGCTCTGATGCTTTAGGTGGTGTGATCAATATTATCGATGATCTTGTACCTCCTCCGGGTTCTTTTAACGGGAATTTCACGACTTCTTATGCCACAAATAACGGATTAACAGCTTCCTCATTAATGCTTCAGGGCAATGACAATGGCTTTGTATACCGCGGTCGCGCTTCCTATAAAAACGCGTATGGCTTTGCATACAAAGATGCGGTAGTGCCTAACTCTGGTTTCAACGAGTTCAATTTAAACGGAATGATAGGTTTAAATAAGAGCTGGGGATATTCTCACCTGACTTTCTCCCGCTTTCATACCAATATCGGTTTAGTAGAACATGGACCTAATGAGCAAGGCGAATATGTAAATGAAGAAGGTGAAGTAATCACTAAAGCCGAAGCACAGGAACGCAGAATCGGATTGCCATTTCAGAACATTAACCATTATCGTGCAGCATTAAACAGTAATTTTATTCTTGGAACCGGACAGTTGAAAACAACTTTTGCTTTTCAACGCAATATGAGGAAGGAATTTGAAGAAAGTACGACCGAACCAGGGCTGAATTTAAACCTGAATTCTTATACCTATGATGTGAAATACTATCTCCCGAATGCGGGGAAATGGGAGCCGGCAATTGGTGTTCAGGGCATGTACCAGAACAACGTAAATAAAGGTGATGAGTTCCTGATCCCTGATTATAACAGCAATAACATTGGTGCTTTTGTATACCTGAAACGTAATTTTGAAAAAGGAGCCTTTAATATTGGTGCCCGTTACGATTACAAAAAGGTAAACGGAAAAGGATTAGCAGTAGATGGAGAACCGCTATTCACCGCTTTCGACAATCAGTTCTCCAATGTTTCCGGATCAGTAGGTTTTGCTTATGAAGTGGCTAAAAACCTGGTGTTAAAAGGAAATGCCGGATCAGGATTCCGCGCACCAAATATTGCTGAACTGGCTGCCAATGGCCGCCATGAAGGAACATTCAGGTATGAGATCGGAAACTCAAACCTAAAACAGGAAACCAGTTTGCAATTTGACCTTGGCCTGGAATACACGGCTAATTCGGTGACTTTCGGACTAAACGCCTACGCCAACCGCATCTATAACTACATCTATGCCGGAAACTTTAACAATGAAACTAAAGGTGTCAGCGATGATGCAGGTATGTCAGAAACCTTACCTGTTTACCGTTTTGTGCAGACCAATGCCGATCTGATTGGCGGAGAAGCATCAATGGATTTCCACCTCATCAAATCACTGCATTTTGAAAACTCCTTTGCCTATGTAAAAGGAACCAACCGTGCCGATGATCAGCCATTGCCTTTCATACCGGCAGCATCGATCAACAACGAATTGCGTTTTGAACCAAATATAAAAGGATTGGCCGGGACGTATGTGAAAGTCGGCTTAACCAATGTATTGAAACAAGCGCGTTTTGATAGTTTTGAAACTCAAACCGATGGCTATACGCTATTAGATGCTGGAATCGGAACTACGATCAATACCAAAAAGGGCAAATTAAACCTTTGGGTGACCGGACAAAACCTATTGGATAAGAAATATTTTAATCACCTGAGCAGATACAAAATGGAAGGGATTTACAATACCGGGCGTAATGTAACATTCGGTATCAGTGTACCTTTCTTATAAGCGTAATGGATATGGCAATCAATGCCTGAAGCCACCAGAAAACAGATTGTGAGCAGGGTTAATTGCTATAAAACAAAAGAGAAGTATCATTCCATGATCTTCTCTTTTGTTTGTCGATTATTAAATCAATTCTGTTTTCATCAGCCCTTCTTTTGTTCGCAAAAATACCACCGAAGCGGCGATATCAACCGCAAGCAAACGATCTGCTTCATTAAAAGAAACAAAGCCCCTGTAATCCGAAACCAGGTCTTCTATTGCCTCAGAAGAGCGCAATGGCTTCCTCAGGTCTAAGGCCTGTGCTGCTGTCAATAGCTCTATCGCTAAAATCCTTTCCAGATTATTCACTACACGTAAACACTTCGTTGCAGCATTTGCGCCCATGCTCACATGGTCTTCCTGACCGTTACTGGAAACAATACTATCTACCGAAGCCGGCGTACATAACTGCTTGTTTTCACTGGCAATCGAAGCTGCGGTATACTGGGTAATCATCAACCCGGAGTTCAATCCTGCATTTTTCACCAGGAATGGTGGCAAGCCCCTTTGTCCGGAAATCAATTGAAAAGTCCTTCTTTCCGAGATAGAGCCCAACTCAGCAAGGGCAATACAAAGGAAATCCAGCGTTAAAGCCAGTGGCTGACCATGAAAATTTCCCGCAGAAATAATGCGGTCCTCCTCAGGGAAAACATTGGGATTATCAGTCACGGAATTGATCTCCGTTTCAAATACCGAGCGGATATAATTGATACTATCCTTACTTGCCCCATGCACCTGAGGCACACAGCGGAAAGAATAAGGATCCTGCGTTTGTTTACCTGGTCTGCTGATCAGTTCGCTTCCGGAAAGCCATTTGGAAATGCTTGCGGCAGTATGAACCTGTCCGGCATGAGGTCTGATGATGTGGCTAAAAGTCTCAAAAGGATCGATTCTGCAATCAAAACCATCGATAGACATAGCGGCAATGGCATCTGCCCAATTCATCAGACTTTGGGATTTTAACAAGCAAAATACCCCGTAAGCACTCATAAACTGAGTCCCGTTGATCAAAGCCAGACCTTCTTTCGACTGCAGTTTTAAAGGTTCCCAGCCTAATTTATCATAGAGCCCCGAAACCGCTATTTTCTCTCCCTGATACCAAACTATGCCTTCGCCGATTAGTGGCAAGGCCAGATGTGCGAGGGGGGCAAGATCACCGGAAGCTCCTAAAGAACCCTGGGTGTAAATCACAGGTAAAATATCATGATTGTAAAAGTCGAGTAGTCTTGAAACCGTAGCTAAGGCTATGGCAGAATGACCATAGCTTAAAGACTGGATCTTTAAAAGCAACATCAACTTAACGATCTCCGGAGCTACCTCCTCACCAGTTCCGCAGGCATGGGATAGCAAAAGGTTATGTTGTAACTGAGAAAGTTTTTCAGATTCAATCTCTACGTTTTGCAAATAGCCAAAGCCGGTATTTATCCCATAAACAGGCCCTTCATGAAGGGCTAACTTGTCGTCCAGATAGCTTCTGCATTTTTCTATTTTTGCAATGGCTGCATCGGATAATTCTAGCAAAGTTTTTTCGGCGATGATCCCGGAAATCTGATCCATAGTTAACCGCTCCAAACCTATTTGGTGACTGCTCATACATTTTATATTTCCCCAAAAATATAAATAATGCTTAAGTTTAGAACTTTCAGTTCCTATTATTGTTTTTCCTAAAATCATTTTATGTTTTATAAGAAAGTTGCCCTTTACTTCTGCTTACTTTTCAGTGCCACAGCGAGTTTGGCCCAACAGGCAGATACCCTCTCTATCACCTTAGAAAACGTTAAATACCCGTATCCGGTCAAGTATTTCCCCATTCATTCCGAGGGACAGAATTTAAATATGGCCTATATGGATGTGGCTCCCCAGGGCAAAGCCAATGGCAGAACAGTAGTATTGTTACACGGTAAAAATTTTGGTGGATACTATTGGGGAAGCACGATAAAAGCATTGAGCGACCGCGGGTTTAGGGTAGTCGTGCCGGATCAGATCGGCTTTGGCAGATCTTCCAAACCATTTATTCATTACAGTTTCCAGCAGCTGTCACGCTGGACTAAACAACTGCTGGATACCTTAGGTATCCAAAAAGCAAATATTCTGGGTCACTCGATGGGAGGGATGCTGGCTACGCGTTTTGCATTGATGTATCCTGAAAATACCGAAAAGCTATTACTGGAAAACCCGATTGGCTTAGAAGATTACCGCAGTTTCATTCCATATGTGAGCACTGATCAGCAATACCAGTCAGAATTAAAAGCAACCGCAGAAAGTGTTAAAAAATATTATCAAAGCTCCTACTTCACCGTTTGGAAGCCAGAATATGATGAATTGGTTCGCATTGCGGGAGGCATGACAAAAAGTGCAGATTTCCCAAGACTGGCCAGAGTTAATGCCATGACTTATACCATGATTTACGAACAACCGGTAGTACACGAATTTATTAACGTACGTGTTCCTACGGTCTTGTTTATTGGAAAAGAGGACAAAACTATTGTTGGAAAAGGCTTGTTAAGTCCGGATCAACAGGCTTTACATGGACAATATCGGTTTTTAGGCAAGCAGACTGCTGCTAAAATACCAGGTGCAAAGATCGTGGAGTTCGAAGGCTGTGGGCACATTCCACATATAGAAGTACCCACAGAATTCAATGTTGCAATATTGGGCAGTCTATAAAGGCTTGCCCGCCAGGTCCTGCGAAAATATCTCCGATAAGCTTTCATAAAGCTCCGGGTGTTTCGACTTAAACTGATCTGGCTTTTCAAAGAAATATTCAGATACTACCGCAAAAAATTCTGCCTCGTTGGTGATGGCATAAGGGTTAATGTCTGATTTTCCTTTTTCAATTCTTTTCATTTCCTCATGGATCATCCTTACCCATGGCATGACATACTCATGCCTCATCAGGTTTTCAGGAATACCATCGGTAGCGCCGTCTGACTTGTCCAGCAAGTGTACAAATTCATGAATGGCCGTGTTCTCTTTATCCGTAGCATTGGAAAATCCTTTGACCAACGCAGCTCTGGATAAGATCATTTGCCCGTTCATATAACCAGAACCGACCATCCCTAAGATATTCCGCTGACCGCCTTCATATTGGAAATCCTCGTTAAAAGTATCCGGATATAAGAGCACATTGGTCAGGTTGCGGTAACGCCAGTCCTCAAAACCAAACACAGGAATCACTGCACTCGAAGCAATCAATAACTTGTCAAGTACAGTCACCGGAGTGCCTACGCCTTCAATTTTTACCTCCGCCAGAAACGCAGAAATACGTTGCTCAAACCGCAAACGGTCTTCTACAGTGAGGTGTTGGTAATAAACCACATGCTGGAAAAGCATCTGTTTATCTTCTTCGCTTAAAGTCACATAATTGCGGTGACTGTCTTTTCTAAAGATAAAATAGATGACCAGCAGCAAAATCGGGATCAGGATGAAAAATGCCTGCATGGGTTAAGCCTCCAATATTTCCAGTTGTGTAAGTACTTGTTCTTCTGTTACAGGGTAGGCTATGTCGTTTACGATCGTCTGATAAACCGATTCAAAAAGTGGCAGATAACTTCCTTGTAAAGCAGGAATGTTATGCGTAGTTTTTACACCAGCTTCATCCAGTAAATACAGTTTTCCTTCCGTTCCCGGTGCTTCAATACCATAGGCAATGTCATTAACCTTCATCCCTGCCAGTAATTGTGCTTCCTGTGCATCCGCTCTAACCTTATGCAGAGAACCATTTGTTCCGTTGATCACGAATGCAGGTAAAGATTCTACCACCATCATATTAGAATGAACAAACACATTGACACTGTTTGGATAACTCAGGTGAATAGAGAAATAATCGTCTACCCGGGTATTTACGCGGTTTTTACCCAGTATCTTATGAAAAGCATCAGGCTTACCGAAAATACTTAAAGCCTGATCCAGTAAATGAGGACCAAGATCATACATCAGACCGGCGGCGGCAATCGGGTCTTCTTTAAAGCTTTTTACGCCAATCGTAGAACGATACCGGTCGTAGCGGAAATGCACTTCACTCAATTTTCCTAATTTGCCACTTTCGATGACCTCACGAACTGCTCTGAAATCACTGTCCCATCTTCTGTTTTGATAGAAAAGAACCTTCCTGTTTAGCGTTGCTGCCAGCGCAAGGATTTCTTTCGCTTCTTCAACAGTAGCTGTAAAAGGCTTTTCTACCAGAATATGTTTCCCTGCCTGTAATGCTTTTTTAGCATAATCATAGTGGGTATTGTTTGGCGTATTGATGATGATCAGTTCAATCTGATCATCGGCCAGTAAATCTTCAATCGTATTATAGCTGATGATTTCCGGATAATCTGTTGCCGCATTTTTCTGATTTCGCTCGGTTACTGCACGTAGCGTAAAGCCGGGGTGTGCCTCCACAAAAGGGGCATGAAATACTTTGCCAGACATTCCATAGGCCATCAGACCTGTAATTATTTTTTTTTCCATAGATATGTAATTGTTTTTCAATGGTTATGGAGCTATCATCAACAAATTTATTGCTGTTTTTAAGCGGTATGCTCATGATGGTTCCATAGGTATATAATCTCTTTTTAAACTAATCAGCTGATATAGGCTAAAATAGTAAAACCAAGAGCTAAACCCTTAATTTTATTGTAATAAAGCACAACTGCTTAATTTGTATCTTTGGCATATGAAACCTGCAGAAATACACGCGAAATGGAAAGTTTTGCAACAAAAGATAGCTCAGGAGTTTGATTCTGATGTACCCGATTTAAAGGTAATGCTGTTTTTAATCGGTGTGCAGGAGTTAGGCAAAGGACCTGGCAAGTACAGTAAAAGACAAAAGGAAGAGTTAATGCATATTGCAACCTGCCGTTTGTTGAGTGAAATGGGCTTTTATGAACTGGAAGGATTAGACCAGGATGGATGGCCGCATTGGAAACTCCTGAAACCCGTTCCTTCATTTGCAATGATGGAGCAGGAGTTGTTACTAAAGTCCCTGACGGTATCTTATTTTGAAGATATCTACGGTACTCCGGAACAACAAGAAGCTGAATAAAAAAATCTGATCACATAAAAAAACCCGAAGTACATAGTACGACGGGTTTTTTATTTATAGGTAGATGTAGATGTTCTTATTTGCCTTGTTGTGTAGCTTGTTGTTTCAATTGATCATTGGCAACAATTACCACTTCAACTCTACGGTTAGCAGCTCTTCCAGCCTCAGTGCTGTTGTCAGCAATTGGCTCAGACATACCTTTTCCGATAGTGATTAAACGTGATGACGGAACACCTTGAGACACTGCATAAGCTTTAACAGCTGCGGCTCTTCTCTCAGAAAGACTCATGTTATAAGCTTCTTTTCCGATGTTATCAGTATGGCCAATTACTTTAATGTCCGTTCCAGGATATTTAGTAAGAGAAGCCGCTAATGATTGTACGTTAGTTTTAGCAGCAGGAGTTAAGTCAGATTTGTCGAATCCAAAAAGGATACCACTATCAAACTTCACAATAATACCTTCACCTTCACGGATTACTTCAGCATTAGGGATTGCATTTTGAATCTCTGCCGCTTGTTTGTCCATTCTTTTTCCAATAAATCCACCTGCAGTACCACCAACAGCAGCACCAATGATAGCCCCAACAGCAGTATTACCCGCTTTTTTTCCGATAAGAGCACCTAGAACACCACCTGCGGTAGCACCAATACCTGCGCCTTTTTGTGTTTTAGTTAAGCTATCACAGCCCTGGAATGTCATTGCACCCATTGCTAACGCGATACTAAATGCTGCTATTTTAAATTTTGAAGTAACCATAGTTTTATAATTTATTTTACTCAGAGCGTTAATCAAACGGAATGCCAACTTTCGTGTTTTGTAAAATTATTGTGTCATAGGAATAATTTAACAGCTAAATGTCATCAAAAACCGAAGCGAAGGAGTTGATTCTGGTTAAAAAGGGGATGACTACTGACTATAATTCTGTACAATGGCAGGTATTACTCTGCAAAATAAGCTTCCAATTCGCTTAATGTATTTTCTGTTTTTCGTATATCTTTAATAACCAGACCTTTTTCCATTAAAATTATCCTGTCACATACGTCAGTGACATGGTTTAAATCATGACTGGAAATCAGAGTAGACATCTTGCGTTCTGCTTTCAGGGAACGGATCAGCGTTTTCAAGCGGATCTGTGTAGTCGGGTCAAGATTGGCAAAAGGCTCATCTAGAATTAACAACTCCGGATTTTGCATCAAGGCAGCGGCAATACCTATCTTATTTTGATTTCCTTTAGAGAAGTCCCTGATATACTTGCCTTTCTTCATAATTTCCCCGTTAAAGAAATCCTCGAATTGTAGCAGGAAATCGGTTACATCGGCTGCGGTCATCTGATGAAGACCCGCGATAAACATAAAATATTCTTCTGCGGTGAGGTAATCAATCAGAAAACCTTCATCAAGGTAAGAAGCGGTATAATCTTTCCATCCGTCATGACGGTCCACCAATTCCCCTTTAGAGCGGATTTCTCCTTCGCTAGGGCGGATCAGGTCCAGTACCATTCTAAACATCGTGGTTTTTCCTGCACCATTGTTACCCACAATTCCCACAGTTTCCCCGGAATTGATCTCCAGGGATTCAATATGGACAACGGTTCTATCGCCGTAAATCTTTTTTAAGTTCGAAATTTCTAAAATCATGATTTTTCTCTAAAGCCTGCTGCAATTTTGTATTTTCTCTTATAAAACTCTTTAACTAAAAAATCTACCCAGAACCCACGGGTCAGGAAGGCGGCAAGGCCACACAATCCTAAGGCCAGCAGTCCCGGGTAAGGGTGGCCGCTCAGAGAAAAGGGTAGGAAAATCAGGAATGGGCATAAAAAATAAGGGATACCCAGTATCCACTGACTGGCACCTACACCCTGGTAATTGAAAGTGGCACTTTTACTAACGTCAATGGCTTTACAATTTCGTGTGGCAAAGAACAACACGATAATTGTTCCTATCCCGATATTATAAAAGTATGCGGCAAACTGAATCAATAATATTTTCCAGCTGATGAATCCATATAAACAGGTCAACAGCGTAATCAATGTGGAAAATAATGTGAATAACAGAAATTTCGCCCTGATAAAGTCTTTGATATCAATTTTATTAGCCATCAGGCCATCAAAATGTGCTGCCTGCCAGCCAAACATGAACTGTCCGTAGATACTAATGGTATTACCCGTCATGAACACCGCGGCAAAAACCATGAGGTTGAACTGGTCTTTATCTAAGGCCTCTTTTTTATAAAAAAGGAAGCCATAAAATAATAAGAGGGAACTCATGGTTACGGCAGAGCGACTTCTTTTATTCCTCAGGATGAGCTTAATTTCGAGCGCGACCAGGGTACCCACCTTACCAAAACGATCCAGGAAAGGATAGTCTGTACTGGCTTTTTCCACTTTATTACTACTCAGTTCCTCTACATATAGGTTACTTCGCAAATACCTGGAATTTGCAATAAACATCAGCACCGCTATAATGGTAAATCCTAAGGCGCTGAAAGGATGGTCGGCAACAAAGCTAAAGACCGTGTTTGAAATCGCGGCAATAGAAAACACTTTGAAGTACTCGAGTAATCCGAATCCAACGATAATCAACAATACAATCGGTACCAGTTTCAGGTTTTGGATGCTCAGTCGTTTGATATATAAAGCGGCATAATTGTTAAAGATCATCAGCGAAAAGATGGCGATCACATACATCACTGAGGCTAATGGGCCAGATATCTCTGATATTGCAGTTGCGCAAAATGGTAGCAATAAAAATAACGGCAATACATTAAATGCAGAAAACAACGCGCTTACATTTAAAAAGTTAACGATCTTCCTTTTTGGGATTTTCAAGTGTAAATAGGGAACAATGGCCAGGGTTGGCAAGTCCTGCAACTGTATCCGCATCATGAAATCAATTGCGAAATAGTAAAGAATGAAGCCATTGTAAACTTCAAAGACATCCTTTTTTGGGAAAACCTGCGCAATAAATCCTTCTAAACCTATGCCAAGGAAAAACGCGACCCCCAGCAGATATAAGACTATAAATCCGATGAGCAACTGCGTAGCAATTGTTCCACCTTTATTTTTTGAGCGCCAGAAGGCTTTCCATTGATGGTCCAGAAAGGTTGAAAGCATAGTTAATAATTGTATTTATTTTTCCAGTTTTGTCGTAATTTCTCCCTCAGCTTATCTTCCGCAGGATTCTTTCCAGGGTCATATAATTTTGTGCCGCTTAAGGTATCAGGGAAATACTCCTGTTCCGAAAAATTCCCTTCAAAGCCGTGTGCATATTCGTAATCTTTACCATATCCAATATTTTTCATCAGCTTGGTTGGCGCGTTGCGGATATGTAATGGGACTGGCAAATTTCCGGTTTGTTTCACCAAAGCCTGGGCTTTATTTATGGCCATATAAGCTGCATTGCTTTTTGCCGAAGAAGCCATATAGGTCACTGCCTGAGAAAGAATGATTCTCGATTCCGGAAAGCCAATTACATTGACCGCCTGAAAACAGTTGTTGGCCATTAAAAGTGCATTGGGATTGGCATTGCCGATATCTTCGGAAGCGAGGATCAATAACCTTCTGGCAATAAAAGAAGGATCTTCACCACCTTCAATCATTCTGGCCAGCCAATACACGGCGGCATTGGGATCACTGCCCCGGATACTTTTTATAAAAGCAGATATGATGTCATAATGCTGTTCACCTGCTTTATCGTATAAAGCCAGGTTCTGCTGCGCATGTTTTAAAACATTCTCATTGGTCAGCACAATCTTATCTCCACCGATGCCATTGATGGCGATTTCCAGCACGTTCAATAATTTACGGGCATCACCACCGGATAAGCGGATCAGGGCCTCATGTTCTTTGATCGTAATGTTTTTCTGTTTCAGCACCTTATCCTGTTTGATTGCAGTTTGCAATAAACCGGAAAGCTCTTCCTCGTCCAGGGATTTTAAAATATACACCTGTGAGCGGGAAAGTAAAGCGGAGATCACCTCAAAAGAAGGGTTTTCGGTGGTTGCACCGATTAAAGTGACCAGCCCCCTTTCTACGGCACCCAGTAAACTATCTTGTTGTGATTTGCTGAAACGGTGGATCTCATCGATAAAAAGAATCGGAAGACCCATGAAACTGTTTTGGAGCGCTGCGGCCCGGTCGATCACGTCCCTGATGTCTTTTACGCCGGAATTGATGGCGCTAAGGTTAAAAAAGGGACGGTCTAAGGTTTGAGATATAATGTAAGCAAGTGTAGTTTTCCCAACACCCGGCGGGCCCCAAAAAATCATTGATGGGAGTTGCCCGCTTTGAATGGCTTTACGCAATACGGCATCAGGACCTACTAAGTGCTGCTGACCCACATATTCATCCAGATTTTGAGGGCGCATACGCTCTGCTAAAGGAGGTAGGTTTTGCATAATCAGTAAATTTTATTCCTATTCTTTTGTCGGACTTGCAGTACCTGAATCAGGACTTGCAGTACCGGCCGCACTAGTTGATTTAGTTTTTACTCTTGTATTTGTTTTAGCTGAAGTTTCCTTAACAGGGTTATTTGCAGCAGAAGTGTTTGCGCTGGAAGGAATGCTTGAACCAGCAGTCGCTGTACCATTGCTTGCAGTAGTAGTAGCGCTGTTAGCAGTACCTGAAGTTTCTGAACCTCCTGTAGTAGCAGTACCTGGAGTTGCAGCAGCACTTTCTGAACCTCTTGCAGCACCTGTACCTGAACTTTTTCCTTTAGGTTTTTTGCCCCATACTTTACGTTGCTGTGGCTTTTTGCGGTCATATTTCTTTTCTCCTGCAAAACCATCTGGTGCATCAGCCGGAACTTCTCCAAAATGTTCAGGAAGTGGCATTCTGTCAATCGTCTTGTCAATCAGCTTTTCAATATTCGCAAATTTACGCTTGTCTTTTTCATTCACCAGGGTGATTGCAGTACCGGTAGTTGCGGCTCTGGCCGTTCTTCCGATCCTGTGGATATAATCTTCCGGATCATGAGGCACATCAAAATTGATCACCAGACTGATCCCTTCCACATCAATTCCTCTAGATAAAACATCTGTTCCAATCAATACCGGAACACGTTTATTCTTGAACTCTGACAAGATCGCCTCACGTTCTTTTTGCCCAAGATCCGAATGGAAAGCTTCTGCTTTAAATCCTAATCCACGGAATACCTTACCCAGGTTCTTCACTTTTTCCTTCGTAGAAGCGAAAATCAGAATGCTTGGGAAGTCTACATTTTTCATCAGCTCGGTCAGTAATTTAACTTTCTGCGAGTCATGAACAAGGTAAGCCTGCTGGTTAATTCCTGCTGCTGGTTTTGAAATCGCGATACTGATTTGTTCAGGCTCATGAAGTAATCTGCCGGCAAGGGTTCTTATTTTTGGAGGCATCGTTGCGGAGAACAATACCGTTTGTCTTTTCTTTGGAAGGAAGCTTACGATGCGCATGATGTCATCATAAAAGCCCATGTCGAGCATCCTGTCTGCCTCATCTAATACCAGGTGCTGCAACTGATCCAGTTTCAGCAATCCAGAAGAAAGATGGGAGATTAAACGTCCCGGAGTGGCAATAATGATATCAACACCTTCGCGCATAGAGCGTTTTTGTTGCTCATAAGCGATACCATCTCCACCACCATAAACGGTTAAAGAGCTGATGTTGGTGAAATAGGAAAGTGCTTCTACCTGTAAATCTATTTGCTGTGCAAGCTCACGTGTCGGGGCCAATATTAAGGTATTGTTATGGCGGTTTTCCGTCATGCTGATCATATTCATGATCGGCAAGAGGTAAGCACCAGTCTTCCCGGTACCCGTTTGTGCGCAGGCAATTAAATCTTTTTTATCTAGAATTAGCGGAATAGCGGCTGTTTGAATAGGTGTCGCATTGCGAAAACCCATGGCTAATAAACCCTCTAATAAATCAGGGTTAAAATTAAAATCTTTGAAATCCAATATACTTCTATGTTGTTAGTATTATCCTATAAAAGTAACCTTTTATTTATAAGATGTCTAATGTTTTTTCTCCCGTTTAGTACTTGCATGGGCTTGATTATTAATTTATAAGCCCATGCTGATTATTTTTTCTGGTCGGCGTAGCCAAATACTTTTTGTAAAAGCGGGGTAGACCTTGCACCCAGATTGTCTCTGATTTTAAGCTCTTCCTGAGCCACCTGTATAAACATTCCTTCGATCGCTTTTTGAGCTACATAGTTGGACAAGTCAGTGTTTACCGGCTTCACCATAGGAATTTTATTGTATTGTTTGGTGGCATCACCCCAGTATTTTGCTGCGCCAACTTTACTTAAGCTACTCGTGATCACCGGCTGGAATTTCTCCATCAGCTGCGAAGTAGTTACTCTTTTGAAATAGTTGGTTGCTGCATCCTGCTGACCCAATAAAATATTTGTTGCATCAGCAATTGTCATCTGCTTAATCGCCGAAACAAAGATTGGTTTGGCCTCTTTTGCTGCATCTTCTGCGGCTCTGTTTAAGCTCAATACCACATTGTCGGCTAAAGAACCTAAACCAACGCTACGTAAGGTTTTTTCTACCTTCTGTGCTTCCGGTGGGAAAAGTATTTTTACGGCTGCATTGCCCATAAACCCGTCTTTTGCAGACAGTAAATCTGCGCCTCTGCCGATACCTAATTCTAAAGCTTCTTTTATCCCAAATCCGATTTCGGAAGTACTTGGTGTGCCCGTTGCACCGGTCACGCTATTGCTGGTGTTGCTGGTTGCTGGTTTTGTAGCAGCGCTTACTTTTTTTAAAATATTACCGAGTTTTGTTTGACTTTGCGCTTCAATACTGCTCAGACTAATCAAGCAGGTGGCGATCAAATAAATGCTAGTTTTTTTCATTGACTTTGTTTGTGTTTTCAATACTAAGCAAATCTTTGGCCAATAAAGCGGTCGACTTTACTAATTTTAAAAACTCGGAGCGGTAACCCTCTGTATCTTTACCCTGTGCGGCTTCTGCAAGGCTGATTACCTGTGCAAAGTTAGCTCCTTGTTTAAAGTCCGACTGGCGCAATAGCAGACCAAACTCTGCCACAGCGGCAGCAAAGCGGAAATTCTCACTGGCACCGCTAAAGGGGAAGGTCGTATCCAGTACCGCTTTCTGCAACAACTTGCTTTTATCACCATCAGGTTGTTTGTAACGAAGCTTAACCGTCAGCATTTCCGGACTATTGCTTTTATTGCCCAAAACCTTGTTTTCCTGATATTTTAAAGGATCAACGGAAGGGGTAAAGCTGCTGTTAACGCCATAAGGAATGATTTCATAAAAAGCGGTTACTGTATGTCCTGCACCCATTTCACCCGCATCTTTACGGTCGTCATTAAAGTCTTTATCTTCCAGCAAACGGTTTTCATAACCAATTAAACGGTAAGCCTGAACTTTCGAAGGATTGAATTCTACCTGTAGTTTCACATCTTTTGCAACCGTAAATAAAGTGCCTCCAAACTCATTGATCAAGACCTTTCTGGCCTCCGTGATATTGTCGATATAAGCATAGTTGCCATTGCCTTTATCAGCAAGTGTCTCCATTTTACTGTCCTTGGTGTTACCCATACCATAACCAAGTACGGTTAAGAAGATGCCGCTTTTTCTTTTTTCTTCAATCAGTGTTTCCATTTCCTTATCACTGGAAAGACCCACATTGAAATCCCCGTCTGTGGCAAGAATCACCCTGTTATTGCCCTTTTTGATAAAATTTTCTGCCGCTACTTTATAGGCCATTTCTAAACCTTGTCCGCCGGCAGTTGAGCCGCCAGCCTCTAATTTATTCAGCGCATCTTTAATGGTAGTGGTCGCAGAACCTGGGGTAGAAGGGAGTACCAAAGCCGATCTTCCGGCATAGACCACAATCGCCACGCGGTCCTCAGGACGTAATTGATCCGTTAATAATTTGAAAGAAGAAATCAGTAAAGGCAATTTATTTGGTTGATTCATAGATCCGGACACATCGATCAGGAATACCAGATTGGCAGCCGGCAAATGTGCTGTTTTTATTTTCCTGGCCTGCAAGGCTATTTTTACGAGTTTATGTTGTGGGTTCCATGGTGCTGTGGCGATTTCCGTCAGGATATTTACCGGGTCATTTCCCGTAGGCTGCGGATAGTTGTAATCAAAATAATTGACCATTTCCTCAATCCTGACCGCATCTTTTGGAGGTAAACCACCATTGTTCAGGTAACGGCGTACATTGCTGTAACCAGCAGCATCTACATCAATTGAAAAAGTAGAAAGTGGGTTTTTATCGGGCGCCAGAAAAGTGTTCTCCACAATAGGCGCATAGCTTTCAGTATTTCCGTACGGGCCAATGGTAGTGCTACTATAGAGTATGCCAGTGATACCCGGGGCAGGCTGTGCTTTTCCAATCGGGGCTGCTACATTCATGCTCATGGATGGATCACCACTATATGTTTTCTGTGCCCGGTTAGGACTGGCAATGCCGCGGATTCTGATGGCCTGTTGTTTGCCTTTTGTCATCACCACTGCCTGGCTCATCGCCTTTTGACTCTGACTCATTGCTTTATCTGAGGTGATCACGCTGACTTCGTTCATGATGGGTTCCGGTTTTTCAATTCCAATGGTCATCTGAACATTCAAAATCGTTTTTTTAACAATATTAAGTCGTTGAGATATATAACCAGACTTCCTGAAGCTTAGCTCCTGATCGCCGTTTTCTAAAAGGATCACATAATGACCATTTTTATCCGTCCATGCTTGTTTGCTTCCGGATAGGTTGCTAACCTGTACGCCGGAAATAGGCCTTTTAAGGCCAGATTCGGTTACCGTACCCTGTATTTTTTTTATTGCGGAGGCATTAAATCCTAGTAGCACAAGAACAAGGAAAAGGGGGAAGAAAAACTTTTTCATAATTTCGTTGGTTTACAGAATGATGTAAGCTTTGACGAATTTCCACACCTTTATCAGAAAATATTTTTATACTTGATCGAATTATGTTCCAGACCGCAATTGAAGTTTATTAAAAATAATACCAGAATTCAGGAGCAGGACGATGCTGCTTTGATTGCCCGATATAAAATCAGCGGCGATCTGGAGTCATTGGGGCTGCTTTACAGTAAATACATGCACCTGGTTTTTGGGGTTTGCCTCAATTACCTGAAAGATGAAGAGCAGAGTAAGGATGCCGTCATGCAGATCTTCGAAGAACTGGTAGTGAAACTGAAGATCCATGAAGTACAAAACTTCAAAAGCTGGCTTCATGTGCTATCCAGGAACTACTGTTTAATGGCCATCCGTAAAAATTCCAGGCATACAACCGTCTCTATGGAAGAGAGTTTTGTGGAAAACACGGAATTTGTGCATCTTGATATTGATGATACAAAAGAAGAATCGCTGACAGTGATGGAACGGTGTATGGAGAAATTGCCGGAAGAGCAGCGCATCAGTGTGCAATTGTTCTATCTGGAAGAGAAGTGTTATAAAGAAGTTGCAGATCTTACCGGATATGAAATGTTGAAGGTAAAGAGCTATATCCAAAATGGAAAGCGGAACTTGAAAATTTGTATAGAAAAAAATAGTGGTGAATAACGATTGGTTAGATATAGGAGTTTTAGAAGATTATCTTGACGGTAAGCTCGACGCAAAAACCATGAACAAGGTGGAGCGGGAAGCACTGGAAGATCCCTTCGTGGCCGAAGCTTTGGCCGGACTAAGTGCCTCGCCTAAGCGCTCTTTGGCGTCGATTTCCTTACTGCAAAAGCAGTTGAAGGAGCGCGTTGCAGAACATCATGTGGCTAAGAAAACAAAGGTAATTACCTGGCAACGGCTAAGTATTGCGGCAACAGCAGCAGTATTGTTTATCTCGGTGAGTATCATTTTCTGGATGAAAGAAGTGGCAAGGGAAAATCAACTGGCAAAACAAGGAAAAGAAATTGATATCAGTATTAAGCCTGAAAATCCGGTGCTTGCAGGACCTTCAGCTCCAACAGCGGCAGGATCAACGGCAGTCAAAGGATCAGTCGCTGATGCAGCGGTTGCAGGCGCTGCGCTGGCGAAGAACAGGCATAATCAGGCTAAACCTTCAGCTAAGGCCAAAAAAGCAGTAAGTCCTGAATCCCCTGCATCAGCAGCTGCAGTAGCTTTAGCAGGGCCGGTATTAGCGTCATCATCGGTTATAGCAGCAGATGTGGTCGCTAAGGATGCGACTGTAGAAAAAGCATTGGAGGCAGCAAAGACCAACAGCTATGCTACAAATGCCAGGAAAAGAGCAGTGACAAATAGCGTTGTGGTCATAGGCCCAACGCAAAGTCCCGCAGCAGCAGCGGTAATGACAGCTGAGCAAAACGCTTATGCCAGTCCGATGGCAAAATCTGTCCGTTTAAGGGGAGTACAGGTTCCGGCAATAACGGGGAAAGTAGTTTCCAGGACTGATGGGCAGCCTTTAGCTGGTGCGGAAGTAAGAATTGTTCAGGCAAGCCCTGGAATTGTGGCCGTCACTGATAGTAATGGTCAATTTAAAATTCCCGCAGATAGCTTAATGAAAGATTACACCATTGCGGTTAGTCATCCGGGCTTTGCCCCCAATAGGCTTGTTGCCCGTTTAAATGCCCCGGTAGAAGTGCTGTTAAATAAGCAAATGATGATCGGATCGGCTTTTATCCCGGTTGGTGGCTGGCAGAAGTACAACCAGTATCTTGAGGAAAATAATCGCCTGACCAAAGAGCATACGCTTGGTGCCACAGTACAGGTCAGTTTTCTGATTGGAAAAGACGGCAAGCCTTATGATTTCAAAATCCTGAGAACTCCTGGAGAGAAGTATGATAAAGAAGCCATCAGACTGATTTCAGCAGGACCTGGATGGGAGCAGCCTGTTAATCCGGAAGGAAGAGTGCAGGTAGGGGTTAAGTTCTAATGAGACCTGAAAAATAACAGGCATAAAAAAAACCGAAACAAGCGTTTCGGTTTTTTTTATGGGATAAACTCCCGATATGATTTTTGCGATGCTGCTGATCAGCACCAATACAAATCCGATGTACTAAAAGAAAAGGTGAATCACACTGTAAACAAGAGCTGCAAGCGTAGCTGATACCGGAATGGTTAATACCCATGCCCATAGCAAACTTACGGTAACACCCCAGCGTACTGCGGATACTCTTTTCAGTAAACCTACCCCAACAATTGATCCTGTGATCGTATGCGTTGTAGATACCGGGATACCAAAATGTTCTGTGATACCTAAGGTTACGGCACCGGCAGTTTCTGCGGCTACGCCTTCAAAAGCATTCACTTTAGTGATTTTAGAACCCATTGTTTTCACAATTTTCCAGCCACCACTCATTGTTCCTAAAGCGATTGCCGCGTAACAAGAGATTGGAATCCATTCCGGCATAGTGTCACCGGTCTTAAGGACATTTGCCGCCACCATCGCTACATAAATGATACCCATTACCTTTTGAGCATCATTACCACCATGCGTAAAACTCAGGGCAGCAGAAGAGATCAATTGTAATCTTTTGAACCATTTTTCTGCAACCGAAGGGCGTGCATTCTTGGAAATATGAAGGATGATAATAGATATAATCACGGAGATCACCATCCCGATTACCGGAGCAAGCACAATAAAGGCCACTACTTTCAGGATAGGAGCAAGGTTAATTGCTTCCATAACACCCACACCTAAGGTAAATGCTTTCGCCATACCGGCACCAGCAAAACCACCAATCAGGGTGTGTGAAGAGCTGGAAGGAATTCCGAACCACCAGGTAAAAAGATTCCAGGTGATGGCTGCCAGAAGGCCGGCCAGGATTACCTCCAGGGTAATGAAGTTTTCCACTACCGTTTTCGCAATTGTATTGGCTACTTTATGGTCGGTGAAATAAAAATAGGCAGCGAAATTAAATATCGCAGCCCAGGCTACTGCCTGAAAAGGTGTTAATACTTTCGTGGATACAATGGTTGCAATAGAATTTGCTGCATCATGAAAGCCATTGATATAATCGAAGGCAATTGCCAGGACAATTACAACGACCAATAAGGTAGTTACCATTTTATTGAAGGTTTAAGCGTTCTTTACCAAAATAGATTCCAACACATTTGCTGCATCCTCACATTTATCTGTAGCCATTTCTAAGGTCTGTAATACCTCTTTTTGTTTGATCAGCTCTATTGCATTGGTTTCAAATTCGAATAAACGTGCAATCGCAAGGTTCGTCACATAGTCAGCTTGATTCTCTCCACTATTGATTCTCACACAAGCATCAGCAATCACGCGAATGTTTTTGAAACTTCTCAATTCTTTAATCGCATTGTTCAAATCAGTACACATTTCTACTAACAATTCTGCTAGTTTGATCATCGCATCACCAATATGAACAATATTATAAAGCTCAATATTACTTGCAGAAGCATGAATATAATCCGCAATATCATCCACAGCACTAGCCAATGCATGGATATCTTCCCTGTCGAATGGCGTAATGAAGTTTTTGCTTAATTCTAAGAAGATCGAATGGGTAATGTCGTCTCCAACATGCTCTAAACGTTCTACCTCTTTAATGTATTCTTTTCTTTTTTCAAGATCTGTTGAACTTAACGCTAGTAATAGTGCCTCAGAAATTTTCAATACATTGCTACCTGCCTGCTCGAATAATGGCTGGAATTTTTTGTCTTTTGGCGTGAAGAACTTAAAAATGCTATTCATCTGTTATATTATATTTTGTTTTAATTGTCAGATGAAAACCCGCATAATGCCTTGACCATCCTACTTATAAAATATGGTACAAAAGTATGAGTGTAATGTTAAGTTAATGTTAAGTGTTAAGATATTTTGAAAAAGCTTTGTCATTGTTAACCAATCTTTTGCAGGGTAAAGGCAAAAGTGGTCCCGATTTGTAAAGTGCTTCTTACCGAAATAATCTGTTGGTGTGCCTCCAAAATATGTTTAACGATGGCAAGGCCGAGTCCGGTACCACCTTCCTGTCTGGATCTGTGAGAATCTATTCTATAGAAACGTTCGAACAGGCGAGGGAGGTGTTTTTCTTCAATTCCGATCCCATCGTCGGTCACTTCGATCAGATACTGGTCATGAAGTTCGAAAATCTTGATGGCAGTAGAGCCATTTTCCCTGCCATACTTGATAGAATTCTGAATCAGATTGATCATCACCTGACGAATCTTCTCCCTATCGGCATTTACATACGCAGGGTGCGTGTATTTATCCTTGAAGGATATCGTAATGTTCTTTTTCTTTGCCTTGTCTTCCAGGCCTTCCATCACCTCTTTAGCCAGGAGCACAAAGTCGAACTTGGTATAATTGATCGGAATTTCTCCGGTTTCTAATTTAGAGATAGAATCCAGGTCGTTAATCAGGTAACTTAAGCGTTCTACATTGTTTTCCGCTTTTTTTAGAAACTTCTGCGCCATCTCCGGATCATCAATCAGGCAGTCCTGCAAAGTCTCTATATAACCTTGTACGGCAAATAAAGGCGTTTTAAATTCATGAGATACGTTCGATAAAAACTCTCTTCTGAACTGTTCCTGTTTTTTCAGGATATCGATTTCACGTTTTTTTGCACCTGCCCATTCCTTTACTTCCTGCTCCACATCATTGATGGGGTCGCTACTCACATATTCTCCCAATGCATCTTTTAAGTCTTTTCCCAATTTTAAATTGTGAATCATCTTATAAATCAGCACGATTTTAGAATAGATGTATTTTTCCAGCAGGTAGTAGAATACAATGAAACTGGTGATAAAGGCCGCTCCAAAAGAAACTGCCATAAAATACCAGTCTTTTTGAAAATAGAAATTGACCAAACCTATCGATAGGCCTACTGCAAAGGCAGCAATGAGAACAAGGACGCTTAACTTCATGCAGGCAATTTACAATTTAGATTTAAATTACACGTTAAATCTTTCCTTCCCACTCTTTATAGAAATGATCCAGATAAATGAGCATAAAATCATGACGCTGAGTGGCAATTTCTTTTCCGGTATTTGTTTTCATAAGGTCTTTTAGTCTCAGAAGTTTCTCATAAAAATGATTGATCGTTGGGGCAGTAGAATTTTTATAGACTTCCTTGCTCATGTTCATATCCGGTGCAATTTCAGGGTCGTATAATACCCTGTTCTTATACCCGCCATAAGTAAAAGCACGGGCGATGCCAATAGCGCCAATGGCATCCAGGCGGTCAGCATCCTGCACAATGTCCAGTTCTTCGGACTGGAAAGTTACCGTACCCAGACTTGCTTTATAACTTAAATTTCTGATGATTTTTTGGACATGGTCGATTTGTTCCGGGGCTAGTCCCAGTTCGGTTAAGAAATCTCCGGCCATTTGGGGACCGATTTCTTCATCGCCATCATTAAACTTCGGGTCGGCGATGTCATGCAACAGCGCGGCCATGGCCACAATCAGCTCGTCGCCTTTTTCAGTCAGGTTAATGTGCAGGGCATTCTTGTACACACGCTCAATGTGAAACCAATCATGCCCGGCTTCCGCTCCTGCTAAAGTTTTTTTAACAAATGCGATGGTCTTTTCCAGTAACGCTTCCATAATAATCTTGCTTTGCAGCAAAAGTATCTGAAATCAACCGGAAAAAAAATGATGTGGAGAATTATCCGGAAGCTCTTAAGGCTTCAACAAATTCTGCGGGTTTAAAATAAAGTAATTGATTAGGCTTGACATCAAGGATGCTTGCGATCTGGCATAAGCGCTCTACAGTTAGTTTACTGTGGCCGAGTTCGATTTTGCTGTACGCATTTTGAGAGATGTGGAGTTTTGCGGCAAGATACTCCTGAGTCAGGGATTTGATTTTCCTGATTTTTTTGATGGTAGAGGGAATCTCTCTAACGTTAATTTCGATTTGGTCATTCATAATTTGGGAAGTTTAGTTTACATTTATTCTAATATATAAGCTAATATATAAATGTATAAACGTAAACTAAACAGGAATAGATTTAAAAAAAGAAAATAAATCGTATTTTCTCTAAACTATTCCACTATCTCCTTAGGATCTGGTCTTCTTGTTCCATCATACAACTCATATTCGAGCATACGACAATCTAGCTTCCCATTGTAAAATTCTATTTTCTTGGTGGCTTTAAGGCCGATTTTCTTCGCAAGGTCAGGATTTCCGGTAAAAATGTATCCGAAATAACCTTTACATTCCTGTTTCATAAAATCACCTACTCTTTTATAGGTCGCTTCTAAAACCGAGTGTACACCTAAGCGTTCTCCGTATTCCGGATTGAAAACTACCACACCTTTTCCGCCTTCAGGGACTTTTGTTTCTGCGAAATCGCAAACTTCAAAAGTAATCAGGGTATCAACACCGGCAGTTTGTGCATTCTTGCGACTGATGTCAACGGCATCTTCGGAAAGATCTGTTGCAATAATCGTCAGGTCTACATTTTTAATCACCTGTTCTTTCAGAATACGGCGTTCCGCGAAGAACACTTCTTCATCATAACCAAGGATGTGCATAAAACCGTAGTTCATGCGGAACAATCCAGGGCGGCGGTTTGTGGCCAGCAAAGCTGCCTCAATAGCCAGGGTTCCGGAACCACACATCGGGTTAACGAATGGTGATTTTTGATCCCATTGCGTACTCATGATCACACCCGCGGCCAATGCTTCTAACATCGGTGCTTTTCCAGGGATTTTACGGTAACCGTGTTTGGCCAGCGTTTCTCCGGAAGTGTCCATAAAGATGTCCGCCTCACTGTCTTTCCAGTAAAGGTGCACCACTGCTTTATTGGCATCTGATCCTGAATTCGGACGAATTCCTTTTTTGTCTTTAATTCTGTCTACAATCGCATCTTTTACTTTTAGATTGGCAAAAAGTGGCGTCGTAATGGTTGGGTTATCCACATTTGAGGTCACCGAGAAGTATCCCGAGAAATCAATCAGCGATTCCCACTCCATATCCACCAGCTCCCGGTACAATTCTTCCGGGTTATTGGCTTTGAAGCTTTTTAAGCAATATAAAATCTGACTGGCACACCTCAGGTTTAAATTCAACTTGATGCATTCAGTAAGGGTTATATTTAACTCCACCCCTGTAGGGAAATCCCTAACAATAGTGTAGCCCAGGGCTTTAACCTCTTCCTGTAGATATGGCGATAATCGCTTGTTGCAGGTTAAGATAACCTTGCTTTTTGTGTGGAAAACTTGCATAATATATTGTGCGAAGTTATCAATAAAAATATAGAGATTTGAACTTTGTACGAGAATAAAATAGTAATTGTTATGGAAATAAAAGGAAAAGTGCATGAAATTGGTGCATTACAACAGGTGAGTGAGACTTTTAAGAAACGTGACCTGATTATAGAATACGCAGAAAATCCTACTTATCCAGAGTACATCAGATTTGAAGCTTTACAAGATAAAACAGCTTTATTCGATAGCCTGAAAACTGGTGATGATGTGGAAGTTTCTTTTAACTTACGCGGTCGTCCATGGACTGATAAAACAGGGAAAACATCATATTTCAATAGTCTGGTCGTATGGCGTATCAATGCCTTGACTCCGGGAGCAGCAGCAGCAACACCAGCTTACGCTCCGCCAGCAGATTTGAACAATGCTCCAGGTGAGGAAGACGATCTTCCTTTCTAAAGATCTTTTTTAAACGATAGACAAATTGACCACGAGCCTGTCCGATCATTCGGACAGGCTTTATTTTTTTGCCGTTTTTTTAGCGGACTCCCGGTTCCCTTTCAATGGCCCTCAGGTTTTCTTTAATCTATCTTCGGAATCCCTCAGTCTGCTATGCAGTAGCAGGTTGCCGAAGGATTGTCGGAGAGGTGCTGAAGACCTGAAGAAGGGTTTGCCTCCGGCAAGCCTCCCTTACTCCTGAGTAATTCTCCGACAATCCTTCGGCAACCTGCTACACGATACTATTCCCGTACATTTTCTCCGGGTTTCCTCCTGTTTCTCTGATTACGTTATTTAGTCTCAAAATCATATTCCACATTAAAAGCAATAAACAGACTTTAGGCATCGTAATTTAGGCGCAATCAGCGTGTTAAAAAGTGTTAAATAAGCGGGTTTGTGCCCGACCTTAGCTATTTTTGAGCTATCACATAATGAAAAAAAGAAGTCTTTGGTTAATCACCGCTCTAATGACCATAGCTTTGCTTGGTGTCTTTGTAATGCAATTGTATTACATCAGGGAGGCGTATGCCCTAAAATCTCAACTTTTTGAACAGGATGTGAGCCAGGCTTTAAATGCTGTAGTCAACAAAGTGCAGAAGAGATATGCGGCTACGCATCTGTACAAAAAAGAAGATCAGCTGAAAGAAGAAAGAGAAGCAGAGCTGAGGGATAAAGCGCAGATTCTGGTAGAATTTAAGGAACAGCATAAGGCAAAAGAGGAACGCCGGAAACTGGAACAGCAAAAGAAAATTATTGCGGATCTGAATATGCAGGACAGTGTGATCCGCAGCAACTATCTGAACCCAACGATCATTCCCGAGACAGAATACCTGTCAATGTCGAATGGGGAGGATGACAAGAAATCTCCTTTACAGGTAGATATGAATTTTGGAGTCGATAAGGCCGGGAATGTGGTCACCGCCAATGTCAATCAGGTCTATATCCCTGAGAAATCGCAAACTTTTAGCGTCTCTACCGACAAGCTTCCGGATAGTATCCGATATCTGGCTTTTAATCCTTTTACTAAAAAACCTCTGCTGATTACGCTGCCACGTGTTTCTCCGGATATGGTGTCGAAGTTTAAAAGTGAAGATGAGATCGAAAATCAGAAATTTTCAAGGGCTTTTAAAGACTTGTTAAAGGATACGGTAATCATTAAAACCAATAGCCTGAGTTACCTGGAGGATGTCGCCAAGGAGATGCGTCAGGAAAGTGTGCCGATGGATGAACGGGTGCCCAGAGATGTGCTGGATACACTGATCAAAACGGAACTCCTGAACAGGAATATCAAGCTCGACTATGATTTCTGGGTGAAACTGGCAAGTAAAGACTCTGTGGTTTACCGTAAGGTGTCTAAGGAAAGCGTGATACCTACCCAGGCAAATTTACATACGGTAACCTTGTTTAGCGACGATATCTTTAGAGATCCAGGGTTGTTATACGTCACGTTCCCTAAAGAAGATTCTTTGATATTTAGCAACCTGAGCGTCACGATGGCCTCTTCGGCCGCCTTATTGCTCGTGCTCGTCTTTATTTTTTCCTATACGATATATACGATTTTAAAGCAGAAGAAAATCTCGGAGATGAAAACTGATTTCATCAACAACATGACCCATGAGTTTAAAACTCCGGTGGCTACCATTATGATTGCCAGTGAGGCGCTGAAGGATCCCGAGATCGCAGAAGACAAGAGCAGAGTGAAAAGACTGGCAGGGATCATCTATGATGAAAACGTGCGTCTGGGAAATCATATTGAAAGGGTTTTGAGTATCGCCCGACTGGAAAAGAAAGAATTGAAACTGGAAGAAACCATTGTGAATGTCAACGAGCTGATCCTCGTTGTGGTAGACAGTATGGACTTGCAGCTGAAAAAGAAAGGAACAGTATTGAAACTGGACCTTGCTGCCACACAACCGCTGATTTTAGCGGACGAGCTGCATTTTTCCAATGTCATTTATAACCTGATTGATAACGCCAATAAATACAGTACCGGAACGCCGGAAATTAAGATCGGCACCAGGAATATCAATAAACACCTGGTGATTGAAGTGTCGGATGCTGGTATTGGCATGACAACAGAAGAAACAAAACGTATTTTTGATCAGTTCTACAGAGTACCCACCGGAAATTTGCATGATGTCAAAGGATTTGGCCTTGGCCTGAACTACGTCCAGGACATCGTCCAGCAGATGGAAGGGAAAATTAAGGTGTATAGTGAAAAAGATAAAGGCACTGTATTTGAAATAATCTTACCCCTAAACCGTAAATAATGAAAAAAATTCTATTGGTAGAAGATGATCCGAACCTGGGTTTGCTTTTGCAAGATTACCTGCAATTGAAAGGGAAATTTGAGGTGGTACTTTGTGTGGATGGAGAAGAAGGCATCAAGGCTTTTTCAAAACAGGAATTTGACCTTTGCATTCTGGACGTCATGATGCCTAAGAAAGATGGTTTCACCCTGGGGAAAGAGATTAGAAAGATCAACCAGCAGGTGCCCATTATTTTTGCTACGGCAAAGGCCATGATGGAAGATAAAGCTTCAGCATACGATCTGGGGGGAGACGATTACATCACCAAACCTTTTCGTATAGAAGAATTATTGCTGCGCATCAATGCACTGTTGAAACGGGTGTCTGCAAAAGAGACCGCAGAAGTGGCTCCGGTTGAAACGCAGTTCCAGATCGGCGACTATACCTTTGATTATACCACGCAGCTGATTCACTATAAAGGACAGCAACAAAAGCTCAGTACTAAAGAAGCCGAGTTGTTGCAGTTGTTATGCTTAAAGAAGAATGCGGTGTTGACCAGAGAAGAGGCTTTGTTAAGCATCTGGCATGACGACAATTATTTTAACGGTCGTAGTATGGATGTTTTCCTGAGTAAGTTAAGGAAGTACCTTAGGGAAGACCCTAAGGTAGAAATCCTCAACGTACATGGAAAAGGCTATAAATTATTAGTCAACTAAATCGTCAGGGCTTTTAGCACAGTCTGTGCATAAGAGCCCCAATCTTTTATTACCCCGTTCAGGGTATCGTTTAGTCCTTTTGTATTGACCGCTTTCCCTTTTACCGGCGCTTTCAATTCTGCTGCGGTAACAGGTTTGTCTTTAACAGAGGTGGCAAACCAGCTCACGTTTTCATGTGGTAAGGCTACACCCAGGATCATGCCCGGTAAGCCGGAAAATGATTCCGGTCCGCCCGAAACAGGGATCTTATCCGTGTAAAAGGCCACCACATAGATCGAGTCCATCATGATTGCATTGGCTCTTCTGCACTCATATCCTGCAATTTCTCTGGTCTCCGAAGTCAGCTTCCAGTTGATCTTTCTCAAACTGTCTCTTATCAAAAATGTTTCTTCAAATACTTTCTTCTGTGTAATGAAGCTGCTGTTCGCCAGGTCGCTGAAAATGGTGTTATTCTGCGTGCTGTTCGGATCAGATCCCCAAAATCCACCCGCATCTTTTCCGGTATCCGGAAGCGGTGTGAAGAGCGACTTGTCATTTGAAAATGTCAGGGTGCTTTTCAGGATTTTGAATTGTGGCTGATTTTTCCGGTAGGAATCATAAGCGGGTTGTAAATAGGTTTCATTGTCCTTGTTAATGCGCTTTTTAAGGGTCGCATACATATTTGTTTTGCGTTCAAACTCAATCACACCATCCGTAGTAAAGCGTACATTTTGTGCGTAGCTGCTCATAGATCCGAGCAGTATGGTCAGGGTTATTAGTGTCTTCTTCATTTGATTATTGTTTTGGAGCGCCTCCGCCCATTTTATTGAAATCCCAGATCAGTGATAGCAAAAAGTATCTTGTGATGGTATTGTATCTTCTTTCGGTAATTAAATTGCTGCTGGCACTTCTGCTAAAACCAGTGTTCTGATTTAAGAGGTCATTGCCGGAAAGCGAAAGTTTCAGGTCTTCTGCTTTGAAGAACTTTTTGCTGATGTAGGCATTCCAGATGAAACGCTCAAATACCTGGTTAAAGGATTTTGTTTTCGCCCTGTATTCATATTCTCCATCTGAAGCAATTTCAATTTTCCCCGGCAGATAAATGTTGAAGCCCATGCTTCCATTGGCTTTCCAGCCGTTGTCATTCAGGTTTTTCTGTAAGGATGATCCGCTAACGGTATAGGCAGGCCCTCCGGAAACATAGAAGTTATACTTTTTCTCTTTGTATTGAGAAAGTCTCAGGCCAAATTCATAATTATTGTTGTTGGTGGTATTGAACTCATTGTTCACCATGCTGTAACTGGTGTTTCCGGATATCCCGCCATTGATGCCTGCACGTAAATCCAGCACCTTAATCTTTCTGTCGTAATTAACATTAGCCCGGTAACTGGTTGGCATCTTTCCGTCAATATTGATCGGTTTGTAGGTGTTTTTACCTTCGGCATTGGTGGTGGTAGAGTTGGCGATGGCATTGGATGTAAAGTTTACACTGGCATTAAACCAAACGGACTCACCACTCATCACTTTGTAATTGCCAAAATTCATGCTCATGCCATTGTTGAACGAAGGTCTCAGATCAGGATTTCCATCATAAATATTTAACTGGTCATTGTTCACTCTTACCGGTTGCAACTGAGTGATGCTTGGCTGTGTGGTGTTTCCATAGTAATAGAATCTCAGGGATTTCTGCTGCGTAAAATTATACGTGTAGGAGGCCTGAGGATTCCAGTTGGTGAATTTTCTGTTGAAACGCGCTTGTGTAAGCCCGTCGATTTGTTTGAAGCTCACATCAGCAACCTTACCACCGAAGTTGAAAACGGTCTTCCCTTGCTTGTAATTAAAGGTGGCTCCCCCCTGATTAGACACCTGGTCTAGTTTAAAGTCATTACTGAATTCCCTATCCAGGATCGTATAATCGCCATTGGCATCCTGGTTGAAAGAGCTTCTGTCGGAAGTTCCACTGCTCAGGCTCAGTCCATAACTCAGCAATACCGACCATGATTTAGAAAGTGGTTCGGTATAAGTAGCATTGGAGCTGAATTTAGAGGTGCTGTTATGCGAGGTTTTGTATTGATTCAGTAAGGAGTCTCTTTTGAAATCTCCGTTTAATTCGAAATACTGGGTTAAGGAGTAGATATTCCCTTTATTATTTTTTTCGCTGGTGTTTTGTGCCAGGGCTAAAGATAAGGTACGGCCTTTTTTCTTTAGCTTTTGGGTGTACAGGATATTGGCATTCAGGTCTCTCTGGTCTCCTTTATTGTCATTGATGGTGCTGCTGTTGTTGATGGCGGTGCCGTCTAAACGTTCACTGTTGGAATGACCTTCTGAATCTGAATTGTTGTTCTTTAGCAATCCATCTACACCTACCTTGATGGTCGCCGAACTATCCAGCGCAATGGTATAGGCGATATTTGCTTTTTGACGGAACAATCGCTTGTCCGATCTTTCTTCTGAAGTACTAAAAATCACCGGGGTTTCCGATCCTGCAGGCAGGTTATTCTGCGTCAGGGTACTGTTAACACCGGCTACATTAATTTCACCAATTTTATAATTGGCATTGATGCTTTCTTTGTCTTTGTTCCACTTATTGGAGAACTGAGCACCGCCACTTTTAGTTTTTGGCATACCTTCTCCACTGTACTGACCGTCGTAGGAATCTAATCCGTCATCACGACCACCACCAGAATACATATACATTCCATCGTCACTCATCTGGAAGTTACTACTGCCGAATTTGTCATTATCACTCCAGGATAAACCGGTTTTTCCGTTATTTGCCAGGTTTCCGAAAGCAGCAAATTTCTTCTTTCCTTTGAAGGCATTGATCATGGCTTGTCCCGAATAGAAATCATCAGTACCTCCGCCAATATCTACTTTTCCGAAATAGCCTTGCTTCTTATCTTCTTTCAATTTGATGTTGATGGTTTTTGCTTTTTGTCCGTCGTCGATACCGGTAAATGCAGCCTGATCGCTGGTCTTGTCGAACAGCTGTACTTTATCTACCATGTCGCCACGTAGGTTTTTAGTGACCAGGGTTGGGTCATCACCGAAAAATTCTTCCCCGTCTACAAGTACTTTATTAACGGCCTGGCCCTGAGCCGTGATTTTTCCATCTTTATCGATGGTGATGCCGGGCAGTTGTTTCAACAGGTCTTCGACCTTAGAATTGGGTTGAATCACATAAGCTGCGGCATTAAATTCGGTGGTATCTCCCTTCATTTTGATCGCACTGATGTTTCCTTTGATGATAACACCCTCTAAAAGGGTTGATTTTAACATCAGGTTTAAGCGGCCAAAATCGTGCACCTTTTTGACATCGTCTAAATTGAATTCCTCCACATAATCGGCATAGCCGGGGTAGGTAACGAGGATGATAAATTTTCCGGCTTTCGGCGGATGGAGTTTAAAGGCTCCGTCTGTGCCTGCGCGGACATATTTGACGAGCGTTGAGTCTTTGGCGTTTAAAATGGTGACTGTGGTGTTGACCATTTTGTAAGTCGCTGCGGTGTCAGTGATTACACCCTTAACTTCATAATTACTTTGCGAGAACACTAAAAAAGGGTAATAGCAGACTAAAAATAGTAGGAATACTTTAAGTTTCATTTTTGGTTATTTGGATTAACCTAAGTTATAACTAAATATTTAGTGATAGGCATTAATAAACCATGAAATTTGTTAAATTATGTTAAAGATTATTTATTGTTGGATATTTATAATCTACACGAGCTATCTGATGCGCTTGTTTATCCCTTTTTTTTGCGTTTTCTTTGGGATGTGATTCGGGCTGAACTATTTATTACCTTAGCCCTCAACATTAATTTATGGGGAACTACAGCAAACTTTCTGATGAAGAATTGGTTGATTTTATCAAAACCAATAATGAGGCGGCTTTTGTTGAGCTTTATAAGCGTTATTGGGAAGGTTTGTACAAATTGTGCTTTCAGATTCTTCAGGATCAGGATGCTGCGAAAGATGTTTTACAAGAGGTTTTTGTGTGGTTCTGGACACACCGTGCCGAGTTAAAGGTATATGCGGTTCGTAATTATTTGTTCGTAGCCGTAAAACATAAGGTGGCCAACTATATCAGAAAGGACCATACCAGAAACGTTTTCTATGAAAGGATTAAGCTGCAAAATGTAGACGAAGCTTTCGTTGATTCTTCTTTAGAAGTAAAAGAACTCATCGCGTTTATCCGGGACTTTACTTTAGAGCTCCCCGACAAATGCCGGACGGTTTTTCAGATGAGCCGTACAGAGTATCTCAGCAATAAAGAAATTGCAAACCGGTTAAATATCTCTGAAAAGACCGTAGAAACTCATCTGACAACCGCATTAAACAAGCTAAGGAAGAAAATGGGCAGAACTTCTGCCTGGCTGTTCTTTTTAAGTTAAGGATCTTGTTTTCGCTATTATTTTTTTTCATGCGACTAAGGGATGGTGCTTTGGCAAGTGCCTTATAGATATATGCCACAGATAGAAAGAGCGGATTACGTAAAAATATTGGAGCGGGTTGCTGATGGTTCTGCCACAGATCAGGAGATTATGCAATATAATTTCTGGATTACTGTAGTGCAGGAAAAAGGTGCTTCCCGGGAGGAGCCGCTGATGGGGAACAAAGCTCAGCTGGAGCAGGATATTTTAACAGGAATTCTGCTGGAGATCCATCAAAAACCGGTTGCAAAACCTTATAAATTATGGAAAAGTATCAGCATTGCGGCTTCCATTTTGCTGATTTCAGGGCTGGCATTCTATACATTTAATCCTAATCCTAACGAATTGCGCCCTGGGTTTCCAAAGACTGAGATCATCAACGATATTCTTCCTGGTTCAGAGCAAGCCACACTTACCCTTGGTAATGGTCAGAAGATCGTATTGGATGGAGTGGTGAATGGAAAAATTGCCGAGCAAGCTGGAATAAGTATCAGCAAGACAGCAGATGGTCAACTGGTCTATTCAGTCACTGAAGTTGCCGGAAAGAAGGACGTCATTGAGGCTGATGCTATGAATACGATTGCCACGCCAAGAGGAGGGCAGTATCAGCTGAACCTGCCTGATGGTACGAAGGTATGGCTGAATGCCGCCTCTTCTTTGAAATATCCAGTCCGGTTTTCTGCCAGGCAACGTCTGGTAGAATTAACAGGAGAAGGTTATTTTGAGGTGGCTAAAGATCCAGCCAGACCCTTTAAAGTTAAAACCGGGACTGAGGAATTACAGGTGTTGGGTACGCATTTCAACATCAATAGCTACACCGACGAAGCCGCAAGAAAAACGACTTTACTCGAGGGGGCTGTGCGCATCAACTCTAAATCATGGAGCCAGCCAATCGTCCTTAGCCCCGGTCAGCAGGCGGTTGTCAGCAATCAGGGATTAAAAATATTGAAAGTGAACACCGATGAAATCATCGACTGGAAGAACGGGAACTTCATTTTTCAGGAAGAGCCGCTGGAAAGCATCATGAGAAAAGTAGCACGATGGTATGATGTGGAAGTGAAGTATGAGGGGAGCCCCGGCGACCTGACTTTTACCGGCGTAGTTTCCAGGTCTAAAAATATCTCTGCCATGTTAAACGCATTGGATAAAACAGGAAAAGTTCATTTTAAAGTAGCAGGAAAAGTAGTAACCGTTTTACAATAGTATTAATAAACCTATAACCAAATCAAACCAAGTATGAATAGAAACACACCTCCTTAAGGATGCGCATTGCCCTGTTTTGGAAAATCGGGAGTGCTCGTGACACTCCCGGGGTATTCCGGGCTACTTCAATGCTTTGCTGAACAAATTATCAATTTAACACCTGCTCTGCTTCCCTGATCTTTTGGAGGAGAGGGAAGCTACGCGTAAACCAAACCAAATGTATGAAATTTTACCATCTGTTTAGAAGTGGCAAATTAGCCGGACCTTCTAAAACTATCCTGCGAATTATGAAGCTCACCATGATAATTATTACCACTTGTTTGCTACAAGTGACGGCAGCTGGTTTTGCACAAAGAGTTACCCTTTCTGAAAAAAATATATCCCTTGGAAAGGTTATCGAGAAAATAAGAGTGCAAACGGGCTATGACTTTATGATCGACAGCAAGCTGTTGAAGAAGGCAGAAACGGTCACTGTAAACTTGCAGGGCGCGACGATAGAGGAGGCAATGAAAGCCTGTTTAGTAGGACAGGAAATTACCTTTTCTATTGAAAATAAAATCGTCTTGCTTAGTCTTAAAGAAACTTCAGTTATTGATCGGATTCTGGATTATATCAATGCCATTGACCTTAAGGGAAAGGTATTGGATGAAACCGGACAGGCACTTCCAGGTGCAAGTGTAAAGGTAAAAGGGCAAAATCAAACTGCTGTTACCGATGCAAACGGGATGTTCGCTTTAAAGAATCTTAAAGACGATGATCTTTTACAAGTATCTTATGTGGGCTATGTAACCCAGGAGCTGAAAGTCTCCAAATCTGCCAACTTAGTGATTAAGCTAGTACCACAACCTTCGGAACTGGGAGAGCTGGTGGTAGTGGGTTTCGGTACCCAAAAGAAAGCGAATTTAATCGGATCTGTTGCTCAGGTTTCTGCAAAAGAGATCAATGACCGTCCGGTGAGTTCTTTGTCGAATGCGCTGACGGGTATGTTGCCGGGGGTGAGTATCATTCAACGCAGCGGGCAACCTGGTTTAACCAGTACGGCCATTCAGGTAAGGGGAGTAGGCTCTTTCGGTGCGAGTGCATCAGCTTTGATTCTTGTGGATGGAATTCCTGTAAATTCATTTGATGATATTGACCCGAATGATGTGGAAAATATCTCCGTTTTGAAGGATGCTTCTACAGCGGCCATCTATGGTTCCCGTGCGGCTAACGGAGTGATTCTGGTTACCACAAAGACCGGTAAAAGCTCAGACGGAAAGATAAAAATAGCTTACAATGGTTACTTCGGAACACAAAGGGCCACAGCTTATCCGGAATTCGTTAATTCTGCGGATTATGCGACACTAATGAATGAGGCAGTACCAGGTGCGTACACGCCAGCACAGATCCAGAAATATAGAGATGGTTCTGATCCGGATAACTACCCGAATGTAGATTATATGGACCTGGTGTTGAAGAAATCTACGGTTCAAACCGGACATAATCTTTCCTTCTCCAATAGCACACAGAATACCCAGTATCTCTTGTCGATGGGCTACCTGTATCAAAATGGGATCGTGAAAAACAATGATTATAACCGCTATAATCTGCGGTTCAATATGACAAACACGATTACACCAAACTTAAAATTAACCACTCGTTTGTCGGGAGCGCAATACCTGAATCATGAACCCGCACCACCTGCTACTTTAGACTGGAACAATATGCTTACCAGTATCAGTCAGGTGATCAGGGTTCCGGCTATTTATGTGAATAAACTCAGCAATGGAGATTATGGATTGGGCGTAGTGGGAAAAGGAACACCTGTTTCCTATATGAATAATGATTCCTTTTATAAGGATAAACAAACGGATTTATTGGTCAATACCCGCCTGGATTGGGAGGTAATCAAAGACCTGAAATTATCCGTTGTTGCCGGTTATACGCAGTTAAATGATAACTCACAACGATTCCTGGCCAATCAACGTCTGAACTCGGTGGTCACCCTCGGGCCAGGTTCATTAAGCCAGATGAATGGGCTGAATACTTATAAAACTTTACAGCAACTGGCAGAATATAAAAAAGTGATCAGCAAACATGAGTTTGGTGTATTGCTGGGACATTCTTATGAATATAATAAATTTTCTTCTTTCGCGGCAAATAGAACAGGTTACAACAGTAACAGCCTGACCGAATTAAATGCTGGTGATGCCAATACTCAAAAGAATAGCGGAAACGCTGCGGAGTATGCGCTGGATTCTTATTTCGGCAGACTGAACTATAATTATGGCGGTAAATATCTTGCCGAAGGGACGATCAGGTACGACGGTTCTTCCCGCTTTCCTACAGATAAGAAATATGCAGGATTTTCTGCGATGGCTTTAGGCTGGAGGATTTCTGAAGAATCCTTTTTGAAAGACAAACTCAGCTGGCTGACAGATCTAAAGTTAAAAGCTTCTATCGGGGTGCTCGGTAATCAGAATATTGTAAGTGCTGATGGCTCACAAGATTATTATCCTTACCAGGGGAAACTAGACCCGGGATATAATTATCCTATAGGAGGAGCTTTATCTTCCGGAGTTGCTTATGTGAACTTAACAGATCCGACCATTCACTGGGAGTCTACCCGGACGAAAGATGCAGGAATTGATGCCAGCTTATTTAAAGGGAAGCTGAACCTGTCTGTCACTTATTTTGACCGTTATACTTATGATATCTTAGTGAGTCCTTCGGGCAGTGTTTCTAAAGTACTGGGCTTTAATGTAGGGGTGCAGAACTCTGGAAAGTTAAGCAATAAGGGCTGGGAATTAACGGCGGCATACCGTGATCAGATTGGTGAATTTTCTTTCAATATCAGCACCAATCTTTCCATCATCAACAATAAAGTACTTGATCTTGGTGTAGGAAACATCAGTCAGTTGAATGGCTTAACAGGTAATGGAAGTAGCTTGTTTATTGGCTACCCAATGAATCTTTACTATGGATATGTTGCAGAAGGTTTATTTAAGGATGCCAATGATATTGCCGGTTACGCAGATCAAAAAAGTATCAATCCAAAAGTTCAGCCGGGCGATATCCGCTATAAGGATATCAGCGGTCCGAACGGCCTGCCTGATGGTAAAGTAGACGCAGTTTATGACCGTACAGTGCTGGGCAGCAGAATTCCTAAGTACAGCTATGGAATCAATCTGACTGCTGCTTACCATAATTTTGACATCTCTGTCCTCCTGCAAGGGGTGGCCAAAGTAAATGGTTATTTGAGCGATTATGCCGGTTATGCTTTCTATCAGAATGGTAATATTCAGAAATGGCAGGCGGAGGACCATTGGTCGGTAAATAATCCAAACCCAAATGCGAAATATCCACGCCTGGAGGCCATCACCAATCAGGGGACTGCAAATACACTGACTTCCTCTTTCTGGATGCTGAATGGAAATTATCTGAAGGTTAGAAATATACAGTTGGGTTATAAGTTTAACAGCCAGAGTCTAAAGAAAGCGGGTATCGAAAACCTGAGGATTTATGCCACCGCACAAAACCCATTGGCCTTCAGTAATTATCCTAAAGGCTGGGATCCGGAAATCAATACGGGAGGTAGCTATTATCCCATTATGGCGAATTATACGCTTGGTCTAAATGTTAATTTCTAAATAAAATCTATTAAAATGAAGGTTACCTATCTATATAAATTTATGTTGCCGGTATTGTTGATCCCGGGAATACTAAGCTCTTGTAAAAAGGAGTTGAATAAATCACCATTGGCGCAGTTTTCTACGGAGGCTTTCTGGACCAGCCAGGCCAATGTAAACCTTGCGCTGGCAGGGTTGTACAAAGGAAATATCCAAATGTCAGTAAATCCGACCAGTGCAGAGTATTCTGCTACTGATTGGTGGTCTTATCACGGGTTATTATATACCGAGTTTGCTACTGATAATGCGTATGACAGGCGTGGTGATAACTCAGGCTATAATACCCTTACGAATGGGACGTTGACGGCTACCAATGGCTATCTGGCGAATTACTGGACGGCAAGCTATGCGCGGATTGCCAGGAGTAATTACTTTCTGGAAAATATTTCCAAAGCAGCGATTGATCCAGCTATTGTAGCAAGGATGATAGCCGAAGCACGCTTTATCAGAGCTTGTCAGTATTTTTACCTTTCTCAGTTTTTTGGTTCTGTACCTTTGGTACAAAAAACACTGACGCCATCAGAAGCGAATACCGTAACGAAGGCAACCAAACAGGCGGTTCAGGATTTTGCGGAACAGGAGTTTAAAGAGTCGGCAGCTGCATTGCCGCGATATGGACAGATGGCAGGCACTGACAGGGGTAGAGCAACCGCACAAGCTGCCCTGGCCTTTTTGGGTAGATTGTACCTGGCAGAAGAAAAATGGCCGGATGCCGCTGCTACCTATAAACAGATCATCGACTTTGGGGATAACCTCATTGACCCTAATTTTGAGAGCTTGTTTAACGGGACAAACGAAACGAGTAAAGAGATCATTTTTGCTACACAATACCTGCAGGATCTGGCGCCAAATGGGATGATGCAGCACAATTATCCAGCTATCCTGGGTGGCTTTATGCTGGAATGTCCGCTGGGAAGTCTGGTAGAATCTTATGAGTTTACCGATGGTACGCCTTTCTCTTTTAGTGATCCAAGATATAATGCCGCTAACCCTGCCTTAAACCGTGATCCAAGGTTGAAATTTACAGTGCTTGCCAATGGACAACCGTTTAAAAACATCACCTACAATAGTCATCCTGATGCGACCAGTTCCCCGGATCAATTGACGACTACGAAGCAGGGAACCAGAACAGGTTTTGCTTTAAAGAAATTCAATAGTGAAGCCTTTAGTGGTGGAGATTTACAAAATTCAGGTATCGACCTGCCGATCATCCGCTATGCGGAAGTATTGTTGGGTTATCTGGAAGCGAAACTGGAAGCCGGACAAGCCGGGGATCAGGCTCTGCTTGATGCCACTATAAATAAAGTAAGGGCCCGCAGTACGGTGAACATGCCACGCGTTACAGAAATGAACCCGGCAGCACTGCGTGTAATTCTACGTCGCGAGCGTAGAAATGAGCTGGCACTGGAGGGGATCCGCTATTGGGATCTGCTGAGGTGGAAAAACATCGGACAGGTATTGAACGGGGATTTTTATGGAGCTGCATTTCCCGGAGCAACAAACCTCCGTAAGAAAGGAAGTACGGTGGATCCTTATAGCCGTTGGTATGTGACCTCAAAAGCATTTCGTGTTGGACAGGATGAACTGTGGCCTATCCCGCAGTCGGAGGTAAGCATCAACCCAAATCTGAAATAATTTATCATTAGCAAGCCCTATTGTTTCTAACTTAGGGCTTGCTTAAACTACACACACAAATGAATAAGAGCCTTTTAACCCTTTTTGCTATGGCACTGGCGTGTACCGCCTTTGGCCAGTCTGCTAAGAAAACCACTAAGAACCGACCCAATGTTATTTTTATTTGTGCGGATGATCTCGGTTATGGCGACCTGAGTTGTTATGGAGCCACAAAAATCAATACACCAAATTTAGATCGCCTTGCGGCAGAAGGAATTCGCTTTACCGATGGGCATGCTACTTCAGCAACCTGCACGCCTTCACGCTATGCCTTCATGACCGGCCAATATCCATGGCGGAAAAAAGGAACAGGTATTTTGCCTGGTGATGCCGCTTTAATTATACCTACTGATAAAACTACCCTGCCTAATTTGTTTAAAAAAGCAGGATACCAAACGGGAATTGTCGGCAAATGGCACCTTGGAATAGGAGAGACTGTTGCTAAAGACTGGAATGGCGAACTGAAACCCGGACCTAATGAGGTGGGCTTTGACTATTCTTTCATCTTTCCCGCTACCGCGGATCGTGTTCCTACCGTATTTCTGGAAAACCATAAAGTATTGGCTTTAGATGCCAATGATCCTATTCAGGTAGATTATGCTAAAAAGGTAGGGAATGACCCAACTGGAAAAGATCATCCTGAATTGCTGAAAATGCAAAGTTCTCCAGGTCAGGGACACAACCAAACCATCGTAAATGGTATTGGCCGTATCGGCTATATGAGCGGTGGTAAGATGGCCAGATGGGTGGATGAAGAGATTTCTACTACGTTTTTGAATGTTGCACAGGGCTTTATCGAAAAAAATCAGGAAAAACCTTTCTTTTTATATTACGCCTTAACTGAGCCACATGTGCCGCGTATGCCAGCCACAAGATTTAAAGGGAAAAGTGGGTTAGGCTTGCGTGGAGATGCGATTTTACAGTTAGACTGGACGATTGGCGAGATCATGAAACAGCTGAAATTGCTGGGCATTGATAAAAATACCATGATTGTTTTTACCAGTGATAACGGTCCGGTACTGGACGATGGTTACCAGGATGAGGCGGTAACTAAACTGAACGGGCATAAGCCTGCCGGTGTATTGCGTGGTGGTAAATACAGTGCGCTGGAAGGCGGGACAAGGGTTCCTTTTATTCTGAGCTGGCCGGGTCAGGTGAAGCCACAGGTATCTTCGGCTTTGGTGAGCCAGATGGATTTAATTGCAAGTTTTTCAAAGTTGATCGGACAATCGATTCCTGCCGGCGATGCGCCGGATAGTGAGAATTTACTGGATGCTTTTACTGGAAAATCTCCGAAGGGTAGGTCGGTACTTGTAGAACAAGGAGCTTCCATCTCTCTTTTGAAAGACGGCTGGAAATATATTGTTCCTGGTAAAGGCGCCGCTTTTATGCAGGATGTCGGGATTGAAACCGGAAACCTGCCAATCGCACAGCTGTATCATTTGACAGAAGATTTAGCAGAGAAAAGCAACCTGGCTGCGAAATATCCGGAGCGTGTAAAAGAAATGGCTGCTCTCCTTGAAAAGATTCAGGAACAGAAATAAAATTCAAAAGAAAATATAAAAATCATTTGATGAGCCCGGCCTGGTGTCGGGTTCATTTTGTTTATAGCTTAATATTCTGCTGATTTGCGGGAATAGGAAGCCTGTCTTTTATGTCGTAAAACGATTGATTTTTAATCATTATTAATTAACAGCATTCTTCTTATCTTTGAGCACAACAATTTAAAGATGGTTTATTTTTAATTGATGCCTATAATATGTCTGAACAAAACCCCGCCGAGCTTGCTGCTAGATTCGTAAACTATACTTCTAAACACATCTTTCTAACAGGAAAGGCCGGCACCGGAAAAACTACCTTTTTGCGTAACCTGATCGAGCTGACTCATAAAAAGACAGTGATCGCGGCGCCGACGGGTATTGCAGCAATTAACGCCGCGGGTGTGACCATTCATTCTTTGTTCCAATTGCCTTTTGGCACCTACCTGCCTAAAGCTCCCGCCGCAGATGGCGACCATTATAACCAGCAGTACAATACCCCTAAATCTATCGTCCGCCATTTAAACATGACTTCCTCAAAAAGAAAAGTACTGATTGATATGGAATTGCTGATCATAGATGAGGTAAGTATGCTGCGCGCAGACTTATTGGATGCCATAGATATGGTGTTGCGTTATATCAGAAGGAACAATACCGCAAGTTTTGGAGGAGTACAGGTTTTGTTTATCGGTGATTTACACCAGCTGCCACCAGTTGTTAAATCTTCGGAATGGAACCTTTTAGGGCAGTTTTATAACTCTGCCTATTTCTTCGATGCCCTCGCCCTGCATAATAATCCGCCGATTTATATCGAGCTGGAGAAAATATACAGACAGGCAGATCAGGTTTTTATCAACCTGCTCAATAACCTGCGTAATAATGAGGTGACCGCTCAGGATGTGGCCTTATTGGATCAATATTATAAGGCTGATTTTAAGCCTGCTGTCAACGATAAATACATTACACTAACTACCCATAATAATAAGGCCGATACCTTAAATAAGGACAGACTGGATGAGCTAAATGCATCTTCTTACCTGTATACGGCTAAAGTTGAGAACGATTTTAGCGAATACGCCTATCCCGCAGAGCATATTTTAGAGCTCAAAAAAGGGGCACAGGTAATGTTTATTAAAAATGATCCTACCGGTGAACAGCGGTTTTTCAATGGAAAGATTGCCGTGGTTACCGAACTTAGAACAGACCTGATTGAGGTGCAGGCAGAAGGAACAAATGAGAAGATTATCCTGGAAAAATATACCTGGAAAAATATTAAATATACTACAGATAAAGTAACCGGAGAGATTGAAGAGGAGCTCGCTGGTACCTTTACACAGTATCCTTTGAAACTGGCCTGGGCGATTACCGTGCATAAGAGTCAGGGTTTAACTTTCGATAAGGCGATTATCGATATCGGTAGTGCTTTTGCACCCGGACAGATTTATGTGGCGCTATCCCGTCTCCGCTCACTGGATGGGCTGATCCTGACTTCCAGAATTTCAGGCTCCGGAATCCGCCAGGATCAAAACGTATCTTTCTTTTCGAAAACTAAAGAAAACCAATTGAGTCTGGATACACAGATCCTGACCGAAAGTGATGCTTTCCTGAGGTCTTACCTGTTGCAGTGTTTTGACTTAACTCCTTTGGACAATTATGTGTACGAGCATGTACATTCTTATACCAAGGATATTAATAAATCTGCCAAGCAAAAACATGTGAAATGGGCAGGGCAGCTGCTGAAAGATCTGAGTGAGGTGAAGGCAAATGCCAATAAATTTCTGAGCCAGATTCAACGCATGTATGCAGTAGATACGCCGGAAGGCAGGACGGCCTTACTGGAAAGAACCATCGCTGCGGAAAACTATTTCAACCCGATTGTAGTCGGCTTTTCTAAGCGTATTTTTGAACGTATGGAGTTGGTAAAACTGGATAAACAGGTAACCGCTTATCTAACCGAACTTTTGGAAATGGAGGCTTTGTTTTATGATCAGTATAAGAAAATAAGAAAAGCAACGGCCATGCTGAATTCTACGATCAACGGAACGGAGTTTACTAAAAAGGATGTTACCGCCTTGATGAGCCAGGAGGAAAGAGCCGCTACCATGGCTAAAGTGTTCGCTGTTCCGGGTAAACTGGACTTTACCGCTAAGAAAGGTAAGGCTGTAAAAGGGAAGACTGCTGCGCCAAAGGTGGAAAAGGAACCTAAAGTAGATACGAAAGAGGTTTCTCTGGAAATGCTGAAAGCGGGAAAAACATTATCTGAGATTGCTTCGGAGCGTAAAATGGTAATCGGTACCATCGAAGGGCACCTTGCGTTTTATGTGGCGAAGCATGAGGTTTCCGCCAAAGATATCATCGGTAAAAAGAAGCTGGATAAGATTCTCAAAGCGATTCAGGACTTAAAAACCCTCCAGATGAATCCGATCAGGGAACATCTGGGTAGGGACTATACGTTTGGTGAAATAAAAATCGGTGTGGCGGCACACCTTGCAGAAGGGGAGTAGTTATACATTAACTTCTCCTTTGAAAACCTGCACTGCCGGTCCACATAAAAATATATTGCGGAATTTTGAGCCGTCATAATCAAACTGGATGCTTAAATCGCCTCCTAATACCTTGATTGGCGTTTCTATATGCCCTTCTTGTTTTAAATGTTGTGCCATAGATAGGGCTACCGCGGTTACACCGGTTCCACAGGCATAAGTTTCATCTTCTACGCCTCTTTCGAACGTGCGTACGAAGAAATGATCACCCTGATTTTCTACAAAATTCACATTGATTCCTGCTGCTTTATAGGTTTCATTGTTGCGGATGGCTTTTCCTTCACTGAAGACATCCTTGTCCTTTAAGCCAGTCACTTGTAATACATAATGTGGTGAGCCAGTATTTAAAACATAGGCATTTCCGTCTTTTTCTATGGTATCTATGTCGATCATTTGTAGATTTACCCAATCGCCTTCTGCTGAAATTTTGGCATAATGCGGGCCGTCGACTGCCAAAAATTCAGTCTCTATATCAATGATGTCCAGGTACTTGGCAAAGGCAACGATGCATCTTCCACCGTTTCCGCACATGCTTCCCGGGTTTCCGTCTGCATTGAAGTATAACATCTCAAAATCATAGGTTTCATGGTTCTGAAGCAGCATTAATCCGTCCGCTCCGATGCCAAACCGCCTGTTACACAGGTCTAAAACCGTATTATTATCCTTATATTGGAAAGATAAATCCCGGTTGTCAATTAGAATAAAGTCATTTCCTGCGCCCTGGTACTTAAAGAAGTTGGTTTTCATAAACGGTCTGTGGTTGCTGTTTTAACATTTTTTAACAGTTTTAATCGCCTGTTACTAATGCAAATATCGTTGATCTGGTATTAAATTTGACTAATCCATTGAAAAGAAAAGTTCTTAACGGGTAAAAAAAATAAATACTTCTGGCTTTTCGCCAATCGGGTAGATTGGTTGAATCAGAAGGAATTGGAGTTAATTAAAAACATACAAAAAAAAGGAGACAAATGAAAAGAATAGGATTGATAGCATTGGCCGCATTATTTGGTGGAGCGGCTGCATTAGGTGGCTATAAATTATTAGAAGGTAATCAGGGTGGTCAGACATTCGCTGAGCAACAAAATGTACTTTTCGCCAACAACCCTGCGAAGATTTCTTCGACAGGTGCGGTAGATTTTGTACAGGCAGCGGCGGCGGTATCACCTGGCGTTGTACACATTAAAACTACTTATGGTGGTAAAAGTTCTGAGCAATCAGCTGGTTCTGCAGCAGACATGTTCGAAGAATTCTTTGGCCGTGGTGGCCGTAGTATGCCTCGTGCGCCTAGAGCGGCTTCAGGTTCCGGTGTTATTTTAACTCCGGACGGGTATATTGTAACCAATAACCACGTGGTAGAAAATGCAGATAAAATTGAGGTAATCCTTTCCGACCGCCGTAAGGTAGTGGCTAAGGTAATTGGTACAGATCCAAATACTGACCTTGCTTTAATTAAGGTGGAAGAAACTGGTTTGCCAGTGGTAAAAATGGGTAACTCTGATAATGTGCAGATTGGGGAATGGGTATTGGCAGTAGGTTTCCCGCTGGATCTTCAAACTACCGTTACTGCAGGTATTGTGAGCGCAAAAGCCAGAAGTATTGGTATCCTTGCGAGACAACAAAACCAGCTTACAGAACAAGAGTATGAAGAATACCGCAGAACTGGTAAAGCGCCTCAACGTGTGAACACCAGTATTGAGTCTTTCATTCAGACTGATGCCGCGATTAACCCTGGAAATAGTGGTGGTGCCCTGGTGAATGCTAACGGTGAATTGATTGGTATCAATGCAGCGATTGCTTCACAAACAGGTACTAACGAAGGTTATGGTTTCGCTATTCCAGTGAACCTTGCTAAAAAGATCCTGGATGATTTCAGGAAGTATGGTTCCGTAAAACGTGGTTATATCGGCGTTTCTTTCGTGCCGCTGGATGCAGATGTTGCGGAAAGTCTGAAAGTTAAAGACATTAACGGTTTATACGTTAAAGAGGTAGTTGCAAATGGTGGCGGTGCCGCTGCGGGTATCAAAGAAGGTGATATCATCAAAAAGGTAGAAGGTCAGCCAATTTTTGACTCTCCTGATTTACAGGAAAAAATTGGTCGTATGAGCCCTGGTGATAAAATCAACCTGAGTATTTTAAGAGATGGTGCCTTGAAAGATATTACCGTAACCTTAAAAGGTGAAAGTAGTGTAAATGCGCCTAAAACTGCAGCATCAGGTAAAGCTACAGGTGCAACGATTGGTAAACTGGGTGCTAGTTTTGCACCAGCTCCAGCACAGCTGAAAGCAAAATTAGGTGCTAAATCAGGAGTTGTGGTAACTGCTGTTGAGCCAGGTAAATTATTCGATTCTCTGGAGATTCCAAAAGGATTGCTGATTACTGGTGTAAACGGTAGACCGGTAAACTCTGCAAAAGATGTTGAAGCAGCATTGCCGACTTCGAAAAACGGAATGACTACGATCACAGGTGTAGGTGCCGATGGTCAGAATTATTCCTTCACTTTCTAAGTCCGAAGGTTTCATAAATGATTTAAACGGGAAGCAGTATTTACTGCTTCCCGTTTTTTTTTGCTGGTCGGATGCCATTTTGCAAGGAATGAGGCGGGTTTTAGGGTAGCAAAGAATAGAACGTTTCTAAATAGGCCGATTGTCGTTTTTTTATGACAATCCTTAACCAATTAATTCTTTTATTAAATACTTTTGCATGAATAGAACTAAAATACAATCAAATGGCTAGTTTCGGAAACGCTTTTTCCTCGTCTATAGGAAAAAAACTAATAATGGGTATCACCGGCCTGTTTCTTATTTCATTTCTCGCAGTTCACTGCTTTATCAACTTATTGATATTTGTAAATGACGGTGGCTTAACCTTCAATGTAGGGGCACATTTTATGGCTACAAACTGGCTGATCAGAGCGATGGAAGTCGTGTTGATGGCAGGGTTATTAGCACACATTATCCAGGGTTTACGTTTGGTTTTTCAAAACCAGGCCGCTCGTCCGGTAAAGTATGCAGTAGTTGATGGCGCAGCAAACAGTAAATGGTATTCCAGATCAATGGGATTATTAGGAACTATCCTTTTAATTTTCCTGATCGTGCATTTATCTGACTTCTGGGTAGTTTCTCGTTTTACAGGAATTCCTACAGTTGATGCAGCAGGACATGAGAACCTTTTTGCAGTAATGGTAGCAAGATTTCAAACCCTTTGGGTGGTGATCTTATACACATTGGCAATGGCTTCATTATGTTACCACTTATTACATGGTTTTGCTTCCGCATTCCAGACTTTAGGATGGAACCATAAAAAATACACGCCAATAATAAAAGCAGTAGGTGTATGGTATTCAATTATCATCGCAATTCTATTTGCTATTATGCCTGTCGCTATTTACGCAGGTTTTATTAAATAATTTTTGAACTTATATAAAGCTTAAATAAAATGGCTGAATTAAATGCAAATATACCGGAAGGTGATTTAATGGAAAAATGGACTAAATTAAAGTCCTCTATGCCATTAGTTAACCCGGCAAATAAAAGAAGCATCGAAGTTATTGTAGTAGGTTCAGGGTTGGCAGGTGCTTCTGCAGCAGCAACTCTAGCTGAAATGGGCTATAAAGTGAAGTGTTTCTGCTTCCAGGATTCACCAAGAAGAGCACACTCTATCGCTGCTCAGGGTGGTATCAATGCCGCAAAAAACTACCAGAATGATGGTGACAGTACTTACCGTTTATTCTATGATACCATTAAAGGTGGTGATTACCGTGCCCGTGAAGCTAACGTTTACCGTTTAGCAGAAGTGAGTGCAAACATTATAGATCAGTGTGTGGCACAAGGTGTGCCTTTAGCCAGAGAGTATGGTGGTCTTTTAGACAACCGTTCTTTCGGTGGGACACAGGTTCAAAGAACATTCTATGCTGCGGGTCAAACCGGTCAGCAATTGCTTTTAGGAGCATATAGCGCTTTAGAGCGTCAAATTGGTATGGGTAAGGTTGAAATGTTTACCCGCCATGAAATGATGGACGTTGTAGTAATTGATGGTAAAGCACGTGGTATCATTGCCCGTAACTTAATCACCGGTGAACTGGAACGCCATTTCGGCCATGCAGTATTGCTGGGTAGTGGTGGTTACGGTAACGTATTCTACCTTTCTACCAATGCAATGGGTAGTAACGTAACAGCAGCCTGGAAAGCACACAAAAAAGGTGCATTCTTCGGTAACCCATGTTACACGCAGATTCACCCTACTTGTATCCCTGTTTCAGGAGATCACCAAAGTAAATTAACCCTGATGTCTGAGTCATTACGTAATGACGGAAGAATCTGGGTGCCTAAGAAAAAAGGTGATGACCGTTCTCCAATCGATATTCCTGAAGAGGAAAGAGATTATTATTTAGAACGTAGATACCCTGCTTTCGGTAACCTTGTACCTCGTGATGTGGCCTCCCGTGCTGCAAAAGAACGTTGTGATGCAGGTTATGGTGTAGGTAAATCTAAACTGGCTGTATATCTGGATTTCAAAGCAAATACAGAACGTTACGGTCGTATTGAAGCTAATAAACAAAATCTCCATAATCCTGATAAAGAAACCTGCATGCGCTTAGGCCGTGAGGTGATTAAGGAAAAATATGGTAACCTGTTTGATATGTACAAGCAAATCACCGGTGAAGATCCTTATGAGTTGCCAATGCGTATTTATCCTGCTGTTCACTATACAATGGGTGGACTATGGGTAGATTACAACCTGATGACTACAGTTCCAGGATTGTACGCTTTAGGTGAAGCTAACTTCTCAGATCATGGTGCAAACCGTTTAGGTGCTTCGGCATTGATGCAAGGTCTTGCAGATGGTTACTTCGTGATCCCGCTTACTATTGGTGCTTACTTATCTAAAGAGATTGCTACCAAAGCAATTCCATTGGATCACCCTGCATTTGTGGAGGCTGAGGCTAGTGTGAAAGGTATTGTTGATCAGTTATTCGCGATTAAAGGAACTAAATCTGTGGATCATTTCCATAAGAAATTAGGAAAGATCATGTGGGATAAATGTGGTATGGCCCGTAATGCTAAAGGATTAACGGAAGCAATTGCGGAGATTCAGCAGTTACGTAAAGACTTCTGGTCGGATGTACGCGTTCCTGGTGAAGCCAATGAATTCAATCCTGAATTAGAAAAAGCGGGTCGTGTGGCCGACTTTATCGAGTTAGGTGAGTTGATGTGTATTGATGCCTTAAACAGAAATGAATCTTGTGGTGGTCACTTCCGAGAAGAATACCAGACAGAAGAAGGTGAAGCACTCCGTGATGATGAAAACTATGCTTATGTATCCGCATGGGAATACAAAGGAGATGTGACTTTCAACCTGCATAAAGAGGAGTTGAAGTTCGGTAACATCAAGGTTGCACAAAGAAGTTATAAATAGCAAGTACTAAAATCTCAATATCATGAGTACAGGAAATATGAATTTAACGCTGAAAATCTGGCGTCAGAAGAATAGCAAAACCAATGGTAAATTGGTGGATTATAAGTTGTCAGAGATTTCTCCTGATATGTCTTTCTTAGAAATGTTTGACGTGTTGAACGAGGAGTTGATTTCTAAAGGTGATGAGCCGGTTGTTTTTGATCACGATTGTAGAGAGGGTATCTGTGGTGCCTGCTCTATGTACATCAACGGCCGTCCTCACGGACCAAAAGAAGGCGTAACAACTTGTCAGTTGCACATGCGTTCTTTTAAAGATGGAGATACTATCGTTGTGGAACCATGGAGAGCGAAAGCTTTCCCGGTAATCAAAGATTTAACGGTAGACCGTACTGCATTTGACCGCGTTATTGCAGCCGGAGGATTTATTTCAGTGAATACAGGTAATGCTCAGGATGCAAACAGCCTGCCTATTCCAAAAGTACAGGCGGATTCAGCTTTCGAAGCTGCTGCATGTATCGGATGTGGTGCTTGTGTAGCAACCTGTAAAAATGCTTCTGCGATGTTATTCGTTTCTGCAAAGGTTTCTCAGCTGGCGCAATTGCCTCAGGGACAGCCGGAACGTTACCGCAGAGTTCAAAGTATGGTAGCACAAATGGATGCCGAAGGTTTCGGTAATTGTACCAATACCGGGGCTTGTGAAGCAGAATGCCCTAAAGGAATTTCTTTAGAGAATATTGCACGAATGAATAGAGACTTTTTATCAGCAAAATTTGTATCTGAGGAATCTATTTAATAGCTTTAAATAACGAGACAAGGATATTTAACACGAAAGCCCGGCTATTACAGCTGGGCTTTCGTGTTTTAAAAGGGTTTTTGTTGGTTTTATTGGTTTGTGGTGATTGGGGGTTACTAATCTTTGTTTGGTACGAAGTCGAAACTTGTTGTTTTTTTGTTGGTCACCAGGATAACGCCACGTATAGCTTCCGGGCCATATAATTTAGTAGCAGCGGTTGATTTAAGAATTTCTATCGATTCGATGTTGTCCGGGTTTAGATCCTTCATTTTCAGCTCGGTTTTCTTTCCGTTAATATACACCAGAGGTTCATTGGCAGGATCGAGGCCTAAACCCCGGAGGGTGATTTTAGAATAGCTAACGCCTTTACCTTTACCTATAGTCATCCCTGTTTTCTCTTTTTTATCTGTTTCCGGAGTCGATAGTGTGAAACTGATCGGGATATTGAATTTTACACGCACTACTTTGTTATCTGTGATGCCCGGAACCCATTTCGGAGATTCTTTTAAGACTCTTACCGCCTCTTCATCTGTGCCACCACCGAGCTTTCTTTCTACTTTAATATCAACCAGTGAGCCGTCTTTTTCTACGGTAAAGGATAGGAACACTTTGCCTTGTATGTTGTTTTCCTGAGCAAGTTTCGGATATTTGACGGTTGATTTCAGGTAATTATAGAAATTCTCCATGCCTCCCGGAAAAGCAGGTTGCTGTTCCACGGAAACAAAGTCGTAAATTTTTGTGTCATTTACATCATTGCCTACTTTAGCCATATCAATAGCTGGTCTTTTCTCACCTACGCTGCCATATGCGGTGATTGTTACCGGAGCTAATCTGGTCGCACCTTTAACCGTAGCCAGGGTTGGGTTTTTGACAAGCGTTTTGCTGCCCGACAGTCTGAATTGTATCGGAAGGGTATAAGTGCCGTTCTGCGCAGTGGTAAAACCTTTATAAGTGACCAGGGCTTTCAATATTTCGCCTTCAATTCCTGAACCTAATTTGTTTGGTACACTGATGAGTTCAGAATCGCCGTCTTTCAGGGTAAATTTAACCAGGACATTCCCTTGTATTCCGTTTGCTCTGGCTTCGGAAGGGTAACGCAGGTTCATTTTTAAGTAATTATAGAATTTTTGCCATGCCGGATCTTTTGGATCAATGACTTTGGCAGGTGTTGTTTTTTTTGTGCTCAGGACGGCCGTTACCGGCGCTGCAATCACTTCTTTTACGATAGCTAAAGGTTCGTTCAATGGAATCTCCTCTGTTACTGCAATGATGGTTTCATTACTGCGGATTGTGGCCGCAGAAAGCATCAGTGTGGTGGCAAAAAGAGGGAGGAATAACCCGTATTTCAATATGGCCGTTCTGGTTGATCTTTGTTTATGTAGCATAAATATTCTCTTTTTTAATAGTGATTTATTAAAGAAAGTATTTGTCAGGGTATGCGGTGCAATACTGAAAGCCCTGCTCAGCAATAATAGGGCATACTGCTCCTTGTCTCCCTGGAATTTAGCAGCTTCCTCATCTGCCAGGTATTCATGGGTGTTTTTAACGGCGGATTTGTAACCATAAATGATGGGATTGAACCAGGTAAATATGCTCAGCAATTCAAAAAACAGAACGTCAAGACTGTGCAGCTGACGGATATGAATCTCTTCATGCCTGTTGATCGTGTCTATTTCCGGAAGGGCAGGATCTATTCTCTTTTTACTGAAGAAGGAAAAAGCATTTCCGGTAGTCTTGCGCTTTAAAAGGCGCGACACTGTTGCCAGTTTATAAAGAAAGAGGAGGGTAAATATCATTATACCGGCGATATAAACCAATACCAGCAAATTCCCTGTACTGAACCTTTCGGGGGCATCAGGACTGACACTGACCTGTACGAATTCCTGTAGCTGATCCACCCCACTATAAATAGGCTGGGCTACGGGTTGTCGGGTAAACCATTCGATTCGCAAAAAAGGAATGGTTAAGGACAGGATTCCAGCCATGATCAGGTAAATCCTGTTCATGCTGAAGTACGTCTCATTTGCAAGAAATAGTTTATAAAAGCCAAAAAATATCACTAGATAGATATTGGCTTGCAGGATATAATGTGCCCAACTCATCTCGGTCTGTTTTTAATTTTGTTAATCATTTTAAGAATTTCATCCACATCGCTCAGGTCTAGTTTCTCTTCCTTTACAAAGAAGGAAAACATGCTTTCCACTGAATTTTCAAAGTAGTTTCCCAATAGCTTTTCTGTTGCATGGCGCTTGTAGTCCTCTCTGCTGATGAGGGGAAAGTACTGGTGTGATTTTCCGAAGGCCTCATGCCCGATAAATCCTTTCACTTCCAGTATCCTGATGATTGTAGATACGGTGTTATAGGCTGGCTTTGGCTCAGGTAAATAATCCATTACTTCTTTCACAAACCCCTTTTCAATCTGCCACAGAATTTGCATAATCTGTTCTTCTGCTTTTGTTAAATCTTTAATCTCCATCGTGTTTGTTTTTTACCGGTGTTATAATTGGCTGAAGGATCATGTCTGCTCGTCAACAGGCACTGTAACTAAAACCTTAGTATAAACTTAAAACTAATATCTTAGTTTTCAAAGGTTTTGTAAGTATATATTTTACCGGAAGCAAAGAAACCTCCATGAAGGAGGTTTCTTTGCCATATTTAGGTTTTTATTTTTTTTGTGTTTCCGGTGCTTTAGGCAGTTCCTTTCTAGGAATCTGTTCTTTTCGCTCTGCGGTATGATACACAAAAGAGGCGACAATAGTAGCTGCTCTTTTTAAGTCTTCTTCTGCTAAGCGGTCATAAGTATCCTGGTTGCTATGGTGCGTTCTGGTATTGTAATCCATTGGGTCCTGAATGAACTGGAATCCGGGGATGCCCAGCGCATCAAAAGCGAGGTGATCTGTGCCTCCGGTATTACCAAGGGTCACTGTACTTGCATTCAGGTCTTTGAACGGACTCAGCCATTCTTTAAAAATAGGGGCAGCAGCAGTATTACCCTGGGCATAGATGCCGCGGATGGCGCCTGTTCCATTGTCAAGGTTATAATAAGCGCTGATCTTTTTTTGGTCTTTAGTGAGTACCATCGTTTTGGGATCTCCAAAATGTTTGGCTACATAACCTCTGGAGCCAAATAGGCCTTGTTCTTCTGAACTCCACAGGGCGATTCTAATGGTACGTTTCGGTTTAAAATTGATGGCTTTCAGGATGCGCATGGTTTCCATCATCACGGCTGCACCTGCGGCATTATCCGTAGCGCCCGTTGCCGAATGCCAGGAATCGTAGTGTCCGCCAATCATCACCACTTCTTCTTTCAGTTTTCGATCGGTACCCGGAATTTCTGCAATGACGTTGTAGCCCTGAGGGTCCTGGTCGTAAAAGGAGGTTTTAATGTCGGCTTCCATTTCTACTTTTTGTCCGGCACGTAACAAACGTAAAATGTGGAGATAATCTTCTGCAGAGATTTCCAGTTCCGGCGAAACGGCTGCTGCATTCAGCGCAAAAGAAGCACCATTGCTGGTAAAGAAGGTACCATAGCTTCCTCTGGCGTAAGAAAGGATCATGCCCACTTGCTCATCCTTCATGAAACTGGCCATAGCGGCTCGTGTGGCTCTCATTTTCATCATCTGGGCCATCATGTTGTTTGAGGCTCCGGGTCTCGGAGAACGCTGCCCCTGGGCTTGCACTTCCGCTTCCGCCATTTTGTTTAAGGTGGAGTCATTGTAGCGGACTACATCCGGTTTGTAGGAAGGTGCTAAAGGTTGCAGGGTCATCTGATCAAAGAGCACGATTTTGCCGGCTAGTTTTCCTTTATAAGGGGCGAGGTCGGTGATGGTATCCGCTTTAATCAGAATAACTTCAGATTTGATCGCTCCTTTGGTACCTGGTGTCCAGGCTTTAGGCGCACCGATAATGGCATGGTAATAGGGAAGGGTGGTGGCGGCATAATATTTATCGATCTGCCAGCCTCTTCCGAATTCTCCCCAGGCTTCCAGATGGACATTTTTTAGTCCCCAGGCCGTGAATTGCTGCACAGCCCAGTCCTGAGCACGCTTTAATCCCGGTGAGTTGGAGAGTCTTGGTCCAGCCACATCAGTGATCTGAAAAGCTATATCCATTATCTTTGAGTTTTCAAGGCCTTCCTTGCGGATCTTTTGTATCGCTGGTAAGTCTGCTTTTTCCTGCGCAAACAGGGAGATACTGCAACTGATAGCCAGCAGTGTTAAGGTCAGTTTCTTCATATATTAGTTTTTCTTGCTTTCCTGATGAATACCTGAATTTACAGCAAAAGATAATGACTTGTACTTTCTTCGCTAAATTATTACAGGACTGCTGGCCTGTAATGGTTCCCGGGGTTTACGACGAAACTTACAGCGGATGGGACCTGCTGTAAAAAGAAAAGGGCGGTACAAGACCACCATTTTCTGACTATTAACTAAAACTAAAAACTATATTTTACCCTTTAGCGGAGCTATGGCATAGCTGCCTTCTAATGGAGTTGGAAATTCTTTATTTGTAAGAAATGTTGCTCACCTGTACAATTCCTTTTACAGAAGTACTTGCTTTTGCTGCGATTTCTTCATCTTGTGCATGACTGATGCTAGTGGCAATGGTCAACACCATCATCATGAATACAGGTACCAATAACAATAAGAACGGTGATACATTTGCTAATCTTTTCATGATGTTTGTATTTATAGATGCAGTTTTCATAATCGTTTCGTTTTGATGAAACAAATAGAACAAAATTTAAAATGCTGCTAAAATCTTTTAGACCAAGCACAAATTATCCTAGATAAACGCCTGTTTAGCGTAGTTTTGTGATTAATTGGTCCTTTTGCAGGTTTGGTAGAAAAAAAATGCCCGTTCGTCGAAAGCCATTGCCTGAAATAGCTGGAAAAATTTACTTTAGGCCTATAAGTTATGGCCTGTAGCAATTCGGGACAAAGGAAATAACCCAGGCCTTATACTTTAGATCACAAAAATAATTAAATGAAAAACAAAGGCCCTCTTATTGTCCATCTGATTTTTTGGGCGTTTATTTTGATCCTTCTCGTTTTGGTGGTGCTTTCTTCTAAAGAACCTCAAACCATTTATACCATTGCCGTTAATTTTGGCTATTCCGGATTGATCAATATCTCTATCTTTTATATCAATTATACGTTGTTGATTCCTTTGCTGGTTAAAGAGCAGAAGAAGTATGGCCTTTATATGGGCGCCATCTTATTGTTGATTGTGGTGATGAGTGCCATTAAAACGGTATTGGCAAGTTTAAATGCAGATATTGTTTTACTGATGACGGATCATGGTCAAAAGGAGTTTATGGCCCTGGGTAAATATGCACTGGTAACCATTTTTACTTCCGGCTTCTTTGTGGTGGTCAGCTCCCTGCTTAAATTTGGAATCGACTGGTTTGGCAATGAACGCATCCAGCGGGACCTGGAATCTGAAAAGAAAGAGATGGAACTTCAGTTTTTGAAGTCGCAGTTAAACCCTCATTTTTTATTCAATTCCCTGAATAATATTTATTCGCTGGCCTACCAGAAATCTGATAAAACCGCAGATGCGATATTAAAGCTTTCAGAGATCATGCGCTACATGATTTATGAAAGCAATGATAGCTGGGTTTCCCTCAGCAAAGAAATTGAATACCTGCACAGTTATATCGCCTTGCAGAAACTGAGGTTCAAAGACGGTGCTTCGGTGCAGTTTGAACTGAACGGGGAGATTGATGATCAGCAGATTGTTCCCCTCATTTTAATCTCTTTTGTGGAGAATGCGTTTAAGCATGGTGTCGCTAATGATCCTAAAGATCCGATCAGGATCAACATCATCGCGAATCAAAAGATCCTCCATTTCAGTATCACCAATAAGAAAAACCAACACAACAAAGATGAGGTGGGTGGCGTAGGCCTGAACAATGTAGAGCGAAGGTTACAATTGTTATATCCTGACAGATATAAATTAAATATTGTAAATTCGGCTACCCATTACACGAGTGAATTAATGCTAGATTTATGACAAAATTAAGATGTATTGCGGTCGATGATGAACCATTGGCGCTGGATATTATAGAAGATTATGTGTCAAAAGTACCATTCCTGGAATTGGTCAAAAGAACAGAAAACGCGATTGAAGCCTTACAATTGGTACAGGCAGGTGGGATCGATTTGGTGTTTCTGGACATTCAAATGCCTGAACTTACGGGAATACAGTTTCTAAAAATTGCGAATGGCAAATCTAATTATATCCTGACTACCGCTTACTCTCAATACGCTTTAGAAAGTTATGATCTGAATGTTTCTGACTACCTGTTAAAACCAATTGCGTTCGACAGGTTCTATAAAGCCGTAGAAAAGGTACACAATCAGCAGCAGAAGAACCTGGAGCAAGCTCCTCCTCCGGCAGCAGTTGCTCCGGTGGTACCTGCAGCGCCTACCGCGCATCCGGTACAGGACTTTATCTTTGTGAAAACAGAGCATAAAATCCAGAAGATTCAGCTGGATGACATCCTTTATATCGAGGGGTTAAAAGATTATATCTCCATTTATACGAAAGCGGAAAGGGTGATTACCCTCCAAAACATGAAAAAGATGGAAGAAACCCTGCCGAGCAGTCAGTTTATCAGGGTGCATAAATCTTATATCATTTCCCTGGATAAAATTGAAAGTATTGAACGCAGCAGGATCACCATTTTCGGTAAGGTTATTCCAATTGGAGACACTTATCGCGATGAGTTTTTCAAGCGGATCGACAACAAGAATATTTAAATAAAAGTAAAGGCTATTGGCCCAATTTGTGGCGAATGGCCTTTTCTGCTTCCTTAGTTACTTCTTCAGGGTTCTTACCGGCAGGTTCAATCGGTGTTAAAACCGTCCATCGGATCTTTTCCCCAAAATTTAGTGGATAACTTCCATATTGTACCATTTTCCAGGAATTTTCAATAGCAATCGGCACAATCAGCGCATTCGGTACTTTTTTGAGTAAGGTTGCAATACCACCTACATGGAAGGGTTTCAGTTTTCCGTCTTTGGCGCGTGTACCCTCAGGAAATATCATCGCCGCCCAGTTGTTTGCTTTCATACGCTCTCCCAGTTTAATGATTTCTCCAACGGCTTGTTTGCTGTCTTTACGGTTGATATTGGCCCCGCCACCATGTTTCAGGTTGAAAGAGATCGAAGGGATGCCCCTGGTCAGTTCAATCTTGGAGATAAACTTCACATGGTGTTTTCTTAAAAACCAGATCAGACCTGGTATGTCGTACATGCTCTGGTGATTGGCAATAAAGATAATCGGGCGGTCCGTTGGCAGGTCCTGATTATTGATAAAGGTAACGGAGGCGCCCATAAAAAGGTCGCAATAGGTCAGGCAAAAATTCAGCGCGTCTACCGAAGCTTTATGTGCTTTATAGCCAAAAAGATGGAAACAAATCCATTGTACCGGTTGAAAAACCAGTAGGCTGATCAGGAATAACAGATAAAATATCGGGCTGAAAATATATCCTAAGAACTTATTCATAAAAGGGGCTGTTGTATCGTTAAATATGAGTTTCCTGAAGTATTATTTTGGTTTTTAGAATGGCAGCAACGCTCATGCTATCGGTAATTTCTCCATTTAAAACCATCTGATAGGCGGCTTCGAAAGGGAGTTTACGGATTTGAAGTTCTTCGGTTTCTTCGGGAGCGGACTCACCCATCGTGAGGCCTCTGGCGATATAGATAATGGCCAGTTCATCACTTACAGAATTAGAGAGGTGGATGCGTTGGATTTCTTCCCATTCCGTAGCGATGATGCCGGTTTCTTCAGCCAGTTCGCGCTTTGCGCTGTCTAATGGGTCGGCATCTAATGGTCCTCCGCCCTCAGGGATTTCCCAGCTATAGGCTTTCAGCGGAAAGCGATATTGGCCAACAAGCCAGGTGTTCAATTCGTCATCTAAAGGAAGGATTCCTATGGCCAGGTTCTTAAAATGTACTTCGCCATATATTCCTTTGCCTCCTGATGGATTGAGCACCTGGTGTTCTGTTAGTCCGATCCAGTTGTTTTCATAGACCTTACGGCTTTCCAGAGTAGTCCAGGGATTGTTTTCTTCCATGGACGCAAATATACTTAAAATGACTCTTCATCGGAACGCATTTCCGACTGGTCTGATTTTTTGGGTTTCTTGAAACTGAAATCGCTCTTTCCAAAACGGTAAGAGAAGGTTAAACTTCCCATTGTGCCTTGCATGAAACGTTTGAAATCAACCAGCGAGTTTGCGGTGCTGGTGGTCATGCTCCATGCACGGGTATTGAAAAGATCTCTTACATTCAGACTTAAAGAAGCTTTCTTGTTTTTGAAATCGTATTTCGCACCTGCATCTACCCCATACATCGCGTTTCTTGTACCTTGTGCCATCACCTGACGCGCACGATAGTCTCCTTTGATTTGCAAGGTAACGTTGTAAGGTAAAACGATGTTATTGGTTAAGTTGGCATTCCAGGTGAAGCCTGAGTTTTCGATAATCCCAAATGCAGGAACACCTTCAATTTTACTCTGGTATAAATTGGCATTGGCCGTGAAATTCCAGGCTTTAAGCACATCAAAACGACCGATTAATTCCAGTCCGCTGGACAATTCTTTGGTTAAGTTCTCAGGAGTAGTGATGGTAATTCCGTCCTGATCAGGCTCTGTTCTGATTCTCTGGATCACATCATTTGTCTGACGCAGGTAAGCGGTAGAGATGAAGGTGATCTTCGGCCAGTATTTGCTGTAGCTCAATTCAAAGGCATGTACATCCTCCGGTTTAAGGTTTGGATTTCCCTGACGGTAGTTTAAAGGATCTGAAACGTCCAGGAATGGGTTGGTATCCCAGCCTCTCGGTCTGTTTACCCTTCTGCTATAGCTCAGTTGTATTTGTTGTTCTTTTGATAATTTCTGCGTTAAGAAAACACTTGGATATAACCTGGTATAGGCTACTTTTCCAGGGATATAACTCAGTTGTCCGGCATTGCTGAATACACCTAAACGGGTGTCCAATGTGGCATCCTCCGCTCTTAATCCTACCTGATAACCGAAGTTTTTAACGCTGTTCTGGTAGTTGGCATAAATGGCATGTACCTGATCCTTGCTGTTGAAATCATTGGTTAAATCCAGGTTCGGCTGATATTCTCCGGCATTATTATCGAACATTTCTGAAAAAGTACTGTTCTCTGCAATGCGGATCTGACTGCGGTAACCGGCTTCCAGTTTTCCTGTTTTACCAAGCGGAAGGGTATAATCAGTCTGGAAGTTGTAATTTCTGTTGATTCCGCTTCCATCGTTACGAATCAATTCTGGAAGTTGATTTACTGCTGTACCATTGATGTTGTAAATTTCTGTATTGTACAGTTGTAAATTGTCGTTGTCTCCTTCAGAAAAGCTCAGATTGAAGGTCAGCTCCTCTTTTGGTTTTTTAAACTTATGGCTAAAATCAAGGTTCAGGTCGTAACTGCCGCCCGATCCAAGATTGGTATTTGTTCTTCTGCTTAGCTCTAATGGCTGATACAGCGGGTTTAACTTGTCGATGGTCAATAGTTCAGTTCTGTCGTTGTCTCTCAGGTTAAAGCCCGCAGAGAAGCTGATAACGTCTTTATCCGTCAGGTAATAATCCATTCCTGCTTTCGCATTGTGCCCTTTATCTAAAGATTTAGAGTCGGTATTCTGATTGGCAAAGGCCGTAGCTGAGTTAGGGTCCCGATAGGTGATGTTGTTAAAACCACCACCAAGACGGTTGCCATAGCGGTAACTGTAATTTCCGTAAAGGTTTACTTTGTTATTTTGGAAACTTAAACTGGTGCTCGCATTATAGTTGTCGCGGTTTCCGGCAGTTAAAGCCAGACTTCCGTTTAGTCCGAGCTTCTTGTTTTTCTTTAAGACGATATTGATGATACCCGACTGTCCTTCGGCATCATATTTTGCAGATGGGTTGGTGATCAGCTCTACGCTTTCAATAGAACTTGCCGGAATAGATTGGAGGATTTGCGCCACATTTCCGCCGGCAATCAGTGAAGGCTTTCCATCAATCAGTACTTTAACACCTGTAGAGCCTCTTAAGCTTACATTTCCGTCCATATCCGATTGTACAGAAGGAACGTTTTGTAAAAGATCGGAGGCCGAGCCACCTTCACTCACTAAACTCTGGTCTACAGAAAAGACTTTTTTATCTACGCCCAGTTGCATTGTGCTTTTTTGGGCGGTAATGGCCACTTCATTCAACGCGGTTCCTTTGGCAGTTTTCATTTTGATGGTGCCAAGGTTGATGTCTTTGATTGTGGGATTGATCGATATCGAATCGCGTACCATGGTCTGATAGCCTACATAGCTTAATTTAAAGGTGAAAACTCCTTTTGGTAAACCAACAAGGGATAAGTTTCCGTTGATATCAGTTTGAACACCTTTAACCATGGCTTTGGTTTTTCTGTCAATGATGACGGCCGTAGCAAATGGAATGGTTTCATTGGTTTTGGCATCGACCACTTTCGCGGTAATCTTGCCGTCGCCGGTAGTTTGGGCATTAAGTTTTACAGTTGTAATACAAATGGCAAGGGTTAAAAATAGTACTTTGTGTAACGGATTCTTCATCGGAACTTTCTCTCTTAGTTTTGGTTTTGTTTAGGATGGACAAAGAAAAGGTCCGGAGGTTTAAAAAAGGAGTCGTAACTATTTTATTACAGCTAAATATGATTAATTACCCTAATATTTTTGAAAACGAAGGGATCAGCTATGCTGCTTACCGCGAATTAGTGAATGAATTGCTGTCGCAAAAGAAAACAACAGGCGAAGACCATAGCGATGCCATGCTACATTATACAAAGATGAATGTGCAGAGAATGAACAGGGTAGATAAAACGGTGACGTTAAATCCTGATTTATTGGAAGCTCTGAAAAAACTGAAAAAGCAATATCGTTTTCTGGTGATTTCTGAAGGATGGTGTGGTGATGCCGCACAGATTGTTCCGGTTTTTAATAAGATTGCAAGCGCTTGTCCGGAGAAATTAAGCCTTAAATTTGTTTTGAGAGATCAGAATTTGCCATTAATAGATGCGCATTTAACAAATGGCGGCCGTGCGATTCCCGTATTGCTGATTTTAGATGATGCCGGAAAGGTGCTTTCTCAATGGGGCCCGCGACCGAAAGTGCTGCAAACCCTGCTGGCAGAATGGAAGAAAGAAAGCACAGATATGATGCTCATCGCTGAGCAACTTCATAGCTGGTACGCCAAAGATAAGACGCAAAGCACGCAAGAGGAGCTTAGCGCCGTAATTCAACAACTTGATTAAAATAGATGGGTTACCGGCATTAAAAGAAGAAATAAGGGAGGTTTAGTCGACAGTAACGGTTAAACCTTCTTGCTGTAAAATCTTACGGTAAACTTCCATTTCTGTGAAGGATCCTTCTAATACCGCACATTTCCCTTTGTTGTGGACTTCCAAAGCAATTTTCTCACCCTGGCTTTCTGAATAATCCAGGTATTTCATCATGCAGTAAATGACATGGTCAAATGTGTTTATATCATCATTCCAAAGGATTAACCGATGCACGGTTTTTAACGAGGTTAGTATCTCTTCTAGTGTAAAGGTTTCTTCTTTTGTTTCTGTTGACATCTTACAAAAATAAGCTAATTTCAAAATAATGTTGTAGTTAAAGTTTATTTTGCTTAAAATTTGTATTAAATCCAAATATCATGCATCGTTCAAAAATCGCCGGAATAGGATATTACGTGCCTAAGAATGTTTATACCAATGATGATTTGTCCCGTTTCATGGATACAAATGATGCCTGGATACAGGAACGCACAGGAATAAAAGAGCGCAGATTTGCAGATCGCCTGGAAGAAACCACCACCACAATGGGGGTAGAAGCCGCGAAAATTGCCATCGAACGTGCAGGAACTACCGCACAAGACATCGATTTTATCATCTTTGCAACCTTAAGTCCCGACTATTATTTTCCTGGTTGTGGCGTTTTGCTGCAACGCGAAATGAAAATGAAGGAGATTGGGGCCTTGGATGTGAGAAACCAATGTTCAGGATTTGTTTATGCCCTTTCTATCGCCGATCAGTTCATTAAAACGGGGATGTATAAAAATATTCTCGTGGTAGGTAGCGAAAAACACTCTTTTGCGATGGATTTTGAAACCCGTAGCAGAAATGTTTCCGTGATTTTTGGTGATGGGGCGGGAGCAGTAGTGTTACAGCCTGCTACAAAAGACGGACAGGGGATCATGAGCACGCATCTGCATAGCGATGGTGCTGATGCAGAGATTCTGGCTATGTATTATCCCGGTGCCAGTGCCAATAAATGGTTGAAAGATAAGCCTGGTTATCCGGATCAGGAATTGGGCGGTTTATTTATGACCACCGAACAGCTGGAAAGTGGTGCCGCTCTTCCGTATATGGATGGCCCTGCCGTGTTTAAAAAGGCAGTAGTGAAGTTTCCGGAAGTGATTAAAGAAGCATTAGAGGCCAATAACCTGACACCGGCAGATCTGGATATGCTGATTCCTCATCAGGCAAATCTAAGGATCAGTCAATATGTACAGCAGTTGCTGGGACTGAGCGACGACAAAGTATTCAATAACATTCAGAAATATGGAAATACCACCGCGGCTTCTGTGCCGATTGCTTTATGTGAAGCATGGGAAGCGGGGAAAATTAAAGAAGGCGACCTGGTTTGTCTGGCCGCCTTTGGATCAGGTTTTACCTGGGCCAGTGCTTTAATAAGATGGTAATTTATCATTTACTGCTAAAGGATTAACTCCCTTTAGCAGATTTTGTCATTTGGGCAAACATATCCCACATATCATCCGGAATGGCTTCCAGTCCGTTAAACTGACCGGCACCTTGCAACCATTCTCCGCCATCAATACTGATGACTTCCCCATTAATATATCCCGCGAAATCGCTGATCAGAAAGGCAGCCAGATTGGCCAGCTCCTGATGTTCCCCAACACGTTTCAATGGTACCCTGTTTTTAAAGTCGAACTTCTCCGCCAGATCTCCAGGTAAAAGACGTTCCCAGGCTCCTTTGGTAGGAAATGGTCCCGGTGCAATGGCATTGGTACGGATGCCGTATTTACCCCATTCTACGGCCAAAGAACGCGTCATGGCCAGGACACCACCCTTTGCACAGGCAGAAGGTACTACATAACCAGAGCCGGTAAAGGCATAGGTGGTGACAATATTTAATACATTAGCACTTTGTTTTTCCTTGATCCAGTGCTTGCCAAAGGCCAGCGTACAGTTCACAGAACCTTTCAATACAATATCAATTACAGTAGAGAAAGCATTTGCCGAGAGTCTTTCTGTTGGCGAGATAAAGTTCCCTGCAGCGTTGTTCAGCAGAACATCTACACGACCAAAGGTTTTCAGGGTTTCGGCAAGCACATTTTCCACCTGCTCATATTCGCGGACATCGCATACCACGGCCAAAACTTTGCCACCGGTTTCTTTTTCCATCTCTGCGGCTGTCTTTTCCAGGACCTCAGCTTTTCTGCTGGTGATCACCAGATTGGCGCCCAATGTCAGGAAATACATTCCCATCGCTTTACCAAGGCCGGTTCCGCCGCCAGTGATTACGATCGTTTTTCCTTTTAAAGCATCATCTCTTAACATAGGTTGGTTGTACATAAGCTATTTTTTTTGCAGGTTATCAATGATGGTTTTCAAAATATTTCTGGTGGTAGGTGCCCACCATTGCTTCAACATAATAGCCAATGCTTCTGTTTGGTTGGCACGCGTTGCAGCGATCAGGTCTTTTCTGATGTTCAGCTTACTTTGCTCCCAGGTGTTTCTTTCCATGGCCATGTATTTTCTGATCTTGCGTTCCGCTGCGGTGATAATGCTTGCCGGATTGATCAATTCATCCACGAGGCCGATTTTAAGGGCCTCCTCCGGAGTAAATAATTTGCCTTCCAGCAAGCTTCTGGTGGCATGAGCAGTGCCAATCCAAAATGAATACAGGCTAAAAATACTGCCGGGAACAATGATGCCTACCGGTACTTCATTTAGTCCGATAATTGCCTTTCCTTCTGACATCACCCTGTAATCGCAAGCCAGTGCAATGACGCAACCACCCGCCGGACTGTGGCCATTGATTGCAGCTACCAGTGGTTTGCGGAAAGCAGTAATGTTAGCGGTAAAGTCCAGAAAAAGATGCCAGAATGACTCTGCTTCTTCCTCAGAATAATTATACAGTTCGATCAGGTCTAATCCGGCAGAAAAGAAGTTTTCCTTTCCGGTGATGATTACTCCTGCAATATTTGGGTCCGAAGAAATGCTGTTCATCATATCATTCAGCTCGGTGATCATTTCGCGGTTTAAGGCATTCGATTTTCCACGGTCTAAAGTAATCAGTGCTAAATGGTCTTTTATGGTGACTTTTATCGTATTCATATATTTATTATTTTACTTCATAAGTATAAACTGTTCTTGCCAGGTGTCCCATCAGGTCCATTCCTTCCAAAACTACCCTATAGGTTCCCGGTTCGTCAGTATTGAAAAATGTGAAATTAGTTTTTCCTTCCACACCGCTCAGTAGTTGCGGACCCCAATATACGGTAGATCTTAAATCAGGTGCCCTGTTAGGCTCCTCAACATCGTATTTAGGTGAGTAGAATTCTTTTGGAACGTTGTAACCTTTAGGAGTAACAACGATCAAGCCCGGGGTAATAGTACTGGAATAATTACCACCGCCACGTTTAGTAGTGATAACTAATACACCTCCTACGCCTCCACTACCATAAATGGCCGTGTTTCCAATCGATTTAAGAACTTCAACAGTTTCAATATCCATTACATTAATATCATCCAGATTGGCATCGTCCAGACGCATCCCGTCCAATACGATAGCCATAGCCGCCCTTCCACCGCTCCTCGATAGATAAGCTTTTCCATTCATGATCATTAACCCGGCCACACGACCTTGCAAACACATGGACAGTGTGTTACAGGCAACGAGCTGTTCCGCAGTAATGACGGCATCGGCCCTGCCTGCCCCGTTTAAGTTCTGAGAATTTTTAGCCTGCTGCTTTTGTTGCGTGATTTTCACCTCCTTCAACTGTAAGGTTTTCTGTAACATACCACGCTTACTCTGGTCGTTGAAATAGTTAGTACTTTGTTTCAGGTAAGCAGACAATGCCTCATTAACGTTGATTTCTATATCTCCGGTATTCTTGCTTTTGGTAACCACTTGTCCAGGAACGACGTCCATTGTGATGTCCAGTCTTTTTTTGCCTTTCTCGGTTCTGGCCTGTACGATAAATTTAGGGTCATCCAGGAAAAGCAGATTGTCGAAGTTAAATTTTCCCTGTGCATCCGTCAGCGTATCCAGCGCGAAAAACCCATTTGCTGTAGAAAGGAGGGTGACTTTGCTGTTAGGAGAGGGTTTGCCTGAGTAGTTAGTAACCACACCACTAATACCCAGTGATTTTTCCGGTTGAAATCTGATGATAGGTGGGGTATTGCTGATCACATTTTTCCATAATATCCTGCGCCATCCCTGAGTCAGCATCAGGTTATCCATGTTTTGGATCACTTCCGGGCTTTCCTCTATAAAGTAATAATTGGGCTTTTCAATATAACCAATCAGGTCTCCGGTAAGTAACAGGTTGCTGAGGATATTGCTTTCAGTTTCCGGTTCCGGCTTCACCGCATTGTTATTGGTAACTGATACAGAGAACATTCCAGGGACCGGATTTCCGTTAAAAGTACTGGTCAGCTTGATGTCGACTTTCTCTCTTTTTGCATACACGGTCTTTTCGGTAGACAACTGTACGTTTGCGCGGTCCGCTGAATTGTAAATAAAAGCAAGGCGTTCGGCAATAGGTTGATTACTTTCAGAAAACAGGCTGAGCTGTAAGATACCTTCCAGGAGGTCTTTTTTTGGGATATTGACGGTAGCCAGCTGATCTGTAATGTTGACAACAGGACTGAAAAGTACGTTGCCATTGTGTTGTCCCACAAGTCTGAGTTTTACAGGCCCGCTAAGGTCGTCACTTCTCATGATTTTGATGGTTACTTTGTCTTTATCGGTGGCGAGGACCGTCATGCCGTAACCAGAGCTTTGAGTCACCGGCAGGTTAATGTCTTTTTCAGAACCATCAGCAAATTTAACCTTCGCATGGTACCTGACACCGCCCTGTGGGTTGATCACGAAGCTTCCCATGCCCAGGTATTTGGTTTCAAAGCTGTTGACTTCCACTCCGTTTTCATCCAGAATGATCCCGCTGATGTTCTCGCCAAGGCCCGATGCATTGACCGCTTTTACCGCGATTTTAGTAGGAAGGCCATTGATCAGGTTTCCACTTTCCGGGAAAAACTGGACATCCACAGATCTGGAGGTCGCTTTAATCGGAATTTCACGGGTTACCTTCTTGTCTTCCGGTAAGGTGATCGTGGCAATAATTCTTCCTTTTTTATTAATATCAGCTTGGTTATTTAAGAAGCTTAAGGAAATTTCTCCCTGGTTGTTGGTGGTCGCTTTGCCCTTTAGGAGGCTTTTTGAATCCAGCTGTACTTCATACCTGACGTCATTGCCCGCGTAAGGATTACCGTCTTTGTCTTTGAAGCTGATGTTGGCATCAATCTTTTCTCCTTTGTCTTCTTTGCTATAGTTGTAAGTGGTATTTGTGGAAACCAGATTGGTCCAGGAATACCCTATTTTAATGGTCTTATCGTAAAAGAACTCCGGACCGGTATTTCTCATCCATTGGGTATAGGCGCGGATTCTGTAATTTCCTTGTGTCAGTGTATCCGGCAGACTAAAGTTACCCCAGGTTGCCCCAGCCATCACAGGGAGTTTCAATTGCTGTTTGACGGAGTCTCTTTCGTTAATCAATTCTACGTATAGTATTTTACTGATACCGGAGGGGTCCTGAGTGGTTGCATTGTAGAGATAAGCTTTAAACCAGATGTTATCTCCGATGGCGTAATACGGCTTGTCGAGGTGCAAGTGGACTTTTTCCTGAGGATATTTTTGATTGAATTCCTTCATTCTTTCGAGGAGTACATCAAAGTTATCATTCAGTACTCCTGCCGCAAAAGCGAAGAAGACGCCGGTAATTAACAAAAGGGGATAACGGAATTTACGTTTCATAAGTTATGAGCATTAATAACAAATAATAAAGCCTCAATATACAAATATTGAGGCTTAAAGTAAATTTAAAAGAAAGAGAATTAAGCTGTTAGAACTCGTTTTTCCACATCATGCTTTCCACTGGTTTAGTGGTCTTATTGTTATATTTTGCGTCTCCTTTAGTATTGTACATGGTTTCAATTTCGCCGTCTACACCAAAGTAGATCAATTGACCAATTGGCATTCCTGCATAAATTCTTACCGGTTGCTGGCATGAAACCTCCAGTGTCCAGGTATTACAAAAACCTACATCGCCTTTTCCTGCCGTTGCATGGATGTCTATACCCAGGCGTCCGGTGCTGGACTTCCCTTCCAGAAATGGAACGTGTGCATGTGTTTCTGTATATTCCAGGGTTACGCCCAGGTAAAGTGTACCCGGTTGCAGCACAAATCCGTCTTTTGGGATCTCGAAGTTTTCGATTTTATTGTGCGCCCTGGCATCAAGGACTCTATCGGTATATGTAGCCAGGTATTTGCCTAAATGTACGTCATAGGAGTTTGTACCCAGACATTCGGGTTTAAAAGGTTCAATTATGATGGTACCCTTCTCAATTTCTTCGAGAATTCGTTTGTCGGAAAGTATCATTTTATCAAGTATTGGGCTAAATTATGATTAATTTAAGATACTTTTGCATAGTTTTCTAAAATAGAGATGCCCGTAGTTTTTAATAAAAATATTGACGAGAATACCATACTTGCTGTATGGAAAATCGAAGAGACCGAAGAGCAGTTGCTTTCCGGCCTACAATTGAAACAGCATGAGCTGGATTTTATTTCCTCTTTAAGCAACGGGAAACGCCTGCTGCACTGGTTAAGTACTCGTGTGCTGCTGAGAACCATGCTAAATACATCTGAATATATTGATTGTCAGATGGATGAGCATGGGAAGCCCTTCCTGCCCAACCTCGATTACCATATCTCCCTGAGTCATTCTTATGATTATGCAGCGGTGATTATTGGTAAAAACAGGAAAGTTGGAGTAGATATCGAATTGATCAAACATAAGATCAAAAGTATCAGACATAAGTTCCTTTCTGATATCGAGCTTGCTCAGAAGCAAATTGGAGATAATATCAACGGCCTTTACGTTTGCTGGTGTGCCAAAGAAGCCATCTATAAATGGAATGGCAGAAAAGGTCTCGAGTTCAAACAGGACATTTACATCAAACCTTTCAAGCTTAAAAATGAAGGTAGTCTGAATGCGTTGGTCACACTTCCCGAGGGAATGAAAGAACTAACCGTCAACTACTTTAAAACCGCTGATGGCTATATGCTGGGTTATGTAGTCGCTTAATTTTCAAATGATGAATAAGAAAGTAGCATTCATAGATTGGGGACTGACCGATTATCAGGAGGCCTGGGATAAGCAGGAGCTGATTTTTAATCAGACGATAGCGGTTAAAACCGGTAACAGAAACAATGGTACGGAGCTGGAAACACCAAACTACCTGGTTTTTGTAGAACATCCCCATGTGTATACACTTGGTAAAAGTGGTCATCCCGAAAATCTGTTACTGGATGAACAGGGGCTGATAGAAAAAGAAGCTACTTATTATAAAATAAACCGGGGTGGCGACATTACTTACCATGGCCCCGGACAAATTGTAGGCTACCCGATCCTCGATCTGGATAACTTTTTCACAGATATTCATCTTTATCTCCGCACACTCGAAGATGCCATCATGTTAACCCTAAAAGATTATGGTATTGAGTCAGGCAGATCGCCCGGCTTTACCGGTGTTTGGTTAGATGCAGATACTGATAAAGCACGTAAAATCTGTGCAATGGGAGTAAGATGCAGCAGGTGGGTAACCATGCATGGTTTTGCTTTCAATGTCAATGCAGACCTCAGCTACTTCAAAAATATTGTCCCTTGTGGCATCGATGATAAAGATGTGACTTCCATGGAACGCGAGTTAGGTCGTAAACTGGATATGGAAGAAGTGAAGGGTGTTTTGAAAGGACATATCGCTCAGTTATTTCAAATGGAGCTATTCTAATATTCTTATCGTTAACCGTAATTATTTCTTGTTTTTTTGACTGTAAATATTATCTTTATATAAAAAAACGAAATATGGATTACACTTACGTTCCTTCCGAAAGTTTCGGATTTTTCTCAACAGGCTTCGTACTGTTTATGCTTTTCCTGGGTTTGATGAACATCATCGGCATGTGGAAAATATTCGAAAAAGCCGGAAAACCGGGCTGGGCATCACTCATTCCCATTTACAATATGATTGTCCTGGTTGAGATTGTCGGTAAGCCAACCATCTGGATTCTCTGGTTACTAATCCCATGTACCGCGCCGATCTTTGGCATCTGGCTTTTGAACCTACTGAGCAAAAGTTTCGGTAAGGATGAGGGGTATACTGTTGGATTGGTATTATTTTCTTTCATTTTTGTACCCTTGCTAGGCTTCGGACCAGCTAAATACCTTGGGCCTTCAGCTGCGGAAGCACAGCGATTCAATGGAATGAATAACCCATTCGGAGGCGGGAATAACCCTTTTAATCAACCACCAACTACGCCTCAGGCTTAATTGTATAACTTATTGATATATCTGCGATTCGGCTGGTCTTCTTTTATAGGTCAGGCGGATCGCTTTTTTATTCCCTGCCCATTCAAATACCTGACAGGACTGGATTGTCCGGGATGTGGCTTTCAAAGGTCAATGCTTGCCTTAATCAACGGGCAATGGCAGGAGAGTTTTCATCTTTATCCCCCGACAATACCACTGCTACTTACTTTCAGCATCGCTTTGCCAGCTCATTACTTTTATAAAGGGAACTCCGATAAATTGATTAAGGTCCTCTATGTGTTCACAGGAACGATCATCCTGGTCAATTACGGTTATAAAATGTTTACAGGACATCTTCATGCTTAGCTTGTTGCTATAAAACTGTGAGATCGCCTTTCCCGTATATCTAATTATGAAACCCTTTCTGATATCTCTGTTATTATTGGTATTATTGGCTTGCGAAAAAAACAATATAAAAACCATGATGCCTGCAGATACCCTGACTTATTTAGCCATTGGCGATTCTTATACGATTGGAGAGGCTCTTCCGCTGTCCGGCAGTTTTCCGCATCAGCTGAGTAAACGCTTAAATGATAAAGGGCTGGATGTGGGTAGACCAGTGATTGTTGCCAAAACAGGCTGGACAACCTCCGAACTACAGGAAGGAATAAAAGCTGCGGGAATTCAACAGCAATTTGACATCGTTACCTTGTTGATCGGGGTAAACAATCAATACCGTGGAGCGTCGAAAACCACTTACCGTGCTGAATTCAGGGATTTGCTGAAAACGGCAATCGCATTTGCCGGCGGACAAAAATCACGGGTATTTGTAGTTTCTATTCCGGATTGGGGAGCTACTCCTTTTGGCCGTCAAAGTGGCCGGGATACGGAAGATATTGCGAAAGAAATAGATGCTTTTAATATGATCAACAGAGAAGAAACACTGGCGGAAGGAGTCAGTTATACGGACATCACTCCGGCTTCGCGTCTGGCAAAATCAGACGAATCTTTAGTGGCTTCAGATGGATTACATCCTTCAGAAAAAATGTACCTCGATTGGGCAGTTCAGTTAGAATCAAAAATTTTAAAGGGCTTAAAATAAACTAAGCCCTTTAATAAATATATCAGTATTGTCCGGTTAACATTCCGGTAAGCTGATTGGAATATTGGTGGCCAAACCACCATCTGATGTTTCTTTATATTTGGAGTTCATATCCAGTGCCGTTTCCCACATGGTATTCACTACTGCATCTAAACTTACTTTTGCTTTATCAGGATTACTTTGCAAGGCCAGCTGACTGGCAGTAATGGCTTTAATTGCGCCCATGGTATTCCTTTCGATACATGGAATCTGTACCAGACCTCCAATCGGATCACAAGTTAAACCTAAATGGTGCTCCATTGCGATTTCTGCCGCCATTAATACCTGACGTTGAGAACCGCCTAAACATTCTGTTAATGCTGCTGCGGCCATTGCGGAAGAAACTCCGATTTCTGCCTGACAGCCGCCCATTGCCGCTGAGATTGTTGCTCCTTTTTTGAAAATGCTGCCTATTTCAGAAGCACAGGCAATAAACTGCACGATTTTCTCCTCGGTATAGCCATCGCAAAAGGCAATATAATATTGTAAAACTGCCGGGATTACGCCCGCAGCACCGTTGGTAGGTGCAGTCACTACACGACCAAATGAAGCATTTTCTTCATTCACCGCCAGGGCAAAACAACTCACCCAATCCAGGATATAGTTGAAGCCATTTCCACCGGCTCTGACCGCCATCAACCATCTGTCATAATTCGTATAGGCATGGTTGCCAACCAATCTCTTATTCAAAGCACAGGCCCTTCTGGCTACGTTTAGTCCGCCGGGTAAGAAGCCCGCAGTATGACAACCCCTGTAAGTACAGTCCTTCATCACGTTGAAATGTTGCATGATGCCTTTTCTGGTTTCCGCTTCGGTACGCCAGGCCAGTTCATTCTCCATCACTACTTCCGAAACTTTCAATCCGGTAGTCAGACACCAGTGCAAAAGATCTGCGGCTTTCTCCACAGGGAAGGGAAGCTCTACCTGCTCTTTATCACTACCTGTTTCTCCTTCTTTCACCACAAAACCGCCACCTATAGAATAATAGGTTTCAGAAATGGCTTTTCCGGTGTTTAAGAAGGCTTGAAAAGTAACCGCATTGGGGTGGAAGGGAAGGCTTTCAAAGAAAAGAAAAACCAGGTCTTCCTCGTAGTTGAAAGGGATGTCCTTTTCGCCGTTTAAGTTCAATACTTTGTAAGTTTTGATTTCTTCTACGGTAGAATCAATAGAATTCACGTCAAAGGTTACCGGATCTGCGCCAATTAACCCCAAAAGGATAGCCACATCGGTACCATGACCTTTTCCGGTTTTAGCGAGGGAACCGTATAATAAGATCTTGACCTGATCTACTTGTTCCAGCAGATCTTTCTGTTTTAATAATGCAGTAAATTGTTGAGCAGCCCGCCATGGACCTAAGGTATGTGAGCTGGATGGCCCAACACCTATCTTAAAAATATCAAAAACTGAGATCTGTTCCCTTTGCATAATACAAAGCTAAGATAGTTAAGTGACATTTTAGGCTACTAATTGGATGGTTTAAGTGATAAATGCTGCTTTGGAATGATTTTGTGACCCTTTAAGGACCTTAAAAATCAAAGGCAATGATCTTTTTGTCCTGGAGCATGCGGTCTACAAATCGCTTGTGATTTTTGGGACTTCCGATGGCCACCCAGGTCCCACTGATGGTGCCGTTGGCCAGTTCCTGTTTCCCCCTGGTTAGCCTTAATCCCGAACCTTTAAGGTCTTCTTCGTATTTCTCGAGGCTCTCATCTTCATATTTCTTGACGATGCGGTACACTCGTTTGGTGAATCGTTGTTCTACCATTTCCTCCAGAAAAGGAAAGACCAGTAATGCGGCAAGAACGATTAAAGTTACGCCGGTCGCCTGTTCATAATAGCCGGCACCGGTGGCCATACCAATTGCGGCAACAATCCAGATCACACAGGCTGTAGTCAGCCCTTTTACCTGGTTCTCTTCTTTAAAGATGACCCCTGCTCCGAGAAAACCAATTCCTGTGACAATATTTGAAGCGATCCGGTCATGGCTGGTCATCCCGATTTTTATCGATAGAATGGTGAAAAGGGTAGAACCCAATCCGATCATGATCATCGTTTTCAATCCGGCTTGCTTGCTTCTGAGCTCCCTTTCCGCGCCAATCAGGCCGCACAAAAGCGTGGCGAGTAAAAACTTGTTGACTTCTGCCTGCGTCAGGAAGTGGTTGCTTTCTAAAATGTTGTCCATAGCTTATTTCTCAGCTAAAGGTAACAAAGATTTGCCTGAAAGTAGATGCCGGTTAGTAGAAGTCATAACAGCGTAGCCCATTAAATTTATTATAGCTGGAGCTATTTGGGAAATATTTCTCATAACCAATACTTGCCTCCGTTGTTCCGCTGGTATTGGTGTAATTGATGCCGGAAGTGGTGGCGTCATGACTGATCCCTAATCTTAATTTTTCGCCATTGCGATTGCCTTTAAACAGGTCGAATATGAGCGAGAATACAACCGCATCCGGACCGCTCTGTGAGTTGTTGCGGTACCAGAGCCCGGTACTTACACTTTTGTATTTAAACTGTGCACCCAGGCTTAGTGAGCTTGATTTTTCCTGTTTGTAATAAACAACCGAAGGAATGATATAGGGGCCTTCATCATCACCGTAACCACTATATGGGTTTAAAGAAAGGCGGTAACTGGCATTAGCGCTAAAACGCATTGGTAGCTTGGCGACTGTTCCCGTAAAGGATTCGTCGGGCTGATTGAGGTGATGAACACCTAGTCCAATCATAAAATTATGGACGATAATATTTGTACCTGCTGCGGCATCAAAGAAGATTTTATTGTCGATTTGCGGTGGTTGCGCAGAAGAAACACTTCCGGGAATGTAACCTAATCTACGGTCGATCTGATCAGAGAATACCAGTTTATCCCAGTTGATCTGGCGATTGGTGAAACCGGCCTGTATCCCAAAGGAAACTAGAAAATCATCACTACCTACACTGTAGGCATAAGTCATGGCTGCGTTGTTTTTAACCAGAAATGCAGTTCCTTCGCTGCTGCGGTTAAAAATCAGACCTACACCACCTGCAAAACTTGGGATGTTTAAATCTGCGGAGGCCGAGATATAAGATAAATCGCCACTAAGTCCCGACCATTGATTTCTATAGATCATGTTCACGCGGATATCTCCTTCAAATTGTCCTGTTAAAGCGGGGTTTAGATATATTGGCGCATTAAAAAACTGAGAATAAATATGGTCTTGTGCCTGAACGTATAAGCTGGCCCCCATCATCAGGATGATCATTGTCAATTGCTGTCCTCTTTTCATGGCTATCTGATTAAATGTATTGCACCTGTACGTTTTGGGGCAGACTTGTCGTAAGTCATGCCTTTCCATTCCGTTCCATTGATCATTTTTACGTCTATTTTCCAATAGTAAACGCCTTGTGGCGCAGGACTGCCTTTATAATTGCCATCCCAACCTTCTGCGGGTCTGCCTTCGTCTAATTTGGTGGTTTCCCACACGAGCTCAGCCCATTTGTTGAAAACACTGAATTTCCAGGTGGCAATTCCCGATCCTTTGGCGCTAAAGGTTCTCAATTCCGGATACTCACTACCGGGAATGAAGGAGTTCGGTACAAACAGATAGCCCGGAACGCCTTTTATCGTAACATGTTTAAAGGTGCTGGTGAAACAACCTTGTTGATTGAAGGTAGTTAAGGTTACTTTATAAGTTCCTGTATCTGGATAAGTATGGATCGGATGTTGTTTCTCAGAGGTCGTTCCATCTCCAAAGTCCCATGCCCAGGTGGTCGGGCCATTGGTACTCTCATCTTCAAATTTGAAGGTATAATCAGGGATGCTGATGAGGGTAGAAGGGTTCACAAAGAAGGCCGCTACGGGAGGCGGAACAATATGGATGTATTGATTCCTGCTGACAGCGATGCTGCAACCTAGTGTGTTGGTTGCGGTCAGGGTGACGGTATAATATTCCTTGTCTCCATTGTAAACATGTCTAGGTTCAAATTCGTTGGAAGTAGTTCCGTCGCCGAAGTCCCATACATAGCTGAAGCCATCCTGAGTAGTATTTTTAAATTGGACGGCAAGTCCGGCACAACCCAGAGTGATGTCTGCGTTGAAAGCGGCAAGAGGCTGTTCCAATACTTCCACTTCTTCTGTTTCGATAATTTCTGAGCAATTGTTAAAGGCGGTCATGGTGATGGTATACTTACCTGGTTTGGTAAATATGTGTTGCACCCTTCCTGGTGCCGTGGTATTCATGGTTCCGCCGTCTCCGAAGTCGAATGTGAAATGCGTTGCCCCGATAGAGTTATTGTCGAAATTTACGGTTAATGGTGCACATCCTTTTTTCTCATTGGCATCAACCACCAGTTCAGGGGTGATGTTTTGTGGAGAAACCTGAATGTTATACCTTTTGATATCGGTTCCACAATCATTTACTGCTGTCATGGTCGCAACAAAAGTTGTGGTAACTGTAGTATTGTAGGTATGGCTTATCGGTTGGAGCTTATTTGTTGTGGTAATTGTAGGACTTCCATCACCAAAATCATAAGTATAAGTGTTCGTTCCTCCCGGAGAGGTATTGCTGAAATTAACCAACATCGGCGAACATCCTACCGTTTTACTTGGAGAGAATACAGCAATCGGTACAGCTTTAACCAGGAGGGTAGAGGTAACTGTGTTGCTACCGCATGGTGTAGTAGAAGTTAGACTGATGGTATAGGTCAGGTCTCTCCCTGCCGGATCTGGATTAAAATTAACGGGTGCAGGGTTTGCCTGGGTAGAGGTTTGTCCGTTTCCAAAATCCCATAAGAAGGTAGCTCCAGCACTTAGCAAGGAAGTATTGACAAATCTTACCCCCGCTGGTCCACAAATCTCGGTATCACTCTGGGTAAACGAAGCAGGAACCGCTGGTCTGGTATTGAAAACCAGGATATACTCTTTGGTATTACAACCTACCTTAGGTGTTACCACTAGTTTGATGGTGATGGGCTGTCCATTTTCGGTGATAGTATAGTCACTGAAAATTGGACCTGTATTATGGAGTACATCATTGATATACCAGGTATAGATGTCATTGATCAATGGGTGTTCTGCTGCCCTTACATTAGCTGAGTTAATCAGGAAAGGTGCGCAGCCAGTCTGATTAGTAGCAGTAAAAAAGGCAATTGGATCTGGTCTAACGGTAATCGTAACCGGAATGCTGATGCTTCGTTGAGCACCATTGCAGATCGTTGTATACGCGATTCGGCGGTAGGCAGTAGTAGTGGTTAATCTTGGTGCCTGGTAATCCGGACCAGAAGAATTTAGGTTTGCCCATGTGGCTCCTCCATCTGTACTAGACTCCCAGATGTAAAAGAAATTGCCATCGGATCCTACAGGAGTTGTTCCTGTAATGACAGCAGGAGCAACGTCATTACAAATGCTCTGGTCCGCAGAAATTACATTATTAGTGATTGGCGGCTGAACAATAATATCAGTTTCGTTACTGGTTTTCGTACAGGAACCGCTATTCACAATTCTTCTGAAACTGATGCTTTCTCTGAGCGTTATATCAAGGTTTGGACCAGTTTCATTAGGAATTACTGTCCAGGAACCCGTAGGTGTTTTACTTTCCCAGATATAGGTATAAACGCCGTTGCCACCAGTGGGCGCAATTCCAGTGATGTGTATGGTCTGATCATAGCAAATAACAGGACGTGGGTTGCTGATACTTTGGTCAATTGGTTCCAGACTTTTGATGATGACGAAATCTTCTGTTGGACCACAGGGTGCATTACCGGTGATAATCCATTTAAATTCATAAGTTCCACCAATTTGAAGATTTGTTACCTTGGTTTCTGGATCTGTAAGGCTTACAATAGTTGGTGCTGCAGGACCGCTAACATATTCCCAACGACCGGATTCTCCGGCAGCAGGTGCATTTGCGCTCAGGTCGGCCGATACCACTTCACATAATTCCTGATCCGGGCCGGCATTAGCCAGACTGGTTGGCGGTGCAACATTAATCGTGATAGTATTGGTGCTTGCCTCCGGGCAACTTCCGTTTTTAACCACTGCATAATATTGAGTAGCTGTGGTCAGGTTATTATAAGTTAAAGTACCAGTAGTATTGTTTCCGGCAGCAGTCTGCCAGGTTAAACCATTGTCAATAGAGCTTTTCCACTCGACAACAGAACCTCTATTTCCAGTCAGGTTAATTTGACCGGTATTGGTTCCTGAACAAACAGTAGTTCCGCCATTGACAGTCCCTCCATTAATAATTCCTGCAACTGTTGGCTCATTCACATGGATGCTTACCTCGTCTGACGTAGGATCGCATACGCCTGATCCTGTGATGGTCCATTTGAATACATAGGTTCCTCCAGCAACTAATCCCTGTGCAGTAGTAGTTGGAGAATGCTCATCTATATCTATAAAAGTTATGGCATTGGGACCTGAGCTGAGTGTCCAGGTGCCTGTTTCTCCTGTTTTAACGGGATTCCCTGCCAACGTATAGACGTTGGTTGCACAAATTTCTTCATCTAGACCTGCTTTTGCGTCTGTTATGGCAGGATCTACTTTAATAGTAATAGAGAATACTACACCAGGGCAATCATTATAGACTGGGGTGATGTCATAGGTAACTGTACCTTGTGTGGGTCCAGTATTGATCAACACATCATTTATTGAGGTGCTTGCTGCAGCGATCAGCTGCGGGTTCTGGCCTGTTATTCCGCCGGTAGCACTACTTATCCAGGTATATTTTGTGTTTAGTAAAGTTGGGGTTAAGCTGATTCCGGATGGCTTACCACTACAAATGGTAGCTTCGGCAGCTGTCGCAATTGCAGATGGTTTAGGGTATATGGTAACTGTAAAGGTGAATGGAATACCATCGCAGTTGTTTGCCATTGGGGTGATTTCATAAACAACTACCGCATTCACTGTCGGGCTTATATTTAACAGGGTTTCATTTATAATGCCTGTACCTGTACTAGTGCTGAAACCTGTCGCATTCCCATCCAAATTACGGGCAGTCCATTTGAAGGTGCTCAATGGAAGACTACCACTTGATGAAGGGTCGTAACTGGCTGATGTTCCCGAACAAATTTCCTGCGCCGCATTTCTACCCGAGTTCTTAGGGGAAATTAAAATAGTGACTGTTCCCGGGACGAACTTACACTCTCCTTCAATACCTGTGTTAACCATTAAGGTGATAGTTGCGCTACCTGCGTCACGTTCAGCAGGGGATGGCGTAAATGTTGGGGTTAAGGTATTGGTATTCGTAAATGTTCCACCTGCTGTGCTGCTCCACATATAAGAACTGAAACTGCCATTGGTTATCCTGGCATTTAATGTGACAGAAGCATCATAGCAGATCTGAGGAACCAAGTCAATTTCAGGAACAGGAGCCGCAGAAATCTTGATTTCCTGGCTATCCGAGAAAGTACCACAGTTGTTAGTATGAGTTAGTTTGACAGTATAGATTTTGAATTCGGAAAAGTTAATTGTTGGATATTGGGAGTTTGGCGTTGAAGAACCAACAAAGGAATAAGCGCCACCACTTACCTCCCAGAAGTAGGTGGCAGGTAGTATTTCTTGTGTACCACTGACGATCGTTTTTGTTATGCCATCGGATGCATCGAAGGTTAAAGGTCCAGTTTTACAAATTGTCACTGGCCCAGACATATCAGCAAAGGGAGGTGCGTTTACAACGACTCTTTGTGGGAGACTGATTGCTGCACAAGCACCTGATTCTGCCTTTAATGTGATGTTATATATTCCTGGTATGGTAAACGTAAATTGAGGAGCATTGGCGTTAACATTGTATGTAACTCCGGTTGATGGACTCACATTCCATGTATAGGTTACGTTTGGGATACAAATGTTATCAAAAATGGAATTGTTAGTGGGTGTAATTGTTCCAGAGCTGAGGCAAATAGTTGTAGCCGGTAAAGTGAAAATCGGTGTTGGTTTCTTTTGAATACAAATTGGTAAAGAAAAATCGTCTGCTACACAACCGCCACCGAGTGTGTTGGAGGTTAGCTTAACAACATGAGGGCCGTTTGTCGTAAAAGTATGTTTGAAATCGAAGGATCTTGGTTTATTTGATGCAATAGCTACGCCATCAACCCACCAGGTGTATGACATATTATTTGGGCTACAGCCTGCGGAGCTGATATTTCCTTGTTCTCCTGCGGTTGACGAATTTCGAAAGAGGACTTCGTCATCTAAACAGGCAATGGTCGGTGCGATAAATTCATTTTTCGGTCTGGTGACTACCCTTGCCGGTGTAGAAAGAGGTGCTCCGGTTTTGGCACAAAATGGACTTATCAGTCCAACATTTACTGCAAAAGCATTGTATATAATTTGGGTACCTGAGGTATATTGTAAACCACAGGAAGATTTGCTAAAAGAGTGACTTACCTTATTCCCGTTTTTTACAATATCACAGTACGTAAAGTCATTAATGTTTCCATCTCCCCAATCTATCTGGTAAATATTTCCTGGAAAGTTTAAGCCAATGCCATTCTCAGCAATCGAAGTTGTCACCCTGTATTCAAACGTCCCGGTAGGAAAGCAAACGGTATTTCCACTGGTTGTTGTAAATGCAGTAACTGCAAGGTTATTTACTAAAAAATAGGCTTTTGTTCCGATGGTTCCATCAGTCATTATAGCCTTCACATACATCGTATAATGTGCAAGTTTTGCATCAAAGATTTGAGTTCCGTCGTCGCCTTTTGAGCTGAATGTTAATTGTTCGGTTGTGGGAGGGGTAGCTAGCTCATTTGTAATACTAACAGTTGCATTTGCAGCCGTAGACTCGTTGTTAAAACTATATGTAGTAAGAGGATTTCTCTCATCGGTATTACAGGATCCAAAAGCAGTAGGATTTGTCCCAATAGTGGATAAAGAGGTTAGTTTTGCCTCTACAGCAGGTTTTCCAGTTACTATAGTGATCGGTATTGTTGGACCGGTAAATGTTCCGAGACTGGTTGATTTAATTCTCAATTGATAATTTGTCCCCGCTGGCGTTAGGTAAGGGATGGTCCCATTTACAAACGTAGAATAAAACCCTTTATATGTTCCGATTGGAGTAGGGGAAACAAAATTACCATTAGCATCCGAGAGGTACAGTTCAAAATCATTGTTGGTCCTGATGCAATTGGGACTAGCAGAGTCTATTTTGAAAGTTGCCGCTATACTGGATCCCGGAGTATACGGCCCCGGATCGACTATTACTGTCGTGATTTGTGAATAAGAATTCAAGAGCGTAGTAAAGAATACTACAAGCGTTAAAAATAGCGAACGTTTTGCCATCTAAATAATATTTAGATGAATTTAAAACTTTTTTTGCTAATGTTAACAATTTAAATTAATAACTAACGTTCCGCATAAAAAAAAGCCCCGGAATCGAAATTCCGGGGCTTTTTAAATGTTTTTGGATTGGAATTACATCATTCCACCCATACCACCACCACCCATTGGAGGCATACCTGCACCAGCAGGAGCATCTTCCGGATCGTCAGCTAATACGCATTCTGTTGTTAACAACATCGCTGCGATAGAAGCTGCGTTTTCTAATGCTACACGACCTACTTTAGTTGGATCGATAACACCGGCAGCGATTAAGTTTTCATATACATCAGTACGGGCATTGTAACCGAAGTCACCAGTACCTTCTTTAACTTTCTGTACTACGATAGAACCTTCAATACCTGCATTCTGACAGATTTGACGTAATGGCTCTTCGATTGCACGTTTAACGATTGCAATACCAGTAGTCTCATCATCATTCACACCTTTCATGCCTTCTAAAGCTTCGATTGCGCGGATGAAAGCAACACCACCACCTGCAACAATACCTTCTTCTACAGCTGCACGAGTTGCATGTAAAGCATCATCAACACGGTCTTTTTTCTCTTTCATTTCAACTTCAGAAGCTGCACCAACGTAAAGAACTGCAACACCGCCAGCTAATTTAGCCAAACGCTCTTGTAATTTCTCTTTGTCATAATCAGATGTAGTCGTCTCGATTTGAGCTTTGATCTGGTTAACGCGAGCTTTGATGTCTTCAGATTTACCTGCACCATTGATGATCGTTGTATTGTCTTTATCAACAAGAACTTTCTCAGCAGTACCTAAGTAACTAAGGTCAACATTTTCTAATTTATAACCTCTTTCTTCAGAAATTACAGTACCACCAGTTAAGATAGCGATGTCTTCTAACATTGCTTTTCTACGGTCACCGAAACCTGGAGCTTTAACAGCAACAACTTTCAGAGAACCACGGATCTTGTTCACTACTAATGTAGCTAATGCTTCGCCATCTAAGTCTTCAGCAATGATCAATAATGGTTTACCTGTTTGTACTTGTTTCTCTAAAATTGGCAACAATTCTTTCATGTTGCTGATTTTTTTGTCGTAGATTAAGATGTAAGGGCTTTCTAATTCCGCTTCCATTTTATCTGCGTTAGTTACAAAGTATGGAGATAAGTAACCACGGTCAAACTGCATACCTTCAACTGTTTTTACTTCAGTTTCAGTACCTTTTGCTTCTTCCACAGTGATTACACCATCTTTACCTACTTTGCCCATTGCCTCAGCAATTAGTGAACCGATAACTTCATCATTGTTTGCTGAAATAGAAGCAACTTGTTTGATTTTGTTATTGTCTTCACCTACTGTCTGAGATTGTGCTTTTAAGTTAGCAACGATTGCTGTAACCGCTTTGTCGATACCGCGTTTCAAATCCATTGGATTTGCACCAGCAGCAACGTTTTTAATACCAGCAGTTACAATTGCTTGTGCCAATACAGTCGCAGTAGTCGTTCCATCACCTGCGATATCCGCAGTTTTAGAAGCAACTTCTTTAACCATTTGAGCACCCATATTTTCAATAGGATCTTTTAATTCGATCTCTTTTGCTACAGTAACACCATCTTTAGTAATAGAAGGTGAACCAAATTTCTTGTCAATAATTACGTTACGTCCTTTTGGACCTAGAGTTACTTTTACCGCATTAGCCAAAATGTCAACTCCTCTTTTCAGGGCGTCACGGGCTTCTACATTATATCTTACTTGCTTTGCCATTTTAAAATATTGTTGTTAATGATTGATTGTAATAAGGTTGAATAGGTTAATTCAACGACTAAAGTGTAGCGTAAAGATCAGACTCACGCATAATAAGATACTCTTTACCTTCGAAAGTAATTTCAGTACCACCGTATTTACCATATAATACCACATCTCCAGCTTTAACGCTCAATGGGATTAAGTTACCAGTAGCCTCGGCATATTTACCAGGACCTACTGCAACTACTGTTCCTTGTTGAGGTTTTTCTTTAGCTGTATCAGGGATAAAGATACCCGAAGCTGTTTTTTCTTCGGCAGGAGCAGCTTCAATTACTACTCTATCTGCAATGGGTTTAATGTTTAAAGCCATAACTTATTCTGTTTTTAATTTTAAAATTAATGTAAAAGTATTACGTGCCCCAGCTACATCAGTTTCTATGCCAGGCAGGCTGCCTTGCCAAATTTACACGGCATTGTCAGCTAATAGATTAGACGAAAACTATTTTCGTGTCAGAGTGGCAGAATTGTGGATAAAGGAGAGAAAAATGAAAGCACAAAAAAAGTCCGGCATATGCATACCGGACTTTAGATATCTTTTTGAGAATCTCTTATTTCTTTGCAGAATCTGGAGTAGCAGTTGCCGGAGCCGTTGTAGCTGGCGCAGCTCCTCCTAGTGGAGATGGTGTAGGCGTTTTGTCCAAATGTTCCTGGATTTTAGAATCTACAGCTGATGCCGCTGATCCACCTGTTTTTGCAATAGTCGTAATAGATAAAGTAAGCACTACGATTAATGCCAATAATACCCAGGTACCCTTTTCAAGAACATCACCTGTACGTTGAACGCCAAACATATTGCTGCCGGTTCCGCCTGTTGCAAGACCACCACCTTTAGGGTTTTGTATCAAAACAAATAGGCCTAAGGCAACGCAAACAATGATTAGTAAAATAATTAAAAATAGCATAATCGGTTATATGGTTAAATTTTCTTTTCTATGGATTGGATAAGGTCGGCAAAGTAACGGCTTTTTTCTGGAAACTTCAAACTTAATTTTTCATAAGTCTCTATGGCCTTGTCGTAAAGCATTTGTTCAATGTAGATCTTGGCCAGTGTTTCCGAGACAAGGTCGTTATGATCCTCTGCGCTCTTTTTAGCCTTGTTCTCTGTGTTAATATGTTCCGCTTTTGGCGGACTGATCTGCGGATCATTCTTCAGGAAACTATCAATGATATCCGTTCCTTTATGGTGCAGATTCCCCGGAATATATTCCGTTGAAGGCTCCTCTGCCAGTGGACTCTGTAAATGGAAGATGTGCTCCACATACTGTTGTTGCAACTCATTAGACTTGCCAGTCTCCGCAGAATTACCCGACGCGGCTTCAACAGCCACCTTTGGTGTGGTATAAGGCTGAAAAATCTGCTGGTATTCTTTTCTTGTTTTATGTAACCACCACAAAAAGGTGAAAGGCAACTGGTCGTCATCATATTTGCTGACCACCACCGGATCTTCCTGTTGGGCGATTTCTTTTTCTAATGCCGCAATGCGCTCCTCTTCCTGTAAAACAGCTTCAGGAACCGGCTCCGGACTAAAGTTATCCTGAAAAGCGAAAAAGTCAGTAGAAACAATGTTCTCCAATACAAAATCGTCGGTCTCCGGCATTAAGTCTTCCATCACCGGATTCGTTTCCTCAGATTCCGAAGGTACTTCATCCAGCAAGTTCTCCTCTAACGCTTCCGGCTGATTGCTCAGCTGGTCAAAAGCAGGAGAAAAAACAACGTTGAATTTAGTATCTACAAGATATTCCGGCTCATTGAGGAAATTATGAAGCAATTGCCCATTAGTATATAAGGCTGCGGTAGCAAGTACACTATTCTTTTCTACACTTTCCAGACTCGCTTTCGCCAGTAAAAGATGTAATGGTTGAAAAAAAGGATATTTCGACACCAGATCTTTGAGCATAGGCGCATGATCGGGTCTTACCTTTTCAGGTTCCGCTAATAATACTTCCAGTTCTTGTCTCATGTCTATTTCCTGCTCCACGTTGCTAAGTTAACAATTGAATTTTCAAATGCTACCAATTTTCAAATGCACGGTTAAAAATATCCTGTGTGATTAATTCAATCACTTTTCTATTCAGTTCCGGCTCCTGCTGCGTAAAATTCCCACCTGTAGTCGGGAAATCAATAAACCGCTCAATAGGTTCCTCAAAACTTGCCTTAGGATCCAGGTTGTTGGTGTATTTTACATTCACCCGAATGGTCATCCTGTTCATTGGAGAAGTATTCGCAACTCCGCTGTTATTCGCATCAATAATCGTAGTTGGACGGATGTCATAATTGGTAATATTCCCGGAAAACACCGCATTAGGATTATTGGTCGTAATATTCAGACGGGTCTGGTTACGAATCATGTTTTTTAAAGCCTCCGTGATGTTAGTCGCCATAGTCGGAACAACTAAAGTCGCGTTGTTTTCAAAAAAGAGCACATTCGCCGTTTTCATTTCCGTAGGGATAGAAGTTCCGTTAAACTTAATGGAACAGGAACTAAAAGCAACTACAACCAGCAACAACAATATCTTTTTCATTCCTCTAGTTTAAATTCAATTCTTTAATCTTTCTATATAACGTACGTTCCGAAATACCAAGTTCCTGTGCCGCAAACTTGCGTTTTCCCTTGTGTTTCTTCAATGCCTTTTTGATCAGGTCAGATTCTTTATCGATGAGCGACAAAGACTCTTCCACCTCTTCCGCTTCCTGCGTATAATTATAATCTAAAGGCGCATTCTGAACCGGCTTCTTAATGGTAAACGTAGGCTCATTAACCGTTTGGTCTACCTCCTGATAAAGCTGATTAATATAATGCGTATTGTCTGCGATGACATGGGAAGTATTTCCGCCGCTTTGAATGATCTCCGCAACCAGTTTTTTCAACTCCATCATGTCCTTTTTCATGTCGAAAAGCACCTTGTAAAGGATGTCGCGCTCGGTATAGTCTTCCTTAGTACTGCCATTGATTGCCATCGGCAAATTGGTCGCACTTTCATTCGGAATATAGTTTAGCAAGGCCGCAGCCGTTACATTACGTTCTTTTTCTAATACACAGATTTGTTCGGCAATGTTTTTCAGCTGTCTGACGTTACCCGGCCAGCTGTAATTGCTGAGCATTTGTATCGCATCTGGTTCCAGCTGAATTCCCGGACTTCTGTATTTATCGCTGAAATCAGCAGAAAATTTTCTGAACAAAAGGTAAATGTCTTCCTTACGCTCATGTAAAGCAGGAATGCGCAAAGGCACTGTATTCAATCTATAGTATAAATCCTCACGGAATTTACCAGATTTAACGCGGTTATAAACGTCAACATTGGTCGCTGCAATGATCCTGACATCAGTTTTTTGTACTTTAGAAGAACCTACGCGCAGGTATTCGCCACTTTCCAGAATCCTCAGCAAGCGTGCCTGCGTGCCTAATGGCAATTCAGCAACCTCATCCAAAAATATCGTTCCTCCATTGGCCACTTCAAAATATCCTTTACGGGCTTCATGAGCACCGGTAAAAGAGCCTTTCTCGTGTCCGAAAAGCTCTGAATCTATTGTTCCCTCCGGAATAGCTCCACAGTTGACCGCAATAAAAGCACCATGTTTGCGGGTACTCATCTGGTGAATGATATGGGAGAAAACCTCCTTACCACTTCCACTTTCTCCCGTAATTAGTACAGACATGTCTGTTGGCGCAACTTGTCTGGCGATATCTATTGCACGGTTCAATAGCGGAGAACCTCCGATGATGCCGAACCGGTTTTTAATGTCTTGTATGTCCAAAGTAATTTGTCTTTATTGATTAAACAATTTCAGGTACTTCAACGGCAATGGTTCCTAATAAGGTTGCAGAGGTACAACGGTCAATGTAAACATTCACATATTGACCACCTTTAACACCCGGCGTTGCAGGGAAAACTACCATCGCATTCTGGTCATTTCTACCACAAAGGTCAAGATCAGATTTTTTGGAAGTACCCTCCACTAAAATTCTAACAGTTTTTCCAACAAATTGTTGTAGGCGCATTAAAGAAGTTTCCTGTGCTTTCAATAATATCTCCGCTAACCTGCGTTTTTTCACGGGTTCAGGAATATCATCTGCCAGTTTTCTTGCAGCAAGTGTACCTGGTCTTTCAGAATAAGAGAAGGTAAAGGCAAAGTCATAACCTACATAATCCATGATGCTCAATGTTTCCTGATGTTCTTCTTCCGTTTCTGTACAGAAGCCGGCGATGATATCTGAGGAAATTGCGCAACCAGGAATAATGCTTCTGATGGCTTCGATTCTATTGATGTACCACTCTCTGGTATAAGTTCTGTTCATTAATTCCAATACCCTGGTGCTTCCTGATTGGATTGGCAGGTGGATATAATTACAGATGTTATCGTATTTGGCGATGGTATATAATACCTCGTCAGTAATGTCTTTAGGGTGTGAAGTAGAAAATCTAATCCTTAACTCAGGACTGATCAAAGCTACTTTTTCCAGTAATTGTGCGAAATTCACTTCGATTTCCGCAGTTTCTTCCGCATCGGCACCTTTCCATTTGTAAGAATCTACATTCTGTCCAAGTAAGGTCACCTCTTTATAGCCTTTGTCGAATAAATCCTGTGCTTCTGCAAGGATCGAGTAAGGATCTCTGCTACGCTCGCGTCCTCTGGTGAATGGAACTACACAGAAAGAACACATGTTATCACAACCACGCATGATCGAAATAAAGGCAGTGATGCCATTGGTGTTTAACCTGACCGGACTAATGTCCGCATAAGTTTCCTCGCGTGATAACAACACATTGATGGCTTTATGGCCATCTTCCACCTGGTTGATCAATTGAGGAAGGTCGCGGTAAGCATCAGGGCCAACCACCATATCCACCAATTTCTCTTCTTCCAGAAATTTTGATTTTAAACGTTCTGCCATACACCCTAAAACGCCAACCACCAATTTCGGGTTTCTGCGTTTTTCCGCAGAAAACTGCGACAGTCGGTTGCGGACTCTCTGCTCCGCATTTTCGCGGATAGAGCAGGTATTGATAAATACTACATCTGCTTCGTGATAATCACTAGTGGTCTCAAAACCCTGATCTTTTAAAATCGAGGCCACAATCTCACTATCTGCGAAATTCATCTGACAGCCATAGCTTTCAATGTACAACTTTCGGCCATTAAGGACCTCTGGTGCATCAATAACTAAAGCCTCGCCCTGGCGCTCTTCATCGTGTGTCTTATCGGTAAGCTGTAAATCAATCATAAATGGTTAACATTTTTCTGGGTTCCAAAAATACACAATTAATTTCAGAAATGACAAAGTGGCAGGGTCTTAAACGGAAAGAAAATTTTATGAAATATTCCGGGAAACCTATAGGACTTTTTTAATGATCGGTTGTCCTTGAGGTAAAATTGATTAAAATCCCTCTAAATATGTTTAAAAGCCTCTTCGCAAAAAGTCCTAAGCAATTGTATGGATGGTTCGGTGATTACTCCTCCTGGGCAGAAGTAGCCGCAGAAACCAGCGGATATGACGCAGGAGTGATTCTTGAAAAAACAAAAACAGCCATTCTGAAAGTGAAAAACGGGGAAGCGGTATATGAAAGAGACTCAGTCAACTTTAATGAGAAACAATATCCATTTCCATTAATCTCTTTTTTGTTGCATAGCGCTGCACTCCAAAAGAAACCACTTCATGTGCTTGATTTTGGAGGTTCACTCGGCAGTACCTATTTCCAGATTAAAGAATTTTTAACACCGGAAATCTGTGCCAGCTGGAATGTGGTAGAGCAGGATCACTACGTAGCCACCGGAAAAGAACATTTTGAAGACGACCGGCTTAAGTTTTACCACAGCATAGCCGATTGCCAGAAAGCGAATGCGATCGACCTGGTGGTGCTCTCTTCAGTAACACAATATCTGGAAGAACCCCATGAGTTTTTGAGTCAGCTGGCCAGTTATCAATTTCCTTTTTTACTGTTCGACCGTACCGCCTTTCATTATGGTGATCAGGATCGACTCACCTTGCAAATTGTGCCGCCGGAAATTTATGAGGCTTCTTATCCCTCCTGGTTCTTTAATCAGCCCCGTTTTCTGAACCATTTTCAGGATCATTACCAGCTGGTCGCTGAATTTACCTCCTACGTAAAAGGAGAAGAAACCATGCAAATCAATGGGCAGGAACTGGGTTACGACAAAGGTTTTTACTTTCAAAACAAATCAATATATGCTTAACTTCTGTACACTTTTTAATACTACTTATTTTTCCCGTGGTTTGGCAATGTATCGTTCTCTCGAGCAATTTTGCCCTGATTTTCACCTGTATATCTTTGCGTTTGATTCCCATTGCTATGAAGCATTGTCAAACATGGCATTGCCAAAAGCAACCATCATCTCCCTGCAGGAATTTGAAAATGAAGCGCTATTGGCGGTAAAACCAACGCGTACGGAGCAGGAGTATTGCTGGACTGCCGGTTCTTACACAATTAAGCATTGTATTGAGCATTTTAAACTGGATCATTGCACTTATGTGGATGCTGACCTGCTCTTTTTTAGCAATCCACAGGTTTTAATCGAAGAGATGGGGGAGAAATCAGTGCTGATTACGGAACATCGGTACACGCCCTGTTATGACCAGTCTGGCACAAGTGGGATTTACTGTGTGCAATTTATGACCTTTAAAAATACAAAAGAAGGGATGGAAGTATTGAACTGGTGGGTTTCTGCTTGTTTAGAATGGTGCTATGCCAGGATGGAGGACGGTAAATTTGGAGATCAGAAATATCTGGACGATTGGACAACGCGATTCAGCTGCGTACATGTTTGTCAGCATCTGGGTGCCGGTATCGCGCCATGGAATGTTCAACAGTATGCCTTTAAGCTTAAATCAGGGAAATCAAAGGGACAGGTTTTATCCGGAAATCAGGAATTCGATCTGGTATTCTATCATTATCATGGCTTTAGTTATTCTTCGAACAATAGCTATATGATTGCACCAGCCGGATATCATTTGGGCAGAAATCAGATCAAACATATTTACAAACCTTATGTACACGCACTTTCTATTGCAGAAAATCAAATTAAAATCTCTGTAGAGGGATTGGTTCCTTATCACATAAATAATGAATTTGCATGGGTGAGGAATGTTATGCGCCGTTATCTGGTGTTTTCTTTGCGGGGTTATTATAAGAATTTTTACACCAAAAGATCTTTTCAATATGGATTTATATATTAATAAAATGTAACCCTACGGATCTTTAATAAATTAGTATTTTAGTTGCCTGTTAAAATACTAATATGAGGGGTGTTAAAGGTCAGGGGTTTACGTTGTTCAAAATAGGGGTGTTATGCATGGTCATGGTTTTTGGAGGCTGTAAAAAGCAATCGGAAAGCAGTCAGAAAATTAAACCCCCTGTAAGGTCTTATGTGGTTACCGCCAGAATAGATAAAAAAGGTGCGAATACGGATTCGGAAGGTACAGCAGTATTGAAAGGCAAATATGATGAGGGGAGTAAATTATTAAGCTATTCTCTGGAGTATGACGCTATTGTTCCTGAGCAGATCAGTTTTCGAAATGGCGTAAAAGGTTCAAAGGGGACCTTAATACAGGAGATAAAATTGCCGGCGGAAACAACTAAACCGGGGCCTTTGTCAGGAGTAATTGTATTAACTCCGCTGCAAGAGCGAAATCTGTTGAAGGGGTACTGGTTTGTAGTCATCAATACTTTGCAACGATCACCTGAAGTTTCAGGAGTTCTTACCTTGAAACAAATTTAAAGGCAGATCATGAGCAATGACCCGATGAATACCGCTCCTGATGATGATTTGTTGCTGATGAATGCCATCAGAAATAAAGATAAAAAGGTATTTGAAGCCTTTTATAAAAAGTATTACCGGCAGTTGTTTGCCCTGGCCTTCAGGTATGTAGGGCAAACAGAAGCTGCAGAAGAAATTGTACATGATTTGTTTATTAATATTTGGAATAAAGCCGGTCAGTTAAATATTCAGTATGCGATGAAAAGTTATTTGTTCAGGTCAATTGTAAATGCCTCCCTCAACTTCCTGAAAAAGGAAAAGCGGAATGCTGCAAAGCAAAGAGGATATGTTAGCCTTCAACAGCCTGAAAATCCGGAAGACGACCGACGCAATGAGGAAGAATTACTGTTGAGAAATCTGGAGGAGGCTTTGGAATTGCTGCCGCCCAAATGCAAAGAGGTAATGTACCTCAGCCGCTTTGGTAAATTAAAACAACAGGAAATTGCAGATCAGATGAATATTTCTTTGAAAACTGTTAAAAACCATTTGACCTATGGCTTTCAGAAATTGAGAGTAGAGCTAGCGAAATCCGGAGCAATACTGATGTCGATATTTCTGATGCTAAAAGTGATTTTACGATAAACCGCCTGCTATGAATAATAATGAAGCTAATGAATCGTTTATTTTTTCTCTGATCATAGAAGATCTGGAAGAAACAATTAGTGCGGAAAATAAAATAATCCTCGATCAATGGAGGAAGGATGCTGTTGAAAATGAAACACTCTATCAGGAATTTCATGGCTTGCAGACCAACCTGGATAAATTGGTGGAACGCCATGAGGTTGATGCCCATCAATCCTGGACTATACTGGATCAGAAACTTAACCAGCAGGCATCTCCTGTAGTTATAGAAAATACAACAGAAAACCGCATAAAAGATCAGCCACTGAAGTTGATAAAAAATAAAACCCTGCCTTATTTCTGGATGAAAATCGCCGCTACATTACTGATTTTATCAACACTCGGTTATGGCTACTTTTTTTGGAAAAATAAGGATGTTGTGATCAATACCGGAACAGCAGTGCTCAGCAATGTGGTGCTTCCGGATGGGACAGACCTGAAACTTAATGCCGGAACAATCATCAGTTATAGCAAAAATAATTTCCTGGCAGACCGTAAACTGGTGCTGGTAACAGGAGAAGCTTTTGTTCAGGTGGCCGCCAATTCCGACTCACAGTTTAGAGTGGAAATGGGCGCAATGGAAGCAAAAGATATTGGAACACGCTTTAATATCAGTAGAAACGATGCGCAATCGACGGTTATCGTAGAAGAAGGGGAAGTGGAGTTCCGGGAATCTGGTACCGCCAGGAAGGTGAATCTGACTGCCGGGAAACTAGGTGTTTATGATGTAACACATAAAACCCTGGTTGCCCTGGATAATCCGGATCTTAATTATAAAGCCTGGCTCGACAAAAGGTTTGTTTTCACAGAAGTTCCACTACAAGAGGTGGTTCAAAAGCTGGAAAAAGTGTACCAGACGAAGATTGAGATCGAAGGACAAAGCCTGAAAGATAGAAAACTGACTGCTAAACTACAGTATCAGGACCTGGATAATGCGCTTGAAGTAATCTCTGCCTCATTAGATTGTAAGCTTTCTAAGGCCGGTGGTAAATTCGTTTTATCCGTAAAATAATGACTTTCTCTTCGCGGATCTTTAGCCTCTTTTTACTGTTCTTTTTGGTTAGTACATCTGCTGCCTTCGCGCAGCATAAAACGATACTAAGTCAGCCTGTCAGTATTCAAAGACCTGCTGACTCCCTGATCAGGGTATTACACCTGTTAGAAGAAAAAGCAAAATGTAGCTTTGCCTTTGACCCGGATTTATTGCGAAATAAAAGAACAATTCCCCTGAATTTTCTGCAAACCCCATTGTCGGAGGTTTTAAGTCAGGTCCTGTTTGGAACTAATCTGGGCTTTAAACTGGTGGGGAATGATATCGTGATCAGCCCCCTGAAAGAAAAGAAATGGACCATCAGTGGCCATGTTCGTGACCAGGCTAGTGGAGAGGTGTTGATTGGCGCTACTGTTTATCTTCCCCACCTGGGGCTGGGCATCAATACCAATCAATATGGTTTCTTTTCTCTATTTATTTCCGAAGGCATCCATCAGCTACTGGTCTCCAATACCGGTTTTCAAACAAGGGAAGAAAATATTCGCTTAGATCAGGACCTCCAACTCAATCTGGAACTTACTTTAAAGACCAATCGATTGGAGGAAGTTGAAATCAAATCCAGTAACATTAACCCAAATCCAATTCTTTTAAATGAGCAGAATTTTGGCGCCAGTCAGTTAAATAATGCCGCTTATTATGCCGGAGAAATTGATGTGGTGAAAAAACTGCAAATGCAGAATGGCATCAAAGCATTGTCGGAAGGCAGCTCCGGAATGTTTGTAAGAGGAGGGAATTCCGATCAGAATCTGATTTTACTGGATGAGGCCATTGTTTATAATCCCTCACATTTATATGGACTGGTCTCCGTTTTTAATCCGGATGTGGTCAATAATGTCCAGGTTTACAGAGATTACATCCCCGCAAATTTTGGGGGCCGACTTTCGGCTGTCGTGATCAACCGCATGACCGAAGGGAACAATAAAGAGTTTCATTTAACCGGAGGGCTCAATTTCCTTTCTGCCCGTATCGCCGCTGAAGGACCTATCGTAAAGGATAAAAGCTCTTTTATCTTCGCCTTCAGAAGAAGTCTGCTGGACGTTTTTCGTAGCAAATTTAAATTGTTTAATCCCTTTTCTGTTTACTACGACATCAATGCCAAGGCGAACTATAAGCTCAATCAGAACAATACCATTTTCTATTCTGTATATGCCGGAAAAGATAAATTGCTTTCTGAAAATGCCTATACCAACAATTGGGGAAACCTGACTTCCACCTTTCGCTGGAACCATGTTTTTAACTCCACCATCTTCCAGAATGTATCTCTGATCTATAGCAATTACAATAATGTGCTGGACCTGAATGCAGATACTTTATCGCAAAAAACACAGTGGCTAACGCGGGTGAGAGATGTCACCCTGAAAGCAGATTATACGTATTACCTCAGCCCACTGAATCAGATTAAATTTGGGGGATCTGGTATCTATCATATGTTCAACCCCGGAGAGGTAAAGCAATCGCCAAATGATGAATTTAATATCCGTGGAGACCAGAGCTTCGAGGCTGCACTGTATTATGCCCAGCGCCTCAGTTTAAGTCCACATTTTGAACTGGACTACGGCCTTCGCCTGAGCCTGTTTAAAAATAATGAGCTGCGTAATAATGTGTTTGACCCACAAGGAAACAGGTTGAAAATACATGAGATAAAGTTATTTGTAAATCCAGAACCGCGCCTAAATTTCAGCTATCTTCCGACAGCAGACCAGCGCTATTTTTTTACCTATAACCGGAATTATCAATACCTGCAGCTGATTCAAAATAGTACCCTGGCCTTTTCTTCCCTGGAACCCTGGATTCCAGCCTCAAAAACGATTAAACCACAACATTCAGATTATTTCTCCCTGGGCTACCGATATGTTCCTAATCAGTATATCTGGTCTGCAAATGCTTATTACAAGTTTATGGACCACCAGCTGGAATTGATTGACCATGCCCAGATCATCAAGAATCCAGAAGTGAGAAAGCAGCTCAAAGCAGGAAGTGGCAGGGCTTACGGCCTGGAACTGGAAGTGACGAAGACAGAAGGCCGGTTTTCAGGTACCCTGGCTTATAGCTATTCCAGGGTGTTCCGGAAAATCGCAGACCTCAATTTTGGGCAAGAGTTTGTAGCCAATTATGACATTCCTCATGAGCTGAAAATTACCACCAAATATGAGCTGAATAAACGCTTGTCCTTTCAGGGATTCTTTATTTATTCAACAGGCAGGCCATTAACGCTTCCTGTCGGTTTTTACCAACATGATGGTCTAAACGTGCCGGTTTTTGAAGAAAGAAATACAGCCAGATTTCCTGTATTTAGCAGAATGGATGTTTCTGCACAGTATCAGTTTCGAACCCGAATGCCAGGACGGCGATTCCTGTCCAGCATCCTGTCTGTTGGTGTTTACAATCTTTATAACCGTAAAAATCCTTTATATTATCATTTGAATTCTTCTTCTTTTGAGGCAAAAAAGAGTAGTATTGAATATAGTTTGGGATTCTATCCATGGATCGCTTATAGTTTTAAAATTTAGGATGAAAGGAGCTCATTTTATTATAGGCATGTTGCTTTTAATTGGACTTTCCGGTTGTAAAAAAACACTGGACGACCGGTTTTTGAGCCCTAAACGCCAATACGACCTTTCTGTGGAAGGCGGGATCAATACCCGTTTCTCTACGCAGTATATCCGCCTGTCAAAACCCGCGCTCAGTGCAGATGCAGAGCCTACGCCCATTTCCAAAGCGGTAGTTACCGTTGATGATGGTAAATCAGAAATGATCTTTAAAGAATCCACTACTGCAGGTGTGTACACGGCGACCAATAAAAACGACCCCAATTATAATGGTGCTTATACCCTAAAAGTAGTGTACAACGGTCAAACTTATACTGCTGTGGATACCTTAAGACTAGTGGTCAATATTGTAGATGATTTTTTGCCGCTATCCACGAAGTCCATTGGGGATGGTGTCTATAGTGGCACTATCCCAAAACATACTTTTGGCTATCTTAACCCTAATAAATGGATGATTTCTTACCTGGATATTCCTTTATGGAATCCGGGAAAGTTCGACCAGTCGAAGTATTATAGCTATACCCATTTCCTGGGTTCCCCTAATTCTTTATACCCATTAAATAATCTGAAAAGAAACTTTGTTCTGGGTAAAGACGATTATATCACCATTTATAAACTCTCCCTTTCTGAACGTTATGCCAAATATCTATATGATGTGTTTATGGAAACAGATTGGAGTGGATTATTCTCTGCGGTGCCGGTCAATGCCACCGGAAATTTGACTGGAAATGCACAAGGCTACTTCTATGCAGTCGATGTGGTTGCCGGGAGGTATAAAGCCAGCGAACTTTAACCAATCAATTATGGCCTCGATATTGCAGTACATCTGTAAACAAGGAGCGTATGAAACAAGAGGAATCAGGAAAAAAGACATGGTGGAAGTGGTTGTCGGGTGTTTTAGTGCTGATCTTTGTCCTCCTCGGAGCAGCCGCACTTTACCTGAGTGCCAGATGGAAACCGCTGATTTCGGAAAAATTGAAATCAGGAATCCAACAAGGCTCTGCGGGTCTTTATGTCCTGAATTTTAAAGATATCCACCTCAATCTACTTACCGGAACAGCCTCGCTGGATGAAGTGAGCCTGAGTCCTGACACCGCAGTTTTCAATCAGCTCAAAGCAATAGAACAAGCACCGATCCACCTGTTTCAATTGAAAGTAAAAAAGCTTCAGGTAAACCACCTCGGCATGGTCAAAGCATATTTCAATAAAACCATCCACATCAACAGCATTGTCCTCGATCAGCCTTCCATCAATATGATGAATTATCAATTGAAAAAGAAGAAAAAAGATACCAGCAATAAGACCGTTTATCAGCTGCTGGCTAAAAGCCTGAAATCCCTCGATATTGATGCCATCCGTATTGTAAATGCCGATTTTGATTATATCGATGGTGCCAGTGGTCAGCCATTACACCGCATTAAAAAATTAAACCTGAATGTAAGAGACCTCCTGATAGATTCCATTTCCCAGTTTGATACCACCAGGTTTTACTATGCAAAAGATATTTCTTTTGAAGTTAACGGCTACCAGGCCAAAGATAAAATGTACCTCACAAAAGTGGATACGATATCCGGATCTGCGGCCAAAGGAACCTTACTGATCAAGGGCTTTAAGATGACGCCACGATATCCTGATCTGGCCTTTAGCCGGATGTTCAAATATGGAAAAGACCGCTATAACCTGGACTTCGATCAGATCAGTCTGACCGGGCTGGACTTCCCCGGCTTTTATGACGAAAGAACCTTTCATGCGAAAAAAATAACTATCGGCCCCGCAAAGGCTGCTATCTTCTTAAACAGGGAAATGCCCCCTCCACCAAATCTGGATAAAGGAAGGAATTTCCCTCATATGGCTTTAAGACGGCTGGGACTCCCGACAATTGTGGATACCCTGAAAATTGATAATATTGACCTGGCCTATACCGAATACAATCCAATCAGTCAGCAAAAAGGGACAATATACTTCCAGAATTTACAGGGGAAAATTCTCCATGTGACTAATGATTCTCTCAGCGTGGTAAAAAACAACCATGCGGTCGCCAATCTGACTGCCCTGGTGATGAAAAAATCCAGGATAAATATCAGGATTGATTTCAGTCTGACTGACCCTAAAGGTGCGTTCCACTATTCCGGAGCAGTAGCCCCGATGAACCTGACCGACTTAAACGCCATTTCCATACCCCTGGGGCTAATAGAAATTGAATCCGGAAAAATGCAAAAAGTAGATTTCGACATTCATGGAAATACGAGAGGCTCCAAAGGAAAAGTTCATTTTTATTATACAGATCTGAAAGTAAAACTACTCAAAGAAGGAGAGGATGGAGCTCCGCAGAAGAAAAAAGGATTGCTGTCATTTCTAGCCAATAACCTGTTGATTGAAGATGCCAATCCTTCAAAAGGTGAAGCGCCAAGAACCGCAAATGTCATCTTTGAGCGCTCCCCTGCAGCTTCATTCTTTAATTTATTATGGAAAGGCGTGTTTATTGGCATGAGGGAAAGTGCCGGATTAGGAGCCGTTCCGGTGAAAACTCCTGAAAAGGCAATGGAAGTGATTAAGGATAAGAAAGAGGAGCGCAGGGAAAAAAGAGCCGAACGTCAGCAGAAAAGAGCCGAACGAAAGAAAAACAAGACATAAAAAAACTATCTTAGAATATCAGGTACCCGGCCTATGATTGAAAAAATACGCAAAAACAAGAGAATACTGATCCGAATAGGCGCTGGCCTGCTGTTATTGCTATTGATCATGGGTCTGACCTCCAGATATCTTGCCCATAAATTTAAGCCATTAGTTAAAGCGCAAATCAAAGAGCTGGTATTGCGGTCTACAGATAGCCTGTACCATATCGAATTTACGGGTATCCGGATGAACCTGCTCACAGCCAATGCCTCCCTGACCGGGGTAAAAGTGATTCCCGACCTGCGGATTTTCAAGAAATTAATCGCCCTGAAAAAAGCACCCAATAACATCTATCACCTGGAGCTGGAGAAAATGGAAATCCGGAATTTCCACCTCTACACCTTTCTGCGCCACCGCAAATTAAACATCGCAGAGCTGCGGCTGGACCACCCGGATGTGGTTATGGTGAACCAGCAATTCGATTTCAATGAGGATAAAGCACCAATGCCCAACACCTCTCCCTATGATTATATTTCTGAATACCTGAAAGAATTTGCCATCCATACTGTCAATTTGAACAACATCAGCTTTAAATACATCAACAATAACGGCGTTAAACCACAGGCGGACTCCGTAAAAAATCTGAACATTACGCTGAAAGATTACCTGATAGACCCCTATTCTTCCCGGGATAAAAGTAGAATGTACCTGCTGAAAAATGTGGTTATCAAACTGAATAATTACACCTTCGCTACGCCAGATAGTCTGTACCATATCAGTTTGAACCAATTGGATTTTGCGACTTCCACCGGCAAGCTCAATATTAAAAGCCTTGGGGTCATTCCGAGGTACAGTGAAATGGACTTCGGAAAATCACTGGGTTATTCAAAAGACCGCTACGAAATCCGGATGAGCGACCTGAGCCTCGAAGGAATCAACTTGCCTTTATATATCCTTAAACAGGAATTACTGGCCAAAGAAATGACCATCGCCAACGGTTCTGTAAAGGTGTTTAACAACAAAGCGCTACCCCCGCTAATCCGGGAAAAGATCGGGCGCTTTCCACATCAGCTGCTGCAAAGGGTAAGTGGTAAGCTGAGTATCCAAAAGCTTAACCTGAGTAACGTAGGGATCAGCTATTCGGAATTCGATACGGACAGTCAGCAGAAAGGAACGATAACTTTTGAAAACACTTCCGGTAGCTTTAGCAATGTAACCAATATGCCAAAGGATAAAGCTAAAAATCCATGGATGACGGCCAGCCTGACCACCTATCTGATGGGGAGGGGGAAACTCGATGTCAATTTTAAGTTTAACCTGGATGCCAAAGATGGTGCCTTTTCTTATTCCGGAGTACTCGGCAGAATGGATGGACGCGCGCTAAACCGGATCACCAGACCGTTGGGAATGATTGCCATTAAAAGCGGGGAAGTGAAGCGCCTGGAGTTCCAGGTAGATGCGAACGACCGCGAAGCAAATGGCAACATGAAATTTGAATACAATGAGCTATCTGTCAATCTACTGAAAAAAGAAGCTGGAGAAAGCCGCCTGGTTAGGCAGGGATGGATGTCCTTTCTGGCCAATGCCATGATTTTAAATCCCAATAATCCCGGTATAGACGGGAAACTGGTAACCACAAAAATCCATGAAGAACGGGCTAAGAATGGCTCATTCTTCCATTTCATCTGGAAGTCTTTATTTCAGGGTATCAAATATAGTGTAGGAGTAACCGAAGAGAAGGAGCAAAAGATTAAAACTCAGATCGCCAAATTTGAGCAGATGAAACTCGATAGGGAGGCCAGACAGGCCAGAAGAGAAAAGCGAAGGTTAATGCGTGAAAAGCGGCAGCGCGAAAGGCTGAAAGCCAGGAAAGGCCATCAGCAAGCTAACAGATAGCAGGCCTGGAACAACACCTCCCTTAAACACAAAAGCTGACGACAGACCGGGAATTGCCTGCCGCCAGCTCATGAGCATAAACCTTATTTGTTAACGTTTAATATCTTTTGGGCAAGGTCTTCCCAACGGTAATACTGGAAGGTCTTATCATCGCTCATCGCGACAAATAAACCATGTTGAAAATCTTTATTTAAAGGACGGGAATAAGTTTCAGAACCATCGCTGTTGTTTGTCGATACCGGAATGCTGGTGATCAATACATGGTTATGCGGGCCCGATTTACCTTCCCTGTTGAACACCTGGAAATGGTTTGCCGCCTGATCTGATACCAGAATATATCCTGTAGAATCGGAGGTTTTGTAAATGCTGATACCTTCATTGTCTTCTTTAAAGCCGGTTGTAGCAAATAAAGCCAGTTCCTCATTTCCTTTCGCAGGATCTGCATGGTACTTTCTTACGCCAAACTGTTCATCAGAATAGTAGATATAACCCAGCTCATTGTCCACCGCAATGGCTTCAATTTCTTTTTTTCCACTATACTTACCGAACTTTCTCTTTAAGCTGGCTTTTAGTTTTCCTGTGCCATCATCTTCCAGCAAATACTGCCATAAATAATTATCCGCCGGGCCATTCTTACGGCCAACAATTGCATATATCTGTCCCTGAGGATCGGTGTACATGGCAATTCCCATCAGGTCGCGGTACATCTCTTTATCTTCTCCTTCAAACATAGCCAAACCACCATTGTCGATAGGTTTCATATCCGGTAAAGAGAATATACGAAGCTTATGTGTCATTCTTTCCGTCGTTACGGCGATGTCTGTTTTTTTTCCACCCAGGTTTAATCCATAAGCAACATCCACATTATTAGGTCTTTTTAAGCCTTTTACCACTTTGTCTTTGATCACTTTTCCTTGTAAATCGTAGACATAAAGGCCACCGTTTTCGTCTTTATCGGTGCCAATCACTAAGGATTTCGAGGAATCTGCAGGGTTTACCCAAATGGCAGGATCGTCTGAATCAAATTGTACCGGATCAGAAGTGTAAAGTGGCTTTATTGCTGCCGGGTCTTTCTGTACAGAGGAGCAGGAAACATGGAGGGTAAGGAGTAAAGCGGAAACAGAAAGGATGAAATTCGGTTTATTCATTATAATTTAATTAGTATTTAAAAATCAGGTTTTTAATAAATCAGGTTTTTCTAAGATTAGTTGGTACCGTAAGCACCGATATAGTTTGCAGGAGCTGGTGAGGTATATACGTTTCCATTCAAGGTTAATCCTGCGGTATGGTTGCGGAAAAAGTCAGTTTTTCCTTTGCCGGTTGCAGGAGATCCCGGGTTCAGGTGGAAATCCCAGGAAGTATTGAAAACAGGGTTGTCGACCGGATTAGTTACCGGATAGTTCAGGAACTTCGGATCATTTGATCCGGCGGTTTTTCCAATGATATCATTAGTGCCGGCAACAATATCTTTTGACGGTTGAAACTGATCCGTTGTCAACTGACTCTCGCCATAATACAGGTTGTTCCCAATTAAAGAACGGGCATCTTCCGGATTTTTAGTATCTCGTTTGATCCCAAATCGCGTATTGGCGAAAAGGTTGTTCATCAGGTTTACCCTTACGGTAGCTTCTATCCATATAGAGCCTCCTTTAGCAGTAGGTCTGCGCCATCCCGTGTTGATGAAAGTATTGTTGTAAGCCACGACGAAAGTCTGCGGATTTCTGTCGCCGCTGTTAGAAAGCTTTAAAGCGTTGGTATTGGTGCTGTAAACCAGATTATAGGCCACATCAGCAAGACATCCCGATTTCAGGTTGATCGCCTCACCACCAGTCAGGCCCGTGGTATAAAACTGATTGTTCGAGAAAATGATCTTTCCACCTTCAATGTAGGTGCAGTCCTCCTGTAAGTTTCTGAAAATACTATTGGTTACGACTAGCTTTCCATTCACATTAGAGAACCAGATTGCCGGTAAGTTCTCACCGCTTTTCGCTTTATAAAGGCTCAGTTTTACGGAAGTAGAAGCGTCAGTGGTAGTCGAGCCCGCATATTCTATAATCGTGTGGTTCAAGAGCAATTCTGCACAGCTGGGTGCAGCCAGAATACCACCCCATAACCTGCCGAATTTGTTCTTTTCAGTTCTGGAGCCCTCAGGAATGGTAAACCTGATCGGGAATTCTGCGCTACCTTCGGCATACAGGTTTCCTTTAACAATGATTTCAGGTTTAGCAAGGGTATCCATAATCACGGTTACACCTTCTTCAATAGTCAGGGATTGCCCCTCAGGAATAATGATATCTCCTTTAATGATTTGCGTGCTTCCTCTTTTCCATATGCCGGAAACTTCGCCAATGGCAGAGCCGTTTCCTGTATCCGGATCTACATCGCTATTGGCTTTTTTGCAGCTGCTGAATCCGACTAACAATACCGTCAGGCCCATCAATATTTTTGTTGCTTTCATCTTGATCTGTATTTTATGAAATGGTCAAATGATATATTCAAATGTTATTTAAATGACCTTTGTGTTTGTAAAATGGTCAATTGTGTTTGTGAAACCTGCTTATAATTTATAGCGTACACCCAATAAATAAGTCTGCTTATAATGGTCGTTACGGATTAAAGTTTTGCCGTCATATTCTGTTCCGGTGTTGCCATTGGCTTCCGTATTGGTGCCTTTGATGAACAACTTTAACGGCGTATTCAACAGGTTACCCGCTTTCACAAATACACTCAGGTTGTTTTTAAACTTTTTCTCTGCGGAAGCATCCATCTGGATAAAACCTTGTTGCCACAGGTCGTTGTCTAAGAACTGAGAAACGGTATTGATCCTCGGACCGGTATAAGAACCAGCTAACTGCGCATCCCAGCCACTTTTGCTGTCTTTGAAAAGCAGAGAAAGGTTGGCAATATGTGCCGACTGACCAAATAAAGGCCTGCTTTGATCCACTAAAATTGGCTTTAAGTCGCCATTTTCATCACGTAATCTCGATGTTTTAGGCGTGGTGATTTTAGAATGGGTGTAGGTGTAATTGGCTTTAAACCCAAATTTGTGAATAAACCTGATGTAATCTACCTCCAGTCCGTAGTTCTTCGCATTACCGAAATTCCCCGGCATATAATAGGTGTCCTGCGGACGGATAGGGTCTGGCTGAAAGCTATATTCTATCGGGTTTTCAATGTTTTTATAAAATGCCCCTACCATCAACTGATCCGTACTGTTTGGAAACAACTCATAACGAATGTCGAAATTGTCAGCAATAGCACGTTTCAAATCAGGATTTCCTCTTTCTTTATAGTCATCCTGAACTACTCCGATTCCAGGAACCAGTTCATAGAAACCAGGACGGTTTAAAGAGCGGAAATAAGAAGCACGAAGGGCCTGATGGGTACTTAGCTTATATTTTAAATTCATGGCTGGCAACAGATCAGTATAGACTTGTTTGCCATCCGGGCGAGGCTGTGCACCTGGAAACAACATCAGGTAGCGCTGATCAGTATGCTCCATACGCAGACCACCAATTACCTGTAGGTCTTTTACCGTAAAGTTGAACATCCCGTAAGCTGCGGCCAGCTTTTCAGCTGCATCATAAGTAAGGGAATTGTCTACAGCTCCTGTTGGGTTTTTAACTGTCCAGGCAATTTCCGTATAGTTGTTAAAATCCCTGCCAAATAAGGTGTTCGGATTGGCGGCAGTCAGCGTATATTGATTGAAGAAGCTGCTGCGTTGTTTATCACGGTACATTCCTCCGGCGCTGAATAAGACGTTTATCCCGCCAATAGGCCGGGTATAATCAATGTCCAGGTAGCCTGCTTTATCTTCTTCGGTACTGCGTTCCCAACGGCGTGTATGTGCATCGCCAATAGCGGGAACAAAGGTGCGGCGGTCTGCAAAGTTTTCGCGGACTCCTAAGATATTGATGGTACTTTGATCCGGGACCTCATTTTTTGCTGCAGAATATACTGCCGACCAGCGAACTTTTAATCTTTCAGGGATCAGCTGATGATCACCTTGTAAAGTCGTGTTATAGATCTGTTGTTCCGTAAAGCGGGAGCGGGTAGCATAGTTCAGCTTGGCATTTCCCTTTTCAGGGTCGTACTCCGTACTGAAATCCGTTACTTTAGAATCACGCAGTTGTAAGCTGTTCAAATCAACATATGCATTGTACAAACTCAGCTTATGGTTCTTATTGAAGGTGTAATCCAACTTAGCATGGGCACCATAACGCTTTTGCTGCTCAGAATATTGTCTTTCATCCTTACTCATAATGGTACCAACCTTATTGGCAGCCGCTACTACACTGGAATTGTAAAAGGTACTATTGCTGCCTCTGTAAGTATTCTGGTAACTTCCGGCTAGTAAAACACCTAGTTTATTGTCCAGAAAACGTTGTCCTATGGATAAACCACCCACTACATTTGGTGCCGGATGTTTGGTTTTATAATCCACCATTCCTGTAGGGAAATCCAGAGGCGTAGCTTTGTAATCTTTCCCATGTTGTTCATATGGAGATTTGCTGTTGATGCCGCTATGGTCAAAAGAAGTAAAGCCGCGATCCATAAACATCTGGCTATAACCAGTTGCCAGATTGGCATTGATTTTTAATTTATCTGGTGCATCTTTCATCACCATATTGATGACACCACCAATGGCATCACCCTCCATATTTGGGGTCAGTGTTTTAGAAACTTCTAATCTTTCCAGCAATTCCGCAGGGAAAATGTCTAAGGGTACATAGCGGTATTTGTTATCCGGACTAGGGATTTTTATACCATTCACCAGGGTGTAATTGTAACGTTTATCCATACCGCGAAGGATCGCATACTGACCATCGCCACTATTGCTTCTTTCTACGGATACGCCGGATACACGTTGAATTACATTGGCAACGGTTAGATCCGGCGAGATTTCCATGGCTCTGCCGGAAACTACATTCACCAGCTGCAAGGCTTTTTGTTCAATCCTTCTGGCTGTTTTTTCAGAAGAACCGTCTCCCTTTGCAGAAATAGAAACTTCACTCAATGCATTGGCATTCGTTTCTGCCAGGTAAATCTTTAGTACCGGATTGTCTTCTTTCAGAATGATCACCTGCTTAAGTAAGGTTTTGTACATTAAGTACGATACCTTTAAGTTATAGGTACCTGCGGCAGGGTGTTTGATCTCAAATGATCCATCCAGGCCGGTTAAAACCACAAGTTTTGTGTTTTCCAGTTGCACAGAGGCGCCTATCATTGCTTCTCCGGTTTTCTGGTCATAAACATAACCTTTCAGGCTCGTGGCATGAGCGACAGTAATGCTAAATAATAGGCAAAAAAGAACGGGTAATAGTGTCTTCATTTTCTGATTAATTTTGTTGTGGGTTGTTTTTTACGGTGGTGATTTGTTTGTATTTGCTAACGTTCCTCAAATGTGAATACTGGACAGCTGGCATGGAAATTATGACCGTAAACAAAATGTATACAGCGTTACAGCCGGGAGAAACAAAACGCATACAGCGTGAACACAGATTCTTTAATTGATTGATAGTAAGCTGTTTTTGTGTAACAAGAAACGCCATTACCATTTGATTAGCGTAATGTTAACAAATTGTTAACCAGTAGTTTTACGCTGAAAACCATTATAAAGTCTGAATAAAAGTGCTCAGGTTTTCTCCTTGCGGAAGGTTCAGTTTCTTCCTCAAACGGTACCTTGCCACGCGTAAACTGTCTTGAGAAATGCCAAAAAGAACGGCCATATCTTTTGAGCTCAGGTTCATTTTAATCAGCGCTACCAAACGAATATCATTCGCAGTAAGGTCATCACAATGTGCTTTCAGATGGTCGAAAAATGTCTGGTGAATCTGTTCAAACATCCGGCTGAAATCTTTCCAGTGCTGATCCTGATTGATGTTCTGGTTGATGCGCTGAATCAATTGCTGTAAGGCCTTTTTCTGGTCTCTTTTATCATCTTTTACCAATGCCTCGATGGTGCTGCGAAGCTCTTCTAAAAACTGATTGCTTTGAATGGTATGAAGGGTGGTGCTGGTGAGTTCTTTACTTTTCAGTTCTAAGGCATCTTTGATAGCCTCGTTTTGTGTTTCAAATAACCGCTGGTTTTGCTCGTTGAGTTGTTGCTCATTTCGCAGTTTCAGGCGCTGTCTGCTGATCACACTAGCGGCCAGGCAAAGAAGTAGGATGATGATGAGGATGGTGGCGAGAAGTAAAATCCTGTCTGCGGATTTCTCCTGTTCAAACTGCGCAATGGCATCGTCCTTCTGCTGGATTTCGAATAGCGTTTGCAGTAATGCCAACTGCTTGTTATTGTCCTCGGTAAATATTTTAAGAAAGATATCGCGGCCCAGTTCGCTATAGCGGTAAGCGCTGTCGTAACGCTTCATCAGGTCGAAAGTCTTGGAAAGGTCACGGTAAGCGCTGCTCAGCTGATATTGGTCGTTCATGGCCTTAGCCATACTTTCAGCCTTCCTGGTGTAGTTTAAAGCCTCCGGATAGCGCCCTGTCTTGCGGTAAACATCACCCATGTTGTTGATGATCTCAATCTGACCGTGTAGGTTCTTTGCAGCGGCATTCCTTTCCAGTGCCAGCGTATAATATTTCAATGCGGAATCTAAATGAAGCTTGTCTTCATAAATACTACCGATGTTTTCATAGATCTTTGCGATCCCTGTCTGATCTTTTTCTTTATGATAAGCCGTTAAGGCCAGTTGCTGGTATTTTGTGGCTGCGGGATAATCCAGTGTTTTCTCATAAGTCTGCCCGATCAGGCCATAAGATTCCGCTACGCCTTTAGTATCTCCGGATTGCTGATACAGTTTTAAGGCCTCCTGAAACTTCTCCAGTGCAATGCGGTATTGTCGCACATAGTAATAAGTTTCCCCGATCTTATTCAGGTTTCCGGCAAGCTGGTGAAGCTCATTTTCCTGGCGGAAAATCTTATCTGCTTTATAATAATAATTGATGGCCTGTGTATAGGCGGCCTGGAAGTAAAACAGGGATCCGATCTGCTGATAACATAAACCGGCGGTCAGGAAATCTTCTTTTTTTAAGGCCTCTTTTAAGGTCTGCTTGAGCTGCAAAAAAGCGGTGTTTGGTGATTTATGAATCAGGGTATCTACCCGGGGGGATATCGGTTTTTGGGGTTCCCCTGCAAATGTAGGAAAGACGTAAAATAAGACAAAACATAGTGCTATGCCTGTCAGGTTGCGGAATGCTAAGGTAGTATGTTGTTTCACATCCTAAAATTACCGGGCCTGATGTTAAGCTATTGTTAAATGAGGCCTGATGGGGAGCCTTGATTTTACAGTGCTGGCCAGCGGAAAAATGAGGCATAAAAAAGACCCTGAACATTTTATTGCTCAGGGTCTTTTTTAGTTCAATTACGCTTATAAAACGTGTGTATGTAACTTAGTTCAACAAATCAGCAGGAACCGGTTTGTTCAACAAATGGTCATAGTAAAAACGAATTCTTTCCGCTTTATCATGAGGCGTTTTTACACCACCCCAACCATGGCGACCACCAGGATAAATCATCAATTCAAAATGCTTATTCGCATTCTGCAATTTATCTACCAGCTGAATCGTGTTTTGCATATGCACGTTATCGTCCATATCGCCATGCATGATGCGCAATAATCCTTTATATTTATCTACATAAGTCAACACAGAGCCGTTTTTATAACCTTCAGGGTTTTCCTGTGGCGTATCCATGAAACGTTCTGTATAGTGACTGTCGTACAACTCCCAGCTGGTAACCGGCGCACCTGCAACTCCGAAATCGAAATCATTGGCACCCATGGTTAAAGCCATACAAGTCATATAACCACCGTAACTATGACCTGTGATCAATAGTTTTTTGTTGTCTACATAAGACTTGGCTTTCAACCATCTTGCTGCAGTTGTATAATCTTTCATCTCCCATTTGCCCAGGTTACGGTGCATTAAAGCCACACCCTCTTTACCGAATTGTCCGGAAGCACGGTGATCTACTGCAATCTGGATGATTCCTTCATTAGACCAGTACTGAGGAGCTGTACCTTTCCAGGTATTCGTTACCGTACCTGCATTCGGACCGCCATAAATACTCATGACAACCGGGTATCTTTTGTTGGCATCAAAATCTGTCGGGTAAGTAATCACAGCCGGCAATTGGTAACCGTCTTCCGTAGGAATAGTGATCATTTCCGTTTTACCGAAGTTATACTGCGCGAAATCTGCTGATTTACTGTTGCCCAATTCCTTTACCACCTTACCATTATTGTCTAGTAATGTTCTCTTTGGCGGAGTCGTTACATTGGAATAAGTAGTAATGAAGTAACGGCCATTCGGAGAAAGTTGTACCTGGTGCGTGTAATCACCGAAAGTCAGCCTTTTCAGGTTTTTACCATTGTAATCTACGCGGTAAAAATCAGAACGTGTAGAAGCCTCTTTGCGGGCATTGAAATAAACAACTTTGTTTTTCTCATCTACATGAACTAAACTCGTTACCTGCCATTTGCCGGAAGTGATCGGGTTGATCAGCTTTCCTGCTAAAGTATACAGGTAAAAATGTGCCCAACCTGTTTTATCACTTTTCAGGATATAGTGTTTTTTATCCTTTAAATATTCAATACGACCATCATAATCCAGGTCTACCCAGGAAGATTGTTTCTCGTCATAAATCTCTTTCTTACTTCCTGTAGCAGGGTTCACCGCATAGAATTTCAGGTTATCCTGACCGCGGTTCATCCACTGTACCATCAGGCTGCTGCCATCATAGCTCCAGTACGGTGTGCCGAAATACTGGTCGTCTTTTTCATTGAAATCTGCCCAGGTAACTGTACCACCAGCAACAGGAACGAAACCGACTTTTACTTCCGGATTTGGATCACCAGCCTTAGGGTATCTTGTTTTCTCAGTATAACCATGCTGACCTGTAGAACCATTAATCGGGAACATCGGAACCTTAGTATCATCGAAATGCATGAAAGCAATATTCTTGCTGTCCGGCGACCACCAGAAGGCTTTGTATTCTGTAGCGCGTCCTAAAATCTCTTCAAAATATACCCATGATGACCAACCGTTATAGATTACGTCAGTACCATCAGTAGTGTATCTCGTTTCTTTTCCAGTCTCCACATCTACCGAATATAAATCGTTATCGCGGGTAAAAGCGATGTATTTACCATCAGGAGATAGGGTAGGATTCTTTTCTTCTGCTTTAGTATTGGTCAGTTGTTTTGCGGCTTCTTTTCCGTATTGAATAAAAATATCATTGTTTCTGATGTTCACATTCACATTGCTCTTTGGAGCAGGTGTATAAGGTGTTCTGTCACCTGTTTTTATAGCTACGGCGTATAATTTACGATCTGTAGCATCCATTTCAATATAATGGTTGTCGTCTGACCAGCCATTTACCATATTCATCGGCTTGGTTAGTGATAACTCTTTGCCCATTGTTTGTTGTTGGCTCAACCTTTTCAGTTGTGCCTGTACCGTATAGCTGAAGCAAAACGATGCCGCTAAACTGATAAGTACTGTTTTTTTCATTTAGTGTATAATTGTGTGTTAATGTTGATACGAAACCTAATAAAAAAAAGGCGCCCTGGTTCAAAGGCGCCTCACAAAAATTATTTACAGCAATGTGCTATAAATTTACAAGATAAAATTCCATCCGAATTCGTCCGGAGCAAGTCCGTAACGGATGTCATTTAATGTTTTTGCAATACCTGCAGAAATGGTACGTGTAGCAGGATCGGTTAAAGTATATAATTTACCTTCGTAACCAATTTCACCGATTGGTGTAACTGTAGCGGCAGTACCAGCTGCAAAAGCATCTGTTAAACGACCGTTTTCAATGCCTTCAATCACTTCTTTCACGCTCACACGTCTTTCTTCAACTTCAATACCTGCGTGTTTAGCAAGTTTGATAATAGTATCACGTGTTACGCCATCCAATACTGTACTTCTTACCGAAGGTGTTACCAGTTTTCCATCGATCACAAAAATCAGATTCGCTGTTCCTGCTTCTTCGATAAACTCATGCGTTACGGCATCAGTCCAGATCAACTGATCGAAACCAGCTTTCGTAGCTTCCGCAAACGGGAACAATGAACGCGCATAGTTACCAGCAGTTTTGGCATAGCCTACACCACCTTCATCTGCACGGGTATATTCAGTTTCAATTTTAACTTTTAAAGCTTTGCTGTAGTAAGGACCTGTTGGAGTCGTTAATAAACAGAAAGTATATTTATCTGAGGCTTTAACACCCAGGTAAGGATCTGTAGCGAACATTACCGGACGGATGTATAAAGAATAACCATCCTGATTAGGTACCCAGTTTTTGTCAATGTCAATCAGGGCTGCAATACCCTGCATGAAAATATCTTCAGGAATCGATGGCATTGCCATACGAGCTGCTGATTTATTAAAACGCTCAAAATTCTTGTCCGCTCTGAAAACGCTAACCGTATCATTTGGTTGACGGTAAGCTTTCATGCCTTCAAAAATCGCCTGTCCATAGTGAAGGGCAGAGATTGCCGGGCTCATTGGAATCGGACCATAAGGAAGAACCTGTAAGTTTTTCCATGCGCCATCTTCATATTCGGCAATAAACATGTGATCGGAAAACACCTTTCCGAAGGGAAGTTGTGAAAAGTCTGTTACAGTTAGTCTGCTTTGTTCAGTTTTCGTGATGGTTATATCCAGTGTCTCGTTCATTTCAATTCGTATTTCTAATGGCAAATCTACTAAAAAATGCCACGCTTATTAGTTTTATTTGTATTTTAAAAGGGGCTTTATTGGTGTTTAAAATACACTAAGCTCCCTTATTTATGCTGCTTATCCCCGCAGGTCTTTCAGCACATTGATCACCCAGCCTTTACCCCATTCTGCGATCTGTTCTTCCGTCCATAGGAAAGGGTAGAAGATTCTCTTTTGAAAACGCGGAGGCAGGTATTTCTGCCAGTTTGTGCCACCGGTTGCGGCAATGTCTACCGGATCTCTTTCCAGGTAACGAACTGCTGATTTATAATGAGAAAGCGGCCATTCTACATTCACAAAAAGGTCCAGCTTTTTCAGCTCTTCTTCTAAAGCGCTGACGTCCTGCCCCTGATCTTTCAATTGATGGTAAAGCGCTGAGAAATTGCTTTCTTTCCGGTCTTTCACCAGTTGTAAAAATTGAGCAGCATATTTATGGATGAACTGCTTTAAAGTCAGCGTTTGCTTGCCTGTCGCCAATTCTGTAGCACCAGCTTTCCAGTAGATATTTTCGAACTGCTCTTCAATGGAAGCATCTTTCAATTCTTCTCTTTTATCTTTCTCTACCAGGCGGATAAAATCCGTCGCACAGATTTCGATCATCCGGTACTGGCCGGATTGAAAACCACTTGCCGGCAGCAGAGACATACGGAATTTAAGAAATTGTTCTTTTTCCATGCCATTTACCATCACCTCAAAAGAAGAGACCAAAGCCGTAAAATAGGCGTTAATCCTTTTCACACGATCCGTAAAAAAAGTAACGGTCAGTGTTTCTTTAGCAACTGCAATCTGCTTGAACTCATGTAAACAAAGTTTAAAATACAACTCTGTAATCTGGTGATACATGATGAAGATTTCTTCGTCCGGGAAGGAAGTCTTCGGATGCTGCAAACTGAGCAGGGTATCCAAATGAATGTAATCCCAATACGTTAAGAAATCGGCATATAGCAAACCGTCCAGGTAGGCTGACATATCCTGGCCCATCGCTGCATATTTTTCCTGCAGCTTGTCCAGCTTGTCTTTAATTTGTGGGGTCAGTTCCATGATTAATCGCAAATAAAATGCCCTGAATTACCAGTACAACGTCTTGAATCAGCAGGGTAATAAATACCCTGAAATGCCTTACAATTGCGGAATTACCAGCGCATACCTTGAATTTTCAGGGCATTACACGGAATGATCCCCGTAATGCCCTGAATTACTAATACAATACCCTGAATTTAATGGTATGTTCAATTTTCTTCAGAGATTTAAAAACTTGTTTATCGTATTCCGAATTGATGTCGGTGATCACATATCCGATCTCCGGATTGGTCATCAAAAACTGTCCGACGATATTAATGTCATGTTTCGCAAAAACGGTATTGATCTTCGCCATAATCCCCGGAACATTCTGGTGAATATGGATCAGACGGTGTGATTTCTCAATCCTTGGCAATTGTAGGTTCGGGAAGTTATTACTCAAATGAGTAGTTCCCGTATTCATAAAGTCGATCATTCTTTTAGGAATGAAAGTCAGGTTTCTCGGGTTTGATTTCAAATCGTCGAACACCACTACACCTTGTTTGGTACAGGTAGGTAAGTCGACTTTGTTTTTCGATTGACCCAGGTAACCAATGGTCTTCAATTTCACCGCTCTGGTCAGTTGATCCAGGGTCAGTTTCTCGCCATCAGCCAATAACAACATGTGCACATCGGCTATATACTTCTCTTCAAATGAAGTTTTATGACGGATAGAAAAGCCGTCTTTTTTCAGCAAGGCGATACTTTCCGGATTTACTTCCCCGATTACCAGACATAAGATCCTGTTTTTAGGGTAAGAAATTGCCCTTGGCAGGTTGTTAACATATAAAAACTCGTCGAAACTTGGTGTTACGTGGTCTGCTTTTTTAACAATGCTCTCTCTGGAAATGTTTTCCGTAAAGGCATAGAATTTTTTAATCAGTCCGCTTTCTCTAAGCTGGAAATCAGAATAGCCGTCGCCGATACCATAAAGATTACCTTCCAGGTTCAGCTGTTGCATTAATTTCACTTTACCACCTTCTTCACTTAAAGGATTGGAATGGTCGTAATCTATAATTTTACCATCGCCGGTGGTGACAAACGTATTGGCGTAAATATTTTCTTTTTTAATGTGATATTGGCTCACCACAGGAGTGATAAACTCTTTAAAACCACCAGAAACAATCAAAACCTCATCAGCATGTTTCTTAAAGAAATCCGCATTGCGGGAGAAAGAGGCAGATACCTTTTTCTTTAAACGGGTAATCAGCTGCTTCAGATGGTCTTCTGTAGCTTCTAATAATTTTACCCTTTGCGCTAAGCTCTCGCCGAAAGAAAGTTTTCCTTCCATGGCAAGGTTGGTGTAGTCCTCAATCTTTTTGAAGATGGCTTCCTTATCAGGATGCTTTTTCAGGGAGATACGGGCCAGCTCATCCAATGCCTCTACCTGTGTAAAGGTGCTGTCGAAATCAATGATGTAAATGTTCTTCTGGTTCATAATTTTAATGAAGTGAAACCTGTTTCAAGGCCTGGCAAGTTTCCGCCACGCTCTGATCTAAGGGTTTAAAGGTTATTCCAATCGTATCAATTATCTTTTTATTGCTGTATAAACTTTCATTAAGGCTGCTTCTGGCGGCATCACTGGTTAAGGCAGCCGGCTTTCCGGTAAAAAAGGAAGCGAGTTTTGCAGCTCTCCAGGCGATACCCAGCATCCATGGTCTGGCCTCTTTTGAGGGTGCTTTAACGCCAAAACCTTTCGCGATTTCGGCAAAGAGGCGCTGGTAATTATAATTTTCCGAAGAGAGGGTAAAGCGCTCTTCGCTGATGTTACTGTTCATTAAAGCGATCATGCTTTTGGCTACATCTGCTACATCGACCAATCCGGTTGCCCCTTTGGTATAATAAGAAAGGCCATCTTTTACGAGCTTAAATATTGCGCCGCTGCCTTCAAAACCGGCCCCGCCACCAATAATCACAGATGGATTAACAATTACGGCTTCCAGTCCTTCGGCAATGCCACGCCACACCTCCATCTCTCCTTCATATTTGGAGATGGCATAAGTATGCGCTTTGGAGTCGTACTCCCAGAAATCTTTTTCTGTAATGAGCGCGCCTTTTTTCGCATTCCCTAAGGCGGCAACAGAGCTCACATGTAAAAGCCTGATTTGATTTTCCACACAAAGGTTGACCACATTACTGGTGCCCTCGATGTTTACTTTCAGTAATTTTGCCTTGTCTTTAGGATCAAAAGAAACCATTGCGGCACAGTGATACACCTGTGTAATGCCTTCAAAAGCATCCTCCAGGGTAGAAAAGTCGTTCAGGTCTGCAACAACCCAGCTGATCAGGGTATTGTCTTTCAGTAATGCCGGAATCACAGAATTCACCCGCTTTAAAGCCCTGAGCTTAATTCCTTGTCCCGTAAGTTGATGTATTAATTCTGCCCCTAAAAATCCAGTAGCACCGGTAACCAATATCATTTTATTATTTTTAGGATGTTCATTAAAATATGATCTCAAAAATAGATATTTGACAGATACCTTTATAATACATTATGTCATTATCAGATTTTTTTTCAGCAGTCAACCCCGATAAATTTGCGCCGAAACAAGGATTCTATGCCAGTCAGTTAGGTTTAAGGGCCGGATTCTACACCGATAAATTTCCGGAACTTGGGGAAAATCAATACGATATTGCCATTTTTGGGGTACAAGATGACCGTGCTGCGGTAAATAATGAGGGTTGTGGCCTCGGTCCGGACTATTTCAGGGCGCAGTTTTATGCCTTGCATGAGGGTGCTTTCGAAAGCAGGATCATCGATTTAGGGAACATCAAACCCGGCGCTTCTATTTCTGATACTTATGTAGCGGTAAAAATGGCGGTTGGGGAACTGATCAAACTGAACATTATTCCGGTAATTATTGGCGGCGGACAAGACCTGACCTATGCGCAATATCTGGCTTATGAGAGTCTGGAGCAAAAGGTAGACCTCGTTGTGGTGGACAGCAAATTCGACCTGGACGAAGAAGATCAGGAAGGGCTTGCCGCAAAATCAGACACCTACCTCAACAAAATATTATTACACCAACCCAACTACCTGTTTAATTTCAGTAATGTGGGCTATCAGACTTATTTCGTGAATCAGGATAGCCTGAAGGTCATGAGCAAGTTATATTTTGATGCCCACCGACTGGGAGAATTTACCGACGACATCACTTTAACGGAGCCGATTATCCGCAATGCGAACATGATCAGCTTTGATATTGGGGCCATCAGGTCTTCTGATGCGGTGGCCAATGCCAATGCCGGGCCGAACGGTTTTTATGGCGAACAGGCATGTCGGATTACCCGATATGCAGGGATGAGCGATAAGCTGACTTCCATCGGTTTTTATGAATTCAATCCGGCCTTTGATCAGAACGGACAAACGGCTTTATTGCTTGCACAAATGGTCTGGTACTTCATAGAGGGCTTTTATAACCGCAAAAAAGATTTTCCATTGACACCGAAATCGCAATACCTGATCTACCGTGCCAGCTTAAATGATGGTTCCGGAGACATGCTTTTTGTGAAAAGTAAAAAGTCCGACAGGTGGTGGATGCAGGTACCTTATCCATCCGGGATTACCAAAAACGAGCGCTACCATTTAGTGCCTTGTCGTTACGATGATTATACAATGGCCGTAAACGGAGAAATGCCGGATTTATGGTGGAGAACCTATCAAAAGCTATTGTAATTTTACATAAGTTCTCGCGTTATTGTCTTTAGGCTTCCTTATATTTGAGATATACATTCTTATAATTGAAGTATAAATGTCTTATTATGGATAGGTATAGGTCCGAAAACGGCATGATTTGCTTGTAATAAGGCAGAAAATTTTAAACTAACGAAAATCAATATTAAATGAAAAGAACACTAATCGCTGCGATCTGCTTATTGCCAATTGCAGGTATGTCGCAAGGAAAATTTACCGTTCAGGGTAAAGTTGGAAACTTAAATGCACCTGCAAAGGCTTTTATCGCTTATAGAGTTGGAGCAGATCAAAAAACTGATTCCGCTGCGATTGTAGGTGGTAAATTTACTTTTCAAGGTCCTATTACTGGTATTTCTCAGGCACAAATCTTTGTTAAACACAATAATGATGTGGTTGATCCTGAAAAACGTGTGGCTCCTGATGCCCTGTCTTTTTACTTAGAGCCAAAAGAAATTCAGATCATTTCTGTTAAAGATTCTATCATCCATGCAACTGTTAAAGGTTCTAAAGTAAATGATGAGAATGCAAAATATAAAGCACTGACTAAATCTGTTAGTGAAAAAAGTGGCGCTTTATTGGCAGAATACCGTGGTAAATCTGCGGAAGAGCGTAAAGATGAAGCTTACATGAAAACAGTATATGCTCGTGATGAAGCGATTCAAAAAGAATTGGAAGCGATCAATGTTGCATTTATTGCCGCTAATCCAAATTCTTACGTTGCTTTAGTAGCTTTCCGTGGTGGTTTAGGAGAAATTGACCCTGCAGTAGATGAGCCTATCTTTAACAAGTTCTCTGCGGAAGTTAAAAACACAGATTTAGGTAAGAATATTGCCGGTATGTTTGCTTCGTCAAAAAGGACTCAGGTAGGACAAATGGCGATGGATTTCACTCAGAATGATGCGAATGACAAGCCGGTGAAATTATCTGATTTCAAAGGTAAATATGTGTTGCTTGATTTCTGGGCTTCATGGTGTGGACCTTGTCGTCAGGAAAACCCTAACGTAGTTGCTGCCTTTAATAAATATAAAGACAAAAACTTTACGGTTCTTGGTGTTTCTTTAGACCGTCCGGGTCAAAAGAAAGCCTGGTTAGATGCTATTGAAAAAGACGGTTTAGCCTGGACAAATGTTTCAGACTTAAACTTCTGGAACAATGCAGTAGCAAAAACTTATGGCATCCAGTCTATTCCTGCAAATTACCTGATCGATCCAACAGGAAAAATCATCGCTAAAAATATCAGAGGCGAGGAATTGCAGACTAAACTTGCGGAAATTTTAAGCGCAGCAAAATCTAAATAGTATTGCTGTTGAGCAGAACTTAATAGTTTGAATAACAAAGAATGGCTGCCCTTAAGGCAGCCATTCTTTGTTTATAGTAGATTTTGCTTTATTCGGTCAGCTTTTTAAGCTTTTCTGTCCATAAGCTTTTATATTGGGCTTTGTAGGCTTCGCTTACAAAAGACTGGTCGATCATTTGAAAAACCTGATCAGTGCTGTTGCTGTATTTGTTGATGATTCTTTTAGTAAGGGGTGCAGCGATTTTCAGCACATTAGCCAGCATCTCGAAATCTTTTCTTCCTATATTTTTCTTTTTGCCGTTTAGTTTTAGCGCAACCTCTTCTTTATCCTTTGGATTGATCAGCTGAGCGTTGATCAGGTCGTATGCGGGTGAAAGCTGAATTTCATTTTCCTCATGGAGGATGGAGAAGTTTTTCAGGTGCATGTCATTGTTGCCGGATAGAAAAGAGAAAACCAGTAACTCAAAATAGCTCATGACCTCCAGTCCGTAGTTTGTGCAATACTTCTGGATTAGCTTTCCGCAACGTTCATAAGAACTGTCATATTTTTGCTCGGTCTGAAATTCACCCAGCTGACAGAAGTCTTCCATGTGGATTTTTTTTCCATCCAGGCGGTCAAATCTTTTGGCAAGGTATACCATCTGGCCGTCGGAAGCCTCTAACAGGCAGTGTTGACAGGTATTGATCTTGAAAATTTCAGCCAGATGCATGGTCAGATCCTCTACTTCGGGCATCTGACTATAGTGTGTGTTCTGAGGTTTTAAAATATAGTTCCCCCATAACCCGACGATAGTTAGGCGCTTACCAATTTCCGGAGCGTTTTCCAGCTCAACAGAAAGTTTCGGCTGAACTCCGGTTAGGGCAATTCTTAGGTTAACTGTTGCTTTCGCAAGCTCATCCAGCAATTCTTTATTCAGTGTGAGTATAGGAAGCTCAGTTGTATTGAACATTTTTTTACAACAGCTGGGATGGTAGGTTCCTTTGCTTAACTCCTGATAACAAAAAGGACATTTATTCATCGTTCATTTCCTCCTCTCCAAACACGGTAACAGCTCCAATTGTATCCTGACAGAGGGTAACAAGGAGTTCAAACCGATCTGAGTTTTTAAATTTCCAATAGTCTTTTGCGACTGCTAATAACCATCCTTCAGGAATTAATCCATCAAAGAAAGGAAATAGGATACTGCTGTTATAGGGATAAGCAGAGATTGGTAAAGTGAGGCTGATTGGTCTGGCCCCGGGGTTTGATAGATATTGCGAATCATAGCTGAAACGGTAGCCAGTATCTGTTTTTTCCAGATAACCGGCCAGAGTTTGATCATAAAATATTTTAGCTCTTCTGATCATACTTCCTCCTCCTCTGGGCGGTCCATATCTGTGATTCCCACTTGCTTGCCAAATAAGTACAATACCTGATTTACTTTGTCTAATCGTACAGTTGTTTTGCCCTGTTCTAATTCCCTTATGAAGCGAAGTCCAACGCCAGACTTAAAAGCAACATCCACTTGAGTGAGCTTTAATTGCTTTCTTTTTGCTTTAATAAACGTTACAATTGGATTCATGATATACCCTTTAGGGTACTAATATACGAAAAACAAAGAAATAATACCCGATGGGGTATATATTTGCTGAAATGTCAGTTTTTATACCCTATTGGGTATAGTTTTAAGATGCATTAGTTGCTGACCATTCCTTATTACAAGCCGGGGCCTGAATCACCGGCTGTTTAAAACAGCATAGAAGTTTGGTAATGCTAATCTGGATCTGGTTTAGTTTATCGGGGTTTTAAGCCCGTTTTGCAAGTGGTTTGCCGGGGCCTTATCCGGCCTGATGCCGGAGAAAGCCCTCTTCTAAGGCTCCTTATCCTTTTTAATCCAGCCACAGTTCCCTATAAATTTAGCTACGCTTCGATATTATGCTTATTTCCCTTTCCTGTCTGTGTTCTTAGGATAATCTGTCTGTATTTTTATGCTGTTTAGTGTGCGAAATCAACCTTTGAACTGGTTTGGAGCTTGTTTTTAGCGGAACAAAAAAACCGATTTTAAATTGGTGTTTATTTATTTAATAATGCCCAACTTGCTCTGAATAAACAATTAAATTTTAAAATTATGTCAGTTTCAAGAAATGGAATGCATGGCTGGCCAAGCGGCAAGCTCGGCAATGTGGTGTCTTATATGTTAAATGGTCAGCTCGTTCACCGGACTGTTGGAAAACAAGGGAAACCTAGTCTGAAGCAGAAGGCCAACCACCAGTCTATGGCGGTAATCACGCGTTTTCTAGGTCATTTTAATGGCTATCTCAGCAATGGATTTGAGCTGGAAGCCCGTGGAACCATCAGAAATCAGCACAACCTGGCCGTTTCCTGCAATAAGAAAAATGCATTGCAGGGGAATTATCCGAACATCAGTATCGATTATGCTAAAGTACAACTCAGTAAGGGTACCTTAAAGAACCCTGAAAACCTCCGCATGGAGAAAGTGGAAGGTGGTCTGCAAATCACCTGGGATCCTTCCTATCAATCCGGAGAGGGCTCACAATACGACGATTGTCTGCAACTGGCCATTTACTTTCCAAAAAGCAGGACACAGAAGGTAGAGTTGAATTTTTCTAAAAGAGAGTTAGGAACTGCTTTTCTGCCTTTAGAGCCGGAAAAATTGGAAGGTTCTATGGAGGTATACCTGTTTTTGAGTGCAGCAAACCATGATTCTGTTTCGGATACGGTATATCTGGGCAACCTGAATGGGGCCTTTGTAAACCCGGAAATCATAAAAAAAGGAGCGGCAAATGAAGAAGTACAGGCGGAAGAATTGCGGACAAAGGCTAGATATGAGCAGGTAAGCGTACAATACAAGGCGCAAATGAAGCTCAAGCCCGAAGACAGGATATCGGCTAAAGCTTTCAGAAACTTAGAAAGAGAATATTTGGTTTTGGCGAATAGATTTGGATCAATGCCAACGAAATCCGGCTAACCTTCGGCTTATTTTTAATTGCCGGATAGCGGAATTATATTATTTTTGGTCGTCGTCTTATTTTTACGATTTGAACCATAAAAACAACCTATGCGGATTCGCTTATTATTGACCTTTGCGGTACTATGTACGGCTATTATGAATACCTATGCCCAGGAATTAGAGGGAAATTTAAATTTTCACGGTTTTGTTGACAATAGGGAATATGCGAAGTCTAAACGTTTTTCTGAAACTATTTTTGGAATGCGGGTTTCTCCGGAAGTCGGTCTGCTGATTGATAGTACCCACAGAATCAGGGTTGGTTTTAATGCGCTCCATGAATTTGGTTCTCCGAAATTTACCGCGAGTATCGCGCCGGTAGCCTATTATCAGTATATGAAGAAGAACTGGAACTTCTTTATGGGAGCTTTCCCCAGGCAGGGACTGATCTCTGATTTTCCTCGTGCCATATTAAATGATACGCTGAATTATTATCGCCCTAATATTGAAGGGATGTTGGTGAAATATGAGAATGAAAACTGGAAAGAAGTCATCTTTATTGACTGGACCAGCAGACAAACCGGGACTGCAAGAGAGAATTTTGTCTTTGGTTTTTCGGGTACCTATAAAAAAGACTTGTTTTTTGTTTCACATCATGCCATGATGCTCCACAATGCAGGTCCAGGGATTCCTATTCCCAATGACCACGTAGAAGACAATGGTGCAGCAAGTGTAAAAGTAGGACTGGACTTGTCTAAGAAGACCTTTCTGGATTCGCTGACACTTAGTGCTGGTGGGATGATCTCTTTTGAACGGATACGTACAGCTGGTGGCTGGAAAACGCCTAAAGGCATGTTGCTGGAACTGAATATGGAATACCATAAGTTCGGAATCGTTAATTCCTTTTACAAAGGACAAGGCCATCACCTGATTATGGGGGATAAATTTTATACGGCAAAAACTTACAACAGAACAGACCTGACCTGGCGTCCGATTGTTTATAAAAACCTGGAAGCTAAACTGGCTTTATCCTTCCACTTTGTGGATGGGGTAATTGATAGTCAGCAAGCGTTTGGATTAAGATACAACCTTTCCGGAAGCAGGTCTTTAAAAAGGAAATAATTCGCCATCGGGAGATATATTCCTTAATCAGGATTTTCTCTTTTGTCAGCGGGAAAAAAAAGCATAAAAAAACGGCCTTGTTCTTAGAACAAAGCCGTTTTTTATTTTAATACGACTACTTACATTAAGTCGAAACCAATATCTTCCCTGAAATATTTACCATCAAAGTAAATGCGTGCAGCATCACCTGTCGCACATTGTAAAGCTTCAAACTGACTGTCTTGTAAACTTGTAACGGCAAGTACTCTTCCGCCATTTGTTTTCACGATACCACCTTCTAAAGCGGTTCCTGCCTGGAATACATGAGAATTACGCACATTTTCAATGCCGGTAATGACTTTCCCTTTTTCGTAATCACCAGGATAGCCACCTGCAACGATCATTACGGTTGCTGCATTTTTAGGACTGATGGTTAATTTATAGTCTTTTAATTTCTTTTGAGCAGTTGCCATGAACAGTTCTACCAGATCGTTTTCGATACGTGGAATTACGCTTTCCGTTTCCGGATCGCCCATTCTGCAATTGTACTCTATAATTAAAGGCTCATCACCAACTTTGAATAAACCAAAGAAGATAAAGCCGGTATAATCAATTTTGTCTTTCTTCAAACCTTCAATGGTAGGAATGATGATTTTCTGCTCTACTTTAGTCAGGAAAGCTGCATCTGCGAAAGGTACCGGAGATACGGATCCCATTCCACCAGTGTTCAGGCCGGTATCTGCCTGTCCGATTTTTTTATAGTCTTTAGCCTCAGGAAGGATCACATAGTTTTTACCATCCGACAATACGAAAACAGAAAGCTCTATTCCGGTAAGGAACTCTTCTACGACCACGGTACTTCCGGCATTACCGAATTTACCACCCAGCATCAGCTTTAATTCTGCCTGTGCTTCTTCGATACTTTCCAGAATCAATACACCTTTTCCTGCTGCTAATCCGTCTGCTTTTAAAACAATCGGAAGGGCATGAGCTGCAAGGTAAGCCAATCCTTCTTCCAGGTTTTCATTGCTGAAAGACCTTGATCCTGGTGTTGGGATACCATGGCGAGCCATGAATTGCTTAGAGAAATCTTTACTTCCTTCCAGGATTGCACCTTCTTTTTTAGGACCGATAACAGGGATGTGCGCTAATGCCGCATCATTCACAAAGAAATCATGGATGCCATTAACCAGGGGTTCTTCCGGGCCAACTACTAAAAGTTCAATAGCTTCTTTTAAGGCGAAAGCTTTAACGGCTTCAAAATCATTAGGGTTCAGGCTGATATTTTTTCCATAAGCACCGGTACCACCGTTGCCTGGTGCAATAAACAGTTGAGAACATTGAGAAGATTGGCTCATTTTCCAGGCTAATGCACTTTCTCTGCCGCCAGAACCTAATAGTAAGATATTCATCTATGTATGATTTGTTGTTTGAATTGTTAGGTGGATCGGGTATCTGCCCGGTTCGTAGCGGCAAATATACCGCTTTAGCTAAATTATCACAGTTTAAGTTGAATATTAAAAAAATGACTAAAAAATACATTTGGGGAATGTGAATGCTAAATGGAATTAATTATTTATTATTGGATAACTGAAAAGTTACGGTCAATTGATTTATGATTGTTGCAAGTATAGGAAGTATGGCCCTGAAGAGGATTGAGAATGAAAGCGCAGTATTACAGCAAATCTCTGAAGGGTGCGAACAATCCTTTGGTGTATTGTTTTATCATTACCTGCCGGTTCTGCAATCTTTTGCACTAAAATTCACCAGGTCTACTGAGGCTGCGGAAGAAGTGATCCAGGAGGCATTTGTCCGCATCTGGTTAAACAGAGACCGTTTGGACGAGGTAGAAAACATTCAGGCTTACCTGTACAAGTTTGTTTCTAATGAATGTCTGAGCTATTTGCGTAAAGCCTTGCGACAAGAAAAAGCGATGGATGAGGCAAAAAATGTCCCATTACAACCCCTGAATAATGAGACCATGGAATCCGTTCATTTTAATGAATTGAAAGGGATTATTGCCCGTGCGGTGGAAACCCTTAGCCCTCAGCGTAAAACGGTTTACCAATTAAGCCGGCTGGAAGGATTGAGTATTCCTGAGATTTCAGAAAAATTGAATTTATCTCAAAATACCGTTAAAAACACATTAATTACTGCATTAAAGTGCATTAGAGCGAATCTTATTGCTAATGGAATTGAATTAAGTCTGCTTTTTTTATTGTTCTGGAAAAAATAATTCAAATAATCCATTTTCTTGATAGTCCTTATTTGATTTTGCGGCTTCTTAGTATAAGAATCGCATGGAAAAAACACCACATTATTTATTACAACAGTTCCAATCGGGGAGCATTACAGCAGAGGAGCGTAAGCTACTTTCAACACTGATTCAATCTTCACCGGAGGTATTGGCAGCGGTAATTGCTGAAATGATGGCGGAAGAAATGGTTGATCCTCATCTGCTGACCGAACCTGTAAATAGCGAAAGAATGTTGGCCTCCATCTTATCTGTGGATAAATCGAAAGTTCCTGTTAAGCGTCGTTTGTTGTTTTCTAAAATGCAATGGGCATCTGCAGCGGCTGTATTTCTGATTGGCTCCATCGCACTGTATTTTTATCTTACACCTCCGCTTAAACCAAATGTTCAGCTCTTTGCAAAAGACATCGCACCAGCAGGAAACCAGGCGGTGCTGACGCTTGCCGATGGGAAAACAATTTCCCTGACCGCAGCTACTGGCGGAGCTGTGATCAAAGACGCGGGCATTTCCATCACGAAAACTGCCGATGGGAAATTGGTCTATGAGGTTGCGGGGATACCGCTAAAAGCAGACAATTCTATCCATAATACGATTGCCACTCCAAAAGGTGGGCAATGGCAGATTCATTTGCCTGATGGCACCATGGTGTGGATAAACGCAGAATCTTCCTTAACCTATCCTGTTACTTTTTCAAAATTGAAAACACGTGAAGTGACCTTAAAAGGGGAGGCCTATTTTGAAGTCGCCAAAGATGCTGATCGTCCATTTATAGTCCATAACCCGAAACAAGATGTACAGGTACTGGGAACTCATTTTAACATCAATGCTTACCCTGAAGAAGGTGTTGTTAGAACAACGCTTTTAGAAGGCAGTGTACGGGTGTTGAAAAACGAAGGTAATGAAGAGCAGTTGTTAAAACCCGGAGAGCAATCGGTGTTGACGAATGCAGGGATCTCGGTCACCAGGCCGGATCTGGAGACGGTGACCGCCTGGAAAGACGGTTATTTCATGTTCAACAATGAAAAGCAGGAGAGTATCATGCGGAAAATTTCCAGATGGTATAATGTAGAAGTCGTGTTTGCTGATCCTGCCGCAAAAGATGTCATGTACTATGGGACATTAAACAGATTTGATAAGGTATCGAAAATTCTAGACAAGCTTGGGCAAACAGGAGAAGTGCGTTATGAAGTGCTGTCCAATAAGATTGTCGTGTATAAACAGGATAAAAGAGACTAAGTCCCTGGAAGAGAAAACCGCATTAAAGAGAAACAATATTAAAGAGATTAACCACCTCTAAAAAGAGGAGCCCAACCAGCTCTTTTCGTAGTGCCATACTTTTTAACTAATAGATTTTAAACCTAAACCAAACGAAACATGAGAAAATACTACAATCGCTTTTAGCCTCAGGGGTTAAGAAAAATGAAAGGAGTGCTACGAACACCCCTTTCGATTTATCTGTTTTAACCCGCCGTTTTACGGCCATCAATTGAAAAAATCAATTATTTCTTGGATTTAACGACGAAATAACTTTAGCGTGTAAACCTCTGCTATTTCGTAAAAAAAACAGACCATTAAATGTATAAAAATTATACCAGATTTGTGTGTATGCCTCCCGGCTATAACACGAAGTTCTTATTAGTCATGAAATTAACAGTAGTTTTTTTACTGGTTACCCTTTTTCAGGTGAACGCTGCTTCTTTCGGGCAGACGATTACTTTGAAGGAGTCCAATGTGACCTTCGAAAAGTTGTTTAAAGAGATTAGAAAGCAGACCGGATACGATGTTTTATTGTCTACCAATAAAATAAAAAGTACCACCAGGGTAAATGCCAACTTTTATCAAACTGAGGTAGATGAAGTGATGAAGACCATTCTTTCGGGAAAGGACCTTACCTTCTCTATTGAAGACAAAACAATCTTGATTACCCCTAAACCAAAGACTTTGTTCGATCGGATTTCGGATTATATGGCCGTGATTACAGTTACCGGAAAGGTGAAAGACAAGCAGGGCAGAGCGATGCCAGGTGTTAGTGTGCGTGAAAAGGGAAACCCGAAAAATGCAGTCTCTACCAACGGAGATGGGGAATTTTCTATCAAAGTGGATGGAAAAGCAAGCTTAACCTTTAATTCTATCGGTTATAAAATGGTAGAACGTGCAGTTAATGACTCCAAAACCATGAACATTACCATAGAGGAAGATGCCAATCAGCTGAATGAGGTAAATGTGGTGTCTACAGGTTACCAGGTACTGGATCGTAGGTTATTTACCGGTGCTGCGGTGACTTTGAAAGCCTCGGAAATTGAACGTCCGGGGGTTGCCGATATCAGTCGTATGCTGGAAGGCCAGGCTGCTGGTGTGACGGTGCAGAACGTTTCCGGAACATTTGGAGCTGCGCCAAAAATCAGGGTGCGTGGAGCAACCTCTCTTTCCGGAGACAATAAGCCACTTTGGGTAGTCGATGGGATTATTCTGGAAGATGTAGTCAATATTTCCAATGAAGCATTGTCTACCGGAGATGCAAGTACTTTGCTGGGTTCTTCTGTAGCAGGCCTCAATCCGGATGATATTGAAAGTTTCAATATCCTGAAAGATGCCGCTGCAACAGCCATGTATGGTGCTCGTGCCATGAACGGGGTAATCGTTGTGACTACTAAAAAAGGTAGAAAAACAGATGGTGCACCAAGAATTAGTTATACCGGTAATTTTACCACTTATTCTAAACCAAGTTATAATCAGACGGATATTTTAAACTCTGAGGAACAGATGGGCGTTTTGGTAGAGTACCTGAATAAAGGTGCTTACCAGGTACCAGGCTCTTCAAGAGGTAAAGATGGTGGGGTGTTTTTCAAAATGTACAATGAATTGTATAATTATAATGCGGCTACCAATACCTTTGCTTTGCGTTTTGATGCACCAAGTCAGAGTGCCTTCCTGACCAGATATGCCAATGCCAATACCGATTGGTTTGATGTTTTGTTTAAAAATTCTTTACAACAGGAACATTCCCTGAGTGTGAATTCAGGAACAGAGAAATTACAGACTTACGCCTCTACCTCTTTCCTTCATGACGCAGGGCAGACGCTTGGAAATGGCGTAGACCGTTTTACCGGTAACTACAGGGTAAATTTCAATACCAGTGATAAGTTAAGCTTCGAATTCCTGACTACCGGTTCTGTCCGTAATCAGAAAGCTCCGGGTGGTTCAACTGTTCAGGAATCAGATCCTGTTTATGGAAGTTACTACAGGAACTTTGACATCAATCCTTTCAGCTATGCCAGGAATACCAGCAGAATGTTGACGCCTTATGATGAAAACGGAAACCTGGAATTCTTTACCAGAAACTATGCACCTTTCAATATCCTGAATGAGATTGAGAATAACTACCTGAAGTTAGGAATGATCGATTTAAAAGTTCAGGCAGGATTGAAGTACAAGATTCTTCCAAGCTTAACGTATGCGATCAATACTTCTTATCGTTTTGCAAGAACGGAAACACAGAATAATATCCTGGAGAAATCCAATCAGGTGCAGGCTTTTAGATCTGGTGGGGATGCAACAAGTGTAGGGGAGAATGAGAATTTATACAAGAATCCGGATAATCCAACAGGATTAAGGACAAGTCTTTTGCCTAGTGGTGGTTTCTACAATATTTCAGGAAACAACCTGACCAATTATTATTTCAGACATGACCTGGTTTATGATACCAAATTCACGGAAGATCATTTGGTAAACGTGTTCGGATCAATGGAAGTACGTTATGTGGACAGACAAACTCAATTTTTTGATGGGGTAGGTTACCAATATCAAAACGGTGGTTTGGTAAGTCCGAATTACATGTATTTCAAAGAAGCGGGTGAATCTGGTCAGCCTTATTTCGGGATGGCCAAAGGTTATGACCGTTTTGTTGCCTATATGTTGAGGGCTGCTTACTCGTATAAAGGGAAATACAGCTTCAACGCAACCACCCGTTATGACGGTTCTAATAAAATGGGAAAAAGTACTACTGCACGCTGGTTGCCTACCTGGAACGTTTCAGGTGCCTGGAACATCGATCAGGAGTCTTTCTGGCCAAAGAATGAATGGCTTTCCTCTGCTGTATTGCGTGGGTCTTATGGTCTGACCGCAAGTATCGGAAGTGCAACCAATTCATTGGCTGTGTTCTATGATCAGATTTCCAGAAGAGCGGCATTGAATGATCAGGAAGTGCAGACTTACATTTCAGATTTACAGAATACAGAGTTGACCTGGGAAAAATCTTATGATGCAAACATTGGTTTGGATTTGAGATTTTTAAACAGCCGTGTAGGCTTAACAGTAGATGTGTATAACCGTAACATCTATGATTTGATTGGTGATTTAAAAACATCAGGTATTGGTGGACAATCACAGAAAAAGGCCAATTATGGTAAGATGTCCAGTAAAGGACTAGAGTTTTCGATTGTTGGAAAACCGGTTGTTGGTAAAGACTTTCAATGGACTACAAACTTCAATATTGCCTTTAATAAGAATAAAATTGACGAATTGGATGTGGCACCAAACATCTGGAGAGCAGTTTCTGCTACCGGTGGTGCTGTGCTGGGTTATCCGCAAAGAGGTTTATTCTCTGTACGCTTTGCAGGATTGAATCCTGAATATGGTTACCCAACATTTTATGGGGAAGATGGTGAGCCAACGACCTATGTGAATTTACAAGGGGATGATATTAGTATGTTGAAATATGAAGGTCCTACAGATCCGACTACTACCGGTGGATTCTTCAATCAATTCAAGTATAAAAACTTTACCCTGGGTGCCTTAATGACTTTCTCAGCAGGTAATGTATTGCGATTGACACCAACTATTGCTTCTGAATATTCGGATATGACCACTTTAACAAGGGATATATTGAACAGATGGGTGATGCCTGGCGATGAACGCTTTACTTCTATTCCTGCTTTGCTGGATCCACTTACTGCAAAATCAATCGTGAGTTCATCAGGTGGAACGGTTGATGCCAGATACCCTTATAATGTCTACAATTATTCTACAGAAAGGGTAGTTAAAGGGGATTATATCAAGCTGAAACAGATCTCTCTTGGTTATTCACTTCCAAGAAGCCTGTATTCTAAACTGGGGATGTCCGGAGCTTCGCTAACCTTTGCTTCCAATAATTTATTGGTATTGTATTCAGATAAACGATTGAATGGGGAAGATCCTGAATTCTTCAATACCGGAGGGGTAGCTCTACCTGTGCCTACACAATATACCTTGTCATTAAAAATGGGCTTTTAAAAGAAAAATTATGAAATTTAATAAAATAGCATTTATTCTATCCGGAGCTGCTCTTTTAGTTACTTCTCAATCTTGTAAGAAGTATTTAGATACCAATCCTGACAATAGAACCGAAATAAATACCGTTGAAAAAGTAGCGCAGTTGGTGGCTACCGCTTATCCAACAGCAGATTACCTGACCTTTGCGGAGGCCGCTTCAGACAATACCGAGGAAAAATCTCCGGGAGTGGGTAGTTTAAATCAGGAATTTGATGTTCCTTATTACTGGCAGGATCTTCCGGGTACCGGAACCAATTCTTCCGGCAATTACTGGAATGGTTGTTATGAGGCTATCGCGGCTGCCAATCAGGCACTGGAAAGCATTGAGCAAGGAAACTTTGGAAATGCAGTGCTTCCTTATAAAGGAGAAGCTTTAGTTGCCCGTGCTTACGCCCATTTTATGCTGGCTGTATTTTTTGCGAAACCTTATGAAAAAGGAGGCTCAAATAATTCACCGGGTATCCCCTATGTAACGACTTCGGAAATAGTTGCCCTGAAGCAATATGCGCGTGGTACGGTACAGGAAACTTATGATAAGATCGAAAAGGATCTTCTTGAGGGCCTTCCATTGCTTTCACCTTCTGCTTATTCCGTACCTAAATATCACTTTACACCTGCGGCTGCAAATGCTTTTGCTTCTCGTTTTTACACCTTTAAAGCGGATTGGGAGAAAGTGATTAAGTACTCCACTTTAACGGCACCGGGTGGTGATTTCATCAATAGTATGCGTCCGGTTTCTACCACGCTTAATGTGATGAGCAACCCCGATCACCAACAAAACTATACCAAGTCTAACCAGAGAACAGCACTGTTGCTGGGCAATTGCTACAGTACGCACCATTATCAAACCAGTCCACGTCATGGTTTTGGGGTTAAAATGGCCTTAATGTTTACTGGTGCAAACATCACCGGAAAACTCCTGACCAATAAAGTGTACCAATGGAGTGCAGGTAATTATGGTACCCTTAAATATTCGGGTTACTTCTTTTATACCGGGCCGGGGATTGGATTCCCATACCTGGTGATGCCTTTGCTTACTGCGGATGAATCTCTGATGAACAGAGCGGAGGCATATGTGCAATTGGGTCAATTTGACCTGGCTTTAAAGGATATCAATGATTTCTTAAGTGTTCGGGTTCTGGCTTTTAACCCTGCTAGTAACGGGGTGACTTTAGATAAGCTTAAGGAATTTTATGGAATTGCTGATCCTAAAGAAGGATTGATTAAAGTGATCCTGGATTCTAAAAAAGCAGAGTTTTTGGAAGAAGGTATCCGATGGATGGATATTGTGCGTCACCGTTTAACCGTGAAACATAATGTATTCAATGGTCCAACAGAAGCCTGGATTGAATTGAAGCCAGAAGATCCACGTAGGTTGTTCCAATTGCCGAATGAAGTAAAATTAGCAGGTATTGAATTAAACCCAAGATAGATAAGATTATGAAAAATATTTATAAGACGCTGGTGGTAATGGGTTTGTTTGTTGCCGTATCATCGTGTCGTAAAACAGAAACTTTAGATGTTGATTTCAACAAATATAATTTAGATCAGCCAAAGGATGATAGTGAGTTGGGTCAATGGTTAACCAAAACATTCCTTGATCCTTACAACATGAATGTGGTTTACAGGTACAACAGGTATTATTATGGGGAACCTGCGGCTGATGTTGCTCCTTTGAAGGCTGAGAATGTGAGGCCAATGATGCAAACGGTATTGGATGGATTTATTAAGCCATATACTAAAATTGCCGGTTTGCCATTTGTTCAAAAAACAAATCCTAAAGAATGGGTTTTGTATGGCTCGCCTTTATACCAGACGGATGGATCAGCGATTGCCGGGACTGCCTCCGGTGGTAGAAGAATTACCCTTTATGGCTTAAATAATTACAGTACCGATTATGGTTTTACAAAGACCAGAATGTTTATCATTCACCATGAATTTACGCACATTCTGAATCAGCTTGTTGCTATTCCTGTTGATTTTGAAGGCATTTCTGAAGGTACCTATAAACAGCCATGGAACTCTACCAGTGCTGCTGTGGCCAAATCAAATGGTTTCTTAGGGAGTTATGCGAGTGGTAGCCCAACAGAAGACTATGCAGAAACGGTCGCTACTTTGTTGGTGAGCGGTCAGTCTTACTATGATGATTATACCAATACAGCGCCAAATGATAAAGCGAAGTTAAGGTTGAAACAAAAAGCACTGAATGCAGTGAATTACTTTAATACGGCACTGAATGTTGATTTCAGAAGTTTACAAAGGGAGATTCAGGATTATATGCAAAATGAAATTAAAGATCCTACGCTTTCTTTTCCTTATTGGATGAGTAAGAATCTGTATAAAACCATGACCATCAATCTGGAAGATCCCTTGTATACGGCTAATGGGGTTTCCGAAGATTTTAGAGTGCCTTATGAGCAACTGAAAGACGCGATTTTGAAATTCAATGGTACAGTTAAGTATCACCTGGATAACATCACCCTTAGATTTTCATCAGCCACTGCTTTAACTGTTCGTCTGGCGATTAGCCCGGCTGCGGGAGGAGGACAACTTTTTGCAGATTATACGTTTTCGTATACGGTGAATCCAACAACCGGTGCAGTAGTATTTACTAAAATTGCTCAGGCAGGTACGGCAGATTATTATGCTAATGCGGCAGTTTTTGCAACCGCATTTGGCAGTAGTATTCAGGCTTATTTAACGGGTAAAACCTTTATCGGAGCGTGGATGCCGAAGAATATTAATGGAGGTTCTTATGCAGATTTCGGACGTCTTTATGTGAAAGATAATCCAGGGAATTATTTTTATGGGTCATTAGGTCAAACCTTATAATTAGAAGAAAATGAAAAAATTAATATATTTATTTGTTGCCATTTTAATGTTTTCCTCCTGCAAGAAATCAAACTACGTTCCTAAGTTTGATGAACCACCGGAAATTAGGGTAGGGAAGCAAATCGCTTTAGTACGGGAGGCGCTGACGGCTGCTCCAAATGGATGGATCGCAACCTTGCCAACAGGTGCAGGCGGTGGCTACGGTTTTCACATGAGCTTTGATGACAAAGAGGTGTTAACCAGTTATGCAGATTTAACCGACGTCAGTTCCCGCAAGGAAATTGTTTCTACGTACCGGATTAAACAAGATGCCGGGATAGACCTGGTTTTTGATACCTACACTTATTTAACCTGGTTAAATGACCCTGATCCTTCCACCTACGGCGGTGCTGCAAAAACGGGTTTTAAAAGTGATGTAGACTTTATCTTTAAACGCATTAGCGGAGATAGTATCTTATTTACAGGTAAAAGATACCGCCAGACGCTGATTTTAGTGAAGGCTACTGCAGTGGAGAAAACAAGCTATCAAACGGGTGGTTATAAAGCCGCAATTGATAAGTTGAAAGCATTTCTTGTGGACAATCAAAATCCTTACATAGAGATCGGGGCTTTAAAAGCAGGTCTTTCTTTAGGCAATACATCAAAGATGATCAACCTTACGGGAGAGAAGACCGATGGAACTATAAATTCGCAAACGGGTGTGTTTGCCTATACTTTGTATGGTGCAGATATTTTGGCCGGCGGTTTTTCTTACGAGGGCGTAACCTTTGTCAGGCTGGGCTGGAAAGATGCTAATACCCTGGCATTATACGATCAGGCAGGTAAGGAGTATCTGGTGAAAAATTCGGCGCTGCCATTGCTTACCCTGGATCAGTTATGGGGATCGAAATTTAGCGGAATGTATTCCGACTATAAAACCATTAATCCAGGAACTACTGCCCCTGGTGCTGATATCCTGAATTACTTCTATACGAATTTAACCGTACCAGCAGTAATTGGTATTGGTGCCACATTTAACTATGGAGATCTTACTTTTGCATGGGATGTTAACAACAAGAAGTTAACATTGAATGCCTTCGTCAGCCAGAATGGTGGATCGTCCGGATGGAGTACAAGCACAATTTACAACTATACAAGAGATGCCAGCGGGGTGTATACCTTTACCCTTAGTGCAGCACCTACCGGTGGTTATGCAATCAATCTACAGTCCAGGTTACATAATTTCATTTTATCGAACAAGATTACGTTTGATTATTCTTTAAGTGGGAATAGCTTGTTTGCGAAAATGTCTAGTGTAACCAATCCTTCGATTGTAATGACTTTCGAATTGTACTAAAAGAAAGATTTTTAAATGGTAAAGAACCCGCATTAAGTCATTTGATGCGGGTTCTTCTATAAATCATAACCAGATGAATTTAGAGAAATTAAGTACTGCTGTGTCTCCTGAATCCAGGGAGATGATCGGCATAAAATCAAATGCCGTTGCCAGGAGAATTAAGAAAAGTTATACGTATGGAATTTACTTTTGTAGTGTTTATTTGTTGATTTTCCTGAGCCTGAGGTGGGCAGAGAAAAAGGCTGCCTTTTTTGAAAACCTTATGGTGCCAAATGTGATGCTGATGGCTTTATTACTGCTGACGTTAGCGGTCTTACTGCTGGCAAGAAGGATGATGCTGAAGGTTAATTACAAATCAGGTACATTGAATGATCTGGAGCAAACAATTGGCTATTATGCTTTGGTAAGTGGCTTCATAAAATGGTGTGTTCTTATTGGTCTGACTGGTATTGCTGTCGTTTTGCCTGCTGTTCATTTGCTGGATAACATGTCCAGATTTGGCAACATATGGGGGGTGTTTCAATCGTATGGGATGTTGATGTTCCTGTTGGGCTTTTGGTTTCTGGCGGAAAAGTTTGGTTTATTTAAGTTTAAAAATTGGTATAGTGTGAAAGAGGCGAGACAGCAATTAGCGGAACTTCGTTCACAGGAAGCCGGGTTTAAAGTTAAGTCGGTATAGTTACACTATTGTTAGCTAGTTGTTTATGGCGTATTTCCTGCCTCTTATATTGATTGTTAAAGATTTATAAATAAAATGGCGATGCTAAAGCAAATTACAGGATATTTTGTAATTTTAGCGCCCGATGACTGCCATTCTGACTTATAGTTTGATATGGCCTGGTTGTTGTAAAATGTACGTTTTTCAATTAGTAATAAACAATAAACACAAACATAAAAGATGTTAGGATTTTTAACCAAAGTATTTGGAAGCAAATCGGAAAGAGATATTAAGGCTTTACAGCCTATAGTTATCAGGATTAACGAAGAGTATTCGAAGCTTTCTGTACTGAGCAATGATGAGTTGCGTAACAAAACGGTTTATTTTAAAGATGTTATTGCACAGGCTTTAGCAGATATTGACGGAAAAATCACTGGCTTAAAAGCTGATGGTGAAGGTCAGGATTTGTCATTGGTTGCAAAAACGGCCTTATATGATCAGATCGATGAACTGATTAAAGAACGTGATAAAGAATTAGAGGTAGTATTGTTAGATCTTCTTCCACAGGCATTCGCAGTGGTGAAAGAAACTTCGAGACGTTTTTCTGAAAATGCACGCTTAGAAGTGACTGCAAGTCAGCACGACAGAGATTATGCGGTTCGCAGAAGCAACGTTGTCATTGAAGGCGACAAAGCTTTCTGGGCAAATACATGGGATGCTGCGGGTACTGAAGTGAAATGGAACATGGTACATTACGATGTTCAGTTGATCGGTGGTATGGTATTGCACAGTGGTAAAATCTCTGAGATGGCTACGGGTGAGGGTAAGACTTTGGTAAGTACATTACCTGCTTATCTGAATGCGCTTGCTGGTAAAGGGGTACACATTGTAACCGTGAATGATTACCTGGCACGACGTGACTCGGAGTGGAATGGTCCTTTATTCGAATTCCATGGTATTAAAGTAGATTGTATTGATAAGCATGAGCCAAACTCTCAGGAGCGTCGTGATGCTTACCTTGCTGATATTACTTACGGTACCAACAATGAGTTTGGTTTTGATTACCTGCGTGACAATATGTCGCAGACTCCAGATCAGCTGGTGCAACGTAAATTGCATTTCGCGATGGTGGATGAGGTCGATTCAGTTTTAATTGATGATGCCCGTACGCCCCTGATCATTTCTGGTCCGGTTCCTTTTGGAGATCAACATGAATTCCATGAGCTGAAACCAAGGATCGAAAGATTGGTCGCTGCACAAAGAGAATATGTAACTAAAGCTTTAAATGAAGCTAAGAAGTTAATTAATGATGGTAAAGCCGGAACCGAAGAAGGTGAAGGTGGTTTAGCACTTTTACGTGCGCACCGTGGTTTGCCTAAAAATAAAGCATTGATCAAGTTTTTAAGTGAGGGTAGTGTGAAACAAACCTTATTGAAAACTGAAAATCATTACATGGCTGATCAGTCGAAGAACATGCCGAAAGTAGATTCGGAATTGTACTTCTATATTGATGAGAAAAACAACCAGGTAGAGCTTACTGAAAAAGGTATTGAGTTAATCACTAAATCCGGTGAAGATGCTCATTTCTTTGTATTACCAGATGTAGGTACAGAAATCGCTGAGATCGAAAAATCTAGTCTGAGTAATGAAGAGAAGATTGCACAGAAGGATGCCCTGATGCGCGATTACTCCATCAAAGCAGAAAGAATTCACTCGGTAAACCAATTGTTGAAAGCTTATACTTTATTCGAGATGGATGTTGAATACATCATCGATGAAGGTAAGATCAAAATTGTAGATGAGCAAACAGGTCGTATCATGGATGGCCGTCGTTATTCTGACGGTTTACACCAGGCGATTGAAGCAAAAGAAAATGTGAAAGTTGAAGATGCTTCACAAACTTATGCTACGGTTACACTTCAAAACTTCTTCCGTATGTACCATAAACTTTGTGGTATGACGGGTACAGCGACTACGGAAGCTGGTGAGTTCTGGTCGATCTATAAACTGGATGTAGTGGAAATCCCTACAAACAGAGTGATCTCAAGAATTGACCACCAGGATTACGTTTACCGTACGGTTCGTGAAAAATACAATGCAGTAGCAGAAGAGATCGTTAAATTAACTGAAGCAGGCCGTCCGGTATTGGTTGGTACAACTTCGGTTGAGATTTCTGAGTTATTGAGCAGAATGTTAAAACTTCGTGGTATTAAACACAATGTGTTGAACGCGAAGATGCACCAGAGAGAGGCAGATATCGTAGCTGAAGCAGGTCAGGCTGGACAGGTAACGATTGCAACCAACATGGCTGGTCGTGGTACGGATATTAAATTAGGTGCTGGTGTTAAAGAAGCAGGTGGTTTGGCTATCGTGGGTACAGAGCGTCATGAGTCTCGTCGTGTAGACAGACAGTTGCGTGGTCGTGCAGGTCGTCAGGGTGATCCGGGTTCTTCTCAGTTCTTCGTATCTCTTGAAGATAACTTAATGAGGTTATTTGGTTCGGAAAGAATCTCTAACATCATGGTGAAAATGGGTATCGAAGATGGTGAAGTAATTCAACATTCGATGATCACCAAATCTATTGAGCGTGCACAGAAGAAAGTAGAAGAAAATAACTTTGGTATCCGTAAGCGTTTGTTAGAGTACGATGATGTGATGAACTCACAACGTACTGTAATTTATGCGAAACGTAAAAATGCATTGTTCGGTGAGCGTTTAGACGTGGACATGAACAACATGACTTTTGACGTAGCAGAAGATATCGTTACTGAATATAAAGAAGAAGGAAATTACGAAGGTTTCAAACTGGAAGTGATCAAAAACTTCTCTGCTGATACCACTATTGATGAGGCAGAATTCAGTGCAAGAAACGTACATCACTTAACAGATAAGTTGTTTGATGAGGTGACAGCTTTCTATGCCAGAAAATCTGAAGGTATTATCCAACAGGCAATGCCGGTATTGAAACAGGTATTTGACGAGCGTGGAGAACACATTGAGCAAATCATCGTTCCATTTACTGATGGTATCCGCAGCATCCAGGTGCCGGTTAGCTTGAGAAAAGCAATCGACAACAATGGCCGCGAGGTAACTAAATCATTCGAGAAAACAATTGTACTTGCCTTGATCGATGAGTCATGGAAAGAGCATTTGCGTGAAATGGATGAATTGAAGCAATCGGTTCAGAATGCGGTTTACGAACAAAAAGATCCACTGATCATTTACAAAATGGAAGCCTTTAACCTGTTTAAAAACATGTTGAATGCCGTAAATAAAGAAGTGGTTAGTTTCTTATATAAAGGTGGTATTCCAATTGAAACAGATCCTAATGACGTTAGAGAAGCTCAGGCACCAAAACCTGCTTCGAGCAAATTAAAAACGACGAAAGCGGATTTTGAGATTTCAGTTGGCAATGAGCCGATGACTATGGAAGATACACGTGAAGCTGCTCCACAGCAGCCGATCCGTAAAGAAGTTACGGTAGGCAGGAACGATATGTGTCCTTGTGGAAGTGGTAAGAAATTCAAAAACTGCCACGGCGCAGGATTGTAATTTGTAATACACATTTAGAATGCCGATTTTTGTAACAAAGAATTCGGCATTCTTTTTTTTAAGCCCTTTCATGAAGATATTATTCACCAGTATATTTTGTTGTTTCTCGATGGTCCTTTTTGCACAGCATAAAGGGGAGGTAATAGTGGTTAAAGATCCCATGATTGATAGCCTGATTGCGAAACGAATCGCTATTTATACAAAATCTCCGGGTGCTGCTACCGGTACTCCGGTTAAACCAGGGACGGCCATTGTAGGTCAGATGGGTTACCGTGTACAGGTATTCTATGGCTCCGACAGGCGCCAGGTATTTGCGGAACAAGCCAGGTTTAAATCGGCTTACTCTAATCTGAATACCTATATTACCTATAAAGAACCTAACTATTATTTACGTGTCGGCGATTTTAGAACGCGTCTGGAAGCCCAGCGTTTGCTAAATGAGCTGAGACCGATGTTTCCAACCCTGTTTATTTTCAGGGAGAAAATAAATGCACCTAACCTAGATTATAGCAATGACAATGAAAGATAAGATCCAAACCCTTGCGCTTGATATTTTTGATCAGGTGAGCGGTTACCGTCAGCATATTCATGCCAATCCTGAACTTTCCTTTAAGGAATTTGAAACCTCAGCTTATATTAAAAGTCACCTGGAAGAATGGGGAATCCCTTATACCGGGATGGCCAATACGGGCGTAGTTGGATTGATTACCGGTGGGATCCCTTCTGATAAGATCATCGCTTTGCGTGCGGATATGGATGCTTTGCCAATTATAGAGGCAAATGACAAACCTTATGTTTCAAAAAATCCGGGTGTGATGCATGCCTGCGGTCATGATGTACACAGTTCCTCTTTATTGGGAACGGCTTACATCCTGAACAGCATGAAAGCCGAATTTGCAGGAACGATCAAATTGATCTTTCAGCCGGGTGAGGAAGTATTGCCGGGTGGTGCAAGTATCATGATTAAAGAAGGGGTATTGGAGAATCCTAAGCCACAGGCGATCCTTGGACAGCATGTGATGCCATTGATTGATGCCGGCAAGGTTGGTTTCCGCTCGGGTATATATATGGCTTCTACGGATGAGCTTTACGTTACTGTACATGGTAAAGGTGGTCATGGCGCACAACCACATCAGAATATTGATCCGGTACTGATTGCTGCACATATTGTGGTCGCACTGCAACAGATTGTAAGTAGAAATGCAGATCCTCGTTTGCCTTCAGTTCTTTCTTTTGGAAAGGTACAGGCAAATGGTGCAACGAATATCATTCCCAATGAAGTGAAAATGGAAGGTACTTTCAGAACACTAAATGAGGACTGGCGTAAGGAAGCAAAAAAACTAATGAAGAAAATGGCAGAAGGCATTGCTGAAAGTATGGGTGGCAGCTGTGATTTTAACATCATGAATGGTTATCCTTACCTGATCAATGAGCCGGTACTAAGTGATAATGCACGTGCTTTTGCGGAGGATTATTTAGGAAAAGAGAATGTACTTGATCTGGATATCTGGATGGCTGCGGAAGATTTTGCTTATTATTCGCAGGTTACTGATGCTTGTTTTTACAGGTTAGGTACCGGGAATAAAGCAAAGGATACGTGTTACTCTGTGCATACGCCAAACTTCGATATTGATGAGGATGCTTTGAAATTGTCTACGGGCTTAATGGCTTATATTGCGTTAAAGCAATTGGGTAATTAAGGGGCCGGACGAATGAAGAAAATACTTTTATCAGCGGTTTGTGGACTTTGGTTTATGAACGGTTTTAGCCAGGAGATTCCACGATTTAACCCGGATACGATCAAAACGATCCAGCTGGATTCGACGGTCAATATCACGACGCAAAAGTTCGGTATAGAAACGTTTATCAATGCCATCATTACCGACAACAGCTTTTATCAGGCCTTCCGGAACATGAAGAAGTATGGCTTTATTGCTGAAAACAGAATTTATACCTACGATAAAAAGAATAAAGTAAACGGTAAGATTTACCGTAAAATCAGGCATAACCCTAAAGGGGCTGTCAAGATGGAATACCTGGTGAAACAGGATACAGGAAAGGTATATAAGAAAAACGGTAAGTACCAGTTGTATACGATAGAGATGTTCGATTACATTTTTATGAATTCGTACAAGTCAGAATTTGTGTCTGAAGGGCCAATGACAACCGGTAAAGGCGCCGAAAGTAATGAGAGTTATAAGGATAAACTGAAAACCCTTATTTTTGCACCGGGGAGGCCGATCAAAGGCTTGCCGTTTATCGGGAGTAAAACAGAAATCTTTACGGCCAATATGCGTCAGTATTACGATTATAACTATGCCAGTGGGACTTATCTGGATTCTATTCCGGTATACCGCTTCAAGGTTACGGTGAAACCAGACCTGAGCAATGGTACCAAAGATGGCTTGATGATTAAGGAACTGACGACTATTTTTGATCAGCGTACTTTGGAAATTCTCGGCCGTTATGTGGACATGAAATACAGCAATATGTTGTTTGATTTTAATGTGCAGATGAACATAGAAATGAGTTATTTTGGTGGAGAGAAATTGCCCACGAAGATCACGTATCAGGGGAATTGGGATCATATGCTTAAAAAGGAAGAACGGGCAAGTTTTTTAATTGTTCATAAGGACTATACTATCGGGAAATAGATTTCCGGATTTTAAAATATATTTGATCATCAGATTGTTCTGCTAAAAATAATTCCCATGAAATATATTCAAAAGTTAAGCCTGCTGCTTGCACCTCTGGTGTTACTTGTTTTATTTACTGCAATGAATGTTAAGCCTAAAAAGATTATTTTTTTTGGTGATTCTATCACCCAGATGGGGGTAGAACCCGGTGGTTATGTAGACTTGATCCGCAAATCGCTGGATCCCTTGAAATATGAGGTGATCGGGTCAGGGATTGGTGGAAATAAGATTTATGACCTTTACTTACGGATGGAGCAGGATGTGCTGGATAAAAAGCCAGACCTGGTTGTGATCTATGTCGGAGTGAATGATGTATGGCATAAACAATCAATGCGTACGGGTACAGATTATGATAAGTTTATTGCCTTTTATCAGGCATTGATCCATAAGATTCAGTCTGCTGGTGCAAAGGTGGTTTTATGTACGCCTGCGGTGATCGGAGAGCAGAAAAATGGCGCGAATGAAATGGATGCCGACCTGGATAAATATGCCGGAGCCATCAGAGAACTTGCAACGAAAAATAAACTGCCGCTGTGTGACCTGAGGAATTTGTTTAAAACCTATGCGGAGAAAAATAATACAGCAGATGTAGCCAAAGGCATTTTAACCACTGATGGTGTACATTTGAACAATAAAGGGAATCAGGCCCTTGCAGAAGTATTAATCCCCTTGCTGAAATAAACAACAGGGAGAAATTATAAAGGTGATCAGTGCAGGAGATAAATAAAATATTAAAGAATGATTAATCAGGATACCATTAGCAAAATCATGGAAACCGTCCGCATTGAGGAAGTGGTTGGTGATTTTGTGTCTTTAAAAAAACGTGGTACCAGTTTGATCGGGAATTGCCCTTTTCACAATGAGAAAACACCTTCCTTCCACGTTTCTGTGGCCAAGGGGATTTACAAGTGTTTCGGTTGTGGTAAAGGTGGTGATTCGGTCCATTTTATTATGGACCATGAGAAGTATTCTTATCCGGAAGCCTTAAAATTTCTGGCTCAGAAATACCATATTGAGGTGGAGGAGACGGTACAGTCTCCACAAAATATTGAGGCCCAGAATGCGCGGGAAAGCTTATACATTGTTTCGGAATTTGCGGCAGGTTTCTTTGCCAATGAACTGTGGACAGGGGATCAGGGCAGAGCCATTGGTCTTAGCTATTTTAAAGAGCGCGGATTCAGGGAGGATATTGTCAGGAAGTTCCAGCTGGGGTATTCTCCGGATGTTTGGGATGCCTTGATTCTGAATGCCGTTTCGGCAGGACATAAAGAGGAATACCTGGAGAAAACAGGCCTGGCGATCAGAAATGATAAGGGCAAGCTGTACGACAGGTTCAGGGGCAGGGTAATGTTCCCGATCCATAATTTTACGGGTAGGATTATCGGTTTTGGCGGTAGAACGCTGAAAACGGATAAGAATGTCCCTAAATACGTCAATTCACCGGAAAGTGATATCTACCATAAGTCGAATGTACTTTATGGTTTATTCCATGCTAAAAAAGCGATTCGTGATACCGATAACTGTTATCTGGTAGAAGGTTATGCGGATGTGCTTGCTGCACATCAGGCAGGAATAGAGAATGTGGTGGCCTCATCAGGTACTTCATTAACCACGGAACAGATTCGTCTGATCGGTCGTTTCACGGAAAATGTCACCATTCTTTATGATGGCGATGCTGCGGGGATTAAGGCTTCATTACGTGGATTAGACATGATCCTGGAAGAAGGATTGAACGTGAAAGTCGTTTCCTTTCCTGATGGTCATGACCCAGATTCTTACATGCATCATGTAGGCTCCGGCGAGTTTAAGAAATACATTGAGAACAACCGTAAAGACTTTATCCTTTACAAAGCGAATATCCTGCTGAAAGAAGCGGGCTCAGACCCGATTAAAAGGGCTGGAATCATCAGGGACATTGTAGAAAGTATTGCAAAGATTCCGGATGATATCAAGGCTTCGATTTTCATTAAGGAATGTAGCAGTCTGCTGCAGGTAGAAGAGCGAATCTTGCTTTCTGAGCTGAATAAGATCAGGATGGCGAAATTCCGGAAATCTGGTTCTGGTAATCAGAACTCCGGAAATCAGGGGGTAGGTTCTTCGGGTTTTCAGCAGCAAAATCAATATCAGCCTTATCCTGACGGTCCGCCGGACAATCTGTTTGAGATTCCCGGTGCTGCCGCAGAAGCCGATGAAGTGGCAGCCGCCGAAGAAAGCGACCGCTTGCAGGAGCAGGAGGTGGTGCGTCTTTTGCTGGCTTACGGCCATGAACTGGTGAGCTGGGATAAGATCGATAACATGTATATCGGTTCTTTTATCATGCAGAATCTGGCGGATGTGAGCTTTACTGATCCGACTTGTAAAAGCATTATAGACACCTATAGTGAAGAGATAGAAAATGGCCACCTGCCGGTAGCCAGCCAGTTTATCAACAATACAGACCGGAAAATTGTAGAACTGGCAATTACGCTTTCTACTTCCCCTTATTCGCTGAGTGAAAACTGGTATAATAAGCACAATATCTATGTTAGAGATGAAAGTGTCAATTTAAAGGCGACCATCCTTGGTGGGATTTTCCACCTGAAAAAAGGAAAGGTTGCAAGGATGTTGGCCGACATTTCCAAAGAAATTAAAACAGAACAGGATTCCGTAAATCTGGAAATTCTGATGCAACGTTTTATGTTTATGAAAGGCGTAGAAAGAGAGATTTCAAAGTTCCTCGGAACGGTGATTTTAAAATAGATGGCGGCACACAATGAGCTTGGCAAACGTGGGGAGGAAATCGCCAGAGCGTATCTGGAAAATGCAGGTTATCGCATTTTAAATGTGAATTGGAGATACGCCAGGGCAGAAGTTGACGTTATAGCAGATCAGGGTGGTACCTTGATTTTTGTGGAAGTAAAAACCCGGAGTGCCACTGATTTTGGGGAACCGGAGGATTTTGTAGATCACAAAAAGGAAAAGCAATTGGAATTTGCTTCCACAGCCTACATTGAATTGAAGCAACATCAGGGGGAAATCCGTTTTGATATTATTGCCATTACTTTTGAGCACATAAATAGTTATAAAATTAATCATATTGAAGATGCATTCTGGCCAAGTTAAAAAAATCATGAGTTTATCTAAATTAGTCCTTTCGGCCTGCTTGTTATTGAGCGTTTCGCTGGTGATTTCCTGTAAAAATAGTCCCTCTGTTGGTTCTGGTGTAAGTTTTAAAGCTCCGGAACAAGGACAAAGTTTCCCTTTGGGAACAGCCGTTAATGTGGCTTTAGAAGTTCCTTCAGGAAGTAACGTTACTTCTGCTGTTTATACACTGGATGGAAAGCCGGTGGCGACTAAAAACAATGCAGATCCGGTTTCGATACCGACAACAGGTTTGACACTGGGCTATAAGCTGATTACAGCCGTTATAGAGGAAGATGGAAAGAAAGATACGTTAACGATCAATTTTGAATTGAAATCGGCTGTAGTGCCTTCGCAATACGGTTATCAGGTGATTAAGACTTTTCCTCATGATACAGCTGCCTATACGCAGGGGCTGGAATACCATAATGGTCGCTTTTTGGAAAGTACAGGTCAGGAACAACATTCTTCGCTGAGATGGGTAGATGTGCCGACAGGTAAGATTTTACAGCAAACGAAGCTGGATGATCAGTACTTTGGAGAAGGTTCCAGTCTGGTAGGTGACAAGGTGGTGATGCTGACCTGGCAAAACCGAATGGGTTTGGTATTTGACGCCAAATCTTTGACACAGCAGTCTACTTTTCCATATCAATCGAGCATGGAAGGCTGGGGCTTATGTTTTGACGGCCAGAGGTTATATAAATCTGATGGTAGCAACAAGATCTGGTTCCTGAACAAAGACAATTATAAAGAAGAGGGTTATATTGAAGTTTACAACAATTATGGTCCGGTTCCTCAGCTGAATGAGCTGGAATATATTGACGGTAAAATTTATGCCAATGTCTATACGAAAAATGTAGTGGTGGTGATTGATCCGGCAACGGGCGTAGTAGAGAAAGAGATTGATTTCTCTGGATTACTGCCGGCAGGATACTATAAAGATGAAGTAGATCAGGCGAATAATGTGCTGAATGGCATTGCCTGGGATAAGGCTGGTAAACGTTTATTTGTGACTGGTAAGAAATGGCCACATATGTTCCAGGTAACTGTAGCTCCGAAGCCTTAATTCTTAAAAAGATTTTCATAAAAAAAAACCGTCATATCCTGGATATGACGGTTTTTTCGTTTTTACTTCTTATTATTTTTCTGCTTTTTTAGGTTCAGAAATCACACCGTTAAAGGTGATGGGTTGTCTGTTGTTACTATTCACATTTAAAGTGGCATAGCCGCTTGTAGATACACTTAAAGACAGTTGACGCACATCTTTGGTGTCTTTTGGTTTGATGTCGATTATCCAGCCGCCTTTTTTCTTAGCGGTAGTCTTATAATCGAATTTTTTAGATTTAAATTTTATTCCTGCATCATCGGGATTTGTGGTGGTTGAATAAGCTCTTCCATAATAAGGCAGGAAGGCTTCCACACTGTCCTTGCTGATGATCAGCTGATACCGAGACCCACTAAGTTGAATCACTCCGCCTGTTCCACCCGGCATTTTACTCAATACTTTGTTTAAATCAGCATTGGCCATGGGAATCGCAGATGTTGCATCAAAAACAAGATGCTGATCAGCTACCAGTCTTGCGGTAGTTTCTTTATCTGTTTGTGCCATCACCTGCACGGTAGAGAAAACAATAAGAAGTGCTAACAATTTTTTAAATGTTCTCATGATCATATCTTTTTATTTGATTAGAACAAGATAGCACTTAAAAGGTTTAATCTTAAGTGCTATTTTTTTTGCTGTTATCTCCAGTTTTTGTACTGATTAATCAAGCCGTTTGTAGAAGCGTCATGAGATTGAACTTCCTGATCTCCTTCTAGTTCCGGAAGAATGCTCTTGGCCAGTTGCTTGCCGAGTTCTACTCCCCATTGGTCGAAGCTGAAGATGTTCCAGATGATGCCCTGAACGAAGATTTTATGTTCATAAATAGCAATCAGGCTACCTAAGCTGAAAGGCGTTACCTTTTTCAACAGAATAGAGTTGGTTGGTCTGTTTCCTTCGAAAACTTTGAAGGGTGCCAGTTTCTCGATTTCTTCGCTGGTTTTGCCTTCTTTTTCCAGTTCTGCAACTACCTCTTCTTTAGTTTTGCCATTCATCAGCGCTTCTGTTTGTGCGAAGAAGTTTGACAATAAGATCGGGTGGTGCGTTCCTAATGGGTTTAAGCTTTGCGCAGGAGCGATAAAATCACAAGGGATTAAACGGGTTCCCTGGTGGATCAGCTGGTAAAAAGCGTGTTGTCCATTGGTTCCCGGCTCTCCCCAGATGATCGGTCCTGTTTCATAAGTTACGTCATTGCCGTTACGGTCTACATGTTTACCGTTACTTTCCATATCTCCCTGTTGGAAGTAGGCCGCAAAGCGGTGCATGTATTGGTCGTATGGTAAAATAGCTTGCGTTTCTGCATCAAAGAAGTTGATATACCAAATGCCAATCAAGGCAAGGATCACTGGTACGTTGCTTTCAAATTCAGCATTTTCAAAATGGCTGTCAGCAGCGTGTGCACCTGCAAGTAATTGCTTGAAATTGTCGAAACCAATGCTTAAAGCGATAGGAAGGCCAATGGCACTCCATAAAGAATATCTTCCGCCTACCCAGTCCCAGAATTCGAACATGTTGTTGGTGTCAATACCAAAAGCAGATACGTCTTTTGCATTGGTAGAAAGTGCGGCAAAATGCTTGGCTACATCGCCTTGCGCAGCACCGCTATTTAAGAACCAGTCCTTTGCACTGTTGGCATTGGTCATGGTTTCCTGTGTAGTAAAAGTTTTGGAAGCAATCAGGAATAAGGTAGTTTCCGGATCAACATTTTTTAAGGTTTCTGCAATATGCGTTCCGTCGATATTAGAAACGAAGTGCATGTTTAAATGGTTTTTATAAGCTTTTAAAGCTTCTGTCACCATTACAGGTCCTAAATCAGAGCCACCGATACCAATGTTAACTACATCTGTAATGGCTTTTCCGGTATAGCCTTTCCATGATCCGGAGATGATGGCCTGACTAAATTTATCCATCTTTTCCAATACTTTGTTTACCTCTTCCATGACATTTTTGCCATCTACAAGAATCGGGTCATTGCCCTGGTTACGTAAAGCGATGTGAAGCACCTGACGGCCTTCTGTCTGATTGATTTTATCCCCTTTAAACATGGCTTTGATCGCCTCATCTAATTTACATTCTCTGGCCAGTTGCATTAACAAAGCCATGGTGGTATCGTCAATTCTGTTCTTTGAATAATCAACAAGGATGTCTTCAAACAGGATAGAAAATTTTTCAAAACGGGAAGCATCTTCCGTAAAAAGATCCTTTAAGCTTTTTTCATTGATACCAATAAAGTGATCGGTCAGGTATTTATAAGCTGCAGTTTCTGTAAAGTTTATCGTTGGTAGCATCATATTAGTGTTTTTGTAAATGTAGGGGTTTATTTTATTTGCTGAAATGACCTTTATAATATTTCTATCGGAATTGAATATCCGCTGATTATCTTATATTTAAAGTATAAAAGATAGGTTTATGAAAAGATTTTACTTTGTGCTGTTGGTTCTATGTGGTGGTGCTGCGGTTGCGCAAAAGCAAAACCTGAGGCCTCAGGTTTCAAAAAAGGCTTTGAGCATCACACAGCAGGTGATAGACTGGCGCCGGGATTTGCATGAGCATCCGGAATTGGGAAACCTGGAAACGAGGACTGCGGCAATCGTGGCTAAACATTTAAAGTCACTGGGAATTGAGGTACAGACAGGCGTGGCAAAGACGGGTGTGGTAGGTATTCTTAAAGGAGGAAAGCCGGGGCCTGTTGTGGCGCTAAGGGCGGATATGGACGGTTTACCGGTAACGGAACGGGTGGATTTACCTTTTGCCTCTAAAGTGAAGACCATATATAACGGACAGGAAGTGGGCGTGATGCATGCTTGTGGCCATGATAGTCATGTGGCTATTTTAATGGGGGTGGCAGAGGTACTGGCTTCTATGAAAAAAGACATCCCCGGTACGGTGAAATTTATTTTTCAACCCGCTGAAGAGGGGGTACCTGAAGGTGAAGAAGGCGGTGCTGCATTGATGGTGAAAGAAGGGGTGTTGGAAAATCCGAAAGTCGAAGTGATTTTTGGCCTGCACATCAATTCACAGACGCCGGTGGGTGACCTGACTTATCGTCCGGGCGGGATCATGGCGGCGGTCAATGATTTGAAAATTACGGTGAAGGGAAAACAGGCGCATGGTGCTTATCCATGGAGCAGTATTGATCCGATTGTGATTTCTGCACAAATTGTGAATAACCTTCAAACAATTGTGAGTAGGAACCTGAATGTGACGGAAAATCCAGGGGTGGTTACGATTGGTGCCATCAACGGGGGGATTCGCTCTAACATTATTCCGGAGAAAGTGGAAATGTTGGGCACCATCAGGAATTTTAGTAAAGAAGATGAGGCGATGTTTATAGAAAGGGTGAAAACCATCGCTACAAAAACCGCAGAAGCGGGCGGAGCTACAGCGGAGGTGAAGATTCCTTTTAGTAACCATTATCCGGTAACGTTTAATGACGTAGCTTTAACGGAAAAGATGTTGCCAAGTTTACAGGCTACTGCCGGCGCGGATCATGTGCGCCTGAAACCTCCGGTAACAGGAGCAGAGGATTTTTCTTTCTACCAGGAAAAGGTGCCCGGCTTGTTTATTTTCCTCGGCGGGATGCCTAAAGGACAGGATCCGTTAAAGGCGCCATCGCACCATACACCGGATTTCTTTATCGATGAAAGTGGTTTTGGTTTAGGGGTGGAAGCACTTAGTAACCTGGCACTTGATTACATGAATTTGAAAAAATAACGGCAGCGATTTGATTTGCTGATCATTTTAATTCATTATATTTAAGATACTAATATTAGTACATCACCTAGAAAACAATTTTATGTTAGAAAATTTGAATGAACTGGTTAAAGAAAGTGCTCAGGATGCAATTGTGAACAATAGTGAGATTCCAAATGAGCAAAATGAAGCAGCGATTCAAGCGGCTTCCGGTTCTATTTTTGACTCCTTGAAACAACAATTGTCGTCCGGAAATATTGGTAATCTGGTGGATGCCTTTAAAGGTGGAGATGTGGCGAACTCTTCCGTAGTGAAGGACGCTTCCTCTGGCTTTATTGATAAATTATCAGGAATGGGCATCAATCTGGATTCGGCGAAAGCCATTGCAGCTTCTATCATTCCCGGAGTGATGGGTAAGTTGGTGAGTAAGACAAATGATCCGAACGACAGCTCTTTTAATCTTCAGGATATGTTAACGAAGATTTCAGGACCTGATGGTAAGTTTCAGTTGTCGGACCTGACGAACTTGTTTGGCGGTAATAAAGAAGAAGGAAAAGAAGGAGAAGGCGGTATCGTTGATAAGCTAAAAGGGCTTTTTAATTAAGAAAAAGAAATGTTTAAAGAGGTTCTGTGCTTGTTTTTGAAAACAGGGACAGAACCTCTTTGTATTTTATATATTTGTGATTATGACAAAAGAACAAATTCAGGATTTAAGGGACAGAGTAGCGTCGCTGAGGAGGCATCTTTGACGTAGAAACACGTCTTGAGGAAATTTATATAGAGCAGGAGCTTACCCTGCAAACCGACTTTTGGGATGATCCTAAAAAGGCGGAAAAACATTTGGCTGGTATCAATTCCAAGAAAGTATGGACTGATGCCTGGCAGGCAGTAAGTAAAGAGCTGGAAGATACAGAAGTGATGTTTGAGTTTTTGCAATCTGGTGATGCCAGTGCGGAAGAAATGCAGGAGCAGTACGACCGTTGTTTGAAAATGGTGGAAGAGCTGGAACTGAAAAACATGCTGAGTAGTAAGGAAGATCAGCTTCATGCGGTGATGCAGATTACCGCAGGTGCAGGTGGTACCGAGAGTTGCGATTGGGCAGCCATGCTGATGCGTATGTACATCATGTGGGGTGAGAAGAATGGCTATAAGGTGACGGAGCAGGATTCGCAGGAAGGGGAGGTAACGGGTATAAAATCGGTTACGCTTCAGTTTGCCGGAGACTTTTCTTATGGTTATCTGAAAGGGGAAAACGGGGTTCACCGTTTGGTGCGAATTTCGCCTTTTGATTCCAATGCCCGCAGACATACTTCATTTGCTTCCGTCTATGTGTATCCTTTAGTGGATGACACGATTGAGATTGAGGTGAAGGATTCAGAGATTGAATTTGAGACTTTCCGCTCCGGTGGTGCTGGTGGACAAAATGTGAATAAAGTGGAAACGGCCGTAAGGTTGTATCATAAGCCTTCGGGTATTGTGATTAAAAACCAGGAGTCACGTTCCCAGTTGCAGAATAAAGAGAATGCAATGCGCTTGTTAAAATCACAATTGTATGAAGCGGAGATGCGCAAGCGCATGGAAGCAACAGCTTTAATTGAAGGTTCCAAAAAGAAAATCGAATGGGGATCGCAAATCAGGAATTATGTGTTGCATCCTTATAAGCTGGTGAAAGATTTACGGACCAACTATGAGACTTCAAATGCCCAGGGGGTATTGGATGGTGATTTGAACGAATTTTTGAAAGCTTACTTAATGGAATTTTAAATATGAGATACCTTACTGTATTATTGATGACCGGTTTTTTTGCTACAAATGGCGCAATGGCGCAGGAAAGTATATTGATTTATCCCGGAGCGATTCCAGGAGCTAAGCCTACACCTGCAGATTTTAAAGAGCTTTCTGTAACAGGGAATGATGGGATAATCAGGGTCAGTAAGGTATCTGTACCAACATTAAAGGTGTTCTTACCTTCAAAAGAAAAAGCAACAGGTGCTGCTGTGATCATTTGTCCGGGGGGTGGTTATGGAATACTGGCCATTAACCATGAGGGGGATAATGTGGCAAAGCGGTTCAATGAGATCGGCGTTGCTGCCTTTGTCTTGAAATATCGTTTACCGGATGATGCGATAATGGTGGATAAGTCTTTCGGGCCTTTACAGGATGCCGAACAGGCGATTTACCTGTTGAGGAAGGATGCGGCAAAATATCATCTGGATCCTGCAAAAATCGGGATCATGGGTTTTTCTGCCGGTGGCCATCTCGCAGCTACACTGACTGTACATTATAAGGATGTTAAAATAGAGAATAAAGAGGGACTGAGTCTTCGTCCTGATTTTTCGATGTTGATTTATCCGGTGGTCTCCTTTCTGGAGTCGCCACATACGGGTTCTGCGAAAAATCTGGCAGGACCAAATGCAACGGATGCGCAAAAGGATTATTTTTCCAATGAGCGCCATGTGGATGCAGAAACTCCGGTTACATTCTTAGTCCATGCCAATGATGACAAGTCTGTTCCTGTTGAAAATAGTTTGTCTTTTAACCGGGCAATGGTGAAAGCAGGGAACAAGGCGGAGTTGCATGTTTACCAGGGCGGTGGTCATGGTTTTGGGTTAAATAACAAAACCAGCCAGGATCAGTGGTTTGATCGTTTAGTGAACTGGATGAAATCGAATAAGATTATTTAAGTTAGATATTCGTGTTGTTGAGGATGTCTTGCAATTCTTTTAATTCTGCTACCTTTTCTGTGGAGCCCAGGTTTTCATAAGAGGAGATCAGGTTTCTGATGATTCTTCTGATGATTTCTATATTGCTGCATGGCGCATAAAAACCAGGCATAGGGTCAAGATTTAGCTGGCGAAGGAACTGGTCTACATCATGCTTGCCAAAGATGGCTCCTTTATTAAAGGCATTAATATAAAACAGGACGCCAAATTCATGGTCTTCCCTTTTACTTTCATCAATATAGCCGAGAATAAAATGTTGTGGCAGATTAACGCCATACACCGGAATGTCCAGTTTTTGGGCAATAGTGGAATAGATGATTGCTAAGGATATCTGATTTCCTTTTTTACTGTCCAGCACCTGATTGATGTAAGAGTTTTGTGGGTCGTGGTGGTTTTTGGTGTTTCCACTGAAACCATATACATTATAGAATACGTGATTGATGAGTTTGATTTTTTCAATGGAACTCATTTCATATTGTAATCCGATCCAGATTTCCCGCTTGATTTCTTCCATCTGGAGCTTGATTTTTTCTTCATTGAGGTCGGGATATTGATATCTGTTGATCACCAATGCGCCCTGGAGCAGGTCGAAAGCACCACTTTGATACCAAAGATTCAGATCTTCTTTAACGCTGTTGAATTGGATTTTATGAACTACGTTCTCGATTCTTTCCTGTAACAGTGTGTCCAGAGATTGTTCCCATGCATTTTCCAGAAAATGAACCACCTCTTCTCCATACTCCAACAGGCGTTTTTCAATATGTTCGAAGATCTCCGGATCGGGATCGTCCAACAATTTGACTAAAGCACTTATTTCTTTACTATTTTCCATTAAACATGCAACTTAGAATCATGTGATTGCTTATTTTTGTAGCTATGGTTTTCAATTTTATCAGCGACTATCTAAAGCACCGATTGACTTCAAAAAGCAGACATGGTACGCATTCTCCTTTCGTTTATAAGCTCACAGATGAGGTAATTTACGATTTTAACGCTAAAAGTGATTACAAAAGCATTGAAGCGCAAAGAAAAAAACTTTTAAATGACGATTCTTTAATTACGGTGACGGATCTGGGTGCAGGTTCTCATTTGAATAAGAACCGTACAAAAAAGGTACGACAGATTGCGAAAAACGCTTTGAAGAGTCCAAGATTGGCACAGTTAATTTATCGCCTTGCGAAAGAAAACCAGCCGGATCATATTTTAGAATTAGGTACTTGTCTGGGCCTGACCACATCATACCTTTCCAGGGCTTGTCCGGATGCGGATATTGTAACTATTGAAGGTTGTCCGGAAACGGCAAAAGCAGCTTATAAGAACTTTCAGGATCTGGAACTTGACAATGTAGAGCTGAGGGTAGGGAATTTTGATTCCTTACTTCCTGACTTCATCGAACAGGCCGAGAAACTGGATTTCGTTTATGTGGATGGAAACCATAGAAAGGACGCCACCCTCAATTATTTTAACTGGTGCTTACCGAAAGTGCATGAAGGGTCATTGTTGATCTTTGATGATATCTATTGGAGTGAAGGGATGAAAGAGGCCTGGGAAGAGATCAAGAACCATCCGGACGTTACCATTACTATTGATTTGTTTTGGATCGGATTGGTTTACTTTAAAAAAGGACAGGCAAAAGAGCATTTTAAAATTAAGTTTTAGGCTCAGCATTTAAAATGCTTCGGCCAGGGTGAAATAAAAACCACTCTGGCGTTTCTCATTGATACGCTTTTCTCCGACTGCATAATCCATACGGACGCTGAGTCCTTTTTCAGGATCGAAGAAATATCTTCCGCCGAGTCCGTAAGAAGGTTTGAAGTTTTTGGCTGCAAAATCGCCATTGGCAAAAACCTGTCCCGTTCCCGCAAAGACTACTGCACCGAAACGGTTATTGTAGCGGTAGCGCAATTCCGCCTGACCAGCTAATAAATTCTGATCGCGGTAGCGGCCGGTATAATATCCCCTCATCATTTCATCATTCCCCATTTGCGGCAATAAATAGAAAGGTATCTTTTTTCCCTGCACGGTATGGAATAAGGCATTTACACCCAATACGAATTTAGGGCTGAGCGACCAGAAGTTTCTAACGTTTGCTTTAATGACACTTCCGCTGAAGCTTTCGCCTGACCAGAGGTCTGGTGCGTATTGATAGGCGATGCGGCCGAGGAATCCTTTAGTAGGGTAGTTGTTCGAATTTCGGGTATCATAGCTTTGCGAGATTCCTATATAGGCAACATTGCCGCCTAAGCGCTGAATGAGGTTTGGATCGGTATCGAATAATCCACCTGTGATCTCATCTTTGAAGTTGTAATTTTCAAATCCAAGGGATATGCCGGTGTAGGCGTGTGGTAATATTTTCTTTTCTGCTTCGAGCATGATTCTGGACTGTCGCTGTACAAGGCGGTCTGAATTTGCAAACAAGGTTTCATTACCAATTCCGAAAAAGTCGAAAGGCATTCTTTTAAATCTGAATTCTGAAATGAAATGGTAATCGTTGCCTTTGGTCCAGATATCACTTTTTAAAGAGAAGTTGTATTGTCCTTTGGTTGATACGGAAGCGACTCCTGAAAAGTTGGAGCTGCGGTTGGTGCTGTCTTTTCTGTCGAGGTAAGTAGAATATAGTGCGCCAAGTCCGAATTCTGCCCCGATTTCCTGTGAATATCGGAAGATGGGTACAGGCATAAAGCTCGCTCTGCGTGAGCTATCTGTTTTTTCTGACAAGTATCGTTTAATAAATTTCTTTTGTGCGGATGCGTTTGCGACGGTAATGATCAGTATAGTGATGCAAAGCGAAATTCTCTTCATTGGCCTAAAATAGGGAAAGATTTGTATTAATTGGGTTACTGGCGATCCCCTAGCAAGATTAGCGCCAGTAATTGCGCTTGTTTCATTTTTAAAGCGGGGTTAGGATTAGTCCTTTACGATTATTTGCCTATTTTTGCGCTAACAACAAAATTTAATCAAAAATGAGTACGAAAAGAGGACCTATCTCGCAATTCATGGAGACAAATTATCTCCATTTTAATGCGGCAGCTATGATGGATGCGGCTAAAGGATACGAAACACATTTGGATGAAGGTGGTAAGATGATGATTACGCTTGCAGGCGCAATGAGTACTGCTGAGCTTGGAATCTCTTTAGCTGAAATGATCCGTCAGGATAAAGTTTCGATTATTTCTTGTACTGGTGCGAATCTGGAAGAAGACATCATGAACCTTGTTGCGCATTCTCATTACAAAAGAGTGCCTAACTACCGTGATTTAAGTCCACAGGATGAGTGGGATCTTTTAGAAAACCATTACAACAGGGTTACAGATACTTGTATTCCTGAAGAAGAGGCTTTCCGTAGATTGCAGAAACACATCAATAAGATCTGGAAAGATGCAGAAGATGCAGGAGAGCGTTTCTTCCCGCATGAGTTCATGTACAAGATGTTATTGAGTGGTGATCTTGAGCAATACTATGAGATTGATCCTAAGAACTCATGGATGCTTGCAGCAGCAGAGAAGAACTTGCCGATTGTAGTACCAGGATGGGAAGATTCTACGATGGGAAATATCTTTGCTTCTTATGTGATGAAAGGTGAAGTTAAAGCGACTACTGTAAAAGGTGGTATTGAATATATGGGTTATTTAGCAGACTGGTACATTAAAAACAGTTCTGGTAAAGGAATCGGATTCTTCCAGATTGGTGGAGGTATTGCTGGTGACTTCCCGATTTGTGTTGTTCCGATGTTATATCAGGATATGGAAATGGAGAATATTCCATTCTGGAGCTATTTCTGTCAGATTTCTGATTCGACTACTTCTTACGGATCTTATTCAGGTGCAGTACCGAATGAAAAAATCACCTGGGGTAAATTAGATATCAACACGCCAAAGTTTATTGTAGAATCAGATGCAACAATCGTTGCGCCACTGATCTTTGCATGGATATTAAAAATGTAAATTGAATTTACAAATATTGTCAATGTGAGGTTGGCTGAGAAGAATCAGCAGTTTTTCGAAAATTGCTGATTTTCTTCGTTTAAAGCCCCAAAAACAAACTATTTAGATTGATTATAAATTGTATTTACTGTCATTTATTTGTCATTGGTAAGTTAATAAATTTTACTTTTGTGGACGTTTTGGTGTAGAACCTAAGTTCGGTTACCAAAGGCGGTTTACAAGTTTTTTAAAAAATAGCATAAAATACTCATTATGAGGGATATCTCATTGATCATTAGAAGAGTTTGGAAGTCGGCATTCATGTTTACGGCTTTATCTGTTTTAATCGTTTCTGCAACACAAGCGCAAGATGTAGTGGAGGGAAGGAAAATATTTAAAGATAAATGTTCTTCTTGTCACCAATTAGACCGTAACAGTACAGGTCCGGCTTTAACTGCCAAAGTAAACGAGCTAGACGAAGCATTTACCATCAAATGGGTAAAGAACTGGAAAGCTTTAGTTGACGCTGGCGATAAGCAGGCAATTGAGGCTGCGAAGTTCTCTCCGTCGGAGATGACTACGTTTCCTACATTAACTGACGACCAGATTAAAAACGTTATCGCTTACGCTAAAGCGGGCGAGCCTAAGAAAGAAGGCGATGCAGCAACAACTGCAACTGTAGATGAAGGTGTATCTGATTTTTCTATCGCAGGTATCGTTGCTATTATCTTAATATCAATTGCGGTATTAGTGATTTTAGGACGTGCGATTAAAATGTTAGAGCGTTTAATCTTAAAGAAGCAAGGTGTTGAAATCTCAGAAGAGGACAACGTTCCTTTAACTGTAGGTGTTCGCAGATTATTCAAAAACAAAAAATTTGTATTCTTCTTCATTCTATGTTTAGTAATGAGCTTAGGTTCATTCGGATGGATGGCGATGTGGAATACAGGTGTACACACTGGATATCAGCCGGTACAACCAATTAAATTCTCTCACGAATTACACGCCGGGACGAATCAGATTGACTGTCAGTACTGTCACTCAGGTGCGTTTAAATCTAAAAACGCTTCTATTCCATCTGTGAATGTTTGTATGAACTGTCACAAATCGGTACAGGCTACTGAGAAGTATAACGGTGAGATTTCTCCGGAGATTCAAAAGATCTACACTGCGATCGGTTACGATCCTGCAACTTTGACTTACGACAAGACAAAAGAGAAACCAGTAGAATGGATTCGTGTACACAACCTTCCTGATTTTGCTTATTTCAATCACTCTCAACACGTAGTCGTAGGTGAGGAAGCGATCAGAAAACAAAAAGGTCTTCAGCCAAATGAGCCGGTATGTTTTGCATGTCACGGTCCGGTGAATACCATGGAAGAAGTATATCAGTTCTCTCCGCTAACGATGAAATGGTGTATCAATTGCCATAAAGACGCTGAGATTTCAGGTAAAGACAATGCTTTCTATGCGAAAGTTATTGAAGCCCATGAGAAAATCAAAAAAGGCGAAAAAATCACTCCTGCATTATTGGGTGGTTTAGAGTGTGGTAAGTGCCACTATTAATAAGAGTTTAATAAGAACGTTCGATAAACAGTAATATAGCTTAAATGGAAAGCAATAAAAAATACTGGAAAGGCTTAGAGGAGTATAAAAACACTCCCGATTTTGTTGAAAACAACAAAAACGAATTTGCTGAGCCCCTTCCAATAGAAGATGTTTTAAATGAAGCAGGGTTAAGTACGGTAACCCCGCGCCGGGACTTTTTGAAAGCATTAGGTTTCGGCCTTGGAGCGGTAACGCTTGCAGCTTGTCAGACTGCTCCGGTTCATAAATCAATTCCTTATGTCATCAGACCTGAAGAAGTAGTTCCGGGTATCCCGAACTACTATGTATCAAGTTTCAATGGACAGAGTGTGTTGGTGAAAACCAGAGAGGGACGTCCAATTAAGATTGACGCAAATCCTAATTCAGGAGTATTCAGTACAGGTACGGATGCACAGGCGCAAGCTTCTGTTTTAGACCTGTATGATGTTTCTAAATTACATGGTCCTGTTTTAAAGGACGATGAAAAAGTAGCATGGGCTAAGATTGATGAGTTTGTTAAAGGCGAGTTAAACAAGGCACAGGCATCAGGAAAGAAAATCCGTTTGGTTTCTTCTTCAGTAAACAGTCCTTCTACTAAAGCAGTTATCGCTGACTTTACTACTGCTTACCCTAATACTAAGCACGTTCAATACGATGCAGTATCTTATACTGGTATTATCAAAGCAAATGAAAATAGCTTCGGTAAAGCAGTAGTTCCACAATATAGATTTGATAAGGCTGACCTGATCGTAAGTTTCGGTGCAGACTTTTTATCTACCTGGATCAGCGGTGAAGAATTCACTTCCCAGTATGTTGCGAACAGAAATCACAAGTCTTTAAAGGCTGGTAAAATGTCACGTCACTTCCAGTTCGAAGCTGGTATGAGTGTAACTGGTACTAACGCTGATACGCGTGTTCCGGTTAAACTTTCAGAAGAGGGACCTGCATTAATTACCTTATATAATACAATTACCGGTAATAACTTAGCTGGTGCTGCTTTACCAAACAACGTAACTGCTGATAAAGCAATTAAGCTGGTGGCTAAAGAGTTGTTGCAAAACAAAGGAAAAGCATTAGTAGTTTCAGGTTCAAATGACGTATCTACTCAGATTCTGGTAAATGCGATCAACTCTGCAATTGGTAGTTATGGTACAACGATCGACTTAGACAATCCATGTAAACGTTACGCAGGTAATGATGCAGAATTTGCTGAGTTTATCAATGAAATGAACAGGGGAGAAGTTGCTGCGGTATTCATCTTAAATGCTAATCCTGGTTATGATGTAGCAAATACTAAAGCTTTTGCTGATGCATTGGCTAAAGTTGCTTTAAAAGTTTCGTTCTCTGATCGTAAAGATGAGACTTCGAGCTTATGTGATGTAATTGCAGTTAACCATAACTATTTAGAGTCATGGGGTGATGCAAGTGCTTACGAAGGTAACTACTCTATCATCCAACCAACAATTAATCCGGTATTCAATACCCGTCAGGCAGAAGAGAGTTTATTGATCTGGTCTGATAACGCGGTTAAAGATTACTTCCAGTATGTACGTAATAACTGGGAGAAAAATATCCTTCCTTTATTCGGTAAAACCTGGAAAGAAGTATTACAAACCGGTGTATTTATTGCAGCAGCTAAGCCAGCAGGAGCTTATAACTTCAACTTGTCATTAGCAGCAGTAATTCCTACCATTTTAAATAACAGCAAATCATTAGCAAAAGACATCGAGTTACAGGTTTACGAAAGTGCAGCAATGCGTGATGGTAGACATGGTAACAACGCTTTCTTATTAGAATTGCCTGATCCGGTTTCGAAAGTAACCTGGGACAATTATATTGCTATTGCGCCTAAATTCGCTGAGAAATTAGGTTACAAAGAATTCGATATCGTATCTGTAAAAGCAGCAAACGGTTATACTGTTGACTTACCTGTGTTGATTCAACCGGGACAAGCACAGGGAACTGCTTCTATCGCTTTAGGATTTGGTAGAACGATGACTGGTAAAGCTGGAAATAACGTAGGTAAAAATGCTTATCCTTTTGTAAGTTTCAGCAATGGTACTTCTAAATACGCTACTACTGTTCAATTGACAGGAACTGGTCGTAGAGAAGAATTGGCGCAAACACAAACGCACCACTCTTTCGAAGGAAGAAACATCATTCGTGAAGCTACTTTCACAGAATACAAAAAGAATCCGGCTGCAGGTTCAGGTAATGACCATGCAAAACATAAAACTTACGATTTATGGCCTGAATATGAGAAACCAGGTAACAACTGGGTTATGGCAATCGATTTGAATGCTTGTACAGGTTGTGGTTCTTGTATTGTTGCTTGTAACGTAGAAAATAACATTCCTGTTGTAGGTAAAGATGAGGTTCGTAAGCGCAGAGAAATGCACTGGATCCGTATCGACCGTTATTACAGCTTTAATGTTGAGGCAGATGCACATGCAGATGCAGCACATGGCGATCATGGTACTGGTATCAATGCAGTAACTAAAGAGAAAGAAATTGCTCATTTAGATAACCTTGATAACGTATCTGTAGTTCACCAGCCAATGCTTTGTCAGCACTGTGACCACGCTCCATGTGAGACGGTTTGTCCGGTATTGGCAACGGTTCACTCTTCAGACGGCTTAAACCACATGGCTTATAACCGTTGCGTAGGTACACGTTACTGTGCGAACAACTGTCCGTATAAAGTGCGTCGTTTCAACTGGTTTAACTACTGGAATGATTCTCGTTTCGACAACTATCTGAACAATGAATTTACTCAGTTGGTACTTAACCCTGATGTAACTGCCCGTTCAAGAGGTGTTATGGAGAAATGTTCTATGTGTATCCAACGTATCCAGGCTGGTAAATTAACTGCTAAGATGGAAAAACGTCCATTAAAAGACGGTGATATCAAAATGGCATGTCAGCAAGCGTGTTCGGCAAATGCGATCATCTTTGGCGATGCCAATGATCCTGAGTCGGAAGTATCTAAAGCATTACGTAGTGAGCGTATTTACTATGTATTGGAAGAGATCAACGTACAACCGGGTATAGGTTATATGACAAAAATTAGAAACACAGATACAACAGTACAAGCGTAAGCTGATATTAAAGAAAATAAATTATGTCAGGACATAAGGAATCAATATTAAGAGAGCCATTAATCACCGGCAATGATATCACGTATGCAAAGATTACGAATGATATCTTAATGCCAGTTGAGAATAAGCCTAACAGGGCATGGTGGATAGGATTTATACTCGCACTATGTGGTGCCACACTATGGTTGGTATCCGTTGGATATACCTTCTGGTTTGGGATCGGTGCATGGGGATTAAACAAAACAGTTGGATGGGCATGGGACATCACCGGATTCGTTTGGTGGGTAGGTATCGGTCACGCAGGAACACTGATCTCTGCGGTACTACTACTCTTCCGACAGAACTGGAGGAATTCCATTAACCGTTCTGCAGAGGCGATGACCATCTTCGCCGTTATCTGCGCCGCGACGTATGTAGTATCCCACATGGGTAGACCATGGCTGGCTTACTGGGTACTTCCACTACCGAATCAATTCGGGTCATTATGGGTAAACTTTAACTCTCCGCTGGTTTGGGATATGTTTGCCATCTCTACTTACTTCTCGGTATCACTATTGTTCTGGTATACAGGTTTACTACCTGATATCGCGACTATCCGTGACCGTGCAATAGGAACGAGACGTAGAATCTATTCTATCCTTTCTTTCGGATGGTCTGGTAACGTAAAAACATGGCAACGTTTTGAGGCGGTATGTATCATCTTAGCAGGTATCTCTACGCCACTGGTACTTTCGGTTCACACGATTGTATCTATGGACTTTGCGACCTCGGTAATTCCGGGATGGCATACCACGATCTTCCCTCCATACTTCGTAGCAGGGGCGATCTTCTCAGGATTTGCAATGGTGTTAACATTATTACTTGTTGCACGTAAAGTATTGGGTCTTGAGAACTATATCACGATGTTCCACATTGAATCGATGAATAAGATTATCATTCTAACAGGATCTATCGTAGGTGTGGCTTATATCACTGAGTTTTTCATTGCCTGGTACTCAGGTTCAGAATACGAGCAATACGCTTTCATTAACCGTTCAACCGGTCCATACTGGTGGGCATACTGGATGATGATGACGTGTAACGTAATCTCTCCTCAGTTGCTTTGGTTCAAAAAAATCCGTACCAGCATTGCAGCAACCTGGATTTTATCTATCGTTGTAAACATTGGTATGTGGTTCGAACGTTTCGTAATTATTGTGACTTCATTACATCGCGATTATATCCCTTCAAGTTGGGCGATGTTCTATCCTACATGGGTAGATGTGGGTGTCTTTGTAGGCTCAATCGGAGTGTTCTTTACCTTGTTCCTTTTATTCTTAAGAGTGTTACCTTCTATTGCAATTGCAGAGGTGAAACTGTTACTGAAGAGTGCAAGTGAGCAATCTAAAATGGAACAAATTAAAGAAGGTCATCTGGACAAAGAACACGTGAAAGAATACGTAGAGTCTTTAGAGAAATTTGATAGTGTTAAACAAGAAGAATACGCAAAAATATAACAATGAGTAATATCAAATATATTTTAGGCAGTTTTGGTGATCCTGACGAAATGATGCACGGCATCGACCAGTTACAGGCAAATAACATTAAAATACATGATGTTTATACACCAATGCCTATTCACGGCATCGAAGCTAAATTAGGGATCAAAAGATCCAGGTTGGATATCCTTGCATTCTTTTGCGGGGTAGCCGGAACCATTTCTGCATTCGCATTAATCTACTTAACCTCGGTGGTAGATTGGAAACATAATATTGGTGGTAAACCTGCTTTAGCACTTCCGGATTTTATTCCGATTATGTTTGAAGTAACGGTTTTATTCTGTGCATTCAGTTTAGTGGGCGCTTACTATGCTTCAACGCATTTGTTCCCTGGAAGAGCACCTAGAGTAATGGACTTAAGAGCTACAGATGATAGATTCATTATCGCTGTAGATGCTAAAGAAAATACCGATCATAATAAAATTGATGGTTTATTAAAAGATGCAGGTGCTTTAGAAATTAAGCACAATGAAAGGAAGTATATCAGCTATGAATAAGAATAAAGTAGTTTTAGCCTCATTTTGTATTCTTGCCAGTGCTGTTGTCTTTTCAGCCTGTAAAGATCCACAGAGTACTGGTTTAGAATATGCAAGGAACATGTATGATCCGATTGCCTATAATCCAGATCAGCCAAACAAAAACTTTAAGAACGGATCAACGGCACAAACGCCGCCTGCCAATACTACACCAGTAGGGTTTAACAAGTACGACGATTTTCCTAATACTAAAGATGGATATGAAGCTGCTGGTGCTAACCTGGTAAATCCGCTTCCTGAAACAGAGCAAAATCTAATTGCAGGAAAGCATTTGTTCACTGTATTCTGCTCGCCATGTCATGGTGAAAAAGGAGACGGACAAGGTCACCTGGTTAAAATCGAAAAGATTAGTGGTATTCCTTCTTACCATGGTGATGCAGCTTCATCACGTGGTGGTTTGATGAAAGACCTTTCCGCAGGAAAAATTTATCATACTATTGAGTATGGTTTAAATAACATGGGTTCACATGCCTCTCAACTATCTCCTGATGAAAGATGGAAAGTAGTGATGTATGTTCAACAATTACAAAAAATACAATAGAAAAGCACAAATAAATGGGAACTCACAATTATAATTTAACTGAGCAGTTTGAGTTTACAGGTAAAGCTAAGACCTTAAGTTTTATCGCTATCGCCATAGGGGTATTAGCGATAGGATATGGCTTTTCAGCAGAGGCGCTTCATGAGCGTACTTATGCAAACCTGTTACTGATGGCTTACTACTTCGCATGTGTTTGCATGTCAGGTGCATTCTTTCTTGCTGTTCAATTTGTAGCACAGGCTGGTTGGTCTGCTTCTATATTACGTGTACCACAGGCGATGGCTAAAACCTTGCCGATTGCGGTTGTTATTTTGATCGCAGTAATGGCAGCCGGTTTGTACACACACAACTTATATCATCACTGGAATGCTCCGGGCTTAACTGATCCGGGCAGTCCTCATTATGATAAACTAATTGCTGGTAAATCAGCATTCCTTAATGTGCCTTTCTTTATGGCACGTCAGGTGATCTTCTTAGGCGTTTACTGTATTTTTGCAGTACTTCTTGCTAAGTTATCTACGAATGAAGATTTAGAAGGTGGTTTAAATTCTTACAGAAAAAGCTTTAAATACTCTTGTATATTTTTAGTAATCTACGGTTTTACTACGCCAATCTTTGCTTTTGATACCATCATGTCTCTTGAGGCACACTGGTTCTCTACGATGTTCGGTTGGTATAACTTCGCAGCAATGTGGGTAAGTAGTTTAGCGACTATGGCGATCATCATCATCCTGTTGAAAAAATCAGGTTACATGAGCTGGGTTAACAATAGTCACTTACACAACTTAGGTCAGTTTATCTTCGGATTCTCTATTTTCTGGACTTATGTATGGTTCGCTCAATTTATGTTGATCTACTATGCAAACATTCCGGAAGAGACTGTTTACTTCTACAAAAGATTTGATCACTACCAATTCTGGTTCTACCTTAACCTGGTATTAAACTTCTTAGCCCCTGTTTTATTATTAATGGACAGAGACAATAAGAGACAAGAAAACATCATGCTTGTGGTTTGTATCATCGTATTGTGTGGACACTGGGTTGATTATTACCAAATGATTATGCCTGGAACTGTTGAAGAACACCATGCTTTTGGTATTATTGAGATTGGAACTGCTATAGGTTTTGTAGGATTGTTTACCTTTACCGTTTTAAGAGCACTGAGTAAGCAGCCTTTAATCCCTAAGAACCACCCGTTCTTACAGGAAAGTTTGAATCATCACTTGTAATAGGTGATCTTAATAGAGTATATAAAATAATAGTATAATAGAAGTACAGCGTTACTACTTTTAAGGAAATGAGTTTAAGAAAATTTATAAGTAACAAAACAATAGCGGCACTAGCAGTGATTCTTACTGTTTTTGCAAGCACAAGCGCATTTGCACAAGCTGCCGGCGCTGCCGCTGAGACCGTAGCCAAACCTATTGATATGGGTCCGGTTTATAAAACGGTTATATTTTATACCATGGCATTTCTGCTGGTTTGCTTATTTGTAGCAATCATTGGAAAAGCTTTAAAGGTATATGAATTGACCCGTGAGGCTCAGGATCAACCGAAAGGTATCAACTGGAATACGGTAAACGGAGTTCTGTTTGCCTTGTTCCTTATAGTAGGTCTATACGGTGTTTATTGGGAATATACGGTTCATGGAAAGATGATCCTTCCTGAAGCAGCTTCAGAGCACGGTAAGAAAATTGATCAGATGTTTAACATCACCCTGATCATTACGACTATCGTATTTATTGCTACGCACATCATCCTATTCGTTTTTGCTTATATCTACAGAAGCACAGGAAAAAGGAAAGCATACTACTATCCACATAACAACGCTTTAGAGCGTATCTGGACAATCGTTCCTGCATTGGTATTAACCGTGTTGGTTTTGATGGGTTTCTTAACCTGGAGATCGATTTTCTACAAAATTGAAGATCCTAACAACAAGCCTATCAACATTGAGATTACTTCATCTCAGTTTGCATGGGCGATCCGTTATCCGGGAGCTGATGGTATTGTCGGACTTAAAAACTACAAGTTGATCAACTCTATTAACGCATTAGGTATTGATTTTAAAGACAAAAACACTTTAGATGATCAGACTGCTGATGAGATGGTGATTCCTGTAAACAAACCGGTTCGTTTAATTTTGACCAGTAAGGATGTATTGCACAGTTTCTACATGCCTCACTTCAGAATTCAATTGAATACAGTACCAGGTATGACTTCTTACTTCGAGTTTACACCAACCATCACTACTGAAGAGATGAAGGCGAAAACTAACGATCCTAAATTTGCTTACTTATTCTTATGTGCTAAAATTTGTGGTGAAGGTCACTACAAAATGCAGAAAGAAGTTAGAGTGGTTTCGCAAGCTGAATATGAGGCATGGGTTAAAAAACAGGGAACTTATTTGACAGACGATTTGAGAAAAGAGTTTAACCTGCCAGTAGCAGCAGCACCAGCTGCAGTTGCACCCGCAGACAGCGTAGCAAAAGACACTTCTGCAGTTAAAACAAATCAATTAGCTTTAAAAAAATAATAATACTGGAATAGCACATTATGTCAACTATATCATTACACGATACACATAACCACGATAGCCATGATGATCATGGGCATCACAAAGAGACCTTCTTAACGAAGTATGTCTTTAGTCAGGATCACAAAATGATCGCTAAGCAGTTCCTGATAACAGGTATTATTATGGCTGTTATTGCGATGGGTTTATCTATCCTGTTTCGTTTGCAACTGGCATGGCCAGAGAAAAGCTTCCCGATCCTGGAAACATTCCTTGGTTCATGGGCTGAAGGCGGACGTATTAAACCGGATTTCTATCTGGCATTGGTAACGATACATGGTACCATCATGGTATTCTTTGTATTGACGGCCGGCCTGAGTGGTACATTTAGTAATTTATTGATTCCTCTTCAGATAGGGGCAAGGGATATGGCCTCGCCATTCCTGAACATGTTGTCTTACTGGTTCTTCTTTGGAGCTTGTGTAATCATGATGAGTTCATTCTTTATCCAAACTGGTCCGGCAAGTGCGGGATGGACAATTTATCCTCCGCTATCAGCTTTACCAACAGCGATTAAAGGTTCTGCTTTAGGTATGACTTTATGGTTGATCAGTATGATCATGTTTGTTGCTTCTTCTCTTATGGGTGGTATCAACTATGTGAGTACCGTATTAAACATGCGTACTAAAGGTATGGATCTTTGGAAAATGCCATTGACCATCTGGGCATTCTTTTTAACAGCGATCTTAGGTGTACTTTCCTTCCCTGTATTAGTGGCAGGTGTGGTACTTTTAATCTTTGACCGTAGTTTTGGTACAAGTTTCTACCTTTCTGATATTGTTATGGGTACTCAGGTATTACCTAATGAAGGTGGTTCCCCGATCCTTTGGCAACACTTATTCTGGTTCTTAGGTCACCCTGAGGTTTACATTGTAATCATGCCAGCTTTAGGTATCTCATCAGAGGTTATTTCAGTAAACTCAAGAAAACCAATTTTCGGTTACCATGCGATGATTTATTCATTGATCGGTATCACGGTATTATCATTCATCGTTTGGGGTCACCACATGTTTGTGACGGGTATGAACCCGTTATTAGGTGGGGTATTTATGATCACGACCTTGATTATTGCGGTTCCTTCAGCAGTAAAAACTTTCAACTACCTGGCTACTTTATGGAGAGGTAATATCAGATTCACTCCGGCAATGTTATTTGCTATTGGTTTGGTATCTTTCTTTATCTCTGGTGGTTTAACCGGTATTTTCTTAGGTAATGCTTCTTTGGACATTAACTTACATGATACTTATTTCGTTGTTGCCCACTTCCACTTAGTAATGGGTTCTGCTGCGATCTTTGGTATGCTTGCAGGTGTGTACCACTGGTATCCTAAAATGTTCGGTAGAATGATGAGCAGCAAATTAGGTTACCTTCACTTCTGGTTAACATTCATCTCTGCTTACTTAGTATTCTTCCCGCTTCACTTCTTAGGTTTAGATGGTGTACCTCGTCGTTACTATGCATTTACTGAATTTGAGTTCATGCAAAAATGGTTAACAGTGAACGTATTCGTTACCTGGGCAGCCATTATCGGTGCATTGGCACAAGTAGCTTTCTTATGGAACTTCTTCTACTCAATCTTTAAAGGAAAGAAAGCACCTCAAAATCCATGGGAAGCTAATACTTTAGAGTGGACTACACCAGTAGAGCATATCCATGGTAACTGGCCTGGAGAAATTCCAACAGTATACCGTTGGCCATATGATTATAGCAAGCCAGGTTCTGATGTGGATTTCATTCCTCAGACGGTTCCTTTCTCTCAGACTATGACTTCTAACATGCCTCACGATTTTGAAGGTAATACAGAAGCTGAACGTATCCAGAGAGAATGGGAAGCTAAAAATCCTGTAGCACCAGAACAATAGATCATACATCGTATTCAAAATACACAATGGGGTATCTGCAGTAGGTAAATACTTACAACAGATGCCCCATTTTTTTTAATCCAACACCAACCATGGTTTCCAGAGCTGAAAAGAGATTTATCAGGCTTAACCTTCTCACCATTGTCGTAACCCTACTGTTGATTCTTGCAGGAGGAATCGTACGAAGTACAGGTTCTGGCATGGGTTGTCCGGATTGGCCAAAATGTTTTGACCAGTATATCCCTCCAACCCATTTATCACAGTTACCTGCCAATTATAAAGACAAATATGTTGCTGAGCGTGTCGCCAAAAACGAACGTTTTGCTAAAACATTAGAAAAGATGGGAAAGGCACATCTTGCGGATAGTATCCGTCATGATACGTCTATTTTACAACCTGAAACTTTTAATGTGGCTAAAACATGGACGGAGTATCTGAACCGTTTAATGGGGGCATTCACGGGTTTCTTCCTCGTAGGCTTGCTGGTTTATTCTTTTGCTTATCGTAAAACGGCGACAAGAATTCTGGTATTGAGCATTCTTAACGTGATTATCGTTGGATTTCAGGCCTGGTTAGGTTCAATTGTAGTTTCTACTAATTTAATGCCCTGGATCGTTACCGTACATATGCTGCTGGCATTGGTCATCCTTGCAATTTTAGTTTACACTTACAATTATGCCAGACAGTTACAGGAGCAAACGGTAGTGATCATGTCCAATATTTTTTGGTTGAAGGTTTTGACTTTAGTTTCTGTAGCCTTAAGTACCATTCAGGTGGTATTGGGAACAGAGGTAAGGGAAGCGATAGATGCGATTTCAAAGAACATGATGTACAATGATCGTGGCAGTTGGGTTAGTAAAGTAGGGGATGTGTTCTCTTATCACAGGGATGTGGCCATTCTCGTTTTGATTCTTAATGTCGTGATTTATAAAATTGTAAAAGATAAGTTTAATGGTAAAGCCAGGGCACTATTAGTTGGTAATGGAATTGCCATAGTTTTAATTATCCAGATTGTTACCGGCTTATTATTGTCTAACTTTGCGCTGCCGCCATACGCGCAGGCATTACACATTCTGTTTTCTACTGCATTGTTCACCTTACAGTATTATCTGTATTTGCTGGTGTATAGAACAGATACTTACCATCAATAATAATTTTATATAAATTGAAACAGTTTTTAGCAGATTTTTCTAAGCTCATTAAATTCAGACTAACTTTTCTGGTTGTATTTTCCGCATCAGTTACTTTTTTAATAGGCTCTAAAGTGCCGGTCGACGGCATTACTCCGGATATTAACTGGACAAATTGGTTGATCCTGATCGTGGGTGGTTTTCTGGTTACCTCTGCTGCCAATTGCTTTAATGAAGTGATTGAAGTGGACCTGGATAAACTAATGACCCGTACCAAAGATCGTCCGATGCCTGCTGGTCATATGACTACAGGACAAGGATTGGTTTCTGGTTTAGTGATGGGATTAGTAGGTACCTGGTTATTGGGTAACTACCTGAACATTGTAACCGGTTTTCTATCCGTTTTTTCTATTTTCTTATATGCTTTTGCCTATACTCCTTTGAAAAGGAAGAGTCCAATTGCGGTTTTTGTAGGTGCTATTCCTGGTGCTTTGCCTCCGCTAATAGGATATGTAGCTGCACATGGTAAAATTGATCAGATTGCAGTGATCTTATTTTTAATCCAGTTTGTATGGCAGTTTCCACATTTCTGGGCTATTGCCTGGGTATTGGATGATGACTATAAAAAAGCAGGTTTTAGATTGCTACCTACTACGAAGAGGGACAAAACCAGTGCTTTTATTACGTTTTTAAGTACACTGATTCTGATTCCGGTAAGTTTAATGCCTACGTTTTATGGTTTTGGTGGTTATTATATTGCAGGAGTATCTATCCTCGGCGGGCTGGTTTTTGCAGCGCTGGCGTTTAAAATGTGGATAAATATGGATCTGGTAAGTGCGAGAAAGGTGATGTTCTGTTCTTTCTTTTATCTGCCCATCGTTCAGTTGGTTTTATTGTTTGATTTTATAGCTTAATAATTTAAATATGGTACATACGTTAAAAGAGCAGGATGTAAAATATGACGAGGTTGTTAACTCAAAGCCTAAGAAGTTTATTCTTTGGTTGTTTGTAGTGTCTTCAACGATCATGTTTGGGGGCTTTACGAGTTTCTACATCGTATTTGCAGCATCAAAAGGTAAAGGTCACGGATTGGTACTTCCAGACGCCTTTATGTACAGCACATTGATTCTAGTCGGTAGCAGCATCTGTCTGTTTCTTGCCGCCAAGGCACTGAAAGCCGGGAATATTGGCTCTGAGAAAATTCTTCTTTGGGGAACGATGGCATTGGCACTGGTTTTTGCCTATCTTCAGGTAGATGCATGGAGCACTTTGTATCAAACAGGCGCAACATTAGTGAACAATAACGCTGCGATATCTTTAATTTATATCGTTTCTGGATTTCACTTATTGCACATTTTTGGTGGACTTTGTTTCATATTGAATTGTATATTCGGTGCTTACGGTGGGATATCACTACCAAGAGCAAAATATAGAATGGAAATTGCCTCTATATTTTGGCATTTTATAGATATATTATGGATATATCTGTATGTTTTTTTACTTTTGAACAGTTAGATTTGTTAACAAACTATTACAATTTATAAAATGAATTCATTATCACAATTAGATCAGGTAAAAACTACTCCTTGGAGCGGAGGTCGCTCGCCGTGGTCGGTAGAGTACGGTAAATTAATGATGTGGTTTTTCTTGCTATCTGATGCATTCACATTCTCGTCATTATTGGTTTATTATGGAGCACAACGTTTCACTAAGTTAACCTGGCCAGATCCGGATTTGGTTTTCCAATCCATTCCTGGTATTGTTGATACCGGTGCACCATTGGTGTTCGTGGGTATTATGACTTTTATTCTGATCATGAGTTCGGTAACCATGGTATTGGCTGTGGAAGCTGGTCACAGACGTGCTAAGAAAGAAGTAATCTGGTGGATGGTCGCTACGATCATTGGTGGTTTCATGTTCTTAGGCTGTCAGGCTTTAGAGTGGACACACTTATTCCATGAAGGATTTGGTTGGGGTAAAATTCCTCCGATGGAAACACTTCACCACTTGTTTAACGGAGAGGTTTCAACCGTATCTGCTTTACAGTTTTCAAATCTATTCTTCACAATTACAGGATTCCACGGTTTCCACGTATTTACGGGAGTACTTATCAATATCATTATCCTGGTTATGACCATTAATGGTACGTTCGAAAAACGCGGACATTACCTGATGGTGGAGAAAGTTGGTTTATACTGGCACTTCGTTGATTTGGTATGGGTATTTGTATTTACATTCTTCTATTTAGTTTAATCATTCAATAAAAATATATTATGTCAGATCACGCACCTAGCACAGAGCACGGACACGGAGAACACGAAGGTTTAACCAAGAAAAAAATATGGCAGGTATTCGGTATTCTTTTACTGATCACAGTAATCGAATTCTTTATCGCCCTTTGGGTATTGCCACATGGTTACATGAGCCATGGTGTAGGTAACTTCCTTTACATCGCGCTTACATTATTGAAAGCATTTTATATTGTTGCTTATTTCATGCACTTAAAGTATGAGAAACTGGGGCTACAATTAGCATTAACCGTATCGTTTATTTTTATATTCTATTTTATAACATTAATGCTAATTGAAGGCGGATATCTGCATCTTCATATGCCCCTTGTTTAATGAGTAGTTCACAAATAAAAAAAATATTAATCCTGGTCACCATTTTAGCGGTACCAGGATTTTTGTATTATTTACTACAGGAAAAAGGGAAGAACAGGTATAAACCACTTCCTGTATTTGGCCCCAAAGCGGTAGCAGCTACCTTTCATTCTGTGAAGGGTAAAAAAATTCCTGACACGATCTATCATCTTGTTCCGGACTTTAAGCTGGTTAATCAAAATGCGGATAGTATCAGCTGGAAAAACTACGAAGGGAAAATCCTGGTTCTGAATTTATTCTATACCACCGGAAATGCGGGAGCTGTGAGTTTTGCCAATAAGGCAATGAAGGCTTTCGAAACCACCTACGATCACAATAAGACCGTTAACTTTGTTGGTTTAAGCATTGATCCTACACGGGATACCCCGGAGGTACTGGCCAAATATGCGCAGACACTTGGTGCAAAGCCTGGAAAATGGGATTTGTTGACTGGTGATAGTACGACGATTTACAGTTTGGTGAATAAAGGGCTGTTTATCGATGCGCATCAGGAAGTAGAAAAGGGAGCAGCAAAATTTGTGTATAGCAATATGTTTGTCTTGCTGGATCCTCAGCGACGTATCCGTGGTTATTATCCAGCGAGTAGTCAGGAAGCACTCTCTCAGCTGAATGATGAGATCAAAGTATTGATCACAGAAGAATTAAGAAACAATAAAGACGGAAGGTAAGCCTTTCAAAATACCAGAGTAAGATGAATAATGATAAGTTTTTCCTAAGATTAGTTTGGATCGTGACTGCAGTTGTATTAACTGTGGTGATTGCCCTGAAATTGGTTCCACCTCCAGGTAATAAACCTGCTTTCATTTATCTGTTGCCTCATATCATTGGTGGGATCAATGCTACCTGTTCAGTTTTACTGATCGTGTCTTTGATCTTCATTAAAAAGGGAAACATTAAAGCGCATAAAATTACGAATATCACGACCTTTCTTTTGTCGGCCATATTCCTGGTTTTTTATATCCTCTTTCATTTGTATGAGAAGGATACAAAGTTTGGGGATATCGACCATAATGGTATTTTATCTGCGGCAGAACTTGCAGCAGTTGGAAGTACCAGGTACATCTATTTTTTCATTTTAGCCACGCATATTATCCTTGCAGTGGTGGTATTACCATTAATCCTGGTGAGTTTTTACAGGGGATTAACGATGCAGGTGGAACTTCATAAGAAGATTGTTCGCTGGTCTTATCCAGTGTGGTTATATGTAGCAGTAACCGGGGTAATTGTCTATCTGATGATCTCTCCTTATTACAATTTCTAGGCAGACTGTTTAGACTTCGTAATTAAGCAAATAACGTACTTAGGTTGGTGGATTCAAATTCACCAACCTTTTTTATGTTTTATTTTTTACAATAGCAATAGCCTTATTCTTAGCGTTCTTTCTCTATATTTGCAGGATGAAAAAGATAGTTTTTATCTTCCTTTTTATGCTCACGATGTTGATCTCCAATGTCCCTGCTGCAAATGCACAATGTGCCATGTGTACTGTTAGTGCGGAGCAGAGTGTGAAAAATGGGAATACACAGGGAAATGGCCTGAATTCTGGAATCCTTTACCTTTTATCTATTCCTTATTTGTTAATTACCGGAATGGGTATCCTTTGGTATGTTAAATTCCGTAAGAAAAACACTGAAGAAGTCGCTTAATATTTTTGAACTCCATTCCCGCTCATCGCCTGTTGCGATTTACTGATCTCTATGAAGAAAACGTCAAAATTGTATGCAGTTGTACATGGTAAATGTCCACAATGTCGCAGAGGCGATATTTTCACTGGCAGTATGTATGGTTTAAACATTCAACGTACCAATACCAATTGCAGCCATTGCGGTTTCCGGTTTGAGATTGAGCCCGGATATTTTTATGCAGCGATGTATGTGAGTTATGCGATGAATTGTGCTGAAATGATCAGTCTGGGGGTTGCCGCCTATATATTGTCAGGCGGTTGGCTGGAATATGAATCTTTCTGGATGTACATTACTGTGATCTTTACGGGATGTTTAGTTTTGGCACCTTTTAACTATCGCTATTCCCGCGTGATGTTATTACATTTTCTATCTCCTAAAATTAAATACAAACCAGCATACGATAAACTATGATTAAACCTGAGACATTCGCCTTTATCACCGATGTAGCCCGAAATAACAACCGGGAATGGTTTGCTGAGAACAAAGCAAGATATGAAACTGCAAAGGAGGATGTATTGGCCTTTGTAGATCAGTTGATCCCTGTGCTCGCAGGAATAGACCCCGATTTTTCTATAGATACCCCTGCAAAGAAATGTTTGCTGCGTATTTACAGGGACGTCAGGTTCAGTAAAAATAAAGATCCCTATAAAAACAACTTCGGAATTTCCTTTAATATCAAAGGTACTGGTATCCATGGTCCTGGATATTACCTCCACCTTCAACCTGGCGAATGCTTTATAGCTGCAGGTTTCTGGATGCCCGAAGCTCCGGTGCTTAAAAAAATCAGGGAAGAGATTGATTACAATGGTTCAGAATTTTTGGAGCTGATTCATGCTAAAAGTTTTGAAAGTACGTTTAAGTTGAGCAGAGAGGATACCTTGAAAAATGCACCTAAGGGATATGAAATGGATCACCCTCAGATAGAATTTCTGAAGTTGAAAAGCTTTGTTGCGATTTGTCCTTTACCGGATAAAGCGTTTTTACAAGCAGGGATCGTTGATCAATTGAAAACAGCCTTTGAAAGTGTGTATCCGTTTATATTATTTTTGAGAAATGCCGTAGCGCAATAATTATGATGAGAAGAATTGCTTTATTTTTATTTGTTGGACTGTTTGCCTGTGCATTCAGTGCCTGTGTTGTTTTATCACCGCAGAAATATAAGGCCTTATTGGCAAAACAAGATTCGCTGGGTTCAGGTTTAGATCAGTCTCAATTGAAAAATGAATATCTGGAAGATTTGATCAGCAGATTGAAAAAAGATACTACAGGGCTTAGTGCTTCATTAAATGACCTGAGAGGGAAGTATTCTGAAATTGATGATAGTTATGCTAAATTAAAGGATAACAGCTCTACGGAGATTAATAAGCTATCTCAGGACCTTAAAAAACGCGAACAACGTTTAAAAGAAGTGGAAGAGATTTTGCGTAAACGTGATGAGGCAACCAATCAATTGAAAGAAAAGCTGCAACAGGCTTTACTGGGCTTTACAAAAAGCGGCTTAACAGTAGAAATTAAGAACGGAAAAGTATATGTGTCTTTAATGGATAAGTTATTGTTTCCTTCCGGCAGTATTGTAATTGATGAAAAAGGAAAACAGGCTTTAACACAACTGGCGACTGTATTAAAAGAACAACCGGAGATTAATATTGCGGTGGAAGGGCATACTGATTCGCAAAAAATCAGTAACCTGGGCCAGATTAAAGACAACTGGGACCTGAGTGTGCTGAGGTCTACCTCTGTGGTAAGGTACCTGACTGAGGTGGCTAAAGTTGAGGGTGTAAGGATGACTGCCACTGGAAAGGGCGAATTTCAGCCATTGGCATTGAATACCAGTGCGGATGGAAGAAGTAAAAACCGTAGAATAGAAATTGTACTTTCTCCAAAACTGGACGAGTTGTACAACCTGATTAAACAATAATATAAATATATCAAATACAAAGGCCGTTAGGATGATCTCCTAACGGCCTTTGTATTTGGTTGAATTTCTGTTATGGAATGGGTTCTTTTCTTAAAAAGGGCTGCTGAAATCTTTGAAAGCAGGCAGTACCAGGTCTTTATCAGAAAGTAAAAGATCTTCCAGCGGGATATCCTTGCTCCAGTTGATATTTAAGTCGGCATCATTCCAGATGACACCTATTTCTGATTCCTTATCGTAGTAGTTACTTACTTTATAAGTGAAAATTGTCTGATCTTCCAGCGTTAAGAAGCCGTGTAGAAAGCCTGGTGGTACCCAAAGTTGTCTATGGTTTTCTCCACTGAGTTCTATGGTGAAGTGTTGTCCGTAAGTAGCAGAGTCTTTTCTGATGTCTACTGCAACGTCCAATACCTTACCCTGGATCACTCTTACCAGTTTTCCCTGTGCGAAAGGAGCTTTCTGGGCATGTAATCCACGTAAAGTGCCTTTCTGAGAGAAAGATTGATTGTCCTGAACGAAGTTGACATTAACGCCTGCTTCTGAAAGGGTTTTTGCATTGAAACTTTCATAGAAATAGCCACGGTTGTCTTTCCAGACTTTAGGCTCTATGATCAGCAGATCAGCAATAGGGGTTTCTAAAATATTCATATTATGATTAATCGATGATTTCCATTAATGTCCGAAAAGCAACAAGTTGATTTTCGAATTTTGCGGTAACTTCTGCCTGTAAGGCCGGCGCGAAGTTATCCTGATAATCCTGGTAAGCGTCCATATCCAGTGCTTCATATTGTGCGCAATAAGTAACGCCTTCATTTGGGGAGTCTACCACTTTTAGTAAACGGTGGGAAACAAATTTCCCTGTGGCCATTACAGCTGGAACATGTGATTCCTGCATCCATTGCAGCCAGCGATCCGCTGCTGCATCTTCAATTATTGAGGTAACATTGTATACTAACATTTTGCAAAGATAGGAACTATGTACCAATAATATCACCGCGAAGTTTTCTAAAACGTTTGCGTGCTTCGGTGCTGTACATACTGCCGGGATAATCGTTGATCAGCTTCTGGTATACGGCTTTAGCTTGTTCGGTATCCTTCAGATTGTTTTCATAAAGACCGCCAAGAATAAACAAGGCATCATCTGCCCAGATACTGGTACCATGTTTTTCAGTCAGGACCTTTAGTATGCTGATTGCCTTACTGAAGTCATTGTCTTTAAGCCATATCTTCGATTTGGCCATCAGAATGTCGTCCTGTAAACTGTTGTTGGGGAAGGCAATGTCGATGCTGTCTAATTTGGCCATTGCCTGAGGAGAAAGATTTCTAAACTCCAGCATTTCTGCGTCTGCATACATTTTTAAGGCACTGGAGTCTGTTGGGGACTGCAGGTTATCAGAAATGAGCAGGCTCAGGTTGAGCGCATCGTTTGCGATCAGCTGGGAGGTCGAAGCTTTAAGGACATCTGCCTGGGATTTTGCATAAGCGAAATTACCCTGATAGTAGGATAATCTGGCCGAGCGGTATCTTGCTTCATTGCCTATGGCGAGGTTTTCGAATTGTTTCGCCACTTGTTCATAGATCAGAATGGCTTCCCAGGGTTGTTGTGTCAGGATGTAGAGGTCTCCGAGGTCAAGTTTTAGCTGTCCAAGGTCTGTTAAGGAGAGGCCGGGGATTTTAATGGCTTCTTCTAATGCTTTTTCTGCGGTATCGAGGTTATTCAGGTAATAGGCCTGGAGGTTTACCCACTTTTTTAAGGCGAAAATAGTTTGTGGTGTTTTACCATATTCATCAAGGATGGACTGATAAGCTGCTACAAGTTCTGTGATTGCATTCTTTTCATATTTACCTGCAATTAATAACTCATAACGGGTATTAATCAGTTCTACTTTAGCAGGCAGGTAATATTCATTTTCTTTTCCTTTTAATAACAGGTACTCGTAAGCTTTAATTGCTACCGGATAGGCCTGATTACTGAGAAAGGTATTTGCCGCCTGGTATAGGATGCCACCATCATCCTTGATGCGCTTATCTCTGGCAATTAACTGCCTTAGCGCCATTTCATACTCCTGTTGTTGCAGGTATTGCCAGATTAATAGTTTAGTATAAATTTCTGTCTGTGGTTCTTTCTGGATTTTCTTTAATAACGCTGCTTGCAGGAGTTGATAATCACTATTCTCCTCAAATACCGTAGCAAAAACGCTTTCTGCTTGTGGCAGGAGTTGTGGCATTTCCGGCAGGGCATCCAGGTATTCCTGAATGAGCATTTGTTTGTCTTTTTTATAGCGATAGATACTTAGCAGCTCAAAAGTGAAAGGTTTATTACTTTTTAATAGTTTCCTTCCTTGCAGGAAGGCGGTAATGGCAAGGTCGTAGGCTTGAAAATTGTAAAATTGAGTGGCAATTTCGCGGATTTTGAATTCATCTGCAGGCAGATTGCTGAGGGCCTCCATATATTGCTTATTGGCTTCCTGGCTTTGTCCTTTCTCCTGAAATAACCGGCCAAGTGCAACACCATAGTTAAGGTTTTTGGGATTTTGCTTCAAGGCCTTTCTGACCAGTTTTTCTGCCTCCTCAAATTTCCTGATTTTTAAGAGGCTGCTGAAATACAGTTCAAAATAAGTTTCATTATTGTTTTTTTTGTATAGCTTTTCGAATAGAACGGAAGCCTCCTGAAATTGCCCTTGCTGGTAATACTGATAAGCGAGGGCATCATCCGTATGGTCTTGTGCAGCGCAAAAGAGCTGGAGCAGGCAAAGGGAAAAGACTAAAACGAGTTTCTTCATTGAGGGGCTTAAACAAACAGGAATCTAAAAATAACGATTTAAAGACGAATGTAGCATGTCTTGTGACAAGATTAATACCGGGGGGTATTTTAAATGTTACGGATTTATATTTTCATAGCCCAAAAAAGTATTTATATTCATCAGTCGCTGAAATGTAATAGTAACAATATTGGTGTATATCTGCTATAGACAGGTTGGGTTCCGTAGCTTTGTTAGCGATAAAATAATATGATGAGATATAAAAGATACTTTTTCCTGTTTTTAATATCTCTTGCTTTTGCTTGTCAGCCAAAGGAGGGAGGGGAGCGCATTATTCCCCTGGATGATTTTTTTAAATCACAGGACAGGATGACTTATCGGGTTTCCCCGGATGGACTAAAGCTTTCTTATTTGAAGCTGGAGGGACAAAGTTTAAACCTTTATATAGAAGATATTGCTTCGGGGAAGGCTAAAAAAATCACCCACCTGGAGGATAAAAACATTGTTTTCTATTTTTGGCTGAGTAACCATGAACTGATTTATTATAAAGAAGTGGATGCTGCGAAAAGGCGTTCAGATATCTTTATTATTGATAAAGAAGGGGCAAATGAGCGGCAGTTGAGTAGTAATGAAAAAAGTAGGATGCGGGTGATCGAAGATCAGCTGATTGATGATAAATACCTGTTGATTTCTTCCAATAAGAGGGATTCTACCGTTTTTGATGTTTACCGGTTAAATGTGCGGAACGGGAGTATGGAGATGGTGGCTAAAAACCCGGGAAACATTGCCGACTGGCGTACAGATTCTGAGGGTAAATTAAGACTTGCCGTAAGTACTGACGGGGCCAATACAACAATGCTGTACCGCGCGCAGGAAGGTCAGCCGTTTAAACCCATCATGACCAATAACTTCACGACTACATTCAGGCCAATTGCTTTTAAACACGACCGGCCGAATATCATCTATGCAATTTCCAGTGTTAACAGAGATAAAAGTGCCCTGGTTGAAGTTGATTGTAATACCGGAAAAGAACTCAAAGTTCTCTTCGGAAATGATTCTCTGAACATCACGGATGCGCAATATTCCAGAACAAAAAAGGAACTGTCTTTTGTTATTTATGAGACCTGGAAAAAGGAAAAACATTACATGGATGATTCCATCAAAGCACTTTATAAAGATCTGGATGAGTTATTACCTCAAACAGAGACCAGGATTTTAGACCGTGATCAGGCAGAAAATGTATTCGTACTGCGCACCTTTACCGATAGGAATCCCGGGTCTTATTATCTCTATTTCGCTGATAAGCGTAAGCTGAAAAAACTAAGTGATTTTAATCCTTCGATTAAACAGGAGGAGATGAGTGAGATGAAACCGGTTAGTTTTCAGTCGAGGGATAGTCTTACCATTAATGGCTACCTGACTTTACCGCTTCATCTGAAACCAGAGCATCTGCCAGTGGTGGTTCTTCCTCATGATGGTCCTGTAGACCGGAATTTATGGGGATACAATGCAGAAGTACAGTTTTTGGTAAATAGGGGTTATGCTGTGTTTCAGATCAATTATCGTGGCTCTTCCGGTTATGGGAAAGCATTTATGACCGCCGGATTTAAACAATGGGGTGGTAAAATTCAGAATGATATTAATGATGGTGTAAGGTGGCTGATTGATAAAAAAATTGCGGATCCTAAGCGGATTGGCATTTATGGCGCTGGCTTTGGTGGTAATATTGCGCTGAACAGTGCTTATCAGAATCCTGGAATGTACGCTTGTGCGGCCTCTAATTCAGGGGTAATTAACCTGTTTACGTATTTAAAATCTATTCCGCCATTCTTAAAGAATAGTTTGCAGATGTATTATGAGATTGTAGGAGATCCATTAACGGATGCAGATCTGATGCGTAAGGCTTCCCCTTTATTTCAGACCGATAAGATCAATACTCCTGTATTCATCTCTCAGAACGTAAAAGATCCGAATGCCAATGCTGCAGAGACCTTACAATTTGTGAAAAACCTCAAAAAGAGAAATGTGAATGTGACCTACCTGGAGAACGAAGGGATTGTATTTCCGACTAAAAATCTGGAAAGCAGACATCAGTTTTATACTGCTCTCGAACAATTTTTAGAAATAAACCTTAAAAACAGGTAAATTCGGATCAATGATCGCAGAGAAAAAAACAGGCTATCGTAGAAACTTTTCTTTAATCCTTACTTTCATCATACTGATGTCTGTATTGTTTTCCCTTTCCTTGTATCTCGCTTACAATTTTAGTAAGAAATATATTGAGAGTGAGTTTGTGTCTGAGAAAGTCAATGTTCTGGAGCAAACGATTAAGCCATACAATGATTTCTTTCAGAAGAAACTACCGGAAGTCTCTTACTATAATGGCTACCTGGATTCGGCTACGGCGGCCAGTTTTGTAGACACCGTATTACTGGAATATCCTTTCGTATCGAGGGTTGTTTTTTATGATTCTGAGGTAAGGAATACACCTGTTAACGATGGATTAAATACCGGTAAATTTTCTTTCGGCCCTAAGGACATTTACCAGTTCGGGAGTTTAATCCCTTCCGATTCTGTGCGCCTTTTTTCGCGGTCTAATACGCGTAGCTTTATTGTTGGGGATGATTTTAATTCCCTTGCATTGAAGTTAGCCTCTTATATTGAAATCCTGGATACCAATAAAGTGCCTAGTCAGGATGAGTTGTTTAGTAGCTTCAGTAATGTCCGTTCCAATAAGATTACGTATCTCAATATTCCAAGAATAGAAGACCTGAAGGTGTATAAACGGATGTTAAGAAGCACATTAGATCGGCAACCCGTTTACCAGCAGGATATGCTGTCTTTCCACCTGGATCCTTATAAGCTTAAAATCATCAACTCCAGACCTCTTTTATACCAGCATATTAAGATCCAGCCCTCAACGTATGATCCTTTAGACACCTCCGAAACTTACTTAAGTACGGAGATTACCTTGCCGGGTGCTTTTTCGGATTATAAGCTTTACTTCCTTTCTTCAAAATCATTTGTAGACCGGGAAATCCTCAGTTATTTTTTACCTATTGCTGCCGCGATTCTGGTCTTTTACGGAATTGTGGTGCTGGTTGCATTTTTAATTTACAGAAATCTGAATATTAATCAGCGCATGTTCAAATTGCAATATGATTTTGTGAATAACCTCACCCATGAGTTTAAAACACCCGTCAGTGTGATTAAAATAGCGGGGAATAACATTAAAAGTGCGACAACACTCAGCGATAGGGAGCTGAAACTCTATGGAAAAATACTGGATGAAGAAGCAGATAAGCTGAATGGTTTAATGAATAAATTATTGGCCTTCACGCAAATTGAAAACAAGGCAATTCAGCTCAACCGCGATGAAATTTATATTGAAGATTTTATAGAAAGTACAGTAGAGTCACATAAATTGAAACATCCTGACTTCGATTTTACCTACGAGGTGAGTGGATTTACCACTTTTGTGACTGATCCTGTGCTTTTAGGCAGCCTTTTTGATAACCTTGCAGAGAATGCCTATAAATACTCACCGCCAGAGCGGAAAAAGCTGCACATTAGTGCCCGCCTGATTAAAGGTAAGGTGGTGTTTAGGTTCACGGACCATGGGATTGGCATTCCTTCCTCCGATATTAATAATATCTTTAAGAAGTTTTTCCGCATTCAAAATCAGTACAACCAGAATGGAAGTGTTGGACTCGGATTGGCTTTCTGTAAGGAACTTGTTAACTTTATGAAGGGCGAGATTACCGTAAAAAGCAGGGTGAACAAAGGAACAGAATTTAAAATTGTACTACCATATAACGATTAGAAAGTATGTCTAAGGGAATTAAAATATTAATAGTTGAAGATGATGAGAACCTAAGGTTTTTAGTGGTCCACCGTTTAAAAGCAGAAGGATATGATGTTCTGGAGGCTGGTGACGGGGAGGTTGCAGAAAAAATGATCATGGCAGAAAAACCGGACATTGTTTTACTGGACTGGATGTTACCTGGTAAACAAGGCTCTGAGGTTTGTGAAGAAGTTCGTAAGCAGGGCTTCGAAAACCTGATCATCATGATGACCGCCAAGGCACAGGATGTAGATAAGATTGATGCTTATAATTTCGGCGTTTCCGACTACGTAACGAAGCCTTTCAATATGGACGTACTGGTTGCTATGCTGGACAATAAAGTGAAATTCTTATTGAACAATGACCGCTCAGAGATCCATCGTTTTGGAGATATGGAACATCATCCAAATATCCATACCTTATTCAGGAACGAAAAGAAAATCGAGCTGACTATTTTAGAGAATAGAATTCTGCTTTATTTCTTAAGAAACCCGAATAAAGTGATCAATCGTGATGAGCTGATGTTGGTGGTTTGGGGTTACAACTCCGATGTAAACACCCGAACGCTGGATATGCACATTGTACGTCTGCGTAAGAAGATAGAACTTAATCCTGATAATCCTCAGTTGTTACAGACGGTAAGGGGAGTGGGATATCGTTTTAATCCTGCTTAGAAGAAACATAATAGTGCCAGCAAAAGGTACTGCAATAACATCATTCCATCCAAATACAGAAAATAATAGTATTCATTTTTTTCTGTATTTGATTTATAGATCAGCCAACCTGTTAACCCGATGGTAAGCGCTAGCGTAATTACCTCAAGGTTGACGGTTTGCCGCAATAAGATCAATAATACCAGAAATCCCCCAAGCAGGAACTGACAAAATAGAAGCGCCTTTTTATCTCCTGATAAGGCTGGGATGGTTTTCAGCGCAATGATCTTATTTTGAAACAGATCTCTGATATCAAACGGAATTGTGATGGCTGCAATAAATAAAAAGCGCATGGCTACCAATAACAAGGTTTCCCCGGTGGAGATATTAATTGGATGGTTATGTTCAGTCTCCACAACCGGCAGCAGCACACAACTGATTGACCAGATCAAAGCAACCAGAAAGAGCTTGATCAAAGGGATATTCTTCAGGCCTATCTTTTGTCCACCCAATGTTAGAAATGGGATGTTGTAGCTAATGGCCAGCACGGTGGTAAAAAGCATCAATAATTTCCCTTCAATACTTAAATAAAGCAGTCCCAGTGGGATGAGGCAAAGTGCAGAAATTAAGGTGATGGAAATGATTAAGCGGTGGTGTGAAAAGATCCAGCGAACCCTCATCAATGGAGAATTTGCAGGATCTTTTGGTGTGGATAGCAGCATGCTGAAATTATACAGCCCTAATGTGCCAAAGAATATAATCGCGAGGATATATTTATCAGGAGAAATCCGGAGTAAATAATAAGTAACCAGACCTTGAGCAACTGCACAAATGGCAATAAACAGATTGCTGAACAGCAAAAAATCAAGGCTGGAAAATAGTATTTTTTTTACCATATCCGTTGGGGATTTATTTAGGCGCGCTTCAACTCAAATATCGTGATTTCCGGTAAAATTCCAACCCTTCCAGGATAGCCAAGGAAGCCATATCCCACATTTACATAGAGTTGCTGTTGTTGTGCCTGGTACAGGCCGGCCCATTCGTTATAGATATATTGCACCGGGCTCCATTGAAAATCTTCCGTTCTTACACCGAATTGCATCCCATGGGTATGGCCGCTAAACATGGCGTCAATCTGTGGGTATTCAGGTAATACCTGTGCTCTCCAATGTGAAGGGTCATGCGATAACAGTAATTTAACAGGTAGATCATCCGTGTCTTTTGTGGCCAGGTCCATTCTTCCGAATTTCGGAAATCTTCCGGTACCCCAGTTTTCGATACCCAGAATTCCGATCTCTTCACCGTTTACTTTCAGGCGTCGGTGTTCATTCATTAATAAATCCCAACCCATTCTTTCATGGGTTTTGATCACCTCCTGAAGGTTTTTAGTTTTGGCAACAGAAGGACCTTTTCCAAGGCGATATTCTCCATAATCATGGTTACCTAAAACGGAATATACCCCTAAAGGAGCTTTAACCTTTTTAAAGATATCCTGGTAATTTCTCATCTCTGTCGCCAGGTCATTTACCAGGTCTCCGGTAAAGAACACTACATCTGGTTTTTCTGCCATCAGCATTTCCACACCACCTAAAACTGCTCTGGGGTTGTAGAAACTTCCGGAGTGAATATCAGAGATCTGACCTAATTTCATGCCCTCAAAGGAGGCTGGAAGGTTTGGAAGGATCAAAGTCCGGCGGATGATTTTATAATCATAAGCACCTTTAACAATGCCCCAGCTTAAGGACGTCAGAGGAATCGCTGCTGTAATTAGTCCGGCTTTTACCAGAAAAGAGGAACGACTGATGGGCTCTCCCGGTGCTGGCTGGGTAATCGTTTCCGGGAGTACCGGATCTACGACCAGCCTTGTTTTTGGTTTTGTAGATCTGGAAAGCCTGATGATAAACCTTCTGAGGTCGTCTACAATCAAAAAAGGAAGCAGCACCATTTTACAGGCAACTGTCAGGAAATAGGCGACCAGGATCACCGATTTAAGGCTAAGAAACAGGTTTGCATAGAAGGTGCTGAAAACCCCAGCCAGCAATACAAAGGTATATCCCCACCATAGGATGGTAAAGAACTTCCGCGTGCCGGGTTTCCATTTTTTGAAAACACTAAGAATGGCGCGGTAGCAGTAATAGTCGAATGCTAATAGTAAGACTGATAAAAATATAAAGACGGGTAATCGGCCCATTTAGTGTAGTTATAAATGTTTATAGTGTAATTTAAAATTGCTTATCTGAAATCCATATCATCTTCATCCTCATCTCCGGGACTGGTATTAAACAGGCTGTCGAACATATCGGAAAATCCAAATCCACTCTGCAGGTATTTCTTATTCAACTGTGAATATTCTGCGAGGCCATGTAATACAAATTCCATCATCAGTAAGCTTTGATTTGCGCTCAATTTTGGATGAAACTGTTTCACCAATTCGCTTAATCCGTCTACTTGCATCAATTCTTTTTTGTATTTGGCCAGGGTAAGCTGGTCGGAAATATCCAGGGTATTCCCCTCAGTAAACCACTCAGTAATACGGAAGTATGGGTTAGCAACTTTGCTCTTTTTCGCTTTCCCGGGATCCGGGAAATAGCGGTTGAATAAAGATTTAATAGCCTTTCCGATTAGGGTATGGGCTACTTTTGCCGGGCCTTCCAATTCGCCCTCATAAACCAGTTCGATTTTTCCGGTAATTGCAGGAGTAATTCCTGTTAAATCCGAGAGTCTTACAAAAGTGTTTTTCTCCTTATTGATGAGCATTCTTCGTTCGGCGGTGCTGATCAGATTTTCATAAGCCGAGATGGTTAACCTTGCGGAAACACCAGATTTTTGATCAATAAATTCGCTCTGTCTGGCTTCAAAAGCGACTTGTTCTACCAGGTCTTTGACCAGTCCGTCTGCTTCAATAGTTTCTTTCTGTCCGGCAGTTATTTTCGCTTCCTGCGCAGTAATCTCTCTGGAGATGGCAATTGTTTTCGGGTAGTGTGTCAGAATCTGACTTTCAATACGGTCTTTTAAAGGCGTCACAATAGAGCCTCTATTGGTGTAATCTTCCGGATTAGCGGTAAATACAAACTGTACATCCAGTGGCAATCTCAATTTAAAGCCCCTGATCTGGATGTCCTTTTCCTGTAGCATATTGAACAAGGCCACCTGAATTCTGGCTTGCAGATCGGGTAGCTCATTGATTACAAAAATACTACGGTGAGCCCTCGGAATCAATCCGAAGTGAATCACTCTTTCATCGTTGTACGTTAGTTTAAGCGTAGCAGCTTTGATGGGATCTACGTCTCCGATTAAATCGGCAACGGTAACATCTGGAGTGGCCAGTTTTTCCGTGTAGCGCTCGCTACGGTGTTGCCAGCTGATCGGGGTATTGTCTCCATGAATGTTAATCTCATGTTTTGCATACCATGAAATTGGATTCAATGGGTCATCAAAAATCTCACTTCCGGAAACATAAGGAATATATTCGTCCAGTAAGTTGACCATCAGGCGCGCAATTCTTGTTTTTGCCTGACCTCTTAAGCCCAGTAACAGAATGTTATGTCTGGATAAGATGGCAGTTTGAAGTTCTGGCATAACGGTTTCGTCATAGCCTAAAATCCCTTCAAAACCGGCCTCATTACTTTGAAGCTGGGTGATCAGGTTTTTACGAAGTTCGTCTTTTACGGCAAGCGACTTATAATTGGAAGCCTTTAACTGGCCAAGGGTTTTTATAGTGATGTGATCCATGTGATGTCTTGATATTGTGGAGTTGCTATCGAACTGTTTTTCTTCGGTTTTTTATGTAATCTTCAAAGATGTATTCCCCTAATCCGTTCAGGGAGCTATAGAATGCCCTTCCTCCGTTAATTTGGGTAAATTCCCTGACAAACTGTTGTAAGTAGGGGTCTTGTGCGATCATGAAGGTGGTAATTGGAATATTCAGGCGTTTACATTGGGCGGCCATATTTAACGTTTTATTGACCACTTTTCTGTCGAGACCCATGCTGTTTTTATAATAGCCGCCATTTTCTTTCAGACAGGTAGGTTTCCCATCGGTGATCATAAAAATCTGTTTGTTATGTGTTTTGCGGCGTCTTAAAAGATCTGCGGCGAGCTCCAGTCCGGCATAAGTATTAGTATGGTACGGGCCTACCTGTAAATAGGGCAGGTCCTTGACGGTGATCGGCCAGGCATCATTACCAAAAACCACAATGTCCAGGGTATCCTTAGGATATCGGGTTCTGATGAGTTCTGCGAGTGCCATGGCCACCTTTTTTGCGGGTGTGATCCGGTCTTCGCCATAAAGGATCATGGAATGAGAAATATCGATCATGAGCACTGTGGAAGTCAGGGTTTTATAATCCTTTTCTTCTACTTCCAGATCGCGCTCGGTTAGGGTGAAATTACCGATGCCATGGTTGATCTGGGCATTATGAATAGAGGCGGTCATGTCGATCTGATCCAGTGGATCACCAAAAGAATATTCCCTTCTGTCGGCATTTTTCTCTTCGCCAATACCAGAAATATTGGTGTTATGATTTCCCCGGCCTGCTTTTTTGAGCTTACCAAAGATCTCTTCCAGGGCCGACTTCCGAATGGTTTGCTCTGTTTTAGCAGTAATACTCATATCGCCATTGACCGGGTTCTCCTTTAGATAACCTTTATCCTTCAGGTCATCAATAAAGTTACCCATCCCATAATCGTTGTTGGTGAACTTGTATTTCTTATCCAGTTCATTCATCCATGCCAAAGTTTCTCCCGCATCGCCGGCAGTATAATTGAGCAGCTGAGTGAAGAGCTTTAGCAATTCATCGAAACCACCTTTCGGTAAGTCATCTGGCTGAAAATTAGAAAAATGGAAACCTCTCATATATTCGTTATAAACGGAATATCGAAGGTAAAAGTTTGAAAAGGGAGTAATGTTATCCAGTTGTAAAAATACCCTGGCAGGAGGAATGGCCTAAAGGGCCTTTTGAGGGATGAGCTGTGTTTTGAAAGTAGGGGCAGAATCAGGTTTTTGCTGCCTGAGCATCGGATTATATTTAATTTCAGGGTACCATATAGAATAGATGATACCCTGAAATTAAAATTTATCAGCTATTTCGGAGAGCCGTTTGCAAGTGCACGTTCTGCTCTTTTCACCGCTAGTTTTTCTCTGTATTTCGCGTAAGGGGCTTTAAAAGCCATCTTCAACACGCTATCCAGTCCGCCCTTTATGGCCAGATTGAATACACTTTGTGCTTTTCTGACGATAGAAGCATCCCATGCTCTCAGGCTTAGGGAGAAAGAACCGTCCAGATATTTCATCCAATGCCACATTCCTGTAGGCATAAATAAGGTATCACCATGTTCCAGGAATACTTCATAGCCTTCCACGCCTTTTAAAGCCGGGAATTTCTCGAAATCCGGGTTTGCAACATCATAATCCTCTAAAGCATAAGTTGCATTAGGGATACAGTATAACCTTTTCTTCCATTTGTTATCGAACAAAATGATGTGTTTTCTTCCACCAAAATGGGTATGGAAAAGGTGTGGTAAATCAATATCATAATGTAAAAAAGTAACCGAGTTAGAGCCACCAAAGAACATGGCAGGCATACTTTCAATGAAGCCGCCCATCAGATCTTTTGGCAATACGATGTCTTTAACCAGGCTGGGCACATGCTTAAACAAGTTAAAGAAGAAGATACGAAGTTCAGTAGGTTCTCTTTTGATCAGATCAAGATAATCGCCAAAACGCATTTCTGCTACAGAGGCATTGATAGGCTTTGAGGGGTCCGCTTTAGAGTTGTCCATCAGGCTGACATTGATGTCGCCGGCAATTTCTTTTAAATATTCAGTCGTCCATTTCTCTCTGGCTGGCCATGATTTGGTTAGACCTTTTATAATTAAAGGACGTCTCGGATCTAAATAATTCTTTTTGAAATCCTCAGGACTAATGTTTTCAACGGTATCTACCGGCTTCAATATAAAGCTCATAATTATCAAGGTTAAAGGACAAAAGTGTAAATTAAAATTTAAACTTATCCATCCGGGAATAATTATTTTTGCCTGCCAGGGAGGTTTCTGCAGTTAATTTATCTGGGTTTCTGATTCGCAAGGGCCTTATTGGCTCTTCTAATCACGGGTTTTTCCTTCCATCTCATTGAAAAATTAATCCTGTCCTCTGACTCAAATCTTTTCCGAAGGGGAAAACATTTGCAGGTCTTCAAACAGGATCAATTTTTCTGTTGAATAATGAAGGTTCCGAATTTTACATTTTCAGCAGGGGTTTGATGCTACGGAAGGGATTAAATTTAGTTAGGCATCAAAACGGTGTCAACAACGTGGATCACACCATTTTTTTGCATCACATTAGCGATGGTAACGGTAGACATGCCACCTTTTTCATCTTTCAGGACTAATTTTTTTCCTTCCATCCAGGCCCATAATTTTCCGCCGCTTGCAGTACTGAATTCTGCTTTGCCCTTTCCGGCTTTGATGGCTTTTGCAATATCAGCAGCGGTCATTTTTCCGGGAACTACATGGTAAGTAAGGATTTTGGTTAACAATGCTTTATTTTCTGGTTTTACCAGCATTTCTACGGTTCCTGCCGGAAGTTTTGCGAATGCTTCATTGGTAGGCGCGAAAACAGTGAATGGTCCTGCTGATTTTAAAGTTTCTACCAGACCGGCAGCTTTTACCGCTGCAACAAGGGTGGTATGGTCTTTGGAGTTTACGGCATTATCAACAATGTCTTTATTGGCATACATCGCTGCGCCGCCAACCATTGGATTCTTCTGTGCCTGTGTTGTGAATGCCATGGCTACCAGGGCAATTACGGTAAAGAATGTTCTTTTCATGATAGTAGTTTTTGTATGGGCAGATACGAGGAAATGTTCGGGTCGGTTTTTGTTATATTTAAAAAAAACGATTAATCTTTTTTCTATTCTGCTGGTCATAAGTACCATGCCTTAAACAATCACCTATATGAAAACACCGGTAAAGGTTATTTATTCATTTATAGCTGTACTCCTCTTCACGATATTTTTCTGTTCTTTTAAAGATGGGATGTCAGGAACGCTGAAACCGGCTTTTCCTTACCGTCAGGCTGGATTAACGGAGCGTCAGGCAGCGGCACATTTACTGAGCAGGTTTAGCTATGGAGCGAAGAAAGGCGAGGTGGATGCGGTATTAAAAATCGGCCTGGAAAAATGGTTTCAACAACAGCTGGATGGAACACTTCCCGATGACAGCCTGAATTTGTTATTGAGTAAGTATGAAGATATAAACTTGAGTAATACCGAAGTTGAGAATAAATATCCCAGAGCAAACAGAGTTCTGAAGTTGGCCATACAGGATGGATTTATAAATAAAGATTCCGTTAATAAAGGGGATCGGGCTGCGTATCGGGCACAAATCCGTGCTTATATGGAGCAAAAGGGACTAAAGCCCGAACAGGAATTATTACGACAATTTATAAATCAAAAGATATTAAGGGCTGCCTATACCAATAATCAGTTAAAGGAATTACTGACCGATTTCTGGTTCAATCATTTCAATGTATCGCTGACAAAAAATCAATGTGCAGCCTTTGTTCCTGCTTATGAACGCGATGTGATCCGTCCTAATGTAACCGGAAAATTTGAAAATTTACTCCTCGCTACGGCGAAATCTCCGGCCATGCTCATCTATCTGGATAATTTTAGCAGTACCGGAACTCCGCTGAAAAACAACCAGGGGCAACAAGGGGGAAAGCGTAAGATCCAAATGGAGCGCATGAACAAAGGGCGACCTTTAATGAATAATAAAGGCAAGCCGATCCCGCCAAAAAGAAAATCGGGAGGGCTGAATGAAAATTATGCAAGAGAAGTGATGGAACTCCATACCATGGGGGTGGATGGCGGATATACTCAGTCGGATGTAACCCAGGCGGCAAGGATATTAACCGGATGGACAATGGCACCAATGGGTGAGGAAGGATATGGTGCGGGGATGAAAAAGATCATCGATCAGGTGGGAGAAGCAAACTTAAAACAGAGCGGTTTTGTAAGGGATGGCGATTTTTTATTTGTTCCAAACCGACATGACAATGAAAAGAAAACAGTATTAGGTCAGGACTTTCCTGAGGGCGGGGGCTATGAAGAGGGCATTGCCTTATTTGATTTACTATCAAATCATCCCGCAACGGCTAAATTCATCAGTAAAAAATTAGCCACCAGGTTCGTAAATGATCATCCGCCACAAAGCCTGGTCGACAAGATGGCAAAGACTTTTACCAAAACTAAAGGAGACATCAGGCAAGTGATGGTCACGATGGTTTCCGCTCCCGAATTCTGGAGTAAAAATGCCCTCCGGGAAAAAACAAAATCTCCTTTTGAATTGACCATTAGTTCCATCAGAGCATTAGATGCTAATATTACGCAACCTTATCAGCTCTTCAACTGGGTCAATAAAATGGGACAAAAAATGTATTATTATCAGGCACCTACCGGTTTTCCGGACCAGGGACAGTACTGGATTAACACAGGTTCGCTGCTCAATAGAATGAACTTCGGACTGGCAATTGCTGCTCAGCGTATTCCTGGTGTCAGGATAAACCTCACTGCATTGAACGATTTTCATGAACCGGAAAGTGCCGAGGCTGCATTGTTAACCTATGGAAAAATCATGATGCCAGAACGCAATTTAACGGAAACGTTTAAAAGGCTGAAACCGATGCTAAATGATCCGGCATTAACGAAGAAAGTGGCGAATGCGGCGGATAAAACAGTAAGCGCAGCGCAGCAGCTAAAAGAGCAAGAGGATGTCCTTCCAATGGGGTCAAAAGAAAATAACAAAGAAAATAATAAGGAAAAGAATAACAACGCCATGTTGGCACAAGTTGTAGGAGTGATCATTGGATCGCCGGAATTTCAGCGTAAATAAATTAGGAAAATCATGACTTCAAGAAGAGGATTTATAAAAGGCGGCGGACTGGCATTATTCGGTATCGGTCTTGGCGGAATTCCAGGTTTTCTGGCAGAAGCAGTGGCCAGTACCAAAGCTCCTGGCTTGTTCAACAGGAAGAAAATAATGGTTTGTATCTTTCAGCGTGGGGCGATGGATGGGCTGATGGCCGTTACTCCATTTACTGATCAATACCTGCAACAATCGCGGCCAAATTTATTTATGAGTGCTGCTAAAACAGCGAAAAATACCCCGCTGATAGATCTGGATGGCCGTTTTGGCCTTCATCCTTCCATGGCCGCCTTTGAATCGGTATTTCGGGAAAAGCGCATGGGAATCGTGCATGGCATTGGATCACCCAACAATACCAGGTCACATTTTGATGCACAGGATTATATGGAGTCAGGTACTCCCTTCAAAAAGGGGACGGATAGTGGCTGGCTAAACCGGGCCGTAGGCTTACTTGGGCATGATGGGGCAACGCCTTTTCAGGGGGTCAGCTTAACCTCTTCCTTACCGAGATCGTTTTATGGCGCAAATCCGGCATTGGCTATCAGCAACCTTCAGGATTTTAATATTCAAATGAGAGGGAATATGAACGGGGCTAATCTGGCGGCCAAAAGCTTTGAAGATTTATACGACCAGACTTCCTCAGCGCTACTCAAGGATACCGGAAAGGAAAGCTTTGAAGCGATAAAGATGTTGCAGAAAACCGATACAAAGAATTATAAACCTGCCAATAATGCCGTTTATCCGAACACTGCACTGGGCAATTCCCTGAAACAAATCGCGCAGCTGATCAAGATGAATGTAGGGATGGAAGTGGCCTTTGCAGAGTCCGGCGGTTGGGATACCCATTTTAACCAGGGTACAGATACCGGAATTTTCGCGAGAAATGTGAACGACCTCAGTAATAGTATCATGGCCTTCTGGACAGATATGGGGACCTTACAAGATGATGTGACGGTGATGACTATGACAGAATTTGGTCGTACGGTTAAGCAAAATGGAACCGGTGGAACAGACCATGGACGTGCGTCCTGCAATTTCATTCTTGGAAATGGGGTAAATGGAGGATTGGTACATGGGAATGTTCAGCCTATGGCCATAGAAAACCTCGAAGATGGCAGGGACCTGGCCGTAACCACTGATTTCAGAAGCGTATTTTCTGAGGTGGCAGACCGACATTTGAACCTTCATAACGATAAAGTACTTTTCCCCGAATGGGATGGTGCTAAAATTGGTGTGATGAAGTAAGAATCAGCTCGTTTTTAATATTTTATCATTAATTTGGCCTTGATTAAGCTGAGTTCAGGATCGTTCCCCCGTATTTTTTTATGAAGAAAGAATTTTTGTATTTGTTTTTAGCATCGGCCGTGCTGGCCTGCAATCCAAAAGGTGATAATAAAGGGGGAGCTTCTGCTTCCGAAACCACTGCAGGTCCTACTGCCACTGCTGGGATGTCCGGTTCAAAGCCAACAGATGCTGCAAGTTGCAGTTCAAATCTGCCTAAACGATATGGTGCGGTTAATAAAATCGAAACACTTTCCGCTGATAAAAAGAACGATTTACATTCCCATGCCGGCATGAAATTTATTCCTGCGGGTTCTTTCAAAATGGGTGCTTCGGATAAAGAAGGACGCAGAGACGAATACCCTGCGCATGAAGTGAAAATGGATGGCTTCTGGATCGATGAAACCGAAGTTACCAATGCACAGTTTGCCGCCTTCGTAAAGGCTACAGGATACCTGACCCAGGCAGAGCAGAAACCTGATTGGGAAGAAATCAAAAAACAACTGCCTCCTGGTACTCCAAAACCTTCAGAAGACCAGTTACAACCAGCATCTTTAACTTTTTCTCCACCAAAAGGACGTGTAGACATCAACGATGTTTCACAATGGTGGAGCTGGACTCCCGGTGCCAGCTGGAAACATCCACAAGGACCAAAGAGCAGTATAAAAGGAAAAGAGAATCATCCTGTTACCCAGATCTCATGGTTTGATGCCAATGCTTATGCGAAATGGGCAGGGAAACGATTACCTACAGAAGCGGAATGGGAATATGCTGCAAGAGGTGGTTTGAGAGATAAGAAATACCCATGGGGAGATGAAGACCTGGCTACAGGAAAGCTGAAAGCAAATACCTGGCAGGGAGAATTTCCGTATTCAGATAAAAAAACAGACGGTTATGGTAGTGTTGCACCCGTAAAATCATTTGCGGCAAATGGCTATGGCTTGTATGATATGGCGGGAAATGTATGGGAATGGACGGCGGATTGGTACCGTGAAGATTACTATCAGCAACAGAAATCGCAGAAAGGGCAGTTAACAAATCCAAAGGGGCCAAAAGACAGTTATGATCCGGCAGAACCAGAAATCCCTAAGAAAGTGATCAGGGGAGGTTCATTTATGTGTCACTCTTCGTATTGTAAGGGGTATCGCGTGACTTCCAAAATGAAGTCTTCGATGGATACAGGACTGGAGAATACCGGCTTCCGGTGTGTGTCCATGTGATATTCTTGAACCAGTCCTGATCTCGGGCTACCTACCTATGGCAGCTTATTGAAATCTATTTCAGGATGTGTTTTTCCTGTAGATTTCCTATGAAATGGAGTCTTAATGGGTGTGAAATCATTAAAGAAACCGCAATTTTTTAAGTAGAAAGAAGTCCCGTCTGTACCACCGGTATAGTCTTTTCTGTAATTGATTCTGGCTGTTGCATCTGCAGTGAATACCACATCAGTCACCTCATGCCATTTTCCGGAAGCATCAACCGCCCATTGGTTTTTATAATCGCCTCTGCGCGACTGATCACCAGTTGGTGGAGAGAAGTTTTCCAGGAAAGAATAGATGCCGTTTAAGTATACTGCCGATTGTGGACGGTCAAAACTAGCCACCAATTGCCAGTCGCCTTTTTCAAGATCCTTGAAGTAAGCCGTATAAGTAGTCGTGTTCTTTTCAGGATTAGGCTTTGCATGTGTTAAGAATGCATAACTCTTACCAGCTTTCCATGGGTAAAGCATATAGCTTTGTCCGCCGGAACCTTCATTACCGAACTCACCGGTTTTAGTGGTATTCCCTTTTTTCAACAGCACAATCTTCATACTATCAGGGATAGATTTCGGGTCATCCGTAGTAAATGGGCTCCATACAGAGAAAAGCACCCGACGTTCCGTAGGAGAATTCACCTGCATTCCAAAATAACCACCGCTAAACCCGTTGGCCATATAATAAGTACCTACTTTATCTTCGCCGGCAGGAACCATAATTTCATTATAGAACCATTCTACTTTTTGCGCTGCTTCCGCAGGAATCACATAGTTTAAATGTACGGATGGGCCTCTTCTGCCCCAGTGGAAATAGCCACCATCGCTGTTTTTCACGTAAACAGCACCTTTGGAAAGTGCTGAACCGCTTACTAATAAGTCCGAGGCTTCGGCAAACACCTGTCCGGTTTTACTGATGCCTTTCAACTCTACTTTAACATAGCCAGGCGCTTTAATTTCTACCTTACCTAAGGGTATAATTTCAGTTGCTGCATTGTTTAGTTCTTTAGTAAACGTTTTTCCGGCTACGGTAACGCTGATTTTGCTGTTTCCTTCTGGAACACGCAGTTTAAGCGACAAATTTGCGCTTCCGGAAGTTTCTGTTCTAAAATAAATGGCAATTACATCTGAGGCTTTATTCCAATTGGTTAAGCCCTGATCTTTTATCTTTGCAGTCCCGCCTTTCTCTACATAAGCATTGCCTCCAAGAGGAATGGTAATACTTTCAGGCTCGATTTCAGCCCTGCTTCCGGCAAAGGACGCCGGAAGGATCAGCAGCTGAAAAGCAAGAAGGAAAAAGCTTAATTTCTTCATGTTCATTTGTGTGTTTATTGGTTTCTGTGTGGTTTGTAAGATGAAATTAGGAAAAGAGAAAGTAAAAGAAGTATCTAAAACCAGTCAAACGTTTGCGCTGCCCATTTAAGGCATTATTAGCTAAAATATAGTTACGTTAGATTTAGCAATACAATCTAAACACATAAATGAGAACAATTTTTACCACACTATCCTTATTATTGGCCTCTTCGGCAGTAATGAGCCAGCAATTACCTACGGAGTTGCAAACTCCAGAGGTGGTTTCTGTAAACAGGATGCCCATGCGTGCTTCGGCATTTGCTTATGAAAGCAAGGCATTGGCTGCAAAGCGTGAAAAGGAGAAATCGAACTATTTCTTAACCTTAAACGGACAATGGAAATTCAACTGGGTACAAGACCCTCGTCAACGCCCGCAGGAATTCTTTAAGACCACTTTCGACGATACCAAATGGGATAATTTTAAAGTCCCTGCCAATTGGGAAACCAATGGTTATGGCTTGCCGATCTATGTCAATCACCCTTATGAATTTGCAGGTCGCAAATTGATGGGAGAGAAAATGAACCCTCCTTTTGATATTCCTGAGGATAACAATCCGGTAGGATCTTACAGAAAGAAGTTTACACTTCCGGAAAACTGGGATGGCCGTCAGACTTTCATCCACCTTGGAGCCGTAAAATCTGCTTTTTACATCTGGGTGAATGGTAAGAAAGTTGGTTATAGCGAAGACAGTAAGCTTGCTGCGGAATTCGACATCACCAAATACCTGAAAAAAGGAGAAAATCTTGTCGCATTACAAGTTTACCGCTGGAGTGATGGTAGCTACCTGGAATGTCAGGATATGTGGAGAATCTCTGGTATAGAACGTGATGTTTACCTTTATTCTACTCCAAAAGTAGATGTGAGAGATTTCAAAACCATCGCTACTTTAGATAAAACCTTCAAAAACGGGTTACTATCTTTTGATGCAGAGATCAACAACTACAAAATTGAAAGAGGAACGCTTCACAGCACACCAGACACTTTTTCTGTAGCTTTAGAACTGGTAGATCCGAAAGGGAAAACGGTTTATACAGAAGAAACAAAAGGAGTAAACAAGGTAATTGGAAACTATAAAGCCAATGTAAAGTTGCAAACGGAGATTCCGAATGTTGCGGCATGGACAGCTGAAACGCCAAACCTTTACACCTTATTCATCACATTGAAAAACAAAAAAGGAGATGTTCTGGAAGTGATTCCACAAAGAATCGGTTTCCGTACTGTGGAACTGGTGAATAATAACTTCCTTGTGAATGGTAAAAGAGTGTTCTTTAAAGGGGTAAACCGTCATGAGCACAATGCTACGCAAGGGCATACTTTAACTAAAGCAGACATGCTGAAGGATATGGAAATGATGAAGAAACTGAACGTGAATTCAGTAAGACACTCTCATTATCCACCAGACCCTTATTGGATGGAACTTTGCGATGAATACGGATTATACGTAATTGATGAAGCAAATATCGAATCTCATGGTCGTTATTATGACCTTGCTTATACGCTTGGAAATGATAAAGAATGGAGAATGCCACATTTGGAGCGTATCAAAAGAATGTATGAACGCGATAAAAACCACTCTTCAGTAATTACCTGGTCATTAGGAAACGAAGCTGGTAACGGTAGAAACTTCTATGAAGGTTACGATTGGTTGAAAGCTAATGATGGTCGCCCGGTTCAATACGAACGTGCAGAAGAAGATTTCAATACAGACATGATTGTGCCTCAATATCCTGATCCGAACTGGCTGAAGAGCTATGCGAACAGCAAGCCTGACCGTGCTTTGATCATGAGCGAATTTGCACACATTATGGGAAACAGCCTTGGTAACTTTAAAGAGTACTGGGATGTGATCGAGAGCCAGCCGAACTTACAAGGTGGATACATCTGGGAATGGATCGATCAGGCAATTGATACGGTGAAAAACGGAAAACGTATTGATGCTTATGGGGGTGATTTCCCTTTAAGTGGTCCGGTAAATGAAAACTTTAGCGACAACAACTTCAGTGTTAAAGGTGTGGTTACCAATCACCGTGGCATGACTCCAATGGCAGTAGAGGTGAAAAAGGTGTACCAATACATCAAAACCAAATACAATGGCAGCAACACCATCAGTGTAAACAACTCATACTTCTTCAAAGGACTGGACAATGTGAAGTTAAACTGGGAGTTGTTAGAGAATGGTAAAATCGTTGAAAAAGGTACTCAGAACGTACTTAGTATCGCGTCAAGGACTGAAAAAGAGCTGAGCTTGCCAATCAAAACGAAAGCTAAAGCAGGATCAGAATACTTCCTGAATGTATATTACGACTTAAAAACTGCAGAACCTTTCCTTCCTTTAGGATACACGATTGCAACAGAACAATTTGCCTGGAATGGTACGCCACAAGCGGTAAATCAAACTGCAGCAACAGGTAATTTAACGGTAGAAAGATCAGTTGGAAAAACCCTTGTTAAAGGAAAAGACTTCGTAGTAACGTTGGATCTTGAAAAAGGAATGATGACTGGTTATGCAGTAAAAGGTAGAGAACTGTTAACTGAAGGCCCTCAGCCAGGTTTCTGGCGCGCACCAACAGACAATGACATCGGTGCTGGTTTCAACAGCAGCCTTAGAAAATGGAGAACTGCGTATGCAGATGCTAAAGTAAGCGCTGCGGAAGTGACTACTGCTCCTTCAGGAGAAGTGACCGTTGTGTTTAAGAAGGATGTGGTGAATGGTGATGCTACGGTAGCACAAACCATTACGATCAGACCTGACGGCGTATTAAAAGTGAACAACCGTTTTACGGCAAATAAAGGTAAATACCCTTTAATGCTACGTATGGGTAATGATTTACAGTTAAACGCAGGATTGAATAAAATCAATTACTATGGTCGTGGACCAGGTGAAAACTATTCAGATCGTAAAACTGCTTCTTTTGTTGGCGTATACAGCCAGACTTTAGACGAGCAATACTTCCCTTACGCACGTCCTCAGGAAAGCGGAAATAAAACGGAAGTACGTTGGGTTAATTTCACAGATAAAAAAGGAAAAGGGTTAAGTTTCGGTATGGCGGATAGCCTGTTGAGCTTCTCTGCACTACCTTATAGCGTAGATGACCTTGATCCGGAAGTGAATAAAAAACAATACCATTCAGGTGAATTGGTGAAGAGAGACCGCATTTATATGCACCTCGACTTGATTCAGAGTGGTTTACAGGGAATTGACAGCTGGGGTTCTATGCCATTAAAAGAATATAGAGTTCCTTTTGCTGCACATGAATACTCTTATTGGATTAAACCAATTAAATAGTAAGCTGTAAAAGCAAAAGCGGCCTTTCGAATAACCATTCGAAAGGCCGCTTTTTTATGCAGTTATGTTTTATAACCGGATGTTTTCTAGTCTATTAAAAATATTTGCGCAAACGTTTGCGTCTGATACAACCAGGCTCTCTTTTGAACAAGGTAGTTTAAAGGATCACACCAACTATGGCCATCACCAGAGCGATGATTAGTGCAGGTACAAATCCGGTAACTTCGAAATCGTCAAACAGCTTGTCTGCTAATTTGATCATCACAGCAGTCACCACTAAATGAACAAAGAAGGATAGAAATCCTAAAGTAACGACATTCAGTGGTACTCTTAGTACCCAGCCTAAAGTGGCATTTAGTAAGCCAATCACTAAGGCAACAACGATTGCTGTACCGTAATTTTTAACTCTTACGCTAGGGAGTACATAGGTCATGCCCAGTAAAACACCGGCATTGACAAGGAGAGTGATGATAAAATTCATAGCTTTATTTTTGAACTTTCATGGGGTCAAAAATCAATCCAAAAATATTAAGATCAGCTGTATCAATTGATTAAGTTACTTTTGCAGTTCTTATGTATTTAGAGAATTTTAGAGGGAAGAATCGCTTCAACCAAACCCCTTTAACTTCTTTTCCTCCGATATAAACCTCTTCTTTGCGCAGTTTAACCGCGTTTACAATCATTTTGGCGCAGGTTTCCGGCAACATTCCAGCCTCTTGTGCTTCGTCCATTGTTCCTTGTGGAGCGCCGGAAGGTGTTAAAGCATTAAGCGTAACATTAGTTTTAATGAAACCCGGGCATACGATGGTAATGTGAATCCCCTGATCATATACCTCTGATCTTAAAGAGTCAAAATAACCATGTAAAGCGTGTTTAGATGCCGAATAAGCAGAGCGAAGCTTAGTGCCAAACTTACCTGTCAGGCTACTGATGCAAACAATATGACCGCCGCCATTGGCAATCATTGCTGGCAATACTGCTTTGCTCAAAGCGACAGTACCCCAGAAGTTGACGTTCATCAGGCGCTGTTCTACGGCAAGGTCTGTTTCTAATGCCAGTCCCCGCTGACTAATCCCGCCACTATTGATCAACAGGTCTATCTTTCCGAAAATCCGGATGGCCTCTGTTGCTTTTTCTGCAAGCGCTGCGGTATTCTCCAGGTCCAGCGACAATACATGGACATTCATTTTGCTTTTACAGTTGCCTTTTACGCGGAACAATTCATCCCTGTTTCGGGAAGAAATGATCAGTTTAGCGCCCAGCTCACTATAGGCATAAACTAATGCTTCTCCTATGCCGGATGAGGCTCCGGTGATCCATATCACTTTATCTTTCATTTGTAGGGCTATTTTAACGGTGGTCTTCCGGAATGATAAACAATTCTGAGGCAATATGATCTGCAAATAACTTCCCGTCTAAGGTTAAAGTTAAATGAGCTGCCTCATTTACCAGCCATTTCCTTTCGATAAATGGTTTGATGCTTTTCAGCGTATCTGCGAGGAATATCTTGCCAAAATCGGCAGTAATTTTATCCAGACTGGTTCCCCACATAGTGCGTAAGGAAGTCATGATGTACTCATTAAACCTGTCGTACAGGTCTAACGTTTCTATGGTTTCAGGTAAACGACCTTCTCTGATGTCACTTAAATAAGCCGCATTATTGGCTATATTCAGGTAACGGGTGTGGCCATCAAAGCCATGTGCAGAAGGGCCGATGCCCATATAAGGGATGCCACGCCAGTAATTGGTATTGTGAACTGCATACTTACCGGGCTTGCTAAAATTAGAAATCTCATAATGTTCAAAACCGCCTTCTTTTAGCTTATCAATCATCGTAATGAATTGCGCTGCACTTTGTTCCTCATTTACCGGCGTTTGTTTACCTCTTTTGATGGCACTGGCCAACGCTGTCCTGGGTTCTACCGTTAAGGAATAAGCGGAAATATGTGGGGTTTGGAATTCAATGGCTTTATTGATATTGCTCAGCCATTTCTGGTCGGTGAGCAGGGGGTATCCATAAATCAGGTCAATGCTTAAATTCTCAAATCCGGCATCCTGACTTCTTTTGATACAATCCTCCGCTTCCTGTGCGTTGTGTGCACGGTTCATCCAGATCAGGTCTTCCTCAAAGAAAGACTGGATGCCAATACTGAAACGGTTGACTGGCAATTGTCTCAATTCCTTGATTTTTTTAGCGTCCAGATCATCAGGATTGGCTTCAATAGTAATCTCCGCATCCGAAGCAATGGAAAAATGCTTAGTCAGGGTACTGAAAATCTTTTCAAATGCTGCGGTAGGGAGTACGGAAGGAGTGCCTCCGCCAAAGTAAATGCTGCCTATCTGATGGTCGGCAACCCTGTCCTTTTTCTTAATGATCTCTGTGCAAATCGCATCAGTCATCTCATCAACGTATTTTAAGGAGGTGCTGAAATGGAAATCGCAATAAGTACAGGCCTTTTTGCAAAATGGAATATGGATATAGATACCGGACATTTAACAAAAGTAAATAAATTTAAAGGGCTAACGGAAAATCCTTTCTAAAGCGTATCGTTTTAAGACTGTTCAATATTGAAAACACAATCTTTTCTTTCTGATTGAAACCGGAATATCGCCAGAAGTCTGGTTGAAAAACAGGGTTTAGATTCGGGTTTAAAAGCCTGAAAAGTGCGCTGATACTGGTCGGGAAGAGCGTTTATTTGCCGTACGGTTGACTTACGGTTCAGAAAGGGTCTGGATAGGTAAACCTACACCAAAGTGCCAGCAACCGTTACTGAACCTGTAGGGTACCCCTTTCCAACATGCCGTTCTTCCCGACTACAACCCGACCACTACCAAAGTGATAGATTTCAACCGTTTTTTTTGCCGCTAAAGCGGGATCTGAAAACCGTTGGGAAACTAATGCATTTTTAACTTAAATTTGCAGCAATGAATACAAATCGCATCATCCTGCTGCTGTCCTTTTTTTGTATGGCTTGCTTTTCTAAAGGTTACGCTCAGACTCCTGATGTTGCTGCGGATACACTGCAGGTCAGCACCGCCTTACCAAAGAAAGTATTGAAGGATGCGGCATACTTTGCCAGACAAAGATTTGTGACCGATTCGATCATCACACATACCTGGATATTGCCCGATTCGCTGATCAATAAAAACATCATTATCGACAGTATCGTTAAAGCAAATACAACCGGCCGTACCTCTCTGTTACACCGATTCCAGGAAATTGGAGATTTAAAGAAAGTTTCTGCCTTTCGTACCGGCAAACCATTGCCCAGAGGAGAGCGTTGGGTGCTCGTCGTACTGGTGGTTTTACTCGCCATATTCGCCGCTTTAAAAATTTCTTTCTCCAAACAATTGCAAAGTATTGTTCAGTCATTCTTTAGTAATCGGGTACTGAATAACCTGAACAGGGAAGATAATTTGTTTACATCGTGGCCTTTTCTACTCCTGTTTGTACAGTTCGGATTCACTTTAGGGATGTTTTTTTACCTCGTTTCACAGTATTATCACCTTGCTTTTGTGAGTAGTGGTTTTCAGTTTTATGTCAGTATTTCTATCCTTATTGTCGTGTTATACGTCGTGAAAATTCTCATTTTACGTCTTTTAGGTTATCTTTTTGAAGTGCAAAAAGCCGTTAATGAATACGTTTCCATATTATATTTAAGTTACTTTAACCTCTCCTTAGTTTTCATCCCCCTGGTAATTGCTTTTGCCTTATCTCCTTTAAGGTATGGAGCTTACTATGTAGTAGCTTCTTTTGTACTTCTCGCAATTATCTTTATTTTTCAGTTTATTAGGGCCGGGATAAATATTTTATCTCATTATAGATTTTCTAAAGTGTATTTGTTTTTGTACTTTTGTGCCCTCGAAATTTGCCCTATATTAATATTAATCAAGGCAATAGGATTTTAAAGCGGTAATTAGGTAAAATGCAAGAAAAGACAGAAGATAGGTTACGTAAAGTGAAAAGTATACTGATCACCTTACCAAAACCGGAAACAGAGAAGTCTCCTTATTTTGATTTGGCAAAGAAGTACAACCTGAAAATTGATTTTAGATCATTCATTCATGTTGAAGGAATTCCAGCCAGAGATTTCAGAAAAGACAAAATCACTTTGAGTGATTTTACTGCAGTAGTGTTTACCAGCAGAAATGCCGTAGACCATTTTTTCAGAATTTGTGAAGAAATGAGGTACGACGTCCCTGCTGACCTGAAGTATTTCTGTATTTCAGAATCTACCGCTTTGTATCTCCAGAAATATATCCAGTACAGGAAACGTAAGATTTTCTTCGGTAAACAAACTGCTGCTGATTTGGCAGAAGTGTTGAAGAAGCATTCCAACGATAAATTCCTTTACCCATGCTCTGATATGGCAACGGAAGATACCATGAACTTCTTACAGAAGAATGGCTATGACTTTACCCCGGCCGTATTGTTTAGAACAGTGGTTTCTGATCTTTCTGATCTGGCCGAAGTTTTTTATGATGTGATCGGTTTCTTTAGTCCGTCCAGTATTCAGTCGCTCTTCACTAATTTTCCGGAGTACAAACAGAACAATACCCGCTTTGCAGCATTCGGTGTAAACACCCATAAAGCCATAAGTGATGCTGGTTTAATCGTAGATATTGCAGCACCTTCACCGGAAGCTCCATCCATGATTATGGCCATCGAAAATTATATCAAAAAGTCCAATAAATAACGTTAGACTGTAAATTGCGCGTTTTAGCGCAATTTATTCTATCTTTTTTTTGAGGGCTATGGTTTTTTAATCTGAAGTAGAAAGCACTTTCCGACAGGGGATTGCTGAGTTCCACTGAACGGTTTTTCCTGTTCATTATTATCTTTCCCCGTATTTTTATGGCTTAATAGTTGTAAATGTGAATCTTAATATATAAAATTGCTATAAAATTGATGGGAATATATGAGGAGAAACATCTACTTTTTGGGATTTATAGCAACAATACTTCTAGCTAGCTGCGGAAAAGGCGGCCAGGGCGAGTTGGTTGGGGTATACAATAAGAAGTTTAAGAATAACCGTGTGCCTTTAGGAATGGTGTATGTACCACCAGGAAGAACCTTAATTGGAATGTCTGATGAGGACATTAACAATTCGCAGACCTCCCCAAGTCGCATGACCTCTTTTAGCGCTTTCTTCATGGATCAAACGGAGATCTCTAATGCAGAATACCGACAGTTCGTGAACTGGGTAAGAGATTCTGTTGCCGTCACTACGCTCGGTCCAACTGTAGCCGCTAATTTTTATAAACAAGTTCCTGCAAATGCAGGTCCTACTTCTGCATCGGAACGTTATATCGACTGGAAAAAAGTTGGCAACGGCTCTTTGCTATGGAGTAGAAAAAATGGTGGTTTTGGCGCCAAACTAACCGATATGTACTATAGCGGTGCTGATGCCCTGCCAGGTAGAACAGAAATTGACGTTAGAAAGCTGAGATATGCTTATAGCTATAAAAGTACCGATCTGGAAGCTGAAGGCCGTAAAGATCCAACTAAAAAAAGACAGGATTTTATCGTGACCTATTCCGATCTTCCTGATCCTGATAAATCAAACCAGTTTCCTTCTGTAAGTGTTTACCCGGATACCCTGGTTTGGAAAGTAGATTATTCTTATTCTCAGAATGATCCTATGGTGAAAACTTATTTTAACCACCCTTCTTATGATGATTATCCGGTAGTAGGTGTAAACTGGGAACAAGCAACAGCATTTTGTGTATGGCGTACCCGTTTCTATGAATCGGTAGCCGTAGCCAGAAAACAACCGTTAAACTCCAGACCAGAATACCAGTTGCCAAGTGATGCACAATTTGAATATGCAGCAAGAGGTGGTAATGTGAAAACAAAATATCCCTGGGGTGGACCCTATATCCGCAATACCAAAGGATGTATGCAGGCGAATTTTAAAGTCGGACGCGGAAACTACTCTGATGATGGCGGTTTATATACTGTGAACGTGAAGTCTTATTTCCCGAATGATTATGGCTTGTACAATATGGCTGGAAACGTTGCCGAATGGACCGTTACTGCTTACAACCAATCCGCTGCACCTTTATTGCTCGATTTCAATCCAAACTTTACTTACGTTGCTAAAACTGCAGATAGTAAATACCTGAAGCGAAAAGTGGTAAGAGGTGGTTCATGGAAAGATATCGGATTTTTCCTTCAAAACTCTGTTGGTACTTATGAGTACCAGGATCAGGCCAGATCTTATATCGGCTTCAGATGTATTTCCGCTTACCCGGGATCTGATATCAGGAATAGAAACTAAAAACAATATATACCAAACTCATCCTTAAAAATGGTAGCAAACCGCAAATTCGATAAAATGCACCTGGCAATATCGCTGGGAGCCAGCGTGGTTATTCTTGGCGCGCTTTTCAAAATCCTTCACCTTGGTGGTGTATGGGGTAATTACATGATTGGAGTTGGATTAGGAGTAGAAGCAATCCTTTTTGCTTTAACCGGATTCATCCAGCCAGAGCCAGAACCAGCCTGGGAAAAAGTATACCCTGAATTGAGGGATGATTATACAGGCGAATTGCCAACAGCTACAGTAAGAGGTGGCGGACAAGCGTCAGGATTTTCTTCCACAGCGGCATTGGATAAAATGTTAACTGATGCAAAAATTGGTCCTGAGTTAATCGAAAGTCTGGGTAATGGCCTGCGTACTTTTGGTGAAAAAGTAGCAACCATTTCTAATGTAGCTGATGCTTCAACCGCAACAGCAGAGTTTGCAGGAAAAGTTAAAACTGCTTCAACAAGCTTTGATGCCTTGAATGGTGCTTTCTCTAAAGCGACCAGCCAATTGGTGGAAATCGGCGAAAGTGCCGGTGCTTCCAGGTCATACCATGAGCAGGTGAATGCCTTAGCTAAAAATTTAGGCGCCCTGAACGCGGTTTATGAATTGGAATTGCAGGACTCTAGTGCCCACCTGAAATCAATGAATAAGTTCTATCAGAACATCGCAACAACCATGGATAACTTTAATGATTCTATGGAAGATTCTAAACAATTTAAGGAAGAAGTTGGGAAACTGGCTAAAAACTTAGGTTCTTTAAATGCAATCTATGGTAACATGTTGTCGGCAATGAATCAGCCACGTGTTTAATCCGTATTTAATTAGTGTTCATTTAATCATCAGACTTAATTAAAAATGGCAGGCGGAAAACAAACAACAAGGCAGAAGATGATCAATATCATGTATTTGGTATTGTTAGCTATGCTTGCCTTGAACGTATCAGATACGATACTTAATGCTTTTAAGAACATCAATGATAGCTTGCTGACTTCAAAAAATAATGTCAGCAGCAGCATCGATCAATTGTTCGCAGCATTTCAAAATACAAAACTTAAAGAAGAGCCTGCAAGGGCACAACCCATCTGGGAGAAAGCGAATAAAGCAAAAACTTATGCTGCTGAACTAAATGATTATATCCAGAAACTGAAAGATCAGTTTGTAGTAGAAGGAAAAGGAATTGACCCGGAAACCGGTGATTTAACGGAACGTTCTAACCTGGACATCGCTCAGGGCATCATGATCAACCAGAAAAAGGGTGATGAACTTCAAAAGAAAATCAATGAAACCCGCGAAAAGTTAATTGCATTACTTCCGGTAGAAGCCCGCAAAAGCGTGACTTTTTCTCTGGAAGCTAAAAATGCAGAGAAAGCGATCAACGGGAAGAAAAACTGGGCAGACATTAACTTTGGTGAGGGTACGCCTTTAACAGCAGCAAATACCATCCTGACTAAATTGCAGTCGGATGTGAAAAATGCAGAAGCCGAAGTGGTGAAAAGATTATTCGGAGACATGGATAAGGCATTGGTTAATTTAGATCAGTTTGACGCGGTTGCTGTTGCACCAAGTTCTTATGTGATCCAGGGACAACCTTATACCGCGCAGGTATTTTTAACAGCCAGCGATTCGAAGTCTAACCCGGATATCTATGTAAATTCAAACCCGCTGTCTGTAAAAGATGGTAAAGCTACTTATACCGGTAACACAGGTAGTGTGGGGGTGTTCAAATGGTCTGGTACCATCCGCGTAAAACAAACAGATGGTAAAGTCGTAGAATACAGAACGCCTGAGCAATCTTATCAGGTGGCAAAGCCTTCTGCAACGGTGTCTCCTGACAAAATGAACGTTATTTATGCCGGTATTCCAAATCCATTCTCTGTTTCTGCAGCAGGCTTTCCAATGGAAAGTGTAAAAGCAAGTATAGACGGTGGAACCATCTCTGGCGGTAGTGGTAAATTTACGGTTAACGTTAGTGGTGCACAGGTAGGAAAAGAAGTGAACATTAACGTTTCTGCAAACTCAGGGGGTAAATCTTTAAACCTGGGCTCTCAGAAGTTCCGCGTAAAAGCTTTGCCAACACCTAAAGCTTTGGTGAAAGGTAAATCTGGTGGTAGTGTAGACCTGGAGTGGCTGGAAAATGCCGGTCTGTTGGATACTCAACTGGATGATTTCGTTTTCGATGTAAAATATAAGGTGATCAGATTCGGTGCTACTTTTATCAACCCGAGATCTGATGCTGTAACGATACAAAATAGTGGTGCAGGATTTAATGGCCAGGTAAAAGGGGCACTAAATTCGATTAAACCAGGGGCTACGGTGATCTTTAAAGATATTGTATGTGAAGGCCCTGACGGTCGTCAACGCGTGTTGGATGGCATCACATTTAGTGCAAAATAGGATTGAATATGAAAAACATTTTAAGTATTTCGGCATTACTGTTATTTGGATTGACCGCATCAGCGCAGGAAGCAATTCCTCCTGTTACGAAAAGTACAGTAAAGAAGGCAAAGATAAAGACGCCACCAAAAGACGGCTTTACAGCTAGAAAAGATGTAGATAGTGCCGTAATGGTTCCTTTTGCCGATGTGAGGGAAGAGGATGTGTTTTACTCCAAAAGAATTTGGCGTGAGATCGATTTAAGAGATACCATCAACTCTGTATTGAAAGCAGAAGGTGCAAGACTGATTGATGTTTTACTGGAAGCAGTAACCAATGAGGAACTGACGGCTTATTCACCGAAAGATACCACCTCAGGGAAATTGCTGGAAGACAATGATTCTTTCAAGATTGCCATGACCGCAACGGAAGCACTTCAAAGTATGCGTGGCGTATCAGAAGGAACTCCTGATGCCACTACAGGTAAGATTGCTGAACCAACGTTAAAAAGATTCAGACCTGATGAATTCCTGAAATATAGAATTAAAGAGGACTGGATTCTGGATACTAAACGTTCGGTTTTTGAACCTAGAATTGTTGGTATTGCACCGATGAAATTGGTGGAAGGCAACTGGCAGCCGGTTTTCTGGATCTACTATGATGATGCAAGAGAACTGCTGACTAAGAAGAAACTGATGAATCCGGGTAATGATGCTTCAGTATTGACTTTTGATGATTTCTTCGTGAGACGTTTATTCTCTAGTTATGTAGTGAAAGAAACGAATCCCGGCAATAAAACTATTGTGGATATGTTAGGATTAACCGACATTAAAGATCCAAGAAAACTATACGAATCAGAAAAGATTAAGAAGTCTATTGCAGACTTTGAACAAAGTCTTTGGGAATATTAATTCATAAAAAAATCCGGTCTTCAAAAGAGACCGGATTTTTTTATGGATTTGAATCTTTGCTGAAGAAATTCGTTAGCGCTGCCAATTGTGCTTTATTCAGCACTTTCTGCAATTCAGAAACCTCTGCTTCACGAACCTTTTTAACGGATTTAAAATGACGCAGGAGTTTATCAGCAGTGGTCTTACCAATGCCTTCTATTTCTTCCAGTTCGGTTTTTAAAGTGCCCTGATCGCGTTTCTTGCGGTGGAAGGTAATCCCAAACCTGTGGGCTTCATCACGCAGTTGCTGGATCAGCTTCAGACTCTCCGATTTCTTATCCAGATACAAAGGATAAGGATCACCGGGGAAGAACAATTCTTCCAGTCTTTTGGCAATACCAACGATGGCCACCTTGTGTTCAATCCCCAGCTTTTTCAAACTGGTCACAGCAGAGGATAACTGGCCCTTACCGCCGTCAATGATGATCAATTGGGGCAATGTACCCTCTTCTTCTAACATGCGCTTATATCGCCTGTATACGGCTTCTTCCATGGTGGCGAAATCATTGGGCCCTTCCACAGTTTTCACGTTAAAATGTCGGTAGTCTTTTTTCGATGGCTTTGCATCCTTGAATACCACAATGGCCGATACCGGATAGGCACCCTGGAAGTTGGAGTTGTCAAAACACTCGATGTGCTTTGGCAGTTCGCTCAGGCCAAGGTCCTTTTGCAGTTGCGTCAGAATGCGGTCTGTTCTTAAATCAGGATTCAGTTTCTCATACTGGTTCAGCTTCTCTTTTTTGAAAAACAAAACGTTTTTCTGAGAAAGCTCCAGTAAGCTTTTCTTTTCCCCTAGTTTAGGAACGGTAAATTTGATGTTTTTATCCTCCAGCGCGATTTCAAAAGGAATCACGATCTCTTTCGAAGTACTGTTGAACTTGGTTCGGAATTCCGTAATGGCCAGCGTTAACAGCTCTTCATCCGTTTCATCCAGTTTCTTTTTAATCTCTATCGTCTGGGTCTGAATGATACTACCGTTCATCACCTTCAGGTAATTCACAAAAGCATAACGCTCATCGGAAGCAATACTCACCACATCAATATTGGTGATGGAACTGCTCACTACGGTAGATTTGCTCTGGTATTTTTCGAGCATCACGAGTTTCTTCTGATATTGATGGGCAAGCTCAAAGTTCAGATCCGCTGCCGCATCTTTCACAATTTGCTTAACCTCCCTGATCACACTCCCGATCTTTCCGTTCAGAATGTCTTTGATCTCTTCAATATTTTTATTGTAATCTATGGCGTCCTGGTAAGCCTGACAAGGTCCTTTACAGTTTCCGATCTGGTATTCCAGGCATACTTTGAATTTCCCGTCACTGATGTTTTTATCCGTCAGTGGTAAATTACAGGTACGCAGGCTATAGGTTTCTTTGATGACGTCAAGAATGGTATGCATCATACCTACCGAGGCATAAGGACCGAAATAGGTAGAGCCATCCTTTACCATATTCCGCGTCCAGAATACCCTTGGGAAAGGTTCTTTCTTGATGATGATCCAGGGGTAGGTCTTATCATCCTTCAGCATGATGTTATACCTCGGCTGATGCTTTTTGATCAGGCTGTTTTCCAATAGCCAGGCATCAATCTCGGTATCCACGATGGTGAAGGTGATTTTCCTGATTTTAGACACGAGCACCCTGGTTTTCCCATTGAGCTGCTTGTCCTGATTAAAATAGGAACCCACCCGGTTTCTCAGGTCTTTGGCCTTGCCGATATATATTAACGTATCCTCCACATCCCAGTACTGGTATACACCAGGCTTATGGGGGATGTCGGCCAATACTTTTTTATACTCAAAAGTACTCATGGAAATCGCTTAATTTAAGAAAAGCTAGAATCCTAGCTTCTCGTCAAGTTCTGTAGGTTGCTCCTGCTGCTGGTATTGGTCACAGTCGAAGGTAATGGTCGTTCCATTTTTCGGCGGTTCAAAATCAGCTTTGCTCATATTTAAGGTCTTACTGGCGTATACACGTTTCATAAAACCGGCATAGATTGGTAAGGCTGTAGCCGCACCAGAGCCCTGTCTGGTACTGGTAAAGTGGAATGCACGGTCTTCACAACCGGTCCATACGCCTGCAGTAAGTTGTGGCGTAATGGCCATAAACCAACCATCAGAGTTGGCATTCGTAGTACCGGTTTTTCCACCGATAGGTCCGGTTACGCCATATTTCCCGGATAAGCTCCATCCTGTTCCATTGGTAATTACACCGCGCAACATTCGGGTCATCACATAGGCAACTTCTTCATTCATTGCAGGCACTGGAATAGGCGTGTCATTGAATAGCACGACGCCATTTTTATCTTGTATTTTTAAGATGTAAGTCGGTTTTTTCCAGACTCCTTTATTGGCGAATACACTATAAGCACCTACCATATCATATACGGAAGCATCAAAAGAGCCTAAAGCAATAGAAGGGGAGGCTGGTACTTCAGAGGTAATCCCCATTTTCTTAGCCAGAGTAGCTACGGCAACTGGTCCTACCTGTTTCATCAGGTAAGCCGCAATATAATTCTGCGATAGTGCCAGCGCTTTTTGTAAGGTCAGGTAGCCGGGAACGGTTCCTGAAGATCTTGGTGTCCATGGTGGACTCCCCGGAGTCTCAATTGTTACCGGCTCATTTAATACGCTGAAACATGGAGAGTATCCGTTTTCAATGGCTACAGCATAGGTGAAAGGTTTAGCTGTGGAACCTACCTGTCTGGTTCCCATCTTTACCTGATCGTATTTAAAATGCTCGTAATTGATCCCGCCAACCCATGCTTTCACATATCCGGATTGCGGATCCATCGCCATCATCGCGTTTCTCAATAGCAATTTATAGTATTTTACAGAGTCGATTGGCTTCATCAGCGTATCGATATTTCCTTTCCAGGTGAATATACTCAATCTGGTAGGAGTGTTGAAGTCTGCTTTAATTTCTTCTGCTGATTTTCCTTCCAGCTGCAATGCTTTGTACCTGTCGGATCTTCTGACACCCTGCTCGATCTGCATTTCTTTCCCTTTGAAAGGATTTTTGCCTTTCCAGCTCTGGAAGAAGGATGCCTGCAGGATTTTCATGTATTCCCTTTGTGCCTCTTCTGCATAAACCTGCATCTCGTAGTTAATGGTTGTCGTCACTTTAAGACCATCCCTGTCCAGATCATAAGGTGTACCGTCTGATTTTAGGATCGAACGCTCCAAAAAGAGTTTTTTAATATCATTTTTCACTACTGCTCTGAAATAAGGGGCAATACCATCATTTACGGTAGCCGCGCTGAAACGAAGACCTAATGGTTTTTCGATTTGTTTTTCATAATCCTGTTCGGTTAAGAAATCCGCTTTCACCATTAATCCCATAATCGTATTTCTACGGGCCAATGCGCGTTCCGGATTACGGGTAGGAGAATATCTGGTGATCCCTTTCAGGATGCCCACCAAGGTAGCCGCCTGATCAACCGTTAACTTATCCGGTGTCGTATTGAAATATACTCTGGCAGCAGATTTAATTCCATAAGCCTGATTTCCGAAATCTACCGTGTTTAAATACATCACGATAATTTCTTCTTTGGTATAGTTACGCTCCAGTTTCACGGCAATTACCCATTCCTGGAATTTTTGCAGGATACGCTTGGCGAAGTTCCTTTGCCTTCCTTCTTCAGAAAAAAGGTTGAGTGCCAGCTGTTGCGTAATGGTACTTCCCCCTTGCTTCTTACCGATGATGGCATAGAAAAAGATGGTAAACGTACGTTTAAAGTCAATACCTGAGTGTTCTTTAAATCGAATATCTTCAGTAGCGATTAAAGCATTGATGACATTCGGAGAGATCTTGTCGTAAGTGACATTAGATCTGTTTTGTACAAAGTAAGTGCCCAGTATTTTGCCATCTTCGGTGATGACTTCTGAGGCTTGATTGCTTTTAGGATGTTCAATGTCTCTGAAAGAAGGAAGTTCACCGAACAAGCCAAAACCAACGGAGACGATAAAAAGAGCGAATAAAACGATTCCTGCAATTAAGAGCTTCCAGATGTTGAAATTATACCTTCTGATGTCTTCTTGCGAAAGTGGTTTGTTCATTGTTAATAGTTGTTTTTATAAAATTCAAGGTACTTATTCAATAAGTCCTTGCTGCTGAGTTTATCAAAGTTTTCTTTGCTGATGATAAAGCTGTTGTACAGGTTAGCAGGGACTTTCATGATCTGTTTTAACTGTGGATTTATACCATCCGAGTACGTTTTTGCGTCGTCGAAAGTACCAAAGTTTCCTACAAATATAAGCTGATCATTGTCAAATTCCTTCAATTGATGACGGAGATTGTTTTCAGCATAGTTTCCGCGGTTGAATTGACCGATGCCAAAACGGGAAGAACTGAGCGTTAAAGAGCCGTCAGCCACGTGTACCACGTAATAATATTGTTTAGAGATTGCGGTATTAAAAATTCCTTCTGCCTTCACTGCCGGTGCTGGTATAGCTGGTTTTTCAGCCGCTGGTGTTTCTTTTACAGGGATCTCCGCTACCGGATTTTGAGGTATAAAGGGAATTACCTGAGGAGGGCCCTCGTCCTGGCCGGCTTTAGGAGCGATCTTCATTGGGAATTGCTTTGCAAAGAAGGTCGGTTCATTAGCGTCGAAATCAGCAAGCGCAATCGCTCTTTTTCTGAATTCTTCCAGATGCTCGTTGATATAACTCAAATGGTCTTTTACTAAAGGTACAATCAACTGATCGTTCGGGAAGTTGATTTTTATCTTTTCAAAAGCTGTGATCAGCTGGTCAACATGTGATGTTCTACCGATGGCAATGGCTTTTAAATAGGCAAATTGTGGGGCTAAATAGTTGTCAGGACTGGCTTGCAGTACCTCATCTACTTTTAGGATCACAGCCGCAAAGTCTTTTTGCTCATATCGCTCAAACAGCTCATTGTATTGCTTATTGACCGCTACTTCTATTTCTGATTGTTTCAGTGAGAAAGAAGGGTCAAGGATGGTTTTTGCATAAGATGAGCTGGAGAAATCTTTCAGTACTTTTTGCTTATAAACCTCCGATTTTGCCGGATCTAAGGTCTTATTTGCTAAAAACAGCCCGTAATAGATCGAGGCAAGGCGATCGTTTGCAGGGAAACGATTGAGTATTAACCCGTATACTTCAGCTGCTTCTTTAGGGCTGTTCAGCTCTTGCAGGTAGAAATTGGCGATTTCATAATAGGCATCCAGTACTTTTTGATCTGATTTTGCCAATAGCGCCGGGCTGGTCGGGATTTCGGCTAATAAGGCTTTCATTTTAGTAGCAGAATCCGGCAGTGCCTGACCGGTTTGGTCTGGATTTACAACCGCATTATTGGTCGCATAATTTTTAGTAATGCCCTGATTGGTTTCCTGAGCCGAAGATTTAATGCTTTGGCGCCAGTTAAGTTCCAGTTTACGGTTGCCCCATTTCTTTTTAAAGTCGTTAAAGCCTGTGCTGACGGCGGTCAGGTTGGCAAAGTAAAAATTGCTTGGCGCAGGGCCCTTCTTACGCGGATCATTGCTGGTAGGAATGGGATTTAAAGGATTGTTTGTGGCCTGACTTGCCGTTTTTTCCGGCGCAATCACCGGATTAACCAGTAAGCGCACTTTGGCCAAACGCTCCGCTTCCGGGAGCTTAGCCAGGGATTGCAGGGTGTCCTGTAAGGCAATCAGCTCGTAACGGTCCGTCAGGTATTCCAGGTTCTGATTCTTTTTTACAATCAGCTCATAACCCGGGTATGTTTTTGGCAGCGTGTTTACGGTGCTGTCATAATAGGCCTTCGCATTCAGGTAATTATGGAAATGTTTGAAGTTCAGATCAGCAATCTTTAAATAGGAGAGGCCTTTCTGGTACATGTTTTTTGTGCTGTTGCGCAGCGATAGCTTATAGTATTTATCAGCCTCCGTATAATTTTCATCACGGGCATAGCTTTCAGCCACCTGATAATAGATCTGGTCGTGGTAATCCTCGTTTTTATCGTCTTTGAGCATGGCCAGCAGTTGTTGCTGCTTGTTTATTTTGACGCCACTCATAAAGGCATTCAGCTTAATGCGGTTAAGATTGGCATTAAAATACATTTCAAACGGGGCATTACTTTTCTCTACTTTACGGTAGTAGCGTAAGGCTTCATTGTAGTTTTCCTGTTTTTCATACAACTGTGCGAGGATGTAATTCCAACGGATGCGATTTGACTTGGAAGGATTGGCGCGGATGGCCTGTTGCAGCATTTCGATGGCCTCTGTTGCCATGCGTTGGTGGATATAGATTTGCGCAATGGTAGCCAATGGCTCTGCTTTATTACTTTTTAAGCTGGAAATCGTGTTAGATAAGGTGTCCAGCACTTTTGCTGCTTCACTGTATTTACCCAGTTGCATCAAACTTCTGGCTTTCCAATCTAAGGCCTGTACCTGGCTTTTGATAAGATTAGGGTATGTTTTAGCCGTATAATCGAAGTATTCTTCTGCATTAAAGTAGTTCCCTTTATAATAGTTGGCTTTGCCGAGCAGGAGGTAAGCGTCGTCCTGATAGTTGCCATAGGTTTTTTCCAACAATAATACCCTTGCCTTTTTGATGATTTCTTCCATGTCCGGCATGTTGCCACCTGGCTGATCATTGAAAATGTCATAGGCTTCAGGATTGATATAAACAGGTAGCACCTCGTCGTAATTGTCGGCATAAGCCTCTGCCAGTTCTTCCTGATGTTGATTCAGGATCATATTGGCATTGTATATATAGTTATATCTGGAAGTCAGGTTTTGCATGGCCCTGCTTGCGGCAGTATCCTTATTGGAACTACAGGCATATAGAAGGCAGGAACAGAAGATAAACAGAATTACCTTTAGAGAGTTGATTGCGTAATTTTTCAAAAAAATAGGTTGAGTTAAAGCTTATAAACAACAAAATATATACAAAAGTATTTTATTCAGCACTAAGTTCTTAACAATTTAGGTTTTATTTGTATTAGATTTTTATTCCTATGGACCCAAACGAAGAGAAAAAAAACGTTAATAATTTCGCGAAGTATTCTTCGATCAGTTTTCAAATGCTGGCCACAATTGGCGTTTTTGCGTTTGCAGGCTATAAAATTGACGAATACCAGCATACTAAGCAACCGATCTACACTGCTATTTTAGGACTTTTAGGAGTAGTAGTGTCTCTGTATCAGGTTGTAAAACAACTAAATAAAAACTCAAACTGATTATTTAAAGCCGTTGTAAATCCTTACTTTTGTAAAAAAATAGATACTGATTTGAGTTTAACACGGTTTACCCTTTATTATTTAGCGTTTTGCGCCTTTCTCGGTGGCATCGCTTATGCCCTTCCTTCTATATTTCCTGATCAGTTGATCTTAGTACCTAAATTCTGGCTGGTGTTTGGCTTCTTAGCCGGGATCACCTATATCGCTTACGGCGTGGCAGATTTGGGCTTAAAACGCAATCCTGATGTTGGCGTAATGGCCATAATGGGGTCAATTGCACTGAAGATGATTTTCGCCATGGCTTTTGTGCTGATTTACAGCCTTAAGAGCAAGGAAAACGGCTTTGTTTTCGTGCTGAACTTTTTTTCTTTATATTTATTGTTCAGCTTCTTTGAAATATACTGTTTGTTACGTAACTTGCGCCACCAAAATAAAAAGTAAAAATCTGCGAGTAAATGGATTGTAGCCACGTTTTTGAGTTTAAAGTGAAGAGGTTAATTGTTGTTTTTACGCTCTTTTTAGCGTTTTTTTCTGTTACGCCTGCGGCTTTCGCACAGGTTGACACAGCACAAGTAACAGAAGGTTCTCATGCCCAGCCGGCAGCTGAGAAAAAGTTTGACATTGGTAAGTTTGCACTACACCACATTGCGGATTCGCATAGCTGGCATGTAATCGGACATACCTACATCGACCTTCCGGTAATTTTGTACACCAAAGCTGGTGTTGTAAACTTCAGTTCTGCTGATTTCACCACGCTGGAGGACGGAAAAGTTGTTCGCGATGATGAAGCTAAAGTAGTAGTAGAGCGGAAAGGACAACGCTTTGTGAAGATGCACGAGAAAATCTATTATGCATCTGACGTTGCTAATGAGCACGGTCAGTTTGTAAATTTAGATGAGAAGCATCATGCCACAAATGCACGCCCGCTGGATTTGTCGATTACAAAAAATGTGGTCACCTTGTTTATCTCTATTATCATTTTATTAGTTGTGTTCTTAAACGTAGCTAAAGGATATAGAACTAACAAAGGAAAGTCACCAAAAGGAATCCAGTCATGGATGGAGCCGATCATCTTGTTTGTACGTGATGATATCGCTATTCCAAACTTAGGTCATAAATACGAGCGCTTTATGCCGTACTTATTAACCGTGTTTTTCTTTATCTGGTTTAATAACATGTTGGGCTTAGTTCCATTCTTACCTGGTGGTGCCAATTTAACGGGTAACATCGCAGTAACGATGATCCTTGCACTGGCTACGTTCTGCCTGACGGTGTTTAACGGTAATAAATATTACTGGAAACACATCTTTATGCCTGATGTACCATGGTGGATGTATATCGTTATGGTTCCGGTAGAGTTGTTCGGTATCTTTACCAAGCCTATCGCCCTGATGATTCGATTGTTTGCTAACATTACTGCAGGACACATTTTGGTGTTGTCATTAATCTGCCTTGTGTTTGTATTTAACAGTTTATACATTGCGCCAATCTCTATCGCCTTCGCTGTATTTATCGGTGGAATCGAATTGCTGGTGGCATTTATCCAGGCCTTTATTTTTACGATCCTGTCTGCCCTGTTTATCGGTATGGCAATTGAAGATCACCATTAATTAGAATAATTTTTAACAACAATTAATATATAAAATCATGATTACAGGAAGTATTGCTGCAATTGGTGCAGGATTAGCTGCGATTGGCGCTGGTCTAGGTATCGGACGTATTGGTGGTTCAGCTATGGACGGTATTGCTCGTCAACCAGAAGCTGCCTCTAAAATTCAAACTGCAATGTTAATCGCTGCTGCCTTCGTTGAAGCTGTTGCGCTTTTCGCAGTAGTAGTTGCCCTAATGGGTAATGGCTAGAAATTAAACGGTGCCAGATAGCGATATCTGGTACCATTTATTGTTAAAAAAGAACAAAATATTTTATACATATACAGATGGAATTATTATTACCTGAATTCGGCCTAGTTATCTTTCAATCCATTGCTTTCTTATTGCTAATGTTCCTATTGGCAAAATTTGCCTGGAAACCTATTCTTGCAGCAATTAAAGAACGCGAAAAATCGATTGACGAAGCATTAAGCAAAGCTGAATTAGCAAAACAAGAGATGGCTCGTTTAACTTCTCAAAATGAAGAGTTAATGAAATCTGCGCGTGCAGAACGTGACTTGATTTTGAAAGAAGCGAAAATGCTTAAAGATAGTATCATTAATGAAGCAAAAACTTCTGCTCAGACTGAAGGTGCTAAGTTAATTGAGAAAGCTAAGATTGAAATTGAGAATTCAAAGAAAGCTGCTTTAGCAGAATTGAAACACCAGGTTTCTTCTTTATCATTAGATATCGCAGAACGTGTACTGCGTAATCAATTACAGGACAAAGCTACTCAGCAGGATTTAGTTGCTAATCTTTTAAAAGACGTTGAATTAAACTAGTCAGTAGTTTATTTAGCCAAATTAGATAAAAATGTTAGAAAATAAAGCAGCATCGAGATACGCCAAATCAATGATTGACCTTGCTAAAGAGCAGAACTCTTTAGAAGAAATCAAAAATGATATGGTGCTTTTAGATCAGGTGATCGATCAGAATCCAGAATTGGAAGCTATCCTTAATAACCCTATCGTTCCCTTGAATAAGAAAGCCGGAATTTTAGAAGATGTATTTGGAACCAAAGTTAATGTGTTAACCAAAGCCTTCTTTAAACTGGTAGTTAGCAAAGGACGTTCAGCGATCTTATTTGGAATGGCAAAATCCTTTATTCAGCAATACAATGCCATCAAAGGGATTGTTACTGCAGAAGTTACTTCGGCAATCGAGCTGACTGATGCAAACAGAACAGAGATCGTAGCTTTGGTGAAAAAAGAAGCAGGCGCTAATGAAGTTGTGATTAAAGAAAAAGTTAATGACAAACTGATTGGCGGATTTATTTTGAAAGTTGGAGACAAGCAATTTGATGCAAGTATCGCCAGCGGTTTGAATAAACTTAAAAAAGAATTTGCTCAGGGCATTGTTTAACCTGAGTATTTAAAATAGAAGATAACATATACTAAGAAATAATATAAAATTATGGTAGAGGTAAGACCAGACGAAGTATCGGCAATTATCAGGCAACAATTGGCGGGCTTTAAATCAGAAGCAGAACTTGAAGAAGTTGGTACCGTATTGCAGGTGGGTGATGGTATTGCCCGTGTTTATGGTTTAACTAAAGTTCAATCCGGTGAGTTAGTTGAATTTGAAAACGGCTTACAAGGTATTGTTTTGAACCTTGAAGAAGATAATGTTGGTGTGGTTTTATTAGGCCCGTCTGACACGATCAAAGAAGGTGATACGATTAAACGTACTAAGAAAATTGCCTCTATTAAAGTTGGTGAAGGTATGTTAGGTCGTGTAGTTAACACGATGGGTGAGCCAATCGATGGTAAAGGACCAATCATTGGACAGACGTATGAAATGCCTATCGAGCGTAAAGCTCCGGGTGTAATCTACCGTCAGCCGGTTACTGAACCTTTACAAACAGGTATCAAAGCGATTGATGGTATGATTCCAATCGGTCGTGGTCAACGTGAGTTGGTTATTGGTGACCGTCAGATTGGTAAAACTGCGGTTTGTATCGATACTATCATCAACCAAAAAGAATTTTATGAAGCAGGTAACCCTGTTTACTGTATATATGTAGCTTGTGGTCAAAAAGCAAGTACTGTTGCAAACGTAGTACGTACATTAGAAGAAAACGGTGCAATGCCATATACGGTTGTTGTTGCTGCTTCTGCTGCTGAACCTGCTCCATTGCAGTTCTACGCTCCTTTCTCAGGTGCTGCGATCGGTGAATTTTTCCGTGATACAGGTAGACCAGCATTAATTGTTTATGATGATTTGTCTAAACAAGCTGTTGCTTACCGTGAGGTGTCGTTATTACTTCGTCGTCCACCGGGCCGTGAGGCTTATCCTGGTGACGTGTTCTACCTTCACAGTCGTTTGTTAGAGCGTGCTGCAAAGATCAACTCTAACGATGATATCGCACAAGCAATGAATGACCTTCCTGAATCTCTGAAAGGTATCGTTAAAGGTGGTGGTTCATTAACTGCACTTCCTATTATCGAAACTCAGGCTGGTGACGTTTCTGCTTATATCCCTACAAACGTAATTTCGATTACTGACGGACAGATCTTCTTAGAAACTAACTTGTTCAACGCAGGTATTCGTCCGGCTATTAACGTTGGTATCTCGGTATCTCGTGTAGGTGGTAATGCGCAGATCAAATCAATGAAAAAAGTTGCTGGTACTTTGAAATTAGACCAGGCTCAATACCGCGAGTTAGAGGCGTTCTCTAAATTCGGTTCTGACCTTGATGCAGCTACTAAATCTGTACTTGATAAAGGTTCACGTAACGTGGAAATCCTTAAACAAGGTCAGTTCTCACCAGTTACTGTGGAGAAACAAGTAGCAATCATCTACATTGGTACTAAAAACTTAATGCGTTCAGTTCCTATCAATAAAGTAAAGGAATTCGAAGCTGAGTACTTACAACAATTGGAATTACGTCACCCGGAGACTTTAAAAGCTTTAAAAGCTGGTAAATTTGATGATGCAATTACCGGAGTATTGGAAACTGTAGCAAAAGAGCTTTCCAGCAAATACTAAATTACTCTTGACTGAAGAATAAAAAAGAATGGCTAATTTAAAAGAAGTAAGAATTCGTATAACATCGGTGCAATCTACACAGCAGATCACCAAGGCCATGAAAATGGTTTCGGCTGCGAAGTTGAAGCGTGCGACCAATGCGATTGTTCAGCTACGTCCGTATGCTACAAAGTTGAAAGAAATCCTAGGAAATCTTTCAGCGAGCTTAGAAGGATCATCGTCTCCGTATATTCAGGAACGTGAACCAAATAAGGTATTGATTGTAGTGGTTTCTTCTAACCGTGGTTTAGCTGGTGCCTTTAACATGAACGTGATTAAAGAATCCAACAATTTAATCTCGGAAAAATATAGCGAACAATACAAAAAAGGTAACGTGAGTATCGTCGCTATCGGTAAGAAAGCACATGATTTCTACGAGAAACGTGGATACAATGTTATTGGAAATAATCATGAAGTATATGCTGCGCTTACTTTTGAAAATGTAACCAGGATCACCAGTTCGATCATGGAAGGCTTTGAAAAAGGTGAATTTGATAAAGTAGAGTTAGTATACAACAGGTTTAAAAATGCGGCAGTTCAGATCTTAACTACTGAACAGTTATTGCCTCTTCCTAAAACTGAAATTGCCGAAGGTGCAGCAGCTGCTCATGCAGTTGATTACATCATGGAGCCTTCTCAGGAGGAAATCGTATCGCAGTTGATCCCTAAGTCGATCAAAACTCAGGTATACAAAGCAGTATTGGATTCTCATGCTTCTGAGCATGGTGCCCGTATGACTTCAATGGATAAAGCAACTGAAAATGCTGGTGATTTGATTAAAGCGTTAAAGCTTTCTTACAATCAGGCACGTCAGGCTGCAATTACTACAGAGCTTACAGAGATTGTAAGTGGTGCAGCTGCACTAAACGGGTAATACTCCATCAACGTATTAAAGCCCTTATCCACACGGATAAGGGCTTTTTTTATTTAGATTGGTAACGTTTTACGAGAGATTGAAATTTATCCTCCTGTTATATCGCTTTTTGGTTAATTAATATTATTTTTGTGCCATAAATAGAAAACACTATGGAACAGAGACCAAAGCACGATACACCTAGCATGAAAAGAGCTAACGAGACATCCATCTATAAATTAATGGCTGTAGGAATTGTAATTAGCGTTGTAGGCGTTTATTTGCGTTTTGCAGGTGATTCAATGACCTTATCATTGGTGTCATGGGCGATCTTGTTTGTCGGTGCATTCATCGCTTGTAAAGGCGTGTTCAAGATATTGGATGCCTAGTTTTAATTAACTATCATCTCTGAAATCCTCATCAACTCCGGTTGCTGAGGATTTTTTTTTGAGGTCACATTTCCATGACGGGTTAGTTTCTTAGGTTACCTTATCAGCCCCGCTGTATTAAGAAGAAACCTAACTATTGATCCTATGAAGAAGTATATTGTTTATTGCGCTATAGCCCTTTTATTTGCCGCCTGCAAGCAGGGAGACAGGGCTCATCGGGAGGATACTTCAGATGCCGTGAGTAATAACCTCGCAATTTCAGATAGCACGCTGACAGAAAAAATTATCAAGACTGCCGATATGCGCTTTCGCGTTAAAGACGTGCAGCAGACTAAAGTTAAACTCGGCGATCTGATCAAAGCAGAAGGGGGTACCCTGGCCGAATTCTCTATTCACAGCGATGTGTACCAGTCGGAAAAAGTTCGTTATTCCGCCGATTCCTTATTAGAACTGACTTCTTACCGTACTGAAGGTTCGGTAGTAGCCAAAATACCAGCCGATAAATTGGATGAATTTACCAATAAGGTAGCAGGTATGGCCGTATTTGTAGACCAGCAATCTATGAAGCTGGATGATCAAAGCATTTCTTACCTGTCCAATGAATTGAAAAACAAGAACAGGGTAGAAGCCGTAGGTCAGTTAAATAAACACGCCAGTAAGAAAAGCAATAATGTGGAAACTGCCCTGGAGTTAAAGGACAGTTATGTAGACCAGAAAATTGAAAATATGAGGATCAATCAGCGTGTGAAATATAGTGACATCACGCTTTCTTTTTATCAGGATAATACCGTGAAGAAACTGGTGGTAGGCAATGATAATTTATCAGATTACCGTCCTTCATTTTTCAGAAGATTAGGCCTGAATATCCAGAATGGATGGGTGATCTTTATGGAGTTCTTATTGATCCTGGCAAATCTTTGGATGTTGATCCTGGTTGCCGTGGCTGCTTTTATCGCCTACAGGCAATACCGCAAAAGGAGAAAGATCATTGCTTAGTTTTTAACAGCGCTAAAAGTTTAGGTAACATCATTTTTAACAAACATGCCCAATCCGGAAATCCAGATTGGGCATGTTTGTTTTTGAATTATCTGATTTCGATGAATGCTTTCTTATGCTGAATTACTTCAGTCGTTTTTTGTTGTCTTTTGCAAAAGCCTCCCATCCGGAATAAGATTTTCCTGTACCCGAAGTACTCACCCTTTGAAAGGAATGGCAAACGGCTACGGCTAAACCATCGGTCGCATCTAAAAACTGTGGGGTCTCTTTAAATTTAAGTAAAGTTTGTAGCATCGCGGCTACCTGTTCTTTTCCTGCACTTCCGCTACCGGTAATAGATTGTTTGATTTTACGCGGGGCGTATTCCGTGATCGGAATGTCTCTGGATAAGGCTGCTGCCATCGCTACACCTTGCGCACGACCTAATTTCAGCATCACCTGGATGTTTTTACCATAGAAGGGAGCCTCTAGTGCCATCGCGTCTGGTTTATACTCGTCAATCAGGACAATGGTCTTTTCGAAGATGCGTTGAAGTTTTAAGAAATGGTCATCTAAATGGTCCATCCGGACAATCCCCATGGTAATCAATTCGATCTTACTTCCCTTTTCCAATATCACCCCATACCCCATAATCGAAGTGCCCGGATCTATCCCGATGATCACCCTTTCCTTTTTTTCCACCAACATAGAACAATATTAAGCATATTTGCACAGAGTAAAAGCAAAAAAGTTGACATCACAGTACAAAAAAATAGTTTCTTATATTCTTAAAGCCGGAATTGTTCTTTTCGCATTTTGGTTTGTGTATAGCAAACTAACGGAGAACAAGAACCTCCAGGATTTCAAAAACCTGCTTAGTAAACTTCCACAATGGGAAATTGTCTCTGTAATGGGATTTGTCTTGTTTCTGATGTTGGTGAACTGGGGACTGGAAGCCGTAAAATGGCAGAGGTTGATTTCCAGCGTAGAACGGATTAGCCTCTGGAAGGCTGTAGCATCCGTGTTTTGCGGCTTAACCTGGGCGGTATTTACCCCCAACAGGATCGGCGAATATGGTGGACGGGTGTTTTTCCTGTCGCCCAAAAGAAGGGTGATTGGCGTAGTGGCCATGGCGGTTGGTAACATCGGACAAATGGTGCTCACCAATGTATTCGGCGCCATCGCATTCTGTGTTTTCGTATATCGCTTTGTGAAAATAGATCCCTTGCTGTTTTATGCATTGGTCTTCTTTGCATTAATCTTTTGCTTGTTCTTCCTGATATTTTATTTTAACATCAAATGGCTGAATGGACTTTTGCTTTCCATGAAGTTCACCCGAAAATATAAAAAGTTTTATAGCATCCTGGCGAGGTATCAAAAGAAAGAACTGCTGAAAATTCTTTCCCTTTGTTTTTTAAGGTACCTGGTTTTTAGTACACAGTATTTCATCCTGTTTTTCTGGCTGATCCCTAATCTTCATTACATGGAAATTCTGATGATGGTGAGTATTCTGTTCTTTGTGCAGTCTACACTTCCCTCTTTAGATTTATTTGATATTGGAGTGAGGACCGCAACGGCTTCTTATTTCTTTAGCTCGATTACAGATCAGGAAGTCGCAGTGATCGCCTGTACGGCCAGTATCTGGCTGATAAATATTATTATTCCTGCTATATTAGGCACTTATTTCGTATTTAAACTTAACTTTTTTGGAAATTCACAGCGTAGCTAGTTATATCACTTCTATTTTAACGGTCTTATATGTGTTCGTAGTTTTTGCCTTCATCAGAGGCTGGCATAAACTGAGCTATTATCAGCCTGAAAAGCCCGCTTTTAAGACTAAGGTCTCCATTTTGGTGGCCGCCCGTAATGAAGCGGAAAACATTAGTAAAACCCTGGACGATCTTTGCGCGCAGTCTTACGATAAGACGCTCACAGAAATTATATTTATCGACGATCATTCTACCGATAATACCGCCGAAATCATTGAATCGTATGCTTCAAAAGGCGTAAAGCTGATTCGCTTAAATGAAGATCGTGCACTCAATTCTTATAAGAAAAAAGCCATTCAGACGGCCATTGGCCAATCTACCGGCGACCTGATCATTACTACAGATGCCGATTGCAGAATGGGTAAGGACTGGTTGAAAACGATTATTGGTTTTTATGAAGAGAAAGACTATAAAATGATTTCCTCGCCCGTGGCTTATTTTGAAGAGAAGAGCTTCTTTGAACGCGCACAGGCCCTGGAGTTTCTATACCTGATCGGTTTGGGCGCTTCTACCATTGGCAATAAAAAACCTTCTACCTGCAACGGTGCCAATCTGGCTTATGAAAAAGCAGCTTTCTATGAGGTTGGTGGTTTCAAAGGGATCGATGATCTGGCTTCAGGTGATGATGAACTGCTGTTACATAAAATGGCGGCTCGTTATGATAACAACATTGGGTTCTTAAAACATGAGGATGCGGTGGTTTATACGCATGCAAAGGCGACGCTTGGCGAATTTATTCAGCAAAGAAAACGTTGGGCCTCGAAAAGTACACGCTATAAAAATAAGGCGATTATCGTGCTCGGGGTTGCCATCTGGTTGTTCAATGTGAGCATCTTATTAAATATCGCGATTGGCTTATTCATTGGATTCTATTTCAAACTGGCTTTAGCACAGTTGCTGATCAAAATTCTGGTAGAATTTATATTTTTATATCAGGTCACTGGTTTCGCAAAAAGAAGAGAGTTGTTGGTGTTATTGCCGGTACTCAATTTGATGCATATCCTTTATATCGTGTATATTGGGGTAGCAGGGAACTCAGGAAAATACAATTGGAAAGGCAGAATGGTTAAATAATGGAAAACAACAGTAGCCCGTCGAAGGAGGTATGGAAGCGGTTTAAGCAGAACAAACTGGCTTTCTCCGGACTATTGTTTATTTTGTTCCTGATGCTGATCGGGATATTAGGCTACCTGATCACACCAGATCAAACGCCTTTTGCCAATACCATGCACTTGCAACTGAGCAATAAAAAACCTGGCCGGAGCTTTGACTTTCTGATCATCAGCAGAAACCCGGATGTTAAAAAGGTAAGTTTCCTGGAAAAGATGCTATCCGGACAAGAGTCGGATTATAAAAGTATTCCGGTTACTTCTTATCGGGAATCGGGAAATAAGGTCTATGCCTCTGAATATATCGGGGATGACGAACAGGCAGAAGAGTCTGTTTACCCTTTGCTGGAAGGTAAAAACCGGTACAGCCAGACTTTTTGGCTCGGCACAGATATCTATGGCCGGGATTTGCTGAGCAGGCTGATGATTGGCGTTCGCGTTTCGTTATCTGTAGGCCTCATGGCAGTACTCATTTCTCTTTTTATCGGGATTAGTTTAGGGGCTTTAGCCGGTTATTTTGGCGGAAAAACCGACGCATCCATTAGCTGGTTCATGAATGTGATCTGGTCGCTGCCTTCCTTGTTACTGGTGATTGCCATTTCTTTTGCACTAGGTAAAGGTTTCTGGCAGATATTTATCGCCGTTGGCTTATCCACCTGGGTCGATGTGTCCAGATTGGTAAGAGGGCAGGTGATGGCCATGAAACATGTAGAATTTGTGGAAGCCGCAAAGGCACTCGGTTATTCCACGCCACGCATTATCATCAAGCATATGTTGCCCAATATTGCCGGACCGATTCTGGTTCTGGCCTCTGCAAATTTTGCCGCCGCAATTTTATTGGAATCCGGATTGAGCTTTCTTGGATTTGGCGCACAGCCGCCCATGCCCAGCTGGGGAGGTATGATCAAGGAACATTATGGTTACATCATTATGGATGCCGCATACCTCGCTATTTTGCCTGGTTTGGCCATTATGATCACTGTATATGCTTTTAATCTGCTGGCCATCGGTCTGAGGGATGCTTTCGATGTGAAATCTCAGAATATTTCTGTTTAATCCTGAAGCGCAGGTTTTGCGCGGGTAAAAGGAAGGTGATTTCGAATGGCGGAAGGGCTTTAATTTATTAACTTTGTAGGATGCTGTTAAACTGTTACCAGAACGAATTAGTGGAAGCCGGCTGCGATGAAGCAGGTAGAGGCTGTCTTGCAGGCCCTGTATTTGCCGCGGCCGTGATTTTGCCGAAAGATTTTCCTGCCGGTGAACTGAACGACTCTAAAAAACTGAACCATAAACAGCGTGAAGCGTTAAGGATCATCATCGAAAAGGAAGCGATTGCCTGGGCAGTAGCTGAAGTGGACCATGTGGAAATCGATAAGATCAATATCTTAAATGCTTCTTTTTTAGCCATGCACAGGGCGATAGAAAAGTTAGTTGTACAACCGGAGTATCTGGTGATTGATGGTAACCGCTTTAAAACTTATCCGGAAATCCCGCATGCCTGTATCGTAAAAGGGGACGGCAAATACCTGAACATTGCAGCCGCTTCGATCCTTGCGAAAACACATCGGGATGCGTATATGGAGAAAATTGCGAAAGAATATCCGGTTTATCAATGGAAACAAAATAAAGGATATCCTACCATTGTGCATCGTAATGCCGCTTTAGCACACGGCTTATCACCATATCATCGAAAAACATTCAATATTTCAAGACCTCAGCTGGCACTGTTTTCCGAAAGCGAAGGATAATTAGTATTTTCACATACTTTGAAAACACTCATACTCACCAACCGAATACCCTTTCCGCCAAATAGTGGCTATCCGATCGTGGTTTACAATACCATCAAAGGATTGTTGAATTTGGGGGTAGAGATCACTTTGTTTAGTATCAACCCTAAGAAATATCGGGTAGATGTAGAAGATATCGATGATCCTTTATTCGGAAAGATCAAATTTTATTCAGTTGACCTGGATACGGGGGTGAATGTCTATGGGGCTTTACTCAATATTTTTTCCAATCAATCTTATAATGTTTCCCGTTATTATGATGAGGATGCCGCCCGTTTACTAGCTGAGGTATTGAAGGAAAATGATTTTGATATCATCCAGTTTGAAGGACTATTTGTGGTGCCTTACCTGGATGTAGTCAAAGAACACAGCAAGGCGAAAGTGATTTACCGCGCCCATAATATTGAGTTTGATGTCTGGGAGCGCATCGCGATGACAGAAAAATTTACGCCAAGGAGAAGTTACCTTCAATTTCTTGCCCGTCGTTTGAAAGTTTATGAAACAGAACAGATCAATCGTTTTCATCAGGTTTTCGCGATCTCTGAGCAAGACCGGCAAAGTATTTTAAGATTCGGTTCGGCAACAGCACTGGAAGTTTTTCCGGTAGCACTGGACTTTGAAAAGTATGTAACAGATCCTTCGAAAACGAGTTTCCCCACCCTGTTTCATTTGGGTGCAATGGACTGGCGCCCCAATAGAGAAGGACTGGAATGGTTTCTGGATGAAATCTGGCCCGATATTGAGAAGCTAAATTCCGAACTCCGCTTTTATATCGCCGGTAAAAATATGCCAAAACAGTTTTTTGAATACGATTCCGATAACCTCGTGGTAGAAGGGGAGGTCTTTGATGCCGTAGAATTTATCAATTCTAAAGCCATCATGATTGTACCCTTGTTGTCAGGAAGTGGGATGCGCGTGAAAATTATTGAAGGGATGGCCATGAGTAAATGTATCATCGCTACCAGTATGGCTGCCGAGGGTATTCGCTGCGAACATGGAAAAGATATTCTCATCGCGGATACCGCGGATGAGTTTTACCGGGCAATCCTGCAATGTATCACCAATCCTAAAAAATGGAAGGAAATTGGGGAAAACGCAAGGAAAACTGTGGAAAGAGACCATGATGTCAAAATCATCGCTGAAAGAATGCTGAATATCTACCAAAAATTACTTACTGTTTAATTTTTATGTACTTTTGCCCACGTTTTTGGCCGGTTAAAGGGGAATGATGTGTGTAAAGCAACCAAAAACGATAACAAGTCAGCAAGATAACAATACGGATAGAATCCGCCTTTTTAAGGTAAATTCCATCACCATATAATAAAATTATTCCAATGGAAAGGCCATTTTTTTTGCCACTTCATAACCGTTAAAAAACAAAATTATTCTAATGAAAAATACCGCATTAACAGAAAAACACATTTCATTAGGTGCCAAAATGGTACCTTTCGCAGGTTACAATATGCCAGTTCAGTATGAAGGTATCAATGCAGAACACGCGACCGTAAGAGGATCTGTGGGCGTTTTTGACGTAAGTCACATGGGTGAATTCATCGTAAAAGGTGAAAATGCACTGGATCTGATTCAGAGAGTAACCAGCAATGATGCTTCAAAATTATATGACGGTAAAGTACAGTATTCTTGTCTGCCGAATGAAGATGGTGGTATTGTAGACGATTTATTGGTTTACAGAATGGATGAAACTACTTATATGTTAGTAGTGAATGCTTCCAACATTGAGAAAGACTGGAACTGGATTCAGAAATTCAATGATAAAGGTGTAGAAATGCACAATATCTCTGACCAGACTTCTCTTTTAGCGATTCAAGGCCCTAAAGCAGCAGAAGCATTGCAGAGCTTAACAGAGGTAGATCTTGCTTCTATGGAGTACTACAACTTCGTAAAAGGAACTTTTGCAGGTGTTGACAATGTGATCATTTCTGCTACAGGTTACACTGGTGCCGGTGGTTTTGAGATCTATTTCGACAATGCAAATGCAGATGTAATCTGGGATGCTATTTTCGAAGCTGGCGCGCCATTCGGTATTAAGCCAATTGGTTTAGGTGCACGTGATACTTTGCGTTTAGAAATGGGTTTCTGTTTATACGGAAATGACATCGATGATACCACTTCTCCAATTGAAGCAGGATTAGGATGGATTACTAAATTCAGCAAAAAATTCACCAATTCTGAGGCTTTACAAGCACAGAAAGAAGCTGGTGTTGCCCGCAAACTGATCGGTTTTGAAATGATCGACAGAGGTATTCCCCGTCATGATTATGAGATTGTAGATGCAGAAGGAAATGTAACCGGAAGAGTAACTTCAGGTACACAGGCACCATCTTTACAAAAAGCAATCGGTATGGGTTATATCGACAAAGCTTTGGCTAAAGAAGGTACTGAGATCTTTATCAATATCCGTAACAATAAAATTAAAGCGAAAGTGGTAAAATTCCCTTTCACTAAATAATATCAAAAGAGCAATAGAAAACACGATCACTTAGCGACACCTCCATTCCATTACCCATGCAGAAAAGTATAGAAGTTTGTTTAACGCCGGCATTATTAGATCTTTATTCAATAGAAGACCGTATAGTGGTGGTTATTGATGTGCTGAGAGCGACCTCTTCAATGGTCTATGGAATTGACAATGGTGCCAGCGCAATCATCCCTGTTGCACAGGTAGAAGATTGTCTGAATTACGCAAATGAAGGTTTTCTATTGGCTGCAGAGCGAAATGGAGAAGTGGTTGAAGGCTATGACTTCGGCAATTCTCCATTTTCTTATTCCCATGAAAAAGTGAATGGGAAAACAATAGTACTCACCACAACCAATGGGACCAAAGCATTACACCTGGCCAGAAAAAGGGCGCATCAGGTGGTCATCGGGTCATTTTTAAACCTGGAAGCGCTTTGTAACTGGCTTCGCGTACAAGATAAAGGTGTGCTGTTGCTTTGTGCAGGCTGGAAGGATAAATTCAATCTGGAAGATACCCTGTTTGCCGGTGCTGTAGTGCGCGAATTGCGTAAAGATTTTACGCATTTTGACGATTCTTGTGTTGCCGCAGAAGATTTGTATGATCTGGCAAAAGATGATTTGAGAAGCTACCTTCATAAATCTTCGCACAGCCATAGGTTAGCTGAACTTAACATTGAAGAAGATGTAAAATTCTGTCTTCAGCTCAATATCTGTACTGCCATTCCTGTGTTAACCGGGGATAAGCTGGTTGCACTGGAGGCTTAGATTTTAGGGCTCTTGCACGAAAGCATCCTGCTTAAAATTAAGAATCAGTTCCTGCAAACTTTCATTGGTCTTAATGGTTTTTAAGGTCTGCTCATAAGCCAGCCAATAAATGGTTTCTGCCTTTTTCATATCAAAAGTGCTGATATCTCCCATGCCTGTAGGCTCTATAATCGCATTGCAAAATGCTGATTTCTGCTCTGTATCCTTATTTATCGACATCACACCTGCTCTTTTCATGAGTGTAGAGATATTGGTGATGGTATCCACTTTATTTAAATGATTACAGGAAGAACCGATAATATAGTCGCAGTTGCTCATTAAAGGCTCAATCGGGAAGTTGTTCAAAATTCCGCCATCTACGTACATCTGGTTTTCAATTAAGATCGGTCTGAAAATCCCAGGAATACAACTGGAAGCGAGTACTGCCCTGATTAATGGTCCTTCTGTGAAATAAACCAGCTTTCCTTCACTAAAATTGGTTGCGGCAATGGTCAGTGGAATGTTCAGGTTTTCCATACGGTCTACCGGAAGGTGTTCTTGTAACAACTCCTCCACATGCTCAATATTGATCAGTCCGAGGGAACCCAATGCTGGTCGGATAAAACGGAATAGTTTTGCTTTAATAAAGATATCCAACCCGGACTCCGGATCTATTCCCGAAGCAAAAAATGCACCTGCAATGGAACCTGCACTGGTTCCACTGATGTGGCTAAACTTTATCCCTGCATTTTTTAAAGCTTTTAATACACCCAGATGAGCGATGCCTCTGATCCCTCCACCTGATAATACTATTCCTACTTTAACCATACTTTTTTCTTTATCCCAATTACTACTGCTATTTAGGTTTATATTTTGATAAGTTCAATATTTTTTGAGGATCTTTTTCTGCCATCAGCTGTTGAAGCGTAACTTCTTTATTCTCCTCCATATATTTTCTCACCATTTGCCAACCCATCCAGACGCCTAATTTCGGTGCTGATTCCTGCTTATCTCCTAATCCCGGAGTAAAAGGGCCTTCCCCTAAAAACACCTGAATCTTTTGATAATCGGTCTCGAACAACAAATTGTTCTGCAATAAATAGGCCCAGATGTCAACTTCATAGGTTTTACACCAATCTATTTGTGGTTTTGTGTAACCAATCTTGACGGAATCCGGTACGGCATCTGGCAATACCTGATCCATAAAGTACAAAATTTTCCCATTCTGAATCATTTTCGACAGTAAAGTACGGTCTTCATCTCTGGCGGGAAATAGATCTTCACGCGCATAAGTTTCCGTTACCCGTGGCACTACATACTCCGGACTGAAACGACGGGAAAGATAAGTAGGGACGCTTTGTACGATAGCCCCATAAAACTTGCTGTTTTTGCCAAGAAACATGTCTAATCCGATCCCGATATAATCATCCCCGATAGGTGTTTGTACCGCAAATCCGGATACAAAAGAAATCATCTTTGGAATCCGTGCATCCGGATAGTAATGTTTTACATATTTAAAGGTTTGCGTCAGGTCTTTTTCAATATTGGCCATGTTTTTGAAAACACTGTCGGCTTCTTTATTCAGGTCGGTGTAGGCCTGTTCTTTATAGAGGGTAGTCAGAATTTCCGGACTGCTGTAACCGGGGTCGCCAACCATTCTGTGGACGTAATCCCGGTAAAAAGCACCGTACTTTTTTTGCAACATTTTATCTGTCTGTTGCAGGTCTTTTGACTTCCCCTGATACAGGTCCTGATCGAAACGTTCCACTTTTATATCCAGCTTGATGTCGCTCACATCGGGCTTACTGGCCTGCTTACATGAAAAAAAAGCAAGCATAGAGAGAAAAAATAGATAGATTTGGCTGGGTTTTACGTTATATATCATTATTAGCAAATATATATACATCCCGGAGGAAAATTGGCAAATTGTAATGAATAAGCTGATGATAGCTTCATCACCATTGAAAAATAAATGATATAATAATGAAAAACACATACCTTACTTTATTCTTACTTCTTTTAACAGGACAACTCTTCGCACAGCATGGCGGATCTCCATATTATGGATTCAGATTAGGCTTAACCGCACACCCTACTTTAGGATGGGTGAAACCAGAAGTTGGAAAATCTGAAGGTCTTGCCCTGGGATTCTCTTATGGATTATTAGGAGATTTTAATTTCGCAGAGAATTACTCCTTTGCTACCGGACTGACGATCACCACTATTAATGGTAAGAGCACAGAGGTAAACGCAAGACCTTATTTTAATCCTGCGGATGGCGGTACTGCTGCCTATGATTTAAGATACAGGTTACAGTATATCGAAATTCCACTAACGATCAAGCTAAAAACCAATAAAATCGGTCCCCTAAGGTGGTACGGACAATTCGGTATTTCCAACGATTTTAATATCGGCGCCAAACAAAATGCACAACTGGCAGGGAAGAAAGTGGAGAATGATAGAAACATTTCTGACTATACCAGATTTTATCGTGCAGGGATGGTGGTTGCCGCAGGCGGAGAGTATGATCTGGACGATCGTACCAGTTTAGCCATCGGCTTAACTTTCAATAACGGCTTAACCAATATTGTAAAGGATGGCGATCGCAGAGCTAAAAACCATTATGTAGGCCTTAATGTAGGCGTTTTCTTTTAAGGAATTACGAATTAGATTTTTAAGTATAGACACATGAATATCGCACTGGCACAACTCAATTACCATATTGGGAACTTTGAATACAACACGAAAAAGATCATTGAAAATATCGAACAGGCAAAAGCAAAAGGAGCCGACCTGGTAGTCTTTGCAGAACTGGCCGTTTGTGGTTACCCTGCAAGGGATTTTTTGGAGTTTGATGAGTTTATTGAATTGTGTGAAAAGGCAGCAGCGGAAATTGCAACCAAATGTCATGGTATCGCCTGCATCATCGGGCTACCGGTAAAAAACGACATCCTGGCGGGAAAGGACCTTTACAATGCAGCCTATTTTATTGAAGATGGTCGCATCAAAAATATTGTAAAAAAGGCTTTGCTGCCTACTTATGATGTGTTTGATGAATACCGGTACTTTGAGCCGGCCAGTCATTTCGAATGTATCCGTTTCAAAGGACAAAAGATTGCACTGACTATTTGTGAAGATTTATGGAACATCAATAACAATCCTTTATACGTTTCTTCGCCAATGGATGAGCTGATTCGTCAGAAGCCAGATTTGATGATCAATATCGCCGCATCGCCTTTTTCTTACTGTCATGATGATGAAAGGGTAGTGGTATTGTCGGATAATGCTAAAAAATACAAATTGCCATTACTTTATGTAAACCAGATTGGTGCGCAGACAGAGATCATTTTCGATGGTGGTTCGATGGTATTTGATAAGAAAGGAAAACTGGTTGATGAAATGCCTTATTTTAAGGAGGAGCTGAAAATTTATGAACTGGAAGATGGCCATTTCAAAGGTCATGAACCGATTGTACATGAAGCCGCGCCTGATATTGAGCAGATTTATGAGGCTTTGGTATTAGGTATTAAAGATTATTTCGATAAATCAGGGTTCAGTAAAGCGGTATTGGGACTTTCAGGCGGAATTGATTCCGCGATTGTCTGTGCTTTAGCTTGCAGGGCGCTCGGACCGGAGAATGTGATGGCGGTGCTGATGCCTTCAAAATATTCTTCCGACCATTCTATTGATGATGCGATAGACCTGGTGAAAAATATCGGTTGCAAGCATGAGATAATTCCCATTGCAGCAGCAGCGGATGCTTTTGATCAGATGATGGCACCAGCTTTTCAAGGGTTGCCTTTTAACCTGACAGAAGAGAATATTCAGGCGAGGTCCAGAGGGATTATTCTGATGGCCATGTCTAATAAATTTGGCTATATCTTATTGAATACGTCCAATAAAAGTGAATGTGCCGTAGGGTATGGCACTTTATACGGAGATATGTGTGGCGCAATCGGCGTGATCGGCGATGTGTACAAAATTCAGGTTTACCAGTTAGCAAATTACATCAATAAAGACGGAATTGTGATTCCGGAGAATTCAATCGTTAAACCGCCATCGGCAGAGCTGAGACCCGGACAAAAAGATTCGGATTCCCTGCCTGATTACGATATCCTTGATAAAATACTTTTCCAGTACATCGAGCTGAAACAAAGTTCTGCTGCAATTATCGCACAGGGCTATGACGAGGCTTTGGTGAAAAGGATTCTGAAAATGGTTAACAACGCAGAATTTAAACGTTACCAAACGCCACCGATATTAAGGGTGTCGCCTAAAGCATTTGGAATGGGCAGAAGGATGCCGATTGTAGGGAAATACCTTTCTTAGCAAAGAGTAGTTCTGAAAATACTTTCAAAAGAAAAGCGCCTGATCATTTTGTGGATTCAGGCGCTTTTTTATGCATGATGATTGAAGGCTTTTAAACTGTTTTTTTTACCCATTTCCGGTAAGGAATAATCAATGCCAGTAGTACCGCAATCAAAGCAAACAGTTTTGCAATCAGGTCGCCGTTTGCTACATAGAAAGTCAGCTCGCTGTTCAGGTTGATGTCTGCTTTTAAGGCAGTACGAGTCCACCATTTACTCTGTTTGATAATGTTTCCTTTCTGATCAATAAAACCAGAGATTCCGGTGTTCGCAGAACGGACTACCCAGCGTCTCGTTTCAATCGCGCGTAATTTCGCGTATAAGAGGTGTTGATCCTTTCCTGAGGTGTTTCCCCACCAGCCGTCATTGGTGATGATAGCGATGAACTGAGCACCATCTTTAACGGATTTCCCTACCCAGTCTCCCCATAAAGATTCATAACAAATGACGGGAGCAACGCCCACACCGCTTTGTGCATAGAATACACCCGGATTATCCTGCCATCCCCAGCCACCAACAGTGCCACCTAATTCTGCAAAAACAGGGGTAAGGAAAGCCAGCGTTTTAGGAAAAGGCATTTTTTCTACGCCTGGTACTAGTTTCGATTTATGGTAGAACTGCACATTGGCAGAGTTTTCTACCTGCATCGCTGCATTGAAATTGTCGAAATATAAACCACTGTTAGGGTCCAGCTTTGAGCTGATCGTTTGTTTATCATGATACACCTTAATACTTTCAATTCCGGTGATCAATGTGCCGTTTTTATACTTCGAAATAAAGTCCTGAAGCTGGATGTAATCCGGATTGCTTCGGATCCTTTCTTCATCGCTATAATTAGGAATCGCAGTTTCCGGCCAGATGAAATATTCAGTGTTCACCTGTGCTACAGAGTCAGAAAGGTGGGTAAGTACGCGCAACTGCTCTTGTGGAGAAATGCCATCCAGTTTTAGATAAGGGTCGATATTCGGCTGAACTACCACCACATTTACCGGCATAGGCTTCTCTTTATAAGTCGAATACCTGATCAATGATGCCGCCATAGGGATTATAATCACCGCTGCCAATACCATTACCGGTTTGAATTTAAGGGATCCTTTCTGAGTTTTCCAGGCCTGATAAGCTTCAAAAGCAAGGATGTTACTTAGCAGAATCCACAAAGAACCGCCATAAACTCCGGTAAATTCATACCATTGCACCAACTGGTGACTAGCGGCAAAACCGTTTCCAAGGGTCATCCATGGAAAGGCCAGATCCCAGGTTTGCTGCAGGTATTCCATAGCGATCCAGAAACTGATTAATCCGGTATAAGCGACCCATTTACTGGTGTATTGGCTTAAACGGTAATACAGCCAGAAAGCAAACGTCATCAGTAAAGCGCCCAGACCAAAAGGAATCAGTGAAATCAGGAAGGCTACAAATGGACTGTTATAAGCACTAACGGCGTTGTAGACCCAATAAATACAGGCGGTATTCCAAATCAGGAAGGTAAGTCCCGCAGTTAAAAATACTTGTTTTCCTTTTTTTGCTTTGCTACCGGTACCATCAGTACTGCTGTTGCGGATTTTCGCAATGGCGATCAGTAGCGGCACCAGACCAACCAATAAAAGTGGCGTGGTAAATGGAATAGGCGGCCAGGCCAGCCACATTAAAAATGCGCTAAGCAAGGCAAGGAGCGTAATGTTTTTTGAATTCATTGGGATTTAATGGGGGAGTTGTAAAGAAGCTGCCGGTGGGTGCCGGCAGCTTTTATTTTTTAAGCAAGCTAATATTTTTAATCGGGCCAATACTTTTAAGCCAGCTCCTTAAAAGCTGTCCAGAATGTCTGCTTTTTTAGCTTCATATTCTTCCAGCGTAATCAATTGTTTATCATACAATGTTTTCAGTTTTCTCAGCTTTAGCGTAGTTTCATCTTCAGGCTCTTCTACCGGAACAGGTGCTACATATGGCGCTGCAACAGGAGCAGGGGGGATAAAAGCCATAGGCTCTTCCTCTACTACAGGAGCAGGAACCGTGTTTACCGTTACCGGAGAGGTGGCAGAACGTCTTTCCTCCAGTTCTATTTGTCTTTGATGCTCTTTAAAACCTTCCAGTTGCTCATGTGCAGCCTGGTATAATTTACGGGCCTGAACTTTTGGAATATACTCAGTGATGATATTTTCGCCATAAGTAGGCACACAAATAAATTTAGAACCGAAGATTTCCTCTTTAAAAGACACTTCTTTAATGGTCTTCCAGGAGATATCTTTGAAATTCATAGTGATGCCGAAATTCCCCGGCTCACAATAAAAGATACGCTTGTTACTTACCACAATGCAGGTAGGAAGTATATTCACAGCAGGTCTTTTTTGAACCGCCATGTAAATCAGCTCCTCATTTGCGCTGAGCATATCATTTAATTTTCCTAAAACCTTTTCAACAGCTTTTGGATCTTGTTCGTCACTTAAAAATCTATCAATTAATATCATATAAATGCTTTTTATAATACTATCAAAAATTGAACCTGAAATGTGCTTCCGGCATCTGCGGATTAGTCCTCTGAATCGTCCTTATTATATTTAGATTTCTTCACTTGTTCTTTACCTGCGATGCAGATCACGAATTCGCCTTTCAGAATATTGTTCTCAAAATGCTCCTTGATTTCCAGCAAAGTACCCCTTACTGTCTCTTCGTACATTTTTGTCAGCTCTCTGCTCACGGAAGCCTGACGGTCTTCACCACAGTATTCTGCAAATTCTTCCAGTGTTTTAAGTAATCTATGCGGACTTTCATACAAAATGATGGTACGATCTTCTTCTGCTAATTTCTTAAAACGGGTTTGTCTACCTTTTTTAACAGGCAAAAAGCCCTCAAAGATAAAGGTATCGGCAGGAAGACCAGAGTTTACCAATGCCGGCACGAAAGCAGTTGCACCGGGTAAACATTCTACGGCAAGGTCATTTTTTATGGCCTCTCTAACCAGGAAAAAACCGGGGTCAGAAATCGCCGGAGTCCCTGCATCAGAGATCAGCGCCACATTTTTTCCTTCTTTCAGAAACCTGATGATCTCAGAAGTCGCCTGATGCTCATTATGCTGGTGGTGTGAATACGCCTTTTTGTCGATCCCGAAATGTTTCAGCATCGGCGCACTCGTACGCGTATCTTCGGCCAGAATTACATCTGCCTCTTTTAAAATCCTTATCGCCCTGAAGGTCATATCCTCAAGGTTGCCAATCGGCGTGGGAACAAGAAATAATTTGCCTTCCATAGTATTTTTTTCATCAGCTCTGCCAAAATAGACGCTCTGTTCAAGGATATTATCCTACAGATGTCTGTGGAGGTTCGCAATGACGAGTTAAGTTATTATCTTTGTTTAAAATATAAAATAATGCTGCAAGTTAACTATATCCGCGAAAATAGAGACAAAGTTTTAGAACGACTGAGTGTACGTAAATTCAAACAACCAGAATTGGTTGATGAAATTATTAAAATTGATGAAGAGCGTAGACAAGCTCAAACCTCCTTAGATTCACTTTCTGCGATTGCAAATGCCAGTGCGAAACAAATTGGCGAGCTGATGCGTAATGGAAAAAAAGAGGAAGCGGAAGTATTAAAGTCGGAGACTACAGCAAATAAAGAGCAGATCAAAAACCTTTCAGAAGTATTGACTGCCGCAGAAGAGAAGTTGTTTCAATTGATCGTTCAATTGCCTAACCTACCTCATGAATCTGTGGCTACAGGAAATACTGCGGAAGAAAATGAAGAGATATTTATTTATGGTGAGCCTGCAGTATTGGGCGAAAATGCAGTACCACACTGGGAACTGACCACTAAATATGACATTATAGATTTTGAATTGGGTACTAAGATTGCCGGAGCAGGATTTCCGGTATATAAAGGAAAAGGTGCGCGCCTGCAAAGAGCGTTGATTAACTATTTCCTGGATAAAGCCGTAGATGCCGGATACAGGGAAATGCAGGTGCCGCTATTGGTAAATGAAGCTTCAGGATTTGGAACCGGACAATTGCCGGATAAAGAAGGACAAATGTACCATGCAGGTGTAGACAACCTTTACCTGATCCCTACTGCCGAAGTACCGGTAACGAATTTATACCGTGATGTAATTTTGAAAGAAGAAGAACTTCCGGTTAAAAATACCGCATATACGCCATGTTTCCGTCGCGAGGCAGGATCTTATGGTGCACACGTAAGAGGATTAAATCGCTTACACCAGTTTGATAAAGTAGAATTGGTACAGGTGGTACACCCGGACCACTCTTATGAAACATTGGAGCAGATGAGTGCCTATGTACAAGACTTACTAAAAGACCTTGGCTTACACTTCCGCGTTTTACGCTTATGTGGTGGCGATATGGGCTTTACTGCAGCCATGACTTATGACATGGAAGTATGGAGTGCAGCACAACAACGCTGGTTAGAAGTTTCTTCTGTATCTAACTTTGAAACTTACCAGAGTAACCGCCTGAAATTAAGATTTAAAGGTGCTGGTAAAACACAATTGGCACATACTTTAAATGGAAGTGCATTGGCATTACCACGTATTGTAGCTTGTATCCTGGAAAATAACCAGACTGATAAGGGAATTAAAATTCCTGAAGTATTGGTAAAATATACAGGTTTCGAATACATCGATTAATCCTGAAAAATCAAATACTAAAAAAGCCATGATACGATCATGGCCTAAAAAAAAACCTTCTCCATTACGGGGAAGGTTTTTTTATTCATCGGTAGATGATACTATTATAATATTAAGATTAACAACAGGATGATAATGATAATCGCTCCAACAGAAAGATAAACGCCACCACCTACGGCTTTAGATTGTTTTTTCAACTCTCTAAGTTCCTTACGTAATTCTTTTTTCTCTGTTTTGGATAAATTAGATTTATCCATAGACTTGATTTCCTCTACACGTTCTGTTATTCTTCTCAATTGCGCCTGTTGCTCAACGGTCATTTCCGTTTTGTTTTTCTCAGATTTTTCAGCGGCAACAACAGTGTTTGCGCTAACGCCCAGCATAAAAATTAAGGCTAATGAATAAATGAATTTTTTCATGTGATTAAGGTTTTATTTCTTACGAATACATGACAAACAAAAAACCTACCAAAAAATGTTGGTAGGTCTTTTATCAAGGACACTGAGCTTAAAAAGTTGTTAATTTTAGTATGCCTGAGGCATATAGCAATTATTAATTAATTTTCAGGCTACCTCATATTCTGTCGGAACAAACAAAAAGTGTGTGTTCCTCTGGTCAGCTTACTTAATTTCAAACACTGTATTCATAGTGTAATTCAGTTTAATCTTTTTGAAGTCGATCTCCGGAGCAGGGGCACCGGCCATGTCAGCACTTTCAGATGATTTCATCATCATCACGTTGCGGTACATTGGCTGAGGGAAGGACTCATTGTTCAACTCCTGAATATCAATGATGCTACCTAGCTTATCACCAATCGCTTCAACCAGGTACGTTGCTTTTGCTTTCGCAGCTTGCAAAGCTTTAATTTTCAATTCTTTTTTCAAGGTTTCAATTTTCGAATAATCGTAGCTATCGATATTGGTATAAGCAACGCCTTTCGGATCGATATCTCCCATGATCTCATTGAATTTATTCAGGTCGCTTACTTTCAAACGGTACTGTTTGCTCACTAAGAAATCAGGATTTTTCTTTTTCTGTGTAACGGTATAACCTGATAAATTATTGATCGTTAAATTCTCTTTTGGAATCCCTGCTGTTTGAATTGCAGTATACAGCTGGTTTTCTAAAGTCGTGATCTCTACTTTTTTCTTGCTGTTGTTATCTTTTAAATATTCTTTCAGGGAGATGCTGATGTAAATGATATCCGGAGTAACCTCTGTTTCGGCAGAACCGCTCACACTAATCTTTTTTCTCAGGTCTACTTGTTGAGCCATGGCACTTAAACTGAATAAGGCAACAAAGGCAAGGGCAAATAACTTTTTCATAATAGATGTTTTTCTTTTTGTGTATTTGATAAGAAGATGTAAATATCGGACCAATTCCATATCAGTCTACGATACAATTTACCAAAAAACGCTTAACTCATTCATAATGAGTTGTATTTTTTGTTAAAATCCTTTGCGATAACCGGTCTTAAAAACAAAAAAGCCCATAAAGCAATTGCTTCACGGGCTCATCAGATTTTATGATATCTTAATCTTCTGCAATTTCATTGTTAATGCCAATCTCTTCATTTACATCTTCCTTAAAATAAGATTTCTGATAAATCAGGATCAACACCACACCAATAGAAATGGCTGCATCTGCAAGGTTAAATACAGGTCTGAAGAAGATGTAATCTTCGCCACCCCAGATTGGTACCCATTTCGGAAACACGCCTTCTACCAGCGGAAAGTAGAACATATCTACTACTCTTCCATGAAACCAGCCTGCGTATCCGTAGACCTTACCATAAAACACCGAGTCAATAATATTGCCCAATGCGCCGGAAAAGATCAGGGCTACATTCATAATTAAACCCCTGTGGTATTTTCTCTGGATCAGGTAATGTAAACCGTATCCAATACCTGCTACCGCAGCAATTCTGAACAGAGAAAGGGAAAGTTTTCCAAATTCACCGCCAAATTCAAGGCCAAAGGCCATCCCATTGTTCTCCGTGAAGTGGATAATACACCAGTCTCCGATAATCTTGAACTCCTGTCCAAGGTACATATTAGTCTTTACCCAGGTTTTAATCAGCTGATCAGCGATTAAAATCAAAAAGATAATCAGTAAAGGTTTAGTATATCCCTTCATTAGCTCTGCTTCAATTTAGCTTCCATACTTAGCGTAGCATGAGGAACCGCACGAAGACGTTCCTTCTGAATCAGCTTACCTGTTTCGCGGCAAATGCCATAAGTTTTGTTCTCAATACGTACTAATGCTGCCTCAAGATTCTCAATGAATTTCTTCTGACGTGCTGCCAGCTGATTCAGTTGTTCTTTCTCTAAAGTTGCAGAGCCATCTTCTAAAGTTTTATAAGTTCCTGAAGTATCTTCAGTTCCGTTAGAGTTCGGGCTACTTAATGAGCTGGTCAGTGAAAGAAATTCTTCTCTCGCCATGCGTAGTTTTCCTTGAATAAGTTCTTTAAACTCTTGAAGTTCACTATCTGAATACCGTGTTTTTGTAGCTTTTTCCATAATATTATTGTTTTGCGATCGAAATATCTAGTTCAACATCATCAATGACGATTTTGTTTCCACCTTCTAAATTATCTATTAAATTAATTTTATCTGCTAAAATTTCTGAACAAATGTATGTTTTATTTTCAGCTACAGCATTGGCAATCAGATTATCGTTCTGTAAAGACACTGTAATGCGATCTGTAACCTCAAAGTTTAATTCTTTTCTTAAGTTCTGGATCCTGTTAATTAGCTCACGCGATAAACCTTCCTGCTTCAACTCCGGAGTAATGGTCACATCTAAAGCAACCGTTAAGTTACCCAGATTTGTCACCTGCCATCCCGGAATGTCTTCTGCAATGATCTCCACATCAGATAATTGAACAACGTAAGCCGTGTTCGGAATCTGGTACTCACCAGTAGCTTCAAAACCAGCTAAGTCTTCCTGACTCATGTTACTGATCAGGTCTGCAACCAGCTTCATTTCCTTACCAACCTTAGGCCCTAAAGCTTTAAAGTTAGGCTTGATCTTTTTCTTGATGAAACCAGCAGCATCAGTAATATACTCAATCGCTTTGATGTTCGTTTCCGACAAAATCAGCTCTTTTACCAATTCTACCTGCTCCGCAAATTTCTTGTCCAATACCGGAATTAAAATCTTGGCTAATGGCTGACGAACATTAATGCTGCTTTTTTTACGTAAAGAAAGCACCATCGAAGAGATGTTTTGTGCCAGTTCCATACGTTCGTTTAGTGCAGTATCAATTAAGGAACGATCTGCTTCATTCCATAACGTTAAGTGAACAGATTCCACAGCATCCTTAGCCGTCACAGAAAGATTCTGGAACAACCAATCAGAGAAGAAAGGTGCTACCGGAGACATGATCTGTGCGATGCCCGTTAAACAAGTATATAAAGTCTCGTAAGCTGCTTTTTTATCCGCAGTCATCTCACCTTTCCAGAAACGGCGGCGGGATAAACGGATGTACCAGTTACTCAGATGCTCATCCACAAAAGTCTGGATCGCTCTGGAAGCCTTAGTCGGCTCATAACCCTGGTAATTCTCATCAACCTCAGCAATCAGCGTCTGCAATAAAGATAAAATCCAACGGTCTAACTCACTACGTTCAGCAATAGGCGTTTGATTTTCTTCATCAATCACAAACTTATCAATGTTCGCATATAAAGCGAAGAAAGAATACGTGTTGTAAAGGGTGCCAAAAAACTTACGGCGAACCTCATCGATACCATCCGTGTTAAATTTAAGGTTATCCCATGGTGAAGCATTGCTGATCATGTACCAACGTGTTGCATCAGCACTATAAGTATCAATTGTAGCAAAAGGATCTACACCATTGCCCAATCGCTTGGACATTTTGTTGCCGTTTTTATCCAGTACCAAACCATTGGAAACTACGTTTTTAAACGCAACCCCTGGATTTCCTACTTTCTCATTGATCGCTTTAATCTCCTCGCTGGATTCACTTAACATCACCGCAATGGCATGTAGAGTAAAGAACCATCCGCGCGTCTGATCCACACCTTCGGCGATGAAATCAGCAGGATAAGCATTTGCAAATTCTTCTTTGTTTTCAAAAGGGAAATGCCACTGTGCATAAGGCATGGCGCCACTATCAAACCAAACGTCAATAAGGTCTAACTCACGCAGCATTCTTTCGCCGTTATCAGCCGTCAGGATCACATCATCCACATATGGACGGTGCATGTCTTTCAGCTCAAAACCAGCCTCCATATACCCTGCGGCAACAGATTTCTGAATTTCTGCATTCAATTCTTCGATAGAACCGATACATTTTTCCTGCTTACCATCTTCTGTACGCCAGATTGGTAGCGGAGTACCCCAATAGCGCGAGCGCGAAAGGTTCCAGTCTACCAGGTTTTCCAGCCAGTTGCCAAAACGGCCTGTTCCGGTTGCCTCAGGCTTCCAGTTAATGGTTTTATTTAAAGCCACCATTTTCTCTTTTACAGACGTAGTTCTGATGAACCAGCTGTCTAAAGGATAATAAAGGATCGGCTTATCAGTTCTCCAGCAATGTGGGTAACTGTGTTCGTATTTCTTAACGTCAAAGGCCTTGTTGTCTTCTTTTAATTTGATGGCGATTAATACGTCAGTAGGTTTAAAATCAGCAGCAGCACGCTCTTCGTCAGAGTAGTATTCTTCTTTTACATAACGGCCGGCGAAATCAGTCACCTCATCCACAAACTTACCTTGTTTGTTTACGATAGGGGCATCATTACCGTTTTCGTCTTTGATCAATACTGAAGGAACACCGGCCTCTTTGGCAATACGAAAATCGTCCGCACCGAAGATAGAAGCCGTGTGTACGATACCTGTACCATCTTCTGTAGTCACAAAATCACCAGGAATCACACGGAAAGCATTTGTTTCCAGATCATCATTGGTCACATAAGGCATCAATTGATGATAATGTAAGCCAATCAGGTCTTTACCGGTAAATTCTTTAGTGATAGTCCATGGAATCAGCTTATCACCACCTTTATAATCTTCCATCGCAATTGCTGCGGCATCCGCTTTAAAGTGTTTTCCTACCAGATCTTTGGCCAGAATCACACTTACCGGAAGGAAAGTATAAGGGTTAAACGTTTTGACCTTCACATAGCTGATTTTCTCACCAACGGCCAAAGCACAGTTGGAAGGTAAAGTCCATGGGGTAGTAGTCCAGGCAATAATTGCCGTTTCTTCTTCCGCATTTTCAAAAAGCTCAGCCATCAAAGGATGATTCTGGTCTTTTTTAAGGAAAAACTGGGCCGTAATTGAAGTGTCTTTCAACATCTTGTAGGTACCCGGTTGGTTCAGTTCATGAGAGCTTAATCCCGTTCCTGCGGCAGGAGAATAAGGTTGTACGGTATAACCTTTGTATAAAAGGCCTTTGTCGTAGAACGATTTTAAGATCGACCATAACGACTCTATATATTCGCTTTCGTAAGTAACATATGGGTTTTCAAGATCTACCCAGTAGCCCATTTTTTCGGTCAGGTCATTCCATACATCAGTGTATTTCATCACCTCCTCTTTACAAGCCGTATTGTATTCTTCCACGGAAATCTTCTTTCCGATATCTTCTTTAGTAATGCCTAATTTCTTCTCTACAGCAAGCTCAATTGGCAATCCATGGGTATCCCATCCGCCTTTACGCTTTACCTGAAAGCCTTTTAATGTTTTGTAACGGCAAAAAATATCTTTAATCGCACGTGCCATTACATGGTGAATCCCGGGCATCCCGTTTGCTGAAGGCGGACCTTCATAAAACGTGAATGGGTTCGATTTTGAACGCGTAGAAATACTCTTCTCAAAGATATTTTCCGCCTTCCAAAATTCAAGTATATCTTTTCCTATTTTCGCTAGTTCCAGCTGTTTAAATTCCCTATACATCAATCAAGTATCTCCAAAAAATTAAGGTTGCAAAGTTACATTTTTAGAATTTAAAAACGCAGTTTTATCCTCAGCAATACGCCGGGAACCCCCGCAAACCGAAGGTTATTATTATTCAGCTCGTAAATTAGGAAAAAAAATAGATTTATCTATTCCTTAAGGGGGTACAAGCCGATTTCTTTTTAAACAATTGGATTGGTTTTTGTTAACACTAACCGACAAACTAATGACCTCTTATTATGATCAAAATCATGAAACTTCAGAAAGCTGTATTTGCCATTATCCTGGGGGTAATCGCATTGGTTGTCTACATCATCTTGGCGACAAACGATCAGCCTGCGGGCATATATGCACTTGAAATTGCAGGCTTGTTTTTTATGATTGGTGCCATTCTTTTCCTGTATCCTTTATGGACAGCCAAGGAAGATGAACGCGGTAATGTAGAACTCGACCCGGAGAAACAGGAAGACAAGGAAATAAAGTAGGGGACTGTTTTTTTGCCCCCCATAAAAATGCCCCCAAACCGTTCAATTTGGGGGCAGTGTTTTTATTGCTTCTTTAGCTGGATTTTTATTTAAAGCGTAGCTCCCATAAATGGATCAGTAATTCCTGCTTCGCCGGTTTCCACATGACCCGCATATTGTTTGCTAAAATGACCATGGCCGGCAACCTCAATGGAGAAGTCGTACCATGCCCCGCTTTTCTGTAAATCAACAATCACTTTAGCCTTTCCTTTTGCCGGTAAAGCAATCTCCTGTGTCTTGTTCTTTTGATAAGTCAGATCCTTGATGGTTACTTTTAAAGGTGATGAACCCTCATTTTCCAATAATAACTGGATATTTCCTGTGCCTTTTTTGCTCAGTAAACCGGAAACTTCATAACCGCAACTGGTTTTCAAAGCAGGGTCATGCTGGTTTCCTTTAAACTGACGGAAAAATCCATTCGGACCACTGATGCATAAATGATAATGGTCTTTCTCAAAATGGGAGAGTTTCAATTGATCAGTAATGTGATCACCGGCAACCACAGCATAAGACCAGGTTTTCCCCGGAGCCTGCTGATAGTTTACGTTGCTGTACATTAAAAACGGCGCACCCACCGGAACTAATTTCTGTCCGAAATTACCTTTTCCAGACTCAAAATCTACCTGAATGGTTTTTTTTACCGGATCGAGATGTGCATCCGCAAAAAGCTGGTATGGTAAAGCGCAAGCTGGTTTTGTTCCTTTTTCCTGCTGTGGCATGGCCGATGGAGCAGCGGAATCAAAAGCTTCGTGTGTATTTATTTTGGAGATTTCAGCTGGGGTTAAGGCATCCGGTTTTACCTGTGCCGGTTTATTCTTCGCATTCTGAATTCCGGTAATCACCGCTTCTTTTTTCAAAGCGGTTAAAGTGTTCGGTAAATCAGCTTTTGCAGGTCTGAAAACAGAAGTTAAATCCCCGCAAATTGCTCTTCTCCAACTGCTGATGTTTTTGCTTTTTATCTTTTTCCCTGTTTTCTGACCAAGGAAGTTTTCTAAAAACATCAGACAGGAAGTATGGTCGAATACCTGCGAATTCACATAACCGCCTTTGCTCCATGGAGAAGCAACCAGCATGGGTACCCGATATCCCAATCCAATCGGACTGTCTTTTTTCAATTCATAATCCGGTGCAATATCTATCTGCTCAGAAACTTTTCCAGAACCGGCATCGCCTGGTTTCGGAACCACATAAGGCGGGATATGGTCGAAATAGCCATCGTTCTCATCATAAGTCAGGATGAAAATCGTCTTTTTCCAAACCTCAGGGTTTTTCGTCAGGATGTCGATAGCCTCAGAAACATACCAGGTACCATAGAGCGGAGAACTGGTATGGTCAGAAAATCTTTGCGGAGCCACCAGCCAGGAAACAGTAGGTAGCTTCCCATGGTCTACATCCGAACGGAACTGATGAAATATATCATTTTTCGGAATGTTTACCGTTTGCGCATTTCCCTGATCATCAGTAAATGAAAAAGGCGCAAGCTCCATGTAATTTTCCGGCGCATTGATGTTACTGGCGAAAGCTTTGTCGATCAGGTTTTTCTCCCTGTCGCTCAGTTTATTGTATTTTTCGGTCACCTCAGCCGCTGTAAGTGGTGGTTTAGCCGTTTTATCACCGTTTTTCCGGAAGTAAGCGGCAAGTTTTACATTGTAGCGCTTCACATATTCAATGGCATTATCGCCATAATTACCCAACCAATCGTCTACCGTGTCCCCCTGGATATCTGCTGTCCAGATCTCATTCTGGTAGATTTTCCAGCTGACATCATTATCTTCCAGTAATTCCGGGAAAGTATCCCAGTCTACAAAAGCATTTTCACGGGATTCTGCCTGAGAATTGTTAACCGCCGCTATGGAAGTCCCGTTTTGTTCAGGACGAATAGTCCCCGTCCAGAAAAATAATCTGTTCGGAGTGGTACCGGTTAAGGAAGAGCAAAAGTTGTGGTCGCAAATGGTGAAAGCATCAGCCATCGCATAATAAAAAGGAACGTCGGTACGGTCGTAATAACCGAGGCACATATGTGATTTTACCGGTACCCATTTATCATATTTCCCATGATTACGAGCTGCAAGCTGGTCTGACCAGGAATGCGGTAATCCACCTTGCCAGGTGATTTTAGTCTTGTTGATGTCTACATGGAAAGGAGCGTATGTTTTTCCGGCGGCATCTTTCTGTAACCATACCTTATCCTGGTTAGGGAGGGTAAACGTTCTTGGATCATTGAATCCGCGAACCCCTTTGAGCTTTCCAAACATATGATCAAATGATCGGTTTTCCTGCATCAGGAAAACCACATGTTCCGCATCATAAAATGTAGAACCAGGGTCGGCACTAATCGCCATGGCCTTTTGGATAGACATGGGAATAACGTTTGGGAGTCCGGCAGCCCCGGATAACAGGGCTGCGTTCTTTAAAAATGATCTTCTTGAATTCATGTTGGTTTGTAGGTGTGTCTATTCAAATGTAATAAGATTGACCATAAAAAGTAATTTTCTGAATCAGAAATGGCGACTATGAAGCTAAAGATGTTACAAAGCCGGAAATGATCACCTTAACGTAACAATTTTTATAGAAAAGCTTCACATTAGGGCTGCCGGTTTCTCTGGATTTATGTGTATTTTACGTGTTCAAACACCCTAAACTGAATTTTAATATGATAAAGTATCTTGGCAGCGCACTCGTTCTTGGGGGCGTGTTGACAACTTTGCTGAGCTTTGATGATAAGCCTCAGATCAAAACTCCGGTAAAAGCATTGAAAAAAAATAGCCTTACCGACCCTCGTTTCCCGGAAGAAAAAGCGGCCCTAAACTATCGTAATTTCTGTGGCGGATGTCATGGAGAAAAGATGGATGCTTTTGTAGACCGACAATGGAAACATGGAAACAAAAAAGAAGACCTTGTGAAAGCCATTAAACATGGTTATGCCAATGAAGGAATGCCTTCTTTTGACTCTGCATTTAACGATAACGAGATCAAAGAACTTGCAGATTATATTTTAAAAGGCATTAAAAATGTAGACCGTTATACGGGCTCAGGTAAACCAACGGGCAACGTTTTTAAAACTGAAACCATGACCATCCGACTGGACACTGTAGCAAAAGGAATGGATGTGCCATGGGGAATGGCCTTCCTGCCTAACCAGGAGCTATTGGTAACAGATCGTACCGGCAAATTTTATCGCATAGGAAAAGATAAATCACTACAAACTATCAGCGGCGTACCTGCACTTTTAAATAAAGGTCAAGGCGGATTGATGGATGTAGTATTGGACCCTGACTTTGCTCAAAACAAAACCATATACCTTTCTTATGCTAAGCCTAAAACAGAAGATGGTGTGGTGTTGGCGACTACAGCGGTGTTAAAAGCAAAGCTGGAAGGCAATCAGCTAACAAATCAAAAAGATATTTTTGTGGCTAAACCATGGTCGCGCACCCAGCACCATTATGGCTCCCGACTAGCTTTCGGTAAAGATGGATATCTATATATCTCCGTTGGAGAGCGTGGAAATGAAAAAGAAAATCCTCAGGAAATCAAAGGAAATGACCTGGGTAAGATCCACAGAATTAAAATTGATGGTACTATTCCATCCGACAATCCCTTTGTGAAAACTCAAGGCGCGGAAGCTTCCATCTATACCTATGGAAACAGAAACCCACAAGGCATGACGATTCATCCGAAAACAGGAGAAATCTGGGAAAATGAACATGGACCAAGAGGAGGTGATGAGATCAATATCGTACAACCAGGTAAAAACTATGGCTGGCCATTAGTAACCTACGGCATCAACTACAATGGAAAAGTGATTAGTGAGCTCTCTGAAAAAGAAGGGATCACCGCACCAATACATTACTGGATTCCTTCTATCGGACCAAGTGGAATGGCTTTCGTAACCGGAAACCGCTATAAAGGATGGGAAGGAAACCTGCTGACTGGTTCTTTACGTTTTCAGTACCTCAACAGAAGTGTGCTAAAAGATAATAAGGTGACTAAGGAAGAGATACTTTTCAAAAACATCGGGAGATTAAGAGACGTAAGAATGGCACCGGACGGTTATATCTACATCGCAGTAGAATCTCCGGGTATCATTTACAAACTGGTACCGGTTAATTAACGGTAAATTTTTTACTCAGCCATAAGGATAAAGGGAGTAATAGCAGGATGATCAATGCAATATACCAGATGCCAAAAGCGCTGGCCCATGCTGCATTGAGCAGGATAAGGGCAATTACTCCCGCCTTAACTGATTTGTTGATGTTCTCCCCGGTAGGATTATCCAGCGCTTTAAATAAAGGTGTGAAAATCATCAGGTAAAAGGGAATCACAAATAGGATAGTCAATAGGAAATAACCCTTGCTATTGGCAATGAACAGGATACAGGCGATCACAAAAGCGTATAAAAAGGCCGCAAGATATAAGGTGGTTTTACTTTTGTCATCTCCTTTCCTTCTATTGATGATGGTAAGAGCAGCGATGTAAACAATAGGAATAATGGCGATCACCAGCCACCAGATTTCCGGAGATCTGGAAAAAATACTTACACCCAACAGCAGGTTTAAGCCTCTGCATAAGCCCATATTAACAGGCCCCATCACAGTCAGGTGTTTCGACCATTTATCATAAGTTAAAGCTGCAGTCAAAATCAGCAGGGCCAGCACCAGAGAAGTCAGGTTTACTGCTGCTGCTGCAACAATACCCACCGTAAAGCAAATTCCCCCAAATACTGCCGCATCTTTCTGGCTGATTGCCCCACTCGGAATTGGGCGCCCCGGACGTTCTTTCTTGTCTTTTTCTGCATCAAATACATCATTGAAGATCACACCACCACTATAAAGTCCCAGCGTAGAAATACAAAGCAGCAGAATAGGAGCAAGGTGTTCGAAGTCGAAAGCAGTCGTTAAAAAGTACCCTGAAATAGCCACGCCGGCAAGCACATCTGCAACAGACGTGACCAGATTGGCCGGACGAATGATGGTAACATAGGCGATTTGGTTCTTCACAGGATTTCAGTTTAAATTATACGATACTGCTGAAAAGCCAGCTTCCTGCCGTATAACAAAGTAAATTAAGTTTAGGTTGGTTTATTAATGCAAATAAACATATAAAAAACCCTATTTAACCCTAATTTATTCTTTTGGTAACGGTTTTTCTACTGAAAAGAGGTCTTAAGGAGCAGTTTTATTAAAAACGGTCCTTTTTTTCAGGTAAATGCGCCGATCCGGACTTTAAGGGTTGCTTTATTGGGATTAGCACATGTTAAGAAGGGTAGGCTAAGATTTGTAGGAATAAGCATGCGCTAAAACTTAAAACAAATTTTAGCGCATGTATTTCTTGTTGACCGGAGCCATTTTTATTTGCTGAGCAATGCTGTAGCGCACCATAAAATAGGGGCCTGCCCATGAAGATCTCCGGTATTACGTTTCCTGTCCAGATAATACTGACGGTCATTCTTTTTGTTGGTTCCTTCACATACATCAGAAACATCGGCATCCTGATTGATATAGCTAATCAATCCCAGCCAGCCATTTCTGGCCGCTTGTCCATAAATTTCCTTATCCAGCCAGCCGTTTTTAACACCTTTAATCATGGCGAAAGTGAACATGCCTGTTGCCGAAGTCTCCGGCCATGCTTCCGGATCATCTATCAGTTGGTTCCACATTCCGTTTTTACCCTGATATTTAAGTAAGGAAGCCATCATATCGGTGTATCCTTTCATGATTCTAGCTCTGTTGGGCTGGTCTTTAGGCATAGAACTGAGTAGCTCGGCCATGCCTGCCGCCATCCAGCCATCGCCTCTTGCCCAGTAATAGGGTACGTCCGGTGCATGGTAAAATAAGCCATTAGGTTTTTGAAGTTCGTCCAGATAAAACACCATTTCTTTGGCGGCACGGTCGATGTATTTCTTTTCTCCGGTAACGCGATAAGCCTGAGCCTGCAAGGCTGTGATCATATACATATCGTCGATCCATAGCCTGGTTTGCCAGGTATATCCTTTATTGTAAAAATCGTGGGATTCTTCTTTTACCCTGGGTCCTTCAGGCGGTCCCCATTGTTTATCCGCAATAGCGAGGCCCATATCGAGGTATTTCTTGTCTTTTGTCTGCTTGAACAACTCTAAAGGAACAGCGCCAAAAACACTGTAATCCACATGATCCGGTGTCGGAATCATTTTCGCTTCTGCGCCAAAAAATGGTTCAAAGCGATCTGACAGTTGCTTAACGAGGGCTTTGTTTTCCGTGGATTTTGCAAAAGTTAATGCGCCATACCAGGCAACAGATTCCGGATAAGTAATCACCCTTGGCGGTCCTGGTTTATTGAAATTGGTATGGGGAGTAGCCACAAAACGCGCTGCAACCCTGCCACCGATCTCTTTAGGAGAAGCACCTTTCGGCCAGTTTTTCAAATCTGCTGATTTTGATTGGGCATATGAGGTATTGGACCCACAAAAGAGTAACGAAAAGATAAGGCCGGTTACGCGGGTCATGATAGCGCTGTTGTTCATGATGTTTCTATTGTTTACGGTTTGCCTGGTTAGGGTGTTTAAATTTATCTGTTGAGTTTTTACTGGTTCAGGTATTTAAAGTTAGCTTTTATTTGATTTCCCGAAAGGCCTGCTCTTGGTTGATTGCCTTATATTTAACTATTTACGATGATAATTGACTGTTTATGATCATATAGTTTACTAATTTGCTAACTTGAAATAGTAATTTTAATACCGGAATTATTTAATTGCCCGTTCAATTGCTAAAGCAATACCTTCAACTCCTAAAACAACCCGTTAAATTTATAAAATCACAGATAAACATGAAAAAATACCTCTTCTTAACCTCCATGGTCTTTTTGTCCATCTCTTTAAAAGCACAGCATCATCTGCTGAAAATCTGGGAAACGGATAGCGTAGTCAACATGCCGGAATCGGTGTTACATGACCCTAAAGCCAATATTCTCTATGTATCTATTATGGGAAACGGACCGGATGAAAAAGATGGTATCGGTGGAATAGGGAAGATGCAGTCAAACGGTAAAGTGATTAACCTCGACTGGGTAACCGGGTTAAATGCGCCAAAAGGCCTTGCTAAGTTTGGCAACCTCTTATATGCTGCGGATCTGACGGAAGTAGTGGTAATAGATATTGCCAAAGGGAAAGTGATCCGTAAAATCCCCATTGAAAACACCAAATTCTTAAATGACATCACGGTGAGTGATAAAGGAATTGTATATGTATCTGATACCAGAATGAAAAAAATCTTTAAGATCGAAAAAAACGTTCCTTCGCTGTATATGGACAGTCTGAACGGGGTAAACGGATTAAAAGCCATTAAAAATGACCTGTATATCCTTTCCGGTAAGCAATTTCTGAAAGCAGATCAAAACAAAAAGATAACTCAGATCGCTTTGTTACCTGCTGGTGGTGACGGACTGGAGCCTGTAGGAAACGGTGATTTTATCTGCTCTAGCTGGGGCGGTTATGTTTATTATGTAACTGCAGCCGGGAAATGTGACGTATTGCTGGATACCCATTTAGAGAAGAAAAATACGGCTGATATTGGCTATGATCCGGTAAAAAAGATCGTTTTCATCCCTACATTTTATAAAAAAACAGTGATGGCCTATCAGTTAAAATAAGAGAGGTTATTCCCCCCGACTGGCATCCGGTAATATTGCTAATTGTACACAAGGCTGATCCGACCGGTTGCTCCAGGCATGGTTGGTTCCCTTTTGGATCACAATATCACCGGTTTTCAATAAAGTCTCTTCCTCATCAAGGATGAGGTATAGCTCTCCGGATAAAATGATGATGTAATCGAGCGTATCAGTCTTGTGCATTAAGGGATGAGGTGGAGCTGCAGCGCCTGAACCGCCCGGACCTTTGTTTATAATACCGGTATCTTTATCCGGGGGGATGCTCACATACTTAAAATAACTGCCTTGTTTTGGTGGATCCGGAACCAAGGTGTTCTCCACAATCAGTTCCTGTGTTAAATCTACCGGCATCGTATTCGTTGCCCATATGTCGGAAATCAGTAATCCCGGCAAATGTTCTGAAACATTCGTCACCTTTTTATCTTCTACAATTAAAGAACGGCCGTTTTTGTGGCCGGTGACAATTCTTCTGGGGATTGCGGTCATTTTCATGAGTTGCTCTTTTTTGAGGGTATATTATGTTCGTTGGGTAGAAACGATGGGTCAAAGGTGTGGATATTCCTTGCTTCATGATGAGTATGGTAATGGGAAAAAGCAGTATTTATATTGGATGTTGCGGCGCTTGCCGAAATTGTAAATATCTTGCATCATGGAAATCAATCACGAAAACTTCTCTGTAAGTATTATAGAGCATGAAAACTGGAAAAAACGTGGTAAGTCAAGTAATTTCTTTGAATTGGTATATATCCTGGAGGGCGAAGGAGAGCAGTATGTAAATGGGAGTATGCATCACTATAGGGCAGAAGATATCTTTCTATTGCCTTCTGCAAGTTGCAATGGCTATGTGATCGAAAAACCGACGCGTTTTCTATTTATTCGTTTCACCAGCAACTATTTCTCTGACAAGACCTCAGGTTCTGTCAATTACAGTGATTGGTTTAACCGACTCAACTTCATCATCGGAAATTATGACCAGGGGGCCGGCCAACTGATCCCTGATACCACCGATAAAAAACATATAAAATCCTTGCTGAACCTGATTGTATCGGAACATTACAGTGATAACAGCTGTTCTGTTTTTCTGGTGCAAAATTTATTGGTTTCCATTCTCGTCATCATTTCCAGAAATATTGAGAAACAGTTGTTTCATGGACAGTCATTCCCTGAGAAGCGATTCGTCAACATGCTTCATTTTATCCATTATAACCTGTTGGATCAGAAAAAGGTAAGCGTCGAAGGAATTGCTTCGAGGTTTCATGTCTCGGAAACTTATTTTAGTGAATATTTTAAGAGAAATGCGAAGGAAAGTTTCCGCGACTACGTGCTGCGGTCTAAACTGAAAATCGCAGAAGCCCGGGCTACATTAACCAGCAGCTCTTTTAAGGAAATCGCGAATGAGCTGGGTTTTACAGATAGTAGTCATTTGAATAAAATGATGAAAAAGTATTACCAGGTCGGAATGAGAGAAATCAGAAACAAAGTCACTAACATTAGTTAATTCAGGCAGTTTAAATAATATACAAGTCATTTATGAGTAGTCTTCTTAAAAACATATATTCTCCGGCATTTTATCAGCGACTTTCGGAAGTGCTGATAAAAACCATTCCTGCTTTTGATCAAAAGAAATTCACCCTTGAAATCTTTGATGAAGAATTTGAGCGTAAAGAATTGAAAGCAAGAATGAAGCACACGGCAAGAGTGCTACATCAATTCCTTCCTGAGGATTATGGGAAAAGGGTAGACCTGATTGCCGAAATCGTTCAGGCGCTTCGTAACGCGCGCCAGGGGGAAGATGGTCTGGCCTATATGTTCCTGCCGGATTATATTGAAACCTATGGCATCGGTGATTTTGAAAACTCAATGAGAGCTATCGCTTTCTTAACACAGTTTGTAAGTTGCGAATTTGCAGTAAGGCCGTTTATGTTGAAGTATGGCGATCGGATGGTCGCTCAGATGACGGAATGGTCTTTACATGAAAGTTATAGGGTCAGGAGACTTGCCAGCGAAGGTAGCAGACCGCGACTGCCATGGGCAATGGCCTTGCCGGAACTTAAAAAGAACCCCGGACCGGTATTACCCTTATTGGAAAACCTAAAAAATGATCCCTCAGAATGGGTGAGGAGAAGTGTAGCCAATCACCTCAATGATATTGCTAAAGACAATCCGGACCTGGTGATTGAAATCGCAAAGCGATGGAAAGGAAAACATAAAGAGACTGACGCGATCATTAAGCACGGCTGCCGGACTTTATTAAAGCAGGGGCATATCGAAATATTAAAACACTACGGACTGGAAAGTGAACAGGTGGAGGTGAGTAATTTTCAGATCTCTACACCGGTCACGTCAATCGGTGGCGATCTCCGGTTTTCTTTTGATCTTTTCAATGAGCGTGAGGAAGCGCAAACGATTAGATTGGAATACGGCCTGTATTATAAAAGGCAAAATGGCAGCTGGTCTAAAAAGGTGTTTAAAATCAGTGAAAAGAACTATGCTGCAGCGGAAAAAGTGCAGGTTTCCAGAAAACAGAGTTTTAAATTGATTACCACAAGGAAGTTCTATCCGGGAGTACAACAATTGTCAATTATTGTGAATGGTGTAGAAAAGGTGATAAAGGAGTTTGAATTGGCCTAAAAAGACAGGGAATTAAGATATAAACACTGCGCCAGGATAGAAACGATGCTAAATTGTGGTAAACATGAGGGGGTTTGTGGACTTATGCACAGTTTATACACAGTCTATAAACAGAAAGCTAACAGTTTGTCAACAGGTTATCCACAGGGTTTCTCGGCTGTTTTTAATATCTAATGTATTGTTTGTCAGTGCTTAGTCTATTTGTTGTTTTGTTGAAATTGTGGATAACTGCTAAATCTGTGAATTACGCTTTTTGTTAGTTACTCCTGAAATCACCTGAAAACTTTGGATGTGGTAACTGCTATAGGATTCTATCGCGTTCTGTTCGACCTCCTTTCGATATGCATTCGACCTGCGACTAGGTTTACTCAATGGTTGGATAAGGGTTGGATGAGGGTTGGATGATCCTTGGTAGGTTCAGCGGATCTTCCAACCATGTTGCAAAGGTCATGTAACCATTTTGAAATCCTTGAGGGAATCCGGAAGGAAGTCGAAGGGATTCCGAACTCATCCCGAAGGAAGCGGGAGTTGAATTTGGCCTGGCCGGCCTCCGTTGGGAATTTTTGGGCATAAAAAAACCTTCCAGAAGATCTGAAAGGTTTTGGTGGGAAATGAGGGGTTCGAACCCCCGACCCCCTCGGTGTAAACGAGGTGCTCTGAACCAGCTGAGCTAATTTCCCTTTTGGTTGTACTCTTTTTGTTTTGAAACAGCTGAGTGTCTGTTTTTGGTGGGAAATGAGGGGTTCGAACCCCCGACCCCCTCGGTGTAAACGAGGTGCTCTGAACCAGCTGAGCTAATTTCCCTTCTGCTGTACTCTATTTGTATCAAATACCAGCTGAGTAAGCCGTTTCCGTTTAGCAAAGTTTCCTTCGTTTTGGGATTGCAAATATACACCCTTAAATCAGTTTTGCAAAAATATTTTCAACTATTTTATGATAATATATCTTCCAAGACCTGATGTGAGCGGATTTCTCCGAAAGAAGCTGTGTGTAAGGTATAGTAAATCAGTATTTTATCGAGGATTCTACGACGCGTTTTATTATCTAACTTTATTTCAATTATTTTTTCGAAAGGCAAAATATATAGTGAAATAAACAGTGCAGCATCGTCCTTGTCGATAAAATATGGATGCACCGGAGGCAAAGATTTAAACTCACCTTCCTGTAAATCGAAATAACTTTGGTCACTTTTCGTCTTTGTACTCGGTGCAAAACCGAGATAACGCGATAATTTTAGGAGAAAAGCAAGGTGGAAATTCACATTTGAGCCCTGCGATTCGTCAAACCAGCACACCGCGTTAAAGATAAAATCAAACAAATACTCATCAGTCATCTGCTGACGGATGCTTTTATACAGCACCTCATTCAGGAACATGGCCATCGTACTTTTTAAGATATCATATGGAATGTTGCGAAAAATAGGGGAAGGTCTCAGTTCTGAGACCCGTTGAATACTGGAATTTACTTTATGGTAAACTACCATGTCCACCAGATGTAAGGGCTGCAACATATTCATCCTGATCTTTGCTCTGGGCTTTTTGACCCCATTGATCAGGTAAGATTGCATTCCGAATTTCTCCGTAAACATCTGCACTACCACACTACTTTCACTATATAATGTCGTTTTTAATACAATTCCACGTGTTTTATGCAGCATGAGCGATTTTTGGGTAGAAAATGATCAATCCAATCAAGATTGCAGTAATAGCGGCAATCAGCACGGCTCCGGCGGCCACATCTTTAATGATTTTTGCTTTCGGATGGATATCCGGAGAGACAAGATCCACCAAAACCTCTACTGCAGTATTGAACAATTCGGAGAGTAATACAATCCCGGAGGCTGTTACAATCCATAGCCACTCTGAGGTATTCAGCTGAAAATACCATCCGGCAATGCCGACAATCGTCAGCGCACATAAATGAAATCTGAAATTAAATTGGCTCTTGCCGGCGTAAGCGATTCCAGAAAACGCGTAACCAAAACTTCTGATAAATTTAGTCATAGCTGCGGTACAAACCCTATTTTGTATTCCTGCAAAGTACGTCATGCTTTCCTGGATATCCAATTATTAAATACGCGAAATCCCTTTTAATATTTATTAATAGCTTTTTTTGCTGTTAAAATTCGCCAAAGACTTCTATTGTGAAGAGTAAAATGGTAAATGAAGATGGAAAGGATAGCTTTATCGAGCCTGCTGGGGTATGGCCAACCGATCATAAGGGAGTCATGACTGTGTTTAAGCTCAAAATAATCAAGAGCCAAAATTAAAATAACATTACCTTTGGCGATCATTTAGCCGAAGGTAATGTCTATGCAAAAAAACGAGTTACATCCAAGAAACAAGCACCGTTCCAGGTATGATTTTCCGGAACTGATTAAAACATTGCCGGAATTGCGTCCTTTTGTGGCGGTAAATCCTTATGGTGATGAATCTATTGATTTCTCAAATCCCATGGCGGTGAGGTTGTTGAATAAGGCGTTACTTAAACATTTCTATCAGATAGAACATTGGGATATTCCTGAAGGTTACCTTTGTCCGCCGATTCCGGGAAGAGCAGATTACGTGCATTACCTGGCGGATTTACTGGCTTCGGTAAACAGAGGAGCAGTGCCGGAAGGCGCGAAAATTAAAGGGCTGGACATTGGTGTTGGTGCCAACTGCATATACCCGATCATCGCACATCAGGAATATGGATGGTCTTTTGTAGGTTCAGACGTAGATGCGTATGCGGTAAAATCGGCTAAAAATATAGCAACGATTAATCCGTCTTTATCGGCTTCCGTATTTCCTAGATTGCAGGCACATAAGAATCAGATTTTTAAAGGGGTGATTAAACCCGGAGAATTATTCGATTTCACAATGTGTAACCCTCCTTTTCATGGTTCGCCGGAAGAAGCACAAGAGGGATCACAACGAAAAGTAAGGAATTTAGGTACGCAGAGAGGTAAGACTCCTGTGCTTAATTTCGGTGGTATGCAGGCGGAATTATGGTGTGAAGGTGGTGAAGTAGGTTTCATCAGAAAGATGATTCAGGAGAGTGCAACGATCGGTAAACAATGTTTCTGGTTCAGTACACTGGTTTCTAAAAGCATGCACCTTCCATTTATATATGCTGCGTTAGATAAGGTTGCTCCGGTACAGATTAGAACGATAGAGATGGCACAAGGGCAGAAGATCAGTCGTTTTCTAGCCTGGACATTTTTAACGCCGGAAGAGCAGGAAAGCTGGAAGGCAACCCGCTGGTCGCAAAAGAAAACTGCTGAAACGCAGGATGAAGCTGTTGAAGCGTAAAATACTGCTGCGGAAACGGAAACTGAGGATAAAGAAAGTAAATAAGATATAAAATAAAGAAGGCAACGGGGGCTTAAAAAATAAGCACCGTTGCCTTTTTGTTTTTGAAAGCGCCAAGTGGCGCTTCCGTTTCTATATGTTTAAAGAATAAACTGTCACTTTCTTTGAAGCGCTTTTTCATCATACAATAAAGGTGAAGACATTTGATCCAGTTCAGGGCAGTGGCTTTATCTTTCCATATTTCAGGGTATAAAAACACCTCATTTCCTTGAATCCGGATTACATTTTTCTCTTCCAGTTCTTTTACATTCGCAATGATTTTTGCGGTTTGCGCCGCCAGATTAGCGGTATTCAGGACTTTCTTTTTTGCGTAAATCATCGGTATTATTCTAATAATAATTCGTCATCTTCATCGTCGGTCAGGCTCAGTTGAATGGTGTCAGTACCAGCAATTCCTTCAATGGAACCGCGGATATGAGCGGCATTCAGCATCACTTTTTCCAGTTGTTTTTCTCTTGCTTTCCATAGTTTTTCCATGGCATCACGTTCCTTCTGAATGGATAATTTCATGCTCATAAAACCTTCTCTGATGGCTTTCCATTGCTCAGAAAACTCATTGCTGGTCAGGTAATCGTATAACATGTGCATTTTATCACCACGGTTCTCCTGTGATTTTGTAGCGCCAAACAGTTTTACAATACCATCCCTGAGAATGTAGGAAACCGCTTTTACCTCATCAAAAGAACAAATCCATACCCCATCTTTTTCGCCAAAGCAATCCATTCCTTTCGGGTAGCATTGGGTTACAATCACCGCGACATCTACACCCATGCTGCGCATGTCTTTCTTCAACTTCTCAATCCATTCCATAGAGAAATCTTTGGTACGCTTACTTTCATAAATGATCTTTCCGCATTCCTGACCAAACTGATTTCTGACATGGTGGACACAGTCTGCACCTCTTACGCCTTTACCTACCTCAGAAATAAGGTCGAAAGGGAAGGCGTTGCGCAATAGTTCTTCTAAAATCAACTCCTGAACTTCTCCCTGCAATTGCATAGATCCCTGTTCTGCCTTACGCTTCATTTCTTCCGCCAGCTTTTTCTGATCGTCCAGTTGCTTTTCCAGTTCTTTTACGCGGAGCTGGTGCTCGGTATCTTTAAGGTTATTCTTTTCTGTCTCCTGCTTTCTGATCTGCTCGATCATTTCCGTACGCTGCTCCTGTAGCTTACGGTGAAGCTGAAGTTCCATCTCTTCTTCTTTTTCAATCATCGCCTTCTCCTTCATCAGGAAATCCAGCTCTTTTGCACGGGCAAGTTTCAGCTTTTCTTCTGCTTCCTTATGTGCATTGTCCATCATAACCAGTTTGTTCTCAAAATCACTGGCAATACTTTTCCTCAGCGTTTCTTCCAGGGCAGTCTGCAGGATCTTCTTTTCCTCCGCCAGCTTTTGCTCAAAGGCTTGCACCTGTAACTTCTGCTGTTGCTCAAAGCTCTGTTCCTGCTCCTTTTGTTGCTGTGTTAATTTGCTCAGTTTCTGCTGATATTCCTCATCCTTTTGCTTCGTAAAAGTAAGCATCTTCTCTCTGAGGTCTTTTTTATACTCCTCAGCCATTACTTCTTCTATTGGAAAAGTATGCGCGCAATTAGGGCATTTTATTTCTGTTGACATATATTATGATGGAGGGTGATGAATAAACTTTCTGCGAACTTCATAGACACGTTTCTGGCTTCCTCGTCTGAAATCTGGATGCTCATAGAACCGTCGAAATCTATGCGTTCTAATACTTTGATAGCAGTACCAATGGTGATTTGTAATTTTTCCAGGTATTGCAGGAATACCGTAGAAGTGTCTTTTACCGCTACTACCTGACAAATTTCCCCTTCTTTTACCTCCGAAAGGAGGATTTTCTCCAATACGGGAAGGTCGCCGTTGGCTTTAGGAATAGGATCACCATGTGGATCAAATTCAGGGAATCCCAGGAACTCTTCCAGCTTATCTACCAGCTTGGCAGACTGGATATGTTCCAGTTGTTCGGCTACTTCATGAACTTCATCCCAACTGAAATCCAGTTTGTCATAAAGAAAAGTTTCCCATAAACGATGCTTTCTTAATATTTCAAGGGCTTGCTGTTTTCCGGATTCAGTGAGTAAGATCTTTCCGTATTTCTTGTAATTGACCAGCTCCTTTTCCTTCAGCTTTTTCAGCATATCCGTGGCGGTAGCAGGCTTTACGCCTAAATGAGCCGCCATTTCATTGGTGCCAGCCTCAGGCTTGTCCTCGTTTTGAAAGCTGAGTTTCAATAAAGCTTTTAAATAGTTTTCTTCCGTGTAAGATAGCATGGTACAAATATAAAACAATAAATGTCAAATAACATTTGTTAGGTAAGTCTAACTTTTATAGTTTTGTAATGTTTTGTTAGTCTAACTTTTATTTAAGAATATATCATGAGAGCAGTTTTTAGCCGATCCTTTGTTTTTTTTCTACTGTTAGTCAGTAGTTTATCTGCTCTTGCACAAAAGGGTGTGCTCTCCGGACGGGTGATTTCGGAAGGGAATCCGGTTCCGGGGGTCAATATTAGTATCGGTCAGCTGGCTATTGTAGCCACTACCGACAGCGCCGGTTTTTATGAATTGCCGGCGGTTAATGCAGGGGGCTATAAAGTTCAGGCTTCGGCAGTTGGCTTTAAGAAGATGGTAAAAAGCATCGTCCTTAAATCCGGAGAAACGCTGCGGTTAGACTTCGATCTGAGTAATTTTCAGAATGATTTGAATGAGGTAGTGGTTACCGGAACGTTGAAAGAGGTGAACCGGCTGGAAAGTCCGGTGCCGGTAGAGGTCTATACTCCCGCTTTCTTCCGGAAAAACCCAACACCCAGTATTTTTGATGCCCTGCAAAATGTAAACGGTGTAAGGCCACAATTGAACTGCAACATTTGCAATACAGGTGATATTCATATTAACGGTCTGGAAGGTCCTTATACGATGATTTTGATTGATGGGATGCCGATTGTGAGCAGCTTGTCGACAGTTTACGGCCTTTCCGGCATCCCGAACTCCCTGGTAGAGCAGATCGAGATTGTGAAAGGTCCGGCTTCTTCTTTATATGGCAGTGAAGCTGTTGGTGGACTAATCAATATCATCACTAAAAAACCTCAGCATGCGCCTTTGTTTTCTGCGGATATCTTCGGGACTACTTACGAGGAATTAAATGTAGACCTGGGCTTGAAAACTAAAGTCGGCACAGCAACTGCACTGACTGGTGTAAACTATTATAAATTCGGGAATGTGGTGGACCATAACCATGATAATTTCACCGACGTGACCCTGCAAGACCGGATTTCTGTATTTCAGAAATGGAATTTCCAGCGTAAGGATAACAGGTTGTTTACAGTTGCAGGTCGCTATTTATATGAAGACAGATGGGGAGGTGAAACGAATTGGAATAAATCCTACCGGGGCGGGAACGAGGTGTATGGCGAAAGCATTTATACGGAAAGATGGGAGTTGATTGGAAACTACCAGCTGCCGGTAAAGGAGAAATTGTTCTTCGCTTTTTCTGTGAATAACCATGATCAGGATAGCCGCTACGGGGATAAATCTTATATCGCTACGCAAAAAGTAGCTTTCGGACAGCTGACCTGGGATAAAAAGATCAAGGCCCATGATTTATTGGTGGGAACGGCATTGCGTTATACTTACTATGACGACAATACGCCGGCTACGGCACTGAATAATCCGGCGAAAAACATCTTTCTGCCGGGGATATTTGTACAGGATGAACTGCGCCTGAGTCCGAAACACACAGTGCTCGCGGGCTTCCGATACGATTATAATTCTTTACATGGTCATATCCTGACCCCAAGGGCCGCTTTTAAATGGAAGCTGAACGACCAGAATATCCTGCGTTTAAATGCAGGAACAGGCTTTAGAGTGGTTAATATTTTCACCGAAGACCATGCCGCCTTAACCGGTGCCAGAGATGTGGTGATTGCCGCAAAGCTGAAACCTGAGAAAACTTACAATGTGAACCTGAATTACCTGCGGAAAATGTATGCCGCCGATGGTACTTATTTCGGTATTGAAACCTCTGCATTTTATACTTATTTCAATAACCGGATTATTGGGGATTTCGATACCGATCCGAACAAGATTATCTATAATAATCTGGATGGTTATGCGGTGAGCAAGGGCTTTACAGCCAATCTGGATCTGGCCTTAAACAATGGACTGAAAGTCGTAGTGGGTGGAACTTATCAGGATGTGGCGACTTATGAGCATGGGATAAAAAGGCAGCAGATTCTGACGGAGAAGTTTTCCGGCAACTGGGCGGTTTCTTACAAAATCAGGGCACTGGATCTCGGGATTGATTATACCGGTAATATTTACAGCCCGATGCGACTGCCATTGGTTGGTCCGCTGGATCCAAGGGATGAGTTTTCTCCGGTATGGAGTATTCAGAATATCCAGTTTACTTACACTGGATTCAAGCGTTTTGAACTCTATGGCGGTATAAAAAACCTGTTGAACTGGACACCTAACCGCGGAAATCCATTTATCATCGCCGGTGCGAATGATCCTTTTGATAAAAACGTGGTTTACGATGATCAGGGAAAAGTAAAACCCACGGAAAGTAATCCTTATGGCTTAACATTTGACCCGAATTATGTATACGGACCCAATCAAAATATCAGGGGATTTTTTGGCATGAGGTATACCATAAAATAATAGGAATAGTTTAACTTTATGGCATGATCTACTACTCGACCTATCAGGCAGCAAGGGTGATTGCCCCAAAAGTTGAAGCTATTTTTGCAGCGCATCTTGCTGCTGCCAGAGAAAGTGGAGAGGATGATCTTGCGCCATTACCCACTGCAAATGTGGTTGAAGCGATTATTGACGCCACTTTTTGGGCAAGTTTGCGCAAAGAGGAGGGACATTCACCAAAGATTTCTCTGGCCTACCTTCCTCCGCATCAGGCAGGAAATCCTTTACTTTTTAAACACCGTTTGCCTTTAAGTGCAGGAATCCTGACCAAAATTGCTCCGGGTGTAGAAAGAGCAGGGATTCATCTGGGCGTTTGGATGGAGGATGATGAGCTTTTTATCTGGGGAACGACAGTAAGCATTCCTAATTTCTGTTTCGTACTCGATGTTTCTGAACCAGCATTGCTGGTGATCAAGCACCGCAGGATCTATGGATTTGGGAAGTTTACCAATATTGCCGTGCTGAAAGGGGATCAGGTGAAAATGGTGGAGGAGAAGCATACAGATATGAGGGATTGTCCGCCAATGTTGCTTTCTCTATTAGATCTTACTGCGCCTTCTTACTGGAACGATTCGGTTAATGTGATGATTCAGCTGGCTGTTTCTATGCGCAGTCACGGGAGAGGTGGTACCTTGCTGATCGTGCCCAATGAAACCAACCACTGGTTGCAGTCTATTATCAAACCGATTCAATATTATGTGCAACCCGCCTTTACCGGCCTTTCTAAACTGCTGCAGCAAGATCGTAAGGAAGCGAGTCAGATTTTCTGGCAAACCGCATTGAAACGCGAAGTGGAGCATTTAGCAGGCTTAACAGCGGTAGATGGCGCTACGGTGATCAGCAGTGATTATGAGCTTTTGGCATTTGGTGCAAAAATCGGACGTGCAAAAGGAAAGGATAATATTGACGAAATTTCCTTTTCTGAACCCATTAAAGGGGGGGAGGCAACTGTCGTTCATCCGACCAAGGTAGGGGGCACCAGACATCTTTCTGCGGCACAATTTGTTCATGATCAAAAGGATGCTACCGCATTGGTGGCTTCACAAGATGGTCATTTTACCATTTATAGCTGGTCGGTTTCACAATCCAGGGTTCAGGCCCACAGAATCGACACTTTATTGTTGTAAGGGCTTTTTGCCGCATAAAAAAAGCGTACCAGAGGAACGCTTTAAAAATTAATTAAGTTTTGTTTTTTCTACCTGAGCTCAGGAAAATATAATCGCTCCCGCTATCGTTGCCAGCAGTAAAAAGATCAGTACAACCCGATCAGCATTAACCCATTCTCTTTTGGTCAATACCCTTTTGGTGCTTTCTTTCTTTTGCCTTGCAAAAACATGAAATATCGAAAATGATTTACTTAACATAGGTAGCAGTTTTTAAGTAGATGTACCTGGTTTAATGCAAACTGCGAGCCAAAGTCCAAAGTATTTGTCGTAATGTTAACAACTCGTGGTTTTTATTGGTTTTTACCATTATTTAGTTGGTTTTTACACTCATTATCAAGTATTTGACTTTAATTATTTCTCCACACTGTACTCTTTTTTAGTCTTTCCTGTAAATTCTTCCTGTTTTGGTGCTAAAAAATAATTCAACTGATTATCAGTGTGTTATGTGTGTATTTCTGTTTTATATAGTACTATGTATTGCATATTACTATATAAAACACATAACTTTGAATTATGATAGCAGAAAATACGCAAACACAAATGCGAAAGGGCATACTGGAATACTGTGTGCTCCTGATCATATCCAGAGGTGAGATCTATGCTTCCGATATTATCGCAGAATTAAAGTCAGCTAAATTGCTGGTGGTGGAAGGTACTTTGTACCCTTTGCTTACCCGACTGAAGAACAACGGGTTGTTGAGTTATAACTGGGTAGAATCGACCTCGGGTCCCCCCAGAAAATACTACCTGTTAACCCCGGAAGGAACCGCGATTCTTGGCCAGCTGGACCATACCTGGCAGGAACTGGCTTACGCCATTACTACCTCTAAAAAAGGAACAGATCTGGAATCAGAAACCCAAATAAACTTAACGAAATCATGAAGAAGACCTTAAATATAAATATTGGCAACTCCATCATCCACCTGGAAGAAGATGCCTACGAGATGCTCACCGTTTACCTGAATGAGGTAAAACATCATTTTGCAAAGAATGCTGATGATTTTGAAATTGTAACAGATATTGAGAATCGTATTGCGGAAATGTTCGGAGAAATCCTGACTGCACAGCAGAAACAAGTGATAGATATCCAGGATGTACAATCGGTGATTGCGCAAATGGGTTCTGTGAAAGATTTTGAAAGCTCTGAAGAGCAGGAAGAAATGGCAGGAAATTATCATGCTATGCCTCCTCATGACGGGATTAAAAAATTATACCGTGATACGGATCAGGCAATGGTAGCCGGTGTATGTGTCGGTTTAGGTCATTACCTGAATATCGAAGCACGTTGGATTCGATTGGCGGCACTGATTTCCGTTTTTATCGGTGGTTCCGGAATTCTGATCTACCTGATCATGTGGATCGTGATCCCAAGAGCAGAAAGTAAGTCTGAGAAAATGGCCATGAGGGGCGAAGAAGCGAATTTGCGCGGCTTTATGAATAGCCACCTGAATCCATTGGTGAAACAATCCCGTGGTTTTATAGCAGAGTTTTTTGAGTTTCTTGGGAACTTCATCAATGGTACAGGAAAGATGGTGCTGAAGGTAGTCGCGACTACGGTAGTGATCTTTGGTTCTTTCATACTCCTGATGCTGATCATTGGTCTGGCGGGTGTATTTGGAATGTGGGATGCAGATGTATATAATAATTTTCCATTCAGCATTATTAATGAAGCTTATTTCAGCACCATGGTATTCGCTGCATTTATTGTGTTCCTGATTCCAATTCTTGCACTGGTACTGTTCTCAATCCGTGTTGCTTTCAATGGTAAACCCATTAATAAAACGCTTTCTTATGGCTTACTGATGGTTTGGCTGGTAGGCGTAGCAGTGAGTGTATTCTACATTGCCAAAGTAAGTGCAGAGTTTAAGGAAAGTGCTGAATTTGCGCAGGTGACAGAGCTGGTGCCACATAAAACGATCGTTCTGGCCATTGATAAAACCAGGTTCTTTACCAAAGAAGATAGTGTAAATTATAAAATTGATCCGGTAAATTACAAAGGACGCAGAATTCTGAGCGATGGAAGAGGGCCTTTTGATCAGCCAAGAAATATGTACCTGAGACTGGAGAAAAGTGAAAATGGAAAGATGACGCTTTCGGAAAATTATAGTGCGCAAGGCAAGACTTTCGAAACAGCATTGAAGAATGCGCAGAACATCCATTATGATTTTCAACAGGTAGATTCTGTATTGAATTTCAGCTCTGCTTTACAACTGGTAAAACAGGCTAATTACCGCGGACAGGAAGTCTCGCTGGCGTTAAGCGTACCAGTGGGCACCCATTTAAAGATCAATCGTGATTTCAATAGCTATTTAAATGGGTACAATTTCTGGGATTGTTATGAGAATGACGATCAGGAGTTTTCTGAATGGGTGATGACCGACACGGGATTAAAGTGTCTGAGTGAACATAAAGATGCTGACTCAGACCATTAAACTTTTACTTTACTATGTAGCGGTAGACAGATCGGCTGATATTGCCGTATTTGTCTACCCCTTCAATTACTGCTTTATACGTTCCTCTGCCATCGGCATTCCAATACTCTAAAACTAAAGGTGTAGTACCAGTAGTATTCACTCTAGGATTCCAGTAAATAGTAGATCTCAAGTCATTAAAGTTATAGGTGTTAGCCGGATTTATATATTTAGGCATATAAAATTCGCGTTGTTTGCTAAAGCCTTTCGGACTGAATTTCAGCATGTTTTCTTTAGGAAGGATTTTCTTTAAGTCCGCAATGCTCATGTTGCTTTTTACCACTTTTTTGGTGTTTACAACCAGCACACCATTGGTGTTATACATTCTGTTAACCGTACCCAGATCATCTTTGGTGAAGACCTCTACAGATTCTACTTCCTTAGGATTAACACCTAGCAAGGCCATATAATCCAGGTTCATTCCATTAATGAAAATTGCTACCGGCACTCTGCTGCCCTGTTGATAATCACGGGTCACATAGAAATTGTTCTCGAAATAAGTTAAGCCCATAGCCATAGTTTGCAGACACAGCGCCAGGGAATTACAGTCTTTTAAGCGGTCTCCTTCAATCAGGGTGGCATTGATCGAACTTAATCCGGCAAGAGTGGAATGGTCAGCATGACTTGGTCTTTTCACTTTCGCGCCTTCAATTTTTACTTCTTTCAGGGTGCGCAGGAAATTGTATTGTTTCTTGCTATTGGTCAGATAAGCAGATAACGTGCTGTCAATATTGTCTGCTGATCCAACATGGCTCATGTTTTTACCTACTTCAGGTAGCGGAGCACCATCCAGCATAATCATCAGGTTAGAACCGTTAGTGCTATATTTTGCATTGATCAATACTTCCGAAGAATCTGGAATGTTCAGGTTTCCAAAGGCGAACAGACCTGACGGACTGGTGATGGCTTCTGCCGAAATACCAGTTCCGGGAACGGTTAAACGTAAGGCGCCTTTTCTCACCGGCATTCCTGTACGATCTCTCAAAGTACCTGTAATGCGCATATCCTGCTCCGGTAAGAAATTAATTGGGGGAGTTTTGCCTGATAACATATCTTTCATACCGAAACGACGGAAACCCTGAGTCAACAGGAGCAGATCCAGATCCGCCAGTTTTTTGTCGTCCGGTTTAGTGAAATAATAATTAGGTTTTTCTACATAACCGCGGAGGTCCGAAGTCAGTAAAAGGGAACTTAAAATCGTGGTTTCTGTATCTTCATCTACCGGAACTTTAGTTTCATCGGTCACAGATACGGAATAACTACCTTCCAAAGCCTGGGTCGCAAGTTTAGGAGCCACAGTTAGTTTTACTTTCTGTCTTGGCTTATAGGTTGGTAAATCTGATTTAAGTGACAGATTGTCTTGTGCCGGATAGTTGAAGGCCAGGCGCTCATTTAGCGGATCTCCGCTTTCAGAAATCAGGGTCACCTGTACAATTCCAGCCGGGAATTTATCCTTAGGAATTTTCGCCGAGTTTACTTGTGTGGCCAGACGGGTTTTTGCTGCATAGTAAATGATGCCTCCATGTGTAGCAATAATGAAATAGGTCTTTCCTGTATTTTGCGCGAAATAAGCATCATTAGCAAGGATTTTCAGGTTGAAATTAACCGGATCAGTATTGGTGATCTGGGTAATGATTCCAGATGGATTCCCCTTTGGCAAGTCAAAACTTTTGGTACTGCCATCCTTGAACTTAATGTTCGCTTTATAGGTTTTTTCTGCTTCGGTATTCAGGTAAAAAGAGCCCATTCCTAAAGCATTGGAGCTGAAATTGGATAAGGTATTTCCTGTGTTATCCGTAATAGTACCTGTTAGGGCGGCGCCAAGGCCTTTCGAATTTAATGCTTTAAAGCTAATTCTTACCGCCAGTCCATTCACCAGTTCCCCCCCTTCAGGGAAAAATTGCAGGTCGTTATCTGATTTAACAGGTCTTAAACTGAAATTGGAAGTCAGGATTTCCTTTTCTGTCAGGCTCAGGTCTGTGATGAGTTCGCCGTTGGTGATGATCTCGTTTTTACGGGGTTCTATTTTAATTTTCAGGATCCCGTTCTGATCTGTTGTTCCTTTTCCTTTACTAACCGTTTCATAATTGGAAACGACTTTCCAGTTGACTACTTTATTTGCCAGCACCACTTTATCCGCGTTTTTAAATTGAATAATCGCGTTTATGCTCTGACTTTTATCTGTTTGGGTATTGGTATAATTGAAATGTGTGATCAATTGCTTTTCTATGGCTTCACCAACCGGAATGGTTTTCTTGAAAAAGTAATGTTCGCCAAAGTTCATCATCCAGATGGTGTAGGCTTTGATGTAATAATTGCCTTGTTTATAATTTCCCGGTGTTAATGGGATATTTCCAGCAGCTACACTGTTCACTGCCGGTATTTTCAACGTTTCGACCAATGAATCGCGTTCATTGATGACATCCACGTAGACAATTTTGCTGAGCTGCGATGGAATGTTTTGCTCCATGGTCAGGTAAGCTTTAAACCAGATCGTATCCGCAACACTATAATAGGGCTTGTCGAAATGCAGGTAGACCTTTTCTATGGGTTGCTCGTCGGAGAGTTTTTTGGTTTTGCTAATGATGTTGTTTAAAACAACACTGTCCTGTTGTGCATTTGCAGAAAAGTGCAAAGTTGTGGATAGCAAAAGAAAGGCAATAACGAAGTTTATCAGTTTCATCAAAATAATTAAAGACGGTTAATAGGGCTAATATATTCATTTATGAAGTGAATCGCCTTATGCTGAGCGATGTTTAACATATTTTGACATTTAAAAAGTACGGGTTGTTGATCGGGGAACCATGGTTTTGGAGGAGATGCTTGTTCGTTGTTGGTAACTGATGAAACACGCTTGAAGGGCTGTTAATGTGGATTAATGATTTTGTTAAGCGATTGATTAGCGTTGACTTAACAAGTTGTTATCAGGTTATCCACAGTTTAATGTGAATAAGGTAGGGAAATCGGGGCTTTTTGTGTGGAAAAGACCCGGAAAATGGAATATCTCCTGAATACTGGCTACCGGAATGTTAGTTATTGTTGGGATATCTGGCAGATTGTGGATAGGAATGTGAATTGTTCAGTAGTATAAAGTATTGGTTTATTAATGTTTAGCAAGTTATTCACATTTGGTTGTTCACATCGTGTTGTGGAAAACCTCCGGTTTTGTGGATTAACCATATTTTTTGATCATAAAAAAACGCCCCGGCAAACAATTTATGTAAGCAGGGGCATTTTAAGGCAGATATTAAGGCTTATCCTGTGGATAAAGCCCTTAAATGTTTTTGTTTATTTCAATTACGAAGTCAGCCATTGGGGTGCGTACCTTTTTAAGGTTTACCAACCAGTCGCCGCTTTCTGCTCTGTATCCAAGAGGTAACAAAGTTGTGCTACGCAATCCTTTTTCTCTTAATCCCAGCAATTCATCCAATTGTGCAGGGTCGAAACCTTCCATTGGAGTCGCATCAACTTTTAATAAAGCAGCTTCCGCAAGGGCAACACCAAATCCGATGTAAGCTTGTTTTGCAGCATGATGGAAATTCTCTTCCGGTGTTTTTGCCGTGTACGTTGCAATCAGTCTGTTTAAATAGTCAGCGTTTGCATCTTCCGGCAAGCCACGCTCTATGTTTCCCTGAACAAAAACGTTTCTAATATTCTCTTCTGTATAGTTATCCCATGCAGCAAAAATCAACAGGTGTGATGAATCTGTGATTTGCTCCTGGCCAAAAGCCAATGCTTTGATTTTTTCTTTTAATTCCGGGTTAGTTACCACAATTACTTTGAATGGCTGTAAACCAGAAGAGGTAGGGGCAAGGTGTGCCGCTGCAATGATCTGATCAACTTTATCTTGTGAAACTTTTTCACCACTCATTTTTTTGGTGGCATAACGCCAGTTTAATGCTTCAATTAAGCTCATATTAATATTATTTTAAATAAACAGGTTCTTTTTATTGGGTGTTAGTTATATAGCAACTAAATAAATAACACTGTTAGCAAATGTAAGTATGTTACGGGGATCTATCTTAATAATTCCATGGTTTTTACTTTTAGATGATACTCGTTTCGGAATGGAGGTCATTGGCGTAGTGCTCAGAATTTTGAGATAACATTTGGAATCTTTTAGTTTATTACCTAAACTCGTTAATTATTATGCAAGCATAGTTATATAGCTAAAACTCTCACTAACTATTTTTGTTTAATAACTACCAATATAATTCTAACCATATATGAAAAAGATTTTACTTAGTTGCTTGCTGGGCTTGCCTGTTCTCGGGTATGCTCAGTCGTTCCAGGTCAACCTGCAAGGGCAAAAACAAACCGCAATGGGTGGGGCGGGAACAGGGCTTGCTTTAGATGAAGCTGCCGTGTTTTTCAACCCCGGTGCCGTATCCTTCCTTAAAAAGAATGGCATTCAGGCCGGAATTAGTCCTTTATACCTGAAAACGGCCTTCCGTGAAAATGGTTCTAATATTACAGAATATAATAAAGATAAGATTGCGACGCCTGTTATGGGCTATGCGGTTTTCGGAAATCCGGAAAACAGGCTTCGCTTTGGTCTGGGTATTTATACGCCTTTTGGAGGTGCAATGCACTGGAAAGAAGATTGGACCGGTAGGTATTCTGTGACTTCACTCGATTTACAAGCCATTTATATCCAGCCGACTTTAAGTTTAAAGATTTCCGATCATATTGGTATCGGTGCCGGACTGGTTTATTCCATGGGAAAAGTAGATCTGAGAAAAGCTTTACCTTATACGCTGAATGATGGTCGGCAAGCTTCCGCGAAACTAAAAGGAGACACTAAAGATTTTGGCTGGAATGCCGGTATTTACGTGGAAACGGTCTCTGGTGTTTCTATCGGGGTAACTCACCGCTCGCAGGTAACAGCAACAGTTAAAGATGGTGATGCGATTTTTGAGGTGCCGCAAGCACTTACAGCCCGTGTTCCTACTAAATTCGGTGCAGAGCTTCCTTTACCTGCCACTACTACACTGGGCTTAGGTTACCATCCTTCGGAAAAAACGACCCTTGCCTTTGATGTCAACTGGGTACACTGGAGTAAATACAAAGAGCTGGCTTTTGATTACAACAATAATTTTGTGTCACCTCCTTCTCCAAGAAATTACCATGATGCTGCGGCATTACGCTTCGGTATTCAAAACCAAACCACAAATAGATTGGCTTTACGTGCCGGAATCGGCTATGCCTTTACTCCGGTAGGGGAAGGTTATGTGACCCCGGAAGTACCGGATGCCAACCGTCTTTTGCTAAGTGCAGGTGTCGGATTTAAAGCTTCAGAGAAGTTTCATGTTGATTTTTCTTTCCTGTTTGAAAGCGTAGAGAAAAGAAATGAAACCAATATTGAAACCCAATTGAGCGGCGAGTTTAAAACACTGGCTTACATCCCTGGTATTTCTCTTTCTTATAAATGGTAATCAACCCTTTCAGACCAATCACAATGAACTCAAAATACATCTTTAAAAGTATGATTGCGGTCGCTATTCTTGGAATGGCTTCCTGCAAACCCGAATTGAGCAGCATCACCCCATCCAAAGGAACCGCTGATTTTTCCCGATATATTGCTGTGGGTAACTCCCTGACTTCCGGTTATGCCGATAATGGTTTATACCTGGAGGGACAGAAAAACTCTTTCCCTGAATTGATCGCCGGTCAGATGAAAGCAGTCGGCGGCGGTGCTTTTTATACGCCTTTTTTTAAGGATTCAGAAGCTGATGGTTCCGGATATAAGATCCTGACCGGATTTACCGCAACGGGCTTGCCGATTGTTGGTGATCAGAATGCGCATACTGCTTATCGTACCAGTACACCCATCAAGTTGTTCACAAAATATGTTGGTGAAATTAACAATTTCGGAGTTCCGGGGATTAAGCTGGCACACATCAACATCCCGCAATATGGCAATCTGAACAATTATTACGAGCGTCTGTTGCCAACAGATTTCCCGAATAACAACAACACTACTTACCTGAATTTTGTGACTGCCAAGCCTTTTACCTTCTTTAGTATGTGGCTGGGAAATAATGATATTCTGGGGTATGCAACTACTGGTGGAGCAGATCCTACTGATCAGCCAACACCTAAAGCTGCTTTTGCCAGTTTATATACAGGTGCCGCCGATGTGATGACAAAAAATAACGCAAAGGGCGTGGTTGCAACAGTTCCTGATATTTTAGCAACACCGTTCTTTAATACGGTTACTTTAGCCTCTCTGTTGGCTGCGGTACACGTTACTGCGCCAACCATAACTACGCTTTACATCAAGACAGGGACTAATTCAACCAGAGCTGCAACAGCGAAAGACTATTTTGTATTACCATTGGCATCAGCTAATCTTATTGGAACAGGTTCTATTCCTTACGGACTATTTCCTTCCAATCCGATTACTAGTCAGTGGGTGTTGGATCAGGACGAAGCAGCAATAGTTACGGACTATGTAGCTGCTTATAACACTACGATCAGGTCTGTGGCCGCGAGTAAAGGGCTGGCTTTAGTCGATGCTTATGCATTGTTAAAAGAATATGGTGCAGGTAAAGTAGTGAATGGGGTGCCGATAAGTGCGGCCTATATCACCGGTAATCTTTTCTCCCTGGATGGGATTCACCTGACGCAAATGGGCTATGCGATGATAGGAAATGAATTTATCAGATCCATCAATGCGAAGTATGGTTCTTCTATTCCAATTGTAGATGTTACGAGATATAGAGGGGTGAAATTCCCTTAATATGGAAACCCCCGGTAGGCGCTAAGCTTACCGGGGGTTTTTATTGGCTGATGTTTTTACTTTACTTTCTTAAGCACATATTTCTCTGCAAGAGGTCCTGTGACTTCTTTTCCTTCCATATCTAATTGTCTCAAGGTATTCTCTCCGACAAAAAATAGGTTTGAACGGTCTTTTAATCCGAGTAATTCTACTTTGGATCCGGTGCTGTCCCATTTAAAGGTACCACGGTCTTCCGGGAAATGCGTGTCTTTTCCCATGTAATTGGTTTTCAATATATAGGTCAGGTCAGGGTTTAAGGTCAGCTCGGTTTGGATGCCTTCACAATCTGCACAAGGAGTGACGCCAGTATAAGTGCCAGCCCAATCCAGGGAGTTTTGTGCATTGTGGGTATCTGCGGCAACAATTTCTTCCGCTTCTTTTATCGTTTCAGTCGCGTTCTTTTCATTGCTTTTGCAGGCGATAAAAAACAAAGAAATGCAAGCCAGTGTTAAAATTTTTATTTTCATGGGTAACATATTTAGAGTAGTAAATATGCTTGATAACACCGGGTATGTTTTAAATGTTTCTGCTGATTAATGTTTTTTCAGCTTCGCTTTAAAAACCTTTTCCAGTTTTTCCAGCTTAGGAAGAATCACCATTCTACAATAAGGCTGATTGCCATTTTTGTTGAAATAATCCTGATGGTAGCCTTCTGCTACATAAAATTTGCTGGCTTTATCTATTGCGGTCACCACAGGTTTCCCATAGGCTCGCGTGTCATTGAGTTCCTTTTTATATTTTTCGGCGATTTGCTTTTGCTCCTCATCATGGTAGAAAATAACCGAGCGGTATTGTGTGCCCACATCTGCTCCCTGACGGTTTAGTGTGGTCGGGTCATGACTTTTCCAGAATACTTCCAGCAACTCATCATATTTGATTTTCGCAGGATCATAAGTTACCTCAATGACCTCTGCATGGCCGGTTGTTCCGGTACATACGTCTTCATAAGATGGATTGGCAACCGATCCGCCTTCATAGCCTGATCTGACGATAATTACCCCATCCAAGCGCTGGAAAAGTGCTTCTGAACACCAGAAACAACCCATGCCAAATGTGGCTTTCTGTAGTTTTTTCGACTGTGCACCGGCATTTCCTGCGGATAAGAGAACTAAGATCATAATTGATAAATACTTCATGGTAGTAAGGACAAGTTGAAAACACTTTCTAATTATAATACGTAAGTGTAGTGATTATGGTTTTCATAAATACAGCCTGCTAAACCGATATTACATTGAACTGATAATTTATAGGAGCGGTTCTTTAAATGTGCATAACTTAATATAGTTGTTTTTCAGGGTTTTGATTTTCATTTGTCCTGATATTTAACATTTATTAACAATACTTTCTTAAATTTGCAGTGTTAATACCTATAAAAATATCGATATGTCAACACCTTATATTCCTAGTTTAGACCTGGGCTCATACATCAATGGCGATGATGCGCAGCGTAAAAAATTCTCTGATGAATTGGGCAGAGCTTTTAACGATTCTGGTTTTGTAACCATCACTAACCATGGTGTAGATCAGGAATTGATTGATAAACTGTATGCCAACATTAAGGGTGTTTTCGCCCTGACTGCTGAGCAGAAGAAAAAATATGAAAGAGCAGAACTTGCCGGTCAGCGTGGTTACACCAGCCCGGGTAAAGAGACTGCTAAAGGTGCTAAAACCGCAGACCTGAAAGAATTCTGGCAAATTGGTCAGGAAGTGACAGATAATGATCCGATTAAAGCGGAATATCCGGAAAATGAAGTACTGGAAGAACTTCCTGAATTTAATGCGGTAACACGTGAAATTTATAAGCGTTTAGAAGATAATGGTAAACATTTGTTGCGCGCAATTGCAACTTACCTTTCTTTACCTATCGATTATTTTGATAAACATGTACATAACGGAAATTCTATTTTAAGAGGGATTCATTATTTCCCGATTGAAAATCCAGAGTCATTGGCTCCTGATGCAGTACGTGCAGGTGCGCATGAAGACATTAACCTGATCACTTTATTAATTGGTGCAAGTGCAGACGGTTTAGAAGTGCTGACCCGTAGCAATGAATGGTTGCCGATTAAAGCTGGTCATACGGATATTGTAGTGAATGTAGGTGATATGTTGCAACGTTTAACAAACAATAAATTGCGTTCTACCACACATAGAGTTGTGAATCCTCCTGTTGAACTGATGAAAACATCTCGTTTTTCAGTTCCTTTCTTTTTACACCCACGTGCAGACATGGATCTGACTAGTCTGCCTTCTACAATTGATGAAGAACATCCTAAAGTTTATTCAGATATGACCGCAGGCGAGTATCTTGATGAGCGTTTACGCGAAATTGGCTTGAAAATGTAATCATTGTAATGAAGTATAATGAAAAAGGGATCAATGTTTATTGATCCCTTTTTCATTTGAATGAATTGTTGCTTAAAAATGAATTGCAGCTTATTTTCTTCTGGTCAGCTGGATTTCCATAGTTTTCATTTCTTTTCCATCCGTTTTGCAATACATTTCCATCATTTGATGATCGCTGTCCACAAATTTAAAAACTTCACGAACGTCCATGTCTTTGCCGGTCATCGGATCAACACATTTCCCGGTAAAGTTGATGGTTTTGCTGGCATCATCCCAGGTGCCTTCCATGTTCATGATTCCTGTGCCCATGTTGTCTATCCAACTGGAAACGAAGACTTTTTTTGAATTGTCATAGCCCAACAGGCTCATTCCTTCAAAAGGCATTCCCATCATGTTTCCTTCGTGCATAGACTTTTGATAACGGCCCCCCATGATCATTGTGTTTGTGCAGCTGCTTTTACTTTTTGTGGGCGGCGCATCTGGTGCCATCCACATGGTTACTTCTCCATCCCACTTCCCGTCATCCTTTGCAATCATTTTGTGTACATCGCCAGGGGTCATGTAGGCTTGCCATGCTTTCATCATTGCGTCATCCTGTGCCCGGACCCGGCTGGTTATGGCCAGCATCAGCAAGGCCATAACAGTTAGTGTTAACTTTTTCATTTGAATAGAATTAAGTTTTGTACGTAACCTAATTTACGAAAAATTGAACTAATTAACACCTTTTTCAAAGGCTTTATAAATGGCGTCCTGGATTCTTGGTCTGATTTTTAACGTTCCTAACTTCTCTGATACTGTGGGGTTTACTCTGTTGGATAGAAACACGTAAACGAGTCCTTTGGCAGGATCTACCCAGACTGCGGTTCCGGTATAACCGGTATGGCCATAGGTCATGGGAGAAGCCAGTTCTGAAGGGTATTTTTTTGTAGCATCAGGATCCCACCTGTCGAATCCAAGTCCTCTTCTGCTGACATCAGATTGTTTTTGGCTGAACATATCTACCGTTTGTGGCTGGAAATATTGTGTTCCGCCGTAGCTGCCTTTATTCAATAACATCTGATAGATGATGGCCAGATCATTTGCGCTGGAAAATAATCCCGCATGACCGGATACACCACCTGATAATGCGGAGCCCTGATCATGAACATAGCCTTCCAGCAGTGTTTTTCGGAAATAATTATCCTGCTCTGTGGGTACGATCTGATCTTTTGAAAAGCGGTTTCTAGGTAAGAATCCAGCGGTCTGCATGCCTAGTGGCTTATAGAAATTCTCCCATACATAGGTGTCTAAAGGTACTCCACTCAGACGTTCTGTGATTTCTTTCATCACATACATACTGATGTCACTGTATACATATTTTCCGCGTGTTCTGATCGGAGAGTTCAGCATTTTCGGCCACATCACATTCTTAAAAAATCCTTTCCTGATGTAGTAATTGTCGGCCACCTTAGTAGGGAAAGCGGCGCTGGAATCTCTGCTGTAGTCGCCTGGTTTTACATAATCATGGAAGGGGATGAAAGGAATGAAGCCTGCCTGGTGTAGCATTACTTCGCGCACTTTGATGTTATTCATTGGTGATAACCTCGCTCTGGGGATGTAGGCGCCAATATTGGTGTCGAGATTTAATTTATGCGTTTCAACCAGGCGCATCACCGTTGGGGTAGTAGCAGTAGTTTTGGTGAGTGAGGCCAGATCGAAAATGTCCGATAGCTTATCCGGAAGGCCATTGGTATACGTGTGGTTGCCATACGCTTTATTGAAAATGACTTTTCCATCTTTCGCTACCAGTACCACGATTCCCGGAGCCGCTCTTTCACGGATGGCTTCATTGGCAATGTTGTCGATTTCCCGAAGGTTGTCGGAGTTGACACCTGCATCTTCAGGGAGGGTATATTTTAATCTGGTTTTGATGGTGGTCGCGCCTTGTCCGGCGGTATATTTTGAAGAGTAGCTGGCAGTTAGTTTTTTCGTAAATGGAATACCGCCAAAAATCATTTGAGGAACGGCTATGGCTGCTGCCTCATTGTCTTCGCTGGACCAGACAATTGGGGCGCTGATGCTGTCAAATGCCAATAAGCTACCTGTTGCCCCAAATAAAGATACAATGATCTTTTTGTTTTTGGCGAGGCTATTGATGAAGTTCGTATTTCTCGGGTTGTTCATCGCCGATACCGGCATGGCTAAGATAACGAGGTTGAAATATTTGAGGTCGTCTTCGAGCTCGTCGAGGGTGCTGGAAGCCATATAGGCATCCGAAGAAAAACTGCTGACCTTCGTGTATTTGTTTAAAAGGCTGTCAAATGTAGAATGGAAGTTGAAACCCAGACTCACCGCAGCGATGTTTTTTTGCTCCAGTGCCGTTATTGGAATCAACTGTGCTTCATTGTTGAGTAATACCGTATTGCTGCTGATGTTGTTGAAAGTATCTACCCTTTGCTGGTTTTGCTGGTGACTTTGTGCACAGGCATTGAAGGTAATTAAGGCCATCAAACTGATGGCAATGACTCCTGCAAGGTTGTTTTTTCTGCTATATTCTTTCTGCATTAGGCTGTGTTTTTAAAATTGGGTTACTGTTTTTTCCTCCTGCTATGGGCTCCTTAATTATGGACATGGGATCAGCGATGTTGAATTTAACAGGCTTTACCATCAGATCTGCTGGTTATGTATTTGCATTCAGAAAGAGCAGCCTTTAAATCCCCGGGCCAATAGCTGTTATTTCCTGTCGATAAAGATAGAAAAAGGAACAAAGAAAACAGGAACAGGCATTAAAAGACAAATTATTAACAAATGAAAACCGAGGATTGAGGCTTATTTTCCCTAAATTAGCAACCTTTACCAGAGAGAAATAAATGTCAGATATAATACAACTTTTACCGGATAGTGTAGCCAATCAAATCGCGGCCGGAGAGGTGGTGCAACGCCCGGCATCAGCCGTGAAAGAGCTTTTAGAGAACGCGATAGATGCAGGTGCAAACAAGATACAGTTGATTTTAAAAGATGCCGGTAAGGCATTGATTCAGGTGATAGACAATGGCTGTGGAATGAGTGTAACCGATGCACGTATGTGTTTTGAGCGCCATGCCACTTCAAAAGTCAGAAAAGCAGAAGATTTATTTGCCATTCGTACCATGGGGTTCAGAGGTGAAGCCATGGCTTCTATTGCGGCAATTGCGCAGATAGAAATGAAGACCCGAAGACATGAAGATGAGCTGGGAACGATGGTGCAGATTGAAGGTTCTGCGGTGACCAGTCAGGAGCCGGTGGCGACTGCTGTGGGGACCAGTATTTCAGTTAAAAATCTATTTTATAATACGCCTGCAAGAAGAAACTTTCTGAAAAGTACTTCCGCAGAAATGCGTCATATACTGGAAGAATTTCAACGTATTTCTCTTGCCAATCCAGCAATTGCTTTCAGCTTAAACCATGATGGGGTAGAAATTCATCGTTTGCCTGCCTCAGGCATGAAACAAAGAATCGTTCACCTGTTCGGAAATAATTACAATCAGCGACTGATTCCTGTAGAAGAGGAAACCAGTATCATCAATATCAAAGGCTTTATCGGAAAGCCGGAATTTGCTAAAAAAACAAGGGGTGAGCAGTTCTTTTTTGTCAACAACAGGTACATTAAAGACGCTTATCTGAACCATGCAGTGAGTAAATCTTATGAAGATTTATTGCCTGATGATCACTTCCCGATGTATGTGTTGTTCATTGATATTGATCCCGCAAAGATTGATGTGAATGTGCATCCTACAAAAACGGAAATCAAATACCTGGATGAGAAATCGATCTATGCGATTCTCCATTCTGCGGTTAAGCGCTCTATCGGTAGGTTTAACATCAGTCCGACGATTGATTTTGATCAGGAAACCGGATTTAGCGGAATGATTACCCATAAAGCGCCGGAAGAAATTGTGCCACCAAGCATCAGTTTTAACCCGGATTTTAACCCTTTTGCTGCGGATAAACCGAGCAGAGATCCCGCTCCAACTTTTCCAAGAACCGGAAACGGTGCTTCCAGAGATGCCAGTGCAGCCATTGTACCGAGTACGAAAGGCTGGGGAGCTTTGTATGAGGTTGCCAACCATGCGGAAACTGCACAGCAGCAAACTGCGATTGAATTGCCGGGGGAAGTAATTTTACCGGATGATTCTTTAGTACCCGTTCAGAAACAACTGATGCAATTGCATAACCGATACATCATTTCCCAGATTAAATCGGGATTGATGCTGATCGACCAGCAGGCTGCTCATGAAAGAATTCTTTATGAGCGTTTCAGCAAGAATCTGGACGACCGGAAAGGTGCTTCGCAACAGAGCTTATTCCCGCAAACGGTGACCCTAAGTCCTAATGATTTTGAATTGGCAAAGAGTTTACTGGAAGATATAAAGAACCTGGGCTTTGAGGTTCGTGAGTTCGGAAAAAACACCTTGATTATTGAGGGGATTCCTGTAGATTTAGGAAACAACAATGGCAATGAAACGCAGTTGTTTGAACACCTGATTGAAGGGTTTAAAAATTCTCAACAAGAACTTAAACTGAGTAAAAGAGATGCCCTGGCCAGAAGTATGGCGAAAAACAGTGCCATTAAGAGTGGTGCCGTTTTAGGACAACAAGAAATGAATACACTGATTGAGCAGCTTTTTGCTTGTCAGACGCCTAACTTTAGCATTAGCGGGAAGCCGGTTATTCAAACCATCGGGCTGACTGAACTAGATAAAAAATTTGATAAATAAGCTACGATGAATAATATCCATATCCCACCGGTAGTCAAAAACCTGCTCATTATTAATGCGCTTTTTTTTGCTGCGAAGTTTGTGATGAAAAATACAGGGATCGACCTGGACTATATGCTGGGTGCTTTTTACTTCGACTCCCAGTTTTTTAGAATCTGGCAACCGGTTAGCTACATGTTTATGCATGGCGATTTCATGCACATTTTCTTCAATATGTTTGCCCTGTTTATGTTTGGTGGCGTCATTGAAAGCAGGTGGGGAGCAAAACGCTTTATTAATTTTTACCTGATCACCGGATTGGGTGCCGTAGCCCTGCAAATGGGGGTACAGGCCTATGAAGTTTATCAGATTACCGGATCGGTTCTACACAATCCGGTTATGGTTGATTTAACAAGAGGTATGGCTCAGGTAGGGGTTCCGGGCATTTCAGCGGAGGCCAGAGACACCCTGATCGGGATTTATGGTTTTCCTATGGTAGGTGCTTCCGGAGCTATTTTCGGACTGTTGGTTGCCTTTGGGATGCTATATCCAAATACGGAAATGTACATTATGTTCATTCCAATCCCCGTAAAAGCGAAATACATTATTCCGGTATATATTTTGATGGAATTATCCTTAGGAGTTGCACGTGTTCCCGGCGACTCGATTGCCCATTACGCACACCTTGGTGGCGCATTATTAGGCTTTATATTGGTGAAATTATGGAAAGACAAGGACAATAATAGATTTTTTAAATACTATGAATAAGTCTTTTTTTGAAGAACTGAAATACAAAGTGTTTCAATCGGGAAACCCCGTGTTTTTTTACATTGGAATCAATGTGCTGCTCTTTTTGATCGTCGCATTTATGGGCATTCCTTTCTTTCTTTCGGGTATAGGATCTGTTGATTTTCCTGTCTTTATCAGGGAGTATCTTGGCTATCCGGCATCCATAGCCAAACTGCCGGTAAGGTTTTATACCGTCATCACTTATCAGTTTTTTCATGACGGATTCATGCACCTGGTGTTCAATATGCTCTGGTTATTCTGGATGGGTAAAATCTTCCTGGATTTCTTAAATGTAAGACAGTTTCATTTTGTTTACCTGACCGGAGGAATCGCCGGTGCAGCCATGTACACCCTGGCTTATAATGTGTTCCCGGTTTTTGCCGGAACTATGGCAACGGCAACCGTAATTGGTTCTTCTGCCTCAGTAATGGCCATAATTGTAGCTACTGCAACCTTAGTGCCTGATTATACCATCAGAATGCTGTTATTGGGTGATGTAAAGCTGAAATATCTGGCTATGGCTTATGTTGCGATGGACCTTGTTGGTTTGGCTTCTGCCAATGCCGGTGGTAGTTTTACCCATGTCGGTGGTGCCTTATTCGGTTTTGCCTACATCACGCTATTGCAAAAAGGTAAGGATTGGAGCAAGCTTTTCAAAAGAAAACCTAAGTTAAAAGTGGTTAGAAATGAAAATTCAAAATCGGCAGGGAAAAGTAAACCTGCTTCTGTAAATCAACACGATGTTGATGCGATTTTAGACAAAATTTCTAAATCAGGATATGATAAATTAAGTAAAGAGGAAAAGGAAACTTTGTTTAAGGCCAGCAAACATTAATGAAGCGCAAAAAAACTACATTTATTGATAAACTGGTTCGTTTACTGGCGTTTGTTTTAGCCTTGACTTTAGTGCTGGGCTTCCTTGCAGGTCGCTTTGACCCGCGGAAATATCAATTGATCGCATTTTTCGGCCTGGCTTATCCTTTTATTCTCTTTCTGAATATTTTTATGGTGATCTGGTGGTGCCTGCGCAGGCGCTGGACATTTGCCATAGGTACGGTAGTTCTGATTCTGCTTGGCTGGCAAGCGTTAACCGCCACGCTTGGTGTTTTTGGGCAAGCTGATAAAGGTCCAAAATATGATCCAAAAGCGTTGCGGATGATGACTTACAATGTGCATAGCTTTAAACCCTACGGATTGGAGAAGGTAGAATCGGTGAAACAGCAAATGCTGGAATTAATCGAAAAAGAAAACCCTGATGTCATTTGTTTTCAGGAATATTTCACCCGTAAAAAAGGATCTTTTGATATAACAGATAGCCTGAAAAGGATTCTGAAAACCAAACACTTTTATTTCGTGCCTTCCAGTAAGAATGATTACGAAGCGACAGGCCTGGCCATCTTTTCCCGTTACCCGATTAAGGATACAGGAACGATTGCTTTCGGACCAAACTTCGGCGGCAATGCCAGCATTTTTGTGGACATTCAGGTTGATCAAAAGAAACTCCGCGTGTACAATATTCATTTACAATCTATTTCTTTTGATAAACAGGATTATAGCTATATTGATAAGGTGGCCAAAAAGATGGATGCAGAGATTAAACCTTCCAAAAGAATCCTCGTACTGCTTAGAAATGCTTTTCTAAAGAGAAGTGAGCAGGTAGATATCATGAAGGCCCATATGGCCAAATGCCAGACCCCTTTTCTGATCGCCGGTGATTTTAATGATACACCCGCCTCTTATGCCGTTACCCAATTGACAAAATCTTTACACAATACTTTTCAGCAGGAAGGCACCGGCCTGGGAAGAACTTATAATGGTAAGTTTCCTAACTTCCAGATTGATTATATTGCCACTACCAAAGACATCAAAGTGTTGAATCATCTCGTGATTCCCGCTAAATTGTCAGACCATTTTCCTGTTCGCAGTGATTTGATATTAACACCCTAAAATTTTTACCTTTGCAAGATGAATACAGGCTTACAGCTCTACAATACCCTAACACGTAAAAAAGAACTTTTTGAACCGCTAAACGCACCTCATGTAGGTATGTATGTGTGCGGACCTACTGTTTACAGTGATGTTCACCTGGGGAATTGTCGTACGTTCATATCTTTTGATTTGATCTTCAGGTATTTGAAGTATAGCGGTTATAAAGTCCGTTATGTGCGTAATATTACCGATGCCGGCCATTTGGAAGGGGATCGTGATGAAGGGGATGATAAATTTGCGAAAAGAGCAAAGCTGGAGGAACTGGAGCCAATGGAAATTGTACAAAAGTATACTTTGGGTTTCCATGATGTATTGAGAATGTTCAATACCCTGCCGCCAAGCATCGAGCCTACCGCTACCGGACACATCATCGAACAGATCGAAATGATCAAAGAGATCATGAACAACGGTTATGCCTACGAGTCTAACGGGACCATCTATTTTGATGTAGAAAAATACAGTGAAACTTATAACTATACCATTCTTACCAACAGAAACCTGGAAGATATGCTGGCCAATACCAGAGAACTGGGTGGACAGAATGAAAAGCGTGGCAGATTAGATTTTGCGCTTTGGATTAAAGCAAAGCCTGAAACACTGATGCGCTGGGCCTCTCCATGGGGTGAAGGTTTTCCGGGATGGCATATCGAATGTTCCGCAATGAGTGCAAAATATCTGGGTGCAGAATTTGATATTCATGGTGGTGGAATGGACCTTGCTGCAACACACCATACCAATGAAATTGCCCAGTCTGAGGCCTGCAGCCATAAACAACCCGCCAAATACTGGATGCATACCAATATGCTAACGGTAAATGGAACAAGGATGTCAAAAAGCGCAGGTAACGGATTTTTACCGGAGCAGCTGTTTGCCGGTGATCATGATTTACTGGAAAAAGGATTCAGTCCGATGACTGTGAAGTTTTTCATGTTACAGGCACATTACCGCAGTACCTTAGACTTTTCAAATGAGGCTTTAGATGCTTCGGAAAAAGGTTTCAAAAGATTGATGAACGCCTTGAGTTTACTGGTTAAATTAACGCCTTCAGAAAGCAGTGATTTCGAAATTACGCCAATCGCAGACAATTGCGTAAAAGCAATGAACGATGATTTCAATAGTCCGGTAGTGATTGCCGAATTGTTCGAAGCCAGCAGAATCATCAATACGGTGTATGACGGTAAAGGAAAGATTTCGGCAGCAGAGTTAGCTAAACTAAAGCAACTGATGCAGGATTTCGTCTATGACATCTTCGGATTAAAAGATGAGGAGACTTCTAATATCGCCCTGAATTCTGTGTTAGATATGGTGATCGACTTGCGCCAGGCTGCAAAAGAGAACAAAGATTATGCGACTTCAGATAAAATCCGACTGGGACTTCAAAGTATGGGAATCCAGTTAAAAGACAGTAAAGACGGAACAACCTGGAATAAAGCTTAACAATGTTCATTTGTTAATTACTTTTATCATTCAGAATTCTCAGAACTATTATATTCGTATTAAACATTTGTGCGCCAATGCTATTGGCGCTAAATATATTTTACCAGATTTATTCGTACTAAAACAAAATTAAGTATTCAAACTATTTCAAATCATGATCAATAAAGTCCTTTATACTATGGTTGCCCTTTCTATGACTGTTAGTGCTTATGCACAAAAGTCGGACGGAACCACTAAATCTCTTGTTAAAGCAGAAAAAGAATTTGCGGAAAGCCTTGCAAAACATGGCGCTAAAAATGCTTTTACTACTTTTTCGGCAAATGATGCCCTGGTATTCAGACCGAATCCGGTGAATGCAAAAACTTATTACGCGACACAAGGGGATACCAAAGATTTGAGCTGGACACCAACTTATGCAAGAGTAGCTAAGAGTGGCGACTGGGGTTTTACAACTGGTCCATTTACGGATAACGGTGCGGAGAAAGCTTACGGACAGTACCTGTCGGTATGGAAAGCTAAAGATGGTAAATGGGAATTGGCAATGGATCTTGGCGTTACACACAACAAACCATTGAACAAAGTACAGGATTCATTTATTGAGCCTAAGGAATTCTATACGCCTAAGTTTGCTACAGAGAAACATAGAGCAGCCGGAAATGATATCATCGGGACTACAGAAAAAACGTTAAATACGACATTGAAGTCTTATGGCGTTGTTGCTTTTGCAAGTTTCTTAAACCCTGATGTCAGAGTATTGTTCCCTGGCTATGAGCCGATCATTGGAAAAGATAAAGCAATGGCTTTTTACAATGGAATGGTGAAAAACATGACACTTAAAACAACTAAAGCTGATAAGGCATTGGGTGGTGATATGGCTTATACTTATGGTATCGCAACTATCGATTATAAAGCAGACCTGAGAGAAAGTTTCAACTACGTGTTTATTTATGAGCGTCAGGCTGATCATAACTGGAACTTGATTATGCAGGTTTTCACACCAGCAGAACGTTAATCAAATGAAAAGATAAAAAAAGGGTTTTTAAAGGTTTAACTTAAAAACCCTTTTTTTATGCGCTATATTTTAATCCTTTATTTTAATAATGTTTATCCTTTTCATGATACATGGAGTTTTCCTATACTATTTAGATAAGGATCGTACTTTATCTGCGTTATGGATGAGGAGTAACCATAATTAATGAATAACCACACTTAATGAAGAAACAAATACTAATCCTTGCGGCAATGTTGATTGCCGCTCAGAGTCAGGCTCAGAAATTTGATTTACAGGGCCAGAGAGGCGCCAGAGGCATTATGCCGGAAAATACTATTCAAGGAATGATTAAAGCCTTAGATCTCGGCGTAAACACCTTAGTGATGAATGCGGTGATCTCAAAAGATAAACAGGTTGTCCTTTCTCAGGAGCCTTATTTCAATGCAGAGATCAGCCTTAAACCAGATGGCAAAGCCATCAGCTTAAAAGATCAAAAGAAATACAACATCTACAAGATGAACTATGAGGAGATTAAGAAATTCGACGTGGGGAGTAAAATCCATAATCGTTTTCCTGGTCAGCAGAAATTTAAAGTGTCTAAGCCTTTGCTGGAAGAAACACTGGATTCTGTAGAGGCTTATGTAAAGGAAAACAGGTTGCCGAAACCTAATTATAGCATTGAAACTAAACTGATCCCTAAAGGTGACGGTGAGTTTCAGCCGGAACCGGCAGAATTTGTGGATCTGATCATGGAGATTGTCAAAAGAAAGAAACTGGAGAAAAGAGTGACGATTCAGTCTTTTGATATCCGCACACTTCAGTATCTTCATGAAAACTATCCTAAGGTAAAAACGGGATTGCTGATTGATGAGAAGGAAGACTTTGAGAATAACATTCAGGAATTAGGGTTCAAACCGACAGTGTACAGCCCATACTCGGTGTTGGTGGGGAAAAGCCTGGTAGACAGGTGTCATGAAGCGGGGATTAAAATCATTCCATGGACGATCAATTCTACTAAAGAAATGAAATACCTGATTGGGCTTGGTGTAGATGGTCTGGTGACAGATTATCCAAACCTGTTTAAAGCAGAATTGCTGAAAGGGGAATAAAAGCAAAGTATAAAAATCAGGATATAAAAAGAGCGGCCTTGAAATTTTCAAGGCCGCTCTTTTTATATCAATTAACATCTGGCTACCTTGAACAGAACAGTTCTGGCCATTAGCGATGCTTTATAACTTAAGTTTAAAATAGGTTTTTAATGATTTGCTCCATCGAAAGACCTTCTGCTTCTGCGCGGTAATTCCTGACAATCCGGTGTCTTAAAATGGCTGCCGCTACAGCTTGTACATCTTCAATATCCGGAGAATATTTACCGGATATCGCTGCATGGCACTTCGCGCCGATAACCAGGAACTGAGAGGCCCTCGGACCTGCACCCCAGCTGATGTACTTGTTTACCTCTTCTGTGGCGTGTGCAGTATGCGGACGGGTTTTACTGGCCAGTTTAACGGCATATTCAACCACATTGTCGGCGATAGGGATATTTCTAACCAGTTTTTGGAAATATTGGATCTGCTGGGCATTGATGATCTTTTTCAGCAGAACCACCTCATTATTGGTTGTGTTTTTAACAATCGTCAATTCTTCTTCAAAAGAAGGATAGCCCAAATGCACATGAAACATAAAACGATCCAGTTGAGCTTCCGGAAGGGGGTAAGTTCCTTCCTGTTCAATTGGATTCTGCGTAGCCAATACAAAGAAAGGATTTGGCAATACATGTCTTTGTCCGGCAGCAGTAACCGCTTTTTCCTGCATGGCCTCTAATAGGGCGGCTTGCGTTTTAGGCGGTGTTCTGTTGATCTCATCTGCAAGGATGATATTTGAAAATATCGGCCCGGGAATGAATTTAAAGTTGCGGTCTTCACCAAGGATTTCTGCGCCAATGATGTCACTGGGCATGAGGTCCGGAGTGAACTGGATCCTGTTGAAATTAAGATCCAGTACATTCGATACCGTTTGAACCAGCAGGGTTTTTGCCAGGCCGGGAACGCCGACCAGCAGACAGTGACCATTGCTGAAAATGGATATTAAAACCGATTTGACCACTTCATCCTGCCCAATAACCACTTTGCCAATCTCGGCCTTAATGTCTTTGTATACCTGATGTAAGGCGTCTACTGCTTTGATATCGTTTTCAAACTGCATAGAATTATTTCTTAGAGGTTTGAGCCCAGATTTTTAACTCATCACACTGATCATAGTCTTCTCCGATTCTGATGTAAGTATTTTCTCTTCTTTTCTCAAACCACTCGCTTAACGTACGGTCAACTTTAGCCTGTTGTGCTCTTTCTTTGAACTTCGCATAATCTTGCTCCAGATTTCCTTTGTGCGGTGGAATTTTAGATTTCAGGTACAATAATTTATAACCTTCTTTACCATCCTGCCCCGTGAAACGAACAGGTTTAGACAGATCACCAACTTTCATGGTATCTACTACTAAGAATACCTTAGGATCAAGTTTGTCTGCGGGAATGAATGTAGTTCTTGCGGTTACGTTATCTGCGTAAAGGATCATTCCACCATTGTATTGTGATTCTTTATTGTCTGAGTATAAAGAGGCAGCGGTAGAAAAAGTGATTTTTTTGTTAATGATGTTATTGTAAATACTGTCTGCCTGAAGTTTTACACGTTCTAAACTTGCTGGTGTAATCTGTGGGCGAACAAGAATGTGACGAGCTTGAACCTGCTCTCCACGACGTTCAATTACTTGTAAGATATGGAAACCATGTTCTGTTTCGAAAACCGGAGAAACTTCACCGGCTTTCAATTTGAAAGCCCATGCTGTAAATTCTTTTACCATTCTGGTACGGTCAAAGAAACCTAAATCACCACCATCAGCTGCTGATCCCGGATCTTCCGAGTATGATTTTGCAAGGAAAGCAAAGTCTTCACCACTTTTAACCCTTAACCTTAAGGCATCGATTTTATCATGGAATTTCTGTTTTTCTACTTTAGTCAGCTTTGGGTGAAGTACGATTTCTCCAACCTCAAATTCTGTAGGAATATCAGGTAAGCTGTCTTTTTTGTAAGAATCAAAGTATTTTTTAACCTCAAGAGGAGTGATGCTCACATCTTTGGTGATGTGTTGTTGCATATTGTCAGAAATCAACTGTTCTTTAATGTCTGGTCTGATTTCATCTTTGTATTGCAAAACCGAACGGTTTAAGAATTGCTCTAAACGCTCTTCTCCACCTGCACGTTGGATTTGCATACGCATTCTTTTTTCGACTTCATTATCTACCTGAGATTCATCCACCGTAATTGAATCGATTTCTGCCTGTTGCTTTAGCAATTTTTGCGCAAGCATTTGTTGTAAGATATAGCATTTTACCTTTTCATCTGCTGGATTACCAGAATTCAGGTATTGCGCATATTGTTGGTTCAAATCAGATAATAAAATGATATTATTCCCTAATACAGCAACAACTTTATCTATATTTTTCTTTTGCGCTTGTGTGTTTAAAAACAAACAGATCAATCCGCCTGTAATCACTAAAAGTTTCTTCATTCTATGTACGTTCAATTATATTCTTTTGCAAATTTAACATTAATATTCTTGAGGCGGTATTCTTAAAATTTCGCCAGTTTTCTCAATTCAGCTTCATTTACTTTCACTGGATATCGTTGTCTTAATTTCACTACCCAATCTTTTTCCAGTGCATTTTGATAATCAGCAATCACTATTCCTTTTTGTTCCTCGAAAGAGCCATCCCCATAAAGCGGCTGGTTTCTTTCATAAAAGTTGCGGAGTTGATGTTCGTCATTTTGAGCTCTATCCCAAACTTTTAACTCAGATACATTAAACATGAGTACGGCATTTTTGTACTCATTGATCACCATGGAATAGGTAGCCTTTGGAATGGATGTCTTTTTTTGAGCACGTAGAGCAGTTTCATAATCTTTTATTTCTGAAAGATAGGCCGTATCCCTGTCAAAACCCATTTCTATAGCATCCAGTACTTTAAGTTTGAAATCCAGGTAGAGGTTTAAATAGTCTTCCAGGTCTTTAAATGCAATATTTGCAGTCCCCGCATGGGTTTTCTTATAAACCCACATAAATTCTTTACTACTTACAGGTTTCCCGTTAATGCTGGCTACATTTTGTGCAAATGCGCTGGCAAAGGTCATACTGAAGAAGATAATGCAACAAGTTTTTCTCACAAAAGATATATGCTATATATATTTTAAGGCATAAAAGTAATAAATAAAGGCACTATAATAGGATATTTAACTAATTTTAACAGAAAAAAGATTTCTAACAAAATCAGCATTAATGGGCAGTGAACTAACAACGAACGGAGAAGCTTTACGTTTATTTTTTACAGAGGATATTTATTTGATTAAGGGGGAGGAAGGATATTCAACTGAAGAAGTATTGGTGTCTGTTGTTCAGGAAGATAGCGCTGTTTATGCAGTTTCGGAAGCTGAATCAGCTGGCTCAGTTTCTGAAGAAAATGAAGCGGGAATTCCTCAGCCAGGGGTCTCAGCGCCTGCAGTTACTCCGGTAACGGCAAGGGTTCCGCAAGTTCCGGCTATTCCTGTATTGAAAATTCCGGTTGAAAAACCAGCGGCTTTGTCTTTTACTTTTCTGGGGAAAAACAAAAAGAAGATTTTAATTCTGGTAAATGATGCGGAGCATGAGGTGAGCGATGAGCCGGGAAGGGAGCTGTTGCGGAAAATTGTGAAATCAATAAACTTAACGGCCAGTGATTTTGCCTTATTAAATTATGCAAAATACCCGAAAGCGAATTTTACAGAATTGCAGCAGTATTTTTCGAGCGGTTTGATTTTTGCTTTTGGTGTTTCTCCTGCCGATTTACAACTGCCGGCGAAGCCGGAAAATAAAATCGTGATGGAGGGAGAGGTCCGTCTGATATTCTCCGCAGAATTGAGGAAACTGGAACAAAGTCCAGCTGGAAAGAAAGAATTATGGGGAAGCCTTCAACAATTGGGATTATGATCACAGAATTAGTATTTGCCACAAATAATAAACATAAAACAGAAGAGGTTGGCAATTTATTGCGCGGCCAGTATAAAGTATTGAACCTAACGGATATAGGATGTACGGTTGATATTCCGGAAACAGGCAGCACATTCGCTGAAAATGCGACTTTAAAAAGTAGTTACGTCGTAGAAAACTACCAGCTGGATTGCTTTGCAGACGATAGTGGCTTGGAGATTGAAGCACTAAACCAGGAGCCGGGAATCTATTCGGCCAGGTATTCGGGTGTTAAGGATGATGCTGCAAATTTAAATCTGGTCCTTCAGAAAATGGAAGGGCAGGCCAACAGGAAAGCCCGTTTCAGAACGGTTGTTTCCCTGTTTAAAGACCATAAGAACTACCTTTTCGAAGGGATAATTAACGGAAAGATCGCTGAAAAACCAATGGGAAACCAGGGTTTTGGTTATGATCCCATTTTTATTCCTGAGGGCTATGACATCAGCTTCGCTCAGATGAGCATGGAGCAGAAAAATGAAATCAGTCACCGGGCAATTGCCATGCGCAAACTTATTGCTTTTTTAAAGGAACACCAGGTATAAAACCGGAGAAAGCTTTATTGCTTTTTCGAAGGAACAGCAGGTATAACTACCGGCGAAAGAATAGCGGCTTTAATTGGAGCCGCTTTTTTTTGTGCTTCTTTTTTAATCTTTTCTATCTGTGCGCTATCAGGTTTTATAACGGGTGTTTTTAAAGGCAATGCTTTCAGTGAATCTACAGTAGGAATATTAATGCCTTTTACGGCTTTTTTTATGTCTTTAACAGGTATTTCCTCTTTGCCTGTAATGGGTTTCCCTTCAGGTCCTTCCTCAGGCAAATCATTGCCATCCTTATCCTTCTTTTTCGGCTGTGGCTTTGGACCTTTAGGACCGGCAGGTTTCTTTGCACCGGGTTTAAGTTTCGGTTTACCATTGATCACCTCTTTTTTAGACAAAGGCCTCAGCTCTGGTTTCCAGACGAAACCGGTTAGGAAAACATCCTCTTTGAGCTCCTTAATCGGTGTTCTTTGCCCTTCCGTATCTTTAATTGTGATGATCTCGGAAATCTCTTTATCCTTAAAAATGATCTTTATCCGGCTACTCACCGTCTGGTTCATTTCGGTGTAAATACTGTCTTTTTCTCTGTTGTAATAGATGCTTTCTGCATTTCCATCTACAAACATTCTGTTCAGCTTGCCATCAATGAAAAATCCGGTAATTTGTTTTCCTTTGATTTGGTTGAATCTGGCGGAGTCCAGGTTTACATTCACCATAAACGCATTGCTGAGCACCTGTGAAGTGTTCAGCTGTTTGTCTTTTAGCTTCAGATAAATGGTATCACCTGTTTGTTGAGAACCTTCTGCCCAAAGGACTGGTTTCCCATACCAGCGAAGTGTAGAATCTGAACTGGTGTAAAACAGGGAATCAGCCCTGGCCTGCATATTCGATTTATAGACCCTCACATTGTGGTAAGCCTTAATGATTCTTGTTTTTATCGTATCTGCAGGGTTAAAAGGAATGGAATCCTGAGCGATTACCGTGTTCAACACTTTTCCTGCGGTATTTTTGTTTCCTGCTACCGCTTTATTACCTGCAGCAGCTACTGCCTCTGCTTTGTTCCCAACTACTGCTTTCGCTCCGGCTATTGCTTTATTTCCCGCTTTGTTTCCGGCTAAAGCGCCAGTATTATTTTTCGCATTAGCGATGCCCTTTTTCAATGCATTTACTTTGCCATTTTCCAGAGCGCCCCCCGCTTTCAGGGAATCTTTTAAGGAGTTTATCAATGCGTCTTTGCCGGTGATTTCCGGCTGAATCACCTCGGCCGCCGCTAATACCGTAAGTATTGTGCTGTCGGCAAGACCTGGTTTTATAGCCTGCTTACTTAAAGGAACCTCTTTTTTTCTGATTGGAATAGAGTCGTTCTTCAGCGGCATGTTCTGTTTAGAAAGCGAATCGGGTGTTCCGGAAAGTTTGGTTTTACTGGAATCCCCGGGGTTAACCGGAAGCGCGGCGACCGGAGTTTTATCCTTCGCCTTTCCTTCTTTTTTAGCTGTAGCAGCGGCAGGTTTTTGCGCGCCCACTTTCTCTTCCTGCGGCTCTTCTACCTCTCCCATTTCATTGTCCTTTTTCAGGACAGGAGAGGAGATCAGTTTTAATGATTTAAGGAGCACCATTTGAGTCTCCAACGTGTCAGCACCCATCCATAAGCTGTCCGCCTGTAGTTTTTTGCCCACCATGACAGAATCGGAAGTCCCCAAACCTACATAAGGGTTTTTGGTGACTATAGTACGCTGGTCGATTTTGTAATAATAACCCAGCTGGCCATACATCACTGTTTTGTCTGCCGTATCTCTAAAAACAATGTTCCTGACCGCCTTACCATATCCGGCGATACCATCATAATATAGACTATCTCCTTTCAGTGATTTTGAATCCGTGGTATACAGGTTTTTCTTCCCAAAATAAGCGTATTGGGTTTTGGTATTATAGGCCCCGTTTTCGGTATACAGGTTGTCATCTTTGCCCTTGATATTGGTTGGGCCATAGAAATAGGTCCAGTTGGTTAGGGTGTTATATCTTAGTGTATCAGAATTAATCGTGGTTTCCGGAGTCACTACCACTACATTATAGCGGAAATAAGCATCGCGGCTATTGGAAAAATAGTACCCGTTTTTACTGGTCAGGGTCACATCTTTATTTACGATCTTACCACCGGTAACATAGGTGCCCACTTTACTCCCCAGGTTATAATCCAGGACATTAGTGGTTAGAATCGACTCTTTGTCGATCATTTTCACATTACTGGTTAAGTGCGCATTTTTCGTATTCCCATCATAAGTCAGGCGGTCAGAATAAATATTGATCGTATCTGCCTGGTTGATGTGCACATTGCCAAAGGCATCAAACATATTTTTCGATTCATAAAATACAGCGCTATCGCAAGCCAGTGTGGCATTGTCTTGTTGGAATACCGGATTTCTCAGGAACGTGGTATTGATATTCTTTTCTACCCGGGCTCGTTGGGAGCTTTTCAGAATGATTTTAGTCTTCTGCTGAGCTAGTAGCGAAAACGATAGAAGGAATAAAATAAAAAAAATAGATAGTTTCTGCACGTTACAAAGTTAGTTTTTTGCTTACCATTTTCATCAGAATAAATGTTGTTCAATTTGGCTATTTTAAGCTTTCTTTCAAGATCGGTAAAAATTTAGCGGATATCTGTAGATATCCTATAGGCTAAACGTATAAAACACAATGATTACTACACTAAACAATTAAAATGATCGATTGTTAAATTAACAGGAACAAAAAGGCTGTTGAAAATCGCAGGGAGGTAATTGCCCTAAAATTTAGCCAAATAGGCCGGATCGGCAGCTGCTGATAAGGATTGCTCAGAAAAAATAGATATTTTTGAAAGATGCTACCTCTTCATACTTTTAAGGCTTTTATCCAGCAAAACACCCTTTTTTCTAACGAAGATCAGATTCTTCTGGCCGTTAGCGGGGGTAGGGATTCTGTTTTAATGGCCCGGCTGTTTAAACAGGCGGGTTATAACTTCGGAATCGCACATTGCAACTTTAACTTAAGAGGAGAGGAATCTCTCCGCGATGAGCATTTCGTAAAAATGTTGGCGGCTACCTTAGAGGTTCCTGTCTATGTCAGGCATTTCGACACCAAAGCATATGCCAACAGCCATAAAATCTCTATCCAGATGGCAGCCCGGGACCTGCGTTACCAATGGTTTGATGCGTTAAGCAATGCGGAAGGTTACGCCTATATCGCTCTGGCACAACATCAGGATGATGCCATTGAAACCGTATTGTTAAACCTGACACGAGGAACAGGTATTGCCGGTTTACATGGCATCCTACCGAAAAGAGGGAAGCTGATCAGGCCCTTGTTGTTTTTAACGCGTACCGCAATCAACGATCTGATCGATTTAGAAAACATTGATTATGTGGAAGACAGCTCTAACCTGAGCGCCAATTATGCGAGAAACAAAATCCGGTTAAAGGTGATCCCACAGTTAAAAGAGATCAATGCAAGCCTGGAACTTACTTTTCAGCACAACATACAGCGATTTGCAGATACCGAGCAGGTGTTACAGCAAGTGGTGACGGGACTGCGCAGCTCCATGTTTAGAACGGAGTATGACGGCCTTTACGTCTCAATTGAAAAAGTGAAAAGCCTGAATCCGCAGAAATTGCTGATGTTCGAACTGTTGAAACCCTACCATTTTTCTGAGGCGGTGATTGGCGATCTGATCCAGGCGCTGGACAAACAAAGTGGGATAGCTTTTTTCAGCAATAGCCATCAACTCACTTTAAACAGAGAAGAGCTGATCATTAGTGCCCTGAAAACGGAGGAAAGCGGACAACATTTGCTATGGCACCCAACAGAACCTGAGATCGAAACGCCAAACGGGACGCTGAATAGTACCAGGCTAAGCAAAGCAGCTTTTGATAAAGATTACCAGATCGATAGAGACCCAAACAAAGCCTATCTTGATACCGATCAATTGATATATCCATTGATTTTGAGGAGCAGACAGCCCGGAGATAAGTTCAAACCCTTCGGTATGAAACATTATAAAAAGCTCAGTGATTTTTTTATTGATGAAAAAGTTCCGGTTACGAGGAAAGATACGGTACCAATTTTGCTGAATGGAAATGGAGAGGTGATTTGGGTAGCTGGAATGCGCCAGGACAACCGGTATAAGATCGGCCCTGCGACAAGTAATATCACGATATTAACCTATACAGCGCCACATATTACAAATTCTAAACAATCTTAATCCGGTTGTTTTACTATGCAAAGGAAAAAACAAGTAACTTTATTGAAAATTATATAGATGGGGAACCGATACGCTTTTTTGGAGAAACAATATATAGGCCGCGATTATATCCGAATCTGTATTCGTTTGGTAATGGCAGCATTTTGTTTTGCAGCTTATGTTTATGAACGTGACCGCGACAATACCCAGGACTTATTTTTAGTAGTAGGTTTCGGAATCATTGCTGTTTCTATTATTTTGCTTTTCATGATTCAATACAAAACCATCATTGAAGACAAAAAGATCCTGATAGACGGATTATGGTCCGCCAGAAAAGTAGAAATCGATTTGAATACGATTAAAAGCGTAAGAAAAGATACCTATAGTAATTACCTGTTCAACAACCCTGTTTATAACCTCCACCGAAAAGGGAGTGTACGCTTCTATTCTTCCGGAAAAGATGCCGTTGTACTAACTGATCGTGATGGTTTCGAATACTTCATTGGCACCCAACGTCCCAACGAGATGTATCTGGTAATAAAAGACCAGATGAAATCTTAAATAATTGCATTTGTTTAACACAAAGTTCAGTTTAAGTAGTGTTCTTTGCATTGTAAAAACAAAAGAAATCAAACCGTTTTTCTGGATTGGTGTTGTCTTTACAGCACGTTAAGTAAGCGCCTGTGTAAGAGTAACATCCCAAGGGAGAGCCTCGTGTATTTGAGATAAGAATATCACAAAAAAACAAATTCGCTAGAATGAAAATAGGTATTGTTTGTTACCCAACTTTTGGAGGTAGTGGCGTAGTTGCTACTGAATTAGGTAAAGCGCTCGCTGATGAAGGACATCAGGTACATTTTATTACTTATAGTCAGCCAGCACGCCTCGACTTTTTCTCTGCCAACTTATTCTATCATGAAGTATCTGTAAGGGATTATCCCTTGTTTGATTATGCACCTTATGAATCGGCACTGGCGAGTAAACTCGTAGACGTAGTTCGTTTTGAGAAACTGGATATCCTCCACGTTCATTACGCCATTCCTCATGCCTCAGCCGCATTTATGGCCAAGCAGATTCTGGAAACTTACGGGATATACATTCCTTTTGTAACCACACTTCACGGAACTGACATCACCCTGGTAGGTAAAGATCCTACTTATAAACCTGTCGTTACCTTCTCAATCAATAAATCTGATGGCGTAACCACGGTATCACAAAATTTGAAAGAAGATACCGAAGCTCATTTTGAGATCACCAATGAGATCAAAGTGATCCCCAATTTTATAGATTTCAACCGCTTTAGCTTAAAGCCAAAAGATCATTTTAAAAAAGCAATTGCACCAAATAACGAACGTATCTTAATCCATACGTCCAATTTTAGAAAAGTGAAACGTACTCAGGATGTCGTCCTGACATTTGACAAGATTCAGAAAAAAATCCCTTCTAAGTTATTGATGGTCGGAGATGGACCTGAGCGTGTTTATTGCGAGCAATTGTGCAGAGACCTGGGTATTTGCGAACATGTTCGCTTCCTTGGAAAACAAGATGCGATAGAAGAGATTCTTTCGGTATCCGATTTATTCCTGATGCCTTCGGAATCTGAAAGCTTTGGACTAGCCGCATTGGAAGCAATGGCCTGTAAAGTGCCGGCGATTACCTCTAATGCAGGTGGATTACCTGAACTAAACGTTGATGGCTTTTGTGGTTTCATGAGCAATGTTGGCGACGTAGAAGATATGGCTGCTAAAGGAATCCAGATTCTGGAAAATGATGAGGTGTTACAACAGTTTAAAGAGAACGCTTTTATCAGAGCTCAGGACTTTGACCTGAAGAAAATCCTTCCAATATATGTGGATTATTACAGCCAGATTATTGAAGAAGCAAAACAGAATAATCCTGTGAAAGTTGTATTAAAAGCAGCCAGTAAATAGAGGATTAGATCCAATAAATCTGAATTTATACAATTCAATGATCAACAAAACAGGCCTTCGGATATTCCGAAGGCCTGTTTTGTTGATCAGAAATAAGCATCTATCCTGAGGATAAAAGATTGTTGCTTATTGAGCAGGCGCAAATACCAGGCATACCGGAGCGCCTACTTCGATTCTTTTACCGGTATCAGTTAATGCACCTGTTTCCATGTTACGTTCAAAAATCACGATATCGTTGGTATACTGGTGTGCCACTAACAAATACTTTCCTGTTGGATCAATGGCAAAGTTTCGCGGGCCTTTTCCTAAAGTCGGTACATAAGCTCTTACACTTAATAAGCCACCTTTTTCAATCGCAAAAATGGTGATCTTATTTTCAGAACCCCTGTTGCTCGCGTATAAAAACTTACCATCCGGAGAAAGCTGAATATCGGCAGCGCCATTTTCTCCTTTGAAACCATCCTCAGTAATTTTGGTCTCCTGAATTTCGGTCAGACTGCCATCGCTGTAGCTGAACACGGTGATCCCGCCGTCGATTTCATGAATCAGGTAAGCATATTTAGCATCTTTACTGAAAACAAGGTGTCTGGGACCAGATCCGGGATTAATGGCTACACTATCTTTAATGGTTAATACTTTGTTACCACCATCAGGGTTATACGTATATATATACACCTTATCTGTACCCAGGTCGTCTACCACCACATACTTGTGGTCTGGTGTGAATTGTGCCATGTGTACATGGGAACTTCCCTGACGGGCTTTATCTATGCTTTTTCCACTATGGTTTACCAATTGTTTAATGGCGGATAAGGAGCCGTCCTTTTCAATCCCAAATACGGAGATACTTCCGCCCGAATAATTTGCGGTAATCACATTTTTTTGATCTGCGATGATATAGCAAGGATCCGCACCATTGGTGGCTTGTTTATTTAAGAAAGTCAGTTTGCCTGAGGCCGCATCGAAATTAAATGCACTGGCTGCACTGGTTTCTGAAGTCTCGTTGACCGCATAGATCGTTTTATTCCCTTCACCTAAAGCCAGGTAACTAGGGTTCTCTACATTTTTGGTCACGCTTTTTGCTTTGAAAGCAGCGGTATTGGTGTCGAAGTCGTACACATAAATCCCCTCACTTTTCCCTGTATTGGTATACGTACCTACAATTAAATTATAATCTTTTTTCTGTGCACAACTTTGGAATGCGAGCATAATAACCGGGAAAAATAAGAGTTTCTTCATGAGGGCTAATTTATTTAAAATAATCTTAAAAAAACAAAAGCCTGTTCCTTACGATTTGTAAAGAACAGGCTAAGGTTATTTTATTGGATCTTATAGAAAAGATTACTTGATCAGATGTTTGATCTGAATCAATTCATGCTCTTCTAAATATCTCCATCTTCCACGTGGAAGGTCTTTTTTAGTCAGGTTACCGTAAACTACACGGTCCAGTTTCACAACATCATAACCTAAGTGTTCAAATATTCTTCTTACGATTCTATTTTTACCACTGTGGATCTGAATGCCGATCTCTTTTTTACTACCACCAGCAACATAAGAAATGTTATCAGGTTTGATAATACCATCTTCCAATTCTAAACCGAACTGAATTTTGTTAAAATCACCCTGACTTAAAGTCTTACTTAATTCTACATGATAGATTTTAGTGATGCCATTTCTTGGGTGAGATAATTTATCAGCAAGATCGCCATCATTGGTCATCAATAATAAACCTGTAGTATTACGGTCTAATCTTCCTACCGGATAAATGCGTTCTCTGCTTGCTTTCTCTACCAATTGCATTACAGTACGACGTTCCTGAGGATCCTCAGTAGTTGTGATGTAATCTTTAGGCTTGTTCAATAACACGTAAATTTTCTTTTCACGTTTCAATAATTCACCATTGTAACGGATCTCATCTTTCGCAGGGTCAATTTTGTGACCTAGTTCAGAAATTGCTTCACCATTAACAGATACTACACCAGCCGCAATCAGTTCATCCGCTTTACGACGGGAACAAATTCCTGAATTGGCGATATAACGGTTTAAACGAATTAAGCCGTCATCTTTAACGATAGGTGCTTTTCTGCTACGCATTGTAGTATTGCTACCCTCTTCGCGGTCAGGACGTGCATCACGAGGTTTGAAATCTCTTGAGCCACCTTCGTCTTCTCTTTTTCTAAAAGGTCTGCTGTCAGTACTTCTTGAAGTACCACCACCTTTATTATCATCAAATTTCCTGAAAGGTTGATCCCCTTTTCCGAAATGGTCTTTCTTTATATAACTACGCGTTTTGTCAGAAGGAGGTAAATCTCTTGAACTACCTGCACTATGAGGTCTCGCATTGAAGTCTCTTGAACCACCTTCACGTGGTTTGAAATCTCTTGAACCGCCTTCACGTGGTTTGAAATCTCTTGAACCACCTTCACGTGGTTTGAAATCTCTTGAACCGCCTTCACGTGGTTTGAAATCTCTTGAACCACCTTCACGTGGTTTGAAATCTCTTGAACCACCTTCACGTGGTTTGAAATCTCTTGAACCGCCTTCACGTGGTTTGAAATCTCTTGAACCGCCTTCACGTGGTTTGAAATCTCTTGAACCGCCTTCACGTGGTTTGAAATCTCTTGAACCGCCTTCACGAGGTTTGAAATCTCTTGAACCGCCTTCACGAGGTTTGAAATCTCTTGAACCGCCTTCACGTGGTTTGAAATCTCTTGAACCACCTTCACGAGGTTTGAAATCTCTTGAACCACCTTCACGAGGTTTGAAATCCCTTGATCCGCCTTCACGAGGTTTGAAGTCTCTTGATCCCCCTTCTCTTGGGTTAAAATCTTTCGGGCCACCAAACTTTTTCTCTTTCCAATCTTTATCGTCAGACTTGCCTTTATCTCTGTAAGAAGAGTCTCCTCCGCTACGATTTTGGCCTGTTGAACTTCTGTTGCCCGATTTGGACTTGTCATCCCGACTGTTCCTGTTGTTGTCTTTCATCATGATACGCTATTATTCCGCATAATTTATGCGGATGCAAATTTAGTAAAAATCGGGCACTTTTTTGCTACTTTTTTCCGAAGTTGTAAGAGTTGTAAAAAATCGCGGTCTATGGGTGTTTAAACGTGGATTTTGGAGGCAGTTTCTGTAAAAGCTTGATAATTAAGATAATATACGTTATCTTTGCAAACGTTTTAAAATTGTTAACCAAAAAAAGGAGGAAAATGATAAAGAAACACATAATAACATTAACTGTAATAATTACATTACTGGTAATCGCAAAAGTGTTTGCTTACAACATGCCCCAAGCAGCAGAAAGTCTTTTAAAAGAAGAAAAAACAACAAGAAATAACGACACTTTAGTGTCAGAGATCGAGGAGCCAGCTCAAACAATGGCTGATCTAAAATTTGCAGAGGAAGGACTACCATTAGGGGATGCTATAGTGGAGCGGAAAATGGAAAAGGCCCTTGCTAAATTTAGTTACAGTAATCTACAAACCAATCGCTTGCACAATAAAGCAGCAGAATGGTTTCCTGTAATAGAACCAATACTTGCCGCCTACGGCATTCCTGAAGACTTTAAGTATATGCCTTTAGTTGAATCAGGATTAAAGTCGGGCGTGTCTCCAAAAGGAGCAGCAGGATTCTGGCAGTTTATGCCGGCAACTGCACGAGGTTATGGTTTGAAAGTTAATTCGAAAGTAGACGAGCGCAACAACTTACGCAAGTCCACTGTCGCTGCCGCCAAATACATCAAAGAACTCTACGGAATTTTTGACAATTGGGCACTAGTCGCAGCTGCTTACAATGTTGGTGATAACCACATGAGAAAGCAAATTAACAGGCAAAAACAAGACAATTATTTCAAGATGAAACTGAACAGCGAAACCGCTAGTTATGTTTACAAATTGATTTCTATGAAACAGATCATGGAATATCCGAATCAGTATGGTTATAAAGCGCCAAGAGCGTTTTTAGCTTATAATGCGGAGAAGGCCGCTGCCAACGAAGCTAATAAAGCAGAGCAGGCAGAATAATAAAAATATATTAAGACAGACAAAGGGGGGAGCCGGAATTTATTCCGGCTTTTTGTTTTCTCGGAAAATCACTATTTTACCCGACTATGAAACTGTTAAAACTGCGCATTACCGGAATGACCTATAGCCCGGGCGAAACACTCCTCATCAGTTTTGAACCGATAGGAGCGCCAAAGCCAAACTATCTGGCCGGACAATTCTTAACGCTTGTATTTGAGCTGAATGGAAAAGAATTGAGAAGGTCGTATTCCCTTTGCAGTTCTCCGGACCTGGACGAACCACTCGCTATTGCGATCAAACGAGTAGAAAATGGTGAGATTTCCAGACTCCTGCACCATAAAACTGCCGTAGGGGATGTGCTTACTGCGTTGGAACCTAACGGACAATTCAGCTATCTGCCACAGGAAGACATCAAAAGAACTGTGTTTTTATTCGGCGCAGGCGTAGGTATCACCCCATTGTTCTCGATATTAAAGACCGCATTGCTGCGTGAAAAACATACCAAAGTCATTTTAGCGTATAGCAACAAGTCGGCGGAAGGAAGCCTGTTCTATGAAGCATTACAAGAATGGCAACAGAAATATCCGGAGCGTTTAAAAATCATTTACTTATTCAGCACGGCGAAAAATCTGATGATGGCCCGGTTAAACGGACAACTCATAGAAAGAATCGTAGCGGAGAATCAGGAATTCGAAAAAGAGGATACCTTATTATATACTTGCGGCCCGGTGGATTATATGGATGTCTGTAGAATCACGCTATTGAATCTGGGATTTGGTCAGACACAAATCAAAAAGGAAACTTTTGTACTTCCTGAAGATGAGGCCGATGAAGATGATACTACTGAAAAGACCGTAAAAGATACCAATACCTATTCCGTGATCCTCGACTTTAAAGGCGAAATCAGGGAAATCAAGGTCCCATACCACCAGAGTATTCTGGATGCAGCTTTAGAACAGGGAATCAACCTGCCATACAGCTGTCATGCTGGCATCTGCAGCACCTGCACTGCCAACTGCACCAAAGGAGCGGTAAGAATGGATTATAATGAAGTTTTAATGGACAACGAAATTGCAGCAGGAAGGGTGCTGGTTTGTACCGGCCACCCCACTGAAAATGGCACCACACTAGTTTGGTAAACATTATCAGCCACAAGGCCTGGAAACTTTTCTTTTGATAAAATTTTTAGCATTTTTGTGGCTGAAAATTTGTTGTCTTAAATATATAGATATCAGTATTGTTTTAATAAAAATATGAGCAAAAATACCGTTGACCTGGGCGAGCAAAAGGATGTAGAAGTATATGGTGCCAGGGTACATAACCTTAAAAATATAGACATCTCCTTTCCCCGCAACCAGCTGGTAGTGATTACCGGATTGAGTGGAAGTGGAAAGTCTTCTTTGGCATTTGACACCATTTATGCGGAGGGGCAGCGTAGGTATATGGAGACTTTCAGTGCTTATTCCCGCCAGTTTATGGGTGGAATGGAGCGTCCTGATGTGGATAAAATATCAGGATTAAGTCCGGTGATTGCCATTGAACAAAAAACAACCAGCAAAAACCCAAGGTCTACCGTAGGAACCATTACTGAAATCTACGATTTCATGAGGTTACTGTATGCGCGTACTGCGGATGCCTTCTCTTACAATACCGGAGAGAAAATGGAGCGCATGAGCGAAGATCAGATTCTTGGAAATATCTATAAGAAATTTGAAGGGATGCCTGTGAATATCCTGGCGCCCGTTGTCAAAGGTCGTAAAGGACATTACAGGGAATTATTCGAACAAATTCGTAAACAAGGGTATATTAAAGTGCGCATTGATGGAGAAATCCAGGACATGAGCCCTAAAATGCAGGTAGATCGTTATAAAATCCATGATATTGAAGTGGTCATCGACCGCCTGATTATCGACAGAGAAGATCAGAAACGCTTGAATGACTCTATTCAATCGGCGATGAAGATGGGTAAAGGCATCATTAAAATCAGCGATAAAGACAATAATGTATCTCATTTTAGTCGCTTCCTGATGTGCCCGACCACCGGAATCTCTTATGATGAACCGCAACCAAATAGTTTCTCTTTTAACTCTCCTTACGGAGCCTGTGAAAGCTGCGACGGCCTGGGTTATATTTTCGTAATTGATAAGGAATCGGTGATGCCGAATCCTAAACTGAGCATTATGAACGGTGGTTTGGCACCACTGGGGGAGTATCGTGATATCTGGGTATTCCAGGTATTGAAAGCCCTTGCTAAAAAATACACCTTCTCTTTATCTACCCCACTGGAAAAACTGACCGAAGAACAAATCGGGATCATCCTGAATGGTTCTCCGGAATTGTTAAGTGTAGCCGTAGAATATAATAAGTGGAATGTTCAAAACTACCAGATCACTTTTGACGGGATCATTAAACTCCTGGAAGAACAACAGGAGAAAAAGGGAGAAGGAGCAATCGAGGATATGGAAACTTTCCGCAAACTGAAAACCTGCCCGGTATGTAATGGTGCAAGGTTAAAGAAGGAAAGTCTGCATTTTAAAATCGACGGCAAAAATATTTTCGAACTGGCAGAAATGGACATCAACAGCCTGAAAAACTGGTATGTGGGCATAGAAGACCGCTTATCGGAACGTCAGAATACCATTGCCAAAGAAATTCTTAAAGAAATCAGAACCAGACTGGGCTTCCTGACGGACGTAGGACTGAACTACCTTTCGCTGGACCGTACTGCAAGGACCTTGTCTGGTGGAGAGGCGCAAAGAATACGTCTGGCTACGCAAATCGGCTCACAGCTGATGAATGTGATGTACATTCTGGATGAGCCGAGTATCGGTTTACACCAGCGCGACAATGAGCGCTTAATCGGTGCTTTAAAGAACCTACGCGATCTGGGCAATACCGTATTGGTAGTAGAACACGATAAAGACATGATTCTGGAAGCAGATCACGTGATTGATGTGGGCCCGGCGGCAGGTGTTCGCGGCGGGCAAATCGTTGCACAGGGAACTCCGGCAGAGATTTTAAAATCAGATACCCTGACTGCGGCTTACCTGAATGGTAAAAAAGGAATTGAAGTTCCTAAAAAACGTAGAAAAGGAACCGGACATAAATTGTCCATCATTAAAGCCAGCGGACATAACTTAAAAGATGTTTCGGTAGAATTCCCACTGGGTAAATTTATCGCGGTAACCGGTGTATCCGGAAGTGGTAAATCCAGTCTGATCACCGAAACTTTATACCCGATATTAAACCATCATTTTTTCAGGGCCAAAAAACATCCTTTGCCTTATGAAAAGATCAATGGCATCAAAGAAATTGATAAAGTAATTGAAATCGATCAGGCACCGATCGGGCGTACGCCAAGATCTAATCCCTCCACCTATACAGGTGTGTTTTCTGACATCAGAAACCTGTTTGTGCAGTTACCGGAAGCAAAGATCAGGGGCTATAAACCAGGTCGTTTCTCCTTCAATGTAAAAGGAGGAAGGTGTGAAACTTGTCAGGGGGGAGGAATGAAAGTTATCGAAATGAACTTCCTTCCTGATGTACAGGTACCTTGTGAGGAATGTGGTGGAAAAAGATACAACAGGGAAACCCTGGAAGTGCGCTACCGCAGTAAATCCATCAGCGATGTACTCGATATGAGTATCGAGGAAGCTTGTGATTTCTTTGAAAATATGCCGGTCATCTATCGTAAAATCAAAACGCTTAAAGACGTAGGTTTAGGTTATATTACTTTAGGTCAGTCTTCTACTACACTTTCCGGTGGAGAAGCGCAAAGGGTAAAACTGGCGACTGAACTCTCTAAAAAAGATACCGGAAAAACATTTTATATTCTGGATGAGCCAACAACTGGCTTACATTTTGAGGATATTAATGTGCTCCTTGGGGTGCTGAATGAACTGGTGGAAAAAGGAAATACCGTATTGGTGATTGAGCACAACCTGGATGTTGTAAAAGTAGCGGATTGGGTAATCGATTTAGGAGAAGAAGGTGGTGCCGGCGGTGGCAGGATCATCTTTGAAGGAACTCCTGAAGGATTGGTTCAAAACCCGATCAGTTTAACCGGTAAGTTTTTGAAGAAAGAAATGGGTTTATAAAAATCTATCATATGTCAGTTTTCCTGAACGCCTATTTGCCCGATACAGATCCATCGAGTAAAAAACAGGTAGTAGATCGTGGATTAACTAAACAAAGTGCAGAAGCGGCAGCTTCTCCTTATAAATTAATAGAGCTGGCCGACATACGTGGCATGGTCAAAACCAGAATGCCTTTTTCTCATAAAGGAACTTATGGCCATGCCTTGCTCATTGCCGGAGCAGAAAACACCATGGGCGCAGCTTTGCTCTGTGCTAAAGGGGCTTTGTATGCCGGAGCAGGCCTGGTTAGCCTCTCTATTCCAGCCCAGGGGTTAACGGCGTTGAATTGTGCGTTACCAGAAGCCATGTATCTGGAACGTTCTCAATTACTCAGGTCAAGAATTCTGGACAACTATGATGCGATTGCCATTGGACCGGGAATTGGCCGGATGTCAGGGAGTCATGCAATTATGGCGGAGATTTTCGCGCTGAAACAACCGGTGGTATTGGATGCCGATGCCTTTGCCATATTGAGCATGCATCCGGATTTGTTCCACCTCTTGCCAAAAGATTCCGTACTCAGTCCGCATGTAAAAGAATTCGACGGGCTATTTGGTCCCCATAAAAACTGGTGGGAACGCTTACAAACTGCCAGAACCGAGGCTAAAAAACGAGGGATCGTTATCCTGCTAAAAAATCAATATACTTTCATTATCGATCATGAAGGCGATGTGTGCATCAATCAAACGGGAAATCCGGCGATGTCACAGGGTGGAATGGGGGATGTGCTGACGGGTATGCTGGCCGCTTATCTCGCCCAGGGATATAGTGCGAAAGCTGCGGCAGTACTGTCCTGCTATTTTCATGGCAAGGCCGGCGATGAACTCAGCATGACGCATTTCAACGTAACGGCCTCACAGGTAGCCCTGCAAATTCCGATAAGCGTAAAGAGTTTATTTAATAAAGAGGACTAATCCTAAACGCCACCCATGGCAATCATCTGATCCATTGTCGGGCCAGCTGCGCCACCTCTTTTTTCTAAAGTCACCGCAAAGGCATCAGCACCTGCAATTTCCTTCATTTTTAAGAGGATATGACTGCTATCCGTTTTCACATCAAATACACCAAGGTCTACAGGTTTCCCTTTGACGAGTGCCCAGAGTTGATATTGGTGTGCATCATCATTTTTAGGAAGCGCCATTTTGGAATTGTCCAGCATGACATGGCGACCCGAAGTATGCCAATAAACCGTCATTTTTGCCTCAGGGTCCATTTTTGTTCCTGCCAAACGTATTATTTTCCAATCCGGATCGGCAGGCATATCTGCAATGGTTTGCAGTTCTTTATTGGTTTCTGTCATGTAATTCACCGTAGCGGCAAATCTTTGTTTATCCTGATTTAAAGCGATAATCTGGTTTTTTGCCGTATCTAATTCTGTATGTGCAGAATAAAGAGCAACGCCGGTTACCAGCAGCAAGGTAGCACAAGCCGCCAATGCATACTTTAAGGTTCTGATTTTTGATTCATATCGATCAGGAGCTAAAGATACAGCGGCTGGTTCCTGAGGGGCTGTTAAAGGAGCAAGAGACGGTCCTGTAACCTTTGGTGTGATTTTACCCAGAATAATACTTTCCAGCTCCGCAGATGGTGCAATTGCGTTTTCCATAGCATATTGTTCCATAGCAAGCTCAATCGCAGTAATTTCCTTTTTTACCTCCGGATATTTTGCTGCCATTGCTTCGACTTCACGTTGTTCTGCTGCGTTAAGTTCGCCGAGAACGTAAAGTTCAAGTATGCCTGATTCGATATATGCTTTTCCCTCTTTCACTTTAATTAAAATGCTTTCTTAATTCCATAATAGCCATACGGATGCGGGTTTTAACCGTACCTAATGGTAAATCCAATTCTTCTGCTGCTTCGACGTGTGTATAGCCTTTAAAATAAACCATATCCAGTACATTGGTGAACTCTGGTTTAAGGGCGGTCACCATGTCTTTTAAACCAATCACGTCGGCATTGAAAGTTGTTTCTTTCTGTGCGTCAATGAAATCTACGTTTTTTTCGATGTCATGGTTTTTGCTGGCATTCTTAAAATCTTTTGAACGGAGCTTATCGATAGCTAAATTCCGGGCAATATTCATCATCCAGGTAAACAGACGACCCTTTGACGCGTCGTAAGTATCTGCTGAATTCCAGATTTTTAAAAAAGTTTCTTGTAAAATATCTTCGGCGACCTCAGTATGAACAACAATTCGGGAGATGACACCAAACAAAGAGGCTGAATACATGTCGTACAATGCTTTCATAGCATTGGTGTCCTGAGCTTTTAGGGCCAGAACGAGCTGTTCTTCAGATCGGGAGATTTTCTTTGTCGTTGTCAAGGTTTACTAATATACAGATATACAGTAAACCTTAACAAGAAAAGTTAAATATTGTTTGATTCGTAAAGATTATAGATCAAAAAGGTGTTTTTCAGCATGATATGAAGAACGTACCAGTGGTCCGCTTTCTACATATTTGAATCCTTTAGCCATACCTACTTCTTTATATTTAGCAAACTGATCCGGATGAATCCAGTCCAGCACCGGATGGTGGTTGCGGGTCGGCTGTAGGTATTGACCTAAAGTCAGGATGTGCACGCCATTGGCTACTAAATCGTCCATTGCTTCATAAACATCTTCTTCCGTTTCCCCTAAACCAAGCATAATACCGGTTTTGGTTCTCAATCCGAATTCTGAAATGCGTTTAAGACATTCTAAACTTCTGTCGTATTTTGCCTGGATGCGCACTTGTTTGGTTAAACGTCTTACCGTTTCAATATTATGAGACATCACCTGTGGTCTTTCCTCCAGTACGCGGTATAAATTGTCCCAGATCCCTCTGAAATCAGGGATTAAAGTTTCTAAAGTAGTCTCCGGACTTTCTCTTCTGATTGCCTGTAACGTTTCCGCCCAGATGATAGAACCACCATCTTTCAGGTCATCTCTATCTACAGAAGTAATCACACAATGTTTTACCATCATTAGTTTCACCGAGTTCGCCACACGATTCGGCTCATCCGTATCTACGGCTAAGGGTCTGCCGGTTGCTACTGCACAGAAAGAGCAGGAACGCGTACAGATATTTCCAAGAATCATAAAGGTTGCAGTACCGGCACCCCAGCATTCGCCCATATTCGGGCAATTGCCACTTTCGCAAATCGTATGCAGTTTATGTGTGTCTACCAGACTACGTACTTGTGCATATTCTTTACCAACCGGAAGCTTAACTCTAAGCCAATCAGGTTTACGTTGTACTGTGTTTGCGGAAACAACCGGAAGTTCGATCATGGGACAAAGTTAAGCAATAGGTTTGAATAGTTATAAAAATGGAGGGTTTAACAACGCTAATCTGACAGTTTAAAAAAAATATGTTAATCTTGCAGCCTAAAAAACAGGCGATGACAACTTCAAAAATAACTTATAACGGAGGTTTACGGACAACTTCTGTTCATTTACGTTCCGGGAATGAAATCATAACTGATGCACCGGTAGACAATCAGGGCAAAGGGGAGGCGTTTTCACCGACAGATTTGCTGGCTACTTCTTTAGGAAACTGTATGCTGACGATTGTGGGTATTGCTTCCGCATCGCATGGTTTTAACATTGATGGGACCACCTGTGAGATCAGAAAGATCATGGCCGAAAATCCAAGGAGGGTTTCGGAAATTGTGGTCAATTTCCAATTCCCTGCTAATGGTTATGCTGATAAGGATAAAACGATCATTGAGCGTTCGGCACGTACTTGTCCGGTAGCCATGAGTTTACACCCTGATATTAAACAAACGATATCTTTTAATTATTAATCATTTCGGCAACCTCCTCCGCGGAGATGTCGCTATGTGACGCATCAAGAATGCAATCTCCGTTTTTGATCAATAAGATCTGCGGAGATTCATGATGCACCTGAAAGGTGTCTGCGATGTTTGCAGAGATCTCTCTGAAGCTCACTAAATCCAGGAAGTATAGTTTGGTCGTTTCAGGAATCGCTTCCCAATCCAATTCAAAGCGTCTCTTTGCCATACTACTCACTGAACAACGGGTACTGTGTTTGAAAATTAAACTGTAACCCTCATTATTTTTTATTTCACTGATCTGTGTCAGATCAGTTATCTGTTTCCACTGCATTGAGATTCTTTTAATAGTATTGTATTTAGCCTTTATCGTCTCTGCGGATAAGAGCTGTAAGCCGGACAAAGTTTGTTTGAACAGGACTGTAACAGCATAACCGAACAACCCACACAAAGCAATAAAATGACTAATTTTTTCATTTTCAACTGATTTAAAAAGTTTCTTCCACTAAAATACCAATTTTAATATGAAGAAACAAAGCTTTGCTAAGCAGTAACTGCCAGTTCAGCCATTTTCAGTGCCGTAATTGCAGCCTCATCGCCTTTATTACCATGTTTGCCACCAGCACGGTCAATCGCCTGTTGTAAATCATTGGTAGTCAGTACGCCAAAAATTACCGGCTTACTATATTTTACGCTCACCTGAGTCACACCATGTGCTACAGCATCGCAAATGAAGTCGAAATGTTTTGTGTCGCCCTGAATCACACAGCCTAAGCAAATCACTGCATCCAGATCCGCATGTTTCTTTAACAGGATATCTGCAGCTGAAGTCAGCTCAAAGCTACCTGGAACTGCAATAGAAAGAATGTTCTCTTCCGCAACGCCATGGTCTAGTAAAGTTTTTAAAGCGCCGTTATACAGGCTGCCAGTGATCTCTGCATTCCACTCCGCAACAGCGATTGCGATTTTAAACGCAGCCCCGTCAGGAACGGTAGTATGTGAAAAGTCAGATAGGTTTTTAAGTTGTGATGCCATAGTGCAAATATAAGGAAAGGGTACAAAAAAAGGCTAGCCGTAATAGCTAACCTTTGTCATAATATTTTTTTTAATCCTACTTTACCTGTACGGAAGTGCGGGCGATGTATTCATCGATCATTGTTGCTTCCTGGCTTTCCGGATATTGAGTTTTAATTTTCGTGTAAGCATCTTCTGCAGATTTGAAATCTTTCAGATGCTCATAAACCAATCCTAGTTTTTTAAGGAACATCGGAGAAGTAAATTTGTTGCTTGCTTTATCAGCAGCTTTCTTGTAATAAGTAGCCGCTTGTTTGAAGTCTTTCAACTCACTGTAAGCATCACCTAATAAACCTAAAGCCAATGGATCTGCTACAGGACTTCCTGTTTCAGCATATTTACCCAATGCTTCTGTTGCTTTTTTGTACTCACCTTTACGCAAATAGATACCACCTAAATAAAGGTTCGCTAAGTTTGCCGATTTGGTATTGTCGTACTCTTCCGCAATTTTTTCTAAACCCGGGTAACCACCATCGCCATTAATTGCTTTATTGGCAAGAGAATCTACACCTAGAAACTGTTCTGCTTTATACATTTTAGCTGATGCTTCCTGTGCTCTGTCTTTTAAATATACATTTTGATACCAAAAGTAGATTCCAATTAATAGCACTACAGCGCCTGCAATGAACAAAAGGCTTTTTGAATTTTCTTCTAAAAAGGAACCCTTTCTTACCGGGTGACTCGTTTCTTTTTCTGTTGTAGACATTTTATTTAAAAAAATTAAGGATTGCAAAAATACATTTTTATGGGAAAGTATCAACCCCTTTCGACGGATTTCTTAAACTTTGTTGCCTAAATGGTTAAACCGAACTACCTGATGGTTAATAATCTACTGCATAGTGGCTAAAACCCGCTCTGGCTGCGCAATATAAGCGAAAATTAAAAGGATAAATAAATGATACGGGCATTTTACTATATAACAAAGCTAAAAGGTAACTTTGCTCCATACAACTATGTGGTTAAAAAACATTACACTCCTCAACTTTAAAAATTATGCTGACGCAAGCCTTAGTTTTTCTAAAACTGTAAATGCGTTTGTAGGGAATAATGGTGCAGGAAAGACCAATTTATTAGATGCAATTCATTATCTATGCCTGTGTAAGGGATATTTCAATCCAATCGACAGTCAGCAGATTAAAACTTCCGAAGATCTATTCCTGATCCAGGGGGATTTTGAACGCGAACAGAAGAATGAAAAGATTACCTGTGGCGTAAAAAGAAATCAAAAGAAACAATTCAAGCGCAACAAAAAAGAATACGATAAACTGGCCAGTCACATTGGTTTATTTCCGCTCGTGATGATCTCTCCTTATGATACCACGATCATTATGGAAGGTAGCGAGGAGCGGAGAAGATTCATGGACAATGTGATTTCCCAAACGGATGCACATTACCTGGATGAACTGATCCTGTACAACAAGCATATGCTAAACCGGAATGCGCTGTTGAAACAGATTGCGGTGACCAGAAGTTATGATCCTACCTTACTGGAAATTTACAATGAACAGCTGGTACATTCGGGCGATAAAATTTTTGCGAAACGCGAGCAGTTTATGACCGATTTTATTCCGCTGTTTAATAAGTATTATCAGTACCTGACGGATGATAAAGAGGAGGTCAGTCTCACTTATTTAAGTCAGCTGAAAGAGACTCCTTTTCTGAAACTACTGAGCCAGTCTATAGAAAAAGATAAAATTCTGGAGCGCACCACGACCGGAATTCACAAAGACGACCTGATCTTTACCATCACGGCCATGCCTTTAAAGAAGTTTGGCTCACAGGGGCAGCAAAAATCTTTTTTAATTGCGTTGAAGTTGGCTCAATATGCTTATCTTCAGAAGTTTAAAGGGTTTAAGCCTTTGCTTTTACTCGATGATATTTTTGATAAACTGGACGACAGCAGGATGCACAAACTGATGGAAATGGTATCACATCAGGATTTCGGACAGATATTTATTACAGACACCGGTAAAGAACGGGTGCTGGCAGTATTCAATAAGATCGATGTGGCAGTGACCATGTTCGAAGTAAACAATGGAGCAGTAGAAAATGCGTAAACCTAATGACATCACGTTAAAAGAAGGGATTGGCAAATTGCTCAATGTCTATAAGCTGAAAGGCAAGTTCGATGAGACCACCATCATTGCACTATGGCCGGAGCTGATGGGCGTAGCCATTGGAAACCGAACCACGCAGATTTATATTTTTCAAAAGAAACTTTTTGTGAGAATAGAATCTTCAGTGATTAAAAATGAACTGATGATGGTCAGAACCGGAATCATTGATAAATTAAATGAACGTGCCGGTTCTGAAGTAATCACCGAAATCGTATTTCTGTAAGGCTTAATCTTTACTGCCAAATATCCGGCTAATCAGCCAGATGACCAATGCAAGTACCACTACAATAGCGATGATGCCGGTCCATACGCCAGCTTTGAAAATACCGGTAATCAGCTCGCAGCTCATGAGCGTGCTGGAAAGTAGCGCAACAAGCGCCAGTGGGAAATATCTTTTTGCGATCATAAGCTTGTGTTTACTCCTACAACAAAGCTATTTCCCAATGGTTTTTGTATTGTTTTATTTACCGTTAACTTTCAAAAGTTCTACTTCGAAAATTAAAGTGCTGTAAGGTGGGATATCCGCTCCTGCACCACGTTCACCATAAGCCAGGTTATAAGGGATGAAGAACCTGTATTTTGAACCCGTAGACATCAGTTGAATACCTTCTGTCCATCCTTGAATCACCCTGTTTAAAGGCAATGAAAGTGGCTCATTTCTGTCGTAAGAGCTGTCAAACTGTTTTCCGTTTAACAAAGTTCCTTTGTAATGTGCTAAAACCGTATCCGTAGCGGTTGGCTTAATGCCGGTTCCTTCCTGAAGCACGATGTACTGTAATCCACTAGGGGTAACATGTACGCCCGGTTGGTTTTTATTCTTTTCTAAAAATGCTTGTCCTTCGTTGATCATAGGTAAAAATTTCTTTTTGCTCAGGCCGTTAAATAGGTTGCTGATGGGTGTTTGTGATTGTTCTTTGCTGATTAGTAATGTTTTTCCTTCCAGTGCATCCTTCATTCCTCTGATCATCAGATCGTAGTTTAAGGTACTCAGTCCGTCTTTTTTCATGCTGCCGGCCATATTAGCGCCTAATGCATAACTGGCGGAATCCAGGTTGTTCTTGAAAACCGGCTTTACCGGGGCTTTAGCTTGTGTTTTTGTCACCGTAGCTTTTTTAACGGTACCCGCCTTCTTTCCTGTCTGTGCCAAAGCTACTAAACTGCAACATGGAAGTAATAAGGTGATCAAAATTTTTTTCATCAATTCTATAATTTTTGTAAATGCTGCTGCATCCTCATGCAGGTGCTGTTGGTTTATTTGCCGGGGAAAGGTACAAAGTATCCTTAAATTTTCCATCTGGTTTTTTATCCGGTTAAGCCCCCTCAAAAGAGATTAACAGATCCCGAAATGTTGTGTTCAGGAACTGGTCGGGTTGTAGTCGGGAAGACGTTTGGGTTGGATAAGGTATTGGTATGGGTATAGAAACGGTTGCCGTAGGTTTACCTAAGTCAAGTGTAACTGAACCCTTTCCCTTAGGTTTACCAAAGGTACGGCAGGTAAGGGCTCTTTCCGACCAGTATCAAAGCAGTTTCAACTCGATTTTGTCAGTTTTTATCCGGTAAAAATGACCTTGATCCCGGGGTTGTGGTAAGGACCCTTTTAAAAACCGGGCAAAAAAATAAGCACCCTGTTGAGGATGCTTATTTTTAAAGGTCATTCCGGGGATCGCGATAAATGCTGGCCCTAAAAATGACCGGAATGTGTTTTCCGGTTAGGGAAGACTAGAAACGTTCAGCAGCTGTAAAGAAGAAATCTCCTTCGATTTGTGCATTTTCGTCTGAGTCAGAACCGTGAACAGCATTAGCATCAATAGATACTGCATATTTGTTACGGATAGTACCTTCAGCTGCATCAGCCGGGTTAGTAGCACCGATTAAAGTTCTGAAATCTTCAATTGCATTGTCTTTTTCTAAGATCATTGCAACGATAGGACCTGAAGACATGAAAGACACTAAATCCTTGTAGAAAGGACGTGCAGCATGAACAGCATAGAACTGACCAGCAGTTTCTTCAGTCAGTTTAGTATATTTTAAAGCAACGATTTTAAAGCCTGCTGCAGTAATGTCATTGATGATTGCGCCGATATGTCCGTTTGCAACAGCATCAGGCTTAATCATGGTAAATGTTCTGTTTGTAGTCATCTTATTTCAATTTTTTTGCAAAATTACGTTTTATACTGTTAATATTATAGCATCAAATATAATAGGCTCCAATTAATCATTTAATCACTAGCTTTGCAGTGAAAATTATGCTATCTGTTCCCGAATTAAAATCATTGCTGGCAACGCCGCAAAAAATTGTAATCACTACCCACCATAAGCCTGATGGCGATGCGATGGGCTCATCTTTAGGCTTATACGCTTATCTGATCCAGAAAGGACATCACGTAACCGTGATTACCCCTACGGATTATCCCTACTTTTTACACTGGCTTCCAAACAATGGCGAGGTGATCATTTACACCGAACAACAGGAGAAATCTGCGCAGTTAGTAGCAGATGCTGCCATGATCTTTTGCCTGGATTTTAACAACCTGAGCAGGATCAATGAGTTGGGAGAACTGGTAAGGGCATCAAATGCGCTTAAACTGATGATCGACCACCATTTGGACCCGGAGGATTTTGATGATTACCGTCATTGGAGTATCAATGCCTGTGCAGCAGCACAACTGGTTTATGATTTTATTGTAAATGAACTGGAAGACGGCGAATTCATGAATAAAGACATTGCAACCTGTTTATATACAGGAATCATGACTGATTCTGGTTCTTTCCGCTTTCCTTCCGCCAATTCTACGGTTTACCGCATCGGAGCAGAATTAATTGATCTGGGTGCAGAACATTGGAAAATCCACCAGTTGGTGTATGACAATGCGACGGAAAACCGCCTGCGTTTCCTTGGGCATTGCCTGAGTAACAAGCTGGAAATTCTTCCTGATTTTCATACGGCCATCATTACGGTGACCAAAGAAGAACTGAAGTCTTTTAATATTCAGACGGGTGATACAGAAGGTATTGTGAACTACGCACTTTCCGTAAACGGGATAAAATTAGCTGCATTTATTATTGAAAGAACTGATAAAGTTAAATTATCTTTGCGCTCAACCGGAGATTTTCCTGCAAATGAAATTTGTAAGAAGTATTTCAACGGTGGCGGGCATAGAAATGCAGCAGGTGGCTATTCAGATGAGAATCTGGCAGATACCGTAACGACGTTTAAAGCGTTATTAGCAGACTATAAAGCACAATTGATACAGTAAAGGCTATTGCTGATCGAGGTATAAAAATAAATAGAAAACAAAAACTTAATAAACCACATGAAGAAAGGTATCGTAATTCTTTTCGCAGCAACACTTGGATTAGCTGCTTGTAACCAATACAAAAAAGGTCCGGGTGGCCTGATGTACACTATTCACAAAGATGGTGGAAAAGATAAAATTAAAGAAGGTGATATTGTAAAATTGAACTTTATTCAAAAAACTGAAAAAGACTCAGTAACCGCAAATACATGGGATATGGAAGCACCACAAGTGTTCCCTGTTCAGAAAAAAGTATTCGCAGGTGATATGAATGACGTATTGACGATGTTTGGAGAAGGCGATAGTGCAACCTTCAAATTAGACTTAGATACAGTTGCTAAATATTCTGGTCAACCTAAACCAGCTGGTCAAAAAGATAAATACATGATCTTTACGATTAAAGTAGAGAAAGTATTGCAAAAAGGTAAAGATGAGGCTGACTCAACTTTCCAGAAAAAAGCAAGAGAGTTTTTTGAAAATGATTACAAAGCAAGCATCGAAAAAATGAAAACTTCGGAAGCTGGTAAAATCAAAAAATATGTTGCTGATAACAACCTTAAAACTACCACTTCGGCTTCAGGATTACAATATGTAATCGTTAAACCAGGTAGCAATGAGAAACCAGTTTTAGGTGATACCATGATGGTAAACTATACTGGTAAATTAACGACTAAAAAATCTGACGGTAAAGATAATATCTTCGATACCAGTGATGCTAAAATCGCTAAGGAATCAGGTAAACATAATCCTATGGCTACTTATGGTCCACGTGCGATCACTTTAGGCAGAGCAATTCCAGGATTTGACGAAGGTTTACAATTGATCGGTAAAGGCGGAAAAATCACCATGATCATTCCTTCAGCTTTAGCTTATGGCGAAGGTGGAATGCAACAAGGCGGTATCAGCCCTTTCTCTCCTTTAGTATTTGATGTAGAATTAGTAGACATCAAAAAACCAAAATCTCAGCCTGCTGCAACTTTAACTCCTGCAACACCTGCACCGAAAGTAAAATAATACTGAAAAAGCATAAAATAGAAAACCCCGTCCGCATATAGCGGACGGGGTTTTTTTATTAACTTTGTCTATGCTTTTGACGGATACCCATACCCACCTTTATTACGAGACAGACCCTGAGAAATTAGATATACTGATACAAAGATCCCTCGATAATAACGTAGAACGATTGTTCCTGCCTAATGTAGATGTTGCCTCTATTGCCAAAATTGATGCGATGGTGCAGAAATATCCTGACCATTGTTTTGCCATGGCCGGCTTACATCCATGCGATGTGAAAGAGGATTATGAACTGGTGCTGGACGAAATCTGCGAAAGTATTGTAGGTAGAGAGATCTACGCTATCGGAGAGATCGGTATCGACCTTCATTGGGATAAAACTACTTTAGACATCCAGAAAATCGCGTTCTCTGAACAAATCAAATGGGCTAAAGACCTGAATCTGCCTATCGTGATCCATTGCAGGGAAGCTTTCGATGAGATCTTCGAAATTCTTGAAAAGGAAAGAGACGAGAAGCTAAGAGGGATTTTACATTGCTTTACCGGTAATGTGGAACAGGCAAAACAAGCCATCGACCTTGGTTTTTACCTGGGTATCGGCGGGGTAGTCACCTATAAAAAAGCCGGACTGGATGAGGTGTTGAAAGAAATTCCATTAGCAAATCTGGTGCTGGAAACGGATTCTCCTTATCTTGCTCCCGTTCCTTTCCGCGGCAAACCAAACGAAAGCAGTTACCTGATTCATATTGCAGAGAAATTAGCAGAAATCTACCATACGGATGTCGAAGAAATCGCTGCGGTAACCACTGCCAATTCTAAAAAAATCTTCAACATCTAAGCAATGACTAAAATACTGATCATCTACACCGGTGGAACCATAGGGATGGTAAACGATCCCAAAACCGGTGTCCTCATTCCGTTTAACTTTGAGCAAATTCAACAAAATGTTCCGGAACTGGCCAGGTTAAATTATGACCTTTCCGTACATTCCTTTGATCCCATCATCGATTCCTCCAATATGGACCCCTTGATCTGGGAAGAATTAGCCAACTTAATACGGGATAAATATGAGGAGTTTGATGGTTTTGTGATTCTTCATGGCTCCGATACGATGTCTTTTACAGCCTCCGCATTGAGCTTTATGTTAGAAAACCTGTCTAAACCAGTGATCTTAACAGGATCGCAGCTGCCGATAGGAGAGATCAGGACAGATGCGAAGGAAAATCTGATTACCGCATTGGAAATTGCCGCCACCAAAAAACAAGGCAAGGCAATGGTACCTGAAGTCTGTGTTTATTTCGATTATCAGCTGTTTCGCGGCAACCGCTCCATAAAATACAATTCAGAAAAGTTTGAAGCCTTCCGCTCGCCAAATTATCCGATTCTGGCAGAGGCAGGAGTACACCTTTCTTTCTATAAAAACTACATCGCTAAACAGCCTACAGAACCTTTAAAGGTGCATACCAAGTTCAATTCCAATATTGGTGTGCTTAAATTATACCCGGGAATTTCTCCCCAGGCCGTACATGCCATCACCAAATCAGGTGTGGATGCTATCGTGCTGGAAACCTTCGGCTCCGGAAATACCAACACTGCCGAATGGTTCATCTCCAGTTTACAGGAAGCCATCCATAGCGGCAAGCTAATCATCGACATTACCCAGTGTAAAAGAGGATCAGTAGAATTGGGGAAATATGAAACCAGTAAGAAATTGCAGCAAATGGGCGTTATATGTGGTTATGACACGACTTTTGAAGCCACCATCACCAAACTGATGTATTTAATGGGACAGGATTATAGTCAGGCAGAAATCGGCGCTTTGATGGAGCAATCCCTTCGCGGAGAGCTGACTGCGTAAATAGGTTATCCTGCCAATGTAATTAAAAACCAAAATCTTGGTCTATTCAATTATAACCTTAATTTTGCAGCTCAATAGCAAATTGGAATGAAGATAGAGCAGATATATACAGGTTGTTTAGCAGAGGCAGCCTATTACATAGAAAGTAATGGTGAAGCGGCAATTATTGATCCCCTACGCGAGATAGATCCCTATCTTAAACGTGCGGAGAAAGACAATGCAACCATAAAATATATTTTTGAAACTCATTTCCATGCGGATTTTGTATCAGGTCACGTAGACCTGGCAGAGAAATCAGGCGCGGAAATCGTTTACGGGCCAACGGCTCAGACGACTTTCAAATCGCTGATTGCTGAAGATGGTCAGCAATTCAAAATTGGCGCATTAACCATCACTACCTTGCATACGCCCGGTCATACACCGGAATCTACCACTTATCTCTTAACAGATGAGCAGGGGAAAGCACATTGCATTTTTTCCGGTGATACTTTATTCATTGGTGATGTAGGTCGCCCGGATCTGGCGCAAAAAGGAGACCTGACCATGGAAGATATGGCAGCCACACTTTACGATTCTCTCCATCATAAAATTTTAACACTTCCTGATGACGTGTTGGTTTACCCTGCACATGGTGCCGGTTCTGCCTGCGGAAAGAACATGAGCAAGGAGACTTTCGATACTTTAGGGCATCAGAAAGAAGTAAACTATGCGCTTAAGGCGAAGTCAAAAGAACAATTTGTAAAAGAAGTAACGGAGGGTATTTTACCTCCACCTCAATATTTTGCTAAAAATGCCGCCATGAACAAACATGGTTATGAAAGTTTTGAAGAAGTTTGTGAGAAAGGATTGACACCTTTATCTCCTGACGAATTTGAAGCGATGGCAAACAGCACCGGCGCTTTGATCCTGGATACCAGAGATCCTCAGGTCTTCGCTAAAGGCTTTATTCCTTCTTCCGTGAACATCGGGTTAAATGGTCAGTTTGCCCCTTGGGTCGGCGCTTTAATCACCGATCTGAAACAACCTTTGCTATTGGTATGTGAACAGGGAAAAGAAGAAGAAGCCATTACCCGTCTTTCCAGAGTGGGTTACGACAATACCATCGGTTTCTTAATGGATGGCATCAGCCTCTGGGCAGCCGCCGGAAAAGAACTGGATACCATTACTTCCATTTCTGCTGCGGAATTTGAAACAGTATTGAATAACAATGAAAATGTGCTTGCCCTGGATGTCAGAAAACCGGGAGAGTATGAAGCCGAACACCTGGAACAAACCTTAACACGTCCTTTGGATTATATCAACGAATGGACCAATGAGATCGACCACAAAGAAACTTATTATATTCATTGTGCCGGTGGTTACCGCTCTATGGTGGCCGCATCCATTCTTAAAGCCCGTGGGGTAGAAAATGTGATTGACATTGCCGGTGGTTATGGAGCCATCAAAAATACTGGATTGAAGCGTACTGATTTTGCCTGTCCTTCCAAAGGGATGAAAGCTTAATCATTAACCTAAAAGGATAAAATGAACAATTACGATGTACTGATTATTGGTGCCGGCCCGATTGGGATGGCCTGTGCGATTGAAGCTAAAAAAGCCGGACTGACTTATGTCATCGTAGAAAAAGGGGCATTGGTGAATAGCCTGTTCAATTATCCGGTGTTCATGACTTTCTTTTCTACTTCCCAGCGATTAGAAATAGGGGATGTTCCTTTTGTGAGCATTAATCCTAAACCCAACCGTAATGAAGCCGTAGAATATTACAGGAGAGTCAAAGAAAAGTTTTCTTTAAATATCCGTCTTTTTGAAGAGGTACAGAAGGTAGAGAAAGGAGCAGATGGTATTTTTCAGGTCGGCACTTCTAAAACAAATTATCAAGCGAGAAAAGTGATCGTCGCTACGGGATTCTATGACATTCCACTAATGATGGATATCCCGGGAGAAGCGCTGCCAAAAGTAACCCATTACTATAAAGATCCGCATTTGTATGCTTTTCAAAATGTGGTGGTGATCGGAGCAAATAATTCGGGCATCGATGCGGCATTGGAAACTTACCGTAAAGGGGCAAATGTAACGCTGGTAATCCGTAGTGGAGAAATTGGTTCTTATGTGAAATACTGGGTACGCCCGGATATTGAAAACAGGATCAAAGAAGGAGCAATCACCGCTCATTTCCATTCTGAAGTGACAGCGATTAGCGAAGGAAAAGTGAAAATAAAAACCCCTGAAGGGGAGCACACCATAGACAATGATTTTGTGATTGCCATGACCGGTTACCATCCTGATTTTACCATGCTGAAAAACTTAGGCGTTGAAATGGGGGATGGCACACAGCCTTTCTATAATGAAGAAACCATGGAAAGCAATCTGCCAGGCTTATACCTGGCAGGAGTAGTATGTGGTGGGATGGACACCCATAAATGGTATATCGAAAACAGCAGGGTGCATGCCGAACAAATCTTTGCACACATTGCCCTAACAGGTTAAGGCAGGTACAGCTTTTTAGGATTCCGCTGCCCAACCCTTTAAGGTTGTACAGCGGCTTTTTCCTGTACCGGAATCTTTAAGACCTGTTTTACAAAATCATCGATCGCCCCTAATACAGAGGGGATATCTTTAGAGGTGATGTAAGAACCTAAAACATGGTCTCCACCATTAGGAATCGCCTTTTTAACTTTCATAGCAGCCGGAGTTCCTAACTCGTCAAACATTTTCAATTCAGCAGAGACTCTTACGGTCTGATCCTGCTCCTTTTCATTTTTATAATAGTATAACAGCAAGGTTGGCTGCGTTACTTTTTCAAAAGTCTGTTTGGTCATCGTGGTTTCTACCAGTTCCTGTAGCTCCACTGCAGATTCCAGACGGTATTTCGTGTACCAGAATTTATCATATTTTGGACCATCACCGGAAACGACTCTTTCTTTACCACCAAAGGTTAAACGCGCAATCTGTAAGCCCCAGGGGTTGTTCAGCAAAAAGGCGAATTTATCCTTGATCTTTATATTCGGCGAGATCAGCATCAGGCTATATACATCTTTAGGATAGGTAGCAGCCAGTTTTAAAGCTAAAGTACCACCGGTAGAGGTACCTACCAGAATCACTTTCTTCCCTAATCTTTTTCCGATTTCTAAAGCTTGTTTGGCGCTTTCCCAGGCTCTGTCCGGCGTATAATACTCCATTGCAGAAACCGTGTCTATACCATGATCAGCAAGTCTGGCCAGGTATAAATTCGCATGAATCTCTTTCGCCAGATGCGTATGAATAGGGTTTCCTTCTTCTTTAGAAGCGGTATAACCATGAAGATATACGACTGAATATTCCGATTGCTGCTTTAAAGCAGAGTCTGCCCATACAATTTCGGCCTCGTTACCGGGCTTAATCTTGTGTTTCGCCTCAATAGATTTCACATAATTTTCAAGCTGAGGTAGTTGCGGAACAACGGGAAGCTGAGCACTATATTGTGGCTGTGTAGGTCTGGGACCCATAAAATATACCACGAGAGCGACTAAAATAACGGCGATAAGTACTTTGAATGTATTTTTCACTTTAAACTTTTTACTAAAAGTACGCTTTTAAAGATATTTAATTTATGTTTGCACACATATTTTTTCACCTGAATGCCGGGAATAAATCAGATAAAACTACCCATAGCCGCCGATATTGCTGCCTTTGAAGAGAAGTTCAAGGCCTCAATGCACAGTGACGCACCATTACTCGATAGGATTACCCATTATATTGTTAAAAGAAAGGGTAAACAAATCCGTCCGATGTTCGTCTTCTTTGCTGCAAAACTTTGCGGTGGAATCATTGAATCTACACATAGAGGTGCCGCTTTAGTGGAACTGCTACATACTGCAACCCTGGTTCATGATGATGTGGTAGACAATGCTTACGAACGCAGAGGTTTCTTTTCTATCAATGCGTTATGGAAAAACAAGATTGCGGTTTTAGTAGGGGATTACCTGCTGGCCAAAGGATTGTTGCTTTCTGTCAATAACGGCGAATTCCGCTTGTTGCAAATCGTTTCTGAAGCGGTAAAGCAAATGAGTGAAGGAGAGTTGCTGCAAATTGAAAAGGTACGTAAGATGGATATCTCTGAAGAACTATACTTCGATGTGATCCGTCAGAAAACTGCTTCTTTAATTGCTTCCTGCTGCGCCTGCGGTGCTGCTTCGGCAGGTGCCGATGAAGAAACCGTTGAGAAAATGAGGTTATTCGGCGAAAAGGTAGGCATCGCCTTCCAGATTAAAGATGATACTTTTGACTTTGGTACTGATGACGTTGGGAAACCATTAGGCATCGATATTAAAGAGAAAAAAGTGACCCTTCCTTTGATCTATGCCCTGAACCGTTCCGAGAAAGCAGAGAAAAAGAAAATGATCAGTCTGGTGAAAAATCATCAGGATGATCCCGCTAAAATCCAGCAAATCATCGATTTTGTGAATGCCAAAGAAGGGGTTCGCTATGCGCATGAAAAGATGGTGCAGTATCAGCAGGAAGCTTTCGATATTCTCTATACTTTCGAACCTGGTGAAGCCAGAACAGGCCTGGAACAATTGGTACGCTATACAACAGAACGTAAGAAATAATTACCATCATAGATTTGTTGCACAATAAAATGGCCCACAGGTAGAACTGTAGGGGCAAAATCCTTATTTTCAATAAAAATTCCCTTTTATGAAAGCTTTTTTTAGTTTATTGATTTGTGGTATCTCCCTTTCTGCGGTAGCACAGACCACCGTACAAACGCAGATACAGTCGCAAAGACCGGTTCAGGATGATTTTGCTCCTGTTTTTAAGAAAATCAATGCGGAAGTGCAAGCCAATTCCAAAGCCTATGATAACCTGAAATTTGCAACCGAAAATATTGGTCACCGGTTAACAGGTTCTGAAAATGGAGCGAAGGCAGAAGCTTATGCCTATCAATTGCTGAAGTCTTACGGTTATGACGTAAAGTATCTGCCTTTTGAGGTGGAAAGCTGGAGCCGGCTGACTAATGAGACTAAAATCGGGGATTCGGAAAGTCAATTGAAAAAGGTAAACTCGGTTACCCTGGCGCATTCGCCGGTAAAAGCAAGTGTAATGGCTGAGCTGGTAGATTTAGGGAACGGTTTAGAAGCAGATTACATAAAGGACGGAGGAAAGGTGAAAGGGAAAATCGCATTGGTCTATCTGGGCATCCTTCCGGGTTCTCCGGACAAAACACCTTATTTACACCGTTCAGAAAAGGCAGCAATTGCGATTCAGCATGGTGCCAGTGGGATAATCCTTATCAATGGGGTAAAAGGCGGCGTACTGCTCACCGGAACTGCCTCGGTAACGGGAAAACTGATTAGCATCCCGGCACTTTGTATCGGTCTGGAGGATGGAATGGCCTTGAAGGAGCGCCTTAAAGATAAAAAACAATACGCAAGTTTAAATATGACCAATTTCTCGGGACCGATTAAAGCGAGAAATGTGATTGCAACGCTTAAGGGCACAACCTTACCGGAAGAGAAAATTGTTGTGGGTGGCCACCTGGATAGCTGGGATCTGGCAACGGGTGCCATCGACAATGGGATCGGTTCTTTTGCCATCATCGATATGGCGCGTACGTTCAAAAAGCTAAACTTAAAAACAGCGCGTACCCTGGAATTTGTCTTGTTTATGGGCGAAGAACAGGGTCTACTGGGTTCAAAAGCTTATGTTGCTGTAGAACAAATGAGAAGTACACTGGATAGAGTCCGCTTTATGCTGAACTATGATATGGCCAATAATCCTAAGGGTTTTTCTAGCAGCAGGAAGGAAATGAAAGATTTATTTACCGCCTGGGGTGGTCAGATCAATCAGCTGGATACCGGTTTCAAAAATATATTTTCTTCAGGAGCTGGCTTGCACAGTGATCACCAGCCTTTCTTATTGGAAGGGATTCCAACAGGTGGGGGCGCAGGGGAGGAATTACCAAATAATTCTGGTCCTTTTTACCATTCTGACGGGGATGTATTTGCACTAGTTGATGATCAGGAATTGAGAAATACAGTAAGGTTTAGCGCCATGCTGGCCTATGCTTTAGCGAATACTCCAATTATTCCGGTCAGTAAGCAATCGGACGAGGTATTGAAAAAGTTCCTGCAAGACAATGATCTGGAATTACCTTTGAAGCTTGCCGGCGAATGGAGGTGGTAAAATTCAAAGCGCTGAATTCCTTGAATTGGGAGTCCAGCGCTTTGATGTGATTAGCTTGATTTTGAAAACAGGTTGTTTTCCTGTTTTTATGGTGTAGAGATCGGTTCTGCTGGTTTATTCCAGTTGATTTTTACAGAGAAATACATCAGACAGGCCACAGTAATGAACAGGCCAATGCTGCCGAACAGTAATGCAAGGTCTTGCAGCTGGATAATCACATAAATGAAACTATAAAATATACTCAGGATAATGGCGAAAACCATTGCCGCTTTTTTATTCCGTAGAAAGGCACCGATAAAGGTACTCACCAGGATCACTGTAGCGACAGAGGCTATAAAATAGGCAATGGCAAATCCAACCTGCTCGGTAAAGGACAGCAGCAGGGTATAGTAAATGATCATGGCTGCGCCAATCAGCACATATTGAAGCAGGTTTACTTTTACTTTATTCAGTAACTCGATAAAGAAAAGAGAGATAAAGCTCAGTAAAATGATGAGGATGGCATATTTTGCTGAGCGCATCGTTTTCTGATACTGATCTACCGGTAGCAGAAATTTAACTCCAAATGTAGCTTTGACTTTATTTTGTGGCGTCAGTACTTGCTGTCCGCTTATCCATTGCTGTGGAAAGGGTCTGTTGAAATTAGACATCTTCCAGGTACTTCCGAATTTTTTTTCGGTAATGGTTCTGTTTTCCGGAAGAAAGGCACCCGTGAAACTTGGATTGTTCCAGTCGCCGTTTACTTTGATGGTGCTGTTCTTACCGAGATGAAGGAAATTCAAGGCCTCACTGCCCCTTAGTTCTAACTCATAATTGAATTGGATGGCGGAATTTTTTAGCACTGCAAGATCGACTTGTACGCCCAGGTTATTGGCGAATAGGTTTTCTGCTGCAAAATCCGGCTCTGCAGTATACGGTTGTCCTTCAATTTTAATGATAGGGGTATTTTTTAAGCCTTTAAAATCACTGATTCCGGCCACTATTTTTGCTTTGTCCCAAAGGATAAGCGCTGGATTAATACCCGATTTTTTCAATTCCAAGGCACTGAATTTACCGTTTAAACGAATTTTTGCATGATACACTACGGCATCAAATATTCCACGGTGTAGAATTTCGGGTTTCACTTCACTTTGTATGTCCAGGGTTTCAGGAAGCAGGTATATGGTAGAAAGACTTTCTTTCATCATTTGTTTGCCGTTAACATCTGTGGCCTTGATCCATGTTTTGTAAGGAAGTTGCAGAATCGGACTCTCTATCAGCTGCGGACCTGACCATTTCTCGGAGATTTCCTTGATGGCATCATCTTGCCGGCCCTGGCGTTCCTCTATCAGGAATTGTATCCAGGTGGAGGGGATGAGCAGGAGCAGTGTCAGCACCGCGATTAGAAATAATTTAGCGCCCACGGATTCCTGAAGTTGTTGGAACAGTGGTTTTTCTTTTGGGGATTGAATTGTTTCCATGGTTTTGTATTTAAAAGTACTTTGTGTTCCAAAGTAGATAGGTAAAAAAAATTAAGCTTTCTGTAGTTTGATTAAATTTTCGAGGGATTCCAGGTGTTTCAGGAATGCGGTTCTTCCTTGTTCCGAAGCGGCGTAACTGGTGTTTGGTTTCCTCCCGAGGAAAGATTTATAGACGTTTATATAGGCTTCTTTTTCCAGGGCTTTAAGGTGGGAGGCCAGGTTGCCATCAGTCACCTCCAGCAATTCTTTCAGGGAATTGAAGTCGTAACTATCATTGGCCACCAGAATGCTCATGATCTGTAAGCGAACCCGGTTTTCAAAGGCTTTATCGAAATTTGCTAATGTGGTTTTCACTTGTCGTATTTAAAATGCATGATCGTACCGTAAATGATGTGGAGTAATCCGAAACCAATTGTCCAGAAAAACAGGCCATATCCAGGTAGTAAGGCGGCAAATATACCTAGAATCAGCTCCATTAAGCCTAACCATTTCACATCTTCAAATGTATAGTTGCTGGCGCCAACAAGCGCAAGGCCGTAAAATATCAGACAGGCAGGGGCGATTACGCCATAGTATCCCCTAAAAAAGAGAATCAGAATCAGGCAGCCGCCGGTAAGCAAAGGGACCAACATGCTGAACAGTAGTTTTTTGCTGATTGGGTTCCATACTTTCTGGTTATTTTTGCTGGCTTTTCTGAGGGTGAGTGAAATTCCGGTACCAATGGAAAGTACCAATACCGCTAAGGCAATGAAAAATAAGTTCAGGAACACCCCTTCTTCATTTACAAAATGTTCGCGGAAATCCATGTTCGTGCTTTGACCGTACACCATTGAGTAGGCAATACCTGCACCGATCAAGGCATAAACTCCCGCCATAATTCCAGATAACCCGCTTAAGGAGATGAATTTTGCAGAACGTTCCATCAGATTTCTGATGGAATGGAGTTCGGAATAGATTTCTTGCTTTTCCATAAAAGTACTTTGTACTACAAAGTAAAGTATTAATTATGGAATCTGCAATAGGGCTTAAGAATTTTTTACAAGGATGCTTTCCAGTACGTTAGCTACATCATCGCATTTATCGGCCGCCATTTCCAGAATTTGCAGGATTTCTTTTTGTTTGATCAGCTCAATGGGGTTCATATTCGATTGGAATAAAAAAGCCAGGGCCTGGTTACATACGGCATCTGCCTGGCCTTCGCCTTTATAAATCCGCAGACAAACATCGCTGATCAGGGAGGTGTTTTTGAAGGTCCGGAGTTCTTTGAGGGCAATCTCCAGGTCGCGGCACATTTCAATCAGCAGCTGAGCCATGCGGATCATCGGCTTATTGAGTTCTGTGACCTGATAGAGGTCTACATTAATGGCTGCGGTATGCATATAATCGGCAATGGCATACAATGCGCTGATGAGGGAGTGGATGTCTTCCCTGCTGAATGGGGTAATGAGGCTCTTGCTGAGGCTCAGAAATACTTTGGTGCGGATCTGTTCGCCGGTATGTTCCATCCGTTCGATTTCCTTGATGTGTGTTTTGCGTTCTTCCAGATCTGTGGTGCTTAAAGTAAGCAGCAGGGTTTCTGATAAACGCACCAGATTTCCCCCGCATTGTTCAAATAAGGGCTGGAATTTTTTATCCTTAGGGCTAAAGACTTTGAAGAAGTTGTTCATAGAGCAGATGATATAACTCAAAAATATCGATCGCAATATTAACAGGTGATGAAGTTTTTAATATCTTAAAAGCAGCGTTCCTGCGTTGCTAAACAATAGATACTTCGATGCCTAAACTTTCCAGTTGTTGTAAAGTTTGCGGAGAAATACCGCTATCGGTAATGACATGATCTATTTCTTCTATTCCGCAGATCTTTCCGAATCCTCTTTTTCCGAACTTGGTAGAATCCGCCAGGACAATCACCTTTTGTGAGGCGTCCATCATTTGTTTGTTGAGCTGGGCTTCAAAAGCATTGGTCGTGGTGAGGCCAAACTCCAGGTCGATCCCATCTACGCCCAGAAATAATTTACTGCAAAAAACATTGCTCAGGATATTGTCGGAATAAGGACCGGTTACGGAAGCCGAGCTTTTTCTCAGCAGACCACCCAACTGGATTACGTCGATGTTATCATGACGGATAAGCTCTAAAGCTACATTTAGTGCGGAAGTGATCACGGTAAGCTTGCCCTCCGGCTTAATGGCTCTGGCCAATGCCAGCACGGTGGTGCCGGAAGCAATAATAATTGAATCATTGTCTTTGACCAATACTGCTGCTGTAGCAGCTATCCTCAGTTTTTCCGAAGATTGTAGCGGCTCTTTTTCATTAACAGGCCGGTCTACAGTATAAGGGTTGTTTAAGGTGGCTCCGCCATGGGTTCTGAAAAGTAGCTTTTTGTCTTCGAGTAGTTTCAGGTCCTTACGAATGGTCACCGAGGAAACATCAAGTTCCTTACATAAAATCTGAACATCTACAGATCCCTCTGCCTGGATTCTATGGAGAATGTATTGGTGTCTTTCTGCTATGTTGATCATTGTTAGCCTTTTTGTGGTGTTTTTTCTGGGTTTGGAATTAAAGATGCAACAAAATTAGCCGAAAAAATAAATTATTCAGCTATGTTTTTAGCACGTGCTAAATCGGCATTTCACTTTGTTGTGTTTTAATGTTAACTGAAAGTTAACGAAGCTCTGGTTTAGTAAAGGGCTATGATGATAGGGTATTTTTCCTTTGAAATTACTGATAGTTAGTGCATATCCGGAATCGGTTATGCACTGTTTTTGATTGGTGTTTCGTTTTGTTTCAGCGCTTAAACCGCCTTTAATGATGCTTTTCTAGTGGTTTTTGTGGGTTAAGTTAACACATCAATAATGTATGGTTAACAGTAATAGGGAGATATTTGCGGCGAAACGCAAAATGGAAATGAAACGAAATGTGACGGCTCCAGCATGTTAAACACACACACAATTGATAACGATAATGAAGAAAACTTTTACCAATCATCTGCGGTTTACGAAATTTTTCAAGTACAGAGCACTTGTTTTGGCAATGGCGATCCTACCTGCCAGCGAAATGTTTGCTGCTGCACCAGTAGTTAAATCGCGTAGCATTTTACAGGAGCAGGTTACGATTAAGGGTATTGTGAAAGACCAGAAAGATGGTCAGCCTATGCCGGGAGTAACCATTACAGATCAGGATAGAAAAGTAATCGCTGCCACAAATGGTGACGGGGCTTTCAGTGTAAGCATTCCGAAAGGAACCATACTGTCCTTTAATATGATTGGCTATAATGTAGCTAAAAAAACATTTTCTGAAAACCAGCGCAATGTAATGATCTCCTTGACAGAGTCGAGCAGCGAGCTGAATGAAGTAGTGGTAACGGCATTGGGTATCAAACGTGAAGCAAAGTCTTTAGGATTCGGGGCGACGGTAGTGAGTGGTAAAGAGATTTCTGATGCTCCTTCTAATAACTGGTCTGATGCCTTAAAAGGTAAAGTACCGGGGATGACCTTGACACAAACAGGTTCAGGACCGATCAACAGTGCGAGAATTAATCTTCGTGGCGATCGTTCCCTGAGTGGTAATAATGAAGCATTGATTGTGGTGGATGGGGTACCGATCTTAACCCGCTCTGCGAGTTCCGGTGTAAATGATGCCTATGGCGCAGGTTCTTCCGGTGCCGATAAAGACATTCCGATTGATTTTGGAAATGGGATCTCGGATATTAACCCGGATGATATTGCCTCGGTGACGGTATTGAAAGGAGCTGCTGCAGCTGCACTTTATGGCAGTAGGGCACAAAATGGGGCATTGATCATCACCACTAAATCTGGCGCTAAAAGAGAAAATGGTCTGGGAATTACTTTCAATTCCAATACCAGTATTAACGATGTGTTGCGCTGGCCGGATTATCAATATGAGTATGGCCAGGGTAATGACAATAGAAATGCTGCCGGAGAATTGTACTATTCTTATGGCGCTTCTGCCGATGGAGTGAGTACCAGTGCCACTTCCAGTGCATTCGGTCCAAAGTTTAATGGTCAGAGCTATTTCCAGTATGATCCGGATTTAGAGGGTCAGGGATTAACACGTACGCCATGGGTTCCTTATAAAGACAATATCAAAGGATACTGGCGCACAGGGTATACGCTACAGAATGGCGTTGCCCTGGATGGTGGTACTGATAATTTTACTGCCAGAGCTTCCATCACGCATACTAAAAATGAATGGATCATGCCGAATACAGGCTTTGAAAGATTGGTGGCTTCCCTGAATACCAGTATGCAGATTTCTAAGAAAATGAAACTGAATGGAAAAATCAGTTATACCAATAAGACAAGTGATAACCTACCTGGAACAGGATATAACGGACAGTCGATCGCTTACTTTATGATCTTCCAAAACCCGAATGTGGATCTGGATTGGTATAAACCGATGTGGAAGAAAGGTCTGGACCAGTTGAAGCAGATTCATCCTTTCAGTTCTTACATTGAAAATCCGTTTTTGATTGCCAATGAAATGACAAACAGTCTGAACAGTAACAACCTGGAAGGAAACCTGCAGGGGATTTACACTTTCAATGACCAATGGGAATTAATGGTACGTTCGGGATTAAATATGCGTGTGGATGCCCGTGAGCAACGCCGTACTTTCGATACCTCAAATTTTCCATTGGGATATTACAAGCAACAGGATGTGAATTTTCAGGAATACAATACCGAAGCGTTATTGAGTTATACCAAAAACCTGGCGCCTAAATTGGGTTTACGTGCCTCTTTCGGTGGAAATTTAATGAAAAGAACATTAAAGGAAAACAACTCCGTTGCACGTGGCTTGCTGTCACCAGGAGTCTACAAGTTGTCTAATGCTTTAACCAATGCCTTAGCTGAAAATGAATTGATCAGAAGAGAAACACAAAGTGCTTTTGGTTTGATTAACCTGGATTGGGATAAGAAAATTTACCTGGACATTACCGGTCGTAATGACTGGTCTTCAACTTTGCCTAAAGGGAACAATTCTTATTTCTACCCTTCGGTAAGTACCAGTTACATTTTATCGGATATGTTCAAAATGCCTAAAGCAATTTCCTTTGCGAAATTAAGACTTTCATGGGCGCAGATTGGCTCGGATACGGAGCCTTACCGTACTCAGAAATATTATGGCTCCTCGCTGTTTCCAGGTTCTGCCGAAGCACCGGGAACCTTATTTAATGACAACCTGAAACCAGAAATGTCTACTTCATGGGAAACAGGTGCCAATGTTGCTTTATTGAAAAACCGCATTACTGCTGATGTGAATTTATATGTTTCTACTACCAGCAACCAGGTTTTACTTGTGCCATTAGACATCACTACCGGTTATTCCAAAGGATTTGTGAATGGTGGTAAAGTGCGTAATAAGGGGGTAGAGCTGATGTTGAGTGCTAAGCCAGTGGTGTCAGAAGATTTTACCTGGACTTCTACGGTAACCTGGTCGAAAAACCAAAACAGGATTCTGGAATTGAGTAAAGATGTGTTAAGCGCACAACAGATTATTGCACAAAGTGGTTCCGGAGCAGCCTCTATCATCGCCACTGTTGGTGGTACTACCGGTGATTTATGGGGTTACGGCCTGGTACGTAATGACAATGGTGATGTGATTTTTGATAAGAAGACTGGTTTTGCTGTCCGTCCTACAGACATGAAGAAAATCGGTAATGCTTATGCAGACTGGCGCGGTGGTTTCCACAATGAGTTCCGATATAAAGATTTTACGCTAAGCGTATTGGTTGACGGTCAGTTTGGTGGTATCGTTTATTCTCAGACTCACCACAAGATGACGGAACAAGGAAAGCTGACACATACACTTGCCGGTAGAGAAGAAGGTGGTGTGATTGGTGAAGGTGTAGTGCAGAACCAGGATGGTAGCTTTTCTCCGAATACCACCAGAGTGCCAGTGGCGACATGGTATGCCGATTATTATCGTCGTGCGAACGTAGAAACAAACAGCTTTGATGCTTCTTACCTGAAGTTAAGAGAAGCCCGGATTGAATACCGCTTGCCAAAAACATGGATCAGGAAAATGAATATTACGGGTGCTACGATAGCCTTATATGGCAGAGACCTGGCGATGATTTCTAAATTCCCTGCTTTTGATCCTGAAACAGCCGCATTAAATGGTTCTACCATCATGCCGGGTGTGGAAATGGGCCAGCTGCCAAGCACCAGGACTTTTGGATTGAACTTAAGGTTACAGTTGTAATTAAGGTTGCCATCCTGATCATTCCCGAAATACTGTAGAAACAAACAGAGGAAAACTCTGAGGATATCGGAGAATAAGCAGGGAACATTCAGGAAACAACCTGAATTCCCCGAAAATAATAAGATAAATGGCCTCTGGCCGAAAAATATAAAAGGTTACAAAAAATACAATCAAATGAAAATAAAGATAACTGCCATTCTTGCTTTGGTGAATCTGATGGTTTTTTCTTCTTGTACGAAGGATTTTGAAGAACTGAATACCAACCCTAATTTGGTGCAAACTGCTGTTCCGGGAAGCTTATTAACGCCTACCGTGTATGGAATGAGTACTTACTTTACGGTAAGGAGTTATAATTTCACCTGGCAGATGATGCAGGTAGGATTTCCTAACCCTAGTCTTTCAGCCGGTTTGCATCGCTATGATGTGCAGGAATCCGAAGGCAATGGTACCTGGAACAATTGCTATAAATATCTGCGCAATGTGAAAGAGATGGAAGCTTCGGCAAAGGTGTTTAATATGCCGGTTTATAAGGCGGTAGCGACTACGATGAAAGCTTATATTAGCGGAATCCTAACCGATAGCTTTGGTGATGTGCCTTTTTCTGAAGCCATGCGTGCGGAAGAAAAAATTACTCAGCCTCGCTTTGATACACAGGAAGAAATTTATGTTTCCTTACTTCAACAACTGGAGGAAGCAAATACCATTTATGCAACCGAAAAAGGAGCAATGTCCGGAAATGACTTTTTATATGCTAATAAGAAGGAAAACTGGCAGAAGTTTAACAATTCTCTGTTGATGCGCATGTTGTTGCGTCTATCCAAAAGAACGGAATTTAAGAGCTATGAACGTTTAAAGGCAATGATCGCCGATCCGGCAAAATATCCGGTATTTACCAGCAATGCTGAAGCGGCAATTGTTAAGGTTTCCGGAATCGCACCTTATGATTACGCCTGGGGCAGACGTCAGGATTATGTGAACTCTGAGGCCATGGGAGAGTTTTTTGTAGAAATGTTGAACGGTCTTGATGATCCCAGAAGAGCGTTATTTATGACCAGAGCTTCGAAAGTTGTAAATAAAGTTCCCGTAGACTTAGGGTTTAAAGGATATACGGCTGGTCATTCTGGTCAGGATTCTCAATTCGGCTTTACGCCAAGTGGACCTAATGGGGATTTGATGTTCCCAGGTGCCGTGGGTACACCAATTAATGAGGTGATCATGAGCTATGCAGAAGTAGAATTTATCAAGGCGGAAGTTGCTTTAGTGACAGGGGATCTGCCGGCAGCTAAAACTGCTTATGAAAAAGGGGTTACTGCTGCGGTTACACAATGGCCGAATGGGCTGATGCCTGCCAATTATTTCAGCAATCCAAATGCTGCTTTTAAGGAAACATTGGAGCAGATCATGAATCAGAAGTATTTAGCTTTATTCTTTAATGATTACCAGCAATGGTTTGAATACCGCCGTACAGGTTTTCCTAAGTTGCCAAAAACACCGTATATGTTGCATGATGGTGTGATGCCAACCCGCTTTATGTACCATAATGATGTACGCAGGTTTAATCCTGAAAATTATAAAATTGCTGCCGATAGAATTGGTGGAGATCAGGTGATGACTAAAGTTTGGTGGGAGAAATAAATGATGAACAGAAGACTTTTTATACAGAATTTTAGCTTGCTGACTACCGGTTTGGTGGTCAGCTTGAATAACGAGGCCTTTTCGCAATTGCAAAGAGGGAATACGATTAAGGGAAGGGTGACCGCCGGTAAAAAAGGATTGGCGAATGTAGTAGTCTCAGATGGGTATTCGGTCGTGTTGACGGATAAGAAAGGAAACTATAAAATCAAGACCGATCTGAAGGCATCCAGTGTTTGGTTGAGCACACCAGCGGGTTATGAATTTCCAGCGAAAGCTAGTCTTGCGAGTCATTACCACCTCCTGGGTAGTAGAAATGAATATAATTTCGATCTGAAACGGTTAAAAAAAGACGATCAGCAACATGGCTTTATCATCTGGGCAGATCCACAGGTAAAGAATAAAAAGGATGTTGCTCAAATGATGGAAACATCAGTCCCGGATGTACAGGAGCTGGTGGCTTCACTAGGTGAGGATGCGCTGATTCATGGCATTGGCGTTGGAGATCTGGTTTGGGACAATCATGCGCTGTTTGCAGATTATAATGCTGCGGTGGCACAAATGAACATTCCCTTCTTCCAGGCATTGGGAAACCATGATATGGATTATAGGATGGGCGAAGATGAAACTTCCGACCGTACCTTTAAGGAGATTTACGGGCCTACTTATTACTCTTTCAATAGAGGAAAGGCACATTACGTGGTATTAGACAATGTGCGTTATCTGGGTAGAGAACGGGAATATGATGGGTTTATCTCAGAAAACCAATTGGCATGGTTGGAAAAAGACTTACAACAGGTTTCAAAAGATCAGCTATTGATCATCAACTTACACATTCCGGTATACAATTCGGTGAAGAATAACACTGATTTTTATGCCTTATTAACGGGTTATAAAAATGTGCACATTATGTCCGGGCATACCCATTATAATGTCAATCATGTTCAAAATGGCATTTATGAACACAACCACGGTACTGTTTGCGGCGCCTGGTGGACGGGGCCAATCTGTAGTGATGGGACACCAAGAGGTTACGGTGTGTATGAAGTTTCAGGAAATGAGCTGAAATGGTATTATAAATCAACCGGAAAAGATAAAAAGGAGCAGATGAGCATTTATGTGGATCAGCTAACCAATCAGACCAGAGTTATTGCCAATGTATGGAACTGGGATCCGGAATGGAAAGTCGTTTATTTTCTGGATGACCGTTCGATGGGTGCCATGGAACAACAGAAAGGTTTTGATCCATTGGCAGTTAAACTGTACCTTGGAAATCAGCTGCCTTTGGGTAGAACCTTTGCGGAACCACAGAAAGTAGACCATTTGTTTACCGCACATTTTGCACCTTCAGTGAAAAAGGTAAGCGTATTGGCTACAGATCGTTTTGGAAATGAGTATCGTATGGAAACCTTGTGTTCTTAATATAAATTGAAACCTATGAAAATTACGTCCTTATTGATGTGTGTCGCTGTGATCGGATTATCTTCGGCTGAGCTGATGGCACAAGTAAAAGTGAGCTCTCAGGCAATATACCCTGCTTTTAGTACAGAGGGGCATCGTGGTGCCCGGGGACTAATGCCTGAAAACACGATCTTAGCTATGAAAAAGGCCATAGATCTTGGCATAACAACATTGGAAATGGATACCCACATTACCAAAGATCAGGAAGTCGTGGTAACGCACGATGACTATTTAAGTCCGGCTTTTATGTTAGACGCCAAAGGAAAAGAACTGCTTCCTGTGGATGCTAAAAAATACCCGGTGTATCAAATGACTTACGCGCAATTGAAAGCATTTGATCTGGGTTCAAAATATTACGCGGCCTTTCCTCAGCAGGAAAAGATAAAAACATTTATCCCGCGTCTGGAGGAACTGATTGATTCTGTACAACATTATCTACAGCAGACCGGTAAAAAGCAGGTATTCTATAATATAGAAACGAAATGCGGTCCGGAAGGGGATGGGCTGTTGAATCCAGATCCTGAAACTTTTGTGAAACTATTGATGGCGGTGGTAGAGAAAAAAGGAATTGCGCCATTCGTGGTGATCCAGTCTTTTGATAAAAGAACCTTGCAGGTGTTAAATAAAAAATACCCGGAGGTCAGGGTTTCCTACCTGGTGTCTAACCAGAAGAGCTTTGAAGAAAATATTGCAGAGCTTGGTTTTTCGCCTTTCATCCTGAGCCCGGCTTATAAAATGGTGAATGCTGAGCTGGTAAAGAAATGCCATGACCAGGAGATCAAAGTGATTCCATGGACGGTAAATTCGGCAAAAGACATTCAGGCTCTTAAAGATTTGAAGGTAGATGGTATCATTTCCGATTATCCGAACCTACTGGTACCCTAAGTAGATTGTCATAGATTTTCCTGATTCTTTAATTGTAAAGAATTATAAACAGATGCTGGAGCGCGTCAAAGGTAGTTCCTCTACTAAAGTATATTTCTTTACCATATTTCCGGTGAACCAGAAAACAAACTTTCAGCAGCACAAAGGAAAGGCAGAACACATCAATTGAATGGGGGGAAGTACCTGAAAGAGGAACTCCTTTGCCTGGAAACAGGTGGAGTATATCCTGGAATTGCCGGTAAAAGTCGTTAATTGCGAATAGGGACAGGTTCATTAGCCCGGAATGCCGGCTCCGGAAAAGGGATGATCTCTCTGTTCACATACCTGTCTTCTTTATAGGTTTCTTTCCCCAGTTTCTTTAGCATCTTGTAATGGGATTTTAAAGCATCCATGAAAGTCACACATTCATTATATGGCAGGTTGTATTCTGCTGCGGTTTGTTTGATAATCTTGCTGATGGCAGGGTAGTGAATGTGACAGATTTTTGGGAACAAATGGTGTTCTACCTGTCTGTTTAGACCGCCACATAAGAAAGCAGCAACAGAACTGTTCACGGCAAAGTTAGCCGTAGTTTGCAATTGATGTGCAGCCCAGGCTTCTTCGATATTACCCTCCTCATTAGGCATTGGAAATTCTGTAGACTCCACCACGTGTGCCAGCTGAAATACCAATCCTAAAACCAGTCCCTGTGCGAATTGCATCACCAGAAAACCAATGATAAATTGCCACCAGGTGATGTTCATCACCATTAATGGAAGTACAATAAACAGGAAGTAATAGATTGCTTTATAAAAAAACAGGTTGAAGTATTCGATTTTAGGGTGACTTAAGACATGTTCACCTACTTTTTTCTGGAAGAATTTCTTGTAATCTTTTCTGAATACCCAGGAAAGCATCGCCAGACTATACAAGGCAAAAGCATAAAAGTGCTGGTATTGCTGTACTCTGTTTACGGTTTCTGAGTTAGAAAACCGGATTAAACCCGGTGCTACATCAATGTCTTCATCATGACCTGCAATATTGGTATAGGTATGGTGTACGATGTTATGGGTAATGTTCCATACGTATGGACTCGCGCCAAGTAAATTAAAGACGAAGCTGAATATTTTATTTACGGCAGGGTAAGGTGATAAAGCTTTATGAATGGCATCGTGACAAACATTAAAGCCTACAAAGGCGCCGAAGACACCCAAAAGGACTGCAAGTAACAACATGACAGGCGCGCTGAAATTACCCAGCAACAGCAGCAAATAAATGCTGGTTAAGCCGGTAAGAAAGAAAAAAACTTTGAACCACATGGCCGGATTGGCATAAGTAGTGGTGTTGTTTGCTGTAAAATAAGCATCAACTCGTTTTCTGACTGTAGTGTAAAATGTTGATTTATTGGTGTTTGTAAATTTAATCTTTCTCGCCATAAATTGTTTTTTCCGTACTGAATGTATGGCTTTTTCCCGCTGTAATTTTAGCTAATGTAGCACAATTAATACGGACATGTGACATTCCCATATTATTATTTAGTTACGAAAATACCAGCAGATTAGTTTTTCATCTATATTTACCCTTAATTAATGGTTCTATATCAATCATTATTGGCACATAGATGGAGCGCATCAATATCAAGCAATTAGCTAAAGCCCTGAATTTATCTACTTCAACGGTTTCCAGAGCTTTCAGAGATAACAGTGACATTAGCAAGGAAACGAAGGAAAAGATTCTGGCAAAAGCGCAGGAGTTAAACTATCAGCCCAATCACTATGCAAGTAACCTGAGGGAGCAAAAAAGTAAAACCATCGCCGTGATTGTTCCGGAGCTGGCGAATAATTTTTTCTCGCAGGCAATCAAGGGAATTGAAAAAATTGCAAGGGGAAAGGGCTATCATATTTTGATTTATTCAACGGATGATGATTATGAGAAAGAAGTTTCTTTCATCAGACACTTGCACAATGGCAGGGCAGATGGGATCATTATGTCGGTGTCCGGAGAAGCAAATGACCATACGTACCTGAATGAGCTAAGTCATAAACGTCTGCCTCTGGTGTTTTTTGACAGGGTATATGAAGATATCATTACGCCAAGAGTCATCACCAATGATTATGACAGTAGTTTTTCTGCCACAGAACACCTGATTAAACAAGGTTGCCGGAAGATTGCCTATCTGGTGATCAACAAAAACCTGTCTATCGGTAAGTTTAGGATGCAGGGATATATTGATGCCCTGGAGAAATACGGAATTCCTTTTGAAGATAGTCTGGTGGTAGATTGTACCAATAGCTATGCAAAGAACTCATCGATTTTAAAACGTTTATTGCTGGACATTAAACCGGATGGTATTTTTACTTCCGTAGAAAGACTGGCTTTTGCCACTTATTATGCCTGCTATGACCTGAATATCTCTATTCCCGAAGATTTGATGGTGATCGGTTTCTCCAGTCTGGAAATCGCCCCATTATTGAATCCCTCTTTAACCACGATTACGCAGCCGGCCACAAAAATTGGAATCGAGGCCGCTAATCTTTTATTTAAAATGCTGGAGGATCCGGAAGAGGTAAATCCTAATCAACAGGTAGTGCTCAATTCTAAACTGATCAAAAGACGTTCGACAGAGCAAAGTTAAGGAACATTCCGGCAGGTTAAATCCGCGGCAATCCAGGACTTTTATTCCGATATGCCGCGCAAAAAACTGCTGCTGTCCCTCAGTATCATGACCTGTAAAATGCCCTTTTTTTTGCACAAAAAATAAGGGTTTTTTTGTGCCCCTTTTAAGCCCCCGGATCCCTGCTTTTTTCTAGTCCAAAAACACGCGTTTTTTTTAAAAACTTTTCAAGGTTTTGTGATTTTACGCAGAATTTGACCCCGGGCTTTCCACAAGTTTTCAGAAAGCTGTGGAAAACATCGGGAACGTTCCCGAGAACGTTCCCGAAAAACTCATCAAAAACAACTAAGTGTAAAAAATACACCTTGTGAGCTGATTTTTGTTTGTAACTGTCTGATAGTTAATTGTTAAGATTTTTTGCTCTCAGATTTAAAAAAACACAAAAACAAATTTAGCATCCTGTTTTTTGATTTTTAAAGTATAAAATATGGTGTTAAAAAAAAATAACATATAATATTTTGATTTATCAGGTACGCTTCGCTTATTTACCATGAGCATTATAAGCACCGAACACTAACCAAATATTTACCCTAAAAACGAGCTATAAATATGAAAGTATTTTACCTGCTGAAGCCTTTTTTATTGCTGTTCATTGTTCTCGCAACATTGACAGCCCAGGCACAAACCAGTTCACTAACTGGAACAGTTTTAGATGAGACCGGATTGCCACTTCCCGGAGCATCTATCCAGATCAAAAGTATCAATAAGAGTACCACCACAGACGCAGGCGGAAAGTATCGCTTAAGCGGATTGTCTAATGGTGCCGTTACCGTTATCGCAAGTTACATCGGCTATACCGCCGTAACACAAAATGTAACGATCTCCGGTAACACCGTTTTAAACTTATCACTGAAACCAGATGCGCAGAACCTGAATGAGGTGGTCGTGATCGGTTATGGTACCCAACAAAAGAAAGACCTGACAGGCTCCATCGCTACGGTGAGCGCTAAAGATTTCCAGAAAGGTGCCATTACTTCACCAGATCAGCTGATCCAGGGTAAAGTAGCCGGGGTAAATGTAATCTCCAATGGCGGTCAGCCGGGCGGAGGAAGTACCATCCGTATTCGTGGTGGCGCTTCGCTGAATGCCAGTAATGATCCACTAGTGGTGATTGACGGGGTTCCTTTTAGTGGAAACAGTGTGAACAATGCGCCAAGTCCGCTTTCCCTGATCAATCCAAATGACATTGAGACCTTCACTATCCTGAAAGATGCGAATGCAACGGCTATCTATGGTTCCAGAGCTTCTAACGGGGTAATCTTAATCACTACCAAAAAAGGAAGCTCTGCTGAACCTGTGATTAATTTTAATACCAACAACTCTTTTGAAACCATCGCTAAAACAGTCGATGTATTGTCGGCAGATCAGATTCGTGCTTATGTAAATCAGTATGGAAATAAGAGCTATGACGACAATCCTGACCATACCTACAAAGCTTTATTGGGGAATGCCAATACAGACTGGCAGGATGAAATCTATAAAAATGCCTTTTCTACAGACAATACCCTGAGTATTGGTGGTATCTTCAAAAATGTACCTTACCGTGTTTCTGCGGGTTATCTGGACAAACAAGGTTTGTTAATCACGGATAAGTTTGAACGCGCAACCGGTACTTTCAGCATTGCACCGAGGTTATTTACCGATCATTTGAAAATTGACCTGAGTTTAAAAGGATCATTATCAGAAGCAAGGTTTGCGAATGAGGCTGCCAGAGCCTCAGCAATTCAGTTTGACCCTACACAACCAGTACATGCCGATAATCAGTTTGGTAATTATTTCGAATGGATCAAAGGCGGTGTACCTAACCCGAATGCACCACGTAACCCGGTTGCTTTAGCAGAACTACGCAACAATACCGGAAAGACAGAAAGAAGTTTCGGTAATGCAAGATTTGACTATTCCTTCCACTTTCTTCCGGAATTACATGCCAACTTAAACCTTGGATATGATGTTTCCAAAGGATACGGTAGAGTTTTTGTACCTGCTTATGCAGCACAAAATGCCTCGACTCAAGGTTTTCAAGGCCGTTCACAAGACACTCAAAATAATAAAATAGCAGAGTTTTACCTGAACTACGCCAAAGACATCGCCAGCCTGAAAAGCAGGATAGATGTAACGGCTGGTTATGGTTATTATGACAATAAAAGCACCAGCTACAATTTTTCGGAATATAGAGCTGATGGTACCTCAGTTACCAGAGTACCGGTTGTTCCTTTTAATGTGGAAAGAGAGAAACTGGAATCTTTCTATGGTCGTTTGATCTATACTTACGCGGATAACTACATTCTTTCAGCCACCATGCGTTCTGATGGTTCTTCGAGATTCGGAGAAGATCACCGTTGGGGATATTTCCCTTCTGTAGGTTTTACCTGGAGAGTAATCGGGGAAGATTTTATGAAAGAGAGTAAAGTGTTCTCTGATATGAAACTTAGATTGAGTTATGGCCAGACCGGAAATAAAGACGGTATTGGTAACTATAACTACATGGCCAAATATTTCAGAAATACGAATCAGGGGCAATACCAGATTGGTGATACCCTTTATGATTACTATACACCGGCAGCCTATGAGCCTGATCTGAAATGGGAAACCACTTCTTCTTATAACGTAGGTTTAGACTATGGCTTGTTTAAAAATAGAGTTTATGGTAGCGTAGATGTGTATTACAAGAAAACTAAAGACCTTTTATCTACAATAGACATTCCTTCAGGAACAAATTACAACAACCGTTTACTAACCAATGTGGGTAATATGGATGTTCGTGGTCTGGAAGCCAGCATCAATGTTTTAGCAATTAAAACTGAAAATACCAGCTGGGAAATTGGGATGAATATGGCCTATAATAAAAGAGAGGTAACGAACCTTACGCTTGATTCGGATCCTAATTTCAAGATCGATGCTGGTGGAATTACCGGTGGTACAGGAAACAACATCAAATACAATGCAATTGGACAGGCTCCGGGATCTTTCTTTGTAAAAAAACAGATTTATGATGAAAGCGGAATGCCTTTACAGGGCGTCTATGCCGACCTTGATGGTAATGGTGTTGTGAATGCTGATGATAAATACTTCTTTCATTCTCCTGATCCGAAATTCACATTTGGCTTTAACAGTGCTTTCAGCTATAAGAAATGGACCTTAAGCACAGTGATGAGAGCCAATATTGGTAATTACGTGTACGATAATGTGTCTTCAAATTTTGGAGTGAGAAGCAATATCTTAAGTCCGAGTGGACTGATCAATAATGCCAATGTTGATGTTTACAAAACCAATTTCACGAATAACGAATACCTAAGTGATTACTACATGAAAAATGCTTCCTTCCTGAAAATGGACAATGCAGGACTAGCATATGATTTAGGCAAAATCTCTAGAAATGGAAATACTACAATTCGCATTTCGGCAAACGTGCAGAATGTGTTTGTATGGACGAAGTATAAAGGACTGGATCCGGAAATCACTTCAGGTATCGATTATAACTTATACCCAAGGCCTAGAACTTATACGTTGGGCTTAAATGTTGGCTTTTAATTTTTATCAGGATGAGAAACTTATTTAGAATATTCACCATATCAAGCATTTTACTGGTTTTTATTAGCTCATGTAAAAAAGAAGACTTGAACTTACGACCTACTAACGATTTAGTAGCGGATCAGGCTTATGCCACACCAACGGGTTATAAAAACCAACTGGTAAAATTATACTCCAGTTATGCCTTAACACACCCAAGTGGTGCGACGGGGGAAAGTGATATTGGCGGATTAAATCCCGGCTTTACAGATTTCCTGAGGCTATTCTGGATGTCTCAGGAATTGCCAACTGATGAAGCCATCTGCGGATGGAACGATGATGGTATTCCTGAATTGGATAAGATGACCTGGACTTCTGAAAATATTTTTATCAGAGGCCTGTACTCCAGAAGTATTTATCAGATTACCGTGTGTAATGACTTCCTGAGAGAAAGTACGCCGGAAAAATTAGCCGCTCGCGGTATCGCCGGTCAGGATGCTGCAGATGTTCAACGTTACCGTGCGGAAGCCCGCTTCCTGCGTGCTTTCCAATACTGGGTATTGCTGGACGGTTATGGAAACCCTCCATTCGTGACAGAAAATGACCTGATCGGAAAAGTTGCTCCTAAACAAATTCAAAGAGCAGACCTGTTCAAATATGTGGAGTCTGAGTTGAAAGCAATTGAAGGCGAATTGGCGGAACCAATGGCCAATGATTATGGCCGCGCAGATAAAGGTGCAAACTGGTCGTTATTAGCCAGATTATACCTGAATGCAGAAGTTTATACCGGTACAGCAAGATATACAGACGCGATTACGTATTCAAGTAAAGTGATCAAGGGCGGTTACGCCTTGTCGCCGGTTTATAAAAATCTGTTCCTGACAGACAACCGTACCACCAGTAAGGAAAACATTCTGACGATTAATTATGATGGTTTACATACTCAAAATGATGGTGGAACTACTTACCTGATCAATGCTGCAATTAACGGAGATATGAAACCTGCCGACTTTGGTGTGCCAACCGGTGGTTGGGGTGGTAACCGCAGCCGCATTAACCTGCCTAAATTATTTACTGATTATACTGGTGCTACCGATAAAAGAGCCTTGTTTTTTGGTGTTAAACTGGAAAATGATGACGTGAATACTTTTACCGATGGTTTGAGGGTAACGAAGTTTAGAAATGTGGATTCCAAAGGAGTACCTGCACCTTCTATTGAAGGAAAATTCAGTTCACTGGACTTTGCGCTATTCCGCTTAGGAGAGCAATACCTGATCTATGGTGAAGCAGTAGCACGTGGTGGTTCCGGAGGTTCTGTGGGACAAGCACTAACGTATGTGAATGATTTACGTCAGCGCGCTTACGGTAATACTTCAGGAAATGTATCCACTATAAATGTTGATTTCTTCCTGGATGAGCGTGGCAGAGAATTGTACTGGGAAGGTTTCCGTCGTACAGATTTAGTACGCTATAAAAAGTTTACTGAAGGCGGATATGTATGGCCTTATAAAGGTGGTGTGAAATCTGGTGTTGGAGTAGCGGCAACGCGTAACATCTATCCATTGCCTCTGGCCGACCTGATTGCCAATAGGAATCTGATTCAAAATGCTGGTTATTAACCCTAAGAAAGAAATTAAGATGAAATCAAATATCATAAAATATATTTCCTTTGTTTTAGTGGCCATAGGTTTATGGTCCTGTAAAAAGGATGGAAAAGACCTGGTTGCAAATGTGAGTCCGGCAGGTACGCTAACCGCGAGCAGCAGTACGCTGAACTTATCTTTAGCCACGGCAACAAGTACGGCGGTAACCATTACATTTCCTGCTCCTGTAATTACCGGGGTGATTATCCCGGTGACGACCACCATTCAGATAGATAGAAAAGGTAAAGATTTTTCTAATCCTACGGAAGTTGTGGTGACTAGCAGCAGCTATGCACCAAAAGTGAGCGAGATCAATGCCATCTTACTTGGCTTTGGATTTAAAGCTGAGGTTCCTGCAGAAATTGAAGTCCGGTTGAAATCTGCTCCGGCACCAAATGCAATCACTTATTCGAATGTGCTGACACTGAAAGCAACGCCTTATTTTGCCGCTACCTGGATTTATGCTCCGGGCGCTTATCAGGGATGGGCTCCGGCAACAGCCGATAGTCTGGTTTCTCCGGATAGTGATGGTAAATACTCGGGGATTATTAGCTTTCCTGCAGGTCAGTTTGAGTTTAAAATTACCCCTAAAAAGAGCTGGGATCTTTCTTATGGAGTCCTTGCGGGAGCACTAAGTACTGACGGAAGCGCGGGTAATCTGGCGGCACCAAAAGCCGGTCCTCAATTAATTAATGTAGATCTGAATACTAAAACATTTTCTATTGTAGAAGCAGATTTATGGTCTATGACTGGTAGCGCTACGCCACTAGGCTGGGGTAGTGACATTGATATGAAATTTATTAATGACGGGAAAAACACCTGGAAAGTAACGGTAAGTCTGTTAGCAGGAGAGTTAAAATTCAGAAAGAATCATGATTATGGTTCTAATTATGGTGGAACTGGTGGTAATCTTGTATTTAATGGAGGTAATATTCCAGTTTCCGAAGCAGGAAACTACACTGTTACCTTTGATATTCCCAACTTAAAATATACACTCGTTAAAAATTAATACCCGAACAGGTAGTCCGGCAGGTTCTTCTAACCCGCCAGACTACCTGTTTTTTTTTAAATCCGCATCCTTACTCTTTTGCTTATGAAAAAAATCATCCTTTTACTCCTCCTGAGTATATCTACAACTGCTTTTGCCCAAAAACCAGAGCGCATAGAACCAATGTACTGGTGGGTAGGTATGAAAAACCCTAAGCTTCAATTGTTGGTTCATGGGGATCGTATCGCCGGGCTGGGTGTAACATTGAATTACCCTGGCGTAAAGCTGGTGTCGGTTAATAAAGTCGAAAATCCCAATTACCTCTTCCTGGATCTTGAAATTTCTGAATCCGCTGCCGCGGGAAAATTCCCGATCGTATTCACAAAGGGAGGAAAGAAGTTATTGCAATATACCTATGAGTTAAAGAACAAATCTACCAAAGCAGACCGCATACAAGGGGTCAGCAGCAAGGATTTGATTTACCTGTTGATGCCTGACCGTTTTTCTAATGGCGATCCGAAAAATGATGTGGTCAAAGGAATGCAGGAGACTAAATTAAACAGAGATTCTATGTATTTCCGCCATGGAGGAGATTTACAGGGATTGATTAATAAACTGGATTACCTGAAAGATTTAGGCGTTACCGCCATCTGGATGACTCCGGAGATTGAAAATGATATGGCCAACGCTTCTTATCATGGCTATGCCGCAACGGATCATTATAAAATAGATCCACGCTATGGAAACCTGGAATTGTACAAGTCTTTTGTAGATCAGGTACATGAGAAAGGAATGAAAGTAGTGAAAGATATTGTACACAACCACATTGGTACCGGACATTGGTTCTATAAAGATATGCCAATGAAAGACTGGGTTAACCAATGGCCGGTGTATACACAGACAAGTTACCGCGATGAGCCGGTAATGGACCCTCATGCTTCAAAAGCAGATCAAAAGAAAATGCTGGACGGCTGGTTTGTACCAAGTATGCCTGACCTCAACCAAAGAAATCCTTATGTACAGAATTACCTGACGCAAAACCACATCTGGTGGATAGAAGATGCAGGTATCGACGGACTAAGGTTAGACACTTACCCTTATAACGACCCGGACTACATGAGAGACTGGGCGATCAAGATAAAAGCAGAGTTTCCAACGCTTTCAGTTTTTGGAGAAACATTAGTCAATTCAGCAGCTGCACAGGCCTTTTTTACCGGTGGAAACACCGTAAGCAGAGGTTTTGATACGGAATTGCCAGGTGTGACTGATGCCGTGCTTAAAAATGCAATTTATGAAGCTTTGAACGGGAAATCAGGCTGGACAGATGGGATATTCAGGTTGTATACCACCATCGCACAGGATTTCCTATACCAGAATGCCGACCATAATGTGATTTTTATGGACAACCATGACATGAGCAGGTTCTATTCTATGGTAAAAGAAGATTTCGACAAGTATAAATCAGGGATGGTTTTATTGCTGACCCTGAGAGGTATCCCACAAATGTATTATGGTACAGAGATTCTGATGAAGAATTATTCTGATCCTGATGGTTTGGTACGCTCCGATTTCCCTGGTGGCTGGCCGGGAGATCAGACAGACAAGTTTATCGCTGCCGGACGTAGCCCGCAAGAAAATGAAGCCTGGAACTTTGTCCGCACGCTGGCCAATTACAGGAAAAATAGTCCGGCTTTACAAACCGGTAAAATGATGCAGTATGTGCCGGAAAATGGCATCTATACTTATTTCAGGTACCTGCCGGAAGGGGGAAAAACCGTGATGGTCATCGTTAATGGTGATGATCAGGCCAAAAGCCTGGAAACTTCCAGGTTTGAAGAACGGATCGGCCAGTCGGTTTCCGCCACAAATGTGATCACTAAAGAAAAGATAAACTCCTTAAAAACCATCGCTGTGCCTGCAAAGACCACTTTGGTGTTAGAATTAAATTAATATTAGATGCAACATACTACAGAACCTATCGCTTGTATTTTCGACCTGGACGGTGTATTGGTAGATACCGCTGTTTACCATTACAAGGCCTGGAAACAGCTGGCAAATTCCTTAGGCTTTGATTTTACAGAAGCACAAAACGAACAATTGAAAGGCGTAAACAGAATGCGCTCCTTAGATATGATCCTGCAATGGGGCGGGATCGAGAAATCCTCCGCAGAAAAAGACGTACTGGCAGCTGCAAAGAATGAACAATATGTAGCCATGATCCAGAAAATGACGGTAGCTGAGGTGTTACCTGGTGCATTGGATCTGCTAACGGCTTTGCAAGCAAAGGGAATTAAGATTGCCCTCGGCTCTGCCAGTAAGAATTCTTCGCTGATTCTGGAACGTACAGAACTGGCCCATTTCTTCGATGCCATCGTAGATGGGAATTCAGTGAGTACCTCTAAACCAGATCCGGAAGTGTTTTTAAAAGCTGCGGAATTGTTAGGGGCCGAAAAAGAAAACAGTGTGGTGTTTGAAGATGCTTTAGCGGGTGTGCAAGCCGCAATAGCCGCAGATATGATGGTAGTAGGAATCGGAAAAGCGGAGAATTTACCAGGGGCACAGGTGGTAATCAATGACCTTTCGGAAATTACCATCAGCGAGATTGAAGCCTTAAGAACGCGTTAAGTCCGGATGGGGGAAACCCCGCTCAACAGTACCGGATAAAAGAACAGGGTCGATTGAATAAAATAACAGGGTCGTCTCAAAGACGAGTCTGGATGAATAATAAAACATAACGTATTCCGGTTACATCAACCACCGGAATAACATCGCAGCATATACCATGAAAAATTATATAAAAGCAGACGAATGGAACATCATTGAGGAAGGTTTTGATCCTCATTTAAATAAAATATCGGAGAGTTTATTCAGTATTGGTAACGGCAGAATGGGGCAACGCGCCAATTTTGAAGAGGATTATACCGGAGAAACTTTGCAAGGAAACTATGTGGCCGGCGTATACTACCCGGATAAAACCCGTGTAGGCTGGTGGAAGAATGGTTATCCTGAATATTTTGCCAAAGTATTGAATGCAACAAACTGGATAGGTATTCATATTCAGATCGATGGAGAAACATTAGACCTGAATACAGCAGCAGTAACCGATTTTAAACGGGTGCTGAATATGAAAGAGGGAACATTGAGTCGCCGCTTTACTGCCAGATTGAAAAGTGGTAAAATGGTAAAGGTGGAGTCTATCCGTTTTTGCAGCATCGTAGATGATGAGGTGGCTGCTTTACATTACCGCCTGGAAGCCCTGAATTTCTCCGGACAGCTCAGCATCACTTCGTTTATTGATGGAGATGTGAAAAACCAGGACTCGAATTATGATGAAAAATTCTGGGAAGAGGTAGCACAACTACAGGAAGCAAATACCGATTACCTGGTGCTTAGAACCAAGAAAACGGAATTTGATGTATGTACGGTGAGCCGAAGCAGCATTTTCAAAAATGAGACTAAGCAAGAATTAAATCCGCTAGCAAAAGAAAAATATCTGGGTCAGCAGACTTCGTTTGCCCTGGCTCAAAATGAGGTGATGGATCTTTATAAGATCGTAGCCAATTTATCTTCGCAGAATTACGATAAGCAAGCTTTACTAAGCGCTGCAAAAGAAACAATTTTGAAGGCTGCGGAAAAAGGTTTTGATCAATTGAAACAGGAACAGGCAGTTGCCTGGGCTAAGAAATGGGAAGAAGGAGACATCGTGATTGAAGGTGATGTGGCTGCTCAGCAGGCCATCCGGTTCAATATTTTCCAGCTCAACCAGACTTATACCGGTAAAGATGCCCGTTTAAACATAGGACCTAAAGGTTTCACAGGAGAAAAATACGGAGGTTCTACCTATTGGGATACCGAAGCGTATTGCATTCCTTTTTATCTGTCGGTAGCCCCTCAGGAGGTAGCGAAAAACTTATTGGTTTACCGCTATAAACATCTGGATAGAGCCATCGAAAATGCCGTTAAATTAGGCTTCAATGATGGTGCTGCTTTATATCCGATGGTAACCATGAATGGTGAAGAATGCCATAATGAATGGGAGATTACTTTCGAGGAGATCCATAGAAACGGAGCCATCGCCTTTGCGATTTTCAACTATGTACGCTATACCGGCGACGAAAGTCACCTGGCAGAATACGGACTGGAAGTGCTGATCGGCATTGCCCGGTTCTGGAAACAGAGGGTAAACTGGAGTGCGGAGAAAAACAAGTTCGTGATGCTTGGCGTAACCGGACCGAATGAATATGAAAACAACATCAATAACAATTGGTACACAAATAAATTAGCGGCCTGGTGTTTAACCTATGCGATGGAAGCTGCGGAGAAAGTAAAAGCACAGGCTCCGGAACAATATTTGAAAATTGTTGAAAAGACAAAGCTTAAGGAATTAACGGAGTTTAAAGACTGGGATTCGGTAGCTAGCCAGATGTACTATCCTTACCATGAAGGTGAAAACGTATTCCTGCAACAGGATGGGTACATGGATAAAGAGCAGATCCTGGTTAAAGATTTACCTGCGGATCAACGTCCATTGAATCAGAAATGGAGCTGGGACCGGATTTTACGTTCTTGTTATATTAAACAAGCCGATGTATTACAAGGGATGTATTTCTTTGAAGAGGAATACGACCTGGAAACCTTAAAACGGAACTTTAACTTCTATGAAAGCAGGACAGTTCATGAAAGTTCGCTGTCACCATGTGTCCACAGCATCCTTGCTGCAAAGCTAAATGACGAGGAAAAAGCGTATGAATTTTACCTGCGCACTGCCCGTCTGGATCTGGACGATTATAACAATGATACGGAGGATGGATTACACATCACTTCGATGGCTGGTACCTGGATGAGTGTGGTAGAAGGTTTCGCCGGAATGCGTGTGCGTGACGGAAAGCTATCTTTCCAGCCTTTCCTACCGAAAAACTGGTCTGCTTTCTCCTTTACCATTGGCTTTAGGGGACTGCAGTTGAAGATTCAGATCAATGAATCGGAACTGATCATCAAGAACAATTCTTCGGAGACTTTAGCATTGAAGGTCTTTGAACAGCTGTATACGGTTCCTCCGGGAGAAAAAACAATTGCTTACAAAGGTTCGCTGGTATGAAGCAAATGTTAATCGGTACAAACCGGATTTTCCTCAGCATCATTTTAACGGGATGCACATTTGTCGGATTTTCAAGTCAAAGTTTGGCTCAGCGTAAACCTGTTATTTATCAATTGTTGCCCCGGTTATTTGGGAATAAACAAAGTCAGAACATCCCTTATGGCACCATTCAACAGAATGGTGTCGGTAAGTTTGCCGATATCAGCAACAAGGCTCTGGATGGAATTAAAGAATTAGGGATAAGCCATGTCTGGTATACCGGTGTTATTGCCCATGCCAGCCTGACGGATTACAGTGCTTTTGGCATTCCTGCCGATGATGCCGATGTGGTTAAAGGCCGCGCGGGATCTCCGTATGCGATCAGGGATTACTATGATGTAGATCCTGACCTGGCGGTTGATGTGAAAAACCGGATGGCAGAGTTTGAAGCCTTAATTGGAAGAACACAGGAGAAAGGAATGAAGGTCATCATTGATTTTGTACCTAACCATGTGGCGCGTCATTACCAGTCTTTGGCAAAGCCGAACGGCATAAAGGATTTCGGTGCGGATGATGACCTTATGAAAAGCTTTAGTCCGGCTAATGATTACTATTATATCCCCGGAAAAGACTTTGTCGTTCCGCCAAAGAGCGAAGTAGTAAACGCCTTAACGGCTTTGGAAGACCAGAAATTTAAAGAAAGTCCAGCCAAAGCAACAGGGAATAACGTGTTTTCTGCAAGCCCTTCGAAAGACGATTGGTATGAAACAGTTAAACTGAACTATGGTCTGGATTATGCAAATGGTGAGCAGCAGTATTTTAATCCTACACCAGGGGTATGGCTCAAGATGAGGGATATTCTAAATTATTGGGCCGCAAAAGGTGTGGATGGTTTTCGTTGTGATATGGCAGAAATGGTGCCTGTCGCATTTTGGGCATGGGTAATTCCGGAACTGAAAAAAGCACACCCCGGATTGATTTTTATCGGTGAAGCATATAATCCAGCAGTTTATCAGACGTACCTGACTAAAGGTCATTTCGACTACCTGTATGATAAAGTGGGTTTATATGATGGCTTAAAAAAGCTGATCAGGAATGAGCCGGAGGCGAATGTACAGGATATTTCGAAAGTATGGCAGGTACAAACTGCCGGATTTGGAGATCGTATGCTGAGCTTTCTGGAAAATCATGATGAAGAACGGATTGCATCAGCAGGTTTTGCCGGCGATGCCCTGTATGCATTACCTGCAATGGTAATTTCCGCCACCTTATCCGGTGGTCCGGTGATGTTATACTTCGGACAGGAAGTTGGGGAGCCAGGAAAAGGAATGGAAGGTTTCGGAAAAGAGGACAACAGGACTACCATTTTTGACTACCAGGGTGTCCCTGAACATCAGAAATGGATGAACAATGGTGCTTTTGACGGAGCTTTACTAGATTCTAAGCAACAGGAACTCCGGACTTTTTATAAGGAACTGATGCAGCTTGCTGCCAATTCTGAGGCGATTACTAAAGGGGAGATTCTGGAAATTCCGCTTGGAGAATCCCGGATGTATGCCTTTGTGAGGTATACGGAAGGGCAGCGTCTGCTGATCCTGGCCAACTTCGACAGGACTAAAACACTGGAAAGAAATCTGGAAATGCCGGCAGGTATTTTGAAAAACCGTAAAATCAAAGTAAGCATAGATTTATTGTCTAAGCTAAAAGTAGAAAACACCCCGCAATCACTATATTTAAAAGTGCTACCCGGGACTGCTCAAATTATTGAATTTTAACTATTAATACCTGATGGAAAAGAAAATCACGCTTAGTAAACCAAGATTGTCGTCCCTGGAGATCTTTAACATGAGTGCCGGCTTTTTCGGGATTCAGTTTGGATTTGCATTACAAAATGGAAATGCTTCCAGAATCCTGCAAACTTATGGTGCAGATGTGGAGCATTTGTCGCTTTTTTGGTTAGCAGCACCTTTAACAGGGATGATTGTACAGCCCATCATCGGTTACTATAGTGACAAGACCTGGAACAGGTTTGGCAGGAGAAGGCCTTATTTCCTGATTGGTGCCATATTAACGGCCATAGCCTTGATTTTAATGCCAAACTCTGCGGCCATGGCCAGTCTTTTGCCGCCCATTATTATTGGTGCGGGGATGCTGATGATCATGGATGCTTCCATTAATGTGGCGATGGAGCCTTTTCGTGCCCTGGTTGGGGATAAGCTACCAGAAAGCCAGAGAAGCTTCGGCTTTTCCATGCAGACTTTCCTGATTGGTGCCGGGGCGATTACCGGTTCCTGGTTACCTTATATTCTTTCCGAATACATAGGTGTATCCAAAGTGGCGGCGCCCGGACATGTACCGCTAAATGTGATTTATTCCTTTTATGTGGGTGCTGCGGTATTGGTAGGTACCATTTTATGGACGGTCATCACCACCAAAGAATATCCACCGGAAGAAATGGAACGTTACCATGACGGTGCTGCGGAAGAAGAAACAAAGGGTATCATGTCTATCTTCAGCGACTTCTCTAAAATGCCTTTAACGATGAGACAGCTGGGTTTGGTACAGTTTTTTTCCTGGTTTGCCCTTTTTTCCATGTGGGTCTTTACCACTCCGGCAATTGCACAACATATATATAAGGTAGCTCCGGGAGATACTTCTTCTGTACAGTTTGCCGATGCCGGAAACTGGGTGGGGATTCTTTTCGGGATTTATAATGGTGTTTCCGCGATTTATGCACTATTGCTACCAGCTATTGCCAGGGCGACGAGCAGGAAAATCGCCCATGCGTTCTCCTTAACGGCGGGTGGACTCGGCTTATTGTCTATTTATTTTATTACGGATCCGCAACACCTGATCTATTCGATGATCGGGGTAGGACTGGCCTGGGGAAGTATCCTTTCTATGCCTTATGCGATATTATCCAGCTCTATTCCAGCACGTAAAATGGGTGTATACATGGGGATTTTCAACTTCTTCATTACGATGCCTCAAATCATAAATGGCTTTTTTGGAGGGATGATTGTCGATAAATTCTACGACGGGAAGGCGATTTATGCGATTGTACTGGCGGGGATTTTCATGATTCTGGGTGCTATTTCAGTGCTTTACATTCAGAGTAATCAAGAAAAAGAGGCCTGATTGACACCTGTAAATTCCGCTTAAACGCCCGAAATGCGTCGATATTATGGAATTTATATTAAAATTTTTACCTAAAACCAGGCAGTCTGCAAAGTTTTAAATAAAATGCCTATTTTTACGGCCCACTTATGGAACAGATAAAAACATCATTTGATTTCGAAAAACCTTTAGTTGAATTAGCTCAGCAGATTGAAAAGGTTAAACAGGTTGCCGATAAAACGAAAGTAGATATGTCTGCTACCTTGACTGAACTGGAAGAGAAGTTAGCTGAAACTCAGCAGACGCTTTACAACCATCTTACAGGATGGCAGAAAGTTCAGATGTCCCGTCATCCGGAAAGGCCACAAACCCTGGATTACATCAGTATGATCTGTGATGATTTCATAGAAATGCACGGTGACAGAACAGTAAAAGACGATAAAGCCATTATTGGTGGTTTCGCGACTATTGCCGGTGAAACGGTAATGATCATCGGACACCAGAAAGGTAAAAACACTAAAGAGCGTCAATACCGTAATTTCGGTATGGCGAATCCGGAAGGTTATAGAAAAGCATTGCGTTTAATGCGTCTTGCTGAAAAGTTCAATAAACCAGTGATTTCTTTTATTGACACGATGGGTGCTTATCCCGGACTGGAAGCAGAAGAACGCGGACAAGGGGAGGCAATTGCGCGTAACCTGTTAGAAATGTCTGTTCTAAAAGTACCAATCCTTTGTTTTGTTATTGGTGAAGGTGCATCAGGTGGTGCATTGGGTATCGGTATCGGCGATCGTGTATATATGTTAGAGCATACCTGGTATTCTGTAATCTCTCCTGAATCCTGCTCTTCTATTTTATGGCGTAGCTGGGACTTCAAAGAAAGAGCCGCAGAATGTCTTAAACTGACTTCTGATGATATGTACAAAAATCAATTGATTGATGGTATCATTAAAGAGCCACTGGGAGGTGCACACCAGAATCCTGAGGCAATGGGTGAAACTATTAAAGAACGTATCGTAAGCGATCTTAAAGAGATAAAGAAATTAAAAACGGATGCCATGATCACCAAAAGAATTGATAAATTCTGTGCAATGGGTGTGGTAAACGAATAAACTAATACTGATTCTATATAAGAAAGGGCTGCAATTAAGATTGCAGCCCTTTTGTTTTTAGCCAGCTTTTGTAAAGGCTTAGGAGCAGCTGAGCTTAACCAATGCTCAACGCTGCGGGAGAATAGACAGAAGTTCTTTTTTAAAATCTCAGGCATAAAAAAAGAGCACCCAAATGGATGCTCTTTTTTTATGTTCCGGAACTTATTGTGCCGGGAAGAAAGGAGAGAATCTTGATTCTAACAGATTAAATTTATCCGTTAAATCCTTGCTTAGTTTTGTTTGCTTGTTCTCGGCAGTAGTTCTGGCCATAGAGTTCAGGAAGGATAGACCTAACTGCACATTTTGCCCGCCTACAAACCTTCCTTTGCTTTCAGAAACATCAGCCAGGTAAGTCAGTTCTTTCAGGATGTAATCTGCTGATTTTTCGATCAGTGCATTTGCTCTTTTCGCATCATCCAGTTGGTACAGGTTTTCTGCCATGAAGTAAGCCCCCATCATAGAACGCATGCCATAGAATCTCTCCGGCATGACTTCAAAATAACGAGCCACTACTTTCTGTGCATCTTCTTTTTTACCTTCTTTCAATAATCCGCTGATGGTATTGTTGAATACATTGGTAAAGATGGAAATATCATCCGCAGATTGTGGATCAAGGTATTTAGCATTCTTCACGTTACCCCATACAAATTTGTTCATCACATTGTTGTATAGTACCGGCGTATTGATCAGTTCATTTCTTGAAACCGCAGTATCTGCTTTTAAAGGCATTAAATGTAAAGCTAAGCCTTCATTGTAAAGATACTTGTCAAGGCCGTTATATTGCTCTGAAGGCACTGTGCTTGCGAAATAGATAGGTCTTTTCCAGTTGTTATGAACCAGGATGTCAAACATAGCCAGTGTACCTTTCGTTACATAGCTTTTGTTGAATGTCCATTCTAATGCAGGAGCGATTTTGGCAGAATCAGCAGCGCTAACCACACCGTTTTTAATCACTGCTTCTTTATCTACCGTAATCTTAAAGTTCTTGGTAGGAATGAAGTTTACTTTTCTACCATCGTTTAACGGCAGTTTATCTTCACTGTTTTCAGAAAGTAACAGCTCCACAATGTTCTTCAGTTCGATATTACCTGCGATATCCGCATTTTGGTAATACATCACGTCTCTAACGCCCTGAACATACTGTGATTCGTTCATAGTGATCGGAAGTGGCTCAGATTCGTTCATTTTACGTTTCATACCATTGATGTACCAATCCGTATCAAACAAACTCAGGTTGACTAATCTAATGTCAGGTCTGATGTTTTCCACCTCTTGTGCATACCATAGTGGATAAGTATCATTATCACCATAAGTAAAGAGGATGGCATTTGGTGCACAGGATTCCAGGTAATCGACTGCAATATCATGGGCAACCATTTTAGTAGAACGATCATGATCATCCCATCCCTGGGCAGCCATAATTACTGGTGCGGCAAATAAGCCGGCAACAGTTGCTAAAACAGCACCGGTAGCCGGGTTAATCTTTTTAAATACCCATTCACGCAGGGCGAGGACACCGAATCCGACCCAGATGGCAAAGGCATAGAAGGATCCCGCATAAGCGTAATCACGTTCCCTTGGCTCCATCGGTTTCTGATTCAGGTACAACACAATGGCCATACCGGTAAAGAAGAAAAGTAAGGCTACAATTCCTGCATCTTTCTGGTTTCTTTTGAAATGCCAGATCGCACCTGCCATACCTAATAAGAACGGCAGGAAGAAGAAACGGTTGTAAGCATTGCTGTCTACAATAGAAGGAGGCAGGTTTTTCTGACTACCAAGGCGTAGGGCATCAATTGCTTTGATACCACTTAACCACTGGCCTTCGTAAATACTACCTTGTCCCTGGTCATCATTCTGTCTACCTACAAAATTCCACAGGAAGTACCTCATGTACATTTGTCCGGTTTGGTACGACAACAGGAAGCCGATATTGTCAATCAAACTTGGGAAGTGATCATCACTAAAGCCCATCATGTCTTTATAGTAAGCCACATGACCAGCATCATCACTGTACATGCGTGGGAAAGGTGTGATTCTATCGTATTCATAGTCCGATTTTTTACCGGCTACTTCATACTTATCTGCACCTTTTCTGTATAATGTTTTTCCTTCTACCGTGTTAACCGGCTGTGAGTTATAGTTAGGGCCGAATAATAAAGGTCTGTCGCCATATTGCTCCCTGTTCAGGTAACCTAAGAAAGAGAATACGTTATCCGGTGCACTGTTATTTAAGTTAGGATTTGCTTTTGCACGGATGATGATCATCGAGAAGGAGCTGTATCCAAAAAGGATTAGTACTGCAGAAAGTAAGGCCAGGTTAAGGACCTTTTTCTCGTGTTTAATGGAATATCTGATTCCCCAGACAAACCCACCAATCAGCAGAATGGCGAAGAAAAGAACACCGGTTCCAAAGCCCATTCCTAAGGTATTCACGAAGAATAAATCGAAATAAGCACCAAATGAAACCACGTATTGAATAATTCCATATTGAATTACGGCAAGAATCAGGATTCCTACCAGACCAGCCTTAATGGTTCCGGCGGTAGTTGGGTTTTTAGTTTTCTTGAAATAATAAACAAAGGCGATTGCCGGAATGGTTAGTAAGTTTAAAAGGTGAATCCCGATGGATAAACCCATGATATAAGCGATAAACAACAACCAACGGTCTGCACGAGGCTCATCGGCAACGGCTTCCCATTTTAAGATGGCCCAGAATACGATGGCTGTAAACAGCGAAGAAAGTGCATATACTTCAGATTCTACTGCTGAGAACCAGAAACTGTCAGAGAAGGTATAAGCTAAAGCACCTACTACACCTGCACCCATAATGGAGATCAGGTTATATTTACTTACTTCTTCATTTTCTTTAACCAGTACTTTTTTCGCTAGCGCGGTGATGGTCCAGAATAAGAACAGGATGGTTGCAGCACTGGCGATGGCAGAGCCTACATTCATAAAGTAAGCGACTTTAGTCAGATCACCAAATGCAAAAAGGGAGAAGAACCGCTGTATCATTAAGAATAAGGGGGCTCCCGGTTGGTGTACTACCTGCATTTTTAAGGCTGAGGCGATAAATTCACCGCAATCCCAAAAGCTCACTGAGGGTTCTAATGTTAGAATGTACGTCACTGCAGCGATCAGAAAACAAAGCCAGCCGGTAAGGTTGTTGATTTTTGAATAATTCATTTCTTAATTAAATAGTTATTAAAGTCGCGCTAATTAAATGCAGCCGAAAATAAAGAATAAGATTGATAAACTAACAAAGTAAGGGGGAGTTTAACAAATTTAACACCTCCATATAGCGCTTCTTTTCCCTTTTTATAATCGGGGCTGACCAATTATCCCGGTTTTTGGGAGCTCCATATCCCTGGATTTTGCCCCATTTCAAATTATTTTAAAATATTTTAATCTTGCCTGAGGTATAAATGCAGGTGCTTTTTCAGGAAATCCGGACAGGCCTGATTTTTTTTGAAAAAAAAGTGATTTTTTTTATCCGGAGCAACTTCCTCATTTTAAATAGTTTATTTCCTTTCTGAATCCTAAGTGCAATCTTTTTTAAACTTTTTTTGCGACAGGACTTGCAGATATCAAAAATGTGCGTACATTTGCATTCGATTTCACAGCAACAATTATCCGCTTCGAAATTAAGATTGAAAGATTGCCCGATAGTATAAAGGTAGTACAACGGTTTTTGGTACCGTTTGTCTAGGTTCGAATCCTGGTCGGGCAACAAAACATATTCGGATTGTGGTTCATTTCACAATCCGATTTTTTTTAACCAGCATTGATACACCTCTAATCATGCCATTGCAGTTTAATCCAGTTAAACTTTTTGCCGGAACAGGTACAAAAGACTTAGCAATCAAAATTGCCGACAGCTACGGCAAACCTTTAGGTGACGTCACCTTGAACAGGTTTAGCGACGGCGAATTCCAACCTTCTTACGATGAAACAGTACGCGGTTGCGATGTCTTCATCATCAATTCTACTTACCAGCCAAATGATAACTTAATGGAGTTGTTGTTAATGATTGATGCTGCTAAACGCGCATCTGCTCATTACATCACTGCGGTAGTTCCTTATTACGGTTTGGCAAGACAGGATAGAAAAGATAAGCCACGTGTTGCGATTGGTGCCAAATTGGTTGCCAACCTGTTGAAATCGGCAGGTATCCACAGAATCATGACCATGGACCTTCATGCTGCTCAGATTCAAGGTTTCTTCGATATCCCTGTAGATCATTTAGATGGATCAGTGATTTTCGTGCCTTATATCAAAAGCTTAGGTCTGGAGAATCTAACGATTGCTTCACCGGATATGGGTGGTTCTTACAGAGCCCGTACTTTTGCAAAGTTCTTCAACGCTGAAGTAGTAATCTGTGATAAAAGACGTAAACGTGCCAATGAAATTGAGTCGATGTCGATTATTGGTGATGTGGTTGGTTTAGATGTTGTTTTAATTGACGACATTTGCGACACGGCAGGTACCTTATCCAAAGCAGCAGCGCTGATCATGGAAAAAGGAGCGAAAAGTGTTCGTGCAGTTTGTACACACCCTGTGTTATCAGGTAAGGCTTATGAAACGGTAGAAAACTCGATGTTAGCAGAGTTGATCGTTACAGATACCATTCCTTTGAAACGTCAGAGTGATAAAATCAGGGTATTGAGTACTGCTGAGTTATTTGCAAAAGCAATTGCCAATGTAAATGAGCACGGTTCTATCAGTGACCTTTTTAAAGTTTAATATACTAACAATAAATATATATAAAATGAAAACAATCGCAATTAGCGGTTCTCCAAGAGAGAACGTAGGGAAACGCGATGCTAAAGAGCTTCGCTATGAAGGTAAAGTTCCTGCGGTATTGTATGGTGGTACTGAGCAAAAACACTTTGCTGTAATTACAACCGAATTAAAGGATGCTATTTACACTCCGGAAGCAAACTTTATTGAAATTGACATTAATGGTACTAAAACTAAAGCTATCATTAAAGAATTACAATTTCACCCACTTACTGACTTATTATTACACGTAGATTTTCTTCAGTTATTTGATGACAAAGAAATCTTAATGGAAATTCCTGTAAAAATCACAGGTACTTCTCCAGGTGTTAAAATGGGTGGTAAATTAGTACAGAAATTACGTAAACTTCGTGTGAGATCATTCCCTAAGGATATGCCTCAAACCATTGAAGTGAGCATCTCAAAATTAGAAGTTGGTAACTTGTTCCGTGTACGTGATCTTGCAACTGCAACATACACGATCACTAACACTCCAGAAGACACTATCGTTTCTGTTGGAATGTCAAGAGCTTTAAAACAAGCTGAGAACGAAGCTAACAAGAAATAATTTCTTTTAGTCCAATCTAAAAAAGCAGTATCGGTAACGGTACTGCTTTTTTTTGCGTAAAAAAATGATTCAATGGCTGTTCTCAGCTAAACTATTATATTTGCAGGAGATGAAATACTTAATTGTTGGTTTAGGGAATATAGGTCCGGAATATGCGCATACCCGTCATAATATTGGTTTTGATATCGCTGATGAGCTGGTAAAAGAACTGGGAGGCGGATTTTCTAATATCCGTCTGGCGTATTATGCAGAGGTTTCCTTCAAAGGGAAAAAGCTGCACGTGATCAAGCCAACCACTTATATGAACCTGAGTGGGAAAGCGGTAAATTATTACATGAGGGAATTGAGAATTCCATTGGAAAATGTATTGGTGATCGTTGATGACCTGGCTTTGCCATTGGGTAAACTCCGGTTGAAAATGCAGGGGAGTAGTGCTGGCCATAATGGCTTGAAAAGTATTGAAGAGCTTTGCGGCGGACAGGCCTATCCAAGGTTGCGTTTTGGTATCAGTGATAATTTCCCTAAAGGCAGACAGGCGGACTACGTATTGGCTCCCTTTGATAAAGACGAACAATTAGAACTTCCGGCACTGATTGGCAAAAGCGTGGACCTGATCAAGAGTTTTGTGACCATTGGCCCAGCTTTAACGATGACTGCCTTTAATAAATAACCCGGCTTTATTTAATCGCGTATTTCCTGATTTTTTCATGAAGTACATCCAGCTCAAATGGTTTGCTCAGCACATCATTTGCACCTGCGTCAATAGCGGTTTGCTTGTCGGTTTCTAAAACAGCCGCGGAGAAGGTGATGATCGGAATGTTTTCTTTTCCTTTCACAAAACCTTCCCGAATGAGTTTTATGGCGTCCAGACCGTTCATCACCGGCATAAACGTATCCATTAAGATCAGGTCGTAATCCGCTTCTTTTAACTTTTCTAAAGCATCCTTTCCATTTTCAACAACATCCGGAATGATCAGCCAGTCTTTCAATATTTTGATGATCAGAAACTTGTTGATGGGATTATCTTCAGCTACAAGTACCCTTAATCCCGGAAAATGATCCAGTGAAGGTTTGCTTACCGGTTTAATCACTACCGTGTTTTTTACCGTTTCATACCAGTTGCTGAAAGAGAAAGTACTGCCGGTTCCTTCTTCACTGGAAACCTCCAGGACGCCACCTTTTAGTTTTGCCAGGTTTTTGACAATAGAAAGTCCCAGCCCGGTACCACCAAATTTTACGGTAGTTTGCTCGTCGGCCTGTTCAAAGGTTTCAAATATCTTCTCAATATTGTTTTTGGCAATACCGATACCGGTATCCGTCACGGAAAATTTAATGTGTAAGTTGTTTCCTTTTCGATCAATGATCTCTGTTTTTAAATGCACTGATCCCTGGTTGGTAAATTTAATCGCATTTCCAATCAGGTTCATTAAGATCTGATTCAGGCGTAGGGAGTCTGCCAACACAATGCCTGGCAGGTCTGCATCTAAATCCATAGTGAGGTCCAGTTCCTTTTCCATTGCACGAATGCGCAAGAGGTTTACTACCGAATTACATATTTTAGAAAGATCAGTTTCAGAACGGTTGATTTTGAACTTTCCGGATTCTATTTTTGATAAGTCAAGGATATCATTGATCACCCCTAAAAGAGAATCAGAAGAGATCTCCAACAGGCTCACCATTTCCTTTTGCTCCGGACTCAGGTCTGTTTTGCCCAGCAGGTTCGCCAATCCGATGATCCCGTTAATAGGCGTGCGGATCTCATGACTCATATTGGCCAGGAAATTTTCTTTGATCCGCTTGCCTTGTTCTGCCTGTTCCTTCGCCATGATCAATTCCTTCTGATAGGCGATCAGCTCCTGATTTTTTCTTTTGATCTCGCGCTCGGTTCTCACCAGGCGGATAAAAGAATCTACTTTTGCAGAGGTTACATAAGGATCTAATGGCTTGTACAGGTAATCTATGGCACCAGAATTCAGTCCTTTTACAGCATACTTGGTTTCCTTGGAAATGGCGGTTACAAATATGATCAGGATTTCCTTAGTCCTGGGGTTACTTTTTAAGATTTCTACCAGCTCAAATCCATCCATTTCCGGCATTTGAACATCCACCATTGCAATGGCAATATCCATCTCCCAGGATATCCTTAATGCCTCATTTGGGTTGGTGGTAGTAATGATGTTGATGTCTTTCCTTTGCAACAGTGCCTCTAATGCAATGATGTTTTCGGGTCTGTCATCAACAATTAATATATTAATCTTTTCCATGTTAGGTCTTTCTGAGGGATAATAATAAAGGCCCTTAAGCTATTTTTTGGTAAATGTTATTTTTCTTATCTATGATCTTAAAACGACCGGTTTCGGTACTTCTTAAGGTTTCTTTAGCGCCCAGACACAGGAAGCCGAAATTTGCTAAGCTGTTGTAAAATAATTCGATCACTTTCTGCTGTAAATCCGTATTGAAATAGATCAGTACATTACGACAGGAGATCAGTTGAAATTCGTTAAAAACGCCGTCTGAGGCCAGGTTATGTGCCGAAAACAGCAAGTTCTTCTTTAAAGAATGATTGATAGATGCGGCCTCATACCGGGCGGTATAATAATCAGAAAGGGTATGAATTGCTCCGGTCTTTTGATAGTTTTCTGAAAACTGTTTCATCTTCTGTAAATCATAAATTCCGTTTTTGGCGAAGTCAAGCACATCGTTATTGATGTCTGTTCCGTAAAAAAAGCTCCGGTCATACAATTCCTCATCCGAAAAGAGGATGGCAAAAGAATAGGCTTCTTCTCCTGTAGAGCAACCTGCATTCCAGACCTTAATGCGCTGATAGGAGCGTAAGTAAGGGATGATGTTTTCCTTAACCGAACGGTAAAATGAAGGATCTCTAAACATTTCAGTCACATTTACCGTAATTTCAATGAGGAAAGACTCAAAATAATCATGGTCATTGGTCAGTAATGTACGTAAGTCAAAAAGGCTTAATTTTTGCAACTGCATAATCCTGGTCACCCTTCTTTTTAAAGAGGCCGGAGAATAATCGCTGAAATCAAAACCATGAATGTTCTTTACAAAATCAATTAGTTCTGTTAACTGATCATAACTGAGGTAATCTTCTTCTTCTTTATGCATATTAACTTAACCAGACTCTTAACATAGATAACAGCTTATCCATGTCAACAGGTTTAGAAATGTAATCATTGGCGCCGGCTTCAATACAACGCTCGCGGTCGTTTTTCATTGCCTTGGCGGTAAGCGCTATAATCGGTAGTTTGGCAAAACGCTTTTCTTTTCTGATGGCCTTCATGGCTTCATAGCCATCCATTTCCGGCATCATGATGTCCATTAACACCAGGTCGATCTGTTCAGATTCTTCCAGTTTTTCCAGCGCTTCACGACCGTTATTTGCAATTACGATTTTAAGGTCGTACACCTGCAAAGCACTGGAAAGTGCAAAGATATTCCGCATGTCATCATCGGTAATCAGGATGGTTTTGTCTTTCAATACCTTCTCCATTGTTGAAACACTTTTTCCTTTTCCAGTATTGGGTTTTGCCGGGCCATCCTGCTTCAGTTTATTGATAAACAAGCTCACCTCATCAATCAGACGGTCGTTAGACTTGTTGGATTTTAATACCATCGCATCTGTATACCTCATGATCTGCGCCATTTTTTCCTGATCCAGTTCCATAGCGGTATTGATGATCACCGGGATATGTGCATGTAATGGCTGAGATTTAATCTGATCCAATAAGTCGAATCCAGAAATGTCAGGAAGTTTTAAGTCGAGGATGATGCAATCAAAAACCTGATCATTTAGAAGATCAAGTGCTTCTTTGCCGGTAAACGCCTGTTTTACATCTACCCCTTTTTCTGTCAGCTGCGCGGTCAGTTCCCGGCTTTGTAACTCCTGATCTTCGATCACAAGTACACTTTTGAAATTATATTTCAGATAGGCAGCACTTAACAAATTAAAGGCTTCGTCCAACTGTTCTTTCTCCACTGGTTTTTTAAGGAAACCAATTGCCCCTTCTTTTTTCGCTTTACTGGCTTTTTCATTTCCTGCCGACATCATGTGGACGGGGATATGTTTCGTTCTTGGATCAGCTTTGAGTTTTTTAAGGATCGTCCATCCATCCATTACAGGTAGCATCACATCGAGCACAATCGCATTCGGTAAATGCTCAAATGCCATGGCCAAACCAGTATCTCCACTATACGCAAGGAGCGGATGGAAACCCTTTTCTATGGCATAATCGTTGAGTACATCAGCAAAAACCTCATCATCTTCGATAATCAGGATGGTTTGCGACTGATCTCCATGTTTTTCAGCCTGAGCTAAGGAATCAAAAACAGCAGGCGTAGGGGTATAGGATTCGGGATGCGTTATGGCTACCTGTTCCGGCAGCTGGAACTCATTGTTTTCCGGGATATATAAGGTAAAAATACTGCCTTCATTAGGTTTACTACTCACCTGAATTTCTCCACCCAACAGGTAGGCGAGTTCCTTGCTGATGGATAAACCAAGGCCGGTACCACCAAATTTTCTGCTGGTAGAGCCATCCGCTTGCTGGAAGGCTTCAAAAATGAGTTTTTGCTTGTCTTCCGGAATACCAATACCAGAATCTTTAACCGTAATGCCAATGATTTCTTCTTTCGTATTTCTGAGGCGTTCCGCATAATACACGGTATCCTTATCCGGTCTGCTGATCGTTAAGCTAATCTGACCATATTCCGGCGTAAATTTAAAGGCGTTAGACAACAGGTTTTTCACAATTTGCTCTACCCTGGACTGATCGGTTACGATAGCCTCCGGAAGATCTTCTGCCAATGCCGTCTGGAAGTCAATTTTCTTACTTCTGGCCAGTTCATTAAATAACGACTCCATGCTCCGGCTAATGGCAAGCGGTTTTACCTTTTCAATGTGCAGGTCTACCTTTCCGGATTCAATTTTAGATAAATCCAGAATGTCATTAATCAGGCTCAGTAAATCATTACCTGCATTGTGAATAACACCTGCATATTTGATTTGGTCTTCATTTAGATTTTCCGGTCTGTTTTCTTTTAATATTCTGGCCAGAATCAGGATACTGTTTAAAGGTGTTCTGAGCTCATGACTCATATTGGCTAAAAACTCCGATTTATATTTACTGGAAATTTCCAGTTCTTCGGCTTTTAAGCTGATGGCCTCTCTCGCCTGGTTGATAGAGATATTACGTTCTTCCAGTTGCTGCGCTTTTTCTTCCAGCTCCGCATTGGTTTGACGCAATTCTTCCTGTTGTACCCTCAGTTCCTCTTCCGAAGATTGCAACTGATCAGTTTTGTACATCAGCTCCTCATTGGTGGTTCTCAACTCTTCCTGCTGACTGGCCAGTTCTTCTGCCTGTTGCTGTGTTTGTTCAAATAAGTCTCTTAGTTTAACACGGGCTACGGCACTATTTACTGCTAAACCGATACTTTCACTGATGGTGTTCAAGAACAGGATGGTTTTCTCATCAGGATCCTGTTGTAAACCAAGCTCAATTACGGCGAGAGTTTGCTCTTCAAATACAATAGGCACCAGGTAAATGCTTTGTGGAAGTGCACTACCTAAGCCTGAACGAATTTTAAGGTAGTTAAGCGGTACATTCTTAAATAATTTAGCTTGTTTTTCTGTGGCTGTTTGTCCAACCAGGCCTTCTCCATAATGGTACTGGCTGGTTTCTCCTTTTTTAGGTTGATAAGCATAACCACCGGTATAGCGGAATACATTTCTCGACTTACTGAGCAGGAAAAATGCCCCAACCGGAGCACCAATATAATTACTGATCCGGGTCACGATATTCGCCGAAAGCTCTTCCACTTCCTGTTCTCCGCGCATGGCATCATTTACCTCCGACGCGCCGGAAAGCAACCAGTTCTTTTGCTCATTTTCTGCGGAGATCTTTTCTAGTTTTAAGTTAGACTCCCTGATATGACCTTCCGTTTCTTTCTGTTGATCAAATGTCTTTTTGATATAAGTAAACAGGAATAATATTAATCCGAAGATCGTCAACGCACTTAATAAAATGATCAGTGTGCTTCTCTGACTGCTCGCTATGATATTCGCTTTGCGTTCGGCAAGGAGCTTGAACTCGACCTCAATCATTTTCCTGCTGAAGGCAAGTATCTTGTCCTTATAAAGTTGTCCGCGGCCATCGAGCACCCGTAATGCCGCTGCTGCAGCACCTTCTTTATCGTAAATCCGTATGACTTCCTGCATTTCCGCTACCTTTTTATGGGCATAAAAATCCAGGGAATCGGCGCGTTCTATCTGATTGCGATTGTCGGAAAGTGTCCTCTTTAAATCCTGGACAGTTTCCAGGATCATTGGCGCATTTTTATTGTATGGTCTGAGGTAATCACTTTTTTTAGATATTATAAATCCCCTCAATGCACTTTCTGAATTCAGTACCTGAACCTCAGTGTTTTTAATTAAGTTGATGACTTCATAAGTGTGACTTTGCCATTTGGTGTCCTCCTTTAGTTTCTCTACACTGAGGTAGGAGGTGATGGCAGATACAAGTACAAACAATAAGGAAACAGTAAATCCTGTTAATACCTGTTGTTTAAAAGTTAGTTTAAACATAGAATAGAACTATTAAGTATAGGGAAATTACCAGGAATTGTGGTGGAATTGAAAATGCTTCCAGCTCATAAAAAGCCGTTTATTACCTGTAATACAAATGATTAAGGTAGTTGTTGTGCTTTTTGTTGTTGGTTTTTGCAATTTCATTAAGCTCCCCCACAGAGCAAGATAAAATCAACACAATAATAACGATAATAAATTTTATTTTTGCGCCTATGATCATATACGGAATACCAAATTGTAACACAGTAAAAAAGGCAAGAACCTGGCTGGCAGATCAAGGACTTAGTCCATTATTTCATGACTTCAAAAAGCAGGGAATTACGGCAGAAAAGCTGGAGGAATGGTGCACTGTTTTTGGATGGGAAAAGGTTTTGAATAAAAAAGGAACCACCTGGAAAAAGCTGAGCCCGGAGCAACAAAATAGTGTTGTCGACACAGACAGCGCAGTTCAGATCCTGGTGAATCATACGAGTGCAATTAAAAGACCAGTGGTAGAATTGGATGGAAAAGCTGTCCTGATTGGTTTTGATGAAGCAGCTTACGAAACTATCTTAAAATAGTTAAATCTTTTGCTGTTAATTTTTGTTAAACAGTTTCATATAGGTAGAAACAGTGTTACATTTGGCTATGACTAAATATTTATTTTTATTCTTCGTTAGTATTGCTCCATTAGGTTTGGTGGCACAATCATCAATCACTGGTGCGGTTTATGACTTCGACAACAAGTCTTTCCCGATGCAGGATGTGCTCGTTAGAAACCTGGACAATAAGAAGTCCATAAAAACTAAAGCTGCCGGGCAGTTTAGTCTACCAGCTAAAGTGGGGGATTTAATTGAATTCTCACATGCGGGTTACCATACCGATACTTTATATCTAATCGACCTGAAACCGAAGATCGTTTATCTGCCGGTAAAATCTACCCAGTTAAAAGGAGTAGAGATTACGAGTGCAAAGGTGAATCCTTCTGTATTGGTGGATGGACAGGGTAAGCCGGTTAAAAGGATTATGACTGATGGTCTGGAAGGTAAAAAGAACACTGACAGAGCTGGAGGATTGATCGTGAACCTCGGTTATGGTAAAATGAAAAGAGAAAGAGAGAAAGTCCGCTTCCTGGAAGAGAGAGACGCTTATGAAACGGAGATCAGAGAACACTTCAACGAGAAAACCGTTGGCGATTTAGTGAAATTACAGGGTCAGGAATTGAAAGACTTCATCGTGATGTTCCGTCCAAATGTAGCTTTAGTAATGAGCGAACGTCCTTTTAACTACAACTATTATATCGCGAAAGCCTACAATAACTGGAAAAAACTTCCTGTGGATCAGCGTAAATTACCGCCGATGCCTAAGTTAAAGTCGAACTAATAAAACCGTTACAATGGTTAGGAATAAATATTCATTTTATACCTTTAGTTCGAATCTATAACCAATAAATTATGATGATGAATAAGTTTACCCTCTTAGGGGTATTGTTATGCGCATTTGGTTTTAGTTCCATGGCGCAGCAAGCTACTGGCAACTACGATCCTCATGCCGCATTTAACCCGTTATTTTACACCCAGAATGGAAATGAGTTCCGTTCTGCGAGTGGATATCCGGGGCCAAAATACTGGCAAAACCGTGCCGATTACCAAATCACAGCAAACCTTGATGAAGCCAAAAATCTGGTAACAGGTACGGTTACAATTACCTATAAAAATAACAGTCCGGATAAGTTGCCTTATTTATGGCTGCAAATGGATCAAAACCTTTTTTCTGAAAGCTCGAGAGGAAACTCTTTGATTGCTGCTGGTAGCCGATATGGTGCCAGAGGTGAGAAGGTAGACGGAGGTTATAAAATTGAAGGGCTTAGCGTTGCTCAAAAAGCAAAACCTGTTAAGTTTACTTCGATCACTGAAGATACCAGGATGCAGATTCGTCTGGATCAGCCATTGGCTGCAAATGGAGAAGTGATCACCATCAAAATGAATTTCTCTTTTATCATTCCGATTAATGGTTCCGACCGTATGGGGCATCTGACCACTAAAAACGGGGAGATTTTTTCTATTGCACAATGGTTTCCAAGGATGGCTGTTTATGATGACATCATCGGATGGAATACACTTCCATATTGGGGTGCCGGAGAGTTTTACTGTGAATACGGAGACGTTGATTTCGCCGTTACCGCTCCTGCAAGCCATATCGTAATGGGTTCTGGCGAACTGGTAAATCCTCAGGAGGTATTTACAGCAACGCAATTGTCGCGCTGGAACAAAGCAAAACAAAGTGATAAAGTAGTGACCATCCGTTCCGAAGAGGAGGTGACCGATCCTAAATCGCGCCCTGGAGCAGGAAAATTAACCTGGAAATTTAAGATTAAAAACACACGTGATGTGGCCTGGGCCTCCTCCAAAGCATTCGTAGTAGATGCTGCAAGGATCAACCTGCCAAGTGGTAAAAAATCTTTAGCAATTTCTGCACATCCGGTAGAAAGTAATGGCAAAGATGGCTACGGCCGTGGTGCCGAATATGTGAAAGCTTCTATAGAATATTATTCTAAAAAATGGTTCGAATATCCTTACCCAATGGCGATTAATGTGGCCAGTAATGTGGGTGGTATGGAATATCCTGGTATTGTTTTTTGCGGTTGGAAAGCTAAAAATGGCAGTGCATGGGGGGTAATTGACCATGAATTTGGACATACCTGGTTCCCAATGATTGTGGGTAGTAATGAGCGTAAATATGGCTGGATGGATGAAGGCTTTAATACTTTCATCAATGGTTTGTCGGCTGCTGAGTTTAACAATGGAGAGTACAAACGCAAACCAGCCGATATGCAGGCTGTTGGTAAGTCACTAGCCGATGATAAACTGGAATATGTGATGTTAACGCCGGATGCGATGAAAGAAGCCAATATTGGGATGAACCTATATTATAAACCAGGTTTTGGCTTAAACATTTTAAGAGATCAGGTATTGGGTGCAGATCGTTTCGATTACGCATTTAAGAAATATGTGGAGAACTGGGCTTTCAAACACCCTACACCATTCGACTTTTTCCGTTCTATGGAGAATGGGGCTGGGGAAGATCTTTCCTGGTTCTGGAGAGGATGGTTCCTGGAAAACTGGAAAACAGATCAGGCCATTGCGGAAGTTAAAGAGGTAAAAAAAGACGGTGCAATTGTTGGCTATAATATTCAGATTGCCAATCTGGAAAAAATGCCAATGCCGATCATTCTGGAAGTGAAAACGAAAAGTGGAAAGACGGATGTCATCAAGTTACCTGTTGATATCTGGATGAGAAATACCAGCTGGACGATTAATTATCCGACGACAGAAGAAGTAGTTTCGGTGACCTTAGATCCTGAAAAGGTGCTTCCTGATTCGAATGATTCTAATAACACCTGGAAGAAATAATATAGTAATGCCGTTTTAACAGTACAGCAAGCTTGATGTAATAACTATAACAAGTTGATACAGTCATTATATCAGCAGGTACAATGAAGTAGTACCCACAGAAATGATCAGTGTAACAATGCTGAATAATACTTAAAAGTGCTTCCAGGATTGATTCCGGAAGCACTTTTTTTATTCTTTATCAGGGTTTAATACTTCCATCTCATAGATCTGCAAGTCGAAAAACCTGGCTGAAGCCAGGAGGTGGTCAAATATATCTGCCATGATATACTCATAATCGATCCACTTCGTAGTTCCGGTAAAAGCGTAAATCTCTATTGGTAGTCCGGTTGCAGTAGGGGCGAGCTGCCTCACCATCATGGTCATCTTTTTGTGTATGCCACTATGGTTGGCAATATAATTATCGATGTATTTTCGGTATAGCCCCGCATTGGTCAGGTTTCTTCCGTTGATCAGTAAAGTCTTGTCGGCACCAACACGTTCATTGTTTTTATTGATGTCTTTCTGACGATGGTCTATATAGGAGGTTAGTGATTGTATCTTTCTGAATTCTTCCAGTTCTTCCGGTGTAATGAAACGGATGGTCGACTGCCGGATAAAGATCGCGCGTTTGATTCTCCGGCCACCGGACTCGCTCATTCCTCTCCAGTTTTGAAAAGAATCCGAAACTAAAGAGTAAGTAGGAATGGTGGTAATGGTCTTGTCAAAGTTCTGCACTTTTACGGTGGTCAGGTTGATTTCCATAACATCACCATCAGCCCCGTATTTGGGCATCGTGATCCAGTCGCCAATACGGACAGTATCATTAGTGCTGACTTGTATGCTGGCTACAAATCCCATGATGGTGTCTTTAAACATCAATAACAGTACCGCCGAGGCGGCACCCATTGCGGTAAAAGCAACGGTAGGATCTTGCCCCGTCAGGATAGAAAAGATGATGACAAATGCAATCAGGTAGAATATAATCCGGATCACCTGCAGGTAACTTTCTATTGGTTTGGAGCGGAAAGTTGCTCTTTTTCTTAAAGATTCTGCGCCGGATTTGGCCAGCGTCATGATCACCCAGATGATCAGGATCACCAGGTAAGCGTCGGTCAGTTTGATCAGTACCTTTGTTAAGGTAGGGAAGGAGTGGAAAATCATTTCCACGGTATTTCTGATCAGGGAAACCGCTGCCAGCAAGGCAATGTAATGGGCGAACCGGTTTTCCAGCAGATGCAGAAAGAAATCAATTCTTGTGGTTTTGACGATACGGATTAAAGCAATCCTAAGTAAGCGTCTGAGCAGGTCATGTAATAAATATACGGCAATGATCAGTACGAATAAAAGGGCAAATAGGTTTACAAAAGTTGCAATGCTTTCCGGAACACCCCATTTTACAAGGATCTTATAGGTACTGCGGCCAATGTCATCAAGGTCAAATTCGTAATCTTCAAAGCTCATTTCTACTGTTTTTACTGATACTGGCAGGTTACAAAAAAATAACCAAAAAGACGAAATTCAGTCTTGAAAAATTATTTATCATAGTAAATTCTATAGACAAGATTAGCAAAGTCATCAGAAACCAATAGCGAGCCGTCTTTTAAGTTTAATATATCTACCGGTCTTCCCCAGGCTTTTCCGTTTTTCAGCCAGCCGCTGGCAAAAGGTTCATAGCTGAGAACTTTGTTACCATCCAGTTTAACGAGAGAAATCCGGTAGCCTGTAGGTTCCTTTCTATTCCATGAGCCATGTTCTGCGATGAAGACCTGGTTTTTATAAGATTTGGGAAACTGATCACCGGTATAGAATTTCATACCCAATGCAGCGGTATGGGCGTTAAGTTTTGCCTGTGGAGGGGTATAGTCTTTCGGGTTTTTCCCTTTGCCGAATTCAGGGTCCAGGATATCTCCGGCATGGACAAATGGATAGCCAAAGTGCATTCCCGCTTTTTCTGCGCGGTTGAGTTCATCCGCAGGAACATCTTCTCCAAGCATATCCCTTCCGTTATCAGTAAACCAAAGGTCTTTAGTGCGGGGATTCCAGTCGAAGCCAACAGAGTTCCTGACCCCATTAGCGAAAATTTCAAATCCGGTACCATCGGGATTCATCCTGGTGATGGAGGCATACCTTTTATCTTTATCGGAATTGTCGCAAATGTTGCAGGGTGCGCCAACGGGCACATAGAGTTTTCCATCCGGGCCAAAAGCGATGTATTTCCAGCCATGATGGGTATCTGTTGGCAGTTTGTCGTATACGAGGATGGGTTTAGGTGGTTTGGCCAGCTGATCTTCAATGTGATCATAGCGCCAGATTTTGCTGACTTCGGCCACATACAGGCTACCATCTTTAAAGGCAACCCCGTTAGGTATATCTTTTAAGCCTTGTGCGATGATATAGGTTTTTTCGGCAATACCATCTTTATTGTCATCTACCAGGGCGTAGACTTTATCGCCATCGCGATTGCCGACAAATACGGTTCCTTTGGCACCCAGAGCCATGGATCTTGGATTGTCTACCTTCGCGAAAACTTCAATTTTGAAGCCTTCCGGCAGCTTGATGTCTTTAAGTCTGGGTTCTGCTATTTTTTCCATTGGGCGGTTACAGGTAACGGCCATTAGTGGAATGCATAGCATAAGGCTGAAAACAGGGGTTAAGTACTTCATCTGATTATGGAATGGTGTTTAAGGATAACGCCTGAATTCCTGTAATTGTTTGGTACTTAACCCGGTTAATGCCTGATCTCAGGTGTTATCGTGCTTTAAAAAAGCTTTCTTTTAATTTTTCGGCATCAATCAAAGCTTCTGCGGCATCGAGGCGGATCAACCAGCCTTTTTGTTTCAGCAGGGCGATGTCTTCTTTGGCTACAGAAAGATCTTTTCCTTTGATACGCTCATGGTAAACGATTGGCGCTTTAGGCTCCACATTTGCCGGTGTATGGAATAAGATTTCCAGTTTAAATTTTGGCCAGATCTGAATGTCTCCCAATTGCGCTGAGTAAATCTTTTTGGTAGAGTGGGCAGGGATAATGGCTGCAAACTCCCCTTTATAGTGATCACCTTTTTCAGTTGTTAAGCTAGCTAACAATTGGAAAGAGCTTTCATTTACCAAATGGAAATGGGCTACAGAAGTACTGTGCTGATCGGTGATCAGCCCCAGGTAAACACCATCTTTAATGAATTGTGCTTCCGGAATGACTACTGCCGGACGGTTAGAAACGATATCACTTTCAGGGATCTCGTCATGAACTAAAGTCACTTTGGAAGCGAGTACAGGAATTTCAAAATCATTGGAATCGGTTACGCCAACAGTATCTTTATCGATGATTCTGGTGATGTAACCTTCTATATTTTCGTCTACGAAACGAACAAACTCTCCTAATTTAAATTGCATGAGGTAGGAATTAAGTAAAACTGAATAGCACAAATTTAGTCATTACTAATTAGAGTCTTTTTATGCCGAAGCTATTTAAGAGCCGGAAATTCTTATTATTTTTGTAGCATGACAGAATCAGGACAGCCAAATAATCCTTTACATGGTAAAACACTGGAGTTTATTGTGAAACAATTGGTCTGGCATTATGACTGGCCGGAAATGGGCAGATTAATCCGGGTGGAATGCTTTTTGAATAACCCGAGTTTAAAATCCAGCTTAAAATTTCTGCGCAAGACCGATTGGGCGAGGAAGAAAGTAGAGAAGCTATATTTAGATACCTTCCATTAATTCAGGACACCAGCTGCAGGCTCCCTGCAGCATTGCAGGTTGTTGAAGGATTGTTCAGGGATTGACGAAGAGCTGAAGAAGGCTCCTGCTTCGTCAACCTTGTTTATTCCTTGAGCAACCCTTCGTTAGTCCTCCGGCAACCTCAATTTCTACCCGAAAACATTAGCGCTACTCCTTCTCCTAACCCTTCTGATACTATTGATATTAGGTAATCTTACCTTAGAATTATTTTTGCGTTAAGCTCTTGATTTATAAATTGTATTATCCTACCTTTGCAGTCCCTTATTATAGGGGTAAAGTTTTTAAATATTAATAGAAAACAAAAAGAACAATGCCAACCATTCAACAATTAGTTAGAAAAGGTAGAGTAGCACTGGAGTTCAAGAGTAAGTCTCCTGCGTTGGACAGCTGTCCACAGCGAAGAGGTGTATGTACACGTGTATATACCACTACCCCTAAAAAACCAAACTCAGCAATGCGTAAAGTTGCCCGTGTACGTTTAACCAATGGTAAAGAGGTGAATGCCTATATTCCAGGTGAAGGTCACAATTTACAGGAGCACTCCATTGTATTGATCCGTGGTGGTCGTGTTAAAGATTTACCAGGAGTACGTTATCACATTATCCGTGGAGCTTTAGATACTTCAGGAGTTGCTGGTCGTAACCAACGTCGTTCAAAATATGGTACTAAACGTCCTAAGCCAGGACAAGTAGCAGCAGCTGCAGCACCAAAAAAAGGTAAAAAGAAATAATTAGGAGGAACAACAAATGAGAAAGTCAAAACCAAAAAAGAGAATTATCCTTCCTGATCCAAAATTTAACGATGTTCAGGTGACCAGATTTGTAAACAATATGATGTACGATGGAAAAAAATCTATCGCATATAGTATTTTTTACGATGCTGTTGAGCTTGCTGAGAAAAAAGCTGGCGAGAACGGTCTAGAAGTGTGGAAACGTGCTTTAACAAATGTAATGCCTGCAGTAGAGGTTAAATCTCGTCGTGTAGGTGGTGCAAATTTCCAGGTACCTACAGAGGTAAGACCTGACCGTAAGATTGCTTTAGGCATGAAATGGTTAATTTCTTACGCTCGTAAACGTGGTGAAAAAACCATGAAAGAAAAATTAGCAGGTGAAATCGTTTCAGCAGCTAAAGGTGAAGGTGCAGCAGTTAAGAAAAAAGAAGATACGCATAAAATGGCTGAGGCTAACAAAGCGTTCTCTCATTTCCGTTTCTAATCATACAGAATCATAAAATGTCAAGAGACTTAAGATTTACAAGAAATATTGGTATTGCCGCGCACATTGATGCAGGTAAGACCACTACTACAGAGCGTATTCTTTACTATGCAGGTGTTAGTCATAAAATTGGTGAAGTGCACGAAGGTGCAGCAACAATGGACTGGATGGCACAGGAGCAGGAACGTGGTATCACCATTACTTCTGCTGCTACAACTGTTGGTTGGAAATACAGAAATCAAGATTATCATATCAACATTATTGATACACCAGGTCACGTAGATTTTACCGTAGAGGTAAACCGTTCCCTACGTGTATTAGATGGATTGGTATTCTTATTTTCAGCAGTTGATGGTGTTGAGCCTCAATCTGAAACTAACTGGCGTTTGGCTAACAACTATAACGTTGCCCGTATCGGCTTCGTAAACAAGATGGACCGTTCAGGTGCAGATTTCTTGAAAGTTGTTGGACAAGTTAAAAGCATGTTAGGTAGTAATGCAGTTCCATTACAGTTACCAATCGGTGCTGAAGATACTTTCAAAGGTGTGGTTGATTTAATCAACAACCGTGGTATCGTTTGGAATGAGCATGATAAAGGAATGACCTTTACTGAAGTACCAATTCCAGAAGATATGTTGGAAGAGGTTGCTGAATGGAGAGAGAAATTGTTGGAATCAGTTGCTGATTACGATGAGTCATTGATGGAGAAATTCTTCGATGCTCCTGAAACAATCACTGAACGTGAAGTTTTAGACGCTTTACGTAAAGCAGTATTGGATGCTAAAATTGTACCTATGGTTTGTGGTTCATCTTTCAAAAACAAAGGTGTTCAGACAATGCTTGATTACGTGATGGAATTATTGCCTTCACCAATGGATCAGGAAGCTATCGTTGGAACTAACCCTAACACTGGTGAAGAAACTTTACGTCATCCTGATGAAAAAGAGCCTTTTGCAGCTTTAGCATTTAAAATTGCAACAGATCCTTTCGTAGGTCGTTTATGTTTTATCCGTGTGTATTCAGGTAATTTAGAAGCTGGTTCATACGTTTATAACGCACGTTCTGAGAACAAAGAGCGTATCTCCCGTATCTTCCAAATGCATGCAAACAAGCAAAACCCAATTCCTAATGTAGGTGCTGGTGATATTGCTGCTGTTGTAGGCTTTAAAGATATCAAAACAGGTGATACACTTTGTGATGAGAAAAACCCAATCATTCTGGAATCAATGAACTTCCCTGAGCCGGTTATCGGATTAGCTATTGAGCCTAAAACTCAAGCTGATATTGATAAATTAGGTATGGGATTAGCGAAATTGGCTGAAGAAGATCCTACATTTAGAGTTCAAACTGATCAGGAAACTGGCCAGACTGTAATCTCTGGTATGGGTGAGCTTCACTTAGACATCCTGATTGACCGTCTTAAACGTGAGTTTAAGGTTGAGGTTAACCAAGGTGCGCCACAAGTAGCTTATAAAGAGGCTATCAACGGAACAGTTCAACACCGTGAGACTTACAAAAAACAATCAGGTGGTCGTGGTAAATTCGCGGACATTCAAGTTGTTATTTCGCCAATCGATGCCGATTTCGAAAAAGGAGGCTTACAGTTTGTGAACGAAATTTCAGGTGGATCTATTCCACGTGAATTTATTCCTTCAGTAGAAAAAGGATTTGCAGCATCTATGGCTAACGGTGTATTAGCTGGATATCCTCTACCTGATATGAAAGTTCGCTTAATTGATGGTTCATTCCACGCAGTCGATTCAGATGCTTTATCTTTCGAACTTGCAGCTAAAATGGCTTACCGTGAAGCATTACCTAAATGTAACCCTGTATTGATGGAGCCAATCATGAAAATCGAAATCTTAACCCCTGAAGAAAACATGGGTGATGTTATCGGTGACATGAACCGTCGTCGTGGTCAACTATTAGGAATGGATACACGTGCAGGTGCTCAGGTAATTAAAGCAACTGTGCCTCTTTCTGAAATGTTCGGTTATGTAACTCAGTTACGTACCATCACTTCTGGACGTGCAACTTCAACAATGGAATTTGATCATTACGCACCTGCACCTAGAAACGTACAGGATGAAGTAATTGCAAAATCTAAAGGAAGAGTTAAATCCGCAGAATAATATAATATTAAATCGGCAGCCGGTTATTAATAGCTCTAACCGGCAGCCTTAATACATACATAAGATGAGCCAAAGAATCAGAATTAAATTAAAATCTTACGATTACAACTTAGTAGACAAATCTGCTGAGAAAATCGTTAAGACTGTTAAACCTACGGGTGCAGTAGTTAGTGGTCCAATTCCATTGCCTACAGAAAAGAAAATCTTCACTGTTTTGCGTTCTCCACACGTTAACAAAAAAGCACGTGAGCAGTTTCAATTATGCGCTTACAAACGTTTGTTAGACATTTATAGCTCTAACTCTAAAACGGTTGACGCTTTAATGAAACTTGAACTACCTAGCGGTGTTGAAGTTGAAATCAAAGTTTAACTTTTTAGACGAATAACAAAAAAGCCTTCAGGATTTATTCCTGAAGGCTTTTTTGTTGAAGAAGCTTTTTTATTACTTCCTTCTTAATTCGTCAAGCTTATTGCGCTCGTCTTGCAATTCTCTCGCTAGTTTCTTCTCTTTATCATTCGCCTTGGTCTTGTAGTTTTGGTATTCCTGAGCGATCTCTTCATATAATGAACTTCTGTATTTTGCTTCATGCATGAATTTTGCGGAACGCAGGATGACAATGGCCAATGCAGCAGCCAGTACCAGGATCAGACTCCATACGATGACATTGTATTTGCCTTTGGTAAAGGAGATGCCAAGGAAACTAATTTCATCTAACTTCGCATTGGAGCTGGCCAAAGCACTCTCTGAACCTGAAATCTGAGCTTTCAAAGCAGCAACAGCTTTTTCCTGTTCCGCAAGTTTGACCTTAACCGCGATCAGTTGTTTTCGGTTGTAGTTGATCGAGTCCGATACACTCTTCCAGAATCCGCCAAGCCTGGCTGGATTGATGAGCTTGTAACCATTGATGGTTTTCGATTTAGATATCATGAGCTGATATTGTCCCCTCAGACTTGGATCAGCTTTCGCACTGTCTGTAGCTAATTGTGCCTGTGTATTTAAATTTAAGAAGAGCAGCGCTATAATCGAGAATAACAGTTTTTTCATAAGGGATTTTTTTTAAGGAATATTATTGTTAGTTAAAGATGCTTCGTGTTTAATTCAGTAGGATTTACCGGATCGTAACGGTTGTTAAATGATGATGATTGGCAAACCCTGTTTAATCTAACAATCATTTGGGAATTTTATTGTGTTCTAAGTATAGATAGTATATTTGCAGCAATGTCGGTATTACTATTTACAATTATAGTTTTAGCAGGTGCTTTTTTAGCTGGATTGGTTGGTTCACTGACTGGTTTAGGGGGTGGAGTGATTATTATTCCGCTACTGACACTGGCTTTGGGTGTAGATATTCATTATGCGATCGGTGCTTCTATTGTATCTGTAATTGCGACTTCTTCGGGCTCTGCCGCGGCTTACGTGAAAGAGGGGATCACCAATATCCGTATTGGGATGTTCTTAGAAGTAGCCACTACCGTTAGTGCGGTTATTGGTGCTGTCATCACAGTTTATCTGAATCCGGGTTTCATTGCGGTTGTTTTTGGCCTGATCCTTTTGTTTTCTGCGGCCATGATGGTAATTAAGAAAGTGGATCGTTCAGATAATGATACTTCTGGGAAACTGGCGGTGTTTTTTAAGCTGAACGGGACTTATCCTACAGAAAACGGTCCTAAAAATTATGCGGTTCACAGGGTAGCAGGGGGCTTTGTGATGATGTTTTTCGCAGGGATCATTTCCGGTTTACTGGGTATTGGTTCCGGGGCGTTAAAAGTGATTGCGATGGATAATATCATGAGGATTCCTTTTAAGGTGTCTACAACGACCAGTAACTTCATGATGGGGGTAACAGCCGCTGCCAGTGCAATCGTTTACTTACACCGTGGTCAGATTGATCCGGGGATAGCAATGCCGGTGACCATAGGGGTGCTGACGGGAGCTACCATAGGCTCAAAAATCCTGGTTCGCGCCAAAACGGATAAATTAAAGGTGGTATTTGCAGTGGTGGTGACCTTCCTTGCTCTGCAAATGATTTATAACGGTTTATCAGGAAAGCTATGAGTTTAACACGAAAAAATTTCTTTGCGGATCGCGACATTCAGGTCATTTTGGGGACTTTGCTCCGTGTGGGTGTTATCGCCTCCATGTCTGTAGTATTGGTGGGTGGCTTTCTTTACCTGTTGTCAAACCATTCCGCGCCGGTAGATTACGGTGATTTTAACCCAAACAAGTCAGGATTGTCTTCTATTTTTGCTATTTTTATCGGATTACGAGAATTGGATCCTAAGGCGATCATCCAATTCGGGACTTTATTATTGATTTTTACCCCTGTTGCCAGGGTTGTTTTTTCGATCTTCAGCTTTCTGATCGAGCGGGATTACTTATATGTTTTGATCGGATCATTTGTTTTGATGGTGATCCTGTATAGCCTGAGTGATAAGTTGGTTGGTTAAAAACTTACTTAGCTCAATCTATTCCCCTTCCTAAAAATAAATAGGGCTTATTTGAAAAAATAATTAGCTAACTATTTGAAAATTAAGATTTCTTTCGTATTTTTGCCCTCCCTTAAAGGGAATTGTATCCACCTTGAACGAAGCCCTACTGCTTCGATGGGTGTTAAATTAAAAAAAGAAAATGTCAGGTATTATTGGAAAAAAAGTAGGAATGACCAGCATATTCGACGCCGATGGAAAGAACATTCCATGTACGGTGATTGAAGCTGGACCTTGTGTTGTTACACAGGTAAAGACCGAAGAGAAAGACGGTTATGTTTCCGTTCAGTTAGGTTTCGACGAAGCCAAAGAAAAGAACACTACCAAGCCTCTTAAAGGCCACTTTGCGAAAGCAAGCACAACCCCAAAACGTAAATTGGTTGAATTCGAACCATTCGCAGAATCTCTTACTTTAGGAGACACTGTGACTGTTAGTATTTTCAATGAAGGCGATTTCGTGGATGTTGTAGGTACTTCTAAAGGTAAAGGTTTCCAGGGTGTTGTAAAACGTCATGGTTTCGCTGGTGTTGGTGGACAAACTCACGGACAGCATAACAGAATGCGTGCGCCAGGTTCACTGGGTGCTGCTTCGTATCCAGCTCGTGTATTTAAAGGTATGCGTATGGCGGGTAGAATGGGTGGTGACAGAGTAAAAGTTCAGAACTTACAAGTTTTGAAAGTTTATGCTGATCAAAACCTTGTTGTAGTTAGTGGTTCCATTCCAGGAGCTAAGGGTTCTTACGTAATCTTAGATAAGTAAGCAGATGGAAGTTAAAGTATTAAACATTTCAGGAAAAGAGACAGGTGCCAAGGTGCAACTTCCTGAGTCAGTATTTGGCATTACGCCTGTTGACCACGCGATCTATTTAGATGTAAAACAGTATTTGGCTAATCAACGTCAGGGTACTCACAAGTCTAAGCAACGTAACGAAATTGCAGGTTCGACCCGCAAACTTTACAAACAAAAAGGTACTGGTGGTGCTCGTGCCGGAAGTATTAAATCTCCATTGTTTAATGGTGGTGGTCGTGTGTTTGGTCCTCAACCACGTGATTATAGTTTCAAATTGAACAAAAAGTTAAAGCAACTGGCTCGTAGATCAGCATTGACCTACAAAGCACAGGATAACAACATTGTTGTTTTAGAAGACTTTGCTTTTGATTCAATCAAAACTAAAAACTACCTTGATTTAGTTAGCGCATTAAACATCGCTGGCGAAAAGACATTGTTGGTTTTACCTTCACAAAATAACAATATCTATTTATCAAGCAGAAACATCCAGAAAGCGAAAGTTATCACTGCAGATCAGTTGAATACATATGATGTATTAAACTGTGGCAAACTTTTGTTTACAGCTGATTCTCTTAAAACAATTGAGGAGGCATTTGCCAAGTAATATGGAATTTTTAAAGAAACCAATATTAACCGAAAAAGCTTCTGCATTAACAGAAAAGTCTAATCGCTTTACTTTTAAAGTAGAACACAAAGCAAATAAATTGCAGATTAAGCAAGCCATAGAGAAAATGTACAGCGTTAACATTTTAGCCATTAATACAATGGTTGTAAATGGTAAAGTAAAGTCCAGAAACACTAAAGGTGGATTAGTAACGGGTCGTAGCCCAAAATACAAAAAAGCGATTGTAACCCTGGCAGCAGGCGAAACAATTGATTATTACGCGAATATTTAATAAAGTGAATAATTTATAACTATGGGCTTAAGAAAATTTAAACCAGTCACTCCGGGAACCCGCTTTAGAGTAGGTGCCAGCTTTTCGGAGATTACAGCAACCAAGCCCGAAAAATCATTGGTTGTATCTTCTAAGAAATCAGGAGGACGTAACAATACAGGAAAGATGACTATGCGCTACATGGGTGGTGGTCACAAGAAATCTTACCGTTTAATTGACTTTAAACGTGATAAGTTTAACATTCCTGCAACAGTAGCTACTGTTGAATACGATCCAAACCGTACCGCTCGTATTGCACTATTGCACTACGTAGACGGAGAGAAGCGTTACATTATTGCACCGGAAGGATTGCAAGTAGGACAAACAGTAATTTCGGGTGATACAGCAACTCCAGAAGTAGGAAATGCATTAACACTGTCAAGAATCCCATTGGGATCGATTGTACATAACATTGAAATTCAACCAGGTCGTGGTGCCCAAATGGCACGTAGCGCAGGTGCTTATGCTCAGTTAGCAGCACGTGATGGTAAATATGCAACTGTTAAAATGCCATCAGGTGAAGTAAGAGCAATCTTAGTTACTTGTTTAGCTACAATCGGAGCTGTTTCGAACTCGGATCATGCAAATGAAGTATTAGGTAAAGCAGGTCGTAAACGTTGGTTAGGACGTCGTCCTAGAACTCGTCCGGTAGCGATGAATCCTGTCGATCACCCAATGGGTGGTGGTGAGGGTCGCTCATCAGGAGGTCAACCTCGCTCAAGAAACGGATTGTACTCGAAAGGATACAAAACTCGTTCACTTAAAAAATACTCAAATCGTTTCATCATAGAGAAAAGGAAGAAATAATGGCTCGTTCGATAAAAAAAGGACCTTATATTGACCATAACGTAGAGAAGAAAGTAGTATCTATGAATGATTCAGGCAAAAGGTCTGTAATTAAAACTTGGTCTCGCAGATCAATGATTTCACCAGATTTCGTGAATCATACATTTGCAGTGCATAACGGAAATAAGTTTATTCCGGTATACGTAACAGAAAACATGGTTGGTCACAAGCTGGGAGAGTTTGCTCCAACCAGAACATTTAGGGGTCACTCTGAAAAGAAAAAATAATTAAGAGATGGAAGCAGTAGCGAAATTAAACAATTGTCCAACCTCACCACGTAAAATGCGTTTGGTTGTAGATCTTATCAGAGGTGAGCGTGTAGAGAAAGCTTTAAGTATTTTGAAGTTTACCAATAAAGAAGCAGCAATCAGAGTTGAAAAACTTTTATTGTCAGCTATCAAAAACTGGGAAACTAAAAATGAAGGTTCTCGCCCTGAAGAAAACCAGTTATACGTGAAAACGATAATGGTAGGCGGTGGTCGTCAGTTAAAAAGACTTAGACCAGCACCTCAAGGACGTGGTTACAGAATCCGTAAGCGTTCTAACCATGTAACTTTGGTAGTAGATAGTAAAAACGTTGAAACTCAAACTAATTAACAGAAATGGGACAAAAAGCACATCCAATAGGAAACAGGTTAGGAATCATCAAAGGTTGGGATTCTAACTGGTTCGGTGGCAACAACTATGCTGATAAATTAGTTGAGGACGAAAAAATAAGAAAATACCTTTCTGTACGTATCGCCAAAGGCGGTGTAGCGAAAGTAGTAATCGAACGTACGTTAAAGCGTATCACGGTAACTATCCACACTGCACGTCCGGGTATTGTGATCGGAAAAGCAGGAGCTGAGGTTGACAAGATCAAAGAAGAGTTGAAGAAATTGACTAAAAAGGAAATTCAAATCAACATTTTTGAGATCAAACGTCCTGAGCTTGATGCACAATTAGTTGCAGAAGGTGTTGCAAAACAATTAGAAGCAAGGATCTCATTCCGTAGAGCAATGAAATCTACTATTGCATCAACGATGCGTATGGGTGCTGAAGGTATCAAAATTATGACCTCTGGTCGTTTAGGTGGTGCTGAAATGGCTCGTAGCGAACAGTATAAAGAAGGAAGAATTCCTTTGCATACTTTCCGTGCTGACATTGACTATGCATTAGCAGAAGCTTTAACTACTTATGGTAAAATAGGTGTTAAAGTATGGATCTGTAAAGGTGAAGTTTACGGTAAACGTGATCTTTCTCCGAATCTTGGTTCTGTGAGCAATGCTCCAGGCAAAGGTGGCAGACCAGAAGGTGCTTTCGGTGGTGGAAGAGACAGAGATAACCGTGGCGGTGGAGACAGAAGAAACGACAATAAAGGTCGTGGCGGAAGAGGTCCAGGTCAAGGAGCTCCTGGTGCAGGAAGAGATAATAGAGGCGGAAATACTCCTAACAGAGGTCCTCGTAAATAATTAGTTAACAGATCGTTTAACGATAATATTAGATAAAGATGTTACAGCCAAAAAGAACGAAGTTCAGAAAGATGCAAAAAGGCAGGATGAAAGGTTTAGCAACACGTGGTGCTGAATTATCATTCGGGTCTTTCGGGATCAAATCTTTAGAGTCGACTTGGATTACAAGTCGCCAGATAGAGGCAGCCCGTATTGCGGTAACTCGTTTCATGAAACGTGAAGGCCAGGTGTGGATTAGAATTTTCCCGGACAAACCGGTAACTAAGAAACCAGCTGAAGTTCGTATGGGTAAAGGTAAGGGTGCTCCAGAATACTGGGTTGCCGTTGTTAGACCTGGACGTATTATTTTTGAAGCCGAAGGTGTTCCTTTAGCAGTAGCTAAAGAAGCAATGAGATTAGCGGCTCAGAAATTGCCGATTCAAACAAAATTTGTAGTGCGTAGAGATTACGTAGAAGCATAAAAAAAGTTCTTGGGTTCAATGTTGTAAGTAACTTGTTATTACAACCGCTAGACCCAAGGCATTAAAATTAATAAAATGAAGAACTCAGAAATCACAGGGCTTTCAAAAGAAGAACTAGTAGCCAGGATTGCAGAAGAAACTGAAAATTTAGTAAAGTTGAAATTTGCACATACAATTTCGGCTATTGAAAATCCTACCCGTATTACTAAGGTAAGAAAAGATATCGCCCGATTAAACACTGAAGTGACGAAGCGCAAATTAGCCGAGTCTGCTACTGAAACAAAATAACTTTAGAGTCGAAATGGAAAGACAATTAAGAAAAACAAGAACCGGGTTGGTAGTAAGCAACAAAATGGATAAGTCTGTTGTTGTAGCGGTTGAACGTAAAGTGAAACACCCGATCTATGGTAAGTTTGTTAAAAAAACTACCAAATTTATGGCTCATGACGAGAAAAACGATTGCGGTATTGGTGATACAGTACTGATCATGGAGACTCGTCCGCTGAGTAAGAATAAGAACTGGAGATTAGTGGAAATTTTAGAAAGAGCTAAATAACATGGTACAACAGGAATCAAGATTAAACGTAGCCGACAATAGCGGCGCTAAAGAAGTATTGGTTATCCGTGTGCTTGGTGGTACTGGAAAGAGATACGCTTCTATTGGTGACAAAATCGTTGTAACCGTTAAAAGCGCGTTGCCTTCTGGTAACATCAAGAAAGGAACAGTTTCTAAAGCAGTAGTTGTAAGAACGAGAAAAGAGATCAGACGTAAAGATGGTTCTTACATCCGTTTCGACGACAATGCAGCAGTATTATTAAATGCACAAGATGAGCCGCGTGGTACACGTATTTTCGGCCCGGTAGCAAGAGAACTGCGTGAAAAACAATTCATGAAAATTGTGTCATTAGCACCGGAGGTATTATAAAATGAAAAATAAAGTAACTACACCAAAGATTAAAATCCGTAAAGGAGATTTAGTAAAGGTAATCGCTGGCGATTCAAGAGGCCAACAAGGCACAGTGCTTTCTGTATTAATTACTAAAAGCAGAATTCTTGTAGAAGGTGTGAACCTTGTATCAAAACATACAAAACCAAATGCTGCTAATCCAAACGGAGGTATCATTAAAAAAGAGGCTGCTCTTCATATTTCTAACGTAGCATTAGTTGATCCTAAAACAGGTGCAACTACTCGCGTTGGCAGAAAGCTTAATGCTGATGGGAAATTAGTTAGGGTTAGTAAAAAATCAGGAGAGGAGATCAAATAATGACTTACGTACCAAGATTAAAAAGTAAATATAAAGAGGAAATCGTAGCTGCACTTAAAGATAAGTTCAACTATAAAAGCGTTATGCAGGTTCCTAAGTTAGAGAAAATCGCGATCAACCAGGGTGTTGGACGTTTCTCTGTAACTGACAAGAAGATCATGGACTCCTCTATTTTAGAGATGAGCACAATCGCTGGTCAGCAAGCAGTAGGCGCTAAGTCTAAAAAAGATATCTCAAACTTTAAATTACGTAAAGGTATGCCAGTTGGTGTACGTGTTACTTTACGTGACAACAACATGTATGAGTTTTTAGATCGTTTAATTTCTGTAGCTTTACCTCGTATCCGTGATTTCAAAGGTATCAATGATAAAGGTTTTGATGGAAAAGGTAACTACACATTAGGTATTACTGAACAAATCATCTTCCCAGAGATCAACATCGACAAAATCAGCAAGATTTTAGGTATGGATATTACATTTGTTACTAGTGCATCTACTGATGTTGAAGCATTAGAACTTTTAAAGCAATTCGGATTACCATTTAAAAACCAAATTAATACAAATTCATAATGGCAAAAGAAGGTGTAAAAGCTCGCGAAATTAAGCGCCAAAAATTGGTAGCTAAGTATGCTGACAAACGTGCAGAACTTAAAGCTGCCGGTGATTATGAAGGATTAGATAAGTTACCAAAAAACTCATCTGCAGTACGTTTACACAATCGTTGTAAATTAACTGGACGTCCTCGTGGTTACATGCGTACTTTCGGTATATCAAGGGTATTGTTCCGCGATATGGCATTAGCAGGTAAAATCCCTGGAGTAAGAAAAGCAAGCTGGTAAAACAGCTTTCTTTATGCTGAGGGCTCAGTCCCAAGGCTAGAAACAAAAAAATTAACCGATGGAAGGTCGTCCCGAATGAAATAGGAAGGAAACCACCGTCACAATAAAATAAAAATGAATACAGATCCAATAGCAGATTATCTTACAAGAGTAAGAAATGCCATCAAGGCAAATCACAGAATTGTAGAAATTCCTGCATCAAATCTTAAAAAAGAAATCACTAAAGTTCTTTTTGACAAAGGTTACATTGCTAACTACAAGTTTGAAGATACTACGGTTCAGGGAACAATTAAAATCGCTTTGAAATACAATGCGATCACTAAAATTCCTGCAATCCGTACATTAACCCGTATCAGCAAACCAGGTTTAAGGCAATATGCCGGCGTAGAAAATATGCCAAGAGTATTAAACGGTTTAGGTATTGCAATCTTGTCTACATCTAAAGGTGTTATGACTGATAAAGAAGCAGCCAGACTGAACATTGGTGGCGAAGTTTTGTGTCACGTTTATTAATTAAAGGAGGATAACAAAATGTCAAGAATAGGAAAAGCCCCAATTAATGTACCTTCAGGTGTAACAATTACTGTATCTAACGATAACGTAGTAACTGTTAAAGGACCAAAAGGAGAGTTGACTCAAGCAGTTGATACTGATATCACTGTTAGTCAGGAAGATGGCGTAGTTACTGTAACTCGTCCCTCAGAACAGAAAAGACACAAAGCTTTACACGGTTTATACCGTTCATTGCTAAACAATATGGTTATTGGTGTTACAGAAGGTTATAAAATTTCTCAGGAATTAGTAGGTGTTGGTTACCGTGCTACAAACACAGGAAACACTTTAGACTTAGTTCTGGGTTATTCTCACCACTATGTATTCCAATTGCCGGAAGAAATTAAAGTAACAACAACCTCTGAAAAAGGTCAGACTCCTAAAATCATTTTAGAAAGTATTGACAAACAATTGATCGGTCAGGTAGCAGCAAAAATCCGCTCGTTACGTACTCCTGAGCCATACAAAGGTAAAGGTATCAAGTTTGTAGGTGAAGTGTTAAGAAGAAAAGCAGGTAAATCAGCTTCTAAAAAATAATCAAAATGGCAGGAAAAAAATTATCTCGTAGAGATCGTATAAAAAAGGGAATCAGAAAAAGATTAACAGGTTCTGAAAGCCGTCCACGTCTATCGGTATATAGAAGCAATAAAGGAATTTATGCTCAAATCATTAACGACGTAACCGGTAATACAATTGTATCAGCTTCGTCTTTGTCAAAAGACTTTTCTGGAACTGGAAACAAATCTGAACAATCAGTAGCTGTAGGTAAATTAGTAGCTGAAAAAGCTATTGCAGCTGGGATTAAAGAAGTAGTTTTCGACAGAAATGGTTATTTGTACCATGGACGTGTTAAGTCGTTGGCAGAAGGTGCCCGCGAAGCTGGTTTAGTATTTTAATCTGAAAATAGGATAAGAATGTCAACTATCAATATAAAAAGAGTTAAGACTAGCGAGATCGAATTAAAAGATCGTTTAGTTAGCATACAACGTGTTGCCAAAGTAACCAAAGGTGGACGTACTTTCAGCTTCTCAGCCATTGTGGTTGTTGGAGATGAAAACGGAATCGTAGGTTACGGATTAGGTAAAGCAAAAGAGGTAACTGAAGCAATTGCTAAAGGTATCGATGATGCTAAAAAGAACTTGGTAAAAGTTCCTCTGTTAAACGGTACTGTTCCTCATGAGCAAATCGGTAAATTCTCTGGTGGTTTTGTATTAATCAAACCAGCGGCAGTAGGTACAGGTGTTATTGCTGGTGGTGCAATGCGTGCTGTATTAGAGAGTGCTGGTGTACACAATGTATTGGCAAAGTCTAAAGGTTCATCAAATCCTCACAACGTGGTAAAAGCAACAGTAGATGCTTTAACTAAGATGCGTGATGCTTATACCATCGCACAACAACGTGGTATTGATTTAAATAAAGTTTTTAACGGATAATATTATGGCTAAGATCAAAATAACCCAGATAAAAAGCATTATCGATAGAAGCGAACGCCAAAAAAGAACGATGAAAGCATTAGGTTTAACTAAAATGAACCAAAGTGTAGAAGTGGAAGCTAACGCTGCCATCATCGGAATGGTGAGAAAAGTGAATCACTTAGTTGCTATAGAGAGTATATAAATTTTTAAAGGTTGTAAATGTGGTTTATATAATTACATTTGCAACCTTTAAATATGTTTAACCGTTGTCCCTGATTAGTGAAAGCGAAGGGCAACATAAGTTTCAAAAAATGAACTTAAGTAATCTGAAACCTGCAAAAGGTTCTACAAAGAATGTTAAGAGAATTGGTCGTGGTACCGGTTCTGGACGTGGCGGAACATCGACACGTGGTCACAAAGGTGCTGGATCTCGTTCTGGTCACAAAACTAAAATTGGTTTTGAAGGTGGTCAGATGCCATTGCAACGTCGCGTACCTAAGGTTGGTTTCAAACCTATCAACCGTGTAGAATACGTAAGTGTAAACTTAGACGTAATTCAAGCATTAGCTGAGAAATTTAACTATACTACGATTGATTTTGCTACATTGCAAAACCATGGTTTAGCTCACAAAAATGACCTGGTAAAAGTACTTGGCCGTGGTGAAGTTAAATCTAAGTTAGAAATCAAAGCTCATGGCTTTTCTGCTACTGCACAACAAGCTATTGAGGCTGTTGGAGGCTCAATCGAAAAATTGTAATTAATTGTAATTAATGAAGAAGCTGTTTACTACTTTAAGTAATATTTGGAAAATTCAAGAATTGAAAGAGCGTATTGTATTTACGCTCATGATTCTTTTGGTTTATAGATTTGTATCTCATGTGGTGCTACCAGGTGTTGACGCAACTCTTTTAGGCAATAATGAAAAGTCTGGTCTTTTAGGTCTCTTGGATATGTTTGCCGGAGGTTCGTTTTCACGGGTATCTATCCTTGCCTTGGGTGTTATGCCTTATATTTCTGCCTCAATTGTAGTTCAGCTATTAGGTATTGCTGTTCCTTCATTCCAGAAAATGCAAAAGGAGGGTGAAAGTGGCAGGAAGAAACTAAATCAGATTACACGTTATCTAACCGTAGCCATTACCGCCGTTCAGGCAGTTGGTTATGTTAAAACACAGGTTCCTACAGAAGCAATCGTAATTGATCACGGCTTATTTTATGTGATGGCAACATTCGTGTTGGCAGCAGGTACTTTATTTGTGATGTGGTTGGGTGAGAAAATCACCGATAAAGGTATTGGAAATGGTATTTCACTAATCATTATGGTTGGTATTATCGCCAGATTGCCAATCGCTTTATACCAGGAGGTTACTTCAAGGTTCGTCGGAGAGGGAGGCTTAATTGCCCTTGTTCTTGAGATTGTGGCTTTATTTGCTGTAGTGATGTTTACCATCATGATTGTTCAGGGTGTACGTAAAGTGCCGGTTCAATACGCAAAAAGGATTGTTGGTAACAGACAGTTTGGTGGGGTAAGACAGTATATTCCTTTAAAAGTGAATGCTGCCGGTGTAATGCCGATCATCTTTGCTCAGGCATTGATGTTTATCCCTGGATTCATTCCTCAGTTCTTTCCTTCTTTACAGAACACCTGGTTGATTCAGTTCAGTGACTATACTTCATTAGCGTATAGCTTAACTTTTGGATTTTTAATTATTGCATTTACATTCTTTTATACTGCAATTACCGTTAACCCTACACAAATGTCGGACGACATGAAGAAGAACGGTGGATTCATTCCTGGTATCAAACCAGGTCTGGCTACCTCAAGCTTCATAGATGATGTAATTTCGAAGATCACCTTCCCTGGTGCTGTTTTCCTTGCCATCATTGCAGTACTTCCTTCAGTAGCAGTTAAATTCGGTATCAAGTCAGAATTCGCCCATTTCTATGGTGGAACTTCTTTGTTGATCCTGGTAGGTGTGGTATTAGATACTTTGCAACAAATTGAAAGTTATTTGTTAATGCGTCATTATGATGGTTTAATGAAAACAGGTAGAGTTACCGGTCGCACAGGAATTCCTGCTGCAACAACTGGTAGCAACGCAGTGATCTAAAATATAGTATGTCTAAGATCTATTACAAATCTCCTGAGGAGATCGAGTTAATAAGAGAAAGTTCTTTACTTGTATCTAAAACTTTGGCTGAAGTAGCTAAAGTGATTGGTCCGGGCATCACTACAAAAAAATTGAATGACCTGGCTGAAACGTTTATTAAAGACCACGGAGCAATCCCGGCTTTTTTAAACTATAACGGCTTCCCGTATTCACTATGTATTTCGCCAAATGAGCAGGTTGTTCATGGCTTTCCAGGTGAATATGTGATACAGGAGGGGGACTTGATCTCTGTTGACTGTGGGGTCATTCTAAATAAATACTTTGGCGATTCAGCCTATACTTTTTCGATTGGAGAAGTAGACGCGGAAAAGCAGAAGTTAGTAGAGGTGACTAAAGAGTGTTTAAGACTTGCCATAGAGAAGGCTGTCGTAGGATCAAGGATCGGAGACGTAGGCTATGCTGTACAGGCGCATGCGGAGGCGAATGGATTTGGTGTAGTGAAGGAATTAGTAGGTCACGGAGTCGGCGTTCAATTGCATGAAAAACCTGAAGTACCAAATTACGGTAAACGCGGGATTGGAATTAAACTGGAAGAGGGAATGGTGATCGCTATAGAGCCTATGATCAATGCAGGTACAGCGGGTGTTAAGTTCTGGTCAGACGGCTGGACAGTAACCAGTAAGGACAATAGGCCATCAGCTCATTTTGAGCATACGGTGGCAGTTAAAAAGGGTAATGCAGATGTTTTATCGACTTTTTCAGTTATTGAAGAAGTTTTAAATAAAAAAAAGTAATTTATTAAATTTTTTTATTTAATTTTGCAACCCTGTTTAGTAGCAGCTAATTAAGTAAATATCAATATTATATGGCTAAACAAGCCTCAATTGAACAAGACGGTGTAATAAGAGAAGCACTATCCAATGCCATGTTCCGGGTGGAACTAGAGAATGGTCATGAGATAATAGCTCATATTTCGGGTAAAATGAGGATGCACTACATCAAAATTTTACCTGGAGACAAAGTCAAATTAGAGATGTCGCCTTACGATTTATCAAAGGGCAGGATTACTTATAGATATAAATAAAATGAAAGTTAGGTCATCAATTAAAAAACGTAGCGCTGATTGCAAGATTATTCGTCGTAAAGGTAAACTTTTCGTGATTAACAAGAAAAATCCAAAATATAAGCAACGTCAAGGTTAAGAAATTATTGATTGTGATGAAGATTGAATGTACAGGATACTCAATCTCGTTCATTCAGTTAATCAAACATTTAGTACAAATATGGCAAGGATATCAGGTATTGATTTACCAAGAAACAAAAGAGGCGAAATTGGTCTAACATACATCTTCGGAGTAGGTAGATCAACTGCTCAACGTATTTTAACGGAAGCAGGTATCGATTTTAACAAGAAAGTACAGGATTGGTCTGACGATGAGTTGTCGGCTATTCGTACCATCATCAACGACGGCGTAAAAGTAGAAGGTGCTTTACGTTCAGAAGTTCAGTTGAACATTAAACGTTTAATGGATATCGGTTGTTACCGTGGATTACGTCACAGAAAAGGTTTGCCGGTACGTGGACAACGTACTAAAAACAACTCTCGTACACGTAAAGGCAAGAGAAAAACAGTTGCTAACAAGAAAAAAGCTACTAAATAAAATTAGTACTGAATAAGAATTATGGCTAAGAGTAAAAAAGTTACCAAAAAGCGTATTGTTGTTATTGAACCTGTTGGTCAGGCGCACATCAATGCTACTTTTAACAATATCATTGTTACTTTAACAAATAACAACGGTCAAACTATTTCATGGTCTTCTGCAGGTAAAATGGGATTCAAGGGTTCTAAAAAGAACACTCCTTATGCAGCAGGTCAAGCAGCATCTGATTGCGGTAAAGTAGCATTTGACTTAGGTCTTCGTAAAGTAGAAGTTTTTGTTAAAGGTCCAGGTTCAGGTCGTGAGTCAGCAATTAGAACATTGCAGATTTCAGGTATCGAAGTAACCTCTATCAAAGATATCACTCCGCTTCCGCACAACGGTTGTCGTCCTCCTAAAAAGAGAAGAGTTTAATTATTAATTTTTAAAGCTAAGAGTCTGTAGCTTAAGGCTACACGATACTTTAAATCAAAGAACAATGGCAAGATATACAGGACCAAAGTCCAAAATCGCCCGTAAATTCAGAGAGCCAATTTTCGGCCCTGATAAGGTATTAGATAGAAAAAATTATCCTCCTGGACAGCACGGTGCTTCCAAAAGAAGAGGAAAACAATCCGAGTACGCAGTACAGTTAATGGAAAAACAGAAAGTTAAATATACTTATGGTGTATTAGAACGTCAGTTCCGTAACTTATTCACCAAAGCATCTTCTCGTGAAGGTATCACTGGTGATAACTTATTGCAATTATTAGAAGCTCGTTTAGATAACACAGTATACAGATTAGGTATTGCTACAACACGTTCAGCTGCCCGTCAGTTAGTTAGCCATAAACACGTAACAGTTAACGGTGAAGTAGTAAATATTCCTTCATATCAATTAAAAGCTGGTGATGTTGTTGCAGTTCGCGAAAAGTCTAAGACTTTAGAAGCGATTACTAATTCAGTAGCAGGCAGAGTAATCAATAAATTCAATTGGTTAGACTGGAACGCAAGTGAATTGTCAGGTAAGTTCTTAACTTATCCTAACCGTGATGAGATCCCAGAAAATATCAAAGAGAACCTTATAATAGAGTTATACTCTAAGTAATATATTTAGTGAATTGCCTTTATGGGCAATTCACTTTATTTCATTACATAATTTTAATAACGATCTAAAAACATTATAAATGGCAATTTTAGCATTTCAGAAACCCGATAAGGTAATCATGCAGAAATCAACAGATTTCGATGGTATATTTGAATTTCGTCCTTTAGAGCCCGGTTTCGGTGTAACAATTGGTAATGCCCTAAGAAGAATTTTACTTTCTTCTTTAGAAGGTTATGCCATTACAAGTATTCGTTTTTCTGGCGTATCTCACGAGTTTTCTACAATGAAAGGTGTTGTAGAAGATTTGACGGAAATCATCCTTAACTTGAAACAAGTACGTTTTAAGAAAGTTGGTGATTCTGGTGATTCTGAAAAAGTTTTCATTTTAGTAAACGGGCAAGATCAGTTTACCGCTGGAGATATTACAAAATTCTCTAACAACTTCGAGGTTCTTAACCCTGATTTCGTTATTTGTAACATGGAAAAAACAGTGACTTTAGAGGTAGAATTAACTATCAATAAAGGCCGCGGTTATGTTCCAGCTGAAGAAAATAAAATCAATGATGCTGTAGTTGGTGTAATCGCAATCGATTCGATTTTTACCCCAATGAAAAATGTAAAATACTCGATTGAAAATTATCGTGTTGAACAAAAGACAGATTATGAAAAATTAATTCTAGATATCTCTACAGATGGATCTATCCACCCTGAAGAAGCACTAAAAGAAGCTGCGAAAATCTTAATCCAGCACTTTATGTTGTTCTCTGATGAGAATTTAGTATTAGAATCTCAAGCTAAAGAAGAAACTAAAGAAGTAGACGAGGAAATTTTACATATGCGTAAAATCCTTAAAACTGAATTAGTTGATTTAGATCTTTCTGTACGTGCATTAAACTGCCTTAAAGCAGCTGATATCCGTACTTTAGCTGACCTGGTTTCTTATGATGTTGCTGATATGTTAAAATTCAGAAACTTCGGTAAAAAGTCATTGACTGAGATTCAGGAATTGGTGAAATCTAAAAGCTTATCTTTCGGTATGAACTTATCGAAATTCAAACTTGACGAAGAGTAAACCAAAACTACCCTTAAATAACAATATTGTTAATCGTGTATAATTCCCTCAGATAATAATCAAAGAGACGGTATACACTGAATAAAATCAAAATGAGACACGGTAAAAAAAATAACCACTTAGGAAGAACAGATTCACATCGTAAGGCGATGTTGGCTAACATGGCTTCATCGTTAATTAAACACAAAAGAATTCAAACTACTTTAGCTAAAGCAAAAGCTTTACGTATGTATGTTGAGCCTCTTTTGACTAAATCTAAAACTGATACTACACACTCTCGTCGTATCGTTTTTAGTTACTTACAAGATAAAGAAATCGTTACTGAATTGTTCCGTGATGTTGCAGCTAAAATTGCAAACCGTCCAGGTGGTTACACAAGGATCATTAAATTAAACAACCGTTTAGGTGATAATGCTGAAATGGCTTTAATCGAATTGGTTGATTACAATGAAGTTTACGGTAAAGAAGTGGAATCTGCTGAGAAGAAAACTACACGTCGTGGTAGAACCAAAGCTAAGAAAGCTGACGATACTACAGTTGCAGCTACTCCAGCTACTGAAGAAGCAGCAGTTGAAACTAAAACTGAAGATAAAGGCGAATAATTTATTCCCTCATCATTATAAGGAAAACCCTGTCCGTTTCGGATGGGGTTTTTTCTTTATAGGGGTATTTCTAATTGGTGCGGACCTGGCAGACTATAAAAATGTTTTAACACATTCCAACAGGTGCCATCATGCTTTAACAAGCTGAAATGGTTAACTTCAAAATCTGCCTGGAAGGTTTGGTTTTTGTAGTATTCCATTATTTCAAGATAAAGACGGGGAGTAACGTCTCTGTAAGCAATGGTAAGATGTGGGGTTCGTCCACCGCTTGCATCTTTACAGAAAGGTTTAGTGAGGTTTATTATTTGTGTGTATAAATTGTCAATTTGTTTGTTTTCTGTTGCTGCGACGTAGATCGCTTTAGCGGTCTGGAAACCTGAAAAATTGTGAAGGTGCTGGATAAAAGGTTCGAAACTTCTGGCTGCTGAGAGGCTGGTTATTAGTTTTGGTTCATAACTTTCTTCAAGTTCATGAATATACCTTAGCGTGATATGAACTGGTGGTCTCAATGCTTTATATACCTTAAATTTTTGAGAACACGCTTTTCTGATGTTGTCAATTTCAATACCCAGTTCTTTTGGCGGAAGAATGGCAATTAAATAACGCTGTTTCATAAAGCTAATTTACTATTCCTTTTTCAAAAGGGTATCTTTGCAGCGTAATCCAATTTCATGTCAAATCAACTCCATTTACAGCGTTTTCAAGAACAACTCGCTGAAAGTATTTCCTCGAATACTTTTTTAAAAGTTTCCCTGGGCAATTATCAGGGAAATGATAAAGAATTAAAGAATGTTTATGTCCGCAAGGTGAAAATCAAAAGAGCAGATATGCTTTCTTTTACCTACCGGAACAAAACCAGAGATATCGTTAAGAACTTTGATATTCCTGTAGGTATCACCATGGTCACTCATTTTATCAGTAATGATTTTAAGGCCTGTACCTTATTTACCACGGAGAAGGAAGTAATCCTTGAGCATGGGAAGAACCATGTCATTTCTATGCGGGAAAGGATGCTAAATGGTGACGGTAAAACAGCACCAGCCTTAGCGCATAACAAAGAAAAGAAACGGTTGATTCAGCCTGCTGGAAAGCCTTATTTGCAAGAGCTGAAGATTACTGACGCAGAAGGTAATGTATTCAAAAATGCACAGGATAAATACAAACAGATTAATCAGTATGTAGAGATCTTAAGCTCCTTAATTAAGGAATTGCCTGAGAACAGTATTAAAAAAGTGGCAGATATGGGTTCCGGAAAAGGGTACCTGACTTTTGCTTTGTATGATTACCTGCATCAGGTTTTGAAACTGGATACGAAAGTAACGGGGGTAGAGTTTAGAGATGACCTGGTGAGTTTATGTAACGGGATTGCAAAAAGTTCTGCTTTTACCGGTCTTGATTTTGTACCCGGTACAATTCAGGATTATCAGGTAGACGCGATTGATTTGCTCATCGCTTTGCATGCCTGTGATACGGCAACTGATGATGCCATCTTTAAAGGGATCAAGGCCAACGCCAGTTTAATTGTTGTTGCTCCTTGTTGTCATAAACAGATCAGACGCGAAATGGATAAGGCCAAAGTTAAAAACGAAGTCTCGGTATTAACTAAATACGGGATTTTCATGGAACGCCAGGCAGAGATGGTAACCGATGCAATGCGTGCATTGATTCTGGAATACTATGGTTACAAGACTAAAGTGTTTGAATTCATTTCGGATGCACATACCCCTAAAAATGTATTGGTAGTAGGAGTGAAGTCTGCTAAGCTTTCGGGTAAAGCCCTGGAAGTAAAACAGGCAGAGATTAAACAGAAGCTGGCGGAGACAAAAGCTTATTTTGGAATTGGCCATCATCATTTGGAACGTTTACTGAAGTTAGATCAGTAAAAGACAGGGAGATTCTGTCATCCTGTCACATTTTTGTAACAAGATTCGGACATAAAATTCCTTTATGATTGGAAATTAACAAAATTTTCTGCCAAAACTCAATTGGCACATTGCTTGTTAAACAAGAAATAATAAGAAATAAATAATAAGATTCATAAACATAAACAGAGATAAATAGCATGTCAAAAATTATTGGTATAGACTTAGGAACAACAAACTCTTGCGTATCCGTAATGGAAGGTAACGAACCTGTAGTTATAGCCAACAGTGAGGGTAAGCGTACTACGCCATCCATTGTTGCTTTTGCAGAAAATGGTGAACGCAAGGTAGGTGAGCCGGCAAAACGCCAGGCAATTACTAACCCAACAAAAACAATTTCTTCGATCAAACGCTTTATGGGCAGCAGCTTTGCTGAGGTTACTAAAGAAGCTGGTCGTGTACCGTATAAAGTAGTTAAGGGCGACAACAATACACCACGTGTAGAAATTGACGACCGTAAATACACACCACAAGAACTTTCTGCAATGATTTTGCAGAAAATGAAAAAAACAGCTGAAGACTTTTTAGGTCATGAGGTAACTGAAGCAGTTATTACTGTTCCTGCTTACTTTAATGATGCACAACGTCAAGCTACTAAAGAAGCTGGTGAAATCGCTGGTTTAACAGTGAAACGTATCATCAACGAGCCAACTGCAGCTGCATTAGCTTACGGTTTGGATAAAGCACAAAGAGACATGAAAATCGTTGTGTTTGACTGTGGTGGTGGTACTCATGACGTTTCTGTATTAGAATTAGGTGATGGTGTATTTGAAGTAAAATCTACTGACGGTGATACTCACTTAGGTGGTGATGACTTTGACCATATCATTATCGATTGGTTAGCTGCTGAATTCAAAAACGAGTACGGTATGGACTTGAATCAAGATCCAATGGCTTTACAACGTTTGAAAGAAGCTGCTGAAAAAGCTAAAATTGAGCTTTCAAGTACAACTACTACTGAGATCAACTTGCCTTACATTACTGCTGATGCAACTGGTCCTAAACACCTGGTTAGAAACTTAAGCCGTGCTAAATTTGAGCAATTGGCTGCTGATTTGATCAAACGTACTATTGACCCATGTAGATCAGCATTGAAAAATGCAGGTTTGAAAACTTCAGATATCGATGAGATTATCTTAGTTGGTGGTTCAACTCGTATGCCTGCTATCCAGGAAGCTGTTAAAGCTTTCTTCGGAAAAGAGCCTTCGAAAGGTGTTAACCCTGATGAGGTAGTAGCAATCGGTGCTGCAATCCAAGGTGGTGTATTAACAGGTGAAGTTAAAGATGTATTGTTATTAGATGTTACTCCTCTTTCATTAGGTATTGAGACTATGGGTGGTGTAATGACTAAATTAATTGAAGCAAATACAACTATTCCTTCGAAAAAAGCAGAGACTTTCTCTACAGCAGCTGACAACCAGCCTTCAGTAGAGATCCATATCTTACAAGGAGAGCGTCCAATGGCTGCTCAAAATCGTACGATTGGTCGTTTCATCTTAGATGGTATTCCACCAGCTCCACGTGGAGTTCCTCAGGTAGAAGTAGCATTTGATATTGATGCAAACGGTATCTTACACGTAAGTGCTAAAGATAAAGCTACTGGTAAAGAACAAAAAATCCGCATTGAAGCTTCTTCTGGCTTAACTGAAGAAGAAATCAAAAGGATGAGAGAAGAAGCAGAACAAAATGCAGATGCTGATAGAATCGCTAGAGAAGAAGCGGAAAAAATCAACGGTGCTGATGCTTTAATTTTCTCTACTGAGAAGCAATTGAAAGAATTCGGTGATAAAATCTCAGCTGATAAAAAAGCGCCAATCGAATCAGGTTTGCAAAAACTGAAAGATGCGCATGCAGCTAGAAGTTTCGCTGATATCGACGCAGCTCAGGCTGAATTACAGAATGCATGGAATGAAGCTTCTGAAGAGATGTACAAAGCAGGACAAGATGGTGCACAACCAACAGGTGCTGCTGGTGCTCAACCAGATGCTCAGCCTGCAGGTGGTGACGATGTTACCGATGTAGACTTCGAAGAAGTTAAAGACGATAAAAAATAAGCGTTAAGCTCATTTAAATTAAAAAGGTGTTCTGTTAATTCAGAACACCTTTTTTTATGCAGTTAGTTGATTGTGTTGCGTTTGATTATTTTGGCATATTGCAGCCTAACCGTACTAGTTAGAAACAGAAAAGGGATCCACATTTGTGAATCCCTTTTCTGTTTAAATTATAGCAGGTACGTTAGTCCCAAAGATTAGATGGGTAAGCTCCGTCTTTGATCAATTGATCAATGCTAGCCTGTACAATTGGTTTATCTTCTTTATAAGTTACACCGAACCACTGGCTATCTGTAGGAATTACTTTGAAATTAGCAATTCTTGATTTTACCAGGTATTCAGCTACCAATGGAATGAAAAACTCTGATTTAGGGTTCTCTTTATTCTGAACTGCGAAATCTCTGAATAATTCTTCTGTAATTTTGAATACAGCAGGAGTAAAGCCCCAGAAGTTCATCGATACGCGTGTATCTGGTGTTAATGGATACTGAGTGTCGCCTTCTTCGAAAACAATCGCGTCACCGTTCTTTAATACCTTTGTACGTTCTACAACTTCTTCCAGGATACCATCAGCGTTAACCTGACAAACACCTCTGGAAACAGATCCGTATTCCGACAATGTTTTACCGATTTCGTATCCGATCATTGAATAATTACTGTCGCTAACTTCTGTAGTTAAAAACTTAACCATTTTCTGGTAAGCATCTAAACCATAGAAATCATCGGCATTGATCACACAGAAAGGCTCATTAATAGCCGTTCTACCTGCAAGAATTGCATGAGCGGTTCCCCATGGTTTTGATCTTTCAATTTCGATATCTACACCGAATTGCTTAATGTTGAAGTCCTGGAAAACGTAATCTGTCTCGATTTTTCCGTTTAACTTTGCTTCGAAAATTTCTTTGAAATCCTCAAGAAACTCTTCTTTAATAATAAATACAACTTTACCGAATCCGGCTTTTATGGCATCATATATAGAATAATCAATAATAGTTTCGTTGTTCGGGCCGAACCCGTCAATTTGTTTCATGCTGCCGTAGCGACTTGCCATCCCAGCTGCTAAGATTAATAAGGTTGGTTTCATGGGACTAAAATAATTAATATGTTTAAATTCAAGGTAAGAAAATGGGTGTTTTTTGCAATTTAAGCAGCAATATCCCGAATTATGGGGAGAATACGGTGGATTTAGAACCCAAATATTCCTTTTCCACTAGTATTTCTGGTTTTTTTGCCGGTTAACATTCCGAACAGGCCCCGTACAATTTCCTTGCCAATCTGCCTGGTGATAGTTGCGCCCATTACTTGTTCCATAATGCTTTTTTCTGTTTTCTTCGTGCCGGCTCCAGCGGGTTCGGTTGCCGTTGATTCCATAGACTGTTGATCATTTAGTCGGTTGGTCAGGATTTCATAAGCACTTTCCGGATCAATAGTAGTTCCGTATTTTTTGTTCATTGGACTCGATAAAACTAACTTATCATATTCTGGCGTGTTTAAAGGTCCCATTACTGCTTTGGGAGGAGTAAGCATGGTAGCGGTTACCTCCGTAGGAATCCCTTTTTCGTTTAAGACCGTGATCAGCGCCTGCCCTGTCCCAAGGGAGGTGAGTACCTTGTCGATTTTGTAAAAGGTAGAAGTGGGATAAGTGTTAACGGTTTTCTTTAGCGCATCTGCATCATTGGGTGTAAATACCCGTAATGCATGCTGTATGCGGTTACCCAACTGAGAAAGGACACTTTCAGGGATATCTGTGGGAGATTGTGTGCAAAAGAAGACGCCTACGCCTTTAGACCTGATGAGCCTGATGATGGTTTCAATCTGTTCTAAAAATGCTTTTGAGGAGTCTTTAAACAATAAATGAGCCTCATCAATGAAGAACACGAGCTTTGGTTTATCTAAGTCACCTACTTCCGGCAGGTTGTAAAAAAGCTCTGCCAGTAAACTGAGTAAATAAGTAGAATATAGTTTAGGTTGATTTTGGACGTCTGAGATGTTCAAAAGAGAAATTGTTCCTTTTCCATCTGTTTTGAGCATTAAATCTTCTATGTCAAAAGAGGGTTCTCCAAACATGGGACTGAGTCCTTGTTGTTCGATAGTGACAATTTTCCTTAAAATAGTTCCTGAAGTGGAGGAGGAGATGCTACCATAGTCTGCTTTTATTTCATCTTTGCCAGGACCGTCAGACAGGTAGGAAATTAATTTTTTAAGGTCATTCAGGTCAATAAGGGGCAGTTTATTGTCGTCTGCATATTTGAAAATTACTGACAGTACACCAGTCTGCGTATCATTCAGGTCTAATATCTTTGAGAGTAGGGTCGGCCCGAATTCGAGGATGGTTGCCCTCATTTGTGCACCTAATTTCCCGGAAAGTGAATAAGGTTCTATTGGGTAGCCAGTTGGAGCGAAGGGTTTATTCAGCATTTTTGCCCTTTCCGCTATTTTGGGGTTGTTTTCTCCAGCCTGGTATAATCCGGAAAGGTCTCCTTTTACATCCAGCATAAAAACAGGGACTTCTGCATCCGAAAGTTGTTCTGCAAGCAGCTGTAACGTTCTGGTTTTTCCGGTACCAGTGGCGCCTGCAACAAGTCCATGGCGGTTCATCATGTGTAAATAAAGGTTCACTTCGGCATCTGCTAACACTTCGCCATCTAAAATTCCGGCACCCAGATAAATATAGGCCCCTTTAGGAGGGTATGCTGCTTTCACTTTTTCTATAAAACTTTGGGTTTGATCGCTCATAAATGAAAAATTTATAGGTTGTTGAGCTGGATATGCTCACCATACGTTCCTAAAAATAGGAAATTTAAAGCAAAATAAAAGGGTGTCTGGTTTTAACAGACACCCTTCAGGATAGCGTGTAGTATCACGCTGAAATTATTTAGAATACTTGAAATCGTGGTTTTTCTCGATGTTCAGCAATGAATGATAAATCAGGCTGATCACGTTGTCTACATCTTCTTTATGAATCATTTCTACCGTAGTGTGCATATAGCGCAATGGCAGAGAGATTAAAGCAGAAGGAACGCCGCCGTTAGAATAGGCAAATGCATCCGTATCGGTACCCGTAGACCTTGATGAAGCCTGACGCTGGAATGGAATGTCATTCTTTTCTGCGGTTTTAATCAGTAATTTATTCAGGTTGGTTTGTACTGCTGGTGCATAAGAAACTACTGGTCCTTTGCCACAAGCTAAATCTCCTTGTGTAATTTTATTGATCATCGGTGTGCTGGTGTCGTGTGTAACATCTGTAACGATGGCTACATGAGGTTTAATCCTGTGCGCGATCATTTCCGCACCGCGCAAACCAATCTCTTCCTGCACGGAGTTAACGATGTATAAAGCGAAAGGAAGTTTTTGTTTGTTTTCTTTTAACAAACGTGCAACTTCTGCAATCATGAAACCACCAGCTCTGTTGTCTAAAGCTCTTCCCACATAATAACGGTCGTTTAGCACCATGAATTCGTCTTCATAAGTGATCACACAACCAACATGGACGCCTAATGCTTCTACTTCATCCTTAGTCGTACAGCCACAGTCAAGGAAAATATTTTTTAATGCCGGAGCTTCTTCTTTTTCACCGTTTCTGGTGTGAATTGCCGGCCATCCGAATACTGCTTTCACCATTCCTTTATCGGTATGGATGTTTACTCTTTTCGATGGAGCAATCTGGTGGTCAGATCCACCATTGCGGATCACATAGATTAAGCCTTCAGGAGTAATGTAGTTTACAAACCATGAAATTTCATCAGCATGTGCTTCGATAACTACCCTGTATTCTGCTTTAGGGTTGATTACACCTACTGCAGTACCGTAATTGTCGATGAAACTTTCGTCGATATAAGGTTTCAGATAATCTAACCATAACTTCTGACCAGGATATTCAAAGCCAGTTGGCGATGGATTATTGATATATTCTTCAAAAAATTGGAGTGACTTTTTAGTAACTACAGAAACGTGTTTCTGTTTATCGTCTTTCTTTTTTGTCATTTAATGTTTCTTTAAAACGTATAATAAGCTGTGTTTTGCTTTACCTGAACAAATATATAAACTAGGCGGGAAGCAACAAGTTAATTGTTGAGTTGTAACTGCATGATGACAAATTCCAGGTCGGATTTGGAGAAGTGCTTGTCGGTTTCTACAAAGCCAAACTTCGCATAAAAAGGCATAGCGGTACTACGGGCATTGCACCATAGCATCGTGGCTCCCAAAGCAGTCACATAACTGATCAGGTGTTGGAGTAGGAAGCTGCCATAGCCTTTGTCCTGATATTCAGGAAGCGTAGCAAACTTCCTGAACTGATAAACGGCTTCTTCATTGAATAGCGAGACTACGGAAACCAGCTGATCAGCAGCAAATAAACCAAAATGGATGCCATCAGCATCATTTTCCAGCTTTACTGCGTCATAAGGATGATCCGGATACATCGCTGTATGCCTGATTCGCCAGGTAAGATCGGGTCTGATTTGTTCTATATGGGTATTTTCCATGGGGCTTAACTTTTAACCGTATTGCTGTTAAATTTATAAATACAGATGTTGAGTAATATTACCGCCGTTGTTCCAAGGCAAAATAAAGGCCATTGTCCTTCATCCCATAACCATAATCCAATTGCGGAGCCTACCGAAGCACCCACAAAGCTGACTGACATAAATACCGTATTGAGGCGGTTCCGCGCTTCCGGTACCAAGGCATAAATCCGGGTTTGGTTGGTCACATGAATCGCCTGCTGTCCGATATCGATGAAAATAATCCCTGTTATAAATAGGTAGAGCTGACTTCCGGTAAAGTAAAAAGCAACAATGCTGATGACTTGTAAAATCAGACCGGTCAAAATGTTTCTACGTGGATTTTTGCCACTGCTTAGCTTGCCAACTAATGGCGCAGCTAATGCCCCGGCAGCGCCGGCAATCCCAAACAAGCCGATTTGCATCGTTTGAAAGTTGAAGGGTGGGTTGGCTAAAAACAACACCATGGTTGTCCAGAATGCGCTGAGCACAGCAAAAGCCAGGAAATTAATCATGGAAGCCTCCCGCAGTACCGGTTCTGTTTTCACATAATTCCACATGGAAGCCATTAATTCCCGGTAAGTTCCTTTAAAAGAAGGCAGGCTGAGTGGAAAACGTTTTGCCATGAGAATCATCAATAAGGCACAGATGCCGGCGGCGATAAAATACATCGTTCTCCAGCCCCATAAAAAACCGACACTGCCGCTGATGGATCTGGAAGCCAGAATTCCGATCAGTAAACCACTGGTAATGATACCTATCGTTTCTCCGCGTTTTTCGTCGGAACTTAGATTGGCTGCCATTGGCAAGATTAATTGCGGAACGACAGAACTTGCGCCAATAAGCACACTGGCGATTTGCAGCAATAAAAAACTATGCGACATCGCGGCAAGTAATAACGATACCACAGCCAGTCCGGTAATTATTAATATTTGTTTCCGGCGTTCAAACATATCGCCAAGCGGCACCACTAAAAACAAACCCAGTGCATAACCTGCCTGGGTAAGGTAAGTGATCATACCGGCATGGCTTTCCGTTAAATTAAACTCGCTGGCCACCAGGATCACCAGTGGTTGACAATAATAGATGTTTGCTACAATCAGGCCGGTACAAAAAGCCATGAGGACGACATCTGTACGACTCAATTTCATTTTATAAAGGTATATTTCCGTGTTTTCTGCGTGGTGCATTGACCACTTTATTTTCCAGCATTTTAAATGCTTTGATCAATTTTATTCTCGTTTGCGCAGGCTCAATCACCTCATCTACAAAACCACGTTCTGCGGCGCGGTAAGGATTGGCAAAAGTATCAGAATAAAGTTTTTCTTTTTCCAGCCATTTTTCTTCCGGGTTTTCTGCAGTGCTGATTTCTTTCTTAAAAATAATTTCAGCAGCTCCTTTAGCACCCATTACCGCAATTTCGGCAGTAGGCCAGGCATAGTTCATATCCGCACCAATATGTTTGGAATTCATTACGTCATAGGCGCCACCATAAGCTTTTCTGGTGATTACCGTAATACGAGGAACCGTTGCTTCGCTAAAGGCATATAATAATTTTGCGCCGTTATTGATGATGCCATTCCATTCCTGATCGGTGCCCGGAAGGAAGCCAGGTACATCTTCAAATACCAGCAAAGGGATGTTGAAGCAATCACAAAAGCGAACAAAACGTGCCGCTTTAGTGGAAGCATGATTGTCTAATACACCAGCAAGGTAGGCGGGCTGATTGGCCACAATACCAATACTTTTTCCTGCCAGACGCGCAAAGCCAACCACAATATTTTCTGCATATTCTCTGTGTACTTCCAAAAAGCTGTTCGCATCCATCACCTCATCAATCACGCTTCTCGCATCGTAAGGCTGATTTGCATTGACAGGCATCAGGGTATTTAAAGAAATACGCTCTTCATTTGTAGCTTCATAAGGAAGCGAAGCAGGTGTTTCTTCACAATTCTGAGGCATATAGCTCAGTAATCTTTTAACATGGTTGATGGCATCCAGCTCATTGGCACAGGCAAAATGCGTGACTCCGGATTTGGTGGCATGGGTAGTTGCGCCGCCTAGCTCTTCGGAAGTAACGATTTCATGTGTCACCGTTTTTACCACATTGGGGCCGGTTACAAACATATATGAAGTGTTTTCTACCATCAATATGAAATCTGTGATGGCAGGAGAGTATACTGCTCCACCAGCGCAAGGCCCCATAATGGCAGACAATTGTGGGATTACCCCCGAGGCCTGTACATTCCTGTAAAAAATGTCTGCATAACCACCAAGCGAAACGACACCTTCCTGAATACGTGCGCCACCACTATCGTTTAAGCCGATTACCGGTGCCCCATTTTTCATGGCCATATCCATAATCTTACAGATCTTTTCGGCATGAGTTTCTGAAAGTGAGCCGCCAAAAACAGTAAAATCCTGCGAGAATACATAGACGAGACGACCATTGATATTTCCGTATCCCGTCACCACACCATCACCTGGGTATATTTCTTTTTCCATGCCAAAATCGGTGCTTCTATGAGTTACCAACATGCCGATTTCTTCAAAAGAGTTCTCATCCATTAAGAAATGAATCCTTTCCCTTGCGGTCAGTTTTCCTTTTTTATGCTGGCTTTCGATTCTTGCTGCTCCACCACCGGTATGGGCTTGTTTAACTTTATCCTGAAGTAACTCGATTTTGGTTTTCATTAGAATATATTTGGTTTTTCTATGGTTGATTGTCTTTTTGATTTGCCCGGAAAATACAATCTCAGTTAAATGTAGATTTTAAGGTCATCATTTAACTGAGATTCCGCTATAATGATTTCGTAAAATAGCAATATTTATTAAATAGATCCTAATTACCAGCGATACTGTAAGCGCGCAGTAAATACGTCATCTTTAATGTCTTTGGTGTATTGAGGCAGTTGTGTATCATCATTAACTACATGTTCATTATATACGGTCAACTTTAAACGTCCGTTCATCGTGTAAGTAAGGCCATAACCCAGTGTACTAAACTTAATATCTCCGGCAGTGGTATTGCTGTTTGGCGCACCAATTTCGTTTTCAGACACATGAATATTTGGGTCGTAAACATCGTAAGCAAGCAAAGCATTGAACTTAGATTTTCCAATTCTCTGTGTTAACCAGAAATAATATCCATTAAAATCACGCAGGTAAAGGTCTGTTTTTGGCTGAGCAGAGAAACTCATGCTGGCAGCAGGACCTGTAATATCTGAAGAACTGGCCACTCCTGGTTGTTTTCCGGCTACATATTCTGCTTTAAACAAAGTGGTACCAAAAGAATTGTCATACTGTAGCTGCAGGTTTGCGCCATAATAATCGCGGTTTGCATAGTCATTTACATGACCAGGATTAGTGTCTTTGACATAACCATTGCCATTTCTGACAAAAAACGTCTCTGTGTCACTACGTACGTAGCCTTTATAGTAGGAAGTACCAAAACCCAGGTGTAATTTTTTATTGGAAAGGCTGTCAAATTTGAAACCTAAGTTGGCCACAATATCTTTTTTGGAATCGTAGTCTCTGGCCGTTAATCCGCTACCATTGATCACTGCAATATCAGCGGTTAAGAAGCTTAATGGCTTGTAGTCAGGCTTAAATGTAATCATAGCACCAAGGTCACGTTCTCTTGGCATTAGCGTTTGAAAAACCCTTGCACGCTCCGGAAAGTCCCTGTATCCTGAAGAATAAACGATAGAATAGCCAAATGGGCGGTTAAACAAACCTGCGGTAAAAAGAAACTGTTTGCTGTCTTCCTGGTGAAGCTGAATAAAAGCATCCATCAACTGTACGCCATTCTGTGTGGCATCAATCTGGAACACAATACTCGAGTATTTATCGGCACGGTCAATCTTCAACCGGCCTCTTCTGATCATAAAACGGGAATCAGAATTCTTCGTGAAATCTCCTCCGGAAAAAGAATTGATTCCCGCCGATTCGGCCCACTGGAACTGTGTTTGAAGGTATCCGGTGATGTTTATTTCATGCGGAGCATAAGAAGAGGGGGCGTTATTGCTTTGCGCCAGAATCGAGAAAGGAGCCAGCATGACGATGAATAGTAATAATTTTCTCATGAATTAGATAAGAGGATTTTGAGCTGCCTAAATTACGGTTAATGCTTCATTTTTCTATGAAAAAGCATTGTTTTTAAATTTAATTCCTTGTTTTTGAGTGGAATACAAGCGAAATTACATTTTTTTTACATGACAATTTGCTAGTTGGGCATTTTTGGAGCTATTTTTGAACAGTTAACTGTGAAGAATTAATAATAAACTAAATAAACAGAATGTCAGTACGGAAATACCGTCTTTTAATCATCATTACCTTTTTAGGCATCTTTTGCGTAAAGATGATGATTTCCGGCGCACCCGTATTTTTTAGCGATATCCAAAAAGAAAGCATTCAACTGGTGATCTTGCAGATCGAAGTTGAGCATAGTGCGGACGGTGATAGTGGTAAAGCTAAAGTGAATCTTCTGGATTATAAAATGATCTCTTCTCATTACACTATGGACTTTAATGCTGTGCTCAGTCATTTCGGTATCAGCAACAGTTATATAGATCATTTTAAACGGCATGTAGATCCTTTTCATCCATCCGTACCGACCCCACCTCCAAACCTGTGCTAAACTAGTAGTACAATTAAACCCTTACAGGGATAGCTGTGCAATTTTTTAAATTAGTTTACAAGAATTAAAACATTGTTTTATGCAAAATGGTAACTCAATCTTTTCAAGATTGGAAGTGAAGAAGTATATATTAAAAAAGAACTTAAAGCGTGATTTGCCATCCAGTATCGTGGTGTTTTTGGTGGCATTGCCTTTATGTTTGGGTGTGGCCCTGGCCTCAGGAGCACCGTTATTTGCCGGTTTAGTAACCGGTATCGTGGGAGGTATTGTAGTTGCAAGTCTTAGTGGTTCTCAATTGAGTGTGAGTGGTCCTGCCGCAGGACTTACCGCAATCGTGCTTGGCGCGATTGGTCAGCTAGGCGGTTATCAAACATTTTTATTAGCCGTAGTGCTGGCAGGTGCCATGCAGATCGTATTAGGCTTGCTGAAAGGCGGAATGATCGGTAACTATTTCCCCTCCAGTGTAATTGAAGGGATGTTAGCAGCGATTGGGGTAACCTTAATCCTGAAACAACTCCCTCATGCTTTAGGTGTAGATTCAGATTTTTTTGGGGATCAGAGTTTTTTCCAGGGAGACAACCAAAACACGTTTTCTGCTATAGGAAATGCGCTTAATCATTTTACACTAGCCGCGATTGTGATCAGTGGACTCTCTATTGCAGTGCTGTTGTACTGGCCGAAGTTGAAAAAAGTAAATGTAATTCCTGCACCACTGGTAGTGGTAGCTTTAGGTATTATACTAAGTATCGCCTTCCAGGGAACAGGATATGCATTGAATGCCACGCAAATGGTGGAAATTCCAGTGGTTAACGGATGGTCAGATTTGACCAGCTTATTTACCATGCCTAATTTCTCTGCCATTACAGATAGCAAAGTATGGGTTGTTGCTGCAACAATTGCAGTAGTTGCCAGTTTAGAAACTTTACTAAGTATTGAGGCGGTAGATAAAATCGACCCGATCAAAAGAACATCTCCAACAAACAGAGAGCTATTAGCTCAGGGTGTAGGTAATATGGCCAGTGGTATGTTGGGTGGTTTACCTCTAACTTCCGTGATAGTAAGGAGTTCCGCAAACGTAAATGCAGGAGGAAGAACTAAAATGTCTGCGATTTTTCATGGCGTTTGGTTACTTTTGTCTTTCTTATTTATTCCGGGTGTGATCAATATGATTCCTTTAGCCTGTTTGGCAGCCATCTTATTGGTAACCGGTTATAAATTAACACGTATTGCTTTATTCCAACATATGTATCATAAAGGCTGGGACCAGTTTGTACCGTTTGTGATCACGATTATAGCCGTGTTACTGACCGACCTTTTAAAAGGTGTGGCCGTAGGGATGGTATTTTCCATCTTCTACCTGTTACGTACCAACATGCGTAATCCATATTTTTACAAAATTCAGGAAGAAGGAAATAAGAAAAATCTTCGCATTAAATTAGCGGAAGAGGTTTCATTCTTAAATAAAGCAGCGATTCAGGTGATGCTGAACAATATCCCTAAAGAAACAACTGTCATTATCGATGGAACAAATTCCCGATATATTGATCCCGATGTGTTGGAAACGATTTTCAACTTTAAGCACAACGCTTTTACCAAAGGAACAATAGTGATATTAGAGAACATTAAAAAACAATATACTGTACCAAAATTGGACAGTAAAATCATAGAAGAAATTAATAACTAGATTATTATGTGCGCAAAATTAGAAAAACAAGATAGCAATCAAATTACATACGAAGGATTATTACAAGGAAACAAAGACTGGGTGGCTTCCACTTTAGCAGAGGATCCTAAATACTTTGAGCGTTTATCTGCCGGACAAAAACCTCCGATCCTTTGGATTGGTTGTTCCGATAGTCGTGTTCCGGCAAACCAGATCACGAATACCAACCCTGGTGATATCTTTGTACACCGTAACATTGCCAATGTGGTAGTGCATACCGATATGAACATGTTAAGTGTTCTTGATTATGCGGTCAATGTATTAGAAGTAGAACACGTAATTGTTTGTGGTCACTACGGCTGTGGCGGGGTAGAAGCTGCCATGGGTAATAAACAATATGGAATTATCGACAACTGGTTGAGAAACATTAAGGATACTTATAGATTGCATTACCATGAACTGGACATGATCTCTGATAAAAAGAAGAGAAGCGAAAGATTAGTGGAGCTGAATGTAATTGAAGGTGTTTTTAACCTGACTAAAACCTCTATCGTTCAGAACAGATGGTCTAATGGTAAGAAGCTAAGCCTTCATGGTTGGGCTTATAGCCTTGAAAATGGCTTTATTTCAGATCTTGGTGTTACTTGTGACAACAACAGTAATATGAATTCTGTCTTCAGAATGGATGGAATTGATAAAGCTAAATAATTAATGATGATATAACAGGCTGTGATAAGCAGCCATCTTCAACCAAAAAGCGGAGGATCCTTTCAGGACCTCCGCTTTTTACGTATATCAGAATTGATCTGCTGATCAATTCGTTCTTATCAGATGATTAGTCGTTAGACAAAAACGGGTAACGGAAATCTTTAGGTGGATCAAAAGTTTCTTTGATCGTACGTGGAGAAACCCAACGTAAAAGATTGATCATTGAACCTGCTTTATCATTGGTACCAGAACCTCTGGCGCCACCAAATGGCTGTTGACCAACAACTGCACCTGTACATTTATCATTGATGTAGAAGTTACCAGCTGCATTTCTCAAACGTTGTGTTGCTTTTTCAATCGCATAACGATCCTGAGCAATCACCGCGCCTGTTAAAGCATAGATTGAAGTGCTGTCAACGATGTCTAAAATTTCATCGAATTTATCATCATCATAAACAAATAACGTCAATACCGGACCGAACAACTCTTCGCACATGGTTACGTACTTAGGATCCTGAACTACCAATACCGTAGGCTCAATAAAGTATCCCTTAGATTTGTCGTAGTTACCACCGGCAATAATTTCTACACTACTGTCTTTTTTAGCTTCATCAATGTATTTCGCTAATTTGTCGAAAGAATTTCCGTCTATTACCGCATTCACAAAGTTTCCGAAATCTTCCGTACCACCCATTTTGAACTCAGCAAGATCGCGAAGCATGTATTCTTTTACTTTAGGCCAGATGCTCTTTGCCACGTAAACACGTGAAGCAGCAGAACATTTTTGTCCCTGGTATTCGAATGCACCACGGATGATCGCGGTACTCGAAGATTCTGCTTCCGCCGAACCATGAATAAGGATAAAATCTTTACCCCCTGTTTCCCCAACAATACGTGGGTAAGTTTTGAATTTATGAATGTTATTTCCGATCGTTTTCCAGATGTCCTGGAATACGCCTGTAGATCCTGTAAAGTGGATACCAGCGAAATCAGGGTGGTTAAAGATCACTTCACCTGCTTCCGGTCCGGAAACATATACCAGGTTGATTACACCATCAGGTAAACCAGCTTCTTTGAAAATCTGCATCAATACATTCGCAGAATAAATCTGTGTATTTGCAGGTTTCCAAACGATTACGTTCCCCATCATTGCTGCTGAAGTAGGTAAATTACCAGCAATTGCAGTAAAGTTAAATGGTGTTAAAGCGAATACAAAACCTTCTAACGGGCGTTGTTCTACTCTGTTCCATGAACCTTTAGGAGAAACCGGAGGTTGTTGTTTATAGATTTCCGACATATAACTTACGTTAAAACGAAGGAAGTCAATCAGCTCACAAGCCGCATCAATCTCTGCCTGGTAAGCATTTTTCGATTGACCCAACATCGTTGCTGCGTTTAATTTATAGCGGTATGGACCTGCAATAAGATCAGCTGCTTTCAGGAAGATTGCTGCACGGTGTTCCCATGCTAAATTTTCCCATTTTGATTTTGCTGCCAAAGCAGCATCAATAGCCTGACTTACATGTTCCTTCGTCCCCTTGCTGTATTCAGCAAGAATATGCTGATGGTCGTGTGGAGGAGTTGCGGTTCCTTTATTTTCAGTATGAACTTCCTTTCCGTTGATGTACATCGGGATGTCAATTTTTTTAGAGCGGGCTTCGGCAATTGCGGCCTTCAAAAGTTCACGTTCTTTACTTCCCGGGGCGTAACCTAAAATAGGCTCGTTAACCGGAGTTGGTACGTTAAAAAATCCTTTAAGCATGATATAAAATATTGTTTGTACAAAGATAGCCTTTTATTTTGTTGACCGGTAACCCTCTATATGTATAAACTTCATGCATTACGCGCTATAATTCTTATTTTTGAAGCGCAGCATGATAAAATACTTACGCTACCTGTTATTTCCTTTTTCCATCCTATATGGCATCGTAGTTTTTGTGAGAAACAAGTGCTATGATAACGGTGTATTTAAAGCTACCGGCTTTGATATTCCGGTAATATGTGTCGGAAATTTGGTGGTGGGAGGTTCTGGTAAAAGTCCGGTGACAGAGTATCTGGTCCGTCTTTTTCCGGACCGTAAAATTGCCATATTGAGCCGTGGTTATGGCCGTAAGACCAAAGGTTTTATCCTGGCGGATGATCAGGCAACAGCCGAAACTATCGGTGATGAGCCGATGCAGTTTTACCGGAAATTCCCACAAGTCACCGTGGCTGTCTGTGAAGACCGTGTGGTTGGGGCAACAGCATTACAGAAAAATCACGATCTGATTATTCTCGATGATGCTTATCAACACCGTGCTATTCGTGCAGGCTACCACATCCTCTTATTTGAGTTTGAAAAGTTATTGAGTCCGCAGTTCTTGTTACCCGCAGGAAACCTAAGGGAAAGCTTTTCCGGATATAAAAGAGCAGAATCGATCCTGATTACCAAATCTCCGGAAGTCATCCAGCCGGAAATGGCCGGAAAATGCCTGAATAAATTTGAAGGTAACTGGCAAAAACAGGTTGTGTTTTCTTCCCTGGTTTATCAGGATCTGGTGCCCTTAATTCCTGGAGAAAAACGTTTATGCAGTTCAATTAATGGAAATACAATCGTATTTTTACTTACTGGAATTGCCAATCCAAAGCCATTGTTACAGTATATAGGGCAACATACCAGCAAGATTAAGCATTATGACTATCCTGATCATTACCGCTTTACCGAACAAGATATCAATGAGCTGCTGAAGGACTTTAAAAACGACCCTGCTACAGAAAAAATCATCATCACAACAGAAAAGGACGCGCAACGTTTATTAGATGATACTTTAAAAGAATTACTGTTAAATTTACCAATCTTTTATTTGCCAGTCAAAATTGGGTTAAGCGCAAAAGATAAAATTATATTTGATCAAAAAATTATAGCTTATGTTTCAAGTCATACACGAAACCGTTGAATATCTAAAACGTAAAACGAATGATTTCCAACCAGAAATTGGCATCGTTTTAGGAACTGGTCTTGGTGGATTGGTAGGCGAGATAGAAATAGTACATCAATTGATGTACTCCAATATCCCTAATTTTCCGATCTCGACGCTGGAATTTCATTCCGGTAAACTGATATTTGGTACACTCAACGGGAAAAAAGTGGTTGCGATGCAAGGCAGATTGCATTATTATGAAGGGTATAATATGCAACAGATTACCTTTCCAATCCGCGTGATGAAAGCCCTTGGAATTGCGCATCTTTTTGTTTCCAATGCAGCAGGCTCTCTTAATCCTGACTTCAAAAAAGGGGAGCTGATGATCATCAATGACCACATTAACCTGCAACCTGAAAGTCCGCTTCGCGGAAGAAATGACTCCGATATGGGACCTCGCTTTCCGGATATGAGCCAGCCATACCAACGATCTTTAATTAAATCTGCCCTGCAAATTGCAAAAGACAATGATGTCGTTTGTCACCAGGGTGTATATGTTGCGGTAACTGGTCCAAATCTGGAAACCAAAGCAGAATATAAATATTTACGCATCATCGGCGGTGATGCTGTAGGAATGAGTACTGTACCCGAGGTGATTGTGGCCAATCACATGAGTATCCCCGTATTTGCCATTTCCGTATTAACAGATGAAGGTTTTCCGGAAGAATTACAGCCGGTAAGCCTGGAAGAAATCATTGAAACTGCAAGAATTGCAGAACCAAAAATGACAAAAATACTGAGCCAATTAATCTCTACTTTATAATGTATAAAAGCATTGCCATATTTGTTTTTTGCTTTTTCCTGTTAGGGAGTGGGCAGCTGTTTGCCCAGGATCTAAAGACGACGGTAAATGATAATAAATTACTGGATTCGTTAAGAAAGAAAGATGAAGCAGGGTTGGACTCTGTCATTTTTACTTCCCGATTTATCAGGTATACCACTTTGAAGCTTACTAAAGACAGCATTCAAACCTTACCACTGGACACCACACTGGCTGGTTTCCATAATTTCAGTATGATTGCCCAGCCAAGAAGACCAACTGTCGGCACAGGAAATCTAGGCCTGGCAGCGATGCCAATGTTGTTTGAACCTTCAAAAAGGATTGGATTTGATGCCGGATTTCATTCCCTGGACTTTTATGCCATAGGGCAGGATGATATCAAATATTATCAGGCCAGAACACCATTTACTAATCTTTACTTCATCTCTGCCGGAGAAACCGAGGCGATATTCAAAGTAACACACTCACAGAATATCAAAAGAAACTGGAACATCGGTGCGAATTACAATAGAATTGGTGCCAATGGTTATTATCCAAGACAAAGAGGGGATCACTTAAATGCGGATATTTTTTCCTGGTATCAAAGTCCGAATAAACGCTATAACCTATGGGCAGCAGCGATCTTCAACACGCTGAAAGCGCGAGAAAACGGATCCATTTATAATGACAACATCTACGGGAAAAATGAAGAGAACTTTGGTTTAGACCACCTTTCTGAACCCGTTAGACTAGTTGATGCAGGGCATATTTACCGTTCAAATTCTTTCATGATCAAGCAAACTTATTTTGTAGGAAGGATAGACAGCCTTGCTCAGGAGATTTCTGACAAGATTTTACCAACCAATAAAATAGCTTATACTTTTAAATACGACCAAAACGCTTACACTTTTCATAAAACTTCAGCGGATGATCATACGGCGATTCCAGCAGGGATAGCAGACCTCTCGTTTACCTACGACAGTACCCGCTATATGAATGTGCAGAATGAATTTATGTACAGCTTTTTCCTTCGTGGAAAGGGTAATTCTATCATCAAGAATGAGCTAAAACTGGATGCCGGAATCAGACATGATTTCTACAAGTACCATCAGGGGGTGTATTATCCAAATAAAGTAGATACTTACTACAATTACAACTCTACTTTTCAGAACGTTACACTACTGGGGTCTGCGGGGTACAGGTTTAGTAACCGGATCGATCTGAATGTAGATTTACAGCAAATATTTCAGGGAAGAAACAGTGGAGACTTTCTCTATGAAGCAAAAAGTAATGTCCTGTTGAGCAAGTCCGTAGGGCGGATTGTTTTAGGAGGTTATTTTCAAAACAAGTCACCGGAGGAAATCTTTACCCGCTATTTTGGAAACCATTACAATTGGAAAGCAGATTTTAACCGTACAAAAACCATTAACCTATCCTTTAAATACCTGAATGACCGACTGAATTTTGAAGCAGGAGCAGAGTATTACAGAATCAGTGATTACCTGTATTTTACAACGCCAACAGATGGCGTACTTGACAGTGCTTTTTATGCGACAAATGCGAATAAGATTGTTCCGGCACAACTCGGCAGTATCAACCTGTTAAAAATTACAGTGGGTAAAAAACTGAAATTTGGTAAATTCAATCTGGATAGCTATCTGGTTTATCAAAAAACTGACAACCCGAATGTTTTGAGAACCCCGGAATTGTATGCTTTTGCCAGTTTCTTTTTAGACCATACCTTCTTTAAAGCCTTAAAAACAAACGTAGGATTTGATATCCGTTACAATACACCTTATAAGAATTACTCTTATTCTGCACCAGCAGGACAGTTTTACGTCGGACAAGGCACAACTTTCGATACTACACCAATTGTGGATGTCTGGGTGAAAGCTAGTCTGAGAAAGGCCAATATATTTGTGAAAACTGATTATGCCAATCAGGGACTATTATCTAAAGGATATTATTCTGTAAACCGTTACCCGATGATGGACAGAGTCCTCGTGAAATTCGGTGTAAGCTGGAGTTTCTACGATTAACCGATATTGTTTTCAATGATCAACTTCGTTTTCTACAAAGCCCCGGGGTTTTTAGAATGAATGTTGTTTTTTATGTTTTCTGCGGTTTTTTCTTAGCCGCAGGAAACAATACATTATTCAAAATTAACCGATAACCCGGCGAGTTGGGATGCAGATTCAGGTCTGTCGGCGGATCACCTACCGCATGCTGGTAGTCTTCCGGATCATGGCCACCATAAAAGGTAAACTGTCCTTTACCAATTTCTCCGTTCAGGTACCTGACTTCTTCCGAACCTTTGTTTTCTCCCAGTACGGTGATATTTGGCTTCACCAACGATTTACGGAAAGCTGTAGTCTGTCCCATAAATCCTTTAATCACCTTTTCATGATTTTGCGTCAGCATAGCAGGCACCAAATCCCATTTTGCAGAAAAATCAAACAGCGTAAAAAAGTCGTTGCTCTGGATTAAAGTTCTGGTCTGCGTGACATCAATGTCCGAGAATTCGTAATTATTAGGATTGATATCCAGTTTAAAGTTTTTGAACGCAAAGGTTTTGTTGTAGTCTATTTTTGATTGTGCCTGTGGATCTGCGCCATCCCCGTCAAACATCGTTTCACAAATGTCTACACCCTCAGCACTCAGCGCGATGTCATAACTATCCGTTGCCGAACACATAGCGAATAAGAAGCCACCACCAGCACAAAACTCCTTCATCCTTTTGGCTACAGCGAGTTTCATTTCCGATACCTTAGTAAAGCCATTCCGCTTTGCAGTAGCCTCCTGATTTTTAACATCTTCCCGATACCAGGACGCATTGCGGAAAGAACTCCAGAAACGTCCGTATTGTCCCGTAAAATCTTCATGGTGCAAATGCAGCCAGTCATAGCCCGAAAGCTTGTCTTTTAACACCTCATCATCGTAAACGACATCATAAGGGATCTCCGCATAACGCAGCACCATCGTTACCGCATCATCCCATGGAAGCTTGCTTTTTGGCGAATACACTGCGATTTTGGGTGATTTCTCCAGCTTTACCATCTCCATATTGACTTCCGGATCACTAATCTCATTGAGGATCGCCGTCACCTTTCCATCTGGCAGTATCTGATAAGAAACCCCACGGGTCTTACATTCATCTTCGATATTTTTATGATACTCCAGGAGAAAACTGCCCCCGCGATAGTTCAGTAACCAGCTCACACCTGCCTTTTGCTGTATGCTCCAATACGCAATTCCATAAGCTTTAAGGTGGTTCTTTTGGTCTTCATCCATATAAACAAGAATAGAAGAAGCCTTTAAACCGAAGCTAAAAATCATTAAACACAACAGCAGGTATACTTTTTTCAGGGACATACTTTTATCAGGGTATATGCGAATGTAATTTTTTTGAACCTATAATAAAATTATTGTACTGAATAAACGTTTATAGACGATAATCAGTATCCCTGGCTTTTTTACCAGTAATTAATATTCAGGAGTCATTACAATTTACTAAATTTGGCATTTACAAAAAATTATCATGAGCAAAGCAATAATAAAAACAGATAAAGGTAACATGACTGTTCAGTTTTATGATCAGGATGCACCGAACGCCGTTGCTAACTTTAAGAAATTAGCTTCAGAAGGATTCTATGATGGCATTAGTTTTCACAGGGTAATTCCTAATTTCGTAATTCAAGGTGGATGTCCAAACTCTAAAGACCCGTCTAAAGCACATTTAGCAGGTACTGGTGGCCCGGGTTACAAAATTGATTGTGAGTTAACAGGAGAAAACCAATACCATGATCGTGGTGTATTGTCTATGGCACATGCTGGTAGAAACACTGGTGGTTCACAATTCTTTGTATGTCACAGCAGAGACAATACTGCTCATTTAGATAGAGTACACACTTGTTTCGGAAAAGTAATAGAAAATGTTGATATTGTTGACGATATCAAACAAGGAGATAAGATTATAGGGATAGAAGTAATTGAAGACTAGTTCTTACTTCTCAAAAACAAAATATTATGAATTTAAGAGGAATCGTTGCAGTATCTGGAAGACCAGGTCTATTTAAGCTGGTAGGACAAAATAAAGGCGGATACGTTTTAGAAAGTCTGGATGCACAAAAAGTTAAAATTGTAGCTAACATTACTACAACTAAACTTGCGTCATTAGAAGATATTACCGTATACGGCGAAGATGACGATTTGAAGTTGTTGGATGTTTTTGCAAATATCGTTGCTGCTAAAGGAAATGTTCCTGATGCAAAAGCAGATGCAAAAGATTTGAAAGCTTTCTTTTTAGAAGTAGCTCCAGGTCATGACCAGGAGAAAGTTTATGCTTCTGATATGAAGAAAATTGTTTCATGGTACCATTTGTTAAAGGATATGCCACTTTTCAGTGAAGCAGCTCCGGAAGCAATTGTAGACCAGGATGGCGTTAAAATTGAAGATAAATCGGACAAAAAGCCAAAAGCAAGCCCGAAACCATCTAATACAAAAGCACCGGGTAAAGCAGCTCAGCCAGCTAAAAAAGCTAGCATGACAAGCAAAAAAGGCGTTTAGTCATTGTATTGAACGAAATAGGTTATACAAAAGCCGGATCTTTAACAGATCCGGCTTTTTGTTTTTATTTATCCCCGCTGATTCTTGTCGCGTATAATAACCTCATCTTTATCGCGTAAAACAGCGAAAAAAGCCTACAGATAAAACCAGATCAAAAGAAAGGCAGCGATTGAAATGATAATCGCAATGATATAATTCAAACGATCCTTTCTCGGATTGCTTTTGTATCTGTATTTTCTCTTAAAATCACCGGGCAATTGCATAATAACTCCTTTTTGTATATGATGATGAATGGACTGGATTTCCACAAATCGGATAGATTTATTCGTGGTGATAAGGTTCTCCTTTTAAAATGCTAAAAGCACGGTACAATTGCTCCACAAAAAACAAGCGCACCATCTGGTGAGAAAACGTCATATCTGATAAAGAGATAGTGCCATTTGCCCTTTGATACACACTTTCATCAAAGCCATAAGGTCCGCCAATGATGAAAATAATATGCTGCACACTGCCAATCATCTGTTTATTCAGGTAATTGGCAAATAAAACCGAAGTATATTTTTTCCCTTTCTCATCCATCAGAATAACCGTGTCGAGGTTACTCACCTGCTTCAAAATCAGTTCGGCTTCCTTACTCTTCTGTTGTGCTTCCGTGAGGTTCTTAGTGTTTTTTACATCGGGAATCACGACCAGGTTGAAGCCGATATAATGTTTCAATCTTTTAAGATATTTATCAATCCCCTCAATCAGGTATTTGTCTTCGGTTTTTCCTACAACCAGTAATGTAATTTTCATTCGTTTAACCTTGTTTTATCTTCATGAAAGCCATACAGTTGCCATCGCATTTCGATTTGTTCTGCTCTTGCCTTCCTTAGTGTATGGTACTAATCCCTATATTTATCCAATAAGAGAACATCCAAAGATAATGGTAAAAACAAAAGATAGTATTTTAAAGGACTACCAAAATAACATTGCGGCTCAGGAAATACAGATTTCCGGCCTTAAAAAGAAACTCAACAACATCTCTTTTTCAAGATTAGGCTTGTTTATCGTAGAGATTCTGATCATTGCAGCGATCATCAATATAGGATTTATTCCGGTGTTAAGCGGCTTATTAGTGGTTCCGTTAATATTGTTTCTGGTACTGGTAAAGAAACAAAGTGCAGTTCAGACAGAATTAACTTATGCCGGACAGCTCTTATGGGTCTATCAGAATGAGGCGAACCAGATGCTAACCGGAAAGAACGGTTACGATAACGGCGAGCATTACCAGGACGAACAACACCCTTATGCCTCAGACCTGGATATTTATGGAGCAGGCTCATTATACGCTTTCACTAACCGCTGTAAAACAGAAAAAGGACTGAACCTGCTCGCTGAGAATCTAGGTAAACCAAATGATAAAGCAACCATTTTGGCGCGTCAGGAAGCAATTAAAGAGCTGAGTATCCATATTGATCAGACCTTCCATTTCAGAGCCGAACTTCAAAACCATCAACCAGATCAGCTGCGGGTAATTGAAAAAAAACTCATACACAGTTTGCCGGAACAATTGGGCTTTACCAATAACCCATTGTTAAAAGCTTATGTAAAAATAGTCCCTTATCTATCGATGGCGCTGTTGACAACGGCTATTGTTGTTGGCGGAGCGATGTGGCAAACCTTTGCTTTATATGCCGTTTTCCATGCCGGACTTACCTTCTGGAACTTAAAAAGCATCAACCAGGTTTATTATGGTTTTACCGGTGGTGCGAGTCTGCTGACCTCCTTCTCCGGAACCATCAAATGGACGGAAGAAGTGAAATGGAACAGTTCCTACATTAAAAATCTATTTACAGAACAAGCAGACGGTCTGCCGGTAAGTGGACAGATTAAACAACTGGCGAAAATTATTCAGGCCTTTGATGCACGTTTAAATGTGCTCCTGGGCACTTTGCTAAACCTATTCTTTTTATGGGACCTGAAATGTTGCATGTACCTGAGCAAATGGCATAACCAATATTCAATTCCTGTGCTTAAAGGATTAACACGAATTAGTGAATTTGAAGAACTAATTTCGTGCGCTACCTTAGCCTATAATCAGCCCGACTGGACTTATCCTGAGTTAGCAAATAGTTTTCATTTAGAAGCTGTTGCACTTGGTCATCCGCTGATCCCTCAAAGCACGCGCGTGTTAAACGATTTTCAGTTAAACCAACATCCTACAGTAGATATCGTAACAGGCTCTAATATGGCCGGAAAAAGCACCTTCCTCAGGACTGTGGGTATCAATATGGTGCTTGCTTTTGCCGGAGCACCAGTATGCGCGGATAAAATGTCTGTTTCTATTTTCAAGCTGCTTTCTTACATGCGTATAAAAGACTCATTAAACGACCAGACCTCTACCTTTAAAGCAGAGCTGAACCGCTTAAAAATGATTCTTGATGCCATCAGTACTTCTTCAAATTCTCTCGTATTGATTGATGAAATGCTAAGAGGAACAAATAGCCGCGACAAATACCTCGGCTCTAAAGTTTTTATTGAAAAATTAATCGAACAACAAACACCTGCCTTATTTGCTACCCACGATTTACAACTGTCGGAAATGATAGCTGATTATCCGGAGAAAGTTAGAAATTATCATTTTGACATCCAGATCAATGAAGGCGAAATGAACTTCGATTATAAATTAAAACATGGCCCCTGCACTACCTTCAACGCGGCTTTACTTTTAAAGCAGATAGGCTTAACGTTAAATTAACAGCTTATCACCATATTAGCCTTTATTAAAATAAGGATTTCAATCGAAACTGTAATTTCTGAGGAAACCAGCACATCCGGTAACGCTGAAAAATCAATTGAAATCCTTATTTAAACCCTAGTTTCAATTGAAATACGGAGTACCTCTTAAAGGAAAACTATGATTAAAGCATCAGATTTTGGAACAGATTTTTCATGGGGAGTAGCAACCGCTGCGGCTCAGATAGAAGGCGCAGCAGACGCATACGGTAAAGGACCTTCCATTTGGGACACCTTTTCCCTTCGCTCAGGAAAGATCAAAAAAGGACATACCCCAGCCATTGCCTGTGATTTTTACCATCAGTATAAAGCGGACATTGCCCTGATTAAACTACTCGGCTTCTCTGTGTTCCGCTTTTCTATCTCCTGGCCAAGGATTTTACCCTACGGGGAAGGCCTGGTCAATGAAGAAGGCATCCGTTTCTACCATGACGTGATTGATGAATGCCTGAGACAGGGAATTACACCTTACATCACCTTATACCACTGGGACCTGCCCGAAGCACTGGAAGTGGAGGGGGGCTGGGCCGCCTTCGGTATCAACAGTGCCTTTAATGCCTTTGTCTCTATCTGCGCCAAAACTTACGGAGATAAAGTGAAAAACTGGATTGTACTTAACGAACCTTTTGGATTTACCTCCTTAGGTTATATGCTGGGCATCCATGCGCCGGGGAAAACCGGACTTACAAACTTCTTCTCTGCGGTTCACCATGCAGCCATTGCACAAGCTGATGGCGGAAGGATATTAAGGGCAGAAGTGAATAAGGCAAATATAGGAACCAGCTTTTCCTGCTGTGAGGTCATTCCCTATACTCAAAGTGAGTCCGATTTGCTGGCCGCTCAACGCGTAGACTGCCTGATGAACCGTCTGTTTATTGAACCTACCCTGGGTATGGGCTATCCCGGCACCGACTGGGAGGTTATGGAAAAATTCTCCATTCAGCACTCCACCTGGCGACATACCGAACGCCTCAGTTTCGACTTTGACTTTGTCGGAATCCAGAACTATTTCCCCCTAACTGTTAAATACAATGCCTTTATTCCGGTGATACAAGCCTGGGAAGTGAAAGCGAAAAGCCGTAAAGTGCCTTATACGGCGATGGGCTGGGAGGTTAATGGAAACGGGCTTTACAATGTGCTCAAACAGTTTGCCGCCTACCCTAAGATCAAAAACCTCATGATCACCGAAAATGGAGCCGCTTTTGCGGATAAGATCGTAGATGGAGCAATCCACGATCAGGAACGTATTGCTTATTTTCAGGAATACCTGGGCGCTTTACTGAAAGCAAAAAATGAAGGATTAAACATTACCGGATATATGGCATGGACGCTGCTTGATAACTTCGAGTGGGCAGAAGGTTATAACGCAAGGTTTGGCCTCGTTCATAACGACTTTAAAACACAAGCCAGAACGATAAAAGACTCGGGCTATTGGTGGCAGCAGTTCCTGTCTTGTTAAACTCCGCAATTTTCCTTATCTTATTTTCATGGATAAGATTATTGTGTTTGAGACTTTTTATAATCCCATTAAAGCCAATATTGTAAAGTCAAGATTGTTAGATAGTGGCTTGCAGTGTTTCTTGTCAGACGAGCATACAATAGGTATGAACCCACTCTATACGCAAGCCTTAGGAGGAATCAAATTACATGTTTTTGAAAGAGATCTGGAGCAAGCAACAGCTATTCTTCAAGAGGAAGGATTTGCTCCAGGTTTTGTCATGAGTTCTGATGGGGGAGAAGAAGAAGTTCCGGTCGAAGAAACGGCAATTGTGGAGAAGGTATGTCCGAATTGTGGATCAACACATGTAGGTTATGTTCAGTCCACAAAAAAGCGCTTCGGAATCCTGACCATGGTGATTTCCTTTCTGCTGGCCGTCTATCCCTTTCATGTCAATAAGACCTGGCATTGCTTCGATTGTGAACATGAATTCGAAGAATAACAAACCATAAAATAGATAAAAAAAAAGGGCTGATCATTTGAAATGACCAGCCCCTTTTATATTAAGCTTTAAAAAACTACAAAGCGTTTTTCGCTGCTGCTTCCTTACGGATGATGTTTAACGCACCACCTGCTTTGAACCATTCAATCTGTTGAGCATTGTAGCTATGGTTAACCACGATCTCTTCTTGAGTACCATCGATATGGTTTAATACCAGTGTCAATGGTACATCAGGACTGAAAGTTGTCAAGCCAATGATGTCAATGGTATCATCTTCCTGAATTTTATCATAATCTTCTTTGTTTGCGAACGTCAAACCAAGCATACCTTGTTTTTTAAGGTTGGTCTCATGGATACGGGCAAAAGATTTCACCAATACCGCGCGAACACCTAAGTGACGAGGTTCCATTGCCGCGTGCTCACGACTAGATCCTTCACCATAGTTTTCATCACCAACTACAATAGTACCGATACCTGCTGCTTTATAAGCACGTTGAGTTGCCGGAACAGGACCATATTCGCCTGTCAGTTCATTCTTAACGTTATCAGTTTTTTCGTTGAAATAGTTAACCGCACCGATCAACATATTGTTCGAAATGTTATCCAGGTGACCACGGAATTTCAACCATGGACCAGCCATAGAGATATGATCCGTTGTACACTTACCTTTTGCTTTGATCAGTAATTTCAAACCTTTAAGGTCTGTACCTTCCCATGCTTTGAATGGATCAAGCAATTGCAACCTGTGAGAAACCGGAGAAACCAATACCTCTACACCGCTACCATCGGCAGCTGGCTCCTGGTAACCTGCATCATCCACGTCAAAACCTCTTGGAGGCAATTCAAATCCTGATGGTGGATCAAGTTTTACCTGCTCACCATTTGCATTTGTTAAGGTATCTGTTAATGGGTTAAAGCTCAAATCACCAGCGATAGCCAATGCAGTCACCAGTTCCGGAGAACCTACAAAAGCAAAAGTGTTCGGGTTACCATCTGCACGTTTCGCAAAGTTTCTGTTGAAAGAGTGAACGATTGTGTTTTTCTCTTGTTTCTCAGCACCAACTCTGTCCCACATACCAATACATGGACCACAAGCATTCGTAAAGACTTTAGCACCGATTTTCTCGAATACGTCTAAGAAACCATCACGTTGAATCGTGAAACGAATCTGCTCAGAACCTGGATTGATACAGTATTCTGATTTTGCCGTTAAGCCTTTTTCAGCAACCTGCTTCGCGATACTAACTGCACGTGAAATATCTTCGTAAGAAGAGTTCGTACAAGAACCGATCAAACCAACATCAATTTTCATTGGCCATCCGTTTGCAGCAGCTACTTCTTTCATTTTAGAAATTGGCGTAGCCAGATCCGGAGTGAAAGGGCCGTTCAAATAAGGCTCAAGTTCTGATAAGTTGATCTCAATGATCTGGTCAAAATATTTTTCCGGTTCTGCATAAACTTCTGCATCACCTGTTAAATGTTCTTTAATTGCATTTGCTGCATCAGCAACATCTGCTCTGTTTGTCGCACGTAAATAACGCTCCATGCTCTCATCGTAACCGAATGTAGAGGTAGTTGCGCCAATTTCAGCACCCATATTACAGATGGTTCCTTTACCAGTACAGCTCATGCTGTTGGCACCTTCACCAAAATATTCTACAATTGCACCAGTACCACCTTTTACAGTAAGGATACCTGCAACTTTAAGGATTACATCTTTCGCAGAAACCCATCCACTTAATTTACCGGTTAATTTAATACCGATTAATTTAGGAAATTTAAGCTCCCATGGTAAGCCTGCCATTACATCACATGCATCAGCACCACCTACACCAATCGCCACCATACCCAAACCACCTGCATTTACAGTGTGTGAGTCAGTACCGATCATCATACCACCAGGGAAAGCATAGTTTTCTAATACAACCTGGTGAATAATACCTGCACCTGGTTTCCAGAAGCCAATACCATATTTATTTGATACAGAAGCAAGGAAGTCAAAAACCTCTTTACTCTCCGTGTTTGCCGCTGGTAAATCTACCTCAGCACCATGTTTTGCAGTAATTAAGTGATCGCAATGAACTGTTGAAGGAACAGCTACTCTTGGTCTTCCCGCTTGCATAAACTGCAATAAAGCCATCTGTGCAGTAGCATCTTGCATGGCCACACGGTCAGGAGCAAAATCTACATAATCAGTACCTCTTACGTAAGAAGTATTTGTATTACCATCCCAAAGGTGGGTGTAAAGAATTTTTTCTGAAAGTGTTAAAGGTCTGCCTACTAATTTACGGGCCGCCTCTACACGGGGGCCAAAGTTTGCATACACCTTTTTGATCATTTCTATATCAAAAGCCATTGATAATATGTGTTAAAAGGGTAAGTATTTTTATTATTTGTAGCGAATTTACGAAAAAAAACAGGTGCAGGCCATCATCTGATGATCATTATATTATTTATACATATTCTAAATAATGATCGTAACGCGGAGCTCCCGCGATATTGGTCATTTACGAACAACGCTGTTCAAAAACGAACACCACAAAAACACAAAGCCTTGATAAGTTGCAGATAAACAGGGAAATATTCCGGATTTTATTCCTGGCCTGTACTTGGCTTAAAGCCTTGTGAAATTATAAAGTGGCAAACTGATAGCCCTGTTCGCTGAAATATTGCAAGGCACGGGGCAAAGTATATTGTAACCGGTCGAAAGCCTTCAGGCTATCGTGAAAAACAATAATGGCGCCATTACGGGTATGTTTGATCACATTCCTGTAACACTTTTCGGGAGCAAGCTGTACGTCGAAATCGCCGCTCAGGACATCCCACATGATGATCTCAAGCTGAGGGAACTCCGCCCGAAGGCTCGCGATCTGTGACTTTTTAATCCTGCCGTAAGGCGGGCGAAACAAATTGGTATTGGTAAGTTTCTGGCATTGACGGAAATTTTCCAGGTAAGTCTTGTCATCCGTTTTCCAACCCTTTAAGTGGTTAAAGGTATGGTTGCCGATCGTATGACCATCCGCTTTCAGCTGATCAAAGATCGCAGGGTGCTTTTGGATATTATCACCAATGCAAAAAAAGGTGGCTTTCGCATTAAAGCTTTTTAAAGTTTTTAGTACGAAGTCTGTAACATCCGGTATAGGTCCGTCGTCAAAGGTTAAATAAATAACACTTTGAGCTCGGGTTTTGTGCCAAACCAGAGATGGGTAATACCATTTCAATAATAACGGAGATTTAACCAGATACATGCCCAAATGTAGTAAAATACTTTGCTGTACCTGAAAATTTACAAAATCAGTTAGTTGTTTATATTATTATTGTGAAATTAAAATTATGAGAAAGTTTACCACTTTTAATGCGTTACCCAAGCTCAGCTTAGTTTTGTCATTAGCATTGATTACAGGTTTTGTGCAAAACTCCGACGCGCAGGAAGTGATCACCATTCAGGAAGCGATAGAAAAGACCCTGACCAACAATCTTCAGGTAAAGCAATCTAAATACAGTGAGAGCTTATCTGACGAGAACCTAAAGCAATCTAAAAATGCGCTACTGCCTACCTTAAATGGAAATGGTAGTTACAATATCAACTTCGGACGTAGTGTGGATCCATCCACCAACTCCTTTAACAGCTCCCAGTTCTCTTCACTAAATGCCGGTTTATCCGCAGGAGTGAATGTTTTTCAGGGCTTTCAGAAGATCAATCAGATCAAGCAAAACAAACTATTGTTAAGTGCTGATCAGACCAATACCGAGAAAATCAAAAATGATCTGGTCTTGCAAGTCGTGACAAGTTATCTGCAGATTCTTTACAACAAGGACCTTTTAAAGGCTGCAAAAGAGCAACAAACCGTAGCTAAAAAACAGCTGGACAGAGAACAGCAATTATTAGATGTAGGGAATAAAACCCTTGCAGATCTTTCCCAGGCGAAATCTCAATTGGCTACCGCTGATTTGACGGTAACAAATGCCGTAAATGCACTGAGCATTTCTTACTTAACCCTGGCGCAATTAATGGATGTTCCTTCTGCAACACAATATGAAGTACAGGCCCCATTGTCTAATCTTACCTTACCTGCTGCTGCAAATGGCAATGCCGAGGAAATCTATGATTCTTCCATGAAGCTTTTCCCGGATATCAAACTTGCGGGTTTACGTGCCGATGCTGCAAAAAGAAGTATTGAAATCGCTAAAGGAAACTATTATCCGACCTTATCTTTTGGCGCTGGATTAAGCACCAACTATTCAAGTGGCAGAGAGCAATTTGTACGTCAGGAATTGACTGGAACCATGCCAATTGGGGTAGTTGAAGGTTCTGGTGCGATCGTAAATGCACCTGTGTTTAGAAATATTACTGAAAAATATCATTTTAAAGATCAATTCCGTGATAACTTTGGTCAATATGTAGGTCTTTCTCTTCAGATTCCAATCTTTAATGGCTTCCAGGCAAGATCAACTGTAAGAAAAGCTAAAATTACCCACTTGCAAAGTCTGGCTGATGAGCAACTGGCAAAAAACAACCTGAATAAAGTGATTTATCAGGCAGTTGCTGATTTAAAAGCAGCAGAAGGCCGTTTAAGTGCAACTACAAATACCTTTGAGGCACAAAAAGATGCCTTCCATGTAATTGAACAACGTTATGCGGTTGGATTGGTGAACTCTTTAGATTTCAGCACTTCTCAGTCTAATATGAATAAAGCAGAGATCGACATGATCCAGGCGAAATACGATTTAATATTCAGAGCCAAAGTAATAGATTACTACCTTGGTAAACAGATCGTTTTCTAGACCATCACAAGACCCGATTGATATAAATATATAAACAAAAACAAATGAAACTAAAACCCATACTCATTACATTAGGCATCCTGATTGCTGTTGTAGTTATTTTAAAGCTTACGGGCGTTATTGGTGGTGAGAAGATTGAAAAAGTGACGATCGAGAAAGCTGCGGAACGTACAGTAACAGAAACGGTAACTGCCAGTGGAAAGGTGCAGCCTGAAACCGAAGTGAAATTAAGTTCTGAGGTTTCCGGTGAGGTGACTGAACTTTTAGTGAAAGAAGGCGATGTGGTTAAAAAAGGCCAGTTGCTGATTAAAGTTCGTCCGGATGTATTGAAATCGGGTTATGACAGAGCTGTAGCTTCTTATAGCTCACAAAAAGCAGGTGTGGCCTCAGCTTTACAGACGATGAAACAAAATGAAGCTAATTTTGTAAACGCAGAAGCGACTTATAAACGTAATGTAGAGCTTTTCAAAAAGAAAGTAATTTCTGCCTCAGAATTCGATGCAGCGAAAGCCGCTTATTTAACCGCAAAAACCAATGTGGCAAGATCTAAAGAAGACTATACTTCTGCGAAATTCCAATTGGAACAATCCGGAGCAAATGTGCAGGAAGCGAATGCCAACCTGGCAAAAGCAACAATATACGCACCGGTTAACGGCGTGATCTCGAAATTATCGGTAGAGCTAGGTGACCGTATTTTAGGTACTGCACAAATGGCAGGAACGGAAATCATGAGAATCTCTAACCTGACCACCATGGAAGTAAACGTGGATGTAAATGAGAATGACATCAACAGGGTTAATGTTGGCGACAGTGCAAAGATCGAAGTTGATGCTTTTGCAGATAAAAAATTCAAAGGAGTAGTTACTGAAATTGCCAGCTCTTCTAAAGACATCGGTTCTGCAGTGACCTCAGTAGATCAGGTAACCAATTTCGTCGTGAAAATCAGAATCCTTGCAGATTCTTACCAGGGTGTTAAAGGTGGTGCTAAAGACCTTCCTTCTCCATTCAGACCAGGTTTGTCGGCAACGGTAGATATTGAAAGTCAGTCGGAGAAAGGCCTTGCCATTCCAATCCAGTCGGTATTTACAGAAAGTAAAAAAACAGACGAGAAAACCGAAGGTAATGACGAAAATGCGGACAAACAAAAAACAAAACTGGCTGATAAAACCGTTAAACAATACGTTTATGTTTTCAATGGCGGAACAGTGAAAAAAGTAGCTGTGACTACCGGAATTCAGGACGATCAGTACATCATCATTAAAACAGGGCTTAAAGCCGGACAGGAAATAGTGTCTGGTCCATACTCTGCCATCCAGAATAAATTGAAAGATGGTATGAAAGTAGAGAAAACCACTAAAGATCAATTGTTTGTCAATCCAGACAAAAAGTAAACTTTATCAATCATTTTTAAATGAGTAAATTGCCCCGGTTAAAACAATAACCGGGGTTTTTTTATTTAATACTGTATGATACCTAAAGTTGCAATGATTGGTGGGGGTAGTTGGGCTACTGCTATAGTAAAAATGCTTTCTGACAATGAGACACCAAAAGAAATCTATTGGTGGATGCGCAATGAAGAAGCCATCAGTCACCTTAAAAAATATAAACACAATCCAAATTACCTGAGTTCTGTGGAAATCAGGCTTCCTGATACTCACATTTCAAATGATATCGTGCGCATCATTCAGCAGTCAGATTACATCATTTTAAATGTACCTGCTGCATTCTTAAAAGAAACACTGAAAGAGGTTACACCGGAACTATTAAAGGGCAAGAAGATCATTTCTGCGATCAAAGGGATTGTTCCTGATGAGAATCAGATCATCGGCGAATTCCTGCAACAAAAATACCAGGTGCCTTTGAAAGATATTGTCGTGATTAGCGGTCCTTGTCATGCAGAAGAAGTGGCACTGGAAAAATTATCTTACCTGACGATTGCTTCCTTAGACGAGGATTTCTCGGCTGTTTTTGCCGGATTACTACGCAATAGATATATCAAAACAAATGTTTCTGATGACATCTTCGGAACTGAATACGCTGCGGTATTGAAAAACATTTATGCGGTAGCCAGTGGTATTTGTCATGGCGTAGGCTATGGAGATAACTTTCAGGCCGTATTGATCTCTAATGCGATTAGAGAGATCAAAAGATTTGTGGATGCCGTACATCCTATAGACCGCGATATCAAAGAATCTGCCTATCTGGGAGATTTACTGGTCACCGCTTATTCTCAGTTCAGCAGGAACCGTACTTTTGGAAACATGATAGGGAAGGGCTATACCGTGAAATCAGCACAGCTGGAAATGAATATGGTAGCCGAAGGTTACTATGCGGTGAAGTGTATGCACCACATCAATTTAAAGTATAAAGTGGATATGCCGATTAGCAGGGCAGTATATGCAATTCTTTATGAACAGCATTCTCCACAGCTGGAAATGGGATTACTCACCGAACAACTCAATTAAAAACAATTTCTCAAAACGCTTGTTATCAGATCATAACAACAATATAGCGCTATGAGAAAACAAATTTTAGTTGCCGGACTTGCATTGGCATGCTTTACTGCATTTGCGTTTAATGCCGGGGCACAGGAAAAAAAAGAATCTGTTGGCAAGTCCATCAGTAAAACTGCCAAAAAAGTTGGGGATAAAACCGCTGAAGTGGCCGTAAAAGGGGCCTCAAAGGTTGCAGATCAAACCTATAAAGGAAAGATGGCACCGGATGGCTCTAATGTGTATATCAACAGTAAAAACAAGAAATACTATATCAATAAAAAAGGAGCGAAGGTTTATCTGAAAGAATCACAGATTAAAACCAGACCCGAAAAGAAACCTTAATAGGGTTGAGGACGCAGGTTTGGGAAACCTGTTAATGAAAAAAAGGCCGGTCTCCATATGGAAACCGGCCTTTTTTATATATGATATGGGATTAAGATCTACGTCTTCTGTCGCCGCTACCAGCACCGCTTCCGCCTTCGCGTCTGCCTGCACCACCAGCACCACCAGCGCCACGATCTTCACGGCTTCTTCCAGAGAAATCTCTGAAACCACCTCCGCCGCCGCTTCCGCCACTGCTTCTTCTATCGCCACCACCGCTGCTTCTTCTGTCGCCGCCACCGCCGCTTCTTCCGCCGCCGCCGTAACTTCCGCCTTCGCGTCTGCCACCACCGCCACCGAATCCGCCACGACGTTCACCGCCACCACGACGTTCGCCGCCACCGTCTCCATCAGCAGTTTTCTCAATTCTAACACCACGGTTGTTGAATTCAACACCTTTGAAGTTACTGAATAAAGAATCTACAGTTGCATCTTCTACTTCAAAGAATGAATACACACCTTTTAAGTCGATTTTGCCAATGCTTTTTCCACTGATTTTACCGTTGTTACAAACAAAAGATAATAAATCACCTCTTGTAAAGTCATCTACCGAACCTAAGTTGATAAACAAACGTGTGTAACCTTCACTGTTTCTTGGACCTCTTTCACCGCGTTCTCCACGTTCACCTCTCTCACCGCGATCATCAGCCGAAGAGTTTAGATCAGGAGCGTTTTTGTAGTACTCTAAAAAGCGGTTAAACTCTAAAGATGCAAAACGTTTGATCACTTCTTCTTTGCTCAATTCAGCAAACTCATCCATAATTCTAGGGATGTATTGCTCAATTTGTGATTCGTTAACTTCTACATTGTGAACCTTGTGTACCAAAGCAAATAATTGCTTCTCACAAACGTCAAAACCTGTAGGTAAAGTAGCTTTGGTAAATTGTTTACCAATGATTCTTTCAATCTGACGGATTTTTCCAAGTTCTTTAGAGTTAACGATACAGATCGAAATACCCGTTTTACCTGCACGGCCAGTACGACCAGAACGGTGGGTATAACTTTCAATTTCGTCAGGTAGTGAATAATTCACAACGTGTGTTACGTTCTGAACGTCAATACCACGTGCCGCAACATCAGTAGCAATTAATAATTGCATGTTACGCTCACGGAAACGTTGCATTACTTTATCACGTTGTTGTTGAGATAAATCTCCGTGTAAAGCATCAGCATTATAACCGTCTTTGATCAAGTGCTCAGCAACGTCCTGTGTATCCATTTTGGTTTTACAGAACACTACCGCAAAGATCTCAGGGTTAAAATCTACGATACGTTTTAAAGCAGCGTATTTATCTCTGGCACGTACAATGTAGTACTCATGCTCAATATTTACGTTACCAGTGTTTTTGGTACCCATGGTTAACTCTACTGGAGAGTCCATGTAATTTTTCGCTATTCTTCTAACCTCTGGAGGCATAGTAGCGGAGAATAACCAAGTTTTTTTGTCGTCAGGAGTGGTAGACAAAATGTCGTTGATGTCTTCCTGGAAACCCATGTTCAACATCTCATCAGCTTCATCTAAAACTACATATTTCACACTTGTGAAATCTATAGCTTTTCTGCCAATAATGTCCAACATACGACCAGGTGTAGCCACAACAATTTGTACACCGTTTCTAATCTCACGCAACTGTTGCATAATGTTAGCGCCACCGTAAACGGCAACTACACTAGCACCAGAGATGTTTTTTGAGAAATTCTTGATGTCATTAGTAATCTGTAAGCAAAGCTCTCTCGTAGGGCATAAAATCAATGCCTGAGGCTTATTGCTTTTAAAGTCTATCAATTCTAACAGCGGCAAGCCAAATGCGGCTGTTTTCCCTGTTCCTGTTTGGGCCAAACCAACAAAATCGTTATTGCCCTCTAACAGTACAGGAATACTTTGTTCCTGAATAGGTGTTGGATTTTCGAAACCTAAATCCTTTACAGCATTAACAACGTCATCACTTATCCCCAATAATTTAAATGGGTTTATCATGTATATATATTAATTAAGCCGCAAAGATACAGTTAATTATTGGTATTTCACGGCAACGTAACTAAATAAAAATGAGGTAATTAATTATCGGAGCCTATCCGCCGACCTCAGTAATTGCTCGTCTTTTCGGATTCCGCGTAACGCTAATGCGCAAAATATTAGGCTGATAAGGGGAAGGAATGCACCAACACCAAGGTTTACCGAAGCGATTCCACCAGGCATATTTTGTGCCGCATCGAAGATCCAGAAGCCTAAAAATAGCGTCGAAACCATCGCGAAAATAATTAAACGCTTCTGTCCAATTGTCTTTTTGAAGGTGAATATCGTCGCAAAACACAACATCGCTACCGCTACTGTATTCATAAATAATGGCTTAAAGTATTCGATTTTTCCGGCAACACCATTCGTTTTTTTGTATAAACCTGTCGCAAGAATCCAATATTCTGAGCCGGCAGACTGGCTGTTCACAATCGGAACAAACAATAAAAGTAATATAGTAAGGCTCGCTAACAGTAGCCAGATAGATTGTATTCTTTGTATCATATCAGTTCAATAATTTCAACAAATATATTAAAAGGCCTATACTTACCAATCAATATCTTGATTCAAAAGATTAAATTTGCCCCATTGAAACCGAACATACAACGATATTTTATTGAACTGTCCTATAATGGGACCGCATTCCATGGCTGGCAAATTCAGCCCAATGCCATTACCGTACAAGAGTGTCTGGACAAAGCATTGTCGGTCTACTTCCGGCAGCCAATTGCCTCTTTAGGCTGTGGCCGTACCGACGCAGGCGTTCATGCAACAGAGTTCTTTGCGCATTTTGATCTGGAAATCCATCCGGAGAAACCTGTAAATGTGGAACGCTCTATTGCCGGAATCAATTCCTTGCTGTCCTATCAGATTGCAGTGAAAAGAGTTTTTCCGGTTGCAGCTGATGCGCATGCCCGCTTCGATGCCACACAAAGAGCTTATAATTACTACCTCCATTTTCATAAAGATCCTTTTAAGCTGGAGCGCTCCTGGTTGTTTAAAGGGGAGCTGGATGTACCTGCCATGAATGAAGCCGCAAAGCTGATTATGGCACATACCGATTTTTCCTGTTTCAGTAAATCCAATACCCAGACCTTTACTAACAATTGTAAAGTGACCGCCGCCTATTTTGAAGAAATAGAAGGCGGATTGAAATTTACCATTTCTGCGGATCGATTCCTCAGGAATATGGTACGGGCGGTAGTCGGTACTCTAATCAGAGTAGGTAAGAAAGAAATTACCAAAAATGATTTTCAGGAAATTATGGAGCAAAAAAACAGAAGCAATGCCGGACAATCAGTTCCTGCATGTGGCCTGTACCTGGTAAATGTTGTTTATCCTTATGTAACCTATTAGTATGTCTAAAATAAGTGGTGATGCGTTAAATGTGGGCCTGTTGAGAAGAGTTTTTCAATATGTAAAACCTTACCGCAATATCTTTATCTGGGCAATCGTACTGACGATATTACTGGCCTTAATTGCACCGGCAAGACCTTTTCTGATCCAGTATACGCTAGACCATTACATCATGAAAGGGGAGTATGTCGGTTTGCTGAACATGACGATCCTGATGTTGGTACTGCTGGTCGTACAGGCAGGAATTCAATTTTGCCAGACACTGCTCACCAATACCCTGGGGCAGTCAGCCATACGCGATTTAAGGATCAATGTGTTCAACCACATTACTAAATTAAGATTAAAATATTTCGACAACACCCCCATCGGACAATTGATCACCCGTACGGTATCCGATCTGGAAACCATCGCAGAGATATTTTCCGAAGGATTAATTGTGATCATCGGTGATATCCTGATGGTGATCGTGATCATTGCGGTCATGATTTACAGAGATTGGTCCCTTACTTTTGTGGTATTGCTGCCGATGCCTTTGCTGATGATTGCGACTTCCGTTTTTCAAAAAGCGATCAAATCTGCTTTTCAGGAGATCAGGACAGAGGTGTCTAACCTGAATACTTATTTGCAGGAACACATTTCCGGAGTTTCTATTATCCAGTATTTTGCCAGAGAACAGCAGGAATATAAAAAATTCATCAAAATCAATGCCCGTTACCGCGATGCCAATATCCGCTCTAACTGGTATTACTCGATATTTTTTCCGGTGGTGGAGATCATTTCTGCCATGTCCCTGGGTTTACTGGTTTGGTATGGCTCTAAAAGTATTCTGGCCAAGCCAATGGATGTTACACCAGGCACGATTGCCGAGTTTATCCTATATATAAGTATGCTGTTCCGCCCGATCAGGGAGCTTGCCGATAAATTTAATACCCTGCAAATGGGAATGGTGGGCGCAGAAAGGGTCTTCAAAGTATTAGATACGGATGAAGTAACGGAAGATAAAGGAACATATGCACCAGCAAAAATGGCCGGATCTATTTCTTTTGAAAAGGTATGGTTTGCCTATATAGATGAAAATTACGTGCTGAAAGATATTTCTTTTGAAGTGCAGGCAGGGAAAACGATTGCCCTTGTAGGTGCTACCGGTGCCGGGAAGTCTTCTACCATCAATATTCTGAATAGGTTTTATGAGATTCAAAAGGGAGAAATTAAAATTGATGGGGTGCCGATTCAGGATTATAAACTGGATTTCCTGAGGAAAAATATTGCCACTGTATTACAGGATGTATTCCTGTTTTCAGACACGATTTTTAACAACATCACGCTAAATAATCCGGATATCGGAATGGAAGAAGTCGTGGATGCTGCTATAAAAGTAGGTGCCCATGATTTTATCGGGCGACTGCCGGGCGGGTACCAATATAATGTAATGGAACGCGGTGCAACGCTTTCTGCCGGACAAGCGCAATTGATCTCTTTTATTCGCGCCCTGGTCTATAATCCATCAATTCTGGTGTTGGATGAGGCGACTTCTTCTGTAGATACAGAAACAGAAATGCTGATTCAACGTGCCATAGAAAAGCTGATGAAAGGAAGAACTTCTATTGTGATTGCTCACCGTTTATCCACCATTCAAAAAGCAGATCAGATTCTGGTCCTGGATAAAGGAGAGATTAAGGAGATGGGAACGCATCAGGAATTATTGAAACTGGATGGCTATTACAAGCGCCTTTACGATCTTCAGTTCAACTCCGGTGGTATTGTTTCCGCTTAGGTTGCGTACAGGCCCTCCGCTTATTGAGGTCAAAACAGGTGATAAACTTTGCTGTATGTAGTTCTGGTTATGGGAGCCTTACCGGAGCCTTGCCGCGGGGTTGGCGGGGCCTTGCAGGGCCGGTAGCCCCAAAAAAAGCTGTGCAAGGCTGACGCAGGTTACGCCGGTTGAGCAGCTGATACGAACTAGTCTTCGTTTACAACCACGCTAATAGACTTGTCAAGTTTAATGGTATGAATCACTTTTGTCCTTTCGCTGTACACCACTACTTTATTTTCGTCTAAATACTGAATGAGCCTGTAAGGTTCTGAACACTGCACAAATCTCCATTGGGTATAAAACTGTTCTGAAAGTTCTTTTTCCTTTGGCAGGTAGGTAATGGCGATTTCTACATCGCTGATCTGATCAATAAAAAAATATTCATTGCTGGTCAGTACTTTTTTTGCAGCCGGAGCTTCCTGAAATTCTTTGATGGCCAGTTGTCTCAATACATTGGAAGGTTGTGTCGGGTTTCTGCTGATCACATTTACAATCAGGTTACTCACTTCGTTTTTGGTGCTCAGGAACTTTCCATTTCCTATGTTTATGATTTTGAATACGATACTAAGGGGCTTCATGCTAACTGATTGTTTTTTCTGTAAAGAAAGCAGTATTTGTCATTACTAACAAAATTTTTGTGACAATGATTAGTTTATGGTCTAAATCTTCGTTTATTCGGTATGAATTGTCGTTTATTTGACGTTTCAAAAGAAATAAAAATTGATTGTCAGAAAAAATGAAAACCTATTGTAATAAATATGGTAATGAATTTGACAATCCATTTCAATTAGCTTAGATTTGCACAAAAAAAATTAGATACATGAGTGTTTTAGTAAATAAGGATTCAAAAGTTATTGTTCAGGGTTTTACTGGAAATGAGGGTACTTATCATGCCTCTCAAATGATAGATTACGGAACTAACGTTGTTGGTGGTGTAACGCCAGGCAAAGGCGGCCAGACTCATTTGGAAAGGCCCGTATTTAATACGGTAAAGGATGCGGTTGATAAAGCCGGTGCCAATGTATCTATCATTTTTGTTCCGCCGGCTTTTGCTGCAGATGCCATTATGGAAGCTGCTGAAGCAGGTATTAAAGTGATCGTTTGTATTACTGAAGGTATCCCGACAAAGGATATGATTCAGGTAAAAGAATATATTTCTGACAGAGATTGCCGTTTAATCGGTCCAAACTGTCCAGGTATCATTACTGCTGATGAGGCTAAAATTGGTATCATGCCAGGCTTTATCTTCAAAAAAGGTACAGTAGGTGTGGTTTCAAAATCAGGTACTTTAACTTATGAAGCAGTTGATCAGGTAGTGAAAGCTGGTTTAGGTATTACTACCGCAATCGGTATCGGTGGTGACCCAATCATCGGAACAACTACTAAAGAAGCGGTTGAATTGTTAATGAACGATCCGGAAACTGAAGGTATCATCATGATTGGTGAAATCGGTGGTGGTATGGAAGCTGAAGCTGCGCTTTGGATCAAAGAACATGGTACTAAACCTGTTGTTGGTTTCATCGCTGGTCAGACTGCGCCTCCGGGACGTAGAATGGGTCATGCTGGTGCAATCGTTGGTGGTGAAGATGACACTGCTGCTGCAAAAATGAAAATTATGGCTGAATGTGGTATCCGTGTAGTAGAAAGTCCTGCTGAAATCGGTGAAGCAATGGCTGCTTTATTGAAGAAATAATAAGATCTTCTTGTATAAATCAAAAGCTCTGGTGAATTTTTCATCGGAGCTTTTTTTATTTAACGATGACGGTATTATGGCATTAAAGAAAAACTTTAAGACGCTTTAGGCCGTATATTGTATAAAATTAGGAGCTATATATGAAAACCTTCCTCAATAAAACATTAATATTGGCCGGTTTGTTAGTCATTACTAGTCTGACCGCCTGTGCGCAAAGAGAGAAAAAAGAACAAGCCCAAAAAACAAGTAAGCATATGGAGTGGAACAAATTAACCAAAGAAGAAGAAGATGTGATCGTTCGTAAAGGAACGGAATATCCGGGAACCGGAAAACTGCTGAATAATAAAGAAAAAGGAACCTACGTATGTAAGCGTTGTAATACCCCTTTATTCCTTTCTGAGAATAAATTTGAATCGGAATGTGGTTGGCCTAGCTTCGACGATGAGATCAAAGGCGCAGTAGAAAGAATTGCTGATGCAGACGGGATGCGTACCGAAATTGTATGCGCAAATTGTAAGGCTCATTTGGGTCACGTATTTATCGGTGAAGGCTTCACCAACAAAAATACAAGGAACTGTGTGAACTCAATCTCTATGGCCTTTGTTCCTGCTGAGAAATAATCGAACTTTTCGTGAAATTGCTATAATGCCTGGTGATAACTTACCGGGCATTTCTTGTTTATCCGGAAAGAGTTTGCTTATGTTTGTCTTTTCACCAACAATTGTAAATATGAAGTATTGCTTATTTTTATGTTTGATGTTGTCTTTCACAGGCATTTCTGCCGGGGTCGACAATACCAGCGAAACAATAAAAGGGGATACAACGGTACGCACAAAAACAGGTTATGCTACTTATTATGCCAGGAAATTTGAAGGACGCCGGACAACCAGCGGTACCCGATACCGGGCTCATAAAATGACAGCAGCCCATTTATCTTTACCCTTCGGCACAATGGTCACCGTTAAAAACCTAAGCAACGGTAAAACGGTAGATGTGAAAGTGAACGACAGAGGTCCACACAGTAAAAAATACATCATTGATCTTTCAGCCGGAGCAGCAAAAAAACTCGGCTTCTTTAGTAAAGGACATTCAAAAGTAGAAATCAGCTACCAGCTTCATTCAGAATAGTCAAACAGGAAATACTTCTTATTACTTCTCTTTTTGTCTATTTATCAACATCATTTACAAAGCATTGTAATCGATAAAACGAAATAAATACCAAAATTCAACGTAATTCGTATGTCAATTTCTTTTCAGCGTGTTGATAAATATGACCGCTTGTTAACAACTATTGTACAGGAATCAGAGCGCCAGACTTTATATTTGTTGTAGTAAAGTTCTTTAGTAAACCACATCAGGCTTTTTAGTTAAAACTTTAGTATTTAGTGATTTAGGATTGATGGTGAATTTTCTTTCGGCTCCAATTTTAAAACTAAGTACGGATAGCCTGGCTACTGGATTCTAGAACGTTTTTAAATTATTCTATACATTTATCCTTATTAAAAAGATGCTTATGCAAGAAGAAGAAGTATTATTAAGAGAAAACAAAGATCGTTTTGTTCTTTTGCCGATTAAATATCCTGAAATCTGGGAAATGTATAAAAAGAGTGAAGCCAGCTTCTGGACTGCGGAGGAAATTGATCTTTCCGATGATCAGAAACACTGGGATAACCTGAATGATGGCGAAAGACATTTCATTTCTCATATTCTTGCCTTTTTCTCGGCAAGTGATGGTATCGTAAATGAAAACCTTGCGGTAAACTTTATGAGCGAAGTGCAACTTCCGGAAGCACGTTGCTTTTATGGTTTCCAGATCATGATGGAAAACATTCACTCCGAAACGTATGCGCTGTTAATCGATACTTATATTAAAGACCCTGAAGAAAAAGACAGGTTATTCCATGCCATTGATACCGTTCCTTGTGTGAAGAGAAAAGCAGAATGGGCGTTAAGATGGATCGAAAATGGTAGCTTTGCAGAACGTTTAGTGGCTTTTGCTGCGGTAGAAGGTATCTTCTTCAGCGGGAGTTTCTGCTCGATTTTCTGGTTGAAGAAACGTGGTCTGATGCCAGGATTGACTTTTAGTAATGAGCTGATCTCGAGAGATGAAGGTTCACACTGTGAATTCGCCTGTCTGTTGTATGGTATGTTGAAAAACAGATTAAGCGAAGAGCAGGTTCATGGGATCATCCGTGATGCAGTAGAAATCGAGAAAGAATTCGTAACGGATGCTTTACCGGTAGCACTGATCGGTATGAATGCCAAACTGATGTCACAATACATAGAATTTGTTGCAGATAGGTGGTTGCAGGAATTGGGTTATACCAAAATCTACAATGCCACTAACCCATTCGATTTTATGGAAATGATCTCGCTACAAGGAAAAACCAACTTCTTTGAGAAAAGAGTAGGAGATTACCAGAAAAGCGGTGTCCTGACTTCAGCAGAAGATAAAGCGGCAGCTTTCTCTTTAGATGATGACTTTTAACTAATCCTGCTTTTCACAGGATAGTAAAAAAATAAATAATAGAAATTTGGTGTTTTTGCCAGGAGTTTTACCGCCTCCCCATCAGCACCTTTAAAAAGCTGAAAAAATATGTTTGTAATAAAAAGAGATGGCCGTAAAGAAGCGGTTAGGTTTGATAAGATAACGGCTCGGATTGAGAAGTTATGTTATGGTTTTAATGTCGAACTGGTAGATCCGATTGATGTTGCCAAAAAGGTAATTGAAGGTTTATATGATGGTGTTACTACCTCTGAACTGGATAATCTTGCAGCAGAAACCGCCGCCTCTTTAACTACAAAACATCCTGATTACGCTTTGCTGGCTTCCCGTATCGCAGTATCTAACCTACATAAAAACACTTTGAAGTCGTTCTCAAAAACGATGGAAAGCCTGTATTTATATATAGATGCCAAGACCGGAAAATCAGCTTCACTAATCGCAGATGATGTCTGGGACGTGATTAAAGAAAATGCAGATATCCTGGATAGTACCATTATATACGACAGAGATTTTGGTTTCGATTATTTCGGTTTTAAAACACTGGAAAAATCATACCTGTTGAAAGTCGAAGGTCAGATTGTAGAACGTCCTCAGCATTTGTTCATGAGAGTTTCTGTAGGTATTCACAAAGGTGATATCGACAGTGTAATCAAAACATACAACCTGATGAGTGAGCGTTGGTTTACACATGCGACTCCAACCTTGTTTAATGCCGCTACACCAAAACCTCAGATGTCTTCTTGTTTCTTATTAACGATGCAGGATGATAGTATTGAAGGAATTTATGATACGTTGAAACAAACGGCTAAAATTTCTCAAAGTGCAGGTGGTATCGGACTAAGCATTCACAATATCCGTGCTACAGGTTCTTATATCGGTGGTACAAATGGTACGAGTAATGGTATCGTTCCAATGCTAAAAGTATTCAATGATACGGCACGTTATGTAGATCAGGGTGGAGGTAAACGTAAAGGAGCCTTTGCGATTTACTTAGAACCATGGCATGCAGATGTATTCAGTTTCCTTGACCTGCGTAAAAACCATGGTAAAGAAGAAATGCGTGCGCGTGATTTGTTCTATGCCCTGTGGGTTTGTGATTTATTCATGAGACGTGTGGAAGAGAATGGCGATTGGAGCCTGTTCTGTCCACATGAAGCACCAGGTTTAGCAGATTGCTTTGGTGAAGAATTTGACGCGCTTTATGAGCGTTATGAAAGAGAAGGAAAAGCCCGTAAAACGATTAAAGCTCAGGAATTATGGTTCGCCATCCTGGATTCACAAATCGAAACCGGTACCCCTTATTTGTTGTACAAAGATGCTGCAAACAGCAAATCTAACCAACAAAATCTGGGTACGATTAAGAGCTCTAACCTTTGTACAGAGATCATCGAGTATACTTCTAAAGATGAGGTTGCAGTATGTAACTTAGCTTCATTGGCATTACCTAGATACGTGATTAACGGTGAGTTTGACCACCAGAAATTATATGATGTTACTTATCAGGCGACTTTAAACCTGAACAAGATCATCGATTATAACTATTACCCTGTAATTGAGGCTCAGAACTCTAATATGCGTCACAGACCAATCGGACTGGGTGTACAGGGATTAGCAGATGCCTTTATCTTAATGCGTTTGCCTTTCGAAAGTGAAGGTGCACGTCAGTTGAATAAAGAGATCTTCGAAACGATTTACTTTGCGGCAATGACTGCTTCGCATGATCTTGCAGTTGTTAACGGCCCTTACCAGACTTTCAAAGGTTCTCCTTTGTCGAAAGGTAAGTTCCAGTTCGACCTGTGGAATGTGAAACCAGACAGTAACCGTTGGGATTGGGAAACATTGCGTACCAATGTAGTTAAAAACGGGGTTTATAACTCGCTTTTAGTAGCGCCAATGCCTACTGCTTCTACTTCTCAGATCTTGGGGAATAATGAGTGCTTTGAGCCTTATACTTCTAATATCTATACCAGAAGGGTATTAAGTGGTGAATTCGTTGTCGTAAACAAACACTTACTGAAAGATCTTGTTGCTTTAGGTCTATGGACTCCGGCAATGAAAGACAGAATTATTCTTGCAAACGGTTCGATTCAGGAAATCGCTGAGATTCCGGATTATATCAAAGAATTGTACAAAACAGTTTGGGAGATCAAAATGCGTAGCATTATTGATATGGCTGCCGACAGAGGTGTTTACATCTGCCAGTCTCAATCGCTAAACTTGTTTATCAATGCACCAAATACTTCGAAACTTACTTCAATGCACTTCTATGCATGGAAAAAGGGATTGAAAACCGGTATGTACTACTTACGTACTCAAGCTGCTTCTCAAGCGGTTAAATTTACAGTAGAGAATCAGGCTGGTAAAAACATGGAGCCGGTAATTCCTGAGCATATCGATCAGGTAGTAGAAGAAATTACTGATGGTCCGGTTTGTTCAATGGAAGAAGGTTGTATTAGTTGCTCTGGTTAATTCCAATCTAAACGCATAAACCATAAGGGGTAAGGTTCATTCCTGCCCCTTTTTTTATGTCCTGCTCAGGTAGGTTATCCACATTTTAATTTGCAGTTCTACACAGCTTGTCCACAGGTTGGGCCATTGTTTTACACAATTGAACAGCCATTATCCACTATTCTCCACGTTTTCTGGTCAATTTCCAACAGGTTCCTAACGTGTTACCCACAGCTTACCAACAGGTTTTACACAGGGTTATCCACATAAAACAAAGCAGGGATCGGTCGCTACGCTTTCAGTTATCCACGCGTTTCCCACAGCTTTGGCCGACTTATCCACGAAGATAAAAAGTTGCCCACAGGTTTCCAACAGCAGTGGTGTAGCTTACAAACAGCTTCTCCACCGCTTGCTAACAGGTTACTAACGCGTTTCCCACAGGTTATTCACAGGGTTATCCACATGCTTTAGGCCTCTAAATAAGTCATTTGTCATATTTATTAACGTTTACACACCTTAATCTACGATCTCGTATCTTTGTGAAATAATGGCCAAACACGAAATAATTCCATGCGAGCGTTGCGGTACACCTATAGAGTGTAAGGCCAACTCCTACACAAAATGTCAGTGTAGCGTGGTACAATTGAACCTGAATGAAGTGCAATACATCAGCGAACAGTATGAAAGCTGTCTTTGCGCCAAATGTTTATTCGAACTTCAACAGGAATATAAGGAGATCGTATCTGCTTAATTGAATTGTCCACACATCTTTCAAATAACAATTAGAGCAGAAATTATTTTCTGTTAACTTTGTATCACAAAATTTCATAGAATGGCTAAAGTACAGGTTGGATTGGTGCAGATGAGTTGTACCGGTAATAAACAAGAGAATCTAGATAAGGCGATCGTTAAGATCAGAGAAATCGCCGCTATGGGCGCACAGGTCGTGTGTCTACAGGAATTATTTACTTCATTGTATTTCTGCGATGAAGAGAATTATGAGAACTTTAAACTTGCTGAAACTATTCCCGGCCCATCAACAGATGTGCTGTCGAAAGTAGCAGCAGAGTTAAATGTAGTGATCATAGCTTCTTTATTTGAGAAAAGAGCAGCAGGCCTTTACCATAATACCACTGCCGTATTAGACGCAGATGGTGCCTACCTGGGTAAATATCGCAAAATGCACATTCCGGATGATCCTGGATTTTATGAGAAGTTCTATTTCACCCCTGGTGATTTAGGTTATAAAGTATTCAACACTAAATTCGCAAAAATCGGGGTATTGATCTGCTGGGATCAGTGGTATCCGGAAGCTGCCCGCTTAACTGCGTTAATGGGCGCAGACTTTTTGGTATATCCTACCGCTATCGGATGGGCAACCACTCAGGATGAGGCGACCAATGTAGAACAATATAATGCATGGCAAACGATTCAACGCTCCCATGCAATCGCAAACGGTATTCCCGTAGTGAGCATCAACCGCGTTGGAGAAGAAGCCGGCGTTGCATTCTGGGGTGGATCATTCGTATCCAATCCTTTCGGAACGCTGTTGTATCAGGCAGACCATAGTAAGGAAGAGTTGAAAGTTGTTGAACTTGACTTGTCAAAATCTGACAACTACAGAACGCACTGGCCGTTTTTACGCGACAGACGTATCGATAGTTATTCACAAATCACCAAAAGATATATAGATGACGAATCTATTTAATAATAGTCCCAAAAAAGCAGGATACAGTTTCCCTGCCGAATGGGCAAAACACGAAGCAACATGGTTGAGCTGGCCACATAAGGAAGAATCATGGCCGGGTAAACTGGAAACCATTTACGGTCCTTATTGCGAATTCATCAAAATTGTAGCCACAGGCGAAAAGGTAAGAATCAACATCAATGATGAAGAAACTAAAGCTTTTGCCATCGCAGAACTTGAAAAAGTAGGCGCTGATTTAAGTCAGGTGGAGTTTTTTAGGAACCCGACCAATGATGCCTGGTGCAGAGATCATGGTCCGGCGTTTTTATTGAATGCTGCAAAAGATAAAAAAGTGATCGTGGATTGGGGCTATAATGCCTGGGGAGGTAAATACCCGCCATTCGATCTGGATGATGTGGTTCCAACTAAAATTGCGCAACATTATGACTTGCCACTTTACCTTCCTGAAATTGTTATGGAAGGTGGTTCGGTAGAATTTAATGGTGCCGGTACGATTTTAACCACTACAGCCTGCTTATTAAATGAGAACAGAAACCCTCATTTGACAAAGGAACAGATAGAAGAATATTTAATGGAGTTCTACGGTGCTGAGCAGATCCTTTGGTTAGGTGACGGCATTGTTGGTGATGATACCGATGGTCATATCGACGATATTACCCGTTTTGTAAATGAAGATACCGTACTTACGGCGGTAGAAAGCAATCCGCTGGATGAAAACTACATTCTTTTACAGGAAAACCTGGAAGCGCTGAAAGCGATGCGTTTATTGGATGGCAGACCGTTAAACATCGTGAAATTGCCGATGCCTTCGCCTGTAATTCATGAAGACACTCGTTTACCAGCTTCTTATGCCAACTTTTACATTGCCAATGCAGCAGTAATCGTTCCTACTTTCAGAGATGTGAATGATGAGAAGGCTTTGAAAATTATTCAGGATGTTTTCCCGGATAGAAAGGTAGTAGGCATCGATTCAACAGATATCATCTGGGGATTAGGTAGCTTCCATTGCCTGAGTCAGCAGGAACCAGCAGTTTAAAGGCTGATTTATTAAGAACAAAATATTAACCAAACATATTTATAATGAAATTATTAGAAGGAAAAACAGCATTGATCACCGGTGCTTCAAAAGGAATCGGCCGTAAGATTGCGGAGAAATTTGCGGAGCAAGGTGCAAACGTTGCTTTTACTTACCTGTCTTCCGTTGAAAAAGGTGAGGCATTAGAGCAAGAGCTGCAAAGCTTCGGTACCAAAGTTAAAGGTTACCGCTCAGATGCTTCGAAATTCGATCAGGCAGATCAATTGATCAATGACATCGTTGCCGATTTCGGTACACTGGATATCGTTGTGAACAATGCAGGGATTACTAAAGATGGTTTACTAATGCGTATGAGCGAAGAAAACTGGGACGATGTAATCAATGTGAACCTTAAATCTGTATTTAACATTTCTAAAGCTGCTTCTAAAGTAATGATGAAAGCCCGTAAAGGTTCCATCATCAATATGAGTTCAGTAGTAGGGGTTCAGGGAAATGCAGGACAAGCGAACTATGCCGCTTCTAAAGCAGGTATCATCGGTTTTTCTAAGTCTTTAGCAAAAGAACTGGGTTCTCGTAACATTCGTACGAATGTGGTCGCACCAGGTTTTATCCGTACGGAAATGACAGATGTGTTAGATCCGAAAGTAGTAAAAGGATGGGAAGAAGGAATTCCTTTGAAAAGAGCAGGTGAGCCGGAAGATGTTGCAAATGTTTGCGTGTTTTTAGCTTCTGATATGAGTGCTTATGTGACCGGGCAGGTATTGTCGGTTTGCGGAGGTATGTTGTAAGATAATCTTTAAAGCGTTTATTTCGTTTTAAAGTAACCGCTTTAGAAGAAGAGCTTTTCAAAAGGAGTATCTGTGTTCTGGCTGGAACCTTTGCCTGAAGGGGCAAAATTCCTATGCCTTCACACAGATACTCCTTTTTTATGCGCGAAAAACCAGAATGGCGCTGATTTTATTAGCTGTTTCAGGCTCTGTTTTTGTGCCATTCTGCTTCCCGCTGGTTTTATGGAAATAATTTGATTTTATTTTTTAAAATTTAGCATCTTAGCCATGTACTTATGGGCAATTCCTTTAATTTTTATACAATATTGACTTTGATCGGCTGTCTGCTGTTGGGATTGCTTTTTGCTTACGTTGCTTATCGTAAAATGGCACATCTGGAGCCTAAGCTCCGGTTATTTTTAGCTTCATTGCGGGCGTTTGTGGTTGCAGTGATTGCTGGTCTGCTGTTTTTTCCGTTGGTAAAGAATTTAAGTTATCAGCTGGAGAAACCGGTAATTATTATTGCCCAGGACAATTCACTGTCTGTCGGACATGTACAGCCAGCTGGTTTTAACAAGCGACAATATGAAGCAGATTTGCAGAAATTAAGGGATCAGCTTTCCGCGAAGTATGAATTAAAAGTTTATCATTTTAGTGATAGTATAGAGACAGGCTTTGATTTTTCGAATCAGGGCAAGCTGAGTAATGCTACGGCGCTGTTTAACCGCTTAAATGACGAGTACCTGAATAGAAACGTCGGCGCAGTTATTATGGCCTCAGACGGCATATTTAACCGTGGTGGGAGTCCACTCTATGATTTAAACAGATTAAAGGCACCTGTATATACCATTGCATTGGGAGATACCATCCCTAAGCGCGATTTGAGGCTGGCCAATGTAAATCACAATAATCTGGTTTACCTGAACAATGACTTTACGATTGAGGTGCAGCTGGAGGCTTTTGAAAGTAAAGGCGGGCAGGCAAAATTGAAAGTATTTGAAAATGGGAAGCAGGTAGCTGAACAGGCAGTGCCGGTTAATAGCAATGCTTTTGCAGCGACCATTCCAGTGAAATTAAAGGCCAAAACGCTGGGCCTTCAAAAATATACAGTGCAATTGGTTCCGCTGGCCAATGAGGTTTCTGAGAAGAACAATACACAGCATGTTTTTATAGAGGTGATTGATGCCCGTCAGAAGGTGTTAATTGCTGCCGGAGGACCGCACCCGGATATTTCGGTCATTAAACAGGCGTTGAGTACCAATAAGAATTATGATTTAAAGGTCGTAACAGGGGAGGATCTGAATGCGCTGAATCTGAATGATTATGGTTTGCTGATAGTATATCAATTGCCGGATATGCAGCGTACCGGGGCAGCCTTTATGGGCAAGTTGGCTCAGGTAAATGTACCGGTATGGTATGTTGTTGGTGCACAGACGGATATTAGCAGGTTTAATGCACTGCAAAAACTGGTTAGTATTAACGGAGCGAACAGTACTATTCAGGAAGCTTTTCCTATGGTGAATACCGATTTTACCACCTTTGATATTGATCCTGCTGCAGTTAAAATCATTAATGATTTTGATCCTTTACTGGCTCCTTTCGGAAAGGTGCTGGTTAATGGTGCTGGTTTTGTAGCCCTGAAACAGCGGATTGGAAAGATTAAAACTGATGCTCCGCAATTGTTTTTTGTGAATGATAACGGTCGTAAGTCAGGTTATCTGATCGGAGAGGGGTTATGGCGCTGGAAATTATCGGAAGCAAAAGATGGACTGAGCAATCCGGTATTGAATGACCTGATCTCTAAAACGGTACAATATCTTGCAGTAAAGGATGATAAACGTAAGTTCAAGGTTGTGCCTTCGAAAAATACCTTTGAGGAAAATGAAAACGTATTGATCAATGCGGTGCTTTATAATGATAGTTATGTGGCGGTAAATACACCTGATGTAAGTCTGCAACTAAAAAATGAAGCCGGAAAACTGTACAATTTCTTGTTTTCAAGAACAGCAGCGACCTATCAGCTGGATGCGGGAATGCTACCTGCCGGAAATTATACCTATACTGCCAGTACCACGTTGGGAGATAAAAAATACCAGGCAAAGGGGGCTTTTTTTGTCAATGCGATGATTGCGGAATACCAGCAAACTATTGCCAATCACCAGTTACTCCATAATATGGCCTTACAGACCAATGGTAAACTATATATGCCGGCAAATCTGTTGAAAATTCAGGAGGATATTGAAAAGAATGAAAGTATCAAAACCCTGAGTTATGAAGACCTGAAATACGAAGAGCTGATAAATTTTAAATGGTTGTTTGCGATGATCATCTTATTGCTTAGCTTGGAGTGGTTTTTCAGAAAGAGAAACGGCGAAATTTAATTCCCACAACATATGCAGATTGGTACAATGGAAACCATTGAGGTATTGGGTACGGTTGCCTTTGCAATCTCAGGCTCTTTTGCAGCTATGCAAAGAAGGCTCGATCCATTTGGCGTGCTGATCATCGCATTTGTGACTTCCATTGGTGGCGGTACCGTAAGGGATATGCTGCTCGGGGATACTCCGGTAGCCTGGATGCGCGATGTAAATTACTGCCTGCTGATTCTGGCCACTTCACTGGCTACCATCTTCTTTAAAACACACATCAAGAAACTTAAAATTACGCTTTTCCTCTTTGACTCCCTCGGTTTGGGCTTATTTACGATGCTGGGTATTCAGAAAGGAATTGCTTTCGGGCTCAGTCCGGGTATCTGTATCGCATTAGGGACAATTACCGGGTGCTTTGGTGGGGTGCTTAGAGATACGTTCTTAAACACGATCCCATTGATCTTCCGGAAGGAGATCTATGCCACTGCCTGTATTCTGGGTGGTTCCCTCTATTTTGGACTCAAACATTATAAGATGGAAGATGATATGGCAAACATCACTGTGATCGCCTTTATCTTTGTATTGAGGGTAGTGGTGGTTAAATACAGACTCACGTTACCTAAATTCGGTTATTGATTTTTAGGTCGGCTATTAGTCTTTAGGGGCTTCCTTTACAATGACGAAAACATCCTCATTGTCTTTTTTCATGAAGTATTTCTCGCGTGCAAATTTCTCTGCCATGTTCAGATTAGTACTCAGCTCACTCAGGTCTTTCTTCACCTGCGCCGTTTCCTTTTCATAGAAATCCTTTTCCTCCTGAAGTTTGTGCACCTCAGAACGGAATTCGTATTGAGATACCATGTCATTCCTGTCAAAAAACAGCATCCACACTATGAAAGCTGCGACAGACAGAAAGTATTTATTACGTATAAGTTCCAGCAAACGTTCCATGCTACAAATATATAAACATATAAAAGTATAAACCTATGAAAATATGTTCATATGAAAATATGTTCATATGAAAATATTTACGCTTAAAAATCAAGGTAAAAGCGCAATCCAAAAAAAAACATCCGAAGGTTTAACGCTCCGGATGTTTTCTTTTTTTACAGGCAAACAAAATAAATGTCATTTGAGAACCTACAAATCTTTCCTTCAAAAGATTTGAGGACGAAAAGGATTTTATTTTGTTACGCGCTCTTATTGTTCTGCTTAAGGCACTTCGTTTAAAGCACCCTACTCAGATTATTTTTTCAAATATTTGAAATCTTTACCAATGAAACGTGCTGCAGAACCTAATTCTTCTTCAATACGTAACAATTGGTTGTATTTTGCTATCCTGTCTGAACGTGAAGCAGAACCTGTTTTGATCTGACCACAGTTTAAAGCTACTGCTAAATCTGCAATCGTAGTATCTTCAGTTTCTCCGCTTCTATGAGACATTACAGAAGTATAACCATTGGTTTGTGCCAGGCTAACTGCATTGATAGTTTCTGTTAAAGTACCGATCTGGTTAACTTTTACTAAGATAGAGTTTGCAGTTTTCTTGTCAATACCATCTTGTAAACGAGTTACATTAGTTACGAACAAATCATCACCAACCAACTGAACTTTGTCGCCAACTCTGTCTGTTAACATTTTCCATCCATCCCAGTCATTCTCATCCATACCATCTTCAATAGAGATAATAGGGTATTTTTCCGTTAACTGTGCAAGGTATTCTGCTTGCTCAGCACTTGTACGGATCGCACCTTTTTCACCTTCAAATTTAGTATAGTCATATTTACCGTTCACGAAGAACTCAGACGCTGCACAGTCAAATGCTAAGAAGATTTGCTCTCCTGCTTTGTAACCAGCTTTCTCAATCGCCTGGATAATCGTTTCAACTGCATCTTCTGTGCTGTCGAATGTTGGTGCAAAACCACCTTCATCACCTACAGCAGTAGAAAGACCACGGCTATGTAAGATTGCTTTTAAGTTATGGAAAACTTCTGTTCCCCATCTCAATGCTTCAGAGAAAGATGATGCACCAACTGGCATGATCATGAATTCCTGGAAAGCGATAGGAGCATCAGAGTGAGAACCACCATTCACGATGTTCATCATCGGGATAGGTAAAATGTTCGCATTTACACCACCGATATAACGGTATAAAGGCTGACGGCTCTCTTGAGCTGCTGCTTTAGCTACTGCTAAAGAAACACCTAAAATCGCATTTGCGCCTAAGTTTGCTTTGTTGTCTGTTCCGTCAAGTTTGATCATTAAGTTGTCAATTGCATTTTGTTCAAATACATCAACACCTCTTAATTCATCAGCAATTTTATCATTTACATTAGCAACGGCCTTCAAAACACCTTTACCTAAGTATACAGACTTGTCGTTATCACGAAGCTCTACAGCTTCATGCATACCTGTTGAAGCACCAGAAGGTACAGCAGCACGACCAAGAACGCCATTTTCTGTCATTACATCTACTTCAATAGTAGGGTTTCCTCTTGAATCAAGGATTTGGCGGGCATGAACATCAATTATTAAACTCATTTTTATTGGATTTTATTTTGTTAGTCAGCCTTAGTGTAAATCATACAATTACTATGGCGATATCCAAAGTTAAAAATTAAACACAAAAAAGCCGTAATTAATTTAATTACGGCTTTTTAAATCGTATATAATTAGTTTATAGTGGTTTAAAAAAGGTTTTGTCTATGGTTTACTGGCAAAAATAGCTTTGTAAACTAATCCGGCGAGAATTGCGCCAGCAATTGGGGCTACCCAGAACAACCATAACTGGCCCATGGCTTCTCCACCAGCAAATAACGCCTGACTGGTGCTTCTGGCTGGATTTACAGAAGTATTGGTGACTGGAATGCTAATCAGGTGGATGAGCGTTAAGCTCAAACCGATGGCTAAACCGGCAAAGCCTTTAGGTGCTCTTTCGTCGGTAGCACCCAGAATAACGAGTAAAAAGATGAAGGTCATCACCACTTCTGTGACTAATGCTGCGGTCATGCTGTACTTTCCGGGAGAGTGCTCCCCGTAACCGTTGGAGGCAAAACTACCAATTTCGCTGCCATTGCCAGTGGCGATCACATAAAGGACGGCAGCGGCTAAAGTCCCGCCTAAAACCTGGGAAACGATGTAGGGAACGAGGTCTTTGCCATCAAAACGACCGCCCATCCATAATCCGACAGATACAGCAGGGTTGAAATGCGCGCCGGAGATGTGTCCTACGGCATAGGCCATCGTGACCACCGTTAGGCCAAAGGCGAGGGCAACACCCAGAAAGCCGATGCCGGCACCAGGGTAGTTACAGGCTAGTACGGCGCTTCCGCAACCGCCAAGAACCAGCCAAAAGGTCCCAATAAATTCAGCAGCAAGTTTTTTCATTTTTCTATAGGTTTAGTTTGATGGTATTTATACTGAAATTTACCAGTATATTTTTAATATTCCTAATGCTGATATTATATGTTATAATGCTGATCCTTAGTTTGCTATAATTTTGTTTTTTATATAATTCAGCGCAATTTTTTAGCCAAAATCAAGGTGCTTTTTAGGGGATACCGCGTTTTTTTTAATGATTCTCTGCAGGATTCCGCTGTAATCTGCGCTGTTTGAAGTCTGTTTATTACAGAAATGTTGTTAACAAAAAAGCGTTCTCCCTTTCGGAAGAACGCTTTGTATAAGTTGATTTTGAGAAGATTCGAAAATCGCTTATTCCCCGGTTAAAAACCGGTTATTCCCATTTGAATACTTTGACGGCTACTGCATAAATACAGATACCCCATATGATCATGATCATGATCTGGTGTTTCACATCCCATAATCCGGCACCTTCAAAAGCAACTTTTCTCATCGCATCGTTTAGATAAGTCAGCGGTAATGCTCTGCTAATTGGTTGTAACCAGGAAGGGAAGGCATCGATAGAGAAAAATGTGCCCGACAATAAGAATTGCGGCAAGGTGATAATATTGGAAATAGGGGGGATGGTACTTTCGCTTTTAGCAATACCAGAAACGACAAATCCAAAACCCATAAATACGATTAGACCGATTATGGCCAGTAATAACATATTGATCACGGTAATTGCACCATGAACCAATGTGAAATGGAAAAAGAAATGACCAATCAGGATAATAAACACGGCACCCAGTAAGGCAAAGCCAATTCTGGCAATTCCTTCTCCGAAAACAATGCTGGATTTCCTCACCGGTGTGGCAAAGAAACGCTTAATCACCAGAGTCTGACGTAAATTGAAAAAGACAAATGCCGTTCCGAATACGCCCGTACTCAGCAGGGAGAACCCAAGCTGTCCGGGTAAGATAAAATCGATGGTGCGGTAGATACGACCTTGAACAGTACTTTCATTCAGTTCTGCCACAGTAGGCATCACATCTTTAGAATTTAAGTTGTACATCAGGTTATGGATCACCGATTTCAGGACATTCCCTTTATCCACAGAAGCGGATGTATATTCTACTTTGGCTTTGTAAGCCGGCTTTTCTGCTGTATTCTTTTGAACATTGATGAGCCCATCAATATTTCCTTTCTCCAGTCCGTTTTTTATTTCTCCGGCATCTTTGTCTCTAACCAGGTGTACTACCGGATTTTCTTCCAGTGCTACGATGATTGGATTGTGAAGATCGGAGCCTGGCGCAACAGCCAGTTCTACTTTTAATCCCCCTTTGCCTAGAAATCCAAAAACAAGGATAAAGACCAGTGGGAAGGCCAGTGTAAACACTACGGCCGATGGGCTACGCATGATTGAACGAAAACTTGCTTTCGCAAGTGCCATGGTAGCTTTAGTATGATTGTAAGGTTTGCTCATTTGTTTCTATTAATTGTCCTCGCGCCATTCTTTGCCGGTTAACTGGATGAAAACATCCTCCAGATTGGCTTTTTTAACTTCTTTTTTTCTTTCAAAACCGGTGCTGATCAGCTGGTCTATCAGGTTGTCTGGCGTGTCTACTGCAATGATCTCTCCTCGTTCTACGAAGGCAACACGGTCGCAAAGCTGCTCCGCTTCGTCCATATAGTGGGTGGTGAGCACTACGGTAGTCCCATTCTTTCTGATCTCAATGATCAGGTCCCAAAGGTTACGTCTGGCCTGTGGATCTAAACCGGTAGTAGGCTCATCCAGGAAAATGATTTTTGGCGCATTGATCAGGGTTGTAGCAATGGAAAAACGTTGTTTTTGTCCACCGGAAAGCGCTTTATATTTGGCTTTCGCCTTGTCTTGCAGGTTTACTTTTTCCAGCATTTCCATCGGATTGATGTCTACGCCATAAAGACCGGAGAACAATTCCATCAACTCCACCAGGTTTAAATTCGGATAGTATCCGGCAGCCTGCAATTGTACACCAATGATTCTTTTGATCTTACTGGCATCTTTATCTACATCATAACCATCTACCAGGATTTCTCCTGAAGTTTTCTCGCGAAGGGTTTCTATGATTTCTAAAGTGGTGGTTTTTCCGGCTCCATTCGGACCTAAAAGTCCAAATATTTCGTTTTCATACACATCGAAGCTGATGCCTTGTACTGCGGTAAAGTCGTCGTATTTTTTTACGAGGTTCTTCACACTAATGATGGCATTGGTGTTGTCCATACTATAAATGTAAGAAGGTTTAGAAGAATAGAAAACCTAATCCTGCTAAACCTTCGAATATAACGGTAAAATGATGTTTTAAAGAGAATTGTCCCTAATTACCAGGCCAATTCGCCTTTGATCATTTCAATGAAATCATCAAATAAGTAACGGGAGTCATGTGGACCTGGAGAAGACTCCGGGTGGTATTGTACAGAGAATGCTTTTTTACCGATTACGCGAATACCTTCGATACTCTGGTCGTTCAGGTTAAGGTGAGTAATCTCTACTTTATCAGATTTTTTAACGTCTTCGGCAATCACACCGAAACCATGGTTCTGAGAAGTTACTTCGCAGTGGTTTTTGATGATGTTTTTAACCGGGTGGTTTAATCCTCTGTGTCCGTTAAACATTTTCATGGTACCAATACCATTAGCTTCTGCTAATAACTGGTGACCTAAACAGATACCGAACATTGGTTTGTCGGCAGCAAGAATTTGTTTTACAGTTTCAATTGCATAAGGCATAGCCGATGGATCACCAGGACCATTAGAGATAAAGTATCCGTCAGCACCCCATTTATTCATTTCTTCGAAGCTGGTTTTAGCCGGGAATACCTGAATGTAAATGTCTCTTTCGTCGAAGTTGCGAAGGATATTCTTTTTAATTCCAAGGTCTAATGCCGCAATTTTATAAGTTGCATCAGGGTTGCCATAGAAATAAGGTTCTTTAGTAGATACCTGAGAAGATAATTCCAGACCGTCCATAGATGGAACTGCTGCTAATTTAGCTTTCAATTCTTCAAGATCAGTGATCTCTGAAGAGATGATACCGTTCATTGCACCTTTATTTCTGATGTGACGTACTAAAGCACGTGTGTCAATATCTGAAATCCCTACAATATTTTCATCTTGAAAATAGTCCTGAATTGACTCTGATGCTTCTTTACGGCTATATCCGACGCTGTAGTTTTTACAAACCAGACCAGCGATTTTGATGCTGTCAGACTCAATTTCTTCTCTGTGGATTCCATAATTCCCAATATGTGCATTGGTGGTAACCATGATCTGTCCGAAGTAAGAAGGGTCAGTAAAAATTTCCTGATATCCAGTCATTCCTGTGTTGAAACAGATTTCTCCGGTCGTTGTGCCGATTTTTCCCGCAGCTTTTCCGTAGTAAACGGTGCCATCAGCCAATAACAAGATTGCAGGTAACTTGGTGTAGTTAGTCATTGTGTGTATAAAAATGAGAAATTATGGTGAAAAAAGAGAAAAACGATGGATCATGCGTGATTTTGATATCACTTCTGTAGTTAACAAATGTGCTGTTAAGTAACCCCTTCATTTCGGGATACAAAGATACATTTTTGAGGTTTTAAATCAAGGATTTTTTTGAGAATTTGAGGGAAGGGGCTTTTAAGGCGGTGGTTGCGCTCCTGATTCTGTCACAAAAACAATTAAACTCGCTTTATTTCGGATGTAAAAAGTAATTTTGCCCAAACTAAAATATAAAAAAAGATGTCTGTAAATAAAGAAGTAAAACGGATCACGACCCATATTTTGCAAGCAATGAAGCAAAATGGTGAAAAGATCGCGATGTTAACTGCTTATGACTACTCTATGGCAACCATCCTTGATGATGCTGGTTTAGATGTTTTACTGGTTGGAGATTCAGCTTCCAACGTAATGGCAGGCCATGAGACAACCTTGCCAATTACTTTAGATCAGATGATCTATCACGCGCAATCGGTGGTTAGAGGTGCTTCACGTGCTTTAGTAGTAGTGGATCTTCCTTTTGGTTCTTACCAGGGGAATTCTAAAGAAGCCTTGATTTCTGCCATTAGAATTATGAAAGAATCCGGCGCTCATGCCGTGAAAATGGAAGGTGGAACGGAGATCGTAGAATCAGTACAAAGAATTATTACTGCAGGAATTCCTGTTATGGGACACTTAGGTTTAACTCCTCAGTCGATATATAAGTTTGGTACTTACACGGTAAGAGCCAAAGATGAAGCGGAAGCATTGAAATTGAAAACAGACGCGCTTGCCTTACAGGAAGCCGGTTGTTTTGCAGTTGTACTGGAGAAAATCCCTGCGAAATTGGGTAAAGAGGTGTCAGAATCTTTAATTATCCCGACGATAGGAATTGGAGCCGGTCCGGATTGCGACGGACAGGTATTGGTCGTAAATGACATGATTGGTTTAACAAAAGGTTTCAAACCTCGTTTCTTACGCCAGTATGTGAACCTTTACGATGGTATTTTAAATGCCGCACAATCTTATATTAAAGATGTGAAGTCTAGTGATTTCCCGAACGAAAAAGAGCAATATTAAGTTTATCGCAGTATTAAAGTTTTATAAGCAGGGCTCTAACAAGCCCCACAACTACAGATGCCAATAACAGCAAAAGATATACTTTATGAAGACAACCACCTGATCGCGATTTGTAAGCGTGCAGGTGATATTGTACAGGTAGATGAAACAGGGGATGAGCCCCTGGATGAAAAGGTAAAAAAATACCTTGCCAAAACCTATAACAAACCCAATACTGCGTTTTTGGGCGTAGTACATCGTTTAGACCGTCCGGTAAGTGGCGTAATTTTATTCGCAAAAACGAGTAAAGCGCTGGAACGGATGAACGCGGTTTTCAAAAATAGAGAGGTAAAGAAAACCTATTGGGCAGTGGTGAGAAATATGCCGGCTAAACCTTCGGGCACATTGGTACATTGGCTGGTAAAGAATCCACAGAAGAACGTGGTGACGCCGCATAATGTAGAAGTACCGGGTAGTCAGCGGGCCGAATTGAGCTATCGCCTGATCGGAGAACTGAACGGTTATTACCTGATCGAGGTAGACCCGCTTACGGGAAGATCGCATCAGATCAGGGTACAACTTTCAACTTTAGGATGTCCGATAGTAGGGGATAACAAATATGGTTACCCAAGAGGAAGCAGAAAAGGCAGTATTTGTCTTCATGCCCGCCGCCTTCAGTTTATCCACCCGGTGAAAAAAGAACCGGTAAACATTTTCGCAAAGCTTCCGGTGGATGGCTTCTGGGAGAAGTTTGAAAATATGTAAGCTGGTCATTCAGCGATTTTAAACCCCAATAAGATATTTTCCTGTTCAGGAGCTCTTATTGGGTTTTTTTAGGGGTTATTTACAAGGTATAGGGCTAAATACGACGTTATGATCGAACTTCAGGCTGCCCCGGTGTTCAAAGATGACTTTCCCTTTCTCTTCTTTCACAGGACCATAGCCTTCGTAAAATTTGCCATCCTTTTTAAGGAGCACCAATTCCCTGACAGACCTTAATCCTTCCGAGTCAAAAGTGTAATCTGCGATTAGGGTGTCGCCTTTCATTTCTCCGGAAAGTGTCCCTTTATTGGCGTCTTTTTCATAAATACGATAGTTCAGAAATCCGGTGATTTCTTCCCCGTTGATGCGCAATTGCATGCTGGCGGTATCTTTATTTTTAACATATTGATAACAGGTGATAGAATGTTCAGGACGCTCATTTGCGGGACTAAAAGTAGTATCTAACGCAATCATTGAAGAATCCGTTGCTTTCTTTTCTGCCTGATTACTGGTACAGGAAGCCATTATAACGGCCAATCCTGCAAATAGTAAAAGATGCTTGTTCATTGTTTTTTGAATTGATTCGGGTAGGAGACTGCAATTGGCCTGCCAAAAAACAGGGTAAACAGAAAGAGGGCGACCATAATTAAATGATGCACCCTCCCCTCAACTGTTTCTATTGTTGTGTTGGCCACAGACCAACCAAAGTATTATTTAGCTCTTGTTTTGCTGTTCCAGGTATAAGTTCCGGCAGAACCTGCGGCAAGCGTAGTGCTGACCACCTGACCATTGTATTTAATGTTGAACGTTTGCGTTTCAGGGCTGTTGTTCATCGTAACCAATACCAATTTTCCTTCTGGTGTTTGATAAGCCACATTCTGGATTTTATCATTTTGGTTTGAAGCAATGCGTACAGAACCTGGACTTACAAATTTCGACGTATGGCCGATAGAATAGTAAGCGATGTTCTTGCTCCATGTTTTGCCATCGATGGTAATAGCGCCCAGACAGCTCGTACAGCCACCATCTGGTGTAAATGGACGGTACTGTGGATCTGCTGCCAGGTTCCACTCCAATACGGTTTTACTCCAGTTTCTTGGGGCGCCGGTCATTAAGGTAGATACATGCCATTTTAAATCTTCAGCGAAATTACCAGGACCACCTACCCATTGCTCTGTGAAATACAGGTTTTTGTTAGGGAAGGCTTCATGCACTTTTGATAGTGCAGAAATTTGTCCGCCGTATAAATGGAATGCGGAACCATCAATATATTGGTTGGCTTCCGGATCATTCAGAATCGTGATCGGGTAATCCGGACGGTCTGCGTTATGGTCATAAATAATGATCTTGGTTTTGATACCCGCAGCTTTAAATACCGGACCTAAAGCCGTCTTGATGAAGTTAGCCTGATCTTGTGGCGTCATATACATGCTTGGATTGTTACCAGGATGTAATGGCTCATTTTGAATCGTTACTGCATCGATGATGATGCCTTGTGCTTTCATCGCCTCAATATATTTTACAAAATATTTGGCATAGGCCTGATAATATTCAGGTTTTAAACTACCACCACGGTAAGCCTGATTGTCTTTCATCCAGGTAGGCGCCGTCCATGGAGAACCCATGATCCTGAGCTTTGGATTGATGGCAATGATTTCCTTTAACATCGGAACCAGGTCTTTCATTTCTTTCTCGATAGAGAAGTTTTTCAATTCCGGGTCTGTTTGTCCGGCAGGCATTTCATTGTAAGTAAAAGTCTCCGCACTTAAATCCGAAGCCCCAACGCTTAGACGCAGGTAACTGATGCCAATGCCATTTCCTGCAGTAGAGAAAATCTCTTTTAACATCGCCTTTTTTTCTGCTGCCGGAAGTCCGTTCATCAGACTCGCGCTGCCACCGGTTAAGGTATAGCCAAAACCGTCCATGGTTTGGTAACGTTGCTGGTCATCTACCACGATATTGATGTTGTTGTTCATCGCAGTAGAAAAATGTAAAGGTGTTTTTTGCTTTTCTAACAAGGCAGAGCGGTCACCATTGGTGATCCATGATTCAACGCCTGCTGTCGCTGGTACGTCTTTTTTTGAGGCACATGAACCCAATGCCAGGGCAGCAATAACGCTTAGATTTAATAATCTCATAGACTAGTAGGATGCTTTTTAAGGGATGTAGTTAAAGTTGGTTTTCTGATCGGCAATCTGTAAGGTAAATTCACCTTCTTCCGTGATCGCTTTGCTTTCCGTATTGATGAAAGCAAGGTCTTCCGGCTGGATTTTAAAAGTTACTGTTTTAGTTTCACCAGGTTTAAGGTCGATTTTTTCAAATGCTCTCAAACGTTTCACATCGGGACTAATCAAAGTCGCATATAAATCAGAACTGAATAGCAATACGCTTTCTTTTCCGGCTACTTTACCAGTGTTGCTTACGTTTACCGTAACCGTCAGCGTTTCTCCTTTTTTCAAGGTGTTGCTGCTCAGTTTCAATTGATCGTATTTGAAAGTGGTATAACTTAAACCAGCGCCAAATACATATTGAGGATTGTAATCTGCATCATAATTGTACACACCTTCTGTGGTGCCTTTGTTTTCTGATGGTTTATGGTAGTAAGTAAACAAGGCGTTAGGGAACTGTGGATAGGTGTAAGGTAGTTTTCCTGAAGGATTAACCACGCCATATAACACATCTGCAAGGGCATCACCACCAAAGTTACCCGGAAGATAAGTTTGTACTACCGCACTCATTTTCTTTTCAAATTTACTGATTACACGAGGGCGACCTTCATTCAATACCAGGATTACTTTTTTACCGGTTGCCGCTAATTTCTGCGCCAGTTCCGTTTGTAAATCCGACAGGTATAAATCGTTCATGTTACCCGGAGATTCCGTATAAGAGTTTTCTCCAAGACAAAGCACTATCACGTCTGCATCTTTTGCTGCAGCAATGGTTTCTTCCATTTTATCCGCGTACTCATCATAATATTTGCCATCCATTTTATAGCTGACACCAGGGAAATAAGTTACGTTCTCTTTTCCTGCTTTATTTTGTAAAGCCTCCAGGATGGTATGATATCGGGCGGCAAATTCTTCCACCTTTTCTCCCTGCCAGGAATACGTCCATGCACCGTTTAACGTTCTCATAGAATTTGCATTCGGACCCGCAACGAGGATTTTAGTCCCCTTAGCCAATGGAAGAATGTGATCCGTGTTTTTCAATAAAGTGATGGATTCTGCTGCGGTTTGATAAGCAGCTCGCTCAAATTCTTTGCTACCAAATTTCGGGTAGTCTTTAGGGTTTGTAGTTGGTTTCTCAAAAAGATTCAACTCATATTTTACCCATAAGATTCTTTTTACCGCATCGTCAATACGGGATTCTTTAACTTTTCCTTCTTTCACTAAAGCAAGCAGGTTATCGCAGAAAGTCTCGTAGTTATAGGCGATCATCGACATATCGATACCGGCATTAATCGCCAGCATAATCGCTTCTTTGTCGTCTTTCGCAATGCGGTCTCTTTTGTAAAGGTTCTCAATATCTCCCCAATCCGTAACCACTAAACCTCTGAAGTTTAATTCTTCCTTCAATAATTCAGTCAGGATATGGTAATTGGCATGTACAGGGACACCGTTAATAAGGCCGGAATTGATCATGATGGTTTTTGCACCTGCATCAATTGCCGCTTTAAAAGGAGGTAAATGATACTCTCTTAAAGCCTGGTCAGAAATGAAAGCAGGCGTTCTGTCTTTTCCTGAAACGGATACCTGGTAACCCAGGAAGTGCTTAATAGAGGAAGCTACCTTTTCCGGATGAGACACCTTACCATCTTCACCTTCGTAACCTTTTACTGCGGCTACACCCAATTCTTTAATCAGGTATGGATCTTCACCAAAACTTTCCCACTGACGAGGGAAACGTGGATCTGAACCAACGTCTAATAGCGGGGCAAAGTTCCATGGAATCGAGCTTGCACGGGTTTCATAAGCGGTAATGGAAGCACTGGTTTTTACCAATGAACGGTTAAACGTTGCCGCCTGACCAATTTGCTGCGGGAACATTGTTGCGCCTACCGTATAAGTAGCGCCATGGATTTCATCCACACCATAAATCACAGGGATTTTATTTGGCGTTTGTTTCATCGCCACATTTTGAATCTTGCTGATGATGTTATACCATACCTGTGGTGTTCTTGCTCTATTGTTTGAGGTGTTTAATACTGAACCAACATGGTATTTTACCAATACTCTCTGTAATTCCTTCTCGTCTAAGCCGAAAGGTTCATCGCTCTCATAGCGTCCTTTTCCTTTGCCGATTACATCAAGTGTAATTTGCGCCATTTGCCCGACTTTCTCTTCAATCGTCATTTTTTTTAACAAGGCTTCTGCTTTTGCCTCGTTATTATGCTGAGCGAAGGCCGTACCGAAAGTGCTGGAAAGCAGCAACAGGGATAGGGTTCTTTTTAGTGTCATTTGCGTATTTATAAGGAAGCACTACCATGGGCAGTGCTTCCGGTAAAAAACTATTTGTTGATGTTTGTATTTCTATCGATCTCTTTCTGCGACATTGGCAATAAGATCTTGTCGGCAGTAAGGTTGTAGTTTAATGAAGCGCCATTTCCGTCTTTCTGTGCGTTCATCACCGGGATTGCACGGTTAGTACGCACCAGGTCATACCAGCGGTGCCCCTCAAAAGCAAGCTCCAGACGACGTTCTTTTTCGATAGCCAAACGCATTGCTGCCTGATCTGCGGCAGGAGTAGCCCCAAGGTTTACCCTGTTTCTGATCTGCTCTACCAATGGTTTCGACTGCGCCCAACCTCCTGCACTAATTTCATTCAAAGCTTCCGCTTTCAACAAAAGGATATCTGCCAAACGAAGGATATAGATATTGGTCTGGTCGTCATTTCTATATTTGTTGATGTATGGATATTTTGTTTTTGGCCAGAAGGTATCACTCCAGCCTTCAGTCGCCACATTCAGGAACTTAATGCTTGAATTTTTACGAATCTGATCACCTTCTGCATCAAATGCCGCAGAAAGATCGTTGGAAGGCGTACAGAACTTTTTCCATCCTAAACCTACAATCACACTTGGCATCCAGTTAGAGCGACGGTTAGTACCATTGCCTCCATCAAATTGCATTTCCCAGATTGATTCAGTGTTGTTTTTGTTGCTGCCGGAAAATAAGCCATCATAGCTACTGAACAGTGAGTATCCACCACCGATTACTGCATCCGCATACTGGTTTACTTTATTCCATTCAGGATTAGGCTTAGTAGCGTATACTTTAGCCAATAAAGCATTGGCTACACCTTTAGTGACAATCCCTTTGTTAGGAGCGGTAGTTCTGGCATTGGCAAGCGCATACTCCAGGTCCTTGATGATTTGCGCATAAACGGCATCTACACTGGATTTTGGAACCTGCATGTCTTCCAGTTTTTCCGGAGATTTCAATACAATTGGTACCGGGCCCCATAAGCGCACCAGGTATAGATACAGGTAGGCTCTGATCCCTGCCGCTTCTCCAAGAATCTGGCTTCTTCTGTCGCCTTTATCTAATTCAGGATCCTGAATGTTCGGAACAATGTCTAATACCTCATTCGCATTTTTGATTTGCGAATACAGCTCCGACCAGTCTCTTTCCAATACTTCATTGGTGGAAGCTACGCGGAATTCGTCCATTTGGAACATACTTGGGTTATCACCACCCGCATAAGAGTTATCTGCGATGACATCACCGTTTAGCATGAAATCCCAGATATGGGTGTTGTTGTACATTCCTCCGTAAGCACCTGAAAGTAGCTTTTCTGCACCTTTAAGGTCTACGAAAGCCTCTTCCGGCGTCACCTGGTTGAATGGGTTCTTATCTAAAAAATCTTTCTTGCAGCTGGTCTGTAAGCCCATGGTAAGGGCTGCGGCTGCTAAAATTGAATATAATTTAATTCTCATGTCTCTTTATTATTAAAATCCAACGTTTACACCTAACAGGAAGCTTCTGCTTTGTGGGTAAGTTCCGTAATCCACGCCCATATTTGGACCGTTTGCGCCGTATTGGCTCACTTCAGGATCTAAACCTTTGTATTTTGTGAAGGTTAGAATGTTGTAACCAGTCGCAAACACCGTAAGCTTGCTCATTTTCATGCGGCCTAAAAATGCCTCACCGAAGTTGTAAGAAAGGGTAGCTGTTTTTAAACGGAGGTAAGAAGCGTTTTCTACGAACCTGCTGGAAGTACGGCTATTGTCGGTATTTCCTTTTACTGCTCTTGGGATGTTAGTATTGGTGTTTTCTGGTGTCCAACGGTCTAATACTGCTGCGGATTGGTTTTTAGAGTCGTAAAGACCTTCTAAATCAATTCTCGAAGCATTGAACATCTGGTTACCCTGAACACCCTGGAAGAAGAGGTTTAATCCGAAGTTACCGTAGCTGAAATTGTTGGTCATTCCATAGATGAAATCAGGTTGCGCAGAGCCGATAAAGGTTCTGTCAGTTTCATCAATCTTATTGTCACCGTTTAAGTCTGCATAAGTAGCCAAACCTGTTTTCTGATCTACACCTGTATATTCGAAACCGTAGAAGCTACCCAACGGTCTGCCTTCTACTACACGCACCGCTGAAGTACGGGAGTAAATACCACCGAAATCAAGTGATGGGGTAGAAGCACCTAAACTAGTCACTTTGTTTTTGTTGAAGGAGATGTTCATGTCTGTAGACCAGCTGAATTTCTCTCTTTCGATGTTTTTAGTAGATAGTGTGAATTCCATCCCTTTGTTCTCCATCGAACCTACATTGTAAGCTTGTTCAGCAAATCCTGAGGTTGGTGGCAACTGTACTTTGATCAACAGATCATTGGTTTTTTTCAGGTAAGCATCAGCAGTGAAAGTCACTCTGTTGTTAAACATGGTTAAATCTAAACCAATATTGCTTTGCGTAGTGGTTTCCCATGACAGGCCTGTGTTTTTCAGGTTGGTCAGGTTATAATCACCCTGTGCATTTTCCTGATAAAGTTTTCTCCAGGCATAATCACCGATCCCTTCATCATTACCAACTTTACCCCAGCTACCTCTGATTTTTAAGTCATTAATAGTTTTGCTGTCTTTCAAAAAGTTTTCACCGGAGATTCTCCATCCTGCGGAAGCAGAAGGAAAATAACCAAAACGTTGCTCATCACTGAAACGGGAAGAACCATCGGCTCTGAAGTTCGCACTGAACAGGTATTTGCTGTCAAAAGCATAGGTTACTCTGGTCAGGTAAGATTGTTTTGCCCATTGTGCCCTTTGTGGTACTTTAGGAACGATAACCGGCTTGTCGTTTTTAACACCTGTTTGTGGGTTATAGAACCTGTTTTCTTCATAATCTGTATATTGATAGTCTGAAGCTTGCAGGGTATAACCACCGGTTGCTGAAAACGCGTTTTTACCAACGTTTTTGGTATAGGTCAAAATGTTCTCATTCAACCATACATTGTCATCGGTTCGGTTATTTCTATAGATACCACCTTCCTGGCGACCGTAAGTAGTCTTGAATGCATCAAGATCGTAGTTGTAGTCGTTTTTGTTGATATTGGTACTGATGGTAGATTTGAAGATTAAATCTTTAGTAAACTTGATTTCTCCACCCAATGATCCGATAAAACGTAGGTTTTTGGTTTTATTTTTTGCACCAAAAGCCTGGGCAATCGGGTTGTCCCATCCACCAGAGTTAGGGATCGTAGTATAACTGCCGTTAGGATTGTAAATGCCAATCGTTGAAGGCGTAGTTAATGCGGATAAAATGGTACCTCCACGTGCAACACCGGCATTGTCACTCACATCAATAGAGTTCCTTGCGGTTAATGCTGCGGTAGCGGTGAATTTTAACCAGGAAGTTGCCGCTTGTGAACCATTGAAATTAACAGTATACCTGTCAAGTTCTGCCGGAGCTACAATTCCTTTATCACGTTGGTATCCGGTAGAAAGGTAAAAGTTTCCACCATTACCACCACCAGATAAGGATACCTGATACTGGTTTTGTGTACCAGTACCGAAAGTTTCTTTCTGCCAGTCGGTATTGCTACCATCACCAAATGTGGTATAACCCAATTCTTTCATCAGGCCGATGTATTGATCAGCTGACAATACATCTTGCTTGCGCCAGAAATTTGAGATTCCGGTAAAAGCATTGAATTCTACTTTTACTTTGCCGGAAACCCCTTTTTTAGTTGTGATTAAAACGACACCATTCGCACCGCTTGATCCGTAAATGGCCGCTGCAGAAGCATCTTTTAATATAGTTAGGGATTCAATGTCATTCGGGTTTAAGAAGCCTGCATTTCTGGAAGTTACCCCGTCAATTACATATAATGGACTGTTTGATGCCGTAATGGAAGTGTTTCCACGAATGCTGATCGCAATCTCTGCACCTGGTTTACCGGATTCTGCCGTTACCTGAACACCTGCCGCTCTACCTTGTACCGCTTGTAAGGGATTGGTGATGGGCTGATTTTTCAGGTCTTTGGAAGAAATAGTTGTCACCGCTGTGGTGAGGTCTTTCTTAGTAGTTGTACCGTAACCGATCACCACTACCTCATTCAATTCATTATTGTCTTCAGATAAGTTCACGTTAACAGTTGTGTTGTTGTTTACCGCCTGCTCTATAGTTTTATAACCAATAAAGGAAAAAACTAAAGTGGCATTGCCTGCAGCTGTCAGTGTGTACTTTCCGTTTCCAGCGGTCATAGCACCTTTGGTACTTCCTTTGATTTTAACAGAAACACCTGGAAGTGGCAGACCTTTTTCGTCTTTCACCTCTCCCTTAACGTTAAGCTCCTGCGCCATACTCACAGAGATGCTACAGAGTAAGCTAAGGATAAAAAGAGTAAACTTTTTTCTCATAATTTTTGCTTTGTTTAATGAATTTGATGTGATAAAGTTAAGGTTGATTTTATGTTAATTCCTAGTGATTGGAATAGTTTATTTCACCTAAACTACTGATAATTAGATTGTTGCAATGGTTTTGATACGCTTTGGTACCATAGCCTTAAAACAGGCTTATGCCTTGATATACAGTGCATAGGGACAATGGATCAGCACTGACGCTCACCTGATCTGATACGCTTAAGTACCCTTGGATTAAACAGGTAAAAAAAATGTCAAATCACCGGATTGTATCCTGTGGAAGCGTGAATTTCCAGAATTATCGACTGTGTTTAGTCTAAAACCAGCTGACTCCAACCGTTTTTGCTGGCTTTTTTGAGTTGCGCTTTTCGCTCTTCCATCCGCTGTTTGATGCCTGATCCATACGTCCAGCAGGTGCTTTGACGGATGCCCAGTATCTCCGATAGTTTATGTGAAGAGATTTTACCCTTGGAACTGTACACGAGGAAGACCATATAAAAAGCTTTCACAATCGGGATTCGGGTATTGTGGAAAATGGTGAAGCTGGTCACAGATTCTTCATAGCCGCATTTGCTGCACCTTCTGCTATAAGCGATGTGTCCGTTATAGAAATGGTCGTTCTTGCATTTTCGGCAATGGTATCCGTTTTTCCATTTCAGGTCGGACAGGAACAAGTTGCAGCTTTCTTTATCCGGATAGATTTTGCTGAACTCCTCAAAATCTACATCGGTAGACATCACCCTGTCCCGCGTTACTTTTTCTACATTAGTCTGCAGCTCCTGGTTGTCTTGTTCCAGCAAGGTATTCATCCTCGAAATCTCTTCCGCCTGTTGTTTTAACCGGTCGTTTGCATCCAGTAATTCCGCATTCTTAGCCTCAATGATCAGGGATTTGTGATAGACTTCTCTGGTACGCTCTTCTACTTTGCCTTCTAATTCCAGGTTTAAGGTGTCTTTCAGCTTCACATTCTCCGCCATCTGTCGGATCATCTGCCGGTGTACGATGTCTTTTTTCTTTCTCAGGATACTCACCTTATCACCAATGGCAAAAGAAAGGAAAACCATTTCCAGGATAAAGCAGAAGCTGAGGCTGTAATAACCGATGACTCCAAAGTTTAAAAAGGAGAAATGAAGCATGATTAATAACTTGAGCAGGAAACCTAAAAACAGGAAGCTATAGCCCAATACGAAGAATCGGGCAGGGAGATAGCCTTGTTTGTAGATGTATATGCCGGTAAAGAAAGCCACGGATAAGGGTATGGCCTCAATAAATTTATAACTGAACAGGTTCTGGTTAAATAGTAAGCAGTAGAAAAACCAGAGCGTTCTGAGGGTAATGACGCCTAAAATGAGGCGGTTTAATTTTGGTGCTTTGGACTTTACGAATAGCAGTTCCCGGGTAAAGAGCAACGCGAAAATACTGACGGCATACAGGGCTACCGCGTAAGCAGTTTGGTTCCATTGCGGTTGGTTTGGCCATAAATACTGGTAGGCGATTCCATCGGTGCTCATTTCAAAGAAGCCGACACTCAAATTGTAAAGCACATAGTATAAGTACTGCTTTTGGCGCATGGCGATGAACATGATCAGGTTGTAAAAGCTGAACACGAGGATCATTCCATAGAAAATACCGAAGTAAAAGTACTCGTCAAGGGCATAGGAGATGAACCAGTCTACAGAACGCAATACGATAATCGCATCGCCAATCTGGGAGGACTGGATCTTGAAATAATAGGTTTGTATTTCGTCGTTATCATTGGCAAGGTAAAATTCGAAATTTTTATGCTGCAATTTCCGCTTGTGGAAGGGAAACTTGTCTCCAAATTCTTTTACTTTATAACTGCCGTCTTTTTGTGGAATATAGCCGGTAACATGGTCTAATGTCTGGTCGAAAAATTCCAGTAAGAAGTATTTTTCTGCCTTACTGTTGTTTTTAATGTTGATCCTGAACCAGTAAATTGAATTTAGTTTAGTGGTTTGAGGGGTACTGGTCTTGCTTGGTTTAAACTGTTGCGAAATACCTTTACTGCGGATCTGATTAAAACTCAGTTTGCCGGAAGTGTCGGGAAGGATCTCAATCTGTTTAAAAGAAAAGATATGCTGGTCAATGTTGTCGTTTATTTCTACAACTTCCTGCGCCCCCGAATTTTTATTGATCGAAAAAGAGAGTACGGTAATCAGGAAGATCGCTTTATATAGAAATAAGAGTTTTGAAGACATGGTTAAGGACCGCAAATTAAATGATGGCGCGAAGGTCGGCTTAATAATCTTAACCTACAAGAAGCCTGCTGTTGTACTCAGCCTCAGGAGATTGATTTAGCAAGAATCGGATTTAATTTTATAGTCAAATGACTATTTTTGTGGGATGGCTCCAACATGTTTCCTTCTTTCTGTTCCTGCTGATTTTAACTTCGGAGAGTGTCTTTGGTTTTTAGATCGGGGATTTGATGATTGCTTGTATCAGCTGGATAACAATAAGGTGACCAGAGCACTTCGGTTGAAGGAAGGGCTGGCCCTGGTTCAGATTGAAAGCGGAGATCGTGCTGTTGATACTATGACCACTGGTATCACCGCTGTCGTTGGTTCTGTTCCCGGTGCTGGTGTTACGGAACCAGGCTCTCAAAAGGAAGGTCCACATTTAAAGATTTCGGTTTTGAACAGGGTATTATCTCCCACAGAAGAAACGGAATTGAGGAATTACCTGGACGATTGGTTTGATCTGCAACTGGACCTGAACCCTTTCTATGCGTTGATTGCACAGGATTCTCGCTTGTCTTTCATGAAAGCAGATTACTACGGCCTTCGGTTGATCGGTATTCCCGATTTATTTGAAGCGATTTGCTGGGCAATCATCGGCCAACAGATCAATCTAACCTTCGCTTATAAACTAAAAAGGAAACTGGTAGAACGATATGGAACAACCATAGAATTTAATGGGAATCGGTATTTTCTATTCCCTGATCCTGCTGTTTTGGCAAATGCATCATTAGAAGATTTACAGGCGATGCAGTTTTCAAGAAGTAAGGCCGGTTATGTGTTGAAAATCGCTGAGGCTTTTGCTAACCAGAGCCTCAGTAAAGCAGTATTACGTGAAATGCCGGATGTTGCGGCCCGTCAAAAAGCACTGATCAGTGTAAAGGGGGTAGGGATCTGGACCGCAAACTATGCCTTAATGAAGAGTTTGAAGGAGCGTTCCTGTATTCCTCATGGCGATGCAGGGCTGTTGAATGCCTTGATCAATCTGGACATTATCAAGGATAAAAAGGAGCTTTCCGATATTGAAACTTTCTTTAATGGCTACCCCGAATGGGAAAGCTATTTGGTGTTTTATCTCTGGAGAACCCTTTCTACGCGGGTTTAACATCGTTTTTTGCCGCTTCCCAGCCTATCATGGCCGTTTTTCGGCCTGCTCCCCAGTGGTATTGACCCAATTCTCCTGTAGATTTGATCACTCTGTGACAAGGGATCAAAAATGCAATCGGATTGCTACCTACCGCCGTTCCTACTGCACGATTGGCCTTTGGGTTTTCGATCGTGTTTGCGATATCAGCATAGGTAGCCAGCTCTCCCGAAGGTACTTTTAACAGTGTTTCCCATACTTTGATTTGAAAATCCGTTCCTTTTAAATGAAGTTTTACTTCGGATAACCTGTTCCAGTCGGTGCTGAATATATAAAGTGCATTTTGTTGTATCCGATCGAGTAGTTGTTGATACTGCGCATTTGGAAAAAGCTGCTGCAATTCCGAAAATGCCTGATCAGGATCATCGGAAAAGGCCATGTAACAGATGCCCTTAGTAGTAGAAGCTACCAATAGCGGTCCAAAGGGACTTTCAGCATAACTATAATTAATCTGTAACTGCTGCCCGCCATTTTTAAATTCCCCTGGTGTCATCCCTTCAATTTTGATGAAAAGATCGTGCAACCTGCTGGTACCTGATAAGCCGGTTTCATAAGCTGCCTCAGATAAGTTGCCCTTTTGCTTTTTTAAGATTCCCTTCGCATATTCTATGCTCAGATATTGGAGGAATTGCTTCGGACTAACTCCGGCCCATGCTGTAAACATCCGCTGAAAATGAAAGGGGCTTAAATAAACATGCTCAGCGATGTCTTCTAAGGAAGGCTGTTGCTTAAAGTTAGTCTTTAAGTATTCAATAGCCTTTTCAATTCTCTGGTAATCGATTTGATTTGAGGTTTCCATAGTTTGAAATTTATACCTCAAAATTACCGGATAACAGGCAGGGATAAAACCCGAAACTTGCGCTGTTTATAAACATAGCTGTATTCTGCTTAGGAAACATCATTGCTTAGTCCTTCCAGTTGTTTGTGCTTGTTTTCAGAAATTAAAATATGGTGCTTCTTCCGGGTATCATCTAGCAGATTAACCAGGAGTTTCTTGTTCGATGCAGAAAGGTCATGGAATAACAATTGATCTGCTTTGAATAAACTCTGATGCAACAGTTGCAATAGTTTTTCCCCTTTCGTACTCAATTTGATCAGCTTGGCTCTTTTATCCGCGGGGTCGCTTCTTTCTATTAGCAAGCCTGCTTTTTTGATTCTGTTGAGGATGTCAATACCGGTAGATTGTTCGAAAAATACGGCAGCAACTACATCAGATTTCCTGGCTTCCTTGTGCCTGTCGATAGCTTTCATGAAGTAAAACCATTCCAGTTCAATTCCCGGATATTCTTTTAATACGGCTTTGGCATAAATGACATGAATGGAATTTAACTGGCCGATAAGGCCGGCCAGTTCCTGATCAACGTCTTTATCTTGTAGCGTAACCGGTGTTTTATCCGGTATATCCTGCCCTTTATGGTCCATCAAAAAATGACTACAGAATTCCGCTGCATTAGCAGCGGGATTCTTGCTTTCATAATCGGCCCATGCCGTAATCAGTTCAACAATTGGTTTCATAGCCTTGAATTCCTTTACTAAATTTAGTTTAGCGAATTTAAATACTGACGGAAATACCCGCACTCTTCAATTGCTTCCTGATAAAATCTGGTATCGGCGTACTGTTTCGCCAATAAGGAGAAGTTCTGACCAAAATACATCGGACTGGTTTCTACACTCCAGTAATTGGCTTTTTTATTTTCAGGAAGATCAAAAGATCGGTTATAACTCTCATTACGTTCGCATTTGCTGGCCATAAAAGCACAACGTGCCTGCTGTTCTTTATTTTTTGTCGCCATTCTGGCCATCAGGTAATACTTTTCAGCAAGTTTTCCGGAAAGGTATATTGGCCTGAATGGTACCGGAATGCTGAAAGCACTGCTGCCATAGGTATCAGTGAGGCTGGATACATAAAATCCCCGGTTATTGCCGTAATAGCTGATGTTATAATACGCGTTGGCCAATAAGTAAGCGTTGTTATATACATTTCTGCCGGCTTTAATCTCTGCTTTCATATTTTTCATCATCCGGAGTAACTCCAGAGAAGTGAATTTTTTAGACTGTGCCATTTGATGATCACAATCGTGACAATCATTTAAACGCATATTGAATGGATTGGCTTGCAGCGTATCTGTCTGACGGCCGCTTTTGGTTAAAAGGGAAATTGCTGCTTCCGGTTGATCCTGAAAAACAAGGACTGTGGCCTGATAGAAATAAAGGTCTTCGAGCTTGTAAGGGTAATAACGAAGCATAGCTTCTTCAAAGGCTGTTTTCTTGTCATTCAACATCAGACTTTTCAATTGCTCAACCTGTTGGTTTTTGGTGTAAAACTCATTGTAGCTTCTGAAAATATTCGCTTTGAGTGGATTCCCTTGTTTTTTATACAGATCGGAAATTACCCCAAGGCTTTCATTTAACGATTGGTAAAACCTAAGGTCGGGAATGTTTTCTTTTCCCTCTTTAAGGTTGGCAAACCAGTTTAATGGTTCTATCATTTTTGCTTCTGCCGCTGCATCAATTTTTTTCAATTGTCGCACATATAATCCCCAGTCCAGAATTTTATACTGGGCCATTAACAGCTCATTATCTGCTGGAAGTTGTGTTTTTGCGGTCTGGTAAAACTTCGCTGCGGTGGTATAGTTTCTGTCCAGGAAGTTCAGGTATCCCGCGGCAAGATTCCAGATATAAGGTTTGCTGGTTTGATTTTCCAGGGCGATTCCGCTGATTAAAGCGGTGTTTTTCTTTAATGTGGAGGTAGAGTCTTCCTTTCCACCATAATAATTGCGGAAGGCAGATTCTGTAATATTGATCGCTCTGCTCAGTAATAAGTCCAGCTTTTCTGATTTAGGGTCTAAAGCGATGATTTCAGGAATGGCCCTTTCTGTATCGTAATAGATGCCCATTAAATGCCAAAGGGTGATTTTCTCTTCTTTTGTCTTTGCCATTGCCAGACTTTGTTTCCAATCGGCATCGGCATTTGGGCGGAACGACCATTTTGCAGGAATCTTCATCTCATTAGAATAGTCATAGCAAAGGCTGAACAGGTAATTGGAAGTCGCATAATCACCCGCATAATAATGTCTTCCCGCTACATAACCCAGCGTTCTGTAATACATCATGTTCTTAGGGAAAATGTCCTTGTATAGGTTGAAAGAAGAGATCGTATGAGCATCTTTTAAGGTTTTTACACCTGCACTTCTTTCCGAGAAATAGTAATAACGGACCAGTTGAAACCATAGCCTCTGCTTAATGAAAGGGTCTTTTGATTTCTTTAAAGCCAATAGTAAGTCCATTTCGAAAGCCTCAGGGGCGCTGAACTCCTGTTTCTCATCCCAATAGTAATAATGTTTATAACCGGCCGCAAAGGTTTCGCTTTTCTTTGCCAGGTTAAGGTAGCCGAAGAAGGCGTTCAATTGCTTTTTATTTATTTTCAGCTTTCTCAATTGAGGCAGACTGTCTGGAAGCACTTCAATTTTCCCTTTGTAGTTCTGGTATACGGAATCAATGCCTTTCTCGCTGGCTCGCAATAACAAGTATTGAAGATCGGCTTTGCTTAATTTCTGTCCGAAATAATCATACCATTCCTTCACAATTTGTTCGTTGAATCGGGTATTGGAATTGTCATCGTTATAATTATAGTCTTTCCCGTAATAGGCAGAAAAATCGGAGTAGAAAAATGGAGTGTATTCTTTGGCAACAAAAGCTTCCGGACTGAAGCTCGAATAATCGTCGTCATAACCATAGTCTGCGCATGCCCAAACCACCCCGGCAAGGGATAGCGTGGATAGGCCTAGAATGAACAAAAACTTTTGAGGAACGTAACGTTTTAATAATTTGGCTGTTGAATTTAGCAGTTTCATAGGAGGTAGAGTAGTGTGTTTATCAGCGGTTAGTATTGGTGTTTTTCGCTGAGTAATGCTTTTCAATATTTAATGGGCTAAAGGTACGAATGGATGAGAAAGGGGGCTTAAAATCTTGCAGATATTTCTTGAAGATCTTTGGCTTTAAACATAGCGGGGTCGAGGTTTCCGATTTCATAATAGATAATAGCGCGTTTCTCATCTTTGCTCAAATGTCTGGCCAATTGTCCGGCCGCCTCGTCTAAAAGTTGCTTATCTGTTTCTTCCAATTTGAAAAGGTCATCTGTTTTGACATAAACCCCTTCAGTGAAAAAACTTCTGCGCGCTTTAAAGACATTTTTATGGGAGGTAGGGTCGAAGTTATTTTGATCTGACAAGATGGATTTCCCGATTTTGCCATATACCTGGATGACTTTACCATCTCTAATGTGGATAGACCAGGAGAAGAGGGGCAAGGCAATATCTAGTGGCAAAAGATATTTAGGAAGATGACTGATATAGGTTTCTGCATCTTTTGCATTATAAATGGAGTTTGGATCCCCGGGTTTTGCGGAAATCTTACCCATATTATAGAACATCAGGATGCCGCGGTCTACAGGAGGAACACCGGTTTTGATTTGGTATTTGATCTGATGTAACCTGATCGTGGCTTCCAGCTTTTTATTACTGATTGCTTTGAAAGTTTTCAGAAAATGAAAGTACTTATCTTTTGTACTCAGATTCCAGTCGCAGTCAAATTGCACCTGTTCGTATTGGAGATTTTGGGAGCTGGCCAATTTCGTTATTAATTTATGACTATGCGCAGCGAGGCTATCTATTCCCGGCAGACTCAATTTTTCAAAAGTTTGATTGGTAATGAAAACTACTGGTGTAAGCTGCGCATTTATTTTTTGCTTAAAGTTAATGACCGCCTCAGGGTATGCACGGTTTGCTTTTTCATCCCATTTAATGTCAAAGAAACGAAGGTATAATTTATGCCCTGCTACTTTTTGAAGTAGCTCCTGTTGTGGTTTGTCGAGAGAGAAAGTCTGTTTCCAGTAGTAGAAAGCGGTGTCAGCCTTACCAGGCCTTTGGCAAGCAGCCAGAACAGTTAGATGGAGCATTAGCAAAAAGAGACGGAAAAGATATAATGGAGAAATTGGGTGTTTCATGGTTCAACTGTAGATGCCGTAAAGTTAAACTTATGTATGGTTCCAAAATATTTTTTGGAAATAACAATTATTCATTTACCTTTGTACTGTAATAAAAATAATTACAGAATGAACAACGCAAGATTCGCTATTTCTTTACACATCCTGACTCTGCTGGAAAAAGCAAAGGGGGAGTTGTTGTCTTCAGATTATATCGCGGGAAGCATCAATATCAACCCTGTTTTGGTAAGAAAGGAATTGATTAACCTTAGAAATCAGGGTTTTGTAGAAAGTAAAGAAGGTAAAAATGGCGGTAGTTTTCTGGCAAAATCAGCAAACAATATTACCTTGGACCAGGTTTATACCTCGGTAAGGCAAAATAATTTGTTGGGGGTATCTAAAAATGATCCTAATCCACATTGTCCCGTAGGTAAACAAATCAACCATCATTTAAACGCTTTATATGACAGCACAGAACAGGTTTTAATTCAGGAATTGTCTAAGAAAACACTGGCTGATTTTAGCAAACAGTTCATTTGATTTTTTTTATCCATAACTGTAACAAATAACATTACAATATGGCGCTTAGATTATCATTAAAAACTAAATAAAATAGAAAACATGAAAGTATCATTAATTGGAGCAAGTGGTTTTGTAGGCTCACATTTATTAACCGAACTGTTAAACCGAGGTCACCAGGTGACAGGAATTGTAAGGACAGTGGCTAATGTAAAAGAAAACAATGCGCAGCTGACTGTGAAAGCAGTCGATGTATTAAATAAAGCTGAATTATCGGAGGCGATTAAAGGATCTGATGCAGTAATTAGTGCTTTTAATGCAGGTTGGACTAACCCAAATCTTTACGAAGATTTTATTGCAGGTTCAGAAGCCATTCAGAAAGCGGTAAAGGATGCTGGAGTGTCACGTTTAATTGTGATCGGTGGTGCCGGAAGTTTATTTATTAACGACAATCAACTGGTGGACGGTCCTGATTTTCCAGCTGATTATAAAGCAGGAGCAACAGCAGCCAGAGATTATCTTAATACCATCAAAAAAGAAACTGAATTAGACTGGACCTTTTTTAGTCCGGCCATAGAAATGCATCCTGGAATTACGACCGGGCGTACCGGCCAATATCGTTTAGGTAGCGAGAGTCCGATATTCGATGAAGCCGGAAGAAGTTCACTTTCTGTACAGGATTTAGCAGTAGCTATCGTTGATGAACTGGAACAACCTAAACATTTAAAACAAAGGTTTACCGCAGGTTACTAATGCCGGGATAAGCAGATTTATTTCGGTCGCTAACCCTCATCAATAAAAACCTTTCTCTGGATTTTAGCTCAGGCTGGAAATAAGGGGAAGGTTTTTTTGTGGGATTTTGTTGTTCTTTTCATTGGAGAGCCATTTATTAAAATCATGACTATTGGATTACTGGATTTTCAAATGGGATTGTGGTATTTTTGTCGCGAATATAGATTAAGATGCCAGGAAAAATTATAAGAAAACATTACCGAAGAGCGAGATACGTATTGTATCGGGAAACTTTAATTGATGCAAAAGAGCATGTGCTAACTTTTATCGGTTCCTTTGTAGGGATTGGTTTAATTGGACTATTGAATAGCCAATACATGGTAGCAAATGACAATTTATTTATGATTGGTTCATTTGGTGCTTCTTCTGTATTGATTTATGGAATTATTAATAGCCCGCTTGCACAGCCTAGAAACCTGATCGGTGGCCACGTGATCTGTGCAATCATTGGGGTAACAGTCTTGAAAATCATTCCCAATGAAGTCTGGATTGCAGGTGCTTTAGCGGTTTCTCTTTCTATTGTAGCTATGCAGATCACCAAGACGCTACATCCTCCAGGTGGAGCAACAGCATTAATCGCGGTAACCGGTGGTGCGAAAATCAAGGAAATGGGCTATTTATATGTTTTGTCGCCGGTGTTTACCGGGGTTATGATCCTGTTTGCAGTTGCTTTAGTTTTCAATAATATGAGACATCGTCAGTATCCGGCAAAGCCGCTCTTTAGAAAAAGGAAGCATCCTAAACACGTATCACCAACCTCCTTAAAGTAGCATTTTTTTGATTCCCATGGCGTATTGCATACCAGCCCATAAGTGTTGTAAGAATAAAGGATCAGTATAAGATTCCGCAGTATGCCCTAATCCAGTGTAGAAAGCCCGTCCACCTTCAAAATCGTGGTACCAGGCCATGGGATGATTTGCGCCATTACTACCGCCCTTATAACTGTTTTCATCAATGTTTAGCAGGATGTTGATATCAGGGGAAATGTCTTTAAAATTATACCACTCGTCTTTTCTGTTCCAGGTTTCGGGTAAATGCGCAGTAGCAATTGTTTTAGCATTGATGACTTTTAAGTCTGCGAACTGCTGCGCAGGGTGTTTTACAAAATAAGCACCCACCAATTTTCCGTACCATGGCCAGTCAAATTCCGTATCTGTAGCTGCATGTACGCCCACAAAACCGCCACCTGATTTGATGTAAGCTTCAAATGCTTTTTCCTGCTGAGGATTCAATACATCGCCGGTGGTATTCAAAAATACAACCGCCACATACTGTTTTAAATTCGCCGGATTGAACTTTTGAGCATCAGTAGTCGTATCCGCTATGAATTTATGCGCGACCGCAAGTTTTTGTAAGGCAATAACCCCTTCTTTAATGGAAGAATGGTGAAATCCTGAGGTTTTACAGAATACCAGAATCTTTTTTTTCTTCGCAAATGCACTGTAATTAGTGCAACATATAAAAATGAGGAGAAGCAGGGAAATGAGGTTTCTATACATGTATTTGGCGCTTTGATGACTAATATATTAATTATCTCCTGTATTTATAGAGGAAATAAATGTGAATGTAATGAATTTTACAATGCTTTGCGTGTATTTTTAGCATCTGTTTGTTTATTGTGGAGAAATAATATTAATAATACTTTAAATATTAGCATTAAAAACTTGGTAGTCTTTAAAATAATATGGTAGTTAGTCAGGTCGGTAATCAGAGCGGTTACTGTTCATTAACCAATGATTTAATTTGTAGAAGATGAAGAATTTTAGAAACACTGTTTCCCTGACAGGCCATGCAGGAGCAGACCCCGTAGTTGTTAGTCTTGCCGGAGAGCGAAAAGTCGCCAGAGTAAGCATGGCCATTAATGAGTTCTATAAGAACCAAAGCGGAGAGGCCGTTTGTCAGACGCAATGGATTAGCCTCGTGTTTTGGAATAAGAAAGCCGAGCTTGCAGAATTACTCATTAAGAAAGGAGTAGGGTTAAGCATTGAAGGGAGCTTAAAAACACAAAGCTATACCGATAAGCAGGGAGATCAGCGGTCCAGCACGGAGATCTTTGTGAATCACATGGAGCTGGTCACGCAAACAGACGCCTAACAAGTAGATGCACAAAAAACATAGGCATAAATATAAGCTGCATTTCGGGCAATAGCCCGAAATGTTTAGTTTCGTCTCAATTGCAGGGAGAGACCGGCATAGTAGTTTCTGCCTGCGGCGGCATTATAATAGCGTCCACTCATTGCATTTAAGTCGTTGCCAAGGCTGTATTTTGTGTTTAAAAGGTTGTCTGCCCCCGCAAATATTTCTAATGGGAAATTACCGGTTTTTAGTGCTTTCCAGCTTAATCTGGCTTGAATCAGATGGTACTTTTTTGCGTAAACGGTATTGGCATCATTTAACGGTAAGCTGGAGGTATAATTGTGTTGTGCAAATAAGGACCATTTTCCAGGGAACCGGAGGTCAATACTGTTGATCAACACTTGCTTTGGAACACCTGTTAACTGATTTCCGGAATAATCAGCAGCATTATCTGCATAATGATCAAACTTGAAATCACTTAAGGTAAAGGCATTATAAAATTGTAAACCACGGATGAATTTTGAAGGATTAGCTGGAACAATCCATATAGCAAAGGAACTTTCAAGTCCCCATTGTTTGGTGCCTCCGGCATTGATGAAATACTCATTTTCATTTTGGTCTAAGCGTCTGACGATGGCATTTTGAAGGCGGTAATAAAATCCGGTCAGGTCAATATTGAACCTATGGTCAGGAGTTTGGTAACGAATGCCTATTTCATGATTCCATCCGGCTTCGGGTTGCAGGTCCACATTGATGACCTGGTTTGAGGCCCTTATTTCTGCTATTGTTGGTGGAGAGTAGCCTTTGCTGAGCGCAGTACGCAAAGAAAACTCCGGACTTAGTAAATAAGACAAGGCGATCCTTGGCATCACCTGAAAATCAAAGCGGTTGGTTTTTTTAACACTGGCCACAGGAGCAATACTCTGATAGGTGTATTGGTATAAATTACCACTTGCAGATAATTCCAATAGCCATTTATTTAGGAAATCGATGTTCAAATGGACAAAGCCAAAGTTTGACGCGGCTTTTAATTCGTCACTGGCCTTAAGTTCGGCCGGTTTCCCCAGGTTATTGTTGTAATTGACAATATCGGAAGAGGTTTGCGAGCTTTCCAATCCGATGTTGAACCGGTAATTGAACATGGTGGTTTGTTTCTGATATTCCAGATAGGAGCGTAGACCTAAAGTCAGCTCTTTCCTTTTTTCATAATTCGTGATGAAAGGGTTCTTGAAGTCGGTATAAGAAGAGAAGATGGAAATGACATGCTTAAAGTGATTATTGATGACCCAGTCGTTGGACAGTCCACCGAACAAAGTATTGCTGTAAATTCCTGCCTTTTGCTCAATGGCGCTTTTTATCGGACCTGCAGCAGGTCTGGAAGCAGTTGGGCGATCAAGGTATTGTGCTGCATTTAATCCTCCTGGTGTATTGTAATGTAAATCTGAATAAAAAATCAATGCTTTCAGCTTGTTTTGCTTACTGTAGTCGAGTTGTTGTGATACCTGGAAATATTTGCGGTCCATATTGCTATGGTCGCGGTAACCATCACTACGCTGGTAGGCCTGGGTAATGTTAATGCTGTATTTCTTGAACTGCTGTCCGGCTGATAGACTTTGGCGAAAGCTGCCATAGGAACCAGCTTCCAGTCTTAATGTTGCAGGGATACTGTCTGTGGCAGGTTGTGGTGATTGAATCAGTACCACTCCTCCGGAGTTTGCACCAAAAAGGCTTCCTTGCGGTCCTTTCAGGATCTGGATGCGGTTTAGGGCAGCAACATCTAAGGCGTTCAGGTAACTGTTCCCTCCGGCATCTGTTAAAGGGAATTCATCAAAATAGATTTTTACATTTCTGATCCCGAAAGGGGAGCGGAGTAAACTTCCGCGAATGGATAAACGGTAACTACCTGGAGAGCGTTCTTCCATGCGGATCCCAGGAACAGTGTTCATGGCAGCGACAAAAGAGCCTCCGGCTTGTTTTTCAAGCAGAGACCGGTCAATCAAACCAATAGATCCGGTAGCCCTTAATAAAGGTTGCGTAGAAAAGTAAGGCCTGATTTCTACCTCTTTTAATCTGTTTGTCGTGTCCTGCTGTTGGGCGACAGCAGAAAAAGAAAGTAATGCCAGCGATGCCGCTAAAAATGTTCTCATCGTAAACAAAGCTATAATTTATACCCAAAGAAAACGATGTGGTAATGGCTATTTTGTAAGTGATATTGTTATCAGGACTTCTGTTAATCTTAATTTCAAGATTAAGCTATTTTCGCCTGTAGATTCCTATCAATTGCTGTCATCTAAGGCTACAGCTGGTTGGGTACTTTAATTTTCTGTACAGACATCGCCTGAATATAAATTTTAATGGTTGAATTAACATAGCTATGAATTTTGAGGTTAAAGCCTCATTTTCTGGAAATATCCAAAAACAATTAAAATTTTGTAACGTTATGATGATATAACCAGATCATTATGAGTACCGAAAAAAAGGATAAACTTCATCCCACAGACTTGGGCGAGACCAAAGACTTTGATAATTTAACTTACGATAGGAACAAAAACAGTTTTGTGTATGATGTGAAAGGCCCGGAGAAAGAATATGATCATCCATTGCCATATGATACTTCTGCGCCCAATGGTGAGGACAGTAATTCCTCGTACGACGAGTCGAATCCTTATATTGGATCTGAGTACAATGATGACGAACAAATAGGCGAAAACCTCGAAGAAGCAGGTATGCATATCGATTATGGGGAAATTGTTGCGTTAGCTGCCGAAGATGAGTTACTGGCAAGAACACCCGAAGACGAACGTGAAGACCTGGATGAAGAGGGCTATCCCATCAATGATGTTCCGGAAACGACTAAGAAAATTAAGGGTTTACGTCAAGGTTAAACTTACGGCGTAACTCCTCTAACTTCGGGTTCTTATCTAATAGAAACTGATACTTCTCTGTGCTGGTATAAAGTCGGTTCACCACTTCGCGTGCCGCCTGAATAGTTTTCACGGAAACGTTAAAGTTTTTTAGTCTCGGTCTGATGAAATTCATCAGATCTACCATTTCTTCCTGTAAAAGAGCTTCCTGAAGCTTATGCTCCACCTTCGCGACGATCACTTCTGTGCCTTCCAGCTGAGGTTCTGCGCCAATCATCAGGGTGTAGATATTGATCTTTCCTGCTGTTTTTGCCTCTTCTGCATACTGATTCCACAAGCTCAATAGCTGTTCTTCCGAAAAGGAATCTCTGGAATCTCCACTGATATATTTTGGTTCATCGCTGTCTACACCACCAGATTTCGCATTCAGATCCGTTAAAGAAGGGATGAATGTTCCTGTCGTATTGCTCCCGTTTAGATTGATTTTTTGAGTTAGCGCGATCTTTGCAGTAGGGGCGGTTACCGATTTTACCGGTGCACTTACCGCTGCTGCCGGAATAGGTTTTGGCGCAGGTTCAATTGCCTGAGGTAAATTGTCGGCAGATGGCGCCAGCGCCGGTACCGATGAAGACGAAGGAGCTTGTGCTGCGGCAGTAGTTGGAGCTGCTGCCGGCGGACTTACATTAGTTTTTTTTTTAATCTGATTTTGATCAGTTGCAGCGTTTTGGAAAGGTTGTTGGGCAAGTTGCAGGACTGATGGAATATGACACATTTTTATCAGTGCCAGTTCAACCTGAAGTCGCTGGTTCTTGCTGTTCTTATAAATCAGGTCGCACTGATTAGCAAGGTTTAATGCGGTAAGGACAAAAGAAACAGGTGTCTGCTGACTTTGACTGATATACTTTTGTTTAATATTTTCACTTACCTCGAGTAATTTCGTGGTCTGTGGATCTTTTGCTACCAGTAGATTCCTAAGGTGACTGGCTAGTCCGTTGATAAAGTTATTTCCGTCAAAACCGTTGTTCAGGATTTCATCAAAAAGGATCAGCGCATTACTCACATCAGCGGTTAGCAAATACTGAGTCAGCTTAAAATAGTAATCATAATCCAGGATATTCAGGTTATCAATTACTGATTTATAAGTTACGTTCTTATTGGTATAACTCACAATCTGGTCAAACATGGAAAGGGCATCCCTTAATCCACCGTCTGCCTTTTGCGCAATAATATGTAGACCATCTGCTTCTACACTGATACTTTCACGTTCTGCAATTTTATTCAGTAAGTTGGAAATATCATCCACCTGAATCCTGTTGAAGTCAAAAATCTGACAGCGGGAAAGGATCGTTGGAAGGATCTTATGCTTTTCTGTAGTCGCTAATATAAATATAGCATAAGATGGTGGTTCCTCTAATGTTTTCAGGAAAGCATTAAATGCATTTGCGGAAAGCATGTGAACCTCATCAATGATATAGATCTTATATTTTCCGGCTTGTGGCGGAATGCGGACCTGTTCAATCAGACTACGGATATCATCAACAGAGTTGTTTGAAGCCGCATCTAATTCATGAAAGTTAAAAGAATGACCGGTTTGAAAAGAAACGCAGGAATCGCAGGTGCCACAAGCTTCCTGTTCAGGAGTCAGATTGGTACAATTGATTGTTTTAGCAAGAATCCTTGCACAAGTTGTTTTACCTACTCCCCTCGGCCCACAGAATAAAAAGGCCTGAGCCAGTTGATTATTCTTGATGGCATTTTTAAGCGTACCTGTAATGTGATGTTGACCAACAACGGTTTCAAACGTTGCCGGACGGTATTTACGGGCTGAAACTATAAAATTCTCCATTCGACAACGAAATTATAAATTTTTTATGGAGGAGAAGGGATTTGTTGGAAAATAAAATGAACAAGTACTGAGACTTAGATTATTATGTTTTTTAAAGTCAGGGGTTAAAATCGTGTTTTTGGGACAACTTATCGAGGTTACATTTATAATCTGTGCTGGCTGCATTACTCAATCCTTGTCATGACCGATCAGCAATCTCTGGTTAACCGACCTTTTTAACAGGTATCTTTCGGACTTCAGTTTAGGATATCCAGCTAATTATCTGCTGACTACCGGATAAGGCATTTGATTTTTAATAATTTATTGCTACATTTGCGTCCCCGTATTTAATGCGGGAAATAAACATAAATTAATCATAACAATGAATCAGTACGAAACTGTTATCGTTCTAACCCCGTTGTTATCAGAAGAGGTTGCTAAAGAGGCATTAGCCAAATTCAGCAAAATCATCACTGATAGCGGAGCCGAGATTGTTCAAGAGGACAATTGGGGTTTGAGAAAATTAGCGTATCCGATTGAAAAGAAAGCAAGCGGATTCTTCCACCTTACAGAGTATAAATCTTCAGGTGAATTAGTAAGTAAATTGGAATTAGAACTAAAACGTGATGAGCGTGTTCTACGTTTCCTTACCATTAGATTAGATCGTCATGCGGTTGCGTATAATGAGAAGAAACGCAGTGGTGCTTTTAACAAAAAACCTAAGAAAGAGGAGGTTGCAGGATAATGGCTAAAGATCAAATACAATATGTTACTGCTCCAAAAGTGGACGATAACAGAAAAAAATATTGCCGTTTCAAAAAGAACGGAATTAAATATATTGATTACAAAGACGCAAACTTTTTGTTAAAGTTCATCAATGATCAAGGTAAAATTTTACCTCGCCGTTTAACCGGTACTTCATTGAAATTCCAACGCAAAGTGGCACAAGCGGTAAAACGCTCACGTCATATTGGTTTGTTACCTTTTGTTGCTGACCAATTAAAATAGGAGCTGAGAAATGGAAATTATTTTAAAACAAGATATCAAATCCCTAGGGGAGAAAGACGATATCGTTAATGTAAAGCCAGGATACGGTCGTAACTACTTAATCCCACAAGGATTTGGTCAGTTGGCTACTCCTTCAGCGAAAAAAGTATTAGCAGAAAACTTGAAACAAGCTGCTTTTAAACAAGATAAAATTAAGAAAGATGCTGATGGTATCGCTGCACGTTTAGTAGATGTGAAGTTAACTATCGGTGCTAAAGCTGGTGAAACAGGAAAGATTTTTGGTGCAGTAAACACTATCATGATTTCTGACGCATTAAAACAACAAGGTTTTGATGTTGATCGTCGCCGTATTACTTTCGAAACTGAGCCTAAATTTGTTGGTGAATATATCGCTAACTTAAACTTACACAAAGAAGTGAAAGTTAAAGTTCCTTTCGCAGTAGTAGCTGAGTAATCTTATCTACACGATATAAAAAAGGGTTCTGATTCATCAGAGCCCTTTTTTTATTGCCATTTTTTCCAACCAACAGATATGGAATTGCCCAATCTTATTACCTTTGGGTAATGGCAACAAAGAAACGTACTCCCAATAAAACTAAATCCCCTTTATTTAAAAAGATTACCAGCATCATCACCAAAGTATTCCTGTGGTTTTTGATGGTTTCTGTACTGTGGGTGCTGTTTTACCGCTTTGTGAATCCGCCTATCACCTTATTAATGGTCCAAAGGAATATTGAGCGTAAAGCTGCCGGTAAGCCTTATAAAATGGAAAAGGACTGGGTGGACTTTGACGAGATTTCCGACAATATGAAAAGAGCTGCGGTATCTGCCGAAGATCAGCTTTTTCTGAAACATATCGGTTTTGATGTTAAAGCTATAGAAAAAGCCTTTGCTGGTAATAAGAAAGGCAAAAAGATCAAAGGAGGGAGTACCATTTCTCAGCAAACCGCAAAAAATGTATTCCTATGGCCTGGCCGTTCCTGGGTTCGTAAAGGTTTTGAAGCTTACTTTACCCTACTCATTGAAATTTTGTGGAGTAAAGAACGAATTCTGGAAGTTTACCTCAATGTAATAGAGATGGGGGATGGGATTTATGGTGCAGAAGCAGCCTCACAGGCTTATTACGGAAAGTCTTGCCGGAAATTGAGCAGAGCACAGGCCGCATTGATCGCAGCTTGCTTCCCTAATCCAATCCGCTGGTCCCCAAAACACGCTACACCTTATATTCGCCATAGACAATACCTGATCATGAAGAACATGCGCAGGTTAGGTCCACTTGATTTTTAGACTGTCTTTGCCGTCATAAAATACCAGAGGTGCTATAAATTACCATGTGAATCACCCATTAAATACGTTAATAAACATGAAGAGATTTAAAACAAACTACCTGTTATCCTGCTTACTGCTCCTTTTTTGCAGTACAGTTTATGGACAACAGAAATATGTAATGGTGATTCATGGCGGTGCTGGAACCATCCTGAAAAAGAACATGACCCCGGAAAAGGAAGCAGCTTATATAGCGGATTTAACCAAATCACTACGGGCCGGTTATGAAGCCATTAAATCGGGTAAATCAAGTCTGGATGCAGTAGAAACAGCCATTCATGTGATGGAAGATTCCCCTTTATTCAATGCAGGAAAAGGGGCTGTGTTTACCCATGATGGCAGAAATGAAATGGATGCTGCAGTAATGGATGGCAAAACATTGATGGCCGGTGCAGTTGCCGGCGTAACCGTCATTAAAAATCCGATCAGTGCTGCAAGAGCAGTGATGGAGAAATCTGAGCATGTCATGATGGTAGGGCCTGGTGCCGAAGCTTTCGCAAAACAAGCGAAATTAGAAATTGTAGACCCAAAATATTTCTTCACCAAAGAACGTTGGGAAGGCTTAGAAAAAGCCATTCAACAGGATTCTGTAAAGACGGTGCTGGATCATGGCAATAAGAAGACAGAGAAATTAGGTACTCTGAACAAAGACTATAAATTCGGTACCGTTGGTGCTGTAGCCCTGGATAAAGCAGGGAATCTTGCTGCCGGAACTTCTACAGGTGGCATGACCAATAAAAAATACGGCAGGGTAGGAGATTCTCCTATTATAGGCGCAGGTACTTATGCGAACAATGCTACTGCAGGAATTTCATGTACCGGTTGGGGAGAGTTCTACATCAGAAATGTGGTAGCCTATGATATTTCAGCCATGATGGAATATAAAAAGATGACCGTGGCCGAGGCTTCAAAGGCAGCAATGGAAAAGGTCGGTAAAATGGGTGGTGATGGTGGTTTAATTGCGATGGATCAGCAAGGACATGTCGCTATGCCTTTCAATACCGCAGGCATGTATCGTGGTACCGTTACTGCGGATGGAAAAATAGAAGTATTCATCTATAAATAAAAAACCACCCGTTAATTAAAACCGGGTGGTGGATCATTATATTTTATTTGTTGGTTATAGCAAGTGTGCAAACACCTTGCTATGCCAGCTTTGTTCAAAAGGAACTTCCCATTTCGTTTGGAATTCTTCCAGAGTCTGTACCATATTGTTGAAAACAATCGTCTCCGGAGTGACCTTCTTAATACTCACCAGTGTTTCAAAATCTTCTTTATTGGTTACAATGATCTGATCTTCGATCTTATAAGCCATGTTGAACCTGTTGAAAAGATCAATCCCGTATTCCTGTTCGATTTCTTTTACTACCCTTACGGAAGCATCAATAGAACATCCCGTTGCGCCTGCATTGGCTTCATCTACTGTAAATACAATAAAGAAGTTATAAAGTACGGATGCTTTGGCTGCTAACTGATGGCCATGCGCTTTCCATTGTGCCGTAAAATCATTCAGTTTTTGCTGAATGGTATTGGCTTCAGTTTCCGTAAATGGACGGTTGCTTTGGTATACCCAAACTTTTGATTGTGGAGAAAAAGACATACCTCAAATTTAGTAATTTATTTAAATTGATTTCTCTAAAACGTGATCATGATGAAAAAGTTTACATTAAACTTGAAAATATGCCTCTGGGTATTATCATGCCTGATTTTTATGGCTTTCAAGGTGCAATCCTTTCTGGATGAGGAACTTGTTTATCTTCAGAAAAAGCTGACTGAGTTGTACGACCATACTGCGGAAAATCAGGAAGTCACGCGGTACGAACTTAATGTTACCAACAGTGGGTTCTGTCGTTATAAACGTTTTTTTGCCAGCGGAAAAGTGGAGTATTTCTCTTTTAACCTCATGAAATTTAAAAGTTTAGATTATGCCGGGACGGACACCACAGGAAGGTTGTTTTTCCTCACCAAAGGCGAGGATGTAATCGTACAAACGTATAATGATAAAAAGGATGGAGATGTAGACAGCATGGCTTCTTTTATGGTCATCCCCACCAAAAAAATCGAAGCACAGGATTTATCAGAACTCTCCTCGCGGCTGATTAAAATGAACCAACAGCTACAGGTTCAGAAATAGTGTATACTGGGGTTTCTACATACCTGGAGGCCACAATAATCTCTGTCTCCCTGGCGTGTTCCTTAAACAGGTTAGCTACCAGATCCGGACAGTTATTATCTTTTGAAAGATGTGAAAGGAGTAAGTGACTCATGAACGCGGGTTTATGCGCTGTAAACAACTCCAATGCCTGTTTGTTGGACAAGTGACCTCTTCCTCCGCTGATTCTTTGCTTTAGGAAATAAGGATAAGCGCTTTTACTCAATAAATCATCATCGTAATTAGCTTCCAGAAAAGCAGCATGACACTTTTGAAAATAATGCGTCAACTGTTCACAAACGGCTCCAAGATCCGTAAAGACACCGATATTAGTCTCCCCATAGGAAACCATAAAGCTATAAGGTTCCGAAGCATCATGTATTTTAGGGAAACCAATGATGGATAGGTTTCCCACAACAATAGCCTGATGAGCTGGTAAAGGTCTGATTAAATCGGTTCTAAGGTCAAACTTACAGCCATTTAAAGTGCCTGTGGTAAGGTACACCGGTAAATTGAACTTTTTAGAAATCACGGACAGCCCTTTGATATGGTCGGTATGCTCATGAGAAATAAAAATCGCTCTCACTTTATCCATGCTCAAACCTAATCTTGACATTCTCTTTTCTGTCTCCCGGCAAGATAGTCCGGCATCTACAAGAATCGCATCCTCGTCGTTGCCCACATAATAGCAATTGCCATTACTGCCTGAATTTAAAGAGGCAATAGAAAGTTGATTATAAGCCATTCGCTCTGGCCGTGATTTCTGCAATGTCTAACACCTGTACATTTTTATCCTGATCTTTCATTTTAACGCCATCACTAAGCATGGTCATGCAGAAAGGACAAGAAGCTGCAATTACCTGTGGCTGGGTTTCCAAAGCCTCTTCAATTCTTTCGATATTGATGTCTTTATTTCCTTTTTCAGGCTCTTTGAACATCTGTGCACCACCGGCACCACAGCATAATCCATTAGACTTACAGCGTTTCATTTCCACCAATTGTGCATCAAGCACTTCCAGTGCCTTACGTGGGGCCTCATATACATCGTTTCCACGACCTAAATAGCAAGGGTCATGGTAAGTGATCTTTTTACCTTTGAAACTCTCTCCGCCTTCTGCTTTGAGTTTTCCATCGTTGATCAGGTCCTGTATCAGTTGAGTATGGTGAATCACTTCGTAACTACCACCTAATCCCGGGTACTCGTTTTTAATGGTATTGAAGCAATGCGGGCATCCGGTTACAATCTTTTTGATATTGTAGCCATTCAGGACCTCTATATTGGTCATGGCCTGCATCTGGAACAGGAATTCATTCCCTGCGCGTTTCGCCGGATCTCCGGTACAACTTTCTTCCGTTCCCAGAACGGCATATTTGATACCTACATGGTGTAGGATTTTACATATATCACGAGTGGTCTTTTGCGCTCTTTCATCATAACTACCTGCACAACCTACCCAAAAAAGGATTTCCGGTTCTTCGCCTTTCGCTATCATTTCTGCCATTGTAGGCACTTCAAAATTTAGTTGCTCGCTCATCTTAGCTCAATATCAGATTTAATATTTTGATTAACTTTCTTTGGCCCAGTTCAACCTGTCTGCCGGAGAGTATTTCCATGGTGCACCATTGTTTTCAATGTTACCCAGCATGGCATTGATGCTGGCCGGAGCCTGCGACTCTTCCATCACTGCATATCTTCTCAGTTCGGTAATGATAGACAATGGGTCAATGTTGATTGGACAGGCTTGTGTACAGGCATTACAGCTAGTACAGGCCCATATTTCTTCTCTGCTGATATACGAGTCAATCAATGACTTTCCATCATCAAACCCGTTTCCGGTTTTATCTATATTTTTTCCTACTTCCTCTAAACGGTCGCGGGTATCCATCATGATTTTTCTTGGAGACAATAACTTTCCGGTGATGTTTGCCGGACATACCGAAGTACATCTGCCACATTCAGTACAGGTATATGCATTCATCAGGTTCACCCAGCTCAGATCGTTCACATCTTTAGCGCCAAACTTACCTGCCTCAGCTTCCGGAGGGCTGAATGAAGGATCCAGCATTGCTTTGACCTCATTGGTAACACTCTGCATATTGGTGAATTCCCCCTTAGGCTCCAGATTGGAGAAATAAGTATTTGGAAAAGCAAACAGGATATGGAAGTGTTTCGAGTAGGGTAGGTAATTCAGGAAGGCTAAAATTCCGATGATGTGGAACCACCAGCAGCCTCTTTCTATTGCAATAAGCGCTCCTTCCGAATTCGGTAAAAGGTTAGAGAGGTATTGGCTCACCGGAAAAGATCCTGCTGCCGTATAATGTGAGGCACCCATAGCCTGTAATTTTGTATCTGCTGCGTTCATTAATAAGAAGGCAGTCATCAATAAGATCTCTGTGATCAGGATATAGTTGGCATCAGATCTGGGCCAGCTGGTCATTTCGACACCACTGAATCTTTTTAATTTGAGCACGTTTCTTCGGATCAGGAACACCACGCAGCCCAGCCATACGCCTAAAGCCAGGATTTCAAAAGAACCAATTAAGAAGTTGTAGACAGGACCAAGACCACCAAAAATCCGGTGAGTACCGAAAACTCCGTCGATCATGATCTCTAATACTTCAATATTGATGATGATGAAGCCTGCGTAGACGATTAAATGGAGAAATGCAGGAACCGGACGGAAGAACATTTTTGTTTGTCCGAGGGCTACTTTGACCATCGTCATGAACCTTTTTTGAGGTTGATCAGTTCGGTCTGCCGCTTTTCCTATGCGGATGTTGCGGATCACTTTCTTTAAATTATAACTGAACAAGGCTACTGCTGCCAGCGTGATTGCTATAAATAGGATTTGTAACACCATTTTTCTGATTCTGATATAGTGTTGCTAAGTTAAAAGAAATACCGCAAAACAAATTACTATGCAAGCATAAAAAGCAAGTTTATTGGCTTTTAAATAAAAAAAAGAAGATTTATATTTGATTTACAAAAAAAGATGCTACATTTGCAATCCCAAATAAGGGACAAGATTATTAAACGGTGCGGTAGCTCAGTCGGTAGAGCAAAGGACTGAAAATCCTTGTGTCGCCGGTTCGATCCCGGCCCACACCACTTCAAAAGCTTCAGAGGAATCTGGAGCTTTCTTGTTTTATACCCTTTTCAAATTTCGATTTTAGCTATTTCGGGATTCTCATAAAATATATTGATAGCTTAGGCTGCCTTCGGGATGAGTTCAACAAACGTTCGGGATGTAGTCAGATTTTATGAATCCCTGATAGGTCCTTGTAAATATGGAGCAATCTTAAGTGCAATCCGAACGGATGTCGAACTCATATACAAAGGAAGGTTAAGCCTGAATGAGCAAATCATCTTTTTTTTTAAAAATTCATTATCCAACGGATGCCGCTAGTTTATAAATGGTTAGGCTCATTTTTTTAATTAAAGCCCTATACTTCTTTAAGTATTTTCAAAAAATATTTTGTTTTTCAAAAAAAGACCCTACATTTGCAATCCCAAACAACGGGACAAGATGTTAAAAACGGTGCGGTAGCTCAGTCGGTAGAGCAAAGGACTGAAAATCCTTGTGTCGCCGGTTCGATCCCGGCCCACACCACTTCAAAAGCTTCAGAGAAATCTGGAGCTTTCTTGTTTTATAGATTTTTTTGCGTTATTTATCATAGCCTTAGATTTTATCATTCTTTTCATCCACTGAAATTTGTCATGATAAAAAATAACAGGGGGTTTTAATGATAAATACGATGAGCAAAAAGGTTTCTATTAAAGACATCGCAAAACTGACCAACACTTCCATTACTACTGTTTCATTTGTTTTAAATGGCAAAGGGCATATTAGTAAAGAAATCAGCAAGAAAATTCTGGATACGGCCAAAGAGATAGGTTATGAACCCAATCGGATGGCTATCGGCCTGCGTACCGGCGTGTCTAAAGTGATCGGTCTGGTGGTGGAGAACATTGGCGGTCCTTTTTTCGGCGAAATGAGTAAGGTGATTGAGGCGGAGGCTGAAAAATCCGGCTACCGTATTATTTATTGCAGCACAGATAATAATGTTCAGAAAGGGAAGGATGTGATCCGGATGCTGACGCAACAATTGGTCGACGGCTATATCATTACTCCTTTAAAAGGGTTGGAAGACGAGGTACAGAAACTTATTGATCAGGGTAAGCCTGTGGTGTTGGTGGATGGGTATTTCCCGGAACTAAACATCCCTCATGTATTGGTCGACAATTATAACAGCGTGGATAAAGCGGTCAGTTGTTTTATTACAGGAGGCTATAGGAATATTGGTTTGGTGACCTCAGACCTGGATTTGGTTCAATTGCAGGAACGTTTAATGGGCTATCAAGGTGCATTGAGAAGGAATGGAATAACAGAAGATAAGGAATTGATCTGTAAAGTGCCTTATCTGACGGATAAAGCAGCCGGGATTCAGCAAATTAAATCTTTTATAGCAGCACATCCAGCAATGGACGCAATTCTGTTTACCACTAATTATCTAGGGGTAATGGGCCTTATCAGCGTAAAAGAGCTGGACTTGCGCATTCCTCAGGATCTGGCCTTCATCAGTTTCGATGATACGGAGATTTTTAGTCTTTATCCTCCCGGAATTACCACGATTCAACAGCCGGTTTATCAAATCGCAAAATATGGGATTGATCTTTTACTCGCCCAAATAAAAGGAAATCCGTTGGATATGGTCTCCACAACGAAATTACAGATTTCATCAAATCTTATAGAGAGGGGCTCTACGCTCGCAAAGGATGAGGCTTAAACTCCACTTGTGAATTGAAAGTCATAACACACAAGTCAGCTGATATCGGAAGCAATTTGGTTGTACTTTTGTGTCTATTTAATTCACATGAAGAAAGAACTGACTTCCATTCCATATTCAGTATTGGATCTGGCGACTGTTATAGAGGGGAAAACTCCTGCTGATACTTTTAAAAATAGTGCAGACCTTGCGCAACATGCGGAAAGCTGGGGCTATCACCGATACTGGTTAGCCGAACATCACAATATGATTAGTGTGGCAAGTTCTGCCACTTCTGTAGTGATCGGACATATTGCGGGTGCAACCAAGACGATCAGAGTAGGTTCTGGTGGGATTATGCTGCCTAACCATTCTCCATTGGTGATTGCTGAGCAGTTTGGTACGCTGGAATCTTTATATCCGGGTAGAATTGACCTCGGATTAGGAAGAGCGCCTGGTACAGATCAGGTTACCGCAATGGCGATTCGTGGCGAAAGAATGAATGCTGCCAATAGCTTTCCTCAGGATGTATTGAAACTTCAGGCTTATTTTTCTGCGGAAAACTGTAATAGCACTGTTAGAGCAATTCCCGGCGAAGGTTTAGATATACCGATCTGGATCCTTGGTTCCAGTACCGATAGTGCCCGTTTGGCTGCTGCACTAGGCTTACCATATGCTTTTGCGAGTCATTTTGCCCCCGCACAGTTCATGACGGCCATTCAGATTTACAGACAAAACTTTAAACCTTCGGAGTATTTAAAAGAACCTTACGTATTGGCTTGCGTTAATGTGGTGGCTGCGGATACTGATGCAGAAGCTAATAAAATTGCAACTTCTTTATACCAGTTGTTCAGAGGTATTGTGACTGGCAAACGTATGCTTTTACAGCCTCCTGTCGATAGTATGGATGAAGTGTGGACAGAATATGAAGAGGAGCAGGCCGGACAGATGTTGGCTTGTACTTTTACAGGGACTAAAGAGACAATTGCGAACGATCTTCAGCAGTTTCTCGATCAGACTCAGGTAGACGAGATTATGGCGACTTCTCATATTTACGATCATCAGGCAAGATTGAACTCTTATCAATTGCTTTCGGAAGTGTTTAAAGGTATTTAATTTAAAATCACCATTTACCCGGATAAAAACAGTTCGCAGGGAAGCGTGTTAACACCCGCATAAAAAGAGGTAGGAACTACTCCAGGGCCTTGTCTTAGCCTATCCTCTTTTTATGTGGTTTTTGCTTTTACAGGGATTTTCGCTGAAAAGGGAGTTCCTTTTTGTTTGGATGCCGATGAACTTTAATTAGCATCCTTGAAAAAATAAAGCGTAGTATATGTTTTTCCAGGTAATTGATAAAGGAGCAAAGGTTTTCCGGCAAAGTCGATTTTTTTAAGCTGTGCGGACAGGTTTTCATTGGGATAGCTAATTTTAAAGTCTATTGTTCCCTGGTCGTTTTTTAGCTGGTAATAGAATAGCGGCTCTTTTTGAATCCATCCGCGTAAGCTTCTTTCCGAAGGTTTGAATACCTGATCAGCCCCATTGTCTGCGGCACGATATTCTGAGACAGACTCTGCCGCATTGTACTTGCCTTCGCAATAGGCACAGTCTTTAAAAAAGATTTGATAAACTGTTCCTGATTTTTTCAGGAAGTAGAAGCTCCCTTTATAGTCTTTTCGCTGGAAGCTAAGTAGGGTGTCACCGATTTTTAGCATCTGCTCAAAGGTTTTCATCTCTTTTTCTATAAACTTCCCGTCTTTCCCTGGTTTATCGGTAACTCGTAATTGCTGAATTGGTCGGTATTGATAGGTGTTGTGCTCAAAATATCCTTTACCGGCATAAATATTTTCCAGGTCATCCTGACCAAATAAGCCATCTAATTCCGGTTCGATGATTTCTTTAATCAGGTTTAAGGACTCATCGTAAACTCTGAAATAGTAATTGTCGGCAGGTGATTTTTCTACTGGTCTTACAATCAGGATCAATTTTTTTTTATCTCTGGAAACATAGACACGTCGCACATCTTCTCCTTCCTTACTGAGCTGTTGCAGTTGGGTATTGGCATTTGAAGTATTAAATTCCGGGAAGTACTTTATTTCCGGATGTTTATCCTGCTGGTCTTCATTAGCACAGGAACTGAAGAAAAGCAGTAAAGAGGAGCTGAATAAAAGAAATAAAATAGAAAGGCCGGTGAGTCGTTTAGCAGGCATATTACGTTTTGTTACTTAAAGAAGAGGGGGCTGGTAATAATTCTTCCGGAGGAAGATTTCCTTTAACCAACTCTGTTAATGAATTTATTAAATTATTGATCAGGGCTAACGTTTCCTGATCTGTAAACTTGAATTTATCCAGAATCTTTATTTTGTGGGTCATAACCTATTGGTTTTGTGTATAACAGGCCAAAGATATAAAATCTCCCTGGCTCTGGATTTTGATCCGGCCCATTAAAAAACATATATTGCGATTCTAAATCCTTAACCAAATTCAACATGAGAAATCTCCTTATGATCCTGTCCTTATTTGTATGTAGCGCGTTTTTAACCCCTGCAATGGCTCAAAGTACACCGGTTTTTACTGGTGCAAAAGCAACAAAAAAGCATTATAAAGCTTTATATGTTTTAAACAACGGAGAAGAAAAAAGGATCAATGGCTGCTTACGTAACATAAAAAATGCATTGGAAGATCCCCGCCTGAAAGGTAAACTGGAGGTGGAGCTGATTGTGTTTGGTGATGGCGTAGCTGTTTACAATAAAAATAACAGTTATGAAGCCACATTAAAGGCTTTACAAGCTAAAGGAGTGGTATTAGCACAATGTGAAAACACGTTGAAAGAGCGAAAAATCGATAAATCTGAACTGTTTGATTTCATTAGTTTTGTGCCTTCCGGCAATGGTGAAATTATTCTCCGTCAGGCAGAAGGCTGGGCGATTGTTCACCCTTAACTTTTTTTGTAAGCCTAAAAAAGGCTATGTTTGCAGCACATGCATAAATTAATAAAACCCATAATCGATCAAAATGCCGGCAAAGGTAAGTCTTTGCTGCTATTTGTACTTATGGGCTGTTTTCTACTTTCTGCGTGTGCTGTGAGAAAAGGCCTTCAATCTTTTTTTACGGAAGTTAGCCCTGTCAGTCATACGGCGATGAAGCTCAATAAAATCTTGTCTTCAAGAGATTTACTGACTACAGATATCGCTTTTTCTTGTGCGGTGGCGCTACCTTCCGAAGATGGAAAATCCATTTTTAAGCAGAGCATGATCCAGAAGTCGTCATCGGCCCTGATGTTATTTTTTCTGTTGCCAGCCTTTCTGTTGTCTGTATTGTCTCTTAAGAAAGACAAACTTTCAAGAGTACCTTCAGGTTTGGTTCCTTCCGGTTCTCCGGTTCCCCTGTTTCTCAAAAACAGGCTTTTCCTAATATAGAATCCCGCTGTTCATCTCGCTGGTGTAACTCTTTCTGAGCTTACGCCCAATTACTTTATTTCTACGAATTTTAATTATTGATGATGAAGAAGACTCCTCTTTATTTGACGGGTATGTTGTTGATGCTAACAGGTATCAGCGGATATTCGCAACAGCATAAAGAACTTTCTCTTTCCCGATTGTGGGAATTGACAGCGGATCAATACCCATCGCTAACTGAAAAGCAGGCGAAGATAGGTGAATCCGAATACCGGAAAAAGGAATTGCGCAATGCCGCAATCCCAACGGTTCAATTACAATTACAAAACTCATTAGGCACCTTTGAAGGTACTAGTGGCGCTTTCTTTCCCGTTCCAGGCGTTTTTAATGTGAGTGGAACTGGCGGCACTGGTCAGCAGGAAGCTGGCAGCACCACCATGAACAGTTTCGGTTCTGTATTAATGGACTGGAAAATATCCCAGTTTGGTAAGCAGCAGAAGCAGATCGAGGCTGCGGGTTATGAAGTTCAGGAGGCACAAAGTAATTACGATGCTTCCAAACTGTCACTTCGTGCTAAAACTACCCGACGTTATCTGGAGCTGCTGTATACCAGTTCCGGGAGGGACTGGGCAGATAAAAATGCGGTTCGTGTAAAGGAAATTCTTGACCTGTCGGTGAGTCTGGCAGAGGCTGGATTAAAGCCGGGTGCGGATACTGCATTGGCTGCTGCGGCTTATTTACAGGCCCAGGCACAGCAGGAAGATTGGAACGGAAAGTATCAGGCCGGACAAGTAAACATCAAAGAACTTGCCCCTACATTGGTTGGCGAGCAGGTTGTACCGCTTAAACAGTATATGGGGAAGGTATTTACTTTGGAAAGTCCGGATTCTGTTGCCGCAACGCATCCTTTTCTGCAAGCACTGGACAAACAACTTATGGTTCAGCAGCTGCAAAAAGAGGTGATTGGCAAGAAACAATTGCCTTCGATTTCCTTGCTGGCAGGATATTCTGCACGTGGCACCGGAATTAATTCCGATGGGACAGTGCAAAATAACTATGCATCCGGATTTAACAACGGGGCGCAAAATTACCTTGTTGGTGTTGGACTGAGCTGGAACTTAACCGGCCTGTATACAGGTTCGGTAGAAAAGAAACGTGCTCAAAAGCAAATTGATGCCGCACAATCCAGATATCAGCTACAAAAACTTCAAATGAATACCAGTCTGCAATCAGTGTCTTCCAGGATACAGGCGCAGATTAAGCAGGTAGCGAAAACGGGATCGGCAGTCCACAAAACGACTGATGCCTATGAGCTGTATTTGTCGAGGTATGAGGCCGGGTTGATTAATCTGACGGATCTCCTGCAAATTCAATCTTTATTACAACAGGTAGAGAAAAGCAATATTGAAGTTCATCAGGAGCTATGGACGCAGCTCAATACGAAAGCAGAACTGAGCGGCGATTACAGTTTTCTGTTCAACCAACTTAAATAAGAAACTATGAATATGATCAGGTTTGCGCTAAAAAAACCTTTAACAATAATGGTCGCCGTACTGGCGATTGCCTATTTTTCCTTCACCGCTATCAGGAATATCAATGTAGATATTTTTCCAAAGGTGGAGTTGCCGGTGATTTATATCGCCATGCCTTATGGCGGATTAACCCCTGCTTACATGGATGGCTTTATGGCCAATGAGTTTCAAAAGGTCCTCATTTTTGTATCCGGTGTAAAAGGAATTGACTTTAAAAGTGTGCAGGGATTCACCTTGATGAAGCTGACCTTTTATCCGGGTACGGATATGGCCCAGGCATCAGGAGAACTTGCGGCACAGGTGGCCAGAGCTATGGGTTTCCTGCCCCTCGGGGCAGTGCCTCCGCAGGTCGTCCGGTTTGATGGTAGTTCTCTGCCCATCGGACAATTGGTGTTCGAAAGTACTCAGCGCTCTATTACCGAGTTGCAGACCCTTGCACTAACTAAAATCAGACCGATGTTTGTGACCATTCCAGGCGTAACGGCGCCGGCACCTTTTGGTGGAAATGCCCGTACGATGGTGGTTAAAGTAAATCCGGAACTCATGCTTTCTTACGGTTTATCCGCAGAAGAAGTGACGATGGCCATTGCAAAGAACAACTTTCCTGCACCTGCCGGAAATATAAGAATCGGCGATCAGAATCTGATGAGTCCTTCAAATACCATGGCCACAGGGCCGGAAGAATTTTTGAATATTCCGATTAGAACAGGTTCAGGTACCAACGTATTTGTGAAAGATATTGGTAGTGTAGAGGATGCGGCAGATGTAACCACAGGATATGCGGTCATTAATGGCAAGCGCTCCGTTTACCTTCCTGTCATTAAAAAAGCGGATGCTTCTACGATTAAAGTCGTAGAAAACCTAAAGGCTTCTATCCCTAAATTGAAAGCGGCATTACCGGAAGATGTAGATGTAAAATATGTATTTGACCAATCGGGTTATATTGAACGCTCTTTAGAAAACCTGATTCATGAAGGGGTTTTAGGGGCGATATTGACCGGATTAATGGTATTCCTGTTTCTTGGGGATTCCAGGGGTGCCTTAATTGTGGTACTGACGATCCCGATTGCGATCCTTTCGGCAGTGATTATGCTCTATATGTTTGGGCAAACCATCAATGTGATGACGCTCAGTGGACTGGCGCTCGCCATCGGGATTCTGGTGGATGAAGCCACAGTAACCATAGAAAATATACACCAGCATTTTGAAATGGAAAAGCCCAAACAAAGGGCCATTCTGGATGCCTTATTAGAGATTTCTATTCCTAAAATCTTAATCCTTTTCTGTATTCTTGCGGTATTGATCCCTTCTTTTATGATGACGGGAATTCCAAGAGATATGTTTATGCCATTGTCGCTGGCTGTTGCCTTTGCGATGATTGCTTCTTTTATCGCTTCGCAGACTTTTGTGCCTATTCTGGCAAACTGGCTAATGAAGCCGGAGCTTTTTCAACACCGTAAGATTAGTCTTCACAAGAAGAAACTGACCAGGTTTGAAAAGTTTAAGCGTCGTTATCTGATACTGATTCGTGCCGGACAGCAGCGCATGGTTGCGGTGATTGGCGTGTACGCTTTCCTGGTTCTGGTGATGATCGGAATTTCCGGTAAACAGATTGGTACGGACATTATGCCGGCAAGTAATAGCGGGGATATTCAGATTCGTATGTTGGCTCCGGAAGGTAGCAGACTCGAGATTACCGAAGATTATCTGGCAAAGCTGACCAACATTGTGAAGGCACAAATGCCGGAAGGTTCTGTGAAAATCAGCTCTGCATTTGTGGGAATGCAGCCTTCTGCGATGGCTATTAACCCGATTTTCCTTTTCACCAGTGCATCACATGAAGCGGTATTGCAATTGTCGGTTGATCAAAAGATCTATGACAAGGCAATTGCCGGATTAAAAGAACAGATTAGAAAAGAAGTAGGTAAACAATTGCCGGAGCTTCGCATTAGTTTCGAGCCGATGGAGTTGGTGGAGAAAATTATGAGCCAGGGGGCAATGAACCCGGTGCAGATTAAGGTTGCCGCCGGACAAGTAAAAGGTGCAGAGAAATATGCGCTAAAGATTGAAAAAGAATTGAAAAACATTCCTTTCTTGAGAGACGTACGGATTGCAGAACCGCTCAATTATCCAAGTGTACAAATTAATGTAAACCGGGAATTGGCAGCGCAATTTGGTTTGAGTATGGATGATGTGAGTAAAGCTTTAACCATGGCAACTTCCTCGACGAGGTTTACCAATAAAAATCTTTGGGTAGATCCGAAGTCTGGTCTGGTATTCCAGGTCCAGGTTCAGGTGCCGGAACCGGATATGGAATCTTTGGATAAGCTGCGTTCTTTGCCGCTTAAATCTGGACAACCGCGTCCGGTATTGGAAGATGTGGCCACATTGGAGATGGTAAAATTACCGGCACAAGTGAACCGTCAGGGGCCAAACAGGTATGTAACCGTATTGGCAAATATGCACGATGCAGATTTAGGAGCGGCTTCCAAAGCTGTAGAGGACGTTTTGAAGAAGGTTGGAGAGGCGCCTAGAGGTGTGATTGTGAGCTCAGAAGGTTTGATGCCTTTACTGGAAGAAACCTTGTCTGGATTACAAACCGGACTGGCAGTAGCCATTGTGGTGATCTTCCTGATGTTAACCGCTTATTATCAGTCTTTCGCTTTGTCGGGATTGATCCTTGCGGTCGTTCCTGCGGTGATTGGTGGCAGTTTGCTGATGTTACTGGCTTCGGGAAGTACGCTAAATCTTCAATCTTATATGGGGATTATCATGTCGGTTGGGGTGTCTGTATCTAATGCGGTGCTGATGATCAATCAGGCAGAAGTAAACCGGCTTAAGCATGGCATGACCGTAAGACAGGCTGCAATACTGGCCGCTTCTTCGCGTTTACGTCCGATCATTATGACTACGATGGCGATGATTGCCGGAATGGTGCCTATGGCGATTGGTATGGGAGAAGGGGGAGAGCAAATTGCTCCGTTGGGACAAGCAGTAATCGGTGGCTTAATCTTATCTACCTGTACTGCCTTGCTGGTTTTACCGCAGCTTTTTGTGCTCGTAATGAAAAATAAAAGTACAGATAGCCTCAGCCTTGATCCTGATGATCCGATGAATAAAAACGTATTAACTTCTGCTTTATAATTCTCAATCACGAAACTGTCATCAGCATACCGCTTACAAATAGCAATGAATATGCTGGTGATAGCTTCATAACCACTGATAAATAAACGTATTCCAATGAAAAGTATTTCTTTAAAAAGCTATAAATATACCCTGTTGTTATGCATCCCTATGGCATTAACAGCATGTTCTACCGGACAATCAAAGGAGAACACTGAGGGGAAGGTCGGTACTGAAAAGTCAGTCGCTGATAAATCCGGAAGCGATGCTGCCGGGAAAGCCGATGGTGCTGGCGGAGTAAAAGGTGATGGGACAGGAAAAGATGCTAATGGGGCTGAAACGGGCTTTGTTAAACCGCTGTTAGAACAACCGGTGTACCAGCTTTCGTTGCCGGGAGAACTAAAACCTTACGAAGAGGTGTTGGTGTATCCAAAAGTAAAAGGGTTTGTGAAGAAAATCTTCGTAGACCGTGGGACAAAGGTGAAAAAAGGGCAGTTGCTGGCGGTGCTGGAAGCTCCTGAAATCGCCCAGCGTTACCAGTCGGCTAAGTCTGATGAGCGAAAATCTTATGAAGATTATTTGTACAGTCGCCAGAGTTATGACCGTTTAAAGAAAGCGGCAGGTAAATCGGGTGCGGTGGCAGCCATTGAGTTGGATAAGGCCTTCAGTAAGCTAAGAAGTGACAGCGCAGCCTATGCGGCGATCAAATCTAACACCCGCATATCTGATCAGTTGCAGCAATACTTAAACCTCAGAGCCCCATTTGATGGTACGGTGATGGATAAAAATGTATCTGTGGGTGCATTGGTTGGAGAGAACAGTACAACTCCTTTGTTTTCGATTGTTCAGAATGACCGCCTCAGGTTAACAGTTGCGATCCCTGAGAAACACAGCCGCGCGATCTCAAAAGACACAAAAGCTTCCTTTACAGTGAGCGCTTTGCCGGGCAAGGTGTTCCATGCTTCTTTGTCCAGAAACGCGGCTTTTTTACAGCAAAAGCTGAGGTCGGTGACGGCTGAATTTGATGTGGCTAACAAAGACGGACAATTGGGTGGCGGAGAGTATGCACAGGTAAACCTGGACATGCGCAGACCGGAAGCTACTTTCTGGTTACCGGCTACTGCAGTAGTGCAGGCACAATCAGGCGTGTTTGTGGTGAAACTGGAAGACCAGCTGATTAAAAGAGTTCCGGTTATGATTGGAACGCGTAAAGGTGCATTGATGGAAGTTTTTGGCGACTTAAATGTCAATGACCAGATCTTTAAGAAGGGTAGCGAAGAACTGAAAGAAGCCGAAAAGCCATAAACAGTTGTTTAAATATTTCTTTAAATCGCGGGGAAACCCGCGATTTAATTGATCCCGTCTAAAATTAGTTGCACATACTTTACAATTTATTATACATAGCACAAAATACTTATTCCTTAACTACACTTTTTGTTTTTTTTATGTTAGATTCGTTTTTCAACAACTAACCAAATTTCTAACCAGACTGTGAACGCTAACCATTCAACTTCGGACGATGGACTTATGCTGCGCCTTAGGCAAGGCGATGAGCTGGCTTTTACAGAAATTTACAATCGCTACTGGGATAAACTCTATTACATTGCGCATAAGCTTTTGAAAGATCAGGAAGCAGCAGAAGGAATTGTTCAGGATGTTTTCCTGATGATCTGGAAAAAAAGAGAAGACCTGAATATGGATTGTATCCCGTCTTATCTTGCAGCGATGACCCGTTATGCGGTGTTCCGTTACCTCTCCAAAGAGAAACGCTCGAAACAACAGGAAAATATTGTGGGCCTCTTAACGGCCAATGCCACCTCAGAAATTGACATCGACCACAAAATACTTTTAGAGATTATTACCGAGTTGTCCAATAAGTTACCAGAAAAATGCCGCCTGGTATTTCAGTACAATAAATTGCAGGATCAGTCTCTTGCGGAGGTTGCTGCCCAACTTAACATGTCTCAAAAAACCGCAGAAGCTCACCTGACTAAGGCGCTTCGCATCATCAGGTCCAACGTTGGCGACGTCCTTAATTTTCTAATCGTTTTGTATACGATGACCATATTCCGTTAACCTCCTCCAATTTTTAATTCATCATTTTCTTTCCATCCGGCCCTGATTTTTCCAATCAACTTGATTTCGGGTCTTTTGATTTTTCCTTAATTCCCCACCTTTTTGCAAAAAAAAATACACAAAATCTAATACTGTTTTAAAATATATTTTTTTTAGACTAAGGGTCTTTTATTCCCATCAGACTCTATAAGAGAAATTAGGATTATTAAATTCAGATGAATAAGAACGAACTGAAACGATTGGCACAAAAATATCTCGCCGGAGAAGCTAGTGCTGAAGAAAAAGCACTGCTTAATCAATGGTATGATGATGCTGCTGATCAGGGATGGTTAGAAAAAGTCGAGACTAAAACACCGGAAAGCGAAGACGAGGTTAAAGAAAGACTTTTTGAAAATCTGAAAAGTAAAGGTTTCCTGAACAAGGAGTCCCTGGAAACTCCGGTTAAAAAGCATTTTATACTCCGTACCCTAATATTTAGAGTAACCACAGCTGCTGCGGTATTGGCACTGGTGTTTTTTGGCTGGCAGTTGGGTACAGAGCAGCTCGGTCAGGTAGACAAGAAAATGGTGAATGTTCCGGGAAATAAAATCATGGAGATCCTTTTACCTGATGGGTCTAAAGTATGGCTCAGTTCCGGTTCTGTATTCAAATACCCGAAAAAGTTTAATAAAGAAAACCGCATGGTAGAGCTGGTTGATGGACGCGCTTTCTTTGAGGTAAAACATAAAAACGGTCAGCCCTTTGTTGTGAAAACCAGCAACCTGAATGTAGTTGTGCTCGGTACTTCATTTGATGTTCGCGCTTACAAAAAAGAAGGTAGTACAAAAGTAAGTGTAGTGACGGGTAAAGTTGGTGTCACTATGACGGGAGCAGTTAAAAAGCCGGCCATCATGTTGTTGCCAAAGCAACAAGTGGTATTGAGTGAGATTAAAAATAACCTGATTAAGGCAACAGCACCTGAAATTGCGGTAAATGCCTGGTGCAGAAGTAAACTGGTATTTGAGCAGGAGACTTTAGGGAATGTCTTTTCTGTTCTGGAAAAGAAATATAACATTAAAATCATTACAGAAGATAAATCATTGTTGGATGAAAAGATCTCGATAACACTTGGAGATCAGCATTTATCAGTGATCATGGATATTTTAGGATTTACAAAACATTTTAAATACAAAATCGCCGATGACAGTATAACGATTAAGAGTACCTCCTCCTTAGCAGCTAAGTAAGGAAACCGGGGACAAAGATGCCCCCGGAATTAGATTAGCCACTGTGTACATGCTTGAGACCCATAGACAGTAGGCTTCAGTTTAAAAATTAAACCAAAACAAATATGATGAATTTTTACGGCAAAATCTTGCCTATATTCCGAAAATGCATGCGCATTTCTACAATTATTATTGGCATACAGGTGTGTTTTAGCACACTACTGATGGCGAACAACACTAAAGCTCAGGAAATGAGTTTTAAAGTGGTAAAAGCCAGCGTCAAGCAAGTCTTCAAGAAAATTGAGCAACAGGCGAATGTCACCTTCGTTTATGATGAAGAAGTGATTGGCAGTCTGTCTAATCTGACCCTGGATTTTAAGAATGAACCACTCCAGGATGTGCTCAATAAACTTCGTGAAAAGACAAGTCTGGAATTTAGGTTAATGGGAAATTATATTGGCGTTGCAGAAAATGTGGCCAGTATGCCTAATCTTAGTCTTTCCGGGGTAGCCAACAGCAACCGCCTTAAGATTACAGGGGTGGTAAGAGATGCCAGCGGTCAACCTTTGGTTGGCGTGAGCATACAGGTTAAAGGTACTCAGGTGGGTACCAGCTCTAACTCAAGCGGTCAGTTTGTGATTGATGCAAATATTGGTGATGTGTTGGTGTTGAGCTATTTAGGTTATATCACTAAACAAGTAACCATTACTACACCCGGGGCATTGAATATTTTATTAGATGAAAATTCTAAGCTCCTGAGTGAAGTTGTAGTCACAGCCTTAGGTATTAAAAAAGAAAGAAAAGCTTTAGGATATTCAGTTACGGAAGTAAAGGGTGATGAGCTGACTCAGGCGAGAGAGAATAACCTGATGAACTCATTGGTGGGTAAAGTTGCCGGCTTGAATGTCAGTTCGATTGCAGGTGGGGTAGGTGCCTCTACTAACGTAACCATTCGTGGGGTTTCCAGTATTTCGCAAACTAATCAGCCATTGTATGTGGTGAATGGTATTCCAATGGAAAACAGACCAAATGGTGCAGCTGGCCAACAATACGACAATGCTCCGGATCTTGGAGATGCTATTGGTAACCTTAACCCTGATGATATTGAAACCATTTCTGTGCTAAAAGGAGCTGCGGCTTCTGCGCTATATGGTTCACGTGGTAAAGCAGGCGTAATTTTGATCACCACAAAAAGTGGAAAAGGAAATTCTATTGAATTTAATTCCAATTATGTAATTGAAAAAGTAGTTGATCCGACAAATTGGCAATATGTATATGGAAATGGTGCAAACGGATTAAAGCCTGCTACGCAGGCAGGTGCCTTTCAAACCGGGCAGTCTAGTTGGGGAGCAAGGCTGGATGGCGCTGAGGTGATACAGTTTGATGGTGTTTTACGCCCTTATGTAGCACAAAAGGATAACCTTGAGAATTTTTACCGTACCGGAGGAACCGCTACAAATACGATTGCTTTTAACCGTGGTTTTGATGGAGGTTCTATTCGTTTTTCGGCAAGTGATTTATCGAACAGAGCGATCACTCCGGGATCCGGATTAAACAGACAATCGTTTAACCTGAGTGCAAATTATAACATCAGTAAAAATTTAACAGTAGATGCACGTGCAAACTATATTTTGGAGCAAGCGAAAAACAGACCTTTCCTAAGTGATGGTGCTGGTAACTCCAATTACAATGTGACGTTATTGCCAACCAGTGTAGACGTAAGAACATTGAAAAAAACAATAAATGATGATGGGTCAGAATATGCTTATTCTGCAAATACATTTGCTACAAATCCATGGTTTGCTGCTAATAAATTCATTAACAATACCAAAAGACAGCGATTGATTTCTTCGGTAAGCCTACGTTATAATTTCGACAATGGTGCATTTCTTCAGGGACGTGTAGGTCGTGATGCCTATAATGACCGCTATACAGCGGTAGTACCAACGGGAACTGCTTATCGTCCAAAAGGAACCATTTCTGAAACCAGTACTAATTTCTCGGATATCAATGCCGATGTGTTAACAGGGAAGACATTCACAATAGATGATTTCACGATTACACCCAATATAGGTGGAAGTTACAGAAGAACGAAATCGGAAAGTTTTACCATGACAGGTAATGAATTTGCTGTTCCTTATGTGTATGTAATTACCAATGCGAAATTGCAGTCGACACCAGTATACAAACCTTCAGAAAGCGAAGTTATGGCCATCTACGGTACTTTAGATGTGAGCTATAAAAACTACCTTTATTTAAACGGATCACTTCGTAACGACTGGTATTCTACACTGGCTACTCCTGGTAGAACAAACGCTTTAAATGCATTGTATCCTTCAGTAAACGGTTCATTTGTGTTTTCTGAACTGGTTAAAAACGATTGGTTGAGCTTCGGTAAAATCCGTGCAGGTTTTGCACAGGTAGGACAGGCTACAGATCCATATCAAACACAATTGGCCTATAATTTTAATACGGCTTCTCTGAATGGAAAACCATTGGGACTGATTTCCAACTTCTATATTCCGAATACAGATTTAGTGGCTTCTATTGCTTCTGAGTTTGAAATTGGTGCAGAAGCACGTTTCTTTAAAAACCGCCTGACTATCGACCTGACCTGGTACAACAAGAAATCTAAAGATGAGATTGTAAGGGCTCCGGCATCAATTACGTCCGGTTATTCCGGCGCGATATTGAATATTGGTGAATTACAGAATAAAGGGGTGGAGTTGTTGCTTTCTGGTATCCCTATTCAAACCGGGGATTTCCGATGGACGACCTCATTCAATGGTTCCCTTAACAATAACAAAGTTCTTTCCCTTGCAGATGGTCAAACCATCTTACCTGGATCAACATCACGTTCAGGTAATGGTTTTACACAGAATATTGTTGGACTTCCTTTCGGGCAGATCGTGGCTTTTGATTATAAATATGACGCGAATGGAAATGTGGTGCTGAATAGCGCTGGTATTCCTCAAAGTAGCGAATTGAAGCCTTTCGGATCCGCTTATGCGAAATATGTAGCGGGTTGGAACAATGAGTTTTCTTATAAAGGCCTAAACCTGTCTTTCCTGATTGACAGCAAGTTTGGTGGTAAAATCTTCTCTGCAACAGATTATTATGGTTATATACTTGGTTTACACAAAGAAACCCTGGAAAATCGTGAAGCACTTGGAGCGAATGCTGCAACCTATTACACTGGTGTAGCCAATAATATATCAAGGAAATTTGTACAGAATGCAGATTTCATTAAGCTTCGTCAGTTAATGTTAGGCTATACCTTCCCGGGTAAAATGTTTAACAACGTGATCAAAGGAGCAACATTAAGCTTAGTAGGACGTAACCTGTTTTTCTTTAAGAAACATACAGACAATATCGATCCTGAGTCTGATTATAGCATCAATGCTAAAGGAATGGAGTTAGGTGGTGTGCCACCAACCCGTACTTACGGACTAAACCTAAGTGTGAAATTTTAATTATGAAATCAAATATATTTGATATGAAAAAGATATTTAAACTGACTATAATCGCTGCTGTTTGTTTGCTTACTTCAGTAGGTTGCAGAAAGAATTTCGATGTGATCAATACAGATCCTTCTACTTATAACCCGGGGAACTTTGACCCTAACTTTGTATTGACCAGTGCCCAGCTTGGGTATTCGGGAAGTATAGATTTTAGCTACGATACCTGGCGTGCAAATTTAATTTATTGTTCTACCATGACGCAGGGCCTGTCTTCTGTAATTGGTTATTGGGCGGGGGATAAGTACATCCTGAATGCAGGTTATACTGCTGCTTACTGGGGCTTTAAAGGAGAAAATCCAACTGGTGGCGATGGCGCTTATGCAGAGCAGGTGAGACCAATCGTTGACGTTGTTAAATCTACGAAAGACAAACCTCAATATGCTAATTTGCACCAGATTGCTCGTATTATGAGGGCTTTAGTGTTTCAACGTATCACCGATTTATATGGTGATGTTCCTTATTCTCAGGCAGGGATTGGTTATTACGATAAAACGTATTTCCCTGTATATGACAAACAACAGGCGATTTATGCGGACCTTTTGAAAGAAGTAAGTGAAGCGACTGCGGCTTTGGATCCTGCTAAAGACAGACCAGGTGGTGATGTTTACTATAATGGTGATATTAACAAATGGAAACGCTTTGGAAATACCTTATTGTTAAGAATTGCGATGCGTTTGAGTAAAGTTGATCCGGCAACGGCACAAACCTGGGTTCAAAAGGTGGTTGGTAATACTATGACCAGCAATGATGACAATGCTTTCCTGATGGGAGACGAAAAAGGGGATCGGATTACGATCAATAGAAACAGTCAGATTTTAACAGGTGGCGGTGGACAGGAGAACTATTACACCAGATGGTCAAAAACATTTATTGATTATTTGAAAAGTACGAATGATCCACGTCTGGGGAAAATTGCAGTTACCAACTTGTACATTAATGATGTCACTAAAGACCAAAATCCAGCGGCAAATGCAAATCCAGCAGTGCAAAAAGGAATGCCAAATGGAAAAGATTTAAGTCTGGTAGCTAACCTGGGGATTTCTTTTGATCCAGGCTTTACGACTTTCAATGATTACTCTTCACCAAGTCCGGCGCTGATTAAGAAAAGCGGGCCAACCTTCGTGTTGACTTATGCTGAATCTGAATTGTTGCTTGCTGATGCAGCACAGCGTTTCGGAATTGCTGGAAGTGCTGCCGATCATTACCGCAAAGGAGTAGTAGCTGCCATGACGTACTTATCGCAGTACGATCCTGTAGCAGGTGTTGCAGAAGGTGTGGCAAACGCTTATGTAGATGCAAATCCTTACAATGCAGCGAATGGTTTAAACATGATCAATACGCAATATTGGGTGCTGACCAATTCAAAACTGGACTTTTATGAGTCATGGTCTAATTGGAGAAGAACAGGTTTCCCTGTATTAATACCGGTTGTTTACCCTGGAAATTCTACGAATGGTACCATTCCCAGACGCTTTCCTTATCCTATTGATGAGGCAGGATTTAACACGGCTAACTATAATGCTGCGGTAGCTTCGATTCCTGGAGGAGATGTAATGACTTCAAGAGTGTGGTGGGATAAGCAATAAGTAAACCTATAACGCGCTCTTAAATAAATAAATCATTCCCTGCTTCGGCGGGGAATTTTTTGTTTGAAGATCCTGTGTAAGAAAGCGCTTCCATTTAGAAAAGCCTTTAAAAAAGGAAAACGGGAGCAAGTCCTCCGACTCACCCCCGTTTAAATTAACGCTCTCAAGGACAAATGTAGAAATAATTTCAATCTTCGGAAAGCAGAAATTAAATTATTGAATTGAGATTACAATTTGAAGACTAGCTACATAGCGCTAAAAGTGGTGCTAAAACGAGCAATGTGGTCTTATTGCTTAGAAACGAAGGTTTTGACAAAAACGCTGATCTTTTTGACAATTGCATAAACTTTTTAAATAAGCTCGGAAATTTCATTATTTTTTTTACCTATTCATTTGGATTAAATCTAAATAATAACAACCTTTGTATATCAACAAGGTTCAATACATGCAAAAGACAGCTATCGCATCTCCAATCCATTTTGAAGAAGTATTTAGTACAACGAAAGGTTCCATTTATCAATCAGACAGTGAATACTGCTGGTATGTAGATTTTGCCGGAAAACTTGCCCGTTTTGATTACCGCAATCTTTTGAAATTACAAAAAGCAGTTTACGGGATTGACATTGAAAATATCTTGTTAACGAGCGACAAGTCTGCTGACGTAGAAATTATCTTTATTTGTGCCTGCGACCATTGTTATGTATTGTCTTTAATCGAAATCATCGCTTTAAAGGAATTATTGCAGGGAGCTTTTGTAATGCTGGACCTTAACCACATCATTCAGGACCGCCTTTTTAGGCTAGCAGCCTGATCTAATTAGAATTAGAATCTTTCCATATTGCCTTTAAATGCAGTATTGTACATTTTTAGCCTTAAATTTGTTATCAACAATAGGAATTAAATCTACAATATTATGAAAGATATCATGCGCGTAAAAAGTTCAATCTCTACAGATTTAGAGACACTTTTAAACCAACAGATTAAAAAAGAAGCCCTTTCCTCTTCGATCTATCTTTCTATGGCATCATGGTGTGACCGTAACGGATACGACAATTCAGCGGATTATTTCTTTAAACAAGCTGAAGAAGAAAGAATGCACCAGTTAAAATTTTACAAATACGTTCTTGATATGGGCGGAATGGCAATTTCGCCTGAAGTAACCAATATCAAGTTAGAATATAACTCTTTCCGTGAAGTGTTTGAAGAAGCATTAGAGCAGGAAATCAGCGTAACTCAGTCCATTAAAAACATCGCTGCCCGTTGCCATAAAGAACATGATTATGTGACTTTAGAGTTCTTAAACTGGTTCTTCAAAGAACAACGTGAAGAAGAATATAAAGCAAGACGTGCTGTAGAATTGTTCGACGTAATTGGCGAAGAAGGAACAGGAAGATGGCAGATTGACAAACACGTTGGTCAGATCGTTTACTCAGAAGGATAATCATTAGCTGATTAGCTTCAAAATAAATTTATAAAGCACATACGGATGTCAAAACATCGTATGTGCTTTTTTTGTTATCATTTAAAACCTGGGGGATGTCTAAGAAGGGAAAAAACAAAAAAAAGGGCGATAAAAAAGACAAGCACGACAAACACGATAAAAAAGACAAGAAGAAAAAGGAATGCTGCGAGAAATACCTGAAAGGGAACCGCTGCAAAAACTGTCCTAATGGCTAGATTATTTGTTTTCGGAAGGGGAGGTGTCACCATTGGCAGCCCCGCTATTTGCGCCGATATATTCAGAAGGAGTTTTAGCAAATTGCTTTTTAAACTCCCTGCTGAAATACTTACGGTCGGAAAATCCGACCATATAACCCACTTCATATACCGTATACCTGTTTTGTAAGAGCAGTTGTGCCGCTTTTTTCAACCGGATGGACTTGGCAAAATCATTGACTGATAAATCTGTCAAAGCTTTTAGCTTCTTGTATAGCACGGATTGACTCATGCCTATCTTTTCGGCCATCAGGTCTACCCCGAAATCTTCCTGCTCCATATGGGCCTCTATAATCCCGGTCAACCGGGATAAAAACAACTCATCTTTAGGGTCAGCCATTTGCTGATTCGACTCCAGAATCAATTCCTTACTGTATTTTTTGCGCATCTGCGCTCTTGCGGCTAAAAAGTTGCGTACCTGCAGTTGCAGGATTTTAGTGCTGAATGGTTTGCTGAGGTAGAGGTCTGCACCCTGACTCAGTCCGCTGATCTGATCCGTTTGGCTGCTTTTGGCAGTAAGCAGGAACACAGGGATGTGATTAGTCCGCTCATCAGTTTTCAATTGACTACACAGCGTAAAACCGTCCATTTCGGGCATCATAACATCACTGATGATGAGGTCAGGGATTTCTTCGGTCGCTTTTTCCCATCCTGATCTGCCATTTTCTGCTAAAAGCACCTGATAGTTTGCCTCCAGAGATTCTTTGATGAGGTTGCGGAGTTCAGCATGGTCTTCTACGATAAGAACGGTTGGTTTCTTTTGATGGTCGGATGTAGCAGCATTAACTGTTTCTGTTGTTGCTGAGTCCTGCACGGAGCCAGGGATAAGCGTCGGGTTAAGCTGCGGTTGTGACTTTACTGACTGTTGCGCTGATTGCAGCGGCGGCTGCCCTGAATGTTGTTGTTGTTGTTGTTGTTGTTGCCCGGATAAATGCGCCTTGCCTGGTAGAAGGGACAGTTCAAAGCAGGTAAATCCCGGTTTGTTTTCTGCTCCGGGTAAACTACTCACTTCAATATTCCCTTTGTGCAATTCTACAATATGTTTCGATAGTGCGAGTCCGATACCATAGCCGGTATTCTGGATATGGTGTTCTTCTACCTGGAAGTAATTCTCGAACAATTGTTCCAGATGTTCAGGCGCTATTCCTCTGCCGGTATCACAGATGCTCACTTTTAAGGCTTTCGGGCTGGTTTTGATATCGATTGCAATCCGACCACCTTCCGGCGTAAATTTAAACGCATTGGAAAGCAGATTAAAAAACACCTTCTCTAACTGCTCCTTATCAAAATAAAGCAAGATTGGCGACTGATCATATTGCAGCGAGAAGTCTATGTTCTTTTTAGCCGACAATTCCTCAAAACTGTTGTAAATCTCCTGTATAAAAGGGATGAAGTCATGTTCAGTCAGTTTTAGCTTTAAATTCTTCGTTTCCGCTTTACGGAAATCCATCAGTTCATTGACCAGTTTTAACAGGCGGTCTGCATTGTTTTTTACCTTATTCAATTGCTGCTTCACCGGACTATCCCCTTGCTGCCCTTCCAGGAGGTTTTCAATAGGCGCCATGATTAGTGTCAGGTGTGTCCGGATTTCATGGGAGATATTGGTAAAAAAATTCAGCTTGATCTGGTGCAGCTCTTCGTCTTTGAGTAATAAGCCACGGAGGTAGAAAAAGCGGGTGATAAAGAACAGCATCATGCCGAAGATGGCCAGATAAATCCCGTATGCCCACCAGCTTTTCCAGAATGGCGGTAAGATTTTGATTTTCATGCTGACCGGTTCGCTCCATATCCCATCATTATTGGCTCCTTTTACCCATAAAATGTAATTTCCGGAAGCCAGATTTGTATAAGTTGCTGTGGGGATCTCACTTTCCACCCAGTCGCCATTTACACCTTCCAGCCGGTAAGCATATTTGTTTTTGTTGGACTTGATATAATTCAGCAAGGCAAATTCAATAGTAAATATGTTTTGCTGGTAGGGGAAAGTCAGGTGATCGGTAAAGCTAACGTCCTGTTTCAACAAGCCATTCTCCGCATTGATTTGTACCGGTTCATTGAAAAGTTTGAGCCCTGTAAATACCAGGGGGGCATGGTAACTGTTTTTTTCTATCTCTTCCGGCGCAAAATAGCTGAGGCCATTATAGCCACCAAAGTAAAGGTCTCCGTTTTTAGCTTTATAAGAGGAATTGTAATTGAACTCATCACCGGCAAGGCCATCGCTGGTGGTATAGGTAAGAAAGACCTCAGACTTCGGGTTAAATCTGGCTAAACCATTAGAAGTACTGACCCAAAGCATCTGGTTATCATCTTCCAGGATACCCACTACATTGTCATTTGGGAGACCGTCTGCTGTGGTATAGGTCTTGACAAATTTCTTCCGGCTGCCGTCATATTTGCTGAGTCCACCATAATAGAGTCCCACCCAAATGTTTCCTTTCGGATCTTCCTGAATACAGTTGATGTAATTTGCGTTATTGTTGACGCTGTTACTTCCTTTTGGCAGTTTGAAGGATTGCAGTTGCTGACGGTCTGCGGATAGCAGGAACAGGCCTTTGGTACTGGCAATCCAGATGTTTTGCTTTGAATCCTGAAATAATACTTTGATGTTATAGTTGCGGATACTGCGTAAAACAGGGAGCTCAGGGTAAGGTATTAACAAGCCGGCTTTTTTGCTGAAGATGCGGATGCCGGTCTGACTGCCGGTCCAGAATGCCCCTTTATCATCTTCCATCAGGGCAACAAGCTCAGAACGCGTCACCTTGGTATTGTCTCCGTTGATGAAGAAGCGTTTGAAGCTGCGGGTCCGGGGATCAAAAAGGTTCAACCCTCCGCCATGTGTGCCTACCCAAATGTCGCCTCCTTTATCCTTGTAAATAACTTTCACTAAATCTGAACCCAGACTTCCGGGGTCGGAGGCCTTTAATTTGTAGCTGCTGAACTGCTGTGTCTGACGGTTTAAATGGTTGAGTCCGCCACCTTCTGTTCCTATCCATAAGTTGTCATCTTTGTCGGCAATAATAGAGCTGACTACATTGTGACTGATACCAGCCAGCTTTTCATTGTACTGCATGGTTTTAAAATTGGTATCATGCGCATAGGTGACGTTTACCCCACCATAATAGGTGCCAATCCAAAGGGAGCCATTGGGATCTTCGTAAATGCTGTAAATGGAATTTTGGTTCAGGCTCCGGCTTACAGACTTCAAATGCTGGTAGCTTTTGAATTTCTTGCTTAGCGGATCTAAAATGCTCAGTCCTTCCTGCGTGCCAATACAAAGGTTTCCGGCTTTGTTTCTGGACATCCGGCGCACGGAATTGTGGATCAACGAGTTTTTATTGCCTTCTTCATGCGCATACCTGCTGAAGGTATTTGTGCCCGGGTGGAAAAGGTTGATTCCCGAACTTTCTGTGGCTACCCATAAATTCCTTTGCCGGTCTTCGGTAATGGCGGTAACGGAATTGTCGCTCAGGCTGTTTGCTTTACCAGGATCATGGCTAAAGCGGGCCAGTTCTTGCAAGCGGCCGTTAAAGCTCAGCTTGCTGAGTCCGGAATTGGTCCCTATCCATAAATAGCCCTGATGATCTTCAAAAATACTGAGGACTTCCGAATTGGCAATGCCGCTTTTAAGGCCCAGTTTATAAGTGGGCGTAAAGGTGTTTGTATTCCGGTCTCTGAGCAGATAGAGGCCTGTTCTTCCGGCAACCCATAAGTTCCCCTTCCGGTCCTCATAGATCGCATTAACAGGTGCATACTGCTTATTGTGCTTATTGCCGTCTAAATAGATTCTTTCAAAAGTATTCTTTTTGGGATTGAAGCGGTTTAAGCCGTTGGCGGTACCTACCCAGAGCACTTTTTTACGGTCACTATGTAAAGCGGTGATGTAATCATCGGACAGGCTGCTTGAATCATTCGCCTTGCTTTTATACAATTGAAATTTATTGCCATCGTAACGGTTGAGTCCAAATCTGGATCCAAACCACATAAAGCCACGACTATCCTGTGTAATGGCAAATATGGAATTCTGAGACAGCCCGTTTTCCGTCTTCAGGTGGTTAAAATTTAGTTCCTGTGCGTTGCTGCATAATTGCATCAGTAGCAGGGAAATGCTGAAAATAGTTTGCTTTATCATACCCCTATAATAAATCTGGTTAGGTCTCGTGGTGGTGAAGATCTTATCAATAAATGGTTTATTGCCCGTAATATACGGGTTAACGGGATTTTCCCCCCATATACAATCATTTTTCACCCCCATGTTTTTTGGATTGCCTACAACTTTACGATAAACCAAATAGGCGGTTGTCATCGGACAACACATCAACCAAAAAACCAAATATGAAGAAACCTTACTTAAAAGTACAGGGAATGCAAGTGTATGGGAAGTCTCTTTTTAAGGGACTGATGATACTCTTGTTTTTCCCGCTCTCTTTATCAGCCCAGAACCAAAAGGGTGGTCAGGAAAGCAAGAACGTTGCTGAAATCCCTGGCCAGGTCAAGGGACAAATCACTACTATTTATGGAGAACCCCTGTACGGTGTATCTATAAAGGATAAGACGACCGGTATCGCGGTATCCTCAGATAAGAATGGTAATTATTCTCTTTTGATTGATTCAGGAGAAGTTGCAATTTTCACTTTAAAAGGATACCTGAGTCAGGAACTTGTGGTAACTGGCAGCAAATTGAATGTGGTATTGGCAGAATCTGAAAAACAACAGACCGTTGTTCAACGACTTTACGATACCCAGAAAAAGGTGAACAGCATTCTTTCCAGCGAAAGTGTGTATACCAAAGACCTGTTGAGTTCGCCGGTAACGGCTTTAAACAATGCGCTTTCGGGAAGGCTTTCTGGCTTGTCTACCTTACAATCTACTGGTATACCCGGATTAGATGCTGCGGGATACGCGCTGAGAGGACAAGATCCAACCATTATCGTGAACGGAATCCCAAGAGACCTGATTTCTATTGATTTTGATGAAATAGAATCGGTAACTGTGCTTAAAGACGCTTTGGCCACCGGAATGCTGGGCATGCGCAGTGCAGGTGGAGCCATTCTGATTACCACTAAAAAGGGCGAGGCAGGGAAACAGAAGATCTCCTTTACCGCACAAACCGGCTTACAGACTCCGGTTAACTTACCTAAACCATTAGATGCTTTTAATTATGCCAGTCTTTATAATGAGGCCTTATTGAACGATGGCAAAGCACCGGTATATACCTCAGCCGATCTGGAAGCTTTTAGAACAGGATCCGATCCGATGGGACATCCTAATGTAGACTGGTATAAAGAGATCTTAAAGGACAATGCGCCATTTACGCGTTATAATCTAAACACTTCTGGTGGTGGAAATAACGCCAGGTACTTCCTTGCGGTGGATTATCTGGATCAGCAAGGTTTGTTAAAAGGGTCCGATAAGAATAGTTATAACACCAATTCGGATTTCAAAAGATATATCGTGCGTACCAATATTGATGTGGATTTGTCAAAAAATCTGATGGTGAATTTAAACCTGTTTGGACGTATTGAAAATGGAAATTCACCGGGTTCCGCCAGTATAGGCTCTTTGAATGGTCGCGAGGTGAATCTGAGGGTGAACAGTATTTTCAATTCATTGGCTACTACGCCAAATGGTGCTTATCCGCTAAGAAATCCTGATGGATCTTTAGGAGGGAACAAGGATTTTACAAACAATATTTTTGGACAGAGTACACAGTCGGGATACACTTTAAGCTATGGTAGAGAGATGTCTGCGGATGTTTCCTTTAAGCGGACATTGGATGATGTAACCAAAGGGTTATGGCTGAAAGGCCTGGTATCTTTCAATACCAATTTATCTGAGGTGACTTCCAGGGGTAAATCATTTGCGGTATACCAGGGGCAAAATACGCCAACAGGTATCAAATACCAGCGTTTTGGTACAGACGGAACAATTGTGGCGGGTACCAGTTTGAACACTTATCAATATAAAAACTTCTATTCAGAACTTTCTGCGGGCTACGACAGAACCTTTGGCAATCACCATGTGAAAGCTTTGGCTAATGCGAATATTCAGAGTATTTATATATCCAGCGATTTGCCTTTAAATTACAAGACTTTGGCTGGTTCGGTGGCTTACGACTATAAGGAAAAGTACCTTGCAGAGGTAGTGATGAGCTATAGTGGTTTAAATCGCTATGCGGATAACAAAAGATTCGGCTTCTTTCCTGTAGCAGGTCTGGGATGGAATATTGCTAAAGAAAGCTTTATTGCTGACCATGTGAAATGGTTAAATACCCTGAAACTTCGTGCTTCTTATGGTCGTACGGGTAATGCGAATGCAGGATACTTTGTATACAACCAGTATTTTGCGGATGGCGACGGTTATTATTTCGGCGGAGGTTCCGGTACTTTCGTGTATTCTGTAAGTGAACAGACTTTAGCCAATGCGAACATCACCTGGGAGAAAGCGGATAAGTTTAATCTGGGTTTGGACCTGGGCTTGTTTAATGATAAGCTGACCTTAACGACCGAATACTACCACAATAAATACTTTGACTTGTTGCAGATCAGGGGTAAAAACAGTTCCATTATAGGTAACACTTTTCCTTTGGAGAATATTGGAACGACCAATTATAGCGGTCTGGATTTTACGGCCAGCTACCGCAATCACCTGAACAATTTCAACTACTTTGTTTCGGGAAATTTCACAGCAAACAATAAAATCATTAAATATCAGGATGAGGTGTTTCGTCAGTACGACTGGATGAAACGTACCGGACAGCGTACAGACCAGACTTTTGGTTACCAGGCGGATGGTTTTTACCAGAATGCCACAGACATCGCCAATAGTCCTAAAACGGAAGGTTATATTCCTGTTCCCGGTGATTTGAAATATAAAGACCTGAACGGTGATGGCATCATCAACCAGTTCGATCAGGAGGCTTTAAAAAACAATAAACCGATTGTTTACTACGGATTGTCTTTTGGCTTTGATTACAAAGGCTTTGATTTCAGTGCTTTATTACAAGGCGCAGAAAACCGCATGATCTATTTATCGGGTGTTACACAATGGGAATTCCAAAATGAAGGAAAAGGACAGGCATTTGAGCATCACCTGGGCAGATGGACTCCTGAAACTGCCGGCACGGCTACTTATCCACGTCTTGCGATCGGTAGTAACCCGAACAATCAGGCGACTTCTTCTTTCTGGTTGCGTTCCGGCAATTACATGAGGTTAAAAAACATGGAGGTAGGTTATACGATTCCACAGAGATTGGCCGCAAGGATTAAACTGGCTTCGATCAGATTTTTTGCCAATGGAATGAACCTGTTTACCATTTCTGATAACAAGGGTATTGATCCGGAAGTTTACGGTACAGGCTATCCTGCGCTAAGAGTGATAAATGCTGGTATCAATATCAAACTATAATCTTATGAAACATTTTATATACATCATATTCGGCGGATTACTGTGTTTAACCGCGTGTAAGAAAAATAATATTGAACAAACTCCATTGGAGAAATGGACCGATGATGTCATTTTTGATCCAACGGATTCTCTGGGTAATTATGCTAAAAACTTTCTGAATGACACTTATGTGCAATTGCCTAATGGCATTAACCGCATAGGAACCACTTTTGGCAGTATCTCTGCCAGTGATGTTTTAGATGCCGCCAGTGATGATGCGATTTCATCGAGGAATGCGAGCAATGTGGAATCTTTTACCAATGGAAGAATCAGTAGTTTTAATACGGTTGATGATGCCTGGGCAAGGAACTATGCCGGTATCAGAAGGGTAAATACCTATCTGGCGAATATCTATAAGGTTCCTTTCAAGCAATCTATGTTGATAGAGAAGAACTACTGGTATGCCGAAAATCGCTTTTTGAGAGCGATGTTCTATTTTGAACTTTTAAAACGCTACGGTGGTGTGCCTTTATTGGGCGATAGAATTTTGACCCTACAGGATGATCTTTCCTTAAAAAGAAATACCAGAGATGAGGTGGCACAGTACATCTTGTCGGAATTAGAAGCCGTTAAAGATCAGCTGAGACCTAATCCAATCCAGGATTCAGATATTGGCAGGGCTTCAAAAGCAGCGGCACTGGCTTTAAAATCACGTTTGCTACTGTACCTGGCCAGCCCATTGTACAATCCGGGTAATGATCCGGCAAAATGGCTTGCTGCAGCAAATGCCGCAAAAGACCTGATGAACTTAACGGGGACACTTGGTCTGGAAAGTAGTTTTCTGAACCTGTTTCTGAACCGTAAGAATAAAGAGGTGATCCTTGCTTTTCAAAAGAATGTAGGTACCAGTGTAGAAGTAGACAATGCTCCGATTGGTTATACGGATGCGGTAGCAAGTAAGGGATTAACCAGTCCGACCCAGGAACTGGTGGATGCTTTTGGCATGAAAAACGGAAAAGCAATTACCGATGCAGGTTCTGGTTATAACGCAGCCAATCCTTATGTAAATCGTGATCCACGCTTTTACAATACCATTTTTCATAATGGCATGATGTGGGTGAAACGTGCGGTACAAACTTTTGAGGGTGGAATGGATAAACCAGGAGGTATTGTTACTCAAACACGTACCGGTTATTACATGCGCAAGTTTATGGCCGATTTTTCTACGGCAACCACTTACAGCAACCAGACACATAACCCTGTGATCTTCCGTTATGCGGAAATCCTGTTGAACTTTGCAGAAGCGCAGAATGAATATAGTGGTCCTTCTACGGAAATCAGAAAAGCAGTGGAAGACATCAGACAACGTGCCGGCCTTGTTCCTTTTGCTTTACCAGCAGGTCTTACCAAAGACCAGTTACGCGAAGTGATCAGAAACGAGAGAAGGGTAGAAATGGCTTTTGAAGAGCAACGTTTCTGGGACATCAGAAGGTGGAAAATCGCAGAACAGGTGTTAAATGGAAAATTGCATGGCATCAAGATCCTGCAAACTACGCCGGGGGTATTTACTTACGCTCCTTTTGAAGCGTCAACGGTGACTTTCGATAAAGCAAAGATGTACAGTTATCCGATTCCATATGCGGAGATCACCAAGAACTTAAACTTAACACAAAACCCGGGTTGGTAAGCCCTTCCGGTTCATTTAAAATAGACAAAACTCAGGTTATGCAAAGAATTATATATATAACACTTGCAATGGTTTTTTTCCTGCCAGGGCTCATTTTTGCACAAGGCAAGGTGATTAAAGGCTTGGTAAAGGATAGCGGCGGACCGCTTCCGGGAGCAACCATTACAGAGAAAGGAGTTGCCGGAAATGGCACTCAAACCGGGACTGACGGTCGTTTTCAGCTGACTTTAAGAGGTAAGGGCCATACCCTTGTGGTGAAGAGTATCGGCTACCTCAGCCAGGAAGTAAATGTGGCCAATAAAGATCAGGTAACAGTAAACCTTGTAGTAGATGCGAAAGGATTAGAGGAAGTAATTGTGGTTGGTTTTGGTAAACAAAAGAAGATTACCAATACAGGTGCGGTCAGTTCCATCAGCGGTTCAGAGATCAGGCAAAACCCTTCTGCCAGTGTGCAGAATACGCTTGCTGGTCGTTTACCGGGTTTCTTTTCACAGCAAAGATCCGGACAACCGGGAAAAGACGGGGCAGATTTTTTCATTCGTGGGATGAGCAGTTATACGCCCAATCAGCGTCCATTGATTATTGTGGATGACATCGAGTACAGTTATTCGGATGTTGCGCAACTGGATCAGAATGAAATTGAGAGTATCTCTATCCTGAAAGATGCGGCTACTACAGCCATTTATGGGGTAAAAGGGGCGAATGGCGTATTGGTGATCACTACCCGAAGAGGGATAGTGGGGCCACCGGTCATCAATTTTAAAACCGAACTTGGCTTACAGCAAAAAACATTTGACCCGGTATTCTTAGGGGCTTATGATGCAGCAATACTGACCAACCAGGCTTTAAAGAACTCTGACCAGAGCTTACGTTTTACGGATAAAGATATCCAGCTTTTTAAAGACGGTACCGATCCTTACGGGCACCCTGACATCAACTGGTACAATACGCTGATGGACCGTTCCTCTTTGATTTCCAGGAATAACCTGGATATTTCCGGTGGTACCGAAAGTGTGAAGTATTTCGTGTCTATGGGCTATCTGTGGCAAAATGGTGCGCTAAAAGATTTCAGCTCGAAAAGCGATGTGAACAGCAAACATTATTATAAGCGTTATAATTTCCGCTCCAACCTGGATGTACAGGCCACAAAAACCTTAAATTTCAGGTTAGATATGACTGGTCGTTTTGGGGAAACCAATGATCCGATTACCATTAGTCCGAATGGAAATGGTCTGATCGGAGAGATTTACAGTTACAACTTTTTACCGCCATTTGCCTATGCGCCTTATAATCCGGATGGAAGTTTTGGTACCGGCTCAAATCTGGGAGGGGTAAATATTGTTGGCCGGCTAACCACACAAGGTTATACCAGAGCATTTGATAACGATTTGAATATCACTTTTGGTGGTACCCAGAAACTGGACATGCTGACCTCTGGATTATCGGCAAAAGCCCTGATCTCTTATGCGAGTGCACAGGTTAACAGAAGATCATTGTTCAGGTCGAACACCAATTTTCCGATGTATTACTACAATCAGGAAACCGGTGTATATACACCAAAAGATGCCACAGTATACCGCCTTGCCCCATATAACTTATCGCGTTCCGCAGGTGGGGCTTCCAGAACAACGAATGTTCAGGTTTCTTTAAACTATGACCGTAATTTTGGCGACCATAGGGTTTATGCTTTGGGATTGTATAACCAGAACAGTTATATCCAGAATGACAATGGAGTAACTGATTCCAGCATTCCGGCAAATTTTAGAGGGATGACTATGAGAACCGGTTATGATTATAAACAGAAATACCTTTTCGAGTTCAATGCCGCCTATAACGGAACGGATAAATTTGTAGGTAAGAAACGTTACGGCTGGTTCCCTGCCTTATCAGCGGGTTGGAACATTGCCGAAGAGTCTTTCTTCAAAAAAAGTATTCCTTTTATTAACCTGTTCAAAATCCGTGGTTCTTATGGATTGGTGGGCTCGGATAATATTGGTGACTCAAAGTTCGTTTATGATCAGATTTATACCAATGACGGTTCTTATTCTTTCGGTCAGCAACATAATAGTTATGCCGGGATTAAGGAAGGTGCATTAGGAAATGACAACATCACCTGGGAAAAGGAGAACAAAACTGATATCGGTTTAGATGTTTCTATGTTCGAAGGAAAGCTGTCTTTTACCGTTGATTATTTTAACAATAACAGGTATGATATTTTAACCGCCAGAGCCAGTGTTCCACTAATCATGGGTGTTGCTCTGCCTCCAATGAATATAGGTAAGGTAAACAACAGAGGATGGGATGGTGAGATCAACTACAAAAACAACTATAAAGACCTGCAGTACTATGCCAGAGGTACTTTTTCCTATGCAAAAAACAAGATTGTTTTCAGAGATGAGGCGAATCCACGTTACCCTTGGTTAGCGAGAACCGGACAGTCTATCGGACAAGGATTCGGTTATGTATTTGATGGTTATTACCAAAGTGCGGCCGACATTAGCAACAGTGCGATTCCAACTACCCCGGTTAAACCAGGTGATTTAAAATATAGAGACCTTAATGGCGATGGGATCATTGATGCACTGGATCAGCGCGCTATCGGTAGTCCGAATTTACCAAGTACCGTTCTGGGACTGACCTTAGGTTTTAGCTATAAAAACATCAGTTTTAGTATGTTGCTTCAAGGTGCTTATGATTACAGTATGTATTTTGCTTCGGAAGCGATAGAGCCATTATCGGCTAATTTCCAGCCGATTCACTTACAGTCATGGACACCGGAATTGGGTAATAATGCGAAGTTCCCATTGTTGGGTACTAACAGTACGATTAGCCGTGCCAACGTTTCTCTTTCGGATTTCTGGTTAGTAGATGCGCATTACCTGCGTTTAAAATCAATGGAAATCGGTTACCAGCTGCCAATGTCATGGGTAAAACCTATTGGCTTTAAAGGTATCAGGGTATACACGAATGGGTATAACCTGCTCACCTGGACTAACGTTGATAAGTTTTATCAGGCAGATCCGGAATCAACCAATACTTCCGGTTCAATCAATACCACAGGTGCGATTAGCGCTTATCCAAATCAACGCATCTATAATTTCGGTGTTACTTTTTCCTTATAACGATTAAAATCTCAAGACCATGAAGATAAAATTTATACACCTGGTGATGGCTGTGGTCCTGCTATCCGCAGGAGCTTGTAAAAAGGGAGGTTTCCTTGATGCAAAAATTGCCAGCGACCTGAATGAGACCACTACTTTTACCGATAGTGTGCGCACGATTGCTTTTTTAACCAGACTTTATACTGAGGTTGGATTTAACTTTGACGCCAACAGGTGGGAAGGCGGCGGCCATCCGGTATTATCGGATGAAGCAGTGCCAGTGCGCTTCACAGGACCGCAGAATGATGCGATTCTAATGGCGAGTGGAGCGCTTTCTGCCTCCAGTACCAATGTTTCCAAGCAAGCGCAGGTGCTTAACAACTGGAAAACGCCATGGGAGAATATCCGCAGGGCAAATGTGTTCCTGTTAAATGTAGAAAAGAGCCCCCTAAGTGCTGGTTTAAAGACAAGATTGAAAGCTGAAACCCGATTTTTGCGTGCCTGGTATTACTTTCAGCTGATCAAAGTATATGGTGGTGTGCCTTTGATTGGCGATGCAACTTTTGGAAATTCAGATAATATTGACCTGCCACGCGCTAATTACAGCGATTGTGTAGACTATATCGTAAAGGAATGTGACGCTGCTGCGGCAGAGTTACCGGATTACGATACGCAACGACAAGAGGATTATGGGCGTGTAACCAAAGGCGCTTGTATGGGCTTAAAGTCGAGAATGCTGCTGTATGCTGCCAGTCCACTGTTTAATGGCGGTGGGATTGCGACAGACGCAACGCTGAAAAATATGACAGGTTATGCGAATGCAGATGCCGAGCGTTGGAAGAAAGCTGCTGATGCCGCTAAAGACATCATCAATACGGGCACTTATGCCTTAAAGGAAGACAATGTGACCCGCATGGGCTACGGTTTTTACTCGGTGTTTTTAACACGTTTTAATAGAGAGTATCTGTTTGGCAGGATGAATGCGCCTAACCGTGAATATGAAAACAATTTATTGCCAACTTCCAGAACAGGCTCTGGTAAATCCAGCGCACCAACACAACAATTGGTGGACGCTTTTGGGATGGAAAACGGCTTGCCAATTACCGATCCTGCTTCAGGGTATAACCCAAATGATCCTTATGTGAAACGTGATCCACGTTTTGGAAACAGTATCATTTATAATGGTTCAAAATTTTTCCTGGGTAGCAGCAATGCAATGGTGGCGGTAAACACCTTCCTGGGATCTACTCCTGATGGGCCGATAGCTACAGGACCAATCACTATTCCTGGTTATTACTGGAGAAAAATGATGATGGAAGATGGTGCTGGAAATACAGAACGTGCCTATCCTTTAATCAGGTATGGAGAAATCCTGCTGAACTATGCGGAAGCCTTAAATGAATACCAGGGCGCAGTTCCTGAGGTGTACAGCACTTTAATCCAGATCAGAAAACGCGCAGGTATTTTAGCAGGTGCAGATGGCAATTACGGCCTGAAATCTAACATCAGCAAAGCGGATATGCGTTTGGTGATTCAGAATGAGCGTCGTGTGGAACTGGCATTGGAAGAACACCGCCTTTGGGATGTGAGAAGATGGAAAATTGCTGAGGTAACCGATAATGTGATGCTAAAAGGCATGAAAATCACTAAAACAGGAAATAATTTCAGTTATGAAGTGATCGACCTGAAACCACATTTTTTCAGAGTAGCATTTTATCTGTTCCCAATTCCGGAGTCGGAAATTGCGAAGTCGCCTAAGCTTGTCCAGAATCCCGGCTGGTAAGTTTAAGGAGGTTATTTTAATTCGCTTTTATGTGTAGAATAAATTGGAAGAGAGGGGCCAGCCCCTCTCTCTTTTTAGTATTTTAACAGCAATAAATTTAATTATAAATAAACAGATCATTTGATCTGTTATATCCAGTAGAAGATGAGAAGTAAATCCCTGTTTTGCAGTTTGATGATGGTGTTTTTGTGTGTTGGAGGAATCTCCGTTGCGAAAGCTCAGGAATTGATCAGAAAGAGTAAGTATTATGTGGACAGCCACAATGGAAATGACGACCATAATGGTAAGTCGCAGAAACTAGCCTGGAAATCGCTGGCCAAAGTCAATGCGCAGACCCTGGTACCAGGGGATCAGGTGTTTTTCAAAAGAGGCGGTAAATGGGACGGTCAGCTGTTGCCAAAAGGCTCAGGAAGCAAAGGCAAGCCTGTTGTGATTACTGCTTATGGTAAGGGAGATTTACCGGCAATTGCGGCTAATGGTCAGTTTAAAGATGCAGTATTGCTGAAAAATATCAGTTACATCACACTGGAAAATCTGGATATTTCTAATCTGGATTCTACCGTTAAAGTTCAGAAAACTGGCCCTACAGGAGTTCGGATTCTATCTGAAAACATCGGTACAATCACTGATATCCGCCTTAATAATTTATATGTACATGATGTTAACGGAGACAATAAAAAAGGAAGTAATGAAGGAAACGGGATTTTTTGGGATACTCAGGGGCCTAAACCAAGTAATATTGAAAACCTGCTGATTGAGAACTGTAAGGTGGTTAAAGTAGACCGCAACGGGATTCGTGGAAACGGGACTTTTGGATTTCGGACCAACTGGTTTCCCAATAAGAATTTAATCATCCGCGGTTGTACGCTGGAAGATATTGGCGGAGATGGTATCGTGATCAAAGCTTTTGATGGCTCTTTAGTGGAGCATAACAAATTGTTTCGCATTAGAAACCGCGCTAAAGACAATGCAGTGGGCATCTGGCCACATAGCAGCGACAATACCCTGATTCAATTTAATGAGGTAGCGTATACTAAAAACCTTGACTGGTCTAACGACGGACAATCATTTGATATCGACGGAAATTGCAACAATACCATCATCCAGAACAATTATAGTCATGACAATGACGGTGGCTTTATGCTGGTGATTTCTGATGAGATCAGTGCGAGAAGCAAGATCACGACCAATAGCATCATCAGAAACAACCTGAGCATCAATGATGGCAATAAACGCAAGCGCCTGTTCAATTTCGCTTTAGCAACCGAAAATACGGTGATCAGCGGAAATGTTTTTTACAACAGCGGTCTGGATTCTGTGAAAATGGAATTGGTAGACATCGAGCATGGTGTGCCTAAAAACGTGGTTTTTGAAGATAATATTTTTAATTATCAGGGATTAGCACAAGGGATTTTTAATAAATCTCCAAAGCAATATGCGGCTTTAAACTGGACTGGAAACGTGTTTAAAGGAAACATTACAGGAAAGGAAAAGCTATTGAATGTTAAAGAAGCTACTCCTGTAAGGAAAAAGAATTTGAAAGAATTCCCATGGAATTTCATAAAGGTGTTAAAAATCGAAAAAGTGTTATAAATTATTATATTTAAACTATATGTAAATATATATTCATCCACAATCATCCCTAAACCAAATTTATGAGAACCAAATTCTTAGCCCTTTGCCTCGTACTGGCAACCAGTATTGTTGCGTGTAAAAAATCTGAAGTTGCAACAGATACAAGTACTTCAGAATTGCCGGTAGATACGGTATACACGAGTCCGCAATCCCGTAATTTAAACCTGATTTATTTTGTTCCGAATGACCTGGATACGCTTCCTGCGTACGAGAGGCGTTTAAGTGAGCTCATGTTATGGACACAAAATTACATGAAGGAGGAAATGCTCCGCAACGGTTATCCGAACAAGACCTTTGGAATGTTCGCCGATCTGGCCATTAACCGCGTAAAGATCATTACGATCAGAGGTACAAAACCTAAGAGCGGTTATGCTTATTCTGGTGGTGCCGGAAATGTTCAGGCGGAAATTAACGCTTACTTTACCGCTAATCCCACAGAGAAAACAAGCGAGCATACTTTGGTCATCCTGCCGAGATATGAATTTAAGCCAGATGGCACCCCCAGTGGTGGTCCTTTTTATGGCTTAGGGAAATGGTGTTTTGCCTTAGATTATGAGGGAATGGACATCAAGAACCTTGGGAAGTCTGACATAGAAGGAAACCGGTTCAGCGTGTGGTTTGGTGGTTTGGTACATGAGCTTGGCCATGGATTGAATCTTCCCCACAATTGTCAGAAAGTTTCTGAGAACAGCACGCTTGGAATGGCTTTAATGTGGGCCGGGAACGGAACTTTGGGTAAATCGAAAACTTTCCTGACCGCTGCGGATTGCGCGATTCTAAACGTCAACCAGATTTTCAATAGTGATAGTAAAGCTTACTATGGCGCTGTTAATGCAAGGGTAACCAAAATTCATGCAGATTACTCTGCATCAAAAGCAGCAATTGTACTCTCTGGTAGATTTACCAGTAATACGAAGGTAAACAGTGTAGTTTATTACAATGATCCGAATGTAAACAACGAAGGGGTAGGAGTAAACAAGGATTATAATGCGGTAACCTGGGAGTCCAAAGCAATTGGCACAGACAGTTTCTACGTGGAGATGCCCATTGCCGATTTTAAATATAAAGACGGTAGTCCTTATGAATTACGCTTGAAATTGGTACATGAAAATGGTACCGTTAGCGAGAACAGCTATGCTTATCAGTTTGTGAATGCTTTGCCGGTTTTAGACTTCAGCACGAAAGCGGAAATCAGTAAAGCGGGTTGGACTATTGCGGCCTTCAGTTCTCAGGAAAGTGCTGCTGCGGCGACACGTGTGATCGATAATGACCTGTCTACCGGATGGCACAGTCAGTGGTCTGTTGCGCCGGTAGCGAGTTACCCTCATTTTATTACCGTAGATATAGGTGCTCAGAAAATTTTGGATGGCTTCACCATCTTAAACGGCGACAGGCGTGCGGTTAAAAACGTAGACATTTTAACGAGTATCGATGGCATCAACTTTAGTCTTGCTACTAATTTACAAATCCCTAAGCTGGGTTCTATTCAAGCCTTCGCTTTCCAGGGGCCATTAACATTCAGATATTTTAAAATCCTGGCTAAGTCCAGTTGGGATGGAGAACAATTTGCACAATTCGCCGAGATAGGCCTTTACAAAAATTAACATAATGCATCGACAAAAATTTATTGCCACGATCCTTTTCTTTCTGTTTCAACTGGCTGTGACCACAGCAAAACCCGTTTCTAACGTCGTAAATGGAAGAGAAACGATTCCGTTTAATGCCAACTGGCAATTTTATTATGCTTATAATTTCGAAACAGGTATAAAGAAAGAAACGGTAAATCTGCCGCATACCTGGAATGCCAATGAGGTATTGGAAGGAGTGGCAGAGTACAAACGAACTTCTGCGATTTATGAGAACAAGTTGAATGTTCCGCAGGCATGGGCTGCCAAAAGGCTGTTCCTTTATTTCGAAGGGGCCAATAGTGTGGCTACTGTGTTTGTGAACAATAAATCGGTGGGCGAACATAAAGGCGGTTATACCGGCTTTGCGGTAGAAATTACAGACTATGTAAAGCCGGGCGACAATTCAATTGCGGTACAGGTGAGCAATGCTTACCGTTTGGATGTGATTCCATTGCATGGCGATTTTAATGTTTATGGTGGTCTGCACCGTCCGGTTTCTTTGATCGTCACAGAAAAAAGCTGTATCAGTCCGCTGGATTATGGTTCTTCAGGTGTGTACCTGAGCCAGAAAGCGGTTTCTGAAAACTCAGCAGAATTGGAAATACTGACAAAATTATCTTTGTCTGATGCTAAAAATTTAACCCTGGTCACTACGCTTATTGATCAGGATGGGAAGGAGAAAATTTCGATCAGCACTCCTGTGAATTCTGGATTGGCTTCGGATGTCAGAACTAACATGCGCATTGAAAAACCACATTTATGGAATGGTAAAGCCGATCCTTATTTGTACAGTGTCCGTGTCAGCCTTTTTCAGGATGGGAAGGTAATTGATCAGGTTTCGCAACCACTGGGCTTCCGCTACTATCGCGTAGACGCAGATAAAGGGTTTTTCCTGAATGGGAAGTACCTTGATTTGTATGGCGCAGGAAGGCATGAAGACTGGTCGGGCAAGGGCTCTGCGTTAACCGACGCAGACCATGATCAGGATATGGCGCTGATGAAGGAGCTTGGCGCTACAGCAGCAAGGTTAACCCATTATCCGCACAGCAAGCATTTCTACGATTTATGTGATCAGAATGGCCTGGTGTTATGGTCAGAAATCCCATTTGTTGGTCCTGGCGGATATACCGGTACCGGTTATGTGAAAGATGCGCAGCTGGAAGAAAATACGAAGAAGATGTTGAAAGAGTTGATTCGTCAGAATTACAACCATCCTTCCGTATGCTTCTGGGGCTTATTCAATGAGCTGAAACTTAATTACGACGATCCACAGCCTTTTATTAAGGAGCTGAATAACCTGGCAAAAACCGAAGATCCGGGAAGGTTAACTACACTGGCCTCCAATCTAGGCAGTACCAACTTTACCGATCTGAGTGATTTGATGGGCTGGAACCAGTATTTCGGTTGGTATGGCGGAAGGTTTGATGAGGTGGCCAAATGGGCAGATCAGACGCACAAAACCTTACCTGGCAGACCGATTTCTATCTCTGAGTATGGTGCTGGTGCAAGTCCGTTTAAACATACAGAAGAGCTGACTGCTCCGGAGCCAAAAGGACGTTTCCATCCGGAAGAATGGCAAACGGCATTCCATGAAAAACATTGGGAGGAACTAAAGAAACGCCCTTTTGTATGGGGTAAATTCATCTGGGTGCTGGCTGATTTCGGCTCTGCCATCAGAACAGAAGGCGATAACAATGGAATCAATGATAAAGGCCTGGTTACCTACGACCGCAAAATTAAGAAAGACGCTTTCTATTTTTATAAGGCAAACTGGAATCCTGAACCGATGGTTTATCTCGCAGAGCGAAGAAATACCCAACGCAGCAAGCCGGTAACAACGGTGAAGGTGTTTAGCAATTTGCCGGAAGCAGAGTTATTTATCAACGGAAAAAGTATGGGCAAAAGAAAAAAGAATGCGATGAATACGATTCTGTGGGATAAGGTAAAGCTGAATAAAGGGAAAAATGAGGTACTTGTAAAAGCGAAAACAGCGGCGGGAATTCTGGAAGATACCTGTACCTGGGAACTTCAATAACCGAATTATTTCGGTAAAGAATTGCTTCGGTAACCGAAACAGGCTGTAATCCCTGAAATTAGATAAGACCGGTTGGCTTTTATGAAATACTCATAAAAGCCAACCGGTCTTTTTTATGCTTTCGATTTTCTGGAGATCATGAGCACAATAAAATTAAGTGCGATGCAGCTGCACATGAGACGTAATTTATCACAGCGACTGGCTGATCTCCTTTATTGATGAAAGAAAAGGAAATCACCGTCAGGAGTATGATGTTAAAAGCAATCAGGATCAGTTTTAGCGTACTCATAATTGATATCGTTCAGGTAAATGGTTCGTTGATTGATGATTACCTGAATATACAAAATTTTATAGTTGATCCTACAGTTTTAGCCTGTATTATAAGTGATACCCCTGACTTTGCATTTCTGCTGCAATAAAACGATGGTACTGTTCCATATTCAGCGGATAATCCCAGCATCCCATTCTATGGTATAGCTCCCCACCGAAACCGGTTTTAAACTTATAAAGGCCATATAATGGATGGGCAGGATCCGGCTGCGGTGCGACTCCAAAAAAGTCATATTCCAGGCATCCTTTGTTTTTAGCAATTTTCATCGCTTCCCATTGCAGGGCATAGGTGGCCATATAATTCCTGTTGCCGGACGAAGAAGCACCGTAAAGGTACGTTCCTCTTTGTCCGGAGATCACAAGGAACATCGCAGCAAGCGGTTGACCTTCGCTATCTGCCAGTAAAAGTTCTACCTCTGCAGGCGAAGCAGTATCTTCTGCACGGGCAGCGAGAACCGTTCTGAAATACTCAATATCGTTGATGTGTATGCGGTTTCTGATGGCCGTTTCCTGATACAGCGCGTACCATACGTGGAGATTTTCCATGCCTACTCTGGTCACATTTACCCCCTTTCTATGAGAAAGGTTGATGTTATACCTGGTTTTCGGTTTCATGGAATTCAGCAAAGTTGTTTCATCCTTTTGCAGATCAAGGAAAATGGTATTTGAAGGCAGGATATCTGAATTTGTCTTTTTCAGGTTCCAGTTGGTCGTGTTAAAGTTAAAACGAAACTCCTGATATTTTTTTTCAGGGGGACCATTCCAGATACCGGATTCATCAAAACTGTCGTTTTCTTTTGCCCAATGGGATTCCCAGGCGAGGTCATACCTGATCAGGATACATTTTTCAGGAAGGTGGGAGCGGAGGTTTTCCGACAACTCTTCCAGGAATTTTCCCTGGTATTCTTCGTTGGGTTCAATTTCCGGGCCGTAAGGGACATAGGCAATGCTATGTTCGCTATCTAAGGGCTGGAGTAATACTAAAAAATCAGCATGGGTATAGGTATTCGTTAAAGCATTATGATAAATGTCTTCATTGTTGACTTTAAAATTGAATGCTTTAGATTGGAGGCCTTGTTGGGTTTTTACTTCCGACCAGAATGCGGTTTGCTGAACTATTGAAGTCTCATAAACTTCTTTAATGTGTTTTTTGTCAATGGCTATATTCATCTTTTTCCTTTCCACCTGCAAAGGTCGGGAATTATATGATGATAAGCCAATTTAAGGCAGATTAGTCTCTGGCATGGAAGCAGGGGCGACATCTGGGCTCGTAGCTATCTTTCTCTCCCAGAAGGACTTTTGATTGATCGGCTACGGTGCGGTAAGAATAGGCTGCCGGACTGCCGCAACGTACGCATATCGCATTTACTTTGGTCACCAGTTCTGCAATGGCCATCAAATTTGGCATCGGTCCGAAAGGCTTACCGCTGAAATCCATGTCCAAACCGGCAACGATGACACGGATACCACGTTGCGCCAGAATATTACATACCTCAGGAAGACCTTCATCAAAAAACTGAGCTTCATCAATCCCAACCACCTGTACATCGGTATCTAATAAAAGGATGGCAGCGGAGTTGTCTACCGGAGTAGAGGGGATAGAATTCCTGTCGTGGGAAACAATATCACGATCATCATATCGGGTGTCAGTGGCAGGTTTGAAGATTTCTACTTTTAGTTTAGCAATGGTTGCACGCTTTAATCTTCTTAATAATTCTTCCGTTTTACCTGAAAACATAGAGCCGCAAATTACCTCTATACTCCCGCAAAACTCTCCTCTTCTGTAATTTTGTTCGCTGAATAACATCTATGATTGTGATCTTTATAGCCCACTAATATCGAAATTTTGTAGTACTTTTGAGTAGCAAGTTACCAACATAAAACATCAAATCTGACGTTATTAACCTATGATGAACCAAGAAGATATTTTTAGAAAGATAGGGCTGATTTTAGAAGAGCTTCAAGATCAATATGCCTATCTGGCAAGAAACCAGCAACAGTTAAATGAGTTAGAGCTGGAACTTTTCATGGCAAATGCCAACTTTTTATCGGATCATGTTCAGATTGTCAGGAAGTTAAATTCTGCAAAAATTTTAAAGGAAATTCCCGCACCTACTACTCCGGATCTTGTTGCTGAAGTTTCAGCAGCTGCGAACGAGTTGAGTTGGGAAAAACCATCATCAGCACAGCAGAATCTGAGCTATGCCAACAGTGCAAATGTTCCCTCAGAAGTGTTGGAAACTCAAGCGCCGGTAAGCCAGCCAGACCTGTCGACATCAGAAGAAATAACAATACCAGAAAAAAAACCAACAGAAGAACGCCAGGTACAGGAATTCTCAATCGAAGAAAGTCCGGTCCTGGAATCTGTACCAGAGGAAAAACCAACGTTTCAAACTCCTGTAATAGCAGAAACACCTGCACACCCCAATGAATTGTTTACCGTACCTGCCACTGAAAAGGAATCTTTCAGGTTGGATAAAGAGCCTTCAACCTTTGAGTTTATCCTTAACGATTCAGGGAGTACTGATAAATTCGACTTTGAAGAGAAAACTGTAGACGTTATTTTCGACCGCCCTTTGACTGAGGAAGAAGAACATATTATAGCGCAAAAACAAAAGCTACGGGAACAGGAAGCACAGCATCAGGTGGAGGAAACGAAAGTCGGAAGGGAAACTGAAGACGATGATGAACTTGGTCCGGAGCCATTTTTAGTGGCTAAAGAGGCATTAGTGGCTAAAGAGGAAGATGTTGTTCCTCCAGCGCGTACGGACTTGCAGCCAGATCCAATTGCCGAAAAGATAATTGAAGAAAGGATTCCTGTGGAAAATGTTGCTACTGAACACCTTGCTTCGGGAAAAGACTTTACAGCGCCAATAGCAGAAAGCCCTGCTGCTGAATCAGCCAAACCATTGTCTTTAAACGAACGTCTGGCTTCTCAGCTGGGTACAAATCTCAAAAATACCAATTCAGACCCACAAAGAAGCACGCTGACGGACTTAAAGCACGGGATCAATCTAAACGATAAAATGCTTTATATAAAAGAGCTGTTTAACGGTTATAACCTCGCTTATGCTGAAGTAATTGACCTGTTGAATAAGATGTCTGATTTTAAAACTGCTGATTCCTTCCTGCAAAACAATTACGCAGAAAAGAACAACTGGGCAGGGAAATCTGCAACGGTAGCTAAGTTTTATGAATTGTTACACCAACGTTTCCCGGCTAAATAAAGCCCATCCGGTTAGAGTCCAGCTTCAAAAAGATAAACAGTAATACGGTAAAACTCCATAATGAGGAACCACCATAACTTATAAAAGGCAAAGGAATTCCGATCACGGGAATAATCCCGATGGTCATTCCTATGTTAATGAACACGTGAAAAAATAGAATACTGGCTACACAATAGCCGTATACCCTGGAAAAGGTAGAGCGCTGTCGTTCGGCAAGATTGATGATCCGCAGGAGCATAAAGATGTACAATGCGATCACGGTAAAACAGCCTGCAAAGCCCCATTCTTCCCCTATGGTGGAGAAAATAAAGTCAGTACTTTGCTCCGGTACATAACCATATTTAGTTTGTGTACCTTCTAAAAATCCTCTTCCGGTAAGTTGTCCTGATCCAATCGCGATCTTAGACTGAATCACATTGTATCCGGCCCCTTTGGGGTCTGTTTTAAGGCCTAGCAGGATTTCAATTCTCGTGCGTTGGTGAGGCTCTAAAATCTTATCATAAGCAACCTTTACCAAAAACAGGTAACCAACTGCGATTACGGTAACGATGATAGAGGAGATCATCACCTTGTGTTTTCTTCTGTTCTGATAGATGAACAGACCGCCTATGGCGAGGATGAGCGGGATTAATATTTGTGCAGGAATCAGGAAATCGGCAATAAACAAGACGATCATTCCTAAAAAGATCAGGAGGAAATATCCCGAAAGACCTTCCCTGTAGAGCGGGAACATGAAAGATAAAAAGACCAGTGCAGATCCTGTATCTGGTTGTAACATAATCAAAAACAGCGGAATTCCGACAATTACTGCGGCGAAAAATATAGATTTTACATCCCTGAATTTGGGATTAAACGTACTCACATAACGCGCAAGCAGTAAGGCCGTACCGAATTTTGCCAGCTCGGAAGGTTGGAGCCTGAAGCTACCCAGGGGGATCCATGCCTGGTTTCCGGCTACTTTTCTTCCCACAAGAAGTACGGCAATGAGCAGTAACATCGTGATCCCATAAACAATGGGGGAGAAGACACTGAAAAATTTGGCATCCAGCAGTAAGATGGAAAAGCCCAGAACCAGCCCTGTAATGATATAGATCAGTTGTTTACCATATTTGGCCGCAAAGCTGAACTCATTGGCTTCAGTTCCATTGAAAATGGAGGCATAAATATTCACAAACCCAATGGTACACAAGGCCACATAGAGCAGGATGGTGATCCAGTCTACATTAAAAAAGAAACGGTTGCCTTGCTGTGTAGTCATTTATTTTGTGGGTGTGATAGGTTTAACGGTATTGATTCCTGTTTTTACCGGTGCAGGGGCAGGTACATGCGCTGGTGATGGTAATAGCTTAACCGGCGGTGTCAATGCTTTGTGTGCCGAATCTTTTTTCAAAGAATCTACCTGTATTGGTTTCAGTTTTGGCTTTGGTTTTTTCGGAACAGGCAGAATGACTTGTTTTTTCATCCATTCTACACTGGCTCTTTTGTTGACCGCAATGCTGTCTTTTAAGTATTTTTCTGCGATATAACTGGCAATTGGCGCAGCATATGTACTTCCATAACCTGCATTTTCTACAATTACGGCGATGGCAATCTTTGGATTGTCACGTGGTGCAAAACCGATAAACACGGAGTGGTTTTTTCCACGTGGATTTTGAACGGTACCTGTTTTACCACACATCAGGATATTATCAATCGCGGATTGTCTGGCTGTACCCCATGGTGCATTTACCGCATCCTGCATGCCGTCGATTACGGGCTCAAAATGTCTGGAATCAACACCCACATAATTTTTGATGGCATATTCCTTTTTGATCACTTTTTTTTCACCGATGGCTTTAATCAGGTGGGGTTTTACATAATAACCTCTGTTGGCGATGATGGCCATGATATTTGCCATCTGTAATGGCGTGGCATCCATCTCTCCCTGACCAATACCTAAGGAAATCACGGTAGTATTTCCCCAGCGGTTGCCGTATTTTTTGTTGTAATGATCTGAGGTGTATAGGTTTCCGGGACGTTCCGCAGGAAGATCTACCCCTAGTTTCTGACCAAGGCCAAATTTACTTACCCGCTGCTGCCATGCGTCGTAGGCAATCCGTTCATTTTTAAATTTCTTCTGTTTCAGTAATTTCTGGAATACATACAGCGCATAAACATTACAAGATCTTGCCAGGCCTTTGCGCAAGCTGATATTACCGTCTACGTGTTCGCATTTTACCCTGTGATTTCCGGCCATAAAATAGCCAGGGCAGTTAAAGGTTGTATTGGGATCAATTACCCCTTCCTGTAAACCGATCAAGGCATCTAATGGCTTAAATGAAGATCCGGGTGAATAATAACCCTGAATCGGACGTACAGTAAATACACGGTTTGGATTTTTATCCAGATTAATCAGGTCCATGTAATTGTTACCCTGCTGACGGCCTACCATGAGGTTAGGGTCGTAACCAGGACTACTTACAAAGGCCAGAATTTCTCCTGTAGCAGGTTCAATGGCGACAATACTACCCACCTTATTTTTCAACAGTTCTTCACCAAGCTTCTGAATACGAAAATCCAGGGAAGAAACGACTCTCTCTCCGGATTTAGCGAGGGTATCAAATTTCCCTTCGGCATAACTTCCTTTCGGTACATTTCTGGCATCATACAACATGTTGATGATCCCTTTTTCACCGCGGAGAACATCATTATATTGTTTTTCTACACCCGCTTTCCCGATATAATCACCAGGACGGTAATAGCCGTTGCTTAATTCAATATCTTTTTTGGATACCTCTTTTACATAGCCAAAGAAATGGCCTGCGGCACTATCCGGGTAATATCTAACCGTTCTGCTTTGCACAAAAAAGCCCGGAAAACGGGAAAGTTGCTCGGATAAAGCAGCATAAATCTGTACGGAAAGTTGTTTTTCAAAAATACTGGGCTGATACCTGGATTGGACGGTCGCTTTATTGAAACTCTTCTTAAAGCGTTTCATATCAATACCGATAATGTTAATCAGTGCCAGCGTATCAAATTCTTTCACCTGATTCGGGATCACCATCAGGTCATATACCGGCTCATTCTGAACCAATACTTTTTCATTTCTATCCAGAATTACTCCTCTGGCAGGGAAGGTATAAATCTTCCGCAATACATTACTTTCCGCAGAAAGGAAGTACTTGTCGCTGGCCACCTGGATATAAAAAAGCGTCCCTAACAAGATTAAGGCAACCACGATAAATAAACCCTGAATAATGTACTTACGGTTAAACAGATTATCCATTAGCGTGCCTTTCTGTTATAGAATATAAATTCTATGAGTATGATTAAAAATAAGGTAAAGATAGCGCTCAATAGCCCCCTTAACAAGGTGTAAGAAAATTCTGTCAGACGGAATGTTTCCAAAAAAAACAGCACCAGATGATGGGCAAAGGTACAAAGGATCGCATAAATGCTAAACCATTTGAATCCCATATTTCCAAGGGTAGGTTCCGGCTCGTCAAAATTATCCTTGTTTACGGTGACCGCAATAAAGGAGATCCTGACAAATGCGAGCGTCACGCAGGCTGCTGTATGTACGCCCAATGTATCATAAAACGCATCCAATGTTAATCCGGTTGCAAAAGCAATCAGGTACAACAGGAGGTTTGGTGTTTTAAAGGGTAGTAAAAGTAAAAACAGAATGTATACAAAGGGAGTGGCCAGGCTGTAGAAGCTCAGGTTTCTGAGTAATAAGATCTGAATAAAAAGTAGTAAGAACCATCTGAAGATGTTTACCAATATTATTTTACTGTTCATTCGGCAATTTTGATTCTAAAGCTTTCTGTTCTTCTGCTAATTTGTCTTTAATGACATAGACATATTGTAAGGTACTAAAATCATTGAAAAGATCGATTTCGATCGTCATGAAATTGTCCCCTGTGGCGATGCCTGTGTTACTTACCCTACCAACAGGTATACCTGGAGGGAAGCGGGAGAAACCGGAGGTCACTACCGTATCTTTCAGGGCAATTTTGAAGTGGTTAGGCACATCTTTGATGTAGGCCTTTCTGTAGTCAAAATTCTTGGCGCCCCATACTAAGGTACCCAGGGCATTGTTTTTCTTTAGGGTTACACTCACCTTAGTGTCTTTATGTAATAAAGATTCAATGGTGGCGAGGTGTTCCGAAACATCTCTGATATAGCCCACTACGCCGGTTCCCGGAGAAATCACCGCCATACCACTGGCAATGCCGTCGGCAGTACCACGGTTAATCGTGATGATGTTATTTCTGAGTGTGATCGAATTCTTGATCACTCTTGCCGAGAGGTAGGTGTATTGGGTATTGTTGAGCGTGTCTTTAACGACTACATTTTTTGCACTATCGATACTGTTGAGCGCAAGAAGTTCTGTTTTTAGCTTTGCATTTTCTGCTGCCAAGCTATCATTTACATCCCCTAGATTGAGGTATTTTTTTAATACGTTCAGGTTTTTATAAGCGGTACCAACTACCTCATTTGTGGAGTTAACGGCTACGCTACGCTGATAGGAGTTGTTACTCACTGTCAGATAAATTCCAATAGTAAAGAAAATGATAAAAAAGAAAAATGCGTTGTATCTGTTTATAAAAATCCAAAGGTTACGCATACTTTTCGATTCGGGGTTTTAGTTTGCAAACTGAGTTTAAGTTTTAAGCTCCCTTGAAGGCTGAGGCCCGGAAATACATAAAACTTAAACTCAGGTTACTTTTTATTGCATTAAGAATTTATAACCACCAATGTTTTTCAGGGCGATGCCTGTACCACGTACTACTGCACGAAGCGGATCTTCAGCAACATGTACCGGAAGTTTGGTTTTTGCCGCTACACGTTTATCTAAACCACGTAACAAGGCACCACCACCTGTCAGGTAAATACCAGTCTGGTAAATATCTGCAGAAAGCTCCGGAGGAGTGATCTCTAATGCTTTAAGAATTGCTTCTTCAATTTTTGAAATAGATTTATCCAGACAATGCGCGATTTCAGTATAAGAAACGGTGATTTGTTTCGGTACACCGGTCATTAGATCTCTTCCCTGAACAGCGAAATCTGCTGGTGGATCAGTAAGTTCCGGCAATGCCGCACCTACTTCAATCTTGATTTTCTCCGCAGTACGGTCACCAATCATGATGTTATGCTGACGACGGATGTAATTCACGATGTCAGAGTCAAAGTTATCACCGGCAACGCGGATCGACTGGTCGCAAACGATACCTGATAACGCGATTACTGCGATCTCCGTAGTGCCACCACCTATATCGATGATCATGTTACCCATCGGCTCTTCTACGTCAATTCCGATACCTACAGCAGCTGCCATTGGCTCGTGAATCAGGTAAACTTCTTTAGCGCCTGCAATTTCTGCTGAATCTCTTACTGCACGTTTCTCTACCTCAGTGATACCGGAAGGGATACAAATTACCATTCTTAACGAAGGGAACATCCATCCTTTACCACCATTCAGCATGCGGATCATTCCTTTGATCATCGCTTCTGCGGCATTAAAATCGGCAATTACACCATCTTTCAGTGGTCTTACCGTACGGATATTATCGTGCGTCTTCCCCTCCATTTGCATGGCCTGACGGCCAATAGCGATGATTTTGTTTGTTTGTCTGTCGAAAGCAACAATAGATGGTTCATCCACTACTACTTTGTCATTATGTATAATTAGAGTGTTAGCCGTACCTAAATCGATAGCTACCTCTTGTGTAAACCAATTAAATAAACCCATTTATTAGGTGATAATTTAAGTATTAAAAATTCTGTATACTATAGTAATGTAAAACTACGTCTTTTTATTGTATTCGCAGTTAAATAAATTAGTGTTTAAAATGTCTAATACCCGTGGTAACCATTGCAATGCCTTTCTCATTTGCCATATGGATTGAGTCAGCATCTTTAATAGAACCACCTGGTTGTAAAACGGCAGTAATACCTGCTTCAGCTGCAATTTCTACACAATCAGGGAATGGGAAGAATGCATCAGATGCCATTACCGAACCTTCCAGCGGGAAGTTGAACGCATTTGCTTTCACGATGGCTTGTTTTAAGGCGTCAACTCTGGACGTCTGACCAACACCACTTGATAACAACTGGTTGTTTTTTACAAATACAATGGTATTAGATTTGGTATGTTTTACAATTTTATTGGCAAAGAAAAGATCTTTAAGTTCTTCAGCAGTAGGAGCTTTGTCCGTTACTGTAGTCATTTGATCTGCATTTTCAATGATTAAATCTTTGTCTTGTTCAATCACACCATTCAATAAAGTTTTGAATTGTTTTTTGCTCAGTTCTACTTCATTTCTCTGTAAGATCACTCTGTTCTTTTTCGCGCGGAAAAGCTCAACAGCTTCCGGCTGATAAGCAGGGGCGATCAATACTTCGAAGAATAATTTGTTGATTTCTGTAGCAGTAGCTAAGTCGATCTCGCGGTTAGCGATTAAAACGCCACCAAAAGCACTTACCGGATCACAGGCTAATGCAGTGTCCCATGCTTCTTTAATGGTTGCTTTTGAAGCGACACCACATGCATTGGTATGTTTTAAGATGGCAAATGTAGGCTCTTCGAATTCATCGATTAAAGCTACAGCAGCATCTACATCAACAAGGTTGTTGTAAGAAAGCTCTTTACCGTTCAATTTAGTGAACATGGCATTTAAGTCGCCGTAAAATACACCTTGCTGGTGTGGGTTTTCGCCATATCTTAATACCTGTGCAGCATTGATGCTTTGCTTGAATACATTAAGGGGCTCTTCAGTATTGAAATAGTTGAAGATGGCAGTATCGTAGTGAGAAGAAGTATGGAAAGCTTTCTTCGCATAAGCTTTACGCTGAGCGATGGTAGTTTCTCCTTCTTGTTCTTCTAATTGGTGTTGTAAGGTTGCGTAGTCGTCTTTTGAAGCAAGAATAACCACGTCATTGAAGTTTTTAGCAGCTGCTCTGATCAGAGAGATACCACCGATATCAATTTTCTCAATGATTTCTTCTTCAGAACCACCAGCTTTTAAAGTTTCTTCGAATGGGTATAAGTCCACAATAACCAGGTCGATTTCAGGGATCTCATATTCATTGATCTGCTCCTGATCTGAAGCCAGGCTTCTTCTGTTTAGAATACCACCGAAAACTTTAGGGTGTAATGTCTTTACCCTGCCTCCTAAAATAGAAGGATAACCTGTAAGGTCTTCCACTGCTGTAACCGGCAGATTTAGGTCTTTAATAAATTGTTCGGTACCACCAGTAGAGAATAACTGCACACCCTGTTTAGCTAACAGGCGAACTAAAGGTTCTAAACCATCCTTGTAATAAACTGAAATTAAAGCGTTTTTGATCTTTATCGATTGACTCATTAGAGAAAAATTTTGAGCCGCAAAAGTACCCATTTTTCTTTTAATGTCAAATGCTTATTTGCAGTATATTAAAGGAAGATTATCTTTCTAAACCTAACGCCCTTTTTTGCGCAGTTTTTAGAAAGAAATCAAGCCGGTTTTTCTGCTATTTTTTGATCTTTTTGATGATTGATTCTACGATGCGTGGATAATGGTTATGCTCCAGTTGCTGCCCTTTGAATTTGATCATTTCCAGGTTGTCGTCTTTTTCAATCCGGTATTTTGCCTGATAAATGTACTCCCCTTCATCGTAGTTTTCATCCACATAATGAATGGTAATACCACCTTCCGGTTCATTTGCCTCCATTACTGCATGGTGCACATGATCGCCATACATGCCTTTTCCGCCAAATTTAGGAAGGATGGCAGGGTGAATGTTGACAATACGTCCGGGGTATTCCTGAATCAGGTTTTTTGGAATCAGCCACAGGAACCCGGCCAGTACAATCAAATCGATTTCTAAATTTTTCAATAAATCAGTGATCTTGTCGGTATGGTAAAATTCATTCCTGTCGAAGATGTGAGAAGGGATTTCGAAATTATCTGCGCGTTGTAATACATAGGCGTCAGGGTTGTTGGTCAGTACCAATGCGATTTCAGCTTCCGGGTGATGTTTGAAATGCTCCATTAGCTTCTGGGCATTAGAACCCGAGCCTGAAGCGAATATTGCGATGCGTTTTTTCATAGGTGCATTTTATTTAAGTGAAATCAAGCTGGTTCTGCCGTAGTATAAAAAGGCCGGTAATAATTTTTCAAAAATAGTATTTTAAGGCTTCATTGAAAGCTTTTTGTTGCTTTTTGTCTTTTTGTAGCCGGGGGTAGGAAAGGTTAGGCTTTCCGGACCGGGGGGAGGCTGCTGATTGTAGTCGGGTTGTAGTCGGGAAGACCGGCCTCTTCGGATAGGGTTCGGTATAGGTTGAGAAATGGTTGCTGGTAGCTTGGTATAGGTTTGGCTATCCGAACCCATGCTGATAGATTAGCCAACCCTAAGTAAAAATGGGGCTCTTCCCGCACAGTAGCAGAGCGCTTTTCATGCTTTTCGTACTTTTTCGGTTTATGTCGATTTTTCTGTTACCTTTGTCGCAGAATGCAAAACAGCTGTAGGGCTTTGCGCATTCTCGATAGCGGATGCTTTATCAGGAATTGAAATTTTTAAACATTCTGAGCTTTCTAAAGTATTATAAATCAAGAATTAAGATTTATTGAAAATATTTACGAGTTCATTTTGCATATTAAAAACATTAATTCTATATTTGCAGTCCGAAAAAAAGGAAAAACAAAAGGCTGGTAGCGGTTGGGTTTGTGCCCAATATTCTTGAAAGCTTTAAAAGGAATATTATAATATTGAAAAATGGCAAATCATAAATCTTCGTTAAAAAGAATTAGAGCAAACGCAACTAAACGTTTACGTAACAGATATCAGGCAAAAACTACTCGTACCTTTATCAAAAGGTTACGTGCTGCTGAAGATCAAAAAACAGGAAAAGAGTTATTACCGAAAGTAATCTCTATGTTAGATCGTTTGGCTAAGAAAAATGTTATTCACAAGAATAAAGCAGCTAACAACAAATCTAAATTGACTAAATTTGTTAATGGCTTAAAATAAGCATAGCTTTACAATATTATAGACGGGATGTGCTTATGGCATATCCCGTTTTTTTTGTTTATGGCTATATATGAACCGAGAATAGGAATTAAGCAATGGGCAGAAGCAGACCGGCCCCGGGAGAAGCTAATGCTTCATGGGCGGCGGCACCTGACCGATGCGGAGCTGATTGCAATATTGATCGTTTCAGGGAATACGGAAGAAAGCGCTGTAGATTTGAGTAAGCGTATTCTGGCTTCCTGCAATCATGACCTGGATGCATTGGGGAGATTGGAGGTTAAGGATTTATGTAAGTTCCGTGGAATTGGCGAGGCAAGGGCGATCTCGATCGTTGGCGCATTGGAGCTCGGCCGAAGGCGCAAACCAGGGACTACAGAAATGGTCAGGATCCTGAGCGCTCATGATTGCCACCGGGAGCTTTCTCCGGTACTGACCGATTTACCACACGAAGAATTCTGGATCTTACTGCTCAACAGAGCCAATCAGGTAATTACAAAACATCAGGTCAGTAAAGGTGGGTTAACGGGAACGGTAGCAGATCCGAAAGTGATCTTTAAGATTGCGCTGGAGCATAATGCCGCCTATGTGGTGCTGGCACATAACCACCCCTCCGGAAATTTAAAGCCCAGTCCCGAAGACCTTTTACTCACCCGGAACCTGGTGTCAGCAGGAAAGTTACTGGACCTGCATATCCTTGATCACTTAATTATTACAAACAAATCTTTCTTTAGTTTCAATGATGATGGCTTAATTTAGCCAGCCATGAAGAAAATCATACAACTCAGCATCGCTTGTCTGCTTATGGTAATAACGGCCAGCGCACAACAAGGAAAACCGTTTAATGTGATGTCTTATAACATCCGTTTAAATGTAGCTTCTGATGGCGTAAATGCCTGGCCAAACCGCAAGGATGAGGTTAAAGCTTTGGTTAGGTTTCATGATGCCGATATTCTTTGTGTACAGGAAGCTTTGCCTTTGCAGGTGGATCAGCTGTTGGAAAATACGAATTATGCGATGGAAGGCGTAGGTCGTGAAGACGGGAAACGTGCCGGGGAATTTTCTGCCATCTATTACGATAAGTCGAGGTTTACAAGAAAAGACGGTGGTACATTCTGGTTATCGGAAACGCCTGATCAGCCTTCTAAAGGCTGGGATGCTGCATTGAACAGGATTTGTTCCTGGGTGAGGTTGTATGACCGCCTTAATAAAAAGGAATTTCTGGTCTTTAATACCCATTATGATCACATCGGTGTGCAGGCACGCATTGAGTCTGCGAAGCTGATCAAGAAGAAAATACAGGAAATTGCACCCGCCCTACCAGTGGTGCTGACCGGAGATTTAAACGTTACTCCGGAAACGGAAGCGATTGCGACGATCAATTCTTTCCTTACAGATACCAAAACTGCTTCCATTGAACCTCCTTATGGTCCGGTGGGAACTTTTAATAACTTTAAGTTTGACAGCCCTTTGCAGCATAAGATTGATTACATCTTTGTGAACAAAGGTTTTAAGGTGTTAAAGTTTGGTGTGTTATCAGATAGTAAAAATTTGAGGTATCCATCAGACCACTTACCAATTATTGCCCGTTTATCTTTCTAAGAGGTTTACACCGACGGCATTATTTTATATCTTTGCATTTTATACTGAACATATAACATGAAGATATCATACAAGTGGCTGACACAATTCCTGACAACTGATAAAACTCCTGAAGAACTTTCCTTAATCCTGACTAATATCGGGCTGGAAGTAGAAAGTCTGGAAACCGTACAACCGATTGCAGGTGGTTTAGAAGGTTTGGTGATTGGACACGTCATCAGTTGTGTGCAACATCCTAATGCGGATCGTTTACGTGTAACTACAGTAGATGTAGGTACCGGAACAAATATCCAGGTGGTTTGTGGTGCGCCAAATGTTGCTGAAGGGCAGAAGGTGGTTGTGGCTACCGTAGGAACTACCGTTTACCCAAATGACGGGGAGCCTTTCAAGATCAACAAATCAAAGATCAGAGGCGAAGTTTCAGAAGGTATGATCTGTGCAGAAGATGAAATCGGATTGGGTGTTTCTCATGACGGGATTATGGTGCTTCCGGCAGATACAGTGCTGGGCATCACTGCTAAGAGCTATTTCAATCTGGAAGACGATTATTTGTATGAAATCGGATTGACGCCTAACAGGGCTGATGCGGCTTCCCATTTAGGTGTGGCAAGAGATTTAGCGGCTTACTTACGTACTCCCTTAACGATGCCTGATGTTGCTGCTTTTAAAACAGCTAATGAAAGTCTGACGATTCCGGTGACCGTTGAAGATACAGAAGCCTGCCCAAGATACAGCAGTGTTTCTATTTCGGGTGTAACGGTAAAAACTTCTCCGGACTGGTTACAGGATAAATTGAAAATTATCGGCATTCGTCCGATCAATAATATCGTAGACATCACCAATTATGTATTGCATGAATTGGGACAACCTTTACACGCTTTCGATGCCGACCAGTTAACAGGCGGAAAAGTTATCGTGAAGAAATGTGCGGAAGGTACTCCTTTTGTAACGCTTGAGGGAATTGAACGCAAGCTTTCAGCAGAAGATCTGATGATCTGTAATGCAGAAGCGCCTATGTGTATTGCCGGTGTATTTGGGGGTAAAAACTCAGGTGTAAGCGAAACTACGACTAGCATCTTCCTTGAAAGTGCTTATTTCGATGCTAAATCGGTGCGTAAGACTTCAAAAAGACATAACCTAAAGACTGATGCTTCTTTCAGATTTGAGCGTGGTACTGATCCGGATATGACGGTTTTCGCTTTGAAGCGTGCAGCCTTATTAATTCAGAAGCTGGCTGGTGGAGAAATCTCTTCTGCTGTTTCTGATATTTATCCAACTCCGGTAGCGGCATTTGATGTAGAAGTAAACTACAACAATATCAATAAACTGATTGGTGTGGAGATCCCTCATGAAGAGATTAAAGCAATCATCACGGCATTGAGCATGGAAGTGGTTGCGGAAACTGCTGAAGGTCTTTCTTTAAAAGTACCCACTTACAAAGTAGATGTAACCCGCGAATGTGATGTTACGGAAGAGGTATTGAGAATTTACGGTTACAATAATATTGAGATTCCAAGTAAGGTGAATGCCTCTTTATCTTACGGTACCAAGCCGGATAAAGAGCAAACACAACACGTGATTGCGGATATGTTAACTGCAAACGGTTATTTGGAGATCTGGTGTAACTCGCTGACTAAAGGTGCTTATTCTAAAGTACCGGAAGAAGCAGTTCAGATTCTGAATCCATTAAGTTCAGACCTGAACGTAATGCGTCAGGGCTTGTTAATGCCTGCTTTAGAAAGTGTAGCGTATAACCTGAACAGGAAAACAACCGATATTAAGTTTTATGAATTCGGTAAGACTTATCATTTGATCAATGAAAAATACGTAGAACGTCCGCGTTTACTGATTGTATTGTCTGGATCTAATCAATCGGAGCAATGGAATCATAAGCCATCACCGGTAACTTTCTATCACCTGAAAGCAGCTGTAGATGCCATAATCGGACGTATGGGAATTACCAATTACCAGTCTGAAGAAGTTAATGATGAGAATTTCGCTTATGGGCTGAAGTATTTCAGAGGCGACAAAGCGATTGTTACTTTTGGTGCGGTGACTGCGGCTGATCAAAAAACTGCGGATGTGGAGAAAGATGTATTTTACGCAGATTTCGACTGGGCATTGATGCTTGACATCATCAGAAAGAATAAAATTGTGAACAGGGAAGTGTCTAAATACCCAGCGGTAAGAAGAGATTTATCGATGTTGGTAGACTTAGATGTGACCTTTGATCAATTGAAAACTATTGCTTTTAAAACAGAGAAGAAGCTGATTAAGAGCGTACAGGTGTTCGACGTTTACGTTGGAGACCGTTTGCCGGAAGGAAAGAAATCTTATGCCTTGAACTTCACTTTGCAAGACGAGGAGCAGACCCTAACCGACAAGCAAATTGATGCGGTGATGCAAAAGATTATTTCTAACTTAGCGCAAACAGCAAAAGCGGAAATAAGAAAATAATTTATTGCTTTTATATATTTTTTAGATTAGTACAAAAACTTTAATAACATGTCTTCGGTTGCCGATCAATTAAACTCCGTATTGCAAAAAACAGCTCGTGTAATAGAGCTCTGTAATGCCTTACAGGAAGAAAACGATTTATTAAAGCAAGAAAATCAATCTGTAAAAGTAGCACTCGATAGCTCCAAAATTCAACGTGCAGACCTGGAAGAAAAGCTCCGGGTACTGAAGTTGGCGAAGAGTATTGAGGGTACAAGTGAAAAGACACTTGATATAAAGCAAAAAATTAACGATTTTGTGCGTGAAATAGATAAGTGCGTGGTCTTACTGAAGAAGTAAGGAAAACAGAAAAAGTGAAACAAAGCTAAGAAATGGGAGAAATCTCTATAAAAATAACTATTTCCGATCGTATCTATCCTTTAAAGGTAAATACGGAAGAGGAAGAAATTGTGAGGCGGGCAGCAAAGATTATCAATGAGCGCATAAAAGACTATCAGGAAAATTATGCGGTTAGAGATAAACAGGATTTGCTTTCTATGGCAGTGCTGCATTATGCAACAGCAGTACTGAGGGTAGAAAACAAAGTTCAGGATCAGGATACTGTAGTCGCCGAAAAGGTAGAGGAACTGGATAGTTTATTAAATGATTTTTTCTCCAAATAGGATCGTTCTTTATATGAGTTAAGATTAGCACAACGATATAGCCGCAGCTAGATTTTTGAGTTTCACAATTTTAAAAACTTAACACTTCAATATTTATAGAATTAAGAGGGTGTATTTCATCTGCATTTATGTACCTGAAAATGACTTAAATTCTAATTATAACTCGTTGAGGTTTTTAATACGTGGGACTCTTAAAATTGGTTGCGGTTTTTTTTACAGGCAAAATTTACGTTGCCGTAACGGGAAAGGAACACCAATAGCTGTTCAGCCCTCGCGGCAAGGGAAATATATAAATACAGATGAATTAAAATGGAAATAACAGGAATAATTGGATATGTACTGGCCGGCTTAGTTGTTGGTGTAATAGTGGGTAGATACCTGCTGCGTACCTTGCTTAAAAACCAGGAGATAGCAGCACAGACCAAAGTAAAAAAGATTCTTAAGGATGCAGAACTTAAAGCTGAAATTCTAAGGAAAGACAAAGCTCTGGAAACAAAAGAGAATTTTTTAAAGTTGAAAACTGAGCATGATCAGGAAATAAACACAAAAAACAACCAGATTAATCAGCGTGAAAACGCGATGAAACAGAAAGAACAATCTGTAAATCAGCGTTTGGAAAACATGAACCGTAAGGAACAGGAGCTGGATAACCATAAAAAGAACCTGGAAAAGCAAACAGAAGTTGCGCTTAAAAAACAGGAAGAAGTAGACGTGTTGAAAAATCAGCATGTGAAACAGTTGGAAACCATTGCTGGTCTTAGCGCTGAAGAAGCGAAAAACCAATTGGTAGAAAACATGAAGCAGGAAGCCCGTACACAGGCGATGATTCAGGTGAAGGATATTGTTGATGAAGCCAAACTAACTGCAACGAAAGAAGCGAAAAAGGTGGTGATTCAAACGATTCAGCGTACCGCAGTAGAAGCAGCGATTGAAAACACAGTTTCTATCTTCCATATTGAAAGTGATGAGATTAAAGGTCGTGTAATTGGTAGAGAAGGACGTAATATCCGTGCTTTAGAAGCGGCTACAGGAATTGAAATCATCGTTGATGATACACCGGAAGCAATCATCTTATCTGGTTTTGACCCGGTAAGAAGAGAGATTGCCCGTTTGGCACTACACCGTTTGGTAACGGATGGCAGGATTCACCCTGCACGTATCGAAGAGGTCGTAGCAAAAACTAAGAAACAAATTGAAGATGAGATCGTGGAGATCGGTGAACGTACCGTGATCGACTTACAGATTCATGGTTTACACCCGGAGCTGATCAGAATGGTGGGACGTATGCGTTACCGTTCTTCTTATGGACAGAATTTATTACATCACTCCCGTGAAGTAGCTAATTTCTGTGCAACGATGGCTGCTGAATTAGGCTTAAACGCTAAAATGGCGAAACGTGCCGGATTATTACACGATATAGGTAAAGTACCTGATGATAACCCTGAATTGCCTCACGCAATCTTAGGTATGCAACTGGCAGAAAAATATAAGGAACATCCTGAAATTTGTAATGCCATTGGTGCTCACCATGACGAGATCGAGATGACTTCTATGATTTCACCAATCGTTCAGGCCTGTGATGCCATCTCTGGTGCGCGTCCTGGTGCCCGTCGTGAGGTAGTAGAAAGCTATATCAAGCGTCTGAAAGAACTGGAAGAACTAGCCCTTTCTTACCCTGGTGTAGAGAAAACTTTTGCCATCCAGGCAGGTAGAGAACTTAGGGTAGTTGTAGAAAGTGAAAGAGTAACGGATCAGCAGGCAGAATTGTTAGCAGCCGATATCTCTAACCGCATTCAAACAGAAATGACGTACCCGGGTCAGATTAAAGTCACAGTAATCAGGGAAACCAGATCTGTTTCTTTTGCGAAATAATTGACAATCAGCGCTTAAGTAATTAAGCACACGAATATTTAAAGCGAAAGCGGTGGAATTATCCATCGCTTTCTTTATTTTTAAAAAAATCCAATATCGGATAGCCACAAAAGATGAAGAATCACATGAAGACGAAAGCAGTAGAGAAAAGCAAAGTGGATGTTCTTTTTGATAAATACGCAGAAAGCCATCAAAATCATACCAATGAATTGATCCATTGGATATGTGTACCATTAATTGTTTTTAGCTTGTTGGGTTTAGTATGGGCGATTCCTTTTCCACACCTTGCCTTCCTCGGGAAGTACAATGGTTTTGTGAACTGGGCATCCTTCCTGATCGCTTTCTCGGTGTATTATTACTATAAGCTTTCCCCAATCATGTCTTACCTGATGCTGTTATTCATCTGCCTGATGTCGTTCTTTATCGTGATGCTGGAGAAGTGGGAACTAGCAGGCGGACCGGCAGTATGGCTGGTTTGTGCAGTGATCTTTGTAGCTGCCTGGATCGGCCAGTTTATCGGCCATAAGATCGAAGGAAAGAAACCTTCATTTTTAGAAGATGTTAAGTTTTTGTTAATTGGCCCAATTTGGTTATTGCACTTTATATGCAAAAAAATAGGGTTAAAATATTGAGCCAAACCCCATTTAACATGAAATTAACACTGTGATAAAGAAATGGTAATTTCCAGCTAATATAGACCTAACATTGTGGTAATAGCTTTGCCTGAAATAAATAACAGGGAAAATTGAAATCACAACTAAATCTTAAAAAGGCATTAATTACCGTTTTATTCGTAATTATTGGCAGCACAGTGTTTGCTCAAAACGGCAAAATTTCTGGTAAAGTATCTGATAAAAAGACAGGGGAAACACTAATCGGTGTAACTGTTAAAATAGCGGGTACCACTAAAGGTACCTCCACTGATGTGGAAGGTCGTTATGTGATTGCCGCAATGGCAGCAGGGAAGTATACGATCGAAGCTTCTTATATTGGTTATGCCACTAAGCTGATCACCGATGTTCAGGTGAAAGCGGGTGCTGCTACTCCGATTGACATCGTGATGGAAGAGTCGAATTCACAAAAACTGAATGAGGTGGTGATCACCGCCACAGCAAGTAAGGAATCGGTGAATACGCTTTTTGCCAATCAGAAAGCCAGCATCAGTATTTCAAGTGGTATCTCCGCAGAGCTGATCAGGAAGAGCCCGGATAAAAATACTTCGGAAGTTCTGAAACGTGTGAGTGGTGCCAGTATACAGGACAACAAGTTTGTGATTGTTCGTGGATTATCTGATCGCTACAACTCAGCCATGCTGAACAACTCAATGCTTCCAAATACAGAAGTAGATAAAAGAGCATTTTCTTTTGACATTCTTCCTTCCAACCTGATTGATGCCATTGTAATTAACAAAACTGCTTCGGCAGATATTCCTGCCGATTTTTCGGGTGGTGTGGTACAGATCACGACTAAAGACTTTCCTGATAATCCTTTTCTAAATTTATCTTTAGGTACGTCTATCAATATGCAATCGGCCTTTAAAGACTTTTATGTAGCACCAAGAGGTGGTCTGGAAGCTTTAGGGATTTATGATAAAGGAAGAGATATTCCAAAAGGTTTTCCATCTACAGATGTGTATAGAGCCTTGTCTCCAAATTCAGCAGAAAGGTTTGATTTTTCCAGACAATTCAAAAACAACTGGGGATATAACAAAGTAACCGCTAAACTGGGGCCGATCTTTCAATTGAATTATGGTACAAGTAAAGTGTTTAAAGACGATTCTAAATTCGGAACCGTATTGTCATTAACTTACCGATATGATGAGAAACTGAAAACTTCAGATCAGAAGGCTTATAGCGGACAGGCATTGGGTGATCAGTTTCATGACAACCAGTATAATTTCAACACCAGTATCGGTGCTTTAGCCAACTTCGCTTACTCCTGGGGTACCAATAAAATCACCTTTAAAAACATCTACAACAGGGTGCTTGAAAACCAGTTTACCCTACGTGAAGGTAAAGACGATTCAGGTGGTGAATTTATCAGAACCGGTGATTATTTATTGCAACGTTCTTTATTGAGCAACCAGTTATCCGGTGAGCATTTATTAACCGAAGACAGTAAAATCAAAATGGACTGGAACCTGAACTATGCGAATACGGATAGAAAAGAGCCGGGTTATAAGCGTATGGAATATTCCAAAGATGGGATAGCTGCGATTCAACCGGCTTCAGCTGATGCCAAACTTGCTGGTAATTTCAACTCTAAGCTGAATGAGGATGCTTATGGTGGCGCCTTAAACTTTACCATTCCGGTTTCCTGGTTCCAGGATAAGAATAAAATTAAGTTCGGATATTTTGGTCAGTACAGAAAGCGTGATTTCAATGCAAGGATTTTAGGTTTCATCAGAAACGGTGATTTTGATAATTCTTTATTGACTTTACCTCAGGATCAGATCTTTGCTTCGGAAAATATCCGTCCGAATGGATTTGTATTGGATGAGATTACCAACGGTAGCGACCATTATGATGCGAGTGCCTTCCTTAATGCTGGTTACGCCATGTTTGATGGTTACCTGACCGATAGAATAAGATTTAGTGTTGGTGCGAGATTAGAGTCTTACCAGTTAAAATTAAATAGCGTAGACAATGGTAAACCCGTGAACATTGATTCAACCGCAACAAACCTATTGCCATCTGCCAACCTGATCTATAACTTAACAAATAAAGCGGATATCCGTGTTTCTGCCTCCCAAACGGTTGGACGTGCAGAATTCAGAGAGCTTGCACCTTTCCCTTTTTATGACTTCAATAAAAACATGAACATCAGGGGTAATGCAGCGTTGAAACAATCAAAAACAACCAACCTGGATTTAGGTTATGCTTTTTACCCTTCTTCAGGAGAAACGTTCTCGGTGTCTACTTTCTATAAGTACTTCGATTCGCCAATAGAGCAGACTTTACAACTTGGAGGAGGAAGGTCATTGAGCTATGCGAACTCTGAATCAGCAACAGTATATGGAATTGAACTGGAATTCAGAAAATCACTGAAATTCCTGGGTGAGCAATTCAACAACTTTACCTTCAATACCAATGCTTCTTATATCAAGTCGGAAGTGGTTGTTTCAAAATTGGTGAACGCAAATGGCGTAAGACCAATGCAAGGACAGTCTCCATACCTGGTTAATGCAGGCCTTACTTATAGCAGTACTTCTGCAAATACTTTGGGCGTGACTTTATTGTTCAACAGGGTAGGTCCACGTATCTGGGCAATCGGTAACGTAGAAGATCCTGATATTTATGAATATTCAAGAAACATCCTGGATCTTCAGGTTTCCAAAAAGTTTGCGAAGTCCAGAGCAGAAGTAAAACTGAACTATAGTGATATTTTGAATAACACAGGTTATTACTACCAGAAAGTAAAAGGTTCTGACCCAAATGCGTCTTTCGACAAGAGAACAGATAATATTAACATTGCAGACCGTTTTGGATCTTCGATCTCTATCGGCTTCTCTTATAAAATCAAATAGTCTTAACGATAACTTAACACCTATAGCGGCTATTCTTAATCCATAATTAATATTGGATTAATGTAGCCGCTGTAGATTTGACTAAACAATAAACAGACATGAAAAATAGATTAAACTTAAGCCTGTTAGCATTATTAGTTACAGGAGCTACAGCAATAACCGGTTGTAAAAAAGGTGGTGGTGACTCAATTATTGATCCTATTGTAGACCCAGCTGTTCCTGCAACATTAGCGGATGCGTTTTTTGATAAAGTAAGTTACAGAGGTGCTTTCGGTACTACAGACTGGACCGCCAGCTGGACCAACTTCACACCAAAAACAACAGTCTATGGTGCAACTACAGTGACCTTATCAGGTGATATTTCTGCTAACATGACCTTAGATGCTTCGGTAGTTTATTTGTTAAAGGGATTTGTATATGTTAAAAGTGGCGCTACTTTAACGATTCCTGCGGGAACGGTAATCCGTGGTGATAAAGTTTCTAAAGGTACCTTAGTAGTTACACGTGGCGGTAAGGTGAATGCGGAAGGAACTGCCGCAAAACCAATCGTGTTCACTTCAAACGAAGCAGCAGGCTCAAGAGCTCCTGGTGATTGGGGTGGGATTATCATCCTTGGTAAATCGACCAACAACATCCCTGGTGGTGAAGGTTTGATCGAAGGTGGTTTAACTCTTCCTGAAGGAAATCACGGTGGTACTATTCCTGATGATAATTCTGGTGTGCTTAAATATGTACGTGTTGAATTCCCTGGTATTGCTTATACAACTAACAATGAGATCAACGGGATTACTTTTGGTTCTGTAGGTTCTAAAACGGTAGTTGATTACGTTCAGGTTTCTTACTCCGGTGATGATTCATTCGAATGGTTTGGTGGTACTGTAAATGCAAAACACCTTGTTTCTATTGCAAACGTTGATGATGTGTTTGATTTTGATAACGGTTTTTCTGGTAGACTACAGTACTTGGTAGCACAAAGGAATCCGGAATTGGCCGATCAGGCTGGTCAGTCTAATGGCATTGAATCTGATAACTCAGATAAAGTTTTCGATTCGAATCCTCGAACCAGACCTGTACTTTCAAATGTTACAATTATAGGTCCCGGTGTTACAGCTGATGCAAAACATGAATATGCTAACCTATGGAGGAAAGGATCGAAAATGATACTTGCAAACTCTATTTTTATCGGCTTCAAATATGGTATCGATGTTAGAAATGTTGAAACAAGTAATGCTTTAGTTGATGGTTCTTCATTAATTAAAAATAATATCTATCAAGCTTTTACTGCTGATAGAGAAGTTGTAGCCGGAGGCTTTACTGCTGGTGCTGCTTCGTTTGCAACTGCTGCTGAGTTTAAAACTTACCTGACCTCAAAAGGAAATACCTTTTCGGATGCAACTGCTGCAGCTACTTTATTGGAAAATCCATTTAGTTTAACTGCTCCTAACTTCTTATTGAAAGCAGGATCATCAGCTAGCGCTGGCGCAACATTCTAATCAACAAAATACAATTTAATCATACAGACCGTCTTATAACTAGTTTATAAGGCGGTTTTTGATATTGGAATAAATTGGTTAAAATAAACCATCATGCCCATTTAGTCCCAGGGTCTAGTATTTCTAACACAGGTCACTAACGGCAAAGCTTATGGTGGCAACAACTATCCTATTTGACCTCTTATAAACCTATGTGTAATATGATTTTTCGTATCTTTTAAGTTAATTATTTGATATTTTTTTAATTAATCATTTGTTTATAGTCCGTTAATTTTAATTGTGTTAATTGTTGAAAAATTAATTATGAATATGAAAAATTATTTGCTGTTTTTTGGAAAAACAGCGTCATTTATGGCATTGGCAACAATAGCCTTAAGTGCTTGTGAAAAAGATGAATCTATTAAAAAGGATTCCAAAGAAATTGCTATAGAAAAGATTGATGCAGTATCTGAAGCATCCTTATTGAAATTTTTGTCTATTAGTTTAGATGTAGATATAGAGGAGATCAATTATGATAAATCTAATAACGAATACATCATAAGAGGGAACAAGTTCAATAAGACAGAGATGGAAAAAATCTATCTGGATGCAAATATTTACCATAAAGAATACGGCAAATAGAGATATGAAAAATTATAAAAATATTTTCCTTCTTTTATTGGTGTTTTTGGCCAATGTTTTTGTGTTAAAGGCAGATGTAAGAGTGTATTCATTCAAGATTCAACCTTCATATTTAGCTCCTGGTGGAGGGTTAAATGTACCGAAACTAAATGCAAAAACTCCTTTTAAAATTGCGGTATCATTGAGTAGATCCATGTTTTCGAACGGCGCGTATGAATCCGGTGCCTGTAAGGTTACACTCGTTTACGCTGGTTATAATGGAACAACTGAACTCGGAACAAGAGATGTAACTAGTGCTGACTTTAATGGGACAGGTTTTCTTACCATTGGAATGGATGCTGAGTTAGCTGCTGGTATAGTTAATGGGGGGCTGTATCTGCGGTTTACTTATTTTGATACTCCCCAGCAAAAATTATTAACTCAGGAAAGGAATAATGAATCCATACCCCTTAAGTATACTGGCCCAAGAGCTCCTATATCAGATCTTTTTACTTATCCTGCACTTAATCAATTTGAAGTAGGAGTTAAGTTGCCAAATGAAGAGATAGAATTAAAATGGAGAAAATCTGAATTAGGAGGAGCAAGTACTGTTAATATTACGATTTATGAAATTGAGACGACCTATCCGGGTAATCCCTCTTCAATCATAATTTCTAAACAGCAAGTGCCTAATACGGGCTCATTGAAGCTTGATGCAGCAGCATTACAAGCTTTAAAGGTCAAGCTTTCTTTTGATTACCATTTTAGCTATTATGTAGTAATTGAGACCTTAGAGGGGATGAATGGAAAGAGCGGATTGTTTTGTTTTGTCAATGAACATCCAGGCCTTTGGCCAGATGACGTGCCAAATAGTTACCCCCATGCTTTTTGGATATTTAGGCCAGATAGTTCTGGGTCTGGCTACGGAGAGCTTAAGGTGAAGTGGTTAGTTGACAGGATAAATGCTTCAAATGTCTCTATAGATTTATATAATGAAGATGGAACCTTTAATCGAAATTTGATTAGCTCAACGCCTAATACTGGAAATTTCATGCTACCCAAAACGAATAATGTACCATTGGGTCCCTTCTATCAGTTTAAAATAACTTCTATCGAGAATCCATCAGAGTATGGTTTTTCCGAAGTATTTCATCATTATTTAGATTAATTGATCTCTTATACTTTTGAATTAAATTTAAAGAGCCACGGTGAATATCGTGGCTCTTTAAATTTAGAAGTTCTTGCCAACCTTCTCCAGCATTTCTGCAGGAATGTTCTGCATATCTACCAGAAGGAATCCATCGAGGCAGTCGGAGAATTTAGGATCAATATTGAAACAGATAATCTTCGCATTCAGGTTCATGTATTGCCTTAACAATACCGGAATCTTAATGTGGGTATTCTCAATATCTGAGATCAGACTATCCAGGTCTTTTAAAGATTCACTGCTTTCAACCAGCAGGTTTTTATCAATGGCAGATAAGTCTGCTTTAAATTTGTTCTTAGGCTTCACGAAAGCCGCCAGTTCGTAATCAAAATGGTTCTTCGTGATGTAATCCACAATCAGTGATTTGGAGAACTTAGAGAAGTTATTACTGATGCTTACCGGACCAAACATATAACGGTATTGCGGGTTGTCCAGCAGGTATTTTAAAATCCCTTTCCACAGTAAGAACAGGGGTAATGGTTTTAGCTGGTATTCCTTGCGGATCCATGAACGGCCAAGCTCTATTCCTTTTCTCAGGATGGGGTAAAATGGCTCTTTAATTTTGAAAAGTTCAGAAAGGTAAAAACCTCTTCTGCCCATGGTATCCAAAATCTCATCGCCTTTACCAATCCGGTAAGCACCCACGATGTTTTGCTTTTCTTTATCCCAGATAAACAAGTGGTGGTAATAGATATCGTAATTGTCCAGGTCGATCTTTTTGTTCGTTCCTTCGCCAACTTCTCTGAAAGTAATCTCGCGTAAGCGTCCGATCTCTTTCAGGATGTTTGGAATGCTGGAGGTTGGCGTGATGTAAACTTCGTAGTTTTTCTCCTGCCATACCCTGAAGGTTTCCAGTTCCTCAATCTCGGATACAATCAGTGAACGCTCAGTTTCCTCGATTATAGGCTCCGGTTTCTTTTTGATCTTGAAAAGATTGATCGGATTGAATAGTTTTTTCTCTTGTTCCAGTCCTGTTCCTAAAGCATAGGTACGGGCACGTAAGAAATCAAGAAGCTTATTGGTATTGTTTCTGTAAGAGATGTCTTCGATATGAATCGGCTTTCCTATTCTTACTTTTATCTTTAGGCCTTGCTTATTCAGGAATTCTGAAGGAAGTTTGGCAGTTCTTAGTGTGGGGTGAATGAAACTTAAAATGTTAAACAGGACGCCATTGTTGCCATGGAAATAAATTGGCACTACGGGTACTTTTGCACGGGCAATTAATTTACCTACTACCGGGTGCCATAGGCGATCGGTAATTTCCTGCTTATCCAGACTAAAGGTGGATACCTCACCGGCAGGGAAAATCCCTATTGGTGTTCCACTTTGCAATAAGTCGAAGGTGGCTTTAAGACCGCTGATGCTGGAAGTATGTTGTACGTTCTCGAATGGGTTTACGGCAACAAAAAACTCGCTCAGGTTAGGGATCTTTTTAAGAATAAAGTTGACCATGACTTTAGCTTCCGGTCTGACTGTACATAAGAGTTTTACAAGCGCTAAACCTTCAATACCACCATAAGGATGATTGGCGATCGCAATAAAACCTCCGGTTTTAGGAATGCTTTTCAGGTCGTCTTCGTCAAAGTCTATCGTAACGCCGATGGTCTCTAATATTTTGTCAACAAATTCTAATCCGTTATAATGTTTGTTCTGGGAAAAAACCTTGTTGATGTCATTCAGTTTCATCATCTCCATAAGCAAGGCTGCCAGGCCAGGCACGCCCAGCTTATCTATTTTTGTGGCCTCTGCAAACTCTTTGGTGGTTATGATCTTCATCTAATTTTGTATGTGAATAATAAAGCAATTTCAAAAATAAGATTTATATTTTTAAATAACAGTACCTACCTTGTGCAGGTGATCAGAAAATGGCGAAATAACTACTTTGAATTTTCTAAAAGTCAGTTTAACGGACTGTTGGTGTTAATTACACTGATTTGTTTGATTGCGGTATTTCCTCCGGTTTACCGGGCTTTGGTTCCTTTGCAGCTGCCAACGGACGAAGAGCAGCTGGCCATGCTTAAACTGGAACTGGCCAATGCGCCGAAAACTCCCCAAAGCAGGTATGGAAATGAGCGTCGGTCCGGAAATCAAAGGGAGTATCCCCGTGTTTCAGCCTATAGAAAACCTTCCTTGTTTTATTTTGACCCGAATTTAATCGGACAGGAAAGCTGGCAGCAACTCGGCTTGTCCGAAAAGCAGGCACAAGCGATTTTAAACTACCGGTCTAAAGGTGGGGTATTCCGTACGCCATCGGATTTGAAGAAGATGTATACAATTCGTCCGGAATTGTACCGGTTGCTCGAACCCTATGTTCAGATTCAGTCTGTGGGAAAGGCGTCAGTCTATCGTCCGGATCGCCCTGCGCAAATCTTCCGGCCAAAAGAAATGATTAGGGTTGCATTGAATACAGCAGATACCCTGGAGCTGGACCGCATCTCCGGGATAGGCAAGGTGTTTGCCAGAAGGATTGTGGCCTACCGGGAGCAGATTGGTGGGTTTCATAAGAAGGAACAACTGATGGAGGTGTTTGGTATCGACAGTCTGAAGTTTCAGGAAATCAAAGGGCAGGTATCTGTGGACCCTGGTGTCCTGAGGAAAATCAATATCAATACGGCAAGCTCCGCTGATTTCAAGCGTCATCCTTATCTGCGTTACCAACATATTAACGCTTTGATTGCCTATAGAAAACAACACGGAAATTATAGTAATATTGCGGACTTAAATAAGGTGGTTATTATGACACCTGAATTGATTGAAAAAATAGCGCCTTATCTTATTTTTTGAAAAATGATAGCAGAGAAAATTAAAAAGACAGTTCGGGACGTAATTGATTTCCCAAAACCCGGAATTGTATTTAAAGACATTACCCCGATTTTAAAGGATCCTGAGTTATGTCAGGAGATCCTGGAATTTTTAGCTGCACAGCTGGCCAACGAGAAAATTGATGTGGTGGCAGGGATTGAAAGCAGGGGCTTTTTATTTGGTCCGGGATTGGCACAATTGTTAAATGTGCCTTTTGTTCCTATCCGTAAGGCTGGGAAACTGCCTTATAAAACAATAAAGGAGTCTTATGCGTTAGAATATGGAACGGCAACAATTGAAGTTCATGAAGATGCTTTATTGCCGGGACAAAGGGTTTTGATTCATGATGATTTACTGGCTACCGGCGGTACAGTTGTTGCTGCTTCAAAGCTGATGATGCAATTGGGTGCTTCTGTTGCAGCCTATTCCTTTATCATTAGCCTTGATTTTTTAAATGGGAAAGACCGCTTAACACCTTATGGCGTTAATGTACATTCCCTGGCTGGTTATTAAGCTTTTTGGGAAGCGGGTATGAATGCAATCCTAAACTGGTTAGGATTGCGCACTCATAAATATAAAAGGGGGGAGTTATATACTAGTTGGTAATTTTGCAGGCCTGGTAAAAGCAAAAAATGAATAACACGATGGCAATTACCTTTAGCAGAACGATCGTGTATCGGGTAACATAAGATTTGTTGATGTTTTTGGTATACATAGTGTAATGTTTATATAGATAATTGATCTGTTTTCTATATTGTTGGGGTAGATTTTTGTTTATGTATTTATTTTGCCGTAAAATTACTATTGGATAAGAGGCTTGTCAACTGAGAAAATACGCAGTTATTCATTTTTATTCTATAAAAAGCAACCATATTACAATGAAAATGCAGTCGGGAAAGAACTTTGGGGATTATTCTAAAACATTTATCACGGATGTCCCTACGGATTTGGAAAGTGAGACGGCCATTTTTTTCGCCCGGACTTTACCCAGATTTCCGGATGAAGCGATTTACATTTACTCTTTTAAAGAAAACCGCATGATTTATGCCGGTGGTTGGGAAGAGATCTTAGGTTATAAAGACGACGAAATTAATATGCTGGCTCTTGTAAATATGTCGGCACCAGAATTTGCCCCATTTTCTCATGAGCTCAATGATAAGGCCCTTCAGTTTATTCATCAGAAGAGCAAAGACCTCGAAAAGTATAGCTTCAGTATAGAATTGAAGAAAATTCACAAGGATGGGACAGCAGTTCCTATTTCTGCAAGGGTAGGGGTATACAGTTCTGAAAATGGAAAGATCACCGCAATTATTGGTCGTTTTCAAGTCAACAGGAGCCTGATTTTTGGTAAAGTCATGCGCTATGCGGCTTATGGGCCGGAAAAGGAGAAGTTTGAAGAGGAGCTGAATAAGATTTTATTCAGCTACCTGGCCATTTCTAATAAGGAAAGGGAAGCTTTAGAGCTGGTGGCAAAAGGTTATTCCTTTAAGGAGATTGCCCGTGACCTTAAGGTTTCACATTCTGCAATAGAAAAGCGGATCATTCCTTTGTATAAGCGTTTCAATGTAAAAAGCCTTACCCATCTGGTGAGCTTCGCTTACGACAATTCTATTTTACCTTAAGGAGTGGTCCAGATTAACACGGAGTACGTTTGAATCGGCAATGCCAATCTGTTTAAATAAGTGCTCCCAGCGTTCCTCCTGCTGCCCGGTACTTTCTTCATTACCCATTACCCAAATGGTATTCATTTTTTTTAGATATTCTTTATTGAAAGGTCCGTATTCCGGATTATCCAGTAATTCATAGAACAAGGGCGCCCGAAGGATGTCTTTTTTGATAAGTCCGCCGGGATTAATGTCATCTATGATCAACAGCGAAGAGTCGTGCCATGCCCATGATCCCGGAGAAATGGCTACCCTTTCTGCTCTCTCAAAAAACATAGACAATAATTTTGTGGCGGTTACATAACTGCATCGGTTGTTCTTAATCGATAATTCTGTGGCAATGGCTACAGAGAGCGAGGTTTTACCGCTTCCTTTAGATCCGAATAATAACAGGTGTTTTCCGCTTTGTGGGGTTTTTACGAAATCTGTAATCACCGCTTTGTGATCTTCCCCGATCTTGAATTTCCATTGGCTTAAACGCAGCTGGAAAGGATATCCTGCATTTTGAAGGTGCATTTTTGTGGAATACCAGTAGTATGAGGGGTAAATAGCCATCACACAAAGCATCAGAAAAGTCACCATTGCAGGTAGGCTATACGCACAAAGTAAGCTGCAGGCAAATGCACCAAGTCCAAAAAAGCATAAATCGGTCAGGGTATCAAAAGTGATATTCCCCCATTCCGGGTGAAAGATATAGCCCTGTTGCTGAAGGTTCTTTTTTTTTGCGTTGACATTAAAAAGCAGCGGGCCAAGGAAGTTGTACAGTTCAAATAGAATCCAGCATCCCCAGATGATGACAGGTGCCCATATTTCAGGTCTGGATAGTTCCGTTCGGGAGCTGAGAAAGGTGTAAAGTATAAAGGTTGGAATAAAGCCGAGGGAAAAATGTCCAAACTGATTGGCCATCCATGAGTAGGTGAGGGTCACTCCACGGTAAGCATCTTTCCCAATCAGGTCATTTTTTAACTGTTGAAATATGTCTTTTCGGGTAATAAATCTCATGATTGCGCTTAATTTTTAGTTTTTTCAAAACTAAATTAAAAAAAATATAAACAAAATGTGGCGCTATTGCTTTCCTTAAAAATGAAGGGGTACGGTTAATGAACTAAATACCGTTTCGTTCTATCAGGAGGCGAATTTTCAACTGTGGTTGCTGTAGTTTTTATTCCTTATAATTGCTCAAATTCAAACAATAAGATATGTTAGAAACGATGGATAGTTCTGTAGGATACAACTTTAGTATTTCAGAAAATCAGGAGATGATCAGGAAGATGGTAAAGGATTTTGCTGAAAAAAATATTCGTCCTCACGTAATGGAATGGGATGAAGCGCAACACTTTCCGGTTGAGGTTTTTAAAAAACTCGGCGGATTGGGATTGATGGGCGTGCTGGTTCCGGAAATTTATGGAGGTTCTGGTTTTGGCTATCAGGAATATGTTGATGTGATTGTGGAAGTAGCGAAGGTTTGCGGCTCTATCGGCTTATCTGTAGCAGCACACAATTCTTTATGTACAGGACATATTTTAGCTTTTGGTACAGAAGAACAAAAACATAGATGGTTGCCTAAGCTGGCGACTGCAGAATGGATTGGTGCCTGGGGTCTTACAGAAGCGAATACCGGTTCTGATGCTTTGGGTATGATGACTACTGCAAGATTAGAAGGTGACGAGTATGTGATCAATGGGGCTAAAAACTGGATCACCCACGGTAAAAGTGGTGATGTGGCAGTAGTGATGGTTCGTACTGGTGATAAAGGGGATTCAAAAGGGATTTCGGCAATCGTTGTAGAACGTGGTACGCCAGGCTTCTCTGCTGGTAAAAAGGAGAATAAACTGGGTATGCGTGCCTCGGAAACGACGGAGATGATTTTCGACAACTGTCGTGTGCCTAAAGAAAACCTGTTGGGCAAGGTAGGCGAAGGATTTAAGCAGGCCATGAAGGTGTTGGACGGTGGCAGGATTTCTATTGCCGCCTTATCTTTGGGAATTGCCAAAGGCGCATATGAAGCCGCTGTAGCTTATGCAAAAGAACGTCATCAGTTTGGACAACCGATCGCCAGCTTTCAGGGCATTAGCTTTAAACTGGCAGATATGGCCACAGAGATTGAGGCTGCAGAGTTATTGATCAGACAGGCTGCTGATTTAAAGAACCGTGGATTACCGATGACCAAGGAATCGGCCATGGCCAAATATTTTGCTTCTGAAGTATCGGTCCGTTGTGCCACAGAGTCTGTACAGATTTTCGGCGGATACGGATATACGAAAGATTTTCCGGTAGAGAAGTTTTACAGGGATAGTAAATTGTGTACGATTGGGGAGGGGACTTCCGAAATACAAAAAATTGTGATCGCAAGGGAAATTTTAAAAGATTAAATAGGTATATTACCTATTGTATAAAGCATATTCTAACCAAATATAACCAGAAACGGATACGGCGACTTTAAGGGTCGCCGTATTTTTTTATTTTTACTGGATGGAAATGATTTCATAAACCACATAGTTGCTATAGCCTCTCCATGGTAAGGCACCCATATACTCTTTGTAGCGCAATTCAAATACTTTCCCGCTGTTCAGCATCATTTTCTCTGCTATTTCAGCATTTTCTACAGAAAACTCAAATTCATTGGATTGAATATTCCCGGTTTGTTTGGACCTTATTCCGGTCTGGATCAGTTTACCTTCGTAGGTTTTAAACAGATAACCTTTTTTGACTACATAGTTGAGCTCTCCGGCCTTTACGCCTTCTCCAAGTACAAAGTAGAAGCGGAAGTAGACAAAGCTGGCCAGGACGAGCAGGACGATCCCGAGAATGATGAAAATCGTTTTTTTTGATTTCATAGGTTTTTGAGTAAGTGTTAAAACATAGACAAAATTACTTGGGCATTGTTTTAAATAAAAATACACTTATTGTTTTGATTACCAAAACAAAGCTCTATCTTTGCAATCCTAAAAACAACGAGAGGGGGTATATTACGTTATGATTATCATTAATATTAAAGACGGCGAATCACTAGATAAAGCCTTGAAACGTTTCAAAAAGAAATTTGAAAAAACAGGTGTGTTAAGAGAATTGCGTAGCCGCCAAGCTTATGAGAAAAAATCTGTAGCTCGTCGTACGTTAGTTAAACATGCTATTTACAAGCAGAACATGCAACTTGAAGGAACTGTATAGTTTCTAAAAAGTTTCTATGATATTAAAGCGCTATTGGTGAACCCGGTAGCGCTTTTTTATTTTTAATCTGAAATTTCTGGCTGTTTCCCGAAGGATCTTTTGTATATTCACTTATCGTGTTTTACAAATAGTATGCCTATGGTTATTGCGCAATTCCTCCTTTATCTCCAGCACGAGAAACGTTATTCTCCACATACCCTGAAGTCTTATCAAACGGACTTGCTGCAATTTAGTGATTACCTGCAGCAGACCTTTGAGCTGCCGGTGATGGAAGCTGGTCATCCCCAGGTTAGAAGTTATATGGTTGCCTTAATGGAAGAGGAGGTTTCTGAGCGTTCTATAGGTAGGAAGCTCTCTACGCTTCGCAGCTTCTATAAATATCTGTTGCGTGAAGGTTTGATCAGCGTGAGTCCGATGACGCTGGTCAGGGCGCCAAAAATCCCCCAAAGACTTCCTGTATTTATAGAAGACCAGAAACTGGATATTTTACTGGACTCGGGCGAATTCTTCAATGATACTTTTCCTTCTGTTCGTGATAAACTGGTGATTGAAACTTTGTTTGGAACCGGTATGCGTTTGGCAGAATTACTTTCGCTCAGCGCGGAAAGCATTGATTTTTATGGCGCTACGATCCGTGTGACGGGAAAAAGAAATAAGGAAAGAATTATTCCCGTCAGTAAACTCCTTACTGATCAGCTGAAAGCTTACCTTGATATAAAAACATTACAAAATTTTCATAACAAAATGGGTCCCTTAATCGTTACAGATAAAGGAACACCAGCTTATCCTAAACTAATTTATAGGATTGTGACCAGTTATTTGACATATATATCCACACAGGATAAAAAAAGCCCCCATGTGTTGCGTCATTCTTATGCGACGAGCCTTTTAAACAGGGGGGCAGATTTGAATGCAATTAAAGAGTTATTAGGTCATGCCAGCCTTGCGGCTACACAGGTATATACGCATAACTCAATAGAGAGATTAAAATCAATATATAAACAAGCCCATCCAAAGGCATAAAAAAGGAGGAAACAATGAAAATTACAGTTCAATCGATCCATTTCAATGCAGACCAGAAATTGTTGGAGTTTATTCAAAAGAAAACAGATAAGTTAGACCAGTACTTCGACCAGATAATTAGTGGGGAGGTTTATTTGAAATTAGAAAATGTAGAGGATGAAGCAAACAAAATAAGTGAGATCAAACTGATCGTTCCCGGCGTAACGATGTTCGCAAAGGAACAATGTAAAACTTTTGAGGAGGCCACAGATTTAGCAATTGAGTCATTAAGAAAGCAAATCACTAAACACAAAGATAAAACACGAGAAAAATTAAGTGAACATAAAGCAATTTTAAATGCCAACGAAGTATCTGATTATTAGGCTGATATTTTGAAGGTTTTTAAGAAAAAGGGTGGCAGGATCAAGTCCTGCCATTTTTTTTTTAAAATAATTTTGGATCATATTAAAATTGGTGTACATTTGCAATCCCAATCAGAGAGGGCGTTTCTCTTAAAAGATTCGGATTAGTTCTGTGAAAGATTAAAATTTGAAAAAATCATTGTGCATACCATTGCAATGATCATATTAGCCTCCTTAGCTCAGCTGGTAGAGCAACTGACTTGTAATCAGTAGGTCATTGGTTCGATCCCGATAGGAGGCTCTTTTAACTTCGATACTGCAAAGTATTGGCAGGTTAAAGGTAGGGGGGGATACCAGAGTGGCCAAATGGGACAGACTGTAACTCTGTTGTCGCAAGACTTCGAAGGTTCGAATCCTTCTCCCCCCACAATAAAAAAGCGAAAGTAGCTCAGTTGGTAGAGCGATAGCCTTCCAAGCTATAGGTCGCGAGTTCGAACCTCGTCTTTCGCTCAAAATTGGAAAAGCTGGAGAATCGGCAAGGAATTGAGTAGTTCAATCCGAATATCAAAATTGAACTACTTAATTTAATTTAGATTGAAGCTGAGATTAAAAGCCGAAGTAGCTCAGCGGTAGAGCACTTCCTTGGTAAGGAAGAGGTCGTGGGTTCAAGTCCCATCTTTGGCTCAAGATAAAAACAAGCTTTGTTGAATCTGTCGTTTATAGCAGTTGAACAAGGTTTTTTGTGTTGAATTTGTATCAAAACAATTAATTAATAAAAAGTTATAACCTACTAATAAGTATAAAAACATGGCAAAAGAAAAGTTTGACCGCAGCAAGCCGCACTTAAACATCGGCACAATCGGTCACGTTGACCACGGTAAAACAACCTTAACAGCAGCTATCACTAAAGTGTTATCTGATGCTGGTTTATCTGAGGCGCGTTCATTTGATTCTATTGACTCTGCTCCAGAGGAAAAAGAAAGAGGTATCACTATCAATACAGCACACGTTGAGTATTCAACAGCTAACCGTCACTATGCACACGTTGACTGTCCAGGTCACGCGGATTATGTAAAGAACATGGTTACTGGTGCTGCACAAATGGATGGAGCTATCATCGTTGTAGCTGCTACAGATGGTCCAATGCCACAAACTCGTGAGCACATTCTATTGGCTCGTCAGGTTGGTGTTCCTTCATTGGTAGTATTCATGAATAAAGTGGATATGGTTGACGATCCTGAATTACTAGAATTAGTAGAGATGGAAGTTCGTGAATTATTATCTTTCTATGAATTCCCTGGTGATGATATCCCTGTAATTCAAGGTTCAGCTCTTGGTGGCTTGAACGGAGATCCTACTTGGGTTGCTAAAATCATGGAATTAATGGATGCTGTAGATAGCTACATTCCAATCCCTCCACGTTTAACTGAACTTCCATTCTTAATGCCTGTTGAAGATGTATTCTCGATCACTGGTCGTGGTACTGTTGCAACTGGTCGTATTGAGCGTGGTGTAATCAACTCTGGTGATCCTGTTGAGATCCTGGGTATGGGTGCTGAAAATCTTAAATCAACTGTAACAGGTGTTGAGATGTTCCGTAAGATCCTTGATTATGGTGAAGCTGGTGATAACGTAGGTCTATTGTTACGTGGTATTGAGAAAACTGATATCCGTCGTGGTATGGTAATCTGTAAACCAGGTTCAGTAACTCCTCACACAGATTTCAAAGCTGAGATCTATGTATTATCAAAAGCAGAAGGTGGACGTCACACTCCATTCTTTAACAAATACCGTCCACAATTCTATTTCCGTACCACAGACGTTACAGGTGAAATCACCTTAGTTGAAGGAACTGAAATGGTAATGCCAGGTGATAACGTTACTATCAATGTTAAATTGATCAACGCAATCGCAATGGAAAAAGGTCTACGTTTCGCAATCCGTGAGGGTGGTAGAACAGTAGGTGCTGGTCAGGTAACTGAAATTGTAAAATAATTTAAAGCCAACAGGCATTAAATAACCAAATAAAGCAAAGTATCCGGGCTTTAACCGCCCGGTACTTTGTTTCTAATAAAGCTGCTAAATCCTGGTTGAAGGGATAAAGCATAATATACACGGGAATAGTTCAACGGTAGAATAGAGGTCTCCAAAACCTTTGATCAGGGTTCGAATCCTTGTTCCCGTGCTAATAAAAGATTATGGCTAAAGTAGTTCAATTTATTAAAGAATCGTATGAAGAAATGACCCAGAAGGTTACTTGGCCTACATGGGGAGAATTGCAAAATTCTGCAGTGCTGGTTCTGGTAGCTTCGTTTATCATTGCATTAGTCGTTTTTGCAATGGATAAGGGATCTACTTTTGTTTTAGATACTTTTTATAAATCACTTTCTAATTAATATAGCTAAATGGACGATCAGTTGAAATGGTATGTAGTTAGGGCGGTAAGCGGTAAAGAGAAGAAGGTAAAACAGTATATCGATTCTGAAATTAGCCGTTTAGGTTTTTCTCACCTTGTTCCTCAGGTATTAATCCCAATGGAGAAATACTATCAAATGAAAGAAGGAAAAAAGATTGCGAAAGAACGTAACTTCTATCCCGGATATGTTTTGATTGAAGCGAATTTGGACGGAGAGCTGGAGCACATTATTAAGAATGTTAATAGTGTAATTGGTTTTCTGGGAGATAAAGGCGGAAACCCGGTACCTATGCGTCAAGCAGAGGTTAATCGCATTTTAGGTAAAGTTGATGAGATGAGCCAGCAAGGTGAAACCATGAACGTAACTTACTATGTTGGAGAGAACGTAAAAGTAATGGATGGACCATTTAATGGTTTTACCGGCGTGATCGAAGAGGTGAACGAAGAGAAGAAAAAACTGAAAGTAATGGTTAAGATTTTCGGAAGAAAAACTCCACTGGAGCTTAACTATATGCAGGTAGAAAAAGAATAGAAATATTATATAAGATCTTAAATGTTACTTGCTTCCAACATTATAACATTGAGTATTAAAATTAACAAAACAGAAAATGGCAAAAGAAGTCAGTGCACTTGTTAAGTTACAAATCAAGGGTGGAGCTGCAAATCCATCACCACCAGTAGGACCTGCTTTAGGTGCTAAGGGGGTGAACATTATGGAGTTTTGCAAGCAATTCAATGCTCGTACCCAAGATAAGCCAGGTAAAGTATTACCAGTTGTAATCACTGTTTATGCTGACAAGTCTTTCGAATTTATCATCAAAACCCCTCCGGTTGCTATCCAGTTAAAGGATGCTACTAAATTAACGAGTGGTTCTGCTGAGCCCAACCGTAAGAAAGTTGGTTCGGTGACTTGGGATCAGGTTAAGTCAATTGCTGAAGATAAAATGACTGATTTAAATGCTTTCACTATCGAATCGGCAATGAGTATGGTTGCCGGTACAGCACGCAGTATGGGAATCACCGTTAGCGGTGATGCACCTTGGACAAATTAATTAACAAAAAACAGTTTACAACAGTGGCTAAATTAACAAAAAATCAAAAAAAGGCACATGCTAAACTAGAATCTGGTAAAACGTATTCTTTACAGGATGCGGCTGCTTTGGTAAAAGCAATAACTACTACTAAATTTGATGCATCGGTTGATATCGACGTAGCATTAGGAGTAGATCCACGTAAAGCCAATCAAATGGTTCGTGGTATTGCAACTTTACCACACGGTACAGGTAAAACTGTACGTGTATTAGTTCTTTGTACTCCTGATAAGGAAGAAGAGGCTAAAGCGGCAGGTGCAGATTTTGTAGGTTTAGACGAATATGTAGCCAAGATTGAAGGTGGATGGACTGATGTTGACATTATTATCACTACTCCTGCTTGTATGGCAAAAGTAGGTAAACTGGGCCGCGTTTTAGGTCCACGTAACCTTATGCCAAACCCTAAGTCAGGTACTGTAACTAACGAAGTTGGTAAAGCAGTAACTGATGTAAAAGGCGGAAAGATTGATTTTAAAGTTGACAAAAGTGGTATCATACACGCTTCAATAGGAAAAGTATCATTCCCAGCAGAAAAAATATATGAAAACGCATTAGAAGTACTTCAGGTAATTTCTAAGCTAAAACCATCTGCTGCAAAAGGAACTTATTTTAAGAGCATTCATGTTTCTTCTACTATGAGTCTTGGAATTGCAATCGAAACTAAATCAGTAGCGGGGATTTAATTATGAACAGAGAAGAAAAACACGTACTCGTTTCAGCACTTCTAGAGAAGATGCAGGAATTCGGTAATTTTTACATTGCCGATACATCAAGCTTATCTGTTGAGAAAGTAAACATCATCCGTCGCAAATGTTTTGAAAGCGGGATTGAAATGCAGGTAGCTAAAAATACTTTGATCAGAAAAGCGATCGAAGGATTAGACGGCGACGCATCAGAAATCTTTGTAGCGCTTAAAGGTCAATCAGCATTATTATTCTCTACAGTAGGTAACGGTCCAGCTAAGCTGATCAAAGCCTTGAGAAAAGGATCTGATAAACCACAACTTAAAGCAGCTTATATCGATTCAACAGTATTCGTTGGTGATAACCAATTAGATACTTTAGTGAGCTTGAAATCAAGAGAAGAGCTTATTGGAGACATCATTGGATTATTACAATCACCAGCTAAGAATGTGGTTTCAGCTTTACAGTCAAGCGGTAACAAAATTGCAGGAATTGTTAAAACTCTTCAAGAGAGAGAAGGTTAAGGAACACCTCATAAGTTCAAATTATAAATTATTATTTTACGTAAATTTTTAAAATCTATAAATATGGCAGATTTAAAAGCGTTTGCTGAGCAATTGGTAAACTTAACAGTTAAAGAAGTTAACGAATTAGCTCAAATCTTAAAAGACGAGTATGGTATCGAACCAGCTGCTGCTGCAGTTGCTGTTGCAGGTCCTGCTGGTGATGCTGCTCCTGCAGCTGAAGAAAAATCAACTTTTGATGTAATCTTAAAAGAAGCTGGTGGTTCTAAATTAGCAGTTGTTAAATTGGTAAAAGATCTTACTGGTCTAGGTTTGAAAGAAGCTAAAGATTTAGTTGATGGCGCACCAAAAGAATTAAAAGCTGGTGTTTCTAAAGACGAAGCTGAAGCTTTGAAAAAACAATTAGAAGAAGCTGGAGCTGTAGTTGAAATTAAGTAATCACTTAATTTTAATATAACTTTAAACATAGACTCCGACTGTATAGTCGGAGTCTATACCTGTTTATAAACATTTCATCTTGTTTGGCTGGTGAAAACGTTTAACGGCAAACCAAACAAATAGTTTATTCTTAAACTAAATTAACTTTAGTCCATTGGCAAATAAAGTCGACCAAAGAGTAAATTTTGCACGTAGTAAGCACATCATAGATTACCCGGATTTTCTAGATGTACAGTTGCAATCATTCAGAGAATTTTTTCAGATCGAGACCACTTCAGATAACCGTCATACAGAAGGTTTATTTAAGGTGTTTGCTGAAAACTTCCCAATCACAGATTCTAGAAATATATTTGTTTTAGAATTCCTAGATTATTTTATTGATCCACCGCGTTATGATATACCTGAGTGTATTGACCGTGGGTTAACGTATAGTGTTCCATTAAAAGCGAAGCTGAAACTTTCTTGTAATGATGCAGAACACGAAGATTTTGAAACCATCATTCAAGATGTGTACCTGGGAACTATTCCATATATGACCCCTAAAGGTACCTTCGTAATCAACGGTGCAGAGCGCGTAATTGTTTCTCAATTACACAGGTCGCCAGGTGTGTTCTTCGGTCAAAGCCGTCACACAAATGGTACTAAGCTTTATTCTGCGCGTGTGATTCCTTTCAAAGGTTCATGGATCGAGTTTGCTACTGACGTAAATAACGTGATGTATGCTTATATCGACCGTAAGAAAAAATTCCCGGTAACTACACTATTGCGTGCAATCGGTTATGATTCTGATAAAGATATCCTTGAATTGTTTGATCTTGCTGATGAAGTAAAAGTTAGCAAATCAGGTTTAAAGAAATACATCGGACGTAAACTTGCTGCAAGAGTTCTAAGAAAATGGGTTGAAGATTTTGTGGATGAAGATACCGGTGAGGTAGTTTCCATTGATCGTAACGAAGTAATCTTAGACAGAGATACTGTTTTAGAAGATGAGCACATTGATATGATCATTGATGCAGGTGTTAAAACGATCATCTTATCTAAAGATGATGGTGCCAGTCAAGCTGATTATACCATTATCTATAATACTTTACAAAAAGATACTTCAAACTCCGAAAAAGAGGCTGTTGAAAACATCTACCGTGCTTTGCGTAACGCAGAACCACCTGATGAGGAAACTGCAAGAGGTATCATTGAGCGTTTGTTCTTCTCGGATAAACGTTATGACTTAGGAGATGTTGGTAGATACCGCATCAACCGTAAGTTGAAAATGGATACTCCTGATCACGTTAAAGTATTGACAAAAGCAGATATTATTGCGATTGTTAAATACCTGATCAAACTGATCAACTCTAAAGAAGAAGTGGATGATATTGATCACTTGTCGAATCGTCGTGTTCGTACAGTAGGTGAGCAATTATACGCTCAATTTGGTGTTGGTTTAGCGCGTATGGCCCGTACCATTCGTGAGCGTATGAACATTCGTGATAACGAGGTGTTTACCCCAACAGACTTAATTAATGCCCGTACTTTATCGTCGGTAATTAATTCATTCTTTGGTACCAACCAGTTATCGCAGTTCATGGACCAGACAAATCCTCTGGCAGAGATTACGCACAAACGTCGTCTTTCAGCCTTAGGCCCTGGTGGTCTTTCACGTGAACGTGCCGGTTTCGAGGTACGTGACGTTCACTATACTCACTACGGTCGTCTTTGTACGATTGAAACTCCGGAGGGTCCAAACATTGGTTTGATCTCTTCTCTTTGCGTTCACGCGAAGATTAATAACTTAGGTTTCATTGAAACTCCATACAAAAAAGTTAAAGACGGAATTGTTCAGGTAGATGAGGATGTGATTTACCTGTCTGCAGAAGATGAAGATGGTAAAACTATTGCACAAGCGAATGCTGCTTATGATGATCAAGGTAATTTCACCACTGCACGTGTTAAAGCACGTTACGAGGGTGACTTCCCGGTTATTGAGCCTGAGAAATTAGACTTAATGGACGTGGCACCTAATCAGATTACATCGATCGCTGCTTCGTTGATTCCTTTCCTTGAGCATGATGATGCGAACAGGGCCTTGATGGGATCCAACATGCAACGTCAGGCCGTACCATTGTTACGTCCTGAAGCACCAATCGTTGGTACAGGTTTAGAAGGTCGCGTAGCCCGCGATTCAAGAACACTGATCAATGCTGAAGGTGAAGGTGTAGTAGAATATGTGGATTCAAATGAGATCACTATTAAGTATGTTAGAAACGATGCAGATCGTTTGGTTTCATTCGAAGGTGATAGCAAAACATATAAATTAATCAAATTCAAGAAAACCAATCAGAATACTTGTATCAACTTGAAACCAATCGTTAAGAAAGGTCAGAAAGTAGTAAAAGGACAAGTACTTTGTGAAGGTTATGCTACTGAAAATGGTGAATTGGCATTAGGAAGAAACTTAAAAGTTGCTTTCATGCCTTGGCAAGGATACAACTTTGAGGATGCGATCGTAATTAGCGAGCGTATTGTTCGTGAAGATATCTTTACTTCATTACACATTGAAGAGTTTGAATTAGAAGTGCGTGACACGAAACGTGGAGAAGAGGAATTAACACCAGATATCCCTAACGTTTCAGAAGAAGCAACTAAAGATTTAGATGAAAACGGTATTATCCGTGTAGGTGCTGAAGTTAAAGAAGGAGACATCCTGATTGGTAAGATCACTCCTAAAGGAGAATCTGATCCTTCGCCGGAAGAGAAATTACTACGTGCGATCTTTGGTGATAAAGCAGGTGATGTGAAAGATGCATCCTTGAAAACTCCTCCTTCGATCAAAGGTGTGGTAATTGATACTAAGTTATTCTCAAGAGCTAAGAAAACTACTAAAGCTGAAGAAAAAGCAGCGATAGAGAAATTAGATAAGAGATATGACCTTGCAACTACTAATCTGAAAAATGAGCTTGTAGATAAATTGTTCCAGATTGTAAACGGTAAAACATCTCAGGGTGTATTCAATGTTTACAAGGAATTATTATTCCCTAAAGGCGCTAAGTTTACGCAGAAAAGTCTTGCTGATCTGGAATATGCTCACATCAATCCATACAAATGGACTACTGATGAAGAGAAAAATGACCAGATTAAATTGCTGTTGCACAACTATGGTATTCGTGTGAACGAAGAATTAGGTGCTTACAAACGTGATAAATTTGCCATCAGTGTTGGTGATGAATTACCATCAGGTATTGTACAAATGGCTAAGGTTTATGTAGCTAAAAAGCGTAAATTAAAAGTAGGTGATAAGATGGCTGGTCGTCACGGTAATAAGGGTATTGTAGCCCGTATCGTTCGTGATGAAGATATGCCGTTCTTAGAAGATGGAACACCTGTTGATATCGTGTTGAACCCACTGGGTGTACCTTCACGTATGAACCTTGGCCAGATCTATGAAACTGTATTGGCATGGGCCGGTAAAGAATTGGGTGTGAAATTTGCAACTCCAATCTTTGATGGTGCTAAACATGACGAGGTAGAAGACTGGATCGCTAAAGCTGGTGTACCTGCTTCAGGTAGAACTTACTTACATAACGGTTTAACGGGTGAGAAATTTGACCAGCCAACAACTGTAGGTATTATCTACATGTTGAAATTAGGACACATGGTTGATGATAAGATGCACGCTCGTTCAATCGGACCATATTCATTAATTACACAACAACCATTGGGTGGTAAAGCTCAATTCGGTGGTCAGCGTTTTGGTGAGATGGAGGTTTGGGCATTAGAGGCATTCGGTGCGGCTAATATCCTGCAGGAGATCTTAACTGTTAAGTCAGATGATGTGATCGGTAGGGCCAAAACTTATGAGGCGATTGTAAAAGGCGAAAACCTTCCTACGCCAGGTGTACCAGAATCATTCAATGTATTGGTACATGAGTTACGCGGATTAGGTTTAGATATTACGTTAGACTAATGTTGAATTTTTTAATGCTGGAACGGACCGCAGTTAAGCTGGTGTCCGTTCCGGCTTTTTAAATTTTCAAATTCAAACAAAAGAGCTATGTCTTACAAAAAGGATAATAAATTAAAAAGCAATTTCACCTCGATCACCATTAGTTTGGCATCGCCGGAGGCTATTTTAGAGCGCTCTAGTGGGGAGGTGTTAAAACCTGAGACGATAAATTACCGTACTTACAAACCTGAGCGTGATGGTTTGTTCTGCGAGCGTATTTTCGGTCCGGTAAAAGATTACGAATGTCATTGCGGTAAATACAAACGTATCCGTTATAAGGGTATTGTGTGTGACCGTTGTGGTGTTGAGGTTACGGAAAAGAAAGTACGTAGAGAGCGTATGGGACACATCAATTTGGTGGTTCCTGTTGCGCATATCTGGTATTTCCGCTCTTTACCAAACAAAATTGGATACCTGTTAGGATTGCCTACAAAGAGATTAGATTTGATTATTTACTACGAGCGTTATGTAGTAATTCAAGCTGGTTTCATGGCAGAAGAAGGTATTCAATACATGGATTTCTTAACTGAAGAGGAATATCTTGATATTCTTGATAAGTTGCCAAAAGAAAACCAATATTTAGACGATAAAGATCCTAATAAATTCATCGCCAAAATGGGTGCTGAAGCATTAGAAGATTTATTGAAACGTATTGATTTAGATACTTTATCTTATAACTTACGCCACCAGGCTGCAAACGAAACTTCTCAGCAACGTAAAAACGAAGCTTTGAAACGTTTACAGGTAGTGGAAGCTTTCCGTGGTGCAAGAACCCGAATTGAGAATAACCCGGAGTGGATGATCATCAAGATTGTTCCTGTTATTCCACCGGAATTGCGTCCGTTAGTACCTCTTGAAGGTGGTCGTTTTGCGACTTCAGATTTAAATGATCTATATCGTCGTGTGATTATCCGTAACAATCGTTTGAAACGTTTGATCGAGATCAAAGCGCCGGAAGTAATTTTACGTAACGAAAAACGTATGTTACAGGAAGCGGTAGATTCGTTATTTGATAACTCACGTAAAGTAAATGCAGTTAAAACTGAAGGTAACCGTGCTTTAAAATCTCTTTCAGATATCCTGAAAGGTAAACAAGGTCGTTTCCGTCAGAATTTATTAGGTAAACGTGTGGATTATTCTGCTCGTTCGGTAATTGTTGTAGGTCCAAACCTTAAATTACATGAATGCGGTTTACCTAAGGATATGGCTGCTGAGCTATTCAAACCGTTTATCATTCGCAAGATGATAGAAAGAGGTATCGTTAAAACAGTAAAATCTGCAAAGAAAATTGTAGACAGAAAAGATCCATTAGTTTGGGATATTCTGGAGAATGTTTTAAAAGGTCACCCGGTATTACTGAATCGTGCACCAACACTACACAGATTGGGTATCCAGTCTTTCCAACCTAAATTGGTGGAAGGTAAAGCGATCCAATTACACCCATTAGTATGTACCGCATTTAACGCGGATTTTGACGGTGACCAAATGGCAGTACACTTACCATTAGGACACGCCGCAATCTTAGAAGCACAAGTATTAATGCTTGCTGCACACAACATTCTAAACCCTGCAAACGGTACTCCAATTACTGTACCTTCACAGGATATGGTTTTGGGTCTTTACTATATTACTAAAGGCCGTAGAACAGACGAAGGACGTGTAGTTAAAGGACAAGATTTCTCTTTCTACTCTCCTGAGGAAGTAATCATCGCTTATAATGAGAAAATGATTGATCTTCACGCGTTTATCAAAGTTAAGGTAAATGTGAAATTAGAAGATGGAACAATCGTTAATAAGTTGGTGGAAACTACTGTAGGTCGTGTACTATTTAATCAAATGGTTCCGGCAGAAGTTGGTTACATCAATGAGCTACTGACTAAGAAATCTCTTAGAGATATCATTGGTCATGTGGTAAAAATTACCGGTATGTCACGTGCAGCAAGATTCTTAGATGATATCAAAGAATTAGGTTTCCAAATGGCGTTCAGAGGAGGTTTATCATTTAATTTACAAGATGTAAACATTCCTGTTGAAAAACAAGCGCTATTAGAGCAAGCATCTGCTGAAGTTGAAGAAGTAAGGAATAACTATAACATGGGATTCATTACCAACAACGAGCGTTACAACCAGATTATCGATATCTGGACTCGTATCAATAACCGTTTAACATCATTCGTGATGACTCAGTTATCAGGCGATAACCAGGGTTTCAACTCTGTTTATATGATGTTGGACTCTGGAGCCCGTGGTTCGAAAGAGCAGATTCGTCAGCTATGCGGTATGCGTGGTTTGATGGCTAAGCCTCAGAAATCAGGTTCAGGTGGTGAGATTATTGAAAATCCGATTCTGTCTAACTTTAAGGAAGGTCTATCGGTATTAGAATACTTTATCTCTACTCACGGTGCACGTAAAGGTCTTGCGGATACGGCGTTAAAAACGGCGGATGCGGGTTACCTTACGCGTCGTTTACATGATGTAGCACAGGATATGATCGTTAATGCAGAAGATTGTGGTACTTTAAGAGGTATGTATACTACTGCATTGAAAGATAATGAAGACATCGTTGAGCCATTATACGACAGATTATTAGGTCGTATCTCTCTACATGATGTATTCAATCCTTTGAATGGTGAATTATTAGTTGGAGCTGGCCTTGATATTGATGAAGATATTGCGAAAGCAATTGAAGAATCACCATTAGAAGGTGTTGAAATTCGTTCGGTATTAACCTGCGAAAACAAACGCGGAGTTTGTGCGCTTTGTTACGGTCGTAACTTAGCAACTGGTAAACGTGTTCAAAAAGGTGAAGCTGTCGGTGTAATTGCTGCACAGTCAATCGGTGAGCCGGGTACACAGTTAACACTTCGTACGTTCCACGTTGGGGGTACTGCATCGAACATCGCTGCAGAATCTCAAATCAATGCTAAATTTGATGGTATCATCGAGTTTGAAAATGTTCGTACAGTTGAGAATGATACTGAAGAAGGCGTAAAACAAATTGTTTTAGGTCGTTCAGGTGAGTTCAAAATTGTTGAGCCTGGTACAAACAAAGTGATCATGACCAATAACATTCCTTATGGTTCATTCTTATATGTTGAGGATGGCGCTAAAATCACTAAAGGTGATAAGATTTGTTCATGGGATCCATACAATGCGGTAATTATCTCTGAGTTCGCCGGTAAAATCGAATTTGATGCAATCGTTGAAGGTGTAACCTTCCGTGAGGAGTCTGATGAGCAAACTGGTCACCGTGAGAAAGTAATTATCGATACACGTGATAAAACTAAAAACCCTTCTGTACGGGTTGTGGATAAAAAAGGTGAATTGATCAGAGGATATAACATCCCTGTTGGAGCCCACATCGCTATCGATGAAGGTGACGCAGTTAAAACTGGTCAGATCCTTGTTAAGATTCCTCGTGCAACTGGTAAAACCAGAGATATCACGGGTGGTTTACCACGTGTAACTGAGCTTTTCGAAGCACGTAACCCTTCAAACCCTGCTGTAGTAACGGAGATTGATGGTGTGGTAACCTTAGGTGGCGTTAAACGTGGTAACCGCGAAATGACGATCGAATCTAAAGACGGAGAAGTTAAAAAATACCTTGTTCCATTGTCTAAACACATCCTGGTTCAGGATAATGACTTTGTGAAAGCTGGTATGCCTCTATCTGACGGTTCAATCTCTCCAGCGGATATCTTAGCGATTAAAGGCCCTGCGGCTGTACAAGAATACTTAGTAAATGGTATCCAGGAAGTTTACCGTTTACAAGGTGTGAAAATCAATGATAAACACTTTGAGGTGATTGTACACCAGATGATGCAAAAAGTTCACATTGAAGATCCGGGAGATACCACTTTCTTAGAGAATAATCTAGCAGATCGTTGGGACTTCATGATTGAGAATGACGAGATCTATGACAAAAAAGTTGTTGTAGAAGCTGGTGATTCAAACACAGTGAAACCAGGACAAATCCTTTCTCTACGTAAATTAAGAGACGAAAATTCTCAATTGAAACGTAAAGATCTGAAACAAATTGAAGTTCGTGATGCAAGACCTGCAACTGCGAGTTCAATGTTACAAGGTATCACACGTGCTTCATTAGGAACGAAATCGTTCATCTCTGCAGCATCCTTCCAGGAAACTACAAAAGTGTTAAACGAAGCAGCAATCGCTGGTAAACGTGATAACATGCTTGGATTAAAAGAAAACGTTATTGTTGGACACTTAATTCCTTCAGGTACAGGTGTACGTGGATATGAGCGTATCATTGTAGGTTCTCAGGAAGAATACGATAAATTATTAGCTTCGAAACAAGAAGAAGTAGATGCTTAATATTTAAATATCTTTTGAAAAGTCCCCCTTCTGTTAAAGTCGGGGGACTTTTTTATGCCCTTAGGTTTGGAAAATAATTAGACATCCATTACGCGGGTATGGATTAAAGTAATAGTTTTGTGTTATGGAAGAACAGCAAAACGAAAACCAATTAAACATTGAACTTTCTGAAGAAGTTGCAGAGGGGATTTTTTCAAACCTGGCCATCATCACGCATTCCAATACGGAATTTGTGCTGGACTTTATCAGAGTGATGCCGGGGGTGCCTAAGGCAAGAGTGAAATCAAGAATTATCCTGACACCAGAACACGCTAAAAGGCTCATGGTGGCAATGCAAGATAATCTGGAGAAATATGAGGCTGCTTATGGCAAAATTAAAACACAGGATGAGCCTCCTGGATTTCCAATGAACTTTGGCGGACCAACAGCTCAGGCTTAAGATTTTAATACGTTATTGATATGAAGGATGACAGCTTTGCTATCATTGGGTTCAAACCAGGCAGTGTTGTCATCCCTTCTAAACCAGGTCAGCTGTCGCTTTGCAAAGCGACGTGTGTTTTGCTTGATCTTGTCTACCGCAGTCTCCAGCGGGATATGACCATCCAGATAATCGAATAATTCAGCATACCCTACGGTATTTAAAGCATTATATTTTCTATAAGCTTGTAGCCCTTTTACTTCCTCCAGCAAGCCTGCATCCATCATTTGATCAACTCTATGGTTGATGCGCTGATAGAGCACAGCGCGATCCATATTAAGCCCTATTTTGACAATATTGAAAGGTCTTTGTTTTTTGCTGTTGGTTTGGTAGGAGGAAAGCTTCTCGCCGGTAGAAAGAAAGAATTCCAGCCCTCTGACCATCCGTTGTGGATTAGCCTGGTCTACCTTTTCATAATACTCAGGATCGTGAATTTTTAGTTGCTGTTTGATGGCTTCAATACCTTCATCTTCCAACTGTTGTTTTAATTGTTCGCGGATGTTGAGGTCTGTATCCGGAAGGTCATCGAGGCCATTACAAACGGCATCAATGTATAAACCGGATCCGCCGACCATAATCAGCAGATCCTGTTTTTTAAAAAGTTCCTCCATTAGCTGTAGCGCTTGTATTTCAAAGTCGCCGGTGCTGAACAGGGTTTCTACACTATGGGAATTAATGAAATGATGAGGAGCTGCATTTAACTCTTCCGCAGAAGGTTTTGCAGTCCCGATTTCCATTTCCTTAAAGAATTGACGGGAATCAGCCGAAATAATTTCTGTAGAAAAGTGTCTGGCCAGTTCAATAGCCAGCGAAGTCTTTCCTATTCCGGTAGGGCCGACAATTACAATTAAGGTTTTATCCAGTAACATGATCGGATATTAGTAATCGTCGTCTTTACCACCATACTCATCATCTTCGTAGCCGTCGTCATCGCTACCATACTCATCTACGTCAGCTGAATCTTCTTCCGAATCGTCATCAATCGTTTTTTCTTCCGTATTGATGCCTCTTCCGTCCATTGCTGCCAGTTCTTCTGTATCTCCCGGAACAAAGTCCAGTTCATTCAGAAAATCAAATTCAGAAGACACTTCGTTAGCAGATACTGCAACGGCATTAAAATTATCTTTATCGATGATTTTAGGCGCTTCTCCCTGACTTTTAACCAGTACAGGGTACTCAAGGTTAGGATCAGTTTCCAGAATGATCTTGATCAATTCTACATGAAAGTCAAACGGACGATCGAAGTTGTAGATATAATAGAATTTCTGATGAGGATCTTCAATAAAACTGCTCAGTTTAGCATTTTCCATTAAAGTTACACCTCTATCTGCTTTACGTTGATTCGGCAGGTAAGCAATTTCGTCTCCTTTGATCCAATGATCGGTACTCACATAGAAAGACGAGGATTTTTCAGCAGAATATCCTGTTGAGCGATGTATCGCACGATGTAAATCTTCAAATGTCTGGTTTGGTTTGATATCGATTTCCCTAACTACCTCATCGAAATCCTCGAAACTTATTCTAAATCTATAAATTGCCATCTGAGCTTTTTTTCTAGCTATAAAATTATAAAATATTATTGTACTTTGTATTAGCGCTTTACGGGCTGCAGGCCGAATTCTTTGGCCTTTTCCAGCATGAACTGTAAAGCTTCCTCGTAACTGTTTTTTATTTCGCCTTCCAGGATTGCTTCCCGAATGGAATTTTTGATCAGCCCAACTTCTTTTCCTGCGCCTAAACCGAATACCTCCATGATATGGGTACCGGTAATTGGTGGCTGCCAGTTTCTTACTTTGTCACGTTCTTCCACATCTTTCAGCTTCTGTTTAACGAGCTCAAAGTTATTACGGTACTTTTTCACTTTGTACTCGTTTTTTGTGGTGACATCGGCATTGCAGAGCATCATTAAGCTCTCTATATCTTCACCGGCATCAAATAACAACCTTCTGACTGCCGAATCCGTAACCACTTCCTGTGCCAGTACAATAGGCCTTAAGTGTAGTTGTACGAGTTTCTGCACCAATTTCATCTTCTCATTTAATGGAAGTTTCAATTGATTGAAAATCTGAGGTACCATTCTGGCGCCTTTGTCTTCATGGCCATGAAAAGTCCAGCCATGTCCTTCTTCAAAACGCTTGGTTGCCGGTTTGGCAATATCATGAAGAATAGCTGCCCAGCGGAGCCAAAGGTCGTCAGTAGCCTCACAAATATTATCGAGAACCTGCAAGGTATGATAAAAATTGTCTTTATGTCCTTTTCCGTTAATGATGTCTACTCCGTAAAGGTTGGCCATTTGTGGAAATACCAGGTGCAAAAGCCCCGTATCAAACAGGTATTTGAAACCTATAGAAGGTGTTTTAGAGAGAATGATTTTATTGAGCTCATCGGTGATGCGCTCTTTGGAAACAATACTGATTCTTTCTTTCTGTGTTTTTATCGCGTTGATGGCACTTTCGTCTATGCTAAACTCTAACTGAGTGGCAAAACGAATGGCCCTCATCATCCTCAATGGATCATCTGAAAAAGTAAGCTCAGGATCAAGTGGAGTTCTGATGAGTTTTTGCTCCAGGTCGTTAATTCCGTTAAAGGGATCAACCAGCTGAGCATAATTGTCTTTATTCAGGGAGATGGCCAGGGCGTTGATCGTGAAATCCCGTCTCAGCTGATCATCTTTGATAGTGCCGTTTTCTACGATAGGTTTGCGGGAATCTGAACGGTAGGACTCTTTTCGGGCGCCTACAAATTCTATTTCCAGATCGCGGGTTTTTATCATGGCTGTGCCGAAGTTTTTAAATACCGCTACCTTGGTTTTGAGTTGTTTACCTACTAATTCGGCAAAGTCAATCCCATTCCCTAATACCACAATATCGATGTCTTTAGAGGGTCTTTTTAAGAAAATATCGCGCACATACCCACCTATTACGTATGCTTCAATCTGATGTGTTTGAGCAATATCGGCAAGGACTTTAAATATTGGATTTTGTAAATGTTTTTCCATTAATGAGTTACAAAAGTAATAAAACTTACTTTCTAATAAAGGAAAATTGACCTCCGGGAGCTAATTTCATGATGGTAGATGGTTTCTTCGGGGCCTGTAGTTCTTGTTCCCAATCGACTACGTAATCTACTGCGGCTTTAATTTCTTCTGAAATCTCATCAAAGATGAGGGGGGAAGGTTCACCGGATTTATTGGCAGAAGTAGAAGTAATTGGTTTACGGAAGCGTTGAATGAGCTGCTGACAAAAGTCATGCTTCACAATTCTAATGCCTACACTACCATCTTCATTGATCACATTCTTAGCCAGGTTTTTTGCGCCTGAGAAGATAATGGTCAGTGGGTTTTCTGCGTACTCGATTAAATCGTAAGCCACGTCAGGGATCTCTGTTACATAACTTTGGAGTTTTGAATCATTGTCCAGCAGGACGATAAAACTCTTATCCGAACTACGCATTTTGATTTCATTTATTTTTGCTACCGCTGCTTCATTTGTAGCATCGCATCCTAATCCCCAAACCGTATCTGTGGGATAAAGAATCACCCCACCGTCTTTTAATACCTGAAGGGTCTTTTCAATTTCTGTTCTAAGCATAACCTGTTATTTCTGGTGATTGGAGAGTACCCGGGTATAAATTTCAATCATTTTTTCAGTGAGGACCCGTGTGTCAAATTTTTCAACATATTCCAGCCCTTTCACTTTCATTTCTGTGGCAAGGGCAGGTGTGTTCAATACTTTATTTATAGAAAGGGAGAGCGCCTGATGATCAAATGGGGAAACATATAGGCTATGTTCGCCTCCGGCTTCTTCCAGACAAGAGCCTGTTGCTGCAATTACCGGAACACCGGAGTACATGGCCTCTATAATTGGAATGCCAAATCCTTCATATAAAGAAGGGTAAACGAAGGCGCTGGCCAGCTGATATACGGAAGGCAGTTCATCAAAGGGCACATTTTGCAAAAAGGTCACTCTGGATCTCAAACCAAGTAAGTCAATTTCTTTGTTGACGAGGTCGGTATAGGCAGTTTTTTTTCCGACCACAACGAGCTGATAGTCCGGATGGATTTCCGGTAATGCTTTAATCAGCGTCATCAGATTTTTCCGGGTTTCAATCGTTCCTACATTAAGAATGTATTTTTCGGGAAGCTGGTGTTTAGCCCTGACCTCCTGCTTTTTCTTTTCATCGGCAGCAGATTTGAAACTATCATCGCAGCTCTGATAAACGACCTCAATTTTATCAGGGTCTGTATTGAAAAAATGAATAAGGTCTCTTTTTGTACATTCACTGATGGCCACTATTTTGTCTGTATATTTGCAGGCATAGCGGAATTTCACCTCGTAAATAAAGCGATCTATCCTTCCGTAATATTGAGGAAACCTGAGGAAAATAAGGTCATGTATCGTGACTATACTTCGAATTCCGGAGTGTTGAATTCCCAGGGGGATTTCATGACTAAGGCCATGAAACAGATCTATCTGATCTTTTCGCAATTGTTTTTTTATTCCCGAAGTTCTCCAGAACCATCCGGGACGGTCTGGAAGCTCGATCTGAATCCCTTTAATCTGCAAAAAACGGGAGATCTGCGCATGTTCCTTTACTTTGGGCGTGTAGACAAAGTATTGGTTTTGAGGGAAAAATTCTGCCAGGTGGGTGATCAAAGACCTGCTGTAATTTCCCAGTCCTGTTAAGTTATTCGCTGCCCTCTTTCCGTCAAAACCAATCTTCATTATATTATACTGCTACATTATTTTCTCTCAATGCATCATTTAGAGAAGTCTTTTTATCTGTAGATTCTTTACGCTGACCGATGATCAATGCACAAGGAACCTGGAATTCACCAGCAGGGAATTTCTTCGCATAGCTACCTGGAATAACTACTGAACGTGCAGGAACAATACCTTTATATTCAATTGGCGTTTTTCCTGTTACGTCGATGATTTTTGTAGAGGCTGTTAAAACCACGTTTGCACCTAAAACGGCTTCTCTTTCTACACGTACACCTTCAACAACGATTGCTCTTGAACCAAGGAAACAGTTGTCTTCAATGATTACCGGAGCAGCTTGAATTGGCTCTAAAACACCACCAATACCAACACCGCCACTTAAGTGAACATGTTTACCAATCTGTGCACATGAACCTACAGTAGCCCATGTATCCACCATTGTGCCTTCGTCAACGTAAGCACCGATGTTTACATAAGAAGGCATCAAGATCACACCTTTGGCTAAATAAGCGCCATAACGTGCGATACCATGAGGTACAACTCTTACTCCTAATTCTTTATAATTGGTTTTCAATTTCATTTTATCATGAAATACAAAAGGACCAACTTCAATTTCTTTCATTTCTCTGATTGGAAAATAAAGGATTACTGCCTTTTTGATCCACTCATTCACAGCCCACGAGTTCAGTACTGGTTCAGCAACGCGCAATTCACCTTTATCAAGTTGCATAATTACCGTTTCTATTGCCTCGCAATATTCACTATATCCTAATAAAGTTCTGTCTTCCCAAGCGGCTTCTACTAACTTTTTTAATTGTGCTATCATGTTTTAAGTTATTTTTTGACAAAATAAATCAATTTTATGTATAGACCATTGTTTTCTATAATGTATTTTTGATTTTTTATGGCAGAGCAAGAAAAATTACGGATAGATAAGTACTTATGGGCAATAAGATTATTTAAGACCAGGAGTTTGGCGACAGAGGCTTGTAAGGCTGGTCGGGTTAAATTTAATGGTAATAATCTTAAAGCTTCTGCAATAGTAAAACCTGGAGATGTGTATCAGGTATCCAAAGGAATAGAGAAGAAGGTGATTGAAGTGGTGGATCTTTTATACAATAGGGTAGAGGCGAAAATTGCGGTGACTAAATATAAAGACATCACCCCTGTGGAGGAGACTTACGGTTACAAAACGATGTATCATGCACCGGTATTGACAAGGGACCGTGGCGCAGGTAGGCCGACAAAGAAAGACCGTAGAGAGATTGATGACCTGACCGGTGGTCTTTTTGAAGAAGAAGAAGGAAAGAAAGAGTAGGTTTGCTATTTTAATAGCCTCATTCTATAGGCTTGCATTGCTGTGGTACCCAATGATTTAATCAATTGATAATTGGCAACTGCGCCTACAGCAGCACCAACTATTGGTAGAAGCTGGGCCAGTTTGGCCAGATCGATGTAATCCCGGTATTCCTGTTGAAAGGTTTTCCAGTCAAAGCTGTCCACGTTTTCAGGGAGTATATGTAACTTATCTTCCCAGTTTTCCATGTGCATGAAAACTTTGGTGCGTCCCTGCTGACTGGAAAAAGCAAGCTGAAAAATATACAGCAAATACAGGCGCTCTCTGTAATCTTTTACGTCAAAGCCATATAGGGCGGCAATTTCAAATAACAGTTTCATTTTTATGCCAATGAGGATTGGAAAATCAGCCATGCTCATTAGAAAACCGCCGGCACCGGTAATTCCCCCTTCTGCGGCTCCGGTTTTACAATAATTGTCAATTTTCGACTTCACCAAAGCTTCTCTGTGGACCAGGCTCATTTCCAATGCAGGCGCATTAGAAGTGGTATAGGTAGAACCATAAAGTACTCCTTTGATCATGTTTTTGATGGTAGCCGTTATCGCAGCATGAACTTTTTCAGGGATATAACTATTGATTTTCTTCTGAATATTATTGGTCATTTTATTGAAAAATGAGGGTTTAAGTCTCATTTTCCGCTTCCAGAATTCCAGCTCTATGGTTATTTTTTCTTCGTAATTCACGATCGCATATTACAATAATTATTCCTGAAAGATTAAAGTTTAAGTATTTGCTTATCAGCTCTGAAAACTATACATTTAGTTATTCCTAAATAAACCTAAATTCTTGATTATGTTCATCTCAAAAAAAATTATTTTTTCGCTCCTGCTGTTTAGCTCAGCTTCTGCCGGAGCTCAGCAGGTGGTGTTCAGCAGTAAAGCCCCCAAGGGGGGCGAGCCACTTAGTTTTACTTACGATCCAGCTGGTGGTATTTTCGCTAATGAAAAGGAACTTACCTGTAGGGCACGATCTTTTGTGAACCTTAAGCGGTCAATTGCTATGGTTACCCTCAAAAAAGAAGGAAATGTTTTCAAAGGAACATTCCATCCTGCGGATAGTACAGACCTCGTTAGTCTCATTTTTTCTGCGAAAGCACCTACAGAACTTAGTCCGGAGGGGTATTATACGCTGTTCTATAATAAAGGGGTAGTAAAGCCAAATGCTTATCTGGCAGAAGCGCAGTTACTCACAGTCTTGAGCAGACTGGGGAGCTTAAAGGCCGATCCGGCTAAAGCAGTGAAATCTTATGAAAAGGCATTTGCAGCAAAACCGGACTTAAAAACTGCGTTTACAGGCAATTACCTAACTACAATGTATGGCCTGGACAAAGTGAAAGGAAAAGCATCGATCGATAGTAAAATTAAAAGTTATCAGTTGCAAAAGAACCCTTCAGAAGTTGATTTGATGACTTTAATGTCATTACACCTGCTACTCAAAGATAAAGCTGCTGCAGACGCTTTAAGACCAGTCATTATAGCCAAATTTCCTAAAGGAAACCTGGCTTATAATGCGGCGAGAAAGCCACTATATGACATAAAAGATCTTGAGGAGAGAGGGAAGAAATTTGATGCGCTAGTGAAGGACTTTGGTTTGGATCCGAAAAAAGAAAAGGATGCTTTGAGTATCAATAGTCTATATGGCCCGCTCGCTCATATGTTTGCCAGTAAAGGGAATATGGAGATGTTCAATTTGTATTCAGCAAAGATTATCAATAGAATAGCGGCAGCTTCCACAGCTAATAATGTGGCCTGGGGTCTTGCAGAGAAAAATCAGAACATAGACTTTGCAGAATTGTTATCAAAGAAATCACTGAGCATACTGGAGGAGGCAAAGCAAGGGGAAGTGCCGGATGATTATGCTTCAAAGGAAGAATATATTCAGAGTATTGAAAGTGCATACCGGGGAAATTCGGATACCTATGCGCTGATTTTGCACCATAAAGGAAATGATAAAGAGGCCGCAATTTATCAGGCTAAAGTAGGTTCTGACACAAATTCTGACGGAAATGCCCGGTATGTCATGTATCTGGAATTGGCTGGTGATCAGGAAAAGGCTTTCAAAGTTGCTGATGCTTTTTTGAAAGTAGGAAAAGGAAACGAAGAGATGAGAACAAGGTTTCAAAAGCTTTATGAAAAGCAGAATCTAACTATGCCTTTCAACACTTATATGCTGGATGTTGATAAAGCTGCAGCTTCAACTACACGCACAGCCTGGGTTAAAAAGATGATGAATGTTCCAGCGCCTGCATTTAATCTGAGGAACTTAAAAGGAGAATATGTGAGTTTAGCGAGTCTCAAAGGAAAAGTTGTAATTGTGGATTACTGGGCCACCTGGTGTGGGCCATGTATAGCTTCTTTTCCGGGAATGCAGAAAGCTCAGGCCAAATATGCTGCTGATAAAGATGTGGTGTTTTTGTTTGTGAATAGCTTGCAGCGGGAAGAGAACAGAGACAAGCTCGTGAGAGACTTTTTAAGAGAGAAAAAGTATGATTTTAATGTGCTTTTTGATACGAAAAATAAGGTGGATCCGGAAGTTTTTGATGTGATTACTGCTTACAATGTTCCCGGCATCCCTACTAAATTTATTATTGGCCCTGATGGAAATATCAAGTTTAAAGCCGTGGGATTTTCAGGAACAGCTGATGCCGTAGTAGAGGAGCTGGATCAAATGATCAGCCTGGCCAAATCAAATTAAGAAGAAATATAAAAATATATAAAGCCATCCTGAAAGGAATGTTAACTGCGTAGTCATGTGCTAAATGAAACATTCCCTTCAGGATTTTTTTGAAACTAATAGGTTACCCTCATTGGAGAATGCTCCCAGAGTTTAAAAGCCTGGATAGCTTCGTCTCTTAGCAATTGCTGTATAGGCAAACTGCGCTCCGACATCGGCTTTTCCAGTTCTTCATAAATGAATTGGTCATCGAAGCCGATATTTGCTGCATCCACCTTCGTATTGGCATAATAGATCGTGTTTATTCTGGACCAGTAAATAGCGCTCAGACACATCGGACAAGGCTCACAACTGGTGTAAATCACACAGCCGGTCAGGTCAAATGTTTTCAATTTTTTACAGGCGATTCGAATGGCTGATACCTCTGCATGCGCCGTTGGATCATTTGTGCTGGTTACTTTGTTGCCACTTTTTGCGATCACTTTACCGTCTTTAACGACTACTGCACCAAATGGACCACCAAGTTCATCGGTTACATTTTTCTCGGAAAGGCCGATGGCTATACGCATAAATTTCTCGTGTTGTTGCTGCGTTGTATTTTCCATTGTATTGATTTTTTGTATTTAATTTGAGAAGGATTGCGTCCTGATTTCAGGGCTGCCGCCAAAAAATCAGCACAAAAAAAATGCCCCGATTATACGGAGCATTTAATTTCATCAATAGATGATTACTTTTTGTAAGCTGCGTTCAATCCTACGATCACTTCACTGGTTACGTCTAAAGATTCATCAGCGAATAAGATTGCGCTGTTACCTTTTGAATAAGTTAACACCATTTTGAAGCCTTTACCTTTTGCATAAACTTTCAGGTATTCAGCAACTTTATCATATAATTTTTCATTCTCAGTGGCTTGCTCATTTTGAAGTGCAGCACCTGCATTTTGAGAATAAGCCTGTAATTCTTGTTGTTTACGTGCTAATCTTTCTTCTGTAGAAGCTCTTTGATCAGCAGGCAACGTGTTTTGTTGTTGTTGGTATTGAGCTACTTCACGTTGGAAAGCTTGTTGTTTAGAAGCAAGATCCGTTTGTGCAGTTTTCGACTTTGCATCAAGCTTAGTTTTTAAGTCTTTGAAATACTGATATTTTGTTAACAGGGAATCAGAATTTACATAGACGATTTTCTCTGCGCTTGTTACTGTAGCCGACTCAGATTTTGGAGCAGTGGTACCTGCGTTTTCTTTGTTCTGGCAAGAAGCCATAACGGAAACTAATGCAACTGCAGTAGCAATGCTGCCAAGTTTTAATGTTGATCTTTTCATCTAATGATTATAATTGATTTTTTGTTTTAATTTTTTGAACCTATCGCCCTTCCAGCTAATTTAAAACTGGTTTTTCCGGACATTTCCATCCCTCTGGAATGATAAATTTCAACAAATATAAAATTTCAAATTTAGTATCCTAAAAAACTACGGTTTTTAGCTCATTTTTAGTGCTTTTTTGGTCAAATAGTTATCCACATTTGCGGTTAATTGGGCTAAAATGGTTATTTTTGAATCTAATTGTTTTTTTAAAAATTATGAGCGAAGAAAAGGATCCAAAGTCAAATTATTCGGCAGATAATATACAGGTTTTAGAAGGTTTAGAAGCGGTGCGTAAGCGCCCTTCGATGTATATAGGAGACACCGGAGTAAAAGGATTACACCATTTAGTTTACGAGGTAGTAGATAACTCTATTGATGAGGCGTTGGCAGGTCATGCTGACACGATATATGTAAATATTCTTAAAGACAACTCGATCAGGGTTGAAGATAACGGTCGTGGTATTCCTACCGGAATTATGCAGAAAGAGCAGAAATCAGCTCTGGAAATCGTAATGACGGTATTACATGCCGGGGGTAAATTTGATAAGGATACCTATAAAGTTTCCGGTGGTCTGCATGGTGTGGGGGTAAGTTGCGTGAACGCATTATCAACGCATTTAAAAGCAGAAGTTCACCGCGAAGGAAAAGTTTGGGAGCAGGAATACCAAAAAGGAAAGCCACAATACGATGTTAAAGTGGTTGGCGAAACAGATAAAAGAGGAACGGTAATCACGTTTACTCCGGATCCTGAAATCTTTACCCAGACTTTAGAGTATCGTTATGACACTTTAGCCAGCAGGTTAAGAGAGCTTTCTTTCCTGAATAAAGGAATTAAACTAACACTTACTGATGAGCGTGAACTGGATGAGGAAGGAAACCCGATATCGGAACTTTTCCACTCTCAGGGAGGCTTAAAAGAATTCGTTCAGTTCTTAGACGGAGGTCGCCCTTCACTAATTGCAGAGCCGATTTATGTAGAAGGTATCAAAAATGGTATTCCGGTAGAGCTTGCTTTACAATACAATGATAGCTATGCAGAAAACGTACATTCTTATGTGAACAATATCAACACTCACGAAGGAGGTACACACATTGCAGGTTTCAGAAGAGGTTTAACCAGAACATTAAAAGCGTATGCAGATAAATCTGGATTGCTTAAAAATGTTAAGTTTGAGATCACTGGTGATGACTTTAGAGAAGGATTAACGGCTGTTATTTCTGTGAAAGTACAGGAGCCGCAGTTTGAAGGTCAGACAAAAACAAAACTAGGTAACTCTGAGGTAATGGGTGCGGTTGATATCGCCGTTGGTGAAGCACTGAACAATTATCTGGAAGAATATCCAAGAGAAGCAAGACTGATCGTAAATAAAGTAATTCTTGCCGCTACGGCACGTGCAGCAGCACGTAAAGCGCGTGAGATGGTACAACGTAAGAGCGTAATGGGCGGTTCAGGTTTACCTGGTAAGCTAGCCGATTGTTCAGATAGTGATCCGGAAAAATGTGAGATCTACCTTGTCGAGGGAGATTCCGCGGGTGGAACTGCCAAACAAGGTAGGGACCGTAATTTCCAGGCTATTCTTCCATTGAAAGGTAAAATCCTGAACGTAGAGAAAGCAATGGAGCACAAAATCTACGAAAACGACGAGATCAAGAATATGTTTACAGCATTAGGTGTAAGCATTGGAACTCCGGAAGATGATAAAGCGCTTAACCTGACTAAGCTTCGTTACCATAAGGTCGTGATTATGACGGATGCGGACATCGATGGATCACACATTACGACCCTGATCCTTACTTTCTTCTTCAGATACATGAAAGCATTGATTGAAGCCGGTTATGTGTACATCGCAGCGCCACCATTGTACCAGGTTAAAAAAGGGAAAGAGCATGAATATTGCTGGAATGACCAACAACGTGATCAGGCAGTACAGCGCTTAAAAGGTGCAGGTAAAGAAGAAAGTGTACATATCCAACGCTATAAAGGTCTTGGAGAGATGAACGCAGAGCAATTATGGGATACAACCTTAAATCCTGCTACACGTACTTTGCTACAGGCAACTATTGAAAATGCTGCTGAATGTGACCATACCTTCTCCATGTTAATGGGTGATGAAGTTGGTCCAAGAAGAGATTTCATTGAAAGAAATGCAAAATATGCTAAGATTGACGCTTAATTAGCGGATCAAAATAACAATTAAACAGCAAAGGAGGTGCCCACAAGGTACCTCCTTTGCTGTTTACTAAACTGAATACATTCCCACTGTTTAGGGTAGTATTTCAATACATAACCGTTATTTAGGAGTATATTTCAATGCTTAGTTGCTATATAAGAATAGCTTAAGTTTTTTGTAATTGATGACGGCCTCATATTTTAAGAGGATATCGCTGCCAATAATACCGGCAATCATAGGATGTCCCATTTGATCGTAAGCCTGGTTTACACTTTCCAGATCCAATGCTACGGTTTCATAATCATGAATGACTAATCTGCCCATCTTAATTTTAGGTATGGTGGCCTGAATGGTGCTTGAAGTTGCAAACAAGGTAGTAGCATGAGTTTCCTCACCATATTCCAATTCTGAAATATTGTTTTTGATCAGGGTCATGTCAAACACGGACCGGGAGGCTCCGGTATCTAAAACTACAAAAGATTTCTTCCCAAAAACAACAATTTCCACCAAAAGGTGGAAACCGTCGTCTTGTAGATTTATTAAGGTTAAAGGAACAGTAATCGTTCTCATTAATTTTATACTAGTTGCATATCGTGTAAAACGCTGTTCATGGCGCGAACGGCATCAGCACTTTTATTAAAGGAAGCTTGTTCCTCTTCATTCAATTTATAATCGATTACCTTTTCCCAGCCATTGCGGCCAACAATTACCGGAACACCTAAACAGATGTCCTTTTGTCCGTATTCGCCATCAAGTGCTACACAGCAGGTAAATAATTTCTTTTCATCACGCACAATGCTTTCTACCAAAGCAGCACCTGCTGCTCCCGGAGCATACCAGGCAGAAGTACCCAGCAGACCAGTTAAAGTAGCACCACCAACCATCGTATCTGCGGCAACCTTATCTAATGTAGCTTTATCCAGCAACTCAGTTACCGGTAAACTCTGGTAAGTAGCATAACGCGTTAATGGAATCATGGTGGTATCTCCATGGCCTCCAATTACAAAGCCTTGAAGGTCATTGGAATTGCAGTTTAGGGCTACACTTAAATAATATTTGAAGCGGGCGCTATCTAAAGTTCCCCCCATACCGATAATTCTGTTTTTAGGTAATCCCAGAGATTTTAAGGCCAGATAAGTCATGGTATCCATTGGATTGCTGATCACGATAATGATCGCGTCCGGAGAATACTTAAGAATATTTTCTGCAACCCCTTTAACGATGCCGGCATTGATTCCGATAAGTTCCTCCCGGGTCATCCCTGGTTTACGTGGCAATCCGGAAGTAATCACTGCTACAGCAGAACCTGCGGTCTGACTATAATCATTGGTAACCCCTTTTATTTTTGTATCAAAGCCCAATAGAGTGGCCGTTTGCATCATATCAATTGCCTTACCTTCGGCAAAACCTTCTTTGATGTCTAATAAAACAAGCTCTTCTGCTAATTCTTTTCTGGCAATATTATCTGCACAAGTGGCGCCTACAGCGCCGGCACCTACAACCGTTATTTTCATAATGAATCTAATTTTATTTTAAGAGTAACAAGCTTGCAGCCTGTTTACAGGGGTTAAATCTATTGTTTTTAAAAGCGCATTGATAAAGTAATTTACAATATAATTATTTATTAAAGCAAACCAGATAAGGCTAGCCTTCCTGCCGAAGTTATAAATTTTGGGCAGTTTTAAAAACGCTTTTTAAAACTTTCTTCAACCTTGCTGGTTTTATGATAAAGAATTTACATTTGCTTAATAGTCCTAAACTAATGAACCCTATTATGGATAATGTGCCCGTAGAAAAAGTTGATATCATGTCGTATGCAGGGAAGTGGTACTCATTATATTCGATACCCACTTTCATTGACAAGCACTGGCGCCAGATTGTGGAGACGTACGTGATCCATCCGGATGGTTATTATGCTGTTTTTACCGGTTATAAAGTACAGGGCGAGGATAAACAAAAGTATTTCAGATCTAAACTTTTTGTAGTTCGTGGCAGTAGAAATGCCCGGTTTAAAGCAGAATTTATCTGGCCGGTAAAAGTAGATTACTGGGTGATCGAACTGGCTGAGGATTACTCCTATGTGGTGGTTGGCCATCCGAAATTCAAATACCTCTTTATTATGGCGAGAAAGCCTAATATTCCCGACACGTTGCTCGCAGAAATTATAGACCGCTGTCAGAAAAAGGGTTACGATACCAGTAAGCTGGTTTCTCAGGAACACAAATCTTCCGGCCCGATTCCCGCAGTCCAATCTGTGTAAAGATTACCGCCCTTCTGTGTAAAAATTCAGTCCTTCAATTACTGGAAGAATGGAAATTTCCGTATTTTTGATCAATCATATTGATTTCTAAAAAGACGATTTTCTAATTACCCAGCTATGTATTTGATTTTTGATACCGAAACAACGGGATTGCCACGCAATTGGAATGCGCCGATTACCGATACGGATAATTGGCCTAGATGTATCCAGATAGCATGGCAGTTACATGATGCGCTTGGAAATCTGATCGAGCATCAGGATTACCTGGTAAAACCGGAAGGTTTCAATATCCCTTATGATGCAGAGCGAATCCACGGTATTTCGACAGAACTGGCGGCCGAACAAGGCATTCCTCTGGCAGAAGTATTAGAGAAATTTAATATAGCCCTGTCAAAATCCAAATTTGTTGTCGGACAAAATGTAGGCTTTGATGTCAACATCATGGGCTGTGAGTTTCACCGTTCAGGCGTAGAAAGTCCAATGAGTACCATGCCGGTGCTGGATACCTGTACCGAGGTAACCGCAGAGTTATTGCGCATTCCTGGTGGTCGTGGAGGTAAATTTAAACTGCCAACACTTACAGAATTACACCAGTACCTTTTCGGTACTCCTTTCTCAGAAGCCCACAATGCCACGGCAGATGTGGAAGCAACCACGCGTTGCTTTTTGCAGCTGATCAAGATGGAGGTGTTTTCGCTGGAGCAATTGCATGCGGATGCCAACTATATACCAGCTTTTAAAGAGAAAAATCCAGGGACAGTAGAAAGAATAGGTTTAAACCATGTCAACCTAAAATCAGCTTCTGAGGAAATCAGGAAACGTCTGCAAAAAACTGAAGCTCCAAAAGTATCTAAAAAGACACTGGAAGAGAACAAACAGGAGCTGGCCAGTATTTCCTTTGCGCATTTACATAACCATACGCAGTTTTCGGTACTTCAGTCCACGATCAATATTCCTTCCTTGATTAAAGCTACAGCAGCACATAAAATGCCGGCAGTAGCGATGACCGATCATGCGAATATGATGGGTGCTTTCCATTTTGTGGCGCAGATCCTGAACCACAATAAAGGTGTGGAAGCCAGGAACAATGAAGCTATAGAAAAAGGAGAAACACCTGATGAGGTGATCATAAAGCCAATTGTAGGTTGCGAATTCTTTGTCTGCGATGACCATTTAGATAAGAAAAGAAAAGACGACGGATACCAGGTAGTCTTGTTGGCGAAGAACAAAAAGGGTTACCATAACCTGGCAAAAATGTCTTCCATCGCTTATACTAAAGGATTTTACTATATCCCTCGTATCGATAAGGCGGTTATAGAACAATATAAAGAAGACATCATCGTCTTGTCGGGTAACTTATATGGAGAGATTTCCAGCAAGTTGCTGAATCTAGGTGAAAAACAAGCAGAAGAAGCATTGTTATGGTGGAAATCGCAATTTGGTGAAGATTTCTATATTGAAGTGATGCGTCATAACCAGGAAGATGAAGACATTGTCAATGTCTCTTTAATTGCCCTGGCTAAAAAACACGAAGTAAAGCTGATTGCCACCAACAATACCTATTATATTAATAAAAGAGATGCCAATGCCCACGATATTTTATTATGTGTAAAAGACGGGGAGAAACAGGCTACACCTATCGGGCGTGGTAGGGGATACCGTTTTGGCTTACCAAATCAGGAGTATTATTTCAAAACTCCTGAAGAAATGAAAAACCTTTTCGCCGATTTGCCAGAGGCGATTATCAACATACAGGAAATTGTAGATAAAATTGAAATCTACAAACTTGCCCGTGAAGTCCTTTTACCTAAGTTCGATATTTCGGAAGAATTCCTGGTCAAAGAGGATGAAGAAGATGGTGGTAAAAGAGGGGAAAACAAATATTTACGCCACCTGACCTATGAAGGGGCGAAAAAACGTTACGGAATAATTACGGACGACATTGCCGAACGTCTGGACTTTGAATTACAGACGATTGAAAAAACCGGTTATCCGGGATACTTCCTGATTGTTCAGGATTTTATTGCCAGGGCCAGAGAACTAGATGTATCTGTAGGCCCTGGAAGGGGGTCTGCGGCAGGATCAGCAGTAGCCTACTGTTTGTGGATTACCAATATTGACCCCATTAAATACGACTTACTATTTGAGCGTTTCCTGAATCCGGATCGTGTTTCCATGCCCGATATCGACATCGATTTTGATGACGAGGGCCGTGGAAGGGTAATGGATTATGTAATCAATAAATATGGTTCCAACCAGGTGGCACAGATCATCACCTATGGTACCATGGCGGCTAAATCTTCCGTTAAGGATACGGCAAGGGTATTGGATTTGCCACTTTATGAGGCAGAGAAAATCGCGAAGCTGATTCCTAATATGAAGCTGGCTAAAATATTTACGCTGGATGAGAAGGCCCTTAAAGGGGCACTTCGCGCAGATGAATATGAAAAAGTTTTAGAGCTGAAGTCTTTGGCAGGAGCCAATGATTTAGGTGCAAAAACGCTGGAACAGGCGCAAATTCTTGAAGGTTCCTTAAGAAATACAGGTATCCATGCCTGCGGGGTCATCATCACACCAAGCGACATTACCAACTTTGTACCGGTAGCCACCGCCAAAGATTCGGATCTGTATGTGACCCAATTCGACAACTCCGTAGTAGAAAGTGCTGGTTTGTTGAAAATGGACTTCTTAGGGTTAAAAACATTGACCCTGATTAAGGATACCGTGAAATTGGTTAAATTCAGACATAAGATAGACCTTGATCCGGATAGTTTCCCGATTGATGATGCGAAAACTTATGAGCTGTTCCAACGCGGGGAAACCATCGGAATTTTCCAGTACGAGTCTAACGGGATGCAGAAGTACATGAAAGAGTTAAAGCCAACCGTTTTCGGAGATTTAATTGCCATGAACGCGCTTTATCGTCCGGGACCTCTGGAATATATTCCAAGCTTTGTACGCAGGAAAAACGGAGAGGAAGAAATCAAATACGACCTTGATGCCTGTGAAGAATATTTAAAAGAAACTTACGGAATTACCGTGTACCAGGAGCAGGTGATGCTACTTTCCCAGAAACTTGCCGGATTTACCAAAGGTGAGGCCGACGTTTTACGTAAGGCGATGGGTAAGAAACAAAAAGATGTACTGGATAAAATGAAGCCTAAGTTTGTGGCTCAGGCCGCAGAAAAAGGACATGATCCTACAGTATTAGAGAAGATATGGAAAGATTGGGAAGCATTTGCTTCTTACGCCTTCAACAAATCTCACTCTACCTGTTATGCCTGGATTGCTTATCAGACTGCTTATTTAAAAGCACATTACCCGGCAGAATATATGGCTGCGGTACTTTCCAACAACATGAGTGACATCAAGCAAGTGGCCTTCTTTATGGAAGAATGTAAGCAGATGGGTGTTTCTGTACTGGGACCGGATGTGAACGAGTCGGGTACTAAATTTTCGGTAAATACCAGCGGACAGGTACGTTTCGGCCTTTCAGGGATTAAAGGAGTAGGAGAGAAAGCGGTAGAAAGTATTATTATAGAACGCAATGAAAGTGGTCAGTACAAAAGCGTGTACGACTTTGCCAAGCGTTCCAATACCCGTACCGTAAACAAAAAAGCCTACGAAAGTTTTGTCTATAGTGGTGCTTTTGATGGTTTCGGCTACCATAGAGCGCAGTATTTCTTTGTCGGTATTAACGACAAGATGAACGGTATAGAGAAGATGATCAAGTTTGCCAATGATTTTCAGAACAACGAATCTTCTGCACAATCTTCTTTATTTGGTGGATCGGCCTCCGAAATGGTCTACGAACCTAGTTTACCGGTATCTCCGGAATGGACGCTGATCGACAGGTTAAAATTCGAAAAAGACGCCATCGGAATCTTTTTAAGTGGTCACCCGCTCGATAACTACAAACTAGAACTCAAAGAATTTTGTCAGCATAAGGTCAGACATCTTTCTGTAGTGAATAAAATCAGAACAGGTGATTCCACGGAAGAAGTACTGGCGGAGTTTGAAGGCATCAAAAATAAAGAGCTCGTAGTGGGTGGATTAGTGGTGATCTCTGCGCAAAGGATGACCAAAACCGGGAAGCCTTTCGGTACCATCGTATTCGAAGATTATGAAGATACCTGTGAACTTGCCCTGTTTGGTGATGACTTCATCAAATTTAAACAGTTCCTTACCGATGGATACTTCTTACAAATACGAGGAAGGGTAGGAGAGCGTTTCCGGAAAGAAGGAGACTGGGAGTTCAAGATTACTTCCATCCATTTACTTTCCGAATTACGGGATAAACTGGCGAAGAGCGTGACCATTCAAGTGCCTATTGAAAAGATTACAGATGATTTTATGTTAAAGATCAATGCCATTCTTGAAGAGAATAAAGCAAGTACGGACCACCAGAACTGTCAGTTATTATTCGATGTTTACGATAGAGAGCAGAATGTGAATGTAAAACTGCCTTCCAAATCATTGAAGATTAATCCTAATAATGATTTTTTAGAACAATTAACTGCGTTAAACGTAAATCCTAAGTTGAACTAATGTCATTTTGGCACTGGTAAGGTGATGGCACTACAATTGATTATATCTTTGCATGGAGTTTGGATTTAAAGGTTAAATTTGCCGATTCAAACAAATAGACGATACAATAAAAAACTAATTAAAAATAAGAATTATGGCTTTGGAAATTACAGATGCAAACTTCGAGGAAGTTGTATTAAAATCAGATAAACCCGTTTTGGTTGATTTTTGGGCAGAATGGTGTGGTCCATGTCGCATGGTAGGACCAGTGGTAGACGAAATCTCGAAAGAATACGAAGGAAAAGCGATCGTAGGTAAAGTTAATGTGGACAACAACCCTCAAATCTCTACTCAGTTCGGTATCCGTAACATTCCTGCGTTATTGTTTTTCAAAAACGGTGAAGTAGTAGATAAACAAGTTGGTGCTGTTCCAAAATCAGTATTGGCACAAAAATTAGATGCACAGTTGTAATTAACTCAACATATACTAGTTAGAAAAGCGTTCATAAATTTATGAACGCTTTTTTTATATTTACCCTATGCAGTATCCAATCGATGAGCAAGCAATCTCTTTCCATGGCAATCTTGAATTATTAGCCAAACAAGTCGTAGAAGGCTTTATAACTGGTCTCCACAAAAGCCCTTTTCACGGTTTTTCTGTGGAATTTGCAGAACACCGCTTGTATAATGTAGGGGATAGCGTAAAAAATATCGACTGGAAGCTCTTTGCAAAAACAGATAAGCTATTCAGCAAACGCTTCGAAGAAGAAACCAACCTGAGGTGTCAATTTATTGTAGATGTTTCTTCCTCCATGTATTTCCCTTCCGGGGAGTATAATAAACTTAACTTTTCTATACAAGCCACTGCGGCTCTGATCTATTTATTGAAAAGACAAAGAGATGCTTTTGGACTCAGCTTGTTTTCCGACCATCTGATCTTAAATACACCTGCCAAATCGACCACTGCACATCAAAAATACCTGTTTAGTCATTTGGACCAGGCCTTAAATACAGCAGCGATGAATGTGCAGACCAATGTGGCGCAAGCCTTACATCAGATAGCAGAACTTATTCATAAGCGCTCATTGGTAGTGATTTTTAGTGATATGCTGAACAACGATCAAGGGGGAGACCACCTGGAAACTTTGTTCTCTGCACTTCAACACCTGAAATTCAATAAACATGAGGTCGTGATTTTCAATGTAACGGACAAATCAAGGGAAGTAGATTTTGAGTTTGAAAACCGTCCTTATGAGTTTGTCGATATGGAAACGGGAGTTAGCATTAAGGCGCATACGGCGAACCTGAAAACAGATTATTTAGCCAGAATGAGTGAATACAGGCAGGCCATCCAGTTAAAATGCAGCCAATACAAAATCGACATGATCGATGTCGATATTGCTGCTGGATTTCAACCTGTATTGGAGGCCTGGCTGATTAAAAGACAAAAAATGAGTTAAGCTGAAGCAAGTACCGCAGTTACATTTTTTAGAATTACTTCGCAGGCGTATTCAATTTCCGCCTCCGTAATAATTAACGGTGGGGCAACGCGCATAGAATTGCTGCAATGCAGGAACCAATCGCTGATCACACCATCCACGATACAGGCGTCAATGATTTTCTTATTGATCTCAAAACTTTCAAATTCAATAGCCATCATCAAACCTTTTCCACGCACCTCTTTAATGGCAGGGTGAACCAATAGTTTTTTAAACAACTCACCTTTTTCTTCAACACCATCCACGATGTTCTCCTTTTGGATGGTTTGTAGCGTAGCTAAACCTGCTGCACAGCTCACCGGGTGACCGCCGAAGGTAGTGATGTGTCCTAAGATAGGATTTGTTGTCAAAGACCTCATGATCTCTGTAGAACTGATAAACGCACCGATTGGCATACCGCCACCTATACCTTTAGCTAATAAAAGAATATCAGGAGTAATCCCAAAATGTTCAAAACCAAACATCTTTCCGGTACGTCCGAAGCCGCATTGGATCTCATCCAGTACCAATAAGGTACCTGTAGCGGTACATTTAGCTCTTAAGGCCTCAAAATAGGCTTTATCCGCAATTCTGATACCCGCTTCACCTTGTACGGTTTCCATAAATACAGCCGCAGTGCGCTCCGTAATCAGGTCCAGATCTGGTAAAACATTATAATTGATAAAGTTGATATCGGGAAGAAGTGGTCTGTAGGCTTGTTTAAATTCTTCATTGCCCATCAGGCTTAAGGCGCCCTGAGTACTGCCATGGTAAGAATTATAGCAGGCAATAATTTCAGAGCGACCGGTAAATCTTTTGGCCAGTTTCATGGCACCTTCTACTGCTTCCGCACCGGAGTTAACGAAATAAGTACAGTTCAAATGAGCTGGAAGCACATCTGCTAAGGCTTTAGCAAAGTTTACCTGCGGACTCTGAACAAATTCACCATACACCATAATGTGCATGTAGTTTTCCACTTGTTCCTTTACCGCATTAACTACGGCAGGGTGACAATGGCCAACATTACTCACACCAATCCCGGCAATTAAATCCAGGAATTTCTTGCCTGTAGTATCATAAAGATACATACCGCTGGCTTTAGTGAATTCTAAAAGAAGTGGCTCTTGTGTAGTTTGGGCGTTATGTTGAAGGAATAATTGACGTTGTGTAAGCATACACAAAAATACAAATTAATTCCGCTCAGGCCTTCCATTTCTGTATCTCGACAGGAGTTCTCTTTTAAAACTCTCCTGAGCGCGGTAATATTTTCCAACAGTTTTGATTGGCAGACTGGATTTCAATTTGTAGTAATACTTTTTCTCAATTGACAAGTCCCTTTGTTTGAAGTTCAGTTCGTTCACAATCAGGGCTTGAATCTCCGTATCAGATAGGTTATCGATTTCCGGAATCTTTTTAAAGCTGATCATATTTTGTGATCTTTCCTTACGCAGCGCAGCCTGTTCTTTCTGGAACTCATTGTATATCGGCCAGAAAATCTTCGCCTCATCTTCGGAAAGATCAAGCTTCTGTGTTAAATAGCTAATCCTTAATGACTCAATTTCAGCAGACCTTTCTGCCGTTTTTTGTGCGGAAGCAAGGAATGGTAACATAAAAAGAAATGCGGCAACAACTATATTTTTCATCGGGGTGTTTTTTTATTTTTTAACAAGCAATCAACAAAGACAAGAATTATAAATCTGAGGCAATTTCATTTTGGCTGTAGTTGCTGAGGATATAGTTTTCTAAATCAGCTTCTGCCACCAAAGGATTTTCCTGGGTTAGACTATTGGCTTGAATATGTTCTATAATGGTGTTTTCATCAATATCAAAAAGCATTTGCTCGGTTGCTGCATCAGCAGAAAGTGCTTGTGGCGACGCCGTATTTTGATAAAAATACACACCCAATGCACTCACCAAAACAAAACATGCTGCGGAAGCATATTTTAATGCTTTGGAATGCCATAAACGGAAGATTTTTGCAGCTTTTTCATTACTGGTCTTTGCTGTAATCTTATCCTGTAATTGCTGGAAATAATCTTGTGGTACGGTATAACCGACCACTTCCGCCCGGATCTTTGCAGAAAGTGATTCGAAGTAACCTTCCGGCATATTAAAACCCGATTCCGGACTGCTTGTTTTCAAGTCATCCAAAAATATCGCTTCCTTAATATCGCCTGGTAATCCTTCAAAATACCCTTCTGGAATAGAAAAAGGATGTTTCACGCTCAGCCCTGCCAGGTGGGGGGCTTCGTTCATCCATTCGCTATTTTCTAAATCATTTTCCATTGTACTTATATTGATACATTTCAGGGCAAAAGGTTTAAAAGGTAATGTCCTCATTTAGCATAAAAGTTTCAACTTTTTTTACGGCGATATGAAAAGAGGCTTTTAAGGCACCTACACTGGTTCCTGTAATCTCCGAAATCTCCTCATATTTAAGGTCGTCAAAATACTTCATGTTAAAAATCAGGCGTTGTTTCTCCGGTAAAGTCAGCAAAGCCTGTTGCAGCTTCATCTGGATTTTATCCCCGTTGAAATAAGAGGAGGCGACCAGACTTTCGGCAAGCTCTTCAGAAACTTCATCCAATGGCGTATTGTTACGCTGTTTCTTTTTATTCAGGAAAGTAATAGACTCATTAGTGGCGATGCGATAAATCCAGGTGTACAATTTGGAATCGCTGCGGAACTTCTCCAGATTTTTCCAGACTTTCACGAAAACTTCCTGAACGAGGTCGTCCGTGTCATCATGGTCGATCACCAGCCGGCGGATATGCCAGTAGATCTTTTGCTGGTATTTTTGAAGAAGCAGGTTAAAGGCTTCATGGCGAGTCTCCTTGCTGGAGAATTTCTCTAAAATTTCTGAATCTTCAACCTGCTTCATTTATTATATTTAATCTGTTAAATATGGACAGATATATTAAAACGCCGTTAGCGGCTTATTTATTGGCTCTTTTCATAACTTTTTGAACAGCTTCAACGATATTGATCGTATCCAGACCGTACTTCGTCATCAACTGATCAGGAGTACCGCTTTCACCGAAGCTATCGTTTACAGCTACAAATTCCTGAGGTAAAGGAAGTTCTGTAGACAATAATCTCGCTACACTTTCTCCCAGACCACCAAATTTATTGTGTTCTTCACAAGTAACAACACAACCTGTTTTCTTCAACGATTTTAGAATTGCTGCTTCATCTAAAGGTTTAATGGTGTGAATATTGATGATTTCTGCATCAATTCCCATTTCTGCCAATTGCTCACCAGCTTCAATCGCTTTCCAAACCATGTGTCCGGTAGCAACGATAGTCACATCAGTACCTTCGTTTACCATCCATGCTTTACCAATTTCAAATTTCTGATCAGGATCAGTAAATACAGGGATTACCGGTCTGCCGAAACGTAGGTAAACAGGGCCTTCAAATTCTGCAATGGCGATGGTTGCTGCTTTAGTCTGGTTATAATCACAAGTATTGATAACGGTCATGCCCGGAAGCATTTTCATCAAACCTATATCTTCTAAAATCTGGTGGGTAGCCCCATCTTCACCTAGTGTTAAACCAGCATGAGAAGCACAGATTTTTACGTTTTTATTAGAATAAGCAACAGACTGTCTGATCTGGTCATAAACCCTTCCTGTAGAGAAGTTAGCGAAAGTTCCTGTGAAAGGAACCTTTCCACCGATGGTTAAACCAGCAGCAATACCGATCATATTTGCTTCGGCAATACCAATCTGGAAAAAGCGCTCTGGAAATTCCTTAATAAAGGCATCCATTTTCAAAGAACCTACCAAATCCGCACAAAGTGCAACTACTTCCGGGTTTTTCTGTCCTGCTTCAAGTAATCCTGCTCCGAAACCAGAACGGGTATCTTTCTTTTCAGTATATGTATACTTTTTCATGCTTAATAGTCTTTTAGGGTAGAAGGTAATTGTGCTAATGCTGCGGCAAGTTGCTCATCATTCGGAGCAATACCATGCCATTTGTGTGATCCCATCATGAAATCTACACCATTACCCATGATGGTACTCATTAAGTTTAAAATCGGTTTGCCTTTACCAGTTAACGTTTTAGCGTAATGTAAAGCTTTAACGATATCAGTCATATCATTACCGTTAGAAGTAATGACATGCCATCCGAAAGCTTCGAATTTAGCCTGTAAACTCTCTAATGAAAGTACTTTTTCTGTAGGACCGTCAATTTGTTGTCCATTATAATCAATGGAAGCGATCAAATTGTCAACCTTATTGTGAGGTGCATACATGATGGCTTCCCAATTCTGGCCTTCCTGTAATTCTCCATCCCCAAGTAACACGTAAACAGTGGAGTTATCTTTGTTTAATTTCTTTGCTTGTGCAGCCCCAATTGCAACAGACATGCCCTGACCCAAAGATCCGGAAGCAATTCTGATACCTGGAAGGTGCTCATGCGTAGTTGGGTGTCCTTGTAATCTTGAATTTAATTTTCTGAAAGTAGCCAGTTCACTCACTTCAAAGTATCCTGATCTTGCAAGGGCACTATAGAAAACCGGTGAAATATGTCCGTTAGAAAGGAAGAATATATCTTCTCCTATTCCATCCATTTTAAAATCAGTAGTGTGGTTCATGACCTCAAAATACAATGCAGTCATAAAGTCTGCACATCCTAATGATCCTCCGGGGTGGCCTGATTGGCAACCGTGCACCATTCTAACAATATCTCTTCTTACTTGAGAAGCGATATCTTCTAATTCATTGATTGTATGTTTCATTAATTGGGGTTGTTGATTAATATGACAAATGTAATTAAAAATACTTTGGACGTAACATCTTAAGCTAAAGTTCAGTAGAAAGGTAGAAAAATCAACTATTACCTCATTTTTGCTTTATTTTTCTGTCGATTTTTCAATATAAGCTTGATATTCCGTAGAATTCTATATTTTTAGGAACTTTTATATTCGATTTTGATAAAAATACTAACCAAACTTCAAAAAGTTGACAACAAAAAATACTCAAATTAAATCATGACAAACCAAACACAAAAATCAGTAATTTCTCCCATTGTAACCATCGGGGCTTTATTCTTCATTTTTGGCTTTGTAACCTGGGCCAATAGTACTTTAATCCCCTTTCTAAAAATAGCCTGCGGACTTAAAACAGACTTTGAAGCCTTTTTGGTAACCTTCGCATCTTACATTGCTTATTTCTTCCTGGCACTGCCTTCTTCATGGATCTTAAAGAAATTAGGATTTAAAAACGGAATCATCATCGGCTTGCTTATTTTAGCATTCGGATCTCTAATTTTTATTCCTGCAGCAGATTCCAGAAGTTTTGGTCTGTTTTTAACCGGTATTTTTATTCAGGGAGCAGCCCTTTCGCTATTGCAAACGGCTTCTAACCCTTATATCAGCATTATTGGTCCAATAGAAAGTGCGGCAAAACGCATGAGTATCATGGGATTATGTAATAAATTTGCCGGAGTGATTGTACCAATAATCATGGGTACGATCTTCCTTAAAAATGCAAGTGCCATTGAGACTAAAATCAATGATGTAGCCACCACGTTTGCAGAACGTGAAGTGTTATTAGAAGAAGTATTGGGACGTGTACATACACCTTATATTGTATTGGCGATCCTATTCACGCTTTTTGCAGTATTCATTAAATTTACAAACCTGCCGGAAGTTGATGTAGATAAGGAAGATGAAGTATTAGCAGGTGAGTTAAATGCCGGAGAAGTAAAAGTGGCTAAAACCTCAATTTTCCAATTCCCACACTTGTTCCTTGGTGCTTTCTGTATCTTCGTTTATGTGGCTGCAGAGGTAATGGCCGGTGATATCATTGGCGTATATGGAAAATCATTAGGTATCAGTGCTGACATTACGAAATACTTTACCACCCTTACTTTAGGAAGTATGCTGGTAGGTTATGTGATCGGTATTATTGTGATTCCTAAATATATCACTCAACAGTTTGCTTTAAAAATCTGCGCGATATTAGGGGTGATTTTTGTATGTGCTTCTTATTTAACACATGGTTATACTTCCGTTATTTTCGTAGGGTTATTAGGATTGGCGAATTCACTAATGTGGCCGGCAATCTTCCCGCTGGGTATTAAAGGCCTTGGTAAATTCACTAAAACCGGATCAGCCATTATGGTTATGGGTATCGCGGGTGGTGCAATCTGGCCATTGATCTACGGTTACCTGAAAGATTATTTGCACATGGATTTCCAGTTGGCATTCTTTATTAGTGTATTACCTTGTTACCTATACATCTGGTATTTCGCCGTGTTGGGTCACAAAGTTCGTACTAAAGGATAGTAGCAAAAATATAGCTGTGCAAACAGCAGCAACAAAAAAAGGAGAAGCGAAAGTTTCTCCTTTTTTGTTTAAGGACCTGTTTTCCTGAAACGAAGCCCGATTAATTCCTTTCTTGTTTTTTTTGCTTTGATTTTCCAAATTCGGTTAGTATCTTGTTAATACTGAACAAAATGAATACTTGATGTGAAAAGGTAATACTGCGTAAATCAGTATTTTTGTTCTTATAGTTTGGCGGGGGGGCTTAAACTTAATTTTTGTGTATGGATATTTCTACCTTTAAAGAGAGGGTGAATGGTCTTCCTGTTTTGAGGACATTGTATCTTTTATTGTCCCTGATTTTGTTTTGCCTGGCCATCAGTTATTGGGTGATCCTTTCCACGGATAACCAACAATTCCGTGCCTGGTTTTCGATTGCTTCGGGTATCACCATCCTGCTCTTATGCTATGTCCTGATCCGCCAGGTAAAAAATGCCTTGAAACCTAATAAAGTTCGTAAAACTGAGGAACAATCACCGGGCCTTGATAAGCTCCATCAGATGCTGGAATTTAAAAACAAAGAATTAAGCCGTTTAGCGCAGGAGCTGATTAAAGAGCAGGAAATCCGGGAATCTTCCGAAAAAGCAAAGCAAATATTCCTGGTCAATATCAGCCATGAAATTCGTACCCCGATGAATGGCATTATGGGGTTCGCCAAGTTGCTGGAAGAGTCTCTGATTGATGAAGACCACCATGAATCCCTTCAGATGATCATTAAATCAGCCGATCAGTTAATGGCCATCCTCAATGATATCCTTGACTTTTCAAGACTGGAAGCCGGAGATATCAATTTCCAGAACCTTCCTTTCGCCTTAAAAGATACTGTACACTCCATATATAGGATGATGGAGCATGGGGCAAAATGTAAAGACCTTGATTTTAGCTATGAGATTCCGGATACCTTGCCGGAAGTATTGAGCGGTGATGCCCTTCGCCTAGGCCAGATCTTGTTAAACCTGACTTCCAATGCCATTAAATTTACCGAGAAAGGTAAAGTGAAAATCTCCTTAAAACTGATCACTGAGCAGGAAGACCAGATTTCTATCGCCTTTAAAGTGCATGATACCGGGATAGGGATACCAATGAACAAACAGCAATCCGTATTTGATTTCTTTGAACAGGTCACTAGTGATACCTCCAGAAGGTATGCCGGAACAGGGCTGGGACTGAGTATTGCAAAGCGACTGGTAGAATTACAGGGGGGAGAAGTCGCCCTGGAGAGTGTTGTGGGCGAAGGTTCTGATTTTTATTTTACCATGGATTTCGGGAAAGTAACGGATGAGGTTAAAGCAGAAATGCTGAAAACGAGGTGCAGGCTTCAACAGCCAGTGATACAAAATGGTAAAGGGATTAAAGTATTGATTGTTGAAGACAATCCGATCAACCAGTTACTGGTGATTAAAGTACTGGAAAATCAGGGCTATGAGATTACAGTAGCGGGCAACGGCCGTATTGCATTGGAAGCCTATGAAAAGCAGTCATTTGATATTATTCTGATGGACTTACAAATGCCGGAGCTGGATGGTTATGAAACCACGCGGATCATCAGAAAGATGGGAGGCGAAAGAGGGGAGATTCCAATTGTAGCGATGACTGCCCATACCATAAAAGGAGAGCTGGAAAAATGTGTCAGTATCGGAATGAACGATTACATTTCTAAACCTTTCAACGCTTCAGAATTGTATCAAAAGATAGAGATTATCATTGAAAAAGCCAGATCCGGCATCGTTACCCTGAACAAACACTAAATCTGGCTTTTCGTATTTTAGGCTGATGCGTTTAGTAATTCCAATACCTGGGAAGTAGCATTTTTGGTGTCTACCTTAGCAATGATATGCGTAATTACGCCATGCTCATCAATCAGGAATGTTTTTCTGTTGGTACCCATATACTTTTTACCGTACATATTTTTCTCTCCCCAAACACCATAAGCTTCCACGATCTTTTTGTCCGTATCAGCAATCAGGGTAAAAGGCAAATCGTATTTACTGGCAAATTTCTGGTGAGATTGCTCATCATCAACACTTACGCCCAATACTACAATCCCTTTAGCCACCAAACCCTGGTAATTGTCTCTGAAATCGCAGGCCTCCGTAGTACAACCCGGAGTATTGTCTTTTGGATAGAAATAAAGCACTACCTTTTTTCCTTTAAACTGGTTTAGGGAAACTGTATTTCCATCCTGATCGTTTGCGGTAAAATCAGGTGCGTTCTGACCTGCTGTTAATTCACTCATAATGCTATTTATAAAACGTGATTGAATAATTTCTGTTGTTGCCTTTCATATCAGTAACAATCACTTCCAGGATATGTTTCCCGGGTGCAATGCTACCATCAAAAGTATGCCACAGACTGGCGGTTTTGCTGTCGAATTCCATCAAAATCCATTTGCCATCCACATAACCGTTAAAGCTTTTTAAGCCGGAAAGGTTATCCCTTAATTTAAAGGACATCTTACTGATCCCTGCCATGTTCTTGCCATCGCTGATGTTTAGTGGAGTAAGGGTAGGAGGAATGGTATCTATGGCAATGTAGAAGCTGCCAAAATTCCTTGGGTTAGCCTTTACATAGCCATTGTCAAAAGCACCACCCTGACTACCGCCACCTTTATTAACGATCAAAGCCTTCTCTTTGTACTTTTCAAGACTGCTGTCAGCCTTAATCCAAAGTTCAAAGCCCAGATGTAGGGGCGTCAGGGTATTGTGAATCTGATGAATGGCAGAAAAAGCATTGCCGGCAGGTTTAGGGAAAGTTTTATATTGAAAGTTCAGGTCGTTATATAAAGTCCCTTTAGGTAAAATCACCTTTACTTCCGCATTGTTAAATTCATTCACATTGCCATATGCATAAGCGATCCCCGGCGTTTGCTCAGGTGTTTTCAGCACCGCTTTCTCGTCTGCCTGTACTTTAAATGGCAATACACTTTTGTTTCCTTTTCCATCGGTGATGGTGTACTTTAACTGATGCAGTTTGCCATCATTAAAATTTATCCGGCCGTTATTGACAAGATTACTGTAAATGCCCAATGGATTGCCGGGATCTACAAAACTCTTTTGAATACTTTTTCTGGTATTGATGAAAGAGGGGTAATCGATATGAGAATTGATCGCTTTGCTGTTTTCAAATTTGAACCGCTCCAGGGAAGAAGTGAAAACTACTTTGCCGTCCAGTTCCAGTTCAATAGAATAAACGCCGTTTGTACCCGAAGCACCATTGTGTTTATCTGTACTAATGACGCCAAATCCAACTTCTCCGCCTAAGTTAATCGTATTTACCTGATTCAGCTTATAGTTTCCTGCGCCACCAATTACCTGAAAGTATTGCTTTGGCGTCAGTTCATTAAAAGGTTTCTGATTTAAGCGGTATACATACATTGAATAGATGACTGGCGGAATATTGTCCGGAATCTCAAAACCAAATAATTGCGGGTTAATGGTGGCTTCTGTTTTGGAATCCCTGATCTCAAAATGTAAATGAGGGCCACCAGAGCTGCCTGTATTGCCCGTATAAGCGATAACATCCCCTTTGCGAACAGGAATTAACGTGGTCGCAGGGAAATCGTCGATCTCATAAGATTTCCTTAGATACTGTAATGTTTTTACCTGTTGTCCGATTTTAGGATTAAAGCGTGATAAGTGTCCGTATACTGAAGTGTAACCGTTAGGATGAGTCAGGTAAACCGCCAGTCCGAAGCCACTGTTTTGTACCCTTAAACGGGAAACGTAGCCATCGGCAATAGCATATACCGGATATCCTTCCCGCTGATTGGTGCGAAAATCCATTCCTGAGTGAAAATGATTAGCTCTGAGTTCTCCAAAAGAACCGGCCAATGCCGGAGGTACAATGTCCAGGGGAGACCTGAAATCTACCAGTGGATATTTCTGATTACTAAAAACCTGCTGTGCATCGGCTATAAAACTGCAAAGTACCAGAGTCAGCAGTAAGAAGTTTGCTTTAATCATCTAAACTATTTTATTTCAAAATTTAACAATTGCTGACCATCCATCCAGGCTTCCAGTTTATCACCCTCGTGTACTTGTCCCACACCTTCCGGTGTACCTGTGAAAATCAGGTCTCCTTTTTTCAGGGTAAAATATTGAGATATAAAAGAGATCAGGTATTCAAATGAAAAGATCATATCCTGAGTATTCCCTTGCTGACGCGGCTTTCCATTGATCTGAAGTTCAAAAGGAAGTTTGTGCAGGTCGCTGAGTTGCGCTTTTGGAACAAAGGTCCCTACGGCAGCACTATGGTCAAATGCTTTGGCCAATTCCCATGGCAAGCCTTTTTCTTTATGTAGCGTCTGGATGTCCCTTGCTGTAAAATCAATTCCCAAACTAACTTCTTCGAAATAGTTACCTGCAAATTTTTCAGCGATATGCTTTCCTTCCCTACAGATTTTCAACACCACTTCCAGTTCATAATGAATGTCGGAAGAAAACTCAGGAATGTAAAAAGGTTTATTTTCTCTTAAGGCAGCAGTATCCGGTTTTAGAAATATAACCGGAATCCCCGGGATAGGGTTGTTTAATTCTTTGGCATGCGCAGCGTAGTTGCGGCCAATGCAAATGATCTTCATCTTCAGATTTGGGATTAATAATTATGGAACTAACAAGATTCGGCTCTGAAAGTTTCTTCCTCCCCAAAAATACTAAAGAATAGGGGGAATTATAAAACGGAAATACGTTTTACTATGGTTTCAGATCCGGAAACGACCTTTAGGAAGTAAATTCCACTGTTCAGTCGGTTGGGAATGGTATAGCTTTTTACTTGTTCTCCGGCAGCAACACGTTCATTAGCAAGGGTAACGACTTCGTTTCCTAACAAGTCCATGATTTTAACAGAAAGGTTAGACTCGCGGTCTAATTTCAAAATCAGGTTGATCTGGTCAGTTACCGGATTCGGATAAACCTTAACTACAGTAAGAATTTTATCGGCTTTGATACCTGTCGGACCTTTCGTATTCGCCAATACATCATTATACGGAATGTACCCGAAAGCAGATTTAGGCTTATAGGTAGGGACACTGGCTTTAATTTGAGGGGTCTTGTAGATTTTTTTTGCCCTTACATTGGAGATGGCACTGTCCGGTCGCTGAGCTAAAACATTTAAGCCGCAGAAAACACTCAGGCATAAAATGCAAGAAATCTTCAAGAGCAGTTTAGTTTGTAGTTTTATATTCATGTTCGGATAGTTCCAAAAATATAAATAATTAAACAATAATATCAATGATTTTGTTCAAATTTTAATATTTAACAATATTTAACAACTAATGGCGTTCTCTTGTGTTTCTCTTTTTTAACCATAATCTGCTTCTTAAATATTATGGGATTGTAAATTTGTTTATTTACTGTAATTTTACCGCATAATTATAACAAGGTGTCGAATCAGAAAAATTTAAATGCGCTCAGTGCCGGAGGGTTACTCATTAGTTTAGGTATTGTATATGGAGACATTGGAACCTCGCCACTCTATACTTTAAAAGCGATTTTTACAGCGGTTAAAGGGGCAGGGCAGACAGTAACTCCAGAGTTGGTGCTTGGTGCGATATCCTGTATCATTTGGACACTGACCTTACAAACGACGATTAAGTATGTTGTGATCACGCTTAAGGCAGATAACAAAGGGGAGGGAGGAATTTTCTCGCTATACTCCCTGGTGCGGAAGAATGCCAAATGGCTCGTCATACCCGCCGTAATCGGAGGTTGTGCGATGCTTGCCGATGGAATTATTACCCCCAGTATCACGGTAACTACCGCTATTGAGGGTTTACAACTAAAATTCCCGAATGTACCTGTCATCCCAATCGTTATTGCGATTATTACCGGACTCTTTATCATCCAGCAATTTGGAACAAACCTCGTTGGAAAACTATTTGGACCGGTCATGTTTTTGTGGTTCAGCGCATTAGGTGTATTGGGGCTGCTTTTTGTAGTTCAGGATTTTACGATCCTAAAAGCTATGAACCCTTATTATGCGGTGGTCTTGCTAATCGATAACCCCGCAGCATTACTCATTTTAGGTGGTGTTTTCCTATGTACGACCGGAGCAGAAGCTTTGTATTCTGATATGGGGCATTGCGGAAAAAACAACATCAGGGTCAGTTGGGTATTCGTAAAAATAATGTTGATCTTAAATTACCTCGGACAAGGGGTATGGGTATTACACCGTCCTCATTACGAGGTGGAACTAAACCCTTTCTTTGAAATTGTACCTCCTGCATACCTGTTATTTATGGTAGCCCTGGCTACCTTAGCTGCGGTGATTGCCAGTCAGGCGATGATTACCGGCTCCTTTACACTGATCTCTGAAGCTGTAAGGTTAAACCTATGGCCTAAAGTAAGGATCAATTACCCAAGTAATCAAAAAGGACAAATCTATGTGCCTTCCATCAACTGGCTGCTTTGGCTGGGTTGTGTGGCCATCGTATTGATATTTAAGAAATCCGGAGCAATGGAGGGGGCTTACGGTCTTGCCATCAACTTAACCTTCTTATCCACGACCATTCTTGTGGCCGCTTATATGAAGCGTAAAAAAGTGCCTGTTTACGTGATTGTGATCTTCTTAGTGATTTATGGCGTATTAGAATCTACCTTCCTGGTGGGTAACCTTGCCAAATTCTTCCATGGTGGCTGGATGACCGTATTGATCGGTTCTGCCTTGTTTACCGTGATGTGGAGCTGGTATGTAGCCAGAAAAATCAAAAACAGATTCGTTAAATATGTCGAGATCGAAGATTACTTCCAGATCATTTCTGAGCTGAGCGAAGATATATCTGTTCCTAAATATTCTTCTCAGCTGGTGTATTTAACCAGTGCCAACTTTAAAACAGAAATTGAATCCAAAATCATTTACTCGATCATTCAGAAAGAGCCAAAACGTGCCGATATCTATTGGTTGGTGCACGTAGATGTGGTGGATGAGCCGTATACAAGAGAATATAAAGTAGAATTCCTGATTCCAGGGAAGCTGATCCGTATCGACTTTAAACTCGGTTTCAGGGTAGAGCAAAGCGTAAATCTACTCTATAGAAAAGTAATTGAAGACCTGGTGAAAAATGGCGAAGTAGACATTACCAGTCAGTACACTTCTTTAAATAAACATAAAATTGCAGGAGATTTTAGATTCGTGCTTTTAGAAAAACACCTGTCGAAATTCTCTAAACTGAGCTTCTATGAGCGCAGTGTCATGGATTATTACTTCATTCTGAAACGCTTCAGTCTTTCTGAAGAACGAAGTTTCGGACTGGATTCCAGTTATGTAGATGTGGAGAAAGTTCCTTTGATCTTTGTAACGCCGGATGATATTGAACTAACGAGATTACCGGTATAAGCTGATTTTTTTATACTGAAAAGGCTGTTCATATTCATTTATGGGCAGCTTTTTTTATTTAAAATGCTTTGCATAGCTCATCTTCGGTTGACTAGAGGGGAAATAAAAAAAGGCTCCGGGGAGGAGCCTTTAGCGTTGGTCTTCCGACCGAACAACTATAGGGATAATTATAGGAGGGCAATTTATTGGGTACTAATACCATAACTAAGGTAGGGAATTATTTTCTAATACCACGCAATTATTGAGTAAACCAAATAGTATGGTGCTGAAACGTCTGGTCCATAGTCTCCTGACAGAAAAATAAAAGAATATAAAAGGAAATATTTATTTCTTTGCAGGTTTTGTTGAAATCAACAATAGCGCAGTTGAAATTCTGCTGATTTTCTTTTTGGAGGCCAGAAATCCAGGCTGGTTTCTCGCGGATTCCGACTGTTTAAAGGGGGGATAAATCCGCTATCTGTTTTGCTATTGTTTTGCTATTGTTTTGCTATCCTTTTGCTCTGGTATTGCGAAAGCAAAACAAAAGCAAAAGGATAGTAAAAGAGCAGCAGGGATAAAAAAGAGAACAACAGGGGTTAACTGTCGGTTAACTATTAATTAATGATGCTGCCGGTTACGCAAAAAAAACACAAAAAAAAACAGGCTGCCCGGAAAGGCAGCCTGTTCAATAAACTGATCAGCTGAATTAAGAAATCGCTTTGCTTTCTTTGCCCAGTTTACTATGTCTGTAACCATAAAGGAAATAAACGACCAGACCGATGGCCAGCCAGATTCCGAAACCAATCCAGTTGGAAATCCCAAGCTCACACATCATATATAAACAGCTCATCAATCCTAAAACAGGAATCAATGATAAGTTTTTGGTGATACAGAAATAGGTGATCACCAGGCAAATGATAAAGAAAATCCACATCGGGATCTTGTGCTTAAACAACGACCATCCTTCTTCATATTTCTTCTCTGCACTCACCGCCGATTGATCCATGAACTGTTGGTATTGTACTTCAGATAATTCGCTCAGGTAAGCTGCGGCATCCAGGGTCTCTCCCGGAGCAACTTTTACAGGACCATTTTTAATCTCTTCTTTTACCGATTCCAGTTCCGTTCCGCTTAGAGAAGTGATAAAATGAACCGGTTCATAAATCCTTGGTGAATTGAAAATAAACGCGTTCGTTTGATCCTTATAAGCTGTAAAGCCATAAATTAAGGAAGCAATGAGTACAACAGGGATAATGTATTTAGAGTTTACATAAGGCGTTTTAAATTTACCACGCTGTATGTTTGGCTTGTTCTGGAGCACCAATACGCCTGCACAAACCAGCACAAACGCAAATAACGTACCTATAGAGCAAAGATCTGTTACGATCGTAAGGTTCATGAACAAAGAAGGAATGGCGACAACAAAGCCCACTACAATCGTTGCAAAGGAAGGTGTTTTATAAACAGGGTGTATCTTCGAAAAGGCTTTCGGCAATAAACCATCACGGCTCATGCTCATCCAGATTCTAGGTTGTCCCATTTGGAAAACCAATAACACACTGGCCATAGCAAATACTGCACTCACGGCAATGATTCCGCTCATCAGTTTGAGGTTGATATGGTCAAATACAAAAGCAAGTGGATCACCAACCGCTAAAAGGCTGTAGTTGACAATACCGGTAAGCACCAGGGCAATGGCAACGTATAAAATCGTACAGATGATAATCGCCCACATCATACCTCTTGGAAGGTCACGTTGCGGGTTTTTACATTCTTCTGCTGTTGTAGAAATGGCATCAAAGCCGATATAGGCAAAGAATACTGCGGAGACTCCTTTAAGTACTCCCGATACTCCATTAGGAGCAAAAGGGTCCCAGTTGGCTGTATCTACGTAGAAAACACCTACTGCCAGTACCAGTAAAATTACGGCCAGTTTAACCACAACCATCGCATTACTTGCATTTCTGGATTCCTTCATCCCTCTGTAGATCAGCCAGGTAATGAGGACAATAATCCCCAATGCCGGAATGTCTGCTACAATATGGAAATTGCCAATTTTCGGCGCGGTAATCCAGGCATTATTGGCCAGTTTAGTAGCCTCATCAAGGTTGGCGAAACTTTTCCCGGCATTAACCAGGGCTTCCGCGTGTTTATGACCGTTATAAGCAGAAAGGTAGTCCATGGTGGCCCAATCAGGCACATGAATCCCTTTGAGGCCTATGGCGGGAATGTTTATGGAGGAGAGGAGTCCAGTAAAATAGTCGGACCAGGAAATGGCCACGGTAATGTTCCCGATAGAGTACTCCATAATCAGCGACCAGCCAATGATCCAGGCCACTAATTCGCCAAAGGCGACATAAGAATACGTATAAGCACTACCCGAAACCGGCACCATAGAAGCGAATTCCGCATAAGCGAAAGCGGCAAAACTACAGGCAATAGCAGTAAAGATGAATAGAAATATTACTGCCGGACCTCCATCCGCACTCGCTTTTCCAATGGTACTGAAGATACCGGCGCCAATGATTGCGGCAATCCCAAAGGCAGTAAGGTCTCTTACTCCTAATGTTTTTTGTAAGGAGTCGCCATGCTCCCCATGGCCTTTTTCTGCATCTTCTAATATCCGGGATATAGACTTCTTTCTGAAGAGTTTTTCAAACATTGAATGGTGGTTAGTTTAGTTTGTATTATCCAAACTTATAAATTACTTCTAAACAATTAACCTAATTTCTGTAATTCGTCTTTTACAAAGGAAGCCAGTTCCTCTATATAGCTCAGACTGAAGTCGAATTTAATGCCCGCTGTTTCATAAATTTCATTGATCGGTTTCGTGTAACCCAAAGAAAGTGCAGCCAGATATTGTTCCAGTGCCTGCAGTGGATTTTCCTTGTAATTTTTCCAGATGGCAATGGCACCCAATTGTGCAATCGCGTATTCTATATAATAGAACGGAACCTCAAATAAGTGTAATTGCTTCTGCCATAGGTTGCCAAATTCAGCTTTCTGACCTTCCCAGTCGGCAAAGCCTGCACCAAAACGCGCATAAATCTGTTTGAAGGTTTCCTCTCTGTCTGCAGCATTATGACCAGGATTGGTATAAATCCAATGTTGGAACTGATCAATCACCGCCACCCATGGCAGGGTTTTCAGTACATCTGCCAGTTGCTCTTTTTTTGCGCGTAATAAATCTTCGGCATTGTCGAAATAAACATCCCAGTAATCCATAGAAATCAGCTCCATACTCATGGAAGCCAGTTCTGCTACTTCAGATGGACAATGTTTAAAGTCGTTCAGCTCCAGGTTAGCCGTCATAAAAGTATGAATCGCGTGACCACCTTCATGAACCATAGTGGTCAGATCTCTCAGCGAGCCTGCAGAATTCATAAAGATGAAAGGTGCGCCGGTTTCTGCCAATGGATAATTGTAACCTCCCGGTGCTTTGCCTTTTCTACTTTCTACGTCGAATAGGTTATTCGCTTTCATAGTGGCCAGCATTTGTCCCAACTTCGGATCAATCGCATTAAAACAGGCAATACTTTTGTCTATGAGTTCAGCACCGTTTTTAAACGGCTTTAGGGCTGCTTTGCCAGTGGTGCTCACTTCCATGTCCCATGGCTTTAAGGTGGTTAAACCTAGAGCATCGGCACGTTTTTGCGCCTGTTCTTTCAGGATAGGCACGACTTGTTTTTCAATCGCCTCATGGAAATGATAACAATCCTGAGGGGTATAGTCAAATCTGCCCAATGCCTGGAACATATAATCGCGGTAGTTTTCGAAACCTGCATTCAAAGCCACCTGATGACGCATCACCAACAGCTCATCAAACAGGATGTTTAAATCGTCTTTATCTACCAAACGGCGTTGTTGGATGGTCTCCCATGCCTGTTGTCTAACCGCTCTGTCTGTATCTTTAATGAAGTTTGAAGCTTGTTCAAGTGTGTATTCCTGGCCATTAATTTCTACACTCATGGCACCGGTAATCCCCTGGTAACGCTGTTGAGCTACCTGTAGTTTAGTCAGCAGCTCCACATTCTCTTCCCGATAGATCTCAATTGCTTTTCTGATCGCTCTGATGTAAACAAAAAATTTCTCCTGATCCAGCTCATCGATAAAAGGGCTGTCATTGAACTTTTGGTTCAGCTGATTGGCGATAGGGGAGATCTTCGGCTCGATTTCCGTAGCGAAGTATTGAAAATCTGCAACCAGCTTTTCATTTGCCGTATCACAACTCATGCGGATGTAACGCCAGGCAAAATCTTCCTCTAATGCAGCTTCCAGTTCACTCTTATCTTTCAGCCATTTTTCCAGTTCCTGAACATCAGCAATTGGACGTTCCAGCAATTCATCCAGAATAGGGGCTAAATTGTCCCATTTCATTTCAAGATGCTGCGGAATATAAGCTCTTTGCTTTACCGGTATATTAAGATTGATCATAGCTATTTTTAAATTACCAGGGCAAATATAATGAACGCAGGGCAGAGGCTTATACTTGTTAAAATAAAATCGGGCTAAAATTAAAAAGCCTTTTTCAAGCTGAGCTCGAAAAAGGCTTTTCCATCATCCTGAAGAAGGATTTCTGAATATCGTGTAGCGTTAGTATAGCAATGTTCTCATTAAGGCATCTGCAAGAAAGCAGGCTGCAAAAATTACAGAAGCAAAACCGTTAGTTGTCATAAAAGCCCGGTCTACTTTGCTGATGTCATTTGGTTTAACCAATAAATGTTGATAGATCAACATCGAGCAGAAAAAGGCAACACCCAGGTAATAAAACCAGCTAAAGTCATCCGGAGCCAGTGCGATGGGTGCAATGACACATATTGCAGAAAGTACATGAAGACCTTCTGAAAGTTTCAAAGCGTTTTTGATGCCCAATGCTGCGGGAATGGAATGTAGCTTTTCATCACGGTCAAAACCTTCGTCCTGAAGCGCGTAGATGATGTCAAAGCCACTTACCCAAAAAAGCACCGCAAAAGAATAAAGCACCGGAATCAATGCAAATTCACCGGTAACAGCGATATAAGCACCAATAGGAGCCAGTGAAAGCCCTAAGCCCAGTACCATGTGGCACAAAGCGGTAAATCTTTTGGTATAGCTATAAAATAAAACCACAAACAGTGCTACCGGAGATAAGTAAAAGCAAAGCGGATTGATGAATGCGGTGGTCACTATAAATAAAATACAGTTGACAATCACAAAGATCAGAGCCTCATTAGCTGATACTCTTCCTGCCGGAATATCACGCATTTGTGTACGTGGATTTTTGGCATCAATGTTTCTATCCAGGTACCTGTTAAAGGCCATTGCCGCATTTCGGGCAAAGACCATACACAGCAATACCATCACCAATAACATCCATTTAAACGGATTGGTGGTCGTTGTTACACCCAGGAAAAATCCGATCATCGCAAAAGGGAGCGCAAAAACGGAATGGGCAAACAAGACCAGTGAAAAATATTTCTTCATATCACCAATACCTGTTTAGTCTTCCTGAGGAGTTAAAATCGGCATGGCAAAATCAAGATTTGTCTGTTCGATAAATTTCAGGATCTCTTCTTTACCTGCGTATTTTTCAGCAGAAGTTACAAAACATGGAGGGATTTCTTCAAACCAACCACCTAATTCTTTTTTAAAGGCTGCTACGTTCTTATCCGTTTTTACTGCCGATTGTTTATCTGCCTTAGTGAAAGCCAGTACAAATGGAATCTGGATTTCTCCCATCCAGCAGCAAAACTCAAGATCGATCTTTTGCGGCTCCAATCTGCTGTCGATCAAAACGAACACGCATTGTAAGCTTTCTCTTTTGGTGATGTAGTTGCGGATAAATTTCTCCCAGCTTTCTCTGCTGTTCTTAGAAACTTTGGCATAACCATATCCTGGTAAATCTACAATATACCATTCGTCATTAATGAGAAAATGGTTAATTAACTGGGTTTTACCCGGCCTTTGGGACGTTTTTGCTAAACCATGCTGATTTACCAGCATATTGATCAATGAAGACTTCCCTACGTTGGAACGTCCGATAAATGCATACTCGGGCTTATTGGCAACAGGCAAAGCTGAAACCTTTGTATTACTACAAATAAATGTTGCTGATTTTATAATCATTTGACAAAGGTAGAAAATTAGTTTTCAACAATACTTATCTTTGCAGCTTACCATGAACGAAAAGATCACACCATACCAGTCTGCAACCGCTACTAAAAAGGAACAAGTAGCCTCTATGTTTGATAACATATCTGAAACTTATGATTTTTTAAATCACTTTATGTCGCTCGGAATTGATATTCTATGGCGTAAAAAGGCGATTGTAGAGCTGAAAGCGCTAAAACCGCGCCTGATCCTTGATGTCGCAACAGGTACCGGAGATTTCGCTTTTGAAGCGATAAAAATTCTTAACCCGGAAAAGGTAATTGGTGTAGATATTTCTGATGGAATGTTGGAAGTAGCCCGTAAAAAGATAAAAGATCGCAATTTGGGTAGTGTTTTTTCTGTTCAGATGGGCGATTCTGAAGGTTTACATTTTGACGACAATCATTTTGATGCCGTTACCGTTGCCTTTGGGGTAAGAAATTATGAAAACCTGGAAAAAGGATTGGCAGATATGTACCGCGTTTTAAAACCAGGTGGTAAAATCGTGATCCTTGAGTTCTCGAAACCAAGAAAATTCCCGGTTAAACAAGGGTATAATTTTTACTTTAACCACATCACACCGCTACTTGGGAAGATTTTTTCTAAGGATAATAAAGCCTACACTTATTTACCGGAATCTGTAGCCGCATTCCCGGATGGGGAAGCTTTTAATCAAATGATGACTAAAGTTGGCTTTAAAGAGGCAAAAGATAACAGATTGACATTTGGTGTCTGTGCAATTTACACGGGTATAAAATAACAATGCGATAGCCGGACCAGGGTTCGGCTGTAAAAAAAACACGATATTCCAGTTAAAGAACACGATATTCCAGTTTTAAGAATCCGTATGAAAGTAAAACTATCCTTTTTCTCTCTTTTGATGCTTGTGGGAGGTACCGCAAATGCGCAGAATTGGGGTGGAGGAATAGATGATACAGATCTGCATTTTGGGTTCACTTTTCAATACATCTCTTCGGAGTATAAGTTGTTAAAGAAAATAAATTGGAAGGAAAGTCCGGGGGATTTCCCTGATTTACCGGATTTTGTACCTAGAGGATTAAGCGCTATTGCGGCGAAACCTTCTCCCGGATTTGGAATCGGCTTTGTGGTGAACCAAAAGCTATTGGAAAATGTGGACCTCCGCTTAACCCCGGTTTTGGTGTTTAATGATCGGTTACTGACTTACCGCTTTGAGAATATTCCGATTACAGCAGGGCAACCTTTTTTAGAAGTAGAAAAGAAAGTGCAATCGACGCTGGTAGAATTTCCCCTCGGACTGAAAATCAAATCTAACAGAAGAAACAATTTCAGGGCCTATATGATTGGCGGGGTTAAATACTCTACGGATATCTCCTCCAAGAAAAAAAGCGACAATGCGAAGGTAACGGATCCGATGGAAATGTTCCTGAACAACAAAAAAAGCTTTCTTTCTTATGAAGCGGGATTAGGTATGGATTTGTATTTTGAATACTTCAAGATGTCGCCGGAACTGAAATTATCTTATTCTTTTGATAGTGTCATGAAAAGGGAAACACCACATGTGTTTTCCAATCCAATCGATAAGTTGATGTTACGCCATGTAACCTTCAGCTTGTTTTTTGAGTGATTTGTTAGAATTTTTTTAGTTTTGTTCAGACTATTATCAGCTTAACCGCACATTACTCCTGTTAAAAAGGGAAGAAATCATTTTTAATAATTAGCATTAAAAAAATATATACCAATGAAAACTGCATTAATTACAGGAGCAACTTCAGGAATTGGAGCGGCATGTGCTGATTTATTTGCTGCACAAGGTTATAATTTGATTCTTGTAGCAAGAAGAGAAGCGTTGTTGAAAGAGGTGGCCAGAGGCCTGGAAGAGAAATATGCAATTGAGACCAAAACACTGGTTGCAGATGTCAGGATTCATGACGATCTTTCTAATGCACTGGAAAGTTTACCTGCTGCCTGGAAAGCCGTAGATGTGCTGATCAATAATGCAGGATTAAGTCAGGGATTAGATCCGATTGATAAAGGGAGTATTTCTGATTGGGATACCATGATTGATACCAATGTAAAAGGCTTACTTTATGTGACTAAAATTGTGTCCAACTGGATGATTGTCAGGAAATCCGGACATATCATTAACATTGGCTCTATTGCCGGACAAGAAGTTTATCCAAATGGAAACGTATATTGTGCCACAAAACATGCAGTAGATGCCCTGAATAAAGGCATGCGCATTGACTTATTGCCTCATGGTATTAAGGTAACGGCCATCAATCCCGGAATGGTAGAAACGGAGTTTTCTAAAGTTCGTTTTAAAGGAGATGAAAGCCGCGCTAAAAAAGTATACGATGGCCTGGAGCCTTTAGTGGCCAATGACATTGCAGAAGCCATTTGGTTTGCAGTGAGCAGACCGGCTCATGTCAATATCAACGATATGTTGATTATGCCGACTGCACAGGCATCAGGAGCCATTATTAAAAGAGATTAACATTTCAATTCAAAAGATATGATATCAAATACTATAGATCAGGAAATTAAAAAAGCGATGCTTGCTAAAGATCAGGCCGCATTAAGAGGTTTAAGAGCAATTAAAGCAGCATTATTACTAGCGAAAACAGAAAAAGGATCAGCAGAAGAAATTACTGAAGAAACAGAAGCTAAGATTCTTCAAAAGCTGGTAAAGCAACGTAAAGAATCATCAGACATTTACAAAACGCAAGGTCGTGAGGATTTGAGCATTATTGAAGAAGAAGAGATCGAAGTGATCAGCCAATTCTTACCTAAGCAATTGGATCAGGCAGAAATTGAAAGTATTGTTGCACAGATTATTAAAGATTCAGGTGCTACCTCAGTAAAAGAAATGGGTAAAGTTATCGGCCTTGCCAACAAAGAACTTGCGGGTAAAGCAGACGGTAAATTGATCGCTGAAATCGTTAAAACGCAATTGGCATAAAATATGCTTGAATTGTATGTGTTTAAACTTTTTTCCAAAATTAATGTCTTAAATTACATATAATTTAATTTACTGCACTAACTTAGTAGCATTACCTTATTAACACAAAATATGAAATACGAAGTAATAGACGAAGACGGGTTTAAATATATTGAGGCTGGAAAAGGAGAACCCCTGGTATTACTTCATGGTTTAATGGGAGAGTTGAGCAACTGGGAACCAGCGATAGATCATTTTAAAGAAAAGTATCACGTAATCGTTCCAATTCTGCCACTTTATGAGCTTCCTATACTTACTTTAGGTGTAAAAAGTTTATCAAAATATATTCACAAATTTTTAAAATATAAGAAGCTTAATCAGGTAGTTTTAATCGGTAATTCATTGGGAGGGCATATAGGACTAGTCTTTACTGCTGCTCATCAGGAAAACGTAAAAGCACTGGTATTGACCGGAAGTTCGGGCTTATATGAAAATGCATTTGGCGGATCTTTCCCAAAAAGAGAGAACCGTGATTATATTAAAGAAAAAGTACAATTTACCTTTTATGATCCTGCAATAGCAACGGATGAACTGGTAGATGAGGTGTATAAAAGTGTAAATGACCGTTCCAGAGTAATCAGGATTCTGGCCTTAGCAAAATCTGCTATCCGCCATAACATGTCTAAAGAGCTGTCAAGAATCACGATTCCAGTTTCCTTAATCTGGGGAAAACAGGATAAAATTACACCTCCTGAAGTGGCAGAAGAGTTCCATGAACTATTGCCTAATTCAGAGTTAAACTGGGTTGATAAATGTGGACATGCACCGATGATGGAGCGTCCGGAAGTTTTCAACGAATATCTGGAGAAGTTTTTGAATAGAATATTATTAAAATAATGTTTGCAGCAGAGCTCATATCTAATTCAATTCCCCCGCTAAAGACTTCTGATTCAGTTCAGAAATCTTTGGAGAGGATGACTGAGTTCAAGCTATACCATTTACCTATTGTCAATGAAACACAGTTTCTGGGCTTACTGGCAGAGGAAGAGTTGATAGAAGTAAGGGATACCACTCAGGCAATCGGAAGTTTGCCTTTGTCTATTTTAAACCCTTTTGTGTATGAAGATGCACATATCTACGATATCATCAGACTTTTCCATCAGCTGCATTTATCGGTAATTCCGGTACTGGACTATAAAAAGAACTATTTGGGGCTCATTTCTATTAATAACCTGTTGGATTATACCGCAGATATTTATGCGGTGAAAGAGCCGGGGGGGATTATTGTGCTGGAAATCAGTAACCGTAATAACTCCCTTTCCCATATGGCACAGATTGTCGAAGCAGACAATGCGCAGATTCTTTCTTCTTATGTGCAATCTTTTCCCGATTCCACCAGATTAGAGGTGACTTTAAAAATCAATAAAACTGAATTGTCGGGAATTATCGCCTCCTTTGAGCGGTATGAATACCAGGTAAAAGCTGTGTTTAACAGCACCATTTCAGACAGTGGTACCGAAGACAGATATAATTCATTCATGAATTATTTAAACGTATAAACCCCATAAATGAGAACTGCAATATACGGTAGAGAGTTCAATAATAGTGTTCTACCATACGTACAGGAAGTATTCAATGTGTTGGGGGAGTTAAAAACACCCATTCTTGTTTACAAAGACTACCTTGATTTTATCAAAGACAAAATAAAGCTGCCAGATGGCATTGTTGCTTTTAGTCACCATACCGAACTGGTAGGTCACACAGATGTGTTGATTAGCCTTGGAGGGGATGGTACATTGCTCGATACCCTGTCGCTGATCCGTGATTCCGGAATTCCGGTAGTCGGGATTAATTTTGGCAGACTGGGCTTTTTAGCCAGTATCAATAAAGACGAAATCCGCATTGCGATTGAAGCTTTACGCAGTAAATCCTATGCTTTAGACAAAAGAACCCTGATCAATCTGGATTCTAAATTAGACTTGTTCGGAGAAGAAAATTTCGCCTTAAACGACATCACCATCCATAGAAGAGATAAGTCGGCGATGATGATTATCCATGCCTATATGAACGACGAGTTTGTCAATTCTTACTGGGCAGATGGCTTAATTATCGCCACACCTACAGGTTCAACAGCTTATTCTTTAAGCTGCGGGGGACCGATTATTTACCCGAGTTCACAGAATTTTGTCATCACACCGATTGCCCCGCATAACCTGAATGTTAGACCAGTCATCATTCCTGATGATGTGACGCTAACTTTTGAAGTGGAGGCGAGAAGCGCGAAGTTCCTGGTATCCTGTGATTCCAGAACGGAAACGGTAGACCGATCTGTGAAATTAACCCTCAACAAAGCGGCTTTTCATGTCAATCTGATCAGATTAAATGACGAAAGTTATTTGAAGACATTAAGAAATAAACTACTTTGGGGAATCGATACCCGAAATTATTAAAATGCATTACAGAATTCAGCTCTTCTGTTTTTTTTTCCTGTTTTTCATTGGATCTCCTGCCTTTTCCCAGAATCTGGAATTTGGCCTGATCGGTGGAGGGGCCGGATATATGGGAGATATGAATCAGAATAAGCCATTGAAAATCAGCGGAATTTCTGCCGGTGCCAATGTTAAACTGAACTTAGACCCTTATTGGAGTGTTGGCCTGCATTATACGCATGGGAAAATTAAAGCAAACGACCTGGAATCTGAGAATGAACAGTTCAGACAAAGAGGCCTTAATTTTAAGAGCAGTTTAAATGAATTCAGTTTACAGGTAGATTTCAATTTCTTTGAATATTTTGCCGGTGGTGGAACTAAGAATTTCACGCCTTATATATTTGCCGGAATAGGAGGGGTTTGGTTCAACCCGATCGGGAAGTATGATATTCCTTCAGATCCTGGAGAAAAAGAGTATCAGCTTCGCTTTTACCGGACCGAAGGACAAAAGGATACCTACCCTAATTCGGCCTTTACTGTGCCTTATGGCATAGGGTTTAAGGTCAGGCTAAAAGACAACTGGGGTTTATTCTCCCAGATCGGTTACCGGACGGCTTACACGGATTACCTGGATGATGTGAGTGGCAGATATCCTGCCGCTGATTTTGCAGCAAATGATCCTGCAGACCTGCGTTTGATTCGTGAGCACTTATCTGGCTTCCGTAGCAATGACCCTTCATTACCAGTTACTAATCTATATGGGACCCAAAGAGGAGACTTAAGAAAAAGAGATACTTATATGTTTGTAGGTATTGGCATATCTTATACCTTTGTGTCCCAAAAATGTTATACATTTTAAGCATATTTGCATTCATAAATGGGATTTAAAGAACAAATTGACATTACACGCCTACCTGAACACATCGCAATCATCATGGATGGAAACGGGAGATGGGCAAAAAACCAGGGTAAATTCAGGCATTTTGGCCATGAAAGTGGTGTGCTATCTGTGAAAGATATCGTAGAAGGCTGTGCCGATATCGGTATTAAGTACCTGACCGTATATGCTTTTTCTACGGAAAACTGGAACAGACCCATTGAAGAAGTTAACGCTTTAATGGAGTTACTGATCTCTACCATTAACCAGGAAACCGCTACACTCAATAAAAATAACATCCGGTTAAATGCCATTGGCGACATTGCTTCCCTTCCTCAAAAATGTATTGATGACTTGAAAAGTGCGATGGACAATACAGCGAAAAATACCCGTTGTACCCTGACGCTTGCTTTGAGTTACAGTGCGAAATGGGAGATCCTGGAAGCCGCTAAGAAGCTGGCTCAAAAAGCTAAAGATCAGGAGATTGAAATCGATGCAATCAATGAAGACCTTTTTTCTGCCCAGTTAACGACCACTAATATACCTGATCCCGAGCTGATGATCAGAACCAGTGGAGAACATAGGGTTAGTAATTTTCTGTTGTGGCAGATGGCTTATACGGAACTGTATTTTACCGATACGCTTTGGCCTGACTTCAGAAGAGAAGATCTTTTTGAAGCAATTGTAGACTACCAAAAACGTGAACGCCGCTTCGGTAAAATTAGTGAACAACTGAACTAATTTTACTTTTAACACTTTTTAACATGTGTTTAAATTAACTTAGCATCGATTTTTAGATTGTAAATGAAAAGAATATATCAACTTATACTATTGTTATTGATTGGTTTACCAACAATGGCACAGATCCGTCCCCAGTCCAATCCTGCAACTCCTACATTAAAAGTTAATGGCCTGGATCTGGATTATTTTAACCCCAAGGAGTACACTATTGCAGATGTAACCCTGTCAGGAACGAAATTCTTAGACAAAGATGTGATCATCACCCTTTCAAAATTAATTAAAGGGGAACGCATTGTACTTCCAGGTGAAGCAACAGCAAACGCAATTAAAATCCTTTGGGAACAAGGATTATTTGATGATGTACAATTAGACATTACTAAAATTGAAGGCGATTCAGTTTACTTTGATATTGAAGTCGTAGAACGTCCTAGATTGTCTTCTTTTGATATTCAGGGGGTTAGTAAATCTCAGAGAACGGATATTCTGGAGAAGCTGAATGCGAAGTCTACGAAATCTATTATCAACGAGAACTTATACAACTCAACCACCAGTATCATCAAAAAATACCTGCTGGAAAAAGGTTATTTCTTTACGACAGTAAGTTACAAGACTAAACCAGACCCAAATCAGGAAAACCATGTGATTCTGGAAGTGATTGTGGACAAAGGCCGTAAGGTGAAAGTTCATGAGATCAACTTTACAGGTAATGAAGTGTTTTCGGCTGCGAAACTTCGTAAGTTCCTTAAAAAGACTAAACAACAGGCTTTCTATAAAGTATTCGGTTCGGGTAAATTCAATAAAGAAAAATACGACGAAGACAAGAAAACACTGGTTGCTAAAATGCAGGATAAAGGATACCGTGATGCGGTAATTCTGAAAGACAGCATTTACAGGTATAATGATAAATCTATCGGGATTAAAATCGACTTATTTGAAGGTCCTAAATACTATTTCGGAAATATCTCCTGGGTAGGAAATGCTAAATATGCAGGTAAAGACCTGGAACGTATTTTAGGTATTGAAAAAGGAGAGGTTTTTTCTGAAGAGAAATTAGAGAAAAAATTGAGAGGTAGTGCAAACAGTGATGATGTATCCAGTTTATATCTGAACGATGGTTACTTAACTTTTAACGTTGATCCTATTCAGACTAAAATCTACGGAGATACAGTAGATGTGGAAGTTCGTATTTATGAAGGTCCTCAGTACACCAATAACCGTATTACGGTTAAAGGAAATACAATCACTAACGATAGGGTAGTACTTCGTGAGGTGCACACCAAACCAGGTGATAAATTCTCTAAAGATTTATTGATCCGTACGGTGCGTCAGATCGGTCAGCTGGGTAATTTTGATGAGTCTAAAACAGTACCTACGCCTAAGCCTAATCCGGCTGATGGAACAGTAGATATTGAATATGCGGTAGAAGAGAAACCTTCTGATCAGATTGAATTGTCTGGTGGTTTTGGTGGTGGTAACATCATCGGTACTTTAGGACTTACCTTCAATAACTTCTCCCTGAGAAATCTTTTCAACCCTAGTGCTTACAAACCTTTACCAAAAGGTGATGGTCAGAAATTAAGTCTACGTGGACAGACGAATGGTAAATACTACCAGTCTTACAGTTTCTCTTTCTCTGAGCCATGGTTAGGTGGTAAAAAACCAGTGAGTTTTGGGGTGAGTGCATTTACTTCCTTACAGTCTAACGGATTAAAAGCAGGTGAGATCCGTAGTGGTCAGCAGCAACAAAGAATCAGATTAAACGGGGTAACAGTTAGTTTAGGTAGAAGGTTAAACTTCCCTGATAACTATTTCCAGTTGAGTCATGCTTTGAGTTTCCAACAGTATATCCTGAACAATTATCCAGGTTATAAATTCAACACCGGTACCTCTTATAACATCAGTTTAGCACAGGAGTTGAGCAGGGATTCACGTGATTCGCCAATCTTCCCTACAGGAGGGTCTTATTTTAAATTCACGGTTCAGGCAACACCTCCATATTCATTGATTAATAAATTGAATTATGCGACTGCTCCTGATAAAGAATTCTATAAATTCACAGAATACCACAAATGGAAATTTGAATCTCAATGGTTCCATAGACTTGCCGGTAAATTTGTAGTGAAAGCACAGGCACAATTTGGTTTCCTTGGATCGTATAATAAAGAAGTTGGTGATCCTGCTTTCGAGCGTTTCAAACTGGGTGGTGATGGTATGCAAGGCTTTGACTTCTTACAAGGATCTGAGCTGATCGCTATGCGTGGTTATGCAAACAGTGCTGTTATTCCTAATGGTGCCAATGTACAGATCGCACAACAATCAGGTAGTCCAATCTTCGCTAAATATGTGTTGGAGGTTAGATATCCTGTAATTGCGAGTCCATCGGCTACAGCCTTCCTTGTCGCGTTTGCTGAGGGTGGTAATACCTGGAACAAGTTCTCAGATTTCAATCCTTTTAACGTTAGACGTGCAGCAGGTTTTGGTGCGAAGATATTTTTACCGATATTTGGAATGTTAGGAATTGATTATGGTATTCCTTTTGATAAGATTCCTGGTCTTGAGAATGGAGGAAAGCAATCGTTTACCTTTAGTATCGCTCAACAGTTAGGCGGATTTAATTAACGTTAGGAATAATAAAAAACAGGCTATGAAAAAATACCTTTTAATATGCTTCTTAAGCTTTACCTGTATGGGAGCTTTTGCACAGAAGTTCGCTTATGTAGATACCGAATATATTTTAAAGCACCTTCCGGAGTATAAATCTTCCCTGAATGAGCTGAACGTTGCTTCACAACAATGGCAGGCACAGGTAGATCAGAACTTTGTGGAGATTGATAAAATGTACAAAGCTTATCAGGCGGATCAGGTATTACTTACCGCTGATATGCGTAAGAGAAGAGAGAATGATATCATTGAAAAGGAAAAAGAAGCTAAAGATTTTCAACGTAGAATCTTCGGTCCGGATGGAGAACTTTTCCAGAAACGTGGTAAGTTATTAGGCCCGATTCAGGATAAGGTAACGAAGACGATTACGGAAGTAGCAAAGGGTAAACAACTGGATTTCATCTTTGATAAAAGCAGCGAAGCAACCATGATGATCTATGCCAGCAGCAATTATGATGTCAGTAATGATGTCATCAGATTACTGGGTTTCAAACCGGGAACTATCCTTAAATAATCAAACACAAATAGATAAACAAGTAAAAACAATTTATTAAGACAAATAGAAATGAGAAAGTCAATTAACGTATTTTTTATCGCAGCGGGGTTATTGTTTACTGCTAACGTAGCGAATGCACAACAAAAATTAGCGCACTTGAACTCGGCATTGATCATTGAAGCTATGCCAGAGGTTAAGGAAGCAAGAACTAAATTAGAAGCTCTAAGTAAAGCTAAACAAGCAGATTTAGAGAAAATGATGACTGAATATCAAACTAAACTTTCTGCAGCTGAAGCAAAACAAAAAACGTTGAGCGAAGCTAATAAAGAAACTGTTGGTAAAGAACTTCAGGCTTTAGGTGCTGAATTGCAGGATCTTCAAAAACGTATCGAAGATGCAAGAGCAAAAGCACAACAAGAAATGGAAGCTAAAAATGCTGAATTGTTTAACCCTATTCAAGTGAAAGCTGATGCAGCAATCAAAGCTGTTTCTAAAGAAAAAGGTTTCGCTTACGTATTTGATACTGCAAACCAGGCTTTAGTTTATTGGGATGGTGGTGATGATATCACTGCTGCTGTTAAAGCTAAATTGGGTATCGCTGCAACTGCAGCTCCAAAGAAATAATTAGAATTAAAATATATAAATTGCGGGATGGAGTGATAAAACTCCATCCCGCTTTTTTTTTACCATGAATACTGGACAATCTATAGGCGTTTTTGATTCTGGGTATGGTGGTTTAACCGTGTTTAAATCTATAGCCAGACAGCTGCCACAATACAATTATATTTATCTGGGCGACAATGCCCGCTCTCCTTATGGAGATCATTCCTTTGAAACGGTTTACCAGTATACTTTAGACTGCGTAGAATGGTTGTTTGAGCAAGGATGCCCATTGGTGATCCTCGCCTGTAATACGGCTTCTGCGAAGGCGCTACGTAGCATTCAGCAAAAGGTGCTTCCCCTAAAGTATCCGGATCACCGGGTGTTAGGTGTAATCAGGCCAACAGCTGAGGTGGCAGGCAATTATACTACACATCAAAAGATAGGGGTTATGGGCACCCGTGGGACGGTCAACTCTCTTTCCTATGTACTCGAAATTAATAAGTTTTTTCCTGAAATAGAAGTTCAGCAGCAAAGCTGTCCGATGTGGGTTCCGCTGATAGAGAACAATGAACACCTCAATCCCGGTGCTGATTATTTTGTGCAGAAGTACCTGGATGAGCTGCTGCAAAAAGATGCGGATATTGATTGCATCCTTCTTGCCTGTACACATTATCCTTTGCTGATTCCCAAAATTCAAGCCATCCTGCCGGCAGGAATTGAATTGCTCGGACAAGCGGATATTGTAGCCGATAGTCTGGATTTATACCTGCAAAAGCATCCGGAAATTGCAGCAAAGATCGCTCAGGAAAGTAACAGAAGGTTTTTTACTTCGGGGGATACCGCTGTGTTTGACCAGCATGCTTCCATCTTCTTTGGCGAGGATATCCAGTCGGATAAAATGAACCTTAAACTTTAATAAAAAGCATTTAGCAGACAATATGAACATTTTCTATTGCCTGCTAAACACTTTAAGCGGTATTTAATAAGGAGATTATAATCTCAATGAAAGATTGTATTTCTTTCTAGGTTCTGAAAATTATTAACGGTAAATTTGCGGCTCAAATCACACACGAATGAGCGACTCGATTAAGCACGAATGCGGTATTGCCTTTATCCGCCTTTTAAAACCTCTCTCATACTACCAGGAAAAATACGGTACCACTCTTTACGGCCTTAATAAGCTTTACCTTCTTATGGAAAAGCAACACAACCGTGGACAAGATGGCGCAGGTATTGCAACCATTAAACTTGATGTTAAACCAGGACACCGCTACATCAGCAGGTACCGGTCTATGGCTCAAAATGCGGTTTCAGATATTTTTGGATATGTACAAAGTAAATTTGTAGACATTCAGAATGAAACGCCTGAGCTAATGCAAGACTCTGAATGGTTGAAAACCAATGTTAGTTTTATCGGAGAAGTTCTATTAGGTCATCTTCGCTATGGTACACATGGTCAGAATAGTATTGAAAATTGTCACCCTTTCCTACGTCAGAACAACTGGATGACCCGTAATCTTGTGATTGCAGGTAACTTCAACATGACGAATGTGGAAGAGTTGTTAGAGCAACTTTATGAGCTTGGACAACATCCGAAAGAAAAAGCGGATACGGTAACAGTACTTGAGAAAATCGGTCATTTCCTTGACGATGAAAATCAGGAACTTTTTGATGCTTACAAAAAAGAAGGATTAGACAACGTAGAAATCACCCACAAAATCTCTGAAGGTTTAGATATTGCTAAAATTCTTCGTCGTTCTGCAAAGAACTGGGATGGTGGATACGCAATTTCTGGTATCGTTGGTAATGGTGACGCTTTTATCCTTCGTGATCCTTCGGGAATTCGTCCGGCATTCTATTATGCAGATGATGAGATTGTAGTTGCTGCTTCTGAAAGACCAGCAATTCAAACTGCATTCAATATTCCGTTTAAAGATGTGAAAGAAATCGAACCTGGTCATGCGCTTATCGTTAAGAAAAACGGTACCGTAACTCAGGAAGTTTTCAGAGAGCCTCAGGAAAAAAGAGCTTGTTCATTTGAACGCATTTACTTCTCGAGAGGATCTGATGCAGATATCTATAAAGAAAGAAAACATTTAGGTGCATTATTGTGTGATCAGATTTTGAAATCAGTAAGTGCAGACCTTAAAAATACCGTATTCTCTTTTATCCCGAATACCGCTGAGGTTTCTTTCTACGGAATGGTAGAAGGCTTACACAGCTATATCAGAGGCGTACAAAAAGATACCTTACTGAATCGTAAAGAACAACTGAGCGATGAGGAACTGAATGAATTGCTATCCATGAATCCAAGAGTGGAAAAACTGGCAATTAAGGATGTAAAACTAAGAACGTTCATTACCCAGGATGCCGATAGAGGTGATATGGTAGCGCATGTTTATGACACTACTTATGGCGTAATCAAGAACGGTACAGATACTTTAGTTGCTATTGATGACTCAATCGTTAGAGGTACAACCCTGAAACAAAGTATCATCAAGATTATCGACAGGTTACATCCTAAGAAGATCATTATTGTTTCTTCTGCTCCACAAATCCGTTACCCTGATTGTTATGGTATCGATATGTCTAAAATGGGAGAATTTGTGGCTTTCGAAGCAGCGATTCAATTGTTAAAGGCTCGTGGTATGGAACACATCATCGAAGAGGTTTATCAGAAATGTAAAGCTTCTCTGTTGTTGCCAAAAGAAGAGATCGTTAACCATGTGAAAGACATTTACAGACCTTTCACACAGGAAGAGATTTCTGCACAAATCACGAAAATCATTACCCCTGAAAACATCAATGCAGAGGTAGAAGTGATTTATCAGACTCTGGATAATTTACATGTAGCTTGTCCTGATCATACCGGCGACTGGTATTTCTCTGGAAACTACCCGACGCCTGGTGGTAACAAAGTTGTGATTAAAGCTTTTGTGAACTGGAAAGAAGGAAACAACCAGAGAGCTTATTAATTAAGCACTTTAATAAAATACAAATCCCCGCCGGGCTTATTGCCTGGCGGGGATTTTTTTATTTATAATGTTTGAATAAGACTTCAATGAATAAGCGGATGGCAAAGATGATGATAACCGCACCTGCAATCCTGTTGAGGTTTTGTATGGTCTTCTCTTTGATACGGTACCGGAGCTTTGCCGCATAATAAGTTTTTACGCCATCTACGGTCAGCTGTGTGGCCATGGCCACAATAAAGAAAACCACTTTCTCGGCCATGGTTAAATGGAGTTGCACCGAAATGATACCGCCCACCATAATCCAGAACATTAGCGTAGTAGGAGATAAGAGGCACATTAAAAAGCCTTTAAGGATGTATCCGCGCTTTTTAATCTTCGCAATTTCACCCACATCATAACTCACTTTTACCTTGTTGAAAAGGTAATACAACCCGATCCCAAATAAAAAGAGGCCTCCAACGATGCCTATATATTGAAAGTATTCTGATTTATAGTCTACAAATTGCGCACTGAAAATGGTAAGCGTGATAAAAATAATGTCACTAAAAATCACACCCACCGCAAGAGAAAACCCGGCTTTGAAGCCTTTCTCAATGCTCGTTTTAATCATGGAAAAGAATACAGGACCCGTTAAAAACGAAAATAATATACCTGCACCCACCCCCTGTAATATTGCTTCAAACATTCACCTAACTTCTAAAATTATGCTAATATGCGATTTTATGAATAAAACCAGCCTTATTATTTAATAGATTCCCTGGCGTACCCCGCCAATCTATCCCCTGAAAGCCGACCAGGAAAGTACCAGTGTGTAAACATTACACTTTAGCAAACAGTTTTTTTTATTTAAGTTTAGCGCACCAAAATAAGTTACTAACGATTATATGGAACAACAATCTAAAAAAAATTACGGCACCGCTTTGTACACAATTATTACTGTGTTCTTTTTCTGGGGCTTTGTTGCGGCTTCAAATGGTATTTTTATCCCATTCTGTAAAGCGCATTTTAATCTGACTCAATTCGAGTCTCAACTTATTGACTTTACATTTTACGGTGGATACTTTATTGGGTCGCTGTTGTTGTACTTCGCTTCTCAAGCCAGTAAAGTAGATATTCTGAATAAAATCGGTTACAAAAAAGGGATTATCGCCGGATTACTCATCTCTGCAGTAGGTGCATTGATCATGATTCCCGCGGTTCATTCCGGATCTTTTATCTTTATATTATTTACCTTTTTCGTGATTGCCCTGGGTTTCTCCCTTCAACAAACTGCGGCTAACCCTTTTGTGGTAGCTTTAGGTGCGCCTGAAAGTGGTACACACCGTTTAAACCTCGCCGGTGGTATCAATAACCTTGGTGGATTGATGGGGCCTGTAATCGTGAGTGTGGTTTTATTCGGTACCGCAAATGATGCGATCCCGAAAGAAGTAGAAATCAGCTCAATCAATAACCTGTATTATATTCTTGCAGGCTTGTTTATCGCAGTAGCGATCTTTTTCGCGCTTTCGAATTTACCAAAAGTAACCAGTGATGAGAAAGTAGAAGCCAGTCCTAAGCCTAACGGCCCGCTGGTAGTGATGATTCTCGGTTTCTTAATGGTTGCCGCTGCCGGACCTTTAGCTCATGCAACAGGTATTCCTGCTTCCGTATTTGTTTACTCTTCACTGGCCATTATTCTTGGGGCCTTACTGTTTGCTTATACCGTGAAAAAAGATAACCCTGAGAAATGGGGGGCTATGCAATACCCGCAATTGGTATTGGGAATGTTGGCGATCTTCATGTATGTAGGTACAGAAGTAACCATTCAAAGTAACCTGGGGGCTCTGTTAAACCTGAAAGAATTTGGAGGTTTAGCAGAGTCTGAGATCAAACAATACATCTCGCTATACTGGGGAAGTATGATGATCGGTCGTTGGACTGGTGCAATATCGGCCTTTAGGATGTCTAAAACATTGAGAAATATATTAACCGTAGTGGTGCCTTTCGTTGCTTTCGGAGTGATTTTATTCGTAAACCACTTTACCGGAACAGATGTAGGTAACTTATATGTATATGGTATCTGTATCGCTGTAATGATTGTTGCTTTTTACCTTGGACAGGAGAAACCAGCCAAAACACTGGCAATTTTCGGTACCTTAGGGGCTATTTCTATGGCTATTGGTTTATTAACCACTGGTCATGTTGCTATCTTTGCTTTCGTAAGTGGTGGATTGTGCTGCTCGATCATGTGGCCTTCGATCTTCGCCTTATCGATTACCGGATTAAACAAATACACCAGTCAGGGTTCTTCATTCCTGATCATGATGATTTTGGGTGGTGCGATTATCCCGCCAATTCAGGGTGAACTTGCTGATACTATTGGTATCCACAGTTCTTATATCGTTCCTGCAATCGGATTTGCTTACCTGGTATTCTTTGCCTGGAGAGTGAGCGCTGTGCTGAAAAGTCAGGGCATTAATGTAGAAAATATTGAGGCCGAAGGTGGTCACTAATTATATTTAACAGGAAAGCTTCCCATTGAATAAATGGGAAGCTTTTTATTTATACCTATATGAGTAAAAAGAGTTTCGATCATATTTATATGAATTTAGCAGTAGATCTTGCTGCCCGTTCCCATTGTGTAAAGGCACATGTTGGTGCTGTGCTGACAAAAGATACCAGGATTATTTCTATCGGTTATAACGGGCCACCGCCGGAAACACACAATTGTGATGAAGAATGGCCGGAGACTGGTTGCGACAGAGATTCCCGCGGAAGTTGTTCCCTTGCCCTCCATGCAGAAGAAAATGCAATTTTGTACGCTTCCAAAAACGGAGCTAAAGTAGAAGGTGCAACCTTATATACCACACTTTCACCATGTATCGCCTGTGCAAGATTGATTTTATCCTCCGGAATTAAGAAGGTTTTATACCAGGATTCTTATGCAGAATACAAAGGATTGCCTGGTGATGAGGGCGTAGATTTTCTAAGAAGGTTCGGTGTAGAGGTAATTAAGTATCAAATCGCGGTTAATTGACATTCTGTCTTGTACCAGCAGGTAAGTTTTCTTAACTTTGGCCATGCTAGAAAAAATCATAATTCTCGATTTTGGTTCCCAATACACGCAGCTAATTGCCCGCAGGGTGCGCGAGCTAAATGTGTATTGCGAAATTCATCCTTTCAATAATATTCCTGAAATCACATCAGACGTAAAAGGTATCATCTTTTCAGGTAGTCCATTTTCGGTTCGTCAAGCAGACGCTCCACAGATTGACCTGACTAAATTCCACCTTAAATTCCCTGTATTGGGCGTTTGTTATGGTGCGCAATACATGGCGCAACAACTTGGTGGTGAGGTTCAGGCTTCATCAACTCGTGAATACGGCAGGGCTAACCTGAATTTCGTTGCTAGCGGTAATAAATTATTTAAGAACATTAATCTGGATTCTCAGGTATGGATGTCTCATGGAGATACCATCACTAAGATCCCTGAAAACTTTGAACTGATTGCAAGTACCGACAGCGTAAAAGTTGCGGCTTATCAGATTAAAGATAGCGAAACGTATGCGATTCAGTTCCACCCGGAAGTGACTCACAGTACTGACGGAAAGCAATTGTTGGAAAACTTCCTTGTAGATATCTGTGGATGTCATCAGGAATGGACTTCTGAAGCTTTTGTAGAAACGATTATTGCTGATTTAAAAGAAACTATTGGTAATGATAAAGTTGTACTAGGCCTTTCTGGCGGTGTAGACTCTAGTGTTGCTGCGGTATTGTTGCACAAAGCAATCGGTACTAACTTACACTGTATTTTTGTTGACAACGGGTTACTTCGTAAAGACGAATATGAAAGTGTATTAGAACAATACAAACACCTTGGTTTAAACATCAAAGGTGTGGATGCTAAGGAACGTTTCTTAAGCCAGTTGGCTGGTGTTACTGATCCTGAGTTGAAACGTAAAGCAATCGGACGTGTATTTATCGAAGTTTTCGATACAGAAGCACATTTGGTTGAAGACGTGAAATGGTTGGCGCAAGGTACTATTTACCCTGACGTAATTGAGTCGATCTCTGTAAACGGAGGTCCGTCAGCTACGATTAAATCTCACCATAATGTTGGTGGATTGCCTGATTTCATGAAACTAAAAGTAGTAGAGCCATTGAAAACTTTATTCAAGGATGAAGTGAGAAGAGTGGGTACTTCACTAGGTTTAGAGCATTTTATCATTGGCCGTCACCCTTTCCCTGGTCCGGGATTAGCGATCAGAATTCTTGGTGAGGTGACTCCGGAGAAGGTAGCTATCCTTCAGGATGCGGATGCGATCTATATTAATAACTTAAAAGAAGCAGGTCTTTACGATAAAGTATGGCAGGCAGGAGCAATCTTCCTTCCGGTACAATCTGTAGGCGTAATGGGTGATGAACGTACTTACGAGAATGCCATCTGTCTTCGTGCAGTGGAATCTGTAGATGGTATGACTGCCGATTGGTGTCATTTACCATATAACGTACTCGCCAAAATTTCTAATGAAATTATTAACAAAGTAAAAGGAATAAACCGCGTAGTATATGATATCAGTTCAAAACCACCCGCTACAATTGAGTGGGAATAAGTATTGGCTGATCATTTGTATTGCTTTCTTATTTTCGGCATGTTCGCCGAAAATAAGAAAGCCTGCAAATAAAAAACCCGACGGCCAGGGTAAAGAGAAAGAAGTAGAAAAACCTGTAGAGCGGTTTACACAGGCTAATATTTCTTTGCTGATCCCTTTCCGCCTCAATGAAATTAACCTGAAGACGGCTACCAAAGCCGGGGTTGATAAAGCAGCAATGGCCATAGACTTTTACCAGGGTTTTAAACTGGGAATAGATTCTGCGGCAAGTTTGGGCTTAAACTTTAACCTGAATGTCTACGATACCCGTGATACCAATGCGCAGATTGACGGACTGCTCAGTAAAGGTACTTTAACGTACAGTAATCTGTTGGTAGGACCGGTATTTCCTCAGGGCATTAAACACATTACTCCTTATTCTATTGCCAGAAATATTCCGGTAATATCACCACTCGCAGCTACACATCCGAAAGAATTTAACAATCCAAATCTGATCTCGGTGGTCAATAATATAGACCTCCATGCAGCCAAAATTGTGAATTATGTGGCTAAGAACTATTCTCCTGAAAACACCATCGTCGTGTTGATCAATCCGAAATCAACTAGTGATGAAGTGGTTGCTGCACCTTTACGCGAGTATTTTAAAGTCAATAACAAGGCTTTTGTGCTACAGGAATATCCTTCGGTGTACAGTTTGGAAACGAAGATGCAGAAGGATAAAAAGTATGTCCTGATCGTTACTTCTGCTGATCGAAAGTTTGTGGTTCCTACCTTAGACAGGTTGATGAAGATTAAAAGTAAAGGCTTTGACCTGAATTTATTCGGACACCCGGATTGGATCAAACAGAATTATAATGTAGACAAGTTACAGGCTTTAAATACCAGTATCACCGCTTCTTATCATGTCAATTACCATAGTCCGGCAACCCTGCAGTTCATTAAGAAATACAGGGCAGCGTACAGATTTGAGCCTTCTGAATATTCTTTTAAAGGCTTTGATATTGGTTTTTATTTTGGTAAATTATTTGCAGAACATGGAGCTGATTATTTAAAATACCTGACCAGAGAGAAGTATGAAGGACTACACAATACCTTTGATTTTTATCACGATGAAAAACTGGGTTATATCAATACCAGTTTAATGCTTTTACGCTATAAGAATTTTGCTATAAATATTGTAGAATGAGAATAGAACATCAGATCCGGGCGTTTGAGCAGATTTTTAAAAGCTACGATGGGCTTTTGCCTTTACATCGGTTTTTACATCTCTATTTCAAACAGAATAAAAAGATGGGCTCTTCGGATAGAAGATGGTCCAGCCGTTATATATATAGTTTTTTCAGATTGGGAAAGGCCCTGATGAAAGAACAGCAGGTATTGCGTTTGGCTGTTGCTGATTTTCTATGCAATACGACACCAAGTCTGGTGGTAGATACCCATCTGCCAAATCTGGCTGATCAGATCGAATTGCCACTGAAAGCTAAGCTGGCCTTAATTGAAACTGCTTTTCCTGCCTTTAAACTGGCAGATGTTTTTTCTTTCCATCAGAATTTAAGTGCTGCGGTGGAGCAGGAAGATTTCTTTGAATCTTTCTTTATACAGCCGGATTTATTTCTGAGGATAACGAAAGGACACCTGAAGGATTTACTGGCCGCTTTGAATGCACATGAAGTGCCGGTGAAGGAACTCAGCGAAACAACCCTGATGTTGCCAAATGGCACTAAACTGGAAAATATATTCCCCAACCAGAAGTTTTATCAGGTTCAGGACCTTTCTTCTCAAAAGACAGGTTTGTTTTTTGAACCTAAAGCTTATGATCGCTGGTGGGATTGTTGTGCTGCTTCAGGGGGTAAATCACTGCTGCTACACGATTTGGAGCCTACTGTGCAGCTCGTGGTAAGTGACGTTAGAGAAAACAGCTTAAACAACCTTGATGATCGTTTTCATGAAGCTGGGATTAAGAAGTATCAAAAGAAAGTACTGGATCTGTTGCAAAACAACGATCAGGATTTACATGATTACGAATTTGATGGGATTGTACTCGATGCCCCTTGTTCCGGATCCGGTACCTGGGGACGTACACCAGAAATGTTGTATTACTTTGATGAGCACAAAATCAGTATGTACACCCGTTTGCAGAAGGGAATTGCAGCCAATGTGGTCAAATACCTGAAAGTCGGGAAACCATTGATTTACATTACCTGCTCCGTTTTTAAGCAGGAAAATGAAGAAGTAGTTCGTTTTCTGGAAGAAACTCTTCCGCTAAAACTGGAGAAAATGGAAGTGATTAAAGGATATAAAGATGCTGCGGATACAATGTTTGTAGCCCGTCTGATTAAAACGGAAACGGCTTAAGACTGGAAAAAAGACGCTTAACCGCGCATTTAAAAATAGAATGGCCCTTGAATTGTTTAAATTCAGGGGCCATTTTTAGGTATGGAGGGGTTGTAGATTACAAACCCGTGTTGTTTCTGAATAGCTTAATGGCAATGGCCAGTAGGATGATTCCAAATGCCTTTCTTAAGACGTTCAATCCGGCTTTACCAAGAAGTCGCTCTAAACGATTGGTGTTCTTTAATACAAAATACACAAACATCATATTGATCAGGATACCAGCAATGATGTTTTGTGTGGCATACTCTGTCTTCAATGACAATAGGGTAGTCATGGTTCCGGCACCCGCAATTAATGGGAAGGCCAATGGAACGATAGACACCGTTTCAGGAACATCTTCGTTGAAAATGGTGAGTCCGAGCACCATTTCCATCGCAATCACAAAGATCACAAAGGAGCCTGCAATCGCAAAGGATTCTACATCCAGACCGATTACTTTTAATAAGGTTTCTCCCGCAAAAAGAAAGATAATCATCAATGCTGTAGCCACAATAGTTGCTTTTTCAGATTGAATATGACCGGCTTTTTTTCTAAGTTCGATGACCACAGGGATGGCACCAAGGATATCAATGATCGCGAACATGATCATTGAACAAGAGAGTATTTGACTGAAATTAAATTCCATAGCAGCTGATTTATGCTGCAAAGGTATAGTATTTTGTAATAAAATGGTGACCTGATGTGAAAACAAAAAGGCCCTGGTTCATGAGATGAACCAGGGCCTTTTATGTTTAAAATGTACTTCCTTTTAGTAAAGGAGGCTTATAGTTTGGCTTTCACGTTTTTAGAGGTGGCAGCACGATATACGTAGATGAAGATATGTACTACAGCAAATACCAGAGAGAAGTAGTACAATCCAGTATCAGTTCCATTGGTGGTATGGTGGTGGATAATCGCCACAATAATCAACAATACCGCTAAGGCTAAACCGATGAAAGAAACTACTTTATTACTCCTGGCAAGTGTTACCGGATTATTGTCTGACAATAAACTGTTTTTGATTCCGTAGAATAAATACACGTTTACACCGATAATCATCCATACCAATAGACGAACCCAGGTATCCAATGGAAGGAAAATCATCATTCCTAAACATACCACAACACCCAGGATCGGGATAAGCGGTACCATTGGTACTTTAAATGCTCTTGGAAGATCAGGCATACGTTTTCTCAGGATAATGATACCAATACATACCAGGATAAAGGCAAACAGGGTACCGATACTGGTCATTTCACCCACAACTCTTGCCGGAACAAAAGCAGCGAATAAACTCACAAATACCATGAATAAAATATTGCTCTTCGCAGGAGTACTGAATTTAGGGTGAACTTTAGAGAATACAGCTGGCAATAAACCATCTCTACTCATCGAGAAGAATACTCTCGACTGTCCAAGTAACATCACCAGGATTACAGAAGAATAACCACCTAAAATCGCAAGGATAATCGCTTTGTTTAACCATGGGTAAGCTGGCGTTACTATACCTGCTGCATTTTTAACACCCATATTGTCAATCGCAACAGCAACCGGAGCAATACCATCCTGACCTTTGAATAAGTCGTAGTTGGCTACACCTGTCATTACGTGTGCAAATAAGATATAAAGAATAGTACAGATGAATAGCGAAACAAGGATACCGATTGGCATATCTTTCTTCGGGTTTTTAGCTTCTTGTGCTGCAGTAGATACCGCATCAAAACCAATATAAGCGAAGAATACAATACCCGCTGCTCTGATGACACCACCCCATCCGTTTTCAAAGAAACTGGCATGACCTGGTTTATCCGCAGGGATAAAATATGGAGAGTAATTGTCTGCATTGATGTATTTCCATCCTAAGAAGATAAAGATGAATACGATAACCACCTTAATGGCTACAATAACACCATTGATGATCGCTGATTCTTTAGTTCCTCTGATTAACACCATTGACATTAATACAATGATAAACACGGCAGGTAAGTTAAACATACCGTTAACGATCGTTCCATCGGCAAGGGTAGCTGTGTCAAATGGCGACATCACTACCTGTGCGGGGAGGTGAAGGTCGTAATATTCGAGAAACTTGACCAGGTATCGGCTCCAGCTAATAGAAACTGTAGCTGCACCAACCGCATATTCCAGTACTAAATCCCAACCAATAATCCAGGCTACTAATTCGCCCATGGTGGCATAAGAATAGGTATATGCACTTCCCGCAACAGGAATCATCGAAGCAAATTCTGCATAGCATAAACCTGCAAAACCGCAACCTATTGCTGCAATAACAAAGGAAATGGTGATCGCCGGGCCGGCATTATTGGCCGCTGCTGAACCTGTAATGGAAAATAATCCAGCACCGATAATGGCCCCAATACCCAAAGCAACCAGATTTACGGGGCCCAGGGTTCTCTTCAGTGCCCCTTCTCCGCTTTCGGAAGCTTCTTTTGTAAGTAAGTCGATTGACTTTCTAAAATTCATAGTTTAAAGTTTAGTAAAAGGTTGTCTATAGTCTTTTTTTTTGTAATCAGATTGTCAAACCTAAATAAAGATGTTTAAAAATAAAAGGGATTTTTATTCAAAATCCCTTTTATTAGTAACAATCGTAATATTATGGTTTGACAGTAATTGTGTCTAACAGGTTCTTTATGGTGTCAATCCGCTCTTTTCCATTAGCATCTATCGTTTTCATCACCCGGATTTCTTTAATGATTTCCTGACGCTGTTTAACCTCCGGCATCACGCCTACGGCTATGTAAGGGGCAATGACAAGCGATACAATAGACATTAGCTTGATTAGAATGTTCATAGAGGGACCCGAAGTGTCCTTGAATGGATCGCCTACGGTATCACCGGTAACTGAGGCTTTATGTGGCTCAGATTTTTTATAAAACATCTCCCCGTTAATTTCAACTCCCTTTTCAAAAGACTTCTTGGCATTGTCCCATGCTCCACCTGCATTACTCTGGAAAATTCCCATGAGGACGCCGGATACGGTAACACCTGCCAGTAAACCACCCAACATTTCGGCGGAACTCACAGCAGGAAATACGTCTTTAAATCCGAAACCTACCATGATCGGTACCAATAGTGCAATTGCACCCGGCAACATCATTTCACGGATAGAGGCTTTGGTCGAAATGGCTACGCATTTTTCATATTCAGGCTTGGCTTTGTATTCCATAATTCCCGGGATTTCGCGGAACTGACGACGAACCTCCTGAACCATTTCCATAGCCGCTTTTCCTACCGCTGCAATACACAAGGCAGAGAAGATAAATGGAATCATGGCCCCAACAAATAAGGCGGCCAGCACAGGTGCTTTGTAAATGTCTATGGCATCAATCCCCGCAACCCCCACAAAAGCGGCAAATAAAGCCAGTGAGGTTAGCGCAGCGGAAGCAATAGCAAATCCCTTACCCGTTGCTGCGGTCGTGTTTCCTACGGCGTCCAGGTTGTCTGTACGCTCACGGACCTTCGGAGGAAGCTGACTCATCTCCGCAATTCCACCGGCATTGTCTGCAATCGGACCAAAAGCATCAATGGCAAGTTGCATGGCCGTAGTGGCCATCATACCGGCAGCAGCAATCGCCACACCATATAAACCGGCAAAAGCATAGGAGAAGATAATTCCACCTGCCAGTACCAGAATAGGGGCAACCGTAGATTTCATCCCTACAGATAATCCTGCAATAATATTGGTAGCATGTCCTGTTCCGGACTGCTGAATGATTGATTTTACAGGGCCTTTACCCATTGCGGTATAATATTCCGTAATGATACTCATGAGGGTACCTACCACCAGACCGACTAATATGGCACAGTAAACATCCATTTTAGTAAAACTTACACCACGAAGGTGCAGCTGAGGAGGCAGCATAAACATCACGATAAAGTAACAGGCAATACCAGTCAGGATAATAGAGCTCCAGTTGCCCAGATTTAAGGCCGTTTGTACATTAGAATCTTCGCCTTTAATCCGCACAAACCAGGTGCCTACAATAGAGAAGAGGATGCCCAGACCGCAGATCACCAGGGGTAACAATACCGGCGAAAAGCCATTCAGCTGATCTACAGCAACGCCATTTAGCTTATCAACTACAATTTCCTGTCCCAATACCATGGTGGCCAGGATAGTAGCTACATAAGAACCGAATAAATCGGCGCCCATTCCGGCTACATCACCAACATTGTCGCCTACGTTATCAGCAATCGTAGCGGGGTTCCTAACGTCATCTTCGGGGATTCCCGCTTCTACTTTACCCACTAAATCCGCACCTACATCGGCAGCTTTGGTATAAATACCACCACCAACACGGGCAAATAACGCGATAGACTCAGCTCCTAAAGAGAAGCCGGTAAGCACTTCTATCGCTGTTTTCATCTCGGTGCTGTTGGCATTAATGACATTAAATACCTGCAGGAAAACAATGAACAAGCCTCCTAAACCTAAAATTGCCAATCCGGCAACACCTAATCCCATGACTGTTCCGCCGGTAAAGGAAACTTTTAAGGCCTTCGCTAAACTGGTTCTGGCAGCCTGCGTGGTCCTTACATTGGCTTTCGTGGCGGCTTTCATGCCGATATATCCTGCGGTGGCAGAAAATACAGCGCCAATAACGAATGCAACCGCAATGATCCAGCTGGAATGTAAGACAACGCCATTTATTTCATGGATGTTTCCGGACCAGGCGAGTAATACTGCGGTAAATGCCACGAAAATGCTGAGCACTTTCCATTCTGCTTTCAGAAAGGCCATCGCTCCATCGGCTATATAGCCTGCGAGTTCCTGCATTTTCGCATCACCAGCATCTTGTTTGTTCACCCAGGCACTTTTTATGGCCATTACGAGAATGCCGATTAAACCCAGCAAGGGGATAAAGTAAATTAGATTTTTTTGTAAGAACTCCATACTTGGTTTAAGTTTATTTGGTTATTTTTTGTTTTACGGGGTATAGATTACTCCTTCGGTATGGAGTAGCGCGTTCACAGATCAGATAGAGCTACGTAAAATTAACAGTGTTCTTTTAAAAAGCAAATTTTTAATGAACTGATTGTTAAGGTTTTTTTTATAAAATATAATTTAATATTTCGAATGCCTTTGCAGGTCACCGGTTTTTAATTTTTTTAAATATATTAGCACAAACTAACCAAACAAAATGAAAGCATCAAATTGAACCACAATTAATTGTATGCCTTTAAATACCTACGTTCAGTCAATATTTGCTGGCCTGGTTAATTAGGTCATGAAGCAGCTCAAATTTTGAAAACCAACAACCAAACCTGATGAATTCTTCGAAGGTGTTAAAAACAAACTAAATGGAAAAAGAAAGTCAAGATGGCTCTTTCAAAAGAGAACTTGGATTATTAGATGGTACCATGCTCGTCGTAGGATCAATGATCGGCTCCGGTATTTTTATTGTGAGTGCGGATATTGCCAGACAGGTAGGTTCTGCGGGTTGGCTGATTGTGATCTGGGTATTGACTGGCCTGGTTACGGTAATCGCTGCGGTGAGTTACGGAGAGCTGAGTGCCATGTTTCCTAAAGCAGGCGGACAATATGTTTACCTGAAAGAAGCTTACAATAAACTGATTGCTTTTCTATATGGATGGAGCTTTTTTGCCGTGATACAGACGGGAACTATCGCCGCTGTAGGCGTGGCTTTTTCCAAGTTTTCCGCCTACTTATACGAACCTTTAAGTGATACCAACATCCTTTGGCAATTGCAGACAGGAACCGCTGCTAACGGAACTCCGGAGTATTTTGCACTGAGTGCCGCTCAGCTGGTCTCGATTGTCACCATTGTTTTCCTGACTTACCTCAATAGTCGTGGGGTAAAAGACAGCAAAACCCTGCAAACATTTCTAACCATCATTAAAATATTATCACTTTTCGGTTTAATCGTTTTTGGTTTTACACTGGGGGCAAAAGCAGAAATATGGAATGCCAACTGGGCAGATGCCTGGAGTCTGAAGTCGCTCAATGTAGAAACAGGCTCCTGGATGACCATCGGTGGTTCCGTGCTTTTTGCCGCCATTTCTGCTTCTTTAGTAGGTTCTTTGTTTTCCAGTGATGCCTGGAATGGGGTTACTTTTATTGCCGGAGAGATCAAAAATCCGAAACGTAACGTCGGACTCAGCTTGTTTCTGGGGACCTTCATTGTCAGTGTGATTTATGTACTGGCCAATTTGATGTATGTGGCCGTGATTCCTATGAATGATATTGCCACTGCCAAATCTGACCGCGTAGCCGTAGTGGCTGCCCAGCATATTTTTGGAAATGCCGGAACCATCATTATCGCATTGATGATCATGATTTCTACATTTGCCTGTAACAACGGGCTGATTATGGCAGGAGCAAGGGTATACTATACGATGGCTAAGGATGGTCTTTTCTTTAAGAAAGCGGCCACCTTAAATAAGGCAAGCGTACCTGCCTGGGCATTATGGATTCAGTGTCTTTGGGCATCAGCATTATGCCTGACCGGAAAATACGGAGCGCTGCTTGATTTTGTAATGATCATCGTGATGATCTTTTATATCCTGACTATTCTGGGCATTTTTATTTTAAGAAGAAAGATGCCAGACGCAGAACGTCCATACCGTGCTTTCGGTTATCCGGTATTACCAATGTTATACATCATCTTCGCTACCGTTTTTTGTGTGTCTTTACTGGTCACTAAAATGAGTACCTGTGGATGGGGGGTGCTGATTATGCTGGCCGGAATTCCGGTGTATTACCTCACTAAACAAAAGGATAAAGACCTTGACCCGATAAATTAACCATTACATGGTACTGCTACGGCTATAATTTGATTATTTTTGGACAATAATAAGTACTATGGAAGAGGATGTAATCCTGAAAATCAGTTACCGGATAAAAGAAATAAGAAAAGAAAGAGGCATCACCATTCAGGAGTTGGCAGATCGGGCAGGCGTAAGCAAGGGCCTGATTTCTCAGATTGAAAATAACCGTACGGTTCCTTCTTTAATGGTATTGATCGATATCATCAAATCCCTTGATGTAGACTTAAACCAGTTTTTTAAAGACATTTCCGACAGTGCAAACAAAGCACCGGTAGTGGTCAAAAGAAAATCTGAATATGAATCATTTGAAAAGGAACAGGCGCTGGGGTTTTTATACAAGCGTATCCTGACTAAATCTATCAAAAATGCCACGGTAGATATCGTGTTGCTGGAGCTGGAGCCAAATGCTTCAAGGCCAATGGTGAGGACCGAGGCTTTTGAATACAAATACATCCTGGCAGGAAGTGTGAAATATCATTTTGAAGATCAGGAGATTGAATTGTCAGCAGGCGATTCTTTACTTTTTGACGGCCGGTTACCCCATACGCCAACAAATATTGGGAAGGATAAAGCAATTATGCTGATCCTTTATTTCTTTGAAGAAGTGAAAGCTTAATCCCCGGCAAAATCTGGCCCTTTCTTTATCTCCCGTAATTAAACTTATGGGAGATAAAGAAGGGTATAGACAAACAGTATACTTATGGCCAGTAAAATGAGGATATTCATCTTATGCGCAAAGTTCAGCGTGTGTCCCATAGATCTTTCGCGCTTAGGCACAAATAATCGGGAATCTTGAGGATTCCAATAGATGAATCCCATCTTGTAATTAACAATGTTGTCTACAGGGTCTATATTCATTTTGAGGGTGTTTTTTAAGAGTTGCTTATATAAATATATGGTTTTCAGTTAATTTATAAAACTCTGTTAAAAAAATAATTACAATTTTTTTAAATAAATATACTCCTGTTTATTTCATAACTTCTCCGACCTGATACCAGCCTTAGTTTTATTTACAGGCACATTTTTAGCGTCTTTTGCGGAGGTTTGGTTCTCCGGCTCTGCTACCTTTGCTTTTCTACTGACTTCGGATATTTCTTTCTCCCTGGTTTTATGTTTTGGACTTTTCATAACCCTATTTTTTTGTGTCAAATCTTTATAGGTAAACAACTGAAAAATAATTTGGTTTATTTATGGCCTGTAAGCAGAATTTAGAGCAATACCGGGGAATGGAGGAAGAGACCTCAATATTAAAACAAATTATCTGCTGATTTGTAGTTATATCACTTAATTAAGAACAAAATACATTTCCATGGAAAAAATGATTCAAGCCTTATTCAATACAGAAGTAGAGGCATTTAAAGGTTTAAAAGCGTTGCAGGAACTTAACCTGACAAACGATATTTCAGTTGGTGAAACCTATATATTAACACGTGATGAAGATGGAAAAGTAAATATCCGGTCGGCGAAAAATGAGTCAGCAGGAAATGGAGTACTAACAGGTGGTGTGATTGGTGGTTTAATAGGTCTGCTGGCGGGGCCGCTTGGATTTATTGTTGGTCTGGCTGGTGGTATGATCGCTGGTTCCGCGGGAGAAACTTTGAAAGCAGAAGGTGTATCAGATTATCTGGATCAAATTGCTACAAATATCCCTGATGGCAAATCCGTTTTGATTGCACATGTATGGGAAAGTTGGGAAACACCAGTGGATGCCTTACTTGGACCATTGAGTGTTGAACTGAAACGCTTTAATCTGGATGAGAAAGTCTTTGTTCCGGTAAAAACGGAATTGGATAAACTTCAGGCCGATATCGAGGAAGCTGAAGCTAAATTGAAAGAAGTAGCGGAATCTGAAAAAGCAGAATGGGAAAGTACTCTGGCCAATTTAAAAGCCAAACGTGCAGCATTGGAGGATAAATTGAAAACACATAATGCACATCAGGAAAAACAGTACGAAGAATGGATCAACCAATCTCCTGTTGAGCAGCAAACGGAAGATACCGAGAAACAAGCAAGACTGGAAAATAGAATCAAGGAGCAGAAAACGCGCCTTGATGCAATAAAAAAAAATAAATAATTGCTAACAGCGGGCTTTAAGAGGCCCGCTTTGGTTTTTCTATATTCATTAATATTACTGCCGCCAGGATCAGGACAATTCCTGCCCACTGCATTAGATTAACAGGTTCTTTTAAAATAAAATGCGCCATCAGTACCGAGACCGGTATTTCTACGGCCGCGATAATGGTACCCAGTCCGACTCCGGTAAGGGGCATCCCCATGGTAAAAAGTAATGGGGGAAGGATGGTTCCGAAAAGAGAAAGGACGATTCCCCATCGCCAAAAGATGTCAAAGGAGAAATTCATGTTCAATGAAGCATGGAAAATGAGCATAATGATGATCAATCCACCCAGTACCAAATACAGACTCCTTCTGACCACCGGCAAATGAAGTGCGATCCCATTGGAGGCATATACGGTAATGGTATAAGATAGTGCCGCTAACATTCCCCAGCCCAGGCCACGCCAGTCGATAGTAACCGATGATTGTAATAGGTTGGTTGCCAGTATCGTTCCTCCTATGATGATCAGTACGGAAATAATCTTCCGGTTTCCAGGTCGTTTTTTGTGCAGGATCATTTCCAGGATTACCCCCATCCATACCGTTTGCATCAACAACACGATACCCACACTCACGGGAATATATTGAACCGATAAATAGTAGAAAGTACTGGTTAGTCCCATCGCTGTTCCGGCAACCATTAGCTTTAACAGGCTTTTCCAGTTGGAAGGTTGCTTGCTTCCTGCTGCGATTGCGGAGCTGCTGGCCTTTGTACCTTGACGTTTGGTAAACATGCTGATGAGCAATAAACCGATAACGCCTATGGTAAATTGCGAAATGGTGACTTCCGCGGTAGTATAACCTTCCTTATAGGCCATTTTGACAAATGTTGCCAACATTCCATAACTCGCTGAGCCCAGCCCCACCAGAATACTTCCTTTTATTAAGTTGTTTTTCATCAGATCCCTATCATAACTGCTGCAAAGAAAGCGCTTTTTTAACAAGGAACTGTTTACATAGGTTGAGGCTTTTACAATTCTGCTCTTATCCTGCTGAGCTGTGTAGGCGTAATCCCAAGATAGGAGGCGATATGGTGCAGCTTTAGGCGCTGTAGTAATTGCGGATGGTTTTGTTTGAAACCGGCATACCGTTGTCCGGCAGTTTCATACTTCAGACTGATTTCGCCGATCTCCTTTTCTATCACCCAATGTTGTTCCAGGTATTGGATATAAAACCTGGCAATGTCCGGAAACTGTTCAGTCAGCAGACGAAAGCCTTCAAAAGGATAGCTGATGATTTCTGTGGCTTCCAATGCCTGGATGGTAAATTTACCAGGTTCCTTTAAGAGCATGGCGCTGGTGGAGGCCACCAGCGTTTGTTCAGGGAAGAATTTCTTGATGACGGTAGCGCCGTCTTTATCGGTATAGAAATAGGAAAGCAGTCCTTTTTTAACAAAAGAAACCTTATTAGGGGTACTGCCTTCCATCAATAAGTATTCCTGTCGGGCTAGTTGCTGCGTACTTAACAATTGCTGCCAGGCCTCCTGTGCAACAATGGAAATCGTCGCATAGCTTTTGATATATTTCCAGAATTCTTCCATCTGTTTAAGCTTCGTTTAGCAGTTCCTGGAAGCGTTCAATAAACTGACCAACATGAAAACCATCCATTAAAGCATGGTGGACGTGGATGGATACCGGCATTGTTCTTTTTCCTTCAGATTCCGTTAGTTTACCAAAGGAGATCTTCGGATTACTGTCTGCAAAGGTAAAGCTTCTGGCATGGGACATTGAAGTAAAATCTACCCATGGCAGGGCCGAATAGTGAATCACACAATCTCCGGAGCCGGCAGGGAAAAGCGAAGTGCTGTTTCTTACGGTTTCCATTTCCTTTTCAGCGATCACTTTGAACTCGGAAAAATCTTCATGATAATCCATATAAGAGAAGCCGAAAGAGCCATCTGCTCTGCCGATAGTTGGCGAAGCATTCACCTGATCATATATCCATACCTGATCTTCCACAATGCGGTAACGGAAAGAAGGAACATAATTTGCCGCTTGTAACGATTTGTGGAGGTAATGCAGGAAAAAGGAAATGCCTTTTGCTTTCGCAGTCGCATAAGCAATGGTACAGTCTACATTGACAGTTACGCCAAAAAAAGGCTCTTCAAACTGGCTGAAAAAATGAAAATGGTCTTTTCTTGACCAGGTATTTAAGTCTAAAATTTGTGTCATGGTCGCTTAATTGTAAAATGGTAATGCTTAAAGTAATTGTGGTAAAATCTCTGCCAATGATTTAACCTGATGGAAGTTTTCATGTTCCAGGGTATGGTCGATCTGCTCATGCGCCCAGGTGGTATGGTAGGGGATGTGTACTGCATGACCGCCAATCTCCAAAACAGGGATCACATCTGATTTTAAAGAATTCCCTAACATCAGGAAGTTTTCAGGCTTGCAATCTAAATGTTTCAGAAGTTTCAGGTAATCTTTTTCTTTTTTGTCACTCATGATCTCAATATGGTGGAAATAAGGGGCCAGGCCAGATTTCTCCAGTTTTCTTTCCTGGTCTAAAAGATCTCCTTTGGTGGCTACCACCAATCGGTATTTTCCTTTTAAGGCCTCCAGCACTTGCTGCACCTCATCTAATAATTCAATGGGTTTATTCAGCAAATCTTGTCCGTATTGAATCGTTTTATAGAGTATTTCAGGATTCGCAGTATTGTCAGTGATCCGGAGCACCGTCTCTATCATGCAAAGCATAAAGCTTTTTACGCCATAGCCATATAAAGGAAGGTTTTGCATTTCAGTTTTAAAGAGTTCCTGCGAAACACTATGGTGTGGGAGGTAATCTTCCAGTAAGGCACAGAATTTCTGCTCTGCTTCTAAAAAGTAGGGCTCATTTACCCAAAGGGTATCATCTGCATCGAAAGCAATTACTTGTATATTTTTCATCGTATGGATTTAAAACAGGTCAAATATCGGTGTTTTGCTTAAAACATCAGGATTGTCATGCTGAATTAAGTTTATAGTTTGATTAATGTCAAATTAATTTCTAAGCAGGGGTTCCTATGCTGATCAATGAAACTATTAGTTAATTTACGGATAACCTATATATTGATATCTTATGATTACAATCATTGTCGCAACAGATTTTTCCGATGTCGCAGAGAATGCCGTAGCTTATGCTGCCGCTGCCGCAAAACACAGTAAGGCAAGACTGATTTTATTCAATTCTTACGTCCTTCCGCACCATGCTTCCAATACGATTTTACCAGCCTCCAGTGTCCAGAAGTTACTAGATGAGAACAACCACCACTTACAGGAGCGTGCATTAGCTATTGCAAAAAACTATGGCATAGAAGTAGGTTTTGAAACCCGCTTTTCTTTTGTAGGGGATGAGTTGAGCGATGTCATTAAAAAGTATGAGGCTGACCTGCTCATTCTTGGAATGGGTTCTAAAACACTGGAACAAGACTTGATCGGAAATACGACTACTGCCGCAATTAAGCAATTGAAATTTCCGGTGATCGCAGTTCCTGTCGGGGCGAAATTTGAAGGGTTGAAAAGAATCTTATTTGCCTGTGATGTGCTTCGGGGAGTGCCGGCACAAATTTTGAAACGAATTCAGGAGCTAGCGATCAGTCTGAATGCAGAAGTAGAAGTTTTTCATGTGAACAATGCAATTGAAGAATTGCAGTCCGGCGAGCGCGTATTAACCGAAAAAGATGCCATTGGAAACGGCCTTGCCGGAGTGAGCTATTACTATAAGAATGTGAAGTCTAATGCCGTAATTAAGGAGATTGCAAAAGAAATTAAAGCATTCGATGCTGATCTTCTGATCATGATCCCTAATAAATATGGCTTCTGGGCCTCTTTGGTCCATCGCAGTAAAACCAGAGTGATGGCTTCAGGGCTCGAAATCCCGCTGTTCTCCATTCCTCTTTAATTTTTATAAAACCATCTGGTTTTAAAGCATAACATAAATCACACCCTTTATCTGTATTTTTTGCAATTATTTTGCATGATGCGGGTTGAGGGTTTATTGTGTAGCCAGTTTTCTAAGCGAATTGAAATTTAAATCGCTTATTTTTGCAAAATTTATGCAAATTAGTATTGGTTTGATATATTTGATAAATTAGTATACCCTAATTAATTTCTTATGACAACATCTGCTCAAGACCGCTTTTTAAAGTTAGGCTTAACATTGCCTCCTGCCCCAAAACCATTGGGAATCTATAAACCTTACCTTATTGATGGTAAATATTTGTACCTCTCTGGTCATGGTCCCGTTCAGGATGATGGTTCTTTAATTATCGGGCGTGTTGGCGACGATATGGACAAAGACCAGGGGAAATTAGCTGCCCGTCAGGTTGGCCTGACCATGCTTTCGACCATTGTAACCAATCTTGGAAGTCTCAATGCTATAAAACGTGTGATTAAAGTTTTGGGAATGGTAGGCTGTACTCCAAACTTCGGAAGTCATCCTTATGTGATCAATGGTTGTAGTGAACTGTTTGAATCCGTATGGGGTTCTGAAAATGGAATCGGTGTGAGAAGTGCAGTAGGCATGGGTTCTCTACCTGACCATATCCCCGTAGAAATTGAAGCTTTATTTGAATTGGTTTAAGCTAATTTAGTACCCATGAATGCTACTCCGTGTATTACCTGTTTTGGCGAACTTTTACTGCGTTTCAATACGCAAAAGGGTTTGAGGTTTGTACAGTCTAAGGCCTTAAATATCCATGTTGCCGGTGCAGAAGCAAATGTTGCCGTGTTATTGGCCAGGTTAGGCCTGGACAGTAGGATGGTGAGCAGGGTTCCTGATAATGACCTGGCGGAAATGGCCATCGGAGAATTGCGCAAATATGGCGTCAATACCAGTGGAATAGCCAAAGGAGGAGAGCGATTGGGTACTTATTACGTGGAAAATGGCAATCATCTACGGCCAACGCAAGTGATTTATGACCGTTCCGGCTCTGCTTATGCTCAATTGAAAACAGGAATGATCGACTGGGAAAAACAGTTGGCAGATACCACTTTGTTTCACTGGTCGGGTATCGCGGCAGCACTGTCTGGCGGAGCGGCCGGTGTTTGTAATGAGGCAATCGAACTTGCCTGTAAAAAGGGAATCACCATATCCGCAGACTTTAATTACCGAAGGAAATTGTGGAACTATGGCCTGGAAGCAAAAGAAGTAATGCCGGACTTACTCCGTTATTGTCAGGTGGCAGTGGCGGATCTGGACAGCATCGCCATTTATTTTGGGATCGATACGAAAGAAGGCCTGACCTACAGAGATCGCTTTGAACATTGCTTTTCCGTTCTTAAAGATAAAATGCCATTGCTCCATACTTTTGCAATGAGCTTTAGGGTAGTAGAGGGATTAAACCATGTTTATTTTGCCGGCCTGGCACATGAAGGGCAGTTTTATTATTCTACCATTCATACGTTGCCATTCGTAACGGATCAGATTGGTACCGGTGATGCATTTACGGCGGGCTTGCTTTATGGTATTTCTTCCGGTTTTAGCCCGAAAAAAATGATCGAATGGGCAGCAGCTTGTGGCGTCATGAAACAAAGTATTCATGGGGGATTGGGCGCTGATCAGTAAAGAAGAAATCGAATCGTTTATACAGAGTGGAATCTCCACTAAAATCAATAGGTAAAACAGCTATCAATAATTAAAATATGGAAAACTGGCAGGAAATCTCTAATCTGGATCAATATGATACCCCCTTATTTGTGGTGTATGAGGACCGCGTTAAACAGAATATTGAAATGGCAATAGCATTGCTTTCCGGAGATATATCCAGGTTCCGACCACACATCAAGACCCATAAGATGGGAGAGGTGCTACAGCTTTTCTCCGGCTATGGCATTCATAAAATTAAGTGTGCCACGATTGCAGAAGCAGAATTGGCTGCTTTAAATGGCATGACAGATGTGATGATCGCTTATCAGCCGGTAGGATTTAAGATCCATAGGATGATGGCTCTGATTGCCGCTTTCCCCGACTGTAAGTTTTCTTGTCTGGTAGACAATCTGGAAACCGCAAGAGAAATTGCTGCGGTGGCACAAGGGAAGGGAAATGCTGCAGGGACGGAAATAGAAGTAGAGCCTGGTCAGGAAATATCCGTGTATCTGGATCTTAATACCGGAATGAACAGAACCGGTTTCCCGATAACAGAAAATGTGGTAGCGTTTGTGACCGCATTAAACGAGATCCATGGCTTAAAATTTATGGGCTTGCATATTTATGACGGCCATATTCATGATCCTGATCCGGCTGTCCGTGCAGCGCGGGCAAAACCAGCGATGGATAAAGTGCTTGCCGATGCAGATGAGCTATTCAAAAAAGGATTTGCAGATCTAAAGATTGTGGCCGGTGGTTCCAATACCTTTTCTTATTATTCGGGGATAGAAAGACTGGAATGTAGTCCTGGAACCTTTGTGTTTTGGGATGAGAACTATACCAGATTAATACCTGAATTGAACTTTAAACATGCAGCAGTATTGGTATGTAGTGTGATTTCTCTCCCTGCGCCTGGAATTTTATGTGTAGATCTGGGCTATAAATCGGTTTCTTCAGAAAATCCTATAGAGAAACGGGTAGTTTTCCCATGGAACGAAGACCTGACGCCAATCGGGCATTCCGAGGAGCACCTCACTTTGAAACATATCGGACCAAAAGAATATAAGGTCGGAGACCGGATTTACGGTCTCCCTTACCATGTATGTCCTTCCTGTGCCTTATACGAAGAAGCACAGGTGGTAAATGATCATCAGATTGAAAAAAGCTGGAGAATCAGGGCCAGAGATAAAAAGATCTCTATTTAACTATAGAAAAGTCAGGTTAGGATTAGACCTTTTATAAGGGTCCAGCAATGGGGCATCCGGCGGAAGCTCCGTCACAATATAATCCACTTCTGATAAGTTGGCAATTTTGATTTTCATCGTAGAATTCAGTTTCTCGGAGATAGATACAATGGCTACCTTATCAGAAGAAGCCAGCATGGCTTTCTTTACCTGAACCGTATCCCAGTCCGAATCGGAAAAGCCACCCTCAATATCCAGTGCATTGGTGCCCAGGATGCAAAGGTCAGTTTTAAGATGCGATAGCTGATTGAACACGTCTCCGCTAAAGCACATCTGGCTATAGGTAGAAATCTGCCCGCCAAGCATAATCGTCCTGACATTGGGCTTATCCAGCAATTCTACCGCAGATAGCACACTGGCAGTCACAATTGTGATCCTCAGGTTTCCCGGAATCAGTTTAATGAATTCTCTGATCGTGGTACCGCCACCCAGTAAGAGCAACATATCTTTTTTCAGTAATGGCAACAGTTTCTGTGCAATGGTGATCTTATCGTCTTGCGAATAGGCTTTTTGCTCAGAAGTATGGTGATAAGCACTGGCCATTGCCCCACCTTTTACCTTGATCACCAGATTTTCTTTTTCCAGCTCATTAATGTCTCTTCTGATGGTATCTTCAGAGACATTGACGATCAATGCCAGGTGTTCAAATGTGGCGCGGGTATGGATGTTAATTTCTTTAACAATGAGCTGCTTGCGCTGCGCTTTTGTTAATGGTGCTGGTTGTTGGTCGGTAGTCATTACTGATGGTATAATTACAATAATACGTCTTAATTATAAAAAAATAAACAATTTTGTGCTTATGGCAATTGCTTAGGGCTCCTTGTCCAGTTCTCGTCAGGGAGGATAGAACTGCTTTTTCCGCCCCTTCCTTTACTGTCGAATGTACGGAACCTGATCAATCCTTTCGCCGGAACAGGTTTGGTATAAACCGGACTGTCTTTTGTAGGTTCAGTCTGATCTATGGTATAACGAACTGTTAACCCTGGAAACTGTATATTCAGGTGCACCAGGCCATCTTTAACCACTGCGCCAGCAGGAGGGAGCCTGTAATTCAACGTTTCAAATGCGGCGTCAATTCTCGGTAATTCTCTCTTGCCTACTACATTTACAAATTCCGACCAGGCGCGGTTATACAACTGTTTTCTTTTGATAGAATCTGGCTCATTTGCCCATTCAGGGTCGGTAGCCCAGGCTCTTTCTGCCAATCCCAGCAGTTTAGGCATAATCATATACTCCAGGTCTTTAGCCCCTTTAATGGTTTCACTCCATAATAAGCCTTGTAAACCAACGATGTTCGCCTTCCCTTTAGCAGTTAAACGCTCTTTGGAGTCGTAAAATCCTTCTTTTAAGGTATTGCCGAATTTGTCTTTATTGGAATTCAGGAAAGAATTGAAAGGAATAAAGTTGAAAGCCTTGTCAATATCAGCATATTCGCCCCAGTAATAACCAGGTTCGTCAAAAGACTTTTGGTAGGCCATATCAAAATAGAAATTACTAACGCCACCCAAAATCACCTTATAACCAACATTAGCCAGGCGGTAAGCCAGATCTTCTGCACCCCATCCGATGATGTTATTCCATACATTCAGGTGGATGTTTTTATCCGCAAGTCCGGGATTGATGACATAAGATTTCTTGCCAGCGGTCACTACAGGCTGCATGCCCACTTCTTCCCAGCCGGATAAATACAAATTCCTTTGCTTCAGCATCTCGTATAGCCGGTTGTAAAAATACGCCCATAAGCCGTTTACGTCTTTTAATTCCGGATGAGCTTTTACAAAAGCTAAGCTGGTTGGAGAACCTTCCCAGGCGCCATCAGGAACCTCATCGCCGCCAAAATGTATGGTTTGTAAAGGTGCATTAGCGGCTTTATACATGGCAATGATCTCGTCACTTACTTTTTCCATGAAATTATAGGCGGAAGGAAGTGCCGGATCAATTACATTATCGTTCCAGTTTTGGACCGAACGATACGTAGAACGGTCATTCAGGTCCTGTAAAAGATATTCGGTTGCGGCTTTCGGTTCACCAGCTTTCATTAGTCTATGGTAACGCGCTTCCATAGAACGGATCGCTGCTCTGGCATGTCCAGGTGCTTCAATTTCAGGGATTACCCTGATGTGGCGGGCATTGGCATGTTTTAAAATTGCGATGAAATCAGCGGTACTATAATGACCGGTACCATGCGGATTGTTCACAAAAGGGCCTGAACCAAATGACGGAATCAGGTGGTTGGCGTTACTATCCAGCGGGTGTCCTCTTTTTGAACCCAGTTCTGTAAGCTCAGGTAAGCCCTGAATTTCCAGTCTCCAACCCTCATCATCATTTAAATGGAAGTGTAAAACATTGAGCTTATACATGCCCATTAGGTCCAGCAGTTTGATGATTTCTTCTTTAGTCTGGAAGTTTCTGGCCACATCGATCATTAATCCTCTGAATGGGAAACGGGGATGATCCTCAATTGCTGCGTTCTGCATATGGATACTGGCGACTTTAATCCCTCTTTTTTGCGGAGGTAACATGCTAAATAAAGACTGTATGCCATAAAATATACCCGTAGGATCAGCAGCGTTGATGGTCAGGTTATTTTGGTTGATCTCCATGGCATAACCTTCTTTTGCCAATGATTTATCCAGCTTTAACAGGATAGACTTTCCGGCGGGAAGGGTTTTCTTCGGAGTCAGTAATAGCGCTAACTTTTCTTTTAAAAAGATGCTTTCAACGGCAAACAAAGGATCTGCTGTTATTTTTACGGCCCCATCGAGGATAAACGCACCTGATTTTTTCTCATAAGCAACCGGAGTTGGGAAGACTTTTTGAAGTTCTTTTTCCGGAAGATTAACGATGTTTTTGTTCTCTTCATAGATGAGTTGAGGAGTGATAGCAGGAACACGATCCTGTTTATTTCTGGCAAATTGCGCCGGACTAGTAGAAGGTATGGCCTTCACATTAGTTATAGGAATCGGTTTTTTTGGATTATTGTCATAGATCAGGTAAAAACCTTCAGGAGCATCCGTGTAGTTTACCGCCCAGTCGCTGGAAGCAAATTCAATGTTTACGGAAGCCCCGTTACTAATAGGAACGAATTTAGCCGTCGGGTGGAAATAATACAAATCACCATTCACATGCACGAGGTCAACTTCTCCGCTTACTGTTTTCGCGATAATCCTTCTCGCAAAATTGAAATATAACTTCCAGTTTTTATTCGCTAAAGGAATCGGGCTGGTGTTTTGAATGTTCAGTACCGACAGGAATTGCCCTGCACCAGCATGATTATTTTCTATTATCTGCCAATTAATTGCAATGTTTTTCGCATTTACTACGTCTTTTTGAACTTGTGCAGTAGTCAGGAAAGCCAATAAGAGTAATGGCAATTGTAACAGTATTCTTCTCATTTTTATACCTATTAATTAGCCTAATATAGAGTTTACATGATGGATTTGCAAACAGAAGGACTTCTTGTTAATAAATTAATTGAGGAGCAGAAAGTTAATTATTTAATTCTTATGTTTGAAACGCGTGTTTTGTTGCAAAAAATATGCAAACCAAATGTACAGGTATGATTTTCGGAAACAAACGAAATAACAAGGGTCGATATTTAAAGTTATGCTTTAAGCTGAGCCTGATGTTGGTGTTACTTTTTTCAGGTACGGCTATATATGCCCAGGATTCCCTTTTTCAGGTGATTCCGGAGCCGGTTTATGCCAAAAGTACCGGACTGAAAATGGTTATCCATCCGGAAACCACTATTTACTACCCCGAATCTTTGGCTGCCAATGCAGCCTTGCTCAATGAGGCAATCCGCTCTTATACCGGTTACCTGCTCCCCTTAAGTCCCTTGCCTGAAAAGACTTTGGCAATCAGTCCGGGGAAAGGGCGGACTACCGGTCAGCAGTTGATGTTGGCGGTGGATTCGGTAAAAGTAAAAATGAAAAGCGGCTACGAGCTTTCTATTCAGAAAGATAAGATTTCCATTACAGGTCATGATCCTGCCGGTGTGTTTTATGGAATACAATCGCTGATCCAGTTATTATCCCGCTCCGAAAGCAATGTTTTGTCCCTGCCTCAGGGAATAATCAGGGATTATCCACGTTTTAACTATAGAGGTATGCACCTCGATGTGGGCAGACATCTATATTCAATTGATTTCCTGAAAAAATTTATCGACCTCCTCTCTCTTTATAAATTCAATGTTTTTCACTGGCACCTCACGGAAGACCAGGGATGGCGGATAGAAATAAAGAAATATCCTAAGTTACAATCTGTGGCAGCCTGGCGGTCAGGAACAATTATCGGCCATAAAAAAGAAACGCCACATACTTTTGATGGCAAGAAATATGGCGGATATTATACACAGGAGCAGATTAAAGAAGTGGTCGCCTATGCGACTTCCAGATATGTAAACGTATTGCCGGAGATCGAAATGCCGGGGCATGCACTTGCCGCCCTGACTGCTTATCCGGAGCTGGGATGTACTGGCGGACCTTACCAGACGGCGCAGTTTTGGGGGGTATTTGATGATGTTTTTTGTGCCGGTAATGAGCAGGTTTACCAGTTTATGGAAGATGTGCTGGATGAAGTGATCAGCCTGTTTCCTTATGCTTATATCCACATTGGTGGCGATGAATGCCCTAAATTGAAATGGGAACATTGTCCGAAATGCCAGCAGCGCATTAAAACCGAAGGCCTTAAAGATGAGCATGAGCTCCAGGGGTATTTTATGAAACGCATAGAACGCTACCTGGCCGGTAAACATAAAAAAACCATTGGCTGGGATGAAGTATTGGAAGGTGGGGTTTCTAAAAACACCACCATTATGAACTGGAGAGGAGAACAAAATGGTATCGCTGCGGCAAAAGCCGGTTACGAGGTAATCATGACTCCGGAAAATCTGCTTTACCTGGACTACTACCAGAGTTTAAATAAAAACGAGCCTGTAGCAGCAGGTAATTATACCCCTTTATCAAAGGTGTATGGGTATGAGCCCGTTCCTGATGGGCTGACTGTGGAGGAAGCTGGATATATTAAAGGGATTCAGGCAGGGGTCTGGACAGAATACATGAGTGATGAAAAGCACCTGGAATACATGGTTTTTCCGCGTGCATTGGCGGTGTCGGAAATCGCATGGTCGGAAAGAGGTAGAAAAAATTACCCCTGGTTTCTAGAGAAATTACGTCATCAGGAAGCCCTGCTCAAAAAGAAAAGCGTTAATTACTATCCTTATTTTGATGAGCTGACCGCAGATTGGAAAAATGAAAATGGAAAGCCTGTATCACTGTCTCTAAAAAGCACTTTGCCAAATGCAGTGATCAGGTACACCACTGATGGTAGTCTACCGGAAGCCGGGAGTAAACTTTACCAGCAACCGATCTCCTCAGAATTGGACCGGTCCATGGAATTAAATGCACAGCTATTTGTTGGAAACCAGCCTACAGGCAGGGTGTTTAATCAGAAATTCCAACATCACCAAGGGCTGCAAAAAGAAATAAAACTCGCGAATTCCGCCAGCGGGAAATACAATTTTCCGGCAAGCCTGCTCTTGAATGGGCTGGAAGGACATCACCGGTTCAATGACAGTCAATGGCTGGGCTTTAGTGCGAAGGATCTGGATGCAGTAGTGGATTTGGGAAAAACAACAGCGGTATCTGCCATTGGTATCAATATTCTCAATTACCATTGGCAGCGGATGTGGGCGCCAAAACGAATACGCTTCATGGTATCAACGGATGGTCTGACTTTTAAAGAAATTTATAGTCAGGAAAAATTCGATATTAATGGGGTCAATAAAGTAAGGGCCAGATTTCCAATGCAACAGGTTCGGTATGTGAAGGTAGTAGGAGAGCATGTAGAAATAATTCCGAAAGGAGAATATGGAGAAGGAGAGAAGGCCTGGCTGATGGCAGATGAAATTATAATCAATTAAAATCCGTTTATTCATGACCATATTTATCGTTATAGGCTGTATTTTGTTACTTGTTTTGCTAACTACCTGGGGCAAAGTGAACGCTTTCATTGCTTTTCTATTAGTGTCAATTCTGGCAGGATTATTATTGGGGATACCCCTGTCAGGGATTACTAAATCTTTGCAAAAAGGGGTCGGAGACATTCTGGGTTCACTGGTGATGGTGATCGTATTTGGCGCAATGTTGGGTAAGTTGGTTGCCGCAAGTGGGGCAGCACAAAAAATAGCCTCGGTTATGATGAAGGTTTTTGGGCCTAAATACATCCAGTGGGGACTGATGACCACTGGTTTTATCATCGGAATTCCCTTGTTCTATAATGTAGGTTTTGTGCTGATGGTACCCCTGATCTTTTCGGTGGTGTACAAGTATAAACTGCCTGCGGTTTACCTGGGATTACCGATGCTGGCCGCTTTGTCGGTAACACATGGTTTTTTACCACCGCATCCATCTCCGGCAGCATTGGTGTTGCAGTTTCATGCCAATATGGGCATGACGATGCTTTACGGAATTGTACTGGCTATCCCTGCAATAGTAATTGCGGGACCATTATACGCCAGGACCTTAAAAGATATCGTAGCCATCCCTTTAAAAACTTTTCAATCTGAAGACTTGCCGGAAGATCAGCTTCCCGGGGCCTGGAACAGTTTCATTTCAGCGTTATTACCTGTCATTGTAATGGCCGTAACTACGGTATGTGTCTTGCTGTTTAAAGATTCGCCCGGCCTGACGAGCTTTGCCGGATTTTTAGCAGAACCTTCGATCGTGATGTTGCTTACCCTTTGTGTAACCACTTTTACTTTGGGAATTAATATGGGTAAAAGGATGAAACAGGTGATGGCGATTTACGGTGATGCGGTTAAAGATATTGCCATGATTCTGCTGATTATAGCGGGTTCAGGGGCCTTAAAACAAATTCTGTCGGATAGTGGAATGAGTGAGGAAATTGGAAACGTATTGGCTGGCTTGTCTATAGAACCCTTGTTTTTGGGCTGGTTGATTGCTGCGGTGATCCGCGTTTGTCTGGGCTCAGCTACTGTAGCAGGCTTAACGGCAGCAGGGATTATTGCCCCGCTGATGATCAATTCTAATGTAAATCCTGAATTAATGGTGCTTTCCATTGGCGCAGGTAGCCTCATGTTTTCTCATGTGAATGACCCGGGATTCTGGATGTTTAAGGAATATTTTAACCTGAGCATTAAAGATACGATCCGCTCATGGTCGGTCATGGAAACATTGGTCGCTGTGATTGGTTTATTCGGGGTATTGATTTTGAACCAGTTCACTTAATGCTGCTGTCTCCTGTCTTGCCGGATTTTCCTGCAATTGGAAGTACAAAATAAGAACCTTACTCAGCCAGGAGAAGAATATTAGCAGATAAGCACTGAGCAATAAAGCAATGAGGTAAAATGTCCAGATGAAATCATTTGGAATGATAAAGAAGAATATTTCCAGCAGGAAAATTTGTAGCAGATACCTGACATAGTGAACCGCATTGATGGCGCGGTTTTTCTCCCGGTTAGTCAGGTAAAAGTAAAGGACATTGAAGAGGGTATAACCAAGTGCAGCAGCGTACCAGTACTTTAGATTTAGTGTTTCTAAAGCGACAAATAACTGTGAAACACAAAATAAAGCCAGAAGTTGAGGGAAATACTGCCATGGGTTTGGTGATTTCGACTGCTTTAACTGTTCTTGCATGACCCATTCCTGTAAGATCAGCAACAAGGTCAGGAGTAGGAAGAGCAATCTGAAAAAAGATGGATTTGTGAAAAAATGGACTAATTCAGGATAGGAATTGACCAGTCTCAGGTCGACGGGGATCCCTAGTGCCAGCCGGAAAAAGCTCAGGGCGATTACAGTGCCATACATCACCTGTATTAATACAGGTATTTTCTCTTTCCTCGTCCTCATGTAAGTATTGCTGGTTTTGATTATCCCCTAGCAGGATACAAAATTACATTAATTGCAAAATACTTCCAAATCAATTACTTGTCTTGCTTTTCTTGTTCGTTATCGCGTAATTTTTTGCTGGATATTGCGTAGTTTTTTTACCAGGTGGCCTGGAGTTTTTTTACCCTAACCAGGTTCTGCTGAACTATTGTCTATAGCAGGAGGACTGCTGATCATGCTGTCTTTTCTTTTTTTCAGAATATATTTTAAAACGATGGCAGCTACAATCAGGAAGATGATTGCATTCAGATAACCCCAGAAAGTCAGGAGTACCAAAATTCCGGTCGCATAAGGAAACCATAAATAGGTGTTTTTAATCAGTTCCCGGTAATGGTATACCGCGATCAGAATCAGACTACTGATCATGAAGAATAAAGTAAGACGGGTACTGAAATAGCGTGTTAAAATATCAAACCAGGCAGGCTGAATCGTCTTTTCCGGAGTACTGATTCCATAAAAACGATCTGATCCTTTTTTCTTGTAAACAGTGATTAATGTTCCTGATTTCAAGTCATTTGCGGTTGGGTGTGGCGCATACCACCACATCGGGTAATCTTGTTCCAGCAGGGTCTCTTTTTCGCGCAACCTTAATGAAACCGTATGGTTGTTTTGATAATAACCCATACCAATTTTTGCGGTATCAATTACTCCGGTTTCTTTTTCATAAAAGAGACCGGGGACGGCGGCTTTGAAGAAGCCAAAAAATAAGCAAAAGCAGAAAAGGAGCATTAATATTAATCCCGGCCAGCTGGTTTTATAGAATAAAATGGCTTGTTTATACATTTAATAATTTTCTTGTTAATGTACAAATAACACTATAGATTAGGACTAGTAACAGTTTTAAACTCAGAAAGTTCTATTTTATGTAAAGATAGAAAGATTTGGATGGTATCGTAAAAATGTTACATTTGAATTAATCAAACCAAACCACAATGTCTAAACATTCATCCGACTTAAATAACCTGATTAGTCACATTGCGCTGTATGATAGTGAAAACGCTTATAAACAGTTTTTCAAGTACTTATTTCCTGTGTTGTACCGTTTCAGTTATTGTTTGTTGAAATCTAAGGAATTGTCGGAAGAGGTGGCTAGTGATGTCATGATTACCCTTTGGAAAAACAGGAAGAACTTATTGGAAGTCGAGAATGTGAAGGTTTATGCACTGGTGATTGCACGCAACCTCTCATTGAACGTATTGAACAAGCATTCCAGACATGAAGTGGTTTCTATTGATGATATTGATATTGAAGTGGCACTGGATTCTTTAAATCCGGAACAGTTGCTGATCAACGGAGAGCTAAAGAAAAGATTGGAACAGGCCACCCAATCCCTGCCTGATAAATGTAAAATGGTGTTTAAGCTGATCAAAGAAGATGGCCTCAGCTATAAAGAAACAGCCACACTTTTAAATATTTCCGTGAAAACTGTCGACGCCCATTTGGTGACCGCCCTAAAAAAGCTGGCCGTAGTTTTACAGATGGAAACCTACCTCCTTTAATTTATTTTATTTTTTTTGCAAATCGACTAGGGAGTTTTCTGAAAAATATTGTCCTATACCTACAACCAATATAAACTTCAGAACGAACCATCCTTATGGATAATAACAGAATCATAGAACTGTTGGCCCGGAAACAGGCCAATGAGGCTACGCCGCGTGAATTGGAAGAGTTAAAAGAACTCATGACTTCCTTTCCCGATGCGCAGTATTTTGACGAAGTTGTCTCCGAAATCTGGGCTCAACGCGAGGATATGCCGGGTATGAACGAGGAAGAGCTCGATGCTTTTTATCAGTCACATGAGCTGAAATTCAGGAAAGAACTTGGATTTAAAACCCCGGAAGCCGGATTTGATGTTACACAAAGCCCGATAGATCAACATATCCCAATACAAAAAAAGCTCAACTCCTGGTTTAAAACCAATTATAACCTTCTTGGTGTTGCCTGTGGAATTTTTATCATCGCCATGGCTTCCTTCTTTTTCCTGAAAAATAATGCAAAGGAATTTGATACCCAGGTATTCAGTGGTAAAGGGACACGTAAAAAGATTTTACTTCCTGATGGTACACTGGTATGGCTCAATGCAGAAAGCAGCCTTTCTTATGATAGCCACCTTGATGAAGAAAAACAAAGACTGGTTTATCTGGTTGGGGAAGCGTTTTTCGATGTATCACACCGCCGTAACAGACCATTTGTTGTGCGCACGAAGGAGCTGTCGGTAAAAGTATTGGGGACGGCATTCAATGTAAAAGCCTACGCTAAAGAAAAAGGAACGGAAGCGACGCTGTTGAGAGGCTCTATAGAATTGTCTATGAACAACCAGCCTGCGCAAAAGATTGTCCTGAAACCTTCAGAAAAATTTGCAACGGCCACTCAGCAGAAAAATAACCTCAACAAAAAAGTAAATCAGCAGAAAAACATTCTACCTGACCTTATCATTGAGCACATCGTACCTGTTCGCATTGCCGGATCAGAATATATAGAAGAAACTTCCTGGAAAGACAATATGCTGGTGTTTCAGAATGAATCACTGGAAGACTTAAAACCAAGGTTAGAACGCTGGTTTAATATACATATTGAACTCGGAGCAACCATTCCTAAAGGTTACCGCTTTACCGGAGTACTGAAAAATGAAAATATTAAAGAGGCTTTAACCGCCATGCAATTAATCAAACCATTTCACTTTAAACTAAAAGCAGATGACGTAATTATTTACTAACAAAAAAAAGGGAGTAAATGCGCCAACATTTTCCCCCTTTCCCAACCTTCAAGCGGTAGTTAAAACTACCATTATCAGATTTTTAACTTTGAAATTGACAAATCTATGAAAAAAAAAGAACTGTGCAATAAAGTTCTATGTGCCGGATTTTCCCGAAAAAAAATTCTATTGATGTTAAACTGGAGCTTTGTTTTGTCGTTCGTCTTGTGTTTGCAAGTTTCGGCGTCTACTTATTCACAATATACTAAGGTCGATCTCGACCTGAAAAAAGTGAAATTAAAGGATGCCTTGAGCATCCTCCAAAAGAAAGGGAATTTCAGACTGTTATACAGCGAAGCCGACCTGCCTTTTAATAAGAATGTTACGTTGATTCAAAGCGATATCCTCGTGATGGATGCGCTGAAAATCTTTTTAGAGGGCACTGGATTGAAATTTCAAACACTGGAAAATCAATTGGTCGTGATCCGTACACAAAATTCGGAAATGGCAGAAGTAGTCGTTAAAGGAACGGTTTCTGATGGAAAAGGTGGAGGTGTTCCGGGGGTGAGTATCAAACTCAAAGGCGGAACTATCGGTACCACTACGGATGCAAACGGAAGGTATAGCGTTAAGGTTCCGGATAACGGAACGCTTGTTTTTAGCTATATGGGTTATGTAACGCAGGAAATTCCGGTAAATAACAGGCCAGTTATCAATGTGACGATGTCTGAAAAAGCAGAAGACCTTTCTGAAATTGTGGTTGTAGGTTATGGTACGCAAAAGAAAGCAGTCGTATCTGGTGCAATTGCTTCGGTGAAAGGTTCTGAACTGGCAAAATCGCCTACAGCAAATCTTTCCAATTCCTTAGCAGGACGTATGCCGGGTGTAACAGCTACTCAATCCAGCGGTGAGCCGGGATATGATGGTTCTGCCATCCGTATTCGTGGGATCAACTCCTTAGGAAATAATGAAGCATTGATTGTAATTGATGGGGTGCCAAACAGGGCAGGAGGATTAGAGCGTCTAAACCCTAATGATATTGAAAGTGTTTCCGTTTTGAAAGATGCTTCTGCCGCTATTTATGGTTCCAGAGCAGCAAATGGTGTAATCCTTGTGACCACCAAACAAGGGAAAACCGGAAAACCACAGTTTTCATACGACTATTCTTATGGTTTGCAACAACCTACACGGACGCCAAAAATGGCCAATTCCGTTCAATATGCAGAAATTTTAAATGAGCTGAAGATCTTTGGTTCTGATTTACCGGTTAATCAATGGGATGCTGCATGGCAGGCCATAAAAAACACCGGAGAATACAAGAGAACAGATAACAATAGCACCCTTACCGCGGCTTATCGCCCGGAAGAAATGCAGGCCTTTCGTGATGGATCTGATCCCTTGCGCTACCCAAATACAGATTGGTTTGGTACCACCCTTAAAAACTGGTCGCCACAACAAAGACACAATGTGCAATTAACCGGAGGTGCTGAAAATATCAAATTCCTGGTTTCTATGGGCTACCTGGATCAGGATGGTTACTATAAAAAATCCGCTACCGGCTACAAACAATACGACATGAGGGTGAACCTCGAAGCCAAGCTGAATAAGTATATCACCACCACATTGGGTATTACAGCAAGGGAAGAAGTAAGAAATTTCCCTACGGTAGGTGCCGGAGATATCTTTAGAATGATCATGCGTGGAAAACCTACAGAGATGGAAGTTTGGCCAAATGGACTACCAGGACCAGCAATTGAGTTCGGTTATAACCCTTATGTGACCACAACAGATCAAACCGGATACTTAAAAGATAAAAGGGATTATTTTCAGAGTACCGGTAAGGTAGAGATCCGAATCCCTGGTGTAGAAGGTTTAAAATTCACAGGAATGGCATCTATTGATAAATTTGCCGGTCGCGCAAAAAGATGGCAAACACCATGGACGCTTTATTCATGGGATAAACGTTCCTTCGAAGCAGACGGGGTAACACCTTTGTTAGTAGGTACAGTAAGTTCGGAACGTAAAGATGCAAGCTTATCCGAAACTGCCGGTGGACAACTCGCAATCAATTTAACTTCCATGTTAAATTATGACAAGAAATTCGGCGAACATACGTTGGGCTTAATGGCTGGTGTGACTAGTGAAAAGGTAGATAATGATGGTTTTAATGCTTCAAGGAGATATTTTCTTTCTACCGCATTAGAAGAACTATTGGCTGGTGGAGATCAGGAACAGACTGTTGGTAACCCAGCTGATGCACCTAATAACCTGTTCAAAAGAGCACGTTTAAGCTATTTCGGACGTGTTGGCTATAACTATAAAGAAAAATACCTTGCAGAATTTCTTTGGAGAGTGGATGGTTCTTACATCTTCCCGCCAAACAAACGTTTTGGATTCTTTCCTGGCGTATCTGTGGGCTGGCGTATGTCTGAAGAGCCTTTCTTCAAAGATAATGTGAGTTTCGTAAACAACCTGAAATTTAGAGGTTCATGGGGACAAATGGGTGCAGAAGCCTATATCGGATCAGCATTGGCCGAGTACCAATACCTGAGCACGGTTGGTTTTTCAAATTATGTGATCAACGACAAACTGACTCCAACACTATATGAAGCAAGTGTGCCAAATCCTGACTTTACCTGGGAAGTAGCAAACAACCTGAATGTCGGTTTAGATGCTTCCTTCCTGGACAATAAACTGGCCTTTGAATTTGATTATTTCTATAATAAAAGAACCAAAATTCTGATCAACAGAAGCAACTCTGTGCCTGAAAGTTCAGGAATCTCTGAGAAATTGCCACCAGTAAACCTGGGGAAAGTAGACAACAGAGGTTTTGAGTTTAAGTTGAGCTATAATGACCAGGTCGGTGAATTTGGATATGGTGTGAGTGTAAACGGAGGATATGCGAAAAACAAAATCGTGTATTGGGATGAAACTCCGGGTGCTCCGGAATGGCAACGTTCTACCGGACGTCCAACAGGAACACAACTGGCCTATAATTTCGCTGGTGTGTTTAGAGATCAGGCCGAAATTAATGCCAATCAGATCGACTATAGCGGCATTACGCCGGTATTAGTACCCGGGGATATGAAATTCGAAGATATCAATGGTGATGGACTAATCAATGCCGACGATAAGGTGAGGTTGGATAAAACCAGTACCCCAACCTTTACCGGTGGTGTAAATTTAAACCTGCAGTATAAAAACTTCGATCTTTCTGTATTGATACAAGGAGCTACCGGTGGCGTTCAGATTGTGGGCTTAACCGAGTCCGGAGATATCGGGAATTTCCTGGAATGGTCTTATAAAAACCGCTGGACCATAGACAATCCAAGTTCGGAAAATCCGCGTTTATCTAACCGTGGTAAGACTTATTATACCGATACAAACAATGCCTCCAACAATACCTACTGGATTCGCAGCAATAATTATGTGCGCTTGAAAAACGTAGAATTGGGCTACTCTTTATCGGATAATATCAGTAAAAAACTGGGATTAACTGCATTCAGGTTTTACCTGAGCGGATTGAACCTGGCTACCCTGGATAAGATTAAAATCTGGGATCCGGAATCGACAAATTCCAGCTCACAATATTACCCACAGGCAAGGGTAATCAGTGCCGGTGTTAAAGTTACTTTTTAATGGATCAGGACCACAAAATATAGAACGATGAAATCAACAATCAGAAATAAATATATACTCACAGTTGCAGTAATGGCAGTCCTGACATCAGGTTGCAAGAAGGATTTCCTGACGGTAGAACCACCAGACAAGATTTCTTCTGAACTGGTATGGAAAGATGGTGCCTTAGCTCAGGCTTTCGTAACGGATATTTACGCGGGCTTTAATGACGGTGGTTTTTCAGAGCAAATGCTCTCTTCAGTGTCTGATGAGTCTTTGTTTACGCATCCAAACCGGGGAATTGATCTGATCAATTCCAGTACCATTAACCCATCAACGCTGGGTTGGGTAGACGATACCTGGAGGTATTTGAAAATGTACAACCGCATTCGCTCCTGTAACATGACCATCGAAAGGTTAAGTGGTACAGATAATGGCTTAACCGATCAGGGCCTGAAAGACAGGTTGCTGGGTGAAGCGCACTTTATGCGTGCTTATTTTTATCATCAGCTTTTAAGATACTATGGAGGTGTTCCATTGGTTACTAACGTTTATGCCCTTACAGATGACTTTAAAATCAAAAGATCATCTTATAAAGAATGTACCGACTTTATCGTAAAAGATTGTGAAGATGCACAGCGGTTATTAAGCGGAAAGAGTATGGAGAAAGGTAGAAGTAGTGTATTGGCTGCTTTAGCTTTGAAATCAAGAGTATTGATCTATGCTGCCAGTGATTTACACACTAAGGCAGGGCTTTCCTCATTGGAAATCGGTGCTCAGGCTGCTAATCCTGCTGTATTGCCATTATTGGCTTATGAGGACGATAATCAGCCTCAACGATGGAAAGCTGCTCAGGATGCTGCAAAAGCAGTAATGGATGCCGGAACAGGATATAAGTTAGGTCTTTCAGCTCCGGCAACAGCCGAAGAAGGTCGTCTGAATTATAAAAGTATTGCCATGGGTGGAGGTAGTAAAGCACCTGGAATCGATGCTGCTGCGGCCTCAGAGTTAATTCTGGCGAGGTATTTTATTGACCGTAGTGACATGCGTTTTGGTAGGGCTAATGGTCCGAATGGTTACCGAAACTGGGCAGGAAATACACCAATAGGCTTGTTGGTAGATGATTATGAAATGGCTGATGGTTCAAAGTTCAGCTGGGCAAACCCCGCTCAAAAATCAAACCCTTACCAGAATCGTGATCCGCGCTTTTATGCAACGGTATTGTATGATGGCTCAGGATGGAAACCAAGAGATAAGGTAGTAGGAAATGTTGATCCTGCCAACCAGATTCAAACCGGCGAATACGACCTGCTGGTAGACGGTAAATTAAGTACCTATAAAGGTTTGGATACACGTTCTGGTCCGATAGAAAGCTGGAATGGCAGCTGGACAGGTTATTATACACAGAAATTTACCGATCCTGATCCGAATATTGTAGATGCTTCTATGCCTCAGTTTGTGCCATGGCCTTTCTTTAGATATACAGAAGCGGTGATGAACTATATCGAAGCAAGTATCGAACTAAATCAGTTGGGTGAAGCCATTAACTGGTTAAATAAAATCCGTTTCAGATCAGGGATGCCTGCGGTAACTGCAACAGATCAAGCTGGATTAAGAACGGCCTACCGTCATGAGCGTAGAATTGAAATGGTATACGAAGAACAACGTTACCATGATGCGCGTCGCTGGTTGATCGGTAAAGCTACCTTGGGTAGAAAAACCGACTATATCAAGGTAACCGGTAAATTTAAACCAGGTAAAACACTGGCAACGACCTACCATTATGATCCTACAATTTATGATTATACCTATACGCCAACTGTAGAGACGGCGCAGGAAAATCGTATATGGCTGGATAAAATCTATTTCAGACCTTTCAGTAGAGATGAAATGAATAAGAATACCTCCCTGGTGCAAAATCCAGGTTATTAATTGTAAACAAACCTTGTTTAATATCTGAAGACTGTGCCGGTTGTTTTCAACGCCGGTACGGTCTTTTTTTATGAGCTGTCTTTTCATTGGGATCTTTGCAGGAATATCGGGCTGGTTTTTCTAGCTTTGCTCCAAATAACAAAGAGATTTAATGGAAGTCAAAAATTTAGAACCTCAGGAACTTTGGAGTAATTTTGCTGCTTTGAATGCAGTGCCCCGCGCTTCAAAAAAAGAAGAACGTGTGATTGAATTCATGGTTCAATATGGCCACAGCTTAGGGCTGGAGACCATTCAGGACAAGACAGGTAATGTGGTGATTAAGAAACCGGCTACTCCAGGTATGGAGAACAGACAAACGGTCATCATGCAATCACACCTGGACATGGTTCACCAAAAAAATGGCGACCGCAACTTTGATTTCGCTACACAGGGAATTGAGATGTTTGTGGATGGCGATTGGGTACGTGCGAACGGAACAACCTTAGGTGCAGATAATGGGATTGGTGTAGCGACGATCATGGCGATCCTTGCTTCTTCAACCATTGTACATCCGGCTATTGAAGCGATGTTTACCATCGATGAAGAAACCGGTATGACGGGCGCTAAAGAATTAGATCCTTCGAATTTTACAGGTACCATTTTATTGAACCTGGATACAGAAGAAGATGATGAATTAACGATTGGCTGTGCAGGTGGTATCGACACCAACAGCATTTATAATTATAAACAACTTCCGGTACCTAAAGATCATCTGGCTTACCAGATCACGATCAAGGGTTTATTGGGCGGCCACTCTGGTATGGATATCCATAAAGGTAGAGGAAATGCAAATAAACTGATGAACCGTGTGTTTAATGCAGCGCTTAAAGCCGCAGACCTGCAATTGTGTACGGTAGATGGTGGTAGCTTAAGAAATGCAATTCCCCGAGAATCTAAATCGGTTGTCGCAGTTCCGGCAGCACAAAAAGAAGCTTTCCTTACTTGTATCGCGGATTTCACTGCGGTATTAAAAGAAGAATATAAAAGTATTGAAGCGGCGATGAACATCAGCATAGAAGAAACTGAACTTCCGGAACATGGAATGGCTAAAGTTGACTTCCTGAAAATCGTAAATGCGGTTTATGCCTTGCCAAATGGCGTGTTCAGGATGAGCCCTGACATCAAAGATCTGGTAGAAGCCTCTTCAAACCTGGCAAGAGTGATCATCAAAGGCGGAGAATTTATCACGCAATCACTGCAACGCAGTAGTGTGGAAAGTACCAAAGATGATGTGGCTTTTGCAGTAGGAGCAGCATTGGAAAACATGGGCTGTGATGTTTCGCGTAGCGGAGATTACCCGGGATGGAAGCCAAATGCAGACTCTGATATTTTAAGGTTAATGACCAGATTATACCAGACTACATTTAATGCAGAACCAAATGTAAATGCTTGTCATGCAGGGTTAGAATGCGGTATTTTAGGGGGGCATCTTCCAGGTATGGATATGATTTCTTTTGGACCTACCATTCATGGTGCCCACTCGCCTGACGAGTGTGTGAAAATTTCCTCTGTACAGAAGTTCTGGGGATATTTATTACAGGTTCTTTCCGAAATTCCGCTAAAGAAGTAATTCTTTACAACTTATCATGAAAAACTCCCTGTGCTCCTTTATTGGGAATCAGGGAGTTTTTTTTATTAATAATTAGTGAGTTAAGAGTTGTAATTATTGCATTGTTTAGCATATTTGTGTTGGTCTGGCAGTAACTAATAAACATCAGAATGGAAGAGTTAAAATTTAAATATTTTGATGAAATCAACGAATATTACTTCAATCAGCTAACGAATGAGGATAAAACCTTGTTTGAGGCCAAATTAATTCTTGACACTGACTTAAAGCGGGAATATGCAGTGTTTCTTGCGATGATTTCTACGATGAAGGAAGAGAATGAGTCTGAGCTGATGCGCGCTTTTGCCGATGCCGATCCGGTTTTGGATCAACAATTATCAGGTAAACCAGCCAAATCTAAAAGATCAATCCTTATTGTTGCTGCAACAATAGCGGTGCTGGGCATCTCTATATTATTATCCTTCTTATTTCTATCCAGCTTATTTTCTTGAAAATAAACCAAAAAACTCCATTTAAGATAAATAAACAAATATTATTTAATGGATTGGTAATTCCCCCTTAACATTGAAACCCTCATATTTGTATCATTAAATATTTGGTTAGTATTTAAAGTTTAGGTTTAGTTGAGACAAAAGCCCCGATGGATGTCGGGGCTTTTGTTATTTACTTACTTTTTGGTAAACTATTGATCCAATCCCTGATTAAACTGACCCCTTCTTTATGGATTAAGGTACGGGCAAGCTCCGGCATAGCCGTCCCTGGTTCCGTACTGTTCATCCGGTAATGTAGAATTGACTGAGCTGCATTTCCCGGAATAATATCATAATCCAATCCACCGGCGCCACCACCAGCAGATACCGGCGCTTTTTTAAAACCCAGATGATCCGGGTTCTTTTCCGCGTAATCCAGAAAAAGTCCGGTATTGTAAGCATCACCACCTTTAGTATGACAATGTGCACAGTTGATATCCAGATAAGCTCTTGCCCTTTGGTCTAAACTAAAGTTTTTGGTATCTGTCCACACTGGCAACTGATGCACTTTGCTCAGCTCCGGTAAGCCGGTTAGCTGCCCATGGGCGGCCCATTCGCTCAATTGGTTTTCCTTTTGACCCGGAACGGTAAAGTTCAGGTTTCGGGCTTTCGGACCAATCGGCGTTAAAACCCCGTCCTTAATGTGACAACGTTTGCAATCATTGGTATTTGGAACCTGATAATTAGTGAAATATTCTTTTCCCTGATCATCTAATAAAGTAATAGGAACCTTTGCTCCGATAATGTGTTTCAGCGCATCTGTCTGTTCTTTATTCCACAAATAATTCATCACCTTCCAGTTTTTATCCTTCGGATCTTTAACCAGCAACCGCGTTTCAATCATGATCTTTTTATGCGCCACATTGGTGTAAGCGAAATTTTTAACGATGATGGTAGAATCAGGAAAATCCAGCGCACCATCTTCCGTATACTTCATTTTAGTACCCGCAGGCAAGACGATAAAACGGTCTTTAATTGCGTAATCGGTAAAGAGTGGAGTCGTCAGGTCATAGTGAATTATACCAGAATCCGGCTGTAATGCTGCCAGCTTACCTTTAAAAAATCCGTAATCAGACAATTTCTCTTTAAACTGAAAACCTGTTGATGCTGTAGTGGTTGTCGTGGTTGTTTTGTTCTTGCATCCCTGTTCTGTCAGCAACGATAAAAGGATGCTGAATAAGATCAGGGAGCCAAAAATATAGGTCTTTCGCATTATCATTTACATTGGAATGGGCTGAAATTTGTATTGGGTTTCCATTTTGCAGGATTGGCAATATTCAGGAAATCTGCATTCACAAAAACATTGTCACCAGGCTGTTTAATACAGATAGAATCTGGATTAAGCGCAGTTCCCTGAGTCAGGATATTACTGGTAATCCCATCATACATGATCAAAGGAATCCTTTTGTTTTTACGCGCAGGATCAAGTTCATTTAGTTTAGCTTCTGTAGCGACCAACAGCTGACCGATACGATGTTCATAAGCAGGTTTCGGAAAAGCCGGACCCATTTCTATCGTGTTGTCATGGATATTGATGTTTTTAGGAATAGGAGAGTAGTTCGCATTGATCTTTTCTCCGGCTTTCTCATCCACCGCAAAACCAGAAGCAATGGTGATAGAAGAAGTATTGTTATTGGTGATCTTGTTGTCATAAATCTCGATATCCGAAGCTGCCAGAATAATGATCCCGCTACCCGGGGAAGCATTTCCTACACCCCAGGTGGTGCCAAAACTTCCCGCCTTAGCGAAATTCCTGAAATTATTGTCATGAATATTGTTGTTGTACACCTTCACATGACCCCCTCTTTTCGAAAGATCAGGCAAATCAAAGATCAGGAAACCAGCCGTGTTATTGTAAAATTCGTTGTCATACACCTGTGCATTGGAAGTGTTTTCGATCTCACAACCGGCCACATTTTTCGCTGCTTTACAATTTCTAACGATGGCACTATCCGTCTGACCTACATAAATCCCCGCATCAGAAGAACCTTCCGTATAGCAGTTTTCAATCAGTACATTTTTACACATGACCGGATAAATAGCATATCCGCCGCTGGTAGAATCGGCCTTGCTCCAGACTGCATGAAGGTTGGTCACCATCACATCGCGACTTTTATTAATTTTCAAAAGATCACCTTTAGAATCTTTAATCGTCATCGCATCAATGGTAAAACCTTTCACATCGGTTACGCGGATTCCTTCGCCTCCCTGACTCTGACTGGAGAAATCAAGGATCGTTTTATCATGACCTTCCCCCTGAATTAAAATATGGTTGACCTGGGCAATACTCAGGTTGTCAAACTTATAATTTCCAGCTTTAAGCATAATGCTGGTGCTGTCTTTCAGCGATAAAAAGGCCTCTTCGATTTTAGCTTCCTCCCCCGGATTAAAGGTAAGAACGGTGCTGTACTTGTTCTGCGGGCCTGTTTTCTGTGTACAGGAAGTCCATACGCCTGTAGCCAGGAGTAAGAGGAGTACCGCGCGGATAGGTTGTTTCATATTTGGTGGTTTGTGTTAGGTGATTAAAAAATATTGTAAGCATAGGTCACATAATAAACGGCTCCGATATTTGGATTGGCAATACCGGTAGAGTAATATTTATTAGTGATATTGGTTGCACCTAATCTGATGCCAGAGCGGGCTTTGATCAATTTATAACTGATCTGGGCATCAATTACTGCGGAGCTAGGGACATCGCCTGTGGCCAGGCCACCGGAAACTACATATAGGTAACCTGGTTTATAGCGCAGACTGGTGTTGAAGGACCATACCTGTCGCTTGCCAAAACCACTGTTGCCAAATTCCAGATTCACATGGTAGCTTGGAGTATTGAAATTATTCACCTGGCTGTCGTTTTTGTTTTTGAGGTGATCGGAAAAATAATTCACTTTTGTCATGAAATTATAGCCAAGGTCTACACTTAAACTGGCAGCATAACCATAGGTATTCACTGTCTGTCCCCCATTAAAAGCAATATTGTATTGCGTATAAGTGCTATGGTCTTTAAAAGCATTCAGATCATTAGTCCCTGGCGTATTGGCTACATTGGCATAGCCGATAAAGTTTTTCCAGGTAGAGAAATAACCCAATACATCAAAAATCACCCTTTTGCCAATCAGCGCGGCATACCCCAGCTCAAAAGCATTCACCGATTGGGGTTTTATATCGTTATATTCGAACCGCTCCAGTACACCCGGATCACCTGTGTCCTGATATTTTTGGACACTTTCTAAAGTATAGGGAGGATATTTGTCAAACTCATAACTGCCGTTCAACAATAGCGCAGAACCACCAGAAGAATAACTGTTAATGCCATTCATCGTGCTTTGCAAAGATTGAATATTGGATGGGAAACTATAAGCATTCTGGTAAGAGAAGCGGATAAAATTTTCTTTGGCAACCTCGTAAACCATCGAAGCTCTTGAAGTTACTTTCGGATCAGAGAACAAGGTGTTTTTGTCGTAGCGGAAGGAAGTGCTTAAGCTCAGTTTATCATCCAACACTCTCTTCGCCAGTTGCACATAGGCACTATATTCTTTTACATTAATTGGCTTGTTCTTGTCCGGGAAAAGCGTGTTTTTACTGTTTAAACTATACAAACGCCAGTTTACACCAGCAATCACACTCATAAATTTGATCTCTTCCGCAAAATTGTATTGTGCTTCTGCATTATACAATTTACTGCGATCTAAAAACAACGTGCCACCTTCAGAAATCGGGGTGCCGCTGATGCTGTCTCTCAAATGATTAAAACGTTGGGAGCCCAGCTCAGGACGTCCCTGATCGGCAAAACCACGGGCAGCAAGATTGGCATCTGTTAAAGAAGCACCACCGGCGAGCGCAGTAAGCAGGCCCATCGTGTATTCCGGGTACCAGCCGCCAACATTTCCATCATAACTGGTTTTCCAGGCTTCATTCATCAACTGGGCAGTGGGACCGGCGATAACCGTATTACCGGAGTTTTCGGAAGTCGTATACGCACGTACAAACCAGTTGTCGCTTTTCACTTCTGCACGATACTGACCAACTTTAAAGCCTTTTAATTGATATCTGGTATCATTGGTATACACGATATTTCCGGTGCCATAAGTACCTGACAGGATACCCTCCACCTTTGAATTGAATTTATACCTTAATTCTGCATTGGCTTTAAAAAGTTTGGCCTTATTGTCAAGATATCCGTATTCGGGATAACCCGTTCTGGCGACATAGTTTTCTTTGGCCAATAAGGGCTCGATTAAAGGGGCAAGATTTGGATCTCCTGCCAATGCAGCCTGTAGAAATGGATTGATATTTACGGAAGTCGAACTACCATACATGTTTACGCCATTGTAATTTGGATCTGTCAGGGCATTCCCCGGACCATTTTTATTGGTCATATCATTGGCTACCCAGTCTTTTGCCTGCGTATATTGCATGTTCACCTTAAAAGCGAACTTTTCATTTACTTTCTTAGCATAACGAACGGCCCAGTCGTAATATGGAGAAGCCGGAACAGGATCATTGTTGTTTTTACTGTTGACATGGTTCAGCCCTTGAGTAACAAGTACACTTAAACCTTGATATTTAAAAGGGTTTTTACCCGTCATAACCATGGTGCCATTCAATCCACGGGACCCGTAAAGGGCAGAAGAAGCACCGGAAAGCACCTCAATATTGTCTACATCCAGTTGTGTTAAGCTAATGGCAGAACCCAATGGGAAATTCAGACCTGGCGCCTGATTATCCATTCCATCCACAATCTGCGTGAAATTCGTGTTACCGCTGGTGTTAAATCCCCTGGTAGAAATACTGGTAAAACCAATACTGGATACCGTAACATCTACGCCTTTCAATCCCTGAATCATATCCATATAATTCAGCTGCGGAGAATTAACGATGTCTTTACTGCTGATTTGCTCGATCGTGACGGGGGAAGCCAGTTTTTTTTGTACCGTTCTGCTGGCAGAGACCACCACTTCCTGACCCAACATAGATGCTGGCTCGAGATTGATGTCCAGGGTTTCAGAAAAATTCTGAACAGCTACTTCTTTGGGTTCAAAACCAATGGAAGAAATGAGTAGGGTAAGGGGGAGTTTTTTAGTGGTCTTGAGCTGAAATCTGCCACGGTCGTCCGTATAGGTGCCTTCATTGCCATTTTTGATGCGTACGGAAACTGCATATGCAGCCTCCTTTGTCACATTGTTTTTAACGCTTCCCTTGATCAGATTTTGTGCCCTGACGGAATCGGGCATAAAAAAGTAAAGCATCAGGCTGAGTAACATGATCTTGTTCATATTTGGTTGGTTTTGGTTGTCTTAAAAAAACTTCAACGTAATGCGGTGCAGGCACCCATAATCAAATAGAACTTCTCATGTTAATCAGCGTTAATCTTGATGAACCTGTTCTATCTTTTTATCCCTTTAAATATCAGTGAAACCAGAAACTTAATGTCCTGAAGACTCTGTGTATAATCAATTTCCGTTTCTCCCTTTAAAATCGCCTGTTGCTCCACACTGTGTTTCAAGGCATCAGTAAGGTTGATCAATACGGAAGCTGTGTTTTCCAAATCCGTCATGTATACTTCTCCATCTTCGACGGCCTTTCCCAGTAACTGGGTTACAAACACTTTTTCCCTTTTCATCAGGGCATTGTACAATTCAAAGAATCGAGGTAAGATCTTGTTCAGCGTATCCACGGATACACGATTCATGTTCAATACGTTCTTATAATAGTTAAATCTCGATTCCAGATAAAAAGCAATCCGGTTTTCTATCCCTTCTTTAAGTAAGGTGGTTTCCTGTAAAGAGTTGATAAAATCTTCTCCCTCTTTGAGCGCCACTTCAATGAAAATATCTTCCTTATTCTTGTAGTAATAATATAGCGATGCTTTATTAAGGCCAACTGCCTGAGCAATATCATCAAGAGTAGTTTTGTCTAATCCGAATTTTGCAAAGCATTGCATGGCCGATCTTCCAATCTTTTGTTTTACCAGTTCTTTTTTACTCATGTTCCTTACCTTAAAACTATAAACATATTTTCAATAATCCAAATGTTTTAACAAAACGTTTGAAAATTGAAAAACACATTGTTCAAAGGTGTAAACTTAAAGTATTCAGGGGAATAAGAATGGGGTTTTGGAAGGAAAATAAGAAGCCGGAGGAGAATCCCCCGGCTGTATGTGCTAAAGATCCAGGTGGACCCTATGGTTTTAACAAGATGATTTCTACCCTGCGGTTCTGTAATCTTCCTTCTGGTGTTTTGTTATCGGCAACAGGTTTGGTATCACCAAGACCGGCAGTTTTAATTCTGTTTTCAGAAATCCCCTGACTAACCAGGAAGTTTTTTACGGATACTGCACGTTTTTCTGATAGCCATTTGTTATAGGTAGCGGTTCCTGTTTTATCAGAATGACCTTCAACGCGGATATTGTTTGCCTGCTCATCTTTGATCACATTGGCAACCGCTGCAATTCTCTTTTTCGCTGCTTCATTTAAGTAAGAAGAGTTGATAGGAAATAGAACTTCTGAGCTGAAAGTGAATTTTATCCCGGTATCAGTACGTTCAATCTGATCATCCGGTAAATCTTTTTTCATTTTATCCAGTGCTGAATCCGTGTTTTGTGCTACCGGAGCCGGAGTAGATACAATTGCTTTTTTTGTCTTACAAGAAAGGGTAACGGTAAGCAATAACGCTAAAATAAGGTTTGTTTTGTGTGTCATTAAGAAAAAATTAACCGTAAATATAGCCATTAATCAGGCCAATATTCCTTTACCTTTGTATCAAGTTTAAGGTAAAAGGAATTAACAATTTAATCCATTATATGAATTGGGAAAAATTATTGTCGGCAAAACGCTGGGGAAATGAAGATAGATTTGCCGGAAATCAAAAAGAAGCAAGGTCAGAATTTCAAAGAGATTATGATCGTATCATCTTCTCCTCACCTTTCCGCAGGTTGCAGAATAAGACGCAGGTTTTCCCACTTCCCGGAAGTGTTTTTGTACACAACAGGTTAACGCATAGTCTGGAAGTAGCCAGTGTAGGTCGCTCTTTGGGTACTATATTCTATAACAGGTACAAAGAGAAAGATCCTGAGGTAGACGAAAACTGTCCGCTGTTATGCGAAATCGGAAACATTATTGCCTCAGCCTGTCTGGCCCATGATTTGGGGAACCCCGCTTTCGGACATTCCGGTGAAGCCGCTATCTCTCATTATTTTACCACCGGGGCTGGAAAAGCTTACCAGGACAAGGTGAGTAAAGCCGAATGGGAAGACCTGATCAATTTTGAAGGAAATGCCAATGCACTAAGGATTCTGACCCACCCATTTGCCGGCAAAGGTACCGGCGGGTTTGCGTTAACCTATGCCACACTTGCAGCTATTGCTAAATATCCCTGTGCTTCCCTCGCCGGACACAACAAAGCGAACATCTACACTAAAAAATATGGCTTCTTTCAATCGGAGCAAAGTGGTTTTGAAAAGATTGCCGTAGAAATGGACTTGCTAAAGGTACAGGATGAGCCGATGGTTTATAAACGACACCCATTGGTTTATCTGGTAGAGGCGGCCGATGATATCTGCTACAACATCATCGATCTGGAAGATGCCCACCGACTGAAAATTTTGTCCTATTCGGAAATAGAAACCTTACTTGTGCCTTTATGTAATGACCCTAAATTGCGGGAACGTTTAGCGACCATAGAAGACGATGATGCTAAAATTACCCTGATGAGAGCAAAATCAATCAGCACCCTGATCGGCTTATGCTCCAACGTGTTTTACGACCAGCAGGAAGCGATACTAAATGGTGATTTCAACCAGAGTCTGATGGATGTAATTGAAGAACCCTACCTTTCTGTCATGAAGGAAATTGAAAGGATTTCTTATAAAAAGATTTACAACTACGCTTCAGTAGTTCAGATTGAAGTGGCTGGTTATAAAGTGATGGGTGGTTTGCTGGAAGAGTTCATACCTGCCTATTTAGAAAATGAATCAAAATACCATAAAAAGCTGGTGGAATTGATTCCTAAGCAGTTTTTAACGCAGGAAACAGATACTTATACGAAGATTCAAACGGTATTGGATTTTATTTCCGGTATGACCGATATCTATGCAGTAGAACTATTCAGAAAGATTAAAGGGATTTCTTTTCCCTCTATGAGTTAGTTAAAAGAATCAATGCCCCATAACTTTGGGGCATTGATATATATATATTCAAACGGTTTTAAGAAAACGAATTTTAAGAACTACAAGATAAGGTCGCACTACCAGGTTGCTCATTTGCCCATTGTGGTCTCAATGCGAAAAACTCGTCATGGTCCTTACTGTATGGCGTTTCTAAGGCTTTTTGTAGTTTTTTGAAAAGCTGATCTTCTCCCTTTTCTAATTCCTGAATCGCTTCATATAGTAGGTAATTCCTGAGGATAAACCTCGGATTACAGGCTTTCATCTTTGATCTGGAAACAGCTCTTGAAATTGTGTTTTTTGCGAGACGTTCCTGATAAGCAATGATATTTTTATGAAATAAAGCGAGTTGAATTTCCGATAAAGGATGGTAAAATGAAGGTGTAAAATAAGCGTTAACACCTGCCGTGTCGGTTAAATCTTCCGGAAGATCACCTAGTAATTGATAGAAAATTGTCATATCCGGTTGGACCGATGCCAGTAGGTTTTCAAAATCATCAATCAGGTTAACATCGCCGGTTACCAGCTCATCCAATCCCATTTTATCCGCTTTCATCGAATAGAATTTTTCGAAGAAAACAGGGCCAAAGCTTTCCACTGTGCTGATTAGTTCTTTTGGATCTTCAAATAATGGAGAAATCGCATTGGCCAGACAACTTAGGTTCCAGTAAGCAATGGAGTGTTGTTTCCCATAGGCATAACGGAGTCCGGGATGGTCGGTGGTATTCGGACTGAAATTAAGATCGTAGGCATCCAGAAAAGAGAAAGGCCCGTAATCTATTGTCAGACCAAGAATAGACATGTTATCTGTATTCATCACGCCATGTACAAATCCTACCCTAAGCCAGTCCACCACCATAGTTGCGGTGCTTTCCATCACTTTTTTGAACCATTGCAAGGTTTTGTCAGCACCTGTAAGCTCGGGGTAGAACTTTTCAATCGTCCAGTCGACCAGCTTTTGCAGGTTTTCATATTCTTTTCTGGCGGATAACATTTCGAAATTGCCGAAGCGTAAAAAGCTTGGTGCGGCGCGCATTACAATTGCACCAGGTTCAGGAGCAGGGCGACCGTCATAAAACATATCTCTCCTCACCTGATCACCTGTAGCAACCAGACTTAGCGCTCTGGTGGTTGGCACTCCCAGGTGAAACATTGCCTCGCTCATCAGGTATTCCCTGACAGAAGATCTCAATACAGCTCTTCCATCAGCCCTTCGCGAATAGGGGGTAAGGCCGGCGCCTTTTAACTGCAACTCCCATGATTTACCATCCGGCAATGGCCATTCGCCAAGCGTGATCGCTCTGCCATCACCCAGCTGACCTGCCCAGTTTCCAAACTGATGACCCGCATAGCAAGCGGCATAAGGTTTCATACTCGGATTAACCGCGTTACCACCAAGAATATTCAGGTCATTTTCATCAGGTTCCCGGATACCTAATTCGGTAGCAAGGTCTGTTGTCCAGGCCAGTAGTTTTGGTTGTCTGACCGGGCTGGGTAAAACCCTGCTGTATAAAACTCCGGGCGTTTGACGGGGTTGCGGATCGCCGCTTTGGTCTCCGTCAAAAGCTTCCGTAAAATCATTGACAAATTTATGAGTGCTCAGGTGCTGCATAGTTAAATCGGGGTATTTGTTGTTGTTTACAAATATCGGGTAAATTCAGCGGATCGCATTCTGACTTTGTATCCTGGCTAAGTAATTTTTTCTGTAAAGCGGTTATTATTGATATCTATATATATTAATCTCAATATATCTTTACATAAATATGTGTGATGACATTGCCGTTTAAGCAGTCAGAAGGCCTGATAATTTATCCAGCATTTTAATCCAGCTTTGGTAAGCCCCGTTTTCTTTGGCCGAAGCTTCGGGTACGGTTTGATGAATAGATAGCCTGGTTTGTTGTCCAACCGGGCTAAAGGAAACGGTAGTTAAGATTTCCATAGGCCAGTCTCCAGGCTTTCCAGCATCGATTGCCGCTAAAGTATCGCCGGATCATTGCTTAAAGTCATGGTGAATACCAGTTTCTCCATGAACTGGATCATGAATGCAGGAATGAAAATTACCGTTTTCTTTAATGTTGAGGTGCTTGTAGCTGATGCTGCAACCCTCAGGAGCATACCATTGTGTCAATTGTTTCGGGTCTGTCCAGGCTTGAAATACCATTTCCACCGGGGCATTAAAAAGGTGTGTGATGTACAACTCTTTTTCTTTGTTTTTAGTGATTTCCATCGTCTTGGGTTTTAGTTTTTAAATCCTGTAGATAATGATCAAGTTTTTCGAATCTATGCAACCATTGTTTTTTGGACTGTGATACCCAGTCGGACACTTCGTCCAGCTGTTCCAGACAAACCTCGCAATACCTTTCCCTGCCTTTTTGAGTCACCACAACCAGACCGCATTCTGTTAGTATTTGAATGTGTTTGGAAATGGCCTGCCGACTGCTATCGAAAGTTTCCGCAATGGCGTTTAAGTTCATAGGTCCTGCGGCAATTTTTTCAATAATCTGCCTGCGGGTAGGATCGGCTATGGCCTGAAATACATCTCTTCTAATGATCATAATGAAAAATATAATCATAAAGATAAGCGCAATCATTTGGTTGCGCAAGTGTTTTGGTAACTATTTTTTACTAACCTGTTGAAATACAGCTTTTAGATGGTTTCCTTGTTTAGATAATTGTATAGTCATATGTCATCGTTGCCCCTTTGTATTTTATACCTTTGCAAGAAAAGAATCTTGATGGGGAAATTGAACCAGTTCGTGTATAAGTATGTGTTGCTTTTGTCAGTGTTTTTATTGACCGGCCTTTCTGCTATTGCCCAGGAAGTGATAGATTGTGAAAAGACACTAGATCAGGAGCCTTATTTTGTGAGAAATAAATCCGGTGCGAAAGATCTGGCTTTGCAACGTGATATTGAAGTCTTAAAACGCTGCGGTAATTTTAATCCGGTAGATAGTGCTTTTCTCAAAGGCAACATGTTGGGCATGCTACTGCTTCAGGAAGTACGGGCTGGAAAACCTGCTACTTACCGCACCCTGGTAGAGTTCTTTCAAAATTTCAGGAAAACAGCGGAATATAAGGATTTCTCTTATGGATTGGCATTGTATCGTAAAATAGGGGAGAAGAAGGTGAATCTGGCTGATTGGTCCAATGATCAGGAGCTGTTTGTCAGAATGGGGTTTACGGTGAATGATCTGGAAGATTTTAAAGCTTTTATTTCCCGCCCGGAACATGCAGAGTTGAGTTACTTGCAGGTTTTTTCGAAGTACATGAATGAAATTGAAGGAATGCGGGTAGACAAAGATTAGAATTTACTCAAAGCCTTAGAAAAGGTATTAAAAATAAAAGCCGTACTTTTGTGAAAAATTAAAGCAATTGGGAACTCTACTGGACTTAGGAATAAAGGGATATAATAATTACGGAACGCACTTGAAAGAGAAGTATAAGGGGCAGCGCGTATTCAAAGTAATCGTTGATGGTGGTTTCACCTGTCCGAATCGTGATGGCAGTAAAGGCTATGGCGGTTGTACCTATTGTAACGTAGATTCATTTACACCGGAGCTTTCCAGAAGACTACCAACGATCCGCGAACAATTGGAACAAGGTATAGAAAGAGGTAAAGGCTTTTATAAAGCAGATAAGTTTATTGTCTATTTTCAACCAAATACCAATACCTATGCACCGGTTCATTATCTGAAAATGATGTATGATGAAGCGCTTTCTATCAACACGGAAGATGTAGTAGGTTTTTCTGTAGGTACCCGTCCGGATTGTATCGATGCGGAAAAAGTAGCCCTTTTAGAAAGCTATGCTGATCGTTTTGATGTTGATTTGGAAATGGGGATGGAGTCTATTTATGACGAAACCCTGGATCAGATCAATCGTGGTTGTAGTCATGCGGAATTTGTAGCCGCAGTTAAATTGCTGGACAACTCTAAGCTGGACCTGTGTGTACACACTATCTTTGGTTTCCCCTGGGAAACAGAAGAAATGATGCTGGGGTACATTCATGAAATCAATAAATTTCCTAAAATCAAATTTGTGAAATTCCACCACCTTCACGTAGTGGAAGGCTCTATCATGGGGGCGAAATATAAAAAGGAACCTTTTAAATTGTTCACTTTAGAAGAATACACGGATTTCCTTTGTAAGGCAATTCCATTGTTGCGTCCGGATGTAGTGATTCAACGCCTGTTCGGTATTTCAGATTGGGATTTATTGATCGCGCCAAACTGGGGATTAAACAAATCCTCTATTCAGACGTATATCGATAAAGAAATCGAACGTAGGGGAGTGGTACAAGGATCTGCTTATGTTCCTGTGGCAGAATAATCACCGAACAGTTCTATTACCTTCTTTTTTCTAAATTCAAATATTTGTTGTAGTTCTGCTGCAACAAACAGACTGTTGGCCATTCTTCCGAAGATGCCCATGGGCATGCCGTAGGTTAAAATGTCGTTCATCTCTACGCCGCCATCAATCGCAGAGAAATGATGTTGGTGATGCCAGAATTTGTAAGGGCCAAAACGCTGCTCGTCTATAAAATACTCCTGATCTTTTACCTGGGTGATTTCTGTCATCCAGTTCAGCTTAATCCCTGATAAGGGAGATATCTTATAAGTAATGATCATTCCCGGATACATCTTTTTCTGATCATTAGGGTCTGAGGTCACTTGAAAGGCCATTTCAGGTGGGGTAATCTGCGCTAAATTCATGGGAGAAGAGAAAAAATCCCAGGCTTCTGCAAGACTAACAGGTAACTGCTGACTAAATTTCAATTGGTACACTTTCATAAGTAGTTAAAGGTACGATATTTCTCTATTTCCGGTTTTCATCAGGTGAAAATCTATAGATCATGTTATTTTTATCTGTTTTTCTATAATTACCTCCGTTTATTTCTATTATTTCATTTTTAGTACTGTGTTTTGTGGTGAATTTGTGAGTTTTATATACAATTGAACTTTAAAATTGGCTTTTTGTTATGTTTTTAATCTATTTTTTGGAATTTATATAACGTTTTCGTGATTTTGTATCTGTTTTGTTTCATTAAATTCTAATTATTCACTAATTTTATGGAATAATCAGAGAAAAACCAATTATAAATTTTAAAAACAGAGAAATCATGGCCAAGACTTTATTAAAACAGGTGGGACCTTTTGCAGTTTTAGCAATAATTGCAATTTTAGCCCTTTTTGTACCCCTTCATCCGAACTTTGACGAGGGAAAGTACAATACTTCCGACATTGCATTCATTTTAGTGGCTACCGCCCTGGTATTTTTGATGACTCCAGGTCTTGCTTTCTTCTATGGAGGTATGGTTCATCGTAAAAATGTTCTTTCTACGATGATTAAGAGTGTCGTTGCCGCAGGTGTGATCAGTGTTTTATGGGTAACCGTGAGCTTTAGTCTGGCCTTTGGAGAAAGCATCAACGGATTAATCGGAAATCCACTGACCTATTTGTTCTTTCAGGGTGTAAACTCCGGACCATCATGGAGCCTGGCACCAACTATTCCATTAACCTTATTCGCGCTTTTTCAATTGATGTTTGCCATCATTACTCCCGGGCTGGTAGTTGGTGCGGTTGCAGAGCGTATTCGTTTCACTTCATATATCTTATTTATTGTCTTGTTTGCACTTTTCGTGTATTCTCCATTGGCGCATTGGACATGGCATCCGGAAGGCATCCTGTTTAAAATGGGGGTGCTTGACTTTGCAGGTGGTACAGTAGTCCACATTTCTGCGGGAATGGCTGCTTTGGCAGGAGCACTTGTATTGAAAAGAAGAAGAAGTCACCAGGATCATCAGGAAGTTCCTCCTGCAAATATTCCTTATGTATTAATCGGTACCGGATTACTTTGGTTCGGCTGGTTTGGCTTTAACGCTGGTTCTGCATTGGGAGCAAACAGTCTTGCGGTATCTGCTTTTGCAACGACTAATATCGCTGCCGGTGCAGCAGGTTTGTCATGGATGTTCTTCGATGTAGCCAGAGGTAAAAAACCGTCAGTACTAGGTTTCTGTATTGGTGCGGTAGTAGGATTGGTCGCGATCACGCCAGGTGCGGGATTTGTGAGTATCCCTTCCAGTATCTTCATCGGTGCTGCTGCTGCGGTAGTTTCTAATCTTGCCGTAGTCTGGAAATCAAAAACCAGCTTAGATGATACACTTGATGTATTCCCTTGTCATGGTGTAGGTGGTATCGTTGGAATGTTGTTGACGGGTGTATTTGCGACGAAAACTGTAAATGCAGCGGGTGTAGATGGTTTGCTTTATGGAAATCCAACATTCTTCTTTATCCAGTTGAAAGGCGTACTTATCGTAGCCCTTTTCAGTTTCGTGGTTTCTTTCTTAATCTTCAAATTCATCAATGTCATTCAGCCAATCCGTGTGACTTCTGAGGAAGAAGAAGCTGGTCTGGATGCTAGTCAGCATGACGAGAAATATTTCCAGGGTACTTTAATCGTTGCCGCAACAGGCTTAGAAATCGACCATGTTGATTAATTGCTAAACCAAATTTAGAAGCCCTAAAGGCTTCTAAAAGAACATCCCTGAAAAAACAATTTTGCCTATGTTATAATACCCCTGTACAAATGCTTTAACCCATTATTGATTCTATACCTCAAACCAACCAAACTATGAAACTAAGATCAATTTTCACCACTGCATCACTGTCCTTCGCTTCCTTTTCTTACGCTCAGGAAGCACCTTTGCAGATTTCCGGATCTGTCGATACCTATTATAAGTATGATTTTGCGAAACAACCTAATATCGGAACCAGCTTTGCGGGCGACCAGAATTCTATCTCCTTAGGGATGATAGATCTGGCGCTAAAGAAAACAACAGGAAAAGCTTCATTTGTAGGGGAGTTGTCTTTTGGACCACGAGGACAATATCAATCCCTGATCAATGGAGATGGAACTGACGACAATTCCTTTCACATTCAAAATCTATATGCTGCCTATGCCTTTACGGATAAGTTTACTGTAACTGCCGGATATATGGGAACCTTTATTGGCTATGAAGTGATTTCTCCGACAGGAAATTACAATTATTCTACTTCGTACCTGTTTACCAGCGGACCATTTCAGAATGCAGGGATCAAAGGGAGTTATGCCTTCTCCAGTAAAGTGAGCCTGATGTTAGGGTTATTTAATGATTGGAATGTGTATAAAGACCTGAATGGGGTGTCTCATGTTGGCGGACAGTTAACCGTTAGTCCTGTTGAAGGCTGGACGGCTTACCTAAATGTATTGTCGGGGAAATCTGCGGGAGCACCAGGTACAGGAACTATACTGGATTTAACCACTTCCTATCAGGTGACAGAAAAGGTGAAACTGGGTTTGAATGCCGCAGATTATTCTGTAACTCATGATGGCGGTGGATATAGTGGCGGCGCATTGTATGCGCAAAATGCATTTACTTCTGCTTTTTCTTTAGGATTAAGGGGCGAGTATTTTAATTGGAAAGGGACGGGGGAGGACAGCGATGAAAACATTCTCGCAGTCACGCTTTCTGCAAATGTGAAAGCCGGCGGATTGACATTTATTCCCGAGGTTCGGTTTGACGATGGATCCTCAGCTATGTTTGTGAAAAAGAACCTTAATCCTTCTAAGAATGCTTCTCAGTTTTCTTTGGCCGCGGTTTATGCTTTTTAGTCTTCGTTAAATAAATACAGGAGGAGGTTGTTTAGATCAGAATTTTGCAATTTGCATGCTGTTTTAAACAGCCTTCTTCCTTTAAATAGATGCTTATGAAATTATGTATGGCGTGCTTATGGTGTTTTGTCGGATTTTCCGGTGCTTTTGCACAGGACCAGCAAGGATTGCAGAAATCAGAACAGAAGGTGCTGCAAAAACAAAATGAACAGCAAACACAGAAGGAAGAACCTCTGCTGTCATTTGATGAAAGGGGAAAATACATTTATTACGAAGTTGTCTCCAGGAAAGACAAGACTGCAGAGGAGTTAAAACAATGTGCAAAAGCTTATTTTAAAAGTCTTGTAGCGCCAAAAATTCAGCTGTCGGCACAAGATTCTCTGTGGACTGGGAAAGGAAAACTAATCATCAACAAAACGGCCTTTGTATTGACCCGTCCATCGGGGGAAGTCCGTTATCAGTTGTATCTTGATTTTAAAGATGGCAAGTATCGTTTTTGGCTGACAGATTTCAGCTTTATTCCATACCAGCGTGATCGTTATGGAAATTTCGTCCCTGCTACACCAATAGGGACTCCTTTAGAACAAAAACCAGGGAAATTAAATGCAGCAGAATGGGAATCTTACCTCAAAGTAACCGCTAAAGAAGCAAAGTTATTTGCTGATAAATTTAAGCGTGCTATGTTGCTGGATGAGGCAATAACTGTTCCTACCGCTAAAGCGGTTCCGGTACAGCGTACAAAAGATCAAAAATGGTAATTAGTGTACCATTTTATCGGCGCAGGTGGAGCTGGCAAAAGCCTCAGGCTTTGCTTTAAAAATAAATCCCATACTCAGGATATAGCCCATTGCTTCATTTAAAGCCTTGTTCGACTTAAACATCGGATTGGTGTTGATGTCTGCATGGACTTCCAGATCCACATCATACAAATCCAGTAAATCGCAGACAGCATAAGCGGTTTCAATAGATTTTTGTACTTCTACCAGCATTCTTTCCTTAATGCTCATTTTTTGTGGCGTTTTCTCCTGATGGATGTACATGAAACCTCCGTGGTTTTCCCTTAACAGGACGATTACCGTCGCAAAATCAGTCAGCGGCCCTTTTACCTGTGAGTCTGTACCGATACAGACCTTGAGGTGGAACCCTTTTTCGGTCTCCCTGATGATGGCTTGTTCTACTTCTTCTAAAATGGACGAGTGAATCACCTCGCCGCTAAATTTCTTCCAGGTCATACGTTATTTGGTGTTAGAGTAAACAACCCGTATTCAGGTTTCTTAAAAATACCCGGATTAAATTAAAAAACCATTAATTTAATGTGGTTTAATTGTCAACAAATACTTAGTTTTCAACAGGTTGTATTTTTTTAATAAAGAGTTAATAATGAGTGGATGGTGTTTTTGCAGTTAGCTAAATTCTTTTTGCAGCGCGTTACCGGCTTTTTACCTGGAGTCCAATCGCTGTAATAAAGGAATCCAATATTGGTAAAACCGGATGCCAATGCCAGAAAATGAAAACCCTTTTTCTTCGTGTTTGTTATAATAATTCTTCCCCAAGGCCCGTTTCTTATAGTAGAACAGGTTCTTATCGAGAGAAGAATAGGCTATTTATCTAAATATAAGCATTATGAAAGCAGAATTGATTAATGAGTTTTATTTATTACAACAAAGCTTGGCTCCTTATGATTACCAGGAGAAAATAGAAGAACAGGTATACGAACCTTTAAAAAAGGCAAATCATAAAATGACCTCCTGGATTTACAAGCGTGGAAAGATGTTGATGATTCTGGACCGGAAGATGAACAGCTCTATGAAGCATCTGAGGCGTAAATATTTGAAATTTTAACCTGAATTTTATATTTCCCGACATTTCCCCCTGACGTTACTGGCTTAATTCCCTTATCTTTGTGCCATTATGGTAGAAAAGATACTGGAGAAATTAAAAATTACTTCTTTGAACGAGATGCAGCAGGCATCACTTGCGGCGACCGGAAAAGGAAGTGACGTGGTTTTATTGGCGCCTACAGGTTCTGGTAAGACATTAGGCTTTTTGTTTCCTCTATTGAAAAACCTCAATGCAGATGTAAAAGGAGTGCAGGCTTTAGTACTGGTACCTTCTCGCGAACTTGCTTTACAGATTGAGCAGGTATTCAAGCAGATGGGGACTGGTTTTAAAGTGAACTGCTGTTACGGGGGGCACCCTGTTAAAACAGAACGAAATAATTTAGAAGAACCACCGGCGGTATTAATCGGCACACCGGGAAGAATAGCCTATCATTTGCGTCATGAGAATTTTGATGAATCTCCGATCCACACTTTGGTGCTGGACGAGTTTGACAAGGCGCTGGAATTTGGTTTCCAACAAGATATGGCTTATATCATCGCGAAATTACTTTCTCTAAAACAAAGAATCCTGACTTCTGCTACGGCAATGGAACAGATTCCTGATTTTACAGGCGTAAAAAAGCCGGTGGAAATAGATTTCCTGAAAGATGTTAAGGTAGCACCTGATTTGAAGCTGAAAAAGGTGTTAACCACCGCAGCAGATAAATTGGATACCTTGTTTCAACTGATCTGTAAGATCGGAAATAAAACAACCTTAATTTTTTGTAACCACAGAGAAACGGTAGACAGGATCAGTGATTTACTGATCGACAAAGATTTGGCACACGATATTTTCCATGGTGGCATGGAGCAGGATGAGCGTGAGCGCGCCTTGCTAAAATTCAGAAATGGAAGTATTAAAATCTTAATTACAACGGATCTTGCTTCCCGTGGTCTGGATATTCCAGAGGTGGAATACATCATTCATTACCAATTGCCATATACGGAAGATGCATTTTTACACCGCAACGGACGTACAGCTCGTATGAATGCAAAAGGTACCGCTTACCTGGTCATTGCTGATGATGAGAAATACCCTTTCCTGAAAGCAGATATCGAAACGGAAAACCTAAAAGGTAGCTTTGCGCTTCCTAAGGATAGCCAGTGGCAAACATTATACATCGCTGCAGGTAAAAAAGATAAGGTCAACAAGATTGATATTGTCGGTTTATTATTGAAAAAAGGTGGCCTTGAAAAGGACGATGTTGGTCTGATTGAAGTAAAAGATACGGCTTCTTATGTGGCGGTAAAAAGAAACATGGTAGGTAGAGTGCTTGCTGCTTTAACTAACGAGAAAATTAAAAACAAAAAGGTGAAGATTGAAGTTGCGATGTAAATCGAAACAATTAATATTGATCTGAATTTAATACATAAAGTTCAAAATAATGAGCAATAACGATATTTTTAAGAAATTGCGCGTCGCGCTGGAACTAACAAATGATGATATCATCAAAATTATGGAATTGGTGAACTTCAAAATCACTAAAAGTGAGCTTGGTTCCTTCTTTAGGAGTGATGACCACCCAAATTTCAAACCTTGTGGTGATCAGATTCTGAGAAACTTTTTAAATGGTCTTGTGATCTATAAAAGAGGTCCAAGAGTGACTGAGCCAACTGAAAAACCAGTTAACTAAAACGTCATATTTCGGGTTAAGCCCTGTGGGAAATTAAATTTCCACAGGGCTTTTTTTGTTGAAAAATCAGCCTTTAAAGGGTTTTATTGGCTATTGTGTAAAAATTTACTAGTCTTTATCTTTATTTGTTTATATGATAACTTAGATGAAATTTGTTTGAAAAATAGATACTAATATATAGTTAAGTGTTCAAAATGACATTTTTTTGTGAATTGTAGACAATATTAAACGGGTAAGACCTTTGAAATGAGGTGTGGAAGATTCTGGCATAGTGGAACGTGAATTGTATTGGGCTCGGTACAACAAACCGTTGCGCAACGTAGAATACCTTTATTTATTATATACTTTCATATGAGTACACTTTTACCACCACAGGGGAGCCCGAACTCTCCTAAAAACTCATGTTACAACTTTTCAAAAGAAACCTTCTTTTTTTTGCTTAACCAGCTTTGTCTGCCATTTAGCAGGGGAGCCGATGTTCATTCCATTAAGCCAAAAGTCTGGAAATATTTTACAGCTCTGATGATCTTTGTGCTCCTTGCAATTCAGGGAAAGGCACAGTTTACCATTACGGAAAACTTTAAAGGTAATTCTACAGGTAATATCACCATTGGTGGTAATGCTAAACTGACTTCCGGAAAGGAAGATCCGGTAGGTAATGGTTGGTTGCGACTGACACCCGATTCCACAAACAAAGTAGGATTTGGATATGTAAATCAATCTTTCCCTTCTACATTAGGGGTTTTAGTCGATTTTGAATATACAGATTGGCGTAGATCAGTAGTTAATCTTGGAGCAGCGGATGGTTTTTCCGTATTTCTTTATGATGCTGCAAAACCCAATTCTATTGGCGGTAAGGGAGGTTCTCTTGGGTATGCTCCAATCAATACTGGTGGTGCAAATGACCATGCCGGTGTAGTTGGAGGTTATGTGGGGATTGGTTTGGATGAGTATGGGAATTTCTCCAATCCAGGAGAGGGGAGAACCGGAGGGGTAACTACCAATACCGGTACTTTATGGCCGGATAGAATCTCTATGAGGGGTTCTGAAGCAGAAAACTATAAATATCTGACGAGCGCGGTGGTGCCTGGTGGCGTAGATTACCCGACTGCAGGAACTGCAAGGCCAGACCCTACTGTATTTTATAGAAGGGTGCAATTAGAAATTATTCCTGTTGCAGGAGGTCAATACCAGATTACGGTGAAGATGAAAACCACTTTAACTGGTAATTTTGCAACGATTTTAGGGCCTTATACCATGGCCACGGTGCCTCCGGCAAACTTGAAATTGGGTTTTGCAGGTTCAACGGGTGGTTCAGTAAACAATCATGAGGTAAGAAATGTAATTATTACCACCCCAGGTGGGGTAAGGGTAGATAAAGCCGTAGATAAATCAAGTGCAATTTCGGGTCAGGACCTGACGTATACCATCAATGTAACCAATTCTACTCCAGCTGGAATTGCCAATTTGAAATTGGCAGATACGATTAGGAATTCTAATAATGCCATTCTTACCGCGGCAGATTTTACGATCAATAGCATTACATTCAATAATAATGGAAATGTTGGAAATACGGCTCCCGGGTACACCAATGGTACGGTCGTAGCAGGAGGAACCAACCCTTTCAATGCTTCCTTAAATATGTCGGCAAACTCAACCAGTAGTTTTACGATAAAAGGAACGATCAATAGTCAGTACAACAATAGTATTCTGAAAAACTCTGTGGGGGTCGATCCCTCGCAAACGGGAATTACGGATACGGATTTAACAAATAATTATTATACGGTTTCCACAAACGTATTGAGGCAGAGTGTTGATGTTGCAATTTCAGGTCTCGTAGACAATACCTGTTATGTTCCTGGTGGCAACACATTTAATTACACGGTGACCAATCAGGGGGCTACGCCAACGGTTGGTCTGGTCAGTGTGAGGTATACCCCTCCAGCGGGATTTTCAGTAATAGGAACACCTACCGGAGCAGGCTGGACAGTTGGATTGTCAGCTGGTACTTATAATTTTACGAGAACCTTGGGAGAACCATTGGCCTCTGGTTTTGCTTACCCTTCAATTTCCATAAAAGTTTCAGGGCCTTCAACAGGAGGACCATGGACGAATACCGCATTATTATCCTATATAGGAGATACAGACCTTTCAAACAACACGGCTTCGGTGCTTACTTATGCTATTCCAACAGCACCAACTCCGGCTGCGGCTACCGTAAACTATTGTTTAGGTGCAACCGCAAGCCCGCTAACCGCGACAGGTACTAATCTGAAATGGTATACGGTTCCGGTAGGAGGGATGGGAAGTACAACTGCGCTTACGCCATCAACGGCTACAGCAGGTACAACAAGTTATTATGTGACCTCCAGTAATGGTACCTGCGAAGGGCCAATGACCACCATTAATGTAGTGGTTCAACCTTTGATAGCCGGCAATACAATTACTGCAGATCAAACGATTTGTTCCGGTGCTACACCTGCAGTCTTGCAGGGAGGGGCGGTTACCGGTGGATCAGGAACCTATACTTATAATTGGGAGCAAAGTGTAAATGGTGCGGCATGGACAGCCGCAACCGGTACGAATAATCAGGCAAATTATACGCCTGCAGCATTAACAGCAACTACTGCATACCGCAGAAACGTTACTGGTGGATCCTGCTTAAATACCAGTAATGTAGTCACGATTACAGTTCAGCCTGCCATCAGTTTAAATACGATTGTTCCTCCGGTCAGCCTGTCTCTTTGTGGTACAGGTGATCCGGGATTAATGACTGGCTCTACACCTCTTGGTGGAAATGGAACACCAACTTATCAATGGCAATCCAGTACAGATAATTCAAATTATACTAATATTGCCGGAGCAGCTGCAAATGCAGCCAATTTCGATCCATTAAGCATTAGTGTGACCACCTGGTATCGCCGTCTGGCCTCATCAGGATCTTGTACAGTTGCTAACATTAGTAACGCCATTAAATTTACGGTGAATCCAGTATTAACTGCTGGAACAATTGGTGCAAATCAAGCCTATTGTGAATCGGCTATGCCAGCTACCTTCAATGAACTTACACCTGCTACGGGCGGAGATCAGATTTATGGGTATCAATGGCAAAGCAGCACAACCAGTGCGACTGCTGGTTTTGCGGATATTCCAGGTGCAACACAAATTAACTATACGGTAAGCAGTCCAATTCGTCAAACCACGTATTACCGCAGAACGGTGATTTCTGCTGCTTCTGGATGCGGACCGGTAAGTACTTCTGCTGTTACAGTTACGGTGACCCCGGCAATTTCCGGAAATGCGCTGACTACGCCTGTAGTCAGCACTTTTTGTGGGCCAGCGGATCCTGGTGTGATTACAGGTACGATCCCTACAGGTGGGAATGGTACTTATGTGTATGATTGGCATAAAAGTAGGGATGGAGGAAATACATGGACGGTAGCAGGTGGTAATACCATTAATTTAAGTCCGGGTATAGTACCGGTGACCAGCCTGTTCCGTAGGACGGTGACTTCTGGTTCATGTACCTCGGTCAGTCCCCCGATTACCATTACTATAGATTTTGCACCTGATCCTTCAGTTGCAGGTCCTAACCAACAACAATGTGCTATAGATTTATTCCAGTTAAATGGAAATGTGCCGATTTTAGGTACTGGTGTATGGGCAGTTGTATCTGGACAAGCGGTGATTGCCAATATTAATCAGGCAAATACCACTGTAAAGGTTGCTAAAGGAAAAACAGCAACACTTTCCTGGACCATCAGTAATGGCATTTGCCCACCTTCGGTAACTAATGTTGTCCTGACTAATTTTGACAATCCAAGCACTGCAAATGCAGGTCCTGATATTACCCAATACAATAGCGGCGCATTCATGATGAATGCCAATGTACCAACTTCCGGAACGGGAGTATGGACCGTTAAAGCTGGAAGTACCGCAACGATTGCCACACCAAATGCAGCAAATACATTGGTTATGCTGGCACCGGGAACTACGGCCACTTTAATCTGGACGGTATCTAACGGAACCTGTAATCCTTCTGCTGATGAAGTACTGCTTACTTATACCAGATTAGCAGATATTAAAGTGACGAAATCAGTAGTTACTCCGGGGCCATTTGTTGCCGGACAAGCAATTGCTTACCGCATTGTGGCCACCAATAACGGCCCAAGTGATGCAACCGGTTTAAAATTGCTGGACAATGTTCCTGCCGACATTTCTGTGTTGGCAATTAGTGCCAATGCATCCGGAACGGCTGCGGTTACTCAGAATACTTCTGCCGGTAATGCAGTCAATGTAACTGGTAATATCGCCTTTGGCGCTGGAAACAGCATTACAGTGGATGTGACTGGTACGGTTGCGGCCAATTATTCCGGCAGTCTGGTGAATACGGCTACCGTAACTTCTCCGGTTATACCCGATCCTGATGGCGCTACTTCTACGGTAACCAGTCCGGTGGATAGGAAACCGGTGTTATCCATTGAAAAGGACGGACCTGCCAATGTGATTGCAGGTGATGCCATTGCTTATAAAATCATCATTAAAAATACGAGTACCAGTGATGCCATTGGTACAGCCATTAAAGACCTTATTCCGGCACAGATTAACAATGTGAACTGGACGCTGAGTAAAACCGGCACAGCAACCTTTAACGGTGCTGCCAGTAATACGGGAAACAACATCAGCTTTGTAGCTACTATTCCAGGGGGCTCAGGCAATACGATTGTGATCAATGTGACCGGAACAGTATTGCCTTCCGCTACCGGAAGTTTCAGCAATACCGCAACGGCAACTCCGGTAGAAGCGGTTCCGCCGGTAAATTCTAATACCGTGGTGACTACCCTTTCCCGCGTATCAGGATTAACGATGTTGAAAAACGGACCATCCAATGCCCAGGCAGGAAGTCCGGTTTCTTATACTTTGAAAATTACAAACAACGGACTGAGTGATGCTTTAAATGCAAGTATCACAGATGCGGTTCCTGCGAATATAAAAACAGTAAGCTGGAACGCAACGGTTCAGGGTACTGCTACAATTATCGGTGGAAACAATGGTACAGGTAATTCAATTATTCTGAACGGAAATATACCTACAGGAACGGCCAATGCGATTTTAGTAACCATCAACGGTACGGTTGATCCGTCATTTAGCGGAAGTATCAGCAATACGGCAACCGCTACGCCATCAGAAGCTGGCGGTCAGCCATCCAGTTCCACAGTACTGACGCAGGTGAGTCGTACACCAGTATTAACGATCACCAAAACCGGTGCGGCAACTTTAATTGCCGGACAACAGGTAAACTATACCATTACCGTAAGTAATACCAGTACCGCAGATGCGAAAGCTTTAGTCATTACCGACGCAGTGCCTGCCGACCTGAGCAATGTGACCTGGAGTACCAGTACACAAGGTACAGCAGCGGTTGTAGGTACAGGAAACGGAACCGCTAACGCGATTAGTGTAACCGGAGATCTTCCTGCAGGTGCAGCCAATAAAATAATCATCAATGTCAGCGGAACTTTAAGCCCTGCATTTTCCGGCAGTTTGGCAAATACAGCAACAGCGACCCCGGCAGAGCCTGGAACGGTAGCGGAATCAGCAACCAGTACAGGTCAGGCGATCAGACAGCCAGCTTTAAGTATTATGAAAACTGGTCCGGCAACCATTACCTCCGGCAACCAGATCACTTATACCATTACCGTAGCCAATACCGGTACTTCAGACGCAGTTGATTTAGTGATAGCGGATATCGTACCGGCAAGCATCAAGGATGTAACCTGGACTGCTACAATTGGAGGAACAGCAGGGATTGATCCTGGGGCAACAGGAATTGGAAACAACCTTTCTGTAACGGGGGATATCCCGGCAGGAGCAGCCAATAAAATTATCCTGACAGTTAGAGGAACGGTTGATCCTTCCTTTAGCGGCAGTATCTTAAATACCGCCACAGCTACACCTACAGAAAGTGCAGCAACACCGGTAAGTTCTTCCGTAACCACTACTGCAACACGGACGCCGGAACTGAGCATTACCAAAACCAGCCCTGCAACCTTAGTGGCCGGACAAAATATTACTTATACGATTATCGTAAATAATTTGAGTGCCTCGGATGCGAAAGCATTGGTGATTACTGATCAGGTGCCGGCAACGGTTACTGGTGTCACCTGGTCGGCAATAGCCGGAGGTGCAGGCCTGATCAATGGTACTGCTACCGGAAGCGGAAACGCAATCAGTCTGAATGCTGGTCTTCCGGCAGGTGCTAATACCATTACCCTAACGGTAAAAGGTAAGGTGGCTTCGTCATTTGGTGGCACATTGAGCAATACGGCAACCGCTACTCCAGCTGAACCGGGTACGGTGGCCAAATCGGCAACGAGTACCACTACGGTTAATAAAACACCGGTACTGGCCATTCAAAAAACAGGCCCTGCTACGATTTCTGCGGGTCAGCAAATCAATTATACCTTAACTATTAACAATACCGGAACTGCGGATGCAACCAATGCAACAATTACAGACGCGATTCCGGTAGGAATTTCTAATGTCACCTGGACGGCAACAGCCGATGCAGCGGGATCTGCGGCGATTGTAGGTACGGCTACAGGAAATACCAATGCGTTAAGTTTCAATGCAAACATCCCGGCAGGCATCAACAACATCATCAGGGTAAATATCCAGGGTAATGTGAATCCGGCGGCAACAGGGTCATTAGTGAATACAGCTACGGTAACCCCATCAGAAGCTGGTGCTAATCCCGCCAGCTCTACGGTGACCACTACTTTACAGTCGGTTCCTGGTATCACGATTTCTAAATCTGGTCCTTCGCAGATCGCTGCCGGACAAACGGTGACTTATACCCTGATAGCAGGTAACGCTGGTCCTTCAGATGCAACTAACCTGAACATTACCGATGCCGTTCCAGTTCCATTAACCAATGTGACCTGGACTGCAGTATCAGAAGGTACCGCCGCAATAACCACCGGAGCAAGTGGTACAGGTAGCAGTGTAACCGTAATCGGAAACATTGCTGCTGGTACAGGAAATAGAATCCTGGTGACCATCACTGGTTTGGTGCCTTCAAATACTACGGCAACTACTTTTAGCAATGTGGCTAAAGCGAGCCCATCGGAACCTGGTGTGCCTCCGGTAAATTCAAATACGATTACGACCACCATTAATAAAAAGGTGACCATCGCTGCTGTGAAGTCTGCAACCGCGGTACTTTCGGCAGGGGAGAACATCTCTTATACTTTAGAAGTAAAAAATACAGGACCTAGTGATGCGCAGAATTTATTGATCTCAGATCAGCTGCCTGCTGGTATCACCAACATCAATTGGAGTACAACTGGCACAGGAACTGCATCGATAGTTTCTGGCGGAACAGGTTCAGGAAGCTCATTGAGTCTCCGCGCCAATATTCCGGCAGGAAACGCCAATGTGATTTTAGTGACGATTACAGGTAAAGTAGATCCTGATTTTACCGGAACACAATTGGTGAATACCTTTACTGTGGATCCTTTGGAACCAGGAAATCCTACTGTAAATTCAAATACCACCACTACCCTTATCAATAAAACCGCAGACCTGCAGATTTCAAAAACAGGTCCGGCAGCAGCAATTGCAGGTAGAACCATTAATTATACCATCACAGTGAACAATGCAGGGCCATCTAATACCGCGAATGCGAGTATTGTGGATGTGGTTCCTGCAGGAATTACAGGAGTAACCTGGACGGCTACCGCTCAAAATGGTGCGGTGATCAATACCAACCCGGCTTCAGGGTCGACAAATAATATCAATGTATTAGCGTCAATTCCTGCGAACTCAGGAACGGTAACGATCAATGTCAGCGGAACAATTAATCCTGGTTTTACAGGAAGCCTGCTGACTAATACTGCCACTGCTACTCCGGAAGCAGGGGTCATAGACCCAACACCGGCAATAAGTACGGTGGTAACCGCGATCAGCCGCTCTGCCAATGTGAGAATTGTGAAATCTGGCCCTGCAAATATTACTGCCGGTGAACCAATTACCTATACGTTAAGAATAGTAAATGATGGACCTAGTTTCGCACCAGGAGTTGTGATCAGAGATCTGTTCTCTGGAATTCTTCCAGGTTCTCCGGTGACTAATGTGAGCTGGACGGCTCAGGCTTTAACCGGTGCAGCCTTAAACGGTGGTGCAGCAAACAACGCGGTCATTGGAAATGGGAATGTAGCCTTTAGCGCTGATATTCCTTCCAAAACCGGGGTAGTAGAAGTGACGATTAAGGGGACTGTGAGCCCGGGAGCGACAGGAGCTTTTGTAAATACAGCCACTGCGCTTTTACCTAATAATTCGGTTACAGATCCTGATCTGGGTTCTAATACAAGTTCTGTGACTACTGCTGTGGTGGTAGAAACGAATTTAGCCGTATCGAAAAGCGGGCCGAGTAAGATCAATATCGGTGATCCGATTACGTATGTTATAGAAATTAAAAATAATGGATTGAGCAATATCACTGATGCTTCCATTACTGATGTGGTGCCTAATTCTGTTTCCGTGAACAGTTGGACAGCTGTGGCTTCAAATGGCGCCTTCCTGGAGGGCTCGTTCAATGGGACGGTTTCCGGAACGAGTAATACGGTGATTACTTATGGTGATATTCCATCTACAATTGCAGGTAGTCCTCCTTCGGTGATTAGAGTGACCATTCAGGGGATTGTGAAAACGACAGCCGAAGCTACCTTTACCAATACCGTTTCGGTGGAAGCAAATGGCATTAAAGAAAGTGCTGTGTTGACTGCTTTAAATGCTTCAACAGATGTGTACATCGAGAAAAATGGACCACAGAGTATTCTTGCTGGTTCGCCAATTACTTACCAGATAAAAGTAGGTAATGACGGTCCGGTTAATGTGGCCGGTCTGGGCATCTCGGATGTAATCCCTTCGGTTATTAAAAATGTAAGCTGGACGGCTACGGCTTTCGGAACGGCAACGATTACTGGTGCAGCTAGTGGAAATACAAATGGTATTCAAACTACCGCCTCAATAGATGCGGATCCTGCCAATTACATTTTAGTTAATGTGAAGGGGACTGTTGATCCAGCTACGAATCTGACTGCGATAAACAATACGGCAATCCTGACGCTTCCAGCAGGCGTCTCTGATTTTAACTCGACGAATAATACCAGTACTGCTTCCACTACGGTGGCTTCAAAATCTGGCTTGTCGGTACGTAAGATGGGACCTGCAGATGCAGTCGCCGGATCAGAAATCAGCTACACGATTATCGTCACGAATGCAGGACCAAGTAATGCAGTTGGTACAGTAATTACCGATGCCGTTCCTGCAAACGTTAAAAATGTGACCTGGACTTCTAGTCTGGTTGGAGCTGCAACGATTTCAGCAGGCGCAACAGGTACTGCTGGAGCAAATAACCTGGTGACACTAACCGCGAATATTCCTGCAAGTGCAGGAAATGAAGTGGCCATTGTAGTCAAAGGAACGATTGATCCTGCTTTTGCGGGCCCATTGGTAAACAATGCAGTAGCGACGCCTGCTGAACCAGGAAATCCTCCGGTAACCTCACAAAATGTAACGACTGCCGTGACGAGTAAAACGGTAATGAGCATAGTGAAAACAGGGCCGTCAAGTGTGGCTGCAGGAACAACAGTACAGTACCAGTTATTGGTTAGCAATGCAGGACCAAGTAATGCAGTAGGGATGGTCATCACAGATCAGATTCCTGCAGGCTTGACAAATGTACGCTGGACTACGGCTGCCACTACAGGTGCGGTGGTAACTTCAGGTGCAACCGGAAATGTAAATCCGGTATCGCTGACTGCTAATTTCTTAGCAGGTTCAGGAAACCTTGTCGTGACGATCCTGGCGGATGTTCCGGCAAACAGCCAGTTGTCAGGCGTAAGCAATACGGCAAGGGTAGCGCCAGCGGTTCCTGATCCAAACAATCCACCGGTGACTTCTAATGAGGTGACCACAGGAATTGTGAAAGATGTAACACTGAGTTTAACAAAATCAGGTCCTCCAACCTTAAATGCCGGAGAAAATATCACTTATACACTGGCTATTAAGAATATAGGTCCTTCAAATTCTACCGCCACGAGGTTAACAGATGCGGTTCCTGCAGACATCAAAAATGTTTCCTGGACAAGTGCTGTTGCCGGTGGTACGTTAATTACCAATGGTGCGGCAGGATCTGGAAATCAGATAGATTTAACTGCTGATGTGCCATTAAATGGAACGATCCTGGTCAATGTGAAAGGAACAGTAGATCCATTATTTGCAGGTACCTTAACGAATACTGCGGTACTGACTCCACAGGAAGCGGGCGAATTGCCTGTAAATGCGGTGGCAGTCACACAGGTGAGCAAGCTAACCAATTTACAGATTGGTAAAAGTGCAGTCAATACTGCAGTTGCCGGTCAGGTGATGACTTACCAGATTAAGGTGATCAATAATGGACCGAGTACTGCGCTGAATGCCTTGATTACCGATGCGATTCCAGTGCAGCTGCAAAACGTAAGCTGGACAGCTGCTGGATTAGGAGCAGCCATCATCACAGAAGGTGCTCAGGGAACTGGCAACACTTTACGTGTGAAAGCGAACATCCCTGCAGGACAGCAGAATGAAATCGTGATTGAAGTAACCGGAACGATCCTGGCCTCTTATGCAGGTACGTTAAGCAATACTGCCACGGTGACTCCAGCAGATCCAGGCAATCCACCATTGGTGACACCGCCAGTAGAAACGGTAGTGACGAAACAGCCTGAAATCAATATCAGCAAAACAGGTTCGGCAACGGTTACCGCTGGTGGACAAATCAGCTATACGATTGAAGCCAATAATACCGGATTGAGTGATGCCAGTAACCTGGAAATCTCGGATGCGGTAAATTCAAATATTAAAAATGTAAGCTGGACCAGCAGTATCGCTGGTGCCGGCAGCATTATCAGCGGTAATCAAGGTACTGGAAATGCGGTCCTGGTTAAAGGAAACATTCCAGCTGGTGCCGCTAATAAAATTACAATTAACATCACAGGTACCGTAGATCCTCCATTTGCAGGTACGCTGAGCAATACGGCTACGGCCACACCAGCAGAACCAGGTATTCCACCAGTGGTAACCCCGCCAGTAGAAACGGTAGTGAACCAGGTTCCAGTAATTGTAGTCCATAAAACAGGTCCTGCATCGGCCACTGCCGGTGGAGCCATCACTTATGTCGTAGAGGTTAGCAATACCGGTTTGAGTAATGCGAAGAACCTGAACATTACCGATCAGATTGATCCGGCAATTACCGGTGTCAGCTGGACAGCCAGTACAGGAGGAACCAGCACAATTAACGGGGCAGGTTCTGGTACTGGAAATGTGGTGTTAAATGCAAATATTCCTGCTGGTGCGGCCAATAAGATCAGCATCAGCATTAGCGGAACAATCAATCCTGAAGCGCAAGGTAAATTGGTCAATATGGCCGTTGCAACGCCTTCAGAACCTGGTATTGTTCCGGTAAACAGTAACCCTGTAGAAACGAATGTAGATCAGAAACCAATTGTGGTGATCACTAAAACCGGACAGCCTACGGCTACGGCAGGAGCTGAGGTTACTTATATCATTACTGCGGTAAACAATGGATTGAGTAATGCTTCAGGGGTAACGATAGTGGATGATGTACCTGCCGCATTACAGAATGTAAGCTGGACTTCGCTTTCTGGAGGAACGGCATCGATTCTTAGCGGTGGTACAGGAACAGGCAATTTTATGGCACTGACCGCCAATATTCCGGCAGGTAATGTCAATAATAAAATCACGATTACCCTAAAAGGAACGGTGAACCCTGCTTTCTCTGGAAAACTGGAAAATGTGGCCAGTATTGCAGTGCCATTAATTAATTTCCCGAATGTAATTACGCCGCCGGTAGAAACTTCAGTGGATGCCAAACCAGGTATTACGCTGGTTAAAACAGGCCCTGCTGCGGTCATCTCCGGATCGGAAATTACGTATACAATTGTTGCAGGAAATACCGGCTTGAGTAATGCAACTGCGTTAGCCATTACAGATGCGGTACCTACGCTATTAAGCAATGTGAGCTGGACAAGTGTCGCTTCGGGCGCTGCGGTGATCACTACAGGTGCTACAGGTACTGGCAATGCGCTGATCTTAAACGGCGATATTCCTACTGGTGCAGCTAACCTGATCACCATTACGGTAAGAGGAACAGTAGATCCTTCGTACAATGGTAACCTGAGCAATACTGCGGTGGCGAGACCATCAGAGCCAAATACGGTTTCGGTAAATGCCTCAGCTACCACGATTGTGAGCAAAACGCCGGTATTGGCCATCGCCAAAAACGGTCCGGCTAATATTGCTGCGGGTCAGGAAATTATTTACACCCTGAGCATCAGCAATACCGGAAAAGCCAATGCTAGCAATGCCACCATTACCGATGCCATCCCTGCAAATATTACCGGGGTAACCTGGACTGCAATGGCAAATGGAGCGGCGGGTATAGTGAGTGGTGCAACTGGAAATACGAATAATTTATCTATGAATGTACACGTTCCTGCAGGTGCAGCCAATACGATATTGGTGACGGTTAAAGGAACGGTTAGCCCTTCTGCAACAGCAGATCTGGTGAATAAAGCAACGATTACTCCTTCGGAAGATGGAACAGTGCCTGCAAGCTCAACAGTAACCACTACTTTGAAATCTGCATCTTCGGTTAGCCTGGTTAAAACAGGACCATCACAGATTTCAGCAGGTCAGTCGGTTACTTACACCTTGCTGGCAGGAAATAACGGTCCTTCTGATGCACGTAACCTGAGTATCACTGATGCAGTGCCTGCCGGATTAACCGGGGTAACCTGGTCGGTGGCCACGCAAGGAACGGCTTCAGTATTAACAGGTGCAAATGGTACTGGCAATAATGTACAGCTGACAGGAGATATTCCTGCCGGTGCTGCCAACCAGATTTTAGTGACCATTACCGGAAAGGTACCAGCCTCGGCTGCTGCCGGAACACTGACAAACGTGGCCATTGCTACGCCTTCGGAACCTGGTAATCCTCCGGTAACTTCCAATACCATTACCACTATGGTAGACCATAAAGTGGCCATCAGGGCAGTGAAATCTGCAGCAGCTGTCATCGCCGCCGGTGAAAACATCAATTATACCTTACAGGTTTATAATGATGGACCGGGTGATGCGGTTAATCTGGCGATCAGTGATGTGGTTCCTGCGGGAATTACCAATGTCAGCTGGACAACTACTGTTACCGGCAGTGCAAGTGTTGCTGCAAATGGTACAGGTACTGGAAATACGCTGAACGCAAGTGTGAATATTCCAGCAGGAGCGGGCAATTCAGTCACCGTGTTGATCAATGGACTGGTGAGCCCGGGTTATACCGGATCAACATTGAAAAATAGCTTTACCGCTACTCCTGCAGAACCAGGAAATCCGCCGGTACCTTCTGAAGAAGTAACAACGGCTGTGGTTAAAACGGCAGACCTGCAGCTCACGAAAACAGGACCTGCCGCTGTGGTTGCAGGTTCAGACATCAGTTATACCATTAATGTGAAAAATGCAGGTCCAGGTAATGTGACTGCTGCAACTATTACAGACAATCTGCCGGTTGGTTTTACCGTTCAGAACTGGACTGCAACCGGCCAGAATGGTGCGGTCATCAGTGGTCCGGCCAGCGGAACAGGTAATGTCAATGTGACCGCAGCAATCCCTGCAGGCAATGCAAACGTGCAGATTGTGGTGACTGGAAAAGTGAACGCGAATTTTGCAGGTACGAGTTTGATCAATACTGCAACGGCTACGCCAGAAGCAGGAGTGACAGATCCAACGCCGGCAAGCAGTACAGTAACGACTGCCATCAGTAAGGTCGCGAATGTGAGAATCACGAAATCAGGACCTGCAGATATTGCGGTTGGAGAAATGATGACTTATACCTTGCGCATCGTGAATGATGGGCCAAGTGATGCTGTTGGTGTGTTGATTAATGATATGATTCCGACAAATCTGGAAGATGGGGCAACCTGGACCAGTATGCTTCAAGGTGGAGCTAGTTTAAGCCAGCCTTCAGGAACCGGCAATATCAGTCTGCTGGGAGGAATTCCTTCAGGAACCGGTGTCATTGAGATCAATATCCTTGGAAAAGTAAAAGCAAATAATTTAGATAAAACAGTGTTCACAAATACGGCAACCGCTTATTTCCCTGCAGGCAGCCTGATCATTGATCCGGATCTGGGTTCAAATACCAGTACGGTACCAACAATAATCAACAATGATCCAGTGCTTAAAGTATCGAAAAGTGGCCCGGCAACCGTAAATATTGGCGATCCGATTGAGTATACGATTGTCATTAGAAACGGTGGTGCAGGAAATATTGTCAATGCAATGATTGCTGATCCGGTACCTAATGATGTAGCAGTAACCAGCTGGTTAGCTACCGCAACAGGCGGGGCAACGCTGACTGGAGCTGCTCAAGGCACGAGCAATTCCGTATTGACTTCAGCAGATATTCCTGCGGATGGTAATCCGAATACGACCGTGTTGATCGTGCTGAAAGGTACGGTTAAGACTACTGCCAATGCCGTGTTTACAAATACGGTGACGGTAACTGCCAACGGAGAACGTAAAAGCTCGGTGGTTACTGCGGTGAATCAGTCTACAGATGTTAAGATAGAGAAATCTGGTCCACAAGCTGTGATTTCAGGAGCTCCGATTACTTATACGATTAAAGTAACGAACCAGGGACCAAGAGATGTCGTTGGATTGACGATTAAAGACAATGTTCCTTTGGAAATCGGTCAGCTCAGCTGGACTGCACAGGCAGTGGGTAATGCGAGCGTGAATGGACCAACTACCGGTACTACCAATGCAGTACTGGTGAATGGAGATGTGCCGGTTGGTGCAGCCAATTATGTGTTGATTACCGTGAATGGTACGGTGAATGCCAATGTGCCTTCTGGAAATATCAGCAACATCGCTGCGGTGACCTTACCGGTAAGTATTGTAGACTTTAACATGGCTAACAATACCAGTGAATTGAAAACAGTGATCAGTTCCGTTTCCGGATTAACGATCAGTAAGGCTGGCCCTCAGGATGGACTTTCCGGATCTGCGATCACTTATACGATCAAAGTACGTAACAATGGATTGAGTAACGCTAGTCAGGCACAGATCATAGATGTGGTGCCGGCAGGAATAAAAGCGGTAAGCTGGACGGCCACTGCTGCAGGCAATGCGAAGATCAACTCCGGAGCTAGCGGAACAGGAAATACAGTAGCCGTAAATGCGGATGTTCCTGCAGGGATCAATGCGGAGGTAACGATTACAATCAATGGTACGATCGATGCCGGTTTCAGCGGGAAAATTATAAATTCCGCTGATGTGACGCCTTCAGAACCGGGTAATCCGGCGGTAACTTCTCCACCAGTAACCACGAATGTGTTGAATAAATCGGCACTGAAAATTGTGAAAACAGGACCGAATAGTATTGAAGCTGGTAAAACTGTGAATTATACACTGACCATTAATAATGCTGGTCCGGGTAATGCAGTAAATGCGGAGATTTCTGATGCGATTCCTGCTCAATTGACCAATGTGCGCTGGACAACCAGTGTTGCTGGTGCAGCTGTCATCAGTTCAGGTGCAAGCGGACAAGGCAATGCGCTGTTGCTAAAAGCGAATCTTCCAGCTGGAAATGGCACCATTACCGTAAATATCAGCGGGTTGGTTCCTGGAGGGACTGCCGCCGGAAATATCAGCAATACGGCAACAATTAAGCCTGCTGAGCCGGGTAATCCATCGGTTCCTTCTAATACGGTAACGACAGCAATTGTCAATAATGCAAGTTTAAGTCTGGCGAAAAGCGGTCCTGGTACTTTAAACTCAGGAGAAGCCATCAGCTATACGCTGACGATTAAAAATGACGGACCATCAGATGCGATAGGTGTTAAAGTTTCGGATATAGTAGATCCTGCGGTAACGAATGTTTCCTGGACTACGAGTTTGACTGCTGGCGCAACCATCAGCTCAGGGGCTACAGGTAATGTGAATGCAGTAGTGTTGACCGCTAATGTTCCGGCAAATGGCAGCATTCTGGTGAACATCAGCGGTAAGGTAAATCCTGCTTATGCTGGAATACTAGTTAATAAAGCAATATTGACGTCTGCAGATCCTGCTAAACCGGTGGTTAATGCGCAGGTGAGTACAACGGTAACGAGTCTTTCTGCGCTGAAAATCACTAAAACAGGGGCTTCAACAGTGACCGCAGGCGGCCTGATGAATTACCAGATTACGGTGGTTAACAATGGTCCGGGTACTGCGCAAAATGCAGTGATCAAGGATGTGGTTCCTGCACAGTTAACCGGGGTAACCTGGACGGCTGTCGCGAATGGAGCAGCATCGATCAGTAACGGATCAACCGGAACAGGAAATGCGCTAAGCGTAACGGCTACAATTCCTGCAGGTGCTGGTGATGGTATCGTGATCAACCTGAGCGGAAAAATAGATGCTGCTTATCCGGGTTCATTGAGTAACACGGCTACGGTGACCCCTGTAGAACCAGGTAATCCAGCAGTAGTGACGCCTCCGGTGATCACAGTTGTCGATGCAAAACCATCGCTTACCATTAAGAAAACTGGTCCGGCTACCATCAGTGCAGGTGCAAATATTACTTATGTGATTGAAGTTGGAAATACAGGACTAAGTAATGCCAAAGGGACGTTGATTACCGATAACGTGCCTGCGGAAATTACCAATGTGAAATGGACTACCAATACGAATGGAACTGCTGCAGTATCCGCCGGTGCAACCGGAACGGGTAATGTGGTGGCAGTAACAGGAGATATCGCAGCAGGTGGCGGTAATAAAATAACCATTACCGTGACAGGTACCGTAAATGCTGGTTTCGCAGGTGCGCTGAGCAATATCGCCACTGCAAAACCTGCTGAACCGGGCAATCCGCCGGTAGTGACGCCTCCGGTAGAAACCGTAGTTAGTAAAACACCAACACTGAGTATCAGCAAAACGGGTCCGGCACAATTGAAATCCGGTGAGCAGATCACTTATGTGGTTGAAGTCATAAATCCGTCGCTAAGTAATGCGGATCATATTACCGTTACGGATTTGGTACCTTCGGACGTTCTGAATATAAAATGGACTACGGAGACAGCAGGTACAGCTAAGATTGTTTCCGGTGGTACTGGTTCTGGTGGTCGTGTAGAGCTGGTTGCAGATCTGCCGGCAGGAACAGCAAATAAAATTGTGCTGACCATTACTGGTACTGTCTCTAAATCCTTTACCGGGAAACTGGAGAATACGGCAAGAATACTGGCTACCGCAGCTACCGCAGAAATAAGCAGTAATACGGTGGCAACCACAGTTGAAAATGCTGATTTTATCATTCCAAATATCATTACACCAAATGGTGATAGTAGCAACGATACTTTTAAAGTGAAAGGTCTGGAGAATTATCCGGGTACGCAGGTAACGATCTTTAACAGATGGGGAAATGAGGTGTTCCGCTCCGATAACTATACCAATAACTGGGATGGTAGTCAGTTGAATGAAGGTACTTATTATTACCTGATCTTAAGAAGAGAGAAATCGGGACAGACAACGCCGTTTAAAGGATGGTTATTTATTAAAAGGTAGAATATTTAAGAACACGCTACAATGAGAGATTTAAAGAAATATGGTTTAGTATCACTGCTCTTACTCGGGATGAGCAGTGCATACGCACAGCAGACAATTCAGTTTAGTCAGTATGTTTTTAATGGTTTAGCTGTTAACCCTGCTTATGCAGGTTATAAGGAAGAATGGACAGCGAATTTCAGTTTCCGCTCGCAATGGGTGGGAATTGATGGCGCACCTCGTACAGGAACGGCCTCTTTTGACGGATTAACAGATCAGGAAGGGAAGAAGATGGGAATAGGGTTTATCGCTTCCACAGACCGCCTGGGTCCACAGAATACCTCTGCCTTTTATGTAAATTATGCCTACCGTTTGCAGTTAGATGCAGAAGATACCAAGCGTCTGAGTTTTGGTATCGGTGCCGGTGCAACACAATATAACCTGGATGGCTCGAAATTTATTTCTACAGATTTAGGTGATGGGGTAATCCCGATCGGAAATGAGAGTAAGCTGAGACCTGATGTGCGGGTGGGGGTTTATTTTTATACACCCAAATTTTATATCGGTGCTTCTGTCCTGGATTTATTATCGGGATTGAGAGGTAATGATATCGCCACAGAAGGAGATTATAAAGTACTCCGCCAGGTGCGTCACCTGTATGTAACCGGTGGTATGATGATCCCTTTGTCGGAATCTCTTGATCTGAAACCCAGCTTTATGTTGAAAGAGGATTTTAAAGGGCCTACAAATTTAGACTTAAACGCGTACCTGCTGATTAGTAAAGTGGTCTGGCTGGGCGCTTCTTATCGTACAGGTGTGACCTTATGGGATAAGAAAAATTTACAAACCGGACTAAGTCAGAGTGATGCGATTGCCGGAATCGTAGAGCTTCAAATGAGCAATAGATTCCGCCTGGGTTACTCTTATGACTATACCACGAGCAAGCTGTCCAGCTATCAGAGTGGATCGCATGAGTTTTCGTTAAGCATGAGCTTCCCTGGAAAAAAAGCAAGGGTCTTGAGTCCACGTTATTTTTAAGCTGCAAAGAATTATATGAATACAACAGCATTTAAAAGTCCACATTCTTTCATGACCAGGGTACTGATCATCGGAATACTGGCGCTATTTTTAGGAAATTATAGCATGGCTCAGGAGCAATTGAGCCGGAAACAACAGGCAGATGTGTTTTTTAACCGTTATGAGTATTACCCGGCATCCAGGTTATACCTGCCCCTGGCAGAGCGGAAGAATCCGGATGTGAAAGTATTGGAGAAACTAGCCGGCTGTTACCGGATGATGAATGACTATGACCAGGCCGAAAAATGGTATGCAAAGCTGGTCATTGACCCTAAAGCCAATCCTTTGAGTCATTATTATTACGCGGAGGTTTTACAAAGAAATGAAAAGTTTGACCTTGCTAAAACAGAGTATTTGAAGTATGCTGCGCTTTCCGGTAACCAAAAAGAGATGGTAACAAAGATCGCTTCCTGCGACAGCGCGGCATTATGGATCAAAATGCCAAAGGATATCAAGATCAAAAATATGACGTCTTTAAATACCAAATCTGCGGATTGGGGTTTAACGGCTGATGGAAATCAGGGTTATGTATTTACTTCTGAACGCCCCTTAGCCAGAGAAACCAAAGGCAATGATTTGTATAAATGGAATGGGAATCCATGGTTGAAATTATTTACGGCAACAGCCGATGGACAGTTCAAAGGAGAGCTTCCAATCATTACGGAAGCGAATAGTCCGGCAAAAGCGGAATACCATGTGGGACCGGCAGTATTCAATAGCAGCGGAGACATTGCTTATGTGACGATGGCCACCAGAGCACCTGCGAGCTTGATCCCCCTGGATAAAACAAAAGGTGGTGATCGTTTATATACCCGTAGACTGGAACTGTTAATCGCGAAGAAAAACGGGGACAAATGGGACTTGAAATCTTTTCCATTCAATGATGTAAAGGCTTACTCAGTCGGACATGCTGCACTTGCTAAAGATGGTAAGCTGATTTATTTTGCTTCGGATATGCCAGGTGGATTTGGCAAATCAGACATCTGGTTTAGCGAGCAGCAGGCGGATGGCAGTTGGGGAAAACCCGTAAACTGTGGTAGTGGAATCAATACTTCAGAAGAAGACGCTTTTCCAACTGTAGGTCCTGATGGAGCGTTGTTTTTTGCTTCAAAAGGTAAAATAGGAATGGGTGGATATGATATTTACCGTGTTGTCGGCGAGAAAAGCCAATGGCATAAAACGGAAAACTTAAAATATCCGCTGAACTCAACCAGTGATGATTTCTATTTGTTCACAAAGGATGGTAAGTCCGGTTATTTGTCTTCTAACAGACGAGGTGGAGCCGGGGATGATGACATTTACAGTTTCTCTGATGAAACTCCTCCGGCGATGATACTGGCCTTGTCAGGTACCGTATTCGACCAGCAAAGTAATGATCGTTTGAGCGGGGTATCGGTTACTTTAACCGATGGTAACGGAAAACAATTGAAAACTTTACTGACCGGACAGGATGGTAATTTCTTTGTCGGTTTAACCAAAGATCAGGACTACAAAGTTGCCTTTAGTAAATTAGGCTATACAGAAGAGCTGAAAACTTTAAGCACCAAAGGGTTGAATAAATCTGATACATTAACGATGCAGGCCTTCCTGAATAAGGATAAGTTTGAGCCGGGTAGGATTTATGTCCTGAAGAATATTTATTATGATTTCGACAAGGCAGATATCAGACCAGATGCAGCGAAAGAACTGGATAAGCTATTGGGCATTCTAAAAGAAAATCGGGCGATTGCTATTGAACTTGGCGCACATACCGATAGCAGGGGAGCAGATCAATACAATCAATGGTTGTCCCAAAGAAGGGCAAATGCTGCGGCACAGTATCTGATTGATCGTGGTATCGACCATTCCCGCATCACAGCAAAAGGTTATGGTGAAACCATGTTGCTTAATAAATGTGGCAACGGGGTAAAATGTAGCCATGCGGAACACCAATTGAACAGAAGAACTGAGTTTAAGATTATCAAAAACTAAATCTTTTGAAATAAATAGCAACAGCCTGTTTTCTTTTTTGAGGAGACAGGCTGTTTTTGTTTACCTGTTTTTTTATTGAAGACCGGCCTTATCTGGCTCCAGGGCTTTTTTGTTGGTGTTCATGGCTTTTTCTTGCCAGCCTGAAGAAGGGGGATTAAAAACTGCGCTTGCTTTTGTCAGCTAAAAATGTCAATTATCTTGCTTATTATTATTGCTAAAACTATTTAATAACAATTAGATAATCTAAAAGGAATTATTTAATTTGCTGAGATTTTAAAAATTAGACGAAGAATACAATGAACTCAAATTCAACAAAACTCCCTTATATAGGTGTGGATATAGGAGGCTCTCATATTACTGCCGCTCACGTTGATGCAACCACATTTAAGGTAATTGAACATACGCTGAAAAGAGAAAGAGTGGCGGCTATGGATACCGCAGAAGTTATTTTGCAGTCCTGGTTGAATGTTCTTTCTTCGTTGATTATACGTGCAAACGGTGAAAATACTAAAATCGGTATTGCGATGCCGGGTCCTTTTGATTATGAAAAGGGAATCTCTATGATGCAGAATCAGGAAAAATATGACGCCTTATATGGGGTAAACGTAAAAGAGATTCTGGCGCAACGCCTGGAAATCCCTGAAACTGATATTGTATTCATCAATGATGCAGAAGCCTTTTTAAGAGGCGAACTGGCATCAGGAGCGGCATCTGACAAGGAAAGAGCAATTGGGATCACCCTGGGCACCGGATTAGGCTCTACGAGCAACGGAAGCGGTGTGACTATAGATATGAACTGGGCCTTCCGTCCATTTAAAGATAGCATCGCCGAAGAATACATTTCTACCCGCTGGTTCCTGAAAAAATATAAGGAGATTACAGGTGAGGAAGTTAAAAATGTAGAAGTTTTGCTGGAAGTAGCTGAGGAAGCCGTTAAAAATGAAATCTTCGAAGAGTTCTCAGATAACCTAAGCATCTTTCTGAATGATTTTATCGCACAGGAACAACCGCAAGTGGTGGTGATTGGTGGTAATATCGCCAAGACCTGGGATCACTTTATCGGGCTGTTAACCGCTAAAATTAAGGATAAGACAGTAGCGATCAGGCAAAGTGAAATGTGGGAAGATGCAGCTCTTGTAGGTGCAGCTAATGCATTGGCTTAATGGTTAAATAAATAAGCCCCTTACAGTTGAACTGCAAGGGGCTATCATTTTATCAGGTAGGGAAAGTATTATTCAATACTTCCTTCTTCTTTTTTCTTTTTCTTACCCGGGCTTCTGTTTTCTACGACAATTTGATCGTCTTCTTTGTTGTAGTCAATTTCCAGCGTATCACCATCGTTGATTTCACCTTTTAAGATTTCTTCTGCAATAGGATCTTCCAGATATTTCTGAATAGCACGTTTTAACGGCCTTGCACCAAAGTTAATGTCGAATCCTTTATCTGCGATGAAGTCTTTTGCTCTGTCAGTTAATTTCACTTCATAACCTAAGTTATGTACACGACCGAACAATGATTTCAACTCAATGTCAATGATTTTGAAGATTTCATCTTTACCTAAAGTATTGAAAACTACGACATCATCAACACGGTTTAAGAATTCCGGAGCGAAAGCACGTTTTAACGCGTTCTCAATCACGCCTCTTGAATGTGCATCAACCTGGTTTGTTTTAGCCGTAGTAGAGAAACCAACACCTTGTCCGAAATCTTTCAACTGACGTGCGCCAATATTAGAAGTCATGATAATGATCGTATTTCTAAAATCTACTTTGCGACCAAGACTGTCCGTCAGCTGACCTTCATCCAATACCTGTAATAAGATATTGAATACATCCGGATGCGCTTTTTCAATCTCATCTAATAGAATTACCGCATAAGGTTTACGACGTACTTTTTCAGTCAGCTGTCCACCTTCTTCATAACCTACGTATCCCGGAGGAGCACCCACTAAACGGGATACCGCAAATTTCTCCATATACTCACTCATGTCGATTTGAATCAGAGAATCATCGCTGTCGAACATGAAACGCGCAAGTTCTTTTGCCAATTCGGTTTTACCAACACCGGTAGGGCCTAAGAAAATAAAGGAACCAATCGGTTTTTTTGGATCTTTCAATCCCGCTCTGGTACGTTGAATAGCTTTGGTTAACTTTTTAATCGCTTCATCCTGACCGATAATTTTCGTTGCTACTGTTTCGTACATATTCAACAGTTTTACACTGTCTGTTTGTCCAACACGTTGCAATGGAATACCAGTCATCATAGAAACTACCTCTGCCACGTTATCTTCCGTTACGGTATAGCGTTTGGTTTTAGTATCAGCTTCCCATTCTGCCTTCGCACGATCCAGCTCCTCTAAAAGATTCTTTTCAGTATCTCTCAGTTTGGCAGCCTCTTCGTATTTCTGACTTTTTACTACCTTATTCTTTTCAAGCTTGATTTCTTCAATCTTGTTTTCAATCTCAATGATGTTCTCAGGAACGTGGATATTCGTTAAATGCACCCTTGAACCAGCCTCATCCAAAGCATCAATCGCTTTATCCGGCAAGAACCTATCGGTGATGTACCTTGAAGTCAAGGCCACACAAGCATTAATCGCTTCATCTGTATAAGTTACACCATGGTGATCTTCATACTTTTCTTTAATACGATTCAGGATCTCAATGGTCTCATCTGGTGTAGCAGGCTCGATCATTACCTTTTGGAAACGACGGTCTAATGCACCATCTTTCTCAATATACTGACGGTATTCATCTAAAGTCGTTGCACCAATACATTGAATCTCACCCCTTGCCAAAGCAGGTTTGAACATATTCGACGCATCTAATGAGCCCGAAGCACCACCGGCACCTACAATGGTATGAATCTCATCAATAAACAAGATCACATCGGTAGATTTTTCCAGCTCATTCATCACCGCTTTCATACGTTCTTCAAACTGACCACGGTATTTAGTACCTGCCACTAAAGAGGCAAGGTCTAAGGTAACCACGCGTTTGTTGAACAATACTCTGGATACTTTTCGTTGAACAATACGTAAAGCAAGACCTTCTGCAATCGCAGATTTACCTACTCCCGGCTCACCGATCAAGATCGGATTGTTCTTTTTACGACGTGATAAGATCTGAGAAACACGCTCAATCTCTTTTTCACGCCCAACAATAGGGTCCAGACGGTTTTCTTCGGCTGCTTTCGTTAGATCTCTTCCGAAATTATCCAATACCGGAGTCTTAGATTTAATATCGGAAACCTTTTTAGGGCTGCTGAAGCTTTCTTCCTCACGGTAATCCTCATCACCACCAGTTGATGCGCTATTTTGAGTCTCATCTCTGAAACCGTTTTTATTCACTTCAACTTCCTGTTTGAAAATCTCGTAATTGATGCTGTATTGCAATAAGATTTGAGAAGCAATATTATCATCGTCACGCAAGATGGACAGTAACAGATGTTCTGTACCAATCAAATCGCTCTTGAAGATTTTAGCCTCCAGATACGTGATCTTTAAAACTTTTTCGGCTTGCTTGGTCAATGGGATATTCCCCAGGTTGACCGTTACACTGGACGTACCTCGAACGGAGTCCTCAATTGAGCGACGTAGTTTTGAAGTATCTACACCCAGCGATTTTAATATCTTTATGGCCATACCATCGCCTTCGCGAATAAGGCCCAACAAAAGATGTTCTGCGCCTATGTAATCGTGACCTAATCTCAGGGCTTCTTCCCTGCTAAAAGATATCACGTCTTTTACTTGTGGAGAAAATTTAGCTTCCATATATACCTTTCTAAATCGGGAATGCTCTAAACTATAAAATATGTTTTATAAAAAGGCAGTACCCGATTTTTTTATTTTATCAACAATTACGCCATAGGGAAGGAAATGGATGCTGGAACTGCCGATATTTCATGAATCTTACCAATTGCTGACTTAATTGGCTACTTTCCCTAACCCCTAAGCAAATATGTCAGTATAAATATACGAATTTATATACTGAGGATCAGGCTTTCTTTTTCTGGTTCAAACGGTTGTATAATAATTGTACAGGAGGGTTTACAGAAATCAGGAATTGTTTTTCTTTATTTTAGAACGGCAAGGGTCTTGAATCTGCTGCTTTATTCGGATGTATAGATATCTATGTGTATTAGTATCTCTGTCCGGGTATCAGGAATCAGCTGTATATCTGCTAAACAAATTTTATAATGGGCTTTTCATGCTTATCTTTGCGGGCATTGGAGGCCAATATTTCCAAAAAAACATTCAATAATTAAAGTAACCGCCTTTTATAGGCATGAAATATAATCAGTAACTATGTCAGACGAAAAAATAATATTTTCAATGGCGGGGGTAAATAAGATTTATCCACCCCAAAAGCAAGTTCTAAAGAACATTTACCTATCCTTCTTTTACGGTGCCAAAATTGGTGTAATCGGTTTGAATGGATCAGGTAAGTCCTCTCTTTTGAAAATTATCGCCGGTTTGGACAAATCCTTTCAGGGAGAGGTAGTTTTCTCTGCTGGATATACCGTAGGTTACCTGGCTCAGGAACCAATACTGGACGAAAATAAAACCGTTAGAGAGGTCGTAGAAGAAGGTGTAGCTGAAATTACAGCAATCCTGAAAGAATACGAGTCGATCAACGAACAGTTTGGATTACCTGAAGTTTATGAAGATGCAGATGCAATGGATAAACTGATGGCCAAACAAGGGGAGTTACAAGATAAAATTGATGCTTGTAATGCCTGGGAACTGGACAATAAACTGGAACGTGCAATGGATGCATTGCGTTGCCCGGATCCGGATGCTAAAATCGGTGTATTGTCAGGTGGTGAGCGCCGTCGTGTAGCGATGTGCCGTTTATTACTTCAGGAGCCTGATGTATTGCTATTGGATGAGCCTACGAATCACCTTGATGCGGAAAGTATCGATTGGTTAGAGCAATTCTTAAAAGACTACAAAGGAACTGTAATCGCAGTAACCCACGATAGATACTTCCTTGACAATGTTGCCGGTTGGATTCTGGAATTAGACAGAGGTGAAGGTATTCCATGGAAAGGAAATTATTCTTCATGGTTAGAGCAAAAAGCAAAACGCCTTGCTCAGGAGGAAAAAACAGAAAGCAAACGTCAGAAAACATTAGAACGTGAGTTGGAGTGGGTACGTATGGCGCCAAAAGCCAGACATGCTAAATCTAAAGCGCGTTTATCAAATTATGATAAACTGGCCTCTGAGGACTCTAAAGAAAGAGAAGATAAACTGGAACTTTTCATCCCTGCAGGACCAAGATTAGGTAATGTAGTGATTGAAGCGAATAACATTACTAAAGCTTATGGCGATAAATTGTTGTTCGAAAACCTGAGTTTCTCTTTACCTCCAGCAGGTATCGTTGGAATTATCGGCCCCAATGGTGCGGGTAAAACCACATTGTTCCGTTTGATCACACAACAGGAAACTCCGGATACCGGAACCTTCCGCGTTGGAGAAACCGTAGCCTTAGGTTATGTAGATCAAATGCACAACGACCTTGATCCGGATAAAACTGTATATGAAAATATTACTGATGGTTTAGATAACATTCAGCTTGGCAATAAAGCAGTAAGCGGAAGAGCTTATGTTTCTAAATTCAACTTTAATGGTGGCGATCAGCAGAAAAAAGTAGGTGTACTTTCCGGTGGAGAGCGCAACAGGGTTCACCTGGCCATTACTTTGAAAAAAGGTGCTAACGTACTGTTACTTGATGAGCCTACCAATGATATTGACGTAAACACGTTAAGAGCATTGGAAGAAGCATTAGAGAATTTTGGTGGATGTGCGGTAGTGATTAGTCACGATCGTTGGTTCTTAGACCGTATCTGTACACATATTCTTGCTTTTGAAGGTGATTCTCAGGTTTACTTCTTCGAAGGTAACTACAGCGATTACGAAGAAAACCGTAAGAAAAGATTAGGTGATGTAACTCCACATCGTCTTAAATACAAAAAACTAGTGTAAATCACCAGATTTTCAATAGCTACAAAAAGCGGCTGCTCCAAAAGGAAACAGCCGCTTTTTAATGCCCGTATATTTATAAAACAGCACTGCGCTTTGCTAGAACTTGCCTCTTACTTTTTCCAATAATTCTTTGGTTTTTCTAACGCCTTCATCTTCTGATAAGATGCTTCCTTCATATTCTATACCTACAATTCCAGACCACTTTGCAGCTTTGATGATTTCAAACATCTTCATATAGTCAATGTCTTTCTCTTCTCCATCAGGAAGGAAATTATGCGTTTTTGCACTTACACCTTTCGCATAAGGCATCAGTTCCTGTACACCCAGGTATTTATCATATTCTTTATCAGCACTGATCCGGAAATTGCCAAGATCAGGTAAGGTGCCGCAATAAGGATTGTTCACTCCCTTAATTACCGCAGAAAGCCATTTCCCGTCTGAAGAATAACCACCATGATTTTCTACAATCACATTGATTTTCTGTTTCTTTCCATATTCACTTAATTTTCCTAATCCATCAATGGCCGCATTTTTTACTTCATCGGCTGTGCCTTTACCGGCAGCATTGACACGAATGGTTTTACAACCCAGATATTTCGCGGCATCGATCCATTTATAGTGATTTTCTACTGCCGTTAACCTTGCTTTATCATCAGAATCTCCAAGATTACCTTCTCCATCAATCATGATCAGGTGATTTTGAATGCCCTCACTGTCTGTGCGGTCTTTAAGTTCTTTTAAATAGGCTTTGTCAGTTTCCTTCTTATTGAAGAAAGGACTTACATATTCTACGATATGAATGCCGAATTCTTTTTTGGCTTTTAAAGGGAAGTCCATGTTGGTCAGCTTTCCGGCAAAAAGTGCCTTATGAAAAGACCACTCGGCCAGAGAAATCTGGAAAAACTCTTTCTTTTCAAAAGCAAAGCTATCTAAAGGTATCACAGAAGACAGTCCCGCGGCGGCAGAGAACAAGCCCAGATCTTTAAGAAATTTTCTACGGTCGTTTATTTTCATTTGTGTTTGGTTTAGGGGTTGATTCTACAAGGTATTAATTTCTTATTGTAAAAAAAACACTTTCTAAAAAAGACGTATAAACACTTGCCTGTGGCGGAAATCGTAACAACTTAGTGTGTTTTTAACACATTTTCATAATTAAAGCACGTTCAAATTTTGGATTCTAGCTAAATGCTTCTATTTTAGAGTTGAAATAGGTTAGGTTAAAATATCAATTGTATCAAAAACGTATCAATGAAACTCAACAAATTATTTGCAGTTCCCCTTTTACTAGCTGCTTTTTCTGCTTCCGCTCAGGAGAAACATCAACCTTATAAACAACAGATTGATGGGACAAAATTAAACTTCGAAATGCAGGCCATCCCGGGTGGAGAGTTCCAGATGGGGAGCAAAAAAGGAAAAGCAGATGAATTGCCACTCCATAAGGTTACAATCGATCCTTTCTGGATGAGTACCTTTGAAGTGACCTGGGATATTTATGAGCCCTTTCTATATAAAGATTACGAAACTACCCATAGCACTACTGCCGTTCCGGCAAATGTAGATGCAGTAACCCGCCCAACTAAACCTTATCTGGACATGACTTTTGGGATGGGAAAAGAAAACCATCCTGCTTTAGCAATGACAAATTACAATGCCATCCAATATTGTAAATGGCTTTATGCCAGAACAGGAGTGTTTTATCGCCTGCCAACAGAAGCGGAATGGGAATATGCCAGCAGAGCTGGAAACACGACCGACTATGCTTTTGGCAATGAGCCTTCAAAATTGGGAGAATATGCCTGGTTTAAGGACAATAGCGGAGGAAAAACCCATGAAGTAGGAAAGAAGAAACCTAATCAATGGGGATTGTACGATATGTACGGTAATGTTGGAGAATGGACTTACGACCAGTATCAGCCTGATTTTTATGCCAGCGTAAATGGAGAAAAAGGTAAAAATCCGGTAGCGATACCTGATAAGCTATATTCACATGTGATCCGCGGAGGATCCTATGATGATGGGGCAAAAGAATTACGTTCTGCTGCCAGACTGGCATCAGATCCGGTATGGAAACAACTGGATCCACAAATTCCAAAAAGTAACTGGTGGTTCCCTGAAGCTCCTTTTATAGGGATACGTCTGGTTAGACCGGCTACAGCTCCCTCGAAAGCAGAAATCGAAGCTTATTACAATAAGCCCGTGATTGCAGATTACTAAAGAAAAGAACTCACACATTAACAACCAAATAAAAAACCAAACCAAACTATGAACAACGAAGATTTACGCGATAAGCGCCGTGACTTTTTAAAAACATCTGCCCTGGTTGCAGGAGGTGTTATGATCAATCAATTCGCTTTCGCAGGAGGACATTCCTCTACTGATGATACCATTAAAATCGCATTGATTGGCTGTGGAGATCGCGGAACTGGTGCTGCCTTCCAGGCATTAAGCACTAAACAAAATATTAAATTAGTGGCCATGGCTGATGCTTTCCAGGATCGTATGGACAACAGTTATAAAGTGCTTTCTGATAAATTTAAAGATAAAGTAGACGTACCGGTAGAACGTAGATTTGTTGGTTTTGATGGCTATCAAAAAGCGATTGCACTGGCAGACGTTGTATTATTGGTAACACCTCCGGGATTCAGGCCTACTCATTTTGAGGAAGCAGTGAAACAAGGAAAACATGTGTTTATGGAGAAACCAGTAGCAGTAGATGCGCCAGGTATCCGTAAAGTCCTTGCTGCGGCAGAAGTGGCTAAAAAGAAAAAATTAAACGTAGTTGTAGGATTGCAACGTAGATACCAGACTAACTATACTGAAACCTTAAAACGTATCCAGGATGGTGCTATAGGTGAAGTGATGAGCGGCCAGGTATACTGGAACAGCGGTGGGGTATGGGTAAAAAAACGCCAGCCAGCACAAACCGAAATGGAATATCAAATGAGAAACTGGTATTACTTCAACTGGTTATGTGGAGATCATATCGTAGAACAACACGTACACAATATAGATATCGCCAACTGGGTGAAAAATGCGTATCCGGTTTCTGTTCAGGGAACAGGAAGTCGCGCATGGAGAACAGGAAAAGATTATGGAGAGATCTATGACAACCATGCCGTAGAATTAACTTATGCAGATGGTGCAGTAATCTATAGTCAATGTCGCCATTTTGAAGGAATAGCCAATCGTGTAGATGAAACATTCCAGGGAACAAAAGGCCGTACCTATCTATCGGCAGGAAACAATGGCGTAATCTGGGACCTGAAAGGTAAAGAGATGTTTAGTCACCCAACAAAAGGAAATGCAAATCCTTACCAGACAGAACATGATCTGTTATTTGCTGCGATCGCAAAAGGAGACTATAAGTTTGCTGATGCAGAACGTGGTGCTAAAAGCTGTTTCACAGCCATCATCGGTAGATATGCAACTTATTCCGGACAAACGATTAAATGGGATGATGCTTTAAAGGCAGACAACAGTCTGATGCCAGATCAATTGAGCTGGACCGCAAATCCAAAACTAATGCCGGATGCAAACGGTTTGTATCCAATCCCAACTCCGGGAAAATCTAAAATAATTTAAGCCGGACCTGCTTGTGGCAGTAATCCATAAATCGGCTTTGCTGTTCTTACCGCTGCTGATCACGCTTTTTACAAAGCAAAATGATCAGCAGCAGTATAGCATTCATGGCTACGCCCAGGGGACAGATTATTCCATTAAATATTTTGCTGCTGACAGTGTAGTAACCAAAGGTTCAATCGATAGCATCTTGCTAAAGATTGATTCTTCTATGTCGCTCTATAAACCCTATTCCCAAATTTCTCAGTTCAATCTGACGAAGAAAGGGATGCGCATAGATGATCATTTTGCTGCGGTAATGAGAAAGTCATTTGAAGTGTACCGGGAAACAAATGGGAAATTTGATGTGACCGTAGCGCCATTGGTGCAGGCCTGGGGATTTGGCCCAAAACCAGTAACCAGCTTTCCGGATTCTGCTAAAATAAAGCAGCTTTTGCAAAATGTAGGAATGAACCACCTGTCGCTAAAAGGAAACTACCTGAAAAAGGATAAGCCCGAAATTACCATAGACCTGAACGGCATCGCGCAGGGATATAGTGTAGATGTGGTAGCTGATTATCTTTTGAAAAAAGGCATCAAGTCTTTTATTGTCGAGATCGGTGGGGAGTTAAGGGTGGAAGGACCAAAACCAGATGGATCTGTGATGAAGATTGGTATTGAAGGGCCGGCAGCATCCAGTACCGATGAACCGGAAATCAGACATATCCTGAGTTTTAGCTCCGGCGCTGTCACCACTTCCGGTAATTACCGGAAATACCTGAAACGCGGAAAAGGGAAGATCGCTCATTTGATCAATCCTAAAACAGGTTATCCATTGGATAATCAATTGATCAGTGCTACGATCTTTGCTAAAGATGCGATTACTGCCGATGGATATGACAATGCCGTAATGGCCATGAGCATGGAAGAAGCCCTGGCTTTTGTCGATAGCAGGAAAGGAATGGAAGCTTACCTGATTTACCACCGTAAGGATGGCAGTGTAGCAGATACCCTGACCAATGGCTTCAAAAAGATGATTTTAAAATAAATAACTATTCAATACCTATTAAAATACTAATCATGAAGAGGATAGAATTTTTAAGAAATAGTTTTATAGCGACTGGTGCTGTATTGGCCGGGTCTGCTGTAAAAGCAGTTGCTGATACCCCTGAAGGAGTTGTTCCTAAAGCAGCGGCAGCCGCAGGGAAAACATTTAACCTGGATTATGCACCACACCAGGGGATGTTTGCCAATAATGCAGGTAAAGATTTTCTGGATCAGATTCGCTATATGCACGACCAGGGATTCAGGTCTATCGAAGACAATGGCTACCTGGGACGTCCCCTGGAAGAGCAAACCAAAATTGGCGAGCTATTGGCAAAACTGGGTATGACCATGGGTGTGTTTGTAGTAGATGGTGGTGATAACTGGAAAACGTCTCTGACCACCGGAAAAAAGGAATTTAAAGATAAATTCGTGGACACTTGTAAACGTTCTGTAGAGGCAGCAAAACGCTGTAATGCAAAATGGCTAACCGTCGTTCCCGGTTTTTATGAAAGGAAACTCCCTTACGGAAATCAAATGGCCAATGTAGTAGATGCGATGAGGGCAGGGGCGGAGATCTTTGAACCGCATGGTCTGATTATGGTATTAGAAACCTTGAGCGATACACCGGAATTATTCCTTCAGCAAACACATGAAACCTATAACGTGTGTAAAGCGGTAAACAGTCCGGCCTGTAAAATCCTGTATGATATTTACCACATGCAGAAAACCGAAGGTAACCTGATCGTTAATATGGATCGTTGCTGGGATGAGATCGCTTACATTCAGATTGGTGACAATCCAGGTAGGAAAGAACCAACCACAGGAGAGATCAATTACAAGAACTTATTTAAACATATTCATGGAAAAGGCTATAAAGGCGTGATGGGTATGGAACATGGCAATTCCAGACCTGGTAAAGAAGGAGAACTTCGTGTGATTCAGGCCTACCGTGAATCCGACAACTTTTTAGCTTAACCTGTAAAGGAAAACACTAAAGCCAGGCCTTAACGAAATTTAAAACAAACTAAACTGGGTTCCGGGGACTTTAAATAAACCGGAGTCCAGTTGAACACGTTTTTCATTCAAGTGATTTAAACGGCAATGGAGTTTGAAATTGTCATTAATAAGCTTCGCAATATTTCCATCCCCTTTCATTCTTTCTCCAAACCTGCTGTCGTTCACGTTTCCCCCGTGACAAGATTGTATCTGATGCCATACCTTTTCAAAGCGATCCGGATAATTTTTACGTAGCCAGTCTTCAAAAATACTACCTACGACGCCGTTGAGTCTCACCACCGTATAACCAGCAGAACGCGCACCAGCATTGGCCACCACTTTTAATATTGCCGGAATCTCATGATCACTTAAGCCAGGAACAAGAGGGGCAACCATCACACCCATAGGGATACCCGCCTTACTCAGCTCTTCCAGAATTTTTAACCTTTGTTTAGCAGTAGTGGTCCGGGGTTCCATCTTTTGCCTTAATTGCTCATTCAGGCTGTTGATAGAGACATAAACCATGCATAGGTTTAACTTAGCCATTTCCGATAAAATATCTATATCGCGAAGAATGAGGGAGTTTTTGGTGATCAAGCCAATAGGCTGCCGGTATTCCAGGGCGATTTCCAAAAGCTGTCTGGTGATTTTAAATTGCCGCTCTGCCGGTTGATAACAATCCGTATTACCCGAAAGTGAAATGACGGAAGCATCCCAGCCTTTGCGCTCCAGAAACTTTTTAAACAAGATTGGCGCATCTTTCTTAACCACAATTTTACGTTCGAAATCAAGACCTGCGCTAAATCCCCAATACTCATGCGTATTGCGGGCATAACAATAAGTACAGCCATGTTCGCATCCCAGGTAGGGATTCAAAGAATAAGCCATACCAACATCCGGACTGCTCACTTTATTGACAATTGATTTGCTCTGGCTAAAAATAAAACTGGTCTTCTGATCTGTTTCTTCCCAGTCGTCTATTCCTTCCTGATGCTCCTTCACATAATCGTTCTTTACAAACCTGTTGTGTGGATTGAATTGTGCACCCCTTCCTTTAAGATAGTTTTCACCGGTATCCTCATCTAATATCATCAGCTAAAATTACTAATAATATTAGTAATTAGCAATACCTACTTTTTCGGGGTAATGGGAATGTAATCCATTGGAACGGTATCGGCCATCTTTTCATAAGCCCAAAATCCACTAAACAATGCTGCTTTTGCATTAAGAACGCCTCCGTTCACGTAGAGATGAAGAGGTGCCTCCAGCAAATGAATCACAGAAATCTGGTAATTCGGAATATCTAAGGGACGGTTTATCGCATGACCAGAATGGTCAGTATAATCCGGAGTTTCTCTTTCATTGGTATTGATCACATAAAGATCGTCACTGAAATTTAGGGTTCTCAAATCAGTATACATAGATTTCACCAGGGTATCCGTTAAGATTTCGGATCTGTTCAACACGCTTATCTTTTTCGGAACAGCCCTTTGCTTGAGCCAGTAATTAACAGAATCACTCAGTGGAGAGCTGCCGCCCGAACCGGTGCCTATCCTAATGATATGATTCCCTGGTTGGCGAAATGCCTTTAGATGTGCATTGATCAGACTGTCGGGAAGCCTGTTTTTATTGGGGATTTCAGCCAGCTTATAAATAACAAAGCCCTCAGCAACACTGCTGTTCTGATATAAAGAGCGGAAAAAATGTTGGGAAGAACCCTGATAAGCAATTTCTCTATTCCTGATCCATTCCTTTTTTTTAGACTTTGATCCGGGTAGTTCTTCAAAGTAAGGATGGCCGGCATAGTAAACAACATTGCTTTTCAAATCCCTTTCAAAATACTCGAGAAGGTACTTGATGCGGTAGCCCAATGATTTGTTCTCAATGATTAGAAACTCATTTGACGTAACCGTCAGCCGCTTTGCAGCCCTATCGAAATCTGCTTGTAGGACCTGTGGATTTAACAGCTTACATTTCTCCGCATTAGGAGTCATCCCAATGAACTGATCAATGAACTGCTTAATATACTTGTCCCGATCCGGATCTGCTTTAATAACGACCTCCCTGAGTTGAACCGCATTCTCTTTTAATTGAACATCAATTTTAACGGACTTGTCGGATATGATAACGTTTTTACTGAAAGGAAGGTAGCCCATCATTTCAATCAGCACATCATAGTTCCCGGGTTTAAGATTTGTCAGAATAAATTGCCCGTCATTATTGGAGACCGTGGCGGTTTTGTAACTGCTTAAGTATACACCAGCACCGGGAATGGTTATTCCCGCTTTGTCTTTAATGGTTCCAGTAATGTTAAAGCTACTCTGGCCATAGCTGCTGAATGCGGTTAATAAAAATAAACTACAAAAGGCCACCCATTTCATCATAGGACTAATGTAGCTAAAGCTTTATAAATATAAAAGTAGTTTCCCAGGCTTTTAATAGCCCAGAAGTTCTTTCGCATTCGCAATTGCCGGAAGTCCGGGATCCTTGCCACTCAGCATTTCGGCAATGACATGAATACGCTCTTCAGGAGCCAACCTGCGGATTCCTGTGGTAGGACGCACGCCTTTTTCATTCTTGTACACAAAATAATGCGCTTCACCTTTAGCCGCAATTTGAGGAAGGTGGGTGATACACATCACCTGCATGTTTTTCTCCAGATCACCGATCACATCACCTACGCGTAGGGCTGTTTCACCTGAGATACCAGTGTCAATTTCATCAAAAATCAATGTAGGTAAAGCCGTATGTTTGGCCATAATCGACTTCAATGCCAGCATCAATCGGGAAAGCTCCCCACCGGAAGCCACTTTGCCAACCGGAGCCGGCGGCTGACCGCTATTCGCAGAAAACAATAAAACTACATTGTCTTTTCCATCTTTATTCAACTCCTCTAACGGAGTTTTCACGATCTTGATTTTTGCATTTGGCATGCCCACCAGTTGCAATACAGCAGCAACCTGGTTTTCTGTCGCAATGATAGATGTACCACGGTCCGAAGATAAAGTGGCGGCCATCTGTTCCAACTGCGCTTTCAATTGAGCGATTTCCTGATTTAAACGATCAATTTCTTCATCGCTGCTCAACAAATTATTTAGATTATCAGAAAGCTTTTGATGGATGCCCATCAGCTCCTCAATACTATTGACTTTATGTTTTTGCTCTAAGGTATAGATGACATCCAGACGGCTGTTGATCTCTTCAATTCTCGAAGGATTAAAAACCGTACTTTCTTCCAGGTTTAAGGTTTCTGCGGCGATGTCTTTTAATTCAATGAGTGCAGAACGAAGACGCTCATTAAGCTGCGCATAATCAGGGTTAAAACGTTCTATCGCCTGAATCTGAACAATCACCTCTTTTAGAACAGGTAGTGCCGAGGCCTCCTGATCAGAAAGCAAGCTATATGCATTTACCAGACTTCTCTTAATGCTTTCTGCATTATTGAGCGTTTGTAACTCTATTTCCATTAAACTTTGCTCATCCGTTTTCAGATTTGCATTTTCAAGTTCATTGAAAAGAAACTGCTCATAATCCTGTCTGCTTTTCGCTTCATCGGCCGCAGTTTGTAAGGCAGAAAGGAGTTGTAAATGCTTTTTATATTGTTTGTACCCTTTGCGGTATTGGGCCAGCAGCGATTGATGATCTGCCAGCGTATCCACAACAGACAACTGAAATCCAGGATCATTAATCTCTAAAGTCGCATGTTGCGAGTGAATGTCAATCAATTTCTCTCCAACTTGCTTCATAACGCCAAGCGTAACCGGCGTATCATTGATGAATGCCCTTGATTTACCATCGGTAGAAATCTCTCTCCTTAAAATAGTTTCCTCATAAAAATCAATGTCGTTCTCCTCAAATAAAGAATGTAAAGTATCATCAGTAAGTAGAAACTGACCTTCTATGATACATTTCTTCTCCTGATTAAAGAAATACTTGGTTTCTGCACGTTGTCCTAAAATAAGGGACAGGGCACCCAGCATAATAGATTTACCAGCACCAGTCTCCCCGGTGATGATGTTCAAACCTTTGTCGAGTTTTAGCTCAACACTGTCTATTAAAGCGTAGTTACGAATGGAAAGTTTCTGTAGCATATTACGCTGCTAAAATAGGAAATCTTAAGCAATGACGGTGGGTTCTTTCGCATAAAAAAGGCAGAAGAAAAATCCCCTGCCTTTAATTCCGTTTACCTGATATATGTTCAGCTAATTGTTAGGTTTTCCTAGCGCTTCAGCTTCTTTTTTCTTTTTTAAAGCTTCCACCTCAGCGTCAAATTTGCTGCGTAATTCTTTGTACTCTGTAGAGCTTTGAAGTGCTTTCGCTTCAGCTATTTTTTTCTTGAATTCCGGTGAATTAACATAATTCCTGGTCGTTTCAGCATTTTTACGGATATCTTCCTGTTGTTTCTTCCACTCCGGAGAATCAAATTTCTTTCTGATTTCCTCGGCATTTGCACGGATATCTTCCTGTTGTTTCTTCCATTCCGGAGAATCAAATTTCTTTCTGATTTCCTCAGCATTTGCACGGATAGCTTCCTGTTGTTTCTTCCATTCCGGCGAATCAAAATGCTTTCTCATGGCCGCTGCATTGGCAACAATGGCTTGCTGTTGTTTTTTCCATTCCGGAGAATCAAACTGCTTCCTGATCATTTCTGCATTTTTTTGAATGTCAAGCTGCTGTTTTTTCCATTCCGGCGAATCAAATTTCTTTCTGATCTCCTCTGCATTTTTACGGATGGCTTCCTGTTGTTTTTTCCATTCCGGAGAGGATAGGAAGGCCAGACTGGCACTGGTCGCACTATCTGCCATAAACACACCGTCTCCAAGACTGTCAGGATAGTAATAACTTCGCTGACCATTGTTATTTGTGGTAATTACCACGCGGTGTTTCTTTTTGTTTTTTGTGGTGTCCACACGCAAGGTTGTCGCCTGCCTGGCAATTTTCAAAGATACGGCCTCTGGCTTTTGGAATTTAAGGCCTACACCTGCGATCTCCATATCAGGGGCCGCTGCTGCTGTGGTAACCATCATTTTTTCTGCTTTTGAGGGCTTTACCCAGGCCAGAGAAATCACGGTGATAATGGTTAACGTGATGGCAAAGAACTGCTGCTTTGCATTCATATAATTCGTTTTCATGTCTGTAATTCTTTTTATACGTTGATACAAATGTTGATTTTTTCCTGTTGCCGCCATAGAGAGGGCAGGAGCAGATTTGTCTTTCAGAATTTCCAGCTTTAGCAAGGCATGAGCATACGTTACCGGCGTCCCGGTAAGTTGTACAACCAGGTCATCACAGGCATGTTCACGTTCAATATTGATGAACCTGCCGCTGAGCCAGATGAAAGGATTAAAAAATAAAATGGTTTCTATACCGGTTTTAATAAGATTTAAGAGGTAGTCATTTCTGCGGATGTGAGAGAGCTCATGAATTAAAATGGCTTCCACCTGTTTCAGGTCCAGCTGCGCAGCCAGGGCAATTGGAAACAAAACTATTGGTTTAAAATAACCCAACACCAGGGGTACATTGACCTTGTCAGAAAGGTAAAATCCAATCTGTTGCTGTAGCTTTAACTTGTTGCGCATTTCTTCGAAGATCGAGGTCCATGCCGCAGGAACTGCCTCATGGACTGAATTTTTAAGCTGCTGCATTTTTTGATAACCAGCCAGGAGAATAAGCAACTGAAACAACAAGCCAATCCCATATATACTCACCAGATAAGGGAAAAGCTGTTCCGCTTTGCTGCTGATATTCTGAGGTATGTTGTTCAGGTACTCATAATAAGCAGCGCTGATCATGAGCTCGGCACTCTGTTGAGTACCATTGGCCTGTGGAAGTTTGAATATGGAGAAAAAGGTGATGCAAAAGCAAACAAAGATGAGACATAATGCGCCGTAAGCCAGGTTGTGTTTCAGTCCGGACCTAAGCTTTGGAAAAGCAATTACGATTAGGAATAGCAAGCCATAAATGATGGCGCCTTGCCATAAAGAATGGAATATACTCCAGCCGGTTGCTTTGATCAGGTTGTTTACTATTGCTTCCATAATGTGGTTCTTTACTAAAATGTTATTTGTCGCTTAGGTTGTCAAGATATTTTTTAATAGAATCTATTTCATCTTTACTGGCACTATGGTTTCCTAAAGCCTGCATCACCAAACGTGCTGCGGAACCATTAAATACATTGTCAATCATTTTACTCACGAGGTGTTGCTCGGTTTTCTCCTGATTAACCAATGCCCGGTAGATATGTGTTTTCGAAGAAGTATCACGGCTCACCAGTCCTTTTTCAGCCATGATCTGCATGAGCTTTAAAGTAGTCGTGTATCCCGCTTCTTTGTTCATTTCCAAAATCTCATGTACTTCTCTTACCGTACAATGTCCTTTTTCCCACAATATCTGTAAGATCTCTAATTCGCTTTCCGTGGGTTTAAGGGGGGTAGATTGGGTCATATATATTGATGTACGAATTGTTTCGTAATCAAATGTACGAATCTATTCGTAGAAACAAAATGTTTGGTAAAAAAATAAGAGATTATTTTTAAAAGAGTGCTTACATGCCTTGTTTAGCGGGCTTTAAGGCTTCGTATTTATTAAGGTTTCCAGGATCAACTTCTGAAAGTAGCTGATAAGAAGCAATACGCTCCTGAGGATTACCAAGTGAAAGGACGTTTACAATTTCATCTGCTTTAGTAGAGAAATATACATTGGGGAAGATAGAACCTATTTTCTGGCGGTCCATTTTTGTTAATTCGGCAAGAAAAGAAACGATCTTTTTTAAAGCTTTATCCTGGTCTTGTTGCATACGGTCCAGGCCATTAAAGTGATAGTTAAAGATAAATCCCCTCAGCTCTTCAAAAGAATTGTCGAGCAGGTTCTGATTTAACCAGTATCTGTTTCTTAGTCCGTCAGAAGCCTTCCATCCCGCATTACCGGATGCCTGGGCCAGGTTTAACGTATTTTGAGCTTTAATGAAGTACTGCGTTCCTCCAAGGTGACTAAAGCTGTCTTTGTCCAGGCCAATAATCGTATGGGCGTAGAAGCCAAGTAAAGAACTCAGATTGGAAATGAAATTCTGATCGGAATAATCAAGCGCCGAACCTTCGTTATAATTAAAATCAAATTCTTTGTCGCTAATGTTTAGGATAGTGCTGTTGTAAGCGGTACCATAAACGGGTCTGCTCGATTGGATTTGTGCCTCCGCTTTATAACCTGAGCCGCCATCCCATGAAGTCACCGTAATCACGAAATTAGTTTCTAACCGTTCATTTGGCAGATAAGTCTCATTCGTCCACTTGTTATTGTTTAAGAAATCTCTGATGGTGTTTTGAAGGATTTCCAGGTTCCGCTTATTGATGTTCGGAACAGTAGGAGCAGTAATGGTAACCCGGGCATTTAGCTCCTGAGCATGAACAATAGCCTGACTGAAAAGGAAAATGACAAAGAGAAGGAGAAAGCGTTTTTTCATTAATGAACTAGTTTTAATATTTCATTGCAAATATCCCTTGCCACTTCAGTCTTTGATTTAGTTTCAAAAACGATCTTTTCCCCTGCTTTATTAAATATAGTGATTTTATTGGTATTCACCTTAAAGCCCGCACCCTTGTCGTTGAGCGAATTGAGCACAATCAGGTCCAGGTTTTTCTTGCTGAGTTTAGCTTTGGCATAAGCTTCTTCGTTTTCAGTCTCCAGTGCAAAGCCAACCAAAATCTGGCCGGCAGATTTAACTTGCCCGAGTGTAGCCAGTATGTCTGTTGTCTTTTTAAGTTCCAGACTAAATTCAGCACTGTTTTTCTTAATCTTTTGATCTGCTGCAGCAACCGGGGTATAGTCTGCTACAGCAGCACTCATCACCATGATATCAGTATGAGGAAAAGCCGTTTCGCAAGCAGTCAGCATATCCTCAGCACTTACTACGTCAATCCTCTTCATCGTGCTAATGCTTTTTTCGGCAGTAGGACCAGTGATCAGGGTAACTTCGGCACCTAAGGCTGCAAACACATCCGCAATGGCAAATCCCATCTTACCGGAAGAATGGTTGCCAATAAAGCGAACCGGATCAATGGCTTCATAAGTAGGACCGGCAGTAACCAGGACCTTTTTACCCAATAAAGGAAGTCCTTTTTTTGCAGCCTCATTAAGAAAGGAAAGGATGTCTTCTGGTTCAGCCATGCGGCCGGCGCCATACAAGCCACTAGCCAGTTCCCCATCACCCGGAGGGATGACCTGATTTCCATAAGAAAGCAGTTTTTCCATATTCTGCTGTGTACTCTCATGCTTCCACATGTCCAGATCCATTGCCGGAGCAACAAAAACAGGGCATTTTGCCGATAAGTAGACCGCAGATAAAAGGTTGTCGCAGATTCCTGTAGCCATTTTAGCCAAAGTATTGGCACTAGCTGGTGCAACCACCATGAAATCAGCCCATAGGCCCAATTCAACATGGTTACTCCAGACGCCGGTTTCGGCATCGAAGTATTGCGTGTATACAGGATTTTTTGAAAGTGTAGCCAGGGTGAGCGGAGTAATGAAATTCGCCGCATCGGCCGTAAGGATAACTTTAACGTTTGCGCCAGCCTTTACCAGTAACCTGACCAGTATCGCTGATTTATATGCTGCAATGCTGCCGCAAACGCCAAGAATTATGTTTTTATTTTCTAGCATAGTTTTTTAATGCATGAATGCAGTGGAATACCTATGCCTGATCTTATTGTTGCTCTTTAGCAGGGTTTCTGTAGTAAATTTTGTCATTAAGAAACTCATCAATAGCAATTAAGCTAGGCTTAGGCATACGCTCATAATGCTTGCTGATTTCGATTTGTTCCCTGTTTTCAAAGATCTCTTCCAGGTTGTCATTTGAAGAAGCAAACTCAGCTAATTTACCGTGTAATTCTTCTTTAATGTTGTTAGAAATCTGATTAGCCCTTTTAGAAATAATTACTAAAGACTCATAGATATTCTCAGTTTTCTGATCTAAATCATTAACATTTCTAGTAACCGTAGTATTCGGTACAGCAGGTTTATTCGTGTTCATTATTTGATGGGGGTTTTAATTGTAGTATTGGTACTATCCGCCTTAGCTTCTTTCGCCAACATGGCTTTATATTTTTCCTGATCCTTTTGGAATTCGGCAATCATACGTTTTGCGTGCTCAATACCAGACTCACTGTCAGCCTTTAATTCTTTAGCCTGGTCCAGCATTTTACTTTGTGGATATGAATTCATGAACTCATCTGCATAAGTAATGGCCTCATTGTAACGGTCTTCCTGACGGATTTCAATACTGTTTTTTGCGTAGTTATATTGAGATCTCACGATTAGCAAATCCATCTCCTCTGCATACTTAATATCAGGGAAATCAATCTGTGCATTTTTTAAAGCGATTACAGCTGATTTGTAATTGCTGACTTCAAATCCGCCCAGATCATAATATAATTTAGCATTGTCAAATGCTTTTGTCTCTAGTTTTAAACGTAAATCTGCAATGTATTTACTGGCCTGAGCTACACGCTCACTTTTTGGGTAAAAGTTGATAAACAACTGTAAAGCGTCAATCGCTGATTTCGTATTGGTCTGATCTAATGAAGATTTTGGCGATTCCAGGTAGTAACAGTAAGCACCCAGGTACCTGCACTCTTCAGCATATTTACTGGTCGGATAGGTATCCGCAAATGATTTAAACTGATATCTGGCAGTAGTGTAATCTCTTAATTTGTAAAGGGTTAGGGCGTAGTAGTAGTTTAAGTCTTCCGCTTCCGCTCTTCCTCTGTACTTCTGTGAAAGGTCTTCAAAAAGAATAATCGCTTTCGAATAATTCTTCTTGTTGTAGAGCTTCATGGCCTCCTGATACTTCTTGGCTACATCATTGCTCAATCTGATTTTTTCAAACTGGCTTTTGCAACCCGCTATAGTCAGGGCTATAATGGTGAAACTTAATAGTAATACGTGTTTAATTTTAAACATTCTGCAAAGATAAGTTAATAATACGATAACGTCAATTAAAAATAATAGGACGCTAAGCTATGTAAAGCGTTTCATCCCGTCAAACCCTTAACATATTTTAACAAATGACAATTAATAAAACCATCACCCAATGCATAAAGGAGGATTAAATATAGGTATTTCTTGTTGTTTTCAGGTTAAAAATCAGCGTTGTCAGCCAAAAGAAAGTAATAACCGGAAACAGTTCAGAATGGCTAAGCTGTTTAGTTCAGAAAGCCTGATGATTTCGCAGCTGAATTAGAAGAGGGAATGACAGTTGACTGGTTTCTTTAATCCGCTGGATTGCCAATATCATTGATACAATAGCCAGTTGTAAACCAGTTAATTCTTTTAATTTAGCCGGATTTATAACCAAGTATAGTAATAGCCGATGATGATGAAAAAGACGCTGATGGTTGCTGCCGCACTCTTATCACTACAGAGTGTTTCATTTGCCCAACATCAAAATATTTACAGGAAAAACTGGATAGACTTTAATAAAAACGGGAAGAAAGATATATTCGAAGACCCGGCACAAGCTATTGAAAGACGGGTAACCGATCTCCTGTCTCAAATGAATGTGGAAGAGAAAACCTGTCAGATGGCCACCCTTTATGGCTATGGAAGAGTATTAAAGGATGAAATGCCAACTGCAGAATGGAAAACAAAGGTCTGGAAAGACGGGATCGCCAATATTGACGAAGCTTTAAACAGTCTGGCCTATAATAATAAGGCCGTAACGGAATATTCTTACCCATTCAGCAAACATGCTAATGCTATAAATACCCTTCAGAAATGGTTTATAGAAGAAACCAGAATGGGAATTCCCGTAGATTTTACGAACGAAGCCATCCATGGATTGTGTCATGATCGGGCAACGCCATTACCTGCACCGATCAATATTGGCAGTACCTGGAACAAGACAATGGTGAGACAAGCCGGTTCAATCGTTGGAAGGGAAGCAAAAGCCTTAGGTTATACCAATGTTTATGCACCAATTCTTGATCCCGCAAGAGACCAGCGTTGGGGGCGGGTAGTAGAGTGTTACGGCGAAAATCCTTACCACATCGCCGAACTTGGTAAACAAATGGTATTGGGCATTCAGGAAAATGGTGTTGCTGCTACTTTAAAGCATTTTGCAGTCTACAGTATTCCTAAAGGTGGCAGAGATGGACACGCACGTACGGACCCTCATGTGGCACTCCGGGAATTACACCAGATTCATTTGTATCCTTTTAGAAGGGTAGTGCAGGAAGCTGCTCCAATGGGAGTAATGAGTAGTTATAACGACTATGATGGCGTCCCAATCACCGGAAGCCACTATTTCCTGACTGAATTGCTAAGAGAAAAATATGGTTTTAAAGGATATATCGTTTCCGATAGTGAAGCCGTAGAATACATTTATTCTAAACACCATGTGGTGGATGACTATAAAGGAGCAGTGAAACAAGCGGTGGAAGCGGGACTGGATGTCCGCACCAATTTCACCATGCCTGAGGAATATATTATGCCTTTAAGAGCATTGATCAAAGAAGGACGTGTGTCCATGAAAACTATCGACGAAAGGGTAGGGAATGTGTTGCGTGTTAAATTCCGGTTAGGTCTTTTTGATCAGCCGTACGTACAAAATACCAAAGCATCAGATCAGTTGGTACATACTGCCAAAGATGAAGCGTTTTCCGCACAGTTGAGCCGGGAATCATTGGTCTTGCTAAAAAATGAAGGAAATCTTCTGCCTTTAACGCTAAAGAATGTAAAAAAAATCATGATCACAGGCCCCATGGCAGCAGAACAGAACTATACCACCAGCAGATACGGTCCCTCAAATAACCCGGTTACTTCCGTGTTGGATGGTCTAAAAAAGTATGTGGGTACTGCAGCAACGGTAAATTATGTGAAAGGTTGTGATATTATTGATCCAACCTGGCCGGAAAGTGAAATCATTCCAACTCCATTAACTGCCGAAGAACAGGCAGGAATCGACGCAGCAGTAGCAGAGGCGAAATTATCAGATGTGATTATCGCCGTAGTAGGAGAGGATGAAAAACGCGTTGGAGAAAGTTTGAGCCGTACCGGTTTAAATCTTCCCGGGCGACAACTACAGTTGTTAATGGCCTTGCATGCTACCGGTAAACCTGTCGTGATGGTGATGGTAAACGGACAGCCATTAACGATCAACTGGGAAAATAAAAACCTTCCTGCAATATTGGAAGCCTGGTTTCCTGGCCCCCAAAGCGGAAATATCATTGCAGAAACCTTGTTCGGCGACTATAATCCGGGTGGAAAATTACCAATCACCTTCCCGAAATCAATCGGTCAGCTGGAATATAATTTCCCTTTTAAACCAGCTTCTCAAGCCGGACAGCCGGACAGTGGAAACAATGGATATGGCAAGACCAGCGTAAACGGAGCTTTGTATCCCTTTGGTTACGGCTTAAGCTATACGACTTTCGAATACACAAATCTTAAAGTGAAACAAAGCACGCAACAGGCAGGGGCTACTATTGAAGTCAGCGTAGATGTAAAGAATACCGGAAAACGTAAAGGCGACGATGTGGTACAGTTATACCTTAAAGATATGGTGAGTAGCGTAACTACTTATGATTCTGATCTTCGTGGTTTTGAAAGAGTAGGACTTCTACCAGGTGAACAAAAAACAGTAAAGTTTGTGCTAAATCCAGACGACCTTTCCATCCTTGATAAGGATATGAACTGGAGCGTGGAGCCAGGTAAGTTCCGCGTGATGATAGGGCATTCTTCTGAAGATATTAAATTGAAAGAAGAATTTGATATTCTCCCTTAAAGGAGAGGTCTTCCTTTAAGAAAGCCTCCTTATTTTTTATGAATCCAGTTTAAGGAAATAGTAAGATCCTAAATCAACGATGGCTTATCAGCTGATAAGCCATCGTTGATTTAGGATCAGTTGTTAAAACCCCTTTTAAAGCTTCGGTAATATCTTTCAAATAAATTATTTGGATAATTAAAACTATTGTTTAGTTTTACAGTGTACTAGTTGACTAGTACACTAAACTTGACCGCTATGATAGAAATCTCTAACCTGACTTTTGGATACAGCAAAAAGAAACTGTTGTTTAAAAATCTGAACTTAAAACTTCAAATGGGCCATATCTATGGCCTCCTTGGAAAGAACGGGGCAGGTAAATCCACACTTCTTAAAAACCTTGCCGGCCTGGTGTTTCCGCAGGAAGGATTTTGCAGCCTGAAAGGGTATCGTGCAGCAGACCGTTTACCAGGTTTTTTGCAGGAACTGTTTTTTATTCCGGAAGAAATTTACTTACCAGGAACCTCTGCCGTTCAGTTTGCTCAAAGCACCGCACATTTTTACCCTAAATTCGACGAAGCACAGTATTACCGGATGCTTGCAGAATTCGATGTGCCGCAAACCAGTATACTGAATAAGCTTTCTTTTGGCCAGCAGAAAAAAGTAATGATTGCTTTCGGCCTTGCTACAAATACGACTTTGTTAATTATGGATGAACCAACGAATGGTTTGGATATTCCCTCTAAAGCGAAGTTTAGGAGAATCATTGCCGGTGCACTGACAGAAGAACGTTGCATTATCATTTCTACACATCAGATCAGAGATTTGGATAGTCTTATTGATCGCTTATTGATTGTACATGAACAGAAAATGGTATTGAACAAGAGCCTGGATGAAATCGCTGAACGTATTTATTTTGGTAGTTCAGCCCCACTGGATAAAGAACTGATCCTATATGAGGAGTCGCATAGAATAGGTTTGAATACGATGAGTATTAACCATAACGAAGCCTTCAGTAAAGTTGATATGGAACTTCTTTTTAGTGCAGTGATCAGCGAACATAAATCAGTTATAAACCATTTAAACTAAAAGACGCCTCATGAATAACATATTTAGCTTTCCGAGATTTTCACAGCTTTTCATTAAACATACCCAGGAGTATTATAAAACCTATTTACTATCTATTGGCGTAATTGTGACCTTGCTGGCCGCAATGCTAGGCTTTATATCCTATGTAACTGACGGTAATCTGGGGGTTAAAATCCAGTTTGCCATATTCTTTTGGTTCTTTATAGGAGCCGGATCAATCTTTACGAGTATGATCTTCTCAGAACTTGGTAACAGTAGAAAATCAATAGCTATGCTGATGTTACCTGCATCCCATTTCGAGAAATACCTGGTGGCCTGGATTTACTCTTTTGTAATTTATCAATTGGCCTTTGTACTGAGTTTCTATGCGGTCGACCTGTTGGTTTTAAGTCTGCAAAATTCAGGAAAAGACGAGAAAATGGCCTTGTTGAATTTACAAGGCATTGAAACAAATTACGGCATGGCACTGGTTTTTTTCTCCATACTTCATGGCCTGACTTTTCTCGGTGCGGTATTTTTTGAAAAACTCCATTTTATAAAAACGGCATGCATGGTAGCTGTACTATGTTTGGTCATCATCTTTATCAATAAGTATTTAGCCATAGCGATTTTAGGCGTAGAACTGGAGAAGGTAGTCCCTTTTGCAAATGCAGCCTTTAAAGAAGCCGATAATTATTATACTTTAGAATCACAGTCATCAATTAAACCAGTAATGGTAGGGATGGCTTATACAATAGTTCTGATCTTATGGATCGGCGCTTATTTTAAATTGAAAGAAAAACAGGTGTAGTATGGAATTTAGGGAGAATGAAGCAATATACCTGCAAATAGCAGCTTATGTTGGAGAACACATTGTGTTGGGGAAATGGCCCCTGGATCAAAAGATTCCATCCGTTAGGGATTTAGCAGTTGAACTACAAGTGAATCCCAATACAGTGGTTAGAGCTTATGAATTTTTGCAGAATAAAGAGGTAATTACAAACAAACGAGGGATAGGTTTCTTTATCGCCGCAGATGCGGAAATGAAAATTAAAGAATATAGTAAGGAACGTTTTCTTGGAAACGCCCTTCCCGAATTCTTCAAAAACATTTACCTGCTGGACATCAGTATGAAAGAAATTGAAGAAAGGTTTGAGCAGTTTAAAGCCGAACATTACCAACAGAATTAAATTGAAATGTGAACATTAGATAGAGCTTTCGCATAAACTGCGCGTTTTCTTTAACGTCAGGAATGTTTGATACACGCTCAATCTGATAATTAACCATAAAATTAGATATAGATGAAAACAAGTAACATGTTGATCATTGCCGCAATTATCGTCTCATTAGGGATGATTACGACTTATAATTTCTCCTTAAAGGCTGCTTATGAAGCAGGTGATTATAAAAACCGCTTCAATGAAAGTGAGTTTAGAGAAATGAAGAATATTGAAACGCTGAATGTAGCTGATGCCAATTTGCTGGCGATCGTGGTAGAACCCGGGCAGAAAGAAGGGGTCTGGATTAGAAAAAGGATTAAAGACCGGTTGGTATTGAATCAGGTAGGAAATACTTTAACTATTGGACTGACAGATGAGGCTAGAAAAATGGGCAGAGCTACTAGATATGATGATATTGTATTATTTACTAATAAGCTGAATAAGCTAAGTACAGTTGCTTATTGGCCAGCGGGAAATAAACGCGAAGATGTCAATATTTATGGGGGAGAAGTTTCTCTGAAAGGAATAAAAAGCCCTGATTTGGATATTCGGATGGCCGCTTCAACTTCTGTAACTATGAATAAAATGATGCTAAAGACATTAAGAGCAGTAGTTGGAGATGAAAAAGGCGGTGCAGCACTGAATCTTGATCAGGACAATCATATCGAATTTGCGGAGTTCGAAATTCCCGGAGCAAGTAAATTGTCACTGAGTAATCCCAAAATTGTAAAGACGCGCTATAACTTGTCAGATAAGGCTAGCGTGACTTTAAATGGTGCGGCATTACAGGTCATTAAAAATCAGTAAACCAGGTTTGTTTTTAAACCAGCCTAATTTGGTTAGTGATTCTGGAGAGGTTTAGTATATTGAATAAGACAAAATGGAAGGGCTCATGCGGTTAGTATGGCCCTTTTTTGTTGGAGAATGGATTTTACGGAATAAAATTGGGGTAAAAGATCAGGGGAATTGGTTTAATTTAACGGGGTTTTAAGCCAGTCTCGCAAGTGGTTTGCTGGGGCCTCAGCCGGCCTGATGACGAAGAAAGGCCTCTTTTAAGCTTCCTTGTCCTTTTTAATCCAGCTACAGTTCCATATCAATATAGCAGCTCTTCTATTTTAGTTTTGCTATTTTTTCCGTCATTAAATTTTGTTCCTCCTCAATATTGACGCTGCACTAAATCTCAGAAAATCCTGCCGATATTCTGAGATAGATCATGGGGCCTTCCTTATTTGATTTAAGCGTTTTTAAGGCTAAACTACCTGTGGTCTTTTTGTGGTCTGTCTGTGTTTATACTTTTTTTAGGACCTAAAATCAGTCTTTAAGCTAGCTGTATGCCTGTCTGTTAGGGTTTTTAAGAACAAAATTCAAGTTGTTGTTTATTGATTTAATTATGTTCAACTTGCTCTGAATAAACAATTAAATTTTAAAATTATGTCAGTTTCAAGAAATGGAATGCATGGCTGGCCAAGCGGCAAGCTCGGCAACGTGGTATCTTATATGTTAAATGGTCAGCTCGTTCACCGGACTGTTGGAAAACAAGGGAAACCTAGTCTGAAACAGAAGGCCAACCACCAGTCTATGGCGGTAATCACGCGTTTTCTGGGTCATTTTAATGGTTATCTGAACAATGGATTTGAGCTGGAAGCCCGTGGAACGATCAGAAATCAGCACAACCTGGCTGTTTCCTGCAATAAGAAAAATGCATTGCAGGGGGAATATCCGAACATCAGCATCGATTATGCTAAAGTACAACTTAGTAAGGGCACGTTAAATAACCCTGACCAGCTCCGCATGGAGAAAGTGGAAGGGGGGCTGCAAATCAGCTGGGACCCTTCCTATCAATCCGGATCGGGCTCACAATACGATGATTGTCTGCAGTTGGCCATTTATTTTCCAAAAAGCAGAACACAAAAGGTAGAGTTGAATTTTTCTAAAAGAGAAATGGGGACTGCTTTTCTGCCTTTAACAGCTGAAAAATTGGAAGCTTCTATGGAGGTATACCTGTTCTTAAGTGCTGCAAATCATGATTCTGTTTCGGATACGGTATATCTGGGCAATCTGAACGGTGCCTGGGGAAACCCGAAGATCACAGAAGAAAAAGGAAAAAAGGAAGAGGAAGAAAATTTGCGGGCAAACGCGAGATATGAGCAGGTAAAGGGGCAATACAAAGCGCAAATGAAGCTAAAGCCCGAAGACAGGATGTTGGGTAAGGCTTTCAGAAGCTTAGAAACTGAATATCTGGTCCTCATGAACAGGTACGAATCTACGTCCGGATCCCGACAATCGAAACCCGGTTAGGGGTTGTGTGCCAACATGCGAATAATTTATTCCGTTTAACAGGAGAATCATTTTTGATAACCTATTATATACTGTATGCATTTGAGGTAGAACACCGGAATTGTATGCCTTTTACAGTATATATAGTATAAGTGTTATATATACTGTAAGCCTTCTGCATTGTGAGTGGGTCATACATTATGAATAGGCGCTTAAGCGTTCAGAAATGTGCTTAATTAGCTTCTTTGTAATGGCGTGTTGCTATTGCCTGGCTATACTATATAGTATGGTGATGCTGATTGCATGTTTAACCTATATGAAGGGTTCTATTAATGAAATCACATAAGTTTTTCAGGATTACATGCGGGATAGCTGGTTTATGGACCTCTTGTTAGAGAATACAGATGGAATTGACTTGTTGGTAGATCCTGCATGATTTGTTTTTACGATTTACAGACTGTGAATCATGTAGTTAAGGATACA
>NZ_JAPIVQ010000020.1 GCF_026239675.1 Pedobacter sp. PLR
CAGGAATATACAGTTATTTCCATGTATTCTATTTAGGATGTACAGGTGTATATCTTTTTAATTGAAAGGTACATAGGAGTGTAGCGGAGATAGCAGAAAGCAATAATCTGAGGTTAAACTCCGAATGAAGGAACATTTTCTGTGTTCTGGTCTATCGCGATAACGTGGATTCGGGAGGGACATTTTCTTTCTTTTCCATCTTTTAAGAAGTTTCAGGGATATACCTATCGAAGTTAAAGTTTTTCTGTGGGGGATTCCCTAACAGAAATCACCAACCAATTCGTCAAATGTCTACGCTCAAACATGAACTTTATACACCCAACCAGATTTCAGGAAGGGTTCTGTAAAAGCACCATTTAACTTTCCGGCTTTCCTTCTGAAGCTTTGACCTAATTTATGGAATTAACGTCAAGGTTGTCTTTCCTATTCAATTGCTATAACCCGCAATCTTGTGATTTCAGGACAAGACATAAAGCGCTGTCACGAACGAAATAAACCCAAGTAATATATAAATTTTTGAGAGCATAGCGCCTCCCTTGTTATTTATCTAATATCCATCTAACTTCTGGAGCCTGGGTACTAACAACTTCAATCATACCATCAGCATGCTTAATAATATAGTGAAGCTTTGATTCACCCTCAATTATCCTATAACTTTGTTTTACCAACCAATTAATATAACTTGAATCATCTGTTACAAATAATGGCCATATTGATTTCAATAAGATATTATCATCTAAATCCTTTAGTATACACGACTCGGTCGTACTTTGATAAGACAAAACAAACAAACCAAACTCTATAGATATTGCTTCTTCGCTATTTTCTCCTCTCAAGATAACATTTACCCCCTTATAGTCATCTATGATGCTATCTAAAAACAATTCTGAAGGTATATTCTCTATTGGTTCCCATTTACTTAAATTTTCACTTTTCATATCTCCATTTTATTGTGCTACCATCAGGGTTTGTGACATGTATTGTTGGGTCGTCCCCAGGAGTACTACTCCCATTTCTAACATTGATTTTTCGACCATCTAGCAATACACCTGTTCTACCATTTTTCTCAGGAATACTACCTGTAACACTAGGACCTAAAGAGTCAAAATCCTTATCCGCATCTTCCATTTCCCCCTGCTTAGTATATGTCGATTCGGGCACATACGAATGATACATAATTACCTGTTTCTATGTCACCCGGTAAAGGACTATCAAGTTCTACAATAAACTCTCCAACTTTTATCTGGCTCTTGTCTTTATCAATCACACAACCAGATAGGCTATATCCGAAGCCTGTTCCCACCTTTTCTACTGAAAATACCTCCTCATCTTTCAATAGATATATATGTTCTGCATGCAGCGTATATAAAGGTAAGGGCACTTCATCTCCTACATCCTGATCTAAGGGACATGCAAAACAAATAATATTAAAATTCTCATCAGAAATGTAAACCTCAGCCTCTTTTGCTTCCTCCGATAACCATTCTATTTTATCAATTTTAATCATTTTTATTATTTCATTTAACGACTAAATGTATTTGGGGCCTTTTTAATAAGGAATGAAAGTGGTTTAATATGGTAGGTTGTAATATTTCCTGTAGCTCTATTCAATCCTACAAAACCAAAATCACTACTTTTTCCACCAAAAAACCTAACATATCCATTCATTTCAGGCACGAAAGTACCATTTTTGATAATAAAATTTGCATCCGTCATATAATTCTTAAGATTGTACGAAGACTCACCGATTTTATTCATAATCTCTTTTCCATGCTTCGAAAAGTGAGCCACCGCCTCATCACCACCGAACTTCTTATCAAAAGCTTTTTGACTCCATAAAGCCACGTCATTGCTTGCTTCATCAGCGCTTTGATTGATTGTCCTGCCACCAAATTCAACCATTGTCAGCTGTCCTGGGTTTATTTGAGGGCCTCTACCAGTCCACATACTTACCCCTGGAGGAGCACTCATTCCTCCCATAACACCACTGGTAAATGCACCCAATAAGGCTGATTTACCTATAGAACCAGGAGAAATAGGGTCACCAAAATAAGCCATATTACCATAGCCCTGAATAGTGGCAGAAAATTTAGAACCAACAGCACCAACAACCATTCCTCCGAAAACACTGGTCCTATGGTACAGCCGCTGTTGATGTTGCATTTTTAACCACCATCTCCTATCATTACCTTATTTTAGATGAAGCACAAGCTATTAAAAACCCTTTTTCGCAAAAGTTTAAAATGGTCATGCTGTCTGAGGCGTCTAACAGGCTCGCCCTAACCGGAACCCCAGTAGAAAACAGCTCGGCTGATCTATATGCTTTAATGAGTCCATTGGTAGTTCGGGTCTGAACTTTCCACCTTTTTACATCAGATCCAAAAGTAGTCCTCAAAATCAAAATGTCCAGGTCATCAAAAAGCCAGTTAAGTAATGGTGAGTCTTGAGGATGTTTGATTTTTTATCTGATTTCAGGAAGCGTAAGGTGAGTAAATAAGATAAAAATAATTAATTTACATAATAATGATTAATTATAAAACTAAGAAAGTCTTGATTTCCTCTTCTACTGATATAGAAATAATGCCAATTATAATAATAACTAACCTTTACCTGCTTAAAATATGAAGTATTCTTCTTTAGTTTTTATCCTTATTGTCTTCTGCAACCAGATAACTGTGGCTCAATCCACAAGTGTTTCAGTAATCCCGGAACCTGTATCTATTAAAATCGAAAAAGGGAAGTTTATTATAGATGCCAAAACGGTCATCTCAGTAAAGCCCAATAGTCTTCCTGAGGTGAAAGAACTTGCCACTACCCTCTCTCTCTGGCTGGCGAATAGTACAGGATTAAACTTAAAAATGAAGCCTAAAACTTCTGGTTCAGACAAATCAATACGACTGGAAATTAATTCCTCCCTGAAGGACTTAAAAGGAGATGAAGGTTATAAACTAAGGGTCACTTCTACAGAAATTACCCTTCAAGCGCTCAAGCCCTCGGGAATTTTTTATGGTTTACAAACCATAAACCAATTACTTTCTGTAGAATCTGTAAAAGGAAAGCCTACTCAATGGTCAATCCCTGCCGTACAAATCACTGATTATCCGCGACTAGGATGGAGAGGCCTGATGCTGGATGTAAGCCGTCATTTTTTCTCTAAGGAATTTATTAAGTCCTATATAGATCAGATGGCCAGATACAAATTCAATGTGTTCCACTGGCACCTTACCGACGACCAGGGCTGGCGGATTGAGATAAAGGCCTTTCCAAAGCTGACTGAAGTGGGTGCATGGCGTGTACCCCGTATCGGACAGTGGTGGAGCTATGAGCAGCCTCAGCAGGGAGAAGCAGCTACCTATGGCGGATTTTATACTCAGGATGATATACGGGAGATTGTAGCGTATGCGCGACAAAGAACCATTAGTATCCTCCCGGAAATTGATGTACCCGGCCATTCATTAGCAGCAATTGCGGCCTATCCTTACTTATCAGCTACAGGAGAGATCTATCAGGTAAATCCTGGCAGTAAATTTTATGAGATCCAGGACAATACATTGAATCCGGCAGATGAACGTGTGTATGATTTTCTTGATAAAGTACTTGGGGAAGTGGCGGCCCTGTTTCCAAATGAATACATTCATATTGGAGGAGATGAATGCACAAAAGTATTCTGGCATAAATCTGCACCTGTGCAAGCCTTTATGGTACAAAATGGGCTGAAAACAGAAGATGAGTTACAGAGTTACTTCATTAAACGGGTAGAAAAAATACTTCAAAAAAAGGGCAAAAGGTTAATTGGATGGGATGAAATCCTTGAAGGAGGGTTGGCCCCTGATGCCACTGTAATGAGCTGGAGAGGGATGCAGGGAGGTATTAAAGCTGCACAGGAAGGGCATCAGGTAATTATGACCCCCGCAGACAATACCTATCTGGACCTGTATCAGGGAGATCCCGCACTTGAACCTGATACCTACAGCATGCTCCGTCTTAAAACTGCCTATCAATGGGATCCCCTCCCTCCTAACATAAAACAAGAATTAGTGCTTGGCGGACAAGGGAATTTATGGACTGAATCAGTTTCAACGAACCGGCATGCGGAATATATGACCTGGCCAAGATCCATGGCGCTGGCAGAAGTATTCTGGTCACCAAAAGCAAAGCAAAACTGGAGTAATTTCCAACGGAAACTGGCTTCCGGTTTTAAGCACCTGGATGCAGAGCGGATCAATTATTCTAAGGCAGCTTTTGATGTCGTCGTCAGCACAAGCCTTAATGACAAAAATGAATTGATTGCCTCGCTAAGTACAGATCTGGACGATTTAATTATTTATTATACACTTGACAATACCAATCCTGATTCATTTTCCAATAAATATACGGGAGAACCAATCCAGATACCTGCAGGAATCTATCAGCTGAGGGCCGTTGCCTACCAAAAGAATAATCCTATAGGAAAGACCTTAATTATTAACAGGAAAGATTTAGAAAAAAGAGCAGAGAAGTAATTATTGCATCCTGATCACTACCTATCCTTCTTTAGTTGTTATAGTCCGTAAATCTGTTCATTTACCCTGTTGTATTTTAGAATTTGAGAAAATAACTTTTACAGACATATAAAATGCCGTTGTGATATCCGGGAATTGATTGTAACCTGATTAAAAAATAACGTCTCTATAAATTGAAAAAAATGATAACAAAAAACGATATTCTAAATCTTGAAAACCAACTTTACGACGCTATGAAAAGTAGTAACGTAGAGATACTAGATAAACTGTTGCACAATGATTTGCTTTTCATCGTCCCGGGTGGTGAAACCATTACCAAAGAAATGGATTTAGAAACATATCGTAATGGAAATCTAAAAATAGCTGAGCTTATTCCAAATATTGAACAGCTAAATATTATAGATGATTTAGCTGTTATTACACTGAAAATGAAT
>NZ_JAPIVQ010000021.1 GCF_026239675.1 Pedobacter sp. PLR
CTAGTCCCGTAGCTCAGTTGGTTAGAGCACTACACTGATAATGTAGGGGTCAGCAGTTCAAATCTGCTCGGGACTACATTATATATTCTAAGGGGGATTAGCTCAGCTGGCTAGAGCGCCTGCCTTGCACGCAGGAGGTCAACGGTTCGACTCCGTTATTCTCCACCATTACCCGGTCTAATACAAAAGACAAGAAATAACGTACTAGTAAGTACGTGGGGAACTAAAGTTCTTTGACATATTGGAAGAAGTTAATAAAGAAGAGCAAACAACAATAGAGACGTTGTTAGCTTGGAGGGATGAAGTAAGCAATTACGACAAACCGAAAAGATAACGACATATCAAAAAAAGCATTTCCATAGGCGCAAAAGGCTATGGAGAGAAGAAAGTAAATAAGAGCACACAGGGGATGCCTTGGCTCTCAGAGGCGATGAAGGACGTGATAAGCTGCGATAAGCTTCGGGTATTAGCAAATATGAATTAATCCGGAGATTTCCGAATGGGGAAACCTGGCTAGTTGAAGACTAGTCGTACAATGTACGCAAACCTGCCGAACTGAAACATCTAAGTAAGCAGAGGAAGAGAAAATAATAATGATTTCCTAAGTAGTGGCGAGCGAAAGGGAAAGAGCCCAAACCGGTTATGTTACGGCATAACCGGGGTTGTAGGACTACAATATGGCATTAGTTACATGAAGTGGAACAGGATGGGAAGCCTGGCAATATAGCGTGAGAGCCGCGTACACGTAAGTAAGACTAGTCTAGTAGTATCCTGAGTACCGCGAGGTCGGAGACGCCTTGTGGGAATCTGCCGGCACCATCCGGTAAGGCTAAATACTCCTGAGAGACCGATAGTGAACCAGTACCGTGAGGGAAAGGTGAAAAGAACCCCGAACAGGGGAGTGAAATAGAACCTGAAACTGTGTGCTTACAAGCGGTCGGAGCGTCCAGGTGGCGTGACGGCGTGCCTTTTGCATAATGAGCCTACGAGTTACTCTTCTCTGGCAAGGTTAAGTGTTTAAGACACGCAGCCGCAGCGAAAGCGAGTCTGAATAGGGCGTATAGTCAGGGGAGGTAGACGCGAAACCTTGTGATCTACCCATGGACAGGTTGAAGGTGCGGTAACACGTACTGGAGGACCGAACCGATAAACGTTGAAAAGTTTCCGGATGATCTGTGGGTAGGGGTGAAAGGCTAATCAAACTGGGAAATAGCTCGTACTCCCCGAAATGTTTTTAGGAACAGCGTGGTGGTAAAGTTATATAGAGGTAGAGCTACTGATTGGGTGCGGGGGAGTCAAATCCTACCAAATCCAGACAAACTCCGAATGCTATATAATATACACTGCAGTGAGGCCCGGGGTGCTAAGGTCACGGGCCGAGAGGGAAAGAACCCAGACCATCAGCTAAGGTCCCCAAGTTATAGTTAAGTTGAACTAACGAGGTCCGATTGCATAGACAGCTAGGATGTTGGCTTGGAAGCAGCCATTCATTTAAAGAGTGCGTAACAGCTCACTAGTCGAGCGATCGGGCATGGATAATAAACGGGCATTAAACTATACACCGAAGCTATGGGTAATATTTATATTACGGTAGGGGAGCATTCCAGCGGCAGCGAAGTTATGACGTAAGTTGTGGTGGAGCTTCTGGAAAAGCAAATGTAGGCATAAGTAACGATAAGGCGGGAGAGAAACCCGCCCACCGAAAGGATAAGGTTTCCTGATCAACGCTAATCGGATCAGGGTTAGTCGGGGCCTAAGGAGAACCCGAAGGGGATATTCGATGGACAACTGGTTAATATTCCAGTACTTTTTATAACTGCGATGTGGGGACGGAGTAGTGACACTGCCGCGATCTGACGGAATAGATCGTTGAAGGGCGTAGGTATTAGGACTGTAGGCAAATCCGCAGATCTAGCTGAAACCCGATAGTACTGCAAACCTCCGGGGGCGTAGATAGCGCAGGTAATCAGACTTCCAAGAAAAACCGCTAAGCTTCAGGTTATAAAAACCCGTACCGCAAACCGACACAGGTATCCGGGAAGAGAATTCTAAGGTGCTCGAGTGAATCATGGCTAAGGAACTCGGCAAAATGGCCCTGTAACTTCGGGAGAAGGGGCGCTGGTAGCAATATCAGCCGCAGTGAAAAGGCCCAGGCGACTGTTTAACAAAAACACATGGCTTTGCAAAATCGAAAGATGAAGTATAAGGCCTGACACCTGCCCGGTGCTGGAAGGTTAAGAGGGGATGTCATCCGCAAGGAGAAGCATTGAATCGAAGCCCCAGTAAACGGCGGCCGTAACTATAACGGTCCTAAGGTAGCGAAATTCCTTGTCGGGTAAGTTCCGACCTGCACGAATGGTGTAACGATCTGGGCGCTGTCTCAGCCATGAGCTCGGTGAAATTGTGGTCCCGGTGAAGACGCCGGGTACCCGCAACGGGACGGAAAGACCCCATGCACCTTCACTACAATTTAACATTGACATTGGATACAAGATGTGTAGGATAGGTGGGAGACTGTGAAGTGATATCGCTAGGTATTGTGGAGTCAACGTTGAAATACCACCCTTTTTGTATTCGGTGTCTAACCCCTCTAAAGGGGGGACATTGTTTGATGGGTAGTTTGACTGGGGTGGTCGCCTCCAAAAAGGTAACGGAGGCTTTCAAAGGTAAGCTCAATACGCTTGGTAACCGTATGAGGAGTGCAATAGCATAAGCTTGCTTGACTGTGAGGCAGACAAGCCGAGCAGGGTCGAAAGACGGATATAGTGATCCGGTGGTTCTGCATGGAAGGGCCATCGCTCAAAGGATAAAAGGTACGCTGGGGATAACAGGCTGATCTCCCCCAAGAGCTCATATCGACGGGGAGGTTTGGCACCTCGATGTCGGCTCGTCACATCCTGGGGCTGGAGAAGGTCCCAAGGGTTCGGCTGTTCGCCGATTAAAGTGGCACGCGAGCTGGGTTCAGAACGTCGCGAGACAGTTCGGTCCCTATCTGTTGTGGGCGTAGGAATTTTGAGTGGGGCTGACCTTAGTACGAGAGGACCGGGTTGGACTAACCTCTAGTGAATCTGTTGTTCCGCCAGGGGCATTGCAGAGTAGCTACGTTGGGAATAGATAAGCGCTGAAAGCATCTAAGTGCGAAACTAGCCACGAGATGAGAATTCCATATAGGACCGTAGAAGACTACTACGTTGATAGGTTACAGATGTAAAGGTGGTGACATCAAAGTCGAGTAATACTAATCATCCGAAGCTTTCAAGAGCAATAAACTGTTGTTTGTTCTTCATAACTAACTTCTTTCAATAATATGTCACTGTTTGTGGGCCTGAATATGGGTCTGTATGGTGTAGTACTGATGGCGTAAGCTAAAAAGTATATACCAATACAAAAACAACACAAACAATAAAAATATTTAGGTGCCTATATCGGCGGTGTCTACCTCTTCCCATTCCGAACAGAGAAGTCAAGCCCGCCAGAGCCGATGGTACTGCGGTAACACGTGGGAGAGTAGGTCGGTGCCAAATCTTAAAGT
>NZ_JAPIVQ010000022.1 GCF_026239675.1 Pedobacter sp. PLR
ATTTTGCGTATCTCCCGCCGTTACACCCAGAAAATTAGGCGCAACAGGAAGTGTTTTATCATATATAACGGTAGAAGCATCGTTGGTAGTGGTCACTGCAGTACCTGCATTTCCTGCAAAATCTGAATAGCTGATTTGGAAAGGAACTGCTCCTTCTGCGTTCACAAGGGTCAGGTTCGCTGTAGCAGTCCATACGTTGTTCGCAGCAGATACTACACTAGCCGCTGGCGATCCATAAAACGATACAAGCGGGGTGCCTAAACCTTCAGAACCGGTAAAGGTTAGGCTTACCTGATCTCCGGGTTTCGCTAAAGCAGGATTTGGATTATTACTGCTGATACTCACATTACTTAGCGTAGGTGTAGTTTTATCTAAGGTCACCATGGAGCCGGTGCTGACTGTAGTTTGTTGCGCTCCGGTATTACCATAAGTATCTGTATAGTTGATGGTAAAAGGAACTACGCCTTCTGCCAGACCCGAAGGTAGCACATAGAGCGCTACCCAGTTAAATCCTCCCGCAGGAGATGCCGTAACCGTTGCGCCTCCAATAGTTACTATTGGGGTCGTGATGCTTTCAGAAGCTCTGAAAGATAAGGTAACTACAGCACCGGCCTTTGCATAAGCAGGATAGGAAGCATTATTAGCTACAATAGATACGAAGGGTAAAGTTGGTGGGACACCATCAATGAGGACATTACTACTGCCAGCTAAAGATTCGGCAGCGTCAAGGGCAGGTAATTGTAATAAGGCGTTGTCTCCCAGGGCGTCTGTTAAAACCGCCCCATTGAGCTCAAGCGCAGTGGTACTTGTATAGTTAAGGTCAGGGCTGGTTTCGCCAGCCGCTACCGTATAGTTAAAAGTAAGGGTATTCGTGCCAGTTCCTGAGGCATAGTTGACATAGGTATTTGGGGCTGAGTTTAGTTTCAATCTTGGGGTACCGGAAACCACATTAACCAGGTCACTGAACTTTACGAGTATAGCTACTGTTTCGCCGATACGAAACTGGCCGGTTGTGGGATTCGAAATAACGCTCAATACGCTGGAACCCAGCTTGTAAATAGGTTGAGGGCCAGGGAAAGCACCACCAGTTGTACCTGGAATCAGGACTTTAGCATCGGTGGTATTGTCTGTTGCTGTCCAGCTTGCAGTGTTTTTAATCTGGGCGAGTAAAGTTGATTTTGAACCGGAAAACGTACCACTATAAGCATTGAAATCCCGTTGCTGATCAACGGTTTTAAAGGAGATTAAAGAGGTATAGGCATTCGCGGTTTTTAAGGCTGCCGGAAGTATAGAACTTTGGTTTTTTGGTGTTTTAGTATCTTTTGTCCAGCCCGTACTTTCGTCAATCTCGTCAAGATCAGGGTTTTTGGAATTGGTAAATCCGTAAATGAAATCCGGACTGGTTTTAGTACCTGTGTATAAGAACCAGGAATCTCCGGCATTGATCGGAATAGGAGCTGCAACAGCATGTGACCAACTGCTGGCATCCAGGCTAATTGATCCAAAAGTATTTGGCAGGATGGATACAGTAGGACTGACACCACTTTGTATGGTCACGGTAAACACCGTACCTGCAGGAACCTTAGTGGTTACAGTCCAGTTGGCAGTCCCATCAGGACTAGTCGTTGCCGGAGGGACAGGTGCCAGAACAAAAGCACTTCCTGTATAGCCAATGTCTGTCAGGTGGATTACCGTTCCCGTAGGGATCTCAGTTAAGGCAACGAAAGAAATTGTCGCCCTGGGTGTAGGATTAACCGTTGTTTCTGCATTCACTCCGATGATGGCCAGATCACCGGCAACTAGTTGTGCGGTACTGGTTTTGGCGGAAAATAAAAATAAACAAAATACAATAAACAGGTTAAACTTTTGTAGGTATGATGTCTTCATAGGGAGAGCGTTAATTTTAAAATTGAGAGCGTTTTTTAAAGTTTTATGGTTAATTTCTTGAAGGGAATATACCCTCCGTGCAAATGATGTAACTCATTGCAAGTGTGGGTTGCAGGATTGATATTGGCACGTTACCTCCGGTTAATGCATTGGTAGTGGTTGTGCCATTCAAGGCAACTGTAGGTGCATTGCTGGTATAGCTAAATATTTGATTGACACTGGTGTCAACCATTGTAGCCAATGAACTTCCTGCAACCGGGACAGCTACACTCCCTTCTACATCACTTACCTTTGTAGTGGCAACATGCGTATGCGCGGGCATATTTGTTTGTAAAATCGAAATATTTTCGGTACCTGATGTTTGACCCAAAACGTAATTACTTAAACCCGGACCTTGCCCCCAACCAATCGCTGCCCTGCCTCTAAGGTCTGGCAAAGCAAAAGTAGTTTGTCCATTCCCACCATAAGTAGTTCCTAGAATTGAAAACAAAGCCGTGTTTTGGGCTATTGAGAATGTTTGTCCATTACAAAAAGCCCAGCCTCTGGGTGCAAAGTTTCCACCAAATAGCTTGACTATTCCTAAAAATTCTTCCATAATAAATTGTGTTGAGTATAATTGTTGATTTGATTTGAGAGGCGAAAAGAACTTTCAGGCTTTGGTCCATAGCGATGGCTCAGCGCTGAAAGAAAAATCAGGGAAATAGAAATGTCCATGAGACAATTTGATTGAGAGGTTAATTATCAGTTACTTATTGTAAAATTATATAAAAAACATCAACATATGTGCGTATGCGAAAATTTTTATTTTAAATTAGTTTTCTTTCAATTGATGTTTGTTTGTGAAGATTTTTTTTGAAAAATATTGTAATCTGTATAAAAAAAATTGGCCATAATCGAAGCAAGGCCTTAATTGAAGCAATCCCTCAGCACTAACCATGACCACCGGGTTTTTCTTTAGCCTCCCGGGAAAGAGATTAGGCTACGACAGGGCCCCGGAGGATTTTAATGCTCCCCTCAAAGGGAGCATTAAAGTTTTCCAGACCTGGAGGAGTCCTAACTCTTTCTCTGCTATTTAGTCAGGTTCAACCTCAGGTTCAGTTCAAAACTACCATTCGTATAACCGCTTAACGCTGAAGTCTGCGTCGTATACATGCCAGAGATCAGGTACTTATTTCTGAAATCCATACCG
>NZ_JAPIVQ010000023.1 GCF_026239675.1 Pedobacter sp. PLR
ATAAACAAGGTGTTGTGAATTACAAGGTAGGGAATAAGTTCGGTATCCCCTCATGATAAGTTCAATCTGTGTCCGGGATAAATTAAACCTGAATTCAATCTTTCGTAATCCTTAAAACATGGTTGAAAGGTCACTTAGACCTATCAGGGATTAATCAACCATTAATTGACCATGGTTGAATGATGGAGGGGATGTGGACGCATGTGGAGCGCATATCGAAAGCATTCCGGGGGGAGACGAGGGGCAATGTAGATCAAAAAAACGTTTCTGTATAGCTAATCATTCTTCAATAAATAAAATAGGTTTTGATGTATAGAAAACAATTACTTTAGCGTATCCAACCTGGAATTTATATGCAACAAAAGGAAGCGATATCCAAAGATCTGGTAGATTTGTACAAAATGATGGGCTTGCCTGTAGATTCGGTTCAGGGCGCATCCGGCTTTACGGTTCACGCGTTAAAAGAAACTTTCAAGGACCTGCCTTTTAAATCTATCGCCTACCGGCCGGATTATTTCAGCTTTGTATTTGTTAAAAATGGAAGAGGAAATTATGTTATTGATGAGATGTCATTTGACATTATTCCAGGCACAGTCTATTTCACTAATCCCGGAAATTACAGGAGTTTTGAATGGGTTGAAATTACAGACGCTTATCTGATTACTTTTAATGAATCCTTTCTAAAGGCAAATGTTCATTCCGATGTATTTCAGGATTTTTCATTTTTACTCACAGAAACCGTACAGCCAAAGCAACTACTGCCGGAGCAGTTTGCCGAAATTGAACAGCTTTATCTACAAATTCAGAAAGAATACCTGGGGAACTCTCCCTATAAAAATAGAATTATCGCCAGCCTGTTTGTGGCCTTGTTGTTAAAAATCAAAGCCTATTTCTGGCAAGACTATAATCCCATTTATGAAGGCGACCGTACTTCTGCCATTGTGAAAACATTTAAAAAGAATCTGGAAGCACATTATCGGGCTTTGGCTTTTAGGGAAGATAAGATGTTGTTCCGCGTACAGGATTACGCTGATTTGCAGCATTTGCACCCCAATTACCTGAGTACTGTGATTAAAACCAAGACAGGAAAACCAGTAAGCAGCTGGATTGCAGAAAAAACAGTGGGAGAGGCAAAATCTTTGTTGCAAAACACCAGCTCTTCCATCAAAGAGATCTCTTTTATGCTGGGCTTTGCAGAGCCAACCCATTTTAGTAATTACTTTAAGAAACATACTCAGCTTACGCCCATAGCCTATAGAAAGCAGACCCGGGCCTTATAAAACACACCTAAGCATAGACCAATTGCTTATCGAAAGCAAGATTTGCCCCCTGGAACACGTCCAACTTAACCCGGAAAAAATCATATCCTATCTTAGAATTTAACAAGTAATTCTTTGATATCTGTCCTTTTCATAACTGATCATTAGCTGATCTTTGGATCGTCAAATAAAGATCTTTGAACCTTCAAATAAAGAAAACATGAATACGCTACAAGATAAAGTAATTTTGGTAACTGGTGCCTCGAGAGGGATAGGTGCAAGCATAGCCCACAATCTAGCGGCTGCGGGAGCTAAAGTAATCGTAAACTATGCAGGGAGCAAGGAAGCGGCGGATCAAACGGTTAACGAAATCCTCGGAAAAGGTGGCGAAGCCATCGCAATTCAGGCAGACGTCAGCAATTCTGCTGCGGTTAAAACCCTGTTTGATCAGGCAATTGCACATTATGGCAGGGTGGATGTACTGGTAAACAATGCGGGTATTATGATCACGAAATTACTAAAAGATACGACCGATGAAGATTTTGCAAAGCAGTTTGATGTTAATGTAAAAGGGACCTTCAACACCATGCGCGAAGCGGCGACCCGTTTAGCCGATAAGGGCAGCATCATCAATTTTTCTACTTCGGTGAATCGGATTATGTTGCCTGGATACAGTACCTACGTAGCCACAAAAGCAGCGGTAGAACAACTCAGCCGTGTGTTTTCAAAAGAGGTCGGCGATAGGGGAATCAATGTAAACTCCATTTCTCCCGGCCCAACCAATACAGAATTATTTACCAATGGAAAACCTAAAGAGGTCATAGACCGTCTCGCTTCCCTTTCAGCTTTTAACCGTATCGGAGAACCGGAAGATATCGCCAGGGTAGTCGCATTCCTTGCCAGTGATGAAGCAAAATGGATTACTGCGCAAAATATTGGAGCAAACGGTGGAATGGCTTAAGGCCATTCCACCGAATAGCTGTTTAGCTGTTCTTCCACCAGTTGTAATAATTATGGTCCTGATCTAATTCAAAACCGCATTTAGGATATAGCTTATTCCCAATGTCATTAGTTTTTTCTGTTTCAAGCAACAATCCACAGGCATCGGTTTCGTCGCAATAGCTTTTACATCGGTCTATCAGTGCAATGGATAAACCCTGGCCGCGAAAATCAGGATCGACAAATAAGTCACTTAACAACCACTGACGTTTCAAGGCTTTGTAGTGAAATAATGGGTACAATTGTGCAAATCCGACAAATTTACCCGCTGCTTCAATCAGAAAGGTAACCGATTCCTCCTTGCTGATCCTTTCTTTAAGGAAAGTCCTTCCTTTTTCTACATCAGATTCCTGTCTGTAAAAGACACGGTATTGGTCAAATAGTTCAGCAAATTCATTCAGGTGTGCTAGCGTTGCAATTTCAATTTTATTCATGTGTTTGCAGGATTAATGAGGTTTAACATGCCGCAAATCTG
>NZ_JAPIVQ010000024.1 GCF_026239675.1 Pedobacter sp. PLR
TTTAACCATTGACCCTGCTCCTTTAACAGTTACGGCTGATGCGAAATCGAAATTTACAGGCACTGCAAATCCGGTGTTTACCGGCCAGTATGCTGGTTTTGTAAACGGAGAAGATGCATCGGTATTAACGAGTCCGGCAGTATATACTTCTGTAGCTACAGTTGCCAGTCCGATTGGAACTTATCCGATTGTGCCTTCAGGAGCAACAGCCTTAAACTACACGATTACGCCTGTAAATGGCGTGTTAACAGTTAAAGCAGGCGCTCCGACTGCAGTGTTGTTTGCCGGAAATACCATTTATGAAAATCAGGCTTCAGGTACCTTAGCAGGTAAGTTAAGCAGTACTTCGGATGATACACAAGCGATCTTTACTTATAGTTTAGTAAGCGGTAGTGGTGATACGGACAATGCTGCTTTCCGCATTTCCGGTGATCAGCTGTTAACCACAGCAAGCCTGAATTATGAAAACAAAAAGGTTTATAGCGTGCTGGTAAGAAGCACCACTCAACATGGTTTCTCTCTGGATAAAAGCTTTACGATCAACCTGAGCGATGTCAATGAAATCCCAACACTGGACGCGATTGCCAATCTGGCGATTTGCTACACAACCGGGTCGCAAACTATCGATTTAACAGGGATCAGCTCCGGTCCGGAAACTGGACAAAACGCCCGCATTACAGTAACCGGTAGCAATGCGGCACTGTTGCAAAGCCTAACGGTTTCCTCAGCTTCAGGATTTGCTTCCGGAAAAGAAACAATCAGCTACCGCATTAAAAATGGTGCTTCAGGAATCAGTGCGATCACAGTTACTGTAAAAGATAACGGTGGTACCGACAATGGAGGTGTAGATACGTATAGCAGAACCTTTGTGCTGACTGTAAATGCCTTGCCCGTTGTCGCAATTTCTGCCGACAAAGGAGCCGATAATAACCCGAACAGTACTTCAGTAAGTAAAGGAGAAACGGTGGTGTTGACGGCCAGCGGTGGCAGCAGTTACGCATGGGCAGTCAGCAACAGCGCAATCAGCGGTCAGAATACAGCCAGCTTAACGGTGAGACCAAGAGAAACAACCACTTACACAGTAACCGTAAGCAATGCCAATGGTTGTACAGAACAGAAAAGCTTTACTGTAACCGTACTGGACGACCTTGAGAAAATCAAAGCCACCAATATTTTATCGCCGAACGGAGATGGATACAACGACAAGTGGATCATTGATAACATTGATTTCTATCCGAATAATGAGGTGAAAATCTTTGACAAATCAGGAAGAGCAGTTTATAGCAAAAAAAGCTACGACAATAGCTGGGACGGGATGCTGAATGGCATGCCACTTTCTGAAGGCACTTATTTCTACATCATTGATTTCGGTAAAGACCGCCAAAAATTCAAAGGCTTTATCACTATTGTAAGAGAGAACTAATGAGAAGCGCAGTTATTTTAACAACCACCGACCTAAACATCAACAAGATGAAAAATACTTATAAATTCGGCTTAGCGCTGCTTATGGTTTTCGCCATAGGTAGCAGCGCTAAAGCACAGCTTAATCCATTAGGCGCACAATACTACAGCAACCAGTACCTGATTAACCCGGCAATGGCAGGCACCGATCAGGGCCTGAAACTGAATGCCGCCTACCGCAAGTTATGGAGCAACGTTCCTGGCTCGCCGCTAACGCAGAATATCACCGCCGACTATGGTTTTAATAAGGTCGGTCTGGGTTTAAACGTTTACAATGAAAGCGCCGGTCTGCAAAGACAAACGCGGGTAGTCGGGACCTATGCCTATCATTTGAAACTGAACAATGAGGCCAACGGGCTTCACTTCGGGGTGTCTTTAGGTTTCATGAGTCAGCGCCTGGAGAACAGCGATATTTATGGCAATCCGAATGACCCGGGCGTAGGTCAGTATAACGACCGTAAAACTTATCTGGATGGTGATTTCGGGGTAGCCTATACCACAGAGAAACTGACGGTGCAGGCTTCGGTTCCCAATTTGAAAAGCGTCCTGAAAAAGGATGTAATTAAACTAGCCGATGTCTCTACATTTTATGCCGCAGCAAGTTATAGGATGAAGTTATCAGAAGGAG
>NZ_JAPIVQ010000025.1 GCF_026239675.1 Pedobacter sp. PLR
CTTAAACATTGCCCCTGCTCCTTTAACCGTTACGGCTGATGCGAAATCGAAATTTGCTGGCACCGCAAATCCGGTGTTCACCGGCCAGTATGCTGGTTTTGTAAACGGAGAAGATGCTTCCGTACTGATTAGTCCGGCAGTATATACTTCTGTAGCCACAGTTGCCAGTCCGATTGGAACTTATCCGATTGTGCCTTCCGGAGCAACTGCCTTGAATTACTTGATTACGCCGGTAAACGGGGTGTTAACGGTAAGTGCAGGCGCCCCGACTTCAGTGCTGTTTGCAGGAATTACTCTTTATGAAAACCAGGTTGCAGGAACTAAAGCAGGTACTTTAAGTAGTACTTCTGATGATCCACAGGCTACCTTTACTTATCGTTTAGTGACTGGAACCGGCGACGCAGACAATCCTGCTTTCCGCATTTCAGGGGATCAGCTGTTAACCGCAGCAAGTCTGGATTATGAAAATAAAAAGACTTACAGTGTCCTGATCAGAAGCACCACTCAACATGGTTTCTCTCTGGATAAAAGTTTTACGATCAACCTGAGCGATGTCAATGAAATCCCAACACTGGACGCGATTACCAATCTGGCGATTTGCTACACAACCGGGTCGCAAACTATCGATTTAACAGGGATCAGCTCCGGTCCGGAAACTGGACAAAACGCCCGCATTACCGTAACCGGTAGCAATGCGGCACTGTTGCAAAGCCTAACGGTTTCCTCAGCTTCAGGATTCGCTTCCGGAAAAGAAACAATCAGCTACCGCGTTAAAAACGGTGCTTCGGGAATCAGTACGATTACCGTTACCGTAAAAGACAACGGTGGTACCGACAATGGTGGTGTAGATACGTATAGCAGGTCCTTTGTGCTGACTGTAAATGCCTTACCGATAGTTGCCATTAGTGCCAGCAAAGGCGATAATAACAATGCTAACAGCACCTCAGTAAGTAAAGGGGAAACAGTGGTATTGACCGCCAGCGGAGGCAGCACTTATATCTGGGCAGTTAGCAACAGCGCAATCAGCGGTCAGAATGCAGCCAGCTTAACCGTGAGACCAAGAGAAACGACCACTTATACGGTAACCGTAAGCAATGCCAATGGTTGTACAGAACAGAAAAGCTTTACTGTAAATGTGCAGGATGACCTGATGACCGTCAAAGCCACTAATATTTTATCGCCGAACGGAGATGGATACAACGACAAGTGGATCATTGATAACATTGATTTCTACCCGAATAATGAGGTGAAAATATTTGACAAATCAGGAAGATCAGTTTATAGCAAGAAAAGCTATGACAATACCTGGGACGGGATGTTGAATGGCATGCCACTTTCTGAAGGTACTTATTTCTACGTCATCGATTTCGGTAAAGACCGCTTGAAATTCAAAGGCTTTATCACTATTGTAAGAGAGAACTAATGAGAAGCGCAGTTTTTTTAACAACCACCGACCTAAACATCAACAAGATGAAAAATATTTATAAATATGGCTTAGGGCTACTTATGGTTTTTGCCATAGGTAGTACCGCTAAAGCTCAGCTTAATCCTTTAGGCGCACAATACTACAGCAACCAGTACCTGATCAATCCAGCTATGGCAGGTACCGATCAGGGCCTGAAACTGAATGCCGCCTATCGTAAGTTATGGAGCAATGTCCCGGGCTCGCCGCTAACGCAGAATATCACCGCCGACTATGGTTTTAATAAGGTAGGCCTGGGTTTAAACGTTTACAATGAAAGTGCCGGTCTGCAAAGACAAACGCGGGTAGTCGGGACTTATGCCTATCATTTGAAACTGAACAATGAGGCCAACGGACTTCATTTCGGGGTGTCTCTGGGTTTTATGAGTCAGCGCTTAGAGAACAGCGATATTTATGGCAATCCGAATGATCCGATGGTAGGTCAGTATAACGACCGTAAAACTTACCTGGATGGTGATTTCGGGGTAGCCTATACCACAGAAAAACTGACGGTACAGGCTTCCATTCCCAATTTGAAAAGCGTGTTAAAAAAGGATGTGATCAAACTGGCTGATGTTTCTACATTTTATGCCGCAGCAAGTTATAGGATGAAGTTATCAGAAGGAA
>NZ_JAPIVQ010000026.1 GCF_026239675.1 Pedobacter sp. PLR
TTCCGCCGAAGCGGGATGCAAAAGTAGGAAAATTTAACCGCCCCGCAAACATTATTGCCCTTATAATTGCATCATATACTTAACTACATGAACTACAACGTGTAAATCTTAAAAAGAGCCTCCTGCAAACCGAAAAAGGCGACGGGTATTACCTCCACAGAGCAGAAGTAACATCAATACGCTCACATCAGCCAATAAATTGAAGTATTCTCCTGGTGACTGCGTTATGTTATTATACCGGATCTTTACAGGGGCCTATGACAAGAATCAGGAGAATCCTTGTTGTGATTTCTATGGAAGTAGCACTATGCCAGTCTTTATCTTATCGTTTGTGCTGCTGATCTATCATGAACCGGTTAATAGTAGCCCGCTGATAAGGAGGACAGGCCCCTGTCTGCGTAGTAATAAATGCACTTAATGCGACTGCAAAATCTAAGGTATCCTGAATATAATCCTTATTTAGCCGCTTAGAAAGAAAAGCGGCAAGAAAAGAATCACCACTCCCAACGGTATCGTTAACTATAATATCATAGGCTGCCCAATGATACTCAGTTTGGATCCCATGATATGTAGCTCCTTTACTTCCTTTGGTAACCAGCACCTCGGCGATATCAAACTTATCCTGCAGGAGTGATACCCGGTCAGATTCATTTTTACAACTTTTACTATACCAGTCAGTAAGAATTCCTAACTCTTCCTGATTCAGCTTCAACAGATCTGTTTTCTCCAGCAAGGCTGAAACATAAGCGGAATCATAATGAGGTGCCCTCAGATTTACATCCATCACCTTATAAGCTGCCATTTCTAAAATTTGATACAGGGTCTTTCTGCTGCCCTCATTTCTGCCTGACAAACTACCAAAGACCAGCGCGTCGGCATTTTTCACCAACCCGGTAAAGCGATCTTCAAACCTGATATAATCCCAGGCTACAGGATAAACAATATCATATTTCATTTCATGATCATTTGTGACCTCCACTTCTACGCTGGAAGTCTTATGCTCCTGATCTACCTGGCAATATTCTATACTTAATTTGAGTTCTGTAAGTACTTTCAAAAGTTCCTTACCATCCCGATCATTACCAACACTACTGATCAGTTCAGCATTTAAGCCCAGTTTATTTAAATGATAAGCAACATTCATTACTGCGCCTCCTGGTTTTCTACCAGAGGGCAGATTATCCCACAGTACTTCCCCAAAGCAAACTACATTGAACTTCTTGTCTCTTATCATTTTTATTAAATTTATAGTCCTGTCTTAATGAAATACCAATTTCACAGATATGTCATGTATACTAAACTAACGCTAAACTAAAATAATTAATATAACACCCCTTAAGAAGGATGTAAAATAGGTGATCCTTCTTCCTGATAATTCAATCAAATCCATAATTAGTTTAGCTAGAACCTATCAGGTACACCTTCAACGCTATTGATGTCCTACGGATATCTGTAATTAGCATTTTTCATTAAACCATTGCCCGTTTGTAATGAATAAGAACACCAAATGTGTGGAGTGTCATTAGTTATCCTTACCTCAGAATTTAGAATAACAGAAAAGCGTACAAAGAAAAGATTTAATGAATTTAAAAAGCAAGTCACCTGATGGAGTTATAGTCTACATTGAGGCAATTCATCAAAATCTTATAAGCAGTAACACTACATTGGCAGTAACCCATAAAAGGAATGTAG
>NZ_JAPIVQ010000027.1 GCF_026239675.1 Pedobacter sp. PLR
TTCATCCTATGGGTTTTTCTTTTGAGATTTTTTTGTCATTTATATCATTTACGCAGCGAGTAGTCTGAACTTCTCCAGAAAGGAGGTATTCCAGCCGCACCTTCCGGTACGGCTACCTTGTTACGACTTAGCCCCAGTTATCGGTTTTACCCTAGGACGCTCCTTGCGGTTACATACTTTAGGTACCCCCAACTTCCATGGCTTGACGGGCGGTGTGTACAAGGCCCGGGAACGTATTCACCGCGTCATTGCTGATACGCGATTACTAGCGAATCCAACTTCAAGAGGTCGAGTTGCAGACCTCTATCCGAACTGTGAATGGCTTTTTGAGATTTGCTTGCTGTTGCCAGCTTGCTGCCCTCTGTACCATCCATTGTAGCACGTGTGTAGCCCCGGACGTAAGGGCCATGATGACTTGACGTCGTCCCCTCCTTCCTCTCTGTTTGCACAGGCAGTCTGTTTAGAGTCCCCACCTTAACGTGCTGGCAACTAAACATAGGGGTTGCGCTCGTTGCGGGACTTAACCCAACACCTCACGGCACGAGCTGACGACAGCCATGCAGCACCTAGTTTCGTGTGATTGCTCACTCATCTATCTCTAAATGATTCACTAACTTTCAAGCCCGGGTAAGGTTCCTCGCGTATCATCGAATTAAACCACATGCTCCTCCGCTTGTGCGGGCCCCCGTCAATTCCTTTGAGTTTCAATCTTGCGACCGTACTCCCCAGGTGGAATACTTAACGCTTTCGCTTAGCCGCTAACTGTGTATCGCTAACAGCGAGTATTCATCGTTTAGGGCGTGGACTACCAGGGTATCTAATCCTGTTTGATCCCCACGCTTTCGTGCCTCAGCGTCAATAACACCATAGTAAGCTGCCTTCGCAATCGGTGTTCTGTGACATATCTATGCATTTCACCGCTACTTGTCACATTCCGCCTACCTCTAGTGTATTCAAGCTCATCAGTATCAAGGGCACTGCGATGGTTGAGCCACCGTCTTTCACCCCTGACTTAATAAGCCGCCTACGCACCCTTTAAACCCAATAAATCCGGATAACGCTTGGATCCTCCGTATTACCGCGGCTGCTGGCACGGAGTTAGCCGATCCTTATTCCTTCGGTACATTCAGCTACTTACACGTAAGTAGGTTTATTCCCGAATAAAAGCAGTTTACGACCCAGAGGGCTGTCTTCCTGCACGCGGCATGGCTGGTTCAGAGTTGCCTCCATTGACCAATATTCCTTACTGCTGCCTCCCGTAGGAGTCTGGTCCGTGTCTCAGTACCAGTGTGGGGGGTCATCCTCTCAGATCCCCTAGTCATCGTGGTCTTGGTGGGCCGTTACCCCGCCAACTAACTAATGACACGCATGCCCATCTCAATCCTATAAATATTTGATCATTAGATAATGCTATCCTGTGATTTTATGCGGTGTTAATCCGAATTTCTTCGGGCTATCCCCCTGATTGAGGTAGGTTGCATACGCGTTACGCACCCGTGCGCCACTTTCCCA
>NZ_JAPIVQ010000028.1 GCF_026239675.1 Pedobacter sp. PLR
TGTCTTGTCCTGAAATAGCTTTACATTAAAGCTTTAAAAATGACAAAAGAAAATGGACTTTCAGCGCCAAAACAAACTAAAACCAGCAGATCTTATAGTGAGAAAATTAAACTCAAAGTTGTACATGAAATAACAACTGGACTTTTAACCCATAGAGCAGCTGCAAAGAAGTACGTAATCAATCGCAAAACCGTTAATAATTGGGTTACCACGCAGTCGCATAATAACTTGAGGCCGATGGAGATAGCCAAAACTGCTATGATTGATATCAAAGAAGATTCCAAAGTAAGGATATTAGCGAAACAGGTAATGGACCTTTCTAAGGAGTTAGAAAAAGCCAAATTAAAGATTAGTGGACTCCAGACAATCATTGAAGTAAGTGAGGAAGACCTGCATATAAAAATAATAAAAAAGCCTGGTGCCAAACAGTCAAAAGATTAAGACAGAAACATCCAAATCAAGGTTTGGGTAATCTCTGTGCACTGTTTGGTGTTACACGACAAGCTTATTACGAAGCAATAAACCACGCTGATAAAACCTCTATAGCTCACATGATTGTATTAACTATGATCAAAGAAACCAGAAGTGATATGCCGCTATTGGGTACCAGAAAAGCACTATTCCTCTTAGGTCCTGAATTTTTAAAGCATGGCATAAAAATGGGTAGAGATCAACTTTTTGATTTACTCCGGTTTCATGGATTATTAATTCGATGTAGAAAACGCATGGTTCAAACTACTAATTCAAATCATTGGTTAAAAAGATATCCAAATTTAATTAAGCAGATGTGCATAACAGATCCTGAGCAATTATGGGTTAGCGATATCACCTACATTAGAACTCTTCAAGGATTTAGTTATTTGAGTTTAATTACTGATGCTTATTCAAGAAAGATAGTTGGTTATTCTCTTCATCCAACACTGGAGGCGATTGGTTGTATAAAGGCCTTAAAAATGGCGATCTCAAGTAGGAAACATGAATTGCCATTTTGCCTTGTACATCATTCAGATAGGGGGATTCAGTACTGCTGTGCCGATTATGTGGAGATATTGAAGGAGGAAGGTATATCAATTAGTATGACTCAAAGTGGAAGCCCATATGATAATGCTTTGGCAGAACGTGTTAATGGCATTATAAAGAATGAGTTCTATCCTAAAAGAGTTTATCAAAACCATAAAGAAGCAGAAAAAGCATTATCTAGAATCATCAAAATTTATAATTCAAAACGGCCCCATAGCAGTGTTAATTATCTCACCCCAGATCAAGCTCACAATGAAATAGGGATTCTGAAAATGAAATGGAAACACTACAGCCGATTCAAGAAGCCAGAGCCAATTAAACAGTTAACTTAAACCCTCTGGAATCCCAATATTGCATAACTGATTTAGCTTTCTTATACTTGTAAGGAAGAAACAGGACTAAGAGAATCTGGTGTAAGGAACATCAAGGACTAACAGTAATCACCTGTAAGGTTTTTTCAGGACGAGACA
>NZ_JAPIVQ010000029.1 GCF_026239675.1 Pedobacter sp. PLR
AAGCCTGTAGTGAAAACTACAGGCTTTTCTTTTACATAACAAAGAACTCTAATTAAAAGTATTAAAAATATTCAGGTGCCTATATCGGTGGTGTCTACCTCTTCCCATTCCGAACAGAGAAGTCAAGCCCACCAGAGCCGATGGTACTGCGGTAACACGTGGGAGAGTAGGTCGGTGCCAGATCTTAAAAAGAAAGCCTGTAGGAAACTGCAGGCTTTTCTTGTTTACCGGGTTTTTATCTGAGCCCTGGCTGCCCGCTGCTTCTCCGGTATTCCGCATTCCTCCTTTCTGTATCGCTATGGTCTTTACATGAACCTCATTTCCCTGAGTTCGGATCTTGCAATGGTTTTAAAAATGGTATAGTTAATCCGCTGGTTTTCCCGTTTCAGGACTTCTTAGTCCGGGGCTACCTTACTTTTTCAAAGTTGATCCCGGTGTCTACTCTTTATGCCGTCGTTTTTTAAGCACAGGCATAGGCTGATTTTATTGGAGATACTTTCAGTTGTCCTTTCTTTAGTGTTTCATTTCAGCCGCGTTTATCTCATCTGATCGTAATTGTAGCGGATAAGGGGGGCCTGGATAACAGCAGGCTGATCTCAGATGAACGGACTGAACTGAAAGCTGAGCGGACTTCATGAGTACTGCTTAGTATTCTAAAGGATGTACGAGAGTCCCGGAGTTTATGGCTCAATAACTATTTAGGATTTAATATTCCCGTATTCGCGGCATTACAGCGTCACGCTGTAAAACCATAATCAATCGGGGCTCTGGCTGCTGTACCGGAAGCTGATTCGGAGTAACTTCCGGTATAAGGTAAATCCTGCATATTTACCGTTTATCCGGAAATGAATCCGCCTTAGCGCTGATATTCCCTTGTGAAGAAAGTTGAACGGAAGGATTCCGCCGGATCCGGCGGAATCCTTCCGTTCAAAAGTTCCGGGTCTTGCTGTAAAAAATGACGCTTTTGAATGTGGTCTGTCCGGTAAATCAATAACTCTTTTCCTTTTTTTGGCCTAACAGGCCTTTATTCCTTAAGTGATCAGAAATAAATGATTATCATTTGAAATATGGAACCCTGAAGGATATCGCTATAGTACAGGCAGTTGCTGCCTGATGTTTTGAATGACGGCTGTAGAAACAGCTTACAACAGTACTTAAACGGGTTATTTTGAGATTAATGTTTGCATATCTGTTAAATTTTCCTACTTTTGCATCCCGCTTCGGAGGAAGGGTTACAGTGAGAAGGATACAGAGCAGAAGATTTGAAAGATTGCAGTAGAAGGATGTCAGAAGTTGTTTTGAGGGTTTAATTACCAGATAAACAAAAGAAAAAAGTTTAAATAAAAGCTTGAC
>NZ_JAPIVQ010000003.1 GCF_026239675.1 Pedobacter sp. PLR
AAGTCTGTAGTGAAAACTACAGGCTTTTCTTGTTTATAAGGTTTTTTTAACGGATATTTTTCGTCTGGCAGATGCCATTGAATTTCCTCAGCGCTTACAGGACAACGATTTCACTAATTCTATCAGGTGCCTGCTCTTTTAGGGATTCAATTCATAATACCTTCCCCACCTCTTTTTTTGGAGAGAATTGGTGCTGGTACTGTGGTATTGACTACTCATCTCTTGGTAACTTCATTCTTTTGATTTGTTATTTATGGTTAAAATTCTAACCAGTACTATTCGTGGATCTAAGAAACCGTATTATTGTATTTTATATAAGCATCAAAAGAATGAGAGTTAATCAATTTTTTTTTACACTGTTCCTGTTACTATTAAATGTTTCGGTTTTTTCTCAAAGTAAAGATGTGAAGCTACCAGTAAATTGGTTCAATTTAGACCTTGTAAAGAATGGGGTTTTTGGAATAAGTACTGAACGTGCTTATATGGAGTTACTCCATGATAAAAAGCCAAAACAACGTGTAATTGTAGCTGTAATTGATGGTGGAATAGATATAGACCATGAGGATCTTAAGGATGTTTTATGGATAAATAAAAATGAGATTCCAGGAAATGGAATAGATGATGATGGTAATGGCTATATAGATGATGTCCATGGTTGGAATTTCATTGGATCTAAGCGGGGGAATTTAGCTTATGATAATCTTGAATTAGTGCGAATTTATAGAAATTACGCTCCAAAATATAGTTCTACTATTAAGTCGACAGTACTTGATAGTATTCAGAAGAAAGAATTCGAATTGTACACTAAAGCTACTGCAGATTTTGGTAGAAAATATGATGATGCTGATCGAACATTTAGAATTGTATTTTCAATTAATAAAGTATTGGAATCTATAGTATTCATTAATAAAAAAGCAGTTCCCACTTTGCAGGAGATTGATGCATATAAAGCCGAAGATGAGGTGGAAGAGCAAGTTAAAAAAGTCATAAAATCTGGTATTAAAGAGAGTGGTGGTGTTGCCAAGTTTTATAAAGAGATCAAGGATGCCTATAAGCAATATGATGTTATGTTAAGGTATAATTTAAACCCAAAATATGATCAAAGATCGGAGTTAGTTGGTGATGATTATTCTAATCCTAATGATAATTATTATGGTAATAATGATGTAAAGGGCCCGAATGCAGAGCATGGTTCTCATGTCTCTGGAATTATTGGCGCTAATCGGAGTAATGCCTTAGGGATAAATGGTGTTGCTGATTATATTAGTTTAATGGGAATTAGGGTTGTTCCCGAAGGGGATGAACGCGACAAGGATGTAGCCAATGGAATTAGGTATGCGGTTGATAATGGTGCTAGAATTATTAACATGAGTTTTGGAAAAGGGTATAAGTGGGATAAAAAAATTGTTGACGTAGCTGTGAAATATGCAGAGAGCAAAGGGGTGTTATTGGTTCATGCATCTGGTAATGATAACCTTAATGTTGATAAGGAAGATAATTATCCGAATAAGTATTACGATAGTCCAGAATTCAGGGAATACATGGCTAAGGTTGAAAAATCAGCAAAAAAACAGGCTTCTTTTAGACCTTTAAATGGCCGAATTTCGAATCAAAGAACGGATAGAACCCATGAAAGGTACAACGGTAACAATGCAGTAGACTCAATAAAATCTGGATTACCTCAAGCAACAAATTGGATTGAGGTAGGAGCTAGCGCTTATAAGAATAATTCAGACTTAAAAGCATCATTTTCTAACTATGGAAAGTACAGTGTAGATGTATTTGCTCCTGGTTTTATGATTAATTCTACTGTTCCTGAATCGCTTTATGAAGAGTTTGACGGAACAAGTATGGCGGCACCAGTTGTTTCTGGATTAGCTGCATTAATTTTAAGCTACTATCCTGATTTTACTGCGAAGGAGATACGTGAAATTATTTTGTCATCAGTATCCAAAGTCGTACAAAAAGTAAAACTAATTAATGATAAAGGACAGAGTGTACGAGTTCCTTTCTCTGATCTTTGTGTTAGTGGAGGGGTTGTTAATGCCTATGAAGCGTTGAAATTAGCTGAAATCTACTCCAAGAAGCGATAAACGGTTAGGTAGGATAGCTTAGCCGGTATAAATTGAAACTCCTATATATGATTAGGAGTTTTAGATCCAAAATCACCAATAAATCATTTCTTTTATTTTTTAATTTTATAAGTCTGGTTGGGCGTGTGAAAAAGATTCATTAAAATGACCTTAAAATTTGCACTAATTAGTGTGCCAAATATGTGTCGGATAAGTTTCTTTGCTCTCTGTATTAGGATAAGATTTCTTTATTGAGATCATTAATAGACAGTGAATTTTTATCACCAAAAGTATCATTTAAATAGCTTTAAACCTAAAAAAGCTCACTTTTCAGTGAGCTTTTTTCTAGTAGCGGGGAGCAGGATCGAACTGCCGACCTCAGGGTTATGAATCCTGCGCTCTAACCATCTGAGCTACCCCGCCGGGCGTCTTCTTTCTAAAGAGCTGCAAATATAGAATAATGGTTTGAAATAATGAAAGAAAATATGAAATAAGCTTCTGGATATTGGTTCTGTTTTGATAATGAGTTAGTTATTTTTTTGTGTGCTACTATTTTCTTAGCTATCATGCTTTAAACTGCTATGATTGTATAAATAGTATGTTGTATTTAGGAAGCTTTTTGATTGCATACAGATGATTCTTACTTTGAAGCAGAATTACTAGGATTCAAATTTTCTTCATAAGTTAACTCCTTCAGGTTAGATTTTATATATGTCTGTTTTTTAGGAATCCTTTCGAATAATTACAGTGTAACACCAATTTGATCGCTATGAAAGTTTACTGCAAATGTTTTGAAAAGTTGATTATGAAGTGTGTATTGAGGTCTCTTAAGGCTTAAGTATCTGGTGTGCTAATGATATGTGATACTCCGTCAGACATCTTCTTTTCTAAAGAGTTGCAAATATAGAATATATTACTTTTCTTTAGAAATATATAATATTTAAAAATTGTCCATTAGTTACAGAATGTAAGGATCCATCGATGTCAGAAAAGAAAAAGTTTACGTTAGAATATGAATTGAGATCTTCCCCACGTATTTTGTTTAGCTTCATTAGTGAGCCAAATGGCTTGTCTCAATGGTTTGCCGACGATGTAATTTTCCGTGATCAGGTTTATACATTTACATGGGATGACGAAGTACAAAAAGCGAAGCTTTTGAGTATTAAAGAGAATAAATTGGTGAAATTTAAATGGATTGACGATGAACCACATTGTTATTTTGAAATGGAAATTGTTCAAGATGAATTAACGAACGATGTAGCACTATCTATTACGGACTTTGCGACTGAAGATACGCTTGCAGAGCGAACTTTAATATGGGATAATCAGATTACCTATTTACATAGTGTGTTAGGAGCATAATTTTTCAGTTGCTTTGTTTACCTTTGTATATTGAAAAAGATTCATTTACTTCTGCTCAAAGCATTTATTAGGCCCTTCTTTGTCACATTTTTTATTGTGATGTTCATATTATTGATGTTCTTTTTATTTAAGTACGTCGATGACTTAATTGGGAAGGGCTTTGAATGGTATGTGATTCTGGAGCTGATGTATTATGCATCAGCTGCAAATGTTTCCATGGCACTTCCACTTTCGATTCTTTTGTCATCCATAATGACCTTTGGTACTTTGGGGGAAAATTATGAATTAGTCGCTATAAAGTCTGCTGGCGTATCCCTTCAAAAGGCAATGATGCCTTTATTGGTCCTAATTGTTTTTATTGCTATCGGTTCATTTTTGTTTTCCGATGTGATGTTGCCGAAAGCCAACTTAAAATTTGGCTCTTTACTATGGGATATACGAAACAAGAAATTATCCTTTTTAATTAAGGAGGGTGTATTTAATAATAGTATTCCCGGGTATTCAATTAGAGTAGATAAGAAGGGGGATGACGGTGTTACCTTGGAGGGAGTGATGATTTATGACCATACCAGTAATAATGGCATAGCAAAGATCATCATTGCTAAAGAAGGAAGAATGGCTAAGGATGAGAAAAATCTTCTTTTAAAACTTAAGAACGGTGTGAGGTATGAAGAATCTAGTGGTGAGAATTCTTCTTACAACCCTAGACAGCAGTTCACACGAATGCGATTTAAAGAAACAGATCAAAAATTTGATATATCAAGTTTTGAAATGAATAGAACAGATGAGCAGGGATTTAGGAATAATACCCAAATGCTTAATTTGAAAGGATTGGTCAAAAAACAGGATTCTTTAACAAAGGAATTAGATAGTATCAATAAATTTGCTGGTATGACTGTCTCTAGTTACTTTAAACAGAATAACTATGTGAAAGGATACAGTAAGGTTAATGTGGCTGAAAAGAAGATCACAGGGCCTGTATTGAGTGCGTTGCCCGTTGATGATAAGTTACGGGCTATTCAGTCTGGTCTGGACCAGGCTAATTCTGTTAAACAAACTGTTTCTGGGAGATTAACGGATCACGATGATAGGGTTCGTAGCCTCATAAAGGTTGAAATTGAGTATCAAAAGAAATTCACTTTAGCAGTATCATGTCTTCTCCTATTTTTCATAGGTGCACCGTTAGGCGCAATTATTAGAAAAGGAGGGTTGGGCTTGCCAGTAGTTATGGCAATTGTATTCTTTTTAATTTACCACATCATTGCCACAGTAGCTGAAAAATCTGCAATAACAGGATCATTAGCTCCATTTTTTGGACCTTGGCTGGCGATTATCATATTGTCTCCTGTTGGTGCATTTCTCACCTATAAAGCGACTGTTGATTCAGCTTTATTTGACGTTACTGCGCTTAAGCAGTTGATTGTAGGTTTATTTAAAAGGAAAAAAGAGCAGGTAGAAAAGAAGGCTTGATAAAGGCCAAGAATTGATTAAACCACCAAATATTCATTACTTATTTATGATATTTAAGCAAAGGATATTGAACAGGAAGGTTGTAACTTTGTACTTAATCTTAATAGTTAAACAAGCAGCTGATCTTAGTGTTTGTGTATAGATATATTTCAAAAAATGGAAATCAAACTAAATGCAATAGAAGAAGCTATTGCTGAAATACAAGCTGGTAAAGTAGTTATTGTTGTTGATGATGAGGACAGGGAAAATGAAGGAGACTTTCTGACCGCTGCTTCAAATGCAACTCCTGAAGTGATTAACTTTATGGCGACCCATGGAAGAGGATTAATATGCGCTGCTTTAACAGAACAGAGATGTGATGAGCTTGGTTTAGAGCTTATGGTTGGTAAGAATACAGCTGCATATGAGACAAACTTTACGGTTTCTGTTGATTTAATAGGATACGGATGTACTACAGGCATTTCTGCTTCAGATCGATCAAAGACTATTCAAGCATTGATCAATCCAAATACAAACCCGGATGAATTAGGTAAACCAGGCCATATTTTTCCTTTACGAGCTAAAGATGGTGGAGTATTGAGAAGATCAGGTCATACGGAAGCATCAGTTGATTTGGCAAGATTGGCTGGTATGGCACCTGCTGGAGTTTTGGTGGAAATTATGAAAGAAGATGGAGAGATGGCAAGATTACCTGATCTCATAAAGATTGCGGCTCAGCATAATCTCAAAATAGTTTCAATAAAAGATCTTATTGCCTATCGATTAAGTAAAGAAAGCTTGATTCAAGAAGAGGTGACTGTTAATCTTCCTACTCAATGGGGCGATTTCAGAATGACTGCTTATACACAGCTGGATACAGGAGCAACCCATTTAGCAATAAGTAAAGGGGAGTGGACAGTTGACGAACCCGTTATGGTAAGAGTACATAGTTCATGTGTTACCGGAGATATCTTTGGCTCTTGTCGATGTGATTGCGGTCCGCAATTGCATAAGGCAATGGAAATGATTGACAAGGAAGGTAAAGGGCTTATTGTATACATGAACCAGGAGGGAAGAGGTATTGGGCTAGTCAACAAGTTAAGATCGTACAACCTTCAGGATGCAGGATTCGATACGGTCGAGGCTAACATTAAATTAGGTTTTAAAGGAGATGAAAGGGATTATGGCGTCGGCGCGCAGATCTTAAGAGCCCAGGGTATTTCAAAAATGAGGCTAATGTCTAATAATCCTACAAAACGTGCTGGTCTGACTGGTTACGGATTAGAAATCCTTGAGAATATTTCGATAGAAATTGAAAGTAATATTCATAATGAACAATATCTGAGAACCAAACGTGATAAAATGGGACATCAGATAATGAAAGGATAACAGGTTATCTTTTTCGATTGTTCTTTTGCTGTTCTTTAAGAATAGCATCTTTGTTAATTAATTGCCTGGTTTTGGGAGTTTCCCCTTGCCGGGCTTTTTTCTTTAGATCTCTTTTGTATTGTCCTGTGATTTTTCTTAAGAACTCCCTAAAACTATCAAATTGTTGCGTATAAACTAAGCCCAATGCAGTTACATTATTATTTTGATTGATACCTGAAGTTGTAAAGATAGTTTGTTGAGTAGGGGGTTTATTGGATAGTTTACCAATCAGGGTTCCATCTTTTTTTATTAATCCGAGTACTTCAACTTCACCTCCTACATTATTTCTAGAGAATCCATTTAAAGACAAATCATTCGTACTTCCTCTATTAACAATACCCGCATTTAGGACAAGTCGATCATTAAATAATCTGAAAGACGCATTTGCTTCGGTTAGTGATCGTACATTAAAATCAACAAAATCAAGATTTAAAGAAGATAGGACGTTATTAAGCTGATTAAACAATAACTCAGTTGCGGTACTGGTTACTCCACTTGTAAGTTGTTTTCCTAAATCTTCATTACCTGTTCCAGGAGCAAAACTTCTCCGAATAATTAAGCTTAAAGCCTGGAGATTCAGGTTGTTTGAATCATTGAAATAAGCTTGCATTTCCTCTTTGATAGCTGGATTTGAAGGAAAGAATATATCCAGTTTTATATCGGGTTTTAATAATAGACCTGATAAGCCCATCTCTACTTCTGTTAGTACACGCTCATCTTTGCTATTACCATCTCTATTAGCAGCGGTGTATAGATCTCTCAGGCTTGTTCTAAGCGAATAAATGGCCTTCAATTGTATTTGCGCCATTGTAGGATTGCCAGTCCAACGGATAGTCCCACCTTGCCTGATATTGAATTTTTTGTTAATTACTTCCTGAGCGGTGAAATCGAAACTACCATTTTCAATGATATAATCTCCTGACATATCAAAATCACCCTGGCTATTAATTTTTAAAGTAAGGTCTGTAGCATTTCCCCGGCCACTTAGATTACCTAAGCTTGTGAATATATTTGCGACACTATTAGGATCCACATCTAGTTTTAAATTCATGGTAAGCCCATCAAAACTATTTTGTTTTTTTATTATAGTAGTAGTGTCTTTACTTACGAAAGTGATAAAATCTTTACTGGAAACCGTTTCAGAGCTATTTAAAGGCAGATTAAAAACCGTTCCTTTTTCTGTTTTGGCATCAATATCAATGTACATTCGATTTGTTGGGCCTCTGAAAATGAAAGTCCCGGTACCATATGCCTGGCCATAATAAACGGGGTTATCTTTTTCCGTTGTGTTTAGTGCCATAAAGTTCTTAGCCTTTATTACTGCATCTATTGTGGGATTATCCAGATTGTTTAAATCTACAGTACCATTAGCGATGGCTTCATTATTATCAACGTCTAATAGCTTTAAGTTTTGAACTTTGATGACACTATTGTCTATCGTTACCTGATCATTTAAGGTATAGGCCGTTTGCAGGTAATTAATGGTCATTTTTCCTTTGTCAAATGATACTTCTCCATTAATAGCTGGTTTTTCAAAAGGACCTTTAACAGCGAGGTCAGCGGAAATATTACCCTTTAATTTCGAAACCAATTTCTTGACAAAAGGTTCCAAAACGGCCATTTCTATTTCATCCAGTTTAACATGAAGGTCTATTTCTTTTTTCTCCAGATCGAGACTTCCCCGCGCTTTTAATGTCTCTTTATCATGGGTCATGATAGTGGTATAGATATTAGCGAGATTCTCTGCCTGATGAAAAGAGGAAGTGTCTGTTAGACTTCCAATATAAGTGTCATTAAGACCCAGGGAATCTATAGTGATATTATCCGAAATCTTTGGAGATTTCAGGATATGATGCAATTTTGTTTCACCGTTCAATTTCCCCGCGAGTTTAACACCAAGGGTTTTTATAAAAGGATTTATGGTTTTAAGGTCGAACTTTTCAAAGCCAACCAATAATACATCTTCGGGATCATTGGAAATAATTCCATCCATTGTTAATACCTGAGGACCATTGCTGAGGCCAAAATTATTGATTTGTGTTTTTCCTTGATGGAAGCTAATTCTAACCTTTTCCTGAATTTTCCAATCCTCATTGTTAATTTTCAAAATAGAAGGCAAAATGGTGATACGACCGATTGTATCTGTCGCAAATTCAACCAGTCCATTTAAATCCAGTGAGTTGGCGTCATCAGCGTTTGCGAGTTTGACATTCAGGGTTAAGCTGTCATTTCTAAGAATATTTGAAATATTCACGTTTTTGATGTAGAGACTATCGTTAAGATCAACACGATCAGAAGTAATAATGGCTTGCAACTGATCAGTGGAGGTATTCTCATCAACAATAATGTTATTGACCACTATGCCTTTATATTTTAGTTTTTTCACAAAACCATTTACGGTGGCTACACTCTTTTGGGAGTCAAAATTCCCAAGAAAAATAGCTTGATCTTCTATTTCCAGGCCAGGTACCAGGAGCTGTGCAACAGGTTCGAACTTTTTAATTTTAAGGTCGAACTTAAAGATCTGATCTTTATAATTGATGATATCGGCTTTTAGTGATGGAATATACGTTTTTGCAAGTGCCTTAAAGTAGGAAGGCAGCGTATTTAAGTCGTATTGGCCTTTAATACTCGCATCCAGGATGTCCGAATTGATGGTCAGGTGTCTATCTTTTCCTATCCCACCGGCACTTAGCTGGATCGAGTCAATATGGTAAATACCTTTAACATTATTGAGTTGAACATGTTGGAGTAAAAGATTTCCCTGAATATTATCTAAGTTGTTTCCGGTGAAGTTGGTACTAAATATGGCCTCTATTTGCAGAGAATCTTTATATAGGTTGAGTGCTTTCAGTCTGGCTTTTTTAATGTTAGCTTTAAAATTAAACTCAGGAAGTTTTCCATTTAAGTTTACGCCGCCATCAAAAAACATATTGAGGTTTTTATCATCAACTTTTAGGCTGCCGTCAAAATACTTCTTTTCAAAAGTTCCGTCAATTTTAACATTTCTATACCTATAATTGTTAAAATCTATGTAGTTAATGTCGCCATCTAATCGTTCAGTTAGATTTTTGATTTCTGTTCCACGGCCTTTGATATTTAGTGCTGCTGTAATTTTCCCGAGGCTTTTTTCATTAATCAGGTTACCTAAGTTGAAATCATAAGTTTTGACATTTCCAGAATAGGAAGGGACGCCTTGTTTATCAATTTTCATATTGACATCAGAGACCAGACGTCCAAGTTTTGTTTTAAACTCGCCATAGGCGATAAAATCATTTTGGAAGCCAGTAAATGAACCATTGAAGTTCACATTGCCAAATTTTGAAACTATTTCAGGAATTTTTTTAGCTTTTTTTCCTGTCACACTTGTAAGTAACTCATCCAGATCCTTTTTGTTGGTTCCAGCCATCTCAATTTTAAGGTCCATAAAGGTTTCCTTTAGTACCGGAAGACCTTTAAGGTTAAAATCACCTTTGATGTGAGTTGCTTTACCTGCTTTTATGGAAAGTTTTTTTGCACGTAGATTGTTTACCAGACCAGTGATTTGTCCATCTACATCTAGTTCTAAATTCATCTGGTCTAGTTCAGATGTAAAGAATGATACATCGCGGGAAGCAATGTGGCTATCTTTAAAACTAGCTTTCATTCTTACTTTATTGACATAATCTCTAAAGTCCCTGTATCGGTTAAAGCTCATTTTGAAATAATCTTTTAACCTGGAATGATTGGTTTCTAATAATAGGCGTTCCAGCTCTATTTTATTACTGTCTACTGTAGCGAAAGTGGTTAAGTTTTTAAGATAAAAACCACTCTTTTCCTTAAAGGTCAGGTTTTTTATTTCTGCTTGAATGATGTGATCAGTTGTGTTTAATTTTTCGAGGATACCGTTCAGATTACTGAGTTGCACATCCTCAAAATCGACACCTTTCATCACGTTATTATACTTATAGTTTTTATACTTAAAACCGAAGTTATTTAGGATGACGCGATCGAAAGTGACTTTGTAAGGCTTCTTCTTTTTAGCGGAAGGAGTACCCGAATCAAAATAATCAATAATGAAATCCAAATTCGTGGATCCATTTTTATATGTTTTAAGAAAGAAGGCTCCGTTATTTAGTTGTACGGTATTTACGTCAACGATTCTTTTTTCTAACGAAAGCTGGTTTAGATCTACTAAAAATTTGGGAGTATTTAACAATGTATCCTTTTGTTGGTCGAGTACAAGTAAGTTTTCTAAAACAAGGGATTTAAATGGTTTTATGTAAATTCCCGATAAGGATATGGTTGTATTGAGTTCTTTTGACAAATAATCGGCAGCTTTTTTTGCGACAAAAGTCTGCACAGGCTTGAATTGAAGCGCGAATAATAGAATCGCAACTAGTAATAACACTGATGCAACAAACCAAAGAAGTATTTTTAATAGTTTTTTAATAGTTTTGTAGCTTAATAATAATCATTGTGCCAATAATACTCGCTATAGAATCTTCTTGTGATGAAACTTCGGTTGCTATTTGTAACAACGGCAAAATTACTGCCAATGTTATTGCAAACCAAACAATTCATGAAAATTATGGTGGTGTAATCCCTGAACTTGCTTCAAGGGTACATCAGCAAAATATTGTCCCTGTTATACAGCAAGCCTTAATTAATGCTAATGTAGACAAAAAGGAGCTAAATGGTGTCGCTTTTACACGTGGCCCGGGTTTATTAGGCTCCTTATTGGTAGGTGTTTCATTTGCAAAATCATTCGCTCTGGCGTTGGATTTACCTTTAATTGCCGTAAATCATATGCATGCGCATATTTTGGCGCATTTTATTGATGATCCAAAGCCATCCTTTCCTTTTTTATGTTTGACCGTTTCTGGTGGTCATACCCAAATTGTGCTGGTGAAGGATTACTTTGATATGGAAATTGTAGGGGAGACTTTAGATGATGCAGCAGGAGAAGCATTTGATAAAACTGCAAAAATATTAAGTCTTCCTTATCCGGGCGGACCTCTTATAGATCTTCATGCAAAATCAGGAAATCCTTTGGCGTTTAAATTTGGGGAACCTCAGATCAAAGATTTGGATTACAGTTTCAGTGGATTTAAAACATCTATCTTATATTTCATCCGAAAGCAAGAAAAAGAAAACCCGGACTTTATATCGGAACATTTAGATGATATTTGCGCTTCGGTTCAACACAGTATAGTTCATATATTATTGAACAAATTGAAGAAGGCTGCAAAGCAATATGGAATTAAAGAAATTGCAATTGCCGGAGGTGTTTCTGCAAATAGTGGTTTACGGGATACATTGCAAAAGACAGCTCTGGAATTAGGTTGGAATGTTTACATTCCGGCTTTTGAATATTGTACGGATAACGCAGCTATGATTGCTATTGCCGGATATCAGAAGTATTTAAATGCAGATTTTGTGGAGCAGGATGTTGCTCCAATGTCCAGAATGAATTTTTAATATAAGAACAGCTAATTATGAGTGCTACGAGTTTTATTTTTTTCGGCTTAATGCTGATTCCCTTCATCATTTTTATCATATGGTTGGTAAAACAAGATAAACAGAGAAATTATCTTGGCTTAGCCGTTTTACTTGCGGCAATTATCGTGGCCATCATTGTGGCCATCTACGTTGATGCAAAATATATGAAGCTTCAGTAAGAATTTGAGGAGCTATTTAATAGATCCAGAATATAGATAACAAAAAAGGGCGATCGATTGATTGCCCTTTTTTATTTACTTGTATCCTTATTGAGGTACTATTATGCTTGTACTGGAAGTTCTTCCAATTTTTCGCCTGTTACTTCAGCTCTGATTTTAGCTTCAATCTCTTCAGACAGTTCCGGGTTATCCAATAATAATTGTTTTACCGCGTCTCTTCCCTGACCAAGTTTCGTTTCTCCATAAGAGAACCAGGAACCTGCTTTTTTAATGATATTAAAATCAACACCTAAGTCGATGATCTCACCTACTTTGGAAATACCTTCACCGAACATGATGTCGAATTCAGCAATTCGGAAAGGTGGAGCAACTTTATTTTTTACGATTTTCACTTTCACCCTGTTTCCTGAAACTTCGTCAGAATCTTTAATTTGAGAAGTTCTACGAATATCTAAACGTACTGACGCATAGAATTTCAATGCATTACCACCAGTAGTTGTTTCCGGGTTACCGAACATTACACCAATTTTTTCACGCAATTGGTTAATGAAAATACAGCAACATCCTGTTTTAGCAATTGTTCCGGTTAGTTTACGTAATGCCTGAGACATTAAACGTGCTTGTAATCCCATTTTCGAATCACCCATTTCGCCTTCAATCTCTGCCTTTGGTACCAATGCAGCAACGGAGTCAATAACAATCACATCAATTGCACCTGACCTGATCAGGTTGTCAGCAATTTCTAATGCCTGCTCACCGTTATCTGGTTGAGAGATCAATAGATTGTCAACGTCAACGCCTAATTTCTTTGCGTAGTTTTTATCAAATGCATGTTCTGCATCGATAAAAGCAGCAATTCCACCTTTTTTCTGAGCTTCAGCAATGATATGTGTTGCTAAAGTTGTTTTACCAGAAGATTCAGGACCGTATATCTCTATTACTCTTCCTTTTGGAACACCACCAATGCCTAAAGCAATGTCTAAACTGATAGATCCTGTGGAAATAGATTCAATAGGCTCTACAGCATTGTCGCCTAATTTCATTACGGTACCCTTACCATAAGACTTCTCTAACTTATCTAATGTAAGTTGTAATGCTTTTAATTTGTCTGCGTTTACGCTCATATTGTTAAATTCTGGGAGTAAGATAAAATATTACCGTTGGAAGAACAAATAACTTTACTTACATGCTAATTATCTTAGCAAAGATAACGATTGTTTAATCTAAAACAAGAAATAAAATTTTTATTATTTGATCATGCCTCCATGGCGCTAATTATTTTAGTTTTTTTATTATTTTGTTGAAAATATTTACAAATATTGGTGATTTCACAAATGCTACATTTTGGCGATCTCGCCAGGCAAACATACCTGCCATGTAGGATTAACCAATGGTGGGCTACATGTATGGTATGCTCAGGTAAGTTTTTCACCAAATCTTTTTCTACGGCGAGTGGAGTTTTTCCTGCAGACAGGCCTATTCTTCTGGAAACCCTAAAAACATGGGTATCCACGGCCATTGCCGGTGCATTATAAATTACAGAGGCTATCACATTTGCCGTTTTCCTACCTACACCCGGCATCTTTTGCAGTTGATCAATATCAGAGGGAACTACATTATTAAAGTCATTCAATAACATTTGGGCCATTCCTACCAGATGTTTTGCTTTATTATTCGGGTAACTCACACTTCTGATGTAATCAAAAACAATATCAGGAGTTACCTCAGAAAGCGCTTTTGCATTTGGAAAACGTTGAAAAAGTGCAGGTGTTACCTGATTAATTCGTTTATCTGTGCATTGAGCGGAGAGAATTACGGCTACTAATAATTGGTATGGATTATTATAATGCAATTCCGTTTCAGCATCTGGCTGTTTGGCTGCAAAGTGTTCTACAAAAAGTTTGTATCGTTCTTTCTTGAGCATGGACAAATATAACGAGAAGAACTTAGGATGGTTTAATAATTCCTCAGGAAAAAGCTATGTGTTGACAAATTTTGCCTTCCGGTGATATATTGTCCAGGTCGGTTTGGAATGAATCACAGCACGTAGAGAAATACATCAATAATTGGAGTATGAAAACTAATATATAAAATGAAAAAATGCGGGAATGGAAAATTAGTATTCACAAATAGAGGAGTACTCTATAGAATAACACATAGGTTAAAATATATCGTGAAAAGTATAGATTTTAATGGCAAAAAACAGCTGTTAACTGTAGTATATCGATATGCAATACAATATATAAGCTGTACACTATGCAGTAAGGATGGTACAAATAGACAAATGAATTCTAAAAGCTGAAACCTTTCAAAATCAATGTAAAGCGGGAGAAAAAATTTTAAAATGAAAAAGCTGCCAGTAAGACTGGCAGCTTCAATTCGTTTAAAATTATCTGGCTCTGGAGTAGGCTAAAATTTTCGCGATGGTTTCATCGGAAGGGTTTTTTCTCAAACCATCCAGTTGGGGCCTGATTTGGTCATAGAACATCATATCGAGTTCTATAACTGCGTCTGCAGCAGGTTTTTCCTGCTTTTGCAATGAGCAGTTTAACTTGTTAAAAGAAGTAAAAGTTTCCATCATAAGCAATAATAAATGTTCGTTCACTAATAGAAACGTTATTGTTATACATTTATTTTAACCTAAACTACATTTTGTGTAACTAGTTTGTTGCATGATTTGTAATCACTGATTCCCCGATTTAAGATAGCCATTATTGCCTGTTTAAAGGGCGAATTTCAGGTTGTCTATTCATTTATCAGATCAGTAAACTCAAACAGTTTTCCCTTAATAAATTGGTCTGAGATATGGATTACCCATATGTTCCAGTTTAAAAAAATCAGGAAACTTCTTTCACTTTCATCATTTTTCTAAGATTGCTTAAAGCATAGCGCATTCTACCCAATGCGGTATTGATGCTCACTTCAGTGAGCTCTGCAATTTCTTTAAAGCTAAGGTCGGCATAATGGCGCATGATGAGCACCTCTTTCTGATCATCTGGCAATAAGTGAATCATTGCGCGAAGGTCAAAATGAGTTTGTTCTCTCAGCATTTTCTCTTCTGCACTTTCTTCATGAATCTGAAGTAAGTTAAAGATATCTGTACCATCGGCGCTGGTAATAACCGGTGCCCGTTTTTCACGTCTAAAATAATCGATTACCAGATTATGCGCAATTCGCATTACCCAAGGTAAGAATTTACCTTCTTCATTGTAACGACCAGATCTGAGTGTATTGATAACTTTAATAAAAGCATCCTGAAAAATATCCTCTGCGAGGTATTGATCTTTTACTAAAAGATAGATGGAGGTGTATATTTTTGACTTGTGTCTTTTGAGAAGTTCTTCTAAAACCGATTCCTCACCGGTAAGATAAGACTTCACCAAGTCCTGATCACTATATAATTCTAATTTCATAGGAGTATCCGTACTATTAAGTTCCCTGCTAATTGCTATAAAATACTTAGTAGATGTTTTAATCGATATCTTTCTCCTGTTAGTTAGTGGTTTAGTTTGTCTGTTACTTCCCCAAAAGAACCAATTTTTTATTAGAATCCAATAGAAAAACTGTTAAAAAAAAATAAAACCGGATCAGGCACCTTATTTTTGCATGATCTCAAAAATGGCAATATTGCTTTTTTTGGGTTAACTTAGCAGTATTCTATCCAGAAGTCAATGAATAACGAAATCGATAAAGATCCACATCAACATATAATCATAAAGGGTGCCAGAGTCCATAATTTGAAGAATATAGACGTCGCAATCCCTAAAAATAAACTGGTGGTCATCACCGGGATGTCGGGCTCAGGGAAATCATCCTTAGCTTTCGATACGCTATATGCCGAAGGGCAAAGGCGTTATGTAGAAAGTCTTTCTTCCTATGCCCGTCAATTTATGGGCCGGATGAATAAGCCGGATGTGGATTATATTAAAGGAATTGCACCGGCGATTGCAATTGAGCAAAAGGTAATCACTTCAAATCCGAGGTCTACAGTAGGCACTTCTACAGAAATTTACGATTATTTGAAATTATTGTTTTCCAGAATAGGCAAAACATTTTCACCGGTATCCGGTGAAATCGTAAAAAAAGATACGGTCAGCACAGTGGTGGATTTTATTTCTGGTTTGGAGCTGGAAAGCGCAGTCACGATTTTTTGTCCGCTGTTTCCGCACAACAACAGGTCGATTAAAGAAGAATTGGCAGTGTTACTTCAAAAAGGTTTTCTGAGAATCTTCTATAAAGGAGAAATTTTGAAAATTGAGGGCGTGCTTGAAGATGCTTCATTTGAAGATTTTGAACTATCGGATTCGGATACTGTAAGAATTCTGATTGACAGGATTGTGGTGAATACTGATGATGAAACGCTGAGCCGCATTGCAGATTCCGTACAAACTGCATTTTTCGAAGGAAAAGGTGACCTGTATGTAGAGCATAATGGCAAGTCGAATCATTTTTGTGATCGTTTTGAACTTGATGGCATACGTTTCGATGAGCCTACTCCAAATTTTTTCAGTTTCAACAACCCTTATGGGGCTTGCAAAAGATGTGAAGGTTATGGAAATGTGATCGGAATTGATGAAGATCTGGTTATTCCTGATAAGAGCAAAAGCTTATATGACAATGCAATCGCGCCATGGCGTGGAGAAAAAATGCGCGAGTGGTTGAATAAACTGATCAAAAGCGCAGATAAATTTGACTTTCCTATTCATCGCTCTTTTAATGAACTTACGGAAGAGCAGCAAAGATTAATCTGGACAGGAAACAAGTATTTCGGCGGATTAGATGCCTTCTTTAAAGAATTGGAAGAGCAGGCTTTTAAAATTCAATACCGCGTAATGTTGTCCAGGTATCGAGGAAAAACGGTATGTCCGGACTGTAAAGGATCCAGGTTACGTAAAGACGCGTCTTATGTAAAGATCAACGGCAGGTCAATTATTGATGTGGTATTGATGCCTTTGGAAACTATCCTTGACTTCTTCAACCATTTGGAACTGTCATCAAATGATACAAAGATTGCAAAAAGACTATTGGCAGAAATTGTTAACCGCGTATTGTTCCTGAACAATGTCGGTTTGGGCTACCTGACTTTAAACAGGTTGTCCAATACCTTGTCTGGTGGAGAATCGCAAAGAATCAACCTTGCTACTTCTTTAGGGAGTAGTTTAGTAGGCTCTATCTATGTTTTAGATGAGCCTAGCATCGGTTTACATCCGAGAGACACGAATAAACTGATCGAAGTACTCCTTTCTTTGAGAAATGTTGGAAACACTGTTTTGGTGGTAGAGCATGAAGAGGAAATGATGAAAGCTGCCGACCATATTATAGATATAGGTCCGGAAGCGGGTACCCATGGTGGTCACCTGGTTTTCAGCGGGACCTATAAAGAAATTGTAAAAGATAAAAACAGTCTTACCGGACGTTACTTGTCTGGCGTAGAAAAGATAACGATTCCTACACATAGAAGGGCATGGAAAGACCATGTACTGATCAAAGGTGCAAGGGAAAACAACCTGAAAAATATTGATGTTAAATTTCCTTTAGGCGTTTTCACTGTGGTGAGTGGCGTTTCAGGAAGTGGAAAAACCAGTTTGATCAAAAAGATCCTTTACCCCGCTTTACAAAAAGCGATAGGCAATTATGCTGGTGAGCAAACCGGTGCTTATGATGGGATTTATGGCGATTATGAATTGGTGAGTCAGGTGGAAATGGTAGATCAGAATCCGATAGGAAGATCATCCAGATCGAACCCGGTTACCTATGTAAAAGCCTGGGATGATGTAAGAGCACTGTTTTCAGCCTTACCTGCCTCAAAAGCTGCCGGACTAAAACCTGCGGCATTCTCTTTCAATGTAGAAGGCGGTCGATGCGATGTTTGTCAGGGAGAAGGGGAAGTGAAGATCGAGATGCAATTCATGGCCGACATTTATCTTCCTTGCGAAGCTTGTGGCGGAAGAAGGTTTAAACAACAAGTGCTCGACATCACGTATAATGAGAAAAACGTAGCGGATATCCTGGACATGACCATTGATGAGGCGGTAGCTTTTTTCAAAGGAGAGCCTAAGATTTTAACCAAATTACAGCCATTGGTTGATGTTGGTTTGGGTTACGTTCACCTGGGGCAATCTTCAAATACTTTATCAGGTGGAGAAGCACAGCGTATCAAATTAGCTTCATTTTTGATCAAAGGAAACAATGCAAACAAGACCTTGTTCATCTTTGATGAACCGACTACTGGTCTGCATTTTCACGACATCAAGAAACTACTGATCGCTTTAAATACATTGATAGAACAGGGGAATACGATTCTGGTGATCGAGCATAATATGGATATGATTAAATCGGCAGATTGGATCATTGACATAGGTCCCGAGGGTGGCGATAAAGGTGGGAATGTTGTTTTTGAAGGGACACCAGAAGACCTGGTTTCCGCTAATTCATCATATACAGCGAAGTATTTATCAGCACACATGAAATAATTGTATCTTCGCGCATGCTTTTTTTAACACTCTTTTTAGGGATAATTTTGAACATGGTTGGATATATTCCTCCTGGAAATATCAACCTTACAGTAGTTCAAATTACGATTACCCGGGGAATCAGACAGGCACTTTATTTTATTGGTGCCTTCTCTGCGATAGAAATACTTTTCACTTTTGGTGTGATGAGATTTGTGCAGTGGCTTTCCAGTGAAATTCAGTTAGGGAGTATTATTGATGTACTCATGGTCTTTATGTTTGGGATTCTGGGCGTTATCACCTGGAGATCAAGGAAAGAAATGCCTAAGGCTGATTATTCAAAAAAAGACAGTATAAAATATGGAATGCTGCTTGGGGTGGTTAATCCAATGCAAATTCCATATTGGTTATTTGTGGGAACTTATCTGATTTCTAAAGAATGGATCGACATTGGTTACCTGTCTTTAACGGTTTTCAGTATTGGATCCGGTATCGGTGCAGGGCTTGCTTTATACGGTTTTGCGCGTTTTGCTCAATATATACAGGAGAAATTCACTTTAAGTAGCTATGTGGTGAGCAAAGGTATTGCCTTGTTGTTTTTTGCATTGTCAGCTTATCACATTGTTAAACTCATCTATATTTATGGGTTCAAATAAATAATACGTCTGTGACACGGCTAAGAAAACATATCTATGGCATTAAATAAGTAAATTCTCTACGGCAGCAGGTAGGAGCACATAGCTATCAGTACCTATGTGCTTGCTTATGAAAACAGCGTCTCCTTCAAATGAGTGAGCATCAAATGAGTAAAAAGTTTAAGCACTTTAAGGAGTACTAAAACTTTGAAACTTTAAGGGAGGACTAAAGTTTTATTGCTTTAAAAATTCAAGGTTCCATATCTTTTCGGCTCTTCTTCCGATGATCCAGAAGGAGGCTGCAAGAACGCAAAAGAAAAGTGCCTTATGCCAGCTGTCCCAGAAATATTCAAAATAACGAGTGTAGAGGTTGATGAAAAGAAAGGTAATGCCGAATTCTCTGGCAATATCATCCCGGTATTTTAAGCCAACAAACATACTGATCACGCAGGCTGCCGCAGAAATGATGGCCCAATAGAATAAACTGAGTTGTTTTACGCCATACCATTCTGATAATGTTCCGAAATTTCCAAATACAGAAAGCAACCAGAGGGAGAAAAACAGATACATCATTCCTATGATATAAGTGACCTGGAAAAAGTGACCTATGCTTCTATTGGAAGGCATTAGACCTGCATCCTTCTTTGCTGATTTTGTGGTCCGACCTACTGAATTTGTGGCCTGATCTATTGAGTTTGTGGACTGTTCCACAGAATTAACTGTCTCATCGGCAGATTTGCCCCCCTCATTTATGGAATGAACTGGATGTTTTACAGGTTTATCTGTTGTATTGGCCAATATAACTGAAGCGCTCATTGACAGATCTACGGAATTGGTATCAGTTGAGGAAACAGCCGCGGAACCAGGTTTAGTCCTCTTCGTTTTTTTGCCAAATAAAGAAAAGTTATTGATCGTATCAGCAGAACCTTTCATAAGGAAAGAAAGAGCGGTCAGTACCAGGCCAAAGCACACAAAGCGCAGTGGGTAGTTCATTCCTATAAAATACCAGTTTCCTCTCGATAGATAACCACTTTCTGTTCCGAACCAGGCACCGAGGGAAATCAACATAAAGGCCCAGATCAGCCTGGATTGAAAAATATAAGCCAGAATGCCATAAATGAATACTGCAATCAGCAGCAGCAGGGAAAAGTGAGTGCCACCGGCATGAATGGCTTTTCCTAAATAAGCAATCGAATTGGCGGTGAGCATAACAGCTGTAAATACAAGTGCTTCATTGCTAAATACCTGTTGTGACTGTGTCTTTTTTCTTTTGAAACTAAGAAAATAAAGATAACCGGCAGCAATTGCAGAAAGCAGACTGATGACGCCATCAGAGGTTTCATATAAGCTTTCGAGGTAATGGAGTACTACATTGTCTACCAGTAATGCGCCGAGCGAGATTACCCCACAAGCCATAGCAATCCAAAACGAGTACTGCGCTAACCTTCTCCAGTCAAAATGTTTCGTTTCATAACTGTTGCGTAACTTTTCCACATCAGCCGGACTCAGTAACTTTTTTTCCTGCCAATGTTCCAGCATCTCCTCTAAAAACTCACTTTTTTCGGAATCTATTTTCATTAAAATGTATTAAGGCTTTTAAAAAGTATAATGCTAAATTACGCTTATAAACGATTTATCGTATAGTGATTTGGATTTAATTGTTTTTCGCAGCGAAATAGCCCTCTTCAATAGTTCCTGTTCTTGAAGTTGGCAGATAATACTGCCTTGTAAAATGCTTTCTAAGAATTCTGCTCAATATAAATACCCCTTGATTAAGTCAATCAGATCAGTCCTGTAAAATGCTTTTTAAACTGCTGCTCGGTACAAATACCCCCTGAATTAAGTCAACCAGAACAATCTAATAAAATGCTTATAAATTTGCGGCAATACGATCTCATAAAAATGCCCCCAAAAAAGTCAGAAACTTTTTTGGGGGCATTGCAAATTTTTTGTGGGCTTTGCAGCCATCAGGATGAAAATTTCCGGTTAATTGAATAACTCCGGAACCTTCTTACTGTTACCTACAATCCACACAATATCTTCATTTTCAAAGATCAGATTCGAATCCGGATTTAAAATTCTTTCTCCTTGTCTCTCCACGCCAACAACCAGTCCCTGCGTTTTTTCTCTGATTCCAGAGCTACGAATACTCTGTCCATATACCGGAGAGCTACTCGTGATCACAATCTTTTGAAGAGTCATGTCTTTTTTAGGGAAGTTGGATTCCTCCAGTAATTCTTCTTTTATCCCTTCAAATAAAGGTTTGATAGCGGCCAGCTGATCATCCGTACCGATCACCAGAACCTTATCATTCGGATACAATCTCTCATCTCTTCCCGGCGTAGGAATCATGATTTTCCCGCGTTCAATTAAAGCGATATTGATCCCATATTTTTCTCTGATGGACAAATCGATTAATGTTTTGCCGACAAGTTCCGATTCCGGAGCCACTACCAGTTCGGCAAGGTGGGTATCCCAGGGCAGGATTTCCGGTTGTTCGTTTTGCTTTTCACGTGCATTCAGGTTCAACAGGAACCTACTTTCCATCTTATTATAGAAACCTTGTAGTTTTCTGGAGAAGATGAACATGCCCAGGATAATCAATGCAATGGCCACTACTACGGCGATCCAGTTGCTGTAGAACTGGTAGATCAGGAAGCCGACAAAGAATAAGGCTAATGAAATCCTCAACACCTCTAAAGCCACCAATGGGCCACGTGTATATTTCTTATTCAACCATAAATGCGAATAAGCTTTTTTCTCTATTTTTCTAATTGCCAATGCCCATAAGAAAGGCGTCATAATGATCAATGTCAGGATTAAACTGATGATAATTCCATTGTGACCATTGATGATGTTTTTAGTAATAAAAGGTTGCAGGTATTTTGAACCCAGGAAAACGATGGCAATAAGAATTACCGAGTGAATGATCGTATTGAAAGTATAAGACTTCAACAATACTTTCCAGTCGCTCATAGTTGTAATACCAGCCGTACTTGAACTGTATCTATTGATCGCTTCCACCCATCTTTTCGGCAGCGTTCGTTCCAGAAAATTGTAAAAAGGTTCAGAGGCCTGAATTAAATAAGGGGTCGTAAACGTAGTAATTGCAGATACGGCTACCGCGATAGGGTATAGGAAATCACTGGTTACTTTTAGTGTTAAACCTAGCGTGGCAATAATAAATGAAAACTCTCCGATTTGCGCCAGACTCAAACCTGTTTGTACGGAAGTTTTTAATGGCTGACCAGAAAGTAGTGCCCCCATACCAGAGCTCAGGAACTTTCCTAAAATCGTAGCTACAGTAATCACCAAAATTGGAACCGCATAATCGATCAGGATACTTGGATTGATCATCATCCCTACGGATACGAAAAATATCGCTGCAAAAAGATCTTTTACTGATTTTGTCAGGTGTTCTATACGTTCAGCCTGCGTGGTTTCTGCTAAGATGGAGCCCATGATAAAGGCACCAAGGGCAGGGGAGAACCCTACTTTAACGGCCAATAGCACCATCAATAAACACAAAGCAATGGATACAATCAGCATGGTCTCATCATTCATCAGTTTCTTTGTTGCTTTCAGGAAAGTAGGCACTAAGAAGATACCGCCAATGAACCATAAAATCAGGAAGAAACCTAGTTTTAAAATAGAGATCAGCATGTCGGCACCGGCAAACTGCTGACTCACGGCAAGGGTAGACAACAATACCAATAACAAAATGGCTACTAAATCTTCTACAATCAGGACGCCGAAAACCAATCCGGCGAACTTCTTATGTTTCACGCCAAGCTCTTCAAATGCACGTATAATGATTGTAGTAGAAGAAACAGAAAGGATACCCCCAAGGAAGATACTATCCATCGTAGACCAGCCCATGGCCATTCCGGCGGCAAAACCAATCAACAACATAAAGACAACCTCTACGATGGCGGTAATGGAGGCGGAACCTCCAACCTTTACCAGCTTTTTGAAACTGAATTCCAGTCCTAAGCTAAAAAGTAAGAAGATTACACCAATTTCCGCCCAGATGGTGATGCTGGCATTATCGGTAACAGTAGGGATAAAGTTGATATGTGGGCCAACCAGTAGTCCGGCGAGGATATAACCCAATACCAGTGGTTGTTTAATTTTTTTAAATAACAGGGTAGTGATCGCAGCTGCGGCAAGTATTAAACCTAAGTCGGTGATTAATACGGGTAAATGTATCATATAAAATGTGTTTTTTTAAAGTTATGAAATAATATCGATCAGATTTCGACGATTTTTAACTACCAAAAAACATGCTTAGGATACAGAAAATTGAAAATATATGAATACCCAAAATTCTGAAATACATGATAAGTCCTGATGACCACCAGGGGGATATATAAAGTTTTATCGGTTCCTCTTAGAAAGAACCAGGGGGTAATGGAATGCTTTTGTGTTGGATGACTGATATAGGTAAGGTCTTCCAAAAACGCCTTCTTTAGAGAAGTACGATCTTTAGAAAGTGGATTTAGGTAATGCTTTTTGGTGTTGAAATTGGATTTGCTCACATAAGGGCTTACCTGAGCTACACCTTTTCCTTGTGCGGTTTGCAAGGAAATTACCTGGCTGAAAACGAAAAATATAGCAGATAACAAAAGCCTCATTGAGGTAAATATAGCAAAAAAAAGCCTTTTTTCGTAGTAAAAAGGCTTTTAAATGCCGTTTATTTCCTTTTTTCGAAATAAGCGAGTGTATCTAATTTATCCTGATGAAGTTGGATTTTAAGCGTTTCCAAGCCGGTAAATTTCACATCATGGCGTAAAAACTCCAGGAAAGTCATCGTAATATACTGACCATAGATTTCCTTGTTGAAGTCAAAAATGTTCACCTCAATGTTTCTGGTCATCCCATTGATTGTTGGACGTTGTCCGATATAGGCCATTCCTTTATAAGACTCGCTGCCCATATCGATGGTAACCGCATAAATACCATCCGAAGGGATCAGTTTATAGGTTTCTTCCAGAAAAATATTAGCAGTTGGAAAACCGATCGTACGACCGATTTTATCGCCTTTAATGACTCTGCCATGGATAGAGAAATTATAGCCCAGGTAGTTTGCCGCCAATGCCACTTCGCCATTCAGTAATGCTTTTCTGATTTTTGTAGAGCTCACGCCCACATCATCTATATCCTGTTCTGCGATTTCTTCGATTTTATAATCGAATTGTTTGGATAACATTTCCAGTTCCTGCATGCCACCTTTCCGGTCTTTCCCAAAGCGATGGTCGTAACCTACAATCAGCTGTTTAATGCCTATCGTGTCCACTAAAATATTTTTAATGTAATCACCAGGGCTAAGGTTGGAAAAGTCTCTGGTGAAAGGCGTGATGATCAAATGATCTACGCCTAGTCCGGTAAGTATCTTTATTTTTTCATCTATAGTATTGATCAGTTTCAAATCCTGGTTCTCGGGATCAATGATCATTCTTGGGTGAGGAAAAAAGGTTAAGATCACACTCTCGCCACCGGTAGATTTTGCCAGTTCACAAAGTCTTTTGATGATTTTCTGATGCCCGTAATGTACCCCGTCGAAAGTTCCTATGGTGGCAACGGCATTGTCTAATTTTTTAAACTCAGAAAGATGGTGATATGTTTTCATCAGCTTGTTTTAAGATTTTTATTGTTGCTGCAGGTTTATTATTGCTGTAGGTTTTGATGCCTGGTTGTTTCATCTTGTCTATCAATTGAGCGTTCCAGTGTTCATCATCGGCTCAATTTAAATTTCCGGTTAATGAGGAAAGTTAACCGTTAATGCAAGGCCTGGCGTTTCAATACCACACCTCCTTTAATATCTGCAATCTGTTGCTGGACTACAAAAGCATCCGGATCAATATTTCTGATTTCCGTTTGTAATTTCCCGATTTCCAGTTTGGTCAGAACTGTATACAGAATGTCAATGTCTTTTTTTATCCCATAACCACCTTCGCCCTTGTAAACTGTAACCCCACGTTTCATCGTTCCAATAACGTATTCTTTAATCTCATCACTTTTATCAGAGATGATCGTTACTCCGGTATACTGCTCCAGGCCGTTCACCACAAAATCAATGGTCTTTGTGGCAGACAGGTAGGTTAAAATCGCGTACATGGCTGTTTCCATACCCAGGAATATCGCTGCAAAAGAGAAGATAAAGATGTTCAATACCAGAATGATATTTCCTACGGTGAGCATACTGTTTCTGCTGATGTACAAGGCCAATACCTCGGTGCCATCAATCACACAACCGCCTCGCATCGCCAAACCAATCCCACCACCAAGAAAGAAGCCGCCAAAAAATGCGATCAGTAAAGGAACATGGGTAACGGGTTTAAAAGGAAGGACCACCAGAAAAATAGCCAGTGCGGTAATCGCCAGGGCCGTTTTAAAGGCAAATGCTTTTCCAATTTGCCTGTAACCTAGAATAATAAAAGGAACATTGATCAGTACGATCAGGTAGGAGAGTTTCCAACCGGTCAGCGTACTGATCAAAAGAGAAATACCTGTGACTCCACCATCAATAAAACCACTGGGGATCAAAAAGCTTTTTAAGCCGAAACAGGCAGACACAACGCCACAAGTAATCAATAAGAAGTCTTTCAAAGACCTTGCATTTTTACTTTTAAAATGGCTTTGCATCACATATTATATTTGAGGCTCTACTGGAGAGGCCGGTAATTCTTTTTTACTACGCAGGTGAGCTACTAAATCTGCCACTTCATAAGCATTTTCTAAGGAGAAACTCCCACTACGCGTACGTGTTAAAACCGATAAGTAAGCACCATTGTTTAAATGTTTTCCAAAATCAGAGATCAGGGACCTGATGTAAGTTCCCTTACTGCAAACAATCCTGAAATCAACTTCAGGTAGTGCAATACGTGTGATTTCGAAAGCTGAAACCGTCACAAAGCGCAGACGAAGTTCAGTTTCTTCCCCACGACGAGCCTTTACATACAAACGTTCACCGTTCACTTTAACCGCAGAATGTGCCGGTGGATATTGTTGAATATCGCCTGTAAAAGGCGCTGTAGCCGCATATATTGCTTCCTCAGTTAAGCCCTCTAAAGGATATTCCTGATCCACAACAGTCTCCATATCGAAAGAAGGAGTAGAAGCACCCAGGATCATGGTTCCTGTATATTCTTTTTCCTCTGCTTGAAAAGTATCAATTTGCTTGGTTAATTTCCCGGTACAAAGGATCAGTAATCCTGTGGCCAGGGGATCCAAAGTGCCTGCATGACCCACCTTAACTTTTAAAGGTTTTAGCGAGTTTCTGATTTTTCCAACTACATCAAAGCTGGTCCATTGATAAGGCTTATTGATGAGTAACAATTCACCTTCCGCAAAATTAAAGTCTGGAAAGGTCTTCGTATTTAAGTTATTTTCACTCTCTGTCATTGCAATACACGCTATTTTTAATACGTTTTCTTTGTAATATTTTATCTGGTTGATCAGGATACTGATTAGCATTGCTACCGATCATAATTCTGATTAAAATGGTAATTAAGGAATCTTAATCAAAACCAAATGACCTCAATCAACTTTTTTTGTAATTAAAAAACACCATCAGGCATCCTAAAATTACGGAAATTATAATTTAAAGTACCGTCAGGTCGATCCCGGAGAAATAAAGTGCGAGAATCACCACGCCGATTACTATCCTGTAATAACCAAAAACACGGAAACCATGTTTTGATAAAAATCCGATAAATGATTTAATGGCAATAATGGCCACAATAAAAGCAATCAGGTTTCCAAAAAGCAAGAGCTTGATGTTTTCTCCATTTAGCAGGTGCGCGCCTTTTAAAAGCTTATATCCTGTTGCAGCACACATGGTGGGTACGGCTAAAAAGAAGGAAAATTCTGCGGCAGCATGTCTGGTTAGTTTCTGTTGCATACCGCCGATAATGGTGGCTGCACTTCTGCTTAAACCTGGAAACACGACTGCCAACACCTGGAAACAACCGATTTTAAAAGCCGACATATTTGTGATGTCTGCTTCATGATGGATTTCCGGATTTTTGAACATTTTGTCGATAAATAGCAGTACAATACCACCTATTAACAAGATCACGGCAATAAACACCGGACTTCCTAATTTATCATCAATAAAGTCATTCAATAAATACCCGAATCCTAAGGCCGGAATCACGGCAATCAGCAGTTTCACATAAAACTGCCATTTGCTAAAGTCAAAAAACTTTTTCCAATACAACACTACAACGGCGAGAATAGCACCTAGCTGTATGGCAATTTCAAATAGTTTAACAAATTCATCGTTTCCAATTCCCATGACTGCACTGGCAATCACCATGTGGCCGGTAGAAGAAACTGGCAAAAACTCCGTTAACCCCTCTATAACAGCGAGGATAAAGGCCTGTAAATAATTCATGTAGGCGGGTTATTTTTTAAGAATAGCATAAACTCCAAAGGCAAAGCCAAACAGCACAGTCATTGGTGCAAGGGTGGTTTTTCTGAAGTCGTAAATATCAGTAGTGCCCATCATTAAGATAAAGCCCAATACTACAATCGCGATGCTGATCAATAGCAATTGGTAGTTCTTTTTTGTAAAAACAAGTTCAGATTTGCTTTCCTGATTTACAGGAGCTGTTTTTTTCTCTGTCATTAGTTATAAAGGTCGTAAATTTTTAAACGTAAATATTTGCTGACTGCAAAGGCAGTGCTGATCGCAGTAATAAAGATACCAATGCCTACAAGGCTCAGCAATACAATACCAAATTCTGTATAATTTCTTAGAATGATGATCTCAGGAATCTCTCTTTGTGCATAGTATAAAATGCCCAACAGAATTAAGATCGCGATAAATGCAGCGATTAAACCATGCAATGCAGCCAGTAAAATGAATGGCTTGCGGATAAAGTTTCGGGTAGCGCCCACCAATTGCATACTTTTAATTAAAAAGCGTTGCGAATAAATGGCCAGGCGGATGGTGTTATTGATCAAAGCAATAGAAATGATCAGTAGAATCGCTGCAAAAGCAAGGATAATCAAACCAATGGTATTGATGTTTTTATTGACCATGTCGATTAAAGAACTCTGATAAATCACCTCTTTAACCACCGGGTTTTTTGCAATACTCGCTTTTAGCTCATCAATGCTTTTATTGTTGGCATAGTCAGCCTTCAAATAAACATCTACTGTAGAAAGTAATGGGTTATACCCTAAAAAGTTCACGAAATCTTCACCCAGATCTGCTGTCAGGTTTTTCGCGGCCATTTCTTTATTTACATATTGCGTGTTTTTGATGGCTGGATTGGCATTTAACTCCTTTTGGAAAGTTAAAACATCCGCTTCTTTTGCGCCTTCGTCCACAATGATGTTCAATACTATATTTTCTTTAACGTAGTTGGAAAGATTTTTTGCATGTACTAAAATCAAACCCAACATGCCCAGCATCAATAGCACTAAAGCTATACTGAAAATCGTAGAAATATAAATGGTTTTTGTCTTCTTAGAAGCATCGCTAACTTCAAATTCTTCCATGTATGTGTTTTTATGTTGTGCGAAAATAAAAAAATATAAGCAACTAATTTAAAATTATAGCCTTTATCCCTTTTTAATCTTCAAAACTACAACGCCTGATCGACCAAAATAGTTTAAAACTATCAGTTTTACGCTCAGTTTTTTAAGGGAAAATGTAAGATGTTGGTAAGTGTTGTGTAACATTTTTGTACCAAAATGGAATTTTTAACGTTCTTTTCCTGTTGACCGCAAGGTCGGAAACGGAAAACCCGTCGTAATACGAATTCCGGATCCACCAAAAAAATCAAAAAATCAATCAAACCAATTGCGTTAAACCAATTGAAACACAACAAATGAACCTATGAAAAAACAACTTACTTTCGCTACAGTGCTACTATTTATGATTGCAGGAATTACCACCGGATGTAAAAAGGAAACCGGAGAATCAAGATCATTAAAAAAGAAAGTAGAAGGAAAATGGCTGGTCAGTAAAGTAGAGACCACAATTGCCGGAGGAGCAACGAGTACTTATGTAGGCTTACCGACCGATTTTTTTGAGTTTCGTAATGACGAAAAAGATCAGTTAGATGTAAATATTGGTACAGAACGTTCACTTGGAACTTATGCCGTTTTAGCAACCGATGATATCAATATGGTCTTTTCTGGTAAAGTACTTCACAGTACAATCAATAGCATTACCGACAATAGCTTTGAATTCACTGCAACCGTAGATGGTTCCAATCCTAAAGAAACCAGAAAATATTCCCTGCGGAGATAATATAAACAGAAAATCATTTGACCCGGTAAAAAACAGGCAACAGCAAGTTTAAATATCTTTAGGTATTGTGAAATACAACCCCAATGCTTGTAAAATACAATGCAGGTTCTACCAAAACACAGTCTCATTCTGGTAAAAGATAATAGCATCCCTATTAGCTAAGAGCTGCCCTTTTGTTTTCAAAACAATATGGGCAGCTTTTTTTATATTTGCCTTAAGCCTTTTGCTTTTTAAAATGAACAGGCTTATTTATGACGGAAAACAATACCAATTTTTCAAGCCTGATACTCCGATTTCTTAACCAGGATACCATTATCAGTTATTTACTAAAATGGACGATACTCAGCTTGTTGGTTGGAGCTGCTGCGGGAATACTCTCCGCCTTGTTTTTAAGCCTTTTAAATTTAGTAACAGACTTCCGAAACCATCATCCCCAAATCATTTACCTGTTGCCGCTAGCAGGATTTTTTATCGGGCTGATCTATTACCATAAAGGGAAAACTGTAGAAAGAGGTAATAATCTGATTTTTGACACAATTCACAATCCTAAAGATATTATCCCATTTAAAATGACACCTTTAGTGTTATTTGGGACCATCATCACCCATTTATTTGGAGGATCCGCAGGGAGAGAGGGGACCGCCTTACAAATGGCTGCCGCTACTGCCGACCAATTACACCGACCTTTTCAACTCATCCCTTCCGATCGAAAAATTCTGCTAATCGCAGGATTAAGTGCGGGATTTGCTGCTGTTTTTGGAACACCATGGGCAGGGGCAATTTTTGGAATTGAAGTATTGCTTCTGGGCAAAATCCCTCAAAAATCAATTTACCCTGCAATTCTATCAGCTTTTATTGGTGCTTATGTTACCGGACTCCGGGGAGTAGAACATACCCATTACCAGGTAGGGCAGATCCCCGATATTTCACTGATGGGTGTTTTTTATAGCATTTTGGCCGGACTGACATTCAGTATTGCCGCAATTTCCTTTGTCAGGCTCACAGATTTACTTTCTTTTGTTTTCAAAAAGCTAAAATATGCACCAATTCGTCCCGTAGCCGGCGGTCTTGTCGTACTCGGAATCGTGTTGCTGTTGGGAACTTATAAATACATCGGGCTGGGAATACCTGTGATTGTTGATGCTTTTCATCAGCCTTCGCAACCGCAGGATTTCGCTTTTAAGATCCTGCTGACCTCCATCACCCTTGCCGCCGGATTTAAAGGCGGAGAGGTTACCCCGCTGTTTTTTATTGGCGCCACACTTGGCAGTGCATTGTCGATTATTCTTCCTTTGCCAGTAGGATTACTAGCCGGAATGGGCTTTGTAGCTGTATTTGCCGGAGCAGCCAAAACGCCGGTCGCCTGTTGCATCATGGCTTTCGAACTGTTCGGTATTTCCTGCGGATGGTATGTGGCCATCGCCTGCATGGTAGCTTTTCTGGCTTCCGGACACCACAGTATTTATAATGCACCAGAAAATAAAATGCCAAAACATTTACTCTTCGGCAGATTTGGGATCAAGTAATCACCATTAAGAACCAGTAATAATACCCCATTTTACCTCCTTACCCCGGCTATTTTAGAAAGGGTTTCTGATCCAACCTTTATTTCCTTATTTTCGCGCTATATATAAGGCATAGCTGTAATGGATTATCAATTTAAAGAAATAGAACAAAAGTGGCAAGAGTTTTGGGCTAAAAATCAAACGTTTAAAGCAGAAGATCATTCTGTAAAACCTAAATTTTACGTACTCGACATGTTTCCTTACCCATCAGGAGCAGGTTTGCATGTTGGTCACCCACTCGGTTATATTGCTTCCGATATATTTACCAGATATAAAAGGTTAAAAGGATACAATGTATTGCATCCGATGGGATACGATTCCTTCGGTTTGCCGGCAGAACAATATGCCATTCAAACGGGACAACATCCGGCATTAACAACGGAAGTAAACATCAATACTTACAGAAGACAACTGGATCAGATCGGTTTCTCTTTTGATTGGAGTAAAGAAGTGCGTACCAGTGATCCTGAATATTATAAATGGACACAATGGATCTTTATGCAACTTTTCAATTCCTGGTATAACAAGGAAACTGACCGTGCGGAAGACATCACCAGCTTAATAGAAAAATTTAATGCTTCGGGAAGCGCTGATGTAAAAGCGGTTTGCGATGAAGATACAAAGTCTTTCCTACCTAGCGACTGGGCAGCAATGACTCCGGAAGAAAAACAGGAAGAGCTGTTAAAATACCGCTTAACTTATCTTAGAGAAAGTACGGTGAACTGGTGCGCGGCATTAGGAACTGTATTGGCTAATGATGAGGTGATCGGTGGTTACTCAGAACGTGGTGGCCATCCGGTAGAGCAAAAGAAAATGATGCAGTGGAGTATGCGTATTTCGGCTTATGCAGAGCGATTGTTGCAAGGCTTAAACACCATTGACTGGCCGGAACCAGTAAAAGAAATGCAACGCAACTGGATTGGTAAAAGTGTGGGCGCAAGCGTTCGCTTTAAAATCGAAGGCGCTGAAGATCTAACCGGTTTAGGTACCGATTTTATCGAAGTATTCACCACCCGCGTAGACACGATTTTTGGTGTTTCTTACCTGGTACTGGCACCAGAGCATGAATTAGTGATTGCTTTAACCAAACCAGAACAATTGGATGGCGTAAATAATTACATTGCTCAAACTAAGAAAAAAACGGAATTAGACCGTATGGCTGATGTAAAAACCGTTTCCGGTGCATTTACAGGTACGTATGTGATCAATCCGGTAAGCGGAGAACGCGTACAATTGTGGATTGCAGATTACGTATTGGCAGGATATGGAACTGGTGCCGTAATGGGCGTGCCTAGTGGTGATCAGCGCGACTGGTTATTTGCAACCAATTTCAAATTGCCAATTGTACAGATTTTGGATGGTCAGAAAGATATCGAAACTCAGGCGGATTCAACTAAAGAAGGTAAATACATCAATTCCGGTTTCATCAACGGAATGGCTTATGCTGAAGCTACAGAAACCTTAAATAACTGGTTGGAAGAGCAAGGAGTAGGAAAAGCGAAAATTAACTACCGCATGCGTGATGCGATCTTTGGTCGTCAGCGTTATTGGGGAGAGCCAATTCCTGTATATTTCAAAAATGGCTTGCCATACCTGATCAAGGAAGAAGAATTGCCTTTATTGCTTCCTGAAATCGATAAATATCTGCCAACAGAAAGCGGAGAGCCACCATTGGCAAGAGCAGAAGACTGGAGCTACGATGATCAGTATGAATATGAATTGAGTACGATGCCAGGATGGGCAGGTTCCAGCTGGTACTGGTACCGCTACATGGACGCTAAAAATAAATCTGCTTTTGCTTCGGAAGAGGCGATTGAATATTGGCAGGATGTAGATTTGTATATCGGTGGCTCAGAACATGCAACCGGACACTTATTGTACAGTCGTTTCTGGAATAAATTCCTGAAAGATCTTGGACATGTAAAAGTAGAAGAGCCATTCAAAAAACTGATCAACCAGGGGATGATCCAGGGAAGATCTAACTTCGTTTACCGCGTGGTAGATGAAGAAGGTAAAGGAACCAATACCTTAGTTTCTTACGGACTGAAAAAAGACTATAAAACTACGCCACTACACGTTGATGTGAATATCGTAGAGCATGAAATCCTGAATATCCCTCAGTTTAAATTGTTCAGACCTGAATTTGCTGATGCGGAATTTATCCTTGAAGGCGGAAAATATATCTGTGGAGTAGAGGTAGAGAAAATGTCTAAATCTAAATTTAATGTCGTGAATCCTGATGTATTGATCGCCAGCTATGGCGCAGATACGTTGAGAATGTACGAAATGTTCTTAGGACCATTGGAGCAAAGTAAGCCATGGAATACCAATGGAATTGAAGGTGTATTTAAATTCCTTCGCAAATTCTGGCGTTTATTCCATAATGATGCATGGGTATTCAATGTGAGTGATTCTGTGCCTACAAAAGCAGAGTTAAAAGCATTGCATAAAATCATTAAAAAGGTACAGGATGATGTGGAACGTTTCTCTTTCAATACTTCTGTTTCCAGCTTCATGATTGCGGTTAATGAGTTGACTGACCTGAAATGTAAAAACCGTCAGGTTTTGGAAGATTTAATCGTAGTGCTTTCTCCGTATGCACCGCATATCTGTGAAGAACTTTGGACAAACCTGGGTAATGATGCAGGAAGTTTATCTTATGCAAAATATCCGGAATTTAATCCAGCCTTTATGGTAGAAGATGAGTTCTCTTATCCGGTGTCAGTGAACGGTAAAACCCGCTTAAACCTTAATTTAAGTCTGAACTTGGAAGCTAAAGAGATTGAAGAAATCGTATTGGCAGATGAGCAGGTGCAAAAATACCTGGAAGGTAAAATACCTAAAAAGGTGATTGTCGTGAAAGGCCGTATTGTAAATATTGTGATCTAATAAGGATATAAATACAAGTGATTTCAGGCTCCGGACCATAAGTCCGGAGCCTTTTTATTTATAAGGACCAGCCAGGTTATATGGTCTGTAAGCGAGGTTGCGCGATATCACTTTAAGAATTTCAGGACCCATTTGAGCAGGCTTGTGGAAATAAGCGGGAGCTGAGCTGAAATAACGCTTCAGCCTTGATTGCTCCGGGTGCTTTTGCCCGGGCTTTTCTGAGGCACCAAGCCCGTCAAGGCCCCGCCAACCCATGGGTAACGCCCCTATAAAGCCCCGATAATTTAAACCCGATTGGCCATTGTATTCTTCAGCAAAAATATTTTAAAATTCCTGTTGCAAAATTTTTTGTTGCTCAATATTAATCATAAATTCTTTTCACCGGTGAATAAATGCAATTCACCGTAAAATAATTGCCAGAAGTCTAAAATCTATGGCCAGGAGTTGTAACAATATTTACCTTCGTTAGACTAATTGAAAAACGGGAAAGCGCTGAGCTGACCAGTTCATTGATGCGATTAAAAACTAAAACCTAAAATGAAAAAACTTATACTCTTATTTTTTGGTCTGGTCCTTACGATTGGAGCAAATGCACAGTTTCCAATGGGCGGGGGGACGGCTAAAAAAATGGTTACCGGAAGGATAACCGCCGTTATTCTGGACTCGGTTACCAAAAAGCCCATTGATTATGCTACTGTATCCCTAATAAAAAACAAAGATAATAAATCTGTAAACGGCGCAGTAACAGACGAGCGCGGAAGGCTGACGTTGTCAAATATCAGTCCGGAAGACTATAAGCTGTCTATCGGATTTATGGGCTACAAAACAAAAATCATTACCGTAAAAACCACGCCGGGGAAACCTGATTTAAACGTAGGAACGATTTACCTCAGCCCAACCGCAAGTAACCTGAAAGAAGTGGAAATTAGCGGTCAGGCGGCATTGATTGAAAACAAAGTAGATAAAATCGTATACAATGCGGAGCAGGACATTACAAACGCGGGTGGTGATGCCACAGATGTGATGCGTAAGGTTCCGATGTTATCCGTAGATGTAAACGGAAATCTTCAAATGAGAGGAAGTGCGGTAAGGGTATTGATCAATGGGAAACCATCCGGCACGATGGCCAACAGTGTGGCTGATGCCTTAAAAATGATTCCTGCGGAGCAGATAAAAAGTGTGGAGGTGATCACCAGTCCATCGGCAAAATATGATGCGGAAGGTTCTGGCGGTATCGTGAATATCATCACGAAAAAGAAATCAGCAGAAGGAACCAGTGGAAGTGTGAACACCTCGGTAGGTACACGTTCTAACAATGGTGCCTTTAACCTGAATGCTAAAACCGGACGTTTATCCCTGACAGGAAGTCTGGGTGTAAACCATGCTTATCCTCAAAACTCGTTGGTGCGTTCTTTTAATAAGTCTGTTTTAAGCGATGGGAGCTTGAGTACGGTTTCCCAGGATGGTTATTCAAAATGGTCGCGTGTAGGCTATAATGGTAGCGTAGGGGTAGATTATGATTTCAATAATTACCATAACATCAGTAGTAATGTAAAGATAAACCGCTTCTCTAATGGCGGTCCGGGGAGTTCTAATGTTTTAACCAATGGTTTCCCTTCTGTAAATATCAGAGATATGGATATGGGGTTCAATAATTTGGATTGGAATATCGATTACAGGAAAACCAGTAAAAAAGAAGGAGAGGAGTTTAGTGTTTCTGCACAGCTCACTACCGGAAGAAATACCAGTGATTACAGCAACAGAACAATATTTAGCGAGCCGTTTTTCCCGACTCCCGGAGGTCCGGGGGTAATGCTTCCCGACCTGATTAACGATGGATCTAATACCGGGAAAAATAATGAGTATACCTTGCAATCAGATTATGTCTATCCAATCAGTAAAACGACAACTTTAGAAACCGGAATCAAAGGGATCTCCAGGAACATCATCAGTAATTACGGAGAAAGCTTACAGGATTTTGATTATGACCAGAAGGTAGCTTCTGCTTATGGAGTATTAGGTTTTAAACTTGGCAAGAAAATTACTGCTAAAGCAGGATTAAGGGGAGAGTATACCGATATCAATGCGATGTCCGGTCATAAGGATAAATATGATAAGGATTATATGAACCTGTTCCCGAGTGCGGTTTTATCGCAGGCATTAAAAGGTGGAAGTAGTATAAAGTTGAGTTATAATAAAAGAATTCAACGTCCAAGTTTGTTTTATTTGAATCCTTTTGAAAACAAAAGTGATCAATATAATGTGATGCGTGGTAATCCGGAATTAGATCCGGAAATCACCCAAAACATGGAATTGGGCTATTCTACTTTTATTAAAGGTTCTGTGATCAATGCTTCAGTTTTTTACCGGACTACAAAGGACGTGATTGAAAGTGCCATTTTACCGATTCCCGGAACGGAAGCAGATGGCCAGCGCTTTTTAACTACCTACCTGAATATCGGCAGAAGTCAGTCTTATGGTATGAACGTATTCGCGAGTTACAATCCTAAGCCAAAATGGACCTTAATGACAAACCTTGGGCTGAACACTTATGAAGTGAACAATCAGGCCAGCAATGTTAATACAGGCACTTTTGTAAATTATACTGCCTTCTTCCGTTCTGCTTATGCTTTACCCGGTGGATGGAATACAGAGCTCTGGGGCGTAGTAAATTCTCCAAGAAGAACTTTTCAGGGTAAAACAGATGCGATGTATTTCTATGGTGGGGCGCTGAAAAAAGAAATCATGAAGAAAAAAGCAAGTATCGGACTGAATGTCCTGAACCCTTTTAGCCGTGATTTAGTGATCAACACGGTAAATAAAGGAAGCAACTACGAACAGACAACTAATATCCATTATCCATTGCGCTCCTTCGGCGTAAACTTCAGCTATAACTTCGGTAAGTTGAAATTCACACAACCTAAAAAAGGAGTGAAAAATGATGATGTGAAAAAAGAGGAGCAAGGCGGAATGGGAGGCGTTCAAAACTAAAAACCTTTATAAAATACAAGATATATCCGGACTGAATTTTCCGAAGATTAATCTTACTCCCCGAAAAAGACCTTTCCGCTAAAAATGGAAAGGTTTTTTTTTTTTTATTGCTTTTTAACGTGTTTTAAGATCATCAGGTTCAATGGATTCAAAGGGTATCCGCTGATGTTATTTTGGAGCATGATCAACGATTGATCATAAAGTATCGGTACGATGTTGGCATAAGTCATCACCATACTGTCCATCTTTTGATAAAGCTTATATCTTTTCTGCGGATCATTCTCATAATAACTGCGCTCAAATAAGCGGTCGTAATCTTTGTTGAAATAGCCGGTATAGTTGGGCCCGTTGGGTACTTTATTTTTGGAGTAAAATACCGCCAGGTAGTTCTCGGCATCGCCATAATCGGCAATCCAGGAGCCCCTGAAAAAATTAACGGCATTTTTTGACATCATATCCCTTAAACTGGCATTTGGACTGGCGTCGATTTTTACTTTGATGCCAATCGCATTCAGCTCACCTTGTATAAATTCCATCAGGTCTTTATAGGTCGTAGAAGTACTCAGGGTGATCTGTGGCATGCCTTTCCCATTAGGAAAGCCCGCTTCGGCCAATAATCTGGCTGCTTTTTCCGGCTCATAATGGTAGCCTTTTACCACGGTGCTGTCGAAACCTGGCATCCCTTCCGGCACAAAACCCGCAGTAGCAGGAATGCCGATACTGTTCCTCAGATATTTAATCAGCTTGGGCTTGTCTATGGCATAATTGATCGCCTGTCGTACTTTTAAGTACTTTACCGGTGAGTTTTTGGCAATGCTTTTAGTCGTGTCTACCAGGAAACCGAGGTACTCTGTACAGAGGTAAGGGCTTTTGATCAATTGAAACTTTCCCTTGTATTTTTGGGTCATTTTTCCGCCCTTGGTCAGGATGTCATCGCGGTAGCTCCCGTCCACCTTGTCAAAAAAATCAAGGTCCTTTTTGATGAAGTTCATGAAAGCACTTTGCTTGTCGCTGATGAACGTAACTTTTACGGCGTCGAGATAAGGCAATTGATGGCCATTCTCCTTTTCCCAGTATTTTTCATTTTTCAGGAATACCAGAACTTCATCTTCCTTCCAGTACTTAAATTTAAAGGGGCCGGTTCCTATCGGGTGACTGCGGAAGTCCTTCCCGTAATGTTCTACCACTTCTTTCGGGACTACAGAGGCATATTGTGCCGTCAGTAAACTTAGAAAGGCAGGGAAAGGTTTGGTCAGGATAATTTGAAAAGTGGAGTCGTTGAGGGCGATAAAACTATGCTGGTCTTTTACTTTGTCACTAAAAATCCAGCTCCCCGAAGAGGCCACTTTCGGGTCAATTAAACGGTAAAAGCTGTAGACAAAATCATCGGCTTTTACCTTTCTGCCTTTTCCGCCGGGAAAGATAGGATCGTCATGGAAGAAAACATCGTTTCTCAAATGAAAAGTATAGTTTAAACCATCTTCAGATATTTTCCAGTTTTTCGCAATGCAGGGTAGGGTGTTCAGGTTGCTGTCGATTTGTACCAGGCCATTGAAAATCTGGTTCACCATCCAAAGCGCGTTTTGATTGCGTGCAAAGGCGGGATCCAGAGAGGTCAGGTTCTGATCCAGGTTCATGTGGAAGACTTTCTTTTTGGGATCATCAGCCTTTCTGCCACAGGCTGCAAAGAGAAACAGTAATAATCCGTAAAAAATATGGGAGATAATACGATGCATCGGTGTAGGAATACTAATTTTGCACAAAGTAATAAATAAATCAATATGTCTTTTTTAAATGCAGTTATAAATAAGGTGGAAGATGAAGCGTTAAATGAAATGCTTCAGGAGCGTGTGGATCTTGTCCAGCATAAAATAAAATTTATGGAGAAGGTATCTGTCGCCTGTCTGGATACCGAAAATCATTTGAACTGTGATCTGGAAGGTGTAATTAACGATGCTGGTGGTGTTTTGCAAGCCGATATGAATCAGGCAAGGGTGATCATCTACGTAGAAAAGGATACAAGTATGCTGGAAATGATGGGCGTTGTGCCTTCCTTGCTCCAGAAAGAATGGCCCGCTGTAGAATACAACAGGGTTTATCTTTTAGACGATCAGGCTGCGGCAGCTTCTGATCCCGAAGAATTGGTGAGCTTGCTGGAAGATATCGCAGAAATGCTCTATCCGGGATACTTCGTTTTTGGAAATGAAGGTAAAAGCTGGAGCAGCTTCGGGGTATAATCTGGTTAAAACGCGATAAATTTATCCATTTGCTGGTTGCTGAATTTTAAGGTGTCTTCCTTGAAAAACTCATCCAGCTCATTTAACTCGGTTTTGATAATCGAAATATGAATCCTTAATGGGAGTACATGTAAGTGGAGGTAACTACATACTCCGCCGAAATGGTCAATGCCTCTGATATTGCCATATTTTCCGGAAGATATGCCTACTAAAGCGGCCTTTTTATCGTAGAAACTGTCTGGAAACTGACAGGCATCTATGAAGGTTTTTAATACCCCCGGGAAACTGCCATTGTATTCCGGGATTACGAACAGGAATTTGCTGGTTTTGGTCATCATTTCCTGGATCGGTTCAAACTCCGGACTTCTCTTTCCATACAAATCTGAAGCAATCAAATTGTCTGGTAGCTGTTCCAGACTGAAGAGTTGGGTTTCTAATCCTTTTTCTGCCAGGACTTTTTGATAATATTTTGATACTTTCAGCGTATTACTTCCAGGTCTGTTTGTTCCCGATATGATGGTTATCATGTAAAAAATTGTTAATAAGATGTGTAAAACACTATATTGGTGCTATGCAGTAAGTGTCAAATTGTTTGTATCTTAGCTAATCGTTAAAATGTGCCTAAATCAATACAAAAATAGCATTTTTTATAGATTTAAATCAGGTAACAGAAAGCCTTCAGTAAATAATTGGTAATTATTAAAAAGATAAATGAGTAAAATTATTGCATTGGCAAATCAAAAAGGTGGTGTAGGTAAAACGACTTCATCTATAAACTTAGCCGCAAGTTTAGCCGTCCTGGAATACAGAACTTTATTGGTTGACGCAGATCCACAGGCTAACTCAACCTCAGGTATCGGTTTTGACCCAAGAAGTATTAAAAATAGCATCTACGAGTGTATCATCAATGATATCGAACCGATGGATGCCATTCAAAAAACAGAAACCCCTAATTTAGATTTGCTCCCTGCACATATCGACCTGGTAGGTGCGGAAATTGAGATGATCAACCTCAACAACAGAGAGTATAAAATGAAGGCAGTGTTGGAGAAGGTGAAGGATCAGTATGATTTCATTATTGTAGATTGTTCTCCCTCTTTAGGTTTGATTACCATCAATGCATTGACTGCTGCGGATTCGGTAATTATCCCGGTTCAATGTGAATATTTTGCATTGGAAGGCTTAGGTAAGTTACTGAACACCATTAAGATTGTTCAAAACCGCTTAAATCCGGAATTGGAAATAGAAGGAATTTTACTGACGATGTATGATGTGCGTTTACGCTTGTCGAACCAGGTAGTAGAAGAAGTAAGAACACATTTCCAGGATTTAGTTTTTGAAACCATTATTCAAAGAAATACACGCCTGAGTGAGGCGCCTAGTTATGGCATATCTGTGATCATGCACGATGCCAACTGTAAAGGGGCGATCAACTATTTGAACCTGGCACGCGAAATCGTTCGTAAAAACGGATTGGTGACGGAAGTGCAGGATGTAAATAAAGCAATTATATAAAACTATTTTAATGACATCTTTTCAGCGAAAAACAGGTTTAGGTAAAGGATTAAGTGCGCTTTTAGATGACAGCGATTCGGTGAATCCACCGAAAAACGGAGTCAATCCTGTAAGTGAAAACAGGCAGGAAAATAGCAATAACAGTGCTATTGGGCACGTCAAAATCAGTGATATTGATACCAATCCTTATCAGCCGCGTACGGAATTTGATCAGGTTGCTTTAATTGAACTTTCTGAGTCGATTAAAGTGCAGGGTTTGATTCAGCCAATTACCGTTAGAAAACAACCTGGAAACAGATTCCAGTTGATTTCTGGTGAGCGTAGGTTGAGGGCTTCAAAGCTTGCCGGCCTGACGGAAATCCCGGCCTATGTGCGCAATGCCAATGATCAGCAAATGCTGGAAATGGCATTGATTGAAAATATTCAACGTGAAAACCTGAATGCCATTGAAATCGCACTGTCTTTCCAGAGGATGCTCGAAGAATGTAACTTAAAACAAGACCAACTGGGTGAACGTGTCGGGAAAAACCGGACTACCGTTACCAATTACCTTCGTTTGCTGAAATTACCTCCGTCAATTCAGATTTCCATCAGAGATCAGAAAATATCTATGGGGCATGCCCGTGCCCTGATCAATGTAGAAGACGTTGAAAAACAACTTTTTATTCATCGGGAGATTATTGAAAAAGGCCTTTCTGTAAGGAAAGTAGAAGAGTTGGTGAGGAGCATTAACAGTTTAGATATTGCCGCTAAACATTCGAAACAACCAAATGGCGTGTCTTTTGAATACCAGAAATTACAGAAAGACCTCGCTACAAAGTTTTCTACAAAAGTGAAACTCAAAGTGGGAGAGAACGGTAAAGGTGCAATTGAAATCCCTTTCATGTCGGAAGATGACCTGAGCAGGATTTTAGAATTATTAGATTGGTAATGTCAAAGGCTTTTCTATTGTCTGGATTATTGTTTGTCGCTTCCATCGCAGCCAATGCGCAGGAAGTTACTCCCATTAAACAAGACAGCGCCGTTGTAAAACCGGTTCAAAATAAAGTTGATACCTTAAAACCGAAATATGTAAATCCTGGTAAAATTGCCGGTAGACAGGCAATGATCCGCTCTGCGATTTTACCCGGTCTGGGTCAGATCAGAAGTGGTTTTAACCTTTATCGTGGATTAAAAGTAGCCGGAATCTATACCGGTGCAGCTTTGCTGACGATCTCTTATATAGACAACAATAAATATTACCACATCTTTCTGACAGAATTGCAACAGCGGGAAAAGCAACAATTACACCTTGCTAACCCGAACAATCCAGCTTTCCCGGCAGGGGAGCTAGAGCCGGATTATGCTGGTTATAGCGATGCAAATCTGATCACCGCAAAAGATACTTACAGAAGAAATAAAGATGTGATCCTTTTCTCTTTTGTGGGCCTTTATCTTTTGAATATCGTAGACGCTTATGTGGATGCCAGACTGAAATATTTTGATGTAGGTGATGTGTCTGTTAAAGTGACACCTACCATGATGAACAACAACGGGATATTTGGCGGCAATACGATGTACGGATTAGTTTTACCTGCACCAGGTGTTAAAGTAGCCATCAGCTTTTAAACTGCCGCTAACAACATTATAAAATTATTAATTGAACCAACGAAAATGAAAATAGCACTATTGGGTTATGGTAAAATGGGTCAGATTATTGAACGTTTTGCTTTGGAAAGAGGCCATGAAGTGGTCCTGAAAATTAACTCTTCAAATCTGGACGAGCTTAATGTATCTAATTTGTCAAAAGCTGATGTAGCCATAGATTTTAGCGTTCCAGACGCGGCAATTGCTAATATTTACCTTTGCTTTGCAGCCAATGTACCTATCGTTGTTGGTTCTACTGGTTGGTACGGACAATTACAGGAAGTGAAAAATGAGTGCTTAAGCAGTAACAATACGCTGTTATACGGATCAAACTTCAGTATAGGGGTAAATATCTTCTTCCATATCAATCAGATTTTGGCAAAAGTGATGAACAATTTTCCTGCTTATGATGTGCAGGTGGAAGAAATTCACCATACTCAAAAACTGGATTCACCAAGTGGAACGGCCATGACCATTGCAGAAGGTATTATTGATGCGCTGGACAGCAAGAAAGAGTGGGTAAATGAACTGGTGGGTAGTCCTTTTGAGGATGTCATTAAAAAAGACCAGGTATTGATCGAGTCGCACCGCATTGAACATGTTCCGGGAACACATACCGTAGTATATAGTTCTGAAGTGGACGATATTGAGATAAAACATACCGCACATAACCGAGCTGGTTTTGCTTTGGGTGCTGTAGTTGCAGCGGAGTGGTTGCAAAATAAACAAGGCTTTTATAACATAGCCGATATATTTAATTTTAAATAGAAAAATATGAATTGGAAATTCTGGCAAAAGAATAAGGATGCCAAGCCAGGTAAGAAAAAGACTAAAAGCCGCGAATGGTTCGATGCCGTTTTATTTGCGGTTATCGCAGCCACCATTATCAGGGTGTTTTTTATTGAGGCATACACCATTCCTACCGCTTCTATGGAGCGCTCACTATTGGTAGGTGATTTCTTATTTGTAAGTAAAGTGAATTACGGCGCAAGAATTCCTATGACGCCTGTTGCTTTTCCTTTTGCCCACCATACGATGCCAATTACTGGTACTAAAGCGTATTGGGAAGGTGTAAAATGGGATTTCCGCAGGTTACCAGGTCTTTCTGATATCAAAAGAAATGATGTAGTCGTATTCAATTATCCCCAGGGAGATACGGTTGCTGTAGAATACCAGGATCAGGATTACTACCAGATGGTACGTTCTCTGGGTTGGAAACAGGTAAATAGTCAGTTTACGATTATCAGTCGCCCGGTTGATAAAAGAGAAAATTACATCAAAAGATGTATCGCAATTGCCGGCGATACGATCAGCATGAAAAGTGGATTGGTTTACCTGAATGGTAAAGCAGATCCACTAAAGAATACCGGACAGATTTCTTATGAAGTGGTTTTTAAAACTGCTGATGTGAATTTCAAAGTGTTCGAAGATATTGGCTTTAATGTTTCTGATGAAATTTCTGCCATGAATCAAAATACCTATCAGTTTACAGGTACTGCAGAGATGATGGACGAAGTACGCAAACTGAACTTTGTACAGTCGGTGCAGGAACAGGTGGAGCCTGCAGGCAAAAAAGATCCGGATATTTTCCCTTTTGATCAGAACAGAGATTGGAATGTAGATAATTTCGGACCAATTATTATCCCTAAAAAAGGTTGGACAGTTAAGCTTGATAGCGCAACAATGCCACTTTATGAAAGAAGTATCCGCATTTATGAAGGTAATAAAGTGGAAAAATCAGGTAAAGGTTGGTTGATCAACGGCGTTGCTGCGGATAGCTATACTTTTAAAATGAATTACTACTGGATGATGGGCGATAACCGCCACAGGTCTGCGGATTCCCGCTACTGGGGGTTTGTACCGGAAGACCATATCGTTGGAAAAGCATTGTTCATCTGGATGAGCTATGATACTCATGGATCTTTCTTAAATAAGATCAGATGGAGTAGGTTGTTTAGAGGAATAAACTAATCATATAATCGATTTGAGGGACGGCTGATGCATTGCATCAGCCGTTTTTTTTTGCCAGGGCTTTTCACTTTCCTGGAAGCCATCTCTATACATATAATGCTCGAATCTTTATGTAATTTGAATGTAAGATGTTCTTACTTTAAAAATAATTTAAAAAGTATGCTTGTTTTGTGACAAATAAATTTTAAGTTTGAGCCATAAAATGATAAACTTTGACAGCTAGTATTAAGAAATATCGTCAGTTAAGGACAGATGTGATTAAGCACTTGTATTACAGTAAGATGTTAACACTTACCGAGCTGAGCGTACTTACCCATAAAAGTCTGCCCTTAATTACCAATGTGGTGAATAACCTGGTAGCAGATGGATATATTCTGGAATATGGGCTTGCACCATCCACAGGTGGTAGAAGAGCACTTACTTTTCTATTGAATAAAGAAAAACAAAGATTTATCATCGCCGTTGCGATGGATCAGCTGGTTACTCAGGTTGCCATGTATGATTTATTAAATGAGCAGCGTGTGGAATCTGAAATATTACAATTCACGCTCAATGATGATCCGGGACTTACCGCAAGCCTGATCGACTTCCTAAAAGATTACATCCTCAGATCCGGGGTTCCACTGGAGCAAATATTAGGTCTCGGCATTGGTATGCCAGGCTTTGTAAATGCAGCAAAAGGAATCAATCATACTTTTTTCAAAGTAGCAGGAGAAGGAAGTCTAAGGGAACATCTGACTAAAGAACTGGGCTTGCCCGTATTCATCGACAATGATTCCAGTCTGATTGCACAGGCGGAATTGAAATTCGGTGAAGGTAAGAAGCTGAACGATGTGATGGTGGTTAATATCGGCTGGGGCATCGGTTTAGGTATGATCATCAATGGAAGCTTGTTTAGAGGACATAGCGGATATGCAGGAGAGTTTAGCCATATCCCATTGTCCTTAAGTAATAAGTTATGTTCCTGTGGAAAACAGGGATGCCTGGAGGTGGATACTTCCTTATTGGTATTGGTAGAAAGGGCAAAATCGGAAATTAAACGTGGAGTAAGTTCAAGTTTGCAACAGCGTTTTGCCGATGAAAGTAAGCTCCACGGAGATCATTTTCTGGAAGCAGCCAAAGCAGGGGACCCCCTGGCAGTTTCGATTCTTTCCGATGCGGCTTTTCTGATTGGAAAAGGTCTGTCCACATTAATCCATATCATTAACCCCGAACTAATTGTTCTGGGCGGCAGAGGAGCCATCGCAGGGGAAATTATGATAGCACCGGTTCAACAGGCCATCCACGAATTTTGTATCCCACGGTTGGCAGAACATACGGAGATTAAAGTGTCCGCTTTGAACATGGATTCCGGACTGCTCGGCGCCGCAACGCTCGTTATTGAAAACTGTAATTTTAACTAAAACCAAGTGGCAACGTTTTTACTTTAGAAATATTGCTAAAAGCTTTTAACATAATAATATTGACAACTATTAACCTAAATTTTAACAATTAAATCTTTATAAGATGAAGCAGATGTACAGGAGGTGTATGGCCGTTTTGTTATTGAACGTAATAACAATAGCTGCTTATGCCCAGCAAAAGGTTACCGGTACGGTAACAGAAAAATCAGGCCAGTCCATCCCGGGAGTGAGTGTCACAGAAAAGGGAACTAAAAATGGAACTTCTACAAATGGAGATGGTAAATATAGTATTTCTGTGAAGTCTGGTGCAGTATTGGTTTTCTCTTCTATTGGTTTAACCACAAAAGAATTGACTGTTGGAACTGCAACCAATCTGAATGTAATCCTTGAGGATGAAGCAAATAAATTAAATGAAGTAGTGGTGACTGCCCTTGGTATTAAGAGAGAGAAAAAATCTCTGGGTTATGCCATGCAGGAAATTAAAGGAGAATCTTTAGTGAATGCCAGAGAACCTAACCTTGTAAATGCGCTTTCCGGTAAGGTAGCAGGTTTGCAGATTACCCGTTCCAGTTCTGGTCCTGGTGGTTCTTCTAAAATCACTTTAAGGGGTAACAACTCTTTGACAGGTAATAATCAGCCATTAATCGTTGTTGATGGTGTGCCAATGGATAATTTTACCGGTGCCGCAAATAACGATTTCTCTAATCCAGGTCTGGATATGGGTAATGGTTTATCAGATATCAACCCGGAAGATATCGAAAGTATGTCGGTGCTAAAAGGCCCTTCTGCTTCCGCACTTTATGGCTCCAGAGCTGGTAATGGGGTGATCTTAATCACCACCAAATCAGGAAAACTACAAAATGGCCTGGGTATTACCGTAACATCTTCAGTTGGTATAGAAAGTATTCTGGCTAGCCCGGATTTGCAAAACACTTACGGACAAGGTGCAAATGGTCTTTTTAACAAGGAATTGAACACCAGCTGGGGACCAAAAATCGAAGGCCAGATCGTTAATAAATGGAATGGACAGGATGTTCCTTTGCAAAGCTTTGATAACGTTGGCAATTATTTCCAGAACGGTGTGTCTTTAAATAATGGCATTTCCTTTCAGCAACAATATAAAGGAACTTCTATTTATACCTCTTTAAATCGTGCAGACGATAGAAGTGTGATCCCTGGCGTAAAACTAACCAGAACAAATTTAATGGCCAGAGCCGTTAGTAAATTTGGTAAAGACGACAAATGGACGACCGATACAAAAGTTCAATACAACAATACCAACGCAGAAAACAGACCCTTATTAGGTTCAAGAAACGAAAATGCTTTTTCTACCATCTATAACCTGCCAAGGTCAATGGATATCCGTGATTTTAGCGCAGCAAAGAATGCAGATGGGAAAATGTTATGGTATAGTGGTGGTTCACAATCTAACCCTTACTGGACGCGTCAATATAACCTGAACCAGGATATCAGAGATCGTTTCTTAATGAACGGCTCCCTGAAATACCAGGCTAATGCCTGGTTAACAGCCGAAGTTAAAGGTGGAGCAGATATCTATACCACCAATTCTGATAGCAAATTATATGCAGGTAGCCCAAGTTCAACAAACGGAAGATACAGCCTTTCAAAACGTACTTTTACCGAAACTAACTTTAGTGCTTTAGTTACTGCTAAAAAAGATAATCTGTTCAGTAAAGTAGGTGGTGTACTGACTTTAGGTGGTAACATCATGAGCAATAAACAATCCGAAATTGGTGCAAGCTCCGGAGAATTTATCATCCCTGATTTCTTCTCTATCAATAACGGTGTGGGTTTCCCATCGGTATCAGAAGATTTTAGAAAGAAACAAATCAATTCAGTTTATGGATCCGGTCAGCTAAACTGGGACCAGTATCTGTTCCTTGATATGACCTTTAGAAATGATTGGAGTTCTACCTTGAGTAGTGCAAACCGCTCTTATTTCTATCCTTCTATCAGTACTTCATTCGTGTTTTCAGATATGATTACCAAAATTGGTGGTACCCTGCCTTCATGGATCAGCTATGGTAAAGTAAGGGCTTCTTATGCGGAAGTTGGTAATGACCTTCCTGCTTATCAATTGTATAATACCTATGTGGTAGGTAAAGATCCGAACGGAAATCCTATCGCAGGTAGAGATAAGGTTTTGTATGATCCTTCAGTTAGAAGTGAGCTGATTAAAGCATTTGAAGTAGGTGCCGAAATGAGGTTCTTCGAGGGTAAATTTGGTTTCGATATCGCTTATTATAAATCAAATGCCACCAGACAATTACTGAATATCCCAATGGATCCCCTGAGTGGTTACGAAAGTAAAAAAATCAATGCCGGCGATATCCAGAACACAGGTTTTGAAGCAATGGTAGATGCGAAAATACTGTCAGATCCTAATTCATTAAATTGGAATATGATGGTCAATTTCTCAACCAACAACAACAAGATTAATTCATTGAATAGTGAAATCAGTCAATATCCTTTAGGTGGTTATGATGACCTTCGTGTATTGGGTGTTGCCGGAAGAAAATACGGTGAAATATATGGTAGTAAATACCTGAGAGTAGAAGATCCTAACAGCGAATTTAATGGTCAGCTTATCTTAGATGGTAATGGTTTACCACAAAGAGGGGAACAAAATGCAAGATTAGGAAATCAGCAGGCTACTGGTCTTTTGGGTTTCACCAACAGCTTCTCTTATAAAGGAATTGGTTTCTCTTTCTTAGTAGATGCTCGCTTTGGCGGACAAATTTTCTCGGGTACCAATGCTGGTCTACAAGAGAATGGTAACGCAAGTATCACGGCTCCTAATGGTTTAAGAGATCAAATGGTAGTGAATGGTGTGATCTTAAATGGTGGTAAGTACGTTCAGAATACGACTTCCGTTACTCCTGAAAGATATTGGGCAAAAGTACATAGCTATGGTAACCTTGGGATATCTGAGGAAAACATCTATGATGCTACTAATGTGAGATTGAGAAATGTACAGTTGAGCTACGATTTGCCACGTAAATTCTTAGCTAAAACACCATTGCAGAAAGCTAAAATCGGTATTTCAGCTAATAACGTTTGGTTGATCTATGGGGATATGCATGGTCTTGATCCGGAGTCAGTATACGCTACTGGTAACAATGCTACTGGTTTTGAAAACTTCAGTGCGCCAACTACCCGTACTTTCTTATTTAACCTGACACTGGGCTTCTAAATTTATTAACCTGAGGACATTCCTTATTTAAAAGAGATTCTAATGAAATTAATTATAAAAACCGCATGTACGCTACTCGCAACCTCTTTGTTGCTGACATCATGTAAAAAATTCGACGAAGTGAATGTGAATCCTGTAGCCGCTAGCGGCGATCAGGTGCAGCCGGAATATTTCCTGAACAACTCCATTATCGGTGCTCAACAAAATCCGGAAGTAGCGGAAAGAGCCTTTGTCCTGTACTGGAAAACTGCCGGTCACCAACATAGTAACGGTAGTTTTTATTCCGCAACCTATGATGATACGTTCACAACGATCTATTTTAACCAGGTATCTGGTTGGTTGAACAGTGCAAATACGGCAATTTCGATTGCAGCTGATAAAAAGGCTTCAGGTACAGACGCTCCTTACACAAATAATGTGGCACAGGTGGCAAGGATCTGGCGCGCTTATCTGATGAGTGAAATGTCAGATAATTTTGGCCCTATCCCTGTTCTTGCCTTTCAAAGCACAAATCCGGATTATAATAACGTTAAAGATGTTTATTATTACCTGCTGGAGGAATTGAAGGATGCAACTTCTAAAATAGATGTATCTGTCGTAAATACAGATGCCTTGAAAAAACTGGATCCTGCTTATCAATACAATTATGCAAACTGGATCAGGTATGCAAATTCGATGCGTATGCGTTTGGCGATGAGACTATCAGAAGTTGACCCCGCTAAAGCTAAAACTGAGTTTGAAGCCGCTGCTGCAGGAAGTAATTTTATTTCCGAAAAAGCAGAAACCTTTGAGGTGCAGGAGAGACCAGGATGGGATAACCTGACCGGTGTGATGAGTAGAGACGGAAATGCGCAGTATATTTCTGCTACTTTAAATAATATCTATCTTGGTCTTGGAGGTGTAAAATCCGCAGATCAGCTGGATCCAAAGTTTTTACCATTCATTAAACCAGCCAATTGGCTGGGTTTAAAACTCGACGATCATTTTACCTCTATGACTAATAATCCCTCTGCCGGATATTGGTTTGATGGTTTGCCGGAGACGATCGATCCCCGGGCTTATAAGACATTTATTATTCCTGGTGATTTCGAAAATCCAAATTTTAGTTTCTTTCCAATAGCTCAGAAAGATGCAATTACTACGGTTAGAAAACTGAATGATAAGGATAATAACGTAGTTAAAATAATTGACGCTAAATTTAACTGGAATGCTTCCAATACTGGTGATTGGGGTGCTAAAGGAACTAAAAATGAGCTTCGTGCTTATGCTGGTACTATGCCTCGCTTGTCCAGTAAATTCAGATTGAGTACTAATAAGCGTGTTTTCTTCGCCCCATGGGAAACGTATTTCCTATTGGCAGAAGCCGCAGAACGTGGATGGGTAACGCCTGTTTCCGGTAAAGCAGCTTATGAAGCAGGGATTAAATCCAGTTTTGCTTATTGGGAAGCTGAAGGTTTAGCTACCTATTTAACTTCTGAAGACTTTAACAGGGTAGGTACTTCTGTGAGCTGGGATCACATCACAGAGCCAAACAGTAGTCATGAAATGAATTATAAAGATGGATATACAGATGTTGCAGGTGTGGCAACGGTATTGTATCCTAAAAATGATCTTTATAAAAAAGGTACAGTTAAAAATGACCGCCTGACAAAAATCATTACACAGAAATTTATTGCGCAGACACCATGGCTACCATTGGAAGCATGGAATGATCAAAGACGTTTAGGGTTGCCTTTCTTTGAAAATCCGGCAATAGAAATCGTATTGCCTAATTTGCCGGCATTAAATAAGAGCAATTATATGGAAAGCAATGTGAAGTTTTTCCCTCAGCGTTTAAGGTATCCTTCTGGTTTAAGAGATACTAATGCTAAAGGATATGAGCAAGCATTGAAAGCTTTAAATGGTGTCGATGAAGTGTTAACTCCGCTGTGGTGGGCCCAGAAATAAGCCTGCTATTTTAGGCGAAAGCCCTGAAGATTTTGAAATCTTCAGGGCTTTTTTTTTGAAATTGGTTGCTGTACCAGGTAGAAACCAGACCTTTTTGCTCCTGATAGAGCAAAATAGATTAATCGGGAACCAGAATAATTTTTTTGATATTATCCTCATTAGGGCGTAAAAACGCAATGTTTCTTTTGTTTTTTAGATAAAAGGATTCGGTACTTAGAAATTATTTTAAAAAGTATTCCAATTATTTGAAAAATTATTATAAGTTTGATTAGCCAAATAACTGAACGTGAACGCCACAATTAGAAAATACCACCAACTTCGTAAAGAAGTTATCAAACATTTGTATTACAACAAAATGTTAACGCTGACTGAGTTAAGTAAACTCGTTAGTAAAAGCCTGCCTTTAATCACGAGTACCATTAATGATTTGGTAAGCGATGGTTATGTTCTGGAGTATGGCTTAGCGCCATCTACCGGAGGTCGTCGGGCACTCACCTTTTTATTGAATAAGGAAAAACAAAGATACATCGTTGCAGTGGCAATGGATCAGTTGGTCACCAGGGTAGTCATGTATGATTTGCTGAACCAGGCTGCGATGGAACCTGAACAGTTAAAGATTAATCTTACCAGGGGGCCTGAAGGTATACCCGTGCTACTGGATTTCTTAAAAGATTACATTTCCCGTTCGGGAATTGCTCCGGATCAGATTCTGGGAGTTGGTATCGGAATGCCCGGATTCATCAATGCACATGAAGGTATTAACCACACCTTTTTTAAAGTTTCAGGAAATGGTAATCTAACAAAACACCTGGCTAAAGCATTAAACTTACCGGTGTTTATCGACAACGATTCCAGCCTTATTGCACTTGCCGAAATGAAATTCGGTGTTGCCAAAGGTACAAAAGATGTGATGGTGCTGAATATTGGCTGGGGAATCGGCTTAGGTATGGTCATCAATGGCAGCCTTTTCAGAGGCCATAGCGGTTATGCAGGGGAGTTTAGCCATATCCCGCTTTCTCAGAGTAATAAACTTTGTTCTTGTGGAAAACGTGGTTGCCTGGAAGTAGACACATCTTTACTGGTACTGGTAGAACGTGCAAAATCCCGGATCGCGGAGGGAGTAAATTCAAGTCTGGAACATCTTTTTCTGGATGAAAGTAAATTGCCCGGAGATCATTTTCTTAATGCAGCAAAAGCCGGCGACCCGCTCGCCGTTTCGATTCTATCTGATGCCGCCTTCCTGATCGGAAAAGGGATTGCCACTTTAATACACATTACCAATCCTAAATTAATCGTCTTAAGTGGAAGAGGGGCTAGCGCAGGAAAGATCCTGATGGCACCAATTCAACAAGCAATAAATGAGTTTTGTATTCCGATGTTATCAGAACATACCGATATAAAGGTTTCTGAGCTGATGATAGATTCCGCGCTCCTCGGAGCGGCAACCCTTGTTGTTGAGAATTGCAACTTTAATTAATGTATAAGAATAATATTTATTTTAATAAAATAGCTAAACCCTTTTAATTCGTTTAAAAAGAACTAAAAGGACTTCAGGAGAAATAACCAAGCAATTAACCTAAATTTTAATAACTAAACCTTTAAAAGATGAAACAGATGTACTTAAGGTGTATGGCCGTTTTGTTATTGAGTGTAATAACAATTACGGCTTATGCACAGCAGAGGATTACCGGAACGGTAACCGAGAAATCAGGGCAGCCTATCCCTGGTGTTAACGTTACCGAAAAAGGCACAAAGAATGGGACGGCGACAGATGGAAATGGAAGGTTTTCAATTGCTGCAAAACCGGGTACCGTACTTGTATTTTCTTCTATTGGCCTGCTGAAGCAGGAGGTAACCGTAGGGCAGAATACGACTATAAACGTAACGATGCAAGACGATTCTAAAGGACTCAGTGAGGTCGTTGTCACTGGATTCGGTACAAAAACAAGTACCAGGAAACTAAGCTCTTCTGTAACCGAAGTGAAGGGTGAGGAGCTTGCCAGGGCAAACAGTTCCAATGTCGTGAATGCCTTACAAGGTAAAGTAGCCGGGGTAATGATCAATCAGGGAGCTAGTGGACCGCAGTCTTCTTCCAGGATCAGAATCCGTGGTAACTCCTCTTTAGGTAAAAATACACAACCGTTGGTTGTGATTGATGGGGTTTTAGTACTAGCAGGAACTACCGGGGCAGATTCATGGGGTGACAATGCCGATTTTGGAAATATCATGAAAAATCTGAATTCAGATGATTATGAGAGTGTTTCTGTTTTAAAAGGAGCTGCAGCATCTTCTCTTTATGGATCAAGAGCATTAAATGGAGTTTTGTTAATCACCACTAAGAAAGGCCGTAAAACGGATGGATTGGGAATTAGTGTTTCTCAAACTACTTCATTTGATCAGGCTTATAAATTGGTAGATTTTCAAAATGACTATGGAGGTGGTATTCTTCCATACTTTCAAAAGGATGCCAATGGTGTTGATGTAGTGGAAGATATTGCGAATATCAATAAAGGAGGTTACTCATTCGGGCCGAAATTTGATGGCCATATGGTAAAAGACCTGAATGGAAGAATGACACCATGGAAAGCTAACGATCCCCTGGATTTCTTCAGATTAGGTAAATTTATCAATACCAATGTTTCAGTTGAAGGCGGAAGCGAGAATACTACATTCCGTTTGGCTTATACCAACCTGAAAAATCCAAGTATTCTTCCTAATAATGAGTTTGACAGAAATACTTTCGCCTTAAGAGCAACTCAAAAGATTTCTAAAGCGATTTCTGTTGATGTAAGTGTTAACTATACGATGTCAGATTCAAAAAATCCGGGTAGACAAGGGAGTAGAAATAACCCGTTGTTTGCTTTTACTTATTATATGCCTCGTAATGCTGATATTGATTATTATACTAAAAATTATATTAATCCAGCTGGTGGCGCATTAAGTTCTAAAGATCCGGATGTTTATGACCCTTATCGTTTAGGAAGCTGGGCTTATAGTTTCTTTGAAGACAATCGTACTCAAAAAGAGAACAACCTATTGGCAAATATTGATTTTAACATCAAGCTTACACCATGGTTAAATGCCTTGATCAAAGCAAATACGAATACCTATAATACTCAATATGAGCGTAAAAACAGAGGTGCAAGAGTTGCTTTTGCTGGTGGTGATTACCAAATTGATCAGGCAAGCAACAAGGCTTACCGCGTACAAGGTTTATTAACCGGTAGTAGAAACATTACTGATGATCTTGTGGCTTCGTTTGCGGCCGGGGGAGAAACTTACCGTCTAAACGTAAATAATTCAGGCTTTTTTAATTCTTCTTATACAGATGGTGGATTGAAAGTACCTGATGTATATGCAATTTCAAATTCGCTTAATCCAGCGGTTACCAAGGCATATCCTATGCCTGGAGAGCGAACAGATGCAATTTATGCGTATGGTGATTTCACATGGAAAGATATGTTGACGTTGAATTATAGTCTTCGTAACGACTGGTCTTCTGCCTTAACCTATAGAGATGGAACTGGAAATTACAGCTATTTCTATCCAAGCGTTGGTGCAGCATGGACATTTACTGAGCTACCTATGTTCAAAGACAAAGAGTCTGTACTGTCATTCGGTAAATTGAGAGCTGCCTACTCTTATACAGGTTTATCTGCGGATCCGCAGATTACCAACAGAGAGGGCTACTATAAATTAACAGGGTCATTCAATAATGCAGCTGGTGGAAATCAATCTGTGTTTGGTTTCTCTGATCGAATCCTGAAAAATTCTAACCTTAAAAATCAATTGAACAAGGAATTGGAAATTGGTACCGATGTGAGGTTCTTTAAGGATCGCCTTTCCTTCGATATCGCTTATTACAAACGTAATTCATATAATCAGATCCTTAGTCTTGCTATTCCTATGGAATCTGGTGCAAATTCTCAATCTGTAAATGCAGGAGATATTCAGAATCAGGGAATTGAAATTTTAATGACAGCAAAACCAATTGTAAGCAAAGACTTCAACTGGACTTCTGCCATTAATTTTACCCGCAACAGAAATAAAATCCTTTCCCTGACTTCAGGTGTAGATACTTATGAATTGGATTATGCATTTGGTAGTGATATTGTTTCTGTAGCTAAAGTTGGAGGTGCTTATGGTACTCTGATCACTGGTTCTGCATTCTCTTATTATCAAAAGAAAGATGCCAATGGAAACGCGATTGCCGATCCAAACAATGGTAAAAAGGTATTAGGAAATACTGGTTACGGAACAACAGGTGGTTTTTACAGCTTTGTTCGTTTGGAAGACTACAATAAACAGAAGAAAGAATTGGGATCGATGATGGAAGATTTCCTGGCCAGTACTACGCAAAGCTTTAATTACAAAGATTTCAGCTTAAGTGTACAGGTTGATGCTAAAATCGGTGGATTAATGGCATCAGGAACACACCAGTATGGTTCTGCAAATGGTTCATTGGCGAATTCACTATTTGGTCGTGATGAAGCTAACGGAGGAATTACCTATACAGATGCACAAGGTGTTGTTAAACATGATGGAATTATCCCTGACGGGGTATTAAATGATGGTCTTACTGCAAAAAATGGAGCTGGTGTCACTGTAGATTTAGGCGGTATGACTTATGCTGATGCAGTTGCACAAGGCTTATTACCTGTAATACCTGCTTATGCTTATTATGAAAACTTAAGTCAGTGGTCTAGTGGTATCCGTGAATATTCTGTATTCGAAAACTCATGGGTAGCATTGAGAGAGGTATCTGTTGGATACTCTTTACCTAAAAAGTTCCTGAATAACTTAAAAATCAATAGCCTTCGTTTTACTTTAACAGGAAGAAATCTGGGTTATTTATATAAAACTGCTAAAGATGGAGTTAACCCGGAAGGCGTATTCAGTAATAGAGCTGGTGCCTTCGCAGAATATGGTGGCTGGCCTTATGTAAGGAGCTTCGGATTTAACATTAAAGCAGCATTTTAATTGTATAAAAAATATTGACATGAAGAATATAAAGAGAAACACAAAATATCTTTCATTACTATTTGTAGCCATGATATTAGGGGTGTCATGTAAGAAAGAGAGCTTTGTAAAAGCAAATTTAGATCCGGAAACCCTATATACGATCAACCCGGAAGATCAGTTTTTGAAAGCATCTACCAGTGTGCCAAATGATTTTGAGTACTTTGCTGATGTGTATCGTGCAACTAATCTTTGGATGCAGTATACCACACTTTCAACAGGAAATGGTTTAAACTTCAACAACGTAGGAGCGCAGTTTAATACCCGTTACGGTAATTTTTATAGTAACGTAGGGGCTTCACTGGTTGATGGTATGAAGCTTATCGATGCGATGCCCGAGTCAGAAAAAGCAAGTAGAACCCAGATGCGTGCGATTATGCAGGTACTGCTTTCTTATTATGCCTTCTACACAAGTGATATTAATGGTAGTATTCCTTATTCTGAGGCTTTTCAAGCTAGATATCAGGGAACATTAACGCCAAAGTATGATACTCAAAGCGAGATCTTCAGTTTGGTAGATACTCAATTGAAAAGCTCAGTAGCCGCATTGAAGGCGCCTGCAGCAGGTCAGATTGGCTTAGGTGGTAATGATCCGATGTTTAATGGCGATCCGTTAATGTGGGCAAAAGCAGCCAATGCGCTTCGTCTGAAAGTAGCACTTCGTTTGATCAAGGTTGATCCGGCAAAATTAAAATCTATTGCTACTGAAGTTATCGCAGACAATACACAAATGTCTGGTGTTGCTGATTCATGGATGATGAAAGTAGGACCAAGCTATGCTGATGCAGGAAGTAACTGGAATCCAAGCTCTTTTGTTGCTGGTAAACCTGTTCTTGATTTCATGGCCGCTAAAAATGACCCAAGGTTAAAAATTTATTACAGACCAAATAAAGCGGGTAATTACGTAGGGAGTTTCCCTAGTCCGGATGAAGCTAAACTTCCTCAAAATGCACCACTTTACACTTCAATAGATAACCTGTCGCAATTGCAACACCGTCTGTTTACGCCAAATTTTGATGAAGGTGATGGTTTTGGTGCAGGAAAAGGTGTTGGTTTCTTCCCTTTAATTACTTATGCTGAATACTGTTTTATGCGTGCTGATCTTTCCGCAAGAGGAATCACTACTGATGTGGCAGAAGATTGGTACAAAAAAGGAGTATATGCTTCCGTTGAGTTCTATAGCCAACGCGCAATAGCAGCTCAGGTTACTGGATTTGAAGCGGTGAAAACTGCTGATATTGATAGCTATTATGCAGCTCCGGGAGTTCAGTTTGATGCCTCAAAAGCGCAGGAGCAAATTGCAGTTCAGGCTTACCTTGATTTTTTCAGACAGCCATTAGAAGCATGGGCCTGGTGGAAACGTACGGGATTCCCGAACACCACTTCTGTATTGGCCTGGTCTCCACTGACTGCCAATGGTGCTGAACTGAAATTAATCAGAAGAGCGGGTATCACTATATTGCCTAGCTCAAACCTGAATTTCGGTCATCAACAATCAGCATTAGCTGAAATGGCAACTAATCCTGATTTCGGATCAGGACCGAATGATCCTTTCGGACGTGTATGGTGGGATAAAAAATAATTTTTAAATTTAAAGAACTCCAGCATACAGCTGGAGTTCTTTTTATAGGTAGGATATGAAATGTCGTAAATTGATGATGTTACTTTTAGTATGCGCCGGAGCATTTATGGTATCCGGGATTAGCGTATCTGGTATACTAAAGCCCAAAATATTTTCCTGGTCTAAATTGTCTGCTTTTCATTTGATGAATACCGCAGGGAAAAATTCAAGCCTGGTTTCTGACCAGCCAACTGTGCTGGTGATGTTGTCTCCGGAATGTCCATTGTGTCAGAATTACGTGGCTACCATCGCTAAACTTAAGTTGAAGTTCCCTAAAATTCTTTTTTACGGGCTTGTGCCTGGAAAGGCATATAGCACAGCAGAACTGGCAGAATTTGTCAGGAAGTATAAAGTTAATTTTCCTGTTTTAATCGATAAGAACAAGAGTCTGACACAGTATATTCATGCGACCACTACACCGGAAGCGGTGGTTATTGACCGCATGGGAGCTGTTCCATACAGAGGTCTGATTGATAACTGGGCCGTGAGCCTGGGACAAAAACGTCAGATCATCAATGAACATTATTTAGAAGACGCATTAACGGAACTCAATGCCAATAAAATCAGCCCTTACAAAGAAACAAAACCCGTAGGCTGTTTGATCAATGACTTGTAATGCCAAAACTTTAATGATAAAATAAAGCCTGGATAGTGCATCTTTAATAACAATAAAACCTGACCGGATTACCAAAATATTTCAATGAGAAATTCACCACTTATTTTCATTTTTCTCCTTTTCAGCAGCGCTGTTTCTGCACAGAAGGTAACCTTTTATCAGCATATTGCACCCATCATTATGACCAAATGTGCGCCTTGTCACAAGCCAGGTGAGGCAGCTCCATTCTCGCTGCTTACCTATGAAGATGTCGCAAAAAGAGCTGGTTTTATAAAGAAAGTAACACAGTCAGGATATATGCCTCCATGGAAGCCTGATGATAATTACAGGGATTTTCATAATAACCGATCGCTTTCTAATGCTGAAAAGCAGTTAATCGCGCAATGGGTAGATCAAAAAGCTCCGGAAGGAAAACCCGAAAAAGGGCAGATCGCTGCAATGAAGTTAAATACGACTACAACGCAATTTAATAGAAAGCCAGACTATACCATTAAAATGAAAAAGCCTTTTTTAGTTAAAGGCGATAATAAAGAACGTTTTATTGTGTTCAAAATTCCTTTTGAACAAGGGCAAATGGAAAATGTTGAAGCCATAGAATTTGAATCCAGTAATAAAAAGATAATTCATCACGCCAATTTTGCGATCCATCCGGTAGAAGAAGGTATAGACATCAATCAAGGTGATGATTACCTGAATTTAACCGATGACGACCGTACAAAGTACGCGATGTATTTTCCGTTTAAAAAAACGATGACCTATTATGGTGGCTGGATTCCCGGGACTTCTTATGAATCTTACCCTAATGATATGGGTTGGGTAATGCCCAAAAGAGGGGTGATCTTATTGACTATACATTATGCACCTTCTGCAGTAGATCTGGAAGATATTTCAGGAATTAACTTCTTTTATAAAAAAACGCCTGTAAACAGAAAGGTGAGTGTGATTAGTTTAGGGTCTGGTGGGATAGGAGAGAAATCTATTGAACCTTATTTCATGATTCCTGCGGAATCCATCAGGAAGTTCAACCTGAAAATTACTACACCTGAGGACCAGTCTCTGTTATATGTCTGGCCACACATGCACCTGTTAGGGAAAGATTTTAAAGCTTATGCCATCACACCCGCGGGAGATACCATTAAGCTGGTTTCTATTCCTTCCTGGGACTTTAAATGGCAGGAGATTTATAGATTTAAACAATTGGTGAAAATTCCTAAGGGCTCTGTGCTCACTATTGAGGGGACTTATGACAATACTAAAGAAAATCCCAACAACCCAAATAATCCACCAAAAATGGTTTTCTCTGCTAAAGACATGAAATCAACCGATGAAATGATGACGATGGTGATGGTCTTTTTACCTTATAGGAAAGGTGATGAAACGCTGGTTTTAAAATAGGAGCCACCTTGTAAGGAAGCTCCCCGGTTGTAAAAGAATAACAGGGATTAAAGACCTGTTATTCCTAATTTTTTAGCCAGTTCATTCAGGTCATTTACCACCACATCGATGATTGGAATCCCTTTAACTTTTCTTTCCTGCTCAAAAGCATATTCCGGTTCACCTGGAATGATCACTTTTTTATCGGGATCTATCGTACTGGCCGACTGAAATCTCTCAATCCAATTGTCTAAATGGTTTTTAAAGTCTTCCGCTGGACGGAAGCCATCAATCCTCATCGCACCAAAGAAATGCCCCAGACCTTCGCCGACAGGGTTTGCAGAAGGTTCCAGGAAAGCTACAAAAGGAGGGACCCAGGGGCCGTAATTTGCTCCTGAAAGCACTGCTGATAATATATCTACTGTCGCACTTAAGCCATAACCTTTATGACTACCATGGTCTTTATCGCTACCTAAAGGTAAAAGAGAACCACCATCTTTCAATTGATGCGGATTTGTAGAAGAATTTCCATCTTTATCCTGTACCCAGCCTTCAGGAACAGGCAGATCAGCTCTTTGTGCGATCTCCAGTTTTCCATTTGCCGCTGCTGCGGTAGCCATATCTACCACTACAGGTGGGTATTTTCCGGCAGGAAAAGCATAGCACATCGGATTGGTGCCCAATAACCTTTCATTTGAATAGGTAGGGGCAACCAGCGGACTGGCATTGGTCATGCTCACACCGATCATATCTTGTTCTACCGCCATTAAAGCATGGTAACCGGCAATTCCAAAATGGTTGGAATTTTTAACCGCTACCCAACCACTGCCATAAATCTTTGCCTTTTCAATAGCGATTTTCATGGCAAAAGGAGCAACAACAAGACCTAATCCGGCATCACCATCAACAGTAGCAGTTGTTGGTGTTTCATGAACCACACGCACATTTGGTGTAGCATTGATGCGCTCTTTCTCCCATAATCTGACATAGCCGCTTAACCTGGCTACCCCATGAGAGTCTATTCCCCGCAAGTCGGATTTCAGCAAAACATCTGCTGCCAATTGTGCATCCGCTTCGGGACATCCCATTTTCAGGAATACCCTTTCCGTAAATTGACGTAAATTTTGTTCTGTAAAAGTGTGAAAAGTCATTTTTTATGAAGCAAATAGAACCGTAAACTGGTGGTCCAATGGTTTGAAAGTTAAAATCAGGGAATCGATGAAATCGTCGCCATAGGCTACATATAGAGGTGCGATATTGAGCACCCGTTCCTGTAATACCCCTGTAGGGAAAAGTTTCCCTTTTAAATTGTCAATTTGTGATAAGGAAGTATCATGCTTGCGCTTTTCGGCTCTAAGCATTTTCTTCTCTAAATTAACAATCAGTTTTAAAGCCTTAGTCTTAGCGGCATCAGCCGATTGAGAAAGGGTTTTGTCGATCTTGTAAGCATTAAGCTTGATCTGATCAAATATCGCACTTAAGGTGCGTTGTTCATCGCCTAAGGTCAGCTGTAAATTGACATGTGCTTTGATCCAGTCATTTTTAAGTGTTTCTGTTTTTTTAAAGAGGTCTTTATGACTAATACCGAGAATTTGCATTTTCAGCTCAGAACGTTTGTCGATTACTAAAGCCGAGTTTCTAAGCAACAAAATAGGGAAATCAATCTTGTAATAGTCGAAATTTGCTTTTAACTGCAACCAGTATGTCAGCTCTGCACCACCACCAATGTAGGCGAGGTTTGGCAGGATCACCTCCTGATAAACCGGGCGCATCACTACATTCGGACTAAAACGCTCCGGAAAATCACTGATTTCCTGTTTCAATTCGGCCCCGGTAAACTGAATCGAGGTATTCATGACCTTATAAACCTTGTCCTCTTCTACAATGCGCTCCCTCAATTGGTCTGTCATGTAAAAGAAGTTGATTTCTCTTGGGTTTACCTGAGTTTTATAGCCCTTAGCCTCCAACGCGGCATTACTCTCAGAAATATGTTCAAAGCTATGCTGACCAATAATATCTGCCTCAATAACAGGCGCAAATTCCTTTTTGAACTCCCGCTCATCGGCATCTACGCATACCAATCCATACTTCCCAAACAAGCCATTTACCAGTTCCCTGGTGGCATCAGAAAGTTTTTCATGTCGTTCATATGCCTTTTCTACCAGGGCAGCCAACTGCAAGCCATTCTCCGTAATGCCGAGGTAGCCTTTATAAGATAATAAGGTTTCTGTGATGTCTTTGGTGCTTAATCTTCCGGTAGCCCCGGCTGCTTTTTTATTCCAGCTTAGCTTTTTATCCTCGATTTTCACATGGTTGATCTCTTCAAAATCATGGTCTTCGGTAGCCATCCAATACACAGGCACAAAGTTTTCATTCGGAAACTTCTCCTTTAACTCTTTTGCAAGGTTAATAGCAGTTACGATCTTATAAATGAAATAAAGTGGTCCGGTAAAGATATTAAGCTGATGACCGGTCGTAATGGTAAAAGTCCGGTCATCAGCTAAAAGATGTATATTTTGGTCCACTAAAGAGGGAGCCTTAATGGTAGCATATTGCTTTTTGAGGATCCGGGTCAGTATAGACCTGTTTCCTTTAAAACTGCGGTTTTCGATGGCTTTAGCAAAGCCTTCAAAGTCCGGTGTGTACTTATAAAAAGCACTTAACTGATCCTTTCCGTCGATGTAATCCAGTACAGCGGTGGAGAAGGCATTGGTTTCCTGGTAAGAGATGTATCTGGCCTGCATTGCTACGAATTTAAGTTAATAAACCAGAAGTCAATACATCACAAATTTATTTTACAATTTGTCCATATAGATCGAAATCCTCAGCTCTGTCAATCTTCACATTTACGAAGCTTCCATTGGCTGCATAACCTGTTGTAGCATCAATTAAAACCTCATTATCAACCTCTGGAGAGTCAAATTCAGTTCTTCCGATGAAGAAATCACCTTCTTTTCTATCTACCAGTACTTTATAAGTATGACCGATTTTTTCCTGGTTAATCTCATAAGAGATCCCTTGTTGTAATTCCATAATGGCATCAACACGTTCCTGTTTTACTTCCGCAGGTACATCGTCAACTAAATCATGGGCATGAGTTTTTTCTTCATGAGAATAAGTGAAACAACCTAATCTGTCGAATTTAGTTTCTTCAACCCAGCTCATCATCTCTTCGAAATCAGCTTCTGTTTCACCAGGGTAACCACAAATTAAAGTAGTACGCATAGCGATATTAGGCACTTTATCTCTGATCTGATTAACGATATCAATCGTCTTTTGTTTCGTAATACCACGACGCATAGATTTCAACATGTTATCAGTGATGTGCTGTAAAGGCATATCCAGATATTTACAGATGTTATCACGTTCGTTCATCGCATCCAGAATCTCCATCGGGAAACCGGAAGGATAAGCGTATTGTAATCTGATCCATTCAATTCCATTTACATCAGAAAGACGTCTTAACAACTCATCAAGGTTACGTTTTCCGTAAATGTCCAGGCCATAATAAGTCAGATCCTGTGCAATCAGAATTAATTCTTTTGTACCGTTAGCTGCCAGAATCTTTGCCTCATTCACCAACTCATTCATATCTCTGGAAACGTGTTTTCCACGCATCAAAGGAATGGCACAGAAAGAGCATGGGCGGTTACAGCCTTCAGCAATTTTAAAATAAGCGTAGTGAGAAGGAGTGGTCAATAACCTTTCTCCAATCAACTCATGCTTATAATTAGCACCTAATGAATGTAAAATATTGGTCAGATCGTTGGTACCGAAGAAAGCATCCACATTGGTGATTTCCGCTTCCAGTTCAGGCTTATATCTTTCAGATAAACAACCGGTCACAATTACTTTTGCAATTTTCCCGGCGTCTTTAAGCTCGCTGTACTGTAAGATAGTATCAATTGATTCTTGCTTGGCATTGTCGATAAAACCGCAGGTATTGATGACTACAATATCATCTTTCCCCATTTTATCCGATTCATGGACCACATCCATGCTATTGCCACGAAGCTGACCCATCAAAACTTCTGAATCGTAAAGGTTTTTGGAACAACCCAAAGTAATTACATTGATTTTAGGTTTTTTAAGGGGAATGATTTTAGATGTGGGTTTTGTATTCATGATTTTTTATTTGGAGTAGAATTCTTCTGTTGAACTAAAACTAGTTAAACAAGCTGTCTACAAATGCTTTTTTGTCAAATAATTGCAGGTCGTTCACGCTTTCGCCAACGCCTATATATTTTACCGGAATTTTAAACTGATCAGAGATTCCGATCACGACACCACCTTTAGCAGTACCATCCAGTTTGGTAATGGCCAATGCATTTACGTCGGTAGCCTCTGTAAACTGTTTACATTGTTCGAAGGCATTTTGCCCTGTTGAACCATCCAATACCAATAATATTTCATGTGGGGCAGAAGGGATTACCTTTTCCATCACATGCTTGATTTTACCCAATTCATTCATCAGGCCAATTTTGTTGTGTAAACGTCCGGCAGTATCAATGATCACTACATCTTCGCCATTGGCAACAGCAGACTGCAAAGTGTCGAAAGCCACAGAAGCAGGATCTGATCCCATTGCCTGTGCTACTACACGTACACCAACACGTTCTCCCCATAATTTGATCTGTTCAACGGCTGCGGCTCTGAAAGTATCGGCTGCGCCTAAAACTACGCTCAGTCCTTCAGCTTTCAGTTTATGTGCCAGCTTACCAATGGTGGTCGTTTTACCAACACCATTTACGCCAACAACCATAATTACATAAGGCTTATGTTGTCCATATTCAAACTTCCTGAAATCATTGCTGTTGTTTTCAGAAAGCATCAGTTGTATTTCATCACGCAACAGGCGATGCAATTCTGAAGTTGATAAATACTTGTCCTTAGCTACACGAGCTTGTATCCGCTCAATAATTTTCAGGGTGGTGGTTACACCAACATCAGAAGTCACTAAAACCTCCTCAAGATTATCGAGCACATCATCATCAACAGTCGATTTACCCGCAACGGCCTTCGTGATTTTACTCAAAAAACCCTCTTTAGTTTTCTCTAAACCCTTGTCCAGCGCTTCCTGCGCCTCGGGAGCAGTTTCCTTTTTCTTGAAAAAATCAAATAAACCCATACAATGTCTAACTAAACAAAAAAAGCCCTCCCATTTAAAAGGGACGGCTTTAATATAATTAAATATTAAAATTATTTTTTGGATGCAATAGCATCTTGAACGTGATCGTTGTGCACAATAACTTCTTTGAAAGAATAAGCACCAGTTCTTGGTGATTTAGTCATTGTAATAACTTTCGAATATTCTTTACCTTTTCCCGTTTTAAGGGTTGCAACTACCTTTTTTGCCATGATCTAAATAGATTGTATTTAGTTAAATACTAAATGTATTACTTAATTTCTTTATGTACAGTTACCTTTTTCAAAACTGGATTGAATTTTTTCAACTCTAATCTCTCAGTAGTGTTTTTACGGTTTTTAGTAGAGATATATCTAGACATACCAGGCATGCCACTAGTTTTATGCTCCGTACACTCTAGAATAACTTGTACTCTGTTACCTTTTTTTGCCATTTTATTAATCTTAAGGTCGATTCACATCAACCAATGTTATTTACAAATATCCTTTTTTCATGAAGCGATTAATCGCCTCAGTAATACCAATTTTATTAATGGTTTTGATAGCTGAAGTAGAAACTTTCAGTGTTATCCAACGATCCTCATCAGGAATATAAAATTTCTGAAGTTGTAAGTTGGGATAAAACTTACGCTTAGTTTTAACGTTTGAGTGAGAAACATTAAAACCTGTCATTGCCATTTTTCCGGTTAAATCACAAACTCTAGACATGCCTTTAAATATAGTGTTAATTATGTTTTCTTAATTTTTTTAAGAGTGTGCAAATATCAATAAAATATTTGTAATCATCAAGTAGGTATCTAAAATATTTTGAATTTATTTACAGCGTGTTACGGACTGCTGCCCAGATCCCTACCGTGGATGCTCTCGGGGCGCAATATACAACATTTATACGGATTACAAGGCCACAGATTCTTCTAAATCACCCAATAGGTTTTCAAATTGTAAGACAAATCTTCGAAAATCGTTGATGTAATGTGTCAGCTCCGGCTTTTTTTCCTTCTCCAGCTGCTGTAACCAAAGTGATTTATATTCTTCCATATGGTATAAAGTAGGGGTAACACCATAGGCTTGCTGAACAATCTGGAGATCAGGATGCAATACATCATGTAAGATCAGGTTATTTATTTCCGGAAGGTCAATGGCTTTCATCATCAATATAATTGTTATCGGAATCCTGACCTCATAAATTTCTTTCAGCGCCTCCCTCATTTCCAGATGCTCCGCTTTGTGCGGATCAAGGTTCCACTTTAAAGATTCCGTCTGGTAATGCTGGTTGGCCAGTTCGGCCCTTCTTAACACTGAAACAATCTGATCGTATAACTGTGTACCCATAGTTTGTGAGGTTGTTGGTGATTTAAATTTTGGTCATGGCTTATATTATTGCTAATAAAGGATAGACAATCAATCAGTAGCTTTAGTTTAAATTTATTATGATTACTCATCAATATATAATATAGCAATTATAGGATGGCTAAAAATACTGCCATAAATCTGCAGCAAACCAGTTGTATAAGTGGGAATTACCCTAATCTTGTGAAGTAAGTGCAGGAAATCAGGGGCTAGTGCAGATTGAGCATAAAGATTTCCCCCTTTATATCCAAAAAATGATAATGTAAGTATTAATCTCAAGGTTTTTTCTTGAGATTCAGGCCCAAAACAAGAGGAAAACCTTGTATTAAAATTTTGATAGGGACTGAATAAAGTTATATTTGAGTTTTAGTTGTTGACATAAACCAAATCATGCAAATTAATTCTATTGAAGAGTATCAGGAAACTTATAAGTTGAGCGTGGACCAACCTGAACAGTTCTGGGCAGGTATCGCTGATAATTTCTTGTGGAGAAAGAAATGGGATAAAGTACTATCCTGGAACTTCTCAGAACCAAATATCAAGTGGTTCGAAGGCGCTAAGTTAAACATCACGGAAAACTGTCTTGACCGTCACCTTGCGGAAAATGGCGATAAACCTGCCATTATCTGGGAACCTAACGATCCTACAAAAGACAGCATTACCCTAAGTTATAAAATATTACATGAGCAGGTTTGCCGTTTCGCAAATGTGCTGAAGAAGAATGGTGTTAAAAAAGGCGACCGTGTCTGTATTTACATGCCGATGGTGCCAGAACTTGCCGTTGCGGTATTGGCCTGTGCCCGTATTGGTGCAGTACACTCTGTAGTTTTTGGTGGGTTTTCTGCGAAGTCTATTGCCGATAGGATTAATGATGCCGAATGTAAAGTGGTCATCACTGCCGATGGTGCATTCAGAGGGAACAAGCAGATTCAATTGAAAGAAGTAATTGATGATGCCTTGATCGGTTGCCCGACAGTAGAACGTGTAATCGTTTTAACGCATACCAGAACACCGGTATCTATGCTGAAAGGCCGCGATATATGGTGGGAGGATGAAATTAAATTGGTAGATACCAACTGCCCGGCAGAAGAAATGGATGCCGAAGACTTGTTGTTTATCTTATATACATCTGGTTCTACCGGTAAGCCAAAAGGGGTAGTACATACCATTGGTGGCTATATGGTGTATGCAGGTTATACTTTCTCCAACGTATTTAATTACCAGAAAGACGAAGTATTCTTCTGTACCGCTGATATCGGCTGGATTACCGGTCACTCTTATATCGTGTATGGCCCGCTTTCTCAGGGAGCAACAACACTGATGTTTGAAGGTATCCCTACTTATCCGGATGCATCCAGAATGTGGCAGGTCGTAGAAAAGCACAAAGTAAATATCTTGTATACTGCGCCAACGGCGATTCGTTCGCTAATGAGCTTCGGATTAGAGCCTCTAAACGGCATCGATATGAGCTCACTTCGCGTATTAGGTTCCGTAGGAGAGCCAATCAATGAAGAAGCATGGCACTGGTTTGATGAAAACATCGGAAAAGGAGAATGCCCGATCGTTGATACCTGGTGGCAAACAGAAACCGGTGGAATCATGATTTCGCCGATTGCCTTTGTAACGCCAACAAAACCTAGTTTCGCAACCTTGCCTTTACCTGGTATTCAGCCAATTCTGGTAGATGAAAAAGGTGTAGAAATTGAAGGTAATGGCGTAAACGGTAACCTTTGTATAAAATTCCCATGGCCTGGAATGCTGCGTACCACTTATGGAGATCATGAGCGTTGCAAGCTGACCTATTTCTCCACTTATGAAAACCTTTACTTTACTGGTGATGGTTGCTTAAGAGATGAAGATGGCTATTATAGAATCACCGGAAGGGTAGATGATGTCATCAATGTATCCGGTCACCGTATCGGTACTGCGGAAGTAGAAAATGCCATCAACATGCACGCAGGTGTAGTAGAAAGTGCAGTGGTAGGCTTCCCGCATGAGGTAAAGGGACAAGGTATTTATGCCTTCGTCATTTTCCCGAATATCCATGACGATGCCGACCTTACCCGTAAGGATATCCTGCAAACGGTAACCCGTGTAATTGGTGCCATCGCTAAACCTGATAAAATTCTTTTTGTAACCGGATTACCTAAAACACGTTCGGGTAAAATCATGAGACGCATTTTAAGGAAAATCGCAGAAGGTGATATTGACAACCTTGGTGACATCAGCACATTGCTTGATCCAACAGTTGTAGAAGAGATCATTGAAAAGTCTAAAAAGCAGAAATAGGCCAGGGTTCTAAGAAATAAATAATTGCAAATACAAAAAGGCAGCCTCAGTAATTTACGAAGGCTGCCTTTTCTTTTAGGATCAAAATCGTTTTTTTCTTTGTATCAAAACGACTTCTTTTTTACCGAATAGAAGGTTCTTTTATTGAGTAGAGGAAATGCCAAAGGATAAATCCTTGATCTCATTTACCTTGAAATGTTTCTTATACCAATCGTTCAACTCTTCTGTCTTGAACTTCTGCGCACTGTTCACACCTTTGATTAGTTTTTTTCCGGAGGCAGTGCCATCCACACCATTTCTGGTCTGAAAGAGAATGTAGTCCACTAAGATCTTATCTTGTGGTTTAGGTCCTTTGAAAGAAAGGATCTCCCCGTCTTTACCAATGATGAAAGGAACAACTGTAGAACCTTCCAATGCAGTTAAGAATGGGCTGGAAACTGCATCTTTAACTAGAAATAAGGAATTAGTGGCAGAATGTTTTTTAACAAAGTCAAGCCATGATTTTTCATCTGATCCAATATATAAATCCGCGAAAACTACATCAGGATATGAAGCAAAACGGGCTTTTAGATCATCATAGTTTTTATCATGAGGAGGACCATTTTTTGTGTTTTCCCAGGTGTATAAGTAAACAGTTTTTCCGGTATATATTTCCGAAAAGGAATGCACTTTTCCTTTGTTATCCATGACCTGGAAAGAAGATACATTCATATCGGTATGGTCATCATACTTTTTGACAAGACTTTTCCCCATACTTTTGATGATCATCGTACAGGAAGACTGGGAAATACAGGTCGTAAATAATAATAAGTAGAGCAATTTTTTCATCTGATTCAGGTTTGGTTTGGGGCTTGATTATGCTTTCGTGTTGGTCTTAATTATTCTTTTTTATGTTTTGCCCTGAGGGTGATTTTTAAGCTGATGGACATCCATTTTCCAGGAAAGCTTCTTAATAAAGATGGTCAAGAGGGGTAAAACGTTACAGAAAATCAAACAAATAGTTTTAACTGCTGTTCTTTAGGTATCTATTTATTGTTAATCATTTAAAAAAAAGACTATGGATAAGTTGGAATTAAAAGGAAGATGGAATGAGATTAAAGGAAAAGTTAAACAAGCTTATGCCGATCTGACCGATGATGATTTGAAATACGAAGAAGGTAAAGAAGATGAAATGTATGGTAAACTACAACAGAAAACAGGAAAGACCCGTGATGAACTGGTGACCTGGATAAAATCCTTGTAAGTAGATAATCTAGAATATATTAATCAGAAATATAAAAACGAGAAAAGCCGGATCACAATCGTGATCCGGCTTTTCTCGTTTTAGGTAACGGTACCTTTTTACGATTCAAAGTTCCCTTTATAATTCAGGAAGCCCTTTTTATAACTCAGGTATGTTTATAAAAAAAAGACGGTTTAGTAACCGAAAATCTGTTCTAATGTCAACTTGTTGAACCCACCAAATTTCTCCATATCTTCTAATTTCACTTTCTTATCAGAAGCAACGATACAGTAATTGTATGGCTTATTGGCCACACGCGTATCGTGGAAAGTTTTGATATCTGTAAAAGTTAAAGGTTTCAATTCATTATACTCATCAATTCTACCATCATGGTCGATACCTAGTTTTTTATTCGCAAAATAGGCAGCAATGATACCATCTTTTGTAATTCTGCTGGTTTCAATCGCATTCATGGCATTAGACTTTGAAGCTTCAAACGATTTCTCCGATTTAGGTAGATCATTTAACAATTCATTCATCCCTTTTACCGCGTCATTCATTTTATCTGCCTGACTACCTACATAAGCAACCATCGAATATTGTTTGTCAGCACGATCAGGAGAGGCGAAAATTGCGAAAGTAGAATAAGCCAGGGCTTTAGATTCTCTGATGGTTTGGAATACAATAGAGCCCATACCACCACCAAAATAGCTATTGAAAAGTGTCGCTTTTCCTGCAAGATCAGCCTCGTATTGACCGGCATTTCTTACCCACCTAACCTCAGATTGTACCATGTCGTAGTCTGCAAAATAAACCTCGCTTTTTGCATTATTGGTGTAAACGAATTTTTTTGCCGTTGGTATAGCCGTAAATTCTGCTGGCAACTTGTGCAACTTACTGATGTTTGCGCTGAAAGTACTTAGGTTCTCTGGTCCGTAATAAGTGATCGTATGCTTATAGTTTCTCAGGTTATGTAAAATCGACAATAAATCCGCAGAAGTCATATTGTTTACCTCTTGATTTGTTAATGTGAAGTTGGTAGGGTTATTCGCACCATACTGTGCATAACTCATTAAACCACTTAAAATCGCCGCTTTATTTAACTTATTGTTCTCTCTGGACTTAAGAATTCTGCTTTTTAACTCCGTTAAAGCCTGCTCATTTGCCTTACAGCTGGTCAGGATATGCTCCACCAAACTTACCGCTTTATCAAAATTCTCCTGTAAGCCACTGATGTTAATCGTAGCCACTTCGTTGCTCACATTAAAAGTGTAATTACAAGCAATGTTATAGAACTCCTTGCTGATTTCTTCAGCGCTATATTTATCTGTAGCTAAGAAAGCAAGATATTGAGCTGCATAAGGCATCAATTGATTGTTATATGCACCCATATCAAAGCGGTAAGACATACGGAAAATACTGTTTTCTTTATTCTCTACCGTGATCACCTCAGCGATACCATCTTTACCGAAATTAAGGTCTTTCTTGAAATCTAAGAACTTAGGCGCAATTGGCGCCGATGGCTTTGCTAATAAGTTTTTAGCGAATGGAGAAGTTTCTGTGGCATTGGTTTGTACCGGAGTAATCGTCGGTTTTTCAACCTTTGCAATACTCTTATCTTCTCCTTTATGTTTGTAAGTTACCACATAATTGTCTTTGAAAAACTGATTAGCGAAGTCAATCACTTGTTTTTTAGTGATTTTTGCCATCGCATCCTGTCCGTTCAACGACTTGTCCCACTTAGTGGCGCGGTTCAGAATAAACTCATTGGTAACTGCCTCCACACGGAAGGCATTGTCATCAAATGACTGTAATAAGCTCAGTTTCTGATTGGCAACCGTTGCTTTTATTAAGCTTTCATCAAAGTCTCCTTTTTTAAGGATATTCAACTGATCCAATAACAATTGTTGCGCCTGCTCTAAAGTCTGTCCTTGTTTAGGTTGTGCTACCAGGAAGAAAATCCCGTAATCTTTCATCTGCTGATAAGCTGCGGATGCACGAAGAACTTTTTGTTGTTTATTTAAGTTGATATCCAATAAACCAGCTTTACCATTTGAAAGAATGCTCGAAATCAGGTCTAGCAACAAGCTTTGCTCCGTATTCTCTGCAAAACCTCTATAAGACAACCTTACACTTTCTGCACTCGGACCATAAATATCCAGTTTCTGGATTTTCGTCAATGGTTTTTCTGGTGCCGGCTGATATAAGGCTACCGGTTTCGCCTGCATAAAAGAGAAAGCCTGATCTACTTTTTTGATCATTTCATCCGGATTGAAATCTCCGGCCATGGCGATCGCCATATTATTTGGTACATAGTATTTGTTATAATACTTTCTGATCTCTACCAGGGAAGGATTTTTTAAATGCTCTACCGTACCAATCGTAGTCTGCTGACCATAATTATGGGTAGGGAATAATAATTCTGCAGTTTTCTCATTGATCTTCCAGGAATCATCATCTAAACCACGGTTTTTCTCCTCATAAACTGCTTCCAGTTCCGTATGGAAAATACGGAAAATCGGGTTACGGAAACGCTCTGCCTGTAAAGCCAGGAACTTATCCGTCGCATTTGAAGGGAAATCTTCGTTGTAAACTGTCTCCTCATACCAGGTATGTGCATTGGTCGATTGTCCGCCAATCGATTTCATCATCTTATCGTACTCATTCGCGATAGAAAAATTGGAAGCCTCACCGGAAGTTTTATCAATCTGCGCATAAATCTCTTTACGCTTCACCGGATCAGTGGTCTTGTTGTATTGCTCATAAAGTGCATCAATCTTATCCAGTAAAGGTTTCTCTTTTGCGAAATCTAAGGTGCCAAATTTATCAGTTCCTTTAAATAACAAATGCTCCAGGTAATGGGCCAATCCGGTTGCAGAACGCGGATCAGTGTTACTTCCCGCTCTTACACTCATGCGGAATTCAATCGTTGGTTCTTTTGTGTTTGGAGATAAAATCACGGTCAACCCATTTTTCAAGGTATAAAAACGTGATTTTGTCGGGTCGTTGGTCACATACTTATAAGTATATCCACCCGAGCTTGCCGTTTTCCATTGAAAACCGGACTGAGCCATTAGACTCGTCCCTGCAATTAAAAAACAGGCGAGTAGCATTAGTTTGTTCTTCATGTTTAGTAAGTTATAATTCAAATATAGTTGGAAAGTAGATTATTCCTCAACATTCTATCTAAATCTCGTATTTTTGTATTATGAAGAAGCAAAATTCTAAACCTAATATATTAGTGGTAAATGATGATGGAATCACAGCACCAGGAATTAAAAACCTGATTGAAGTGATGAAAGAATTGGGGAATGTGGTAGTTGTAGCACCGGATGGCCCACAATCTGGAATGGGACATGCCATTACCATCGGAAAACCATTGCGTTTTGATCGCGTTGATCTTTATGAAGGCGTAGAAATGTACAAATGTTCGGGAACACCTGTAGATTGTGTAAAACTGGCGGTAAATAAGATCTTTAAAGGTCAGAAACCAGATTTATGTGTGTCAGGAATCAACCACGGTTTGAACAACTCCATCAATGTCATCTATTCCGGAACCATGTCTGCTGCGGTAGAAGGGGCGATAGAAGGAATTCCTTCTATCGGATTTTCACTGGATGATTTCTCGGAAGCTGCAGATTTTAGTCACTGTAAGAAATTTATTAAAGTAATCTCTGAAGAGGTATTGAAAAACGGACTGCCACAAGCAACCTTACTCAACGTAAACTTCCCAAAAGGAGCGGACTTAAAAGGAATAAAAATATGCCGTCAGGCAAATGCCAAATGGGCGGAAGACTTTGACGAGCGTAAAGACCCTTACCAACGTCCTTATTACTGGTTAACCGGAGTTTTTCAGAATAATGATAAAGGTGAAGATACAGACGTATGGGCGCTTCAACATGGTTTCGTATCCGTTGTCCCTGTACAATTCGATTTAACGGCACACCATGCCATCCCTGTATTGAACAGCTGGACATTTGATGTTTAAACGGGTTAAAGATTCGGTATTTATTGGACTGGGAGTCGGCATACTGGCTCCCGGTATCCTTGGCAGTATTTCCTGGTACCTCATGCACCGTTATACTTTTTTGGCCAGGGCCGATTTATTACTCATCGCCTCTATTGCCGTCAACGCTTTATTACTCCAATACTTCTTTAAAATAAACAAGGAAAATACAGGTAGGGGTATCATCAGTGCCACATTCCTGTGGGCTTTCCTTTTCTTTTTTTATAAAATCAACCAATAATGAGATACTATTTAGTAGCTGGAGAAGCCTCCGGAGATTTGCATGGCGCCAACTTAATGAAAGCGTTAAAAGAAGAAGATCCAGCTGCGGAGTTTCGCTATTATGGAGGTGATAAAATGAAGGCCGAAGGTGGAGAGTTGAAAAAACACTATTCAGAAATGGCCTTTATGGGCTTTACAGAGGTGTTGATGAACTTAAGAACCATTTTCAGGAACATGAAAGCCTGTAAAGCTGATGTCCTGGCTTACCGTCCGGATGTATTGATCCTGATTGATTTCCCGGGTTTTAACTTGAAAATTGCAGAATTTGCCAAAGCAAACGGCATCAAAGTCGCTTATTATATTTCTCCTAAAGTATGGGCCTGGAATCAAAAGAGAGTATTAAAGATCAAAAAGATCGTAGATAAGCTATTTTGTATCCTGCCTTTTGAAGTCGGGTTCTACAAAGGATGGGGCATGGAAGTAGATTATGTAGGGAACCCATTATTGGATGAAATCGCACAGTTTATTCCGGATCCGGACTTTAAAACTAAATACCAGCTCGATAAGGACATCATCGCTTTATTACCTGGCAGTAGAAAACAGGAAATCGAGCGCTTACTGCCTGACATGTTAAGTGTAACTGCCGCTTTTCCTGATCAGCAGTTTGTAGTAGCTGCTGCACCAAGTTTTGAGGCCGCCTATTACCAGCAATTTATAAATACGGCAAATGTAACCCTGGTTTTCGGACAGACCTACCAGCTGCTTCATGTGGCCAAAGCGGCCATTGTCGCTTCAGGAACTGCAACCCTGGAAACTGCTTTATTCCATGTACCACAGGTAGTGGTGTATCGTGGAGGTAAAATATCTGTCGCCATTGCCCGTATGCTGGTCAATATCCGCTTTATCTCGTTGGTAAACCTGATTATGGATCGTAAGGTAGTCACCGAACTCATTCAGGAGGATTGCAATACTCAGCAAATCACTGCGATTGTAAAAGACTTGCTTAACGGTGAAGTCAGAACCACAATGTTGGCTGATTACGCAGAATTATCCGGAAAGATGGGAACCGCCGGTGCTTCCGGACGAACCGCAAAACTCATTATTTCCTACCTAAAAGGGCGTTAAATGCCCCAAGAAGCTGATTTACATTTAGTTTCACATATTATTTGATATTTAGGAATTATTCTTTATCATTGATTTAGTAAAACGTATTAGTAGTTGCTAATGCTTTTTGATAAAACGATCATTAACCAAAATATAACCAAATATGAATGATTCTACTTTTATTATACAGACCGCTGGCTATTTTTTAAAACGTATTAGCACAACTATTTAGCGGAAATCCTCTCAATTATTTGATTTAACTGATTCCCTTGAGAAAAGGGAACCTGATTTTGGCATCGGGGAGGAATCCTTATGTCTTCTTTAAAAAATAATAAAACGAATTACTACAACCAGATAGACAACCTAATTTTCACCAAAATGGATAATTATGAATAAATAAACTTACCAGACCAAAAAGCTAAATCGTTAAAATGGTTTAGGTCCCTTCCTCCGGAAAAAGCTTCGGCACTGGAGTTTGCATACAGGGAATGCAAAACAATCAATAACTAACCTAAATATAAATTCTAATGAACATTAAAAACTTAGTTTTTGCAGGGCTTCCATTGCTCTGTTTAACGGGGATACAGGCGCATGCTACCTCATCTGAGCTGATGATAAAGGCCGCGAAATCCCATTCTACTTTTTTGTTTCCCAATAATGCAGCGCTGAAAATATTGATCACTGGAGTAGTTGTAGATGAAAATTCTCAACCGATACCAGGTGTAGGCGTTAAATCACTAAAAAACAACAAATCTACAGTAACGGATGCTGCTGGTAAATTCAGTATTGAAGTAGAAAATGCTACAGATCAGCTATCGTTCAGCTATATCGGATATGATACGCAAACGCGCGAAGCAGGATCAGGTGCAACACCACTGAGCATTAAACTGAAACCATCATCAGGGGTAGATCTGGATGATGTTGTGGTTGTAGGTTACGGAACACGTAAAAAGTCTGACTTAACAGGAGCAGTAGGTTCTGTAAAAGAAGAGCAACTGAAAGAACGCCCGGCAGCTTCCTTAAACCAGGCACTCGCAGGTCGTATTTCAGGGGTACAGGTTAACTCTAATTCTGGTCGTCCAGGCGGACAAACAAACATCCGTATCCGTGGTTTCAGTTCCATTAAAACCACCAACAATCCTTTATATGTAGTGGATGGCGTAATCCTTCCGGTAGGTTCACAAACACAAAGTAGTAATGCAATCGACTTCCTGAATCCGGGTGATATTGCCTCTGTAGAAGTGTTGAAGGACGCGTCGTCGGTAGCGATTTATGGTGCAAGAGGTGCCAACGGAGTTATCCTGATCACCACTAAAAAAGGAACTGTTGGTAACAGAATCACTTATGATGTAGATGTTAGTGTGCCTACCATCGGACCAAAACGAGTGAAAATGCTGAATGCCCAGGAATTCATTGATGTAGAAAACTTAGCCTACGACAATGCCAAGACCTATGATCCTGCAGGATGGGCAGCAAATAATTATACAGATCCAAGGATCAAAAGAAAATCATTGCCTTTGCTTTTTGATGGTAATGGAAAGCCACTGTATGATACTGATTGGTTAGAAGAAGCGACTCAGAATAAACTGTCTCAAAATCACCAGCTAGGATTTACCGGTGGTAATGCAGAAACCACCTATGGCTTCTTCCTGAGCCATAGAGATGACAACGGTCTCTTGAAAAACTCTTACCTGAAACGTTATTCGGGAAGGTTTACCATGGATAGTCAAATGAAAACATGGCTGAAAGTAGGCGGAAGTTTAAGCTATACCAATCAAACGGAAAATCTGGTAGATATAGGTACGGGCGGACTGAACTCGGTAAGGATGATCACAGAAAGTTTCCCTTTCCTGCCTGTTAAATATGGAGATGGTACCTGGGCGGATAACGTCAACTATCCAGGCGCAGAAGGAGGTTCTAACCCAGTACATATCCTGACAGACCGTAAATATTTATTACAAACACAGAGTACTTTAGGTAATGCCTATGCGAATATAAACCTTGCTGAAGGATTAGAATTCCGCTCTGTTATAGGTGCAAATATAGTAACCCGTGGCCGTTCTGAATTCAATGGACGTAGCCTTTACGGAATCGCTTTTGATCAGAAAGGTACTGCTGCTTTAGACAACAACAGAGAAACCTATTGGTCATTTGAAAATTACCTGACTTACAACAAACGTTTCTCTAAAGATCATGCAATCACTGCATTATTAGGTTTGTCGTGGCAGGAAACAAATATCTTCGGTTTTGGTGCCAGTGGCGAAAACTTCTCTACCGATTATTTACAATACAATAACCTAGGCGCGGCAAGTAAGCCAATTCCGGGAAGTTCAAGAGCAGAACGTTTTGGTTTTAACTCTTACTTCGGACGTTTAAATTACAGCTTCAAAGATAAATACCTGTTCACGGCAACTGGTCGTGCGGATGGTTCGTCTAAATTCGGGGCAAATAACAAATACGCTTTCTTCCCATCTGCTGCCGTAGCGTGGAAAGTCTCTGAAGAGAATTTCATTAAAGAAAGCAACGTGATCTCCAACCTGAAATTACGTGCCAGTTATGGGGTCACCGGTAACTCTGAGATCCCTAGTTATTTATCATTAGGAGTTTTAGGTACAGGATATGCTGCCATTATTGATGATACAAGAGTAGGTGGTGTAGGAACAAACCGTCTCGCAAATCCAGATTTGAAATGGGAAAAAGTTGGGCAGTCAGATATAGGTGTTGAGTTAGGATTATTCAAAAACAGGATTAACCTGGAAGCTGATGTGTACTACCGAAAAACCACAGATATGTTGTTGGATGCACCGGTACCATTAACAAGTGGATACGGCTCAATTACCAGAAATATTGGTAGCATGGAAAATAAAGGATTGGAGTTGGCCATCAATACGGTGAATATCACTAACGATAATTTCACCTGGAATACCAGCTTTAATGTTTCCTTTAACAGAAACAAAGTACTTTCACTGGCTACACCAGCAGATATTTTCGGTGTAGGAAATCCTGGATTTACCAATGAAACAGGAATTATCCGTGTGGGTGAGGCAGTAGGTTCTTTCTGGGGATTAACACGCCTCGGTACCTGGAGCGAAAGCGAACGCACAGAAGCTGCAAAATATAATTACAGAGCAGGTAAGCCAGTGCTTCCGGGTGATATTAAATACCTGGATGTGAATGGTGATTACCAGATTAATGATGATGACCGTGGTATTATCGGTAATGGTAGTCCTAAAGCATGGGGTGCTTTCTCCAATACTTTTAAGTATAAAAACTTAGATTTAACGATTGAGCTTCAATATTCTGCCGGTAATGATGTGTTGGATATGACCAAACACTCTGCCGAAGATCGCGTTGGTATTGCCAATAGCTATGCTTCCGTTTTAAACGCATGGACTCCTCAAAACCAAAATACGCCAATCGCAGCCATTCGTGATACCAGAGCTGGTTATGTAACCAATGTGGATAGTCACTGGGTAGAAGATGGTTCGTTTATCCGTGGTAGAAACCTTTTACTGGGTTATACTTTCGCCGAAAACATCACCAAGAAATTGAAAATAAGCAGAATGAGGGTTTATGGTAGTGTGCAAAACTTCTTCCTGGCCACTAAATTCTCCGGAAATGATCCCGAAGTAACTACGTATTCCAATGCTTTTGCACAGGGACAAACGTTCTTCGATTATCCTAAGCCAACTACGTTTATGGTAGGCTTAAATGTGAGTTTATAGTTCTAAAAATTGTCAATACTAATTAAGATATCATGAAATTAAATATAAAATCCTCAAGCAAAATCCTCCTGATTGCAATGGTGGTGCTTGGAACCGGATGTAAGAAATTCCTCGAAGAAAAAGATCCCTCAAATCTGGAGCCGGAAACCTATTATACCATTCCTGAACATGCTGAAGCTTCTATTGCCGCAGGTTATGCACAGACGCGTTTTATTGGAAATGGGGCGGGTATATTTGCTGCCAATTTCTCTATGCTGGAACTGGTTACCGGTACCGCTAAGACAGAAACCGGACAAAATTCAGACCTGAATAACCTTGCCGGCTTATCTTTCACCGGAGAGAATCTATTGATTAGAAACTGGTGGTCAGGCTTGTACAATGTGATTGCGCAGACCAACCTAACCCTTCAAAAGGTGCCTGGAATCGGTGTAATGGATGAAACCAGAAGAAAACAAGTGCTGGGCGAAGCAAGATTTTTGCGCGCATGGGCTTATTTCTATCTGGTAAGATTATATGGTGATGTGCCTTTGATTCTTATCCCTCAGGACATCAAATCTCCGGATTTTTATCCTGCAAGGACTGGAACAGAAGCGGTTTATAAGCAAATTGTAGATGATTTAACGATTGCGGAAGCAGCTGGATTACCATGGCAGCAGGCAAGCGGAACAGCAAGCAAAGGTGCTGTGAAAGCTTTATTGGGTAAGGTCTATTTAACAATGGCTGGATTTCCTTTAAACAAAGGTGCCGCTTATTATAAACTTGCTGCGGATAAATCGCTGGAAGTAATCACAGATGGCGGTTTCGGTTTATTCGATACCTATGCGGAATTGCATAGCCTGGTTACCGAGAACAGAAAAGAACATATGTTTGGAATCCAGTACCTGGCTTCTGTGTCGACGAATCCAATGCAACAGCTGTTATTGCCTAACTTTAAAGACGTTTCAGCCTATAGTGATGAGGTGGGTAGCACGGTGCCAACATCTAATTTTTACAACTCTTATGAGGCTGGAGATTTAAGAGCAAAAGATAGAGTAGGATTTTTCTATACCTCTTATTATACCGGAGGATTTGGTGAGTTGAAGCAATTAAATGCACCATATATCTTTAAACATTTTGATGTGATCGCCAATGGAACATTGGGTGTGAAAGGTACCGCTCAAAGTAGCTTAAACTGGCCACAGATTCGCTATGCTGAAGTTTTACTGAATTATGCAGAAGCACAAAACCGTGCAGATGGTGCACCAAATCAAGGTGCTTTAGATGCCGTAAATGCGATCAGAAAACGTGCGTTATTAACGCCGCTTGCTGGCTTAGGTCAGACGCAGTTTGAAGAAGCTGTATGGCGCGAACGCTGGCATGAGCTGTGCTATGAAGGCATTACCTGGTTCGACATGGTGCGCTTAAGAAAAGTGTACAATGAATCAACTCAGGGTTTTGATAATTTTGTAGGACACGCTTTCGCAGCAACCCCTAATGTGATCTTGAAAGACAAACATTTATTGTTCCCGCTACCATCAGTGGATTACAAAAACAATCCTAACCTGAGACCTCAGAATCCAGGTTACTAATTGACTTAAACTAAAAAACAGGGTACCTTCTTTAGGTACCCTGTTTTTTTATGCCTGATTTTCTAACTCATCAATTGTTAATCAAGCGATTTTATGGTGTCTAATCGTTTTTCTTTCTAACTTCTTCCAGCATGTTGTCCAGTGTGTTTCGGTCTAATACGGTTCCTTTTGCCACTACTGCATGAATTTTTTGGGTAGCACTAATATTTTGCAAAGGGTTTTCATCCAGTAAAAGGATATCCGCTTTTTTGCCTTTAGTCAGGCTCCCGTAAGCTGTTTTATTTAAGAAAGCCGGTGAGTTGATCACCGAAGCCTGTAATGCTTGTAATGGCGTTAAGCCATACTTCACCATTAACTCCAATTCTTTATGGAGGCCGATGCCTGGATAAGTATAAGAGTTTAGGTAACCGGCATCTGTTCCGGCCATTATTTTTACTCCTGCTTTTTGTAAAAGAGGAAGTGTTTTTACGGTTTTTTCAAATAGCTGATGTCTGAATTCAATAGCTGCAGCATCGTCTTGCTCTACTCTTTTTACACGACCAACATAAGTTTGTTGTAATCCTTTACCAATGTATTTTAGGTAATCGTCATTTTTATGATTGTCTTGCTCAAAATAAGTAAGAATGTAACTCAATGATAGGGTAGGCGTTAAATACATGCCATGTTTCGCCATGTTCTTATAGGTCGCTAAGGCTGCGGTTTCATCAAAAGTATCCATCACTTTCTGATTGAAAGCTTTCCCTTTTAATTTTCCTTCAGCCACTTCTTTTGAGATTTCTTTCTCTACTTTAGAACCGGCTTTTAGTGCATACCCCAGGTGTTCCACCGAGCTTAAACCTGCTGCGGCAATTTGCTCCATGGTAATAGAACTTGGGATATGTGCAGAAACCTTAAATCCAGCTTTACGAGCCATGCTAATACTTTCTAAAAATAATGCCGGACTTAAAGTATTGTCTGTGATCTTCACGAAATCTACTTTCATGTTTTTCAAAGAATCTAAAGCAGCCTTGATTTCAGCAGTATTTCCAACTTCTATGTCGCCAATCCAACTGGAATTATAACCTTCCAGTTTTGGACCGGAGGTCAGGATAGTTGGCCCTTGCAGCTTACCTGTTGCAATTTCTTCTCTCCACTGCAATACACTCGGACTAATATCTGCTGCTGCATCGCGAATGGTGGTGATGCCGTAAGCAAGGTATAAAGGCAATAAGTTTTTGTTTTCTTCAATCAATTCTTTACCACCACCAAAGTGCATATGGTTATCCCAAAGACCCGGCATCACAAATTTTCCTGTGGCATCCAGTGTTTTGGCAGCAGTATATTTAGAAAGCTGACTTTCCGGGAATACCGCTGTTATGATACCATCTTTTATGGCGATTCCCTGTTTCGGGATCAGTTTCCCTGTTTTGATATCGATAATTGTGGCAGATTTAATTAATAAATCTGCGGTTATTTTTTGTGCAAAGCTGAACTGGGCGAAAAGTAACCCCATTAAGATCAGTTGTAATTTTTTCATAAAGCTTATTTTTTTGAACCTGCTTTTTCCAGGATATTCACGATTTCTTTAAAGTTTTTCTTTTTGGCATGTTCCAAAGAATTCACACCGTCTTTGTCTTTAATGCTGATATCACAGCCGGCATCTACCAGCAGTTGTACGATTTTCACTTGTTTTGGTCCGCCATCGCCTAAAATAACGGCTTCCAATAATGCAGTCCAGCCCAATCTGTTGATGTGGTCAATAGGATAGGTTTTATCTTTTAACAACTCCTCTACTACGGCTACATGGCCTTTTTCGCAGGCTGGAATTAAAGCTGATCCGTTGTACCTGTTGAAAACGGTATAATCGGCTCCTGATTTTACACACAGTTTAACGATCTCAAGATATCCGGAAGCACCGGCATATAAAAAAGGACTGTTTAACATATCATCCTGTGCATTTACATTGGCTCCGGCAGCGATCAATAGCTTCACCATTGGCAGCTGATTCAGGTAAGTAGCGGCCATCAACGGAGTTTCTCCTTTTTTGTTTTTCAGTTCCAGATTTGGCTTTTTAGCAAGCCACAGTTCCAAATCGGAGATGTTGTGTTTAGCAATGATCTGGAAGATCTCATTTGTATTACTTGTCATAGTTTTTTCCTGGGAACAGGCGGTTAAGGTGTTTAAGCTGAAAAACAGCGAACACAGCAATAAAATCATTCGGTATTTCATACACAAATTTATATTTCCAAAAAGGAATCGAACAGGACTGGTTAGCACATCAAGGGTACTAATTATTCATTTTGCGGAATTCCTGAGGAGAAATGTCCGTATACTTCTTGAAAAACCTGGAAAAGTAGGAAGAATCATTAAAGCCGAGGGTATAAGCAATCTCTTTAATATCCAGCTGAGTTAAGGTGAGCAGTCTTTTGGCTTCCAGTAAAATCCGGTCTCTGATCAAATCACCGGCAGTAATCCCTGCCTTCTTCCGACATACCTGATTCAGGTAATTTGCGGTTACACTCATCTCGCTGGCATAAAATCCAACTTCACTATGTTCCGTATAATGTTGCTCTAATAAGGCCAGAAAGTTGTTAATAATGCGGTGATCCGGCGCATACTCATGCACATCAAAGTTGTCAGAATACCATCTTTTCAGGAGCAAAAGTATGACTTGCAAACGGGTTTGAATCAGGTCGACATAAAGGTCGTCGGCAATCTCTTCTTCCTTTTCTATCTGCTTCAATTCCGTAATTAAAGCCCGGTATTGTTCCGCTTTAAGCGGCAGGTAAGGGGCTGCGGATAAATTGAAATAGGGAAAACGCTGACTTCCTGATAATAGGAATTTCATGGAAAACATGAGCTGATAGCCTGATGTATCGTCTGAAAGATCCCATTGATGCGCTTGCCCGGGAGCAAGAAAAAATAACATATGATCTTTTACCTCGTGCTCTTTAAAATCTATGGTATGGGTGCCACCTCCTTTTTCAATCAACAGGATCATGTAAAAATCATGCTTATGGGCATGAGGAATAACAGTCATATTGATGGGCTGGTGGTGAACAAGCTTAAAGTCCTCCTTTGTGTAGGGAAGGTTGAAAATTTGTTCAATGCCTACAGTTGGTAATAGCATCTTAAGGGCCAATGAATGGGATCAGGGAATTTAAAGATATAAATAATTGTAATACGCTTTAGGATTTTGTACAACTATCTTTTTTGTTGTCAAGATAACTTTTATTATCTTTCAGAGATCATTAATCAAGCTAATTACTTTATAACCTGTGAAATGGAAAACAACGCTCTTATCAATCGACTTCTTAAACATAAAAAAATAACCATTTTCTTATTATTGTTAGCTGGTGTTGCCATCTATAAATTTGGGACTATTATTGGTGCGTTTGCCTATTTGGTGCTTAATTAACCGGTAAAATCAGCTGTATACGTCATCTTATGGATATGGTAACTGAAGTCTTTATGGACCATTGTCATAGCGCGTTCAGGGCATAGGATGAATCCAACCGATTCATAACATTTTATGGCTGCATTATTCTTTTCCCAGACGTATAAATCAACTGTAGTGCTGTGGTAACGTAGCCTGATTTCTTCCAGTAGCAATGCTATAAATTGTCGCCCTAATCCCTGACCTCTCATGGAAGGTTTTCCTACAAGTACTCTTGCTAGTCTGGGGTTTCCGCTTTCCTGTGGGATAATTTCAGCAAAGGCAAAAGGTGCCTGATCAGGCAGGTACCCCATATAAAAGCGACGGTCCGGATGTAAAACCTGGTAATCATTAAATTGATGCCTTGTCAGTGGATAGGTAAAATCAGTTCCGGCAAACTGTAGCAAAAGTTCTTCATCAGTTACCCAGGATGCAATCGTGTCGAAATCGGAACTGGTATAAGATTTTATCATGTTGTTAATTACACAGGGCTGCTGGACGGTTAATCATTCGTATCCTGGCCAGCCAAAAAACAGCATATAAGTATCTGGTCTTTTCCTTGTCAATCTTTACAAAAGCTGAAGGTGGTTACTAGTTACAAGTATAAACAAATTTGTACTCTTCATTTAGCGTATCGCTTGGGGGAGGAGTTGGAAATTCTACAATTTTTATGCTCAGCGCATTTCCATTATCGTCTTTTTGATAAATAAATCGTCTAATGGTGGTTTCAGTGGTCGTTGTATGGGCTGAACTCCAATAAGCAGAAGTCGTTTCCATCTTTGCAGGAAGATTTTTAGATCTTTTACCTAAAAATGCCGTCAGATGGGATAAATTGGCTTCCTCACGGAAAATGAATTCATAAAGTTTGTAAGAGACAATATCATTCTTAAGTTCATCAGGCGTGTAAGTAATATTTGATATCCAACTGTTAACTTTATCAGGATAGTAGCTGTCATTAGTTTCGTTAACGAGCTTAATCAGATTCCCATTGGTATAGCTGAAAGTCTGAGTATTTGTAATTTCGGTTTTCCAGAAAGGATCAGTGTAGACCTTTTTTACCTCTGCTAAAAAGCCTGCTTCATTATATTTACAAAAGACCATTGTATTATAATAAAGATCTGGCATACTTGCGATTCTACCTTGTGCATCAAGGTTGAATTCTTCATTGTATTCGTATTTCTGCCCCCATGAGGTAACATGCTCACCATAAATTAATATTTTAGCTTGATCATAAGTCATCTTTTCAGAAATCAGACTGCTATTGAGATTCCCCTTTATTGTTGAAATTCTTTGGTTTTGATCATAAGTGTAATTTAACTTACCGTTTGTTGGAACTCCATTAGAGAGGCTGGAGTATTCAGCAGATTTTAAAACACATTCTTTTGATCCTTCAGGAATTAAATCGTTGTTATTTTTTGAACAGGAAACAATCGTTAACAGACTGATTACGGAGAGGACTAATAAAGATCGTTTCATTTAATTATGGAAAGCTTCAAAAATACCTGGAAATGGGTATGGCTTTCTACTGGAAACCGTAAACCTGAGCTCTGAAGAAACCGAACCTGCTTTAAACAAAAAAACCTTCCAGTTTTCACTGAAAGGTTTTTTTATTGGAGTGGGGGGAGAAGGATTCGAACCTTCGAAGTCTTGCGACAACAGAGTTACAGTCTGTCCCATTTGGCCACTCTGGTATCCCCCCATTTTGTCTTTCCTGAAAATAAACGAGATCGCTTATCAACGGAACCGACTAAGTAAAACTAAAACTTTCAGATCCCTGAAGGTTTTTTAAGGGTGGAGAATAGCGGAGTCGAACCGCTGACCTCTTGCCTGCCAGGAATGAGTGTTTCGTTCCTGAGAGTATCCTAAACCCCTGTTTTACCTATCTCCATGTTATGTGCACAAATCTCGCACGGTATCTAACCTTTGTTTATATTATTTGTTAATTGTTGCAATCTAATTAATTGATCCGGCTACATCAAGCTCTCATCAGCAAAGCTGTAGAACCTATCCGGACTAATGATCAGATGATCCAGTATTTTTAAATCTAGTAAGGTAGCTCCTGCACTCAATTTCTTTGTTAAGTTCAGATCCTCACTACTTGGATCAACCTCAGAACTCGGATGGTTATGCGCCAAGATAATTCCAGAACTTCCAGTTTTCAATGCTGTGGCAAAGATTACCTTCGGATCTGCTATCGTTCCGCTTACACCACCACTTGAAATGTGTACGACACCAAGTACGCGATTCCTTCTGTTCAGCAGAAGTATTTTAAACTCTTCTACCAACTCAATCTTACTCATGTTCCATTGCTGTATGAAAATCTCATAGGCATCGTTAGAACTGCTAATCTGTGGTCTTTCTGCAACTTTGTAATGTGGCTTGTAGCTCACCTCTATCTCTGCTACTTTGAATGATGTGTTTACCATAATGTGTTTTGATTAATTATGGTACCCAACCAAGCTTTCCAAGAGACTAAGTAAAGAGGCACACGGAATAAATAGGTGGAGGGCAAAGGCCACGTGAGCGTTTATGCCGGAACTTCTTTGTACGTGTCGATTGGACAAGCTTACCTTTGTGGAGTAATTAATACAACCCACTACTGAAAAATCGTGAACATAACATCTAAGATTGGCATTCTCAACAAGTACAACAGTAGTAGCAAGGGGATAATGCATAAGTAGGACTTAGCCGCAGACAGATTGCCGTTTCTAACACTCCTACCCGAACTAAACCATAAAAAAATAAGTGCGACTATCAACGGTAGCCATTCTGAAATAAATATAGCTAAGGGTAAACGGTCAATTCGTTCAGATGAAGCACCTGCACCATAGATACTCCAAAACGCAACTGGGATTACGAAGATATAAAGAAAGGCTGTACCTAATACTGTTGCAACCAACAAGAATGTTAAGTGCCCCCACTTAGTCTCACTAGAGAAAATACGTTTGATTGTTGTTTTCATTTCCGCAATGAAGTGGATTCCTTAAGAGTTACAAGATAGCAGTTGCTTCCATTCTTTCTTATCCTTTTATTATTGTAAAAGCCATTGTTAACGGGTAAGTGAAAATTATGGATATTGAATATGTTACTTGCTAAACTTCATTCTCATCATAGATTCTTATGTAATTTGCAAACTCCGTTCCTAAAAGATTTTCCTCTATGAATCGTTTTGCAATATCAAAGTTGATAACAAAACAGCAAACCTCCATCGTTCCACTGCCAATGCTTCCTCCATCACAATGACCAAGTCCGTTCCAACCTAAAAAGTCATTCATCCTATCTTGAAGTCTAGTTCGCTTTTCGACATCTTCAGGTGTGCCCATCCCATCAACAATAAATTCAATCAGTAATGTATAATGATCTTCAATATCAACTTCCTGATAACCGTTTTCAAAGACTACATCAACTTCCTTTTGTATTTTCTCCCTGAAGGATTCTAGAATGCTTGACTGGACTTCACGATATTCCCCAACCTGTCCTACTATGCCTCGATTCACAGCTCCATTGTCATCATCAATGTCCCAAGTCTCCCAGAATAGAATTTCATCCTCAACCCTTTTATATAACTTCATAGCAATTAATTTGATTCTAATATAGCAATTCACTAATGCTTTCCATCTCCATTTGTTATTGTAAAAACCATTATTAAGGGATGAATACAGATTGTGGATATTGGATTGATGATTGTGAGTAGTCCAACCTGACCATTTACAAGGTAAGATGCGTTAATGGATTTTGACCATAGGTAACCTTATAAACGAATGATGGAACACAGCAACCAACTCAACCACCCACACTGCATAACCTACTATTCAGTTCACTCTTCTTAACCACCTCATCGTTTAGCAGGCTGTAATCCACTGGTTCAGTTAATTTACGTAAAGAATTGATAGTTATTGAATGTTGACTTCGCGTGTAGCTATTAAGCTCCCCTGTAGCTAAAACATAAAACTCCCAATGGTTTAGGTTCAGTGGATCGCAGGTTTCTTTGTTTTCATGGTGCAGCAAGCAGAACACATAAACGTCAGCACTTCGCATTGCTATTTCTGTTCGCTTTTTTGTTTCTTCATCCCAACTGAAGGCTGCTTTGATCCCAAATGAAATCTTTGAAAGCTTCTTCTGCTCCCACGATTGAACATAAGCAGAAGACTTCACCTCAATCTTAATTCCTTCCGGTGTGATCAAATCATAAGCTCCCCATTCATCTCGAACTTGGTTGAGGTCTACAATAGTAGCTGATGCGACAATGAATTCAGCGAACCGACCTCTAGTGGTATTGCTCAGTAGATCAGAAGAGTTCCACCTCCAAAAGCCCAGTAAGTTCTGATCCAACTTTTCTCCGTTATGAACAAGATGCTCTTCTCCGGTCTTTAGACCTGTTTGTGTTTCATTGAATTCAATCATATCAATTGCATTACAGCACTATGAGGTCCTGGATATAAAATTGGTTACTCCTTGGTACATTAAATCAACTTGTTCCTTTGTGTATTCGGTGTACTTACCATGAGCTGCTTTGTTTCTAAGGTCAAGCCATGAGGTAATACTCTTTTGATCTAGTTTGTTATAAACTCCTGCACTAGCAAGATCGGCATTAAGTCGGTCTGCTTTCTTAGGGGAGAACTTGCCACTTTTCTCCTCCTCAACAGCTATTCCTTCTCTATTACATAATTGTCTAAGGTGCTCTTCTAGAACACTACCTGTCATTACTGCGGCAGGGTCTTTATATCCCTCTTGTAATAAATGTTCTGCCATTTCTAAGAAGTCAGAGAAAATCTCGGCTGAGACTAATCCCTTTATTGTGAACAGCCATCCTCCGTCAATCTCGTGTTTGACTGCCATTAAGATACCTTTGCCGATATTTGTGTGAGATGGTGCATTATCCTTTACCTTGGTATTGAACTCTTGATAGTACGGATGATTCTCACCAAACAAGTTCTTTAGAAAAGAAAGAGAACTTGCTCGAAGCTGATTGAATAGCAAAGCATTAACTGACGCTCCATGTCTACTATATCCCTGAGTCGCTTTTTGAGTTGATAACACTTCTTCGCTAAGTGAGATCAGTTCATTGATCCTTATTTTAACATCATCAATCTTCATATATGTTGTAGTATCTGTACCAAAGCTAAAGCTATTATTGTTATTAATACCAAACAGAATTTATTTCTGCTCACCGCCTGCGAATTGAGGTTTAGGTCTTTGCAGAGGGAATGCCTTCGGCATGACTGCAAAGAATGTTTCACACAAGAGACTGGCGTGGCATTTGACTTAAAGGGACAGTGAAGAGGGCATCAAATGGCATGACAGTCACGCAGCCTAAAACGACACGCAGGTGAGCACATATCAAAGGAGAGCCGATGCATTACGAATCAAATGAACGTAGAGAATGAAGATTAAATGCAAGGAAGGCTATCACGTAATCGGGACTTTGTGGAAGGCATTCAGCATGACAGATCTATTTCAACTGAGTGAATCCAGGATAAACTTATCCTAGATGAACGAAGGCAGATCTGGCGTGATTAATGCACTCACTTAGGAGCGGTGAAGTACCGCTTTTCCGGCGACTAGCTTTGATAACACCACAGGCTCATTGATAGAACGAATAGTCCGCAGTGCCTTTCGTAGGGAGCACTGGACAGAGTGTTTACTTCTAAACCAAAGGCCATACGATGCCTTAACCTGTTCTAAGCAGCAAAAGAGGGAAAGGCATTGTGTGTGTCTGCGATTAGCGTTCGAAGAGTTCTTCAACATTTGCCAGAGTCTCGCAATCACAAAAGCCATTATTATCTATTAACCAGCCTACAACCTCTCCTGCATTTTCTATTCCGATTAAATTTAAAAACCAAACGGTTAATGCATGGTCATCGTTGCATTCTTCCTTCTGTAATGTTAAATCTAAATACTCAAATAAGCCCTTAAACTCCTCTCTGCTCATTGGGAGACTCGATTCAAATTCTTCTTGAGCCTTCAACCGAAGTTCACTTCTTATTTGTTTGCGTCTAGTTTTATCTGTCATGGCAGTTGCTTATGGTAATATACCTGCATCTAAAATAAACCTTTTACGTTATATAACAATGACTGGAATTAGCCTTCGCCTCAGTTAAGCTCCTCTTTTGAGCGAAGCCTGAGGATAGGAATGATGGTTAGATATGACGCCCTCTTGAAATGCAGTTAGCTGTAATTAGGCCGAAGTTCGTTAACATCTATATAATCATATATAGAACCATCTTCGTTGCAGAAAACTACTATTCCCGGTTTCCATTTAGGGAAAATGAACTTTATATGCGAGTTCGTATCCGAGAACATATCTGGAATTACCTTATTTACATACATAGAGTTTATCGATTTATAGTTTATAAGCCTATCTTTTATTACATCTTTATTGTCACATGTAAAAGCCATCACGGGATGAAATTCATGGTTTAAATAGTCACCCATGCATGCTAAGTGGATCAAGTCACAATCTAAGTAATCCTTATGCTTCTTAAGTCTCATGGACGCATCACGTTTTGCAAGACTTGTAAAATCTACTGTAGTATCATCTTTATAAGAGGGGCTTATGTACTGCCATTGCAGTTTAACCAACCTAAATTTGCTTAAGCTCGTTAATTTACAATGATATAGGTTTGTATGGAAGAGATAACTTGTTAATGGCAATATCATATCCTTTGAGTAATCTTGTTTACAGATAAAGTCAAAGGATAAGCATTCGGCGATGTAAGTTTGGAATGTTGGGTAGCGAAGAACATCATAAATGCATAACTGCTCGAATCTTTTAGAGTTTTCACTAGAATCCGTATGTTGGCTTTGTATATTAGCCATCTTAATCAAGTTTTCCCTGCTAAGATCTTGATGTGTAGAATAAAACTGATAGCTTTCACTCATGAGATATTCAACTAACTGAGGAATTGCCTTCACTTTTTTCAGGTTTGTTGGTATGTTCAACTCAAAGTTCGGCACTTTCTTGAGCCCTACAGCCTCCATAAGCGTGTAAGGGGTTAATTTATATACATTGTTCCCCTCACTTATAGTTTTTAACAGTTTGATTTCACCCAAGGATTGGTCAAGCCTTCTTAAAGCTTCGCCGTCTTTTGAAGTGGATAGATGCCTGTAAATATTGTTGTCGAATAGATAACTGTACATGTTTTAATGTAAAGATAAACAAAAGAGCCAAATGAATGGCTCTTGTTAAAGTGGTTGTAATTAGAGTGGCTTGTTCAGCAGGTATTTAATGTACCGGAAGAATCTGCTTATGTATTTGAAGACATAGTAAATTCCGACCCCGATCAGTACTATAACACCCACTAGGTAAAGTCCTATAGCAGATAAACTAGGCAACTTCGAATACCAAGGAGTTTTTGGCTCAGGGATGGTCAGCATTCTGTTTATATAGTTAGTTAACTGTTGAATTGTCTCTATGGCTTTAAACTCCTCCAAGGTGCCATAGTCAACTTTACCAGTATCTTTTAGGTAATGGCTTATCAACTCATTTATAAGGTTACCAGTGTCAATCATCACTCCGTACCCCATTGACTCAGAATGGTCAATTAAGCTAAAAGTCTGACCGTGTAATAGGACTGGTGCTAATTCAAATTCGATATACCATGCTCCTTCAAATGGCTCTGTACCATTCAATAGCGTACCTTTAATCCGGTTAAATGACCCATCAAAAAATTTGTCATCATCTACGAACACAACATCTAGACCTTGATTCCTCGCTTTAGATAGCATGACCCACGAAAGTATGTTTGTTTCCGGCTTGACGTATTTATCCAGTCCCTCTACATTAATATCAAAGAAATCTGTAAGTGTTGGATTGTCGGAATAGTTGATCAGTGTAATTAAATCGTTTACTTCAAGCATAGTTTAAAATTAAAAAGAGCCACATTTTACTGTGACTCTTAAGCATTCCCCTATCTAATAACTATTTACATTCGTACGTAAACTTGTACTCCTCTGTTGATTTGATGGCAGGTGCATCTGTTATTGACACCTGTACCGAAGTGATCTTTCCACTGGCATTCTTTTGATAAATATAATCATTCGTTGATTGATTAATACCCGGATTAGTTATGTTTTTACTAGGTAGATACTTGGACTTCTGACCTATATAAGGTGTCACCCTTGAGCTGATCTCATCAAAATCAAGGAACTTATCCTCGTAAATCCAAGAGTACACGATTGCGTTATCGGCTTTTTCTACCCCATAGGTGAAGGTAGACCAAGGAGAGGAACCAAACGAGGCTGAAACTAGGTTACCGTTTAAATAGGTTAGGGTTTCAATATCCCCATCTACAGCCGCTTCAATAAGGTTTCCATCTGTATTGTATTTGAAGTTTAAAATATCTTTACCTTGTACTGCGGTTGTAATCCTCCCATTTGCATCAAGGTTGTACACTTCTATATCACCTGCAACGCCTTTCCAAGTAACTTTATTAGCTGCGTATGTGTAGGTCTCAAATTCGGCAGATTGTTCTTTACCGTAGTCAACGCGGGTTAACCTACCCTCATTATCGTAGCTATAGTAGTATTTATCAGTTACATTGGCATTACCATGCGAATGGGTGTGTTCAACCAGTTTTACATTACAGGTTAGTTCTTTGTCTGGCTCAGGGTCGTTTTTAGTTTTTGAGCACGAGGCGATGATTAGCAAACATAGTACCGATAGCGTTAATAGTTGTTTGTGCATGTTGTTATAATTGATTGTTAATATTTCTTCGTAGTTGACTATCGTGAGGTGTTTTGCGCTATGAGCGAACTGACAGCAAGCTCATAAGCCTGCTTGTGTGCAGACTCGATAGAACGTAACTCTTTGATTAGAGGTTCTAAATCACCTGTTGAGTATGAAAAATGGTTATCGCGAGTCATTTGTGATGGGTCTTTAACCGTTGTTACTATGATCGCTCCGATGTCTTCTCGCTTAAGCCATGATAAAAAACCATGCTGTTTATCAAGAAGGAGGAGTAGGCGGATACCCTTGCCAAAGGTTGTTTTCTCATCTGAATACCCTGTCAATAGTGATTTAGTTATTGGCATGAATACAGTGCCTTCTTTCTTCATGGTGAAATGTAACCTCATGATGGCTGTGCTCGTTTGGTAATCATTGATAACCATAACGTCGAAATCTTGCTTCTTCGGGGTTTCACCTAAGAGCTGTGTAAGTAGGATAGTTTGTAATCTGGACTTGTCTTGATTCATATATGAAATGATAACCGATAGTCCCCAACTCGGCGCGTTAATAAATGTAAAAGCGTGGAACCGTAGCCAATCCGCGCTTGAGGCCCTAGGAAGCCCAACACAACAGAATGGAACAGCCCACGCTTTCGCATGGACGTTCGCAAATCTGTCCTTGTTGTGTTTAAAATTTCCTAGGTTCCAAGCACAAGAACAAAAGCTAACGCTCTATATCTTAAATAATGTAATTCTATGTTATGGGTTTACTTTCTATTTCAGTCCTCCGTTTTAAGTTTGTGTAAAGTTAATGAAATGTAAATAGAATTAAAGGGCTGTTACACCCTTTATTTTCTTATGCTGCGACGTGTTCTAATGATGAGATGGTTACAACAGCACTCTCACCTTCAATCATGCGTTTATAGAAGAAGTTGTGGATATCCTTTGTATCTGTGTTCACCCTGACGCAGTCCTCAATATTGATGTCATTTCTATCAGAAGATGTGTGTTTAAAGATGCTCCTGAGCATCCTATTGAATATAACTGTACCAAACTTTGAAGTAGCTTCATTGTCATAGGTGTAATAAATTAGAAGAGCTCCATTCTTGCTTTTACTTAATGTAAGGTTCCAGAAGTAGGAAATGCTCTCTTTGATTAGGTTGGGATAGCGTTCATTACCAGCATGATCTACTGTAACTACAGCTCTGTACTTGTTCGCTTCAAACGGTTTGAGCATTTGTAATCCGTCATTTACGATCTGGGTAAATGCCCAATTGACTTCTTCATTTCTTAATTGTTCAGGGGTTAGTTCTGGTACCTGCTGTTGTACTTTCTTTGCCATTGTTAATAGGTTTTAAGGGTTTAAAATTGAGTGGACTGTCATTGGTTTAAAAGGTAAAATAGTGCGATGAACCACTTTTAGAAGAGGTTACCTTATAAAAAGTGAAGGCTTGCCATAATAATTACGACAAGCCTTTTTAGCTTCGTTAGAGTTGAAAAATGAAACGGGAAGGCTGTACCTGTAAACAGTTACGGAAGAAGGTAGGATAATCCGGTTGATTAACGACTTCGGTGCTATAACTGGCCATAGAGTACTTGTTTATCAATTGCATTATCTCTGTTTCGAGTGGACAGTTGTGGAACAGGTACTCAATCCTGTAGTTGTTTTTAATATCGCACTCCAAATAGAAGAAGAATGTAGGTGTCATTACAGTAAAGAGACCGTGTGAATCTGTTGGATCATCCGCATTATTGAACTCAATCATCACTTTATCTTCTTTATTGGGTAGTTGTGAGTACAACTCCTTAATCTTGCGGACGATTACGTGGTACATGTTTTCAATTGCCGGATTCAATGACTGTTGTGAGTCTGTAGAATTTAATTTCGCACGTTGGTGGTTTTTATATACTCTCTTACCCGATCGTAGTCTGCGTTCAATCTCTTGCTGTGACTGTAAATTTGTGTTGTTTTCTTTGTTCTGACGGATTTCTGCTCTCATTCTGACTGTTTATAAGGTGAATTAATCTGAGTTGATTTCTGAAAGAAAGCAGTTCTATCTATGCCAAATAAGGCTTGTATATACTGTTTGCTTTCGTATCGGCATCTAGTCGGGGGCTTAAGTCCTACCTGGTTCACTGAGCTTAACATACAGTCAGAATTTTATTCGAGCACTATCTTTAATAGTATGAAGGGAAATATGTCACCGTTTAAACAAGTAAGGGAAATAGGGGGATTGAGAGAGCCTCTCTGACCGCTTCATATATAGCGATATGCTTTCAGAAACGATGAAGGGAGGGGTGGGCTTAGAATCGGGCTCTGAAATTTTATATATATTGTATGTATTAGTATATGTTTACCTTTAACTTGATGCTACACAATTATAAATTCCCTCTTAAAGTTTGGTTAACCGGTGTATTCTTTGGACCCATGTTGATGATTGTATCAATGAAAGTACTGAGAACTGAGAATTTTGCAGATGTCTTCAATGGTTTATACCTATTGACATACTTCCTTTCTGTCCTTATTGGTGGTATCTTTTCCATCCCCTGCTTTCTCTTTCTTTGGTTATGCTATACCCTCTTAGTAAAGAAAGACACACCAATTTGGTTGTTAAGATTGGCACTTACATTAGTAAGCATTCTTTGCTGTGTTGCAGTTTTCATTCTAATCTCGCTACCCCACGTCAAAAACTTCTGGAGCAAAGCCAATATCTTCCTGATAGGTTCTTACTGCTTACCTCTGCTTGCCGGAGTATTCATTTATAAGGTAGCAGCAGTCAAAACTCAAAGTAAAGTGATTGAAGTATGAAGCAAATCGATCTATTGCTGATTTGCTGCCATATTCTTGAAAGTGTCAAATAACTTGTGTTATCGTCGTTCATTTGTATATATATAAAGAGGCGCAACTAACTTTTTTTAACACACTCATCAATAATGCGGGCTAATGCCCCTTAGTTGCCATTCGGAAATTCATGAAGTATCCAAACAGGAATCCTCTTAATCTTTCCGGTCTTTGGATCAATGGCACCTCCCACGTCATTTCTCTGGGTCTTTTTTATTAAGTAGATGTTCAACTCTTCTAATTGAGAGGCCTTCGCCTTTCTTATCTTACCATTATGTGCTTTAATTTTTAGGTCAGCATATATTTTTTTAAGTATCGATGCTATGCCATCAGTGGTATAAGGTATATTAACCTTATATGCAACCTTAGCTCTTAATTTTAGTTCATTTTCTTGGTTGGCATTACTATGTTCTATAAGAGCTTTTTTTATTGCTTTATCATCATAGCCTAGCTGTTCTAGCCCATCCTTTTTAAATAGCTTGTAAGCAATCAACAAGTCTTTGAACCCCTCCCGTAGCTTCCCAATAGTGATGTCGGCTTGAGTATGTGAATATTTCTCTGGATGGATAGCGTACTCCTCTATCAACTCGATGACCTGTTTGTTAACAGTAGATTTAGGTACACCTTTTATTACCAATGGCTTAAGGTTTTCTTGACGGGTTACTTCTGTTTCATAGTTCATTTCCCTCCATTGCCGTTCAATGGTACCAACATTGGAGTAACCTTCATGAGAATATTCCTCACATATTTTCTGATCAACCTTCATTGGATGAACATAGGCTTCTTTGGTAACTGATGTAAATTTACAGAACGGACTTACAAAGTTCCATGTTTCTTGCTTCTCTTCCATCTTGTCCTCTAGTGCCTTAAATTTAAAATCATTGTAATACTGGGTATGGTTATTAGCCTGATAGTACCAGTTTCTACTTATGTGATCAAATGATCTCACATCCTTATCTTCTTTACTAAAGTTGTTGGTGATATGGTATAATTTATGAGGTGAAACCTTTCTAAGCCTCCCTATAGCTTGAAAACCATTATAGGGTATTCCTACCAAGCTATGTTTTACCTTCACGTCAGTAACAAGTACTATAGTTGTTTTAACATCATCGAATAAATCCCAACCATCATAATATCTTGCACTATAGAAATTAAACTTCTTGTAGTCTTCAACGCGCGGTTCTTGTTTGAAATGTATTGCACTGTCGCCAAGCATTCTATGATTTCGCTCCTCATCACGACAGTAAACATTAACATCTTTTATCCCTGCTGCACGTATAACTTTCTCTATCTCAGTAACAGAATTATAGAAAATATGCACATTACCTGGGAACTTCTCGGGGTGAGTAAGGAAGTGATTAAGGATGGTCTTGGGGTCTTCATGGTCAACGATAGTGATCTTACCAAAGGGGTCATCATACGTGATCTTATAGTGTGTAAGTTGATTGAACCGTGGGTCGCTGTACGGAAAATACGTTGCTGTGCCTAGAGCTTTATTAGCAAACTTCCAAAAGTAGTCGAATGGCATAAGTATATATTTTCTGAATGCTTCTACGGCATAGCAGTGAGCTTCATCGAGTAGGCAAAAAAACTCTTTGTATAACCAATCCAATTTTTCAATGGCAATTGCAGCATCAATGATCTTCTTAAAGCCTTCCGGTGTAGTTACTAACTTCTTATACTCCACATCTGAGTTTAAGTACTCTCCAATTACCTTAGGCTTCACTTCATCTACAATCTTTAATGGCCGTTTGTATTTGTACTCTTTAACTTTTAAATCTATAATGCTTGTGTATGGTATGACAATAATGCTATGTCGCTCGGCATGAAATTCTGCATAGGTCATACCCAAGCCTGTCTTACTCTTGTCCAGATATGAGTTAGAAGGAATTAACTTGTCAGAGAAGGCAACTTCAAACCTATCAGTAATCTTTAAATTGATCTTTATTACTTGTGTTTGCATCTCTTGCTTTACAGAGGGGTTTGACTCCGTTGCTGCAAAAGTGCTGATGCCTAGATGCGTGAAAGGCAATGGTATTAAAAGGGTTTTACAAAGTTATATAGCCCTATATAACAAGAGCTTACAAGTAACATCATTAAACACAAAAGGAGCACTGCTAGGTGCTCCATGTCTATAAATTTACTGGTTCAGATTAGTATTCTATACCATCGCCTGTGCCGTAGTCAATCTGATCGTCACCTAACTCAACATCATCTGTTGATCGTAACAGACTATTTGCTAGTACCTCATCACCGGATGCCAGTAAATTATTAAGTGCATCAATAGAGATTGACTGGATTGGCAACAACTCCCATTCTAAAGTAAATTGCTGTTTGTCTTTGGTATACATTGCATCAGTTACTCTAACCTCCCTGTGATGCCAGTTCTCTTTATCAATAGCATCTGCACTAGTAAATGATTCCAGTTGTATCTGCACTGTAAAATCACCATCGTAGTCATCAGTTGGATTAAGCTTCCATTTTACGTTAGCCATTAAAGCCGGCTTACCATAACAGGTGCTTTTGAAAATATCAATGATCCTGTAAGTCCCGATTCTAGGGCAGAATTTACCTCTGCCAGTTACCTTGTTGGCTTCATATAAAGCCTGTTGTGCCAATATATCCATTATGATCTATGTGATTTGTTTATATCACACTACAAATGTCTTAGTAGCTCAGCTGGATAGAGGCAATAATATTTACCGCTTATCAAAAACTTATATAGCCAAATAGATCAATGTGTTACCTATATGTGATTTCTGAACATCGCGTGGATGTAGTCCTTTGGTTCAGACTCTATCTCCTCCCTGTCTACGTACCCAATTGATTCCAGTATATCGAAGAAGAAGTTTGCCTGTGCATCGGTAAGTAGTACATCGGGTAAGGCAGTTAATTTGGTCTCGTTTAAAAGGTAAACTTGTAAATAGAGACAGAATTCAACGAGTAGCTTCTTTACTCTTACCGTTGGCTTTCTTGGCTTAAGTTCTGCTGTTGCTTTTAATCTTTCAATTGAGATAGGTATGTCACTATTAAAATCGTCACCAAAGAGATCATATAGCAGTTTTTCGCCGAAGACACCTAGTGGGAAATCTTTGGTTTCAATGGCTTTGTAAATCTGTTCGCACATCCACTTTGCTACTGCTGTATCTTTAATGGCAACACTACCTGTAACAGGCTTTGCTACTAGTTGGAAATGCTGATTAGGTTTTGATTCCTTGTAGGCTAGTAGAAACTTTGCAACCTCTTTTGAGGTCTGGTCATCTGAGTAATTCTGTTGATAAGCATCATAGCGTTCCCTTATCTGTTCGTTCTTTTGTAGTATTAAATAGAGTAATTCGGCATAATGATCTTCAATACCATACTTTATTACAGCACTTCTCAGGCCTTCACAGACACGTAAATAACCTGCTTCACTCATGTATTCTAATATAACAGGAACGCCTCCTTCTTCCTGTATACGAGTTACATCGACATCAGTGATATTAGGGAAGAAGGTTTTAAGCTTGTTGAAGTCGGGGTTGAGTTTGGTTTCGTACATAGCATCTTTGTGAAAGCGGAGCGCTATTTTTTCACTCCGCTATAAATATATTTAACTGCGCCTAACTTCACAAGTAAATTGCGGGGTGGAAAATAGCGGCGGAAAAGATCTCAGAACCATCGTTGATCAAACCAGAACCAACTTCAAAGAAGGAGACAATACCATTCCATCTCCCATCATTTGTTTATAAGGTAACAGCAATGTATTGCAAGTAAGCGAAGCAGTGTAACCCACTTCGCTATATGGATTTAAATGCTTACACTTTTAGCAACTACTTCATTTGCATTATCTATAACCTCCTGATCGAAGGAGTCAAGATATACAGCGGTTGTTTTGTTACCATATTCATGACCTAAGCATTCCGCAATGATTTCAATACTGAACCCTAGCTTCTTACAAATGGTAGCCCATGAATGTCTAGAAGTGTAGGTCGTAATCGTCTCCTTGGTTTCTATTAATTCAGCCATTCGTTTTAAGTATTTATTAGCCAGTCTGGTTCTATCTTTTATAAGCCTCAATCTTACTTCCTCTGAATCAACCTTACGGTTTATAATAGGTAGCAGGTAGTTCTGAGAACGTGTAGAACTGTACAAGTCAATTATCTTCTGTGCTTGTGGAAGTATTTTAATATCATAGGTCTTCCCAGTCTTTTGTCGTTTATAATGTATCCTGCCGTTCTTAATATTGATTGTTTGCAGTAGGGCTAGATCAACGAATGATATACCCATTAGGTAGAATGACATCATAAACCAGTTACGAGCATGCCATATTGTAGAACCTTCCGGGAGATCCAATTGGAGAATAGCTGTTATCAATGATTTATCAATTGCTCGCTTCTTCGTTCGTTCAGCTTTCAGCTTTATATCATGGAAAGGATACAGATTCCTGTCAACAACTTTGAGTTTGATAGCTTTGTTATAGAAGGCTCGTAACGTTCTAATATAAAAGAAAGCGGTATTATGTTTTACGTCCCTTCTCAGCAGGAACTTATTGTAATTATCAAGGAATTCGAAGTCAATTTGTTCGAAGGTTAATGATTTATTGGGATGAAATCTCTTTAAAGCATTGATCGCTGACTCATAAACCCAAGCATTTCCAATCTTGTTGTCCATTTTTAATTCACTGATTAGATCACTTACAAAGGAGAATACGGTCGGAATGGGCTTCTTCTCTATTAATTGGATGGGCTTAGGACTTAAGTACTCAACTATACTTGCATCATCGGCTAGTAGTAATTCTGATTGTAAGTCGGCAAAGCTCTTTAGAAGGAACCTATTCAATGTAAGGGCGTTTGGATGGTTGCTTTTTATTGTTCTCTTCTGGTTATCCCATTGGTTCTCTTTTAAATAGATCTTTGATGATCTGGTGAAAGATTTGTTTAAGTGATAGATTCTAAAGTTAAGAGGGTAGGTTTCTTCCTTTGTGATTCTTCTTTTATCTAAGAAGACTTTAATAGTTACCATAACGTGTTTGGTTATGGTTAGATATCGTTTGTGTGCACGATTATGTGCACGGTAATGTGCACGATTTGATCTGCTTTAAAACAAAAAAACCTTCCAGTTTTAACTGAAAGGTTTTTCTATTGGAGTGGGGGGAGAAGGATTCGAACCTTCGAAGTCTTGCGACAACAGAGTTACAGTCTGTCCCATTTGGCCACTCTGGTATCCCCCCATTTTGTCTTTCTATCAAATAAACGAGAACGTTTACCAATAAAACCGACTCAGTATTACTAAAACTTTCAGATCCCTGAAGGTTTTTAAGGGTGGAGAATAGCGGAGTCGAACCGCTGACCTCTTGCCTGCCAGGCAAGCGCTCTAGCCAGCTGAGCTAATCCCCCTTGTGGCTTGTGGGTGGCAAAAATAGCAATTAGTTTGTGTAAAGCAAATAAAAACACATAATCGACTTAAAAACAGCCTATTATTTTTTGAAGCCATAATATCACTCAGAAAAGGGCTGAGTTAACAGGGTATAAATGGACCCGGGATCTGCATTTTACGGGTTCCAGTAAAGAAAGCACCAGGCATATCGATAATTTTGGAAGAAACAATTAACACTGTAAATCACACATTAAGCATTTTATCAATTATGGGGTTTTTCTCAGATCATAAACAACAAGAATTAGATGCAGCGGCACAAATCATGTATAACGACATGACTGGATTTTCAAGTCTCCTTGATTGTTCTAATGGGGTAATGACAGCATCAGTAAAACTCTATGCCGAAAAGGCAGAAAACTCAATTGTTTCATTTTGTCAAACTTGTAAAAGATATGAGGCTACGCACAACTTTGTTAAATGGGCCGGACAACAAACGATGGTTACAGGAGTACTTATGGCAGTTTCCGGATTTGCCAATGAAGTAATGAAAACTACCGGTTACCGGTTTACTAAACTATAATTATGGCGGTTAGTACACTTGAAGGGCTTTATGGGCTATATAAAACCCAGTACATCTTCAACAACGGACAGGCAAAGTTTAATAAAATTGAAGAGAAAATATTAAACTCAGCTAAGATTGCACAATTGCTGAATTTATCAATAACTCATGCAACAGATCCCTCGGAAGCTGATTTTGGTGCCCATATCCATAGCATTACCTATTTTATATTCGCTAATGCGGAAACCTGCGCAATGGGAGAACTTATTGCAATGAAACATTGGGACGAGAAAGTAAATGCCAGATATAATTTCTGTTCTGATCATGCACTATGTCTTAAAGGAGAGGCCGTTTTTAGGAGATGGAAAATACGAACATGATCATAGCCGTTTTATTATTTTTATGTCAGTCTGCTAAATCTCAACGTGCGGCAAATCTTGATTTTAAACATGGGTTTAATAAGTTTGATCTTGGCTCAACACTGAACAGCATTAAAAACAGGACTTCCGTAAACAAGATCGAAAGTAATCAGCCAGACTTTGAAAGTTACCAGGTAAATTACCCATCAAATTATAAGCTTTTTGGGTATCCCCCTAAAACAATTGTGCTGGATTTTTACAACGGTTTATTAACTCAGATTACAGTTGGTATGCCCCGGTATGAATCTTTAAATGCAAGCCTGTTGATCAGCTCCGGAATTATCGACCGGTTAGAAAAGCTGTATGGTAATTGGGAAGATTTGCAGCCATCGGGTAATATGATCACTTTAAAAAGTATCGTAAGAAAGAAAACTGCCTTGTTTTTTCAAACCTTTCCGGATTCCGCTGCCAAAGGCGATACTTTTATTTACATCAGTATTCCTCTGCTAAACTTAAGTAAAATCAAAACTTAAATCCTGCGCTTGTTCCATTGAAATGCTAATTTTTTTTTACGTTAATACCTGCTTTTTATAAGATTGACCATGATAATGCCTGAAAATAGCTAGCTTAGAATCAGCTAACCAAATAGAGCATATAAGAATGATGATATCAGATATATACAGGGAAAAATCTCCGCTGTCGGAGAAAGACTGTTTTGTAGTTTTCGACCGCACCAAATCATCATTTACTTTTCCCGTACATGTACATCCAGAGTATGAATTGAATTTCGTAGAAGGGGCAGCAGGTGCCCAACGTATTGTTGGCGACTCCATTGAAACCATAGGGGATAAAGACCTCGTGTTTATCGCCAATCCGGAATTAAAACACGCCTGGAAAGATGGTGAATGTACGGCTACCGATATTCATGAAATCACCCTTCAGTTTCACCCTTCTTTAATTGAACAATGTTTAGATAAAAAGCAATTTCAAAGTATTCAGGAACTATTTATCCGTGCGGCTAAAGGCGTTATTTTCGGCGCGGCGACTATTGAAAGGATTCTCCCTCTTTTGAGAATCATTACCATGGAAAAAGATGGGTTCTATTCCGTGATGAAGTTATTTATCCTTTTGTATGAATTGTCAAAAGGGGAGGATGTGAGAGAACTTTCCAGTGCTTCTTCTCCGGAAATGACCACTAATGAAATTATGATCAATAGATTACACGGTTATATTTCCGGTAATATCGCTAAGATGATTTGCGTATCGGATGCGGCGGCGGCTTTAAACATGAGCAGATCTACTTTCGCGCGCTTCATAAAATGCAATACCCAAATGAATTTCACCGATTACCTGTTCGATTTCAGGATAAATATGGCCATGCAAAAGCTGAAAAAATCTATTCCTATTGCAGAGGTGGTCGCACATTGTGGATTTAACAGCATCTCCTATTTCTACCGCGTATTTAAAAAGGCTAAAGGAATTACTCCAGCTGAGTTTCGCGACAGCCATAAACAACAACAGCAACTCATCATTTAAGCTAAGCGTCGGCGGTATAGTATAGCTGGTTTTCGGTAACTGCCATATCCCTTGGATTTTAAAAAGGTCTTGATTCTTATAAATCAGGACCTTTTTTGTGCAATTACCGGAGCGCAACACACTGAAAAGAGCGCATAGTTCAAGTCTATTGAGCCAATTGTACAAATGGGTGTAGGTGTAATTGGTTGATTTTTAGATTATTGAAGTAATTTCTTCCCCCGGGGTAATTACTCCTAAAGCCAGCAGATTACCCGGCAGACAGAAGCTATTTGGACGATATTTCTCCTGTTTATCCTCATTTTCAACAATTCCTGCCGGAATAAAGAACGAAAAGTCCAATTCAAATGAGCAAATTATGCAATTTCTCAATTTCGTTTTCGGCTAACTTTATCCTATAAACCAAATCAATATTAACTGTATGAGACAGCGATGCTTATCGCCTGGTTACCGAAAGGTAATTCAGGGATATCCAGGCTTCGTTCCTTAATAAACCAAATCAAAACCAAATATGAAAAGAATTGTACTAATGCTGTTTCTTGCGACATTAAGCCTGTTTTCATGGGCTCAGCAAGCAATTACTGTGAAAGGCACAGTGAAAGACACGGATAATAACCCCTTGTCTGGTGTTTCCGTTGTGATCAAAGGCTCTCCGGGTGGCACAATGACCAATACTGATGGAAATTTCAGCATTAATGCGGCCAAAGGAAAGGTACTTGTGTTTTCTTATGTAGGCATGCAGAAAACGGAAGTTACCGTTGGAAATTCAACTACGATTCAGGTAGTCCTGTCGGATGATGATCAGCTGGATGAAGTGGTCGTGGTAGGATATGGTACGGTTAAAAGAAAAGACCTGACCGGTGCTGTGGCTTCCATAACGGGTAAAGAAATGCAGGCAGATGTGGCAAAAAGTACCAGTGCTGCTTTGCAGGGCCGTGTTGCCGGAGTAAGCGTTTCCAGTGTGAGCGGTCAGCCGGGCGCAGGAATGAGCATTAACGTTCGTGGTTTGAGTTCATTAGGTTCCAACACGCCTTTATATGTGATTGATGGGGTATATGGTGATATCAATATGGTAGATCCTTCAGATGTTGCCTCATTAGAAGTGCTAAAAGATGCTGCTGCGGCGGCCATTTATGGTTCGCGTGCTGCAAATGGGGTAGTTTTGATCACCACAAAAGGAGGTAAAAAAAATACAGCCTCGACGATCAGCACCAGCGTATATACAGGTGTTCAAAGGATTGCCAAAAAACTGGATGTACTCGATGCGCAGCAGTGGAAAAATATCATGAACCAGTCTGGCTATCTGCCTAAAGAAGCAATAGATTTTCAAGGCTCTGGTACCAATTGGCAAGATGAAGTTTATCGTACCGCGCCAATTACAAAGGCAAATATAGGCATCACCGGAGGTTCGGAAACGAGTACCTATAACGTGTCCGGAGGTTATATCAATCAGGAAGGTATTTTGATCAATTCAGGATATGAGGCATTTAACCTTCGTACAAAAAATACTTTCTCTTTCTTTAACAATCATTTCCGTGTTGGTAATACTTTATTATTAACCACAGCAGAGCGAAAAGATAACCGTTTAACCATTACCGATCCCTTGCGTCAAAATCCTTTACTGCCCGTTTATGATGCGAATCAACTGGGTGGTTACGCTGGTATTTTGCCATGGATGAAAAATATGGACAACCCTGTCGGATATTCCAAATTGTTTGATAATAAATTGAATAAAACAGACATCTTATTGAATGCTTATGCGGAAGTAGATTTAGGTATTGAAGGATTGAAATATAAACTCAACTTCGGTTACAATAGAAATAATGGACGTAATTATAATTTCAATGCACCATACAATTTTGGTTCCGGTGCAGTTCAGTCCAGACTGGATGAGTCTGCCTATTTCAACAACCAATGGTTAATTGAAAACACCTTACATTTTGACCGTACCCTCGGAAAACATACCATATCGGCATTGTTAGGCTATTCTGCACAAGAAAATTCAAACCGTTCTTTCGGTGCCGGTCGTTCCGACATTCCTTTCGGAACAAATTCTATCGGTGCCGGTTCTACCACACAACAGTCCACTTCAGGCTCCTTGCAGGAGAACTCTTTAGTTTCTCTTTTCTCCCGTGTGATGTATAGCTATGATTCAAAATATCTGTTCTCAGCCTCTGTTCGTAGAGATGGTTCTTCACGCTTTGGAAATGGGCATCACTATGGGGTGTTTCCTTCAGTTTCTGTGGGATGGAATGTCATGAATGAGAACTTTTTTGGAGACTTAAAGAATACGGTGAATGAGTTTAAACTCCGTATGAGTTATGGGGTGTTGGGTAATCAGGAGATCGGTAACTATACTACTCAAAACATCAGCAGCAGCGGTATCAATTATATTCAGGGTGGACAATGGTGGATGGGTAGCAGTACCGGGATCACCTGGGTTTCTCCGGGAAACTTAAGCTGGGAAGAAACAAAAACGAGTAACATAGGCTTAGATGCTAGCTTCTTCAAAGGGAAGTTATCACTTACCGCAGATTATTATGTTCAGGAAACTGATGATGTATTGTTGGATATCGCAATGCCGGGTTCTACAGGGATCGATGGCAGTCGAACGATGAACGCTGGTGTCATCACGAATAAAGGTTTTGAGTTGTTATTGAACCATAAAAATACGGTTGGAGAGCTGACTTACAACATTGGTGTAAATCTGTCTACCGTTAAAAATAATGTTAAAGCAATTACTGTTGGTAGCTCTAAACAAGAGTTTGGAGGTTATAATCCACAAGGTGAAGGAACCATTACCTGGGCAAAAGTAGGTGATCCGATTGGTGCATTCTACGCGATCAAAACTGCTGGTTTATTCCAGACTGATGAAGAAGCACAAGCCTATAAAACTCCGGATGGAAAAGTAATTCAGCCAAAGGCTAAAGCAGGTGATATCCGCTTTATAGACTTTAATGGTGACGGACAAATTACTGACGACGACCGCCAATACGCGGGTAGTCCATTCCCGGATTTCAGCTACGGTATTCGTGGTAGTGTGGCTTATAAAGGTTTCGATTTAGGCGTTTTCTTTGACGGTTTGCAAGGGAATAAGATCTACAACTTTACCCGTGCCCGCATGGAATCTATGAATGAGTTTACCAATTTCGGTACAAACGTATTGAATGCCTGGTCTCCGGATAACAGAAATACTGATGTTCCCCGCTTTACGCAACAGGACGAAAATAATAACAGACGTCGTGTGAGTGACCGTTGGTTAGAAGATGGTTCATTCTTCCGTCTGAAAACCATAGAACTGGGTTATACTTTCGCAAATGAATTGGTTAGCAAAATCCATGTTAGAGATTTAAGAGTTTTTGCCTCTATGGACAATGTCTTTATAGCCACTAAATACAAGGGGTATACGCCGGACCTTGGTCAGAATGATGATCAGAATGGTGGTGGATCCAGTACCATGTCAAGAGGAACAGATCATGGTCGTTTCCCTTCTTCAAGGACCTTAATCTTTGGCCTTCAATTAAATTTCTAATCATTAAAAGGAATCACTAAAAAAACTAAGTATGAAAACGAATATATGGAAGCAACTGTCTCTGGTTGCAATAATGACAATAGCTGTGGGAGGTTGTAAGGAGTCCGAATTTCTGGACCGTGTGAACCCAAATCAGGCTGTAGAAAAAACTTTCTGGGTTTCCGAAGCGAATGCGCAATCTGCAATGGCGACTGTTTATTCTCCTATCCGCGGACAAATGTACGGCTACTACGGTGGATATACCGGTTGGCATACCATGAACCGTGCTGATGATGTCTGGTTTATTTTAGGAGAAGAGATCTTGAACTGGGAGCCGGCTACCTTTGCTAATACGGCCAATACTGCAGAAAGCGATTTTAGCAGATTATATAAGACAATCAACCGTGCCAATGTGCTCCTGAGTAATATAAAAAAGGTACCAATGAGCCAGGAAAAAATCAATGAGCTTTCTGCTGAAGCCAGTTTCTTAAGAGGATTTTCTTATTTTCTTCTGGCCACCAATTTTGGTGATGTACCCTTGCGTTTGGTTTCTGCCAGTGAAGATCCTAATGAAGTCATGAAAGCATCTGCTCCGGAAGAATTGATCTGGAAACAAATCGAAGCAGATTTCAAAGCGGCCAAAGAATTCTTACCAATAACACGACCTGCAGCTGAAGCTGGAAGGATAACTAAAGGTGCTGCAATTGCCTACTTAGGGAAATCATACAATTATAGAAAGATGTATGCAGAGGCAGAAGCAGAGTTGAGCATCATTATGAAAGCACCTTATAGCTATGATTTGACGACTAAATTCGAGGATAATTTCACCGAAAATACCGAGTTAAATAAGGAGTCTGTTTTTGAGTTAATTTATGATGGAAGTTTTGGAAGTGGTTCATGGGGTTCGGAAAGTGCAACGAGTACTCAAGGGTTTGTAATCGCGAATTTTGTAGGTCCACAGGGTACCGGTGGTTGGTTTAAATGGATGCCAACTGCGGCTATCGTAGCGGATTTTATCAGTGAAGAAAGACCAGCAGGATCCGATACCAGATTTGATAAACGTATGTACACCAGTTTTTTCTGGAAACATTCGGATTTTGAGACCGCTACACCTGATGGTGCCTGGTTTGGAAATATGACTTTTGATCAGATTTGGGATGCTTCGGCCACCAAACGCTTGAGAGGTGAACCGGATTATCCGACCATCAACGGAAAAAAAGGGCGCTTCCTGATCAAGAAGTTTACCAATTTTTATAAGAATGAAGCGGATGCGAATAGCATGTATAATCAGAAAAACCAGAATAATAACCTGCGTTTGATGCGCTTTTCTGAAGTGCTGTTATTGCATGCAGAAGCAGCAATCAAAACAGGGAAAATTGGTGATGCTGCCAGTGACTTGAAGCGTGTCCGCGATCGTGCAGGATTGGCCAATAAAACCTGGAATGGCCCGGATGATTTATGGAAAGAAGTAATTCATCAGAATGAACTGGAGTTCTTCTTTGAAGGTCACCGTTTCTTCGACCTGAAACGTTTTTACAACTATGCTCAAATGAAACAAGTGCTGACAGATAATAAAAAACAAGGTGCAGAAAACTTCCAGCCGAAACATTTTTACCTGCCAATTCCTCAGAATGAGCTGAATACCAATACTTCTATTCAGCAACATCCATTGTGGAGATAAAGATTGAAATCCTGAAGCTATTGATTTCAAAATGCCGTGATCAGCAGTTTGAAAATAAAATGTAATAAAAAACTAAGAGGTGGGGAGATTTTTATTTCCTCACCTTCTTCATATAGACTATTATGATTGGGAAAAGAAGTTTTTTTGGCTTAAAAACAGGATTGCTATGCTGTGCATTCCTGGTTTTTATAGCTTGTAAAAAAGATAAGGTGCTGCCACCGGCAGGTCTTGAATACCAGAATTCATTGGAAGGAATGGTGAATAATGGCATTCTGCTCAACAGCTACACCAAAGAGAATGAAAACTATGTTTTTCATTTTGAAACCGGTGATATTGTGGTTCCACAGGCGCTGATTTCGAGTGTTGAGGAACAACCTGCATTATGGAAGACCGTGTTGAAGTTTAAAGATGAAAGGAGCCTTTCCTTACTATCAAAAGGGGGCGCTCTGGATTTTATACTGAAAGATCAGGCATTAAATCCATCGGGATATAATCCTTTGTCGGCAACGGTGGAAGTATTGTTGCCAGGCAGGGGAAGGGTACAGGTGATCGTGGAGGGGAAACCCGGTACAACAGGTACGATTAAACACTTATTTGCAGCCTCAAATCCCAGACAGGTCATCCCTGTGTTCGGCCTTTATGCCAATTATAACAATCAGGTAGATCTTGTTTTTACAGATATGGAGGGGAAGGAGCGCGGTCGTACCCATATTCAAATACAAACGGCTGCTCTTGACGTCAAAGCATTCCCGACTTTCGAAACTATCGTTGCGCAAAAGGACAGAATGGAGCCGGGGTTAAACCTGGTGAGCTATCCCGGAGAAAGTGAACTGGATGTTTCCTGCCCTTACATGCTCGATGCTGAGGGGGAAATTCGTTGGATACTGATGTTAAAGCAATCACCTGTATTGCAGAGGTTTGCTGCCTCAATTGGGTTAAAACGGATGAAGAATGGAAATTTCCTTAGCGGTGACGGACAGGAAAGTCGTATCGTGGAAATAGATATGTTCGGTAATCTGATCAATCAATGGGATTTAAAGAAATTAGGCTATACTTTTCATCATGAGGCTACAGAAGCTTCCAATGGTAATTTCCTGATCACGGTTTCTAAATCTACAGCCCGTTTGCTGAACGGAAAGCCACGTATCAATGACCATATTATAGAATTAAATCCATTATCTGGTATGGTTGTGAAAGAATGGGATTTAGCCAATATGTTGGATAGCTCCCGGTACGACCGTCAAGGTGATCCGGCAGGAGTAAATTATTCACAAACGGCAGGAAATTGGGCACATAATAATTCCATTGCAGCACTCGGAAATGATTTTCTGGCTACGGTACGTTTTCAGGGAATCATGTCTTTTACAAGGGGAGGAGCGGTAAAATGGATGATTTCTCCACATAAAAACTGGAGCAGCGCTTATCAGCAATATTTATTGTCGCCAGTGGATGGCCAGGGACAGTTAATTACAGATGAGAAGGTGATTTCCGGAGCAGTTGCCCATCCTGATTTTGATTGGTCATGGGGCCCGCATACACCTGTGTTGATGCCTGATGGCAATATTTTGGTTTTTGATAATGGATATAACCGCCATTTTAACAACACAACCCTGGGTAGCACTGGTGGTTACAGTCGGATTGTGGAGTATAAGGTAGATGAAGTAAAAAGAACCGTGCAGCAGGTATGGGCATACGGAGAAAGCAGAGGTGCCAAAGGTTTTTCTGCAGCACTTTCAGGAGTGCAGTATTTACCGAAAACAGGTCATGTGATGTTCTGTCCCGGTATGGGCGTTAAAACAAATAAAGGATTAGGTGGCCGGATTGTAGAGCTTGATCCTAAAACAAAGGAGGTGATTTATGAGCTGGAAATTACAGCGCCAAGTGTTTCCGCTTTTCACAGGGTGACGCGGATGGCTATGTATCCTGAAAACAGGTAATCATTTAATGATTTCTCTTTATGATTTGATTCCTCAGAATAGTACAATAACTTGTAGGCAGAAAAAACATATCATGCTGAAATCGATTTTAACTACCTGCGTACTAATAATGGTAATTGCTTCCACTAGTTTGGCGCAAGGACCAGAAAAGGTGAGCAATGAAAAACTATTTGGGAAAGATTGCTACTATTTACTCGAAATACCGGCAACGCCAGTGATAAAAGGGGTGTTGGTATTGGTTCCCGGGTTTGGAGAACATCCTTATTCGGTAACCGCACAGACTTCTATCGTACAGGAGGCCATTAAAAAAGATCTTGCCGTGATCATGCCGGGCTTATCACCAAAAAACGACAAATTTACCATTACTGAAGAAGCGACCAAAAGGCTGGGGCAGATGATCGCCCATTTTTATGCTGCAAACAAGATAGATACCAGTGTACCCTTATTTCTGGGCGGATTCTCCATCGGAGGAACTACCGCAATCGCTTATTATACCCATCAGCAAAAAGTACAGGGAAAGGGCTTTCTCATCCCTAAGAAAATCTTTGCCATAGATCCACCATTAGATTTGGACAGGTTGTACCGGTCATTGTCGCGGCTGGGAGAACAAGGCCTGACAAAAGAAATGGAGTCCTTAAAGAATACTAATGAAAAGTTGACTGATGGATTAATCCGCAATTCCTTTTACACGCCAGGTATGGACTTTAAACAATTGCCTGATTATAAAAATACGGCATTGCGCTTATATTCAGAACCTGATATTCTTTGGTGGATAAAAAACAGAGGTATTGATTATTCCGATATCAATGTAGTAGATGAAGCAGGGTATGTCAATCGCTTACTTAAAAAGGATAAAGAAAATCAAGTGGAATTGATCCTGACGAAAGATCGTGGCGTTAGATACGGAGGACAAAGACATCCTCATGCCTGGAGTTTAGCAGAGCCAGTAGAATTGATCTCATGGCTTCTGAAATAAGGTCCGCAGCTGAAAAAGTATTTATAAAAAAAGCTTATATCATTTGTAAATGATATAAGCTTTTTTTATAAATCAGACCGTTATTTATTTGACAATTTTACCATCTTTTAGTGATTTGAATTCAAAGCCAACCATCGAAAATGCGGATTGAGGTTTAGGTACATAAAGATTTTTTATGATCAGTTCAATCATTTCTAGTTTAGGGTTCTCAGCTACAGCCTTCCAGTCATCCAATTTGCCGCCTAGAAAAGAGAAGTTAAAGGTTTCATATAAGATAATGTTCTTTTTCAATTCTGCTGATTTAAGACCTTTGTTATTTATCTGGTCATCTAAGTAAGCTTCTAAAGCAGGGATTAACAATTTCGGGTTGGTATCACTGATGATTTCAGTAGTATAAGACAAGCCGAATCCAATGTTAGACAAATAAGCGCCGGATGATTTTGCTTGTGCCAATTGAAACTCATTGTATAGTTTAATGTTTTCATCCTTGATCGTGTTAATGTCCAGGTGGAAATAAGTCGACTTTAAAACTAAGGTAACTTTAGTTTTTGTTTTTGTTGCAAGGGAATCTGGCGAGTATATTGCATAGCTGATTCCTGGCGTAAAAACTTGAGTGGAGTTATTTACAAACGAATTGTATGCTGTTAGGTAGTTGGATAAATTAGCAGTCTCTAATGCTTCACTTTTGATTGCTGTTCCATCGATAGTCCTCATGGTCATTTCAGAATTGATAAGCTCAGCACCAACAAGGGGGTCTAAAAAACTGTGTGAGCCACCATATCTAGTAAGAGAACCTACATAAGCGACTTCAGGAAAATTTTTCATTTGGGTTTCAGGAGTATTATTATAACTGGTTTTAATGACATTGATGAACGGATTAACCTCTTCAGTCACAGCCGAATCTTTTTTACAAGCTAAAACAAACAGCATCGGAATAAATAATAAAGCGTATTTTTTCATATTTAATTAAATAAGATTAAGATTTCGAATATATGAGAATTAATTAAGGTTATAATTCTACATAAAAACAAAGAAGGTATCTTTTCTGTTAGAACCTTGCTTTGAGTGATAAATTGTAATCCTGCTGCGAAAGCCTGTTCTGTTGAAATTATCTATATCTTTCTACTATGAAAAGAACACTTGCCTGTGGTTTATTATTGCTTGTGATGAGCGGCTGCCGGAGTAACCAGCAAGCTGAGGTCGTACAAAATGAAAGGGTGCCTGTCATCAGTCATTATGTGACCAATAATTTTCCACATGATACGTCCTTATTTACAGAGGGCTTCTTGTTTCATGGAGGTCGGTTAATGGAAAGCACCGGTGCTCCGCTTGAACTTCAAAATACCCGGTCTTTAATCGGCATACAAAACCTGAAAACAGGAAAGTTGGATGTTAAGATAGAGCTGGATAAGTCAAAATATTTCGGAGAAGGGATTGTCATCTTGAAAGACAGATTGTATCAGCTGACCTATAAGAATCAACTGGGTTTTATTTATGATGCCAAATCATTCAAAAAAATATCCGAGTTTCGCTATGCAAATTTAGAAGGCTGGGCCCTTACTACTGATGATAAAAGCTTAATTATGAGCGATGGGACTGATAATTTAACCTACATCAGCCCGAATAGTATGTCGCCGGTAAAGACGATTTCAGTGACGGAAAATGGACAGCCACTGGCGCGGCTCAATGAGCTGGAATTTATCCGGGGCTATATCTACGCAAATGTATACGGGACTAACTTTATCGTTAAAATTGATCCTTCCAATGGCGATGTAGTGGGTAAATTAGACCTGAGTAAAGTTTGTATGACTGAGAAAAACATAAATCCAGACGCTTTGGAAATGAATGGGATCGCTTACGATCAGATTGCCGATAAGGTTTACATCACTGGTAAACTATGGGCGCATATCTATGAAATTGACTTCAACAAATAGCGCTTTATGATATGAAAAAATATACGCTATCAGAAAAATGACCGCTATCTTTATTATAACAAGGAGGAGTCTAACAAAGGCATTCTTCCTGCTTCAACATTTGAAATTTGTAATTCTTTGACTGCGCTGGAAAGCGGATTTCGAATCTTCAGGAACGGAGATTACCTTTCAGATTCTTGAAAAGTTGAATGTTTTAAACAAAGAGAAATAAAATATTTTACTCCTCTAAATATCGGCGCACCAATACTTAATAACTCCGGTTATTTTGAAATAAAGAAAATGGTTTCAACTTAAAAAGAGAATAGATGATTGAAATTATGCCTGATTAGAATATTTATCGCGATGCCCTTCTTCTGGAAGGGTATTTTCATTTTAAAGTAAAAATTATGTAAAATAAATATCACTAAGTCCTTGTGTATTAATTACACTATCAGTATCTTGGATTATCAGCGTTTTTATGAACGTGGTAAAATGCTGAGTAAATAACCTTAATTTTTATTAAATCATAAAGCCTATGTAGTGTATTATTAACTAACCTGACTACTAACTATCCTAACCAAATATCTTATGCTTAAAAACAAACTAAATCTCAAAAGGAGGTCTCTCCTTTTGCTGGCTTGCCTGTTCCTTTCCTTTGGAGTCAGTGCGCAAGTCAAAGTCACAGGTAAGGTTACCAGCAGTGACGACAAGTTGCCTATTATAGGTGCTACAGTGAAAGTCAAGAACACGGCCCAGGGAACGTTGACAGATTCCAACGGAGCTTTTGCACTCCAGCTCAAACCTACAGATATCCTTTCCTTTTCCTTTGTAGGGTATATTACCAAAGAAATTCTTGTAGGTAATCAAACCAGTATTAATGTTGTATTAAATCCAGATGCCAGTAATTTAAACGAGATCGTAGTTACAGGTTATACCAGTCAGCGGAAAAAAGACCTGACAGGTGCAGTCTCCGTAGTTAATATTTCACAATTAAAAGAGCAACCCGCAGCAAGTGCCGTGGAAGCTTTACAAGGTAAAGCCCCAGGTGTTCAGATTGTGAATGACGGGGCTCCGGGCTCTACACCACAAATCCGTATCCGCGGGATAACTACTATCGGTAACAATGATCCATTATATGTGATCGATGGAGTACCTTATGAAGGAAAACTCAGCTGGTTAAACCAGAATGATATAGAATCCATGCAGGTGCTAAAAGATGCTTCTTCTGCTTCAATATATGGCTCAAGGGCAAATAATGGTGTTGTGATCATTACCACCAAAAAAGGGGTCGTTGGTCCGCCACGTATTACTTTTGACACTTATTATGGCCGTCAGGCACCTAGAAAGGGAACGTTCCCAAAAATGTTGAACCCAATGCAGTACGCAGAATATATGTTTGCGGCCTATAAAAATGCAGGATTGCCACCTGAAACAGGGACTAATTACGGTAACGGAGCAACACCTACACTTCCGGAATATCTGGTAGCAGGAGATAAATCCGGACAATTAGTAACACCAGCGGATGCCAATCCGGCTTTATATAATTACAGCAATGATCCGAAAACCTTTTATCAGATTACAAAAGCTAATCAGGAAGGAACCAATTGGTTTGACGAGATCACCAGAAATGCACCAATTCAAAATTACCAGTTAAGCGCAGCCGGTGGAGGAGAAAATGCCACTTACAGCTTCTCTGCAGGACACATTAACCAACAGGGTACAATTAAATACACTGGCTTTAAGCGTTACAATGTCCGTGCAAACACGAGCTTTGCAGCACTGGATAAAAAACTCCGTTTTGGGGAAAATATGCAGTATTCCTACTCTGAAGGTTTCGGTGTTGGGGTAAATCCTAATGTTTCCGGTGAGTATCAGGATGAAGGTAGTCCGCTTGGCTGGGCATATCGTATGAATACCATCATTCCTGTGTATGATATCAAGGGTAATTTTGCAGGTAGCCGCGGCAGTCAGCTGGGTAACTCTGAAAACCCGTTAGCTACTTTATTCCGTGCTAAAGACAACCTGAATAAAAGTAACTTCTTTTTCGGAAATCTTTTCGCTGAGTTGGACCTGGCTGAAGGCCTGACCGCTAAAACCAGTTTTGGTCTTCGCTATGAGAACTATAACGGTTTGAGCATGCGCTATCCCAATCTGGAATTCTCCGAGGGAAATAACTCCAATAACCTGAACGAATATCAAGGCTATAACAGCGAATGGACCTGGACAAATACATTAACCTATAACAAAGTATTTGCAGAAAAACACCGCCTGAATCTCCTGTTGGGTACAGAAGCGATCAGCTCCAGAAACCGACAGTTAAATGCCGGACGTAATGGATTCTTCTTACTGGGAGATATGGATTATTATTACCTGAATGGAGGTACTTCCAACATCAGCAATGCGAGTACCGGTTCTGTAGGTAGTTTGTTCTCCATCTTTGGACGTGCAGATTATTCCTTTAACGACCGCTACCTGGCCAGTGTAACCCTTCGTAGAGATGGATCTTCTAACTTCGGACCCGAGAATAAATATGGTTATTTCCCGGCAGGAAGTGTGGCATGGAGACTTTCTGAAGAGGGATTCCTTAAAGATCAGGTCAAATGGATTCAGGATTTAAAACTGAGAGTAGGTTATGGGGAAACCGGAAATCAACGGATTTCTTCTAATCAATACCTGAACAGGTACCAATCTTCATTAATTAACTCTGCTTATGGTATAGATGGTGGAAATGCAGTAACCACAGGGGTATGGCAAAATGCTTATGCAAATCCTGGTATCAAATGGGAGTCTTTAAGCTCGATAAATGTCGGTATGGACTTTACCTTGTTTAATTCCACAATTGATGGTTCCGTAGATTGGTACAATAAGAAAACCAGTGATATGCTCTTTACCGTGCCATTGCCTGTTACAGGAGTTGGTATGGGTAGCTCTCCATTTGTGAATGCAGGGGATATGAGCAACAAAGGAATCGAGTTGAATGTGGCTTATCATTATGGAAAAGTCGATAATAAACCATTTAAATTTGATGTGGGTGTGAATTTCTCGAAGAATACCAATAAAATTGAAAAACTGGCGCCAGGTATTACGGAGCAGTTATATGGTTCATTCAGAAGTTTGCAAACCAGTATTCTTAGAGAAGGTCAGCCATTTGGCTCTTTCTATGGCTACGATGTAGTGGGTATTTATCAGAGTGCTGCTGAAGTGGCTCAAACTGCATCCTATACTGACGCCAGAGTTGGGGGATTGAAATTCAGGGATGTGAATGGTGACGGTGTGATTTCACCTTTAGACCGGACCATTATCGGGAACCCAAACCCGGATTTCCTATATGCACTGAGCTTCAATGCTTCTTATAAAAATTTCGATATCTCTATGTTCTTTAATGGCGTGCAGGGAATTGATTTGTATGAAGCCACCAGATATTTCACCGACTTCTCCACTTTTACCGGTGCAAAAAGCGTAAGAATGCTGGATGCCTGGAGTCCTACCAATACTGGTAGCATGATTCCATCACCAAACATCAAAGCCAGTGATTTTGAATACGCTTCGTCCAGTTATTACGTACAGGACGGTAGTTATTTACGTATGAAAAATCTTCAGATCGGCTATTCTTTGCCGGTTGATAAAGTATTCGGACCTAAATGGGGTGTAAACAAACTGAGAATTTATGCAAGTGCAACGAATCTGTTTACCATTACCAAGTACACAGGACTTGATCCGGAAGTGAGTCAGGAAACAGAAACCTATTCTGCACTAGGTGTAGATAGGGGGGTGTACCCAAGTCCACGTCAGTTTCTGTTAGGTTTAAGTGTAGGCTTTTAATGATTAAATAAGAAACGTATGAAAAAGATAAACTATATCATATTCGCAATGGCTGTGCTTATCGCAACAGGTTGCAGTAAGTCATTTTTAGATAAGAATCCCCAGGGGGAGTTGATTCTCCCTCAATTGACTACACAAGATGGTGTAGAAGGACTGTTGACAGGTGCGTATGCATTGTTAAATGGAAACGTGAACGGGACTTTCGGTAATTATGGGGCCGCACCAAGTCAGTGGTTATTAGGAGAGGTTACTTCTGATAATGCACACAAAGGAAGCGAGAACGGGGATCAGCCCAATATGAATTTATTGGAAAGACATTCGCCAACGAGTACCAATGATAATTTGGAAAATGTTTGGAATCGCTGCTTTGAAGGTGTCGCCCGCTGTAATAATACTTTAAAGCTATTGACATTGGTACAGGCTACGGAGAAAAAGTTTCCTGTGGCCAGGGCCAATGAAATTATTGCAGAGACCAGATTATTACGCGCACATTATAATTTCTTCCTGGTGAGGATCTTTAAAAATGTGCCTTTGATCACAGAAACAACCACAGATCTGGCAGTAGACAATATGAAGGATATTTATCCTGCTATTGTAGAGGACATGAAATTTGCTGTGGCCAACCTTACCCCGGAATTTCCTAAAGGACAGAAAGGGCGTATGAATCAAATTGCTGCAAAAGCTTATTTAGGGAAAGTGTACTTGTATCAAAAGAAATATCTTGATGCTTTGCCTTTGTTTAATGATGTGATTGCTGCGAGACCAGGCATTGAAACCCTCCCTTACACCAATAATTTTAATGTCAATACAGAAAACGGACCGGAAGCGATATTTTCTGTGCAACATTCTGTAGGTGCCGATGGTACGGGTGGCGATAACGGTAATGTGGGAGATATTCTTAATTTCCCATATAATAGTGGTTTGCCGATCACCTGCTGCGGTTTCTTCCAGCCTTCTATTGACCTGGCAAACGCATTTAAAGTGACTGCCGCTGGCTTACCTTACCTGGATGGTACGTATACCGTCGGAGCTTATGTTTCTGATCGTGGATTGACGAAGGAACAAAAAGCCACTTATGTGGTGGATACGGCTATTCCTTTTGATCCAAGGATTGATTATACCCTGGGCAGAAGAGGGGTTCCATATTTGGATTGGGGCAATATGGCGGGTGATACCTGGATTAGGGATGCTGCAAATGGCGGCCCTTTCCTTGCCATAAAGAACGTAATTAATGCAGTGGATGTTCCGGCTAATACCGGTCCCGGAAATACAAATGTGACGGGCTTAAATGTGAATATTATTCGTCTTGCGGATGTATATCTGATGGCCGCAGAATGTGAAGTAGAAGCCGGTAGCATACCTAATGCGATGGTATTAGTCAATAGGGTGAGGGCCAGGGCAGCATTATTGCCTAAAAAACAGGTAGCTGGCGGAAATGCAGCAGCCTATAATGTGGCTCCTTATCTTGTTTTTCCAGACCAGACCTATGCACGTAACGCAGTGCGTTTTGAACGTCGACTGGAACTGGCGCTGGAAGGTCACCGCTTTTATGATTTAGTGAGGTGGGGTATTGCGAAGCAAACTATGAATAATTATTTCGCTTTTGAAGGAGATTATTTTTCTTATCTAAAACCTGTAGTGATGGAAGATAAGGATGAGTATTTCCCGATTCCTCAAAGTCAGATAGATCGTAGTAAAGGTATATTGAAGCAAAATCCGGGTTATTAATCCCTGATTTTGTTTTTTAACCGGGTGTTCATGACGAATGAGCACCCGGTTTTTTTTGATTTAGAAATCCCGAAAAGGGAATCAAATAATGCTAACTTTGGTTTAGAACCAATTAAATAAAACACAATCCATACCACTACATGAAGAAAGTTATTTTATTATTTTTTGCCCTGCTGATCTCGGTTGCCGGGTTTTCACAAGGCATATTGTCGCTGTTTACACGTTCTGAAGAATTTTTGAAGACGATGGAGCAGGAGAAGTTTCCCGAAGCTCAGGGCTTTTTTGATATTAGTGTGCAGTCTAAAATCTCTGCGGAAAATCTGCAGACTATATGGAGCACGCTGACCACCAACTATGGCAAGTATGTAGGTATGGATGTGGTGCAAAGTAAATCCGAAGGTGAGTATTTCACCGTATCCGTCGATGCTGAATTTGAAAAAGGTACTCAGGGCTTTCTACTGGTTTTCAATAAAACGGAGAAGTTAGTCGGGCTATTCCCAAGACAATTAAAAAAGGTTATTCCTTATACAAGGCCTGCTTATGTGGACACAGCCGCTTATAAAGAAAAGGAAACCTATATTGAAACTCCCGGACATAGTCTGGTCGGTGTATTGACTACGCCTGCTACAGGTAGTAACTTCCCGCTTGTGGTGTTCTTACATGGTTCTGGTCCAAGCGATATGGACGAGACTGTAGGTCCTAATAAGCCTTTTAAAGACCTTGCGGGTGGTTTAGCCAGTAAAGGAATTGCCAGTATCCGTTATGTAAAAAGAACATTGGCTTATCCCGGTGAGTTTAACAAAAGCTTTACCGTAAAAGAAGAGATCATGGATGATGCACTTGCTGCAATTGCATTGGCCAAAACCATTCCTGGTGTGGACAAGAGTAAGGTCTTTTTATTCGGACACAGTATGGGGGGCATGGTGGCGCCAAGACTGGCGCAGATGGCACCAGACCTAAAAGGGATTGTGCTTGCCGCTGCACCTGCAAGGAAGTTAACAGATATCATTGAAGAACAAAATAAATATGCCGTTGAACAAGCTAAGGATACTACTGGTAACCTGCAAAAAGAACTGGCAGATGTATTGAAAGAAACTGCAAGAACCAGATTTACCACACTCGGTAAAATGAAGCCGGATTCGGTATTGTTAGGTCTACCAGCTTCGTACTGGGCAGATCTCAATCAATATGATCAGGTGGCAGCAGCAAAAAAACTGAGCAAGCAAAAGATTTTTGTAGTTCAGGGTGCTTTTGATTTTCAGGTGTCTCAACAGGATTTTGACCTTTGGAAAGCCGCATTAGGTAAGAAAGGCAATGTGACCCTAAAGTTGTACCCGGATTTAAACCACCTGTTCATCCCTCAAACAGAAAAAGGAAGCATGGCCCAGTATGGAATACCAGGTAGTGTTTCCCCAACATTGGTGGATGATTTAGCAAATTGGATTAAAGCGAAATAATAAAAAAGGGGGGATTATTTCCCCCTTTTTTCCATGATCTGCTTGTGCCAGTTTTTCATTACTTTCCGGCCGGCGGCCTCCGCTTTTGTCGCATTTTGATGGCCACCTTCCAGGTGCTGGAATACCACTTCCGCCATTTGATTCATAAAAGGTTCGTGCTGCGGCATGTCCACTTCATTATCCCTGCCATATTTACCAAGATAATACAGAAAAAATAGCGTTGCCCAGCGCTCATCACCGTCTGGCTGACTGTAATAAAAAGGGAAAGAAACCTGGTTAACAAATTCCTGAAGCAGGGCTTGTGGCTCTACTTTGAAGAGGTCGCACAGTACACTGAAGTCTTCCGTAGGCTTAATGGTTACATTCATTTTCATAGTTATGTATTTGGTTGTTTTTTGAGGTCATTTTGCTTTTTATGGGCATCAAGGAGCTGATAATAATATTGGTCATAGAGCTCCTCATATTTTTCAACCCGTTTTTCGTAGCTTCTGATGATAAACAACCAGAGGTGTAACTCCTGTATCCGGTCTATAAATTGCACCTGTAAATATCGATGGGCACTAATGCTGGGCTTCGCCTTATTTATATTTAATGACTTGTAAAAAAAGCCCATCGCCTGGTTTTCTACCACCCTTTTCAGTCCCAGGTTAGCATGGGTTTTAGGTAAGGATATTTGAGACATGAAGTGCTCCAGATATTCTTCCGGTGTGCAGTTGTGGAGTTCACATAAAAGACAAAAATCCATTTTAAGCTGTAATGTGATGCCTTCGTCCAGTATTAAGGTGGTGTCTCTGGTTATGGTCCGATCCATCATCTGATAGATCTTCTTCACAATAGGCACACACATTTTTCTTTTTTTTGTATGAGTTTGTGCGGGCGTGGTGGCAATCCTGATGACTTCCCTGATGTATTTTAAAATCGGCTCCCGCTGCTTTAAAAAGGAAGTACTGGTCTCTCTGCGTATGGAAATGGAATAGTTTAACAGCGTATTGGTCGCAGAGCGGTAGAGGTCGTCAGATTTCTGGCTCAATGAATCATAAAATGAAACATGATCTATGAAAAGTTGCAGGATTTCCGGAATGTGCAAATCATAGGTTGCACAGGCAATCTTAAATTCCAGAGGAATGGGGACGAGGGTTGGTGTTTTTATCTTCATGGTTTGTGTGGTTCTAGATCATCGAGTTTTTTTATTCCGGCAATTCCGGCCTCATAAAGGAAGTCTTTGCAAAGCTGATGGATAGCCAGCATTTCCTCGCATTTGATGTTCAGGCTGGAATCGTGTTTGTAGGGATGCTCACTTTTAAAGAGTAATAGATAGAGTGCATGGTTTTTGGGCTCGTCTCGCTGGACCTGTAAATAATGATCTGGCCAATGGCTGCGACATAAGTCGAGCAGGTCAGGTAGCAAGAGGTTTTCGGCTTCGTATCCGCCGGAGTATAAACCGATGATCGCCATACATACCTGTGAAATACATTGCGCAAAAAGTGTCGTACTGATCTCTTTTTGCTTTGCCTGAAGCAGACTTTCTCCTGCTGTTATTAGAGCTTTTGCCCGGTTCATCCGGGTATAGTAATTCGCTTTGGCGAAGGTAAAGCCCTCTACCGGAATGGTCATGATTTTCGTGGTAGTATAGGTATTCGAGATTCCAATCAGGTCTTCCGCAAGGGTGATGCTGCTTTCTATTAAGTACTGGATGCGGTTGAAGAAGAGGAGGAGCCGGGTCTCATCAATTGAAAAGTTGGTTTCATACCTTACCGAAGAGTAGGAGAGGTTTAATAGTTGGAGCAGGTCATTTTCCTCCTCCTGCTGGTCATCAAAAGCGATGGGCATATGAGGAATGGCATTGCTCAGCCAGTTCTGATGCATGTGGAGCAGGTGACTGCGGCGCTCTTTACCCAGTAAGCTCCTGCCAATGGTTCTATAAGTGATTTCTGCGGCTTGATGGAGCATAAATGTGCTGAGCCCACGCTCCCCACTCTGATGGTAAAAACTCGCCCCGCGTATAAAAGAATTGACTTTTTCTATGCCTGATCTGAACCGGACAATCGCCTTTGCCCTCATTTCTGTTTTTAAATCCGATAAAGGCAAAAGAATGGACGAATGAAGGTCACTGTAAATGAGGTTGGAAGGGCTACAGACAGATAAAAGGAAGAGGTTGCCATTGTTGATTTCCCAAAGAAGTTCTTCGGTCCGGTAGATCGTAAATAGCAACCCTTTATGTCCTTCCAGCTGGCGGTACCCTTTGATCATGTTTTCTTCTATTTCGATTTCTGTTTCGTTATTCACAATAACGGTCGCATAATGAGTTTCTCTGCCGTTTATGCTGACCGTATATAAATAAATCTTATCCGTGTTGATGTTGTTGATCATACTTTGAACAGCGGAAATTCTTTGACCCAGCGCTAACATCACTCAAATACTTTTTCATACATGCAACCATTGTCTTTGGACTTGATCCTTTTCAGCTTCGGGAAGTCCTTCTTCTTTGTTAAGGTCTTTAATGCGGTTTGCAGGTGTCTTGGCGCTACATTATCTGATAAGGTATTGCGGCATTTCTGATAGATCTGGAGAGGGGATTGCGGTGTGTAAAACATCCGGCCTTCAAAAAGTACGTTGAGCATGGCAGTAACCTCTGCTTCATTTTCCAGTTCTGCGGTTTTAAGGTTGCTATTGGCCATATTGGTTTCTATCAGGTGGAAGATTTGAGTCTCCGTGCCATCTTCTTCATACCGGATCATTTTGAGCGATGTTTTGATGGGATCACTGTCTTTGATAAGCTGGTAGCTACCCATCGTTTTCAGGTGTTCGAAGTTTGAAATTACACCGCTCAGCGATTTTTCTTCCACCGCATGGCGAAAACAGTGCATGTCTTCAAAAGAAAAACCAATGCTGATCAACTCTTCTTTTTGTTTCATATAATCATTGGTGTATCCCATCAGAAAAGAAACTTCTGAAGTGCTGTAGCCTTTGGCTATTCTTTTCAGCATAAAACTATATAGCATGCCTACATTTACTGAGGAAAGGATGGCCTTAGAAACGATGGGGATCGGGGTGTTGTGGTTCTTTTTCATACAAAAGACTTGTTAACTATATAATATGTATAGATTATCAATACAAACGTATGTATAATCCGGCTAATTAACCAATTAGTGTATAGATTATCTTTCTCATTTATATATTTATCTATACTTATTTTAAGAAAAACCATATTTAACATGACTAAATTAGGATATTATTTAGCTAAAAGATCTGTGAATAAGTCGCAGGTAGCTAAACGAACGGGTTTAACAAAAGCAAGGATGAATGAGCTTACCCTGACGGAAACTTCAAAACTCAGGGCAGAGGAATTGTATCTTATTGCACTGGCAATCAATGTGAATCCCTGCGAAATGCTGGGCGATATTTGTGAAGGTTTAACACTGCTATCGGAAAGTTAAACTACCTTTAATCAGTATGCGTAGAAAAACAGCTTTCATCACCCTCATGTATATTGCGTTAGGCGCATTATGGTTAAATTTGGGTAGCAGAGGCATTACACATCTGAACGAGCAAACACCGGAAAGGGATATGCGTTTTTTATACGATTATAAGAACCTCATCTTTCTGGTCATTTCAGGGCTCATCCTGTTTTTGCTGATAGAAATGTATCGAAGGAGTATTTCTGCTGTAGAAAACAGTTATAAACAACTTTTCGAAGGTTCTATTGCCATGATCTATGTGTTCGACCGCAGCAACTTTCGTTTGCTGGAGGTCAATGAACGGATGGTGGAGAACTATGGCTATACCAGGCAGGAGTTGTTAACCATGTCTGTTATGGACCTCAGGCCGGTAGAAGAGCAGCCAAAACTGGAAAACTACCTCAACACGATACATATAGAAGGCCGTGCAACAGAAGTATGGTACCACAAAAGGAAAAACGGAGAAGTTTTTCATGTGCTGATTTCTCACCATAAAACAGAATACAAGGGGAAAATGGCCTATACGGTGATTGCAATCGATATTGAGATCTATGTGAAAGCTGAGGAAAAGATCAAAGAATTATTGCAGGTTTATGAAACCGTAACCCGTGTCACGAATGATGTGATCTGGGAGTATAGCCCGGCAACAGATGAATTAAAATGGCAAAATGGCTTTTCGGAAATCTATGGCTATACTGCGGCTTTGCGGGAAAATACTAAAGAATGGATCCTGAGTAAGGTCCATCCGGAAGATCAGGCCTTTGTGGCAAAGAGCATGGCCGACAGCCTGGAACAGTTGAGTAATTTCTGGCGTTGTGAATATCGCCTGCAATGTGCCGATGCCACCTATAAATATGTTTCCAACCAGGCGTTTATCCTGCTGGATGCGCAAGGGCAGGCAGAAAAGATGGTAGGTGCATTGCGGGATATTACCGTTCGCAAGGATTATGAACATCGCTTGTTGCAGAAAAATGAGATCCTTAAAAAGATTGCCTGGGAAAACTCCCATAAACTCCGTAAGCCTGTGAGCAATATCATCGGGATCGTTAACCTCATGAAGATTGAAACGAAAGCTGCCGATCCTGCGTTAATGGAGATGTTGGAGCGTTCCGCCCTGGAACTCGATGAAATGATCAGCAGAATCAATGAAAGTACCAGCAGCATCGGAGAAAAAGACTAGCGTTTTCTTAATTTCTATAAGTTTTATGCTATCATTATTGCGGGTTTATAATATGTGGCAAAATTGTTGCTAGTAATTGACCGAAGTTCAATTTAAAAACAATTTAATATGATCAAAAGAATACATGTGCTTGAAGATGATGAAGATATCAGGTATATCATTGGCGTTCTGCTTAAAGATGAAGGATATGAATTGCAACTATCGTCTACTTTTTCAGAGCTAAAAGGGAAACTGAAAGATTCAGTGCCCGATTTATTCATTTTGGATGTTATGTTGCCTGATGGTGATGGTGCGGAAATCTGTAAAGATTTAAAAACAGATATGTTTACCAAACACATTCCTATTATTGTGATGTCTGCAAATGACCAGAATAAAGATTTAAGTATCGCTGCGGGAGCGGATGATTACGTGAGCAAGCCCTTTGATATTGACTATATAGTGAAAAGAATTAAAAAGTTACTGGTGAATTAAGACCATAAACACTACATGAAAAAACGGCCTCCGATAGTTAATAGCTATTGGAGGCCGTTTTTTTTAGGCCCTGAAATCTGGCAGGGCTATAAAATAGAAACAGGGATAAACCTTGGAGAGGTATCCCTGTTAATTGATGGTTGGCCCACCACAGACCAACCTAAACCAAACAAACTACGACTATAACGGATATAATTACTGGAAAGTTTCCCGTATTTCAAATTAAACATTTCTATGACAATCCATGGTTGTTATCTTAAGGAGCCCGGTAAATTAACGAGGTGTCTGACCCGCGCATGTGCGGAATTGAGATACTACCCGTTAATGGGGAATTTTAATCCTTGTGCGTTGAATTACAATGGATTATGTTAATCCTGTGCTCCGGCACTTATTTTCCGTCGATATATATTATATTTGGCCTAAATACGAGAATAAAATGTCAGATCAGAAAAAAGAAATATTTGATGGCGTAGCTCAACGCTTAAAGATTGAAGGATTTAATGTGGTCAATCGTGATGAAAGCCGCCCTTGGGGAGGTTTTTTCGTAATTGATGAAGACCAGGCACAACAATTTGCCAATGTTTATTTTGATGGATTAAATGTTGATGAACTGAAAATATCAGGTAAACTGAGCCCAAAAATATTAATCGTTGCACCTAATACACGTTTGTCCTGGCAATATCACCACCGCCGTGCAGAAATATGGAGAGTGGTAAATGGTACGGCAGGGGTATGTACCAGTGATACAGATGAACAAGGAGAAGTAAAACAACTGACTCCCGGACAAACGATCAAATTAAAACAAGGTGAAAGACACCGTTTAATTGGTTTGGACGACTGGGGAATTGTTTCCGAAATCTGGCAACATACTGATCCGGCAAACCCATCTGATGAAAGCGATATTGTAAGAGTACAAGACGATTTTGGTAGATAATACCTAATAGATATGATTTAATCCCGTATAGGTAAAACTTATACGGGAATTTTTTTGCTATTTTGCAACCCAAACATCCAGACCTGACATAGGTCCGTAAGTACGTATATATACAAATATGATTATTTTAGTTTTCTTTCTTTTACACTGGTTCCTCTCTCTATTTTCACAAACTTTCTTTTTACATCGTTATGCTTCGCATAAAATGTTTAAGATGAATGCCTTTTGGGAGAAGTTTTTTTATGCCATTACCTTCCTGTCTCAGGGTTCCTCTTTTTTAAATCCAAGAGCGTATGCGATCCTACACCGGATGCACCATGCGTTTAGCGATACAGAGAAAGATCCGCACTCTCCACATTTCGTTAAAGATGTATGGGGAATGATGATTAAGACCAAAGATATCTACCTGAATTATTCTAAACATAATATTGAGCCTGAAGAGCAGTTTAGAGATAACTATCCTTCATGGCCAATCATCGATAAAATTGGGGATTCATGGATCACAAGAACCGTTTTTATTGGTTTCTATGTGTGGTTTTATGTCACTTTTGCAACCGCCTGGTGGATGTTCCTTCTATTACCGATCCATTTCTTAATGGGCCCTATTCATGGCGCTATTGTTAACTGGTGCGGTCATAAATACGGTTACTCAAACCATGATAATGACGATCATAGTAAAAACTCGTTGCCTCTGGATTTCCTGATGCTGGGTGAGTTGTTTCAAAATAACCACCATAAAAAACCGAATAACCCAAACTTCGCTTCACGCTGGTTTGAATTTGATCCTACCTATCCATTGATGAAGGTGATGCACTGGTTGCATATCATCCGAATCAGGAAGGTTTAAAACAATGACAGGATAACACCTGCTGAGTAAGAACAACACGCTGTCCTTATTCAGCAGGTGTTGTCCTTTATCATTACCTGTATAAGAAGAGATCCTGAATCGGTTGCCTGTAACTGTTCAAGGTGCTTATAAACCTTCAAAATCTACATCATGATTTTATAGACTGAAATCTTTTGTCCGGAAGGGGACATAATTTTCTAGGTCTATAAAATCATGATGTAGATTTCTACCGTGTAAAACCGCGGTGTATTATACCATGCCGCGGTTTTATATTTATTCTACAGGTGTCAGGTATTGAGTATAGGAGTAACCTTGTTCTCCGGCATCGGTTTTGATCATCCACCATTGGTCATTTTCTTTTCCAACAAGGGTAACAACTTCGTGTCTGGCAGCTTTCCCAACGATATCATCATTGGTACTTGGTCCTTTTCTGATGTTGAGGTTAGAGCTGTTGGTCGTTACCTTTAGCTTAGCACCTTCAGGAACACCTGCTACACTGTTGATGTTCATCACAAGATCTCCTGATGCATAATTAGGATCAAGGCGTTCATAGGTGTCCCATAATTGTTGTTTTACTGCGCCACTTGTAGCACCATCAATATACAATACACCATCTTGTTCACGTACATTTAAATCGTTTACACCAGCGGCAGTGGCAGCGTCAACCAGTTCTTTATATTTTTCTTGTAAAGCCATTTTCGGTCCTCCTGTTATTTAATCACCAATTGATTGTCTACTTTTTTAGGTTTCAAGGCATTTACTGCCATCATTAACTTTTGAAGGTCACCTTTGTTAAGTTCTCCTTTTAAGGTAACTATACCATCATTTACGGTTGCCGCAACTGTAGGGAAATCTTTTGTTGCATCTTTTACCGCAAGCGCTAATGGGGTATCCGCACTTACTTCAACTTTAGCCACTTCGACTGTCAGGTTGTTCACTACTGATTTAACTCCCGGAACTGCAGCTGCTGCTTTTGCTAAGGCATCTTTACTGGCTTCGTCTGTTACCTGACCGGTAATGGTAACTACTCCTTTGTCAACAGTTACGCCGGAAGCAGATAAGTTAGGGCTGGACTGAATCGCAGTTTCTACCGCAGTTTTTAGGTCAGCATCTTTCGGCGTGCTTTTACATCCGGCCATCGTTGCCACCATAAAGGCAGTAACCATTACCAGAGCCATCATTTTGCTCATAAGTTTTTTCATTTTTCGATAGATTTGGTTTAAACTATTGTTGCTCACCCCTTTCTGTTAAAGGTGCATATACAAGATAGCTAAATTACTTAACGTCTGATGTCGAAAAATGTTTAACAAAACTGTTTTTTTAAACAGATGATATCCACTTATTCTTAAAATAATCTATAAAATGATTGATGTTTTTAATTTACTTAAAGAACTCAAATAAATCTGTGAAATGTTGTTCTGCTTTAGAAATGAGATTTCTTTCCATTAACCGCTCTGGCCAAGGCTCTCTCTTAACTCTGGCCAAGGCTCTCTCTTAACTCTGGCCAAGGCTCTCTCTTAACTCTGGCCAATACTCTCTCTTAACTCTGGCCAAGGCTCTCTCTTAACTCTGGCCAAGGCTCTCTCTTAACTCTGGCCAAGGCTCTCTCTTAACTCTGGCCAATACTCTCTCTTAACCTTTTTTAATACCCCTGCAGTTTAGTTTCCCCAAGGTATTTTGTAGTATGTACAAAAAAAGCAAGCATGCTATGAGAAGACCTAGAAAATTTTACCCTTTTTCAGGGTAAAAGATTTCAGTATTCGAATAGTCTGCCTGCTTTTTTAGGGGAACCAAAGTACCCCCTCATTTTTATTTAGAGCTCCATCTGCGGCTTCCGCTGCTTGGTGTTCTTTTAGCTCCGCTCAGATTAGGCTCGCGTTGACCGCCACCCTGACCTTTTCCAGCAGCTGGTCTACCACCGCCGCCTCTGCTATTGCCGCCGCGAGAACCGCCACCACCACGTGAACCACCGCCACCTTTAGGTTTTTCAGTTGACGCGCTCATCAGGCTTTGCCAGCTCATCGCATATGGATGATCTTCCGTTACCGGAATACTCAATGCGATTAATTTCTCAATATCTTTCAAAAAGTCTCTTTCTTCCGCATCGCAGAAAGAAAGCGCTGTTCCACTTAATCCGGCACGACCGGTACGACCGATCCTGTGAACGTAAGTTTCAGGAATGTTTGGCAATTCGTAATTGATCACATGTGCTAATTCATCTACATCAATACCACGTGCAGCGATATCTGTAGCGACAAGAATCCTTGTTGCTTTTGCTTTGAAATTAGTCAATGCCCTTTGTCTGGCATTTTGTGATTTATTACCGTGAATTGCTTCTGCTTTAATTCCTACTTTGATCAGGTCTTTAACGATACGGTCAGCACCATGTTTAGTTCTGGTGAAAACCAACGCTGTTTCAATCGCTTTATCTTGTAAGATATGAATCAATAAGTTTTTCTTATCGTTCTTGCTTACAAAAAACATTTCCTGTTTAATCTTTTCAGCGGTAGAAGATACCGGAGTAACCTCTACTTTTAAAGGATTTGTTAAGATTGTATCTGCAAGTTTCTGGATTTCCTGAGGCATGGTAGCCGAGAAAAACAAAGTCTGTCTTTTAACAGGCAGCTTGGCAATTACTTTTTTAACATCATGAATGAATCCCATGTCCAACATTCTGTCGGCCTCATCAAGTACAAAGATTTCAACTTCCTTCAGGTTGATAAACCCTTGGTTCATTAAATCTAATAGTCTACCTGGAGTGGCAATAAGAATATCTACACCGCGGTTTAGCGCATCAGTTTGTGCTTTTTGGCCAACACCACCGAAGATCACCAAATGACGAAGCGGAAGGTTTTTACCATACGCTTTAAAGCTCTCCTCAATTTGGATGGCTAATTCGCGTGTTGGCGTTAAAACCAATGCTTTGATGTTCTTATGAACTTTAGAGTTTTCGTGAGGCTTGCTCAGCAACTGAAGCATAGGAATTGCGAAAGCGGCAGTTTTACCTGTACCGGTTTGCGCGCAGCCTAATAAATCTCTGCCTTGAAGTATAGTTGGGATGGATTGTTCTTGTATAGGGGTAGGTTGTGTATAACCTTCTGTTTGGAGCGCTTTTAAAATTGGCTCAATCAGGTTTAATTCTTCGAATAACAATGTGTTTGTCTTTTAATGTGTAATAATGAAACGAAAGAATATCGTTCAATGCAAAGGTACGTATAACTTTTGGCTTTTACATAATTCCCTTATTTATAGCTAACTAGTTGTTAATTAATGGGTTTGTTTTCTTTAAACCGGCTGAAAAATAATAGAGCCAGTACACATAGCACAAAGCCAACCACCCCGTTTAAGCGCAGTCCATAATCATGTCCGGGGTCTTTTCCGTAGACGGTAAGCATGGCGAAAACAGCAATTCCCAGCGTCTGACCGAGTTTCACAAACAGGTATTTTACGGCAAAAAACATCCCTTCATGGTTCTCTCCCGTTTCTTCGGTGTCTTTCTGAGCGATATCGGCAAGGATTGCGTTTGGAAGGATGCCCAAAGCTGCGAGCGGGAAGGAGGCGCAGCAAACCAGGATGTACATCTGCATGGTTGGAGAAAAAGGAAGCTGTCCCAGGAAAAAGATGGTGACAAATATCAGGCTAAGCACCGCAAAAGCAACGAGTACCAGGGGCTTTTTTCCGAACCTTTTAGCGCCATAATTGACAAAAGGATAGAAGACCAGAGAGAGGACCACCATGGTCCCCATAAATTTCCCGCCGTCCGAATCCGGTAAGCCCAATAAAACGGTCACAAAGAACAATAATCCGCTGGAAATAATGCTTAAGGCAATGTAATAGCTGAAATCTGAGATCAGGTAATACTTGAAATTTGAATTCCTGAATGTGTTTTTTATAGCTGGAAGGAGGGCGATATGCGTAGGTTTAGCATTCGTAAATTCCCGTTCATTGATGAAAATAATAGGTAGTGTCATCACCAGTCCCGAGAAAATACTGAGGCCCCAGATGGTGTATTGTAACGCTTCGGCACGTTCCGTTAGCGGGAAAAAGTGCTGGATTATATCCGCATAATTATTACACAAAGCGGCAACAATCATCCCCAAAACAAAACCGACCTGCTGATAAGTGGAGAGACGAACTTTCTGATCGGCGCTATGCGTCAGCTCCGCCAGTAAAGCATTATATGGAATGATATAGGTAGTCACCGAAACGAAAAAACCGGCCAGTACGATCGTCAGCCACCAGGCATTGGTGATGCTTTCCCCTTTGACCAATGGATAGAAAACCAGGGAGCAAAAAACCACTGCCGGGAGGATTGCATATCTCATGATCGGGATTCGTCTACCGCCGGGATTCGTACTGGAGTCACTTAGGGAAGCAATAAAAGGATCGTACATGGCATCGAATAATCTGCCGGAAGCCGCAATGAGTGATAAAATATTGAAAGCGCCGAATACTAAAAGCTGTGGCACAAGCGGGGACAAGCCAGAGTTGTTTGGTGGCAGGTAAAAGTAAGGTAACATCACAATAATCAGGTTCGTCATGATGCTCCAACCCATCATTCCGGCAGCATAAGCGATCTCTTTATTTAAGGGCAGTTGTTTTATCGGCATCTTCTGTAATTCGGATTCGGTGTGTAGGTTTGGTCGCTTTTTTTCATGTCTTTAGGGCTGGTTTCAAATCAGGAAGGGCCCGGTTCATCAGGTCTTGTTTTTTCCTTTCCTTATGAAAACATTCAGAAAGTAAAGGAGAATAAATCCCGCAAAAATTAACAGGCCATTTGTTCCTGCTTCGGGGTCATTAAAGTAAATACTGACACCTACAAAAGTATAGGCAGCAATGAAAATCAAGGGGAGGAGCGGGTACAGTTTCATACTGTATATTGTGCGCTTGTCCAGATGTGCCGTTTTTTTCCTCAGCAAAAAGATCGTTGCCGCTGAGGTTGCCATACCGATACAGTCTAAAAATATGGTGTAGTTTAAAATCTTATCGAAAGTCTGTGCGTAGAATAAGGTGAAAATAGAAATGATAGCAAACACGGTGAGGCTCACCACCATCACGTCATTTTTTGCGCTCTTTTTACTAAATATCGCAGGTAGTGCTCTTTCTTCGCCCATGGCATACATCACCCTGGGGTTGCTCAGTAAATTAACATTTACATAACCCAATACGGAAAAATAAACCAGACACGAGAGGATGGTGAAGCCTGGTGGGCCGAATATTTTTCCGGCAAGGATGGCTGCGATGCTCTCCGCAGTTTTCAGCTGCTCAAATCCGATCACTTTTACATAAGCATAATTGATGGCCATATATAAAACGATGATGATGGCGAGACCGGTCATAATTGCCCTTGGAATCACTTTATTCGGTTCCTTGGTTTCGCCGCCAAAGTTGATGGTTTGCTGGTAGCCGCCGAAGGTAAAGGAAATCGCAATCAGGCAGATGCCGAGGGCTTTTCCATAATCCATCCAATCCGGCGGAATACCGGTGGTGGTTTTAAATTCCGGTAAACTATTGCTGAGGCTTGCTGCTCCGGGACCGGTGAAAATAGCGCAAATTAAAATCAGCACCATTCCAATCTTCAGCATCGACAAAACATTCTGCGTCTTCGCACTTACTTTTAGCCCGGATAAATTGAGCAGGTAAAACAGAAAAATGGTGATTGCGGCAATGACAATCCGGTAAAATTCTGTCTGTAGTTCTAAAGGAAGGATAATTTTACTCAGGTATTCAGCACCGATCAGGGAAACTCCGGCAACCGAAGCCGCATTGGAAACCACAATGATACAATTGATGGCAAAGGCAATAGAAGGGTGGTAAAAAGCAGAGAAAATCTTATAATAGCCACCGGTGACCGGGAATCTGGAGCCAATTTCCGCATAAGTTAATGCGCCACACAGGGCAACCAGTCCGCCAATGATCCATGCGGAGAAAAACAACTCAGGGACCTGCGCCCCTGCGGCAACATTGACCGGAGTCCGGAAGATACCCATCCCGATTACCAAACTGACCACAATCATAGATAAGTCGAAGAGGGAGAGCTGTTTCTTATCCGCCATGGGTCTCTGTTTTATTTCCTGAATATACACGAAAATGTGTATTTGTTGAAACTTTGATGTTGATTCACCGGCATATTACCTTAAATTTGTAATTCTACTCAAATTACATCATGGCTGAACCGAATTATAACGAAGATAGTATACGCTCCCTCGATTGGAAGGAACACATCAGGCTGCGTCCCGGTATGTATATCGGTAAACTTGGAGATGGATCTGCTCAGGATGACGGGATTTATGTATTGCTAAAGGAGATTGTCGACAACTCAATTGATGAGTTTGTGATGGGCGCCGGACGTACCATAGAAATTACCGTTTCTGATCAGAAAGTAAACGTCCGCGATTATGGCAGGGGAATCCCATTGGGTAAAGTGATCGACTGTGTGTCGAAAATTAATACGGGTGGTAAATACGATAGCAATGCCTTTCAGAAATCTGTAGGACTGAATGGGGTAGGTACCAAGGCCGTAAATGCTTTGTCTAATAATTTCGTGGTGCAGTCGTACCGTGATAATAAAACCAAAAAGGTAGAGTTCTCCAGAGGAGAGGTGGTGATCGACAATCCGATTATTGATACCACGCAACGCAATGGTACTGCCATTACGTTTTATCCGGATGAAACGATTTTCAGAAACTATCATTACATCAGCGATTTTGTGGAAAGCATGATCTGGAACTATGTGTTCCTGAATGCCGGATTAACCATCAACTTCAACGGACAAAAATATTTATCTGAACGCGGACTGTACGACCTGTTGCATAAACATGCAGGGGCAGAAACCATCCGCTATCCGATTATTCACCTGAGAGGGAATGATATTGAGATCGCCATGACTCATGGTCAGCAATATGGAGAAGATTACCATTCTTTTGTAAACGGTCAGCACACTACTCAGGGAGGTACGCATCAGGCGGCATTCCGTGAGGCTGTTGTGAAAACGGTAAGAGAGTTCTATAAAAAAGAATACGACGCTGCGGATATCAGGGCTTCGATTATTGCTGCCATCTCGATCAGGGTACAAGAGCCTGTATTTGAATCGCAGACGAAAACAAAACTGGGTTCCCAGAATATGGGGCCGGACGGACCTTCTGTAAGGACCTTTATCAATGATTTCGTAAAGAAAGAATTAGACGATTACCTGCACAAACATACCGATGTGGCAGATGCTTTATTGAAAAGAATCCTGCAGTCGGAAAGAGAACGTAAAGACATCGCCGGAATTAAAAAACTGGCCAACGACAGGGCTAAAAAAGCTTCCCTGCACAATAAAAAACTAAGAGATTGTAAGGTGCATTTCAACAGCACCCACGAGAAAAGATACGAAACCACGCTGTTCATTACAGAGGGAGATTCGGCTTCCGGATCTATCACCAAATCAAGGGATGTGGATTGTCAGGCAGTATTCAGTTTAAAAGGGAAGCCTTTAAACTGTTATGAGCTGACTAAAAAAGTGGTGTATGAGAACGAAGAGTTCAACTTGCTGCAACACGCCCTGAATATTGAGGATGGTATGGATGGTTTACATTACAACAATATTGTAATCGCTACCGATGCCGACGTAGATGGGATGCACATCAGGTTGCTGATGATGACTTTCTTCCTGCAGTTTTTCCCGGATCTGGTACGCTCAGGACACGTTTACATCCTGCAAACACCTTTGTTCCGTGTTCGTAATAAGAAAGAAACCATTTATTGCTATAGTGATGAAGAGCGTAAAGCAGCCATCGCCAAACTAGGTAATAAACCGGAAATCACCAGGTTTAAAGGATTGGGCGAAATCTCTCCGGATGAGTTTGGCTTGTTTATCGGTAAAGACATCAGACTAGACCCTGTGATCCTTAAAGATCAGACGATCAAAAGTCTGCTGGAATATTATATGGGTAAAAATACGCCCGACAGACAGCGTCACATCATCCAAAACCTAAGAATCGAAAAAGATACTTTAGAAGATATCGTGGCTCCATTGGATCGTTCCAAAGCAGCTGTTATCAGCAGGGGTTTAGAATCCGATGAAATGACAGGTGAAGAAATGGTCGCAGAGTCAGCTTAAAAAGCGATGATAAATTTATAAAAATGGCCCGTAAATCAATTGATCTACGGGCCATTTTAATTTCTATCCGATGGTATCCGCCGGTTTTATGCTGTTCTATATTGGGTTTCCCCGTTCTTCAACTACTTTAAGCGTACGGTGTCTTCCGGATGCTGCGGAGGTAAAGCGGTAACTTCTTTCTCTACGACCACTACCTTAGTATGTACCGCGTACTTGCTGGGCTTAATTCCATCCCCATATTTTTCTGCATAGGCTTGTGTAAACTCTGCGCCAAAATAAAGGATAATCGCCGTATAATAAATCCACAGCAGAATCACAATGATGGATCCTGCGGCACCAAAAGCCGAAGCCGGATTGCCAACTTCTATATAAATGCCAATCATATATTTACCGATTCCAAACAGTAAAGCCGTAAATAAAGCGCCAATAATAGCAGGCCTCCATTTCAGTTCTACATCAGGTAATACCTTAAATATAATCGTGAAAATACTGGTCACTACGGCCAGCGTGACCGCATTGGTTACAATTAACATCATCAGTTCAGAAACTTCTGCTATGCTGATGTAAGCGGCAATCTTATGCCCGAGGCCAACCACAATACTGTTGACCACCAGAGAAACCAGGAGTAAAAACCCTAAGGACGCAATCAGCGAGAAAGAAAGGAGTCTGTTGATGATGAGTTTTTTCCAGCCTTTTTTAGGCACGGCTTTCACTTTCCAGATCAGGTTGATACTGTCCTGGATTTCAATAAAGACCGCCGTAGCACCGATAATTAAAGTACCGATCCCTAAAATTAGTCCCAATGTGCTTTTTCCGCTGTAATTGGCATTGTTCACGAAGCTCCTCAATTGATTGGCTGCGTCTTTACCGACCATGTCTCCAATCTCCGCAAAGAACTTCTCCCTCGGATTGATGTTGCTCAGATCTGCGGTGTCACCTAAAAATAAGCTGGCTGCGGAAAGAACAATAATGATCAGTGGTGTTAACGAAAAGATGGTGTAATAGGCCAGAGCCGCACTTAATTTCATCACCCGGTCTTCCATAAAACCTTTTCCGGCCGCAATAAAAAGGTGGCCGGTTGCCTTAAGAAAGTTGAATGTCTTCTTGATAAAATCCATATAGCTGTTAAAAAGGGTACCCAATACCCAGATTGAATGTTAAGTTTTGTTTTCTCCAGGCACTGCTGCCAAAATCAATGTCCCTGATCACCCATGCTGGTCCGGTTGGTAAATCGGGTCTTCTGATCGGGAAGGCCAGGTCCAGACGGATCACAAAGAAAGAAGCATCAACCCTTAGTCCGGCACCGGTACCTACGGCCATCTGACTCAGGAAGCTGTTAAATTTGAATTGTCCACCCGGTTTTAATGGATCGTTTTTCCGTAGCCAGATATTTCCGGCATCGATAAAAGCAGCCCCATAAAGCATGCTCACTATTTTGAAGCGCAGCTCGGTATTCAGCATGATTTTAATATCGCCACCCTGATCTTTGAAGGTTACACTATCAGGGATCACATAGGAACCCGGTCCCAATAACCTGGAACCAAAAGCACGGATGTCACTACTTCCACCGGCAAAAAACTGGCGGACAAATGGCATTGGCTTATTTCCATAAGAATACCCAAAACCAACATTCAGACGGTTTGCCCAGATTACCTTTTTGTTGACTTTATAATAATTTCTCAGGTCACCTTCCAGTCTGATAAACTGAGATAATGCCGTGCCAAATAAAGATTTTTTCCCTGCATCGTCTTTAGACGCAAAGAGGCCGACAAGTGTACCTGAGGTTTCCAGATCTCCGGAGAAGTAAATGTTGTTTCTTTTATTTTGATTCACCTGATCATTGTAGGTGAAATTATAGTTTAAACCAATGATAAACTGATTTTCTAAACTTGTCCTTAAAGAAGGGTTTTTCTGAAATAAAGTAGCCGAATCTACTACATTCGATTTCACGTAGTTGATAGAGATTGGGTTGAAGATATGTTCTTTATAAATGTTTTCCTTCCATTCATAGCCAAACTCCGCTTTTATCGCTTTCAAGGTGTAATCCACCCTGTCCAGAATTTGATAAGAGGTTAATATGTTGGTTTTAGGGATAAAAGCATTTGTACTGTTGAACTTAAAGAAAGGAAGCAGAAAACGTGGAAAGATCAATTTTGCCTGTCCGGTTAAGGAATAGGAATTCCCTTGTTTCTGGTCTGATCCCTTGATTTGTTTCTCAAAACCACCGCTGGCACTGATTTCCAATTGCTCGGCACCACGAAATACGTTTCTGGTGGTCTGCGTTAGCTTCACCTCAGAACCGACAAAGTTATTGGATTTACTAGTTCCGATCACCTGGAAAGACAAGGAGTTTTTCTTTAAAGGGGTCAGGTAGAAGTTTACGTTCAGCTGATCATTTTTGAAGCTGTCTACCGGTATAAAGTCTGCTTTTACCACCTTGAACGTTCCGATGTTTACCATTCTGTTTAAAGATTGGTTATGGTCTCTGCGGTTATATAGCTCTCCTTTGTTGAAAAATACAAGACGGTCGAATACGCCCAGCTTAAACGTGTTTTTTGGATCTTTAATGATGAAGTCATTATAAGTAACCGGTGTACTGGCCCGGATGGCAGAATCACTTCTCAGGCTATAATTTGGGTAAATGGTAATGTCATTGATGGTATAAGGTTTAAGTGCCGCATTCGGCGTAATCTCTTTTACTTTTACAAAGATGTTTACCCTGTTTTTTCCGATGGTACTGTCGACCTGTAGGATCAGGTAATCCGGGTTAAAATAAAAATAACCGCTTTGCTTAAGGTCGTTGTCTATCCGTTCGCGCTCCGCTTTGAACACATCGAAATCATAAAAACTTCCGGGTTTAAGCAGGGATTGGCTGGAATTGTGGTTGATATGGGCAGCGATTCCCGCACTGTCTTTTGGGAATGTGACTTTATTAATAATATATCTATCGCCGGTTTCAGCAGTATAAATGGCTTTTGCCTTTCTGTTTTTGACCACCGTATCTCCGGTTACCTTTGCTTGCAGATAGCCCTGACTAATCAAATAACTGCCTAAAACGGCATTGTTATAAGGGATTTTAACCTGGCTTTGCAATACCGGGGGCTCTCCAACTTTATTTCTCAACCAATATCGGATGCCTTTTTGTTTCTTAGGTTCGCCAGCCAGGTTATAGATATATAGTTTTACTTTTAATCCTAAAAATGATTTATTTGGACGTGGTCTGGTCTTAGCCTCCAAAATCCCCTTCACATCTTTTTCCTCCGAAATCTTTCCTGTAGAATCCGGATTGATGATCACCGTTGCACCTGTATATAGGTTTTGTCCGGGGGGCAGGTATTTAATATTGCTGCAGGCAGAAAATACCAGGCAAAGACTCATAAAAAATAAAGGTCTAATTCGCTTTCTCATTTTTGGGCTTCTGTTCTTTTTTATTCGATCTTCTATCTTTAAACTTCCTAAAGATCTCACTGAATTTATTGTAATCTACCACCAGGGCAAAACCTATTCCGGTCTCTATAATCTGACCTTCAATAATGCCTTCCGTCTGATTTCTTCTATAGGCACGAAGGCGGTAACGTCCGTCTTTAGATAGTAAATATTCTATGTTTACATTGCCGGCAATGTTACTTGCATTCTCATTATTTTGACCTGAGCCACCCTCTAACCCGAAAGAACTACCCACCGTAACGGTCAGCCTGTCGTCTAAAAGTTTCTTGGATAAACCTATCTCTAACTCTGTGCGGTTCTCCATTTTTCCCGTAGAATAATCTTCCGAAGTATTCAGTCCGAAGTTAACATCGACCCCTTTGATCAGGTCGGAAGCCAGATTGTTCAATTGCTGCGTCAGTAGTTTACTCACACTCTGACGGGCGTAATTGGCCACAAGGCCGTTGCCACTTCCTGCTAAACTCTGGAAAGGATTATCAGCCACAAAACGTTCCAGTGCCAATAGTGCGAACACCTGTTTGTTCAATTCACTTTCATTGGCATTCACCTGCTGCAGTTTAGTATACACTTGCCCGCCAATAATTCCGCGTTCATTTTCTGGTAAGTCCAGCTTGAAGCTGATGATAGGTTTCATAATTTCTCCGGTGATCATCAGATATACCTGGAACGGGAATTTTTGCTTGGATGTGTTTCTTGTTTCTTCACTTACTTCATTGGCGATGAGGTCGATTGCTGGAGCATTCACCTCGTATAAAGCGGTAATGTCCACATTGGCAGAGGTCGGCTCACCAGTCCAGACAATGCTACTGCCTTGTTGAATCTTAAATTCTCTGGTCACGATACCACCAACAGAAAGTTTATAAGATCCATCGCTTAGTTGATACCTGCCAGTCATACTGATCTTACCACTCGGATCCATTGTTGCATTTAAAGTGCCTTCCCCTTTTACTTTTAGCATATCGCCATTAGAAGGATCAACGACAACCGTAAATTCAGCTTCTTTATTCATTTCTATATCGGCACTTAGATTGATGCCCTGGATTGGCGCTTTGCTTACGCTGTCCGTAGATAAGGCTTTATTGCCATTAAATGGCGGGGCATCTTCATCTATAAACTGAACCACGCCCTCCTGATCTATGATCGAAGGATCCGAAGTTGGCATGGCAAAGAAAAATTTGGTTCCTTTATTCACGGAAATCGCCATATTGATTTGCGGCTGATTTAAATCTCCACGAATTTTGAAGGCACGGGTCGTCACAAATACTTTTCCATAAATCATGTCATTATCGGCTTCTGTGGAGTTCATCAACCTGAAGTTATTGGCAGAAATGTCCAGCCCAAAGCGGAAGTCACTATAATTGGTTGTGTAAACCATCCCATTGACCTTTAATGGCTGATTTAAGGAGTCCAGTACCGTAAAGTTGTTGAATTTGATCCCTTCCTCATTGAAACTGATGGTCTCATTCGGCATTCTGAAATAAGAATTCACATAGGTAGCAGTAAATGCAGCCTGGTTGAATTTCAGCTCTCCAAGTATTTTTGGTGAAGTTAAAGCGCCTTTCACAGTCATTTGCCCGCTAATACTTCCGGAGCCTTTTTTAATCTGACCCATAGAAACACTTTCCAGCTCTTTCAGGTCTATCTTATCCACATTCAAGGTTAAATCTAAAGCGCTTTCCGGTGAGGTATAATAGAAGCCATTGGCCCGAAGTTCATGAACACCAGATAAGGAGATATCTGTTTCAAAAGCGTTTTCTGTATTGTTGTTGACGGCCACACGCAGCGTACCCAGCTGGTCTTTCTGGTAGCGGAGCTGATCAATAGTCAGGTTAGCCTCAAATTTTGGGGTACCCATCAGGTCTTTCGCATCCACCGTTCCATTGATTGAACCACCAACAAGCGAGCTGTCCTGCTCAGCAAATTTGGTTAAGGTCTCAATTTTAAAATCTTTAAAGAGCACTTTTAATGGCGCATTGGCTTCATTGCTCACACTGTTGACGCTCAGTAACTGATTGTCCCTGCTGATGTCAAAGTCCCGGGCCATAATTCCCGATTGCCCAAACTGGATGTAATTGTCCGGAGATACCACCCATTTCTGGTAGTTTAACAGCAGCTTCTGCGGATCCAGACTAAAGCGGTAATCTTTATTGATAGACTGGAAGGTACCGCCAAGCAGGTATTTGTCTTTGAGTTTGCTATCTCTTAAATAAATGTTAATCCCTAAGTTATTGCCCACAGCATCTCCGCTAACTTCGGTATTATATAGGTTGATGGAAGAGCTTTGCAAGCTTTTTACGGTCAGCTTATAATTGATTTTCTGATCGGTATTGTCGATGCTCAATCTGGTGCTGTCTACTTTGTAATCGCCATAAACCACATGAGGAACCCATGCTTTCATCGCTAAACTGTCTTTCTTTGTATCCAGTAATCCGTAGATATAGGAAGGGGAGAAGGTCGTTAGTGAAGGCACAAAATCCTGTATGAATTTAGGGTTGTATATTTTGGCAAAGAAACGGATACGCTGATCAGGAATCTGTTTTACTTCTCCAAATTGATAGTATTTGTTGATTTGATTGGTCACCGCGGTGGCCAGATTCGTCAATTGGTACTTTCCGTCGATACGTGCGCTCATCAGCTCCGATTTTAAGGTCAGCAGACTTTTTTCTGCACTGGTTTCTGCATGAAGCTGAATCGTGTCCACGTTAAACCTTTTGCCTTCTTTTACGATTTGCAGGCCTTTTATAAAGACATCGCCGTTCAGGTAATCGACATCGGCAGTACTTAAGTCTGCATCTAAAGTACCGGCAACTTTAAATTCCGTCGGACTAAAATTCAGGGCTTTCAGGTCTACCTGCGTCAGATCCATTTGTGCTTTTACGGATGGATATTTACCTGCAATATTTACCGCTGCGGTTAAATTGAAGTTCAGGTTGCTATCCGCCATATTGCTTTTCAGGTTCAGCTTTTGTTGTGCATAGGTGCCGTTTATATCCAGGTTTTTGTAAGTGTATTTGTTATAAGTAGCAGTCAGAATCTGCCCCTTGATTTTGACTGCGGCAGTTTTTGCATCTAAACCGGTTCCGCTAATTGTGGCTTTAGCAGTAATCCTGCCCAGCTGTGCCTGTTGTTTCAACAGTTTTCCAACATTGAAATTGTTCAGGCTAACGTTGGCCGTATATTGCTCTTTGCCTTTCGGCCCCTTCATCGTGGCCAGTAATTTAGCCGATCCCATATCCGTATTGATGTTGAATCCGGTGTTGAAGTTGGTTAAAGACCCTGTAAACTTACCAGTGGCCTGAATCCTGTTTGGCAGTTCTATATTTGTGGGTAAGGTGTTTTTAGGGATAACAACCAATAAATCTTGTTTGGTTAGGGAGAACTGCTTAATGTTCAGATCCAGATAAAGCTTGTTCATATCCGGCAATCCTCTGACCTTACCATTGAGGTCTATATTCGTGCTTTTTAAACCAGAGGCTTGAAAACGCGGGATATTCAGGTTGTTGAGGTAACCATTAACGCTGCCATTGATCTTTAGTTTTTCATTCCTATAGGCTGCAGGAACGGCATCGGAAAAATAGCCGGCATCCTTAAGACCTATCGTAGAGTTTTTAACCACCATGTTGATTTTTACCTTTTCCGGATGTTTCGTCAGGTCATCCATGGAGGTATAGGTCAATGAAGTCGCATTTTCAATGGAAGTATTCGGTGTTTTTAAGATGAAGTTTTTGACGTAAATGGCCTTGTCGCTGTAAGAAACGTCACCTTGAAGCCTTGACAACTGGAAGCCGCTTTTTTCTCTCATAAAGCCTTTATTTACCTTCACTTTGATGCCATCCGGACCATATGCCAGTCCCTGAGCTATGACATCCAGATCTCTGATTTTTAAGTGATTAAAATCCATGCCTTTGCTTGGCTTAGCACTAAGATCGTCGTACTGGATGTTATTTTTGGAAAGATTTAATTTGCTCAGTAGTAAAGAAATCGGGGCCGAAGCAGCAGGGTCTGTACTGGCGGCTCCTTTCGCAGATGTTGCGGATTTTGTAGCTGAAGCCGCTTTTTCCGATGATGAAGCTTTTCCCGATGATGAAGGTTTTGCTGGTGCTGCGGGTCTAAAGGCAAAGAGCACATCAGAATTGTTTAATGTCGCTTGTTCTAACTGGTATTTGCTTTTAGTTAAATCAGCCATCAATTTGCTGATAGAGAATTCTTTGAGATTTACTTTGGCCTTCATCTGATTAGCGGAGGCTTTATAATCTACGGTAGAATTGTTGATTTTCCCTTCCGCAACATTGTATTTGTTGTTGGTCAGGTCGGCAATCAGTTGCGTCAACACCAGCTCATTCAGGTTAACATCCGCGCTCATTTGCGACAACTGATCGTCAAAGCCGATCTTCACCTTGTTAAAAACAAAATCCTGGATCTCTACTAAAGGAAGTTTTCCGGATTCCGTTTTTGCCGTGTCCATACTTTGTTCGAGCTGCGCTTTTAATTGCGTGAGTGGTTTTCGCTGCGCATATTTTAAGTCGGTATTTTTTAAGGAAAGAGATCGGATAACATAGCGTTGCTGATCCATGTCAAAGTCTTTAATATTGGTTTTAAACTCACCAAGATTAAGTTTCATCTCATTTCCTGCAACATCATCACGATACACAATGCCAATATCTTCCAGACTGATTTTATTGATTGAAAATTTAAGGGTGGAGGTCGTATCTTTTTCCACCTGATCTTCCGGTTTCTTTTGATCAGACATAAATGCGTCCACTAAAAAGGAGAAATTGAAAGTGGTATCCGGATTAATCCGGGTCACATTGGCCCTTATTTTTTCTAAAGAAATATTATTGATCTCTATTTTATTGTTGAAGATTTTGAAGAGGTCCAGGTCGACTGCCAATTTCTGCGCATACAGTAACGTGTCACCTTTTTTGTCTTCCATATAGAACTTGTTCATCACAATGTCCTTAGGGAAGGCAATATGGATGCTTTCCAGGCTCACCTCCGTCTTAGTCTTGTTTTTTAAATAACTGATTGCCTGGTCTTTTACGAAGTTTTGAACGGCAGGGATATTTAGAGAAACTACAATAAGGATCAGGAGCAAAATGATGCTCGCGATGATCCATAAGACGACTTTAAAACTTTTACGTATATATTTATTCAATTGGCTTAAATTGATAGTTTGTAGTATTATGGGTTAACTAAAACCATGCCATCGGGCAGGTTTTGGCATGTTCTCCCTATTAGTACAATCAATATAATAAAATTGTTTATGATCAGGGTTATGAAATTGATTTTTAGGGAAGCCATGGAATTTGTATGTTTAGCGCATGGAAGAAAGAAATTTCACAATCAGCTACCAATCATTTGAGGGCCTGGAAGAGTTAAACGAGAAGGATAAATTATTATGCTTAAAGGCAGAGGAAGCATTGAAAACATCTTATTCCCCGTATTCCAGATTCAAAGTAGGAGCAGCAGTAAAGTTAAAAGACGGAAGAATAATCCTGGGAAGTAATCAGGAAAATGTAGCTTATCCATCGGGTTTATGTGCGGAAAGGGTAGCCCTGTTCAGGATCGGTTCAGAAGATCCGAATGCCGTGATTGAAAGTATAGCAATTACCGCAAAAACTGATAACTTTGTCATCGATAAACCGGTGACTTGCTGTGGTGGCTGTTTACAGGTCATGGCAGAATTTGAACAGCAACAAAAACAGGAGATTGAAGTCTTGTTCTATTGCATCAACGGGGAAATTTTAAAAGTTAAAGGGATAAAAAATCTGGTGCCTTTCCTGTTTAAGGAATCGCGACTGTCAGTATAATTGTTTTTGCTAACCAGGCTGTGTTCTTCCTGGTTAAAATAAGCTAAATCTCTTTCCTGAAGCAGGTATTTCTTAATGGGGTACTGTTGGGAAATCGCTGCTTAAAATTTCGTTTTCAACCCTTATATTTACAGAATCCAATCCATTTTTGATGAGCGACGAAATAGAAAAAAACGTAAACGAAGAAAGCAAACATACCGTAATTCCTATCAACGGACTTTATGAAAACTGGTTCCTCGATTATGCTTCTTATGTTATCCTGGATCGAGCCGTACCACACATTAACGACGGTTTGAAACCTGTTCAGCGACGCATTTTACACTCGCTGAAAGAGATGGATGACGGGCGTTTCAATAAAGCAGCAAACGTTATCGGGAACACGATGAAGTATCACCCACACGGGGATGCCTCTATCGGCGATGCCATGGTGCAGATCGGACAAAAAGATTTGCTGATCGACTGTCAGGGTAACTGGGGTGACCCGATTACCGGAGATAGCGCCGCTGCGCCACGTTATATTGAAGCACGTTTGTCTAAATTTGCCAATGAAGTGGTCTTCAACGGAGATACAACAGTATGGCAGTTGAGCTATGACGGCCGTAATAATGAACCCGTTACCTTACCTGTAAAGTTCCCTTTATTATTGGCGCAAGGTGCCGAAGGTATTGCTGTTGGTTTAGCAACGAAAGTAATGCCCCACAATTTCATCGAATTGCTGGAAGCTTCCATTGAAGTGCTAAAAGGACAACGCCCAAATATATTACCCGATTTCTTTACCGGTGGTATGGCAGATTTTTCTGCTTATAACGAAGGTATGCGTGGTGGTAAGATCAGGGTGAGGGCCAAAATCACAGAAAAAGATAAGAAGACTTTAGTCATTACGGAGATTCCTTTCAGCACCACTACCGGTTCTGTAATTGATAGTATCCTTTCCGCAAATGATAAAGGAAAGATCAAAATCAAGAAGATTGAAGACAATACTGCCGCTCATGTGGAAATTGTAGTGCAGCTGGCACCCGGAATATCTCCGGATGTGACCATTGATGCACTTTATGCCTTCACTTCCTGCGAGGTGTCGATCTCTCCAAACACCTGTATCATTAAAGGAGATAAGCCTCACTTTTTAAGTGTGAACGATATTCTGATTGAGAATACGAACAACACCAAGGCTTTACTGAAACTGGAATTAGAAATTAAATTGAACGAACTTCAGGAGAAGATTTTCTTTAGCTCATTGCTGAAAATCTTTATTCAGGAGGGGATGTATAAAAATGCCGAATATGAAAATTCAGGCAACTTTGACATTGTAGTAGAGGTATTGAACAGGTTGTTCGTTCCTTTTATGCCGCAGTTGTACAGAGATATCCTGCCGGAGGATTTCAAAAAGCTGATCGATAAACCGATGAGCAGCATTACGCGCTTCGATGTGAAGAAGGCGGATGATCAAATGAAAGCACTGGCGGATGAGATTAAAGTCGTAAAAAATCATTTACGTCACCTGACAGATTATGCCATTGCCTGGTTCCAAAAATTACTGGATAAATATGGCAAAGGAAGAGAGCGGAAAACGGAAATCCGTTTATTCGATAGGGTAGAAGCTTCCAAAGTGGCTTTAGCAAATGTGAAGTTATACCTGAACAGAGAAGAGGGGTTCATTGGTACCGGTTTGCGTAAAGATGAGTTTATAGCCGATTGTTCGGATATCGATGAAGTGATCGTATTCAGGGAAGATGGAAAATGTATCATCACCAAAGTAGCTGATAAAACATTTGTAGGTAAGGGAATCTTACATGCGCAGGTGTTTAAAAAAGGAGATGAGCGTACGATTTACAACCTGATCTATAAAGATGGGGCGAGTGGAATTTCTTACGTGAAACGCTTTGCTGTAGTCGGTATTACCCGTGATAAAGAATACGACCTGACTAAAGGAAGTAAAGGCTCAAAAGTCCTTTATTTTACGGCCAACCCTAACGGGGAAGCGGAAATTGTTACAGTTTTACTGAAGCCACATACAAAATTAAAGAAAACCCAGTTCGATCTGGATCTTGCAGAAATCGCCATCAAAGGACGTGGTTCGCAAGGAAATATCGTTTCCAAATACCCGATCAAAAAGATCTTACTGAAAAGTAAAGGGGTATCTACCTTATCAGGATTGAAAATCTGGTATGATGAATTGCTGAGAAGGTTAAATGTGGATGGCAGAGGTAAGTATCTGGGCGAATTTGATGGAGATGATAAAATCCTGCAGGTACATAAAGATGGTTGGTATGAGCTGAGTACTTTTGATTTAACCAATCATTTCGATGCGGATCTGATCCTGATTCAGAAGTATGATCCTGAAAAGCCTTTTACGGTAGTTCAGTATGAAGGTAAAGCAAAGAATCACTTTGTGAAACGTTTTGTTTTCGAACCAATTGGTGTAGGAAAAAAACTAAGTCTGATTTCTGAAGAAAACGGATCTAAGTTCCTTTATTTAACCAGCAACCCTGAGGCGATGTTAAAGGTAGATGTGTTAAAAGGTAAAACACAGACTCCGGAGACACTGGAAATCCTGCTTTCTGAATTTATTGATGTCAAAGGAATCCGTGCAAATGGAAACCGTTTAACACAACATGATGTTCAGCATATCGAAATCTTTAACCATGAAGAGGACGAATTGGAAGAGGTAGGGAAAGTAGACAATAGTACGGAAGAAGATACTGGCGAAGAACCAGAAAATACAGATCCTGAAAGTACCGACCCGGATAACACAGACCCTGACGATAGCGGAACTGAGAACAATACCGAAACTGAGAACGATGCTGATGAGGCTGAAACAAGCACAGACGGTCCTGTCGTTAGCGAGCAAAGCCCTGAAGAAAGTACTCCTGTTGCTGAAAGTCCGGTAGCAACGAAGGTAACAGATGTATCCCCTGAAGCCCTTGAAGAGGCTTTGGAAGTAGACCCGGTCAAAGAAACACCAGTAAAGGTTAAGAAAGTAGTAGTGGAACAAATTACGCCGGAAGAACCTGTTGTGGATAAACTGTTGGTAAAAGAGGTTATTCAGGCTCAGGATGTGGATAACGCTGTGGATAAGGCTGTGGAGAAGAAAGAAAAACCTGCGGTTAAAAAACCGTTTAACACCACTAAAAAAGAGCTGGTTAAGGATAGTTCAGTTGATGTGGAAAATCCAAAAGAAGCTTTGAAGGCGCCAATTGAGGCAATAACAACAGCAACTGAGGAAATAACTCCGGTAACGGAGAAAACAGCAACAGCTGAAGAAGCATCAACACCTGCAGAAAAAGAAAAGCCTAAAAAGGCATGGAACGCTTCAAAAACAGATAAAGAAGAGAAGCCTGCTAAGAACATCATCTTAGAGATCACCAACCCTGATGATGTAGATATAGACAATAAAGGTCAGCTGGGTTTGTTTTAAAGCCCCTTTAAAATAGCTCATGAAATAAAAAGGCCCCAAATTTAAATTTGGGGCCTTTTTATTAGGATCAGAATAAATCAGGAAATCCTGATTTATTTTTGTCGGGCTTGTTGCATTGGATTGGTACCAGTAGAGCTACCTCTTGGCGCTTGCTGCTGCTTGAACAGCTCAAACCTTGAAGGTTGCGCTTTCCTTGGCCAGGAGTTGTTCTGCTCGTCTATATCTGCCGTTTCACGGTAAGGGTCTAACTGAACCGCGATGACTTCCTTGTCTTTTGCAAAAACCTTAGTCACCTGGTTTTCATTCTTTCTCCATACATAAGCCGGAATGCGGTCTATTTCTTTGCTGCCATCTTTAAAAGTCCATTCAATGATGATTGGCATGACTAAGCCACCTTCATTAGAGAATTCCAGTTCATAAAAGTTCTTTTTGCTTTCATAAAGCTTTTTCTCTTCATCAGATAGGGAGCTATAGTATTTTTGGAATTCTCCGTCTGCAGTCTTAGTCACCTCAAAACGGTCAAACTTATTGTAAAAATCCAATAAGCTGGTGTCCTGTTCCACGGCAAATTTTATCCCTTCTTTTCTATTGCGGGCTCTGCTGATATTGTCATTGCTTTTATCAAATGATTTTTGATTTTCTTTGTTTTCCAGCTGTTGTTTTTTACTGTCCATACGGTAATAACGTACGTCATTTAAGGCGATATCCACCGGATCTGTTCCGAAAAACCAACCCCTCCAGAACCAATCCAGGTCTACTGCTGAGGCATCTTCCATCGTACGGAACAAATCAGCAGGCGTAGGGTGTTTAAAAGCCCATCTTTTAGCATATTCTTTAAAGGCATAATCAAACAGTTCTCTGCCCATTACGGTTTCTCTCAGGATGTTTAAAGCGGTGGCCGGTTTCGCATAGGCATTCGGACCAAAGTTGATGATGTTTTCAGAGTTGGTCATAATAGGCTCCAGCTGATCCTTTGGCATTTTCATATAATCTACAATCTTATGTGCCGGACCACGTTGAGAAGGGTAGTTAATATCCCATTCCTGTTCTGCCAGATATTGACAGAAGGTGTTTAATCCTTCATCCATCCAGGACCATTGGCGCTCATCGGAATTGACAATCATCGGGAAAAAGTTATGTCCGACTTCATGGATAATCACACCAATCATTCCATACTTTGTCGATTCTGTATAGGTACCATCCTTTTCTGCACGGCCATGATTGAAACAGATCATCGGGTATTCCATTCCGTTTGCCGCTTCTACAGAAATGGCCACCGGATAAGGATATGGGATAGTGTGTTTCGAATATACTTTTAAGGTATGGTCAATTACTTTAGTCGAGTATTTACTGTAAATCGGGTATGCTTCCGGACCATAGTACGACATAGACATGATTTTTTTACCGTTAATATGGGTGGCCATCGCATCCCAGACTAATCTGCGGGAGGATATCCAGGCAAAATCTCTTACATTTTCTGCAACATAAGTCCAGGTTTTTGTGCCCGTAGCTTTTTTTGATAAAGCAGCTTTGGCTTCTTTAAGGTCTATAATTTCTACCGGAGCTTTTGCCGTTTGAGCAGCATTCCATCGTTTTAAGCTGTTGCTGTTGAGTACCGCTGCATAATTCTGACATTCGCCCGTTGCACCAACGACGTGATCTGCCGGAACGGTCATGTTTACTTTATAGTTTCCAAATACCAGTGCAAATTCACCTCTTCCTTCGAATTGTTTATTTTGCCATCCCTGATAATCGGAGTAAACGGCCATTCTTGGGAACCATTGGGTAATGGTGAACAGGTAATTGTCGTCCTCAGGGAAATATTCATAACCACCTCTGCCATTAGCGGTCATCCGGTTGGAAATGTTATAGGTCCAGGAGATGTTAAGTTTATACTTTCCTTTGGGTTGAAGTACTGCCGGCAGGTCGATCCGCATCATCGTATTGTTGATGGTATAGGGAAGCGGAGTTCCTTTTTCATCAGTTACCCGGATGATTTTTACACCCAGATCATTCGGACTGTTTATAATTCCCGCCAATTTCTGGTAATCCATTTGGTCGGTCATCTTACTGGTTTCTGTCAGCTTGTTGTCGCTGGTAGATTTATGCTCATTCTCATCCAGCTGCACCCATAAATAGCTGAGTGGATCAGGGGAATTGTTATAATAAGTAATCGCCTCTGAACCCTTTAAACGGAGGTTCTTTTCATCCAGTTCCGCATTGATTTGATAATCTGCGCGTTGTTGCCAATAGGCAGGACCTGGTGCGCCTGAGGCTGAACGGTATGAGTTCGGGTCAGATATAATTGTTCCCAGTTGCTCAAACTTATTGCCATGATTGGATCCGGGATTGTTTAAATATTGTGCAGAACCATGTATGCTGATCAAGAGTAAAGCAAGTAGCAGTAGATTTCTTTTCATTTGTTATTTGTAAGGAATTAATCGGTGGTGTAAGGTGTTTGTTCTTTATTTTTCATTTAAAAGGCGGCAGAAAATCTTTCAGCAGCCATAATAAAGGAGATGCCAAATATAGCGGATGAAACAAAGAAATTCCAGTCCCAGCGCTTAATTTTTAACACGCCGACCAGGATTGCGGAAAGTAAAAGAATGCCAATCACAATGATCACCTGGCCGAACTCTAATCCGAGATTAAAAGCCAAAAGCTCAGGGACGATATTCTTACTTTTTCCAAGTAAACTTCTCAGGTAATTGGAGAATCCCAATCCATGGATCAGGCCGAAAAATAAAGCCAGGAGATATTTGAAGTTTGTTGCCCCGTTTTTTGGTCTTTTATTCAGAATATTACCAGCCGCAGTAATCAGAATGGTAACGGGAATTAAAAATTCAATGAGGGGAGTGTGAATGTTGATCAGTTTAAAAACGCTTAAAGCGAGGGTAATACTGTGACCAACAGTGAATGCGGTTACCAAAATCAGGACCTTCTTCCAGTCGCTGATGGCGTAAGTTACGCAGAGGACGACCACAAAAAGGATGTGATCATATCCCTGCCAGTCTAAAATGTGTTGCCAGCCTAACTGGAAATAAAGCCAAAAATCTTGCATTGTTAATTGAATTCGTAATTTTGAATTAATTATACACACATTTTTTTAATTTCAGGTCATCCAGGCCATCTATGTTACATATTCTACTGATTTATCTGCTGCCCATCTTTCACCCATTTTATGTGAGTGTAACGGAAATTACACAAGATCCTAAGACTAAAACAGTACAAGTCAGCGTGCGTGTTTTCTTTGATGATTTTGAAAAAGCACTGGATCATCAGTATAAGGAAAGGGTCAATATTCTCAAACCTGCAGATCGGAAAAAGGTGGATTTGCGCATTGCGGATTACCTGAAAAAGCATTTGCAAATTAAAGTCAATCAGCAGCCGGTCGTATTTAAATATCTCGGCTATGAGATTGAAGAAGATGCCGCCTGGTGTTACTTTGAAACAGCAGCGTTGCCAGCCATCAAAAATATCGAAATTAAAAATGATGTGCTGTTTGCCGAGCACGAATCTCAATCCAATATGATCCACGTAACGGTAAACGGCAAAAGGAAAAGCACCAAGCTTGATAACCCTAAAAATTCAGTAAGCCTGGTGTTTTAGATCCGGCTGAGCTTATGGTTTCACATTTCAGGAAGTTTAACACTTGCTTGTTAACCATAGGTTAATGAGCAAGTGTTCGGTTATTGTCTTTTTTTTACCCTGTTCTTCTGTTGCTGTTTTTTTGCTTTTGTTTTGCTCAAACAAAATCAAAGCAAAAGAAGAGCAAAACAAAAGCAAAACAAAAGCAAAACAGATAGCGGGTTCTTATCGGATTTTGGACCTCGATATTCAAGCATTATTAGGGAGGATTTTCAATTATCGGGAGCAGCTAAGCCTGGGTTTTCGTGTTCTCTTTCTGGATTCAGGAAAATTCAACTAGAAAAGGATGTTTCTTCTGAAAGGGTTTTTGTTGATTAATAAGATAATCAGGACGATTGGGATATGAAGCGCATAAAAAAAGGAGGTCTATATAGACCTCCTTTAAAAAAATATTAGGGTAGCAATGCTATTATTGGTACTGGATATACATTGGTACTGGTTTCAGTTTCAACAACTCTTCCGGAGTCATCAATCTGTTTGGTGCTTTTTTCAAATCATTTTTATAGAACAATTTGAATCCGGTAAACTGAACCGGCTCAGGGAAAATAAAGTGACGGTAAGTTCCGATTTTAAGATCTGGTTCACCCCATCCATCCATGTGCATAACCACCTGAACTTCCGGACGAAGTTTAATGTTTTTGTAATTCGTAACCATTTTACGGGTGAAACGGTGTACTACAAATACTTTAGGAGGAAGGTTGTTCGTTTTAACCAGCTTAGCCAGGTAATCCGTACAGTAGTTAATATCAGCAGCATCATAAGTACCGATTCTTTTTCCCGGCTTGCTACCGTCTTTCATCGAGAACTCAGGGTCAATACCTAAATGCACCTGTGGCATTTTCAGGTATTTTTCTAATCTTGGTAATTCCTTTTGAATGGTGCTTAAACCTACTTGTATATCTAAAAATACAATTGCATTCTGCATTTTAGCAATTTTCAATACCGAGTCAATTTGTTTATCGCCCATGCGGTTGATGTACATTCCGTCTTTTCCTGGTGTACCACTCGCTACAGAAGCAATGTAGTGTACTCCCGGCTGAACAGGTGTGCTCGGATCTGCTTTTTCCCAATGTTTCACTTCCTTGTTTAGACGGCTCCACATTTCTTTAGGTGCATATTCCCCTAAAGCACCCATTTTTTTAGAGTGAAGGTTACCGTAATAAACCACAATACGCTTAAATGGTAATATTGCACCAGCTAGTGGGTAAGGACCTTTTCTTCCTGCCCAGTTACCTGTAGTATCACCATTGGCCATTTTTTTCACTAAAGCATCATATTTTGCAGTATCTACCGGTACACGTACTGTTCCTACTTCCGGTTCCGGAGTAGTTACCGTATCGCCGGTGGCAGTTACAGTCGTCGACTTATCATTCGTTTTCTTTGCGTCAGAAGTGCAGCTGATGAATACACCTAGCGATGCCATTCCAATCAAAACTCTTCCTGCTAATTGAGGTATTTTCATATAAGGGTAATTGTTTTTTAAAGATAAATATAGTTACAAGTATAACACTCTTTAAAGTAATAAAAAAGCAGTTTCATAAAGGAAAGCGCTATTGTTGTTAATCTTTATTAGAATTATTCTAAATAATATTTGGAATAATTCTAAATAAGTCCTTATACTTGCAGCACTATTTGAAATCATTCTAAATAATCAAACAATGACACGATTGCTGCTGCTACCTATTTTGCTCTTTATTTCCGTAATCACGGCTAATGCACAGGAAAAAGGTGGATTTATCTCCGGAACTGTAAATACAGCAGATGGCAGACCAGCGGCAAATGTGTTGGTATTCATTAAAGGGCAAAAGGGGATTGCTTACAGCACAGCCGAAGGAAACTTTAAAATATTTTCACCTGAGGGGGAACAAACGCTGATTTTTCAATCGGTTACCAAAAAACAAATAGAAACGCCCTTGAAAGTTGTGGCGAATCAGGAACAGAACCTTCCGGCCATACGTCTGAAAGAAAATGCTTACGAACTCAATGAAGTCGTGATTACCGGACAATACGAACCTCAGTCCTTACGTAATTCTGTTTATAATGTGCGGACGATTAGTAGTGAAATGATCCGTCTTCGCGGGGCTACCGAGCTGAAAAGTATATTAAACACGGAATTGGGCATTCGCTTCTCCACAGATAGACCAACCGGAATTAGTACCCCTGAATTGATGGGCGTTTCCGGTGCAGGTATTAAAATACTGATAGATGGCGTTCCGATGATGGATCGTGGAGTAGAAAAAGAGAGCCTCGGACAAATTGATGTAAACACCGTAGAACGGATCGAAATTGTAGAAGGACCGATGTCGGTGATATACGGTACAGATGCCATGGCCGGGGTGATCAATATCATTACCAAAAGAGGCGGACGGGACCGGTTCTCGGTAACGGCAAGGGTTCAGGAAGAAAGCGCAGGAAAAGAATATAATGCCTTTGATGGCAAAGGAACACATAACGAATTTATTGGATTCAACTGGCAGAAAAACGGATGGCATGCTGCTGCTTCCGGTAGCCGTAATAATTTTGGCGGATGGCAGGGGCTAAAAACCGGTCGTGAGCAAGAATGGTTGCCTAAAAATCAGTGGCTGACTTCGGCAGCTGCCGGATATAAAAATGGGAAATTAGAGATATGGTACCGTTTCAATGGTGCCGATGAAAGCTTAAAGCTCTTAGGACCGGTCAGTAATTCGCCTAAAGTATCAGATAAAGAGTACATTTCTAAACGTTGGTTTCACCAGTTGCAGGGATCATTATTTGTAAATGATAAGCTGAGCATAGATGCGGCTGCCGCTTATACGGATTATAGTCGCCGGACATTGTCTACAGATCTGGACCTGGCGACAGGCAAAGAAACCTTATCTACAGAGCTGGCTTCACAGGATCTGGATGAGTTAAGTACCCTGTTTTTTAGAAGTACAGTTCAATATAAAATATCACCGGAACTGACCTTGCAGCCAGGTATTGAATTCAATAGGAATTCCGGACAGGGTGGCAGGATAACCGGCTCACCGGTGATCAATGATTATTCATTTTTCCTATCCACACAATGGCAGATAAATGAGGCGATTCAATTGAAACCTGGTTTCAGGCTGACTAAAAACTCGATATACGATGCGCCACCGGTTATTCCTTCCTTACATACTAAAATCAAACTGAATAAAGACCTTGACCTGCGCCTTTCTTATGCCAGAGGGTTTAGAGCACCGATGTTGAGAGAGCTGTATTTTTATATGAAAGACAGCAATCATGATCTGAAAGGAAACCTCGATCTGAAAGCAGAATATTCGAATAGCTACCATGGATCACTTTCCCTGGCCGTAAAATCGACGCCGGAATTACGAGTAAATACGATGGTCAGTGGTTTTTTCAACGACTATAAAAACAAGATTGATTTAGGCCTGGTAGAAGGCACAACTAATGTAAATACTTACCTCAATATCGCTAAAAACAAAACTCTGGGCGGCGAGTGGACCAATTCCCTATACTGGAAAGGTTTACAAGCAAGTTTAGGCTTTGCTTATATCGGACAATACAATATGTATTCGGAAGAAAAGGATGAATTAGGGAGCACACCGAAATTTGTATGGACGCCGGAAATTAATTCCAACATCTCTTATCTGGTGCCAAAAATTAATACCAATGTGAGCTTATTCTACAAATTTACAGGGGAGAAATCCGCTTATATCCTGAGTCAGAATGCGGAAGGTACTACTGCCAGGTTAAGTAAAATGGCTGCTTACCATATCGCAGACCTGACCCTAAATAAAACCATTAACAAATACCTGAGCATCAATGGAGGAGTAAGAAACCTGCTGGATGTAACCAGAGTCCGCACCACCGGTGTGGAGGCAGGCGCCCATGTTAGCGATGGCAGCAATCCATTTGGCTATGGCCGTTCTTATTTCCTGGGTTTAACCATGAGCTGGGCTAAAAAGTAATCAATTATAAAATCAAAATATTATGAAAAAAGTTCTCCATTTCCTCTTTATGATCACGATGATAGCAACGGCAACGTCCTGCAAAAAATCAGATCCGCCAATGCCAGACAATACCATCAATTTTGAAGCGGCAAAGCAGGGGCTTGAAGCATCTGCAGCAGAAGCGGTACTGAAAATAAATTTGGCAAGAGCCACAGATGTTGCCGTAGCGGTAACCGTTAACCTTCAGGGAACCGGCTTAACTTACGGAACGGAATATACCACTGAACCTGCAGCAACAGGAAATACCCTAACATTGAGCATCCCTGCCGGTGGAACAACTGCTTCTTTTAAAGTGAAAAAAGTAGCCAATGCAGTGATCAATGGTACAGAAACTATTGCCTTTAACATTAGCGCTGCCGGAAGTCCGCTGGTCATGGGAAGCACCCTGAAAACAGAGTTGACTTTCTCTTCGATTACTTCTGAAGGATCACAATTGACGCTAAAAGGGATTTTTGGAACGGAAGCCGGAAGTAGCGCTTTAAATACGGTGTACGTAGATTTAAGCAGCAACTCACTGGTCAATGTAAAAAGAGATGCCTGGGTACTTGGTTTTTCTTCGGGAACTGATTTCCGCGTAAGACTGAACAATACCAACGGTACCTCAGCGATTCAGCTTGCCGGTAAATCAGATTTGAATGCGGTAACGGCATCAGATGTGGTATTGGATGATCTGGCCATTGCTCTGGGAGTTTCAGAATCCCCTACAGTGCATCCTTTTGTAAATATTGACAACGTTTATGGCGATGTAACTAAAGATGTTATTGCCAGTGTTTCTGCTACTGATGCAGACAATAAAGTATTTATCGTTAATCCTTCTGGTGGTAGCCATACTTCAGTGTTGTCATTAGACAATTTATTGAAAATCCGCATCTTGAGAAAAGGAGCTGGCTATACTTTACAGTATGCTAAACTGAAAGAAACGACTTTCAAAACGATCGACCTGGTTAAAGATGCAGCAAACAACTTTGTGTTTGTAAACTTTAGCGATGTGGCAAGCGTATTGAATGTAGAGCCTGCAAAGGCGAAATGGGATCTGGCCTGGACCTGGTCTATCTACTATGGTGCAGCAGGAGGAACTACTTATCCTTATGGATTCTCTGATATTGTTTTTGTTAACAATCTGGGTGGTGCTCAGGCAGCACAGGTAGCTACAACTACAGTTTCTTATGCTAATTATAAGGAGAGTGATATCGCTGCAACAAGTTTCAAAGCAGATCGTAATGTGATTGGTTCAGACTGGCGCTCTACCAGTCCGGCAACAGGAGTTAAAGCGGATCGTTTTTATGTGATTAAAGACGCTTCCGGAAATGTATATAAACTGAAGTTCATCTCAATGGGTGCTGGTGATGGCGGTAAACGCGGTGAGCCTGTGATTGAGTATGCACTCGTTAAGAAGGGCTAAAATTTGGTTAGTTTAGGTTGTAGGAAGCTTCCGGTGGATGCCGGAAGCTCATCCTTTTTCCTGCTGCTGATTTAAAAAACAAAGACATGAAATACAAACTAATTATTTTGTTTTGCGGGGTAATGGCACTTAATGCCTGTAATGCCGGCGCAGACAAAAACACAACCGATCAACAGCTGGATAGTGTCAAAATTGTTTCCCTCAACGGGACGATTTCTGAGATTGTTGCCGGTCTTGGTCTGGAGAAAAATATTGTAGGGACAGATATTACCAGCAATTACCCGGAGAGCCTGAGAAGCAAGCCTAAAGTAGGACACAACCGGAGAATTAACGCAGAAGGTGTGTTATCCCTACAACCAAATATCGTAGTGGGCATGGCTAAAGAAATGAGTCCACAGCTGGCTACGCAGTTTAAAGCAGCAGGAATCCGCTTGATTCTTTTTGATCAGGATTTTACTGCGGAAGGAACGAAAAAGCTGATTCATGCAGTGGCGGATAGTCTTCAGCATACGGCTAAAGCAGATTCACTGGCTAAAGCTTTTGAAACACAGTTGGCAGAAGCACAGGCGCATGTCAACAATTCTAAAAAGCCTAAAGTGTTGTTTATTTATGCGCGTGGTACCGGAACCATGATGGTTGGCGGTACAGGTACACCCGTAGAAAAAGTGATTGAAATGGCTGGCGGTGTTAATGCCATTACGGAATTTGAAGAATACAAACCTTTAACTTCTGAAGCATTGGTGAAAGCAAACCCTGATGTGTTGTTGCTATTTGATGATGGATTAGAAAGTTTAGGTGGTGTTTCCGGATTATTGGAAGTACAGGGTGTAGCCCAAACCAATGCAGGGAAAAATAAAAGAGTGGTGACTATGCCCGGAGAAATGCTGACCAGTTTTGGTCCGCGATTAGGTCAGGCAGTAACTTCATTAGCAGAAAAGATAAAGTGATCAAAAAAACAGGATATATCCTTTTATGTTTAACCATCGTTTTGATTTTAACGATGGTTATTTCGTCTTGTGTGGGGGCGGTGCCCATTAGTTTTTCAGAGTTGATGTCCATCATTGCCTATCATACCGGTTTATCCGGACAACAGAATTTTGAGTCTCAGCAGGCAGCAGTGTTTTTAAACCTGCGCTTGCCAAGGGTAATTTTGGGCGTATTGATTGGGGCCGCACTCGGAATTTCCGGTGCAGCGATTCAAGGGCTTTTCAGGAACCCATTGGCGGAACCCGGATTAATTGGTATTTCTTCCGGAGCCACGCTATTTGCGGTGGTCATGATCGTACTGGAAACCAAAATATTTAAGGAATTAACCGGTGTGCTTGGTTTTTATGCTTTATCGATTGCCGCATTTATTGGCGCAGGATTAACCACGATGTTGGTTTATCGCATTGCAATGAGAAACGGGAAAACCATTATCACCACTTTACTTTTAGGTGGTATAGCCATCAATGCGATGGCAGGGGCTTTTACCGGTTTGTTAACTTATATGGCTACGGATGCACAGCTCCGCAACATTACGTTCTGGAGTCTGGGGAGTTTAGGCGGTGCCAGCTGGCCAACAGTAACGGCATTATTGCCTTTCGTATTGATTCCGGTAATTGGCTTGCCTTTTTTAGCTAAATCTCTAAATGCGCTGGCATTGGGAGAAGCACAGGCCATGCACATGGGTATAAATGTGAAAGTGGTCAAAAGACTGGTCATTTGTCTGGCCACGATGGCTGTTGGTGCTTCGGTGGCAGTAGCAGGGATGATCGCCTTTATCGGATTGATTATTCCACATATTTTAAGGATGACTTTTACTGCCGACCATCGGTTGGTGGTTCCGGGTTCTGCATTGCTGGGTGCAGCGTTGTTAACCCTGGCAGATTTAATTGCAAGAACAGTAGTGGCACCGGCAGAATTGCCAATTGGCATATTAACGGCCATGATTGGTGCCCCTGTATTTATATATATCATCATTACGGAAAGAAATAAAACGAACCTATAAATGATCAAGGTAAGAGAACTGAGTTTTAAGGTAGGAGAGAAGAAATTGTTGGATGGCTTGAGCTTTGACGCCCATAAAGGGGAGTTGCTGGCGATATTAGGGGCCAACGGCGCTGGGAAAAGTACATTGATGAAATTGCTTTGCCGCGAGATCCGCCCTTCTGCCGGAACAATTACCATCCAGGGTAAAGCACTAGCAGATTATCGCCTCGAAGATCTGGCGAAAACACGTGCGGTATTGTCGCAACACAATACATTGTCGGTTTCTTTTCAGGTGAATGAGCTGGTTTTAATGGGTCGCTATCCTCATTTTAAGCAAAAGCCTACCGAAGATGATTTTAGGATTGTCCGTGAGGCGATGGAAGAAACAGGTATCAGCCACCTGGCTTCCAGAGATTACAATACGCTTTCCGGTGGGGAGCAGCAAAGGGTGCAGCTGGCCAGGGTGATCGCGCAGATTTATGATAGTCCCGATGCCTGTTTGTTCTTAGATGAACCTACGAATGGCTTAGATTTATTATACCAGCAACAGATTATGGAGCTGGCCAGGAAACTGGCAGACCGCGGTTATTGTGTGGTTTGTATTTTACACGATATTAATTTTGCCTCCCGTTTTGCAGATCGCATCATGATGCTGAAACAGGGAAAAAAGGTGGCCGAAGGCTTACCAATAGAAGTGATCAACTGTGAAAATATACACGAAACTTTCAGTATAAAAGTAAAACTGATGGAATGTGAAGGTTATAACTGTCCGCTGGTTGTACCAGCAACGATATTAAAGTAAGAATTATGGAAAATTCATTAGATTTAAAACAGCAATGGGAAGCTTTCAAATTAGAAAATCCTAAACTAAGAATCAGAGATGCAGCCAGAGCATTAGGTACTGCCGAAGCAGCTTTAGTGGCAACTACAGTGGGGAATACTGCCATCCGCTTAAAGGATGAGTTTCCTGAAATCCTGCAAGGGGTAGAAGCTTTAGGGAAAGTAATGGCTTTAACGCGTAATGACAATTGCGTTCATGAGCGTAAAGGAGTTTATCATAAGGTTACTTTCCGCGGATCTATGGGCCTTGCTGTAAATCCTGATATTGACCTGAGGTTATTCATGAGCCAATGGGCATCCGGCTTTGCCGTAAATGAAAACAATAGAAAAAGCTTACAGTTCTTTGGTAAAGACGGAGAAGCGGTGCATAAGATTTATCTGACGGAAGATAGTCTGGAAGCTGCTTATGAAGAGTTAGTTGCTAAATATACTGCGGATGATCAGAAAGCGCCATTAGAAATTGCTGCGGCAAAAGTTGCGGCAACAGAAGTTGCTGATGAAGAAGTAGCAGTGGAAAGCTTCCAGAAGTCATGGCTGGCTTTAGAGGATACACATGATTTTCATGGTCTTTTGAGGACCTATGCTTTGAGCAGAACACAAGCCCTTCGTTTGGCTCCTGAAGGACATGCCTTCTCTATCACTCCGGATTCTTTGAAAGCGATTTTACACAAAGCCTCAGAAACGGACTTGCCGGTTATGGTATTTACAAGTAGTGCCGGATGTATTCAGATTCACACCGGACTGGTTAAAAAACAAGTGGAAACAGGTCCATGGTTCAATGTGCTTGATCCGGATTTCAACCTGCATTTAAGAACAGATGCCATTGCTTCGGTATGGTTGGTTAAAAAGCCTACAAAAGATGGCATTGTAACCAGTATAGAAGTTTTTGATGATAAAGGGGAGATTATCGTTCAGTTTTTCGGAAAGCGTAAGCCAGGGATTCCTGAAGATGAGAACTGGAGATTTATTGCGAATGAACTGGCTGTAGTCAGCTAAAAAATCTACTACCCTCCATAATTGATTGCCTGGGTTTAGGTGTGTTTAAAGCGTCGGATTAGGCCCCGACGCTTTGTTTTTTATAGCTGATGGTATTTGCTTACTTATTTACCGAAGTGATTAAACTTTCCGAATACACCCAATGGTAATTTAATACCAGAGGTAGCTTGTAAATACAGTTCTCCGGTCTCCAGGTTTTGAACCTGTGGGAAAGAAGTTTTGATCAGGTTTTCTACAATCACAGAAGAGAATCCTAAAGAGTAAGTGTTTAAGATTAAGAAGTGTTCTTCTTCATCCAATAATTGCACTACATCCTGCATCATCTCCTGAATATGGTCTTCCAGTTTCCACTTTTCTCCATTTGGTCCATGACCAAAAGCTGGTGGATCTAAGATAATACCATTGTATTTTTTACCGCGTTTCAGTTCTCTTTTTACAAACTTCAAGGCATCTTCTACTACCCAGCGTACATCTTTAAGGTTGGAAAGTTCCTGGTTTTCGTTGGCCCAGTTCACTACCTGTTTGATAGAATCTACGTGCGTAGTGTCTGCACCTGCCGCTTTCGCGATCAATGATGCTGCACCGGTATAAGCGAAAAGGTTAAGTACTTTAGGTGTTGGTGTTTTAAACTTTTTAACGCAGGAAGAGATATAGTCCCAGTTTACTGCCTGCTCAGGGAATACGCCAACGTGTTTGAAGGAAGTTAAACCTAAACGCAGGTTAATACTTACATCGTCGTTTTTATAATTCACATTCCAGCGGTCAGGCAGGTGTGCAGAGCTTTTTGTCCATTCGCCGGTTGTTGCCGAGCGACCTTTGAACCTGATATGGGTTAATTTTTTCCATTCTTGCTCAGACATCATCTTTTTCCATACAGCCTGAGGTTCAGGTCTGCATAAAATCAGGTTTCCAAAGCGTTCTAATTTTTCAAAATCACCACAATCAATCAACTCGTAATCTTTCCAGTGTGTTGGTGTTAACAGGCTTATCATAAAAATATGGGTATTAAAATTTGTCTTTTGCAGCTTTCATAAAGCGGCTGGCAAAAACAAAATCATTTAGTTCTTGAATGTCAGTATGGGCGATCTCTTTGTTGGATCCTTCCCAGAATTTTTTTCCTTCGTGTAAGAAAAGAATGTAATCTCCAATTCCCATTACGGAGTTCATATCGTGTGTTACGACGATGGTAGTGGTATTGTATTCTTCGGTTAGCTCTTTAATCAGCTCATCAATTACGATGGATGTTTTTGGATCTAAACCAGAGTTTGGCTCATCGACGAACAGATACTTAGGGTTCATGGCGATGGCACGGGCAATACCCACCCGTTTTTTCATTCCTCCGGAAAGTTCCGCAGGGAATAATTTGTTTTTATCAGTGAGGTTTACCCTTTCCAGACAGAAGTTTACACGGTCCAGTTTTTCGGAACGCCCCTGATCGGTGAACATATTTAAAGGAAACATGATGTTTTCTTCTACCGTCATGGAGTCAAAAAGTGCTGATCCCTGGAAGAGCATCCCGATTTCTTTTCTGATCTCTATCTTTTCCTCAAAGTTCATGGCGGTGAACTCGCGTCCATCATATTCTACACTTCCTTTTTCAGGATGGTGTAAGCCAATCATACATTTTAATAAGGTGGTTTTTCCGGAACCGGAACCGCCAATGATCAGGTTGGTTACTCCAGGCTTAAATATCCCTGAAATCCCTTTTAAAACCTCATTATCGCCGAATGATTTGTAAATATCTTTGATCTCGATCATAGTAATAACTGGGTTACGATGTAATCACATGCCAGAATAGTAATACAACTTACTACTACCGCTCTTGTACTTGCCTGTGCTACTTCCAATGCACCGCCTTTTACATAAAAACCTTCATATGCAGGAACCGAAGTAATGATGAAACCGAATACAAAAGCTTTAACCAGGGCTACTACAATGGTATAAGGGTTGAAGTCGGTTGTGATACCCTGAATATATTCAGCTGCAGAAACTGCTCCTGATAAAGTACCACCAATAAATCCACCACCGATACTCAATACCATAGAAATGATCACCAATAGGGGAACCATGGTAATTCCGGCAAGGATCTTTGGTAAGATCAGGTATCCCGGAGAGTTGATGCCCATAATTTCTAAAGCGTCAATCTGCTCACTTACACGCATGGTACCAATCTCTGAAGAGATGGCAGAGCCGATTTTTCCCGCCAGTACAATTGCAGTAATGGTTGGACTTAATTCCAGAATACTGGAGTCTCTGTTTACAGAACCGATAATAGTTTTAGGGATAAAATCGTTAACCAGCTGAAAGGCAATCTGCAAGGTCATTACCGCACCAATAAAGGTGGAGATGATAGAAATCAAGCCGAGTGAACCTACGCCGATAAAGTCCATTTGTTTGAAGATGGCCTTCATATATATGCTTAACTTCTCCGGCTTTCTGAATACGGCCTTTAATAAGAGTATGTATCTGCCAAAATTGGTGAAATTCATTTAATGAAAAATTAGCTATGGTAATAATGCAATATTACTACAAAGAAACAACAAAAATTGTTGGGTCATTGCTTTATTTATTAAATAAATATTTCGTTTACTGCTTGTTTTTGCCACGTTTAGGTGTGGATATGGCTATATACTATAGGGCATTTTATGTAATATTGCTGACAAATTTAGAGGAGATGAATGCTGTAATTACCGGAGCCACCAAAGGAATTGGAAGGGCTATTGCCATTAAACTGGCTGAAAACGGATATAATCTTGCCATTTGCGCAAGAAATGCCGTTGAATTGGAGGCTTTTACAGCCGAATTGAGTTATACCGGAGTTTCTGTTTTTACTTATGTTGCCGATCTGGGGAACAAAGCGGAAGTTGCTGCGTTTTGTAATGCGGTAAGCCAGGCGTATTCCGGTATCGCTGTTTTGGTGAACAATGCCGGGACGTATTTACCGGGTTTAATGCTGGATGAAGCAGATGATGCCTTCGAGAAACAGTTGAATCTGAACCTGTTGGCTCCTTATTATCTTTCTAAATACTTTGGTAAAATCATGCGTAATCAGCAGTCAGGGCATATTTTTAACATTTGCTCGGTAGCTAGTAAAGAAATCATACCAAATGCCGGTGGGTATTGTGTAACTAAATCAGCCTTGCTAAGTCTTAATGATGTATACCGGGAGGAGTTATCGAAATACAATGTTAAAGTGACGGCAATTTTGCCAGGTTCCACCTTAACATCTTCATGGGAAGGGACAGAAATTCCCGCGGAGCGTTTTGTACAACCGGAAGATATTGCCGGTACCATACATACTATTTTAAACCTGAGTGCTGGTGTAAACGTTGATGAAGTAACCTTAAAACCGTTACAGTTTTAAAGAAAAAATAAATAAGAAAAGGAGGATATAATTATGGACAAGCGATTATTTAGAAATGAACACGATAAAGTTTTAGCAGGTGTTTCCTCAGGAATTGCGGAGTATATGGAGGTGGATGTAACTATTATCAGACTATTGTTTGTGCTTTCTACTATATTTTTGGTAGGCACAGGGGTATTGGTTTACATTGTGATGTGGATTGTTGTTCCTGTAAATAATGATCCGACATTGCGGTTCTCCAAATTCAACGACTTTTTCAAAGGGCAGCCAAACAATCCGTTTGGTACACCGGGGAGTGCTTCGCAGGCACAGCCGAAACCAGAAAATACTGGTTCTGCTGGCAGCAGCTGGACTTCATCTACTATTAATGAAGATCCTTTTAAAGCAAGCCCTAAAATGGAGGACTTTACCAAGCCCTTCTCTAAAACAAATAATGAAACAGGCAGAACAGTAGGTGGTTTATTCCTGCTGGTTATCGGGATTTACTTCCTGATGAATGAATTTAACATCATTCCGTTCTGGTTTAGTCTGGGTAAATTATGGCCATTGGTCTTTGTTGCGATTGGTGCGAGTTTCATCATGAAAGGCAAAAATAAAACTGCCTGGGACAATTGGAAAGAGCAGCAGGGTGATGGTTTTGGGAACGCGGCAAATCCGGTAACACCCGTTACTCCGGTTACAACGGTTGATCCCGTTGATGCTGTTGACCCGACCGTAGCTACTGAGGGTATTGTGACTCCATCAACTGATGATGTTAGTCAAACAGGCCCTTCGATACCAGGTACCGGGACTGAAGGAACTGTGCCACCTGCAGACGACAGGTTTACTAAACGTGATTAATTAAAGGTATAGCTATTCATTATAAAAATATAGATAGATGAAAACAGATAGAATAATGTGGGGTATCGTACTGTTGTTTATCGGCGGTGTATTACTTCTGGAGAACTTTCATATTATTGATTTTTACTGGCGGAATGTGATCCGTTTCTGGCCGATCTTCCTGATCATTGCAGGAGTAAATATCCTATTTAGCAGAAGCAAATCGCAGGTAGGTGGCATGGTTTCCATAGGCGTTCTGGTGATCACTTTATCGATGTTATTCGTGAAAGGGCAGCAGAGACCAGAAAATGGTCGTAATTGGATCGGAGATCAGCTTTCTGAAGAAATGAATACGGATGATCACAGCGATTCCAGTGACAGAGGTTATGATGAGTTGAATTTCTCTGAGGCTTATGATGAAGCGCTGAATAAGAAAGTAGTATTCAATATCTCCGGTGGAGGAACTTCCTTTGAGCTAAAAGGAGAAACGGACAGCTTGTTGCAGGCGCATGTAGAGAAAAAAGCAGGGGAGTTCTCCTTAACTAAAAGCACTACAGATAGCACTACTGCAGTTACTTTCAAAATGAAGGGTAAGTCGGGCTGGTCGATGAATGAAGGCGGCAATGATGTTGATTTTCATTTGAATAAAAACCCGGAATGGGAGATGCACATGAATATGGGTGCGGGAGAAGTAGATTTCGACCTGAGCGAGTACAAAGTGCGTACGTTCAATTTTGATGGCGGTGCTGCGGCATTGGATATCAAGCTTGGAAGTAGATTACCGATCACGGATGTGAATGTGAAAACGGGAATCGCGGATGTTAAAATTAATATCCCTACAGAATCGGGTTGTAGAATAAAAACTAAAACCGGACTTTCTGCCAAAGATTTCACCGGATTCACAAAAATGAAAGACGGGACTTATGAAACGCCGAATTACAGTACTTCAACTAACAAGATTTTCATTAATTTTGATGGTGGACTGAGCAGTTTTGAAGTCTCACGTTACTAGTTATGAATTCAGGGATGGTCATGATACCATGGCCATCAGCTTAAAATTATAAAGCATGGAAAACGGGGTTAGCCCAAAATATACCGTTGTGATCAATGGAAAGCCAACGGGACCTTATCCTTTAGACCAGCTGAAAACGTTATCCATCCTTCCGGGAACATTTGTAAGGAAGCCTGGAATGGATGATTATAAAGAAGCTCACGAGTTCCCGGAACTGCGTGAGCTTCTTGGTTTTACTTATCATCAGACCGCACCACAGTATTTTGCCTCTTTTGACCAAAGGCTGCTGGCCAGCGTAATTGATTATTTCCTGATTACTTTGTGCTATGCGCTTTTAGTGCTGCTGGGCTTTATTTTCATTACGGAAAAGACAGAGCGGATTGCAGCAATTGTTATCGGTCTGCCGCTGATTCCCCTGGCTAAATTTTTCTATGGTAGCATCGCCGAGGCCGGTATTAAACAGGCAACCATTGGTAAGGCTCTGCTGAATATCCGGGTCACAGATATGGAAGGCAACCGGATCAGTCTGGGGAATTCCTTTGGCCGGAATGCAGCCAAAGCTTTATCGGTACTTCCGGTTTTCTTTGGTTATCTATATAGTTTCCTCAACAGGAAACAGCAATGTTTTCATGACCTGATTGCAGAGACCCTTGTGATCAAGGAAAGACTGATTTAATCAACATAATCTTTATCTTTGCCAGATATTTACATCGCAAGCTGATGTTCTTATCTTAAATTGATGGAAGAAGTAATTGTTCAAAAAGAGTTAATAGGTGGGTATTGCAATAGTTTAACCCAATATTCAAGGTTTCTAACGCGTGAAGTGAACATCGGTGATGTGCCTATGGGCGGATTAAATCCAATCCGGATTCAGTCGATGACCACTACCGATACCATGGACACCATTGGTACCGTTGAACAAACCATTCGCATGGTAAACTCTGGTTGCGAATACGTACGTATTACTGCACCCAGCATCAAAGAGGCAGAAAACCTGGCCAACATCAAAAAAGAATTGCGTTACCGTGGATACAATGTGCCTTTGGTTGCCGATATCCATTTTACACCTAATGCCGCAGAATCTGCCGCAAGAATTGTAGAAAAGGTAAGGGTAAACCCGGGGAATTACGCCGATAAGAAGAAATTTGAAAGTATAGAATACACTCAGCAAGCCTATCAGGCAGAGCTGGACCGCATCTATAAGAAATTCGTCCCTTTGGTGAAAATCTGTAAAGAGTATGGTACTGCCATGAGAATCGGGACCAATCACGGCTCCTTATCGGATCGTATCATGAGCCATTATGGCGATACCCCGAGGGGAATGGTAGAATCAGCAATGGAGTTTATCCGCATGTGTGAAGACCAGAATTACTATAACCTGGTGATCTCGATGAAAGCGAGCAATACGCAGGTAATGGTACAGGCTTATCGTTTGCTGGTAGAAACCATGGTTAAAGAGGGGATGAACTATCCTTTACACCTCGGTGTAACAGAAGCTGGCGACGGGGAAGATGGCAGGATTAAATCGGCTGTCGGCATTGGTACCTTGCTGGAAGATGGTTTAGGAGATACCATTCGTGTTTCCCTGACGGAAGATCCTGAATTTGAAGCACCGGTTGCTAAAGCAATGGCATTGCGCTATGAAAAAAGAGCTTTACAAACTGATTCAACGCCTGATAGAGAACAGATCGCCATCAAAAACCTGCCTTACCAACCCTATGAGTACAACCGCAGAATTACTGCTCCTGTACAACATATCGGTGGGCATCACCATCCGATCGTGATGTTGGATGTATCTAAAGAAAACTTAAAAGATCCTTACTTTTTAACTTCAGTAGGTTATAAATATAGTGCCGGACTGGATAAATACAATATGGCTGATCAGGCCTGCGACCTGGTTTATCTGGGTGATGCGCTTCCTTCGTTTTCATTTCCGGGAAACCTGAAGCAGATCTATAACTACCAGACCTGGTTAAATCTAAAAGATAAAAACAACAGTCATCCTTTGATGAGCTACGCAGAATACCATGCTGCAGTAGTAAAAGATGCACAATTAAACTTAGTAAGTGTTGATGCCAATGAAGCCATAGACTTGTCGCTGTTAAAAGACAAGGACAATGTAGTACTGGTATTGGAAACTACTGCCGGACATGGTATGGCTGCACAACGTGCTTTCTTTATCCGCTTGCTGAACGATAAAATTCAGCTTCCGGTAATTATCAAAAGAAACTATCCTGACCTGAATGCAGACGACTTCATGTTGTACGCTGCAACAGATCTTGGTGCCCTTTTTACCGACGGCCTGGGCGACGGGACCTGGATCAGTGCTGCTGATCAGGTTGGCCTTGCACTGGTAAACTCTACCAGCTTTGGTATTTTACAAGCTACCCGTACCCGCATCTCTAAAACAGAATATATCTCTTGCCCTAGCTGCGGACGTACTTTGTTCGACTTGCAGGAAACTACTCAATTGATCAGATCCCGTACCGATCATTTGAAAGGTATCAAGATTGGTATTATGGGCTGTATCGTAAACGGTCCCGGCGAAATGGCCGATGCTGATTACGGCTATGTAGGTACCGGTCCCGGAAAAATCACACTATACCGTGGTAAAGAAGTAGTAAAGAAAAATGTAAATGCAGACCGTGCCCTCGATGATTTAATCGACCTGATTAAAGAAGATGGCAAATGGGTCTATGTAAGTTAATTGTTGCTCTTCATTCTTTAAATTTTCATCATCTTAGTTGGATCAAAACCCAAAAGATGATGAAAAGAAATACATTATTAGCATTAACCCTGTTTATGGGGTTCTTTACCCTGACAGCAACTGCTCAGGAGAAGAAGAAAGCGAGTCCACCGGCAAACGTTAAAGAAACCATTAACTCTGGTGCAACGATTACCATTGATTATAGTCAGCCTTCAGTAAAAGGCAGGAAAATCGGTGAAGAAATTGCCCCTTATGGTAAAGTATGGCGCACCGGAGCCAATGATGCCACTACTTTTGAAGTCAGCAAAGACGTAAAAGTAGAAGGTAAAGCACTTCCTGCAGGAAAATACAGTGTGTACACCATCCCCGGAGAAAAAGAATGGACCATTATCTTCAATAAAACATGGAAACAATGGGGAACAAAATACGCCGAAGCAGATGATGCTTTACGTGTGACTGTAAAACCTGAAAAATCTCCGGTATTAACAGAACAGATGACTTTCAAAATCGAAAAATCTGGTAAAGTAACCTTGCTATGGGGAGATAAATCAGTTTCCTTCCGTGTAAAATAAAAAAGAATACACCAAAATAGATACTAGTTAGTCAAAACAAGGTTCAGTATAATCGGACTGTTGTTAAGAAAAAAAAAGAGACAGGTGAAGGAAAAGGCCTTGGAATTTTGCCCCCTTCAGGGCAAAGGTTCCAGCCTTTGAGTCATCTATCTCTTTTTTTGTTTCTGTCCCTTTTTTAGCCTCAATGCTATTCATCCTGCTTCAAAAACTCCAGGCTCTTATCACACACTTCCTTTAAATGTTTTGGCAGTTGTGTTTCCTGATACGGGTGACTGGCGCCAAAAACATGATTTGCCCCTTCAATTTTATGAATCTCCGCTTTTAACTGCTTTTGTGCCAACTCCTGTGCCACGCTGAATTTGACATTAATGTCTTCATCACCATGTAAGATCAACCATGGGATAGTAACCCGCCCTGCGGCATGAATAATGTCAAATGCTTCCTTATTTTCCTTAAAATCCGTTAATAAAGTACTATTCAACGGCATTTTTTCTTTTGTCCGGGCATTTTCCACATAAATCTTCCCTGTCTTCATCCAGTCCTCTTCCTGCTCCGCTTTCCATAAGCTGGAGAAATCTGAAACGGCAGCCCAGGTGATGAGCTTAGTAATCCTGGGATCCTGTGCAGCCTGTATCACGACTAATCCACCACCTCTGCTATGGCCAATCAGGTAGATCTTTTCCGGATGATAACTCTGCTCCGCAAAATTGATAACGGAGTTTAAATCCGCCAGTTCCATGCTGATTGTATTGGCCGCAAAAGCTTCCATATCTGTCACATCTTTTGGGTTTTCCGGACTAACTCCGCTGTGCGACAGGTTAAATTTGAGATAAGGATACCCGTTTTGGGCGAAATATCGTGCAACCAACTGATGTGCACCCCAATCTTTAAACCCTTTAAAGCCGTGAACAAAAATTATAATGGCTGATTTTGACTGCTTATCATCAATTGTGTAATCTCCAATTATAGGCTTTCCTAAGGACCCTGTTATGGTAAATTGCTCGTTTTTAATCATGTAGCTGTGTTTTCTTTGTGTATAACCTCTATAACAAATTTAAGGAAAAGATGTTTCTACCTTCCTGCTCTATTTGGAATCGTTTTAAATAGCTCTTAATTACTCCATAATGACAGTGAAATAAGCTTCGGTTGTTACTTTTGTTACACTAAAAAAAAACAGAATACGACATTTTGGAATATTTAAAAATCATTGCTTTTACGCATAAACATATTGACCTGAAAGCATTGGGTAAATTGGTGATATGTGAGCAGACATTAGACGACAGATTGAGGAACATTCAATCGGAGTTAGATGTTAAAGAAATATTCTACATCGGAACCTGCAACAGGGTGGAATTTGTGTTTACTTCTGCCCATCATCTGGACAAAGCCTATATTACACGTTTCCTTACGGTATTGAATATGGGGTTGCCTGAAGAGTACATGGACAAGTTTGTAGAAAACGTTGTTGTGTATGAACAAGGGGCAGCTTTTAATCATTTATTGCGTACTTCCTGCTCTTTAGAGAGTTTGGTAGTAGGGGAGAAAGAAATTCTTGCTCAGGTACGAAAAGCTTATGAAGCTTGCCGTGTAGCAGGATTTACTGCGGATTATATGCGCATGATTATGAACAGGGTAGTGAAGACAGCGAAAGAGGTGTACACACACACCAATATTTCGAAAAACCCGGTTTCTATCGTATCTCTGGCTTACCGCAAATTGCGCGATCTTAAGATGTGCGCCAATTCAAGGCTCCTGATTATCGGTGCCGGTGAGACCAACAAAAATATTGCACAGTATCTTAAAAAACATAAGTACTCCAATTTCTCGGTTTTCAACAGAACGTTAGCAAATGCTGAGGTATTGGCTAAAGAATTAAATGGTACAGCGTATCCGCTGTCCGAACTGGAAAACTTCAACCAGGGATTTGATGCCATCATCACCTGTACAGGTGCAACTGAGCCCATCATTACCAAAGAAATCTATACAAAACTTCTAAATGGGGAAACTGGCAAAAAGGTAATTGTCGATTTAGCAGTTCCTAATGATACCGCTCCGGAAGTGGTAGCAGAGTTCCCTATCCATTTTATAGAAGTCGAATCTCTTAAAGAGATTGCACGCAAAAATATTCAGGAACGTTATGATGAGCTGGTGAATGCCGAGCACATCATAGAAGAAAATATCAAAGACTTTGAATTGGTATTACGTCAACGCAAGATAGAGATTGCAATGAGTAGTGTTCCTCAGAAAATCAAGGAAATTAAGCATACTGCTATCAATGGTGTCTTTGCCGAGGAGATCAGCAGTCTTGATGAAAACTCAAGACTGGTATTGGAAAAAGTGATGAATTACATGGAAAAAAAGTGTATCAGCATTCCAATGGTTATGGCAAAGGAGATATTGGTAAAGAATAGCTAGATTTGCCCAAAAATTATCATTAACGTGAAAAGACTTATTATTGGTACGCGAGGTAGCGACCTGGCTTTATGGCAAGCCAATTTTATTAAAGACAGACTTGCAGAAATTGGGGCCGAGGCCGAACTAAAGATCATCAAAACTCAAGGAGACAAAATTCTAAACCTTAGGCTGGATAAGCTGGAGGGTAAAGGTTTTTTCACCAAAGAGCTGGAAGAAGAACTTTTAGGTGGTACCATTGATATAGCCGTACACTCCCATAAAGATTTGCCAACTACACATCCTGCTGGTTTAACCATTGCGGCGGTAACAGAGCGTGAGGATCCCTCAGAGCTGTTATTGATCCTGAAAGATTGTGTAGACATCAAACAAAAGCTTTCCCTGAAAAAGGGAGCTATGGTGGGTACTTCTTCCAACAGACGTAAGGCACAAATGCTTTCCCTGCGTTCTGACCTGAACATTGAAGATTTAAGAGGTAATGTGCCTACGAGAATTCAAAAGTTGAGGGATGAGGATTATGATGCGATTTTGCTGGCTAAAGCTGGTGTGAACCGTTTAAACATAGACCTTTCAGAATTTCATGTGGAAGTAGTAGATACAACGGAATTAGTTCCGGCGCCTGCACAAGGTGCTTTAGCCATCCAGATCAGAGAAAATGATACGGAACTGGCTGAGTTGCTGAAACAATTAAATCATCAGGAAACGATAGACGCCATCGGTGTGGAACGTAAGGTGTTAAACCTTTTTGAAGGTGGTTGCCACATGCCTTTAGGATGTTACTGTAAAAAAGAAAATGATCAGTATGAAATCTGGACTTCCAAAGCGGAGACTGATGAGCATTTCCCTGACCGTTTCTTTTGTCGTGTAGATAGCCTGGAAGGTGTAGCTGAACAGATTGTCGCTAAATTTAGTCCGGATAGAAAATTACCTTCAAAGGTGTTTATCTCCAGAGAAATCGGCGAGCATAGTTATTTTAGAAAAGCATTAGAAAAGCATAAGATAGATATTGAAGGCAGATCATTGATCCGTACGTTCCCTATTGTAACAGTATTGGATCCATTTTACCTGAAACACATCAACTGGATTTTCTTTACCAGTCGCAATAGCGTGGAGTATTTCTTCGCATTGAAACCATTCTTATCTAAACATGCGAAGTTCGCAGTAGCAGGTAGGGGTTCTGAAGATTCATTGAGAAAAGCCGGTCATTTGGCAGACTTTGTTGGTGAAGGTGGTGATATTGAAGAAGTAGCTGAAGATTTCGCCAAATTGGTAGCAGGACAAACTGTATTGTTCCCAAGAGCACAGGATTCATTGCAGACCATACAAAAAGCGTTAACACCGGATACGAAAGTGGTGGATCTGCCAATTTATGAGACTGTAATTGAAGAAGATGTAGACCAGACTTATGCGGAAGTGCTGATTTTTACCAGCCCTTCTAATGTTGATGCTTACTTTGTAGAAAACTTATTAGAACCGGGACAGCGCGTAATTGCCATCGGAAACTCTACGGGAAAGAAATTTGATGAGATGGGTGTAACCTATACTCAGCCTTATTCTCCTGATGAGATCGGATTGGCGGAAGCAGTATTCGGAATAGATATAAAATAATAAAAGTAAATTTAATATGGTGCACCGTCCGCGTAGATTGAGAAAGAATCCTTTAGTGAGGGAAATGGTAGCTGAAACAAGGTTATCTAAAGACATGTTCATTTATCCGTACTTCATTGTACCGGGGAAAAATGTAATTCATCCTTTAGAAGCAATGCCGGGCATCAGCCATTTTTCTGAAGATACTTTATTGAAGGATGTGGAGAAAGGATTGAAACTTGGTGTGAACAAAATCATGCTGTTTGGTGTTGGTGATGAGAAATCAGACGATGCAGCATCAGCTTATCATGATCATTCCCTGGTTCCTTCGGCAGTTCGCCTGTTAAAGAAAAACTTTGGAGAAGATTTGTACGTAGTTACTGATGTTTGCGTTTGTTCTTATACCACTCATGGACATTGTGGGATTATGAAGGACGATTACGTTCAGAACGACCCTACAGTGGAGGTAATTGCTAAAATGGGACTGGCACATGCGGAAGCAGGTGCAGATATGCTGGCGCCATCAGATATGATGGATGGCAGGATTTCCGCAATGAGACATTTATTGGATGGACAAGGTTTTGTAAACACGGCGATCATGTCGCACGCTACAAAATTTGCTTCTGCTTATTACGGTCCTTTCCGTGAAGCGGCAGACTGTGCGCCGAGCAAGGGCGACAGAAAAGCTTATCAAATGGACTTTAGAAACGGTAACGAAGCGCTAAGAGAGGCGCTGCTGGATGAGAGTGAGGGCGCAGATGTACTGATGGTGAAGCCAGCTTTGGCTTACCTGGATGTGATGCATAACCTGAAACAACATACAGATTTGCCGATCGCTTGTTATAACGTGTCGGGAGAATATTCGATGGTGAAGGCTGCGGCGGAAAAAGGATGGATTGATGAGCAGAAAGTAGTGATGGAAACCATGCATGCCTTTGCGCGTGCCGGTGCAAGTATCATTACTACCTATCACATCAGGGATATGGTTGAAAAGAATTGGTTGTAAGTAAAAAAAATATGTTAGAATCTTTAAAAAAAATGTTTTCAGGAAATGAAGGCGAAGTGCCGGTGAATACTGGTAGTAAACCTGATATTTCGAGAGAAAAGTCGGCAGAACTGTATGAAAAAGCAAAGAATTATTTCCCTGGAGGGGTAAATTCTCCGGTGAGAGCTTTTAAATCAGTATATGGCACTCCTTTGTTTATTCAAAAAGGAGATGGCTGTTTCGTATGGGATGCCGATGGTAATCAATTTATAGATTTTTGCGGAAGCTGGGGTCCATTAATTTTGGGTCATAACAACGCTAAGGTTAGGGAAAAAGTAACGGAAGTCATGCAGAGTGGAATGAGCTTCGGCGCACCAACAGCATTGGAAAACGAGCTTGCAGAACTGATCATTAAAAACAACAGATTCGTAGAGAAAATCCGTTTCACCAGCTCAGGAACTGAGGCAGTAATGTCTGCAATCAGACTGGCGCGCGGTTATACCGGAAAAGATAAAATCATCAAATTTGAAGGTTGCTACCACGGTCATACCGATTCACTATTGGTAAAAGCAGGTTCAGGCCTGGTTACTTTCGGTGAAACTTCTTCTGCAGGTGTACCTAAATCATTCGCTCAGGAAACGATTGTGATTCCTTTGAATGATACTGAAGCGATTAAAGCGGCTTTCGAGCAGTTTAAAGGGGAAGTAGCTGCGGTAATTATTGAAGGTATTCCAGCAAATAACGGTTTGTTAATGCAGGATCCTGAATACATCAAATTCCTGGAGCAGATCTGTAAAGAAAACAATGCCCTGTTAATTTTTGATGAGGTGATCACCGGATTCAGAATCGGTTTTGAAGGTGCTGCTGCTTATTATGGGGTGAAACCTGATATCGTTACTTATGGTAAGATTATCGGTGGTGGATTACCTGTAGGCATGTACGGTGCTTCTGCTGAGATCATGGGACATATTTCTCCGGATGGTGGCGTTTATCAGGCAGGTACTTTATCGGGAAATCCGGTAGCCATGGCCGCTGGTATCGCACAGTTAACCGAATTAGTACGTTCAGGTTTCTACAAAGAATTAAACAATAAGGCGACAGAATTTGCAGAGAGCATCCAACGCTTTGCAACAGCCAGAAACTACAAGTTGAAAGTATTCCACGTAGGTTCTATCTTCTGGATGGCCTTTACAGATAAAGATAAAATCCAGTCGGCCGAAGATATTGATCCGGCAAGCATGGAGAAATTTAAACTGATGCACAGAGAATTGCTGAACAGAGGCATTTACTTAGGTCCTTCCGGATATGAAGTAGGTTTCGTTTCTGCAGCACATACTAAAATCGAGCTGGAGAAAGCTAAAAGAGCGATCTTCGACAGTCTTGATGTGGTTTTCAGAAATAAATAAATATATTTAGATAGTATAAAAACTGCTGTTTTGAAGAAATCAATCGTCATCTTTTATTTTATGTTACTGTACTCTTTAGTACAGTTGATCTCCTGGGGAGCATTGGTAGTAAGATTGGAGCCTGCCAGAATGGCCATGGTGATGGGGGAGGGATCTGTATTCCTTTTTCTACTGTGTGTAGGTGCCTATTTTTTACACCAGTCGATCAAAAAAGAAGACCGGTTAAGAGAACAGCAGCAGAATTTTTTACTTTCTGTAACGCATGAACTAAAATCGCCTTTGGCGGCCATTAAATTGTCTGTTCAAACGATCATTAAGCGCGACCTTGATAAAGCCAGACAAACTTCCTTACTGAACAATTCCCTAAAGGATATTGAGCGTCTGGACGACCTGGTAGAAAATATGTTATTGGCTACGAAAATTGAAAATGGCTCTTTATCTTTCCCGAAAGAAGAGTTTGATTTTTCAGAGCTGGTCAGCAAGGTAACGGATCGTCTGCAAATCCACTCCTGTGGTTGCGAGCAGGTGATTTCTGTAGCGATAACACCTGGTATTAAGGTAGTTGGAGATCAGTTTTCTTTATCCTCTGTGGTAACGAACCTGATTGAAAATGCTGTCAAATATTCAGGTCCATGTGCGGAAATAGATGTCGAATTGACAGTAAAGGACGGTCACCCGTTTTTAAAGGTCTCTGATAAGGGGCCTGGTATTCCAGATCAGGAAAAAATGTTGATTTTTGACAAATTTTATCGCGTCGGTAATGAGAATGTAAGAAAATCAAAAGGAACAGGATTAGGCCTGTTTATTGTTAAGGAAGTATTACAAATGCACGACGCTGATATTAGCGTTAGAGATAACGTACCGCAGGGTGCTATTTTTGAAATTACATTTAGTTGATCATTATGCAACAGAAACTAAGAATATTACTGGTCGAAGATGAAGACCACTTGTTAGATGCTATAAAATTAAACCTTGAACTGGAAGGCTATAAAGTTCATGCAGTAAAAGATGGTAAGACGGCTTTAAAAGTTTTTAAAGAAGAACGTTTTAACCTGATTATTCTGGATGTAATGCTTCCTGAAATGGACGGATTCCAGGTTTGTGAAACCATCAGATTAGAAAATACAGAAGTACCTATCCTTTTCCTAACGGCCAAAAACACGAGTGAAGACCGCGTAATGGGATTGAAAAAAGGCGCTGATGACTATCTGGTTAAACCTTTCAACTTAGAAGAACTGATTCTTAGAGTTGGTATTTTAGTGAAACGCAGCATGAAAGCTGATGACCTGAAAGAAATCAATTCTTATAAAATCGGTGATAAAACCATCTACTTCAACTCTTTCGAATTGAAACAGGATGATGGTGTTATTGTTCCTTTAACGAAGAAAGAAACGATGTTGCTGAAATTACTGATCGAACGTAAAAACGAAGCAGTATCCCGTGAGCAGATTCTGGAAACGGTATGGAACTATGATGTTTATCCCTCTACACGTACGATTGATAACTTTATCCTTACTTTCCGTAAGTATTTCGAGCCAGATCAGAAGAATCCGGTTTATTTCCATTCGATCAGAGGTGTAGGTTATAAATTCACAGATATCCATTAATGTATAATAATAAAGGCAGGTATGCCCTCATGGCACTCTTTGTGATTGCCGCGGGAGTGTGCCTTTTTTACGATCAAATTCAACTGGCTGTATTGGCCGGTTTTTTCTTTGCCTTTGTGATTTGGAGCCATTTCAAACACAGTTCGATATTACTGGCTTCTAAGTATTTTAAGAACGGAGATTACGAAAGGACAGAAAAGATACTTGCAGAGGTGCCCAATCCGGATCGGTTAGCCCGAAACAGAAGAGGATACTACGAATTTATGCGCGCCAATATTGCGCTTAAAAGAGAAGACTATGAAGCCGCCGAGCGTCATTTTCAAATCGCCAGTCGCTTTCCACTTGGTGGGAAGAACGACAAGGCTTTTGTCATGATCCACCTGGCCAATCTCGCCCTGCGGAAAAAAGATCTGGAGCGTACAAGGGCATACATTGAGCGGGCTAAAGAGCTGGCTACAACCCCAAGAGCGCAAGAGATCATTAGTAAAATTGAGCAAGAAGCAAATCGATTATAAACAAACACAATATAGATGAACACGTTATTTTTAGATGCCGCATTTTCGAAGCAAACAGAACGTCCACCGGTATGGATGATGCGCCAGGCTGGCCGTTTTATGCCTGAGTACTGGGAAATCAAAAACAAATACTCTTTCCTGGAGATGTGCAAAACGCCAGAACTTGCAGCGGATGTAACGATGTTACCTGTTGATTTACTGGGTATCGATGCTGCCATCCTTTTCTCTGACATTTTAGTAACCGGAGAAGCAATGGGCGGTGACCTGAGCTTTACGCAGGGTGTAGGTCCTAAATTTGCCAATCCTGTACGTAATGCGAAAGATGTAGACAACTTAAATGTAGATTGTCTGGATAAGTTACAATATGTAGCGGATGCCATTAAAGTGATTCAGCAACGTTTAAATGGTAGTATTCCATTGATCGGTTTTGCTGGTGCACCATTTACAGTGATGAGCTACCTGGTTGAAGGTGGTTCTTCTAAAGATTTCAAGCTGACCAAAATGTTGATGCACAATCAACCTGAAGTAGCACACCGTTTACTAGCTAAAATTGCTAAAGTAACGGCTGATTATCTGAATCTTCAGATTGCTGCCGGTGTAAACGCGATTCAGATTTTTGACAGCTGGGCTATGGCATTGTCATGGAACGATTATCAGGAATTTTCTCACCGTTATATCCAGGAAATCATTGCAAACCTGAATAGAAAAGATATCCCTGTGATCTCTTTCTGTAAAGGTAGTTCTGTATTTGCACCGATCATGGCACAGGCTAAACCTGATGTGATCTCGGTAGACTGGAACGCAGATTTGTTGAATATTAAACAAAGCCTGCCTGCGGGTATCGCGGTTCAGGGTAACCTTGATCCGTTTATCTTATACGCAGATAAGCCGGTAATTAAGAAAACAATCCTTCAGTTGTTTGAACGTATGCGAGGTGAAAAAGGGTTTATCTTTAACCTTGGTCATGGTATTATGCCAGACATCCCATTCGATAACGTGAAATATGCAATCGAAGTAGTTAAAGAATTCAGATACTAATATATAATTCAGGCCATCTCTAAAGCTTGCTTTTCAGATGGCCTTTTTAATGATCAAAAAAGAAACAAAATGGAATACTATTATTACGTACTCTCTGTGCACATCATTTTTGTGGTTAGCTGGATGGCGGGGTTGTTTTATAGTGTTCGCTTGTTTATCTACCATGTAGAAGCGGAAACCAGACCAGAGCTGGAACGCAATATTCTTCAAAAGGAATATGAACGCATGGAGGCGAAGCTTTGGCATATCATCACTACGCCCGCAATGGCACTCACCGTAGCAGCAGGAGTAACGATGGTTTTCCTGAGGCCAGACCTGATGACTCAAGGCTGGTTCCATGTGAAGCTTGCTTTTGTAGTCCTTCTTTTGATTTATCATTTCATTTGTCAGCGGATCATGAATCAACTGAAACTGGGCAAATGTAAAATCAGCTCCTTCAAGCTGCGTTTATGGAACGAAGTGGCCACAGTCCTGTTGGTTGCTATTGTTTTCACTGTAGTGCTTAAAAGTGCAGTAAATTGGATTTATGGGCTGATAGGCCTGATCGTTTTCTCCTGTGTCATCATGATGGCCGTAAAATGGTACAAATCTTACCGTAAAAAGCACGGCTGCTAATCCCCCCGATTCTATTATTTTTCTTTATTTTTCCTGCTGTGTGCAACCTTTCGGTTGTGATGCTCATCTTCTATATACCAAACAAACAGATGATTTTGACGCAGTATACGATAAATGAACTCATGGAAGGCTGTAAAGCCGGCAATCGAAAGATGCAGGAAGCGCTTTATCAGCAAACTGCATCCAAAATGCTGGTCGTTTGCATGCGTTATGCGAAAGACCGGATGGAAGCGGAAGATGTTTTGCAAATGGGTTTTATCAAAATTTTTCAAAAGATTGGGGAGTATAGAGGAGAGGGGTCTTTTGAAGGATGGATGAGAAGGGTCATGGTGAACACCGCAATTGAGAGTTATAGAAAAAATTTACGCAGCCTGAATGTGGTTCCGATTGAGGATGCTTACGAGCAACCAGGTAGCGGATTCGACTTTAGCAGATTGGGTATGCAGGATTTACTGAAACTCATTCAGCAGCTTTCCGATGGTTATAGAATGGTATTTAACATGTACATCATAGAAGGATATTCTCATAAAGAAATTGCCGCAACACTGGGGATTTCTGAGGGAGCAAGTAAATCGCAATTGTCGAGAGCAAGGGCGATCTTAAGAGAGGAGATTGTAAAAATGGAGGGTATAGATTATGCAAGCTATGCAGGATAAAGATTTTGATCAGTTGTTTAAAGATAAATTTGAAGGGGCAGAAATGCAGCCATCTACAAATTTATGGAGCAATATTGAAAAGGAACTGACACCAAAGAAAAAACGTGTTTTCCCGGTTTATCTGGCTGCAGCAGCAGCTGTAGCTGTGATTGCGGTTTCCGTAGGATTGTTGGTTCCGGAAAGGGAAAAGGTGCAATTACAAGGTGCTGAGGTCGCTACAGTTTTGGAAACCAGGGCTGCTGATGCGGCTTCTGCTACAGGATCAGTAGTTTCCAGAGGTTCATCAGACGATGTGCTTAGCGGATCAGATGTTCCGGTTTCCGAACAAGGTACTCCTTTGGTACTTGCTCCGAAAGTAAAGCTGAGAAACCTGGTTCAGGAAAATAATTTGATGGCCTTGCAACGTAATGAAAGGATCAGACGTCATCAATTAAAACCAGTTGAAGTTCGTACTGCTTTGAAAGAAGAAGTAAGCGCAATACCAGATCTGCCAACGGAAAATGTGATCGCCAGTGTAGTCCTGCCTGATGTTCAGAACGGAGATCAGAAGATCATGGAAACAGAAGGCAGAGAAGAAAGAAAAGGCATTAGAAATGTAGGCGATGTGATCAATTTTGTGGTAGATAAACTGGATAAAAGAGAGAGGAAATTGATACAGTTTAAAACGGATGAAGATGACAACTCTTCATTAATCGCGCTAAACATTGGAATATTAAAGTTTAATCCGAAAAGGAACAAATAATACACACAGCTCAAACCAACAATATGAAGAAACTAGTATGGACAACACTTTTGGTAAGCGGGCTTGCCGGTGTTATGGCACAAGGTGCATTTGCACAGCAGGATAGCGTTAAAAAGAAATCAACATTCGGGCTTGACAATGGGCTGATCTCTATCAGCATCAATGGGAAAGACAGTACCAGTAAAGCCAAATCATCTCACGGTCGTTTTACTGGGGGGATTACGCTAACACGCCTGGATATTGGTTTCTCCAGGTTGGTAGACAATGGCAGCTTCTCTTTATCAAAAGAAAATGAGTTCCTGGATTATACCGGTGGAAAAACAAGTACGGTCTCATTTGATGTTTTACAGTTGGGCTACCGCTTTAATTCCCATTTTAAAATCTATATGGCTGGTGGTTTCGACTGGACGATGATTCGTCTGAAACAGAACATCACCCTGGAAAAGAATAGCCCGACCATGTCTTATACGGAAGAATCCATACAATTCTCTAAAAACAGGTTGTCCAACAGTTATGTGCATATTCCTCTGAACTTTGAATTGCGCAGCAAAGAAAACGCCCATGGTAAACGCTTTACCTTTGTATTCGGACCAGAAGTGGCCTTCCTGTTAAATGCAAAAGTGAAACAGGTGAGTAAAGAGAATGGAAAAGAGAAGTTTAAAGACGACTATAATTTTGAGCCATTCCGTTATGGAGGTACATTGCGCCTGGGCTATGGTGGATTCGGTGTCTTTACCAAGTATTATTTTAACGATATGTTTACCACTACCGCACAAAAAGGACTTAGAAATATGTCTTTTGGTGTCACCTTAGGATTGAACTAATCCACACACACAAATATATCTGATCCTGTAGCCGCTAAGGTTGCGGGATTTTTTTGTGGCAATGCGAAATACTTTATCTTTACCATGTGAAAGAAAAAATCATCAGCGTTAAAAACATCAGTAAGCAATATCAGCAGGAACAGGTTTCAGGGATTCGTAACATTAGCTTCGACATCAATAAAGGGGATATTCTCGCCATTATCGGTGAAAGCGGCAGTGGTAAGTCGACCTTGCTGAAATGTATTTACGGCTTATTGACTGTGGATGAAGGAGACGTTTTCTATCAGGATGAAAAGGTATGGGGCCCGGATGTACTGCTGATCCCCGGACATAAGCAGATGAAAATGGTGACCCAGGATTTTTCACTAAACATCTATGCGAAAGTATATGATAACATTGCTTCCATGATGGCGAATACAGATGTCCATCATAAACATCAGAAAACGATGGAAATGATGGCACATTTGCATATTGATCACCTGAAAGATAAAAAGATTACACAATTAAGTGGGGGAGAGCAGCAAAGGGTAGCAATTGCCAAAGCTTTGGTAACGGATACTTCCGTTTTATTGCTGGATGAACCCTTTAGTCAGGTGGATGCTTTACTTAAAAATCAGCTTCGCGCAGACATTAAAAGAATCGCTGCGGAAACCGGGGTAACGGTCATCATGGTTTCTCATGATCCCGCAGATGGATTGTTCCTGGCCGACGAGCTATTGATCATGAAAGACGGTCATTTGATAGAACGCGGTAAGCCAGTCGATATTTATCAGCAACCAAAGCATATTTATACTGCCAGGATGCTCGGAAATGCAGTGGTCTTAAACCCTGAAGAAGCACATAAACTGGGCTTAGAGGTAAAGGAAGGTCATGCGGTATTTTATCCGGAGTGGGTAGAACTGAACAATTCCTGGAACAGCAGACGCTTTGAGGTGAAAGATGTGTATTATAAAGGTTTTTATGAAGAGCTGTTACTCGAAAGAAATGGGGTGAAAATCAGAGCGATTCAATTGAACAGAGGCGTCCATAAAAAAAACGACCACGTTCAGGCGAACATTGGTCGTTTCTTATCGTTATAAAACAGGTCAACTTTGATCTGTTTTGAAAATTACTAAGGTCTTATCTTAAAGTGGAAGTCACAAAAGTTACCCTTAAACCCATGTCTCTTATTGGTGGGTTGGGTAGTATGCTTGGGTCTCCCGTAGTTTGGATGTCAATGATAATAAAACCTCTTTTTACCGTGTACGAATAAGTTTCGCCACCAAATACAAATGGCATTGCACTGTATTCCGGAATTGCATTATCAGTATAAAGCGAAACAATTAAACCGTCATTTAAAAACGTCTCCTCATCCAGTTCAGAAAAAGGGATGGTGGCCGTCAAAGTCGTTCTATTTGAATTAGGAATCCAGGCAGCTGGTCTGATGATCTTTTCAATGGTTTCATTTGGAAGTCCCGGATCAACGATCACTTCCTTCTTGCACGAAGACAGACCTAGTGCGGCCGTGCAAAGTAATAATAGTAATATTTTTCTCATGTGATTTGTGTGTTTGATGTTCGTATAGCAAATCTATTGCCATAAAAATACAATTCTGTTTTTACTTATGCGGTAATTAAAATGTGATACAAAATATTGTATGGTAATATAGTTAAAATCCAGTTATTTAGAGAATTATAATCATCGTTTTGTGGCATTAAAAGGAAGTCCGGAGGCCAGGTTGGTGACGGCATCTGCCATCCGCTGGATTCTGGTTTGCATCACCACAGCGTCTAGCAGCCAGGTAAAACACTCTTCTTGTTTACTGGAAGATAGTTTTTGGAAAGCAGCCCAGGCAGCAGGTTCATCTTTTAAGCAGTCAATAAAATCCTCATTTCCAATTTCGACCTTTGGATCACCATCCGGATATAAACGCACCCTAACCCGTTCTCCTTCCTGTTTTTTAATCGTCTTGCGGATTTCGGCCCTTACCGGAAGAAAAAGTACGCCCTTTTTCATGGGCATCAGCGTTGCTTTATTGATTTCAAAGCTGTCGATGAATCCTTTCACCTTTTGCCAGCCAAAATAATCATGTTTACCAGGTACTATTTCCGGAAAACGGACATAGGTCCAGCCGCCCTTCCCAGGGAAACGTTCCAGTAATAAATCCTGATCAATCAATGGTAAATCTTCCATAAGCCCGCTGTCCTCTTAATCGCTGATATAAAATTATATATATTTTATCAGAATAAAGACATTACAAAACTTAAGCGGGAACAAAACAGAAATCCTGGTTATCATAAAAGGCCGTTCACGGGAGTGTGATACGGCCTTTTATCCAAATCTATAGGGGGCTATTAATAAGCTTTTATACCAGATACTCAAACAAAGTCTGATCGTTGTTCAGTTCAATAATTTCAAACTTAAACTCTTTCATTCTTTGCAGTAAAGCATCATAATCTGTAGGCTCTGCCAGTTCAATACCAACTAAGGCAGGACCATTTTCACGGTTTGTTTTTTTAATAAACTCAAACCTGGTGATGTCGTCATGTGGACCTAAAACATTGTTCACAAACAACTTTAAAGCTCCCGGACGTTGTGGAAAACGCACAATGAAATAATGTTTCAATCCTTCAAAAAGCAATGACTTCTCTTTGATCTCCTGCATTCTTTCAATATCGTTGTTACCACCGCTGACAATACAAACTACCGTTTTACCGATGATCTGATCTTTGATCTGCTCTAAAGAAGCTACTGCCAATGCGCCTGCAGGTTCTACCACAATGGCATCTTCATTATACAGTTTCACAATTGTAGTACAGATTTTTCCTTCCGGAATCAATAACATCTGATCTAACAATTCATTGCAATAAGCAAAAGTAAGGTTACCTACTCTTTTCACTGCGGCACCATCTACAAAGCGATCAATGTCACCTAATAAAACAGGAGCACCACTATTCAACGCATGTTTCATAGAAGGCGCACCTTCTGGTTCCACACCAATCAGTTCAATAGCAGGTTTCAGGTTTCTTAAATAGCTACCAACACCCGAAGCGAGGCCACCACCACCAATCGGCATGATCACCATATCCAGTTCCGGAAGGTCTTCAAAAATCTCTACACCTACCGTACCCTGACCTTCGATCACTTTTGTATTGTCAAAAGGAGGAACGAAAGTCATCCCGTGTTGTGCAGTATAAGCCAGGGCTTCTTTTAAACAATCGTCAAACGTATCACCTACCAGCACAATCTGAATATGGTCGCCACCAAACATTTCTGTTTGTTTAACCTTTTGTTTAGGGGTAATTTCCGGCATAAAAATAACCCCTTTGATGTTCAGCTTTTTGCAGGAATGTGCCACACCCTGTGCATGATTTCCAGCACTGGCGCAAACTACCCCCTTTGCTACCTGCTCAGGTTCAAGGGTGCTGATCATGTTGTAAGCACCCCTTAATTTATAAGAGCGTACCAATTGCAAATCTTCTCTTTTCAGGTAAATATTTGCCTGGTATGTTTTAGAAAGTCCTGCATTGTATTCCAAAGGGGTACGTTTTACCGTACCTTTTAATCGTTCTGCTGCCGCCAGAAAATCCAGTATCACTTCTTTTTCTACACTCATTTTAGATAAATTTATTCATTGCATCCAGATACGCATTGGCCGAAGCTTTTACGATATCTGTACTAAAACCGTAGCCTACATAAGATTTTCCTTCATAAGAAACCTTCATGTTTACCTTGCTCACATCATCACTACCACCATGCATCGCCTGTATGGTGAATTCATTTAACAGGATGTCTTTTCCAACAATGGATTGAATGGCTTTAATCGTCGCGTTTACAGGACCGTTTCCGGTTGCCATCGCTTCTTTTTCCACCCCTTCATGTTCTAATCTGATGCTTGCAGTAGGGCTTAACGGATCACCACAAAGGACTTGCAACAAGTTCAGTTTGTAACCGTTTTTTACCGCACCTTCTTCGCCATCACTCATTAAGAAAAGAATATCATCATCGCAGATGGTTTTCTTCTCATCAGCTAAAATCAGGAAGCGCTCATAAACCTGATCCAGGTTTAAACGATCGATCTCATAACCTAAACGCTCTAAATGGTGTTTCAAGGCATGGCGACCGCTACGTGCGGTTAAGATGATATCTGCTGAGTTTAAACCAACATCCTCAGGATTGATGATCTCATAGTTTTCTCTGTGTTTCAAGAAACCATCCTGGTGAATTCCAGAGCTGTGTGCAAAAGCATTCTGACCGATGATCGCTTTATTCGGTTGTACCGGCATGTGCATCATACGGCTAACCATACCACTGATTTCAGTGAAATGTTTGCTGTTGATGTTAGTGGTTAGATTTAAGGCATGGTGTGTTTTCAATACCATAGCAATTTCTTCCAATGCCGTGTTTCCTGCACGCTCACCAATACCGTTAATGGTACATTCTACCTGACGGGCACCGTTGATTAAGCCTGCAAGACTGTTTGCAGTAGCTAAGCCTAAGTCATTGTGACAATGAACAGAGATGATCGCCTGATCAATGTTCTTAACGTTCTCTTTTAAGTAAAGGATTTTAGAACCATATTGATCCGGAAGACAGTAGCCATTCGTATCAGGAATGTTTACTACCGTTGCACCGGCAGCAATTACTGCTTCAATCATTTGCGCTAAATAAGCATTGTCTGCACGACCCGCATCTTCTGCAAAAAACTCAATGTCTTCAACAAACTGCTTCGCATATTTTACTGCTGCAACCGCTCTTTCCAGAATTTCTTCTCTCGTGCTGTTGAACTTGTATTTAATGTGCATATCGGAAGCACCAATTCCAGTGTGGATCCTTGGTCTCTTCGCGTATTGTAATGCCGCAACTGCGGAATCAATGTCTTTTCTATTGGCACGTGTTAATGCACAGATAATCGGTTCTCTTATCGCTTTTGATAAGTCTACTACACTCTGGAAATCTCCAGGGCTTGAAATAGGGAAACCAGCTTCAATCACATCTACACCAAGTGCTTCCAGCGCTTTTGCAATTTGAATTTTCTCTGGGCTTGACAACTGGCAGCCCGGCACTTGTTCACCATCACGTAAGGTGGTGTCAAACACATAGACTCTATTAGGATCGTGTAACATAATTCTTGGTGTTTAGTTAGATTTAATATGCTGTGCAATATATTTTAAGACCAATTGTCCCATTTCTTTTGTTCCAAGGATCTGGTCAGGATTGGTTGTTTCATCGGCAATGTCGCCTGTTCTGTAACCTTCTTTCAATACCTGATCTACGGTATCAATGATCACTTTCGCTTCTGCCAATAGTCCGAAACCGATTTCCAGCATCAGGGAAACAGATAGGATAGAAGCTAAAGGATTCGCCAGGTTTTTTCCGGTGATGTCATGCGCTGAGCCATGGATCGGTTCAAAGAAACCAGTGCTTTCTCCAACAGAAGCGGAAGCAAGCATACCCATAGAACCGGCAATCTGTGAAGCCTCATCGGTTAAGATATCACCAAACAAGTTAGCCGTTAATACCACGTCAAACTGCTTAGGATCTTTGATCAATTGCATCGCTGCATTGTCAATGAACATATGAGTAGTTTCTACTTCCGGGTATTGTTTTGCTATATTTTGTACGGTTTCTCTCCATAATCTAGAGCTTTCCAATACATTGGCTTTATCTACAGAACAAAGTTTCTTTCTGCGTTTCATTGCAGCTTCGAACGCTTTGTGTGCAATTCTTTCTACCTCATAACGGTGGTAGATCATTAAATCAGAAGCCGTGTTTTTATCTTCAGAACGGGTTTTCTCACCGAAATAAACATCTCCGGTTAGCTCTCTGAAAAACAGGATATCTGTACCTTTTAATATATTAGCTTTGATGCTGGAAGCGTTTAACAACTCATCAAATAATAAAATCGGACGTAAGTTAGCATACAAGCCTAATTCCTTACGGATTTTAAGTAAACCTTGCTCCGGACGAACTTGTAAAGAAGGATCGTTGTCATATTTAGCATGACCAACTGCACCGAAAAGGATAGCATCACTTTTTTGAGCTTTTTCCAGTGTTTCATCAGGCAGGGGACTACCAGTTACTTCGATTGCAGCATGGCCCATTAATGCCTCATCATAGCTGAAATCATGTCCGAAACCTTTGGCAATCTCTTCTAATACGGCTTTACCCCAGGTAGTAACCTCAGGCCCGATACCATCACCAGGAATGACTAATATATTTTTTTTCATCAGTATAATTTTGTTTTTATCTGTTATGAAGCTATCCTAAGCATATTGACAACTGTTTTCAGGCAGTATGCTTAGGATAGCTTCATTTTTAAATGCTTTGTAATAAGTGTTCAACGGATTTTACTGCACCGTCTTCTAATAATATTCTTTTCTCTATACATTCCGGAAGTTGTGATTCAAAGTGGCCAACGTAAATTAACGTGGTGCCATCCTTACACAATTCATCTACCAGTCTGTTGAAATGTTGTGTCTGTTGCTGATCTAAACCCTGACAAGGTTCATCAAGGATCAGTATTGCTGGTTTTTTGACAATTGTTCTGGCCAATAAGGTTAAGCGTTGCTTACCTAAAGGCAGCTCGTTCATCAAGGTGTTTTTGTAGGCTGACAATCCGAAATACTGAATTAACTCATCTACCCGGGCATGTTTTGTTGAACCCGGACTGCAATACAATCCTGAACTGTCATAAAAGCCGGAGGCAATGCTCTGCCAGACAGTAGCAGAAGCGTCAAAATACCAGTGTAATTCAGGAGAGATTAAACCAATGCGTTCTTTGATCTCCCAAATGCTTTCACCGGTTCCTCTTTTATTTCCGAAAAGATAAAAGTTGTTGGCATAAGCCTGAGGATGATCACCACTGATTAAACTTAACAAAGTTGATTTTCCAGAGCCATTGTGACCTTGTAAAAGCCACTTTTCACCTGCATTCACTTCCCAGTTGATGTTTTTTAACACCTGCTTATCTCCATATCTGATGTTCACATCAATCATTTTGATGATATGATCCGCTGAACCGGAAACCTGACTGGAACCAGAAACAGCATATGGAGCCTCTTGCTGAAGAAAAGAAGGCAAGGGTTTGATCACTTCTTCCAATTCTTCTTTAGGAGATATAGGGGAAGAAATCTCTTGTAGCTTACCATCCTTTAAAACCGCAAAGCGATTAATCGCAGCTGGTAACTCAGTTTCATTACCAACAATGATCAACTGCGTTCCATTATCCGATACTTCGGTCAACAAATCATTTAAGTTTTCACGGGAACGCTTGTCCAGGCCATTATAAGGCTGATCCAAAATCAATAACTGAGGTTTAGACCACAAAGCCTTAATCAATTGCAATTTCTTATGCTCACCGCTAGACAATTGTAAAAGCGCTGAGTTTTTTAAAGCAGCAAAACCTAAAGCGGTTAAAAGCTGTTCTAATGCATCAAATGAAAGTTGCTGATCATTACCAAAGCGCGTTAATTCTGCGATTACCGTAGCGGTGATTGCAGTCGCCAAACTCTGGTAACGCTGTTGATAATAGAAATTAGAAGCCCCTTCAAGATCTTTAAACTGATACCAGTTGGCTACATAATGAACCTTCGCTGGTAAAGCAGAAGAAGGATCAAAATTCAGCTGAATGTCGCCCTCAAGGGTAGGAATCAAACCTGCAATCGCTTTTGCTAAAGTAGTTTTTCCAGTACCACTTTCGCCAGATAACAACCAATTGTCATTGCGATTTATTGTCCAGCACAAACCCTGTAAAACAGGCTTCTGCTGATACGCTAAATTAAGGTTGTGGATATGGACGACGGGCTTTGACATTATTTTTTTTGTTCAAATTCTTCAATTAACTGCTTTTGGTTTAAGATGAAATCGATATCATCATAACCATTGATTAAGCAGGATTTTTTATAGGCGTTGATTTCAAAACCTTCTTTAGCACCGGTAGCAACGATGGTTACCGTCTGGTTTTCTAAATCTACTTCCAGTTCTGCGTTATGGTCTTTTTCAACGGTGTTAAAGATTTCTGCTAAGAACGCATCAGTTACCTGAATAGGTAATAAACCGTTATTCAAAGCATTTCCTTTAAAGATATCTGCAAAGAAACTGCTGATCACCACATCGAAACCAGCATCCTGAATCGCCCATGCGGCGTGCTCACGACTACTACCACAACCGAAGTTTTTTCCTGCAACCAGGATTCTTCCGCTATAATCCGGATTGTTCAATACGAAATCAGCTTTTAAGGTCTGATCACCATTGTAACGCCAGTCGCGGAATAAGTTCTCACCAAAACCTTCACGGGTAGTGGCCTTTAAGAACCTTGCCGGAATGATCTGATCCGTATCAATATTCTCTATGTTTAAAGGCACAATTGCCGAGGTTAACTTTTCAAATTTTCTCATGATTCTTCGGATTAAGCGTGTAAAGGGTCGTTCAATAAAGTTCTTACATCGGTTACCTTACCAGTAATTGCAGCAGCAGCTGCGGTTAGCGGACTGGCTAAAAATGTGCGGGAATCCGGACCTTGTCTACCTTCAAAGTTTCTGTTAGAAGTCGAAACACAGTATTTTCCTGCCGGAATCTTATCCTCATTCATACCTAAACAAGCACTACATCCTGGCTCACGTAATTGAAAACCTGCTGATTCAAAAATCTTATCCAAACCTTCAGCGATCGCCTGTTGTTCCACTTGTTTAGACCCCGGAACAATCCATGCAATTACATTTTCTGCTTTCTGGCGACCTTTTACAAACTCCGCTACTTCACGTAAATCCTCGATTCTTGAATTGGTACAGCTACCGATAAATACGTAATCAATAGCTTTTCCTACCAATTCAGTATCTTCTTCGATGCCCATATAATCCAGCGCCTTCTGGAAAGAAGCCTGTTCAGAAACCGCCTGATCACCTTTAGCAGGGATGTGTGCGGCAATGCCCATACCCATACCCGGATTTGTTCCGTAGGTAATCATCGGGCTGATGTCTGCTGCGTCAAACGTTAAAACGCTATCAAATTTCGCATCAGCATCGCTATATAATGTTTTCCAGTAAGCCAGTGCTTTATCCCACTCTTCGCCTGCAGGAGCAAATTCTCTTCCTTTGATATAATCGTAAGTGATCTGGTCAGGGGCAATTAAACCACCTCTGGCACCCATCTCAATACTCATATTACAGATCGTCATTCTCGCTTCCATACTTAAAGCTTCAATAGTCGACCCTGCATATTCGATAAAATAACCTGTACCACCGGCAGCAGATATCTTAGCGATAATATATAGAATAATGTCTTTAGCAGAAACACCTTTACCCAATTCACCGTTCACCTCGATTTTCATCGTTTTCGGGCGTTGTTGCAATAAGCACTGGGTCGCAAAAACCTGCTCCACCTGTGAAGTACCGATACCAAAAGCAATCGCACCGAAAGCACCATGCGTAGAAGTATGACTATCGCCACAAACCATCGTTTTCCCCGGAAGCGTAATCCCCAGTTCCGGACCGATTACATGGACAATCCCTTGAAAAGGGTGACCCAAACCATACAGCTCAATACCGAATTCAGCACAGTTTTTAGTCAGCATATCCACCTGAAAACGGGAAAGCTCCTCTTTAATCGGTTGTAACTGATTTAAAGTTGGAACGTTATGGTCAGCGGTAGCAACAGTTTGCTGCGGACGGAAAACAGGTAAACCTCTTTTGCGTAAACCATCAAATGCCTGAGGTGAAGTCACCTCATGAATCAAATGGGTATCGATATATAAAATATCAGGGAAACCAGCTTCGCTTTTTACAACATGCGCATCCCAAATTTTTTCTACTAATGTTTTTGACATCTTATTATTGCTTTGTAAATGGCTGAGGCTATGAAAACCTCAGCCGTTTAATTGATGATTAGGCAGTTTTAATTGATTTCATTGCGGTCATAGCTTTTCTCAGCTCTGCACCAACAAGTTCCACCTGATGTGAACGAATCACTTCATTTACTGCGATTAATGCTCTGTTATCCACAGCACCATCTTTACCTGCATTAAAGTTTTTACCTACTAAATCAGTACCTACTCTAGTCATGAAATCAGCAAGTAATGGTTTACAAGCGTAATCAAATAAGTAGCAACCATATTCAGCAGTATCAGAAATAACGCGGTTCATTTCGAACAATTTCTTACGTGCAATCGTGTTTGCAATAAGTGGAGTTTCGTGTAGTGACTCGTAGTAAGCCGACTCAGGTTTGATACCTGCTTCAACCATAGTTTCGAAAGCCAATTCAACACCAGCTCTAACGAAAGCAACCATTAAAGTATAGTTATCGAAATATTCCTGCTCACCGATTTTAACATCACCTGCCGGAGTTTTCTCAAAAGCAGTTTCGCCGGTTGCAGCACGCCATGCCAATAGGTTTTTATCACCATTAGCCCAGTCTTCCATCATGGTACGGCTAAATTCACCGCTCATGATATCATCCTGATGCTTTTGGAACAATGGACGCATAATAGTTTTCAATTCTTCAGAAACTTCAAAAGCTTTGATTTTAGCTACATTACTCAATCTGTCCATCATCGCAGTGATACCACCTTGTTTCAAGGCTTCTGTGATCACTTCTACACCATATTGAACCAATTTAGAAGCGTAACCTGCATCGATTCCTTTTTCTACCATTTTGTCAAATGATAAGATAGAACCAGTTTGCAATAAACCACAAAGAATGGTTTGCTCACCCATTAAATCAGATTTCACTTCCGCAACGAAAGATGATTTTAAAACACCTGCTTTATGGCCACCAGTACCAACGCAATAAGCTTTCGCCTGTAATAAACCCTTTCCTTGAGGATCATTCTCAGGGTGTACAGCGATTAAGGTAGGAACACCGAAACCACGTACATATTCTGCTCTTACTTCAGAACCCGGACATTTTGGAGCCACCATGATCACGGTAAGGTCTTTACGGATCTGCATGCCTTCTTCCACAATGTTGAAACCATGTGAATACAATAAAGTAGCACCTTTTTGCATCAATGGCATCACCGCATTAACCACTGCAGTATGTTGTTTATCAGGAGTAAGGTTGATCACTACATCTGCTGTAGGAACTAATTCTTCGTAAGTACCAACTGTAAAATTGTTTTCCGTAGCATTTTTCCAGGAATCTCTTTTACCTTCGATAGCTTCTTTACGTAAAGTATAAGAAACATCTAAACCACTATCTCTTAAATTTAAACCCTGGTTTAAGCCTTGTGCACCGCAACCGATGATAACCAGTTTTTTGCCTTTAAGCGCATTTACGCCATCCAGAAACTCTGAACTGTCCATGAAATCGCATACACCCAATTGGTTTAATTTTTCTCTAAGAGGCAACGTGTTGAAATAGTTTGACATTTTGTTATAGTTATTTGATTGTAAAGGTTCTTTTAATTTTTGTTTATTTTAATGAAGATGCACAGGCATCTTCGGAGCATTACATGCTAAATACGTTTTTCTCTGCGTCAAGGAATTCGTTTTCGATCACATCCTGTCCTGGCTCTCTGCGCTCAAATTCTCTGAGTTTGCGGTTGAAACCATCGCTGTTCTTGATGATCGCTACCCTTGCACTTCTCACAAATTCGATCAGGCCAAAAGGTTGTAAAACCTCGATCAGCTTATCGGTTTCTTCACGGTGACCAGTAGTTTCAAACACCGTATAATCTTTACGGATCACGACTGCTCTTGCACCGTTTTCGCGAAGTAAACGTTCTACCGATACTAATTCTGCGATGGTATCTGTAGGCACTTTATAAAGCGCCATTTCCTGCCAGATGATATCCTCGTTGGTATTGAAATATACTTTCAACACTTCTACTTGTTTTTCAATCTGACGAGCCAGTTTACGTACCACATCTTCTGTCTCGTTAATCACGATATTGAAGCGGTGGATGTGCTCAATCTCCGAAGGGGAGGTGTTTAAGCTGTCAATGTTGATTTTTCTTCTTGAAAATATAATGGCAATACGATTCAATAAGCCGATTTGATTCTCGGTATATACAGTAATCGTAAATTCCTGTTTTTCATTTATTTCTATATCCTGGGAATTGCTCATGATCTTTAATTATTTAAGTCTGATTTCACTTACACTGCTACCTTGAGGAACCATAGGGAACACATTGTGCTCCTGGGCTACCATTACTTCTAAAAGGAAAGAACCTTTATGGTTTAACATTTCCTCTAATGAACTCACTAAATCTTCACGTTCTGAAACTCTTTTACCGGCGATATAATAAGAATCGGCAAGTTTCACGAAATCCGGACTGGTGATGTCCACGAAAGAGTAGCGTTTCTCATGGAACAACTGTTGCCATTGGCGAACCATGCCCAGGAACCTGTTGTTTAAGATCATGATCTTCACATCGATACCACTTTGCATGATGGTACCCAATTCCTGAAGTGTCATCTGGAAACCTCCGTCACCGATTACCGCAACCACGGTGCGGTCAGGAGCACCAAATTTAGCACCGATAGCAGCAGGTAAGCCGAAGCCCATTGTACCTAAACCACCACTGGTTACATTACTTCTGGTATGGTTGAATTTTGCATAACGACAAGCCACCATCTGATGCTGACCAACGTCAGTCACAATAATCGCTTCCCCTTTAGTCAAAATGTTCAATTGATTGATCACCTCACCCATAGTCAATTCTCCCTGACCAGGATTCAATTCCGTTTCAATGACAACTTCCTGTTCAGTTTTATCAAAAGCTCTGAATTCTGCTAACCATTCGGTATGTTTTTTCTCTTCAACTAAAGCAGTTAAAAGCGGTAAAGTTTCTTTACAATCTCCCCAAACCGGAACATCAGCTTTTACGTTTTTATCAATCTCAGCAGGATCAATATCTAAGTGAATCACTTTCGCTTGTTTCGCATATTTGTCTAAACGACCGGTTACACGGTCATCGAAACGCATACCGATTGCGATCAGCACATCACAAGAGTTGGTTTGTACATTGGGACCATAATTACCATGCATGCCCAACATCCCAACGTTTAAAGGGTGGTCAGTAGGAATCGCGCCGGCACCTAAGATCGTCCAAGCTGCAGGAATACCACTTTTCTCTACGAAAGCTTTAAATTCCTGCTCTGCAAATCCTAAGGAAACACCCTGACCGAACAAAATGAAAGGTTTTTTAGCGGAATTGATTAATGCTGCTGCTGCCTCAATATATTCTTTACGAACATTTGGTTTCGGGCGGTAGCTACGTACGTGATCACAAGGAACATAACCTGCGTAATCAAACATTTGTAACTGCGCATTTTTAGTGATATCGATCAATACCGGACCTGGTCTGCCACTGCGTGCAATGTAAAATGCTTTCGCTAATACTGCAGGGATCTCATTGGCATCCGTAATCTGGTAGTTCCATTTCGTTACCGGAGTCGTGATGTTAATCACGTCCGTTTCCTGGAAAGCATCCGTACCTAATAAGTGTGCATACACCTGACCGGTGATACAAACCATCGGCGTACTGTCGATCTGTGCATCTGCCAAACCTGTAACCAGATTTGTAGCACCCGGACCGCTGGTCGCAAATACGACACCCACTTTTCCGGAAGTACGTGCATACCCTTGTCCGGCATGTGTACCGCCTTGTTCATGGCGTACTAAAATATGTTTTAACTTGTCTTTGTAGTCGTAAATCGCATCATAAATAGGCATGATGGCACCACCTGGATAACCAAAAATGGTATCGGTACCTTCTGCTATTAATCCTTCCAATAAAGCCACAGAACCAGAAACACTTACTGTTTTCTTCGGTTCCGTTAAGGTGGTTGCTTCCTCTTGTGCTGTGTCCATTGTTTTTCTTTTAAGTATGGGGTTTCTTAAATTGATTAGTGAGTGTAGGCATCAGTAACGCAGCCTTCGCTGGCGTCGCTTACTTGTTTCAGGTATTTGTAAAGTACACCGCCTTTAACCGGTGGTGGTAATTGCTTCCAGACTGCTTTACGGTTCTCCATTTCTTCTTCTGTAATCTGAAGGTGTAAAGTGTTGTTTACTGCATCAATAATGATGATGTCATTGTCGTGTACAAAAGCGATATTTCCACCGTCCCAGGCCTCAGGAGTAATGTGACCTACCACAAAACCATGTGTACCACCAGAGAAACGACCATCAGTAATTAAAGCAACTGACTTTCCTAAACCTGCACCGATAATGGCAGAGGTTGGTTTCAACATTTCCGGCATACCAGGAGCGCCCTTGGGACCAACCTGTCTGATCACGACTACATCACCTTTTTTCACTTTACCACTTTGAATTCCTGCGATTAGTGATTTCTCACCATCAAATACACGCGCCGGACCTTCAAATCTTTCTCCCTCTTTACCAGAGATCTTGGCTACAGAACCTTTTTCTGCGATGTTACCATACAGCATTTGAAGGTGACCAGTTGCTTTGATCGGGTTAGTTACCGGAAGGATTACTTTTTGAGCATCAAAATCTAAGTCTAAAGCCGCTTCAACGTTTTCAGCAAGTGTTTTTCCGGTTACTGTGATACAGTCGCCATGAATCAAACCTACTTTCAAAAGATATTTTAAGATGGCAGGAACACCACCGATCTCATGAACATCTTCCATTAAATACTGACCGCTAGGTTTCAAATCAGCCAATACAGGTGTCGAATTACTGATCGCCTGAAAATCTTCGAGCTTCAAGGTTAATCCTACTGATTTCGCCATTGCGATTAAATGCAATACTGCATTCGTAGAACCACCCAATACCATTACCGTAACAATCGCATTGTGGAATGCTTTCTCCGTCATGATATCCGAAGGAAGGATGTTTTTCTCTAATAAAACACGAATGGCTTTACCAGCATGTAAACATTCTGCTTTCTTTTCGTCGCTTAAAGCAGGGTAAGAAGAGCTATAAGGTAAGCTCATTCCTAAAGCTTCGATTGCCGAAGCCATGGTATTTGCAGTGTACATACCGCCACAAGCACCAGCGCCCGGGCAAGTATTACGAATGATACCCTGGAAATCTTCTTCATCTAAATTACCTGCTAATTTCTCACCAAGGGCTTCAAAAGCAGAAACAATGTTTAAAGTTTTTCCTTTATATTTTCCGGAGTGGATACTACCACCATATACCATAATCGCAGGGCGATTTAATCTGCCCATTGCCATAATAGAACCCGGCATGTTTTTATCACAACCTGGCAATGCAATTACGCCATCGTAATATTGTCCACCACAAATGGTTTCAATTGAATCTGCAATCACATCTCTGGAAACCAAAGAATAACGCATTCCATCTGTACCGTTAGACATACCATCGCTTACACCGATCGTATTAAAGGTTAAACCGACCATTCCATTATCCCAGACACCATCTTTAACAATTTTTGCTAAATCATTCAGGTGCATGTTGCAGGTGTTTCCATCGTATCCCATACTTGCAATGCCGACCTGGGCTTTGTCCATATCTTCTTTGGTCAAGCCAATTCCGTATAACATGGCCTGTGCAGCAGGTTGGGTAGGATCCTGCGTGAATACTTTACTGTAGCGGTTTAATTCTGGTGATTGTGACATATTATATGATTACTTCGTAATTTTGTTTTTCTAACACTAAACATTTGTAAGTGCGTTGTATGGTGGCACCAACACTGTCAGTCCATCTCAATGGGAACTGATAGTCATCTATCGATGCAATTCCTGCAATCTCTGTAGCAGTACCACAGAAGAAAGCGCTGTCTGCATGTTTTAAGTCGGTTACCGACAAGTGTTTTTCAATGATTTCTATATCCAGGATATGACATAGCTCGATCACTGTAGCACGGGTGATACCTGCTAAAATATTGCCCAGTGGTGGTGTATATAATTTTCCGTTTTTCTCGATGAAGATATTTGCGCCCGGAGCTTCGGCGATGTTGCCATGCATATCTAATAATAGGGCCTCATCAAATCCATTGCGTTTGGCTTCGGTAGTGGCTAAGATGGAATTCACATAGTTGCCGCTTACTTTAGCTTCAATAGGAGAGGACTTTGGATTTGGACGCTCATAGCTGGACACGCCAACCTTTAACTGCCCGTTACCTAAGTAAGCACCCCATTCCCAGGCACAGATCATAATAGATACTTCTGTAGCTGCAACCAACGACATATTAGGCGCACAGGTAACCAGGGGACGGATGTAAGCATCTTTTAAATTATTCAACTGAAGTAACTTATAAGTTTGCTTGATCAGATCGTTTACATCCCATGGAAAAGGCATATTAACCAATTCTGCGGATCTCTTCAATCTTTCGAAATGTTCCCTGGCCTTAAATACCCTGGTTCCATTATGAGTTCGGTACGCCCTGATTCCTTCAAATACAGCGTAGCCATAATGGAGCGATTGCCCATATATATCGGCGGTTGTGTTGGCGGCTTTCTGGAACTTGCCGTCTAAGTATAACACTGTATTTGAATTGAAATATTTCATTGGTTAAAGCTCTAGGTATCGTGTTGGTTGTGGTATTGGTTCATTAAAAAAGCGCCACTTGTGGGGGGCGCTTGAGTTTATTTTTGTATTTAAAATATTCTATTGCAGCGCCTTACCCTTCTGAATTACCAGCAGAAGAATCACATTAATAATGACAATAATTAAGGCGGTGATGTTAAAGTTCATTTTAGGTCTTGTATTAGTAAGCTTTATTTGTTGTTGCTTTATAAATCCAATTTAGGTCTTGTGATCTATACTATCAATAGCTGTACAAAAATAAATGAAAAAAAATATAATTCTGATTTTGTATTGAAAAGACAAATAAAATATCTTGAAATAGGTGGTTTTAACTTCTTTACGTGGATGCTACTATACCAATTATGAAATCGGTATTCGGTATAGGTATTATGCTTGCATTGTATTTTAGCTCATATTCTGCCTAAAATCGGAGAATGGCCGAAAAAGTTGAAGAAAATACGACTAAAATATAGGTAGGTGACCAAATAAAAATTGGTGGTGTTTTCTGAGTAAATCAACCCCTGGTATAATGAGCTATATGCTAAAATACAAGAAGGATAAATTCCGGTGATGGGGAGAATCAGGAAAGGAAAGTGTGGTGCTGATAAAACTATTAATTCCAGAATAGGGGGAAGGCTGCGGAGCAGCGAATAGTCATGTAAAAAACTTCCTGCCAAAATCAAGGCACAAAAAAAAGGATGTCGTTTCGGACATCCTTTTTTTATTATGCTTTAAATATTAAGCAACCCCTTCGGCTAGAACAATAATCTTGTTTTTCAAAACCTCTACTACGCCACCTTTAATGTTAAAGGTTTGAGTACCTGTATTGGTTTTAACAATTACTGGACCGTCTTCTAAGGTTGAGATAATAGGAGCATGGTCATGCAAAATTTGAAATGAACCCATGGTACCTGGTACAGTAACAGCTGTTACTTCGCCTTCAAAGACTTTTTTATCTGGTGTTAATATTTCTAGTGTCATATTCAAAGTGTATGCGCTTTAATTAAGCGTTTGCTTCAGCTAATAGTTTTTTACCTTTTTCGATTGCATCTTCGATACCACCTACTAAGTTAAATGCAGCCTCTGGATATTCATCAACTTCACCATCCATAATCATGTTAAATGCTTTGATGGTATCTTTAATGTCAACCAACACACCTTTTAAGCCTGTAAACTGCTCAGCTACGTGGAATGGTTGAGATAAGAAACGTTGAACACGACGCGCACGGTGAACGATTAATTTATCCTCTTCAGATAATTCGTCCATACCTAAGATCGCGATGATATCCTGTAACTCTTTGTAACGTTGTAAGATTTCTTTCACACGTTGTGCAGTGTTATAGTGTTCGTCACCTAATACCGCTGGAGATAAGATTCTTGAAGTTGAATCCAATGGATCCACTGCAGGATAAATACCTAGCTCAGAGATTTTACGAGACAATACTGTAGTTGCATCTAAGTGGGCAAACGTTGTAGCCGGAGCTGGATCCGTTAAATCATCCGCAGGTACATAAACCGCCTGTACAGATGTAATTGATCCACGTTTAGTTGAAGTAATACGTTCCTGCATTAATCCCATCTCTGTTGCCAGAGTTGGTTGGTAACCTACCGCAGAAGGCATACGACCTAAAAGAGCCGATACTTCAGAACCTGCCTGAGTGAAACGGAAGATATTGTCAACGAAGAAAAGAATGTCTTTTCCAGCGCCTTCGCCATCACCATCACGGAAGTATTCTGCAACTGTTAATCCTGATAAAGCTACACGAGCACGAGCACCAGGAGGTTCGTTCATCTGACCGAATACCAATGTTGCTTTAGAGTCTTTTAGTTTTTCAGTATCAACCTTGCTTAAATCCCATCCGCCTTTTTCCATAGAATGAAGGAATTCTTCACCATAGTTGATTACACCAGATTCGATAAACTCACGTAAAAGGTCATTACCTTCACGTGTACGCTCACCTACACCAGCAAATACTGATAAACCAGCATACGCTTTCGCGATGTTGTTTACCAACTCCATGATCAATACAGTTTTACCAACACCAGCACCACCGAATAAACCGATCTTACCACCTTTAGCGTAAGGCTCTAATAAATCGATTACTTTGATACCAGTAAATAGTACTTCTGATTCAGTTGATAGCTCGTCAAATCTTGGCGGAGCATTGTGGATTGGTCTACCGTTAGTTTTATCAATCGTGTTGATACCATCGATAGCATCACCAACAACATTGAATAGACGACCTTTAATCTGATCACCAACAGGCATTTTGATAGGTGCGCCAGTATCTACTGCTTTCATGCCACGAACTAAACCGTCGGTTGAGTCCATTGCAATTGCACGTACGCGGTCTTCACCAAGATGTTGTTGAACTTCTAAAACGACCTTTTGACCGTTTTCTTTTTCAATCTCTAATGCAGAGAAAATTTGAGGTAAATGAGCATCGTCAGCAAAACTCACGTCAACTACCGGTCCTATAATCTGCGCTATTTTTCCAATGTTAGGCATATATTGTTTTGGGTAAAATTATAAATATCAAAATGTTAAAGGCCGTTTTCAGAGCCCACAATTCGGTTTGCAAAGTTAAGATTTTTCAACATAAATTGCATATATAAATAAAAAGTTTTTCCACAGTTTTTAAATCAATATTTTAGCCGGTATAAAACAAGGTACGAACAAGCCCTTTTTGACGTTAAAAAGAGAGTTTTTGGCGCTAAATAGGTATCATAAGGATATAAGGAAAATTCATGAAAACAATACTAGTAACGGGTAGCAATGGCCTTTTAGGGCAGAAAATCACGGAAAGAGTGCTCGCAACAAAACAGTTTAATCTGATCGCGACCGCAAAAGGGGAGAACCGTTACCCAATTAAAGAAGGATATGTTTATGCAGAAATGGATATTCTTAATGCCGCAAATGTGGAAGAAATTATAGCGAAATTTAAACCTGATGCAATCATTCATACCGCAGCAATGACCAATGTGGATACTTGCGAGGAGCAAAAAGAGCAGGCTTATGCGCTAAATGTGGCAGCTGTGAAGACACTTATTGGGGTTTGTGAAAAGTATGATGTTCAGTTGGTACACCTGTCCACCGACTTTGTATTTGACGGATTAAATGGCCCATACGATGAAGAAGCGCCTACCTGCCCCTTAAGTTATTACGGACAAACTAAAGTAGAAGCCGAAGAAGCACTAAAACAGTCTAAAATTAAATGGGCAGTTTTGAGGACCATTATAGTATATGGTATCGTGAGCGACATGAGCCGTAGCAATATTATATTGTGGGCAAAAGGAGCTTTAGAAAAAGGACAACCTATTAATGTAGTCAATGACCAGTGGCGTATGCCAACCCTCGCAGAAGATCTGGCCGACTGCTGCCTGCTTGCCGTAGCTAAAAATGCACAAGGCATATATAATGCTTCAGGGAAAGATATGATGAGTATCTCCGAACTGGTAGCTAAAGTAGCCGATTTCTGGAACCTTGATAAAGGACTGATTAAAGAGGTCTCTGCCGAAACCTTAAATCAAAGCGCTAAACGCCCGGCCAGGACAGGCTTTATATTAGATAAAACCATCCGCGACCTGGGTTATGCACCGCATAGCTTTGAACAAGGTCTGGAATTATTAAATCAACAATTACTTTCAATAGAAACCGTTTAAATTATAAAATAGATATACTATGGCATTACAAATTGGCGATCAAGCCCCGGATTTTAAATTATTCAGCTCAGAACTGAAAGAAGTATCCCTATCTGATTATAAAGGAAGGAAATTAGTGATTCATTTCTTCCCATTGGCTTTCACAGGCGTATGTACTGCTCAGTTATGTACCATGAGAGACAGCTTTGGTTATTATGAAGGTATGAATGCAGATGTAGTAGGTATCTCTGTGGATTCTCCTTTTACCCTGGCTAAATTTAAAGAAGATCAAAACTACCAGTTCCCTTTGCTTTCTGATTTTAACAAAGAAGAATCACAGGCTTACGGTGCTTTTTATGAAGATTTCGCATTTAACATGAAAGGAATTTCAAAAAGAGCTGCTTTTGTCATCAATGAAGAAGGAAAAGTTATCCATGCAGAAGTATTGGAAGATGCAGGGAATATGCCTGATTTTGACGCAATTAAGCGCTCAATTGAAGCCTAATCGCAGTTTTTAAGGAGTAGTGTTTGAAGTTTTTTTTAAATAAAGTTTGTATTTTCAATTTCAAACACTACTTTTGCAGTCCGATAACAAAACAACGTTTGAAGGAAATGCATTTGTAGCTCAATTGGATAGAGCATCTCACTACGGATGAGAAGGTTTGGGGTTCGAATCCCTACAAGTGCACGAAAAACCTTAGAGCAATCTAAGGTTTTTTTTGTTGATCTTTTCGATTAAAGGTCTTAAAACCGATAACGATACAACACAAATGAAAAATGCATTTGTAGCTCAATTGGATAGAGCATCTCACTACGGATGAGAAGGTTTGGGGTTCGAATCCCTACAAGTGCACATCACCGGAGTAAAAATTTTCTAAAGTTTTTTCTCCGGTTTTTTTATGCCTTAATTTTCTGGTAGTCTGGAAAGTAAGCTCAGCTACCATCCACCACCGCCTCCGCCGCCACCTCCTCCACCGGAAGAACCGCCACCGCTGCTTCCAGAGCTCCAGCTTGAACTCCCGGACGATCCGGAAGAAGAGCCTGTATCTGGCTTACTATCACTGACCGCGCTGCTAAATGGCACCATAAAACCTTTGGTAATCTGAGGATAATAGAACTTGTCGCCTTCATACCAATCAGGACTGTAATCAGCGGCATTGAGCAGCGCTTCAAATTTGGCGCCCCAGGCATTTTCTACATCAAGTGCAAGCGCATAAGGCAAGAATTTTTCAAACAATGCCGGGGTATGTTCTGGCGGGTTCAATAGGTTTAAACGATGTTCCTCTGCCGTTTCCAGATACATTTTAAATCCTTTTATCTTGCTTATAACATCAATTCCTGCTGCTGTAGGTGCACTAATCAGGTAAACATATAATGCATACATGATGGTGCTGGCTATGATGAATACAAGCGAAATTATGGGTAGTTTGCTCAGGTGAGAAAGGAACATATACAGCGGAGTACCACCGAACCCGACTCCCCAAATGATCAGGAAAATTCCTACAATTACATTTTTGCCTATCATTTTGAATCCTGCAAAGAAGCAGTATCCTCCGATCACGATAAAAGAACTGAAAAAAAGCAGCATCAAAGGAGTACCGGTTTCTACAAAAACCATGAATACAATAAAGACAGCCAACGTAATTAGCGTTGATTTGATGAGATGTGTTTTGTGACTAATGAAGAAACCTTTTAAGTCAAGCTGTGGTTTCAACCTGTCACGATGTGCATTCTTTGCTGCATTTATGGTCGAACCATTCGATTTATTGATGTATATTCTATTTCTTTTGTTGAGGAAGCGGACATAAATGGCCTCTTCTTCTTTCGACAGTACGTTTGTTAAGCCCGATGATTTTTCAACAGCGTAATCTTCTTTTTTGAGGCCTGCTCCCTGGCTGATTTTTATGACTTTTTTAACAGCCATATTGATGATCGAGATGGCAAAAGACTTATCATCTATTTTTTTTAGGTAAAAATAACGGAGTAAGGCCGGGGACCAGTTATTTGGAACATTAAAGCTGGGTATGATGACTGGTTCCTGCGGATCCCGTCCATAACGCGACCAGCTGATGTAATAGTAAGTGCCAAGACCAATCAACAACAGAAGTGTCAAGGTTATTTTCAGATAGTCCTGGTAAAAAAGTTCGAAATCAGATGGCCTGTGTATAATCCCTTTGGTAAAAGCTGAGGCCACAGTGAATCCACTTCCTGATGGCAGACTTTCAGTAGTCTGAAAGCTGATGGATTTGTCGGGATTGATGCTGATGCTGCAATTTTTACTGGTTGATCCACCAGGGCCGGTATAACAAGCTGTATTTCCGGGTAGGGCTCCATTAGGTAGTAAAATGGTAGCAGAGGCTTTTTCTATTTCGAAATCCCAGTCACTACCGGTAACATTCCAGTAAATTTCATCATAGGTTTTAAAGAAGCCGACTTGTCCTTTAGTCTGGTAATTGATTTCATAGGTGTAGACACCTGGATTAAGAATAATATCTTCATTCCCCATGTAGATACTGCGGACCCTACCATCGTTTTTGGTCTTGTAGTTTTCCTCCTTCCCATCCTTTAAAATGCTCGTTATTTTGAAATCTGCAGATTTTCTGTCGCCAAATATATCTTTACGATACACCGGGATGCTCCTGATAATACCGCGTTTAATCTGATCGCCAGATGCATAGACCTTAATTTTCTCAGACAGGTACATCATTCCTGAGGTATCAATCCTGATGTCGGTGTGAAAGGAGATAATTCTTTCAGAATGGTTACCCTGGTCAATTCCTGATGTCAGAGGTTGCTGCGCAAAAGTTCTTGTGAATAAAGTAGGGATGAGCAGTAATATCATTGACACCCCAGACAGCGCAAATAGATGTTTAAGTTTCATACTGGTGATTTAATAAGTAACCTTTACCGGTTCGCGTTCTGCAGAATTGTTTATTTCGAAGAAAATGCCGTTTTCGAATCCAAAGATGGATGCGATAAGGTTGGAAGGGAAGGATTGAACCTGAATGTTATTTTCCCTCACTGTACCGTTGTAATATCTTCTGGAGAGTTCAATTTCAGATTCTATGGTTTCCAGTTGAGTCTGGAGCTGTAGGAAATTGGTATTTGCTTTCAAATCGGGATAATTTTCAGCAATAAGCATCAATCTGCTGATGTTTTCTGTAAGGTGGTTCTCGGTGTTGATTTTTTCCTGATTTTGTGGGGTCTGAATCGCTTCATTACGCAAACGAACCAGGTCCTGCATCAGTTTTTGTTCATGACTGGCATAACCTTTAACAGTTTCAATGAGGTTAGGAATCAATTCATACCGTTTCTTCAAATACACATCGATCCCGCTCCAGGCTTCTTTCATCCTGTTTTTCTTGTTCACAAGTGTGTTGTAATAAAATATGCTGCCAGCTAGCAACAAGCAAATTAGGGCGATTAAGAGGTATAACATAGGTAGGAGAAAGATAGAAAAAATCCGGCTCTTTTTTTGTTCAAATAGTAGTTTTGAAGTTCTTCTAACATGAGTTTCCTATTTTATGGCAATTAAAAATACTGTGCCTATAGAAAGCTATCTTCAATGCAGGATGAAAAGTAAGATCGATGAAATGAGGTCAATATTGCTGGCAGGAATTGCTGCATCTTAAAAAAGCATTAGATTTGGTATGTAAAATGTAAATCGCATTAGATAATAAGTTATGATGAGCAGTAAAGAGCTGACCAGGATTAGTAAAGTTTTAAGCCTGGTGCTTAGGCATCAGCCAGAATTGATTGGTATTGAACCCGATCAACATGGCTGGGTGGATGTTAAACTGTTAATTCAACAGATGAACATCCACAACATTGTTGTAGATCGTGCCCTATTGGATCATGTTGTGGAAACCAATAGTAAAAAACGGTTTACTTTTAGTGACAATGGGGAACAGATACGAGCTAGCCAGGGCCATTCAATTGCTGTAGAGCTTGGTTATGTAGCACAGGTTCCGCCTGATATTCTTTTTCATGGAACCGCTGAAAAATCTGTTGAATCAATTGAGAATACCGGGCTGGAAAAACGTGATAGGCAACATGTACATCTTAGTCAGGATCTGCAAACAGCGAGACAGGTAGGAGGAAGACACGGTAAACCTGTTGTTTTTATGGTGCAGGCGAGTATGATGCATCAGGCTGGCTATTTATTTTATTTATCAGATAATAATGTCTGGCTTACAGACCATGTTCCTGTTCAATTTCTTGCTATAGGTTAAACATCATATGCCAATGGAACCTATTGTCTTAACGAAGCTGCAAGCAAGGAAAATCATCATTGAAGCCGCTGGACTTGCCCGAAAAGCTCAGTTCGGTACGGGAATCGAAGCTGTTTACCGGCTGATTGATCACCTGGGTTTCGTGCAGCTAGATACAAATTATGTCGTGGAACGTGCTCATCACCATGTGATGGCTGCACGCGTACCAGATTATCAAACAGAATGGCTGACGGAACTTTGCGAAGATGGCCGTATTTATGAATACTTCAGTTCAGATGCAGGTTATCTTCCTATGCGCGATTTCCGCTTTTCATTTCCTGTAAAACAAGTGTTTGAAACACAAGGCAAACCGCTTAGTAAACCTGAACACAATTTAATGAAGCAGATCATGGACCAGGTGGAACGAGAGGGGCCAGTGATGGTTGGCGATTTTGAGAACGATCGCTTTGAAGCCAGTACTGGTTGGTGGGATTGGCGACCGGCTAAAGTGGCACTCGAAAGACTTTACCTGGAGGGAAAGCTGATGATCAGTCGGAGTAAAACCTTTCAGAAAGTTTACGATTTGCCACTCAACTTAGTACCAGAGGACATAGACTTAAACATGCCCACCGCGGAAGAATACGCTCGTTTTATGATCTGCCAAACTTTAGGTGCCCTGGGGATTGCCTCCCTCAAGGAAATGAATTGGCGATCCCGTCGAGTAAAAGGCAACCTCATTAAAAAAGAGTTAGAAAAAATGGCTCAGAGCGCTGAAGTAAAAATGGTAATGGTAGAGGGCCTGAAAGCTCCGCTATACATGCTTCCTGATCAGGAAACTAACATTGAACTAGCTGAAGAAGTCTTCATTCTTTCACCTTTCGATATCCTGAATGTCTTCCGTTACCGCTTAAAAGACTTCTTCAATTTTGATTACCAGATCGAATGCTTTGTGCCTGCTCCCAAACGTCTCTACGGTTATTTTTCATTGCCTGTACTTGCAGGGGAAACTTTTATCGCAAGAATGGATGCGAAAGCTGATCGCAAACAAAAAACACTGATCGTCCATAACATCCATTTTGAAGCCGTTGAGCTCGACCAAATCACGATGGAGAAGTTTATTGAGGCTTTAAAAGTATTCGTACGGTTCAATCAATGTCAGGATATTATTTTCAAACGATCCAATAATGAAACTTATCTGCAAGCCATCAGGAAAAGTTTTTTTGAATCTGCCTGGTCCGGTATCCTGCCCCTGTAACCAGAGCGGCTCTTTTTTGTTTTCATGGCATGTTAAAGTATTATTGTATTTTTGTAGCGTAATACAATTCCATTTTGAAAACAGATCTGTTCCTTGTTACTCCTCCCTTTACCCAGCTGAATACCCCGTATCCTGCAACTGCCTATATCAAAGGTTTTTTGAATACTAAAAATATCTCTTCCACCCAGGCGGATTTAGGTATTGAAGTGATTTTGGCCTTGTTCTCCAGAAAAGGACTGGAAGACCTTTTTGCGCATGCCGGGAAAAAAACTGCTCAGCCAAAAGGCTTAAATGCAAAGCGTATTTTGGCTTTAAAAGACGAGTATATCAAGACCATTGACGCGGTGATTGCTTTTTTACAAGGCAAAAACCCAACCCTGGCTTTGCAAATTTGTCAGGAGGATTTCTTGCCGGAAGCTTCCAGATTTGAGCAGTTGGATGAACTGGATTGGGCATTTGGTAGCATGGGTACGCAAGATAAGGGCAAGCATCTGGCTACTTTATATCTGGAGGACATCTCGGATTTCATCATTGAATGTATTGACCAGAATTTTGGTTTCAGTCGTTATGCCGAAAGATTAGGCAGAAGTGCTAACTCATTTGATGAACTTTATGAGGCCTTAAATCAGGAATATACCTATATGGATAAACTCCTGATAGCTATTCTGGAAGAAAAAATAGCATTGATTCAACCTAAGTTATTCTTAATCTCTGTTCCTTTTCCCGGGAATTTATATGCCGCTTTCCGATGCGCACAATATGTGAAACGGAACTATCCTGAGATTAAAATATCAATGGGTGGCGGTTTTCCTAATACAGAATTACGTTCCCTTTCTGATAAAAGAGTATTTGAGTTTTTCGATTATATCTCCCTGGATGACGGGGAATTACCAGTCGAACTGATCTACGATTCGGTTACAAAACCAGGAGATTTTCACCTGTATAAAAGAACCTTTCTATTAGAAAATGGAGCGGTTGTTTATAAAAATGATGCATTAAGAAGCGATTATAAGCAGACAGATGTAGGCACACCAGATTATAGCGATCTAAAGTTGGATCAATACATTTCAGTGATTGAAATTGTAAACCCAATGCACCGCATGTGGAGCGACGGTCGCTGGAACAAACTGACCATGGCACATGGTTGTTATTGGGGGAAATGTACTTTCTGTGATATCTCTTTAGATTATATAAAGGTCTATGAACCTGTTGCCGCTAAACTGATTGTAGACCGGATCGTAGAGTTAAGTGAAAAAACGGGGCAGAATGGCTTTCACTTTGTGGATGAAGCTGCACCGCCAGCCTTAATGCGGGAAGTTGCACTGGAGATCTTAAGAAGAAAAATATCTGTCACCTGGTGGACAAACATCCGCTTTGAGAAAAGCTTTACCAGGGATTTATGCATTCTGCTTAAAGCATCAGGCTGTATCGCTGTTTCAGGTGGTTTAGAAGTAGCATCGGATAGGTTATTGAAACTAATTGACAAAGGAGTAACGGTTGAACAAGTAGCCCGTGTGACCAGGAATCTGACGGAAGCAGGGATATTGGTGCATGCTTACCTGATGTATGGCTATCCAACACAAACTATTCAGGAAACGGTAGACAGTCTGGAAATGGTCAGACAATTGTTCGAAGCAGGTGTTTTACAATCGGGTTTCTGGCACCAGTTTGCAATGACCGCCCATAGCCCTGTAGGCCTGTATCCAGAGAAATTTGGTGTAGTCAAGGAAACAGAAACTATCGGAACCTTTGCCAATAATGACATCAATTACATCGATAAAACAGGAATAGACCATAATAAATTTAGTTTCGGCTTAAAGAAATCGCTGTTTAACTTTATGCATGGCATTTGCTTCGAGTATAAACTGCAAGAGTGGTTTGATTTTAAGATTCCCAAAACAGAGATTCCCGCAGATTTTATTGAGAAAGCTATAAAAGAAGAAAGTAAGCTGAATACTAAACCAACGGCTAAAGTGGTTTGGCTAGGGGGGAAGCCCGATACAGAAATCTTTACAAAGTATAAGAAGAATAAGCCTCTGGAGACAATGGTCTTAACTTTTCATGATAAAAAGGAAACCTTTACCATTCAGACCAATAAAAATGAAGGAGAATGGCTGATTTCCATCTTACAGAAAATTGCCGCTTCCAATACTCAGGTTTACACCTTCCAGGAAATTAAAGCAGATTTTGAGAAATCAATGGAACATTTTGAATTATTCTGGTACTCAGAACCAATCTATAATTTAAGAGATTTTGGACTGTTAGTCTTATAGTCATTCATCGGATTCGATATGTTATTATTTTTATTGAATGCTGTCGGACTTTTTCTATTGAATGCTGCAAATGTTTGATTTCCTCTTTTTTAAGAGGGTTCTTGAAGAGGATTCACAGATTAAAGCGTAAAGCAGAAAATCCGGTGATTATTTAACCGGCATAAAGTCCACACTTTTAGAAAATATCTTAAAACGCCAGTAGCCTTTAACCCTTAGCAGGCCTTTATTGGTGATAAAAGCATATGAACTCCACTCTTTGCCAGTCAATGCATCATAAATAACGCCATCTTCCCAGCTGTTGGACTCCTTGTTAAACTCCAGTAATTTAAGGATTTCGAGGCCAAGGATTTTCCGCTGCCTCAAAGCAGGATCAGGATTCTGATCGTCTCTTCTCATTTCTGCAGGCCTGCTTAAATTATCAGTATCATCGAACCAGACTATTTTTGCCTTGTATTTATGATTCTGTTTATAAACCTCTACAATCAGGTTCTTTTTTTCAGTGATCCATTTACCCACAATACGGTCAGGGTTCCTGTGCTGTTCTTGAGGAAAAGCCGGAACCGTAAAGAATAAAGCCAGTACTAAGGATGTTAATAAAAATAATCTGCCCATACTAAAACTACCTCTACCGGTCATGTTGGAAATGATCTTCGCCTATAGAAGGTACGGACAAAAATTGAAAGGAATGGGATAAGAAGACAGAATAAATTCGGTTAAGAGATCATTTGACCATTATCATTCCTGCTCAATACTTCCTCCCGGGCATTCGCATACCTTTTCAAAAACTTCAGGAAATGACTCAGGTCATTAAATCCAAACTCATTACTGATTTCTTTTTTAATCTTCCCACCGGAATTGAGCTGTGTCTCAATTAGTTTGTATTTATAATCGTCAATATACTGCTTAATAGAAACCTTTACCTGTCGCTTAAATAAGCTGCTCAGGTAGTTCGGGGAAAAGTTGAAATGTAGCGCCAGAACATTCAGTTTTAAAGATTCCGGCTGATGAATATGTGCATGGATGAATTCAATAATTGAAATGACCAGATCACCATTGGAAGAAGGAGTCGTCATGATATTTCCAATCACATTTCTTTTGAGAATACTGAACACTGCACGTATCAAATGAAACATCACCTCATTACCCAAGCCGGCGTTCGCCTCCCATTCCTGGACAATCAATCGCATCAACTGCTCGATTTTCTCCATATCCTGCTCAGATTTCAGCAGACAAGTATCATAAGTAGCTGCAATGGCCAGTAAATGATCTACCAGCTTCCTCCAGACTGCCGGAGTCTTTTCATTTGAAACTCCTTCCAGATACAGGTTATTAAACTTCAATACACTGAATTCTGTGCGTTCACTGATCTCAAAAATATGTGCATCCTGTGGTGCCAGCAAGAATAAACTTCTCCCGGAATAAGCCTGATCTACCTGGTTATGGGAATGAATCCCTTTTCCGGAATGAATAAACACCAATTCATAGTGGTCATGGTTGTGCAAAGGAAAAGGCCATTTTTCCGTCTCAAAGTGCCTTACAAACAAGGCTTCATGCTGAATAAATCTTTTCACAGTTGCTTTTTACAAGTATAAGATGAATATCTACCATTTATAGAATTGTCCGGGTAATAGCTTTGTGGCATTCATCAAATGATCAATTATGTTACCCAATCAAAATACAAAGATACGCGTAGGAGTGATTCCTTTAATGGCAGTTTCCGCAGGTATTATAGTAGCAAACGTGTATTATAACCAGCCGATTCTTAAAGAAATCGCCATAACCATGGATGCTTCGGAAAGCGAAATCGGGAAAATCTCCATGATATCACAGCTGGGATACGGACTGGGCATGTTCTTTCTGCTGCCTCTGGGCGATAAAGTAAACCGAAAAAACCTGATCATTCTACTTGCCTCATTATTGTGCTTAACGCTGGTATTAGTGAGTTTTTCAAATACACTTTTGCAAATCTCCGTACTCAGTTTTTTTGTCGGATTATTTTCTACTCCGGCACAGATCATACTACCGATGGCTGCGACTTTAGGTAAAGAAAATCGTGGGGCAACAGTGGGGAAAGTCTTTAGTGGGATTCTGGTCGGGATTTTAGGGGCAAGGGTGATTGCCGGCCTCCTTACCGAATGGTTTGGCTGGCGTTCTGTATTCGGACTTTCCGCAGTTATGGTGCTCACTATGACTGTGCTATTGAAATTATACCTGCCCGAAGCACCGGCAAAATTCAAAGGGAATTATGGTAGTCTGCTCAAATCCACCTTATCATTAATTAAAGAGTACCGTGTCCTCCGGCAAGCAGCGATACTTGGCGCCTTCACCTTTGGTGTTTTCTGTTCCTTCTGGACCACGCTGACTTTTCATTTGAGTGCCCCGCCATTAAATTTTCATGCCGGAACTATTGGGTTATTTGGCCTGATTGCTATTGGAGGCGCGCTTGTAGCCCCTTACTTTGGGAAACTGGCGGATAAAGGAAGCGTGTATAAATCATTGCTGATCACGGTTTCTATGATCATTGGGAGTATCATACTTATTAAATTATTCCCTTTTTCTATAGCCGTACTCGTGATCAGCGTATTCTTTCTGGACATCGGCGTACAAGCCACACAAATTACCAACTTCACCCGGATTTACAGTCTGGATGAACAAGCGCACAGCCGACTGAACACCATCTACATGACGACCTATTTTATCGGGGCTGCGGTGGGGACTTACGGCGGTTTGCTGGCCTGGAAGTCCGGAGGCTGGGAAGGAGCTACCTGGCAGATGCTCGCATGGAGTAGTATGGCCCTGATTATTGTGCTACTTTCCGCAAGGATAAAGATGTTAATTCCGACAAAAACACCAGCCGTATAATTTTTTTGTAAACTGTTTTTTAGGTACTGAACACCATAGTGTTATATTTACACGATGTTTACAGCTGTTATTAACATAAATAGGAGATTCATGGCTAAGAATTTGTCAAAAATTAACTATACTAAATTAATAATTATATATTTGCAACCTCAAAAGGACTTTACTTGTTTTGAACGTTAAAACAGGTAATTCGAGCTAAATTTACCGTCTTTCTTTAGGAAAGCTGCAATTTTACCCTCGAATCCTCGAGAAATGGTCTCCAAAATGATAGGCTGGTTTTGAAGACTGAAAGTATCAGATGATTAGAAATCTTTTTGTTTGCCGGGTGGATTTACCAGGTAAGAATTTAAGGCTGGGATCATAGGAATAATTACACTAAATAGGAAACTAAAGTCCCGGGCGAAAGCTGCAGACTTTCTAAATTTAAAGACAAACCAAATGCTTAATTTTGTTCTCTTTGGCCCACCGGGTGCAGGCAAAGGCACTCAATCTCAGAAATTGATCGACCAGTATCAATTGATTCACATTTCCACAGGTGACCTTTTTAGGGATCACATTAAAAATCAATCACCATTAGGGCAGAAAGTAAGTGAGTTGATCGCAGACGGACAATTGGTTCCTGATGAGATTACCATCGCTATGCTGGAAGAAGAAGTGGACAAAAACCCTGGAGCTAAAGGCTTTATTTTTGACGGGTTTCCACGTACAGTTCCACAGGCAATTGCATTGGATGAATTCTTAGAGAGCAAAGGCAGTAATATTGCAGGTGTAATCGCTTTAGATGTTGATCAGGAAGAATTAACCAAACGTATCGCTCAACGTCAGTTGGAAAGCGGTCGTGCGGATGATCATGCAGATAAACTGCAAAAAAGAATCGACGAGTATTTCAGCAAAACTATTCATGTTTTGCCGTATTACGAAGCACAAGGTAAACTAAGTAAAGTGAACGGAATCGGTAATATCGATACGATCTTTACAGAGTTACGTGCGGTTGTTGATCAGTATTAGTAAAAAAGATGTGCCGGAAACTCCGGCATATTTATCATAAATTTGATGCTGAATTAAATCAGTATCGCAAAAGCCCGACTTTATAAGTCGGCTTTTTTATTTTTAAAAAAGAAGGTTATGTCGCAAGGTTCTAATTTTGTAGATTATGTTAAAATATGCTGTCGCTCAGGTAAGGGCGGAGCAGGGTCTTCACACTTGCACCGTGATATACGCACTTCTACGGGTGGTCCTGATGGTGGTGATGGTGGACGCGGTGGACACATCATACTAAGAGGAAACTCACAATTCTGGACTTTACTCCACTTAAAATATCGTAAGCACATCATCGCTAAGGATGGTGAGCCGGGATCAAGTGGTACTTCTTCCGGTAAATTCGGTAAGGATGAAATTCTGGATGTACCCCTGGGAACCATCGCTAAAGATGCAGAAACAGGTGAAGTACTTTTCGAAGTAACGAAAGAAGGAGAAACAAAAATCCTTACTTCAGGTGGCCGTGGTGGATTAGGTAACTGGCACTTTAAAACGCCAACCCTGCAAACTCCACGTTTCGCTCAACCAGGTGAATCTGGTAAAGAGCAATGGATGGTACTGGAATTAAAAGTACTTGCCGATGTAGGTTTAGTAGGTTTCCCTAACGCAGGAAAATCAACATTGCTGTCTGTATTGTCAGCAGCGAAACCAGAAATCGCAGATTATCCATTTACTACTTTAGTGCCAAATCTGGGTATTGTGGCCTATCGTGGCGGCAAGTCATTCGTAATGGCAGATATCCCTGGAATTATCGAAGGGGCCTCAAAAGGTAAAGGATTAGGATTCCGTTTCCTTCGTCATATCGAAAGAAACTCAGTATTGTTATTCATGGTACCAGCAGATACACACCGTACCATTGCTGAAGAATATGAAATTCTTAAAACAGAACTGAGAGATTACAATCCGGAATTGATGCAGAAACCTCATTTATTAGCAATCACTAAATCTGATATGTTGGATGATGAGTTGATGGCAGAAATGAAAAAGGATATTCCTGCACACGTTCCATCGATATTTATCTCTTCTGTAGCTCAAAAAGGCTTAACGGAATTGAAAGATATGTTATGGGAATCAATTAATGCAGAAGCATAAGTAACGAATGCAGCTGGATAAATAAGTATCCACAACATCGAATATAAGAAAAACCTTTCCTTTGCCTAAACGGTAGAAGAAAGGTTTTTTAGTTTTTTCTCCATGCAAATACTACCGGCCACATTTTCATACTGGCCATAATTCGGGATCAGCTGATAACCTCTTTTCTGATACAAAATAACCGCTTCTTTTTGCTTCTCACCAGTTTCCAGAATACACCTTTCATAGCCCATTTCCTGAGCCCAATGTTCCAGATGAGCAAGGATTTTTGAGGCGATGCCGGTATTTCGAAACTCGGGGTGTACAAACATACGTTTCAGCTCCATGGTGGCGGAGTCATACTCCTTTATGGAGCCACAAGCTATCGCTATGCCTTCCATATAAGCGATAATCACATGTTTGATCTCATCAGTTTTATTGAACTGCCTGAAAAAGGACTGCGCTTCCTCCCCATTGTTTTCATTCAGGTTTTCATCTAAAAGTGCAATCAGTTTCCTGAAATCTAAATGATCAGGATTAGTTCTGCTAAGGTGTACGTTACTATTCATGGCATGTCATTTTCGCCTGTTAAACCTTAATTAAGGTATGGATTTTTTGGAATATTTTGTAATTTATAGCCCTCTTTTTTAAGTAGTTGCAGCTCTTCTGCTGTGGGGGATTCCTTGAAAACAATTGCTGATAACACTTGTCCGGGAATGATCTTTAACTTCAATAACAGGTCAAGAATTGATTTTTTAAGGTAAATAGACCTGAACTTTTTATTCTTCTTGTCCGCAGTAATTCCTTCCGCACCGCTGAAATAAAAGTTCGGATTGATGCGCTTAAAAGCAACCAAAGGCAGATTCAGTCCGGCAGCAAATTTCTCAAATTCCCGCTCTGATACCTTATAGACAAAATTACCCACCGGCTCGTAAGAAAACCGGTTTTTCCATACTTTGGAACCCAGGTTACTCCGAATAGAATTTAAGGTATTTACCATAAACAACAACAAAGGCATTTTGGAAATAGGATCCTGTGGTTCAATGATCACAATTCCCTTTTTACACACACGGATCATTTCATATAAAGCCGAGTATGGTCTTGGAAAATGATGGTAAGACTCCTTGCAAAGCACGAAATCATAACTATTGTCTTCAAAAGAGAGTTTTTCGGCATTCTCCGACCGGAAATCATTCACAATCCCTTCCTGATGGGCAATGCTCAGGAAATCGGTGTTAAGGTCCGTAGCGGTGGCCTGATTGCCATTGCTGAGAATGTATCGGGCATCAAAACCATAAGCATCACCAACAGTCAGCCATTTTTGAGCTTTATTTTTCAAAAGCGGATTCAGGCAATCAAAAAAAAGACGCTGTAGCCAGTAGCCTATACTGGTGGTATCCGCGTATCGGCTTCTTTTAAAATAATCTGATTTAGCCTCCGGTGTCGGAAACTTCTCATTGTACCACTTTTCATGGAGCTCATAGCTTTCTTTGTGAAACATTTACTGGTTGGCGTTTAGGTTATACTAAATCTAGTTATTTTTTATCCTTAAGAATTAAACGTAAATGTTAAATTGTGTTAATATTGACTTGATACGAAGTAAGTTAGGGTGTCGGTAGCAGCTGAGTAGCATTTGTAAAGTAGGATAACGTTAGAAAAGGCTTGATCTTTGCACCTGAGAACAGTAAATCTATTCAACAGGAACAGATACACCATAAAAAATTGAGCTGCCTGATTAACCGGCACCATAACCCTTAAAAAACACCCTGAAAGAATGAAAAAATACCTGATAATCCTCTTTGTATGTTTTAGCAGTATCGGTTTTGCCCAGGATAAATATTGGCAGCAAGCCGTAAGTTATAAAATCGATGTTGCCTTAAATGACCAGGCGAAAACGCTCAAAGGTTCAGAACACATCGTTTATAAAAATAACTCACCAGATACCCTCGACTTTATCTGGTTCCACCTCTGGCCAAATGCCTATAAGCAGGAGTCCACCGCTTTGTTCCATCAATTGAAAAATGATACCAGCAGAATGAAGAAAATGGAAAAGTACAGCTTCGGCAGTATTGACGGCTTAAATTTCAAGGTGAATGGAAAGACTGCCATTACGGAAGCCCATCCAAATCCACAATACATCGATATCATCAAAGTAAAACTGACCAGCCCTTTAATACCTGGAGATTCGGTTAACATCAGCACTGATTTTAACGTAAAACTGCCTTCCTATTTCTCCAGATCAGGCTTTGCCGATGGAGAATTTATGATTAGTCAGTGGTATCCAAAACCTGCTGTATTCGATAAAGATGGCTGGCATGAGTTCCCATACCTCGATATGGGAGAGTTCTACAGCGATTACGCTTCTTTTAAGGTGAACATTACTTTGCCTGCTGATTATGTGGTAGGCGCCACCGGAGTACTGCAAAACGCGGACGAACTGGCCCTTTATAAAAAACTGGGTGCTGAAAACACGGCCAACAGAACAGGAAAACCAGCGCTTTATAAGTCCATTCATAAATCAGCTATCAAAAAGCTAAGCTATGAAATCGACAATGTGCCTGATTTCGCCTGGTTTGCCGCAAAGAATTTTGTGATCCAATACGACACCATACAACTGGGGTCCGGAAAGGTAGTAGATGCCTTTACTTATTACCATGATAAAAAGAAGACATTGTGGAACAGTAGCATCGATTATACAAAAGATGCCGTAAAACATTACAGCAAATGGATTGGCGAGTATGAATATCCCGTAGTACAAGTGGTAGAGGGCCCGGCCAATAATTCCAGTGGCGGAATGGAATACCCAACCATCACGCTGATCACCAGTCCTGATGCTAAAAAAGAAACCTTAGATGCAGTAATTGCGCATGAAGTAGGACACAACTGGTTTATGAGCATGTTGGGCAGTAATGAGCGCAAGCATCCCTGGCTGGATGAAGGATTAAACAGTTATTTTCAATTCAGGTATGAAGCAGAAAAGTACCGCAGCAATAGTCTCTTTGGGGATGCCATTCCTGAAGCCGTTAAGAAAATGCCGGAAAAGGATTTTTTAACCAGTATATACAATGCTTTAGGCTCCCTTCCGATGAAGTCGGCTATCGAAACCCCTTCGGATAAATTCAGCAGTTCTGATGAATACAGCATGGCTTCCTATGTGAAACCCGCTTTATGGCTGTTTATCCTCGAAAATGAAGTAGGAAGAGAAAAAATGGATAAAGCTTTTCAATATTATTTCAGCCGCTGGAAGAATAAACACCCGCAACCTGAAGACCTGAAAGCTGCCTTTGAGACCTCCTTAGGGGTTAATCTGGACGGTTATTTTAAGCTGATTGACAAAGAAGGAAGCTTTAAATAGTATTTTATCCACAAGGTTGTTCACATAGTTCTCCACCTGTTATCCACCCTTTATCCACAGGGGTTGTTCACATTTTAGGCTGGAAATGATGCGGTTATCAACCGCATAAAACAGTGAAATTTTCAAAACCAATGCTAATGGAAAAATGTTAAAAATATATAAATTCGGTATCTAAGTTTTCCAATGAATAAGTATAGATATGAAGAGATCTCTGCGGAGATCGCGCTTAACATTACCGAAGGAAGGTTAAAACCAGGACATAAACTTCCTTCGGTCAGGAGCTTGAAACAGCAATACAGTGCAGGCTTAAGTACGGTTCAGAAAGCTTACGAGCTTTTAATTATTATGGGGCTGGTAGAGTGTATTCCCAAATCTGGTTATTATGTGGTCCTGGCGAAAGGCTGGGATAACGGTTCGCAAATCTCCGTCCCCGGCCAGATCCGCTTAAGGGATGAACTGTTTAGAAATAATTTGCAGGCCATCAGCACCAGTCCGGACCCAAACCAGCGTCACCGGACCAGCGAATTTAATGTGGCTACTCCGGATGATACGTTCATTCCTCAGAAAATGATCCTGAGAAATATGCAGGAAGTCATTAGAGAAAAAGGGACCAAAATACTCAGGTATTACCCGCCTAATGGCTCTGAACCTTTGAAAGAGCACATTACAAAACGTGCCGCCTTAAACCATGGGAATTTTGATGCTGAAGGATTGATCATTACCGACGGTGCATTACAGGCCTTCTATATTGCATTGGCTTCGGTAACCAGTCCCGGGGACGCAGTAGCGATAGAAAGTCCATGTGTGTTTTCGATGTTACAGGTATTAAGAACCCTGAAACTTAGAATAGTTGAGATCCCGGTATTGGATCCTGAAGGTTTTGACCTGAATTTTCTGGAGGAAACTTTGAAAAATATCCCCATAAAAGCCATTGCGCTGACGCCAAATTTTCATAATCCGACGGGCTTTCTGATGTCTGATAAAAATAAGCTCAGATTACTGCAAATCGCTACTGCGAGAGATATTCCAATCATTGAAAATGATGTGTACGGAGATCTTAATTTTCATGATCACCGACCAGGAAATATCAGTTCAATGGACGATAGCGGACTGGTTATGACCTTTTCTTCTTACTCTAAAACCCTGGCTTCAGGGATCCGTTTGGGCTGGCTGTTTACTGGTAGATATTTTAAAGTTGCTGAACAGATCAAATTCGCATTGGGCAGTTCCGTATCACCGGTTTATCAGGAAACGATGCTGAAAATTTTAGCGACAACCAGTTATGAGCGTCATATTCGTAATTTTCGCATGAAACTAGCCAGCCAATGCTATCAGACCATGGAATTGATTTCCACTAATTTTCCGGATAAAACACTTATTTCTACCCCAAAAGGCGGATATAGCATCTGGCTGAAATTGGATAAGAGTATTGATATGGCCAAATTTCATAACCATTGTCAGGAGATCGGGGTACGCTTTACTCCTGGCCACACTTTCTCTTTTAGCAATGCTTTTCAACAGTATTTCAGGATCGTTTTTGCGGTTAAGTATACCCGGCAGAGTGTCGACGTTTTGAGGCAGGCAGGGGTATTGGCGGGAAATTTGAATAGGGAGGAGTAAAGCGGGCGCCAAGATCTGTACCCCATCGGTTTAAGGGTACTGACCCCCTTATCCGGCTCCGTAATACTTACTTTTGACCATTATTGAAGGTTTGATCCGGAATAAAGATCAAGCCTGGACAATGATTAATCAGGAATAACGATTAATCCTGATTACTGATCAACCGGGAACGATGATTGATCAGTAATCATTAAAGGTCATAACAGGTATTAACATGGAAAATAAGATAAAAACGAAGTTCACTATAGCCTCTGAAGAAGGAATAGCCTTATTACAAATGCTGGGAGAAAAACGCGGACAGGAAAAATATGCCGGAGTCTTCGATACCAGTCAACTCGAAAATTACCTCTACGATAAATTCAATACTGCAACTGTCGTCAGCAATTTAAATACCTTTTCTAATCAATTGATCGTGGTCTATGTGGAAGATCAGCCAGCAGGATATGCCTATTTCAGTGGAAACGGAGCTCTCCCCGAAGAGCTGAAAGATAAACGTGTGGTTCATTTGGTAGATTTTGAACTGCTAGACCAATATAAAGAAAGCGGGGCGCGGGAATTTCTAATGGAAAAATGCCTGAACGTCTGCAAATCTTACGAAGCATTGAAAGTTTCTGCTGCTCTGGAAATGGTTGCTTTTTATGAACAATATGGCTTTCAGCAAGGGGAAAGGGAAGAGATCAGCATAGCCGGTGTCACTTTTCCATCGGTTACACTGATCAGAATAAACCCTTAAAAACGGGCAATTATTTTCTATTGATATAAGATTCTTTTTTCATGGTGTTCCTGCAAATCCATAAGCTGATCAGCATAAATACTGCTGCGGCAAGGAAGGGAGCACCTGAAAATTTAAAGGGTGCTTTAGGACTGGTAAACCAGGCGAATAAATTGGTCATCAGTAAGGGTCCCACAATAGAGGTGGCACTCATCAGACTGGTTAAAGCGCCTTGCAGCTCCCCCTGCTCGTTCTGTGGGACATTCTGGGAAATCGTAGCCTGTAACGCCGGACCAGCAATTCCGCCCAGACAGTAGGGCACCAGAAAGGCAAACATCATCCAGCTCTGGTTGGCAAAAGCAAATAACAGCATGCCAAATACGGAGAAGGCGAGGCCGATGTATATACTTTTTTCATTGCCCAGGCGCGGACTGGTATACCTGATTAAGCCACCCTGAACCAGGGCAACCAATATTCCGGCAGTAGCCAGTGAGATACCAATCAGAAAAGTATTCCATTGGAAACGCTCAATATTAATGAAGGTCCAGGTACTCTGTAAGGCCTGACCGGCGATATAAATAAAAATCAAAGCCACAATTAAGCCGCCAACGCCTTTATATTTTTTAAGACAAAGTAAGGATCCGATAGGATTGGCTTTTGACCATTCAAAAGGACGTCGGTGTGCTTTATCTAAAGATTCCGGCAATACAAAATAGCCGTAAATTACATTGATAAAAGTAAGGGCAGCAGCAGCGATAAATGGAACTCTGGGACCGATTTCGCCCAGCAAACCACCTAAAGCGGGGCCTATGACAAAGCCTAAGCCAAATGCAGCACCAATCAAACCGAAGTTTTGTGCCCTGTTTTCCGGCGTACTGATGTCAGCAATATAAGCGGTAGCGGTAGTCATACTGGCACCAAACATGCCCGCAATGATACGGCCAACGAATAACCACCAGATCGTAGGCGCTAAGGCCAGAAAGATATAATCAATGCCGAAGCCGAATAATGAGAAGAGTAGTACCGGTCTTCTGCCGTATTTGTCGCTCAGGTTTCCTATAATCGGGGCACAAATGAATTGCATAATGGCATAAGCAAACATGAGCAAGCCGCTCCATTGAGAAGCCTCGCTAATATTGCCATGAATCAACTGTTCGATCAATTGAGGGAATACCGGAATAATCAGCCCAATGCCAATCACGTCCAATAACATGGTGATGAAAATGAAGCTTAACGCCGCTTTTCTGGATGATGCCATAAAAATTTCAGGATTTGAAGGCGCAAGTTATTGCTTTTAATTTATAGATGCCCTTTCCTGACCCTGGAGATTAGGTGTTATTTTGTCTGTTTTCTATATAATTCTTCAACGATGTACCCAGAATGTGCGTCCAGCCCTGCTCAAATGATGCTCTGGAGAAATCCGGATTGTCAGTAGCAAAGTTCTCTAATCCAGCATGACTTAGTTTTAACCGCGTTTTCTCTCCGGCTTCAAACAGCTCAAAGGTAACCGTCGATTCGCCGGGAAACTGGTCGTATTTCCAGGTATAACTCAGTTTTTTTTCTGGAATTACGGCTGTTATTTTACAGATATGAAGGTATCTGGTATCATCTTTTGAGCCATAAAATAGAAACTCAAAACCGATTTCCGGATTAAATTCAGCAAGGTCAAAATACCATTTTTTCATCCTGGAATTATTAGTCAATGCATCCCATACATCGGAAACCGCTGCATCATACACGTATTCTACTTCAAGCGCTGCTGTTTTCATCTTTTTATAGCTTTAATTTTCTCGGTATTAATATAGCATATTTCACCCTGGGGGGCTTAAATCCGGTAGCTTTAACCGGGCTTCCCGGGCGTCCTGTCGAGTTTTTCTTTTAATACCTGATATTCTTTTCGCAGATGCCGGAAAGCTTTACTATTCATATTATCGATATGGCTTTCCTTGATCTGTCCATTATAAATATCGGCAACCTGATCAAATCTTTTTTTGACCTGCTCGTATTTTTCCCGGTTAATTTTTTCTTCAGGGCTTTCTACCTGGCCATTCAGATTGCCCAGATAGGCACTGTCAGATATTTTTTCCCCGTCAGAAGACCGGAAAGCGATATAGGCCTCAATTTGTTGGTTGATATCACGTGCTCCCAATCCTATAAAACATTTCCCCTCTGATCTTCTCGCAATATTCAGGTATTCATGACCAGAATTAGATTCAGGATGGCAAAGCATAATCATGACACTATCGTCATAGGACTTTTCGTCTTTTCCATGGGCCGGATTCCAGCTGATTTCTAATCCTGTTGCAGTCTTCACTATTTTCAAATCATCCGCAAGGGGAAGTACGCCCTGACTGAGTAATACTTTACTGTAATCGACCTTAATATCAGGGTACACACCAGTTAAAGCATGTTTTTTGTGATAGGAAGTCGCCAGATTATGGGCGTTCTGAGGCGTTCCTTTTGCCTGCAGACCATATCCCAATTTAATGAAATCTTTCATGGACCTCAACAGTTTAGCCGTTACAGCCATGGCAGAATGATTGGATAATTGAGCTTTGCTGGGTTTTCCCGCCCGCCCGATACGCCGGACCACCGGAATACCATTTAACATATAGAAAACAAGGTTTCCTATTTTTCCATTGAAATGCCCTTGAGGGCCGTTTAAAGCGATGGCCATAGTAGAGAGTTAATGAGTTGTATTTGAGTAGGTTGTTTGTTCGGGAAGCTTTCATGAAGGTACCAAAAAGAATCCACTATGCAGTCGGGATGATCCTATAATTTTTAAATAATTATTAGAAGTTCTCCGGTATATTAAACCAATGTTGATTGGGTATCAAGCCCATCATAGCCCTACCAACCACCTGTTAAACTCCAATCAAATCCCAGGTAATTATAACCTCATATCGAGCACAGGTTAACCTTTACCTGAACGGTTGTCGCAAGAGGTAAGGGAAGAGGTAGGAAGAAAGTTGGGAGCAGGAGCTCCTGCCTTATTACGGGCAGGATTCCAATGTGGTACTCATCAGGCGATCATTTTCATTATATACATAAGAGCGGACAATGCAATCCCCGTCTCTTTCCCTGATATACTTAAATGAAGGTGCTAACGCTGCGGTTTTGCCAACCAGAGACTGGCGGTTATTGTCCGAGGTCATTTCATTAATACTGAATAGCTTTCTCGGATTTAAGCTGTAAAACTTAAATTTTGTATAAACATCTTCGTCATGCTGGTATTCATAGATCAATTCAGAATCCTTTGTGGTTTCTTTAACCACCCGACCCAATTGGTCATAGCTAAAGCTAATGTCCATAGCTGACAGGAGCTCAGATTTTATAGAAAACCTCCTGATACACTGCTTCAGATCGTTCAAAAGAAAAGTCTCATAAGCTTCTGGTACACCATCTTTTAGGGTGACTTTGTAGTAACGGTCTTTCTCATAAACGAACCAGGTCAGGAACTTTCCATCCTGATTGTTGGTCATGATTTTTTGGATGAGCCCATGATCATCCCTGGTGTAGTTCAATCTGGCGGTCAGGTGACCATCATTCAAATGCGTAGATTCCAGTAACAGGTTGTCATCATTATAAACAAAGCGCGTTTTTACAGACAATGGTTGTTGCATCAGGCTATCCTGAAATTCCTGATAAGTCTTTTCCGGACAATCGCAGGGATGAATCAGATCTCTTTTGTAAAGTTTTACATAATCAAAAGTATTACCGTTTTTGATCAGCATATCGGCATAAGACTGATCCGGTTCAAAGGTCGAGTACAAGATGCGCTCCATTTCTTCCTGATACTTTGTCAATTTAGCTGAGGGTGTTTTCCTTGTATAGCGGGGACCAGGAGTGGTTATTTTTTGAAAAAAGAAATAACCACCACCTAAAATGGCAATAACGATTAAGACTGGAAGAATCTTTTTCAAGGCTAATTTTTTTTCAGGATACCCTTTAGAACACTTTCGTCAAATAAATTAGTGGTATGGTCCCATAAAACCTGAGATCCTTCCTTCATTTTATTTGTTTTTTGGATCACTGTATCATATTTTACCTCAAATTCGCTCCAGGTTCCACCTTCATTTGATACATTTTGGAGCACTGGTTCCAGCCTGTCAATGGACCTGGCAAACTTCGATTCTGCGGTGATTCCGGCTTCGAATTCTTCCCATAGTGAAATAAATTCTTCTGCCTGTTCATCGGGTAAAAGGCCGAAAATCCGCACTGCAGCCTTCTGCTCTTCGGCAGTATTGTCGTGATTCGCGTTGGTATCATATAAAAAAATATCTCCCGAATCTATCTCCACAATATCATGGATGAGCAACATCTTAACAACTTTATGAACGTCTACTTTTTCATTGGCATGTTCAGCAAGAACCATGGCCATCATGGCGAGGTGCCAGCTGTGTTCTGCATCGTTTTCATGACGCATACTGTTGAACAGGCGTGTTTTTCGCTGTATATATTTGAGTTTGTCAATTTCGTGAATGAAGGCCATTTGTTTGGCCAGTGCTGTTAAATTCATAGGGATAAAGATTGGTTTCTAACCGCCCAAAAGTAAGGTTTTATTCCTCCTTTTCTATCATATTGAGGTCAGGTGTATCCCCGGTATTGGGGGGCTAATTCGGCCCTTTACTTTGATTTTAGGCTTATTTTTCTTACCTTTGTCATGTTTTTAATTTAAACCTCAGCGGATTCATCGCAATTTGCTAGTCAATTTCTTTAAAAGAAACAGATGAAAATCTGTTCAATGTCTAAGGGGATTGCCCCCTGATTTCATTAATGTTTTATTTAAAGCATTTTATTACAAACGGTAATGCAGCTGATTTGTATTAATAACTAATTATGGTAAAACTCACACAGCTCACAGGCTGTTTAGTACTATTTTTTATTGTCCCTTTGACAACTTTGGCCCAGGACCCCATACCGATACTACCCGATACTGCCTCAGGTTCATTAAGACCAGATCAGGCGGCCGGGGGAGGTCAGGGAAACCAGTCAGATTCGATAAGACAGGTCCCCGGAGTAAGCCAGGCAAATAAGGCAGCTCCAGGAAACAGGTCAGATACGGCCAGACAGACAGATACGGCAGGCCGGGAAAAACAGGCAGCATCGATAAAACAGACAGATACAGCAGGCCAGGCAAAAAGGGCAGATTCCATAAAACAGGCAGATAAGCCTACACTCAAAATCGGAGGCGCATTAAGGTTCAACTACAACCTTTCCTCCTGGAAAAAAGAACAAGTAAAGAGAGGCGGAGATTTCGGACTTGATATGTTCAGAATCAATGTAGATGCCTCCCACAAAAAACTAGATTTCCACGCAGAATATCGGTTTTACGCTAAAGCCTCCGGCGGATCCTTTTTAAAAGATGGATATCTAACCTATAACTTCAATGACAGTACCAATCTCGCAATTGGACTAGTTCAGAATCCCTTCGGGAACACGACATATAACTCTCACAACTGGTTTTTTAACCTTCCTTACTACCTGGGCTTTGAAGACAAAGCATCCATGGGAATCAGGTTCCATCAACGCAGCAACCGCTGGGTATATGATTTGGCCTTCTTTAAAAGTGCAATGGAGCTAGATTTTGGCGATAAAACCAGCATCGATCCTTCGCGATATTCTTATGATGTTGCCGGCAGAAATAAAGAAGTAAACCAGGGGAATGTAAAAACAGAATACTTACTCTCAGAAAATAAACGAATTGGTATTTCTGGAATGCTGGGTGGTGTTTACAACATCCCCACCGGAAATATGGGCTCCAGATGGGCAGCAGCAATACACACCGACCTGACTTTTGGAAAGTTCAATGTGAAACTGCAATCCATGTATTATCAATACCATCTGGCAGATTCGGCACAATATAACCAGAGCGTAAACCTGGGCGCCTATGGTTCTACTTATGATGTGGCCACAAAAGCATACCTGCATACCGCATCTGTGGCTTTTACCCAACCAGTGAAAATTGGTCCGGTAAGCAAGATCACCTTTTATGAAAACTATTCCTACATGGATAAGACGCAACAAGGGGCTACCGATACGCAAATGAATGTATTGGGAATGATGCTTACCGCAGGTAATCTGGTTACTTATGTGGATTGGGCAGCAGGAAAAAACCAACCCTGGTTAGGTCCTGAATGGCAAAATGGCCTTGCCGCAGGAAACCCGGATGCCAAATGGCACAGTCGTTTTAATATTAATATTGGCTATTACTTTTAACATAACATCTACCGAAATGTCTAAACTTAAAATAGAAGACCTTACCCTGATTTTTGGGAAGGAAAAAGAAGAAGCGCTTTCATTATTGAAGCAAGGGAAATCCAAAGCGGAGATCCTCAAAGAAACAGGTTGTACAGTAGCGGTGAAAAATGCCAGCTTCGCAATTGAAGAGGGTGAGTTTTTTGTCATTATGGGATTATCCGGAAGTGGTAAATCCAGCTTACTGCGTTGCCTGAACAGGTTAATCGAACCCACAGCGGGGAGTGTGATCTTAAATCAGAGAAACATTACCAGTCTGGGTGATATGGAATTACAAGCCGTTCGTCGTAAAGAAATGGCGATGGTATTCCAGAATTTCGGACTACTGCCACACCGTACGGTATTGGAAAACGTTGCATTCGGATTGGAATTACAAGATATTCCGAAAGAAGAAAGAGAAGAAAAAGCGAAAACAGTGATTGATATGGTGAGTCTTCGTGGTTACGAAAATCAACATACCGGCGAGCTTTCCGGTGGGATGCAACAACGTGTTGGTCTGGCCAGAGCTTTAGCCAATGATCCGGAGATTCTGTTGATGGATGAGGCCTTTTCAGCACTGGATCCGCTAATTCGTACGCAAATGCAGGACGAGCTGATCGACCTGCAGGAGAAAATGCACAGAACTATTGTTTTTATTACCCATGATCTGGATGAAGCAATTCGCTTAGGAGATCGTATTGCAATCATGAAAGATGGAGAAATTATACAAATAGGTACCCCGGAAGATATTTTAACAAATCCGGCAACAGATTACGTGGCCTCTTTCGTAGAGAAGGTAGACCGTAAGTCGATCATCACAGCGGCAAGTCTGCTGTTTGAGAAACCTACAGTTGCGATTTTCAAAAAGGATGGGGTAGAAGGAAGCTTACGCAAAATGCGTATTTCCGGATTAACCTCTTTACCGGCAGTGTCGGTAGATAAACATTTCCTTGGTTTCGTATACCTGAAAGATCTTTTAGACCTGAAAGCTCAAAAAGAAACCTCTATTGAAAAAGCAATTATCAAGGATATTCCGGTAGCTTATCCGGAGACTACCGTAGAACAAATGCTGCCATTTATCGCAGAAAACGGTAGGGCAGTACCTGTAGTTGATGAAAAAACAAATAAACTGATTGGTATCGTTGCCCAAACTTCCTTATTGATTGAAACCACAGGAGCAACATGGGAAAACGTAACCGGAAATACAATTGATAACCTTCAAAAAGAAATTTTATAATGATAAATATAGGGACATATATAGAACAATTTATAAACTGGCTGACACTCAACTTCGGCTCATTTTTTAACCTGATTAAGGTGGTCGTAGAATCGGTGGTTAATTCAGTGGAATGGGTACTGATGTTTCCACCGTTTTACATCGTGATTGCTTTAATCGCATTTTTAGCCTGGAAACGTACCGGTTGGGGCTTAACGGTTTTTACTATCCTCGGACTAGGTTTAATCTGGGGGATGGGATATTGGGACCAGACAATGGCTACGCTCGCACTGATTTTATCCGCTGCATTTATAGCTTTATTAATGGGTGTGCCATTAGGCATCTGGGCAGCTAAAAATCCAACGGCAGGAAAAGTCATTCGTCCGGTGCTGGATTTAATGCAAACCATGCCTGCATTCGTTTACCTGATTCCTGCAGTGCTGTTCTTTGGCCTGGGTAAAGTTCCCGGTGCTTTTGCAACGGTTATCTTTGCGATGCCTCCTGCAGTGAGGTTAACAACCTTAGGGATCAGTCAGGTGCCGGCATCTATCGTAGAAGCTACGCGTTCCTTTGGTGCTACCCCTCGTCAGCTGCTTTTTAAAGTAGAATTGCCTTTGGCATTGCCGACAATTCTGGCAGGTGTAAATCAAACGATAATGATGGCGCTTTCTATGGTTGTGGTTTCTGCAATGATTGCTGCCGGTGGATTAGGTGAGGTAGTATTGAAAGGAATTACACAGTTGAAAATCGGTTTAGGTTTCGAAGGTGGGATTGCCGTAGTGATTCTGGCTGTTATCCTGGATAGGATTACACAGTCGTTCGGAGCGAAAAAGCTCGCTAAGGCTTAAGCTTCAGCATACCGGATAATTCGAAATGAAGTACAGGTTGAAATGTAGCAAGCTTTCGAAATATAGTATACGAAGGTCCAATGGTTTCAAAAATTGAAACGTAGCAGGCTTTCGGAATGAAGCACAAAGATCATCATCAGATGATCCGGAATTTAGCATAGAAAATTAGTACATATTATATAAAAGAATACAACATGAAAAAGATAGTAGGTAGTATATTAATCGCATTGGTTATTGGTGTAATCGCATCATGTGGACCAGCAAAAGAAGAGAAAAAAGTAACGATTGCTTATGTAAACTGGGCAGAAGGGGTAGCCATGACGCAACTTTCTAAAACCTTGCTGGAAAAAGAAGGATATACCGTAGCGTTGAAAAACGCAGATGTAGCACCTGTATTTGCTGCCGTAGCCGGTGGTGATGCCGATGTTTTTCTGGATACCTGGATGCCGGTAACGCATAAGGAATATCTGGAGAAATTTGGTCCGAACCTGGAGGTTTTAGGAACCAATTTCAATAACGCAAGAATCGGTTTTGTAGTTCCGGAATATGTAAAGATCAACAGTATTGAAGATCTAAACACAAATGCAGCTTTGTTCGACGGTAAAATCGTTGGGATTGATGCTGGTGCAGGAATTATGGGTAAAGCAGAGGAAGCGATTAAAGATTACGGTTTAAAACTGGAATTGCAATCGGCAAGTGAAGCGGCAATGTTAGCTGTACTTAAGAAAAGTATAGATGCAAAACAACCGGTAGTCATTACAGGCTGGTCACCACATTATATCTTCAGTACTTATAAATTGAAATTCCTGAATGACCCGAAAGCAGTTTTTGGTGCGGTAGAAACAATTCAGACTGTAGCTAATAAAAAATTCGTAACAGCACAACCAAAAGTGGCAGAGTTTTTTAGAAACTTCCAGTTGGATGAAGATGAATTAGGTTCTTTAATGGCCGCTTTGGAAAACAATCCGAATGAAAAAGCAGCAGTTGATGAATGGTTGAGCAAACACCAGGAATTAGAAATGCAATTGCGTTCTTTTATAAAATCAGACGCGGAGTAATTTAACACTCCGGTGTTTCCAGACAGATCCTTTTAAGGAGTAGTCAGAAAACAGGCCGTATCACAAGCTAAGTGATATGGCCTGTTTTTTAGCAATAGGCTTTAAAGCATATTGCTTTTTTTATTTAATGATATCTGAGAAACCGCAATCGCGGTTTTTTTATTCCTATCCTGAAATTTCATTAATTCTTAGTATCAGGGGTAAATGTCAATTTTCTGTTGGTGTAGTCTCACTTTTGATAATCTGGATTGGTTTGCAAATCGGATTGTTGACTAGCGCATGGCCAACGGAAAGATTCTGCCATCAACGCTGAATGAAATGACAAAATGATAGAATAAACAGTTCGATAAAACACTTTCTTTGGTTTACCAAATATCGCTTAGCGTCGGGGAATTGATCCTGAATGCCTGGCTAATAATTATTGAATGACTCAGGGGATAAATCTTTCGGAAAAGGAAATAGAACACTTATTTGTAAATCACTATTCAAAAATGGTTGGTTTTACAAACAAGTTTGTGCCTATGGATATTGCTGAAAACATTGTTCAGGATGTGTTTTTTCAGCTGTTAAAAAAGGTCAATCATATGACCATCAATACCACGCTCGAAGGTTACGTTTACCGGGCAATCAAAAATAAATACCTTGATCACGTAAAATCTCAACAGGTACATTTGAGTTACATTGATAAAATGACGCTCCATTTGAATCTGGAAGAGTTAGAATATTTTAATCCGGATCATAAAAGAAGTTTATTGTTTGATGACGATGAAATGGCGGTCTTTCATGCCATTGAAAAACTTCCGGAAAAGTGTCGCATCATTTTAAAGGCAAAATACTTTGACCAAAAAAGGAATAATGAAATTGCTGATGAGCAGGGGATTTCTATCCGCACCGTAGAAACACAAATCTATAAAGCCATGAAACAGCTGAAAACTACTTTCAAAGACATTAGCCTGTTTTTCCTGTTGCTCCTGATTTTCCTTTCCCCCCGATAGATTCCTTCTCCCGGGATTTGGGCCCCTATATTTTTTTTCTTCCCGGCGTACGTAAAAAAATAAAGCTCATCGTCTTCTGTTTATACGCACATAAAAATGTGTGTATGTACCCTAAAAAATGGAAGAACAAAACGAAGCCTATCAGCTACTGCTTAAATTTCTAACCGAAGAAACCAGTCCGGAAGAAAAAATCACCGTATTAGAATGGATCAATGAATCCCCTGAGCATAAGGAAATTTATTTCCGGGTCAAGGATATTGTGAACCATATAGATTATGAGGAAGTAAGGCTGGCCCCTGATCAGGCAGTATGGAGAAATATTTCCGGGAAAGCTAAAGTTGAAACTAAGCGGACAGGGGTGTTTAAACTTAATCGCTCCTATCTTAAATATGCTGCCGCCGTTTTGTTTACCCTCGCATTTTCAATTTTAATAGTTAGCCGCTATTATGGGAATCATGAAGTGACTTCTATCTCCGTAGCACTGAATGAAGGTATTAAAAAAGTGGTATTACCGGATCAATCTATCGTATGGTTAAAGCCGGGAAGTTCATTACAGTATTCTCCTGATTTTAATGGGAAGGAGCGTAATGTGAGACTGATCGGAGAGGCTTTCTTTGAAATCACTAAAGTGAAAGCGAAGGATGGCCATCGAAAATCTTTTACGGTTAAGTCTTCAAACCTGGAGGTTTCCGTTTTAGGGACTTCTTTTAATGTGATTGACACCAGGAAATCAACGGCGGTAATCGTTCGGACCGGACTGGTTAAAACGAAGGCCGGAACTGAAAGCCAACTCTTGCATCCCGGAGACAGGGCACAACTACAGCATAGCAAATTGAATAAGGACCAGGTAGATGTAGCACTATTTACGTCCTGGAGAACCGGGGATTATAAATTTAATCAGACCACGATAACAGAGGTGGTTCAACTATTGGAAAACTACACCAATTGCGATGTGGTGATCCTGAATCCGGAGAAATTTAAGCAAACCAGACTTCTTGGAAGGGTACAAGCCAAAACCGAAAATCAGCTCTTAAATATATTACAGGATATGTTGTCCGCAAAAATCACCAAACAGAACCACACGATTACCATCAATTAAAACCCAAAGAAACAGAACCAACCAACCAACCAACCAACCAACCAAATCAAAGAACCAAATCAATCAATCAACCAAATCTAAAACTATGGGATCTAGAAATTTACTTTTTTATTTAAAGGGATTTTACTGCTGGCTTGCCTTCAGTTTGATTCTTTACTCAGCTGCTCAAGCGCAACAATTGCAACAGGTGGAGGATAATTTTCTAAGCAGTAAGGCTCAAAGGAAAACAGCGAAATCCGGCACTAATAACATTACACTGAACCTAACTGATGTACTGGAGCAAATTTATAAGAAACACCGGGTACGAGTCGCAAGTAACCAGGGAGAGATCAGCAGCTTTTCTGTTGATGCCGATATCTTAAGCCTTTCAAAAGAAAAAGCACTGGAACGGTTAACAGATTATCTGGAAGACAAACAATACCTCTTAAAAAAGCTGTCAAAAAACCAGCTGATTATTGTCAGGAAGCATGAAACACCTGTTGTAGAAAAAACGAATACTAAATTAAATGAGCAGGTCATCAAATTCGAAAACGCATTTGCCTTGATCAAAGGTCAGGTGCTGGATGTCAACAATAGTCCGGTTCCAGGCGTAAATGTAAAGTCTGCAAAAAATCATGCGGTAACAGACGGAGACGGAAAGTTTCAAATCGTTGCAAATATCAATGAAACATTAATCTTCTCTGCTATTGGCTTTATTCCTAAAAGTGTGCTTGTTGAAAGTGCTGGAGCAACCTTAAAGGTGGTGTTGCAGGAGGAAGACAATAAGCTTAATGAAGTTGTTGTAGTCGGTTATGGAACGCAAAATAAAAAGTTTGTAACCGGTTCCATCGTATCGATTTCAGGGAGCTCTATTAATAATATGCCTGTTTCTAATATCTCCAATGCACTTGCCGGCCGATTGGCAGGATTGGTTGTGCTTTCTCCAAGCGGATTGCCTGGTGTAGGCTCAGCAATTAGAGTCAGGGGTACCACTTCTTACACCTCACAAGATCCATTGTATGTAATTGATGATGTTCCCCGCACTAAACAGGAGTTTGACATGCTTTCTCCGAATGACATTGAAAGTTTATCGGTGTTAAAAGATGCTGCTGCGGCTATTTATGGTGTAAGAGGAGGGAGTGGAGTAATCCTGGTGACGACTAAACAAGGGGCGACAGGTGTTCCAAGGTTCAATTTTAGTGCGACCAGAGGAACCTCAGATCCTACGAGAGTGCCAAAAAGGTTATCTTCTTATCAGGATGCGCTATACAGGAATAATTATTACTTAAATCAGGGCGTTCCGGCAAATGATCCAAGGTATTATTCTCCTGATGAAGTGGAATTTTATAAATCAGGAAAAATCAATACTGACCTGTTCGATATGATCAGTAAAACACCAACCACCTATGATGCAAACCTAAGCGTAAGCGGTGGAAATGAAAATGCCAGATATTACTTGTCTACCGGTTATTTTAAAGAAACGGGATTGTTTGATAAACTGGAGTCCAAACGTTTTAATGTGCTCAGTAATGTTGATGTGAAGGTGAACAATGACCTTTCGATCAAGCTTGGTCTGCAAGGTACAGTACGACCAAATACTACGCCATGGTGGTATGATGGTGTAGAAACCAACACCTTAAGCGACCTGACCAGGGCTTCCCTGAATTTTACCCCGATGAGTCCGGCTTATGTAAATGGATTGCCGGATGGAAGTTTGTATCATTTCCTGGTTCCGGAGGTGATTAAAAATGGCTATATGAAGGTCAACAAAAGCAATTTTAACGGAAATCTGAAGGTAAGTTACAATCCTTCCTTTGCCAAAGGATTGGGTGGAGATGTCGCTTTCAATTATAACAAACAGTCGGATTTGTATAAGACCAGGTACAAACCTTATACCTTGTATTTATTCAACCGTTCCGGAGCTAATAACCACATCATTGGCGATCAGATTATTGGTACTAAAGCTGCCGCACAGCAACCTTACGATTTTTTCCAGGAAAGGTATACTCAAAAAGATAACTATGTCTTTAATGCAAACATCCATTACAATAAGACCATCAAAGACCATGATTTTGGTTTCCAGGTGTTTTATGAGCAGTCAGAATCTGCTGGTGATGATTTTTCCGCAAAAGGAGAGAACTTATTGGCGAGTACAATTGACCAGCTGTTTGTTGCAGACACTGATCCTAACCGACGTTCCATTACCGGAACCGGATCGGAATTTGGCAGGTCATCTGTTTTTGGGAGAGTAAACTATAAATACAAAAATAAGTATCTGTTGGATGGAATTCTGAGGGCAGATGCTTCTTCCGCTTTTGCACCAAAAAATAAATGGGGATATTTTCCGTCTATCAGTCTGGGCTGGATCTTGTCTGAAGAGTCCTTCATGCAGAAATTATTGCCAAATGCAGATAATCTAAAAGTCAGGGCTTCCTATGGCGTATTGGGTTATGATGACCCAAGTGTTGTGGCCTTATCTCAATGGTATTCCTTTTACTCGATACAAGGTAGTGCCGTTTTCAATAACCCGGTGAATACAATTGCACCGCAACGTTATCCAAATCCGGATATCAGATGGCAAAAGATTGCCACCTTCAATGGAGGTATAGATGCCAGTTTCTATAAAGGATTAATTAGTGGAAGCCTGGATCTGTTTTATAAGAAAACAACAGATCTACTGGTAGCCAATCCTACTACTGTTCCAACTACTTTTGGAGCCACGCTTGCGCAGATCAATTACGGTCAGGTTGATGCAAAAGGATTCGAATTAACGTTGCGCCATGACAACCAGATTGGTCAGGTGAAATATTATGCCGGTGTTAACTTCGCTTATACCACAAATGAGGTCGTGAAGTATCCTGAGCAGGCGGGAATTCCGGATTACCAACGCAGAACCGGTCGCCCGGTTAATTTCTTAACGGGCTATCAGTCTAACGGAATCATTAGAACTGCAGATCAGCTGGCCAATTATTTAGCGGTTAAGTATGGTACACGCGCTTTTGAACCCGGTGATATTGGATTCCAGGATCTTCATGGACCTAATAACGGAGGTCCGGATGGCATCGTTAACGGAAATGACAATATCGTGTTGTCGGAATTGTCTTATGACCCAAGGATCACTTATGGTATATCTTTAGGCGCATCCTGGAAAGGTTTCGATATCAGTATCCTTCTTCAGGGTGTTGGAAAACGTAAGGTATTATTGAGTGACCGTGGGCAATGGCAGGAACAGAATCCGCTCTCATTCTGGGCAGACTTCTATTCGGCAGACAATGTTAACGCCGCTTATCCAAAAATTGGCGGACTGAACGGTACACAAGATCCTAACTCGTCTTTCTGGATGAGAAGTGGTAATTACCTGCGGTTCAAAAGTGCAGAAATTGGCTATACGCTACCTGCTTCCCTTACCAAAAAGATTGGGATGACTGCTTGCAGGCTCTTTGCGAATGGCAATAACCTCTTCATCATTAGTGATTCTATAAAAATGTACGATCCGGAATATCAAACCAATGAAACAGGATTCGGTGCATTTCAATATCCGCTGATGAGAACAATTTCATTTGGAGCCACCGTTTCCTTTTAACCCTAATGATCATTTGTACTAAGAAATTTTAAAATCAAAAGTCATGAAGAAATTAATATATCACACTTTATTTGCTGCCTCATTTTTTCTGCTGGTATTGAGCAGCTGTAAAAAGGTTACAGATAAAAATGACATCAATAACATTAAGGACGAGTTGGTTTGGCGGGATACCGTTTTAACTACCGCCTTTGCCAATAATCTTTATCTGGATATTCCTGCCTGGAATCTGGCTATGGATACCTATACGGAAGAAACCAGAGGAGGAGGGCCGGTAACCAATGGCACCGTGACCCCTGATGCGACGATTAACTACTGGCCATTTGTTAGCATTAGAAAGATCAATACCATGATCAAGGAACTGCCTGCCTCTTCGGGAAGTTCGCAGTTGAAAAACCGGTTAACCGGAGAAGCTAAATTTTTAAGGGCCTACCAGTACTTTCAAATGGTAAGAAGAAGTGGTGGTGTACCGATCATCGCTGTCCCACAGGAATTGACTGATGATATTTTTGTATCGAGAGATAAAACCTCCGATTGCATCAATTTTATTGTGAAAGACCTGGATGAAGCAATCGCATTGCTGCCCTCGGTATCCTCGACTGCAAATGTTGGCAGGGCTTCGAAAGAGGCTGCATTGTCGTTGAAAGCAAGGGTGCTGATGGACTGGGCTTCGCCGAGGTATAATCCAACCCAGGACCCTGGCAGATGGGATCTGGCCTACAAAGCCAGTACTGCTGCGCTTACTGCTTTGAATGCGAAAGGTTATGGATTATTTGATAATTACGGATCTATATTCCTGACAGAAATGAACAAAGAGGTGGTTTTTGCCATTAGGTACTCCAATCCGGGGCGGACGCATAATCGTGATGCTTCAGTACGGCCAATATCGGTCTCTGTAAATGCAACGGGTGGCTGCCAGCCTACTCAGGAGCTGGTTGACGCTTACCCGATGAAGGATGGCTCAGATGTAAATACTGCTTTGACCTATCAGCAACGATTCTCTGGTCGTGACGACCGTTTTTATGCGACCATTGTTTATAACGGGGCTACTTATTTTGGCCGTAAACAATGGACCTTTGTAAACTCAGGTATTGATGGTTATAAAGATGTTAATGGTACTTACACAGGATACTACAGTAAAAAGGCCATAGATACCACCTTAACGGCTCCACAGGGAGGTACCTCAGGTGCCGATTATGTCGCCATCAGGTATGCCGATATTTTGCTGATGGAAGCAGAAGCAGCCAACGAACTTGGCAATACTGCTCCAGCTTATGCTGCCTTAACAAAACTAAGAGCGAGAGCTAAAATTACACCAGGAGCCAATAATTTATACGGTTTAACGCCTGCAATGGATATGGGAACCATGCGCAGCCGCATTCAAAAAGAACGGTTAGTGGAATTTGCCTTTGAACATATCCGCTTTTTCGACCTGTTGCGCTGGAATACCCTCTCTTCCACACTTCATGGTAAAACCAGAAAGGGATTGAAATTGGTAAGTACGACCCCGGGTGTTGCGCCAAATGTGGCTACTGTTTTTACGGAATCTTTAGAAGCAATAGATCTGCAGCCTATGATTATCCAAACCAATAGCCCTTTTTATCCAATACCGAGGTCTATTATTCAAAATAATCAGAATTTAAAACAAACTAAGGGTTGGGAAAGCGGTAGTTTCGATCCCCTCTTGTAATCGGTCAAGACTTAAATATACACCTCATTAATGCACACACAAGTGAAAAAACACCTGTTCAGTACTGCTGTAGTATTCCTCGTTTTCTGCCTGGTTTTAAGGTTAGACGTTGCTGCTGCGGAAGTTAATTACAAGAAAACGGCAGAAGAACTTATTCTTAGGGTAGTACCAAACCATGCCAGATACTTTAAAGTAGAAATCATCAAAGCTCAGGAGGGAAAGGATGTGTTCGAAATAGAAAGCCGTAATCAGCAAATCGTGTTGCGTGGTAACAACACGATTTCTGTAGCCTCTGCCTTGAACTGGTACCTTAAACATTATGCACATTGCCAGGTTTCCTGGAATAGCGATAACCTTAAACTACCGGCGAAATTGCCGGTAGTTCCGGAAAAGGTACGGTTGGAAACAGCCTATGCTTACCGCGCTTACCTGAACTATTGCACGTTCAGCTATACGATGCCCTGGTGGGACTGGGAGCGTTGGGAGCGCGAAATAGATTGGATGGCCATGCATGGCGTGAATATGCCACTGGCCATCACCGGGCAGGAAGCAGTATGGCAGGCCACACTGCGTAAATTCAAAATCACTGAGCCTGAGATCAGGGAATTTCTGGTTGGACCCGCCTATTTTGCCTGGCAGTTTATGACCAATATTGAAGCATGGGGAGGACCGCTTCCACAACACTGGATAGACACACACATCACATTAGGACAGCAGATTTTAAAAAGAGAAAGGGCAATGGGAATGACCCCGATATTGCAGGGCTTTACGGGCTACATTCCCCGGATCTTAAAGGATAAGTACCCAAACGCAAATATTTCGGTTAAGGGAGATTGGTTTGGTGTACCTCCCGGATCCGGACAATTAGACCCGTTGGATCCATTGTTTGCAGAGATGGGCAAGACCTTTCTGGAAGCACAGACCAAACTTTTTGGTACAGATCACCTGTATGCTGCGGACCCTTTTCATGAAGGCGCTCCTCCGGTAAAAGGAGACGAATACCTTAAAAAAGTAGGAGAAAGTATTTATAAAGTGACCGTGGCGGTAGACCCTAAAGCCATAATTGCCATGCAAACCTGGTCTTTAAGGCCGGCCCTCGCTAAAGCAATTCCTGAAGATAAAATCATCCTTTTAGATCTTGCCGGTAGAAACTGGTCCGGTAATGAGGGTTTCTGGGGACGGGAATGGGTAGCAGGGATCCTGCATAATTACGGTGGAAGAGTCTTTATGGGGGGCGATTTACCGCTATTTGCTAATAATGCCCCATCCTTGTTAAAGAATCCAAAAGCCGGTAATTTAAAAGGAATCGGACTTTTCCCGGAAGCGATAGAACACAATCCGGTAGTTTATGAACTAGGGCTTGAATTGGCCTGGCATTCCGAAGCACCGGAATTAAATAACTGGCTGAAGAACTATATTCTGGCACGTTACGGCCAAACATCCGCTGAAGCGACAAAAGCCTGGGATGTACTTCAGCATACGGTTTATGCACAGAAAATAAGTGATGGTTCTATGGAAAGTGCCATCTGTGCAAGGCCTTCACTTCAGGTGACTAAAGTGGCTCCAAATGGTGATATGAGAAGAGGTTATGATCAGCTGGAATTGTGGAAGGCCTGGGAACATCTTTTGGCTGCAAAAGAATTAACAGGAATGAAAACCTACCAATATGACCTTGTTGATGTAGCCCGACAGTGTCTGGCCGATCTTTCCCTACCCCTGCAAAAAGACATTACTATCGCCTATGAAGCTAAAGACAAGCAGGCTTTAAAGCTTGCGTCCGACCGCTTTATTGCTTTAATAGATGATTTTGACAGGTTACTTGCTACACGGTCTGAATTTCTATTGGGAAAATGGATAAATGATGCCAGGAAATGGGGTAAAACGGAAGCCGAAAAAGATTTGTATGAAAGGAATGCACGCACGCTGGTGACCACCTGGGGACCAGTGCGTAACGATGCTGTTCAGTATGATTATTCCAACAGGCAGTGGGCAGGATTGCTGAGTGGTTATTATAAGGTACGATGGGTTAAGTTCCTGGATTATCTGGCTACACAACCTTATGACAATTCCCGATTTACGCAGACCAAATTGAAAATGTCGTATGGAAGACCGGCATATGATGCAAATCAATTTTATAAAGACCTTGCTCAATTCGAGGGAAACTGGACAAAAAGTAATGAGAAGTATGCCGATAAGCCGGTAGGTGATCCGGAAAAGATAGCGGCAGAACTGTTTGCTAAATGGAAGCCACAAGCAGGTGCTTCTTTAAAACCAGCGAAATGAAGAAAATAACTGCGGTTGATTTAACCCTGATTAAAATGAGAAAAAGCCTGTTATTAGGACTGTTTATTGTCCCGTTGACGATAAATGCCCAGCAGATTGTTTTAAAAAATGACCTTGTACAACGCGTCTTGCAACGTGATGGAAAGGTATGGCGAACCATTCGGTTTTCAAATGCGAAAGGCGATATCAGCCTTGCAGTGAAAAGTGAGGAGTTGAGTATTCTGCCTTTGAACAGCAATAAAACCTATAGTATCAGCGATTTTACTGTTGTCGGGAAGCCAGCTGTTTATTCCAGGGGAGATACCAGTTTTGTGGTGTTGAGCTATCAGCCATTACCAGGAAATGCGGGTTCAGATGCTGTTCCGGATAAATTGGACATCAAATACTTTTTGGTAAAAGGACAGCCCTATACCCGAAAAATACTGACCTTATCTTATCCTGATTCTGCTGCGGTAGACCGCCTGGAAGTGGAGCGTTTTACGACCACTAAAACGGCAACCGGAGGTGGTCGTGGTGAACCTGTTTTTGTAAACGGCCAATGGTTTTTCGGTTTGGAGTATCCGGCAGGACATACCAGACATACTAACGGAAATACGCCCCTAAGCTTTGCCAGAACTTACGATAAGGTAGGTAACTACAGTAAAATTGAGCTGGAAGGAAGGGATATTGAGCCAAAGGAGGAAAAGGGCTTGATCAGGCTTATGCATTTTCCGGGGTATGCGCAGCAAAACAAGTCGGGGATGCAAATCATTAGTAAAACAGCGGTTGCTGGTATTACCTCGCAAAGTCAACCGGTAGAAGTTGCCTTTATGAAATATCTGGAAAGCATCTGGAAAGCGCCGCGGTCTTTCCTTCATTTCAACAATTGGTTTGAACCAAAGGCTAAAGATTTAAGTGGCGATGGATTGTTGAATATCTGGCGGGAATACAAAGCTGCGATTGGTCCGTATGGTGTAAAAATGGACGCTATGGTGGTTGATGATGGATGGCAGGATCGAAAATCTATTTGGGATCCTTCAAAAAGGTATTTCCCCAATGGTTATTCCGACGTTAAATTACTGAGTGATAAATTGAATAAGGAAGGGGTTGGTTTTGGATTATGGCTCAGCCTGGCTGGTCAGAATAATGATATGAACTGGGGAATGGCAAATGGCTATAGAGAGGCGAAACGTGATCCTTATTTTAGACAATATGGACGTGATTACAGCCTTTCTTCTACCAAATACAAAGCCGAAGTACTTAAAAAGATTCCTGAAATAGCCCGTCAAACAGCTTCGCTATATTATAAGCATGATTTTAATGCGCTTTCAGATTCCGGGGAAGGAAATAACCACCCCGCTACTGCGCGTCATGGGCATGAGGCATCCCTGGATGCGGCAATAGAGATACTGCTTGCCACCAAAAAGGTAAATCCGGAGATCTATCAGAATATGACGAACTGGGTCTGGTTTTCTCCCTGGTGGTTGATGTATGCGGATTATTTATGGATGTTGGCTGGTGATGATGGGACGAATGGCAACTGGCCGGAGATCTCGACCAGAGCTATGGGCTCCAGCGATCGGGATACTTTTATCTGGCGGATGTTTGGTAATCCTCAGGATCGGCCTCTTATTCCCGTTTCCAGACTGATGACGCATGGGATCATAAAAAATACGACAGGCATGATGGAGAGTAAAGAAGATAATCTTCAGGATTGGGCAGATTATGTGTTGATGCATTATGGTCGCGGTACACTGCTTAAGGAATGGTACATCTCGCCATCGGTTATGAAAGCCGAAGACTGGGAAGTGTTATGTAAGATAGACAACTGGGCTAAAGACCATCGCGCTGCATTAACGAATATGGTGTATGCAGGCGGTCGTCCGGATGAGGGAAATGCCTATGGTTATGTGGGCTGGACTGCTGAAAAAGGGGTACTTGTGCTTAGAAACACAAGTGCGGTGACACAAAAAGTGCTCGTTCCATTCGACCGGTCGGTTCATTTTATGGGTAAATCAGGTGAGGCTTACCGCGCTAAGGTTGTTTATCCCTATCAGGATGCTTATCCGGTAGCTTTTACGTCGGGTAAGACGATGGAAATTGAACTGGCAGGTTATGCTACCATGGCTTTTGAATTGGAAAAAGGGAAGCCTGGCGTTTCAGTAACAGCCCCTGGAAAAATCCAGTTTAGCACGGTGAAAACAGCTCAGCCATATACTTCTTTGACTGTTCCTTCCGGAGTAAAAGGACGGGCAGATTTAATGGTCATCGGCTGGCCCGATGCACCAGGGATAAAAATAAATGGAGTGTTATTGAATCCAGTCCGCTCCGGTAAGTCAGCGCTAAATAATTTTGCCAGCTATGCCAGGGAAGGGATGATCAGCGATAAAGCGAAAGCCTGGAGCATGTATACCTATGATCTGTTGCCGTATGCAGGTAAAGTAATTAAAATTGAATACACTGCTTCTTCCGGATTTGAGGCTCATATTTTGGCAGAGCAACAGGTGAAAGCAGAGAAGGAGCAGCAGGATAATCATATGATTAAGGCGCTTACCAATGGTACCAGAAGGCAAACCATTCGTGTTTTTTAACGTTATATTGTAAATTTAGATTGGTCTGAAAAGGGGCCGCATCATCAAATGCTGCGGCCCCTTTTTATTCTCGTTTTTGTTCAGGTTGTTGTTAATCCGGATCAGGTTAATGACAATCTAAAGGTATCTTTTTCTCCAGATCTGCATCATGTAAGTGTTGATCTCCCATTGATTGGTAACCGGAACATTTGTGTAAGGAAGGGTAGGCATATAACCTGGCGGACCAAATTCTGTCAACATCGTCAGGATTTTTCCCTGTTGTTTTTTCATGGCAACTACCTTATCCCACCAGGCAAAATGTGCGGCAACAGCCCTCTTCCATTCCGGTGCACGTGGATCGCTAACCTGCGGTCCTTGCTCATGGCCAACACGGGAGTGAATATGGTCTGTACGGGAAAGCGCAAGATCAACGGTCTCCTTTTGGTCTTCCAGTAAGCTTTCACTCACATTACACCAGTGTGAGATATCAAGCGTTAGCCTTAAGTCTGGATTTTCTTCTAAATACCGTAAAGATGCCGGAGCCGCATACAGCATCCTTGACCTATGTGTTTCATGGTAAATTGGAACCCCTGTTTCTTTGGCATATTGAACCGTAAAATCTATAAACTTTTTGTTGTCTTCGTATTTAAAGAAGTCCTTTCCGGAATGTACATTGATGTACAACGGTTTCGTGTATTTATTCTCAGCGGCTTCTTTCAGCACCTTTTTAAACGTAGCAAGATTGGTTGCGGCAACAGGCTCATCCCCGCGACAAAGAAAGCCGACGGTTAACTGATACTGTTTTAGTGCGCTAAACAATTCTTTTGCAATATCGGCAGACCATAGGATTTCCACCCCGTCATAGCCGTCTTGTTTTGCCTTTTTACAGAACTCTGTTACAGATCCGGGGAAACCCCAGTAAGGGGCCATAATCTGCAATGAAAAACCTTCAGCGGCTTTATTAGAAATGACTCCGGGGGAGTCGAATGCTTTCATTGATGTCAAAAGGGTAGCAGTGGTGGCGAGCGCAGTAGCCCCCAAAAAATCTCTTCTATTGTATTTCATAATGATCTATACCTGGAAAAATCAAAATACAGATTATAAGTTAATTCCGAAATAATAATTCGAAATCTTAGGCTAAAATTAAAACGCGCGCAGTTTCAATAAGTGCAATTTGAATTACGTTTTAGCTTCCTGAAGAAAAGAGGATAGGCCAGGACAGGGGCCCGGAGGATTTTATTGCTCCCCTTAAAGTGAGCATTAAAATAGTCCGGATCTGGAGTGGTTCCTGGCTCTTTTCTACCCTGAATTCATTTTCCCCTGGTAAGGATGCTGGCTATCTTTCCCAATATTAAACATGACATAATTTTTAAGATTCTACTTTAAAATTATCACCGTTCTACTCAGAATATAGGTACTTTTGCCCCATAATTCCGATGATCATCGCAATTTCGCTGATCAGGGAGATTTATAACAGCAAGAAGGAAAATCACCGCTAAAAAATGCGGGGGTTGACCGGCTACTGTAAGCGAACTAACCAACGTAATAGATAAGAAATATACTCTAATGAAAATAGCAATTAATGGTTTTGGTAGAATTGGCCGTATCTTTTTACGTACTGCAATTGAAAAAAACATCAATGTTGTGGCCATCAATGACCTCGGAGACCCTGCAACACTGGCGCATTTGTTCAAATACGATACCGTTCACCGTGGATTTAAGGGCAGGGTTAGCTTTGAATCTGATGCTTTAATTGTTAACGGAAAGAAAATTCAGGTCTATGCAAAGTCCAACCCGGCAGAATTGCCATGGGCAGAACTTGGCATCGATCTGGTATTGGAATCTACCGGAAAATTTACCAGCAGAGCAGGGGCAGGCCAGCATTTACAGGCAGGGGCAAAACAAGTCCTGATTTCGGCACCGGCTGCGGATAAAGACATTCCAATGGTGGTATTGGGGGTTAACGAAGCAGAGATCGATTTGAAAGCTGAAATCCTTTCTAACGCTTCCTGTACGACGAATAACGTGGCGCCAATGGTGAAGATTCTGGATGATAACTGGGGTGTTTTAGAAGGTTACATTACCACCATTCACTCGATGACCGGTGATCAGAACCTGCATGACGGACCTCATAAAGATTTGAGAAGAGCGAGAGCGGCTTCAGCTTCCATCATTCCGACCAGTACCGGTGCGGCAAAAGCCATCACCAATATTTTTCCTCATCTGGAAGGAAAATTAGGAGGTGCAGGGATCAGGGTTCCTGTGTTGAACGGCTCCCTGACTGATTTTACCTGTCTGCTGAAATCAACAACTACCATAGAACAAATCAATGCTGCATTCAAAAAAGCTGCAGAAAATGAATTAAAAGGGCTCCTGGAATATACGGAAGACCCTATAGTTTCCGTTGATATTCTGGACAACCCACATTCCTGCATCTTTGATGCACAGCTGACCTCCATTGTTGGCGACATGGTAAAAGTGGTGGGTTGGTATGATAATGAGTCTGGTTATTCTGCCCGTTTGGTGGATCTGGTACTAAAAATTGCAGCGATAAATGATTAAAGAAATTACGGCGGCAGAGACTCTGCCTTTAAGGAGTCTTGTGCTGAGAAATGGGATGCCCTATGAACAGTGTATCTTTCCTCAGGACGAACAGAAAGGTGTTTTTCACCTCGGATGTTTTGAAGGAGCGCAGCTGGTTACGGTGGCTACTTTCTTCCCGGAAGATCGTCCGGAGCAAGGTCCCGGAGGTTTTCGATTGCGCGGTATGGCTTCCGATCCTGCCTTTGCAGGGAAGGGTTATGGCGCAAAGCTGATAAAATTTGCAATTGATGAACTGACATCAGCGAATGCTGCTTATATTTGGTGCAACGCACGTAGTACAGCTGCTCCTTTTTATGAGAAGCTGGGCTTTGTGCTGATTTCTGAGGAGTTTCAGATACCGGGCGTCGGTCCGCATTTTGATATGCTCAGAAAGCTATAAATGAACACCATTCAAAAACCAATAATTCTAAACAATAACAATAATGAGAACAATAGACCAGTGTAATTTCAAAGATAAGAAGGCTTTAATCAGGGTAGATTTTAATGTGCCTCTGGATGCTGAATTCAACATTACAGACGACAAAAGAATGCGTGCTGCATTGCCTACCATTACTAAAATTCTGAATGATGGTGGTTCAGTAATTCTGATGTCTCATTTAGGTCGTCCAAAAAACGGTCCTGAGGACAAATTTTCTTTGAAACACATCTTAGGTGATCTTTCCAGAATGTTAGACCTGGAAGTGAAGTTTGCAAATGATTGTATTGGAGAACAAGCCGTAGACAAAGCTAAAAACCTGGAGCCGGGACAAGTTTTACTATTGGAGAACCTTCGTTTCTACAAAGAAGAAGAAAAAGGAGATAAAGCTTTTGCAGAGAAATTATCGAAATTAGGTGATGTATATGTGAATGATGCTTTTGGTACTGCACACCGTGCGCATGCCTCTACAGCGATCATTGCTGAATTCTTCCCTAATGATAAATACTTCGGTTATTTAATGGCTGAGGAGCTTAAAAATGCGGAGAAAGTTAACGATGGTGCTGTGAAACCTTTTACAGCAATCATGGGTGGCGCGAAAGTGTCAGATAAGATTTTATTAATCGAAAGCCTGTTGGATAAAGTAGATAACCTGATCATCGGTGGTGGTATGGCTTATACCTTTGCAAAGGCTCAGGGTGGCGAAATTGGTACTTCTCTTTTAGAGGAAGACAGAATGGCGCTTTGCCTGGAATTGCTGGATAAAGCGAAAGCTAAAGGCGTAAATATCTACCTTCCTTTGGATACCGTGATTGCGGATAAATTCTCCAATGAAGCAGAAAAGAAAAATGTTGATACCGGTTGTATTCCTGCAGACTGGATGGGATTGGATATCGGTCCGAAAACTATCGCTTTATTTTCTGAAGTGATTAAAGGTTCGAAAACTTTGCTTTGGAACGGCCCGATGGGTGTTTTTGAAATGGCGAATTTCGAACAGGGAACACGTGCTGTTGCTGATGCGGTTGTAGCTGCTACTCAGGAGAATGGCGCGTTTTCATTGATTGGTGGTGGCGATTCTGCTGCGGCCATCGCAAAATTCAATTTGGAGGATAAAGTGAGCTATGTTTCTACCGGTGGTGGTGCATTATTGGAGTACATGGAAGGTAAAGAATTACCGGGTGTAAAAGCCATTAATAGCTAAATATATTGGCTGAAAAACAGGACAGGCGCTTCGCTATTTTGCGATGCGCCTGTTTTTTTTACCACCTCATTTACTGTGTTTTCGATCACCTCAAGGCACAAAAAAAGTGGTACGAATTATGTTGATAATTTTTTGTGGTAGAATGTGGTAAAAAGTGGTAGAAATATCTATTTTTACACTACATTATAAAGACCACATAAAGAAATGGTTCAACTGTTAGGAGAGTTTGATTGTAAATTGGATGCGAAAGGCCGCTTGATGGTTCCTTCGTCTCTGAAAAAACAATTGCCTGATGTTGAGGTTGAGGGACTTGTGATCAACAGAGGTTTTGAAAAACACCTCGTGATCTACCCGAAAAAAGTATGGGAAGGAATAGTGGAAGAGTTGAGTAAGTTGAATCCATACGAACAAAAAAACAGAGAATTTATTCGATACTTCACGCGCGGCGCTACGGAATTGACGTTGGATGCAGCAGGAAGGGTTAACTTACCTAAATCTTTATTGGAATCTGTAGGCATTGAGATCAACACTGAGTTGGTTTTAGCCTGTCAGTTTGATAAGATTGAGGTATGGTCGAAAAAGGCTTATGATGCTTTGTTTGATAATGAACCAGCTGACTTTTCAAAACTTGCAGAAGAAGTAATGGGTAATAAAAATAGGAGGAGCGATGGAGAATAGTTACCACATTCCTGTCATGTTGAAAGAATGTATCGAAGGTTTGAATATCAAACCCGATGGCGTATATGTGGACGTTACCTTTGGTGGTGGCGGACATTCAAGAGAAATACTGAAGCATTTAGGAAAAGACGGCGTATTGATCGCCTTTGATCAGGATCCTGATGCACAAAGAAACAAAATTGATGACCCACGTTTCATTTTCGTAGATCAGAATTTTGCCTTCATCAAAAATAACCTGCGCTTGCTGGGTTATAGAGCGGTGGACGGTATCTTGGCTGATTTAGGCGTTTCCTCACATCAGTTTGATGTTCCGGAACGTGGCTTCTCTACGAGATTTGAATCTGACCTGGATATGCGTATGGACAAACAAGGCGCTTTAACAGCTGCTGATGTGTTGAATACCTATGCAGAAGATAAACTACACAAGATTTTCGGAATCTATGGTGAAGTGAAAAATGCAAAGTCCCTGGCCCGTGCCGTAGTTACCGGCCGTGTAGAACAACCGATTAAAACCCTTGCGGATTTTAAAAGAGCTGCTGGTGCCCACATCCCTAAAGGGAAGGAAAACAAGTATATGGCTCAGGTTTTTCAGGCTTTACGCATTGAAGTGAACAAGGAGATTGAAGTGTTGGAGAACTTTTTAGAACAAACAGCGGATATTCTGAAACCAGGTGGCCGTTTGGTGGTGATGTCTTACCATTCTCTGGAAGACAGGCCGGTAAAAAGTTTCATACAGAAGGGTAAATTCAGAGGTGAAGTGGAGAAAGATTTTTATGGTAATGAACAAAAACCATTTAAAATCATCACCAGAAAAGCGGTGGTTGCTAACGATGAAGAGTTGGAACGCAACAGTCGCGCAAGGAGTGCGAAACTCAGAATTGGAGAAAAACTATGAATAACCAGTTCAGGCAAAATATAGAAGAGGAAGAACCGGATGCTGAAGAAATTCAGATTAAGAAACCCGGAAGGAAGAAAAGGGAGCCTGAGAGTGGTAAAGCGTTCTTTAAAAAGTTATTTACCGAAGGGGTAGTGACTAAGGAAGCGGCAACAGATATGTTACCGTTTTTACTGTTTTTGTCGGTTTTGTGTATGCTATACATCGCAAACAGCCACATGGCAGTGAAGAACATCAGAAGTATTGATAAATTAAATAAAGAAGTAAAAGAGTTGAGCTGGGAATTTAAATCGCTGAAAGCAGATTTAATGTTCAAGAGTAAGCTGACTGAAGTTGCTAAAAAAGTAGATACTCTAGGGATTAAAGAATTAACTGAACCCCCTAAAAAAATTGTTATACCCGCTAATGAACATTAGAGCAAACATATTACTACGTGTTTATCTGTCATTTGGACTGATTGTACTGCTTGCCGTAGCAGTATTGGTCAGACTATGCGATGTACAATTTGTAGAGGGGCACAAGTGGCGCGCCATGGCCGATAGCCTCTCTACTAAGTATATCAATGTGGAAGCTGCGCGGGGAAATATTTATTCATCAGATGGTAGTCTGCTGGCAACCTCTATTCCTGAGTACGAATTGAGGATGGATTTGTATGCCGGTGGGATTGATGATAATAAGGTGTTCTATGGAAAAGTAGACTCTTTAGCCATGAAATTATCGGAGTTCTTTAAGGATAAAAGCCCTAAAGAATATTCGCGTTACCTGCGTTCTGCCAGACAGGATAGTGTGCGTTACCTGTTGATCAAACGTAAAGTAGGGTATCAGGAGCTGAAAACGATCAGAACCTTCCCTTTATACAATATCGGTAAGTATTCCGGCGGCTTAATCGCGGTGCAACAAAATAAAAGAATTAAACCATTCAAGTTTCTGGCTTCCAGAACGATTGGTTATAAAAATGAAAACGTGGCCAATGGTGTAGGTCTGGAAGGTGCTTTTGGTAATTACATCAACGGGGAAAGCGGAAAAAGACTGGTACAACGTATCGCCGGTGGCGTATGGATGCCGGTAAATGATGAAGCAGAGGTTGCACCTAAAGAAGGGGCAGATATCATCTCTACCATCGATATCAATATGCAGGATTTAGCGCAGACCGCTTTGGAAAGACAGCTGAAACTGAGTGATGCAGACCATGGTACAGTGATCCTGATGGAAGTAAATACCGGGGAAGTGAGAGCGGTAGCCAATTACACCAGGGTATCTGAGGGCGTTTACGAAGAGAAATTTAACTACGCCATTGGTGGCAGTCAGGATCCGGGTTCTACCTTTAAACTGGCTTCTTATATGGCATTACTGGAAGATAAAAAAGTAGATACCAATACTTTAGTAGATACAGGCGATGGTTTTTACCGCGTTCCGGGACATACGATTAAAGATTCACACGGTGGGATTGGTGTAGTAACCGTAATGAAAGCATTTGAGCAATCGGCAAATACAGCGATTGCTAAACTGGTAAATACCCATTACAAAGACAATCCTGCTCAGTTCACGGATCATTTATATGATATCCACATGAATGAAAAGTTGGGTTTACAGATTCCCGGGGAAGCAAAGCCAGTCATCAAAAATCCATCGAACAGAAGCTGGAACAAGAACCTGACGCTGGCTCAGATGGCCTATGGTTATGAGATGCAGATTACGCCATTACAAATGCTGGCATTCTATAATGCAGTAGCCAATGATGGAAAATTTATCTCGCCGATTTTTGTAAAAGAGATCAGAAGACTGGGTAATCCGATTGAGCAATTTCATGCTAAAGTGATCAGCGACCAGATTTGTTCGGAGAAAACAGTAAGGAAATTACAAGCCATGCTGGAAGCAGTGGTCACCAAAGGTACTGGTAAGTTGATGAGCTCTCCTTTTTATCGCGTTGCGGGAAAAACAGGAACCGCACAGGTGGCAGATGGTAATAAAGGATACAAAGCGAAAAGAAGTTACCAGGCTTCGTTTTGCGGATACTTCCCTGCTGATAAGCCTAAATACTCGATTATGGTGGCCATTAACGGCCCCAAAAATGGTTATTACGGGGCAACAGTAGCGGGTCCGGTATTTAAAGAAATTGCAGATCGTATTTACGCAAGTGACATCGAAATGTACAACAATGTTAAGGATCATTTAGTGGGCAATACTAAAAATCCTGAAGCGAAGTCGGGACAGAGTAAAGCGATAAAGAAAGTGTACAGCGCTTTTGGAATCAAGTCTTTATATGCCGCAAAGTCGGATTATTTCAACAGCATTGATACCAATAACGGTATCGTGTACGAAGAGTATAACTCCATCAAAGGAGTGATGCCTAACGTGAATGGAATGGGCCTGAAAGATGCATTGTATCTTTTAGGAAATGCGGGTTTAAAAACAAAGGTTGTGGGAAGTGGAAAGGTGTTTAGTCAGTCGATTCCTTCCGGCAGCAAAATAGGTAGAGGATTGGGTGTAGATTTAGAATTAAGATAATATGCAATTACAAGACGTTTTATATGGAATCGCAATAACAAACCTGGTGGGTTCTACTAACAGGGAGATTACTGCGCTTGTTTTTGATTCCCGTCAGGTGGTTAAAGATGCGGTGTTCTTTGCAATAAAAGGAACACTTTCAGATGGACATAAATATATTGAAAATACAATACAGGCAGGTGCTTCGGTAATCGTGTGTGAGCAGATTCCTGCGCAGACCGTTCCGGGAGTAGTTTATATACAGGTAGACAATAGTTCGGTGGCGTTGGGAGAAATGGCGGCTAATTATTATGGTAACCCTTCTTCGAAACTGAAATTGGTAGGTATTACCGGTACGAATGGTAAAACGACGATCGCTACGATCTTGTTTAAGCTTTTCCGTACGCTGGGCTATCATGTAGGATTGATTTCTACAGTACAGAATCATATCGATGATCTGGTGATTCCAGCTACGCATACTACGCCAAATCCATTGGCTTTAAATCAATTGTTACAGCAAATGGTGGACGCTGGTTGTGAGTATTGTTTCATGGAAGTAAGTTCTCATGCCGTAGTACAACACCGTATTGAAGGTTTGAGTTTTGTTGGTGGCGTGTTTTCGAACATCAGTCACGATCATTTGGACTTCCATAAAACCTTTGACAATTACATCAAAGCGAAGAAAGCTTTCTTCGATGGTTTGCCGTCAGATGCTTTTGCACTGACCAATCTGGACGATAGAAACGGGATGGTCATGTTGCAGAATACCAGAGCAACGAAAATGACCTATGCCCTGAAACAACTGGCTAGTTTTAAAGCGAAGGTTATAGAGAATAGTTTCAATGGCTTACACCTTGAAATCGATGAGGCAGATGTATTCTTTAAGTTGGTTGGTTCTTTCAATGCCTATAACCTGCTGGCCGTTTATGGTACCGCAGTATTATTGGGCGAAGAGAAACTAGAGGTGTTAACTGCATTGAGCAACCTGACAGGTGCTGAAGGCAGGTTTGACTACATTACTTCCAGCAACCAGATCATTGGGATTGTGGATTATGCACATACACCGGATGCGGTGCAGAATGTGTTGAGCACCATTCATGACATTAGAAAAGGCACTGAGCAGGTGATTACCATCATCGGCTGCGGTGGCGACAGAGACCGGACAAAACGCCCGGTTATGGCACAAGTGGCCTGCGACTGGAGCGATAAGGTGATCCTGACTTCGGATAATCCAAGGTCGGAGAATCCACAGTCGATAGTAGAAGAAATGGAAAAGGGTGTATCGCCCACAAATAAAAGGAAGACGTTGAGCATAGTAGATAGAAGAGAAGCGATTAAAACGGCTTGCCATTTAGCAAAACCAGGAGATATCATCCTGCTTGCTGGTAAAGGGCATGAAAAGTATCAGGAAATCAATGGCGTAAGGTATCATTTCGATGATAAGGAAATATTAATGGAACAGTTAAACTTGATCAGCTAATGTTATATTATTTATTCGAGTACTTAAACGCAAATTACGATTTCCCCGGATTGAGGTTGTTTCAATACATCACTTTCCGTACTTCCTTAGCGATCATCATTTCCTTAATCATTACGACTGTTTTTGGTCGTAGCATCATCAACTATCTGCAAAAAATGCAGGTGGGTGAAACCGTTAGAAACCTGGGTCTGGAAGGACAAATGCAAAAAGCAGGTACGCCAACAATGGGTGGGATCATGATCCTTCTGGGGATTTTGGTGCCTACACTTTTACTGGCCAACCTTTCCAATATCTATGTATTACTGATGATCATCACCACCGTATGGATGGGGGTAATCGGTTTTGTAGATGATTATATTAAGGTTTTCAGAAAAAATAAAGAAGGTTTAGCAGGTAGGTTTAAAATTGTAGGTCAGGTTGGTCTGGCTTTGATTATCGGCTGGACCATGTATTTCAATCCTAATATTGTAGTGAGACAAACTGTGGATGAATCTACGGTTTCGAAAGCTTCGGCTACACCAATGGTGTTGAGACAAAAAGGAGAGAGCTTTTACTATACACAGGATGTGAAATCTACGCTGACTAACGTTCCTTTCTATAAAAATAATGAGTTTGATTACGCCAAAGTCCTGAAGTTTTTAGGAGATGGCTATGAGAAATATTCGGTGTTTGTGTTCTTGTTCTTCGTGGTCATTATTGTGACGGCGGTTTCCAACGGGGCAAATATCACGGACGGGATTGACGGACTTGCTACGGGAACTTCCGCCATTATCGGGATTACCCTCGGCTTGCTGGCTTATGTATCGGGTAACACTGTGATTGCCGACTACCTGAACATCATGTACATTCCGAATTCCGGTGAGCTGATGATCTTCGCAGGTGCCTTTGTTGGGGCTTGTGTGGGCTTTTTATGGTATAACTCTTACCCTGCACAGGTGTTTATGGGCGATACCGGAAGTTTAGCCATTGGTGGTATCATTGCCGCTTTTGCGATCATGATCCGTAAAGAGTTATTAATTCCGGTTTTATGTGGTGTATTCCTGATTGAAAACTTATCAGTTATCATTCAGGTAAGCTATTTTAAATATACAAAAAAGCGGTTTGGAGAGGGAAAAAGGGTATTTTTGATGTCTCCTTTACACCACCACTATCAGAAAAAAGGATATCATGAAGCCAAAATCGTTACGCGGTTCTGGATTATTGGAATTTTATTGGCCATCATTACGATTATTACCTTAAAACTTCGATAATGGAAAAGCAAAGGATAGTCGTTTTAGGAGCCGGTGAAAGCGGTGTAGGTGCAGCAATGTTAGCGCAGAAACAAGGATTTGAAGTTTTTGTATCTGATTTCGGTGCCATCCCTTCGCAGTATAAAGAACGTTTACAGGAACTGAATATCGCCTTCGAAGAAAAGCAGCATACCGCTGAGCTAATCTTGAATGCGGTAGAGGTGGTGAAAAGCCCGGGTATTCCGGAAGCAGCTCCAATGATCAAAGCGCTGAAAGCAAAAGGCATTTCAGTGGTTTCGGAGATTGAGTTTGCGAAAAGATATACGAAGGCAAAAACGATCTGTATCACCGGGTCAAATGGTAAAACAACGACTTCCATGTTGACATACCACATTTTGAAAAATGCGGGATTGAACGTTGCATTGGCAGGGAATATTGGAAATAGCTTTGCCGCTTTAGTCGCAACAGCTGATTTTGATTATTACGTATTGGAGATTTCCAGTTTTATGCTGGACGATATGTATGATTTCAGAGCCGATATCTCCATATTATTGAACATTACGCCGGATCATTTGGACCGGTACGATTATAAACTGAGTAATTATGCAGCCTCAAAATTGCGTATCACTCAAAATCAGCAGAGTGATGATGTTTTCATTTATTGTGCTGATGACGACGAGACTTTAAAAGCGATGAAGTCTGTCAAAATCAACTCAGGAATGGTTGCTTTCTCTATCCGTAAGGAGATTGAAAACGGCGCCTACCTTGAGGGCAATAATTTACACATCAACATTAACTTAAAAGAGGAATTAACCATGTCGATCACAGAATTAGCCTTGCAAGGCAAGCATAATGTTTATAATTCTATGGCTGCGGGCATAGTTGCGAAAATATTGGATATCAAAAATTCAGTGATTCGTGAGAGCATGAGTGATTTCAAAAACATTGAGCATCGTTTGGAACATGTAGGTAAAATCTCCGGTGTGGAGTATATCAACGATTCTAAAGCGACCAATGTGAACTCTACCTGGTATGCACTGGAAAGTGTAAATCCCGGTGTGATCCTGATTATGGGTGGCGTAGATAAAGGTAACGACTATAGCATGCTGAAAGACCTGGTTCGTGAGAAGGTCAGGGCGATTGTATGCTTAGGAAGAGACAATAAGAGAATCCATGAGGCTTTTGAGGATGATGTGGAAGTGATCGTGAATACGTTTTCTGCAAATGAAGCGGTTCAGGTAGCTTACCATCTGGCAAATAAAGGAAATACGGTGCTGTTGTCACCGGCCTGCGCAAGTTTTGACCTGTTCAAAAATTACGAAGACCGTGGCAATCAGTTTAAAATGGCTGTGAAGGAATTATAAGTTATGATCGCAATTAATCAGATTTTAGACAAGACAAAAGGAGATCGCTGGATATGGCTGATCATTATCCTTTTATCGCTGATCTCTATACTTACCGTGTATAGTGCTACGGGAACGTATGCCTATAAAGTGAATAAAACCGTTGAAAAAGTTTTATTGACGAAACACTTGATCTTCGTGATCATGGGTATAGGGATGATCTATATTGCGCATTTACTGGATTATAAATATTATGCAGGGATCTCTAAGGTGCTGATGATCATTACCATTCCACTGTTGTTTTATACGGCAGTGTTTGGGGCGAACATCAATGAGGCTTCCCGTTGGGTGAAAATTCCCGTGATTGGATTGACTTTCCAGACTTCCGATTTGGCAAAACTAGCTTTGATTACCTTTCTGGCGAGGATGCTGACGAAGAAGCAGGAAAATATTAAAGATGTAAAAGAAGCCTTTGTCCCGATTATGGGATCGGTTTGTGTGGTTTTTGCACTGATTGCCTGGGCGAATTTATCGACGGCAATTATGTTGTTTGGGGTAAGTATCTTATTGCTGATTATCGGCAGGATCTCCATCAAACAGATTTCAATAGTGTGTGCCGGTGGTGCCGTATTGCTGTTGTTCATCGTGTTTTTAGGACCCAGAGCAGGTACCTATAAATCAAGGGTAAATTCCTTTTTGCATCCGGAGATGCAGAATTCTGATAAAACTTATCAGGCGGATCAATCGAAAATCGCATTGGCAACAGGCGGTGTTTTTGGAAAAGGCCCGGGAAATAGTACGCAAAGAAACTTTTTACCACACCCGTATTCGGATTTTATCTTCGCGATTATCGTGGAGGAATATGGTTTAATAGGGGCGATGACGGTGATTGTGCTGTACCTGGTGCTGCTCTACCGATGCGTCCGGATTGTGACGCAGAGTCCCAAGGCCTTCGGGGCTTTACTGGCTGCGGGCCTAAGCTTTAGTCTGACGATACAGGCTTTTGCGAATATGGCCGTAGCTGTAGGTTTAGGTCCGGTTACCGGGGTGCCTTTGCCATTGGTAAGCATGGGTGGTACATCGATGATTTTTACCAGTATCGCCTTTGGAATTATCCTGAGTGTGAGCAGGGATGTTGAAGAGAATAGTAATAAAAAAGTAGTTGTAGGTGAAATACCTGCAATAGATTAAAGCAAATGAATAGAGCAACGAGAGTAATTATTTCAGGTGGCGGTACTGGCGGACATATTTTTCCGGCCATATCGATAGCGAATGCTTTAAAACGCATGGAGCCAGGCTGTGAGATTTTATTTGTCGGCGCAACAGGCAGAATGGAAATGGAAAAAGTTCCTGCTGCCGGATATAAGATCATTGGTTTAAATATCAGCGGTTTCCAGAGAGGCTCGATCGTTAAAAATTTAAGTTTGCCATTTAAAATGCTTGGAAGCATGCGTAAGGCTTTGCAGTTAATTGCTGATTTTAAACCTGATGTAGTGGTTGGTGTTGGGGGCTATGCTTCCGGACCGATCTTATTTGCTGCATCCTTAAAAAAGGTTCCTTACCTGATTCAGGAGCAAAATTCCTACGCAGGAGTGACCAATAAATGGTTGGGCAAAAATGCTTCGAAAGTGTGTGTGGCTTTTGATGAGATGGATCAGTTTTTCCCTGCGGCAAGTATCCTGAAAACAGGAAACCCGGTGAGGAAAGATGTGGTGGATATCGCACAGAAACATCACGCAGGTGCGGAATTATTGAAACTGGATCCTTTAAAGAAAACCATTCTGGTAACAGGTGGTAGTCTGGGTGCCGGCACTTTAAACAAGAGTATTGAAAAGCATTTACCGGATTTAATTGCTCAGGATGTTCAGGTGATCTGGCAGACGGGTAAATATTATTACAAAGGGATTATGGAACGCTTAGGTTTGGATTACCATCCGAATGTTTGTATTCTGGAATTTCTGAATAAAATGGACTTGGCTTATGCTGCTGCCGATCTGATCATTTCAAGAGCAGGTGCAGGGACGATTGCTGAGCTTTGTCTGATTAAAAAACCGGTAATCCTGGTTCCTTCGCCAAATGTGGCTGAAGACCATCAGACGAAAAATGCGATGGCATTGGTGAAAAACCATGCGGCGCTTTTAATTGCCGATCGTTCTGCGGAAGATACCCTGGTATCGGAAGCGTTGAGTTTATTGAATGATAAGAATCGCTGTAAAGTGCTTTCTGAAAATATAGGAAAAATGGCTTTGCCTGATGCGGATAACATCATTGCAGAAGAGGTGTTAATTTTAGCAGGAAAAGGAGGTCTAAGTGAAGTTAGATAAGATTAAAAGGATTTATTTTGTTGGCATTGGCGGGATTGGTATGAGTGCCCTGGCGCGTTACTTCAAAAGCAGAGGTTGCGAGGTTTGTGGTTACGATAAAACCAGTACTAACCTGACGAAGTCTTTGGAAGCCGAAGGGATTGTGATCTCCTATGTGGATGAGGTATTTACTTTGCCGGTAGAATTCCTGACCAGCGACGAATATACTTTAGTGGTGTATACGCCGGCGATTCCTAAACACAGCGCTTTGCTACACTATTTCCAGGAACAGTCTTTTGTGATGAAGAAACGTTCTGAGGTGTTGGGGATCATTAGCAAAGGGCAATTTTGTATTGCTGTTGCAGGTACCCATGGTAAGACTACTACCTCTTCTATCATTGCACATGTACTGATGGATACTGGTTTTGGTTGCACAGCCTTTTTAGGTGGTATTGCCAGCAACTATGACAGTAATTTTTTATTGGGCACCAACAATGTAGTTGTGGTGGAAGCCGATGAATATGACCGTTCTTTCCTGACTTTACATCCGGATTTATCGGTGATCACTTCGATGGATGCGGATCATTTGGATATCTATGGTGATGCGAGTCAGCTGGAAGAGTCTTTCCGCTTATTTGCCGGACAATTAAAGCCGGAAGGTACCTTGTTTGTAAAGGCAGGTTTGCCTTTGGAAGGTGGTGTGAGTTACAGCGCTGGAATGTCTTCCACGATCAAAGGAGAAAACATCAGGGTTGTGGGCTCTAAATTCGTTTTTGATTATGTAGACGGGGAGGTTAAAATAGCTGATGTTGAGCTGATGTTACCTGGTACACACAACGTTGAAAATGCAGTTGCGGCAATGGCAGTGGCCTTAAAGCTGGGCATTGATGCGGATAAAATAAAGGGCGCTATTGCCAGTTTTAAAGGAGTAAAAAGAAGATTTGAATATATAGTTAATACAAATAATCACATTTATATTGACGATTATGCGCATCATCCGGAGGAGTTAAAAGCATGTTTTCATGCCGTTAGACAGTTGTACCCGGAGAAGAAAATGACGGTGATTTTTCAGCCCCATTTGTTCAGTCGCACACGCGATTTTGCCGCTGGTTTTGCAGAGGTTCTGAGTACGGTAGATGACCTGATTTTACTGGAAATTTACCCTGCCAGAGAGCTGCCGATTGCCGGAGTTGATTCCGCATTTTTGCTGGAGAAAATTACGCTTAAAAGTAAAGAGATTTGTGCGAAAGACCTTGTGTTGGAGCGCATTAAAACAAAGAACCCTGAGCTGCTGATTACCGTTGGCGCAGGAGATATTGATACCTTAATACAACCGTTAAAAACTAATTTCACTAATGTTTAAAGACATCAACTGGAAATTTGTATTCAGATGCTTTGCATGGGTTTTTTGCCTGTGTGGGGTGGTTGTGCTCATGAGTTTCATTGGCATGAAGAAGGATACGGTGACCATTACGAATGTCAGAATATTGATTCCCGGTGCGGATAATTTTATCGAGCGGGAAGAGATAGATGCGGTTTTAAAGCAGAGCCAGGGCTCTTTAATTGGTCGTAAACTGGAAGATATTAACCTTCATGCGATCGAGAAGAAGATCATTTCCAATCCATATATTGCTACTGCGGTTGTGTATGCAGACATGGATGGGGTGATTCACATTGAAATTAAGCAACGTCAGCCTATTTTAAGGGTGATTAATGCTGGCGGACAGGACTATTACATTGACCGTGACGGTTTAAAAATGCCGGTGTCTCCGAATTTTACCGCCAATGTTTTGGTGGCCAATGGAAACATTATGGAGCGTTTTAGTGGCCGCGTGGACACTTTAATCACCAAATTGGCAGCAGATTTGTATGAGACGGCATTGTTCATCAAGCGTGATACTTTGTGGGATGCACAAATAGAGCAGCTGTATGTTGATGACAAAATGGATATTGAGTTGATCCCAAGAGTAGGTAACCAGCGCATCGTGCTGGGTTCTGCTGATTCTTTGCAGGTGAAAATGAGAAATCTTCTGGCGTTTTATAAGCAGGCCATGCCGAAAGTGGGATGGGATACCTATAAAACGATCAATATAAAATATACGAATCAGGTGGTTTGTGAAAAGAGCAAGCCTGACTCGGTTATCGTGAATGGGGTGAAGCGGCCTAAGTACACAGAGGCTGTCAAAGCAAATAAGGGAGCGATCAACACCTTGGTGTTGCAGCAGATTGCAAAGGAAATGAAAAACGATGCGAACGACCCGGATGTACCGGATGGAGCGGTAGCTGTACAGCCACTTAAGCCTCCGACGGAAAAGCCGGCCATTAAGCCTGCTTCGCCAAAGAAAGCTACGGTAAAACCTCCGGTTAAAAAGACGGAGCCTAAACCAAAGCCGGCAGTTAGCAAGGCGAAAAAGGTGGTTGCAGCGCCAGTGAAAAAGGCAGCAAGCCCTACGGCGAAAAAAACGGTTACCGCAGCGGTAAAAAAGCCAGTTACGGGTCCGGTGAAAAAGACCAGTACGGCTACTCCGGTAAAAAAAGCAGTTGCGGCGAAAGTAGCAACAACCAAACCAGCAAAAACAACTGCTAAGAAGCCGGTAACGGCAGCAGAAAAGAGATAAGAATACAGATACCACAAAAACAACAAGAATATAACTCAGCAAATCGATATAGTTATGGGCAAAGAAAAATCTATCGTGCAGTCTCCAATCGTAGTAGGATTGGATATTGGTACTACAAAAATTTGCGTGATCGTTGGTCGGCGCACTCAGCATAAAAAAATAGAGGTATTGGGCATTGGAAAGGCGGAATCAGCAGGGGTAACCCGTGGTGTGGTTTCAAACATCCAGAAAACAGTTCAGGGGATCGCACAGGCAGTGGAAGTTGCCAGCGGTCAGTCGAATGTAGAAATCCGCGTGGTGAACGTTGGTATCGCTGGTCAGCATATCAAAAGTTTGCAACACCGCGGGATTTTGACTAGGAGAGAGCTGAACAATGAAATTGGTAAGAAGGATATAGACAAATTAATTGATGACATGTTCAAACTGGTTATGCCCCCGGGAGAAGAAATCATCCATGTCTTGCCCCAGGAATTTACTATCGATAATGAGCCCGGCGTAAAAGACCCGATCGGAATGGCAGGAGTGCGTTTAGAAGCGAACTTCCACATCATTTCCGGACAGGTAACTGCGGTTAAAAATATCATGAGATGCGTAACCAATGCCGGGTTGCAAACTCAGGAATTAATATTAGAGCCTCTTGCTTCTTCAGAGTCGGTGTTGAGCGACGAAGAGAAGGAAGCTGGTATTGCTTTAGTGGATATTGGTGGTGGTACAACCGATATTGCTATTTTTCATGAAGGCATCATCCGCCATACTGCGGTTATCCCATTTGGTGGTAACAGCGTAACGGAAGATATTCGTGAAGGATGTTCTGTAATGAGAAACCAGGCTGAATTGTTGAAGACCCGTTTCGGTTCTGCCCTGGCTGAAGAGAACAAAGAAAATGAAATCATTTGTGTTCCCGGACTTCGTGGAAGAGAGCCAAAAGAGATTTCAGTGAAAAACTTAGCTTATGTGATCCAGGCCCGTATGGAAGAAATCATTGAGCATGTTTATTATGAGATTAAGTCGTCTGGTTATGAGAAAAAACTGATCGGTGGTGTAGTGATTACCGGTGGTGGTGCTTTGCTGAAACACCTTTCTCAACTGGTAGAATATGTAACTGGTTTAGATTGCCGCGTAGGTTATCCGAACGAGCATTTGTCGAAATATGAAGACATGCCGAAGACCATTTATGACGATTTGAAAAGCCCGATGTATGCAACGAGTGTTGGTTTGCTGATCAAAGGAATTCAAAAAGCAGAGGAGTTAATTGAAGAAATGAAACAACCAGGTGTGTATGTTGAAAAGCCAAAAGAGGCTAAAGACAAAAACAAAAATTCTGGTGGTGGGCTCTTCGATAAGCTTTTGGCGAAGGCTAAAGACTTTGTAAAGGACGATATGAACGTAAGTGACGAAGATTATATCAAATCATAAATACTTATCCACAATTGGCGATTTTTCCACATTCCAAACAGATATGTAAAACCGCTGTTAAAAATTGGTATTATTACGTTGGTAGATGAACAGGAAAAACGAATTTTTAAACAACTGATTCATAAAGATATGCAGTTCGAAATGTTAAAAGATAAGTCATCAATCATCAAGGTAATTGGTGTTGGTGGCGGTGGTGGTAATGCGGTAAACCATATGTACCGTCAGGGAATTACAGGTGTAGACTTTATTATTTGTAATACAGATGCGCAGGCATTGGAGTTTAGTCCGATCCCTAACAAGGTACAATTGGGTGCTAGCTTAACAGAAGGAATGGGCGCAGGCTCTATTCCGGAGGTAGGAAAGAATTCTGCGATAGAGAATATAGATGACATCAAACAAATGCTGGGAAGCACCACAAAGATGTTGTTTATCACTGCCGGAATGGGTGGTGGTACCGGAACAGGTGCAAGCCCGATTATTGCTAAAGCCGCGAAAGAATTGGATATACTAACCGTTGCGATTGTAACTACGCCATTTGCCTTTGAAGGTAAACGACGTAAGATGCAGGCTAACGATGGTTTGGATGAGCTGAAGAAATATGTAGACTCTTATCTTGTGATCTCGAACGACAGGTTAAGGGAGATCTTCGGTAACCTGACTTTAGGATCTGCTTTTGCACAGGCAGATGATATCTTAACTACTGCAGCCAAAGGAATTGCAGAGATCATTACAGTACCTGGTTACATCAACGTGGATTTTAAGGATGTGCGTACGGTGATGAAGGACAGTGGGGTTTCGATCATGGGTAGTTTTGCCTGTGATGGTGAGAACAGAGCATTAAATGCAGTGGAAGGCGCTTTAGCTTCTCCATTGTTAAAAGATAACGAAATTGAAGGCGCCAGATATATTTTATTAAATATCAGTTCAGGATTACGTGAAGTAACGATGGATGAGGTGACGATTATCACGGACTATATTCAGGATAAAGCAGGTCTTTCTGCGGACCTGATCTGGGGTAACTGTATTGATGAGAACCTGGAGGACAAATTATCGGTAACGATTATTGCCACTGGTTTCCAGACTACGGAACAACGTGATGAAGAAAAAAAAAATGTAAGAAAAGTTTCTTTGCTTACGCCTGAGGAGGCACCATTAGTGAAACCGGTAGAAGCAGTTAATTCTTTTATCGCGCCAAGACCGGAAACTTATTCCAATGAGCCGGTGATGAAAACTAAAGAAGAGATCAAACAGTCTGATCTTTTTGGTGATTTATACGGGAACAATAAAAGAGGTTATCAGGAACCAGACAACAATGGTATCGTCAGACATACTTTAGTAGAAGAAGAGGCACCAGTTGCAGAAGAGCAGCAGGATCCTTCTTTTGAGTTTGAGATCAAAGTTGCGGAAACTGATTTTACCTTTGAAAAACCAGAATCTGTATTCCATAACAATGTGGAGCCACAACGTCAGGAAGTGGCCGAAGCAGGAGCAGATGACGATAAAAATGATGATTCTATCGAAGATCAGTTGAAAAAATCTAAAGAGCGTATCCTGAGATTAAAAGACCTGAGCATGAAACTGAGAACCAGCAATGGTTTACAGGAACTGGAAAACGAGCCTGCTTATAAACGTAAGCAAATGCAGTTGGAACAGGTTCAGCACTCTTCAGAATCTCAGGTTTCGAGATTTACTTTGAGTAATGATGAGGAAGGTTCTACAGAGATCAGACCTAACAACTCATTTTTACACGATAACGTTGATTAGTCAGTCAGTTTAAATATTTAAAAAGCCTTAGCAATTCTGTTGTTAAGGCTTTTTTGGCATAATAATCGTGCGGAGAGCACAAGCGGGCCAAAGCGCTGCCAGGTAAAATTGCTATTGAAGCAGATTAACCTTAAATTTGCAAAAAAAAAGGTACATAACATTTAAATAAATACACATTGGATATTTTTGATAAAGTAGCAAAACGCATGGGACCGATAGGTCAGCACCAGAAATGGTCACATGGATATTTCTCTTTTCCTAAATTAGAGGGGGAAATCGCACCTCACATGAATTTTCGTGGCAAAGAACATTTAGTTTGGAGTTTAAACAACTATTTAGGATTAGCTAATCACCCTGAAGTCAGGGAAGCGGATAAGCAGGGTGCGACAGATTTTGGTATGGCCTACCCGATGGGTGCAAGAATGATGTCTGGTAATTCTAAGTACCATGAGCAAATGGAGCAGGAATTGGCCGAATTTGTTGGTAAGGAAGATGCGTTCTTATTGAACTTTGGATACCAGGGGATGGTTTCTATCATCGATTGTTTAGTAGACAGAAATGACGTGATCGTTTACGATGCGGAATCTCATGCCTGCATTATCGATGGTTTACGTTTACACATGGGTAAGCGTTTCGTTTACCAGCACAATGATATTGAAAGTGCACGCAAGCAACTGGAACGTGCTACTAAACTGACTGAACAGTCGGGTGGTGGTATTCTTTTGATTACTGAAGGTGTTTTTGGTATGTCAGGTGCTCAGGGTAAACTGAAGGAACTGATTGAATTGAAGAAAGATTTCGATTTCCGTTTGTTAATCGACGATGCACATGGTTTCGGTACGATGGGCCCGACAGGTGCAGGTACGCATGAGGAACAAGGTTGTATTGATGGTGTAGATGTGTATTTCGGTACTTTCGCAAAATCAATGGCAGGTATTGGTGCTTTCGTTGCTTCTACACAGGAATTAACTAACTATTTCCGTTACAATATGCGTTCGCAGACTTTCGCGAAGGCTTTACCAATGCCGATGGTGATTGGTTTATTGAAAAGATTAGAGCTGCTTAAAAACAATCCGGAGTTAAGAGAACGTCTTTGGCTGATCGCAACTACCCTTCAAAAAGGTTTAAGAGAACGTGGTTTTGACTTAGGTATTACTGATACCATGGTAACGCCTGTATTCTTAAAAGGCGAGTTGTTAGAGGCTACGGCATTGACAATGGACTTGCGTGAGAACTACGGTATCTTCTGTTCGATTGTGGTTTATCCGGTGATCCCTAAGGGACTTATTGAGCTGAGGTTGATTCCAACTGCTGTTCATACTCTGGAGGACGTACAACGTACTTTAGACGCTTTTAGTGAGGTGTCTGAGAAGTTGAAAACTGGTTATTACAAAGAACATCAGTTCTCTATGGCTTAGTCCATTTTATAAGATTAAAAGAAGGACTGCTTTTTTAAGCAGTCTTTTTTTTTGCCTGTGGAATTGCTTCTGAAAATATAGTTTTCAAAAGGCCTTTATTTATTGTCTGAAAATCTTTTTTTTATAGAATAAACACCTTACTTTAGTAATAGAGTATCAATCAAACCATTAAAAACTAAAAAGGAGTAAATTAACGATGAAAAAATTTAATGAAGCAAAAGAACTTGTTGCTGCTTTAGAAGCAGATGCAGACAAATTCTACAACAAAGCTAATAGCGCTGCAGGAACACGTGTTCGTAAAGGTATGCAGGATCTTAAGAACTTAGCTCAGGCGATTCGTCTGGAAGTTCAGGAAACTAAAAATAAAGACGCTAAATAAGCTTTTTGATTCAAAAAAAAAGCGTCCAGGCAACCGGGACGCTTTTTTTATGGAATAAGGTTTTGCTTTTAAGCAGTAATTCTGATGGTTTCTGCGATAATTGCTTTGCGAAGGGCATCAGTTACCTGTACCAATGGTAAACGAACATAATCATCACATACGCCTAATTGTTTCAGGGCAGCTTTTACGCCACCAGGATTTCCTTCTGCGAAGATTAGTCTGGTGAATTCAATTAAGTCAAGGTGTAAAGGAGCTGCTGCTTTAAAAGCGCCGTTTAAACACAATCTGATCATGTCAGACAATTGCTTAGGCAAGGCGTTTCCTACGACAGAGATGACACCAACTGCGCCCAATGCAATCATTGGCATCGCAACCGGATCATCACCGGAGATCAACATAAAATCAGCAGGCTTATCGCGCAGGATCTGGTTGAACTGGTCGAAACTTCCGGACGCTTCTTTTGTTCCAATGATGTTTTTGAAATCATTAGCTAAGCGGCAGGTGGTTTCAGGGCTTACATTGCTACCCGTACGACCTGGTACATTGTAAAGGAATACTGGTAATGCACTTGCTTCCGATACTGCTTTATAGTGTTGGTAAATGCCTTCTTGTGTCGGCTTATTATAATATGGACTGGCAGATAAGATAGCATCATAACCAGTCACTTCAAATTCTTTTATACTTTGAGCAAGTTCAGCTGTATCATTTCCTCCGATACCAGCTACCAGCGGTAAACGGCCATTGTTAATTTCAGCAGTAAATTCCCAGATCTTCTTCTTGTCGCTCTTATTCAGTGTTGATGCTTCTCCTGTTGTACCTAAGGATACCAGGTATTCTACTTTTCCTTCAACAAGGTGATTGATCAGGTTTTTAAGGCCTGGATAATCCACTGTTCCGTCTGCATTAAATGGGGTGACCAATGCCACACCCGTTCCGTGAAATTTGTTCATCTTTTTTATTTACTTCAATAACGCTAATAGGTCATCCTGTGAAATCAGGGGGACATTCAATTTATTTGCCTTTTCCAATTTGGAAGGTCCCATGTTATCACCCGCGACAAGGTAGTTGAGTTTCGCGGAAATTCCACTTAAGATCTTGCCACCATTGCTTTCTATTATCTCTTTGAGTTCTTCTCTACTGTAATTGTCAAAAACTCCCGAAATTACGAATGTTTTTCCAGTTAACTTGTCACTTTGCAGGGTAATTTCTTTTTCTACCACTTCAAACTGAAGTCCGTACGACTTTAACAGCTCAATTTGATGAATGTGTTCCGGTTTTGCGAAGTATTCCAGGATACTTTCTGCGATTCTTTGTCCGATTTCATCAATTGCGGTGAGTTCTTCTACGGTCGCCGTCATTAACTTCTCGATATTTTTGGTTCCGATAGCTAATTTACGCGCTACGGTTTCTCCGACATATCTGATACCTAATCCGAAAAGCACCTTTTCAAATGGCATTTGCTTAGAGTTTTCAATGCCTTTCAGCATGTTTTCAATGGAACGTTCTCCGAAACGCTCCAGTGTTTTCAGGTCTTCTGATCTCTGGTGTAAAGTGTACAGGTCGCTGATGTGTGCAATCAGGCCGCGCTGGTAAAAAGTTTCTATGGTTTCATCCCCTAATCCGTCAATATTCATCGCTTTGCGGCCTATAAAATGCTGGATTTTACCTACAATTTGTGGCGGACAAGCTTCATCATTCGGGCAGTAAAAGGCTACTTCTCCTTCTTTTCTGACCAATGTAGTATTGCATTCCGGGCATTCGGTGAGGTAATGTATTTTTAAAGCACCTGGTTTACGTTTTTCAAGGTTGACGTTGATGATTTTAGGAATGATCTCGCCGCCTTTCTCTACAAATACGGTATCTCCTTCATGAAGATCCAGTCTTTCGATTTCATTTGCATTGTGAAGGGTAGCTCTTTTAACGGTTGTTCCGGCCAGTTGAACAGGTTTTAAATTGGCTACAGGGGTAACTGCACCAGTTCTTCCCACCTGGTAGCTTACTTTTTCCAGTATGGTTTCTACTTCCTGTGCTTTGTATTTATAAGAGATGGCCCAACGTGGAGATTTGGCGGTAAAGCCCAATTCCTGCTGTTGCGCATAGCTGTTTACTTTAATCACGATCCCGTCGATATCATAAGAGAGGTTGAAACGTTGTTCTTCCCATTTATGGATAAAAGCAAGTACATCGTCGATGGTACTGCTCAGTTCGGTATGCTCACAAACATTGAAACCCCATTCTTTTAAGCTTTGCAGGCTTTCCCAATGCGTTTTGAAGTAGTTTTTGTCGGTATTTAGTGAATACAGGAAACAGTCTAATGGTCTTCTGGCAACTTCTTTAGAGTCCTGCATTTTAACGGTTCCTGCAGCAAAGTTTCTTGGGTTGGCATATTGTACCTCTCCAAGCTCTTCGCGTTCTCTGTTGAGGCGGTCGAAGGCTGCACGGTGCATAAATATCTCTCCTCTGATTTCAAACAAGGGAGGAACGGTTTCGTCTTTTAACTGATGGGGGATGTTGCTGATGGTTTTGATATTGGTCGTGACATCATCGCCTTTAGTCCCATCGCCACGGGTAACCGCGCGAACGAGTTTGTTGTTTTCGTAGGTTAAACTGATGGATAGCCCATCGAATTTAAGCTCACATACATATTCAAACTGGTCTCCAATTGCTTTCCTGACACGTTCATCAAAGTCGCGGAGGTCTTGTTCGTTATAGGTATTCCCTAAAGACAACATTGGCCAGCGATGGGTAACGGTTTTGAAAGATTTGGTGATATCTCCGCCAACTTTTAGCGTAGGGGAGTTGGGATCAGCGAATTCCGGGTGGGCTTTTTCAAGCTGTTCCAGCTCTGCTAGTTTCTTGTCGAATTCGTAATCTGCAATGGTAGGCATCGCCAGCACATAATAATTGTAACTATGTTGGTTAAGCTCCTTAACCAAGGCTTCCATTTTGTCTTTAATCTCCATAAGTGGCATAGGACAAAGATAGAAAATCTCAGATTATAAAGGGGGCAGAATACGTTCTATGCGGTTAAAAATCTCCAGGTATTCCGGTTTGACAGCATCACGGTAGATGATCAGCTTTTCGGTAAGTAGCTTCGTCTGTGCTTCTGTGAAAGGATTTGGCCAGATGCGCATACAGATTCTGTTGAGCGCATAAGAGATGTTTTCAATCTTTTGATAGCTGAAGAGGTAACGGCTGCTGATGAAATTTTCCAGAAATTTAAGGAATACACTGGTGTCTGCTACACCGCTGTTTTTCAGGAAGGTTTCAACGGCTTTTTTATCAGATTTGATGAGCTGTTCGTAAAAGGTATTGATGTTGACGATGCCTTTTACCGTAAGAATGTGGTCCAGAACCAGCTCAATACCAATATGTGCCAGGAAAAATGGTTTAACCGGACTGTTTTCACAAGCGGGTAAGATCAGTTGTTTCAGGGCAGCGGTTTGCACTTTGAAGAAGTCTGAATTGTGGAATATGCGGTCTACTTCGAGGTGCCTTTCCCAGCCTTTTAACAGCGACAGTTGAACCGGGTCCTTTAAAAAAAGGTGTTTTTCTTTTAGGGGGTAGAGGTTACTTTCTTTCTGTGCATTTTTGATCAGATCGGGCAATATGACACCTATGACGATGTTTTCGTCAGTGTTGTCTCGTTCAAAATAATAGTGGGAAAGAAAGTTCATCGGTTTAAAAGTAGCGATTTTTGTTCAGTTTCGCTGTTTCTGAGGGCTATTGAATTACGGGAAGCCCTCAGCTTGTTCCATATTTGTCTTATATTTGCGGCAAACTAAGGAGATACATAATGACCAATTTCGTTGAAGAGTTACGCTGGAGAGGCATGTTGCAGGATATAATGCCTGGTACAGAAGAAAAATTAAATGAGGGAATGACATCGGGGTATATCGGCTTTGATCCAACAGCAGATTCACTGCATGTGGGTCACCTGACTCAGATCATGACTTTAATTCATTTTCAACGTGCAGGACATAAGCCTTATGCTTTGGTAGGTGGCGCAACCGGAATGGTTGGTGATCCTTCAGGTAAATCTGATGAGCGTAATTTGCAGACTGAGGATATGGTAGAACATAACCTTGCCGGTATGAGAAAGCAACTGTCGAAGTTTTTGAGCTTTGAAGATGCCGGAAACGGTGCAGTAATGGTGAACAATGCAGACTGGTTTAAGGATATGAATCTTTTTACTTTTATCAGAGATGTAGGTAAGCACATTACGGTGAACTATATGATGGCAAAAGATAGTGTAAAGAGACGTCTTGAAGGTGATTCAGGATTGTCATTTACAGAGTTTTGCTACCAGTTGATCCAGGGTTTCGATTTTTACTACTTGTGGAAACACCATAACTGTTTAATTCAGATGGGTGGATCAGATCAGTGGGGAAATATCGTGACCGGTACGGAATTGATCAGACGTAAAGATGCAGGTACTGCTTTTGCGGTAACTACGAAGTTGATTAAGAAAGCTGATGGTACCAAATTCGGTAAAACGGAAAGCGGTGCGGTTTGGCTGGCTCCTGAGAAAACTTCTCCTTACAAATTCTACCAGTTCTGGTTGAATGCTTCCGATGATGATACTAAAAAATGGATCAGAATCTTCACCTTAAAAACACAGGAAGAAATCGAAGCTTTAGAAGTAGAGCATGATGCAGCACCTCATTTGCGCATCCTGCAGAAAGCATTAGCGGAAGATATCACGGTGAGAACGCATTCTGCGGAGGCTTTGGAAACTGCAATCAAAACATCTGAGTTTTTATTCGGCAATGGTTCTTTAGCGTTCTTTAAGACTTTAAATGAAACTCAGGTATTGGAGATTTTTGAAGGTATTCCTCAGTTTGAGATTTCTAAAGATGAGCTGATGTTGGGTATTGATGCAGCGACTTTACTGGCAGAGAAATCAAGTGTATTTGCTTCTAAAGGAGAAGCGAAGAAATTGATTCAGGGTGGCGGAGTTTCTGTAAACAGAGAAAAACTAAAAGATGCAGCAGAGGTTATCAGTTCTGAGCACCTTTTAAATGATCAGTTTATCATTGTGCAAAAAGGAAAGAAAAACTATTTCTTATTGAGCGTGAAATAGTTGGATGACCAGCGTCAGGTTTGTTAAACTGGCTTTTGGTTTTAAAATAATATATCAGAGATGGTTATCTCTTATGAAAAATCCCGGTCTGATTAGAACCGGGATTTTTTATGCTATAATTTTAAGGATGTTTTGTACTTGAAATTGTGGTTACAACTTTCCAGGGGTTGATTTATGCTTTACTGAAAAATGCCTGTTTATTACTTTTGAGTTTTTTTATTGAACGAGCAGGTTGCAACCTCTGATGTCGGCATTATCGAACCTGCCTAATACTTCAAATGAACCATCAGGGAACAGGCGTCCCAGATCCTGAGTGGCTATAAAAGCGCAGGAGTTGACATTGGAAAGGTCGATGACATTGATACCACCACTGCTTTTGTTGCTGATCAGACTTAATGGATCATTGATGTCACGCAGGTAGATTTTCATCCAGGGCGGACAGTTGAAAATACCAACACCTTTGGAATAGGCTTGTCCAAGAAGTTCGGTCATGCCATATTCGCTATGAATATCGGCTATGCCAAATCCCTCTTGCAAGAGCTGATGCAATTCTTCTCTTACCATCTCTTTTCTTTTTCCTTTCATGCCGCCGGTTTCCATAACCACCAGTTCAGGGAAATTAATCTGATACTTTTCGATAAAGTCGAGCAGGGCATAGGTGACACCGATCAGGATGGTCTTTTGTCCGCTGGCCTGTAGTTGTGTTAGTTTTTGGTGTAGTTCCTCATGGTTGTGCAGGAAATAACCACTATCAGGATGCTTGCTCTCTCTGATCAGGGCATCTACCATGTAGATTAAAGAAGAACCGTCGCGCTCCAGATAGGAAGGCAATAAAGCGAGAAAGCAGGTGTTTTCTATGGGCCCATAAAACTGTTCGAAGGCCAGATTAAAACTTTTGTCGTAGATAGAAAGGTCTGTGACCAAATGTTTACTTTGGGACATTCCGGTGGTTCCGGAGCTGCTGAACGTAATTTCTACCGGGTCAGTGCTGCTCAATACTTCGTGAGTTTTGAAAAATCCGATAGGTAGAAAAGGGATCTCTCTGGAAGATTTTATCGCCTCTGGCTTCACCCTAAGGTGAGAAATATAGGCTTTATAGACGCTACAGTTTTCTGCCTGGTGTTTAAACACCTCCAGGCAGGTTTCTTCAAACTGTTCGTTATTGGAGATAGAAAATATTTGCTTGATTAAGTCCTTCACCCTGCAAAAATACACAAGATTGCTTTAGTTGGCGACCTGATTTTTATTTAGCAATGCTTTTCTGAACTGGTAACCGCAAAAACCACTTACTGCTGCTGCAAAAGCACCGAGAATAGCGGTTAGGGCTAACACCAGATACCAGCTTTTTATACCGATCATTTCGGCCACACGTGTAGCCAGGATGTGATCATTTGGTATGCTTTTGAAAAGTGCCATGCCAGTCCATAATAGTAATATGGCAAAGAAAGGGGCCCATAGGGATATTTTTGCAGTCTTGCCGATTAATCCGCAGGTAGCGAAAGCAATCACGATAATAATCCACCATGGGAGTACCATTTGAAGCAGAAAGGATGCGATAAGGATAACTAGAAAGACCATCTTCTTATTTTTTGGTTATTTTTAACTTAGTAATTATTTTGGCAGCAGTGTCATCAGGAGATTGCATGAAGTAAAGGTCATACAATTTGCCGCTGGCCCAGGTATCAATCATGTTGTCATAGAAACGGCTTCCGGGGTTTCCTGATTGTCCGCCTGGAAATACGCCATGTCCTTTGGGGGTTTTACCAAGTTCGATGACCATTCTCCAGGAAGGTCCATTGGTTTCGTTGAGCGCATTAATGGTCATTTTTCCTCCACCGACCATCAATACTTTAGAACCGAAACCAGGGATTTTAGCGAGGTGAGGTACATTGCTGTGTTTCACATTAGCCCATGCCCAGTCCATGCTGATGGCACCATATTTTCTTTCGAGGCTGTCGCAGGCATATTTGAAAGCTTCGTTTACGGCATCGCTGAGTGTTTCTTTAGCTGGCGTATTGATGTTGTCAAACCATTTGGAAGCAGGTTCCTTTTGTATCAATTGAACGGTACGGTCTCTGGATGGGAAGCGCATCGGAACAGAATCCACACTAAATTCATCGTTCCAGATGTTGTACATCATCCTTTTGGTCCATAGGTCGAATACGCTGGCTCCAACAGATTGGGCAGCATAATATTTGTTCCATTCAGAAGTTATCCGGAACGCTTCCTGTTGTGTCGCATTGAGTTCCAGTTTGGTGACGAGGGGCATGATATAGGGTAGAATGTTTTGTGCGTAGATACTGTAGGAATCCGTTTGCATGAGGCGGACGCTATCGGCAGTGGCCTTAGTCATTGCCGTCAGGCGGTCGTTGATTCTTTTGCCACGCTCATAAGGGCTGAATTCCCAATTGATATAATAGGGGTAGGTCTGGTCGGTGGAGGATTGATTGGCAGAACTCACAAAGTTTCTCGGCGGATTTTTTACGGTTGGATTTTGGGATGCAGGAATCCAGCCTTGCCAGTCGCTTTTAGGATCTGTACCATCCAGGATAAATTTCCCCTGGTCTTTCCATTTGAGTGGGAATTTACCATTTGCGGTGATGGAGATATCATTATCCGCGGAAGCGAAAATAAAGTTCTGCGCCGGTGCGGTATAATAAGTCAGGGCATTACGGTAATCGTTGTAGTTTTTACTTCTGTTTAAGAGATAAAAGGTTCTGAGCTCGTTAGATTTCTCATGTGCGATCCAGCGAAGGGCGTTTCCTACCGGTACGTTTGCGGCTTTGGAGAAGCTTTCAGGTTTTTGCAGGTATACTACCGGGCCATGGTGAGTATAGAATACCGTATCGGTTTCTGTCTTTTCTCCAAGTATTTCGATCTTTTCTAACCGGGTACTGGTATTGTTCCATTTGTTGTTGTACCAATAGCTTTTATGGGTGTTGTCTTTGAATTTGATCTGGTAGAAATCGAGTACATCTGCGGCCACATTGGTGACTCCCCAGGCAATGTTCTGGTTGAAGCCGATGATGATTCCCGGTGCTCCGGGAAGGGATACGCCATAGGCATTTAAGCCGGGAGCATGAAGTTGAATCTGGTACCAGATAGAAGGTAAAGTAAGGTCGAGGTGAGGATCATTTGCCAGAATTGGAGATCCGGAAAGCGTTTTTGCGCCGGATAGCGCCCAGTTGTTGCTACCGATGCCTTCTATTTTTTCCCGGGTTTTGATGTTTGCCGTATTCATTTCCGTAAATGCAGCAGGGGCTGTAGGGATTGGAAGGGGGTTGAAGTCCCATTTGGTACCTACAGGAATGATCGGGTCTTCTTTGAAAGGGTAATCCGGGAACAGGTCTTTTACGATTTCAGTGCCGAATTTCTTTCTGATATTGGTCATGTAGAACTCATCGGAACCCATGGCTAATACTGCCGACATTTGCTTTAACAATAACGCACATTTCAAAGGTGTCCAGTCTTCTGGTTTAAAGTTCAGTATTTTGTACTCCAACGGTAGTGTTGCAGCGTTGAGACTGTGGATATAGGCGTTGATTCCGGCGGTATAGGCCAGGATCATTTCTTTAGATTTCGGGTCGGCCATCATGCCTTCTATAGACTTTTCTGCACCGTATACCATGCCCATCCGGCGCTGGTAGCGGTCTAATTCGATGGCTTTTTTGCCAACTACTTCTGATAAGCGTCCGGCGGCAAAACGTGTCTGGAAGTCCATTTGCCATAAACGATGCATGGCCGTCACATAACCCTGTGCATAATATACATCATGGTCATTTTGAGCGAAGATATGGGGGATCATGCGGTCGTCAAACGCAACATCTACACTTTGCAAAGTTCCTTTTAAGGCGAGACTGGTGTTGGGGGAAATCGTGTTTTTCTCGGCATTTTGCCAGAATCCGGTAAAAGGATTCAGGAATTTCAGCAATGGGGGGGTATTTCCAAACTTAGTATTCAAGGCATACGCGAGTAGGATGGGAATGATCACGCAAACCAAGGCTTTTAATTTATTCATCAGGATTGAATTAGATGTACGGCTTATCTTGTCAATAGAAGTAATTGATTTTAATGCTGTTGCAATTTAACATAAAACTTAATCATTTGAAATGGAAATTAGATTTCGTCAATTATTTTGTTAACAAAATACAGTTTGGATAATTCAAAAATTGTATTAATTTTAAGATAAATTAACCAACTATAAATTCTCAATAGTATGAGCAAAACTTTTACAAAAACGATCCTCACGTTTTTATTGCTGTGTATGACTGCCGCATTTGCACAGGCACAAAATGTGATCATTAGTGGAACAATTACAGATAAACTCACTAAGGAGCCAATACCAGGTGTTGGGATCACCGTTAAAGGCACTACTTCCGGCACAGCAACAGACATTAACGGTAAGTACAATTTCAGTACTTCACAGAAAGCTCCATTTATCCTCGTGATCTCTTATGTTGGCTATGCGCCTGTTGAGAAGCAAATTACCGGAAATGTATCCAATCTGGATGCGGCTCTGGAGCAAGTTGGTATTTTGGGACAAGAGGTGGTAATTTCTGCTTCGAGAACTCCAGAGCGGATTCTGGAATCTCCGGTTTCTATTGAGCGGATGGGGGCTACAGCAATTAAAGAGGTCGCTGCACCTTCATTTTATGATGCCCTGACGAATTTGAAAGGGGTGGAAATGAGTACGCAGAGTCTGACCTTCAAATCTATCAATACCAGAGGATTTAACTCTAACGGAAATACGCGTTTCAACCAGTATGTGGATGGAATGGATAATCAGGCTCCGGGTCTGAATTTCTCTGTGGGTAATATCGTTGGGATCAATGATCTTGATGTTGATAATGTAGAGCTTTTACCGGGTGCTTCTTCGGCATTGTACGGTGCAGGTGGGATCAGCGGTACGATGCTGATCACTTCGAAAAGCCCTTATGATTATCAGGGAGCGAGTTTTCAGTTTAAAACCGGGATCAACCATGTGGATGATGCTACTTCAAAAGTGCAACCTTTCAATCAGCTGGATGTTCGTGTAGCTAAAGCATTTAACAACAAGTTTGCGTTTAAGGGAAGTTTCTCTTTCCTACAGGCAGAAGATTGGCATGCGAACAATTACAGTGATTTTGATCGTGCTGCGCGAAAATTTAAAGAAGGTACAAGAGAGACTGACCCTAACTATGACGGGATTAACATTTATGGGGATGAGGTGAGTCAGAATATGAGAAATGTAGCTCAGGCGGCGATAAATGCAGGAACTTCGGCCTTTGTACAGGGGGCTCTGGGTTTACCAGCTCCACCTACTGCTGCTCAGATCGCAGGGTTTAAATCTAATCCGAATGGATTAGCTGCTTTAAACAATTTCCTGGGTACTGATCCAAGGTTCAGACCTTTTGCAGCCGGACTGGCGAATAAAGCCTTGCTTCCGGATCAGGCAGTTTCCAGAACCGGATATGAGGAATTGAACCTGGTAGACTATAAAACACAGTCGTTGAAAGCTTCTGGTGCACTTCACTATCGTTTTACACCAACAATCGAAGCGATTGCACAGGCAAACTGGGGAACAGGAACATCGGTGTACACTGGTTCTGACCGTTATTCACTGCGTAATTTCAGTATCGGACAGTATAAATTAGAATTGAAAGGTCAGGATTTCTTCTTAAAAGGATACACCACTCAGGAGCGTTCCGGAGATTCTTATATTTCTTCTATTTTGGGTAGTTACATCAATGAAACGTCTAAAAGCTCTACGAGTTGGTTTCCAGAGTATGTAGGGAATTTTGTGGGTGCAAAAGCCCTTGGTGTTACAGATGCACAGGCACATGCAGCCGCAAGAGCAGCAGCTGATAAGGGAAGATTTCAACCGGGATCTGCTCAGTTTGAATCTGCAAAAGAGAATATCATGAACACAACTATTTCCAGTACTGATTTCAAAAAAGGTATTTATGGTGCGAAGTTCGATGATAAAACCAATTTGTACCATTATGAGGGCATGTACAATTTTACTAACGCCTTGAAAAATGTGGTAGAATTACAGGTTGGGACTTCTTACCGTATGTATCAATTGAGATCTGGTGGTACTATCTTTGACGATTTAAACAAAGGAATTGACATCAATGAATACGGTGCTTTTGCGCAGATTGGTAAGAAATTCTTTAATGAGAAGCTGAAATTGACCTTTTCAGGACGTTATGATAAAAGCTCTAATTTCGATGGCAGGTTTACCCCAAGGATCACGGGTGTATTTACCGTTGCGCCAAACAACAATATCCGTGTATCTTATCAAACCGGCTATCGTAACCCAACAACTCAGAATCAATACATAGATTTATCTGTTGGTGGTGGTTCTCAGCGTTTGATCGGTGGATTGCCGGGCAGTTTAAGGAAGTATGATTTGTTTGATACCAAGCCTTATACTGATGTAAGTTACCGTGCATTTTTAGCATCTAATTCGGCAGGTACGCCAGATCCGTCCTTACTTAAGACTTATGATTTTGATCCTAAGGGTGTTCGTCCGGAGAGTGTGCAGTCGTATGAGGTAGGTTACAAAGGCTTATTGGGTCCTAAAGTTATGATTGATGCCTATGCTTATTACAGTATTTACAAGGATTTCATTACTGCGGTTGATGTTTATCAGAGTAAAGATGGCGCCATCACTAAGTTTGGTGTTCCGGTGAATGCTACAGGAGAAGTGAAAACCTATGGTGGTGCCATAGGTCTTGATTATTTAATAGGCAAATACAATGTGAGTGGTAATGTATCTTACAACAAGCTTAATGACCTTCCTGCTGATTATATCAATGATTTCAACACACCTGAGTTCCGTTATAACCTTGGGTTTGGTAACCGCGAAATCATCAAAAACGTAGGTTTTAATGTAAACTGGAGATGGCAGGGTAAATTCTACTGGAACTCTTCTTTTGCTTCCGGAGATGTACCTGCTTTCAGCACACTTGATGCGCAGGTTAACCTGAAAATACCTGCTGTAAACTCTATGATTAAAATTGGTGGATCTAACGTGCTAAATAAATACTATTTCACGTCATACGGTAATCCTTCTGTTGGAGCGCTGTATTATGTGTCGTACGTATTCAATCCATAGTCTCTCATTTTAGTTTAAATTCGGAAAACCCCGGCAGAAATGCCGGGTTTTTTTATGCGCTAAACTTTTAGGTACCAATCTGAAAGCCGCAAAATAATCCTTTGGTTTTCCTGTAAATTTTAACAATCTTAGTTGTACAAAATACACCATCTATCTATCTGCTACTTTTACTTAAACGATTTTCATGGAAGAACAACACGAACAAGGGAAAGAAATAAAAGAGGAGGACAAAATTCCCGAAATTGTTGAAGAGACTGTTCAACACTTAAACAATCCTGTTACCGATATAAAACCTATTGTCAAGAAATATTTATCTGCAGTGCAGAAGGTCAAGAAAGAGGGTAATAAGTTCTTTTTCTCTGACGGGGATGCCAGGGTGGAAGTTCGGGTAGTGAGCGATGAGATCATCAGGGTCAGACTGGCACCTCATGGTGTTTTTCTGGATGATTTCTCTTATGCTGTACCTGTGGTGGACCAAAAGGTGACTACTTTTAAAATGACTGAGCAGGAGGACCACTATGCGATTTCAACAAATACCATTACCTGTAAGGTGGCGAAAGCTGATTTTCAGATCTCTTTTGTAGAGAACAGAAGCCAGCAGGTGATGAGTGAAGATGATTCTCCGATGCACTGGGAGGAAAATGTGGAGTTTGGGGGCTATTATGTATATGCGACGAAGAAATGCCATTCTGAGGAAAACTTCTTTGGATTAGGTGATAAATCGGGCAATATGAACCTGAGAGGGCGCCATTTCCAGAACTGGAATACCGATGCTTATTCTTTTGGCTGGGATCAGGATCCGTTATACCGGACTATTCCTTTCTATGTCGGCGTACATCAGCAGTCGGCTTACGGTATTTTCTTCGACAATACTTTCCGTTCTTACTTTGACTTTGGTAAGGAAGATCAGCAGAAAACCAGTTTCTGGGCGGATGGTGGTGAATTGCAATATTATTATATCCATGGACCACACATGATGGACGTGGTAAAAAGATACCAGACTTTAACAGGAACGCATCCGATGCCTCCTAAATGGGCACTAGGCTACCACCAATGTCGCTGGAGTTATTATCCGGAGAAGAAGGTGAAAGAAATCGCCGATGGCTTCCGTTCCCGGAATATTCCTTGCGATGCCATTTATCTGGATATCGATTATATGGATGGTTACCGCTGCTTTACCTGGAATAAGAACTATTTCCCGGATCCTAAAAGGATGATCAGGGAGTTGGCAAATGATGGCTTTAAGACCGTTGTAATGATTGATCCTGGGATCAAAGTGGATGATAATTACTGGGTCTTTAAAGAAGGTAAGGAGCATAATTATTTCTGTAGAAGGAGCGACGATTATTTCATGGAAGGGCATGTATGGCCGGGTAGGTGTCAGTTTCCGGACTTTACCAATCCTGCGGTCAGGGAATGGTGGGGTAATTTATACAAGGAGCTGGTTGATATTGGTGTAGCCGGTGTCTGGAACGATATGAATGAGCCCGCAGTTTTTGGTGCCGGGACTTTTCCAAATGATGTAAGGCATAATTTTGATGGCTATAGAGGTTCACATCGCAAAGCACATAATGTGTATGGGATGCAGATGGTGCGCTCTACTTATGACGGTTTGAAGAAATTGATGCGCAATAAACGACCTTTTACCATTACCAGAGCCGGTTATTCCGGAATGCAAAGGTATGGTTGTGTCTGGACGGGCGACAATGTGGCGACCTGGGAGAACCTGAAAATGGGCAATATCCAGTGTCAGCGGATGTCGGTTTCCGGCGTTCCTTTTTGTGGTACTGATATCGGTGGATTTAGTGGCGAACCGGATGCAGAATTGTTCACCCGCTGGATTCAGCTGGGTACTTTCTCTCCTTTTATGCGCGCACATTCGGCCGGAGATACTGCCGAAAGGGAGCCATGGAGCTTCGGTGAGCCGTATACCAGCATCAACAGAACTTTTATTGAGTTGCGGTATCGTTTGATGCCTTACCTGTATTCGGTGTTCTGGGAACATCACCGTTATGGTTTCCCTATTTTAAGACCGCTGGTGATGTTGGAACAGGAAAATGTAGGCAATCATTACCGTCAGGATGAGTTTACTTTTGGGGATAAAATACTGGTTTGTCCGGTATTGGAGCAAGGAGCAACTTCCAGAATGGTCTATCTCCCTAAAGGGAAATGGTATAACTACTGGACGCATGAGATCCTGACCGGCGAGAGTGAACACCTGATTCAGGCCGCTTTAGACCATATGCCGCTATTTGTGCGCGCAGGTGGCGTAATTCCTGAATATCCGGTGATGCAATATGTAGGTGAGAAAAATATCGATGAGGTATTACTCAATATTTACTATTCTGATTATGAGGTGAATTCTTTCTTCTACGAGGATCATGGGGATACTTTTGCCTATGAACAGGATATTTATTCGGAGAAAAAGTTTAGTGTAAAAGGTGATCAGAAAAAGTTGGTGATCGGGCAGAGCGTAGCCGGACTTTATACTCCGAATTATGAGTTGTACGACTATACGGTGATCGGGATTCCATTTAAAGTGAAGAAAATCACGGTGGATGAAAAAGATATAAAAGATTATTATATGGACGAACGTAATTGCTTGCGGTTCAAGTCTAACAAGAATTTTATGGCGGTAAAGATATATGGTGAGTAGGAAAAAATAATTAAAATCATTATCATGAATGTACCAGTTAAGAGCAGTTCCGTTAAAATAATAGAAGATAAAGTAGTGCAGCAAGATAGCAGCGTTTGGGTGCATAGTTTATTTACTGATTTTGATGTTTCTTTATTTGTAAGCGGAAAGCATTTCCGCCTGTATGAAAAAATGGGGGTCCATCTGCTGCGCGTTGATGGCAGAGATGGCGCTTATTTTGCCGTTTGGGCGCCAAATGCGCAATCACTAAGTGTGGTTGGTAATTTTAACCAGTGGGATTCCCTTGCGCATCCTTTGAATAAAAGATGGGATGACTCCGGTATTTGGGAGGGTTTTATCCCCGACCTGAAAAACGGCGAAGTTTATAAATACGCGATTAAGGGTTTTGATGGGGTAAATATCCAGAAAGGTGATCCTTTTGCGCGTCATTGGGAACATCCGCCAAGAACAGCTTCCGTGATTTGGGAAGTCGATTATCGCTGGAAAGATAAGAATTGGTTGAAAAAAAGACCTAAGGTTAATGCTTTAAATCAGCCTTTATCGGTGTATGAACTCCATTTAGGCTCCTGGCAAAGGGATCCTGCGGAACCTCATCGGGTGCTGACTTATAAGGAGATTGCCAATAGTCTGGTGCCTTATATTCTGGATATGGGTTTCACGCATGTGGAGCTGATGCCGATCATGGAATATCCGTATTTCCCTTCCTGGGGTTATCAGATTACCGGGTATTTTGCAGCGAGCTCCAGACATGGGACGCCGGAAGAGCTGATGTATCTGGTGGATGAACTCCATAAAAATGATATAGGTGTAATCCTGGATTGGGTGCCTTCTCATTTTCCTGGTGATGCGCATGGTCTTTTTCATTTTGATGGCACACATTTGTATGAGCATGCAGATATGAGGAAAGGTTTCCATCCGGATTGGAAGTCGTACATATTTAATTATGATAGAAATGAGGTGCGGTCTTTTCTGATCAGCAATGCGATGTTTTGGATGGATAAATTCCATGCCGATGGGCTGCGGGTAGATGCAGTGGCCTCTATGCTGTATTTTAACTTTTCGAGAAAGGCAGAAGATGCAGCAACAAATGAGTTCGGCGGTTCAGAAAATCTGGGGGCTATACAGTTTCTAAAAGATTTGAATGAGGCGATTTATGGCAATTTTGAGGGGGTACACACGATCGCAGAAGAGAGCAGCACTTATCCGGGGGTGACGCATCCTGTAAAGGAGGGCGGCCTTGGCTTCGGTATGAAATGGATGATGGGTTGGATGAATGATACACTGAAGTATTTCAAGAATGATCCGCTTAACCGGAGTTATCATCACCATCAGCTGACCTTTAGCATTACTTACGCCTTTACTGAACGGTTTATGCTGCCTTTTTCTCATGATGAGGTGGTACATGGGAAGTCTTCCATGATTTATAAGATGCCAGGCGATGAGTGGCAGAAGTTTGCCAACCTGCGACTTTTATACGCTTACATGTTTACACAACCCGGCTCTAAGTTGTTATTTATGGGTAATGAGTTCGCTCAAACGCATGAATGGGATTTTAAGAGTTCACTGGATTGGCATTTGTTGAAACATGCTCCCCATCTGGGAATGCAGAAAACGGTTCGGGCGCTTAATAATTTGTACCGTAGCGAGCCAGCACTTTATGAGCATAGTTTTTCCGGAGAGGGATTTGAATGGATTAACGCAGATGATACCGATAATTCCATTTACGTTTATCAGCGGAAAGGGCTCAAAGCGAAAGATACGCTGATCGTGATTTTAAATATGACGCCTGTGCTTCGGGAAAATTACCGGATCGGACTTCCTTTCAAAGGGAAATGGACAGAGATTTTTAATACGGATGCCGCGGAGTTTTTTGGCAGTGGAAAAGGGAATGAAGGATTGGTTTTATTGCCTGAATCTTTAGCTTGTCATGGGAGGGAGTATTCTATTCAATTGCAGATACCACCTTTAGGAGCTCTTGTATTGAAGCAAGGGAAGTAAATATGGCTTTTGTATTTGCGCCTGAAAATGTGCCCGGATTTTGTATGAGCTAAAAACAGCTCAATATAAAACACAAATAGCCTTCATTTTTGAAGGCTATTTGTGTTTTAAATCAGGAATCGTACTGATTTTTAATCTTGTGGTTGCAATCTTGTGATTAGAATTAATCCAGTGATGGCCATTTAATCTGGCGAGAGCAAACTAATCTTGCGATTGAAAGTTGTAAATCACTTGAGAAGTTAATCTCTTTTTGTCTTTTAATCGCTGCAGGTTATCGTGTAAGGCGCTTTTGTCTTCTATGCCGGTACTGTTTAACAATGCTTGCTTATAAAATTCATTAGCTGCTTCCCATCTTTTGTCCTGTTCTGCATAAATTCCCATTTGCTCATAGATGCAACATTTGCAAACGCCTTTAGTGGCAAGGGCTTGTGCGAAAATCTGATCAGCTAACCTTGGCATTTCTAATGTGCTCAATAAGCGAAGGTAGGGCAGGTAGGTGTCTGGAAATTCCGGCTCTAACTCGATACATTTTTTGTAATAATATCCAGCAGTCTGATAATTTTTCAGTTTATCCTGATAGATATTTCCCAGACTGCAATAGGCTCTCGCATATTCCGGGTCTGACTGAATAATTGCATTTAGTAAATGAAGCGCTTTTGGTGGCTCTCCGAAGTTTAATTCTTCAAGAGCTTCCAAATACTTTTCTTCGGTCGTATATAAAATGTCCATAAGGAATCGTTTCGTTTTTAATCCGATAAGAAAACTTTCGGGGGTGGTATTAAATCATTGATTTTGGTACTGGCTGAGTATCAGCGGGGATGGCTTTATATCCCGGATAAAAAAGGATATTCCATGCCTATCCGATGCAGGCAAGCCATTGGGCTACTGCTTGTAAATGGGATATGTGGATACTTTAGCATGGTCTTTTTTTTTACAAAGATAAGGATATGTATCTAAATATCAAAACGTTTGGTTTCTGTGGCCCTGGTTATTGTTTATTAGGCATAAAATATAAATTTCTTAGATTTAGGGACACAAATTTGAAACCTAATCTATCTTTAAATGAATCTGAATAGTACTCTCCCCGGTCAAACCAACCGGATCCATGTAGTAGACGCTTTTAGAGGATTTGCCGTGATGGCGATCTTTTTAGTACATAATATTGAGCACTTTATATCGGGAATCTATCCTGATGCAGCTACACAACCGGGTTGGCTGAATACCCTTGATCAAGGAGTATTTACCTTTGTTTTTTCTCTTTTCGCAGGAAAGGCTTATGCCATATTCGCCCTTCTTTTTGGTTTTACTTTTTCTGTTTTATTTGCGAAACAACAGGCCCTGGGTAAAGATTTCGGCTATCGTTTTTTGTGGCGCCTGCTGTTACTTAGTGTGTTTGCTTCATTGAATGCACTGTTTTTTCCTGGTGGTGATGTATTGCTGCTTTACAGTATTGCAGGGATTGTATTGTTTTTTGTGAGAAAATTTGATCATAAAACCCTGCTGATATTGGCTATGCTTTGTTTATCTCAGCCGATAGAATGGTATCATTATCTGAGGAGCGTGTTCGATGCTGGTTTTACGTTGCCGGTGAAACAAGCTGCTGCACTTTATGGAGAAATAGGGAAGGTAGTGGCCAGTGGAAATCTTTGGGAGTTCTTTATCGTTAATGTAACCACCGGGCAGAAGGCCAGTTTATTATGGGCGATTGAAGGTGGACGGTTCATGCAAACGATGGGCCTGTTCCTATGTGGATTGTGGATCGGAAGAAAACAACTGTTCTTGGATTCGAAAGAAAGCAGGGCTTTTTGGTTGAGCGCTTTAATCATTTCGGCAATATTGTTTGCTCCCCTTTATGAGTTTAAAGTGATCATGATGGATAAAAATACCGATGTGATCAGTAAATCTACCATAGGTGTGGTAATGGATATGTGGTCTAAATTTTCATTTACGGTGGTCCTGACGGCCTCTTTCGTACTCCTTTATCAAAAGCTAAAATTTAGAAAGCTGACTTCCCCGCTGATTCCTTATGGAAGGATGAGTCTGACGAATTATGTGAGCCAGTCGATACTGGGCGCTTTAATTTATTTTCCTTTCGGCCTTTCTCTGGCGAAATCCTGTGGGATGGCACTGAGCCTGCTGATCGGTATTGTTGTTTTTCTGGCCCAGGTACAGTTTTGTAAATGGTGGCTGAGCAAACATAAACAAGGTCCATTGGAAGGCTTATGGGCAAGAGCAACCTGGTTTAAATAACCAGGTTGCAATAGTTGCGGTATAAAATTGAAATTATTTACTATGGAATTGTTACATTAGGAATAGATTTCAACCAACAAACCAATTCAATGACCACCACCATTAAAGAAAAAAGTGCCTGGGCTTATTTGTTCAGTGCACCCGTAATTGTAGCCGCTCTTGGCTATTTCGTAGACATCTATGATTTACTTTTATTTGGCATTGTAAGGATTCCCAGTTTAACGGATCTGGGCCTTGATGAGGCCGCGCGTTCTATAGAAGGAGCGAGCATTATCAACTGGCAGATGACGGGATTATTGCTGGGCGGTATCTTATGGGGTGTTCTGGGAGATAAAAAAGGCCGGTTATCTGTTCTTTTTGGCTCCATTATTACTTATTCTATTGCAAACTTTGCCTGTGGATTTGTGCAGGATGTTTTTGTATACAAGATCTTGCGCTTTATCGCAGGAATAGGTTTGGCTGGAGAGCTAGGTGCGGGTATCACACTGGTGTCCGAAAGTCTACCGAAAAAACTCAGGGCATTGGGAACATCTCTGGTCGCAGGTGTAGGACTGCTAGGCGCTGTAGTAGGCTATTTCACCGTAGAATTATTTAGCTGGCGGAATGCTTATTTTATTGGCGGAGGGATGGGGATTATGTTGTTGTTTCTCCGTATCGGGGTTTTTGAATCCGGTATGTTCCATGCGATGAAAGCCAAAGAACAATTAAGCAAGGGTAATTTTCTGTCTTTTTTCACGAAGAAAAGCCGGTTGATCTTGTATCTGAAATGTATCGGTGTTGGCTTGCCAACCTGGTTTGTAATTGGAATTCTGGCTACATTCAGTAATGAAATCGGGAAAGCTTTACATATTTCTGAGGCTATAAAACCAGGATTAGCAGTGATGTGGTGTTATGTAGGTTTAGCTGCGGGAGATTTGGTGAGTGGTGTGATCAGTTACTGGTTGGAATCGAGGCGTAAGGCAGTGGCTTATCTGATGTTGTTTGCGGCTTTCGGAGCGGTGATCTTCCTTTATGGAGGGATTTCTACAAGTAAAGGACTATATGCGATGTGTTTATGGGTAGGTTTTGGGATCGGATATTGGGCCATGTTTGTGACCATCGGTGCGGAACAGTTCGGTACAAATGTACGGGCAACGGCAGCCACCACTATTCCAAACATGGTGCGTGGAACAGTGGTGTTGATGACTACCGGTTATACCTTCTTAAAACCACATGTTATGGAGCTACATGCTGCGGCGATTATTGGCATCCTTTGTTTTGGAATAGGTTTTTATTGCATTAAAACCATTCCTGAAACCCACCATAAAGACCTGGATTTCGTAGAGGATTAAGTTATCTGATGGCTTGAAGAATTACGGATTTCAATTTGAACAGCTCTTTGGTGTTATTTTCCGGCTTTAAATTCAGGGTGTATATTCCAGGCTTTTCCACGGTAACAGTAGCCACAGGATGTTTAATGAATAGCAACGGTTTTCCAGAACTGTATTCTGAGGTTCTTAAAGTTAGAAACTTATAGGTTTTATGGTTGAACTCCATGAGGCCTTCCTGTTTTGCATTTCCCTCCGGACAAGCGTATTCCAGCTGTATTTTATAATCACCGGGTTCTGTGATGTTAAATTCGAAGCTTACCTGATCTTCTGGTTTTACCATATCTGTTACGCAGGTGGTATGCTTCCAGTCGCCAAAGTAATGACTGTAGGTTAAAGTCTGTATTTTTGCTGAACCACTGGTTTTTGAATGGATCACTTCCAGCATATTGTTGTCATACGCAGCAGAAACCGTAGGAACTGAATTTAAATAACCGTCATTTAACTGACCATTAAAGCTAACTGCGATTACCTCATGGTATGGTTCCGTTTTAGGAGGAAGATTCAAATAAAGGACCTGGTCTTTAATCTCATATTTCAATCGCGTATTGCTGTTGAGCGCTGCAACATTGGTCACATTTGCATTGATTCCCGGAACCCTGATTTTCCCGTCTGTCGGTGGGTTAAGGATATGCAGGTATAGCTGACCAGGCTTAGAGGTAGTGACTCCCCAGGGTTGAGCAGGAACAAGGCCATAAGTGCTTCCATAAATACTTTCCCCGTTTTTCTTTAGCCATTTACCGGTTTCTCTAAGGTATTTTTCCGAGTAATAGGGGATGTTTCCTTCTCCGTCAGGACCTACATTGAGCATCAGATTTCCCCCTTTGGAGGCTACATTAGCCAATAGCCGGGTGATTTCTTCTGGTGTTTTGAAATTCATATCATGACTGATATAACCCCAGGAGTCGTTATGAGTATAAATAGATTCCCAGGCACCTTTTATCGGCGTTGCCGGAACTTCCGAATCTCCGAAAGTACGGTAATCTCCAAGACCTTGTCCCACGCGACTACTGAAAAGGCTTTTAGGCTGTAGTGCATGCATTTCGTCTACCAGCGACTGTGTTTGTTGTTTGGTTAATCCCCCGGGCATGTCAAACCAGACAATGCCCAGATTGCCATAATTGGTCAGCAGTTCTTTGAGTTGCGGGATGGATTTCTCTTTGTAATATTTTAAATAGTCTTTGTCGGCTTCTTTAAAGTCCCATTTGTTGCCACCACCATTGGGCTCATGCCAATCCAGAAACTGAGAGTAATAGAATCCAAATTGAATGCCTCTTTTTCGGGTGGCACTGGCCAGGGCTTTCATCGGATCTTTTCCATAAGGGGAGGCTTTTACAATGTTAAAATTGCTCACTTTAGAATCGTACATGGCAAAGCCTTCATGGTGTTTGGCCGTGATAACCATATATTTGATGCCGGCATCTTTCGCCAGATCTGCCCATTCTTCTGCATTGAATTTTTGAGGATTAAAACTTGCCGCAACCTTCTCATAGGCCTTTGCCGGTATTTTAGCTTGGTGCATCAACCACTCTCCACTACCATAATAATCTTTATCCTCCCATACGCCTGCAAGTTTGGAATACAATCCCCAGTGAATAAACATTCCAAATTTGGCCTCCTGAAACCATTGGGTGTCCGGGTTTTCTTTTCCGACAGCATTTTTATCCCATCTTTCGATGTCCTGAGCTTGGGATGCGTAAATTGTGGATAAAAATAAAAAAAGGAAAATGCTGGTTTTTCTTAGCTTGTTCATATTTGGATATCACTTGATGGTTAGTCGTTTACTAAGATAAGCGACCAGTTTTTTTATAATTATCTGTTTATAGCCAATGATTAAACGCTTTTGGCAAGAACGACCTGTTTACGGGCAAAGCTTGATAGTTTGCGTTAATTGGTTTAGGTTTATCCTCCCAAAGTAGCAATTAGCATAAAGTAGTATCAGGATATGGAAGACCAATTAAGAACGGAGCAGGCGATATTAAAGAAGAAGATTAACTGGCTGGATTTACTCAAAGTGATTGCTGTTTTTATGGTCATTGTGGCACATGCCAATGATTGTATTATTTTAAATCAGGATGGTAATTTTAATTTTGAATGGGGGACTTATATCGGTTCTTTGTACCGTTTTTCGGTTCCTTTATTTGTGCTGATTTCCGGAGTTTTACTGTTACCTACCAAACTCAATACCATTGATTTTTATAAAAAGAGACTTTGGCGGATTCTGCCGGCATTACTCTTCTGGGGTATAGCTTATGTGGTGTTTGACGGAATGGTGTTGAATGCTAAATCCTGGGGCAAGATGTGGTTTGACATTGTTAGATTGCCACTTAGTTTTGGTGATGCCTCCCCACATTTATGGTATTTATATATGCTGGTTGGATTGTACCTGATTATTCCGGTCATTTCTCCATGGGTAGCTAAAGCCACAAAAAGAGAGCTGGAATTGGTCCTGGCCATCTTTATTTTTTCGACTTTTATTCCTTATCTGAAGTTTTTAACGGGATTGGCTTTCGGAGTAAGCGATTGGAATGAATTTCATTCTTTCTATTACTTATCAGGCTTTATCGGGTACTTGCTGATGGGATACTATCTGTATACTTACCTGCCGGGTTGGAGTACACTGACCAAAAGATGTACCGGTGCAATTTTATTCCTGACTGGTTATGGCATTACCTATTTCCTGACGATCAGTGTTCCTTTTTCTATTCCAAATATTGAAATGGTTTGGTATTACTGTTCGCCAAATGTGCTTTTAGAGGCCGTAGGGGTGTTTCTATTGGTTGAAGGTTTAGCGCTTAAAAATGGCGTTTTTACGCGCATCATTCAAGCCATTGCTAAATATTCATTTGGAATATTTTTAATTCATTACTTCTTTATAGGAGTGATTTTTAGATATTTTGCTGCTAAGTTCGACCTTCATCCCGGGTTAAATGTATTGTTGTCTTGTTTGATCACCCTGCTGGTTTCCTTCGCAACAGTATGGTTATTAACCAGGATTAAAGGAATGAGAAAACTACTGATGTAACCTTTCCGGCTTGTCATAGCGCCTTCGATAGCGTTGTTTGAACTGTTGATTTTCTATCGAAGATGCGCTAATCAGGCAATTGCTTAAGGAAAGGTTTTATTTATGTTGTTTCTCGTTTTTCACTAGTCTTCTAACCAGCTCGATGATGAGTCCCATATCACTGTTCTTTTCGATATCATTGATATTTTGCTGAGCGAGATCAGGATCAAGCTTTTTGAACATGCTGATTTTTACGCCCATAATGTTTGCGATTTTAAGGAGTAATTCATCTCCCAGGGTGTTTTTCTGTTCCATTTTTGAAACTGCTTGCTGGCTAATGCCCAGCGCTTTGGCTAATGTGGCTTGTTTCATGCCGTAATAGAGACGAATGCGGCTCAGGTTTCTTCCTAAATGGGGTTTCTTCTTCATTTTGTTACTGGTAAAGTTATTAAGTTTCTTACTTTTCTGGTAAGTTAAGTAATTGTAAAATACAACCATTTTGTGGTTAATTACAACCTCGTCCTACGCTCCTTTTTACCCCCTTGTATTTACTTTTGGTTAACTAAAACGTAAAATATGACAACTGTTGGTAAAAGAAATGAAAAGGGGCTGAAAACTACTTATTTAAATTTTGATTTAATTTATTTTATACAATTGAAAAGGATCGCTTCCAGGTTTTCTCAGGAGGAGCTTTCCTTTTTAATGGGTAGAAAAAAAGGATTTATTGCAGATCGGGAAGCATTTAAACTCAACAAAGAATTATGGCTTGGAGATGTTTCTGCATTGGCTAAGATATTTGATTGTCATACGGTGGATTTCTTCAGGAGCATAGATGGTTATCCTAAAGAAATCAGATTATGGGCGGTACAGTCGCAGGAACAGGACTATATTCAATATAAGGTCTATCAATTGCATGAAGAGCATCCTATGGAGTTGTTGTATATGCTGAATGAAATGGATCCGGGTAAGCGGTACCTTGAAAATGAGGAGTCTGCTTTTCTATACCATTCCAGGATTGAGCTCAGTCATTTAATCATGGAAGGTTTTTTTGATGTAGGGCCAAAAACACCTTTGGAAATTTTTAAAATATGTAGAATCAGGGCCGGGCATTTGATTAAGGCGGGGTTTCTGGAGCAGGCATTAGGAGAATATTTGGATGCTGAGGGGCAAGGATTAAAAAAGTACAAGCATAAGGATATGGGATTTGTTTATGAGGCGGTGTAATTTCTGTCAACCTAAAAGGAAGAAAAATTCAGAGCGAATGAAAAAATATTTTAATATTTTAGTAAGGCCTTATCTTTTTTTGTATACGCGGATATTGGCTAAACCTTGAACAAGCGCAAAATGGTTTAATACCGACAATGAAAAATGCTTAATACTTAAACCAGCTCCTAAAACCAACTCCTAAAAAATAACGCTATGAACCTAAAAATTAACCTGATTATCCTTACTTCAGCCCTGATCCCGGTATTAAGTATCCTGAATACTACTCATCAGCGGACAGAAGTCTTACCTATTCAGGGCACCTGGCAGCTTGTTTCCGGGGTAACCATTGAAAAGGGGAAGTCTACCTTTACGGATTATAAAAAAGACATGAAGCAGATCAAGATTATTAATGGTACTCACTTTGCGTTTTTTAACCACGACCTGAAATCAGGAAAAGATCTGAAACCTGTTTTTGTAGCCGGTGGAGGAAAATATACTTTAAGGGGGAATGACTACACAGAACATCTGGAATATTGTAATTACAGGGAATGGGAAAATAAGACCTTCAATTTTAAGTTAACGATTAAAGGAGATACTTTGATTCAGCAAGGGGCCGAAAAGGACGAGAAAATTGGGGTAGACCATGAGATCATTGAGAAATACGTACGGTTGATAGATTAGTTTATGAATTTATCGGATATTTCAAATGCCAGATTAAGCCGCCAGCTGGTTCATCCGGGAGCGGGTGTTTCTAATCCCAAAGATATTGTGGCCTGGATGGCTGCGATCCAGGCCCAGGATTATGCTATGGCCTGTTGGGCAATAGGGCTTCGTGGATCAGATTTAACAGAAAGCGCAATTCAACATGCCATAGATCAGGGAGAGATCCTGAGAACGCATGTATTGAGGCCAACCTGGCATTTTGTGGCGGCGAGTGATATTTGGTGGATGCTGGAATTATCGGCCCTGCAATTGAAACCGCAAATGAAATCCAGACTTAAGCAATTCGGGATCAGTCCGGAGGCGTATCTGAGGGTTAATCAGGTCATTGAAAAGGCGTTTTTGAAAGATGCCAATCTGGATAGAGCAGCATTGCTTTTTGCGCTTAAAGATGCGGGGATTTGCGCTAGCGGGGAATATTTATCCCATTTCCTGCTTTGGGCAGAAATAGAGGGGATCATTTGTAGTGGAGCACATAAAAATAACAAACCTACTTATGCTTTGCTGGAAGAGCGGGTGCCAAAGCCCGGTCCCTTAAATAGAGAAGAAGCATTGGCTAAATTAGCACATCGTTACTTTACCAGTCATGGTCCGGCTACGGTTTTGGATTTTAAATGGTGGTCCGGTTTGTCCTTAAGGGATTCGAAAAAAGCATTGGAAATGATCAAGTCTGATTTTGTTATGGAGCGGATAGGTTTAGGAGAATATTGGGTTTCTAAATCATTTTCCGGAGAATTACTTAGCCGGACTTCCGGTCAGCCCTCCTTATATTTATTGCCCGCTTTTGATGAATTTTTAATCAGTTATAAAGATAGGACCGCTTCATTTCCTTTGGAACACCATGTCCATGCATTTACCAATAATGGAATTTTTCACCCTGTGATCGTCGTAAATGGCCAGGTGAAAGGCGTTTGGAAACGAACGATAAAAGGAAATAAGTTTCAGTTTGAAGCCCGGTTTATTAGTCCGGTGAATCAGGAGATTTTAGAATTAACGGAATCCGCGGCAATTAACTTAGGGATATTCCTTGAAAAGAAGCCGGAGATCGTCAAAATCGGGTAAAAGAAGCCAGAGATCAGAGCACTATATTTTTTATATCGAAGCATTTGGGCTACCTTTGGTATAATGAATCCCATCAGGCATATCAATCACTTCCGCTATAACCAGCTCGCAACACAATTGCGAAGGGTATCGGCTGTGTCTTGCCATTTTTTATCTCTACAATATCGTTTGGGGGATTCTTTTCTTAAAAGTAGTAAGGACTTTATTAAGTAAGCCCCGGCCTTTCTGAAGGTTTGGGGATTTGACCTTAATTCTTTTTTCCTTTTATCTTTTTCTTTCTTATCATGAAAAAATCAGGCATCATATCCTTTTTAAGGGTTGTTCTTGTATTACTTTCTCTATTAAACCTCGGTGTTTTATTGATATCCATTTTGATGGTTAAACCATTATGGATTGGCCTTTCTGTCTCTTTTTTTGCGATGATGGCGGCTTTTCAAAATCATGATCAATTTGGGGTATCAGAGAAACATTCGGTTTTAGGGAAAGAAAAAAATAATGCTTATTAAGATGGGAGTATTGGTAAGGAGGAGTAGGGATTTTGATGGTTTAGCCCCGGTTGAGTATTAGACCGGGGCAAGGGAATACACCATTAATTTATCATTTAATCCAATAAAACAAATATCATGACTACAAACTCATTAAAAATAGACGAAACCCCAATCATTTTATCAACTGGAATTTTTGACTTGTTAAAAGATCACTTAAGAAGAAGAAAACTAAGTAAGTTCAATGAAGACAAATTAAAACTGGAGCTTCGTTTTGCCAAACAAGTATTGAATAAAGAATTGCCGGAAGATGTGGTGACCGTAGACAGAGCTGTACGCGTAAGAGAAATGGAATCAGGTACTGAATTTACTTATAAACTGGTTGCACCATCAAGAGCAAGAGATAAGCATAAAACCCTTTCTATTTTATCGCCAATTGGAGTAGCGATGGTAGGATATGTTAAAGGTGCACAATTACAGTGGGAGATGGCTGACGGTATTAAGGTTTACCGCATCGAAGAAGTGAGCAAAATCGCTTAAATCATCATCGCTTGAGTGTTATATTGTTTACAACAAAAGGCCGTATCAAAAATATTGATACGGTCTTTTGTTTTTCATTCTCTCTGATAATTGTCTTTTCTAAACCTTTGGGATTATTAATTCCTCTTCCGCTATCAGCACTTTAGCGTTGGTTCTATATTTGACCAGATTGATCAGGAGGACGCTTCCTAAAATAACAAATAACCCAATAATCTGGATAAATGTAATTTTCTCATTGGTAAAACCCAGACTAAGCAGGATAGCTACCACCGGATTAACATAAGCATAAGTACTTACCTGTGTGGCAGGCCTTACTTTTAGCAACCATACATAAGCACTAAAAGCAGCGATGGAGCCAAAAATGATCAGGTAGCCAATAGAAAGCCAGGCATCCAAAGGAACCTGTGACCATTGAAAAGTTTTATATTCGGAACTAAAAATGCTGCCAGGGATAAAGAATAAACCTGCTGCAATCATCTGCCATGCCGTATTTACGGTTACAGAGCTGTCAGGGTCGGTTTTATATTTAGCATACAACGATCCTCCTGCCCAGGCAATAGGGCCGACAACAAGCAAGCTCATTCCAATAATCTGTTTGGTACTTTGGTGACTGTTAAAGGAATGGATCATTTGTTCGCCAAATAGCAAAATCACCCCTATAAAACCAATGATCAGACCGGCCAGGGTAGATTGGCTCTTAAAATTCTCTCTCCATTTGGGTTTATCCAGAATCACAAACCAAATTGCTGCGGAAGCCACCATGATGGCTACCAGTCCACTGGGAATAAACTGCTCTACCCAGATTACAATCCCATTTCCTAATCCCAGCATCAATATGCCACCAACTGCGGTGATCTTGATATTTTTCCTGTTAAAAATCTGCTCTCCCTTTAATGCACACCACGACATCAACAGTCCTCCGGCAACTAAAAAGCGGAAAGTACCCAGAATAAATGGTGGAAAGCCAGCAAGGGCTTTTTGAATAAAAAAATAGGTGGAGCCCCAAACGACATAAACGATGGCAAAAGCCAGATATACCATCAATGGGGAAGCAGTTTTAGGAGCAGGTATCATAGGTTCAGGTTATTTTTCAGGGATGATCAATTGTATTTCTTCTTTTACAGTTTCGAGTACAATGGTGGTTCTTATAGATTGTATCGTTGTTATTTTACTAAAGGAATCTCTCATTAATGCCATTAAGGAGGCCGAATCTGCGGTTCTTACCTTGACCAGGTAACAGTCGTCTCCGGCAATAATATGTACTTCCTGTACTTCCTTAATCCTGGCCAATTCAGTTGCGGTGGTCGTACAACCAATGCTATGCGATGCTTTCATGGAGATGAAGGCCAGTAATTTTAAATCCACAGCGGCAGGGTTAATCCTTGCGGTGTATTGTGTAATTACATTTTTCTGTTCTAGTTTCTTCACCCTTTCCAGCACAGCAGAAGGAGCCATTTCCAGTTCTTTAGCCATGTGAACATTGGAAATCCTTGAATTCTCCTGCATCAACCTTAAAATGGCAAGGTCGATCTTATCTAAACTGATGTTGTTTTCGATTATCATTCTATAAATGTATGTAAATTCAGAATAATATTCAAAAATAGTTTAATGTATGTGATTATAATTCTTTTTGCATACCTCGGGTCGTTATTTATATCCTTACATGGTTATTTTATTATTGTTCGCTGTGTTTTCAAAACAGCATTGTATATTGGATCATATCTGAAAACCCAGAGCGGTTGATTAGAAAATCCAAACCAGCTATTAAAGTCGGGATTGGTTTACCCCCAAATAAAAATAAGCTATGAAAAACCTTAAAGCTGTACTATTTGATCTTGACGGGACATTGATCGACTCTGAGTATTTTCATTTCGAATGTTGGAATGAGCTATTGGGCGATTATGGTGTTCAGCTGGAGTACCGGGATTGGTTAAAAAACTACGCAGGCATTCAGCTTCCGCTGAATGCGAAAAACCTGTTGTCAAAGTATTCCATAGATGCTTCTTTGGCGGATGTAGTGAAAAGGAGGGAGGCACTGACACTGGAAAGATTGAAAACGAAGGATGTGGGGCTGATGCCTCATGCTTTAGAGATCATAGAATTTTTGCATGAACGTGAGCTGTTACTGGCCATTGTGACCTCCAGTCCGAGGGAAGACGTAACTGCAATTTTCGATAGAAACGGGTTAAGTAAATATTTTACGCTGATCATTACCAGGACGGATGTGGTACAGAATAAACCTGATCCCGAAGGTTATCTAAAATGTTGTGCAATGCTTGGTTTAAAACAGGAGGAATGCATTGTTTATGAAGATACCGTCAATGGCATTAAAGCGGCAAAAGCGGCAGGAATCAGGTGTATTGCAGTACAAAGCAACCTGGAAGTTCATCCGTCATTAAGCATAGCGGATGAATTATTCCTGGATTTAAGGGCTGCAAAAATAGCATTGCTGGCAGCAGGTGTATAATTTAACTAAATATCGGTATCAATAATTTTGTGTTTAAAAGCAAAGACTACCAGTCCGGCAACATTTTTTGCTCCGGTTTTAACCAATAAATTGTTCCGGTGACCATCTACTGTACGCAAGCTGATCGACAGTTTGTCGGCGATTTCAGCGGTGGTGAGTTCCTCACAAATCAAGCCTAATATTTCCTTTTCGCGCTGGGTAAGGGAAGAACCGGCATCAAAGCCCCTCAGGTTGGTTTTGTTAAGTAATTTCCCTGATTGCAGGGTTTTCAATACCATTTCATTGAAATAGAAACCATTATTATAAGTTGTTTCTATGGCATTTTTGAGTTCAGAAAGTTCGGAGTTTTTAGCGATATAGCCATTTACCCCTTGTTGAATCATCCTGGATACATGTTTCTCTTCTCCATGTACGGAAAGTACGATCACCCGGACATCCGGATAGGCGATTTTTAATTTTTTGGTAGCCTCCATTCCGTTCATTTCCGGCATGTTCAGGTCCATCAGTACGATGTCGGGCTTAATCTCGCCACATTCTTTCATCGCATTTAGTAATTCGAGGCCATTTCCTGCTTCAAACATGACGTCCATGTTTCCAAAGCTTTTTATGTTGTTCACCAGGCATTCTCTAAACATCACCTGATCATCTGTGACTGCTATTTTTATCAATTTGTTCATGTTATTTAGTTGTTACAGGGAAATAGATGGAGACGCCAAATCCCTGGTTACCGGTATGGTAAGTGAGTTGTCCGCCGTTCATTTCTACCCTGCTGGTGATGTTTTGTATGCCCAATCCTCTGCGTACTAAATCTTTGTCGAAGCCTATTCCATCATCTTTATATTGATACATTACTTCCATTTCCGTGCAGTTGAGCTGTATTTCCACGTGTTTTGCATGCGCATGTTTTACGGTATTACTGATCAGTTCCTGGGTGATGCGGTAAAGGGCAAGCTCTACTTCTGAACGGCCGCATTTATCAAGGCCTTCGCTTTCAAAGTTGACATCCAGTCCATCGGAACCTTCTATCTGAAAGCATAATTCTTCAATTGCTGCGGCAATTCCAAACATTTCCAGTTCATTGGGGATCATATTGTGAGAAATACGCCTCACACTCATCACTCCTTTATCTACCAATAGTTTGGTTTCTTTGATGAGATCTAAACCACCAACAGTGTGAGGTGTGGTCTTGTTTTTTTTCTCAAACTGTATGATTTTTATGCCAATCGTAGAAAAAATACTGCCTACTTCATCATGTAGGTCTTTTGCAACTCTCCGTCTTTCTTCTTCTATTTTTTCGATGTTATTGTGCAGCAGTTTTTGCTGGTATTCTGCTTCTTTTTCTCTGAGGTTTACCTGTTGGTTATAGAATTTTTTCTGATATACGAAGAAGAGCACCACAACGGCGGCGCTCAGAATAAACATAACAATCATCCCTGTAAACAGGAAGAAGTAAACATCTATGTTTTCTTGTGTTGCCATAAGCCAATAAAGATTAAGATGTTGTTGACAATAGAAAGGAAGGCATGAAATTGCCAAACCATCATATTGAATTTAAAGCTATATGGCAGGATATAATTGCTAATGGTAAACAATAAGAAACTTCCCGAAAAGTAAATGAAGAAACCGGTATTGATCCAGAATACAGGGCTTTTCTCAATTTGCGTGTATAAGGTTTGTCGGGTGATTTTATAGTAGTAGAATAAAGATGCGCCAATGACCAGGATACTTTCCAGTGTACGGGGATAAGTATTGAATATTTTCCAGTCCTGGATATAGGTGGCATTGAGCAGGCAGAAGGCCAGGAATACGGCGATCAGTAATCCAAACCAACGCTTTGCAATATACGTTTTGAAAATCACCCGATAAAAAAGCATGATGGCGGTAAATTCTACCATCGTATAAATATGCAATACCGGGAGGTTGTTTTTATTCTGCGACCATAAATAGGCGCTATAAGCACCTATAAATGCAATAGATACTAAATACAAGGTGATCACTTTTAATTCCTTTGGATAGGATTTAACGTTGATCAATGCCAAAATCAATGGGCAAAGAATGATGCCCATTGAAAAATATAGGTAGATTTTTTCTAGTGTTGATGCCATTTTTTAATTAAAGACCAGGCTCATCAGGTGAGCATGTTGGTGGACAAGGCATGGTGAAATCAAAGATATTGCTATCTATAGGGCCGGAAAGCTCCTTTCCTCGTGAATAGTTATTATTGGTCATATCTTTTCCGTATATATCTGTAGGAACCATGATCATCCTTTGTTGTCTTCCATCTTCCATCTGCTCATCCCAACCGAAATACATCCTTACGTATTTGACGCCTTCCTCATCAATCATATCCCTCAATTCTTGTGCATCTACGAGGAAGCCCTTGATGAAATTTCCTTGCGCTGCCCAGGCGGCAGTGAGTTTTTTAGCTTCAGCATAAGGTATTTCATAAATACTCTTGTTGTGTTTAGCAGCTTCTTTTTCCATGGTTCTTTGTTGGTTTTTTGGTTTATTTAGAGAATTTTGTTTTAAATTCTTAATCTAAAATAAAACATTCCTTGTTAAGCTTATCGATTATTTATAGTTAATTTATATTTCTTACGCTGCCGTTATTTAAATAGGTATAAATACCTGTTTATTTATTCAGGTAATCTAGCGTATTTCTACGTTCCATGCATTACTGATCTTTATATGTTATTGAACCAGTATACATTTTACTTATGAAAGCCCCGGATCCTCTATTTATTGCCTACTGGTTAGGTTATGCAAATCAAAAGATGATTATTGAAGAACTACCCGTTGGAATTGATGTCATTAATTTGTTTCTCATCAATCTGGATCCCGATAAAACATTACAGCATTTATACCTGACGAGTGATGGGATGAGCTGGGAGAATATGCTAAGCGGAGTAAGAGTACAACAACAAAGAGGGGTTAAAGTGATGGCTTCCATTGCGACTGCTGTTCATCCAAAAATCTCCTGGAATACCATTGCTGATCCTAAGGCTTTTGCGGCCAGTGTTTATGAACTTGTTGTCAATACCTGGGGTTTGGATGGTATTGACATAGACCCCGAAATGGGGGGGGATGCTCCTGATGATACATTTATCCAGGTCATCATCGCACTTTCCAGGTACTTTGGCCCCAGATCATCAACAGGAAAAACCATGAGCTATATAACCTATCAATATTATGCGGATGAGCAGTTATTGAAACGATGCAATGCTTGTTTTGATTATGTCGCATTGGCAGGATATCTGTGGGATATGGAAACTATGATCAACCAGTTTGAATTGTACTCCGGGCTGGTAGGAAGTAAGAAACTGTTGTTTGGCGTACAGCCAGGAAGGCACCAGTCGACATCTTTAACCGAAGCCATTCAATTGTCTCAGTGGCAGCCGGATAATGGTTTAAAAGGTGGAATGATGCTTTTTAACATCAATATAGACAAAGATTTTCAATATACGGGTAAGCTCATTAAAGCGCTTAAACCAGTAGCAGACAAAATCTAAAAAATACAGGAGCTCTCAAAACTCTTCCGGCGGAAGCAGCTCTCAGGAATTGTTTCCGCTCTTTTCTAAGGATTATAGTTTTTCAATTGATTTCCCGAAATACCAGCAGATCCAGCTAAAGAAAGGAGCAGCAATTACATCGGCTGTATAGTGCACATGCTGAACCAACAGCAATGCGCCAATAATTCCGGCAAAAATGAAAGCGATTGCTTTCTCTCTCCTGTTTTCAAGACATAATGCTCCTAAAAAGATGGTTGCAGTATGACCAGAGAAGAAAAGGTCTTTAGTGATCACATTCCCACCATAAAAAAGAACAGAGCAGGGGTCTATTAATTCAATAATATCTTTTGGGGGATGAAGTGGGACAATGGTGATGGTGATGATCCTGGCTGTGCATAGAAATATGTAGGACCAAAGTGCCGTGAGGCAAATGGACGTATTTCTGGACATACGTATGATGAAGAAGATAGCCATCCCATAGAGGATGATAAAAATCCACCAGGATACGTCGACAGCTGGAATTTGTGCCAGTAACCAGTCGTTTAGTATAAATCCTTTCTCCCTGTTTTCTACGAAAGCGAAAAAATGAGGGATAAACAGCAGAATCATTGCAAGAATGGATATTCCCAGGATAAATTTAAGTCGGAACGAGGGGTAATCCCAGGCAATTTGCCAGGAGAATTGTTTAAACTGCATTAATGTCTTCTGAAGGTATATTTTAAACTAAACAAAACAAATAACGGAATTAATCTATTATAAATGAATAGCCAGGTTAAGAAATAGTGGTTATTTCTCTAAAAAAATAAGATGTTTAAACAGATAATCAGTATTTTTTTAGCCTAAAACAGACTGAGTTGTTGTTCTTGAGGTGGTTTAGCATCACGAAAGACCGTTTTTCCGCCATATTTCCAGGAATCTCTCCTTTCTTTTTCAATCAGTGCGTCAAAATTATCATTAGGAATAAAATTCTTTTCCACATTTCGCGCAATGGTACTGAGTTGATGGATGGCTTTTTGCTTATCAGATTGCCCTATTTTAGCCTGTTGAATCGCTTTGCTCAATACCTGGATGGTTTCATCGTATATTTTTACAGGAACGGGAAAGGGGTGCCCGTCTTTTCCGCCATGGGCAAATGAAAAACGTGCAGGGTCTGTAAAGCGGGAAGGTGTTCCATAGATCACCTCGCTAACCAGGGCCAGTGATTGTAAGGTTCTCGGCCCCATACCTTCTAATAACAGGAGTTCCTCAAAGTCTGCCGGTTGTTTTTCCTGTGTTAACCATAGCATTGCGCCCAGGCGTTTCAGATCTACATCTTTGGCTTTTACGTCATGGTGGTTGGGCATAATCAGTTTTTTTGCTTCCCTGATCATGCGGTCGGGATGTTCTGTAGTCATGGCCAGCATGGATTTTTGAGCAGGGGCGGCGGCTTTTGCAACGAGATTCATGATGTCGCCCTGATGGATTCCACAAACACCGGTATGTGGTTCTTCCACAAAAGAATGAAGTGCTGAGGAATGCCAGTGGTACCTTCTTGCCATTCCGCTATCATTCCGCATCCCTTGCTGGACTACCGTCCACAGCCCTTCTTTATTGAGGATGAAATTATGTGCATAAAGCTGAAATCCGTCCTGAATCGCAGTATTGTCCACTTTTGCACTGAGCTTACTGCATCGAACCAGGTGGTTTCCATCTAAGCCTGTCTGACTGGCAATATGCAATAGTTCTACAGGGGTCTGTTTCGATCTTTTTCCTTTCCCACCGCAAACATAAAGGCCCAATTCCTTACTATGTGGATTAATGGCAGCTTTCAATGCGCCCAAAACAGAGGTGGTGATACCGGAAGAGTGCCAATCCATTCCCATTACGGCACCGAGGCTTTGAAACCAAAACGGATCGCTTAAACGGCGCAATACTTCGGCAGTATCGTATTCAGCAATGATGGCCTCCGTAATGGCCAAACCAAGTCGGGTCATCCGTTCTGTCAGCCAGGCGGGTAAATAACCATAATGCAAAGGTAAATCTGCTGTTCCTGAGTATTTCATTACTAACAAATTTAGTAAAAATAACCCGGATTTAAGTGTAATATGAAGGAGGGCTGAAATCGTTTACCGGTAATTTTCCGCTATTCGTCGGTTTTTTCATTGGGTTTGACTGCCAGTACTTTTCTAAAAGCTTTGGAAGCCGCATTTTTAGGGAAGTTTATTCCTAAACCTTAAACCGAAAAGCAATGAATATTATGATTTTTAAAACCTCAGTACAGGATCACAAAGATTTGATTTCAATCAGACCGGTGATGGATACTTTATTCGGAGATAAAAACTGGACCTTCGCTTTTGAAGATGTCGATAAAATTTTAAGGGTAGTAAGTGCGGTTCCGGCTGTTGCTGTCGTGAAGCATATCCTCATGAACAACGGTTTTTTTTGCGAGGAACTTCCTTACTCCCTGGATGATTTTGGCGTTTAAAGCCTATTTTTTAAACTCGCTGATGTCAACAATTCTGTCGTTGTCATTCTTTTTCAAAAAGGAAACGCCTTCTTTGTTTTTCTGAAAGCTGTAGTTGTTCTGAACATAGGTATAAACTACCGCTATTTCTGAAGGCTGATCTGCCGGTAAGGGTAGTGTTGAGCTTTCATCAGCAATGTAATTCACCTGATATAGCGATTTTGGAGCAGCAAAAACGATTGTGTTTCTGTCTGGCGAAAGGAGTAAATATTTGCCGTCAATTCGTTGTTCAGGATCTTGTCTTTTCAGGAAATAAGCTTTTCCTGTCACACCCCTGATAAAGAAATCATTGTTTACCAGGTGACCTGTACGGCCCAACCTACTGATGCCTAAACCAATTTTTTCTCCCGGACCAGGTTTAGTCGGGCGGGTTAAACTCACCACTTCCAGTCCGCCTTCTTCCTTTAATGAGATTATAAATGAAGGGGCAGCCAATTCATTTTCGTCTTCAACCTGAACCAGTAAAGAGGTTTTCTGGCTATTTATAAATTCTGCAAAAGCAAAACGATTAGTTGTTTTTTTAGGGTCTTTTGGGTCTGTTTGTATGCTCACCGTGCTGTCTCTGAATTTTACGGTTAGCGATTCTCCCTGTTCTGGTTTGTTTGATTTGAATATCGTAATGGAATCACTCTTTTTTTCAGAATAATGATTGAAGGATTCGTTTTTTGTTAAAACTCTCGGAATGTAGTTTTTTGTCTTTTCGTCGTCTTTGCTACAACCAATGATCAGGATGATCAGGGAGAGGGCAAGCAGGGATTTTTTCATAATTGAGCGGAAATGAGTTAGGTCTGTTTCCTTGCAAATATAAAAAAGAATGGGAATTAGCTGCTATGCTTTCCCGATAGAATTGAAGCTTCAATAGTGTATTGTTACAGTGTTGACAGGCCTGAAGCCGGAGAAAGGATCGGGCACAGCCCGGTCAGGGCTCCGTCAAGGCCCCGCCAACTAAAGCCAGTATAAAAATACTATTGAGGCTAATCTGCAGTTTGCAGAAATAACATGATACGGATGTTAATGGCTCCCGGACCTGTTTAAAACCTATTGAGCAGATTTGTTCCAGGTAATAGTTTTTTCTATTGGAATTATTGATTAGATAATTAGATTTGGAAATCTAACCACGTTACCTCAATGGCAATAGCACCCCTTTCTCATGAAGCGGAACTAATTTTAAAGATCAGCAAAGGGGACAAACGCGCCTTTACTACCCTTTTTGAGGGATATTATAAATCATTGGCAGCTTATATTTTTAAGCTTACCGAGTCGATGGAAGTTACCGAAGAAATTGTACAGGATGTTTTCATTAAGGTATGGCTTAAACGGGAAACCCTGACCGGGATCAGCAGTTTCAGCAATTATTTGTTCATTCTTTCCAGGAATAAAACTTTAAACCATCTGCGTAAGCAAGCCAGGTATAGTAGCCATTTTCAATCTCTTGAAACGGAACTGGAAACAGATGTGCGTACAGAAGAGGAAAATGACATTTATGAAGACTTCCGTTTACTGATTGATGACGCCATTGAACGGTTACCACCACAGCAAAAGCGAATCTATCAATTGAGCCGGTTTGAAAGGTTAAAATATGAAGAAATTGCGCAGCAACTAAGCCTGAGTGCGGAAACGGTAAAAAAACACATGTATCTGGCCACTAAAGCGATTAAGGAGCATGTGCATAACCATATGGATGAAGTTGTGGTGTCCATACTTTTATGTGGGATCTTTTTTTAAAAAAAAGTTAAAACCCATTACCACCTTTTTTTAGTTAAGGTGTCTTTAGAATAAAGCAGCCTGTTGCGGCTTTAAAAATTCTAACCAGATGTCATATTCAAGATTAAATTATTTGTTCGGCAAATATTTTGATAAAACCGCTACTCCTGAAGAGCGTGCAGAATTTATGCGCCTTGTTGCCCGGTTGAAATCTGATGAGCCTCTGGTTAAACTAATGGAGGCCACCTACACGTCTGATCAGTCGACCCTGGAATTTACCCCGGAAATAAAAGAAAAGATACTTAACAATATATACCAGAGCGCAGATGCTGAAGTGCCTGTTCATCAGCTCCCGAAGTTTAGCACCGGCTGGACGAAGTATGCTGCAGTTTTATTAATAGGCATACTGGGGCTTGGATTATTTTTCTATAAAAAGGATCAGAATAGTTTATTGGCATTGCAAACACAGGATATTGCTCCCGGAGGGAATAAAGCCATTTTGACTTTGGGTAATGGTAAAAAAATCGTGTTGGATACCATCGCAAATGGTGTTCTGGTTAAACAGGGTAATATTTCAATTTCAAAAACAGCAGACGGGCAGCTGGTTTACAATGTGGTGGGGGATGAAAATGAACCAGCTACACTAAACACTATCGAAACACCGAATGGCGGGCAATACCAGGTCAATTTGCCGGATGGAACAAAGGTTTGGCTCAATGCAGGTACACAAATAAAATTTCCAACACGCTTTGTTGGCAAGGAAAGGAATGTTGAACTCATCGGAGAAGCATATTTTGAAGTAGCTAAAAATGCTAAAAAGCCATTTAAAGTTAAAATGAGTAATCACACTGAGGTAGTTGTACTTGGAACACATTTTAACATCAGTGCTTACAAAGAGGAAAATGAAATTAATACCACGCTGCTGGAAGGCGCTGTTATGGTGAAGATAGGGCAGAAGACAGCAGAAATCTTGCCCGGACAACAGGCCGTACTAAACAAGATCGATAAAAATATTAATCTTGTGGATGATGTAAATGTAAATCAGGCGATCGCCTGGAAAAATGGTTTTTTCAGTACTGAAGGTATCAGTTTGCCTGAATTGATGAAACAGGTTGAAAAATGGTATAATATACGTGTGGTATATAAAGATAATGTTCAGGCCGATTTTACGGCCAGATTACCCAGAAATATTAGTTTGGTTGAGCTAATTAGCTTACTTGAACTAACTAAACAGGTCCATTTTAAATTAGATAATAAAACACTGACAATTATGAAATAAAACACAACCTAAACCCATGGCCTGAAATAAAAAACCGATCTGCTGGCCGGCAAATCGGTAAAAGTGTAAGGCTCAATAATTGTTTCCCACGAAGGAAAATTTCTTACCCTAACTAACCAAATCTATGCGATTAAATGCTAAGAACAAAAAAATATTGGATTTTTTTGAAGCAATCAACCGATCAAAAACCTGGATCGTCATGAAAATTACTGTAATATTGTTATTTTCTTTTGTCACGATAGTCTCGGCAAAAAGCTATTCACAAAAGATTAATCTTCAACTAAAAAATGCTAAGATAGAAGCTGTTTTTTCAAGGATTGAAAAAATGAGTGGCTATAGTTTCATCTACGAAAAGAAGACCATAAAAAAAATAGGATTCATCGATGTCTCCCTGCAAAACAGTACTGTGGCAGAGGCGATGAGTACAATTTTAAAAAATCAGCCTCTCGAATTTGTAATCAGGAATAACTTTATTGTGATTTCACCGAAAGAAGATCTGGTAAAACAGTTGTTTTCATCAATAGATACCTATCAGTTCAAAAAAATTACCGGTACCGTCAGGGATACGGCAGGCTTATTAATTCCTGGTGTATCTGTTCTAAACAAACAACGTAATAAGGCGGCCTTAACCGACGCTACAGGTGCTTTTTCAATAGAGGCTGATGCCGGAGATGTGCTCGTTTTTTCTTCTGTAGGATACATAAAGAAGGAACTTAAAGTCGGCTCCCAAACAAAAATCGATGTTGTTCTGATAGAAGAGAAGAATGAACTGGACCAGGTTGTGATTACCGCACTGGGCATAAAAAAATCAGTCAGAGCATTAACTTATAATGTCCAGGAATTAAAAGGGGATGAACTAACCCGGAACAAGGACGCCAATTTTGTAAATGCACTTGCAGGTAAGGTGGCCGGAGTGACGATTAACCCAAGTTCATCAGGTATTGGCGGTGCCAGTAGAGTAGTGATGCGTGGTGTAAAGTCTATTTCAGGAAACAACAATGTATTGTATGTAGTAGATGGTATTCCCATTCCGAATAGTAGCGGAGGTGCAGTAGGAGGCCCTTTTGCAGGTGTAGTAAGTGGAGAAGGTATTTCCAGTATTAATCCTGAAGACATAGAAAGTATTTCGGCACTTACAGGTCCTTCTGCCACTGCATTATATGGTAATCAGGGCGCTAATGGTGTCATCGTGGTAACGACAAAAAAGGGTAGCGTTGGGAAAATAAAAATCAACTTAAGCAATAGCACTGATTTCTTTTCTCCATTTGTGATGCCTCGTTTTCAGAATACATATGGCCAGGCCAACGATGCGCAAATGACCAGCTGGGGCGCGAAATTAGAAACACCCTCCGCTTACAAACCCAAAGATTTCTTTCAGACCGGTTCCAATGTATTCAACTCCATGAGCTTGTCTGGAGGAACAGAAAAGAGCCAGACCTTCTTCTCTGCAGGTATGAACAACGCGAATGGAATTATCCGTAAAAATGAATACAACAGATATAATTTTTATCTGAGACATACCGCTAATTTAACGGATCGGCTTACTCTTGATTTCGGCGTGATGTATGCGAAAACTGATGATCAGAATATGATTGCTCAGGGGCAATACCACAATCCCCTAATCCCGATTTATTTATTTCCGCCGGGTGATGATATCAGAAAGTATCAGGTATATACGCGGTATAATCCCGACCGGAAAATATCAACGCAGTTTTGGCCATTCGGAAACCAGGGATTGAGCATACAAAATCCTTACTGGATTACTGATGCAGAATCCAATGTCAACAAAACAGATCGTTATATGCTGAATGCAACGGCCAAATACAAGGTGTTTGATTGGCTGGATATTGTGGGAAGGGTACGTATTGATAACAGTGACATACAAAGCGAAGTAAAACGTCCTGCCGGAACAGATGGAATATTTGCTTCAGAGTTTGGTTTTTATACAAGTGGTAAGAATCTATTGAAAAACTCTTATATCGATTTAATAGCTTCCATAAACCGGAGCATAACCCCTGATCTGGGCTTTAATGCCAATATCGGAGGCAGTTATCAGGATGACAAAGCAGATGGACTTATGGGGGGTGGAAAGCTGGCAAGGCTCGCTAATTTTTACTCTGTTCAGGAAAATACAGTCAATGTGCCCTCACAGACCTATTTACATAAACAATTGCAATCGGGATTTGCCACCGCAGAGTTTGACTATAAAAAATGGATATTTTTAAATGCTACAGGCCGTTACGAATGGCCTTCACAATTATCAATCGCCAACAAAAAGTCTTACTTCTATCCTTCAGTAGGAATTTCCAGTGTGATCAGCGATGCGTTAAAGATACCGGCTTCGGTACTTTCATTTGCCAAAGTCAGGTTCTCCTATGCTGAAGTAGGTAATCCACCTAATTTAAGTTTCCCTACCTTTTCGCTTGTAGATCCGGGCGCGGACCGACCTGCTCCTTTTCCAGATTTTCAACCTGAACGTACGAAATCTTATGAAGCAGGTTTAGAATTAAAGTTTTTAAAGAATAAACTGAGTTTAAATGCAACTGTCTATAAGTCAAATACTACTAACCAGTTACTTTCACAACCATTAACCGGAAATATCTATTCTGTATTTTATTATAATGCAGGAAATATTCAAAATCAGGGTATCGAAGCCAGTTTAAGTTATAATACCAGTTTAAAAGATTTTAACTGGACAACTTCCGCAATTTTCACGCTTAACCGTAACAAAATAAAACGTCTTTCCGAAGGATATAAAAATCCCCTGACTCAGGAAGTGTTTGGCCGCGATAGTACCAACATGGGTGGCATAGGGGATTTACAAAATCTATTAGCGGTGGGAGGATCAACAGCCGATTTGTATATTTCTCAAGCCTTGCGTGAAGATAATCAGGGGAACCTTTGGGTGAATCCAGGTAATGGTAACATTGAAAAAATAACCATTCCAAGGCGTTTCATTGGTCGTTCTACACCTGATTATACCATTGGATGGAGAAATAATTTTACCTATAAAAGCTTTAGCCTTTCCTTTTTGGTTGATGCCCGGGTAGGAGGGGTTGGGGTTTCTTACACCCAGTCAATAATGGATGCTTACGGCGTATCTCAAAGGTCGGCGGAAGATAGAGATCAAGGCGCTGTGACTATATATGGTAAGCAATATGCCGATGTAGAGAAATTTTACAATTTACTGGGGGCTGCTTCGGGGGCTACAGTAGGAATGAGCGGTTATTATGTGTATAGTGCTACCAATGTAAGATTGAGAGAGGCTGCGTTTGGTTATACCATCCCGGCGAAATTTTTAGGCGGTAAATTAGACCATATAAAAGTTTCAGCAACCGGGCGTAACCTGTTCATGTTTTACAACAAATCGCCCTTCGATCCTGAATCAACATCTTCTACAGGAACTTATGATCAGGGTATTGACTATTTCCGTCAGCCCAGTTACAGAAGTATCGGTTTCAGTGTAACTGCACAGTTTTAGTTTGAACAAAATATTTAAAAGAACATGAAAAGGATACAAATATTATTGTTGTGGCTGGTAGTCATATTATCTGCCTGTACAAAAAAATATGAAGAATTTAATACGAATCCATATCTGTCCACCTTAGCACAACAGGAAGCTGATAATTATGCTTCCGGTAAAAACTTCCCGGCAATGATCAATGCGGTCTTACCAGCGGGAGATGCCGCGGGCAGAACCGATTTTGTTAACAGTTATCAGGTAGGCTATAATTTAGCCGGGGATTCTTTTTCGGGCTATATGGGACAAGCAGGTGACTGGGGTGGGAATTCAAACAACCTTACCTATGCTTTTAACCTGAGCTGGGTGAACGAGCAGTTTACACTGACAGGCAAGTTGATGGCTGCCTGGAAAAACATCAAAGACCTGAGCACAATATCAGGAGACTCTTTGCAGTTTTCAGTAGCACAGATCATTAAGGTAACGGGAATTATAAAGGCTACCGATAGCTATGGACCAATTCCAAGTGGTTCATTAGCTTCAGGATCTTTTACTCCAGCCTACGAAAGTCAGGAAAGCATTTATTATTCGGCTTTAAGCGACTTAATTAAAGCAAGAAATATGTTATTTAAGCTTGGTGCTGGTGCTGGAACGCCTTTAAAATCTTACGATCTGATCTATGCTGGTGATTATTTAAAATGGGCCAGATTTGCAAATTCCTTAATATTAAGACTTGCCATTCGAATTGCTTATGTAGCTCCCGATAAAGCAAAGCTATATGCGGAGGAAGCGCTTACAAACCCTGCTGGTATGATTACCACGGCAGCGGATAATGCCTTACAAGGTCTTAAACCAGGCAACGGCGCACTTAACTATTCCAATCCCTTACGTACACTAACACAGGATTATAAAGAAGCCAGAATGGGGGCTTCTATGCAATCTATTTTAACCGGTTATAACGACCCAAGGATAGCTGTTTGGTTTAAAACAGCGACTTTAACAGCCCATACTTCAGAGTTTTTAGGCATCCGTAGCGGTATTAATGTTACAAGAGCGTCCTATCAACCATTTTCTGAATTAAATGTAACCGATCAGACCCCAATGCCCTGGATGCAGGCTTCTGAGGTGTGTTTTTTAAAGGCTGAAGGCGTGTTACGCGGATGGAATGTTGGAGGAACGGCAAAGGAATGGTATGAAACAGGTATTACTACGGCTTTTTCGGAAGCCGGGGTTGCGATGCCGGCAGGGTACCTTGCAGACAATACGGCTAAGCCTAAAGACTATACTGATTTTGCAAGCGGGGGGAGTTCAAATAGTCGCAGCGCAGCCTCTTCGATTACCATAAAATGGGATGATGCCGCTGTTTTAGATATTAAGCTAGAGCGGATTATTACCCAGAAGTGGTTGGCACTCTATCCAAATGGACAGGAAGCCTGGAGCGAATTCAGAAGAACAGGATTTCCTAAAATTTTTCCGATCAGTTTGAACAGGGGGAATATAGATGTAGTGAAGCAGGTTCGCAGATTACCCTATCCTTTGGCGCAGTATCAGCAAAATGGAGCAGAGGTCAGCAAGGGATTAGCCTTATTAGGTGGCGCTGATAACGGTGGAACACGCTTGTGGTGGGATAAAAAACCGTAGCGAATTGATGTATTTAAAGACAATAATATCATGAATATGAAAAAATATAACATTTTATATCAAATTTTACCTGCTTTGATCCTGGTACTATTTTTCGCCTGTAAGAAAAACAACGTAGAAAATAGGGGCCTCTTTATTACAAATGCAGCTGAATCTGTTCAGGGCTTTGTTTCCGTTGATGATATGGGCGGTTCAATCAGTTTAACTTCAAGTTCTTCGGCAGTAACCCCCGAAAATATTGAGATTTCTTACGTTTCTGATACCAATGTGGTGGCGGACTATAATAAAAAGCACAATACAAAGTACAAACCGCTACCTGAAAGGTTTTATTCATTATCGGCCAATACAGCTGTTATTCCTGCCGGAGCAAGTGTTTCCAATGCGATAAAAATAACCGTTTCTCCTTTGGATGCGACGATAAAAGATGGGGATTTGTATATGATCCCAATTGCGATTAAAGATGCATCATCTGGTATCCCGGTCATAGATGCATCAAAGGTTTTTTACATCGTGATCAATCGGGTACTCATTAATCCGGCATTGGATGCAGGTTCTACCGGAGTAACATTTGCTATACCTGATCCGATCAAAGACTTAACTCAGTTTACCGTAGAAATGAGGGTCAGGGTGACTACAGCCTTTAAGAATAATATGGCTTTGTTTTATGCAGGTTCTTCTGAGATCTATTCGCGTTTTGGTGATGTGGTGATTAAGCCTAACCAATTGCAGGTAAAATATGCGGGTATACAGCCAGCTTCAACGACCGAGTTTTTAACAAACAAATGGTATCATATTGCCTATGTTTTTGATGGTACCGCCAATAGTTTTAAAATTTATGTAAATGGAAAACCAGATGGCACAACATCAGCTCCGGCAAATACTAAGTTCAATCTGGAAACCATGGGTTTTGGGGGTTCTGCACAGGTACAGGAACTGAGGTTCTGGACAAAAGTGCTGACTCAGGCAGAAATAAGCAGTGGAATGTGTGCTGTAAATCCTGGTTCAGGTGGACTGTATGGATATTGGAAGTTCAATGAGGGTAAAGGTACTACCGTTGCCGATGCAACCGGGCATGGACATACCGGAACGATAGGTGGAACTGTGAAATGGGTTACAGGTGTAAGGTGCCCTGATTAATATTTGATATAAGTAGAAAACGTAACATAAAGCAATCGTTATGAATATGAATAAATTATTAATAATTGCCGGCATGCTGGTAATCAGCATATCATTCTTTTCGTGTTCGAAAGAAAATATGCCTGAAAATATACCAATGAAACAGGTGCTTCAAAGATCTGATGATTATTATGCCAATTTAAGGGCCTATAAAAAAACGGATCATCAAGTGTTTTTTGGTTGGTTTGGAGCAACCGGTGGTGAGGGAAACCCCAATGTGCCAGGTGTAATGGATCAGATTCCTGATAGCGTTGATATTGTAAGCTTATGGGGAGGTGCACCTCCGGTGGGTTCATACAATCACAATGTAATGAAAAAAACACAGGAACTTAAAGGAACAAGGTTTGTACTGGTCAGAGGTGCAGATCATGTATCAACAGCTCTTTTGAAAAAATATCCGACTTTACCGATTCTGGTTGCTTTGGATAGCATAGCCAGGGATCTGGATGCTGAGGTGAAGGTATTTGGGGCTGATGGTTTTGACATTGATTATGAACCGCATTTCGGACAAGGGGGGATTTTTACGACTGGTAAGGATGGAATAACTGGTGCCAACCTGACGACGGCTTTGTATAAGTCGTTGTCGAAGTATCTTGGCCCACTTTCAGGTACCGGTAAACTATTGATTATTGATGGTGAAAGTACACCTGAGCTTGCTCCTTATATTGATTATCTCGTACAACAGGCTTATGCGGCTACCTCTCCGACAAATCTTCAAAACAGATTTGTTCAATATGGCTTCGGAACGCTTCCAATCAGGAAGTTTATTGTAGCAGAAAATTTTGAGAGTTATTGGGAAAAAGGAGGAGTAAACTTTACTGATCCTGTACGTGGCGTAATACCTTCCCTATTAGGAATGGCTTACTGGCAACCTACACAAGGACGTAAAGGTGGTACGGGTGTTTATCTTGCCCAATATGAATATCCACTCAATCCCGACTTTAAATTTACCCGACAGGCCATTCAAATTATGAATCCTGCTGTTCGTTAATCCATTGACATAAAATATTAAAATATGAAAGCAAGATATAAGTTCTGGTATGCAACCATTTTCAGCATACTAATTTTAAATGCCTGCAAAAAAGATGGAGATATGAATTCTAAAGAGCTTTCGGTTTTTATCAAAACTGCCGGGGGAGATGTTCATGTAGCTAATCTGGCATTTAGACGAACGCCTTTAGCTGTATCCGGAGATTCTATCGCTAAATTCCCTGCTTATTTAACCAGGGAAATAAACAGCGATGTGCTGGTAAATATAAGTATTGATGAAAGTCTGGTCAGTAATTATAACAGTGCAAATAAGACAAACTATATATTGTTGCCTGCCGCCAATTATAAAATTGTGGGCAGTGCGCAGCTTACCATTCCCGCAGGTAGTGTGATATCAACAGATTCATTAAGAATCCAGCTGTTGGACAGGTTACAGTTAAATAATGACAATGGCTATCTTCTGCCACTTTCAATAAGCGAGATTTCAGGTAAGGACAAAGGTGCAAAATCCAGTGATAACTACAGAACGGTTTATGTGGTTGTAAAAAGTACCTATACTAATATTAGTGATGCGCAACTACCATTAACCGGAACATTTATTCCCAGAACAGGATGGGTGCCGAGCGTAGGCAGTACTACTGCCGGATCCTTAGGGCCTGCCATGTTGGATGGAATTAATACCACAGCCTGGAGGTCAAGCAGTACTTCTTCTTTTGCAGCTAAATGGCTGACTATAGATATGGGCGCTGCTCAGCAGATTAAAGGTTTTGTAATGGTACCCAATTATGTAGCGACAACGGAAAATGCAACAGCAATAACTGTTTCGACCAGTACAGACAATGTAACCTGGACAGTACAAGGTGCCTGGAAGGGTACAGGACCTGCTGCAACATCATCAGTTATAAATCCGGATTTGAAGAACATCAATTTTATTGTTCCGGTACAGGCCAGGTATTTTAGGTTTGACGTTACTGCTTCGAATAATGCCAGTAGAGTGGGTATTGCTGAATTAAATGTAGTTCAGTAGAAGAATACTCTTAGTTCACAGTATAACCTATACAGCTGCTGTAAGAGTATTTTAAAGGGTCTTTAAAGGGTGGGAAAACCCTTTGAAGGCCCTTTGCTTTAGGGGCCATAACACTATGGGTTAAGGCTTAAAAGATATATGGTAGTCCGGGAATTACTCAGGAGCTTATTTTTTATTCTGATTCTGGTGTTCAATATGCCTGAAATGAATTCCGATGGTTACTGGAAAAATACCCATTGATCATCAGGAGCATGAGTAGGAAAGGCAATTGAGATCTACTTTATTGTTGCAATTCCACTTATTTTGATTATCATGAAAAAATATTTAAATGTTTTCTTAGCTAAAATCTTTATAATGAAAAAAGTACCCGCCTTCCTGTTTGCTGTTTTAGTTTGTCAGCAATTGATTGCACAAGTGAAAATTACCCATTTACATCAAAGAGCTGTATCCGTGTTTGATAGTGTTATGGTGGTACAAACGGGATTCGACTGTTTACAGTATAAGAACAAACTTTTAAGTGATGCTTATAAGTATAATAATTATCATGGTGGACCAGTTTTTATGGCATCTGTAGTCACCGAAAAAGTACCTGCAGTTACTGTCAACGGAGAATTTCTAATGCATATGAACCCGGTAGATATTTTTAAGTATAAGCGTTTAATATCCTATAAATATTATCCTAAAGGGAAGTCGCCTCTGGTTGCAGGCGTTACAGATCTGGGACTACTTGCCTTTATTGCGGAATAGTTGCTGCGGACTTATTGCAGCTGCTGAACTGTGATATGGAGTTTTTTGATTATCCATTATTTCAAATGAGGTGTTCCTTTTAAATAGGTTTCTAAATCTCCAACACTGGCATTGGCGGTTGATCTGAATTTATCAAAATCATAAACCATCAACACACCAAAATCATCGTATTGTTCAATGAATGATGATACATCGATCTTTTCATTTAATGCAGTAAACATGGTTACCACATGTTCATAGATTGGCTTAGGTGTAATCAGTAGGTTGGTTAGTTTATTATCTGTAACAGTTGATGTTTTACCAATCAGGTGTTTGTAATCCTCAACTAATTGTTGAGCTTCGTTATACGTCATAGTACTGAATTTAAAATAAAAGGTTTAGTTATCCATCTGACAGAATTATAAACTGCTTATCAGATGCTTGTCTGTAAACAACTGATTAACAGCTGTTGAATTGGTCAGAAAACAAGAAAGGGATGTTCCATCCAGACACATCCCTTTTCTAACCAAATATAAACCTGTATGAACGGGTTTTACTTTACGTTTCCGTAGTATTCTACGAACTTAGCTAATGCATTAGAATAGCCCCATTCGTTATCATACCAGGAAACTACTTTCACGAAGTTGTCGTTTAATGCGATACCTGCATTTGCATCGAAAATTGACGCACGATCATCTCCTATAAAGTCAGAAGAAACAACTTCATCTTCTGTATATCCTAGAACACCTTTCAAGTAACCTTCTGAGGCTTCTTTCATGGCTGCTTTAATTTGCTCATAAGTTGCTGGTTTTTCCAGACGAACTGTTAAATCTACTACAGATACATCAGCTACCGGTACACGGAAAGCCATACCTGTTAATTTTCCTTTTAGTGCAGGAATCACTTTTGCTACTGCTTTAGCAGCACCAGTTCCAGAAGGGATAATGTTAGAGAAACCTCCACGTCCACCTCTCCAGTCCTTAGCTGAAGGACCATCTACTGTTTTTTGTGTTGCAGTTACTGCGTGTACAGTGCTCATTAAGCCTTCAACGATACCGAAGTTGTCGTTTAATACTTTAGCAATTGGCGCTAAACAGTTAGTAGTACAAGATGCGTTAGAAACTACAGTTTGATCAGCAGTTAATAACTCATGATTTACACCCATTACGTAAGTAGGGATTGAATCATCTTTTGCAGGAGCAGAAAGAACTACTCTCTTAGCACCAGCCTGAATATGTTTTTCAGCATCAGCCTGAGTTAAGAATAAACCTGTAGATTCAATTACAGTTTCTACACCTACTTCATTCCATTTTAAGTTTGCTGGATCTCTTTCCGCAGTGATACGGATCGTTTTTCCATTTACTACAAGGTGTCCGTTTACTACTTCAATAGTACCATCAAAACGACCGTGTGTAGTATCGTATTTTAACATATAAGCCATGTAATCCGGCTCAACTAAATCATTGATTGCAACAATATCTAATCCTCTTTTTAAAGCAGCTCTAAAAACCAGTCTGCCGATACGGCCAAAGCCGTTTATTCCAATTTTGCTCATTTTGTTAATTTGAATAGTAGTTTAGTAAATTATATATCGGTTCTTTAGTAATCGATGTTATTTCCAATCCGTGCCTTTTTGCAGTTGCCCGCAACTCTTCCTGGAAGTTTCCGGCCACAAGTCCTACAAAATGTATTTCTTTACCGGGATGTAATTTCAATGTTGGTAATAAATAAGTGTTAAAATAACTTTCAAACCCTTTCTCTATAATTCCTAACAAAAATTTATCGTTTCTGTTTTCAATAAAAAAGTCAAAGAAAGAACTTAGAAACTGTTGAGCCAGAGGTCTTTTGTATACACGTTCCAGGATTTGCGGCCTGTCCAGGTTATACTTCAGTTCAAACTTTTTATGTAAGTCCTTTGGCAGTTTATCCTGAACAAAATACTTCAACAGTGTTTTTCCAAGGTAATTTGCCGAACCTTCATCTCCCAGGATATACCCCAGTCCAAAGTTGTTCTTCTCCGGTTTCTTTCCGTCGTAATAAGCGCAATTTGCTCCGCTACCCAATAATCCTACAATTCCAGGGTTATTGTAACAGGCAGAGAGTGCTGCACCATACAGGTCATCTTTAACCGTTATTTTACTATATCTAAAGAACATCCCCAGCGTTTCAGCCAGTTCATTTCTTCTTTCTTCTGAGGAAGCACCAGCAGCAAAAACATAAATTTTCTTAATGCTTTCTGCGTGATTCACCAGAATCGATTTCTTGTTTAAGAATTGAAGTATAGACTTCTGGTCATTAAAACAGGGATTAATTCCCGGCATATTGCATTCGGCGATGGTTTTTCCATCCTGTGCAATTTTCCAGTATGCTGTTTTAGATCCACTGTAAACTACCGCTATCATAATTAAATGGATAAAACCTTAGTCATTTCCAATAAGTCACTTTCTAATTTGAAAGTGTGTCTGGTTAGCGCCTCGTCTATACTCGTCGTCTTTATATCATTCCCACGTAAGCCAACCATTTGCATGGTACTACCTTTTAACAATTCATTTACGGCTGCAAAGCCCAAACGACTGCCTAAAATACGGTCGAAACTACTTGGGCTACCTCCACGTTGCAGGTGGCCTAATATCGTTACTTTCGTGTCATAGTGGTTAAAACTCTCTTTAACTTTTTTCGCAACATCATAAGCACCACCAGCTTTATGGCCTTCTGATACAATCACGATGCTGGAAGACTTTTTTGTAGAAGCTCCAATTTCCAATTGTGAGATCAGCTCGTCCAGACTGGTTTCTTTTTCCGGTAGGAGTACAGCTTCTGCGCCACTGGCGATTGCACTTCTCAGGGCAATACATCCGGAATCTCTTCCCATCACTTCAATAAAGAATAAACGGTCATGTGAATCGGCAGTATCTCTGATTTTATCTATTGCTTCAATAACGGTATTTATAGCCGTATCGTATCCTAAAGTAAAATCAGACCCATATAAGTCATTGTCAATTGTTCCGGGAATTCCAATCACGCGAATTCCGAACTTCTTTCCAAAAATTTGTGCTCCTGTAAATGTTCCATCACCCCCAATTACTACCAAACCGTCAATATCACGGGCTTTTAAGTTTTCAAAAGCAGTCTGCATTCCTTCTTCAGTTTTAAACTCAAGACAACGTGCTGTTTTTAAAATGGTACCACCTAAGTGTATGATGTTACTAACGGATCTTGCGTCCATTGGCTTGATGTTGTTGCTGATCAAGCCCTGGTATCCTTGCAAAACCCCAAACATATTGATTCCATTGTATATACCGGTACGAACTACTGCTCTGATGCAGGCGTTCATTCCTGGAGCGTCTCCTCCAGATGTCAATACGGCGATATTTTTAATATTTGGTTTCATGATTTGTGATTACGAATATAGCGTGTATTTTTTACACTAAGTAATTTATTTTGTATTTTCCTGTGTAATTAGGATGTAAGTGCATTTTATTGCTTCAATGTTTAAAAATTTACTATTTTAGTATAGACCGATAAAAATCTCCCCGTTGCTTTATTGATTTAGCCTTTTTGAAAAAGACAAGGTTGTTAGCTGCTCAGTCCGACAAAAAACAAGATCTAAAATCAATAAATTTGATTCAATATCCTCACATCCGCAGGATTTGCGGATGCAATATAGAAAACACGACTGAAAAATCCGATTCAGTACCTCAATTCCTTTAAGATTCTTTTGCAACAATATTTTTATAATTATACTTTTCATTTTGTTTTTAACTTAAATCCTGTTAATCTTGTTAAAACAAGATATTATTTAAGAACTTTATAAATTAAACCCGGTCGGGAACAGGAGGAGTATAGGAAGCGGGTTAAGGGAAAAGCATAGAAAAATAAATAATCTACCAGAAATTAACGCCTTAAATAGAATTCAAGGCAGATTGAAAAATAAATTTGATATATAAAATTTGATATTTTGAAAGAAGTCTTACCAAAGTTTAATTCCACTTTCTCGATTGATTGTGTGCTGTTCGGATTTGATGAAGGAGAATTGAAAATTCTTTTGATAGAAAGGAACGAGGAACCCTTTAAGGACTGGTGGGCATTGCCAGGAAATATAGTGGGAGAAGATGAGAGTTTAGATCAGTCTGCCTCACGTATTTTGCATGAACTAACCGGACTGGGTGATGTATATATGGAACAATATTACACTTTTGGTGATGTTAACCGACATCCACAGGGAAGGGTAGTCAGTATTGCTTATTATGCGCTATTGAGGTTAGGAGGCGATAAAGCCTTAAAGCCATTGAGTAATTATGCCAAACAAGCACATTGGATCAATGTGAAAAACCTGCCAAAACTGGCATTCGATCATCAGCAGATTTTTGATAAGGGGCTGGAGAAAATTAAAAGACGGATCAAACATCAGCCCATTGCTTTTGAGCTTTTACCGGAAAAATTTACCCTGACGCAATTGCAAAACGTGTATGAAATCATTCTCAATAAAAAGCTGGATAAAAGAAACTTTAGAAAGAAAATGCTGAGCTTCGGCGTACTGAAAGATCTGGAAGAAAAACAAAAAGGTGTTTCCTTCAGGGCAGCAACCTTGTATAAATTTGACAAGCGTAAATACGCCAAATTATTCAGTAAAGAGATTTCTTTTTAATCAGGTAACCTATAAATACATAAAATGGCCGCAACATTTACAATGCTGCGGCCATTTTTTTGCGATATTTTAGTTATAAAAAAACAGCGGGTACCTTGATCAGGTATCCGCTGTTTTTTTATATCAGAACTACTGTGCTTATTTGTTCACGGTAGTCATGTGGTAATCCACTAAATCATCTATAGGAGAGCGGATCACTTTACCAACGCCCATCTCATATCTGTCTGCAACAACGCTTAAAATATCTCTGAAACTATAACCTACAGAACCTACACAGTTTAAAGAGTAGTCTTTGTAGTTTGGATAATGAATCACCAGGTTCTCAAAGAAAGCAGTAAATGCGTAATCTACAGTAGAGAAGGTATAATCTTCGTAATTGTCTTTATAGTCGTATAAGAACTTGCTGAAACCAGCGCAAAAACGATTCGGAAGTGGTTTATTATAAATCTGGTCGAAAATGTCCTCATTGGTTAAGGCAAAGTTATCATAGAAACTTTCTCTTAAGCCTTTAGGCATATAACCTTTCATATAATCACTAAGAATTCTTTTTCCGATGAAGCATCCACTACCTTCATCTCCAAGGAAATAGCCCAGAGAATCGATGTTTTGTGTAATTTCTTTACCGTCATACAAACAAGAGTTTGTACCTGTGCCTAATATCGCTGCAAAACCAGGCTCATCACCTAGTAAAGCACGGCATGAAGCCAATAAATCGTGTCCTATGTTGATCTTTGCATTAGGGAAAACCTGTTGCATAGCATCTGCTACAATTTTGCGCTTGGCATCTGTTGAACAACCTGCACCATAGTAATTTACTTCGGTAAGTTTATCAGTTTCTAAATGATCCGGAAGAGATTTTCTTAACGAACCAACAATGTATGCTGTATCTGAAAAGTATGGATTGTATCCCTCTGTATTAAATAGAATTTTTCTGCCTGCTTCATTAATTAAACACCAATTGGTTTTGGTTGAACCACCATCTGCAATAACTATCATCTTAATTTGTTTTTTTCGGGATAAAAGTAAATAATCCTAACACTTTTGTAGGGTTTTTTTTCATAATTTTAATTCTTTGGTTTAAGTTTTTAAATAATTTTCCGCCTCTATGGTGCTAATAAGGGCGTTTTTGCTCGTTTTATTTATTGATTTAAAGTTACCATATTGTTAAAAAAACACTAAGCCTAAAATACACTTGTTATTTTGAAATCCAAATTTAAAATCAAGCATTTGCCGGAAATGGCATTTTAATTCTGAAAAAACTACTTTTTATGAATTAAAAAAACCTTCATAGGGGGCTTGATAAACGTTTTACTAGCCTTAAATGGCGTTTTTCGAATAAAGTACAACCATTCCTTATTTAATGTAATTATCTCGATAGCTCTGTCGATTTTGTACTGCACCTCTTTTTAACGACATTTAAAAAGTTAATATTTGTAGACACGCTATAAGATAATATGATGGCAATAAAGATTGATTTGAGAAGCGATACCGTGACCAAACCAACAGCAGGAATGCTGGCTGCAATGATGGCTGCGAAGGTTGGCGATGATGTTTTCGGAGAAGATGAAACTGTTCATCAGCTGGAAACAAAGCTTGCAGCGATGTTTAACATGGAAGCCGGACTGTTTTGTCCTTCCGGAACAATGACCAATCAGATTGCAATCAAGTGCTTTACCCAGCCAATGGATGAGGTGATTTGCGACCAGACCGCTCATGTATATCGATATGAAGGTGGAGGAATTGCCTATCATTCTATGGCCTCGGTCAGGTTGCTAAATGCTCCGCGGGGACTCATTAGTCCGGAAATGATCGAACCGGAAATCAATGAGGACAATATTCATTATCCAAATTCTAGCCTGGTTGTATTGGAAAATACCGTCAATAAAGGCGGTGGCGCCTGTTATCAGCTATCGCAGATTGAGCCTATTCATACCTTATGTAATATAAAAGGACTAAAGTTACACCTGGATGGCGCAAGGATCTTTAATGCTTTAGTAGCTACCGGAGATTCTGCGAAACACTACGGACAATATTTCGATGGTATTTCGGTGTGTTTATCCAAAGGATTAGGTGCTCCTGTAGGTTCTGTTTTATTGGGAAGCAAAGAAACCATCAAAAAAGCGGTTAAGATCCGCAAGGCATTTGGTGGTGGAATGAGACAATCGGGATTTCTGGCTGCGGCTGGAATTTATGCATTGGATCACCATGTGCAAAGAATGTCTATTGACCATGATCATGCTAAGGTTTTATCCGGGGTGTTGAACCAGGTGAGCTATGTAGCTTCAGTGATGCCTGTAGAAACCAATATTGTGGTTTTTGAAATTGCAAAAGGCTTTAAAGCAGAAAATATTGTCCAGCTCCTGGCAGAAAAGGGAATCGCCTGTGGCATTACCGGGCCTAAAACGGTACGCATGGTTACCCATCTTGATGTTTCCCGGGAAATGATCGACTATACCATTGAACAGATTTTACATTTACATCCTTCCCTCCATAAATAACCTTTACATGAAGAAAATTTTGATAGCCAACAGGGGCGAGATTGCATTGCGTATTATGCGCTCTGCACGTGAAATGGGGATTAAAACGGTAGCCGTTTATTCGGAGGCCGATAGAACGGCACTCCATGTCCGGTATGCCGATGAGGCTGTATGTATTGGTCCGGCAGCATCTAATCAAAGTTATCTACTGGGCGATAAAATTATTGAAGCCTGCAGGATTACCGGCGCTGACGCGATTCATCCAGGCTATGGTTTTCTATCAGAAAATGCTGCTTTTGCCAGATTGGTGAAGGCATCCGGTTTGATTTTGATCGGGCCAACACCCGAAGCAATGGAAATCATGGGAAATAAATTGTCTGCAAAAGCAGCGGCATTAAAATACCAGATTCCTATGGTTCCCGGAACGGAAGAGGCCATTACTGATGTCGAAGAGGCGAAATCCAGAGCGGTAGAAGTCGGTTTTCCTATCCTGATTAAAGCTGCCGCCGGGGGTGGTGGAAAAGGAATGCGCGTAGTAGAAAAAGTTAGTGATTTTGAAGAACAAATGAAACTGGCGGTTAGCGAGGCTACTTCTGCTTTTGGCGATGGTGCAGTCTTTATTGAACGTTATGTTTCCTCACCCAGACATATAGAAATACAAATCCTTGGAGATACCCATGGAAATATTGTTCACCTTTTTGAACGCGAATGTTCAGTACAGCGCAGACATCAAAAGGTGATTGAAGAAGCGCCTTCCAGTGTACTTACAGAAGAAATCCGTGTGAAAATGGGTAAATGTGCCGTAGATGTTGCCCGTTCTGTAAATTATGTAGGTGCCGGTACAGTAGAGTTTATCCTGGATGAAAACCTTGATTTCTTCTTTTTAGAGATGAACACCAGACTCCAGGTAGAGCATCCGGTAACTGAATTGATCACCGGTTTAGACCTGGTCAAAGAGCAGATCAAAATCGCCAGGGGAGAAGCGCTTTCTTATACCCAGGGGGACCTGAAAATTAATGGCCATGCGATTGAACTGCGGGTATATGCTGAAGATCCGGAGAATAATTTCCTGCCTGATATCGGCGTGCTGGAAGTTTATCAAACCCCAAAAGGCAATGGGGTGCGTGTTGATGATGGTTTTGAACAAGGGATGGAAATTCCTATTTATTACGATCCAATGATCGCCAAGCTGATTACTTATGGTCAGACCAGAGAGGAAGCCATTGAAAGAATGGTTAGGGCAATCGACGAATATCACATTACAGGGATAAAAACTACCCTGGGTTTTGGTAAATTTGTCATGCAGCATGAAGCTTTTAAATCAGGTGATTTTAACACACATTTCGTAAGCAGGTATTTTAGTCAGGAGCGGATAAAGCATGCAGATGAAAATGAAGCGCTGATGGCAGCAGTCATGGCGGCAATAACTTATAAAAAGAAATCTCTTGCAATGCTTGCAGATTCTTCGGAACAACAAGTCAGCAATTGGAAAAGAAACCGTACAAAATATAATTAGAGATGTTTACAGGGATTATTGAAACCTTAGCAGAAATAACAGCGATCAGGGAAGAAGGAACTAATCTTCATTTTACCGTTAAATCGGAATTGAGTAATGAATTGAAAATCGACCAGAGTGTGGCCCATAACGGGGTATGTTTAACGGTAGTAGCTTTGACAGAAGACTCTTTTACGGTAACGGCCATTCAGGAGACCTTAGAAAAGACCAATCTTGGGCATTTAAGAGTGGGGAGTAAAGTGAATCTGGAGCGTTGTATGGAGATGAACGGACGCCTGGACGGTCATATTGTTCAGGGTCATGTAGATCAGACGGCTGTTTGTGTGAAAAGAGCAGAGTTAGACGGAAGCTGGGAATACCGCTTTAAATACGATTCGAAAAATGGTAATGTAACGGTAGAAAAAGGCTCTGTTTGCGTAAACGGCATCAGTTTAACCGTGGTAGGGTCAGAAAATGATGAGTTTTCTGTTTTTATCATTCCCTACACTTTCGAACATACCAACCTACATCAGGTGAATGTTGGGGATACTGTAAACCTTGAATTTGATATTATTGGTAAATATGTGGCCCGTTTAATGGGGCGCGCATAGTTATCTTTTTAGTTCTTCAATCTTATTTTTGATAAAAACGACCAGTTTAGCCTGCTCTGCAGGATTTACTGTTTTCAGGTATTGTTGGTAATAACTGATGGCATTTTTCTTGTCATTTAGCCTGGTTTCATAGACTAAGGCGATGTTGTAATATAGACTGCCATTGTTTTCAAATAACAAACCTCGTTTATAAGCAGCATTTGCCAGGTCGTTTTTATCAATATTTTCATATGAATCACCTAAAAGACCATAATAGCTGGATGTTTTCTTAGAAATGGCAGCCTTAATGGTACGTTCTAAATAGGCCGCCGCATTCTTGTAATCCTTAATCCCTCGGTAACTCAGGGAAATATTGTATAAAAGCCCCTCATCATCATCTTTGTCAATGTTTGCTTTTAAGAAATAATCCAATGCTTTTTGATAGTTCAGGAGTAGAAAATAGCTTTTTGCCATGTTGGTCAACACAAAGGTGGAGCTGTCTCCATAACTCATCAGTTTTTCACCGGTCTTAATGGATCCTTTGTAATCTTTTGAAGCGATACTTGCCGGCATTTTCATCTTCAGTAGTTGAAGGTTACTACTGTCGGCAGCCAAAGCTGGTTCCAGCACATTTAAGGCCAATCTGAAATTGTTCATCTTGAAATAAAGTTCACTCATTTCATAAGCAACATCGGCATCTGCCGGATTTAATAAATTCGCTCTTTTGAAATTCCTGAACATCTGTGCAATATCTGTCTGCTCTTTTTCTATGCGGCCAATCTGCTTGTAGGCATTGAAATTATTACTGTCCAGTGCGACTACCTTACTCAGATATTCTCTGGCTTTAGCATTGTTTCCTCTTCTTAAATTGATGTTGGAGAGGTTAAATAAACCTGCAAGGTCGTCTGGCTTCGCTTCATGAAGTTTTAAGTAGTTCTTTTCTGCATCCGGCAGCTTTCCGGCCATAAGATAGGCGTAAGCCAGTTGTGAAATCTCCTTCGGATCTGTAGTGTCCTCCTTGTAAATGCTTTGCAGGTATTGAGCGGCCTCCAGGTAGCGTTGCGTCTGAAAAAGGTCCAGTAGTTTTTCTTTATCAACAACGGTAGCCGTTTGAGCATTCACAGCATAAGTGCTGATCAATATTAAAAAGGGAAGCAGGAGTTTTTTCATGCACTAAGCTATTTTTGTGAAAGATAAGATAATTGAGGCAATTCGATAAACTAAGTTATTAGTTTGACCTCAGTATTCCAAATTTAACCATCATAATCTGGTCTTGATTGAAAAAAAAGAAAACATCCTGGCAGGGTAATTGGTTCTACTACCATATCAATAGAGTATTAATTTAAATCGAAAATAGTATGGATACATTAAAAAAGTTCGAATTAATGGAGAAGATAGTCAGAGAGTTGGAGGATTTACAACATTCACAACAAGCGATTATCCAAAAAATAGGTAAGATTGAAGTAGACAATATTGAATTGGGGGATAAAAGATTAGATAAAGACCTGCCGGATATGCACCAACGCGTTTCAGATAATCTGGAAACGATTGTAGGTATCCTGGAATACTTTGCCGATAAAACTCAGAATTTTGGAAATAAAAACAATGTGGAAGCTTTAAAAGAGAAGCAAATCATTAACGAAGCAACAGGTCATTAAATTGATTACCTAATAATGGTATAAAAAAGCTGGTCGGCATTAATGCTTACCAGTTTTTTTATGGAATTCATCGCTGGTTGGCTCAACGGGGATAAACATATTGAATTTAGTGCCTGTATTCAGCTCACTTTCTACATTTATATCGCCATCATTGCGCTCCATAAACTCCTTGCACACCACCAGGCCCAATCCGGTTCCTTTTTCATTTAAGGTACCTCTTGTCGACATGTTTTCACCGCTGAACAACTTTTCAACAGTTTCGGCCTTGATTCCAACCCCATTGTCATGTATCGAGAGCATCATATGCCCTTTGGTATAGACAGAGGAAATATCAATTTCGCAACCTTCGTAGCAGAATTTTATAGCGTTACTCAGTAAGTTGCGAACCACAATCTGAATCATTAACATATCGGCATAAACCAGGATTCCCGGAAATACATCCTGGATAATCTTAATATTTTTTGAAGCAGCAGAAGGTAGATGGTAATTTACTTCATTGATGATCATGCTCCTCAAATCGAAATATTCTTTATTGATGCCGTATCCTTTTAATTGACTTCTGGACCAGTGTAAGATGTTTTCCAGCAATTCGGTGGTGTATAAAATGTCCTTGTTTAAGGTCGGTGATAACATTTTAAACTCTTCAATGGTGATCTGATCATTTGAAATCATTTTGAGTACCTCAGAAAGATTCACCAATGGACCGCGAAGATCATGAGCGATGATAGAGAAAATCCGGTCTTTTAACTGGTTTAGTTTTTTAAGTTCTTCGGTTTGGTGTTGAGATTTCAGGGCATCCTGTTTAAAATGGGTCAGGTCCTGAAATTTAATGATTGTTGCGTTGTTGCTCAGTTGATTTTCATCGAGGTAAAGAATGTCGGCTTCCAGTTCATGTATCCCCAGTGGGCTTTCCACACGTAATTCTACCTTGCCAGACTGGTGGTTTTTGATGAATTGGAAAAAAGCCTCCTGTTCCGGGAATAGTGATTCTATGGATGTACCAATGATTTTTTTACTGTTCGGTTCATCCAGATATTTTCGGATAGCATGGTTGTAATCAATCACCCGAAATTGCTTGTCGATCACTAAAAAACCATCCTGAATTAAGTCCAATACCTTTTCTCTGGCCACTGGCAACACATCAAAAAGCTTGTACCGATAAACGGCCATGGCTATAAATGTTATCGTTCCTGCAAAGGCAAAGGGGGTAAGATCCAGGTTTTCTACCGGGCGGAAACCTAAAGTATAGGCAATATTGGTGATCCATGGGATGAGTGCAGCGATGATAATGCTGTAGTTTTGTCTTTTATAAATCGGATCCGCTTTGCGGAATGTAGAGATCAGGAGGTAACTGCCGGTGGCGAGTAACACATAAAAATAGGCAGTAAATATTTTATAGGCAATGCCGGTTTCAATAGAAACCAATGGAAAGGGACCGCTGGTATCCATAAAATAATGCTTGTAATGGAGGTGGTGGTAGTCGTTGGTCCATACCAAAACTGAGGTAATGACGGCTACACTGATTAGTAAAGACAGGTTTAAGGTTCGTTTATACCAATATTCTTTTCCGGATAGTTTTAAACAGAACATCAACCAGTGTAATGGAATGGTAGTGATGCCAATATATTCTATGTCAATGAAGAATTTCGCATCTGCTAAATTGCTGGTGGCCAGTTCAAATCCATAAGCTAAGGACCAGATGGCATTGGATAGCATGACCAGGCCAAAAAGGCGCACTGCACCATGGTCTTTGCGATACGCAAACCATGATAAAAAGAGGGTGACTGCCCCGAAAAAAATTAAGAAATACGAGTACGCATTAAAGGTAAAATCCATCTAAATAGGTGATGATTAGGGCCTCACCTTCGAATTCTAAGATGATTTCAAACAGGCGATTGTAAATATAAAATTACGTAATATACTGATGAATTAAAAATATTCTTAGTTTTACATAACAGTTATACTATCAACCTAACATTACATTATGAAAAAAATTATCTTATCTGCGTTATTCATCTGTTCAAGTATGATGGCGTTTAGTCAGATCTTGCCAAGCTTCCAATTCGGATTAAAAGGTGGGGTAAATATGACCAAGTTCAGTACAGAAGGTACCTTCAAAAGTGAAAACAGAGCAGGATATTATGGTGGTGTTTGGGCCCGTATTGGCGCAGCAGGAATCCACTTGCAACCAGAGATGTATATTTCAGGTAAAAACACTACGTTAAAAGATGCCAATGGCTTCGAAAGTAATGTAGATTTCACCAGTTTAGATATCCCGGTTTTAGTAGGTACAAAAATCGGAGCAGCAGGAGTAGGCATTCGCCTGAATACCGGACCGGTAGTTTCTTTTGTGTTGAGCAAAGATCAGTCATTTAAACAGGCAGCAGGTGAGGCTTTTAAAGGTAATTTTAAAGATCAAAACTTTGCATGGCAGTTTGGCGCAGGACTGGATGTCAGTAAATTAGGAATTGACCTGAGATATGAACAAGGTTTGTCCAAAATTGGGAAAGATGACTACAACCAGGCTAAAAAACTTGGCTTATTCACGCTGGGACTAGCTTACCGTTTGTTCTAAAATACAATTTTTCAACATTTGTGGAAAAGGGTTGAGCTTTAGTGCTTTGCCCTTTTTTTTGGCGCTAAAATTGATGTTATGATTCTCCCTAACTAAATTAAGAAGACCATGAATATCAAAGAATTATTATTGAACGGAAACGGCTTCTCAGAGCTGCTGAAACAATTCTCAATTGAAGCCAGTGACGTTAAAATTCAGGATGAAGACGTGATCTTGTCTGACCAGATTTTGCGACACAAAGACATCTTAAAAGAAAGCATCTGCATTGAAGGTAGGAACAAAGAAGGTATTGTCAATCTTTTTGGTACGCTTCATTATAACCTGCTCAATAAACTGGCCGTGTTTGAAATGCAGGGATTCGAGAAAATCGCCGCAGTTTAGATTTGATTAGGCACCTTTTATTATTTCCTTGATTTCGTAGTTGAAAGCACCTTTTATAGGGCGTATAGGACGGTTTTTGTCATCGCTCAGCACTTTGACATAACAAGCTCCGAAGTAAAAAATGAAGGAAGAATAAAAGACAAACAGCATAATGAGGACAATAGATCCTGAGGTGCCGTAGATGTTTCCGATGCCACTAAGCGGGAGCATGATTCTAAGGATAGACTTTCCAATGGTAAACAGTATTCCCGTAAGGATACCGCCATGGATGGCAGCTTTCCAGCCCGGACGGCCATTGGTGAGGTATTTAAACAATACGGAAAACCAGGTGGTCACAATTATAATAAATAAGACCTGGTTTAGCATCAGTAGGAAAATTCTTCCAAAAGTTGGGGCGGCATTGTTGACATAAGTCCCGATAATGGCCTGCATACTATCCGTCATGATCCCCACAAAGAATAACAGTCCAGCGAGTAAGATGATCACAAAAGACCTTGCCCGCAGTTTCATTTTGAAATAGAATCCCACTTTTTCTTTGATACCAATAGACCAGATCTGGTCCATAGAATTTTTGATCACGGCAAAAAGTGTTGTGGCTACAAAGATGAAAAATATAAAACTCAATACAGTCGCATACCACTGGTGATCTACACCTCTGATATTTCGCAGCACCTGTTTGATTTGAGTGGTGCTACTGTCGTCTAATACCGTTCCTAAGCGCTCAAATAAAGTGTTAGCCAGGGTTTTTCTGTCCATGAAAAATCCAAACAAACGAATTAATATGATGAGGATGGGAGGTAGGGCGAAGTTGGCAAAAAAAGCCGTTGCTCCGGCAAGGCGTAGCGGGTCGTTTTTTTGGAACAGCGTAAATGCCGCCGTAAAGCGTGTGAAAAATAATGAGATGCTTCCGATGATGTTAATGTCCATTCCCGCAGGTTGCCTTGAAGGCCGAAATTAACTATTTTTTCGTAAATCTCCACCTGCTATGATGTAAAAAAGCCAGTACTGTTTCCAGACTGGCTTTCATTTTATGAATAATAAGCGTCAGTTTTTTATAAGTTACCTCTCAATTCCTGTTCACGTTCCAGGGATTCGAATAAGGCTTTGAAATTTCCGGCACCAAAAGATTGTGCCCCTTTTCTCTGAATAATTTCAAAGAATAAAGTCGGACGGTCTTCTACCGGTTTTGTGAAAATCTGCAATAGATAGCCTTCCTCATCGCAATCTACCAGGATACCCAGCTCTTTTAGCTGCTCAATTTCTTCGTCGATTTCACCCACACGCGTTGGCATCATGCTGTAATAGGCATCAGGGGGTGCACTTAAAAACTCAACCCCTCGAGCTTTTAATTCCTTTACGGTAGACAAAATATCTTTTGTAGCTACTGCAATGTGTTGCACCCCTTCGCCTTCATAAAATTCTAAATATTCTTCGATCTGTGATTTTTTCTTTCCTTCCGCAGGTTCATTGATCGGGAATTTAGAGAAACCATTCCCATTGCTCATCACCTTACTCATCAGGGCCGAATATTCGGTATTGATCTGTTTATCATCAAATGATAGGATATTGACAAATCCCATCACCTCTTCATACCATTTTACGGTCTCATTCATCCTGTTCCAGCCCACATTACCCACACAGTGGTCAATGTACAAGAGGCCGGCTTCCGTTGGCGCATAGTCGCTCTTCCAGTCGCGGTAGCCAGGCATAAAAGTCCCTGTATAGTTTTTACGTTCTACAAACATATGGATGGTTTCTCCATAAGTATAGATTCCCGACATCCTTACTTCTCCAAATTCGTCTGTTTTAGTAACCGGCTCCAGGTAAGGTTTTGCTCCTCGTTTAGTGGTTTCTTCAAAGGCACTATAAGCATCATCTACCCATAAAGCCAATACTTTTACGCCATCACCATGTTTTTTTACATGTTCTGCAATCGGGCTTTCCGATTTCAAAGCCGTAGTCAGTACCAACCTGATCTTTCCTTGTTTTAGTACGTAGGAAGCACGGTCGCGCACCCCGGTTTCCGGTCCGGCATAAGCCAGAGATTGGAAACCAAACGCAGTTTTATAGTAATGTGCAGCTTGTTTTGCATTGCCTACATAGAATTCTATGTAATCTGTTCCATTTATTGGAAGAAAATCTGGCGCTTTAGCAATCTTTTCTGCAAATGTTTGTGTACTCATGATTTTAAATATTTTAAACTCTTAATCTGATTTTTTACGTTAAAATGCCTTATTCTACGTTTTGTTGCCAGCTTTTATGGTAACTCTCGTCTTCAATACTGATGGCATCTTCGGTGAGCATTAAAGGGCGGAAAGGATCAATCATGACCGCCAGCTCATCTGTGCGCTCTTTACCGATGGATTTCTCTACTGTTCCAGGGTGTGGTCCATGAGGAATTCCGCCCGGATGTAGGGTAATCTGGCCTTTAACCACGCTTTTTCTGCTCATAAAATCACCATCAACATAATACAATACCTCGTCACTGTCCACATTACTATGGTTGTACGGGGCAGGAATAGATAGGGGATGGTAGTCGTATTTTCTCGGTACAAAAGAGCAAATCACGAAATTATGTCCTTCAAAAGTCTGGTGTACCGGAGGTGGCTGATGTAAACGGCCTGTAATCGGTTCAAAATCGTGGATAGAAAATGCCCATGGGTAGTGGAAACCGTCCCAGCCTACAAAATCAAAAGGGTGGGTGCCATAGGTGTATGGATACATTAAGCCCTGTTTCTTAATCAATACCTTGAAATCACCAAACTCGTCGATGGTTTCCAGATCCTGCGGGCGTCTGATGTCGCGTTCACAATAAGGAGAATGCTCCATTAACTGCCCGTATTCATTTCTGTAACGCTTCGGAGAGCGGATCGGGCTAAAACTTTCTATGATGAAAAGCCTGTTTTTCTCATCGTCAAATTCCATTTGGTAAATGGTACCGCGGGGTACCACCAGGTAATCGCCGTAGGCAAAACGGATCTTTCCAAAGCCTGTTTTTAGTGTTCCTGTACCTTCATGGATAAAGATGACCTCATCTGCCTGACTATTCTTATAAAAATAGTCGGTCATAGATTTTCTTGGCGCTGCAAGAGAGATGTGTAAATCGCTGTTTACGAGTACAGGTTTTCTGCTTTTCAGGTAGTCATCTTCCGGTTTGACGTTGAAACCAATCAGACTGGTATGACGCAGATGCTTTTCGCGCGCAATCTTTGGCTCCACCGAGTAAGGCTCACCGAGCTCTTTTACAATGGTTGGCGGGTGACAATGATAAACGAGTGAATATAAGCTGGAAAACCCTTCAGTAGAGACTAATTCTTCTGCATATAAATTGCCATCGGGCTTTCTAAAAACGGTATGACGTTTCGCAGGAATAGTTCCTAAGGTATGATAAATAGGCATAACAGTAGGTTAATTTGGTTAGAATTATATGTATATTAATAACAGTAAAACGTAGAAAACGTTTTAATCAACAGCGAAGGAAATGCTATATGGAGTATTGTGCAAAGATGATCTTGGAAAGCATCGCATACCTGAATGCAGCCAACGCTTGTTTGGCCACTTGATTTTGATATGTGAGGTGTAAGATCATTTTGTTTGCGGAGCTAAATTAAGTAATAATTATAGTAAAGAACAAACAATCAGAACGATTATATGTAGATAAATTATATTTAACCATCGTAGCTGTATTTTTATATAGCTTTGAATAACTTGACAAAAAACTGAGCATATGAAGCTGGTATCCTATAAAACAGAAGACAGAGAACACCTGGGTGTTTTTGTAAACGGACATATTTATAACCTGAATTCCTGCGACAAATTGTTGCCTGATGAGATGAACGAATTCCTGCGTGGAGGGGTGGATCTGATGGATCGCGCTAAAAAGGTGGATGCACAGATTAAATCTGGCGAAATCGAACCTAAGGAAGAAGCTTTCTTTGAATTACTGGCACCGGTACCACATCCAACATCCTGTAGAGATGGTTATGCTTTTCGCCAGCATGTAGCTGCGGCACGTAGAAACCGTAAGGTAGATATGATTGCAGAGTTTGATCAGTATCCGATTTTTTACTTTACCAACCACAATGCCATTCAGGGTCCTGGTGATATCGAATGTATGCCGGATCATTTCCAAAAGTTGGATTTTGAACTGGAAGTCGCCATTGTTATCGGAACGAAAGGCCGTAATATTACTGCCGCAGAAGCCGATAATTATATTGCCGGTTATATGGTGATGAATGATATGAGCGCAAGAACCCTGCAAATGGAAGAAATGCTGCTAAATTTAGGTCCGGCAAAGGGTAAAGATTTTTCTACTGTAATCGGCCCCTGGTTGGTCACACCGGATGAACTGGAAGAATATTTAACAGCAGCCAAACCTGGTCATACCGGAAAGGCTTATAATCTGGAAATGACTTGTACCGTAAATGGAGTGCAGGTATCTGCGGGAAATATGGCTGATATGGACTGGACTTTTGCTGAGATCATTGAGCGTTGCGCCTACGGCGTAGATATTCTGCCTGGTGATGTGATTGGCTCTGGTACCGTTGGTACAGGCTGCTTTCTGGAGCTAAATGGCACTGGATTGTTGAATAACCCTGATTTTAAACCGCAATGGTTACAAGATGGCGATGTGGTCGAAATGGAGATTACCGGTCTTGGACACTTAAGTAACAGTATCATCAAAGTAGATAGTGATTTCTCTATCCTTGCTTTGAAAAAGAAATAGAATCCCATACAAGAATAAAATCATATTCTCCGGTAAGAAGCTATTGTTTTCTTACCGGATATATGATATGCTCTTTGCAGCCCATCGCTATTAAAATTCAGTAAGCCCTTTTTTAAACTACTTTTAGGGAGTAACTTTGACCTTACACAAGCTCAAATAAATATGCTGACTATCGATGTAACCACACTTTCCCCTGTTCAATTGCAAAACTATCTGCAATATGCGATTGCACCCAGACCTATCTGTTTTGCAAGCACCATTGATCAGGACGGAAACATCAACCTCAGCCCTTTCAGCTTTTTCAATATGTTCAGTACTAACCCACCAATGTGCATCTTTTCTCCATCGAGAAGGGTAAGGGATGGCAGTACTAAACACACCCTGGAAAACGTGCTGGAAGTAAAAGAATGTGTCATCAATATCGTCAACTATCCGATGGTACAGCAAATGAGTCTGGCCAGTACAGAATACATAAAGGGCATTAATGAGTTTGAAAAGGCTGGTTTTACCATGCTGCCTTCTCATCTGGTGAAGCCACCAAGAGTGGCAGAAGCACCCGTGCAAATGGAGTGTATCGTCAAAGAAGTAATTCATTTAGGAGATCAGCCTGGCGCCGGCAACCTGATTCTGGCAGAAGTAAAGCTAATTCACATTCAGGAAGAAATACTGGATTCTGATGGTAAAATTGATCAGGAAAAGATAGATCTTGTGGCCCGTTTGGGTGGCGACTGGTATTGTCGTGTGACCCCGGAAAGCTTGTTTAAAGTAGCAAAACCCTTAACCACACTGGGTATTGGCGTAGATGCCCTGCCTAAAGCAGTAAGAAACTCTTATGTGCTTTCGGGGAATGATCTTGGAAGATTAGGAAACATAGAACAACTGCCTTCGGCTGATGATGTGGATGAAATGCAACGCAATAGCCAGGTGAAAGAAGTTTTAGACGCCACGATTGGCGATGCGAATAACCGCGAACGTGAACTTCATGAACTGGCAAAACAGTTTCTGGCAGCAGGAAATGTAGCGGATGCTTTAAAAATTGTATTGCTTTAAATGCAGCTAAAAAGCTTTTTTATAAGATACTTACTACTTTCATAAACCGTTTCTTATAGAAACCCTCGTTTAAGCTGGTAATAGTTACGCCTTTTGCAGCACCTGAAGAGGAGTGGATAAACTTGATCTCATCACCATCTACCGCAGAAATAATGCCTACATGGCCAACACGACGAACGCGGCTGTTAGTGCCGGTAAAGATGATCACATCTCCAACCTGTGCATCAGCAAGCTTCTTGTCCTGTCCTTTGGTCGCAAAATCTCTTGAAGATCGTGGTGCATTAATACCAAAATTCTTAAACACATAGTTTACAAATCCGGAGCAGTCGAAACCTATTTTAGGATTGCTGGAAGCATAACGGTAACGCGTACCAATCATGGACTTTGCAAAAGATAACAAATTGCCTGGTTGAAATTTGCTGGCAGGAAGTGCCGGTAAGTTTTCCATTATTTTGAAAACCATATCCTGATAAAGGACTGGCGACAATGACTGCGACTTTGCAGCAAACGTACTTATGGATAGAAACAGGAGGATTAGGATGCTTTTCTTCATAGGGATTGGGCTAAAGATAATAAAACTATCTTTAGCCTAAAGTAATGTTGATAAGTAATTGATTAAGGGGTGGTTACTGCTACTGGTAGCACTTTTCCATTGAAAAACCGGTGTCCGGTCTTCGCAAAGTCGGCCACATATTTACCCATTTCAAAAGCCATAACAGGCGATTCATAGCCAGGGAAGGCCAGTTCCAGCATTTCTGTTTGCGCAGAACCCAGAGCCAGACAATTCACTTTAATACCCGTTTCTGCCAATTCGGAAGCCAAACATTCGGTTAAGGTATGTAAGGCCGATTTGCTTGAAGAGTAAGCTGCAAGGCCAGGGAATTTTACACTGCCCTGAAAACCACCCATACTGCCAATGTTTACAATATGACTGCCGGCAGTCATTAAAGGCAATATATTCTGAATCATATTAAAATGACCCAAAACATTGCTTTCAAACATCTGATACAAATCATCTTTACTAGTTTCCAGGAAAGGCTTGTTGATCAATGCACCCGCATTATTGATTAAAATATCTACTGTACCTAACTTTTCCTTCAGGAAAGGAACTAATACGGCATAATCATCATTTACAATGTCAAATTCTACCGGAAGCAACGTGCAATCCGGATTGAGACTTTTGGCAATTTCCAGCAGTTTACGCAGCTTGTCCGCAGAACGGGCAATACATACAACTTTATGCTCTTTGTAGTTTGCGAACTCTAATGCAGCTTCAAAACCAATCCCACTGCTCGCACCTGTTAATACTATATTCATTTAATCTTCTTCTGTAATCAATTGACTTACCGGATTTTCAATCACATGTAAACCATCTGTAATTAATTTATGATGCTCTGGCTCATTTGCCGCTTTTAGTTCCAGGTAGATACGCACTTCTTTTTCCAGTTCAGGATCCAGATTCTTGTGGTACAGGATCTCCAGAATCTCTAAAGCAGCCAGCCAATCGTGACGATGTTCTGTTTTTAAAGCTTCAAATAAAGCAATGACCTGTTCATAATTTCTTTTGTCTTCTCTGATCGTGCGAACTTCCTTGTAAATCGCATGCAGCTGCTGCGTTTTCTCGTCGTAGGTTATCTTATGTGTTTGTTTATCACTGATGTGTGTGATTTCTTCGTAAGCATCTTTATCAGCAGCACCATTAAATACGGAAACGATTTTCTCTCCGACAGCCATGTCATAAGTACCCCATTCCGGTTGGAAAAGCACATTGCCATTGTCTTCTTTTACGGTACAGTCCTCAAACACAATCAGGATTGTTTTACCGTTGTGTTGAAGAATATCTTTTACCACACCGTTAAGGTGGATTCCACTATCAAAAGTTACCTCTGCTCTGCTGCCTGTAGCAATACCTTGCTCCTGCAATTCCGCCAGACTAAGATCTTCCAATACCAGGCCGTTTAAGCGACCAACAGGAGAGGAGAAGCCGTCTTTATGGTAGAATTTACCATGACCTTCCAGTTGTTTCGAATCTACTGCCAATGCAGAAGGACCTGTTGTTTTGATAAAAGTAAGCTCATCAGCGGTATTCAGTCCCATGTCTGTAAAGACACCGGTTACCTGCAATCCTGAGCTATAAACTGCCGTTGCAGGGTTTTTACACTCAATTGCTTTGACTACACTTTCTGCACCACCACGTCTGAATGCCATGGTATCGGCAAACTGCTCCAAAACATCAATCAGGTTCTGGAAGTTTTCCGTTACAAACAACTGTGGCTGCTGTTTCGTGATGTCATAAGCGTAATTGATCGTATCAATATTGTACCATAATTTGGTGACCTCTTCTTTCATACAGCTCGAACTTTCTCCGATAGAAGAAAGCAGCCCTGCACCGTATATTTTCGGGTTTTCCAGTGTGCCGATCAAGCCGTATTCCACGGTCCACCAATGTAAACGACCCAATAAGGACATTTCCGAAGGCTCACCCATGTTTTCTGAAACCACTTGTAAGTGTTTCTCCGCTTTTGCGATTTCCTGTTCCGGCGCATTTGCTGCCTCTTTTAAGATACTCAGGTTGCGAATAGCTTCATACAACTCAAAATCTTTCGAAGAAAACATGGCCTTAGCACCTATAGAGCCAAAATAGCTCAGGTAATTGTTGTAATCTGTATCTGCAATAATCGGGGCATGCCCGGCCGACTCATGGATAATATCCGGAGCTGGTGTATATTCAATGTGGTTAATCTGACGTATGTCTGCTGCAATCACCAATACCCGGTAAGCCTGGTATTCCATGAAGGCCGCAGGCGGAATAAATCCATCTACAGTAACGGCACCCCAGCCTATTTTGCCAAGGTTATCGTTCATGGTTTGCAAATTCGGGATATGTTCTATACTTAAACCTGCGCGTTGCAAACCTTTGATATAAGGATAATAGGCCACTTGCTTCAGGTAGCTATAGTTTTGACGCATTACATAGCGCCAGACTGCCTGATCAATTGGCGTATATTTTTCATAATGCTGCTCTACAATAAATTGCCTTAAATGCTTAGGAAGCTTAGCTACTTGTGGATTGTTGAAGTCATTAAAATCACTCATTACCTATATGGTTTATATGGAGCCCAATATAAGAAAATCTATTTCTTCTCCTAAACAAAACCCGCCTTGATTCCGAAAAATAACGGAAAGTAGACATTCCCGGGTCCTAAAATCCTTATTTCTTCACTTTGAAAGAAAAGTGCTTTTGAGAGAAATAACTAAACACGGCAAGTAATACGGAAATGATCACTTTGGAAACTGTAGGGTAAAAACCAAAGGCTTCTATTAACACTTTTAACAAGGCATAATTGATCAGAATATTGGTGGCTACGACAGAGGCATATCTAAACAATTGAATCCTGCCTTTTAAGGTGGACTTTGTAAAGACCAGGTATTTATTCAGTGTAAAACCGATGATAAAAGTAATCACAGACTCGATGGCAAATGCCGCAATTGGTGCGGTAATGAGCTTTGGCAGAAAGGAGATATTCAAATGAACATCCTGCTGTTTTAACACCCAGTTATAGACAATATAGTAAATCACAATTCCGGCAGCAGTTGTTGTGCCTCCGGAAGCGATATACCTGAATGTATGTAAGGAAATGTATTTCGAAAAAGGAGGATAGAAAAAGTCTATGAGCTTTAACAAAGCTTTACGCATACTTATTATTTATAGGTTAACTGGTTTGCGATCATTCTGTTGTTATACTGTTGTCTGAAAGCTTTTAATTTCTTTTCCATGGCAGCGGCAACTTCCGGTTCTTCTGCCAGAATATTGTGCTTACTGAGGCGGTCCTTTTTCAGGTTATATAAGGCAAGGTTATTCTTGCCATCATTTACCAGGTAATAATCGCCCATGTAAAAGTTAAAAGAACCATCGTTATTGTTCAGCACAAAGTTATCCGTTTTCTCCTCAAAAGCATCAAATCCCATGGAGAAATAAGGTTTGTCGTAATGTAGGTAATTCAAAACGGTAGGCATAATGTCTATTTGTTGCACCAGCTTATCTGATAATCCTTTTAATGAGCCATCCGGGCGATAAAAGATAATCGGGATGGAGAAGTATCCGGGAGTATTTTGGTATTCCGGGTGATAAGAAACTGTAGCGTGATCAGCACAAAGTACAAATAACGTGTTCTTAAACCATGGCATGCCGGATGCGGTTTTAAAGAAATTGCGCAAGGCCATATCCGTATAACCCAGGGGCTCTTGTACCGGAAGTGGTCCTTTAGGAAATTTACCTGCATATTCATCCGGAACACGGAAAGGGTGGTGGGAAGATAAAGTGAAGACACTGGCAAAGAATGGTTGTTTCAGCGTGTTCATCGTTTGCGCCGTGTATTGTAAAAAGGGATCGTCCCAAATGCCCCAGGTGCCATCAGAGTCACCAGTCTTTTGATATTCATTTTGTCCGAAATACTTCTTGATCCCTGCCAGGTTCGTATAAGAAGAAAAGCCCATAGAGCCATTCGGAGCACCATGAAAAAAGGCCGTTTCATAGCCTTCATCGCCTAGAATTTTAGCGATACTGGTGGTTTTGTTACCCGAATAAATCGAGAGTACAAAAGGTTCGTTGATGGAAGGAATACCGGTAATTATAGAAGGTAAGGCATCGATAGACTTCCTGCCATTGGCAAAACTCCTGTTAAAAGTATAACTCTGAGCTGCTAAAGAATCCAGAAAAGGGGTGTATCCTTTGTATTTTCCGCCATCGAGGTCCTTGTTAAAGTAGCCTATATGCTCTTTTCCCAGACTTTCCACAATGATGAACATGACATTTAACCTGTTGAATTTTGCGGTATCTTTTTGTTGCTGTATCGGGTTGTAAATGGCATTTAAAGTTTGCTCATCATAGTAATTTAGTTGCTTTAACCTGGACGCTTTTAAGGTCCTGATGATGGCAAAAGGCGTGTTCAGTACCAGACTCATCTGATCCGGAGTATCCACAAATTCACCCGCATTGCTTAAAGTGATTGGTCTGGTACCAAATCCCCAACCGCCACGAACGCCGGTGATGCACATTACAGCGATCATAAACATCAATACCGTATGTAAAACATAGACTGGCCAGGTAAAAACAGCTGTCTTTTTAACCTGGATCAATTGATATAATTTGATGAAGAACCCGATAAATACGGCCAGCAAAATCAACAGGTACCAATAGTCTTTCAGAAAATCACCAAAGAGTTTCAGCTTGTTATTCTCATTGCTAAACTGGTTGAAAACCGTTGCTGTTGTTCTTTTAAGTGTAAATTTATAGTAAACGAAATCAATTAGATTGGCAACAATCCCTAAACTGTTGGTGATAATGAACCACCATTTGAAAAACCTTTGATAACCTTCGTTATAACGGAAAGGAAAAGGAATTACATGCGCAAGAATATAAATCGCATTGATGTAGATTAAAGCGGAAACATCAAATTTTAGTCCACCCCAAAGGATGTAGAGGTACTTAGCGATTGTAATGTTTTGGAAGAGATCCTGATTGAAAAGGTAAAAACCGATTCTGCACAAGGTATATAGTAATAATAATATCAGAAAGCGATAAGCCAGCACCAGATAAAGGTTCAGGCCCGTTGTGTCTTTTATTTTCAATTTTTAAATATTTGCTCCAAAGCTAAGTATTGATAATGATTTATTAATGGTAAATTAATCAAAAGGGCTATCTCCTTATGGAAGACAGCCCTTTTTGATCATTGTTAGCTATTTCTCTATAATATCATGCTCTAGGAAAAATAGATGTCTTTAAAGTTCAACGTTTTCGTCGTATCAATTCTTCTGTTGAAACGTTCTGGTTTAATCTCATTTAAGGTATCAAAACCACAAGCTTCCATCAGCTCTATCGTAGCGTGAACGGTATTTTTATGGAAGTTGGCGACACGATGTTTCTTATCGGTTACGTCAATTCCTTTAAATAAGCTTTTATCTTGAGTAGCAATACCTACAGGGCATTTACCACTGTCGCATTTAAGGGCCTGAATACAACCCAGGGCCATCATCATGCCTCTTGCACTATAACAGGCATCTGCACCTAATGCAACGACGCGCATAATGTCAAATCCGGTAATGATTTTTCCTGAGGCCAGGATTTTAATGTCTTCTCTTAATCCGTATTGTTTCAAGGTGATGTTTACAAAAGCAAGGGCATCTAATAAAGGCATCCCTACATAATCTGTATATTCCAGCGGAGCGGCACCGGTTCCACCTTCTGCACCATCAATGGTAATGAAATCCGGAGAAATTTTAGTGGCTACCATCGCTTCACAGATCTCAACAAACTCTTCTTTGCTACCGATACACAGTTTAAAGCCGACTGGTTTGCCACCTGAAAGCTCACGCAACTGTTGGATAAAGTGCATCAGACCTGTTGCATCAGAGAAGGTGCTGTGTGCTGGTGGAGAAAGGATCGTTGTTCCTGCTACCACATTTCTGATTTCTGCAATCTCAGGCGTATTTTTGGCTGCCGGTAAAATACCACCATGACCAGGTTTCGCACCCTGAGATAACTTCAGCTCAATCATTTTCACGTACTCTCTTTTTGAGTTCTTTTGAAACAGCGCGGCATCAAATTTACCTTCTGCATCTCTACAACCGAAATAACCGGTACCTACCTGCCAGATCAGGTCGCCACCACCTTTAACGTGATAAGGACTAATCCCACCTTCGCCGGTATTGTGTGCAAATTTATTCAAATGGGCACCATGGCTGAGCGATTGAATCGCTGTTTTGCTCAATGCACCAAAACTCATTGCTCCGATGTTCAGGATACTCAGGTCGTAAGGCTGTGAACATACCAAACCACCAACTTTCACTCTTAGGTCCATATTAGAAATCCTTTTCGGGTAAATACTGTGGGATACCCACTCATATCCTTCCTGATAAGGGTCTACCTGCATTCCGAAGGCTACTGTTTCTCTTTCATTTTTTGCTCTTTGGTAAACAATGGAACGCTGACGACGATTAAAAGGCTTTCCATCCAATTCCGATTCAAAGAAATACTGACGCATTTCTGGTCTGATGGATTCGAAGAAATAGCGTAAGCGGCCAATCACCGGATAATTGCGGAGAACGGCGTGTTTAGATTGAAAACGGTCGTATGCAAGAGCCGTAATCAGAATAACGGGCAACGCTATTAATAAATGGAAGGCAGATTTTTGATAAAATGCGTTCACGATTAAAGCGATAATGCCAAATAAGGCGATCCAAAGAAATACTGTTCCTAGTATGGAACGAAATCCTTTTTGTTTCATAAGATGGTGATAAATAAAAGTAAAATGAGCATCCTGAGGTATATGATTTTTGAATCTTATACCTTCAAAATGAATTTAAATAATAATTTTTCGAATAGAATAGGCCCCTGAATCGAGAATCTTATGGCGAAGGACTCGGGGCTAAGAGAATAAAATCTCTCGAGGTACTCTGGAAAACAAAGCCGAAAGCGTAGTTCTCCCGCTCATATCGGCCGAAGCGTTTATACGCGGTGTTGTACTTATCGTCAGTTGTTTTCATTGGTGCAAAGCTCGGCACCTTTTTCCTCAATTCAAAGGAATTTGATGTTATTAATTGTAAAAATTAATCCGGGAGGGATACAAAGTCGATGACAGCACAATAACGGTACCTTGGGTGAGGTTGAATACTCAAACCAACCGTGTTCAGCTCAGCGGATTTGTTTAAGATCAGTTTTCGGTGTCCCAGGTCCGGAACACCCTTGTCCAGCAGTAACATACATACGTTTTCCAGGCCGGAATTGAAACCAAAAGCGATACATTCTCCATTAGATCTTTTCGGATATACGGTAGCAACACGTTGGTTTAGCGTACGCCCGTCTTTAGAAGTATGGCCCGCATAATTGTTTCTGTTTAAGTCTTTTGCATGTGCTCTGGCAACATTACTGAGCGCCCTGTCCGGCCAAAACACCGGAAAATCCTTAACCTGTTGAAGATCTCTTCTCAATGTGCGGTAGTAATTGTCATTTCTGCTCACTTTTAGCTCCTCATAATTACCATATTGCCTTACTCTGGTATTGTAGGCATCTACAAAATCCTGAAAATAGGTGTCAAAAAATCTGGCACCATCCATTCTGGCCAGGTTCATGTAAATCACCATATCTTTTTCTTCGGGAGTCAGATAACTGGCATTACCCGCGGTATTGGCCATTCTCAGCTCTTCTCTGGTCCAGCTGTCATCTGGTGAAAGGATATTAGACTGAGGAGCAGGGCTGGTAAACGGGAGGGTTAGTAAGAGCGCAAGGGCAATAATCTTCATCTTATCTTTCTTTATTCAGGGCCCGGTTATAATTTAGCGGGTCTCTTTCGTGCATTAACGCAAAACACAGGCCATTCGGTATAGGCAGGACTATTTTTTTCTTCCATATAGGATTGGAATTCCTTATCCTGCTAAAAAACTCCGGCTTGAAAATCAGTCAGTAAAGAAAATCCCCTGCAAACAAAAAAGGAGTTGTCTGAAAAGACAACTCCTTTTTAAAAATATATTTTAGCGTCTTAGAATCTGTAGCTTAAGGTAGTCATAAATTGTCTTGGTGGAATTGGGTTGATACTGTAGTTCTCATGAACATAGTAATTTAAAGTATTTCCAATATTCGAAACTTTACCCAGGATAGAGAACTTTTTAAAGTTGTAACCAGCAGATAAATCAAATGTAGTGAAACCTTTAACCGGAATCAGACGTGAGCCGGTAGCACTGGCTAAGTCTGCTGGTGTATTGTTCCATCCGGCATAACGTTTACCAGTGTAAAATCCGGAAGCACCTAATTTAAGTCCTTTTACGGCGCCTTCACTGAAAGTATAGAATAATGTTCCATTTGCAGTATGAGCAGTATTTCCTACTAAACGCTCACCTACAATATTACCGTTAGGTAATCCTGATGTTTTGGTGTAGCGCATAAAGTTATAGCTATAACCTGCAAGGAAGTTCAATCCTGAAACAATCGTTCCTGATAAATCAACTTCGAAACCGTCACTTGTCGTTTGACCGGCAAATTCTTTTGCGACCGTTGATTGTCCGTCAGGAAGCACTACACCTTGTACAAAGTCATGGTTAATGATTTTATATACAGATACATTGGCCGTCATTTTTCCATTGAATAAATCATTTTTTACACCCACCTCATACTGATCGATGATGGAAGCTTTAAGATTTGCACCATTAATATCTACACCATTGTTTGGCGCAAAGTTGTTGGAGTAACTTGCAAACAGGGAAGTCGTTTTGAAAGGTTGGTAAACAAGTCCAACTCTTGGAGAGAAAGCCTGATCGTATTTAGCCTTTACTGTAGGAGATTTAATAGTTTCACCTGTTGCTACTGAATATACATCAGGAGCAGCGATTGCCTGGTAAGAATAACGTAAACCGGCAAGTACTTTTACTTTTTCAGATACCGCAATTAAATCCTGGAAATAAACACCTACGCGATCTGTTGGCGTTTTTGTAGATCCGGTAATGTTAGTCACCGGCATATCTGTACGTGGCGTAAATTTGTTCGGATCAAGGGTGTTGATTTTATCATAAACCGTATTTGTGTTTAAGTCAAACTGGTTCACCAGGTTCAGGTAACGATCACCGTCAATACCAACTAATAAAGTATGTTTGATGGTACCTGTCTTAAAGAAACCATTTAAGTTTACCTGGCCGGTATAATAATCTTCCGCAGTTTTTGAACGGGTTAACTTACGATCAAGGTCGCCGTTAGCAGCTGCCTGAATTCTTTCCGAAGAAAAGTAGTTTCTGTTAAAAGATTGGAATGAACCTACTGCGTTTAACTTCCAGTTGTCATTGAACTGGTGGTTTAATTCACCAGAAGCCGTTCCTTGTTTACCTTTATTATATGCCCATGCGGTATTGAAGAATGCAGAACGTGAGATGTTAGTCGGGATTTTTCCGCCTACAGAGCCAATTCCAAAATCAGGAGTGAGGTTGTAGTCTAAATAATCACCTTGTACTAAAAGGCTTGTTTTTTTGCTGATGTTATATAATAAGGATGGGTTTACGTAAACACGCTCAGATTTCACAGTGCTTCTGTAACTTCTTGCATTCTCATAAGTACCAATTACGCGGAAAGCAAGATCCTTTGTGATCGGACCGTAAATGTCACCGGTAGGTTTATATAGATCATAGCTACCTGCACGCAGGGATACCTCACCACCATATTCAAATTGTGGTTTTTTAGTTACCATATTTACGATTGCGCCACTGCTTACATTTCCGTAAAGCAATGCAGCACTACCTTTCAGCACTTCAACACTTTCTAAAGTACTGGCTTCAGGTAAAGCACCAGAATTTGATCTGGCACCATTTTTAAAGTAATTGTTGGCACCAAGGCTATAGCCACGGGCAAAAAAGTTATCTCCGGTAGTTCCTCTGGTAGAACCCAGTGCAATACCGTTTACATTTTTCAATACATCACTTAAACGGTTTGCTTGTTGATCTCTGATCACTTCTTTACCAATAATGGAAACACTTTGAGGGAGATCCATTGGTTTAATTGCAATCTTACCCGCACTAACAGGTTTTAGATTTTGAGATTTATAAGATGAAATTACCACTTCATCCAGATCAGCTGAGCTTTCCGAAAGCGTGAAATCTACGGTAGAAGTTTGTCCTTCTATGACCGTAACTTTTTGAGATTGCACTTTTGAACCAACATAAGAGCACTTAATCGTATAGTTTCCAGCTTTAAGGTTGTTAAAAATGAAAGTACCATCTTCCTTTGACAAGGATTTCTTTCCGTTTTCTACGATCTGTAAGTTTACAAATGCAGCAGGTTTTCCATCAATGGTACTTACTTTTCCAGTAATTGTTCCTCTTACAGGTGCCGAAGCCAATTGGGCAAAAGTGGTATGCGTTATAAATAGAAGTAGCGTAATGTTTAATAAAATGTAAAGTCTCTTCATAGGAGTTTATTTAGATTAATTCTAGAAAGGCGCAAATGTAAGTGCTGATTCTGACAAGTGCAAGAATTATTTAGATTAATTGTAAATAGACTAATGAGGAAAGAGAAATAGTCTTAGCGCTAAGAATAAGCTTCGCGGAGATCAGGGATAGAGAAGAAATGTAAAAATATTTTCAGTCGGATATAATAAACCGGATAGAAGAGCGTCTATATATATGAGAGCGTTAATTTAGACGGGGAGGTTTCGGAGGAAACTTCCCCGTCTTACTTTAAAGACTTATTTTAAACACCAAACATGGTAGGTATCGTCTTTCATTTCTGATCCTTCCACCACCTTTTCAAAACCAGGGAACCTTCTTCCCCAATCCTGCAGGCTGCGGATATAGCTTAACCATGGGCCGTCGGCCGGACCGAAGTTTTCACCCGGCATAATGATTGGAATTCCGGGAGGATAAGGAATAACCCCTACTGCAGAAGTTCTGCCAGCCAATTTATCTAGTGGCAATAACTCTACATCGCCCGACATCAGTTTTTGGAAACCAACCCTTGGCGTGGTGACCGGTTTTGGCAACTGACTAAAAGCTGCTGTTTGCCATTTATCCATGTTGCTTTCTCTCATGGTATGGAACATCTCATCCGCAAGGTCTTTTAGTCCCATCTTTCCATATCGATCAGGATAGTTCGCAGGAAGGTCAGGGATGGTCGCCGTTAATGGTGCATTTTCATCATAAAATCTTTTGAACTCTAAAAGTGCATTGATCAATGTACCCCATTTCCCCTTAGTATTTCCTACAGAGAACAGGCAAAGAACCATAAAGTCTGTCGTTCTGGAAGGGATGATTCCTTTCGCATATAAGAAAGATGACAATACAGCCGCGGGGATCCCCCAGGTACTCAATTTACCATTATCTTCCATCCCGGGGCATAATATCCCTGCTTTAATCGGGTCTAGCATACACCAGTTTTCGGTCATATGATCGAAGCCATGCCAGGCATCTCCGGGCTTTAGTACCCAGCATTTCGGATCATGACTCAGCAATTCTTTAGGCGCATCTGCAAAATCTATCTCTTTTCCAGTTGCCGGATCGGTTACCGTTGGGGCATTCCAGGAACCAAAGAACCAGTCTTTTTTCTGATGGAAAGCACGTTGCGTACGCGCTAATGCCTGACGGAAATCTACGGCCTCATCAATTACATCCTGAATCAGGATTTCTCCCTGTGGACCATCCATCATCGCCGCACCAATTTCATTAGAAGCGATGATCGCATACAATGGAGAGGTAGTGGACTGTAAAAGATAAGATTCGTTAAACCGGCTATGTTCAATTGGCTTTCTGCCATTCCTGACATGGATGTAAGAAGATTGCGATAGTGCAGCTAATAATTTATGCGTAGAATGCGTTACAAATATCGTAGGAGCATCTTTTGGATGATCTTCCGCTTTGCCGCGTAAGCCAAAGCGATCTTTGTATAATGGGTTGAAACGGGCATAAGCATACCAGGCCTCATCTAAATGGATCTGGTCTACGGTTGGGGCCAGTATACTTTCAAGTTCTTTAGAATTGTAACACATACCATCGTAAGTACTGTTCGTGACCACGGCATAAACCGGTCTGTCCTGAACGGCTAAATCTTTAAGCGCATGGTTTTTTATTTTCGACTGGATCACCTCCGGAGAAAATTCTTTCGCTGGAATCGGACCGATGATCCCAAAACGGTTACGGGTTGGGATAAAGAAAACCGGAATCGCACTCGTCATCGTTAAGGATTGCTCGATGGATTTATGACAATTTCTATCGCATAACGCGTACTGTCCATCGCTAACCGCAGCCACAAACACCGCTCTGTTAGAACCGGAAGTGCCATTCAGCATGTTGTAACTTAAATGCGAGCCAAATACTTTGGCTACATAAGCTTCTGATTCTTTAACCGGCCCTTCATGGTCTAGCAGAGAGCCGAGTGGTGTTCTTTCGATCCCGGTATCTGTGCGGAAAAGGTTCTCTCCAAAGTAATCAAAAAATACTCTTCCTACCGGAGATTTTGTAAAGGCAATCCCACCCTGGTGACCCGGAGCAGCCCAGGAATACTCTGCCGAATTTTCAGTATAATTGATTAAGGCTTTAGTAAACGGGGGTAATAGGTTTTCGAAATAATGATGAATCGCAATCTCAATTCTTCCGCCCAGGAAGGAAGCAGTATCTTCCAGCATCCAGATAAATTCATTAGCCAGGCTCATGGATTCTATGGTAAAGGAATGCTGATCGCCTTTCTCTGCCAATAAGAATACCGGTACAGCAGCATTTCTTTTTCTGATTTCCGTTAGTAATGCCGTTCCCTGTTGATGGGTAGTATCGTCATTATCGCCTAAAGTCCAGTCCAGCAATACGCAGCTGATCGCCGCGTCAGAGATAATCACCGATAGGGCATCTTCATAGGAAATCGCTTCGATCACTTCAAAATTACGATCATTCAATTCATTTACCAATGCTCTGACCGCTCTTCCATTGGCTGTATTTAGAATAAGAAGTTCATCATCGATGATCAGAACTTTTCTTTTGTTGAGTTTATTGATACGTTGAATCATAGGTTTATTTATTTAATTAGAATCAAGTGGATATGCTCCTTTATGGGTACGGTTATAATTGAAAGCGTAAAGTGCAGTAGTAATCAGTACAGAAACGAAAGCACCCAATACGGTAGTAGAATCTGAACTTATCACAGACCAGATACAGTAGATAAAGGCAACGCCGATAATACCGATATAAGCATTGCGTTTTTCTCCAAGGTTACCATGACCGATCAGCATTAATGCTGCACAGGTATAGATATAAGGGATAACGGTGAAAATTACGGTGATCGAAGAGACCACGCCGAACTGTTTTGCGGCATTTGGCGAGATGGTAGTCAATTGAAGGATGGTCATCAGGATACCTACAATTATCAAACCCGTTACCGGAATTCCGTCTTTGTTGACTTTGCCGAATATTTTAGGGAACAGACCATCATCAGCTGCTGCTTTTGCCGTTTGTCCGGCTACTAAGGTCCAGCCACCAACAGAACCTAAACAGCCCAACATTGCACAGAAAGCCACCACCGCACCGGCAGTTTTTCCTAAGGCCATCGCTACGGCATCGCCGAAAGGAGAAGAGGAAACCTGTAATTCTGCATTGGGAATCATCCCCATAATTGCAGTGCTGGATAGTATATAAGAAACCGCGGCAATTAATACCCCGCCAACGGTAGCAATAGGTACATTCTTTTTAGGATTTTCTACTACTCCGGCAACGACAGAAGCCGTTTCGACCCCTATAAATGCCCATAACGTAATATTTAACACACTTTGTACGGCGCTAAGCGAGCTTTTTCCACTCACATTCCAGGCCTCCATGTAGGTGCTGCTTTTAAACCAGAACCAACCAAATACAGCCACACCGATAATGGGGATTAAGGCTAAAACGGTAGTCACGGCCTGTACTTTGGTCATTAACCGCGGACCAGAGATATTGATCAGTACAAATCCCCAAAGAATTCCAATAGAGCAAATCGCAGCGGGAATTGGTTCTTTTAAGAAAGGAAAGAAGTAACTGAGGTAGCCTACACCGACCACCACAATGGCGATATTACCCACCCAGGCGGCCACCCAGTACAACATATTGGTCTGGTAACCTAGAAAAGGCCCAAAAGCTCTTCTTGCATACGCATAAGAACCACCCGGACTACGGTCTATCGAAGAGATCTTCGCATACACTATAGATAGGGCAATTGCGCCTACAATGGTGATCAGCCAGCCATAAATGGCAATGCCACCGGTAGAAGCCAGATTTGCAGGCAGAAGAAATACTCCGGAGCCCATGATGTTCCCTGCAACCATCAGCATTACTGGGATTAAACCAACTTTTTTATTATTTTCTGCCATAATGTTTAAGGATTTAGATAGACCCTAAAACAAAGCTATTGATCCACTTCAACAAATAGGAGTAAGGCGTTGAGCAATGCGTTTCACTTTAGAATGTGGAACCTAGTTGGGCAGATACAGGTAGGGCTTTTGTGTATTTTGAGGAATTAAATATATTATGGCCCTGACTGAAAACCGACTGATTAAGCTATCTATTTATCTGACAGGTGTTTTTGCACTTTTAAGCATCTTTTTTGGCTTGCTGACTGATGCCAAGGCCATTATTTTCGACGGTCTTTTCAGCCTGATTGGGATGATCCTTTCTATCGCCTCCATCTTCGCCATCCGCTTCATCAGAAAACCAGAAGACCAGGTGCTTCCTTATGGAAGGGCTCATTTTGAACCTTTTATCATTCTGATACAATGTCTCGTCATCATCTTCCTCTGTCTATATTCTCTGATTACCGCAACGCTGGATTTTATGCATGGCGGTAGAATTGTAAACCTGGATGTCGCCATTGTCTTTTTAATATTTTCTGCTTTTGGATCTCTTGCTATCTGGTTGTATTTCAGGAGAAAAGCGCAGAAAGTAGCTTCTGAGTTTGTGAAAATAGAGGCTCTGGAATGGCAACTGGGTACTTTTTTGAGCATCGCGATTTTAATAGGAATGATGGTTGCCTTTATTTTGGACTGGCTGGGTTTCCATGCCTTTGTACCTTATGTAGATCCTGCACTAGTAATTCTGGCTTCGCTGATTTTTCTCGTCGAGCCAATCCGAACGGGGATCAGGAACCTGAAAGAGCTGCTTTTATTTGCTCCCGATGATGAAGTGGAAAGAACTACCAGGGCACTGGTTCAGGAGATTGTGAGTACTAAGAACTTCCTTGATGTGAAAAGCCATATCGCTAAAACCGGCAAGCACCATCTGATAGAAATTGATTTTCTTTTACCGGAAGGCTATCCACTCCATTCCGTAGATGAGCTGGATTTAATCCGCGCGGAAGTGTACGATGGGATTAAAGATAAAAATAACAACCTATGGCTCACCATTTCTTTCACTGCTCAAAGGCGATGGATGCTCTGAGTTAAGAAAAAGAAGGCCGGGATAAATGAACTATATATTATGTACTATCAAAACTGATCAAATGATGCGACTTCTCCTTAAACTGACACCCGTTTTATTGCTCCTTCAAATGCTGGCGATGACCGCTTTTGCGCAAAAAGATTCCCTGATCCGCAAACGCCTGGATAGTCTGGAAGCCCGCCTGAATTACCTTGACATCAGGTTAAAGAAAAATGCTTCTCCGCCAAGAACGCAAACCAGAAGTGCGGTAGAATCGGGAAGGTATACCGGTGTGGTTATGGCCGACGATGAAAGTGTTGCCCTGCAGATCGGTGGTTTTATCCAGACGGATGCCATTCATGATTTTCACAATAACAACAGCCCTTTAGGCTTTCTCTCTTCCGGAATAGATATTCCCAATGCTAAAAAAAGCAATACAACTTATAGTGTTGCCGCCAGTCGTTTTAACCTCAGTGGACAAATCCCGATTGAAGGGAAAGCGCTGAAAACAGTTTTGGAGTTTGATCTTTTCAACAGCTCTTTTAGTCCGAATTTAAGAAATGCTTATGCCGAATATGGGAAGGTACTAGTCGGAATGTACTGGTCTAACTTTATGGATGTAGATGCTTATCCAAATACGCTGGATTATAATGGGCCTAATGCGATGACTTCCGGTCGGCAAGTACAGTTTAGGTTAACCCTGCCAGTCAGCAAAACCACAGCAGTAGCATTCGCATTGGAAGACCCTCAGAGTTTTCTAACCCTGCCGGAGCAATCGGACTTTAAAGCTTTAAAGCAAATACCTGATATTACCGGCAGTATTCAGTACAGTAAAGATGGAAGTCACCTGCGTTTTGCATCAGTATTACACCCTATTATATACGAAGATGCGCAGCAGAAAAGAGAAAGTAAGCTTGGATACGGCTTAAGTGCGAGTGGCGTATTACAGCAACCCGGAAATAAGGATAATTTCGTGTTTCAGGCCACTTATGGCAAGGGGATCAGTAAATACATTAACGACATTGGCCCGGATAATTACGATGGGGTCTATAATCCGGTCAGCGACAACCTGGAAGTATTGGCTGTTTGGGGAGTATCTGCCTCTTATGATCACTGGTGGGCGGATAAATTTAGCTCGACTGCCGGATGGGGATATTTAAACCTTGAAAATAAGGGGACTGTTGCAGATCAGAACTTTAAAGCGTCTAATTATGGGATTTTAAACCTGATCTATTATCCAAATAGCTTTGTAAAAGGTGGTGTTGAATACTTATATGGCAGCAGAAAGAATTTAAACGGCGATTCTGCCAATAATAGCCGAATTCAGCTTACGCTGCAATTCAGATTTTAGTTTTTCAGTATCTTAATTTTTTGTTAAGAAATTAAATGTTTCCCTTCTTTTATCTTCATAAAAGGAGCGGAACTTTACATAGAATTATTCTGATAATAATCCTCTATTTAGGTAATTATTTATTTCAAAATAAATAAAACCTTTTTCCCTCAATAATGTACTATACTAAACCTCTATCTCTAAAACCGGAGCTTTTAGCTCTTTTTTGTAGAGATGTAGGTTGTGAAATTATTAATTGCTTAGCGGAAAAAACTTACAAAATCCATTACCTATGGAAAAACATACTCCTCATGCTAACAGGTATCTCCGTCCGGGGTAGTTTTCCTGTTGCCTAAAAACATCCTATCTATCCTTGAAATACTAAATGCTCATTACATGGTACATTTTTCCCTGCAAATCGATAATAACGCGTTTGTAAGCGCAGCTTATCTGCTTTTTTTCGTTCCACAAGTCGTAAAACACCCCATTTTCCGATTTATAAATACCCTCAAAAGAAAACTTTCACCTGAACCTCAACCAGAGGTAAACGTCGGGCAACCGATGGAAAAAATCATCCCCTGTCAGGGACACCTGCTCTATGGTAAAGATAAGCGTACTGCCTATCTGGAAACTTTAGAAAGAACACTTGCCGATCAGCAGCCTTTCCTTACCAAAGGGTATTCTATCAAAGATCTTGCAGAAGATACCGGTATACCTGCACATCATCTTTCCTGCCTGATTAACAAGGAGTACCAGTTAAATTTCCAGAATTTTATTAACTTTCAGAGAGTGGAATATGTGAAGTCACAAATCCACCAGGAAGAATGGAAACAATTGTCTTTAGAAGGCATGGCATGGCAGGCGGGATTTACTTCCAGAACTACTTTTTTCAGGGCCTTTATTAAAAACACCGGTAAGGCGCCTTCTTATTATTTAGGTGATGCTCATCAAAAGCTCTAAATTAATGAAGTTCAAAATTCTAACGTTTCTATCAATGCTATGTACACCGGTTTTATTAAAGGCCCAGGGGGTCGAAATACCGGTGTCCTCGAAGACCAAACTTACTTTATCGGGCATGTTGCAAAGCCAGTTTAATTACTCGCTGGACGATGATGTAGACATCAAAGGGCTACATCATTCCGGTGATGAGCATTTTGCGCACAATTCATTTTCCGTAAAACGGGCAAGGGTACAACTGAATGCGGCCATCAACGACCGTATCAATGCGGTGATCCTGGTCAACTTCGGTGACTTTACCGGAAACCCACAAAATAAAGTGCTGGAAAACGCCTATATCAAATATAGTGTCAATGATTATGTGAACTTTCAATTCGGACAGTTCCGTCCGCAATTTGGACAGGAAGATAATTACCCGGTAGACTTTGTCAAATCTATAGACTTTTCTAATCAATACTATCTCTTTGGTGCTAATAGCTGGCAGAGTTTCCAGATTGGTGCAAGTTTCTCTGGACAGATTAAAGATATCGCAATTCCCATTCAATATTCGATAGGTGTTTTTAACGGCAATAACCGGAATCAGGTCAGCGATAATGACGATGGGAAGATTTTTCCTGCGAGAGTAGTCCTTGGCTTAAGCAAAAACACCCATCTGGGTGCCAGTGGAGGAGTAGGAAAGAATATGGGACAGAAGATCTGGGCTTATGGCGTAGATGTAGACTATACCAAAAAGCTGAACGACAGATGGGGGATGAGTTTTGTTTCTGAATATAAGCAAGGCATCAACAGTCAGGAGTTCTTTGGACAGGAAACACCACTGAAACCAGTCAGCAAATATGCCATGAGAGGGGTATATGTGTTGCCAAATGTGAGTTATAGCTTTAAAAACACAAGGTTGAAAGACCTTGAATTTGCCTTTCGCTATGAATATCTGGATGCTGACTTCAGGCAGGCCGGAAATTCCAGGGAGACTTACATTCCAATGCTCAGCGCTTCTTTTGCCGAGGCTTACGCCATCCGCGTACAAGTCGGACTGCAAATGGACCGCTACGAAAGAAATATACCCAACACCACACAATACAATACCAACCGGGTGATCTGCCAGGTGCAGGCCCGTTTTTAATCAGGGGAAACCCGGTTTTTAATAAAATAAGCTTGTTTTAAAATAGTATAAACCAAACTATGCAAGAAATAAACTACAAAATGCTCCTGATTACGCTGGTATTCGGGGCGGTCATTTGGTTCATCCCGGAACCGGAAGGGGTCAAAGCAGAAGCATGGCAGCTACTGGCCATTTTCCTGGCTACTATCCTGGGGATTATTCTCAAGGCCGCTTCGATGGGCACCATGTCTATGATCGCTATTGCTGCTGTGGCCGTGTCTGGCGTACTCGCGCCTGGTGATCCGGGAAAGGCAATCTCTTTAGCTTTAAGTAGCTTCGGTGATAAGGTGATCTGGTTAATCGGGATCTCTTTCTTTATCGCCCGTGGCTTTATAAAAACGGGACTGGGGAGCAGGATTGCCTATCTTTTTATCCGCGTATTTGGTCGCAGTTCTCTGGGCTTAGGCTACGGATTAGGCCTGGCAGATTTAGTGCTCGCACCTGCAATTCCCAGTAACACAGCACGTGGAGGTGGTATTATTTACCCGATTATGAAAGCAATGGCCATCAACTTCGGCTCTTTTCCTGATCAGGAAGAAACGCACAGAAAACTGGGTGCCTACCTGAGTCTGAGCAGTTATAATGTCAACCTCATCACTTCTTCCATGTTCCTTACCGGTACCGCCAGTAATCCCATGTGTCAGAAGTTTGCTGCGGATCTGGGTATTCAGATTACCTGGATGTCATGGATGTGGGCTGCGATTGTTCCCGGTATTATTTCGCTGCTGGTCATCCCTTATGTACTTTATAAAATATATCCGCCGGAAATTAAAGCCACACAGGGCGCAACAAAAATGGCTACGGATAAGCTAAAAGAAATGGGTGCGGTTTCTACCAATGAATGGTTGATGCTCATCGCTTTTGTACTGCTCCTGGTGTTATGGGTAAGCGGCGACTTTTTCAAAATCGATGCCACTACTACCGCTTTTATCGGACTGGTATTTCTCCTGCTTTCCAGGGTATTGACCTGGGAAGATGTGAAAAGTGAAAAAGGTGCCTGGGATACGATTGTCTGGTTCTCCGCTTTGGTGATGATGGGCAGTGCGTTAAATACCCTCGGATTAATTCCATGGCTGAGCAACCTGGTGAAAGATCAGATTGGTGGCCTGAGCTGGACACTCGCCTTTCCCATTATCATACTGGTCTATTTTTACAGTCATTACCTGTTTGCCAGTGCAACAGCACACGTAGCCTCTATGTATGCTGCATTATTAGGGGTAGGCGTAATTATTGGTATTCCACCGATGTTACTGGCTTTATCACTGGGTTTTTGCGGTGGTATTTTCGGCACCTTAACCCATTACGGACATGGACCCGCCCCCGTGTTTTTTGGAAGTACGTATGTAGATGTGAAAGATTGGTGGTCGAGGGGCTTTATTCTCAGCATCATTTTCCTGATCATCTGGATGGGTATCGGTGGACTTTGGTGGAAAGTAATTGGCGTATTTTAATTTAAAGCTATGGATAGAAAAACAAATACCTCTACGCTGATGCGTAAAACATTGATGGCTTTAACTGGCTTATTCCTCTGTTTTTTTCTGGTGATTCACTTGCTGGGAAACCTGCAATTGCTATTGCCAGCAGAACAGGCAAAAGGAAGCTTTAACGGTTATTCCCAACTGCTTTCGGGCAATATATTTATTAAAATCATTTCCTATGTGTTGTATGCCGCTATCATGATACATGGTATAGATGCCCTGGTGATCACCCTGAAGAATAAAAAAACTGCCGGTAAATATGCTGTAGATGGAAGAGCTGCTACCAGCAAATGGTATTCCCGGAATATGGGGATTCTAGGCACATTGATCCTGATCTTCCTGGTATTCCATTTCAAAGATTTCTGGTACCAATACAAGTTTGGAACCTTACCTATGGACGAGTCCGGACATAAAGATTTATACAGTATTGTGATCGCTGCTTACCAGGACTGGTGGTATGTGTTGTTCTATGTGCTTTCTATGTTTGCACTGGGTTATCACTTACTACACGGCTTTTTTTCTGCCGCCCGTTCTCTCGGACTCTACCATCCTAAATACGTTAACTGGGTAAGGAATTTTGGAAAGGTTTACAGTTACGTGATTACGTTCGGCTTCGCAATTATCCCTGTTTATATTTATTTAACGCAGCATGTGGTATGGAATTAAACGCTAAAATCCCGCCGGGCCCCTTAAAAGATAAATGGAGCTTTTATAAAGACCATGCCCGTCTGGTAAACCCCGCCAATAGAAAGAAAATGGATGTGATCGTGGTAGGTACCGGACTATCCGGAAGTGCTGCTGCCGCATCTCTGGGAGAAATGGGCTACAATGTTAAATCATTTTGCTTCCAGGACTCCGCAAGAAGAGCGCATTCTGTTGCCGCACAAGGTGGTGTGAATGCCATGAAAAACTATAAAAATGACGGCGATAGTGTGTATCGCATGTTTTATGATACGATTAAAGGAGGAGATTTTCGCTCCAGAGAAGCCAATGTTTACCGCCTGGCAGAATGTTCGGCACAGCTGATCGATCAGGCAGTAGCCCAGGGCGTACCTTTTGGCCGTGAATATGGTGGATACCTGAACAACCGCTCTTTTGGTGGTGTACAGGTGAGCCGGACTTTTTATGCAAGGGGACAAACCGGACAACAACTGTTATTGGGCGCCTATCAGGCACTCATGAGACAGGTAGCCGCCAAAACTGTCACCTTATATACCAGACATGAAATGCTGGATCTGGTGATCGTAGATGGGAAAGCGAGAGGAGTTATTGTGAGAAATCTGGATACCGGTGAGATCGAAAGACATAGCGCCCATACCGTGATTCTGGCCACCGGAGGCTTCGGTAAGATTTACTATTTGTCTACACTGGCCATGGGCTGCAACGCTTCTGCCATATGGCGGGCGCATAAAAAAGGTGCCTTTATGGCCTGTCCAAGCTGGACACAGGTGCACCCAACTTCTTTACCACAATCAGGTAGTTACCAGAGTAAGCTGACTTTGATGTCCGAATCTTTACGGAATGACGGTCGGATCTGGGTGCCTTTGCAAAATCCTGAAAGTAGGAAACCCAATGATATTCCCGAAACAGAAAGGGATTACTATCTGGAACGCCGTTATCCTGCTTTTGGAAACCTTGCACCAAGGGATATTTCTTCCCGTGCAGCAAAGGAACGCATCGATGCCGGTTTTGGCGTAGGTCCACAGCTCAATGCCGTTTACCTTGACTTTTCAAAAGCGATCAAAGAACAGGGAAAAGACAAGATTAAAGAGAAATACGGAAACCTGTTTGATATGTACCGTAAAATCACAGATATCGATGCTTACGAAGAACCCATGATGATTTCGCCTGCCGCACACTTTTCTATGGGCGGTTTATGGGTGGATTATGAACTGATGACCACCATTCCGGGTTTATTTGCTTTAGGAGAAGCTAATTTTGCCGACCATGGCGCCAACAGATTAGGGGCTAATTCCTTGTTGCAGGCTTGTGTGGATGGTTATTTTATCGCACCCTATGTGGTGTCTGATTACCTGGCCGGAGAAATTAAATCTGCCAGGCTGACTACGGAGGAACAAGAGTTTGTAGATGCCGAAGTTGGCGTAAGAGCACAGCTCGGTAAACTAATCGCCATTAACGGTACAAAAACTGCTGATCACTACCATAAAATATTGGGAAAACTTCTTTACGACTATTGTGGTTTATCAAGAAGCAGAGCAGGATTAACGAAAGCAATACAGGAGATCAAAAATCTGCGTGCAGACTTCTATCAGAACCTCAAAGTGCCCGGTACCGAGGAGGAAATGAATGGAGAGCTGGAAAAAGCAGGCCGCATCAGTGACTACCTGGAAATTTCAGAACTGATGTGTCAGGATGCATTGAGCAGGGAAGAATCTTGTGGCGCCCATTTCAGGGAAGAATATCAGACTCCGGAAGGAGAGGCTTTACGAAACGACGATAAATATTGTTTCGTATCAGCCTGGCAATACCAGGGGGAGGATCAGGAAGAATTACTGGTTCCGGAACCCCTGCATTTTGAAAATGTAGAATTAACCGTAAGGAGTTACAAATAATACAGCGGCTATGAAGATCTATTTAAAAATATGGCGACAAAGTGATGCCGGTAGTCCGGGGAAATTGGTCGGTTATGAATTGGACAATGTGATTCCACACATGTCCTTTCTGGAAATGATGGACACCCTGAATGAACAACTAATTCTAAGCGGCGATCGCCCTGTGGAGTTCGACCATGATTGCAGGGAAGGAATTTGTGGACAATGTGGCATGATGATCAATGGCCGTGCACATGGCCCGGTCAAACATTTAACCACTTGTCAGCTGCACATGCGCGAGTTTAAAGATGGCGATACGATTTATATAGAACCATTTAGAGGGGCTGCTTTTCCGGTGAAAAGAGACCTTCGCGTAGACCGCTCTGCTTTCGACCGAATCATCCAGGCCGGAGGTTTTGTTTCTGTAAACACCGGACAAGCGCCGGAAGCGAACGGCATCCCAATCACACATGAGCAGGCAGAATCGGCTTTCGATAGTGCCGCATGTATTGGTTGTGGCGCCTGTGTGGCTACCTGCAAAAATTCCAGTGCCGCTTTATTCACCTCCGCTAAAATTGCACACCTCGTTAAATTACCACAGGGAAAGATGGAATCGAAAAAACGGGTATTGTCTATGGTGGCACAAATGGACCTTGAAGATTTTGGTCATTGTACCAATACCGAAGCTTGTGAAGTGGAATGTCCGCAAAGCATTTCCGTCCTGAATATCGCCAGAATGAATTGGGAATATACCTTGAGTAAAGTTTTAAAAAAGTAACATGTTTAAAGAAATACATACCTATAAAAGTTATGTCCTCCTTTGTGGCCTGATGGTCTGGGGGATCGGGGCAAACGCACAGAATACTACTTTGGAGGATTGTTTTAAGCTCGCACAGCAAAACAACCTGACCCTGAGACAGGCAAAGTCTTCCCTGGCTTCCGGAGAAGCCAACCTGAAAGCAGAGCAGAAAAGCTACCTGCCTAAGGTGGATTTACTGTCCAGCTATACCTATCTGAGCAGTCCTTTAACCATTAACCTGCAACAGGCAAGGGATGGGGTGGTGAACGGTTCTTCGCAGCAAAGTGTCAATACGGCCAATGAAGTGTTCAAAGAAATTACCGGGAATCCCCTTCCACAATCGGTACAAGACCGCATTTACAACACTTCTAAAAATGTGATCGGCGCTATTTACCCGGATTATAATCCTAGCCTGAGCCGACAGTCTTATTTTGTAGCTGGAGTAGGTTTTAGACAGCCTATATTTCTGGGTTATAAACTGGATGCTGCGGGGAATCTCGCAGAATCATTGGTTAAATCGGCAGACATCAATGTAGACCTGGTAGGTAAGGAAGTAGAATTCCTGATTTCTTTGCAGTACCTGCGGATTTTATTCCTGAATACTTTGCTGCGCGAACAGCAAACGATGGTGACCGCATTAACTAAAAATAAGGTTTACGCACAGGAGCTGGTGAAAAACGAAATCCTTGCCCCATACCAGAAAAGCTGGACAAATGTGGTCCTGATTCAGGCAGAGAGCCAGTTCAATAACATTAAACTAGAGCAGGAAAATGCGAAAGTAGAGTTGAATAAACTGCTGGGTATCCCCTTGGATTCGAATATCGTAATCGCCGATACGCTAAAATACCGCCATATCGTGCCGGCGGCACCAAAAGAAGATTTTTGGGTATCAAACCCCATTTACAGACTCGCAGGAAGTAAAATCAACTATGCGAAAACCGCAGAGAAGATCAGCAAATCCTTTTCCCTACCTAATATTTTTGCCATTGGTAATTACAACCTTTACCAGAAAGACCTTCCGGTAACGATGCCAGATTGGTTTATCGGCGTAGAAATGCAATGGAGTTTATTTAACGGACAAACGCGTAAACGCACACAAGCAGCCAGAAAACTCGTAGAAGAGGCTAAACTTGGCGAGCAAAGTGCAGGATTGGCCTTACAGGTGCAATCAACAGTGGCCAGAAATAAAATGAGGTCGCTGCAAAATGATGTGAACGCCTTAGACAATGCCAGGAAAGAAGCACATACCACCAGTACGCTTATCGGCGAAAGGATGAAAAATCAACTTTCTTCTCCTAAAGATGTTAATGATGCTTTACTGTTCGAAACAGAGATTGATAAAGGCTATCATACTGCCGTTTTTGGCTATTATCTGGCCGTTGCCGCTTACTTTAATAGTATAGGAACTCCCAAAGAACTGGCACAATTCCTTAAATAAATTATCCGCATACAATTACAATTAATACAAACATAAAACTCAAGATATAAAACACCTATACATGAAAGATATCATAAAAAATTACTGGGCCTTACTAATCCCTGTTATAGTGGTCATCGCTGCGTTGTTCTTCTTCCTGGCAGGGAATAAAAAAGAAGCCAATAATTTCATCGGGATGGTAGATGCTTCCAGCGTAGACGTGGCGGCAGAATTCCCGGGCCGTCTGGATTCTTTACTGGTAGAACTTGGCGATACAGTAAAAGAGGGCCAGATCGTAGCGATTCTCCGTTCTAACGAGATTGATGCGATAAAAGCACAGGCCCTTGCCGCAATTGATGCCGCAAAAGGACAGCAGGAATTATTATTAAAAGGGGCAAGACCAGAATTGATCGATGCTACTTCTAAACTCTACCAGATCAGCGAAGATCAGTACAAACTATTTAGTGCCACCAACGACAGAATGCAACGTCTGTACAACGCAGATGTGATTTCCGGTCAGGAAAGAGATGTTTTCTATTTCCGCTATGAGGCTGCAAAAAAAGAAATGGAAATGGCGAAACTGAACCTGAAAATGTTAAAAGATGGTACCCGTCCTGAAATTATGAAAACGGCTAATGCGATTGTAAAACAAGCAGAACAGGCTTATGAGCTGACAAAATCATTAGGTGATAATACGAGGGTTCATGCTCCGGCAGACGGGGTGATTTCTAGCTTAGTAACCCACCAGGGTGAAATTGTCTCTATCGGTTATCCAATGATGACCATTGAAAAGAAAAATTCCAAACTGTTGAGGTTTAATGTCCGTCAGGATGAATCTAACCTTTTGAAAGTTGGTTCTAAAGCCTCTGTAAAAGTGCCTGGCTGTGATCCGGAATCTTTTGAAGTAAAAGTCACTTCTATTGCACCAACCCTGGAATTTGCCAATTGGGTGCCTACAAAAGACAAAGGACAGTTTGAACTGAGAACATTTACCATAGAGCTGAAACCAGAAAACCCTGCCGGAATTAAAGGCCTGCGTGCTGGCATGACCGCTTCCTTAATTTTGCCATAATGCGTTCGACTTGTCAGATCATTATTCGGGAATGGAACAGGATTCTCCAGCTAAAGGTATTTTACCTGGTGATGTTGGTGGTTCCTGCCCTGTTATTTTCTTTTTACGCGTATATCTATCAGGAAAAAGAGGCGAAAAACCTTCCTTTTGCCATCTGGGATGACGATCAAAGTCCGGTAAGCAGACAGCTGATTTTTTTGCTGGAGCAACGGGATGCGTTGCGCATTAGCAAAAGATTGTATAGCGAAGCAGAAGTACAGCGTGCAATTCAGACTGGGGAAATCATGGGCGCCGTGCATTTTCCTGTCAATATGCAGAACGATATTTATAGTCGTCACCCTACAACAGTGACTTTATATACCAATGCGGCGGCTTTAGTGCCAGCAAAAATGGTCTATAAGGCTGCGGCACAGGTGATCATTACCGGTAGTACCGGAATTGTGCTGAAGAAGTTGGTCAAGACAGGGATGGAGCCAGATCGGGCAATGGCTTTGGCTAACCCCATCAAACTGGACACCTATCAGCTGTACAATGCGACTTACAATTACCAGGAATACCTCGTGCCCGGACTGATTACTGTGGGAATGCAAATGATTCTGATCATCAGCAGTATGCTGGCGCTCAATTATGAGTACAAAACGAATACGATGGGGGAGCTTTATGAATTGGCAAAGGGCTCGGCATTTCGCGTGATTACCGGAAAAACAATTGCCCACCTGGTGGTCAGCTGGTTCAATTTTGTCCTCATTGCCTTTATCCTCTTCCCATTTTTTGAGATCGGCGTTCCGGCGGCAACAGGCAAGTTTTTTGCCCTATATACCTTACTGTCTATCGCCTGTATCGGGATCGGAATGTTCATCTCTGCCTTGTTTAAAGATGTGATGCTTTCAGGCGATGTGGCCTTGTTTTATACTTCGCCGGCTTTTGTGTTCAGTGGTTTTACTTTTCCACGCTGGGCAATGCCCTGGTATGATCAGTATTACGCGACAATCATGCCGTATACCCCCTTTCTGGATACTTTCTTTAAAATATACTATATGAACCTGCCTTTTTATTATGCGCAGGCCGACTTGTATAAGTTATTGTTGTTTCCAGCCGTCATGTTCCCGACTGCCCTAATTCTTTTCCAACGTCAATTTAATAACAGCAAAAATGAAGCAGCAGCCGAACCCGTCCTTAATTAATCTTTTACTGAGAGAGGCTGCACTAGTGGTAAAGGACCATAGTTTGCTCCTTACCTTGCTGATCGCCCCTTTGTTATATGCCTTTTTTTACGGCAGTATTTACATCAATAAAGAAGAAGAAAATGTGAAACTGGCCATCGTAGACGATGATCAAACCCGTTTGTCTCGTTTATTACAGCAAAATATCGACAATTCCCCGATGGTAGAACTACTCCATTTTTCCAATCTGGAAGATGCAAAGGAACAGATGTATGCAGGGAATTGCCAGGGCTATATGTACATTCCCAGGGGGACACAAACAAATCTGTTAAGCCTCAAACAAAGTAATGTGGTATTGGCGGTAAATGCTGCCAGATTTCTACCTTCCAGTGATATTCTGGCGAGTGTACAACAAATCTGTCTGACTGTAGGGGCAGGAGTCCGGCTCCGGTTTTTTGAGAAGAGTGAGGGGATGACCTCCACTATTGCGATGCAGAATGTAATGCCCGTTAGCCTCGATTACCGACCGCTCTTTAATGAGCGATCCAGTTACGGAGCTTTCCTGCTACCTGGATTGTTGGCGTTAATTCTGCAACAAACTTTGCTGATCGGTCTTTCGGAAAGTGTAGCAGCCGAAAGGCAACACGCTACTTTAGGCGGTTGGTTAAGAGGTGGTGCCTCAACTGCGATTTGGGGTAAAGGCTTGTTTTACCTGATCCTGTTCTCCGCCTATGCGTTTTTCTTTCTCAATGTCAATTACAGTCTGCTCGATCTGCCCATGAGGGGCAATGGTTTTGAGCTGAGCTTATTGCTATTGCTGTTCCTGCTTACGTTAATTCCAATGGGACAGTTTATCGGATCTTTATTCAAATCACAGCTACTCTGTTTACAGATGATGGCCTTTTCAACGTACCCGATTTTCCTGATTACCGGGTATTCCTGGCCATTTGAGTCTCTACCGTTGCCAGTGCAGTGGTTATCGATGTTATTGCCAACTACGCCATTTATACAGCTCTATACTGCGGTGGTACAGTCGGGGGCAAGTATATGGGAGAATCCGAAGTTATTGCTGCACCTGATGTTGTTATGGGCTTTCTACAGTGGCATTTGTTATGCACGTTTGCATACCCTGAGAAAACGAACGCTGGTTTAGTCTACCTTTTTCAGGATCACACAAAAACAAAACCCCTGCAATCGTATGATTGCAGGGGTTTTTTATTCAGTTAATATATCCTTACTGCAAAAGGTTTTTCCAGCTTACTCTGCTGGAGATCAACTCTTCCAGGTCTTTAATGTCAATCCTTTGCTGTTCCATCGTATCGCGGTGACGGATAGTTACGGTATTGTCTTCTAAAGTCTGGTGATCTACAGTTAAGCAGAATGGCGTACCAATTGCATCTTGTCTGCGGTAACGTTTACCAATAGCATCTTTTTCTTCATACACACAGTTGAAATCAAGTTTCAGGCTGTTCATGATTTCTCTTGCTTTTTCTGGTAAGCCGTCTTTCTTCGTCAATGGGAAGATCGCCACTTTAACCGGTGCTAAGCAAGGGTGTAAGCGTAGTAAAGTTCTGCTGTCTTGTTTTTCTTCAGTACTCAAATCCTGCTCTTCAAAAGCATTGATCATCGTTAGTAAGAACATACGGTCTAAACCGATAGAAGTTTCGATTACGTAAGGAACATAATTTCCGTAAGGCTTGCCTTCTTCGTTTAGTTCGGCATCGAAATATTGCATTTTCTTACCAGAGAAAGTCTGGTGTTGTGTTAAATCGAAATCTGTACGACTGTGGATACCTTCTACTTCTTTAAATCCGAATGGGAATTCAAATTCGATATCTGTTGCGGCATTTGCGTAATGTGCTAATTTAACATGGTCATGGAAACGGTACTTTTCAGCTGGCGTACCTAAAGCCTGGTGCCATTTTAGACGCGCTTCTTTCCAGTAAGCAAACCATTTTGAATCTTCTCCCGGACGAACAAAGAATTGCATTTCCATTTGTTCGAATTCACGCATTCTCATGATGAACTGACGTGCAATTACTTCATTTCTGAATGCTTTACCGATTTGTGCGATACCGAAAGGAATTTTCATTCTTCCTGATTTCTGCACATTTAAGAAGTTTACAAAGATACCCTGTGCAGTTTCCGGACGTAAATAGACCTCTTCAGCACCTTCTGCCATTGCACCAAACTGTGTGCTGAACATCAGGTTAAACTGACGTACATCGGTCCAGTTTTTTGTGCCACTCACCGGACAAGCAATTTCATGCTCTTCGATCAGTAGTTTTAAGCGTGGAAGATCATCAGCTGTTAATGCATCATCCATATCCGCCTGCAATTTTGCAGCTTTATCAGTTTTACCGTCTTTCTCGTAACGGGCAATTTTATCTTCTAACAACTGGTCAGCACGGTAGCGTTTTTTAGAGTCTTTGTTATCGATCATAGGATCGCTAAAGCCGTCTACGTGTCCGCTGGCTTTCCATACTTTCGGGTGCATAAAGATTGCAGAATCGATTCCTACAATGTTCTCATGCATCTGAACCATGGATTTCCACCAATAAGTTTTAATGTTATTCTTTAATTCCGAGCCTAATTGTCCGTAGTCATATACAGCACTTAGTCCGTCATAAATCTCGCTACTTTGAAATACGAAACCGTATTCCTTGGCATGTGATATTACATTTTTAAATTGTTCGTCGTTAGTGTTCTTTGCCATAATGATGCAAATATAGAAGATTAACAAATATATATAGGGCCTAAATTCCTACTTTTGGCCATGAAACAATTTAATCTGGTTCTGGTAAGCTTCCTGATGCTTGCCGTATCCTGCACAGGACAAACAAAAAACTATATTTCTTTTAGCAGTGGCGAAGAATTAAGGTCCTTTTTAAATAGAAAAACACCGGGTTATCCGCTGATTTCTGCACATAGAGGAGCGCCAATGAAAGGTTTTCCTGAAAATTGTATCCCTACATTTCAAAATGCGACTAAATATCAACCGGTAGTGATTGAGTTTGATGTTGCCCTGAGTAAAGATTCTGTATTGGTGATTATGCATGACGACCGTCTGGACAGAACCAGTAATGGTACCGGGATGATTGGAAACTATACTTACGCAGAATTACAAAAGCTGCGCTTGAAAGACGACTACGGAACTTTAACCACTTATAAAATCCCTACTTTAAATGAGGTGCTCACCTGGGGGAAAGGAAAAGTATTGTTTACCATTGATGTGAAAAAGGGTGTTCCTTTTGCCAAGATCATCGATGAGGTACGTAAAACAAAATCAGAGAACAATTCCATTGTGATCACTTATAATGACAACCAGGCTGTAGAAGTACACCGTCTTGCACCTGATCTGATGATTTCAGCTTCCGTTAAATATGCGACAGATCTGGACAGGTTAAATGGTAAAGGTGTGCCAAACAACAGGATTGTGGCTTTCGTAGGGACTTCCCTTCCGGAACAAAAAGTATTTAAGGGTTTACATGAAAACGGGATCACCTGTATCATGGGCACCATGGGCAACTTAGACAAACGCTCCCTGGCCAGACCAAATGGTAAATATTACTATCAGTATCTGGAAGCTGGTGCCGATATGATTTCTACTGATAATTTAGCATTGGCTGGAAAAGAATTTGATCAGTATAGAAAAGATAAAAAGATGCGTTCTTCACACATTAAAAAGGTAAAATAAATTGAGCATCCAGGTAAAATCACTCAGCAAACATTTCGGCCGGCAAAAAGCAGTAGACGGAATTAGTTTTGAAGCTAAACCAGGCAAGATCTTAGGTTTTCTCGGTCCCAATGGGGCTGGGAAGTCGACCACCATGAGAATGTTGACAAGCTATCTGAAACCTGGCTCAGGTACCGCCAGCCTTTGTGGCTTTGATGTGCAGACACAATCTGTCGAAGTTAGAAAGATTATGGGCTATCTTCCTGAAAATACACCTTTGTATACCGATATGTATGTTCAGGAGTTTTTACTGTTTGTTGCCGATACTTATCAGTTGAAAAATGCTAAACAAAAAGTAAAGGATACCATTGAAAAGGTAGGGCTTGCTTCTGAACAGCATAAGAAAATTGCGATGCTTTCTAAAGGCTATAAGCAAAGGGTGGGCTTGGCGCAGGCAATCATTCATGATCCGCAGGTATTAATTTTAGATGAACCGACTTCGGGTTTGGACCCCAACCAGTTGGTAGAGATCAGGGAGCTGATCAGGCAACTTGGGAAAAACAAAACAGTGATCATTTCTACGCACATTATGCAGGAAGTAGAAGCACTCTGCGACGAGGTGATTATCATTGATAAAGGGTGTATTGTAGCAAATGCCTCAATTGATGAACTTAAAAGAGAACACAAACTGACTTCTTTAGAGGATATTTTCAGAAAACTGACTTCCTGATGTGGTTTTTTTGATGTGTTTTAAGCCATTGGCCAAGTTTTTGCATTTATGTATTGATTTTATATCATTAATACGAATTAAACTTAAACACATGAAAAAATTATTTTTACTAACAGCGATCGCAGGTATTTTTGCCTTTTCAAATGCCAAGGCTCAGAAAGATCCTGCTATGAATGGTCCTAAATTAGGTATAGGTGCAGAATTTGCATTTCCGATGGGAAATTATGGTGATTTTTATAAAATGGGATATGGCGGGTCATTGACTTACCAACATCCTGTTGCTCCAAATTTGAATTTAACTGCAAATGCCGGGTACCTTAGTTTTAAAACAAAAGAAATATTAGGGTTTTCAGGTACCTCTGGTTACATTCCAGTGAAGGTTGGTGCAAGGTATTTTTTAGCTGAAAACTTTTATTTGAACGGTGAGGTCGGTGCTGCATTTGCTACCGAAGATGGTGATAAAACCAGATTTGCATATTCACCAGGTGCTGGTGTTGAGTTTCCAGTGGCAGATAAAGCTTCAATTGATTTAGGTGTCCGTTATGAAGCCTGGTCAAAAGAATTTGGTCTTACTCCTTCTTTCATAGGTGTAAGAGCTGCATTCAACTTCGGTTTGTAATTTTAACTAATTTTATTCGGTGCTAACATAAGCATCCCTAAAGCCTTCCTGGAAACAGGAGGGCTTTGCTGTTTTTTACCCCTTTCATCTCTCCAGCTTAAATGTTTGCCACGTCTTTTCTTTGATTCAGATAATCGATGATGAGGGGACTGATCCCGGGCTCATCATTTTCAGTTTTTCAGGGAGAGAAAATCACTATATTTTCCCTTTTTTTAGCCGGATTTATAAGGCCTTTTGGAGCAAAAGTTAGTAGGATTATGTCTGACTTGATCGGTTTTAGGAAGAATCAGACTTTTTAGCGGCAGTTTTAGTCCCTAAAAGCACTTGTTTTTAAGGTGTTTTACTTCTTTTAAGAATACTTTTTGTAAGTAATTGAACTTATTTTTGATTTTTTTTTCAAGTGTAGAAATAACACTAACCGACTAGAAATGAGTTGTTTTGTCTATTTTTTAAAGAAATGTCAATTTAAAGTAAAAGATAATTTTTTCCTAAAAATATTTCTAATAAACTCAACCGTTTCATCGAGCGTTATTTTTTAAACTAAAGTGATTTTTCACAGATTTTCCTTGAATTTTCTTTCAAGTGTTTTTTAGGCTTTTCAAATACTTGTACTCTTATCTATTTTATTCCTAACCTATTCAATCTTTTTAAAAAAATATAAAAGGTTTGTATTCTTAATGTAACTTTCTATATGTTTATGTAAAATTAACGATAGATATGTCTGCAATAATTAAGAAGAGTGCACAATTAAGGAAGGAAATACTTAAGCATTTATATTCAGGCTTAGCACTTTCATTAAATGAGCTCAGCAAACTGACTCAGAAAAGTCTCCCTATTGTGACCACCGTGGTAAATGATCTGGTGACAGATGGATTTATGATCAGCGATGGACTTGCGCCTTCAAGTGGGGGAAGAAGAGCCTCTATGTTTCTTTTGAATCCTGAAAAAGAACGATACATTATTGCGGTTGCTGTAGATCAGGTAGTTACCAGAATGGTGATTTATAATCTGACCAATCAAATTCAACTTCCACTTCAAATTATTGAAATTGATACTTACACTGATGTAAACGCGCTTCAGAAATTAGTGGTGTTTATTGCGGATAATCTGGAGAAATCAGGGCTAAACAGGGATCATATCCTGGGCATCGGAATAGGTATGCCTGGTTTCGTAAACATTGAAGAAGGGATCAACTACACCATATTTCCAACTGCCGGTGGGGAATGCCTGAGAGATCACCTCAGTACTCACCTAAATCTACCGGTGTTCATAGACAACGACTCTAGTTTAATTGGAATTGCAGAACTAAAATTTGGAAAAGCCAAAGGCAAGCAAGACGTCATGGTGATCAATTTGGGCTGGGGCACCGGCCTTGGGATGATTATAGCTGGAAAAGTATTTAGGGGCCATAGTGGTTTCGCTGGTGAGTTTAGCCATATCCCTTTATCGGGTAATGATCATTTATGCTCCTGCGGTAAAAGAGGATGCCTGGAAGTAGAAACTTCCTTATTGGTGATGGCAAGGAAGGCCAAAGCCCAGGTGGAGGCAGGTATCGAATCAAGTATGAAACGATTGTTTTTGGATAAGTCCAGACATGACGGGGATCATTTTTTAGCTGCCGCCCGTTCCGGAGATCCATTGGCCATCTCCATCTTGTCCGAAGCCTCATTTCATCTTGGTAAGGGGGTCGCTACCTTAATTCACATCATGAATCCTGAGAAAATTGTGTTGAGTGGGAGAGCTGCCATAGCTGGTAAGATCTTTATGCCTTCGATTCAGCAGGCCATTAATGAGTTCTGTATTCCCAGAATAGCAGAGTGTACCGATATCGAAGTTTCTGAAATCGGCAATGAGGCGGAATTGCTTGGGGCAGCTCACATGGTGATAGAGAGAACGGATTTTTTATAAAGTAAACCTTAAAAGAGAACCATCCTTTAACCGATCAATATAAACCCAAATTAAAACAAAACAACTATGACAAAACTACTACTAAAAATGACGTGGCTTAGCTTTGCGGCGTTATTCTGGAGCATCGGAGTCTTTGCTCAGACTGGTCGTACCGTAACCGGTACTGTAAAAGATGAGACAGGCTCGCCTATGCCTGCGGTAAGCGTGCGGGTGAAAGAAACAAAAAAATCAACTAGTACCAATGCAGAGGGGAAATTCATGATTGATGCAGTAGCTGGAAATACACTGGAATTCAGATATCTGGGGTATGCAAGCAAAGAAGCTGTTGTGGGTGCTGACAGGGTGGTTAATGTCAGCTTAAGTCCAAGCGATAATGCTTTGAAGGAAGTGACCGTAGAGGGCGCGCTCGGGGTGAAAAAGATAGACAGGAACCTCGGTTATTCCATAACCAAGATCAAAGGAGACGAAATTACCCGTACCAATACCGTCAATCCAATTACTGGTTTGCAAGGTAAAGTGGCTGGAGTGAACATCAATGTGGTGGGAACTGCAGGGGTACAAACTTCTCCTTACATTCAAATCCGGGGTGCTAAAGTATTGGGTAGCAGCGACAGACAAGCGAATAACCAGCCAATCTTTGTGATTGATGGTCAGGTGATCACCAATAACATTGTAGGTGGTGATGCTGCTGACGGCGGTTCTCAGCTTAAAAGTTTGAATCCTGATGATTATGAATCGATCACGATCCTTAAAGGTGCTGCGGCAACTACATTATACGGTTCCAGAGGTTTGAATGGAGCGGTTGTTATCAACACGAAAAGAGGGAAAAGTGGTCAGGGATTAGGTATTGAGGTGAACAGTACTTACCAGACTACTGAAGTTTATAAAAGCTTTATGGAACTTCAGAATGAGCATGGTATGGGAAGTTACATTACCAGAGAGGGTAATTTCAGACCAGATGGTACGCAAAGTTTAACCACAGGTAACTGGGGGCCAAAATTCGATGGAAGATTGACTCCGGCGATTTATAACCCATCAAAAATGGTTCCTTATGAGGCGCAGCCAGACAACTGGAAGACCTTTTACCGCAATGGAAATTATATCAATAACAACGTGGCCTTAGGTGGAAGTACGGATAAATTTAATTACCGTGTTTCTTACTCTAATACCAGTAACAAAGGTATTTTGCCAAATAATGGCTTGAAAAGAGACGCGATAGATGTTAAAGTTGGTGGAGATATTAATAAAATATTTTCTTCGGAAATGGGAATCAGCTATGCGAATACCAGAACTTCCAACTATTTTAACCAAAGTAGATTTTCTGTTTATGGCGACAATGCCCTGGCTTTTAGTACTTATTATTTACCAAGAAATATTGATTTTGCAGATTGGTATGCCGGATATAGAAATCCTGCAAATAATGAGATCTATACCTACAGTAAACCCGGGGGTAATTTTGATGCGGTAGTCAACACCTTTTCAAGAATTGACAAAAAGAACTATACCAATCATGAGAATTCACTATTGGGATACCTTCAATTAAAAGCACAGGTAAACCCCTGGTTAGATTTTAGTGCAAGAGGTAACTTTAACTACCAGAAAAACTTTGCCGAAACCAAAGAATATGGTAACGAGAAAGATAATAAAGGTGGATATTATGCTGCAGGTGGTGGTTATTCTACGGATTATACCTTATTATTCATGGCACATGCCAATAAAAATATTAGCGACGACCTGAATGTTGATGTCAGGTTGATTAATGAAATTTATGGTGATAAACTAGGTGAAACTTATGGTGCAAATACCAACGGTGGTTTGGCAGTACCAAACTTTTTCTTCCTTGATAACTCTGTTAAACCTATTCAGGGAGATGCAGTTAACCTGACCACCAGGAAGTATTCAGTTCTTAAGCCGAGCAGAGAAACAATCGGTATAGCCGGAGTAGTGAACTTCTCTTATAAGAAATACCTGAACTTAGAGTTGTCCGGACGTAACGACTGGATTTCTGTTTTAACCTATCCTAAAATTGTTCCGGGAAAAAATAACAATTCTGTATTCTATCCTTCGGCAAACCTTTCCTATATCTTCTCTGATCACTTTAAAGATGATATGCCATCCTGGTTGTCATTCGGGAAAATCAGAGCTTCCATTGCCTATGTAGGAAGTGCAGGTATTGCCAGACCTTTCGATACAGGTGCCGGATATTCGCCATCGGTTATTATTGACCAGAATGGTCAGACGGTACCTGCTGCGACTCAGATTAATGGGGATACAAAACCAAATTATGACCTTAGACCGCAGAGACAACGTGAAATTGAGTTTGGTACTACCTTATCTTTCCTGAAAAACAGGATAGATGTGGATTTTGCCTGGTATAAAGGTAATACTTACGATCAGCTCCTTAAATTGGACGGAGTACCCGAAACAGGTTATAAAAGAACCTTCTTTAATGCAGGTAACATTCAAAATAAAGGATTTGAAGCTTCAGTTAGTGGCTCTCCAATCAGAACTAAAGACTGGGGATTAGATTTATCCCTTAACCTTGCCCACAACAGAAGTAAGATCATCAAATTTGGTGGCGGTATCACCAGCTGGAACATTACCGGCGATTATGAAGGTGGACAAATCTGGGCGTATGAAGGTGGCGATTTTGGCGTATTGGAAATGCGTGCCAATACCACTGTGAAAATTGATCCTGCTACAGGGTTTCCTTTAATTATCAATGCCCCCAGACTTGCAAATGCAAATGCAGATGTGAAATACAATGTGGCCAACTATAATCTGGTTGATAACTCTGATTCCGATTTGCCAAATGGAAGGTTGCCTATCGGTAGAGTGGAACCAAGTTTAACAGGTGGTTTCTCTGTGAATCTGAGGTATAAAAGCTTTAGCTTATTTACACAAATGGATGCCCGTTTTGGTGGTTATGTTTATTCAGAAACATATGCCTACTCTATGGGAAATGGTGTTCCGTTAGCCTCTTTAAAATATCGTGATCAGGCTCATGGTGGTGTAGCCCGTATAGATTCTTATACCGGACAAACGGTGTTTGATGGTGCAATTCCTGATGCTGTTTTTGCTCCAGGACAAATGAGTTTAATTGATCCAACCAAATCTATCGGAGGGATGACCTTCAAGTCGGCTTATGATCAGGGACTTGTAGAGCCATGGAAAGCTTCAGTTTATTACACTTATACAAAAGGATGGCAGAATGCACTGAATAATTCCGATGCAATCTCTAAAATGTCCTGGTTGATGTTACGTGAGGTAACCTTAGGTTATCAAATTCCTTATCAAATCCTGGACAAGGTGAAGATTAAAGGCGCACGTCTCAGCTTTACCGCTAGAAATCTGGGGTATTTATACAACAGTTTAACAGGCGGTCAAAATCCTGAATCTGTTCAAAGTAATGATCCTTTTAGCCCATGGATTACTGGTGGAGTTCCTTTTACAAGGAATTATGCAGTTTCCTTAAACGTTAAGTTCTAATCCTAAAAACTAAAGAAATGAAAAAGAAATTATATATACTGGGACTGATTGTCTTTGCATCACTTGGACAGTCTTGTAAAAAAGACATGATTAACCTCAACACAAGACCTGATGCGCTTCCGGATGTTGATCCAAGGTTCTTATTCTCTACCGCAATAAACGATATCAATTATAATGAAAGGTTTAAGGTTCAGAATAGATTCACCATCATGACCTATATGCAATATATTGTTCAGGATGGTGCTAATGCGGATCTTTCAGGCAATTATTGGGCACCAGCTGCTACTAAAGGAGGAAATCCCGGCCTGAGTCAATATTATAATGATTATTATCAAAAGGTAGGTGTAGGCCTGAGCAGGATCATCGCTAAAATTGATGAAATGCCGGAAGCTCAAAAAACCGGCTATGCGAATTTAAAGGCAATTAGTCAGATTATTGATGTTTACCAGGCCTGGAGATCAGCAGATGTATTCGGAGCGATGCCTTACACGCAAGCTTTTCAAGATGTGGCCTTTCCATTACCTGCATATGATTATGATTACGACCTGTATAAAATATTCGATGCTAAATTAAAAGCAGCAGCGAATACGATCAAAACCTTACCTGCCGGACAATCGGAATTAACCGCTAATGACTTCTTTTATAAAGGGGCAATGACCAACTGGCTGAAGTTTGCCAATACATTGCGTATTAAAATTGCGCAACGTTATGAGAAAAGAGATCCCGCAAATCTGGATGCGATCCTGGTTGATGTGGAAACTAACTTTGGTGGACAATTGATCTCTACTTATGAAGAATCTTTCGGGATCAATAATTCCAGAGATTGGAACAATAACGTGGATGATATCAATGCGATCAAAACGAGCTTTAATGCAGCCTATCCTTTTGTAGAGTTCCTGAAATCTGCTAATGATCCTAGATTGGCAGTAATGGTTCGTCAGAATCAATTGGGAACGAACAATCCAGCGTATAGCAGTTTGTTAACTACGGCTACTCCGGCTACTCTTGCCTTATTGGCTACTCCTGAGTATAAACAGCGTTATTATGGGAAACATACGTTCCCTGCTTCACAGGATGCTTCCTATGGACCAACAGGAGCGGGTCGCTTCCAAACATTTTCAACGACTGGTGCTGCGGTTAATTTAACTTATCAATCACTGATTCAAGGTCGCTACTTCGTTAAAAATGGTGGTTTTAAAGAAGGAATAGCTGATCCACTATTGAACACAAATGAAGAAGTGGTTGCCGGTGGTTCATTAAAGTATAAATCTTTGTTCCTGAGCTATGCGGAAACTTGTTTCATGATGGCAGAAATTGCAGCTAAAAAAGGTGGTTCTGTAATGGGGAAAGCTGCAGCTACCTGGTATAATGAAGGTGTTACTGCTTCATTTGATCAATACAAAAAAGTTGGAGTAGATATTAAAGTGCCATTTGCATCAACGCTTGCTTTGGGAGATTATTTGTCACGTTTCCCTTATAATGGACTGGTAAGTATATATTCTCAATCCTGGGTGCATTTTCTGGCTCAACCGGAAGAAGCATGGGCAATGTGGAAAAGAACAGGCTATCCTCAGGCTGTAGATTACAGAGCCGGACAACCAACCACTCCCGGAAATATTGGTGATGGTACCGGGGTTGCTTACCTGGAAAACTTATGGAATGGTAATGCCAATCTGATCAGACCAAGAAGAGGTGTATTACCCGGTGCTGATTTGAACAGAGCCAACATATTGAAAGCTGCTAACGATATGAAAGCTAAAGATGCAGCTTACGGAGTCGATATCAATGAAACCAAAGGTAGAGTTTGGTGGGATAAACAATAATAAACTTAGGGGTTTTAGTTAGTGTGTGGGGTGTCCGATTTTATTGGGCACCCTTTTTTTGTCTTTTAAATTTTCTAACTTCGGCATCGTTAATCCAAATGAATGTACGCGGTATTTAAAAGAGAGTTATTTAGTTTATTGAATTCATTGATGGCCTATATTACCATCGGTGTGTTTTTGCTGGCCTCCGGCTTGTTGTTGTGGTTTTTTCCGGATACTTCTATCCTGGAATATGGTTATGCAGAACTCAGCGGGTTTTTCGGGCTTGCTCCTTTTTTATTCCTTTTTCTTATCCCTGCCATCACCATGCGTTCTTTTGCAGAGGAAAGGAGGGAAGGTACTTACATCTTACTGGCCACGCGTCCTGTGACTGACTGGCAGATCATTATCGCCAAATACCTGGCCTGTTTTGTACTGGTCTTGTTTGCTTTATTGCCTACCCTGATTTATTCGTATTCAATCTCTGAACTGGCCTTGCCAAAAGGAAATATCGATACCGGAGCCATCATCGGGTCTTATATAGGCTTATTGTTGTTAGGGGCAGCTTTTGCCTCCATCGGCATTTTTGCTTCCTCGCTGACCAAAAATCAGGTGGTAGCTTTTGCATTTTCTGTATTCCTTTGTTTCTTCACTTACAGTGGATTTGAGGCGATGAGCCAGATTTTTGGCTTTCGCTCCATTGAAAATATATTGCTCAATCTGAGTGTCAATGAACATTATCAATCCATGAGCAGAGGCGTATTAGATACACGTGACCTGATCTACTTCCTGACTTTTATTTTGACTTTTCTAGGCTTAACCAAACTGGTGATCGGAGGTAGGAAATGGTAATTCTGCAACAGAAATTAACCCGTATTGCCGTTTTCATTCTCGCTTTGGTTTTGCTCAATATAGGGGCTCAGTATTTTTACACCAGAATCGATTTCACCAAAGAGAAAAGATACACCCTTACTGCAAAATCAAAGGAGATCTTAGGGAATATTAAACAACCTATCACCATTACGGTGTTTCTGGAAGGCGATTTGCCGGCTCCTTTTAAAAGGTTGAGAAACGCTACAAAAGACCTGCTGGCTGATTACAAAGCAGCTTCTGGTCGGGAGATTAGCGTGATTTTCAAAGACCCGGTTTCAGGATTGTCGATAGCCGATCAGGATACGGTGATCAATCACTTATATGAGGCAGGGATTGAACCAACCACGGTCAACATTAAAAATGATGCTGGTTTTGCGCAGAAAATGGTCTTTCCGATGGCCATGCTGGAAAGCCATGAGAGGCAATTACCGGTAAAGTTATTACAGAATTTAGGGGCTACCGGTGGTTATGAGGAAAATATTAACAATTCGATTCAGAACCTGGAATACCTGTTTACGTCTGCCATACAAAAGCTGCTTTCTACGGATCACCCAAGGATTGGTTTTACAGAAGGAAACGGAGAATTGCCGGATCTGCTGTTGAACGATGCCATTACCAGTTTGTCTGATAGCTATGAAGTGGGCAGGGTAAACCTGAATACCATCGATGCTGCGGGACTGGATAAATTGAAAACACTGATCATTGCCAGGCCTCAAAAGGAATTTACAGAAGCGGAGAAGTATAAAATCAATTACTTTGTGATGAAAGGCGGCAGGGTAGTCTGGGCGATTGATCAGGTGAGTGCTGATCTGGATAGCCTGAAAGGTTCGGGAGAACAGCTGGCCTTCAATAAAAAACTAAACCTGGACGATATGCTGTTCATGTACGGTGCAAGGGTAAATTACAACCTGATTGCTGATGCCAATTGTGCGGAAATTCCCTTGAGTATGGGCGGAAACGGGCAAATAGAGATGGCACCATGGGTATATTATCCTTTAATGCAGCCGGATACTTCGCACAACCTCGTTAAGAATATTGATGTGGTCAAAGGGGAGTTTGTGAGCACTGTGGATACCATCGCAGTGAAAGGCTTGAAGAAAACAGTCATTTTACACACTTCTCCCTTTAATAAGATCTTCAATGCGCCTAAATTATTGTCGTTGCAAATGGTGGCCGAGCAACCGGATCCACGGGCTTATGCGAGCGTACCACAAGCGCTGGCCGTATTGATCGAAGGGAATTTTCCTTCTGTATTTTTGAACCGTGCTGTTCCGGCAGGAATCATCGGGAACTACCCGCTTCCGGCGGTCAGCAAGCCAACTAAAATGGTGGTCATTGGCGACGGAGATGTTTTCAAAAATCAAATCAGCAGCAAGGACGGTTCGGCATTTCCATTGGGCTTCGACAGATACACGCAAAAAAACTACGGAAATAAAGCTTTGCTCTTAAATATCGCAGATTACCTGTCGAATGATGATCATTTAATCGCTTTGAGAAATAAAGAGGTTAAGATCAGGCTGTTGGATAAAGCGAAACTACGTACAGAAAAACTACAATGGCAATTGGTCAATATGGCATTGCCCTTATTATTGTTAATATCGTTCGCGATTTTTCAACATTATTACCGCAAGCATAAGTATGCGAGGTAATTTTTATATTTTTGAGAACTGACAAGATCATACTATGAGATTTATTGTATCCACATCAACGTTATTAAAACATTTGCAAACAGTAAATGGTGCATCAAGCAGCAGTACTGTATTGCCGATATTGGAGAATTTCCTTTTTGAAATTAAAGATGGAAGTTTAACCATCTCTGCTACTGATTTACAAACCAGCATGACCACCTCTTTACCGGTTGAGTCTAAGGAAGGCGGAAAAGTAGCTGTGCCAGCAAAAATACTTTTAGACACTTTAAAAACATTACCAGATCAGCCGATCTCTTTCAATATTGACGACAACACTTTCTCCATTGAAATCAGTGCAGGTGACGGTAAATATAAACTAAGCGGAGAAAACGGGGATGATTTTCCGAAGATTCCGGTAGTAGAAAATGCTTCATCGGTAAACCTTCCTGCTTCAGTTTTGACAGAAGCGATTACCAAAACCATTTTTGCAGTAAGCAGTGATGAGTTGCGTCCGGCAATGACTGGTGTATATTGCCAGTTATCTGAACAACACATCACTTTTGTAGCTACTGATGCACATAAATTGGTAAGATATAGAAGAATGGACAGCAAAGGCGAAAAAGCTTCTTCATTCATCCTTCCTAAAAAAGCACTGACTTTATTAAAAGCAGCACTCCCTTCTACAGATGTGAATGTGTCTGTGGATTATAATGCCACCAGTGCTTTCTTTAAATTTGAAAACATCAATTTGGTTTGTCGCCTGATTGATGAGCGTTACCCGGATTATGAAGCAGTAATTCCTGCGAATAACCCTAATAAACTGATCATCGACCGCGCATTGTTCTTAAACACTTTACGTAGGGTGGTAATTTTCGCCAACAAAACTACGCATCAGGTACGTTTAAAAATCAATGGTTCTGAGCTGAATATCTCTTCGGAGGATTTAGATTTCGCCAATGAAGCACATGAGCGTTTGAGCTGCCAGTATGAAGGAGAAGATTTAGAAATTGGTTTCAATGCCCGTTTCCTGATCGAAATGCTGAGCAACCTGAGCGGCGAAGAAGTGACTTTGGAACTTTCTACACCTAACCGTGCAGGATTACTAATTCCACACACAAATGACGAGAATGAAGATGTTTTGATGTTGGTGATGCCAGTAATGCTGAACAACTACAACTAGAATTATCTTAAAGTATAAAAAGAGGCCTGGTATTTTATCAGGCCTTCTTTTTGCCAAATCCCCGGAAGAACCACGGAATTTGTTCTGTCACAGCTAACTAATTATTGACTACTAAAATTTAAAATAGGATGTTTATTAACATGTTATTCTTAATTTTGGGCTTAAACTATACGATTTGGAACTTTTATCACAACTAGTAGATTTTATATTGCATACCGATAAAGCTTTAGTACAGCTTGTAAGCGATTATAAAACATGGACTTACCTTATTCTATTCTTAATCATTTTCGCGGAAACCGGATTTGTAGTTACCCCGTTTTTACCTGGTGACTCCATGCTGTTTGCCGTTGGTGCATTGATCGCAAAAGGCGGAACCGGCCTTGATATCTGGATCATGTTCCTGTTACTAACCATTGCTGCGATTGCTGGAAATAGCTTGAACTACCGCTTGGGTAGCTATTTTGGTATTAAAGTATTTAAAGAAGGGAATAAGATCCTGAAGCTGGAATACTACAATAAATCTCATGAGTTTTTTGAAAAGCATGGTGGTAAAGCGATTATTTTCAGCCGTTTTCTTCCGATCTTCAGAACGATTGCCCCTTTCGTTGCAGGTGTAGCTAAAATGCCTTTCGGCAGATTTACCTATTACAATGTAGTAGGTGGGATTGGCTGGATTTTCAGTTTATTGTTTGCGGGCTTCCTGCTTGGACAAATTCCAATCATCAGAGATAACTTTTCAATTGTGATCATTACAATTGCTGTGGTGACCTTCGGTCCGGTAATTTATGCCGCGATCAAAAGCAGAATCAAACCAAAAGATATTTTGAAGGGCTAATTCGGCTCTCTACCAATTATACGCCCATTGGGCATCGGCGCTGCTTCGAGTTCTTTAACCAGACTTGAAGCAGCGTTTTTTTTAGGCATGTTTTGTAGGTTTGGTTGTCCGGCATCGATCCAGGCGGAGTACCAATAGCTGCCTGTAGCATGAATGGCGGCCCGCATTTGTCGCTCCACCATTTGGTTCATTACATTATGATATGCCATGGAATAACTTTCTGAGTACTGCCGGAGCAGCAGGTTCTTGCGCTTAGAAAAGCTGTATTTCTTCCTTCCGGGAGTACTTGCGCTCACTTTTGCTTCCATAGCCAGAACACTGTCCAGCAACCGGTGACTATTAGTCACCATCTTCCAGGCTGTTTTTAAAGGGTCATCAATGTAGACTGCTTTCCCGACACGGAAATTGTATTGCGCTGCAAAGAGTTCCGGTAAACGGCTTTCCCAGAAGGCATGGATGCCATGCTGGTTGCTTAGCTGGCCATTGTGGTTTTGCGTGGTGTGGAGGGGGACATGCGCGTCCGAAAGGTAATGGCCGAGATAAGCCGAATAGATCAGTATTTTCAGGGAATCCCTGTTTACAAAGGCCTGAACAAGTTTGAAATAGGATTTCTGGATTTGCCAGGGGAGGATGCCATTGGTCTGAAGTTTTTCCGCACCGTATTTTTTTAGCGCATCATTCCATTTGCGGGGGATGCTGTCAATGTGATTTTCATAACATTCTACATCGATGAAATGTCTGGGTGCTTCTGCAGTGTCTGCATAGCGACGCTTATCAGCGTCTACAGCGTGATCGCTCAGGTAGTTGATATTTGCCTTGTAAAAAGTATTGAGGCCATTATGGAGCGTAAAAACAGCCAGGTAGTTGATGCGCTGGTGTGCATAAAATCCCCAGGAGGAACACAATACCAATGCGCTTAAAAGCAAAACAGGGATAAATACACGATTCATCCCTGTCAAGTTCTGTATAATAACCTATTACCTGGTTATTCTTCGATGCTTTTTCCTTTCATGGCTGAGGAAACAGCCATGTCCATCACCCTTTCGGCGAATGGACGGGTGAATTCATTCAACTCATCCGCTTTTTTCAAAATGTTATCTTTTTCTGCGGTAGCCAATGCGCTTTTCAGCGATTCAATATACGTTTTTGTGTCTGTGATTTCTGCTGCGGTCAGGAAGTTGCTATGTTTTTCAATGAAGCGTTCTGCGGTGTACACCAATTGTTCGCCTTCACTTCTTGCTTCGATCAACATCCGTTGTTCCACATCACTTTTCGCATGGGTAATGCTGTCGATCAACATTTGTTCTACCGTATCATCGGTAAGACCATAACTTGGAGTAATGTCGATTTCCTGTTTTACACCAGAACGTAGCTCTATCGCCTGTACGGTTAGGATACCATCGGCATTCAGCATAAAGTTGATGTCTACTTTTGGTAATCCTGCCGGCATTGCCGGGATACCTTTTAAGTCGAATTCAGCCAGTTTCCTGTTTTCTTTAACCAGGTCACGTTCTCCCTGGAATACAGAGATTTTCATGTTCACCTGTCCGTCGATAGAGGTAGTGTATTGTCTGCCTGCTTTGGTAGGTACTTTTGCGTTTCTAGGGATGATCACGTCCATTAATCCACCCATGGTTTCAATACCAAGAGACAATGGCGTTACGTCCAGTAAAAGGATGTCTGAGCGGTTTCCGGCAAGGATGTCTGCCTGAATTGCAGCACCTAATGCCACGACTTCGTCCGGATTAATCTGGTCGTGTGGCGTAGAATTGAAGAACTCAGCAACCTGTGCTTTTACATATGGGGTACGTGTAGAGCCACCAACAAGCACCACTTCGTCGATTTCTTTTACAGTTAAGTTGGCATCGCTTAAGGCTTGTTTACAAGCGGTCATGGTTTCTGCAACTTTAGCCGAAATCAGTTGTTCAAAGGTCTGTTTATCTAAAGTACACCAGATTTCTCCGATTTGCTCATTGAAAAGATTTTGAGTACTCAAGGCTTTTTTAGCTTCTTCTGCTTTGAGTCTTAAGGACTGCATTAATCCCTGATCTGCTGATAAGCTTGCAGCATCAAGTTTGTTTTGCTCTATCCAGTGGTGAACAATGGCACGGTCAAAATCGTCACCTCCTAAAAAGGTATTTCCATTAGTGGCCAGTACTTCGAAGATTCCGTTTTGAATGGACAGGATGGAAACGTCAAACGTTCCTCCGCCAAGGTCGTACACGGCAATGGTTTTTTGTTGAGTAGGGTCCAGACCGATTCCGTAAGCCAGACTGGCTGCGGTAGGTTCGTTCACAATTCTCAACACGTCAAGGCCTGCTAACCTGCCCGCATCACGGGTGGCCTGGCGCTGACTATCATTAAAATAAGCAGGAACGGTAATTACAGCACGGTTAACCGGTGTTTTTAACGCGTGTTCTGCTCTTGCTTTTAGTTCTTTCAGGATTTCTGCGGAAAGCTCGATCGGCGTGTAAAACTTATCGCCTGCTTTGATCTTCACCAAAGAATCGTTTTCGTCATCTATGATTTTGTAAGAGAAAGTATCCTGGTGTGCAGCAACATCTTTATAGGATCTGCCTAATAATCTTTTTACTGAGAATATGGTGTTTGAGGGATCGCTGATTAAAAAATCTTTGGCTTCATTTCCTACAACTGCATCGCCATTTGCATTAAAATGCACGATTGATGGTACCAATACGCCCTTTCCCGTGTCATTAATGACCATAGGGTTTTTGTCGGGGTTGATAAAGGCTACCAGACTGTTGGTTGTACCAAGGTCAATGCCGACGATGATTTCTTCTTTCTGTAAGGAACCTGTTGCGAGGTTAATGGATATCTTTGCCATAGTGGGGCAAATTTAGGAATGTTTTGTTCTTTTTTTGTTTTAAGGTTGTAATGTTTTAACCTTCTCAGCTGGAATCAGGTCTTTTTTATGAATATTATACAACCATAATACAATATCCTGATAGCTATCTGTTCCTTTTTTCTGGTTATTAAGCTTTAAAAAGCTATCCAGGGCCACATCCATATAGCCATACATGTCGCTGTTATATTTTTTCCAGAAAGCGCTTTCTATTTGAAAATCGTTTAAGGTGACCGGATTTATGGTCGCGTAGAGCCGTATGTAATCTTCCGGCGACTTGTATTTGATTTCAAAAAGAATACTTCTGAGCATATTGTATACCGCAGAATATTGAAAATTTTTATCAGTACTGTGGATGGCCACGAGGTAGCCGATCAGATTAGCTTCATCTTCTCTGCCGATGCCCAGTTGGTGTGCAATTTCATGACAGGTCACAAATGGGAGTGCCGTTGTGGGCAGTCTCATGTTGACATTGGCTTCGCCGGATACGGGGTTGTAATAACCCTCAATACCGATTTTGGTGACAATCCAGCTGTTCAATACTGCCTTAACCGAAGGCGCAGGATAGTTGAAGAATTGATTGGTTTTCTTTAGGCTATCATAGGAGGTTTTCGCCTTGCTTTCGAGTTGATTCAGGGTGTATCTTTCCTTTTTAATCGTTTGCAGGTTGTTGAGCTGGCCTATGAAATATTCACCCAGTGAGACCAGTTCTGCAGTCGTATACTTCTCATTTGAAATACCAAGTTGTTTGGCGATAGATGGGCGGGAATAGTTTAATCCCCAAAGGACTTTAAAGACCAGATATAAAATCAGACCGAAATTAACCAGCTGCAAGGGGATCTTGATCCGGTCTGCCTTCTTTAGTTTTTTTTGAGATAGCTTTTTGAAAAAGAGATAGATACTCCTCAGGATGTACAACACGAGTAGGAGGTAGAGAAAGTCCCCGACAGGGAAGGGAAATAAGGAGCTGATCCAGCGTTGAATCACAGAACTGACCTGATACAGGCCATTGGAATAGTATTTCTCTATAAAATTACTGTTCAGTCCGGCAAGAAATACAATTCCTGACAGACTGAACAGCTGGACAAACTGTTTAAATCCGGGCTTGTCCATTAATCTCATTATTTATGATCTGTTAATTTTATGATTCGTCAATTTAATGATCTATTCCTTTTAATTTGTGATGGATTTATCCAATGACCACATCCTATCAGGATCCGGATAAGTAATCCTGTTACCTGTTAAAAGCCAGTCTTTTTCCTTTTTCATTGGTCATGAAACTACCTTTTTGATAAGCCAGATTTCCGGAAACGAACGTGTGTGTTATTTCTGACTGGAAGGTTTGTCCTTCAAAAGGTGACCATCCGCATTTGTACCAAAGATTCGCTCTGGTTACTTTAACCGGATCATTCAGGTTTACCAACACTAAATCTGCCCAGTAACCTTCTCTAATGAAGCCTCTTCTGTCCACTTGAAAACAAGTAGCCACATTATGAGCTGTTTTTTCAGCAATCTGTTCCAGTGTGATTTTCTTTTGATGGTACATTTCCAGCAGGGCAGAAAGGGCGTGTTGTACCAATGGGCCACCAGAAGGGGCTTGCAGGTAAGGCTGCTCTTTTTCTGCAATAGTATGCGGGGCATGGTCTGTCGCGATGATGTCGATATGGCCATCCAATACGCCTTTTAAGATCGCATCTTTGTCCTGCTCCGTTTTTACTGCCGGATTCCATTTGATCCAGTTGCCTTTTGTGGCATAATCTCTATCGTCGAACCAAAGGTGATGCACGCAGGCTTCCGCAGTAATTCTTTTATCTTTTAATGGCGTAATGTTATCAAATAACGCGACTTCTCTGGCAGTAGAAATGTGTAGAATATGTAAACGCGTCTGGTATTTTTTAGCAAGTTCAACGGCCATTGAAGAAGAAATATAACAAGCTTCTGCACTTCTGATCAATGGGTGCATGTCTATGGTGATGTTGTCGCCATATTCCGCTTTATAACGCGCCATATTTTCTCTGATGGTCTTTTCATCTTCACAATGTGTAGCGACTAACATCGGCGCCTCTTTGAAAATGTTTTCCAAAACCGTCGCATTGTCTACCAACATATTTCCGGTAGAAGAGCCCATGAATACTTTAATCCCGCAAACGTTTTTAGGATCAGTTTTCAATACTTCATCGAGATTGTCATTGGAAGCACCCATGAAAAACGAGTAATTCGCTAAAGAAACATCAGAGGCGATTTTATATTTATCGGCCAGTAATTCCTGACTTAAGGTATTAGGAACGGTATTGGGCATTTCCATGAAGGAAGTGATCCCTCCGGCAACGGCAGCCATACTTTCAGAAAATATATCCGCTTTATCCGTTAGTCCGGGTTCTCTAAAATGTACCTGATCATCGATCATTCCAGGGAAGAGGTGCAAGCCCTCTGCATTGATTTCTTTTGCGCCTTCCGCCTGGATATTAGGCGCAATTTTCACAATAAATCCCTCTTTAATCAGTACGTCAGCAACAAAGATTTGGCCTTCGTTTACCACTGAGGCCGCTTTTATCAGAATGGTGTTCATGCCTTCAAACTTAAATAAAAAAAACGTTATTTGCTTTTCCAGATGTTGTCCGCAGGGGTAGCATCTACAAATATCCCACCGTCAATCAGAATTTCTGCAACTACCTGCTTTGCTTTCAGGCTGATGACTGTGGTTTTCTGACTGGATTTCCAAACTCCGGCAGTCTGATGAAATACGCCGGTTGTGCCATCTTTATATTTCAATTTTATGTCAAATGGGACGGCAAAACCGCCAATATTATCCAGTTTAATCTGGTAAGCCAGTCCTTTGCCGGACACTTGTTTAATCGCCAGGTCAATATAATTGTTGCTGAAAAACCAGTTGTTCCAGTACCAGTTCAGGTTTTGTCCGGATACATTGTTGAAGGTGTAGAAGAAGTCCCATGGAATAGGATGCTTGCCGTTCCAGCGCTCCATATAGGTATGCAGGTGCTTTTTAAAGGCAACATCGCCCAACATATCCTTTAAAGCAAGGTAGGCGAGGGCTGGTTTTCCATAGGCATTATTGCCATAACCCGGGCCGGAAACCTGCGTAGACAGGCTGATGATTGGTTGATCTTCTTCGGTGGAAGGATCGTTGATCCAGCGATTCACGCGGAATTTCTTAAAGTTCGCATCTGCTTTCTCTTTTCCCAGCTGTGCGGTAGAGATCAGGTATTCAAAAGTCGTGGCCCAACCTTCGTCCATGTGTGCATATCTGGTTTCATTGGTGCCCATGTAAAAAGGGAAATAGGTGTGTGCAACCTCATGGTTCAATACAAATTGAGAGAATTCTATGTCAGGAGTGGTAGAATCGTTGATCATCATCGGGTATTCCATGTCTGCAAAACCTTGTACAGCGGTCATTTTTGAATATGGATAGGCAACGCCCGGCCAGCTGTTGGAAAACCAGGATAGTGATTGTTTGGTCCAGTCTACCGCTTTTGGGAAATCGGGTGCTTTCGCATCATAAGCGGCCTGTGCACTGGCTCTTCTGCCGGTTTTTGGGTCTACAATCACACTACCACCATCCCATAAGTAATGGTTGCTTAAGGCAAAAGTTACATCTGTGATGTGATCTGCGGTAAATACCCAGCTATTCCATTCGTTTTGTTGCGTAACCAGACCTTTCGCCATTTCTTCTGCATTGGCAATCGGAGCGATCTCATCACTGGTATAAGATTTTTTCAACCTTTCTGCAAAAAGGGGTTGTAACACTTCCTGAGGGTTCTGCAGATCGCCGGTAGCCCATACGACGAAGTTTTTCGGGGCTTTTACAGTAAGCCGGTAATCGTTGAAATCGTTGTAGAATTCAGTCCTGTCGGTATGGGGGATATAGTCCCAGCCATTGTAATCATCATAAACGGAAACTCTCGGGAAGGCATAGGCCACAAAAAAAGTACTGCTGTCCAGCTGACCTTCCCTGCCGCTCTCTTTTGATAGTGGATAAGACCAGCTGATGTTCAGCTCGGTAGTCTGCCCCGGATTTAAGGGTGTTTTGAGTTTAATGCCTTCTACTGTCTCCCAATTCTCAGATTTGATGTCATATTTTTGCCCGTCAATTTGAAAAGAACTGATGGTTAATCCTGCGCTTAAAAAGTCTTTGTTCACATAATTTGCACGTGGAGAGGTTGGTTTATGCAGGTTGTTGACAAATCTGATGGCGATTTGACCCAATGTATCCGGACTGTGGTTGGTATATTTAATGATTTCTGAACCAGTTACGATTTTACTGGCAGGGTCCACACTGATGGTCATGTCGTATTTGCCTTTGTTTTGCCAGTAATGCTTTCCTGGTTTTCCATCTTTAGACCGGCTTCCTTTTTCATAAGCCATTTTAATATTTCTGGGTAAGTATAAATCCTGGGCATAAGCCGCCGTGGTTCCGGTTAGCAGTAAGGTAAAGGCAGCCGGGAATATTGCCTTTAACCATCTGTTTTGTTGTTTTCGCATCTGGTTGATTCGTTATACTTATAAAAGTACATTATTTAAGATTTTTTAAAACAATCGCCATCATAAATAATACGTTCAGCTGTTGATCCTATAAATAATAGTATCTTTGCAAAATGCCCAAAACATTTGAAGAGTTTAACCTTAATCGACAGATTTTAAATGCTGTAGCTGATGCAGGGTTTACTGTTGCCACCCCTATACAAGAAAAATCAATTGCACCTGTTTTATCAGGACAGGATATATTCGGCATTGCCGAGACTGGAACCGGAAAAACAGCGGCTTATGTTTTACCGATCCTGATGCAATTAAAATATGCTCAGGGCGATGCGCCAAGAGCCCTGATCCTTGCACCGACCAGAGAGTTGGCGATGCAGATCACTGAACATGTTAAAATTTTCTCTAAATATACAGACTTACGTACCGTTGTCGTTTTCGGCGGTATCGGTCCAAAAACACAAATCGAACAGATTAAAGCGGGTGTAGACATTATCGTGGCTACTCCGGGAAGATTTTTAGACATCTATTTAGCCGGACACATCAATACGCAATACATGAAGTTTTTGGTGTTGGATGAAGCGGATAAAATGATGGATATGGGCTTTATTGGCTCTATTCACCGTATTTTAGAAGTGGTTCCCCGTCGCCGTCAAAACTTATTATTCTCTGCTACCATGAGTGATCTGGTACAGAAAATTGCTGGTGACTTCCTGAAACACCCGACTATTATTGAGGTAGGCATGCAAGCTACACCTGCGCAAACGGTTACGCAGAAGTTGTATGAGGTTCCCAATTTCAAAACCAAGATCAATTTATTACAGCACCTGCTGAAAAATGATGAGGAGTTTAAGAGACTGATCATATTCTGTAAAACGAAGACAGTTGCCGACAATATTTTCAGCTTTATCGAGCGTAGATTCGGTGCGGAAGCGGTAAGGGTAATCCATGCCAATAAAGGTCAGAATACACGTATCAACTCGATTAATAGCTTTAAAGAAGGAAATATCAGGGTATTGGTAGCTACAGATGTTGCTTCCAGAGGTATTGATGTTTCTGAGGTGAGTCATGTGATCAACTTCGATGTACCGATCATTATTGAAGATTATGTACACCGTATTGGACGTACTGGCAGGGCATATGCCAAAGGAGATGCCTTGACTTTCGCTACGCCTGCAGAAAAATATTACATTGAGAAAATAGAGAAGTTGATCAGACAACAGATTCCTGTGCTACCTTTACCAGCGGAAATTTTCGTAGAAGAGACGCCTTATGAAGAACGTCAGGCAATTGCCAGATCAATTGATGACCAGAAACGTAAGGATGATCCTGAGTTTAAAGGAGCTTTCCATGAGAAGAAACACGCCGCAGCGATTGCAGCTTCAGAAAGAGAGAAAATGAAAAATAAAACTCCTGCCTGGAAGTCAAAAAAGTTCAAAAACAAAAAGTAAAACAAGGGAATTGAAAGTAAAACTGACCCCACTTAATATCATTTCTGCCATCTTTATAACGATAGCAGTCGTGATGTTATTCGAGAAAAGACCGCCATCACATGCGCATGTAATCGATTTAAAGGCAATCCTGGTTGGTTTTAGTCTGGTTATTGCGGTAGTGGCTTTCGTGTCCGATCAGATTTTCAGGAAGTTTATTCCTGAGTTGAAGAAGATCTGGATTATCGAGTGTACTGTGATCCTTTTTACCGTTCTCTTATTTATTATTATAAAAGTCAGCATAAATTAAATGAAACAAGCAGAAATTAAAATTACCGTTGAGTTAGACGACAACAATGTACCGGACAATATTCTTTGGGAATCTACAGATTCAGCTACTAAAGAGCAGGTGCCTGTGAAATCGATGATGTTAGCACTTTGGGATCATAATTATAAGAACTCTATGCGCATCGATCTATGGACTAAAGATATGCCTGTAGATGAGATGAAAAGATTCTTTTATGAAACTTTGCAAACGATGGGTGATAGCTTCCTGAAAGCTACAGGTGAGAAACTGATCGTCGAAGATTTACGCGATTATTGTGCGCATTTCGCCGATAAAATGGGGATTAATACGCAGCAATAAGATTAGAATGAAAATTCAGGGAGTTATTGGTGCAGCAGTTATGGCTGTCGGTGGACTATGTCCTTTGATGCGCTTACCGATCATTGGAAACTGGAACTATTTTGATATTGATCCTACTTTGGCCATCACTTTTTATGTGTTAGTAGTAGTCGCTTTATTAGGTTCTTTTGCTAATAAAACTGGTTTAATCAAGTTTGCAGGTTGGGCAGTAATGGCATTGGTCGCGATTACATTAGTCGGTATTTATTTCAAAGTACACGATTCTTTTGGCTTTCTTCACTTCAAAAAGATGGTGAATATTGCAGCAGGAATGGTGAAATTGAAATGGGGCTGGTACGTGATTGTAGTTGGTGCCGGGGTTTTAATTACGGTAAGAAAACCAAGGGTAGTATTGGTGCAGGCCGGTCAGCCGGATGTTGCCGTATTATAGTCTTTAAATGAGCTGTATGAGTTATTTAGGAAGACTGTAAAGATTCTTAAATGATCGGATAAAATATAAATGAGCTGATCGTAATGGATCAGCTCATTTTTTATAGGTTGGTTTTATTTTAATCTATTTTTAGTTCAATCCCCCTAGCGCTTTTTGTTTTCTTTTTCGTTTGTAATGCGTCTGTTTCAGGCTGTCTGAGCCACTAATGATGCTGATGTTTCCATCCACTTCAAAGATCGCGAGCTTCACATCTTTGAACTTTTCTACGCCATGTTCTCTCATGGCCTCTCTCAATTCTTCGTCTGTAATGTCTAGTTTTGCCAGCTTTTCAAAATCAAGCTTACCGTTATGGATCAGAATTTCCGGTTTTTCGGAAAGCAGCTCCCGGAACCACTTGCTTTTATACATTAGTTTTTTCAGTGCGAAGTTCAGCGCAAAAAGGATTGCGGCAGCCACCAAACCACCCAGCAGACTCGTATTGTTGCCTACCATTGCATTCTGTACTGCATTACTGATCAGCAAAATCAGTACAACATCGGTTGTGTTGAGCTGTGAAAGTTCCTTTTTACCGGTCAAACGAATGGCGACCAGCATAAAGGCATAAACGGCGAGACTTCTCAGCATAATATCCAGATATTCGTTCATAGGGCTAAATATTAATTTATAGATCCGGGTTAACAGGTTTAGAAAGCAAGTGTCATTTGTCCTTTTTTACTGATGGCTCTTTCGTGGTCCAGCAACCACTTTTTGCGCCAGAGTTCCCCGGCATACCCCACCAGTTTGCCATTGCTGCCAATCACCCTGTGACAAGGGACAACAATGGCTAGTTTATTTTTTCCGTTCGCAGCGGCAATCGCACGAATTGCCAGCACATTGTTTTGTTGTTTTGAAAATTCCAGATAGGAGCAGGTATGGCCATAATCAATGGTTTGTAAGGCTGTCCATACCCCTTGCTGGAAGACCGTTCCGGATTGTTGCAGTGGCAGCTGGAAGGCTGTTAATTTTCCTTCAAAATAATCATTTAGCTGTGTTGCTGCAAGTTTGCTGATTCTGTTTTCCGAAAGTCCACGCGTATCGCTTTCCCTGAAGGTGATTTCGTTTACCGATTCCTCGCCGGTAAATATATAAACCGCGCCAACCGGACTTTGTAAAATACTGCAATAGATCGTGCTCATAGGCATACTTAGGTAAAGTTTTGCTATTCAAATGTATAAAATTTTAACGCTTTAGTTTTTTTTGCTAGTATTGCCCTGATTTATAAAATGGAAGCGCAAGAGTTTATTGATATTGATGAGCTAGACTTCAACAGGAGTATGGCGAGGTGGGTGAAGAAGAACCCACATATTATGCGTGCAATGACTGGACATCATTTGTTGATCCTGTTGGCCAATGGTAATCTGCGCATTAATCTGAACCATTTTAGTCCGGATTATCAGGACAAATTTATTGACCATAATTTTGAACATTATTGTCTTAAATTTATAGACCGTTTGGATGAGCCGATTGCCGGTTACCTCAGTACCTGGGGGATTCCTCAATTTGGGTTGCATTTTATCTTCCTGCTCAAAGGAAGAAGTTTTCAAAAGTATATTACCTATCAGGTATAATATTCATGGTGTTTTCAGGCTACCTGTATTGAGTTGTTGAAACCTGGATAAGGGGTTGAATTATACCAGCTATATTTTTCTTTTTGTGTTCGTACGGTGGTCCATGTTGTCGAAGGGTTGCCGGTCAGGTGCTGATCAGTTGCTGAAGGATATCCCTTTAGCAATCTTCCTGAACTCTTGACCAACTCTTTATCAGTCCTTCGTCAAGTCACAGTTATATAGGTTTTATCAAGGCATTTAGACCTGTTTTACGCTGGCATTTAACTTAATTACCCTGCTCGTTAGTAAATCGGATGATTAACAATTATCTTTGCGACCGGATGAATTTAGCAGAACAGATCAAACATTTAATAAAAAAGGAATTGTTGTTAGAGTGGCGTTCCAAATACGCTTTAAACGGGGTGCTTTTATACGTCGTGTCTACCGTCTTTGTCTGCTTTTTATCTTTTGTGAGTACAGATAAGGTCACTTTAAATGCTTTATTCTGGATCATCATGCTTTTCGCTTCGATCAATGCAGTGTCTAAAAGTTTTCTGCAGGAGAGCAGGGGCAGACAGGTTTATATTTATACGATTGCCAGTCCACTGGCACTTATTATCTCCAAAACGATCTATAATTCCATGTTAATGATGGTGCTGACCGTGATTGCACTTGGCTTCTACATTATGGTTTTTGATTTTGGTCCTCAGGATTTGGGCTTATATTTACTGGCAGCCTTATTGGGAAGCCTGAGCTTTTCTACGATTTTCACGATGGTTTCTGCGATTGCGTCCAAAGCCGGAAACGGAGGAATGCTGATGGCGATTTTGAGTTTTCCGATCATTATTCCGGTGCTGGTGGTCCTGATTAAACTTACCAAAAATGCAATGGACGGTTTAGATCGCAGTGTGAGTCTGGACGAAATCGGCCTGTTACTGATCATTAACGCCCTGGTGATGTCGGTATCAGTCTTGTTATTCCCATACCTCTGGAGAGATTAAAATTCCGTAAGCCCCGCGTCATTTACCATGCTTTACAGCTAAAGAACCGCCGTTTATCGGCTGATATATAACGGAAGTAGGGAATTTTCTAGCTACATTTGCCGATTAACAGAGTTAAAGAGATCAAATTTTAATGTCAATGTATAAGAACTGGTGGAAAGTATTAGGTGCAATATTGGTGATTTATTCAACTGTTGCAGGTTTTCTAATGAAAACTCCTGAATTGCCAATTATTAGGGAGAGTATCCGAAACCTTTATTTTCATGTGCCAATGTGGTTTAGCATGATCGTATTGTTCAGTATTTCCGTTTTTTACAGCATCAAGTCATTGAGAAGTAATGATCCTGCAGACGATATTAAAGCCGTAGAAAGTGTCAATGCAGGGGTGATATTCGGCCTTTTGGGTATCGTAACCGGTGCTATCTGGGCTAAATTTACCTGGGGACAAGCATGGAGTTTCGACGTAAAGCAAAATTTCGCTGCGATAGCCATCTTACTTTATTTCGCTTATCTGGTACTTCGCAATGCGATTGATGAAGAACAAAAGAGAGCAAAAATTTCTGCGATTTACAATATTTTCGCCTTCCCGATTATGGTGGTTTTACTGTTTGTATTGCCACGTTTGTCGGATTCCCTACACCCCGGCAATGGCGGTAACCCCGGTTTTAATGCTTATGATCTGGATAAGCACATGAGAATGGTGTTTTACCCGGCTTGTCTGGGCTGGATTCTGATCGGCTGCTGGATTTACAACATCCTTTACAGACTCCGCGATTTAGAAAGAAATAAATTATCGAAATAAACAGGAAATGGTCTTTCCATAGCCTTTAATCATCAAAAGATATTCTAATGAAAAAATTTACAGCAACCTTTTTAATGTTCTTGTTAACGCTGCAATTGTTCGCTCAGGGAACTGGTTCTGCCATCAGCGACACCCTTTATTCATCCGGCAAAATATACGTTGTAGTGGCTTGTGTATTGGTAATTTTGCTTGGCTTGCTTTTCTTTCTGTTTACAATAGAAAAAAGATTAAAAAAGTTAGAAAAGAAATAACCGGCTAAAAACTTATTTTAAATCGTTTAAGCCCTGTTTTGGCGCTTGTTTTGATGTAGTGTTTGCCTTACACTAAGTGATTTACCATTTGCATAAATGGTTTTTTTTACTGCAATTTTGCAGGTAATTAGTATAAGAACTTATATTCAATTCATAAAAAACAAAGAATGGCTAATACAGCAAACGAGACAAATTTTTTTGCAGACGTATGCAAGAACTTTGACAGTGCCGCACAATTTACTTCTCATCCAGAAGGTCTGTTAACCCAAATTAAAGCTTGTAACAGTGTGTATCGTTTTCAATTCCCTATCCGCAGAGGAAATGGGTTTGAGGTAATCGATGCATGGCGCGTGGAACATTCTCATCACATGAGTCCTACCAAAGGTGGTATTCGTTACAGCGAGATGGTAAATGAAGATGAGGTGATGGCCTTAGCCGCATTGATGACGTACAAATGTGCGATCGTAAACGTTCCTTTCGGTGGTGCTAAAGGTGGGATCAAAATCACCCCTAAAAACTATACCGTTGGTGAGCTGGAAAACATCACCCGTCGTTATACAACAGAATTAATCAAAAAGAACTTTATCGGTCCTGGTATTGACGTTCCTGCTCCGGATTACGGATCAGGTGAGCGTGAAATGAGTTGGATCGCAGATACTTATATGACCATGAACCCGGGTCAGTTAGATGCTTTGGGTTGCGTTACCGGAAAGCCAATTGCTTTACACGGTATCCGTGGACGTAAGGAAGCGACTGGTCGTGGAGTAGCTTATGCCATCAGAGAATGTGTGACTGTAGCTGAAGATATGGCTAAAATTGGCTTTAAAGCTGGTTTAGGTGATAAACGAGTGATCGTTCAGGGTTTAGGAAACGTAGGTTACCATTCTGCTAAGTTTTTAGCTGAATTTGGTGCTACTATCGTTGGTCTTTGCGAGTTTGAAGGCGCGATCTACAATGAAAACGGATTGAACATTGATGAAGTGTTCGCACACCGTAAATTAACCGGATCTATCTTAGGTTTCCCGGGCGCTAAAGAGTTTAAAAACTCAATGGAAGGCTTAGAGCAACCATGTGATATCCTGGTTCCTGCAGCATTGGAAAATGTGATCACTTCAGACAATATCAGAAATATCAAAGCGAAAATCATCGCTGAAGGTGCAAATGGTCCTTGTACTCCTGAAGCAGAAGAGATCTTCACTGAAATGGGTGGTATCATCATTCCTGATATGTATTGTAATGCAGGTGGGGTAACCGTATCTTATTTCGAGTGGTTGAAAAACCTTTCTCACGTCGCGTTTGGCCGTATGGAAAACCGTTATGCGGAAAACTCAAACAGAAACCTGATCAATACTTTAGAAAGCTTAACCGGTAAAAGCATTCCTGCTGAACACCGTTTAATGATCGTTAAAGGTGCTTCTGAATTGGAATTGGTGAACTCAGGTTTAGAGGATACGATGATCCATTCTTACCATGAAATCAGAGAAACATTAATGAGCAAACCAGGCATCCAGACGTTAAGAACGGCTGCTTTTGTAGGCTCTATAGATAAAATTGCCATTTCTTATATGAATCTTGGTATCTGGCCTTAAGCCCTGATCGGTTCAGAATTTAAAAGCGAAGAGGAAGGAGGTAACTCCTCCTCTTTTTTTATGACCTTTATTTTTGTCATTTCCCTGTAGCACTTTCTAATGTGCAACATCTTTTTTTACCCGATTCCCGTATCTTGTAGTATTGGAGGGGTAAATCATGAGCATATCGAATTTTATCATTATTGCAGTGTTGGTTTTATTATGGGGCTGTTCCGGGAATCAAAAAGTACAGCAACTGGAAAGTAAAAACGGATTTGCAGTGATCGTTGCGCCGGCAGCGAATGAAAAGGAAGCTACTTTTGCAGGTGGTTGTTTCTGGGCTGTTCAGGAGGCTATGATAGAATTAAAAGGTGTTCATAAAGTGATCAGTGGCTATGCCGGTGGAACAATCAAAAACCCAACTTACCAGGATTTACAGTCGCAAAGCAGTGGGCATGCCGAAGCTGTACAGGTGTATTATGATCCTTCCGTAATTTCTTTTGAAACGCTTTGCAAAGCGTTCTTTTACGTCCATGACCCAACGCAGGTAGACAGGCAAGGCGCAGACCTGGGACCGGAATACCGCTCTATTGCTTTTTTTCGTTCGCCGGCAGAGTACCGCATCATTTCCGGTATGATTCATAGGCTGGAGCAAACAGATTTTAAGAGCAGAACTATCGCTACGGAAATCCTTCCTTTCGAAGTGATTTATCCCGCAGAAACGGAACATCAGGATTATTATCAGCGAAATCAGGGGAACTCCTATATCAGAAATGTTTCCAGACCAAAAGTGATGAAACTGAGGTCTGAAATGCCGGAAATGATCAAATCTGAGTACCTGAAATAGGCGAAATATTTTCTTTTTCGATCATTGCTCACTGATTTACATTGTTTTTGTCAGAGAACTATCAATAAATCGTCATCAAAGTGAATTGCAGGGCTCTAAAAGATTTTAGGTAACTATATTTTTTATCTTTGTGTCAATCTAAAATTTTATTAGCATCATGAGAAAAAGTGCAATTATTGGTTTAATCACAATAGCGATCTGCGTAGGCTTCTTAATCAGTTTAAACGCCGGTACCAGCAACTATTCAACTTTTACTGAGGCTGCCAAAGATTCCAGAGAATTCCACGTAATGGGCTTCTGGGAAAAAGAAAAAGGCATGTACTATGATGCTCAGAAAGATGCCAATCATTTCGCTTTCTTCATGAAAGATGAAAAAGGGAAGGTGAACCAGGTGGTTTACAAAGGCACCAAACCACAAGATTTTGAACGTTCAGAAAAATTAGTTTTAATCGGTAAAATGAAAGATGGTACCTTTTATGCTTCAAAAATATTAATGAAATGTCCTTCTAAATACAACAACGACCTTGTTGAGGTGAAAGCGGACGGTCAGGTAATAAAATACAATTAATCTTAATGGATATACAATTTTTTGGAGAGAACCTCCTGCCCGGTAAAATCGGCCAATTCTTTATTGTTTTAGCATTTGCTGCCTCACTACTTTCTACGATAGCTTACTTTTTTGCTACTAAGAATAAAGACCTTGGAGATCGATCATGGACACGCATAGGTCGGATTTCATTTCTAATTAACTGGGTAAGTATCCTGGGAATCGGCGTTACTTTATTTTACCTGATTTTAAATCACAATAACGAGTATTACTACGTTTATTCGCACTCTTCAAAAGAACTTCCGGTTTATTATATCGTTTCTGCATTCTGGGAAGGACAGGAAGGAAGCTTCTGGTTATGGGCTTTCTGGCAATCATTGTTAGGAGGAATCCTGATCTGGAAAGCAAAATCCTGGGAAAATGGTGTCATGACTGTTGTCGCTTTTTCGCAGGTCTTCTTAACCTCCATGTTATTGGGCGTACAGATTTTTGGAGAACGAATTGGTAGCTCCCCATTTATCCTGCTAAGGGAAGCGGTAAATCTGAAAGATATGGCACCGGTTGTATTTGCCGATCCTGAGAACTTTAAAAACTATTTGAAATTTATTACCGATGGTAGAGGATTAAACCCATTATTACAGAACTATTGGATGGTGATTCACCCGCCAACTTTGTTCCTGGGTTTTGCCAGTATGATCGTTCCTTTCGCTTATGCCGTGACTGGTTTATGGCAGAAGAAGTATAAAGAATGGGTTAAACCTGCGATGCCATGGGCTTTATTTGCCGTAATGATCCTGGGAACCGGTATTATCATGGGCTCTTTCTGGGCTTATGAAGCCTTAAACTTTGGTGGCTTCTGGGCATGGGATCCGGTAGAGAACGCCTCCATCATTCCCTGGTTAACCCTGATTGCAGGTGTACACGTGATGATCGCTTTTAAAAATACAGGTCACTCGTTCTTTACTGCGATTATTTTAGTGATTATCAGTTTTGTACTGGTATTATACGCTTCTTTCTTAACGAGAAGTGGTATCCTTGGCGAAACTTCAGTGCATTCATTTACAGATTTGGGGATGTTTGGTCACCTGATCTTATATAACGTGGTGTTCCTGACGATCCCTGTGGTGCTCCTGATCATCAGATGGAAGGAATTGCCGATCACCAACAAAGATGAAGAAACTTATTCCAGAGAATTCTGGATGTTTATCGGTGCTTTAGTGATTACTGTTGCCTGTATTCAGGTGATTTTCTCTACTTCCGTTCCGGTATTCAATGCGGCTTTCGGGACTAATTTTGCCCCTCCGATTGATGCCATTAAATATTACAACCAATGGCAGGCACCGTTTGCCATCCTGGTAACCGTGATCTCTGGTTTCGCACAGTTCATGAAATACAAGAGGACAGATATCCGTAAATTCTATAGCAGCTTAATTGCTTCGATTGTTTTTGCCATTATCATCACTGCAGGTTTCGTATACCTGACCAATATTTACACTAACTTAATGTATATCCTGCTTACTTTTAGCTGTGTATTTGCGATTCTTGCCAATGCAAGAGTTCTGGCGCAAGGACTTGGTGGAAAACGTAAACTGGTAGGTGCTGCTGTGGCACACATGGGGTTTGCATTATTGTTGATTGGCGCTTTAGTTGCTGCTGCAACAAATAAACCGATCTCTATCAACACCACAAACTTTATCCCGGTAAAGGATTTTGAGAAAGCAGAGAAACCTGGTGAAAACATTGTATTGTATAAAAATGAGCCTAAGAAAATGGGCAAGTATACGGTTACTTATACCAGAGATACAACCATTGCTCCAAACACGATTTATACGCTGAATTTTAAGGTGTATGATGAGGAAACTGGCAAGCTGAAAGAAGATTTTGAATTGAATCCACATGTTCAGGCGAATGAGAAAATGGGATTGATTGCTTCTCCGGATACCAAACATTACCTGACTTATGATGTGTATACCCACATCACCAGTGCCCCTGATAAAAAGGATACGCATGAGGATCATGAAGATCATAATCCAGAGGAAAACTATAAGGCACCTAGAATTGCAAACGTAAAAGCAGGTGATACTTTACACACGGGTAGTGGTATCATTACCATCAAAGCGTTGAATAATAAACCGGCCGCAAAAAGCCTGGTATTGGGAGAAAACGATCTTGCAGTAGGTTTACCACTGGAAGTTGAAGTGAATGGTAAGGTCTACAAAACGGAGCCTATCTTCCTGGTAAAAGGAAACAATACCTTTGATTTTGCACGTAATATTGATGAGCTGGGCTTGAGATTCAGATTTACCAAAGTACTTCCTGATCAGGGAAAAGTAGAGTTGCAGGTTTTCGAAAAACCTCAGCAAGCTAAGGACTGGGTAGTATTTAAATCTATTGAATTCCCGTACATCAATTTATACTGGGCGGGTACCATAGTAATGGTGATCGGGTTTTTACTGTCGATCCTGAGAAGACAAAAAGAGGCTAAAGTTGTTTAATTATATATTGCCTGAGCTTTCCCGATGATCTATTTATCAGGAAAGCTCAGGCATTTAAATTTGGTTCTGAAATGAAAGTAGTTTGCATCGGTTCTGGTAATGTGGCAACACATTTTTCTACTGCATTTGTTGCAGCAGGATATGAATTGGTTCAGGTATGGAGCAAAAATCAGGACCATGCGGTGTTATTGGCCGATCAGGTAGGGGCTAAAGGGATTTCCGTCCTGGCGGATATCGACCTTCATGCTGATTTATACCTGATTGCGGTAAAGGATGATGCGATTCCGGAAATGGTGCAGCTACTGGCTGAGGTTAATGGCCTGGTCGTACATACTTCAGGTGCAACAGACCTTGACGTATTTCCTGCTTCGATGAAGAACTACGGAGTACTTTATCCTTTACAAACGTTTTCCCGGACTAAAGCACTCGATTTTTCAAAGGTGCCGCTTTGTCTGGAGGCGAAAAATGAAACGGTACTGGCTGTTTTGAAAAAGATTGCCCTGAGTTTGAGCCCACTGGTTTATGAGGTGAATTCTGCGCAAAGGAGGATCTTACATTTAGCCGCTGTTTTTGCCTGTAACTTCAGCAACCACCTGTATGCAATTGGTCAGGATATCCTGGAAAAGAACCAGCTTGACTTTGAGATTTTACGGCCTTTAATTATGGAAACCGCTGAAAAAGTGCAACATGCATTTCCCCGCGATGTACAAACCGGACCTGCCATCCGTAATGATGAACAAACATTATCCAAACATAAAGAATTGTTAACAGGGATGCCTGAACTTCAGGATCTCTATGAAACTTTAAGTAAAAGCATTAAAAAAACAGTTTAATAACTTAATTACCGTTTTTGGTGCTTATTTTTGACACATAAATTATGAGTATTTTTAAATTAAAGATAAATTTTGAAGAGAAGGGTAAAGAACCAATTGAACTTCCAATCGCTGGAGGTGAATCAGTTCTTGATGTATGCCATGATCACGGAATAGAGTTGCAACATAACTGCGGTGGTGTTTGTGGATGTAGTACTTGTCATGTTTACGTGACTAAGGGTATGGATAATATTCAGGAAATCTCCGATAAGGAGGAAGACTTTATTGACCGTGCTGTTCGTCCCAGGATTACTTCCCGACTAGGCTGCCAATGTGTAGTAATCAGCGGAGATATTGAAGTGACAATCCCGGATCAATCCGAATTTTTAGGCCATTAATTAATAAACAAACAGCATCATGCAAGATAAATTTGCCTTACCAATTTATTGGAACGACCACGAAGACATCGCTCAGGAATTATATGAGAAATTTGGGGACGAATTCAATGAAGCCAAAATATACCGTATCAGGTTTACTGAATTATTAGAATGGGTACTTTCCCTGCCTAATTTTAAAGGAACCAAAGAAGAAAGTTCTGAAGGACACCTGGAGCAAATCCAGTCGGCCTGGGTTTATGAATGGAGAGATAACCAAAATTAAACCATATGTTTCTGCAAAAACTCAAAGAGATTACCACCTTCATTTTTGATGTGGATGGTGTATTGACAAACGGGGATATCCTGGCCTCAGATTCGGGGGAGTTTTTGCGGACATTTAATATTAAAGATGGTTATGCCTTGCAGCTTGCTGTAAAAAAAGGCTACCATGTTTGTATCATTTCCGGCGGTAAGGGGCTGGCCATGCAGAAACGCTTTGAAGGTTTAGGCATTACGGCCATTTTTCTTGGCGTATCTGATAAGGTACAAGTGCTTAGCAATTATCTGGATAGACGTCAGCTGACCATGGCTGAAGTAACTTATATGGGTGATGATATCCCTGATTTAAAGGTCATGAAACTCGTAGGGCTCCCTACTTGTCCGGCAGATGCCGTTCCTGAAATTAAAGCAATTGCACAATATGTTTCTCCCTACACCGGTGGTAAGACTGCCGTGAGAGATATTATTGAAAAAGTAATGCGTGTACAGGAGAAATGGTTTGATGAAAACCCTGCTGCTGCCGACTCCGGTAAATAAATAAATCTATTTTTTTGTTTTCCTGCTTCTTTGTGTAATAGATATGTTACATTAGGGGTGTTAAACCATGTGCGTTTTTTTTTCTCTAATTCTACAAAAAACGGGCTCCTGATACTGACCCTAATTTTGCGGATCGGTGTGTTGAACTCAGAATTTTAAAAAATTAAAATGAACCACATGAAGAAATTATTAATGATCTGCGGACTGTTATTCAGTGTAATTACATTCGCACAGGCACAAGATGGCGGTCGTCAGAAAATGACACCGGAGCAAAGAGCCCAAAGAAGCGTTGAAAGTTTAACCAAAAAGTTAAACCTGAATGATGATCAAAAGACTAAAGCTACGGCGATCTTTTTAGATCAGGCGAATGCCATGGAAAAATCCCGTGCAGCTGCTAATGCTGATAAAGAGGCCAGAAGAGCTGAAATGATGAAATTGTCGGAAGATACTGATGCAAAGATCGCTGCAATTTTAACTGCCGATCAGAAAAAAACTTACGAAACGTATAAAGCGGAACGTAAAGAACGCATGAAAAATAATAGGATGGGTCAGGGACCCAAAGTTGGGGGGGAGCAATAAATTACTTTTATTGCAAATAATAAAGGCGGCCATTGGCCGCTTTTGTTATTTTTGCACAAATATATTTTATGTACCAGCAAAAACTTCCCATTATCCTGGCCTCGAAATCTCCACGCAGACAAGAGCTATTGACTGCAATGAACCTTGATTTTAAGGTCGTATTGAAGGAGGTGGATGAGACTTATCCGGAAGACCTGCTTCCAGCAGAAATCGCGGTTTACATCGCAGAGAAAAAAGCGAAAGCATTTGATGAAGACAGCAAAGGAAGTATTGTCATTACTGCCGATACCATTGTTGCCTATAACGGTGAAATTCTTGGGAAACCTGAAGATGCACATCATGCTACAGAAATGTTAACCAAATTATCAGGTACCAATCATCAGGTGTATACTGGTGTTAGTTTAACCCATAATGGCGAAATCCGTTCTTTCTACGACACTACCGAAGTGTTTTTCAATACTTTGACGCCAGCACAAATCCAATATTACATCAAAAACTACCAGCCACTGGATAAGGCCGGATCCTATGGTATTCAGGACTGGATCGGTTTAATCGCTGTTGCGAAAATCATCGGTTCTTATACCAATGTAATGGGCTTGCCTACAGAACGACTTTACAGGGCTTTGGCCGAAGGTAACTGGTCTGTCTGATCTTTTAAAGATGCTAGTACGCCCATTTTCAGGTCGTAGGTAGATAAACTCATTTGCTGAAGGTTGCCCAGCTCCAGAATATAATCTGTGAGTAGGGCGGCCATCACAATCATATCCACCCTTAATTTGATCAGACCTGGCATGTGCGCTCTTTCCGCATGACTGGAAGCTATAAAAGTTGCCGATAGCTCCCGGTAATCAGCAAGGGGGATTTTGTGTGATTTGATTGCCTTTAAATCCAGCTCAGGATAAAGCATCCCCGTGAAAGTCTCAAATGCGCCCGCTGAGCCAATCAAATGATTTGGCTGGTACTTGTCTAAGTTTTCCTTTAAGTCGGCTAATTCAGTGGTTAAATGCTGTGTAATCGCAGTTTTATCCTTCGTATTGATCGGGTCAGAATGAAAGTAGGCTTGCATCAGCCTTGCAGCGCCAATATTGTAACTTTTCTTCCAGTAGACTTGTGTAGGATCACAAATGATAAACTCTGTACTTCCACCACCAATGTCCATGATTAAACAACACTCTTTTAGGAGCCCGGTAGCCTTTACACCTTCAAAAATATAAGCAGCTTCTTCTTCACCACTAATTACGGTAATCTCAATTTCTGCGTAGTTTTTGGCGGCTTTTACAAAGTCAGCGCCATTGGCAGCGCTCCTGATCGCAGAGGTAGCGGTGGCTTTAACCAGGCTAACCCCATGCGCTTTAATCAGCAGACTGAATTGTTCCAGAGCCCGGAGGCCTCTTTCGAAAGCCTCCGGGATGATGATGTTGTCATTAATTTTTCCTTCACCAAGTCTGACCGGCAGATTTGTTTTATAGATAACTTTAGCCTCAGGCCCATCCAGATCAGCGATGATCAGGTGAAAAGTATTTGTGCCGAGATCTATAACTGCAACCTTCATGCTGATTAGTTTTTATAAGAAAACCATTTGATCATCTCTTTCAAGCTGGTTTTCTTGCCATACATTAAAATTCCTACCCTGTAGATTCTCGAGGCCAGCCAAACAGTACCTATAAATCCGACTACTAAAATAAGCATTGACAGCGCCAATTGCCAATCCGGTACACCATAAGGTAAACGCACCACCATGGCAATAGGAGAGGTGAAAGGGATCATGGACAGCCAAAATGCGATGGGTCCGTAAGGATCATTAGCCACCACACTTAAAGAGAGTGCATAACCTACCAGTAATGGCATCATGACAGGCATCATAAATTGCTGGGTTTCCGTCTCACTGTCGACGGCCGATCCGATGGCTGCATAGAGCGCGCTATAGAACAGATATCCGCCAATAAAGAAAAATATAAATACCAGAATGATTTTGGTTAGTGGTAAGCTAGCCAGACTTTTCTGCATGGACAACACGGGGCTGTCTACGGTGGCAGTTGCCGGTGTATTGATGGTTGTACCGTCTTTTGCTTTTAAAACCATGCCGCTGCTTTCTTTCAGCTTATCTTTCCCTACGAAAGCGGTTACGGCAACCGTGGAGATAGAAGCGGTAAGTACGATCCACAAGATGAACTGGGTAAGCCCAACCAGGGCAATGCCGACGATTTTTCCCATCATCAACTGGAAGGGTTTCACGGAGGATATCATGATTTCTATAATCCTGCTCGTTTTTTCTTCAATTACCCCACGCATCACCTGGATGCCATAAAGCATGATAAACATGAACATCAGGATACCCGCTACGGTTCCGATAATGGTGCTGGCTCCGGCACTGGAATCTTCTTCTTTACCGCTTTCGCCAATTTTTTTGTTGTCGATATCTACATTGGTTTTTAAGCCATCCAGATCAGCCTGCGCAATTCCGGAGGCTTTCAGTTTCTGGTTGCGGATCATGTTTTCTACATCTCCGGAGATTCGTCCGTTGAGGGATAAACCAGCTTGTTTAGTGCCTAATAGTTGAATTCCTGTCGGTTTGCTCAGTTCAAAAGGCGGGAGATACAAGATGTAGTCATAGTCTGATTTTTTAAAAGAGGCTTTTAAGTCCTCTAAAGATTGACCGACATAGGTATAGCTGATGTTTTTATTGGAGCTGAGTTGCTCGGTTAAAGCCTTATTGTTGTTAACAACCGCTACTTTGCTATGGGTTCCTTTGACACCTTCAATTGAAAAGTAAATGATCAAACCATAAAAAGCGGCAATGATGATTGGAGTAAGTAAAGTCATCACAATAAAGGATTTTTTCTTTACCCTTGATAAGTATTCTCTTTGTATAATGAGTAAGATTTTGTTCATGATTTTAGCTTTGTTGGGTTACTTTTTCAATGAAAATATCGTTCATGGTAGGGATCACTTCATCTAGTCTGCTTATGGCGACGTAAGGAAGTAAGGCCGCCAGCACCTGATTTGCATTCTGATTTTCTCTGATTTTGATTTTGAGTCTGGTTTTACCTGCAATGTTAGCGTGTTCCAGCACTTCAAAAATCTCCCTGGCGTTTTCAGTATTGTATTCCCCCTGGTATTCCAGCCAATACGTATTGTTGCGGTATTGTGCTTTGATTTCTGCCATCGGTCCGTCCAGGATCTTCTTAGAACGGTGGATCAGGGCGATATTGTCACAAAGCTCTTCCACAGATTCCATCCTGTGTGTAGAGAAAATGAAAGTAGCGCCTTCTTTATTGAGTTCCAGGATTTCGTTTTTGATGACATCTGCATTCACCGGATCGAAGCCTGAAAAGGGTTCATCGAGGATGATCAGCTCTGGTTTATGTAATACGGTAGCTACAAACTGTACTTTTTGTTGCATCCCTTTACTCAGGTCTTCTACTTTTTTATTCCACCAATCGGCCATGTCCAGTTTTTCAAACCAGTACCTGATTCTTTTGGTGGCTTCGGCAGTGCTTAATCCTTTGAGTCTGGCGAGGTATAAGACCTGTTCGCCGATTTCCATTTTCTTATAAAGGCCTCTTTCTTCCGGCAGATAGCCGATTTGAGAGATGTGTTGTACATTAAGCCTTTCTCCGTTGAAAAGTACCTCTCCGCTATCGGGGCCGGTAATTTGGGTGATGATTCGGATGAGGGAGGTCTTTCCTGCACCGTTCGGGCCTAAAAGGCCAAAGATCTTTCCTTTTTCTACGCGTAAACTGACATCATCTAAAGCGCGATGAGCAGCATATTGCTTTACAATGTTATTAATAATCAGCATTTTTTAGTTTTAATAGTTTAGTATACTAACTTATTAAAATGTTACTGATTTTTAGATAATAATTTAAAATACAATAAAAATGAGACATAAAAAAAGCCACCCTGAGGTGGCTTTTTCGGTTCTGACTAATTGATTTTAGTCAAAATATTCTTTCATTTTTTCAAAGAAACTCTTGTCGTTCTTTCCTGGCTGAGGTTTGAAGTTAGGGGATTCCCTAAGTTTCTCCAGCATACTTCTTTCTTCCGAAGTTAAAGCTTTCGGCGTCCAGATGTTTACATGGATAATCTCATCACCACGGTGGTAAGAATTGATTTCCGGAATACCTTTGCCTTTCAAACGTAAAAGTTTGCCGCTTTGTGTACCTGGTTCAATTTTGATTTTTGCTTTACCATCAATGGTAGGAACTTCAGCACTGTAACCTAAAGCTGCATCAATGATAGAAACATGTAAGTCGTAAACAACATTGTTTCCTTCGCGTTTCAGGCTTTCATGAGGAATTTCTTCAATCAGGATGATCAAATCACCTGGAATTCCACCTTGAGGAGCTGCATTACCTTTACCACTCATGCTCAGTTGCATACCATCGCTAACTCCCGCAGGAATATTGATGGTAATGGTTTCTTCACCACGGGTGATACCTTCACCATGACAGGAAGTACATTTAGAAGTAATCTGTGAACCGCTACCGTTACAGGTAGGGCAGGTAGAGGTCGTTTGCATTTGTCCCAATATGGTATTGGTTACTCTGCGTACTGCACCGCTTCCACCACAGGTTTGACAAGTGCTTACCGAATTACGGTCTTTAGCACCTGAACCATCACAGGTTTTACAGCTAACTTGTTTGTTAACTTTGATTTTCTTTTCTACACCGTTGGCGATTTCTTCCAGGGTAAGTTTTACTTTAATACGCAGGTTGGTACCCTTCGCTACACGTCGGCCGCCACCACGAGATTGCTGACCACCGCCGCCGCCGCCAAAGAAGCTATCAAATGGGCTGCCGCCACCACCACCGAAGATGTCTCCAAACTGACTGAAGATATCTTCCATGTTCATGCCGCCACCACCATAGCCGCCACCGCCGCCAGAAGCACCGCCAACACCCGCATGTCCATAATGGTCATAGCGTTGTTTTTTCTCTGGATTACTTAAAATCTCATAAGCTTCAGCTGCTTCCTTAAACTTATCCTCTGCTGATTTATCATCCGGATTTTTATCCGGGTGAAACTTAATGGCTAACTTACGGTAAGCCTTTTTAATCTCTTCAGCAGATGAACCCTTGGACACGCCAAGCACATCATAATAATCTCTCTTGCTCATAAAATATTAACTCCCTACAACGACTTTAGCAAAGCGTATTACTTTGTCGTTTAAAGTGTATCCTTTTTCTAATTCGTCCATCACTTTTCCTTTTAACTCCTCAGGAGCAGGAATATTAGTTATTGCCTCATGAAGGTCTGTATCAAATGGCGTATGTAACGTTTCCATTTCTTTCAGTCCTTTCTGGTTCAATGTGCTTTTTAATTTGTGGTGAACCAATGCCAGACCCTCAAGGATCGGTGCAACGTCAGTAGCACCTTGCATGGCCTTATTGGCACGGTCAAAATCGTCCAATACCGGAAGCATAGAGACAATTACGTCTTTACCTGCAGTTTGTAAAAGCTCTACGCGTTCTTTTTGAGTACGACGTTTATAGTTGTCGAACTCTGCGAATAAGCGCAGATATTTATCATTTAAAGCTGCAACTTCTTGTTGTAGTTTTTCTTCAACTGAAAGTTCCGGTATAACTTCTTCCGGTGTTGAAGCGGCATCTGCACTTTCTTCGGCTTGCACGTTGGTTACCTGCTCATCAGCAGTATTTCCCATAATAGGATCTTCGATGTCGTTTTTTTTCTTCTTGCTAAACATGGTATAGTAGAATTTTTGGATTCAAACTCAAAAGGTTTGCCAATGAATGATATCAGCCATACTGTCAGTTTTCAAATGAAAACACTGACTAGAATGGCTGAATTATAATAATTTGTCAGAATATGGTTACACAATTTGTGCATCCTCATGCACGATACCACCTTCACATTTTATGATTCTGGAAGGTAAAGTACGGATGATATGGTAGTCGTGGGTAGCCATTAATACAGCGGTTCCTCCCTGACTGATTTGTTTCAGTAACATTACAATTTCTTCGGAAGTATCCGGGTCAAGGTTTCCTGTAGGCTCATCCGCCAGGATAATCTCCGGGTTATTCAGTAAAGCACGGGCTATAACCACACGTTGCTGCTCTCCACCAGAAAGCTCATGAGGCATTTTTCTGATCTTAGAACGTAAGCCCACTTTTTCAAGTACGTCTTTAATACGCTCCTGAATTAATGCCGAATCTTTCCATCCGGTTGCTTTTAATACAAACTCTAAGTTTTTTTCTACCGTTCTATCGGTTAGCAGTTGGAAATCCTGGAACACAATGCCCAGTTTTCTACGTAAATAAGGCACGTCCTTAATCGCCAGGTTCTTTAAATCAAATCCTGCAATCTGCCCTTCACCGTTTCCGATATGCAGATCGCCATAAATGATTTTTAGTAAACTACTTTTACCGGAACCTGTCTGACCGATTAGAAAAACGAACTCTCCCTTATCCACATTCAGATTTACATCAGATAAGACCAGGTGTTTTTGCTGGAACACATCTACGTTTTTTAAATTTATAACTGCGTTTTCTGTCATGTTTAAATATCTAATTTAGCGATTTGTCCGAAAGGCAAATCGTTCACAAAATTCATTATAGCCGTTAATTTCTCCCCTAAACCGAGTTTCTCCAGGGATTTCTCAGGCCTGTCTACCCTAAAATACGCCAATAGCGTGAACTTTTCATCCCGCAACTGTACATAGTCTGGGATTTTGGCAATGCCTTTAACTTTGATTACATACATTTTGTTCAAAAATAGTATTTCAAAATGAGAAATGAAGCGGTTTCCCCCTAATTTTACCATTAATCCAGGACACACTATGGTCAGCTAACACGCTTCCTAAGCAGAGATACAAGAATCAGACCTTTATATTCCGTTCAGGAATTCAATGGTGTTTACATTGTCAGCATAATCCCATAATTTAGGAGCCTGACTTTGTCCTGGTGCCAACACGGTAGTATTTAGTTTTAAATCAGCCTTAGAAACAATACACTGGATGTTTTCCTCTTCTTTGGCCAGTCTTTCCTGAACTTCGTCCAGGTTTTTATAACGCTCGTAAAACAGGACAGCCAGTGGCGATACCATATTTTCATCTTCTTTCAGCAATAGGAATCCATTGTCGAAATGTGTCGCTGCATTGACCAGGTAAATAGACTTGTTATAATCGTAGTTGTTGTTGTATTTGAAATGGTTGATGATGTCCTGGTAACCTTCTATAGGCTCGTAGAAATCTTTAATGTCGTAATCTTCCGGAATGAAAAGTTTAGATACATTTCTGCAACCTAATCCGAAGTAATCGAAAATGTCATGACCTAACATCGCGATTTCTTCTCTGCTTTCTTCGCCGGTCAGCACCGCCACACTATTTCTGTTTTTTCTAATGATATTGGGTACTTTACTGAAATAATATTCGAAATATCTGGAAGTATTGTTGCTGCCGGTTGCAATCACCGCATCAAAATCTTTCAGTCTTTCTATATAAACGATTTGATCTGCCAGTAAAGGTTCGAATTCAACCAGTCTTTTCAACAGGGCAGGTAACAACTTGTCATCTGAGCTGGAAAGTTTGATTAGTGCAATATTTCCGGTAGCCAGTACAGAAATCACATCGTGAAAACCAACCATCGGGATATTCCCGGCTAAGATTAATCCGACTCTTTTTGGGGTCTCGCTAACCTTGACAGATTTGAACCAGATTTCAATATCCTCGTCGTTGAGCATGTGGTGCAAAGCTTTCAGTGCTTTTTCTACTTCTTCAACGGTGAACCAGGCATTGCTGTTTGGTGCTGATAAAATTAAATTTTTAAAGTCAGGATCGGGATTGGCAGTAAATTGACCAAGCTTTTTGAGTGCAATTTTGAGTTTTTCAGCAGTAAGGATTGCCATATTCCAATTATTTTAAAGTTTATGTGTTATATTTGCCTTGCAAAGGTAACCTTAGCATTAGAATTAGACGAAGACATGGCTATTAAAATAACAGACGAATGTATTAACTGTGGAGCATGTGAGCCTGAATGCCCAAATAATGCAATTTATGACGCAGGCACAGCCTGGAGATTCTCTGATGGAACCAATTTAAATGGTGTCATTGATTTCGGCGGTAAAGAAGTGGATTCAGAAGCTGCAATGGAAGCAGGGTCGGACGAAGTTTATTATATCGTTTCCGATAAGTGTACAGAATGTAAAGGCTTTCATGATGAACCTCAATGTGCGGCAGTATGCCCGGTAGATTGTTGTGTTGATGATGAAGATGTACGTGAAACTGAAGAAGAGCTACTGGCTAAAAAGGCCTGGTTACATCAGGAAAACTAAGAACAGAAGTATTACAAAATATAAAGGACGCTTTTGGCGTCCTTTTTTTATACTTAATCTTTATCTTCAAATTTGTTGGGAACAATCAGTACCGGACAGGCGGATTTTCTGGCTACGTGTTCTGCAACACTTCCCATTAGGAAATGGTAAAGACCAGTGCGGCCATAAGTACCGATCACAATCAGGTTAGAACCCCATTCGTCGGATTGCTGAATGATGCCATGTGCGGCATTGTCAATCACACTTAAATAAGTGGTTGGAATCCCAAGGCTATATTTTGACTCTATTTCTTTCAATAGCATATTGCTATTCTCTTCGCTGTTATCGTAAGTCTCCAGAAACACAGGAGCAAGCGTCAGATCCGGGTTGATATTAGCCGGAATAGGCTCTATGATGTTAACCAGTGCTACTTCTGCACCAAATGTTTTTGCGATTTCATACCCTGTCTTGGCCGCCTTTTCGGAGCAGGTACTATTGTCGACAGCAATTAAAATCTTTTTAAGGTTCATGGTCTTACAATTTAATGGTTATACTATTAAGACATCTTTTTAAGGTAAATTGTTTGGTTAGCTAAAGTTATATCATGCTGTGGATTTCCTGAAAAGGTAAATCCCTCTGTCTAATATATAGATTTCCAATGGCTTTATGGAAACTCATCACGTAATTTCTAGTCTTCATTTTATTGGCTATCTTTCCTTTTCAATTAACGTACTCCATGAATTTCAGAATTTTCTCCATTGCCCTGCTTGCGGGTTCTTGCCTGTTAAATCCGGCTTTATATGCTCAGGATAAAGCAGCGAAACTGCAAACTTACTTCGATACGATTTATGCTCAAAAGAATTTAAATGGCTGCATTTTAATAGCAGAAGAGGGGAAACCGATTTTTAGCAAAGCTTATGGCTATGCTGATGAGCAGCAAAACCGCCTGTTGAACACGGAAACGGCTTTTGAATTGGCTTCGGTTTCCAAAATGTTTACCGCAATGGCGATTATGCAGTTGCAGGAAAAGGGAAAACTCAGTTATGAAGATAGCGTAAAGCGGTATTTCCCGGAATTGGAGTATCCAGGGGTAACGATTAGGAATCTATTAACACATACCTCAGGTATTCCTGAATTTCTGGGGTTTTCAGCCAATGATTTAGACCTTAACAAGGTGAACTTTAATACGGATATCATTAAAAAACTAGCAAGTAGTAAGCTTCAACCGATTTTTAAACCAGGTATAGCCTGTAGTTATTCCAATACTAACTATTTGCTGCTTGCGACTATCGTAGAAAAGATATCTGGTCAGTCTTTTGCTAACTATATGAAAAGCATGTATTTCTTCCGGTGGGCATGCTACACACAGAAGTTTATTCCAGACTAACCGCTCCGAAAAAGATCCTCAATTATGCCAGTGATGAAGTTTGGGATGCTGCGATAAATGGTTATGTTAAAACGGATGATCTTAAAAGTGACATGACGAATTATTTGGATGGCGTAAATGGACCATATGGCATCAGTAGTACGATCAATGATCTTTTTAAATGGGATCAGGCATTATATACAGAGAAACTGGTTAGTAAAGAGACTTTTAAAGCGGCTTTTACCCCTACAAAATTAGTGGGATCTGATAAATTTGCGGAAATGATGCCGGGTTGTCCTTTTGGTTTTGGCTGGATGATGAGTCCCGGGGAAGTAATGGGGGAGGAGATGTTCCATACAGGTGGCTTTGGCGGTTATGTTAACCTGATGCTTAGGAATACCAGGTTAAAAAGAACCATAATTCTCTTGACAAATTACAGCAATAAGGCAAGTGTTTTTCAATTGATGGCCGGAGCTGTTCAACTCCTTGATGGGAAGCAACCTGAGATTCCAGTGAAAGTAGTCATTAAGAAAAGTATCCCAATTGCTGCAGGTAAATTAAAACCCTTAGCTGGTGAATATGTAGTTGATCAGACTCCGGCACTTAAAATGAAGATCCGTGCAGATGGAAACCATCTTTATGCCCGTTATCATACTCAGGCAGAGTTTCAGATTTATCCGGAGGCTGAGGATAGTTTCTTTTATACCGTAGTACCGGCAAGGATTAAGTTTAGTCTGGACAAAGATGGTAAAACGAAGAAGTTGGTCTTATTTCAGAATGGAGCCGAAATAGGGATGACTCAAAAATTGTAATATGATAGAGATATTGTTATTTTTATGGCAGCAGCGTCAGCGATAATATGGAACAAGAATATGGAATTTGTAGGGTGGCCATTGCGCCGCTAAGGACTGAAGCCTCCGATAGGGCCGAAATAAGTTCTCAATTACTTTTTGGTGATCATGTAGAGATCCTGGAAAAGAAAGAAAACTGGTGGCTGGTTTATAATGCCTTTGATGGTTATGAGGGCTGGATGGATTTCAAGCAGCTGAGCATGATTACCCTGGAGCAGTATGTTAACAACCATTCCTGTGACCATGTGGTTCCTGCGGAATTAATGGGAACAGTGATCGATGAGGAGGGGAGTAGATATTACCTTTCTCCGGGAAGTAACCTTCCGATGTTGGAAAACGGCTTTTGCAGTATTGGGGAACAAAAGTTCGCCGTGATGTTTACCCCATTAAAAACCACTGCTTTTCATACCGTCGAGGAATTGATTCAACATGCACTTTTCTTTTTAAATGCACCTTATTTATGGGGTGGAAGAAGTTTGTTCGGAATAGATTGTTCTGGATTTGTACAGATTGTCTTTAAACTGAACGGATATCAATTGAAACGGGACGCCTGGCAGCAGGCAGAGCAGGGGGATGTGGTGGACTTTTTACCTGCCGTGAAACCTGGAGACGTTGCCTTTTTCGACAACGCAGACGGTAAGATCATTCATGTGGGCATCATGCTCAGTGCCGATCGTATCATCCATGCCTCGGGTAAGGTAAGGATTGATCCAATAGATGATCAGGGTATTTACAATGCGGAGTTGGGACGTTACAGTCACCAACTCAGAATCATCAAACGTTTTATTTAAGGAGCGGAAACTTAATTTCCTTCTACAATGCAGCTGGGTTCACACTTCACCGGGAAGTTGCAGGAATTGGCAATGAAGCACATTTTATGTGCCTGCTCGTGTAGGGCATTTGCCTTATCCTGATCACTGGCTCTGGTAATTGTAACCACCGGATTCAAGGTGACTTCGGAAAAGTAACCACTACCATCCGCGTTTTCCAGCATCGTACCTACGGCATTGTCCTTGTAATCCATCACAATAATATCGTTTTGAGAACAAAGGTGAAGATACCAAAGCATGTGGCAGGAAGATAGGGAAGAAACGAGTAAATCTTCTGGATTGTGTTTGGTTTTATCGCCTAGAAACGCGGAATCTGAAGAACCTGAAATGTCGGCTTTATGATCAATAGAAATCACATAGTTTCTGTCGAAGGAGCGATAGTCCATTGTTCCTGAACCTTTATTTCCTGTCCAGGTGACTACGGTTTTGTATAGATGTTCTTTTGGCATGATTGGTACTATTTTATACCAATTTAAACATTCTTAGTTTTCTTTCCTCAGTTTTTTGAAAGTAAATGGCAGTATTCTGATAACCTGCTAGTTAAATTTCCAAACCATCACTTGTCTGTCGTCTCCGGTAGAAATCAGGTATTTCCCATCAGCACTCCAAATCAGTTTGTTGATGGAATGAAAATGTCCTTCTGTGTTTTTTTCAAGGCTTAGAATCTTGTATAATCTGAAATCTGTACTGCTCCATATTTTAATGCCTTTATCCTGGCTACAGGTTGCAAAATAGGGCTCAGTAGGATGAAATGCAATGGCATAGATGCTGAACATGTGTGCGGCAATGCTATTGATCAGTTCATAACCTGGCAGGCTCCATACTTTTAACTGTGCATCGCGGCTTCCCGAAATCAGGTAATCTCCGGTAGGCGCATATTGCAGGGAGGTGATGGGGAGCGTGTGACTGGTTAGTTCCTTTAGCAGGCTGAAATCCTCAGTCTTATAGATTCTGATTACGCCGTCTTTACCACCTAGTGCCATTTCCTTTTCATCATTACTCAAAGCAATGGCCCTCACCGTTTGAGGAATCACCTGAAAATGATACAGTAAAGAGAAGTCCGCTAAAGACCATACGGCAAGCATACCATCTTCTCCGGTACTGATCAGTTCATTCTTATAAGTAATGGTTTTGAGGTCAAACACCCCTTTCTGATGGAAGCTTAAAGTGGCAGTTACCTTTTCTTCGTCGAGGTTAAAGACCAGGATTGATCCGCTGCGCTGTGCGATGAATAATAAGTTGCCGAAACGGTGCAAAGCATATACAGAGCTTTGCACCGGAACAAGAACTTTTACAAAACCCATTGTTTCCAGTGACCATTCTACCACGCCTTTGTCATTACCGGCACTAAAAAAGGTGTCTTTTTTAGGGGAGGTCGCTAAGGCATAAATTGGGTTCTGGTGTCCGTTTAGGGTATGTAAGTGTTTCAGCATAATTATTTTATCCGGTAATCTTTATTTTACTAGCGCCGTTTAATTACAGCGCATGATTTGTTTTATTTAAGGTGTCTTTTTTCAAGATTCTGAGCAATCTCTGTTAAGCTTTTTCCTTTTTCTTTCAGCAGGACTAAAAGGTGGAAAATCAGGTCGGAACTCTCATTTACAAAATCTTCATCCGTTTCATTTAAAGCGGCAATAACGGTTTCTACACCTTCTTCACCTACTTTTTGCGCAATCTTGTTCAGTCCTTTCTGACGAAGTTTGTTGACATAAGATTCCTCAGAAGGGTTTTCATACCTGTCGGAGATAATGCTTTCCAGTTCAAAAAGGAAGTTTTGATTGTAGTCGGTTTTAAAGCAGCTTCTGCTTCCGGTATGACAAGTTGGACCTACAGGACTCGCTTTAATCAGGATGGTATCGCGATCGCAATCAATATGCGTGTCTTTTACGAAAAGGAAGTTGCCACTTTCTTCACCTTTAGTCCAGAGGCGGTTTTTAGACCTGGAAAAGAAGGTTACTTTACCTTCCTCCTGAGTTTTTGTCCAGGCTTCCTGGTTCATGTAACCCAGCATTAAAACTTCCAGTGTCTGGTTGTCCTGAATGATGACAGGAACCAGTCCGTCTGTTTTTTCAAAATCTATATTCATAACCTTACAGGTATATTGTGGTATTTTAATTTTTGTTTCAGTTCGGGGATAGGGATCTCACCGAAGTGAAATACCGAAGCCGCAAGGGCTGCATCGACGCCTGTTTTTTCAAAGACATCTATGAAATGCTGAACGGTTCCGGCACCCCCGGAGGCAATCACAGGGATATTGATCATTTGAGTGACGGTATTCAATAAGCCACAGTCAAATCCTTGTTTTGTCCCGTCATGGTCCATAGAAGTGAGCAGGATTTCTCCGGCACCCATACTTTCCGCCTGGCGGATCCAGTTTTCGGTTTCCAGTTCAGTGATCAGTCGGCCACCATTCAGATGAACACGGTTTTTGCCTTCCACCAATTTGGTATCTACGGCAACCACCACAAACTGAACGCCAAATGCAGCAGCCAGTTCTTCAATTAAAGCAGGGTTTTTTACCGCTGCTGAGTTGATACTGATCTTATCGGCACCTGCATTTAACAGGGCTTCTGCATCCTGAATCGTGGTAATACCGCCTCCAATAGTAAAAGGGATATTCAGCTGACGGGCAACTGATTTCACCATTTCTATCATCGTTTTACGACGTTCATGAGTAGCGGTAATGTCCAGAAACACGAGTTCATCGGCACCTTGCTGTGCATATTGCCAGGCCAGTTCTACCGGATCTCCCGCGTCTTTAAGGTCCACAAAGTTGACCCCTTTAACCGTTCTGCCATCTTTAACATCCAGGCATGGAATGATACGTTTACTTAGCATCGGCTTAAAGAGAAGTCATTTGCTTTAAATTCCATTCTTTGATCTCCTCGATAGTGATTCTGTTTTCATAAATGGCTTTACCCACTACTACAGAACGGATGTCTAATTTCGCCAGCTCTTCAATATCTTTCATTGAACTTACACCACCAGAAGCGATCAGTTTAATGAATGGAGAGTGCTCCAATAGTTTTTTATAAAGATCTACTGCTGCTCCGCCTAGTTTTCCGTCCTTGTTGATGTCGGTACATAAGAATCTGAAAAAGCCTAGTTGCAGACATTTATCCACGTAATCCATTAATTTGATTGGTGAACTTTCCATCCAGCCAGAATATTTGATCACTTCATCCAACACATCAATCGCAACGACGATTCTGTTGGCATAATCATATTTCTTGCCTACTTCCTGACTTAATTCCGCAAGGAAATCAGGATTAGTAATGGCTTGTGTACCTACGATAACGCGGTGAATTCCTGCATCCAATAGGTCTGTAACCTGTTGAATGGTGCGGACTCCGCCTCCGTATTGTACACGCATATCAGTTTTACTGATGATTTCAAACAATGCTTTCTGGTTACTGAAATCTCCTTTAGCACCATTTAAGTCAATAATATGTATGAATTCTGTACCGTTAGAACGGTATGTTTCGATCATTTCAGCGATGGAAACATCATATTCAGTTTTCTGGTTATAGTCACCTTCTCTAAGGCGAACCACTTTACCATCTAAAATATCAATAGCAGGAATAATGTACATTTTATTGTTTTAAGTTTGAGAAATTCTTTAATATATGCTCGCCGGCGCTCCCGGATTTTTCCGGGTGGAACTGAACGCCATAGAAATTATCTTTTTGTATCGCAGCAGAAAATGGCGTACCATAATTTGCAGTGGCAATATCAAAAATAGGGTTATATTCAATAAAGTACGAATGCACAAAGTAAAATTGTGTTAGGTTAGTAACCCCTTCGAATAATGCATTGTTTTTATGTTCGATATTATTCCATCCCATATGCGGGATTTTAATGCCCTGATTTTTGTCAAATAAGCGGGTTTTTAAAGGGAAGATACCCATTAGTTCGGCATCTCCTTCTTCAGAATGAGCGGTTAGGAGCTGCATACCTACACAGATGCCCAATACCGGCTTTTTAAGCGCTTTAATGGGTTCCACCAGTCCGGTTTGTTCCAGTTTTTTCATGGCTGCACCAGCATGGCCAACCCCTGGAATGATGATATGGGTATATTTATCCAGATCTGCTTCCGTATTGACCATCCCATAGTTCAGGTATTGTCTTTCCAATGCTGAGCTGAGTGAAAAGATGTTACCTGCGCCGTAGTTTACAATTCCAATCATTACAATACGCCTTTAGTACTCGGTAAGACCAGCTTTTCAGCATCGCGTTTAATCGCCATTTTGATGGCTTTAGCGAAAGCTTTAAAGATAGCTTCAATTTTATGGTGTTCATTTTCACCTTCTGCCTTGATGTTCAGGTTGCATTTTGCAGCATCACTAAACGATTTGAAGAAGTGATAAAACATTTCTGTAGGCATATCACCTACTTTTTCACGCTTAAATTCTGCGTCCCAAACGATCCAGCTTCTGCCGCCAAAGTCGATAGCTGCCTGTGCTAAACAATCATCCATAGGTAAGCAGAAACCATAGCGCTCTAAACCTAATTTATTGCCGATTGCTTTTGCAAATGCCTCGCCAAGAGCGATTCCTGTATCTTCAATGGTATGGTGTTCATCGATATGAAGGTCGCCATTGGTTTTGATTTTCAGGTCGATACTACCATGACGGGCAATCTGATCCAGCATGTGGTCAAAGAAGTTTAATCCTGTAGAGATCTCTGCTTTGCCGGTGCCATCCAGGTCAATATCGATGCTGATTTTTGTTTCATTGGTATTTCTTTCATGGTGAATGGTCCGTGTTCCGGCTTTCAGCATGGTGTATATATCTTCCCAGTTTTGAGTTTTTAATGCAATATACTCGTTAAGTGCTTCTATCTTATCCAGATTTTCATTGGCCCCTAATTGCAGGTTATTGCATAACCAAATCGCTTTTGCACCCAGGTTTTTGGCTAGAATGATGTCATTGATTCTGTCACCGATAACAAAAGAGTTTTTCAGGTCGTAATCTGCGGTTAGAAAGTGCTGCAATAAACCGATGTTAGGTTTACGTGTTGGTGCATTTTCATGGGCAAAAGTTTTGTCGATGATCACCTCATTGAACACTACGCCTTCATTGGCAAAGGTGCTCATCACAAAGTTGTGTACCGGCCAGAAGTTGACTTCAGGGTGGGAGTCTGTTCCCAATCCATCCTGATTGGTCACCATCACCAATTCATAATCCAGCTCTCTGGCTATTTTTGAAAGGTAATAAAGAGAACGTGGGTAGAATTCCAGTTTCTCAAAAGAGTCTATCTGCTCATCAGGTGGTTCATTAATGAGGGTGCCGTCTCTGTCAATAAATAATACTTTTTTCATTAGCATGTAATTGTTTTCAGTGGTTATGAAGCTATTATTAGCATAATTATGATGGTTTGTAAGCAGTATGCTTATAACGGTTTCATGTTTTTATTAGTTAAGCGCTTTCAAAGCCGCTAGAAGGATTTCGTTTTCTTGTGGGGTTCCTATGGTGATTCGAAGGCAACCTTCGCATAATGTCACTTTAGAACGGTCTCTGACAATGATGCCCTGGTTTACTAAGGCTTCATAAGTTTTCAACGCATCAATGACTTCAATTAGTATGAAATTGGCATCAGAAGCATGAACTTTTTTAACGATTGGTAAATTAATCAATGCTTCGCTCAGGCTTTCTCTTTCTGCCACGGTGATTTTAATCCACTCGTTTACCTGCGCGATGTTTTCCAATGCTTTTAAAGCAAGATCTTGTGTTGCCTGGTTGATGTTGTAAGGAGGCTTTACTTTATTGAGGATGTCGATTACCGGACGGGCAGCAAATGCCATTCCTAAGCGCAATGCAGCAAGACCCCATGCTTTAGAAAAAGTTTGTAAGACCACCAGGTTAGGGTATTCCGTCAGTTCTTTAATAAAAGTGCGTTGTTTTGCATAGTTGATATAAGCCTCATCAATAATCACCAATCCCTGGAAGTTAGCCAGTACAGTCTCAATATCTGTGCGGATAATAGAATTTCCGGTTGGGTTATTTGGAGAACAGATGAAGATCAGTTTCGTGTTTTCATCAATTGCTTCTGCAATTTTCTCCAGATCTAACTGGTAGTTCGGCAGGAGGTTCACTTTTCTGGCTTCTACGTTATTGATATTGGCAGATACTTCATACATTCCATAAGTTGGTGGAAGGATGATGACATTGTCTTTTCCAGGTTCGCAGAAAGCGCGGAACAATATATCTATTGCCTCATCGCTGCCATTTCCAAGGAAAGTATTTTCAATAGGTACACCTTTGATTTTGCTAAGGGCATCTTTAAGATCCAGTTGCAATGGGTCCGGGTATCTGTTAAAATTTACATCTAATGGAGAACCGTATCCGTTCTCATTGGCATCTAAAAATACACTGGCCTGTCCTTTATATTCATCCCTGGCAGTAGAATATGGTTTCAGATTTTTGATGTTTTCTCTTTGGAGGTTATTGATATCCATCTTTATGATTTTAAACGAATAGTGATTGCATTCTTGTGCGCTTGCAGGCCTTCTGCTGCGGCTAATACTTCAACGGTGTTGCCAATATTGGCTAAACCCTGTTCTGTGATGTGTTGAAAGGTGATTTTCTTGAGGAAAGAATCCAGCGATACACCAGAGTACGCTTTTGCGAAACCGCTGGTAGGTAAGGTATGGTTGGTTCCGGAGGCATAATCACCGGCACTTTCGGGAGTCAGGTTACCTAAAAACACAGAACCTGCATTCTCAATTAAGGGGATCAGCTGCTCAAATTTATTGGTAGCTAAGATGAGGTGTTCAGGGGCATATTCGTTGCTAAATTCCATGGCCTGTTCCAGGTTTTCCACCAATACCACATAAGAATTGGCGATCGCCTTTTCTGTGACGTCTTTTCTGGGAAGTATAGCAATCTGCGCTTCAATTTGTTTTAAAGTTTCGGTAACTATTTCCGGAGAAGTCGCCACTAAAATTGCCTGACTATCAGCGCCATGTTCTGCCTGAGCCAGTAAGTCCGAGGCAATGAAAGCCGGATTGGCGCTCTCATCTGCAATGACCAAAACTTCTGAAGGACCCGCAGGCATATCGATAGCCGTCATGCTGCTGGATTGAATCAGTTGTTTTGCCTGGGTAACGTAACGGTTTCCAGGGCCGAAGATCTTATAAACTTTAGGCACACTTTCCGTTCCATAAGCCATTGCAGCAACGGCTTGTGCACCGCCAATCATATATATTCTTTTGATACCAAGCTTTAGGGCACAGTAAGCGAGGTAGCAATTGGTTTTTCCGTCTTTTTGAGGAGGGGAGCAGACCACGATTTCTTTACATCCTGCCAATACAGCGGGGATACCGAGCATGAGAAAGGTGCTGGGTAAAACTGCCGATCCGCCGGGAATGTATAATCCCACACGACTGATAGGTCTGGATTCCCGCCAGCAGGTTACGCCAGGCATGGTTTCCAGTTTATCTTCCGTGTTGGCTTGAGCCGCGTGAAAGGCGCTGATGTTTGCATAAGCAGTATCAATGGCTGCTTTTTCTGCTGCCGGAATAGTAGCCGCAATACTTTCAATCTCCGCTTCCGAAAGGTATAAGTCCGTTAAAGTTACCTGGTCAAACTGCTGTGCATAATCGATCAATGCAGCATCTCCGCGGGTTTTTACCTGCTCAATGATTTGAGTTACACGATCCAGAATACTACTATCGTCTTCCAGTTGTCTTAAACATAGATTTTTGATCTCCTGTTCAGCCAATTCTTTATAACTATAGATTTTCATCAGAGTATGTTGTTTTTTTAAGGTTATGAAGCTTTCATCAGCATATTTCAATGCTTTTTGCAAACATTATGCTGATTTGGTTTCAATGAGGTGAAACTTAAGCGATGATTTTCTCAATTGGCATAACTACAATTCCCTGGGCACCGGCAGCTTTCAGGCTGTTGATTTTTTCCCAGAAATCGTGTTCCGCAATTACAGAATGAACGGCAACCCATTCTTCATCAAATAAAGGAACCACTGTCGGACTTTTTACACCTGGTAATAAATCAACTACCTTCTTTAGGTTGATTTTTGCAACGTTCAAGACCACATATTTGGTTTCTTTAGCGCGCAACACCGAAAGGATTCTTTGTAATAGTTCCTGAACTTCAGGAAGTAGCTCAGAACCTTTGCTTCCAATAAGGATAGCCTCAGATTTCATCACTTCCGAGAAGGGTTTTAAACCATTGCTCTTTAAAGTACCACCAGTAGAAACGATATCGCAGATGGCATCGCTTAATCCTAAGCCCGGACCAATCTCTACAGAACCGGAAATCGTTCTTACTTCCGCATTGACATGGTTTTCTTTCAGGTATTTTTCTAAGATGACCGGATAAGAAGTAGCGATAGCTTTACCTTCTAATTGTGCGATCTCAGTGATCCTGCTTTCATTAGGAATGGCAATTTTTAAGGTGCATTTTCCGAAACCTAAGCGTTGAAGGTAAGTGACATCTGCACCGGCTTCCACAATTACGTTTTCACCAACAATACCTAAATCGGCAATGCCATCCTGAACATATTCCGGAATGTCATCATCTCTCAGGAAAAGAATTTCTAAAGGAAAATTAGTAACGGTGGATATTAGGGAACTTTTGTAGTTTTCGAATGATAAACCACAATTTTTAAGGATTTCTACTGACTTTTCGTTTAATCTACCAGATTTCTGGATAGCGATTTTAAGTGTTTTCAATTATGCTAATTTGAATTTATTGAATATTGGACAAGAAGGTAATTCGGAAACAAGTTTTGAAGTACAAAACATTACATATACATCGCCGACAGGCGATGGTGCAAATGTAAGTGATGGTTCAAAATTAGTGTCATAATTCTTTTTAAGTCCTTAATCAACAAGTGTTAGCATGTTGTGGGACTGCAAATATATAGATTGAAAGCACAAAACAAAATATATATGGCATTTAATTTGCCTATTTCAGTTTGATAATGACAATTAACGTCTAGTTTTGTAAAAAAAAATACCACATTGAAAAAATTACTGTTCCTTTTAATCCCGTTCTGTTTACTATTAAACGCCTGTTCCTGGTTTAAGGAAACTCCTGAGATCGGTTTAGTGTTAGCTAAGCATTTCGATAGCAAAATTTATAAAGATTTTGATACTGCTGAATATAATGTAGTCTTTAAGCAACGTTTTGATGCTTTGAAAGGAAAATTAACTAATCCGAATACCATTAAAAACTTTTATGCAAGCCATCATGAGGAGCCGCGTTTGGTGACTCAGTTTTTCATTAGCGGCGGACTGGATACCTTAACAGCTTACATCGCAAGAGTAGATGCACATGGTTACAATCCGGAGCTTTTCCGTTTGGAAGAATTGAAAAAGGCTTTAGAAGCGTTATCGGTCAATAAATTCAAAACCATCCAGGAAGTTTATCCTGCCATTGCAGACTTAGAGCTGAATGCTGCGGAAAGCTTAACCAAGTATGATAATTTTGTCAGTTATGGGAGTGTAAACCCTCGTAAACTGTTCTCCCGTTATTATGTTCCGGTAAAGCGTCCGGATAGTGTGAGCATGTCTAAGGTCATGGAAACGGCAGATATTCAGGGATTGTTGAAAGAAATTCAGCCAGCTTCTAAACAATATCTTGCGCTGCAACGCAAATTTGCCGCTTTAAAATCGGCTGGTTTAGAAAAGAGCGATCAGGCAAAAACCATTCTGGTAAATATGGAACGTTTAAGGTGGAAACTGCCCGAGATGGGGAAGGAGTACGTAGAAGTAAATATTCCTGATTTCTCGCTAACCTGGTTTAGTAAAGAAGATACCCTAAGCCATATGAAGGTTTGTGTAGGAGGGAAGAGAGAAGATGGATACGCGGAGAAAATCGCCAGATACCTGAAAAGTGGTAATCTGGATGATAAACCAAAAAACCATGAAACACCGATCTTATATAGTAAGCTGAATTCAATTCAGGTAAATCCGATCTGGAACATTCCGATGAGTATCGCCAGAAATGAAATCTATTGGATGGCAAGAAAAGATCCTTATTACCTTTCTAATAGCAATATCAATGTGTACCGTAATGGGAAATTGATTGGCGAGCCTGATACCATTCAGTGGAGCAACTATCAGAGAGAGAAGTTACCCTACCAGTTTAAACAGGGCTCCGGAAACGGTAATGCTTTGGGTAAGTTTAAATTTATATTCGACAATGGTTCCAGTATTTACCTGCATGACACCAATAATAAAAGTGGTTTTGCAAAAGCCAACCGTGCCATTAGCCATGGTTGTATCCGTGTAGAAAAACCTTTAGAATTTGCGCAGAACCTGGTTAAAGATAAAAATCGTTATGATCAGCTGAGGATGGAAGTCAATCTTCCGCCTTTAGATACGACTAAAATGGCACTGTATCGCAAAAAACTGGCAAAGAAAGCAGATACCGTTAATTTATTTAAACTAAAACCGACCTGGTTTGGTACCAAAAAACAGGTTCCATTGATTATTAATTACATTACTGCCTGGTCACAGAACGGTACAATGCAATATAGAGCAGATGTTTATGGTTTAGATGAAACTTTATGGTCAGCTATGAGGAAATTCATGTAAAAGTTCTACCTTTGGTTTTTAATGAATTTCCTATACCCAGGTTTTCTTTTCGCACTGCTGGCAATAGCCATTCCTATTGTAATTCACTTATTTAATTTTAGGAAATTTAAGAAGGTATATTTCAGTAATGTACAGTTTCTTAAAGAGGCGAAAGAACAGAATTCTTCCAGGGATAAGCTCCGGCATCTATTGGTATTGGCTTGCAGGATTCTTGCGGTTATGTTCCTCGTGTTTGCTTTTGCAAGGCCATATATCCCGCTGGAAACCGGTGCAGACCCTAATAAAGGCAGCCTGATCAGTGTTTACATCGATAATTCCTATAGTATGGAAACGGTAAACAAGGAAGGGAACCTATTGGATGAAGCGAAGCGCAAGGCGAAGGAAATAGCCGGAGCCTATCAGCTGAATGACCAGTTCCAGTTGCTGACCAATGATTTTGAAGGGAAACATCAGCGTAAATTAAATAAGGAAGCCTTTATTCAAATGCTGGAAGATGTGAAAATATCACCAGCCAGCAGAACATTGCAACAAGTGGTCAACAGACTGCATCAAGAAGGTGATTCCAGAAAAAACCAGATCGTTTACCTGCTTTCAGATTTTCAGCAAAACTTTGCAGGGACAGAAAAGATAAAATCTGATCCCAATATCAGGTATTCCCTGATTAAATTAAATGCCAATGCGCTTCCAAATATTGCAGTAGACAGCGTATGGAGCCTTTCGCCGGTTCATCAGCCCAAACAGGCGGAACAATTGGTGGTACAGTTGCATAATTATGGTGCTGAGGATGCCAATGATGTTCCTTTGAAACTTCTGATCAATCAACAACAAAAAGCCATCAGCAATATTAAAGTCCCTGCCGGCAAATCTGTAAAAGATACTTTAGCATTCAGTGGTTTACAAAAAGGCTGGCAAAAAGGCCTGATATCCATTAAAGATTTTCCCATCACTTTTGATGATGAACTGAATTTTAGCTTCCGCGTGAATAGCGAAATGAAGGTTTTAAGTATCTCCGGTGATCCCATACAACAGTTCATAAAATCACTGTTCGCTACCGATCCTTATTTTAAACTAACGGAAATGGCAGAGGCGAATATCAAATATTCGAGCTTCCCGGAATATAGCCTGATGGTATTGAATGGTTTAAAACAACCTTCTTCCGGATTGGCGCAACAGCTTAAAAGTTATGTTCAGAATGGAGGGTCTTTACTGATATTTCCGGATCTGGACGCCGGTGCTGCGGTTTATACGCCGTTTTTAACGGCACTAGGGCTGCCCGCAGTAAAGCAACTGAATACAGGAGCAGCAGTAAGTAGTAGCATCGAACTCAAAGACCCTTTGTTTAAAGACGTATTTGATCAGGTTCCTGCAAATATGGACCTTCCGGTAGTCAACAGATATTTCAGTTATCTGGAAAGAAATGCGACAGGGAAAGAAAATATCCTGCAATTACCGTTAAACCAGGCTCTTTTTGCCAGATATCCTTCCGGAGCAGGAAAGATCTATTTATCGGCCAGCAGCCTTAAGTCTGAAGACAGCAATTTATCCAGACATCCGGTCTTTGTACCGCTGTTGTTTAAGGTGGCTTTTAGTAGCGCTAAAGAACAGCCGATGTATTATACTGCCGGCAAAGACGATTTACTGGAGCAGCAAAAAACCAGTGTCGGTGCAAACCAATCGCTTATTCTTAAATCTGCTGAAGGGCTGGAGATCATTCCTGAAATCCGTCAGACACCAGGGAAAACCCTGCTGTATATTGCAGACCAGATTAAGAAACCTGGCTTCTACGACCTTAAAAGAACCGATTCGGTACTCTCAGTATTGGCTTTTAATGACGACCGCAGAGAGTCCGATATGAATTACGCAAAGGAGCAAAACCTGAAGGATTTATTCGCAGGACAACAGATCGCGATGCACAATTCTCAGAAAGATGCCTTATCGCTAAATATACAGGCGAAAAATAGCAGTATAGAGTTATGGAAACTTTGCCTAATTTTGGCTGTTGTTTTTTTAGCCATCGAAATACTATTGATCCGATTTTTTAATAAAACAAAAAACATACAAAAACCATGAATCTTCTCATCACTGGGGTAACCATTGCCGACCCAAACAGCCAGTTCCATCAAAAAACTTGTGATGTACGTGTAGAACAGGGCAAGATTACTGCTATTGGCAGTAACCTGCAGTCTTCCGGCAAGGAAGAAGTTTTTGACGGAGCAGGTGCCATTTTATCACCAGGCTTTTTTGACCTGAACTGCTCCATAGGAGATCCTGGATTTGAAACTAAAGAGGATGTGGAAACGGGAACCCGCGCCGCTATGGCTGGTGGTTTCACTGGACTGGCCGTTTTGCCACATACCAGACCGGTTGTTCATTCTAAAGGAGAAATCGCTTACCTCATCAACAAAGCAAAAGGAAATCTGGTAGATGTATTGCCAATCGGGGCAGTAAGTACTGATCTGGAAGGAAAAGAGCTGGCAGAGATGTATGATATGCAACAGGCAGGTGCCATTGCTTTCTCTGATGGAACCAAACCGATTTGTGACGATGGATTCATGAGCCGCGCTTTGCAATACCTGAAAGGCTTTAACGGCCTGATGATGGTGCATCCTGAAAACAAATCGATCTCCGGAAAATCACAGATTAATGAAAGTAAGACCAGTGTATTGCTGGGGATGAAAGGTGTTCCGGCATTGGCTGAAGAAATGCACATTAGCAGGGATATCTTCCTGGCTACTTATCATGAAGCGCCATTACACATCAGTAATATTTCTACTGCCGGTTCTGTAGCACTGATTAAAAAGGCCAAAAAAGACGGTTTAAAGATCAGTTGTGATGTGGCAGCACACCATTTGGTGTTCACCGAAGAGCTCTTGAATGATTTCGACAGCAATTATAAAGTGAAACCGCCATTGCGTGGAAAATCAGATGTAAAAGCATTGATCAACGGCTTAAAAGACGGCACTATTGATGCGGTATGCTCTCAACACCGTCCACAGGAAATAGAATTTAAAGCCGTAGAATTTGAAATCGCTGCCTATGGCATCATCGCTTTGCAAACGGTTTTACCTTTAATGCTTAAAGCCGGACTGGATGCAACGCAGATTGCAGAAAAGTTGGCTATCAATCCCCGCAAATTGTTAAAGCTTGCAGTTCCTGTGATCGAAGAGGATGAGATCGCCAATTTTACGGTGTATCACCCAACGCTGGAATGGGAATATAATATTGCAAATAACCAATCAAAATCAGCGAACTCACCGCTTTTAAATAAAAAATTAACCGGTAAAGTTCAACTGGTATATAATAACAAACAATTACAAGCATATGGATAATCATGTTAGAACAGCGCTAATTGCGTCGTTAGATAAATTTGCAGCGGTATCTGGAATAGATTCCATCAAATTAGAAGAGGGGTTGATCGAAGTATTTAGTAAAGATCTTGGCTTCCTGGAGAAGGTAGAAGAATTTGATGAGGTATTTGATGAGTACCCTGCGTTTGAGGAATTAAGAGAAGTTTTCTTCGATTTATTGATGATTAATTTCTTTGCCAATGATGTGAAAAAACTGGAGGAAGATTACCTGGAGACCGATGAGTGGGCAGATATTGAGGAAGAGACTATCGATAGAGGTACAGAGCTTTTAAACCTGTTATTGTACATCAATGAATGTCATGATGAGCGCATTAAGCCAGAGCTTGGCGACTTCCTGAAAGAATTCTTATTGGTTGAAGAAGATGAGTTCCAGGACGAATTCCATATCTATGAAGATTTGATTACCAACCAGAATCTGGTAGAAAGTAGCGTAGAAGATATTTGCAGCCATGTAGGTATGATCGACCTGGGTGAAGAAATGGAAGATTTATTTATTCCTTTCATGTGTTTCTTCCACCAACCAAAAGAAAGTGAAGAAGTAATTAAAGATTTACAGGAGTATAGCCCTAACAAAGAATTTGACGTTGCAGTTTATACGTTAATTGCTAATTTTAACAAAAACTAATACCTAAATAACAATATATGGACCAAGACTTAATTGAGATGGAAAAAAAGCCAAATAAATTGGCTTTTCAAGCAGCTACAGCTTTCGCATTATACTTTTTCGTACTGATTTTTGTGTTTAAATTTCTGAATATCAGTCCGGCAAATACCCATTTGTCTACCGCTTCAAAAGTGGTGAGTCAGTTGTTGTCCTATGTTCCTTTCTTTCTGGCTATTGTGTATGTGCAAGCAAACCATAAAAAAGAACTTGGTGATTACATGAGTTTTAAACGTGGTTTTTCTGCCGGATTTAAAGTTGCGGCTTACGCTGGATTGCTACTTTTTTTGGTACAGGTCATCTATTATTTTGTAGATAAATCGGCTACTGAGGAATTGTTTGCTGCTGCAATTGACCAGGCTGATGGCGACGAACAAAAACTTAAAGGAACGGAAATGATGCGTCCTTATATGGGATTATTTGTTGGTTTTGGAACCGCGATTACCTACACGATAATCGGTTTGATTGCGAGTCTTATTGGAGCGGCAGTTTTCAAGAAGGAAAGACCGTTACACGCAGATTAAAGTAAATTTAACTGATGTATTTATAAATATACAACGTGCAGTTTTATCATTTTATTTGATGAAATTTGCACGTTGCTTTTTTTTAGCACGTTATTAAGTCATGGATATTTCTATTGTAGTTCCTTTATATAATGAAGAAGAGTCTCTTCCGGAGTTAACTTCCTGGATTGCTAAGGTGATGGAAGCGAATAACTTCTCTTACGAAATCCTGTTTGTTGACGATGGTAGTACAGATACTTCCTGGGCAGTGATTGAAGATTTGAAAACTCAGTTTAATGCGGTAAAGGGCATTAAATTCAGGAGGAATTATGGTAAATCAGCAGCGCTGAATGTTGCTTTCGAGGCGGCACAGGGTGATGTAATCATCACAATGGATGCAGATTTACAGGATAGTCCTGATGAGATTCCGGAATTATTCCGCAGGATCAAAGAAGAGAAGCTGGACATCATCTCCGGATGGAAGAAAAAGCGTTACGATCCGATTTCAAAAACCATTCCTACCAAACTGTTCAATGCAGCCACCAGAAAAATGTCTGGTATTCAACTGAATGATTTCAATTGTGGTTTAAAAGCATACCGTAAAGAGGTGGTGAAAACCATCGAAGTTTACGGAGAAATGCACCGTTATATCCCTGTAATTGCAAAATGGGCCGGTTTCAAAAATATTGGTGAGCAGGTGGTAGAACACAGGGCAAGAAAATATGGCGTTACTAAATTCGGACTGAGCAGGTTTGTAAATGGCTTTCTGGATTTATTATCCATCTTCTTTGTGGGCAAGTTTGGCAAAAGACCAATGCACTTTTTCGGTTCATTAGGCGTGTTGAGTTTCCTTCTGGGAACCATTATGGCGCTTTGGATGATCGGTGTAAAGTTATACCATATCGCGATGTTGATTCCTTATAAAAGGGAAATTACTGACCAGCCTTTATTTTACATTGCTTTAGTGGCCATCATTTTAGGTTCTCAGCTGTTCCTTACGGGCTTTGTTGCAGAGCTGGTGACCAGAAATGCGCCGGAAAGAAATGCTTATCTTATTGAAAAGGAAATCCTTTAATCCATGTTTTTTTCTATAATTATCCCTTTATATAACCGTCCGCAGGAAATTGATGAGTTGCTGAATACTTTGGTACAGCAGACTTACCCTCAGTTTGAGGTGTTGGTGATAGAGGATGGATCTACAAATGATGCGAAAGCAATTGTAGCGGAATACGAAAATCAACTTGATATTAAGTATTTCTTTAAACCTAATGAAGGGCAAGGCTTTGCCAGAAACTACGGTTTTGAGCGGGCTAAAGGTGATTATTTCGTCATCTTCGATTCTGATTGCCTGATTCCGGAAGATTACCTGGAAATGGTGAAAAATTATCTTTTTGAACACCATCTGGATGCTTATGGCGGTCCGGATGCGGCGCATGATACTTTTACACCAGTACAAAAAGCAATCAGCTATGCGATGACTTCCCCTTTTACTACGGGTGGGATCAGAGGGAATAAGAAACACATCGGCCAGTTCCATCCGCGAAGCTTCAATATGGGAGTTTCCAGAGCGGTATGGGAAAAAGTAGGCGGATTTATCCTGACCCGTTTAGGAGAAGATATTGAGTACAGCATCAGAATCCATGAAAGTGGATTTAAGATCGGGCTCATCCCGGCTGCCAAAGTGTTTCATAAGAGAAGAACCAGCTTCGGTCAGTTTTATAAACAACTTCACTTTTTTGGAAGAGCAAGGATCAATATCTATAAACATTTCCCTTCGGAACTGAAAATAGTCCATTTCTTCCCTGCAGCATTTACCTGTTTTGTGATCTTCACTTTGTTGATGAATATCATTTGGCCACCATTGGCTTTTATCTGTAACTTTATGTTGTTGCTGTACTTTGTGATGATCTTTTTTCATTCCTGGCAAATCAACAAATCTTTAAAAGTGGCATTTTTTAGTATCATTGCATCATTCATTCAACTAACCGCTTATGGGTTAGGGTTTATGCAGGATTTTTTTAAGCGTGTAGTATTTAAACAACCATGATAAATTTTTTAAAGGAGAGTACGTTTACGGTGAAGGATGTGATCATGCAGGCCTGGATCGTTACGCGCGACAATTATTTCTCTATTGCCACCTTGTGTTTCCTGGTTTTTATAACCGTTTCCACCTCAACTTTTATGGCCTTTTTTATGGGAGAACTTCCTACCGGCGTAAGGGTGGTGATGTTGCTGATCTTTGTATTATTGTATTGTATCGTCAACCTTTCCCTGCTGAAATACATTTTTCGCCTGTTGGATAAGGAAGATGATCAGGATATTCAGATCATTGAAACTTTGCCAACCAGAACGGAAATCATCCGTTTCTTAGTAGGTACTGTGTATTTTGGGATCAGTATTTTCCTGGTAGGAATTCTATTGCTGCCGGTATTGTACATTCTGGACCTGATTTTAAAGTTTGCAGTCAACCAGGGATTCATTGAGAATTTTACTGCTGCGGGTAAGGTGATCGTCAATATTGCAGTAGCAATTGCGATTCTGAGCATCTTTTTTACCTTCATCAGGATCATTTTCTTCCCTTTCTTTATCATTGACAAACATGTGCATCCTTTCGAATCAATTAAGCTGAGTCTGGCTACCACCAAAGGGAACTTTATTAAGTTGCTGTTTATTTTTGGCGGTTTTGTGCTGATTCAGGCGATTGTTTTCGGTTTTTTCTATATCGTAGTGGTAAGTGGTTTTCAATTGATCAGTTTGATTTTCAACTACGAGATTTATTCCTACGTTTCTTTATTTACAGCTATTTTTAGTTCCTTTATTGTCGTACCGTTCTCCACAGCTTTAGTAACTGTAGCTTACCGTAGAATGGTGAAAGAATATAAAGGAGATGAACATCCTGATATTTTACACAACATCGTTTAAAAATAATTTATGGGATTAAAAGCGGCATTAAGTAAACCGTTTGCGGCAATTGTAGTCAAGGGCATCAATAAATGGAAAAAAAATGCAGTAGCTGCACAACATACGATTCTCGAAGGGCTCATTGATTCCTCAAAAAATACGGCTTTTGGTAAAGACCATGGTTTCGGGAAAATCCGGAACTATGAAGACTTTAAAAAGCAGGTTCCATTAAGAGATTATGAGGCCTTAAGACCTTATATTGATCGCGTAGTGGCAGGCGAAGCCGATGTGATGTGGAAAGGAAAACCGCAGTATTTTGCTAAAACATCGGGCACTACTTCCGGTGTAAAATACATTCCTATTTCGAAGGAATCTATGCCTGAACACATCAAGGCAGCAAGAAATGCATTATTAACCTACATTCATGAAACGGGTAATGTGAAGTTCATCAACGGGAAGATGATCTTTTTACAAGGTAGTCCGGTGATGACCAAAAAGTACGGCATCAATGTAGGTCGTTTATCAGGCATCGTGGCCCACCTGGTGCCTAAGTATCTGCAAAAAAACAGGCTTCCTTCTTACGAAACCAATTGTATTGAAGATTGGGAAGAGAAAGTTGATGCGATTGTAAAAGAGACTTTTCAGGAGAATATGACGCTGATATCCGGCATTCCGCCATGGGTACAGATGTATTTTGATAAGCTGAGGGAGAAATCCGGGGGCAAACAGATCAAAGATATCTTTCCTGATTTTAGCTTATTCGTTTATGGTGGGGTGAATTACGAGCCTTACCGTTCGAAAATTGAAGAGAGCATCGGCAGAAAAATAGATACTATCGAAACATATCCGGCATCTGAGGGCTTTATTGCTTATCAGGACAGCCAGAAAGATAAAAGTTTATTGTTATTGGCGAAGGCAGGGATCTTTTATGAGTTCGTGCCAGCTGATGAATATTACAGTGAAAACCCCACGCGTTTAAGTCTGGGGGAAGTGGAGCTGGAAAAGAATTACGCGTTAATTCTGAATACCAATGCCGGTTTATGGGGCTATAGTCTTGGGGATACCATTAAATTTGTTTCAAAAGATCCTTATAAGATCATGGTTACCGGGAGGATCAAACATTTTATCTCCGCTTTTGGAGAACATGTGATTGGGGAAGAAGTGGAACATGCACTTTTAACAGTGGCCAATGAAGAGGGGGTAGGGATCACCGAATTCACCGTGGCCCCTCAAGTGAGTACGCCACAGGGAGAATTACCTTACCATGAGTGGTTTGTGGAGTTCTCTGTTGCGCCAAAAGACCTTGCTGCATTTAGTAAAAAGGTAGATCTGGCTTTGCAAAAGAAGAATATTTACTATTTTGACCTCATTGAAGGTAAAATACTGCAACCTTTAATCATTCGTTCCCTTCAAAAAGACGCATTTGTGAACTATATGAGGGCGGAAGGTAAGCTGGGTGGACAGAATAAAGTTCCTCGTTTATCAAATGACAGGAAGATTGCAGATGATTTAAGTAGTTTTACAATTCGTCAGAAAGGCGAAGAACAGGGAGAATTTTAATTGAAGAACATATCAATACTAGGGTCTACAGGATCTGTAGGTACCCAGGCTTTAGCTGTAGTTGAGGCAAATCCTGGAATATATAAGGTTTTGGCGCTAACTGCTCAATCCAATGCTGCTTTACTGATTAGTCAGGCTTTAACATTTGAGCCACAACTAGTGGTTATCGGTGATGAAAGTCAATATCTGGTGGTAAAAACGGCTCTGGCAGGTACTCCGATCAGGGTATTGGCAGGTGAGGAAGCTTTATGTGAAGCTGCTGCTTTAGCAGGAGTTGACCTGGTGCTGACCGCTATTGTAGGTTCAGCAGGCTTAAAACCGACCATTTCTGCGATTGAAGCAGGAAAGGACATTGCCCTGGCAAACAAAGAAACTTTGGTGGTAGCCGGTGATTTAATCACGAGTCTGGCTAAAAAACATGGGGTAAATATTATTCCAGTGGATTCAGAACATTCTGCGATCTTCCAGTGTCTGGTAGGCGAGGGAAATCAGTCTCTGGAAAAAATATACCTTACCGCTTCCGGTGGTCCTTTTAGAGGGAAAGACCGTGAGTTTCTGGCCAGTGTAACCAAAGCACAAGCCTTAAAACATCCAAACTGGGTGATGGGTGCTAAAATCACGATAGATTCTGCTTCTTTAATGAATAAAGGACTGGAAGTGATTGAAGCGAAATGGTTGTTTGACCTGGAGGCAGATCAGATTGATGTGATTGTACATCCACAATCGGTTATTCATTCTATTGCACAGTTTAAGGACGGTTCAATGAAGGCACAAATGGGTGTTCCTGACATGAAACTGCCAATTCATTACGCTTTTGCGTACCCGGAAAGAATAAGTACGGACTTTAAGCGTTTTAACTTCCTGGAGTACCCGGAACTGACCTTTTATCCGGCGGATAACGAAACCTTTAGAAATCTTGATTTGGCCTATACTGCTTTGAGAAAAGGAGGCAATATGCCATGTATCATTAATGCGGCTAATGAAGTGGTCGTAAACGCGTTTTTACAGGATAAAATCGGCTTTTTGGAGATGAGTGAGGTGATTGAAAGGTGTATGGAAGAGATTGGATTTATTGAAGAACCAGGGCTGAATAATTATTTAGAAACGGATCAGCATACGCGTATATTTGCGAATCAATTAGTAACAAAATAGAAATTAACGAATCAAAATTAAAACATTAATATAAGATATGAGCGGATTGATTATGGCAGCCCAGTTGCTTCTGGGGTTATCGATACTGGTAATTTTACACGAATTAGGACATTTTCTGGCGGCGCGTGCTTTTGGGATTAAAGTAGAGAAATTTTACCTGTTTTTTGATGCCTGGGGCTTCAAATTGTTTAGCTTCAAGCGAGGTGATTGTGAGTACGGAATAGGATGGTTGCCTTTAGGAGGTTATGTTAAAATTGCAGGTATGATTGATGAATCGATGGATACCGAGCAATTGAACCAGCCGGCGCAACCCTGGGAATTCAGAAGTAAACCAGCATGGCAACGTCTGATCGTGATGTTGGGCGGTGTATTTGTCAATATTGTGGTAGGTATCTTCATTTTCTGGATGATGACCTTTAAATATGGAGAAACATTCATTCCTAACAGTTCTGTACTCGTAGGGATAAATCCTGGTGAGATCGGTAAAGAAATCGGTCTTCAAAGAGGAGACAGAGTGATTGCGGTGAACGGTAAGAAAGTGATTCGTTTTGAAGAACTGATCAGCTCTAAAGTATTGCTGGGAAATACAACTTTAACGGTTGTCCGTGGCAATAAAACCTTAGATATTAAAGTACCTGATAATATTCTGAACAAAGTATCTGATTCTGGTATTGAAGGCTTTATTAGTCGTGTGCCACTGCGTACGGCAACAATAGATAGTGTGATTGCAGGGAAACCAGCAGCAAAATCTGGCGTATTGAAAGGAGACAAGATCCTTGCCATCAATAAAGAACCGGTTAAAAGTGATATTGATGCCCGCGAATTAATTTTAAAAAATAAAGGTAAAACGGCTGATTTCACCATCAATCGTGCCGGACAAAATATGGACCTGATGATTCCTGTGGACACTGCTGGTACCATCGGCTTTGCTTTTGACCCGAATGAGATTAAACAGGAAACCATTAAATACAGTTTGTTTGCTGCGCTTCCAATTGGTGTAGACCAGGCATGGAGAACTTTTAGCGACAATGCTAAGGGCATCTGGAAAGTGGTAACCGGAAAAGTTAATGCTAACAAAGCATTTTCAGGTCCTGTAGAGATCGCACGTAAAGTTTACGGTGGTGAGTGGATCTGGGCGAGATTCTGGGCTTCAACAGGCTTTATTTCTATCGCTTTGGCATTTATGAACTTATTACCTATTCCTGCATTGGATGGTGGACACGTAGTGTTCCTGTTAATTGAAATGGTAAAAGGTAAACCACTTGGTGATAAATTTATGGAGCGTGCGCAAATGGTAGGTTTCGTGATTTTACTGTCGTTGATGGTCTTTGTGTTGGGGAACGACTTGTTCAAAGTCTTCTTCAAACCTTAACGCTATGGTAGATTACTTTGAATTTTACGGATTACCCGTTACTTTTCACCCTGATGCTGCGCTGATTAAAAAGAAGTTTTATGAGCTGAGCAAAAAGTATCATCCGGATTTTTACATCAATGAACCGGAAGAGAAACAGGCAGAGGTTTTGGAATTCAGCACGATCAATAATAAAGCGTATCAGGTATTAAGCGATCCTCAAAAACGGGTACATTATATCCTGGAATTAAAGGGGCAGCTGATCGAGGGAGAGAATTATATGCTTCCTCAGTCTTTCCTGATGGAAATGATGGACGTGAATGAAGCGCTGATGGATTTACAGTTTGATCCGGATGCCGAACGTTTAGCCGCATTAAAAGCAGAGGTAGATGAAATAGAAAAGGGTTTAAGCGATCAGATCGTCTCTCTAACGACTTCATTCGAAAATAAGGATAAGGAAGCCCAGCTTCGCATCCTGACTGCTATAAAGGATTTATATTACCGCAATAAATACTTATACCGGATCCGGGAGAGTATCAAAAAGGCAGAATCTGCCGCATAGGTGTTACGGCATTGTAAAAAAGCCCCTCAGGGCTTTTTTACAATGCTTGTTTAAGGTACTTTTGGGATCAAACCCATTTATATGAACACATTATCTATTTTTAGAAAAGTTGCGGTGGCTGAAGGGCTGTCTTACCTGTTATTGTTATTTGTAGCGATGCCAATGAAATACTGGGCCGGTATGCCACTTGCCGTTAAATATACGGGCTGGGCGCACGGTTTACTGTTTGTGATGTACATCGTAATCTTAATCATGGCCTGGATGGAGTATAAATGGAATTTCAAAAAAGTAGCCATGATTGGTGCTGCTTCCCTGCTACCTTTTGCCCCTTTTATCGTGGATAAAAAGCTAAAAGAAGAAAATTAAAATAAAAATTTGCATTTATAAAACAAGTTCCTATATTTGCAACCCGCTAACGAAGGAAATGCCCGGATGGCGGAATTGGTAGACGCGCTGGTCTCAAACACCTGTGGGAAACCGTGCCGGTTCGACTCCGGCTCCGGGTACATACCGGACTGATGTCCGAAGAATCAAAGGGTTGCTCATAAAAAAGCAACCCTTTTTTATTGATCCTCTGCAGGTTATGCCGGAAGGTCGGGTCGATGAAAGCGGTTCTAAGTAGACCCCCTGCCCATACCAGATTATCTTTGAACACCCCCCTTATAATAGCATGTTTTTGGTAGATGTTACTTTTTTCATAGATCTCAAAAAGGTTGGTAAGAGCCGGCAGAACCCGATCAATCAGACTGTCAATTTCTATTTTTGATTTAGGATTTCCATTTAGGCTGATTTCCAGGGATGCTTTTTCTTCTTTGTATTTCTTAAACCAAGACTGATAAGTTGTGTTCTCAATCTGATTATTCATGAATTTCTCTTCCAGCTCTAGAATTTTGGCGTTAATTGCGCTGATCGCATTCAGTTTTTCTTTTAATCTTTCCTGCTTTTGTTTTAGAGGTTCAGCTAGTAGTGCTTTGGCTGCGAGCTATTTGAATTGAGGTATTTCAACAGTTCGTGATTAGCTTCAGTGTCTCCGCTTAGATCGTTCACTAAATATTCAGCAAGTAAAGTGTACATTGAGTGGCCTGAGGCTTCATCCATGCTATCTAAATAGCTAAAGCAATTTTCAAAATCACTACTTAATAGTGAATGCTCAAATTGGTCATTTATAATAAGATATCGGTTTATTTCAGATTTAAACATCTGTAAACCTTCTAGGAAAAAATCCAGCTCTTTTTTTAAGGTAATATCATCTTCAATAAATGCTGGATTTTTTATCAATTCGAGGTGGCTTTCCGGCTTCGGGTTATTATACCCTATATCAAAGAACTTTGAATTTACATGCTCCAAAATGTATTTTCTTTCTGGATTGTCAAAATTATACTTAAAAATGGCGTGCAGGGTTATACTATTAAACTTGCCTTTTTTTATATCAACAATAAGAGCTCGGCGAGAGCCAGTTCTTTTAGGCATATAATTTTTTTGTACTATACTTTTTTATTTTAAAATGGATGTTTCTGTGCAATTTGCACAATTAAGGTTTAAGGTAGATTGAGAGCGTTCTTGTAAGCAAATATGTGGTGGAAATATTTGAACAATGCTTGATCACCTTTCTTCAATTTGGCAAGCAATTTATTCTCGAAAAGGTGCAATTGGTCCGTTTCCATTGTTTATTAGTTTGGTCAGAAAGTTTATAGATTAGAATACCTATCCCTGCGACTAATATAATCATTTTCAAAAGAGCAGCAAATTCTGCTATTCTGTGTAATACCCTTTCAATTGTAAAATGGTGGAACTCGACGTTAGTGTTGTTCAGTATGGGGTAATGAGTAGTTATTTTGGTTTTTATTCCCTGTTTTATTACTGAATGAGTTGAGTAATGTTAATTTATTATTTCTTTGGTTAAAATGTGTTTTGTGTTTTGATTTTAAGTGATTAAATTAGAGTGAATTAACGCCTGAAAAATGAAAAGAATTCGATCGTTCTTGGTATTGGTTTTTCTTTGCCATTATGCTGCGGCCCAGCAGCCTGAAATCTTTACACCCAACAGTAGCCCTAATATCTTGATTGATCGTTTTAAAAAGAAAACGGATGCACCGATCCCATTTGATAGGAGTTTTACTCTGCAATATCCGCTTGAAAAAGATGAATTATTCAAGGTTCATGTTTATAGGGTGAAAGTTAGTGGCAAAATCAAAACATTGGATATGGATGTCAATCGGGAAAAGTACCTCAAAAGCTGGGATACTGTAAAGAATGTCTTGTTGATGAATATTAAAGGGATACCTCCCAATACATTGATTGATATTGCTGTCTTGAGAAAATTATATCCCAAAGAAATGGATACGATTATGGCTATCAATGAGCGTTTGTATGAAAGTACTTTACGTAATGATACTGCTGCTATAAGTGGGATGTTTAAATATTTCACCAATTACATGGACTGTCTGAAGTCCAAGGAATATGGAAATCCGCCATTTCAAAAAATATCTCATCAAGATTATAAAAAGATTTTTAATGAATATCTGATGCCAAGATATCGTAATTTAAAAGAACATAATTATCTGGAGTCATATCCTAGAATAAGTCCACAGGAAATCAACTACTTTGCGTATAAACTTAGTATAAATAAAATTCAAAATAATGATCTCTTATTGATTTCCCAGTTAGTAAATGACGGATCCACTAATCAGTTATTTAATAACCGGGTTGATATCCATAATTTAGGTGCTGACCCAGTTAGAGAAACCGATTATGCAAAACGGCTCGTAAGACTAGATTCCGCCGTCAGCGTCGTAAAAAAAGTTTTGATATTATGTGACAAGTTGCAAATGCTTGGTACAGATAAGAAGATAGACGACTTGCGACACCGTTTCAGCTGCTGGCTCAAAAAATTAAACGAAAATTTGGATGTTCTGGGTAATAATCTGAACAAGATCACTGCTAAGATTAAAGATCATCCAGGCATTACTGTTGAAGAATGGCTTATAGCAGGTAATGAATTCAATGACCTTGAAAAACTTTCCAAGTTTGTGATCATGCCGGATGTGGGCTTGGCCACATTGGCACTCAATGGTCATAAAGGTTGGAAATTCTATCCCCGACCATTTGTAGGTATTAATGTTTATTTTCGTCCGGTAGATAAATCTTTACCAGAGGCGGATTTTCCGAGATTTAACCTCATGCGGATTATGTCATTTCAGCTCGGATTGACTTACGGAGATTTAGGGAATAAGGAATTTAGCAATCTGTTCAACGACTTTTCTCTTATGTTGGGGCCCAGTTTCCGTTTTAATAGGTGGTTTCGTTTAGGTACAGGAACGGTATTAACGACACAAACAGACATTAACCCGATCATCTCTGATACCCATACGCATTTCGGTGGATATTTTGCTTTTTCTTTTGATCTTGATATCTTTTCATCGGCAGCTTCAGTTAAATCAAGAATTTTTAAGTAACAGTTATGAAAAATTTAAGCGTTTTAGTTTTATTGCTATTACTATTTAATAGCTGTAAAAAAGAAAAAGTCATTTCCACCGATCTGATCAGATCATTGAAGGTTTCCGCTACTGAAGTACCTGCAGATGGAAGCAGTACCCTTTATGTTACTGCAGAAATTAATGAAGATTCTGATCCGGACAGAAGAATTGTAGTGTTTACGAGTAACAACGGAAGCTTCGGTGAAAAGGGAGATTCTACCATTTCTCAAAAGGCTATTTTTGAAGGAGAAAAGCTGATTTCCCGTGTCCAGTTTAAAGCGCCCATCTCCACTGGTACAATTACGATAAAAGCCAGGGTAGACCTTTCTAATGAGAAGCGCGATTTCACCAAAATGGTTAGTGTTCAGGCTTTAAGTAGTATTCCTGACAAACTGACGCTAACGGCGAGTTCATTTTCTGTTATGGTGAAATATGGCAATGAAATCAGTATCATAGGCCAACTGGTTAACAATTCCAATAAATTCGTGTCTAAAGGTAATAAGGTGATTTTTAGTGATAGCTATGAGGATGGAACGCCGGTGAACGGCTTCTATCGGCAGTTACAGCTTTCTAGTAATGCCAGTTCCAACGTGTCAGCTACATATACACCAGGCGAAATCGGTGTCGGTAAAAGGATCTGGCTCAAATGCCATCTACTTGACGAAAATGGACGTAATACCACTATTAAAGACTCTATCTTAATACATACTATTTCAAATAACTAAACATTAAAACCATGGCTAAAAAGATCTCTGTTAAGAAATTAAAACTTATCTCTGCCCAGTTAAATGAAGTGTTGGCTAAAAATGGCCTAGAAGAATTTACTTTAGTAAAATTGGGGCTTACGGCAAATACGGGTGTAAATTCACTGTTCAATTGCCATTGTGAACCTGATGAACACATAGAGTTGGACCCTGTTACTGGTGATTGTGTTTGTGTTAAAAACGCTCGTTAATTTTTTTTTAAAAAAACTGAGAGGAATCTGGCTCTTGTGTACTACAGGTCTGGTAACTTCAACTAAAACTATAAATTACTTTACTTCCAAGTTTTTGGTTCAAGAGTAGTCCGGTTAAGGTTATTTTTGACTAAATTTGCACTAGTATAAACTAGAGCAAAGGCAAATTCAAATAAAACCTTTGACACTTAAATCATTAATAATAGCTTCTATAAGCCTTAAAAAACGATCTAAATGTTCAAAGTAATCCGGAGAAACGGTACAGAAATTTTTCCCATATGGGAAAGATTATAAAAATTATATTTTTAGAGCCTTTAGATGATATCTAAAGGCTTTTTTAGTTTTTTAACTGTGTAAGTTAGAAAAGCAGAATTTTCCTCAACTAGGCATAGTTATAGTGAAAGGCTCAGAATCTTTTGGTCGATAGATCAGCCTCATCAGGCTTTTATTATCCTACCATCAGCGTCCCTACTGGAAATAATTTTCTAAAGACATAACCTACAACTGGACCAGCAATAATTACCTGGAGTGGATAAGCCATTGCAAAGTTTACAGGAATGCTTTTTCCCCATATTTCCAGGATATCTGTTGAAAAACCGTTAGCTAATAATGGACCAAAAAAAGACATCAATACAACCATACCTGTTACAAAAAATAAAGCTGTGATCAGGACTTTTTTGATGATCAAATCATCCTGTTTCAATAATTTATGGGAGAGTTTCATCGCCAGTTTTCCTACAAGAAACCATTCGCATAAAAAAGCGGTTACAAATGTAAAAGGAAACATTAACCAGGCGATCTTTATACTTTCTACGGAGAATCCATTGTGTAGGATGACGTTGTAGGAGGTCATTACAGCGGCCATAAACAGCACCATTAAAAATGTATAGACTAAATGTTCTTTTTTATTAATTGGCATTTTATTCATGTTTTATTTTGATATTAAAATTTCAGCAGTTTTTTTTAGTGTTTCTAAGGAGTCGAAAAAAGCTTTTAATTGTTGCTCATTTAGCGTTTTTATTTGTTCGGAAAAGTGATTTTCCATACTCATTTCTACTTCTTTAGCCAGTAGATCTCCTTTTGGTGTTAAATTTAAATGGACCAATCTTTTATCTGAGGAGGAGCGAACTCTTTGTAATAAATCAAGTTCTTCTAGTTTATCAACAGATTTAGAAAATGGTCCTTTTTCTAAACCAATGGCCCTGGAAATGGATACCATAGATAAGTTCATGGAGTTTTTTACGTTCATTAAAATTCTTTCCTGCGTAATATTAATCGCAAACTCCTTTGGTAAATGGTAATCTTTAAACAAAGCATATTTGATCAGGTCAACACTATTCAATTCTAAGGATACTTTTTTTTCATTCGACAAATTCATGATCAATAGTTATATTTGTAACGGTTACAAATATAACTATATATTGAAGATTATATGAACAAAATTCCTATTCACTATTTAAATCAGAACAATGGAACGTTAAACCTTCGTCGGTTCTGTATGGGTGAACATCCTGCTCCCGGGCAAAAAATCGGGGTTCATAGAGATGATCATTATATCTTTTTCTTATTTGAAGAAGGAAGGGCTCATCTTTTGATTGATTTTCAAGAAGTCACTTTTCAACCTAATCAGGTATATTATATCTTACCGGGGCAGGTTCATAGTAGGATTAACAACCAACAAGCGAACGGTTGGTTCCTGGCAGTCGATGCTCAACTCCTTCCTATCGAATTGCGGAGTGCTTTTGAAGAAAACCTTTTTTTGCAGCAAGCCCTTACATTGAGTCCAGAGTCCTTCAGCCAATCCCTGGCTTTATTACAGATCATCCAAAAAAGAAATTCTTCTAGTGTAAATCGGAGTTTAGAACAGGAAGTTATACGAACACTCCTACACTCATTTGTGGGGATTATCGCTTGCGAATACAATCGTCAAGATAGTCTAAGTTTGAAAATTACGGGAAGAAATAAATTGTGTAGGCAATTCAAGTCTTTGCTTAACACATATTTTAAGGAATTAAAAAGCCCTTCTACCTACGCTGAATTATTGAATGTCACAGAAAACTATCTTAATGACACCATCAAGAAGGAAACAGGATTTACCATTAGCTATTGGATCAGGACAGAACTTTTGCTTGAATCCAAACGCCTGCTGTACTATACTTCAATGGATGTGAAAGAAATTGCCCATAGTTTGGGCTTCGCAGACCATACCTATTTTTTTAAGATTTTTAAAAAACATGTAGGTATTAGCCCATTAACTTTCCGCAATAAAAACAGGGAATAGTACAATCATTGCCTTTGTCCTTCCATTTCAAATTTAATCCGCATAACGGTTCTTTGCATTGTTAATTTTTCTAAAAAATGTCAATACAAAAAAACAACCAAGAACTGAACAAACCAGTAGGTGGGGTCCGCATCGGACACATTAATCTTAAAGTAGCAGACCTTAATCGCGCTCTTGCATTTTACAGCGGAGTGCTTGGTTTTAAAATTACCAAGCAAATTGGGGATGAAGCCGTCTTTTTAGCTTATGGTGGATATCACCATGATATCTGCTTAAACACCTGGCACAGTAAAAACGGTTCGGTACCAGCGCAAGGAACAACAGGGTTATTTCACCTGGCGATTTTATTTTCCAAACGCAGTGAGATGATTAAGGTTTATCAACGCCTAAAAGCAGCAGACGTGATCATCACTTCTGTTGTTGATCATGTTGTAAATGAATCAATTTATCTAAATGATCCCGATGGGAATGGAATAGAACTTTATTGGGATCGTCCAGAAGAACATTGGTGGGATCAAAATGGCAATTTAAAGATGGAGTATCATTCTGTTGATCCAGAAGCTTTTTTGAAAGAATGTGTGTAGAGACAACGCATCGTCAAAAGATGATGATCTTAACGGGGATCTTATTGGCTATGTTTCTCGGGGCTCTTGATCAGACCATCGTTTCTGCTGCGGTTCCTCAAATTGTAGCGGATCTGCATGGTATGGATCGGTTTGTTTGGATTACTACCGCTTATCTTATGGCAAGCACAGCATTGATCCCGATTTATGGAAAACTTGCCGATATCTATTCCCGCAAAGCAATCGAACTAACTTCCGTGTGTGTGTTTTTATTAGGCTCCTGTTTATGTGGTTTTGCTGGGCAGTTTAATTTGCCTTGGTTCTTTGGTGACGGCATGACTCAGCTAATTTTAGCCAGGGGTATTCAGGGTTTAGGAGGAGCAGGTTTATTTGCAATGGCTTTTGTGATTATTGCAGATCTATTTAGCCCGGCTGAACGCGGACGTTTCCAAGGTTATACTGGGGCAGTATTTGCTGTAGCATCCATTTTAGGGCCAATGCTTGGTGGCTTCCTCACCGATCATGGAAGTCATTTAATATCAGGAATGGCAGGATGGAGGCTCGTGTTTTTCATCAATTTACCATTCGGTTTGATTGCCTTGATCTTTATTACCCGACAAATGCCAGCTTTGTTGCCTGTTCAGCAAAACATAAAATTGGATAGGCTTTCAGCACTATTACTCATTACTGGTATAGGCACATTTGTTTTAGCCATTCAATCGAGTAAAGGCATATTTGGAAAGAAGGTTGTTGTCATACTGTTCGTTGGGGCTTTATCCATCTTGTTGCTGTTCATGATCAGGAGTCGTTTAACTTCCAATCCTTTATTGAACTTTGGGTTGTTTAAAAACCGGGTTTTCCGGCCGGCGTCAATCGCAATTTTCCTGTTGGGGGGTGCTTTTTTTGGCATCATTATTTTTGAACCACTCTTTATGGTGAATGTGTTAGGCCAATCTGCTACCCGTGCAGGAATAGGTTTAGTACCACTGTCTTTAGGTATTGTTTGCACATCAATGCTTTCAGGTAGGATGGTGTCAAAATACGGCCATTACAAATTCTGGATGCTTGGTGGCCTTATCCTGCTAAGCCTGGGACTGATGCTACTCATTCGAGTCAATGAAAGCGTTTCGTATGCTCGTCTATTGTGCTATCTTGCTATATGTGGATTAGGTATTGGTCCCTCAATGGCTTTGTACACGCTTGCGGTGCAGAATGCCACTGATAGACACCTCATCGGTCAAGCAACATCAGCTTGCCAATTTTCCCGGCAGATCGGAGGTTTAATTACATCTGCTATGTTAGGTGTAATATTAACATTATCCATAGCCACCGCTCAATTCTCAACTTCAGCCAGCGCTTATACTAATGGAATAGCTAATGTTTATGATGCGATTTTAGTATTAGTAATTGCAAGTTTTATGGTAACACTTAAAATACCTGAAATCCCGTTGTCAAAAAGAAGCCCAACCAATTATTTGGTAAAAGAAGGACAAAAAGAGGAGCCAGTGGCAGCTGTTCCAAATGGGGTATAGCACTGGAAAACGATAAAACAAAATTGTTCAGCTAATGAAATTTATAGCTCACTACTTTTACAGATTCAAACCCAGTAACAGTATGTGGAGTTGCTACCTTTAAGTAGATAGTAACATACTTTAACACAAAAGTCCATAAGGACCGAAGAGTATATAAATCAAAACTATAAATTACTTCCAGGTTTTTGGTTCAATACTAGTCCGGTTAAGGTTGTTTTTCGCTAGTTTTGCCCTAATTAACAACTAGAACAAAGGCAAATTCAAATAAAACCTTTGACACTTAAATCATTAATAATAGGTTCAATAAGCCTTAAAAAACGATCTAAATGTTCAAAGTAATCCGGAGTAACGTTACAGCAATCTTTCCCATATGGGAAAGGTTATTAAAAAATATATTTATTGGAGCCTTTAGATGATATCTAGAGGCTTTTTTAATTCTTGATCTTTATAAGATTGAGAATTACTTCCATCATCATTTTCTTCTCATCTCCTATAGGACCTAAAAAGAAAAAATCTTCCCAAAATGAAATTAGTAACCAATCACCCTTCATGTGCACTTTTCTACCGAATTTTTTTTTTAGTATATATAATAAATTATCAAACAGCCTTTGTATCAGTTTTCTAAAATTAGTAATGACACTAGATTTTGCTAATTTTGATTTAAATGCATTTCAAACAAAATTTCAGGTGGGTACAGTAGAAGTGTCAAACCCATTGTCGGTGCATTTGATGGATAGTAAGTTTAGGGGCTCTTGCTGCCTATGCGATTTTAGATGCTACAGGTGCAATTGATGGTATAAAGGGAATGGTAGATACCAATTTGCCTCCAGTCGAACAGACTATTCAAAGATATTTAATTAATTTAGGCATGGTTCCAACAAAAATTTAATTATGACATTAAATCCGTATAAGAGCGTAATTGATTGGTTTTTTAATTATTTAACAAGAACTAAAGATAAAAGAGGGGTTAAAGATAAGACGGTTCGTTTGATGTTTGCCTTTAATGTTCAGTTGCTTGTAGTAGTAGCCATATTTTTCAGCGCCTTTCTTAAAAATATTCCTAAGTATATATATATACCATTTTATTTTTTAGCGATTTATGTTCTACAATATTTAAACAGGAATTATATAGATAAAAAAGATGATTTAATTACTGATGAAAAGAATACTTTAGTTGATCATATATCTTATTATTTTATTCTATTGAGTCCTTTGCTTGTTTTTTTACTTTCAGTTATTGTATTTTCTTAGTATAGTGTTTGATCGATGGATCGAACTCATCATGGCCCATAAACCAAAATTACTTTACTTCCAAGTTTTTGGTTCAATAGCAGTCCGGTTAAGGTTGTTTTTCGTTAAATTTGCACAATTAACAACTAGAGTAAAGGCAAATTCAAATAAAACCTTTGACACTTAAATCATTAATAATAGGTTCCATAAGCCCTAAAAATCGATCTAAATGTTCAAAGTATTCCGGAGAAACGGTACATACCGGACTGATGTCCGAAGAATCAAAGGGTTGCTCATAAAAAAGCAACCCTTTTTTATTGATCCTCTGCAGGTTATGCCGGAAGATGTGGTCGATAAAAGGGATCAATCCCAAAACTTGTGGAGCAATGATACTTTTTTCCATACCTTTTCTCTTTTATGAAGCTTCAGGGATATACCTATCGAAGTTAAAAGTTTTCTGTACGGGATTCCCTAACAGGGATCACCAACCAATTCGTCAAATGTTCAAGCTTAAACACGAGTATTATACATCCAGCCAATTTCAGGAAGGGCTCTGTAAAAGAACCATTTAACTTTCCGGCTTCTTTCTGAAGCTTTGTCCTGATTTATGGAATTAACGTCAAAGTTGTCTTCCCTATGCGGTAATACGCAATCTTATGATTTCAGGACAAGACACGCAAGCCCGGGAACAGTCGGAGCAAGTGAAAAAGGTGTATGAAACCACCACCTCAGGTACGCCTGATCTGAAGTACGTTAAAAGAGCGATGCTTAAATCATATTTTTTACTAAATTGGGTTCCCTATTTAGTGTAAAATCATGATGAATACCCCTGTTAAGATCAATCCGACGGATACAGAATCGGCCAGTTTCAGACAAATTTTTGAGGGAAACCCAGCGCCAATGTACATCTTTGATCTCCATACTTATGAATTTCTGGCAGTCAATGCTGCTGCTTTAAATCAGTACGGATACCAAAAAGAAGAGTTTCTCTTAATGGGTGCCTTACAAATCAGGTCAGTGGAAGAAGTTAAACGCTTCAAGAAGGCTATCCAGGAAATAAAGGCTATTTATTCCGATTATGGAGTGTGGAAACACATCCGTAAAAACGGCGAACAATTCTTTGTTCACATCTACGCACATTGTAACATTTTCCAAAATAGAGTGGTCAGGGTGGTCATGGCAATTGACATTGATCAAAAAGTTAAGGCAGAAAATGCCCTAAAAGAAAAGAATGAGGAGATTGCTGACATTCTGGAAAGTATCACTGATGGATTTTATGCCATGAACGAAAATTGGGAAGTCACTTATATCAACAAAGAGGCAGAACGGATCTTAAACTGTAAAAGAGCGGATTTGTTGGGGAAAAGCCTCTGGGAATTCTTTCCCGGATCAAAAGAAGGAAGGTTTTATCAGGAATACCAACGTGCATTAAAGGAAAAAATAAGCGTACATTTTGAAGAATGCTATACAGCGCTTGGCGTTTGGGGATCAATGCATGTGTATCCCAAAAAAGACGGCCTGGCTGTTTATTTTGTTGATATTACTGAGCAGAAAAAAAATCAAATTGAGCAATTGATGCAAATGAAAATGATTGAAAAACAGAATGAACAACTGAAAAAGATATCATGGACACAATCGCACGAAGTAAGGGCTCCACTAGCCAGCATATTGGGCCTTGTAGAATTGATCAAAGAAAACCAAGACACCACATGTAATGCCGATGTCATAGATATGCTGGCAAAAGCAGCTCAGAATCTTGATGAGGTGGTGCGAAATATAATTAATCAGGCGCAATAGCTAGTCTTGCTTTCAATATCAAAGTAATCCGGGTTAAAAATTATTTTTGTTTTGCTGGCTGCTGATGTTGGTATTTTCTAACATGGAACCAGCCCTATAACAACTGCGGATCAAAATGGTCTCCAGCCTACGCCATTCCGTGCAACATCTGAGCTTGACTCCATCTTCATCGTCGCTTAACCATTAGGTTTATCGTCTATTTTAATACCATAAAATACATTAGTATGTTCCTTTAGTCGGACGATTATTTTATATTTAGGCGATTTTAAAATATGGATAGGTTTACAATTAAAATCTATCGAATAGTTAATCTTATAAAGCAAAAATCAATATGTCGAATACATCAAAAATTATCTACACCAAAACCGATGAGGCGCCAATGTTGGCAACCTATTCATTTTTACCAATCGTACAAGCTTTTACCGCATCAGCAGGTATTGATGTAGAAACAAGAGATATTTCTTTAGCAGGTAGAATATTAGCAAACTTTCCTGAGTTTTTAAAAGATGATCAAAAAATAGGTGATGCTTTAGTAGAGCTTGGTGCATTAGCAACTACGCCCGAAGCTAACATCATTAAATTACCAAATATTTCAGCTTCTATTCCTCAATTGGTGGAAGCCATTACTGAATTACAGTCACAAGGTTATGCTTTGCCAAACTATCCGGATAACGCACAAACGGATGAAGAAAAAGCAATAAAAGCTAAATACGGCAAAGTATTAGGTTCGGCAGTAAATCCGGTTTTACGTGAAGGTAACTCTGATCGTAGAGCTCCTAAAGCGGTTAAAAATTATGCAAAAGTAAACCCTCACTCGATGGGTGCATGGTCTGCTGATTCTAAAACCCGTGTGGCAAGCATGAGCGAAGGTGATTTTTATGGTTCAGAGAAATCTGTAACTGTTACTGATCCAACTCAATTTAAAATAGAATTTGTTGCTGAAGATGGTGGCGTTACTGAATTAAAAGGTTTAGCTCCATTAAAAGCAGGTGAAGTGATTGATAGTTCAGCTTTAAGCTTAGCTGCTTTGAAAGCATTTGTAGCTAAAGAAATTGCAGCAACAAAAGCTGAAGGAACTTTATTATCTGCGCACTTAAAAGCAACGATGATGAAAGTTTCTGATCCACTTATTTTTGGAGCCATTGTAGAAGTTTACTTCGCTGATGTGTTTACTAAATATGCAGATTTATTTAAGGAACTAAATATTGATACAAGCAATGGTTTAGGTGATGTTTATGCAAAAATTGCAGGCCACCCTAAGCAAGCAGAAATTGAAGCTGATTTAGCCAAAGCCATAGAGAATGGTCCGGCATTGGCAATGGTGAATTCTGATAAAGGAATTACCAACCTTCATGTGCCAAGTGATGTAATTGTAGATGCTTCGATGCCTGCAATGATCCGTACTTCGGGTCAAATGTGGAACAAAGACGGTAAATCTCAGGATACAACAGCTTTAATTCCTGATCGTTGTTATGCTGGTGTTTACACAGCAACAATTGATGATTGTAAGGTAAATGGCGCTTTTAATGTTTCTACAATGGGTTCTGTACCTAACGTAGGTTTAATGGCGCAAAAAGCAGAAGAATATGGTTCACATGATAAAACTTTCCAGGCAAAAGCAAACGGAACGATCCGTGTAACAGATGCAGATGGAAATGTTTTCTTCGATCAAAAAGTTGAAACAGGCGATATCTTCCGCATGTGCCAGACTAAAGACGCTCCAATTCAGGATTGGGTTAAATTAGCAGTGAACAGAGCTCGTTTATCAGCTACACCAGCAATCTTCTGGTTAGATGAAAACAGGGCCCACGATAGAGAAATCATCGCGAAAGTGAAAAAATATTTAGCTGACCATGATACTACTGGTCTGGATATTCAGATTCTTGCACCAATTGAGGCGACTAAAGTTACCTTAGAAAGAATTAGAAAAGGTTTAGATACCATCTCTGTAACTGGTAACGTATTACGTGACTACTTAACAGATTTATTCCCGATTTTAGAGTTAGGAACTTCTGCTAAAATGTTATCCATTGTTCCTTTAATGAATGGTGGTGGTTTGTTCGAAACTGGTGCTGGTGGTTCAGCTCCAAAACACATCGAACAATTTATCGAAGAAGGTTATTTACGTTGGGATTCATTGGGAGAGTTTTTAGCTTTAGGTGCTTCTTTAGAGCATTTAGGTCAGACACAAAACAATGCAAAAGCTTTAGTTTTGGCTGAAACTTTAGACGCAGCTACTGAAACTTTCCTGGCTAATGATAAATCTCCAGCTCGTAAAGTCGGACAAATTGACAACCGCGGTTCTCATTTCTATCTGGCTCTATATTGGGCTCAGGAGTTAGCGAAACAAACTAAGGACGCTGAATTACAAGCTAAATTTGCACCATTGGCTAAAGCGTTAACTGAAAATGAAGCTAAGATTTCTGCAGAACTAATCGCTGCACAAGGTAAGCCACAAAATATTGGTGGTTACTTCCATCCAAATGATGAGCTGGCAAACAAAGCAATGCGTCCAAGTGAAACATTGAATACTATTTTAGCCTCTTTGTAAGCTAAAGTAAATTGAATCATATTAGCGTCCTGATGGAAATCAGGGCGCTTTTTTTGTGTCACAGTAGCTGGCCTTAAACCCCATTTATTTCTTTACTCCTTTCTTCCCGAATTGTCTCGGATAATAGGAGAAGGTGATCATAAAATACTGTTCCAGCACGTTTTGAGTACCCACGGTAAATCCATTCGCATTTCCGTAGTTGATAATACTGTTGTTTTCGCGTAGTAAATCAAGGGCAGAGAATTTGAATTCAGCATTGTTCCCTTTAAGAAACCGATAGGTTGCATTTGCATTCCATATGGTGAAATTAACAGTTTTAGTTGCTGCTGCTGCACTCGAATTGAAACTTACAATATTGTTTAGCGTGAGTTTTTTGGTTATATTATAGCTGGATCTTAGGGTTGTTGTCAGCGTTTTTCCACTGTATTCGGTATTAAAAGCTTCCTGCTTTGATTGGTACGTCGAAAAGCTTTCGCCAAGTACAAGTGCGAGATCGCTTTTATAGGTATAGTTTAATTCTAATGCGGTGTTTGTGTTGAAATTTTTGGAGAAGCTGAAAACATCATTCGTGTACCCGGGTTGTCTGGAGGAATTTATTGAGGTATTTAAACTGACCTGAATTTCTGAGGTTTTAAGTTTAATGGCTTTTCGTATACTTCCATAAAAATTTATGTATTTATGCCCATCGGCATTGACAAGGTAGATCGTTCTTCTATTTTGATCATCAATAAGCACACTATCTACAATATTGTTTTTAATTGTGCCGGCGCTAAAATTCAGGTTATAATTTAACGTGTTTTTGTTGGTCTGATCAGTATGGGAATAACTGAAATGGATTTTCTTTTCCAGGGCGGCCTTTAGATTTACATTCCCTTTTTGCAAAGCATAGAGATTGGTACTGTCTGTTAAAGGAGCCAATTGGTATATGGTAGGGATGTGTAGGGTAGTCGTGTAATTTAGTCGGTAACTCTTGTAAAAATCTCCGTATTGATAGTGAACGTAAGAAGCAGTAGCATTCGGTAAAAACTGGCTATAGCTACGTTTAATATTCTGAAAGGACCTGTCAGATTGGTTGTTTTGGTAGATAAACTGCTGGTTGGGACTCAGGTTAAAAGACAAGTCCTTATTGAATCTGTTGGATAGACTTTTTGAAAATGTTTTTTTGATATTTAAACCTGTAGTTTCATTGATCACATTTGTTTGAATCTGGTTGGTTAAATAGTCATTATTCTGGTAGTTTTGACTAGCCTCATCAAGATCCTTTACCCGGTTATGGTCTTTATTGTGGTTAATGTTCAGGTTATTAGTGATGGAGAAATCTATTCCTGCCAATTTGGAATTGCCAAAAATAATGGATTTAATATTGGGCAATTCAACGTCAATTTGCTGATTGATTCCCTCCGATTGAGTGTCGTATTTGCGGTTGAAATTTTTGTTGGCTCCAGGATCGGTGTAAGATTTAAATTCCGTGATGTTTAACCGCTGAGCGCTATTCTCATTAACAGTAAGGTTGTAAGTTGCATTAAATCCTTTAAAACGCTGGTTGTATTTCATGTAATTCTGGCCCAGGACATAATTAGCAAACAGGTTAAAACTGGTGTTTTTATAGTTACTCTGATTAATGGAATTATTTGTACTCGTTAATATATTTTGTCCGTTTTCTGCAGCCCTGAAACTACCACTGTTCGTTTCCCCTTGATTTACAGTTAAGTATTGCGAAATATTTAATGATTTGTTTTTCTTTACCCATTCATATTTAGAATCGAATTTGTGGTTTGTACTGACATCATTAGTTTTACGGCTATTTTTCTCGGTGATGATCTCATTGTTATTTAAGGTTGTAGTTGTTTTTGCCTCGTATAAATTTTCGCTGTTCTTATTCTGTAGAAAATAGTTCGAGTTTAAGCTGTTCTTCTTGTCGTATGTAGGCTTTTCAATAAAATTGTAGGTAAAAGCAACACCTCCTGCATTAGGTTGGTGTAAGCCTGAAGTTCTGAAATCCGGTTGATAGGCTACATTGGTACCAACGCCTTTAAAAGTGCTGTTGCTTTGCAAGGCCTGAATATTATTGGCGATCTTATTGACATTATTGCTCGCTCCGATAAGGGCAATTTCCATTTTTGGGGAGAAAATATTAAAACTGAGATCTGATTCATAGCGCTTATTTGTCCCGTAACCAGCTCCGATTTTCCCGAAATAACCAATATCTTTTCCTTTTTTGAGCTTTAGGTTAACCTCAAGCGTAGAATCCAGGGGATTACTTTTATTCTTGATGGTATTGTAAACCTGGATTTTTTCTAAAGCATTTTTGGCTATGTTTTGAGTCGCCATTTTCGTATCCCCACCAAAAAAAGGCTTGCCATTCACTAAAATGCTTTTCACTTCACGACCGTTTACGGTAATTTGTCCATCACCCCATAGGGTAATGTTTGGTATTTTCCGGAGTAAATCCTCTACTACCGCATTGCTATCCAGTTTAAATGCAGAGGCATTAAACTCCAGGGTATCCCCATTCATACTAACTGGTGGTATAGAAATCATCACTTCTTGTAAGGATATATCCCTTGGCTTGACAATCATGGTTTGTAAGTCCAGGAGATTTTTGGCTGCGGGAATGGTAAATTTTTTACTTAAAGCCTGATACCCAACATGGCTGATCTCAACTTTCAACAGCAGATTTACAGGCAGGTTATTGAACTTGAATTCCCCGTAGTTATTGCTGATCTGGTAACTTAACAAGGTGCTGTCGGCGGCTTTATAGATGGAGACCGTAGCTGATTTTAATACATAATTATGAACCGTATCCCTTAAGATACCTTTTGCAGTACCAATATGGCTTGGGTTAATAGTTTGAGCCTTTGTATTAATTAAGGTCACAGCAAGCAATACTGCTGTGATTAAAATTCGGAATAGATACATGGAGAGGAGCGTTAGTCTTGCTTAGGTTTTAACTGAATGATAACCGGGTTACTTTTCCTGTTTTCTGTCTTAAAATAGTTTGACATCAGGGCATTATATTTTGGTTTTTTATCTGCACTTTGCTCCTTAAATGCAAACATGGCCAATGAGGAATAACTTGTGTAAAAGTATTTTTTATCATACTTAAGAAAGCCCCGGTTTGAAAAATCATAATAAAATCCCAGGTCGGTTACCGGCAGGAAGAAAGAGGAAGAATCTGGTTCTATACCGTTAACGGAAATTAAAGCGGTCGTTTTTAGGTTGTAGATTAAGGCGTTTTTATTTTCCTTGCTATGGTCCCAGTTGTGCATTTTTAAAAACAGCTGATCTCCTATCTTATAGGTGTTACTAATGGCATAGAACGCTTTGGGGTACTTCTCAAAATATTCCTGTCTTTTGTTCTTATAGACAGGATTAGCTGCAAAATCAGCGGGTAAAGAATTAATTGCCGGAAATATAATGCGATACGCCAGCAGCATCTTTTTTGGCGTTACCTTGAAAATGTTGTACTCATAATAATTCAGGAAGAATAGTTCATCCGCTATCCCACTGTCATAAAAAGGATTGCCTCCGGAATAAAATTGGTCATTTTTAAATCTATCGGCTTTATAAGGGAGATATTTTGCCACCTCATTACTGTCTTTAACCAAGCCGACCTGATAATAAATACTGTCTTTATCCTTCTTGTCTAAGTATCCTTCTACGATTTGCGTTTTATCTGCGAATTTTAATCCGTTATCAGGTTTATCATCCTTTGACTGTACTTTTTTGGCCAGTTTTCCATTCAGATCAAAATAGATCGAATATTTACCGGAATTGATTTGAATAAAGTCTTCATGGTTCTCCTGTTTTAAAGAAAATCCCCAGAAAGACTGCGCTTCTTTTCCCTTTTCATCTTTAATATTGCTGGAGTTTATTTTAGCCTTAAACTTGCCCGCTTTGCTGAAAATTAAAATGGATTTGGTATCGTAGTCATAAACAATAAAACACTTTTCAGTGACCTCTAACTGGCTAATTGAACCAAAAAGGCTTTCCTTAGTCGTTTCCAGTGGAATAAAGCTGACTTCCTCAAAAACCTGGGAAACGGCAGCACCTCTGGCGCTTCCGGGGTCAAGGCGCAGCGTAACCATGGCTGAGCTGTCTATTTTGCTGCTTTGAGCAATTATTGGGGAATAAAAAGATACGTAGATAAAAAACGTACAGAGCGCTGTTTTTAAATTAAGAGAGAGTTTCATTTATATCTAAATCTATTAATTTTTTAGATATAAAAAGTATTTAACAAAAATTATTTCGCTTTTTAGACCAAATCTTCGTCTTGAAGATAAAACCCTGCTAGCTTTACTTAGCAGGGACTGAGTATTTTAACTTGTTTTAAGTTTAGGATTGGAAAAACCCCCGGGATATAAGAAATAGGAGGGCTAATTAACTACCATGATAATCGATGTCCAGGTTATGCTGATACAGTAATCCAGAGAGATTTAGCGCAGAAAATTTAGCTTGTTTTACCTTATTGACTGCGGGATCCAGGCTGAAATTCTTTGCGGTACGGAAGTCTGCCTTCTCTAATATACTGCGGACAAAAGTTGCTCCTGAAAGGTCGCAGTTATGGAATATGGCGGAAGTTAAATCAGTTTCTTCAAAGTCAGTTTCTTTCAGCGAGCAGTCAGTAAACTTAGTTTTCCTGAGCTTAGTGCCATAAAAAGTAGAGTAATCCAGGTGGCTCTGTTCAAAGGTAAAAGAGAATAAAAACTTGTTGCATTTTGAAAAGTCTATCCCCAGTACTTTACAACCGGTAAAGGTGGCATCTTTGAATCCAGTGCCTGTTACAATGGTCAGGGAGAAATTACACTGTTTAAAATCACAGTTCATAAAATCATTATGACTTAAGTCACTCCTGGAAAAATCACAGTTTACAAATTCGCAGTTGATAAATTCCCTGTTTTCCAATCGTTTTTCTGCATAGTTGATATTGGTAAATGTTTTGCCTTCGTGGACGGTAGTTTCGTCAGAATTATTCATGGGAATTAGTTTAAGTTCATTAATTTATTAACGATCTGCGCTTTGCTTTTTTCGCTGATATTGTAGAGATTGAGGTTATCTGCGAACCAAAGTCCATCAGCAACCAGCATAATAATCTGGCTGTTCACATCCAGATCTTCAATTGATCCACCAGCAATATGTTCGGTAAACCATTCATGCCACATTTTCTTATAATGTTCATTGATCAATGCGGCCTGTAAAATGACTTTCATGGTTCTCCTGTAATGTAAGTCACTGCTTTTTTTAATCACGAAGCGCAGAAAGGCAATAGGGGCAATGTCATTTCCTAAAGTTCTTTTTTCTTCAACGATCCAATCGGTTAGCTCTGTAAGGCTTTGACGGACCAGTTCTTCAAGCAATTCCTCTTTATTGCGGAAATGATGGATAATACCACCTTTACTCAGGCCTGTTTTATCGGCAATAGCCTGAAAAGTTACCTGGTGCCAGTCTGCGGTGGCACCGATCTCGGCAGCAGTATCAAGTATCAGCTGCTTACTGGCTTCCGGATCTTTCTTTCTTTTATATGGATTTTCCATTTTTCAAAGATACCGAACGATTGGTTTGTTTGCAAATAATTAATACATTTGTCCCCTCAAACCACAATTACTATGTCCGGAAACGTCATTATCCTATCCACTGTGATCCAAACGCCGCTCGATTTACAGCAAGTTTCCCTGGTGATGGATGCTTTCTTCAGTATCTCCGCATGGTCTGTTGATCTGGAGGATTGTGACCAGATTCTGCGGGTAGTAAGTAGTGATGATATCGGACAGGAACTGGTGATAAGCCTGGCAGCTGTAGGTATAACTTCCCTGGTGTTGGAAGTTTTTGATGCCCATGGAAAATCGAAAAACAGACAAGTTCTTTTATTGAGGGATTAAACCTTAAATTTGCAGCTTTAAATAAAAGCATGATTAAATTATTTGTGGTGGGGTACTCACTAGATATACAGGAAGCTGAACTGATTGATATTTTCAGCATCCATGGAACAATACACAGTGTGAGTTTGCTAACCGATAGAGTGACCGGAAGACATAAAGGTTTTGGTTTTATCGAAATGGAGGATCAGGCTGATGCCGACAGAGCGATTGCCGCTATCAATGGAATGGTATTGAAAGGTAGAAAAATTACGGTTAAACTTGCTGATGAAGACAGGGCAGAGAAACCGAGAGCAGTTAGAGAAAACCGTTTCCAATCTCAGGAATTACAAGGTTCTGCAATGAGCACGGAGCCCTTTAAAACAAAGCGTCCAAGAAAATTAATGTCCAATACATTCAGGGCAGAAAACTAATAACATATAATCAATCGGGGTTATAACTTTTTACCGGTTTATCTGAAAGCGCAATAGGTTTTGCACTTTCAGATAATTCCTGATGTTGCGATTACATCGTCCCCAGATGGGTATGTTTAAACGCATCATTATATTTTAATCCAAATCCCAGCATCCGGTCAAATGAAGCGTGAGCGAAGAGTAGAATGCCAATTGACATCCATATTTCCTGCTGGATAAAAAATCCTATCCCGACTAGAATCAATGCAATGCCTCTATGGTGAAACAGGTTATAAATAACAGCACCTGTTTTTGTGTTGAACAGGTAACCTATCATAGAAATATCCGGAATAAAAAATAACAGAATCCAGACCCATAAAGAAAGTCCATGGGAATGTTGTGAAAGGAAATATACAGATATCGCAGTTATAGCCGCTTCTTCCAATTGAATACTGAGGTTCATTTTTTTACTCATTACCTGATCTTTTAAATTTGTCAGGTCAAAAGTAGGGGAGAAAAACAGCAATTGGAATTGACAAAAGTCAAGAATTTTTTTTACTTCTGATGCGGCTCAGGGTTTCTGGCGTCATGCCCAGCATGGAGGCCAGGTATTGCAAAGGAACCTGATGAAATAATTCGCGTTGCTGTTCAAATAACAACTGATAACGTTCCTCTGCCGACAAAGAAATCTGGTTAAATACTCTGTTTTCAAGAGTAACAAAGCACTTTCCTATAAATAGTTTCTCAAATTCGTTCCATTTAGGAATCAAGTCCCCGACCTTCAGATACTGCTCATGGCTGATCGTATATAAAGTGACTTCAGTAAGCGCCTGTATGTTCCATCGTGCCGGATTGCGAAAGAGGAAGCCAGAAAGATCTGTGACGAAATTTCCGCTATTCGCGATCCATTGGGTCACTTCTTTATCTGGTAAGACCACAAATAACCTCAAAAGACCATGTGCTACAAAGCTTAACTTATTGCTTTGCTGTTGGCTTTTTAGAAAGAATTCCCCTTTGGCTAGTTTTTCTTCCTGAAATAGGGCAGCCAGTTTTTTGCAGTCATGCAGCCCAATGCTGAAATAGTGATGTAGGTAATGCTCTAGTTCTGTCAATGCTGGTCGGTTTTTATGCTTTGTTTTTAAACAACAATCCTACAATAATAAATGTTCGTGTTGATGTTTTATTGAATAATATCATTTTTATCAAATAATGTCATTATTAGATAATCTATTTGCGGTTTTATTTTGTAGATTCGGTTCATACACGCTAAAACAAATGAAACTATGAGAAAATTAACAATGGTATTATCATTATTGGTAATATTTGCTTCCTGTAAAAAGGAATCAGCTGAGCTTGATACTGAGGTTAAGCCTGAACCAAAGCCAGAAATAGAGGACGCCTCTGCCTGGGGGCGTGTCTCATTTATGGTAGATGGAAAATTATTTACCAATTACAATGAAGCGGACAAAAGTATATCTTATTCAAAAGGTACTGGCAATAGTGGAGCGAATTTAAAAGAAACAACCAAAGACAAAAAATGGACGGTAATGTCAAATGGAAAGTATTGGGCTGGTCATCCTGATTCTTTACAGTATTCTAAGTATTTTGAGACTTCGATGGGCCAGTCTGGAGCTTCAATTAAAGTCTCTTTTATAAAGAAATATGCAAAAAGGGAAATGGATTCCGGCATATCTATTTATTATGCTAAAAGTGACTTTGACTTGTATAAAAACACCAGTCCAAAATTTGCATTAGATTTTGAAAGAGAGAATGATCAGGAAGGTGTTGCCATAGAGATTAGTTTGCCAAATTCTGTCACACTCACTTCTTATAGCCCAATAATCCTGGGTAAGAAATCATCCTTAACGGCAGAAAGCCATAGTAATTCTACGTTCAAAATACTGAAAGCGGAACGTATTAAAGGCACCAAAACAATCGAACTGGAACTGAGTTTCGAAGGAGATTTATTTGATAAAAATGAGAAACCTGTAAAGGTTACCAGGTGTTCTGCAAAATTCCAGCTAAGGGAAGGTGATATGTGGTAAGGCATTTGAATCTTTTTTTAAGGACGCAAATGCCCCTTTCTTTTGTCTTGTTTGCCCCATAATAACCAGACTAATTTGCGGAACTTAGTGTAGTTGAAAAGATGATCAAATTATATTCATAATTTAAAAATCAAGAAAATGGCAGCATCAAAGAATCCATTTGGATGGACAGAAATTTATGTGGAAGATATGGCAAGAGCCCAAAAATTCTACGAAACAGTATTGGCAGTGAAATTGGAACCTTTGCCTGTGCCAGCTGGCATGGACATAGACGGCGAAGATTCTTATGAAATGGTATCTTTTCCGGGGGAAATGGCCGCTCCGGGAACTAGTGGGGCGCTGGTAAAATCATCGATGTTCAAACCTGGTTTGGGTGGTACGCTGGTTTACTTTAGCTGCGAAGACTGTGCAACAGAAATATCCAGAGTAGTATCGGCAGGAGGAAAATTGCTGAATGATAAAATGTCGATTGGAGAATACGGTTTCTGTGGCGTAGGTATGGATACTGAAGGCAATGCCATCGGATTCCATTCTATGAAATAAAACCTGGAATTCCAGTAAAACAAAACAGGGCCTTCCGTTAAAGAAGGCCCTGTTTTTGTAAATAAAAAATGTTTTATATTTTCTGTTTGTAAACCGACTTTCCTTCTTTAATCGTTTCGCTTACTTTAATGTCCTTAATTTTTAAAGGATCAATCGTGGTAGGATCCTGATCAAGAATCACCAAATCGGCAAGTTTACCTACTTTTAAAGAACCTTTACGGTCTTGTTCCTGATACTGATAAGCTGCATTGATGGTGATTGCTTTTAAAGCTTCCAGTGGAGTTATTTTCTCATCCGGTCCTAATATCCTTCCCGATTGAGTTCTTCTGTTTACGGCAGCGTATACTGCGGTTAACAAATCAGGAGGTGTAACAGGTGCATCATGGTGAATGGTGAAAGTAATTCCTGCTTTTCTGGCAGAGTTTGCCGGACTTAAGAACTGGCTTCTTTCCGGGCCAAATACGCTGGTATAATGCCAATCGCCCCATATATAAACATGCGTAGAGAAATAAGAAGGGATCACGCCTACATCTTTTATCTTTTGAATATGATCCGGGCGACTATTCTGCACGTGAATCAAGGTCGCACGCATATCAGGTTTGTAAACGCCTTCGTCTTTTAATTTTTTAAATGCACCAAGGGCCTGATCAATCGCTGCATCACCATTTACGTGTAACTGCGCAGTAAATCCATGTTGGAAAACATTTTTCAAGCCATTGTACAAATACTCATCGGTATAAATCGGAGATCCTTTGTAGTCCTTACCACGACCTTCCGGTGGAACCACATAAGGAATCGTTAACCAGGCTGTTTTTCCTTGCGGAGAACCATCACAGGAGAACTTAAATCCACCCAATTTTAAACGATCAGTATATTTCATGAATTCCGGTTTAAACGATTCCAGCTTATCCTTGTACATATCATAATCAGGGAAATAAACCACATCGGCTACCAGTAGTTTTTTCGCTGCTGCTTCTTTTAAAAGCGGCACACTTTCACCCATTGTTCTGCCATCACAAATCGTGGTTTGTCCATATTTTAACCATTCTTCCTGCGCTTTCATCAGGTTTTGCATGGCCTGAGATTCTTCTCCGGCTTTTACTTTAGGTACCGGCATTTTCTTAATCAATTCATTTAAAGCCATGAAATTGGCATTCTCTTCCAGTTTCCCGTTTAGCTTTCCGGTTTTTTTATCGCGGCCGTAATGTCCACCAGGAGGATCTTTAACGGTTTCTGTAATGCCCAGAAATTTAAGCATGGCGGTGTTCACCACACTCACGTGACCAGAAGCATGTAAGGCTAAAATAGGGTGAGTATCGGAAATTACATCCATTTCCGCCAATGTTGGATTGGTATGTTCCACCATCAATGCATCGTCATAACCATTACCCAATAATGGCATATCTGCTGGCATCGGATGGTCTGCAATGTATTTTTTGATGGTTTTCTGCATATCCGGAATCGAATTTACCGTTCCGTAAGGGGCAGCAGCAAGGTCGATGGCCGACTCCATACCAGCTCTGGAAGTCAGGTGGCCATGTGCATCTATAAAACCAGGCATCAACGTTTTTCCCTGAAGGTCATGGACTTCCGTTTTGTCACCAACATATTTATCGGCTTCTGCTTTTTTTCCGGTAAATAAGATTTTACCATCCTTCACCACAATGGCTTCTGCGGTAGGTTCCGCATCCTCCATGGTTAAAATAGGGCCACCAAAGTAAATGGCATCGCCCTGATCGCCGGTTGTTTTACTTTGACAGCTCAACAAAAGCGCTGAAACGAGCAGTTGGAAATAGTATTTTTTCTTCATAATGTATATTTATTTAACACAGGTATTGCTTAATAGCTATACATTCTTTGAAGATCAATTGTTTTAATGTTTTTCAATTACCCCTGTAGGGTTTAATTCCTTCTGTTTATTGAGGTTAAATTTATAAAGCTCTTCTGTGGATACCAGCTTCCTGGACACCTTTTCTATATCCATTCCGGCTTCCGACCATAGGTAAGGTCTGAAACTGTAGGATTTGTTGCCGTCCAGATTGGCAATAAACTGATCCCAGGTAGACCACCTTAATCCTTTGTAGAAATCTGAAAGATCACCGTTAAAACAGAACTGAAGAAACTCAGTGTAGCCTAAGCCTAAAGACTCCCATTTCAGACTGTTTGGCGCCAGATAGTACACGCTTTTTAGATCAGCACCGAAAGCACCGTAATTGATGGCAAAAAAACCGCCTATCGCATCATCCGCGATCAGGGTGAAATCAGGTTGCTCTCCAAATTCTTTGATGGTTTTTCCTTTATTCCAATCCGGTACAGAACGACTCAGTTTCGCACTTCCCGAACCTAAAATTCTTAACCAGCCATTGTCGATCATGATCCCGCCAGTGTGGTAAATAACTGCTCCTAAGGTCGCATAGGTAGATACCTGAGCATGGTATAAGGCCGTTTTAGCAAGCGCCGTGTCACATTCCAATACCTGAACTTTATTTTTAGCAGAATCCAGCCATTTTTGAACCAGAGGCCATGCCGGATCAGTGGTATTGATTAATTCATCCGCAGTCTTCATTTTATTTTGTGCAAAACCGGTTATAGAAAAAAGAGTCAGACCGATGATGAAGGCGGTTTTTAGGATGCTTTTCATAGCTTATCAATAATTTTTGTCAAAGATAAGCGGTTAAAATCAAATCTGATCGATTCGAAGGATTTTCTTATAAGGAAAAAATTGAAGGATGGGTGAATCTTTTTAAATTTCTTTCAAATGGGTATAAAATAGTGTTGGTACTGGTCGGGAAGAGCCTTACTTTGAGTTAGGGTTGGTTAAAGGTATGGATAGGGTTCGGATAGGCAGGAGCACAGCAAAGTTAGAGCAACCGTTACTGAACCTATACCATACCCTATCCGAAGATGCCGTTCTTCCCGACTACAACCCGAGCACTTCCCCGACACGTCTATTTTGATCCTTATTTCTACTCAACACCCGAAATAAATACTTTATTTTAATACTGGCCAGATATTTGATTGTTGTTAAACGAAAAATTTAAGATTCTATGATGATAAATCAGAAGAAAAAGCTTAAAAGAACTGTTTCGCTGGTCAAAATCCTGGCGAAATATGGATTCGGGGAATTGTTGAACTATACCAATCATGACAACAACAATGAGTACGCTTCCTTAACGGTTTATGAGCGGATCCGTATGACTTTAGAAGAGCTTGGTCCCACCTATGTGAAATTCGGACAGGCATTTAGTATCAGAGAAGATCTTTTACCAAAAGAAATGATTGTCGAATTGCAAAAGCTACAGGATAATGTGGAGGCAAAGCCAATTGCAGTAAGAACCTTACTTAGTGAAGATCTGAACATAGATCCTGAAGCTTATTTTTTACATATCGACGAAATACCTTTTGCCTCGGCTTCCATTTCTCAGGTCTATAAAGCTACCCTGATTACCGGAGAAGACGTTATTTTGAAAATTAAACGGCCTGGTATCCGTGAGGTTGTGACCTCGGATATGTTGATCATGAAAGACATCGCCAAATTATTAATCAGCTATAGCGATGTATTCCGGCGGATTAATCTGGTGGAAGTACTGGAAGCCTTTGAAAAATCTATTTTTCATGAACTTTCTTTTGTGAATGAGCTGGATAACATTGAACGCTTTTCCAGAAACTTTAAAGGACAGCGGTCGATTTACCTCGCTAAAGTGTTTCCGGAGCTTTCAAATGATAATATCCTTTGTATGGAATTTATTGAAGGAGCTAAAATTACTGATAAGCAAGCGATCATCCGGATGGAGCTGAAACCCGCTCAGATTGCAGAAAACGGATTGGATTTATACCTGGTACAAGTTCTGGAACATGGTTTTTTTCATGCCGACCCACATCCGGGGAATTTGATCGTCTTGCAAAGTGGACAAATTGCCTTTATTGATTTCGGTTCTATGGGCAGTATGATGCCGATTGAAAAAGAAATGCTGGAAGATTTTATCTCCCATTTTATGGCTCAGGATGCGAGAAGGCTGATCATGACGCTCAAAAGAATGGCGCTTCGCTTTAACGTAAAGGATGAAAACCAACTGGAACGTGATATTCATGGTTTCTTTAACCTGTTGGAAGGAGCCTCACTTCAGGAAATGGACATCAAAGAGGTGCTCACAAAATTCTCTGCAATCCTGAATCAGAACGAAATCCTGATGCCTGATCACCTTTATTTATTGGTTCGTGGTATCGTACTGATTGAAGGAATTGGAAGAGCGCTGGTTCCGGATTTGAATATTGTAGAGAGTTTACGCCCGTATATCCTGAAAATCGCACTGCGGAAACTCAGTCCCGATGAAATGAAAAAGAATGCATTAAATCTGCTGAGAACATTGACGGAAGCGATGAAAACCATGCCGGAAGAATTCCAATCGGTTTTAAGCAAACTAAATAATGGTGAATTAAAGGTGATTCAGGAAGTGCCACAACTGGAACGTACCAGAAAAATGATGGGCAGCCTGATGAACAGGTTAATCATGGCATTACTCTTATCTGGTTTATTGATCGGGTCTGCAATTCTCATCTCCGCAGACCGGCCACCAAAATTCCATGGAATGCCTGTGATTGCAGTCATCGGATTATTACTCAGTTTTATCCTTGCCTTCTGCATTTTTGTTCCCCTGATTTTTAGGAAGAAGTAAAATAGAGCTGCTGTAACTGCCGGGAATATGCTGCTGCCCCTGACGCGAATTTTTGTCAGAAAAATGAAAATCTGACACTTTTATTCTCTTTTTATTTTGTTTTTGCCCTTTGGTATACCTCTTGATAAGTTTTAAATGAACTATATTTTTGGTTTCAATAAACTATTCTGTTTTTTTTTACTAAAAAGAAAGGAGGATTTTCTACATGCTAAAGAAGTTCCGAAATGAAAAGTATAAAAACGGCTTGACCACTCATGTGGGCGATTTTCTGGAATCTTTGCTCAATGATGTGGCGATTTCTGCAATAAAATCGGCTCCTCAGCTGCCGGTAACGAGCACTGGTTCAGTCTTAAAGGATGAGCTCACTGCCATGGCAGGCGATTGTGATCAGGCAAATCCGCATAAAGCATAAACATTTTTAGAGATTTTTTGTTGTCCTCATAATCGTGTCTTTATGATGGATAACGCTTTCATATACTTGCCATATTATATTGGTTAATGGATTTGATGGATTCGACATAAAAATGAAACGGGTAACAGAGACATCAAATTTTAAATATAAAATCAATACTATGGAAACACAAGTTTTAGGAAGCATCAGAAAGACGGTTAAATATTGGTATTTACTGGCCTTATTGGGCGTAGCCTTAATTTTAGTCGGCGTTTGGGTGTTTATGACCCCTTTGGCATCTTACATTACCCTTTCTATGTTGTTTGCGGTAACTTTTCTTTTTACCGGAATCATGGAACTGGTATATGCGATTTCCAATCGTAAATCGCTCGATAACTGGGGCTGGTCGCTGGCCGGTGGTATAGTCGATTTATTAATTGGTATCATGTTGGTCGCAAACCCACAAATTTCCTTATTGGTTCTTCCGTTCTATGTTGGTTTTGCCATCTTATTCCGTTCGATTATGGCCATAGGCTGGTCGATAGAGCTTAAAAAACAAAAAGTTGAAAGCTGGGGTAGCTTATTAGGGATCGGTATCATAGGTTTGATTTTTTCTTTCATCATGCTTTGGAATCCGATTTTTGCAGGGATGACGATTGTTTTCTATACTGCCGCATCATTTATTGTGATCGGAGTTTTTCAGGTTTATCTTTCGTTAAGATTGAAAAAACTGAAAGACTAATTATTATCTAAAAAACATTCATTTGGCCTACTGTGGGAATACTTTAGAAGATTTCGCAGGGAGGCTGTATAATTTTAGGGAACCATCAGGTTATAAAAAAACCATTCAAGGGAATGGTTTTCATTTGATTAGTACCGATTACTATGAAACCCATGTATTCAGATCGGGCTATAGTTATAAATTTTACTCTTTAAAATAAGGTTGGAAAAATTGATTCCCAACCTTATTTTGATGTTATTTCTGTACAAACTCAGTGTTTGCAGTTAAAGCAACTTCTTCACCTAACATTGCCGCACCGTATTTGCTGCCAAAGTTAAAATCAGCTCTTTTGATCGTGCCTGTCACTTTGAAACCAGCAGTTGGTTTTTTAGACATTGGATTAGTGGTTACGCCTCTTAAAACTGCATCTAAAGTAACGGCTTTAGTTACACCATGGAAAGTAAGGTTACCAGCAACTTTGTATTTGTTACCGCCAACTTTCTTAACTGAAGTACTTTTGAAAGTTAATGTTGGAAATTTAGCTGCATCAAAAAAGTCTTCACCTTTCAAGTGGCCATCTCTTTGGTCATTGTCAGTGTTTACAGAGTTTACATCCGCAGTTAAAGTAATCACTGCATCAGAGAAATCTGGTTTCGAAGAAACGATAGTAGACTGGAATTTTTTGAAAGATCCTTCTACATCAGAGATCATCATGTGCGTGATTTCAAAACCTATTTTAGAGTGAGATGCATCAGCTTCCCAGGTCGTTTGTGCATTAGATTTGAAAGAAAAAAGGGTAGTACCTAAGACTACAACAGCTAAGATTAATCTTTTCATTGTTTTATTATTGATGGGTTTTTAAATATTTGATGCAAATAGAAGGATTAATTGCAGCATTGTTCTTGACCTATGATAAGAAAAACGAAAAGAGGGATTATTTCTTAGCAAATTTATCGGCAATCAGGTTTAAATTGATTCCATGTTCCAGGTAAGCTTTCAGCCCATCAAGGACGGTTGTAAAACCACCGCTCGCGCCATTAATTTCTGCCAGTAATTCATCACCACTGGTCCGAAAACCGTATTGTTTGATGGTTACGTAGGTAGTTTCCGGACTGGTGGCTTCAAATAAGAACTCTACCGGTGTGGAGTATTGATCCCATTCCAGAGCGATTTTTTCGTTCGTTATGATCTCTTTCACTAATACTGTGCTGGATACCTTATACATCTCCCATTCCCAGGTCACGCTTTTTCCGGTTTCCAGCTGCCCACTGCTTTTGGTAAACCAGAAGTTTTTGGTGATTTCCGGGTCAATAAATGCCTGGAAAACGCTGGCAGCAGGTTTTCTGATCAACATTTGCGCTTCTACAAAAGGGCCGTTAGTTTTCATATGATTTTATTTGAAAGGAGTAAAAGGAGGCTTTTTTTAATAAAAATAGGATTTTATAATTGATCAGAGTTCTCCAAACCGGAAATTCTGATTACAAAAGCTGATCGCATGCGCCAATGGCATGAGGCAGAAGGATAAAGTATGATAAAACTACCCTTTTATTTTTATAATTTCGTTCCGGGGACCTAAATGTAATGTTGGAATATAAAATACTCAGTGATCGGGAATTGACCAGCCTGCTCAGAGCAGGTGATAAGTACGCCTACACTGAGATTTATAACCGTCATAAAAATTTACTTCAAAATCATCTGTACAAAAAATTGGGTGACCTGGAATTGGTTAAAGATGTATTACAGGATCTTTTTGTAAAGCTTTGGGATAATAAGTCAGAGATGCCGCTTACGGATAATCTTCCGGGTTATTTGTTTAGTGCCGCAAGAAATCGTGTTTTTAACCATCTGTCGCATCAGCAAGTCGCGTCTAAATACATCAGTTCTATCCAGACTTTTATCAATGAGGATAATTATATCACTGACCTGGTGATCAGGGAAAAGGAGTTCGCCCAAATTATCCGGCAGGAGATTGATGCATTACCAGCTAAAATGAAAGAAGTATTTGTTTTGAGCCGTGAAGGGCATCTTTCTCACGAGGAAATTGCGAAACACCTGAATATCTCTCCTCAAACAGTTTCTAAACAAATCAGCAATGCCCTGAAAATTTTAAGGGTTAGACTGGGTGTTTTTTTCTATTTCCTGTAGAAACGAAAAATATTTTCAAACCTTCTACCTGTTAGGGTACCCTTTAGCTGTCATGGTTTAAAAGAAGAAAATTCTTGATTACTTATGCAAAAAGAAGAGGTACCTAATTTATTAAAGAAATATCTTGCAGGAAATTGCTCAGAGCAGGAGCGTGGAATGTTGGAAACCTGGTACCTTAAATATGAGGAAGCCGGATTTCCTGAGCTTTCTCAGGAAAAGAAAGACGGGCAACTAGAGGAAATATGGGCTTTTCTTGCTGATAAAATAGATCTCCCGGCTGCGGAGGATACGGAAGCTGTTTACCATATTACCCCTTTATGGCCAAAGATTACAGCAGCAGCAGCAATGGTGCTGATTACTTTGGGTATAGGCTTCTATTTCTATAATTCCCCGGATAAGGTCAGCTCAGTTCCTAACGGGAAAATCAGTCATACCACACAAACATCAAAGAATAAGGCCATGCTTACCCTGGCTGATGGTCGGACGATTGCCTTAGACGAAGCCAGTAATGGTGAAATTGCGAAACAGGCTGGAGTAACCATTACCAAAACGAAAGATGGTTTGCTGGTGTACGAAGGAAGAGCAAAAGAAAGTGCTTTTAATAATATTGCTACGCCAAAAGGTGGGCAATATCAGATCAGTTTGCCTGACGGCACAAAGGTATGGCTAAATGCAGCTTCCTCTTTAAATTATCCAGCGGCCTTTACCGGGGATAAACGTGCAGTAAGACTTCTTGGTGAGGCTTATTTTGAAGTGGCAAAGAACAAGGAAATGCCATTTGTGGTGTATACCAAGGGACAGGAAATAGAAGTTTTAGGCACACATTTCAATGTCAATGCCTATGAAGATGAAGGACAGACAAAAACCACGCTATTGGAAGGTAGTGTAAAAGTTAAACTAGCCAAATCTGCTGCAACGGCACTCCTTAAACCCGGTCAGCAAGCGGTATTTGAATATGATCATCTGGATGTATCTGCTATTGATGTAGCAGAAGTTGTCGCATGGAAAGAGGGCTGTTTTCTTTTTCAGGATGAGGATATCAGGTCGATCATGAGAAAGGTTGCACGATGGTACGATGTGGACGTGGCTTATGAGCCTCATATAAGTTCTAAAAAAATTGGTGGACGAATTTCCCGGAACAAGTCGCTGAAAGTGGTGCTAAAAACACTCTCTGGCACTGATAAATTTAACTTTAAAGTTGAAGGAAGGAGGGTTACAGTTATGCCTTAAATTTTACCAGCTAAAGGCCTGTAACAAAAAAACCAGAAGCGTTGAAGCCGCTCCTGGTTCAATAAAGTTTTTACAGGTATCATTTCATAAAACACGAACGCATTATAAATGACCAGGAACGAGGGTTACAGCACCGCTATGCCTCGTTCATTAAAAACCAACTAAACCAAATGTATGAATTTATAACCTTTAATTCGTATGGCCATCGCCGTATGAAACGTAAATTATTATTGACAATGAAACTCACGGTACTGTTGTTATTGTCCTGTTTACTACAAGTAAGTGCTGCGGGTTTTGCTCAAAATAAAATCTCACTTTCGGAGAAAAATGTGTCGCTTAGAAAAGTCCTTAACGAGATTTCCAGACAAAGTGGTTTCGACCTTGTTTTTGTTTCTGATGCACTGAAACAATCTAACCCTGTAAACATCAATGTAAAAGAGGTGAGTCTGGAAGAAGCTCTGAGACAAAGTTTCAAAAACCAGCCGCTAATCGTGTATACGATTGAAGGGCAAAGTGTGATTGTAAAAGATAAAAAGACCAGGCCGGCATCCCTAAATCAATTGATTGGATTGGCAGGGATTGAGGTAAAAGGAAAAGTGCTGGATGAAACCGGACAAGGGGTTCCCGGAGCAACAGTAAAAGTGAAAGGCACCAGACAAGGGGCTGTTACGGATACCAATGGGCAGTTTCTTTTGAAAGGTGTGGATGAAAACGCAACCTTAGTGGTTTCTTATCTGGGCTATATCACTCAGGAGGTGAAACTAAATGGACAAAAACAGATCACCCTGAAATTACAAGCTGATTTAGGGCAACTAAATGAGGTGGTGGTTGTGGGCTATGGAACACAAAAGAAAGTCAACCTGACGGGTTCAATATCCGTGGTAAAAGGGGATGAGCTGGAAAATAGACCGGTTGTTAATGCGACGCAAAGTTTGCAGGGACTTGCCCCGGGATTAAATGTTTCGGTAGGGGGTAACACCAAACCCGGACAAAGTTTTAACCTGAATATTAGAGGCGCCGGAAATATAAGTGGTGGAGATGGGCCTTTTGTGTTGGTAGATGGAATGGCCATGTCATTATCGGATGTAAATCCGAATGACATCGAGTCTATTTCCATATTGAAAGATGCAGCAGCATCTGCTATTTATGGCGCAAGGGCACCTTATGGGGTGATTTTGGTGACTACAAAAAAGGGAGTGGCAGATAAAACCACCTTATCTTATTCCAGTAACGTAGGACTAACCTCTCCCTTAATGCTGCCAAAAATGGCCAATTCCTATGATTTTGCAACGTATTTCAATACTGCAACTTTCAACGCAACAGGGAGCAAACAGTATTCTGAGGAGAAACTGGCTTTGCTACAACAGTATATCAAGGATCCTACTGGAATGAATATCTTTCCGGAAGCTAATGATAACTACTATTCGAATTGGGAAAACACCTCAAACGGGGTGGCCAATACCGATTGGTTCGCCTTTCATTATAAACCTTATGCCTTGCGACAATCGCACAATGTAAGCGCAAGTGGTGGAAATAAGAATACGCAGTTCTTTGTATCCGGTGCCTATTATAATGAAGGTGGAAGCATGCGCTATGCGGATATAAATTACGATAGATACAACCTGAATGCCAGTATCAGCTCGCAATTGACAAGTTGGGTGAAACTAAAGCTAAACACCAAATTCACGCAGTCTACTTCTAAAACGCCATTCGCGGGCTTTGAAGCTCTGTTTTTTCATAATCTGGCCAGGATGAGGCCCAATGTTTCTCCGTACGACCTGAATGGGAATTTCTCGGAGATGTCTAATGTCCCTTATCTGCAGTCTGGTTCCAGTGATGTGGTCAAAGAAAATACCCTGGCTATTTTGCCTGGTTTAGAATTTGAACCGGTAAAAAACTGGAAAATCATGGCCGATTTCAACCTCCTGAAGAAAAATACCAATGAAGATATTTTGAAATTGCCGGGACTGATTTATGGAATTGATGGTACGCCGAAGTTTGTAAACCGGTCCGAATATAATATCCCTTTACTAGGTGGCTATTCCCGTAATATGGGGTCCACCAATTACTTCTCACCGAATGTATACAGTTCTTACAATTATACCCTGAATGAAGATCATAATTTCAGTGTAATGGCAGGTTTTCAACAGGAGTTGAATGAGTATAAATGGCTTTCTTCTTCGGTTCAGGATTTGATTAGCCCAACAAGACCAGGTATTTCTCTGGCTACAGGGGCTCAGACTACCCAGGAACTACGCAACCATTGGGGAACACAGGGCTTTTTTGGTAGATTCAATTACAATTATAAAAGCAAATACCTGGTAGAGATCAATGGCCGTTACGATGGTTCTTCCCGCTTTGCATCAGACAGCAGATGGGGTTTTTTCCCTTCTTTCTCTCTGGGATACAACATAGCTCAGGAGAAATTTATGGAGCCGTTGAAAGAACATATCAGTATGCTTAAACTGCGTGGATCTTATGGTTTCTTAGGAAATCAATCCGGTGCAGGTCTTTATTCTTATGCGCAATCGATGAATATCACCGTTCCGGGTCCATCAGGAGCTGGCGGGCCATGGTATTTTCAAAATGGCAGAGAAGGATATATCAATGCTCCGGTACCATTTAATCCGGGTGTTACCTGGGAAAAGGTGCAGAATGGGAACATTGGATTAGATTTCGAAGCCTTGAATAGCAGGCTGAGCGGGAGTGTTGATGTTTTCCAAAGAAGTACAAAAGATATGTTAGGTCCCTCTCTGGATATTGCTGATATGTACGGAGGTACTCCGCCAAAAAGCAATAATGCTAATCTGAGAACCAATGGATGGGAATTGTCGCTGACCTGGCGTGATCAGCTGGATAATGGCATTCAATATTCCCTGACTGCCATGTTATCTGATAATAAATCGGTCGTTACAAAATACCAGAACCCAACCAATAGTGACCCGGCCATTGCCTGGTATGAAGGCAAAAAAGTAGGCGAAATCTGGGGATACAAAGCTTCAGGGTTGATTCAAACACCTGAAGAGGCCGCTGCTTTTAATAAATTAAACCACTCTTTCCTTTCTGCAGTAAATTGGGTACCCGGAGATGTGAATTACCTGGATTTGAATGGTGACGGGAAACTTGATAGAGGAAATAATGTAGTCGGTGATACCGGAGATTTGAGCATTATCGGTAATTCTGCCGCCAGGTATGCTTATTCTTTCAACGGTTACATCCAATGGAAAGGGATTTCTGTTTCCGCCTTATTCCAGGGGATTGGTAAAAGAGATTACGTGCCAGGATCTAGTGATGTTTATTTCTGGGGTGCAGGTTCTTTAGCTCAGGTAACCGTCTTTAAAGAACATTTAGATTATTGGACGCCACAAAATACCGGTGCTTATTATCCGAATCCTTATGCAGCACCTGCTGGTTCTGCGGGTTCCTTTACCAGTAAAACAGAACAGGTGGCTGATAGGTACATTCAAAATGCAGCTTACCTCAGGTTAAAAAATGCTACCATCAGCTATGCCTTGCCGGAACTATGGATCAGGAAACTAAAGATGAGTAAAGTGAGTGTATTTGTAACGGGTGAAAACTTGTTTACAATCACTAAACTGGCGAAAATGCTGGATCCTGAAACCATCGCCGGAGTTAATAATAATGATGCCGGAAAGATTTACCCTTTAAGCAGGGTGTATGCATTGGGTGTAAATATTGGGCTATAAAAAGATAAGAAAATGAAAAAGAATTTAAATATATGTTTGGTATTAGGCCTGCTGTTTGTTTTTTCTGCCTGTAAGAAAAACTTTCTTGATCTGGAGCCACTGGATACTTTAAGTACCACCAATAGTCTCGCTTCTACGAATGAATTGAGGATGTATATGAACCAGTTTTATCAGAATACTTTCCCTGGCCAGCCAACTGGTATTGGCGGGGTAGGGATTGCTTTTAATGATTCAGGAACCGATAACATGATTTTCTCCTCCGTAAATACGCGTACCAGCGGACTTTTTGCCCTGAGTAATGCCCCTGTTATCGTAGAATATAACGTGATTCGAAATCTGAACTATTTCTTTGAGAATTTTAAAAATGCAAAAGGACAGGCTGCTGAGAATGAGAAGTATTTAGGGGAAGCACGTTTTTTCAGAGCCTATACTTATTTTAATATGCTGAAGAGATTTGGCGGCGTTACCTGGGTGAATCGTGTATTGCCCGGAGAGCAGGAATTAATGGAAGTACCAAGAGATTCGAGAATGCTGATTGTAGATTCTGTTTTGGCCGACCTGGATAAGGCGGTAACTTTATTGCCTACGGCTAATAATAGCGCCAGTATGCGACTTCATAAAGATGTGGCCAGGGCTTTTAAGTCGAGAGTAGCACTATATGAAGCAACCTGGCAGAAATACCATAAAGCTAAAAATGATCCGTTTTTCAGCAAAGACATTAGTCCGGAGAAGATTCAAAACTATTTTGAACAGGCACGTGATGCCGCATCTGCGGTGATGAGCAGTGGTAAATGGTCTCTTTATACCACCGGAAAACCTTTGGAAGATTATGGAAATCTGTTTATTACGACGGACTTATCTACAAATCCGGAGGTACTGCTTTGGAAAAAATATAATGCTAATGATAATATTGCGCATAGTGTGAGCAAATATACTTCTACCGGGGGGGCGGATCTGGGCTTAACCTTATCCCTGGTGGATGATTATTTAACCAGAGACGGCAGGCCATTTGTCGGTGCTGAGCGTGCAGATGCACAAAAAGTATATGCCAAAGAGCTGAGTCCTGTACTGAGAGATCCTAGATTGGGACAAACCGTAGCGCTTCCGGCTAAACCTTTAAAACCAGCTGTAGTAGTTCCGGGATATCCGCCGATCAATCAGACTGGCTTTAACAAAAGTACAACGGGTTATCCGCTCTATAAATTTTTGGAGTACAACAATGCTGCTGCCGTATCTGACGACTTTAAAAGTGTTGCTCCGGCCATTGCTTTTCGCTATGCAGAGGTCTTGTTAAACTATGCAGAAGCAGTTGCAGAATTGAACGGAGATCCTACAGCAATTGCAAATGCAATCAACCCATTGAGAGCGCGTGTTGGAATGCCTGCAATTGATTTCAACAGAGAATATAATACCGATGCTACTTATCCTTTCCGGAACCTGAGCAATGTGATCCAGGCGGTTAGGAGAGAACGTAGAGTGGAACTGGCCGCAGAAGGGATGCGTTTAGATGACATCATGCGTTGGGCAGCAGCAGGAGAATTGTTGATTGGCAAACGCCAGTTAGGGACGCTTTTTGTGGGTAGTGATATGACCAGTCAGAATGTTGCCGGAGGATTTTATAGCGCTTCCTTATTGTATTATGATACTGCTCCAGCTGGTAAATCGGTAAATCTTTACCTGAATGGTAACCCTGGTGATGCACAGCGATACATCGATCCTTATAAAAGTGTGCTGCCAAATGGTGCTGGCTTTAATCCGCAAAGAGATTATTTATTGCCGATTCAACAACGAATGATACAATTAACCGCAGGTCAATGGGTTCAAAATCCAGGATGGTAATCACAATCTAAATTAAAAGAAATGAAGACAATCAATCATAAATTTAAACTCTTGCTTTTGGTCATGCTGATTGGCCTGTCGTTTTCCTGTAAAAAGGAAAAGATCTCGCCAAAGCCTGAGCCTACACCTTTTTCTGCAGTTGTGGAAGCTGGAGTAACCAGCCTCCCTGCTGCGGGAGGAAAATTGAATATTGTGATCAGTGCAGGTGCTGACGGTTGGTGGATTACGACTCCCCAAACAGATTGGGTAACGATCACCCGGATGTATGGCTCAGGAGATTTTAAACTCCCGGTTACCGTAAAACCAAATACCAGTGGCGTTGCGAGAATTGTTACTGTAAAAGTAAATCCTACCTTTAACCTTCCGGCAGTTACTTTTAATATAACCCAGGATAAATAACCCTTTCAGGCGGTGGGTTAGACCGCCTGAAATTTAAACCTAATACCACAAAATGAAAAAGCTTTCCTTATTATTTTTGCTGTTCTGCGGACATTTGACCTATGCCCAACAGCAGCCCAACATCATCATTATAGTTTCCGATGACCATGCCTTTCAATCAATTAGCGCGTATGGCAGCAAATTGATGAAAACCCCGGCAATCGACAGGATTGCTAAAGAAGGGGTTCGCTTTGATAAAGGATATGTCACCAATTCTATCTGCGGACCTAGTCGCGCGGTAATTTTAACCGGAAAATACAGCCATAAAAATGGCTTCAAAGACAATGAACATTCCAGATTTGATGGCAGTCAGGATTCTTTTGTAAAACAACTGAGAAATGGAGGATATCAAACCGCATGGATCGGGAAATGGCATTTAGAAACGACGCCACAGGGATTTGACCATTGGCAGGTATTGCCGGATCAGGGACAATATTATAACCCGGATTTTCTGATGCAGGACGGAACTAAGAAAAGATACGATGGTTATGTGACCAATGTAGTGGAAGATGTAGCAGAAGAATGGTTAGATAAACGTGACCAGTCGAAACCTTTTTGCCTGGTGATCGGGCATAAGGCTACCCACCGCGTATGGTTACCGGATACTGCCGATATGGGCATGTTCGATAAAGTAACGTTCCCTTTGCCACATAATTTCTATGACGATTATAAAACCCGTGAGGCTGCTAAAATTCAGGACATGAGCATCGCTAAAACAATGATCATGGGTTATGACCTGAAAATGTTCGGATCAGAAGCCGAAGCCGATAGAGAGGGTTCCGTAAAACGTATGAATGCTGCGCAAAGAGCGAAATTCAATGCTTATTATGAGCCGATAGCTGCCGATCTGAAATCCAGAAATCTAACTGGAAATGCATTAACAGAATGGAAATTCCAGCATTATATGCGCGATTATTTAAGCACGGCCGCTTCTTTAGACCGCAATATCGGCAGAACACTGGATTACCTGGACAAACAAGGCTTAGCCAAAAATACCATCGTTATTTATATGTCTGATCAGGGTTTTTACCTTGGAGAACATGGCTGGTTCGACAAAAGATTCATCTATGAAGAGTCTTTCCGTACGCCAATGGTGATGCGTTATCCAGGGGTGATTAAACCGGGTTCAGTATCAAAGGATTTTGTCATGAACCTGGATATTGCACCAACCATGCTGGACGCCGCCGGAATTGCCATTCCTGCAGCTATACAAGGGAAATCAATGCTGCCTCAGCTGAAAGACCCTAAAACAGCGGGTAGAAAGGTGATGTTTTACCATTATTACGAAAATGGAGAACATAGCGTATCGCCACATTTCGGCATAAGGAACAGCAGGTATAAGTTAATTCGTTTCTATAAACGCGTGAATAGTTGGGAACTGTTTGACCTGAAAAAAGATCCTAATGAGCTGAATAACCTATATGGTAAGAAAGGTTATGAGCAGATTACCGCTGAAATGAATAAGGAATTGAATGCGCAGATCGCAAATTATGATGATCAGGATGCTGCTGCTATTTTAGCAAAAGGACTTTAAAACGAATGTTTTTAAGAGGAAGCCGGGTTGCATGTTTTGCAATCCGGCTTTTCTATATGCTAATGTCTTTGATTGGCGCCAGATTTGGCTACCTTTTCTATGTTGAAGAAATTAGTATGTATGTTTTTAAGCACTAACGTCAGACAGGTTCCTGCAACAAAAGGGAAGGTGAGCAAGGTGAAATTATAGCTGGCCATTATCCAGGCTATAAACAATGCCAATACCACTGATAATAATACCCAAAATCCATCCATCACTTTCGTGCCGGCAAAAACAATGGCACACAATACCGCATTGTAACTACCCAGTCCCATGGCAATGTTTTCCTGTGGAGTCAAGGATAAACAGCTTGAAATCATAGCTGCGACTACACCAGCCGCCATTGCATACAGCGCTGAGATCGGAGAACTGATAAATACAGCAATAAAAAACAGCAATCCGGCAATGGTACTGCCCTGAAAAATAACTTGTCCGAAGCCACGTAAAGCATGGGCGAAGTCTTCATTCACCTGCGCCTCCATCATCAATACATCAGAAGCTGCTACCGGATATACCTGATGAAAAATATACAGCAAAATCCAGGTTACAAATACAAAAGGAAAGGTAAACACCGGGATTTTTTTGACAATAAAAAAGTGTTGCAGCATCGTGGCTAAAATGGCACCAATGACAATTGCGATCCAGATGACCGCTACAGTCTGAAAATAAAATGGTAAAGCTACACCGACCAGGGCCGCGCTAAACCCGTAAAGACCGCTTTGTATCTCTTCTTCTTTGTAATTTAAAACCTTTGCCGTGATCGTACCACATAAAGTGGCGAGGATGGCACCAATTCCCATTTGCAGGGAGCCGCAAAATATTCCGGCTAAAAACAGAAGGCCTGTCCAGGCATTTTCCTGTAACATGATTTGCCCGACTCCCTTTAATAAAGGGTCAAGCAATGGGATTCTTTGCGTTAATGATTTCATAAGGAGTGCTAATAAAAAAAAAGGATAGCCTGATGAGCTTCTTGCTGCACTAAACTTAGCAATAAAAACTAAGGGATCACGTTGTGAAAATCAATTAAATGATATATTTGCGGCAATGAAAACGATAAAACACTTATTTCTATTGGTTTGCACAGCGGTATGCTTTGCAGGCTGTGCTAAAGAATTTGATCAGGAAAAGCAATTTTCAAAAGATAAAGAGCTGATCAGAAAATTTATTGCCGACCAAAAGATTCCTGAAAAAGATGTAGTAGAAGATCCTTCAGGCTTATTCTACCAGATTATTAAACGTGGAGATGTGGCTGTAGTTTATACCCCAAATACAGTGATTACTGCAGCATACGAAGGCAGATTATTGAATGGTAGTGTATTTGATAATGGCGGTGGAAAAGCGATTAGCTTTCCTCTGGGAGGTGTAATTACAGGATGGCAGATCGGTATTCCTAAAATTAATGTAGGTGGCGAAATCCGTTTACTGATTCCTTCCCAATTGGCTTATAAAAATGAAGCAACAGGTGGAATTCCGGAAAATTCAGTACTTGATTTTACAGTGAAATTAATCGACGCTAAATAAGCGGATGATTAACCTGAACTAACAGATTAAAAAATATCAGCATCAACTGCTGTTCAAATAAAACGCCCTGCAATCGCTGTTATTAGTTTGCAGGGCGTTTTTGTTTCCTCCTGGTTTTTAGCTTTTTTAGCGGGAATAGCCCCTGGATTTGTCCGCTCTGCGAGGCTTCAAAAACAGGAACTCCTGTTATCTTTGTCTATTAGATTTTTAGAAGACAGGAAATCTTTGAATAAACTGAATTTAAGCCGTAATTTAGAAGTGAACCCGCTAAATATTGAAGCTATGAAAACAATGGAATTTAAAACGATGATCAATGCTCCAGCTGAAAAAGTATGGGAAGTACTGTTGGGCGTAGACACCTATCCGATATGGACCGCGGGATTTGCCGAAGGCTCCAAAGTGAAAACGGATTGGAAAAAAGGCAGCAAGGCGATCTTTCTGGATGGAAGCGGAAATGGAATGGTCTCTGAAATTGCAGAAAATATCCCCAATAAATTCCTGTCGGTCAGACACCTTGGGAATGTGATAAATGGTGTAGAAGACCTGGATAGCGAAGAGGTAAAAGGATGGGCCGGTGCGCTCGAAAATTATACCCTCACGGAGGTAGATGGACAGACAGAATGGAGCATCAGCGCCGATATCACCGAAGATTTCGAGGGGTATATGCTGAAAACCTGGCCTCTGGCTCTGGCTAAAGTAAAGGAACTGGCAGAAAGTAAGGGTTAATTCCCTTACCTTTTCAGGGCATAGAAGAAGCCATTGGAGTCGCCAAAATAAAGCAGATCATTCTCTACGGTAGGGGTAGAGAGGATAAATAGTTTTTTCCATCCGGATCAATGTCTTTTCTGACTTTATCTTTTTCATCAAATAAGGCGGCATAATGCTTTTTGCTTTCCTCCATTTGAAAGCTGGCATTTATCTTTCCCGATTCGGGATCAACAAAATAAATTCTGCCATTGAAGCATCCGAAAACCAATTCCTTGTTCATGATACGGGTAGCACCATAAACCCTCATATGGAGTGCTAAGGTCCATTTGATATCACCGTAGGTACTGCCCATGCTGTAAAACTGATGGGTATCTGATGTGCCCATATAAAGTTTGTCCTGGTAAAGAAAAGGGGTTGCAATGATCCAGCTGCCGCTTTCTTTCCTATTCCATTGTCCGGTTCCGGTTTTTAAATTGAGGGAGTAAATATTGTAATCACGGCTTCCGAAAAACACCGGATTTTCGTTTGTAGCTGCCGATTTTTGTATTTCTCCTTTTGGGAAATACAGGTCGCCAACCGTTTTAAATTTCCAGATGAGTTTACCGGTCCGGGTATCCAAAGCATAGAGTAGGCCGTCATAACTGCCTATAAGTACTTTTTTATCTTTGATCACAGGACTGGCATGTACAATTCCTCCGGTTTTAAAAGACCAGATCTTTTTTCCGGATTGTAAATCCAGCGCATAGACACTACTATCTCCACTACCGATATAAACGAGGTCTTCTGCTACAACAGGGGAGGAAAGGTAATATTCCCAGGCATCATACTGCTGTTCTCCTTTAGTAGTATAAGTCCATATCAGCTTTCCCTTGCGATGGTCTAGAGCATATACTTTTCCATCGGCACTGGAAAAATCACTTTGTCTCCATGAATCAGGGGATCTGAATGGATGGCCCCATTTGTTTTAAATTTCCAAACTAATTCCCCTGAAATTTTGTTTAATGCATAGAAATTGTGATTGCTACTTCCGAAATAAACCGTTTGGTTGTGAATAGTCGCTGTGCCGTATACCGCATTTCCCGTGTTGAATTTCCATAACACTTTTGGTTGTGAACTACTTTTAAGATTAAAGAAAATAAAAGATAAAAAAAACAGTAATCTAATTGATGGTCTGAAAGTTGAGAACGTTATTTTCATGATAATAAAGTTCTTTAGGGCTGCACTCCTATTTAGAGTGCGAAATGACAGTGAAATTGAACCTATTTATAAATATATAAAAATAACTTAGCTGTAAAATTATTGCTTATTTTTAAGGAAATTAATATGATGGAGACCAGTGACCACACAATAGCTTATTATGCCTGATCAATCCGCGCTCTTCAGTCATAAACGTTTTATGTTTTTTGTGTTGTTGTTAACTTTAGGGTTTAGTAGCAAAGATGGGTTCTCTCAAATTGCGGAGGTCAGGAATCTGGAATCTAGGCTCCCGGGGATTAAAGATAGCATCAGGTATGTGGATGTACTCAACCGCATTGGTATGCTTTCCCACCTTCAATATCGGGACTCCTGTCTTTATTATGCGCAGAAAGCGCAGAGTATTGCCCTCAGACATGATTATAATAAAGGAATTGCTGACGCGCTAAACTGTCAGGGTATTTATTATATAGCCATCAACAACTACCTTTCTGCAAAATATTTTAATGACGCCCTCCGGATTTATAAGAAAATAGACGATGAGGAAGGTATTTGTCAGGTCCAGATGAATATGGGTAGTCTGATTTTTGTGAATAAATCTGGAGGCAATGCCCAACAATATATCCATGAAGCTTACGAGAAAAGTAAGTCTTTGAAAAAGGATTCTATCCGCTCCATCCTCATTAGCAAATACCTGAATATTGATACTGCTTTAAGTAAAGCACGTTTTAAGGAGTTGTTTGACGAAGGTTATGCCATCGCGAAAAAGAATAAAGATCACCGGATGATGATTTTCTATGCCGCCACTACCGGTGTTAGCCTTTATGGAGCTGGAGAAAAACAGGCAGGACTGGATACGGTATTAAATGCATTGAAGCAGGCTGATTTGATGGGTTTTGAGAGTGTGAAGGTCTGGACTTACGTTGCGCTGAGTGATATGATGCTGGATCAGAAAAAAGACCAGCTGGGGATTAATTACCTGACCAATGGACTGGAAGCTTCAGAAGAGTTCGGCTACGCAGAGTATTATACCACCTTCGCAGAAAAATTATACCGCTATTATAAATCACACGGACAGCCTGAAAAGGCATATTACTATGTTTCTCTTTTATTGGGTAAAAGAGATCAGATTGCCAGGGCTGCGGATAAGTCAGGCTTTAACTACCTGAGCTTCGCCTTGCGTGAAAATGAAAATCTGGAGCTAAAAGGTAAAGCTGATTCCAGGTTCCGGATGATTGCGTTATTGGGTTGCTTGTTTGCACTCAGCGTGGCCCTGTTGTTTTTTGTATATCGCTCTTTGCGGGCAAAAAAGGAATATGCCGAGGCTCAAAGAAAACTCCATCAACTGACATTGAGACAAAATACGGAGCTGCAAAAAACAAATCACTTCAATACCATGCTGATCTCTGTGATTGCGCATGATGTACGGCAACCTTTTAGCACCGTAGTGATGCTTTCCAGTATTTTTAATGCAGAAGTAGATTTGCTGGGGGAGGAGGAAAAGCTGGAGATCATGAGGGAGCTCAATGGGACCGCACAGAAAAGTCTGTCCTTTATGGACGGCTTGCTGGAATGGATTAAATCAAAGAAAAATGGCTTTGAATACCATCCGGAAAAATTGATGCTCAAAGCCCTGATTGATGAGGCCAATACTTTCTTTCAGATGGGACAGGAGAAGAAAATGATCCGCCTGGAACTGGATGTTCCGGAAGATGTCAGTGTTTGCGCGCATAAGCAGATGCTGCTGTTTATTCTCCGGAATATGTTGAACAATGCGACTAAATTTTCGCCGGTAGGTGGACTGATTACCGTGGCCCTCGAGCTTGGCGCAGCAGAAATGGTGGTCAGCATTAAAGACGAGGGAGCAGGAATGAGCCAGGAAAAAATAGACCAGCTATTTACTTTAGCAGCTGCTGATGGGGAGGAAAATCAAAATCATGGCGCCGGTCTTGCCCTGAGTATTTCTTATGAGATGGCGACGATCATGAATGCGAAAATTCATGCCTGGAGTGCTTTAGGACAGGGGACCATATTTTACCTTACTTTGAAAAAATAATCCAAAGCGTGTAATACGCTATTTAAAACCCTCTTTGTTTGAATTGTGTAATCTTTGTTTTGAGTATGGAAGATGGTTTAATGAATTTAGCGCCTTCATTGTGTTTTTAAGCCTCTTTGGTGTTTTGTTTAGTTGATTTATGTAATCGCATATTTGATTCTCATAATTCTCTCTGCTGGTAAATTGTTAATTTTGCCGCATCTATGATTACAACTCTATCAAAAACAAAAACAATAAAAGAAAACCATCAGCAGATTGCGACGTGGCTGGCTTTTGCTTTACTTCCTTTATCGGGCTTTGCTACCGATATATATATCCCCTCACTGCCCACTATGGCAGGAGTATTGAATGTTTCCAGTATCCAGGTCCAGCTTACTTTGAGTATTTTCCTGATCAGTTATGGCGTATCCCAATTGTTTATCGGTAGTGTGCTGGACAGCTTTGGCAGGTATAAAGTTTGCCTGGTTTCTCTTTTGATCTTCGCGGCAGCCAGTCTGGTGATTGCCCTTACGCATAATATTTACCTGATTTACGCCATGCGGGTCATCCATGGCCTTACAGTGGGTGCAATTGTAGTCGCCAAAAGAGCCTATTTTGTCGATGTTTTTAAAGGTGATCAGCTTAAACATTACCTCAGCTTGTTTTCTATCATCTGGTCTACCGGGCCAATTGTAGCCCCTTTTGTGGGTGGCTACCTGCAGGCAGCTTTTGGTTGGGAATCCAATTTCTATTTTCTGGCAGGATTTGCTGTGGTTTTTGCAGCACTGGAACTGATTTACAGCGGAGAAACCCTGGTTCATGCGACGGAATTTAATTTCAGAAAGATTGTAAATATCTATCTGGATATGATTAAAACAGCCAGTTTTACCCTGGGGATTGTCATGCTGGGTCTGGCTTATTGCATGGTGATGGTCTACAATATGACCGGTCCTTTTATCATCGAACATCAGCTTAATTTTTCTCCGGTGATTGCTGGTTATAGCTCACTGGTACTGGGTTTTGCCTGGATGGTAGGTGGCTTTATCGGTAAAGCAACCATCAACAGGCCCTTCTTTAGCCGGTTGGTATGGAATGTCTCTTTGCAACTGGCATTTGTTGCGGTCATGATTTTTAGCCTGAACTACGTCAGTAATTTATATTCACTGATTTTCTTTGCCTTTATCATTCATGTGGGGGCTGGTTATACTTTTAATAACTATTTCACTTTCTGTCTGAGTAAATTCCCGAAAAATGCAGGTATTGCAGGCGGACTTACCGGGGGAATTACCTATGTAATTGTTTCCTTTTTAAGTTATGGTATCGTGAATATCGTTCCTGCACAAGATGAAAGGAATCTGAGTTACAGTTACCTGATTCTGATTTTGTTGTCTATTGTTATTATGTTTTTCATCTTTAGAATGAACAAGAAACAGCCTGAAGGTATAGCAGCATAGTTTATTTTAATTTTGTTTTTGCTAAACTTTGGTTAAATTAGAGGTAATCATGCTCGAATCTACCGCTCAGGTGACAATAGATCACCAAACTCAAAGCATACGCTGTCTTTATGATAAGCATGCGGGAATGCTATTAGGTTATATTTTTGAAGTGGTAAAAGACCGAAAATTAGCCGAAGAATACTTAGTGAAGATCTTTTCAGCCCTTTCCTTACTGCGGGAAAAGCAGGGTGAGGTGGACATCAATACCTGGTGTCAGTTGCTGAAATATACAAAAACAAAATTGCTGCTGCTTCATGTGCAGAACAGGTACGAAGAGACTCATGCTCATCCTGGAATGACAGTGGTTGGTCCAGCGAATATTTACCTGGACCGGTTAAATGAAATGCAAAGAAGGGTTTTCTGTGAAGTTTATCATCATGGCCAAACAATTTCGGCATTATCAGTAGCACTAAATACAACAGAGGATTTAACCAGAAAGACTTTAAAAGAGGCTTTCCTAATTATGAGAAGCGGTGGTTAAAATAAACGAGTACTTAGAAAGCGGGGCATTGGAATCCTATGTATTAGGCGCTGCCTCTAAAGCTGAAATTGAAGAGCTGTTGTCCCTTAAATCCAAACATCCTCAGGTTGAAGAAGCCCTGGCTATTCTGGAAGCTGATCTGGAACGTATCGCGGAACATATGGCCATTGCGCCACCGCCAAATACCTGGCTGAAGATTGAAGCCAGTATGAACGAACTGGTGACCAGCCCAAAGATGGAATACCTCATCGGTGAAGAGCCGGTAGAAAGAAGCCGCCCCAATCCAGGATCACGTAAAACTGAGCAGTTTATTGAGGTAGAAGGAGAATCCGGTCATATGCGTATCCACAAGATATGGAGATGGGTATTCGGAGCCGTATTTATATTGGGTAAGATATTTTTAGCCTTTGCCATCTATTATTACCTGGAGAATAAACATACACAGGAAGAAATTCAACAGTTGAAAATCGAGCTGAGTAACCAGAGAAAAAAATAACTATACAGGAAATCCGGATTTTCACTGCGCTCTGCAGTAGAAATCCGGATTTTTCATGTAAGTAATAACTGATTTGGGATCCTAGTTGAATAACCGGATGATCTTGTCGTAAGTCAGCTCCTTATAGTCATTGATATATAAATCGCATATCGGAAGTTCTTCAATCGTATGGGAAGTTAAAACACCTACTACGCGCATCCCTGCATTTAATGCAGCAGAAATCCCCGAATAAGAATCTTCAAACACCAGACATTGATCCGGTGATACTCCCAGGTTTTTTGCAGAGGTTAAGTAAACTTCCGGATCTGGTTTGTGTTTTTTCACATCTTCGCTGGCCATAATAGAGCCTAGTTTATTCCTGATGTCTACCTCGCTGAGGATCAATTCAAGATTGGCATAAGGTGCAGAAGTAGCAACACCTAGTTTAACCCCATGGCTTTCCAGATCTGTCATGAACTCAACGATACCGGCAATCGGTTCAATATGGTCTTTGTAGATTTCGCGGAATAACCCTTCCTTTTCTTCTTCCAGTTCGAACAATTCAGTGCCGGTAACCGGTCTGTTGAAAAAGTGACTGAAGATATAGCTGTTGCTTTTTCCAAACATGTGTTGGGCAAACTCCTCTTCTGTAGGAGCCAGATTTCTAAGGGAAAAGAAATGACGAAAGGCAAGTGAATGATAAGGATTGGTATGGCAGATAACGCCATCCATGTCAAAGATGACTGCAATTTCTTGATTCATCCCGTAAAGTTAATCACTAATCGGGGAAAAAATACAACCGCCTGCAATTCCTTGAGAAATACAGGCGGTGAAATTTATTTGTTCGTTCTTTTTCGGGTATTGTCTTTGTTGGAAGTCTGATCCGATCGTTGTCCGCCACCATTGGTAATACCTATTTTTTTCTTGTCGTCTTTTACACTGTGATAGGCACGATCTGAGGTCGGATTCCCCTGGCTAACGCCACTGTTTTTGGGATGTTGTTCTTTGTTCATGATGATTCCTTTCTATGTTTATAATTTAAAAACAACTGTTGGTGGATTTAGTTTTATCAGAATTCTTCGTTTTCATAGTGATTCCGGCTGTTTCATTTAAGGTTAGCGGGAGCAAACCAGGCTTAGATTTTAGATTTGGCATTCACAGCAGCCTCCAGTAAGCTTGCCAGCGGACTTTCTTCCAATACAAATCTTTTGGAACCAGTATCGGGCTTGAACTTCCATTTGATTAACCTGATTTTACCATCTTCGATTTCTATGCCGGTAATATCACCATCGTTAAAGCAGCAACACCCGGTATTAAAATAGGTGTTTTTGGAATATTCCAGCCTTGGGGAGGTATCACCACTAATTTTTCCTGCAATCAATTCGGCTTCCAGCTTTTGAACAACTTCCGCCTGTCCATTTTTTCTCGCTTCATCCAAACGGATATAAGTTCTTTCCAGGTGGGTCAGGGAATTAAATACAGGTTGATGGGTATGTCCGGTAATTAAAGCCATACCGGATTGTTCGGCCGTCCAGTTATACATCATCGCATTGTGCGTGGATTTCAACTGATTGTCGAAGGCTGGTGTATTTGGATTGATGCGGAGGTAAGCCTGAAAAGGGCCCCAGACATTGGAGACAAACCATTTGCTAAACCAGTTGCCGTCACTTTGAAGATCTCCCTGGTGGCCATGGGTTAAAAATATCTCCAGCGTTTTGCCCTCAACGGGGATGCGCAGAATTATTCCTTCATAGACTTTTAGCTTTTTGCCATATACTTTTTCCAGCTGGTATCCGGCAAGCGGATCATTGTCCCAATATAAATCATGGTTTCCAAAAATTTTAAAGAATGCACCGCGCTTTAAGAATTTTGACTCCTGCTCAAAAGTCGCCTTGTTGTGTTTAAGTACACTTAATACAGGGTATTTCCAAAATTCTTCGCTGTCGCCCAGACTGCAAAAAAGAAACTGCTCATCGTTGTAATGCTGCAATGCAGCGAGGTAGTTTTTTTCTGATAAAGCGAAATCATCCCCGGGATTTCGGTTACCCTTGTGCTGGTCTGAAAATATAATGAGCCTGGAGGAATGCTCAAAATCAAGGATTAAACCTTGCTTTCCCTGGCCTTTGCTAATGTGGTTAAATAAGGAGGTGAGGGCTTCATGAACGCGTTTCTGTTCTGGCCGGGACGTATACTTGTTCGCCAGTCTGATCACCCGTTCCGTCAGTAGTTTTTGTAAAAATACGCGCATGTCTGTAAAATATTTTCAATTTCATGTAACCTTCTGCCTGTTAAGGACATCTTATATTCAAATAAACAAGATCACCCAAACTCTTCACCTTAATTGATAATATGCTTAAAAGCGTAGGTGGAACAACTATGTCTATATGAAAACGAAAATATACTACTTCTTTCCCTTGTTGCTCAGTACTTTGTTATTTATTTTTAATGAAGCACAAGCTCAGAATTCCGCAGTCGGTTCGGGAGAGATTTCAGGGAAAGTCCTTGATGAAACACAGAAAGCATTTCCTTATGCAAGTATCAGTTTGCTAAATGCCAAAGATTCCATTTCGGTAAGAGGGACTTTAACCGGAGACAATGGTACCTACGAATTTAAAAGCATTCAGCCAGGTAAATATCTGGTATCTATTTATGTGGTGGGCTATAAAAAGATGGTTAAAGGTCCTTATCAGATTGGAGCGGATCAACGTTTACACTCCGTAGGCATGGTTCAAATGGTGGTCGATGCGAAACAGCTGAAAGGGGTGGAGATTGTGAAACAAAAGCCGCTCATCGAAAGACAGATCGATAAAACGGTGTTGAATATAGAAAATAGTATCCTCGCAACAGGAAATACGGCTTTGGAAATCCTGCAGAAAGCTCCGGGTGTAACCGTAGATAAAGATGGTAAAATCGCCCTGAGAGGAAAACAAGGCGTAACGGTGATGCTGGATGGAAAACCTACCTACCTTTCATCAGAGCAACTGGCCAATTTATTGCGTTCTACGGAAGGTAGCGCTATTCAATCCATAGAGTTAATCACCAATCCTTCTGCGAAGTACGATGCTGCGGGGAATTCAGGAATTATCAATATTAAATTAAAGAAAAACCGAAATTTCGGTACCAATGGTTCCTTATCAGCAGGTGCCGGCTATGGTACTTACCATAAAGCAAATGGCGGATTGAGCCTGAACCACAGGGAAAAGAAGTTTAATGTTTTCGGAAATGCCGATTTCGGATTGAACAAGCGTTTTGGAGAAACAGATATTGTAAGGGTGAACAATACGGCTGCCGATCAGACTTATTTTGATCAAACCAGCCATTCGGTTAGCACCAGGAAAAACGGGAACTTTAAAGCAGGAATGGACTATTTTATCAATGACAACCATACCCTCGGCTTCTTTGTAAATGGATACCGTAGTCACAGAAAATCTGCTTCAGATGTGCTGACGTTAATTGGTGATCAACCTGGTAAAACAGATTCTTCGGTAGTGGCGCCAAATACGGGCTCTTCAAAATATACCGGTATTACTTATAATTTAAATTACCGTGGAACATTGGATACTCTGGGAAAGGAGATCAGTTTTGATGCAGATTATTCCCGTTACAATGGAAATGAGGACAATGTTTTCAATAATATGTTTAAAAATTCAACAGGGCAGCCTTTAAAACCCGATTATATTTTTAGAAATGCCGCTCCTTCTACCGTGAAAATATGGGGCGCAAAAATGGATTATACCTATCCAATCAATAAGGATATGAAGTTAGATCTTGGTCTGAAGTCCAGCTTTGTGAACACGGATAATAACTTCCTGTTTGAGAATTTTGTGCAGGATCAATGGCAAAATGATGTGAACAGGAGCAACCGCTTTGTTTATGATGAAAATATCAATGCAGCCTACGCTAATTTTAAAACAAAATTCAAAAATACGACGCTGCAGGTAGGATTAAGGGCAGAACAGACCAATTCTAAAGGAAATTCTATCACTGAGAATAAAGTAGTTAAAAGAGATTATATCAATTTATTCCCAAGTGTTTTCATCAATCAGGAGTTGTCAAAAGATCATGAGGTTGGGGTATCATATAGCCGCAGGATAGACCGTCCGGATTATGGTAACTTAAACCCTTTTATCAGCTACCTGGATTTGTATTCTTACAGACAGGGTAACCCTTTCTTAAAACCACAATTTACCAATGCTTTTGAACTTTCTTATTCCTTTAAGAAGAGCTTGAACCTGACTTTAGGATATAGCCATACCAGTGATGTGATGACCGATGTATTGCTGACCGATACCGCCAGAAAAACAATTTTTATCTCAATACAAAATCTGGCCAAACAGGATTCTTATAACCTGAACCTCAGCTATCCTATTGCCATTACCTCCTGGTGGAGTACCAACAACAATTTAACGACTTACTACAACAATTTCCAGGCACCTGATATTTTGGGGGCTGCTTATAGTAGCGGAAGATTATCATTTAACCTGAATACCACGCAGACCTTAACCTTAAATTCTACGACAAAATTTGAATGGTCCGGGTATTATCAGTCGAAACAAGTCTATGGAACTTTGTTAATTGCCTCGCAATATGGTGTGGACCTGGGCGCTAGTAAGTCCTTTATGGACAATAAACTGAACCTTAAGTTCTCCGCCAATGATGCATTTAAGCTCCAAAAAAGTAAGATAACCAGTGCTTTGCCTTCACAAAATTATGTAGTCAATGAAAGATGGGAAAGTCAGGTATTTCGCCTAACTTGTACCTATCGTTTCGGAAGTAAAGATGTTAAGGGAGCCCGTCAGCGCTCAAGTAGTTCCGAAACAGAGGGGAGACGGGTGAAATCCGGCCGTTAAGGCCATATAAAATGCAGGGTAGATGATGTATACTTCTGAAAGAGATTATCATTCAACAAAATTGATAAAAAAGGGAGAGAAAGTGCTGGATAGTTCTTTTTCCAGATTTGCAGATTGGATTTTAGAAGAATTTGGATGGAAACCCATCAATATAATTTACGATAAAATTGATCCTAATGACCGGCCTAAACTGAGCCTGATCTTTGAACTTCAAGGTCAGGCATCCGTTTTTCACAATGGTACAGGTTATGATGAGGGAAAACGGAAGGCTATTGTAGATCAGTTCAAAGCTTTCAGGAATGAAAATGGCGGGATTTCTGATAACTCAGATATCTGGGTGATTTTTCAGGAATTTGAACCAGCTGAGCAGGCAGCCTGTAATGAGAAAATTCCGCAGGAAGAAATCAATGCTTTTAAATCCCGGTTTTTAGATCAGCAGCTTTGGGAGATTGCCCGATTTGGTGCTTATACCACATTTATCTTTGAAACAAAGGAACAGCTGACCGGTAGTAAAGAAAACGGAGTTCAGGCGGAAATCCGAAAGGAATACCTGAAGCTACTGAAATCTTATGATGAATTTAATTATTTCAGCCTGGAAAATTTGCCCATCGTTTTTGATAACAAGGAGAATTTTGAGGAGAACTACCAGGGCAGCCGGGATCAGTTCTACAAGTAAACTCATTTCATAAAAGTTAACAGCTGCGGGCTTAGTCCGCAGCTGTTACTGGTTCCAGATCTTTCAATTCCGCTTCCGTAAATAACCGGGAATGAATTAAAAAGCCCATATCGATGGTAGATTCCAGAGAGAAACCAGCGGCTCTTCCGGCAATGACATCGAGTGTAAGCTTCGTATGCTTCCAATACTCAAACTGGTCTCCGGCCATATAAAATTTACAATCTTCAATTTCGCCGAGGCAAACATCGTTGGAGCCGACTAAAAAGCCGCCTTTTTCAAAACAGTGTGGATAGGAGCCCTCGCAACAGCCCCCACTTTGATGAAACATCAGTTCCCCATATGCTTCTTTTAATTTAGCAATTACCGCTTTGGCTTTTTCTGTCGCTTCAATTCTTTTGATTCCCATGTTTAATATTTATTTGTGGATCCGATTCCCGTAAATGAAAAAATCCCGGATTAACAACTGTTAACCCGGGATTGAAAAATCAACCACTAAAAGAATCCTAATTTATTTTTATCATAAGAGATCAACATGTTTTTGGTGCTGCGGTAATGATCCAGCATCATTTTATGGTTTTCTCTTCCGAAACCTGATTTTTTATATCCTCCAAATGGAGCGTGTGCAGGGTAAGCATGGTATTGGTTTACCCAGATTCTACCTGCCTGAATTGCGCGCGGTACCTGATACAGCTCATGGGCATCGCGGGTCCAGACTCCTGCACCTAATCCATATAAAGTGTCATTGGCAATTTCTATCGCTTCTTCAACTGTTTTGAAGGTGGTTACACAGAGCACAGGACCAAAAATCTCTTCCTGGAAGATCCGCATTTTATTGTGGCCTTTTAAAATGGTTGGCTCAATGTAATAACCGGTTCCCAGGTCTCCATCCAGCTTATTGGCAACTCCGCCGGTAAGCAGTTCCGCGCCTTCTTCTTTACCAATCGCCAGGTAAGAAAGTATCTTTTGATACTGCTCATTGGAAGTCTGGGCTCCCATCATACCCGTTCTATCAAGCGGGTGTGTGATTTTTATGGCTTTGGTACGCTCAATTACACGGGCGATAAATTTATCATAGATACTTTCCTGAACGAGGAGACGTGAGGGACAAGTACAGATTTCCCCCTGATTTAAGGCGAACATCACCGCACCTTCAACCGCCTTATCGAAAAAGGCATCGTCTTTATCAGCCACCGATTCAAAGAATATATTAGGAGATTTTCCACCCAGTTCCATCGTGGAAGGGATGATGTTTTCTGCGGCATATTGCATAATTAAACGGCCGGAAGTGGTACTGCCTGTAAAGGCAACTTTCGAAATTCTCGAAGAAGTAGCCAGTGGTTTACCCACTTCAATTCCATATCCGTTAACGATGTTTAGCACGCCGGGAGGCAATATTTCACCAATCAATTCCATCAGTACGATGATGGATATCGGTGTTTGTTCTGCTGGTTTTACTACGGTACAACATCCTGCAGCAAGGGCTGGTGCGATTTTCCAGGTGGCCATTAATAATGGGAAATTCCATGGAATGATTTGCGCAACCACACCAATCGGTTCGTGTAAGGCAATACTTACCGTATGCTCATCATGCTCGGCAATAGACCCCTCATCAGCTCTGATGACGCCGGCAAAATACCTGAAATGGTCTACAACCAGTGGTAAATCTGCTGCCAGTGTTTCTCTGATCGCTTTTCCATTGTCTATGGTTTCTACTGTCGCGAGGTATTCTAAATTGTCTTCTATCTTTTGTGCAACTTTTAATAATATATTGCTTCTGTAAACTGCTGAACTTTTGCTCCAGGTTTTGAAAGCTTCATGTGCGGCATCTAAGGCCAGTTCTACATCTTCTTTACTGGATCTTGCTGCTTTTGTAAATACTTTCCCATCTATCGGAGAGATGTTATCGAAATAAACACCCTTTACAGGGGCTACAAATTTGCCGCCAATGAAATTGTCGTAATGCGATTTAAATGACGGTCTTTTTACTAGATTTTCCATGAATATATCGTCTTTTTAATGATTTTAAAGTACATTGAATTTGATCGGGAGAAACCCGCTATTACAAACCTAAGGCATACGAGCTGCCACAGGTAGGAGGATTGTTTCATTCCATAGCATTATTGTCTCATCCTGACAACCGCTTTACAATATGATAAGTTTGAATTGAAACATTTATAAGTTAAACCAAATCCTATCTTGATATGCAGCACAGATTAAATCCGTTTGCCCTCAGCAGAGCCGAAAGTTTAAAGACACTTGTAGAAAACAGAACCGCATATACCTTGCAAAACTGTGAATTGAATGTTTTTGAAACTTACACGGAATCTTATCAGGTACCGCTGGTGTTTAATGATTTGGTGATCACCAGTATGTTGAGCGGGAAGAAGGTAATGCACCTTTCCGGGAAAGCGGAATTTGATTACTATCCCGGACAAACGGTGATTGTACCCCCCGCATTAGGGATGAACATCGATTTTCCGGAAGCTACCAACGAAAATCCAACGCAGTGTATCGCATTGGCCATAGCTCCCGATCAGATCAAAAACACAATAGGTTATCTCAATGAGTTTTTTCCTAAGGAAGCGGCTTCCGGTAAATGGCAGCTGAACTTTGAGGATTGCCATTTTCAGAATAGCGAAGATATCGCCTCATTGATTAATAAAGTGGTGAGGATTTGTTCTGAGCGGTCGGGAGCCATGGATATTCTGGCTGATCTGACCTTAAAAGAATTGCTGGTGCAGATTATGCAAAAACAGAATTTGAAAACACTGGGTTCAGATCCGGCAAATGTGAACCGCAATCCCCTGGCTTTTGTGCTCCATTATATTAAAGCCAACCTGAATGAGAAAATCAGCATCAATAATCTGACGGATAAGGCATGTATGAGTAAAGCGACTTTTTACCGTTTATTTAAACGGGAACTGGGACTGAGCCCAAATGAATTTATCCTTTCTGAAAAAATCACGAAAGCCAAACAACTACTGAGCAATCCGAAAGCGAAAGTAGCTGCGGTGAGTTATGAGCTTGGATTTAGTGATGCGAATTATTTTATACGTGCATTTAAAAAATTAGTCGGAATGACACCAGGTCATTATCAACTCCAGGTAAATAGCGGCTTTCATTAATCGACAGGTTATTTTATATCGTTTTATTTTTTTTGAAAATATGTTTTATAGGTTTTGGGAATATAATGAATGAACTGAATAACAGTCGTTTATAGATTATTTATTATTTTTAATAAATCCCCGTAACAAGAAACGCTCCCGTACATATTTCATGAAAAGCTGAAGCCATCCTTCAGCTTTTTTTTGCCATTTCAGGCCGTTTTACGCAGGTATTATATTTTTGCGGGTCCCCCGTAATTATCTAAAACAGATAAAAAAAGCAACAAAACAGGCTTATTTTTACCAATTTCATTATTTATTACAGTTTCTGTTTTATATTTTGTATCATTAGCTAAGTGTTTGAACCACAGCTGAAACACCAAATAAACCAGATATAAGATGAAACATTTAATGCGCGCTAAGTTTTCTTTGCGCTGTTGCCTGCTTTTAGTATTACTAAGCAGCAATTCTTTTGCTAAAGACCTCTACATCTCCGTAAAGGGGAGTGACAAAAATCCCGGAACAAAGGAAAAACCTCTTGCCAGCTTCCAAAAAGCGCAACTCCTGACCAGGAAAATCAATGAAGCCGTAACGGTATATGTTCGTGGAGGTACTTATTACCTTTCGGCTCCCCTGTTGTTTACGCGGGAAGATGACCGCTCCCCAAAAACTGCCGTAGTTTATAAAGCCTTCGATGGAGAACAGGTGAAGGTAAGCGGAGGAAAGCCATTACAATTGACCTGGGAATCACTTTCTAATGGCATCAAAAAAGCAAAGGTAACCGCAGATGTGGCCTTTGATCAGTTGTTTGTAAATGGGAAACAACAACGTATGGCCAGATATCCTAATTACAATCCGGCGGTACGATTTTTTGGTGGTGCCTCAGCGGATGCCATCAGTCCGGAAAGGGTGAAAAGCTGGAAACATCCGGAAGGTGGTTTTGTGCATGCGCTACACCGTCATGAATGGGGCGGATACCACTATGAGATTACAGGGAAAGATGAAGAAGGAAAGCTGGCGCTAACCGGCGGATTTCAGAACAACAGACAATCAGGAATGCATGATAAATACCGCTTTGTAGAGAATATCTTTGAAGAACTGGATACTGCCGGGGAATGGTATTTCGATAAAAAGGATAAAACACTGTATTTGTATCCGGAAAAAACAGTAAATATAACCAGAGCATTGGTGGTGGTTCCACAGTTAAAATCGCTTTTTGAGTTCCGCGGAACAGCCGCTTTGCCGGTAAGAAATATCCGGATCGAAGGGATGGAACTCAGTCATACTTTAAGAACTTTCATGGAAACTAAAGAACCTTTATTGCGTAGCGACTGGACGATTTATCGTGGTGGCGCTGTAGTGATGGAAGGTGCGGAGAATTGTGTGATCAGCAAATGCTTTTTTAATACTGTTGGTGGGAATGCCGTTTTTATGAGCAATTACAACAGGAATAATGTTGTGACCGGTTGCCATATTGCCAATGCAGGTGCCAGTGGTGTTTGCTTTGTTGGTGATCCCGGTGCTGTACGTTCTCCGCGTTTTGAATATGTACAGTTTGTTCCTTTAAAGGATATGGATCGCGAACCCGGCCCGAAAACCAATAATTATCCGGCCGGGTGTACCGTAGAAAATACCTTAATGTATGGACTGGGAAGCGTTGAAAAACAGGTCGCCGGCGTAGAGATTTCTATGTCGATGGACATTAAAGTGAGTCACAATACGATCTATGATGTTCCAAGAGCGGGAATTAACATCAGTGAGGGGACCTGGGGTGGACACCTGATTGCCTATAATGATGTGTATGATACCGTATTGGAATCTGGCGACCATGGGGCATTTAACTCCTGGGGCAGGGATCGTTTCTGGCACCCTGACAATGCTTTGATGGGCGTAATTGCTAAAAACAATCCTCAGCTGATTACTGCGGATGTGATTAAGCCGATTGTGATCCACGACAACCGTTTCCGTTGCGATCATGGCTGGGATATTGACCTGGACGATGGTTCCGGTAACTACCATATTTACAACAACGTTTGCCTTAATGGCGGACTAAAACTCAGAGAAGGGTTTTTCAGAACCGTTGAAAATAATGTGATCCTCAATAACTCTTTTCATCCTCATGTATGGTTTGAAAATAGTGGAGATATCTTTAGACACAATATTGTGATGCGTAATTATTATCCGATTCAGGTGAAGGATTGGGGTAAAGAAGTGGACTATAACCTTTTTCCTGATAAAGAAGCATTGTTAGCTGCTCAAAAAGCAGGTACTGATGCCCATTCCTTATTTGGTAATCCTCAGTTTATCAACCCTGAAAAAGGAGATTATAGAGTGAAAGCGGGTTCCCCGGCATTGAAAGTAGGTTTTAAGAATTTCCCAACAGATCAATTTGGTGTAACCAGTGCCGCTTTAAAAGCATTGCTGCGGCCGGTTAAATTGCCTGTTATTGTTTCAGAAATGAAGTCTGACGGAGAGGGATATCATGATTTTCTGGGTGCAAAAGTGAAGAATCTAAATACCCTGGGCGAACGTTCTGCAACAGGTATGGCTAGCGAAACAGGTGTATTGGTGGTAGAGGTGCCGGAGAAAAGTGTATTAAATGGATTGTTAAAGGCTAACGATGTGTTGTTGATGTGCAATGGCAAAGAGATTAAAAACTGGAATGACCTGGCCACAGTTCAATCCGGTTTCCAGTTGGTACAAAAGGTTCCGGTAGCGATTTTTAGAAACCAGGCCCTGAAGAAAATGGAAATTCCGGTAAAATAAAAGGTAACAATATGATTCGGTTTTAAGGATACCTGAATGGGTTTCTTTAAGTTTGGGTGTTTAATTAAGCACCCAAACCCGGATTCCGATGTCAGATTTTCGCCTAGAAGTATTCTATACGGTGGCCAAACGCCTCAGCTTTACCAGGGCCGCCGAAAGTTTATTCATTACCCAACCGGCAGTCACGAAACACATCCATGAACTGGAGCAGCAGTATAATAATAAGTTATTTGTGCGCAAAGGAAACCGGATAGAGTTAACGCCTGCCGGTGAATTATTATTACACCATGCGGAAGAGTTGTTTGCCATTTACAGGAACATCGACTTTGAAATGAATGCCCTCGTGGATAAAAAAGAAGGCTTGTTGAACCTTGGTGCCAGTACTACGATTGCGCATTATATTGCCGCGCCGCTACTTGCCGGTTTCAGAAAGAAGTTTCCGGACATTCGTCTCAATCTCATCAATGGGAATACAGAGCAGATTGAAAAAGCTTTGATCGACAAAGAAATAGACCTGGGCATTGTAGAGGGGAAATCTAAAAATCAGGAAATCAGTTATACGGAGTTTATCAAGGATGAAATTGTTTTGGTTTGCGGGAAAGACCATCCCCTGGCGAAAAAGGACCAGCTGAATCCGGAAACCCTTAAAGATTATGCTTTCGTTTTGCGGGAACAGGGATCGGGAACCAGAGAAGTGATCAGCCATTCGCTAAAATCTGTCGGCTTAAAAATGTCCGATCTGAAAATGGAAATCCAGTTGGGTAGTACCGAAAGTATGAAATCCTATCTGATGAATTCTTCCTGTCTGGCTTTTATCTCTATTCATGCCTTGACTAAAGAATTGCAAAATGGCAGTCTGAGTGTGATTGATGTAAATGGATTAAACATTGAGCGCTATTTTTACTTTATCCATCTCCAAGGTAAACTTGATGGATTGTCTGAAGTATTCTTACGTCATGCGCAGTTAACTTATAACTTAAAGTAATATCGGATCAGGTTTTTCAATTTGACCAGTACTTCCATTCTTCTCAATTTTGTGTCAGAAAGAAGATTGATTATGGAACTGACTGAGCAAAAACGGAAGATTATTTTTTTAGCCGCCGCATTATTCTGCCTGTTGCCGTTCATGTCGGCACCATTGGCCTTATTACTAGGTTTAATAATGGCGCAACTGATGAAACATCCTTATCCGGAGCTCAACCATAAGGCAACCAATTGGTTATTGAAGGTTTCTGTAGTGGGTCTGGGCTTTGGAATGAACGTGTTTGCCGCCATGAAAGCCGGAAGGGAAGGGGTGTTGTTTACCATTGCCTCCATCGCAGGCGTGCTTATCCTCGGTTACATCCTTGGAAAGATCTTTAAAATCGGAGAAAAAACTGCTTATCTGATTTCTGCCGGAACAGCCATTTGTGGCGGTAGCGCTATTGCCGCTCTGTCTCCGGTCATGAATGCCGAAGAAAAGGATATCTCTGTTTCTTTAGGGATTGTCTTTATCCTGAACTCCGTCGCCTTGTTTCTTTTTCCAATGGTTGGACACGCATTGGACTTAACACAAAGCCAGTTTGGAATGTGGTGTGCCATCGCCATTCACGATACCAGTTCTGTAGTGGGAGCCGCCAGTAAGTACGGTACGGAAGCTTTGCAGATCGCGACAACAGTGAAACTGGCACGTGCTTTATGGATTGTTCCATTGGCATTTGGAACAGCCTTTTTCTTTAAAAGCGACCGTTGTAAAGTGCAGCTGCCTTATTTTATCGGTTTGTTTATCCTGGCTATGCTGGCCAATACTTACCTGCCTTTTGTAAATGCCTTGTCGCCTTATATAGTGAGTATTGCTAAAGCGGGATTGACACTTACACTGTTTCTGATTGGTAGCGGCTTGTCCTTTAAAGTGGTTAGGGTGGTTGGCATTAAGCCATTCCTGCAAGGGCTGATCCTTTGGCTGGCTATATCCGGCACTTCCCTATGGGCAATCATGACATTGTGCTAATTCTTCTCTGGTTTTTTAATTAAAATGAGTAAAGATCAGCTGTTTTTTACGATTTTTGAAGGCATACCTAAATACATCATGACAAAACAATACTATACCGAACTTTACGAAAGAGACCTTCAAAGATTGATCATGGAGATGGAGGCTTATCCTCAGCCGGAAGAAATGTGGCTAAATGCTACCGGCATCAGTAATACCTCAGGCCACCTGGCACAACACCTGATCGGGAATTTAAGAACCTTCGTCTGTGCGCCAATGGGCGGGTTTCCTTATGAACGTGATCGTGAAGCAGAATTTAAGGCGGTAAGATTTACCGATGAGGAACTACTGAAAGAACTTTACGCTTTAAAAGCAGATGTAAAGGCGAGTATTGAAAAGCTGGAAGATCTGAATGCGGCTTATCCGATTCATATCAAGGCGGTGTGTGAAGGCCAAACGAACGATTTCATGTTGTGTCATTTATTAGCGCATTTGGCCTACCATACCGGTCAGATCAATTACCACAGGCGATTGCTGACTACTCCTGTTATTCCAGTTCAAAAATAGCCTGGATCTCTACAGACGAATTCATAGGGAGAGAGGAAGCGCCAACAGTAGCCCTGGTGTGCATGCCATTCTCTCCTAATATTTCTACAAGAAGGTTAGATGCTTCATTCATCAATACCGCATGTTTGGTGTAACCAGCGGCAGTGTAAAAGAATCCTGTCAGCTGTACCGCTTGTTTCACGTTATCCAAATCACCACCAGCCGCTTGTTTTAAAACAGCAAGGACGTTCAGTAAAGTCTGGCGCGTAGCCAGTTTGGCCTGTTCTTCTGTTACCTCTGTACCCACCATTCCCGGATGATCAACTTTTCCTGCATTTAAAGCAATCTGGTTAATGAATACCTGTTTTCCTGAAATTCGGAAAGGTTTATAATTTCCAACGGGTGCAGGAGCATCAGGTAAAGTCAGGTTTAATGCTTTTAAACGGGCTTCAGTTTTACTCATTTTAGGTGCTGCGGAAACCGCTTTACCAGGTGCCATTGGCGCGCTGTCTTTGGTCAGTTGGTAACCTTTAGCCGCTTTAGCCAGGGCATAGCCCTGAAGTGCAGCAATATGTAATTCTCCTTCAGAAGGTCTGCTTACAGCAGTTGCACCGGCAAGAGAAGTTGCGCCGAAAACAGTATTTCCCTGAGGGATGGTTTTATCGATTTCCTGATTTCCCATAATTCCGGTTGGTACGATTAGCATACCATGAACGGCTAATGTACTCCAAAAAGATAGGATGGCTGCCTCACGTCCGGCTCCGCTTCCTGCCGACATAAACACGGTTGCGGGTATGCCTTCCAGTTTATGAGCCGTCCAGATGCCTACAGACTGGTCTAGAAAATAACGCATATCCGAGGACATATTTCCAAAATGAACGGCTGATCCAAATGCAATACCGTCATAATCCGGTAATTCTGTGATGCTGGCATAAGGAATTTTACCAAATGCTTGTTTATCCTCGTTTGCCAGCGGTTTAATCCTTGGTACCTGCTTTAATACCGCTGTTGCACCAGGGAATTTTTCTATACCGGCAGCGATTGCTTTCGCCATTTTGTAGGTACCACCACTTTCTGTATTAAATAAGACCAGAATTTTCATAGCTGAAGGTTTTTGGGTCATTTTAGGTTGGGCTTTTAAGATCGGGCTGCTCAACAGGGCTAGCAATACTAAAACACCCGCTTTTACGCGGATTGAATTTATAAAATTCATTGAATATCGATTTAATGATGTAATAAGAGCTCAAAGGTCGGTAAACCTGCTTGTCTTTAAATGTCTATATTTGCCAATAACATGTCATTTTACGACACATGAATAAAGCTAGATTTTGTCATTTAACCGTTGATTCGGTCAAAAAGGAAGCCTATGTATGGCATGAAGCAGATTGGAAGTTTTCTGACGAATGGCATACCCATCAGATGGGGCAGTTGATTTTTGTAGAAAAAGGGGTTCAATATCTCCATACTGCGGAAAGAACTTATTTATTGCCCAGCCAGCATTGTGCCTGGATTCCACCGGGATTGGCGCACCGGACTTCAAGCCCTGTCAAGCAGGTATACCTGCGCTGTATCTTTCTAAATAAAACCAGTGATAGCCCGTTTTTTAAAGAACTGAACATTTTTCATACCTCAAAGGTATTGAGAGAGATGATTTTGTTTACCGAACAATGGTCGGGGCTGGAAGAAGAAGAAGCCCTGGAGCAGGATTTTATTAAGGCCCTGGTCGGGATTTTACCGCTTACTTTTAATGCCTCTTTGCCTTTGGTACTTCCGGTACCCCGGGATCCAAGGATTGCGCGAATGGTGGATTACCTGACCGAATGTGTAGATAAAGGTGGTGCTGTGATGAATGAACTTAAAATTCCTGAGGTAGCCGCAGGCTTTAATCTTTCTGCAAGAACGATGGAAAGGTTGTTTAAGCAGGATATCGGGATTACCGTAGCCGGATACCTTAAGTTATATAAAATGATCAAGGCGGTAGAGTTGCTCTCGATATCAGGTGAGAACGTGAAAAGCGTATCGATGAAGGTGGGATACGACAGTGTGTCGACCTTTAGCAATACCTTTCAGCAGGTATTAGGCTTGAGGCCTCAGGAAATGATGGTGCCATAACTAGCTTTGGTTCAACCTGCTGCTCTTGTTGTTAATCATCCTGCTGCTCTTGAAAAACAAAAGGCTCAGCAGTATACCTGTGAGCCTTTACTTATTGGAGGGGGAATTGTTGACTTAGTGAAATGCTGCCAACCGGTCTTTTTAAACTTTAGAAGGGTCGTAACCTAGTCCCGGTGATAACCAATACAGGAGTACCATTCTGGAATATCTGTAATTGAATGGGGAGAATAAAAATACACCCACCAATAGAATGGCTACATAGTACCATAGGTTTTCATAAGTTAAAGGCAGACCTAAAACATAGGCGGCAACGCTCATAGAGATCATTTGCGCTACGTTCATTGCATAACTCACAAACATCGCTACATAGAAATAGCCAGGTTCGCGTTCAAATTTTAAACCACAATGAGGGCAAAATTCATTCATTTTCTGCACTTTGAAGCCGTAAGTAGCGCCTGTAAAAACATTACCTGTACGACATCTTGGGCATTTAGAATGGGTGATACCATACCATTGGGAAACATGCGGTTTCTGATTTAATTGGTCCGTGCTGCTCATATCTGTGTGTTTTATTTATCTTGTTTTCTAAATTTATCCGGGGTTGAACCCACTTGTTTTTTGAAGAATTTTATGAAATAGGAGGGATCACTAAAAGCCAGTTTCTCCGAAATTTCCGAAATGGAAAGCTCCATATTGATCAGCAAACGTTTGGCTTCTAAAATCACCCGATCCCGGATGAGCTGACCAGCAGAGATGCCCAAAAGATCATTGCATAAGGCATTTAGATGATTTGGGGTAATGTATAACAGCGCTGCATATTGCCTGGGAAACCTCAATTCTATAAAATTGGTTTCAATTAACCGTTTGAAACTTTTAAGCAGGGTCTGGTTGTAGGAGTTCGTTTGTGTTTGTTGTTTTAAACTCAATCCTCTGGACACCTGAATAAAAATGTTCAGCATTAACAGTTTTACCAGATCGGCATCAAATGGTCCCGGCTCTTTTCCTTCATGAAGGATTTCTTCAAAAAGAGAAACAACTTTTGCCATGGTTAGTTCTGGTAATACCAATACTGCATCACCGGAATGCTCATCAAAGAAACTGAAATTCTCCAGGTATAGCGGATTGTATAAAAACGACTTGAAGTAATTTTCAGAAAAGTTGATGATATATCCTTCCACTTCCGATTCAAAAGCCCAGCTGTGCACTTGTCCGGGGGTCATGAAATAAATCATTCCCGGTAATACAGGGTAGTTTTTAAAATCTATGGTTTGATTGCCGCTTCCTTTTGTGAAGCAAACCATATGGTAAAAGGAATGGCGGTGTGCCGAATGTAAGTGTAAATACTGCTTAGAATAATGACCAAACCTGCTCACAAGAATACCTGCATTTTTGTATTCTTCAAAAGTACTGATGTCATAAACAGGTATGTCATTCTTCATATACAAAGATACTGCTTAACGGGGATTTTCAAGCGGTACTAATTCTCCATAAAATGGTACTTTTTACTGATTGTGATTCAGGTGTTGATCGGGTATTGCGCTAATTAGCCTTTTAGCTCTGTTGCTTGTGGTGTTTTTGAAACAGTATCATGTTTTTTAAAGACCCAATATTTTTGCAGGGTATAATTGAAGCCCAGGGAAACCAGTATATCGACCATGATCCTGGTTATTTTATAATCCAGGCGCAGCATCGTGCTGAAAAGATAGGTTCCGGAAGATTTCAGAAGAATACTGCCGGCCACTACAAATACGAACTTAACGAGTTGTTTACCTACCGGAAGCTGGTTGGACTGGTTGGCATTGAAGGTCCAGTAACGGTTGATGGAAAAATTTACGATGGCACCAATGATGCCACCAATAGCGATAGAAATGGTATAATGAATGTGTAGTAATTCTGTGCAGGCGATCATGATCAGGTAATCGATAATGCCGCCCGAGAAAGCGGAAACCTGTGCCTTTGCAAAAACGAATACAGATTTCATCATGCTCATTAACGCGCCTTTTGTTGTTTTGCTTCACGCTCCGCATTATCCCTGATGTCACCCAGTTTTAATAGTTTTCTCGTGTCAATGAAGTTGATGATGAACAAGACTACACAGATACCAGTTGCAAAGTATTCAATTAAATGTCCAAACGTTACTTCTAAAATAATGATCAGTGCAAGAATGATCCGGATCTCGGTAGGACCTACCAGACCTGCATCGATGCTGTAAATATCGGTGATTTTATAGCGCAACTGGGAGATAATCATGGCCCAGCCATATAAGGCTACAAATATAAAGGCAATCAATTCATATTCATTTCTGGCATATACCAAATAGCCCAAGCCGATCATAACGGTGCTTACCCAGTCCATAATGATGTCTAATGAAAAGCCATACCATTTACGTGGAGTATTTCTATAGTAAGCCATTCTTCCATCTAAGGAATCACCAAACCAGTTGATCGCTAAGCCTACCGGACCTAATAACAGGTATTCTCTACCAACATAAGTACCGAGGATAAAACCTAAAAGTACAATTACAGAACCAGCAGTACCGATGAACGTCAGCATATCTGAACTGATAAAATTAGGGATACGTTTTACCAGCCATGAAATAGTGCTCTGTTCTACACCGCTTAAAATATTGGTTCTTTTTCTATCCTGGAATATTCTTTTTAAAATACTGCTGTCGCCAGTTACTTGATGCGCCTCTTCTCTCAATTTATTTTCTTCCATTCAGGTTTTGTAATTATACTCTTTTAGAATATGCTGCAAAAATATGGAATTGAAACTTCAATTGGTACCAAAGTCCATTATTTATTAGGTAGAATTAGCAATTATATGACGAAAATTATGAAATGAATAACTATTTCAATAAAGACTATTGAAATAGTAGTCTTTATTGTATATTTGTCGGCAGTAAACGTTCATACATTTATTTACTTATCCAGAAAGACTGAGGGAAAGGCCCTGTGATGTCTTAGCAACCTGTTATTTAATAAGGTGCTAATTCCTGTCCGCCATTGGCGGAAGAGATAAGTTGTTAGAAAACCCTGTTCGTTGGTTTTCCTGGAACTCGTCCTATGCCTTATTCTTGTAAACTGATTAAGTAGATTATTTTTTAATCTATTAAACCAATTCGCATGAGAATTTATTTAGACAATGCCGCAACAACACCTTTAAACAGAGAAGTATTTTTGGCGATGGAGCCTTATTTCTTTGAAAACTTTGGCAACCCATCTTCCGCACATCACCATGGGAGAGGGGCAAAAGTAGCGATTGCCCAGGCCCGGGGAATCATCGCAGACTTGCTTAATGCGAGTCCGGACAACATTGTGTTTACCTCAGGTGGTTCTGAGGCTGACAATACCGCTATCCTTTCCGGTATTCGTAGTAATGGCATTAAACTGGCCATCACTTCTGCTTTTGAACACCATGCCGTATTGCATACTTTGCAGGCGCTGGAGAAAAACGGAGAAATCCGGATTGTTTACCTGCAGCATGATGCTCAGGGAAATCTTTCCCTGCCCCATCTGGAAAAATTGCTGAGTACCAATGAAAGAGCCTTTGTTTCTGTAATGCATGGGAATAATGAGATCGGAAACCTAAATGATATCGAAGCCATTGCTCAGGTCTGTAAAAGATACCAGGCCGTTTTTCATTCGGATACCGTTCAGTCTATGGGCCAATACCGTTACGATACCCGCCGGTTGAATGCGGATTTTCTGGTCGGCTCTGCCCATAAATTCCATGGACCGAAAGGCATAGGGTTTTTATACAGAAACGCCGGACAAGCCCTTTACCCTTTGATTTATGGAGGTGCGCAGGAGCAAAAGCAGCGCGCAGGTACAGAAAATGTAACCGGTATTGTGGGCCTGGCAAAGGCATTAGAAATCAGTTATAGAAACCAGGAAGTTACCCGGCAGCACCTGCTCAGGTTAAAGGAACGCCTGATTTTTAAATTGAGGGATAGGATTGCTGATGTTGACTTCAACGGGAATTCAGCAAATACGGGACAGAGTTTAAATAGTGTGCTGAGTGTGTCAGTTCCTGATCCGAATACTGGAATCAGCCTGATTTCTTACCTGGACCAACATCAGATTTCAGTATCCGGAGGTAGTGCCTGTAACAGTCATTCGGGGGCCGCTTCTCATGTGCTCAGTGCGTTGGACACTCCTTTTGGACGGGCTACGGTTCGATTTTCTTTTAGCCGTTACAATACAGCCGAAGAGATTGATTATGCGGTTGAAAAGCTGGCAAAATGTTATGCAAAACCAGGTGTATCTGCTTATGCAGAAGGATTATTGCTGTAATTGGTGTTTGTATATTGCCTGTCGGGTTAAAGAAAACGGGGCTTATCTTCTGGTTTTCTTTAACTCGATCACGGTAATTTCAGGCCAGATGCCTACTCTTCCTGAGAAACCAAGAAAGCCAAATCCCCTGTTAATGTTCAGGTATCTGCCATTAGCACTGGTAATTCCTGCCCAATGCGCATAGCGATATTTCACAGGACTCCATTTGATGCCAAAAGCTTCAATCCCAAATTGCATCCCATGGGTATGGCCAGATAAGGTTAACTGTATTTTTGAAGGCCAGGTTTTCACTTCGGCATCCCAATGTGTGGGATCATGAGAAAGCAAGACTTTAAAATCATCCGGATTTACACCTGCTAATGCCTTTTTCAGATCGCCACGTTCTCCAAAACCAATGCCCCAGTTTTCTACTCCTGCGAGGGTAATATGTTGTCCGTTTTTTTCAATACGTACATGTTCATCTAAAAGCAAGCGGTAGCCCATTTCTGCATGGTGTTTTTTGAGCGCTTGTAAGTTCGCTTGTTTGGCGGCTTCACTTTCCCATTTGATATAATCGCCATAATCATGGTTTCCGAGGATAGAGAACTGCCCGTAACGTGCTTTTACCTGCGAAAAATGGCCCATCCAGGGTACAATTTCTTCCGCTTTATTGTTTACCAGATCTCCGGTGAAAACGAATATATCTGAATTTTGTGCTTTGATGAGGTCGATGCCTTTCTGTACTGCTTTAACATTTTTAAAGCTCCCCGCATGTACGTCAGAGATCTGCGCAATGAGAAATCCCTCAAATTGTTCAGGTAGCTCGTCGAAGAATAAGGTGTGTTTAATGATCCGGTAAGCGTATTTCCCTTTAATTATTCCATATAAGAAAATCAGTATGGTGATGACAAATAAAACCAGACCAAATTCGACCCAGTAAACGCTTCGGGCCCCACCGGTAATCAGACGATAGCCATCTCCAATCATTAAAACAAGAATAAAGATCAGTTCGCTGGTGATCAATACTAAAAAAGTATGTGTAGTGATCTTGAAAAAGATATCCATGCCATTTTTGCGCATGCGCTGAATAGAATAGGCTAGTGAGGCCAGAATGAAAATGAGGAAGCCCCAGAATACCGGACTCAGCCAGCTGCTGCTGGTCAGTGTTTCAATTCCGGAAAGGACATACCAGTTGATCAATAAGACAAAACCGGCGATGATCGCAAGGGGCAAAAGGTTGATTTTTCTTTTCATAAAAGGCTTACAATTATAAATGTAGGTTTTCAGAAGGGATTTTGTTTTGATCCCGGTCAATTTGACATTTTCCCGATGATTAAGAAATAGAAGGTGGGAAGGGCAGGGGAGGTTGGGTTGTCGTGTTGGAGCAGAACACTGAAACAGGAACCAGAATAAGGTATGGTGATGGATAGAAAAGAGGAACAAGGCAACATATCTGTAAAATTCAACCAGAAAGCCGTTGTTGTAATCTACTTATAATCAGTATGATTGGTTCTCTTGTAATTAATCCTATAGGATTGGTATTAAATTAATTAGCTGAAAAACAACAAGTTACAAATTAATTACATAAGTTATATACTACTAAACCTATATACTTTATATATTTGCTTTATGAACCAAACAATTTACAACGGAAATCTGATGCTAAGCCACTGTATGTGTGTTTAATGATTTTGGCTGTAAAGAGAAAAAATATTTAAAAGCTTCTTCAGTCTCCCCGACAGAAGAAGCTTTTTTCAAATAAGACCAAACGTACTATGCAAAGTTTTAGAACAGAGTTAGAAAATCCTGTTGTTGAGAAGGATATTATTGATCTGGAGAAAAAGATCAGGGCCTTCCGCGAAGGGAAAATCCATGAGGAAAAATTTAGAAGCCTGCGCCTTGCCCGTGGTGTTTACGGACAAAGACAGCCTGGCGTACAAATGGTGCGTATTAAATTGCCTTTTGGAAAAGTAACCTTTAAACAACTGTTACGCATCGCAGATGTATCTGATGAGTATGGCAGTGGAAACCTCCACTTAACCACCAGACAGGACATCCAGATTCATTATGTGAGTTTAGACAGGACCCCGCAATTGTGGGAGGAGCTGGAACGCGATGATGTAACGATCCGTGAAGCTTGTGGAAATACGGTAAGAAACGTAACCTCATCGCCGGATTCAGGAATCAATCCAAACGAATTGTTTGATGTTTCTCCTTATGCACATGCATTTTTCACTTACTTCCTGCGCAATCCGATTTGCCAGGAGATGGGCAGAAAGATCAAGTTTTCTTTCTCTTCGGATGAAAAAGATACGGCATATAGCTATATCCATGATCTTGGTTTTATTCCTAAAATCAATGAAAAAGGAGAACGTGGTTTTAAAGTAATGCTTGGTGGTGGATTGGGTGCACAACCTTTTCTAGCTAGTTTGGTGCATGATTTTCTTCCGGAAGATCAGATTATTCCTTATGCTGAGTCAGTATTGAGAGTATTTGACCGTTACGGAGAACGTACGAACAGAAATAAAGCACGTCTTAAATATTTAGTACAAAAACTGGGATTAGAAGAGTTGTTGAGATTAATTGACGAGGAAAGAATTGCCAATAAATCAAAATCTTTCAAGATAGATAGAGACGCTGTTCTTTCTCCTGAACCTCCTGCTTTGCTGGATTACCCGGAACTGGATGTAGTCGATACCCTGGATTATCAGCACTGGCGCGCTACAAACGTAGTACCTCAAAAACAACAAGGTTTTTATGGTGTCTATGTAAAGGTGCCGGTAGGAGATATCAAAACAGACCGTGCCCGTAAAATGGTGGAAGGCATCAGCCCCTTTGTGGCAGATGAAATTCGCATCACACAAAACCAGGGCTTACTCTTGAAATTTGTTAGAGAAGGCGCTTTACCTTCTTTATATTTAGCATTAAAGGCAGTAGATTTTGCTACGCCTGGATTTGACAGCATCGGTGATGTGACCACTTGCCCCGGGACAGATACCTGTAACCTTGGGATTTCGAACAGTATGTCGCTTTCGGTGGCGCTGGAAGAAGTGATCTATGAAGAGTTTCCTGAATTGATTTACGATAAAGACATCAAAATCAAAATCAGCGGTTGTATGAATTCTTGTGGTCAGCATGGCCTGGCTCACATTGGTTTCCATGGCAGCTCGGTGAAAGCAAACGGAAAAGTTGTGCCGGCAGTACAGGTAATGCTGGGTGGTGGTACCGTGGGTGATGGCGAAGGTAGAGTTGCAGAAAGGGTGATTAAAGCGCCTTCTAAGCGTGCTACTGCGGTATTAAGAACATTGTTAAACGATTTTAGTACCAACAGTGAAGCCGAAGAAAGTTTCCACCATTATTATGACAGACAAGGGAAAGATTATTTCTACCAGTTGTTAAAACCACTGGCTGATCTGACTACGCTGAAAGATGAAGAATATGTAGATTGGGGTCATGAAGAGATCTTTAATACGGCAATTGGTGTTGGAGAGTGTGCGGGTGTAGTGATCGACTTAGTAGCAACCTTGCTTTTAGAAGCAGAAGAAAAACTAGGTTGGGCAAAAGCGTCCTTCGAAGCGGAGGCCTGGTCTGACGCTATTTACCATACTTACGCAGTATTTGTGAACGCTGCAAAAGCGCTGTTACTGGATAAAGCGGTAAACAGCAGCACGCAAATCGGTGTAATCCGTGAGTTTGATACCCACTATGTAGAAACCGGAGAGTTTAAACTGAAAAGTACTTTTAATGAACTGGTGTTACAAATTAACAAGAATGAGCCTACAGCAGAATTTGCTGCCGCTTACCTGGCTGATGTAACAGACTTTTTTAATCAGATTAATGCAAAAAGAGAGGAGCAAATCTAATGAGCACTAAAAATATAAACAATAAAGAGCCAAAAATTACTTTGGTAGGTGCCGGTCCTGGTGATCCTGAGTTGATCACGATGAGAGGTGCAAATGCATTGAAATCTGCGGATGTGGTTTTGTACGATGCTTTAGTGAATGAAGGAGTGTTGGATTATGCCAATCCTGAGGCCATCAAAGTATATGTAGGAAAGCGCTCCGGCGAACATTCTTATTCGCAGGATGCAGTGAACAAGCTGATGATTGATTATGCCCTTAACTATGGTCACGTAGTACGCTTAAAAGGCGGTGATCCTTTCGTATTCGGCAGAGGTTATGAAGAATTGGATTTTGCAGCGGGTTATAGCATCCCGGTAACCGTGATCCCTGGTTTATCGAGCTCGATATCTGTTCCTGGCTTGCAACAAATTCCAGTTACACACCGCGGATTAAGTGAAAGCTTCTGGGTGGTTACTGGAACCACAGCTTCTGGAAAGATTTCCAACGATTTGTACGAAGCAGCAAGATCTAAAGCTACTGTGGTCGTATTAATGGGATTGGGTAAACTGAAAGAGATTGTGAAACTTTTCCAAAATGAGGGAAAAGGACAGCTACCGGTTGCTGCAATTCAAAGCGGTTCTACACAAAATGAAAAACTGGCGATCGGCGTGGTAGATACCATCGTGGAAACCGTAGAAGAAAAAGGCATTGAAGCACCGGCACTATTGATTTTTGGCGAGGTGGTGTCCTTGCATCCTTCTTTCCAACCCATCAGAGAATTTTTCAATGCACTTAAAGAAGATCAATAATTAGTATGGAAGGCAACCAGTTATTTCCTGTCTTCATCAAATTGAATACCATTCGCACTGTGCTGATTGGTGCAGGTCCGGTTGGACTGGAAAAATTAGCAGCCATCTTGTCCAATAGCCCGGAAGCCCGGGTTACCGTCATTGCAATTGATGTTTTACCGGAATTAAGGGCACTGGCAGCGGCTTATCAGGGAGTGGAAATTATCCAAAGGGAATTTACTCCTGAGGATCTGGATAATGCCGATCTGGTGGTAGCCGCCACAAATAATGCGGACTTAAACCAGCAGATCCGAGCCGAATCTGATCAGCGGAATTTGTTAGTGAACTTTGCCGATAAGCCGGATCTGTGTAATTTTTACCTGGGTTCTATCGTGAAAAAAGGTGACCTGAAAATTGCGATATCAACCAATGGAAAGTCGCCAACAATTGCAAAACGCTTAAAAGAGGTGCTGAATGATAGTCTGCCGGAAGGACTGAATGATACTTTAGGAAACATGGAGGCCTTAAGAAATACTTTGAACGGTGATTTTGCCGAAAAAGTGAAAAGGCTGAATGAAGTAACGGCTATTTTGGTGACTGAAAAGAAGGTCGACAAGGTGAAAAAGAACTTCAAATGGCTGATATGGACCTCGATTGTGCTTTCTTTTTTGGTAGTGATTACGGCTTTCTGGCATAAGGAGCCTGAATTTCAGGCATACCTGACACAATTGGATCCGCTATTTTACTGGTTCCTGATTGGTGGATTTGTCTTTGCGATGATCGACGGTGCGATTGGGATGTCTTATGGCGTCACTTCCACTTCTTTCTCTCTGGCAATGGGTGTTCCTCCGGCCTCAGCGAGTATGGGTGTCCATTTATCAGAAATCCTGAGCAATGGAATTGCCGGCTGGATGCATTACCGTTTTGGTAATGTAAACTGGAAGTTGTTCCGCATGTTGCTATTACCAGGAATTGTGGGCGCTGTAGTTGGTGCTTACCTGCTGTCATCGCTGGAACATTACAACCATTATACCAAGCCAATCATTTCGTTATACACGCTGATTCTTGGTGGAGTAATCCTTTCTAAGGCCTGGAAAATCAACCGTAAGGTGAAAAATCCGAAAGGTAAAATCAAAAAGATTGGCCTTCTGGGCTTGTTCGGTGGTTTTATTGATGCTGTTGGTGGTGGTGGATGGGGATCAATCGTATTGTCGAGCTTAATTGCCGGTGGAAGAAACGCAAGGTTCTCTTTAGGAACGGTAAAAATTACCCGCTTCTTTATCGCTCTGATGAGCTCCCTGACTTTTATCACCATGTTAAATGGTGCTCATTGGGAAGCTGTAGCAGGTTTAGTAATTGGTAGTGCATTGGCATCGCCGATTGCAGCAAGGGTATCCAACAAGATCTCTGTAAAAACAATTATGGTGTCGGTAGGCGTGTTGGTGGTATTGGTTAGCTTACGTAGCATCATCAACTTTGTCCTTAAAGAATTTTAGTTATGAAAGAAGATTTAGCAGCAATAGCCGCACAAATAAAAGATAAAGACCCGGTAGAGGCACTACGATATTTCGCAGCTACCTACCCCGGAAAGATTGTGTTCTCTACCAGTTTCGGTTGGGAAGATCAGGTGATCACTCACATGATCTTTTCAAATGATATTCCCATTGAAGTGTTTACCCTGGAAACAGGCAGACTTTTTCCGGAAACCTATTACGTATGGAACAGAACCTTAGAAATTTATAAAAAGCCAATTCTGGCCTACCATCCACAAGCAGAAGCTTTACAGGAAATGGTGAATGCCAAAGGTCCAAACAGCTTCTATGAATCGGTAGAAAACAGAAAAGAATGTTGCTTTATCCGTAAGTTAGAACCTTTAAAAAGAGCACTTACCGGTAAAGATTGCTGGGTAACGGGCATCCGTTCCGAACAATCGGTAAACAGAACTGATATGACCAACCTGGAATGGGATGAGCAGAATAATTTATTGAAGTTTCATCCTATATTTTTCTGGTCGCTCGAAGAAGTAAAGGCTTACATAAAAGAACATAACATCGTATACAATACCCTGCACGATAAAGGCTTTCCGAGCATCGGATGTGCTCCTTGTACCAGAGCGGTACGCGAAGGGGAGGATTTCAGAGCCGGACGCTGGTGGTGGGAAGATCAATCAAAGAAAGAATGTGGTTTACATGCCACCAAGTAAAAGATAAGAAAATGAGTAAATATAATTTAGATTATTTAGACGAACTGGAGGCTGAAGCGATTCATATTTTACGTGAAGTAGCAGGCCAATTTGAAAAGCCAGCATTGCTATTCTCCGGAGGAAAAGACTCGATCACCCTGGTGCGACTTGCTGAAAAGGCATTCCGCCCGGGAAAGTTCCCTTTCCCGCTGGTACATATCGATACCGGGCATAACTTCGAAGAAACAATTGCTTACCGCGATCAGATGGTGGAACGCCTTGGCGAAAAACTGATCGTTGGCCATGTACAGGAATCTATCGATCAGGGTAAAGTAGTAGAGCAAACAGGGAAAAATGCAAGTAGAAATTCCCTGCAAACGATCACTTTACTGGATACGATTGCCAAACATGGTTTCGATGCCTGTATCGGTGGCGCACGTCGCGATGAAGAAAAAGCAAGAGCCAAAGAAAGGATTTTCTCCGTAAGGGATGAATTCGGACAATGGGATCCTAAGCGTCAGCGTCCGGAATTGTGGAACATCTATAATGGTAAAATCCATAAAGGAGAAAACGTTCGCGTTTTCCCAATCAGTAACTGGACGGAACTTGATGTATGGAACTATATAAAAAGAGAAAATATTGATCTTCCTTCCATCTACTTCGCGCATCGCAGAGATGTGATTACCAGAAATGGTCAGCTGATGGCCGCATCGCCATTCCTGAACATGGATGCAGACGATATCGTAGAAAATAAAATGGTTCGTTTCCGCACCGTAGGTGATATGAGCTGTACCGCAGCCGTAGAATCGGAAGCCGATCAGATCGAAGACATCATCAGGGAAATCAGTGCATCAAAAATTAGTGAACGGGGCGCCCGCTTGGACGATAAGGTATCGGAAGCTGCGATGGAAGACCGCAAAAAAGGAGGGTATTTTTAATGAATTTATTGAAATTTTTTACAGCAGGAAGTGTAGACGACGGAAAGAGTACACTTATCGGAAGACTGCTTTACGATACAGATTCTATTTTAGCGGATCAACTGGAAGCCTTACAGCAATCTAACCGCAAAAATGACGATGGTACCATAGATCTGGCCATCTTAACAGACGGTCTGAGAGCAGAAAGAGAACAAGGAATCACCATTGATGTGGCCTATAAATATTTCCAGACGGAAAAGCGTAAATTCATTATCGCCGATACCCCTGGCCATATTCAGTATACCCGAAACATGGTAACCGGTGCCTCTACGGCTAAACTGGCCATCATCTTAATCGATGCCAGAAATGGAGTAGTAGAACAAACGATCAGACATTCGTACCTGGTTTCTTTATTGGGTATTGAGCATGTTGTAGTGGCCATTAATAAAATGGACATGGTAGATTATAGTGAAACAGTCTTCAATGCAATCACGGAGAAGTATGCATTACTGGCTGCCGAACTGGATATGAAAGAAGTAACGTTCATCCCTGTGAGTGCATTAAAAGGGGATAATATCGTTCATGAATCTCAGAACATGCTTTGGTATCAGGGACGTAGCCTGCTACATTTTCTGGAAACGGTTGATGTAGAAGATAAACAAAGCTATAACCTGGCCAGAATGCCGGTACAATGGGTAGTAAGGCCTCAGACTGATGAGCTTCATGATTACCGTGGTTATGCTGGTCGCGTGTTGAGCGGTTCTTTTAAAGTGAATGATAAGGTTACTGTATTGCCTTCGGGAAGTAGCTCTGTAATTGATAGAATCGAAATATTTGACCTTAGACCGGAAGAGGTTCATGCCGGACAGTCGGTTACCCTTCACCTGAAAGACAATATAGACATTAGCAGGGGCGATGTGCTGGTAAACGCAGATCATCTACCACAAAATGCTAAACTGATTGAAGCAGATGTTTGCTGGATGGATAGTCGTCCGCTTGATGAGAGCATCACCTATTTATTGCAACACAATAGCAAGGTTACGAAAGCGAAGATCAGCGAAATCATCTATAAAGTAGACATCAATACTTTAGAGAAGCAGAATGCAACTGACTTCAAGCTGAATGACATTGGCCGGATTTTAATTAAAACAGCTGATGAGTTGGCTTTTGATCTTTATACGGAGAATAAAGCGAATGGTGCAGCGATTTTGATCGACAGCAGAACGAATTTAACGGTTGCTGCGCTGATGTTTAGAGCGGTCGCTGATTATTAATTTTTTGAACTAAAAAAAGAAGCATTACTAATAAAAGGTTGAAATCTTTTGCGCTGAAGGGCACAAAACTTTCTATACCTTTTCTTAGAACGCTTCTTTTTTTTTGTTACTCCTGCAAAGAATAATCCAAGCTGTTCATCTTTTTCCCTCAACTTTACTATTACATCAACTCCAATTCCGCTGTCACCATCGCTTCCGGGTTTAACTTTCGTTCTCTCTTTAAGTATCCTGTTCAGCTCCCTCCCCCTCCAGGAGTATCCTGCGTTAATTTTGCTGCTGTTAAAAAAAGTTTTGCTGTAGAGAGACCTCGAAAATTTTGCGCCCTTCAGCGCAAAAGATTTCAGGATCGAACAGCCTGCTTTTTTTAAGTGAAATTATTTGCAGGAATAATTGCCTTTTCATCTTGTATTACCTAATTTAAGATACTTTTTAACCCCTTGAGAATTATGGAGATTATCCACCTGAGTGCTGAATGTTACCCTATTGCCAAAGTAGGTGGTTTAGGCGATGTTGTAGGCGCTTTGCCGAAGTATCAGAACAAGCTTGGCCACGTTGCTAAAGTGGTAATGCCCGCTTATCAGACCAAATTCATGCAGGAAAACGAGTTTGAAGTAGTTTATGATGGATGGGGAAAACTGGGCTTTCATGATTTTCCGGTAAGAATATTCAGGGAGCAAACCAATAAACTGGGCTTCGACTTATACCTCGTTCACATACCGGGGTTAATGGACCGGCCAAATGTTTACGGTTATGACGATGATACTGAGCGTTTTTTAGCTTACCAGATTGCCGTATTGGATTGGATTGCGCAATGGGAGCACAAGCCGGATGTCATTCACTGTCATGATCACCATACCGGATTGGTCCCTTTTATGATGGCATATGGGCATCAGTTTAAAAAGTTAAGCCATGTTCCTACGATTCTGACCATTCATAATGCGCAGTATCAGGGGCAGTTTGGCTGGGATAAACTGCATTATTTGCCGCCATTTGATTTATGGAAATCCGGACAATTAGATTGGAAAGGTTCTATAAATCCACTTGCTGCGGCCATTAAATGTGCATGGAGAGTGACAACAGTATCACCGAGTTATTTAGAAGAAATTAGTTTTAAAGCCAATGGACTGGAAGACCTGCTCGCACAGGAACGCTCCAAATCTGTGGGCATCTTAAATGGAATAGACAATGAAGTATGGGATCCGCAGCATGATCCGATGCTGGAAAAGAAATTTACATTACGTACATTAGAAAATGGGAAAAAGGCGAATAAGGCGGCCTTATGCCGGGTGTTTAACCTGGACCCTGAAAAGCCGTTATTTACTTTTATAGGTAGGTTAGTAGGAGAGAAGGGGGCTGACTTGTTGCCGGAGATCTTTTACAATGCCTTATCGAAGGGAAATGGTGCTATAAACGTATTGGTATTGGGATCCGGCGATCCCCAGGTAGAAGGTAGATTAATTCAGCTGAAAGAGGCTTTCCCCGGGAATTATAATGCGTACATTGGTTACAACGAACAGTTGTCACACCAGATTTATGCCGGGGCCGACTTTCTGCTGATGCCAAGCAGAGTGGAGCCATGTGGACTGAATCAGATGTATGCCCTAAGATATGGGACGGTTCCTATCGTCCGCAGGATAGGAGGATTAAAAGATACGGTGGTAGATATTGGTGATGGAGGTTTTGGGATTTGTCACGATCAGACCAGCGTTTGGGATGTAGGGCACGCGATTGGCAGGGCTTATGAACTGTATCAGAATCATGGGCAACTGAAAGAAATCCGTAAGTATATGATGCAATTAGACCACTCATGGGATAGAGCGGCACAACAATATATTGATTTGTACCACATATAAACTGAATATTTATGACTGATAAAGTATTAGCCGTCATCCTCGGTGGTGGCCAGGGTTCAAGGCTCTCTCCACTAACACAAACGCGATCCAAACCTGCTGTTCCTATTGCAGGAAAATACAGATTGGTCGATATTCCTATTTCTAACTGCTTAAATTCTGGTATCCACCGGATGTTTGTCCTGACGCAGTTTAACTCTGCATCGCTGAATAAACACATTAAGAATACCTATCATTTCAGCCATTTTAGTGCTGCTTTTGTAGACATTCTGGCGGCGGAACAAACTCCTGAAAACCCGACATGGTTTCAGGGAACGGCCGATGCAGTAAGACAGGTGATGCACCATTTGCTGAACCATGAGTTTGAGTATGTCCTCATTTTATCCGGCGACCAGCTCTACCAGATGGACTTCAATAAAATGGTGAATGCCCATATTGAAAGTGGTGTACAGATTACCCTGGCTACCATTCCGGTAACCGCAAAAGATGCGCCGGACTTTGGTATTCTTAAAGCCAATTCCGATAATATCATTACTGCATTTATTGAAAAACCTGCCGCGGAATTACTGGAGGAATGGACTTCAGATACCGGCGAAGAAATGCGTGAGGAAGGTCGTGAACACCTGGCCTCTATGGGTATTTATATTTTCAACAGAGATCTGCTGATTAAAATCTTCGCGGAAAATGCGGAGGAGAAGGATTTCGGAAAAGAGATTATCCCGAGGTTATTAACCTCTAATCATGTGTTGAGTTATCAATATGATGGATACTGGACCGATATCGGAAACATATCCTCTTTCTTTGAAGCCAACCTGGGCCTTACAGATGACCTGCCTAAATTCAACCTTTTTGATAGTAAACACAGCATCTTTACCCGCGCACGTATGTTGCCGCCTTCTAAAATTTTAGGCACCACACTGGATAAAACCATTATTGCCGAAGGTTGTATTTTACACGCCAAATGTATCAAACATTCGGTGATTGGTATTCGTGCAAGAATTGGTAAAGGCACCACGATAGACAGTTGTTATATCATGGGGAGTGATAAATATCAGGTATTGGAAGATTTGGAAAAGGACCTGGAGAATAACAAACCATGGATTGGTATCGGCGACAATTGTACAATCACCAATGCCATTCTGGATAAAAATTGCAGGATTGGTAATGACGTACAGATTATCGGTGGAGCACATCTTCCGGATAGCGACCATTCCTTATATACCGTTAAAGATGGTATTGTAGTGGTGAAAAAAGGAGCGGTGATTCCTGATGGTACCGTGATTAAAACTATGATTAAAGATAGCATCACCCTCTAAATAAGTTTTGTTGAAACTGAGGATATGATTATTTTAATAACACCGTAAAAAAGCTTTGCAAGGGTAGGTTTCCCTTACAAGGCTTTTTTATTGATACCTGAACACTAAAGAGAATACGGTCTTTTCATAAGGGACTGAGTTCACTTCCAGATTTCCATGGTGCATTTTCATAATGTTTCTGGTGATGGTAAGCCCGATACCTGATCCGTTTTTTCTGGTGGTAAAGAAAGGCACAAAGATCTTTTCGATCAATTCGCTGTCAATTCCTTTTCCATTATCGCTCACCTCCAGGTAAAGTTTGTTCTGATCCATGCGGTAGTTGATTTCTATGACCGGATGTTCCACACCTTCCAAAGCATAAATGCTATTGGTAACGAGGTTGATTAGCGCCTGTTCTACCAATTTTAAATCTATCTGAATGGTGATCTTAGACGAAGTTTGTTCTACTTTAAGCATGATGTTTCTGCCATTGGCAAAAGGCTGCATCAAAACTTTAATGTGTTGCAGGATTTCCCCGATGGTATGGTATTCCAGATCCGGGGTAGGTAGTTCTGCGATCAGACGGTAATCCTTTACAAAGTCCAGCAGTCCCTCAGATCTTCTTTTGATGGTCTTTATGGCCGGTTTTAAATCTTCAAGATCTTCAGCATTCAAGGATTCCTTATCGGCGATCATGCTGTTTACGGTGTCCGATAAAGAGCTGATTGGCGTAATAGAATTCAGAATCTCATGAGAGATCACACCGATCAGGCGGTTCCAGGCTTCAGATTCCTTTTGCTCAATCTCATCTTTGATATTCTGGAAGGAAATGATGGTATAATCCGTCAGGTATAAGTTTAATGGGATCACTTCTGTGGAAAGCTGGATCTGTTTATCCTGAATTTTTAGCTCCATAAATCGCTTGCCTCCCTTACCAATGTTTTCTATTTCCTGAGCAAACTCCGGACTATGCTGCGCCAACCGATGCCAGTATTTATAAGCAGGAATTCCCAGTAAACTGGTGGCTGCCTGATTAAAAAACACGATTTCTGCTTGTTTGGTATCCTGCTCATTGTCTTTTACCACAATCACACCCACCGGCACTTGCTCCAATATGGTTTTGATCAGCTGAAACATAGAATCTTTTTCCAGCTGCATATCCTTTTGTGTCTGGATGATGTCGTTGAAGGACTCGTAAAGTTCCGGAAAACTCCCTTTTGTGGCTTTGTTTCTGAAGTTTAAGGTACTGTCCCGCATTTTTACTGCGAGGATAAAGCGTTTGATATCTTCCCTGATCTGGTTAATGTAGAAATACAAGTTCATCAAAGCGGCGATCAAAAGAATAGTCAGGCCGGAAATGGTAAACCAGAGCTCTGTTTTTTGGATCAGATGGTACAAAAGAATACCCAGTATATTGATGATAGCCAGTCGGTAGAGGAGACGGAAGGTGAATCGGTTGTAAAAGGTCATAGGTCAAACTTTTCTATGCGTCGGTAGAGTGCGGCACGGGTGAGGCCCAGCTCCAGTGCAGCTCTGGAAATATTTCCTTTGTGTTTATCGATTGCTTTTTGAACCATCAGTTTTTCCATTTCCTCGAGGCCCATTTCCGGCTGGATCAGGGCAGCACCACCAAATTTCTGCGGACTCAACTGTAAATCCTGTGCAGAAATCTCCATTCCATCGGCCATAATTACCGCACGTTCAATCACATGTTGTAGTTCGCGCACATTTCCAGGCCAGTGGTAGCCTAGTAATAAGCTTTCCGCTTTCGGCTCGAATTTGTACGTGCTTTTATGGTATTTGGTGCTGAAACTATGCAGAAAATGGTTGGCCAGCAAGGTGATATCTTCGCCGCGTTGTGCCAGTCCTGGTAACAATAGCTCCACTGTATTGATGCGGAAAAGTAAATCCTGTCGGAAAGTCCCCTTGGTTACCATTTCATTTAAAGGCATATTGGTAGCGGTAATTAAACGGACATTTACTTTTCGTTCTTTACTTTCTCCGAGTCTGGTAACTGTTCTGTTTTGAAGCACACTCAGCAGTTTTGCCTGTAGTGGCTGAGATAAATTACCGATCTCATCGAGAAATATCGTTCCGCCTTCGGCAAGTTCAAACCTGCCGGGTTTATCTTCTTTGGCATCGGTAAAAGCACCTTTCGCATAGCCAAAAAGCTCACTTTCAAAAAGGTTCTCATTGAGGGAGCCTAAATCTACATGCATGAAGATCGAGTTTTTCCTTAGGGAATGCTTGTGCAATTCGTAAGCGAACACCTGTTTTCCTGTTCCGTTTTCGCCCAATATCAGGACATTGGCATCGGTAGGGGCTACCTTAATTAACGTGTTTTGCAGGTGCTTTATCGGGGCGGAGTTCCCTACGATGTGTTCAAATTGTCTGGCCTGGTCCTTTTGCAGGGAAGAATGAATCTTTTCCAGCTTCTTCACTTTTTTGTTGGATTGCCTTAACCGGGAAGCGGAAGAAAGGGTGGCAAACAGTTTCTCATTTTCCCAGGGTTTAAGGATAAAGTCTGTCGCACCTTTTTTGATGGCCTGAACGGCAAGTTCCACATTTCCGTAGGCAGTCATCAGGATCACCACATAATCCTTATCAATTGATAAGATATGTTCCAGCCAGTATAACCCTTCACGGCCATCACTAGCCCCTTTTTGGTAATTCATGTCCAGCAAAATCAGGTCTACTTCATTATGACTCAGCAGCACATTGATCTCTTTCGGGGATTTGCAGGTGATCACCTGACTGAAATGTTGTTTTAAGAATAATCTTGCACTTAGTAAGATGTCATCATCATCATCAATAACTAAAACATTTGCATCTATCATGGTATGAATTTAAGCTTTTCTATATTAATCCCGCCCGCCATTGGAATCAATAATTCCTTTTCTACCTCTTTAGGTCTCAAAAGTAAAAGAAACTGTTCGATGATGTACAGCTACTGTCCGATTATGAACGGTTTTTAATCTGATTAAGCTTTAACTTGTTGATAGTTAGCGATGTAAAAGTGTTTTGGTAGATTGGCACAGCCTTAGCTTATGGCTCAGCAATAAGCGTAATACAAAAATGGATAAGATCATAGAGAAAAAACGGTTCAACAAAAAAACGATACTGACTATAGTTGGGGTGGTTGCATTAGTGGGCCTGGTGGCCTACGGATATAGCTTGTCACTAAATAAAGTTTACAAAGCTGATGCGGAGAAACTGACCATCAATCAGGTAACTTTTGGCGACTTTGAAGATGTGGTTTTGTTGAATGCCAGTGTAGTTCCACTGACCTCGGTGATTGTGAGTTCACCGGAAGGTGGAACGGTAGCAGAGATCTTTACAGAAAATGGTGCATCAGTAGTAAAGGGTACACCTTTACTGAGAATCGCCAATCCAAATGCTTTATCAAGTTATACCTCCAGCGAAACCAGCATCACAGAGCAGATCAATCAATTGAGGAAATTAAGACTAGACCTGGAGCAAAATCAAAGGATGATGGGACAGGATATGATGGATATTGAAAATAGTTTGAGAACCGCAACCCGTAAGTATAAAATTGATAGCGCCTTGTTTAAGAAAAATGTGATCACCAGAGAAGAGTTCAACACTTCTAATCAGGATTATGAATATTTTCAAGGCAGAAGAGGGATTTTGAGACAAGCGATCAAACAGGAAAATCAGGGTAGGGTGATGCAACTGAAACAAATTGACATCTCTATCGGCAGAATGAATGAAAGTCTGGAAACCATCAGGCAAAATATAGAAAACATGACTATTAAGGCGCCTGTGGCCGGTCGTCTCTCCTCTTACGATCCGGTCATAGGTAAGTCTTATAGCCCTAATGAAATGCTGGGTAAAATCGATGTGTTGCAAGGGTATAAATTGCAAGCCAGCGTAGACGAATATTATGTGAACAGAGTGAAAGAAGGGCAGACTGCCACTGTAGAATTCAATGGAAACACCTATAAGCTATTGGTGCGGAAAGTCATCCCTGAGGTTACTGCCGGACAATTCCAGGTAGAACTCGTGTTCGACGGAAAATCACCGGATGACCTGAGAAGAGGATTGTCTATGCAGGTGAAACTTACCCTTTCCGATAATAGTAAATCACTGCTGATTGCACAGGGGCAGTTTTTCCAAAGCACCGGTGGCACCTGGGTATTCGTCCTGAAAGATGGTAAAGCCACGAAAAGAAATGTGAAAATTGGCCGCAAAAACCACAAGTATTATGAAGTACTGGAAGGATTGCAAAAAGGAGAAGATGTCATTACCTCATCTTACGACCAGTTTAATCAATATGATATAGTAGAAGTAAGTAAATAACCTGAAAAATATAGCCATGATAAGAATTGAAAACCTGGAGAAAGTTTACAAAACTGAAGAAATTGAAACCACCGCTTTAAATGGGATCAACCTGCACGTCAAAGAAGGAGAGTTTGTTTCCATTATGGGACCTTCCGGATGCGGTAAATCTACGCTCTTAAATGTGATGGGTTTATTGGATAAGCCGGAAAGTGGTAGCTACAAATTCATAGATACGGAATTGCTGAAACTGAATGATAAAGAGCGTTCCAATTTTAGGAAACGTAACATGGGCTTTGTGTTTCAGAACTTTAACCTGATCGATGAACTGACGGTTTTCGAAAACATTGAGCTGCCATTGATCTATAACAAAGTAGCTGCAACCGAACGCAAGCGACTGGTGAATGAGATCATTGAAAGGATGAATATCGTAAACAGGAGCGGACACTTTCCACAGCAACTTTCCGGTGGACAACAACAGCGGGTAGCAGTAGCCAGAGCACTGGTCACCAAACCTAAATTGGTGCTTGCCGATGAGCCTACCGGTAACCTGGATAGTTCTCATGGTAATGAAGTGATGGAATTACTTTGTGAACTCAACGAAACAGGAACCACCATTGTGATGGTGACCCACTCTTCTCATGACGCCAGTTTCTCCAACCGCATCATCAATTTAAAAGATGGTCATGTGATCTCGGAGAAAATCAACAAAGCCCGTACGGAAGAATTAATTTAAAAACAGTATACCAGCTCCTGATGTTCAGACTCAACCTAAAAATCGCATTTCGCAACCTTTGGAAAAACAAAGGCTATACCTTATTAAACATCCTCGGGTTGTCTATCGGACTTGCAGGTTTTCTCATGATTCTACTCTATGCAAATCTGGAAAGAAGTTATGACAGTTGGAATCCGAATGCAGAGAATGTATACCGTCTTTCTATTAAATGGGGACCTGATCAGGATGAATATTCTTCAAGCCCGGCAGAGCTGGCTCCCGCATTAAAAGAGATGACCCCGGAAATTGTAGACTATGGCCGTTATTATGTTTGGGATAGTCAACAACGATTATTGAGTTCTGGCCCAAAAGAAATGTATATCAATCATATTCTTGGGGTAGATAGCAACTGGTTCAATCTTTTTCCTTATAAATTCATTTACGGAGAAGCGAAATCTTCAATCTTATCAAATGATCAGATTGTATTGAGTCAGCCGGTAAGTGAAAAGTTCTTCGGAACAACCAATCCTGTTGGACAATCTATATTAATCAATACCAATAAACGTTATACCGTAACCGGGGTATATGAAGTGCCAAACACCCCTGAGCATATTGAAGTGGAGGGGTTTATCAAAAAGTCTTCCAAAGGAGATGGTTGGAGCAATGGCAATTTTTATACTTATTTAAAAACCAGACCAGGAACAGATCCCTTGTTACTGAGTCAAAAACTCAATGCTGCATTTCAAAAATTACCCTTAGTAAGAAAAGATACGAATATGCAAAAGGTAAGGTTGATTACCTTACCGGTAACTGACGTTTACCTCCATTCCACCAGTCTGCAGGACCCGACTAAAAGAGGAAATCCGGCAATGGTGACCATCCTAATCTTGTTTTCTTCTTTATTACTCATTATTGCCTGTATCAACTTTACCAATTTATCTATTGCGCAATCAGTAAAAAGAGCAAAGGAAATGGGAATCCGTAAAGTATTAGGGGCTGCGAAAAGCAATCTGATTACTTATTTCTTAACTGAAACAACCATTCAATGTCTGGTAGCGCTATTGTTGGCCCTTGTATTTGCAGAAGTATCTCTTCCGGTGATGAACCGGTTAATGGATATTAATTTATCATTATTTACTTATAACAACCCCGGACAACTGATCCTCCAGATTGGCCTCGTCATGTTATTGGTTATTATCCTTTCCGGAGGATATGCAGCGTTCTTTTTGTCAAATTACGAGCCGGTTAAAGTCTTAAAAGGAAACTTTTCAAGGGGGGCCGGGAGCCTATGGATACGCAAAGCGTTGATGTCTATACAATTTGTGGTAGCCATCGTTTTTATCATCGCCCTGATCATTATCAAACAGCAGGTTACCTATATTAAAAATCAGGATGCTGGCTTTAATAAAGAACAGGTTCTGGTATTTAAAATCAGAAAAGGAGATACCAGAAGGAATTTTCAACAGGTAAAAGATCGCTTATTGAAAATTGATGGGATAACTGCATTGAGTCGGGTGAATTATTATCCAGGAGTAAAAGACATGCAAGTAGTAGGAAGGGAGTTTAACGGGCAGCGTATAGAAAATATGAGTGTGGTTACGGTCGATTTTGATTATTTCGAGGTAATGGGTATGCCCGCTAAATCTGGCAGGGTGTTTTCTAACCAATTTAAAACGGACAGTACGGCAATTGTAGTCAACGAAGCTGCTGTTAAAAAATATGACTTAGGAAATATGGTCGGTAAGAAGTGGTTCGGCGATCGTGTCATAGTTGGCGTTGTGAAAGACCACATCCAAAAAGGGATGGAAATTGCAGCAGAGCCAACAGGTTATATGATAGAATATAAAGGAACAAATGCTGCTGATCATGTGATCTTGAAACTCAATGGAGAACATACGCAGGAAACCATCGCAGCTATCAAAAAAGTGTGGCAATCTGTAGAACCTTTTCCTTTTGAATACACCTGGCTTGACCAGACTTTCGCCGATGTATATGTACAATATGTGAGACTCGATAAGCTTTTTAACATATTCACCTATGTAACGCTTTCCCTTGCCATGCTAGGCTTATTTGCCCTCGCTTCTTTCACCGTACAAGAACGTACCAAAGAAATTGGTGTAAGAAAGGTGTTGGGTGCAGAAACTAAAGATATTTTAAAAATGATCAATAGCAGTTTTCTAATTCTGGTACTGATCGCAAATCTGATTGCCATTCCAATTGCTTACATACTCGCCAGTTCCTGGTTGTCGGGTTTTGCCTATCGCAGTACGATTACCATTTGGCCATTCCTGGCGGCGATGTTCATCTCTGTGGTTGTGACGATTGTTACGGTCAGTATTCAGACCTATAAAACGGCCAATGCAAAACCGGTAGATGCCCTTAAATACGAATAATACCTAAAGATATGTTCAGACTCAACCTCAAAATCGCCATACGCAACCTTTGGAAGCATAAAGGCTATACCCTGATCAATGTAGGAGGGCTGGCAATTGGTTTGGCCAGTTGTATGCTTTTGCTGTTATACGTGGCTTACGAATGGAGTTACGATAAATATACCGCGGGTTACGACCGCACTTATGTGGTGTATAGTAATCAGAAAAATGCAAATGATATCAATAGTTATGCCTGGACACCAGGGGTGATGGCACCGTACTTAATCAGTACCATGCCTGAGGTTGCCTTTGCTTCCCATTCTACTTATCCCAACGAATTTTTGATTACTAACCAGGATAAATCTTTTAAGAAACCGGGCATTTTTACTGATCCTTCCTTTCTGAAAATTTTCCCTTATCAAATGATTAAAGGGAATAAAGAAAAAGCATTAAAGTCTCCAAATGGAGTGATCCTTACGGAAAGTTTTGCTAAAATTCTGTTCGGCAAGGAAGACCCAATAAATAAAACGGTTAAACTTAGTGGTAAACATTTACTAACCGTAGAGGGTGTTATTGAAGATGTACCCCGCAGTAGTAGTATTCAGTTTGATTACCTGATGTCATGGGGGATGTATGAGCAGACCAACCCATGGGTTAAAAGAGCTGGCTGGGGATTTGGCCATTGCTTAACTGTGCTTCAATTGAAAGACAACAGTTCTTTTGAAAAGGTAAACGCCTCATTCAGTACTATTTTTACAAGAAATCAGAAGGGAAATGATAATGTTGGATTGATTCATCCACTCTCAAAATGGCATTTATACGATAAGTTTGAACAGGGGAAATCTGTTGGAGGAAAGATAGATACGCTTAAGATATTTGTTATACTCGCTTTCTCTATCTTATTGATCGCTTGCATCAATTTTATGAACCTCTCCACCGCAAGGTCGGAAAAGAGAGCAAAAGAAGTAGGTGTGAGAAAGGCCATTGGTGCCGCAAGAAAATCATTGATCGGACAGTTTATGCTGGAGTCTATGTTGCTCGCCTTTTTGGGAATGATTGTCGCTTTTATCCTGATCGAAGTTAGCCTTCCTTACTTCAATGGATTGTTAAATACGACACTGACGCTCAATTATGCGGATTGGAAATTCTGGATTGTATTATTCGGACTGACACTCTTTACCGGCTTTATCGCCGGCAGTTATCCTGCATTTTACCTTTCTTCTTTCGAACCGATAAAAGTATTAAAAGGGTTCAACAGGGCTGGAGGCGCTTCTTTATCCATAAGAAAAGTCCTGGTGATCTTCCAGTTTGTCTTCGCTTCCAGTCTGATTATATGTACTGCAGTAATTTATCAGCAGCTGACTTTCATTAAGAATAAACCGGTTGGTTATCAGAAAAATGGATTGGTAGAAATCCCGATAGAAGGGGTTCTGGAAGATCCGGCTAAAGCCATCTTACTGCGGGATAAATTACTGAAATCCGGAGCAGTAAGTCATGCAAGTATGTTCAGTGTGAGCCTGACCCGTGGCGGTAACAATACCATTGATGTGAGTTGGCCAGGGAAAAATCCAGAAGAAAGGATCATGTTCAATTCCAGATATGCTTATTATGATTTTGCCGCTACGCTGGGGTCAGATTTACTGTTGGGCAGAGATTTTTCTCCCCGTTTCAATGATTCTACCAATGTGGTGATCAATGAAGCTGCGGTTAAAGTGATGGGATTGTCGAAACCGATTGGTTCGCTGATCACCGTGGATGGGGATCAATTGACAATAATTGGCGTAATGAAAGACTTTGTGATGGACAATCCTTATCAAACTGCCGCACCAATGTACATCAGGAATGAACAGGTTGGGGAGGGGGTGATGGCTATGCGCTTAAATCCTGCGCAAAATATCAGTACTTCTTTAGCAGAAGTGCGGGCGATTGTCAAAGAGATCAACCCTGATTATCCAGCGGAGGTTATCTTTTTGAGCGACAGCTTTGAAGCGAAATTTAACAATGAAAAACTCCTGGGTATTCTGGCCAATTGGTTTGGGGGCTTTGCCGTGTTTATCTCTTGCCTCGGTCTCCTTGGACTCACATTATTCATGGCCGAACAACGCAAAAAAGAAATCAGTATCCGAAAAGTATTGGGGGCTAATACCTTCCATATCCTCACATTATTAAATAAAGATTTTATTAAACTGGTGGTCATTGCCAATGTAATCGCCTTTCCTATAGCCTATATTATCATTAATAAATGGCTTTCTAATTATGAATTCCGGGTGGAGATTTCAGTAATCCCATTTGTCCTTGCCATCGTTTTATCCTTGCTGATTGCCCTGTTTACGGTGTCCATGCAATCTGTGAAAGTGGCGAAAGCAAATCCTGTTGATGCACTTAAATACGAATAAACTATGTTCAGACTTAACCTTAAAATCGCCCTGCGTAACCTTTGGAAAAACAAGGTTTATACTGCTATAAATATCGGTGGACTCGCCATTGCTTTGTCTGCATTTATTTTAGTAGCGATCTATGTACGTTTCGAGACCAGTTTTGATCATGATGTTCCTGGTCATGAGGATATTTATTTGGTAGGTAGGGTTTTACCAGACAAAAAAACGAATTATACTTCCTTGTCATTGGCGCAGGCGCTAAAAGAAGCTATACCGGAGATTGAAAGTGTTGGTAGAAGCAGGGGGACTAACTTTGAGTTTGCATTTAACACTCCTGAAGGCCGTGTGTATGGAAAGGAAGTACTTTCAATTGATTACACCCTGGCTAAAATGTTTCATATTGAACCCAAAACAGGCTTGTTAAAACCGGAAGGCGATGCGCTGAATGTGTATATACCGAAAGAATTCATAGCAGCCTTGTTTCCAAAGAAAACACCTGTTTTTCCGGTTAAGGTGGGTGTTGGGCCAATCAGTGCGGGTCAATCTGGTGAGGTTTCAGGAATGATTAACCATAATTCTGCACATTCCAATGTGGTTTTTGATGCTTTAATCATTGCCGGGGATGTAGGGAAAAATCAGGAACCGAGTGCCAATAATTATTACACTTATATCAAGGTTAAACCGGGTACTGATCCGGATCTGCTTCAGAAAAAGGTCGATGCTGTTTTTAAGGAAGAAATCAAGAAATCTATGGTCACGGCAGCTAAAGACCGGAATTCTGCCGAATTAAGTATGGTTCCTGATGTTAATATGGCTGCTGATGTAAATACATTAAAAAAATCAGGTGTTTTTTTGGATCCCCTGGATAACCTGCATCTAAGACCTGTTGCCGGTAATAATACCAATTATAAAATTGTGATGGCACTCTCCGTACTCACCGTATTGGTAATGGTGATTGCCTGTATCAATTTCACGAACCTGACGATTGCACAAACCAATAAGAGAGCAAAAGAAGTAGGTGTGAAAAAGGTTTTGGGTGCTTACCGCCTCAACCTGATCTTCCAGTTTTTGATAGAGATTTTTATGCAATGCCTGGTGGCATTGATTCTGGCAGTGATCCTTGCCGAAATCTTTCTGCCGCAGTTTAATGAGGTCTTTGGTGTTTCATTTTCGCTATGGAAAGATAATTATGAACTCGCCTGGCAGCTGCCTGTAGTGTTGCTGATCATTAGCTTGATATCGGGTGTTTATCCTGCATTAGTCCTGTCTGGATTTAAACCGGCAGACGTATTAAAAGGAAACCTTCAAACCAGCTATAAAACGCTGTGGCTGAGGAATACCTTGTTGGTGACACAGTTTACTGTGGCCATTGTTTTCATGGCTGGATTACTGATTGTGAGTAGTCAATTGAAATACATGCGTACAGAAGATACCGGTTTTAAAGCCGGACAGGTGGTGTACATCAAGAACATTGTTTGGTTTGACCGGGGTTATTTTGATAACATGAAAGCACGGGTTATGGAAATCCCCGGTGTCAATTCATTTACGGTGGCCTCCGATATTCCTGATGGTTCCCGCCCTGGAAGAGTTAATTATACGATGGCGGGTAAAGAACTGGGCATGGATATCGTTCATGTAGATTTCGACTATTTCGAGACCCTGCGTTTGAAACTTAAAGACGGTCGTTTCTTCTCTAAAACTTATCCTGCTGATGCAGAAAATGCAATCGTGCTAAATGAAGCGGCGGTTGCTGCCTACGGAATCACACAACCTGTAGGAAAGACGATCAGAGGCTGTGATATGGATTACCGCATTGTTGGAGTCATCCAGAATGCCAAAATGCAGGGCTTTGAGGCTGCGGTTGAACCTACCGTTTATACGATCAAAAGTGCTTGTGCAAACGGTAAAATGAAACTAATGGTCAATATAGATCCTGACCAGATGGCCGGAGTATTAGCAGCCTTAAAATCGAACTGGAAAGACCTGAATAAGATGGATGGAGACGATTTCAGGTATGAGTTTATGGACGAGTTGTATGGCCGCCTGTTTAAAAAACAAGAACAGTTACAAGCTGTTTTTTATGGCGCTGCATTGTTAACCATTTTCATCGCTACGCTTGGTCTTTTCGCTTTTTCAGCCTTTACCATAACCACCAGAATGAAAGAAATCTCTATACGGAAGGTATTGGGTGCCACAGATTATAACATCCTCAGTATGCTAAATACGTTCTTTGTCAGGATCGTGCTGATCGCCAACCTCATCGGCTGGCCGATTGCTTACATCGCTGCCCAAAGGTGGCTGGAAACTTTCGCCTATAGAATCGACCTGCCAATTTTGCCATTTATAATTGCCGGATCAATTAGTATTCTTTTGACTTTACTAACCGTTAGTTTTCAAGCCAGAAAAGCAATGAAAGCGAACCCTGTTGACGCTTTAAAATATGAATAATAAATATTTCAACCATGTTTAGACTTAACCTTAAAATCGCGCTGCGGAACCTTTGGAAGTATAAAGGTTACACTGCTATTAATGTCATTGGATTGGCAATAGGACTGGCCAGTTGCCTTTTGATCTTTCTTTTTTTAAGATTTCAGACGAGTTTTGATAACAGTTATGATAAGCAGGACCGCATTTATCGTGTAGTATCTTCCTGGACTTATCCCGACGGGGATTTCTTTTCGAATGGGGTACCAGTTCCTTTAGCTCCTGCTTTGCGTAATGATTTTTCGCAATTAGAACAGGTGGCTGCGGTGCGAAGTACGCGAGGTGTAGTTTTAGCAAAAGGTACCTATCCTGTTGCCAATACAACCTCAGAAGACCGGGTGGGAAAAGAGCTACAGGGAGCGGCAGGAACACAAGGGAATACAGATGTCAAAAGAAAAGAAGAGATCTATTATGTGGAGCCCCGGTTCTATGATATTTTTAATATCACCTGGCTTTCCGGTAAACCTGCTACCGCTTTATCTGCTCCGGGAATGATGGCGATGTCTGAAAAGACAGCCACGAAATATTTCGGTTCCTGGCAAAATGCGATAGGAAAAAGTATCAACTTCGATCAAAAGACTGATTTTAAGATCACTGGTGTCTTTAAAGATTTTCCTCAAAACAGCGACTTTCCATTTGGACTGGTTGCTTCCTATGCCTCCTTTCCGGGAAAGGACTCTAAGGAATGGGGGAGTGTAACAAACCGTTCGGAGTGTTATGTCTTGTTGAAGCCAGGAGTAGCTGTTACAGACCTTGATCAACCTTTACAAAATTTTATTAAAAAGTATTACGTTGATAACGGTCCTGGAAAAGAGAACCATATGTTTCAGCCGATGAGCGAAGTTCATCATGACGGGCGTTTTGGGAACTTTAACTATACGACCGTTTCTTATCAGGAATTAGGAGGTCTGGCGGTGATCGGCATTTTTCTATTGATCACTGCCTGTATCAATTTTATTAATCTGGCTACGGCCCAGGCAATTAGTCGCTCTAAAGAAGTTGGTGTGCGTAAAGTGATGGGTAGCAGACGTGGACAATTGGTCTGGCAGTTTCTGAGTGAAACCACTTTGATTACAGTAATTGCCTTGTTGTTGGCTTGTGTGATGACTGAACTGGCGATTCCGGGAATGGAACATCTGATGGATGATAAGATCAGGTTCCAGCTTTTTGCTGAACCTGCCATCTTTGGATTTATGCTGCTGCTGGTAGCGGTGGTGAGTTTTCTGGCAGGTCTTTACCCTGCACTGGTGATTTCTGGATTTAGTCCGGCATTAGCCATTAAAAACAAGATCAGTGCGGCAAATGCCGGAGGTATAGGGTTAAGAAAAACATTGGTGGTGTTGCAGTTTGCCATTACAGCGGTCTTGATCATATCGACCCTGGTAGTGATCAGGCAAATGGAATTTGTGCGGGAAAAGTCTTTAGGCTTTGATCACGCTTCGGTTGCTGTGGTTGATATTCCCACAGATAGTTTGAACCTGACTAAGTTGAATGGTTTCAGAGAGAAAATAATGCAGTTGCCGGGCGTCAAAGAAAGCACTTATTGTATTGCAGCTCCATTGTCGAATGGTAATAGTGAGTCTAATTTTTCTTTTGATAACCGCGGGAAAGATGAAGACTTTCAATTGAATCTGAAAATAGCCGATGAACATTACCTGAAAACTTTCAATATGGCTGTTGTTGCCGGACGGGGTTTGTCAAAAAGCGATACGGTTAAGGAGTATGTAGTTAATGAAAAGTTATTGAAAATGTTAAACGTATTGCGTCCTGAGGATGTGCTCGGTAAACGCATGAAGATTAACGGCCTGGAAGCTCCGATTGTTGGGGTAGTCAAAGACTTCAATAACAATTCGTTAAAACAGGCTGTGTCTCCCCTGGTTATCTTTAGTAACCGTAAGCATTACAGTTCAATGGCGCTGAAGATTGATCCCAAAGAGGTCAGTAAAACCATGAATGAGGTAGAGCAGATTTGGAATGCAACTTTCCCCAACCACGTTTATGAACTGGAGTTTATGGACCAGACCATTGAAAGCTTTTACAGAACGGAACAGGTGATGGGCGTACTTTTCAAAGTATTCGCCGGAGTGATCATTTTTATCTCTTTTATTGGTTTGTTTGGCTTGGTTTCTTTTATCACTACCCAAAGAACCAGAGAAATTGCCATCCGGAAAGTATTGGGTGCTTCAACCATGGAGCTGGTGAAAATGTTGAACCGTTCCTTTTTGTATATGGTACTCATCGCAAACCTGGTGGCCTGGCCACTAGCTTATATTTTCACTTCGAAATGGCTGGATGGTTTCGCCTACAGGATTGACCTGAGCATCTGGCCCTTCCTGCTGGCCATGGTGTTGTCGGTATTGATTACACTGGTAACAGTAAGTTTAAGGTCTTTAAAAGCGGCAAAGACAAACCCGATAGATGCGTTGAAATATGAGTAGTATTATATGATATAGGAGGATTAAGAAGACAATAAAAAAGGAGTAATCCGATGCTTAAAATAAATCAAGAGGAACACTAAAATAAATACCATGATCACACTTAAAAATATAGAGAAATACTACGCAAATAAAGGCGTTAAAAGTTATATCCTGCGTCATGTAAGTACGCATATTAAACAAGGAGAATTTGTTTCAATTATGGGGCCTTCCGGTGCCGGAAAGTCTACCTTGCTCAACATTCTTGGGATGCTGGAAGAGCCTACTTATGGCGAATATGAGTTCATGGGCGAAGATGTACTCTCGCTTAATGAACGCAAGCGGATTGAACTTTATAGAAACCATATCGGTTTTGTATTTCAGGCTTATCACCTGATTGATGAGATGACCGTGGCAGAGAACATTGAAGCTCCTTTATTGTATAAAAAGGTAGGTGGAGCAGAGCGTAAAAGCAGGGTCGCCGATATATTGGATCGTTTCAATATGGTGGCAAAAAAAGACTTGTTTCCGAACCAGCTTTCCGGAGGTCAGCAACAATTGGTGGGGATTGCCCGGGCTTTAGTGGCGCAACCTTCGATTATTTTAGCCGATGAGCCTACAGGGAATCTGCAATCAGCGCAGGCACTTCAAATTATGGATTTGTTTAAGAAATTAAATGAAGAAGAGGGGATCACGATCGTTCAGGTGACACATTCGGAAGTGAATGCCGCTTATGGTAGCCGCGTCCTGCATTTATTGGATGGCGTAATCAAAGAAGACCTTGCAGTAGAACAGGGTGTTTAATCAAATTGTCTTTTGTTTCTCCAATTAATCCAGACTGTAGATGTTTAAACTGAACTTTAGAATTGCGCTCAGAAATTTATTAAGAAATAAGACCGCATCACTGATCAACATTAGCGGTCTGGCGATTGGTCTTGCCGCTTGTTTGATGCTGTTTCTGTATGTGGCTTATGAGTGGAATTACGACAGAGGCTATAAAAACAGGGATAATATTTACCAGGTGATGGTAAATTTCTCTGATCAGCACAAGCAAGTGACAGCTACCGGAAATCAGGCGCCAAATATTCTGGCAATAACTTTAAAACAAGAGTTACCAGAAATTGAAAACATCGCAAGGATCCTATGGCCTATACAACGCCTCCTGGCTAATGGCGAAAATACTTTTAAAGTAGAGGGGCGAAATGCAGATGCCGCAATCTTAAAGATCTTCGATTATCAGTTTATTAGTGGTAATCCGGATAAAGCATTCAATGATCCTAATTCTGTGATCCTTACAGAAAGTACGGCAAAACGATTGTTTGGAAGTACGGATGTGTTGAATAAAACGCTGAAATATGAAAATCAGGCAGATGTAAAGGTGACTGGTGTGATCAAAGATCATGCAGCCAATACGACCTATAGGTTTGATTGTCTGACTCCATGGACATTATATGAAAAACTGCACAGTTGGGCTGCTGAACCTAATTGGGGTAATTATGCTTATTATACTTTGCTTACCCTGAAAAAAGGGGTTAACGTAGATCAGTTTAACCATAAAATCAGCAATATTATTGATAAACATGCACCAAGTGATAACATTGATCCCGGTGTCTTTGTTCAGTTATTAGTTGACCTTCACTTGTATGGAGAATTTAAAAATGGACATCCTTCCGGAGGAAGAATTGAGCAGTTGCGGTTCTTTGTAGCGTTGGCTTTAGGGATTTTGATCATTGCCTGCATCAACTTTATGAACCTGGCCACGGCAAGATCTCAAAAGAGAGCAAAAGAAGTGGGCATAAAAAAGACCATTGGGGCCTCCAGGAAGTCCTTAATTGTACAGTTCCTGTTAGAATCTTTATTACTCACTTTTGTGAGTGTAGTGGTTGCTGTGATCCTCGTAGAACTGGCTTTGCCTAAATTTAACCATTTGGTGAACATTCAACTGGAACTTAATTACACAAACCCATTGGCCTGGTTAACAGCCATTGTATTGATATTAGTGACCGGTGTCATAGCGGGTAGTTATCCGGCTTTTTTTCTTTCTTCTTTTAGTCCGATACAGACGATGAAGAAGTCGGTAAATGCGAAAAAGGGTTTTTCTTTAAACTTCAGACAAGTGCTGGTGGTAGTTCAGTTTAGCTTTGCTATTGTGTTGATCGTCGGGACTTTGGTGGTTTATCAGCAGCTACAATATATTAAGAATAAACCCCTTGGTTATGAAGTCAACTCCCTGTTGGAAATGCCTCATGAAGGAAATTTATATCCTAAATTCGACTTGTTAAAGGAGCGCCTGCTGGCTTCTGGTGCGGTGACCGGTGTAACGCAGTCATCCGGAAGTATTTCTACACCCAATTCAAATGCTTCGGGAATGGAGTGGAAAGGGATGGACGAGTCTGGTAAACGAATGTCCTTTAATCAGATTTATACCAACTATGATTTCATTAAAACGAATGGGATACAGTTGTTGGAAGGGCGTGATTTTGACCCGAAGATTGCTTCGGATAAGAACGCGTTGATGTTGAGTGAAACTGCAGTTAAGACGATGGGCTTAAAAGAGCCTGTCGGACAGAAAGTCAAACTTTGGGGCATGGATATAACCATAATTGGCGTGTTTAAGGATGTCACCTGGGGAGATCCTGCTAAGCGGAATCTTCCAATGATGATCGGCTTTAATCCAGAGAATAGCGATGTGATTAACATGCGGATGAATCCTTTAAATTCTACAGCGCATAATATGGCGCTGATTACCAGGATTACGAAGGAGATCAATCCGGATTTTCCTGTCGACATTAAATTTGTAGACAGTCTGATTGAGATCAAATTTGAAAACGAAAAGATACTCGGTATCTTGTCTAATTTGTTCGGCGGACTGGCGATATTTATTTCTTGTCTGGGCTTATTTGGACTCTCCGCTTTTTCTGCGGAGCAGCGGACAAAGGAGATTGGTGTGCGTAAAGTACTGGGTGCTTCGGTAAGCGGTCTGGTGAAATTACTGTCGCTGGATTTTATGAAAATAGTATTGGTGGCAGTCGTGATTGCGATGCCTGTTGCTTACTGGATGATGGACAAATGGTTGTCGAAATTTGATTACCATGTGGCTATTGGCTGGCCTGTTTTTATGTTAACAGCGCTTTCCACCCTAACAGTTGCCCTTTTAACGGTAAGCTGGCAAGCCTACAAAGCAGCAAAAACAAATCCTGTAGATGCACTGAAATACGAATAGATTTTTAGGGAATGGCGTGTATCTTTGTAAGATGCAACGCAGTTTTACAGATCAGCTTAATCGTACCATAAATATTAATTATCCTCCAAAAAGGATCATTTCTCTGATTCCATCTCAGACAGAATTACTGTTTGAGTTGGGACTGGATAAAGAAGTGATTGGGATTACCAAATTCTGTATTCATCCGGAGACAAAGTTCAGGGAAAAGACTAAAATCGGAGGAACAAAGAAATTGAATATGGAGCTGATCAGGAGTCTGAAACCCGATCTGATCATTGGAAATAAAGAAGAGAATGAGCGCGATCAGATGGAAGAACTAATGGCAGAATTTCCGGTCTGGATGAGCGATATTTATGATCTGGAAGGAGCGAAGCGAACAATTACAGAAATAGGGGCACTGGTAGACCGGGAACCCGAATCGGCATACCTTAACCACCTCATCACTGCCGGCTTCAATGATTTACAAACTCTGGCCTTGCAAAACGGCCTTAATAAATCAGTGGCTTACCTGATCTGGAAAGGCCCGTATCTATTTGCCGGAAGAAATACTTTCATCAATCAGATGCTGGCCATGAACGGGCTTAACAATGTGATCAAAGAAAGCCGCTATCCTGAAATGGATCTGGAAACCCTCGCGGGACTGAACCCCGATCTGGTATTTTTATCTTCAGAACCTTATCCCTTTAAGGAAAAGCATCTGGAAGAAATCAGTCTCTTCCTGCCTGATGCAAAAGTGATGCTGGTAGATGGGGAAATGTTCTCCTGGTATGGCAGCAGACTGGTAAAAGCAGTCCAGTATTTGTTCCAGTTGCAGAAAGAATTGTACTAAACCTATCGGTTTATGGTGTTAAATCTATTGTTTTTTGCGTTTGATTAAAGGGCGTGTAAAAAAGATTGAAAATTAAATACTGTAAGATCAATAGGTTAGCTAAAGTGCCGCTGAATAATTGCAAAAGAGTTTTTAAGTATAAAAACAATATCTATATTTGCAATCCCGAAAGGGAACATCCTAACTGCGGAAGTGGCGTAATTGGTAGCCGCACCAGACTTAGGATCTGGCGCTTCACGGCGTGGGGGTTCGAGTCCCTTCTTCCGCACAACAATTGAAAATCAGCCCCGAAAGGGCTGTTTTTTTTTGCCCGAAAATCTGGCCCGGGTTTCTTGGGAGCCCGTTCCTCCTAACATCCTTTCTTCGGTATTCCCGGGATGTGCTGCAGCTAAATTTGTAATAAGGTTTTTTTTTGACCCAATGCGAAGCATCCTGAGGATATGCTGAAAATATCCTGAGCCCTGCATGACATATATCACCAATGTTTTTTTATTTATGGATCGGTATTAAAGCCGGTTTAAAGGGTAAATGGTTGATTATTTGGAGGTAAAGCCTGGTCGTTTTTGTAGTGCTCAAAAAAGCCTGTATTTTTATTTAAAATATTTATGTGTTTTTAAAAAACTATTCTATCTTTGCAATCCCGAAAGGGAACATCCTAACTGCGGAAGTGGCGTAATTGGTAGCCGCACCAGACTTAGGATCTGGCGCTTCACGGCGTGGGGGTTCGAGTCCCTTCTTCCGCACAAAAAAGGTGATAGATTGAAAAATTTATCACCTTTTTTATTTTCCGGCCATTTTTATCGCAATTTCCTGAGCTAAGCCTGATACCTGATTCTGATCCCCGCTGATTTGAATTGCTACCGGTATCCTGTGTTGCTGTTATAGTGGTCGTAGTTGATAAAGAGTTAACGAAGAGGTGATGAGGTGTTCATGACGGATATGGCCTGAGCAACCTTTATCGGTGCTCCGGCAGTCCTTGAGCAATCCTTCGTCAACCCGGAGTTCTGTACCAGCTTTGTAGTAAAAATAGAAGGGGGTTTATCAGCCTCTGTATCTGTCTTTATATCGGGTTTTATTGGCCTTTGGAGTGCTGAGATTCAGACAATCAGCAGACATAATATTTTCAATTATAGGCATTGAAATCAACAAAAAAGAATATATTTGCGCCCTCGAAAGGGAAATTTGAGCGGTGGATTGGAGTCCATTCTTCCGCAATAAAAGTTCCTCCGCAAGGGGGATTTTTTGTATATAGACATTAATAATTATTGATTCAGAAAGATGAACATTACACAGGAAAAAATTAACGACTTAAACGCGGTTGTAAAAATTAAGATTTCACCTGAAGATTATACTGAAAAGGTTGATAAATCTATAAGAGAACAAGCTAAAAAATCAAACCTTCCAGGTTTTCGTAAAGGAATGGTTCCTGTTGCACATATTAAGAAAATGTTCGGCAGAAATATTTTAGTGGAAGAAATCAATACCCTATTGAGCGAAACTTTAAGCAAGCACCTTGCTGATAATAAAGTGGAAGTTCTTGGTCAGCCATTGCCAATAATGGATGATACTAAAGACTACAAATGGGATGGTACTGATGAATTCGAGTTTGACTATGAAATCGGTCTTGCACCAGCAGTAGAGGTAAAAATCACAGCTAAAGATAAATTTACTCAATACGTAGTTAAAGCAGATGCAGAAACATTAGCTTCACGTATCAAAAATATCAGAAGAAGCTATGGCAAAATGACAAACCCGGAAGTTTCGGCAGAAGATGACGTCCTTTATGCCGATTTAGCACAACTTTCTGCTGATGGTTCAGTTTTTGAAGGTGGCATCACCAGCACAGGTTCTATTCGTTTAGATCAGGTTGCTGATAAAAAGATTTTGAAAACCTTAGTTGGTTTGAAGAAAGACGATGTTGTTGAATTAGATGTTCAGAAAGCGTTTGATAACAATGAGGTGATCATTGCCAAATTGTTAAACATTCCGGAAGAAGAAGCTAAAGAAGTGAAATCGAAATTCCAGGTAACGGTTAAAAATGTAAACCGTTTAGAGGAGTCTGATTTAAACCAGGAGTTCTTTGATAAATTATTTGGTGAAGGTGTAGTAACTGATGAGGCTGGTTTTACCGCTAAAATCACGGAAGAAGTAGAAGGTATGTTCAAGCAGGATGCAGATCGCAAATTGCAGAATGACATCTACACGAAACTGGTTGAAAGCGTGAAAATGGAATTGCCTGATGTATTTTTACGTAAGTGGTTAAAAGCTACTAACGAGAAATTAACGGATGCTGAACTAGATCAGGGATATGAAGATTTCGCTAAAAACCTGAAATGGACTTTAATTGAGAATAAATTAATTAAAGACAATAGCATTGAAATCAAGTATGAGGATGTTTTCCAAACTGCTAAACAACGTTTAGATGCACAGTTCAGAATGTACAGCCCAAGCCCAATGCCTGAAGATCAGTTGGCTCAGTACACTGCAACTTTCTTAAAAGAGAAAGACAATGCAAACCGTATTTTTGATGAGGTGAAAGCGATTAAAGTTTTTGAATACATCAAGTCGGTAGCTACAATTGAAGAAAAAGAGATAGCTTATAATAAATTTATCGAAATGAAGTAATTCAGGGGCAACCCGGATACTTTTAACAGATATTAGAATAAGGCGGCTTTATTAAGGCCGCCTTATTTATATAAAGACATTATAGAATTTTACAATACCACAATAATTTACCAAATTAGTTTCATTAATTTGGTGAACATTATAAATAGACATATTGCTGAAACCTGCGAAGCAAGCTTCATTACAATTAAAGATAAATAGACATACTGATGAAAATAGACAAAGACGAATTTAGAAAATACGCTGTTAAACACCATCGTATTAATGGTTTAAACGTGGATCGTTTTATTGGTGCTACCAATAACTCTCCAAAAAGTATGACTCCTTATATTATTGAAGAGCGTCAGCTTAACGTGGCACAAATGGATGTGTTTTCACGTTTAATGATGGACCGTATCATATTTTTAGGTGATGCGATCTATGATGGTAACGCGAACATTATACAAGCACAATTGCTGTTTTTACAGTCTACCGATAACAATAGAGACATTCAGATTTATATCAATTCACCAGGTGGTTCTGTATATGCAGGATTAGGTATCTATGATACCATGCAATATATCACACCAGATGTGGCTACAATCTGTACTGGTATGGCAGCCTCAATGGGTGCTGTATTATTAGTAGCAGGTGCTAAAGGTAAACGTGCTGCATTGCCACACTCACGTGTGATGATTCACCAACCATCAGGTGGTGCTCAGGGGGTTGCTTCAGATATGGAGATCAACCTTAGAGAGATGCTGAAATTGAAAAAAGAATTATATGATATCATTTCTAACCATTCAGGACAAGATTACGAATGGGTAGAAAAAGCTTCAGACCGTGATTACTGGATGAAAGCTGATGAAGCTAAAGGCTTTGGAATGATTGATGAAGTGCTGGGAGCGAATAACAAAGAAAAAAATGGCGAAACAAAATAAAGAATCCCGTTGCTCTTTTTGTGGATCAAGTAAGCAAGATACTTTAATGCTTATTGAAGGTCTTGATGCCTACATTTGCGATAAATGTGTGACTCAAGCCAATCAGTTACTGGCTCAGGAACTGGGAAGCAAAAAAGGGAAACCAATGGATACCTCGGTTACCTTATTGAAACCAATGGAAATCAAAGCACATATTGACCAATACGTTATCGGTCAGGATGATGCTAAGAAAGTACTTTCTGTAGCGGTATATAACCACTATAAGAGATTGGGGCAAACGGTAGATCAGGCAGATGAGGTGGAGATCGAGAAATCAAACATCATGTTGGTAGGGGAAACCGGAACCGGTAAAACCTTACTGGCGAAAACTATCGCTAAGATCTTACACGTTCCTTTTTGTATTTGTGATGCGACGGTATTAACCGAAGCAGGATATGTTGGAGAGGATGTGGAGAGTATTTTAACCCGTTTATTGCAGGCTGCGGATTACGATGTAGCCTCAGCAGAACGTGGTATCGTTTATATCGATGAGGTAGATAAAGTTGCGCGTAAAAGCGATAACCCTTCTATCACCAGAGATGTATCGGGAGAAGGCGTACAGCAGGCTTTACTGAAGATCTTAGAGGGTACTATAGTGAATGTTCCACCTCAGGGCGGACGTAAACACCCGGATCAGAAAATGATTCCTGTAAATACCAATAACATTCTGTTTATCTGTGGTGGTGCATTCGATGGTATCGAACGTAAAATCGCAAACAGATTGCGTACCCAGGCGGTAGGTTATAAAGTGAAAAAGGATGATGAAGAATTAGACCTTAACAACCTTTATAAATACATCACGCCTCAGGATTTAAAATCTTTCGGTTTGATTCCTGAACTGATTGGTCGTGTACCGGTATTGACACACTTGAATCCTTTAGATAAATCAGCATTGCGTAATATCCTGACTGAACCTAAGAACTCTTTGTTCCGTCAGTACGTGAAGTTGTTTGAATTTGAAGGTGTGAAGCTGACTTTTGAAGATGATGTTTTAGACTTCATTGTAGATAAAGCAATGGAATACAAACTGGGTGCAAGGGGTTTACGCTCCATCTGCGAGGCGATTATGCTGGACGCCATGTTTGATATCCCTTCCGATCCCAGCATTAAGGAGTTGAGCATTACGCTCGAATACGCGCTGGAGAAATTCGAAAAGGCTGATTTTAAAAAGCTGAAAGCTGCTTAAATAATTTAATCCCCGTTTTACGGGGATTTTTTTTAACTTGTTATTTTAGGATCTGCTGCGGTGCTCATCAACCGCCCATCAGAAAATAAATTCTGGCAGGTTCCTTGCAGGAAAAAAACTACTAACTATACTAGAAAAACGAGCATAATATGAATGAAGAATTAGAAGTAAACAAAGACGGAGAAGAAGGAAAAAAAGTAAAGAAAAATAAAGAAGTAGAAACTCCGGTGAAATCTGGTTTGAAATCTAAAGGTGACATTGTTAAAAACTGGCTTCCACGATATACAGGAAGACCATTAGAAGAATTCGGACAATACATCTTATTGACCAATTTCAGTAAATATGTACATATGTTTTCCGAATGGCATGGTGGTGCGCCGATTATGGGTTTGGACAAGCCAATGCAAAGTGTAACTGCCGATGGCATTACGATTATCAACTTTGGGATGGGTAGTCCGATGGCAGCCACAATGATGGACTTGCTGTCCGCTATTGCGCCTAAAGCAGTCTTGTTTTTAGGGAAATGTGGTGGTTTGAAAAAGAAAAACCAATTGGGTGATCTGATTTTACCTATCGCTGCAATCAGGGGAGAAGGAACTTCAAATGATTACTTACCTGCTGAAGTACCTGCATTACCTGCCTTCGCTTTGCAGAAAGCAATCTCTACCACCATTCGTGACCATTCCAGAGACTATTGGACCGGAACCTGTTATACCACCAACCGCAGGGTTTGGGAGCATGATAAAGCGTTTAAGAAGTATTTGAAAACTTTACGTGCCATGGCTGTAGACATGGAAACGGCTACGATTTTCACTACCGGATTCGCCAATAAAATACCTACAGGGGCATTGCTACTGGTTTCTGATCAGCCAATGATTCCTGAAGGTGTAAAAACTGCGGAAAGCGATAGCTCAGTAACCAGCAATTACGTGGATACACACTTAAGAATTGGAATTGATTCCTTAAAACAGTTGATTAATAATGGATTAACAGTGAAGCACTTGCATTTTTAGTCTTCATTAGCGCTTTTAGGAAAATCAAAAGCTAATAAATTACCGGTATGGTTGCTTAGCTGTGCCCATTTTTCAAATGGAAACTCCATAAGCACTGTACCACAAGTAGGGATATTATAGATGTTCGCATTACTCAGGTAATTGGCGAATTCTGTAAGTCCCGGATTGTGACCAAATAAAGCCACACGATCGTGTTTGTCGCTCAGGTTATTTACCACTTTTAGTAAGGTCATCACATTGGCTTCATAAATGGAAGTTTCTTCCTGAATCCGGTTCAATGATTTGTTCCATACTTCTGCGAAATTTCTTGCGGTGGTTAATGCACGAACGGCCGGACTACTCACTAACAACTGAGGGACGAGGTTTTTTGCCAGGATTCTACCCGCCATTTCCGGCGCATTTCTAAGCCCGCGGGCATTTAATGGTCTTTCGAAATCGGAAATATGGCTATTTCCCCAATCAGATTTTCCGTGTCGTATCAATAGAAGTTGCTTGCCCATGAATTAGTTTGTTTAAAACACTATTTATAACAGTTGATTCGGTTAAATTGTTCATGCAGGCAAAATCACCTCTATAGCAGGGAATGTTTCCATATACCGAGCATGGGCGACAATACAAATCGATTTGTACCGCGTCTTTCAGGGATTGTCCATAGCCTAAAAATCCGGCGTAAGGATGTGTTGCACCCCAGACAGAGACAACAGGGATGTTTCTCAGGGAAGCCAGGTGCATACCCGAAGAATCCATACTGAGCATTACATCCAGATTCGAAATTAAGTCTAATTCTTCTTCCAGTTTGATTTTTCTAACCAGGGAAGTGATATTTTCATGTTTAGCAGCCCAGCTATTGGCTGTTGCTTCTTCTGCTGCTGATCCACCAAAAATAAACAGGTGATGACCCAGCTTTGCCAGTTCAAGGACCACTTTTTCCATTTTATGCAAAGGATAAACCTTTTGTAAATGTTGTGCAAAAGGGCTTACGCCAATCCATTTCTGCGTTTTCTCCGGAAAAATAACATTGTTTAACGGTGCTGGATTCCGCGCTTTTAAGGTATTGGAAAGTGGAAATGGGAAACCTAACTTCTGGAATACTTTGGCATAACGGGAAACCGTCAGTTCGAGAGGCACCAGAATTTTATTGGTTTTACGCGTTAGTGCTGATTTCTCTTTTCTTCCTTTGTCGACAGACACCGATTTGATACCTTTTAGCATAAAAAGGAAACAAAGAATCTTACTCCTCAGGTTGTTATGTAAATCGGCAATTGCGGTAATGTCTTGCCTGCTCAATTCCCGGAAAAGTTTTAATAGTCCGAAAAATCCTTTGTGTGTCCCTTTTGGATCAAAAGGCTGGAAGCTCAGGCGCTCCACTTCATGGAAGAAGGGTTTAAAGAAAGGTCTGCTAACAACAAGTAGCTGGTGTTCAGGGTAGTGTTCAGTGAATTCTTTTAGAATGGGGGCAGTCATAGCGACATCCCCCATTGCTGAGAAACGGATTACTAATATTTTAGTAGTTTCTTTTGGCATTAATTACTTGTTGTTATAAAGCACCGGATTCATGCTCGGATCATTATACATTTTCATTTGCTTATAAACTTTCATGTATTTTGCGCCACTTTCAATATCAGCGATCAATTCATCTAAACTAGAAGAAAGATCTGTTCTTTGGTTTAACAAAATATTAAGTTTTGTAGTACAGCTGATTTTATGTTCTTCAGAAGCATCAGTACGAAGGGTTTCTTCGTTCATATGATAAATCTTTAAAGCAAGGATCGATAACCTGTCGATTACCCATGCCGGACTTTCAGAATTGATCTTTGCATTTGCTGCGGGTACAATATTTTTATATTCTTCCAGAAAGTAGCTGTCGATATATTCTACCACATCTGTACGTTCCTGATTCGAAGCATCAATGCGACGTTTCCATTGCAAAGCCACTACCGGATCAATTTCCGGATTACGGATTACATCCTCCATGTGCCATTGTGCAGTGTCGATCCAGCATTTCATGTATAATAAATGCTCCAGCGTACCGATTGGGTAAGGATTTTGAATGGGTTGATCTATATTGTTGTGAACGTGATAATCATTGATCACGTCCTGAAATATTTTATTACAAAGCTGACTAATCATGGCTCAAAGGTAAGGATAACTATTTTTTATTGTTGAAGTATTCTGAGATATCTTGGAGCGTCATGGCATTTAAACACTGTTTTGCTTCCAGTCCGCCTTTTCTACCGATTAGTACACCATAGTGCATATCGTAGAAACCTTCCATTCGATGCGCATCGGGATTGACAGACAGTAACACGCCTTTTTCCAGCGCGTAACGGTGCCAGCGCCAGTCCAGATCCAAACGTAATGGGTTGGCATTGATCTCGATCACTACTTTGTTTGCTGCACAGGCATCGATTATTTTTACATAATCTATTGGATATCCTTTTCTGCTCAATAGTAACCTGCCGGTAGGGTGTCCTAAAATCGTCGTATAAGGGTTTTCTATTGCTTTAATCAGTCTGGCTGTGGCTTTCTCTTCATCCATTCTCAAATTGCTGTGCACAGAGGCTACAACAAAGTCGAATGTTTTCAAAATATCATCACTATAGTCTAAAGACCCATCATTTAAAATATCACTTTCTATGCCTTTAAAGATTTTGAAGGGTGCAAGTTTAGCGTTTAATGCATCTATTTCCAGGTGTTGGGCATATAGACGCTGCTCGTTTAATCCGTTGGCATAAAATGCCGATTTGGAGTGGTCGCAAATTCCGAAGTATTCCATTTTCAGGTTGTCCTTACAGTAAGTGGCCATTTGTTCCAGGGTATGTACACCATCGCTCCAGGTGGAGTGGTTGTGTAAACTTCCTTTCAGGTCCCCGTAAGTAATCAGGGTTGGCAGTTTGTTTTCTTTAGCCAGTTGTACTTCGTTTAATCCTTCTCTGATTTCCGGAGCTACAAATGCGAGTCCTGCAGCTTTGTAAATGGCTTCTTCTGTTTCAAAAGGACCACCTCCTGCCAGTGCAAGTACTTCTTTAACATGTTGTTCGTTGCCGGTCAGCTCAAACCATGTCAGGTAAAAAGCGTCTTTCGGACAGATATGTATTTGTATTTTTAATCCGGATAGGGTGGTGGTATGGTAAGTTCCGTCGGCTTGTTCTTCAAAAGTAAGTCCATCAAAAGCGCTGATTTTCTCGCGAACTTCTTCTGGTGAGGTAGCGCCAATCAGGAAAGGAACGTATTCAATGATCTCCATGCAACGTCTGTATTCGCCGGCAATACCCAATAGTGGTTCTCCTGAAATCTGGTTTAACCAAACGGCAAGGTCAGCATATAATTTATTCACGGTACCTTCTGCATGGGCATATAGGAATTTCCCTAGTCCGGCCATTCTGAACTCAATGATCTTTTTAATCTCTTCCTGGGTTTTCAATCCAAAGCCTTTGGCTTCGATCAATCTGTTTTCATTGCAGGCGTAGTAAAGTTCTCCGATGTTTTCAATACCGAGTTCTTTCCAGATCACATTGATCTTTTTTGGTCCGATGCCTTTGATGCCCAGCATTTCGACAATACCTTCCGGTGTTCTTTCCAGAATCTCCTGTAAATCGGTCATGGTACCTGTTTCCAGTAGCTCCCGGACTTTCGCAGAAATGCTCTTTCCAAGTCCGTCAATCTGTGCGATCTCTTCCAGCGTTTTGCCTTGAATGGCAAACGGAAGTTTATCAACTTTTAAACCAGCATTGGCTACTGATTTGATTTTAAAAGGGTTCTCATTGTGTAATTCCATCAATTGAGAAAGCAGTCGCAGGTTGCGTGCAATGGTCTTATTTTCCATGGGGATGCTAAATTAAATAAAAAGCCCCGATTTTCCGATTAAACTGGAAATGTGTGGACTTTCTTGCTTTATAATGATAAGAATTAGCTGGAGAAAGCCGCAGGGCCAGGTTTTAGAAAAGACGGTCATGAAAAAAGGCCTGAACTTAAACTCCTTATCAAGAAGATTAAGTTCAGGCCTTTTACATTCCTGTTTTCCGGGTTCTTTTAGGACCGGTCTGATTGTAGACGGTCGAAATTACCGGGTTAGTTTACCGTGATTTCAAATGGCATTCTGGCCTGTATACCAGATTTTGAAATCGCAGTTTTAATTTGCTGATAAAGCAGGTAGTTGGCACCTAGCTCCTGTTTAGCATAATAGGTTTTTATTTTATCGGTAGAGTTTTCCAGTAAAGCTTTGATCGGGTCAATCATTTCCGGATATTCTACAATTCTGTAGTCTGTAATTTTCGCTTTTTTAGCAGCGGCTTTAATGGCATCTTCGAAGCTACCTGTTCTATCGGCAAGGCCAATTTTAACGGCATCAGTTCCAACCCATACACGGCCACCTGCAATGCTGTCGATATAAGCTTTACTTTTCTTACGGCCATTTGCTACCCGGGTGATAAAGCTATCGTACACATGGTTTACGCCGTTCTGAACGATCAGTCGTTCTCCGGCAGTCATTGGACGGACGGTACTCATGATGTCTGCATATTGTCCTGTTTTTACGCCGTCAAATGTAATTCCAAGCTCTTTGTTCATTAACTTCTGGAAGTTAGGAATAATGCCAAATACGCCGATAGAGCCGGTAATGGTATTCGGTTGTACAAAGATAGAATCGGCAGCACAGGCGATATAATATCCGCCGGATGCGGCTACATTACCAAAAGAAGCGATCACTGGTTTCACTTTTTTGGTCAGGATAACCTCTCTCCAGATCACATCCGAAGCAAGTGCACTACCACCTGGTGAGTTTACCCTTAATACAATGGCTTTAATACTAGTGTCCGTTCTGGCTTTTCTGATTGCTCTGGAAATTCTTTCCGAACCGATCTGGTCATTGTCTCCTTCGCCACCCATAATATCGCCATTGGCATAGATTACTGCGACTTTAGTTCTGTTGGTATTTCCTTTGCTGCCCATAACGACGTTTTTCGCATAGTCATTGATGGAAATGGTGTTTAGGTTTTTGTTTTTGCTGATTCCACTAAGCGATTTTAACTCGTCAATGATTTCATCTTTATACTTTAAGCCATCTGCCATTTTATACTTTACAGCATCGTTTGGTTGTTGGATTTTATACTGGTTGGCAATCTGAAACAGACTGTCTTTAGGGATGTTTCTGCTTTTTGAAATATCGTTTAGGAAGGTCGCATATAGTCCGTTTACATAAGCGGTTACCTGCTCACGGTTTTTATCACTCATTTTAGTATCAATGAAAGGCTCTACAGCACTTTTATAGGTACCTACACGGATGATCTGAGCTTCAATACCCAATTTATCTAATGCACCTTTAAAGAAGGCTGATTGTGAGCTTAATCCTTTGAATTCTAATGCGCCTTCCGGATTGATGTATACTTTATCCGCCACTGAAGCTAAATAATAAGCACCTTGTGTGTAGACTTCGCTATAGGCGATGATTTTCTTTTTACTGGTTTTAAAGTCGATCAGGGCTTCTCTGATTTCTCTCATATTGGCATAACCAGCATTTGGAGAGGAAACACTCAGGTAAATACATTTGATGTTATCGTCGTATTTAGCCGATTTCAGGGCTTTAATGACGTCCGTAAAACCGATTGTTTTTTTACCATCATTGCCAAAGACAGGCAAGTCAGCTAGCGGATCGCTATAAGTACGTTCGGTAATGGCCTGATCCAGGTTGAGGTAGAGTACAGAGTCATTGTCGACAGCCACCGTTTTATCTTCACCGAGAGAAGAGACGATACCTACGATAATTGCGATGAATAAGATGAAAAACACCCCCACCGATAAAATAACTCCTACAACAGTTGCAAAAACATACTTAAAAAATTCTTTCATTTGCTGGTTAAATATTTAATTTGTAAATAAAGGTAGAAAAAATGCCTGACGGTTTTATATGGAGTTGGATAGTAAAAATGTTTATTTGTTACTGGGCAGTAATTTAGGTGATCGGGAAGAGCTGCTGAATGATGCTGTTGCGCAGATTGGAAAAAAGGTAGGTGAGGTGTTTGCACAATCTTCATTTTATGAGACTGCGGCCTGGGGTAAAACCGACCAGCCTTCTTTTATAAACCTGGCAGTAGGGCTGAAAACCGGACTGAGCCCTTTGGAAGTTTTGAAGGCCGTATTGGGTATTGAAGCGGAATTGGGGAGAGTAAGGAAAGAAAAATGGGGTGCCCGCCTGATGGATATTGATGTGATGTTTTATGGAGATGAAATTGTAGATATGGGAGAAGAACTTCAAATTCCACATCCTCAGATGCAGTACCGAAAATTCGTATTGGTTCCCCTGGCGGAGATTGCAGGAGGGTTAATTCACCCTGTTATCGGGAAGCGTGTATCAGAAATATTAGCTATATTAGAGGATAATTTAACTGTAACAAAAATTTAATTTATTAGATTTGTTTGATGATCGACCCGAATAAGAACAACGAACCACTTGACCTGACGTACCTGAAGGATATGTCAGGGGATAGCGCCGAATTTATTATAGAAATGTTAGACCTTTTTAAGTCGCAGACGCCTACTTATGTAGCGGATTTAGGCAAGGCCATAGCAGACGAAGATTGGGCAAGAGCATCGAGCTGTGCGCATAAAATCAAACCTACGTTTGCTTACGTTGGACGGGAAGATGCGAAAGATCATATGCAGATGATGGAAAGAAATGCCAGGGAGCTGAATAATATTTCAGAATTGCCACAGGCATTTAACGAGCTTTGCGATTTTGCGGTAGTCTTATACAGACAACTGGATGAAGCTAAAGCCGATCTTAAGAAACGGCTTTAACTTTTGTCGTTCTATTCTCAATAATGGATAGAACGATATACAATACCAAAATAAGTGGGATCGCCACAAATTTAAAGATCAGTAATAATAATATGGAAGCGATAATAAGGGTATACCTGAAGGTGTTTTCAGCGAAGCCGAAGCTTTTAAATTTTAAAGCGATCAGGGTAATCTCACTGACTAGTAAATAGCATGCCAGGGGAATAAAAGCCAGGTATAGCAATACGGTAGTGGTAGAACTGTCGAAATAAAACACATCACTTTCATAGATAAAAGGAACAGATGCGATCACTGCGGAGATAGCCGGAGTGGGCACGCCTATAAATTTATCAGTTTGCCTGGTATCCAGATTGAACTTCGCCAGCCGGTAGGCAGAAAATACTGCGATAAAAAAGGCTAAGTAAGAAAGGATAGGGAAGGCTTCATATCCGAAAAATGATTTTGGTGCCATGTGGAACAGGATCACTGATGGCAATACGCCAAAGCTCACCATATCTGCCAAAGAATCCAGTTCTTTGCCCATAGGCCCGCTCACCTTTAACAGGCGTGCGGCAAAACCATCAAAAAAATCGATGAACAGGGAGATCAGGATACACAGGGCAGCCGATCTTAAATCCTGGTTAAATGCGAAAACAATGCCAATACATCCGGTAAACAGGTTAGCGGAGGTAATGGCATTGGGTATCTGTTTTATGATCATTTCAAATTAGCTATTCATAGAAATCAAAAACTCTTCGTTGGTTTTTGTATTTCTGATTTGCTGCTGTACAAACTCCATGGCTTCCTGAGCGTTCATGTCCGCCAGGTGATTACGTAAGATCCAAACACGTTGTAAAGTGTCTCTATCGTGTAGTAAATCGTCTCTACGTGTACTTGATGCAGTGATATCAATTGCAGGGAAGATACGTTTGTTAGATAATTTACGATCCAACTGTAATTCCATGTTACCGGTACCTTTAAATTCTTCAAAGATTACCTCATCCATTTTAGATCCTGTATCCGTTAAAGCAGTCGCAAGGATGGTTAATGAACCACCTCTTTCAATGTTACGGGCAGCACCGAAGAAACGTTTAGGTTTGTGTAATGCGTTGGCATCCACACCACCTGAAAGGATTTTTCCTGAAGCAGGAGCAGTCGTATTGTAAGCTCTGGCTAATCTGGTGATAGAGTCTAATAAGATTACTACATCATGACCACATTCTACCAGACGTTTCGCTTTTTCTAAAACGATGTTGGCAATTTTAACGTGTCTTTCTGCAGGCTCATCAAAAGTAGAAGCAATTACTTCCGCTCTTACGCTTCTGGCCATATCTGTTACCTCTTCCGGACGCTCATCGATCAATAAAATGATCAGGTATACTTCCGGGTGGTTTTTAGCAATCGCATTTGCAACTTCTTTCAGTAAATTGGTTTTACCGGTTTTAGGTTGTGCTACGATCAGACCACGTTGTCCTTTACCGATCGGGGTAAATAAGTCGATGATTCTGGTCGAGTAGTTATTGCTTTCCGTGAACAGGTTTAATCTTTCTGTAGGGAATAGTGGAGTCAGGTAGTCGAAAGGAACACGATCCCTTACATCAGCAGGTAAACGTCCGTTGATGGTTTCTACCCTTACCAATGGGAAATATTTCTCGCCTTCTTTTGGAGGACGGATACTTCCTTTAACCGTATCACCGGTTTTCAAACCAAATAATTTGATCTGAGATTGAGATACGTAAATATCATCCGGAGAAGACAGGTAGTTATAATCCGCAGATCTTAAGAAACCGTAACCGTCAGGCATAATCTCTAATACCCCTTCGTTGGTGATGGTATTGTCGAAATCCAGGTTAGAATAACTGTTTTCGCTTTGTTTCTGATTTGCATGTTGATTAGGCGCTTTCTGTGGCCTGTTGTCTTCTCTTGGCGGGCGTTGTTTTTTAACTTCCGTTTGCGTATTTGCTGCCGTTTCGGTTTTTACTTCTGCAACAGCTTCTATAGCTGGTGCTGAGGCTTGTGCCGGAGCGGTTTCAGGAGCGTTAGTAATTTTCTCTTCTGCTACTACCGGGGCCGGAGCCTGCGACTGGGCCTGAGCAGGCTCGTTGTCGAATAATGCAGCCCTGTTAAAGTTGTTGTTTTTGCTTTCTTCTTCCTCTTTAGGCGTTATTCTGATCCTTTTTCTGGTAGATTTTTCAGCAGAGCTTTCTTTTACAGCTTTTACTTTTGGCGCTTTTGCAGGTATATCACCTTCAACAGGTGCAACAGTTGGTTGTTGCTCTGTCATTTGAGAGATGATTTCAACCAGTTCAGCTTTACGTAACTCGTCGGCATTTAGGATACCTTGAGTTTTAGCTATCTCCCGCAATTCGGCGGTGAGCTTTTCATTTAATTCTGTTTTGTTAAACATTATATGGGTGTAGAGAATATTTTAAATAAAATTGTTTATCCAATTGAACAGAGCAAAAAATGCATTTATAAAAGATGGTTTGGAACAAAATTTTATGGGATTTTCTGGAATGATCAGATAAACTATAGGGAATTATGCCACAATTGTATGTATTTGTAAATTAATCTCCAAGGAAAACTTTAAAATGTTTATAAAAATTACATTGAAAAGTTTAAAAACAAGTCTTAAATCCTTGTGAAATTTGGCATCTTTGCACACAAAATTACGCATAGATGAATAAAAAACAGCTATTTGAGCAGATCCAGATTAAAAAATCTTTTTTGTGTGTTGGCCTTGATCCGGTATTAGAAAATATCCCTCCGCACCTTCTAAAATACGAAAATCCGGTTTTAGAATTCAATAAGCAGATTATTGATGCCACAAAAGATTTGTGTGTGGCTTATAAACCGAACACGGCTTTCTACGAATGCATGGGATTGAAAGGTTGGGAAACATTGATCAAAACCTGGCAATATATGCCCGAAGATATTTTCAGTATTGCAGATGCAAAAAGAGGAGATATCGGCAATACTTCTGCGATGTATGCGGATGCTTTTTTCAATGAGGCAAAGTCGGACATGAGTTTTGACTCGGTTACCGTGGCTCCATACATGGGTAAAGATTCGGTAAGTCCTTTCTTAACTTATAAAGATAAATGGGTGATTTTGTTGGCACTAACTTCAAATGCTGGTCATAGTGATTTTCAATTGCACCAGACTCCGGAAGGTAAATTGTACGAAGAAGTGATTCGTATTTCTTCTCAATGGGCAGATAGTGAGCAGTTGATGTATGTTGTCGGTGCAACCAGAGGTTTAGAATTTAAAAACATCAGAAGACTGGCACCAGATAATTTCTTATTGGTTCCAGGTGTTGGTGCGCAAGGCGGAAGCTTAGCGGACGTTTGTGAATTTGGCTTAAATAAAGAATGTGGTCTATTGGTAAATTCTTCCAGAGGCATCATTTATGCGAGTAAAGGCGAAGATTTTGCCGAACGTGCAAGAGAAGAGGCCTTGAAGTTGCAGCAGGAGATGGAAGCAATTCTGTTGACAGCTAAATTGATATGACCCAAAAGACTGACTTAAAGCTTATTGGGGCATTATTGGTAGTCGCCATTGTATGGGGGACTACCTATCTCAGTATTCGTGTCGCGGTGGAAACAATTCCTGCCTGGTTTGTAGCAGCTATGCGACAAACCATTGCTTCTTTTATTTTGATGATCATTTTGATGAGTCGAAAGGAACTAGCCTGGAAGGGTTGGCCCTATCTTAGACGACAGATCATGTTGTCTACATTGATGGTAGTGATGGCCAATGGGATGGTTACCGTTGCAGAAGAGACGATTCCCAGCGGATTAACATCCCTGCTGAATTCCTTAAATCCTTTAGTCGTATTTTTGGCCTGTGTAGCTGTTGGTTTGCAAAAACCAAGCTGGAAAGGGTTTTTAGGTGTAGTTATTGCCTTTCTCGGGGTTGTTTTTATTTTTAGGGAGGGTATTAGTGAATTGCTGGACCCTAATTATAAAACGGGTATCATGTTTCTTTGTTTCGCGATTAGCGGTTGGACAATCGGGACCATTTATACCAAGAAAAACAGCCATAAATCAGATCATATTTTACTGGATCTGTTTTATCAGTTTGCATTTTCGGCGGTTGCCCAGTTTGCTTTGGCCTTCCTGTTCTCAGGCCCTACATCGGTGAGCAACTGGAGTTTGCATAGTTTACTGGCCGTGGGCTATCTGGCAGTTTTCGGTTCCGTATTTACCTTTTTTTGCTACCATTATGCGCTGAAAAGGGTATCTCCTACAGAAGTTTCTATTCTTACTTATTTCAATACGGTAATTGCATTATTCCTGGGTTGGCTGGTTTTAGACGAGGTCATTACAACGGATATTTTAATTGCAACGGTATTGATTATCGCTGGTGTTTTTATTACTAATTACAGAAGGAAATAATTTTGTAATTTCATGGTGATGATTTAATGCCGAATCATTAAGTTAGACTTCATGAGATTTCCTGAAAGCTTTCTTCATTTTATCTGGCAATTCCGGCTGTTCCAGGCGCTAAATCTGTTTTGTACCACAGGGGAGTCGCTGAGTATTCAGGCAGTAGGAATGCCAAATAAGAATGCAGGGCCGGATTTTACTCAGGCGAAGCTTAGTATTGGAGGCCATATCTGGGTTGGGGATGTGGAAATCCACCTGAAGTCTTCCGACTGGTTTTTACATGGTCATCAGGATGATTCTGGTTATGATGCAGTGATTCTACACGTGGTTTATGAGCATGACCGTCAAATTTACCGAAAGGATGGCAGCGAGATTCCGGTGCTGATCCTGAAAGAGCTGTTCCCCGAAAGTCTTTTAATACATTATGAGGGCCTGGTCAATTCCGTCCATACTTTTCCCTGTGAAAAACTAATTCATGGAATAGATGCAGTGATTGTGAATGGAGTTTTATCCAGAATGATGATCACGCGCTTAGCGCAGAAATCTGAACAGGTGTTTGAACATCTGGCAAAAGTGAATGGGGATTGGGAAAGTACATTTTACCATTTTTTAGCCAAAAGCTTTGGCTTTAAGGTGAATGCGATCCCATTTGAACTTTTAGCCGCTTCTTTGCCTTTGTCGGTGATCAGAAAGCACCTGGATCATCCATTGCAGGTGGAAGCATTGGTATTTGGGCAAGCCGGTTTTTTATCGGCTACTTTTAAAGATACATATCCCCGGGAATTAAAAAAGGAATATCGATTCCTGCAAAAGAAGTATGGTTTGATTCCCATTGGGGTAGCTGCATGGCGGTTCTTAAGGATGCGGCCGCAGAATTTCCCAACGTTAAGGCTGGCCCAGTTCTGCGCTTTATTACTGAAATCAGATCGTTTGTTTTCTAAGGTGATGGAGCTGGAGGAATTGCCGGAATTAAAGACCTTGCTGCAAAATCTACCTGTTAATCCTTACTGGACTACCCATTATCATTTTCATAAGGAGGCAAAAAAGGTGGAGATCCAGCTTGGTACGGGCTCAGTTTTTCATCTGATCATTAATGCGATTTGTCTTTTTGTATCGGCTTATGGCAAATATTCGGATCAACCGGATTTGATTAACCGCGGCTTGCAGTTGTTAGAGGAAACGCCTGCTGAAAGTAATGTGATCACGAGGTCCTATCAGCAAGCAGGGGTCCGCATAGATAATGCTTTTTTCTCCCAGGCAGTCCTTCAAATTAATAAATACTATTGTGCTCAGAAAAAATGCTTAAATTGTGGTATCGGAATCAAGATATTAAACCAATAACATGTTCCAACGTATCATTACATTTTTTGAAAAGCAAAGTTTTGGGGTCTGCACTTATCTTGCTGAACGCCTGAATATCTCAATCAGCAAAATCAGGTTGTTTTTCATTTACTCTTCCTTTTTAGCGGTAGGCTTTCCTATTATTTTTTACATTCTGGCCGCATTGGTATTGGATGTGAGACATTATGTGAAAAAAATCAGGTTACGCATCTGGGATGTTTAAACTTTTAGAATAGCCGCGATCTCCGGAAATCCTTTTTCTTCAGCAAGGTCTGTAGGCAGTTTACCACCTTCCATTCTAATGTCCAGGGGAGCTCCATGTTCCAGTAACAGGATAATAAGTTCTATATTTCCGATTTGCGCAGCTGCGTGTAATGCGGTTAATCCGGCTTGTTGTTTTGCATTGACATCTGCACCAGCTTCTAAAAGCATTTTGGTAATGGGAAAACTTTTCGCCGCAACAGCAGAGTGAATCGGGAAGACATTAAATCCATTATTGGCAGGGATATTGGGATCTGCACCTTTAAAAAGTAATAATCTGGTGATTTCCTCATGCCCGAAATAGGCAGCTAGTCCTAAAGCAGTAAAGCCATCTTTCGAAGTAGAATTGAGCAGGTCTGGTTGCTGCGTCAGTAAGTCATCCGTTTCTTTAAATTTCCCCAATGCACAGGCTTCGAAAAGCGTAATGTTTTTCGCAAAACCAGCAATGATACCAGCAGTTACCGGCTTCTTATAATAACAAGCGAGTAGTAGTGGCGATATTCCATGACTGGTTTCCTGGCTGGTTAGTTCCGGATGTTTGTTCAGCAAATCAGCAATCTCTTGTTTTTTGTCTGTTTCTATTAGTGTTTCGAGCTGAGAGATGTCCATTGATCGATTTATTTCTTAAAATATGGGAATAAATTAACAAATTTTAAATGACATCAGGATAAAAAAAATCCCGCCTGATAAAAATACCGGACGGGATTAACCTTAAAACAAAACTTATCTCTAATCAAAATTCAAACGCTACAAGTATGACTATGATGGGGTTATAAGGTTTAACCGGCTACTGAAATCAGTTGATTTCCCCCGATTAAGCAGGTTAGAATTTTTATTTAATAAGTATACGTTTAAATGTATTTATAATAACTTAGTACATACAAGGATATGTTTTATATTTGTTGTGTATAATATTAGTCACGAAAAATGTCGGTAAGGGGAAATCAATTCAGGTCCAATTCGTTTAAAAACGAATCTGGCGATAAGCAAAGCTCGAAGTCATCAGCGTCCAGACCATCCACAGAAAGATTTAACATCATGCCCCGCCTGGATTTCCAGAATGGCAGGTTGTTTAAGATCATAGGATTAGTGTTTGTCGTATTGTCTTTATATTTTCTAATTGCTTTTACTTCTTATCTTTTCACCTGGCAGGAAGATCATAGTTATGTGATCGATGCAAATGGGGGATGGGGTAATCTTTTTAAAACTTTCGAAGAGCTACAACAGGTAAATATTAATCCGGTAGTGTCTAACTGGCTCGGAAAGATCGGAGCTTTACTGGCACACCAGTTTATTTATGAATGGTTCGGCTTAGCCTCTTTCTTATTCATTTTTGTATTCTTTGTAATCGGATACCGCCTGCTGTTTAAGGTGAAAATATTCTCTATTGAAAAAACACTGGCTTATAGCCTCTTCTTTTTATTGTTCATCTCACTTACCCTTGGTTTTGCGCATTCCTTTATCAGTGATGCGCCTCATTTTCTGGAAGGAGAGTTTGGCTACTGGACCAATAAACTACTGGCCGCCCAGATAGGAAAGGCTGGAGTTGCCGGATTAATCGGATTTTTAGGCTTGTCTATCCTGATTATTGCTTATAATATCGACTTTAAACTGCCACAACGTAAAAGACCGGAAGCTATTATTCCTGATATTCCTGAACAGGAAGATGAAGATGAAACCGAAGGAACCGGAAATGCGCTGCGCTCAGAGCCAGTAGAATTCACCTTAAATGACCGTTTGGCTAGAGATAAAAAAAGAGAACAGCATGTGACCATCATGCCTTCAACAAGATTTGAAGAGATGGAAGAACCAGAGTTGGAAAGAGATGTTATTTCGGAATATAACAGAGCAACAGCTCATCAACAGACTACTCCGCTGGCTAATGTGCCAATAGCAACACCGCCTGTAATTCCAGTGCCACCGGTAGTACCTCCAATGGTGCCTATGCCGCCAGTAGCCGCGACAGAACCGGCGCCACTGGTTTCAGCAGCAGCTGCAGCGATGCCGATGGAAATTACGCCTGTTCCGGAGGCGGAACCTGAGTTGGAATTGGTGATTGAAAAGTCCGAAGAAGATAAAAAATCTGATGAGCTGGTAGAACAGTTTGGTAATTATGACCCTACTTTAGATCTGGCCAGTTACAAATATCCAGGTCTTGATTTATTAGAAAATTACGGTTCCAATAAGATTTCTGTGAATACGGATGAATTGGAAGCAAATAAGAATAAAATTGTAAATACCCTGCTTCATTACAATATCGAAATTGATAAAATTAAAGCAACGATTGGTCCAACGGTAACCTTGTATGAGATCATACCGGCACCTGGAGTAAGGATTTCCAAGATTAAAAATCTGGAAGATGACATTGCCTTAAGTTTAGCGGCATTGGGGATCAGGATTATTGCACCGATGCCGGGTAAAGGTACAATTGGTATTGAGGTACCTAATTTACACCCGGAAATGGTGTCTATGAGAAGTATCCTGAGCACCGAAAAATTCCAGACTACTACGATGGAATTACCGATTGCAATGGGTAAAACCATCTCCAATGAGGTTTATATTGGTGATTTGGCAAAAATGCCTCACTTATTAGTGGCCGGTGCTACGGGTCAGGGTAAATCGGTAGGGATCAACTCTATCCTGGTTTCCCTGCTTTACAAGAAACACCCTTCACAACTTAAATTCGTATTGGTCGATCCTAAAAAGGTAGAGTTGACCTTGTTCAATAAAATTGAGCGTCACTTCCTGGCTAAACTTCCGGGAGAAGCTGATGCGATTATTACGGATACGAAAAAGGTAATCAATACCCTGAACTCACTTTGTATTGAAATGGATCAGCGTTATGATTTATTGAAGGATGCACAGGTAAGAAACCTGAAAGAGTACAATGAGAAGTTTATCAAAAGAAAACTAAACCCGAACAACTCACACCGTTTCCTTCCCTATATCGTATTGATTGTGGATGAGTTTGCAGATTTAATGATGACTGCCGGTAAAGAGGTGGAAGCACCGATTGCCCGTTTGGCGCAGTTGGCACGTGCGATAGGTATTCACCTGGTGTTGGCTACGCAACGTCCTTCGGTAAACATTATCACAGGTACAATTAAAGCGAATTTCCCTGCGCGACTGGCCTTCAGGGTATTGTCGAAAATTGACTCGAGAACGATCCTTGATAGTGGTGGTGCCGATCAGCTGATTGGTAGAGGAGACATGTTATTGTCGACAGGAAATGACCTGATCCGATTGCAGTGTGCTTTTGTGGATACACCTGAAGTAGATCGTATTTCTGAATTTATCGGCAATCAAAGAGGGTATGCAGAGGCTTATCAGCTTCCTGAATATGTTGATGAAGCAGCAGAATCAGCTAAATCGGACTTCGATCCTAAAGATCGTGACTCGATGTTTGAGGAAGCCGCACGTTTAATTGTAATGCATCAGCAAGGCTCTACTTCTTTGATTCAAAGGAAGTTGAAGCTGGGGTATAACAGGGCCGGAAGGATCATCGATCAGCTGGAAGCCACAGGTGTAGTCGGACCTTTTGAAGGTAGTAAAGCCAGAGAGGTGCTGATTCCTGACGATTACGCTTTGGAACAGTTCTTGACTGACCTGAAGAATAACTAACCCGAAAAGAGAAATAGATGAAAAAGATAATATGGTCGTTACTGGTATTGACAGGTTTTGGATTTTCCGGTTATGCACAGCAGGATGCAAAGGCGAAAGCAATATTGGCAGAGGTAAGTAAGAAATATCGTTCTTTTGATGTGGTAAAGGCTGACTTCACCTTTTCTTTAGACAACGCGCAGGCGAAGCTTAAAGAGACACAGAAAGGAACTTTAATTGTTAAAGCGAAAACAAATAAGTACCGCGTAACAATGACGAATCAGGAATTGATCAGTGATGGTAAAACGCAATGGACATATTTAAAAGAAGATAAAGAAGTACAGGTAACAGACGCCGATCATAGCGGTGATGCTTTAAATCCAGCTCAGCTATTCACCATTTACGAAAAAGGCTTTAAATATGGCTATACCGGCGAAAGTAAAGTAGGCGGCAAAGTATATCAAATGATCGATCTGGCTCCTGTAGACGTAAGTAAATCGTACTTTAAGATCCGTTTAGGAATTGATAAGGCAGCGAAACAGATTGGTACAGTAGTCATATTTGATAAAGGTGGTAATAAATACAGCTATACGGTAAGTAAGATGGTGACAAACCTGAAAGTTCCGGAAAGTACTTTTTCTTTTGATCCGAAGAAGTATCCGGGAGTAGAAGTTGTAGACTTAAGGTAATTTGTTATTTTTGAAGATATGGCCTCAACTCATCAATTTTGAAAGTTACATTTTTAGGAACAGGTACTTCCCAGGGTATTCCGGTAATCACTTGCAATTGTTCGGTTTGTCAGTCTACAGACCATAAAAACAAGCGCCTGAGGGTTTCTGTATTGGTTGAAATGGGAGATAAGACGATCGTCATTGATAGCGGTCCTGATTTCAGGTACCAGATGTTGCGCGCAAAGGTGAAAGACCTGGATGCTATTCTCTATACACATGAGCATAAAGATCATGTGGCCGGTTTAGATGACATCAGGCCTTTTAATTATCTTTTGAAAAAGAACATTGACATCTTTGCAACTACGCGTGTTCAGGAAGCTTTAAAAAGAGAGTTTTCTTACATCTTCGCAGAAACACATTACCCGGGATTGCCCCAGATAGATGTACATACCATTGTTGACCAGCCTTTTGAAATTGGCAATACCACCGTGATTCCATTAAATATCATGCATTATAAACTGCCGATTCTGGGCTTTAGAATTCATGATTTCACGTATATTACCGATGCTAAGACAATTTCTGAAGAAACCATTGAAAAAGTAAAGGGAACAAAGGTTTTGGTGATCAATGCTTTACAGCATGAAGAACATATTTCCCATTTTACACTACAGGAAGCCATTGAATTTGCTCAAAAGATAGGCGCAGAAATGACTTATCTGACTCATATCAGTCATAATTTAGGCTTACATGAGGAGGTAGAAGAAGAATTACCAAAAAATATTAAATTAGCCTATGATGGCTTAAGCATATTCTGCGAATAAATATATATTTGTAGGAGAAATACCCAGGTGGCGAAATTGGCAGACGCACCACCTTGAGGGGGTGGCGCTTGAAAAGGCGTGGCAGTTCGAATCTGCTTCTGGGTACAAACCGGATTGAATTCTTCTTTAGAATTTAATCCGGTTTTTTTATGAGGTAATTTTCCGCTGCTCTTCCTGAGCAGCAAATTCCTATTTTAGTATGAATTTTTACGGTATTGCTCGATGACCTGGTCAAAACAAATTTTAAACCATTCGGTATAGACTGTAGGGTCATGAACTAAACTCAGTTCCAGCGCCTCCATGGTTATGTATTTGAAGTCTGCCACTTCTTGTGGATTAGGAACAGGTAAAATATCAGTTCGACCAAAATAAACATGGTCATACTCATTTTCAATCAGTCCGTTTTCAAGTTCAGCACGATAAGAGAAGCTGAAAACCGGACTTAATTCACAGGCCATTCCCATTTCTTCTTTTAGTCTTCTGTTTGCTGCATCTGCGGTAAGTTCACCGGGTCTGGGGTGACTACAGCAGGTATTCGTCCATTTTCCCGCAGAATGGTATTTATCGAACGCACGTTGTTGTAGTAAAAGTTCACCGGCACTGTTAAAAACAAAGACGGAGAATGCCCTGTGAAATTTGCCTTCAAGATGTGCCTCAAGTTTTGGCATAGTTCCTATTGGGTTATCATTTTCATCAACCAGTATCACTTCTTCTTCTGTCATCAGATTCATCCTTTCTTTTCCTGCAAATTGCAATTTTATGTACCTAAAAATGGGTAGGCGTAAAGTTCATCATTTTTCTCAATGAAAGCAGTAGAAGAATCGGTTTTCTAAAACGTTTTGTCGTGTTCCCCCTGGGACTTGTCTTTAATGAAGTCGAAATCTATCGTTTTACCCCCTCCTGAAATGACTGCCTTCATGTTTTTTCCGGTTCTTTTGTAACGGATCTTTTTTGGGAAATCATGTTCCGGATTCTCACAGGTAAAGCCATCTGCTGCTAATGAAGTGAGCTTAAAATAGGTAGGTTGTTCATCACCTTCCATCATAACTATATAATAGATGTCCTTTCCTTTGACACTGAATTCCAGGTTTTCTATAAATGTGGGCGTTGTCCCTTTCAGCGTAACCCCTTTTCCTATTAATTTTAAAGGACCTGATTTTGCCCAGATTTCATGGCCGCTTTCTCCGGCTTTAGGATTGGTACGTTTCCATTTGCCGGTTAGCCATTCCAGTTTTTTGAATTTCTGCGGAATGTTTACCTGTGCACAGGCCGTGTTGATGATCAGAAATGCCGGAATGAACAGGAGTAATTTCAAGGTTTTCATATGGTCTTTTATTTTAAAATCGGGTTGATGATTTAGATGATGTGTTGTAGTATCTGACATGCTGTGAGATTGAAAATAGTATGGTATAATTGAATTAGGGTAGCTTTCAATTGAATTAACTGCAATTGAAAGTTATAGGTTGTGGACTTGAAAGCAGCATGGGTTGAAATTGAAAACTATATGTTGTGAAATTAAGAACTATATAGACTGAAATTGAAACCTATATTGCAATAAAACCAATTAATCTGCTTAAAAAGGAGGATAAAAAGCTCGAAACAGCAATTAAAATAGCAATGAGGAACAGCATCGTAAACCTTCGGAAAAAGCGCGTTAATAATTAAAAATACCATTTTAATTTAAAAAACATCAAATCAGCGGTCCTTTATTTGCTTGACTTACTGATCTTTCTTCTCTTATAGCGGATAAATATTAATAAATTTGCAGTCCACAAAGATTTTGGTGGAAATATTAAATAATACTATGTTCGTTAATAAATCAGGTGAAACCTCTAATAATCTTCGTAAACTTTTCGTTTTATTTCTGGTATTCACTTTTCTAATTGCCGCAGGATCTTTATTGCTGAGGCATTCTATCTTCCAAAAGCTAGATACACTCGCGGCAAAATTGCGTGAGCATTCTCAGAATCAGGAAATCAGTAATATTTTGCTGGACTTAAGCGGTGCTGAAAGTGATTTTCAGCAGGCCATTCTGTATGGGGAGAATCAGAAGCTGGAAGATTATAAAACTAAACTGACCCGGACTTTCAACCAGATTGAACTGATTTTGAAAAAGCATGATCTGGACAGTTCAGGTGGATTCTCTGCCAGTAAAGAGCAATTAGGGAAAGCATTTGGCGACAAACTGCAGATTTCTAATGAAATTTTTAGCCTTAAGCATAATTTTGATTCCTTGTTGCGGATTACGAACATCCAAAGTATGGTTGGGAATCCATCCAAAGAATTTACTGAGAAACATAAATACAATACTACCGTTAAAAGAAGTTCCGGAAAAGCAGATACTACTGTGCGGATCATCAAACCTGAACCAAAGAAAAAAGGACTTTTTAAGCGGCTTCAGGACGCGATAGAAAATAAACAGGAAAGTGAACAGTCCCTTAAAGTGATTACTGTAAATCGCGAAAAGCAGATCCGGGATTCTATAAACAGATCTGTACTCAGAAAACAGAACAATACTCAGGGAGATATTCTCAGGAAACTGAATGAAGAAAATGGACGTTTGGCGAAATCCAATCAGCAATTGATTTCAGCAAATTTAAGCCTGGTGATTCAATTACATCAGCTGGTCCAGGAATTGAAAGATACTTATTTGAATGACTGGGAAAAAGCCAGGGCAGAAATGCTGAATCAATACCAATCGGCAACTAATGATATGAATAGCTTTACCGGAGTAGCGGTATTGATGATTCTGATTTTTATTGTTTTGCTGATCATTTATATCCGTAAAGCAGGGATATCAGAAGACAATTACATTCGTGAAAACGAACGTGCTGTCGCACTGGCAGAACAGAAATCGGAAATGCTGGCGATCATGAGTCATGAGATTAGAAATCCGCTGACTACCATCACCGGTTTAATTTACCTGTTGAACAGGAGTCCGCTGAATGAGGATCAAAAAAAGAAACTTAACTCTATCAATTTATCATCAAGTATGCTGATGGATACCATCAATGATATTCTTGATGTCAGCAAAATTGATCACCAAAAAGAAACAGCTTTGAAAATAGTTTCTTTTCAACCTTGTACAGAGATTAAGGAGACTATTGCAGCCATGACTTTCATTGCCGAAAGGAAGCAGATTTCTTTATCAGCCGACTTTAACGGGGACGAAGAGGCAATGGTTAATGGGGATCCTTTTAGATTAAAACAGATCATGCTCAATCTCCTGAACAACGCAGTAAAGTACACTGATCAGGGTGGGGTGAATGTAAAAGTGGATTTAAAGACTGTTGGGGAGCAGACTGTGCTGTTGAATGTCAGTATCATTGACACGGGTATCGGTATTCCAAAAGACCAGCAGGGAAAACTTTTTACCAGATATTATCAGGCCAACCGATCGGCAGGGAAACCGGGAACAGGCCTGGGTCTTTACATCTGTAAACAGCTGATAGAACTTCAAAACGGACACATCAGCGTAGAAAGTGATGCAGGAAAAGGATGTCATTTTAAGTTCGATATTCCTTATCAAAAACCGGAATAGCAAACAATGTGCTAATTTTACTGTTCCTTACTTATTCTAGGGGCTATTTAGTAACTTTAGATACATTTAAAATCTGAAATATGAGATACATTTCGTTGTTACTTCTATTCACTGCAATTTCTTTCTCCGGGTTTTCTCAAACAAGCGATGCTATTTTGGGCCAATGGATTAATTCTTCCGGTGAAGCACACATTGATATTTTTAAAAAAGGAGACCGCTTCTTTGGAAAAATCGTCTGGTTAAAAGAACCGAAAGACGAAAAGGGTAATCCTAAACTAGACGTAAAGAATCCTGCAGCTAATTTAAAATCAAGACCAGTTTTAGGCCTTGAAATGCTAAAGGACTTTGTTTATGACAATGGAAAATGGGTAGATGGTACGATTTATGATCCAAAAGTAGGCAAGACTTACAGCTGTAACATGAGCCTTAAGAGTAATGGACAGTTGAATGTGAGGGGATATATTGGTTTCTCTCTGATTGGCAGGACGGATGTTTGGAAAAGATTTAAATAGATGAGAGGACTTATTTTTTGTTTATTATTTTTTCCTTTATACTCATTTTCACAAACCTACGACCTGATTCCGGTCACTACCGGAGAAAATACCAGTCTGCGGGGAATGAGTATCGTTTCTGATCAGGTGGCCTGGGTAAGCGGCAGTAATGGCCATATTGGTAAAACTACCGACGCCGGGAAAACCTGGGAATGGATCAAACCCGAAGGTCATGAAAAACTAGATTTTAGAGACATTGAAGCCTTTGATGCAGATAAAGCAATCGTAGTTAATGCAGGTTCGCCTGCTTATATCCTACAAACTATTGATGGCGGAAAAACCTGGACTGAGCGTTATAAAAATCTGGATTCTGCTATTTTTTTAGATGGAATGGGTTTCTGGAATGAACAACGTGGAATTGTTTTTGGCGACCCGATTAATAGTAAAATGCAATTGTTAAGAACGATCGATGGTGGCGTTTCCTGGAATGACATTTCGGAAAACCTGCAGGCTAAAATGGGTGTTGGCGAAGCCGCTTTTGCTGCCAGCGGTACCACCATTAAAACCCTGGATAACGGAAAAGTATGGATTGCTACCGGAGGAAAGGTTTCGAATATTTATTATTCCAGCAATTTTGGATCTACCTGGCAGGTGTTTGAATGCCCGATTCTTCAGGGAGAAAGTAGTACAGGCCCCTTTTCTATGGATTTTTATGATGACAATCATGGGATAGTAGTGGGTGGTAATTACCTGAAAGATAAAGAAAATGAAAACAATGTTTTGTTGACCAGTAATGGCGGTAAAACCTGGCAGAAACCTGAGAAGCCAGTAGATGGCTACCGCTCAGGAGTGGTTTATATCACTGAAAAAATGCTGGTAGCTACAGGCAGTTCAGGAACTGATGTTTCTTCTGATGGTGGTAAAAACTGGTATAATATTTCAGTGGTCAGCATGAACGTGATTCAAAAATCAAAAACCGGTGGTTTAATCCTGCTTGCAGGCAATAAAGGGCAGATTTATCGGTTAACTATAACTACAAAGTAAATCCATGTTAAGTAAAGTACACCATATTGCAATTATTTGCAGCGATTATAATGTTTCTAAGATTTTTTATACGGATGTATTGGGTTTAACCATCATCCGGGAAGTATATCGGGCAGAAAGAGATTCTTATAAACTTGATCTTGCCTTGAACGGGGAGTACGTGATTGAGCTTTTCTCTTTTCCTGATCCGCCAGTGCGACCTTCCAGACCAGAGTCAGTAGGTTTAAGACACCTTGCTTTTCAGGTCGACGATCTGGAAAAAGTGATTCAGGTGCTGAAAGAAAAAGGAGTAGCGCCAGAACCCATCAGAGTAGATGAGTTTACCGGTAAACGATTTACCTTTATTGCAGATCCTGATTTGTTGCCCATAGAGTTCTATGAAAAATAATATTTTTTACGCGGAATACAATAATCAGATGATTTAGGCGTCTTATATATGAGAGCGTTAATTTAGATGACGGGGATGTGGCTGGAAGCTATATCCCCGTTTCTTTTTGCCCCGGATTTTTCAATAGCAACAAAAAAGAAAAGCCTGCCCGAAGGCAAGCTTTTAATGACGTCATGGGCGGATTCGAACCGCCGTTAAAGGTTTTGCAGACCCATACCTAACCACTCGGCCACATGACTATGTAATAGGTGTGGTCCCTACAGCAGCAAATATATATAAAGTATACTAAAATAGTAGTCTTTATTTTGAAATACTTCTGAATGAGTGTTTAGTAGGGTTTAAAGGAGGTTTTCGTAGGTTTATTTTTTAGGAATCCTGATTTTTACATCATTCCTAATTCAAATCTAGCGGTTTCCGACATCATGTCTCTGGTCCATGGCGGGTTCCAGGTGACAACCACAGCTACTTCATTTACCCCTTCAATCTTTTTCACTTTTTCCTCTACTTCCAGAGGGATGCTTTGTGCAGCAGGGCAACCAGGCGCAGTAAGGGTCATCACAATTTGAACATTATTGAATGGAGTCAGGATCTCTGTTTCATAGATTAAGCCAAGCTCATAAATGCTGACCGGTATTTCCGGATCATATATGGTCTGTAAACAGTCAATTACTTTTTGTTTCAATTCCTCTTTGTCCATGATCTATTTGTTTTCAAGTTCTTTAATGGATTGATAAGCCAATGCATAATTTTTCATTTGTTTGATCATCGCCAATAAGCCGTTAGATCTGGTTTGCGCCAGATGGCTGAACATCCCGATCTCTTTAAAGAATTCCAATTTAGCCTCCAGGATGGTTTTTGGCGACTGTCCCGATAGCACCTTAATTAGCATACTGACCAGGCCCTTCACAATCATCGCATCGCTGTCCGCTTTAAAAAACACGTTCCCATCCTGATATGACGCGATAAGCCATACGTTGGATTGACAACCTTTTATTTTATGGTCTGTCGTTTTATAACTTTCCTCCAATGCCGGCAATTGTTTTCCCAAATCAATCAGGTATTCATACTTATCTTCCCAGCTGTCAAACATGGAAAAATCAGAAATGATTTCTTTTTCTATCTCAGCTATATTCTTTTGATTCATCAGGATAACATTTTAATGGATTTATGAAGTCCTGCAAGGAGGACATCTATTTCTTCTTTCGTATTGTAAAGCGCAAAAGAGGCCCTTATGGTGCCGGGAATGCCAAACCGCTTCATCAGTGGCTGGGTGCAATGATGCCCCGTTCTTACGGCAATGCCCAGGTTATCCAGTAGGATGCCAATGTCATGTGGATGGATGTTTTTGATGATAAATGAAACCAGACTTACTTTCTCTTTAGCTTTTCCAATGATCTCCAGACCAGGTATATTTTCCAGTCCGGCGGTAGCATAATCAAGTAATTCATTTTCATGTTTTCTGATCTGATCTTTTCCGATGCTTTTGATGAAGTCTATTGCCGTTTTTAAGGCAATGGTATCGGCGATATTCGGTGTTCCGGCTTCATATTTATAGGGTAGGTCGTTATAGGTGGTCCGCTCAAAGCTAACCTCTTTGATCATTTCCCCTCCGCCCTGAAAAACCGGCATAGCTTCCAGGAGTTCTTTCTTACCATACAGTACACCTATGCCGGTAGGGGCATATAATTTATGACCTGAAAAAGCAAAGAAATCACAGTCTAAATCCTGAACATCTATGTCCAGGTGTACTGCCGATTGTGCGCCGTCTACCAATACTTTTGCGCCGGACTGATGTGCCCTTGAAATCATTTCTTTGACAGGATTGACGGTACCCAGTGCATTAGAGACTTGTACAATGGCAACCAGCTTAGTTTTTTCATTCAGTAAGTGCTGGTATTGCTCCATAGAAAGTGTCCCGTCATCTAATACAGGAATGACTTTTAAAACCGCCTTTTTTTCCTGACACAGGATTTGCCAGGGTACAATATTGGAATGGTGTTCCATTCCGGAGATCAGAATTTCATCACCGGCATTAATGTTTTGCCTGCCCCAGGTGTTGGCTACGAGGTTGATTCCTTCTGTTGTTCCGCGTGTAAAGACAATTTCTTCCGGCATTGCCGCTCCAATGAACTCCTGAACGGCATGACGACTGGCCTCATAAGCCAATGTAGCTTCTTCTGCGAGCGTATGTATTCCGCGGTGGATATTGGCGTTATAACGACTGTAATAGTCGCTTAGCGCATCAATTACGCATTGCGGTTTTTGGGAGGTCGCAGCATTATCAAAATAGATCAGCTTCTTTTCATTGACTGTCCTGCTCAGGATAGGGAATTGGGCTCTGATGGCTTGTACCTCAAAAGCAGATTGTTCCGCATCATTAGTCCTTTGGCCTGAATCAGCTGTTTTGTCTGTCAATGAGGAAGGTTTGATCTCTGGTGCTTTCATTTTATGAGCTGGCTAACTGATCTAAAATTAATTGTTCAACGTGTATACGTAAAGGTTCCAACTTGATTTGGTTCAGAATATCGGATGCAAATGCCTGTAATAATAAAGATTCAGCAGTTTTTAAAGGAAGCCCCCTGGCTCTTAAATAAAACATCGCTTCTTCATCCAGCTGCCCTACAGTGCAGCCATGAGAACATTTTACGTCATCAGCAAAGATTTCCAGTTGAGGTTTGGCATTAATAGTTGCCCGCTCAGATAGAATGATATTCTTGCTGGATTGGTAAGCATTTGTCTTTTGAGCATCCGGTTGTACGATGATTCTTCCACTGAAAACCCCGGTCGCAGTATCGTCGGCAATTCCCTTGTAAAGCTGGTTGCTGAAGCAATTTGGCTGTTTATTGTCGACCAGCGTATGGTGATCTACATGACTGTTTCCTTTCAAAAGAGACAAGCCATACAAATGCGTTTCATTGCCTTCGGCGTCTAAAATCAGGTTCAGGTTATTGCGGATTACGCCACCATTCAGGGCGATCGTTAAGGTCTGCACATAGCTTTTTCCGATTTGATGGATCTGTGTACTGCTTACCTGAGCGGCATTAGCGCCATCATTCTGAAGTTTATAATAAGCTAGAAATGCATTTTCCTGTAAGACAATTTCGATCACCTCATTACTGAAACTATCCATGCTGCCCAGTGTGGTATAGGTTTCTACCAGTTGTAAATTCGTGTTTTCCGCTAAATAGACCAGGCTCCGCGGTTGGGAGAGGATGTTTTCTGTATTTGCATTGTTAATGTGGTGTAAATACAAGGCTGCATCTAATTGTTGCCCTTTTGGAAGATAAATGAAAACTCCGTCCTGTATAAATGCGGTGTTTAAGGCATGGAGGCCATCTTTCAGGTATTTGCTGCTACTGCCCAGATGTTCTGCTACAATCTTTTGATAAGGGCCTTTTGCCGCTTCTTCCAGCGGTAAAATGATCAGTTCTTTTTCAGAAGAAATCATTTTTGATAAACCAGGCATAAACCGTCCATCAATAAAATAAAGCTCATTGGCTTCATTTTTTCCGGGTAAGTTCAGTGCGCGGAGCCCGGCAAGGCTTAGGTTTTCTTTTGAATCCTCTTTTGAAAACTGATAATTCTTGTCAAATAAACTGCTGATATTGGTGTATTTCCATTCTTCCAGCTTATAGGTAGGTAATCCTGATTGATTAAAAGTATCAAAAGCTGCTTTACTAAGTTCCTTAATAGTACTTGTGGAATCAGTAGCTGCTAAACCTTCAAATTGATCTGTAAAATAAGCGATGTTAGTCATTGTCTTTTCTTTTAAGAAGGATTCGTTTTTAAATGGACCGGATGGTGCTTTTAAAAGATTACTCTTTTGCAGCTAAATCCGTTTCATCGGTAATAAAATCATATCCTTTTTCTTCCAGTTCAAGGGCAAGTTCTTTGGTGCCGGATTTAACAATACGTCCGTTGTAAAGTACGTGGACATAATCAGGCTGGATATAATCCAATAAGCGCTGATAATGGGTAATCAGTAGTATCGCCCGGTTTTCATTTCTCAATTTGTTGATCCCATTGGCCACAATACGAAGGGCATCAATGTCCAGTCCGGAATCTGTTTCATCAAGGATGGCAAGTTTCGGCTCCAGCATGGCCATCTGAAAGATTTCATTACGTTTCTTTTCTCCGCCGGAAAACCCCTCATTGATCGACCTGCTGAGTAAGGATTGATCGATCTCCACCAATGCCATTTTCTCTTTCATAATCTTCAGAAAAGCGAGTGCATCCAATGGCTCCTGACCATGATATTTACGCTTTTCATTCACTGCAGCCTTAATGAAATTCGTTGTGCTCACCCCGGGGATCTCAACCGGATACTGAAATGCGAGGAACAGACCCTCCCTGGCGCGGTCTTCAATAGACAAATCCAGCAGGTTTTTATCCAGAAAAGTGACCGTACCTTCAGTGACTTCATATTCTTCTCTTCCTGCAAGTACGGAGGCTAAAGTACTTTTCCCGGAACCATTAGGGCCCATGATGGCATGTACTTCTCCGGCTTTAATGTCCAGATTTATGCCCCTCAGGATCTCTTTGCCGTCAATATTTGCGTGTATATTTTTTATAGATAACATCATATTTGAAATTTTAGAGGATTAGAAATTAGCCTACACTGCCTTCCATACTAATGGTGAGTAGTTTTTGCGCTTCTATAGCAAATTCCATAGGGAGCTGGTTCATCACTTCTTTGGCAAACCCGTTTACGATCAGCGCCACAGCAGCTTCTGCATCAATACCGCGCTGGCGACAGTAGAAAAGTTGATCTTCCCCGATTTTGGAGGTGGTAGCTTCATGCTCTACAATGGCGGTTTTGTTTTTTACTTCTATATAAGGAAAGGTATGGGCGCCACATTTATCTCCCAACAGGAGGGAATCGCATTGCGAATAATTCCGCGCATTGATCGCTCCTTTGGAGGCACGAACCAAGCCACGGTAACTGTTCTGACTTTGTCCGGCAGAGATGCCTTTGGCAACAATCCTGCTTCTCGTGTTTTTTCCAAGATGTATCATTTTAGTGCCGGTATCTGCCTGCTGATGATGATTGGTGAAGGCCACAGAGTAAAACTCACCAATAGAATGGTCACCTTTAAGGATCACACTCGGATATTTCCAGGTGATGGCAGAGCCGGTTTCTACCTGTGTCCAGGAGATTTTAGCATAATCCCCCTGACAAATACCACGTTTGGTAACGAAGTTGTAAATTCCTCCCTTTCCTTCTTTATCACCGGGATACCAGTTTTGAACAGTAGAATACTTGATTTCTGCCTTTTCCATGGCAATAAGTTCTACCACTGCTGCGTGTAATTGATTTTCATCCCTCATCGGTGCGGTACAACCTTCCAGATAGCTCACATAACTCTCTTCTTCCGCGATGATCAATGTTCTTTCAAATTGTCCGGAATTTTCAGCGTTGATCCTGAAATAAGTAGAGAGCTCCATCGGGCATCTTACGCCTTTAGGAATATAACAGAATGATCCATCGGTAAAGACTGCTGAATTTAATGCCGCAAAGTAATTGTCGGTCATCGGTACTACCGAACCCAGGTGTTTTTTTACCAATTCGGGATGCTTTTGAATGGCTTCACTTATGGAACAAAAAATGACCCCGATTTCGGACAATTGTTCTTTAAAAGAGGTCGCAATAGAGACACTGTCCATCACCACATCAACGGCTACTCCTGTTAATCTCTTTTGTTCGTTCAGGGAAATCCCTAGTTTTTCAAAAGTACGCAGCAGTTCCGGGTCAACCTCATCAAGGCTGTTTAGCTGCTCTTTTTGCTTCGGGGCAGCATAATAAATAATATCCTGGTAATTAATAGGAGGGTGTTTGATGTTGGCCCAGGTTGGTTCGGTTAGCTTTAACCAGTAGGCATAGGCTTTAAGGCGCCAGGCAAGCATCCATTCCGGCTCGTTCTTTTTTTTAGAAATGAGCTCAATAACCCCCTCGTTTAATCCCTTAGGGATGATGTCTGTATCTATTTTTGTTGTAAAGCCGTACTTGTAGTCGTTTAGTGCGGATTTCTCCAACATATCCAAATCTTCATTCATGATATCGGTCTTTGATGTTATTATCACAATAACTGTACCTTATAAAGGTACGGCTAACCTATTGCTTGTACAAAAAAGTATAAACAGATAAATGTAAGATTTAGAGGTGTTTGTGTGTTGGATCAGGGAGCTGATTCATCTGTTTTAGAAAATGAAGCACTATTTTACAGGGAAGTAGAATGGCGGTATCCATCATAAAAATACCCCCAAAATTTTCAAACATTTTGGGGGCTGTGCAATGCTTTTGGGAGCTGTGCAATGCTTTTTTGGAGACAGTGCAGCATAATTTTATGGGAGTATTTTAATGCTGATTCCTTTTGATCAGGCTTTACTCCTGGTCGCCGATTAATACGCCGGAAACGTTCCATGAGCTAAAGCTGGTGCCTTCTGGTTTTCCAAGAGGGATGGCTACCTGCAGTGTATGCTGACCTGGTGTAAGGTTTTCTAAGGGGATTTCTACAGGAAGCGTAAGCGTTCCCGGACACCAGTTTGAGCGACTTAAATCTGAAGAAGAAAGACCATTTCCGAAATTACCGGAAGAAGGATTGCTAAAACGGTAGGTTGCACAATCTTCTCTCCATGGAATAAAATGATAAACTCTTTTACCATCCACAAAAATCTCATTCATTTTTGGAACGAATTCATCTCCTTTACCCCAGCCACCGTGGCCGGTTGTCAGGTACCTTAACCTTAGGTTTTTTACACCTTGTGGGACATCAATGGTTACGGTTAGGGAATCTTTTTCAAACATGGTTCCATACTCTTGTCCGGCCATTTCCATCAAATTGGTGGTGTTAAATACAGGCATGATAAAAGATTTCTTTTCCTTCTCTTTTTCACCCTCATATCCAGGGTAGTAATTTAGGTTCAGGCTTACGGTATGTCCGCCTTTATCATAGTTTCCGATATATACGCCAATCCAGACTTCGCCTTGTAATTTCGGAGAAAGGACAGTAATATCTTGTTTGTAAATCACTGAATCTGCCCAGTTGTATCCTTTTATTTTTGCTTGTTCATTAAAGTGTTTCACGCCAAATGAAGTGAAAAAACGCATCAGTTCTAAAGGAGGGAGGTAATTGTCCGTAGCCGTAACACCCTGATATTTTTTGCCATTACGGGCAAGATAAACCGGTAAAGTCTGTAATCCGTTTTGTAAGGCATTAAGGAAGGAAATTGATTTGTCTACCGGGATCATAAACACCGATCCTGTTCTGTCGTAAGCATCACCGTTAGAGTTTTGGATCAGCTCTGCAAATACAGATTGTCCTGGTCTTGCAGCCGGAAGTTTTACTTTTTTAAGGATTACGGTACCGCCGGAGAAATGGTAAGTTGCATTGCTCTGGTCAGCAGCAGGGTTCTCTGTTTTGTTTCCAAAACTGATCTTTTCCTTATTGAAGATGTTGATCGTTTGGTAGCGACTTTCAATCACCTGACGTTGATAGGCGGCTTCGTCAAGGATTGTACCCCATTGTTTAGGCCAGGCCAGTTCTTCGGCTTTTACCTTGCGGTAATCAATTTTCTTCGCATAAGTTTCTGTATTGCCATTGCGAATGGTTTTTAGGATCAGACCGATGCCGGGAGTAATGGTCAGGTCTGGTGTTCCTTTAATTTTCAGGTCATTTGTATACCAGATTTCAATAGTATTAGAGCGGATAAAAACTTTTGCTTTTTTACAGGGAATACCCATTATTGTATCTGTACCTGCGATCAGCTCTGCTGTGGCATATTCAGAAAAAGGTTTTTTAAAGGTGTATAGATTTCCATTGCTATTCAGCACCTGATAGGTAACTGCCTCTTCAAATTGCAGGAATTGTTCTTGTTTTGCCTGGCGATCCTGACCGGCGATCCTCGCCTGAGCTCCTTTGATAAATAGCTTTTTCTCTCCGCCGGTTTCCTTGCCGTTGCTGCGGGAGCCATAGGTGATGACCGCTTCGGTAGCGGAGGTGTTTTTTTGTGCGAATGATGCAGTGCTCATAATCAGCATTGCGATACAAAATAAATGGGTTTTCATAGGAGATAAAGCTAAGAATTATTATGATAGGAGATTTGGCCGCATGACGGATTTTCTAATGACAGGTCTCCGAATGAAGAAGAAACCTAAAGAATAACCCGTACATTTGAATAGCTAAGGCCTTGTAAAACTGTAGATTCTTTGCTGATGATAGAAATTTTTAATGATATCAGAAAACTTTATCAATTTAAGCCTCCTTGTTCGGATCTGGCTAAGGATATCGAATTTTATTCGGAGACCTCATTAACTGCAACAGCGCATTATATTAAATCTGAAAATTTTACAGTTAAACTTTTTCCAAGTTATACCCCAACCATATGGATCAACCTGGGATCACCTTATTGGCTGAAAAACGGGAGTACGACCCAACGGATAGGCCAGCATGCAGATATTCTAGTCCTGAGGAATCAGGTTGTGGAAAGAAATAACCTTCCATCAGACAATATATTTACAGTTAAATTTCATCCGGGAGGGTTTGAATCCGTCTTTGGCTTCAGTCAACATAAAATAGGAGATCAGGTAGTTCCACTTTCCGATCTGATTCCCATTCCTTTTTTAAACCGGTTAAAATCAAGCGGGAACTTTGCGGATAGAGTGAACCTGCTCCAGGATTTTTTTTTGGAAAAACAAAAAGGAAGAAAAGAACTCCAGCACATCAAAGTGATCAGGCAGGCCATTCATGCATTTGATACTTTAAAGCCCGGGGAAAGCAATAGTTTCATTGCAAGTAATTTATGTCTTACCGATAAAACATTTTATCGACATTTTACGGAAGCAGTTGGCGCTAATCCTAAAACCTATATGATGGTAAACCGTGCCAGAAAGGCCTTGACTTCCTATATTCTTAACCCTAAAGCTTTTTCTGCCTATCAACATGGATATTATGATCCAGGTCATTTCTATAAAGATATCCTAAAATTCACCGGACAGAAACTGTCTGCTTTCAAATGATTAATTGTCCGTTTTTTACTTTTTTCGGAGAACTGGATTTATTTATTTTATGAAAAGTATTTTATGGAGAAGATTAAGATGAGAACCTTCCTGTTATTAACGATCCTGTTTTTTTCTTTTGGAAAGGTCATCGGACAGAAATATACACCTCACATTGAGCAAGGGCCGTCTATGATCAAATATGATCCCCGGTTAATTGTTAAATCAGGATATCTGGTTGTCCCGGAGGATAGGGGAAATACCAGGAGTAGGAAGATTAAAATCCCTTTTGTCTTTTTTAGAAAACCCGGGTCAGCAGAAAAAAAAGGGATAACACTTTTTACTACCGGCGGTCCTGGCTATAGCACGATCGCAAACATTGACAGTGTAGGTTATGACTCCGGGTTCTTAAAATATGGAGGTTTTATTGTTTTTGATCAGCGTGGGACTAAGCGGTCGGGCACTTGCCTTGATTGTCCGGAAATAGATACCGCAATTAAAATCAGTTACAAAAGAAACCTACCTCAAAAACGACTTGTTTTAGAAGCGGTTAAAAAGTGTCGGGAGAAACTATTAGCTCAGGGAATTAACCTGTCTGCATACAATACGACAGAAAGCGCTAAAGATATAAATGACCTTCGCCTGGCCTTACAGCTGGACTCACTAAACCTTGTCGGGATTTCTTACAGTGGTGGTCTGATGCTCACTGTGGCCAGGAACCACCCGGAAGGAGTCCGCTCCCTGATCCTGAACTCTCCACTTCCTGGTTATGTCAATTATGAAGAACATGCTTTATTCAATATCAATGAAGCACTAAACCAGGTTTTTGAAAATTGCCAGGCAGATTCTTCCCGAAAAGAAATCTACAAAGACCTTAAATCCCGTTTCCAGCAATATTTTACAACGATTACGGGAAAAGAATTTAGTGTTTCTTACCTGGAAAAGGGCACAAAAGATAGTTTGAAAATCAATTACGGGAAATCAGAATTGCTGGATGTGATCATTAATCATTTGAATACCAGTCAGGTCAAATCTGTACCATTTATTATGAATGAACTGATTAACGGGAAACATGCTGACTATGTCAGGGAAGTGATGGATGGCTACTTCTCTGGCGACGATAAATTGTCCAGGGGGATGCGGTATTCCGTTTATTGTACAGAACAGATCGCCTATTCAAATGAAAAGTTGGTCCATGACCAGGAATTGGTCATGCCATGGCTTTCAGAATATGTTTTTAATAATGTAGATCATGAGATTTGCAAATGTTGGAAGGTAGCGGCTGAACCTGCAGCAGTTAAATCTCCGGTATACTCTAGTATCCCCGTATTGATGTCAGCCGGAGATATCGATCCCTGGTGCCGGCCCTTTTATAATCAATTGATCAAACGTTATATGCCCAATAGTCAGCTACTCGTATTTCACAACCGTGGACATTTATCTGGTTTTAGTTTTCAGGGTACGGATTTTTTGCAGCTGTTCATGGAGCATCCGTATCGAAAAATTTTGTCACCAGGCAATCAGGTAAGCGTAGAATAATTTTTAGCAAAAAAAAAGCCTCTTTACGGGCTGTAAAGAGGCAATGTACTCAGAGCGGGAATCGAACCCGCACGACTTTTAAGGTCACAGGATTTTAAGTCCTGCGTGTCTACCAGTTCCACCATCTGAGCAGGTGTTAAACCTTTTAAAATAAATGCCTTCTATCTGGAAGGCATTAGAGCGAAAGACGAGATTCGAACTCGCGACCCCGACCTTGGCAAGGTCGTGCTCTACCAACTGAGCTACTTTCGCGTTGATGACGATACGAAGATAGGTATTGTTTTGACTTTTTTATACTCCACCCGGAAGATTTCACCGAATGCACTGGATTTCAAGCAGAAAAAAATCATTTATTTTTTCTTGCCCATCATTTTGACAGCTAAATATCGATTCTTAACCTTTAAACCAGCTTTTGATCCCCATTAATGAGGCTGTGTTTTTTAAAGAAAAGTATGATAATCGATAAATACTGCTGCTATTTCTAAAATTCAGAGACATTTTTATCAGCAGAGGTATTGAAACAGGAGTGTAGAGGATGGATGTTTTGCTTGTGGTTGATGCTTAGGTTATGCCGGCTGAAAAGGAATTCCAGATAAAACCTGATTTAGGAGTTTTGGGATTGATCCAAAAAAAAAAGCTCCTGCTGATTGTAGAGAATGAATTTTGGGCTAAAAACAGAAAAGCCTTCCGAATGGAAGGCTTTTGAGCGAAAGACGAGATTCGAACTCGCGACCCCGACCTTGGCAAGGTCGTGCTCTACCAACTGAGCTACTTTCGCTGTTAACGTGCCACGAAGATAGGGATAGTTTTCACTTTTCTGCAATCTCTTTTTGGAATTTCATCGAAGAAGCTGGATTTCAGGGAGTAAAATTTTAATTGATGACTACCAGGCATAGATTAAATGGCCTTTTCTTACTTTTCGGCTGTTTTAAACTTGATCAGGTATGGCGTTATACGACTGGTAAAAGCGCTACTTCTATGGTAATCGGCCTGCCATCTTCAGAGAATCCGATCACATTTTTCACATACAATGCTTTACTTTCTCCTGATGGTCCAAAGTCAAAGCCTCTGCCTGGCATCAACATAAGGTTTGGCGGTGTATTCTCTGGCCTCCATAATGGCTTTTAATCCAGGAGAGTCTTTTTTCAGGTATAGCTGGTTTAAATAATTGTACTCTACTTTCTTAAAGAAGTGGAAGTACTTAGGGTAGGAGTTAAACCCGCATGTTCAGCTGTTAATTCCAGTAAGTACCGTTTAATCCCAAAACAGTGCCAAGCCATAATGCAATGATGTAGACGATCAAACTCAATATATTTGCCATTACCTTTCTCCATCCGTTATGGTAACGAATATGATCCATTACATAATAGGCTATGCCACCACATGCACCGGCCAGAGGAACGATAATCAGCGGTTTAATCATCCATAGCTTTCCCCATTCCGGGTTAGGCTCTCCGGTTTGAAAAAGAAAAAATACGATTAGAATTAAAGCAATTCCTGCGCCTTGCAACATTCGTTTGCTTAATGGAGCAGCGTGAATGGATTGGGTTGGTAAACTGTTGTGCTGTGTCATGATCATTTTGTTGTTAATAATAAGGTGTCTGTATTTTTTAAGCGTGTCGCTATTCTTTCAATAACCGGAGTACTTAGTTTTTATAGAACAGCAATTGTATCTTAAAGTTAATGAAAAGTACTTTGTATTTCAAAGTAGTTGCTGGTTTATTTTTATACTGTTGGGAGTTATATGTTTTGGGCTGAAGCGAAAGGAGCAGGTCGTATAGGTGTTCAACTTGATTCTGGTTACTGAGGGGGTAATTGCCAGAATTATAGGGGCAAAAAAAAGCCTCTCTACTTTCGTAAAGAGGCTGTGTACTCAGAGCGGGAATCGAACCCGCACGACTTTTAAGGTCACAGGATTTTAAGTCCTGCGTGTCTACCAGTTCCACCATCTGAGCAGGTGTTAACCTTTTAAATTAAATAGCTTCATGATAGTTGAAGTTATTTAGAGCGAAAGACGAGATTCGAACTCGCGACCCCGACCTTGGCAAGGTCGTGCTCTACCAACTGAGCTACTTTCGCATGGTTTTTATTTTAACATCATCCGATGTTGCCAAGTTCTTAAAGTGTATTTCGTAATACCCTTTGTTTCGTTTGGGAATGCAAATATAGGGACTTTTATTTATCTGTCAAGTTTTTTTTATAAATAATTTGGTTGGCTAGTATAAGTTATTGTCTTTCAATACTTCCATGATCAAATTATTTTCAAAACCCTTCGTCATAAGGTAGGTGATGAGCTTATTTCTCCTTTTATAAGGATCAGATTCCTTGATTAAATTCGACTTTTTCTCCGCAGAAGCTAGTATGGCTTTTAAATAATCATCGTAATCGATCGTATTTAAAGCCTTTAAAATCATTTTCTCAGGAACCTTTTTTAATTTAAGTGCCTGCTTGATTTTGATTTTACCCCATTTCTTGATGTTAAACTTGCCGGAAACATAAGCATGAGCAAATCTTTCTTCGTTCAAATAGTTGGTGGTGATGAGTTCAGAAATGTTTTCTTCCACCTCATCCGGCCTCAATCCCCATTCATAAAGCTTATTTCTGACTTCCTGCTGCGCACGTTCCTGATAGGCACAATAATGCTCGGCTTTGAATAAAGCTGTTTTCTTATCGTATTTGACGATTTTTTTCTCTGAATTTTCCAAGTCTACAATAATACACAATCGATAACTACTGAATTTGAAATCCTTCGGCCATAATGCAATATTGACGTTTTTAATACAAATAAAGGGTTAGGAGCAAAAGATAGCAACAAGAGCAGTATTCACAACAAAAAGGCCAGGTTAGCGGAACTAACAATTGACAAATCAACAACAGGTATCAGTAATAGTGGGAAATCAACAAAAATAACCAACAAGAGAACGGTCAAACCTAATGGTGCATAAAATTGATCAAAAAATCACGCCTTAACTATTGTTATCCCTGCAAATACTTTAATTTTGAAGCTATGAGCAGTACCACGTATACAATTGACCATTTTGCGGAGATTCTTCATGCAAAAGCTTTTAGTCCTCAACCGAAATTGACCATTACCAGACTGGTGATAGATAGCAGAGCGGTTATTGACCCTGAAAGTTCTTTGTTTTTTGCCTTACAGGGGAAGCGTGATGGTCATGAGTATCTGAGGGAGGCATACGCTAACGGGATCAGGAGTTTTGTGATCAGTGATGATCAATACTTCGCCGTTTTTCCGGATGCAAACATGCTGTTGGTCGAAAATGTAGGCCAGGCGCTGCAAACATTGGCCATTGCACACAGGGATCAATACGATTTAAAAGTGTTGGCTATTACCGGTAGCAACGGAAAAACGATAGTCAAAGAATGGCTCTATCAACTTTTGGCTGCTGATTATAACATCGTCCGTAGTCCTAAAAGTTTCAATTCTCAGATCGGCGTGCCTTTGTCGGTATGGAGCATTCAGGAAGAACATACCCTTGGGATTTTCGAAGCAGGGATCTCCAAAGAAAATGAAATGGAGTCACTTCAACGTATTATTAAACCTACAATCGGGATTTTAACCAATATCGGGGAGGCGCATGCAGAAGGATTTTCCTCTCCAAAAGCAAAGCTGCTGGAGAAATTAAAGCTCTTTAAGGATACTGAGGTTTTCATTTATTCTCCGGATTATACCAGTGGAATAGCAACTAAAGACCTGCCGGGACAAACAAAATTCTCCTGGAGTTTAACGCAAAAAGCGGATCTACAGATATCCTTTGTGGAGCCTATAGAAGACAAGACCTATATCAGGGCAATATATAAAGGTTCAGAAATAGAATGCCTGATCCCTTTTAGCGACAGGGCTTCTGTTGAAAATGGCATCATTTGCTGGGCTACGATGCTCTCTATGGGGTATCCGGCGGAAGTAGCAGATGCACGTCTGGAGAAATTAAACAAGGTAGGGATGAGATTGGAGTTGAAAAACGGTATCAATCAATGTTCGGTTATCGATGACTCCTATGTTGCAGATATTCCTTCTCTTGCCATCGCGCTCGACTTTCTGAACCTTCAGAATCAACACCCTAAAAAAACATTAATTCTATCCGATTTACAGGAGACCGGTAAAAAAGAATCCGTTCTTTATGCGGAAATTGCAGACCTGTTAAAGCAGAAAAACCTGCAAAGACTAATCGGTATTGGCCCTAATATATCTTCGATGGCCTCCCTATTTGATATGGAAGCCTCATTTTATGAAAGCACACAAGATTTTATAGATCATTTTCCGGCGATACATTTCTATAATGAAACCATCCTGGTAAAGGGAGCGAGGAAATTTGAATTTGAGCGCATCAGTAAGATGATCGCTCAAAAAGTTCATGATACCGTATTGGAAATCGACCTGAATGCGCTTGCAGGAAACCTCCAATTCTATCGCAATAAGCTGAAACCAGGTGTCAAAATCATGGCCATGGTGAAAGCCTTTTCCTATGGAAGCGGGAGTTTTGAAATCGCCAATGTGTTGCAATACCATAAAGTAGATTATCTGGCGGTGGCTTATACAGATGAGGGTGTAGCACTGAGAAAAGGAGGGATTACGATGCCGATTATGGTGATGAGTCCGGAACCTTCTGCCTTTGATGCCATCGTAAAATATAAGCTGGAACCCGAAATTTATAACCTGGACATCCTGAATAGCTTCATCAAATTTCTTCCGGGAGAGCGCTATGATTATCCGGTTCACCTTAAAATTGATACTGGCATGCATCGGCTGGGTTTCGAAGAAACCGAACTCGGAGATTTACTAAATACTATTCAGGACAGTAAAAAAATCAAAGTAGTATCTGCTTTCTCTCATTTGGTAGGGAGTGATGAAATTCATCATGATGAATTTACCCAACATCAAATTCAAAGATTCAAGTCAATTGCACAAAAGATAACAGACGGACTCGGGTATAATTTTATCTGGCATATTTCGAATACCTCCGGCATTTCCCGTCATCCGGAAGCGCAACTGGATATGGTCCGACTAGGGATAGGTTTATACGGCCATGATGGCGGATTAAACCAGAATAAAGGACTTCAAACCGTTGCCGTATTGAAAACTACCATTACTCAGGTGAAAGAAATCAAAGCAAATGAAACTGTTGGTTACGGCCGGAAAGGGCTTTTACCCGAAGGAGGAACCATTGCAACCGTCAAAATCGGCTATGCAGACGGTTATACCAGAAGGTTCGGTAATGGGGTAGGGAAAATGTTGGTGAATGGTCAGCTGGTGCCAACAGTTGGCGTGATCTGTATGGATATGTGCATGTTAGATGTAACCGGACTGGACGTAAAAACAGGTGATGAAGTGATTGTTTTCAATGGAAAACTAACCATTGCCATGCTCGCTGAACAAATCGAAACCATCCCTTATGAGATTTTAACGAATATTTCACAAAGGGTGAAACGGATTTATTTTTATGAGTAGTTTTGCAGCATGAACAGAATTGGTAGGGCCTTATTAAGATATATCATTAAAGGACTCTTAATTGTATTGCCTATTGCACTAAGTATTTTTATTGTGATCGTAGCTGTAACTACAGTAGACAGCTGGTTAAATATAAACAATATCCTCGGTGTGGATCCCCGGACAGGTGCCAGCAGGAATATTCCCGGACTGGGCTTAGCACTCGTAGTAGCCATTACACTTGTTGCCGGTGTGTTCGTTACCAATTTCGTAACCGAACCCATGTACAACTGGTTCGCCAGAATACTGGACAGACTTCCCATCCTTAAATTCATTTATTCTTCCATTAAAGACCTTACAGAAGCTTTCGTCGGGGATGAAAAGAAATTCAATAACCCTGTACTCGTAGAAGTCGAAGGGGATTTAAAAAGAATCGGATTTCTAACGCAAAGCGATTTATCTGCAATCGGACTCCCGGGAGAATCTATCGTATATTTTCCTTTTTCTTACTCTTTCGCCGGACAAGTCTATGTGGTGAAAAATGAAAAGATCAAGCCTTTAAAAATGACTGCCGCTGAAGCAATGAAACTAGTCGTATCAGGTGGTGTAAGTCATATCTAAAAATAAAACGCTGATAAGCTAAAGAACGCTGATGATCACTGATTGGAAATAATAATCCTGAAATAAAGCATTCTATATGAACTGAGGTAATCAACATGAAATAAATCCTGGAATAAAGCATTTAACATGAACTGAAGTAATCATCATGGAATAAGGTGATCAATAAAGCATTCCATATGAACTGAAGTAATCATCATGAAATAAACCTGAAATAAGGTATTCATCATGAATGTAATTGATGCTGAAAATGAAAAAAGATAGTTGTGAGCCCGACATTCAAATCTTTTGCCCTTCAGCGAAAGATTTGAGGAGGGGAGCAACTATCTTTTTCATTTTACCTAAGTTCTTACACCGGTCAATTAAAAACCGCCTTCAAGCCTAGAAATTCGGTTTTAACACATACTTGTCGTAGAACCTGAAAATATGTTCAGCGGCTTCTTCTGCCGTATCTACTAACCTAAACAGATTCAAATCTTCCGCATGAATATTGTGTTCCTGGTGCAACATCGTAGAAGTAATCCAATCTACTAAACCACCCCAATACTCTTTTCCGACTAAAACAATCGGGAACCTCGCAATCTTACCCGTCTGGATTAAAGTAATCGCCTCGAAAAGCTCATCCATTGTCCCCATACCACCAGGTAATACGACAAACCCCTGCGAGTACTTCATGAACATCACCTTCCTGATGAAGAAATAATCAAATTCCAGTAACTTATTATGGTCAATATATTTATTGTGAAACTGTTCAAAAGGAAGGTCAATATTTAAACCTACAGACTTTCCTCCATTCATGTGTGCACCTTTATTACCGGCTTCCATAATACCCGGACCACCACCGGTGATCACTCCATATCCGCGTTCCGTAAGCAACCTGCCACATTCTACAGCAATCTCATAGTACTTATTTGTTTCCGCAGTTCTTGCAGATCCAAAGATGGATACACAAGGACCAATTTTCGCTAATTTCTCAAAGCCATCTACAAATTCGGCCATTATTTTGAAGATCTGCCAGGAATCTGTAACTTTTATTTCCTGCCAGTCTTTGTTTTCAAATGCACTTCTAATTTTCTCTTCACTTGTCATTCTATAGATATTTAGGTCTTAAAATCTGGTTTGCGATGCTGTTTTTTTACTGATCAGTAACAGTCCGGTAAAGGTAATCAACCCATTCACGAGAATGAGTTCCACACTAAATGTATAACCGCCAAGTAAAGTGGCAGAGTTGGCATTGAGCAGGTAACACACTGCTGGTGCGAGGATACATACTAAAGGTACTAATTTATCATGAAGTCCTCTTTTCTTCATAAAAAGACCAAAACTATACAAGCCAAGTAATGGGCCGTAAGTATAGGAGGCTACCTTAAAGATACCCTTAACGACAGATTCATCATTTAAAGTATTAAAAACAATGATCACCAGGAACATTAACAGCGAAAATACGACGTGTACCAAATGTCTTTTCTTTACGGCGCCATCAGCATTGGCATTGTCATCTTTACCCATATGCAGGAAATCTACACAGAAGGAAGTGGTCAATGCGGTTAATGCCGAATCTGTTGTGGCGAAGGTTGCTGCTGTTAAACCCAGCATGAATACAATAGCAGGTACCACGCTCAAATGATTCAGGGCGATCTCCGGGAAAAGAAAATCCGTTCGTGGCTTTCCGGTAATATGATCCAGAGGAATCTCAATACCGTTTTTAGTGGCGTAGATATATAACAAAGCACCAACACTCAGGAAGAAGATGTTCAGGATTACAAATATTCCGGTAAAAGTAAACATGTTTTTCTGCGCTTCTCCAATGGTTTTCATACTCAGGTTTTTTTGCATCAAATCTTGATCCAAACCCGTCATGGCAATGGTCACAAATACCCCTCCTATGAACTGTTTACTGAAATGGAAGCCATTTGTCATGAAGTCCTCGTAAAAGAAAACCTTAGAATAACCACTCGATTTAATGGCTTCAAAGGCCTGAGGGATGTTCATATCCAGACTGCTGCAAATGAAGTACAGGGTGAGGAAGACCGATAATACCAGGAAGAACGTTTGTAAAGTATCCGTGATGATGATGGTTTTTAATCCACCTTTAAAGGTATAGGACCAGATTAAACCCAGAGAAATTAATACGGTTACCCAAAAAGGGACACCATAACTGTCGAAGATAAAGCGCTGTAATACGATAACCACCAGGTATAACCGGAAAGCTGATCCGATAGTTCTGCTGATCAGAAATATCGATGCCGCAGTTTTATAACTGTAAAAGCCGAGGCGTTGTTCGATATAGCTATAAATAGAGGTGAGCCTCATCCGGTAATACAACGGCAGTAAAACTGTTGCGATAATGATAAAGCCGACGGCATTTCCCAATACAAACTGAAAATATTGAAACTGATTACCGGATGGGGCACCTACTTCTCCGGGAACGGAGATAAAAGTGACACCGGATAAGGCGGTACCAATCATTCCAAAAGCAACCAGGTACCATTTTGAATTTCTATTGGCAATAAAAAAGGTGGCATTGTCTGATGATTTTTTGGAAGTAGCAAAGGCAATAATGATCAATATCAGGAAGTAACCAATCAAAAAAGACAAAAGTATAGCTGGGCTCATAGTATGTTTTTAGCAGCTAAATGTAAGAAAATCAAATTTTAAAAATCAAATAACGGAAGATAAATATAAATTTGTAAAATGAACTTTTCATCCAAGCTTCTTGAAGACGCAGTCAACGAATTTTCAAAGTTACCGGGAGTCGGACAAAAGACCGCGTTACGTTTGGTATTGCACCTGTTAAACAAGGAAGAGCAAGAAGTTTCGAACTTCGGAAACTCCATTATTAAGCTTCGTCAGGAGATCAGACATTGTGCGGTATGTCATAACATTTCGGACCATTTGCATTGCGAAATCTGTACGGCTAACAAGCGCGATAAAGAAGTGATTTGTGTGGTAGAAGATACCAGGGACGTGATGGCGGTAGAGAATACCTCCCAATATTTCGGCGTTTACCATGTGTTGGGCGGATTGATTTCCCCGATGGATGGCATCGGTCCGGCGGATCTTTTTATCGATTCTTTAGTGCAACGTGTCGCCACCAGCCCCGTTAAGGAAATTATTTTGGCCCTGAGCGCAACTATGGAAGGAGATACTACTCTTTTCTACCTTTACAAACGTCTTAAAGATTTTCAGATTCCGATTACGGCCATTGCGCGTGGTATCGCTTTTGGTGGCGAACTGGAATATGCAGACGAAATCACCCTGGGCCGCTCTATCATTACAAGAGTGCCTTATGAAAACTCATTAATCAAATAATCAGCATGGATTTTAAGAATAAAGTAGTCATCATTACCGGTGCATCTTCCGGTATAGGAAAGGCTTGTGCCGAAGAATTTGCAAAACGTGGCGCAAACCTGGTGCTTGCTGCCAGACAATATGTGACCCTTTGCGAAGTTACAGCAGATTTGGAAAGTAAATATGGCATTCGAGCAGTTGCTGTACAAGCTGATGTAAGTAAAGAACAGGATTGCGAAGAACTGACTAAGCAAGCCATCCTCAGCTTTGGGAAAATTGATATCCTGGTGAATAATGCCGGACTATCGATGCGTGCTTTATTCAACGACCTTGATCTTACGGTATTGAAAAACCTGATGGATGTGAACTTCTGGGGCACGGTATATTGTACAAAATATGCTTTACCTGAGATTTTGAAAACCAAAGGCAGTGTAATTGGCGTATCTTCTATTGCAGGTTACCGTGGATTACCGGGACGTACCGGATATTCGGCTTCAAAATTTGCCATGAATGGGTTTATGGAAGCGTTAAGGACAGAATTGTTAAAAACAGGGGTACATATTATGGTGGCTTGTCCTGGTTTTACCGCTTCAAATATCCGTGTTACGGCATTGGCAAAAGATGGCCTTGCACATGGAGAAACCAGTATGGAAGAAGGTAAAATGATGACTGCTGATGAGGTTGCACACCGTATCGTAAATGGCATTGCAGCAAGAAAACGTACGCTGATCATGACAGGGCAAGGGAAATTAACCGTGTGGATCAATAAACTGTTGCCCGCATTGGCGGATAAATTGGTGTTCAACCATTTTACCAAAGAGAAAAACGCGTTGATCAAATAAAGCAGAATTCATCACATAAAGCAGAATTGATCAGGTAAAGTTGAATAGATAAGGAGAACGTTTTGATCAAATAAACTATAAATGAAAACCAGGTTATTATACATGCTATTAGCTTTTGCCGGACAAATATTTACTTCCGCTGCCCAGATTAAGGTAGCGAAGGATATCGGTTATGGTCAGGAGCAAAGCAAGGTAAGCAACCAGTTAAATGTCTATTATCCGGCAGATACTGTCGCTAAAAAAGGAGTTGTCATCTTTATCCATGGCGGATCCTGGAGTAGTGGTAAGAAGGAAACTTACTGGTGGCTGGGCAGAAATCTGGCCCGCAAGGGCCTGGTTGGAGTGATCATCAATTATGGTCTGGCCCCCGAGCAGCAATACCCGCAAATGGCTGCCGATTGTGCTGCTGCGGTAACCTGGGTATCACAACATATTCATAATTACGGTGGAAATCCGGAACGGATATTCCTGATGGGACATTCTGCCGGTGGGCACCTTGCTGAGTTCATCAATGCAGATCCGGAATACCTGGAAGCAGCGGGATTTAAGGGAAAAGTTAAAGGAGTCATTTTAAACGATGCTTTCGGACTGGATATGAATGAGTACCTGAGCAAGGCCGAAAAGGATGATAACTACCATAACTTTCTGCGTACGTTCAGTGATGATCCGGTCGTTTGGACCAAAGCATCACCATTAAACTATGTGCAGCAAATTGAAAACCCACACCTGATTTTTTATGGAGAGAAAACCTATCCGGCCATACAAATACAGTCAGAGCGTATTCAAAAGCAGTTAACCGCACAACAGATCCCCAGTTCAATATACGTGATCAAGGGTAAAAAACATGTAGGCATGATCAGTCAGATGGTTTTTGGAAGCAACCAGCTTTATCAGAAAATACTTGATTTTGTGGCTCAATATTAATCCCTGATACCTTGCAACCGATTGGTTACCAGAATAAAAATCAGCGGGTATTTGCAGTTTTCTCTTAAAAACGGTCTTAAATCTTTAATATTTCAAGAAAAATTTTGCAATTATTAAAAACTATTCCATCTTTGCTTTTGATGATACAGACAAACGTACTTAATCTTTGGTGGTGGCACAACGCAATAGCGTAGTGTAACCCCCTATTTGAACGTTTTATTTTACATAAAAATATTTTGAGGGTTGCTTTTTAAAGCAGCCCTTTTTGTTTTATACCCATGAAGAAAATACTAAATCACTTATTTGAAAATAAGACCTTCAGCAGAGCTGAGGCACAAAAAATCTTAACTGCTATTGCTTTAGGTGAGTTTAATACTTCACAAATTGCGGCCTTTATTACCGCCTATGGGATGCGTAATATCACAGTTGAGGAATTGCAGGGATTTAGAGATGCCATGCTGGATTTATGTGTAAAGCTCGACTTCTCAGACTATGAGTTGATTGACCTGTGTGGTACTGGTGGTGATGGTAAGGATACCTTTAACATCTCTACACTGGCTTCTTTTGTCGTTGCCGGTGCCGGTCATAAAGTAGCCAAACATGGTAATTACGGCGTTTCTTCCGGCTGCGGTTCTTCTAACGTAATCGAATATCTGGGGTATCAGTTTACGAGCGATCCGGATACTTTAAAGAGAAACCTGGATACCTCAGGAATCTGCTTTATCCATGCCCCGTTGTTTAACCCTGCGATGAAAACAGTAGCACCAATTCGTAAAGAACTGGGCGTAAAAACATTTTTCAATATGCTTGGGCCAATGTGTAATCCGGCACAGCCGAAAAACCAACTGGTAGGTGTGTTTAGTCTGGAGCTGGCCCGTTTGTATGCTTACTTATATCAGGAAACTGATAAGAACTATACGATTCTTCATGCAGTGAACGGTTTTGATGAAGTTTCTCTGACCTGCGACTTTAAAATCTTCAGCAAAAAGGGAGAAGCCTTAGTAAAGGTAGCGGATATTGGCTTTGAAGAGATGGATGAGTCCCTGATTAAAGGTGGCGACACCGTGGCTTCTTCAGCGGAAATTTTCATGAACGTGTTAAACGCAAAAGCAACGGATGCACAGCACAATGTGGTCCTTTGTAATGCCGCATTGGCGATACAAACCATAGATGATACCAAATCTTTTGCCGATTGCTTCTATGAAGCCGAAGAATCTTTGTTTAGTAAAAGTGCATTGAAACGCTTTAAAAGCCTGGTAGGATAATGAGTACTCCGCTATTGAAAATATGTGGGATGCTACACCCGGAAAATATCAGGGAGGTGGCAGCATTGCAACCCGACTATATGGGTTTCATCTTTTTTAAAGGCTCAAAAAGATATGCCGGAGCAGTATTGCCGGAAGTTCTGGATACCTTACCTGAAAACATAAAGAGAACAGGTGTTTTTGTGAATGAAACACTGGATACCGTACTCCACCTGGTTGATAAATACAGCTTGAATGCCTTGCAATTGCATGGTGCAGAAAGCCCGGAATACTGTAAGGAGTTGAAAATAAGGTTAAACCATGCTGATACCGGGATTACTGAACTGAAAATCAAAGCCGAAGCTGCTGAACCTAAGCTGAAAATAGTGGGAGTACAGTTGATCAAGGCATTTGGCGTCAACGATGATTTCGATTTCAGCCAGCTAAACCCTTACGTAGGTATGGTAGATTACTTTTTGTTTGACACACAAACTCCGGATCATGGGGGCTCAGGTCGTCAGTTCGACTGGCAACTGCTCCAAAAGTACACACTCGATGTCCCTTATTTTTTAAGTGGCGGAATCGGCGTAGAAAGTGCGGAAATATTGAATGGAATTGTCGATCCAAGACTGTTTGCCATTGATGTGAACAGTAAGTTTGAAATAGAACCCGGACTAAAAGACCTTCCTAAGCTAAAGGAATTTAAAAGCAGGTTATCATAAGTAGTCTCCTGCATGGCCAGGCTGATAAAAAGGTAGCAGGTAACCATGGGAAAATAGACAACCAGAAATAATAACCAGGAATAGACAACCCGGTGTAAATATATAAATGATCAAAAGCGGAATGCGGATTAACAACGCTGAAAGCCAAAAGATCAGGATAAAAAATAAGAACAAGATTATGAACTATTTTGTAAACGAAAAGGGATACTTTGGAGATTTTGGAGGAGCATATATCCCTGAAATGCTCTACCCTAATGTAGAGGAACTGAGAACTAAATACCTGGAAATTATTGCAGACGAGGGCTTCCAAAAGGAGTTTCACCAACTGTTAAAAGACTATGTAGGCAGACCTTCGCCATTATATCTGGCCAAACGCCTCTCGGAAAAATACGGAGCAAACATCTTTTTGAAAAGAGAAGATCTGAACCATACCGGAGCACATAAAATCAACAATACCATTGGTCAGATTCTGGTAGCAGAGCGTTTAGGAAAAAAGCGCATCATTGCAGAAACCGGTGCAGGACAACATGGTGTAGCTACGGCTACCGTATGTGCATTGCGTGGTCTGGAATGTGTAGTTTACATGGGCGAAATCGACATCGCACGTCAGGCACCTAACGTAGCCAGAATGAAAATGCTGGGTGCAACAGTAGTGTCCGCAACTTCCGGTAGTAAAACATTGAAAGATGCGACTAATGAGGCTATGCGCGACTGGATCAATAACCCAATCGACACCCATTACATTATCGGTTCTGTAGTAGGTCCACATCCGTACCCTGATATGGTGGCTACTTTTCAATCGATCATCTCTGAAGAAACAAAAAAACAACTCATTGAGCAGACCGGTAACGATCAGCCTGATTACGTATTGGCTTGTGTAGGTGGTGGAAGTAATGCCATGGGCATGTTCTATCATTTTCTAAATGATGAAAACGTAAAACTGATTGCGATTGAAGCTGCCGGTAAAGGTGTAGATAGCGGTCATTCTGCAGCAACCACTGCTTTAGGTAAAGAAGGTGTATTACATGGCAGCAGAAGCATCCTGATGCAAACGGAAGATGGACAGGTGATTGAACCATATTCGGTTTCTGCAGGTCTGGATTACCCTGGTGTTGGCCCTCAGCACGCGCATTTGTTCAAGACTTTAAGAGCGCAGTATGTTTCAGCAACTGATAATGAAGCCTTGCAGGCAGGATTGTTACTGACACAACTGGAAGGAATTATTCCGGCAATTGAAAGTGCACACGCCCTGGCGTATTTAGAGAAAATGAAGTTTACAGGTAAGGAAAATGTCGTGATTTGTTTGTCCGGAAGGGGAGATAAAGACATGGATACCTATATGAAGTATTTTGGTTTATAAGAAGAGCAATGAATAGAATTAATAAGTTATTTCAAGAGAAAAAAAACATACTATCCATCTATTATACCGCGGGTTACCCGAACTTAGGGGATACAGTGGCCATTGCAGAAGAGCTGGAAAGATCTGGTGCAGACCTGTTGGAAATCGGTTTTCCGTATTCTGATCCTGTTGCCGACGGACCGGTAATTCAGGCCAGCAGCAAATCGGCATTAGATGCCGGCATGACGCTTAAACTGTTGTTTGAGCAATTGAAAGACCTGCGTAAAACAGTGAGCATTCCGGTTTTATTAATGGGCTATGTGAATCCCTTATTACAATATGGCGTCGCCAACTTTTGCAAATCCTGTGCGGAAGTAGGGGTAGACGGTTGTATCGTTCCCGATCTGCCTATGGCAGAATACGAAGAGTTCTATGAAAAAGATTTTAAACAATATGACCTGACCAATATCTTCCTGGTTACGCCTCAGACGGCTCCGGAAAGAATTCAAAAGATCGATAGTTTAAGTAATGGCTTCATCTACCTGCTTTCTTCTTCGGCTACAACCGGACAAAATTTACAGGTGTCTGAAGGTACAGAAGCTTACTTCTCGAGGATCGCAGCCTTGAAGCTAAAGAACCCAACCATGATTGGTTTCGGGATCAGCAGCAAAGAAACCTTTGATAAAGCTTGTCAGTATGCTAACGGAGCCATCATCGGTAGTGCTTTTGTAAAGAACCTCAAAGCCGATGATGTATCCGGTAGTGTGAAAGAATTTATGAAAACATTTAAGCCGTAACGGCTTTCTTTTTGTTGATTGATTTCAGGTAGATAAAACCTGCTAATCCAGCAATTACAGAGGCGCAAAGGATGGCAAATTTAGCCTCCGTAACATGCATCTCGTCGCTGAAAGACAATAGGGAAATAAAGATGGACATGGTAAATCCAATTCCGGCAAGCATACCCAATCCAATGATGTGCTTCCAACCGGATCTGGAAGGTAAAGTTCCTAATTTGAGCTTTACTGCTATCCATGAAAATAACGTAACCCCTATTGTTTTTCCGGCAAATAGCCCGAGAACAATCCCCATTGCTAATGGAGAAACCAGGCCACCCAACATTTCCTTCTGAAAAGTAATGTTCGTATTTGCCAAAGCAAAGATGGGCATGATAAAGTAATTCACCGGACCGTTTAACAGGTGCTCCAGTTTTTCCAGTGGAGACTCTACATTCGTCTTGTTAGTCGGAATGGTGAAAGCCAGTAACACCCCTGCAATAGTTGCGTGAATACCAGAATGGTGGATGAAATACCAAAGGAAAACCCCTGGAATCAGGTAGAAAAATAATGCTTTTAAGTTCAGGTAATTGAATAAGGCTAAGACCGCAAGAACACCTGCCGCCATTAAAAGGTAGTCAAAATGAACCTCATTCGTGTAAAACACCGCAATCACGAGGATTGCACCAAGGTCATCTACAATGGCTAGCGCCGCTAAAAATACCTTTAAAGAAGTAGGAACACTTTTGCCCAGCATAGAAATGATTGCCAATGCAAAAGCAATATCGGTAGCCATTGGGATACCCCAGCCACTTGCAGAAGGAGTACCATAGTTAAAGGCGTAGTAAATTCCGGCAGGAACCAGCATTCCGCCTAATGCAGCTATGACTGGCAAAGAAGCTTTTTTCATGGAAGACAATTCCCCTTCCAGAAGTTCTCTTTTGATTTCCAGACCGACCAGCAGGAAAAATACCGCCATTAAAGCATCATTGATCCAGGCAGAAACGGTAAAAGATAAGTTGGTCTCCCCAAAGGTGAGGCCTAAATTGGTGTTGAGTAAGTTTGCAAATCCGGTACTAAAAGAAGAGTTTGCGATGAATAAAGAGACGGCCACACAAACCAATAGGATGATACCTCCAATTTGTCCGGAACGGAAAAAATCTCTGAATGCTTGTAAATTTAAAAGTTTCGCCATGTGCTAAATTAAGATTAAAGGGGTTGGTTAACAGCTTAAAGGAAACTTTCCAGATCGCCTTTTCCTTCACGGATAATTTCAAATGATCCGGAAGTACAATCTACCACCGTAGAAGGTTCATTGTCACCAAATCCACCATCAATCACCAGGTCTACGCTGTCTTCATACTTCTCATGAATCAATTCAGGATCGGTAGAATACTCAATCACATCATCGTCGTCTCTGATGGAGGTCGATAAGATCGGGTTTCCCAATAGCTTTACAATTTCTCTGGCAATGTCATTATCCGGTACCCTGATACCCACTGTTTTCTTTTTAGAACTCAACAGCTTCGGTACATTATTACTCGCATTAAAGATGAAAGTAAAAGGGCCGGGAAGGGCTTTCTTTAAAACCCTGAAAGTAGTCGTGTCAATCGGTTTGATAAAATCTGAGATGTGTCTCAAATCGGAGCAGATGAAAGAGAAATTGGCCTTTTCAGGTTTAATGCCACGTAAACGACAAATTTTCTCTACTGCTTTTTGGTTGGTAATGTCGCAACCTAATCCATAAATGGTATCGGTAGGATAGATGATGATGCCTCCCTTTTTCAAGACTTCAACAACTTCTTCAATTGCCTTAGGATTTGGGTTTTCAGGATATATTTTTATGAGCATGTGTAAATTTACACAATCTTTGTACCGAAACCGGTTTATTGTTGTTGTATTGGTATGTTTTCATTAATTTATCTTTTATGAGAAAAGCTTTTATTGCAATTGCCGCATTTTTGGTCGCTGCGACGCTGATGATCAGTTTCGCCTGGCCACCCTTTTATTGGGCATTTATTTTTATCGGCCCAATCATTCTGCTCGGAATTTATGATTTGTATCAACCGAAGCACAGTATTGTACGAAACTATCCGGTACTGGGGAGATTAAGGTACCTGGCGGAAGATCTCCGGCCAAAAGTGTACCAGTACTTTGTGGAAAGTGATACCAATGGAAAACCTTTCAGCAGGTTAAACCGCTCACTCATTTACCAGCGTGCAAAACGGGAAAATGACACCATTCCTTTCGGAACCCAGCTCGATGTCTATGAGAACGGATACGAATGGCTGAGTCATAGTATCGCGGCAATCAGCCATACCGAGTTAAACGAAGACCCAAGAGTGCTGGTAGGCGGCCCGGAATGTAAGCAGCCCTATTCGGCAAGTATCTATAATATTTCAGCGATGAGTTTCGGCTCTTTAAGTCAGAATGCCATCCTTGCCTTAAACGGAGGTGCAAAACTCGGAAACTTTGCCCACAATACCGGAGAAGGTGGGATCAGTGATTACCATGCCAATCCGGGTGGAGATTTGATCTGGCAGATCGGTACCGGGTATTTCGGATGCCGACACCATGATGGAACGTTTAATTTCGAAGCTTTCGGAGAAAAAGCACAGTCCGAACAGGTGAAAATGATTGAAATAAAGCTTTCTCAGGGGGCTAAACCCGGGCATGGTGGTATCTTACCCGCAAAGAAAGTATCGGCGGAAATTGCCAGAATCCGATTGGTGAAAGAAGGATTTGATGTGATCTCTCCACCTGCCCACTCGGCTTTCAAAACTCCATTGGAAATGGTGGGTTTTGTACAGAAATTAAGGGAATTGTCCGGAGGGAAGCCTATCGGTTTCAAACTCTGTATCGGCAGAAGAAGCGAGTTTTTTGCCATTTGTAAAGCGATGTCTGAAACCGGAATCTATGTTGATTTTATCACCGTAGACGGGGGAGAAGGCGGTACCGGAGCGGCACCACAGGAATTCTCAAACGCAGTAGGGATGCCATTAAGAGAAGGCATAGCCTTTGTATATGATGTGCTGACCGGCTTTAATTTAAAACAACACATTAAAATCATTGCCTCAGGAAAAGTAGCTTCCGGCTTCGACCTGGTTAAGAATATCGCCCTGGGGGCAGATTTATGTAACTCGGCAAGGGGAATGATGTTTGCCCTGGGTTGTATTCAGGCTTTGGAATGCAATAGCAATACCTGTCCTACAGGTGTGGCGACTCAGGACCCGAGCTTGATGAAAGGACTGGTTGTAGAAGATAAAAAGGTGCGGGTGCACAACTTCCATAAGTATACTATTGGTAGTGCGGTAGAGCTGCTCGGAGCGGCCGGATTACACCATCCCTATCAACTGACCAGAGCTTATATCAATAGAAGAATTGCGCCGAATGTGATGCAGTCGTACATGGAAACTTTTCCATATATCCCGGAAGGGAGTTTATTAAAAACGCCTTATCCGCTGCGGTTCGAACTGGGGATGGCCTTAAGCAGTTCCAGCAGTTTTAATCCTACGGATTATAAGGTTTCTCCGATAGACTATGCCCATGCAAACTCTTTCCATGACAACCTGCCTCCGGCTGCACAAAGTTAAAACGCGAACCTTGGAGTATAAACAGTAGCTGCTTGAAACAGGAATAGGAGTAGTGTAGCCTATAAATAGAAACAGAATGGCATTAAATAGAAAAGGCCGGGATTTTCAAATCCCGGCCTTTTCCGTATATCAATATTAAGCTTAAAACTCTGCGTTTCTAGGGAAACGAGGGAAAGCGATGACGTCTCTGATGTTAGTCATACCACTTACAAAAAGTACCAGTCTTTCGAAACCTAATCCGAAACCGGAGTGTGGTGCTGAACCAAAACGTCTGGTGTCTAAGAACCACCACATTTCTTCCTGAGAGATGTTTAATTCATCCATCCTTTGTGTCAGCTTATCTAAACGTTCCTCTCTTTGAGAACCACCGATCATTTCACCGATACCAGGGAAAAGAATGTCCATAGCGGCCACTGTTTTTCTGCCCTGAGCATCAGGCTCATTCTGACGCATGTAGAATGATTTAATATCTGCCGGGTAATCCGTTAAGATCACTGGTTTTTTGAAATGTTTCTCTACCAGGTAACGCTCATGTTCTGATTGTAAATCTGCTCCCCACTCATCAATAAGATATTTGAATTGTTTCTTTTGATTAGGTTTAGAAGATCTTAAGATCGCGATGGCTTCTGTATAAGTTAAACGCTCGAAATCATTGTCTAAGCAGAAGTTCAACTTGTCAATTAACGACAATTCACTACGCTCATTCTGAGGTTTAGTTTTTTCTTCTTCCAGTAAACGGTTGTTTAAGAAGTCGATCTCTTCTTTACAGTTGTCTAAAGCATATTTGATCACATACTTCATCATGTCCTCAGCCAATTGCATGTTGTCTTCCAGGTCTGCAAAAGCAACCTCTGGCTCAATCATCCAAAATTCTGCAAGGTGACGGGTAGTATTTGAGTTTTCAGCTCTGAAAGTAGGGCCAAAAGTATAAATCTGTCCAAAAGCCATTGCAGCAAGCTCACCTTCTAACTGTCCGGAAACGGTAAGGTTGGTGGCACGGGCAAAGAAATCCTGAGAAAAATCTACTTTACCATCTTCTGTTCTTGGAGGATTCTCTAAATCTAAATTGGTTACTTTAAACATTTCACCAGCACCTTCTGCGTCAGAAGCGGTAATGATAGGGGTATGCATATAAGTAAACCCTCTGTCATTATAAAACTGATGAATAGCAAAAGCTAAAGCATGACGTAATTTGAATACCGCATTGAAGGTATTGGTACGGAAACGTAAATGAGCGATTTCTCTTAAAAACTCTAAACTATGTTTCTTAGGTTGAAGCGGGAATTTTTCCGGATCACTATCTCCTAAAATTTCAATAGTATTCGCTTTAATGTCAACTCGCTGTCCTTTACCAACAGATTCTACGATCATACCAGTTACAGCAATAGCAGCGCCGGTAGTGATGCGTTTCAATAAATCTTCAGGGGTATTATTAAAGTCAACAACAATCTGGATATTTCCCATGCAGGAACCATCATTGATAGCAATAAACTGATTGTTGCGGAAAGTACGCACCCAACCCATCACTGTTACTTCTCTGTCGAACTGCTCTGTCTCTAACAGGCTTTTTACTTTTTCTCTTTTGATCATGATTTTATTGTGGAGAGGTTCAAAAATAAGGATTTAATCAATAAATCAGGAAGAACCAGGCGCTTATCTTCAATTGTAGAATGATTTTTTTAATGTTTCTTATTATATTAAGTTTGCACGGCGACATCTCAATCTCAATTAACGTGCAATCAAATCATAAAAACTATTTCTGGCAAAATTCTATTGGCAAAATCGCGGAGTTTTCTCTGGAAGAGCGCATTTTTAATACCATGTGTATTTTTGCGTTTTTCGCCATGTTCATCGTGTCGCCATATAATTATTTAATGAACCTTAAGGTGCTGGTCTGGGTAGGTTGCGTATGCATGGTGTTAATTTCCGGACTATACTATCTTTCCAAAGTAAAACGGAAGTCTTCTCTTGCCATTACACTGTTCTGTATCATGAGCAACCTCACTTTTGTCTATTGCTATTTTTACAACTCGGGGATCCTTGGCCCGAATGTGTTGTTGTTTGCACTTTCTTTTTTTTTCATTATTGCCATTATCCCAAAAGCGCAATATAAGTTCTGGGTGCCGGTAAATATACTGTTGGTGTTAGCTGTGCTGGTAATAGAGTTCTGCCGGCCGCAACTGGCGCCGGACCTCTACCCCGGCCCTTTAGCAAAAACCATTGATTTTGCGGTTGCCTACCTCGTTTCAGTGATTTTAATCTTTTTGTCTATACGTTATATCCGGATAAATTATGAGCATGAGCGATTGTCTGTAGAACAGCGTAACCAGGAGATCGAAGCTCAAAAAGAGGAGATTTTATTGCAAAAGGCCGAGCTGGAGTATTTGAACAGGGAAAAAGACCGGCTATTGTCTATTGTGGCTCATGATGTCAGGATGCCCCTGAATTCCATCCAGGGTTACCTGGAAATTCTGAACGCCATAGATCTGGAGGAGAAAGAAAAGCAATTGATAAAAGGACAATTGTTGCAAGTTACCAGAGATACGTCTGAAATGCTCCTGAATCTGCTATCCTGGTCTAAGATGCAGGTCAAAGGGGATAATGTGACACTTGAGGCTCTGGATATAAATGAAGCGCTCCGGGACTGGTTGAAAGTAGAACATGCCATCGCCGTTAAAAAAGGAATCCGTTTGGAGATGCTGACTGCAGGGCGACTCCATGTCATGGCTGATCACGACATGTTACATCTGGTGATCAGGAATCTGGTGTCTAATGCTTTAAAATTCACGCCTGAGGGTGGAGAGGTGGTCATTTCCACCCGTTACCGTGGTGCAAGTGGCTTGATCATCATATCTGACAATGGAATCGGCATAACGCCTGAAAAGCAGGAACGCCTGTTCCAGCTTAACGCCTCCGCTACCTATGGAACCAATAATGAAAAGGGAATCGGACTGGGCTTACTCTTGTGTAAGGAGTATACGGAAAAGCAACAAGGAAATATCTGGTTCGAAACTGAAATCGGTAAAGGCTCTGTTTTTTATATTTCCTTGAAATTGCAGGCTGTTTAGTCTTTTTGTTTTAGTCTTTTTTGAATTTAAGTCAATTATATCCGGATTTTACCTTGTTTTTGTTGGTGTTTTTCAATTTTATCACAATAAATATCAAAATATTCCTGTTTTGTAAAATAATTGAATCTTTTTTGGGTTGTATTTTTAGTTTATTTTGTTGTTTTTGGTTTATTTGTGTGCTTTTATGGTTATTTAAGCTATTATTTTGTGGTTAAATCATTTTTATCGATATTTATTTTGAAATAAATTGTGAATTATGTGTTTAAATTCTATATTTGTGTCAGCTCGTTTAATTTATATTTGGTTAAAGCGGCCTACAGTTGGATGACTGTAGGCCGCTTTTGTTTTTAAAGGCCTGTGGAGCGGGAAATAATCAGGAAATCCCTGTAAGTGGCGGGGAGAATCCCAGAGCGAAAATTTTTTCCATAAAAAAAAAGCCAGCTGAATAAACAACTGACTTTTTTATGGATAAAAGGATTGGTGCTTATGCCAATACTTTAGTTACTAAATCTGCTGCATCTTTCAATGCGATTGCAGAATATACTTTTAATCCTGACTCATCGATTAACTGTTTCGCTTCAGCGGCATTAGTACCTTGTAAACGACAGATAATTGGCACAGGGATATCACCGATTTCTTTGTAAGCATCGATTACACCTTGAGCTACACGGTCGCAACGAACGATACCACCAAAGATATTGATCAGAATAGCTTTAACATTTGGATCCTTAAGGATGATGTTGAAACCTGCTTTTACAGTTTGTGCATTTGCAGTTCCACCTACGTCTAAGAAGTTAGCCGGCTCACCACCTGCGATTTTGATGATGTCCATGGTCGCCATTGCTAAACCAGCACCGTTAACCATACAGCCAACGTTACCATCTAATTTCACATAGTTTAAGTTAGACTCACTTGCTTCCACATCTGTTGGATCTTCTTCCAGTTTATCACGCATTGCTGCATAATCAGGATGACGGAACAATGCGTTCTCATCTAAGTCAACTTTAGCATCAACAGCGATGATTTTGTCATCAGAAGTTTTCAATACCGGGTTGATCTCAAACATTGCAGAGTCAGTAGCGTCATATGCTTTGTAAAGCGCGGTAACAAATTTCACCATGTCTTTATGAGCAGCACCACTTAATCCTAGATTGAAGGCGATTTTACGAGCCTGGAATCCTTGAAGACCAACTTTAGGGTCAATCTCTTCTTTGAATATTAAATGAGGTGTTTTTTCTGCAACTTCTTCAATGTCCATTCCACCTTCGGTAGAATACATAATGATGTTAGTTCCTGTTGAACGGTTTAAAAGCACGCTCACATAGAATTCTTTAGTTTCAGACGCTCCAGGGTAGTAAACATCCTGTGCTACTAAAATCTTGTTAACTTTCTTTCCTTCCGGGCCAGTCTGAGGAGTTACCAGTTGCATACCTAAAATATCGGTTGCTCTTTGTTTAACTTCTTCAAGGTTTTTCGCCAGCTTTACGCCACCGCCTTTACCTCTTCCGCCTGCATGGATTTGTGCTTTAATCACAACCCAATCAGAATTGTAGTCGGTTTTCATTTTTTTAGCCGCTTCTACAGCCTGCTCAACCGTATGGGCAACGACGCCTTCTTGTACGGCTACACCAAAACTTTTAAGTATTTCTTTACCTTGATATTCGTGGATATTCATTTGCTGAAAAAATTTGTCCAAATCTACAATTTCAGATTGGTTTTAAAAACAGTAAGTTTGCATTTATGCTAAAAGCAACAGGTATAAAGAAAGCTTATGGAAATTTACCCATCCTTAAAGGGGTAGATTTTGAGGTGGAAAAGGGAGAAATTGTCAGCATCATCGGCGCTTCCGGTGCGGGTAAAAGCACCTTGCTGCACATTTTGGGCACTTTGGACAAGCCAGATCAGGGAACTGTAGAATTAAATGGTTCCAAAGTAAATCAGCTCTCCGGAGAACTACTTAGTGTATTTCGTAACAAAAACATAGGCTTTGTTTTTCAGTTTCATCACCTGTTGCCCGAGTTTAGTGCGCTGGAGAACATCTGTATCCCTGCATTTATCGCTAAAACCAGCAAAAAAGAGGCAGAGCACCGCGCAATGGAGCTTTTAGACCTCTTAGGATTGAAGGATCGGGCCTCGCATAAACCGAATGAATTGTCGGGCGGAGAACAGCAAAGGATTGCAGTAGCCAGAGCCCTGGTGAACCGTCCTGCGATTATCCTGGCAGATGAACCTTCCGGAAACCTGGACTCGGCAAATGCCAATGCCTTACACGAATTTTTTATCACCCTGCGCGATAACTTTAAACAAACCTTCGTGATCGTTACCCACAATGAAGGACTAGCAGAAATCAGTGACAGGGTAGTCACCATGAAAGACGGATTAATCATATAATATTTTGAACATACTAATTACAGGAGGTAAATCTGCCTCAGCATTAAAGCTGCTGAAAGCTTTTGCCAGCCACCATATACTACTTGCCGATTACGGAGATATGCCCGCATTTTCTTCCCCGGCTTATCAAATGCATTCTTTAGGCATCAGGAATGACGACACCACTGCACATGCTTTGCTGAACAATTGTCTGGATCAGGAAATAGAAGTACTCTTGCCAATACACGATTTTGAAATTGAGGCAGTCGCTAAATCTATGGTCTTGTTCGAAGAGTTTGGTATTCGTGTATTGCTTCCGGAACCAGCTGATTTGCCTAAATTCCTGAACACAGGAAAGCAATCCGGTGATTGGGCACTCTACCAGGATGGTACCTTGCAATTCCCTGAAAATGCGACCGAAGCACAAAAGGAACTGGGTATAAAAGAAAAATTGAATGGTGTGTTTTATACCGTTGACAGCCCTGAAGGCCTGAAACCTGTTTTATTTACCCTCAATTCCTAAGCCCATGATGCCTGAGCAATTATTAAAAGACAAACAAGCATTCGTTTTTGAACTGGACAATGTCCTTTATCCTGAAAAAGATTATTTATTACAGGTATACTATCTGTTCGCGCAGTTTATTGAATACGGTGAGCAATTGAATTCTGCGGATATTGTAAAATATATGCAGGAGCAATACCTTGCTGAAGGACCGGAAAACCTATTTGAAAAAACGGCTGCGGAATTCAAAATTCCAGAGAAGTATAAAGTTAATTTTGATCTGGTTATGCAAAATGCAAAGCTGCCATTGAAATTGCTGATTTATAATAAAGCGCTTACTTTCTTACAGGATATAGTTGCTGCCGGCAAACAAATATTTTTATTTGTAGATGGTGATTCCTTAATGCAATTAAATAAAATCAAACAGGTAGAATGGAATGGACTGGAAAAGAACCTCATCGTTTATTTTTCTGAAGAATCGGAACCTAAACCCGGCACAAAAGGAATAGAAATGATCCTGGAACGCCATAATTTAAAACCAGAACAGGTGCTGATGATCGGAGCGAAGGCCGCAGATCAGGAATGTGCCCGGAATGCAAATGTCGGATATTTGTCTGTTTCAGAGGTTTTGGAGGAGAAATTGGACTAAAGTTGCTGAGTATCATGCGGTAATGAGATTTTATTGTTATACTTTTGTAAATGTAAATCTCCTACAGATGATGAAAAGTACAATATATAGAAAGTATATAATTATAGGATTGACACTCCTTCCTGTTGTGTTTAGTGCCTGTAAAAAAAATAAGGTTATTCCGGAAGCTAAGGCTGTAACTGTACCACAGCCTGGCACCGGAACAAATACCAAACAAACGCCTACTACCGACAGGCGTGAGCTAACCAATGATTCCCTGTTCTTATATGCACAGCAGATCTATTATTGGAATGAAACCTTACCAACTTATGATGTCTTTGATCCCAGAACCTACAAAGGATTAAGTACAGACCTGGCTAATTTTAACAATGAGCTGTTCAACATCACCAAATATTCGACCTTTGAAACTGTTCCAGGATCCTCAAGTCCGAAATATGCATTTATCAGGGATGAAAATAATTCCAATGGAAATCAGAGCAGTATTGCAAGCACACAAGCCAGTGTAGATTTACAGGATATCGGCTTCGATATGGGTATTTTAAATTTTCAGGGTTATGGAGATAATAATAATTATCAACTCTATGTCAAAGGTGTTTACACAAATTCACCGGCAGATTTAGCCAAAATAACCAGGGGAACCCGGATTACCAATATTGGCGGGCAGTCTATAGGGACTAATTTTAATGCGGAAGTAGGAGTCATCAATGGGGTTTTAAATGGGTCGCTTACCAGCACCACCGTTTCTGGCGTAAGAACAGATGGAACTGTTTTTACCAATGTTCCCTTAAAAGTGACCAAATACACCAGCAGTCCGGTTTTTACTTCTAAAGTAATTGATCAGGGAGGTAAAAAAATCGGCTACCTGGCATATGCACGTTTTTCTGTATTAACTGTACCTAATGATAACAATCCCTCGGATTCCAGAATTGATCCCGTATTTGCCATTTTTGCTGCCAGCAATGTGAGTGATTTAGTGATCGATTTAAGGTATAACGGAGGTGGCTCCGTACAGGCCGCTGAGTATTTACTCAACCTGATCGCCCCTGCCAATACCACTGGCGTGATGTTTAAGGAAACGTACAACAACACGATGAAGAGTGGAAATGCGACGATTCTTGCCAATCAACCTTTAAAAGGTGCTGATGGCAAATTCGTTTACAATAGTGCCGGGAAATTGTTAACACTTGCAAATGTTGACTGGTCCGATGCCGGCAATGTTTTTAATTTTTCAAAAAAAGGGCCATTAAATGGCGTAAAGAATATATTCTTTCTGGTTTCTGAAAATACAGCTTCTGCAAGTGAATTGCTGATTAACTGTATAAAACCACATGTTCAGAGTGTAAAACTCGTAGGTCAGACCACTTATGGTAAGCCGGTAGGTTTCTTTCCTATCACGCTGGATAAGCACTATTCGGTGTATTTGCCTAGTTTTGAAAGTAAGAATTCCAGAGGAGAAGGCGGGTATTATGCCGGAATTAAACCTGACTATGCAGATGTCGGAGAAAATAGTCTTTTTGATGATTCCAGATATGATTTTGGAGATCCGAGAGAAAGTTATCTGAATAAAGCACTTTCGGTACTAGCTCCGGTTGCTCCTTCCGTATTGGCCAGTCGCAGCTCTTCAGTAGGTCAGGGTATAAGCGCAACTCCTGCGAAATTGATGCGAACAAACTTCTCAAATGACAATATGGGTGCTGCAGGTATGGTGGAAACCCGTTACAGACTGAAAAATTAAAGCGCTGTTAATCAGAGTTTTTTGAAGATTGTAAAGTCCTATTTACACAGTTATGTAAAAATTGGCTTTGATCTGCGGCTTTTTATTGCGATTTTAAATGCTTAAACGCATATTTATTAGAACTAAGACAGAGTATTATGATCGGGGAATTAATCGAAAAAGAAGCAATAGACATCAGCCAGATCATACCAGCTGAGCAGAACCATACTGAAGAATTAAGAGACAAATTGAATTCGGCACAACGCCTTGGAAATGAATTTAAATCCAAAGCAGACATCTCCTTTAACACTAAAGAAGGACCTAAAACGGTTTCTACTACAGTATGGCAGGTGACTGAAAAATATCTGCAATTGAAAAGCGGGGTTCATATCCCTTTAAACAGTCTTCTAGCCATAGAATTCTAAATCCTATTGCTTATTCATCTGGAGGTTTTCTCTGAAGATGGATTGCAGGTCACGTTTTTTATCGATGTTGTCAATGATTTCCTGAATGGAAGCAGCAGCATCGATAAAAAACTTTTTATTGATGTTTTTATACTCATCCGAGGCCTTGTGATAATCCTTATGGTCTTCCACACCAAAATATATAAAGGGAATATTTTTCGCGTTAAATGAACCCTGATCACTTTGATTGGTCCAGTCGTCATTGCCGGTTTTTGGGTCATCATGCCCGAACAGTACTTTAATCGTTGGCCTGGTCGTGATGAAATACTTTTTTAAGTCCGGATGTTTAAACGTGCCACAAGCATAAAGTTCTCCTTTGTCGTTGTGACTGATCATATCCATATTTACATTTAATCTGATCTTTTCTAAAGACACAGGAGGCTGGGCTACAAAAGCCTTTGAGCCTCTCAATCCCATTTCTTCTGCATCGAAAGCAGCGAATACCAGGGTGTAATTGGGTTTATTCTTTTTAAAATGCTCCGCAAATTTCAATAAGGCTGCAACGCCGGAAGCATTGTCGTCGGCACCATTGTAAACCTCGCCCCTGATCACCCCCACATGGTCGTAATGTGCAGAAATAACAATGACTTCTTCCATTTTCCCCGGTATATAAGCCAGCATATTTTTGCCGGAAATAGTCTTATTAGCACCTGATCGGTCCGGGAAAGAGAAATCCTGTTCATACCCGGTAAGGGTAGGGAGCGGTTTTAAGCCAATCTCTTTGAACCGACCGCTAATGTATGCTCTTGCCATCTCGGCGCCTTTGGTGCCTGTCTTACGGCCTTCATAAGCATCAGAAGATAAGATCTCCACATCCTTCAGTAATTGTTGCTCTGTTTTAGTGTAGGAAGCCGTGTTTTGCGCCTGACTCTGATTCTTAACGGAATTACAACTCAACAGTGCGATTAAAGGAATTAGCAGGTAGGTTTTCATTTTTATGGGCTCTTGTTATATAAAGGTAAAAAAATGATGGATATCTAGTTCAATCCCGGATAGAGAAAACTTAATTAAGGAACAGGTGTTTTTCTAATGCCCCTTAAAAGGGCTAATGCCCATAGAACGGGTGAGATCAGTTCATAAAATAAATAACAGGAAATGGAATATAGACGTTTAGGGAAATCAGGATTACAGGTTAGTGCACTTTCTTTGGGTAGCTGGCTTACTTTCGGAAATCAGATCAGCGACCAGACCGCTGATGAATTAATGGGAATTGCTTATGATGCAGGGGTTAACTTTTTCGACAATGCCGAAGGGTATGCGGAAGGTAAATCTGAATTGGTGATGGGAAAGATCATTAAAGCCAGAAAATGGGAGCGGGAGTCTTTTGTGGTGTCCAGTAAAGTTTTTTTTGGGACAGAAAACAAAGGGCCAAATCGGATGGGTTTATCCCGTAAGCATGTTATTGAGGCTTGTAACGGGGCGTTAAAACGGTTACAGGTAGATTATCTGGATCTTTATTTTTGCCACAGGCCAGATAAAAACACCCCGATTGAAGAAACCGTATGGGCAATGAATACCTTATTACAACAAGGGAAAATCCTGTACTGGGGAACTTCAGAATGGAGTGCTTCAGAAATTATGGAGGCCATTCGGGTAGCAAAACAGTACAACTTAATTGGTCCTACGATGGAACAACCACAATACAACCTGTTGGAACGTCATAAAATGGAAAATGAATACCAGTTGTTGTTCAAGGAATATGGATTGGGTACCACCATCTGGTCGCCATTGGCCTCCGGCTTATTGTCGGGCAAATATACCAAAGGGGGGACTAAAGATACCCGTTTAGAACTGAAAGGGATGGAGTGGCTGAAGGATGCCGTATTGAATGAAGAGAAATTGAAAAAGGCCGAAAAACTTCAGGGACTTGCGGATGAATTGAATGTTCCGCTGGCCAAATTATCTCTGGCCTGGTGTTTAAAAAATCCAAATGTGAGTTCAGTGATTTTAGGCGCTTCGAAAACAGCACAGCTCAAAGAAAACCTGACTACCCTGGAGGTCTTGCCTTTGCTTACGGAACAGGTGATGACAGATATTGAGGATATCATGCAAACGAAACCTCATCTACCTCAGTTTTAAAGATTACTGCAGGTAATTTTCTCGCAGTTAAATTAAAAAGGGCGGTGTTTTTTAAAACACCGCCCTTTTTAAATCAATTTTTCCTGGATTAGTAGTAAGTTAACCTCACTACCCCTGCCAGTTTTTTAGCCAAACGGATCACTTGTCTGGTATAGCCATATTCGTTGTCATACCAGGCGTATAAAACCACAGACTTATTGTCTTTGGCCATAATCGTAGCTGGTCCGTCAATAATCGAAGCATGACTGTTACCGATTAAATCAGTACTCACCAGTTCATTTGAAATAGAGTATTCAATTTGCTCTGATAAATCTCCGAAAAGGGAAGCCTGTCTTAAAATTTCAGACACTTCTTCTTTGGACGTTACTGTGTTTAAGGATAAGTTTAAGATCGCCAGTGAAACATTCGGTGTAGGAACACGCACTGCATTTCCAGTCAGTTTGCCACCTAAATGGGGGATTACTTTAGCCACCGCTTTATCAGCGCCGGTTTCTGTGATCACCAGGTTTAAAGCAGCAGCTCTGCCTCTTCTATATTTTTTATGGTAATTGTCTAGTAAATTCTGGTCATTCGTATAAGAGTGAACCGTTTCGATATGTCCTTTTTCAATGCCAAAAGCATCGTCAATCAGTTTCAATACCGGTACAATGGCATTGGTGGTACAAGAGGCATTCGATAAAATGGTCTCCGACTCATAATCAATGCCTGAGTCATTAATTCCGGCCACTACATTCAGGATATCTCCTTTTGCAGGGGCAGTTAATAAGACTTTGCTGATTCCTTTGGCAACCAGGTGTCTGCTCAGACCTTCACGGTCGCGGAAAATACCAGTGTTGTCGATTAATAAGGCATCATGGATATCATAGGTGGTATAATCTACGTCTTCCGGTTCTTTGGCAACAATAAAATAGATGGTCTGACCATTAATGATCAGCGCTTTATTTTCAAAATCTTCTGTAATGGTACCATTGAACGGGCCATGTACAGAATCCGTACGTAAAAGTTCTGCTCTTTTGATCAGTTCTTCATCACTGTAACTACGGGTTACGATTGCTCTTAAGCGCAATTGTTCACCTTTACCGGCTTGAAGAATCAACTCGCGGGCGGCAATTCTGCCAATACGACCGAAACCAAATAATACCACGTCTTTAGGGACTAAGTTTCTTTTGTCTTTACCGATGTGTTTGCTGAGTTTACTCACCACAAAGTCGTGGATGGTAGGGTAGTGGTCATTGTCTTCCAGCCATTCTGAAGCTAGACGGCCGATGTCAATACGGGATGGAGCAAGGTTACATTTTGAAATGGTCAGCGCAAGCTCCAGGGTTTCATAGATACTGATGTCTTTTCCGCTGATTTGTTTCGCGTACTGGTGATGAGAAAGAATTTCGCTACTTCCAACATCAAATAAAGGTTTGCGGAACAATACAAGTTCAATGGATCTGTCGAACCAGAGCTGGCCTACGACATTAATCAGCTCGATGGCTTTTTTTTCTTTTTCAATCCAACTTTGGAATTCGGATTGGTACTTCTTTAGCATGTGGCAATATTTTTGGTTAGAATGCCACAAAAGTAAAAAAGATTGAGCGAGATACCCAACCTTTTTACTTTATAAATTTATCACACAAGGTGTTAAATGGAACTAACAGACTAGCCCAGATATGATTTTAAGATTTTACTTCTTGAAGTATGACGTAAACGTTGTAACGCTTTGTCTTTAATCTGACGTACACGCTCACGGGTCAGGTTAAACTTCTCACCAATCTCTTCTAAAGATAGTGGGTGGTTAGTGCTTAATCCGAAGAAAAGTACGATGATTTCGCGCTCACGTTCTGTTAAAGTAGAAAGAGAACGTTTGATCTCTTCAGAAAGAGACTCATTGATCAAACTGCTATCCGTATTTGGCTCATGATTTTCCAATACATCTAACAATGTATTTTCTTCACCCTGAACAAAAGGTGCATCCATAGATACGTGACGACCGGAGTTACTTAAAGTATCAGAGATTTTATCAACCGTAGTTTCTAAGATATCTGCTAATTCTTCCGGAGAAGGCTCACGCTCAAATTCCTGCTCAAGCTTAGAAAAAGCCTTGCTGATTTTGCTTAATGAACCTACCTGGTTTAATGGCAAACGAACGATACGACTTTGCTCAGCAATTGCCTGCAATATAGACTGACGAATCCACCAAACAGCATAAGAGATAAACTTGAAACCTTTAGTCTCATCGAAACGCTTTGCAGCTTTAATTAAACCCAGGTTACCTTCGTTGATTAAATCTCCTAGTGTTAAACCTTGATTTTGATACTGCTTCGCTACTGAAACAACGAAACGTAAATTGGTCTTGGTTAAACGTTCTAATGCGGCCTGATCCCCCTCGCGTATTTTCCTTGCTAATATTACTTCTTCTTCGGCGGTGATTAAATCTACTTTACCAATTTCGTGAAGGTACTTGTCTAAAGACTGACTTTCGCGATTGGTAATGGATTGCGTGATTTTGAGTTGTCTCATTTATATGCTTTGGTACTCGTTATGTGTTTGAACTTGCAAAAGTAAGAATTTAAAGGCAATTTGAAAACTTAAATTCCTGAAAATGTTACAGTTTACAACTGGTATTTCTACAGATTTTAAGTAGCAATAATTATTCCAAAATACTTTTGTCAGTATTTTATGTCGGTATTGTGAATAGGTGTATATTTATTGTTTCTCAATAAATATATTTTGATTTATAATAATAAATCTGTTATGTTTGTTTAGAAATGTGATTTGTCTAACAGAAGTCAGAATGCAAAATTCTTTATTGCGGAATATTAATTTCGATAAAGAGAGCGAATCTGTCAGCTGACAAAAAGCAAAAAGCTCTGATAATAACCGCAAAAAACTGTGAAAATGAGAAAAGATCTAAAATTTATCCGGATAATCAAGGGGATTTTGCTCCTGGTTTCTGCTATTTTATTGATTTGGGCTGTTTATGACCATAGCCCGGCCTTCAGGAAAGGCTGGAATGCAGATGAAGAATTAAAGCCACTGCAACCCCAGTTTCAGAATGCCGTTTTTGATAATATCATTACCAAATCAGGGGATTCTTTGCATATAAACGGCAGAGATGGCTATGTTTTTAATTTGAAAAAGAGCGATATGGTGACGGGTACCGTATATAACCTTCATCAGGATAATCACATGATTTCCTTTTATGCAATAATAATGACTATTCTGGGCATCATTGTGCTCATTATTAGCTTCAAGGTGTTCAGTAAATTATACTATTTTTTGGACGATTCCGCAAAAGGGGAGATTTTTACCTTAAAAAATATCAACCGTATTAAAGAAATTGGCTTTTTTTGCATTTCATTGAGCATATTGCTCTGGGTAGGAGATGTACTGGCTTTTCTAAGGAAACAAGAATTGTTTAGGTTTACCAATTATCAGGTGGAATACTACTTTGATTTTAACTATATCTTATTTGCAGCGGGAATGATCACAATGGTGATCATGTATGTTTTCAAAAAAGGATACGAGTTGCAGCAGGAACATGAATTAACGATATAAAAGATGGCGATAGTGGTGAATTTAGATGTGGTGTTGGCCCAGCGGAAAATGTCATTAACAGAATTAACGGAGCAGGTGGGCATTACCATGTCAAACCTTTCCATTTTGAAAACAGGGAAAGCAAAAGCGATTCGTTTTGAAACACTGAACGCGATCTGTCTGGCATTGGATTGCCAACCCGGTGATATTTTAGCGTATCGTAAGGATTTAGAATCCCATAAGGATAAATAAAGCATAAAAATAAGGCCTGTCAGTTTTTCAAATGAAACTGACAGGCCTTATTCATTTTTTATATATGCGCTTAGCTAAGGTCCGAAACCTCCGCGTCTGGCGCATTCTTTTTAACGGATTCAATGCCGTTGTCGCGACTAGCTTCCGATTCATACATTTCACTGGTACCAATAATCTGTCCGTTGGTTGCTTTCAGATTGAAATAAGGCTTTCCATTGGTAGATGTCTTTTTGTCAAACTTACTGTCGTCTTTGGAGTTCTTTCTAACGGATTCAATTCCGTTCTGACAATTGGCTTTGGTCGTATAGCCTTCACTGGTTAAGATAACCTGGCCGTTACCTGCTTTCAAATCGAATTGAAATTCGCCGTTCTTTCTTGTTTTGATTTCGAATTTTCCCATAATCGTTTTTATTAGTTTTTTGTTTTCAGGTTGAGGTTTTTATTTCAATTTATAAAAAAAATCATATCAAAACAATATTTTGATAATGAGCATTTTATTCATTTTGAAATGATATCTCTAAAATACCCTTAATTGTTGAAGATTTTCTGTTTTTTTATTGGAAACAAATATTCATAAATAGAAATAACTATTTCTTTTGACTCCCTGGTTATACCAGGATAAGGCCACCGCCAGCATGAAAACCTGCAAAGGTTACTATGTTACCGTACTGCCTTCGTAATGAGCTTATAATTATCAGGGTATTGTTCCTGTTTTAACAGGGGGTTGATAGGGCCTCGGAGGGCTTGTAGCCCTGTCAAAGCCTTGAAGAACAGCTTATAACTTTCTTTTAGTACCCTGATAATTATGATGTCATTAGCGGGATAACCCAAACATTATGACTACCTTCATGATAATCATACTGTATAGTACTGCGCTCAACCTCAAATCTTTAACGACTCTAATATGGCAATAGCTTCAAACGGCCCACAAGGCCACCTCAACGGAAAAGTAGGCAATCTTGTTTTTTATATGCTCAACGGGCAGCCTGTAGTACGCTTAAACGGCAGAAAAGGGAAACCAAGTACGCTTCAACTGGCCAATTATCAGGAAATGGCCGTCACCACCAGACTGCTTAAAAGAATGGGCGGCTTTATTAAACTAGGTTACGGTTTGCAAGCCAGAGGAACAGTCCATAATGCACATAACTTAGCGACTTCCTATCATAAAAAACAGGCTTTAAAAGGCGAATACCCTAATATCAGCATTGATTACAGCAAGGTTAAGCTCAGTCAGGGCATCATGCCGGAAACCGCTGATTTAAAAATAAATAAGTTAGCCGGCGGACTGGAAATCACCTGGGATCCAAAAGATTATGCAGGCTTACAGGATAACGACAGTGTGATGGTCATGATTTGTTGCCCGGAAACCGGAAAAGACCAGGAATACCTGAATGTGGCCAGAAGATCAGAAGGGAAATGCTTTATTCCGATGTATGAGCAGGTATTGAATCAACAGATAGAAGCTTATATTTCCTTTATTTCTGCGGATGGCGAAAAGGTGTCCGACAGTGTTTATCTGGGCAATCTGAATGGTGAAGGTCAAAATGAAACAGAAAAACTACAGCAGGAGAAATACCAGCAGGTGAAAACAAGGTTTGACCAGGTGGAAGGCAGTTATTCAGCGCAATTGAAAGCCAGTTACGGCGAGATACCCAAAACCAAAGCATTTAAATGTCTGGAAAAGGAATATCAGGCGCTCAAAAAACAACTGGAGCACTTACCCGGAAAGCCTGGTTAATCCATACCGGGTTAATTATTGGTTAAGAGAAAGGCTGTCCGGAAATGGACTGGGGGATTCCTATGAAAAAACGGCTTGTAAAATAATGGAACCTAAACAGGTCTCTTTATTTAACAAGCCGGCAGATTTTTGTGTTAGAATTTCTTGAATTATAGGCTGGACAGGTCGAAGGTACGATCCAGTCTGATGCCTTTTTCCGTCTGCTGAAGCGTACAACATTCGTTTACGGCATCGTGTTCCAGCATCAGGATATATTGTTTCTCAGCGGCTTCCTGTAGGAAGGATTTCTTTTCTGTCAGGGTTTGCAAAGGAAACATGTCATAGGCCATCACATAAGGCAGTGGAATATGTGCTACAGAAGGTAATAGATCTGCCATATACACGATGGTATGGCCCTTGTATTGGATTTGCGGCAGCATCATGGCATCAGTATGTCCGTAAGCAAAGCGGATGTTGATCCCCTCATGAAACTGTACGCCTTCTATATCTTCTATGAAACGCAATTGTCCGCTTTCCTGAATAGGGAGGATGTTCTCTTTCAGGAAGGAAGCCTTTTCTCTGTCGTTGGGATTTACAGCCCAATCCCAGTGTTTAGCATTGCTCCAGTAAAAAGCATTTTTAAACGCTGGTCTGAGTTTATCGCCCTCGCGAACAATAGAACCTCCGCAATGGTCAAAATGCAGGTGGGTTAAAAAAACATCGGTAATGTCTGCTCTGGAAAAACCTTTGGCCGCCAGCGAGCGATCCAGGGTATCCTCACCATGCAGGTAATAGTGACCTAAAAATTTCTCATCCTGCTTGTCTCCAATGCCATTGTCAACCAGAATCAACCGGTCCCCATCTTCAATCAGCAGGCAACGCATGGCCCAGGTACACATATTATTGGCATCGGCAGGTGTCGTTTTTTGCCAGATTGATTTGGGTACTACACCAAACATGGCTCCGCCGTCTAATTTAAATAAACCGGTATCGATCGTATGTAAGTTCATGAGGAGATGGAATTAGGTAATGGTAAAAATATAAATGTAAAAAAAAACCTGTTGAAAAGCTCAACAGGTTTTTTGAAACAATCAGCCGGTTCTAAAGAAAAGGCGATTTTATAATTTACAAGTGAATTACTTCACCGTAAGCATCAGCTGTAGCTTCCATAATGGCTTCGCTCATTGTTGGATGCGGGTGAACAGCTTTTAACATTTCGTGTCCTGTAGTTTCCAGTTTACGGGCAACTACGATCTCAGCGATCAATTCGGTTACATTCGCACCAATCATGTGGGCACCTAGCAATTCACCGTATTTTGCGTCATAGATCATTTTAATAAAACCATCTTTGGCGCCTGCTGCACTGGCTTTACCTGAAGCTGAGAATGGGAATTTACCAATTTTCAATTCATATCCGGCAGCTTTTGCTGCTTTCTCCGTATAACCAACAGAAGCAATCTCAGGACTGCAATATGTACATCCAGGGATGTTATTGTAGTCTAAAGGCTCTGGTTTGTGACCAGCAATTTTCTCTACACAGATAATTCCTTCTGCAGAAGCTACGTGAGCTAAAGCCTGTCCGGAAACGATATCACCGATTGCATAATAACCTTTTACGTTAGTGTTGTAGAACTCATCCACGATCACTTTACCTTTTTCAGTTTTAATGCCGGTTTCTTCTAAACCTATGTTTTCAATGTTTGCAACAACACCAGCAGCAGAAAGAACGACATCACATTCTAAAGTCACCATACCTGCAGCAGTTTTAACCTGAACTTTACAGCCAGTACCGCTTGTGTCTACAGATTCTACACTTGAAGAAGTCATTACCTCTATACCTGCTTTTTTGAAGCTACGCAATAGTTGTTTAGAAATGTCTTCATCTTCTACCGGAACAATGTTTTCCATGAATTCTACTACCGTTACTTTAGTACCTAAAGTAGCGTAGAAGTAAGCAAATTCAACACCGATCGCGCCAGAACCAACTACCACCATAGATTTAGGTTGCTCAGGCAATACCATTGCCTGTCTGTAACCGATGATTTTTTTACCATCTTGTTTCAGGTTTGGCAATTCTCTTGATCTGCCACCTGTAGCTAAGATAATACTGGTTGCAGTATAGTCCTTCTGAGTTCCATCAGCCGCTTTAACTTCCACCTTGTTTCCAGGTTTAGCTTTACCGGTACCCATGATCACGTCAATTTTGTTCTTCTTCATTAAGAATTGAACACCCTTGCTCATGCCATCAGCAACACCACGACTACGTTTGATTACCGCTGCGAAATCGGCCTCAGCCTCCGCAGTTTTAATACCGTATTCAGCAGCATGGTTGATATATTCAAAAACCTGTGCACTTTTTAACAAGGCTTTGGTTGGGATACATCCCCAGTTAAGGCAGATACCGCCTAAAGATTCGCGTTCTACAACCGCAGTTTTCAAACCTAACTGAGAAGCTCTTATTGCAGCTACATATCCACCAGGACCGCTGCCTATTACAATTACATCGTAGTTCATATCTTATATAAAGGAATTTTAACTTAAGTAATTGCCAAAATTAAAAAAATTGTTCAGTAATACGGCCTGTTAGATTTTTGTTGTTGATTTTCGGAGATTTTAATTTAAATATCGCCCCAGAGAAGCCCTTATTGTATTTATTTGAAAATTTAACAGTTTGCTGACAATCTGCACGTTTGATATGTTAAAGAAGATGTTAAATGTTGAAAATTATTGTGATATTTAATAATAATTTAACATTGCGACCGTGCTGCTGGATGATTTAATTTTTACCTTTGTGCCGATAACTTGTATTGCAGTATCATAAAAAAACAAACAATAATTAGAAAAAGTATGAAGAAATCTTTACTATTTAAGATTGCAGTAATCATTTTTGCATTCGTAGGATTAATCTCCAACGTAAATGCGCAGGTTACTACCTCAAGTATGACGGGTAGCGTTCGCGACGCTAAAGGGCCTTTGCCTGGCGCTAGTGTCAAAGCGACACAGGTGTCCACCGGAACAACTTACTCAGTATCAACAAACTCTGAAGGCCGTTTTAATATTGCAAACATGCGTGTTGGTGGTAGTTATAAAATTGTGGTAACATTTGTTGGTTACCAGCCACAGGAATACGATGGAATCGTACTTAAATTAGGGGAGCCTTTCATTCTAAACGTAGTATTAAGAGATGAAGGTGTAACTTTAGACCAGGTTCAGGTGGTAGGTACTAAAAGTGCCATTTTTAACAACAAGAAAAACGGTGCTTCTACTAGTATCAGTAAAGAGCAATTAGAGAGCCTGCCAACTTTGAGCAGATCTTTATCGGATTTTTACCGCTTAACGCCTCAGGCAAATGGTAACTCTTTTGGTGGTGCCAATCAACGTTATAACAGTATCACTATTGATGGTGCCGTTAATAACGATGTATTTGCAGCGTCAAGTAGTTCAATCACGCCAGGTGGCGGTGCAAACACGCAACCTATTTCTTTGGATGCAATTCAGGAGATTCAAGTAGTATTAGCACCTTACGACATCACTTATGGTAACTTTACCGGTGCTGGTGTAAACGCAATTACACGCTCAGGAACAAACAAAGTAGAAGGTTCTGCATACTTCTTCGGAAGAAACCAGTCGACTGTAGGTAAACAACCAAACGGTTTGAAATCTGCTGATTTCTCTGATTACTCCTATGGTTTCAGAATTGGTGGTCCAATCGTGAAGGACAAATTATTCTTCTTCCTGAATGGTGAGCTAGGTAGAAAAAAACAACCTACTGTAAATAATGCAGGTGATCCAGGTGCTGTATTGTCTGTAGAACAAGCACAAAAATTAGCTGCTTACGTATTGGATAAATACAAATATGATGTAGGTTCTTATGGTGAACAGGATGCCGAAACTCAAAATGATAAATTATTTGCCAGATTAGACTGGAACATCAACGCTAAAAATCAATTGATGGTTCGTCATAACTATATTAAAGCTTATGATGATGTACTTTCCCGTTCTGGAACAAGTTTCAAATTTGGTAACAATGGTGGAAGAAACAACAGTAATCAAAACATCTCTGTTTTAGAATTAAGAAGCCAGATCTCCGAAACCTTATCAAATAACTTATTATTAGGTTATTCAAGAATCAGAGATGCAAGATCAGTCTCAGGTTCTTTATTCCCTCAGGTAGAAATCCGTAACTTTAACGCTTCAAGTAATATTGTTGCTTTCGGTTCAGAAAGAAGCAGTACTGCTAATGAGTTAGATCAGGATATCTTCGAGATCACGGATAACTTTAAGATTTTTGCAGGTAATCATACCTTCACTATCGGTACTCACAACGAGTTTTACAAATTCAGAAACTTATTCGTAAACAATAGATATGGTTACTGGCAGTTCAATAATTTAGCTGATTTTGAAGCTAACAAACCTTCTCGTGCAGAGGTGATTTTCCCAATTAATGGTCAAAATCCAGAAGCTAAATTTGGCGCTGCTCAATTAGGTTTCTATGCACAGGATGATATTCAGGTAACTCCTGAGTTGAGATTAACTGCTGGTTTAAGAGTAGACGTTCCATTATTCTTTGATAAACCAGGTAACAATCCTGCAGCTGAAGCTTCATTCGGTTACAGAACTGACAGAACACCAAAAAGCACGCCTTTAGTTGCGCCAAGAGTGGGTTTTAACTATGATGTATTTGGTGATAGAAGCTTACAATTACGTGGTGGTGCTGGTATCTTTACTGGTCGTGTACCATTTGTATGGTTGTCTAACCAATTTACAAATACAGGTTTGTTAACAGGAGAGGTTAGATTAACCTCAAATGCACAAATCCCAGGTGGTTTCCAACCGGATCCAAACTTGCAGTCTACTGTAGGAACTCCAGGGAACTACCAGTTAAACTTAATCGAGGATAACTTCAGATTACCACAGGTATTCAGATCTAACTTCGCTGCCGACTTTAAATTATTTGCAGGTATCTCTGCAACTTTAGAGGCGATCTACAGCAAAACATTGAACAACATTACTTACAAGGATCTTAACATCAAGGGCGTAACAGGAACATTAGCTCCTGGATTGTCTGGTGGTCAGGATACCAGACCAACTTATGGTGGTAAAGTGAACCCTAATGTAACCAACGCAATTTTACTTCAAAATAGCGACGAAGGTTCTGCATATAGCTTCACCGCTCAATTACAAAAACAATTTAATAGTGGTTTCGGTGCTTCCATCGCCTATACTTACGGTGAAGCAAAAGACGTAAACAGTGGTACCAGCTCAACAGCTGTATCTAACTGGCAGTTCAACCAGATCGTCAACGATCCGAACAACACGCCATTGGCTTATTCAACTTTCGATACTAAACACAGAATCGTGGGTAGCTTAAACTACGGGGTAAGATATGGTAAACAAGGTTTATTCGGTACTTCAATCGCTGTATTCTATGCTGGAAGATCTGGAAATCCATTTACTTACTTATATAACGGTGACTTAAACGGTGATGGTTCTAATGGTAATGATTTAATTTATGTGCCTAGAAACGCTTCTGAGATCAAATTATTAGACATTACTTCTTCTTCAGCACCTACCATTACGGCAGCTGAGCAATGGAATAGCTTAAATGCTTACATTGATAGTGATCCTTATTTGAAAGGCAAAAGAGGTGAATATGTAGAACGTAACGGTGCACGTATGCCTTGGCAACACCAGTTTGACTTAAGATTAATGCAGGATTTAGGTGCATTAATTAAAGGTTCTTCAAACAAAATTCAGCTTTCTGTAGATGTATTTAATGTAGGTAACTTAATCAATAAAGACTGGGGTAGAGGTTATTTCCTAAGCAATCAGGCTAACTCATTGATTAGCTATACTGGTAGCGGTTATACTTTCAGAGCACCAACTGCTGGTACAGGATATAACGTTGACCAAATTAGCTCTCGTTGGGCTGCACAGTTTGGTATCAGATATATTTTTAACTAAACGTAATTACTCAATATAAAAAATCCCTGCCCTTGTAAAAGGAGCGGGGATTTTTTATACCTGTTATTTCTACTATTTTAAAGGAGCTATAAATCCAGTGCTTAGTTTTCTTTAATCACTAACATCCAGCCTTTACCTGCTGTAACAGGGATCTCCTGATCTGCCTTGAAGCTTGCTGCGGATTGAAAGTTCTTAACCTCCGCTGCGGTAATCGTTGCTTTCGCAGGGTCGATACCTAAGGCCTTCCAGTCTATCGCTAATTTAATATTGACATCTGTTGGCGCCCAGCTGGCCAGGGCCACCAATACGCTTTTGTCTTTCTTGTAAATGGTGACCGGAACATTGGCGTTGTTGCTTTTCACCGGATTGTTTTCTACCCAGTAGCCGATCATTTTGCTGCCCTGCATGCCAAAGTTATCCCATGCTTTCCAGATCGGACGTGGGTCTGCACCATCACTCCATGGCATCCTGTTGGTCATGCCGTATACCATTCCTCTCCATGCATTTCCGCCGTCCTGTAGCATTTCGCCCATCAGGCCGAAAGGAATCCCCGAAACTTCTGTCAGGAAGAAATCAGGACTGTTTTTGTCGTAATAGAAGTATTCTCCAAACCACAACCTGTTCAGGTAAGGGAAATGCTCCATATACAGGTTAGCGCTGTTGTTAAAACCATCGCTTTTATTGTATTGGTTGGCAGAGTGTAAATCGATGATCCCCGGATGCCCGTCTTTCGTCAATACTCTTTTGATCCTTTTCATCGTGGTACGGTCGAAGGCCACATCATCCAGGTAAATACCATCGATGCCTACGTTTTGTACCAGCCAGTTCATGCCTTCCACATAGTAGTTGTGCCACCTGCTCATGCCACTGTTCACCACTGCGGCATCCTTGATTTCCGGTACGTACCAGGCAGCGATATAGTCTTTGCCCAGGTGTTCCTGCAACCAGGAATACCCTTTGCCGGTTCCGGGCGAATAAATCTCATGCCCCAGACTGCGTAAAGGGAAGGTTTCATAAGCGCTGTTAGACAGCTCTCTCACGGTATTGTAGATCTTCACCTTTAAGCCTTTCAAATGCGCTTCATTGATGTATGATTTCATCTCTTTATGCGCGATGAAAGGGTAGTTGATATAAGGGTTTATTGGTGTAGCATGGTGGATATTGATCAGGTTTGCACCGGTTGCCTTAATCGTGTCCAGGTTGTCATACTTATGATAAAACCGGTTGCTCCATTGAAAATCAGTATTGATCGGGTGGAAAGGGGTGATGAGTAGGTTGAAGTTGTAATATAAGGTGTCACCCTTTTTTAGGTTTTGTTCACCACTGTAGTTGTCCGATAAAATGGATTTTCCTTTTTTAAACACATCGATACCACCTTTACCTTCATTTCCCCAGGAAGTTGGGAGTAACAAAGGTTTCTGTAAGTAGAAATTGGTATTGAGCGGGCGGACGTAATGATTGTCTTTCAGGGTGTATTGCAGGCCTGCATTGACATCGCCAATCCATGCGCCATCCTGATTTTTATGGGCTACATCCCATTTCCATTTTAGGGTATCCGGTCTGTTGCCGCCTTTTAACCCAAGGCCCATCATGTATTTAGCCGCCTGTTCCGAAAAAGGAATGTGCAAACGGACGTCGTTCAGTTTTAGGTCCTGTAAGGCGATGATTTTCACGGTATAGGCCAGGAAACCGTCAAATTCTATAGCACCTTCGACTTCCATCTTCAGGCTGTCGGAAGTGTTGGTTGTAGTCCATTTTACCGTTCCCGGCTGTTGTTCTGTGAAGATTAATGGTCCGTTTTTCCAGACGATGTCTTTACCCTTTTTGACATGGAAATGAATTGGCTCCGTTAAGATGTCTTTTCCGGTAGTCGAAAAATCAGTCATTTCCGGGGTAAAAAACGTTTGGATCTGTGCCGGAAATCCGTCTTTGTTCAACACTACTTTTCTGCCCAGCAAAGAGATGGTCTGCGCTTTTACTTCCAATGGGAGGTAAGGGGCAATGACGTCGTTTTTCTGCGCGAGGGTAGAATTTAACCAGGTTAAACGGGTTTGTTTCCAGGGTTCACTGATGCCACCATCTGCTAAGGTTTTCGTGCTGACGGTCAGGTTGAGCTGGATCGGGGTAGCCGGAACGCCATTGGCAGTAACAGTGATGGTACCTGTATAACTCCCCGGAACGGCATTTTTGGGAAGGTTGGCCAATATCCACAGGGCTTGAACCTGTGCTTTAGCTACGTCCACCGTTTTATGTAAAGGTTGTGTATTCCAGTTGATCCCATCAGTATTCAGGCAGGAAAGGATGCTGGCCGGGATTCGCGCTCCGGTTTTACTTTTAAGGTCGGTAAATTTTACTTGTACGTTCTTTAAGTCCTGCTTTACCGGGTATATTCCCAGTTGAAAAGCATAGTTTTCTCCTTTAGCAGCAGTACCCGAAAACTGTGGTTTTAGTCCTTTTAAGATCCAGCGCTGCGGCAGGTCCTCCGTCATCTTTATCGGATTTAAACGGTCTTCCGGAAATACCAGGTAAGCGGATTGTGGATGCGCTTTGATCAGGTCTTTGGTTTCTTTTGCAGTGGCGATGATTTCCATCGGGTAATTGCTGTTCATGGCATTGACCGATTGGATTTCCTGTACTTTTACCGTTGCAGTTTTCGCGGTTGCGGATGGCCGGGAGGAGTTTCCATTGGCCGTTCTCCGGAGGTAAATGGCATTCGGATAATTGGAACGGCCATCTACTTTGTAAGGTTGGTAATAAACGTAGTAAGTGCCGGCACCAGAGGTCGGTTCAAAATAAATGCTGCCTTGTTCTCTGTTGATTTCCGCGGCCCTGACTTGTTTTACCTTTTGATTGGTTTTCGCATCTACTACCCAAATCTCTTTTAGTTCGGGTTGCAGGTCTCTTCTGCGCCAGGGGATGATGGCTTTGGCTACAGTTCCATCACTGGTGACCTGGAGGACCACGCGGTGGTTGCCCAGGGAGTCGGGGTTCCATGCATCTTTACCATTGGTATATTTTAGTTCCTGTGCCGATGCAGCCCCCGCTCCGGTCAGAAATACCAAAATAAATGGTACAAAGTATTTTTTCATAAAAACGGTTGTGTTGATTTTATATTAAAATTAAGTGTTATTTATCATCAGATTGATATAAATGTCAACGCAATCGTTTGATCATGAGTGTAGATAGTGTAAAGGGGGATTGCAGTTGAAAAATAGGGGCAATAAACAATGTTTGTGCTATGGCTGTTGTAAGGTATGGTTGGTCAGGTTTAAATGAATGCTCATGATTGATGAAGATTTGCTGATTAAGTTTGGCGCTAAACTCGTGGTTTTTGAAAAAGGGGAGATTGTATTCAGACAGGGAGACAGCCCCAGGTATTATTTTCAGATTCAAAATGGAGCGGTCAAAATGAATAACTTTAACGATGGTGGGAAGGAGTTTGTTCAGGGCTTGTTTACCGCTGGTGACAGTTTTGGAGAACCACCGTTGTTTATTGAGGATCTTTATGCAACTAATACGTCAGCATTAATACATTCAGCGCTTTTCCTGTTGCCCAAAAACAGGTTTTTGCAGCTGCTGAAAGAGAATCCTGATGTTCATCTTGCTGTGACTGTTAACCTGGCGAAAAGACTTTATTTCAGGTCTATTATGGCTTCTGAGATTTCTTCTCAGGAACCGGAACATAGGGTGCTGAAATTACTCGACTATTTTAAAATCAAGGTATTTTGTATCGCTTCGGATCAAAAATACCGGGTAGAAATCACCAGACAGCAAATTGCTAACCTGACCGGGTTAAGGGTGGAGACAGTCATCCGGTCGATTAAATCTCTGGAAAAAAAAGGAGAACTTCTGATAGATAACCATAAGGTATATCGGTAATTGTTTTTAATCTTATGATCTCGATCATAAGATCAGGCTGCGGATCCCGATAACTTTGTAATACATAACACATGTTATGGGGATTAAAATCAATCAAAAATGAAAAGGTCTCTAAGTATCATCGCATTGCTCGCGATCATGGCATTCAGTTTTAATTCATGTGGCGGTGGGAAAGAGGATAAAACAAAAGCCCCTGCCGAGGAGCAATGGGCACCCACACCTGTTGAAGAAATCAGCAATACGTTAACCCTGTCAGCTCATGATGAGATGAAATACGACCAGACCGTATTAAAGGCCCTTGCAGGAAAGCCAATTACCTTAACCTTTACCCATATCGGGACCATGGATAAAAATGTGATGGGGCATAATTTTGTGCTGCTTACTCCGGGAACTGATATTGATAATTTTGCGACAATTGCCTTAACCGCAAAAGACAATGATTTCATCCCTAAATCCTTAAGCAGTAAAATTATTGCACATACCAAACTACTTGGAGGCAATGAATCTGATACCATCGAGTTTACTGTTCCGGAAAAAGGAACCTATGATTACATCTGTACTTTTCCCGGTCATGTTGCTACAATGAGGGGTAAACTGATTGTCCAATAAACTTTTTATGTTTTATGCCTTTTGTGTTTTAACCAGGTATTGTCTGGCGGAATCACATAAAGCAACAAAAGCGCCAGCCATCATAATGATGTCTTTTACAACTAATCTGCCGCGGCCGGAAAGTAATGGGAAACCATGGTTCGGATCCCCGAGGTCAGGAACCCAGTTGTCTTTGGTCGTGATTAAAAAGGAAAGGGTCACAACCGACATGATGATGACCATCGCTGCGCCAGCCATACCAATGCCGGGGTTATAAGTGTTTAGCAATAGCATGATGCCCAAAACAACCAACACCGCGCCTAATCCATAAGAAAACAGATAAGTGTTGTTGGCAGTATGCCAGGCAATTTTATCGGGATTGGCTTCGCCTTCTTTTTGCATATAGGGTTTGTATTCGGAAGGATGCGCGTAAAAGAACGACATCACCGGAGAGTTTGCCACAAAAGGAACAATGCCCTCTGCTTCATAATTGTAAACTTTTAGTCCACCAATCCAGATCAGCACAATGGCGATCGCAATGCGGATTAAACGGGTGCTCAGCGAAGATAAACCAGCAAGGGTTTGAAGGAAGGAGGAAAATTGAACAGACATAAGCTTTGATATTAAGCTTCAAAGTTCGGCATCTGTTATCCCTTAAACCATGGACGATACCTGTGTATTAGATGGACAAATCAGCCACAATAGATATTCCTGTTTTCTCTCTGAAGAGTTGTGGAGATACACCGGTCATCTTTTTGAAGAAGCGGCTGAAGTAGTATTCATCTTCAAAATTGAGTTGATAAGCCACTTCTTTAATGCTTTTCCGGGTAAGGTGCAGTAGTTTTTTAGCTTCCAGGACCAGTCGTTCCTGAATGAGGGTAGTTGGTGTTTTGCCGAAATGTTTTTTACAGCGCTTGGTAAAGGTATTCGGATTCAGGTGTAACAGATTAGCATAATCGGCGGGTTTACGCAAGGTCAGGAAGTTTTCTTCGAGAGCCGTTTGAAAGGCTTCCATCAAGGCCTCTTTGGCAGGCTGCACCATGGCCGGCATTGATTTCAATTTAATGCGACTGGATTGTGCCAGAAACAATTGCAGATAGGCGGTCAGGACCGCTTCACTCGGTTGCTCGCTACTCAGCTCACTCTTTAACTGGGTTAATAAAGAATCAAATGATTCCGCTTCTTCCGGACTTAAGGATATGGAGGGTTCCAGAAAAATATTATTGAACAAAAGGCCATTACAGGCCACCTCGGCTTTATGGTAAGCAATGCAGTAAAAATCACCATGAAACTGCAACATCATCAGCTTTCCCTTCGGGATTTCTTTGAAATGGATGGTCTGGAATGGTGTCGCAAAAAATATCACCGGCCCTTCAAAAGAGAAGTTTCCGAAATCAGCCTGGAAAGAACCTTTGCCTTCGGGGATAAACAGGATGGTATAGACCGGATAGGATACAGGTTCGCTGAGCTGCTTCACAGAAAGCTGTTGAAGGGATAGCAAAGGATCGCCTGATACCGAAATGATCTTTTTTTCTGTATATTTCAATTGTTGGGGTTTTGGTCAATAGCTATAAAAATATGAATTCATCCAGTATAAGCAATTATATAAATACGCTTTTTCCGCAGTTTGAGCCTGCTTTGAGAGAAAAGTTAATTGAACAGGTAACGATCAAAGATTTTAAAGCCGGTGAACACCTGATGCAAACCGGACAATATTTTCGTTCTACCGTGTTAATTGTGGAAGGACGGGTGAAACTGTATAGAGAAGGTACAGATGGAAACGAGTTTTTTATGTATTACCTGCAACCCGGGGAAGCCTGTGCACTATCCATGATTTGTGCCGCCAAACAGGAGTCCAGTAAAATCATGGGAAAAGCAATTGAAGATAGTACGATTTTGATGGTGCCCATCACTTTAATGGACGACCTGATGAAGCAATACCCCAGCTGGTATTATTTTGTGATGGAAACTTACCGTTCCAGATTTGAAGAGTTATTGCTGGTCATAGATAGTATTGCCTTTAACGGTCTGGATCAAAGGTTGAGCTTTTACCTGCAGAAACAACAGGAACAGCTGCAAACAAATGAGCTACAGCTGACCCATCAGGAGATTGCTTCTGATCTGAATTCATCCAGAGAGGTGATCTCCAGATTGCTCAAAAAAATGGAACAAAAGGGCGAAATAAAGTTGTACAGGAACTTTATTGAACTGAAAAAATAAAACCTTGTGACAAAAGTCACCCTAAGTCAGGTGCAGAATTTACATCTTTGTCCTAAAGGAAATAAATATGGAAGTTGTTGCATACCTGGCCTCGGCGCTGATTGGTATTTCATTAGGATTAGTAGGCGGTGGTGGGTCCATTTTAACGGTTCCGGTATTGGTGTATTTGTTTGGCATCGCGCCATTGATGGCCACCTCTTATTCGTTGTTTATCGTAGGGAGTACGAGTCTGGTAGGTGCTTATCAGAATTATAAAAACGGTCAGGTACAGGTGAAAACGGCCTTGTTGTTCGGATTGAGTTCGGTAACTACCGTTTGGCTCAGCAGAAAGTTCCTGATTCCTGCCATTCCTCCTCATATCGCTTCTTTTAAGCATTTCGAGCTTACTGAAAACATGTTGGTGATGAGCCTTTTTGCGATACTGATGCTCATCGCCGCAATTGCCATGATCAGAAGCGGAAAGAATAATGTGGAAGAACCTACAGTTGCTAAAGATCTAAACCTTCCTAAGTTGTTGTTTTTTGGTGTCGGTATTGGCTTTATAACAGGTTTATTGGGTGCCGGAGGTGGGTTTTTATTGATTCCTACTTTAGTCATATTATTGGGCTTACCCATGAAAGAAGCCATAGGGACTTCGCTTTTTATTATCGCCCTGAATTCCTTAATCGGGTTCTCCGGAGATTTCGGTCATTTTGATATCGATTGGGTGTTTTTATTAAAGATTACCTTCATTGCCATTGTCGGTATTTTTATAGGTGGTAATCTGAGTAAAAAGGTGGATAGCAAGAAACTGAAAATTGGTTTCGGCTGGTTTGTGTTGATAATGAGTGTTTATATCCTGACGAAAGAGCTTTTGTTTAAATAAAACGGAGCAAAAGCCGGGTAGCAGGAGACTGAAAGTATGTTCTGATAACAGTATATAGTTTTTTAATAGTAATATATAAGATGAATACGATGATAGATTTTATAAGGCAACCATGGCCCTGGTATTTCTCGGGGATTATGATTGTAGTAATTATGTTATTGCTCAATTTCTGGGGTAAATCCTTTGGTTTTTCTTCCAATTTAAGAACGATGTGTAGCATAGCCGGTGCCGGTAAAAAGGTGAAGTTTTTTGATTTTGACTGGAAAGCACAACGCTGGAACCTGCTGTTTTTAGTCGGTGCTATTATTGGCGGATGGATTTCTTCTGAATTCCTCTCTAATCCTAAGGCGCTGGACTTGTCTGCAGCTACGGTAAAGGACCTTCAGGAAATGGGTGTTCATTTCAATGGTCAGCTAAATCCTGATGAATTGTTTGCGCTGGACGCACTGGCTTCTCCAAAAACATGGTTCCTGTTGCTTTTCGGAGGAGTTTTAGTAGGTTTCGGATCCAGGTATGCTGGTGGCTGTACCTCCGGACATGCAATATCAGGTTTGTCGAACCTGCAATTGCCTTCTTTAGTAGCGGTAATTGGCTTTTTTATTGGAGGATTGATCATGACCTGGCTGGTTTTGCCTTTCCTGATTTAAGGAGAAGAAAGGGCTGACTAAGGATACAAGATTCCCTCATTTAAAGCGAAGGTTCCAAATGAAATGGATTCCTGTTAAAAATTAACGATTACAAATTATTAAGCAGATCACATGAAATCAATAAAATATATACTTGCCGGCATATTGTTCGGCATCATCATGAGTAAATCAGAAGCAGTATCCTGGTTCCGCATTCAGGAGATGTTTCGTTTTCAATCTTTTCATATGTATGGAATCATCGGAACAGCAGTGGTACTTGGTGTAATTGCGGTATTCCTGATTAAAAAGTTTCAATTGAAAGATTCGGAAAACCAATTGATTCAGTTTCCTGAAAAGGAAAGTAGCTATAAAAAATACATCATTGGAGGTACGATTTTTGGTCTGGGTTGGGCACTGACCGGCGCTTGTCCGGGGCCGATGTTTGTAAACCTTGGATACGGTTACCTAACGATGTTGATTGTCATTTTTGGTTCTTTACTCGGAACTTATCTTTATGGATTGTTAAAAGATAAACTCCCGCATTAAATGATCAGTTTTGGTTGTTGTATTTACAAATCAATCACCAGGTTTTAAATGATAGGTTCAGGTATAAAATGATTAATTAATTGCTTGTGCGTGACCTATATCACAAAAAACACCGCCTTTTTATGCTGAAATTTGTATAGCATGAAACGTTAAAGGGGATGCAATGAATCCTTACAGGATTTGAATTAGTTTTTTACGTTAAATGAATAAAAGATGATTATAGAACAGTTTAAAGATGAGTTTTTAGCACATTATAGCTATGCAATAGTTAGTGAATGTGAGCAAAAGATCGTGTTGATAGATCCTGCGCGTAATCCTGAACCTTATTATGAATTTGCAAAGAAATTTGATGCAGAGATTATTGGGGTCATAGAAACACATCCTCATGCCGATTTTGTGAGTAGCCACCTGGAGATTCATGAAACAACCGGCGCTACAATATATGCCCATAGTTTAACGGGTGCCGCTTATCCGGTACATTATTTTGATGAAGAAGCAACGCTTAGTTTTGGTAAAATAAAGCTGACCAGTATTCATACCCCGGGTCATTCACCAGATAGCATTTCGGTGTTGTTGGAGCATGATGGGGTCGCTAAAGCAGTTTTTACCGGTGATACCTTGTTTATCGGAGACTGTGGCAGACCGGATCTGAGGGAATCTGTCGGGAACCTACAGGCGAAAAGGGAGAAGTTAGCCCTTCAGATGTACCACTCGCTAAGAGATAAACTGATGGTGCTGGATGATGAGGTATTGGTTTATCCTGCACATGGTTCAGGTACTTTATGTGGTAAAGCTTTAAGTACGGCAAGTTCCAGTACGATCGGCGCAGAAAAGACCAGTAACTGGTCGCTACAGGAAATGAGCGAGTCAGATTTTATTAAAGAACTGACCACAGATCAGCCATTTATTCCGAAATATTTTGGTTATGATGTAGACCTGAACAGAAAGGGTGCCCCTCATTTTAAACCCAATGTTGATCAGGTAGAATGGATTAAGCAACCGGAACTGGAAGAGATTAATGCAGCCATAATTGTCGTGGATGCCCGTCCGGAAGGCGATTTTAAGGAAGGTCATTATCCGGGAGCAGTGAATATTGTGTATGGTAAAAAGTTCGAAACCTGGTTGGGAAGCATCATCAGACCTGGCGAGCATTTCTACTTAACAGCCGCCAATCCTCAACATCTGGAAGAATTAATTCATCGCGCTGCAAGTATCGGTTATGAAGCGTGTATTGTAGCCGCTTTTGTAACGGATTCTGGTGATGTACTGATGCCGGTACTGCCTTTGGAATGCTTTATTGCCAATCCTGAGGAGTTTACCATTATTGATGTCAGGAATGCGAATGAAGTGAAAAAGAAAAAGGTTTTTGCTAATGCTACGAACATTCCTTTGGGTGAGCTGAGGGAACGTATTATGGAAGTTCCGGCAGATAAACCGATTGTAGTACATTGTGCAGGAGGGAGCAGAAGCGCCGCCGGAAGCAGCATTATCGCTGCGGAATTTGGTGCAATAACTCCGGTCTACGACCTTGGAGCAGTGGTTAAAGATTTCGCGAAATCAGAGGAATAGGCTTCCTGATGTTGTTTAAAATGAATGCTATAAATAATTATATTAGCGTGTATGAAATTATTAACAACAGCCTTTTCGCTGGTTCTCAGCTGGATGACTTTCTCTTCCTGTGCTCAAATTCCTGCTTCATCAAAGAATATGAACGACGGTCCTTATGTATTGTATAAAAATGACCTGATTGAGGTCCGGACGATTGTGACAGAAGGTGGTTTGCAGAAATGCAAGCTGCAAACTTATCCGGTCAGCAAGAAGGCTGAGCTGCCGGTAGAGGTGAAGTTTTCTAACCATCCGGAATGGAATTTCTCTGTCAGATTGCAACGCGTTCTTAAAAATGAACCTGCAGAATTTAAGCAACCGGATAAGCTACTCGCGCTTTCCGATGTAGAAGGGGAGTTTGAAGGTTTCAGGAAGCTGTTGCTGGCCAATAAGGTAATGGATGAACAATACAACTGGATTTTTGGGAAAGGGCAACTGGTGATCTGCGGTGATTTATTCGACCGCGGAGAAGAGGTGTCGGCCACAATCTGGTTGCTGTATAAGCTGGAGCAGGATGCGAAGGCCAAAGGAGGCTATCTGCACACAATTCTGGGTAACCATGACATCATGAACTTAAGTGGCGACCTACGTTATGTACAGCCAAAATATATGAGCAATGCAAAGCTGATGGAACTGAATTACATGGAGTTATATGGTCCGGATGCCGAGATAGGGCGCTGGTTGAGAACTAAAAACCTGATTGAAAAGATTGGCGATAACCTTTGTCTGCACGCAGGTGTAGCTCCCGTTATCAATGATTTGAAGATGAGTTTGAAGGAAATCAACGACCGTTGCAGACCCTTTTATGATCAGGACAGAAAATCAATCACAATTCCTGATAAGGCAGTGGAGCTATTGTTTGATGGCGGACGCTCTTCTTTATTCTGGTACAGGGGATATTTTGTAGAACCGAAAGCAACAGAAGCAGAGGTAGATCAGACATTGGCACTGTATAAGGTGAAAAGGATTATCGTTGGTCATACGATTACCGATACCAATGTAGGCTTTTACTATAATGGAAAGGTACTTGGAATAGACGTGAACCAACATGCAGGTCATCATGAAGCTGCATTATATGAAAATAAAGCCTGGTATAAAATCAATACGACGGGGAATAAATCATCGATCAAAACTTATTAATTAAGCCCTTATTCTGATTATTTAAAACAGCTGCTGATTATTTATCAGTAGCTGTTTTTGTATGAATAAATGGGTGTAGCTTAGTTGTAACTAAGTAATTCTTCTTAAGAAGAATCTATTTATTTGTTAAGTAATGATTTAATTAATGGTTATTATCAATAATTTGCTGTAGTTTTAGTTCTTGTAACTAGAGAGGTCAGGATATTTTGATAATGCTGGCAATATTTATTGTCGGTTGCTAATGAAAAGAGGCCATGTCAAATACATTCCGGGGGGAGTGGAATATTCCGATATTTGTCCGCTCTCTTATACTATTTTCAGCAGCTCTTCTATAAAAAGAGTTGCTGATTTTTTTCTAAAAACCCCCTTCTGCCACAAGATATAAGCTTCTTTATACAATTCTTTTCCGGTTATCGGAATGGCGACCAGGTTTTCCCAGCTCGTAATTGCTTTTTCATTGATAATTGTAACCCAGTTTCCTGTATCCACTAATGAGAGCAGGGAATGTGTATCATTCATTTCTATTTTGATGTTAGGAATGATGTTGTTTTTCTTGAAAATCTCATCGAGCATATCTCTGGAGCTGAAGCCTTTATTCGCCAGAATCATTTCAGTTTGTGCCAGTTCCTTTAAAGAGATCCGGTTTAGTTTTGCTAAAGGGTGTTTTTTTGAGGTCACCATTTTGATCCTGGAAGAAAACAACAGCTGCATTTCGAGCCCTTCGTTGTCGGATTGCTCATGAAAAGCTAAAATGAAGTCCAGATCTGCAGTCTTCAGTCTGGCTTCCAATGCGCCGGCAATACCGGACTCTATGTGCAGCTTAATCCCCGGATATTTGTTGGAAAAAGGAGTGAGGGAAGGCAGCAGTAAGGAACTAAAAGCATAAGTTACCCCGATTCTTAACTCCCCGTTCACCAGGTTATTCAATTCAAAGATCGCTTGCTTTGATTTCTTAATTTCCAGCATAATCTGCCGTGCATGGTTTAGAAATACCTTCCCCGCCTCGGTGAGCTGTACGTGTTTACCCACCCGGTCAAAAAGCAACATTCCCAATTCTTCCTCCAGCTGCTTCACCTGTTGTGATAAAGTAGACTGCGTCACAAAACACTGCGCTGCGGCATCTGTGAAGTGTAATAACTCCGCGGCCTTAATAAAATAACTGAGTTGTCTGAATTCCATAATGGTCTATATGTATGGGGTAAGATAGCTGTGGGATCTTAGCCTGATCCTGGTATAATCTCTCTGTGATCTTCTTCTGATCAATCGGTAAAACTAATGAATATCATTAAAACTATCAATTTTACAGATACATTCTTTATCCCGAGATTTGAGGCCAACGCAGATAAGCTGAACAATCTGTTCAGCAATCAGCGCAGCAAAGCTCAGAAAATAACCCTTCATGACATTATTCAGATCACTCAAATCCCGCAACTTTAAACTGTTTTTTTACGGACAATCTATCTCCCTTGTGGGGACCTGGATGCAGAAGACGGCGGTGAGTTGGTTGGTCTATCAATTGACTGGATCGGCGTTATTGCTGGGGGTCGTGGGCTTTGTGAGTCTGATCCCTTCTTTATTTTTATCGCCCTACGCGGGAAGTCTGGTAGACCGCCACAACCGCTACCATATTCTGGTGCTTACGCAGATCGCCTCCATGGTTCAGGCAGGTGCCCTGGCAGGGATCATATTCTTCGGCTATTACAACATCCTGCTGATTATCGCGCTCAGTCTGATTCAGGGGATCATCAATGCGTTCGACATGACTTGCAGGCAATCTTTAATGGTGGAAATGGTAGACCATAAAGAGGACCTTCCAAATGCCATCGCACTGAATTCTACGATGGTCAACTTTGCAAGGATCGCTGGCCCGGCGGTTGCCGGCATCATTTTAAGCACCTTCGGGACAGACTTTTGCTTTATATTGAATTTCCTGAGTTACATCCCGGTATTGATTTGTCTGTTTATGATGCGCTTAAAGGTAATCGTGATGGAGAAATCAGAGAAAAGCATCTGGACAGAGCTGGAAGAAGGATTTAAGTACGTTTCCGGTGATAAAAACCTGAGCAGTATGCTGATCATGATTGGTGTGAGCAGTCTGTTTGTGATCCCTTTTAATACCCTGATGCCCATCTTCGCGAAAGATATTTTTAGCGGTGATGCCCGAACGTTCAGCTGGTTTGAGAGTGCCGCCGGATTAGGCTCTATCATTAGTGCGGTTTATCTGGCCAACCTGAAAAACAACAACGGACTGATGAAAATGGTCGCCATCGCCGGTGGAATTCTGGGGGGGAGCCTGTTGTTTCTCGCCTATGCACCCCAGTTGCCGGTAGCGTTGTTTTTCATGACTCTGACCGGGGTAGGGATGATGGGACAAACCTCAGCCATCAATACTTATATACAAACGCATTCTGTTCCGGAAATGCGTGGAAGGGCCATCAGTTATTATGTCATGGCTTATCAGGGGATTCTTCCGATAGGTAGCCTGTTGATTGGCTGGCTGGCAAATGTAATGGGCCCCAGACCGGCAATCTTCATGGAAGGACTGATCGGCATTGCCTCCACTATTGCTTTCGTGATTTATAGGAGTAAATCTGCGCATAGAAAGACGGTAAGCGTGTAATTTATACCTATTAATGGTCACAATTACTTAACTTTGGTTATCACTAACTAATTTATTATATCATGAGAAAAACAGTTTATCTGCTGTTGTGTGCAATGGTTATGTCCTTTGCAAACACCGTTAAAGCAGATGAAGGGATGTGGATCCCAATGCTGATAGGCAAAAACTATGAGCAAATGAAGAAGCAAGGGTTTAAGCTAACAGCAAAAGACCTTTATAATGCAAATGGTTCCAGTCTGAAAGATGCAATCGTTCATTTCGGTGGCTTCTGTACTGGTGAGATTGTTTCCGACAAAGGATTGATCTTTACCAATCACCACTGTGGTTACGATGCGATCGCTTCGAACTCCACTCCTCAGAATAACATCCTTGACAATGGTTTCTACGCTAAAAATTACGGTGAAGAGAAACCTATCGATGGATTATTTGTAAAGTTCCTGTTGAAAATGGAAGATGTAACGCCTCAGGTTGAAGCGGCTACTAAAGGCCTAGCAGGTGCGGAGAAATCTTCTAAAATGTTAGAAGTATTCAATACAATTGCTAAAGCCGCAGTAACCGGTCCAACGATTGAAGCGAATGTAAAAGACTTTTATAAGTCTAACCAGTTTATCCTTTTTGTATACGAGCGTTTCGACGATATCCGTTTGGTAGGTGCGCCTCCTCAGAATATTGGTAAATTTGGTGGTGATACTGACAACTGGGAATGGCCTCGTCAGACAGGAGATTTCTCTGTGTTCAGAGTGTATGCCGGTAAAGAAAACCAACCTGCAAAATATACTGCAGCAAACGTTCCTTATACCCCTAAAAAATTCCTTCCGGTTTCTATCAAAGGTGTGAAAAACGGTGATTTCTCTATGGTTTATGGCTATCCTGGTCGTACCGACAGATATTTAACTTCTTATGGTGTTGATCTTGCGACAGAAAAGGTAAGTCCTACTATTGTTAAATTACGTGATATCCGCCTTAAATCCTGGAAACAGGAAATGGATAAAAGTGTAGATACGCGCTTGAAATTGTCTTCTCAATATGCAAATATCGCCAACTACTGGAAGTATTTTATCGGTCAGACAGAGCAGTTGAAAAGACTTAAAGTTTCTGATTCAAAAAGAAAAGAAGAGAAATCTTTCACAGATTGGGCAGCTCAGAAAACTGAATTTGCTGGTCTGATGGAGCAATATGCTCAGATCTATAAAGATATCGACCCGATTTCTGTACAACGTACCTATATCAATGAAGGCTTTATGGCTTCTGCATGGGTGCCTAACGCGATTTCTATCGTGCGCTCTTATGCTGCGGTAGATCAGAAAAAAGGTGATGCTGCTTTCGCTGAAAAAGTGAAAACCAGTCTGAATAATGCGGCAAATGCTTATGCAGAAACTTATGTAGAAACAGCAGATAAAAAGATCTTCGCTAAAATTCTTGCGGCTTTTTATCAGGATGTTCCTGTGAAATCTCAGCCTAAGTTCTTCGCGGAAATTGCAGAGAAATACTGGACAGGGAACCCTGAGACTACTTTCGATAAGTTCGCAGCGTACCTGTGGGAAAATAGTAACCTGATTAAACCAGAGAAATTGAAAGCATTTTTGGCTACTAACCCTTCATTAGAAGCCGTTAAAGCCGATCCTGCCTATGTTTATGCTGCCAATGTGTACCCTCCGGATTATATCAAAACTAACTTCGGTTCTTTAGTAGCTGATTTTGAAACTAAGAAAGCAGACCTTGATCACCTGTACCTGAAAGCTACCCTGGAGAAAAACAAAGGTAAGCTGATGTACCCGGATGCAAACTCTACCATGCGCCTTTCATATGGAAATGTTCAGGACTACTCTCCTAAAGATGGTATCGTTTATAAAACGACCACTACCATCGATGGTATGATGAAAAAATACATTCCAGGTGATAGTGAGTTCGACCTTCCTGCCAACCTTATCGAAAACTATAATAAAAAGAACTTCGGTCAGTATGGTAACAACGGTACATTAACCGTAAACTTTATCACAAACAATGACATCACTGGTGGTAACTCAGGTTCTCCGGTAATCAATGGTAATGGCGAGTTAATCGGTCTTGCTTTTGATGGTAACTGGGAAGCAATGAGTGGCGATATCGCTTTTGATAAAGAATTTAAACGCACAATCTGTGTGGATGTACGTTACGTATTGTGGTGTATTGACGTGTTAGGTGGTGCGAAAAACATTATCAACGAGTTGTCTATTCGTAAATAAAGAATATTCTCTCTTCTCCTACCCGAATCTTTGCTGAAGAGCAAACCTTCGCAGGTAGTCAAAGAGGAACATCCTTTATTTTAAAAAAGAGTAATACTGCATCATAATTTTACAGCCGGTAAGGTGTTTAGTTCTGAAGCAGAAAAACAAAAAGGGATCAGACGTTAAGTCTGATCCCTTTTTTTATACGTTAATTTTAACCATTAAGGCAGCTTTCTAATAGCACACTGCTTAATACGCTTTGTTTAATGTGCCTGTTTAACACGTCTATTTAACACGTCTGTTTAATATGGGTGCTTAGTTAGCTTGCCGGGTAATCCTGCTAAGAAAAGTCTTGCCCTTTAACCTCTTTCTCCATTTTCTTTAACCGTTGTGTCGAATGCAGGGAAGAATAGGCTATTTGCTAAAAAAAAGGAATACCTTCTCAGAAAAGGCATAGCAGGTTTTGCGCCCTTCAGCGCAAGGCTTGCCGCCTTTGAAGAGCGAGGTGTTCTTTTTTTACTTACCTAACTTCACAAAACAAGAAAACCGGCAATAAAATCACCGGTTTCCTTTTATAATCGCGCCTTTCAGCGAAAAATCTACTTAATTATATACAAACGTACCTTTATCGCTTTCAATCGTTACTTGTTTCTGCTCAGAAGCTTCTACACGACCAATAATCTGCGCATCGATATTAAAGCTTTTAGAAATTGCAATGATATCCTCAGCAATTGCTGCAGGAACATATAATTCCATTCTATGGCCCATATTGAATACTTTGTACATTTCTTTCCAATCTGTGCCAGACTGCTCCTGAATCAACTGGAACAATGGAGGAACAGGGAACATATTGTCTTTAATGATATGAACATCATCATTTACAAAGTGAAGCACTTTAGTTTGTGCGCCACCGCTGCAATGAACAAGACCATGAATCTGACTTCTGTGAGCCGTTAAAATCTGTTTAATCACCGGAGCATAAGTACGTGTAGGAGAAAGCACTAATTTTCCTACTGTAATTTCTGTATCCTCATCAATTTTGATGGTATCTGTTAACTTTTTACCACCAGAAAATACCAGGTCAAAAGGAACAGAAGGATCAAAACTCTCCGGGTAACTTGTTGCCACCGACTTATCAAAAACATCATGTCTTGCAGAAGTAAGTCCGTTAGAACCCATACCACCGTTGTATTCTGTTTCGTAAGTAGCTTGTCCGGACGACGAAAGCCCAACAATTACATCACCAGCCTGAATCGTATGATTGCTGATGATCTTATCTCTTTCAATTCTGCAGGTAACTGTAGAATCTACAATGATCGTGCGTACAAGGTCGCCTACATCAGCAGTTTCACCGCCTGTAGAGTAAATCGAGATACCTAGTTCTCTAAGTTCTGCAAGGATTTCTTCAGTACCATTGATGATTGCGGCAATTACTTCACCAGGGATCAGATTTTTATTACGTCCGATGGTAGAAGATAAAAGGATCTGGTCTGTAGCGCCTACACAAATCAAATCGTCAATGTTCATAATGATGGCATCCTGAGCAATTCCTTTCCATACGGAAAGATCACCTGTTTCTTTCCAGTATACGTAGGCGAGGGAAGATTTCGTTCCGGCACCATCTGCATGCATAATGTTGCAAAATGCGTCATCATTCCCTAAAATATCAGGTATGATTTTACAGAAGGCTTGCGGAAAAATACCTTTATCTATATTCTTGATGGCTTGGTGCACATCTTCTTTTGACGCAGAAACGCCACGTTGGTTGTACCTGTTATCACTCATGTTGTTGCAAAGATAGGGAAACGCCCGAATGTTGAGGCCTTAAGAACAAAAAAATAACCCTTCAAAATTGATTGAAGGGTTATAAAAACTAAAATTTAATGGATTATTACGTTTTGGTCTATTTCAGAAACAATAATTCTCTGAATTTTGGAAGAGGCCATACGCTGTCATCAACGATTTGCTCCAGTTTATCTGTGTGATAACGGATCGTATCGAAGTATGATTTTACATTCTCATCGTAAGCGATTGCTTTATCACGGCTATCTTCAATAGCATTTGTTAATTTACGTTCTTCCAACATCTTGTCGATGTTTACTTTCAGACCGCTTAAATGCTCAGAAACTTTGTTGATAATGTTAATCGGAGTTTCTAATGCTTCGCCTGATAAACCAAGATCTTTAAGACCCCTGGCGTTTTCAATTAATACATTCTGGTAAGTGATGGTTGCCGGAATGATGATACTGTTTACCATTTCGCCCATTACCCTTGCTTCGATCTGAAGTTTCTTGAAATAGCTTTCTAACAGAATCTCATGACGAGCATGTAATTCACGTTTGCTGAAGATATTTGTGTTAGCGAAAAGTTCAGTAGTCTTATCAGTTACATAAGCATCAAGTGCTTTAGGTGTAGTTTTGATGTTTGATAAACCACGTTTCGCAGCTTCCTCTTCCCACTCCTGACTGTAACCATTTCCTTCAAAACGGATGTCTTTTGATTCTTTAAGGTATCTTTTGATGATGGTTAATAAAGCCACATCTTTTTTCTCTCCTTTTTTGATCAGCTTGTCAACCTCAACTTTGAACTTATTCAATTGATCTGCAACGATTGCGTTTAATACAGTCATTGGTGCAGAAGAGTTTTCAGAAGAACCTACTGCTCTTAACTCAAATTTATTACCTGTGAAGGCGAAAGGAGAAGTACGGTTACGGTCGGTAGTATCAAAAGAGATCTGTGGGATCTTAGGAATACCTAACCATAATGAGTCTTCGCTTTTTACTTTTTTAATGATGCTTCTTGAAGATTCGATTTCATCTAACACATCGTTCAATTGAGAACCAAGGAAGATCGAAATGATCGCCGGTGGAGCTTCGTTAGCACCCAGGCGGTGATCATTGCTCACTGAAGCAATACTTGCTCTTAAAAGGTCTGCGTGTTCGTGTACCGCTTTGATTGTGTTCACGAAGAACGTTAAGAACATTAAGTTATTTTTAGGCGTTTTTCCCGGTGATAATAAGTTCTTACCAGTATCGGTGATTAACGACCAGTTGTTGTGTTTACCTGAACCATTGATACCTGCATATGGTTTCTCATGTAATAACACTTTGAAGTCATGTTTTACGGCAACTTTTTCCATTAAGTCCATCAACAATTGGTTGTGGTCAATGGCAAGGTTGATTTCTTCATAAATCGGAGCACACTCAAATTGAGAAGGTGCAACCTCATTGTGACGGGTTTTCAAAGGAATACCTAATTTCAAGGCTTCGTTTTCAAAATCAACCATATAAGTGAACACACGCTCAGGAATAGATCCGAAATAATGATCTTCTAATTGTTGTCCTTTTGCAGAGATATGTCCAAATAAGGCACGGCCTGTTAAAGCTAAATCCGGACGGGCATTGTATAACGCACGGTCAACAAGGAAATATTCCTGCTCAATACCTAAAGAAGCGGTTACTTTAGTGATTCCTTTGTCAAAATACTGACAAACATCAACTGCAGCTTTATCTAAAGCAGATAATGCTTTTAAAAGAGGGGCTTTATAATCAAGGGCTTCGCCTGTGTAAGCAATAAATACAGTAGGAACACAAAGGGTTTTACCTGCTTTGCTTTCCATAATGAATGCTGGAGAAGAAGGATCCCATGCTGTATATCCACGCGCTTCGAAAGTGTTGCGGATACCACCATTAGGGAAACTTGATGCATCTGGTTCTTGTTGAATCAATGCACTTCCTGCAAACACTTCAATTGCGCCATCTTTACTTGGTTCAAAGAAAGCATCATGTTTTTCAGCAGTAGAACCGGTTAATGGTTGAAACCAATGCGTATAGTGTGTTGCACCTTTAGACATTGCCCATGTTTTCATTGCTGTAGCGATGTGGTTAGCATCTTCATGATTGATCAGCTCACCCTGGTCAATTGATGAACTTAATTTTTCAAATACTTCTTTTGATAAGAAATCTTTCATTTTTTTCTTATCAAAAACATTTATCCCGAAAAACTCAGAAATCTTAGTCGAAGGCGACTTTACTTCTGGTGAAATTCTTGATTGTGCCTCTTTTAATGCAGTTGTCCTTAAGCTTTTCATTTATTTGTTTAAAATTTGGTCAAAAATATAATTTTTGTTTGGTATTTCTCTTGATTTGTTTGTAAAAATACGAATGTCGTTAAATAATCAAAGAAATATTTCTCGTTTTTTGGTGTTTTCTGGAAAACAGGTCTTAAAAAGGCTTTGTTGCACTTTCTGTTTGGTTCTTTTCTGGTTTTTCATCTAAACGATTAAAAACAGCGACTAATTATGGAATATAGGTAAAATTTCCATCATCACCTTGAATAAACCCTTCGAATTATGCTAAACTCCTCTTCAAACCTGTACAAGTCCGAGTGGCTCGACCTTGTATTTAAAAACAGAAACCAAAATTATGGCGCATTTGTATTGAGGGCTGAATCTTCCAAAATCCTCCTGCGCTCCCTGATGATTGCAACTCCGCTGTTCGTGATCCCGTTTTTATTAACGATGATCAACTCTCAGCCAGATGTAGCCACAAGAAAAGATGTGGTTGTGGAACTTCGTCCGCCAGTAGAAAATCTGCCGCCTAAAAAACAGCAAGAATTGCCAAAGGTGGAGCCGGTAAAGGAAAAGTTAAAAATGTATAAGGCTGTTTCAAGTCCGGTTGTAGTTCAGGATCCGGTATCAGAACCACCTACATTGAAAGAAATGGAACATGCAGTTGCTGGTCCGGTCACACAAGCGGGGTTAGAAACCGATTTGCAGCGCTTAGCACAGACCGGTAAAGGCGGGGGAGGTACAACAGGACCTGGTGGTCCTGCGGAAATCGACAATCAGATTTACAACGCAGCAGGGGTGGAAGTTTATCCGGAATTTGAAGGGGGGATGAAAGCCTGGGCAAAATTCCTGCAAAGAAATCTTCGCTATCCTGATTTAGCTCAGGAGAACGGTGTGCAGGGAAGGGTACTGGTGAGTTTTGTCATTGAAAGGGATGGATCAATCTCAGATGTGAAACTGATCAATGGCATTGGCTCTGGTTGTGATGAAGAAGCGTTAAGAGTCATTCGTAAATCTCCAAGATGGAAACCAGGCAGACAGAATGCAGAGACCGTAAGGGTGAGGTATACCATCCCTCTGGCTTTTGCGTTAGCTCAATAGTAAGCTCAATACTATATGTATATATACATACTATGATAAATAATAAAAGGGAGGCTGTTTAACAGACCTCCCTTTTAGGTAAAGTATCATTAATCCTGCCTTGTAATTTGGATAATACCAGGCGTCTTTTAGGAGACTTTTTCTTTTTTTTTCCTTTTTTCAGCCAAATGATAAAACCGGTAATCGGCAGGCTGGCAGAAATTAAGCTGGCTATTGTGGCTACAATTTTACCGAACAAGCCAAAAAACTGTCCGGTATGCACGTCGTAAATACTTGCTTCTATAGTGTCAGCGGGATTAAAATCTTTATAAAGTTTAGAGCGGATGAGCTGCCCGTTCTCTGAGTTATAAAAGAAAGTATTTCGTTTTCGGGCCCATTCTGTAGGGTAGTTTAAACGGAGTCTGATGCTTCCATCTTTACGAATTGATAAAGTCGTGAGACTGGCGCCGGGAAATTGAACCATTGCTTTCTGATACATGTGCTCATATCGTTCCGGAATTGAGCTTGCCGTATCGGCCTGTATGGTTGGTGCTGCTTTCTTGCCTTCAGTTAATTTTGATCCGCTAAAAAAACTAACGGCAGTTTTAACCTCCTTAAAGCCAAAATACAGGCCTGATAAAGAGATGACCAACAAAATACCTGAGGCATAAAAGCCCAATACATTATGTAGATCATAATTAATACGCTTGATGGAACCCTTCCATTTAATGGTGAATGCCTGTTTCAGTAACCTCATCTGTGCGGGAAACCATAAAACTAAACCGGTAATCAGCATCAGTACAAAAATAACTACCGACCAGCGGATGATAAATTTGCCCTGATCTCCCAGGAGGAGAGAAGTATGGATTTCCTCCACGGTATGTAAAAAATCCAGTTCAGACTTTTTTACCAGCTGGCCATTGTAAGGATTCAGATAATAAACCAGGTGTTCTTTGGTGTTAATAGCTACTGTGGCATTCGGTTCGGTATGACGAATCGTGATACTGGTGATCTTTTGATCCGGAGCCATCTTCTCAAATCCTTTCAATAACAGGCCTAAACTGGCCTGTGGTTCTTGCCGGGCTGGAACAAAAGCGTAATCCTTATCCAGGTATTCCCGAATCTCTTTTTCGAAAACATAGATACAACCTGTCAGGCTAATGATCACTACAATAATACCTGTTAAAAGGCCCAGCCATAAATGGCTGAACCTCATTACCTGCATAAATTTCTTAGTGATTTTCATTAGTACGTATAAGTTGCTGCAAGATTAAACCTACGACCGTTTCCTCTGGCATAAACGGTATTGTTTCCGTAGAATTGAGAAATACTTGGATAATAGGTTTTGTTCAATAAGTTTTCAAGGCCCAGGCTAAGTTTTAAAGATTTTGAGGCCTGATACGCAGTAGCGAGGTTAATCAGGCTGTAAGCTTTTACAGGGCCTTCTCCGATAGAATATCTATTGGTGGTGGGATTGGTTTTAAAGCGATCTCTACTTCCAATATTCATCCAGTTCAGGTCTACCATTAGATTTTTAACACCAGTATACCTCAGGTAAACGGTTGCTTTTGAAGGTGGGATACGGGTAGTGTTCAGGTAAACATCGTTTTCGCCATCAAACTTGCCATCATCATCGATATCGCCTTTTCCTTCTACATAAGCATAATTACCACCTATTAATAATTTATCCATCAAAGGGTAATCTGCCTGGATTTCAAAGCCAGAAACTCTTTCCGGGATTCGTTGTGAAATATAAACGCCGTCAACCTCTAATAGATTTGCACCAAGTTTAGAAGTACTGATATAATAGGCGGCGCTAAAATTTAAATCGCCTATTCTGCTGCTAAAACCAGCCTCATAATTATTTACAATAATCGGTTTGGTTTGCAGTTGAGATAAGGTGTTGCTTTTAGCAGAACGCAATACTCTACCTAACTCAAACACAGAAAAAGATTGTGCGTAACTGATGAAAGGATTGAAGAGCTTATGGGCTGAATATCTTGCACCCAGATTAAACACGAGTGCATTATAGTTTAGGTTTCCTCCTTTAACGGCAATACTTCCGGCATTATTTGCTCCGGTGGCAATGGTGTTAAAATCATCTACGTCAATGTTGATATTCTCTACCCTTAGTCCACCTTTAATGGTTAAGTCGTTAAATAGATTAGTGGTCGCCTGTAAGTAAGGCGCGAAGTTCACCATGTTCATTTTTGGTACCCAAACTCTACCGTCAACCAGGTCTTGTGAAGTCTTGTCATTCATCAAATCCACACCGTAATTAAGCTGTGCGTATACATTTTTAGAAATAGAAAACGGCGTATTTAAATTCACTCTTGCACCCATTTTTGTAGATTTAATGGCAGATTGGCCACCTTCATAAAAAGAAGCTACATTGGAATAGATGGTGTAAAAATCCTGTAAATACACATTGGCCTGGAAATCTGTCTGACCAAATAGTTGTTGTTGGGTATATTGAAGATTTGCATTGTGATTGTAGCGTGTACCCTCTTCTGCACCTGTTCTTTCACCTTTAACTCCAATTGCAGGCTCTTGTCCATAGATTCCGCTTTTTAAGACATAATCAGAATGTTGTCTGGAACTGAAATAATTGTACATTAATTCCAGTCTTTGTTTTGAGGAGAAGTCGTAGCCAACTTTAGCATAGGCATTGTAGGTTTTTGTTTCACCTAAGCCGTAATCCGGAGAAATCACCTCGCCTTTAGCATCTTTGAAGACGCCGGTTTTTTCGTAGGAACCACTTGCGATGTAATCAATTTTTCCGCTTTTTCCATATAATTGTTGTACCACGCGGTAGCCAAGTGTACTGTCTCCTTTGGTATTTCCGGTTAAGCCCATTTGAGTATAACCGCCGAAAACTTTATCTGCTGGTGCTCTTTTAGTGATATAATTAATTAAACCACCCTCTGCGCCATTTCCATAGATAGCGGTTGCGCCTTTAATGACTTCAACTCTTTCGATTACCGAAGGGTCTACACTACGGATATCACGTCCACCTGCTCTAAGCGGTGTAGATTGTGGGATGCCGTCAATTAAGACCAATACAGTTCTTCCACGTAGTGTCTGACCTGAATTTCCGGTTTGATTGGTGGCAGCGCCTAATCCGGGAACACTATAGGCTAGTATATTCGCTAAATTCGGACTGATAATAGATAGGGCGTTGATTTCTTTTGCAGTCAGCACGGTGACCGATGAAGGTGTTTGCGCCAGTGATTCTGCTTTTCTGCTGGCAGAAACGATCACTTCTTTTAAATCTGAATGTTTCTCTTTTAATATGAAATCCATCTTTAAAGTATCATTTTCATTCACAGTGAACAGCGTTTCATTAGTTTCAAATCCCGTCATAGAGATGCGAAGCTGATACGTTCCTGAAGGAATGCCTTTCAATTGAAATTCACCGTTTTTATCTGAAGTTGTTTTTTTATTGAGTTTTTTGAGCTGTACCGTAGCAAAGCTGATCTTTTGATGGAGGGTATCTGTTATTTTTCCAATCACTACACTCTGGTGATTCTGAGCATTGGTAAGTAAAGGGAATAGGAGGAGAAGCATTATAGATAAAAGTGGTGAAATTCTGACCTTCATTTGTTTCTGATTTTTGGCGAATATACAGTTATTTAGACTAATTACAGATAGAAGGCGATAAAAGTATTCATTTTGGTCATCCCAATGAGCAACAGGTGAATGCGCTTTTAAGGCTTAATACATACTATAGTATCGTTTTCTCTGGTCGGATGCTTTTATATGGTAGAAAAAAACATTTGTAGCGGTAAAATTATATACAGTAATGCTAAACTAATGTTTAGTCTTGCTACATTAGGTTAATGAAAGGCATCAGCCGTTATTGATTACCATAGGGTGATGTTTCCCTCAGACCATGCCGCGATAATGACATTATTTCAGTTAAAAAAATAGATATGGATAGAAAAGAATTTCTCACAAAATCCGGATTAGCAGGAGGTACTTTACTTTTTGCGAAGTTCCCTGAACTAAATCCAATCCCCAAAAAGGTCAGATTTGGAATGATCACAGATTTGCACCATGATATTATGCATGATGGCATAGATAGATTGTCTGCTTTTATCAAAGAGATGAATGAAGAAAGGCCTGATTTTATCATTCAAGGCGGTGATTTTTGCTTTCCAAAAAAAGGAAACCTTCCACTAATGGATGTTTGGAATAATTTTAAAGGACCGAAGTATCATGTCATCGGGAATCACGATACTGATGGAGGATATACACGAGAACAAGTGGTTGATTTTTGGAGTGCAAAAGGGAAATATTATTCATTTGATGTTAATGGGTTTCATTTTGTGGTACTGGATGGAAACGAAAATAATGTGAGTGAGTATCGGCCAAAAGGTTATGCACGTTATATTTCTCCGGTACAATTGGACTGGTTGAAAAAGGATCTGAATGATACCGCCTTACCAACGGTTGTTTTTTGTCATCAGGGATTGGACAATGATTCAGGTGGATTAGAAAATGGGACTCTACTGAGATACACGCTGGAGCAGGCAAATAAAAAGGCAGGTCAGCAGAAGGTAGTTATGGTGATCAGTGGTCACCACCATCAGGATTATTACAATTTTATCAACCAGATCCATTATGTGCAGATCAACAGTGCTTCGTATCAATGGCTAGGCGATGATTATAAGGAAAGCAGGTATTCGGAAGAGGTGGATAAATCACATCCGAATATTAAATACACGGTTCCTTATAAAGATCCGATATGGGCAATGATTGAAATTGAAGGGAAGGGTAAGATTACGATTAAAGGTAAGAAAACGGTTTTTGTAGGATCGTCACCGGAAAAGCTGGGGGTTAAGATGGATGATTATATCTATCCGATTGTGCCATATATTTCAGATAGGAAGTTGGGTTAAAAGAAAACGACACTGATCGGAAATTCGTTTTTTGGTAGCTGCGTGTTGAATGAAAAAAATCTCAGACAAAAAAAAAGCAGTCTTTTCAGACTGCTTTCAAAACTGGGGTGGAATATGGGGCTCGAACCCACGACCCTCGGTACCACAAACCGATGCTCTAACCAACTGAGCTAAAACCACCATGTTTTTTCAACGTCACAAAAGTACGATTAATATTATTTAATGCAAATATTTTTGAGGTTTAACCTCGTCTTTTCTTTTAACCGATTCAATTTCAGCATATTTAATTTTCATAATAATATTTATTATCCTTCATGAATTGCAATTAAAGCTTAAAAACATAGATTTGTCCGCATATGATTGAGATTTTTACAGACGGCGCAGCAAGTGGAAACCCGGGGCCAGGTGGTTATGGGGTCATTTTGCGTTCAGGAAAGCATTATAAAGAATTGAGTGGTGGCTTTCGCATGACGACCAACAACCGGATGGAATTGCTGGCAGTGATTGAAGGTCTAAAGGCGATCAAAAGTCCGGGGCAACAGGTAACTGTCGTTTCCGATTCTAAATATGTGGTAGATTCTGTAGAAAAGAAATGGGTGTTCGGTTGGGTGAAGATCGGTTTTAAAGGCAAAAAGAATAAGGACCTATGGATTCGTTTCCTGGATGTCTATAAACTGCATGATGTGAAATTCGTATGGATCAAAGGTCACAACGCCCATCCTGAGAATGAGCGTTGTGATGAATTGGCCGTGGCAGCGGGTAAGAATAAAGCTGCACTGGCGATAGATGTTGAGTTTGAAAAAGAGCGGAATAAAGCAACCTTACTATAAGCCGGTGTTGCTGTAGCGTTCTTTTTAGCCTACTTGTTTTAAGTTTTGTGTGGTTACGGTATTTACATTCTTTTCCGCAGAAAATTCAGCCATCATTCCTTCCGCCATATTTACCATTTCTTTTGAGCCGATAAAAATAGAGCTGCGTTGATGTAATTCAGTAGGCTCTATCTCCAGGATTCTGTTGAAACCATCAGAGGCAACGCCACCCGCTTGCTCTACAATGAAAGCCATCGGATTGCATTCATATAATAACCTTAATTTTCCATTTGGTGATTTTGCGGTCGTAGGGTAGATGTAGATACCGCCTTTAATCAGGTTTCTGTGGATGTCACCAACCATAGAACCGATATATCTGGAAGTATAAGGCCTGTTGGTTTCTTCATCGTGAACCTGCACATATTTCAGGTATTTCTTTACGCCTTCAGGGAAGTGAACGTAATTTCCTTCATTTAAAGAATAGATGTTTCCGCCATCAGGAATGGTCATGTTAGGGTGTGATAAGCAAAACTCGCCTATAGAAGGATCTAGTGTAAAACCGTTTACGCCTTTTCCTGTAGTGTAGACCATCATGGTAGAAGAACCGTAAATTACGTATCCTGCTGCCACCTGTTGTGTGCCTTTTTGTAATACGTCTGCCAGAGTTGCTTCTCCTTCAACAGATTGTCGGCGGTAAATTGAAAAAATCGTACCAACAGCTACATTACAATCAATATTTGAAGAGCCATCCAGGGGGTCAATACATACAATGTACTTGGCATTTTTCGAAACGGGTGAATCTATACGGACAATTTCATCCTCTTCTTCTGTGGCTACAATGCAGCATTCGCCACCACTGGTGAGCGCACTGATAAATTGGATATTGGCAAAAACATCTAGTTTCTTCTGGCCTTCGCCCTGGATATTGATGGTTCCTGCATCCCCAAGAATATCGACTAAACCAGCCTTGTTGACCTCTCTGTTTACGATTTTTGCTGCAATTCCTATATCTCTGAGCAATCTGGAGAGCTCTCCTTTTGCGTATGAAAAATCAGCTTGTTTTTCAATGATAAACTGGCCTAGTGTTTTGATGCCTGACATATTGCTTAGTGTATTTTATACGTTATCTATTTCCTATTTCTATGGCCTCTAAGGTATGGATTTTTTCTTCCGAAATACAAAACCTAATTAATGTTTTCACCTTGTGCCAGCCTGAATTACCTGCCGCACCGGGGTTTATGTGAAGACATTTGATTTTTGGATCGAACATCACTTTTAAGATATGAGAGTGTCCGGTGATAAATAACATTGGGGGCTTAGTGTATATTTCACGCTTTATATTTGGGGCGTATTTACCCGGGTATCCACCAATGTGAGTCATCCATACATCTACCTTTTCACAGTTGAATCTCAGGTGTTCCGGGAACTGTGCGCGGATATCTTTATCATCAATGTTCCCATAAACCCCTTTCAGTGGTTTAAAAGCCGCAAGTCGTTCGGCTACATCCGGACCAAAGTCGCCGGCATGCCAGATTTCATCGCATTCATCGAAGTGTTTGAAAACGGCATCGTCAAGAAAACCGTGTGTATCAGAAAGAAGTCCTATTTTTTTCAAAGTATAGCTTTTATTGTCTATACAAAGCTATGTATATTGATCTGGAGATCAATAAAAAAAGGGGGAAAGAAATCTTTGAAAGAGGGAAAAGAAAGCCCTAGAAGGCCAGAAAAAAATCTTTTAGCAATTCCTTATAGGCAGTGGTATGAACGCCTTTAGATTCATAGATATAAAAGCTTTCCGAAGCAGGGGAGGAGTGGTTGTTTTTCGATAAACAAATGATGTGGCGAATCACCGGTTTACTTTGGTCGGAGCAAACCTCAATGCGCCTTTGTAATGATAGTCCGTATTGCCTGGCGCTTTCTGCCATTAATTCCGCTTGTTTAACGGGTAAGATCAGCCAGAAAGAACCTGCGGGGCTCAGGATTTCGCTCACCTTTTGGAGCAAAGAGTCGAAAAACTCCTCATCAGCATGTCTGGCGATACCCTTTCTGATCTCCGGGTTTTTCAAATCATTCACAAAGAAAGGAGGGTTGGATACTACGAGGTCGTATTTACGTGCAGTCTGGTAGCTGGCGATGGGGCTGAGGTGTGCCGCTGTTCGTGCAGCAAATTTTGAACCTGCAAAATTATCAATGGCAGTATTCGCTGCGGATTCATCAATTTCTACGGCGTCAACCACTGTTTTTGGGAAGCGTTGGGCCAGCATCATCGCTATAACTCCTGTTCCTGTGCCAATATCTAAGCTATATTCCGGGTTATCCTGAGTTACAATCGCAGCCAGCAAGACGCCGTCGGTATTGATTTTCATGGCGCAGCCAGTTTGATTAACCTCAAATTCTTTAAATTTAAAAATGCTGCTCATGATGGTAAATGATTGATATAAAACTAAGTGTAAAGCTTAGCAGGGGGATTGGGAACGCGGCAAAGATAAAAAAATAGATTTATTTCACTCAAATATTGTAAAATCAAATTTAAATACTACTTTTGTGGCCTTGAAAAAAACATGGTGGTTTTAGCTCAGTTGGTTAGAGCATCGGTTTGTGGTACCGAGGGTCGTGGGTTCGAGCCCCATATTCCACCCCAGTTTTAAAAGCAGTCTGAAAAGACTGCTTTTTTTTTGCCCAAAGTTTTTTTGCGGAGGAAATCTTTGTTTTTCCCTGGATGAGTTCGGTCGCTAAATTCATTGAGGGTGTTCGATACATGCTTCCATCAAAGGTTAGTTTTTCTGGGTACAACATCCCTATCAGGTATCTTTTACCCTCTACGTCAGCTTTTTCATAAAATTCGTCCAATAATCATAAGCTGTTCATTGCCTCTTCGGCTATCGGTTTTATATCTAAAATAGTTATGGTTTTCTACGTTGAGATCACTTAATCTTGCTTCCTGCCTGGTTATTTTCTCATTACATTGATCCTTGATTATTCTGGAGTTCTTCAATAAAAGCATCATTGGCTTTTTTTGCATTGTAACGAATACTACATTTAGAAGTGCAATGATAATAGACTACGTGTCCCTTTTTTCCTTTTGATGGACTACCTGTAAGCATTCTTGTTGGGCACCTAAGAAAGCCTCTAAGCGGTAATTCCTTTGGTGTGGCTATAGGGAGCCCAATTTAGGTTTCCTATTTTCTATGACCTCCTGAACAGTGTAAAACTGCGATTCGGTAATTAAAGGCTCATGAAGTGCTTGCAGCAAACATAGTTTATGGGAAAAATCCAAAGCGGGCAAAAAACACGGACTATAAAGGACTATAGTTTTTCTTAGTCATCTTATTATAAAAATCTGAAAACATTCTACCTATTGGAATTTTTAAATTATTGTTTAAAACTACATGCGAACGCTCTAAAATTTTTATTCTATTTTCTGCAATAACAAATGATCGGTGAATTTGTGAAAAGCCTCTTGTTGTTTCTAGTAAAGCTAATATTTCTGATAAACCTGAATTGGAAAAAATGGTCTCTTTTTCTGCAGTAATTCTGGTCGATCTTTCTTGCGCCTCAACCGCAATAATATCTGCCACCTTTATTTTAATAAATTGATTACGTTGTGCTGCGCTTCTAACCAGGATATATTCACTAATATCTTTTTGAACTAACTTCTCCGGATTTACAAATAATTTTTTAACGGTTTGACTAAATTTTAAGAACGAAATTGGTTTTAATAAAAAGTCATCGGCATTCAATTCATAAGAGTTTATGGCATAATTAGCATGTGCTGTTGTAAAAACAAGTTTCTTTGTTTGATGTTTAATTAGTTTTGCTAATTCTAACCCATTCATTTCTGGCATTTGGATATCTAAGAAAATAATGTCAACAGGCTTCAATCGCTTAGTTATATCTGAAAGTGCAACAAGCGGATTGGTGTAAGATTTTAAAAGTTTAATGTCAGGCTCTTCTGCTATGTAATCCCTAAGCAATTCTAAAGCAGAAAATTCATCATCAATGGCGATGCAGGTGTACATATTTAATAGATTGTTTAAGAGGTTAGTTTTTATTTTTTACTATTAGGTTAAAACTAAGGTAATCGTTTGTTTTTATTTTAACAATGATTTTTTATATACCCGAACTGCCGTTCATGTTGCCTCGTTTGTCGTTCATGTTGTTTGGATGGTTGTTGGTGCGAAAAATATTATATTCATTTTTTAAAATGAGGTTTGAATTAATTAATTAAATGTTTAAATCTCAAACTAAAAAAAAATGAAAAGAATCACATTGTCAGTAGCTTTTGTTGCACTTTTTGCTGTAACAACTTTTGCAAAAACTAATGCTGTTAAAACAAGTTACGCTAAGGTCATTGCCCATTTTAAAAGTTAAGTAAAATTTAAACAGACTATGAAAACATTTATCACTATCGTGTTAGTATTAATAAAAGTAAACACATTTGCCCAGCAAAAGGATAATGTTGTTGGTAAAGTGTTTTATACTTTTAAGCACATGAGTGATACCACTCAACAAAATAGTTATCGAGAAGAAAATATGAAGCTTTACGTTGGTAAATCACTTAATGAATACTTCAGTGCCGATCAGGAAAAAAAGGATTCCCTTAGATTAAAACAAATAGAATCAGGCGGAGGCTTTGTTATAAATACTGGAGGAAAGAAAACAACAGCTACCCAAATATTAACAGATAAGGTCACCAAAAAAATAATAATTAAAGAAAGTTTGATTAAAAAGTATTACTACGAGGATGCTTACCCGAATATTATTTGGAAAATTACTTCGGAAGTTAAAGAGATTGGAGATATAAAATGTACCAAAGCTGAAGGCAATTATAAGGGGCGGGTTTATTATGCCTGGTTTACAACCGAATTGCCATTAACGGGTGCGCCTTGGAAATTATTGGGTTTGCCTGGCCTGGTATTAGAAGCCTACGATACAAAAAAACAAGTGATGTTTTTATTTGCGGGCATAGAGAAAAATCACGGAAAAATAAGCGAAATAAACCTGGAACCACCAGGAGCCATTAAAACAACTAAAAAGGATTACTTACAGATGGAAACAGTTGCTAAAAGTGACCCCATGGGATTCATCAATTCAACTGCAGCAGATGCAGGATCAGGGCTACAACTCTCAACTAGTGGTGCAAATGGAAATTTCAAGCCTAAGAAACCATCTAACCCTGTGGAGTTAAAAGACAACTAGTGCATGAACATATTTTTTAAAGTATTTTTTGTTCTTTTATTTTGTTCATTTAATCTCAAGGCACAATTTAAAATAAATGGAAACGTAAAGGATGCTTTAGGAAAAAACTTAAAAGATGTTACCGTATCCGTTAACAATAGCACGACAAAGGGAATAATTGCCTATTTTATTACCGATGAGAAGGGAAATTACATAATTACTTTACCAAGTATGAGTAATGTTTTTATTAGAGCATCCTATGTTGGCTTTAATAATGAAGAAAATGTAATTTCAGATAAGGTATTTGTATATAATTTCAAATTAACTGAGGGGGAGGTTAATTTAACTGAGGTTAAAGTGAAAGCTCAAAATATGTTGACTAAAAATGGAGATACCCTTAATTATAACGTTAAAAAATTTAGTAAAACCCAGGATAGAACCATAGGTGACGTGATAAAGAACCTGCCTGGAATTACCGTAAATTCATCAGGAACAATTAGCTATAACGGGCGACCAATAAATAAATTCTATATTGATGGAGACGACCTCCTGGGCGAAAAATACGCCTTGGCCTCAAATAGCATTCCTTTAGATGCAGTTGAGGCCGTGCAAGTTCTGGAGAACCATCAGCCTGTTAAAATGTTGGAAAATAAAGTATTTAGTGATGATGGAGCCTTAAATATAAAGTTAAAGGAAAGCGCCAGGCTTAAAGTTTTTGGGTCAGGAAATATTTCTGCAGGCTTACCTCTATATTCAGGGGAAGGAAGGGTAAACGCCCTCGCCTTTAAGCGTAAAATTAAATTTATCAATACCTACGCTTTTAATAATATTGGTGTGGATTTAAATACTGACGTACAAAGCCAAAACACTAATGCGCCATGGTTACAAGCAATAGATAAGAATGTCACGAATTTACTTGGGTTTACAAGTTTGCCAAACCCGGTATTACCATTTAAATATTATACTAATAACATAAGCCATCTAGCTGCTTTAAACTTTTTACTTCCAATTAGTAAAACCAAAAATATTCGTTTTAACTTACATTGGTTACCAAATAAAATTAGTACTGATACAAAAAGCACTAACACTTTTTATTTGCAAAATGATACAATCAAACAATATGAAAATCAGATCAGTTACTTAAAAAGTAAAGCACTCTTTTTTGGTTTAACATACTTAAATAATTCAAGTAAATTCTATCTTCAAAACCGATTAAGTTTTGAGTCACATTTAGATAATGGAGCTTCGAACATAGAAAATGAACTGACGAATTTTAGACAAAGCCTGGGCAGGAATAATAGCACAATTCAAAATGACTTTTTATTAAAGCAGGCAAGTAAAAAACAATATCTATTTGAAGTTTCCTCAAACATAAAATACTCGACTAATCCTGAGAACTTAAGCATTGGTTATGGTATTTACCCTTGGTTGCTAAACAATAATATAAATTTTAGGCAAGCGGATCAATATGCAAAGCAGCATTCAATTACCAGTAACACTATGTTCTCCTTATCAAGGCAAATTAAGAAATTCACAACCGCTATAAAGGCGGAATATTTTTTGGAGAATATTAATTATCAAACTGGTATTAACCTTACACAAACAGATAACAGCACTACGTTACTTGGTGATAAGTTTCTAAATGATTTAAACTGGTTTCAACAGCGTTTAAAGATAGGCCCCTCTGTAGATTATAAAACCAACAAAATGAACTTATCAATTACGTTGCCGGTGGTCTTACGTGATATAAATTATGATGATGAGATTTTGACTAAATCTATTTCCATAGACAGATTTTCTTTTCATCCTGAAGTTAAAGCTAATTTAGAATTGGGAAGATATTCGAAATTATTAGTTGCTGCCAGAAGGCAAACTAATATTCCTACTCCACAGGATCTTTTATTTGGCGGTATATTGCACAGTTATAGGCTTTTGTCCCAAAATAATCAAGAAGTTCAGTTTGGCACTTTCAACTCAATAACTTTAAGTTTTGCGTATAGAAATCCTATAAAAATAATATTTTTCAATACCGCGATTATTTATTCAAAAAGCTATTCTCCTATTATTTCCAATACTATTTTTAATTCGGGTATGTTACTAACCAAGCAGGAGTATTTTGATAATTTGAGTAATCGATTGTTAGTTTTATCAAACTTTAGTAAGTATATTTTTCCAATCAAAGCAACTATAAAGGCAGGTTATAGTGCTTCAGTTCTAGATTATAATCAAGTTCAAAATAATGTGATTACTAAATTAAAAAGCATTTCTAATAATTTTTCAACTTCGATCAATTCCAAGCCTGTTTGGTACTTTAATACGGAATTGAGTGTAAGCTATCTAACTTCTCTTACGAAGAATATTTCTTTAAAAAACAACATTACGGGTGTAAACAAAGTTATTAGTACCGTACTACAATCTACCTATAATGTAAATGAAAATTTCTATTTGCAGGCTGAGGCTAATCATTTGTATCAAAGCAATAATGGGAATTCTAATAAGTTGATTCTTTTTGATGCTAAATTGAATTATACCATAAAGAAAACAAAAACAGATATCGGGTTTAAAGCCATGAATATTTTTAACGAACGAAGATTTATCATCACTGATATTGATGGTTTACAGGTTTCATCCAATGATTTTTGGCTAAGACCACTTACCTTATTACTAAATGTTTCATTTAGATTTTAAACCAAAAAAACTGATACTACTTCCAGTTTTTTTTTTTAGCCCTTTTCCAAGCTCATCAAATTCATCCATTTTTCTTTTTAAATCAGCCAACCGCTTCAAATCAGCAATAAACATAGAATTAATCTGGACCATAAGCGACCCCTGGTTTTGAAAGCAGTCTGAAAAGACTGCTTTTTTGTTTCCAGCCCTCGTCCGGATTGCTGGGGATTTCCTAAGATTGGATCAATCCCAAAGATTTTGCATTGTCTCCAGGCATGGCAAAGTATAAAAATTACCGAAATATATTTTTAATCCTCAGAACAGGCAGATTATCAGTCTCCAGTGGCTTTTTGCTGATTTCTTTTTGAGCTAAACAATAACATATTGTTACTTATTCAATAGTTTGGTTCTTGCTGCTTTGTAATTAGAAGTTTTTGAGTAGATTTACGTGTAAATTATTTAATCATGAAAAAAATATTGTTTCTTCTGTTCGTTGTAATTGGGCTTGGATCACAATCAAAAGCACAAAATTATATCAATCCATTACCTAATCTAAAACTTTATCCGGGTACTGTAGTTACACTCGACGGAACTGTAATCAATGGATATGTTTATAATAACTACAATGAAAAAAATCAAAAACAGTGTTTGTTTTATAAAGAAAAAGACGGAAGAGGCGAGCATATTTACAAGCCAAATGAATTAATAAGTTATACTATCGAAAATACCGAGTATAGAAGTGTTAATTATGATGGTACGCTTAGATTTGGTAAACCAGGTAGAAACTTTGCTTTTGTGGCACAATCAGGAGCTATCACCACCTATGCCTATTATGGCCCGGAACAACAAATGTTTTGGGCAAAAGGTAACGAAGCACCAGTTATTGGTGCAGATTTAACTTTAGGTTTTAAGAAAAATATGAATAAGCTTATTGGTGATAATACAACGCTTGCCGGCAAGGTAGAGCGCAAAGAAAAAGGTTATGGTATGATGAATGTTATTGATATTATTAATGAATACAATGCCCAGGCACTGACTAAAAACCCTTAACCACCTATTAAATTAACGCCCAAACTCATGAAAAATAAATATCTCGGTTTTTGTATGTTATTGCTGTGTCTGAATATGAACAACAGCTTTGGTCAAAAACTTAAAGAAGAAAAGATTAGTTACAGTTATAACCGGTTACCTTCAGCTACAATTGCAGGTGTAAAGAACTATCAGGTTGTTGCGGAAGCTGCTTATGAAGCAAAAAACAAGCAGCTTTTAGCTGATTATAAAGAACAGAAAAAAGAAGCTATAGATAAATACAACAGAGAACTTGCTGTTTATGCAAATCTGGTGAAAACTGCAAATGAAAGCTATGGCAAGGCTATGGCAGAATACAATAAAAAAACAGTAGGGAAAAAAATCGTCGAACAGTCTTTGCTGGCCTCAGGCAAGCCTCAAAAAGAAATCATTACCAAACCCTATCTTGAAAGTGTTGAACAACCAAAACTGCAATCAGTTTATGATTATAATACCATTTTAAGCACTTATGTGAAACTGGAAGGCTACCAGCCTGATCCATCAAATGCATTAAAAATTGTGGTGTTGTTTTATGGTTTCGATCATACCCAACCAAGGTCTATTGGTGAGGAAATGACCAATGTGAGTAGCGGGAGTGGCAAAACATCAACCTATAAATCGATAGTTTATCATACCGAATTTTCTTATCGTCACCCTATGGCAGTAAAGGTATATGATCCATCGGGGAAAGAAGTCTTAAGTGTAACGCCTCCGGAACTAAATAGTTACAAAATATACAAGTCAGGTAATTCGGATCGCCAGTTGATGTCGAACAATGAATTATTGATCAAACAGAACGAAGAGCGTGTACTACAGGTCAACCTGGCGTTCATTAATAACCTGCTCAATGATAAATATGGTTATTCCAGTGTAAAACGCGATGCAACCTTAAACTACATTAAAAATGGAGATAGTGAGTATCCTGATCTGACAATGGCATTTAATGAGGCTTCTTCAGGTTTATTGATGTTGCAACAGGATGGCCCTTCAGCGGTAGTAAAGCTTAAAAATGCTAACGAAATCTGGAATAAAGCCTTAACTGAATCAGACCTGAGTAATAAAAAAGCCAGGATCAACAAAGAAATCACCATGGCCATCTATTTTAATTTGTTGGAATGCCAGTTCGCAGTTGGCGATGCCCTGGGCGGACAAAATACTTTAGGGAAATTGAATTCGCTGAGTATGACCAACAATGAAAGAAGGTTAAAATTAGATTACGACATTTTATTCGCCGAGCTTAAAAAAAGACAATCAATAAATTAATAATCCCATGAAATATTATTTATACCTGGTTACCTTATTCGTTAGCACAAGTGCTTTTGGACAAGTTAAAGTTGCCATTGGAAAAAACAGCCCTCAGTTTGTTGCCAAAAAACAACCTACTTTTACTTCTTATAGTACTGCTGATAATGATTATTTCATCATCGGCAAAGAAGTAAGTTATCAAAAAATAAACACCCTCATCACAGCGGATAAAACTGGAAATATCATAACCAGTCAGGAGATTAGTGTAAATATGGGTGTTTCTAATAACACTGTTGATGTTGTTGATCTGATGATTTTTGGCAACAGATCATTGATCTTTTTACAGAACAAAAGTAAAGCAGATTTAAAAAATCAATTAGTCGCCAAAGTAGTGGATGTAAATGGTAATATTGCTGCTGAAGCGACTCCTGTCGCAAGCATGGATTTCCTGAAGCTTTCAAATGGTGGAAGATGGTATACCTGCGTTACTCCTGATAAAAAGCATATCGCAGTTATTGGTTTAAGGCCACATGTAAAAGGTGCCGAAGATGTAGTGAATTACTATATTCTGGATGAAAACCTGAAAGAAACCGGCAAGGGTCAATTCAGTTTTGCAGGCTATACAAAAGAGCTTTCTTTTGAAGGTTTTCTAGCTTCAGATAAAGGTGATTTTTACATGACGAGCTATGACTACGACAAGTCATATGTTTATCCTGTAGTTTATAAATTCTCTGTTGGTGGTACGCCAATGATCATTCCGGTAATGATCGCTGATCCAACTTTAAAGAACCTAAGTTATACGTCTGCTTTAAATCCACAAGGCGACCTTATCATTGCCGGGTACACACAGAAGAAAGCCAGTTTTTCGGCAGGTGAAATTGCGAATAACGGTACCTGGTTATTCAACTCTGCGATACCTAATGAAGTTAAAACTTTTAAAGCAGAAACTCCGGTTCAAAATGTTATTGCCAGAAACATTATTCATAATGGTGATACCTTTTACCTGATCGGAGAACAGTATAAAAAAGAAGAAGAAAAAACAACTGGAGCGATTAGTCCGAGCCAGCTTTCGAACCCTAATTACAACTATACACATGGGGATATTAGTGTAACCGCATTCAGTAATGATGGCAGCAAAAAATTTGAGATTCCGATCAGCCGTAAAATGAATTCACAAAACTTCGATCAGGAACTCATGGTTGGTACTGGGGTGATTAATAATAAACTTGCACTCATCTACAATGATAAGTACGATAAATATTTTGAAGATAAGTATCGCGAATTTGGCCATTTAAAAGTTCCGGTAGCGGTTTTGATTACTAACGATGGACTAATGGAAGCACCGGTTCAATTTTCAAAAGAATTGGATATCAAGATTAGTACCTATGTCTTGTTACCACAATATACCGTTTCCAGCAATGGGAAAGTAACCGTGCTTTCGGCAAATAGTCAAGCCGTTAAAACAGTAACATTTTCTAAATAAAAAATCTCCTTATACTCCGTAAGCTATCTTTTTGTTGGCTTACGGAGTATAAAACCGCTCTTAAAATACCCAGTTCCGATCTTTAGCAGAAATGAGGACTTTGTGTTATTCGTGTTTTAATATCAATAAAAGTTCCTTTTTAAAAGATTTACCGATTGGAATAAATGTCTGATTGGAGAGCACGAGCATTTCTTGTGATACACGACGAATATGTGATCTGTTCACAATATAAGATCGGTGGGCTTGCAGGAACAGGGCCTGATCAAGCTTGTCAAGCATGGCCTTTAAGGTGTGGTATATCGTATATACCTGTGCCGCTGTGGTAATCCTGATGTAATCCTTCATCCCTTCAATATATAGGATTTCATCCTGTCTGAGGTTGATTATGCCATAATCATCTTTAATGGCTATGGTTTGATGGATGACCTTATGATGTAATAATCCTGTTTTATCAATTGCTTTTTGAAAGCGTTCAAAAGAAAATGGTTTGAGTAGATAGTCTACTGCATGGAGTTCAAAGCCTTCATAGGCGTATTGCTTATAGGCTGTCGTAAAAATGGTTGCTGGTGGTTGTTGAAGGGCCGCAAGGAAACTCAGACCATTAACCAGAGGCATTTCAATATCTAGAAATAGCAAATTGACGGTGGTTTTTCCCAGAAATTCAAAGGCTTCTACTGCATTTCTGAACTTTGCCGTAAGGACCAGATCAGGGACCTGTGAAATGTAATGCTCCAATACCTGGTGTGCAAAAGGTTCATCGTCAAGGATAATGCAGGATATCATAAAGCAATAGTTAGTTTCGAGGAATAAGATAGTTCATTTTCTGTCAATAGCAGTTCATACCTACCGGGATAATAAAGCTCCAGTCTTTTTTTGATGTTGACCAGTCCAATCCCACCAGGAAGTTTTTTTGTAGGAAAGGGCATGCTGGAAAGTTTATCATTTTTTATCATGAATTCGAGCTTGTGATCCCTGATCATAAACTCAGCATGTACCGAGCTGTTATTTTCTACCTTATGCTTTCCATGTTTGAAGCTGTTTTCAATGAGTGGTAATAGTAGCATGGGAGGTATTTCTATATCCTGTGTAAATTCGTGAATCAGTAGGTTAACCGAAGCATCAGGGTACTTTTTTTGTTCCAGTTCAAAATATCCTTTCATGAATTCCAGCTCTCCCCTGGTGGAAACCATTGGCTTGTCGCAATCATATAGGATATACTGCATCATGTTGGAAAGCAACAGGATAAATCTTGGGGTTTCTTTTGAACCTATGAGGCTCATTCCGTAAAGACTGTTGAGGGTGTTAAAAAGAAAGTGGGGTTGGAGCTGGTTCTTGAGCATCGTAAGCTGTAACTCCAGGTGATCCTTTTCGATTTGATATCGTTCGCGTTCATTCTGATAGGAGAAACGCGAAAAGGCAATGCTCAGAAATGCAATGAAATCAGTCATGATCATGTTCCAGTCCATGAAGAATCCCGCAGACTCCCTTCTGAAAAAAGCGCCAACAGGGGTGTTTTCTGTAAACTGCAGAAATATTCGGGAGACCGCAATGTTATTGTAAGTGGTGATAAACAGGAAAGTCACTAAAGTCAGCAGGAAAAGAACAATGTACCGTCTGAGGTAAAGTAATTTTGGAACCGCCCAGCGGTAATAGGGAATCAGATATAAGGTGGAGACAATAGCATAGAGACCTATTTCCGGGTAGGGGAAATACCCATTCTTTACCGGAGGAAGATTGGCATGCTCCATTAAATAGGAATACTTATAGAAACCGACGTAAAAAAGCCAGATCATGGCTTCGAAGATCAGCGGGAAATTGAAAACGTTCTTTTTTTGCACGGAACTAAAATCGTTTAAAAATTTGAATTAATCCATGCTTCCCCGACGAAAGCTACTTTTTTCACGACAAATGGAAGGACATTGACTTTGGTCTGGCGAAAGATTCAGGTGGCCGAATAAAAGAGGTGTAACGCAGGATTTTCAGGTTCATTTGTACAGAAACTAAAATTAGAAAAAATGAAAAACCTTTATTCTTTACTCCTTTCTCTGCTGATCGTGTTTTGTCACATTGCTACAAATGCCCAGGAAACTATTAATGGTGGCTTTGAATTGTCCGATAACAAGGGGATGCCCAGAAATTGGGTTTCTGATGATGGAAACGGGAAGTTTGCAATAGGCATCAGTAAGCATGTATTCCGTGCGGGTACGCAGTCACTTCAGTTAGATGGATCGAAGAGCGGAGCGGATAAGAAAAAGGTAGGTGTTGCCGGAAGTAGATACGGGGCAACCTCTTCAACAATCGTCAGGAGCATTCAGGTTACTGGATGGATAAAAACTAATGAAGTGATTGATTCAACGGTTTCACTTTTTATACAAGGTGTGAATGGGGCAAAAACCGTATATGCGTATGATCAGGGGTTAATTAATAATGGCTGGCGGAAATTGAGCCTGACTTATAATCCTTCGGCAGAGGAGACCTGGGTTGGATTCTATTATGGCATTGAAACTAAGTCTAACGGTATAGTTTGGCTTGATGATTTAAGCCTGGTGGTGGATGGGGTAGAAATTATCGATCCAAAAAGCCTGTACGAGGAACCCGATGCAAAAAGCTTAAAATGGTTAGCGGCAAACCTCTCTGAGCTCAGGTCCTTTGATGCCAGCTCATCATTCAAAGATTTATTGCCTATCGGGACTGCCATAAAAAAAGCAAGGATAGTGGGACTTGGTGAGCCAACACACGGGACAAGTGAGGCAGGGAGATTTAAGATACGCCTGATGGAATATCTGATTAAAGAAAAAGGATTTACGACCATTGCATTGGAAGAGGCAATATCAACCTGCGATCAAATGAATCGCCTGCTCAATTTACCTTTAGCAGCTCTAAAGGATAGCCTTTTAAGTATGCCATTTTACAAGCTTTGGAAAACTGAAGAGCTATTGGGGCTTTTCACCTGGATACACAACTATAACTTATCAAACCAGGTTAAGGTTCGTTTTATAGGCATAGATAGCGAAGATTTTGGACTGAAAAATTCACGTAAAATGTTGAGAGATTATGGCAGGTTGCATAGTGGAGAAATCCTTGCGCAGACAGCCATCCTTGATAAATCCCTGGAAGATTTACTAAAGCTAAGCAGGAACGGCATGGAGGATCCAACAACACTTGAAGCTGGAAATAGGTTAAAGCAACACATCAGCTCCCTGGATTCCCTTATCCTGGAGGAAGGGAAAAAGACAGGTAATCAGGGACATACCTTTCAGCTAAGAAGCTATGCCAGGGTTTGTCGCCAGTGGCTGGAAACCAGGTTCTTTCGTGGAAACCGAGATGAATATATGGCGGATAATATGAGTATTTTTCTTGAGTCTCATCCTGAGGATAAGGTTTTACTTTGGGCACATAACGCCCATATTGCCAATGGAACCCTTGATGGGCAAAAAATAATGGGTGCTTTTTTGAAGGAAAGATTTTCTATAGACTATTTTCCGATATCCATCACCAGCGCAGGGGGGACCTATATGGCAGCAGAGAATTATGCGCAGAAAAAATGGCTGTCCTATTCCATTGAACCAGCCTATAGAGGTACTTATGAATATATTCTAGCCAAAGTTAAACCTGATAATTATTTCCTGAATCTGCTAAATGTTAAGCAAAGCTCCGGTTCTTCCTGGCTGGATACGTCAATGAGGCAGCTTGATATGGGGTATGTTTTTGAAAATGAAGATGATTACAAATATTTTGGAACCCTAAAAAAGGCCTTCGATGGGCTTGTGTTCCTTCGTCAAACCTCTGCCAGCAAGTCTCTTTTGAAATAAGTCAGGTTTTGAAAAGATCTATCCTACAGGTAGGGTCTGACCTTTTTTCCCTTGTCCGGTTTCTTTCAGAAATATGCTTAAGATGATCGCTAATATGATCCCTGAGATCCAGAAAAGACCAGTAGATTTAAAATGTGCATTCTTGTCGATGTCTAATGATACTGCTTTTCCAAATAGTTTAGAGAAGATTGGACTTAGTAAGGTAGTTACGCCAAAGGTGATAAAATTGATGGCTCCGGTAGCGCTTCCTTTTACTTCATCGGGATTAGATTCTTTAATAACCGAATAGGGGATCATTGCAGCACCAGATGCGACACCAAATATGAAATTGGTTACATAGGTTGAGCAAAACTCAGGAAAGAAAAGTATTTGCAGGATGGCCAAAATCATCACTGATGCCCCGCCGATTAGAACAGGCTTACGTTTGCCGATTCTATCCGTAAGGTAACCGAGTAATGGACATCCAAACACCCATCCCATTGGAATCATTGCACTGGCTATGGTAGCCTCATGAAAGCTAAAAGCCTTGTCTTGCTGGAAAATTGCGACACCCCAGGTCATTGCAAAAATAGTTGTCGGCGCAAAAAGAAATCCCGATATAATTCCGCATAACCACGATTGCGGATTTGAAAATACGACTTTGTATGGATTCAAAAGGCTGACCGATGTGTGTTTTTTAGCTGATTTCGGTGTTTCATTATTTGAATTGGGAATGATGAAAAGCAAAACAAATGCAACAGCAATCGTTAGCAGGCCGATGGCAATCCAGAAGACCTTCGGGGCCAGTCCGCCTGCTATCCATGGGCCAACGATAAACTGACCAGCCGAGCCGCCGAGCATGCCAATGCATTGAGTGAAACCTATTGCGGTGGCCAGCGATTTTGCCGAAAATCCTTTCGAGGCAAGATAAACACAGCCTGGAAAAGCGAATGCACATCCAGCGCCTTGAAGCAATCGTCCGGTTGTACCTGCGTAATGATTGGATATGATGAAAAGTAGACAGCCCAGCCCAAGAATAAGTACTCCCGCAAATAAAGAATATTTTGCACCAAATTTATCCAGTGCAAGCCCGGCTGCAAGGCTGATGGTGGAGTAAGTGATGTAATAGGTTCCAATAATAGAGACCACACCGATGGAGTTTACCTGGAAGGTCTCTGATAGCTGTGGAATCATGACTGCTGGTGCAGAGCGAATTACATAGTCGAGAAAATAAAACAATAAGCCAAAAAACCAGGCGGTAATATAAATTTTTCTGGTTGAATCTTTTAGGGGTTGTAAGGACGGATTCATGTTCGTATTCTTTTAAAACTAAAGGTACCACCTAATTTAATAAAACCAGATATTTCCTTTCCTAAAGATATTCGCTTTTAGGATTGGCTTATTGGAGGATTAAGCTATGAATTCTGCTGTCTTCTTTTAGTCAAAGCGGGTATAATTTGACTAATTATTCTCTATTTAGTTGTGAAATTCAAAACCATAAAAAAAACATACAGCTCTTTGCATGAGAATCCTATCAAGTTTATAATTAGTCAATATTGTATGTTTTTGTAAAAAATATAATACAATCAGCTAATAATTAATTAATATTGGCGTATAAACTAAACCTATTATCCATTCATCAATGACCTCCTACCAGGACCTTTCAGATAGCGATCTGGCAGAACGACTCCATTTGGGAGATCACCGGGCTTTTGCGGAGATCTATGAACGTTTTTTTGGGTTATTGTACAAGCATGCATTCAACCGTTTTCGTGACCAGGAACAGGCAAAAGATGTCGTTCATGAGTTGTTTGAAGACTTATGGTTAAAAAGAGAGGTCATGACTATCGACAGAAACCTTTCCAATTACCTCTATACTGCTACCAGAAATAAAATATTAAAAATCATTGCCCATCAAAATGTGGTGACCGCTTATGCTGCAAAACAAGTGGTCACGATCCTGCCTGGGGAAGGACTTACAGATCACAGAGTGAGGGAGCGTCAGCTGGCCGAACTCATCGAGAAAGAAGTCCAGTCTTTGCCACCAAAAATGAAAGTGGCATTCGAACTCAGCAGAAAACATAATTATACCTATAAAGAAATCGCTGAAAAGATGGACATCACTGAGCAATCTGTGCGCAGTCATGTGAAAAATGCACTTAAAATTTTGAGAGTTAAATTCGGTTTACTGATCTATTTAGTGATAGTTTTTTCCTATTCCCATTTTTTTGATAAATAATCAAAAAAAAATTACCCCCATCCCCCCTGTATTAAAGGTCTATAGTTTAGGAAGCTCAGAAAAGGCTTTTTAGAACTTATGCAAAAAAAAGCTGATCTGAATGATTTACTTCACAAATACCATAACGGCACCTGTAATGCGGAAGAATTGGCATTGCTGGAAACCTGGTATGCACAGGATATTCCATCAGATCATGAAATCGCTGAAGAAGAACTGGTCAAAGCGAGGACTCAGGTCTGGCAGAATCTAAAAACCAGTTTAAATTTCAACAGGGATACCTTCCGTTTGTGGACAAGAATTTCCACTGCGGCTATTTTATTCATCAGCTTCTCCGTTGGCATCCTCCTTTATTTTAAACAGGATGCCGGGAAAACCAAAAATGATACAGCAACTAAGTTCGCGAAAAACGATATTCCTCCTGGTGGAAATAAAGCTTATTTAACCCTGGCAGATGGCAAAAAGATTACTTTAACAGACGCCGGAATAGGGACTTTAGCCGAAGAATCGGGCATAGAAATCAGCAAAAATTCGGAAGGGCATATCATTTATAAAATAGCTGACCAGGAAGGGAATTCCAAAGGCGCTTTAACGGCAATGAATAGCATTGAAACCCCGAAAGGTGGACAGTATCAGGTCTTCTTGCCGGATGGTACAAAAGTCTGGTTAAATGCAGCATCAAGGCTTACTTATCCGGTGTCCTTTATAAACAGGGACAGGACGGTGGAATTAGCAGGGGAGGCTTATTTTGAAGTAGCTAAAGATACAGCGCATCCTTTCAAAGTAAAGAGCTCCGGACAAGAAGTAGAAGTTTTAGGAACACATTTTAATGTCAATGCTTATAAAGATGAGCCCGGGATACGGACAAGTCTGATGGAAGGAATGGTGAAAGTTTCTTCAGGATCCGGGTCAGCAAACGGAATACTGCTTAAACCAGGGCAGCAAAGTACCGTTACCGGAAAGGATATTCAGGTAGTAAACGTAAATATGGATGATGTGCTGGACTGGAAAAACGGAAACTTTGTCTTTAATGATGAAGACCTCCAAAGTATATTACGAAAAGTAGCCAGATGGTATGACGTAGAAATTGTGTACGAAGTTAATCCTTCAGAGGTTTCTCTGCTCGGCGTAGTTTCCCGCAGTAAAAATGTCTCCGCGATATTGGATGCGATTGAACAAACAGAACAAGTTCATTTTAGGATCGAAGGAAGGAGGATCATTGTGATGAAATAATGCTACTTAACATCATAGGGATCCCACAAAAAAGCCGTTGTGCTACCAACACAAACGGCTCCGATAATTAATTATCTTTTTGTTCGGGACAACCCATCTTATTGCGAAAAACAACTCAATCAATTAAACCCAAACAATCAAATATATGATTATTTACCATCTTTTTAGGGGTAAGCCGTCGGCGTATATACCTATTCAATTCATAAGAATTATGAAGCTGATTATCATTTTAATGTCTATAGGGATACTTCATGTAAGTGCCAGTGGATATGCTCAGCGCATTACCTTGTCTGAGAAAAACGCCTCTCTCGAAAAAATTATTAATAAAATAAGAACACAATCCGGTTATGACTTTCTGGGTAATACCAAACTGATCCGTACTGCAAAGCCTATTGACATCAATGTGAAAGGCTCTACGCTGGAAGAAGTGCTTCGCATTTGTTTTGCCAATCAGGATCTGACCTATGCTGTGAATAACAATATCGTGGTGATCAGAAAGAAAGCTGAAACTGAACCAGCAGCTGCCATTGTCGCAATTGATGTGCATGGCCGCGTAGTGGATGAAAAAGGACTTCCTTTGGGAGGTGCTTCTGTGAAACTTAAATCCGGTGCTAAAGGCGCAGGTACTGATGCTACAGGAAGTTTTGTGCTTAAAAATGTAGACAGAGGAGCCATTTTGGTAGTTTCTTACCTGGGTTATGTTTCAAAAGAAGTGAAAGCAATTGAAAATCTTGGCGATATTAAACTGGATGAAGATGCAAAAGCATTGAATGATGTAGTCATCAATGTAGCTTATGGAACTTCAAAGAAATCTGCTTTTACAGGCGCTGTTGCCAGTATAAATGCGGGAGATCTGGCCGAAAGACCGGTAACCAATGTGTTGACCGCATTAGCAGGAGCTGCACCGGGTATCCAGGTAAATGCCGGAACAGGACAGCCAGGTGCTGGCCCTTCCATCCGTTTGCGTGGTTTTGGATCCATCAATGCTTCTAATGATCCATTATATGTAGTGGACGGTATCCAGTATGATGGAAACATCGGAAGTATTAATCCGGAAGATATCGAAAGTATCAGTGTCCTGAAAGATGCTGCATCATCGGCCCTTTATGGTTCCAGTGCTGCAAATGGTGTGATCCTGATCACCACTAAAAAAGGTAGAGCAAATAAAGAACAGCTGACTTTCAGAGCATTGCAGGGAATGACCTCCAGAGGTATTCCTGAATATGAAACCGTAGATGCTTATCAGTATTATCCTTTAGCATGGCAGGCTTACAGAAACAGTTTAGTGTACCCGACAACCGGAACAGGATTGCCTCTTGCTACGGCCAATACCATGGCTACAAATGATATCAAAGCGTTGTTGTCGAATAACCCTTTTAACGTTCCTGATAAGACAATTGTAGGCACAGATGGTTTATTAAACCCAAATGCACAATTGAAATATCCAGGAGATCTGGATTGGTTAGATGGTTTGCAGAGAAATGGAATAAGATCAGATTACAGCATGGCTGTGAGTGGTGGTTCTGAGAAATCTGATTACTATGTTTCCCTGGGTTACCTGAATGAGAAAGGATATATTATCCGTTCTGATTATAACAGAATCAGTGGTAGAATCAATGTGAACTCTAAGCCATTAACCTGGTTTAAAACAGGATTGAACATTTCCGGTAATATCATCAAGTCTAATCAGGCTGATGCAGAGACTTCCGGCAGTATTGTAAACCCTTTTAACTTCTCCAGAAGTATCGGACCAATTTACCCGGTGTATGCGCATGATCCTACAACAGGAGACTTTATTTTAGATGCTAAAGGTCAGAAGATTTATGATACCGGTGGTTTACAAGCTACCTTAGGTATTCCTAACAGACCTTCAGGAGCACTCCCGGGTCGTCATATTCTACAGGAAACTTTGCTGAATACTACACAAATCAAAAGAAATGTATTGGGTGCAAGGACTTATGGAGAAATCACCTTTCTGAAAGATTTTAAGTTCACGACTAACCTTGGGGTAGATGTAAACAATTATTTCTTCAATGATTACCAGAATAAAATTGTGGGTGATGGTGCGCCGAATGGCAGAGCAAGAAATACTTCCAGCACCACGACTTCTTATACGATTGAGCAGTTATTGAACTATACTAAAAAAATTGATAACCATAATTTTGGTGTCTTATTGGGTCATAACAACTATAGTTATAGCTACAAGTATTTAACAGGGGCAAGAAACGGTCAGATTCTGGATGGTAACACCGAACTGATTAATTTTGCCACTACCACAGACCTGAGTTCTTTTACTGATACTTATAAAAAAGAGGCCTTTTTTGCCAGATTGAATTACGATTATGATTCGAAATATATTTTATCAGGTTCCTTTAGAACGGATGGTTCTTCTAAATGGCTTCCTGGAAATAGATGGGGTAATTTTTATGCCATCGGCGGCGCCTGGCTTGCCAGTCAGGAAGACTTCCTGAAAGATGTAAGTTGGTTGTCTTATTTAAAAGTAAGGTCTTCTTACGGTTCATTAGGTAATGACGGATTGGATTCTTTATATCCATCAGGAAACTTCTATAGATTGGGTTATAATAATGGTGCTGAACCAGGTATCCTACTGGCTAACGTTGCAGATCCTGGCTTGACCTGGGAAACCAACACACAGGTTGATGCAGCGGTTGAATTTGGCTTTTTCGGAAACAGATTACGCGGTTCATTTGAAGTGTTCGACAGACGTTCTACAGATTTATTGTTTAGAGTGCCCCTGGCGCTGTCTAGCGGTATCGGTATCGGAAATGGAGCAACATACGACAGTACTATTTCCCAGAATATCGGAAAGATGAGCAATAAAGGTATTGAGATTCAACTTGGTGGAGATCTGGTGAAAACTCAGGATTTTAACTGGGCACTGAATGTAAACTGGACGATGATCCGTAATAAGATCAACAAAATGCCAGACAATGTGCCAACATTTATTGATGGTACAAAACAATTGGCTGAAGGTGTTTCCCGTTATCAATTCTGGTTACGTCAATGGGCGGGTGTAGATCCAGGTGATGGTTCTAGTTTATACCTGATCAATCCTTTAAGTCCTCTTGCTCCAGCGGATCTTAGAACGGTTAACGGTCAGGATTATACGACCAATACCAATAACGCATTATTTGCTTATTCAGGAACTTCATTGCCCGATTTTGATGGTAGTTTCACCAATACCTTCCGTTATAAAAGATGGTCACTTTCCGTACAAATGAACTATGGTGTAGGTGGAAAATCATTCGACGCTAACTATCAGGGACTGATGTCTTACAGTTCTTACGGAGGTTCCTTACATGTGGATGCTATGAAAAGCTGGCAACAAGTTGGAGATAATTCTAGTACCCCAAGATTGGATGTTGGTAGATCTGCATTAAGTAATGCGACTTCAACACGCTTCCTGATCGATGCTTCTTACCTGGATCTGCGTTCAGTAAACTTAAGTTATGCAGTGCCACCAACATTTATTAAACGTGTTGGATTAAGCAATCTTAATGTATTTGCTTCTGGTGAGAACCTTGTTCTTTGGTCTAAACGTAAAGGATTTGACCCAAGACAGAACTTTAACGGTACAAACTCTAATGTTTACACGCCGTCGAGAGTACTGAGTTTAGGATTAAGTGCAACATTTTAAAATAAGACAAATATGAAAAATCTACACAAACTATATTTACCATTGGGCGTGCTCATTTTGTCCTTTGGCTCCTGTAAAAAAGAATATTTAGATGTTCAACCAACAAACCTGGTTGATACCAAAGCGGTTTTTATCACCACTGCAAATGCGATGTCTGCCCTAAACGGGATCCACAGATCACTGTATATTCAATATTCCAGACAGGAAGAAGGTGGACAGGGTTCGGTGAATCTGAATGTTGATTATATGGGGAACGACCTGGTTAATTCAGTCAGCACAACTGCCCATAACGTTTATAAATGGGTGTCGCATAAAAATGCAACCAATGGTACTAATAACTACTTCTATACCTTCTATTACAGGATCATAGAGAATGCCAATATGATCATTGATGGTATCGATGCAGCTGATGGAACAGAGGCAACTAAAAAACTGATCAAAGGTGAAGCTTTAGCTTATCGTGCCTGGGCACATTTTGTGCTGGTACAGACTTTTGGAAAACGTTATGACAAAGGAGCTGCCAATACGCAAGCAGGAATACCAATCAAAATCAGTTCTATTCTAGATGCCGGTTTACCGAGATCCTCTGTAGAAGAGGTATACAAGCAGATTAATGCAGATCTTGATGCTTCAATTTTACTATTGACCGGCGCAACAGCAAGAACTGCCAAATCACACCTGGATCTTAGTGTGGCTAAAGGCTTGAAAGCCAGAGTGGCCTTAACGCAAGGTTTATGGGCGGTTGCTGCTCAAAATGCAGCAGAAGCCAGACCGGGATATACCTTAATGAGCAATGCTGATTACCTGAAAGGCTTTAACAGCCTGAGCAATTCGGAGTGGATGTGGGGTAGCGCACAACAAGAAGATCAGACTACTTTTTTCTATTCTTTCTTTGCTTACATGGGAACTTATGCTTCCACTGCAAACAGAAGTAATCCGAAACGTATCAATTCGGCATTATATACTAAAATTGCCGCAACAGATGTACGTAAAGGCCTTTGGGATCCAACAGGAACAAATACAGCTTTCCCGATCCCTGCTCAAGGAATCAGATCTACTTATATGCAACGTAAATTTACCAATGCCGGAACTACAAGTATCGGAGATGTGGTGAATATGAGGGTAGCAGAAATGTACCTGATCGAAGCGGAAGCAAAAGCGCATTTAGCAGTAGAAGGCAATGCCGGAGAAAATATCAATGCACAAAATGCTTTGTTTACTTTGGCTAAAAACCGTGATGCTTCTTATGTATTGTCTACAAATACAGGTGCTGCGCTATTGAATGAAATCCTTATTCAAAGAAGAGTGGAGCTTTGGGGAGAAGGATTTGGTTTCTTCGACCTGAAACGTCTGAATTTACCAGTAGACAGAACCGGTGGAAATGCAACACTCGCAATTAGTGGTGTGTTAACCGTTCCTGCTGGTGGAAATGAATGGCAATGGTCTATTCCTCAGGCAGAAATCGATGCCAATAAAGCAATCGGTCCTGCCGGACAAAATCCATAGTTAACCCTATATTTTTTAAAAAAGGCTGCCCTCTGCAAAGAGAAGGCAGCCTTTTTTATGTCGCCATGTTTTCGGGATATTGTGCTGATGAGTTCGGGAGGTCTGTGTTGTTATGCTGTAGTTGATGCTTTTCTGCCGCGTGATTGTAAGTGCATCTGGCCCCGTCAAGGCCCCGCCAACCAAGGGCCAACACCCCGTTAAGGCCAGGGAAGATAAGACCGCAATACGAAGACAATTTAGCAAGAGGCTGAAGGGATTTTGTCCTCGTATTCTAGCCAAAAATGCATTTTTTTTTGTTTAGGTGCCAGGATATAAAAACAGAGATTAACCAGACAACAGGATAAACAGGCAAGCCATCGATACCGCGAAAAAGATCAGATCAGGGTCATATCTGAGGCAATTTACCTGTTTTTAACCAATGATTGTTGTTATTTTAGTCTTTTTCAATTGCATCATTATTACTTTTTAAAGTATCTTTGCAGGACTTTATGAATATGATCTCTTTCTTCGAAACCCCATCTGCCAAGATTTATGTCTTGCAAGTAAACCGGAGCCTTACACCAGCTGATATTTCAAAATTAAGTTGGCTGTTTGGAGGCGCAAAAGTTAAAACCGAAACTTCCTTAAGTGGTTTCTTTGTAGGCCCAAGGGCAGCAATGGTGACTCCATGGAGCACGAATGCGGTAGAGATAACCCAAAATATGGACCTTCATGGTATCGTTCGTATCGAGGAGTTTGAAACGGTAACTGCTGACGCTTCGGATTTTGATCACATGTTGTTTCAAAAATATGAAGGACTAGGTCAGGATGTATTTACCACTAACGTTCAGCCAGAATCAATCCTGGAAATCTCTGACATCGCTGCTTATAACAAGCAGGAAGGATTGTCATTGAGCGACGAAGAAGTAAATTACCTAAACCAGTTAGCTGAAAACCTTGGTCGTAAGTTAACCGATTCAGAAGTATTTGGTTTCTCTCAGGTAAACTCTGAGCACTGTCGCCATAAAATCTTCAACGGAAGATTTGTAATCGACGGAGAAGAAAAACCCTATTCTCTATTCAAAATGATTCGTCATACCTCAGAAGCACATCCTAACGGAATTGTTTCTGCTTATAAAGATAACGTTGCCTTCGTAAAAGGTCCGGTAGTACAGCAATTCGCTCCGAAAAGAGCAGATGTGCCTGATTATTACCAGGTAAAAGATTTTGAATCTGTAATTTCAATTAAAGCGGAAACGCATAACTTCCCGACTACAGTTGAGCCTTTTAATGGTGCAGCTACTGGTGCAGGTGGTGAAATCAGAGACAGACTGGCAGGCGGACAAGGTTCATTGCCTCTTGCAGGTACTGCAGTATATATGACTGCCTTGTCGAGATTAGAAGAAAACCGCCCATGGGAAGCTGGTGTTGACGAAAGAAAATGGTTGTACCAAACGCCAATGGATATCCTGATCAAAGCCTCTAACGGTGCTTCAGATTTTGGTAATAAATTCGGACAACCGCTAATCACCGGTTCTGTGCTTACTTTCGAGCATGAAGAAGAAGGTAGAAGATTAGGTTTCGATAAAGTGATCATGCTTGCAGGTGGCGTAGGCTACGGTAAAGCAGATCAGGCCTTAAAACATAAACCAGCTACAGGAGACAAAATTGTGATCCTTGGTGGTGAGAACTACCGTATTGGTATGGGTGGTGCTGCGGTATCTTCCGCAGATACCGGCGCATTAGGTTCGAGCATCGAGCTGAATGCCATCCAACGTTCTAACCCGGAAATGCAGAAAAGAGCGGCTAATACCGTTCGTGGTATGGTAGAAAGCGATGTTAACGCAATCGTTTCTATTCATGATCATGGAGCTGGTGGTCACTTAAACTGTCTTTCTGAATTAGTAGAAGAAACTGGTGGATTGATCGACCTGGATAAACTTCCGGTTGGAGATCCTACGCTTTCAGCTAAAGAAATCATCGGAAACGAGTCTCAGGAACGTATGGGATTGGTTATCGGCGCAGACAGCATCGATATTTTACATAAAATTGCAGACCGTGAACGTAGCCCAATGTATACCGTTGGTGAAGTGACCGGTGATCACCGTTTTACTTTCGCTTCTAAAGCTACTGGCTTAAAACCAATGGATCTGGAATTGAAAGACATGTTTGGCAGCTCGCCAAAGGTGGTGATGGAAGATAAAACTATCGACAGGAAATACGAACCTGTTACTTATGATATCAATAAATTAGATACCTACCTTGAGCAGGTATTACAATTGGAAGCTGTAGCGTCTAAAGACTGGTTAACAAATAAAGTTGACCGTTGTGTAGGTGGTAAAGTTGCCAAACAACAATGTGCTGGTCCATTACAATTGCCATTAAACAACTGTGGTGTAATGGCGCTGGATTATCAGGGAAAAGATGGTATCGCGACTTCAATTGGTCACGCACCAATCTCTGCTTTGATTGATCCTGCAGCGGGTAGCCGTAACGCTATTGCTGAGTCTCTTTCCAACATCGTTTGGGCACCGTTAAAAGATGGATTAGACAGCGTTTCGCTTTCTGCCAACTGGATGTGGGCTTGTAAAAACGAAGGTGAAGATGCCCGTTTATATGAAGCGGTTAAAGCATGTTCGGAATTTGCCATTGAACTAGGGGTTAACATTCCTACAGGTAAGGATTCCTTATCGATGAAACAGAAATACCCTGATGGAGAAGTAATCGCTCCGGGAACGGTGATCATTTCTGCCGGTGGTCATTGTGATGACATTACCGCAGTAGTAGAGCCTGTTCTTCAGAAAAACGGTGGTTCTATCTATTACATCAACCTTTCAAATGATACTTATAAATTAGGTGGATCTTCTTTCGCGCAGATCATGAACAAAATTGGTCATGAAACTCCGGATGTAACAGATGCTGCTCAGTTTAAAAACTCATTCAATACCGTTCAACAATTAATTAAAACTGGTAAAATCCAGGCAGGTCACGATATCGGTAGCGGTGGTTTAATCACTACGTTATTGGAACTTTGCTTTGCAGACAGAGACCTTGGTGCAGCCATCGATCTTTCTGAATTGAGTAATGATGACCTGATTAAAGTGTTGTTCGCAGAAAATATTGGTATCGTATTCCAGGCTGATCCATCTGTAGAAGGATTATTAGCAGAAGCTGGTGTTGCTTACCATAAAATTGGTATCGTGAAATCTGAGCCGGTATTAACGGTTAAGAATGCAACAAGCAGCCATAGCTTTGATATTGATCACCTACGTGATGTATGGTTCAAAACTTCTTACTTATTAGATCAGAAACAAGCTGGTCCGGTTAAAGCAAAGGAACGTTTTGACAACTACAAAAACCATGTATTAAACTATTCTTTCCCATTACAGTTTGATGGTAAAAAAACTTCTTTTGATGCTTCAAAACCAAGACCAAAAGCTGCGGTATTGAGAGAAAAAGGAAGTAACTCTGAGCGTGAATTGGCGAATGCCATGTACCTTGCAGGTTTCGACGTGAAAGATGTACACATGACAGATTTAATCTCCGGTCGTGAGACTTTAGAAGATATCCAGTTTATCGGTGCTGTTGGAGGTTTCTCTAACTCAGACGTATTGGGTTCTGCTAAAGGTTGGGCTGGTGCATTCTTATACAATGAGAAAGCAAGAGTAGCTTTAGAAAACTTCTTTAAACGTGAGGATACGCTTTCAGTAGGTATCTGTAACGGTTGTCAGTTGTTTGTGGAATTGGGATTGATCAATAAAGATCATGAAGAGAAACCTAAAATGCTGCACAATGACAGTCATAAACATGAGAGTATCTTTACTTCATTAACGATACAGGAAAACAACTCTGTTATGTTATCCAGCCTTGCCGGAAGTACATTAGGGGTTTGGGTTTCACATGGTGAAGGTAAGTTCCAATTGCCGTATGCAGAAGATCAGTATGGTATCGTAGCGAAATATGCTTATGAAAGCTATCCTGCTAATCCAAACGGTTCTGATTACAACACTGCAATGATGTGTGACAAATCAGGAAGACACTTAGTAATGATGCCACATATTGAACGTTCGTTGTTCCAATGGCATTGGGCTAATTATCCGAAAGGACGTAAAGACGAAGTATCTCCATGGATGGAAGCTTTTGTAAACGCCAGAGCATGGCTGGAAAGCAAATCTAAATAATATAAATAATCGCCTCCTGAATCAAATCGGGAGGCGATTTTTCGTTTATAAGGAACCTGATCGTTACTTTAGCAATGCTTAAAAAAGATCATTATGAAGAATGTCCTGCTCGCCAGTACCTCTACCTTATATGGAGAAGAATACCTTGATTACCTGTTGCCGGAACTTTCTGGCTTTTTTGCCGGTGTTTCCGAAATTGTATTTATTCCTTTCGCCCGTCCCGGAGGCATCAGTCATGATGACTATACCGAAAAGGTAAGGGAAACTTTTGCAACCATAGGGATTAAGGTGTGCGGATTGCATCGTTATTCTAATCCTGAAACCGCGATAGCCGAAGCCGAAGGTTTTTTTACAGGTGGTGGCAATACCTTTTTACTGGTACAACAGCTGCACAATTCAAACCTGATGGAAGTATTGAAGCAAAAGGTAGAAAGCGGGATTCCTTATCTGGGAACCAGCGCAGGTAGTAATATCGGTGGTCTCAATATGAAAAACACCAACGATATGCCGATTGTCTATCCTCCGGATTTTACTACGATGGGCTTAGTACCTTTTAATATCAACGCCCATTACCTGGATCCTGATCCTGCAAGTACGCATAACGGAGAGACCAGAGAAACGAGAATCAAAGAATTTCATGTATTTAACGATACGCCTGTTGTCGGATTGAGGGAAGGCAGCTGGGTACGTGTAAAAGATTCCCTAGTGACTACCGAAGGCAGTAAAAGTTCCAGGATATTTCTTGCCGGAATGGAGCCTTATGAGTTGGAATCAGGCTCGCAGTTGAAATTCTGATCACTGGACTGGTTATGAAAAAAACAAATTCTTATACTTTTTATCCACTCGGTGATTCAGCCATCGTGATTCAGTTTCGGGATCAGATCAGCGAAGCGATTCATCAGCAGGTGAGGGCAGTTGCTGCTTATCTTGATGAATTTTCATTCGAAGGATTCATAGAATATACTCCTGCTTTTACTTCTGTAACCATCTATTATCAACCCTGGGTTATCAGTTATCCGGAGATACACGATTTATTGGAGGAAATGTTGATCCAATTAATGGACGATCCGCCAATTCCTCCTGCAGCAGTTATTGAAATTCCGGTAGTTTATGGCGGAGATCGTGGCCCTGACCTGGAGTTTGTAGCGGCTCATAACCAGCTGAGCAGTTCAGAGGTCATTGCCATGCATACTGCCGCAACATACCTGGTTTATATGATTGGGTTTGCACCAGGTTTTCCATACCTGGGCGGCATGAATGAAAAAATTGCTGCGCCCAGAAAAGAACAGCCACGCGCAAAAATTGCTGCAGGGGCTGTAGGGATTGCAGGGCAGCAAACCGGGATTTACCCTATAGAGACACCCGGGGGCTGGCAGATCATCGGCCAAAGTCCGGTGTCATTATTCGACCTGAACCGTAAGGTGCCGGCGCTGCTAAAAGCAGGGGATCGGGTACGGTTTGTTGCCATTTCCGAAATAGAATTTATGAAAATAAGGAGGGAAAATGGGAATTAAGATACTTAAAGCAGGAATGCTGACTACCATACAAGACCCCGGCAGAATCGGATACCGCAAAGACGGGGTTTCCGTAAGCGGTGCGATGGACCAGGATGCGTTAAGATCAGGCAACTTATTACTGGGGAATAAAGCGGGCGAAGCCGGATTGGAATGTACTTTAACCGGCCCTCAGGTTCTTTTTGAAAGCGATGCCCTGATTGCTGTTACCGGTGCTGATTTATCGGCGGAAATTGACGGGCTTCCTGTTCCGTTATGGCGTCCTGTGGCTGTAGCTAAGGGGGCAGTGCTTTCTTTCGGACAAGCCATTAGGGGTTGTCGTACGTATTTAATGGTTCAGGGAGGTTTTGACCTGGCTCCCGTGTTGGGTAGTTCTTCCACATACCTGCGTGCAGGTTTTGGTGGTTTTGAGGGGCGAGCCTTAAAAAAGGGGGACCGGATTGCTTTTAAGTCGGATGTAGTTCATTTACCTGAGCGAATGAACTGGTCATTAAGTCCGGATTTCTATGCACCGGTTCATGAGCATACGATTCGGGTAATGAAGGGTCCTGAGTTTGAATTGTTTCAGGAAAAAAGTATTGCCGACTTATTTACCCGTCAATTTATCATCAGTAAAGCCGCCGATCGGATGGGTTACCGCCTGGAAGGTCCGGTGCTGCAATTGAAAACAGCTCAAGAAATGCTGTCTTCGGCAGTAGCCTTTGGAACAGTACAGGTGACTTCGAAAGGGAGTCCGATCGTCTTAATGGCCGATCATCAGACCACGGGGGGCTATCCGCGGATTTTACAGGTACTGAGTACGGACCTTGGGAAATTGGCACAACTCCGTTCCGGAGATGCAATCCAATTTGAACTCCTTACCCTGAAGCAAGCGCAAGCGCTTTTAATTGCGAGGGAGCAGGAAATGAATCAACTTAAACAAAGTTTAACTTTCAAATATATAAATCATGACTAAATCCTTTACTGTAGACCTGAATTGCGATATGGGGGAAGGTTTTGGCGCCTTTGATATTGGGAATGATGCCGCAATTATGCCTTTCGTTTCTGCCGTTAACATCGCTTGTGGTTTTCATGCAGGAGACCCATCAGTGATGAAAAAGACCGTCAAATTAGCAATCAGTCACGGTTTGGCCATTGGTGCGCATCCAGGGTTGCCTGATTTACAAGGCTTTGGAAGAAGAATAATGGCTATTTCGGCGGAAGAGGCTTACGATATGGTGGTTTATCAGGTAGGTGCTCTGGCTGCTTTTGTGAAAACTGAAGGTGGAACGATGCGGCATGTAAAGCCGCATGGAGCCTTATATAATATGGCGGCAAAGGATAAAGCGCTTGCTGAAGCCATCGCAACTGCAATTTACAGGATCGATCCGGCTTTGGTTTTATATGGCTTATCGGGTTCTGAATTGATCCTTGCCGGAGAAAAAATAGGTTTGTCTGTAGCCAATGAAGTGTTTTCCGACCGTACTTATCAGCATGATGGTACCTTGACGCCGAGGAATGAACTGAATGCTTTGATCACAGATCCGATGTTGGCCGTTGCCCGGGTGGTACAGATGATTAAAGAGGGGACTGTGCTTTCCGCACAGGGAACACTGCTGAAAATTCAGGCTGATACAGTCTGTATTCATGGGGATGGGAAAACTGCGGTCGCCTTTGCCGGACAGCTTCATGTGGCATTGAAAGGGGAAGGAATGCGCCTTGGCTTAGCTGATTTAGCTAAGGATACTAATGTAGCAGACAAATGAAATTTATAAAAAATCGAAGTGTCCTGATTGGGGCTGCATTCTTAATGGCAACCTCTGCTGTTGGGCCGGGTTTTTTAACCCAGACTACCTTTTTTACACAGTCGCTGGGCGCAAGTTTTGGCTTCGTGATCTTGCTTTCTATCATTATAGATATCGGGGTGCAACTCAATATATGGCGGGTAATTGCTGTATCCGGTAAAAGAGCGCAGGATATTGCAAATATGCTCTTGCCGGGATTAGGCGGTTTTATCTCTTTTCTAATTGTTCTGGGCGGACTGGCCTTTAATATTGGAAATATAGCGGGCGCTGGCCTTGGACTACAAGCTTTATTAGGGATTTCTGTGATTAAGGGATCGATCATTTCTGCAGCGCTGGCAGTGGCTATTTTTTTGGTTAGAGAAGCAGGGAAGGCGATGGATCGGTTTGCGCAGGTGATGGGCTTTGTGATGATTATGGCAATCATTTATATTGCAATAACTTCGGCGCCTCCAATAGGAGAAGCCGCATTGCGAACTATTGTGCCCTTAAATGTAGATTTTGTTAGCATTGTAACCTTGGTTGGTGGTACCGTAGGTGGGTATATTACTTTCGCCGGAGGGCACCGTTTGCTGGATGCAGGAGTTACAGGAAAAGCGGCATTACCTTCGGTAAATACGAGTGCAGTGATGGGGATTTCAGTGGCTTCACTGATCCGTGTATTTCTGTTTTTGGCCTCCTTAGGTGTCATCAGTAAGGGCCTGGCTATAGATGCATCGAATCCAACGGCTTCAGTTTTTCAATTGGCTGCAGGAGATTTGGGTTACCGTTTATTCGGATTGGTGATGTTCTCTGCTGCGGTAACTTCTGTGATCGGCTCAGCCTACACTTCGGTTTCTTTTATCAAATCTTTTAGTGCTAAAATCAGGGAAAAGGAACGCCTGGTGATTATTGGTTTCATTTTGATTTCAACAATTATCTTTGTGTTGATTGGGAAACCGGTTAAACTGCTAATCCTTGCAGGCGTGTTGAACGGATTTATTTTACCGGTTACCCTGGCAACCATTCTTTTCGCTGCTTATAAAAAAGAGATTGTAGGCGATTATAAGCACCCGGTTTGGCTCAGTATTTTTGGGGGATTGGTGGTGCTGATTGTAGGTGTGATGAGTGTAAAGGTTCTTTTTGATATGATTAGCGGGTAGCTGTTTTTTTAAACAGCAGCCCCTTTTTGCAATGCCCTTTGTATAAAACTCAATTGCTTCAATTTCTCTTCGGTTTCCGTCATGGCTTTCAGCAGGTTGTTTTCTGTGTCGGTGATGTCGGTTAAGATTTGGGTCATCAACTGCCATACCGGTTGCATTTTGAGAATCAATTCTTCTCCTTTAGCGGTCAGCTGGATCAGCCTTTTCCGTTCATCTTTCTTGTCTTTTTTGGAGCGGATCAGCTTTTGCTTTTCCAGTTCTTTCAGCAAACTGATGGTAGAGGGGTGGGTATAACCGATTTCCGTGGCCAATTCTACTACGCCCAGTGGCTGCTTGTGATGAAGCGTATAAATCACCGGAAACCATTTCGGTTCGAAATCAATTTCATAGGTATTGTAGAGTAGGGCACCGTCTTTCCGGAGTTGTTCACTCAAGCGCTGTAAGCGTGTAGAAAGGGCCAGGATACCAAGTTCGTCAATGACGCTCATTATTTTAGGGATAACTGATAAAATACGGAATCTCCACCCATCAAAGGGAATTGTGCGGGCAGGTCTGTTTTTTCCATTTTCCGGAAGCCATTTCGTTCATAAAAACGAAGCGCAGCCTGTAGCACTGGAACTGTTCCAAGGTAAAGATGATCAATTCCGTTGTTTTTACAATGTATCATCAGGTTTTCCAGTAAGTGTTGGGCAATACCAAACTCTTTTCCTCTGAATTCTTTTTTTACAAACATCTTCCGGAGTGCAACGGCATTGTCGCTGAATTTAATCATGGCAATCGTGCCCAGTAATTTGTCTTCTGCTTTTGCGCCCCAGAAGGCACCACCGTTTTTATAATAAATATTGTCTATGTCTAATAAATCCGGTTGGTCGCTTAACGTAATGGCTACGTTAAATTCTATTTGCTGAATCGGTAAGACCAGGTCAATTATTGCTGCCGCAGATTCATTTTTTATTTGCACTATCTGTACTTCCATCTGTTTCTTTTTATTGTACGGTTCAAAACTACGTAGTTGACTACATATATCCAAATCGATTATTATATTTTTACTTATCTTTGTATCCTTGTCAAATTATATGTCCTGTTTTGGTTATTGCAATGATTGTGAAGAAATCCACGAATTGCCTTCTGCGCTTGCTATCCCTCATTGTCATGCCCTGATGGCTCAACTTTCTACGCACAAAAGAATAGATTTTGATGTGCCGCCGGAAGCCGCTGATCCCCGTTTATCTACCGATATTTTATATACAAAGATGAGGGGACGTATGTTTGGGATTCTGGTTTGTGAAGATGAGCATGGGAAAGAGGTAATCCTTCGTGCGTTTTCTTCCCGCCACAACGGCGTTTGGAATGTTGCTGGTTGGGTACCGCCATTGGTAGATGAGCATGCTTTTGTAGCCACCGTAGAACGCGGAAACCTGGACATTCACCCTTTAACAGATTTAATCGATATGCTTCCAAAAGAGTCGAAAGCATGGTATTTGAAGCTGGCAGAAAGGAGGGTAGTCTCCCATGGGATTCTGGCAAAACTCAATGCACTTTATACCTTCCATAATTTTAACGGAGGAAAACGTACCCTGGAGCAGGCTTTTCAATTGAAAAAGGGGATTCCTGTTGGTACAGGAGATTGTTGCGCACCAAAATTGCTGGATTATGCCGCTACACATGGTTTGAAACCTTTAAGTATTGCTGAGTTTTTCTGGGGAAAAGAAACGGCATCCGGGCATCGGGTAGAAGGTGGCTTTTATGAATCCTGTGCTGAAAAGTGTCAGCCTATTCTTGGTTTTATGCTTTGCAGCGGGCAAAAGTAAACAAGTTGTTACCTGCTAATAGCTACCGGCTATAATTATTCGGTTGTTTTAACGTTGTTATAAATTATGTTTAACTTTGAACTTAATAAATGAAATCGGCTAACCGACAGCAATTTATATTGATCTTTTTTTATCAATGAAAAACAAACAACGCTCTTTCCTTCTCATTTCCGCAGTCATTATCTTATTTATTGGTTTTCTATTTCGAAATTCAGTCGTTCAGCGGGGTCAGCAATCTACCCTTGTTTCCAGTCTTAATGAGTTAGAAGATAACAGCTTAAGGATTTCTAAGCTGGATACCATCACTTTGGGTTTACAAACTGCTGAAAATAATTTCAGAATGTATACCACCTTATGGGATACCACTTATTATAGAAAATATACAAAAGATATTGTCTTGATTTCCAGTTTGCTAAAAGACCTTACGGTAGCTGATAACAGCGATATTTCCGGGGATATTGAGGGGGATCTGAAGAATAAAAGAGGGCAGATGGCTTTATATGGTGAGCTAAAGAAACTCACAGACTCTCTGAATAACATCAATGTAGGGTTGGAGTTGTTAAAAATCACCGGAAATAAACCAACACTCAAGATCTATCCGGCAGCAGTACTGAAGAAAGTCACGCAAGTGGAGGAATCTGTTGCAGCACCAGCTGTACCTAAACAGAAACTATTTAGAAGGCTGAAGAATGCCATTGTAAATAAAGCAGCGCCAAAGGATTCTATCAGGCGATTGAAAACAGAGGTTTCCTATGAACAAACGGCTTCAGATGTAGAGGCTTACAATAAAAAACAACTACAAAATATTGAAAACTTCTATGTCAATCTTCTGGATGACCTGAAGAATAACCGCAAAGTTTTAACTAAAAAGGAAGAAGAGATTCTGAAGTTAAATGAAAACATTTTTCAAAATATTAAACGCTTATTCCAGGAGTTTAGAAACAAAGAAGGGATCAAAGCAGAACTGAAAAAAGTTATTTTAAAAAGCAGGGCCAATAGCTCTCTGGACGCAATAGGAAGATCCAGACAGATCAACTTTTGGATCAGCGTACTTTCTTACCTTTCCATCATTCTGTTGATGTGGAAGCTTTACAGGGCTTATGATAAGACTTTAAGGGCCAATCAACTGGCAGCAGAGCAGGTAGTGATCAAGTCCAGGTTCTTTACGAGTATCAGTCATGAGATGAGAACACCGCTGAACGCGATCATAGGGGTGTCTGAGCAATTAAAATCTACTCCTTTAAATGAAGACCAGCAGCAGATGTCTAAGCTCCTGGACAATTCTTCTTCCATGTTATTATCGGCTGTAAATGAGGTGCTGGACTTTTCAAGATTGGAAACCGGAAAGCTGTCCCTCGCAAAAACACCTTTCCGTTATAAAAAGATTTTATCGGATATCGCTGCTACTGCAAGAATTCTTGCAGATGAAAAAGACCTGACCTTAGCGTTGGTGATGGACGATTCTCCGGATTTATTGCTGGATGGTGATCCTTACCGACTGAAACAGATGGTGATGAACCTGATCGCAAATGCGATAAAATTTACAGATAAGGGGGAAGTGAGTATTTCCCTGAGCATTAAAAAAGCAGACGAAAAACAGATTACTTTGCTCATTAAAGTAAAGGATACCGGTATCGGTATTTCTGCGGAAAACCTGCCTTTGATTTTCAATGAGTTTTCACAAGTGATCAATTCTAACCGTAGCGACTGGCAAAAGGGCTCCGGACTTGGGTTGGCGATTAGCAAGAAACTCGTGGAAATGCATAAAGGAAAAATCTCTGTAGAGAGTACCCTGGGGAAAGGCTCGACTTTTACACTGGAAATCCCTTACGCTATCGCCGAAAAAGATAGTGAAGAAATGGACGGACAAAAGCCTGCCGTAATCAATAGCGACCGGTTTAAAAAACTCCATTTATTGGTGGTTGATGATTCTGATATGAATTTGCTGGTGATCAAAATGATCTTTAAGAAGATCGGAATTAGCTTTGATACGGCACACAACGGACAAGAGGCCCTGAACTTCCTGGAATCTAACAGGTATGATATGGTGCTGACAGACATTCAGATGCCTGAAATGGATGGAATTGAGTTGACGAAGAGAATTCGTGCATTGGAGGATGAACAGAAATCTCAGTTACCTGTCATTGCGATCACCGGACAAATTACCAGCGATTCGCACGAACGGTACCTTTCTGCCGGCTTGAATGATTATATCGTGAAGCCTTTTACAGAGTCCGAATTGATGGAGAAAATATTGGATTACCTTAAATAATAAGAAAACGGGCTGCCAAGGTGGCCTCTCTTTGTAAATTACGCAATCGTTTGCAATGCTTAATGCAAACGATTGTGTGCCTTCCCGTAGTTTTTTAACAGGTTTTTTTGGTTAATATTTTCTTACAATTGTATCAGGACATTCCAGGGATGCGGTGTGTCCTGATCCTAAACAAACCAAATATTGTTATGAAAATTAAATGCCAGGCGCGCTTTTTACTCGCAGTATTACTGTTGGCCACCTCACCGGTGTTCGCCCAGTTTAACATCGTTCCACTCCCTCAAAAGATGGTTGAAGGTGGTAGTCCATTTCTGATTAAACCACAAACAAAGATTTCTTACGCTAAAGGACTGAAACAACAGGCAGAACTGCTGGTTGCGGCATTGTCGCCGGCTACAGGATACGACTTCGTTTTAGTGGAGTCTGACCGTCCGGTCAGCGGGATTGCTTTGAGCACCGGAGATTCCGGTTCTTCAAATAAAGAAAGCTATAAGCTAAACGTTAATAAAGACCTGATCAGCATTAAAGGAAATACAAGTGCAGGGGTGTTTTATGGCATACAAACGCTGCTTCAGATGTTACCTCCGGAGGTTTACAATAAAGAGCGTCAGAAAGGCCTGAAATGGGAGATTAAAGGTGTTGCCATTACTGATGCACCCTTGTACCCATGGAGAGGGATGATGTTGGATGTTGCCCGTTATTTCTTCTCCAGGGAATATGTATTGAGGTTCATTGATATGATGGCCATGTACAAAATGAATGCGCTGCATTTTCACCTGACCGATGATTCGGGCTGGAGAATAGAAATTAAGAAATATCCAAAGCTGACTTCTATTGGTGGTTTCAGCGGTGTCGGACCAGATAGAAAAGGTGGTTATTATACACAGGAAGACCTGAAGGAAATTGTGGCTTATGCTACTACAAGGAATGTAGATATTATTGCTGAGCTGGAATTACCTGCTCATGCACAAGCTGCGATTGTGGCTTATCCTTATTTATGTTGTACTGGTGACCAGTATGAGGTTCCGACACAACATTCTATCAGTAAAGAGATTTTATGTGCGGGTAAAGAAACTACTTATGATTTTATTGATGACATCATTAAAGAGACCGTAGCGATCTTCCCTTCAAAATACCTGCATATTGGTGGTGATGAAGCGGTTTATACGCGTTGGAAAGCTTGTCCGGCATGTCAAAAGAAAAAAACAGAACTAGGTTTGAAAACGGAAGAGCAATTGCGCCTTCATTTCAACCGCCGCGTTCAGAAAATAGCCACTAAATATGGAAAAACCATTGTAGGATGGGATGAGATTATTGAAGATGGTTTAGAAGATAAAGCCGTTGGTATGATCTGGCATGAGCCTAAGAAAGCGTTTAAAGCTTCGGAAGCCGGACACTATTCGGTAATGTCGTTGACAGGATATTTGTACTTCGATGTGGCAGAAAGTGCTATTCCCGGAGAAATTAAAGCAGCCGGCTGGCTGCCTCCAATCTCTTTAGAGAAAGTTTACCAGTTGAATCCAATGCTGGAAGGTATGGATGAGAAATACCGTCCATTGATCTTAGGAGCATCGGCAACATTATGGTCAGATCAGTTTATTCATGGAACAATACTTCAGGAGATTCCAATTCTTAATGAGAACCGTTCAGAGCAATATTTTGACTACCTGACTTTCCCTAGGATGTCTGCTTTGGCAGAGGTATTATGGACGCCGGTAGCCAGACAAAACTGGACAGGTTTTGAAAATAGAATGCGCAGCCAATACAGCCGTTATGATGCTGCCGGAATCGGTTACCGTATGCCAGTACCAAAATTGATCAGTAATGAGAAAGGTGCGAATGGTTATGTGGTTAAACTGGAAAATCTGGTAGATGGTGCTGAGATACGTTATACCACTGATGGCACTATTCCAAATGTGTATTCGCCGGTTTATACAACAGCGGTTACCGTACCGGAATTGAGCAATTTTTACGCGATTACTGTGTTAAACAGAAGTCAGTTCTCTTTACCATTTTACTTCCCTGGTAAACATGAAAAGTTTAAAAAATATGGTGACCTGGTTGCAGAATGGAATTCTCAGAATGTTCAGGGTAAAGATTTCGGTATTCTGGAAATGAACAGCTCCGGAAAAATCAATGGCAATGGTGCTTATGCGCTTCATTTTTGGTATACCGGCGGAGATTCCCGTCTGGATATTCAATCAATTGAAGTGTTTAAAAACGGCGTTAAGGTGGCTGAAGATAAACATGAAGGCTTTAGCGGAAGTGACGCAAGTAATAACAAGTATAGTTTCAAAATCGATAACTATGAAACCGGTGCTGTATTTACTATAAAAGCAAAGGTTCGTGGGGATGTGAATGACAGCACTAATGGTGTAGTCATGATCAAAAAGATTTAATGTGGAGCGATGTTAATGATTGACATTTAATGTTGATTACAAATGAAAAATGCCCGGCAGTAATTTTACTGCCGGGCATTTTTGCTTATAATTTTACCTGTCGGATGATGTTCTTTACATTCAATTCAATGATATCGGTCATGGTTTCACACTCCAGATAATGTTGATCTGCAAAATGAGCAGCCATGCTTAGTTTTAACATATTGATGTTTTCAATGGTTGTCAATTCATCTTCATTTGATACATCTCTTAAATCAGCCAGACGGTGGCGCTCTGAACGCACGCGATGTAGTATCGACGACTTCTCTTCCTGCTGATATTGCAGAAATGTTTTATCGGTCAACTGTTCCGTGCACAATTTCACAAAGGGGTAGTTCTCCTTGAAAAACTGTGGTTGGTATACCTTTAAATTTCCTTCGTAAAACTGCTGGTCAAAATCTATGGCCCTGATTCTAAATTGTATGTCGTCAAAGTCTGGTGTAATCTGTACTACAAAATTATAGGCCCTCATATCTCCCAGTAAGGTCACCAAACACCGCTCATTAAATTTCACGAATTCCTTAGCGATACGGGTCTGGTTGTATTCCGGGTTGTGTAAATAGGTTTTTGCAAAGACATCGCCAGGGATTCCGGCAATATGTTCTTCAATCAGTGTTTCCCTGTCCACCAGGTAATTTACCTGATTTGGGGAGAAAATCTCTTCTAATTCCAGCCCGTAAATACGGGAGGCATCTGCCATTTTAACATAGAAATAATCGTAAACATCATTTAAGCGGTTTACAATCCGGACACGGAAAGGGTGGGTGTTACCAAAGGTGCAGTATTCAATCTTATCAATGTATTTATGTTGTACAATGCGCAGGTTACCCGATGCTTTTAAATTCGCATAAATTACCTTTAAGCCATTATGAAGACTTTCAATTCGATCGGAAGAGTAAATAGGTCCTTCCCATAAAGAATCCCGTCCATATTTATCCATGATGGGGTAGGATTCATCGAACATCATTAAATCACTGTAACTGATCGGAAGTCTGGACTCCCGCTGGTAGCTTCTCAGGTATTTCTGTAAGCCAGGAGAGACCGGGAAAATCGGTTTCTTCCTTGATATTTTTACGTCATTAGGTTCCATCAGCTTGTCTTTAGGCTCAATCAATTCGTATTAACGCTCAATTTAGTGTTTTCGGTCTTATTTTAAGAGTTTTATGTCTGATCGTTCCATTCCCGGAAATGACTGGTCCATACTTTTGTAGTGTAAAACAACACCAGGAAAGATGTCATTAAGAAAATATATCATCGTAAAAGGAAGCCCTATCTTATTTCCATCAGATCTGATTCACGCTGAGGTGGCGGGTAAAGACAATGAAGTGGAAAGTGCAGGGTTTTTCGCAATTGTGAAGGACAAAAAAGGTAAACGTGTGGTTTGTATTGGAGAAAGCAGTTCCTTATCCATTGCCAGCAAACCGGAAAGAGATCAGAAGCTAATTGCACGCTACCTGGGCATCGACGATTAGTATATTCCTTTTCATAAACGATTAAGGTATTCCTTCCTCATCAGGTGCAAGCCCTCCATATTCAAAGTAGAAATAACAATAATTAACCATAAAAATAACAAGATGAACAACAAATTTTTAGCTGTACTATTAGTGATCGCAACTGCATTTATTGCCTGTAAAAAAGATAAAGTACAAGAACCGGAAGAAAATGTACTGCCAACCGGAAAATACCGGTTGATTGAAATGATGCAATCTAATGCTGAGGGTAAAGATTCTGTAAGCGTAAAGTACCCGCTCAGCAGTTTAAGTCTGACCTTTGATCAGGATAAAAAGACGGCCAATGTATCTGGTAAGCCTGAGTTTCTACAAATGACAGGAAGCTATAAGGTGAGCGCTGATGGGCGACTGACAGATGGAAAAGTTTCCACTTCCAAGGGTGTTCCCGGAGAGAACGATCTTAACGTAGCGGATTTTCTAGCCATTGGAGAAAAATACGAATTAAAGGGAGGGAGTGTAGTTGTGCATACCAGAAACAAAGGTTACCTGGTGTTCAGTATGCAAAAGTAAACAATTACTTTTTACAAAATGACAGACAGCAGCTGCTCATTACAGACTGCTGTTCTGTTTTATCAAAACGTCGCCGGGTAGGGTATCGAACATGTTTTTATACACCTTTGCAAAATAATTCGGGCTGCTATAACCCAGCTCGTAAGCTACTTCCTGTACATTGTTAAAGTTACCGCTTTGTAAAAACTGTTGTGCCAGTAACAGTTTCTCATTCAGGAAAAACTGGTTTGGACTATCTTTTAGTATCTTTTTGAAAAGTCCTTTATACTTTGAAACAGACATGTCCGCCATATCTGCCATTTTTTGCAAGCCAGGGAACTCTGCCTGTAAATTCGCCATCAGGTATCCGGAAGTTTGAAATACACGCTCTATATCCTGATGAGATAGTTTGTTGATAATGGGTTCAAACCTGCTGGCACGCTCTACGAGGTAACCTAAGAGGTATAATGCGGTGCTTTTTAGCTTCAATTCAAAGGAAGGACTGATAAAATCATTTTCCTTCAACTGGCTCAGCAATATTTTGCTTCTGCTGTCGATATGGCTGTAGAAGAGCAGGGTGTTTTTGGACTCATCAAAAAGTAGGTTGTTCGTTTCCAGGTCTCTGGTTGATGCTGCCAGCTCTTTCATATGCCCTTTTTCAATGAATAACCTTAAGCTATAGGAGCGCTGACCTACCGGAGGCATGATCACTCCTTTCATACTACAATCCATAAATCCCATCCCTAATTTAGCATGGTATCCGGCTTTATGAACGGTGTTTCCAATAATATGCGTGGTTATCTCATCGCCGATGTCAAAATAAACCATGTAATAATTCTGGTCGGTAGGGACTCTGGTGATGGCTACGGGGACTTTAAAAGTCATATCTAGTAATAATACTGACAATCCTGGAGTAACTTCCAGAAAAATGGAACCTCCATCAGCAATGTTTTCCGGCATTGTTAAAATCTTATTGTCTTTTAGCGTTGCACCGATACCGTCTACGATTTGATGCTGCCATTCCGGGCCAAGGGTATAATGATAACAAAACTCTATTCTTTCCTGATCCATACTTATAACTGGCTAAGGTATTCTTTCGGTGTCACACCGAAAGTGTGTTTAAATTGTTCGATCAGGTGGCTCGAATCAAAGAAACCGAATTTATCGGCGATCTCTCCAATGGTAAATTCACCCGTTTCCAGCATTTCTTTTGCACAAGATAACTTGTTGCTCAGGAAAAATGCATGCGGACTAATGCCGCTGATTTTTTTGAAAAGTTTTTTGTATTTGGTCTCCGACATATTGGCCTCTGTTGCCAGTGCCTGAATTCCGGGAAAAGCGGTTTCAATATGGGTGATTAACCAGGCTTGTGAGCTGAGAATATTCCCGACGTCTTCCGGGAGCACCTGTCCGATAATGATTTCCTGATTGATGAGCTGGTCCAGGTAATCGGCGATCAGACCATAAACGGTGCCGGTGATGAAAACGTCGTATAATGGTCCTGCCGGAGGGGATTTTCTGAGTTCATTCATCAGCCACCAGGCATGATTGCTCATCCTGTCGAACCGAACAATGGTGTTGAGCTCCGGGTTGAAGATGGATTCTACAATTTGCTGGTGTTGGGGGATGCCCGATAAGTATTGTTTTAAAGCAGTTTTCTTGATGAAAATGGCGATCATATAGGTTGTTGAACCTGATTTTACCTGGAAGTCCCCGTTTAAATCTGCATCAAATATGCCCAGATTATATCCCCAGCGCCCGGCGGATCTGCTGACATTATTTAAGATGTGAATAGAATCACCTTCGCTGAGGTTAAAATAAAGTCCGACAAAGTCGCTGCGGGTATTCCTTAGTTTGAAGACCACATCCTGCCGGTAGGTGACATCAATGATAAAAGCGGTCAAATGATCATTAATCGGGAGCACATAACGGTTGCCCTGTTGTACTTCATCTGCAATACGGATATAATTCCCGTCTACATAGCCGCCGATTTGTGCAGCAAGACCTGCTACCCAATCCAATTCTACACCATATTGGTGGACTACTTCCTTCATTTAAGATTGTCTTTAAGTTTTTGCACAACCAGATTAACCTTCATTCAAATATAGTTTTTTCTGCCCGTGATCTCTGTAAAATTTATTGGGATAATGGCAGGTAATACCAGGGAAACTGGCATCGGTTTAGATTTGGATGCTGCCTAAAATGGTCTGTATAGGAGGATTACATTTTTCATTGATGAAAATAATACGTAATTTTCTACCTTATTAATTAGCGACAGATTCTCCATCTTATATCTCATGAAAAAACCAGTACGTTACCGGTCGTCACTGCTCAGTCGTTTTAAAAAATGGCTAAGGTCTATTGTTTTGCGCTGGAAAAAAGGAGAAGATGCCTTGTGTAATCTGGAGAATTTCCCTGTAATGGATTTTAAAGAAGTCGCCCTGGTCAGAGCTGAAATCAGCACCGGTATTGTGTTGGATGAGGCCTGTAATTATGCGGTGTATCCCGATCAAAAGGTTTATACCGTTTTTGAAAACATGGATAAGGGGCTAAAATATGCCAGACAAATTATTGAGGAAAGAAGAAATATCGAATGTATCCTTTATGGCATAGACCAAAGGGTGTTACATTGCGTGAATTGTGATAATCTGGAGACTTATTAGCTTCCTGACTTTCTCATTTTTGTCTTTAATGTTTCATACAAATCACTGCATTTGAACATGTATTGCTCCACTTGCTGGTCAGAGAAATCTTCAAGAAAGGTAACAGGAAGCTTTAACATCTTTTTGATGACAGGCATTTTCAGGAGTTTTTCCTTTTCCTCGTCGTAGTAATTCCAATTTCCGGTGTATTGATTGTTGATGAGGTTGATGTTGGAATTTCCACTGCCATCATTAGCTGCATTTCCAAATTCATACCTGCTCATAGCGGCCAGTCTGATTTTTTTCCGCGCTTTATCGTATACGAAATAGCAAGTATATCCGGCCCTCATCCAGTTGTTGAAAAACTCAAAGCCATTTTCCTGTAGCCTGATGCCCGACATCACCAGCTCTACGTTTTCAATTTCTTTACTGTTGATTTCCTGAAAGCCCTGACCGGACAGCTTACACATGATCCTGGATGATTTTTTATCGAAGAAAATACTGTCCGGGTGCTGATCGGCATCGAGGTCTTTGACTAAGGTATCTGGTTTTAGTTCCTGAGCATGGCAAAAAGCGAAGAAGAATATACTAAATATGATGCTGAGCAGGCTATGTTTTTTCATTGTTTTGAGGGTAGCCCATAAAAATAGGATGTTTATAGTGAAATATTCTTTTTATATCCGAAATTGGCTTCATAGATCCTTCTGGTCTTGTATTTTTAATGGGCAATAAAATTATTCAGTTTATATTTTTTGGGAATTACTTTGTGGGCATATTGGCCGTGGCTTTAACGCTGGAAGCTACGGAACAACTTAAACTGCCCTTTAATTCCATTAACTATTACCTGTTATTGTTTTTAGCACCAACGATTTACTACACTTACGCTTACCATAAAATGTCTGCGCAACCGGTGCCAAACAATCCGCGGAGTATGTGGTATTTTCAGCATAAGCACCTCATTAAATGGAGTCAGGCGATACTTTTTACGGTTTGCCTGGGACTGGCCATCAGCCTGCTTTATCAGAATTACCAGAATATCCTGGACCTTCCTGTGAATTACTGGGTGGCAATTGGGGTGATTGTTTTTGCCGGTGCTTTTTATTATGGCTTGCTGCCAAAATCCTTCCGACAATTGAATCTGAGGAATACCGGATGGTTAAAAGCATTTGTAATCGGGTTTGTCTGGGCTTGCTGCGCGAATGTGATGCCCCTGATTATGCTTAAAATTGAAACCGGGGTTGGCTACCATGATCCTTTATTATGGACCTGGCTGTTCATTAAAAACTGGATGTTTTGTACGGTGAATGCTATTATTTTCGACATCAAAGATTATCCTACGGATTCTAATAAACAATTGAAAACTTTTGTAGTCCGCTTTGGCTTAAGAAAGACCATCTTTTATATTTTGATTCCTTTGTTAATCGTTGGGATCATCGCTTTATTCATTTTTGTGAGTTATAAAGGTTTCGGACCGGTTCCGTTTCTACTGAATTTATTGCCTTTCCTGCTGACCATTTACATTGCCTACACCATGAGACGCAGGAAAAATATCTTATATTATCTGATGGTGATTGATGGATTGATTTTGTTTAAAGCCATTTGTGGAATACTGGCAATGCAGTTTATGCCTTTAACCTAATGCGCTATTCACCTGTAAATAATGTTCTATTCAGCTAATACGCCAGGTTTATGATAAATAACTATGATAAAATAGCTCGTTATTATGATCGGTTGAGTCGCCTGATTTTCTTTAAATCGCAGGTGAATGCACAGATTCATCAGCTGCGCTATCTTCCTGAAAAAGGGAGGGTGTTGATCGTTGGGGGAGGGACAGGTTGGATTTTGGAAGAAATCGATAAAGTTCGTCCGGAAGGGTTGCACCTGGTTTATGTCGAAATTTCAGCGAAGATGATGGAGCTGTCAAAGCAGAAGATGGCGGATTTGAAAAAGCAAAAGACGAGCGCAAATACCATTGATTTCCTGAATATTGGGATTGAAGAGTTTTCTGCTGATGTGACTTTTGATGTGATTTGTACGCCTTTTTTGTTTGATAATTTTGCAGAGGAAAGGGTTGTAATGGTCTTTCATCATTTGGATGCTATGCTCAGGGATGGGGGACTTTGGTTTCATACGGATTTTAATTTAACAGGAACAAAGACGGAAACTGCCGGAGGAGATCCTGATGGGAAATCCGTTGGAGGAAACGGAGGCTGGTGGAAACCTGTTTTCTTAACCCTGATGTATCGGTTTTTTAAATTGGCGGGGAATGTAGAAGCTTCAAAGTTGGTGAGTATGATGCCTTATTTTACAGCAGCAGATTATAAACTATTGGAAGAAAGGTATTATTATAGGAAATTTATTCAGAGCTTAGTTCTTGAAAAAACACCTGAGCACAAAAGGGGGTGTAAAGAATAGAAAAATAGCATTGGTTAAAATAAGTAGAATCACAGAATTGATCATTAGGTAACATGGAATCAACGGTGTCGTTTTATCAGGATTTAGTGAGCCATAAGCTATCGCTTCCGGTGCTTTTGAAGGATGAAAAATACTTACATCCTGTACCTTCCGATTGGCATGTTATTATCACAGACATCAAAGGTTCTACTGGAGCAGTAGCTGCAGGGCTTCATGAAACGGTTAATCTGATCGCTACCGGTAGCATCGTTACCGTATTAAATCTTGCTCACAAAGCAGGAATCACTATTCCTTTCTTTTTTGGTGGTGATGGTGCCACTTTTATAGTTCCTGGAGTTCTGCTGGACATCGCCATGAAAGGTTTGTTGAGGTTTAAAACAAACACGCTAGCCAATTTTAACCTCCAGCTGCGGGTTGGAACCGTCTCTGTTCAACAGATTTATCAGCAAGGAAAAGATCTGAATATCAGTAAATACAGTGTTTCTTCTTTCTTTTCCATTCCGGTAGTTTTGGGAACAGGCTTAAGCTATGCGGAGCAACTGGTGAAAGGAGATGATTACCTCTTGTCACCAGATTTACTTCCTGCTGAGGAGCTGGATTTAACCGGGATGCAGTGCCGCTGGGATAAAATTGATCCCCCGGAAAATAACCAGGAGATTGTTACGCTGCTGATTATAGCAAAAGAGGGAAGACGTTCCTCCCTGGTTTTTAGTAAAGTAATTGATCAGCTGGAAGAAATCTATGGGAGTCTTCAGAAAAGGCAACCAATTTCGGTGAATAAATTGCGGTTGAAATCTACTTTCGCCAGGTTGAAAATGGAGATGAGGGCTAGAATTGGAAGTACAAAGCTTTTTGAACTGATTCAAAACTGGTTGATTAATGGATATGGGTATATCTATTTTAGAACAGAAAAGGGAAAGAATTACCTGAATCGTCTGGTAGAGATGTCGGATACATTGGTTATTGATGGCCGTATAAATACCGTCATTTCTGGCAATGAAACGCAACGTTTACTGCTTGAAAACGCTTTAGACCTGATGGAAAAATCAGGTGATATTTTATATGGCATACACCTCAGCAGGAATTCTGTAATGTCTTGTTATGTCCGTGATCTTGAAAATGACCATATTCATTTTGTAGATGGTTCAGAAGGTGGGTATACGCAGGCCGCCAGGCAATTGAAAGGGAAAATTGCAAAGAATTGCTGTTGATTTTCCTGACCTTACTAAGTATTATCTTTATATAATTTATTTTACCTACACCTATTTTGGAAAATAAATAGAGTCACCTAATGGGGATTGCCAATTGTGGAGGCAAGCAGGTTTTGCGGGTTAAAGGTTTTTCTGAATCTTTCGCATTTAAAAGGTCTGGTTCAGCCTGAAATCAGTAAATTGGGACAACCAAATGATAACCAGGAACCAACAAAATGATGAAAAGAACACTGCTGACGACGCTTGTCGTACTGATTTTCCTATCCGGAAGTTTCGGGCAAACCCAAACCCAAACCCAAACTCAAACTCAAACCCAAGCCCTGACCCAAAACAAGACTCAATCAGGAGCTAAACTTCATTCCCAAAAGAATCCTGTTGATCAGGCTAATCGCGCGGATTGGTTCAAAGAAGCCAGGTTCGGTATGTTTGTTCACTGGGGGCTTTACAGCATTTTAGCGGGGCAGTACAAAGGGCATAACCTTCCGGATACCACTTTTAAATACGGGAACAGCTGGTATGCCGAATGGATTCAGCAAAGGTTAGAAATTCCGGCAAAGGAATACCAGGAATTGGCGACTCAGTTTAACCCTATCCACTTCGATGCAGATCAGTGGATTCTGGAGGCAAAAAACGCGGGTATGAAATATTTTGTGATTACTGCTAAACATCATGATGGTTTTGCATTGTGGGACAGTAAGGTTTCTACTTTTGATATTGCTAATAGTCCGCTGAAAGGAAGAGACATACTGGGGGAACTGGCTAAAGCCTGTAAAAAGTATGGGTTGAAATTTGGATTTTACTATTCTCACTGGCAGGATTGGGAGCATCCGGGCGGAGATTGGCCGGAATGGAGTAAAGTCAAAAGAAGCGATGCACAGTTTGAAAAATATTGGAAAGAAAAATCATTGCCACAGGTGCAGGAGTTGATTCAAAGATATGACCCTGATTTATTATGGTTTGATACCTGGGACGAGCCCAATAAAATCACCGGACATAGACGGGATGAGCTGATTTCCTTAGTTAGAAAATATAGTCCTAAATGTTTAATTAACGGACGTATTCGTTATCAGGGGCCGGGCGACGATATTGACTTTTTAGAAATGCATGACAACCAGTATCCGGAAAAGATTTTGGAACGTCCATGGCAAACACCTGCTACCATGGTACATTCCTGGGGCTGGCATGCTACAGATTATAGCTGGAAGCCGGCGACAGAAATGTTGGGATATCTGGTTAGTAATACCGCTAAGGGTGGCAATTATCTGTTAAATGTAGGGCCCATGCCTGATGGACGTATCCCTGTAGCAGCAGTTCACCGACTTCGGGAAATGGGAGGCTGGCTAGTCGCCAATGGCGCAGCAGTTTATGATACTAAACCTTTGAAAGGTGTTTCCGCACCTTCAGGAGTGGTATTTACGGAATCCAATAAGAAAAAGGGAGACCGCGAGATATTCGTCAGCATCATTAAACCCTTAACTACCGGAGCATTGATCTTGCCATTTAATCAGTCTGATGTGATCAGTTGCAATATGCTGGAAACTGGTCAGCCTGTAGAGTTTACAGAAGCAACTGCTCATGCGGTTAAACTTAAACTCAGTAAAGCGCAGCTGTCTATGGCGGATGGGATTCCTGTCATCAGCCTCCGCTTAAAAAATGAGTTAGATAAATAGGAAATTAAATATAATTGTATATTTATCCTTATACGTTTAGCTATTAGTCATAAATTATTATGAAAACTTCTACAAATGATCCGTTCGATTTAGACAATTGTATCAGAGGCTTGAGTATGTTGATGAGCTCTGTTCATTCAGATTTTTATGAATTTATTTATTACCTCACCTTTAAAAAGGAATTTAAGGCATATTATAGTGAATTTAATAATCCCTGGGAATCGCCGATTGAGGATGGTGCTTTCTTTGATGATGTGGAGGATCCATGTGTTCAAAACTGCTTAAAGGCTTTTACCATGATAGGTCAGGCAAAGGAAGAATTGAATACCTGGTTTGGGATCAGTGACGAGGAGGGTGAAGAGGTACGAATGGCAACATATGCCATCGAAGGAATGCGTTTTAAGCCCTTTCAGGTGTTTTTTAAACGTAGTAAAAGCTACAAAAAGCTTAAATTAAGCTACGAACGTTCCCTTGCAGAATTTATCCATAGCATGTTCTTATATTCCTGTGCTTTAACTGCGCAGAGCAATAAAATCCCTTTGCTGTTAAAAAGACAGTTTAAGCTGGCTAATGATGATGCATTTAGATTGCTCAATCAGGACGATAATCAGGTTGTTTTACTGATTGGGTTGATGAAAGGCTTGAAAAAGCTGCTTAATGAGCTTCGTCTGGACATTTACACACCTGTAATCGCGGTTAGAAAGCCGCAGCGTAAGTCTAATCTGAACTCCAAAGACGCAGATAATTCCAAAAAATAAAGCAATATTAAATCCTCACCGGGCCTGGGGTATACCAAGCCCGGTTTGAAGGAACACTCTTTTATTTTATTCGCTAGTTAAAAACAATTGCGTATTACATTCGTTGTATTACAAATTCAAGAACAATGGATCTATTATTCGCATAACTACTTAATTCTTTGGAGTCAAGCAATAATATCTGATAGATTTTAATTTCTAAGTGTTTTTACACTTTTTCTATGTTTTGTTTTTAAGAAAGCAATTCAGGATATGGAAACAGGTATTTGAATAAGTGATTAAGATAAAACCAGATGAAAAATATTAAGGCTCCCCCTTCAGATATCACCTATGAAAAGCAATTAAAGGCCTACCAAAAAAGAATTTCTAATATATTGGAAAGCTTTACTGACGCTTTTTTTGAAGTGGATGGCAATTGGACTGTTACCTATTGGAACAAGCAGGCAGAGCAGGTGTTGATGATGCCGAGGAAAGATATCATTGGCAAAAACCTCTGGGAAGTTTATGCTGATGCGATTCCGCTGAAATTTTACACAGAGTACCATCGCGCTGTAGCAGAAAATACATCGGTACGTTTTCAGGAATATTTTGAACCTAAGAAAGTCTGGCTGGAAGTTGCGGCCTTTCCATCCGGGGAAGGATTGTCTGTTTATTTTAAGGACATTACTGCTCATAAACTGGCCACTGAGCAACTGGAAAAGGAAAAACAGCGATACATTGACTTGTTCAACCTGAGTCCAATTCCTCAATGGGTATACAATCAAAAGACACTCGCTTTTCTGGATGTAAATGAAGCTGCGATAAATTTTTATGGTTATACGCGGGCGCAGTTTTTAAAAATGACGATTAAAGATGTCCGGCCTTTAGAAGACCGTGAGGTTTTGCAGGAGGTGGTGATTCAAACGCTCCATTTAGGCGACATTAACCAATCGATTACCCGTCATTGTAAAAAGAACGGGGATTTGGTTTATGTTTCCGTGGAAAGTAATGCCGTTTGGTTTAAAGATATTGCCGCTTGTCAGGCATTGGTAATAGACCGTACCAAGCAGATTATGGCAGAATATGCGTTGTTCAGCAGTGAACAAAGGTTTAAAGCAATTGTTCAGAATGGTTCGGACCTCATCGCCATTGTAGATACTGAAGGAATATATAAATATCTGAGTCCGGCAGCGATTACCATTCTGGGCATTGATCCCGGAAAGCTGTTAGGGGAAAATATCTTTGATTTCATTCATCCTGATGATCAGGAAGAAACGAGACGCCAGTTTAACAAGATAAAAAAACCTAAACAGGCGGCTATTCCTCCATTTCGATTTAAAAATAATCAGGGGGATTACCGTTGGATGGAAACGATTATGACCAATATGATGGATGATCCCGCAGTTCAGGGGATGGTTTGGAATTCAAGGGATATTACAGAAGATATTGAGAACAAAAGAAAAATTGCGGAGAGTATCGGAAGATATAATATTGTGTCTAAGGCCACCAGTGATGTCATCTGGGACTGGAATATGGATACGGGAAGTATCCTTTGGAACAAGGGTATTAAGGAAGTTTTTGGCTATGCTAATATCCATACCAGTCAGCACTGGCTGCTGGAAAGAATTCATCCGGAGGATGTGAAGCTGGTGTTGGAGGAGTTTGAATTGCTCACCACCAATAAAAAGACAAGGTTAACACTGGAATATAGGTTTCGCTGTGCGGATGGTACTTACAAGTCGGTATTAGACCGTTCTTTTATCGTATTTGATACCCTGGGAAAGCCGGTACGTATGATTGGTTCCATGCAGGACATTACGGAAAGGATCAACCATATCAAAGCAATAGAATCACAAAACAGGCAGTTAAGAGAAATTTCCTGGATACAATCGCACGAAATCCGCGCCCCTTTAGCCCGTATTATGGGCCTCGTAGAACTTTTAGACGAGTATTCTTCTGATGAAGTTTTAAAAGATTATATCTCGCATTTAAAGTCTTCTTCCGATGAGCTTGATGAGGTGATCAGGGCAATTATGAAGAATGCATTCCCTCAGACTCTGGCAGGAGGCAGAAAATAATACTTCTTATCCTACATCAATGTGGAAGCATAGTGGCTAAGGTATCTTTGTATACAATAATTAATTCGCTAAGGGTTATTAGTTCGTTCTCAATTGAAATGTAATATAACCAGGGATTGATTATTGTCTAAAAAAGGAGAAATATAATGAAAAAGGTAATTGAAAAAATCGTGACAAATTCTGGCAGACCACACATGGTTGGTGATGGGTTTAGGGTATTTAATTATATCCCGGGAGCAGGTATCCCTCAGGAAAGAATCAGCCCGTTTTTACTCCTGGACTTTAATCCCGAGTATGATTTTGGTCCTTCAAATCATGTCAGAGGCGTAGGTGTTCACCCACATAAAGGTTTTGAAACCGTAACTATTGCTTACAAAGGAACAGTTGCGCATCATGATAGTACAGGTAGTCATGGGGTGATCAATTCTGGTGATGTACAATGGATGACGGCTGGTAATGGTATTTTACATAAAGAGTATCATGAAGAAGCGTTCTCTAAAAAAGGTGGTCCTTTTGAAATGGTACAGTTATGGGTAAATCTGCCTAAAAAAGATAAATCAGTAACGCCACATTATCAGGAGTTAACTGCTGCGGGTATGGGGAAACTGGAATTGCCGGATGGCGCTGGTGTGGTCAATGTAATTGCAGGTAATTTTAACGGAATTGCAGGCCCTGCTCAAACTTATAGTCCGGTAAATTTGTTTGACATTAAGTTGAACGAAGGTGGAACGGTAAGTACCTCTGTTTCTGCTACACACAACACGGCTTTATTAGTAGTGAATGGTAGTGTAGAGGTAAACGGAGAAGCTGTGGGAGAACATAATTTTGTCTTGTTTGCGAATGAAGGAGAAGAGATTCACTTGAAAGCAAATCAAAGTAGTGTGATCTTATTGATGAGTGGCGAGCCTTTAAATGAGCCTATCGTGAGTTATGGTCCGTTTGTAATGAATACAGATGAAGAAATCAGTCAGGCAATCGTTGATTTTAACATGGGTAAATTTGGTGAATTGGCTGATTAATTAAAATATATAAGGCTATGAATGAGGAATATGTGAGTCTACCCCTGGTGAAGAACCCGGAAGAACATCGTTTTGAACTTAAAGTAGGGGAGTATACTGCGTTTATCGAGTATAAAGAACGCGATAAGAAGATCTGGTTGATCCATACGGAGTCGCCGGAAGAATTAAAAGGTAAAGGTGCAGCTACGGCAGTGATAGAAAAAACGTTGGCTTATATCGAAGACAACGGTTATAAATTGATTCCGTTATGTCCGCTGGTTGCTGCTTATCTGAAACGTCATCCGGACTGGAACCGGATTGTAGACTGATATTCCGTTTGTCCTCCTTAACGAAAGCCCGGTAATTTGATTGCCGGGCTTTTCTTTTTTAAATCTTCAGCCAATCTTCTTTACTGATCTCAAACCAGTCACATTTTATCCCTTCATGGTCGAAATGACCAGTGATTTTTAACCCTGATTTCTGTAACGCATGGCGGGAACCTGCATTCTCCCCATGTGCCATTGCATAAACGGTCTCCAGATTCATTTCTTCGAACGCATACTTCAATGATGCTTTTGCGGATTCCGTAGCATAACCTTTGCCCCAATGTTCTTTTAGAAAGCGGTAACCGACTTCATAAAAGTGGTTGCGGTCATTGATGGGAACCGTGATGAACTTCAAACCTCCCCAACCCACAAATGTTTTAGTTTCCTTATCAATAACGGCCCATCTGCCAATACCATTTTCTTCATACTGCTGTCTGATGAAGCGGATATTCTCTTCTGATTCACTGATGTCTTTAAAAGGTTTGTTGCCCAGGTATTTATGTACCTCCGGATCAGCATCCATTTTGAACATTGATGGGGCATCCTCCAGGGTAATCTCTCTTAAAATAATACGATCAGTTTCTGCAAAAATTTTCATAGGGGAATAAAGTAAGTATGCTGCGCTATAAGCGGACTAATAAAAGACTACAAAATTGCTCAATACTTTAGGATTATAAAAATTTTACTGGTTTTAAAAAATAATTGACTGGAATATAGTTTAAAGACTAAAATATTCTTATTATTGAGTTTACTATAGTCATGAAATCAAAAAAGATAACTACGGAACGTCTTTATTTACTGCCATTTACAATTCAGATTGCAAAGGAGGTCATGGACGGACATTTTACTTCATTATCAGCTCAGGGATTGAACCCGGGCAAAGGCTGGCCGGACGAGGATTTGATGGAATGTCTGCCGCGGATTATTGAAAATCTGGAGTTGGCAGGAGAACCATCGGGTTTTGAGTCCTGGATGATCATTGATAAAGCCAGCAAATCGCTGATTGGTGATGGGGGGTTTAAAGGGCGTCCGGATGCGGAAGGAGTAGTAGACCTTGGTTATGGAATTATTGCCGCTGAGAGACGTAAAGGTTATGCTGCTGAGGCGGCCGAAGGGCTGATCAAATGGGCATTTAAACAGCCTGAAGTAAAAGTGATCACTGCCCGTTGCAGGCACGTCAATGAAGCCTCTACAAAAACGCTGACCAACTTAGGTTTCTATCAGAAGTTTATCAAAGAGGAGATGGTACATTGGTTTTTACTTAGGGAACCAAATAAAAAAATAACCGAATAAAAAACGGGATAGAGATCCGGGAACGATCTGCTACCCCGCCGAGAATAGAAAATTATATAGTTTTAGGAGTATACACTTTAATTTGTCCGTCGCCCTCACTGCTTACCAGTAACAAGCTCTTTTTAGTCGGACTATTTTTTGCTGCAATGAAAAGCACACCTTCTGGTGCATCTCCTGTTTTTAGCAATTGAAGGAATACAGGCTTTGAAGGATTGCTGACGTCATAAATTGCTACTGCATCAGATCTTTCCAGTCCTACAAAAGCTAGTTTTTTAGCACCAACAGTACCAATGGTGATGCCTTCCGGCTCCAACCCTTTATCATCACTTCTGTTGTCATCATAAAATCCTGCTGCAATATTCTTTGCATCCAGTTCATTTTTACTGTCATATACCTGCGCTCCGCTATTGCCATTCCATACGCTGAAAGAACGTGCGCCAAAAGAATACAGTTCATCAAAATCGCCATCCCCATCAGTATCGCCTAAAGTAGTGCTGATATTTAACTTACCCAATTGCTCGTCCTTTTTCAATAAGCTTGCGGTAGGGAAGACTGTAGGGTCTAAAATGATGGTTTTATCTTTGATTTTCTGGATCTCGGAGAAGCCTGCATACTCTCGTGAATCCCCCTCATTGGCGGTAAATAAATAGGGTGTTCCTGCGGATTCCAATACTGCGATGGCATCCGGAAGGTACATTCCTTTCACTTTCCACTTGCCTAAAAGCATGACGTTGTCTTTGTCGCTGGGATCAATTTCGTTGCCATCAAGGTTATAATCTTTAAAGCCTAAAGGGAAAATATCGGTTACTGTTTTGTTGTCAATATTGATTTTCGCAATCGCATTATTTTCCTGTAGGGTGACCCAGGCTGTTTTTGAATCCTCAGAAATCGTGATATATTCCGGCTCAATGTCTTTCAGGAAATCATTTCCGGGACCAAATACACGAAAACCTTTCGTCATTAGTGCTGCCTTCTGACTGGCAAAAGCAGCGCAGTCGATGGTGGTTACTGCGTAATTATTGGCTACAGAAATGATGGAAACCGTACCTATAGGGTCAATAGTATAGGTGTCATTAGGTTCTCCTTCATTGGCGGATAAGATGTATTTGCCATCGGGAGAGAATGTTACCATATCCGGTAAAGCGCCAACAGTTACTACCTTAACCTCACTATAATCACTGGTTTTGAAAACCACTACCTTACCATTTGCCTGTTTATCTGTTGATTCTATTGCTGCGGCAAGTTTTCCATCATGCACGCTTACACTATTCACTAAACCGCCATAAGGGGCAACGGGAATACTGCCAATGCTTTTCATGGCGGTAGGATCTTTAAAGTCGATCACCTCAATTCTGTTATTCCCCGCGGTATTATTCACCACAAATAAACGCTTGGTAGCAGGGTCAAAAGCAGTGATTTCCGCAGCTCCGGCTCCTCCAACAGTGTAACTGGCGATTTCAGCAAAAGTCCCCGCATCTTCATTGACCAGAACTTCCGGTATTTCGGTAATGAGTGTTTCTGCTTTTTTACAGCCAATAAAGGCAATCAATAAGAAACTAAATAGTATGTTTTTATTCATATCAAAGGTTTGTTGGTTATAGATTGGCTCAAAGGTATTCTCCTGGTGTAAGCTGCCCTTAAGTTTAAGGTTATCATATTGTTAACCCGGGGAGGTTATTTTACCCGGAATTTGCGTGGAATTTTTAAAACTTAATATCAACGTTTTACGTTATCACCATAATTTAAAAGCATACCGGTTCGTTTAATGATAATAACCCTGACTAAATTTTGATAAATATGAACAATGCGCTTAATAACGATTCCAGCGATTGTTTCTACACAGGTGGGGATTTTCAAAACTTTTTTAAAGTATCCCCGCAGTCGGTGGTTTTTAAAGCTAATTCTCCGGATTTCACCATTTTAGCGGTAAGCGATCAATTTGTAGAGATTTCCTTAAAGCCCAGAGCAGAGTTATTGGGCAAAAACCTGTTGGATGTTCTTCCTGGTAAAGTAAAAGATGATTACGGCTGGGAACTAGCGCTTAATGCACTGGAAGACGTGATCAGCACAAAGAAAAAAGTAGAGCTTCCGATTTATATCTATGACATCTATTCCAGTGAAACAGGTAAGATGGAGCCATTGTACTGGTCAAATTCTTATCAGCCGGTGTTGGACGAGCAGGGTAATGTTGCCTATATCATCAATTCCACCACCAATGTGACGGCGCAGGTGATGTTGAAAGACATGGCGACAACCTCAGCAGAAAACCTGCTTCAGCAGCAGCAACGTCTACATAGGATGTTTCTGAAAGCTCCGATTGGAATGGCACTCTATACTAAAGACAATTTTATCATTGAATATGCCAATGAAGCCATTTGTAAGATGTGGGGGAAAGGTGGGCCTTTAGAGGTTTTAGGGCAATCTATCTTTGATTTACTGCCTTCTATGCTTGATTTCGGCTATCGGGAGATTTTTGAACAGGTTATTTCCACCGGACAGGCTTATCAGGGAAGGGAATCGCCGGTTAAATATGAGCGGGATGGGGTACTGGAGACTTTCTATTTCGACCTGAATCTGGAGCCGGTATTTGGCAAAGGGCAGGAGGTTACCGGATTGCTTTCTGTGGTAAATAATGTGACGGGTAGGGTCTTCGCAAGGAAAAAAATTGAAAATGCTGAAGAGCGGCTTCGTCTGGCTTCCGAAGCAACGGGTATTGCGAGTTGGGACCTGGATCTGCAAACCATGGAAATCATTTATTCTCCTGGTCTGGCAGATTTATTCGGCATACCAGGAAAGAAAGACCTGAGCTATGCGGAGCTTCGTTCGGTCATCCATACAGAGGATACTTCTGTAGTGGAGCAGGCCTTTCAAACCGCATTGATTACAGGAAAGTATAATTATCAGGCCAGAATTAACCGGCCTGATGGCTTGATTTACTGGATTAGCGTTACCGGAAAGGTGATGTTTAACGACAATGGAACACCGGTCAGGATGCTGGGGACCGTAATGGACATTACGGAAAGTAAACAGGAAGAGTTGCAGAAAAACGATTTTATTGCCATTGCAAGTCATGAGTTAAAAACGCCGTTAACCTCTTTAAAAGCGTACGCGCAATTATTGAAATCCAGTAAGGCAGCCACAGATCCGGGCTTCATTAAGAATGTGGGCACCAGAATTGAAGGGCAGATTAATAAAATGACCAAGCTGGTATACAGCTTTCTCGATCTTTCAAAAATTGAAACCAATAAGACCGAACTTAGAAAAGAATTGATCGATGTAAATGAGCTGATTAAAGAAGTCATTAATGATTATTTATTTCAGGAAAAGAACCATCCGATTCTGTTTGATGGAGAAGAATTACCCCTGGTTTATGCCGATAAATATAAGATTACGCAGGTAATTGATAATCTGGTGAGCAATGCGATCAAATATTCCCCGCAGGGCGGAAAAGTACTGGTTTCTGCCAAACCGGAAAATGGAGAAGTATTGGTTTCTGTAACGGATCATGGGATTGGCATCGACAATAACCACCTCAGTAAAATATTTGACCGTTACTATAGAATTGACGATTTACAGGTGAAAAATGCCTCGGGATTTGGCATTGGGTTATACCTTTGCGCTGATATTGTGGAACGCCACCACGGGAAAATAGGCCTTGAAAGTGAGCCTGGCAAAGGAAGTAGGTTCTTTTTCACCTTGCCAGTTGATGCTCCTTCAAAAATCCACCAGAAATAGGTTATGCAAGTACAAAAACCGTCATGTTTTTTGGACCATGGGCACCAAGTACCAATGATTGTTCAATATCAGCGGTCTTTGAAGGACCGGCGATAAAAGCGCCAAAACCATAAACGGAATCTGCAATTTGCTGATAAGCCTCCTGCATATTGGATAAAATATCTTTTTTATGAACAACTACAACCAGCTGCTGACAAATAAAAGGGATCACTCTTTGTCCCATTAAGGACTCCGTTACCCAGAGTGCCGCGTTTTCTGCTACGCCAAAATGCGCCTTAATTATGGCTACATCTACGTTTTCATAACTGTGAGGGTCCTGATTTTCCCAGTCTTTTTCAGTAAGTTCTTTCAATTCAGGAATCGTGGAAATGATTCTTGGTAAACCGGCAAACTGTGTGTTGATCAGCCCGATCATTTCGGCATAGTCTTTTACAGGATGCATCATCCCGCCAATTCCATCGAGTACTTTGCCGAACATTTCCACAGGATCAGCGTACTGAACCAGGGCGATTAAATCTGCGGGTAAAACGGTTAGATCAGGTTGGTTTTCTTTAACGCGTGCAAGGATCTGTGCTCTGCTACTCATTGTTATTCTTTTTATACCATTCACGGAAAGACTGTTGGGGTGGCGTTGGCATATCGCGCTGCTTATACCAGGCATTTAACTTGTTGTTGACCAAAAAAGGTGCGTTTTTCATCACCCATCGGCCCGCTTTTCCGGCAGTTCTATATACGGAAGGATTGGACAAGGTGAATTCCATGGTTTTCATGGCAATCGCTTTTTTAGGGTCTGCATAACCTTCTTTCACAATCACTTGTCGCCATTTGTAAAGTTGCTCATGGATGTTGATTTTTACCGGACAAACATTGGTGCAGGAACCACATAGGGTAGAGGCAAAAGGTAAATCTGCATATTGCTTCATGTCCAGGTTGGGTGCTAAGATGGCTCCAATAGGACCGGCAATGGCCGTGTGGTAACTGTGTCCACCGCTTCTGCGATAGACCGGACAGGTATTCATACAGGCTCCACAGCGGATACATTTTAGAGAGTTACGGAAATCCGCTCTTCCAAGTTGTTGTGTACGCCCGTTATCTACCAGAATCAGGTGCATTTCCTGTCCTGCTCTGGGTGTTCGAAAATGGCTGGAATAGGTCGTAATCGGTTGTCCGGTTGCACTTCTGGCCAAAAGCCTTAAAAATACACCCAGGTTTGCGCGTTTTGGAATGATCTTTTCAATCCCCATACAGGCAATATGAACCTCAGAAAGGTGTGCGCCCATATCGGCATTGCCTTCATTGGTGCAGACTACAAATTCTCCGGTTTCCGCAACTGCGAAATTGACACCGGTAATCGCCGCTCTTCTGGTCAGGAACTTCTCACGAAGATGCACCCTCGCAGCAGCAGTAAGTAATTGCGGGTCTGAAGCACCTTTAGGGGTGCCCAGATGCTCATGGAACAATTCTCCGATTTCTTCTTTTTTCTTGTGGATACAAGGCAATACAATATGACTCGGCGGTTCTCCGGCCAGCTGGACGATGCGTTCGCCAAGGTCAGTATCGATAACCTCAATCCCGTTTTGCTGTAAATATTCGTTCAAATGGCATTCTTCAGTCAGCATAGACTTACTTTTTACCATTCTGGTGATTTCTTTTGCTTTTAATATGGAATGGACAATCTGGTTATGCTCCGCGGCATCGGCAGCCCAATGTACGATAACGCCATTCTTTTGCGCATTGCTTTCAAACTCCGACAGATAATCGTGGAGATTGGACAATACATTGTCTTTAATCTGAGAAGCATTTTCTCTGAGCGCTTCCCATTCTTCCAATGTATTTGCGGCTTTATCACGCTTTGCACGTACAAACCATAAGGTTTCATCGTGCCAGTCTACGCGGGCTTCATCCTGATTGAAGAGGTCAGACAATGCTGCGTGGTCCTTTATTCCTGTACTCATTTTCTTAAATTTCTGCGTTTAAATCTAATGGGTTAAACTTCTTCTGCATTTAGAATTTCTGCAATGTGCAGCACTTTTACCTGGCTATTCCGGCGTTTTAAAATCCCTTCCATATGCATCAGGCAGGACATATCTGCTGCCGTGATGTACTGTGCACCATGGTTGAGGTGGTCTGCAACGCGGTCTTTACCCATTTTTACAGATACGGCCTCTTCTGCTACGCAAAAGGTTCCGCCAAATCCGCAACATTCATCCGGGCGGCTCAATTCTACCAATTCCAGATCTTTCACCATATTTAACAGGTGTAAAGGTTTTGAAAATGGAGCAGCCACCAATTCTGTCATTTGGGACATCATCAATCCCCTTTGTCCGTGGCAACTTTGATGTACGCCTACTTTATGCGGGAAACGCGCAGTTAACTTTTCTACCTTTAAAATGTCCGTCAGGAATTCCGTCAGCTCATAAACCTTTTTACGTACACCAATTGCTTTTTCCGGCTGTCCATCACTATGTAAATGGTCTTTTATATGTAGAACGCAACTTCCGGAAGGGGAAACGATATAGTCGAACTCCGCAAAATTATCAATGAAAAGTTCATTGCAACCGGTCGTCAGGTGCTCAAATCCTGAATTGGCCATAGGTTGTCCACAACAGGTTTGCTGTAGCGGATAACTGACCTTAACGCCTAGTTTTTGAAGGAGCTTTAAGGTGGCAATTGCTGCATTTGGATAGAACTGGTCAATGTAGCAAGGGATGAAAAGGCCAACGGTCATAGAGAAAAGTTTAAGGTTTCGTGATCCCAGGTACCACATCAGAATTCCTAAGAAAAAGGGAAGTTATCACTTTTGATGGAATTTCAAGGCTTCGCGGCAATTCTGCTTAATATATTGCCAAAATAATGGAGGAGATGTGCTTTTTGGAATTTTATGAAAACGTTTTCATTTTATGGAAGAAATGACTAGCTTGCCTCTTCTTAGTTTACTGAAAATCCAGTTTTATAGATGAATAAGGATAAAAAACCGCAACAAAACACCATTCTTGATATCGCAGAGGCCTTGAAGCTTTCTCCGGCAACGATTTCAAGGGCGCTGAACAATCATCCTCATGTGAAGGAGAAAACAAAAAGCGATGTATTGAAAATGGCGGCTCAGCTGGGGTATAGAAGGAACCAGATGGCTTCGGGGTTAAGGAGTAATAAGACCCATACCGTTGGGCTTATCGTGCCTCGTATATCCATGTTTTTTCATGCAGAAGTGATCACCACGATTCAGAATGCCCTGCATAAACATGGGTATAACCTGATTATTTGCCAGTCAAATGATCTGCTGACTATGGAAGAAGAACTCGCCGATATCCTTTATGCTTCCAGAGTAGATGCCTTGATTGTTGCCTGTACCCTGCAAACCACGGATTTTAGTCATTTTGATAAACTGGTGAGTAGCGGAATTCCCGTGATTTTTTACGACCGTGTTCCCCTGGATGCCTATCCCGCAACTTTTATTAAAGGGGATGATTTTCGCGGAGGATATCTGGCTACCTGTCATTTGATTGAAACGGGTAGTCAAAAGATTGCCCATATTTCCGGGAAGTTAAGCTCTAACCTTTATCAGGATCGTACTGCGGGGTTTAGGAAGGCAATGGAACAACACCAGCTGCCGGTAAACCCCGATTGGGTTTTCCATCAGGAACTGACCCATGAAAATGCGAAAGAAGCGATGACGAAGATGTTTTCAGGAGCAATTGTTCCCGATGCCCTGTTTTCCGCTAATGATGTGACGGCCATTGCCGCACTCGAATTTGCCAAAGAAAACGGGATTCAGGTGCCCCGTGATTTGAAAATTATCGGGTATTCAAATGATCCGAGAACTTCAATCATTACGCCCGCTTTGTCTACCATAGAGCAGTATCCAGCTAAGGTTGGGCAAAAAATTGTAGAGGTGTTGATGGAGCAGTTGAAAAATGGAGAAAGGGAAGTCGGGCAAAAACCTTATGTGATTCCGGTTGATCTGATCAGGCGGATGTCTTCCTAAATAATTGAAACACAAATTTTGAATTAATAATAGATATAGATTATGCAAAAGCTTCTTGTTTTTTTAAGTTTTTTAATGATGAACACTGCTGTTCTAAAGGCCCAGAATATTCCGGCAAAAGCGGGAATGAGCCAGTTAATTGATGATCAGTTTAAATTTGCTGAACAGCAATACAAAGTACTCAGCAAGAATGTTCCGGCAGATGTGATGCCTCAAACCTATAATGCGGCGAAAAATAAAGTGCAAACCAGTGACACCAAATGGTGGTGCAGTGGCTTCTATCCGGGTACCTTATTTTATATCTATGAGTATACGAAAGATCCGGAAATCCTGACCGAAGCGACCGCCAGATTGGGTATTCTTGAAAAGGAAAAACACTATACAGGAAACCATGACCTGGGTTTCATGATGTATTGCAGTTTTGGTAATGCTTATCGCATCACTAAAAACCCCGCTTACAAAACTACAATAGATACTGCTGCGGCTTCCTTAACAACCAGATATCGCCCTGCGGCAAAAGTAATTCAATCCTGGAATGCCAATAAGAAATGGGGTGGACCAGTGATTATTGACAACATGATGAACCTGGAATTGTTGAGCTGGGTGTCAGACCATGGTGGTGATAAAAAATATAAGGAAGTGGCGATTACTCATGCCAATACTACTTTAAAGAATCACTTCCGTCCGGATTTCAGTTCTTACCATGTGATCGATTATGATATGAAAACAGGGGAAGTGGTGAAAAAACAAACTGCACAGGGTGCCGCAGATGAGTCGGCATGGAGCAGGGGGCAAAGCTGGGGATTATATGGATATACCATGATGTACCGCTTTACCAAAGACAAACGCTATCTGGAGCAAGCTAAAAATATCGCTAAGTTTACCTTGAATCATCCTAATATGCCGGCAGACCTGGTTCCTTACTGGGATTTTGATGCACCGGGTATTCCAGATACTTACCGTGATGCTTCTGCAGCTGCTGTAAATGCTTCGGCATTATTGGAGCTGGGGCAGTATGTCAGCAAAAAAGAACGTAAAACTTATGTGGATGCAGCAGAAAAGATGATCCGTTCCCTGGCCTCAGACGCGTACCGCGCGAAATTGGGAGAGAATGGTGGTTTTCTTTTGATGCATAGTGTAGGTTCTATTCCGCATAAATCGGAAATCGATGTGCCTTTAACTTATGCCGATTATTACTTCTTAGAAGCCTTACACCGTTATAAAAACTGGTATTTGTAAGCGCTTAAAACAACGGATTAAATAAAAACAATCGCCTTAAAATAAAACAGGCAGGATCATATTCAATTATTAAAATTATATAGATGAAAACATATTTTGACAGCAGGTTCGCATTGAGCCCAAATGAAGGAAAACAATTAGATACTCAAGGATTACGTGATAACTTTCTGATGGAAAAGCTTTTTGAAGCAGATGCCATTCATTTGACTTTATCCCATTTCGACAGATATATTGCCGGTGGTGTAATGCCGGTAAAAGGAACCGTTCTTTTATCCAACCCGGAAAACCTGAAAGCTAAGTACTTCCTGGAAAGAAGAGAATTGGGGATCATCAATGTCGGTGGAAAAGGTACTGTAGTTGCTGATGGAACTACTTACGAATTGGAATATAAAGAAGCTTTATACCTTGGTAAAGGCACACAGGAAGTGAGTTTTTCTTCCGCTGATGCAAATGCACCGGCTAAGTTTTATATCAATTCTGCACCTGCACACCATACTTATCCTTCAAGAAAAGTTTCTAAAGCAGAAGCAGAAGTAGTAGAATTAGGTTCAGCAGCAACGGCCAATCACAGGGTGATTAATAAGTTGATTGTGAACAGTGTATTGCCTACTTGTCAGCTGCAAATGGGCATGACAGAATTGAAAAGTGGTAGTGTCTGGAATACTATGCCGGCACATACCCACGATCGCAGGATGGAAGTTTACTTCTATTTTGAAGTACCGGAAGGACAGAGTGTATGTCATTTTATGGGACAACCTCAGGAAACCAGACACGTGTGGATGCAAAATGAGCAGGCGATTATTTCACCAAACTGGTCGGTACACTCCGGAGCAGGAACCAGCAATTATACTTTCATCTGGGGAATGGCTGGTGAGAACCTTGATTATGGCGATATGGACCACTGCGCGATAACAGAACTGAGATAAAAAAGATAAACCAAAATAGATCAGGTTGTGCTGAATAGCGACAGCCTGATCTTTTAAATCGTATGAACTAATGAAAAAGATTCTTCTGGTGCTATGGGTATGTGCAACGCTGCCCATCGCCCTTACCGCACAAACAAAAAATGCGAAGGCTGTGATCAGCATTCAGAACACTTCGAAAATAAAAAGAACAGCTGCGGTAACTTCAATACCATGGCAAAATGTGCTGGCGAAATATCCGGCAATAGATACGGCAAACTTTAAGGTCTTGAATGCGGCACAAAAAGAAGTGCCTTTTCAATTGGAATATAAAGGACTGACAAGTCCTCAAAACTTGCTGGTACAGTTGGACGTGCCGGCAAATGGTACTGTTAAACTAACTATTGTTCCAGGAAAAGGGCTGAAACCAGTTCAAAAGACTTTCGGTAGATACATTCCTGAGCGTAAAGATGATTTCGCCTGGGAAAATGATAAGGTGGCTTTCCGTATGTATGGAAAAGCGCTGGAAAATACGCCGAAAGAAAATGCTTACGGTATCGATGTATGGGGAAAGCGAGTGAGCAGAATGGTGTTGAACGAACGTTATAAACGAGGTAAATACCATGAAGACCTTGGTGATGGGAATGATTATTACCATGTAGGGCTGACTTTGGGCGGCGGCGATATTGCCCCGATAGCAGGTGATAAAATCTATTATCCTTTAAACTACAGAACCTGGAAAATCCTTGATCAGGGAGCATTGCGTTTCACTTTTCAATTGAGTTATGAAAACTGGGATGTTGCCGGGAAATTAGTGAAAGTATCGAAAACGATTTCACTGGATGCAGGTTCTCATTTGAATAGGGTAGAAGCAAACTATGAATATCCGGGAGGTGGCAACTTACCAGTGGTAGTCGGGATCATTAAAAGACCTGAACCGGGAACTTTATTGTTAAGTGAACAACAAGGTGTAATGGGTTATTGGGAGCCTAAACATGGCGCAGACGGTACCATGGGGATAGGGGTGATCTTATCAGATCCTAAACTTCAGATGAAGGTAACCAAAGAGCAGTTACTGGCAGAAACTACTGCAAAAAGTGGATCACCTGTGGTGTATTATAATGGTGCAGCATGGGATAAAGCAGGTGAAATTACAACTGCTGAGGCCTGGTTTACCTACCTGAACAATTTTAAACAAACATTAGAACAGCCTTTAAAGGTGACTGTTCAATAAGTCTTATTTTATAAAAACATCATCAAATGTCGGTACTGAATTTATTTAATTTAAAAGGTAAAATAGCCCTGGTTACAGGTTGTAAACGTGGGATTGGAAAAGCTATGGCCGAAGCACTTGCGGAAGCCGGAGCAGATATCATTGGCGTATCCGCCAGTCTGGAAATTGAAAACTCTGCAGTAGCGCAGTCAGTGAAAGCTTTAGGACGTAATTTCTTTGCTTATCAATGTGATTTTAATGACCGTAGTTCTTTAAAGGCATTTATTGAAAAGGTGAAATCAGAACATCCGGTAATTGATATTCTGGTAAACAATGCAGGTACTATTCTGAGAAAACCAATCGCGGAACATCCGGATGAATATTGGGATGAAGTGATTGCCGTGAACCAGACTGCACCATTTATCCTCACCCGTGAAATCGGAAAAGAGATGGTATTGAGAGGGTCTGGAAAAGTGATCTTTACTGCTTCTCTTTTGACTTTCCAGGGTGGAATTACTGTGCCTGGTTATGCCGCAAGTAAAGGTGCTGTAGGGCAGTTGACAAAAGCTTTTGCCAATGAATGGGCCAGCAAAGGGGTAAACGTGAATGCCATTGCACCAGGTTATATTTCTACAGATAATACCACTGCTTTAAGAGCAGATGAGAATAGAAGTCGCTCCATTATGGAACGTATTCCTGCGGGAAGATGGGGAGAAGCGGAAGATTTTAAAGGACCAACGGTATTTCTGGCTTCTGAAGCCTCAAACTATATGCACGGTACAGTGATGACTGTTGACGGTGGATGGATGGGGAGGTAGGATGAGAAAGACAAGCCTATCCTTGCTGTTTTTATTGGGCATTTCGTTGAATACGGATGCCCAACAAAAGAAAAATGAACGTCCAAATGTGATCATCATCAATATGGACGATATGGGCTATGGAGATACGGAACCTTATGGGATGACCGGTATTCCAACCCCCAATTTTAACAGGGCGGCAACCGAAGGGATGCGCCTCACACATTTCAATACGGCACAGGCCGTATGTAGTCCTTCCCGGGCAGCACTCCTCACCGGATGTTACCCAAACAGGCTCAGCCTGGCTCATGCTTTAAGTCCGGAAGCAAAAACAGCTTTAAGTAATTCTGAAGAAACCATTGCTTCTTTATTGAAAAAAGAAGGATACAAAACTGCAATGCTCGGAAAATGGCATCTTGGCTCTAAAGCGCCATTCCTGCCCACTTATTTCGGCTTTGATAGTTTTTATGGCATCCCTTATTCCCATGATATGTGGCCGGTTGGTTACGATGGGAAGCCGCTGGATTCCTCCACTTACAGAGGAAGATATCCGCGATTGCCCATCATAAGCGGTGAGAAAGTGGTCGCCTATAATGATAACCTGGAAGATCAGGGGAAACTGACCGGTACCTTCACTAAAAAAGCAGTCGAATTTATTACGGATCATCAGCAGGAACCCTTCTTTTTATACCTGGCACAACCCATGCCACATGTGCCTTTAGCAGCTTCAAAAGCTTTCAAAGGAAAGAGTGAACTGGGGGTATTTGGCGATGTAATTATGGAATTGGACTGGTCGGTGGGAGAGATTATGAAAACGTTGGATCGATATAAACTGTCGGAAAACACGATTTTGATTATTACCAGCGACAATGGTCCATGGTTAAATTTTGGTGACCATGCAGGTTCTACCGGAGGCTTTCGGGAAGGAAAAGGAACGGCCTGGGATGGCGGTACCCGTGTTCCCTGCCTGATCAGGTGGCCCGGTAAAATTGCTGCAGGGAGTGTGAACTCTCAATTGATGGTGAATACAGATCTTTTACCCACTATTGTGGCATTGACCAAAGCAAAGCTGCCGGTTCATAAAATCGATGGAATGGATTTCTCCGCTTTACTAACCGGAAAAACGGCTAAAGGTCCAAGGGAAGTTTTTTACTATTATTATGATGTCAATAACCTGAAAGCAGTACGGTATAAAAACTGGAAACTGGTGTTTCCACATAGTTCCAGAGCGTATTCAGGTAGTTTACCAGGTAAAGGTGGTTATCCTGGCCCTGCGCCAGATGTAAAAGTGAAAAAGGCTTTGTATAATCTATCCCATGATCCCGGGGAACAATACGATGTTCAGGAAAACTATCCTGAAATCGTTAAGCAAATAGAAGGATTTGCGGAAGAAGCAAGAGCGGATCTTGGCGATGACCTGACGAACCGAAAAGGGGCAAACAGGAGGCCGGCTGGAAAAGTTAATTAAGCCGCCCTGGCCAAACATTTTATACTTACGGAGAAGAAATAGAATGGCAGGGGAACTTGCTTTATTAGCGTAGCAAAGGTTTAAAAACATAAACATCAAATGATATTTTAATGAGAAGAAGGAATTTTTTTAAGATTGCGCCATTGGCTGGGTTGTTTGGCTTAATCAATCCGGGGAACGTTATTGCGTCTATTCCGGAAACTTTTACAGCTGTTTCAGACCGGGAATATTGGTTGGCACTCATGATCAGAATTGCAGAACCGGTTTTGAAAAATGCATCTAAAGGGGAGTTGAAGAAAAACATGCCCCTGGAAACACCGAAAGGATATGCGAAAAAAGTAGCCGAAGTGACTTATCTGGAAGCCTTGGGTAGAACACTTGCCGGTGTATCAGGCTGGCTTTCTTTACCTGCCGACCAAACGAAAGAAGGGTTGAAAAGAGCGGAGTTTGCAGACCTTGCGCGGAAAAGTATTCTAAATATCGTAGATCCGGCAAGTCCGGATTATACGGATTTTGTGAAAAAAGGAGAGTCTCAGTTATTGGTAGATGCAGCCTTTTTAGCGCATGCTTTTTTACGTGCGCCACTACAGCTCTGGGAACCATTGCCTGCCGCAGGAAAGCAACAGGTGATTACCGCTTTTCGTAACTTAAGGTGGATAAAACCCGGACAAAATAACTGGTTGTTGTTTGCCGCAATGGTAGAGATTTTCTTTTTGAAAATCGGAGAAGAATGGCAACAGGAAAAAGTGACTTACGCCATCGATAAACACAAAGAATGGTATAAAGGAGACGGCTGGTATGGGGATGGTGAGAAATTCCATTTTGACTATTACAATGGATTTGTGATTCAACCCATGTTGGTAGACATCGTAAAGGTGTTGGTGGAAAAGGGGCTGTACACCGAAAAAGACTATAATTTGATACTGCGGAGAATGCAGCGTTATGGCGCGAGTCAGGAACGTATGATTTCGCCGGAAGGATCGTATCCTGCTATCGGAAGGTCGGTGGTTTATCGTGTTGGCGCATTCCAGCCATTGGGACAGCTGGCCTTAAATCATCAGCTGCCTGCGATGATCAGCCCTGCACAAGTACGCTCTGCTTTAACCGCAGTGATGAAAAGACAGTTCGGAATGAAAGGAACATTCAGTCCTTCAGGATGGTTACAACTCGGTTTTTGCGGACATCAGCCCGAAGCTGCGGAAACTTATATCAGTACAGGAAGTTTATACTTGTGTAGTGTTGGTTTTTTGCCTTTGGGCTTACCTGCCAATGATGTGTTCTGGACAAATCCGGCAGAAGACTGGAGCGGTAAAAAAGCATGGTCAGGACAGTTATATCCGGAAGACCATTCGGTTAGTTTCTAAAGAAAAACACCTGAATAAAAAACGCCGCTGCATCAGTAAAATCATTCTGATACAGCGGCGTTTAATATTTCTACCGGATGAGTTACAGGTTGCTTTCTATCGCACCTACTTTTTCCCTGTATAAATCTATCGGGCCATCCAGCAATACGGCAATTACCGTTAAGCTTTTATCTAAGCGATCTTCAGGAACAGGAATGTATACAATTCCAGGAACCGCACTCCAATATAATTTATTGTAAATCTCTGGTTCCACCATTGTTCCTTCGCCTACAATGCGGATTCTGCTGATCTTATTTTTAATCCCTTTCAAAGCAACCGGACCTGTTGGCTTGCCTTCAACAAATAGGAATAAGGTTTGTTTATCGGCAGATAGAGCACTTTTCCCCTGGTAATGACCTTCAGGAAGTCCTTTGGTTGTTTTGTATAAACTTTCTGAATTCTTAGTGATCCAGTTGTAAATTTCAGGAGATAAGGTTTTCTTTTCTGCTTCCAATCCCAATCCATCTACGGTAAGTTTTGTATCCAGGAAAGGGTTGTTTCCATCATGAATGGCACTGGTAAACTGAGCAATCTGTTGCTTGTCAGTAGCCTCTTTTTTAGGAGCTAACGATGCAATTACAGGGGCTTTCTCTGCTAAGCGGATAGGCTCATTGAATTCAAGTGCCATAACTGTTACATCTTGATCTGCTGCGTTTTCCGGAATGCGCAAACTCAGGTTATTCCCGTCTTTTTTTATACTTAGGAATTGATTGCTGCCTACGATTTTCGCAGATTTAACATCAGAAAGTACACCATTCAGGTTAAATACTCCTCCGTAAGGCGTCCAATCAGCATATAGATACAGGGTTTTCTTGTCTTTTGAAAGACTGGTTTTTCCATTGAAATGATCGGTAGAGATTCCTGCACGCGTTCCATAAATGGCTTCCCCATGTTTGCTGGTCCAGCGGGCAAGACCTTTTAATACGGCAACTTGTTGCTCTGGGATCGTTCCATCGGCCTTAGGGCCAATATCCAACAACAAATTTCCACCCATGCTGATACAATCCACTAAAGTGCGGATGATCATGTTTGGTGATTTATACTTGTTGTCGTAAGGCTGATAACCCCAGGAATCATTAATAGTATAACACAATTCCCAATAATCTCCGGCAGGTTTTACAACAGGAATTCCCTGTTCCGGAGTTTCATAATCACCATGGTGGTTAAGACGGGAATTGATAATGATGTTTGAGTTGTAACTACGTAAGTTTTTAAGCACTTTTTGTGCCTGCCATTCTTCGCCACTATGCTCCCAATCTCCATCAAACCAAATCAAGTCGGGCTTAAAGTTCGCTGAAAGTTCGTTAAGCTGTTGCTGATAATAGCTAAGGAATGTATTCCATCTCTTTGGCTCAGCCTTCAATTGATATCTTTTATGTTCTCTTGTGAAACCATCATAATCGCCATAGCTCCAGTCTGGTAAAGAAAAATATAATCCGGTTTTTAATCCGGAAGCTTTTAATGCTTTTACAAAAGGAGAAATCAGGTCCTTTTTAGCCGCACTATGTTTAAGGGTAGTCGTGGCATTAGGTGCTTTAGTGTCCCACAAAGAAACGCCATCATGGTGTTTAGTGGTAATCACTGAATATTTGGCGCCGCTTTCTTTGATCAGCTTTACCCATTCTTCCGGTTGATACCTGGAGGCATTAAAGCCATCCAATTGTTTCATATAGTTATCATGGCTGATGTAGTTGTTGAAAAATGCCCAGGATTCTGAAATCCCGTTTACGGAGTAAACACCCCAATGGATAAATATTCCAAGTTTGGCATCGGTAAACCACTCCATCTTTTTGGCATTGGCAGTAGCATTGGTTTTTTCTTTTGAGCTGTTTTCCTGGGCTTTGCTGGCTGTCATGGACAGGCAGAGAAACAAGGCCGACAGTAAGGTCTTTCTGTTCATAGAATTGGTTGGTTTCTGAGTTGTTTTGTGTGTTAAACGTATGGTGTTGTTGCTTAAAGCTTTTAGTCTGTTGTTGTTGTTGTTGTTGTTGTTTTGGGTGGATAAGCTGTTGTTTATTTTTGCAGATAAGATTTCTGGTAGTTTAAAGGGCTTTTTCCGGTGATGATTTTAAAGTGTTTGTGAAAGCTGGCAAAGTTGTGAAATCCACTTTCATAACAGATCTGCTTTACATTCATGCTGTCCTCAATCAGCAATTTGCAAGCATGGCCCACTCTGATTTCTGAGATAAACTGGGTATAGGTTTTCCTTGTTCTCGACTTAAAATACCGACAAAATGAATTGGGACTTATATTGGCTACTGCGGCCATTTCCTCCATCTGGATTTTTCTTTTGAAATTGGCCAGAGAGTAATTGTAAATTGCATTGATGCGGTCATTTTCAATCTCTTCAAAATCATGACGGAAGCCGATAGAAGAAAGCAACTCATGCTCCGTACAGTGTTCTACGGCTAGTAATGCTTCCATTAAAAGAATAATTCTTTTCGATCCTTCAGATAGTAAAATGGATTCTATGATTTCTCCGATTACTTGCTTGGCTTTGTCTGAAATTTGAATTCCTCTTTGCGCCTTTTCCAAAATCAGTTTTAGTGCTTTGTTTTCCGGGAGATTCAGGAAATGATTTCCCCAGAAGTTTTCACAGAAATGAACCACGACCACATCAGCATTTTCTTGTTCATCTTCAGTAAAATAACTGTCGTCGAATCTCCAGTAATGGGGTAGGTGTGCTCCTATAAGCACCACGTCTCCGGATCTGAAACGCTTGATATTATCGCCAATAAACTGGGTGCCATTTCCTTTCTTAAAATAGATTAATTCCACTTCCGCATGGTAATGCCAGCGGTTGTTGATGTAGGGGACTTTGTCTCTCCTTGCACTAAATGAATTCACAAGGTTGTTTGAAACTTTGAGTAGTTGTGGCTTCATAAAATTTGGTTAGGTCTGGCTAAATTTATAAAAATCTTTTATAAATACCCAGTAATTTCATTATTACACAAATAACCGCCAATATTGCTGAATGATTCTGTTTGGAAAATCAGTGCATGATAACCAACTCAGGATTATCAGCTTAGGATAAAGCGTATTTCATAAAAACTGATAACTTTGGTTGCTAACACACACACGCAACCTTAACCAAAATGATGAAAAGTACCTGGAGAACCACAATGATGGTCTTTATGCTTCCTATTGCAGTTATGCCAATGAGCCTTAGCGCTCAGAAAAGCCAAAAACATCAAAAAACTCAGAACGTTCAAAAAGCGGGGGCACCAAATATTATTTTCATTTTAACGGATGACCTGGGCTATGGAGACCTTGGTGTTTTCTTTCAGAACCAACGAAAACAAAAAGGCGCTTTACCTTATCAATTGACACCTAATCTGGATCAGATGGCTGCCTCCGGCGCTAAATTCAGCAACCAATATAGTAATGCCCCTGTTTGTGCACCTTCCAGAGCATCGTTTATGACGGGGATGAACCAGGGAAATGCCAGCGTAAGGGATAACCAGTTCGACAAGCAAATTGAAAACAACCATACCATCGCCAATATGCTGAAAACTTCAGGTTATGCCACTGCGGCCATTGGTAAATGGGGATTACAAGGAGAAACAAAGGACGAGCCTAACTGGCCTGCGCATCCGTCAAAGCGTGGATTTGATCAGTTTTTTGGCTATATGAGACATGCAGACGGTCATGAACATTATCCTTTCGAAGGTCTTTACAGAGGTAAGAAAGAAGTTTATGACAACTATACCAATGTAGCTGCTGGTTTAAGTAAAAGTTATACGACCGATTTATGGACCGCTTATGCGAAGAAATGGATCGTGGATCATGAACAGGGAAAACAAGCAAAACAACCCTTCTTTATGTTTCTTGCTTATGATGCCCCACATGCAGTATTGGAGTTGCCAACTCAGGCTTACCCTACGGGAGGTGGCTTAAAAGGCGGTTTACAGTGGACAGGGGAAAGCGGAGCCATGATTAATACGGCTTCCGGTGAAATTGACAGCTATGTACATCCAGATTATGCGAATGCAACTTACGATGATGATCAGGATGTGAACACTCCTGAAAAGCCATGGCCGGATACTTATAAACGATATGCAACGGCTAATCGTAGAATTGATGATGCCATAGGCGATATCATGCAGCTTTTAAAAGACATGAATATTGCAGAAAATACCTTGGTTGTTTTCACCTCTGATAACGGGCCTTCTATTGAATCTTACCTGCCAAAAGGTTACGTTGCCAACAGTCCGGAGTTTTTTGGAAGTTACGGTCCTTTTGATGGGATTAAAAGAGACGTTTGGGAAGGTGGACTGAGAATGCCAACGCTCGTTTCCTGGCCTTCAAAAATCAAAGCAGGGAAAACTATCGCCTTGCCAGGTATGCTGTCCGACTGGATGGCTACTTTTGCAGCTGCCGCCAATATACCTGCACCGGCAAGATTAGACGGTGTTTCTTTGTTGCCAGTCTTAACCGGTAAGGGGAAACAGGAGCAAGGCCAGGTGTACGTAGAATATACAGAAGGAGGGAATACCCCGGATTTCAAAGATTTTGAAGCCAGTAGAAGGGGTAGAAAGCGTAACCAGATGCAAATGATTCGAATCGGCGATCTGGTTGGTGTACGCTATAGCATCAAATCTGCAGCCGATGATTTTGAAATCTATGATGTGGTCAAAGATCCTAAAGAGAGAACCAATCTGGGTGGCAATCCTGCTTATCGCAGCTTACAGGAAAAGATGAAAGCCAAAGTATTACAAGGAAGAAAGGTAGATGCAGAAGCACCGCGGCCTTATGATGCAGCGCTTATTCCTGCAGTAAATCCAGCTGGAAAACTCAGCCCGGGCATTAGCTGGAGATTCTTTAAAGGAGATTTTCCATGGGTGGTTACCGAAAAAGGAAGAACCGCGCAGCAAAAAGGTAAAACAACAGAACTGAACCCGGGGGAGATTCCTAAAAATGCTGGTATGGTCTTGTATGAAGCCTGGTTTAAAGCGGCGGAAGACGGGGAATACAGTTTCTCTATGGAAACTAATGGAAAAGCTTATGTACGTTTACATGAAGCGGAATTATTGGATGCTGATTTTGGATATTCAGCAGATAAAGAGATGATAACTAGTGTGAAACTTAAAGCAGGGTACCATCCGGTCAAAATTTATGTGACACAAGAACAGGGAAAAGTAATGTCGTTGCGCTTAAAGCAAAAGAAAGCTGGAGCTAACTGGCAGATACTGAGTGGTAAAAATCTTTACACTGTAAAATAACGGGCTTTAATCCATCCTAAACAAGTTTTTACCGTAAAAAAGTGAGTTTAAACTTTCATTTAATCAAAAAGTTAATTACATTTGAGCTTACCCTTTCGAGGGTATGTTTTTCATAGGTAGATGTAGGGTCGGAAATTTATTTCCGATCCTTTTTTTTTACAGCAGTTTCTAGCGTAGCTACATCTATAAGCATTCCATACATCGTATTTGTTTTAACTTTATCTTTGCAGCTGCTATGGATAAGAAGAAAATCATTGTTGCCATTACCGGAGCCAGCGGCTCTATTTACGCTAAACTACTATTGGATAACTTAATGACACTTGCTGATCAGATTGAGACAGTAGCAGTGGTGATGTCCGACAATGCGAAGGAAGTCTGGCGCTTTGAATTGGGTAATGAAGACTACGATCGTTACCCTTATAAGTTCTATCCAAAAATGGACTTCAATGCCCCCTTTGCTTCCGGTTCCGCAAAATTTGACACTATGATTATCATTCCATGTTCTATGGGAACCCTCGGTAGAATCGCTCATGGCATTTCCAACGACCTCATCAGCAGAGCAGCCGATGTGATCTTAAAAGAACGTAGAAAATTGATCGCTGTAGTACGTGATACCCCTTTTAGCCTCATTCACATCAATAATTTAAAGATCGTAACCGAAGCTGGTGGCATCATTTGTCCGGCAAGTCCCTCGTTTTACAGTCTGCCGAAAACCATTGAAGAAGTCGCGCAAACCGTGGTTAGCCGTGTCATCGACCTTGCCGGTCTCCGTCAGGATAGTTACCGTTGGAATGAGCAATAATCTCAGCTAAAACCTTATCTTTGCGCATTCTCAAAGAAATTTTATAAGGGCTAAATGAAGAAGGTTGCATTTTATACACTGGGTTGTAAGTTAAATTTTTCAGAAACTTCAACTATAGGGAGGTTATTTACCGATGCCGGATATTCGGTGGTGGACTTTACAGCCGGGGCGGATGTATATGTGATCAATACCTGCTCTGTAACGGAGCACGCGGACAAGAAATGCCGCAAGGTAGTTAAAGAAGCCCTGAAGTATTCCCCGAATGCTTATGTGACGATTGTGGGTTGCTATGCGCAGCTGAAACCAGTAGAGATTGCCGAAATTGAAGGCGTTGATATGGTCTTAGGTGCCGCAGAAAAATTCCGTATTGTAGAATATATCTCTGATTTAACGAAACTTCCAAAAGCCGTTATTCATCAGCAAAACATAGAAAAGGTAAACCACAACTTTATTGCAGCCTATTCTATAGGCGATAGAACCCGTACTTTCCTTAAAGTTCAGGACGGTTGTGATTACCCTTGTACCTATTGTACGATTCCCCTGGCTCGTGGTGGCAGTCGTAGTGACACCATCGAAAATGTAGTCAACAGGGCAACGCAGATTGCAGAAAGCGGGGTGAAAGAAATCGTGCTTACCGGTGTAAACCTTGGCGATTTCGGGATCAGAGACGGTAACAGAGAAGATAAATTCTTCGACCTGGTTAAAGCTTTAGATGAAGTAGAAGGAATTGAAAGAATCCGTATCTCTTCCATCGAGCCTAACCTGCTTAGCAATGAGATCATTGAATTTGTTGCGCAATCAAAAAGATTCGTTCCACATTTCCATATTCCATTACAATCGGGCTCTAATAAGATCCTGGGGCTGATGAAAAGACGTTACCAAAGAGAACTATACACAGAACGTGTGGCCACCATCAAAGCATTAATTCCAAATTGTTGTATTGGTGTAGACGTGATTGTTGGTTTTCCTGGAGAAACACATGAAGATTTTCTGGATACTTACCAGTTCCTGAATGAACTTGACATTTCTTACTTACACGTATTTACTTATTCTGAACGCGAGCAAACCGCTGCGGCAGAAATGACGGGTCGTGTTGCAGGAAGCACGAGAGCGGACCGTAGCAAAATGCTCCACATCTTATCTGATAAAAAGCGCAGAGCTTTCTACCAGTCACAAATTGGTACGATAGGTGAAGTGCTTTTCGAAGATGATCAGAAGGATGGCTTTATGCATGGTTTTACTAAAAACTATGTGAAAGTTAAGGCAAAATATGATCCTGTAATGGTGAATGAAATTAAAAGGGTGAAATTACTTGAACTTACCGCTGATGGTGAGGTAGAAGTTGCAGAAACCGAAGAAGTTTTAGCTCATTAATCTTATATTCGCATAAATACTTATCTATTCCTATGTTTCCAACCGTATCTCATTTTATAGAATATCTTTTTGGTGTCCAGATACCTCTTCCATTCAATACCTTCGGTGTTTTTGTAGCGCTTGCTTTCATTGCAGGCTATTGGGCATTTACAGAAGAGTTTAAACGTAAAGAGGCTTTAGGGGTTATCCATCCAATTAAGAAATACATTACTGTTGGAAAACCTGCAACCACTATTGAACTGTTCTATAACGGTATTTTTGGTTTCCTGATCGGTTATAAACTGGTTTATGCGTTATTAAATTATAAATTATTTGTGAGTGATGCCCAAACGGTATTGCTCTCTACAAAAGGTAACATTTTAGGCGGCCTGTTCTTTGCAGGTTTGTTTGCCTACTGGGATCATAAAGAGAAAAACAGGGTTAAATTACCGGCACCAAAAACGGTGGAAGTGATTCAGCATCCTTATGAACTGATGGGCAATATGATTGTCTGGGCAGCAGTATGGGGATTCCTTGGCGCTAAGATATTTGATAACCTGGAGCATTGGGATACGTTTGTACAAGACCCGATTGGTGGTTTGCTGTCTTTCAGCGGGCTTACATTCTACGGAGGCCTGATCTGTGGTGGTGCTGCGGTATTGTATATTGCAAAAAAGAATGGTATCAAGATCTTGCACATGTTGGATATTGGTGGTCCGGGAATGATGCTGGCTTATGCAGTAGGTCGTATTGGATGCCAGATGTCCGGAGATGGCGACTGGGGTATTGATAACCTCAACCCTAAACCGGTAAGCTGGTTGCCAGACTGGTTATGGGCTTATACTTACCCGAATAACGTGGCCAATGAAGGGATTCCTATTCCGGGTTGCGTAGGTAAATTCTGCCATGAATTGGCGAATCCGGTATATCCAACGCCGATTTATGAGGTAATTGTTTGCTTTATCTTATTCTTAATCCTTTGGCGTATCCGTACTAAGATTAAACTTCCAGGTATGATGTTCGGAATTTACCTGATGATGAATGGTATGGAAAGATTCTTTGTAGAATTAATCAGAGTGAATACCAAATACGATGTTGCTGGGATCCGTTTTACTCAGGCGGAATTGATCTCCAGTATTTTATTTCTATCCGGTTTATTGCTGATCATCTATTCTGTGAAGAATAAGGAAAAGCATGCTAACTATTAAAATCTAAGATTTGAATTACGAGTTACTTTGTTCTAAAGTTATTGCCATTGCCCGTCTGACAGGCAATTTTATCCGCAAGGAGTCTATGAATTTTGACGCGAATGCGGTAGAAATTAAAGGGCTTAATGATCTGGTCTCCTATGTCGATAAAAATGCGGAGAAGCAACTGGTCAGGAATTTAGTGAAATTGATTCCTGAGGCTGGCTTTATCACGGAGGAAGAGACGATCAATACTGCTGGTAAGGTCTTTAACTGGATTATAGACCCTTTAGATGGAACAACGAATTTTATCCATGGCTTGCCTACCTATGCGATCAGCATTGCCCTTTATGAAGATGGACAGCCAGTGATTGGGGTGGTGTATGAGATCAACAGGGGAGAAATGTTCTCTACTTATAAAGGTGGAGCGGCTTACCTGAACAACAAAGAAATCTCTGTTTCTAAAAGAACTTCCCTAAGCGATACTTTATTGGCTACCGGTTTTCCATACTATCAGTTTGATAAACAGGAAGCCTATATGAAGCTGCTTTCCGAAATGATGCGTAGCTGTCATGGCTTAAGAAGAATTGGCTCAGCGGCCACGGATTTAGCTTATGTAGCTTGTGGTAGGTTTGATGGCTTTTTTGAATACAACCTGAATTCATGGGATGTGGCGGCAGGTGCTTACCTGGTGCAACAGGCAGGTGGGAATATCCTTAATTTTTCCGGCGGAGCCGAGTTTATCGAACAGCGCGAGATTCTGGCCACAAATGGTGCCATTGATGCCGAAATACTGGCGATTATGGCTACACACTTTAACGATTAGTTTCCTTTATTTATAAAAGAAAAGGGCCTTGATTTTTAGAATCAAGGCCCTTTTGGTATGCTTTGTTTTTTTATAAAGCTTCAGATACTACTTCTTTCACTTCAGGAACCATACGTTGTAGTAAATTCTGGATACCAGATTTTAACGTAATGGTAGAAGATGGACATCCACTGCATGAACCTCTAAGTTCTACGGTTACGATACCATCATCAAATGATTTATAACTGATAGCACCACCATCTTGCTCTACTGCCGGACGAACATAGTCGTGCAGGATTTGCTGAATCTTGATTTCGATATCTGTTCCTGTAAATGCCGGAGCAGCTTCGTCAGTTTCTTCTTTGATTTTATATTCTGATTCTACTGCGCCCTTTACGAATTCTTTAAGAATTGGCTCAATATCTGCCCATTCTGCGTCTTCGGTTTTGGTGATCGTTACAAAGTTACTTGCAAAAAAAACGCCGTTTACAAAGTTGAACTTGAACAGTTCCTTTGCAAAAGGAGATAGCTCAGCACTCTCTTTAGTCGCAAAATCTTCGCTGCCATTGATCAATAGTTTATTGACCATAAATTTCATGGTGGCAGGATTAGGGGTTTGTTCTGTATATACGTTGATCGTCATTGTCTTTTTTTCTTACAAAAATAAATAATTCAAAGCTGCAAATTAAGGTATCGATGTCTGTTTTAGGTCATTAATTCCTAGAAGACACCGGTATAGTTAAAAGGGGTAATGTGCTTTAATTCAGCTTTTATGGTTTCGTTTACGTCTAAACCATCAATAAAGGTGGCCATTGTATCCGCTGTTATCTTTTGATTGGTACGTGTAAGGTCTTTTAAGGCCTCATAAGGATTCGGGTAAGCTTCTCTTCTCAATACCGTTTGAATCGCTTCTGCTACCACTGCCCAGTTGTTTTCAAGGTCAGCAGCAATCGCATCATTGTTCAGGATGATTTTGTTTAATCCTTTAAGCGTAGAAGACATCGCAATTACGGTGTGTGCCATCGGAACACCTACATTTCTCAATACCGTAGAATCGGTAAGGTCTCTTTGTAGACGGGAGATCGGTAATTTTGCAGCGAAGAATTCAAATAAAGCATTGGCCAGACCAGCGTTTCCTTCTGCATTTTCGAAATCAATAGGATTCACTTTATGTGGCATTGCCGATGAACCTACTTCTCCTTCTTTAATTCTTTGTTTGAAGTAGTTTTTAGAGATATAAGCCCAGATATCACGGTCAAGGTCAATAATGATGTTGTTGATACGTTTTAATGCATCACATTGTGCAGCAAACTGATCATAATGTTCAATCTGAGTCGTGTGTTGTGCACGTGTTAAGCCCAATACTTCATTTACGAAGTTATTAGAGAAATCTACCCAGTTAACGTTTGGATAAGCAATATGGTGCGCATTAAAATTACCGGTAGCACCGCCAAATTTTGCGCTGTTAGGGATGTTTTTTAAGTTATTTAACTGGATTTCTAAACGTTCTGCAAATACCAGAAATTCTTTACCCAATTTAGTAGGTGAGGCTGGTTGTCCGTGGGTAAATGCCAATAAAGGAACAGCTGCCCATTCTGTTGCCAGTTCTTTAATCTTGCTGATTAAATTACTGATGTTTGGATAATACACTTCATTTAAGGCCAGCTTAAAAGTGTATGGAATTGCAGTATTGTTGATGTCCTGAGAAGTTAATCCGAAATGGATAAATTCTTTGTAATCCTGGAAGCCTAAATCATCGAATTGTTTTTTGATGAAATATTCTACCGCTTTCACGTCATGGTTGGTTACTTTCTCAGTGTCTTTAATCTCCTGAGCATGTACATCTGAGAATTGCTCATGAATCAGGCGTAATTTTCCATAATTCGCTTTATCAAATTTCGCTAATCCAGGTAGTCCGATTTCACATAGTGAAATGAAATACTCAACTTCTACATATACCCTGTATTTAATTAGGGCAGATTCAGAAAAGTACTTAGACAGGCTTTCAGTTGTATTTCTATAACGGCCATCTATTGGAGATATAGCTTGTAATGGTGATAAATTCATGGGTATTAAGATTGTTTACGGTCGCGAAGTTACGTATTATTAGCCGTTTTTGGGAATGGAAGCCGCGCTAATTGAATTTCAGGGCATAAAAAAAGGCTTTGGAGTGAACCAAAGCCTTTTTTTATGAAGTTAATTAAAACTAGTGAGCAGCTGGTTTCTCAGCTTCAGTAGTAGTTTTAACAACTGTATCTTTTACTGTAGAGTCAACAACTGAAGTATCAACAGTAGTAACAACTGCACCTGAATCAGTAAGTGTAGTGTCAGTAGATTCACCTGTTTTTTCTGATGAACATGCTGCTACTGATAAAGTGATTGCTAATGCTGCGAAACCTAATTTAAATGCGTTTTTCATTATATTTTGTTTAAATGTTAAATAATCAATTTTGTAGATTAATACCCTAAATCCTAAAAGGTAACCCCGATTCTTCAAATATTTTTTATTTTTTTTTAAAATAAATATTGACCGGCCTTAAATAGGTGGTGAATGCGTTGTGGATAAGGGGCAGGTAGTGTTTTTTTTCAGAGCGTCCTGTCTTAGGGATATGAGATAGCTGATATTGTGCTGTTATAGTGGTTCTGGTTGCCGAAGGCTTGCTGAAGAGTTGATGAGGATCTGATTAAGGATTTCCCCTAATCAATTGTCGCGAACCCCTCAGCAAGCCTTCGGTAACCCTTAAACAGCGAGCGGTACTATAGCATCCGTATACCAACAGTATACGATCAATGGATAGCGTTTCCCTGATGAATCTCCTTTATCTTACTTTGTGTATCCTCAAAAAGGTTGGGAAAAGTATACGGCAACAAAAAAGGTGCTGGAAAATTCCAGCACCTTTTTTGTTATTAGCCTTTTGAGCTTATTTTTTAACAACTGTATCTGTAGCAACAGTAGTAGTTTTTACAGTAGTATCTTTTACTGTAGAATCAACAACGTTAGTATCAACTGTAGTTACAACAGCACCTGAATCAGTTAATGTAGTATCAGTTGATTCACCTTTTTTTTCTGATGAACAAGCTGCTACTGATAAAGTGATTGCTAAAGCTGCAAAGCCTAATTTAAATGCGTTTTTCATTATAATTCTATTTTAAATAATTAATTAATTTTGCAGATTAATACCTGAAAGATTAAAAGGTAACCCAGCTAATTCAAAAAAAATAAAAAAAAATATTTGACGAATCCGGAAGGGCAGACGTTATATATAAGGTATTAGGGGAAAGATCAGAAAAAGTATTTTTTTTTGGTTAACATTGGGTTACCATTCACGTATAAATGTATTAATTGGTGAGTAATAAGTTAAGCAGTTCAGTTCCAACAGATAGAGAGGTAGTTTTAGGGGTACTAAATGACTCGGAAGATACGCTAAATAAACTGTACACCGGATATTTTCCGATGGTACTGCAGTTTATCCTTAATAATAACGGTGATGAAGATGATGCAAAAGACGTGTATCAGGAAGGAATCATCGTATTATATAATAAAATTAAGGGCGGAAATTTTGAATTGAGCAGTAAACTAAAGACCTATATATACTCAGTTTGCAGAAGAATATGGTTGAAAAAGCTTTCGCAGGAAAGTCGGAAAACCAATAACATCTCAGACTTTGAGGATATCATGGCAGTAGAGGTAGATTTGGAACAACATGAAGAAAAAGATCAGCAGTTTGATAAAATGAACGATGCGCTTCTTCATCTTGGTGAGCCTTGCAAAACCATTATTCAGGATTTTTACATCAACAGTCTCTCTATGCAGGACATTTGTGAGAAGTTTGGCTATACCAATACGGATAATGCCAAAACTCAAAAATATAAATGCTTACAGCGGCTGAAGAAATTGTTTTTTCAAGTATAAAGGTGATATGAGAAACGAGATTGAGTTAGAGGGGATAATTGAAGATTATTTAAATGGTAAGCTTTCTGAGGAAGAAAGAGTAGCTTTTGAGCAGCTTCGCAAGAATGATCCCATAGTGGACCATAAGGTGGTTGCGCATAAAGTTTTTCTGGAATCTCTGGGAGACTATGCCAATATGATGGATTTAAAAGCGAAAATGGATCGCGCCCACGCAGAAATTGATGTGGATGCTTTAACAGAGGCATTAAGGCCACATCCTTCTTATATCGTTAACTTATGGCGTAAAAATAAGGCAGCCATTGCTGTTGCCGCGTCTTTTATCCTGTTAACGGTGGTAACCGTGTATTCTATACAGCAAAATACCAAACAAAGTGGTAGTGTAGAGCTGGTAAGCAGGGAACTGACGAAAATTAAAAATTCTCAGAGTAGCCTGATCAGAATTATCAATTCTAAAAACACACCTAAAAATGTGAAACCTGCCAATTTTGGAGGAACAGGATTCGCCTTAACCGCCAATGGTTATTTGCTAACCAACCTGCATGTAGTAGATGGCGCAGACTCTGTATATGTTCAGGACAATAAAGGTGAATCTTATAAAGCTAAAGTAGTGAGAACAGATTCTCAATACGATCTGGCCATTCTGAAAATTACAGACCCTTCATTTAGCCCGCTTTCTAACCTTCCTTACCGATTGAAACAAAGCGGAATAGGAATGGGTGATGTAGTTTATACATTGGGATTCCCTAAAGATGATGCGGTGTTTGGCGAAGGTTATGTGAGTTCAAAAACAGGTTATAACGGTGATACAACACAGTATCAGGTGGCCATTCCTGTGAATCCTGGTAATAGCGGTGGTCCATTATTAGACCATCAGGGTAATATCATCGGTGTGATCTCTGCTAAGGAGAAACAGGTAGATGGGGCTACATTTGCCATCAAATCGAAATATATTCAAGAGGCTTTAAACTCTATTCCTAATGATTCTTTAGGTAAAAAGGTAGCCTTCAATAAAAGAAACTCTTTACAAGGCCTGAGCAGAAATAAACAGGTCCAAAAAATACAGGATTATGTATTCATGATCAAAGTATACAAATAGAAATTTCTTTATAATTCCTTAGAAGACCCTATAGCTGATCTCGCTGTAGGGTCTTCTTTTTTAACCGCTTTTTTTATTTCGTTTATCTGGAGAGTTTTCTAGCTTTATAGGGATAAGCCGGTATGGATTTATAGTGTTAGCCGGATTTAATCTAATGAGTAAGACCTAAATGTAAAGACATGGATTTTGGAAAAGTTTCTGATGATGAACTTAATAGGGTAGACTTTAGTCTGCCGGCAGATGGGCTGCAAACGCCACAAACTTTAGCCGGCAAAAAAGCTGGCAATACGCCTGAGTTTTATGTAGGCTGCGCCAAATGGGGGAGGAAAGAATGGGTGAACATGATTTATCCACCCAAAACTAAAGAAGCTAATTTCCTGGATGAGTATGTGAAACATTTTAATTCCATTGAGCTAAATGCTGTGTTTTATAATCTTCCAAAGCCTGAACAAATCAGGAAATGGAAAGAAAAGGCTGCCATAAATGCCAGCAATGGTTTCTTATTCTGTCCGAAGTTTTCCCAAACCATTACCCATATGAAAAGACTAAAAGGAGCAGAAGAAGCAACTGACCTGTTTCTTTCCGGTATTTCCGAATTTGGAGAATACCTGGGGCCCTGTTTTCTGCAAATGGGTGATAATTTCGGGCCCAAAAACAAGGAAACCTTAGCGGCTTATCTCGAATACCTGGCCACCGATCTATCGGTATTTGTAGAACTTAGAAACACAGAATGGTTCAACATTGAAAGTAACCGCAAACCACTTTTCGAAATGTTGGCCAGATTAAATAAAGGTGCTATCATTACTGACGCCAGTGGAAGAAGGGATGTGATCCATATGGAACTGACCATTCCCGAGGTCTTTATTCGCTTTGTAGGAAATGGGGCAGCGTTCAAAGCTTCTGATGAAGCGCGAATTGACGAATGGGTGAAACGTCTTAAAGTATGGCTGGATCAGGGCCTGGAAAAAGTCTATTTCTTCCTGCACCAACATGACGAAAAGGATACGCCAATTCTGGCCGATTATACCATCAAAGCATTCAACAAACATCTGGGTAGCCAGCTCCCGGAGATTAATTTTTTAGGGGCTTAAAATTGAGAAATTACATAAGATTCACAATTATTCTAAAAAGTATACTAGATTTGTAGATATTATAATTTATACCCTAAAACCACAACATTATGAGTTTAAGAATAGGGGACGTAGCGCCCAACTTTAAAGCAGAAACTTCTATCGGTAACATTGATTTTTATGAATTCTTAGGAGATAGCTGGGGCGTTTTATTCTCTCATCCGGCAGATTATACTCCGGTATGTACTACTGAACTTGGCCGTACGGCTTCCTTAAAAGGGGAATTTGAAAAAAGAAATGTAAAAGTGCTGGCCCTGAGTGTAGATTCAGCAGAATCGCATAAAGGATGGATCAGAGATATCAATGAGACACAAGATACCACTGTAGAGTTCCCGATCATTGCTGATGAAGATAAAAAGATCGCAGATCTTTATGATATGATTCACCCTAATGCTTCAGAAACATTAACTGTACGCTCTTTATTTGTGATTTCACCGGATAAGAAAGTGAAATTGATGCTGACTTATCCAGCTTCTACCGGCAGGAACTTTGACGAAGTATTGAGAGTAATTGATTCTTTACAGCTGACTGCAAATTATAGTGTTGCTACTCCGGCAGATTGGAAAGATGGTGATGATGTAGTGGTAATGAACAGCATTAAAACAGAAGATATCCCTGCTAAATTTCCAAAAGGACATAAAGTGATCAAACCTTATCTAAGAATGACTCCTCAGCCAAATAAATAAAGGTTGATTTATTTCTGAAGTTTTTATTTCATAACAATGGCCCCGGGATTCAGAGAATTTTGGGGCCATTGCATTTTAATTGTTTTTGGACTTCAAATTTATCCGATGGACTTTACAAAGATACTTTCGTAATTACTAAACCGGGATTTAAATGCTTTGCTCAGCTCCGCTTGCTGGTTTGCCTTGCTGAGTTCCTCCAGCCCGTTTAATATAGACAGGCCAACCTGTATCTCTCTTAATCGTCTTCTCTGGAGCTCTGGCTCCAGAGAAGCGATATACTGCAACTCCAGGTCTAGAAAGGAAAGAGTTTCCTTAGCCATTAAATTGGCCTGTGGCAGGTCTTTTAACTCATAAAACAGCCTGATGCTATTGAACCTGTTAATCGTATCCTGAATCGAGTAGTTTTTTAACGGAAGTTCCTTTGCACTTTTCTTCATGACCGCAAGAGCCTGCGCATTTTTACCTGCTAAAATCAGGTTTGTAGCGAGGGTATTGTGGAAGGTCCAGGTGCTTTCTCCAATTCTTCTGCTTTCAATATCCAGGTATTTCGCTGATTTGAAACCCGAATAATCCATTTTATGCATCACATTATCATACATGACTTCCGTATTGGTGATCTCTGATTTATTACGCTCGTCTTTAGGATCAGTTTTTAATGGAAGTAAGCGGTAGGCATAGCCTTCCAGATACAGGTATTTATCTAAGCCGATATAGGTATCCGGAGAAACAGAAGTGGCAAAATAAATCGGTCTTTCCCAGTTGTTATGTACGAGGATGTCGTACATCGCCAGGTCTGCTTTACCAATGAAATTTTTATCTACGGTCCATTCCATCTGGCCAGCAGCTTTGGCTTTATCTGCCGCTTTAATGGTATTTGTTTTTACCAGCTGATCGGAATCGATAGTCATTTTTAGCTTTTTGGTAGGGAGGAAATTTTCATAAGAACCATCGTTCATCTGTACTTTATCGTCTTTGGCATCTGAAGTGAGTACAGTTAACAGGTCTTTTAATTCCACGCTATCAGTAAATCCGTAATCGATGTAGGGGATATAATCGCGAACACCCTGCTGATATTTCTCCGCGGCCATGGTAATCGGCAGTGCAGCAGATTTATTTTGTTGCTTCCTCAATTGATTGATGAAATTCCCGTCACTAAGAAACTGTAAGCAGATCACCCTGACGTCAGTTCTGATGCCTTCTACTTCTTGCGCATACCATAAAGGGAAGGTGTCGTTATCTGCATTGGTAAACAGGATCGCGTTAGGTGCACAGGAATTCAGGTAGTTGACTGCCCAGTCCCTTGCTGTGGTTTTGCCGGAACGGTCATGGTCGTCCCAACCTTGTACCGCCATTAAAGCAGGTGCAATAAGGAATCCCGTTAATGCTGCAAGCACAAGGCTCATCTTTTTTGGAGTAAAGCGGGAAAGGGCTTCTTTAATCGCCAGTACCCCGAAACCGATAAAGATGCAAAAGGCGTAAAAGGACCCTACATAGGCGTAATCACGTTCTCTAACTTGTAAAGGATCCTGATTTAGGTATAGAATGATGGCCAGACCGGTGAAAAAGAATAAGGTGGCGATCACTAAGGTTTCTTGTTTGTTCTTTCTGTAGAGGAAGATCAGTCCGGCCATTCCCAACAGAAAAGGTAGGCCATATAGTACATTATGGCCTTTATTGTCTTGAATAGAAGGAGGTAGTTTATTTTGGGAACCTAGTCTGATGGCATCCAATGGCTTAATGCCGGACAACCAGTTTCCTTCGTCCAGATTTCCATGTCCCTGAATATCATTCTGACGGCCCACAAAGTTCCATAAGAAATAACGCATGTACATGAAACCTACCTGATAAGAACTGAAAAAGCCAAGGTTATCAGACATCGTGGGTGCCTGTTCTTTTTCCAGACCCATCCATTGCTGGTAAAAGTTAATATGATCCGGTTTACTGCTGTACATTCTCGGAAAGAGTATGTTTTTATCGTAGTTGACCTTGAATGATTTTCCGGACTCCTCGTATTTTGAAGTGCCCTTACGGTATTCTGTGCCGGTTTCCTTATAGTCGGTTTGTTTGGCATCATAGGTTTTGCCGTACAATAACGGCGTTTCTCCGTAATTGGTTCTTCCGAGGTAACTGTACAATGAAAATGGACTGTCAGGGTTTGATAAGTTGATGCTGGGTTTTGCATTCGCACGGATCAGTATGACAAAATAAGAACTGAATCCGAAGATAATAAATGCAAAGCAAAGGAGACTGAGGTTCAGGTTATATTTGCGGTGCTGAATAGAATAGTAAATGCCGTAACTGGTGATGCCAATCAATAATAAAATAAAAACGATGGCACCAGAGCCAAAACTCAATCCTAGATTATTGACAAAGAAAAGGTCGGATTTAGCAGCTGCTAATACCAGATATTGCACGATGACAATTTGCACAAGGCCTACAATCAGACAGGCAACGGCAAGGGCTTTGATGGTGCCCAACCAGGTCACTTCTTTCGTTTTCTTGAAATAATAAACCAGTACCAGCGCAGGAATGGCGAGTAAACTTAAAAGATGCGCACCAATAGAAAGGCCTACCAGAAAAGAAATAAAAACCAGCCAGCGGTTGTCCATGCTCTTTTCCCATTTCAGAATAGACCAGAATACCATAGCGGTAAAGAGGGTAGAGAGTGCATATACTTCCGATTCTACTGCTGAAAACCAAAAGGTATCGGAAAAAGTATAAGCCAATGCGCCAACAATACCTGCGGCAATGACACCCGGCGATTCTAATTTGGTTTTTTCTTCGGGATATAGTTTGGAGGCCATAGCTGTAATAGTCCAGTAGAGGAACATAATGGTGGCTCCGCTAAATAGTACTGAGCTGAAATTGATCCAATAAGCTATTTTGGTAGCATCGCCAAGGGCGAATAAGGAGAATAGTTTGCCGATCATCAGGAACAAAGGGGCTCCGGGTTGATGGCCTACCTGGAGTTTATTACTGGCAGCGATGAACTCTCCACAATCCCAGAAACTGACAGTTGGTTCCATTGTCAGCCAATAAACAATGGTAGCGATTCCAAAAAGGAGGAAGCCCACCAGGTTGTTGATGCGGCAATAATTTTTCATGATTTAAGGTTTAATTTTGGGTTAATCAAAAATAACCAAATCATTAAAGGATAGTTTTTTACAAGTGTTAAATTATGTTAAAGAATGTTAAATTTTCCAGGAAGGCAGCGGAATGAAACCTGGGCAAAAGGATGTTTAATAGTGCTGCTCAATATGTGCATCAATTACCAGATAGCCTTGTTTTTTACTTTGAGTGAAGATTAAAAAGCGCTGTTGATCAGGCTTGATCTTGTATTTCTTAACCAGCTGCTCCGCTTTGTCGCGGTAATTTCTTGCGATTACATTTCCCCTCAGGTCTTTTTCTTTTTTCAGATCTGCGGGGGCTATCAGTCCATTGATTCGGAACCTTCTTCCCGGGAACTCTTCCAGCACTTTTGAAGAGGTGTAAAGCTGTGTTTGCGAATGTAGTTTCTGTAAGCCATATCTGCTGGCGATCAGGTTGAAAGCGCCACCTTTTAACAGTGCGGTATCAGGCTCATATAGGTATTGTTGTAAATCCAGTTCCGGAATTTCGGCTTCGGTATCCTCTTCTCCTTTAAAAAAGCTAAAGCTTTTCTCCTGTTCATTAAGGGTCGTACAAACGATCTTTACTTGTGCTGATGGTTCGTTTTCGACGATCCATAACAGCTCCTTGCATTCGTTTTTCACACTCAGTACATGGATTTCACTCACGTTTTTCAGCTCTTTTAATCCTGCACTGAAATCCAGTAAAGGTGCTGTTTTGATGATGATTCTCTTAGATTTTGACAACAGCAGATCCAGATGTTCCACCACATTAGGTGTGCAGTCTTTGAGCATAAACACTTTTCCTATGCTGCTTCTTCGGGCGGGGTCAATATAAATAGTGTCGAAAGAGATATTTGTTTCCCGAAGATAAGCAATGCCATCCATGGCCAGAAACTCCATGTTGTACTGTTGGAGCACCAGAGCATTATGTGAGGCAATTTCGGAAAGCTCCGGATTAATCTCACAATGCGTTACCTGTTTCAGCTTGCGGGCAAAGAAAAGGCTGTCTACACCAAAACCACCGGTCAGGTCGATCAGCGTTTCTCCAATGGCCAGACCTGATTTATAGGCTGCCGTACTTTCCGAAGAACACTGTTCAATTGATATTAAAGCCGGGTAATAAATCAGTTCCTGATGATACCATTGCGGTAGTTTCTTTACGCTCTTCTGCTTTGCTGCAATCTGGTTGGCCAGTTCTTTGGAACTGACCTCCGGAAAGGGACTTTTAGCCATAGCAATGGTAAATACATCACCGGTTAAATGGGTATTGATATATTCCTGTACTTCGCTGGCTAAAATATTTTTGTTCAATGGAATTGATTTTAAGCGTTAAGGGTACGGTCTTTCATCACAATCTGGCAGGTATGTCTGCTTTTAACTTCCAGTAAAATGCTCTTGTCAACCGTCACACGATCGATAGTTTCCTGGTTGTAATACCTGATGGTTACCAACTCTAAACCTGTATTGTATTTTACTTTGTAGTGTACGGAGAGCTCCTCAATTAGTTTCTGCAATTTCTCCGGATCCTCATCAATACTCACCGAAAAACTGATGGCAGAATTCAGCATGGTATTGATCTTCACCTTGTGGTTATGAAAAAGACTGAAAATATCACTCAGGTTCTCTTCAATGATAAAGGAGAAATCTTTGGGAAAAATAGATATTAATACCTGATGCACCTTAAAGATAAAAGAAGGGACAGGTAAATGATTTTCCGCATTTGTGATGTCTGTTCCTTCGGCTTCGGGATGAAGGAAAGACCGGACATATAATGGAATGTTTTTATTCTGAATCGGCTTAATGGTTTTTGGGTGGATTACCGTAGCACCATAGTAAGCCAGTTCGATGGCATCATGATACGACAATTGCGGAATACGTTCCGTCTCATCAAACCACTTCGGGTCCGCATTTAATACGCCCGGCACATCTTTCCAGATGGTTAAAGAATCGGCGTTGAGGCAGGAAGAGAAGATCGCCGCTGAATAATCTGAGCCCTCACGACCTAAAGTAGTGGTAAAGTTTTCACTGGTACCACCAATAAATCCTTGCGTTACGCCAATGTATTGATCCAGTAATGGCAATAGGTGTTGCTGTACTTCTGCTTCCGTTTTCTCCCAGTTTACATTCCCTTCGCGGTAATTGTTGTCTGTTTGAATAAAGTTACGGGCATCCAGCCATTTGGCTTTTAAACCGGTTTCGTTCAGATAAGCAGCAACGATTTTAGTAGATATCACCTCGCCGATAGATACAATCTGATCATAGATATAATCAGGTGTATCCGTAATCTCTTCTTCAATCAGCCAGTCGATTTCTACAAATGTATTGGCTACATCATTATAGATTGGGTGTTGATGATTTGGGAACAGGTCCCCGATAATCTCAAAATGGTAAGCTTTTACGGCTTCAAAAATCTGATGAGTCTGTTCTTCTTCTCCATTGAGGTAAGCTTTGCAGAGTTCTTCCAGTTTGTTGGTCATCTTGCCCATGGCAGAAATGACGATCAATAGTTTTTGTTTCGGGTAGCGGCTAACAATTTGCGCAAGGTTGATGACGCCAGCTGCATCTTTCACTGAGGCGCCTCCAAATTTGAATACGAGCATAGTTATTTTGTCGGACTGAGTAAAGTATTTGGCCTGGCTATGGTTTTTAAATCGCTGAAAGGAATGATCAATTCAGTGCTGCCATAAACATAGGCTTTAATTTCGTATGGGTTGTAAAGGAATTTTAATCCTTCTTTGGTAATCGTAAAATTACGGTTCAGGTTGAACTTGTCATTTTCAAAGAAATAGCTGTCTTTAAGGCTTGCCGTTGGACTTAGTTTCTCATTTTTCCTGAAAATCTTTTCTGCAATAGTCACCAGTTGAGGCATACTATCCTCATTGATCAGTGATTCCAGTGTGATTTCCTGTAGGGTTTTCGGGTTCAGATTCCAGTAGATCATTGCACTGTTAGGGTGGGCACCACCGGCATAATTAACCAGACTATGTTCCAATCCTAAATACTCCGGCTGATCTGTTAATACCTTTGTTTCGGCATCTAAAAACCAGGTCGCTGCAGTCCCTTCCGTATCTCTCAGGTTTTCATAAGCTTTCACAAAAGTATCGGCTACCTCCTGATAGCTTTGCGCTTTTTTATCATCGGGATTTGCAATCGCTTCAATAGTTTTTTGTTCCAGCAACTGGTTCAGCTTCTGATCTGAAAAAACCGGATAGACCATACGAACATAAGTAGTATCCGTACTTTTTGTTTTGACAGCAGGATTAGGTTTACTGAAAACCTTAAGGCTGTCGTATTTAAAAGTCAAGTCATTTTCAGCATGGATAGAAAGACCAGTACTGTCTCCCTGATCACTTGCTTTTTTTTCACTCTGACAAGCTGCAAAGCTTAATGCCAGCATTAATACTGCTAATTTTTTCATCTTCGGTAGATTTTAAAGGGTCAATGAATCCGGTTAGCGTAAATTTAGCTATTTCGAAATCTGTTCTTTAGAAAAAGAACCATTTAGCCAGTCTGCTTCCAGCTGTGCTTCATACTTTTTATAAAAGTTGATGGCTGGCTCATTCCAGTCCAGCACCTGCCAGTTCATGCCGTTAAAGTTCTTGTCTTTGGCTTCTTTAATTACTCTTTCAAAAAGTAATTTTCCAATGCCTTTGCCTCTGTAGCTTTCGGTAACTATAAAGTCTTCCAGGTATAATCTGCATCCTTTCCAGGTAGAATATCTGGTGTAATATAAGGCAAAGCCGATAATCAACTGGTCATTTTCAACTACAAACGCGTTCCATACCGGATTGGAACCGAAACCAGCATCTTCAAATTCTGCTAAAGTAACGGTAACTTCTTCCGGAGCCTTTTCATATAAAGCCAGTTCATGAATCAATTCTAATAGACGCGGGCAATCTTGCTGTGTGGCAACTCTGATGTTTATATTCATTATACTTCTTCTTTCCAGTGTTTAATTTTCCTTTTTCCAAAAATATTGCTGCCTACACGAACCATGGTGCTTCCTGCTTCAATGGCCAGTTTGTAATCTCCGGACATGCCCATTGAAAGTTCTTTAAAGCTGTCGTCTTTTCTAAAGAAACTTACTTTAATGCCATCAAAAAGGACTCTAAGCTCCGTAAACTCATCCAGGGTTTGTTTCTCCAGTGCATTGTTGCTGGCGATACCCATTAAACCGGTAATGCGGACGTTTTTCATCGCTGTAAACTCTTCTGAACGCAACAGGTCAATCGCTTCATCGTAGCCTAAACCGAATTTAGTGTCTTCATCAGCTATATAAATCTGCAATAAACAATCGATCACTCTTTTGTTTTTTGCCGCTTGTTTGTTGATCTCAATTAACAGTTTTAAGCTGTCTACCGATTGAATCAAACTGATAAAAGGGGCAATGTATTTTACCTTATTAGTTTGTAAATGACCAATCAGGTGCCATTCGATATCGGGAGGAAGTTGCGCTTGCTTTTCTACCAGCTCCTGCACAATATTCTCTCCAAATACCCTTTGTCCGGCGTTATAGGCTTCCAAAACTGCCGATGCTTCCTGGTATTTTGAAACCGCGATTAATTTCACCGCAACTTCGTCTAATTCGTTTTTATATTTTAATAAGTTATCTGCTATACTCATTTATCAGTATTTTTGGTAAAATTAAGAACCTTAGCGAACTTTGGCTAAGAAATAATGATGTTTTAAACATAATGAGAAACTTTTTATATATACTATCCTTTTTTTTACTGATTTCTGCCTGTAAACCAGGGATTCCTAAAGACATCATTCAACCGGATAAAATGCCGGGTGTGTTGAGTGATATCCATGTGGTAGATGGTTATATCACTACAATTCCAGCAGTGGATTCTGCAAAGAAAGTGGCCAGTTCCTATTATAAAGGTATTTATAAGAAATATGGTGTTGACTCGGCCATGTTTGCAAGGAGTATGGCTTATTACAACGCCAATCCAAAGCTGCTGGATGATATTTATACACTTGTGATCCAGGACTTGTCTAGGCAAAAAGACGTGATTACAAAATCAGATTCAGTAATCAACGCGAAAAATAGAATAGAATTAATGTTAAGAAAATCAGCGGATTCGCTGGCCAGAAAATCACCGGATTATAAAATCCGCTTCCTTTTGAAAGACACCACGAGTTTGACGGATACCACGAAGAAGGCGATGGAGTTTATTCAACCAAAGATGGTTTATAAAAACCAAAATTAGAATTATAAGTATGTTATATCCGGAGAATTGTTTAGAGCGTTTGGGTTTTAGTGAGGTCAGACAACTTATTCATAAACACTGTTTGAGTCCGATGGGACAACAAATGGTTGATAAAATGCAGGTCATGACGAAGTATGACCAGATCAATAAATTTTTGCGTCAGACTTATGAGTTTAAAAGTATCCTGGAAAATCAGGAGCCTTTACAGATCAGCTCGTTTTTTGATATCAAATCATTAGCAGATAAAATTAAAGTAGAAGGAACTTATCTGGTGGAAGAGGAACTGCACCAGATGTATGCTTCCCTGCTCACGGTATTTTCTGTATTGCGTTTTTTTGAAGAAAGAAAAGAAGTATATCCCAACCTGGAGGCTTTATTAGAGCACCTTCCGGTAGAAAAGAATATCCTGAAAAGAATTGAAATGGTGCTGGACCCGAAAGGGAAAATCAAACCTAATGCTTCCTCAACCCTGCAACAGATCATTGGCGATATTGCTAAAGCGGAGCAGGATGTGAGAAAGCGGATGGATTCCATTTACAAAACTGCGGTTGGCAACAACTGGGTGGCGGATGGTAGCTTAACCATCAGAGACGGAAGGATGTGTATTCCGATCCTTGCGGAGAACAAAAGAAAACTTAAAGGTTTCATTCACGATGAGTCTGCCTCGGGGCAAACCGTTTATATGGAGCCGGAAGAGGTATTTACACTTAACAATAAGCTGAGGGACCTTGAATTTGATAAACGAAGAGAGATCATTAAGATTCTCATCGCGCTGACCACAGATTTAAGACCTTACACACCTTTATTGTTGTCGTACCATGGATTCCTGACTAAATTAGATTTTGTAAGGGCCAAGGCTTTGTTTTCAATTGATATAGACGCAGATATGCCGATATTGATCAAAGAAGCGAAAACAAAATTCGTTAATGCCACGCATCCACTCTTATATCTTTCTTTTAAGGAAGATAAAAAGACAGTGGTTCCATTGAATATTCACATCACAGAAGAGCTTCGGATTGTATTGGTTTCCGGTCCCAATGCAGGTGGAAAGTCGGTCTGCATGAAAACCGTTGGTTTATTACAGCTCATGGTGCAATCGGGTCTACTGATTCCGGTACATGAATCCAGTGAGGTGGGGATCTTTGAAAATATCTTTGCTGATATTGGTGATGATCAGTCAATTGAGAGTGATTTGAGTACATATAGTGCGCATTTAACGAAAATGAGATATTTCGTGGAGCATGCTTCTCCAAAAACACTGGTACTGATTGATGAGTTTGGTACAGGTACCGATCCTCAATTTGGTGGTCCGATGGCAGAGGCTGTGTTGGAAGTGTTGAATAATAAGAAAGTGAGAGGGGTGATCACAACCCACTATTCTAACCTGAAACTTTTCGCAGGGAATACCCCCGGTCTGGAAAACGCATCTATGTTGTTTGATAACGACCGGATGAAACCGATGTATATTTTGGAGCTTGGGAAACCGGGTAGTTCTTATGCGTTTGAAATTGCACAGAATATCGGTCTTCAAAAAGAAGTACTGGAACTGGCAAGGGCAAAAACCGGAACGAACCAAAACCGTATTGACAGTTTACTGGTGGATCTGGAAAGAGAGAAAAAGCAGATTTATGATACCAAACTGCATTTGTCGAATCAGCAGAATAAGGTGAAAAATCTGGTTGCAGAAAATGAAAAGCTGAAACTGTTTTTAGATGAAAACAGGAAAGTGCTGATTAAAGAAGCGAAACTGGAAGCGCAGGCTATTATCAAAAATGCCAATAAACTGGTAGAAAATACAATTGCGGAGATTAAAGATAAGCAGGCAGATAAAATAGTAACTAAAGAACTGCGTCAGAATCTGCAAAAGGTATTGGTGCAGCATCAGGTGAAAGAAGAAAAGAAACCTGAGTTAGCAGTGGCCTTAAATACGCCGATTCAGGTTGGAGATTGGGTACAGCTGAACAATAGTGAAACTACAGGACAGGTGTTAGAGATCAACAGAGACAATCTGGTGGTCGCTTTAGGAGAGCTACGTTCCGTATTGAAGAAAAACAGGGTTTATAAAATCAGTAATAAACAGGCTAAAAAGGCGGTTCAGAACAACTCCTATTCCGGCAGCATGTCGGAGGCTATTGGTAGTTTTACCGCTGAGCTGGATCTGCGTGGCATGCGGGGCGAAAATGCTTTGCATGAGGTAGAGAAGTATCTGGACAAGTCGATCATGCTGGGTTTTCCATTCATTAAGCTGATTCACGGTAAAGGGGATGGTATCTTAAGGAAGCTGATCCGTGAGTATCTTAAAAAATATAGTCAGGTAAACCGTGTGGAAGATGAGCATGCCGATAGAGGTGGTGATGGGATTACCTACGTGTATTTCAATTAGTTAAACATATTCAGGACATTGCTTGTTATCAAATAAAGCAATGTCCTATGAAAATATTGATGATCAGTGCATTGGCAATTTTGCTTTGCACTACTGGTTGCAAGAAAAACAAATCTAAGGGAACTGTGGAAACTCCGCTTCCCGATGCTGCACTGAAAACAAAGGTGCTGACCGCTGGTTTAGCCTTTCCATGGGAAATCATTTACGGTCCTGATCAGCAATTGTGGATCACGGAAAGAGGGGGGAAGATCAGCAGGATCAATCCTCAAACCGGTGCCGTCACCTTATTACATACCATTTCTGAAGTAGTATCCAATGGTGAAGGTGGTTTGCTGGGGATGGCTCTTGCGCCAAATTTCAGCACTAATCCATGGGTATATGTGGTCTATGATTATGGAACGGGAAACAATTACAGGGAGAAAGTGGTCCGTTTTACTTATGCGAACGGGGCCTTAACAGCGCCATTACCGATTATTGATCAGATTCCAGCTTCCAGTATCCATAACGGCTCCCGGTTAATGATCAGCACTGATCAAAAATTATTTATCAGTACAGGCGATGCCAGTAACGCGGCTAATGCACAATTGCAAAACTCCTTGTCCGGAAAGATCCTCCGGTTGAACCTGGATGGTAGTATTCCTGCGGATAATCCGACTGCAAATAGTCCGGTTTGGAGTTTCGGCCACCGTAATCCACAAGGATTGATTCAGGTGGGCGATAAGATCTACGCTTCAGAACACGGCCCAAATAACGATGATGAGGTCAATCTGATCCTCAAAGGACGGAATTACGGCTGGCCGAATGTGGAAGGTTTCTGTAACCTGCCTGGCGAACAGGTCTTTTGTGCCTCAAATAATGTGGTAGAACCGATGTTCGCCTGGACACCTACCATCGCGACTTCCAGTCTTTCTTATTATAACTCGGATTATATTCCGCAATGGAAAAACTCTTTATTGCTGCTTAGTTTAAAAGGTGCCAGACTCACACAGTTGAGTTTAAATGCTGGTGGCGACAAAATCACGGCTACTAAAGACTTTCTGGTCAATCAGTTTGGACGCCTCAGGGCCATTTGTCAATCTCCGGAAGGAAAGCTATACATCAGCACGAGTAATGGTGGTGATGATAAAATTATAGAAATCGCCAAATAAATTGTTCGAACACATTTTATACTATAATTTAGTAGCAAAACCTTATATATGATCAACAAAGTAGTTTCGGGTGCTGATGAAGCCATCAGCGATATCGAGAATGGGAACACCCTGATGCTCGGCGGTTTTGGGCTCTGCGGAATTCCTGAGAATTGCATTACCGCTCTGGTAAAAAAGGGCGTTAAAGATTTAACATGTATATCCAATAATGCTGGCGTAGATGATTTTGGCATCGGTTTGTTGCTGCAAACGCGTCAGGTCAAAAAAATGATTTCTTCTTATGTAGGTGAGAATGCAGAATTTGAGCGTCAGCTGCTGACCGGAGAGCTGGAAGTAGAACTGATTCCTCAGGGCACGCTGGCCACCAGATGTATGGCTGCCGGATACGGGATGCCTGCAATTTTTACGCCTGCCGGGGTAGGTACAGAAGTGGCCGAAGGTAAGGAAGTAAGAAACTTTAATGGTAAAGATTACCTGATGGAATATGCTTTTGATGCTGATTTTGCGCTGGTAAAAGCATGGAAAGGAGATACTGCCGGCAACCTGATTTTCAGGTCTACGAGCAGGAACTTTAATCCGGTGATGGCTATGGCCGGAAAGATCACGATCGCAGAAGTGGAAGAATTGGTGGAGGCAGGGGAACTTGATCCAGACCATATTCATACACCTGGTGTCTTCGTTCACCGCATTTTTCAAGGTTCGGCGTATGAAAAAAGAATTGAGCAACGCACAGTTAGAACAAAAAATTAATCCTGTAAATTATTTATATGTTGGATAAAGACGGAATTGCGAAACGTATCGCAAGAGAAATCAAAGACGGTTTTTATGTGAATTTAGGGATAGGTATTCCCACATTGGTTGCCAACTATATCCCGGAAGGCATCAATGTAGTGCTACAGTCGGAAAATGGCTTGCTAGGTATGGGCCCTTTTCCTTTTGAAGGAGAAGAGGATGCAGACCTGATCAATGCCGGAAAGCAAACGATCACCACACTGCCAGGATCTTCCATATTTGATTCCGCAATGAGCTTCGGAATGATCAGAAGTCAGAAGATTGACCTGACGATTTTAGGCGCAATGGAGGTTTCAGAAAACGGAGATATTGCCAACTGGAAGATTCCCGGAAAGATGGTTAAAGGAATGGGTGGTGCAATGGACCTGGTTGCTTCTGCAAAGAACATTATCGTGGCCATGCAACACGTCAATAAAGCCGGAGAAAGTAAGCTCTTGCCAAAATGCACCTTGCCTTTAACAGGTGTAAACTGCATCAAGAAAATTGTGACGGAGCTTGCCGTATTAGATGTGCTGCCTGGTGGCGGATTCAGACTGATAGAAAGAGCACCGGGAGTGAGCGTAGATTACATCAGACAAGCTACAACCGGTAAGTTGTTTGCAGATGATGACGTGCCGGAAATGATATTAAATTAGTGTCCATCAGGTATAGAATACCAGAAGAAAACCGGCGCTAAAATCCCGGATAAACGGGCAACAAGAAAGGGACGCTTGATGCGTCCCTTTCTTGTTTACTCTGCTTTATGCTTTAAATATTTTATTTTTAAATCTGAGGAGATATCCTCTGTGATTTTAATGATGTCATCAGGAGTGTCGAAATTGTTGGTGATCAATTGATCACAAGTTTCTCTGTATGGCAACAAGTATTCTTTATAGGCAGGAACCACATGGTTGTGCCATTTGTAGGTAACGTCATCTTCAGGATACCCTCTTTCCATACCGTCGCGTTTAATGCGTCGTGCTAAAGCAACAGACTCTTCTGCTTCCACAAATATACGGTGGTCTAATAAGGCTGCAATTTCTTTGAAATGCAAAATGAAAAGCCCTTCTACAATAATGATTGGAGCTGGATGGATTTCCAGAATTTTAGTGATTGCTAAAGGATTGTTGAAATTGTATTCCTTCTTATAAATCACTTCTCCTTTGATCAATTTCTTGATGTCCAGAAGGAACTGCTGATCATCAATGGTTGATGGCAGGTCGAAATTGTAAAGCTTGTTTTCTTCCTGGCTCATCTCGCCTACAGGAATGTAATAGTCATCCTGAGAAACCAGGGTTACTTCATCGTTCTTAAAATGATGTAAGAAACAATTTAAAAAAAAGGTTTTACCGGAACCACTTCCCCCCGCAATACCAATGATAAATGGCTTATTGTTCATTATCTTGTCCACCGTACGTTAAATTACAAAAAAATCTTTTATCTATAGCACCCAACGCGTCCGCCACGGCTTTAGTCATCACAATAATTACGTCTTTAGTAGATTCATTTTCCGTGAATTTACCTACCACCTTCGCAAAGGTAGATCTGTTGCTCATTGGATTGGTGATTTTCATTACGGTTCCAATTGGTGCACTGCGATGTAATACCAACATTTTTGAGGGATCAAGATCCGGATCTGCAATCCATATTCCTGTTCCTTTTTCGTCCATTTGGTTTAAGCCATACCTGCTGGCCGGCAACCTTAATGACGGATTTTTTATAGAATTCAAAGTATCCACCGGGTTTGCCGAAGGCACTGGTTTTTGTGGATATTGACCTTTGATCAGTAATTTTTGACCAACTCTTAAAGAGTATCCGGTCAGGTTATTCTTAGCTTTCACCTGATCCATCGATAACTTGTAACGGGTAGCAATAGAATACATGGTTTCATTAGAGGCTACAGTATGCTCAATAAAATCTTCCGAAGTATCTGCCGGGGCATTTACGGTTACCGGTTGATCCTGAACTGTTGCAGCAGGTTTTGTTTGTTTTTTCGGGAAGATAGGAATCAGAACTTCTTCTTTTGCTTCCTTTTTAGCAGGTTGCTGAACCACTATCGGTGTTGCAGGTACTGTGTTTGTTTTAGCTGCCACCACGATCGGAACTGCTGCCGTTACCGGTGCTGTTGTTGTCTCTGTTTCCGTAGTTTCTACGCCTTCGTTTGCAGGGATTTTTAAGATTTGTCCGATAGAAAGATTAATGGTGTTCAGGTTATTAACCCTTTTGATTTCACTAACGGTAGTGCCATATTTCTTAGCCAGCATACCCAGGTTTTCTTTTTTCTGAACAGTATGTTCTATTAGGATGCCATCAGGGTCAGTATTTTCATTCTTCTTTAGAATCGCATTTTTACCAGTCGCTGTGATTGGTGTTTTTGCCGCTGCCGGACTATTAAATGGAATATTGGTAGGTACTTTAATGATGACGCCAATCTGGAGGAACTTATTGTCGTTGAAAGTCATGATGTCTTTCGGGATCACATTGTATCTTCTGCCGATGGCATAGTAAGTGTCTTTTGCGGCTACTTCGTGGATAATTAACTTTTTGCCATTCCGGTTTTCTACTCCTATAGAATCCCTTGTACTGGTATTGGCATTGGCAGTGGGTAATTTTAAAAGCACTGCAAATAACGATACTATATAATATTTATACATTAATGTCTCTGTTAAATTTAATGAACAATTATACGAATAATAAAAGAAAGCGGGAATTTTGAATATTAAACGTTCATTCCAAGGGGGTATTGTCCCTCTAAATAACAATTTTCAAAACCATTTAATTTTCGTGTTGTTGTATAGGCAAACCCTATGATCGGACAAAAATAAAACAATATATACTATGGACGCAAAAGAAATTAGTTTAAATGAGAAAGAAGTAAGACCTATAGTGGACATGCTTAATGACTATCTAGCTAACTATCATATACATTACCAGAAATTAAGAGGTTGTCACTGGAATGTAAAAGGTCAGAACTTCTTCACTTTACATATCAAATTTGAAGAATTATATACCAATGCACAGTTAACAATTGATGAAATAGCAGAGCGTGTCCTTACTTTAGGTAAGCCACCACATAGCCGTTTTGTAGACTATATAAAAGAATCAACTCTTGAAGAAGTGAATACCATAGGCATGAAAGACATGGATATGGTGGAAGAAATTTTAGCCGATATGGCTCATTTAATCCAGGTAGAACGTGATTTGTTGGAAGCCACTGATAAAGCTGGTGATGACGGATCAAATGACATGGTCAACAGATTCATGCAATTCAAAGAAAAAAACACCTGGATGCTGAGATCTTTTTGTGGTAAAAAGTAAACAATCATTCCCCCTAATGATCTGTTAAGCCGCTGTCTGATTATTCAGGCAGCGGCTTTTTTTATTTCCTAAAGCGGTGGGTCAATCTGTTGTTGCAGGTAATTGTGTGGTGTAATTCCTTTCTGTCTTTTAAATTCGTAAAAGAAAGAGCTGCGGGAAGAAAATCCGGCTTCACGACCTAAGCCATCCAGACTGTATTGCCTGCAGTGGTCTTTGTTTTGTAGTTCAGCCAAAATATAATTCACCCGGTAAGTATTGATGAAATGACTGAAATTTTGCTGGAAATATAAGTTGAGCAAATGCGATAAGGTATGTGAACTCACATTCAGCATTTCTGCGAGTTGTGCCAGCGACAATTTCTTCTGACGGTAGGGGTGATGTTCCTCCAGATAGGCTGCAATACTTTCTTTTGACAACACCGTTTCCTCCCCCTGCCTGTTATAGGCACTCACGATCTTCTTTAGTGTGGTGATTTTAATGTTCAGATAGGAAGCCACGAGTTCTAATGGGATACGTGTAGCGTGATGCGGGTAATTCTTTAAAAAGTCGGCATATTTATCTGATGCCGTACCAATCCGGAAGAATACCGAACGGTGATGTGCAATCTTATAATAAAGCTCCATCACTTTTCTCATCACAATATTCATTTCCGGAAAATCTGCGGTCAGCTTTTCCAGATCGTCTACATGTACGCCCAGCAGTAAGGAATCTTCTTCTGCTTTGATGTCTTCCGTAGCTGGTACAATTCCATAGATTCCCTCAATGGCAGATACAAACTCTCCCTGAACACAAATGAAACTCGTGATGACTTGTTTTCCCGAAGTAGCCTCACCGGTTAGGATGCCTTCAATTATAAAGTATACAAAATAACTGTAGTCCCCCTTTCTCAATAAATATTCATTCTTCCTGACATGAATTTCATAGCAGGTTTCACTGAGTTGTAGTTTGGCAGCTAAAGGGAGCGGAAAGAAGTAATCTAAACGTTCAAATACCGAATACAAATATTTTTGATCAGGCTTTTTTTTCTGGTGGAGCGGTGTAGGCATGGAGGAATTTGTGGTTTGCGGTTGCAAAATAGCTAAAAGTGGGTGTAAGATTATAATGTTGTACTCTTTAGGTGTAAAATTTTGCTATTTCATAAAGTTTCGCTGTTACTTTTGTTAAAAATGTAAACGTATTGTCTTTGGTTAATAGTTATTGTAATTAGTGCTAAACATTTGTACCAGTTACCATTAGTCCGGGATTCTTATTATAGGTATTAAAGATTATGGAACGCTCCCATTTGTAATTGCTTCGACTGCTATTCCTGGCAGCGGAGCTTTTATTTTTATAAGAGTAAAGCAATATATCTCTTTTCTATGGAATGGCTTTAGGCCAAACAATAATAGTTTAATACCTTTGGTAGGTAATGGGATATAAAAGTTTAGCAGAATGTGTTGCCGATTTAGAAAAACACGGCCATTTAATCAGGATTAAAGAAGAAGTTGATCCATATCTGGAAATGGCAGCCATCCATTTGCGTGTTTACGAACAACAGGGGCCCGCTTTGTACTTCGAGAAGGTGAAAGGAAGTCCTTTTCCGGCAGTATCCAATCTATTTGGTACACTGGAACGTTCAAAATTCATGTTCAGAGATAGCCTGGATAAAGTAGAGCAGTTGGTAGGATTGAAATTTGATCCGATGACTGCGCTAAAAAAGCCCTTGCAAATTCCTGGGATTGCCCTTACTGCCCTTACAGCATTGCCTTTAAAACAAACTTTTAAATCAACTTTTAGTAAGACGACAATCAGTGCTTTGCCACAGATTGTAAACTGGCCTATGGATGGTGGTCCTTTTATTACCATGCCACAGGTATATACAGAAGATATCGATAAGCCCGGAATTATGAATGCCAATCTCGGCATGTACCGGATCCAGCTTGCCGGTAATGATTACCTACAAGATCAGGAGATCGGATTACATTACCAGATTCACCGGGGAATTGGCGTGCATCAGTCCAAAGCGAATGCAAAAGGACAACCTTTAAAGGTGAGTATCTTTGTAGGGGGGCCGCCTTCGCATCCCCTGGCAGCAGTAATGCCCTTGCCGGAAGGCTTGTCGGAAATGACCTTTGCAGGTGCATTGGGCAACCGCAGGTTCAGGTATTTTTATGATGAGGAAGGTTTCTGTATTTCTGCGGATGCTGATTTTGTGATCACCGGAACCGTTTATCCTCAGGAAAATAAACCTGAAGGTCCTTTTGGGGATCATTTGGGCTATTATAGCTTAACCCATCCATTTCCCTTGATGAAGGTTCACAATGTGTACCATCGTAAGGATGCGATATGGTCCTTCACTGTGGTGGGCAGACCTCCGCAGGAGGATACCAGTTTTGGCGCCTTGATTCATGAGATTGCAGGATCGGCTTTGCCGCAAGAAATCCATGGATTAAAAGAGCTGAATGCAGTGGATGCTGCGGGTGTTCATCCTTTGTTATTCGCTATAGGAAGCGAGCGATATACACCTTTCCTTAAAGAACGCAGGCCTCAGGAGATCCTAACCATTGCCAATCATATTCTAGGTAAAAATCAGCTGAGTCTGGCTAAATACCTGTTTATCGCCGCAAGGGAAGATGATGAATCTTTAGATACGCATGATCTTTCCCGTTTTATGCAACATGTTTTGTCAAGAATGGATCCGCGGACTGATTTGCATTTCCATACAAATACCACCATCGATACCTTAGATTATAGTGGTGATGGTTTGAATAGTGGCTCTAAAGTAGTCTTTGCAGCTGCTGGTGCAGTACGTAGAACCTTATCGGAGGTCGTTCCGGTAGGATTTACTTTACCGGAGGGTTTTAGCAATGCTTTTATTGCTATTCCAGGGGTGCTTGCTGTTCAGGCTGCTTCATACCTGAGCCATGCGAAAGCAATGGAAGAAATCGCGCTTTTAAATGAGCAACTGAAAGATCTGGATCTGGAAGGAATTGCTTTAATTGTGCTATGTGATGATAGTGCTTTCACTGCACAAAATATCAATAATCTGGTATGGATCACCTTTACAAGAAGTAACCCTGCGGTGGATATTCATGGCATCAATTCATTTACCACGAATAAACATTGGGGCTGCACCGGGCCGGTGGTAATTGACGCACGTAAGAAGCCTCACCATGCGCCGGAACTAATTAAGGATGTTCAGGTAGAAAAGAATATAGAAAGATTTGCAGGACTTTTTAAAGCCGGAGGGTTTTAATCAGTATACTTGTTCATGTGTAGTTCAATAAAAAAGGGAAGCTGATTTTGCATCAGCTTCCCTTTTTAGTATAGTAAATTAGTATCTGGCGGAGAGATTAGAATCTCACACCAAATGTTAAAAATACATTGTCTCTACTTGTTTTGATATTGGCAACAGGCTCTGATCCATTATTTAAAAAGTAACCATCAAGATCTACATTGCCTTGTATGCGTTGGTAAGCAAGGTCTAAATAATAGTTACCTACACGGTAGCCTACACCACCAGTGTAATATTCAGTGCCAAAATATGATTTGGTATCATTTTTTATTGCAGTACCGTTGTTACCGTAACCAGCTCTTAAACTCACTGCATTATCCACTTTATACTCTGCACCGATTCTATAGTTAACCGCGCTTTGGTAATTGTCGCTAATGAAGTCATTTGCATTATTTACCTGACCCTGGTTGTTGTCCTGGTCTACAGAATAATGGATTGATGAATAATCAACATAGTCAATGTCAGCCGAGATCAAGGCTCTGCCTCCAAGCACATAACTTGCGCCCAATGATCCTTTTCCAGGAGTACGCAATTGGTAAGTTATGCCATTTACGCCCGGGGTATTCGTGAAAAGACCTTCTTTTATGCCTTCAGAATAAGAAGTAGACAAAGAATGCGCCTGAACATCATCATAATACATCCAGCTAGGGGATTGGTAAGTTGCACCTATACGTAGGTTTGCATCAGGTCTGTAGATGATACCTAAACGGGCATTGAAACCTGCACCTTTAATTTCTGAATTTGTTCTGTAATCTAAATCATAATTGCTGAGAACACCGGTATTATATCCTGATTCTTTAAATGAACGATCACTTACATACCTCGAGTTTACAAAATTCAGACTGGCACCAACATAGAATTTATTGGAGATATTTAAAGCGCCTGCTACATTCATTTCTGAGGTGGCTCCTGTTCTGATTTCGTTTTGGCTTTGACGGTATGGTGCACGGGTTGCCGGACTATAAACATCGTTTGTCCCGTCGTAATTGATCAGGTAGTTGTCATAGGCCATTTTTTCTATGCTGTAGTTGGTCAGAGTTGTCGGGTCACCCGGCGCGAAAAAGTTGGCTTCTTCTGCAAAAAAATTATTGACAGAATTCTGATTGTTGGTTCCATTAAAGCTGTATTTTCCTGTGAAATCGTTGTTACGGCTATAACCTACGCCAAAAACAGTACTGATCACACCTTTAGTAGGATCCTGACCTTTAGGTTTATAAGTAGGGTTATAAAACACCGCGCCTACGTTATTAAGGTTCAGCATATTTTTAGAAGAGTTGGTTCTTTCGCCAAGGAAATCTGCTTTTCCTTTCATCATATTGAATTCCGGAGTAAAGCTAAACTCTGATTTGGTGAAAAGACCAAGTCCTGCCGGGTTACCACCCAAAGAGCTCATATCACCACCTACACCAATTTGTGCGCCACCCATACTTTTAAATCTGGCGGTGCTGCCATAGTTCGTTTGAGAAAATCTCAGGGCATCAGCTCCGGTCTGTGCATATAAAGAACCTGTAGTGGCTACTATAACCACTAAGGAGGATAGAATTTTTTTCATGTTTGTTTTCTGAATGATAATAATTAGACCAGGTTAACCTCTTCCACCTCGTGAAGATCTGCCACCGCCGCCGCCGCTACTACCGCCACCAGAAGATCTGCTACCTCCATCTCCACCACGTGATGGTGCGCTATAGGTTGGCGTATTTTGTGGTTGTGGTCTGTAACTTTCTCTCGAAGGTCTGGCTTGAGGTTGTTGGTTGTAATTATCACGTCCAGATCTGGTACTTTGACCTGCTGGTCTCTGACCGGTTCCTTGTGTTCTGTTAGGGATATAGGAATCTGCTCTGCTTCCACGGGAAATCACATTTCCGTTTCTGTCGCTTCTTGTGTTTCCGGAATTTCCTCTGACCGTACTACCGCCATTACTCATTCTGTCACCAAAGCCTCTTGATGGTCTTGGAGCATTGTTAGTTCTGCCGGTATTTGAGCCGATAATGATGCCTGGATAGAAGCCACCGCCCCATCCCGGATAAAAACCACCACCCCATCCCGGATACCATGGGTTATAACCGAAAGAAGGATAGAAGCCACCGCCCCATCCGTAGTATGGGTTACCCCATGCGGAACCAAAGCTAAGGCCTAAAGAAAATCCGTAATTACCAAATCCACCACCGTAACCGAAGCCACCGTCGAAATAAGGATCATAATAAGATCTCCATGGACTGGCGTAAGAAAATCTATTGATACGGGAAGAGTAATCCATGTCATAATAAGGATCACTGGTACCATAATATTCATCGTTAGAATCGTAATACTCTTGAGGAGCTACTACTCTTGGCTGAGGCGTATAAATCTGCGCTTTTGCATTCGAGTTGTAAACATCATCCTCTTGGGCACCTTGCTGCGCATACCTTGGCGCAGAGCAGGAAGCGACAACCACGGTCGTCAAAGCCAGCATACTGGTGAATAAATGTCTAGGTTTCATAACTATATGTGTTGTTTGTGTGTCACACGCTTTTTTGTAGGCTATAAATTTATAAATTTGTAAACTACATTTCAAGCAAAGTTACACAAAAAACATTCCAAATAGTTATGAGCAAAGGTATTACAAGTAAAAATGAAGATTATTCGCAGTGGTATAACGACATTGTTATGAAAGCCGATCTGGCAGAGCATTCCTCTGTTAAAGGATGTATGGTGATAAAACCCTATGGATACTCCATTTGGGAGAAAATACAGGCGGTTTTAGACAAGAAGTTTAAAGATACAGGACATAGTAACGCTTATTTTCCTTTATTCATTCCTAAGTCATATTTTTCTAAGGAAGCATCACACGTGGAAGGTTTTGCCACTGAATGTGCCGTAGTGACACATTACCGTCTAAAAAATGATGGAAATGGAAACATTATCGTGGATGAAACTGCGAAACTGGAAGAAGAGTTAATTGTAAGACCAACATCTGAAACCATCATCTGGAATACTTACAGAGGATGGATCCAGTCGTACCGTGATCTTCCTTTGCTGATCAACCAATGGGCAAATGTGGTGCGCTGGGAAATGCGTACGCGTCTGTTCCTTCGTACTACGGAATTCTTGTGGCAGGAAGGGCATACCGCTCATGCAACTGCTCAGGAAGCTGTGGAAGAAACAGAGAAAATGTTAGATGTATATGCTGATTTCGCGGAAACCTGGATGGCTATGCCAGTAGTAAAAGGAATGAAAACGCCTAATGAGCGTTTCGCTGGTGCATTAGAAACCTATTGTATTGAAGCATTAATGCAGGATGGTAAAGCTTTACAAGCAGGTACTTCTCACTTCCTCGGACAAAATTTCGCCAAAGCATTTGACGTGAAATTCACGAATAAAGAAGGTAAAATCGAGCATGTATGGGCTAGTTCATGGGGTGTTTCGACTCGTTTAATGGGCGCCTTAATCATGGCACATAGTGATGATGCCGGTTTAGTATTGCCTCCAAAATTAGCACCGATCCAGGTGGTCATTATTCCGATTCACAAGAATGAGGAAGACCTTAAAAATATCACCGGTTTTGTAGATGAGTTAACTGCTAAATTGAAAAGCTTAGGCGTATCGGTGAAATATGACGACCGTGAAGCACAACGCCCTGGATTCAAATTCGCAGAATATGAATTGAAAGGTGTACCAATCCGTTTAGCTATTGGTGGCCGTGATATGGAAAATGGTACTGTTGAACTTGCCCGTAGAGACACCAGAGAGAAACAAACCGTTGCTCAGGAAGGTCTTGATATTTTCATCGTACAGTTGTTAGATGAAATCCAGGCAAATATCTATAATAAAGCATTCCAGTACCGCGAAGAACATACTACTGAAGCGAATTCTTATGATGAGCTGAAAGAACTGTTAGACGGTAAAACAGGATTTGTTTCTGCACATTGGGATGGTACTCCGGAAACGGAACAAAAGATAAAAGAGGAAACAAAAGCAACGATCAGATGTATTCCTTTAAACAATAAGCAGGAAGATGGTGTTTGTATTTACTCAGGCAAACCATCTAAACAAAGGGTATTATTTGCCCGCGCCTATTAATAAAGAAAGTAATTTCCGCGATTAAGGGAAACAAAGATTAAAAAATGGACACAGTAAATTACGCTAAAATACTTACTGAATTCAAAAATAAAGCCTCTTTAAAACAGGCGGTCTACAGAAATACTACGGAAGTCTTTGAGTTGCTGAAAAAGCAACTCATTGCTACTGCCGGGCGATTTGCAAATCTGGTAACGGTAGAAAGCCTGACAGATATCATTGAACGGTCAATTTTGATCTGTCTGGCTTCCGATTTGATTATTCCCCCTTATGCGCAAATAAAAGAAGTAACTTTAAATCAGAAACAATCCATGTTGGCGGCAAGCGGTTACCCGACGGGAAAACACCCGGGGTATCAGTTTAAGGCCGAAACAGAACAAAATAATAACCTATGAAGTTCGCAACAAAAGCTATACATGCCGGTCAGGAACCTGACCCGTCTACAGGAGCAGTAATGACTCCAATCTATCAAACTTCTACCTACTGGCAAAAATCTCCCGGAGATCACCAGGGTTTTGAATATTCCAGAGGTACAAATCCTACGCGTAAAGCTTTAGAAGATTGCCTTGCCGCTTTGGAAAATGCTAAATACGGTTTGGCTTTCTCTAGTGGAATGGGGGCTACAGATACGGTTTTAAGGCTGTTGCAACCGGGTGATGAAGTGATCACCGGAAATGATCTTTATGGTGGTTCTTACCGTATCTTCACTAAAGTATATGCGAAATATGGCATCAAATTCCATTTCCTGGATTTATCTAAACCAGAAAATATGCTGCCATATATCAATGATAAAACTAAATTGGTATGGATTGAAACGCCTACAAACCCGACAATGCAGATTATCGACATTGAAGGTGTGGCCAAAATCACGAAAGCCAATAACCTGATTTTAACGGTAGACAATACCTTTGCTTCTCCTTATCTTCAAAATCCTATTGATCTGGGTGCAGACATCGTGATGCATTCGGTAACCAAATATATCGGTGGTCACTCTGATGTAGTGATGGGTGCTTTATTAGTGAATGATGAGCAGTTGTATAAAGACCTTTGGTTTATTTACAATGCTTGTGGTGCTACACCAGGACCTCAGGATGCATTTTTAGTGTTGAGAGGGATTAAGACCCTTCATTTACGTATGAAAGCGCATTGTGAGAACGGTGAAAAAGTTGCGCGTTTCCTTAAAACTCATCCAAAGGTAGATAAGATCTACTGGCCGGGTTTTGAAGATCATCCTAACCATGACATCGCGAAGAAACAAATGCGCGGTTTTGGTGGTATGGTGTCCATCACTTTAAAAGGTGCTGACCTTCAGGAAACGTTCAGAGTTGCTTCCTCTTTCAAAGTGTTTACGCTTGCAGAATCACTAGGTGGGGTAGAATCATTGATCAACCACCCGGTAAGTATGACGCATGGTTCTATTCCTAAGGAAGAACGCGAGAAAGTTGGTGTTACTGATAACCTTTTACGCCTGAGTGTAGGTGTAGAGGATATCGACGATTTAATCGCTGATTTAGAACAGGCTTTAAGCTAATTTATACAGTACTAAAATAAGAAATATTGGAATTCCTGGAACTTAAAGACTTTTTGGACTATAAGGTGGAGCAGTACAACAGGCCGAACTTTATTACCAATGATCCGATTTGCATTCCGCACCGTTTTTCTAAAAAACAAGACGTTGAAATTGCCGCATTTTTTGCGGCAATTTTAGCTTGGGGGCAACGGAAAACCATCATCAATAAATGTACAGAGCTGTTTGAACGCATGGACAATGCGCCTTATGATTTCATGTTGCAGCATAGCGATGAAGACCTCAAAGGCTTGCTGGGCTTTAAGCACCGTACCTTCAATGATACAGATTTATTGTATTTCGTGTCTTTCTTTAAGTTTCATTACGAACAGTCGGATAGTCTGGAAACTGCATTCCTTGCTCCGAAGCCTGAATTCAGGGAAGAATATCTGGAAGAAGTGCCTTTAAAAGGTAAAGCACAAAAAGGCTATGCTTCTGCTGCCTGTATGTTATCAGAATTAGAGAAAACACCTCCAACGGAACAGGCCTTAAATTATTTCAGGTCTTACTTTTTTAGTCTGCCGGATTTCCCAAAGAGGACGATCAAACATGTTTCTTCGCCAATGCAAAAGTCCACCTGTAAGCGCCTCAATATGTTTTTACGCTGGATGGTTAGAAAGGACAATAAAGGAGTGGATTTTGGGCTTTGGAATACGGTGAAACCATCAGATTTAATTTGTCCCTGTGATGTTCATGTAGATCGTGTGGCACGTAAACTCGGGATGATCAGCAGAAAGCAAACGGATTGGCAAACTGCGGTTGAATTGACTAAAAAGCTTGCTGAATTTGATCCTTTGGATCCTGTAAAGTACGATTTTGCATTATTTGGATTAGGTGTAGAAGAGAAGTTTTAACTTTATGCTATGGTGACTTTTAAAGCAGAGATAGAACGTTTTGCCGAAATGGGTGAAAAAACAGGCTGGACTTATGTTTTCATTCCCTTTGCGATTGCCAATGAAATCAAAGCAGATTGCAGAAAAAGCTACCGGGTAAAAGGTAGGCTGGATCAGGTTGCTGTTGAAGGATTAGCATTGGTACCCATGGGCGAAGGCGATTTCATCATTGCCTTAAACGGGCCACTTCGCAAGAAACTTAAAAAGGAGAAGGGAGCAGTACTTGAGCTTAGTCTGGAAGCCGATCTAACTTTCGAGATCAGGATGCCGGAAGATCTGGAAGCCTGCCTTTCTGATGAACCAAAATGGTTGCAAGGCTTTTTAAAGTTACCAAAATCTCATCAAAACTGGTACATCAATTGGTTGAATTCAGCGAAAACAGAAGCTACACGAACGAAAAGACTGGTCAAAATTGTTACTGCGATGGACAAAGACTGGGATTTCGGAACGATGATGCGGGATGGAAAACCCCGCAAGGAATAAGGAATTACCGGTTGTAATTCCTGAACCAACTCCAGACTTTCATTTGAATCACCCCTAAAAATGCTTCCCTGAAAATACGGGTACTCATTTTAGAAGTACCTTCTGTACGGTCAGTAAAGATGATTGGAACTTCGACTACCTTAAAGCCATATTTGATCGCTGTAAACTTCATCTCAATCTGGAAGGCATAACCCACAAATTTGATTTTATCTAAAGGAATGGTCTCTAAAACGCGTCTGGTATAACATTTAAAACCGGCAGTAGCATCCTGAATGTCAATTCTGGTAATGATACGCACATACATAGAAGCGAAGTACGACATCAGCACCCTGCTCATTGGCCAGTTGACTACATTGACTCCATTTACATAACGGGAACCAATGGCCAGATCTGCACCTTTCACACAAGCATCACGAAGCCTGGTCAGGTCGTCCGGATTGTGGGAGAAGTCGGCATCCATCTCAAAAATATACTGATATTCCGGACGGGACAAGGCCCATCGGAAACCATGAATATAGGCGGTGCCTAATCCTAACTTTCCTGTTCTTTCCTCAATATGAAGCGCAGGAAATTCACTTTGCAATCCTTTAACAATGGCAGCTGTTCCATCAGGAGAACCATCATCAATAATCAGGATTTCAAAAGCATAAGGCAACGAAAAAACCTTTCTAATGATCTTCTCAATATTTTCTTTCTCGTTGTAGGTAGGGATTATAATTAGACTGTCTGACACGTAAAATAAATTTAGGAGCGAAATTATGTATTCTTAACGAAAAAACCCTCAGTATATTCCATATACTGAGGGTTAAAGTATGTTAAATCACAATAAAATGAGATTACTTGACGTCTCCCATTAGTTTTTTCACCAAAGGTGAAAGGATAATCAACAATACTCCTGCGATTAATGCATAAATAGCAAGTTGCTTATAGCCTTCTGTGAAGGTGATTAATTTTTGAGCTGTCGTATCATTTTCTCCACCTTTAGCCATGTTTGCACCTAGAATACCGGCTACATACTGACCGTAAGCACTGGCAAGGAACCACATTCCCATCATCACACCCTGTAACTTAACCGGGGACAATTTGGTCATAATGGATAAGCCGATTGGAGAGAGACAAAGCTCACCAAAGGTAATCACCAGGTAAGAAAGGGTAAAGGCGTCTAAAGAAGCAATACCTTGCGCGTTGGCAAAGAAACGGGTGCTGTACAGGATAAAGAAACCACCTGCCAGAAAGATAAAGCCCAATCCGAATTTTACTACGGTATTCGGTTCAATCTTTTTCTTCGCTAATCCAATCCACACCAGACTAAAGATAAAGGCGAAGATGATCACAAAGAAAGAGTTTGCAGAGTTGTTTACACCGTTTGGATCTAAGGTAATCACACCAAGAAGTTTATCGTCGAGGTTTCGCGCTGCGAAAAGTGCCATAGAGCCACCACTTTGCTCATAAATTCCCCAGAATACAATAGAGAACAGGATAAAGATGATCGCTGCAATCAGCTTTTTACGCTCTGCCCATCCGTATTTACTCATTTCATAAATGATGTAAACCAGTGTAGCAGGGCCGATGATGTACATAAACCAGTCGGTATATTGCGTTTTGGCAACCATGGTCATGATCACAGGAATGATGGCCAATGATCCCGCATAAACTGCGTAATCATACCATTTTCTGTTGATGGCTTTTGTTTTTACTACTGCAGGTTCAGCAGGGATTTTTCCATCCAGACTGTCCGGTAAGATCACAGTCACCTCTTCGTCTTTAAAAGGCGATAATCCAATTGGACCGAGGCTCTTTTTAGTAAATATGAAGGTTAGTAAACTGATGGTCATTACAATTCCGGCAAGGCCGAAAGCAAGGTGCCATGAATAGGTTTTTCCAAGGTAAATACAAGCATAACCACCCAATAAACCACCAATGTTAATACCTGCATAGAACAGGGAGAAACCGGCATCGCGACGGGGGTCATTGCCTTTGTAGAGCGAGCCTACCATGGTAGAAATGTTGGGTTTAAAGAAACCGGTACCTACTACCGTGAAACTGATCCCGAGAAAGAAGAACTGATGCGGGTCGTAGGAAAGGATTGCACTTCCGACGATCATGAGGATACCACCCCAAAAGAGGGATTTCCTGAATCCAAGGATTTTATCCGCAAAGAGCCCTCCGATAAAGGTGAACGCGTATACAAATGCCTGCGTGGCGCCATACTGAAGATTGGCATCGCCATCTTTCATCATTAACTGCGTCACCATGAAATAGGTGAGCATTCCCCGCATTCCGTAGAAACAGAAGCGTTCCCACATTTCTGAGAAAAACAGGTACCAAAGTTGTTTAGGGTACTTGCCCTTGAAATCCTGAATTTGTTCTAAAGTAAGATTTTCAGCCATATCTTAATTGTAATTGATCTGTTAGTAAAAAAAGCCTTTGGAGAGTTCCAAAGGCTTGATTTTAATTATTTTACACCGTGCATTAAGCGTTTTAATACCGGAGTCAGCGCCATGATAATCAAACCTAATCCGATAGGGATAAAGGTGAAAATCAGGAAGAAAGTAGTCATAGAGTATTTTGAAGTGATCTCATCGATCATACCACCCATTGTGCCGGCAATTTTATTACCGATGGCAATGGCCAGATACCAGATACCAAACATAATGGCGATCATTCTGCCTGGAACCAGTTTACTTACATAAGATAAACCTACCGGAGAGATGAACAACTCACCCATGGTATGGAAGAAGTAAGCCAATACCAACCAGATCATACTTACTGAAGCTACAGCAGCACCCTGAGGAATCGTGCTTGCACCATAAGCAAGCGCAGCGAAACCAATACCTAAAAGAATCATTCCGAAGCCATTTTTAAACGTTGCTGATGGATTGTATTTACTTTCCCAAAGTTTAGATACGATTGGCGCACAGCTGATAATAAATAGCGAGTTCAGGATACCGAACCAGGTGGCCGGAACTTCTGATTTCACTTCAGCATATTGGTTTTTAAGCATGTAGATTACAATCACCCAAATGATGACGAAACCTGAAGCTAAAATGATGTTACCGATCGAGTATTTACCGAAAGTTTTAGAGAACAACTTTAACAATACATAAGAGATGATCATTAAAGGAATAACGGTAATCAAGGTATTTACAATGTTAAAAATAACCTTGGAATCACCAGTTAAAAGTCGTTGGGTATAGTCTTTTGCAAAGATCGTCATCGAACCACCTGCCTGTTCAAAAGATGCCCAGAAGAAAATGGTAATGAAGGCCAGGATAATAACGGCAATCATTTTATCGCGTAATACCGGAGTATACTGACTGATCCTTTTCACTAAGATGAATAAGAAAAGTACCAGCGCTGTGATGATCATGAAGTTACTACCGTCCATGCTTCCAACCTTAAATGCGAACAAGTTCATGCTCGTGATTTTGGAAACCGGATCATTGATGATCCAGGATAAACCGATCGCTGCAATCAGACCAATCAATAGCAGATCGAATTTTGAGAAAGGATTTCGGGTAGATTCTTCCAGGTTATCAGAAGCTTCTTCTACTTCGTTTTTAACTGGTTTTAAACCAATATTTCCGAAAATACCTTGAGTGAAGTAGAACTGAAGCATACCAATAAACATAAAGATACCGGCTAAACCGAATCCGTAAGCCCATCCCCAGTCTTTACTTTCTCCGATGTATCCACACAATAGCATCCCTAAAAATGCACCTGCATTTACGCCCATGTAGAAAATGGTATAGGCACCATCTTTTTTCTCCGGGTGTTTTTTATACATCTGTGCGATGATGGAAGTCATGTTTGGTTTGAAGAAACCGTTTCCTACTACCAATAGGCATAGGCCTAAGTACATAAAGAAATGATCGATTTCGATAGCCATTGATAAATGCCCTAAGGTCATTAATACAGCTCCTACAATAACTGCCCAGCGGTATCCGATGATCCTGTCGGCAATGTAACCTCCTAAAATAGGGGTTAAGTAAGCCAAACCTGTATAAGAACCATAAATCGCTAATGCGTGAGCTCTAGGCCATCCCCATCCCGGATTGTCGCCGATGATGGAAGAAGTTAGAAAAAGCACAAGTAATGCGCGCATCCCATAGTAGGAGAATCTTTCCCACATCTCCGTAAAGAATAGAACAAACAGTCCGGCCGGATGTCCTAGTACCTTACTCTCAAAAAAGTTATTTGGAGTGTCCAAATTTTGTGCATTCATGTGTTAGTTTTTTTGTGTAATAATTTATTGAAAGGTTCAGTTAGTTCTTATAAATAAATAATGAAGAGGCGCGTGTTTTGGTAGGGTTTTTGTATAATGTTAAAATAAACCATCGCGCAAGATAGGCACCCAGAGTCAAACTCACAAATTTTTAAAGTAGTTTAAAGCGGTATAATCATCCTTTAAAGCTTCTTGATTGCCTGAATTTTTTTGTCTTTAGGGTCGATGTAGAGCTCGTCCATTTCATTGGGATCGTTCTTTAGTTCCACATTCTCAACGAGTTTAAGTTTGCCGCCAGCCACTTTATACGCATCAAAACTTAGGTCAGAAGCATAATATTCAAAATTTCCTGTCATTTCTTCGTTAAAGGGAGCGAGGTGATCAAAAACGATCATGTTTACCTCTTTGTCCATCGTAAGCGTCATTGAGTTGAGCTTATTGTACTCGAAGATGATGCGGTTGTTTCCCGGGTTTTTAGGCTGTACGAAGATGGCTTTTCCGAAGCTGGGTTCGCCATTTTCAAAGGACAATATTTCGATTACTTTTTTAGACGTTTTGCTGTTGTTTCCTTTCCATCCGAGTAAGGCGTAACAAGGCGATTTTCCATTGCTGCTGACCGGAACGATCTGATAGTAGTAAGCACCATACCAGTTTTTATTGCTGGTAATGACATTTGGATCTTTCAACTGCTCTGTCGCGTCAATTAAAGGGAATAGTTTGAGCTTACCATCTTTACTGGCGATTTGTATCGCGCCGAAATAGCGATAGCTACCATCATCTACGGGAAGGTACCAGGTGAAGAGGCGGAAGGATTTGTCGGGAGCATTCAGGATGGATACTCTTTTTAAGGAGTCAAAACGATGGTTAAATGAGCCCGGAGTTTTCAGGGCTTCGACCAATGTTTTTATAAAATGTGCATTTGCCTCAAAACGGGCCTGATTGTTTTGGGCATTTTCAGCCTGATCGCCAATGCGGATTAAAGAGTCCTGATACCTGGCCATTGCCGGGATATTGGTTAGTGGAAAAGTATGCTGCGCATGGACTATCGTCATCGCGCAGCATAATATCATGACCAACAGGATTGGTTTTGAAACTTTGAACATTTAAACTAACTTTTCAATAACTATTGCGCTGGCACCGCCACCGCCATTACAAATTCCTGCAACACCGATAGTTCCGTTGTTTTGGGCTAATACGGTTAATAAGGTAACTACGATTCTCGCACCTGAAGCACCAAGTGGATGCCCGATTGCTACTGCACCACCATTTACGTTTACTTTTTCTGCATCTAATTCCAGTAACTTGTTATTCGCTAATGAAACGACAGAGAATGCTTCGTTGATTTCAAAATAATCTACATCGCTGATATTTTTACCAGCTTTTTTCAAGGCTAAAGGGATTGCTTTTGCCGGCGCTGTGGTAAACCATTCCGGTGCCTGTTGTGCATCGGCATAGGCAAGGATCTTTGCCAATGGCTTTAATCCAAGTTCTTTTGCTTTTTCGGCGCTCATCAGTACCAATGCGGCAGCACCATCATTTAAGGTAGAAGCATTGGCTGCGGTTACCGTTCCATCTTTCTTGAATACTGGTTTTAAACCCGTGATTTTATCGAATTTAACAGCGAATGGTTCTTCATCTTTCGATATCAGTGTTACTTCGCCTTTGCGGTCTTTTACAGGTACAGGGACAATTTCTGAATCGAACCTGCCTTCATTTTGCGCGGCCTGGGCTTTTTGATAAGAACCGATGGCAAAAGCATCCTGATCTTCACGGCTAATCTCACATTCTGCTGCGCACAATTCTGCGGCAGAACCCATGTGGTAATCATTATATACATCCCAGAGACCGTCTTTTACCAATCCGTCAGTCAGCTGACCATGGCCTAAACGGTATCCGTTTCTTGCTTTATCTAAATAATAGGGCACATTGCTCATGCTTTCCATACCACCGGCAACGATAATGTCGTTTTCGCCAAGGGCGATGCTTTGTGCAGCCAGCATGATGGCTTTGGTTCCTGAAGCACATACTTTATTGATGGTGGTAGCAGGGAGGTCGGGTAAGCCGGCAAGCTTTGCAGCTTGTGTGGCTGGTGCCTGGCCAATATTTGCGGACAATACATTGCCCATATACACTTCCTGAACGTCAGCAAGGCTGATGCCTGCTTTTTCTACAGCAGCCTTAATGGCTATGCCTCCCAGTTGGGGAGCTGAAAAACCTGATAGTGAACCACCAAAACTTCCTATCGGGGTTCTAACTGCAGATACTATAACTACTTCTCTCATTGATGTCTTTTAATTTTTGGTTAGAAGCAAAGTTAAGTAATTAGTCGTATCTGCTGGTTAAAGTCCATCGTTTTTAACGAGGTTCATCTGTATCATTTTTGTTTATCCGTCGTTTTCTTTTCGATTTCACAGCTTCATTCAACAGGTATTCTATCTGCCCGTTGATGCTCCTGAACTCATCCGTTGCCCAGTTCTCAATCTCTTTGAGCAGGGCAGGGTTGATCCGCAGGACAAAAGCTTTTTTATCTTTCTCAGACATGTTCTTATGCGTGTTAATTATATAATGTGCCGGTATTTACGACTGGCTGTACATTTCTGTCGCCACAAAGGACTACTAGCAGGTTGCTCACCATCGATGCTTTGCGCTCCTCATCCAGCTCTACGATGTTTTTCTCAGAAAGTTGTTCTAAGGCCATTTCTACCATACTTACCGCACCTTTTACGATTAGTTTTCTTGCTGCAATTATCGCGGTCGCCTGCTGACGTTGTAACATGGCGCTGGCAATTTCCTGTGCATAGGCAAGGTGGGAGATTCTGGCTTCAATCACTTCGATACCTGCTCTCGACAAGCGTTCACTCAATTCTGCTTCTAAGAGGGAGCTTACTTTTTCCGCGCCATCTTTTAGGGTAATCGTTGCTTCTTCGTCCTCAAAATTATCATAAGGGAAGATGTTTGCCAGGTGTCTCACTGCCGCTTCACTTTGAATGGCTACATATTGGTTGTAATCTTCTACAGCAAACATCGCTTTTGCAGTTTCCTGGATTTGCCACACCACTACCGCCGCAATTTCAATCGGATTGCCCAGCTTGTCATTTACTTTGATCTGATGGCCGTTCAGGTTTCTCGCTTTTAAGGAAACTTTCTTTTTAACGGTTAATGGGTTTACCCAGAAAAATCCGTCGGTCTTTACGGTGCCTACATATTTCCCGAAAAGGGTCAGTACTTTCGACTCGTTAGGATTGTTGATGATGAGTCCTGGTAAAACCAGAATGAAGTTTAGGCCAAGAGCGATAGCGCCAATTGCATACTGTTCAATGGCTAATGCATAGATTCCGCCGCCTAACAGCGCCAGGAATAATACAAATGTAAGATAGCCTGATGGGGGATTAATGATTTTTTCCTGATACATAATGATATTGATTTGATATCATAAAGTAACGAATGATATTCCTTATTTGCAAGGTTATTATTTGTAAATCCCATCCTTTCGCAGGATTAGCTTTCTCAAAAGCCGATATGAGGAAAAATTGTATTATTTTTGAATGAAATCAATTTATACCATTTTGGCAAAAATCAAAAAGAATTCCCACAGAGTGCTTTACCGTAAGTATTCATCAAATATCAAATATGTGATGATGGTGCTGTCCGTATTGATCATAACGGTGTTTTTACCTAAACAACCCAGGTTCAGATATGAGTTTGAAAAGGGGGAGATATGGAAAAATAAGGACCTGGTTTCTCCATTCAGCTTTGCGATCTTAAAAACGACACCTCAGGTGGCGACAGATAAGAAAGATGCTTTAAGTAATGTATTGCCCATCTACAAGATGAATACAGAACTGATTAACAATGTGGAAGAAGCTTATTCCAATGAGTTTGATGTGAAATGGAAGACCAATGCCTTTCCGGAAGAAGAAAAGGCAGCTTATAAAGCGGCTTCTATTAAACTTCTGGAGACGATCTACAACAGGGGCATCATCGCCATGAATGTTAAACACCAAAAAGGGAATAAATACTACGATTTTGCGCTGATCAATAATAACGTGAGTAAAAATTTAAGTACGCAGGATGTTTTTACCGTACCCTCCGCCCTGGAATACTTTGAAAAAAACTTTACTTCAGTGAACATGAAGGTTAAAGAGATGATTGTCGGGCTCGTGGAAGATCATTTGCAACCCAACATCCTTTTTGATGAGAAACTAACCACTATTGTACAGGAGAATACGGTCAACAGCCTTTCTACTACCCGTGGGATGGTACAGAAAGGAGAACTGATCATCGCAAAAGACAATGTGGTAGATGATGAAATCTATCAAAAGCTACTCTCTTTTAAGGAGGCTTATGAAGCGCAAACGAAAACTATTGGGGATAGTAAACTGGTTTACTTCGGACAAATACTCCTGGTAGGCTTTATTGTCAGTCTGCTGATGTTCTTTTTGAAGTTGTTCAGAAAGGATATTTTTGCTGATAACCGTCAGTTGTCTTTATTGCTGCTGGTGATTACCACCATGCTGCTCTGTTTAACCTGGGCCATTAAATTGAATCTGCCGAGTATTTATTATATTCCCTTCTGTATTGTTCCGATCATCATCCGGATTTTGTTTGATACCCGTTTGGCACTGTATCTCCATTTGCTGGTGATCCTGATTGCGGGTTTCTTTGTGCCGAATAGTTTTGAATTTGTCTTTTATCAGATTACCTCAGGAATGGTGGCGATATATAGTATCAGAAACCTGATCAAGAGAGAACAGCTGTTGTTGTCGGCTTTGTTTATCCTGTCGGCTTACTTTGTGTCCTTCCTTGGTATTGGCTTATTAAGAGAAGGGTCTTTCAGCGAGATTGAATGGCTCAACTTTGTGCCCTTCATTATTAGTGTGCTCTTATCCCTGCTGGCTTACCCGCTGATCTATGCTTTTGAACGAATGTTTGGCATCACCTCAGATGTGGCGCTGATTGAACTCACCAATACGAATAATAAATTACTGAGAGAGCTGGCCTTTAAAGCGCCAGGCACTTTCCAGCATTCTTTGCAGGTGGCTAACCTCGCGGAAGCTGCGATCTTTAAAATCGGCGGAAATTCCCTGTTGGTAAGGGCCGGTGCCTTGTACCATGATATCGGTAAGATTGAAAACCCGCAATACTTTATAGAGAATCAAAATACGGCACTCAGTCCGCATGATAAGCTGCCTTATGAGCAAAGTGCTCAGATCATCATTAAACATGTTCACAAGGGTATCGAAATTACCCGCAGACATCAATTACCGGAAAGTGTGATCGATTTTATCAGAACGCACCATGGAAATACAAGAGTAGATTATTTTTATCAGTCCTTTTTGAAGAACTCTCCGGAGAAATTTGTGGACGAAAACATTTTCCGTTACCCTGGACCTATCCCTTTTTCTAAGGAAACCGGGGTGTTAATGCTCGCAGATTCGGTGGAAGCAGCCTCAAGAAGCCTTAAAAATCCGGACGCGCAAAGTATAAATGACCTGGTCGAAAGGATCATTAACTATAAATTAGAACAAAATCAGTTAGATAATTGCGATATTACTTTAAAAGATTTAGAAACTATAAAGTTGATATTCAAGACAATGCTGATGAGCATCTATCACGTGCGTATAGATTACCTACAAAATGTTTAAATTTATTTTGGAACTATCAATCATCTTCCTATATTTGCAATCCCGAAAAACAGCAACGGTTTTTGTTTAAAGCGGGATAGTTAATTGAAAGTATTGAAATTGGAGAGGTGCCTGAGTGGCCGAAAGGAACAGTTTGCTAAACTGTCGTACTGGCAACGGTACCGCGGGTTCGAATCCCGCCCTCTCCGCATAATATAGAGAAACGAAAAGTTTGGTTTAACCAAAACGATTAGTGACTTTAAAGCCCCTCGAAAAGGGGAGAAAGAAGATACCAGTTCGGGGTGTAGCGTAGCCCGGTATCGCGCCTGCTTTGGGAGCAGGAGGTCGTAGGTTCGAATCCTGCCACCCCGACAAAAATTACCTGGAAAGGTCGTTTAGTATTGACAAGAAAAAAAAGAAGATACCAGTTCGGGGTGTAGCGTAGCCCGGTATCGCGCCTGCTTTGGGAGCAGGAGGTCGTAGGTTCGAATCCTGCCACCCCGACACAAACTATTCGGAAGAGTAGTTTTATTTATAATGACCAGTAAAAGATTGATACCAGTTCGGGGTGTAGCGTAGCCCGGTATCGCGCCTGCTTTGGGAGCAGGAGGTCGTAGGTTCGAATCCTGCCACCCCGACACATAGATGTAATGTCTATCAAAAACCCTCTAAATATCAAATTTAGGGGGTTTCTTCGTTTTAATCATATCAAGTGTAAACAAAGAATAGCATAATTGTTTCTGATTTAAAATCTAAATAGCTGAAAGGGGTTAGTGATTTTGGAAGATGCAATAGAACTTTCCAGTTATCACGTCCCCGGATCCGGAAAACCGAACGTCTAAATATGATGGAATTCCTCTTAAATGAAAATTGTATATAATTGATTAAATTACACCGGCAGCTCAAATTTTCAATAAGCTACATACACTATAGTTTTTTTAGTAAAATTATGACCAATATTCATTTTCAAAATAAGCTTATACTTTGTTTATCCTTGATCATATTTTCATCCTGTAAGCATGAAAAAGTATATCAAGCTGCACTTTTTGATATAAAAGTTAATTTAAATGAACTCCCAAATGGTAACAAACCTATATTTTCACAGCGGCATCTAAAAAGCAGGAAACAAAAATGGGTAGGGGGCCTATTCGGATCTAACCAATTCCCGGAGTGGAATGAAGTACTTTACAATAGTACAGTTATCAGGATAAATCCCCAGGTGACGCGCCCGGGCGATTCCGAATTATCAGCCTACCCTTCTCAGGAGCGTTCACAATACGACTTTGATGACGTTACCTATATTAATCCAGCCAAAACAAGTTTTATTGCGCGCATTTCCGGTCCATATAGTATAGGAAATAGATTTTATTTATTCACCGCACAAAAATCGGGTTTAAAGGTCTATAGTATAGACAGACCTACAGTTATAGAGGGCGACGGACAATGGGAAAACCGTGATATGCTGAAGATTGGACCTAACTTGTTAATGGTAGATAATGACTATATTTTTAACCAGAGAACCGGTAAATCTTATGAAATAACCCGGCCAGGAAAAGACAGAATCCGGGGGGAATTTGCAGCATTATCACCAGATAAGCAAACTATAGCCTTTACAACAAGTCAACAGTTATACCAATGCCATTATCCCAGCGGTAAAGTCTATATCGAACCAATAGACGACCAGCAACTGTCTAAAATTGTTAATAATAAAACAAAAGAGTGGCCATACAATTATTTCACCTGGATTACGGTGAATGGCAAAATGTTTCTGCATCCAATAATCTAATCATTTTTCTATTCGGTTAATCGACAATTTAAAACTACACCTATTCTGATGTTTTTGATAGTTTGATGTCCATTAAATGAGTCCAGATTTTGCTGGGTGTGAGTTGCTCCCAGGCACCGGAAAAGACATCTTCCTTCTCATTAAAGCCCCCTTTAAAACGTAATCTGTCACTACTGAAAGTCCATATTCCGTCATTAACCGTGGCGGTCATAAATCCTGAGTCGCCCTTGTTGTCATAATGCTGCATGGTGTAGTGATGTTTAAAATGATCATAGCCAATAATTTCATGTGTTTTACTGTTATCGCTTCCTATGACCACGTCTGCTTTATGAAGCAAAAAGAAACCATCCACTATCCACTCATAACTGTCAAATCCCGTGATTTTCACTTCAGCATTATTATTGGAGGAAGAGATAACTCCTTCTGTATTCCAATGCCCAATGAACTTATTCAGTTGATGTAATACCTGTTCATTTTTCACACACATAATATTTTAGTTTATGGCAAGTTACAGTAGCCTGTTTTATTTTATACGGGGTAGTACCGACAAATAGAGGGGGTAATTACGACAGGTTTTTAGCATTTGATAAGCTTGAAAAGTATCTCTCTATACTTTTCAAGCTTATCAAATGACGCAGTCTGGCCAACTTTCATAATGGCCCTCATTTCAATAAAAGTTTGTCGTTAAATTACTACTTTTGCAAATGCTTCTAAAGCATTTGCGTCAATCGTTCGCCAACAAATTAGGTGGTCAATTTCTCCTAAACAAACAGGTTTCTTCGTATAGGTCAAATTAAACAAAAGCATTTTCCCGCATTATAATTTATGAAGCATAATTTTACAGCAATTGATTTTGAAACGGCACAGGGTAAACGATGGAGTATTTGTCAGGTTGGTCTGGTGCGTGTTGAAAATGGAATAATTAAAGAAACTATTAACCGTCTGGTTTGCCCGCCAGACAATATTTACTTCTACCGGAATACGGAAATCCATGGGATTACCGCCGAAAGAACGCGTAGATCACCTGATTTCTCCGCAGTATGGAGGGAAATTTCTTCTTTTATTGATGGACAAACGGTAGTCGCTCACAATGGAGCTTTTGATTTTAGCTGCCTTACACAAACCTTAGATTACTATAAGATTGCACAACCTGTTTATGAGAAGCAATGTACCTATAAAATTTACGGACAGAAGTTAGCAGCGCTATGTCAGGAATATCGGATTCCATTAAATCATCATGATGCCTTGAGTGATGCGTTGGCTTGTGCAGAGCTATACAAGAGACATTTAAACAAGGTGATTTAGAAATGCTGTTCAGCATCCTGTCCTGGATGTTCGGAACTAATTATTTCCGGAATTATAATACAGGATCGGATTCGGGCGCTAGCCATGACAGAAATTCTAGCTTTTACAAGCCGCAATAATACTATACAACGCCCCCTGGAGATTAATTTTCAGGGGGCGTTTGCTATTAAGTAAAAGTCTACCCGAAGTTTTTAAGTAACCTGAAATACCAGATGCCTGATTAACCTTCTAACTGTTTTGCCACTTCTTTTTTGATTTTTTCTATAACTTCTGCATATTCGACATCAGAAAGCGCAACCTTTTGTGGGTTCATTTCAAAAACACCGCCAAATCCATAGCCATCTTTATATTTAGGAACAATGTGCATGTGTAAATGAGATATGGTATCCGCATATGCTCCATAGTTGATTTTATCAGGATTAAATACAGTAGAAATGGCTTTTGCCACATTTGCCACATCTCTCATAAATGCATTACGTTGCTCATCGCTCAATTCATGAAACTCAATTCCATGCGTTTTATAGACCACATTACAGCGGCCTGGATGTGATTGCTCTTTAAATAAAAACAATTGGGATACTTCTAAATCTCCAATTTTAATCATTAAACGATGTAATGTTTCATTGTTTTGGCAATACAAGCATTCTGAAATAGGCGTAGGCATAATATTATAATTGGTTTAAGTGATTATCAAATTTAGAAATACTAATGATAGTTAGAACAGATAAAAATAATATTGTTAGGCTGTGCTTCTTATTTTAACATTAGCACCTAAACCCCCTATTTCATAATCATTTATTGATTTAAAATCACAGTGCAATTAATATTTGGGCAACATCTTCGTACCATAAAAAATCTTAAACTTATTATGGTAAAAAAATTACTATTTGCAGTGTTATTGCTATGTATTTGTGTTAAATACCCCCTCTTTGCACAAACTACACAAGCATCTATTTTTGGTACGGTTACGGATCAGCAGAAGAAGCCAATCCCGGGGGCTTCAGTTCAGGTGAGGAACAACTCTACAGGTTTTACCACCAGAACATCAACTAATGCTAAAGGGGAATATACTTTTAAGGAACTTCCTTTGGGTGGCCCATACTCAGTTAAGGCTACCTTTATGGGGTATGGTGATCAGACGAGAACGCTCGCCATCCTGAATTTTGGTGATGCAGCAAGAGTTCCCATTGTGATGCAGGAAGCATCACAAGATTTACAGGCAGTGGAAGTTGTTGCTTCGGGCCTGAAAAACAAGGTTCAGAATTTCGGCGCATCAACAGAAATATCAGCGAAAACAATGAATCAATTGCCAGTAAATGGCCGTAACTTCTCTAACTTAATGGATTTATCTCCTTTAAGCCGTGGTAATGGTATTGCCGGACAACTAGCCTCGTCTACCAATTTCACCATTGATGGTATGAGTGCTAAAAACCCGACATCATCGGGAAGTACAACCAGTCGTAGTGGCGCACCTTATTCCATATCCATGGAAGCCGTTCGTGAATTTAAGGTGGTGACCAATCAATATGATGTCACCTTAGGCAGAGCTGGCGGTGGTACTGTTACAGCAGTAACCAAATCCGGGACAAATACCGTTTCCGGTAGCGCGTTCATGTATGGTAGAGCAGACTGGTTATCGAGCCCTTATGATATAAGAGGTGTCAAACGTGATAACGACTTCTCAACTTATCAATACGGCTTTACTTTAGGTGGACCAATTATTAAGGATAAGTTGCATTATTTTGTGGGATTAGACCATCAGAAAGATTCGCGTCCCTTAATTATTGCGGACATTAACGGCCCTGCAGATGAGGCGAGATTTAGAATCACCGATGCTACACTGTCACAATTTCTAGCTATAGCACGTACAAAATACGGCGTAGCAAATACCCCTCAGTATGGTACATTTGACAGAACCCGTGGTTCCGATGCTGCATTTGCCCGTATAGACTGGCAAATCAACGAGGGAAACCTGTTAACGGTTCGTGATAACTATACGAACGACAGAAATCCATTAGGTTTGGCCGACAACACGGCGATTAACTTTTTCGAGAGTTATGGCAATGATAAAAACGTAGACAACAGTTTATTGGCCAGTTTACGCTCCACCATTAACAGCAAACTTACCAACGAATTGAAAGTACAGCATTTGTACACCTTCCAGGCGAGTACGCAAAATGACGAGCTTGGCTTCGCAATTCCAAGAGCCGTTGTTGGAAATATACCTTCTGTTTTATCGGATGGTACAACCGCAAACACTGCGATACAAATTGGTGGCCACCGTTTTGCCCAGGAGGGTTTTACCAATAATGTTTTCCAGTTGGTGGATAACCTGTATTACAATACGGATAAAGTTAAATACACATTTGGGGTTGATGTAATGTATACCCATGCAAAATCACTTTATGGAAGTGAGGTTAACGGAAGATTTGAGTATACCAATTCAACTGCAGGTACCTCACTAGAGAATTTTAACAACCTGCTTCCAAACAGATATTACCGTGAAGTACCTTTAGTCGAAGATCCAACAGTTAAAGCCGGGATCTGGAATACCGCTATTTATGGTCAGATGCAAACGAAATTAGCACGAGGCCTGGATTTTGTCGGAGGTTTACGTTTGGATTACAGCGCTTATCCAACTTCGCCGCTTAACCAGACGTTGCTGGAGGAGGTAGGGGTGAGAACTGATCATAAACTGAAGCAGTTCTTAATTCAGCCTAGAATTCAATTCAACTGGGATATCAATGAAAACAGAACCGACTTTCTTCGTTTCGGAGCAGGTATATTCGGATCTGATGTGAACAACTATGTAACCATTAATAACTTAACTTTTGATGGTGCACACTTAGCAACGGTAGATGTTATCAATGATAATGTCCCTAAGCCAGACTTTATTGGATATAGAAACGGTACCGCTTCTGCACCGACCTTAGCGTCGTTACAACTACCAACAATCAACACCTATGGTGAAGATGCAAAAATACCGGTTGTCTATAAAGCCAATTTATCCTATAGTAAGTTGATTAACGACAGATTAAAAGTTGGAATTACCGGTTATGCAAGTTTAGGCCGCAACAACTATATGTACGTGGACAGAAACATGGTTGCAAATCCATATTTTACTTTACCTAATGAAGATAACCGTGGGGTTTTTGTACCTGCAATGCCAGGTAATGGCTCCCCGGACTGGAAACAGGGCCGTATCAGCAATAAATTTGGTCGCGTACTGGAACTAAACAGCGAAGGTAAAGTAAACCAGTTTGCCCTGGTTCTTGATGCCACATGGAGATATTTCAAAGACGGTGAAATATCAGCAAGTTATACCTGGAATGATGCAAAAGACAACACCTCTTTCAATGGTAACGTGGCAAACTCTGCAACCTTATCTCTGCCTGTAAAAGATGATCCAAGAGATTTAAGTAATATGACCTATTCTGATGGTCAGTTCAGAAGTAAAGTGGTGATTTATGGTACGCTTCCAACTTTTTATGGAGTCACTGTTGGTGTTCGTTATTCGGGAATTGGTGGTACGCGCTATAGCATGATATCCGGCGCGAACAACAATGGAGATTTTGTAGCAACCAACGATTTGGCTTTTATCTTCGATAGAAACAACCAGGCCGTTCCTCAAAACGTTCGGACTGGTCTTCAAGCGATACTGGATAACCCGCTTGCAAGCCAAAGCTTAAAAGATTATATCATAGAATACTCAGGTAAAATTGCTCAGCGTAATGGTGGTATCAATGATTTCTTCGGTGTTGTAGATTTAAGAGTAAGTAAGAAATTTAAAATTTATAAAACACATCATATAGAAGTTTCAGGCGATATCTTCAACTTTGCCAACCTACTTAAGAAAACATGGGGTGTAAATGAGTCCTTAGGCACTCAGACATTATATGCTTTAAACGGACGTGCAGAGGTAGCGGCTACGCCAACCACACCTGCTATTCCTGCAGTTCCAAACTATGATTCAGCAACAAGATCATTCAACTACCGGGTAAATAATTCCGGTATTGTGAATCCTTCGGGTAATCCATACCAATTTCAAATTGGTTTGAGGTACGGATTTTAATAAAGAAGATAGATGTGAAGAGGGAAAGCTGTACCATATTTAAAATGGTACAGCTTCTTTATAAAATTTAATTTTAGAAATAATTTTAATCTAGCAGCGTCCAGGTTTTTCTGGCTTGTACCTGTTGTACAACTTGCTGCTCGGCAACAACAATATTTTCTTTGCGTTGGCCGATGTATTCTAATCCACTCAATTTATTCCAAAGGGCCACCAATACATTCATAAATTCATTGGCCATTATCATGCTATTATTTATCTGCTTATGATCGTAAACCAATTCAATGGTTTTGGCTAAAAGTTCTTCAAAGTTTCCAGGGGTAACATCCTTCCACTCGTAAAAATATTTAAGCAGTTCCTCCCTTTCCCGGGGATCAATCAGTTTTATAGCAGTAAAAAAAATATGAGCTAAACTGGAGAAATAACCAACCATAACCACTGGCGATTCTCGGTGTGTAATGTTTCTGTACTCATAAAATAAACCTGCAATATAATCTGCAATTTTTTCAGAGACTATGCGGATATTCTTGCCGAGTGGTGTAACATTATCACGTCCTCCTGTTTTATCGATGATTTTGAAGGCAGCCAATTGTAAATCGTTCAATAAAACACTGAAAGACTCGTAATATCTGATCAATGCCGGATGGCTGGTTATAGTGGAGCTTGGAGGTATATAACTATTGTTGATAGATAATCTTCCATTTTCATAATAAACCTGTCCAATGGTCAGAAAATAGCTGTCTGGCGTTTGCGAACTCAGTTCATTTTCTGGTAAAACTACAATAGAATAGCTTTTCGCCAATTCAGGATAACGGATCGGACTTTCTTCAGGATTCGGTGTGCCTGCTGGTACCCGGTTAAATGGACTAACCACTAACAAAATAACATAGTTACGGGGCTCTGATTGACCAAAGTAATGGTTATGAACCAATGTATCCATATGATCAGATTGTACAATGTCGATATGACAGCCCTCAGGTGTAATCGCATTGCAGTACCTTATCCTGACTTCGATATGATTGGTTGCTTTCTCGATAATTTCGATATCGTGTGAGCTTTTATAACCGGCAAAAGGCGGTAAAAACCCATAATTACTACTATTTAAGTGTAGTGATATAGCATCCCGGACAAAATCTTGTAAATAGAGGTCGCTTGCTGTAAAATGATCACTGGAAAGCTTCATGCCATTAATCCAGTTGATGGATTTATATTTTAGCGGCTTTATCATGGTAACTTTTTTTTTAGGATGGATTAAATAAATATAGCACTTTCTCCAACTTCGTTAGGTTTATTTACATTTTCCGATACGCGTTTTGCATAAATCGTCATTTTCTCGGTAATGCCGTTTTCTATAATGTCGAGATCAGGATCTATGAAAATATTACGTTTGAAAAAGGAAGTTTTAATAAAGAAAATCCACTTATAATTCTCCTGATCACCACCTTTAAACTCTACAGGGCTTTTGGCAAACTTAAGGTTATAATCATCAATAAACTTATGGAACCAAATACCAAAGTTCATGTCTTCCAGCGCCTTCACTTTTACTTTAAGTGGCTCTGGATCAGTACTTTTTCTATATAGTTCTAACTCCAGGACTAAAAGCCTGTTGAAATCTACATGATCCATATTAATATCAAGAGGAGTCTCAGGATACTTCCATATCTTATAAATTTCTGAAGGAATGCCAAGTAGCGAAACATAAGCCCACCAAAAAATAAGCGGTACAAAAAAACAGGCTATACTGCCCGCACCAAACCATCCAAAGTTTACCGAACTTAACCAGTTAAAGGCCAGTTGGAATAAATAGACTGATAAACTGGTTGAAATTAAGGTGGCGAAAAAGATAAATACCTTGCGCTCTAACAAATCTTTTGGGTAATATTTCGTTAGTAGATAAACGAATACTGTACCCATTAGAAGGTAATAAATACAGCAAATTATATAACCCCATGGCATAAAATTAAAATTAAGGAATCCCAAAAAACCTGGGATTGCTAAAATAATGCCGATAAGCAGAACACTTACGATCAGTCTTTTGTTGTTCAGAAACTGGTTCTTCTTGTTAATGACAGAAAGTATTGCCGTTGAGACCAGAAATATCAGCGGAAATAAGAGGAAGCGAATGAAAAATGATTGAACGTCCATTAATTTTTTATAGAGGTGATGTGCTACAAACAGAGTATCTTTATAATAATCCTAATTATTTTCAATAATATAAATTTAATTTATAACAATAATGCAACCTTAAAGTTTAAATGAAAAAAGAAACTTTGATTAATAACGAACTCTTTACAGATTATAAGGCTGTAGCTTATGCTGCCGACTTGATAGAGCGTAATGTGATTGATGCAGATGGTGTCGAAATTATCCCTATAGGGCCCGATAAACGTGCTTTTGCAAAAGATATTGAAAATTCTAATGCTTATTATTCTGAACAAAGAAGACAGGACCGTATTCGCATCAATACCAATAGAGAAGGTTTATATGATATGCTGCCTGAAGGGCTTTTTCACAGGCCACCTATAGGTAGTGCCGGAATGGATGAGGAATCGATGATTAAGGATATCAGAGATCGGAGAGAGGAAGAAAAACAGGCCCGTTTATTTTTTAGTCCATTTGATGCCGAAATTAATCATGTAAGAATCATGACCGAGCTGTATGAAAATATGCTCGATAAAAAAACAACCTATGCTGATCTAAGTCAGATATTTGAGTTCGGATGGGATGAATTTAACCTGTTAAACAAGGAACAGAGTATTATTTGGATGCACCTGCTGCCTGAAATTCAACAAAAAAGAAACGATATCGATTTTGTTGCTAAAGTGCTTACGGCATTATTTAGCTTACCTATTGCTATTGTAGATACTACAGCCAATGTTACGCCAGTAAAAATTGCAGATGAACTGCAGATGAAGTTAGGCTCTGCTGCCTTAGGGATTGATACCATTATTGGAGATAGTTTTATGCCAGAGCATGAATCTTTCAGCATTCACATTGGGCCAACATCCCCGCAAGAACTGGTAAATTTTATTCCCGGACAAAAGAACAGGGCCATTTTAGATATGGCCATTAGTTATTTAATACCTGTTGATGCAGAGGTAAATGTTGAGCTGCTTACCGCTACGGATTTTCAGGAAACGTTATTAAGCGCAGATGGCGAAAGTGCTTATCTGGGTTATACCGTTTATATTTAAACGGTCGTTTCATTATTATACCTTTTTGTAAATAGATGGCTTTAATAGTATACGGTAATGTATATTCATCGTACTCCTTAAATTTAATTTAGCCAGGGTAAGGCTTAAGAGCTCTTCCCAGTCTTGTGCGCTAAGCTTAAGGTTCTCTGCAGGTTCGATAATAACATCTATGGTTTTAATAAAACCAGCATTTGGCTTATTATCCATTATTATGCCTTTGGCTAAAGTGATGTCTTTTAGTTTGTCGCCTAATTCATAACGGCAAAAATTAAGTACATCTGCTTTGGTAATAATTCTATCTGCAGTAGTTAATCCGTATTTATAAGCTTGAACCCTGTTGGTGGCGTTTAACCGGGAGCGGCCGCCTCTTGTTGGGCTTAATAAATATATACTTTCGGCATTAACTCTGTTATTTTCATAGACCACTAACCGGCTACCCGCATTAATATGGTTAGCTTCTTCGGCTTGTGTAATCCAAATATCCAGGAATAGAATATTAGCATCATCAATCGGCTTTAATACAATATAACCAGGCAACTCCTTAATATCCTTCAGTGCAGCACGGCTTTTTTGTTCGATCAACGCAATATTTTGTTCTAAGTTTTTAAGTGTGTTACTTAAAAAATCCGGTCCATAAGCAGAGAAAGCAGCTTTCTCATCTCTTAATAGTTCAAAAAGATAATCGACTAATTCTTTAGCATTTCTGGTATCAAAGCGCTCTGTGCCGCCGTATCTAATCGAGAAGGATCCATCGCCCTTTTCGTTTTCGTTAGTGTATGGAATTTCGTTATAACTTTTTCCCTTATTATCTTTCAGATTTTCTACCGCGAGCATCTGATCAAGTGCTTCAGTCTTAATCGGGATAATGTTATTCATGGTTTTTAGGCGATGTTTTATCTGACTCAACCTTTTATTAACCACCGGGAATGCATTAATGTAAATATGAAGTTCGTTCAGCATTTCCTGGTTTATGGCTGCCGGGAAGACTACTTTAAGCCATTTTACTTTTTCATCGATCTGGTTTAGGCTGGCGGGCTGAAAAATGTTTTCAAAAACAGCAGGCAATTCCTTGCTCCCGTCAACATTAAAATCATTAAGATCGCCCAAAGTGATAAACCTGTTGCTGTAAAACTGTAGCACATCGGCCTTAATCAGATTGAGCAACTGCTTGTGATGAAATGGTGCCTGGATTTTGCCTGTTGACGGCTCGTCCATAAATCGTTCGGTATAAGCCCTGAGTTCATTGTCTTTGTAGGACCATTTCCCCAGCGATAACAAATCGTAAGTATTTTCTGGTACGGAATAGTTTTTCCAATCGAAGAATAAGTTCAGCTTATTAAAATCCATCCAGTTTTTTATCCCGGTTAAACCAATGTATATGGTGTTTTTCTCTACCGAAAAACCAGGCAAAGTGTTTAAACCAGGCTGTTTGCTTAGTTGTTCTACCTTAAAAAGGGTATTTCCTGTGGCAATATATTTAACAGCTGCATTGTGAACTTTTACCGTGTGCATGGGGCTAAAGAAGATGTCGCTTTTTTTGAGCTCATCATGATCCAGCTGAATATTTTTCTTAAAAGCAAACTGGGTGTATGGCGAAAGGTAATCTTCCGCTTCGATGGGGCTGGCATGGATAATGGCATGGGCAGGTAATGATGAGGTTAAATGTTCGGGAGCTAAAATGCGGCTGATTTTATCGAAGATTCTATTTTCCAGATTCTTAACATCATTGGAGACATTGAAAAGCTCGTTGCTTAAGGCCTCCATAATTAGCTTTACAAGCGGATCAAAATCGTTACTATCTTTAATATTCCAAAAATCCAGGGCATTTTTTAAAATTCTATTCCGGATTTCATCTTTTGATGAATAAAAAATTTGCTTCATGTGTAGGATATTTAGTGCAATTTTGGTTAGGTTGATAATGGGCTGAGAAATAAAGCAGTATTAAAAAAATATTTTTCGCCTGTTGTTTTTATTAGCGCTCTAACGGTAATATCCACCTTTTTTTTGATTTCTGTTACCTTACGCAAGGGATATACATTCTCTACTTCGGTAATGCGAACTTCTACTGCTGTATTGTAAATTCTAAACTCATAATCGGTTATCGATTTTAGCAGGGATTTGCGGAATTTCTCCTCCCATATGCTTTCACTTACAATTAATTCAAAGTCTAGATCCCATATCTCACAGCCAAAATCATTGTGATATCTATGCTCTCCATAACGGGTAAAAATAACCAACTCAATGTGGTTGGAAATCGATTTCCCCAGGTCAGTCGATTGAAAACCACTGCCGGAAAAAATGAAGTTAAATCTGAACGGTTTGTTGAAAAAAAATTCAGGCATAGATGTTTGGCTTAAAGTTTGTTAAAAGTAAAATAAATTAATTTGTTTTAATAACTAAACAATAAATAATAAAAATTGTCATAGTGCAGTGTTAATTTGAGAAATTTTGTGGGATTTTATTGAGATTGATTGTCGAATTAATTGCCAGAATACTATAATGTCATCCTACTTAACGTCTATGAAGCCCATTAATGCCACTGAAATTAGGAATTCTTATACAAAGTTTATTTTACACTTTGTATTCCTAAGCCTATTCTCCATTTTTTGTATCTATCTTTTTTTCGCGGCCTCCGATTATGAGTATATCTTACTTGATAAAAAAGTAAAGGAAACTGAAAAGCTATCCTATTTAAGGAAAGATATCAATACAAATTTCGACCTTATTCTGGTCCGTCTCAAAGAACTGGCTCAATACCGCGATTATAATGCAAACGAAATGAGCAAGCAAAGTATTTTGCTTGGTGATATTCAAACTGCCAATAACAGGATAAAGGATTTAATAGTTAAGGAAACTATTCCGGGCTTAAGTTTCGATTTATATAGAAAATTAAATAATAATGTGGGTGCCATGGCTGATTTGCAAGATTCTCTCATCCAATCGAGGGGGGATATACAAAGGTATAAAGAGCGGATAAACGACTGTCAACGGGCAAATCAATCTGCAGCCAAAAAAATAAGAAACGGTATATATGGCCGATAACTAACGACTTATGATAAAATTAAGCATAAAAGAAAGGCGCGAACAATTCTTGTTTTTTTTGGCATTATTTGTTTTTACTGTAGGGCTTTTAAGCTTTGGGATTTTTTATAGCGGTAAATCGCAGCATGAAATTTCCAAAGAAACGCTCGAAGTTAAGATTAAGGAGAATGAAGGGTTCGAAGATATGGTGAAAGAAACCATGCCTATTGTTGATACTACTTTTAAACAGATTACACGTTACAACCCAAATGTGCAGGCCGTTTTTTTAAAGAACGATATCCAACTGTCATTAGGGTCTATCAAAGCCGCATTTGATCGTAAAGCATCAGATTCCCGATATAAAATCTTCGTTCAGACTGCCCAGTTGTACGATAGGTTATTTTACGATAGACAAGAACAAAATAGAAATATTACAGATCTCGAATTACATAAAAGACAATTGGACGACTGCATTCTCAACAGGCGGCAATTACAGCAAACTATAAATGCAAGATAAAAATCCCAACCTATAAAAAACGCTACCTATGTCTGACACAAACACCAAGCAGGTTAATTCAAATTCGCAAGGCTATGTTATTCTCTACATCCTCCTGGCTGTAACTCTTTTAACAGGCCTGATTTTCTTATTTAAAAGTTCTTTGTTTGAGAAAAGAACAGTTGATGCGAGAATTGTTAAGGATGAAATTTATTTAAATGAGGATTTAGTTTTTACTGATAATACACCAAAAGCCTCAAAATGGTTGTGGGAGTTTGGTAATGGTGAAAAAGCTACTTCAAAAACAGGTTCTTATCATTACAGTAAACCCGATACTTACATTGTACGTTTAACTGTTGATGGAGAACTCCGTCAAGAATTCCCGGTAACGGTAAGAGATACCATTAGAACAGTTATAGATACTGCTTTAACAATTAGTGGCCCAACGGCTGGCTTGGTTAACGAAGAAATAAGGTTAGAAGGCGATGGAGTAGGAAAGGATTTCGAATGGTCTTTCGGCGAAACTGGCCGCGTAGATATTAAAGGAAAGACCGCTTTATACACTTACCGCGCTCCTGGAAAGTACATGGTTCGCCTGAGGTCTGATAAAAGCCGTAAGCCTGCATTTTTAACCGTTTTAATTACCGACCCTAATGCCGAAATAGTAGACGATCTGGTTGCTCCGGGCGATGGCGAACGCAAAACCATTGATGATATCAGAGCCAAACTACAGGCCATTGCAAATGGTGCTGATTTTAACTCTAATTACTACTATCTCATTAACAAATATATGTGCAGCAACGAAAAGGTAACTGTAAATGTAGAAATGAATGGTAAGAAAAAACAGACGGATATTTATTCTTATTGCATGGGGCTAACTTTTGGGGGCGAAATAGCAATAGATGAGGCTCAGCTAACCATTAAGCCAAGTTCTACCTGTGCCAGTTTATTAAATATTAAACAACATTCAGGAACGGCCCAGCCAGGAACATCAGCAACTACTGATGCTCCTGTGAAAACAAAATAGATTAACATCTTAACCTAATTTCAAAGCTCATCTACTAAGATTATGAAAAAATATTATGCCTTAACCTTCCTGTTTTTAGGAATATCGTTTGCGTATGCACAATCACCATCGTCCTTCGGCAAAAAAGTGAAATATATGCCTAAATCTTATGAAAGGCCAGCTGAAAGCATAAATATTAACGATGCTACCAGTAGCAGCAGTTTGCCCTGGATTGTTTTTTCCGATCGTGAAGATAACTATACCACTACCTCTCCTGGCGGAAGCCTGATCATGAAAAAAATAAGTTTTATGGAACCTTTCTATGTTTCTAAAGAGGAAAACGGTTACCTGAAGTTGATTAAATACCAGGCGGGAATGGTTAGGGGAAGAAAGATAAATGATAAAAAAAGTGCCATCAGTTACGGTTGGATTACAAAATCTAAACTGCTCTTATGGCAGCGTGCATTCTCTAACCAAAAAACAGGTTATGCAGAAAAAGCGATAGGCATTGTAAATGGCAAAAATGCACTAACCGAACCCAGATTCTATTTTGATAACACCGATTCTATCCTGGTTTACAATACCCCTGAACTTAAAGATAGACGCAGCAAAGTGAGGTTGCACGAAATTGCTTATATCTACAAAAAATCCGAAGACGGAAAAAAATACTTAATCGGTTCTGATGATCAGCTTGTTGCAGATGCGGCTTTAAAAAGTGTTTACGGGTGGGTTTCTGCTGAAGCAGTACACAGCTGGGGCGATCGACTATACATTACTTCGGTTAACCCCGGCAATTATGACTTTGATGATTCTACCTCAACAGCCATAAGAAAGGGAATAGGAAGGTCTTTCGTTGTAGATCCTTTATTGCCGGGAGAAAATCTGATCTTAAGAAGTGTTCCGGTGATTTCGGATGAGGCAGGTACTTATGCTGTGGGCATTGCCACAGATGTTTATAATAAAAAAGACAATAAAATATTAACCATTAACGGATCTGCACTTTCTTATCAGGACTATTTGAAACTGCGTGAAAATAAAAATAAGATAAACGTTGTTTTTGTAATAGATGGAGGAAGTTCAATGACCAAATATTTTTCTGGAATGACCAACACCATTGCTTCTTTTGAAAGTATAATGGGCGATTTCGGTAAAGGGACAAAGGTTAACTATGGTGGCGTAGTGTACCGTGGCGGAAGCGGATGCGCACTAAAGGGGATTTTTGTTAGCCCGATTCAAGATGATTACCGGCAGTTAATGACCTTCTTATCAAATGAGGCGAAAAATACCTCGACATGTACTGGTGAAATTGCAGATGGGCCTGTTTTTGGGGGACTAAAAGCTGGATTAAATTTATTTAAAGAAAAAAAGAATGAAACCAATTTAATTGTCCTTGTTGGTAGTACGGGAAATGTTGGTACGACTAATAATTACCTAATTAACGCATTGAGTGAGCAAGTTGCCCTTGCTGACGCTAGAATTTTGGCTTTACAAGTGTATAGCGATTTTAACTCATCATTTAACGATTTCGTAATCCAATCGCGTAAACTGGTTTCCGAATCGGCCATCCGTTCTGCCGAGTACAGAAAAAATACAATGGTTAAGGGGGAAGGTTTAAAAATCTTTCAGCCTTACAATACGAGTCTGCAAGATTCGATTTCTTACTATTTAGATTATCCTAAAAATAGTTTAATACAAGGTGGCGTGGTTTTTCCGACCAAAGGAACGGTAAATTCCAATCAGAGCATGACAAAAGCCCTTCAACGTTTTGTAAAAGAAACCAATACTGATATTTATAATCAGATCAGTTCGCTGGATAGTGCTTTCCGCTTAACAGGGATATCACGTAAAAATCTTTCTGCTGATGTTGAAGGATTGTTGCCTGAATCTGTTGGCCCTGAAGTTGCAGACCGTATGCCACACAATGCCTTTAAATATTACAGGACAGCAACCTTATCGGCTGATGTTGTGAAGAATAACCGCTCTGCTTTGCAATATGCTATTGTTTTAAACAATATGGAATACAAGCAGATTATAGATGTTTTTTCAATTATGCTGGGACAAAATCTTCAGGCTGATCAATCTTCTTTTAGAAGCCAGCTGGTTAAAAATTATGTAAAAATGCCTAAGCAATTGCTTGGAATGAAAGTGTCATCGGGCGATATAAAAGCCATGACTTTGGCCAGCTACATTAAGTTGGTAACGGGTTTGCCTTTAAACAACGAGTTTCTATTCCAGTATACGGTAGGTGATTTAAAGAGAACTTCAAAAATGCCGCTAGATCAGTTTGAAAACTATATTAAATTATTAAATCAATCCGTGCAGCAAATTAAAAGAGCGACACAGATTGAGCAACAGTTTGTGTCAAACGGCAAAATATATTACTACATCACCGAAAATAATTTTAACCAGGCAGTTTTGCCAAAAACCAACTAGGGAATATGGCAGTTACAAATTTAAGCGAATCGGTAAAAACAGCGATTCATATCGCACAATCGCTGGCAAAAGAATACAGAAACGAAGAATTTTCCGGGGCTCATTTGCTCAAAGGATTAATGCATAAGGACGTTGGTTTGCGTTCATTCATTACTTCAATTGGGAAAGATGAAGCATACATCAGCGACTGGGCAGAGGTTCGGATTGAGGAGCAGACAAAATCGGCAAGCTTTGATGATACTGTTAAGGCTGCGCCTGAAATCGGTGTTATTTTCGAAGAAGCAGATAATGTTCGCATAAAACTAGGTTTAGATTTAATTACACCAGTTTGTGTGTTAACCGCATTGGCAAAGCCAGGTATAGGTTTTCAGCCCGATCAATTGAAATCTTTCCCGATAAAAGAGCGGGAGATTTTAGACTTATACATAAAGGATAAAGAGATTTCGAGCGTAGTTGATCCAGATAAAACAACAGCTGGTACGGAAAATAAAAGTACAGGTAATGCGCTGTATAAGTATTGTATCGACAGATTGCAAATGGTTCGGGATGGTAAAACAGATCCTATAATAGGCAGGGATAAGGAAACCCGGATGATGATGGAAATTCTTTGTCGCAGAACCAAGCCAAATGTAATTCTTACTGGCGATGCCGGAGTAGGTAAAACCGCGCTGGTTGATGGCTTTGCTATAGACATTGTAAACCAGCAGGTGCCTGATAGTTTAAAGTCAGTCCAGCTTTTTGAGCTTGACTTAGGGTCCCTTATTGCCGGTGCATCTTATAAAGGAGAGATAGAAGACCGCTTAAAAAATATCATCAAAGAGATTAAGCAATTTGAAAAGGCGGTGCTCTTTATCGATGAGATCCATACCTTATTAGATAGTAAAGGACCACTAGGCGCTGGTATTGGTAATTTATTGAAACCAGAACTTGCCCGTGGTGAAATAACGGTAATAGGAGCGACCACTATTGATGAATACCGCAAAATTATTGAACCAGAACAGGCCTTTAGCAGGCGTTTCGAAGTGCTTCAGGTAAATGAACCTAATGAAGAGAGTACGCTGAAAATGTTGCAAAAACTAGCTGTAAAATATGAGGAACATCATACGTTAAGTATTGAGCCCGATGCTTTGGGCGAATGTGTTCGCCTGGCTAAACGTTACATGAAAGATAGAAGGCTTCCGGATTCTGCTTTTGATTTGCTGGATAGGACTATGGCTGCAATGAAAATGATGAATGACACTTCTGTTCAGGTAATTGAGCGTTTAGCAGAAGATTTAGAAGCATTGAAAATAAATGACGAACAATCGGAAGCCGGGAAATTTGCAGATTATAAATGGCTTTTCTCTTTACTTCAGAATAAACTAAGTCCGGTTTTATTAGGCCGCTTAACAGATGAAACGCAGACTGATGCCTTTGAAACTGCTGATGAATATCAGGGTTATATAGCTGGTAGCCTCCGGGAGCTAAAGAAATATGCTGCAGAAAAAAGCGATCGCATTACCAAACAGGATATTGCTTCTATAGTAGCTTATAAAACAGGTATCCCCATGGGGAAACTGCAGGCAGGCGAAAAGGAGAAATTGCTAAATATGGAGCAATACCTAAAGAAACGTGTGGTGGGACAAGATCAGGCACTTAGAGCCGTTTCGGATGCCATTCTGGAATCGCGCAGCGGACTGAACAAAAAAGGGCAGCCTATCGGATCCTTCTTTTTACTCGGCCCAACGGGAACAGGTAAAACCGAACTGGCAAAATCAATAGCCGAGTTTTTATTTAACGATGAAAAGGCAATGATCCGCTTCGATATGTCTGAATTTAAAGAAGAGCATAGTGCCGCATTGCTTTATGGAGCGCCTCCGGGTTATGTAGGCTATGAAGAAGGTGGCTTGTTGGTCAATAAAATTAGACAACAACCTTATTCTGTGCTGCTGTTCGATGAAATTGAAAAAGCACACCCTTCAGTTTTCGATACCTTTTTGCAGATTTTGGATGAAGGCCATATGCACGACCGTTTAGGTAAAGAGGGTGATTTTAGCAATTCATTAATTCTTTTTACCTCAAATATTGGTAGCGAATGGATTGCAGAACAGATTGGAAAAGGCATTATTCCTGCTTCGAATCAATTGATGGAAGTCATGGCCGGACATTTCCGTCCTGAATTTTTAGCCAGAATCTCGGAAATTGTTCCTTTTGCACCGATTAACGAAAGCAATGTGGTACGCATTTTCGAAATCCAGTTAAGTAGCCTTATACAATCATTAAACAAAATGGGTATTGAATTTGAAATAGCAGAGGATGCAAAGAGAATGATCGCTTTAGATGGCTTTACGCCTAAATATGGTGCAAGACAATTATCAGCTGTAATCAGGAATCTTTTAAGAAGACCAATTTCTAAGTACATCATATCAGGCGAACTAAAAAAAGGATCGAAGATTAAAGTAAGCAAACATCAGGAAGAGGATAAGTTAGTATGGAATATTATTCAGCCCGTAGGTGCAATGTTGGAACGAAAATTGAGTTAAAACGTTAACTATTATATTATTAGAAAAATTAATCGCAAACCTAAATCAACAAACTATGTTTAATTATGAAATTGGAGGTAATGAACGGAAAGTTGATACTTCAGAAGCTTTCGCAGAAATTGCCCATAACAAAACGCTTTTTGTGCAGAAACTTACCGATAACGAACCTATAAAACCAGAAAAGGTAGAAGGATTAAAAACCGTGAAGGAAGTATTCCAACATTATAAACCAAATGTAAAAGTAGCTTTCGAAAAGCAAGACGGATCTACTGTTGTTGAAACGATAAATTTTAACGATCTGGGAGATTTCGGTGTGAAAAATATCATCAATCAGAGTAACTACTTAACTAATGTGAACATCGAGAGAGAGATGTCGCTTAATGTAATTAAACAATTAAAATCTAACAAAACCTTAAAAGCTACGCTGGATGACGAAGAAACTAAGTCGGCCTTCATTAGTGCTTTAAAGAACTTTGTTGATGAACTGGAGCAAAATAAATAACCTAACCGCTGAGAAAACATGTCAAATCCTCAAGAATTAAAAACAGACCAAAATATATCTCAGGCGGGTTTTAAACCAGCCGAAGTCAAAACCATAGAAAAGACGTCACTTAAAGATAACTTAGAAAAGCTGGCCAGGGTTGGTGGTTTCGATTTGTTAGAAGCGACCGTTGATGGCCTTCAGAATTTGAACCCTGAAAGAAAAGCCAGAAAGCAGATCTTCTTAACCGGCGATGAGAAGAAGAAAGAACGCGAAGAGCTGAAAAAGAAAATTCAGCTTTGGATCGACGTGCTTGAGTCTTCTACTTCTGTTGCAGATATGGTAGAAAAAAGCACTGAAAAACTTGATGTTGCTGAACAAAATTTGAAGAAAAATATTGGAAAGGCGCTGGAAAGTAGCAGAGAACTGGAGCAAGCTTATAGATCGGTCCATTTATTTTATAAAAATACCGAATCTGATAAACTTAAAAATGTGGTGCTGTTAAACGCATCAATGGATCAGATTAAAGATTTAGATAATCCCCGCTTTATTGAATATGTTGATGATGAGTTAAAGCAGAATTATGACCGTTTAGATCTTCGTAAGAACTATTCATTAATGGTAGTGCCTGGCTACATGGGCTCAAACAAGGTATTAGAAAGATGGGGCAAAATAGCGCACAATAACAAAGCAATGCTGGTAACAGATTTTGCCGATCTTGATCAACCAGATGATGTGCTTGATTTATTTACGGCAGCAAATCTTACCGGTGCTGATGCATTTAGATCTAATGTGATTATGACTTGTAATTGGTTGGTTGGCCGCGGTAAAGTTGCTGAAGTTGGAGAAGAAGATGATCTTACTGTGCCTGGATCGGCCGCACTTGCAGGTAAAATGTACTACACTTTAATGTCGCAGGTTACTGCGGGTAAAAAACATGGTGCAATGAACGAGGTAGATGGTGTAAAATTCGACTTAAAGAAAAGCGAAATATCACACTTAGAAAGAGTAGGCCTGGTGCCAATGGTTAATGAATATGGGAAAGTAATGGCTTTCTCCGCTAAAACCTTATTTAATGGAGATAATATTGGCTTGCAAACTTATTCTGTAGTGCGTGTATTTGATTACATTACTAAAGTATTGTTCGATTTCTTAAACAGGAGAGCATTCGAAAACTGGACTTCTAAAACAGAGCAGGATTTGCGTGGTCAAATTGTTAAATTCTTAGATGGAATTCAAGGTGCAGATCGCTTAATTGAAAGATTTAAGATTATGCGCTTTGAAAGAGATGAACTTCAAAAAGATAGAATCCATTTAGATATCCACATCACACCTTATTTTCCAGCTAAAAGTTTTGTAGTAAAACTTGATGGACATAAAGGTGAGGATGAAAACACCACCTGGAATACAGAGTACAACCAGCAATAGTTTTTGATAGCTGAAAATAAAAAACCAGCCTTAGCGTTGGTTTTTTTATGGAATATGCATGACAATACCAAAATCTTTATAGTTTTGTAATGCATCATCCCGATCAGATTAATCAAAAAAAATGAAACAAGTACTGATCCTGAATGGGGATATTGAAAAAAACACATCTACAAATTTCCTGATTAACGCCTATAAGCAAGGTGCAGAAAGTGCTGGCGCAACTGTGAGGGAGTTGGCCATCATTGATCTGATATTTAACTCGAACAAACTATTTAACAATAGACAAATTGCCGAGTTGGAGCCCGATTTGCAAAAAGCCTTAACGGCGATTAGGCAAAGTAACCATGTTGTGCTTTTTTGTCCGGTCTATGTAGATCATATTCCAGCAAAGATTAAAGGTTTTTTTGACCGGCTGTTTATGCCTGATCAGATCTTTACAGCTCAGCAGCAAAATGTAAATAACAATTTTAGTGGCCGTTCGGCGAGGATTGTGTCTATCCTGGATGAAGCAACTTTTAAAGAATGGAAAGCAAATAAGAAAACAACTTATCTTTCTATTAAGAAAGTTGTTTTCGAAAAATGTAAAATGAATCCGGTACTCACTAATACCATTGGAGAATTACATTCCCTGGAAAATCATTACAGTCAGAAGTGGCTGGCTAAAATGGAAAAGTTTGGTGCAAAGTTGATTTAATCAGTATCTTTTTTTATAAAGTTGTGCCCTAAAAGGCTACATGCCGGGGGAAATTACTACAGTTATTTTGGTGATGTAGTATAATCCTGTATTTTTAATATTAAAAATAACTAAAAATCTTTCCACATATTTTCTTTAATAAATATTCGTTTTTCAAGTTGTTTAGGTTGATTTAGGAGTTTTGTTGCCATTTTTAAAATAAGCTTATTCCTTGTGTATGAGCAGTTAATCTAATAGTTGGCCTGATATTTGGTTTGAATTGATCCGGTAGTGGATGCTACAATAATCAATTTTTTTAACCTTTAAATTTTAAGACTATGGCTTTCAAAGCTAGATTAAATTTATCAGGCAAGGAGTACGATGTGCTTCATTGTGCCTATTCATTAAACCGTGACGTAGATGCTAAAGGAAGACCATCTTCCGGAGTTTACGGCGGTACCATCGACATTGAGATCGAGTCAACGGAAGACACCTCAATTGTAGAGGCGATGGTAAACAACCAGTACAAACCCATTTCAGGAACACTTCTGATCAAGAAAACTGATGAAGATGCCAAAATGAAAGAAGTTAATTTCGAGGATGGCTACATTGTTAAATATTCCGAAGGGATAAACATTGTGGGCGATCACCCGATGACACTCAAGTTCCAGATTTCTGCTCGTAAGCTTAAATTAGGTAGCGCTGAGCACCTTAACGATTGGCCAAAAGTTTAACGAAAGGCCACAATTATCCATCTTTCAACATTAATAAAATTATCATGGCATTTAAAACCCGTTTAAACTTAGGATCAAAGGAATTTGATGTACTACAGTGCAGCTTTTCACTAAACAGAGATGTTGACGCAAAAGGCCGTCCATCATCTGGTGTTTATGGTGGTACCATCCACATCGAAATCGAATCTACTGAAGATACTTCAGTGATCGAATCAATGGTTAACAATCAATATAAGCCTCTTTCCGGAACATTGGTGTTCAAAAAAGGAGAAGAGGATTCAAAAATGAAAGAACTGTCTTTTGAAGATGGTTATATCATCCAATATAACGAAGGTATTGCGGTAAACGACAAGACACCAATGACCTTAAGTTTTGTGGTGTCAGCCCGTAAGCTAAAGCTGGGCAACGCAGAACATGAAAATGATTGGCCTAAATCTTAACTATTTAGCGCATAAAATCAATCGAAGCGACTGGTTCAGGCCAGTCGCTTTTAGTTCGTTCATGTTTTTTACCGGACTAAATTTTAGGTCTTAAAATACATTATTAATGTCTTTAAGGTTTTGCTATGTCAACTCAAAAAAAATAAATCTAAGCTTAAGCTATGTCTAACCACCTCCAAAAAACTTCATTAAAAAACGATCACTGGTATCAAGGTAATAGGTGCCTGGAATGGGCGGCGCGCATACAAATTCATAATATAATTTTCGGGTAATTGTTGTGATCATGATTTATAATTAATATGGAAAAGAAACTAATTACAGAAATCAATATTGAGGATAAGGAAATTACACATTTTGCTTCCTTTAGCTTGCAACAGGCTTTTAATGATCATCATTATTTCGAATTGCGTTTTAACCATGATCAGATGGGGGCGCCTGGTTTAATCAGCTTAGATGATAGTCGCGATTTTGTAGGTAAAACCTTAACTGCATCTTTTGGTCATTCCCCGGAAGGCATGCAGAATTTTGTGGGTTTGGTATCTAAAGTTGAGCTGTCGCAAAGTCATGGCTACCATGGGATTTTAATTGTAAGTGGTTATAGTCCTACGATTTTGATTGACCGTGGGCCAGATTTAGGTTCTTATTTAGACAAGGATCTAAATGAAATTGTAAAATTAGCAACGAAAGATACGCCAGCCAATGATTTAAAAGTTGTGGCCAATGCGTCCAGAACTACATCAATTGATTACCTGATCCAATATAGGGAAAGTGATTTTGCATTCCTTAACCGGCTTTCGGCCGAGTACCATGAGTGGTTTTTTTATGATGGTAAGCAACTCAACTTTGGCAAACCCAACGAACAAAAAGAGATAGCGCTATTTTACGGAAGAGATGTTCAGGAAATGCAATATGCGATGGAAATAGCGCCGATTAAAAATAAGCGGTTCTCTTATAATCCAAAGCAAAATGAAATGTTGTTGAGCGAGAGTACCGGTAAGGCAGAGGGTACACCTGATTTATCACATGCGATTAAAGCATCAAACCTTACTTTTAGTAAAACCTTCAACCAACCTTCGTTAATCAGGGTAGATAACAGCAACGACATTAAAAACCTGGTAGAAAACGAAGAGAAAGCCAATACTAGTGAGCTTTTAAAAGTTACAGCCAGGGGCGATAATGCCGGACTTAGCATCGGTAGCATCGCTGAAATTACGATGAGTATTCGTAAAGAACTGGCCTTTAAATCAGAAAGTTTGGGTAAATTTTTGATTACCAGTATCAAACATCATATCGATGAAAATGGTAAGTACCATAACACTTTCGAAGGGAAAATATCTACTACCGAACGCTTATTGGTTAAAAACTTCGAAAAACCACATCCAGATATGCAGTTGGCAGATGTGATTGATAATAACGATCCACAGGGCCAGGGCCGTATTAAGGTGAAATTTAAATGGGAATGTTTAACCAACGATGTAACCGAATGGCTGCGTGTGGTTAGCCCTAGTGCAGGAGTAGGAGATAGGGGGAATAACCGTGGATATTTTGCTATACCAGAGGTTGATGATCAGGTGATGATCGCTTTTGAAGAAGGAAATATTGCACGACCGGTAGTAATGGGAAGTGTGTATCATAGTTCCAGTGTAGATAGTAGTCCCTTAATTAAAAATCACCTTAAAAGTATCATCACCAGAAGTGGGCACCTGATTGAGTTTGATGATGATCCGAATACTCAGGGGATAAAAATTACTGATATACACAGCAACATTATCCATATCGATACCAAGGGGAATAACATCACCATTACGGCTTTGGAGAACATGACATTAAACTGCAAGAATATGCAAATTAATGTACAGGAAAACATGGGTGTGCAAGTGGGTAAAGATCAATCTACCAACGTTGGAGAGAATCAAACAGTCTCGGTCGGGAAAGATATAACCACTTCTGCGGGGAATAATTTTTCGTTAACTGCTACCGGAGATATTCAAGAAAGTTCTGATAACCGAACAGAGATGGTAAGCAAAGATTTTTTAAGACACTCAGAAACATCCAACGAGCTGGCAAGTGAGATAACCGTTTTTAGTCAACGAGAAAATATGACGCTTCAGAGTGGGAAAATTGTGGAGATCAATAGTGCTGAAAAATCAAAAATGTTTTAGGTTATGGCAATAATTAAGCGGTCGAAAAATATGACGATAAAAGTTAGTGCTGATTACGTGCTCCGTGTAGAAAAGAAACTTGAGAAGGTTGCCGATCAGGTGAATATCGAAGCAGCACACAATAATCTAACATTAGCATGTAACAAAAAGATTGTAGGCAGGGGGAATAAAACATGAAAAAACAAGGTGAATTATATTTTCTGTTTTTTTTAATAGTACTAACCATAATAAGTTGTAAAGCACAAAATATGGACGAAAAATTTGATTGGTCGGGTAAACTGTCTGCCCCAGAGGAATACCCGATAGAAGTTGTACAGGGCGAAATTTCTGGGGAAGGTTATGGACAGAGTTTCGGTCATTTTGGTATCCATACTCCTGGTTGGGGTAGTGGAGGACGTACGGTAGGCGCAGGCCCTGATACCAAACACTTGCCCGATTATCTGGGTATTACCTGGATATCATTTGCAGAAAAAAAGGTGTACTCAGGCCAGTTTACCCTGCCCAAAGATAAGATATTGGCACTGTTTAAAAAGGGTTTTCCTGACATTACAGACACATCAAAAACAAGCACATACAATACTTTTGTTGTGGGCTTGGCACCGAAAGGCCATATTAGCCTCTGGGTTGGCGAAGGCTCTGGCAACCAGGTAGAAGTGGCCACCTTTAAAGCAGAGGAAGCCCATATAGATACTGCTAAGGTTCTAGAGGAAGATAAATATATGTTCACGAAAAAATATGTGGATTATGTGTTGCAAGACACAATGATCGTAAAACCAGAAATACAGGAGAAAATAAAGCAACACGGCTATCCCAATCCCAGTATCTATTTAGTTGACTACCGAAAAAAGTATAACTGGCAGCCTAGGTTTGTACTCCCAAATGGCTTCAAGGTGAAAAACTGGTGGGCGATGATGTGTAATGGGGAGAGAGAATATATTCCAGTCGGAAGTAATTCATTGCCATTGGCAGAAAGAGCTTTACCTTATTTTATAAACTTGAAGTTTGAAGATTGGCATGGAAATAAGTATGAGAGTTTTATGGTACTAACCGGCGACCAAGGATATCTTCGAAAGTACTTTGATGACGGCGATAGTAAAGAGATTCCTTTAGATTTTGAGGGTGGCGAAGTAGAACAGCTATTTGGGGCACTTCCCGATAAAAACAGCCCCATCGAATTAATCATCGAAATAGATCCGCAGAAAAAGGCCGTCATTATAAGCTTAGAGCAAGGAAACATCAAAAAACAAATAGAAAAAGTGCATTATCATATCAATAACTATGGCAGTGAATATTAAATTTGGCACTTATACTCCTCCACCGAAAGATAAAGAACAAGTATTAGTTGTTAGAGCTGTTTTTTTCGATGGCACACTGAATAATAAAACCAATACTGAAGGTAGGCTAGCTTATCATAAAGAGAGTAAGTGGGAGGAGATCAGTGATTCAGATGGGAAAAAATCGAAAGCTTATAGGAAATATGGAATTGATGATGAAAAAAGCAGTTACCAGAACGAATATAGCAATGTGGCCCGTATTTGGGAAGGTTACAACGATAAACAAAGTGTATACGTAGAAGGTATGGGCACTACTGATATAGGCGATGATGATATACCTGGTTATGCTTTTGGTGCTGGCAAAACAGGTATAAAAGCCCGTGTAGACAAAGGATGCATGCTTTTGGTAACTACATTACCAAAAGGGGAAACAATAACTGTACTTAAGCTTGATGTTTTTGGCTTTAGCCGTGGCGCTACCGCTGCCAGGCATTTTGTTTCAGAGGTAAGCAAAGCAGAGATTAAAGGTGTAAATCCAACACCTGCCTATGGTTACCTGGCTAAATATTTAAAAGACAAGAAAATAACTGTAGAAAAACTGGAAATCCGTTTTTTGGGTATTTACGATACCGTTTCTTCTTACGAGCCCAAAGCGACGTCTGTAGTATCGATAGATGCCATAAGCCACAATTTTAAAAACGATGTAGCAGAACTGAGCTTAAATAACATACAAAAGGCTAAATGTGTATTGCATTTAACCGCAGAAAATGAGCACAGAGAAAATTTTGCACTTACACATGCGCATACCGGGCTGGAGCGGAGCCTCCCTGGGGTACATTGCGATATTGGAGGCAGTTATACCAGTGGCACGGAAAAGGTTGCTATAATTTTAGAGGGTTCAAAATACCAGTTAGAGGCAGAAAAAAACAGATTGGTGCAGCAGGGTTGGTATTTAGATGAAGAATTTGCTATTAGTTTTTGGGGCCCTAATCATGAACTATCAGGCAAGCGCAGGCTTAAACATACCTATAGTTATGTTCCCTTGCATATTATGGTTGATTATGCAAAACAATTTGATAATGCTATATCTATTAATAAAAAATTGTTAGAAGAAATTAAATATGATATTTCCAACGATCAATTATTGGTAAGGGCGAGAAAAAAACTTAAAAACTATGTTTTTAATAACGGAAATGCGTACACCTTTAAATGGTTTAAAGATGTACACTTGAAATATAAAGGTGTAAAAACAAATGAGCCCAGGTACGCTGAATACCAGCGTGAACTGCAAGAGCAAAAAGATTTACGTGCCTTAAGACATGGGTATCTTCATTGGTCGGCCAATTATAAAGGTGTGGGAATGGACCCCACACCAGATAGAGTGAGAGTCCCTTATTAGGTTTTTACTGAAGGTATGAATTACAAAAAATTATTATTTGATGGCGGTGGTGTTTCTCAAGAAGAAAAAATATCAATTGAAACGATTGAAAAAGCAAATCAACCTATTCAATTTGATGGGAATTTCGGGCTGGAAAGAAAGTTTGGAGAAAAAGGCGATCAACAGCATTATGGACTAGTCATCCTTTTTGAAGAAGAAGGCTTATGGCATGAAATCAAATACGAGCTATCAGTAACCTACCTGGGGCTAAATGAGGAGCAAAATTTTTTGTGGCAATTAGACCGAACCAGTCCCGTTTATATTAATGAGGTAATTCCTGAATTACTTGCAGATAAACTTGCTTACGAGGCTGGCAAAATCTTTTATCCTTTGATAGTCGAAACAAAACGGGATGGGAAATTTTTGGGTGTTAAAAATTGTAATGAAATAAGGAAAAGGTGGACGAAGGTTAGGGTAGATATTGAAAATTATTTTGAGGGAACTTATGCTGCCAAATACATTCATTTAATGGATGAGAGATTAATGGAGGATAATTTTATACAGATTTGCTTTCGGGAGGACTGGTTTATTCAGACTTATTTTCAATCGATTTACAAAAACTATAACGCGCAGTTAAATTTAGAAGAGCAACTGGTTTTTCCTAATCTTGACCCCATGGCTTTAGGTTATAAAACGGTAGAAAGTGTAAACCCACGGACGAATCATTTTGGAGCGCTCCAATTACAACACCAAGGGATACTAGAGCAGGATGAAATAAACTTAGCAACAGGTGGCTATCAGGCAAAATACATATTAAGCCCAGTTTCAAAAGCGATACAGATGATCATTGCTGAGTGGTGGGTTAAAGAAATTACGGAGAAAAAAGTAACATTAAAACTATTTACAACAGATAAGCTAAGCAATGAAAAGTTGCCAACTAATATAGCAGCAGCATCGATAGAAAATTTAGTGTTTTTGGATGGGAATAAAACAAACAAAAGTGAAAAAGGCTTTTGGGGTAACTGGTTTAAATAGCTTAAAATAGAGTAGTATGGCTGAAAAACATATTGTAGTTCAAGGTGCTGTTTGCTTGTGCAATTTTGGTACAAGTCCGGATAATTTGAAAGTTTTAACAAACCAGAAAAATTATGCAAATGATGATAATGGGAGTAAAAAACCAATTGCAACCCATAAAGATATAGGATCAACATTTGAAAAAAACACTTTTGGAAGCTGTTCAAAAAAGAACAACTCTCCATGTACAGCGGTGGTAACAAAATGGGCAGATTTCTATGAGGATACCTTGCTCGATAACGGTGGGAAAATTCTTTTAGAAAGTTCTAAAGCTACTTGCCCGGTTGGCGGTGCAGACTGTATTAAGATTATTAAACATGGACAAATGGCAGAACCTACCGCACAGAATTTTGACAATGCGAATGAAGGGGTGCAGAAAACGCTTAACCCGATGATTGCTGCTAAGGATATGCAAGAAACAGAGGATTTAAATAATGGTGTTATTGACGGGTAATAGTATTAGGCTAAAAACATGGCAAAGAAAGGTATAAAAAAAATCGCTTGGAATGGAGAAGGCAGAGTGCATAAAGATAAATCTAAGCCAAACTACTCTATTGTTATAGACGGAGGATCTACCGTAGGTTTTGTTATAGGTGAGTGGTTTCCTGGTACAACAGAAGCAGATAAGAAAAAACAGGTAACCTGGATGAGACAATCTGCAGATCAAAAAGTGGATTATTATAAAGGCACCCAGGCGAGTACAAAACCATATACTTTATTTATTTCAAAAGCTCAGGCAGGTAAGGTTTCCTATTATGTTGAAGCAAGTTTAACAGGTTTTAAGGATTTATCAGGTGGCACGGGCTTGTTTGTGCGTGCTTACAGTCCACCAAGAGTAGTAAGTTCTTATTGGAAAGAAGATATTGACGGAAATAGTAAGGAAATACATGTCGGTAATCCCACTCAATATAATGTTCCCCTTCATTTACATTTAGAATTAGAAGGATTGAATGGGTACAACTGTACTGTTCATATATATAACTGTGAATTTAATCTGTTCAGAGATGATAATCCGAAAATTAGGAAAACTTATACCCAGACCTGTATTAATGGTGCACTAGATGTGCACATCAGTTATAATGATGTATTACAATGGAAAAAAGAAATCGGTGCCGAGAAACCTATTGAACAGTTTTACGTCCAATTGAGTGTAGAAGGAACTACAGACTATATTAAAGATACCACACCAAAAGGTGATTTAAAGCATGCAACCCACTTATTCATTAAAAACAGTTTCGGTAAAATAATTGCTAGGGTAGTGCCATTACCAAAAGGTAATAAGGTAATTACCATCGGCGAAGAAGAAAAAAAGCCTGTTAAGTATGATCATTGTACCTTTTCTAAAATTAATATTTATGATAGAGAAGCCCCTGAAACGGTTTTTAATGAGTCAAATCCGTTCAAAATGGGTGTTTCGGAAGATAAATTTCTGTTCAGTCTAAATGTTTTATATGATACAGATCAGTATGAGGTGCCTAATGCTAGTAAGCAATTACTGAATAATATTATTAAGTATCTTAAACAAAATGCACACGTACCCGTTACCATAGATTCCTATGCAGATATTAGAAATAGTCATGCCTATAATGATGTGTTAACAGAGAAAAGGGCAAATGCCATTTTAAGTTATTTTAATACTAATGGTGTTAAAAATAAGCTAAAAGCTTTCTACCATGGAGAGAGAGCTGCAAAACAATTTGATTATATCACCAACGAAGATCGCCCAATTCATAAAATCAACCGTAAAACAGTGCTCACCTTTAAGGTGAATAATTTAAAAACACTTTTCTATAATACGATAACACCCAATTTTAAAGAATCGGTTGACCTTTCAATTTTTGTAAAAAAATTTGTTACAGAAGCCTGCCTTACCGAGGTAAAGGGAAAAAAACAGCATGACCATACGACGATCCAATATAGCGAAATCGTAAACTATGATGGTGTTAGAAATATACCCAATGATATTTCACTTAATGGTGAAGAGGCAAAACTAAAGATATTCTCCTTTGAAGGCGATATGTTTCCCTCAGCATTGGGATTAAAGCCCAACAGGTATGAAATAGGAATCCATTCCTGTGCATACTTTCCAAATCCTAATAAAACCACGCTGGTCATTAATGCTTTTACGGATGCCCTTTGGATTCTACAGGCTACTTACGATTTTGATGGTGATTACCCAATTGTATATCGGGGTAAACCAGAACCTATATCGATAATTAAAGGGATTAAAGGATTGCATGAAAGAGCCAAGTATTATATAGACCTATATTTAAGTGTATTAACCTATTTTCCAATGGGAGATGCTTACAAAATGCTTACCAATTTGGCGATCGATTTTTTCGTGTCAGAAGCAGAGATGTATGGCATAGGGTATGCTAAAAAATGGAATTACAGTGGTGGCAAGTTTAGTGAGTTAACCAACTACACCGACAATAACAGGGATTTGGTGGAGAAAGGGATTTTAACCCTTACCATTCTTGTAATGATTGTTGAACTGATTATTGCCATTCTTACTATGGGCGAATCTGCTGCAACAAAACTGCCAAAGTTAAAAAAGGCCGCTCGCCTAATAAAAAAGGTTAAAGAGGTAGGAGATAAGGTAGATGATTTAGGATTCGAATTCATATTTCCTAAAGTTGCCTTTACTTATGCAACCTATTTAGAAAAACATACAGGGGGTTTGATTCACTATGTCACCGAGTTTAATGTAAAGGCTGATCCGGTAATTGGTATCAAGTTTGAGAAAAGTCTCAGTTTAGAGGCCCTTATAAAAAGGGCGCTTACTCAAGAGCAAAAAGAAGATGGCGAAATGGGCTACAAAGACGAATTTGCCAACCTGAAAAAAGAAAAAATAGATGATAAAGATCCGTTAAAGGATAATGTTTATAAAACCTCCAGAAACTTTGCTAGAGGTAAAGCGGAAGGAGGGATTGGGAAAGGATTGCAGACACTGTTAGACCGTGCGGGTTACGATGCGAAGATTAAAATTATGTTTAGCGGAAGCATAAACCAAGAATATAAAATTAAAATTTCGTCTCCAGCACCACATGAGCAATTTGCGGGGCCTGTAAGTATTAAGAATAGTTTAGAGCAAGGGTTTAGCAATAGTGCCGGTAAAGTAATTGGAGATACAGCGATAAAAATGGAGGCAGAATTAATGATAAAAGGTCGCATACATGTTGTCGGTTGCCTCCCGATATCACCATTTCTGGCTTCTACTTTTTTTAAGAACAACCATACACAATATGATGCGACGCTAGGAGCCACTCTTGAGTCTCACCTGGTACACACTCGTACCTACGGAGCAAACGAAACTGAGGGGATTTTTTATGAGGATAAAATTTATTTCTCGGGAATTAAGGGTAAAATTAGTCTTGAAGTAGTAAAGTCAAATAAAGATAATAGTTCGTGGGATGGAGATGAAAAACATAATTTGGCTGATACCCAATTTCATTTATTTAAAGATAAAACCTTTATAATGGCAAAGGTTAATTTATTTTACAAGAACAACCAATAAAAATGAAAATCAAATACACAATCTTATTGATCCTATTAAGTGTAGGAGCCTGCAAACAAAAACAAAAGAATATGGATATTACCAAACCTCCCATTACCGAATCTAATAAGGAAAAAATTACAGGAGAGAATTCATTACAGCATCAATTAAAAGCGATTAAAAGATATTCGGAAGAACCGTTATATTATATCTATGTAAATCATGCTCAATGTTTTTTTCAGGTATTAATAAACGATGTACCTATATTCCGTTATTTTGAAGATGGAGAGATTATGTCGCCTATTATCTTAAATAACTACATCAGTAAATCTGGTCAACAAACCATTACTTATCGTTTGTATCCTCAAACCAAAAGAACATATGGTGAAGGGTTTAGCGCGTTGACTAAATATACCAAATTTGATGTTAAACTATATAAGCGCAACAATGCCGATACGGCAAATAGTTTCGAAAACCAGAAATTGCTGCTTACACATCATGCTGCGACAAAGACCGATGGAAAATCTTTTATCGGCGATGGGAAAGATTACTATGAATATACCTTTGCTTTTGAGGCAAAAGTGCCTTATCAATTGAAGGGTCTGGAAGATAGTCAAGACTTAACTAAGCTGGATCAAAAAGAATTACTGAAGAAGACAGAAATAGCTTATCATTATTATTGGGATATTATAAACAAAAAGAATCAAGATGATTATTTCAGATTAGGTTTCACCCCTGGTATTTCGCAAATCATTTCAGAATACCTGGATCAAGATTTGATTCAAAAGGGGAGGAATGATGAATTACTCGATTTTACTGAACCTACCTTTAAATTGGAACCACTGGAAAATTACAGTATGAAATTATATGGGCATGGTAAAATTGTTTGTTTAGAGCAAACTAGTGATGATTTACGGCTTAAAAAAAGATGGGCTATCTGGGGTAAATACAAGACCAGTGAAGGTGAAACCAGGGTAAGTTTTACTAAACTGTATCTACATATCCCTAAAGGAAAGGACACTTTTGAAATTATATAAGGTCATTTTAAGCGGTAAGCTATGTTTAAATATTTTATAACATCAGAAATGAAAGTAAGGTATATATGGATATCGTTACTCTTTTGCATAGGAGCTTGCAATCAAAAAAAACAATCTGCCCATAACATAAAACTATCTATCACTGATTCAAACAAGCAAGTAATTACCTCTGCTAATACCTTAGCTCAAGAACTTAAGCAAATACAACGTTATTCGAACGAGCCTTTTTACTATTTATATGTAAATCATGAACAATGCTTTTTTCGGATACTGGTTAACGATATTCCGGTATTTCATTATGTAGAAGATGGCCAGATAATGTCGCCTATTAATTTGAATAATTTTATTCAGAAGTCAGGTAAACAGACGATTACGTATCGTTTGTATCCGCAAACTAAAAGGACATATGGCGAAGGTTTTAATAAGCTAACTCTATATACAAAATTTGATATTAAACTATATGTACGCAACAATGCGGATACAGTAAATAGTTTTGAAAACCGAAAATTGCTACTTACACACCATGCGGCTACAAAAACCGATGGCAAGTCTTTTATAGGGGATGGGAAAGATTATTATGATTACACTTTTGATTTTGAAGCGAAAGTACCTTACGATTTAGACGTTCTGGAAAACAGTAAGGATCTTAGTAAAATTGATCAGATAGAACTTTTAAATAAAACTGAAGCAGCCTATAGGTATTATTGGAATCTTATTCAGGACAAAAAAGCAAATGAAGTTGCGAAACTGCGCTTTAATAGTGATACTTATCAAATTATTTCAGAGTACCTAGACGAGGAGCTGATCAGAAAAACCGTTGATGAGGGGGATTTTATGTTTACAGAGCCAAGCTTTAAATTAGATCCTTTAGCTAATTATCGCATGCAGTTATATGGAAATGGTAAAGTAGTGTGTTTGGAATTAGATAGTAATGACTTGTTTTTTAGATTTGAAAAACCTATTTGGGGAGATTATAAAACTAAAGAAGGAGAAATAAGATCGAGGTTTGAACGACTATACCTACATATTCCTAAAGGAAAAGACACTTTTGAAATAATATAACAACATGCTCGATTTTGACAAAAAATAGAAAACGGATCAAATGAATATGGCAGTCAAAAAAATGTATCAAATGGTCACAATTTATGAAGTCAGAAAAAAACAAATACTTGCTGCTTCTACTAACATTATTGGCCTTTATAGGTTGTAAAGGACAAAAAGTGGCAGAAAAATTCGAGTGGACGGGAACAGTCTCAGCTCCAGAAGAATACCCTATAGAAGTTTACAAAGGCGCAATTATTGCCAGTGACTTTACCTATGACTTTGATGCCATTTGGGGAACACAAAATACGGGCTGGGGAAATGATGGAGGTATTATGTCAGTTTCCACTAAGCAAATGGAAGCTCCCGATTCTTTAAGTTTTACCTGGCTTTCGCTAGTTGAAAATAAATTTTATACCGGCAAATGGAAGCTCGATAAGAACCGCATCGTAAAATTGTTTAGAGAAGGTTTTATCAATACCATGAATCATAAGAAGGAAACCTATAAACTGATTAAAGTTGGCCTAGCACCAAAAGGTAGGGTAATGGTTTGGCTTAGTGGTGCAGGTTTTCAAACCGAGGTAGGCACATTCCAAGCGCATGATACGACTGTTACCGCAGTGAAAGCATACGAGAATGCTAAGTATATGTTCAAACCTAATTATATTCAGCTTACACTGGCAGATGATATGGTGATGAAGCCAGAAATCAAAGCTCGAATTAAGCAGTATGGACAGCCGGATATGGACATTTATGAGGCTTATCGGAAGCGTTACGATTGGCGCCCGCAGATTATCCTTCCAGATGGAGGGAAAGCTGCAACACTTTTTTATAGTTACCTAAACGGAGAACAAGAAAATAGGTTCGGAGAAGAACTGATCAGTAATCGATACATTTCAAGAGCTGTTCCCAATTACATTACGCTGATCTGGAAAGATAAAGGAGGAAAAAGGAATGGTTTCGAAATCAGGCCTTTTGATGAAAAGGAGATACTCGCTGCTTATTCGAAACTTGGTGGTGCTAATTCTATCGATCTGATAATCAAATTGAATGAAGATGGAATGACTGCTGAGGTGTCATTAAAAAACAAAGAGAAAGAAATAAAACTGACCAGGAGTAAAATTAAGATTAGTGAAGATCTGGATTGATATGATGGCAGAAATAGAAGTCTCTTCCTCATTTGTTAAATGAGGGTGTATATTATGATCCCAATGAAAACTATATAGCTCAGTATGAAAAGAAAACAAAATAAGCTAAAAATAATGTTATGTTCAGTGCTATGTTTCCTTAGTATGAGCAGTTGTAAAACCGATGGAAATAACCTGGTTTTAGAACGGGGGAAGCCAATTGATCTCGCGTAGGTTGATTTCCAAAAACTTAACTTAGATAAGTTTTTTGCTAAACTAGCTTATGGAAAAGAAGATAAATTGGGACCAAAGGTGCATACAAATAATCAAAGCGAACCGCTAAAGATTAAACGGATCACAATATATAATATCACTGATCAGCCATTCCTTGAACAATACAAACGGAGAGCGAATTATACCATAAACAAGGGTGAAATGTACGGGGACTTAAATTTTGTGGAGAGGAGAGCCCCATTATTTGGAATGAGAGATCCTGATTTAAGGAGTTTTGGCTATTGGGATTCAAAAGAAATTGGGTTCAGCCAACTATATGCAAGTGCTACACCAGCTAACAAATTAATTAGGATAATTCTTGAAAATCAAAATTTGCATAACGGGGGTCAGAAAGAGTATAATGCTTTATTTGAGGTATTAAAAAAGCAGAACAAGACCGCTACGTTAAAAGTAGTTCCCCAATCTGACGGAATTCCAACCTATACCTGGACTACAAAAGATAAAGTGATACAGTTGTATTTTTTAACGATTGATGATTTAAACGCATATACCTTAAAGATCGCCTACTTAAATCCCGATACAAAAGGATATTTAAAAGGGCTTGGTCATTAATTTTCAACTGAAAAAGCAACGATTAACATAATCAGAAACTGAATGAGCGCTAAACCAATTTACGAATTATTTATAGATGCAAGGGGCTGTTAGATAAATCCTGTAAATCTCATTTTAGATATAAAGAATATGATATCACGAAGAATTTCGACTGTAATGTTTTGTTATTTC
>NZ_JAPIVQ010000030.1 GCF_026239675.1 Pedobacter sp. PLR
GCTTTACTGGATACTCCATTTGCATCAATAAAATCCACGAAAAATTCAAATGATGCTCCTGATTTATAACCACCTGCCTGCAACATGGCTTGGGTGATAGTAATTTTAGAACCTGATAATCCAAAACCTCCCAGGTCATTCCCTAAGGCATACCAATGTACGGTTGTATTGGCAGGTACATTTGTCACTGTAAAGGTTTGCGATCCGCTTTTTACGATCTGTGCTGATGCAGGGGAAAGATGGGGTTGAATTGGATTTTCCACATACTGACTCCTTTTATTCATATTGATCAAGCCATAGTATCTAACATATTCTATTTCCATAATCGCTGGCATAGCGATTTTATTGATGTTATTCCCAACAAAATCACCACCAACACTTAGGCAAATATTTAGATCGAAGTAATCATTGAACGGCCATTCATCATATCCTTTACCATTGTTGGTAAAAGTACGCATCAGCATACCATTAAAGTACCATTTGATATAATCAGGAGTCCAGTCCATTCTGTATTCATTGAACTGGTTCAGCGTAACATGAGTTGGCAGCGTAACCATATTTGATGCACCATAGGATTTAGCTGAATGTACATTATAGTTTACTTCACGATCATTTTGTCCTTTAATTTCTACAATGTCAAATTCGCCGCAATTGGGCCACGTTTTCAGATCATAGTCTTTGTGACGCTCGCCGAACCCAAAAATGGCCGGCCAAAGTCCAGCGCCTAATGGCATTTTTGCTTTGATAATATATCTGCCGTAACGTTGCTTTTTGTTGGAAACAATTTTTCCTGATGTATAATTGAAACCATTGTATGCTTCATTTAAAGCAATAATCTTTAATTTACCATCTTCCACTTTCACATTTTTTGATCTGCCAGTGAAATGCTGAAGCTCATGATTACCCCAGCCATAGTATCCATTACCGGTACTCATATTCCATTTCTTTGGATCAGGAGTACCCGTGTAGTTAAATTCATCACCCCAGGTTACTGATGGACTGAATTTATATTGGAATCCAGTAACAGATGGATCAGGTTTGTTTACTACATCTTCCCAGGCTACTATCTTTAAATACCCCTGTGATGTTAAAGACTGCTCAGGTGCTAAATCATTAATTGGAGCAATAGCAGGCTTATTATAATCAAAATGCTGAGTGGTTTCAGTTGCTAATCTGATAATTTCTATAGCTGCTATCATTGACTTACCTTCTGTTTTATATACTGTACAATTAACAT
>NZ_JAPIVQ010000031.1 GCF_026239675.1 Pedobacter sp. PLR
ACGCAGGATTGTAACTCCATTAGCTTTGTATCTAAGTCCTTTGTTCGCTATTCTGGATCCAGCTTATATGACTTGTAGAATAAGATTACATAGCAACAGCTTTTGGAATGCCTTTATTGAAAACTTATAGTACCTGTTTAGCTATTCAGGATGAAGCTCTAATGGTTCTGATTCTTATCATTTGATTCCGTCGGACAATCTGCATTTAGTACTTCTGCTTCAATCATTTTATTTCTTTTAGTAGCTTTGATCTTTTTTGTAACGATGCTGCGCTCAGATCTTTTCGCGTCTGTCATTTGGTACTACTTTGGTAAGTCAATTTATTTCCTTTGTATTTTTCTTTTCATTCATGGAATATGATTGGCCGTTTTTTTATAATTATGGTTGCAGCTTTGGATTGCTAGCCGGGCTGGCTATCTGATTTTTCTTCTGGAAATATTTTAATCTTGCCGAACTGCTCATTAATGGAGCAGGAGTTTAGAATGCTTTTTAAGTTAGCATTTGGGTTAACCTTGAATAATTGAAATATTAAGACGAGCATGACAACTATCTGCTCGTTTAATGCCAAAATCAGAGCATCCCTTAAAATTTAGATATTTTAAGGGATGCTCTGATTTTTACACATATTTAATAGTGCTTTAAGATAAACGGGGATCGTAATAAAACCCAGGAATAATTTACGAGTCCTCCCATTGATCTGGATTTATAGTGGGATTTGGAAACTTAGAAACAACCAGGGGAAGCCAAAACGGTTATAAGACTATAGGGGAGCGGTCTTATTATACTTAATCAGGCTTTACTTATAGATCTGATCAGTTTATAGAAAGCAAAAAGCTTCAGGCGCGATTGAAAATGCGCTTGTTTTCCCTATTTAATAACAATGCTGTTCAGTAGGCTTATCTTTTTGAAAGGTAATTGTAAATAGCTTTTACTTAGAATACAGATGGAATTGAGTTGTTGGTACATCCTGCATGATTTGTTTTTACGATTTACAGACTGTGAATCATGTAGTTAAGGATACG
>NZ_JAPIVQ010000032.1 GCF_026239675.1 Pedobacter sp. PLR
GTGATACTGGTCCAATCGGCCCAACTGGTTTGACGGGAGCTATAGGTGAAACAGGAGCTGCTGGAACTAATGGTACCCAAGGTATTCAAGGATTGAAAGGTAATACTGGTCCAATCGGCCCAACCGGTTTGACGGGAGCTATAGGTGAAACAGGAGCTGCTGGAACTAATGGTATTCAAGGATTGAAAGGTGATACTGGTCCAATCGGCCCAACCGGTTTGACAGGAGCTGCGGGAACTAATGGTATTCAAGGTATTCAAGGATTGAAAGGTGATACTGGTCCAATCGGCCCAACTGGTTTGACGGGAGCTATAGGTGAAACAGGAGCTGCGGGAACTAATGGTATTCAAGGATTGAAAGGTGATACTGGTCCAATCGGCCCAACCGGTTTAACGGGAACTATAGGTGAAACAGGAGCTGCTGGAACTAATGGTATTCAAGGTATTCAAGGATTGAAAGGTGATACTGGTCCAATCGGCCCAACTGGTTTGACGGGAGCTATAGGTGAAACAGGAGCTGCCGGAACTAATGGTATTCAAGGTATTCAAGGATTGAAAGGTGATACTGGTCCAATCGGCCCAACTGGTTTGACGGGAGCTATAGGTGAAACAGGAGCTGCGGGAACTAATGGTACCCAAGGTATTCAAGGATTGAAAGGTGATACTGGTCCAATCGGCCCAACCGGTTTAACGGGAGCTATAGGTGAAACAGGAGCTGCCGGAACTAATGGTATTCAAGGATTGAAAGGTGATACTGGTCCAATCGGCCCAACCGGTTTGACGGGAGCTATAGGTGAAACAGGAGCTGCTGGAACTAATGGTACCCAAGGTATTCAAGGATTGAAAG
>NZ_JAPIVQ010000033.1 GCF_026239675.1 Pedobacter sp. PLR
ACTGCTGGTTCAGCTGTTGCTGATTATCAAATCTCAATGGGTAGTCTGGTTGCCAGTAATCCAGGAAATTACAGCCTGCAACTAGGCACAGAAAATTATGCCATCACCAGAAAACCGATCATGGTAACTGCCACTGCGGTAAGCCAGGTTTATGGCGATACAGATCCGGTGTCTTTACCTTATACTTTGTCTGCTCCTTTAGCAACCGGCGATTCTTTTACCGGCAAGTTGGCTAGAACTGCAGGAACTGCTGTAGGAAGCTATCCTGTTAATCAGGGAGACCTGGCTTTAGGTTCAAATTACGACCTTAATTTTACCGCTGCAGATTTAACGATTACCCCAAAAGCTATCGTCATCACTGCAGTAAGCAAGGCTAAAAATTATGGCGAAAACGACCCTGCATTTGAGTACAATTTTAGTCCATTGGTATCACCTGATGTGATTACCGGAACATTGACAAGAATACCAGGAGAAAATGTAGGTACTTATAACTTTGAGCTGGGAACACTAAACGCAGGAACAAATTATACCCTGAACTTAAGTCCGCTGCCTCAATTCACGATTAACAACTCTACAATTACAGTAACGCCAATTACGGCAAGTATTCAATATGGTGATGCAGAACCTGTAATCGGTTATAACTTTACACCTGCGCTTAAAACTGGTGATGCCTTTACAGGAGCATTGGCCAGAGCTCCGGGAAATACACCAAATTCTTACCTGATCAATCAGGGCACCCTC
>NZ_JAPIVQ010000034.1 GCF_026239675.1 Pedobacter sp. PLR
TGTTTCGAAATGCAGAGAGTAATACTTACAGAGTGATAGGGGCGGTAAATGTTTATCTCTTATTTGCGTTAATGGGTGCTTTCGCTTTTGAGATTTTAAAAATTCAAACCGGTAAATCTATAGCTGGGAATATAAACTTGCAAAATAACGATGCTGATTATGCTACTTATGTTTATTTTAGCCTGGTCTCCTTAACAACGGTGGGCTATGGGGATATTTACCCCGACGGAATGGCTTCACGGATGCTTTCAGTTTTGCTTTCTGCTGTTGGTATTTTGTATCCTGCGGTAGTTATTGCAAGGTTGGTCTCCAATAACCTTGTAAGCAGCAAAACGCTTTAGTATAGATTCGACGCCAGAACTCTTGGTTCGATTTTTTGATAATATGGGCGCCTGCCTCTTGTCCAACCAGGATAGTTTCCATAATCAACTTATTTCAGGATGGGACACGTTATAGACTGATATATGCACCTAATACCAATCTACGTATCTGCAACTTTTCCCGGAGAATTAAATCGAAATACCGCTTCCTCCCACAACTTTTATTCCATCGGAGAAATTTTTCCAAAAGCGAATATATCTATATTGGGCTTCAATGGGTTGACTGTTGTAGCTTCCTTTTAA
>NZ_JAPIVQ010000035.1 GCF_026239675.1 Pedobacter sp. PLR
GAGGGTGTAAAATAAACTGTGTCAATTAGTTAATTATTAACTTAGAGACACAGTTTATAAAATGAGAAAAGATGAGCAGCTCGATTACGAGCAAATGAAGCAAAAAGCCCTAGAGCAATTGCGTTCGGGCAAATCACTGTATGGTAAAGATGGGGCTTTCGCTCCTTTACTAAAAAGCTTTTTAGACTCTGCATTAGAAGCAGAGCTTGAAAGCCATCTAGACGTCGAGGAACGTCTTTCTGGCAACCGTAAAAACGGTAAAACCAGCAAAGAAGTCCGCACTTCCTCTGGTACCATTACCATAGAAACCCCAAGAGATCGAAGTTCTACCTTTGAACCAGAGTTGATTCGCAAACGTGAAACTATTCTTGCAGAGAGTCTGGAGCATAAGATCATTGGCATGTATGGTCTTGGAATGAGCCTTAGGGATATTTCCAAGCACATCAAGGATATGTACGATACAGATATCAGTCACACGACTTTATCGGCCATTACAGACAAGATTATTCCGGAAGTAAAGGAATGGCAATCACGACCATTGGAGGATCTCTACACCAT
>NZ_JAPIVQ010000036.1 GCF_026239675.1 Pedobacter sp. PLR
CAGGGTACCCTGGTTGATCAGGTAAGAATTTGGGGTATTTCCAGGGGCTCTGGCCAATGCTCCTGTAAAGGTATCACCAGGGTTAAGCGCAGGTGTAAAGTTATAACCGATTACAGGTTCTGCATCACCATATTGAATACTTGCCGTAATTGGTGTTACCGTGATTGAAGCCTTATTGATTGTAAATTGAGGCAGCGGGCTTAAGTTCAGGGTATAATTTGTACCTGCGTTTAGTGTTCCCAGTTCAAAGTTATAAGTACCTTCATTTTCTCCTGGTACTCTTGTCAATGTTCCGGTAATCACATCAGGTGATACCAATGGACTAAAATTGTACTCAAATGCAGGGTCGTTTTCGCCATAATTTTTAGCCTTGCCTACTGCAGTAATGGCGATAGCTTTTGGGGTAATCGTTAAATCTGCAGCAGTAAAATTAAGGTCGTAATTTGAACCTAAAGCCAGGTTTCCCTGGTTAACAGGATAGCTTCCTACAGCAGTTCCTGCAGTTCTAGCCAATTTGCCGGTAAAAGAATCGCCGGTTGCTAAAGGAGTAGACAAA
>NZ_JAPIVQ010000037.1 GCF_026239675.1 Pedobacter sp. PLR
CTGATTTACAGAACAGGGGCGTAAAAGATATTCTGATTGCCTGCATTGACAACCTGAATGGCTTTCCTGCTGCTATAAATACGGTATTTCCTCAAACGGAGATTCAGACGTGTGTGGTACATCAAATCCGCAACAGTTTGAAATATGTGGCCTCTAAAGACCAGAAAGCATTTATGGTTGACCTGAAGCCTGTTTATAAAGCTGATACACTTGAACAGGCTGAACTTAGAATGGATGATCTGGAGGCTAAATGGGGTAAGAAATATGAAAAGGTGATCGAATCCTGGAGGAATAATTGGCCAAAATTGACTAGCTACTTTAGATACGATGCTCCAATTCGCAGATTGATTTACACCACCAATACCATTGAAGGATTTCACCGACAGGTTCGAAAGGTGACTAAAACCAAGGGAGCATTTACTTCTGATATGGCACTACTAAAACTAATTTACCTGGCTCACAATAACATCAGTCAAAAGTGGACAATGCCATTAAGTAATTGGGGTGTTACTGCACAAAAACTTGCAATTTGGTTTCCTGATCGGATGGT
>NZ_JAPIVQ010000038.1 GCF_026239675.1 Pedobacter sp. PLR
TCGCAGAATTCTTTCTGACTTACCGTAATTTCAGGAGTCGCCGGAATCGGATGAGCAATTAAAACCAGGGCATCAGATACCAGACTCGCACAGTTGTTTATGGTGACCACTAAAGTATATTTTCCGCTTTCGGTAGCGATGTAAGTCTGCTGGTTTGCATCCTGTATCGGGTTCCCATCTTTGTACCACTGGTTGCCGGTAGCTGCAGGTGAAGTCAGCGTAGTGCTGCTGCCTTCGCAGAATTCTTTCTGGCTTACGGTAATTTCAGGAGTCGCCGGAATCGGGTGAGCGATTAAGACCAGGGCATCAGATACCAGACTCGAGCAGTTGTTTAAGGTGACCACTAAAGTATATTTTCCGCTTTCCGTAGCGATGTAAGTCTGCTGGTTTGCATCCTGTATCGGGTTACCATCTTTGTACCACTGGTTGCCGGTAGCTGCAGGTGAAGTCAGCGTAGTGCTGCTGCCTTCGCAGAATTCTTTCTGGCTTACGGTAATTTCAGGGGTCGCCGGAATCGGGTGAGCAATCAGGATAACT
>NZ_JAPIVQ010000039.1 GCF_026239675.1 Pedobacter sp. PLR
CACTACGCTGACTTCCCCGGCAGCTACCGGTAACCAGTGGTACAAAGATGGTAACCCGATACAGGATGCAAACCAGCAGACTTACATCGCTACGGAAAGCGGAAAATATACTTTAGTGGTCACCTTAAACAACTGCGCGAGTCTGGTATCTGATGCAGTTATCCTGATTGCTCACCCGATTCCGGCGACTCCTGAAATTACCGTAAGCCAGAAAGAATTCTGCGAGGGCAGCAGCACTATGCTGACTTCCCCGGAAGCTACCGGCAACCAGTGGTACAAAGATGGTAACCCGATACAGGATGCAAACCAGCAGACTTACATCGCTACCGAAAGCGGAAAGTATACTCTAGTGGTCACCTTAAATAACTGTGCGAGTCTGGTATCTGACGCAGTGATCTTGATTGCTCACCCGATTCCGGCGACTCCTGAAATTACGGTAAGCCAGAAAGAATTCTGCGAGGGCAGCAGCACTACGCTGACTTCCCCGGCAGCTACCGGCAACC
>NZ_JAPIVQ010000004.1 GCF_026239675.1 Pedobacter sp. PLR
GCATGCAGGATTGTAACTCCATTAGCTTTGTATCTAAGTACTTTGTTCGCTATTCTGGATCCAGCTTAAATGACTTGTAGAATAAGATTACATAGCAACAGCTTTTGGAATGCCTTTATTGAAAACTTATTCTTTTGTATGATGTTATAAGCTTGTAGGGCCAAATTTAATGTTGGGAAAGCTGTATTTTAAGGACCTTAATTGCGAATAAAATAATGGTGCAACGATAGAATATGTAATTTTTGGTTATCTTTGAAACTAATTTAAAACATAAAAAAACAATGAGTTTTTTCGCAGAAAAAAGACGAGAAGTGATGTTACACATCGAGGGCTATATGCTTGAGGTGATGGACACCTACTTGAAACCGATTGACACTAATTGGCAACCTTCTGATTTCTTGCCGGATTCAACCAGTGATACATTTTTCCAGGATATAAAACAGTTACGTGAGAATGCAGATGGGTTATCTTATGACCTTGTTGCTGTCTTAATCGGCGATACCATTACAGAAGAGGCTTTGCCTACTTATGAATCATGGTTAACGATGGTAGATGACATCACTAAAAATGAACAAGGTGGCTGGATGAAATGGGTGCGTCATTGGACTGCCGAGGAGAACAGACATGGAGACTTACTAAATAAATACCTTTATCTTTCAGGACGTGTTGATATGCGCCAGATGGAAATTTCCACTCAGTATCTGATTGCTGATGGATTCGATATAGGCACAGGACATGATCCATATAGAAACTTTGTATATACCAGCTTTCAGGAGTTGGCTACCAATATTTCGCACAGAAGGGTAGCTTCTATGGCTAAGAAAGATGGTGATGTTTTACTTTCCAGAATGTGTGGGGTAATTGCTTCAGATGAAGCTCGCCATGCGAAAGCATACAAAGACTTCATGGCTAAAATATTTGAAGTGGATCCAAATGAAGCAATGGTTGCTTTTGAAGATATGATGCGTAAGAAGATTGTTATGCCTGCTCATTTCCTTCGCGAAATGGGGCTTAAAATCGGACAGACCTTCGGTCACTTTACGGATGCGGCACAGCGTTTAGGCGTTTATACCGCAGTAGACTATGTGGAGATTATGCAACAACTAATTGAAGAATGGAAATTAGACAGTATGCGCGATTTAAATGAAACCGGAGAGAAAGCACGTGATTATATCATGGCTTTACCGAACAGGTTATTGCGTGTAGCAGACAGAATGAAGAATCCTACAATGGATTATAAGTTTAGCTGGATACATTCTTAAAATACCCATAGAAAACAAGAAAGCCTGAATATGATATATTCAGGCTTTCTTGTTTTTATTTCAAATTTAGGATAACCCGGTTCTTTTAGACAGATATCTACATATTTCTTCTGTATTGTCCACCAACTTCGTAAAGCGCATTTGAAATTTGTCCCAAAGAGCATATCTTACATACTTCCATAAGCTCTTCAAAGATGTTTTCGCCAGCTATGGCCGACTTTTGCAACTTTTTGAGTATAGAGGCTGTATGTTCAGCGTTTCTATCCTGGAACGTTTTTAATGCGGTAATCTGGTATTGTTTCTCTTCCTCTGTAGCGCGGATTACTTCTCCGGGAACAACGGTAGGAGAACCATTTTTGTTTAAGAAGGTATTCACCCCCACAATTGGATATTCTCCATTATGTTTTAAGGTTTCGTAGTAGAGACTTTCCTCCTGAATTTTACCTCGTTGATACATGGTTTCCATCGCGCCTAAAACACCACCTCTATCGTTGATACGTTTGAATTCCTGTAATACCGCATCCTCCACTAAATCGGTTAGGTCTTCAATGATAAATGCACCCTGTAATGGGTTCTCATTTTTTGCCAACCCTAATTCACGGTTAATAATGAGCTGAATGGCCATCGCTCTGCGAACAGATTCTTCTGTAGGCGTAGTAATTGCTTCATCGTAAGCATTGGTATGCAGGGAATTACAGTTGTCATAAATTGCATATAGGGCTTGCAATGTGGTGCGGATATCATTAAAATCAATTTCCTGTGCGTGTAATGATCTGCCGGAAGTCTGAATGTGATATTTTAATTTTTGTGAACGGTCGTTGCCTTTGTATTTGTTCTTAATGGCTTTAGCCCAGATCCGTCTGGCCACTCTTCCGATTACGGAATACTCAGGGTCAATCCCATTAGAGAAGAAAAAGGATAAGTTAGGAGCGAAATCATCAATATTCATTCCGCGGCTCAGGTAATATTCTACAAAAGTAAAACCGTTGCTTAAGGTAAAAGCAAGTTGAGATATGGGATTTGCACCTGCTTCTGCAATATGATAACCTGAAATTGATACAGAATAGAAATTACGTACTTTTTCAGTGATGAAATAACTTTGAATATCACCCATCATTCTTAAGGCAAATTCTGTAGAAAAGATACAGGTATTTTGAGCCTGATCTTCTTTAAGTATATCTGCCTGCACGGTTCCTCTGACCGTACTGATAGCGTAGGCTCTGATTTTCGCATAAACTTCTGCAGGCAATACCTGATCACCTGTTACTCCAAGCAACATCAGACCTAAGCCATTGTTGCCTTCTGGTAGTACACCACTATAGCTTGGTCTCTGAATCCCTTTTGATTTATACAGGGTATTGATTTTACCCTCTACTTCTTCCTGAAGGTTATGTTCTATGATGTATTTTTCGCATTGCTGATCTATGGCCGCATTCATAAAGAAACCGAGTAACATTGGGGCAGGACCATTAATGGTCATGGAAACTGAGGTGGATGCTGCACATAGATCAAAGCCGGAATATAGTTTTTTAGCGTCATCTAAGGTGGCAATACTGACTCCTGAGTTACCTATTTTACCATAGATATCTGGTCTGATATGTGGATCTTCACCATATAGTGTTACGGAATCGAATGCGGTAGAAAGGCGGTGTGCTGGCTGTCCCAGGGATACATAATGAAATCTTTTATTGGTTCTTTCCGGACCGCCTTCACCAGCAAACATACGTGTCGGGTCTTCTCCGTCGCGTTTTAGTGGAAAAACACCTGCAGCATAAGGGAATTCTCCAGGTACATTTTCTGTGAGTAGCCAGCGTAAGATATCACCCCAATCTTCGTAGCGGGGTAGGGATACTTTAGGTATTTTTAATTTAGATAAAGATTCATAGAATAAAGGTTGCCTGATTTCTTTATCACGGACTTTATAAACGAAGAATTCTTGTTTGTATTTGATTTTTGTATCTGGCCATTGGCGAATTAATCTTCTACATTCGCTATCCAGTTGTTCCTCCATATGTTGGTAAACATGCTGTAAGGCATCATTGATGTTTGCTGTGCCTGGAAGATCTTTATTTAACTTTTCTTCTTTAGAAAGCTGTGTTACGCCTTGTAGCTGATATAGCTTTCTGGCAATAACGCTTTGCTTTTCGACCCATTCATTATAGGATTGGCTGGCTTCAGCGATCTCTGCGAGGTACCTGATCCGGTCAGGTGGAATGATATAGATTTTCTCAGACTGCGTGGTGCTAAGTTCTATTTGTGCATTAAAATCGATCTTAGTTTTCTCTTTAATTTTATCCATAAGGGCAGAAAAGAGATTATTCATTCCAGGATCATTGAACTGGGAAGCCATGGTGCCGAAAACCGGGATGTCTTCGTCCTTTGCATCAAAGAGGTTGTGGTTGCGTTTGTACTGCTTACGCACATCGCGTAAGGCATCCAAAGCACCACGTTTATCAAATTTATTGATTGCTACCAGGTCGGCAAAATCAAGCATATCAATTTTTTCCAATTGCGTGGCTGCACCGAATTCCGGTGTCATCACATATAGGGAAACATCACAATGTTCTGTTATTTCTGTATCTGATTGGCCAATTCCAGAGGTCTCTACAATAATCAGGTCATATCCGGCAGCTTTGCAGATGTCTATACTCTCTTGTACATTTCTGGAAAGTGCTAGATTTGCCTGTCTGGTGGCCAGGGATCGCATGTAAATTCTTGGATTATTTATGGCGTTCATGCGAATCCTATCCCCAAGTAAAGCGCCACCGGTTTTGCGTTTGGATGGATCCACGGAGATAATGGCCATGGTTTTATCTTTTACTTCCATTAAGAAGCGCCTCACTAATTCATCTACCAGGGACGATTTTCCGGATCCGCCTGTTCCTGTAATACCAAGTACCGGGGCCTGATTTTTTATAGTTAGTTTTTTTAGTTCATCCACAAAAGCTTGTGCTCCTTCAGGATCATTCTCCGCAACAGTAATTGCCGAAGCAATGCTTTTTATATTCTTTTGGGGGATGGTTTTAAGTTCCCCATTCAGACTGGTTACAGTGATGTAATCTGTTTGCTCAAGCATGTTATTGATCATCCCTTGCAAGCCCATTTTCCGGCCGTCATCCGGAGAGTATATTCTTGTGATTCCATATTCCTGCAACTCTGCAATTTCCGATGGAAGGATCACACCACCACCGCCAGCAAAGATTTTGATGTGGGAAGAACCACGTTCCTGCAAGAGGTCATACATGTATTTGAAATATTCAATATGGCCTCCCTGGTAGGAGGTCATAGCAATTCCTTGTACATCTTCCTGAATGGCGCAGTTGACCACTTCTTCTACAGAACGATTGTGGCCAAGGTGTATGACTTCTGCTCCTGAGGATTGAAGGATTCGGCGCATGATGTTAATTGTAGCGTCATGTCCGTCGAATAAAGCTGCTGCAGTTACAAAACGTATTTTATTTTTAGGTTTATAAATCTTGATTTGCTCCATAGAATGGTTTTATAATTGGTAATCAAATGTAACAAAAAACGGGCTTAGGTGGTGAGCATAGCTAAATCAATACAAAAGTAGATGCATAAAAAAAGACCGCCGGGAATATTTGTTCCGGCGGTCTTTTAAATGTATTAATATGGTTAATCAATTACCTCTGAAACCTTTTTGGTTTGAAGATAAATGTTCCTCAATTTATTGGTGGGTTAGTTCTGTGATGGGTTCACCAACACAGCCACTAGGCATTTGTATGTGTAACATAGCAGCTAATGTAGCGGCGATATCTGTCATGTAATGTGTTTTATTAGTTTTTCCAGGTTTTACATTCCAGCCCATGAATACACATGGAATGTGGGAATCATAGGGATTCCATGAACCATGAGTTGTACCTGTTTTGCTACTGCTATCGAAATAATTTGATTGCAGGGTGAAATATATGTCTCCGCTTCTTCTGGCATTGTAACCATTGGCAATTCTTGTTTTGATCGGCTCAGGTAAGCTACTTGCTCCAACTTTATTTAAATCTACGGCATCCATAAAACCAGTTTGAGTTTTTAAGAACTCAATACTGAAAGCTTTAATTGCATCAAAGTCGGCTTTTGCATTTTTGATCAGTTTATGATCAAAATAGATTTGGTTATTCATCGATTTGATGACGGCTTTCTTAATGCCAAAGTTTGCCTCCAAACGTCCATTCAATTCTTTCATAACCGGAGCATCGTCAACTGTACCACCTGGTAATTTGTTTTCGGCCATGAAACCAGGTACATGTGCTGCGCCATGGTCTGCCGATAAGAAAAACAGGTAGTTTCCTTTACCTACTTTATTGTCCAGGTAATCGAAAAAATCTGCAAGGTCTTTGTCTAATCTCAGGTAAGTATCTTCTGCTTCGATAGAGTTAGGACCATATTGGTGACCAACATAATCCGTAGAAGAGCAACTTACGGCAAGAAAATCAGTAATGTTATCTTTTCCAAGATCTTCAGAAAGGATGGCTAATTTAGCCAGGTCTAAGGTCATTGTATTTCCATAAGGCGTACTTTTGATCATCTCATAGTTTTTTCCCATGTATAGTTTCAAAGGATGAGGGAAGGTTGGACTTTGTTCGCCTCTGGCTTTTCCTTCGTAGTTTTTATCGTCTGCTGTACTTTGAGTATAGGTTTCAATAGGATATAGGGTTGGCCAGTTTTTTTCATAAAACTTGTTAACCAGCTTGATTTTGTTGTAATCCTGCATCCATGTTGGCAGTTTAGTCATGTAATAAGTACTGGTAATCCAGTCGCCGGTTTGTCCGTCAAACCAATAAGCTGCATTCGCTGAATGCCCTGCCGGAAGGATAGAACCACGGTCTTTCATCGAAATACCAATTACTTTTCCCTGGAAGTTTGTTGCCAGACGAAGTTCATCAGTAATAGTGGTGGTCAACATATTTTTTGGAGACATCACTCCGGCCATTGTAGTACTGCCAACGCTGGTTACACTGGTGTCTTCCGCGCAATATACGTTGCGTCCTAATTGAGGATCGTACCAGTCGTTACCGATAATTCCATTGATTGCCGGAACAGAACCAGTATAGATACTGGCGTGGCCACAAGCAGTGTAAGTAGGGGTGTAAGGGATGAACGTGTTCTCTGCAGAGAAACCTTCATTGATTAGTCTTTTGAAACCTCCGGTAGAATATCTACTGTAATAACGGTAAAGATAATCCCATCTCATTTGATCGATTACCAGACCAACTACCAGCTTCGGTCTGTCGACTGATGCCGGGAAATCTTTTTTAGAAACAGCAGCTGTTTTCTTTTGTGCCATTGATACACTACAGGTAATAAGCAGTGCAGAAAATAACAGGTAAACTCTTTTCATTCTGTATTAGTTTAAAAGCAAAGATTCGTTTATCAATGAATAAACGAATCATATTTTGGTGTTAATGAATTTTTAAAGGTAGTTAATCGAAGTAGTTATTGACATTACTATTATGTAAAGATTTTATAGTACTTCAGCTACTACAAATGTACTTCCACCTATGAATACCAGGTCATTAGCATTTGCATTGTCTTTTGCCGCATGAAAGGCCAATTGGACGTCAGGAAAGACATCACCAATTAAATGATAATTTTTAGCTTGTTCTGCGAGCTCTGATGCTGGTAATGCTCTTTCTAATTCTGGCTGACAGAAATAATAATGTGCATCTGTCGGCAACAACTTCAAAACGCCACTTATGTCTTTATCTTTTACCATCCCGATGACAATGTGTAACTGATCATGAGGGGTATCATTGATGTTTTGCATGACTTCTGTAATGCCCGCTGTGTTATGCCCGGTGTCACAAATCACTAATGGGTTTTCGCTTAGGGTTTGCCATCTTCCTTGCAATCCGGTTAGTCCTTTTACATTCTTTAGCGCAGTATAAACCGCCGCCTCTTCAATTTGAAAACCTTGTTGTTTTAAGATTTGAATGGCTTCAATAACGGTCAGAATATTTTTACGCTGGTAAGCACCATTAAGGTCTGATTCCAAATGCGGATAAACCGGAATTTCTCCATTGGAGATTGCTACATCCAGGTATTTTCCTGTTTTTTGAAGCTGCTGAAGTTGTAATTCCTGGTCTGCAAAATAGATAGGACTATTGGTTTCTAAAGCTTTCTGAATAAATATTTTTTCAGTTTCCGTTTGCGTTTCTCCGATGACTACAGGAACACTTTTTTTTATAATTCCAGCTTTTTCAGTTGCAATTTCCTCCAGGGTATTCCCCAGTATATTGGTATGGTCAAGACTGATATTGGTAATCACGGAAAGTTCCGGGGTAATGATATTGGTAGAATCAATCCGACCGCCAAGGCCAACTTCGATGATGGCGATATCTACTTCCGCCTTTTCAAAGTGAGAAAAAGCCATGGCTACTGTGACCTCGAAAAACGAAGGTTGAAGTTCTTCCATTAAGCTTTTCTGGTCTTCCACAAAATCAATCACAAAAGCTTCGGGGATCATCTCCCCGTTAATTCTAATGCGTTCCCTGAAATCTTTGAGGTGAGGAGAGGTGTAAAGTCCCGTTTTGTATCCGGCCTGTTGAAGGATTGCCGCAAGCATATGTGAAGTGGAACCTTTGCCATTGGTTCCACCTACATGTATGGTTTTGAACTTATCCTGTGGATTTCCCAGTTGATCGCACATGGCGATAGTGTTGTGCAGGTCTTTTCTATAGGCTACAGGGCCAACACGAGTAAACATGGGTAGTTTACTGTATAAGTAATCGAGGGTTTGTTTATAGTTCATTTTGGAGTTCTACAAAGAATACCAGGGTTTTATTTTACCTTAAAATTGAATACTACCACACCGATTTGAACATCAGGGGCATTATCTGCCTGCGTTAAACGAGCGCCCATTACGGCTTCTTTACATTTTCGCCATAGCTCTCTGTCGTTAAGCGTAGTCCCTTTAACACCTGGTGTTGCATCGATTACTACACCACTTTTATTGATTTTTATCCTTACCGCAATTTTTCCGGTTTTCTGACCATCATCTTGTGGTGTAACTAAATTGGTGAATTTTCTAAGTGCAATTGGAGTTTCGCCAAATCCGGATCCGCCTTCGCCGTAATTATTGGCTAATGGATCACCATCTTTGTCGCCTTGATTTCCGGGAGTTGTACCGGTTCCATCACCGCCACCAGTACCTTTATTGGCTTTACCTTTATAAAGGGCATTTTGGTTGATGACAGGCTTTGCAGGTTTACTCTCTACCGTTGCAGTAGGAGCTGCTTTCTTAGTGCTACTTTTTGTGTTTACGCTAACGGCATCCTCGGTACTTTGTGTTACAATTTCTTTAGTACTATTTTCCTGGGTAGGCGTCTCCTTGGTAGGCTCTGCCGGAACCACTTTATCCGGTGCTTTTTGATTGGCATTCGGATCCGCAGAAGGTTCTTCAATACTGGTATAATCGGACCCCATTCCTGTTACAGAGGTTCCGTAGTTGACTACCATACCACCCATACCTGCTTCCACAGGAGGCTGGAATGACCCAATCACAATGAAGAAGCTCAATGCGATGAGGGCAATCATAATACCAGTAGAGATGGCTACTGCTTTAGGATAATTATTTTCTTCCTTTGGGTACGTCATTATTTCTTAGGTTCTACAGCGAGTACAACTTTAAGTTTTAATTTGTTAGCTACATCAAATACCAGCATGGTATTTTCGATGGAAACTCCTCTGGCTACGTATAATACGATAGTCAGATCTGGAGATGCTTTCTGGTAAGTTTCAATTGCTGCTTGAATACCTTCAAGAGATGTACGTTCTTTATCTACATAATAATTCAACTTTTCATCTATGGATACAGTAACAGTTTTCTGTGCAGCGGATTGTTGTCCGGATTCCGATCTTGGCAATAACAGTTTTACCACCTGAGGATTCACTGCGGCTGATGCCAGCAGGAAAAACAGCATGAGGAAGAACATGATATCATTCAGTGCGGAAGTATGAACCTCTACGGTTCCTTTATTTCTTTTACGTAGATTCATTATTTTCCTGGCTCCTCTAATAGATCGATGAACTCAATAGCGTCAGTTTCCATTCTTAAGATGATACGTTCTACCATCATGTTCAGGATATGATACAATACATAAGCGATAATACCGATGATCAAACCAGTTGCAGAAGTAATCATTTTAGTATAAAGACCACCAGAGATGGTTCCGATTTCGATGGCTCCTTTAATGGATACATCATGGAAAATAGTGATTACACCAATAATTGTACCTACGAAACCAAGCATCGGTGCAATACCGGCAATGATCCCAAGGATACCAATGTTTTTCTCCAGTTTAGATACTTCCAGTTTACCGTTGTTTTCAATTGCAGCTTCGATGTCTTTGATTGGGCGACCGATTCTTTTCAATCCTTTTTCCAACATTCTGGCAAGCGGAGAGCTGTTGTTTCTACATAAGGTAATGGCATTATCCAGTCTGCCTTCATGAATATATTGTTTAATGTGAAGCATTAGATTTGACTCTGTTTTAGAGGCTTTTCTGATGGTCAGGTATCTTTCAACAAAAATAACCAGGCCTGCAAATGCAAGGAAGGCCAGGGGAATCATTACCCATCCACCTTTAAAAAGTAAGTCGATGAAGTGTAGTTCGGGAGCTGCTGCAGTTACGGCTTGAGTGGCGTTATTAGCGGTATCAACAATTTGGTTAAGGCTATCATTAGCACCCTGTATTAATGCGATCATAATTTATAATGGTTTGTTTGTGTGTATGTATAAATCTTTAATGCCTAATTTTTTCTCCAATGCAGGTTTTTCCGCATAGGCACTGTTATAGTCATTAAACGTTGCAATGCTGATTTTTATTTTCTTTTTCCCTGGAACAGGAGGAATAGCCTTCGCATTTAATCCCAGCGTTTTCATTTGGGCAATAAAGCGATCGGCTTCTTTTTGATTGGCTACTGAGGCGCCAATAAGTTCAAAAGTAGTTCCGGTTTGCGGCACGGGAGCATTGGCCTGTGCAGCTTTAGGGTCATTAACTACGGCTGTTCCTGCAGGTTTTGCAGTTGCAAGCGTATCTTTTCTCAGCGTATCATTTAATGCTAAAGTATTCTTTAGGCTATCCGAAGAAGCGAGCGAATCGGCTGCTTGTACGGTGTTTTGGACAGTTATAGGGGCAATGACCGGATTTTTGCCCATTTTTAAAATGGGATCGAAAAGATCAGGGCGGATAAAATACCCGGCTACCAATCCAATAAGAATTAGTAAAAGTGCGATTAGGATTTTTAGATAAAGGGGTATCCCGGCTCTTTCCGCAGGCTCATCATTAGAATTATAGAAACCTCCGTTACTCAGGAGCTCTTTTTCAATTGCTGACGTTGGACTACTTACTGATATTGGAGGAATGATCGGAGGAATCGGCACATCAACAGTTTTACTGGCTTGTGCATAGATTTCGTTAATACTCGGACGAGTAACTACAGGTTCTTCAAATATAGCCTTTGGTTGCTCTTCGATATTTCCAATACTCTCAATTTCAGGTTGTGCAACTGGTTGTTTTGGTACTTCAACCTCTGCGATTTCTTCAAAAACAGGTTGTTCATCCTGCTCAGGAATTACCTCTTTTTCTGGTGTTGCCGGAAGTTCCGCTATTGCTGATAGTTCTGGTGTTGAAGGAAGTTCAGTGGATTCAACGATTTGTTCATAGGCGATGTTTTCTACTCCTTCATTAGTTAGCAATGCTTCTTCGTCTGGCAATGATTCTTCCTCTGTTACCTCTTCAATAACCGGAGGGATTGTTGACTCATCTCTAAGGTCAGCATTGCTGTTTTCAAGATCCAGCTGTTCTTCTGTCAGATGACGTTCTTCCTGTTGTTGCTCAGTTTCTGAGGCAGTTAGCGTATCATTGACCACTTCAGAAACTACTGGTGCTGAAAGTTCATCTTTGACAGGTGGTAAACCATAAAAATCAAAACCGAAGTTTTGATCATTTAAGGGCTTAAAGCTAAGTGTTCCTGAAGATTGATATAAAGTGCCGAGGGGCGCTAAACTGGCTTCCTGATGTTCATCAAGTTGTTTTTTTATTTCTTCAACAAACTGATCTACAAAATAACTGGCGGAGTCCGGAGATATATTTCTATGCTTACAGATATGGTCAATGAGCAATTTTTGCTCCAGTACTTCCGGATTGAAGTCCAGCACAAAGCTGGGCGGCAAAAAGGAATGTGTTGCTGCATCATACCTTCCCGGAGATTTCTTTTTATAGATCGTTCCAAGTCCGGGGATCCCAACCTCTTTACGGGTTTTAATAAGTACTGTAAGGTATGATAACATGTCCATTCTGGTAAAATTAAATTTTAATTCTATATCCACCAATTATTAAATCGAAAACCGCTTAGAAGGAATAAGTTAATCCTCCAAAGATGTTAGTTCCGATAGTTGGGTAGTAAAGATATCTGCTGTAAGAAGAGTTGAACAGGTTGTTTGCTCTTGCAAAAGCAGAAAACTTGTTGTTGATCTTATAGCTGGCACCAACGCCAAGATCTACAAAACCTTTAACACTTACAATAGTCTCATTTGATGGATCAGGAATTACATAAGGACTAGCCGGGGCAACGGTATATAATTTTGCTTTACTAGCATCCTGAATAGCTACCGAAGCATTTAATGCAATTTTATCTGTTACGTTAAATAATAAATCAGAAGTGATTCTCATTTGAGGTTTAAACCAACTTGCTGATTCCTGTGCTGGCTGGTAATCTTCGAAATTTAATTTACCAGTCCATTTCAATGAATTGCTCACCTGAACGGAGATTTCACCTTCTAAACCGGTCATTGTGGTGTTCCCAAAATCATAGATCACATCAAAGCGGCTAGGGTTTGCAAAGTTGTTTACGAATAAGGCCATATCAGAAATCTTCTTGTGATATACCCTGGCTTTGTAGCCAAATCCCGGACCACCTGTACCTTTGATACCAGCACTGAACGACAATTTCTCAACAGAGTTTTTGATGTCGATATTGGCATTCAGGAATGGATTTTCATCGCTGAATTGTTTTAAAGAATTACGGTTTACATCACCTTTAACTTCTGCAAACAATTGCAGGTAATCAGGAATCAGGGTTAAATCTGCAGTAACGGCAGGGAAGATTCTGCTTTTCGAGAAAGCACCAAATTCCTGTACGAAGTTAATTCCTGCATTGATTTTAACGCCATTGGCTTCTAACCTGATGTAAGGGTTTAATTTCAAAAGGTTATTGCTTACGCTGGTCAACGCATCTTTGGTGTTTCCAAATTCTGTTGAAGCGGCAAGACCTAAGTTGAAGCTGCTGATTCTTTTGTTCACATAACCATTTACAATGACAGAGTTTTCTTTGGCAGCATACTTATCATTCCATAGGTATCCGTTTAATTTAACGGCATAGCTTAAGGCATCCGGATCATCTGTAAACTTGTTTACAATTTCACCTTCTGCTTCAATAAAGCTTAAGGTTTGTTTTTCCGGGTTTAGGTTTAACTCTGGTTTTGCAGGGTTAAATCCATAGAAAAATAAACCATTTCTTTGGTAGTTGACGCGACCACTCATGGTCACAACCTCACCAATACTTCTTCCAAAAACGCTCAATTGTTGTTGGTTAACTTCTTGTCCTGCCAGCTTACCTTTCTGACCGAAGTGCTTAAAGAAAGCACCTGCCTGCAAAGCTTCATCTCTACCAAGGTTAATGTAAGCCTCACCGAGTACCGTAGTACGGATACCGAAGCCACCTTTCAGATAGTTGTTGATCAATTCTGTTTCTCTTTCTTTAGCTACCTGCTGTGCCTGTAGTTTATTGATGTCAGAATTTAGTTCCAGTTTCCTGTCGGTCAGACTATAATTGAATTTAGCTTTATAAGTCTTTACAGTATTTAAATCCGGACTTCTTCTCAGTTTAACGGCTTCTGCCAGTACTGGTTTATAAGGACGTACAACTTCAATTTCTTCCGTTACGGCTTTTTCTTCAGTTTTCTTATCAGTAGTTTTTGTATCCTGTGCCAATGCGTTTAGAGATCCGGCAGTCACAAAAAGTAGGGTGCTATATATTAATTTCGTCAATCTCATCGTGCTTGTCTTATTTAATTTTCTTTAATTTTTCCTTAGCAGTCGGTACAATATCATCTTTACCATCATAGTTGTCTATCAGGCTCAGTAATGTACTTTTCGCTTGTAAATTATCTTTTAATGCGACATAGTTGTCTGCTAAGAGGATGAAAGCTTTCGCCACCCAGTAATCATAAGAAGACATATTGTTGATCAGGTCAAAACAGGTTTTTGTAGAAGTTTTGTACTCTTTTTTTGCATATTGAATGGCAGCAAGATTGTATTTCGCTTCGGCAGCGGCCAGTGTTTTAGTTTTTTCTACCACATTGTTGAAGGCTTTTACGGCTTGCGTCGTATCTGCTTTCACTAAGTAAGCCTTACCTGCATACAGGTCAGAACTGCTTTTCTCTTCCTGTGAAGACTTATCAGATTCCTTGATCAAGGCTACATACTTGATCACATCATCCGGCATATTTAATGCACTGTAAGCTTTCAACAAGTTGTTGATGGCATAAGTATAATGCACTTTATAATCGGCAGTTGTTTCTAATCTTTTCAGGTAAACAATTGCTTCATTATATTTTTGTTGATCCAGGAATAACTTTGAGATACTCACTAATGAGCGTTCTGTATAATCACTGGTCCAGTCGTTCAGGATATATTCATAATCAGGAATCGCTTCATCAGGTCTTCCTAATTTCACCAATGATTCTGCTCTTACAAATTTGGCTTCTTTATCATGGATGGCTTTAGGGAACTTATCAAAATAAGCATTTACCGCTTCAAAAGCACCTTTCGCATCACCTTTCAGGTAACGGTTGTTGGCACCCTGGAATACGATGTTATCTTGCTCAGCAATAGAGAAATCACCGATAGGTGTAGTTTTGGCATAGCCGATGAAAGCTTCTGAATCACCTTTATCTACATAAATATTTTTAATAGATTCCAATGCTTGTTTGGCTTCTTCGCTACTTGCATAGTCGGCAATAACCTTTTTAAACGTTTCTAAAGCTGCATCATCCTGATCCTGGTTGTATTGAACCAAGCCGATGGTTACTAAGGCACGTGGCACATAACTACTGTGTGGATACTGGCTGATTAATGCAGTTAGGTCAGTTTTAGACTTGTCAAGATCACCTTTGTTGAAGTAAGTATAAGCAGTTTCAAAACCGGCATCATCCGCATAGTTTGACGTCGGGAATTGCTTCAGCAAACTCTGCATGGTATTGATCTTTTCATCGTTCTGATTCTCTAAGCCCTGAATCATTCCGCGTTGAAACAATGCGTAATCTTCTCCGGTTGCTTTGGAAGCGATGATTTTATTGTAGTTGACCAACGCATTGCCATAGCTCTTATTCACGAAATAAGAATCGGCCAATCTGATGGTTGCATCATTTACAGTTTTCGCATCCTTATCATTTCCTTTCAGGAAGCGTTCAAAATAGGCAGCAGCTTTTCCATAACGCTCATCTTCGAAAGCGGCATAGGCCAATGCATAATTTGCGAAGTTATAAACTTCAGTTTTATCGGCTCCCGGCATTTCCAGAAACTGTTCGAAAGTTTTCACTGCTTCTCCGAATTTTCTCAATTCGTAGCTGGCTTCTGCTTTCCAGTAAGTGTTCAGTGCATGGATTTCCTGATCTTCAGGGAACTTCTCTGAGCGCAGGAACATAGATAGTGCATTCGGGAATGCGCGTTCATTGTAGAACTCTAAACCTCTGAAATAAGTCACTTTCTGATAAGCTTCCTTAGCTTCAGGAGATTTATCCGGAATAGGCTCCAGAATATCAATTGCTGCCTGGTAGTTTTTGCTGGTTAACAGAATCTCTCCCAACAAAGTTTTGGCTTCATTCGATTTGCGCGATTTAGGGAATTGCTTCAGGAAACTCTGTGTAGATTCCAGTGCCTGCTGATTGAAATCAAGCTCATAGCTTAAGCGGGCATAATTTATCCATGCCTCTTCCTGTATGAACTTATCGAAATCAAGTCTTGAAGATCTAAAGAAGGCACTACGTGCTTTTTCTTTATTTTTCAATTGAATGAAAGAACGACCCAGCGTATACATACCACTTTGCAGGTACACATCATCTGTGTCTAGTTTTTCAAGAATTGCTACAGCTTCCTGGTATCTTTTCAGCTGAAACAATGAATAACCGTACTGATAGATAAACAAGTTGTTTTTAACTTCAGATTTACTTTTCGAATAGTATTCCTGGAAATACTTCTCTGCATTGGTATAATCAGATTTAGCGAAATAAGAGGCCGCAATCAAGCTAAGCATTTCTGCCTCATACTGTTGTTTTGTGGTCTTTAAAATAGGAACGGCATAACTGAGCACATCATCGTAGCGCTCATCCAGGTAATACATTGAAGTGATGTAATAAGGATAGCTTTCTTCGTAAGTAGGAGAGCCTTTCAACTTTTCAAAGTTGGCCAATGCAGTTTTATATTCTTTGTTCAGGTAATTGATATAGGCGAAATAATAAGTCGCACTTTCCTGATACGGAGATTTTTCTTTTTTAACAGCTTCAAATAATGGTTCTGCTTTTTCGATGTCTTTCAACATGAAATACGCGTATCCTTGTTTGAATTGATATTCCAGACGTTGTTTCTGAGAAAGGGTAGAAGGGTCAGTTTTTTCGAACCAATCTAATGCTTTTTGATAGTTTTCCTGAGCGAAATACGATTTACCAACATGGAAATAAGCAAGTTTAGTATTTGCATTTAGGGGATAATCCTTAATAAATTTCTGAAAAAGACTTTCTGCGTCGTTGTTTCCTAGTTCTAAAGCACAAACGGCAGCATAGAACTTCGCATTTTCTTTGAGCAAGGACAGTTCAGAATTACTTTCTTGTTGGGCATCTGCTTTTTGACGGGCTTTATCTACCAACCTAAATTGTTCGGCTGCTGCAACGTATTTTTCATTGTCCAGTAACTCCAGACCTGTTCGATAATTTTCATTGAGGTAAACTAGTCTGCTGGACTGCGCATAGCTAGTTGTAAAGCTACCTGCTAAGAATAGCGGAATAAAAAGGTATTTTTTCTGCATCTGGTTTCAAATATGGTTGCTACGAATATAAAAATAGTATTAGGTCTTGTCAGCATAAGAAACTAACAACTGTTGATAACACTGGCTTTAACGAAAAGAAAACAAGAATGTTATATAAAACTTTTCGAAGTTTTAATCTCTCTGAGAAGCAAGCAGATAAAGTACTGCCATTCTCACAGCAACACCGTTTTCTACCTGTTCAAGGATAATAGATTGCTTGCTGTCTGCGACATCACTGGTAATCTCTACGCCACGGTTAATCGGGCCAGGGTGCATTACAATGATTTCTTTGTCCAGGTTGTCCAGGATTTGTTTGTTTAAGCCATACATCATGGCATATTCTCTTTGGGAAGGGAAGTATTTGATGTCTTGTCTTTCCAGCTGGATGCGTAGCATATTGGCTACATCACACCAGTTTAAAGCTTTGATCAGGTTGTGTTCTACTTTTACGCCTAAACTCTCAATGTGTTTGGGAATCAGTGTAGTCGGACCGCATACCATCACTTCTGCGCCTAACTTTTGCAGGCAAAGAATGTTGGATATGGCTACCCTTGAGTGTAGGATATCACCTACAATCACTACCTTTTTACCTTCAATATCACCTAGTTTCTGGCGGATAGAGAAAGCATCTAAAAGTGCTTGCGTAGGATGTTCATGTGCGCCGTCTCCAGCGTTCACGATTTGTGCATTGACATGCCTGCTCAGGAACTGACCAGCTCCCGCATAAGGGTGTCTCATCACTACCAGGTCCACTTTCATGGCCAGGATATTATTTACCGTATCAATCAGCGTTTCACCTTTACTTACCGATGAGGAAGAAGCGGCGAAATTGATGGTATCAGCAGAAAGTCTCTTTTCTGCAAGTTCAAAAGACAGTTTTGTACGCGTTGAATTTTCAAAGAAAATATTCGCAATCGTGATGTCTCTCAAAGCAGGAACCTTTTTAATCGGTCTGTTGATTACATCTTTAAAATTATCTGCAGTTTGTAAGATCAATTCGATATCATTTCGGTTAATATCTTTGATACCTAAAAGATGTCGGGTTGATAATTTTTCTTCTGCCATGTTATTTAATGCTTTCTGATATTAAGATTACTTTGTCTTCTCCTTCTGTTTCTTTCCAACTCACTTTCACGTGTTGTGAATTTAAGCTGTCCACCTGCTGACCGATATAATCGGGTTCGATAGGTAGGTGCCTTGAAAAACGCCTGTCGATCAAGACCATGAGTTCTACCCGCGCAGGTCGGCCGTAAGCCAATAATGCATCCATGGCAGAACGTATGGTACGTCCGGTCCACAATACATCATCGATGAGGATTACGTTCATCCCTTCAATAATAAAATCTATGGTGTTGGCGTTGGCGGCAACGAGGCCGTCCTTCCTTCTAAAATCATCACGGAAGAAGGTAATATCAAGATTGCCTTTCTTTATCGTGGTTTTCTTAAGGATTTGGGACAGTTCATTTTGCACTCTATCGGCAAAATAACTGCCTCTTGGCTGAATGCCAATTAAAACAGTATTTGAAAAATCGTTATGGTTCTCAATTAATTGATGACAAAGTCTCTTAATTGTGATCTGGAATTTCTGACCGTCTAGCAGGGTTCTTTTTTGCATTGACTAAAGGATTGGTCAAATATAACAAAATGTTCCAACTCTGTAAAGTTGAAACGGGAATTTTTGCATCTGATTTGAGTAAATTCAACAGATTTCAAGCCTAAAACTCTTTAAGTGTCTTATTTATAAAACTATAGATTCCCCGCCCGAATTAAAATTTATCTTTGTCTGATTTCAGTAATGGAACAATGTTTGAATATTGATACTCTTTAAGGTAAATGCAGGCAAATGAATGAGAATAGGGAACATGGACTGATATTTTTTGACGGAATTTGTAATCTATGTAATCATACTGTGCAGTTTATTATCAAAAGAGATCAGCAGGATTATTTTCGTTTCGCCGCACTGCAAAGCGACGTTGCAAAAGATCAATTGACATTGCTAAATGACGGCAAGGATAAAATTGCTGCACATGAATCTAATCAGCAAACATTAAAGTCACCAGCGAATCAGGAGAAAGTTGTAGTGTCTAATCAGCAAGCGCTAAATACCATTGTCCTATTGGAGGGTGGGAAAGCCTATTACCGTTCTACTGCTGCACTACGTATAACGAAAAGGCTTGGCGGACTATGGCCAATGCTCTATGCCCTGATCATCATTCCATCGTTTATCAGAGATTTCTGCTATCAGCTGATTTCAAAAAACAGGTATCGCATTTGGGGCAGGCAAGAAAGCTGTATGATCCCATCGCCGGAGCTAAAATCAAAGTTTCTATAAAACGTACCTTCTGCTATACCTGATACCCATAAAATCATACCTCCTTAGCTGTTGTTTGAGTCTCTCCTGAAAAGCCGGGAAATTACGTTTCGACTTCGGACTCCACAGGACCTCAGACAATGCATCTAAGCGGGGAAACAGCATATACTCCACTTTCGCTGGATTTGTGATGTATTCCGTCCATAAGTTACCTTGTGCACCCCAGATGTATCTGGCTTCCGCAGGAGTCAGCACAGCAGGTACAGGTTCATAATTGTACACATCAGCTAATGGCAAAAATCTGGCAGCAGTTAAAGAATCGTCCTTTAAGAATTGGGAGTGATTGAAATACATAAAGTTCTCTGGTGTCATGATCACCTTATGTTTTTGTTTCGCAGCGGCGATTCCACCTTTTTCTCCACGCCAGCTCATGACGATTGCATTTGGTGCAAGGCCGCCATCTAAAATCTCATCCCAGCCAATAATCGTTTTTCCTTTACTATTCACAAACTTTTCAATCCTATGGATGAAGTAGCTTTGCAAACCATTTTCATCTTTTAAGCCTTTCTCTTTAATGAGTTGCTGAGAAAAGGCAGACTGCTTCCACCAGATCTTCGAACACTCATCTCCGCCAATATGAATATAAGGGGAGGGGAATAACGCCATTACTTCTGTGAGTACTTCCTCCAGAAAATTAAACGTTTGCTCAGAAGGGAGTAATACATTATTGAATTTATTGAAGATACCCCAGGTTTCTGCTACCTTCTTCGATAGTTTTGGGGTAGTACTCAATTCCGGGTAAGCGGCAAGCACGGCCATACTATGACCTGGCATTTCAATTTCCGGGATAATGGTGATATACCGGTCTGCGGCATATTTGATCACCTCTTTTACTTCGGTTTGCGTATAATACCCGCCATGTCTGATCTTGTCGTTTCCTTTTCCCGGATATAGCCCGATAATGGAACCATCCCTCCAGGCACCAACAGTGGTTAAGCGGGGATGTTTTTTGATCTCTATCCGCCATCCATGGTCGTCGGTTAAGTGCCAGTGGAAATAATTCAGCTTATGCATGGCGAGGTAATCAATGTATTTTTTAACAAAGTTTACATCGAAAAAGTGTCTGCTCACATCCAGGTGCATTCCACGGTAAGCGAAACGGGGATAGTCCGTAATGCTGACTGCCTTTGCCTGTAGAGGAACAGGCTTTGCGGAAGGAGGCAACAGCTGAATCAGGGTCTGAATTCCGTAAAATACACCTGCCGGCGAAGCGGAACGAATAGCTACAGACTGACTTAAAACATCCAGCATATATTTCTCCGGATTTTTGGAGGTGTTTTTTTCTATAATAAGTGCTGATTTAGCCAGACCAACTACCTGAGTAGGGTTTTGTTTAGTGATTAAAGCTTTAACCAGACTTTCCTGCGAAGGGTCCTCTCTGATCAGGTTGATTACATTCTTCCTGTTGGCATCGACCACTGTAGTCAGCGTTAAATCCAGTAAATAATGTTTTTTAATAAAGTTGATGAAGAATTCTGCCGAAGGCCGAAGACTGCTGTCGCTGATGAAAACCTGCGTACTATGATTGGCTATCGTAAAATTATCTGTTGTTTTTCCTGCTTTCATTTCCACAGGATTTGGGATGATTGCAGGAGCCTGGGCAATACTACTCAGCTGAAAGCAAAGCAGGCAGCTCAGCATTGAAATTAATATTTTCATAAAAGACGGGTAAAAAGCGGGGGTATTGATATCGGGGCAAAATAGCAAAAAAAAAGGCATCCCGTAATGGGATGCCTTTAATATATTAGCTTAAAAGATTATTTAGCTTTGTTTTTGCTTTCTTCACCTTCCATTTGCTCTTTTAATTGAGCAAGTACGCCTAGATCGCCAAGAGTTGATTTCTCAACTGAATCTTTAACTTTCTTAACTGCAGTGTTTGAAGCTTTAGCTTCTTTTTTCTTAGTAGCTCTTTCTTCAGCAACAGCTTCAGCTTTAGCCTCTTCCCAGATACGGGCATGAGAAACAACGATACGTTTAGCATCTTTGTTAAACTCAATGATTTTGAAATCATTAGTTTCTTCAGCTTTGATAGTTGTTCCGTCTTCTTTAGCCATGTGTTTAGTTGGAACGAATCCTTCTACACCATATGGTAAAGCAATAACAGCACCTTTATCAGTTACTTTAACAACAGTACCCTGGTGAATTGAATCTAACGTGAAGATAGTTTCAAAAGTATCCCATGGGTTTTCTTCCAGTTGTTTGTGACCTAAGCTCAATTTGCGGCTTTCAACATCTAATTCAAGAACAACTACGTCTAATGTATCACCTACTTTAGTGAATTCGTTAGGGTGGTTAACTTTTTTAGACCATGAAAGATCAGAGATATGGATTAAACCATCAATACCTTCTTCAATTTCCACGAATACACCGAAGTTAGTCATGTTTTTAACTACAGCAGTATGTTTGCTTCCGATAGGATATCTTTCAGCAACATTTTGCCAAGGATCTTGAGTTAATTGCTTAATACCTAAGCTCATTTTGCGTTCGTCTCTGTCTAAAGTTAATACTTCAGCTTCGATTTCATCGCCAACTTTCAAGAATTCTTGTGGGCTACGTAGGTTTTGTGACCAAGACATTTCTGATACGTGGATTAAACCTTCAACACCAGGAATGATTTCTAAGAAAGCTCCGTAATCAGCAACAGTAACAATTTTACCTTTAACCTTAGAACCAACAGCTAAGTTAGTATCTAAAGATTCCCAAGGGTGTGGAGTCAATTGTTTTAATCCTAATGCAATACGTTTTTTCTCATCATCAAAGTCAAGAACAACAACGTTGATTTTCTCATCTAAGCTTAATACTTCTTTTGGATGCTCTATGCGGCCCCAAGAAATATCAGTGATGTGAAGTAAACCATCAACACCACCTAAATCGATGAATACACCGAAATCAGTAATGTTTTTAACAGTTCCTTCTAATACCTGACCTTTTTCAAGTTTAGATACGATTTCAACTTTTTGGCTTTCTAAATCGTCTTCGATTAAGATTTTATGAGAAACTACTACGTTTTTAAACTCATGGTTGATCTTAACAACTTTGAATTCCATTGTTTTACCCACGTATACATCGTAATCGCGGATAGGTTTGATGTCAATTTGTGAACCAGGTAAGAAAGCTTCAACACCCATGATGTCAACGATAAGACCACCTTTAGTACGGCTTTTAACAAATCCGTTGATGATTCTGTCATTGTCAAGAGCCTCATTAATAGACTCCCATGATCTTTGGGTTTTAGCTCTTTTACGAGATAAAATTAATTGACCGTTTGCGTCTTCAGGAGCTTCCACGAATACGTCAACGGTATCACCAATTTTCAAATCAGGTGTATCACGGAACTCAGAAGTAGATACTAATCCGTCAGATTTAAATCCTACGTTTAATACTACGTCTTTATTGTTGATAGACACAACAATACCGCTGATGATTTCACCTTGGTTGATTTGATTGAAAGTATCGGTATACATGTCTTCAAACTTCTTACGGTCTTCATCAGAGTATTTTCCGAAAACTTTATCATCTGCATCCCAGTCAAAATCCTGATCAGGTGTTGCTAATGATGATTTGATCTTTTCGATCGACACTGAATCAGCTTCTGATTCAATGATCTCTTTTTCAGTGAGACGAGCGTCTGCACCTTGTAATTCGGCTTTTTTAGCCTCTAGTTCTTTTTCTGCTACTTGTTTTTTAGCCATTAAAATTTAATCTCCTTTTCCCGTGAGGGACTACAAAGGTATAAATAAAATAATTTAAAGAAAAGAATTTCGTGATAAATGTTGTTGATTTAGAAGAGATTGGACGGAAAACAGTCGTTTTGAACTACGTAGTGAACAAAATCAGACAGAATTCCGGATCAAAAAACAGGAAGAACATCTTAATCTTGTTCGGCAGGTAACCAAAGTATTTTTTGAAGGCGCTGGTGAAATGCGTCGCATGTTTATAGCCCATCTTTTCCGATACCTCAGACACGCGGGAATCCCCTTGAAGTAACATGGCTTTAGCCTGTTCCATTTTATATTGGTTCAAATATCCGTAGACTGTAGTACCATATGCCGCCTTGAATTGCTTCTTCAGGTTAAACTCGTTGGTGCCTACCATGTGTGCCAATGTTCTAAGTGAAAAGGGGCGGTCAATGTTCTGAATCAGAATTTCCCGGGCTTCCTGCATTTTATCCAGCTCTTCCTGCTTTAACCGGGGGGCCGGCTGTTGTTGCTGTAGCTCCAGTTGCGAAATTTTGATGGCCAGTAATTCGATCACCTTTGATTCTAAAAACAGGCGTTCACAAAAACCGGTATGCGGAGAGTTTTCTATCCCATTTAAAATTGCGTTGATCTCGGGGGTGATGTGCAGGTGTTGCTCAGAGAATAGTATAACATCGGGAGCGGAAGCTTCCTGTTGCGATTGTAAATGAATAGCGGCTGGATGATCTTCGGGTAAATACCTTGATAAAAAACCGGCACTCATCTCTACAGAAACAATCTCATTTGATTCTTCTGTAAAGCCTTCCTGAAAACAAGATTTTCCTGTGCTCCAGAGCAAATTATACTGCTGACTTTCCAGCAGGGGTAAGGCTGAAACTTGTCCATCCTCATCAAAAGATAATTTTCCTTTGAGTACGAATATCATTTGATAAGCAGCCTGATTTCCCTCTTCCTGGAGCAAAGAAAACCCTTGGTCTCCGTTTAAGGTAGCTTTTTTCTTTGAATAGCCTATAGTAAGATCCTTGGATCCGTAAAATGAACGGTCTTTTATTTCTCCTTTTGGCGTCATCTGTTCTCCCTTTTGCGTCATCGGCTACTGATATCTTTGCGGCGAAGTTAAAGTTATTAAGATTAAATCTTAATAAAATATCAAAATAATATTTACATGAACAAAAAAGCTACCCTAATTATTTTCCTGTTAACGATCTCTACGGGTCTCCTTGCTCAGGTAAGGATGATCACAGGGAAAGTGATAGATCAAAAGACTGGAGTAACCCTTCCGGGCGCAACCGTTATCCGCAAATCGACCAATGAGATAGTGAGCACTGATGCAGCAGGTAAATATAGTATCAACGCAGCAACCGGCGACTTACTGACCTTTTCCTACACTGGCTACGTTACCCTTGAACAAAAAGTAACTGCGGATAAAAATATCCTGAATGCCTACCTGGACGATTCAGTAAACCAATTGTCGGAAGTCATGGTGACTGGTGCTTTGGGGATCAAACGTCAGGCAAGAGAATTGGGAACCTCAGCAACGCTGATCACTAATGAAAACCTGAATCAGGGTAAAGTTGTCAACCCTTTACAAGGTCTGGCGAGTAAAGTAGCCGGGTTGAGAATCAATATGAACGATGCCACAACGGGTAAAACTGATCAGTTGGTGCAAATCAGACTTCGTGGTTCACGTTCCTTCAATGATGCTAAAAACAATCCTATATATGTAGTAGATGGGGTACCTGTTCCAGACATCGGACGCTTAAACCCGAATGATATAGAAAATATTACCGTCTTAAAAGGCGCAAACGCCGCTGCATTATACGGCTCAGAAGGCGTAAACGGTGCTTTAATGATCACTACTAAAAAAGGAACAAGAGGTAAAGGGCTGGTTAGTTTCTCTAATACCACTACTTTTTCAGACGTTCACCTGCTGCCGCCTGCGCAGACACAATTCGGACAGGGGCAAAATGGCGTGTATTCTCCAACAGAATATGAATCATGGGGACCGGCATTTGATGGCAGCATCAGAGACCTGGGCTTAAAACTACCAAATGGCGTACAGCCAACCGCTTTATATGCAACTCCTTCAAAAGACAACCGCCTGGACATGTTCCAAACCGGTAGAACTTTACAGAATGACCTGTCTTTTTCTGGTGGTGATGAAAAATCTACTTACTATTTCTCCGTTCAAAATGTAAATATCAAAGGGGTAATTCCAGGGGATAAAAGCTCAAGAACAGGAGCGAGGTTTAACGGGTCCAGAACTTTCGGAAAATTGAACACTTCTTATAATGTCAATTATATTGCTGCAAATAGAAATACCACACCAGATGGTCCATGGTATAGCACCTATGTGCAACCTGCAAATCTTGACCTTAATGGCTTGAAAAACTGGAGAGATCCAAATTCAGCAGCCAACCCGCTAAACTATTATACAGATGCTACCGCTGCAAAGAATCCATTTTTCCTAATGGATAACAATAGAAATACTTCAAATCAGCAAACCGTTAATGGTAAGATTGAACTGGATTATGAATTTACACCATGGTTTAGTGCAATTTACCGCATTGGATTGTATACTACTTCAGAAGATAGTAGAGCAACCACCAATAAACTAGCCTCTCCTTCAGGAAACAGGAATGTGAATGGTTCAGTAAATGATGGAAGCAACAATTTCCGCAGAGTAAACAGTGATTTAATCCTGAACTTTAAAAAGGACTTCGGAAAATTTACTACCCGATTATTGGTTGGACAAAACATCCGCATGGATGATTCTAAGCTGACTTCAATAGGAAGTGCCAATCTTTTATTCCCGGATTTATTCAACCCGGGGAGCCGTGCAGGTGAGTTAGATGGTACTGCTTCAATTACTAAATACAGAGCATTAGGTACCTATGGAGAGTTTACTGCCGGGTATAACAACTATTTGTTCCTGACCTTAACCGGTAGGAACGATATGGTTTCAGTATTGAGCAAAGAAAACCGCTCTTATTTCTATCCGGGTGTAAGTACTTCCTTTGTTTTTACGGAAGCTATCAAAGGGTTAAAAGACAGTAATGTGCTTTCTTTCGGAAAGATCTTTGCCTCTTACAACAGAACGGGTAATGTTACTTTAGATCCTTACAGTTTAAATAATGCCTATTCACAGATCAATGGTTTTCCTTTTGGCGGATTAGTAGGGTTTACACCTGGCTTAACCAGCCCAAACAGAAATATCAAACCAGAATTTGTGACTTCCTATGAAGTAGGGGCTCAGTTGGGCTTCTTCCAGGATCGCCTAAACTTTGAAGCTGCTTATGTATACTCAGATTCAGATGGTCAGATTTTCGATGCACCGATTTCAAGTGCTACGGGGTACAACAGTACCATTGTGAACGCAGGGAGATTGACCAACAAAATCATTGAATTGAGTGTTAGTGGTGATGTAATCCGCAAAGACGACTTCAGATGGAATGTTGGTTTTAACTTCACACATATTAATAATAAGGTGAAAACTATTTTCGGCGGACAGGAAGAATTCAGAATGTTCAGACAGGCTTATGCGGTAGTAGGACAAACTTATCCATTATTAAAGGTTAGTGATTACCAAAGAGACGATCAGGGAAGAGTAATTGTTGATGCTAAAGGTAATACAACTACCATAGCCGACAGCGCACCTCTTGGTACCATGGTTCCTCCTTATCAGATGGGCTTAAGCACCATGATTAATTTTAAAGGAATCAGCATCGGTGCTCAGTTTGATGCCCGTCTTGGTGGTTGGTTGTATTCTGAAGTGGTGCCGAGAATGTACACTGCAGGTACGCATCCAGCGACTACTGCTTATAATCGTGAACCTTTTATCTTCCCTAATTCTGTAATCAACACTGGCACCGCAGAACAGCCGGTATATGTAGAAAACACTTCAGTTTTCTCCAAAGGCGATAAAGCTTTTTGGGATGGACAGGGAAAAGTGCAAAGGAATACGGCTGCAAAGTCGGACTTCTTTAAGCTAAGAGAATTGAACATCAGCTATGCCTTGCCTAAAGCATTACTGGCTAAACAAAAAGTGATCCGAGAAGCTAGTTTTGGTTTGGTAGGCACCAATTTGTTTATCGTCAGACATAAGAGCAATACTTATGGGGATCCTGAATCCTTGTACAATCAAACCGATGGTTACCTGAGTTTCAGACAGATTCCTCCAACCAGAACGTTCGGTTTTAACTTGAATGTTACGTTCTAATTTATTAAAGATACACGCTGAAGAATAACATATCATGAAGAAAAGTATAAAAATATTCGTTTTTGCAGCCAGCTTATTCAGTCTGACTTCCTGCGAAAAATTCCTGGATGTGAATGACAATCCGAATGGTCCAACAGAGCAATATCTGATTTTAAGTGCCCGTTTACCTGGCGCTTTAATCAGCACTGTAAATCAGGAAACCGTACAAATCAATCAATTGGCGGCTTTCTGGGCAGGATACTGGGGTACCACAAGTGAAGCTACCAATCAGTTCTATAAAGAAAAGACCTATAATGGGGTGGCCATCCGCGGAACCAGAGACGGAATTCAAATCTGGGAAGGTACTTATAACACCTTATTATATTATCAATTGATCAAAGAACAGGCGCAAAAGGAAAGTGCGCCGTTTTATTCGGGAATTGCGAAGATCATGCAAGGCTGGCACTTTCTGCACCTGGTAGATATTTACAACAACGTACCTTTTGACGAGGCTTTGAACAGAACGCAGTATTTGCAACCAAAATATGAAGATGGAAAGATTGTATATGAAAAGTCTGTTCAACTGATTACCGAAGGGATTAATGAGATTAAAGCTGCTGCAGCAGATCAAAATCCAGGCAAAGCTGATATCATCTTTGGCGGCGACAAGCAATTGTGGGCTAAATTTGGAAATACGCTAAAATTAAGAGCGCTGATCCGCCAGTCGGAAGCAAATAATGATGCTTATATCACTACCGAGATTGATAAGATTAAACAGGAGGGAACAGGGTTTTTGGGCCTGGGAGAAAATGTAGCTACCAAACCAGGCTACATCAATTCTAAAGGGAAGATGAATCCTTTTTGGGAAACCAATTACAGAGGAGTTAATGCTTCTGCGACCAATCATGTGAGTTTGCGTCCAACCCAGCATATCATCAATATTTATAGTGTATTGAAAGACCCACGTCTGGCGGGTTTATATACCAGTATCGATGGTGCTTTTAAAGGTGTGATTTTTGGAAATCCTGTTGTAGATGAGCAATATGCAGCAAAGAAGACTTCTGCTTTTAAAGGACCAAATGAAAACAACGGAAAAGCAACAGGTCTATTCAAGAGCTTTGATCAGGCTTCAATTTTGATGGGCTCTTTTGAAAGTTTATTCCTTCAGGCCGAAGCGGCTAACAGAGGATGGATTTCCGGATCTGATCAGACCTTCTATGAACAGGGAATTGCAGAGTCATTCAAATATATGGAGGTAAATGCAGGACTATTTGCCGCATACAACGAGCAGGCGACTGTGAAATTAAGTTCAGCACCAGCAGATCAGCGTATAAAAAGGATCATTGAGCAAAAATGGTTAGCGCTAAACAGCATCAGCAGTCTGGAAGCATGGAGTGATTACAGAAGGTTGGGATTCCCGGAGATTCCTAATTCCTTATTGGCTCCTTCACCAGATGCAAGACCATTAAGATTGATGTATCCGGAATCTGAGCGCCAAACTAACGCTGCAGAAGCAGGTAAACAAGGTAATGACGAGGTTACCGTTGGCAAGATCTGGTGGAATAAATAAATCCGCATAAAATAACCACATCGTAACAAATCCGCAGGTATTAAGACTAAGTCTAAATAATTGCGGATTTGTTTTATATTTGTAAAAAATAGCCTTAATGAAACCAAATACACCTAAAAGCGCCTGGCAAAAAACACGTAAACTTTTTAACGACATCCATTTATGGATCGGATTAGCAAGCGGGATCATTGTGGTCCTGGTTTGTTTAAGTGGTACGCTGTATGTTTTTAATACAGAATTGAAGGAGATGGCGAATCCTGAATTGTATAAAGTAACGGCTCCGGCTGCTGCAAAAGCGATGCCTGTTGAATCACTGATCAAACAAGTAAAGGAAAGCACAGGAGGGAAAGTAGTTTCTATAAAAATCCCGGCTGATCCGAACAGGACTTACCAGTTTATGGTGAGGATGAAAGAAGGCGGGAAAGATAAAAAAGAAGGTAAGCTGGCCACTGCAGGAGCTGGAAATGAGCAAGCCGGAAAAGGAAAAGAAGGTAAAGAAGATAACAAACGGGAAGGAAAAGGAGATAAAGGAAAAGGTGGCAAGCCTGAAGAAGGAAAACGTCCTTCAGCTTTTGCGGTAAACCCATACACCGGGGAAGTAATTGGTAATATCTCTGAAGTGAAAGGTGCAACTGCTTCCTTCATGAAAACCATGTTTAGCCTGCACAGATGGTTGTTATTGGACAGAATAGAAAAACCGATTTTCGGCGAACTGGAAAACAGAAAGCTAGGAAGTTATATCAGTGGTGCCGCCACCATTCTATTTACGATTGGTGTAATTACCGGAATGGTGATCTGGTTTCCCCAAAGGATCAAATCATGGAAACAAGGCTTAAAGGTCAAATGGTCTGGAAGCTGGAAAAGAACGAACCACGATTTACACAATAGTTTAGGTTTTTACTCCTGTATATTTTTATTCCTGATGGGGATTACCGGTCCACAATGGTCTTTCCCATGGTACAGAGAAGCCTTAAGGAAAACTTTGGGTACTTACCAGCCAGAGGGATTTGAGCCGCCTAAAGACCCTGTTTCGACAGTTGTAGCGGGAGCCGCTCCTTTAAACCTGAGCGATTACCTTAAAAAAGCAGATGCAGCCTTACCTTATGAGGGAGATTATAGCATCAGCTTACCAAAAGATTCTGCTTCGGCCATTGCGGTTATGAAAAATAAAACAGGATTTTTTGCACCTGCCGCAGGTGATAAAGTACTTTTAGATCAATATACCGGTAGCGTACTTAAAACGGAAGTGTTTAAAGATAAGCCTTTCAACGAACGTGTTTCCGGTTCTATCAAAGCCCTGCATTTGGGTGATGTATATGGCATGTTTACCAAGATCATCTATTTTCTGGCCTGTCTTATTGCGACTAGTCTGCCGGTAACAGGTACTCTGATCTGGCTGAACAAGCTAAAAAAGAAAAGAAAGAAAAAGGTAAAGCAAGTACCTGCTATGCAGCTTTCGGCTTAAACTTATCGCGATAATCTTTAGGTGTCATTCCGGAGTTTTTCTTGAAAAGCTGTCTGAAAGTTTTCAGATCATTATAGCCGGAATCTAACATTACTTCCAGAATACTGAGGTTGGTTTGCTCTAAAAGCTTTTTAGCCGCCTCAATTCTGGTTTTTTGTAAATACTCAATCAGGGTATTTCCGGTAGCCTGTTTAAATCTGCGCACAATATTCCTCCTGCTGGACGGGATATGTTGCAGAATATCTTCAATGGTTACCGATTCTTTATACGCATTTTCAATGCTCAGCTGTGTTTTCGAAACCAGTTCATCACCATGATCTCTTACCGGATGAAAGCTGCCAAAATGGCTTTGCTGTTCCCTGTTCATATCAATAGAAAATATTTTGGCAATGTGAATTGCCGTATCACGGTTACAGTAATTGTGGATCAGCATCAGCATCAAATGAAAACTACTCGTTGCGCCGCCACTGGTATAAATTCCCTGGTCTACGGTAACCACCTTTTCCGGCTTAAAATAGACATCCGGAAAGCAGTTGGCAAAGGCACTACTGGCATTGACATGTGTAGTTGCACTTTTCCCGTTTAACAAGCCTGTAGCGGCCAGCAGAAAAGCTCCGGTACAAAAACTAGCCAGTTCTGCACCTTTCTTATATTGCTGTTGCAGCCAGGGCAGGTACTCCAGGTTTTGATGGATAGCCGTATTCAGGTCGGGATTGTCGAATGCAGGGATTAAGATGAGGTTTTGTTGTCCGGATTCGGATAGGGAAAGCGCATTGTATTTTTCAAATAGATTACCCTCCGGTGAAACAGCCGCGTTACGAATCAGGTTGATCTGAAAAAAAGGTGCCCTGCCGATTTCTTCATAATAATGGTTCACAGTATCAAACACATCCAGAATCGCGGCTACGCTTAGTAAACGGTATTTATTGGGGAGTAATAAAGCTACCTGTATCATGTAATTTACGTTTTAGAGGATGCAAATTAATAAAATATCTCTGCTAATCAAGGAGATAACTGTGGGGCTGAGTTCAGTATCTTAACGCTATAGCCAGAATCCTGCATTACCGTAATAACAGTTGGGGAGTAAAAAAGGTTTAGGGGGAGACTGATGTCTTTAGATCTTGTAACTGGTATCTCTTTTCTCTTCTGATAAAACCAGAAAGCTCTGTACACTGCCTACATTGGGTAATTTAGACAGTTTCCCACGTAGAAAATCATTGTAACCTTTCATATCCGGAGATACAATTTTCAGGATAAAATCGAAATTTCCGGTGATGTAATAACACTCTCTTACATCTTCGAATTGCACCACTTCTTTTTGAAAAGCACTCAAGGCTTCCTCAGAATGGTCATTCATCTGGATGTGGGTAAAGGAAATGATACTGTTACTGCTTTTTTGCAGGTCTACCAATGCGGTATATCCTTTAATATAGCCATTCTGTTCCAGCCATTTTACCCTTTCAAAGATCGGGGAAACACTTTTCCTTAACCTTCTGGCCAGTTCTTTATGCGTCATTCGGGCATCTTCCTGTAGCAGGCGCAAAATTCCAAGATGGGTAGGATCTAATTTAGACATATTTCAGGAAATAGATTTCTAGCTTAGTGTAGGTGTTTTACAAAGTAATCAGGGTCAAATATAGTATTATTTATTTTTTATGAAACATTTACGGCCTTTCAGCCTAAGGATAGTGTATAACATACCTTAACCCCTTAAAAAAGAAGAAAGTAAGGAAATTAAATTTTGCCATAGCACTACGGCTCAATTGCTACCCAAAAATTGTATGGTATAAAGCAGTCAAAACAGAAAAATTTGCTGAATGTAAACAGAAAATGAGATATCCGTTTTGACCTACCGAACTTTGGAGGTATCAACCAAAACCTATAACACAATGATCAAACACAATTTCGGTGCCGGGCCATGTATTTTACCAGCCAGAGTTTTAGATCAGGCAGCAGATGCTGTCAGAGATTTTAATGGCATTGGTCTTAGTATTTTAGAGATTTCCCATCGTACTCCTGAGTTTGAAGCTGTCATCAGGGAAACACAGGATTTGGTGAGCGAACTGCTGGGTGTGCCCGCAGATTACAGCGTGCTGTTTTTGCAGGGTGGTGCCAGTACCCAGTTTTCTATGTTAGCCATGAATTTTTTGCACCAGGGTAAAAAAGCTGCCTATCTGGATAGCGGATTTTTTTCTTTGAAAGCCATTAAAGAAGCATTGTTTTTTGGTGAGGTGGATATTGTGGCCTCTTCAAAAGATAAAAACTATTACTATGTTCCTGTAGGGTATCAAATTCCGGAGGATGCCGCTTATTTTCATTATTGCTCAAATAATACCATAGAAGGAACGGAGATGTTTAGCCACCCTGCTACCAATGTTCCGGTGATCTGCGATATGTCTTCTGATATTTTTAGCAGAGCGATTAACGTTGCAGATTTTGACCTGATCTACGCCGGTGCACAAAAAAACATGGGCCCCGCAGGTATGACTCTTGTGGTGATTAAAAACAGCTTGCTGGAGAAAATCGAGGTACAAGCGCCTTCTATGTCTGATTACCGCATTTACAGAGACAATAACTCTATGTTTAATACCCCTCCGGTATTTTCAATCTATGTAGCCATGCTTAATTTAAGGTGGCTAAAAGAAAAAGGAGGTGTACCACAACAGGAACTGGAAAACATCGCCAAATCAGGATTGTTATATGAGGAAATAGATAGAAACACCTTGTTTTATGGCCTGTCTCATCCAATCGACAGGTCCAGAATGAATGTGACCTTTAAAATGTATGATCCGGAGCTGGAAGCAGCATTCCTGGATTTTGCAGTAGCAAATGGGATTGTGGGGATTAAAGGATTTCCTTCTGCGGGTGGTTTCAGAGTCTCTTTATACAATGCATTACCGATATCGAGTGTGGAAGTACTCGTAAAATGTATGCAGGATTTCGAAGCGAAAATATTAAACCAAAAAGTATCATTAGAAAATAAAGTTACGGCATGAGACAATTAAAAATTGCACCATCCATTACCAATCGCGACTCCGAATCTATTGATAAATACCTGACTGATATCGGAAGAATCGACCTGGTGAATGTAGAGGAAGAGTTGAATCTGGCCAGAAGAATTAAAAAAGGAGATAAAGCAGCCCTGGATAAACTGGTGAAAACCAATTTGCGCTTTGTCGTTTCTGTTGCCAAAAAGTATCAAAACAGAGGTCTGCAGTTGGCCGATCTTATTAGTGAGGGCAACCTTGGCTTGATTAAGGCCGCAGAGCGATTTGATGATACCAAAGGTTTCAAATTTATCTCTTTTGCCGTATGGTGGATTCGTCAGAGCATCATGCAGGCATTGGCCGATCAGAAGAGAATGATCCGCCTTCCGGGAAATCAGGTACTTGGTATCATCAAAATAAATAAGGCGACAGATCTACTGGAACAGCAGTTAGAAAGGTTGCCTACTTATGAAGAGATTTCTGTGGCAACGGAGCTTTCTGAAGATAAGGTTTCCGATTATTTGTCGAGTGCCCCATTGTCGTTTTCATTGGATATGACGACCAATGAGGAAAGCGGTTTTAGTTTGCTGGACAGCCTCGCGAACACCAATGTGCCGAATACGGATGCACTCATGATGACAGAATCCTTAAGTGAGGATTTACAGCGGACCTTAGGCGTACTTCCGGAACGGGAAAAATGGATCATCACACTTTTCTTCGGATTGGACAACCATACTGCCCTGACCTTAGATGATATGGTGGAAGTTTTTAACCTGAGTAAGGAACGTATCAGACAACTAAAAGACAGGGCCCTGAAAACGTTAAGACAGCATTGCAGGACTCCGTATTTAGCAGAGTATTTTTAAAAAAAAAGACGACGTCTGGAGCAACGTCGCCTTTAATTAAGAAATAAATCTTGTACACCCAATAGGATTCGAACCTATGACCTACGGTTTAGAAAACCGTTGCTCTATCCAGCTGAGCTATGGATGCGTCCAATTTTTTTGGTGCGGCAAAGGTAGAAGTAAAAACGGACACCCGCAATAGCAGGTAGAAACAAATAATTCAGGGAGAACCAAGCCTATTTGCGCCTGGTTTTTTCTTTTAATGGGGATAAATCTTTGAGTTCTACTTTGCGGAAGTCAATCGGTTGGCCTTCACTTTGTAAGGCGATAAAACCGCTGCTCAATAATTTGCCGTCGATTTTGATCTTTGGATCATAATTGTTGGCTGTACCGCCGCCAATTTGTGGTTTAGAATATTGCAACACCGTATCTCCATTGATGATGTGTGTGATCAGCGAGTCACCTAATACAATCAGCTCGGCACGAACCCACTGGTCGCCATGATAAGTTTTTGAAGTTGAATTGAGACAGTGGGAGGAAGCAATTTTCCCCTTATAAACTACATTAGTTCCCGGTGAACACATATTTCCCGTAGGCCTTGGTTTGCCATCACCCAATCCCCCTAAAAACTGCATTTCTACAGAAATTGGCCAGTCTTGCTCTTTAGGCATCGTTCTTGGATCCTGAGAATGGAACATCACCCCACTATTTCTTAAGGTATAATCAGGTGCACCTTTCTGCAACTCTCCTACAAAACGATATTCTACTACTAAGTGATAATAGGAGTAAGGAACCTTATAGTATAAATGGCCAAATTGGTCGTTAAAGTCGCCATACTGGTCATATCTTACTTTTACCATGCCATCTTCCACGCGGAAAGTATTGCCGTAGTTCTCGCCAACCTCATGGTGCGCGATCTTTACAAACCAATCGTCGATATTCTTTTGATTAAACAGGGAGATCCACCCGTTTTTATTAGCCGCCGGGTTTAAAACGGGTTTCTTCGCAGCCAGATTTGAAGCTGGTTGCTTTTCCTCAGGGTTTGAAACCGGCTTTTTTACCGTGTTAAAGCTCAAAAAAAGGGCAGCGCAAGCGAGAGGAACAAGGAAGATTTTTTTCATAATTTGGTTCAGATTTGTGTGTGGTTGATCCCAAAATACAAAAAAAAGAGGATATCCATAACTGAATATCCCCTTAGGCTATAGTTCTTAACGAGGTGGTTAAGACTTATTTTTGTTTTGCTACAGGTTTAACAGCTGCTTTTGCAGTTGGTGCTGCTGCGGTTTTATTAGCTTCAGCTTTATGTGCTACTGCTTTTGCATGATGTCCTTTGTGAGCTGGTTTTGTAGTTGCAGCAGGAGTTTGTGCGAATGCGCCGAAAGTTGTTGCAACTAATGCAAGCGCTAAAATTGTTCTTTTCATGTTTTTAATTGTTTTATGTGATTTGTTAGATCAAAGTTGCTGATCAAACATGAAGATTTTATGAAGATTGATGCAGCACTATTATTTTTTTTGAAAAACAATGGTTACGCTGGTTCCCTTACCGGTTTCAGAGTCAATTTCGAGTTCTAGCTCATGGAAAGCAGCAATACTTTTTACAATGGAAAGCCCTAACCCATAACTGTCTTCCTTCTCCGACTGGAATTTTTCAAAGCGCTGAAAGGCATGAGAAACCTGATTTACTTCCATTCCCTGACCGGTATCTGCGATAACCAGCGCATAGTTGTCGCCAATAAAAGTATCATAAATCGTGACACTCCCGGAAGGAAGGTTGTATTTAATGGCATTATTTACAATATTCATTAACAAGGTATGGAACAAGGAGCGATTTCCTTTGAAAACATAGGACTGCGATAACTTGATGGTAAATGTGAGATCCATCATGGCCAGCCGGTGTTCCATTTCTTCATAAACTTCGGAAATCATTTCTTTCAGCACAATCGTATCAGGTTTTTTATATTGATTGTTTTCCACTTTGGAAATGAGCAACAGGCTATTGATAATGGACTTCAGGCGGTTCAGTGTTTTTAAACAGGCGAAAATTTTATTTTCTCCTTCCACACTTAACTTTTCATCATTCAAGAGGTTTTCCAGTCTGGTGTTTAAGATAGAAATCGGGGTGAGGAGTTCATGAGAAACATTGGCGATGAATTCTTTCTCGGTCAGGAAAAGATCGGTGATCTTATTCATCAGTGTGCTGATACTTTGGTCTAATATCCGGAAATCTTCCGTTGTAGTCTTTACCGGTTCATAATTGAAACTAATCGGATCATTTACCTTGTTGAGTTTCTGGTCAATGATCTGGTAAAACGGAGCTAGTAAGAATTTACTGAAAGCAAGGTCGCTGACCAGGGTAAGTACCACAGCGGCGAGCAGGATAAAAAAGGTGAAGACAGAAATGGTATGTTCCAGTTGGCCTACGGTGTTCATGGTTTCTCCTAGTTCCAGCAGGTATGTTTTTCCCTGGTAATTGAACTCGGCGCTCAGAATCTGGTATTCCTCCTGACTGCCTTCAATTTCCCGTGTCTCCTGACTAAAATGCTGTTTTAACTTCTGCTGGTGGTTGCTTTTTACCTCTTTTAGAATGATGTATTCCTCTTTTAGTAAGTTGTAATCGGTAAATGTTTTTTGTTGGGTCAGCAGGTCATTGATCGCCGTACTGGAGAGATTGGTAACCAGCTTGTTTTTCTTCTGGATCAGTCGCTGGTGCATGTGGTTCACTGAAATCCTGTTGATCGAGACCAGGATTAAAATTCCCATCAGGGTGATGATCGCCACCTTTGTAAGCGTATTGTATAACGCAAGTTTGAGTTGCAGCTTCATCTTTATGGGGCTTTATAGGGTCGAGTTGATCCGGTAACCAATACTCCTGACCGTTTCAAACCAGTCAATAGGCGCATGGACGGAAAGCTTTTTCCTTAAATTTTTAACGTGGACGTCTACAAAGTTCGAGTCGGAATTGATTTCAAGAATGTCACCCCATACATGCTCCGTCAGATTGATTCTCGAAATTACTCTGTTCTTATTCAATACCAGATAGTTGAAGATCTCAAATTCTTTCCCCGTCAGGCTGATCTTTTGTCCTTCGAAACTCAATTTATGATTTTTGATGTCCAGAATAAAGTGATGGATATTTACCTCATTCATTTCCAGTTTGTGTTTTCTTCTGATGATGGCATGCATTCTGGCCAGCAGCTCCGTCAGGGAAAAAGGTTTAGGCAGGTAGTCATCTGCTCCGGATTCCAGTCCTTTAACGCGGTCTTCCACATCGCCCCTGGCGGTTAGAATAATCACTGCATCTTCCCGGTCTTTTAACTGTTTAAACTGATGTAGCAATTCAAAACCATCGCCGTCAGGAAGGCCAAGATCCAGCAGAATGAAATCGTAGGTGTTCACAAATATTTTTTCTGCTGCGGAGGATTTCTTCCAGGCATGTTCTATCGTATAACCTTCTTTGCCCAGAAAGGTTGCGATTTCCAGCGCCAGGTTTTTTTCATCTTCTACAATCAGAATATTCATATGGCCAATATTACATAAAAAAACAATGATTATCAGGCATTAGATTTTCGAAAAAAATGGTTGAATTCAGGTAAATAAGGTCTTTTCTAAATTTCTATAATCCTGAAACAATATTGATACATAGGTTGTTGTCAAATCATAAGCGTCAAAAAAATCAGCATTGTATGATAAAGACTTCGATAATATCCATTAAGAATCTTCTTTCATCTGGTTAATCAACAATATCAAATAAACAATGAATATCAGTAAGAGGGAAGGGTAAGCAAAGTGATCGGGTATTCATTTTTATAGAAAGGAATAACAAACTATGATGATTTTATAAATACTTCATTTCCTTACCTTATGAAACTACAAAAATCGATCTTAACGTTTCTCCTGATCCTACCGGTTATCTGGTGTTCAGTTGCTTTTGGACAAACGGAACGGAACACTAAAGAACTGAAAAATGCTACGCTTCCTGACCTGATCGGCTATGCGCTCCTCAATCAACCGGGGGTGCAACAATCACTGATTGATGAAGAAATCGGAGAACGTGATATCAAATCGGCACTTTCAGGCTGGTTTCCTCAAATCAACGGTACGGCCACTTATAACAATAACCTCAAACAGCAAGTGAGTGTGCTCACCATGAACGGGGAGAGCCAGCAACTGGTACTTGGTACGAGACATACCTCCGCATTTACCTTACAGGCGGATCAGAAGTTTCTGGATGCCGGGTTAATTCAGGCTTCTAAAGCCTCGAAATATTACAGACAACAATATCAGCAAAACACAGAAAACACCAGGATTAATACAGTTGTCAGCGTAAGCAAGGCCTATTTTGATGTGCTCACCAGTATAGAGCAGTTAAAGATCATTAATGAAAATATCGCGCGATTAGAGAAACAACTCAAAGATGCGAAAGCACAGTATGAGAATGGCCTGGTCGACAAAACCGATTATCAGCGGGCGCAGATCAGTCTGAGCAATTCCAAAGCGGATAAAAAGCGGGCAGAGGAGTCGATCAAATACAAATACGCCTACCTTAAAGAACTGATCGGTTATGGCGGGGACAGAGATTTTAGCCTGAACTTTGATCAGGTAAAGATGGAAAATGAAATCCTGATTGATACGAATCAAAGAGAAACTTATGAGAATAGAATTGAGTATCGCTTACTGCAAACTCAAAGGGAATTGCAGCATTTAAATACCAATTATAATAAATGGTCTTTCCTACCCAACATCACCGGATTCATCAATTATAACTTCAATTACCTCAATAACAATTTCGGCGATCTCTACAATAAAAATTACCCGAGTTCTCTATTTGGCTTAAAATTGAACCTGCCAATTTTTCAGGGAACCAAGAGAATTCAGGAGCTTAAAAAATCACAATTGCAGGAGCAGCGGATAGACCTCGACCTGGTTAATGTTAAAAACCAGATTAAGAGTCAGTATGTGCAGGCGATGGCCACTTATAAAGCCAATCTGAACGACTGGAAAACAGCAGGCGCTAACGTGGAGATTTCCCGACAGGTTTATCAAACCATCAAATTGCAATATGACGAAGGTATAAAGGCTTATCTGGATCTGATGACTTCAGAAACAGACCTGCGTACCGCGCAACTCAATTATTTAAACTCTTTGTACAGTCTTCTTGCTTCCAGACTAGATGTACAACAAGCATTAGGCACAATTACCGTAAACCAATAAGCACTCAAATGAAGACGATTAATCACTTAAAACCAGGCATTGTTATTTTGGGGTCCATTTTTTTAGCGTCCTGCGGTAATGGAGATAAAGCTGCGCAACAGCAGGGAGGGCCGCCTCCGGCTACACCAGTATCAGTTTATAAGGTAGCTTCGGAGCCAGTCACCACAGTGGATACTTATCCCGGAATCGTAGTAGCCCTGGATGAGGTGGAAATCCGCGCACAGGTAGGGGGTTTTATTACTGCTATTTATGTGCGCGACGGACAAAAGGTAAAGAAGGGGCAGAAACTCTACGAAATTGACCGTACAAAATATCTGGCCGCTTACAATTCTGCGAAAGCAAATGTACAGGTCGCACAGGCCAATCGTGATAAGGCTAAAAAGGATGCGGAGCGCTATAAAAATCTGGCGGCTCAGGATGCGATTGCAAAGCAACGTGTGGATTACGCTTTAACGGATCTCGCCAATGCAGAATCGCAGGTAGCTGCGGCAAGAGCAACGCTTTCTGCGGCAAATAACGACCTTCAAAATGCAGTGATTGTATCTCCTTTAACCGGAACCATCGGAATCTCACAGGTGAAACCCGGGGCCCTGGTAGCACCCTCTTCTACGCTTTTAAATACGGTTTCTACCGGTAACCCGATTGCAGTAGACATCACCGTAAATCAGGGAGATATTCCGCATTTTCTCAAAATGAAGAACAACCCTCAGGCAGTAAAAGACTCTCTTTTTACCCTACAGCTGCAAGATGGCAGTCTGTATAAACGCCAGGGTAAGATTATTACGATAGACCGCGCCGTAGATCCTGCAACAGGAACGATAAGGGTTAGGATCGGTTATCCCAATGAGGATGGAAGGCTGATTGCGGGGATGACGGTAAATATGAAAGTATTGAATAAGTCTACAGAAAACGAATTGGTGATTCCGTATAAAGCGGTGATAGAGCAATTGGGGGCCTTTAATGTATATGTGGTAGCCGATAGTAATAAAGCGGAGCAACGTATCATCCAGCTGGGTAAACAATTTGATAAAAGTGTAGTGGTAAAAGATGGGTTGAAGGCTGGTGAACTGATCGTTTCCGAAGGTGCACAAAATGTAAGGCCAGGTGCCGTGGTAAAATTTTAAAAGAATTTCAAGCTTATGATCTCAGAAGTATTTATCAGGCGCCCGGTCACGGCCATCGTCATCTCCATCTTAATTGTACTGATTGGAACTATTGTCATCACTACTTTACCCATCAGTCAGTATCCAAGTATTGCGCCGCCAACGGTTACTGTTTCTGCAGCCTATACCGGGGCTGATGCGCAAACTGTGGAGCAAACAGTGACCACTCCCATAGAAAGTCAGATCAATGGTACCCCCGGGATGAAATATTTGTCTTCCAACAGTACCTCTGATGGTCGTTCTTCTATCACCGTCACTTTTGAGGTAGGTACAAATATTGATATCGCGGCATTAGATGTGCAAAATAGGGTAGGTATCGCAGAACCTTCCTTACCCGAAGCCGTTACCCGTTTGGGGGTGACCACTAAAAAAGCGAACAATGATATTTTGATGGTGGTCGGTTTGTACTCCCCGAATGGAACCTATGATGATAAATTTATCTCCAATTATGTCAATCTGTATGTAAAAGATGCATTATTGCGTGTTCAGGGGGTAGGAGATGTGCAGGCTTTTGGTCAGCCATTTAGTATGAGGATTTGGTTGGATGCCAATAAACTGGCTAATTATGGCCTTACACCTGCAAATGTTTCGGCAGCGGTGCAGGAGCAAAATACCAGAATTCCCGGAGGAAGTGTAGGTGCCCCGCCACAACATAATGCGCAAACATTCGAATTTTCAGTGATCCTGGATGGCGACCTGAATACGGTAGACCAGTTTAAAAATATTGTAATTAAAACCGGGCCGGATGGTTCTGTTGTTTTTCTGAAAGATGTAGCAAGAGTAGAATTAGGTGCGTTTAGCTATTCTATCAACTCTAAAGTGAATGGAAAAGTCGCTTCTTTGATGGTGATTAACCAAACCCCCGGAGGCAATGCCGTACAAACTGCTGATGGCATTCAACAGGCCCTGGAGGAACTCAAGAAATCATTCCCTAAAGATCTGGATTATACGGTTCCTTATGAAACGGTTACTGTGGTGAAAATGTCGATTGACGGGGTGGTGGATACTTTAATTGAAGCCCTCGTGTTGGTTACCCTGGTGGTGTTTTTCTTCCTCCAAAGCTGGAGGGCCACGCTTATACCTGTGTTGGCGATCCCGGTTTCTATCATTGGTACTTTTATCTTTTTCACCTTCTTCGGTTTCTCCATCAACGTATTGACGATGTTTGGCTTTGTACTTGCCATTGGTATTGTAGTGGATGATGCAATTGTGGTAGTAGAGGCTGTGCAGCATTATATGGATCACGATGGCTTATCGGCTCCTGATGCCACAAGAAGAGCAATGAACGACATTACGGCACCGGTAATTGCCATCGCCCTGATTTTGGCCGCGGTATTTATTCCGGTAGGATTTATTCCGGGAATGGTTGGACAGCTCTACCAGCAATTTGCCATCACCATTGCCGTTTCGGTATTGATTTCTGCTTTTATTGCACTTTCTCTTACTCCTGCATTGTGTTCTATCCTGTTAAAACCAATGAATTTAACGAAGGACTCGAAAGGCTTAAATAAGTTCTTCTTTAAATTTAATAAATGGTTTGCCGGAGTGACCCATAACTATTCTATGGGGGTTAAAAAAGCATTAAAGGCGATTCCACTGGTGATGATTATCCTGGTCTGTATTTATATTGGAACGGGTGGTTTATTTATGAAAAAGCCAACTGGTTTTATTCCTAATGAAGATGCAGGAATCTTTTTAGTCGGTGCGACTCTACCTGAGGGTTCCTCTTCGGTACGTACAGACGCATTTATAAAAAGGATCACAGACAGTGTACGTAAAAATAACCCTGAAGTAGACAATATCACCTCCATCAGTGGGATCAACATCCTGAACAGGTCTTTTAAATCTAATGCAGGTACTTTCTTTGTGCAGCTTAAGAACTGGGGCGACCGTAAAAAGGACGTGAACACCATTATGGCAGGATTGACCAAAGCCTTTGCCGGTGATAAGGACGGGAGTATTCTGGTGGTTGCGCCACCAGCAATTCCGGGCTTAGGAATCAGTGGTGGTTTTAGCTTGCAGATTCAGGAGAAACAAAGTGGAGACATTAAAGAGTTCGAAGCCAATGTGGGTAAATTCCTCGCTGCAGCAAATCAGCGACCGGAGATTGGCATGGCTTATACCTTGTTCAATTCAAGAACACCAAACTACAAGGTACATGTGGATCGGGATCTGGCCAAAAAGATGGGGGTTTCCATTGGGGCCGTTTACAGTACCATTTCGACTTATCTGGGTAGTAGCTATATCAATGATTTTACCAAATATGGAAGGAACTTCCGCGTGGTGAGTCAGGCAGATACCAATTACAGGGCAAATATTGAAAACCTAAAGCACCTTAGGGTGATGAATGCACAGGGTGTTTCCGTTCCGTTAAGTTCCCTGGTTTCTTATAAGGTGATCGAAAATGCATCCATCATCAATCACTACAACCTTTTCCGGTCTATAGAGATTGGCGGGGCTGCAAAACCTGGCAGTAGTTCCGGTGATGCCCTGAAAGCGCTACAGGAGGTAGCCGCTCAAACTTTACCTGCCAATTATGCTTATGATTTCTCCGGCTTGAGTCTGGAAGAAACGGAAGCAGGAAACAGTACGACGATGATCTTCTCCCTGATCATTGTTTTTGTGTTCCTGTTACTGGCAGCCTTATATGAAAGCTGGTCTGTTCCCTTTTCGATTTTGCTTTCAGTACCATTAGGTTTATTTGGGGCGATTCTGGCTTTAAGCTTCCTGCCAAAACTGGATAATAACATTTATGCCCAGGTGGGATTGATTACGCTCATCGGTTTATCCGCCAAGAATGCGATTCTGATTGTAGAGTTTGCGAAGGAAAGGGTGGACTGGGGGATGGAGTTGATTGCAGCAACAATTGAGGCGGTCCGGTTAAGGCTCCGACCAATTATTATGACTTCGCTGGCCTTTATCCTTGGGGTAATTCCTTTGATTATATCTTCAGGTGCAGGTGCGGTTTCCCGTCAGACTATTGGCTGGACGGTAGCTGCAGGGATGTTGTCGGCCACTCTATTAGCACTGTTTATTGTGCCCGTATTGTTTGTATTGATCACTAAACTGGCTTATGGTAAGAAGAAACTGGCCGAATTACAAGCCAGCTATAAACCGGAAGATCATAAGAATACCCTGCATGCAGAGGACGATTAAACCCTTAAGAACTTATCGCTTTAGAGCTGCGAATAAGGATTTTCCTAATCAATAAAAAAAAATGCCCCCATATTTTTGGGGGCATTTTAATTGAGCTGACCTTATTCTTTAATAAGAACAGGCTTTAGGGCTGATTATTTCCAACCACCACCTAATGCTCTGTATAGGTTTACTACAGATTGTAGTTTTTGCAATCTGTCATTTACACCACTCAATTGCGCAGCAAGTAAGCTTTGCTCTGAAGTCAGTACGTCTGTATAGTTTGTTGCAGAACTGAATCTCAACAATTCCTGTGTATAATCTACTGATTTTTGTAAAGCAGCAATCTGTTTTGCACGTGCATCTTCTTTCTCAACCGCAGTCTGGTAAGTGTATAAAGCATCCGATACCTCCTGACCTGCTACCAGTAATGTTTTCTGGAAGCTGTTTACTGCTTGCTCCTGAACGGATTTTGCAGTGGCTAGTCTGGCTTTGTTTAAGCCTTTGTTGAAGATTGGTTGTGTTAATCCGCCTAACAAATTGTAAAATACTGATTTGTCGAAGAAGTTTTTAAGGTCCAGACTTGACAATCCACCTGTCGCCGTAATGGTGAAGGAAGGATAGAAATAAGTACGGGCCAGATTCGTGTTTTCGAATGCGCTTCTGAAAGCAAATTCAGCACTTTGTACATCTGGTCTGTTTTCCAGCAATTGCGTAGGAACACCGATTTTTAAGTCGTTGGTCGGATTCTGATTCAGTAGTTTACCACGGTTAATTGGTCCCGGAGCTCTCGCCAAAAGGATGTTTAACGCATTTTCAGTCTCTCTGATCGTTCTTTTTAAATCAGGAATCGTTACTTCTGTCGCATATCTGCTGGCTTCACTTTGTACAACTGCTGCACCATTTACTACTGCACCTTCTTTTAAATGCTTCATCGTTTCTACACCAGCAATCCTGCTTTTTAAAGTCTGTTGGGTAATTTCCAACTGACTGTCTAAAGCAAGGAGTGTATAGTAGCCATTGGCAATATCAGCAATCAGCTGCGTTTGAATCGCTCTTTTTGCAGCATCGGTCTGGAAGTAAGCGGCTAAGGCTGCTCTTTTGGTACTGCTTAGTTTACCCCAGATATCGGCTTCCCAGCTGGTGCTCAATTGCGCTTTGAAAGAATTCGTCAGCGTATTGATATTGATCCCCGGAGGAAAGTTTAATCCAGCTTGCGACTGCTTATTCCTTGATGCATTCACATCAGCGGTTAGCGTGGGGAAAAATGCAGCTTTACTTTGTTGTAAGGTTGCTTTCGACTGTACAATATTCTGAACCGCATTTTTCAGGTCCAGATTTTGATCCAGGCCTTCCTGGATCAATCCCGACAATTGAGGATCAGCAAAAACACTTTGCCATGGCGTATTCGCCATGGTTGTGCTGTCTGTTGACGTTTGCTCACGAAAGAGTCCCGTCGTTTTTAACTCCGGACTTTCGTAAGGCTTAGTTACCCGGCAGGAAGCAAAAACGGTAGCCGCCAGTGCAAGGGTGAACATTTGTTTTTTATAGGATAAAATCATCGTTTCTCTTTAATAAATGAATTAATGCTGCGGTGCTTTCTTAGCTTTAGTCGGATCAATGGCGTCTTCGTCATCATCGTCGTAAGTCTTTAAATGTAATGGACCGCTGATTTTTTCCTGTAAGGTCTGGAAGATGATAAACAATACCGGAATCACAAATACCCCTAAGATCGTTCCGATAAGCATACCACCTACAGCACCTGTACCAATAGATTTATTACCTACTGCACCTGCACCGGTAGAGAACATCAATGGAACCAGTCCAAAGATGAAGGCAAAAGAAGTCATTAAAATAGGTCTGAAACGTGCTACCGCTCCTTGAATGGCCGATTGTACGATATCCAGTCCCTGACGTCTTCTTTCCAGCGCAAACTCTACAATCAAAATACCGTTCTTGGCCAGTAAGCCAATCAGCATGATGAGGGAGATTTGCAGGTAAATACTACTGTTTAATTTAAAGATGATCGAGAATAAGTAAGCTCCTGCCAAACCAAATGGGATGGATAGAATTACTGCAAATGGAAGGATATAACTTTCATATTGCGCACTCAACAGGAAGTAAACGAATACCAGACATAAGATAAAGATAAACACGGTCTGACTACCAGAAGCTAATTCTTCACGGGTAAGACCAGAGAAATCATAACCATAACCTGCAGGCAATGATTCTGCGGCAACTTCCTGGATCGCTTTAATCGCATCACCAGAACTGTAACCCGCATTTGGCGCACCTGTAACCGCAATAGAGCTGAAAAGGTTGAACCTCGAAATTGACTCCGGACCGTATACTCTGGTCATGTTGATGAATTCCGTGATTGGCGCCATTTCTCCTTTGCTGTTTCTAACAAATACTTTGTTTAATCCTTCCGGATTTTTACGGTAATTGGCATCTGCCTGAATCATTACACGGTATTGCTTACCAAACTGGTTAAAGTTGGAAGCATACAAACCACCGTAATAACCTTGTAAGGTGTTCAATACAGAGTTCACCGTAATTCCTGCTTCTTTACATTTTTCCAGATTCACATCCAGCATATATTGCGGGAAATTCGGGTTAAATGAAGTAGTCGCATATTGAATTTCCGGACGTTTAGCCAGGCTGGCCAGGAAATCAGAGTTTACCTTGAACAGTTCCTGAACGGTATGTCCGCCTTTATCCTGTACCTGGAACTCAAATCCACCACTCTGTCCAAATCCCTGGATCGTAGGAGGGGAGATGAAGAAAATACTCGCATCTCTGATACCTGCTGTTTTTTTGAAAAGTTCACCTATAATCTCCTCAATACCACGGTCGCGATCGCTCCAGGTTTTCAGTTTCAGAATTACCATACTGTAAGCACTACCCTGACCAGCAGTAAAGTTTTGCCCCACAATACGTAAGGTGTTTTTTACTTCCGGAATGGTGTGTGCCAGACTATCTACCTGCTTCGCGATGATCGTGGAGCGTTCCAGAGATGCCGATGGCGGTAAGCTGATATTGGCAAAAATAGTTCCCTGATCTTCCGAAGGAACGAAAGCTGAAGGTGTAGTTTTCATCATGAAAACCAAGGCTCCACTGAACAATACAATAGAAGCCAGTACAATCCATTTTTTTACAGAAAGGAACTGGATAGATTTTTTGTATTTGCTGGTGATATTGTCAAATGATACGTTGAAAGCCGTATAGAAACGTTGTACAAAGCTTTGATGCTTATGGTCGTCCGTATGTGGTTTCAATAATAAAGCACAAAGGGCCGGACTTAAAGTCAGGGCATTTACTGCAGATAAGATAATCGATATGGCCAGTGTAATACCGAATTGCTTGTAGAATACCCCTGTAGAACCTGTAATAAAGGTTACCGGAATAAATACCGCTGCCATAACCAGGGTAATCGAAATGATCGCTCCTGAAATTTCACTCATCGCATCGATGGTTGCTTTTCGGGCTGATTTATAACCATGATCTAATTTGGCATGGACGGCCTCCACCACTACAATCGCATCATCCACCACAATACCGATGGCGAGGACGAGTGCAAATAAGGTTAGTAAGTTGATCGTAAAACCAAATAAGTTTAAGAAGAAGAAGGTACCCACAATCGCTACCGGTACTGCTATCGCAGGAATTAAGGTAGAACGGAAATCCTGTAAGAAGATAAATACAACGATAAATACCAGGATAAAGGCTTCAATAAGGGTATGTATTACCTTCTCAATGGAAGCATCAAGGTTTTCATTCACATCCACCAGGTAAACATAGTTTACGCCTTTAGGGAAGTCTTTAGCCGCTTGATCAATGATCTTTTTAGATTCAATGATTACGTCTCTTGCATTGGAACCCGGAGTCTGACTAATCGCCATACCTACCGAAGGTTTACCGTTAGTGGTAATGTTAGAGGCATAACTTAAAGAACCCAGTTCTACTCTGGCCACATCCTTTAGTCGCAACAACTGGCCATTGCCTGCTGATTTAACTACGATGTTTTCAAATTCAGTCGCTTTAGTTAACCTTCCTTTGTATTTGATAACATATTGAAAAGCTTCGTCGCCGTTCTCTCCAAATTTACCTGGTGCCGCTTCAATATTCTGTTCCGCTAATGCAGCTGAAATATCTGAAGGAATCAGACTATACTGTGCCATTACATCTGGCTTCAACCAGATACGCATCGAGTAATCTTTAGATCCGAAAATCGTTGCATTACCTACACCAGTTACCCTTTGAATGGCGGGAACAAGGTTGATCTTTGCATAATTCTGTAGGAAAGTCTGGTCGTATGCCGGATTATCACTGTAAAGTGAGAAAATCAACAAATTACTACTCTGACTCTTGGTTACTGTAACCCCCGCTTGTGTTACCTCCTGAGGTAATAAACTGGTGGCTCTGGATACCCTGTTCTGCACGTTTACGGCAGCTAAATCGGGATCTGTTCCTACTTTAAAGAAAATGTTAATACTTGCAGAACCATCATTGGTTGCAGTAGAGGTCATGTAAGTCATGTTCTCTACCCCGTTGATTTGCTCTTCAAGTGGAATGATTACGCTTTTAAGTACCACATCGGCATTCGCACCCGTATATGACGCAGAAACCTGCACGGTAGGAGGGGCAATGTCGGGGTATTGTGAAATGGGCAACGCGAGCAGCCCTAATAGTCCCAGGATCACAATGATCACAGAGATCACTGTAGAGAGCACCGGGCGCTGTATGAATATCTTAAACATATATGGATCTTATTTTAAATCTGCGTAAACAACTGCATCGCTTACCGGGGAAACTTTAATCTGAGTGTCGTCTTTTAAAGTGGCAACACCTTCTAATACAATTTTATCACCTGCTTTCAGGCCTTCTTCCACCACAAAGTAAGTACCTGCAGTATTTTTCATTACGGTGATGGCAGTGCTTTTCGTTTTACCATCCTTATCTACTACAACTGCAAAACGTTTGTCCTGTAATTCAAAAGTTGCACTCTGAGGAACCAGAATAGCATCTTTAATCGCATCAGGAATCCTTACTGTAGCACTGCTACCGCTGCGGATCATACCTTTAGGATTAGGGAAACTTGCACGTACGTTGGCAGAACCAGTAGTGGTGTTGATTTGTCCGGTGATGGTTTGAATACGTCCTTTATGGTCGTACAAAGTACCATCAGATAAGATTAAAGAAACTTCAGGAAGTTTAGCCAGCTTTTGAGCAAGCGTCATACCACTGCCGTCTTTAAAGAAGTGAAGCAACAGTTTTTCATTAAATGCAAAATAAGCATATACGTTTCCTGTACTTGATACAGTAGTCAGGGGCTCGGTATTGGTCCCGCTCACCAAACTTCCCAAACGGAAAGGAATCGCACCTACTACACCGTCAACCGGACTGGTTACGGTAGTATAACCTAAATTGGTTCTTGCATTAGATAAGGCTGCTTTTGCCTGAGCCAGTGCGGCTAATTTTGCCTGGTAAGTATATTGTGCAGATTCTAACTCGTATTTAGATACGATGTCTTTTTCTACTAGTGGTTTTACTTTGTTTACCGCCATATTTGCAGCACTAACGTCAGCTTCTGCAGCTTTGATGCTCGCTGTAGCCGTACGTACTTCCTGCTCAAATTGTGGGGCATTGATTTTGAACAATGGCTGCCCTTTTCTAACTACGGAACCTTCATCTACAAAAATCTTCTCTACATACCCATCTACTCTTGGTCTGATTTCTATATTTTGCTGGCCCTGGATACTTGCAGGGTAATCTGTGTTTAATGTTGCACTACGTGGCTGCAACTCCAGAACTTTGTATTCTTTGACCTGTGCAGGGCCCGCCCCGGGGCCACCTTGCTTTGATCCGCTATTTCCGCATGAACTGATAATCATTAGTGCCGGAAGCAATAATAGTGATTGAATTGTGTATCTCATTTTTATGGGTATTGTTCTTTTTTGTGTTTTTAAATGGAAAAAATATATGTTGATTCTTAAGGGAAAATGGTTTCGTAGATCAGTTGTTTACGATCCTCCATCAAAGTCGCGTACTCTTCATCATTCATGCCAAATAACACCTTGTGAAGTGGGGCAGTAAGGAATGGATGTGCCATTAAGGAAAATAAATTAAGCATAAATTGCCTTGGGTCCATTTTCTTTAGCGTGCCTTTGTCCATTTCTTCCTGGACTTCCTCCATAAAAAGCATTACCTTTTTATGTCTGGCCTTCTTGGTATGGATATCTACATGCCTGTTCATTTCTGTAATGATGAACAATTGACGGTAGGGGTATTGGGCCGTTTCTTTGATGAATACCGAGATCAGGTTCCTGATCTTTTCTTTGAAAGGCATTTTGGATTCAAATACTTCATCCAGCGTGCAGACAAAGCCTTCCTGTGCTTCTATGAATACCTGATCAAACAGGATATCCCGGGAGCGGAAATAGTAATTTACGAGTGTACGGTTCACTCCGGCAGCATCGGCAATTTCCTGCGTGGTGGCATGTAATTTACCCTCCGCAAAAAACAGGTGCTTGGCCGTATCTTTTATTAATTGTTCCGTACCAGTGTCGCGAGTTGACATATACTTTTAAGTTTGACAAATTTGTTAAACAAAAGTATTAATCTTCCTTTTGAGTTAAAACATGGAATTGTAATGTTTGAGTTAAGGAGGGCTTTGTAACTGATTATTGACAAAAAAAAGGGCTAAAAGCCCTTCTGTATATGGTGATAATTACCTTTGCCGGTTACAATAATTAGGTTATTCTGGTCATTTTTACTGATTCCTGAAATTGGTTTGCCGGACTCCTATAAAAGAATTTGTCTTAATGTGGGAAATGAAGTCTTACCTGTTCCAGTGCAAAATCGAGCTGTTCCTGTTCGGTGATGTCGGTATTGTCAAGGATCACGGCATCTTCTGCACGGGTCAGCGGACTTTCTACACGGGTAGTATCTGCATAATCCCTGTGTGCAAGGTTTTCAAATACGTCTTCTAAGCTGGTAGAAGTATCACCTTTGCTTTGCATTTCTTTGAAACGGCGTTCTGCTCTGACCTTAGGATCGGCAGTCATGAAGAACTTTACCTGGGCATCAGGGAAAACAGTAGTGCCAATATCACGGCCGTCCATCACAATGTTTTTGGATTTGCCCATGCGTTGCTGCTGTTTCACCATGTCCTTACGGACAAATTTATTTGCCGATACTGCACTTACCGCTTCTGAAACCGGCATCTGCCTGATTTCTTCCGATACTTCTTCGCCATTTAACGTAATGTGCGATTGGTAATCTCTGGAATGAAAGTTTAGTTCTATATGTTGTAAGGCGTCTTTTACCGCTTCAGTGTCATTAATATCGACATGATTGCGGATAAAATAAAGCGTTACCGCACGGTACATCGCTCCGCTATCAATATAAATGAAACCTAGCTTCTTTGCCAATGCTTTCGCTAATGTACTTTTTCCACAGGATGAGTAGCCATCAATAGCTACAACCAGATTTTTCCTCATATAGGGCAAAGTTAGTATTTTAGGGAATTGTTAGCCCAATTTTTTTAAAATGGCTGATTTTCTTTAGCTACTTTTACCGGTATGTTACCCCATAAAGAAGATATCCTTAAAGTAGTCACCTTTAAAACCTCACGAAGCGGAGGTAAAGGAGGACAAAATGTAAACAAGGTTTCCAGTAAAGTCGAACTGATTCTCCACATTCCTTCCGCAGTTTTTTTTACGGAAGAAGAGCAAGCGCTCTTAATGGAAAGATTAGCCAATCGCCTGGATCAGGAAGGAAACCTGCACATCGTTTCACAGGAAGATAGAAGTCAGCTGATGAATAAAGAAAGAACTATTCTGAAACTGATCGCCCTGTTGAAATCTGCGCTGTACATTCAAAAGAAAAGAAAGCCTACCAAGACACCAAAATCGGTGATCAGGAAAAGGCTACAGGACAAACAGAGCGTTTCCACAAAGAAAATCTTGCGGAAACGTCCTGCCCTGGACTAAATAACTCTTCAGGGTTAGTTGAAACGGTAAAACATGCTGATACTGCCATATTGATGCGCTCTGGCTGTACTTTTTACCTCTTTGGTCTTGAAAATCATCCCGAAATCAAAGGTAAACCGCTGACTGCTGTAATTGAATCCTAACTGCTGTGCAAAAACAACAGGTTTAACCCCAAAAGTAACCGGACTGTTGTTGTTAAACATACTGCCTTGTATCGTGGCATCATAAGCCACAAAATTAAGCTGCGGTTTTGCATAAAAGAACAACTCCGATTTTACTAAATTCTTTGTTTTTGGTTGGTTCCCGATAACCGAATTGGTTGCCGCAGAATTGAACAGCTGGTTAATACGGCCTGCACGGAATAAAATTCCCGCCCCTGCACCACTAAAAGTAGTTCCAACATTGGCATAGCCCTCAAAAGAGAAATCAGCAGCCTGATCTTTAAAACGGTGTAGCAACCTGGTATATTGAGCAGAGAGATTCACCTGCATTTCTTCTTTAATCTGATAATCCCAGCCTCCCAGCTCATAGAAACCAACAGTGTTATGCAATAAGTCCTGACCTTTCTCCGCCAGGGACGACGGACCGGTTACCCCAACCTGTACGCTGGTTTTTATAATGCTTTCATTTTTATAGAACCAGTTCAGGCCGCCTTCTGCGTATAGGTAGCCCGCAAATGGACGGTCTTGTTTTGCCGGATCCGGTGCGGAACCAGAATAGGGGTTGTATATTTTCTGACCTGCCGAAATCTCAAAAATTTTCTTTTCCAGCTTTTCCGGAAGCTCAGTTTGATTTAAAGCATGGCGGAAATTAATAAACAAGCCATTGGTATAATAGCGGTCAGAGCCTTGCATGAGGTAAGAATCATTGTCGCTCTTAAAACCAAATTCATTTTTGAAGCTCTGTGCCGAAACCGGATTGATGGCTAAAAAGTAGATCAGGGATAGTGGGAGCACTGCTTTACAGATTGCTTTCATTATTATTTTTCTAAAAAAAAACTCCGGCGAATTTGCCGGAGTTGAATATCGTATTTTTTATCCTAAAAAGTATAACCAAGACTTAGACCACCGTAATAAGGCAGGAAGAAGTCTCTGCTGAAAACCGGACTTAAACCGATTCTGAAAGAGAAACCGCTATCTTCCGGTTGTACCCGGTAGAAAAAGCTCATAGTACCGATTACATTGCTTTCGTTTTTATTGAAAAGTACTTCCGAATTCCCACTTGTAGAGATATAAGTAGCACCCAATCCAAGTTCAAAGTACTTGCCGTTTTTTCCAAGCAGGTAGTTTAAAGATAAAGGAACCGTAGTTACCTTATCGCCATCTACAGAGAAGTAACCAATACCCGCGCGGCCTCCCAGACCATCTCTTTTATTGAAGAATCTGGAGTCATAGTTCGCTGTAAAAGTTAAACCCTGACCGCCCAGTTCAATAAATATGTTTTGTGCTCTCGAAACCGCAGGAGCAGTGCTGCTACTGGTATTACTGCTTTCCTGTGCGAAAAGCTGAGGGATACTGATTGCGGATAAAAGTAGTGTAATTGCTAATGTTATTTTTTTCATTATGGTTTGTCTGGTGGCGCAATATTAAGCAAAAACAGCCTAGTTTCCAATTGGCTTAATTTTAACACTCAGATCCTGCGCATCTTTTACCTTTTCTTTCATTAACGCCAGCTCAATTACTTCTTTCATCTCCGATACATAATGGAAATTCAGGTCTTTAATATAGCTTTCCTTGATTTCTAAAATGTCCTTTCTATTTGATTTACACAGGATGATGTCTTTGATATTGGCACGTTTCGCAGCAAGGATTTTTTCCTTGATTCCGCCAACAGGCAATACTTTTCCACGTAGCGTGATCTCACCGGTCATGGCCAGGTTCGATTTTACTTTACGTTGTGTAAATGCAGAGGTTAAGGCCGTCAGCATGGTAATACCTGCAGATGGACCATCTTTTGGTGTCGCACCAGCCGGTACGTGTACATGAATATCCCATTGATCGAATAAGGCATAATCAATTCCAAAAATAGCAGCATGTGAACGTAAGTAAGCTAATGCAATCACTGCTGATTCTTTCATCACCTCACCCAGGTTACCGGTTAAGGTTAATTTTCCTTTACCAGGGCTTAAACTCGCCTCAATAAATAAAATATCTCCACCAACCTGAGTCCATGCTAAACCAGTTACAACTCCGGCAACTTCATTACCTTCATAAAGATCCTTATCGTAGATAGGGGCACCTAAAATGCGCTCCACATCTTCTAAAGAAAGGTTTGGCTCATACGTTTCTTCCATCGCGATTTTAGTCGCCACACCACGTACCAATGAACCTATCTTTTTCTCCAGTCCACGAACACCAGATTCTCTCGTATAATCTTCAATTACTTTTTCAATCAGATTATTCTTAAGCGCAATGTCTTTGGTTTTGATCCCATGTTGCTCTTTTTGCTTAGGCAACAAGTATTTTTTCGCAATTTCAATCTTTTCTTCAATGGTATAACCATTTACTTCAATGATCTCCATACGATCCAGTAAAGCAGGCTGAATACTGCTCAATGAATTCGCAGTAGCGATAAATAACACATTGGAAAGATCATAATCGGCTTCTACGTAATGGTCGTTGAATGCTGAGTTTTGCTCAGGATCCAATACTTCCAGTAATGCTGAAGAAGGATCGCCTCTAAAATCAGAACCTACTTTATCAATCTCATCCAATACAAATACAGGATTTGCAGCACCGGCTTTCTTAATCGACTGAATAATTCTGCCTGGCATTGCACCGATATAAGTCTTTCTATGGCCACGGATTTCAGCTTCATCTCTGATGCCTCCCAAGGCCATACGCACATATTTGCGGTTCAATGCTTTCGCAATTGATTTTCCTAAGGAAGTTTTTCCTACTCCCGGAGGGCCTACCAAACAAATGATCGGGGCTTTCATGTCGCGTTTAAGCTTCAATACCGCCAGATACTCTATAATACGTTGTTTTACCTTTTCTAAGCCAAAGTGATCTTTGTCCAGTACACGCTGTGCACGTTTAAGGTCAAAGTTATCTTTGGTGAAATCATTCCATGGCAGGTCTAACAAGAGCTCCAGGTAATTGATCTGTATAGAATAATCAGGTGCTGCGGGATTCATTCTTCCCAGTTTATCCAGCTCCTTATTAAAATGTTCTTTTATTGGCTGATCCCATTTTTTCTTCTTTGCACGTAGCTGTAAAGCCTCGTATTCAAGGTCAGATGAAGAGCCACCCAGTTCTTCCTGTATGGTCTTTAATTGTTGATTCAGAAAATAATCCCTTTGCTGTTTGTCCAGGTCGGTGCGTACTTTAGATTGAATCTGGTTTTTCAACTCCAACATCTGAAGTTCCAGTGTCAATAGCTCCATCACCATCATTGCACGCTCACGCAGGTTGCCCATTTCCAGCATTTTCTGTTTATCAGAGACATCTGCGTTCATATTTGAAGAGATGAAATTGATTAGAAAAGAAGTACTTTCAATGTTTTTTAAAGCAATACCGGCTTCACTTGGAATGTTCGGCGACAATTGAATGATCTGCGAAGACATCTCTTTAATAGAGGCCACCATCGCTTTGAATTCCTTATCACTTTTGTGCTTCGATTCCTCGAACTTGCTGATGGTTACTTTAATATAAGGCTCGGATTGAACTTCTTCAATCAGGCGGAAACGTTGTTTACCCTGAATGATCACCGTAGTATTTCCGTCCGGCATTTGCAGCATCTTGATGATCTGCGCAACCGTTCCTACACTGTTAAGTTGTTCAAAAGTAGGATCCTCTATAGAAACATCCCGCTGGGAAACAACCCCAATGATTCGGTTACCTTTGTAAGCTTCTTTAATAAGCTTGATAGATTTGTCCCTGCCTACAGTAATTGGAATGACAACCCCGGGGAAAAGTACGGTGTTCCTTAAAGGAAGGATAGCCAGTATTTCCGGGGTTTCTTCATTGTTCATCTCGTCTTCGTCTTGTTGGGACATCAACGGGAAAAACTCTGTATCTTCATTTATAATGGGTAGTGCGTTGCTAAAATCAAAATGATCTTGTTTACTCATTTATTAAGTCTTTCTAAAATAAAAACGACAATCTGACAGTATGCCGTCTACGAAATTATTAATTATATTGTATTATCTATATTTTCAACTCCTGTGCCAAAAGAATGTTACTTCCTTTTCCCTGTTAAAAAGTCAGGAATAACGTAGGGTTAGAGAAAACAAGATGCGTAATTGTCTGACCTTTTTTGAAAAAAAATCAGAATAATTCTTCGGCTCATCATATTTTCATTTATTTAGCGTTTAAGAGAGATATTTGTAACTGGTATGATAGTTGCCTTCAAATACCTTTAAATTCCCCGGGCCTAAAAATTGTATCAATTTAATTAGGGGGAGGGAATCAAATCTAAATATATTTAATATTTTTAAATAAAACTTAATGAACTATTTCAAGCAAACCATCTTATTATTATTTGTCTTTTCTGCTCAGGTCGGTCTCGCACAAAACAGCGGCTACGATAAATTAGGTATGCAAGCCATGATGAAGGGGGATTATAAGGGTGCCGTTGGACAATTAGAGAAAGCGGATACTAAGAGTCCGAACAATGCGAATGTATTGAAAATGCTGGGATATTCTTACTTTCAATGTGGAGACTTCGAAAACTCAATCGCTACTTATAGCCGTTTGATTGTGGTGAAGCCTTCAGATTATTCTGCCTATTATTATAGAGGTAAAGCCAGATTGAACATTGCAAATGATCCAAAAGAGTCCTTGAGTCAAATGAGAGACAACTTTTATCTGTCCTCAATTAAAGATTTTACTAAAGCAATTGAGATAAACGGGGAAGAAGATATACAGTTGTTGCAAAATAGAGCATTGGCTTATAAAGATTACGCCATCTACAAATCTTATAAGATGAAGAAAGGTCCGGAAAAAGCAGCGGTAATCGCTTTATTCAACAACTCTATCGCGGATTTTCAAAAAGTATTGGTGGTGCAGCCCTTACGTAAAGACATTATCGGTTTAGTCGATTATGTTAAAGCACAGGTTGCCAGCATCAAATAAGAAAAGAATTTCACTTTAAAAGGACTTCTGCCTGCTATTGTAACCGCAATAGCAGGCATTTTTTTTATACGGTTTCCCCGTCAAATATTTCTACAAATTTGGAACGGCTCAATGGCTTAGTGAGGAAGTCTGTAACCACGGGGATGCTTTGAGAACGCTCCAGCTCTGATGGTGAGATTGATGAAGAAACGATGTAAATCTCAATTTTCTTACTCATCTTCGGCTCCAGTAATAAATACTCATCCAGGAATCCCCAGCCATCCAATACGGGCATATTCAAATCCAGAAAGATTACATCTGGCAATAAATCCGGCTGATCTGCACTCAACTCCAAATCTAATAAAGCTTTTTTTCCATCTTCAAAGACGGTTAGGTCGGTACTTAGATTGGCAACCTGCAACGTCTTTCTAGTTAAAAAAACGAAAATAGTGTCGTCATCTATCAGATAAAATTTTTTCATTGGATTATATTTATTGGTTGGTTATCATTCTGTTTAATTATACAATGCGATTCCGGTGATTTTTATCAGACTGCTGTTGCCATTCATTCTGGTGGCAAAGGCTGCTGGCCTTCCGCCTGGTTTACAATAGAGGCTATAGACTCATTCAATTGCGCTGTAGAGTCTTTTAACATATAAAGTAAATCCATATGGTCGCCATGTGGCTGTTGCAGCATCATTTCCGTTAAGCTCATGATATTCGTTAATGGGGCCCTCACTTTATGGCTCTGAATCCAGGCAATATCCTTTAAGTCCTGATTTTGCTTTTCGATCATCCGCACATAATTCATTCTTTTCGAGACATCTGTAGCTAATACCAGGCGTGCATCTATCCCCTCTATGTTCACAATTGTGGTGTCTATCTCTACCGGAAACAGCTTCCCGCTTTTATCCATATGGGTCAGGATTCCTGAATATTCCCTGGTTTTAATGGTACTAAAGATGTCCATCAGCTTGCTGATTTCAGAGGTAGGTCTGATCTTCGTGATGTTCATCGACATAAATTCTTCCTGGGAATATCCGTATTTCTTTACTGCGGCATCATTCACCTTCAGGAAATTGCCGGTAGTTAACTCGAAAATATACATGGGTACCGGATTGGCATCAAAAATATTCCGGTAATAGCGTTCCGAGGCATCCAGCTTTTTTACCAGCACCGCTTCTTTAACTCTGGTTTTTTCAAAGCCATTGAGTATGGTACTGATCATAAATACACTCACAAAGCTGACAAAAATGAAGTTCCAGGAATAGGCAATCCATAAAGGAAGGTTATAGGTATCGGATAATGCATTGGGGAAAGGTTTAAACTCGATGATGAGACCAATCAAAGCACAAATGAGGATATTGACGACTAAAGGAATGAAAGTGGCTTTTGTTGGAAAGATCATTGCCGTAAAAAAGGTGATGATCAGTAAGTACAGCGCACCAGGGCCATCAGAACCTACAAACAGCAGGTACATTGTCGCGATCAGGTATAGGAAAGCAACCACAAGGACCATCCTGTAATCCAGCTTAATTTTTCTATTTACTACAAAGCCCATAAGAGAAATGATAACAACCACCATAAATACCGGAAAGAATACTTTTCCATTGACGAGCTCATTTACCAAAAACAAAAGGACACTGATTATGCCTAATGGAAAGCAATACATAATCGTATCTCTAAATAAATTCAGCCTCCAGGGACTGATCCTGAAAAGCGTGAAATTATAATCAGCGGGAATAACATATAAAAATGTTTTCCTGTATTTGTTCAAGTATGACTGTATTGTTGCCATTTTTCAAGGGATCAAAGTCTTAACTGAATTTATACCGCTGATATGAATACATGAAATGAGGAATTTATTTCCCGAAATCTGACAATGCAGTTATCAGGTTGTATATAAACCATTTAGATGTAAGCCATAAAAGAGACGCTCTTGCTTGTATCAGACGTTTTGCTCGATAAACGCCTGATGTTTACAAGGAGAATAAGCCTATTATCATGCCAGGCCTTTTCAGGTTCCGGTATAGGAAATCCCGCTCCGGAAAGATTCCGAAGAGGGATTTTTGATCATTAAATTGTTAAGATTTGTGGAAATTCGGGATTTCCCTATTTGAATTTTCCGGTGATCCGGTAATTCTTTTCAGCAAGCAACCTGATCTGCTGGTCCTTTTTGACGTCATATAAACTATCCGGGAAATAGCTGAGCGTATCTGAAGAAGTGTACAAGGTATTTGAATTGCGGATCAGCACCTGAAGACCGTAAACCCGGCCCTTTCTTTTGATCACTTTTAGTTCTTTCACCGGAACTTTTTCATTGTTGGAAGTGTATAACTCCAGGGTATCCGTTTTCTTAACCTGGAACAGCCCTTTCCATGCCGATTTGTTAAGGTCGGCATCAGAGAAAATGCTCAATTCTTTTGGCCAGTCCTGAATCACCAGATCTTTGCTTTCCGTGGAATCATTGACAACCACTGTTTTATGAATCATCGGTTTCCCACGACTTAACCTGGTCGCTTCTCCGGCAAAATATCCTTTAAGATCGAAATAAGGATGTGCCTCCTTTTGTTGGGTAACGGCAGGGTCTCCACAGCCAAAACACAACAAAAGAAAAGCACATAATAACAAATTGTTTCTCATTATACCAGGCAATTACCGGTCATGATCGCTGGTTTCTCAATACCCATGATCTTTAAGATCGTAGGGGCGATGTCGCCAAGTTTTCCATCAGCGATGGTTTTATAATCATTGTCAATTAAAATGCAGGGAACAAGGTTGGTGGTATGGGCTGTATTAACCGATCCATCTGCATTACGCATGTATTCTGAATTTCCGTGATCCGCAAGAATGATGAAAGAGTAACCGTTCTCGATTCCTTTTTTTACCACGATCTCTGCACAGCTATCCGCAGTTTCTACGGCTTTAATTACAGCTTCAAAAACACCGGTATGACCTACCATATCCGGATTGGCAAAATTCAGACAAACAAAATCAGGCCAGCCGGATTCCAGCTCTTTACTGATGGCTTCTGTAATTCCTGCCGCACTCATTTCTGGTTGCAAGTCATAAGTAGCCACCTTTGGAGATGGAATAAGTATTCTCTTTTCGTTTTCAAACTCTAACTCTCTGCCACCAGAGAAGAAGAAAGTAACGTGAGGGTATTTTTCCGTCTCCGCAATACGGATCTGGTTCTTGTGGTTTTTCTCTAATACTTCTCCTAAAGTTTCTGTAAGATCGTCTTTGGTGAAAACTACCTTTACGTTTTCGAAATTTTCATCATAAGTTGTCATCGTCACATAGTACAATGGCAATTTGTGCATATCGAAATCAGGATAATCATTCTGGGTCAATGCCGCAGTAATTTCTCTACCTCTGTCTGTTCTGTAATTGAAACAGATCACGACGTCACCAGGTTGTATCGTTGCTACCGGATTGCCATCAGGCTGAGTAACTACAATTGGTTTGGTAAACTCATCCGTGATGCCTTCGCTATAAGATTGCTCAATAGCCATTACCGGATTGCTGGTAGGTTGTCCAACACCTTTAGTCATCAGGTCATAGGCAAGTTTTACCCTTTCCCAACGTGAATCTCTATCCATTGCATAATAACGGCCAATTAAACTGGCAATTTTACCTGTAGAACTTTCCAGGTGATGCTCAAGGTCTTTAATAAAGTTCAGTCCGGAATTTGGATCAGTATCTCTACCGTCTAAGAAAGCGTGTACAAAGACATCGCTCAATCCTTGTTCGCCGGCTGCATCGCATAAAGCTTTAAGGTGATTGATATGGGCGTGTACCCCTCCATCAGAAACCAATCCGATGAAATGAACCGCCTTATTATTTTGTTTAGCATGGTTAAAGGCATCCAGCAACACCGGGTTTTGGTGAAGCGTTCTGTCTTCTATTGCCTTATTAATCCTGCCTAGTTCCTGATAAACCACTCTGCCTGCACCTAAATTCATGTGTCCAACTTCCGAGTTTCCCATTTGTCCGGCCGGTAATCCTACCGCTACACCCGAAGCTTCCAACCTGGAATTAGGATAATTTTTTAATAAAGAGTCAAAGAAAGGAGTGTTGGCTGCATAAGCGGCATCGGAACTATCCTGGTTCCCGTAGCCCCAGCCGTCAAGAATAAGTAGAACTAATTTTTTATTATTCATCTTGAATTACTTTTAATATATGTCGTACGATTGTGTATCAATCTAACAAATATAAGCGTATTGTGTGTTTTTTTTGAGCCTAATTGTAATTCAACTGTAGTATCTTTGTTTTCGTTGCTACGGTCAATAATGGCATAATTTATGTAACATTGACTCGTTAGCTATATAGAGAATATGAAGCCCTTACTTTTTTTTACGATTCTATTTACCTCTTTTTCCTCTGCTATTGCTATTCAAAGCGATATTATTGACAATCTTTCCGGTTATTTTAAAGCAGGAAATGCTAAAGAAGTGGCTGTAAATTTTTCGTCCTCTCTGGAGCTTATCATCATCGATGAAGAAGATGTCTACTCAAAAGCACAGGCAGAACAGATCTTAAGGAATTTCTTTACCAAATATCCTCCTTTAAAATCATCGGTTATACATACCATTAATGCCAATCCGAACTTTAGATTTGGCATCCTTTTGCTACAGACTAAGAATGGGAAATTCCGCGTTTCCATCACCATGAAAAAATCTAATAATGCTTTTTTTATTACGGAATTGAGAATAGAGCCGGATAAATAATAGTAAAAATGCTATTTTTGGGTTTAATTTTAAGTTTTGGATAAGCAAATCATAGATCAATTCATAAAAAACGCTGTTGCCGAAGATTTAGGCGATGGAGATCATACTTCACTTTCTACCATTCCTGCCAATGCACAAGGCAAAGCAAAATTGCTCATTAAAGAGGATGGAATTATTGCCGGAGTAGAACTTGCAGTAGCGATTTTCAACTATATAGACGATAAATTAGTAGTCACAGTGAACATTACAGACGGTACAGCAGTGAAATATGGAGATATTGCACTGACGGTTTCAGGGAGTGTCCATGCTATTTTGCTGGCCGAGCGACTGGTTTTAAACTGTATGCAAAGGATGAGTGGTATCGCCACAAAAACCAATCATATCGTTGGCCTGCTGGCTGGATATTCTACAAAGCTGTTAGATACCCGCAAAACCACACCTGGATTAAGGTATCTGGAGAAATGGGCGGTTGTAATTGGTGGTGGAGTTAATCACCGTATCGGTTTATACGATATGATCCTGATTAAGGACAACCATGTAGATTATGCCGGTGGAATCGCTAATGCGATCAAAGCTGCCAATCAATATTTAGCGGATCAGCAAAAAGATTTGCAGATAGAGATAGAAGTGAGAAACCTTTCTGAGTTAAATGATGTTTTAACAAACAGAGGTGTAGACAGAATTATGTTAGATAACTTTAGTTTTGCGGATTTAAGAGAAGCGGTAAAGATAATTGATGGTAGATTTGTGACAGAGGCCTCTGGTGGAATAACCGAAGAAAATGTAGCCGAATACGCGGCTTGTGGGGTAGATTTTATATCTATGGGCGCTTTAACCCACTCTGTTAAAAGTTTAGACATGAGTTTGAAAGCATGTTAAACAACCTAATTCATCAGAATTTGATTCTGTTTTTTTACTATAATTGTAGTTAATGATTTCGGTCTATTCTATATCAGCAGTAATTTTAGCATATTTATTTGGGTCTATACCAACTGCGGTATGGCTCGGACAAGCATTTTACGGTGTCGACGTGAGGGAGTATGGTAGTGGAAATGCCGGTGCAACCAATACTTTCAGGGTATTGGGGAAACGTGCAGGGCTTGCCGTGATGACGATAGATATCGCCAAAGGCTATACCGCAACTAAACTTGCCTATTTTATAGGGCTATCCGTTACGGGGCCTCAAAACTCTTCTCAATTTATCAACTATGAACTTGCACTCGGAGTAACTGCTGTAATGGGACATTTGTTCCCGATATTTGCAGGCTTTAGGGGAGGTAAAGGGGTTGCCACACTTTTTGGAATGATTTTGGCAGTTAACTTTCCGGCAGCGATGTTTTGTGTTCTTGTTTTTGTAGTCGTGCTTTTAACGACCAAATATGTGTCTTTAAGCTCCATATGTGCAGGATTTACCTTCCCATTGAGCATTATATTCATTCTTCATTCTTCCATTAAATCGGAAGTATTGTATGGAATGTGTGTTTGTATACTTATTCTGGTCACACATCAAAAGAATCTTGAGCGACTCCTCATGGGCAAAGAATCCAAAGTTTACCTGTTTAAAAAGAAAACAACCTAAAACAAAGAATTCATGAAAGCTTTAAATTTAACGGTCATTGCAGCGGCGATGCTTTCCATCTCCTCGTGTTCCACTGTTCCATTAACCGGACGTAGCAGACTGAGTATTGTGAGTGAAAGTGAAATGCAGGGTGTGGCTGCTCAAAGCTATAGCGCTTTATTGAGAGATCCTAAAACTAAGGTGCTCAACAATGCAGATGCTGCAAGAGTGAAAAGAGTAGGGCAGAAAATTCAGGCTGCGGTTACGAAATATATGAATGCCAATGGTTATGCCGACCAGATTAATGGCTTCAACTGGGAATTTAACCTGATTGATAGTAAAGAGGTAAATGCCTGGTGTATGCCAGGGGGTAAAGTAGCTGTTTACAGCGGTATCTTACCAGTTGCGAAGGATGATGCAGGCTTAGCGACGATTATGGGGCATGAGATCGCACACGCGATTGCACAGCACTCCTCAGAAAGAGCTTCTCAGGCTACTTTAGCTCAGGCTGGAGGCAGTCTTTTAGGCGCAGCTACGGCAGGGAAATCTCAGATGGCTCAGTCCATCATCAACCAGGCTTATGGTTTGGGCGCACAAGGTTTTGTATTGTTACCAAACTCAAGAAAGCAAGAGCTGGAAGCGGATAAATTAGGACTGATCTTTATGGCAATGGCCGGATATGACCCTTCTAATGCAATCTCTTTCTGGCAACGTATGTCTGCGGCAAGTGCAGGTGCTCAAAAACCATCAGAGTTTTTAAGTACTCACCCTTCTGATGCAACACGTATCGCGCAGATTCAGCGACTTTTACCGGAAGCAAGAACCTATATGAACTCTACCACCGGGAAACCGATCAGATAGTTCGGATTTTAAAATATAATGAACAGGCTGTTACCTCCGGGTAACGGCCTTTTTAATGGGCTGAACTTTATTTTAAGCCGTTAGTGTCTGGATAATGGCGGATGCCTTCAACATACATTCTTCATACTCGTCATTAGCATTCGCAGCGTAAGTGATGGCGCCACCAACCTGGAAAGACAGGTGTTTGTTGCTTTCCTGATAAAGGATGCTGCGGATGATCACATTGAAATCGAACTCCCCGGCAGGGCTGATGTATCCGAAAGAACCGGAATAAGCCCCTCTTTTACTCAGTTCATACTTTTCAATGAGTTCCATTGCCCGGATCTTTGGCGCCCCTGTCATAGAGCCCATCGGGAAGGTATTCCTGATGGCCGCAATGAAATGTAAGTCAGGATCGAGCTCACAGCTGATGGTAGAAATCATCTGATGTACCTGTGGAAAGCTATAAATGCCGAAAAGTTCTTCCACTTTGACGCTTCCTTTTAAGGCACTTTTAGTAAGGTCATTGCGAACGAGGTCCACAATCATTACATTCTCCGCCTGTTCTTTTATATTCTCACTTAAGGCCTGTTTGATCTGTTCATCGGCAAAAGCCTCATTGCTACGTCTTGCAGTTCCTTTAATCGGCTGAGAGATCAGCTTGTTGCCGCGCTTGCACAGGAATCTTTCCGGACTGGCAGAGAGGATATATTTGTCATTGATTTTGAAATATCCGGCAAATGGGGTAGGAGACAGCGCATTGAGCTGTTCAAATACATATAAGGGATCGATCTCTGCGTTCCCGGCAAAGAATTCCTGACAATAAGTAACCTCGTAAATATCACCCCGGCTGATGTGTTGATGCAGCTGTTTAATTTTCTCTAAATAGCTGTTTTTATCCATTGTGGCCTGGATAGCTACAGGAGGGAAGGTTTTTGCAGCCGGGACTTCAAAATCAGCGATCTCTTCCAGCAGCTGCGGATCTCCAAGAATCACCTGTACCTGACCATCTTTCCAGGCGATCAGATATTTGGGGACAAAGAAAAATAAGGGAGGGAATTGATGAAAGTCCGGATGATTGGATTGCAACTGCTCGTTCTCGTTCTTCAGGTCGTAGCTAAATAAACCGAACATCCAGGTTTTATGCTGTTCGTAGAAAGCTTGTAAGGCTTCAAATGCGCCTCCAATTTCTTTAGAAAGCACCTGTGTAGCCCCTGCGGCAATGATAAAATCAAATTTCCCGTAAGGGTCGGTATAATTGTTGGAGTCTAAACAGCAGCAGATGTCAAAAGTATTAGCCCAATGCAGGGCTTTACTTTTAAATAACGATAATTCCAGATGGCTCATTTCGTTGCAAAGGTAACGGAAAAGCGGGTATAAAAAAAGGCGGCCATTGGCCGCCTTTAGGATATCAGAAAATAATTTCTAGATCAATTCTAAGGTTTGAACTCTATCTGGTCCAACAGAAAGATATTTTACCGGTACTTCCAGTTCTTTCTCCAGGAAAGCAATGTAAGAAGCAAGGTTTGCAGGAATTTCTTCTACTTTATTGATCTTGGTTACATCAGTTTTCCAACCTGCGATCGCTTTTAAAACTGGCGTAGGTTTTACAGAAATGATGTCGTATGGCATATAATCAATAGTTTCACCATTGTGCTCATAATGCGTACAGGCATAAATGGTATCAAAACCATCCAATACATCTGCTTTCATCATGATCAGCTCAGTTACTCCGTTTAGCATGATCGCGTATTTTAATGCAGGGATATCAATCCATCCACAACGACGGGCACGGCCTGTTGTTGCTCCGAATTCATGACCTACCTGACGTAGGTTTTCACCAACTTCGTCATCCAGTTCCGTAGGGAACGGACCACCACCAACACGTGTACAGTAAGCTTTGAAGATACCATATACATTGCCGATTCTGTTTGGCGCAATACCTAAACCAGTACAAGCACCGGCAGTAGTCGTGTTTGAAGAAGTTACAAATGGATAAGAACCAAAGTCGATGTCCAATAATGTTCCTTGTGCACCTTCTGCCAATACTTTCTTTCCTTCTTTAAGGAAACCATTAACATAATGCTCACTATCTACATGAGGAATGCTTTTGATAAACTCAATTGCTTCAAAGAATGCAGCTTCTTTTTCAGTCAGATCGTATTCGAATTCATAATGAGAAAGAATCTCTTTATGTTTCTCTACTAATTTGTTGTAACGTTCCTTGAAATCAGGAAGGGTAGTATCACCTACTCTTAATCCGTTACGACCGGTTTTGTCCATATAAGTCGGACCAATACCTTTTAGTGTAGAACCGATTTTGTCCTTACCCATTCTTTGCTCATTTGCAGCATCCAATAATTGGTGCGTTGGCAAAATCAAATGTGCTTTACGGGCAATAACCAATTTCCCTTTTGCGATCGGATCATGTCCGGCAGCTTTAAGGTTGTCTAACTCTCTTTTTAGAATGATCGGGTCAATAACCACACCATTACCAATAAGATTCATTGTTTTTTCATTGAAAATACCTGATGGAATGGTATTTAAAACAAACTTTTTGCCATCAAACTCTAAAGTATGTCCGGCATTCGGACCGCCTTGAAAACGAGCTATCAAATCATATTGAGGACTTAATACATCAACAATTTTTCCCTTGCCTTCATCGCCCCATTGCAGGCCCAGAAGCACGTCTACTTGCGTCATTATTTAAATTTGAAATATTATAAATTGGATATGTTAACTTGCATGTTTTATTTCGCTATTCTGATTGTTCATTGCATTCTTTGCAGTGCAATCGAAACAAACGCCATAAAGATTCAGTGAGTGGTGTTTAATTTCAAACTTCAGCAATTCACCAACCATACTCTGTATCTGATGAATACGCGGATCGCAGAATTCTACTACTTTCCCGCAGTCAATACAAATGATATGGTCATGCTGATGATAGCCGTAAGATTTCTCAAACTGCGCCATGTTTTTACCAAACTGATGTTTAGTTACCAGATCACAGGAAACCAATAACTCTAAAGTGTTGTATACAGTAGCTCTGCTAACACGATATTTTTGGTTTTTCATGTGGATATAGAGCGTCTCTACATCGAAATGGTCATCTCTGGAATATATTTCTTCTAAGATGGCAAAACGTTCCGGTGTTTTTCTCAGACTCTTATTTTCGAGGTAAGCTTCGAAAATTTTTCTTACTAACTCGCTGTTGTGGTTTGTAGACATAGTTTTTAAACTCCTTTCAAAGGTACCAATTTTTATATATACCTGTATGTTTTATTCGTTTTTTTAGGCATCAAAACGGGTAACAGCCGTTACGCCTTTTACTTCCAACAGATTTTTGATCAGGTTGTCTAAGTGTTCTTTATCATTTACATAGACCATAATTGAGCCATCAAAGATGCCATTATCTGTGTCGACGGTAATAGAACGCATGTTTACCTTGAAATCTCCGGAAATCACCTTCGTGATATTATTGATCAAACCTACGTCATCTATTCCGATAATATGCAATCCGGTTAAGAACGTGAGCTCCTGCTGACGGTTCCATTTGGCTTTGATCACGCGGTACCCGTAATTGGCCATCAGCTGTGCTGCATTCGGACAATTGGTACGGTGGATTTTGATTCCCTCATTTACCGTTACAAAGCCAAAAACATCATCACCAGGGATCGGATTACAACAGGCAGCCAGCGTGTAGTCGATCTTTTGAAGGTCTTCACCAATCAAAAGAATGTCAGACTCCGGTCCTTTTACTTTATTCAGTAAAGCTTCAATCTTTTGATTGTCGCTCTTCTCAGAAGAACCCCTGTTTTCAATCTCTTTTTCACTAGCCAGGTAATCTTTCAGGTCTTTCAACTCAATCTTTCCTTTCGCAACCGCAATGAAAAGCTCCTGGGTAGATGGAAGTTTGAAGAAGTAAGACAGCTTGTTCAGGTTGTCTGTATTGTAAGTGATCTTTAATGATTTCAACTTACGCTCCAGTGTTTCTTTACCCTGATCCGCAATTTTCCTTTTTTCTTCTTTTAATGAAGACTTGATCTTAGATTTAGCCTTGGCCGTCACCACAATATTCAGCCAATCTTCTTTTGGCGTCTGTTTACTCGAAGTGATAATCTCTACCTGATCTCCATTCTGTAATTTGTAGGATAAAGGAACCAGCTTATGGTTCACTTTTGCACCAATACATTTGGCACCTACATCGGTGTGAATTTCAAAAGCAAAATCTAATGCAGTAGCGCCCAATGGCAATTGAAGTAAGGCTCCTTTTGGGGTGAAAATGAAAATCTCATCAGAGAAGAGGTTCATTTTGAAGTCATCCAGGAAGTCTAAAGCATTTGCTTCCGGATTGTTCAACATCTCTCTGACTTTCATGATCCATTGATCCAGACCATTGTCATTGCTGGATTCTTTATATTTCCAGTGTGCAGCAAATCCTTTTTCAGCAATCTCATTCATCCGTTGTGTACGGATCTGAACTTCTACCCACTGGCCTTTAGGGCCCATTACGGTAGTATGGAGTGATTCATAACCGTTTCCTTTTGGAGAGGAGACCCAGTCGCGTAAACGATCCGGATTTGGACGGTATAAATCGGTCACAATAGAATAAGCCTTCCAGCAATCTGCTTTTTCATTTTCCGGAGCACTGTCCAGAATGATCCTGATGGCGAAAAGGTCATATACTTCCTCAAAAGGAATGTTTTTACTTTTCATCTTGTTCCAGATGGAATGGATGGATTTCGGGCGGCCATAAATATCGGCCGTCAATCCTTGTTCCGCCAGGATCTCATTGATTGGCTCCACAAATCTTTTGATAAATAAAGTCCTTTCGGCCTTTTTCTCATTCAGTTGTGTCGCAATGTATTTATAAGTGTCTGGCTCCAGATATTTCATGGAAAGATCTTCCAGCTCAGATTTAATGGCATATAATCCCAGGCGATGGGCCAGGGGAGCGTAAAGGTAAATGGTTTCTGAAGCGATTTTCAACTGCTTATGTCTGGGCATAAAGTCCATCGTCCGCATATTGTGTAAACGATCGGCCAGTTTGATCAGAATCACCCGCACATCATCCGCCAGTGTCAGTAACATCTTGCGGAAATTCTCCGCCTGTAAAGAGCTGTTGTAATCAAAAACACCGGATATTTTGGTCAGACCATCGATGATTTTGGCAGTTTTCTTACCAAATTCGCGCTCAATATCTTCCAGTGTGATGTCTGTATCTTCTACTACATCATGTAATAAGGCGCATACAATCGAAGTGGTTCCTAATCCGATCTCTTCTGCGGCGATCTGTGCAACAGCAATAGGGTGGTATATATAAGGCTCACCAGATTTTCTACGCATATTTTTATGGCTTTCCAATGCCATATCAAATGCCTTTCTGATTTCCTTTTTATCCCCCCTCTGAAGTGTTGGCTTACAGGCACGCAAAAGCGCACGGTATCGCTTCAGGATCTCTTGCTTCTCTGCTTCTAAATCAATCACTAGTGTGTTCTTCATCAATCTATAATTGTTTTTCGGTAAATTATCGGTTACGGATCGCGCTTCAAAGGGCAAATGAACCTAAAATTTTACTCAAATGCTAGTTTATTGCCCCTATACTTTTATTAATATAAGCTTTTTGTAAAGATCCTGTTGACATACACAATAATTCATCCAATTTTCAGTTTCTCTAATCGTTAATTGCTGTTCGTTCTTAACCGGTCATTTTGTGTAATGATCATTGGCATTCCATTTGTATAATTTACGCCGGGATGATAAGCTTTCCTGGTGAAAACTATATCTTAGACTTGTAATCAAAGTATATATTAAATTAGCCTTAACTTGAAGAGGTATAAATTTATGAAATTTTATAGGTTGTTTTTTCTGTCAATTGTCATGATTACAGCTGCTTCTGCTAAAGCGCAGACAAGTGATGCAACTGTGAAATACCCTGTATTGGGGAAAAACGACACCATTCGTGTGGCTTCTACCAATGAAGGTGGGGAGATGATCCCCTGGATTCCACTTAATGAGGTGGTGATCTATGCCTATCGTGTATTCAAGACTCCCGCAGATCGTGCTGCTTATAACCGTTTGCGTTACAATGTGATGAAGGTAATGCCTTATGCGCTGTATGCAAAGCGCAGATATGAGCAGCTGGAAAAAGACCTTGCGCTGGCAACCGATAAAAAGACACAAAAGGGCCTCGTTAAACAGTGTGATAAAGAGATCAAAGAGATGTTTAACAGAGAGATTAAGGAACTGACCATTTCCCAGGGACAGATTTTGACGAAACTGATCGACCGGGAAGTAGGACGCACCACGTATGAAATTGTAAAAGAAACTAAAGGAGGCATCACGGCCTTTTTATACCAATCAGTAGCCAGAGTAGTTGGCCATAACCTAAAAAGTAAATACAACCCATCTGAAGAGCGGGATATCGAGGCAATCATTCTTTCTTCCGGGTTTTACCAGTAAAATATGTCGGATCACCCAAAAAGTATACACCAGTTTAAGGTAAAATTAATCAGTGGAACAGAAAAGAACCTTTCAGATTATAAAGATAAAAACTTACTAATTGTCAATATTGCTTCGGCTTGTGGTTTTGTACCTCAGCTAAAGGAATTACAGCAGTTGAGGGAAGAACTGAAAGCTCAGGATTTTGAAGTGCTTGCCTTTCCTTCCAATGATTTCGGCAGACAAGAACCTTTAGAAGGCGCCGGAATTCAGGAATTCTGTGAGCTTAATTATGGGGTAGAATTCCCCGTCTTTGAGAAAACAATGGTCAGAGGAGCACATGCCCATCCATTGTTTAAATTCCTTGGAGATAAAAAACTCAACGGACACGTGTCCTCCACCCCAAGATGGAACTTCCATAAGTATCTGATCAATAAACAGGGGGAAGTGGTGGACTATTTCTTTCCCTTCACCAAACCATTGTCCACCAAAGTAAAGAAGAAGATCCAGCGATTGGGATAACAACAGGCCCACAATTTTTATACGTTATGAAATTAGATATATTAGTCCTTGCCGTTCACCCGGACGACGCAGAATTAGGCTGTTCCGGAACAATAGCAAAACACATTGCCCTCGGTAAAAAGGTGGGAATTATTGATTTTACCAGAGGTGAATTAGGTACAAGAGGCTCCGCAGAAATCAGAGATGCGGAAGCTGCAGACTCCGCAAAGATTCTGGGTATCCATGCCCGTGAAAATCTGCGTTTCAGAGATGGTTTCTTTACCAATGATGAAGAACATCGCCTCGCCATCGTCAGAATGATCCGTAAATATCAGCCGGAAATTATTTTAACCAATGCGCTCCACGACAGACATCCCGATCATGGACGTGCCGGCGATCTCAGTAATGATGCCTGTTTCTTATCTGGCCTTCCTAAAATTCATACCGAAATTGATGGATTGGTACAGGAAGCCTGGAGACCGAGATTGGTGCTGCAATACATTCAGGACAGGTATATTGAACCTGATATCATTATCGATATTACGCCTTATATTCAAATAAAAATTGATTCGATCAAGGCATTTAAAACACAGTTTTTTAATCCGGATCATGAGGAACAGGAAACTTATATCTCTTCACCGGACTTCTTCGACAGCGTGATTGGTCGTGCCCGTGAGTTTGGTAAATCTATTGGCGCTACTTATGGAGAAGGCTTTACTTCCCGTAAATTGCTCGGTGTAAATGACCTTTTCAATTTAAGCTAATTCTATTGCATATAGCGGCTCTTCTTTCCAAAGAAGGGCTTTTTTTGTTTTTTAACGGTGGATATCTTTCTTTTTCAAAAGCAGCCGTCTTCCTCAAAAACTAACAAAATCGTCTTTTTGATGTTTTAAATAGAAACAGCAAAATATGGCGAATATCTTTTCTTCCCTTAAAAATGCATACACGCTTTTTAAAAGTGTAGACTTCCAAAAACTGGAGGCCCTTTCTAAAAAGGTCGACCTGACTAAAATTGTAGATTCGGTATCCAATCTTGACGAGACACAGTTGCAAGGGCTCATGAAAATGATCGGAACATCGCATAAACAGCGCGAGCTTCCGCCTATTGAAGGTGATTTTTACCACCTCGGTGAGGAAGCTTTAAAAGCCGAAGACCGTGCCTTACAGCTTAAAGTAAGAGAATTTCTGGAGAGGGAAGTGAAACCTGTGGTCAATAAATACTGGTTGAAAGCAGAATTTCCTTTTGAACTGATTCCCGGAATTGCGGAGCTCAATATCTGCGGCCTGACCTACAAAGGATATGGCTGTCCAGATAAATCAAATTTAATGGAGGGTATTCTGGCGATGGAAATGGCCAGGGTAGATACCTCTATGTCTACTTTTTTTGGCGTGCAAAGCGGACTGGCGATGGGCTCTATCTATTTGTTAGGCTCAGAAGCGCAGAAAGACGAATGGCTGCCAGGGATGCAGCAGATGAAAACGATCGGGGCTTTCGGCCTGACGGAGCCGGAAGTTGGCTCAGGAGTAGCCGGCGGTTTAACCACTACGGCGAAGCGCCAGGGCAATAAATGGATCTTAAACGGGCAGAAGAAATGGATTGGGAATGCGACTTTTTCTGATGTTACCATTATCTGGGCCAGAGACCTGGATGATCAGGAGGTAAAAGGCTTTTTGGTCAGAAAAGGAACCAAAGGTTTTGCGGTAGAGAAAATGATGGATAAAATGGCACTCAGAATCGTGCAGAACGGACTGATCACACTAACCAATTGTGAGGTAGAAGAAGAGGACCGTCTTCAAAATGCAAATTCCTTTAAAGATACAGCGAAGGTGTTAAAGATGACAAGGGCAGGAGTGGCCTGGCAGGCGGTAGGCTGCGCCAGAGGAGCCTATGAAAGTGCGCTACATTATACACGGACCAGAAAACAGTTCGGTAAGCCCATCGCTTCTTTTCAATTGATTCAGAACCATCTCGTGGAAATGTTGTCTAACCTGACGGCCATGCAGACCCTTTGTTTCCGCTTATCGCAACTTCAGGATCAAAATCTGTTAACCGACGAGCATGCTTCTTTAGCGAAGGTATTCTGTTCCATGCGTACCAGAGATGTGGTGAGCAGGGCAAGAGAAGTAATGGGTGGAAACGGGATTTTACTGGAGTATGATGTGGCACGTTTCGTCGCAGATGCGGAAGCCATTTACTCTTATGAAGGAACTAAAGAAATTAATACTTTAATCGTAGGCAGGGCCATTACCGGCTTTTCTGCGTTTGTCTAACCGGGTTTTAAACGGATTTATGGCCGCCTTTATAAGAGAACCCTATTTGAAAGGGTATCTGGTTAAACTTGTATTGCCCATTGCGCTTTTTTCGAAAAGGGCAATACAAGCACCATTATAAGAAGGGTCAAAGTTAACTTTCCCCGGGCTTAACTGATTTGGAACCGCTGTACCTTTCATGAAGAAGTAAACTTTGGTATTTCCCCCTTTGTGGTGGGGCTTGAAATTACCATAAGTCTCCATTTCAGACCAGAGGGTGTCTTTTACGGTCACCGTAAATACGTATTGTATCGGGCCGGTATTGTTTTCGTTCCGGTAATGCGCCACCTCTTTAAACTCTCCTTTCAGATCGTCAATCCCCGGTTGGGTAAAGGTGCCCTTCATCATCCATCCCACTAACACTAAAATCAGTACACTCAGAAAAATATTAAACTTTTTATTACGCATTATAAAGTTGGTAAAATTTTATTCATCACCTCCATTCCTTCATCGATATGCTTTTTCTCTATGCAGAGCGATGGTCTGAAACGGATGGTCTGGTTTCCACAGCCTAAAAACATCACCTTGTTTTCCATTCCTTTCTGGACGAAAGCATTGCGCATTTCTTTGCTTGGGAAGTCAAAAGCACAAAGTAAGCCTTTTCCTCTTACATTGGTCACCTTATCATGTTTTTGAGCAAACTGCTCCAGATTTTCTTTCAGATACTGACCTACAACTGTTGCGTTATCGCAAAGCTGATCTTCCTCCAGGATCTGTAAAATCTGAGTAGAACGCACCATGTCTACCAGGTTACCACCCCAGGTGGAATTGATTCTTGAGGGCACATGGAAGACATTGGTTTCAATCTGATCCACTTTATCACCGACTAAAATCCCACATACCTGCATCTTCTTACCGAAAGCAAGAATATCCGGGCGTGCTTTTTCACTATAATGCTGGTGGCACCAGAACTTACCTGTTAAGCCGACACCGGTTTGAACCTCATCATAAATCAAAAAGGCCTCGTTTTCATCGGCAAGGGTTTTCAGTTGAATCAAAAACTCTTCGCGCAAATGGTTGTCGCCACCTTCCGACTGAATCGGCTCTACAATGATCGCACAGATGTCATCTTTATTTTCTGCAAAAGCCTGTTTAATCTGTGCAATGGATACTTCTTCTGTCGAAATTACTTTCTTTAGGTTTTCATCCTGCAAAGGAAACCTTACCGTAGGTACAGAAACCCTTGGCCAGTCGAACTTGGCAAACCATTTGGTTTTATCAGGCAGTGTATTCGTTAAACTAAGTGTATATCCTGTCCGGCCATGAAAGGCTTTTTCAAAATGAAGGACTTTAAAACCTTTCTCTTCTTTATACCCTTTGGCAAAGTTCTTTTGAACTTTCCAGTCCATCGCTACTTTAATGGCATTTTCAACGGCTAAACCACCACCGGCAATGAAAAAAGCATGAGGGAGGTAGGAAGGAATCCCAATCTTAGAAAAAGTAGCTACAAATTGCGCGTACTGTTGCGTATAAACATCAGAATTGGAAGGGTTGGATAATGCAGCCAACAACAGGTTTTTCTTGAATGCTTCATCATTGATCATTTTAGGGTGGTTATATCCCAAAGGAACAGACGCAAAACAAGTAAAGAAATCCAGTAAATTTCTTTTGTATTTCGAATCGTAGATGTAAGCGCCCTGGCTTTTCTCTATATCATAGGTGAGGTCATAGCCATCTGCTAAAATATGTTTGCTTAAAGTCTCTTTTACCTGATCCGGACCTACAGTTAGTTGATACATAAAATCTATATTTTGGTGTAATCAAATTTAACAAAATGTGCCAAATAAACAAATGCAGGCGGTTTTTGGTCTGAAAATGTAAAATCATACTTTAGATCGTTTAAAGTATGATTTTGGTATGGATTGGATTCTGGTCTAACAAATGTTTTTGTTTTTTTTTAAGTGGTTTCATCTTTTAAGCCCTTTCCCCGGAGAATCTGAGGGATACATTTTTCGACCCTTGATTCCCGGGTTTTCGACTGCTTAGGTGCAGAAAAGTAAAGTAAGTAAGCGCGTTGCCTTCCTGGTGTCAATGCTTCAAATGCAGTCTTCAATACCGGAATTGCTGTTAATTTATGTTCAAACTCCTCAGCAACGGGGAATGCTGTCGTCTTTTTTAAAGCCACTTTCAAGCCTGCTTTTTCCAGTTCAATAGCTTCATAGATATAGGCTTTCAATATGGCCTTTTGCTCAACAATTTCCAGAACATTTTTAAAGCGAGCCTGGCGAGCCGCTTGTACATTCTTCGTTTGTTGGATTAAAATGCCATGAGCATCATTTAATAAGGCTCCTTTGAAAAATAAAAACGCACAATATTCTTTAAAATCATGGATTAAAACAATGTTTTTTCCATTTAAACTATAGCAGGGGACGCCCCATTTCAATTCTTCATTAAGGCCACAGTCCAGAGCGATCAATCTCAATTGCTCCAGTTCCTGCTGCCAGGTTTGGGCTTTGGTAAAATAAAAGTCTACCTTCGGGTTTCTATGGTCAGTTGTCATAAATTTTATCTTTTTTGAAGATTTAAACCCTTAACGAACCACGGAATCCTCTGGCGGCATAGTAAGAGTCTGCGCCATTGTGATACTTGAAAACATGATCATAACGTCTATCCCCAAATATGGCGCCACCGAGTGCTCTGATCTCTGCAGGTGTTTTCAGCCAGGTTGAGGTTTTTAAATCGAATTTTCCCAGCTTTTGTAGGTCCCGATATTCCTCTTCTGTTAAAATCTCAATGCCCATCGCTGTTGCCATATCAATAGCGTTATTTTTCGGCTTATGTTCTTTCCTTGATTCCAATGCTTCATAATCGTAGCAAATACTTCTGCGACCTTTAGGGCTTTCTGCTGCGCAATCATAGAAAATGTATTCGCCTGTTTTTGTATCATAACCAATGACATCCGGTTCACCACCAGAGATCTCCATTTCATCCAGCGACCAGAGTTTTGCAGGATCAGCTTCCAGTTTTGCCTGTACTTCAGCCCATGTTATACCCTTATGGCGGTTGTTGTTTTTCTCAAAACGGTCCTTTAACGTTTTAAGTAACTCTTCACGTTGTACTGTCGACAACTCCTTTTGATTGCTATTCATGTTGGTTCTGTTTTTATCGATGAATTGAAATTAATTTTCTATCCTCAGCTCTGAAATACCAGGATAACACGGTCAGGATAAGCAATAACAATGAAGGGAATATTTTGTTCAATGGATTACCCGATGCAATCTGTGAAAATATCGCTCCCGACATTGCAAAGAAAAACCCTGCATATGCCCATTCTTTTAGTAAGGTGAATTTAGGAATTAGTACGGCTATCACGCCTGAAATTTTCCAGATTCCCAGTAGGGTCAGGAAATAAACAGGGTAGCCCAACTGTGTGATGTTATCGACTTCGGCTTTTACTTTTAATAACTGTACTGTTCCTGTGGATAGCATTCCCAGGGCAAGCCAGAGCGTAGCAATCCAATAAATGATTTTATTTCTCTTATCCATGATCGCTTATTTTAATTTGTTGGCAATGTCCTGCAATCGGTTATGTGCCCTATTCAGGCCGGGAGCAAAACCTAATTTCATCATTTGATTTCTGAGTGCAACTGATCTGTAGACGATATGCATGCTGAGTTTACTGGTGGTAGGGCCAAGTTTTTCAAACTCCAGGAACTCCAGCTGAGTCTCAAAAGGCGAATTCTCCATTTCAAATGTCCGCGTGATTTTTTGGTTTGGAATACACTCATGGATTACCCCATTGGCCTGAAAGACCACCTTCCCGGTTGCATCGCTGGTTTCAAACCGGTAACTACCATGATTTTCATTTTCTAGTTTGATCACTTTCGTTCCCATCCATTGCGCCACAATTTCGGGTTCCACATAAGCTTTAAATAGCAAGTCCAATGGCAAATCAAATTCCCTGGTGATTACTAATTCCTGTTTGCCATCTTCGGCATGAATTTTTGTTTTCTGTTCCATGTTATTCGCTTTTATATCCTTTCATGATGTTTTCTAATTTGTTGAAACGCTCTTCCCACATCTTGCGGAATGGTTCAATGTAATCGGCCACTTCTTTCATTTTTTCCGGATTAATATGGTAGTGAATTTCCCTGCCGTTTTGCTCCTGTTTCAGCAGTTCGCACTCGCTGAGTATTTGCAAATGCTTTGAAACCGTTGGTCTGGCCGTATCAAAGTTGGCTGCTATGGCTCCGGCACTCATGGATTGGGAGGCAAGCAATACCAGTATGGCTCTTCTGGTCGGATCTGCCAGGGCTTGAAATACGTCTCGTCTTAAATTCATCGTGTAGCTATTTGACTACTAATTTACGTGTAGTTATTTAACTACGCAAATCTTTTTTTTGCTTTTTTAAAACCTAACTTATTTTGTATTTGGTTGTTGTACAGTGTGATGTTGCTTGTTACTGCCCTCCGTGTGAACAAGATATTGCTTTGTCAAAATCGAAAATTGGAGAAACCATTCTTTCCTGTGCTTGTTTTTAGGGTTTAAGAAAACAAGGTAATTGTGGAGGGATTAAACCACAAAATCCGATTATTTGAATCAATTGTCAAATTTAAAGATCCGATTAAGGAAAAATCATCAATTCTTTAACTCAACTCAATAATTATGCAAATTGAAGTAAAAGAACCTGGAACAGGGGTGTTGTTACACCTGGACGCGAAACCTGAAAACTATCAGGGAAAGCATGGAATGAGGATTAGATATCCAAATGGCGCTAGTTTTTTTATCATAGCGCAATCCGGAGCCTGGCGCTCTGCTGATCATCACCATGTGGCCCCAAGATTCCTCATCAATATCGGCATGGCGCTAGAGGGAAGAACGCTCAGTGAACAGGTGATCGATCCCCTGAATATTTAACCCTTCAAAGAAATGAGTCTTACTGAATATAAGAAGAAACGTTCTTTTAAAGCCACATCCGAACCCGAAGGCGGAAAAGGAACAGGGGAAACCTTGCGGTTTGTTGTTCAGAAACATGATGCTTCCCATCTTCATTATGATTTTCGTCTGGAAATGGAGGGGGTCCTGAAAAGCTGGGCCATTCCAAAAGGTCCATCTACGGATCCTGAAATCAAGCGACTGGCGATGATGGTGGAAGATCATCCTTATGACTATCGGAATTTTGAAGGTATAATCCCTAAAGGACAGTATGGTGGAGGAACCGTGATCGTATGGGATGAGGGGACGTATACTCCTTTTGAGCCTGAATCTACTGACTTGAAAAAACAGGAAAAACAAATGCTCCATCAGTTACATAGTGGAAAGCTTCATTTTGTACTCAACGGCAAGAAATTGAAAGGCGCTTTTGCCCTGGTAAAAGCTTATGGTAAAGGGGATAATTCCTGGTTGTTGATGAAGCTGGACGATAAATATGCGAAAGCAACAGACGTACTTTTAAAAGACAAATCGGTCATCTCCGGGAAAAGTATTGTGCAAATGGAAAAGCAGCCGGATCAGGTTTATGGAAAGACTAAAAGGCCAAAAGATAAAGCTGTAGATCCTGCTGCTGAAAAAATCAGTAAAGTCCTGAAAAATGAAAGCAGCAATATCGAACCTGCTGGAAACAAAGTTCAGCGTTTGCTGAATAAAGCCGTTAAGGCCCCTTTTCCTGATCAGGTTGAGCCTATGTTGGCCACCCTGGTGGATGAACCTTTCGACGAACCCGGTTGGCTTTATGAAGTCAAATGGGATGGCTATCGTGCCCTTGCTTTTCTTCATCAAGCTGAAGTGGAACTTAAATCCCGCAACGATAAATCTTATAAGGATAGGTTTTACCCCATCTGTGAGGCCTTGAAGGAATGGGGAATAAATGCGGTTATTGATGGGGAAGTAGTGGTTTTAAATGAAAAGGGCAGCGCTGATTTTGCGGCCTTACAAAACTGGCATAGCGACGCTGATGGAGAACTGGGGTATTATGTTTTTGATATACTATGGTATGAGGGCTACGATCTGAGCGGGCTGCCGCTGTTGGACCGGAAAGCAATTCTTGCGGAACTTGTGCCTCCCGGATCAGCTGTGTTAATAAGTAAGTACTTTGAAACTTCAGGCATTGCTTTTTTGGATGCGGCAAAGCGTGCCGGATTGGAGGGGGTCATGGCAAAACGAATGGATAGCCGGTACCGTAGCGGAAACCGAAGCGAGGATTGGTTAAAGATCAAAGCCAATCATCGTCAGGAGGTGGTAATTGGAGGTTTTACTAAAAATGAAGATAGTCTCAGGCCTTTTAGTTCGCTGTTGGTCGGGGTTTTTGAGAAAGGGAAATTGCGCTATACCGGAAAGATCGGCACCGGTTTTAGTCTTAAAAGCCAGAAGGAAATGATGGAACAGTTTCAGCCCTTAATTATAGCGGAACCGGTGTTTGCCAGGGAGCCGGATGTGAATAAGACCAGCCCTTTCCGATACAATGCTCCGAAAGCAGTGGCCACCTGGTTAAAGCCAGAACTGATCTGCGAGGTGAGTTTTACGGAAATGACAGCAGATGGCGTCATGAGACATCCTTCTTTTGAAGGAATGAGAGGAGACAAAGCTGCGGAAGATGTACTCATGGAAAATGCAGCAGACACGGATAAAGTGATTCATAAAAATAATATGGAAGCAACGAAAGAGAAAGCAGGCAGAAAAGGAGCTCCAAAAACGTTGCTCATTCCTGAAGAAGAAACACAGGTTAAAAAAATAAATGGACACGCTTTGACATTCAGTAACCTGAACAAAGTATTCTGGCCGCTGGAAAAGATCACTAAGCGTGATTTAATCAACTATTACCATCAGATCGCCCCTTTTATATTGCCTTACCTGGTAGACCGGCCCCAGTCTTTAAATCGTTACCCTAACGGAATTACCGGCAAAAGTTTTTACCAGAAAGATGTGACAGATATGGCCCCGGAATGGTTGCACACTTATTTGTACCACAGTGAAGGTAATGATGCTGATAAACACTTTCTTTTGGGCGATGATGAAGCGAGCTTGTTGTATATGGTTAACCTGGGCTGTATAGAGCTCCACCCCTGGAACAGTACCATTCATAAACCAGATCATCCAACCTGGTGTATCCTGGATCTGGACCCTGATAAAACTTCTTTTGAACAGGTGATTCAGGCTGCGCAGGTCACTAAAGCCGTTTTGGATGATATGGGGGTCCCTTCGTACTGCAAAACGAGTGGCTCTACCGGTTTACATATTTATATTCCAATGGGCAATAAATATACCTATGAGCAGAGTAAAGAATTTGCCAGGATCATTGTGACGCTTGTTAACAGAGCGCTACCGGAGTTCACCAGTCTGGAGCGGGTAGTGGCTAAACGAAAAGGTAAAATGTACCTTGACTTCTTGCAAAACAGGGCTCATGCGACTATTGCAGCCCCATATTCACTCCGTCCGAAACCCGGTGCAACTGTTTCCATGCCACTGCATTGGGAGGAACTGAAAAAAGGCTTGCAAATGAAAGATTTTACGATTTTCAATGCAGTAGCCAGAGCACATGAAATGGGAGATATTTTTAAGCCGGTATTGGGGAAAGGAATCGACCTCATGGCCATCATTAAAAACAATAAAAAGGAGGATGTGTTATTGAAATAGTATCATTAACCAGTTTTTTTTAATGAAAAATTAACAAGATGGGAAAGATAGAAGAACCCTGGGAGCCATTTGATATTCAGGTCCTGATTGAAGGTCAATGGGAAAGGTTATTAGTGATCCCCGATCGGGAAGACCTAAGGTATGAGTTGTTTGATCAGGAAACATCCATTGGCCAGGTATGGCCGGAGGAAACTGCGCAAGGTAAGGTTTGGTGTGCAGAAGGTTTGATTGCCAAAGAATTGGTTGATCAGGTTGGAGAACAAATTGATCAGTATTATTTAAATAAACCTGAATAAGAAAACCTAAAACTAACTGATATGAGATCTATCTGGAAAGGCGCTATTGGATTTGGTTTGGTGAATATCCCTGTGAAATTATTCTCAGGAGTGCAAAGTAGTAACCTGGATTTAGATATGCTGGATGAAAGAGATCATGCCAATATCAAATTTAAAAGGGTAAATGAGAAAACAAAGCAGGAGGTGCCCTTTGATCATATTGTTAAAGGTTATTATTTGAAAGATCGGTATGTCGTGTTAAATGAGCATGATTTTGAGGAGGTTAAACCTGAGAAAACGAAGGTCATAGAAATTGAAAATTTCGTAGACCTGACGGAGATTAACCCGGTGTACTATGAAACTTCCTATTTTGTCCAACCTGAAATGCAAGGGAAAAAAGCGTATGCATTGTTGCTTCAGGCGCTAATGAAGTCCAATAAAGCAGGAGTTGCACGCTTTGTGCTGCGTAACCATGAAAATCTTTGTGTACTTCATCCTCTGGATGGAATTATTGTGGTGACAAAGATTCGTTTTCAGGAAGAAATACGCGATACGAAAGAGGTTAAACAAAAGGAAGAGATTACCATTAACCCTAAGGAGTTGTCAGTGGGGATGGCTTTAATCAAGCAATATACTGCCCCTTTTAACATTGACAGTTTTAAAGATGATTATTCAAAAGAGCTGTTGAAGATCATAAAAGCGAAAGCTGCCGGGAAACGGGCAACAGTTAAGAAAATCAAGCCCAGACAAGCGGCCAGCGATGATCTCTACGAACAGTTGCTGGAAAGTTTGAACAGGGCATAGTCTTTTTTTTATAATTTCCCATCAAAAACGACCTGCTGTTTAAGTTAAACAGACCGGGGTTGGTTAACTTAATCTTAAAATTTATTTTTCTGCTTTTCAAGCGGTTTTCTGTGGAATCCGGCGCTGCCAGCACCGTGTAGCATCCGCTATCTGTTTTGCTATTGTTTTGCTACTGTTTTGCTTTTCTTTTGCTCATGTATTGCCAAAGCAAAACGAAAGCAAAACAATAGCAGTATAAAAGCAGTTTTATAATTGAACTATATATGAATTGTTAGTTAATTATGTTTAATTTTAAGTAGTTGTTAATCAGTTAAGTTTATCGTTATGGGAAGTGTAACAGGAGGTGCCTTTGGGACCTTTACAGGAAAAGTAGGAGATGTTGTCGGTTATGTCAGGTTGGGTAAGCCTTGTGTTCGTAATGCACCTAAAAAATCAACAAAACCGAGATCATCGGGACAGTTGAATGTCAATCAGAAATTTCAAATGGGCAGAAAATTGATTTCCCATATGAAAGAATTCATTAATGTGGGGTTTAGAATTGCTGCATTGGGAACAGGTAAAACGGCACAAAATGTGGCCAGCTCCTGGAACATTAAAGAAGCAATTACCGGAGTGCATCCGAATTTCGTGCTGGATTACAGTAAGGTCCTGTTGAGTAAGGGAAATTTACCAATGGCAAACCAACCAGTAGTTGAATACATTTATCCAAACTTGAAATTTCAATGGAGGGTAGCTGCAGATCTGGATTCAAAACATGAAAGAGATCAGGTGATGCTGCTGGCTTATCACCCTTTATGGGAGCGGAGCTTTAGTGTTTTAAGCGGAAACAGAAGAAATGTTGGGCAAGAGGAGCTATACCTGATGTCCATGGCTGAATACCGGAACAGGAGCATCCGTCCTGAAGATGATTTTGTTGAAACTTATATTTCATTTATTTCTGACGATAGGAATGAAGTTTCTGATAGTATTTATCTGGGAAGGGTATACCTTACTTCAGCTGTTCAGGGTTAAAAGAATTTATCCTTCATACCAAGGATTCCCATAAGTCCGCCGGTGTGAAGGGCAACAATTTTCTCTCCTTTCTTAAAGTAGCCCTTTTCGGCCAGATCATAAATGGCATACATCATTTTTGCCGTATATACCGGATCAACCAATACCCCCTGACTGCTGATAAAGGTTTTCATGAAATCAATCAGTTCGGGTTTTGTTTTCGCATAACCTCCAAAATGATAATCTGTATGCAGGATCAATTGATCGGTATGGCCGAGGTAATTGAAAATCTCTTCAGCTATAAATTCAGCACCCTTTAGTGCTGGTACCACATGTAAGGTAGTTTTTAAGCCTTGCGTATGGATGCCTTTTAGCAGTCCGGCTGCGGTAGTTCCGGTCCCTGCGGCACAAAAAATATGGTCAATATCGGTTGGAAGTTCGCTGATAATCTCCGCACATCCGATAACAGCTTCCATACCAGCCCCCCCCTCGTCAATGAAAAGAGCATCCTGATCAGTACCAAAATGGTGTTGAAACAAGCTTTTTTTGTCTTTGTAGCTGGTTCGGTCGACAAACATCAGGCTCATTCCAAAAAGCTGGCAGAGCATTAACATTTCATTTTTCACGACCTCTCCGCGCACAAAAGCAGTAGATTTCAGCCCTGCCCGGGATGCTGCGGCAGCAGTAGCGAGTAGGTGATTAGAATAGGCACCACCAAAAGTAACCAGATGGTGCTTATTTTCAGTCCGGGCTTTCGATAATAAATATTTTAGTTTACGCCATTTATTCCCTGAAATATAAGGGTCAATCAAATCATCTCTTTTGATCCAGAGTTGAGGAAGTAGGGGATGTTTTAATTGTTGCAGTGGGCTATGGATATCTGTAAACATGTTTGCAAATATATAAGCCTTTTTTTAAGCGAATGATTAAGGCTTAAAATAGATCATTTTTAATAAGTAAGGAAAGAAATTTAGAATGATCTTAACGTTCTGAGTAAAGTTTTTCATAATCCTGTAATTAGTTTAACCAACCTGGTTCATAGCAAGTTTATCAGCCATTTTAAGCGTGTGAACACGGATAAAGCGCTAAAAATTTGCGGTAGGTAATTGCTATGCCTGTTATCAAAAAGCAGACCAAATTATTTTTTTTCAATTATGTAATTGTTAAAGATTAGTTTTGCAGTATGGAACCATTGTTATAGATGGCTTTCCTAATCACATACAGACATAGATTTCATGGAAAATAGCAGCGAGGTGCAGGAATTAGAAGAGCAGGATTTATACGAACATTTTAATATTGTTGTTGATAAAGGACAGTCTTTATTAAGGGTAGATAAGTTTTTAATGGGGCGTATGGAAAATGCTTCCCGTAACCGTATTCAGAACGCTATTGAGGCTGGAAATGTGCTGGTTAACAAGGCTACGATTAAGGCGAGTTACAAGGTGAAACCTGAAGATGAGATCTCTATCGTGTTCCCTCATCCGCCAAGAGATACGGAAGTTTATCCGGAAAATATTCCATTGGATATTGTTTATGAAGACAATGATTTGTTGGTGGTGAATAAACCAGCAGGAATGGTGGTACATCCTGGATTTAATAATTACACTGGTACATTAGTGAATGCTTTAGCCTACCATTTTGAAAATTTACCGCAATTACCGGGAAATGAAGGTAGACCAGGATTGGTTCACCGCATCGATAAAGATACTTCGGGCTTGTTGTTGATCAGCAAGAACGAAATTACCATGACTAAACTGGCGAAACAGTTTTTTGACCACAGCATTACACGTAAATATATTGCGATGGCCTGGGGTGATATTGAGGAAAATGGTACCGTTACGGGATATATTGGTCGCAGTTTGAAGAACAGAATTGTGATGGATGTATATGATGATGAAGAAAAAGGTAAGTGGTCGGTAACACATTATTCGGTTTTGGAGCGTTTAGGTTATGTAACCCTAATCAGTTGTCAGCTGGAAACGGGCCGTACACACCAAATCAGAGCGCATATGCAACACATCGGACATCCTTTATTTAATGACACCAACTATGGTGGTGATAAAATATTAAAAGGAACGACGTTTAATAAATACAAACAGTTTGTACAGAATTGCTTTAACATGATTCCTCGTCAGGCTTTACATGCACAAACTTTAGGTTTCATTCATCCTACAACTAAGGAATATATGGAATTTGAGGCGCCTTTACCAGCTGATTTTGATTCGGTATTGAACAAATGGAGAAACTATATTGTCGAGCCTTCGTAAATGCAACAAGAATATATTTTACATAATGACGAGTTCGTAGCGGCAAACCACCCTGTTATTGGGGTGGAAAACCGGGCGTTCAGATATGGAGATGGCCTGTTTGAATCTATGCGTATGAACAATGGAGTGCTTAAGTTTCCGGAGCTACATGCTGATCGCCTAAAGGCTGGTATGAAGGCTTTGAAGATGGATGGCGCTGAGCTGATGGACGAATATTTCTTGAAACAGAAAACAGCAGAACTCTGTAAGAAGAATAAACTGAAGGATAATGTGCGGTTCCGCTTGTCGGTTTACAGAGCAGGCGCAGGTTTATATACACCGGATAGCAATAAGTCCGGCTATGTACTGGAAGCTACTGCGCTTCCTCAAAGTACATACGACCTGAATAAAAAAGGACTGATCATTGATGTTTATGATGAAATCACCAAGCCTGTAAATAAGCTTTCTAACTATAAAACCACCAATTCCTTATTATTTGTAATGGCTGGTTTGTATAAGAAGCAGTATAACCTGGATGAGGCTTTTATTTTAAATCAGCAGGGTTTTCTGTGTGAGAGTATCAGTTCCAATATTTTTGTGGTGTACGATAAGCAGATTTATACGCCTGCCTTATCAGAAGGTTGTATTGCCGGCGTGATGCGTAGTGTGGTGATGGGAATGGCTAAAAGCCATAATATCCCATTAACCGAAGCTCAGATTAATCCGGAAGTGTTGAATGCGGCCGAAGAGGTCTTCATCACTAACGCAACCGGAGGGATCAGATGGGTAATGGGATATGGCAGGAAACGTTATTTCAATGAAATCTCCAAGCAGTTAAGTGCGAGATTAAATGAAATGTAAAAGAGAGGCGTAAGGGGTTTACAAACGCATACCCCTTAAAAATTCTTCTACTGTCATCCGTTTTTTACCTTCATATTGAAGATCTGTTAGTTTGATATAGCCATCTTTGGCGGCAAATTTCAGGTAAGTCTTTCCATCTGACAGGAATTTTCCTACTGCAATGTCCGGTGTTTCATTGTCCAGCTCCGCTTTAAATACTTTCAATGTTTTTTCACCGAGTTTAGTATATGCGGTAGGATACGGGCTTAATCCCCGGATCAGATTGTAGACTGTCCTTGCAGGCTGGTCCCAGTTAATCAGGCAATGTTCCTTAAATATTTTTGGTGCATGTTTCAGCGAATCGCTTTGAACCTGTGCCTGTTCTTTATAATTTCCTTCTTCAATTGCTTTTACGGTCTTCACCAATAGGCCTGCACCTACGTTCATCAGCTGATCATGTAGTTCTCCGGCGGTTTCGTCTTCGCCGATAGCCACGCGCTCAGAGAAGATCACATCCCCTGTATCAATTTCATGTTTCAGGAAAAAGGTAGTCACGCCACTCTCTTTTTCACCATTGATGATGGCATGATTGATCGGTGCAGCACCACGGTATTGAGGCAATAATGAAGCATGAAGGTTAATGGTTCCTTTGGCAGGCATATCCCATACCATTTCGGGCAACATGCGGAAAGCAACCACCACTTGTAAATCTGCTTGTAAATCTTTTAATTCCTGAATAAATTCAGGATCTTTCAGCTTTAAAGGCTGTAATACTTTTAATCCTTTGGCTACAGCGTATTGTTTTACGGCACTTTCCTGAAGCTTCTGACCTCTTCCGGCAGGCTTGTCGGCAGCAGTAACCACCCCCACTACATTAAATCCTGCTTCTACTAAAGCATTTAAAGAAGCTACGGCAAAATCGGGCGTACCCATAAAAACTAATCTCATTGTCCATTGTTTTAGGCGACAAAAATAACTAAAAAAATCGCGCTTATGTTATCCAATTGTAGGGTGTAGTGTCTTTAAAAACCGAATTTCGGTGGTTTATGGAGGCTAACAGTCAGCATACCTGTGATATACCAGAAAGTGCCGGCCGCTGGTTTTTGAAAGCCCTGAAAAAGAAACAGGCCCTGAATGATTCAGAGCCTGTAACGATATGATTGATTTTCTTGTCTCACTCTTTTGGTGCCTTTTTAACCGGATGAACGGGTTGTTCGCCCTCTTCTCTTTGTTTAGCGGGGTTTTTAAAGTCGGCTTCTTCTTTTTGATAATCCTTGTCTTCCGGCTTTTTCACGACTTTATCGCCTTCCGGTACTTTATCTTTTGGAATTTCCTCTTCATAATTGCTACCCGGTATATCGCTTTTCTTTTTCGCTTCGCTATTCATCATCTGGTTATTTTAAAGGAATTGTTAAGGGTATAACAAATATTTCTTACGCATTGTTTTGTAACGCGTTAAACCAGGTTCCCAACTCGCCCGAATCTCTTTTTCAGATTTTCCGGCAATGATTTGTTGCCTCAGACTCGTGTCACCAGCAAGTTTATCAAAATTATTCATTTGATTGCTGAGTTTGAAATTGAAGAAATCTGCTTTATTAGGCGAAGCCTGATACAATTCGATCAGCCAGTTTAAGTTTAAGGTTTTACTGCTGCGGATCTTTTCTGTATCGTAATCTCTCAGGTCTAGTCCGTAACAAACTTTATTTTGAAATATCGGTGTTTCTGCCATCCCTTTGATGCTTTTCGGCGTAAAGCTAAAGCTGTATCTGCCTTTTAATGCGGGAGCGCCAAGTATGGTGAAAGGGTATAAAGTACCACGACCGTGATTTAAATAAGTACCTTCAAACAGACAGGTAGTCGGGTATAGCAAAATAGATTGCGCGGTATTCAGGTTGGGCGATGGTTTTACAGGGAGCTCATAAGGGAGGTCGTGGTTGTAATTGGCCACTTTAATGATTTTGATTTTGCATTTCAGCTTATTCTTTAGCCATCCTTCTCCATTCAGCATTTGCGCGTATTCTCCAACGGTAAGTCCATGGACAATAGGGATGGGTTGTAAGCCGATTCCGGAAACTAATTTCGGATCAAGGATAGGGCCGTCGATATAGAAACCATTAGGGTTTGGACGATCCAGGATCAGTACTTCTTTGTTTTGTGCGGCACAGGCTTCCATTACATGTTGCAGCGTATTGATATAAGTGTAAAAACGCACGCCTACATCCTGAATGTCGAAAATCATGACATCTACATCTGCCAGTTCTTCTTTGCCAGGGGTAGAGTGCTTGCCGTACAAGGAAACCGCTTTAATCCCGGTTTTGGTGTCTATTGCATCGTTAACATGGATTCCGGCACTGGCATTTCCTCTGAATCCATGCTCCGGTCCGAATATTTTCACAATGTTGACGCCCAATTTCAGCAAACTGTCCACAGTAGTTTCTGTCCCGATAACTGAGGTTGGGTTGACTACCATACCTACGCGTTTACCTTTCAGATAAGGCAGATATTTTTCCGTTTGTTCCGCTCCGGTACGAATGTCGTTTTCTTGAACCTTACCTTTATGCTGCGGTTTTTCTTTGGCTTTCTTTTCTGTTGCTACAGTCGCGGTAGGAGCAGCAGTGGTACGATGACCAGCTGCGCAGGCGGCTAAATTCAGGCTAAGACCTGCGAGTAAAAGAAAGGAGGAACGGGATGTTTTCATTGGGAAATTGTTTGGTGATCGCTTGTTATAGAAGGATAAAGATAAGAAAATTGAGGTATGATCTAAATTAGGCGGATGTAAAGAAATATAGGTGTCATGATGATAGAGATAGGTAGGTATCATGATGCTAAAGATTTAAAGATACTTATGTATTTGTATGTTTTGATGTTTAGATATCTTTACATCAGAAATCTACGTTCTTTAGGGCTCCGGCTGGATGTATTGGAATCCTGGTATCAAGATATCTATCTGATTATTGCTTTGGGCCAGCTTTTTTCCGGTAGGATTCAGGGGTGTAGATATCAATATATCCAGGGCTTTGTTGTGCTAAAAGCCAATAGCTAAAAGCCGCCTGGTATTCATAGCGTATTCAGCTGATATTTAAAGTGGTGAAATTCACATAATATTTGCAACTTTATCGCTGTAAAAATGCAGTAGGCGTATTTTTGCTAAGTCACTATTTATAGCAAAAGTTTGAACATAGAATATTTCATAGCAAGGCGTATAGCCATCAAATCTGAACGTACTTTTTCTAAGCTGATTGTTCGCATTGCAATTGCAGGCGTCATGCTCAGTTTAGCGGTCATGATGCTTTCTGTAGCCATCATTAAAGGATTTAAAACAGAGATTCAGGAAAAGGTGAGGGGCTATATCGGTGATGTACGCATCTTCAAATTCGACCTGAACAATTCCTTTGAGCAGACACCTTTTGTTCCGGGAGCGGAAACGCTGGAGCATTTAAAGGCAAATCCTAATGTGGCGTTCTTCCAGTCTTATGCCACAAAACCCGCCATCATCTCTGTAAACGATGAGGTGGAAGGGATAAACTTTAAAGGGATCGATAAAAGTTTCAACTGGGATTATATCAGAAAACACCTGGTCAGCGGAAACGTGATCAATTTTGCTGATAGTGCACAGGCGATGAAAGAGATTATGATCTCTCAGTTTACGGCAAACCGGCTGAAACTGAAAACCGGTGATGATTTTATTATGTACTTCGTTCAGGATCCGCCAAGAAACAGGAAGTTTAAAATTGTTGGGATTTATGCGGTTGGCGTAGAGGAAATCGATAAAGGATTTGTGCTGGGCGACCTGAATGTGATTCGCCGCCTGAACAACTGGGGACCAAATGAGATTGGTGGATTGGAAATCCGGATTAAAGACTTTTCTAAATTAAAGGAAGTTTCTACCGGTATATATGAGAATCTGGAGGTGAACCTCAGGTCCGAATCTGTGTCTGAATTTTTTCCGGCCATCTTTACCTGGCTTTCTTTGCTGGATGTCAATACAAGAGTCTTGCTGATTCTGATGATGATTGTAGGGGTGATCAATATGATTACCGCATTGCTGATCATGATTCTGGAACGTACCAATATGATCGGGATGCTGAAGGCTTTTGGAATGACAGATTATAGTGTCATCAAGATTTTCCTGTACAATGCCGTGTATCTGGTAGGTATAGGTTTGTTGTTAGGGAATATCCTCGGGTTAGGGTTGGGCTTTATACAAAAATACACCCATGTATTTAAATTGGATCAGGGCTCATATTACTTGTCTTATGTACCCGTAGAGCTCCACTTTGTAGATGTTTTGGTCTTGAATATAGGGATCGTAGTGATCTGTTTTGTAGTACTGATACTTCCTTCTTTACTGGTGAGTAAAATCTCTCCGCTAAAAGCGATCAGATTCAAGTAGTTTGTTTGTTCATGGCTATTGATTTGTTGGATCAGGGTTATTAATTTGTTTAATATTCAGTACTTGTGTACTGCTAAAATATAGCTTTATGAGGTCTTTCCGGCCTTATAAATAGAGAAAATTGAAATATGGAAGCAACAGTAAAAGAGAAAAAATCCAGTGTTTTTAGTCTGCTGAAGCCTTATCGTGGAATGATCTATCTCTTGATCTTCCTGGCATTGCTTAGTAATGGGGTCAACTTATTGTTGCCTAAATTGATTGCAAACGGGATAGATGCTTATACGGCAGGTAACTTCCTGATCAGGCCGGTGCTGATTGAGTTTTCCGGGGCAATCCTGCTGATATTTATCTTTACTTATTTACAGAGTGTGGTGCAGACTTATGCTTCGGAGCGCGTGGCTAAAGACCTTAGAACGCAACTTTCTGACCAGATTTCCCGCCAAAGTCATGCTTATATAGAAAAGGCGAATCCTTCAAAATTACTAACCAATCTTACTGCCGATGTAGATGCGATTAAGTCTTTTGTATCGCAGGCCATTGTTTCTATCGCCTCCTCAATTTTCCTGATCGTAGGTGCGAGTATCCTGTTGTTAGGTTTAAACTGGCGGTTGGCTTTGGCTGTAATTGCCATCGTACCGATTATCGGAACTGCCTTTTATCTGGTATTGAATAAGGTAAAACCTCTGTTTAAAAAGAGCAGAGAGGTGATCGACTGGCTCAATAAGGTAATCAATGAAAGTATATTAGGAGCTGCATTGATTCGCGTGATCAATTCCCAGCAACTGGAATATGGTAAGTTTTTATCCGCAAATGCGCAAGCCAGAGATCTTGGATTGGCAATTCTAAAGTTGTTTGCAGGCTTAATTCCACTGATTATTTTTGTTGCCAACCTGGCCGGTTTAACAATTCTGGCCCTTGGTGGTCATTTTGTGATCCAGGGAACGATGTCCTTAGGAGAGTTCGCCGCTTTTAACAGCTACCTGAGTTTACTGATTTTCCCTATTCTGGTGATTGGTTTCATGAGTAATGTGATCGCGCAGGCCACCACTTCCTATAAACGTATTGAAGGGGTCTTGAATATTCAGGAAAGTCCTCCGGAAGGAAAAATTACCGAATTATTAAAAGGAGCGATTGAATTAAAAGACGTTTCCGTGTCTTATGGACAGAAACCGGCTTTAAAAAACATTTCTTTTGCTTTGGAAGCAGGTTCTAAAACGGCGATCATCGGCCCAACAGCGGCAGGGAAATCACAATTACTATATATCCTTACCGGATTGATTCTTCCGGATACCGGGGAAGTTCGCTTTGACGGGCATGATATTAAGGCGTATAATCCTGAAGCTTTTCATCAGCAGGTCGGTTTTGTGTTCCAGGACAGCATTATCTTCAACATGAGTATCCGGGAAAATATCGCATTTAGTGATACGGTAACGGACCAGTCGCTGGAAAAAGCGATCGCTACTGCGGAATTGCATGATTTTATAACCGCATTACCGGATCAGCTGAATACAATTGTTTCTGAGCGGGGATCTAACCTTTCCGGAGGACAAAAACAGCGCATCATGCTGGCCAGAGCATTGGCCGTAAATCCTAAGGTTTTACTACTCGATGATTTTACTTCCCGCGTGGATCACCATACCGAAAAGAGAATATTAGAAAACGTGCAGCAGAATTATCCGGGTATCACTTTATTGTCGGTGACGCAGAAGATTGCCGCAGTTACGCATTACGATAAAGTGATTGTATTGATGCAAGGCGAAATCGTGGCACAAGGTAAACATGAGGAACTGCTGAAAACCAGTCCGGAGTATGTTCAAATTTTTAACTCACAACAGAGTACCAGCAATTATGAATTACAATCTTAACCAGAATAGTGGCCAGGAAGAAAAACAGTCAACTTTTCAGGCTTTAAAAAAACTAATTCAATTAATTTCTGAGGAAAAGAAAAACCTGTGGATGGCCTCAGGAATTATTCTTTTGAACTCTTGTTTGCTGTTGATGGGGCCCTTATTGATCGGACATACGATTGATGCTTATATCAGGACCAAAGATTATCATGGTGTACTGGTCTTTACCGGGATTATACTAAGCATGTATCTGCTGGCTTTCTGTACGGGATATTTCCAGACAAAATTGATGGGTGGTGTGGGGCAACGAATGTTGTACACACTGAGGAATGCGGTTTTCAATAAGCTTCAGGAGCTTCCTGTGGCTTTTTTTAATGAGAATAAAGCAGGGGATCTGATTTCCAGAGTAAACAATGATACGGATAAGATCAACCAGTTTTTCTCGCAGTCGCTGATGCAGTTTATTGGCAGTATTGTAACCATGACGGGGGCCGGTATTTTCTTATTGATGATCAATTTTGAGCTTGGTGCTGCGGCCCTGGTTCCGGCATTGCTGATTCTGATCTTTACCGCACTGGTATCCCCATGGGTGAAAAAAAGAAATGCTTCGAACCTGAAAAGCGTTGGTGGGATGAGTGCCGAAATTCAGGAGAGCCTGAATAATTTTAAGGTGATCATCGCCTTCAACAGAAGAGACTATTTCCGAAAAAGATTTGATGAGGCGAACCGCCATAATTATAAGACGGCAATAGGTGCAGGTCTGGCCAATAATATTTTAATGCCGGTCTATGGATTGTTCTCCAGTATGGCACAATTGATCGTGTTGCTTTTCGGTATTTACCTGATTTCTCAAGGGCAGTTTAGCATTGGACTGTTGGTGAGTTATTTTTCTTATGCTACCAATTTCTACAATCCTTTAAGACAACTGGCCGCTTTATGGGCCAATTTCCAGGTAGCTATGGCGGGCTGGGACAGGATTTCTCAGATTTTATCAATGAAAAATGACCTGCAACAACTAAAAGGAAATACTTTAACGTCTAATGCTTTGCTGGAATTCAGGAATGTCCACTTTTCTTATACTGTCGATAAGGAGATTCTACATGACATCAGTTTTAGCCTGGAGAAAGGTAAAACTTACGCGCTGATTGGTCCTACAGGTGGGGGTAAAACGACTACAGCTTCCTTGATTGCACGTTTATACGATGCGACGGAAGGAACGGTTTTACTGAGCGGTAAGGACATTCGTTCTTATACTCATGAGGAACGTGCGGCTAAGATTGGCTTCATCCTGCAAGAGCCGTTTTTGTTTACAGGAACGGTAAGGGATAATATTCTATATGGCAATAGCAGGTATAAAGATTATACCAATGAGCAGTTGGAAGAGGTGATCAGGGAAGCGAATTTAGATGCTTTACTGGCCATTTTTGAAAATGGACTGGATACAGCAGTTACTTCCGGATCTGATAACATTAGTCTGGGACAAAAGCAGTTGATTGCCTTTATGAGGGCGGTGTTAAGGAATCCGGAATTGCTGATTCTCGATGAGGCGACCGCTAATATTGATACAATTACCGAGCAGTTACTGAGTGCTATTCTTAAAAAACTACCTAAAGAAACTACACTGGTGATCATTGCACACCGTTTAAATACCATCGAGAATGCCGATGAGATCTTCTTTGTAAACTCCGGAGAGGTGACCCGTGCAGGGACACTTGATCATGCGATGGACTTGTTGCTGAAAGGTAAACGGAAAAGCTAAACGGGCATTGCTGCCCGTCTTTCAGGTTAAAAATGAATTTTGATGAGCAGATCAATTGGCTACTAAAACCCTTTTTCCTGCATTTTCTTTGCTAATTGTTCCCCTAATTTCATGCCCCATTGCTGACCTGCGGCCATGGAATCCTGTAAGATAAAAGGAGTTTTTTCTGCAAACTTCCTTCCGGTAGGCGTATGATAGAATTTAGTGATGTCTTTAAGTTCAGCTTCAGTAATGTGTTTTTGATAGATTGGAAGCAACAGATCGAATAGATCTTCCTGAGCGGATTTAATAAAAGTAGCTTCAAAATCCTGCCAGAAAGACTCAGGGGCAGTGGTTTTTTGAGATTTCAGCATTTTTATGGTTTGTACAATTGCTACCTTATAGGATTCAGCAGAACCTGAAGCATCCATCATTTCTTTTAGACTTACTTTATAAGAATTGTTATCCTGTCCAAAGGAAAACATAGTGGTACTAATTATTAATGCAAGTACAAGTAGCGGCTTTTTTATCGTTTTTAACCTATTTTTCATCCTTCAAATTAAAGGCTATTATCCGATATTTCCACTATTATGTTTCCCGAATTATAAAAGGCTACAGACCTCAATTAAATATTACGTAAATTTGCAGAATAATAATATTAATAGAGAAACTGTGTCATTAGAGAAATTAAAACTAAGCAAGCAACTGGTAACGTCAATGACTGATGCCGGATATATATCTGCAAAAGAGATTCAGGCAAAAACAATGTCAAGAATTCTTGGCGGACAGGATATCATCGCTGTTGGTCCTGAAGGTTCAGGAAAAACGACGAACTATGTGCTTGGGGTTCTAATGCGCCTGAAATACAGCACAGATGAAGCGCCAAAAGTGCTGATCCTTGTTCCTTCAATGGAAAAGGTATTAGAGGTGATTGAAGAATTTGAGAAGCTAAATAAAAATAAAAACCTCCGTATTATGGGTTTATACGGAAACGGAGGAACAGAACAGGATGTACTGGATCTGGTAGATGGCGTGGATATCGTGGTGGCGACGCCAACAAGAGCACGTGCTATTTATCTGAAACTAGGTTTAAACCTGAGTAAATTGCAAATGTTCATCGTAGATGATGCGGAAGTGATTGTGAAACAAGGTATGCAACTTCCGGTTTGTGAACTGGCAAGAAGCGCAGGTAAATGTCAGCACCTGATCTTTACAACTGTTGTTCATGAAAAACTGAATAATATGATTGATCAGTTCCTACATTTTCCCACTACTTTAGAAGTGGAAGATCTTGGTGAAAACCAGGCGGATACACATGAACTGATTTTATACCAGGTTCCTAATCATAAAACCAAAGTGAATTTACTTAACCTCTTGTTGAGAGATGATGAGGTATTTGATAAGGTCGTGGTTTTTGTAAATACACGTTTAACTGCTCAGAAGTTGGGTAAAAGTTTGCATTCTGCAAGACCAGGTGATATTTCAGTGTTGAATCCACTGTTCTTTGATGAAGATGGATTTGACCATATTGAAGATTTTAAGGAAATTCCTGAAGCCAGAGTATTAATCGTTGCCAATGAGGGTACTGCTAGTCTGGACCTTTCCGGCATTCCTTTTATATTCCATTTCGAAGTTCCTGAGCAAAAGGAAACTTTCCTAAGCAGGGTTTTGAAAACCGGAGAGGAAGATGTAGTCGCAATTACTTTTTCGACTGATATGGAGCTGGTAGAAGTTAAAAAGATTGAGCAATCCGTTGGTAAGAAGTTAACAGTTATGGATTTACCAGAAGGATTGGTGATCGATAAGGTTGCAAAAACAGGTGGTATTGATAAAAGCAGAATTGTTAAGGAGAAGAATGTTGCCCCTAATGGCGGTGGCGCTTTCCATGACAAGAAAGAAAGTAATACGAAAGATTATAACTATGGTATCGGCCAGAAGGCTAAAATGACCATGAAAAAGAAACATGGTTAATTTAAAACCCTGTTAAAATATTTAAGCCCTTAGTTCTGATTAGAATTAAGGGCTTTTTTTATTGTAATTTCGAATTACCAGGGAACTTTCGGCGCTGTCGTTACTCTGATTGATTAAACTTTCTTGGCTTCATTCCAATACACATCCATTTCGGCAAGAGTCATATCCTGTAGCGCTTTACCATTTTCTTTGGCTTTACTTTCCAGGTACTGGAACCTCTTAATGAACTTCTTATTGGTTTTTTCCAGTGCATTTTCTGGATTGATATTGATGAAGCGGGCATAATTGATCAAAGAAAACAGCAGATCTCCAAACTCTTCCTCTGCCTTTTCTACATCTATGGCCTCATTGTCTTTGGTGTTGTATTCGTTTTTAAACTCCTGAAGTTCTTCTTCTACTTTATCCCAAACCTGAGTTTTATCGTCCCAGTCGAAACCAACACCTCTGGCTTTTTCCTGAATGCGACTGGCTTTAACCAGGGAAGGTAAGCCCGCCGGAACACCCGCCAACACCGATTTATTGCCTTCTTTAAGTTTAATCTGTTCCCAGTTGCGTTTTACATCATGTTCATCTTTGACTTCCACATCACCGTATATGTGCGGGTGACGGTTAATCAGCTTATCACAAACACTGTTAAGTACATCAACAATTGTAAAGTCATTGGTTTCAGACGCGATTCTGGCATAGAATACCAGGTGCATCATCACATCTCCAAGTTCCTTTTTTACTTCTTCCAGATCACCTTCAAGGATGGCATCCGACAATTCGTAGGTTTCTTCAATCGTCAGGTGACGAAGGGTTTCCATGGTTTGTTTTTTATCCCATGGACAGTCGGTACGAAGGGTATCTAATACGGTTAACAACCTTTGGAAGGCGGTTGCTGGATCAGCAGCCGTTACTGGGGCGATATGATTGGGCATTATTATGTGTTTTATTTAATGACGTTAAAGGTAATCATCATTGTGGTTAAAAAAAGAACAACCAGGCCGGATAAGAAGATAATATCTGCTGTTTTTTCCATTCGCAGGTTCTCGCCTGCGGGTTTTCCCATGGAAATAAAAGAGAGGATACAGCTGGTCATAAACAATAAAATGGCCAATGCTGTAGTCTCATCAATCAAGGTAACATCCTGCATTTTGGAAACCTTAATCGAGGTTAATACAATAAAACAAAGCCCTAAAAGGTTGGCTGAAGTATTTAAAATATGTGGGGAACGATTTTCTTTCATGAGGTCATATCCTGCGCTAAATTTATTCCTGTTCTTCTAATTTGATGTTCTTGCTGAGGCGGTAAACTTTCCTTTTCTTATGCGGTTTATCTTCTCCACCAAGAAGGATTCCCCAGGGTTTTAAAGAATCCACACGGTCGAATATGATCTTCAACATGGCCAGATAAGGGATGCATAAAAACATCCCTGAAATGCCCCAGACCATTTCCCCGATGACGATTCCGATAAAAGCAAACAAGGCGTTGATCTTTACTTTAGAGCCAACTACCAATGGCATCAATATGTTTCCATCTACGGCATGAACAGCAATAAAGGCAACGATCACCAGCAATACCTTGGTGGCACCGGCAGTGGCAAAGGTGATCAGCACACTGATCACTAAGGCACTAAATATCCCGATATAGGGGATGATGTTAAATATTCCGGTGATTAAACCCAGTAAAACTGCGTATTTCACGCCCAACAACCAAAGTACCAGCATCATTAAACTGGTTACAATGACCATTTGCAGGAATAATCCGGTGATGTATTTCTTGATGATGTATTGAATTTGTCTGACGATTTCACTTACCTTTTCTGTGTGTTGTTCTTCAAACACGGAGGTTAAAAAGCTGAACAATACCCTTCTGTAGTTTAGCAGGAAGAAGGTGAACAGCAGCAGGAAAAAGAGGAATAATAAAGAAGTGGAGAGGGTGAGTAAGGTTGCGCCCACAAAAACAGCGCTGGTGGACAATACTTTTGAAGCCCCTTCTTTCACGTATTCGATCTGTCTTTGTGCATTAACGCCAAAGTTAGAAGAGATCCACTGTTGCAGCTCATGGAAGGAGGTTTCTCCTTGTTGTTTTAGTAAGGGCCAGTCTTGCCAAAGATCTGTCAGCTGGTTGATCAGGAAAAACAGGATGCTGCTGATCACAGCAATCATCAGCACTACGGAAATGATCGAGGCCATACTTCTTTTTAAGCGGCATTTCTGTTCCAGAAAATTGGCCATTGGCAATAGTAAAACAGCCAGTAAAAATGAGGTAAGTAAGGGGGCCAGGATCGTTTGTCCTAAAATGGCGAGGTATCCTAAAGAAATAATAGAGAACAGTACTATCGCTAATTTAGTGTTAAATGGTTGAGTGAAACTGTTCTTCATATCCGTTTTTAGGTGTTAAGATGAGCGTAATTTAGTAATTTACACCTAAAGACAAATGCCTTGCCAAATATTCTTTAGCAAGGCATTTCCGGAGATGTCTTATTCTTTTTACAAGTAGGCCGGATTATTTCCAGCTACTTGCTTCGTCCAAAATAGCCATATCTTCTACATTCAATTTTAGCATCGCTGCTTTTTTAAGGTCTTCCAACTGCGAAAGGCTTGTTACACTGGCAATAGGAGCAGTTATTGAAGGGCGGGCAATCAGCCAGGCCAGCGATACGCTTGCCGGTGTGGCATTGTATTGCTCAGAAACTTCATCTAAAGCTTTCAGGATTTTGAAACCTCTGTCGTTCAGATAATTTTTAATCCCACCACCACGCTGACTTTTATTTAAGTCGGCTTCTGAACGGTATTTTCCGCTTAAGAAACCACTGGCCAAAGCGTAGTAATTGATCACACCGAGTTTATGCTCCAGCGCTACCTCCTCCAGGTCTTTTTCATATCCTTCACGGGAATACAAATTATATTCCGGTTGGAAAGTCTGGTATTTTGGGAGACTCAATTGCTGAGCGGTTTCCAGGGCTTCTTTTAAACGCGCTGCGGAGTAGTTTGAAGCGCCAATCCAGCGGATCTTTCCTGCTCTGATCAGCTCATCATAGGCTTCCAGCGTTTCAGCGATCGGTGTATTCGGATCGTCGTAATGACTCTGATAAAGGTCTATATAATCTGTTTTTAATCTTTTCAGGGAAGCGTCTACGCCTTCCAGGATGGTCTTTTTGGAAAGAGATTTCCCATTGCCCATATCCGCGCCGACTTTGGTAGCAATGATCACTTCAGTGCGGTTTTTTCTCTTTTCCATCCAGTTACCGATGATGGTTTCAGATTCTCCACCGGAGTTGCCTGGATTCCATCTGGAATACACATCTGCGGTGTCGATAAAGTTGAAACCGGCTTCGGTAAAGCCGTCTAATATTTCAAAGGATTTAGCTTCGTCTATGGTCCAGCCAAAAACATTCCCGCCAAAAGTGATCGGGTATACAAATAAATCGGAGTTGCCTAATTTTCTTTTTTCCATTGCCAGCTATCTGTTGTTCTAATTGTTCGATGAACGTCTTTAATGATTTTTAAGGGCGTATCTATTTAACACCAAAAAAGAAGAAATTGTTGTACAACCGATAATTCAGCAATGGAAAATGACATTAGTTACAATTTCGTTCCCCTAAGCATTTCTCTTTTACCGGGTGCACCAGGCAGTTTTTCGATGGTAAAACCATTGCTTTTTAAGGCACGTTTTAATTTTCCGGTGATGGCATAAGTCACAAAAGTTCCACCGGGTTTCAGGAAGCTACAGGTATGAGCAATGATTTCATCCGACCACATTTCCGGTTGGTGTTGTACGGAAAAGGCATCATAGTAAACGAGGTCAAATGTAGCAGGAGCTTGAAACTGATCCAGGGTGGTATGTGGGATAACTAATTCCTGACCAGGTAAAAGTTCTACCGGTGCTTTTAGCGCCTCTATATAATTGTTTTCTAAACTATTCCAGATGTTTTCAGGAACATATTGCTGATAACCGGTAGATTTCAACGCTTCCGGTTCTAAGGGGAAAGCCTCTAATCCGGTATATTTAAGTTCCAGGTTTTGTGCTACGGCAAGTTCCAATGTCAGCAGGAAGTTCAGTCCCGTACCAAACCCGATTTCCAGAATGGAGATTTCGCGTTGGTTGGCAGCTACGTGCTTTAATCCAGCTTCAATAAATACATGTTTACTTTCTTGTAAAGCACCATGTTTGGAATGATAATGTTCGCCAATTGTTTCGTTAAATAGCGTGTTGGAGCCGTCGGCAGTTAAGGTTATAATATTCATTTTTACAGAAGAGCGGCAAGTTTATGGATGAAACCGCAAGATAATGTTTTTTAAATGGTGCTGCCGAAGCTTTTGTGATTCTTAAAAAGGTTTGTAGCTTTAAGCATCAATTGTAATCATGGATATAGAAACTTTTAGAACCTACTGCCTTAGTTTAAAAGGTACCACCGAAGGCATGAAATGGGACCACCTTTGTTTCATGATCGCGGAAAAACTGTTTGTGATCATTGATCTGGAATTGGGAAGCTTCTCGCTGAAATGTGATCCGGAAGATTTTGATGCACTGGTAGGAAGACCGGGGATTGAACAGGCATCACATATGGCGAAAAGGCAATGGATCAAAGTTAGTGGACTTGAGGTCATGCCGGAAGAAGAGCTGAAAAGCCGTATTGCAATTTCCAGAGCATTGATCATGGCAAAGCTGAGCAAGAAAGCACAGGCCTTGTATATTTGATAACAGCATAACGGTTAAAGAATACATCAGCAAAACCTTAGAGGTAACAAGCTGAATATTATTACTAAATAAAAAGCGCGGCCTCCGGTTAATGGAGGCCGCGCTTTAGGTTAAAGGCAGATTTGGATTACCACATCCTGATTCTGTCTTCTGGTTTTTTATACAATTTATCACCTGGTTTCACATCAAAAGCTTTATACCAGGCATCCATATTTACAGGTGCGCCAATCGTTCTGAATGGACCAGGAGAGTGTGGATCTGTTTTGATCAGTTGTGCTGCGGTTTCATCCAGGACATTTCCTCTCCATACCTGCGCCCAGGATAAGAAGAAGCGTTGGTCAGGTGTAAAACCATCAATTTTATCTTCAGTCTGTCCTTGTTTGGTTAATTTAAAGGCAGTATAAGCTGCATTTAAGCCACCAAGGTCACCTATGTTTTCGCCCATGGTTAGTTTCCCGATCACGTGAACGGTATCCAATACGGTATAAGCATCGAATTGCTCGCCAAGAGCCTTGGTTTTTGCTTCAAATTTAACCTTGTCTTCCGGTGTCCACCAGTTGCGTAAGTTTCCGTCTTTGTCGTATTGACTTCCAGAATCATCAAAACCATGCGACATTTCATGACCGATAACAGCACCGATACCACCATAATTTACGGCATCATCGGCATTAGGATCGAAGAAAGGGAACTGAAGAATTCCGGCAGGGAACACAATTTCATTCATTGTTGGACTATAATACGCATTTACAGTAGGAGGGGTCATCCCGAAACGGGTACGGTCTACCGGTTTACCCAGCTGAGTAACCATCTCATTATAGCCCCATGCACCAGCATTACGTAGGTTTTGCAGGTAAGTAGTACGGGTAATCGTTAAACCTTCATAATCTTTCCATTTGTCAGGGTAACCGATTTTAGGAACAAAAGCATTTAATTTTTCCAGTGCTTTTCCTTTGGTCACATCGCTCATCCATTCCAGGTTGTTGATTCTGATCTCAAATGCTTTTCTAAGATTCGCAATTAATTCTGTCATGCGGACTTTTGCATCTGGCTTGAAATATTGAGCCACATACAACTGTCCCAGCAATTCACCAACGGTACCATCGGTAAGCTGCGACATGCGTTGCCATCTTGGGGTTTGTATTTTCTGACCGGTTTGTGCCTGTGTAAAGGCAAAAGAAGCATTCACAAAAGGGCTGCTCAGGTTAGATGCCGCCGATTTTAACACGTTCCACTCCAGGTAGGTTTTCCAGTCGGCCACAGGAACAGTTTTTAACATGCCGTCCAGGCTGACAAAGAATTTAGGTGAAGAAACGAGGATCGTATCTTGTCCGTTGACCTTAAATTTAGGGAGCATAGTTGCCCAATTCAATTGAGGGGTAGTTTTGCTAAAGTCGGCAACGGTAAATTTATTGTAGGTTTTATGCGGATCACGCATTTCCACTCTTGCCATTTGCGCTTCTGCCAGTTGTTTTTCAATGGCCATCACGGTAGCGGCTTTTTTCTTTGCTTCGGCAGGACTGTTACCAGTTAGCGTAAACAACGTAGTCATGTACTTATCATACGCTTCTCTGATTTTTACACTTCTGCTGTCATCTTTCAGGTAATAATCACGGTCAGGTAAGGAAGTTCCTCCCTGTCCAAGCTGTGGCATGTATTTGTTAACGTTTTTTCTATCCTGGCCAACATAGAAGCTGAACATAGGTGAAGCCAGGCCGGTGGTTCTCAGGTAAGCAGCATGATCTAGAATACCTTGAAGGTCTCTGATCTGCTTGATTTTTTCCAGGTCAGCCTTAATCGGCGTATAACCTAGTTTCTCAATGGTTACGCTGTCCATCGCAGCGGCATAAAAATCGCCTACGCGTCTTTTTACAGAACCTGCGGGAGCGGATTTGTCGGCTGCTGCATCTTCTACCAATCCTTTTACGGCATTGATATTGAAGTCGCGGAGCGCATTGAAGCTTCCCCAACGTGTTTCTTTAGCAGGAACAGGGTTGTTTTTGATCCAGGTGCCACTGGCATATTGGTAGAAATCATCACCTGGTTTAACGGTAAGATCCATATTTGCAGGATCGATGAATTTCATCGGTGCTTGCGCATTTGCAGTGTAGCTGGCAGCCACAATCCCCAAAGCAGCAAAATAGCTTTTCAGTTTAGTAGTCATAAATAGTTAGTTAGTAGCGGAGGGAAAGAATTATCTCCTTATCCTTCATTGTATGAATGTAGGAAATCGCTGGAAACAAACCATATATCTATTAAAAATATTACTTATTGAACCAGTAATATAACTTGGCTAAACCTAGTCTCCTGAATATTACCCCCGTAAATAGAACTATCTTGATCGCTTTCATGTCTTGGGTTTTTATATCTATTTAACATATTTTAACACAATTTATTGTGTGATGCTACGAAAATTATGATATAAGGGCCCCGAAGCTTTTTGTTTAGGACACTTTTTTAAGGCGTTGTCGCTGACCGATATATAAGCCCAGAACCACCAGGAAGGTTCCGCATATGGTGTACCAGGTGATCGGTTCATTCATCAGCCACCAGGCATAAAAGAAACCGAATAGCGGACATAGAAAGAGCCATAACGAGGCTTTTACAGTATCGAGTTTCAAGAGGAAGAACCAGCAGATCAACCCGATCACGGAAACGGCAAGACTCAGCCATAATACGGAATACCAAAAAGTAGCATCCGGCTGGAAGGATTGTAAATCGCCAAAAACAAGGGTTACAGGGAGCAGGAAGAGGCCGCCGAGGGTAACCTGCCATCCGTTGATCAATAGATTTGGTAAGGTCCAGGTAACCCTTGCATAGTAAACGCTGGCAAAAGAAACGACCACCATACTGAGCATAAGCAAACCTATTCCCATCAGACTGGTACTTTGATTTCCTAATAATGGATAAGTGGCGAAAGCGATTCCTGTCATCCCAAGAACGATACTTAATATTTCTGCTGCGGAAGGTTTTCTGCCCATCAGCCAGGAAGAAAAAAGAACAATGAGTAATGGATTGGTGGAAACGGCTAAACTCCCAATCCCTGCAGCGGTGAACTTCATGGCATAGACATACAGTCCAAGGTATACCGCGGTATTGAGGAAGCCAAAAATGGCCAGTTGTCTCCATTCCGTCGCATTCGGCAGACGGTAGACTTTATCTTTGCTGATCCCATAACAATAGCCCAGTAACACAATTCCCGCCAGGAAAAAACGAAGATTGGCCAGGATCAGTGGTGGTGCAGATCGTACCCCGAATTTAGTAGCTACGGATGCAGATGCCCAAAGCATTGCAAATAATACCCCGATCCCAATCGTCTTTATTGTCCCTTTTGTCATTTCGATTTAAACCTAAGAAAATTGCTGATTTTTTGAAAGCTTTATAGCTTAAGAAAGCGATAAAATACTTTTTAGTCGCCTTATTGTGCAAGAACTTAATGAAAACTTAACGGTTATGGTGCCGGTACTCTTTTTCCATTCCTTTACTTTTGCATTTAAATTTATATATTGTATCACCAAATAAATCAACCTAAGACCATTTTTATTGAAACAGCTAACAGACCTGGCATTGCTGGCCTTATTGAGAGAAGATGATAATGACGCGTTTAATGAGATCTATTCGCGCTATTGGGACGTGGTTTATGCAATTGCCTGTAAGAAGCTGAACAATAGGGAGGAGGCGAAAGATGTGGTTCATGATTTATTTATGGTGATCTGGCTGAAACGCCATTCTTTAAAAATTACCACCACCTTTATCGGGTTCATCTATACCATTTTAAAAAATAAGCTGACTGATCTCAATCGCCGCCAAACTTTACGCGTTAAACACGATGTAGAGTTTTTAAAGATCAGCGAGGAGACCGATCATTCGCTTTTCGAACAATATACGGCTAAGGAGATGGCCGGTCATTTGAGACTGGAAATCCAGAGCATGCCAGATGGGATGCGTAAAGTTTTTCAAATGAGCAGAGAAGAAGAACTTTCTGTAAATGAGATTGCCGGCCGACTCTCTATTTCTTCTCAAACGGTAAAGAATCAAATTACCAGCGCGCTGAAAAGACTGCGTATCAAGTATCCATTCCAGTGATAAAAAAAAGATAATTTTCTCATAGTACCTCTTCGCGCCTCGTTCGTTATGTATTTAGTATATGAACGAAAAAGAAAAAAACGAGCTGTATAAAAAATTCGGGATTCATGACCCTGGGGATGTTTTTGAAAACGAACAGGATAAAGAACACTTGAGTCAGGAAATCCTGGAGCGTATCCAGGCAACTAAAGAAATCCAGCAACGGCAGCAGCATAGCCTCAAATTAAAAAGAAAGAAAACAATGCTGACTATGGCTGCGGCTATTGGTTTCATTTTGATTTCAACAGGTTTGTTGTTTTTCCATCCATTTAATGACGACAATTACCTCACGGTTACGGTTCCAAAAGGGGAGACCAGACAATTGGTTTTGCCGGATGGTTCTACAGTATGGCTAAATTCTGCCAGCACATTTAAATACCCAAAGAAATTCGGAAAGAAAAGAATGGTCTACCTGTTGGACGGGGAAGGCTTCTTTGATATTGTACATGATGATAAGGTTCCATTTGTAGTAGAGGCTTCCGGAATTAAGACCAATGTATTGGGAACTTCTTTCGTGGTGAAATCTTATCAGGCATTGTCTACCATGAGTGTGGCTGTGGTAACCGGAAAAGTTGCTGTAAGTGACGATCAGAATCAGACCAGTGTATTAGAGAAAAACGAGGAGGTGGTATATAATAAAGATCACCGGAAACCGACTGTACTCAAAGTAAAAGCCATGGAACGTAAGGCCTGGAATAATGGCAATGTGATCCTGAACGCAGCTTATTTTGAAGACCTCGTACTCGCCGTAGAAAATGCCTATCAGGTAAAGATTAAATATGATCAGCAGAAATTTAAAAACTGCCAGAATAGTATTCGCTTCAATACCAAACAAAGCTTAAGGGAGGTGTTAGACCTCATCAAGTTAATACAAGGAATTACTTACCAGATTAAAGAAGAAAAGGAGGTGCTTATAACAGGTAGCGGATGTAATTAATCAGTCAATAGTATTTAAAAAAGAAGATCAGTATCTGCTCTAACAGATACTGATCAGAATGTACAGCAATTGGGTAACTCTTCGAAAAATTCTCCAGATGGCCGTGCTATGTTTCAATGAAATTTTAAAACGAATAAAAATATGAAAAAAAACATTACTACACTAATTCTTAATATAATGAGAGTAGGATTAATAGTGTTTGCCACATTGCTAGCTTCCGCCGGAACCATGTTTGCGGAAACGACTTTTAGTCAGGGGCTTAAAAATGTCAAGGTGAGTGTTCACCTGAAAGGCGAATCTTTAGAAAAAGCAATAGAGAAAATCAGTAAAACCAGTAAACTGGATTTTTCTTATAATAACAATGAATTAAGAAAGGTGAAAGGGATTGAAATGGAGGTTTCTGGTAAACCTTTAAATGAAGTATTATTTCAACTATTGAATGGTACTCCTTTTTCTTACCGGGAATCTGAGAATAATGTGGTGATTTTCAGGAGACGTGATCAGGATGCCCTGCCAACTTTATCCTGGATAAATGAGGCCATTTTAATCAAAGGGACGGTGACGGATGAAAAAGGATTGCCTATTCCAGGTGTATCTGTGCGCATTATGGGGACACCGAAAGCAGCCACTACCGACGGAAATGGTAATTACCAGATTGAAGCAGGTTCGCCGGCAGATGTATTGGTGTTTAGTTATGTTGGCCTCAGCGAGCAAAAGGTGGTAATTGGTACCCGCAAGCAAATCAATGTCGTTTTGAAAGACGATGATAAGTTCCTGAATGAGGTTGTGGTGGTGGGTTACGGTACGCAGAAAAAAGTAAACCTGAGTGGTGCTGTGGATGGTGTTTCCGGCAAAGATCTGGAAAACAGACCGATTACCAGTGTTGGCGCAGGCTTACAAGGCTTGATTCCCAACCTGAATATCACCATTTCCAACGGACAGGTGAACAAAGCTCCTAAATTTAATATCCGTGGATTTACTTCCTTAAATGGTGGTTCTCCGTACATTTTGGTAGATAACGTACCCTATACCAGTGAGGAACTGTTGGCTTTAAATCCGGCAGATATCGAGAATGTAACCGTATTGAAAGATGCTGCATCGGCAGCGATCTATGGGGCCAGAGGTGCTTTCGGTGTCGTATTAATTACTACAAAATCAGCTAAGAGCGAAGATTTAAAAATAAATGCTAATACGTATTATGCGATTAGACAGCTAGGTAAAGTACCGGATATTGTGACCGACCCATTGAAAGTAATGGAGTATAAACATGATGCTGCTTATCCTTTGTACGATTTGTATCCGGAAAACATCAGGGAATATGCCAGACAACGTTCGGCCAACCCGGCACTACCTACAGTGATTGTTTCTCCATCGGATCCGAATGCCTGGATGTATTATGGAAGTACGAACTGGATGGATGAGGTTTATAATTCTACTGCGCCAACGTATAATGCCAACCTGAATATCTCCAAAAAAGACGATAAACTGAGCTATTATATGTCTACGGAGTACTTTAGAAATGAAGGGATGTTTAAATATGGTAATGATAAATACGACCGTTACAACCTTCGTGCTAAAGCAGATTATAATTTGTCAAAATGGTTAACAATTGGGAATAATACTGCTTTTAATACCAGTACTTATGATGAGCCTTCCTATAATGGATCAGGGTTCTTTCATAATGTAAACAGACAAAGTTCGTTGGATGTGCCTGTTAATCCGGATGGCAGCTGGACTTCTACCGGAGCTTCCCTATTGGGGAAAATGCAAAGTGGAGGCCGCAGGGTAACCAGGACCAGTAATTTCCAGACTACTTTTACCGCAAAAGCGGCGCTTATTAAAGATGTATGGGACTTAAAAGCAGATGCAACGGTACGGAAAATTGATACTACCGGAAGATCTTTTGATCTTGCGATTCCTTATAAAGCAGGGCCGAATGCTGCCATTAGCTATAGTGGTAATGTAGCCGGATCTGCCACAAATTCGGAACGCCACCTCAGACAAAATATTTATAATATCTATACCGATTTCCACAAAACTTTTAATGAGAAACATTACCTGCAGGTGCTTGCTGGTTTCAATCAGGAAACCAGAAACTGGAGCTATGGTTATGCAAGTCGCTCCAACTTAATCAGCGGTACATTGCCATCTCTTAACCTGGCTACCGGTGCTATGGATATGGGGGAAAGTATGGAAGAATGGGCGGTTAGAGGTTGGTTTTATCGATTCAACTATATTTTTGACAACAAGTATATCCTGGAATTGAACGGCCGTTACGATGGTACTTCTCGTTTTCCTTCGGATGACCGATGGGGCTTTTTCCCTTCTGCGTCTGTGGCCTGGGTAATCAGTAATGAAAGTTTCTTTAAGCCGGTAGCGGAAAAATTAAAGATCGATTTGTTGAAATTCCGTGCTTCTTACGGTGCTTTGGGTAATCAGGATGTAGGCGCTTATTACTATATCCCAACGATGAAAGCCGGACAAATCGGCCAGATTCTGGACGGTAACAGACCCACAACTGTAAATCCTCCGGGATCAGTAGCTCAGAGTTTAACCTGGGAAAGGATTTCTACGATGAATTTTGGTGGAGACATCAGTATGTTTAAAAATAGATTGGACCTGACTTTTGATGCCTATACGAGGTATACCAAAGGAATGCTGACTAAAGGAAAAACCCTTCCGGGAGCTTTTGGCGTATTAGAACCTAAAGTAAATGCCGCAGATTTGAAAACTAAAGGATGGGAATTGAGAATCGGATGGAAAGACGGTTTTATGGTCAACAACAGTCAGCTGTACTATAATGTTGGTTTCAATATGGGTGATAGCCGCAGTTATATCACCAAATTTGATAACCCTAATGGCTTGCTTAGTGATTATTACGTAGGACAACAAATTGGCGAAATCTGGGGATTAGAAACAGAAGGTTTCTTCCAGTCGAAAGAAGAATTAGCCAGTCATGCAGACCAAAGTGCAGTTGGTGCCGATGATACCGGATATAAGTTTGATGTAGGTGATTTAAAGTTTAGAGACCTCAATAACGACGGTAAAATTAATAAAGGAAAAAATACGGTTGCCGATCATGGAGATCAGAAAATTATAGGAAACAGCGAGGCCAGATACCAGTATGGAATCGATCTTGGTGCCGGATGGAAAGGCTTCGATATCCGTGTGTTCTTCCAGGGTGTAGGTAAAAGAGATTGGTACCCTGGTGCGGGTAACCATTACTTCTGGGGTGTATATGCGCAACCATGGACCAATGTGCAGGTGCATAACCTGGATCGCTGGACTCCGGAAACGCCGAACGCTTATTTCCCTCGTGTGAAGGCTTACATCGCCGAAGACGCTACAGAATTGGGAAATCCACAAACGAAATACCTTCAGGATGCTTCTTACCTGAGGTTAAAAAATCTTACCCTCGGTTATACAATTCCAAAATCGTTAACCAACAAGTTGAAAATGGATAAGCTTAGGGTGTACTTCAGTGCAGAGAATATCTTTGATGTTTCACACATCAAAGCCAGGCTAGACCCTGAAGGATTGGATGGCGCGATTTATCCTTTCCAAAAGACCTATTCTGTTGGTTTAAACCTTAATTTTTAACGCAAGAAGGATCATGAAATTACAAACAACTTATATCCTTGCATTAGGATTAATGACCATAGGGCTGACTGCCTGCAAGAAGGACTTCCTGCAAAGGAACCCACAAACTGAAATTACTGAGGGTGCATTTTTTCAATCACCAATAGATTTGGAGACTTATAGCAATGGTTTTTACGGCCAGATTAGTGCCAGCTATTCAGATATCAATTCCGACAATATTTCCAATTATAACGCAGATGGGGAAGTTGATATCATGTTAAGAGGGAGTATATCTTCCTCTAATATTGGTGGCTGGGACAAAAAGGACTGGGAAAATTTAAGAAAAATCAACTTCATGTTGGATCATATCGGACAGGTTAAAGGTGATCCGGTCCTGATCAAACACTTTGTTGGAATCGCTAAATTTTTCCGCGCTAACTTCTACTTTGAGAAAATAAAGAAATACCATAATGTACCCTGGTATGGCCATGTATTGTCGGAAACTGATCCTGATTTGTACAAAGGACAAGACCCAAGAGCATTGGTGGTAGATTCTGTTTTAAGCGATCTGAATTATGCGGTAGCCAATATCAAAGATGATTCAAAAACAAAAGCTGCGAATACCAGGGTCACCAAATGGGCGGCATTGGCTTTATTATCGAGGTTCTCTTTGCATGAGGGTACTTTCAGAAAGTATCATGATGAAATCGGATTAACGGGTGATTATCAGCGCTTCCTGGATGCAGCAGTTGCCGCTTCCGACAAGATCATGAAAGAGGGTGGTTTTACTTTAGTGAGTACTGGTAATGGTGCGCTGGATTATAGATCCCTGTTTGTAAGCCCAAGTCTGGCAACGAACAAGGAAATGATCATGTGGGCGGATTATAATAAGGAATTAAACGTAGGAAATAATAGCCATACGGTATTGGATTATACCTGGTCATTGAGCAGAAATCTGGCAGATACTTATTTGAAAAAAGATGGTACGCCTTTTACCTCAACTCCAGGATATAATACCAAGGTGTATACGGAAGTTTTCGCAGACCGTGATCCGAGAATGGCTGAAACAATTATTAACCCGGGTTTTAGAGGAGCAAGTACTATTGATGAGCCTTACCGGATCAAACCTACTTTAGGTGGCTACAATCAAATCAAGTTTTATCCTCGTGATCCTGCGCTCAGATTAGGTTGGGAGATGAATTATACGGGGTTGCCGATTTTCAGATATGCAGAGATCTTATTGATCAATGCAGAAGCTAAAGCAGAAAAAGGGAATATCAATCAGGGAGACCTTGATCAGACGATTAACCTGTTACGTACCCGGGTTCAAATGCCTGCATTAACGATGAGTGTTGCTTTAGACCCTGTTTTAGCCGCTGCTTATCCAAATGCAAGCGGTGCAGTATTGCTCGAAATCCGTCGCGAGAGAAGGGTAGAAACCGCTTGTGAAGGTTTCCGTTTCAATGATTTAATGCGTTGGAAATGCGGTAACTTATTCCAGGATAGTCAGCAGGGAATGTATGTTCCTGCATTGGGTGGCCTGGATGTAACCGGTGATGGTAAACCTGATATTGCGATCCTGCCTTCTCCGGATGATGAATCTTCTATTGCCAATATTCCAGCTGTGGAAAGAGACAAGTTGTCTAAATATTACCTGAAAGATAAAACAGGAAAAGATCAGAATTTCTACCTGACCAATGGTACTTCAGGCTTCATCGCCTTTACGAGAGACAGAGATCAGCCAAGGAATTTTATTAGTCCTAAATATTATTACCGACCGATTCCAATTGGAGAAACTGTAGTTAACCCGCAGTTGAAACAAGTTTTTGGCTGGTAATGTAGCAAAGAACTTGCGGGTAGTTTAGCAAAGAAAAGGTAGTTTAGACCTGTAATTTAATGCCCTCATCTAGCAGCAGGTTTAAATACCTGCTGCTTTTTTAATGAGCGGAAGCAAGCTTTAATGATACGAACCACACACAATGATCATAAACACTAAAATGAAACCCTAATGAGATTAATTTTTACAGTAGTTTTTGCTTTCCTGGCCTCGGCTGCGGGAGCGCAATACAAAGGAAAAGTTTTCCTGGATGAGAATAAAAATAAGACCTGGGAGAGCGGAGAAAAAGGAATGAAAGGCGTTTCCGTTTCCGACGGACAAAACGTGTTGAAAACCGATGCAGAGGGTAATTTCTCTTTACCAGGACATGCTAAAAACCGCTTTATATTTGTAACTGTTCCTGCCGGATATAAATTATCTGCAAAGCATTACCTTAAAATTGAGGATAAGGTAGCTGCTTATAACTTCGGACTGCTTCCTGACCCAACCAGCGCTGGTTCTTCGGTGAAGATGTTGCAAATTACCGATACCGAAACTTTTAAATACAACGACTGGATTGCCAATCTGAAGAACTTCTCTAAGAAACAGGATGTCAGTTTTATCGTCCATACGGGTGATATCTGCTATGAGAAAGGACTTAATTTCCATGCCAGTCAGGTAACTCCGGAAGCATTGGGAAAACAGATTTTTTACTGCATTGGAAATCATGACCTGGTTAAAGGTGCTTATGGTGAGGAGCTGTTTGAAGAGCTTTTTGGGCCGGTATATTATTCATTTGATGCAGGACCTGCGCATTTTATCGTTACGCCAATGCGTTCGGGTGATGTACAACCATCTTATACCGTGGATGAGGTCATTAGCTGGATGAAAAACGACCTTGCTGCCACCGATAAAAATAAACCGGTGATCATTTTTAACCATGATCTGTTAACTTATAACGACCAGTTTGTGTTGAAAGGAAAAAAGGATTCCATCAACCTGAATGAAAATAATCTGAAAGCCTGGGTTTACGGTCACTGGCACAATAACTTTGTGAGAAAGAGTGATAAAACCGGTATCCAGTATGTTTCTACCGCTTCTCCAAGCATGGGCGGAATTGACAATTCTGCCGCTCAGTTTTTATCCATAGAAATTGATAAGGATGGCGTTAAAGAAATCAAGCCTCATTATACGTATTTGCATGATCATTTGGTGGTAAACAGCCCTAATGCTTCGGATATGGTATTGGTAAAAGATGGTCAGCTGATGATTAGTGCCAATATTTACGATTCTGAAACTACGGTGAAGTCAGCGAAAAGTATCATCTATGATGAGAAAGGAAACCAGATTGCTACTTCGCCATTAGTTGCAAACACAGATTGGAGCTGGTACGGAAAAGTGCCTGTCACTAAAATGAGTAAAGGGAAAAGTTATACGATTCAGACGGAAGTAATTTATCATGATGGCAGGGAGTATATTCAAAAGCAAGCTTTTACTATGCCTTTAAATACGCCATCAGGAAAGATTTCTGGTCTTGATAAAGCGGGTTCCTTAGCCTTAAAATGGGTAAATAACATTAAAGGTAGCGTTTGGAAAGCTAGTCCGATCCTCGCCGGGGGCAAATTATTTGTCGCCACCATTGATGATGCAAACAACCTGAAATGTGGGATTACTGCTTTAGATCCTGCAACCGGCAAAATCCTATGGCATTATAAAACCCGTAACTCTGTGAAAAATGCCCTTTCTTATGATGGTGGTATTGTTTTAGGCACAGATATGGAAGGTTTTACCTATGCTTTAAAGGCTGCTAACGGTACATTGATCTGGAAAAAAGACCTTGGAATGAAAAGTCTGCCGGGCTATATTTCTGGAGGTATTGTCGATAAAGGGATTTATTATACCGGTTACGGATCTTATTTGCAAGCTTTAGAAGTGGCTTCCGGAAACACGATCTGGATCAATAAAGACTGGAATGGTGGCGAAGGTACGCCAGAGAAAATGACACTTGCAGGAGAGGTTCTGATTACCGGAAGTAACTGGCAGAGCTTGTTTGGACACGACCGTAAAACAGGGAAATTACTTTGGAAAAGAAGTGACGAAGGTCTTCGTTTTAGAAGCAGTACCGGGATTTATGCAGGCGGAAAAGTGTACATCACGGGCTTAAATGCCATATTTATTCTTGATCCATTAACCGGAAAGAACATTGGTAAAATTGAAGGTACCTATGATTTTAAAGTAATGGCAACTCCGTTAATCACTGATAAGTACCTGATTATGCCTACTTCAACAGATGGGGTGGTAGCTTATGATTTGAAAACATTAAAAGAAGTCTGGAACAGGCCTACCGGTAATGCATTGGTATATTCTGCTCCTTATACAGGCCCTGAATCCGGCACTGTAGAAAGTACTGTCGTAAAATATGGCAATCAGTTATTATTTGCTGCTTCTGATGGTCATTTATATATGATCAATGAAGATTCAGGAAAAGTACTGCAAAAACTAAACCTTGGTGCACCGGTATTTGCCGATCCTGCCATAAATGGAAAACAGCTTTTCCTGGCAGATTTTGCAGGCAATGTATACGGCTTTGAAATAAAGTAGCTTATGTTGCAATGTTGTTGCAGTCTACCGGGGATACCTGGTTAATTGCTACATTTGGGCCATCAATTATAAAACAATGAAGAAATTTATCTTACTATGTCAGTTGGTGGCCCTTTCATTTTATGGAATTGCCCAGAATAAAATGCTGACCATGCAGGACGCAATGAGTAATGCACGTACTACTCTTGCCCCTGAAAATTTATCTCAGCTACAGTTCATTTACGGAACGGAAAACTATGTATATGCTAAACGTCAGGCTAATGGCCCGGTATGGATGTCAGGGAGCTTTAAAGCAAAAGAAGAACAAGCCCTTCTTTCTCTGGGACAGTTAAATCAAAAGTTAAGAGCAGCTCAACAGGACACCTTAAAGTCTATGCCGGTGATTCAGTTTAACCAGGGCGCAGATTGGATTATGAACGTTAAAGGGGCTAAGGTGGCCTTTAATCCTGCTAAAAACACTTTTAAAACGTTATTAAGCGCAGAACTTGCTTCAAAAACTAATGTGGAAGAGAGTAAAGCCGGTTATGTGGCTTACCTGGATAAGTTCAATCTTTTTGTTTCTAATGGAACAACGACTGAGCAGGTAACTACCGATGGTACTGCGGATATCGTGTATGCTTCTTCTGTTCACAGAGAGGAATTCGGGATTTCAAAAGGAATTTTCTGGAGTAACAGTGGTAAGCTATTGGCCTTCTACAGAATGGACCAGCGTATGGTAAGCGATTACCCGATCTCAGATTGGACAACCCGTCCTGCAAAGAATGTCAATATCAAGTATCCGATGGCAGGTGATAAAAGTCACCATGTAACGTTAGGGGTGTATAATCCTGCTACAAAAGCAGTGGTTTACCTGAAAACCGGCTTGCCGGCAGAACAATACCTGACCAATATCGCCTGGAGTCCGGATGATAAGTCTGTATTTATCGCGGTATTGAATCGTGAGCAGAATCATATGAAATTAAATCAATATGATGCCCTAACCGGTGATTTCGTTAAAACAATCTTCGAAGAGAAAGATGAAAAATATGTAGAACCTTTAGTGCCTATGTTGTTCCTTAAAACTGATCCTTCGAAATTTATCTGGCAAAGTAACCGTGATGGATGGAATCATTTATACTTATATGACCTAAAAGGAAAAGTCCTGAAACAATTGACGAAAGGAAATTGGGAAGTAACAGAAGTGAAAGGCTTCAATCCTAAGGGCGATAAGTTGTTTTATGTGTCTACAGCAGAATCTCCAATCACAAGAAACCTATATTTATTGGATCTAAAATCTGCTAAATCCAAGCGCATTACTCAAGGTTTTGCAGTACACAATACACAAATTAGCAGCACTGGAAATACCGTAATTGATAGCTACAGCAGTCCGGAGTTACCTAAAGTGATTCAGCTGGTAGAAGTGGCGACGGAAAAAACCAAAGTATTGCTGAAAGCGAAAAACCCACTTGCAGATTATGCAACGGTAAACTCATCGATCTTCACGATTAAAAGTGATACCGGTGATGACCTTTATTGCAGCCTTTATAAACCTGTAAACTTCGACAGCACGAAAAAATACCCTGTAATTGTTTACTGGTATGGCGGTCCGCATGCTCAATTGATCACAAATAGCTGGAATGCCGGTGCCGGTGATTACTGGTTCAGATATATGGCGCAACAAGGTTTTGTAGTTCTGACGATGGATACCCGCGGTAGCGATAACAGAGGAAAAGCTTTTGAGCAGTCGATGTTTAGACATGCTGGCGCTGTTCAGCTGGAAGATATGAAGAAGGCAGTAGGTTACCTGAAGTCTTTACCTTATGTAGATTCGGATAATATGGGCTTATTTGGCTGGAGCTTTGGCGGTTTTAGTACCGTTAATGTGATGCTGAAAGCACCAGGTATGTTCAAAGCCGGTGTTGCTGGTGGTCCGGTAATCAACTGGAACTTCTATGAAGTGATGTATACAGAACGTTATATGGATACACCTCAGGAGAATCCTGAAGGTTATGCAGAAACAAATTTATCTGACCATGTCGGTAGTCTGAAAGGTAAATTACTATTGATCCATGGGGTGCAAGACCCGGTTGTTTTACAACAACACACCGTAGATTTCATCAAACACGCTGTTGATAAGAATATTCAGCTGGACTATATGATTTATCCAGGTCATGAGCACAATGTGATCGGTAAAGATCGTGTACATCTTTATCAGAAAGTCACAGATTACTTTATGCAGAATCTGAAAAAGTAGTATTTTGAAATTAATACTGCTAAAAAAATCGGGTTGTACTTTTCGGTCTCAAAATCTTTTGAAAAAAAGATTTTACAGGCCCTCAAAGCACAACCCGATTTTTTTTATAATTAAGTTTCCTGGTGGTGGAAGTTAAATTGCAGGATGTTTATTGTTTTACTTTTTGGCGTTATGAGGGAGGTTTATCTGAAAATAAGGGATGCTATGAAATGCGATGCTTTGTGAATTCGTGCCTTTTAAGGCTATGAGGGCCGCTTAAAAAAAAGGAGAAGCTATGTCATTCTTAATTTCCCCCTGATTCTTTCCTACCCTTTCCACGCTATGAGGGGGCCGCTTAACTAAAAATGAGGGAATGCTATGAGCCGGCCTGTAAAGATTTTGCCCTTCAGCAAAAGATTTGAGACGGCGAGTAGTAACCCGAATTTTTCTCTTTCAGAATTAAAAAGCTATTTTTGCATCTCAACAGATACTTTTTCGTAATAATGAGCATTTCCACAAAATACGACCCGGCAGCAACCGAAGATAAATGGTACAGCTACTGGATGTCAAAGAACTTTTTCCATTCTGAGCCGGATGAACGCGAGCCATATACCATTGTAATTCCTCCACCAAATGTCACAGGTGTACTTCACATGGGACATATGTTGAACAATACGATTCAGGATGTCTTGATTCGTAAGGCAAGAATGCAGGGTAAGAATGCATGTTGGGTACCTGGTACAGACCATGCTTCTATTGCTACAGAGGCTAAGGTTGTGGCGATGTTAAAAGAGCGCGGTATTGACAAGAAGGACCTGACAAGGGAAGAATTCTTAAAATATGCCTGGGAGTGGAAAGAAAAATACGGAGGTATTATTCTGGAGCAATTAAAGAAATTGGGTGCCAGTTGCGACTGGGAGCGTACCCGTTTCACGATGGAAGACGACATGTCTGACGCGGTAATTGACAGTTTCATCCACCTTTATAAAAAGGGAAGAATTTACCGTGGGGTAAGAATGGTGAACTGGGATCCGGCAGGAAAGACTTCTGTTTCTGATGAAGAAGTGATCCGTAAAGAAGTAAATCAAAAATTATATTATATCAAGTATACGGTTGCGGGAAGTAATGATCAGGAATTCCTGACGATTGCGACTACCCGTCCGGAAACCATCATGGCTGATGCAGCTATCTGTGTTAATCCAAATGATGAGCGTTATGCGCACCTGAAAGGGAAAAAAGTATTTGTTCCGTTAATCAACCGTGAGATTCCTGTTATTGAGGATGATTATGTGACGATGGATTTTGGAACAGGCTGTTTAAAAGTTACTCCTGCGCATGATTTAAACGATTATGAGCTAGGATTAAGACATAAATTGCCGGTAATCGATATTTTAAATGACGATGGTACTTTAAATGAGCTGGCACAAATTCTTGTTGGTGAAGACCGTTTCATCGCCAGAAAAAAGATTGCTAAACTATTGGATGAAGCCGGACACCTGGAAAAGGTAGAAGACTATAAATCACAAGTAGGTTTCTCTGAGCGTACGGATGCGGCTATTGAGCCAAAATTATCTATGCAATGGTTCTGTAAAATGGACGAAATGGCGAAGCCGGCATTGGATGATGTATTGAATGGTGATGTTAAGCTGATCCCGGAGAAATTCCAGAACACTTACCGCCATTGGATGGAAAATATCCGTGACTGGAATATCAGTCGCCAATTATGGTGGGGACAACAAATTCCTGCATGGTACGACAACCAGGGTAACTGGGTAGTAGCAAAAACTAAAGAAGAAGCTTTAACAGCGTTTTTAAAGTTAAAAGATGCTGATGGGGAGTTTACTGAGGAAGAAGCTAATGGTTTCAAACATCAGTTAGCACCGTTTGTAAATCAGGATCCTGATGTAATGGATACCTGGTTCTCTTCATGGTTATGGCCAATTTCTGTGTTTGATGGATTTAAAAACCCGGACAATAAAGACATCAACTATTACTATCCGACTAATGATTTGGTAACTGCTCCTGAAATTTTATTCTTCTGGGTAGCAAGAATGATCATGGCTGGACATGAGTTCCGTGGTCAGAAGCCATTTACAAATGTTTACTTAACGGGTATCGTTAGAGATAAACAAGGACGTAAAATGTCTAAATCATTAGGGAATTCTCCTGATCCAATCGGCCTGATTGAAAAATATGGTGCTGATGGTGTTCGTGTAGGTATGTTATTGTGCTCTCCTGCCGGAAATGACCTGATGTTTGATGAAAGCTACTGCGAACAGGGAAGGAATTTCGCCAATAAAATCTGGAATGCATTCCGTTTGGTAAAAGGATGGGAAGTTGATTATTCATTGCCAAATCCTAATCTACAAGCGATTTCATGGTTCGAAAATCGTTTCAATGAAGCTTTAGTAGAGATTGAAGATAACTTTAAACAATACCGCTTGTCGGAAGCGTTAATGACTTCTTATAAATTGGTATGGGATGATTTTTGTGCATGGTACCTTGAAATGGTGAAACCAGCTTATCAGCATCCGATTGATTCAGAAACGTTGAAGTTTACCATCGGTTTCTTTGAGAAGATTCTGACACTTTTACACCCATATATGCCTTTCTTAACGGAAGAATTATGGCATGATGAATTGTTCGGTGAAAAAGAAGAGATGGACTGCTGTATTGTGGCTTCATATCCTGTTGTAGGTTCAATTGATACGGCATTACTGAAAGATGTAGAGGTTGTAAAAGGGCTGATTGCAGAGATCAGAAATGTGCGTAACACCAAGCAGATTTCTCCTAAAGACGCTTTGCCATTGCGCATTAAAGTGAATACAGGAATAAATTATGAAAAATGGCTGAACGTTATTGCTAAGGTTGTAAATATCTCTGATGTGGAGTTCGTATCGGATAAAATTGCTGGTGCAGTTAGCTTCATGGTCGGAAAAGATGAGTTCTTTATCCAGCTAAATGAAACAATTGATGTGGAAGCAGAGAAAGTACGCTTAAATGCAGAATTGGTTTATTTGCAAGGCTTCTTGAAGTCGGTAGATGCGAAGTTGAGCAATGAACGCTTTGTTCAGAATGCGAAACCGGAGATCATTCAGAATGAACGCAGTAAAAAAGCGGATGCGGAATCTAAAATCAGCACTATTGTAGGACAAATAGAATCTTTAGGGTAGTTGTTAATTACACCTTTTGATAAAATATGATCAAATGAAAAAGACAACCTGATGAGGGTTGTCTTTTTCATTTTCAACTATGGTGTTATTCTTCTGAGCTTTCTTGTTCCTGCTCTACCATTTCTTTGATTTTAATCAATCGGTCGTAAAAACATTCGTATGGCCTCACATTGCCATATATCTTTAACACATTGAGGTGTGTTTCTACACAGTGGGGTACATCATTCAATACGGTTCCTGGATAGAGTTCCAGGGTTTGCGGTAAACTGATACCAGAAAAGTAGTCTTCTAAGTCGGAAACGGTCATGGTGCAAAGGTAATACTTATATGATTTAAACCCGGTTTTTTAAAGATAAACGGGGTTTTTAAATTGTGGTTTTTAAATTTTAACGGAGCGACAGGATGTTGTGCTTTTATAACTGCTGATATTCCGGCAATTCTTCGATAAACTGAAATCTTTCTGCCAGATGGTCGATCATTGCATAGCAATGTTTTAGTCCGTTGGTGACTACCAGCCATTTAGCTTTGTGGACTGAGTTGTACCGGGAAGCCTGATCAAAAACTGCCTGAGTGATCTTTATCGCAGGAGCTTTACATTCAATCACCATAATCCGCTCTCCGGAAGTATTAAAAATGACGATGTCACTTCTCTTTCTGAGTTGGTTCAGGTTTAAGCCACCTTCGATCTGAATCAGTGTTTTAGGGAATTTTTTGGTTAGAATCAGATACTGAATGAAGTGTTGTCTCACCCATTCTTCAGGCGTCAGAACCAGGTGTTTCTTACGGACTTCGTCGAAAATAAAGTGCTTGTTATCCTTCAATGTAATTTTAAAAGGATACTGCGGAAGGTTCAGCGCTGTAGGGTTAAATGCCATTTGTGCAAAAATAACCTTTAATAATTAGTTTTTAGCCGTTACATTTGGATAAATATATGAGTGTTGCCAATATAATCAAAGACATTAAAGCCAGAAAGTTCAAGCCTGTTTACCTTTTACATGGTGAAGAGCCTTATTATATCGATCAGATTATCCACTATATGGAGGAAAATGTACTGAGCGATATGGAAAAAGGGTTCAACCAAACCGTTTTATACGGGAAGGATACAGACATGGCTACGATCATGAATGCGGCCAAACGTTACCCGATGATGTCAGACTATCAATTGATAGTTGTGAAGGAAGCACAGGACCTTAAATGGGCTAAGGAAGCGGAGGGAAGCAGCAAGGAAGCTGAGTTTGTTCAGAGTTATTTTGAAAAACCGCTGGCTAGTACCATTCTCGTGCTGGGATACAAATACGCCAATTTTGATAAGCGTAAGAAAATCTATAAGTCAATAGACAAAAACGGAGTGATCTTTCAATCGGATCTGGTGCGCGATTATAAGTTAGCCGCCTGGATCGAAGATTTTGTAAAAGAGAAAGGATATAAGATAGCGCCACAGGCATCAGCTCTGATGGCAGAATATTTAGGTACTGATCTTTCCAAAATCGCCAATGAAGTAGAAAAACTAATGTTGAATATCGGAAAGGAAGTGACCATAGACACGGATCTGATTCAACGAAATATAGGAATCAGTAAAGAATATAATGTATTTGAGCTGCAAAAGGCGCTGGCAGTAAGAAATGTGCTGAAATGTAACCAGATCATTAATTATTTCGCAGACAATCCTAAAGCAAATCCAATGGTTATGGTGATGGCCAACCTGAATGCTTATTTTTCAAAAATACTCAAGTATCACTACTTGCCGAATAAAGCAGAAGCGGCAAAAGAGCTGGGCGTAAATCCTTACTTCATCAAGGATTACGAAACAGCTTCGCGCAGCTATAACCTGAATAAAACTTTCGATATCATTAGTTTGCTGAGAGAATACGACCTTAAAAGTAAGGGCGTAGACAGTACCGGTAATATTACAGACGGGGAATTACTTAAAGAATTGCTGTTTAAAATGTTGCATTAAGTCTAATGGATTCAATGAAGAATAATCAAAAGAAAAGGATGGCCATATCAGCCATCCTTTTCTTTTGATTATCTTTTTCCTGAGCTTCGATCAGCACTCTTTTAGCTTTCAATCAAAGTGATTTTCTAATCAGGTTGCTTTTCATTCTTCATTGTATGCTGATCAAAATATTTTCAGATCAGCTGTCTTTTAATGACTAGTGAGAAGAAACTGCTTTTAATCCGATGATAGAACAGATTAGTGTAGTAATGAAAACAATGCGCCAAAAAGTAGCAGGTTCATTGAACACAAAAATCCCTACCAATACAGTTCCAACAGCTCCAATACCTGTCCACACGGCATAAGCGGTTCCGATAGGAAGTGTTTGAGTTGCCTTAAGCAATAAGCCCATGCTGATTGTCAGACAGATTAAGAAGCCTGCACCCCACATGATGGTGGCGTTTCCTGTAGTCTCTTTCATTTTTCCAAGGCAGGAAGCGAAGGCGATTTCAAAAAGACCGCCGAGAATTAATATTATCCAGTTCATTTTATTGTTATTTAATTGCCGGCTACTGTAATTTCAGGCTTCGGTAAAATGTGAAGGCAAATTTCCGCATTTGTAGATAAAAACCGGCTAAACAAATGATAAGAAATTACCAAAATCAAAAATCACCTGATTTCGGCTCTGATTCTACTCAAAGAAACCGGAGTAATGCCCAGATAGGAGGCGATATAATTCAATTGTACCCGCTGCAGGAGTTCCGGATAATGGTCCATCAGGTTTTTATAACGTTCGCTGGCATTGAGCAATAGTCTGGAAATCAGTCGCTCTTCTACCAGGATAATTTCTTTTTCTATTAGTTTTCTTCCCCAGTTGGCGATGATAATATCTGTTGCATACAATGTTTCCAGCTGATGATGATCTATACGGTATAGCGTGGTGTCCTCCAGCAATGCGATACTTTCATAACCCGGGGTTTGATTGATATAACTGTTGTAGGAAAACACAGAGCTACCTTCTTTGCCAAACCAAAAAGTTACATCAGATTCTTCCGTACGGTAATAAGCCCTGGCCATACCTGATTTTATAAAGTAAACGGTACGGTCTACCTCATGCTGACGGAACAATAAATGCCCTTTAGGGTAGTGAATTTCCTCAAAAAGGCTGGCCAGCTTTTCTAAAGAGGGTTCAGTAACAGGCGTAATATTGTTGATGATCTGTTTGATGGTTTCCATTTTTGGTGGATGTAGTTTTACCGGAAGGTGTTTTTATATTTTATAGTACAAATATAGAATTTGAAATGGTGGGGCTTTTGTTTTTTTAATGCTTATTGTGAAGGATTATTGTTAAATTGTTGATTAGAAAGCTGTTTTATATACCTGACCAGGTTTAAATCACCTTTAAAAAACAGTACTCACAAAATAACAGATGAAATAAATGGAGGAAGGTATTATTTTCTCGGAGAAACAAAAGTTTAGACAGTGGTGGTTGTGGTTGATTTTTTTGGTGTTGAATAGTGTATTTCTGGTCGGTGCTTTTAATCAGATTGTTGAAGGGAAGCCTTTTGGCGATCAACCAATGAGTAACTCAGTTTTACTGATCTCTGTCTGTGTTTTGCTGTTAATTACGGCCTTGTTTTTTATGCTCCGACTGGAAACCCGGATCAATAGTAAGGGGATTTATGTGAGGTTTTATCCTTTTCATCTGTCCTTCAGATATTATCCATGGGAAAGTATTAACAAGGTTAAAGTGAGGAAGTACAGTCCGCTAATGGAGTATGGTGGCTGGGGAATCCGTTTCGGACTGCTTACCAGAGAGCGCGCCTTGAATGTTTCTGGAAATCAGGGACTACAGCTGGAGTTTAATGACTATAAAAGACTTTTAATTGGTACTCATAAACCGGATGAGTTGATGCAGGTGCTCCATATTCTGGGGAAGGATCAGGAGTAACTCATCTAAAAGATAGGTACTGTTTCGAGCTGTCATCTAACAGTACCTTTTTTAGGTTTTTATTTCAGACTGTCTAGCTGAGTTTTCAATTGAGTTTCCAGATTTTTTAGATCTCCGGTTACGGACTGCATACTGTCTTGTACAGATTTTAAATCTATCACCACTTTTGATACCGTATCGTTTACCATAATAATCATTTTGTTATCCGTAGGATAAACCCACCATTCCGCAATCATCATGGGCATTTTTTGTTCTGGCTCACCAACAAGCTCGGCTACTTTTGCTGTAGTCATACCTGGTTTAACTGATTCAAAGGGCTTTTTTTTAGTGCAGGCAGCTAAGCCTAACACTGCAATAGAGATTAAGAGCATTTTCTTCATAATGTAAATATATAAATTTTATAAAAATTAGTTAGTCTACATTGTTTTTTTAAATCTTGTATTTAGAGTTTAATTTTTATGGTACTGTTATTGTTATTTTATTTTAAATTAATTTTATGATATGGGCGCATATGGTGGTTGGACGTTCGAAGTTCAGGAAACAGCAATGGTGATAAATGTAAAAATGAAGTTAAAACTAGCTATTTTAGATACAACAGACGATAAGAAAATTGATTTAACTGCATTAGGTAATGCGGTGGAGAGACAGCTGAGAAAAACTTATCAAATAAGTTACGTTACAAATGCTATGGGGAGAGACAACACTGCCAGGTTGAAAAGCAGTTTAGATGGATATCCAGGTAGAACAATAAGTTTACCTGTTAAAAAAACTGTTCAAATTATATTTAATATGAAATATCGTACGATTACAAAGGAACGCCATAAGATGAACAACGAGCATCTACTAATGATCAGCCCTAATTCGGGACGTATGAAGAAATTATATGGCTATGCAAATAAAATTGGTGGGAATACTATAAATTTGAATGTGATGTATGTTCCTGATATGGTTAGTGGTGCAGATAGTAATACATTGCCTCATGAATTTGGCCATACCTTAACGTTACTACATGTTAATGATGTTCATACGGTAGATACTGATCCTAACCAGTATTTTTCGCTTTACCAGCAGTACTTTTCTAAGGATACTACAAATATAATGTTCAAAGGTGGAAGTCGGAAGATGAATAATATTACCTCCACTTCTATTATAGGTTTTCAAATGGATATTATCTTAAAAAGCTATAAAAATGGGCGGCTAAATTTAGATTAATATGAAAAGAATATTTTTTGTGACACTGGGGGTAATTATAGCATTCGGCTTATTAACTTTAGTAACCTATGAGGATAATGCGGAATCTGATGCTTTTACGCTAATTGGTTTTCCCTTTCGTTTTTATATTCAAACGCAGGGTAGACTTACCGATCCAAAATACGCTGCTGACTTCGGTTACTTTCCAAAATATCTTATTTATAATATTTTAATATTAATAATCTCCATTATAGTGGTCAATATTATAGTAAGTAGGTTAAGTAAAACAAAAATAAGATGATTTCCATTTGTAGGATCCGGGAAATAAAAATAAATGAAAGGTTTGTTCCTTTATGTTATTTTTGTCGGAATTGAGAGTGAAAATTCAATTTCCTTTATAGACCTTTTATCCATCATTTATACTGTTTGGTGTTTAAATCTCTAAAGAAAATAATAGAAATTTGTCAACGGTTTTCAAGGATTAAGAGAAAACCACCTATTAAAAGCATTTAAATAAAGTATACCATGAATCATTGGCTAGTAAAAAGTGAACCGTTTAAATACAGTTGGGATCAGTTTAACAAGGATGGACGTACCTTTTGGGATGGCGTAAGAAACTACCAGGCACGTAACAACCTGAAAGCCATGAAAGAAGGCGATTTAGTCTTGTTTTACCATAGTAATGAAGGTAAAAACGTAGTAGGTATTGCCAAAGTTGTTAAAGAATTTTATCAGGACCCTACTACAGATGACATCAAATGGGTGGTCGTAGATTTGGCGCCTGTAGAAGCTCTAAAAAACCCGGTTTCCTTAGAGCAAATCAAAGCAGAAGAAAGCTTACAGGATATTTCTTTAGTCAGACAAGGACGTTTATCAGTGATGCCACTGAAAGCGGAAGAGTTTGATAAGATCCTTGAAATGGGCTCTGTTTAGTGTGCAGGCTCTTTAGGAGCATGGATCACTTTCTTTGCCGATAGCAAGCCAATACTCATAATCAGGCTGGATCCAAGTACCACAAGGAACAGAAAAGCCGTGCCTACCTCTGGTATTTTTAATGCCGGAGGCAGGTTAAAATACAATAAGATACTGATCAAGCCCCTAGGCGCAATGAAACTCTCCGAGCCACTGTTTTCTTTTCTGAAAATTTTCAGGTAAGCGAAACGAATGATGAAGATTGTAGCCAGAATAATCAAGCCATTGGCAATCACCGGGCCATCGTTCAAGGCATAGATGTTCATCGTAAAGCCAAAAATTACAAAGAAAAATGTACGAATGATAAATGCACTTTCGGCAGAAAGCTGATGCAGCTGCGTCAAATCATTTGATAAGTTCTTATAGATAAAGACGCTCCTGAAATAAGCATGTTTAATGGTGTCCGCATTGTTGAGGAATAATCCGAAGGCCAGAATCAGCACTAAAGAAGACAAATGGTACGACTGTCCGATGGCATACACCAGAATCAGGATAGAAATGATCAGAAAGAACTTAATATGGTGCGAAATTCTTCCCATCAGATACAGCAGCGTAATACAGGAAATCGCTGATAAGATGACAATTAAGATCGTATTCAATCCCAATCCTGCAAAAGAGGACATCGAGATATGAGGATTTGTAATGGCAAAATTGAAAAGAATGATAGTCAGGATATCCGAAAAAGAAGACTCATAAATGATGAACTCCTTGCTTTTCTTACTCAATGCTGCGGCAGAAGGGATGGCAATGGCCGAGCTGATCACACTGAAAGGGATTGCATTCGTAAAACAGACGTACAATTCTTTTCCGGTGATCTGGTAAATGATAAAGGTGATGACCGATACAGTGGCCAGTAAAACAAAAAAAGCGGACATAAAAGCTCCTTTGATAACCTTATTCTTTCCCTTTTCATATTTAAGCTCCAGAGAACCTTCAAAAACGATCAGAATAAGACCTACGGTACCTAAAGTTGGCAGAACAGTCAGAAAATTGAAGGTTTGTAAATGAAGATTGTCTACTAATACACGTAAGCCAATACCGAGTAGTAACAGCAACAGGACGGAGGGAAGTTTGGTTTTGCTGGCAACAAGGTCGAATAGATAGGAAAATATGACGAGTCCGCTTAAAATAATTAATGTGGTGTATGTCGTCATATTTTCTTTTTAGTATCTATCTGATTTATTTATAGCTGGATTTACTCTTCGAAGAATAAAGCCCTAAGCTCTTTAGCGTCATTTGCTTTCATCTTACCGCTAAGGATTAAGCGAAGTTGTCTTCTTCTTAATGCCCCTGCAAATAATTCAATCTCATCTTCCGTTTCTGGTAATATCTCAGGAACAGGAATCGTTCTGCCGCTTTGATCAATGGCGACAAACGTATAATATGCTTCATTTGATTTGACGCGGGCTCCGGAAGGGATATTTTCTGCCCATACATCCAGTCTGACTTCTACCGAAGTATTGAATGCGCGGGTTACTTTTGCTTCGATGGTAATTACATCACCCAATTTGATGGGTTGTTTGAAGGAAACATTGTCTACCGATGCGGTAACAACGATTCTATTGCAGTGTTTTTGCGCAGAAATAGCAGCAGCGATGTCCATCCAGTGGAGCAACCGGCCTCCCATTAAATTGTTCAATGTATTGGTATCATTGGGTAATACCAACTCATTCATAATGGTAAATGACTCTTTCGGGCTTTTTATCTTTGTACTCATAATCTCTGCAAAAGTAAGTAAAAATGAACATACATGGAGAGAAATCAAATGGATTTGGCTTCATTACGACCGATAATCAATGAAATTGATACAAGAAACCAGCTCATTAAATTTGGTTTTAGGCTAGCTGATGAGGATAAGAAATCGACTGTACTTCTGATCTGATGCGGACAGAATTTATCTGGTATTTTTCCCTAAACAAATGAAACATTATCAATGTTATCCTAAAACATGGACAATCAAACCTTAGTACAATATTTCCACTGGTATTATAATGAAGCCGACAAGTTATGGATTAAAGCCGGAAAAGATGCGGAGAAACTGGCTCAAATGGGGATTACCGGAATTTGGTTGCCACCTGCCTATAAAGCCAATGCAGGAGAGGCTTCTGTCGGATATGACCCCTACGATCTCTATGACCTTGGTGAATTTGATCAGAAGAATACCCTGGCCACGAAATACGGGACAAAAGAAGATTACCAGAATGCCATCCATATCCTTCAGGAAAACGGAATTAGTGTGATTGCCGATATTGTTTTTAACCATAAAGCAGGAGGGGATGAGCTTGAAAAAGTGACCGTAAGGACTGTAAATCCAGAAGATAGAGAAGAGTTTACCTCTGAGCCATTTGAGATTGAAGCCTGGACAAAGTTCAGTTTTAAAGGTAGAAATGGTCAATATTCTCAGTTTATATGGGATAAAGATTGTTTCAGCGGAATAGACTGGGCGGAAGATTTAAAGGAAACAGGGATTTACTCCATCCAGAATATATATGGTGAAGGTTGGGAAGATGTGCCCTCCAAAGAACTCGGTAATTACGATTACCTCATGTATAACGACATCGAGTTTAGAAATCCGGCAGTGCGGGAAGAGTTGAAAAGATGGGGCGAATGGTATGTAAACAGCTGCGGGATGAAAGGGTTTCGCCTGGATGCAGTAAAACATATTGCTACGGATTTCCTGATCGAATGGCTGGATCACATGAATGAAACGTTCAATACGCAGTTTTTTGTAGTTGCAGAAAACTGGAATATCGACAATGTTACCGAGCTGGAGCACTATCTGGAAATCACGAAAGGGCGGATGCAGTTGTTCGACTCTTTACTTCATCATAATCTTTTCCTCGCAGGAGAAGAAAAAGAACAATACGACCTGTCTAAAATCTTTGAGGGTACACTGGTTCAGTTGCAACCCATGTACACCGTTACTTTTGTAGATAACCACGATTCTCAACCCTTGCAAGCGCTGGAATCCTATATAGATTTCTGGTTCCGGCCATTGGCCTATGCGCTGATTTTATTAAGAGAAGATGGGATTCCATGTATATTCTACGCTGATTTATATGGGGCAAAATATAAAGACGAGGATAAAGAAGAAGATATGGTGGATGTAAATCTTGTTCCTTTAATTGAATTACCGGAAATGATGAGCATCAGAAAAGACTTGTCTTATGGCCTGCAACGTGATTATCTGGACTTTCCAAACTGTATCGGCTGGACCAGAACAGGCATTCCGGAGAAAGTAAATTCGGGTATTGCCGTGATTATGAGTAACGGAGCTGAAGGTTATAAAGCAATGGAAATGGGGCTCGAAAACGCTGGAAGAATAATGATTGACGCAATTGGTAATAGAAAAGAAATGATCATAATAGATGAAAAAGGATGGGCATATTTTTTCTGTAACGCAGAAAGTGTGTCGGTATGGACTATCGCTTAGTCGTGTTTAAATTTACAAAACCGATCAACTCTTCCCAACGGGAACCTGGTTTGCGGTAATAAACATATACCTGATAAGTGTTTTCCGTTTCAAAGAAAGAACCCTCAAAAACGGTCAGGTCTATCTTGCCGGTTTTTTTGTCCAGCCAAACATATTTATAATCATACAATCCTTGCTTTAAAGGGATACTGGTATGAAAACGTTTAGTGGAAGCGTCATAGGCTAGCTTGCTGGCCTCATTAAGGATGTAATTGTTGAAACGACCAACCACATAAGCATCACCTGTCGTTGTTGGAACCACAGAGTTTAAAGTAAAGTAAACGCGGGCATAATCACTGTCGGTGTTTGGATCACGACCCTCCTGGTTTCTAATGAAAAAGCTGCCATTTTCATCAAATTGATTCGTGAATTTCGCTACATTTCCATTCAAATCAGTAAACAGAATCACTTTATTGACGGTATCTCTGATAATCTCCTTCACATTTACCGCTTTATAACGGAAACTGCGCATGTCAAACTTTCTAAACTCATTTCCGGCGGGAAAATCATTGTTGTTTACATCATTATAAACCAATGAACCTGGTCTGATAAAGGTCGGAGTTTTATTCCATGAAGCCGTTTGAGGAATGCCATTCTGCATCACTACAGCCTTTAAGTCTAAAGTTGGATTCTGAATTGGATTGGTATGGGAAATGGTGAAATCGATTTTCTGATTGGTTCTTCGTAAGTCTACCTGCGGACTAGCGGTAACATTTACACCAATAGACACTTGCTTATCCACGATGTAAAACCGTTGAGAAACTACAGGTTTCTGAGGATTTCCGTCTTCATATACCTTCAACAGGTAATTACCGGAAATCTTAGGTTTAATCCGGGAGTTGGGTAAAGTAAGGGAGTAATTGGTGTATTGTTGCAGGGTCCCAAAAGAGTATTTATACTCCGTAATGCGGTCTTCGGACATCCCATCGAGGTAATCTAAAGGAGAGAGACGGGAAGGTTTCCAGTCGGAACTGCATTGTTCTACGGTATAAGAGTAGATTTTGCTACCGCCGTTCAGGTTGTCAAAAGAGAAGTATAAAAGCTCATTGGAATTCAGTGCAATGACTGGCAGCGACTGTTCTTTTTGTGTGTTATAACATTGTACGGTCCGGATTTCCGGCAAGTACACCTTATTGTCGTATACAAATTGCTGGTCCTGAGCCACAGCAATTTGCATACTAAATAACAGCACGAAAAACAATCCGCCTAGTTTTATCATTATCCTTCTAATTCCATAATATCGGAAGCCAGTTCTTCCCATTTATTCTGGGCATTGTCCAGCTGATGTTTGGCATCAGTATAGCTTTTATTTGCTTCAGCAAGTTTTCCTGAATTCGAATATACGGCTTCATCAGCGATTTGCGCTTCAATAGCTTTCACATTTTGCTCAAATTCAGCAATCTCAGCTTCAATCTTTTTCAATTGCTCATTCAGCTTTTTAAGTTGCTGTTGTGCATTTGGAGCTGCTTTTTCTACCACTGCTGCTTTAGGTTTAACCTCTTTGTCTGGTCTTACCGGAATGCTTGATGGGGCAGTAGGAACTCTTTTTGAATTCCATTCTTCGTATTCTGCATACGTACCCGGATATTCTTTGATGTCCTGATCTTCGATAAACCAGATTTTATTGGCTACGTTATCTAAGAAATACCTATCATGGGATACTGCAATAAAAGTACCTTCATATTGTGTTAAAGCTTGAATCAGGATATTCACAGATTGAATGTCCAGGTGATTCGTAGGCTCATCCAGAATCAGGAAGTTAGAGTCAGTAGTTAAAGATTTAGCCAGGGCTACCCTTGATTTTTCACCTCCGGAAAGTACACGGATTTTCTTGAATACATCATCACCAGTGAAAAGGAAACATCCTAAAATTCCACGTAATTCCGTATCGGTATGCTTAGGCGCGAATGCCTGCAATTCTTCAAGGATCGTGTTTTCCAGGTGTAAAGATTCCAGCTGATGCTGTGCAAAGAAAGTCGTTGTCACATTGTGACCAACTTCACATTTACCTTCAAACTCTTCTGCACCTGCGATGATACGTAATAACGTCGATTTACCTTTACCGTTGGCACCGATTAAAGCGATTTTGTCACCTTTTTCAATCAAACCATCTGCATTGTTTAAGATATCGATGTTTGGATAGCTTTTGTAAGCTTCTTCCACGCGGATTACGTGACGTCCTGAAGGTTTAGAGAACTTGAACTGGAAGTTTACTGTTGGATTGTCATCATCAACATCTTCCACACGCTCCATTTTATCCAGGGCTTTCATCCTTGATTGCGCCATTTTCGCTTTAGAAGCTTTGGCACGGAAACGCTCGATCAAACGCTCTTCCTGCTTGATTTTTGCCTGTTGATTTTTGAATTCTCCTTTTTGAATCTCTCCACGAAGGGATTTTTCTTCCAGATAGAAGCTATAGTTACCTGCATAAGGAGTTAATTTTCCTTTGCGGGATTCCACGATACGGTTTACTACTTTATCTAAGAAATACCTATCGTGAGAAACGATCACAATGGCACCTTCAAAGCTCAATAAATAAGTTTCCAGCCATTTAATGGACGGTAAATCCATGTGGTTGGTAGGCTCATCCAGCAAAAGAATGTCTGGAGTCTGCAAAAGAATTTTTGCCAGCATTACCCTCATTCTCCATCCTCCGGAGAAGGTGTTTAATGGTCTGTGCTGATCCTCAGTGCTGAAACCAAGACCTGCAAGGATCTCATTTGCTCTGTATTCTATACTATAACCGTCTAAAGCTTCGAACTCCTGTTGCTTATCGCTCAGTTTGTTCAATACTTCTTCAGAGTAATCTGTTTCTATCTTTTTTAAGAGTTCTTCAATTTCATCATGTAATTGATTTTGGCGCTCAAAGGCCTCCATCGCTACGTGTAAAATGCTATGGTGTGAATCGTAAGAAAGTAAATCCTGGTTCAGGTAGCCTATTTTCAGGTCTTTCGACATGGAAATGCTTCCTGCAGAAGGGCCATACTCGCCAACTATTATTTTTAGAAGTGTAGATTTACCGGTTCCATTGGCTCCGATTAATCCAATTCTTTCTCCTGGTTTAATGTGCCAGTTTGCCTCGTCGTATAAAGCTCTGGAGCCTATCAGGAATGTTAAGTCGTTTATTGAAATCATTTGCGTGCAAAAATACAACTTTGTTTGCTTTCCAATTGCATTTAATAGTGAAGGAATTGTAATTTATTTTTGGCCTCTGACAGCCCCTAAAGGCGTGTTCTGAGGGTATTTACGCGTTTTTATCCGCATCTATAGAAAATCCACTGTTTTCAGGACGGCGAATTTTATATTTATTGTTACTGCTTTGTTAACATTACTATGTATTTTTGCGTTTTTGGGAGGGAAGATGTTGTATCTCAGGATACAATCATCTTACTGCCCTTTGTCCTATATCAAAACGTTTCTATATTCGTTCCATGTACCGTCTAATTAAGCCTTTATTCTTCCAGTTTGAGCCAGAAAAAGTACACCATTTTGTGGTGAAACAACTGAAATGGTTCAATGATCACTTCCCAATGGGGAAAACAATTTTACGCAGCAGCTTTGATGTCAATATCAAAGGACTGGAACGCGAAGTCTTCGGAATCAAATTTAGAAATCCTGTAGGACTTGCTGCTGGTTTTGATAAAAACGGAGAATATGTTGAAGCATTGAGTAATCTGGGCTTTGGTTTCATAGAAGTAGGTACTGTAACCCCATTGCCACAACCAGGGAATGAGGCGCCAAGAATGTTTCGCTTGCAGGAAGATTCAGCCCTTATTAACCGCATGGGATTCAATAATAAAGGTGTAGATACCCTTGCAGAGCGATTAAGACTTTTAAAAGCCAAAGATAAAAGCATCGTGATCGGTGGTAATATCGGTAAGAATAAGAATACCCCAAATGAAGATGCGGTAAGCGATTATATCAAATGTTTCGACCGTCTTTTTGACGTGGTCGATTACTTTGTGGTGAATGTAAGTTCTCCAAACACTCCGGGCTTAAGAGAGTTGCAGGAGAAAGCACCGCTGATGAATTTATTAAACACCCTACAACAAAGAAACCTGACTCATAAGGTAAGCAGACCAATCTTGTTAAAGATCGCGCCTGACTTAACCAATGAGCAACTGGATGATATTGTGGAGATCGTTTTAGAAACTGGTATTGCAGGTGTCATCGCGACCAATACTACAATCGATAAATCAGGATTAAATAGTCCGGCAGAATTAACTGGCGAAGCTGGTGGATTAAGCGGAAAGCCTTTAACAACCCGTTCAACGGAAGTAATCAGATATATCTCTAAGAAATCGAATAAAGCATTCCCTATTATCGGGGTGGGAGGGATTCATTCTCCTCAGGATGCTAAAGATAAACTAGAAGCCGGTGCATCACTGGTACAGCTTTATACCGGCTTCATTTATGAAGGTCCGGGTATTGTGAAAAGAATATGTAAAGAGCTCGTGTAGCGCGTTCTTTTGGCGTTGAAATACGACGCATAATAAAAAAACCAGCAATGAATAGCTCATTGCTGGTTTTTTTATGCCATATATTTTATGAACCCAAAATTTAAGGCATGAAGAAGGTTAGGGCTTTAGAAAACAAAATCTGAGAATCTGTGAGAAGGCCCAGGAAGTTTGCCCTCTTCCGGGCAAAGATTCCAGCCTTAGAATAGATTCCTGATTTTGTTGAGTGCAGAGGCGCTACTATAAGTATGGTAGTACGATGGAATGGTGATACAATAGAATGGTAATACGATGGAATGGTAGTACGATAGAATGGTAGTACGATAGAATGGTAGTACGATAGAATGGTAGTACGATAGAATGGTAGTACGATAGAATGGTAGTACGATGGAATGGTAGTACGATGGAATGGTGATACAATAGAAGAATCGTACTATAGAAAGATGGAGGGCTAGAAAAATCAAGTCGCAAAAAAAAGACCTTAGGAATATCCTAAAGTCTTTCTTATTTCTTGAAACAGAAACTTATGCTCTTGCAGTAAGTTTATCTAGAACAGCATTGTTTTTAGCCAATTGATCTGTAGTAGACTGTTTAGAACGGCTACCTAATTCAATGTTAGTAGCTAATTTTAAGTTTTTCACATCTAATTTAGCGAAAGTCTTATTTCTTCTGTCTTTTCTTTTTAATCTAGTAACTGCCATGGTGTAACCCTTTATTTTTTTATTTATTGTAAATCTGAGGTCGAGAGCGGATTCGAACCGCTGTAGGAGGTTTTGCAGACCTCTGCCTAGCCACTCGGCCACTCGACCTTTCTAAAAATTTAGAATGCAAAAGTAGCAATTAAATCTAAGTATGCAATTTATTTTTGAAAATTTCTGCTGATATCTGCGCATAGTATTGCAGCACAAACAGCTACGTTTAAAGATTCTGCTCCGCCAATCCTCGGAATCGTCACAGGTACTGTAATTAACTCCATAATTTCAGGAGAGATCCCTTGTCCTTCGTTTCCTAAAATGACCAATCCTTCGGTTCCCCAATTCACATCATACATGCTTTTGCCATTTAGTACCGCTCCAAACACCGGAACAGTAGGCGCAGAAAGTAGTGGCGCAAGGTCCTGATAGTAGATTTCCATCCTGCTTAAGGAGCCCATTGTGGCTTGTACTGTCTTCGGATTATAAACTTCCACTGTATTCTGAGAACAAATGATCTGTTTAAAGCCAAACCAGTCCGCGGTGCGGATGATTGTACCCAGATTTCCCGGGTCCTGTATACCATCAAGGACTAAAGAAAAGTTGTTTTTGAGCTGTTTTGTATCCAGTACGGGGTTTTTAGGCAAATGAACCAGGGCCAGAATCCCCTGTGGGGTCTGTAAAGTACTTATCTTATCCAGTTCCGTACTGTTTACTTCAAATAACTTTATATTTGCGGGTAATTCAGGGAGTAGAGACTGATATTGAGCCAGATAATAGATGCTGTGAACCTGGTAGGAAGATTGAATAAATTCTGCAATAGATTTTATACCTTCAATAATAAATATCCCATTTTCTTTACGGTACTTTTTTTGATGTAACGATTTTATAAAACCTATTTGAGATTTTGAAAGCATACTATAATTATAAAAAGAATGTCCAGTTTCTTGCAATATTACTACTTATTATTGTTTTTGCGGCAGGATGTTCTTCAACAAAATACATCGAACCCTACCAATCCATCGTTAAGAAAGTCGAGATAGACAGTATCGGCAAAGCTTTTGAAGAGGAAGCATATAACTATATCCAAAAGGACATTCGCCCTACTTCTAAGTTAGGAATCAATGTGTTGCTTTATAATATGTTCAATACCAAAGACGGCCGGTATAAGACCAGCAATATCAAACCTTTGGGTAGTCCACCGCCAATACTGGACAGTGCAATTGTAGATATTTCCCGAAACCAAATTGAAAAATACCTGGTGAGTAAGGGTTATTTTAATGCCAGAGTGAAGTCTGATATTAAAGTGAAAGACAAAAAAGCAGAGGTTGTTTTTACGGTGAATAAAGGTCCGGAGTTTAAAATCTCCGAATTTAATTATCAGATTCCAGATTCGGCAGTAAAGCAGCTGTACCTTTCCAGAAGGGACCTGTTTACCCATGTTAAAAAAGGAATGCGCTTTGATGATGACTCCCTCTCTTTTGAAAGAGATCAGATTTATCAATTGATGAAAGAGAACGGTTATTATGATTTTGCAAAGCCTTATGTCAGGTTTTTGGTAGATTCCAACAGCCACGATAGTAAGGCAAAAGTAACGCTGCTGATCGATAATCCGCTGGATAAAGCTAAGCATGAAAAGTATAAAATTGGGGAAACAAATATTGTTATTGCGCCAAATTCAGATGGTTATCCTGATTCTGTGGTCTTGAATAAACGGATATTTAAAGGGATAAGGTACACCGATCTCTCTAAGAAATTCAGAAGAAACCCTATTGTGCGCTATAATTTTCTCCGTGAAGGGGAAGAGTACAACATCAAAAATGAGAACACCACCTTTGATCGGTTGTATGAGCTGAATGTGTTTAAGAATGTTAAAATTGACTACCAAAAAGCGAAAGACAGCACTTTCACGGTAAACCCATTCGTCCAGCTGATCCCTCAAAAAATTATGAGCAACAGGGTGGAAGGAGAGGTGCCTTTTAATGGAGGAACAGTTGGATTTAACTTGAGTAATACCTATACCAATAACAATTTATTCAGAGGTACGGAACGTTTTGAGTTCCAGATTAAGGGTGGATTGCAATCCAGGGTAGGTCAGGGAGGCTCTATTTTTAGTGACATTTACCAGCGTGATTTTTCGGTAAGTTCCAGCCTGACTGTTCCACGCTTAATGATGCCTTTCTTTTCTAAATATGTTACCGGGAAAGGTGGAATGCCCCATACGATCTTTTCTACCAGTTATGTGTTTGCTTTACAAAAGGATTTCTTTACACGAAGGGTATTTTTAAATTCCCTGACTTATGATTTTATAGAAACAAAATCTAAGCTGCATTCGGTTACTCCAATAAATTTTGAGTATAGATTTGGGAGCCTGCTTTTTGATCCGTTGGATACGACTCAAAACATTAAGGATCTAGTTTTAAATAATGCATATACGATCAAATTGCTTACAAGAAAGAGTATTACGTTGGGTATCAAATACGCTTATTCATTGAATGCGGATAAATTGCTGAACGGTAATGATTTTATTTATTTCCGGGGAAATATAGATTTAGCTGGAAATATGCTCCAGGGGATAACAAAGCTTAGTGGGGTGAAGACTGATCCGGGTAATGAAGATTTTGGCAGGATTTTAAATGTTCCGTTTAACCAATATGTGCGTCCGGAGGTTGATGTAAGATGGTATAAAGGTCTTGGGCCGGATAAGCAATTTGTAGCCAGATTAAACCTTGGCGTAGGTTATGCCTATGGGAATTCCGTGGACATGCCATTTGAGAAGTTGTTCTTTGCAGGTGGTTCTTCGGGAGTCAGGGCATGGCAGGCCAGAACTTTAGGTCCGGGTGGATATAATCGTGGAGATGCAATTAAAACGCCAGACGAGCGTAGGACGCTTTATGGTTTGGATCAACTCGGTGATATGCACATGGAAGCAAATTTTGAGTATCGTTTCAAGCTGGTCAACAAGTTTTTTGGTGGTAAATTAAAGGGAGCTATGTTTTTAGATATGGGGAATGTCTGGAATATTTCCAGTAAGGAAGCCGATAGCAATCAGGTGACCGTTTTTAAACTAAAGAATCTGGCTAAACAAATCGCGATAGGCACAGGTATGGGATTCCGTTACGATGTCCAGTACTTTGTATTCCGCTTTGACGTGGGACTTAAACTTAAGGATCCACAGTTTACCGGTTCAGACCAATGGGTAATCAGTAAGTTTTTGGGCGGGGGTAAGAAGTTTAGAGATGATTATGATGCGCTTAATACGCCAGACCGATACCGGTTTGTACAATACAACTTTGGTATCGGAATGCCTTTCTAAAATGCAGACTGCTATCTCATGTAGCTTTGTTTTTAGCGCTGGTTTTGTCTGGTTAATTTTTATCTTTTGATCAGCAGCGGTCAGGCGGCTGGTTAAAACATTTTCTTTAGTCCATCAAAAATGGTCTCAAAGAAAGTGGAAGCATCCAGGCCATTGCTATGGTTGAAATAAAAGAAACATAGCAATAAGATCACTGCGATGATGATGAATTTTCGGAATGCAAAAGCTAAAAACACCAGGATTAAGGGGAATAAAACCAACCACATACTGCTAATGGTGTAAGGGTTTAAAGTGCCGTCTTTTTTATAGACATACAACAATTTACTGTGTGTACCCTTGTCGTTCTGGTGTTTCAGGTACACAAAAGCAGATCTTTCCAGTTGCAGCGGCAACACGGCAATACCGTCATTAAATGTGATAGGTTGTGTGAAACCACTTACCGTAAAAGTATAAATACCATTGATTTTCTCAATCGGGTTCCCCAGAGAATCCGCCGCAATAATGGCCAGTTTGCTGTTTTTCAATAAGCTTTCTTTGACGATAAAATTATTGATGTCCGCGTGTTGTGCGAAGACAGAGGAACAGGCCATAAATAGCAAAAACACTAAGAATATTCGTTTCATTGCGCTAAAAATCATTGGTGATAAGTAATTCTTTCAAATGTACTAAAAGTGGATATGTTTTTATAGATCCGCTAATAATTTAACCATTCAGTGAAAAGATGCTGTATGTCAGTACTGTTGCGAAACATACCCATAGGAAATAAGGGATGAACAATAACCCGGCAGTCTTGTCAATTTTATAAAACATCGTCCCGTTGATCACAATGACAATCAGTAAGAAGACAATTTCAAATAATGCGGCACCCAGGTTCTTCGCGTAAAAAAACAGGAAAGACCACATCATATTTAGCAACAGCTGAATCGCATACACCGCAATCATACGCGGGAAATGAGCAATCTGATCCCTCTTCTGCCAGACTAAGTAGGCTGAAACACCCATCAGGATAAAAAGACAGGACCATACCGGAGGAAAGATCGAATCTGGTGGATTAAAAGAAGGTTTTGCCAGTGTCGGGTACCATGTTTTTACTGAAGTCAGGGTAAGTATACTTCCAATGGCGCCAACTGCTAAAGGGATAGCCAGGTTAATCACAAAAGCAATAGGGTTGAATTTCATTTTTTATTTTTTTGAGTATTAATGGCCTTAATCAGGGCTTATGCCACAAAGATCATGGTTTTTATCAGGCTTAACAACCGCAAATTTAAATGGTTTGAAGCTGTTATTTAAACGATCCGTGTTTTTGCTTAAATGATCTGAACCTGCTGACGAAGGTAAATGAAATCTAACAATTACTTAACATTAACTTTGTTTAGTATTAATGAACAAAGTTTAGTATTGCAGAACATATAAATGATCAAAGATGTCTGTAAAATTAGTAGTATTTGACATGGCAGGGACCACTGTAAAAGACAAAAATTACGTGGGAATAGCCTTTCAACAAGCCATGAAAACTCAGGGTTATAAGGTTAGCATAGAAGAGTCCGGAGTGTTAACGATTATCAGCCAGTAAAAGCGGTATGAACCTGTTAAAATATTGCCGGAACAAGGTTGCCGGCTGGTCATATCTCTATATTTCTATAATGGCAGGTCTAGCAGCCTTTGGCTGTTATACCAGTATGTATGCTTTTAGAAAAGCATTTACAGCGGGTACTTTTGATGGGCATGAATATTTAGGTGTTGATTATAAAGTATGGCTGGTGATTGCCCAGGTAATGGGCTACACCTTTAGTAAGTTTTACGGGATTCGTTTTATCTCGGAGTCCTCCGGAAAAAACAGGGGACGCAGCATTTTAAAGCTGATTGGTATTTCCTGGATCTCCTTACTGGGTTTTGCAATCGTTCCTGCACCATGGAATATCGCGTTTCTTTTCATCAATGGTTTTCCTTTAGGTATGATTTGGGGGCTGGTTTTTAGCTATCTGGAAGGACGCAGAAATACCGAATTTATGGGTGCTGTGATGTCAGTAAGTCTAATTTTTGCTTCCGGATTTATTAAAACTGTGGCAAGGACAGTCATGGATTTGCTGCCTGTTAACGAATACTGGATGCCTTTCTGCACCGGGTTATTGTTTGTCATCCCTTTGGTTCTGTTTGTCGCTCTGCTGGAAATGGTACCGCCACCAACTGAAGAAGATCAGCGTCTGCGGACGAAACGCTTGCCAATGAATGGTAGTCAGCGGAAGAAGTTCCTGTTGAATTTCCTGCCGGGAGTGATCTTAACGATTGTCATATATGTGGTGCTAACCGTGATCCGAGACCTGAGAGATAACTTCGAAGTAGAAATCTGGCATGACCTCGGTGTAACCGATAACCATATCTATGCGAAAATAGATGGCTTTATCGCATTGGTCGTCCTGACCATGGTGGGCTTCCTGATTCTCGTAAGGAACAACCTGAAAGCTTTTGTGATCATTCACTGGATGATCATCGGTGGATGTGCATTAACAGGATTGGCAACTTTGCTTTTTGATGCACATTATATCAGTCCGGTTACCTGGATGTGTCTGGTAGGAATGGGTCTTTATATGGCTTACATTCCCTACAATGCGATATTTTTTGAACGCATGATTGCTACTTTTCATTACAAAAGCAATATTGGCTTCATCATGTATGTTTCAGATGCAATCGGTTATCTGGGCAGTGTGAGCATTTTGCTCTTCAAAGAATTTGGAGATGCAGAGATCAGCTGGGGCCACTTCTTCCGGCAAAGTGCTGTCGTAGCGGCAGTAGTAGGTGTGAGTTGTAGCATGGTTTCCCTGCTTTATTTCCACCAGAAAAGTGTAAAGAATAAGAAAAAAGAAAGTAATATTACCCTCCCTGCATTGGTATTAGATGTAAAGGGGGGGACGAAATAAAATTTTTGACCACATAAAAATAATTGAAATGAATACAAAGCATTATGACCTGATTGTAATTGGTGGTGGTATTTTAGGAACCTTCCACGCTTACCATGCTTTAAAGCTGGGAAAAAAGGTTTTGCAATTGGAAAAGGATAATTATCCGGTAGGCGCAACGGTACGTAACTTCGGTCAGGTGGTTCCTTCGGGAATGTCGGGCGTTTGGTTTGATTATGGTGTCCGCGGACTGGAAATCTATCAGGAAATTCAACAGGAGTTTGATATTTCTGTACGCAATAACGGTAGCGTTTACATTGCATCTGATGATGACGAACAAACACTGATCCATGAGCTGAAAGCACATTATGATACTTTAGGTTATCAGCAGGAGCTATTAGGAAAGGATGCTGTTTTAGCTAAGTATCCTGCAATCAAGGGAACTTATGCAAAAGAAGCCCTGTTTTTCAAACAGGAAGTTAGTGTAGAACCGGCCTTAATGATTTATCGTCTCCAGGAATTTATGCAGTCGAAATTTGAAGGATACACCTTGCTGTGTAACTCCCCGGTAATAGATTGTACACCTACAGGAAACGGCGTGGTCGTTCGCGTGACCGGCAACCGTACCTTTAAGGCAGATAAAGCAATACTTTGCAACGGCTATGAGTTTAAACTGTTATTTCCTGAGTTGTTCGCTTCCAGTGGACAGGTGATCAGTAAACTTCAAATGATGCGCACCGTGCCTATGCCGGAAGTGCCTTTGGAAGGGAATATCTTAACCGGACTGACGATTAGAAGATATGAAAGCTTTGAAGAATACTGCCCTTCATTTAAACACCTGATTACTCCTGACCATTATAAAGAACTGAAAGAATGGGGAATCCATATGCTCTTCAAAAAAGCTGTGGATGGTAGTTTTATCATCGGTGATTCTCATGAATATGCTGATGTTGCTCATTTTGATGACCTTGGTTTCAATGTGAAACAGCATATCAATGAGTTGATGTTGAAGGAAGGAGAACGTATCGTGAACTTTAACCTTCGTGATATAGGGACCACCTGGGCGGGTTTTTATCCTCAGCATCCTACAGAAAACATTTTGGAATATAATATTGAGGATTGTATCCATATTCGTACTTGTATCGGTGGTAAAGGGATGACCGCCAGCGCCGGATATACTGAAGCAAGTTTGAAAGGGATTTTGGGACTTTAATTCCTGCCCGTACTTTTTTCCTGCATTTTGTGCTGTAGCTAAAGTCTGTTTAATTTTGGTGTGAGAATTGTAGGTACCTCGTGCTGTCAAATCAGGCAGCCGTTAAATCTCATTTTAAATACACGCAAAATGTTAAAAAGTATCATTACAAAAAAAGGAATTCTGTCGCTACTGATCGTTTTTGGTAGCATAGCCAGCGCAATGGCTGCGGATGTGATCACGCTGATGGTGAAGGAAGACCGCGCTTCCTGTACAGGGGTTGCACCAATGAATTGTTTACAGGTAAAATACAAAAACAGCAAAAACTGGGAACTGTTCTATAGCGACATACAAGGTTTTAAGCATCAGGAAGGTTATCGTTATACACTTTCAGTGATCAGGACAAAAAGGAAAAACATTCCTGCCGATGCGTCTGCTTATACCTACAAACTGAAAAAAGTAATTAAAAAACAAAAGATAGCAATAAAACCTTCATCAGGTAAGGATCCGTTACAGGCCGCTGCAAATCAGAAATGGACCCTGAGTAGAATCAATGGTGTAGCCGTAAACAGTGATCGCGTTTTTATTACGCTGGATGAAAAAGGAAATAAATTTAACGGATCCGGCGGCTGTAACAGCATCTTCGGAAGTTTCAATTATAGCCCAAAAAGCAAAAGCCTGACTATTGGTAATGTGGCTTCAACAATGATGGCTTGTTCGGATGATAAGTTGAATAAACTGGAGTCTGAATTTACTAAGGCTTTAACTGATCGGACATTCAGACTGGAAACAAGTGGAAATACCTTGACTTTTTACAAAGGAAAAGATAAAGCCTTAGAATTTAGAACTGAAGCGAATAACAGCAATGATATCTGGAGTTTTATTGGTAAAAACCGATGGAAATTAATCCAGATGGATGGGGTAACGCAACAAAATTCACCGATCACGATTTCTTTTAATCTTACAGATCGTCGCTTTAGTGGTAATTCCGGTTGCAATAATTACTTCGGTACTTATGACGCAGGAAGCACCAGTATTGCTTTTGGCTCGGCAGCAAGTACACGCCGTGCCTGCATGGATCAGGCATTGAATGAAATGGAAAGTAAATTCCTGGGCATTTTAGCAGGCAAAAACTTCAAGTTCGATGTAGCAGACCAGACTTTGAATCTTTACCAGAATGACCGTTTGGTGCTGATGTTTGGCATCACTAAATAATAGAATCCGTTACCGTCTAAATGAGAGGTACGGCCTCACAACTATTGTTAAAAAAAACAAAAAAACGGGATAGCTTAAGTTATCCCGTTTTTTGTTTACACTCATTTAGGTCTCAAAACTATTCATACTTTAAAGCATCAACGGCATTTGCCTTTGCCACTTTGAACGTTTGCATGCTTACGGTTAATATGGAAATGATCAAGGAAATTATGGCTGCAATAAAGAATGGCCAGATGGAGATCTCGATCTTATAATCGTATTTACTCAGCCAGTTTTTAGCAATGATATAGGCCAGAGGAAAAGCAATCATATTTGAAATGATGACCAGTTTCATAAAGTCCTTGTTTAAAAGCACCAGAATGTTTCTCAAATCGGCACCCAGTACTTTTCTGATGCTGATTTCTTTACTCCTTTGTTCAGCCATATATAAGGCTAATCCGAGCAGTCCCAGACAAGAGATGAAAATGGCAAAACCACCAAATATATTGGACAATACGCTCAGGAGCTTTTCACTCTGTAATTGCTCATCCATGCCCTGACTGGTGAATTTTAGCGTCAGCGGAAATGCAGGATTCATTTGTGCAGCAATCTTATTGATCAAAGCTACGGATCTGGATAATGGTAGTGCCGGATTTAAATGGACTAGTAAAACTTGAGTTCTTGCCGGATTATAATAGAACAAGGTAGGCCTTGCTTTGGAACCAATAGATTCGTTGGAGTAATCCTTTACCACGCCAACAATGGTCAAGGGAGGGTCATCACCCCAGGTAATCTGTGTGCCGACCGGGGTTTTAAGTCCCATGGTTTGTACTGCAGTTTCATTGAGCAAGACAGAAGTCGCCGTATCTGCAACGAACTTCGGACTAAAATCCCTTCCCGCAACAAGTTTGGCACCTACAGTGTTCGTAAAATCATAACCAGTGCTTCTATAATCAATGATAGAATTGTCGTTTGCAGCTTTCCCCGGCCAGCTGATATTGCCGGTGATACTACCATCTTCTGTAAAGGAACTGGCAAACTCTGTAGCAGAAACAATTGCACCGGATTTTTTAAGCTCCTCTTTGAAACGTTGTAAGACCAGAGGTTTAGTCCATTCCCCCTCAATATCCAACTGTGCAAGGTTATCCTTGTCAAACCCTAATGGCTTGTTCTTCATGAATTGAATCTGTGTATAGATCACTATAGCGCAGATGATCATACAGACGGATAAACTGAATTGTACAATAACCAGGATTTTGCGGATGGATAAAGACCTTGCTCCGTTCCCTTTAAATCCTTTAAGTACTTTAATCGGGCTGAATGAGGATAGATAGAAGGCTGGATAGCTACCGGCAAGTAAGCCGGTGAATAACGCCAGCACAGCCAGTGTAGTCCAGAACAGGTAAGAATGGTAATCTATCTGGATTTGAATGTCCAGTAAGTTGTTAAAATAAGGTAAGCTCAGTTCCAGCAATACAAAAGCAAGTAATAAGGCGAGGAATGACAACAATAGGGATTCCAGCATAAACTGGCCCATGAGGTTAAATCTGGTAGAGCCCATGGCCTTTCTGATCCCTACTTCCCTTGCGCGTTTTTCGGAACGTGCAGTAGAAAGGTTCATATAGTTGATGCTGGCAATCAGCAATACACAAAAAGCAAGGAAGAGAAAAAGCTTCACCTGGTCAATTTTTCCACCGGAAGGTTTACCATTTTCAAACTCGTCATACAATCGGATTTTCGAATAAGGGAACAGAAAAGCTTCCATATCTGTATCTTTATCATGGGTAGCGATCAGTTTTCTGAGGGAAGCGTCTGCTGCTGCAAAGTTATCTGCGTCTTTAAGTTTAAAAATGGTGACGCAGGTAATGGAGCCCCAATTGGTTTCTTTTTCAGCAGGGTTTTCCTGTTCAAAAAGGGCGCGGCTTTGTAGCGCATCAAATTGGAAACTCTGGTTTTTTGGTAAATCTTCAATGACGGCCGCAACCTTTAAAAGTTTGCGGTTATCCCATTTTACAGATTGTCCAAGAGGATTTTCATTTCCAAATAAACGCTTTGCTGTACTGGCTGTAAGCAGGATTGAATTGGGCTCACTCAGCGCCTGGTCTGCATTGCCGTAAATGAAATGATAATCGAAGATCTTCAATATAGAAGGGTCAACAAAAAGACTGTTGAGCTTAAAGTTATTTTCCTGGTGACTGAAGAACTTATCCCGGGTAGCCATTGTAATTCTTGCGGCCTGTTCAACACCTGGTATGGTTTGTAAAGCGGTTTCCGCCAGTATACCTGGAGTGGCGACGGTAGTGATCAGCTGCTCGTTGATTTTTAAATTTAACCTGGTCATGTAAATCCGGTCAATATCTTTCAGCTGTTTATTGTAACTCCATTCATAGTTTACATAGAGTAGCAGCATCAGGCAACAGGCCAAACCAATTGCCAATCCACCTATATTAATCAGGGTAAACCCTTTGTTCTTCCAAAGATTTCTTAGTGCGATTTTTAAGTTTGTCTTGAACATGCTGCGATTTTATTTTCCTGGTTTAGACCAATAGTATGCCATATTTATTAAAGGGGCAAAACAGCGTTATTTAGGCCTTCTGATCGCTTTAATGTTCATTAACGGACAGTTTGTTGTGCATAATCGTACAGCTGCCTGAGAGCTGCTGGCGTAATACGATCCTGTTTTACCTGAAAAATACGTCTAATAGCCCGGAGCTGGCTAAGGAATTTCAAATTTACTATAAAAAAAGCCTTCCAGTTTTCACTGAAAGGCTTATAATAAGTGTTCCCGAAGGGATTCGAACCCATATCTGTTGAACCGGAATCAACAATTCTATCCATTGAACTACGGAAACATTTCGGCAAATATATCAATTAGATTGGTTATTCCTTAATACTCTTTCAATTTCCAGCTTTTCCTTATTTTACAACCTGTAAAAACCTGCCGATACTTAAAAAATGGACCCTATGTCAGAATAACTGCCATTTCCGCTTCAAAAAAATAAATCAAATCCACCCTCAAATCTGTTCTATTAAATCTTGATAATGAATGGGATAGAGGTATGTTCCGTTTCAAAATCAGGAGCGTCTTGTAAAAGACAATAATAATCCGTTATAAAGGCCATTTTTCGAAAATAAAAAGGCACTTTTGCAAAAATGATAAATGCCGTTACTGAGGGATTGCTGATCAATAAATCGCATCGTAAGGAGTTCGGCATTAAAAGAATACATTAATGAAAATCATGTAAAGAAGGGGCGTATGGAAGAAATGATTGTTGAAGAGATCGAGAAGCTCTTAGAGCAGGAAGATAATACACAATTAAAGGAATATTTAGACAATCTGAATATTTCGGACGTTGAACACCTGATAGACGAACTTCCCCAACACGCAGTTACATTTATAGATACCTTGTCCATCAAAAGGGCAGTTAACGTTTTCAGAATCCTCGACTTTCCGACTCAGGAAAGAATCATTAAAAAACTTCCCGGTAATAAGCTCGCAGAGTTAATCAACCTGTTGCCTCCCGACGACCGTACCTCTTTATTTTCTGAACTCAGTGGTGAAGCGGTAAAAAAACTGATCATTCTGCTGCCTGCAAAAGATAGGGTGGAAGCACTTTCCCTTTTAGGATATGAAGAAGATAGTGTAGGAAGGTTGATGACGCCAGATTATGTGGCGGTAAAAAAGGACTGGACCGTAACCAGGGTATTGGAACACATCAGACGCTACGGGAAAAATTCTGAAACCATCGATGTGATTTATGTCATTGATAAAGACGGAACTTTACTGGATGATATCAGGATCAGGGAAATTCTCCTGGCAGATCCGGAGGCAAAAATCGGGGATCTAACCGATCGTCGCCTGATCGCTTTAAAAGCAAACGACCATCAGGAAGAAGCAATTAATATCTTTAGGATGAATAACCGCGTGGCTTTACCTGTTGTAGATGACCATAACGTATTATTAGGTATCGTAACCGTAGATGATATTCTTTGGATTGCCAACGAAGAATACACAGAAGATATGCACAAAATAGGGGGTACTCAGGCACTCGATGAACCCTATTTGGATATGCCTATTTTTGGTTTATTTAAACGAAGAATAGGTTGGTTGGTTGTGCTTTTCCTTGGAGAAATGCTAACGGCAACCGCAATGGGACATTTTGAAGCAGATATTGCGAAGGCAGTGATTCTGGCGATGTTTGTTCCCCTGATCATTTCCAGCGGTGGAAATAGTGGCTCTCAGGCCTCTACGCTGATCATTCAGGCGATGGCACTGGGCGAGATCACCGTAGGAGACTGGTGGAGAGTTATGAGAAGAGAAATCATTTCCGGACTAATGCTCGGTGTAGTATTAGGTTGTATCGGTTTCCTGAGAATCTTTGTCTGGACGTTTTTCACGCCTATGTACGGTCCGCATTGGGTGCTCATAGGTGTTACTGTTGGTGTATCATTGGTCGGAGTGGTCTTGTGGGGCTCATTGGCAGGCTCTATGCTGCCCTTGATCCTGAAAAAGCTGGGTGCAGATCCGGCAACCTCTTCCGCGCCATTTGTCGCCACGCTAGTCGATGTAACCGGATTGATCATTTACTTCTCTGTAGCAGTAATGTTCCTGACAGGAGTACTCCTCTAAAAGCTAAAACATCAAATAAAACAGGCCATATAAAGCCTTCGATAAAATGTAAACCGGGAAATTACCGGCACAAAAAAACCGGATGCTTCGTCACAACGAGTCATCCGGTTTTCTTTTTTAACCTCTTTTAAAGCGTCAGCAAACGCTTAAAAATATTTATACGTTAAAACGGAAGTGCATGATGTCTCCATCTTCCACAACATATGTTTTTCCTTCTACAGATAATTTACCAGCTTCTTTACAAGCTGCTTCAGAACCTAAAGTAACGAAGTCATTATATTTGATCACCTCTGCACGGATGAAACCTTTTTCAAAGTCTGTGTGGATTACACCAGCAGCCTGAGGTGCAGTAAATCCTTTAGTAATTGTCCATGCACGTACTTCCTGAACACCAGCGGTGAAGTAAGTATATAAATCTAACAGACGGTAAGCAGCAACGATCAGCTTGTTTACACCAGATTCGGTTAAGCCAAGGTCAGCTAAAAACTCCTGACGTTCTTCATAACTTTCCAGTTCTGCAATTTCTGATTCTATCTTCGCAGAGATCACTAAAACTTCAGCTTTCTCGTCTTTTACCGCTTCTTTAACGCGATCTACATAAGCATTGCCATTGATCACAGAGTTCTCATCAACATTACAAACGTACATTACTGGCTTCTGAGTCAATAAACCCATATCCTCAATAAACTCAAAATCTTCTGCTGCAACTGCTGCTGAACGTACAGATTGTCCTGACTCAACATGCGTTTTGATCACGCTTAAAATATCGAAAGTTCTTTTGGCATCCTTATCGGTTTTAGCCATTTTTTCTACTTTCTGAATGCGTTTTGCAATAGTATCAAGATCTTTAAGTTGTAACTCAGTATCTATAATTTCTTTATCCCGAATCGGGTCAACAGAACCGTCAACGTGAATCACGTTCCCGTCGTCAAAGCAACGCAAAACATGGATAATGGCACTTGTAGCCCTGATATTACCCAAAAATTGATTACCCAGTCCTTCACCTTTGGAAGCACCTTTCACTAAACCTGCAATATCAACAATCTCAATTGTATTTGGAACAATACGGTTTGGCTGTACCAATTCGGCCAATTTAGTTAACCTTTCATCAGGAACGGTGATCACACCGATGTTAGGTTCAATTGTACAGAAAGGGAAATTAGCCGCTTGAGCTTTTGCGTTAGATAAACAGTTAAATAAGGTAGATTTTCCAACATTTGGTAAACCAACTATACCACATTGTAATGCCATGAATGATTTTTTCTAGTTTTGCCGCAAAGCTACCAATTTTTTAAAAATATTCTTTATGTTTAGGGTATCTAAAAACTAATTAACGTTTAAGAACAGTTACATGGAAGAATTCGAAGAAACAAAACCAGATCACACAGAGGTTGAAACACTTATTATTACGGAAGATATCCGCAGCGATATCTATGAAACTGCCAAATGGGCGAAATTTCTATCGATTGTTGGATTTGTAGGTTGCGTTTTGATGATTATCTTGTCCTTAACTATGCCGGCTATGCTGGCATCCCTGAATAAATTAGGTAATAGTCCGCTGGGTAACGGTAATGCTGCGGCAACCACGGCAACTTATCTGATCACCGGAATTCTTTATTTTTATCCGTCTTTGATGTTGTTTAAATACGCCAATTCTGCGCAACACGCGGTATTGTATATGGATCAGGACAGCCTGGGAGAAGCAATGGCTAAGATGAAATCCCTGTTCAAGTTTGTGGGGATTATGACCATAGTGATGCTTGCTATCCTTGCGATTACGGTGTTACTACTTATTGTAGTAGCTATTGGTGCGGCTACTTAACCAGAACAGCAAGCTATTCAGAAGAAGAATAGCAACAACGCATATCCTATAAACAAGAAGGCCTGCACCATAAATATGGTGCAGGCCTTCTTGTTTACTCCATATTATGGAAGGAGGTCATATTCAGAATGCTTATTTTTAACAAGAATTCCGGCTTGAAAATCAGGTGTAAACCGGAGTTTTATGCTCAATGGTATGCTTAAAATTTTTCATTTCCTTTTTCAATAAACTCTCCAGATAAGGATTCATCAATTTCGACAGACCGATACCCAATCCTCCTCCAACAGGACGATAAGACAATACCACTTTCAAGAAAGTCTCTTTTCCGTCTTCGGAAGGCGTAAATTCTACCCTGCCTACATGATGAAGCAATGAGCCTGCAGCGGATTTCCAGCCAATCAAACGACCGGGTTCCTCCTTTACAATCTCTGCATCCCAGTTTACGGAAAACAAATTGCCAATCACATTAGACTTCCAGGTCGATAAATTTTCGTCGATCACCTTCACATCTAAAAGATGCTGGATGCTTCCCGGAAGATTGTTCAAATTCCGCCAATATAAAAATACTTCATGCGCCGGTTTATCAATTATAAACTCTCCGCGGATATTAACTGCGCGTGGCCTTCGGGCATCGATTCCCAATTGTTCATAGAATAAACAACGCCCTGTAGCCGCTCGATAGGCCATATATGCACCATAAAGAAATTTACTTTTAGAAGGTTTTCTCAAACCCCAACTGATCAATGCACCACTCAGGAACATCGACACCATACGTTCCGACCAACCGATATTCTCATATTGGTGTTTCTCAATAGAGAACCTGCCGGATCTTAATTTTAAGGGTGTACTCATAATTTATGACGCTGATTAATTTCTCTTCCAATTGAATCTACCATCCAATGGTCTAGTATTCCCCATATTTGCTCCCATTTCCCATCCAATTCTTCCCGAAGCTGAGTGATCCTGTCGGGACCAATATAACAGATGAAATAACGGGCACCATCGCTGGTTTCCTCTGGTTTTATGGTAATGATGGTATCTGCGCCATCTATATCAAGATGAATGTCAAACTCGTCCGGACCGATTTCCTTGTCTTTCATGTTTGCTGGATTTAATTACAGTTTATATAACACCTAAAATGCCCTTAGTGTTTGCAGATTACTGTGAATCAAGCCAAAATCATTTAATTTAATGGCAAAAAAAATGAACTTACAGCCGCTTATATGTTGCAATTTAGTGGGCAGTACCTAACCATAAATGAATCTTGCTGTATGAATAAATCTTCCTTTTTCTTCTTGTGCTCTTTTTTGCTGAGCACGGGTTGTGCGATTGCACAAAAAGCACCTGCCCCATATGGGGCTGTTCCGAATAAAAACCAGCTGGCATGGCAGGATATGGAATATTACATGTTCATCCATTTTGGGCCAAATACCTTTACTGATAAGGAATGGGGGCATGGCGATGAAGATCCTAAAGTTTTCAATCCGACCAAACTGGACGCCAGACAATGGGCACGTACCGCCAAAGCTGCAGGAATGAAAGCAATCATCATCACAGCAAAACACCACGATGGTTTTTGCCTGTTTCCAAGTAAATATAGTACCCATACCGTTAGAGAAAGTGCCTGGAAAAATGGTAAAGGCGATGTGCTGAAGGAACTTTCTGACGCTTGTAAAGAATATGGACTGAAATTTGGCGTGTACCTGTCGCCATGGGACCGTAACCATCCTAAATACGGAACTCCGGAATACAACGATATTTTTGCCAAAACATTAAACGAAGTGCATACTCAATATGGACCTGTTTTCGAACAATGGTTTGACGGTGCAAAAGGAGAAAAAGAGAAAAATCAGGACTATGATTTTAAACTGTTCAACGGCATCGTTAGAAAACACAACCCACAAGCCGTGATTTTTAGTGACATTGGTCCTGATGCACGCTGGATGGGTAATGAAAGCGGTGTAGCCGGTACTACAAACTGGTCGACCTTAAATACGGATGGTTTCGGGGTAGGAAAGCAGGCACCTGCAGCTACCGTATTGAATACCGGAGATGAAAATGGTAAATACTGGATCCCTGCAGAAGTAGATGTTTCTATCAGACCAGGCTGGTTCTACAGTCCCAAAACTGATGATAAAGTGAAAACTTTAAAAGAACTGGTTTCTATTTATGAAACTTCAATCGGGCGTAATGGGAACCTTTTACTGAATGTTCCGGTAAACCGTGAAGGTCTGATCCATCCAAATGATTCAACCCGTTTGATGGAATTGAGAAAAACTATTGATGCAAGCTATAAAATAAACCTGGCCAAAGGGAAGAAAGTAACGGTTAGCAACACCAGAAAAGGAACGCAGTTTGCAGCATCCCGCCTGACCGACGGAAACCCGGCTACTTACTGGGCTACTGATGACGAGCTGAAAACCGCGACTATCACCATAGACCTGGGGAAAGCAACCACGCTTAACCGTGTGGTTTTACAGGAATACATTGCCCTGGGACAACGTGTTAAATCATTCTCCGTAGAATACCTGGCGGATGACAATACTTATAAAACGATAGACCAGCAAACCACGATAGGTCATAAAAGGATTCTTTCGTTCCCTGCTATTAAAACGAGTAAAATCCGCGTCAATATTCTGGAAGCAAATGCCTGCCCGGTGCTTTCAGAGATTGCAGTATATAACGCAGCAGACCTATAGGTGTTTAAACATTCTTGAAACTATTGAAACAGGTGTTTTAGACCTGTTTCAATAGCTCTTAACCTATAAAAAGACCCTTAATTAAATTGACTTACCTTTTTCTGGTATGCCCAATAGAATACTATCGGGTATACAAAAAGGTTAAACAGCGTATTGGTAATTAAACCACCAATCACTACAATTGCTAAAGGTTTAGAAGCTTCAGAACCTATCCCGGTAGACAATGCCGCAGGCATCAGGCCAATCGCTGCCATCAATGCCGTCATAATAACCGGACGCATTCTACTGGCCACCCCATCTTTTATCGCATCCCCAAAAGTCCATTCCGGACGATGCTTTAACGCGATAATATTCTGTTTAAACTTCGTAATCAGAATCACCCCATTCTGCACACATATTCCGAATAAGGCGATAAAACCAATCCCCGCAGAGATATTGAAATTGATACCGGTAGCCAGGATAGCCAGAATACCACCGACCATTGCAAAAGGTACATTATTCAATACCAACAGCGAATCTTTGATGTTTCCAAACAGCACAAATAAAATGAAAAAGATAAGTAGTAAACTGATGGGAACCGCTTGTGATAACCTGCTGGTTGCTCTTTGCTGGTTCTCAAAATCACCTGCCCATTCCAGCTTATATTCCTTGGGAAGCTTGATTTTCTCATTTACTTTGGCCTGAGCCTCCGCAATCACACTGCCCATATCTCTCCCCCTGATAGAAAACTTAATGGCGCCATACCGCTGGTGTTTGTCGCGGTAAATGATGCTGGGACCTGTAATCTTTCTGATGCCGGCGATCTCTCCCAGAGGTACTTTAGCCCCTGAAATGGTAGGAATACGCAGTTTAGCAATGTCGCTTTCGTCTTTTCTGAAATCTTCCGGATAACGGATGATCAGGTCAAACTTCCGTTCTCCCTCATAAATTTGAGTGGCTGCTTTTCCACCGATAGCCATTTCGATGACCGCATTGGCATCCGCAGTACTCACGCCATACAGGGCCATTTTCTTTTGATCCAGATTGATCTGTAATTCCGGCTGACCGAGGTTCCTCAGGATGCCCAGATCTTCAATCCCCTCCACCGTTTTCAAAATATTTTCAATCTTCTCTTCCTCTTTTTCCATAAACTCGAAATCATTGCCAAACAGCTTAACCACAATCGAGCCTTTCACACCGGAAACAGCTTCCTCTACATTGTCAGAAATGGGTTGAGAGAAGTTCAGACTAATTCCGGGGAAACTCTTTAACTTCTCCTGCATCCGCTCAATCAGCTGCTCTTTCGTCTGTTTTCGCTTCCATTCCTGCTTCGGGTAAATGTCTACGTGGAACTCCATATTGTAAAAACCGGTCGCATCGGTTCCATCATTCGGTCTGCCGGTCTGCGACATCACCTGTTTGACCTCCTCAAAGCTTAAAAAGATCTTCCGGAGCTCATTGGAGAGCTTTTTTGTCTCCTCCAATGAGATGCTGAGCGGGCCGGTGGCACGTACGTATATAGAGCCCTCATCCAATGTAGGGAGGAATTCAGTACCCATAAACTTATAACTGAACAAGCCGATCACCAGGATCCCCATAGAAATACTAAATGCAAGTTTTCTGAATTTAAAGCACTTGTCGAAGAAAAGGATCACATATTTAGTAAGGAATTCTAAAAAGATGTTGTGTTTCTCCCGTACGTTTTTCCGCAGTAACACGCTTGCCAGTGCCGGAACCAGTGTAAAAGTAAGGAGCAAGGCACCTAGCAAGGCAAAACTTAAGGTCCAGGCCAGAGGAGAGAACATTTTTCCTTCCACCTTTTCGAAAGTAAAGATGGGTAGCAAGCCGGTGATGATGATCAGTTTGGCAAAGAAAATACCCTTTCCATTCTCCAGGCAAGCTTTTTTTATCAATCCCAGCTTACTCAGGCCATTGAATTTCTCCATGCCTACCTTTTTGGCTTTATGGTCGAGGGCCACAAAAATCCCCTCCACCATAACCACCGCACCATCGATAATGATCCCGAAATCTATCGCCCCCATAGACAATAAATTGGCCGACATCCCCTTCATTTTTAAACAGATGAAGGCAAATAACAAGGCTAGCGGAATGATTATAGACACAATCAACGTAGTCCGCCAATCTGCCATAAACAAGAATACGATCAGGGTTACAAAAATAATCCCCTCCATCATGTTCCCCATTACAGTATGTGTGGCGTAGTTGACCAGGTCTTCCCTGTCATAGAAAGGATTGATCTTTACATCTGCCGGCAATATGTTTTCATTAATGTCTTTAATCTTTTCTTTTAGCCTGCTGATGACCTCGCCTGGATTTTCTCCTTTGCGCATAACCACGATCCCTTCAACCACGTCGGGATCCTGGTCCCGGCCTACCTGGCCTAAGCGAGGTAAGGCCGATTCTGCGACTTCTGCGATTGTCTTTACATAGACCGGAGTCCCGTTAAAGTTATCAACCACCACATTTTTAATCTCTTCAATATTGTTCAAAATCCCGATTCCGCGAACCACATACGCCTGTCCGGCCTGAACAATCACGTCCCCGCCAACATTGACATTGCTTTTGGAAACGGCATCGAATAGTTCAGTGGCACTCACGCCATATTGTATCGCTTTTTGCGGATCTACCGTGATCTGGTATGTCTTCACCTCACCACCAAAACTCACCACATCGGCGATGCCCGGAACGGACAGTAATTCCCGTTGTATGACCCAATCCTGCAAAGTTTTTAACTCCCTTGCCGATTTAGTATCACTACTTAAGGTATAACGGAAAATTTCTCCTGTTGGCCCGTAAGGTGGTTGTACCTCTGGCCTCAGCCCCTCCGGTAAATCAGCTTCTTCAATATGGTTGTTCACCTGGACCCTGGCTTCGGCATATGCTACATCGTCTTCAAACGTGATTTTTACGATAGAGAGGCCAAACAGAGAAGAGGAGCGGATGCTGGTTCTTTTCTGCGTGGGGTTCATGGCAATTTCTAATGGTCTGCTCACAAACTTCTCCACCTCTTCGGCACTTCTACCCGGCCATTGGGTGATGATGGTAATATTGGTATTAGTCACATCCGGAAAAGCTTCAATCGTAGTATGCTTGAAACTAAGGTATCCTGCCAGTATCAAAATGAATGTGGCAAAGAAAATAAAGTATTTGTTATTTAGCGAAAAGCCAATAACCATCTTAATGAATTTATTCATTACAGCTGTTTTTGTGGTGATGAATAGATTAGTTTTTCAGGCTCTCATATAAGAAAACCTGCTTAGACGCGATCACACGGTCGCCAGCCTTTAAACCTTTACTGATATAGGCTTTGTCGGCGGTTTTACGGCCGATTTCTACTTCCTGAATACGTACTTTATTTGCCCCCTCAATTACCAGTACATAATTTTTGTTCTCATCGAAGACGATACCTCTGGCGTTCACAACCGGTAAATCGATCCCTGATTTCGCAGCAACCAATACCGTAGCCATCATCCCTGGTTTCAATAAATACCCTGGATTGGGAACGATCACCCTGGCCTTCATTACCTTGCTTTCATTATCAATCAGGTTGTAAATCTTATCGATCTTTCCTTTGAAAGTTTTTTCCGGATAGGAGAGGATAGCGAGCTGAACTTCATCGCCTTCTTTGATTCTGGAGATATCAGATTCATAGATATTGACCATCGCCCAGACCTTAGAAAGATCAGCCACTGTAAACAGGTTGTTGTCATTATCCGGTCGCACCTGCATATTTGCAGTCACATTTTTCTCAATGATGAAGCCCGATAAAGGTGATTTAACCGTGTAATTGCCACTATTATTGCCGCCGTTTAATTTAAGGGTGGCCAGCGCGCGTTTGTTTTCTGCCTGCTTGATCAGAAAGTCGTTTTTCGCTTCTTCCAATTCCCTGGCGGAGGATAAGCCACTTTTATAAAGCTCCTCTGCTTGTTTTACCTGTCTTTCCGCATTTCTTAGTTCTGCGGCTGCACTGATTACTTCTTTATCAAATCCGGCCATTTCTGCACTACCCATAATAGCTAGTACCTGACCTGAAGTTACTTTGTCGCCCAATCTGACAGGTACACTGCGCACCGTACCACTCAACATCGGGAAGATTTCTGCTTTACGTTCCTCATTCGCAGTGATTTTTGCAGAAAAACTCAGGTCGGATCTGTTATTTGCCTGTTGCACCGTGTCGATTAATAGCCTGTTGATGAGTGAGTCGGTGACTGCAAATTTCTCTGATACCGGGGCTTCTTTGGAGCTATTGCAACTCTGACTGGCGATGACGAATCCAATCAAAGAGAGTTTGCTGATGTTTTTTAGAAAGATTTGCATGGGGAGTAGATAATTTAAAAATGGGTGGCTTATTTAAATGGGTACCGCTTATTTGAAAATCGTGGAACCGGTAACGTAGTTGATTTCTTCTTTTGCATTCATCCGCTCATATTTCAGCTGGTTCAATTGCAGGGTGTTTTCTTTGTAGGAATCATAGAAATCGAGGAATTCAATCAGACTGATGTTCCTGCTGCGGTAGTTTTTAGTGACTTCCTGAATGAGTTTTGTAAAATCGGTACTGAAATTAAGATCCAGACTTTGGTACAGGCTTTCTGTTCTTAAGGCTGATTTGTAACTGTTATAAACCTCGTTTTCTAATGCATTTTCCTTTTGCCTGAAATTCATATTTCCGGCTTCAATGGCAATTCTGGCCTTTTTGATCTCGCCCTGGTTTCTATTGAAAAGAGGCAAAGGAATTTTGATTCCCAATCCGGTGTATTTTTCCGGATAATTACCTTTCAGGTCATAGCTGAGAGAAAGCTCTACATCGGGAATGGCATTTGCTTTTTGTAGCCTGAGGTTGTTTTCGGCATAGCTGAGCGCTGTTTTTGCCAGTTGCAAATCCGAACGGTTGGCTTTTGCGCTTTCTAACAGCTGTAGATAAGGCTGTTTTTCTAATGAAAAATTCTGCTCGTCTTCGGTGGGTAGCGTAAGTTGTAAGGCAGCATCAGGTTTGACATTGGTCATTACCTTTAAGGAGCTTCCCATATCTTCAATGTCATTGAGCAAGCTGGTGTATTCGTTTTTCAAACTGTAAACCAGAGATTTTATTCGGATGAGGTCTTTGAGCGCGATGTTCCCTAGTTTAAGTTGTTGCTCAGATGCGGCTAGTAATTGTGTTAAAGAATGAATCTGCTGCTCATAAATTGCTGCCGATTGCTGTGCATAATAAGCCTTGTAAAAATCACTGCGCAACTGATAACGTAAGCTACGCATCAAATCGAAATACTCGTATTCGGCCATTTGAACCCCTGTATTGGCCAGTTTGATGTTCTTATTCCTTTTTCCTGCCAGCTTAATCAACTGAGAGATTTGCGCGCTGTATTGTCCGGTAGCCTTAGAAGTTTCCAGAAATCTTTTAGTTTCATGGTTGTAGAAAAGATTCTCATAGCTCAGCTCCGGATTGTCGAAAAGTTTGGCCGTAATGAGTTCTGCTTTCGCTTGTTCCGTTTGGTAATTTTGGGCCAGGAGTTCGTAATTTCCCTTGATAAATAATTGCTCGGCTTCCCGGAGACTAAGTTTTAGGCTATCTTGAGCCATGCCAACCGGGAGGAAGCCCAGTAAGAACAGACTGCTCAGAATTAATTGTCTTTTCATCACCGGCAAAGCTATCCGGAGGGAATTAAAGCCTGATTAAATAGAAATTAAAAGGGGATTAAAATTTAAGTGAGTTAATATTTAGGGAAATGTATTATAAAAGTAGCACCGTGGCCTGGTTCAGAGTTGACCTCTAATTTTCCATTAAACAGGCCGATGATTTTATGCGCCATATACAAGCCCATGCCATTGCCTTCATGCCCGCTTTCAGCGCTAAAGCTATAAAAAGGTTTAAAGATCTCTGGTTGTATCTCTTCGGGGATACCAGGACCTTTATCGCTGATAGAAATGACCGTCTCTTTCGCCTGAATATCCAGCAAACAATGAACATCCTGATTGCCGGAAAATTTAAAAGCATTGGAGATGATATTGTTTAGGGCGATCTCCACCAGGGTAGGGTTGGCCCTGATCAGCAGGTGGGCGGGATCTTCCGGCATATTTTTAATGCCTACGATCAGCTTAGCGCTCCCTTTTTTGTTCCATTCTTCTGATAATGCCCAGAGACTCTCGTCAATCCTGATGTCCTGTAATTCCGGTGCGCCGAATTCCAGATCTGCCTGTGCAAGATTGAGCAGGCCCGTGATGATATTGTCCATCTTTTCGGAATCCTCCATCACTGAAAGTAAAGCTTTTTTATAATCCCCGATTTGTCTTTCCTGGGATAACGTGATTTCGGCACTGATCATCATCCGGGTAACTGGCGTTCTCAGCTCATGCGAAGCATTGGCAATAAAAGTCTTTTGTAAAACGAAAGCCTGTTCCAGATGCTCCATCAGGTTGTTGAAATTTTGGGCAAGCAAATTGATCTCATCCTTATTACTCCCTTCCTGTACCCTGAAATGAAGGTTATTAGATTTGATCTGTTTCACCTCTTCTATAAAAAGATCCAGCGGTTTTAATATCTTTTTGGCGATCCACCTACCGGAAAGCAGCAAGCCAATGAAGATGAAGACAAAAATCATCACCATGATCCTTTGTAATTTTTCTATCCTGACATGTGTACTTTGATCTATTCCTGAGGCAAGGATTACGAAATCACCCTGATTATCTTTATAAAAAATGCCGACTACCTGCCTGTCGCCATCAATAAACTGAATTTTCTTGTTTTTTCTAACCTTCTCAATCGTCTCATGGCTCCAGTATTGCTGGTCATCACCAATAAAAGTGGCGCTGTTGTTGGCATTGTAAATCCGGATTACCTCCCCGTTTAATGCTTCCATGTATTGATTTCTAACGGTATTCAAGGAATCTGCAGAAATCTCATCCGCCTCCAGATAGAGCTTGGCTGTCACCATAGTCCGGTCGGTCAGGCGGTCGAAGAAATCGGCTTCCAAAAACTTGATGAAAGTAAAATAGACCGCGCACAATACCGCCAGTAGCGTTAACGTGCTGATGAGGGTGAAATATAAAGAAAGGCGGTCTTTCAGTTTCATAAATAACGAGCTTATTTCAGTATATAACCCATCCCGATTTTAGTGTGGATCAGCTTTCTGGTGAAACCTTTTTCTATTTTCTTACGCAGGAAATTGATATAAACATCAATTACATTGGTTCCGGTATCAAAACTAATGTCCCAGGCATTTTCTGCAATGTATTGTCGGGAAAGGAGGCGGTTTGGGTTGCGCAAAAACAACTCCAGCAGGGTATGTTCTTTTGCAGTTAGTTCAATCAGTGTTCCAGCTCTTTTGACTTCTTTGCTATAGGTATTCAGTGTGATGTCGTCAAAACTTAGGATATGTTCTTCGGCATTGCCACCTGTTGCACCATGTTGTCTGCGTAACAGGGCTTCGATTCTGGCGACTAACTCCTTGAAATGGAATGGTTTTACCAGGTAATCGTCTGCGCCGGAGTTCAATCCTGTCACCTTATCGTCAATTGTTCCCAATGCGGTGAGCATCAGAATGGGTAGATTTTTATCGCTGTGACGCAATGCTTTACAAACTGCAATACCATTTAATCCGGGCATCATAATGTCCAGAATCACCAGGTGAAAGTCTTGATCTTTAAAGGTTTTCAGGGCTTGCTCCCCATTAGATTCAATGGTAACGAGGTATCCTTGTTCTTCTAATCCGGTTTTTATCAAGCCGGCTATTTTGAGGTCATCTTCTGCTAATCCGATTTTAAACATACCTGAAAAATGGTTTTTGTTGAAGGCACAAATGTAATTTAAAAATAGTCATACTACTTATTTCTTCCTATCTATCAGGGTATCAATTGATTTGTTAATGCCATTTACTATATCTTTCACATAAAAAAGCGTATCTTTGCAAAATATTGTTTCCCTGGAGCAGGAGTAACCTTAAAAAACAGGCTGCTTTTCAAAGACAATTATTGCCATTAAAAATATTTATGAAGAAGATTGTTGACTACAGAAAACTATTAGGTGTACAAAAGGATGCCGAACTAAAAGAATTGAAGACCATTTACAGGAATTTGATGAAAGATTGGCACCCGGATAAATTCCAGGATAGTGAAGAAGCTAAAGCGGAAGCGGAATCTAAAAGCAAGGAAATCATTGAAGCATATCATTTCTTAGTAAGTATTGCTCCGGAAACATTAGAGCTTTCTATTGAAGAATATACGCAAACTACTGCAACTTGCGGTATTGCTGATTACACCTGGGCAGGTTTAGTTTTAACCGTACATTTCCTTGATGGCAGTTCTTATGAGTACTTCGGTGTTCCTAAAGCTGTTTACGTGAAATTGGTTAATGCAGATTCTCCAGGTAGATTCGCACGTCGTCATATCTTCGGTTCATTCCCATACAGAAATATAGCTAAACTTCAGACTGCATAAGCGCAGTTTTTAGTGACATTATATATTTAATTTCCTTAAAAGGGGTTACAGGCAGGGTGCTTTGTAACCCCTTTTTTATTATTCGTAATAGCAGATATAAGCTACATCAGCCCCGCAAATTACTTCGAAAGAACTGCCAGCGGCAACTTCAAACGAATCCTGCGCTTCGTACTTCTTAACACCAATGCCAGGTAACTCAACTTCCATACTTCCGGAAATAACCACCATTTTTTCTGCGGAAGATGTAGAAAACGTATAACTTCCTTTTTTCATCACCCCAAGGGTGGCTTTTCCTGAGGGTGTCTCCATCCCCAGACTTTGAACTTTTCCGTCAAAATATACATTATGGGACACGGTTTCTCTTGCCGGAGCAGCATCATTCTGATTACTCATCGTTTTTTTGTTTTAGTTAAAGGGCTCAATTGGTTTAAATCGGGCTATTGGTTCAGGTTTTTCAGGAGTTTAAATGAACTGTTGCTTAGGGTCTTGAATGATTGTAAACTGGTTTTTTAAACTGCTGGTATAAAACAAATGTATTGAACTTGATTGCAATAAAAGTTAACAGATATAATAAATATAGAGTTTCCTGGAATTTCCATTAAAATTCACAAACAATGTTTATCGATTTGTGTTTTTCAGTACAACGAATAATCTACCCGAATTTTAATAAAAATTAGAACTATGAAAAAATTATTTACTTTAATTTTAGTGGTCTTCTCTTATGTCTCCGCGTTTTCGCAAGGCCATTATACCGGCTCGGCGTTTAATCCCGGAGACTATTTTGCGCCACATGCAGGCTTTATCATCCCCGTTTGGTATGGTTTTGCCGACATGAATTATTACAATGCAGAAGGGAAGCAGTCTGATCGCCTGATCAATCCGGCTCCGGGAAATCCAACCCAACTCGACATTAAGCAGAATGTAAAAACCCACTCTTTTATCCTGATGGCTATTTATGGCGGTAAGGGCAAAATATTGGGTGCAAACTGGGGAATGATGGCCATTCCAATGTTAAACAGTCCGACAGCAAACATTGCCCTGGATTATTATTCTAGTCAAACGGGTTCCGGAAGCTATGTTTTTAAGAATAAAACGGTCGGTTTTGGCGATATGTACGTGCAGCCAGTATGGTTATCCTGGACTAAAGAAAAAATCAGTTATGCCTTTAATTATGGTTTCTGGGCACCTACAGGTAAGTTTAAACCACATGGATTGGATAACGGAGGTTTAGGATACTGGTCGCACAACATTAGAGGAGCGGCAAGATATAAGCCAACTAAAAAAGTTGGGGTAACGGTAGCGACTACCTTTGAAATCAACCAATGGCAAAAAGATATCGACTTTAAAGAAGGAAGTCACCTGACCATCGATATGGGCGGTACTTATTTATTAGATAACAGAGGGGATGAAGTGGGCTTATTTGCACATCATACGACTCAAATCAGCGATGATAAAGGTACGAACGGTGGATTTGCATCCGATCGCATCTATGGTATCGGAGGTTTTGGCTCTTACTGGATTACCCCGAAAAAAATTGGTGTGATGGCAAGGGTAACTCAAAACTTTGCGGCTAAAAACAGATTCTCAGGTACTGCGGTTCAGGTTGGTGTGAATATCCTGATCCCAACAGATCACTAGTCTATTTTATTTTAAGCCTGGCTAATACCAGGGGATTGATTTATATTCTTGTCTCGTTATGGCTTTCTGCCCTGGTCCCTTTGCCGGACTAAAGCAGAAAGCCATTTTTTTTGCCCCGGCGCAGGTAATTTCAATTTTAGGAAGTACAGAAACCTGATTTAACTTATGGTTAATCCCTGGGTCGCCTCCTATACACTCCTTTTATTGACTTATTATCCTTTTGCTCTTGTTTTGCTTTTCTTTTGCCCGGACAAAACAATAGCAAAACAATAGCAAAAGAAAAGCAAAACAATAGCAAAACAATAGCAAAACAGATAGCGGTTTTTTGCCGGTATAAAATAGGTGGAATGAGGGTGTTTCTCTCCCGTTATTTTGCCTGAATTGTTATTTTTAAGCCTGTTTTCTGAAGTTGTTTTGATAAAGAGCTTGAAATATTTAGAGAAATAAAAATTTCTTAATGGTTTTATTATTCTCTTAATTGAAATGTTTGCCAGTGTTTGCTATCTTCATGGCCTGCTGCTGATTAGGGAGATTATAAGCTGGTAATTCTTGAACTGCTTGGCTGATTGAAATATTCCTGTATTTTTACTTTCATCGAATGAGTAGCTTATGTTCATCGGAGAACCAGATTGTTTTTCATGGAAGAACCAGATTAACTTCATGAAATGATCAGTTCACAGTTACCGGATGATTCAAGGGGAGGTAGTAAATGATTCAGCAGGAGATAGTAAATGCTTCAGCAGGAAACAATAAATGATGAATATGGACCACATTAACATTAGAGAACATCAAACCGCCGACAGGGAGCGCATCCTCACTTTGCTAAGATTAAATACGCCAGCCTATTTTTCTGCGGAGGAAGAAGCAGACCTGATCGACTATTTAGACCATTTTGCCGATAATTACTATGTACTGGAAGTAGATGGAGAAGTTCTTGGCTGTGGAGGTTTCAACCTTTCTGAAGATGGAGAAACCGGCAAAATATCCTGGGATATCTTTCATCCCGATAGTCAGGGGAAAGGGTTGGGGACTGCATTAACCCGGTTTAGAATCCAGAAAATTAAAGAAATATCCGGGGTGAAAAGGATCTCCGTCCGGACTTCACAAATGGCTTATCAATTCTATGAGAAATTTGGACTGGAGCTCCGCGAAGTCGTGAAAGACTATTGGGATATGGGTTTTGATTTATACAGACTGGATAGAGATATTGAATTTTTTAATTTAAAATAACCGATGATGAAGCTTTTTACTATGATACTTATTTTTACGTTAGCTAGCCATCCTTTTCAGGACAGCAAGGCACAAACCTCAAAGAAAACGACCCCTGCGATGTTAAATCATATCGCCGTATATGTAACTGATCTGGAAAAGTCGACAGATTTCTATAAAAACACCTTTGAATTTAACCAGATTCCGGAACCTTTTCATGATGGTAAACATACCTGGTTTAGCCTGGGCGCTGCCGGACAACTTCATTTAATTAAAGGAGCTAAAGGCAAAGGAAACTTCGATAAAAATGAACACCTGTGCTTTAGTGTGCCTTCGATCGAACCCTTTATTGAAAAACTAAAAATACAGAACATTGCCTATGAAAACTGGGCTGGTGCAGCGCAAAGCATCACGCTAAGAGTAGATGGCATCAAACAGATTTACTTTCAGGATCCCGACGGGCATTGGCTGGAAGTAAATGATGATCATAAATAAAAAACCTTAGGCAAATACCGGGTACTAAGGAACCTACAAAAACCAAACACAACACACAAATGAAAAAAGTAACTGTAATGGTCGCTCTGCTTTTAACGGCAGGGAGGCTATCTGCTCAGGTAGAATCAAAACCCTATGAAGGGGTGCCTGGTTGGGCGGAAACAAAAGATCAACGGATGAAGTGGTTCAATGATGCCCGCTTCGGGATGTTTATTCACTGGGGGCTGTACAGCGCTGCAGGAGGGTCCTGGAAGGGGAAACAATACCCGCAACACTATGCCGAGTGGATTCAAACCTGGGCAGGTGCGCCGAGCAAGGAATATGCAGCAGAGCTGAAACCAAAGTTTACGGCCTCAAAATTTAATGCCGGAGATTGGGCTGCACTGGCAAAAGAAGCCGGTATGAAATATATGGTGATCACTTCCAGGCACCATGAAGGCTTTAGTATCTTTAATAGTAAACAACCTTATTCTTTAAATAATGAGGTAACCGGTGGCACTAATATCTCGCCAAAAGGAAGAGATTTATATGGAGAAACCGTGGCCGCCTTTAAAAAAGCAGGCTTAAAAACCGGCGCTTACTATTCCCTGCTGGACTGGCAACATCCGGATTCTTACGATAAGTTTGCCGCCAATCCTCCTAAGGAAAACCCTAACTATGAGGTCTACAAAGATTACCTGTACGGACAGATTAAAGAGCTGGCCAATAACTATGGTAAAATGGATATCCTCTGGTTAGATTTCAGTTCAAAAAACAGACAGGGCGAAACCTGGGGTACCAAACGTATCCTGACCGACCTGATCAAATGGCAACCAGGCATCCTGGTGAATAACCGATTCTGGGATGGACTGGAAAATAAAAACGGGGATATGGGAACGCCTGAAAAATATGTTCCGCCAACAGGATTGCCGGGAATGGATTGGGAGGTGAGTCATACGACCAATGAAAGTTATGGCTATAGTGCTCACGATAAAAACTGGAAATCTTATGATAAGATGATGCACCTGTTTATCGAAACGGTAAGTAAAGGTGGTAACTTTTTGCTAAATGTAGGTCCTGATGCCGAAGGAGTAATTCCTGAACCGGCAGTTGCGATTTTAAAGCAAATCGGAACCTGGATGAAAGTCAATAATGAAGCGATTTATGGTACTACTGCCAGCCCTTTCCAGCCTTTAGACTGGGGATATGCAACACAGAAACCAGGGAAAATTTATCTGGAAGTATTTGATGTACCACAGGATGGCGCACTGGAAGTGCCATTGTCTAATGAAGTTTCCAAAGCTTATATCTTAGGTGCTAAAGGGAAGTCTTTAGTGGTAAAGACTACCGCCAAAGGAAAGGTAGTTCAATTGCCGGCAGATTTCTCCGGACCTAAGCCTATGGTAGTCGTTTTGGACATTAAAGGAGTAGCAAAAGTATTAAACAACCGCGTGAGCTCGCTTGCCGATGGAAGAATTCTATTAACTGCAAATCAGGCGAAACTGGTTGGAACCGCTGGTATAAAACTGAAAGGGGCATCAACACATGATCCGAACAGGCCAAATACAATTGCTTTCTGGAGCAACAAATCAGATGCGGCTTATTGGGATATGAAAGTTCAACGCCCTGGTAAGTACAAAGTCATGATCAATTACTTTGCGAATGCTAATACTGGTGGAGAATTGAGTATTTCCCTTGAAAAGAATACCCTAAATTATACCATCCCTGCATCGGAAACCCCGGGTTTCAAAGACGTAGAAGCTGGGATCGTGGATATTTCTCAACAGGCGATAGGAGCTGAATCTTTAAGGTTAGCGCTAAAGCTGTTGAGTGTAAAAGGCCAGTCTATGGCGGAAATCAGCAGCATTACGCTAATCCCTATGTAGGCTATATATATTCTAAATTGTAAGGAGTTAAAAAGGCTGGGAATCTAACGATTTCCGGCCTTTTTATTTAGCCTTATAGGTAACCACACTTACATAAATGGAAACGAAGGCTGCTTTTCGCCCGAATACCGGATGATAAAAAAACTGTGTTTTCAGGGCTTCAGCAGGTTTGGAAATGGGTTTTAAAAGCCAGTTGATGAGCAGAAGGAGCAGGAGGGCGATTATCAATAAACAACTGAACAGCCAGAAATGGAAGTCGGCGGTTAAAATGGTCATAATGTTTAATCGGGTCATAGGCTGATGGTTTAGTACGCTGTTTTAAAGAGATATTTCCTGAGCAGAACTAAAGTACCAGCTTTGCCTGGCCAGCAGGAAAGTAATTGACGAGCAGTCCGCAGGATTACACCAAAGGTTGTTTTTAGTCGATGAATCTCCAGGTGGTAATGGTTTGTTATGGGGTTTTGATTACTAATATAATTAGTAAAATTATAGATTTGTTAAATATTTTAGTATAACTTTGTTGTTATCTAAAAAATATTTCATGACTTCAAATAAGCACATCATCCACATGGATCAGGATGCCTTTTTCGTGTCTGTAGAAGTTCGAAAAGACCCCGGTCTAATTGGGAAACCGGTTATTATTGGCGGGACTTCAGACCGGGGAGTGGTGGCTTCCTGTAGTTACGAAGCCAGGAAGTTCGGGGTACATGCCGCAATGAGTTCCCGGATGGCAAAAATGCTTTGCCCTCATGCGATATTTGTGAAAGGGAATATGGATGCTTATTCTGAAGCATCTTTTCAAATTACGGAGATCTTAAGGGAACGCGTCCCTTTAATAGAAAAAGCAAGCATAGACGAGCATTATATCGACATGACGGGGATGGACCGTTTTCATGGGACACTTCAATATGCCCATGAACTCCGTAAAACGGTGATTAAAGAAACCGGATTGCCCATTTCTTTTGGATTATCAGTCAATAAAACGGTCTCTAAGATGGCCACCAATGAGTGTAAGCCCAATGGGGAACTGGATGTGAAGCCTTTTGAAGTACAGAATTTTCTGAATCCTTTATCCATTCGCAAGATCCCCGGACTCGGAGAAAAAACCTTTGTGAAGCTGAGTGATATGGGGATTAAAAAGATCCATACCCTGACACAGATCCATCCCGATCAGATGAATAGTATTTTAGGGAAAAATGGGCTGGCGCTATTGCAAAAGGCAAAAGGAATTGATAATTCGCCGGTCATTCCTTATCAGGAGCAAAAAAGTATTGGTACACAGTGTACATTTAAAGCGGATACCATTGATGTAGATACCATCAATAACCTGATCACCTCGATGGTGATGGATCTGGCTTTCGACCTTCGCCAGAAGAAAAAACTAACTGCCTGTATTACAGTCACCATTCGCTATGCGAATTTCGAGGACGTAACCAAACAGGCCACCATTTCTTATACTTCCCTGGATAACGTGTTGATTCTGAAGGCAAAAGAATTGTTTCGCCAGGTATATCAGAAACGAATGTTGCTGCGCCTGGTCGGGGTACGGCTTTCTAACTTGGTAACCGGACATGAACAGATCGATTTATACAGCGAATCTCAGGAGCAATACAGCCTGTATCAGGCATTAGATAAGATTAGGAACCGTTTTGGAGATAAAGCCATTAAACTGGCTTCTACCTTGAACATAGATTTATAGGCCATGTATTTGAATGTGCATTCTCAGTATAGCCTGCGTTACGGGACAATGTCTATTCCTAAGTTGATAGAAGAAGCGCTGGCATTGGGCATCACACAACTGGTGCTCACAGACATCAACAACTCTACCGGTCTGATGGAATTTATGCGTACCTGCGATGGGAAAGGGATTAAACCGATTGGAGGGATAGAATTTAGAAGGGATAAAAAGCTGCTTTATATCGGCATTGCCAAAAATAAAGAGGGGATGAAGGAGCTGAATGATTTTCTGACGGCGCATAACCTGGAGCAAAAAGCGCTGCCGGATACAGCCCCGGAAATGCAGAACGCCTATATTATTTATCCCTTTGGTTATGCGGAACCGCTAAAAACCAGAGAATATCTGGGCATTCATTTTGACGAGCTTCAGCTGTTATACCAGAAAGATTTGTCAGCGATAAAAGATAAGTTGTTGGCTTTGCAGCCGGTATTTGTGGCCGATAAATTAGGCTACCGCCTGCACGAATACCTTCGCGGAATCGACCTGAATGCTTTGCTAACCATGGTAAGTCCGGACGATAAGTGTAGAAGTACCGATATGTTCCTTCTCCCCGGCGTGCTGGAAAGTCGCTTTAATAAGTATGCTTTTATCCTCGATAATACCCGGAATCTGATGAATACCTGCGTGATGGATTACCCAAAAGGGCGGGTTAACCTGAACAGGAGGACTTTTACGGGGAGAAAAGAAGACGATAAGGCCTTGCTTTATAAGCTGGCAATGGAGGGACTGGTATTCCGGTATGGTAAAAATAACCGTGCTGCATTAAATAAGGTGAAGGAGGAACTCAAAGTGATTGACGACCTGGATTTTTGTGCTTATTTTTTGATTACCTGGGATATTATCCGCTATTCCATGGCAAAAGGGTATTACCATGTAGGCCGGGGTTCCGGCGCCAATAGTACGGTGGCATATTGCCTGCGGATTACCGATGTAGATCCTATTGAACTGGATCTTTATTTTGAGCGCTTCCTCAATGCGCAACGTACTTCTCCTCCGGATTTTGATATTGATTATTCCTGGGATGAAAGGGAAGATGTGCAGGATTATATATTTAAGCGGTATGGAAAGGCCCATACGGCGCTGTTGGGTACGATGTCTACGTTCAAAGACCGGAGTGTAATCCGGGAAATCGGAAAGGTGATGGGTTTACCAAAAGCAGAGATTGATAGTTTTACCGACCGTACGCAAATGGCCGCCAATCAGGATCATCCGACTTTTAAAAAGATCATGGCTGCTTATGCGATGATGGCAGATATGCCAAATCAGCGTTCTATTCATGCAGGAGGGGTGTTGATTTCGGAGGAGCCAATTACCTATTATACGGCATTGGACTTACCTCCAAAAGGGATGCCTACCGTACAATGGGATATGTATGAGGCCGAGAAAATCGGTTTCGATAAATACGATATTTTGAGTCAGCGGGGGATAGGTCACATTAAAGAGGCCGTTCGTTTGGTGGAGGAAAACCTGCAACATAAAATTGATGTGCACCAGGTGAAGGCATTTATGGAAGATCCGAAACTTAATGCGCGTTTGCAAACGGGTAATACGATTGGCTGTTTCTATATCGAGTCGCCGGCAATGCGGCAGTTGCTAAGCAAACTGCGCTGCGAAAATTACCTGACACTGGTGGCGGCCAGTTCAATCATTCGCCCGGGAGTGGCACAGTCGGGCATGATGAAAACGTATATCCAGAGTTATCATGATCCTAAAAATGTTAAATACCTGCACCCGGTGATGAAGGAGACACTTGGCGATACTTTTGGCGTGATGGTGTATCAGGAAGATGTGATCAAAGTATGTATTCATTATGCCGGAATGGATGGGACCGATGCCGATATTCTGAGAAGAGGAATGAGTGGGAAATATCGCTCCAGAACAGAATTTGACAAGTTGGTAGAGACGTTTATGGAAGGTTCAAAAGCGCTGGGAAGGCCGGAAGAGGTGACTAAAGAGGTATGGCGACAAGTATCTTCCTTTGCCGGATATAGTTTTTCTAAAGCGCATTCTGCAAGTTTTGCCGTAGAGAGTTATCAGAGCTTATACCTGAAAACGTATTTCCCCAGAGAGTTTATGGTGGGTGTACTCAATAATTACGGCGGCTTTTATTCCAGGTGGGTGTATGTGCATGAACTGAAAAGTGCAGGCGCAGAAATTAATCTGCCTTGTGTAAATCATAGTTTAGAGGCAGTTTCTATCAAAGGAACAGCAGCATATCTTGGTTTTATCGGCATTCAGGGGTTGGAAACTAAATTCATCACGCTGATCCCCGAAGAAAGAAAACGGAATGGGGATTACACCGGACTGGAAGATCTGGTAAAACGGACAGGAATAGGTCTGGAGCAAGCCATTATTTTGATCCGTATAGGGGCCCTGCGCTTTACCGCTAAGAGTAAAAAAGTATTGCTTTGGGAAGTGCATTTGCTTTTAGGTGGCAAGACGAAACAGGTTCAGGGTGCAGAGTTGTTTGAGGTTGCAGCGAAACATTATGAGCTTCCTGAGCTCCTCAATACCCGATTGGAAGATGCTTATCATGAGTTGGAATTGCTGGGCTTTCCACTGAGCCTGTCTATGTTTGATTTGTTGCAGACCAGTTATCGCGGGGATCTTTGTACCGCAGATTTAACCCGGCATCTGGGGAAGACAGTGAAAATGGTGGGACAGTATGTCTGTGAGAAGACCGTCCACATGAAGAATAATAAGAAGATGTGGTTCGGCACTTTTCTGGATTCCGCAGGGAATTTCTTTGATACCACGCATTTTCCGACAACAACCCCTGTTTATCCCTTTAGAGGTACAGGTTGTTATTTGATTCTGGGAAAGGTGGTTTCCGATTTTGGCTTCCCCAGTATAGAGGTGATGCGATTTGCGAAATTACCCATTGTTGGCAATCCGGTGATGGCGTAAAAGATGTAGATTTGGGCTTACCCTAATTACTATTTAGCTATGATTAATGATGTGAAGATCCTGGAAACAGAAGTGCTTTCCGACAATTGGTATACCCTGCGAAAAATAACTTATGAGTACCTGAAAAAAGATGGCAGCAAACAAGTACAAAGCAGAGAGGCCTACGATAGGGGTAATGGTGCAGTAATCCTGCTTTACAATAAGGAATTGCGTAAGGTGATCCTCACCAGACAATTTCGCCTCCCTACTTTTTTAAATGGCAATGAATCCGGATTGTTAATCGAAGCTTGTGCAGGTTTGCTGGACACCGATAATCCGGAAGATTGTATCAAAAGAGAAACAGAAGAAGAAACCGGTTACCAGATTACAGAAGTGAAAAAGGTTTTTGAAGCGTACATGTCGCCGGGTTCTGTGACAGAAATTCTATACTTTTTCGTGGCAGAGTATAATCAGTCGATGAAAGTGAATGAGGGTGGAGGATTGGAACATGAAGAAGAAAATATTGAGGTATTGGAAATGGATATAGAAGAAGCAATGAAAATGATGGAAAGTGGAGAGATTAAAGACGCGAAAACGATTATGTTATTACAATATGTGAGACTGCATCAATTGTTGTAATGAGATTTAAGATTGTCTGAGCTAACGTTATGTTATTTTGTTGAAGTTTTTATGTTATTGTAATAAACATTTGTTACTATTATGTAATAATATTTAACTACATTTGAAATTAAAATTATTTCTAATGAAAAAAAACGTTACTCTACTAAGCTGTTTAACAGTTGTTCTTTTAATGTCGTCTTGCTATACAGCTAAAGTTGCTCATGGAACTCTAACAACTGACTCTCCTGTTGTTAAAGTTAACAGCAAAAAAAACCATGCACTTATTGAAGGATTAGTGCCTTTGGGTGATGGTTATGCCGCAAAAAAATACGTTGGTGATAGAACCAATTATGTAACTAAAAGTCAGATTACTTTTGTTGATGGTTTATTAAGAGTGATCACTCTTGGTATCTATACTCCATCTACAACTACTTTCTATGTGCCTTTAAGTGATGTAACTTCAAAATAAGAAGAAACATTGCTGTAAAGCTCATAAAAAACTGACCGATAGGTTTGATTAATGAGTTCAATTCAAAATAGCCATCAAATTAAATTTTGATGGCTATTTTGTTTTCTATGGTTTTATTTTTATACTGGTGTCCATAGGTTATTTGCATTTTATCAATGCGGCCATGGAGAAATGGCGTGGCTATGGCCTGGGAATTCCTCTTCGGCTTTTTTTATGCGCCATCGTGTAGGTTATTGATAAATACCCTGGGGGTAACACCGTATTGCTTTTTAAACTCTCTACTAAAGTATTTGGGGTCATTGAACCCGACCAGGTATGAGATTTCTGAGATAGTATAGACTTTATGCTCCAACAGCTGCGCTGCTTTTTTCAGGCGGATGGTTTTAATAAAATCATTTACCGACAGATCGGTAATGGCTCTTATTTTTTTATACAATATGGGTTGGCTCATGCCCAGTTCGCCCGCAAGTTCGGGAACACCAACATCCTGGTTTGCCAGGTTTGATTCAATATATTCCATGACTTTTTCCAGGAAAACCTGGTCTGTGGAGCCGATCACCATATTTTGTGGTTGTAAGGTGATCTCCCGGGCATATTTCTCTCGCATCATTACCCTGGACTGTAATAAGTTTTTGACGTGTAATTCTAGTAAGGCAGTGCTGAAAGGTTTGGTGATATAAATATCCGCGCCTGTTTCTAAACCGCTCACCTGGTGTACATGGGAAGATCTGGCCGTCAGTAAGATCACTGGAATATGGCTCGTACGTTCGTCTGTTTTTAGCTTCCGGCACAATTCCAACCCATCCATTACCGGCATCATAATGTCGCAAATGATCAGGTCTGGCAGCAACTCTATAGCCGCTTCCCAGCCTTTTAGTCCATTTAGGCTTTCTTCCACCTGATATTGTGGTTTCATGAGGTTCGCAATCAAGTCACGGATTTCGGGATTGTCTTCCACAATTAATATGGTTTCTTTAACCGTCGGGTATGATTTTCCGGTTTCAGCAGACCGGGAACCGGCAGTTTCCGTTTCCTGTTTTTCTTCTGATACAGCAACAGCGGCAACAGAAATAGCAGAACCAGCAGCGGCAAATAAGGAAATTGGGTGCTCATGGCTTTGATTTTCCTGGAGCTGTTCAGGTTTGAAATGGGCTTTGCCTTTTTTCAGCTTTACGGTAAAACAAGTATCTCCGGCTTTTACAGCTGTTGCCAGATTGCTTTCAATGCCAATTTTTCCATGATGTGCTTCCACTACACTTTTGGAAAGTGCCAGTCCAATTCCAGACCCGATGTGATTAGAACCTTGCTCATCTACCTGGAAAAAGTTACTGAATAGTTTATTCTGACTTTCGTAGGGGATACCCTTTCCATTGTCACGCACCTTGATCTCTACATATTCCGCCTGATCATCAATAGAAAGGGAAATGGCCCCCTCATCATCAGTAAATTTGAAGGCATTACTGAGCAGGTTGAACAATACCTTTTCCATTTGTACTTTATCAAAATACAGCGGGATAGGATCGTTGCTGTTCTCAAATATATACCGGATATTTCTGCTAATGGCCAGGTGCTGAAAAGCAAAAAAGATCTCTTTACTGAAACTGACGATATTTTCCATGCTGATATTGAGCTTTAGATAGCCGGAATCTGCTTTTCTAAAATCCATTAATTCGGTAATCAACCGCATTAGCCGGTCGGCATTGTTTTTAATGGGAACTACCTGTTTATGGAGATCCTGCTGGCCCTCTGTGCTTTTCAACAGGTTCTCTAAGGGGCCGAGAATGAGGGTAAGGGGCGTTCTTATTTCATGGGATATATTGGTGAAGAAGCTCAGTTTCATCTGTTGGATGTCTTCCGATCTTTTGAGTAATGCCCGGATAATGAGGTAGCGCACGCTCAGGAATAAAATGACTGAAATGATTAATGCATACACACAATAGGCCCACCAGCTGGCCCAGATAGGAGGTAGGATATGAATATCAATGCTTGCCAGACTGCCGCCAGGTATCCCGTCATTATTTTTTCCTTTGACCAGAAATGTATAAGATCCGGAAGGTAAATTCGTATAAGTAGCAGAGGGATTGTTGACCTCATTCCATTCCTCATCATAATTCTCGAGCTTATAGGAATACCTGTTTTTATCAGGTTTGATGTAGTTTAATAATGCAAAGCCAATCGTAAAGTGATTTTGATCGTGTTTGAAAGTGATGCGCTTACTACTGCTGATGTCTTCTTTTAGCAGATGATCGGCACCATTTACCGTCACGGGTTTATTAAATAACTTCAGTCCGGTGAAAATTATCGGGTTAGTTTGGTGGTTGATTTCTATTTGCTTTGGATAAAAGGACGTCAGGCCATTATATCCACCAAAGAAAAGCTCACCACGGCTGTCCTTGAAATAAGATCTGACATTAAAATCATTTCCTGCAAGGCCATCGCTCTTGGTATAGATCCTGAAAGTTTGTGTTTTTTGATCGAATTTTGATAAGCCATGATCAGTACTGATCCATAAATTATGACTGTCATCTTCAATAATTCCCAATACATTATTATTGGAAAGGCCTTCTTTTTCGGTATAGGTTTTAAATTTTCCTGTTTTATGATTGTAAATGCTTAGTCCGCCAAAATAGGTGCCGATCGCCATATTTCCACTGGAAGTTTGTACGATGCAGTTGATGTAATCCGACTGAAGCTTTGTGGGGTTCCCCTTTTCTTTTGAGAAAGACCGGAGATTCCTTGCGTTTAAATGATAAGCATATAAGCCGGCCTGAGTACCTATCCAAAGGTTTTTGTCGCGATCCTCATAGAGGAATTGGATTCTTTTGTTTTGTAGTTTACGCTCTACCGGACTTTTTGTGGTTTGTGATTCATAACGGCCATTTACCATTTTTAACAGGTTGAGGCCGCTATAAGTACCCACCCAGATATTTTGGTCGCTGGCAGGGCATAAGGCAATAATCTCGGCTGTACTTGTGGTGTTGCGGCTGTCTTTAATATTGACGATGTGCCGGAAGGTCTTTGTAGTCGTATTGAAAATATTTAATCCCCCGTGGTGGGTTCCGATCAGTAAATTCCCCGCCTTGTCCTTGCAAATGGTTTTTATTAAGTTGGAGGTTAGGCTCTCCTTATCATTCAGGTTGATTTTATAGGCAGTATAGGTGTTGTTTTTGCGGTTGAAGTAGTTTAAACCGCCACCTTCCGTTCCGATCCAGAGGTTCTGCCGGGCATCCTCCACGATAGAACTTACAATATTGCTGCTGATGCTTGGCTTTATTCTGCTGTTTTTGAACGCATGGAATTGTGTAGAAAAGGGATGAATTAGGTTCACCCCTCCATAAAAGGTGCCAATCCAAATGCTATTGTTGCGGTCCTGATAAATACTATGTAGGGAATTATGGCTTAAACTGCCTTTTTGCTCCGGATCATGAAGGTAATTGTTAAATGTTTTTTGTTGTGGATCCAATATGCTCAATCCTTCCTGCGTACCAATCCATAACGTTCCATCTTTGTTCAACATAATTTCTCTGATGTCGTTATGTACTATAGAGTTGCTGTTTTCGCTACGTTTATAGGTCATAAATGACCGGCTTTCAGGTTGAAAAAGGTTTAGGCCATTATCGGTGCCAATCCATAAATTTTGCTGTTTGTCGGTTTGCAGACTGGTGATGTAATTGGAGCTGATGGTTCCTGGTTTACCGCCCTGATATTGGAAAATCTCATAGCTTAATTTCCCAGGTTTGAGGTTCATGTAGATTAACCCATTGAGGGTAGCCAGCCAAACCGCGCCGTTTTTCTGACGAAGTATAGAATAAATACTGTTTATCCCACGATGGTTAGGCTTTTCATTAAATAAAAAAGACTTAAACTCATTTTTATTGCGGTCTGTCAGCAGGTTTGCTCCACGCAGGGTAGCCACCCAGATATTTCCTTGTGGATCTTCGTAAATGTGTTCTATACTATTGCTGCTGATGCCTTTCTTGTTTTTTGGATGATAGAAGATCCGGTTGAAGGCATCTTTCTTTGCATCGTACCTGTTTAGGCCATTGACTGTTCCCACCCATAGTGTACCTTTTGAATCGCTGAGGGTGGCAGTAATCTCATCGCTGGAAAGACTATTCGTGTCTTTAGGGTTGTTTTTGTAGATTTTAAACTGGTACCCGTCGTATCGGTTCAATCCATGTTTGGTGCCAAACCAAAGCAGCTGTTGCTGGTCCTGACTGATAGACATGACGGAGTTTTGCGATAAGCCATGTTCCAGTGTCAGGTTGCTGAAACGCATCTGTTGCTGAGCGCAGACCATTGCTGGTAATAAAACAAGAAAGGAAAGCAATGCCATGCAAAAGCTCCTTTTAATGAATCTCATGATTGTTCCCTCCCCCGGGTTTATTATTGGTTAGTAATTAAAGCTATGAATATCTGATTATTCATCCTTATGTGCGACGAAATATCGTTCATTTAAAGCTAAAAGCCCCTGTTTTTTGATTTTTCTACCTTTTCTTTTAGAATAATCATCTTTTTAAAAATAATATTCCTTCAGCTTTGGTTTAACCAAAAACTAAAAACCAAACTATGAAACTATCCTCTTTTAACCACCATTTTCTTCTGGTCAGCAAGTAATTACAATACGTTTAGGTTGAATACCCTTCGCCTGCTGTGTGGTAGCAGCAGCGAAGGGATCTTTTATCTATTGCGTAAATCCCGCTGATTCTGTTCGTTTTTGAGCGAAGCAAACCTATCGTCAACTAGACCTAAAACCAGATATATGAGAGAAAAACTACGCTATTCATTTAAAAATTTGGGGCTGTGTGTACTCTGCTTTACCGCAGCGAGTGTTCATCAGAACGCATCCGCACAATCCCAGGACAGCACTTTCAATAAGAAAGCGCTAAACGACTCTGTCCGAAAGGCGGTAAAGAGTTCTTATGCCTATCAACAGCCGGGGGCGCAGATACCGGTGTTGTTTGGGAAACAACGCAAAGACCAGGTTTTGCAATCGCAGGCTGTGATCAGTGGCAATGAACTACTCAGCTTCCCGGTTTCACAAATTGAATCGGCATTGTATGGTAAATTTGCCGGTCTTTACATCACTCAGTCTTCGGCTAAACCAGGCGATGACGCCCCATCGATCTCTTTGAGAGGTCGTACGCCATTAGTACTGGTAGATGGGGTGCCCAGAAATTTAACCAATGTCGATCCGGAACAGATTGCTTCGGTATCCGTATTAAAAGATGCCCTGGCCAGTGCTATGTACGGCATGAGAGGTGGGAATGGCGTCATCCTGATTGAAACTAAAAGAGGGAGCATTGCGCCAAGAAAAATCTCTTTTACTGCGCAAACTGCCATTCAGAAGCAGTTAAATACACCTTCATTTTTGAATGCCGCAGATTATTCGACGCTTTTTAATGAGGCCTTGATAAATGATGGCAAACAGCCGGTTTATACAGCGGAGGCGATCGAAAAATACCGCAATGGTTCAGATCCGGTTGCCTACCCTAATGTGGACTGGTATGATACCATTTTGAAGAAGAAAGCTGCCATGCAAAGGTACAACCTGAACTTTTCGGGAGGGAACCAAAAGGCACGTTACTTCGTGGATCTGGATTACCTGAATCAGGATGGTTTCTTTGTCTCTGATGCAAAAAGAAATAGTTACGAGACCAATAACTCCTATAAACGATATGGCTTCAGAACGAATATTGATGCGGATCTGACTAAAAACTTATTGCTGTCGCTGAACATCTTTGGCAGGATCAGAAATGGAAATGAGCCAGGTGCACTTGATGCAGGCCTGAGCGGGATTACAGGGTCAGATGTGATCTATTCTAGTTTATTGAGAACGCCAAATAATGCCTATCCGGTACTCAATCCTGACGGCTCTTTTGGTGGAAATCAGCAGTTCAATTACAACTTGTACGGTCAGGTAGTCGGTTCTGGTTACCGACCGGCTTACAACCGAAACCTTGGTGTAGACCTGAGCTTAAGACAGCAGCTGGATGCGGTGTTGGATGGTTTGTACATCAAAGGAAAAGGCTCATTCAATACCTATTATTCAGAACTGATCAACAGGAGTAAGTCTTTTGCTGTGTATGAGTATTTGCCTGATCCAGGCGGAGAACCCATCATTAACAAGTACGGAACGGATGGCTCACAAAATAATATTTCTTCCATCGAGTTGACGAACAGACAGATCTATGCAGAAATGTTGTTGGGCTACGACCAGGTTTTTGGAAAACATGAAATCAATGCTTCCCTTAACTTTAATAGTGATAACCTGATTACGGGATCAGATTTAAGTCTGAACAATAATGCTATTGCGGGTCGATTTCAATACAATTACAGCAAAAAGTATTTTGTAGAACTGCTGAGTTCCTATATGGGAATGAATCGGTATCCAAAAAAACACCAATGGGGATTCTTCCCTGCCGTAGGCTTGGGATGGGACATTTCAAAAGAAGATTTTCTGAAATCAGTTACTGCTTTAAATCAGCTTAAAATCAGAGGAAGCTATGGTAAAAGCGGCGATAATAATGGCGCCGGTTACTTTGTATATGACCAGTTTTACAATGGTTCCGGGAGTGTTTACTTTGGATCTCCGGCAACTGGTAACAGTTCTATGATAGAGGCACAATTGGCCAATCCGAATATTACCTGGGAAAGTGTCAATAAACTGAATGTAGGATTAGACATTGCTGCTTTCCAGAATAAATTACAATTCACAGTAGAATATTATAAAAATGCGTATTCGGATCTGTTACAGCAGCGTGGTACCAATGCAAGTGCGATTCTGGGCAACAGCAGGCCAGACGAAAATATAGGGAAAAGAACCTACAGCGGAGTAGAACTGACGGCTGGTTATTTCGGGAAAACCGAAAATGTAAACTGGTTTGTGAATGCTAATGTTTCCTTCAGTAAGAGCAAAATAGACTTTATAGATGAGGTGATCAGACCGTATGACTGGATGAAAAGAACAGGATTACCAGTTGGACAACCTTTCGGAATGGTGGCTGATGGTTTCTTTAACAACCAGGCGGAAATCGACAACAGTGCAAAAATTGATGGATACAAAGCCGTGCCGGGCGATATCAGGTATAAAGATCTGAATGGCGATGGCGTGATCAATGTATTCGATGAGCAGGCGATAGGGAGTACTAAGCCCTTAGTTCTTTACGGATTGACTGCAGGTTTCAACTATAAAGGTTTTGAATTCTCTATGGTTTGGAATGCGGTAACCAACAGAAATGTTTATGTACTTGGCGCAGGTACTTATGAATTCCAGTCGGTAGGAGTGGGAGGCTATGGACAGGCATTTACCCATCACCTGGACCGTTGGACGCCAGCGACCGCAGCCACAGCAACCTATCCACGCTTAACTGTAGGAACCAGTGTGAATAACCAGCGTCCTTCTTCTTTCTGGTTGAAAAATGGCAACTACCTCCGTCTGAAAAATGCGGAACTGGCTTATTCCTTACCGCAACGCTGGATCAGTTTTGTGAAAATAGACAGGGCCAGAATCTTTGTGAATGGCACCAATCTCCTCACTTTCACTGGTCTGGATAGGGTAGACCCTGAAGTAGTGGCCTGGGATTATCCAAACCAGCGCGTATTCAATGTTGGCATCAACCTACAATTTTAAACCTACGAAACGACAGTAATGAAGAATGTAAAACATATAATTACAGGACTTGGCCTGGTTGTCATTTTGGCTTCCTGCTCAAAATCAGTGGAAATTGAACCGCTGGAAAGAATTAATGAAGACCTGGTCTTCGATCAGATAGATAAAAATGCAGATTATGCAAAGCAGTTCCTGAATGGTACTTATCTGCAATTGCCCGATGGATATAACCGCTTGTTGACAGCGTTTCTGGACGCAGGAACCGACGATGCGGTGTCTTCACAGGATGGCAGTATTGTAGAGGGATTTAGAACAGGTCTGGTTTCCGGTCAGAATGTGCCCGACAACCAATGGGCAAAAAATTATACAGGAATCCGCAGGGCGAATATTTTCCTTAGTAAAATTGACGTGGTGCCTACCACCGCAGCCTTGAAAATACAATGGAGAGCAGAAGCGAGATTCCTTCGTGCTTATTTCTATTTCGAGTTGCTGAAACGCTGGGGAGGAGTTCCCCTGATTGGCGATAAAGTTTATGGTCTTAAAGACGACATCAATCTCAAAAGAAATACAGCGGATGAATGCTATGATTATATCCTTTCAGAAATTGAAGCGGTAAAAGATTTATTGCTTCCTGTGGTTGTGACAGATCAGAATATAGGAAGAGCAAATAAAGGGGCTGCATTGGCTTTAAAATCAAGAGTGTTGTTGTATCGCGCTAGTCCTTTATGGAATCCTAATGGAGATGTACAGCGCTGGACCGCTGCTGCAAATGCGGCAAAAGATGTGATAACATTAGGTAATTACAGTCTGGGAACAGACTTTATTGCTTTGTTCAATTCGGTAAAACATACAGAGATTATTTTCATGAAGGAGCAGGCACAAAGTCAGACGGTAGAGCTGTACAACGGCCCGATTGGTTATATCAATGGTACTGGAAATACCAGTCCTTCTCAGAATCTGGTAGATGCTTACCTGATGAAGAACGGTAAAATGCCAGGTGAAACAGGCTCAACTTATGACCCGGCAAATCCTTATGCCAATAGAGACAACAGGTTTGCAGCCACGATAATGTACAATACTACTAAATGGTTGAACAGACCTATAGAGACTTTCAACGGTGGCAAGGATCGTCCGGGAGGCAGCAGAACACAAACTAAAACAGGGTACTACCTGCGCAAGTTTATGGGCAAGTTTGAAAGCTCGGGAACGTATAGCAATCAGAATCACCATGTGATCTTATTCCGTTATGCAGAAATGTTATTGAACTATGCGGAGGCATTGAATGAGGCAAGCGGGCCTGTGAAAGAGGCGGTTGATGCCATCATCACGATCAGGAAACGTGCAGGAGTAACTGCTGGTACGGATAGCCGATATGGGATCTCTGCCACGATTAATCAGGATCAGTTGCGCACACTCATCAGAAATGAGCGACGTATTGAGATGGCTTTCGAAGAGCAAAGGTTCTGGGACATCAGAAGGTGGAAAATTGCCGGACAGGTGATGAACAGCCCGGTAAAAGGAATGAACATCGTAAAAAATGCAGATGCCACATTCAGCTATACTGTACAGGATATTGCGCCTTCCGTTTTCGATGTTTCGAAAAACTACCTGTTCCCGATCCCTTATTCAGAGATCCAGACAAATCCAAACATGACTCAAAATCCAGGATATACCTATTAATTCCTCTCCAACAAACCTAGAAATAATGAGAAAAATAATTCTTTTATGCTTGATGCTTTGCCTGGGCACCATGGCGTTCGCGCAACAAATCACGCTGAGTGGCAAGGTGACTGATCAGGGTGGTGGCCCAATTCCCGGCGCTACGATCACAGAAACGGCAAATCCTAAAAACGGTGCTTTTGCCAATGGTAATGGTGCTTTCATTTTAAAAATCAACAGTAAACAGGTTACAATCAGCAGTATTGGCTATGTGCCGCAAACGATCACTATAGGAAGTAAGCCTACCATCAACGTGAAACTACTGGAAAATAATTCCCAGATGAATGAGGTGGTTGTGGTGGGATATGGCAAACAAAAGAAGATCAACAGTAGTGGAGCCATCTCTACAATTAGCGGGAAGGAATTGCGCCAAAGTCCGGCGGCAAGTATCCAGAACTCCCTTGCAGGAAGATTGCCAGGTTTATTTCAGCAGCAAACCAGTGGTCAACCGGGTAAGGATGCGGCAAATATTTATATCAGAGGGGTCAGCTCTTTTGCCGGGAATGCCAACAGGCCATTGGTGATTGTTGATGATGTGGAGTTTCAATATGAGCAGCTGAATCAGCTGGATCCAAATGAGGTAGAGAGCCTGTCCATCCTTAAAGATGCGGCAACCACCGCTATTTATGGGATTAAAGGGGCAAATGGGGTAATTGTAATCACTACACGTAGAGGTAAAGAAGGGCCGGCAGTGATTACTTTTCGTACAGAAGCGGGTTTACAGATGCCTACTATTTTAAGGAAGTCGCTGGATTCTTACCAGTCCCTTCAATTGTTAAAAGAACAGGCCATCAATGCAGGTCAGGATCCTAATGTTGCTTTTCCTGGTTTGGTGAGCGATGAAGCACTGGAACATTTCCGTACCGGGGATGATCCTTTTCGCTACCCAAATGTGAACTGGTATGATGAGGTCATGAAAAAAAGTGCCTTGCAACAGCGCAATAATATCGACATCAATGGCGGTACCAATACCCTTCGCTATTTTATTTCCGCAGGTTCCATCTTTCAGAACGGAATCCTGAAAGATGTCAGCAGAAAAGAAAGCTTTGATAATAATTACTATTTAAAACGCTACAATATTCGCTCTAATGTGGATCTGGATGTCAATAAAAACTTAAGTCTGAAGTTAGATCTTTCTACGCGTTTCAGTGAAATTAATGAGCCTAACCTGCCGGATCCTATGGCTGGTGGTGCTTTGCCTTTCTGGCGCAGAATTTCCAGTGGATTGCTTGGCCCATGGGTATACCCGGTTAGAAATTCCGATGGCAGCTATGGCGGTGTAAAAGCAGGATCATTAAACCCTGTTGGTGCCCTGGAATATGGTGGATACAAAAGAAGTTACAGCAACGACCTGAACATGAATTTAAGTGCAGACCATAAGCTGAACTTCCTGACGGAAGGTTTATCGGTAAAAGGTGTGATTGCTTATACCAACAAATCTGGATTTGCGAGAGAGCTGACCAGGGGTCGTTTTCCAGTATATTCCCTGATTCCTGGTACCGATACTTTAGATCCGGTATATCCTGAATTGTTGAGGATAGAGCCGTTGGTAAGAGCGAGTTCTTATACTGTTCCTTTCAGACGTATTAATTTTCAGGGAATTGTAAACTATAACAGACAATTCGGCGACCATAATGTTTATGCATTGGTGCTGACTAACCGTACAGGAGATATTGAAGGTTCAGCAGCTCCGGCAAATTTCCAAGGCTATGCAGGAAGAGCAGGGTACAACTTTAAGTCCCGCTATTTGGTAGAGTTTAATGCAGGTTATAATGGTTCCGATCGTTTCAAATCTAAAAACAGATACGGATTCTTTCCAGCGATATCCGGAGGATGGAACATCAGTGAAGAGCCTTTCTTTAAGAACCATGTGAAAGTGATCAACTATTTGAAAATCAGAGCTTCTCATGGTACGGTAGGAAGTGATGAGGTAGAAGGAAACAGATACTTGTATGAGGAGGTGTATACCGTTGCTAATGATAGTTATTTCTTCGGAGAAAGTCCTACTGGACAAGCTAAAGTAACCCCGGGAACATTGGCTAATTTGGATGTGAGGTGGGAAAAGGAACGCAAAACCAATATAGGTATAGATATGAAGTTGTTCGATAGCAAGCTGGAGATTACGGCAGACTATTTTGACCACCTTCGTTATGATATCCTGACAAAAAGAGAAACGGTTCCTGCCTATTCCGGGCTCAGCCTTCCTCCGGTAAATCTGGGTATAGTGAGTAACAAAGGGTTTGAGTTGGAGATCAACCACCGCAATGCGATCAATGATCATTTTCAATACTTTGTTCGTGCCAATGCTTCTTTCGCCAGGAATAAGATTCTTTTCCGTGATGAACCTGATGGTGTGGCGCCAAACTTAAAGAAAACCGGACGTCCGGTGGGCCAGCTGTATGGTTATGTTTCTCAAGGGTTTTATGATGATGAGGCGGATATTGCAAACAGTCCTAAGGTGCTTGGAAAAACCGTTAAGCCAGGAGATTTAAAATATGAAGATGTGAATGGTGATGGGGTGATTGATGGAAATGACATCACCGCGATCGGGAAACCGGAAACACCAGAGCTGACGTATGGCTTTTCTGCAGGCTTTACTTTTAAAGATTTTGACTTTTCGTTCCTATTACAAGGTGCTTCCAGAAGTAGCATCAGCTCGAATACGCTTTTGCAAATTGGAAATGTGAATGGGATTCCTGCGGCGATCCACCTGAAACGCTGGACACCAGAGAACCGGGAAAATGCGGAATATCCAAGATTGGGTGGAGTAAGTTTTGATGCTTCCACGTTTTGGTTGAGGCCGGCAGATTACCTGCGATTGAAAAACGTGGAATTGGGTTATCATTTACCTAAGACTTTTACGCAGCGGTTAAAGTTGAAAGACATCAGATTTTATGCCAACGGACTAAACCTGTTGACCTTTAATAAATTAAAAATCTATGATGTAGATCCTGAATCGAAACGGGGAAGTGTGGAAGCTTATCAGAATTATCCTCAGATGAAGATTATCAATTTTGGTTTACAAGTAACATTTTAAGAAGAAAACATGAAGAATTTAGTTAAATATATGATGATCACTGTGGGCTTAGGGTTTGCAGTGTGGAGTACAGGATGTAAGAAAGCATCCGATAAAGGGTTCCTTGATCCGACAGATATTGGGCAGATCAATGAGCAAACTGTATTTGCCGATAGTGCGCTGAGTATGCAGTTTTTAAACTCGGTATATGGCGAACTCAATAAAACATATTTCATGCAAAATGGAACAGGTGGCGGTGGGATCTGGGCTTTCTCTGATGCTTCTGATGATGGGGAGGCACGCTGGTCCAGTGGTTTTTCCCAGGGCTATAATCTGGCCAATGTAGCCGGTGGTTCTGATAACTCCTTTAGCTTGTCTACCTGGACCACCTGTTATGCGATGGTAAGAAGGGTGAATGTGTTTTTATTTAATATTGATAGAGCGCCACTTTCCGCAACAAAGAAAACCAGGCTTAAAGCGGAATCCAGATTTTTAAGGGCCTTTGCTTATTATCATTTGCTGAGAACTTTTGGCGGTGTTCCTCTGTTGGGAGATGCTAAGTATGACCTTACGGATGATTTTATGCTACCAAGAAGCAGCTTTGCAGCTACAACGGATTATATAGAAAAAGAGCTGGACGCCATTACGCCGATTTTATCACTGGATTATCCTCCAGAAGATTTCGGACGTCCTACCAGAGGTGCGGTATTGGCTGTTAAAGCTAAATTATTGCTATTGGTGGCCAGTCCGCTTTACAATGAAAGCAATCCGAACTCCGGGCCATTAAAGGGCTTGTTAGGTTATGAAAGTCCGGATGCTAATCGCTGGAAAAAAGCGGCTGATGCTGCTAAAACCGTGATGGACCTGGGTCTTTATCATTTGGTAGAAGACAATACAACTGCACCAGGTTATGGGTATTATGATATGGGAATTCAACGTAAAAATTCAGAATACATCTTTCAGATCATGATGAACACCGGACGTTTTTATGAGCAGTATCTTTTACCGGCTTCGAGAGGCGGACAGAATTATGGAAATCCTACACAACAGCTGGTTGATGATTATGGAATGGCGAATGGTAAATTGATTACTGAACCTGGATCAGGATATGTGGAGAGTACTCCTTATTTAAATCGTGATCCAAGATTTGGCTATTCGATTTTATATAACCAATCGCTTTGGCTGGACAGGACAAGTTTAACCAAAAAACCAGTTGATTTATACATGCAGGCACCTGGCGACGGGATGAGTACCGCACCATATAATACTGTTACCGGATACCTGTGGAGAAGGTTCTGTAATGAAAATGCTGGTGGTAATTTTGGGGTAACCAGTCAGATCGGCTTGGTGGTATCTAGATATGCAGATATCTTGTTGGGTTATGCAGAAGCCTTAAATGAATTTCAAGGACCAAATACAGAGGTTTATACTGCGGTAGAAGCGGTTCGTAAGCGTGCTGGTTTGGTGCCTTATGTGCTGGCTACAGGATTGAATAAAGAACAAATGCGTACGGTAATCCGCCATGAGCGACGTATTGAATTTGCCAATGAAGAGGGACATCGCCTGTTTGATATTTACAGATGGAAGATTGCGGAAGATTTATTGAATGGCCCTATGGGCGGTATGAGGTGGACTAAAACCGGTACTGCTTTTACCGGAGCACGTATTGTTTTCGAAACCAGAAAGTTCAATAGTCCGCAGATGTATTACCATCCGATTCCATTAAAGGAAGTGAACAAGAATAATCTGTTGCTTCAGAATCCGGGCTGGTAAAAAAGATAAATTAGCCGAAACCATAACACACAAAACTGAAAGTATGAGGAAACTATTGATTGCAGGATGCTGCCTCGCAGCATTGATGAGTTTACAGCCCCTAATGGCGCAACAAACGATTACTAAAGAGAAAATTAATTTAACCCATGGTTCCCATAGGGAAGGAAAACGTACCGATCCGGTGATGGAGAAATGGCGCGGCTACGGCTTGGGTCAATTTATCCACTGGGGCCTTTATGCCATTCCCGGAGGAGAATGGAATGGAAAACAGTACAATGGTGCTGCGGAATGGATTCGTTCCTGGAATGGGATTCCAAATTCCACCTATGATTCTCTGATTTATAAGTTTAACCCTACGGCATTTAATGCTACAGCATGGGCGAAATCTGCGAAACAAATGGGCGCAAAGTATGTCACTTTTACTACGAAACATCATGATGGTTTTTGCATGTGGCCAAGTAAGTTTAGTAAGTATACAGTAGCTAGCTCCCCTTATAAAAAAGATATCGTAAAGGCTGTGGTAGATGCTTACGATAAAGAGGGTATAGATGTGATTTTATACTTCTCGGTGATGGACTGGAGTCACCCGGATTGGCGCTATGACTTGAAAACCAGGGAAGATAGCGTCGCTTTTGAGCGTTTTAAGAAGTTTACCCGCAATCAGCTGATAGAATTGCTGACGAATTACCCGAAGGCCAAAGGGTTGTGGTTTGATGGTACCTGGGATAAATCGTGGGTAAAACAAGCAGCTTTTGCAGATGAACTGGAAAAGGAAATGCGTAAACTTCATCCGGGACTGATCATTGGGAGCCGCTTTAGAGCGGATGAAAATGGGAAACGTCATTTCGATTCCAATGGCGTGTTAATGGGAGATTATGAGCAAGGTTGGGAGCGTAAAATTCCTAATAAAATTGAAGATGTGCATGGTAACGACTGGGATTGTGTTATGACTGTTCCTGAAAACCAGTGGGGGTATAATAAAGCCTGGAATGGTCATATTAAATCGGCTACTGAACTCCTGGAGATGACCGCTAAATGTGTTTCATTAGGAGGGAATTTTGTCCTCAATTTCGGTCCACAAGGGGATGGTGCTATCCGTAAAGAAGAATTGGTGCTCGCTACACAAATCGGAGATTGGATGAAGGTGAATCAGGAAGCAATTTACAACTGCGGTTATGCGGCATATGACAAACAGGATTGGGGTTATTTCACTAAAAAAACAGGTTCGGACAAAATCTATATGGTCGTTTTTAACCTGCCGGTTTCCGGGGCTTTGAGGGTAAAAACACCAGCGAAAACGACCATCAGTAAAGCTTATCTATTAGCAGACGCTAAGGAGACTTTCCTTCCTGAGGAGATCAGTGGCGATGAATATTTTTTACACCTGAAAAAGAGAGATCATCAGAAACCCTTTGTGATTGTACTGGAGACAATAAAGAAACAAGAAAACAGTGGGACGAAATACGAGAAAGCTAAAATTTAAAAACGAAATACGAATATGATGATAAAACCCTGGAGACCGCTGTTAATTATGACGGCATTGATGCTATTGTTAAGCGCTGCGGTAAGGTCACAAAATAAGCAGGCAAGGCAGGTTATTGCCATCAATACTGACTGGCAGTTTAAAAAAGATGCGAACCGGAGAGATGTGGCATTGGCAGATCTGAAATGGAAGAAAGTAAGCGTTCCGCATACCTGGAACAATCATGATATACAGACAGGAAAGGGATTTTATGCTGGTGATGCCATTTATCAGAAAGAACTGACGGCTGCTACCGATTGGAAAGGAAAACGGGTTTTTATACGTTTTGAAGGCATCGGTTCAGTGGCACGGCTATACGTAAATGACCGGTATATTGGCGAGCATAAAGGTTCCTATTCTGCCTTTGCATTCGAGATTTCCTATGCGTTGAAATATGGAGAAAAGAATAAAATTGAAATAAAAGTGAACAATGAAGAGCGGGAAGATGTGATTCCAATTAATAATCGCTTATTTCCGATTTATGGAGGGATTTATCGTCCGGTTTCGCTGATCATTACCAATAAGGTCAATATTGCAGTAACAGACTTTGCTGCACCAGGGGTATACATCAGTCAGCAGGATGTTTCCGCTAAATCAGCAGGAGTAAGACTGAAAGTGAAGTTGGAAAATAAGTCTGAAACCGCCACTAATGTTATCCTTTCTACCAGTATTTATGATGCGACAGGAAAAATGGTAAAACAGGCAGAAGAAAAGGTCCACGTTTCCAGACAAGGGGAGCAGATTTTTCATCAGCAGCTGAATATGTTAGCGCCACACCTATGGAACGGAATAAAAGATCCTTATTTGTATACAGTAGTGATACGTATCGCCGATGAAAATGGAGTGCTGGATGAAATTACACAACCATTGGGATTGCGGAAATTTGAGATGAAGCCTGGAAAAGGTTTTTATCTGAATGACCAACCTTATCGCTTGCTAGGCGTTTGTCGCCATCAGGATAAACAAGATGAGGGGAATGCTTTGTCCAATGCACAACATCTGGCTGATTTGGAAGATATCAAGGAAATGGGCGCTACCTCTATCCGTTTTGCGCATTACCAGCAATCAGAATACCTTTATTCAAGGTGTGACAGCATGGGCTTTGTGATCTGGGCGGAAATCCCTTTTGTAAATGCAGTATCTACAAAGGAGGCGGGAAATGCACAATCCCAACTCAGAGAGCTGATTCGTCAGAATTATAACCATCCTTCCATCTATGTTTGGGGACTTCATAATGAGGTTTATGGGAAAACACCGGATGATTATACCGCAGTGTTGACCAGAGATTTGAATGACATCTCAAAAACGGAAGACCCGGATCGTTATACAGTAAGTGTAAGTGGTTATGGAGAAATGGATCGCCCAACAAATTTAAATGCTGACATTCAAGGAATGAATCGTTATTATGGCTGGTATGAAGGGCGCATCGGCGATCTTGAACAATGGGTGTCTGGACTGGAGCAAAAATTCCCGGACTACAGAATGGTATTGGCAGAATATGGAACGGAAGCGAATATAGCTCAACAGGAAGAGCTGAGCAGAGATACCGGAAATCCATCCGGACAAGTATGGCCGGAAGCATATCAGCAAAAATTCCATGAGATTCAGTGGGGGATTATAGCGAAACATCCCTATATCGCAGCTTCTTATGTTTGGAATATGTTTGATTTTGCCGTCCCTCCTGCAAATGGAGGTAGTGTTCCTGCACGTAATATGAAAGGATTGGTTACGTATGATAGGAAGGTAAAAAAAGATGCTTTTTATTGGTATAAAGCGAATTGGAATCCAGAGCCGATGGTGTATATCGCGGGAAGACGTTTTAATAAAAGAACAAATCCGATTACTACAGTAACTGTCTATTCTAATGCCGGACCGCCTACGTTAATAGTAAATGGTAGGAAGATCAACGGACTGAAAATGGGCAATACGAATGTTCATTATATCTTTGAAAATGTGAAACTTCAGAAAGGGAAAAATGGGGTGGAGGTGGTTGTCGGAAAAGCAGGTGCAGAATTAAAAGATCAGCTGGAATGGGACCTTATCTAAAACTATCAGCGTTTTTATTTGTTTTAATCCCAATAAATGTATTTTCATTTTTGAACTCTTTATTATGCCAGAATTACCAGATTTAGAAGTATTCAGTGTCAACCTTAATGAAGCCTTTGCCGGTAAAAAATTAAGTGCGCTGCAAGTACCTAATGATAAAAAACTGAATGTTACTCCTGAAGAGCTGCGGACTACGCTGACCGGGCAGGTGTTAAAGTCGGTGAGTCGTTCCGGAAAAGAACTTCATTTTAATTTTGAAAAGGATGTATTGGCCTTACATCTGATGCTGCAGGGACAATTGCATTTCTTTGAGGAAGTTCATGCCATTAAGTACCCGGTCATAGAACTCTTTTTTGAAGGAGGGATAGGGCTGGTGATGTCAGATCAGCAAAAGATCGCTACGCCAACATTGAATCCGGGAGTAGCAGCAGCACCAGATGCTTTGGATAAAAGCATAACTGTGGCGTTTTTGACCGAACACTTTAAAGGTAAAAAGGCAGCGATTAAAGGGATTCTCCTGGATCAGCACCAGATTCGTGGAATAGGAAATGCTTATGCCGATGAGATTTTATGGAAAGCCGGGATTTCTCCGTTTTCTCTCGCCGGAAAGATCCCCGAAGAAAAGATTAAGGATTTACACCAGGCGATAAAAGAGGTGTTAACCGATGCGGTAAAAGAGATCAGAAAGGCCCATCCGGGAAGTATCACCGGAGAGTTTAGAGATTTTCTAAAAGTACATACCCAGCATTTCCAGAAGAGCCCAACTGGTGCAGAAATCATCATTGAAAAAAAAGGAGCCAGAAAAACCTATTATACCAAAGAGCAGCAGCTTTTTAATTAATTAGTAATTGAGTATCCAATAGCTACAAGCTAAACGAAAAGTAGTTCATTGTTTTTATGACCCCTGATTATAAATAAAGCAGGGTCTATCAAAAAACCTTTGGAATAAGCTGCGTCCAGCTATATAATTGTTTAAAAGATCATTCAAAAATGAGCTATCTTTAGGTGAAACCATTTGACCAAAACTGATGTACGGAGACCATGTTAACCTGCTTCCCATTCCCGGAGAAGCATTGTTCCTTCCCGGTTTTTTTACGGAAGAAGAAAGTAATGTCTTTTTTGAAGAACTGACTGTTGGCATAGCCTGGAAACAGGAACCCATCCAGATTTTTGGCAAAACGGTTTTACAACCCAGATTTACGGCTTTTTATGGAGATCCGGACCTGAGCTATAGCTATTCCGGAATCACCATGAATGCTTTGCCCTGGACGGATGCCTTAATGGCCGTTAAAAACAGGATTGAAGAACGGTATCAGGTGAAATTTAATGTGTGTTTACTTAACCATTACCGGGATGGCAGCGATAGCATGGGCTGGCACAGAGACAATGAAAAAAGTCTGGGGAAATATCCTTTCATCGCTTCAGTGAGTTTTGGCGCCCACAGGATTTTTCAATTCAGAAGGTATAAAGAGAAAATCCCGATCATTTCTATAGACCTCAGCCCTGGTAGCGTATTGATTATGAAAGGGGAAACACAACATTATTGGGAACATCGATTGCCAAAAACAATTAAGGTGACCGGACCCAGAATCAATTTAACTTTCAGGCTGATTTTAGATTAAGTAATTGCAACCTCCATGAGGCTAACCTCAGGAATAAGCTAAATTGATGCGGTCATTAAATGCAACAGATCATTTGAGTAAAAGAATAAGGCCGTTAATTGTTGTAATTAAGTCAGAATAGCGCAAAGAGTTTTATAAATATAATTTACCCATTACTTTTGTTAACGGTGTTAATAAAATTATAGATGATATGGGAATTGCAGAGCGTAAAATAAGACAGAAGGAAGAATTCAGAGCAAGTATTCTGGAAGCAGCGTGGCAGCAGGTTATTTCTGATGGCTGGCAGTCTTTATCGATTCGGAAAATAGCGGATGCGATTGAGTACAGTATTCCTGTCATTTATAATCACTTCGAAAATAAAGAGGCTATTCTCTTAGAATTCACAAAAGAAGGTTTTCAGAAACTGGCAGATACCCTGCAATTGGTTAAAGACCAATATACGGTTCCTGCTGAGCAGCTGGAAGCAATGGCACATGCTTACTGGGACTTTGCATTTGATCATAAGGAATATTATCAATTGATGTTTGGACTTGGAATTCCGGCCTGCGACCGTGTAAACGAAATCGAAGAATTAAAATATGCCACCAGCATTATGATTTCTACCATTAAAGCAGCGATCGAAGAAAGTAACCATCCCGAAACCGATTATTTCTTGAAATACCATACTTACCTGTCCATCCTTCATGGTTTAGTTTCCATTCAAATGATTCAAAAGGAAGGAAAACCGGATGCCTCGAAGAAAATGATTCTCCAGGACGCAGTTTCCGGCTTTATCATCTCGATAAACAGAAGTAATTGTTAATTTTAATCAATATTTAACCTATACAAACACCACAACATCAATGAAAAAACTATTCAACACTAATTTCAATCAGGAGGGGATGCACTTTATGTTGCTGTTCCTTCGTGTGGCCATCGCTGCGCTTATGATCAGTCATGGTTACCCAAAACTGCAATACTTATTTTCCGGAGAACCAATCCAATTTGTTGACTTTTTGGGGATTGGGAACACCGCTTCTCTGGCACTTGCCGTTTTTGCTGAATTTGTCTGTTCTGTCCTACTTCTGGTTGGACTGGGAACACGACTTGCAGTTCTTCCTTTGATCGTGACGATGTTGGTTGCCATATTTATGGTGCATGCAGCTGATCCCTTCGATAAAAAAGAATTGGCTTGTCATTATCTACTGGTTTATGTCTTTTTACTGGTTTCCGGAGGCGGAAAGTACAGTATTGATCACTTGATTATTCGCAACCTAAACAAGAGAAGACGTTAAGGGCATTATTTTTGTATCAGGGCTCCTGATATTAATTGGAAGAATAATCCGTTATAGTCAGATCACACAGAAAGAAAAAGTATATACCATGAAAAAGATCCTTATCCTTTGCCTAACGGCGATTATTATCCAAAGCTGTAGTGTCAGCAAACAACAAATAAAGGCACTGGAGAAATGCACTTATAAAGTAGTCTCTGCGGATCAGATCTCTCTTGGAGGTACGGATGTGAAGAAACTGATGAATGGTCAGGATATTAACCTGGGTAGTCTTCCTGGTTTAGCACTGGGATTGCTAAGAAAGGATGTTCCGTTAAAAGCACGTTTAAATCTTGAAATCACCAATCCTACACCTAATACTGCCGCGATTAATGAATTTGAATACAAAATCTTAATCAACAGAGCAGAAATTGCTTCCGGTTTTGTAAATCAGGAAGTAAGGGTAGAAGGTGGTAAATCGACCATCGTGCCTGTAGATATGGTGGCGAATATTTATCCTTTTGTAACGAATAGCAAAGTGATGAATGAGATTACCGAATTTATTAAAGGAAATAAAAATGGTGGAGAGAAAAAAGGAATTCTTACTTTAAAGATCAGACCGAGCTTTAAAGTTGCCGGTCAACTGGTTAAGTACCCTGGATTTATCACCATCGATAAAGAGGTAAGTAGCAAAATATTGCTATAAGATCCGTTTTCTTTTACAACGTTGTTACAAATATTGACGAAATTAAGTTTCAGATTGAGGATGTTTTATTTACATTCGGATATTAAGATCTGTTTATGAACCTTCGTCAATATTTGTTTTTAATACCATTTGTTCTTCCATTTTATTTAAAAGCGCAATCTGCTCCGCAGCTCAATGCTGCCGAAATTAAGCAAGGCCTGGAAGGATTAAATTTGACCGGCAGTGTTTTATACATTGCTGCACATCCGGATGATGAAAATACACGCTTACTCACTTATCTGGCCAAAGAAAAGAAAGTAAGAACCGGATACCTTTCTTTAACCAGAGGAGATGGCGGACAAAACCTGATTGGTAATGAACAGGGCGAGCTGCTTGGCCTGATTCGTACACAGGAACTGCTGGCTGCCAGAAGAATGGATGGCGCAGAACAGTTCTTTACCAGAGCCAATGACTTTGGCTTTTCTAAAACCCCGGAAGAAAGTTTCAAGATCTGGGATAAAACTAAAATTCTTGCTGATGTAGTATGGGTGATCCGAAAGTTTCAACCAGATGTAATCATTACCCGGTTTCCGGAAGATGGACGCGCCGGACATGGGCATCATTCCGGCTCCGCAATCCTTGCACGAGAGGCATTTATGGCTGCAGCAGATCCAAAACAATTTCCCGGACAACTGGCCTTTGTGAAACCATGGCAGGCGAAAAGAATCGTTTGGAATACCTTTAATTTTGGCGGACTGAACACCACTGCTGAGGATCAATTGAAGATTGATGTTGGTTTATATAACGCCTTGTTGGGTAAAAGTTATGGCGAGATTGCTGCGGATAGCAGGTCTAATCATAGAAGTCAGGGCTTTGGCTCCGCAAAACAACGGGGCGCTTCCTTCGAATATTTTACTGCTGTTGCCGGTGAACCAGCAAAATCTGACCTGTTCGAAGGACTGGATTTTACACTCAACAGAAACCCTGGAACCAAAGACATTCAACAATTACTTTCCGCAATTAACAGAGAATACCAGGTCTCTGATCCGGGCGCTTCCGTACCGAAATTATTGAAATTAAGGCAAATGGTGAAGGGGAAAGACTTTAAACAGAATTTGCTGGATCAGCTGATTCTTGCCTGTTCCGGAATATGGCTGGAAGTAGCCGCGGCAAGCCCTTCATATGCAGTTAATGATTCTATTCCGGTGAAAGTTCAGGCAATTGCCAGAGCCGGAAAAGATTTCCCTTATCCCATTTTAGTAGAGGAAGAAAGGACCGGAGTGAGCGTGTCGCTGCTGCCAAATCAAATGGTAATCCTTGACCGTAAGTTGTTTGGTAATGCGTCACAGATTACCCAACCTTACTGGCTGGAAAAGAAACATGACCAGGGAAGTTATACCGTAGATGATTTGTCCTTAATCGGGCTTCCAGAAAATCCGGCTTTAGTGAATGCGGTGTTCCGGGTTAAAATCGGTGATCAGGTGATCGAAAGAAAGGTGCCTGTTGTTTATAAATCTACAGATCCGGTAAGAGGAGAGGTGTACCAACCGCTGGTTATTGCACCTCCGGTTACGGCAACCTTTCCCGAAAATGCTTTTCTTTTTAACGGTAAGGAAAGCAAAACGATTACGGTGGCCCTGAAAAGTTTTCAGGATGAGGTTTCGGGGACATTGACAGCTGATTTACCTTCAGGCTGGGTGATGACTCCGCAGCAGCTGGATTTTAAGCTCAGTAAAAAAGGAACGCAGGAAATGCTGACTTTTAAATTGAGTCCCGGTGCTAATGCCAGTCCAGGTGATATGGTGCTGAATGTCAATGTAAACGGTAAAACTTTTCATCAGGGATTACGGGTACTGAATTACGATCATATTCCTGTGCAGACCTTATTTCCGCTGGCTTCTGCAAAGATTGATCAGACAGATCTGAAGTTTTCCGGTAAAAAAATAGGTTATATTGCCGGTGCCGGTGATCTGATTCCTGAATCCTTGAAGCAGATCGGTTTTGAGGTAACACAGCTTTCGGAACAACAGGTTTTAAATACGGACCTTTCAGCCTTTGATGCCATTGTAACCGGTGTTCGTCTGTATAACATCAGTAATCAGATTAATGCTATGCAGCCCAAACTGATGAAATATGTAGAAAATGGGGGCGTTTTGTTGTTGCAATACAATGTGAATGCACCATTAAAGCTAACCAATATCGGCCCATATCCTTTCCGTGTCGCAAATGAGCGGGTAACTGAGGAGGATGCAGCTGTTCAGCTGTTGGCACCGAATCATCCGGCATTAAACTATCCCAATAAGATCAGTCAGAAAGATTTCGAGGGCTGGGTGCAGGAAAGAGGCTTGTACTTTGCAGTAGATGCTGACCCAAAATATACGCCTATATTGAGCATGCATGATAACGGGGATACCGGAAAAAAGGGTTCCTTGCTGGTTGCAGACTATGGTAAGGGGAAATTTGTTTATACCTCCTTATCCTTTTTCAGACAATTACCTGCGGGAGTAACCGGGGCATACCGACTGTTTATAAACCTGCTTTCAAACAAAAAATAATGGATAACTACCGGGTATTTTATAGGTTCCTAATCGGCTGGCTCATCTTTTTAATCTTGATATTTTATGCATTTACTAAATATTTCCAATGAGTAAAGTAGATTGGTCCGTATTAATTGTTACCCTCGTTGTTATTGTGGTTTATGGCATTTACAAAAGTCGGGGGGCCAGAAATATTGAGGGATACTTGCTGGGCAACCAGAGTTTACCCTGGTACCAGGTTTGTCTTTCTGTGATGGCTACACAAGCCAGTGCCATTACTTTTTTATCAGCTCCAGGTTTGGCTTATTCTTCTGGAATGAGTTTCGTACAGTTTTACTTTGGATTGCCATTGGCGATGATTGTGTTGTGTATCACCTTTGTGCCGATCTACCACAGATTAAAGGTGTATACCGCTTATGAATACCTGGAACAGCGGTTTGATTTAAATACAAGAGCCCTGACCGCCTTTTTATTCTTGATTCAGCGGGGTTTATCTACCGGAATCACCATTTATGCGCCATCCATTATTCTTTCCACCATTTTGGATATCAACACCACCTATACGACTTTATTTATTGGGAGTCTGGTGGTCTGTTATACGGTTTACGGGGGTACAAAGGCCGTATCCTATACTCAGATGTTGCAAATGAGCATCATTTTTTGCGGATTATTTGCCGCAGGGATTATGGTGGTTCATTTACTGCCTGATGATATTGGTTTTGGGAAAGCGCTGAGCATTGCCGGGAAAATGGGAAGGACCAATGCAATAGATTTTACCTTCGACTTTAACAATCCTTATACGGTTTGGTCCGGTTTGATTGGTGGATTCTTTCTACAGCTTTCCTATTTTGGAACTGATCAAAGTCAGGTGGGACGGTACTTGTCTGGCGCCTCTGTCAACCAAAGCCGTTTGGGCTTGTTGATGAATGGCCTGGTGAAAATCCCGATGCAGTTTCTGATTCTTCTAATCGGCGTACTCGTGTTTACTTTTTACCAGTACAACCGGCCGCCTATCTTCTTTAACAGCTTTGAATTGAATAAGCTGGAAAAAAGCCAGTATCAGCCGGAGCTGAACAAATTGAAAACTGCCTATGATCAGGCATTTGAAGAGAAACAAAAAGTGGTGGATCAGATGAACCAGGCTTTAAATCAGGATGATAAAGCGAAAATTGACCTTTACAGGACTGCTTTGCAGCTTGCTGACGAAAAAGGGAAGTCGATCAGGAAGGAAGTGACCACATTAATGACTAAGAATGATGAGCAGGCTGATGTCAATGATAACAATTATATTTTCCTGAGTTTCGTGACACAATACCTGCCTAAGGGCTTGATTGGGTTGTTGATAGCCATTATATTTTTGGCTTCAATGGGCTCTACAGCAAGTGCCTTGAATTCTTTAGCCTCCACAACGGTGATCGATATCTATAAACGACTGATCCGTAAAAATGGATCTGACAAAGAATACCTACAGGCATCAAGATGGGCAACGGTGTTCTGGGGTGTGGTATGTATCATTATGGCTTTGTATGCTAGTAAAATCGGAAATCTACTGGAAGCAGTTAATATCCTTGGCTCTTATATTTATGGAACTATTCTAGGGGTGTTCCTTGTGGCTTTTTATATCAAACATGTCAACGGAAAAGCGGTGTTCCTCGCTGCAATTATTGCTGAAACTGCGGTAGTGCTAATTGGACAGCAAAACTGGGTAGCTTACCTGTGGTTAAATGTGATTGGCTGTATGCTGGTTGTGGCAATAGCGATTATTATTCAGCAGTTCCTTAAGAAAAAAATGCTGCCGGAGCAGGTGATTTAGTCAGCTGAACATTCAAAATTTGAAGTTAGCTCTGCAGCCATGTAGGATAGGGGGTCGTAATAAAATAACAAAAAACAGGGTGATCATGATTTATGATACACCCTGTTTTGCTTTGAAAAGCTTTATTATTTAAACAGTTCTTAAAAACCGTATATTATTTTTTTGCTTCAGCAAGTAATGCGCTGTTTAGTCTCACATATTCATCAACCTTTGCTTCAGTAGCTAGTTTGATTCCTGCTTCTGCAGAAGCAATTGCTCCGGCTTTATCACCCATTTTCAATTGAATACGGCCTTTCCATAACCTTACCCATGGTGCTTTAGGATCTGCAGCCTCAGCAGCATTCACCCATTCCAATGCTTTTTTCAGGTCTTTACCATTTTCGAAGTAGTATTGTGCGGCTGCGAAATAAGGTTTTTTATCACCTTTCATCGCTTCTTCAATGCTGGCCATTACCTGAGCATCAATTTCTGTGGTCAGGTCAATGTTTAATCCTGTGTTTTCCCATGACAATTGCAATTGAGCAGTAGTTGGGTATACATTGGCAAACTGGATGGTGAAGGTCTCTACTTTCTCTTTTAGTTTGACAGGTTTCACCTTGATGCGCAGTACATCGTCGCTTTCTTTGTATTCATAAGCACCCCATTGTTTCGAATCTTTATTGAAAATCACTGTCCATTCTGTTTTACCGGGAATGGTAAATAAGCCATAAGTGCCTGCTGGAAGTTCCTGGCCGCCAACTTTTACCGGATCGGTAAAAGTGACCGAGGTTGCTGAATTTGCACCTGTACGCCAAACTTTGTCGAATGGTTCCATTTCGCCAAAAACCTTACGGCCTTTCAGGTTTGGACGGGAATAAGAAATGCTGACTTTACCCAATCCAAAATTCTGCGTGATGGTTTGAGCAGAACTCGCTTGCGGTATTTTTATACCTTGCGCCTGAAGTTCTGTGTTTAATGAAACCGCTAGTGCGAGGATCATCAGGGTCTTTAATGTTGTCTTCATTTGATTTAGTTTTTTGTTACTAATTTACACTAAAGAATGATTATTTCTATAAATTAAGTACCAGCCATGGTGTCTCCAGAAAGATATGACGAACAAATTAGAGAATCATTCCTAAATTAGCCAAATGCTTAAAGTACGTTATCTTTTTCCTGTCGTTGCTTCAGTTTTTCTATCTTGTGCAACCGTAAAACCGCTTCCTGATCCAGGTGTGGAAACCGGCGTTTCCCGCAGTCTGGCGAATTATAGAAAAGCTAATATTTCGGATGTTCATTACCTGATGGAATTGGATATTCCAGCCGAAAAAGATAAGAGAATCGGAGCATTAGCAGAGATTTCTTTTCAGCTTAAGTCCACAAAATATCCTTTGCAGCTTGATTTTAAAGAAGATCAAAGCCGCATTCAAAAACTTTTGGTTAACGGGTTGCCTATCCAAATACAGCTGCGGGAGGAACATTTACTGATAGATCAGAAATATTTGAAATCAGGGAAGAATGTTGTTAACCTGGAATTTCAGGCAGGTGATGGCGCCCTGAATCGCAACGCAGATTATTTGTATACTTTGTTTGTACCGGATCGTGCCAGAACTGTTTTCCCATGTTTCGATCAGCCGGATATGAAAGCCGTTTATACCCTGACCTTAAAAGTGCCGCAGGACTGGAAGGCTATTGCAAATGCAGAATTGAGAGATTCCAGCCTTACCAATACCCGGAAAACTTATCGCTTTAAAACATCTGATACCATTAGTACCTATCTTTTTTCCTTTGCAGCAGGCAAGTTTGAAAAGATGAACGCCCGGATGGATCATTTAAATGCAAATTTCCTCTATCGTGAAACAGATACAGCGAAGCTAAACCATAGTCTGAATGAAATATTTAAGATTCATGGGAATTCATTAAAATTCATGGAGTACTGGACTGGAATACCTTACCCGTTTCAGAAGTTTGATTTTGTTTCGATTCCCGATTTTCAGTTTGGAGGAATGGAACATGTAGGCGCGATTCAGTATAAAGAATCTTCCTTGTTTTTAGATGGAGGGGCTACAAAAGATCAGTTGAACTCCAGAAACAACCTGATTGCCCATGAAACTGCACATATCTGGTTTGGAGATTTGGTGACGATGAATTGGTTTACTGATGTCTGGATGAAAGAAGTATTTGCCAATTTTATGGCGGATAAAAGTACAGAGGAATTAACCGGTAAGGCAGACTTTGATTTGAAGTTTTTAGTAGATCATTTCCCTGCAGCTTATGGGGTTGATCGTAGTATTGGAGCAAACCCTATCCGTCAGGATCTTGATAATTTAAAAGATGCCGGCACACTTTATGGCAATATTATTTATCATAAAGCGCCAATCATGATGCGCCAGTTGGAACGTATGATGGGAAAAGAGAAGTTTCAGCAGGGGGTACGGGAATACCTTAAAAAGTTTGCGAATGGCAATGCTTCCTGGCCGGATTTGATTACTATTCTGGATAAATATGCAGACGCAGATTTACAACAATGGAATAAAGTATGGGTAAATGATAGCGGTAGGCCGGTAGTAGATTACCAGCTGGAAAAGAAGGATGGGAAAATTACCGGTTTTAGGATTCAACAAAAACCGGAATATAGCAATGCAGCCGGAAATGGAAACAAAAAGATCTGGCCACAACTTTTTGAACTGAGTTTATATTATCCGGGAGGTGTTAAAGAGCTGACGGTAAATTTGAATGCAAAAGAAGTTGAAGTAAAAGCGGCCATTGGAATGGATGTACCTTTGTTTGTTCAATTTAATTCTTCCGGACAAGGTTACGGCGTATGGCCGGTAGATCCTGCGATGTTCTCCGCATTTGATCAGATAGAACTGCCATTGAACCGCGCTTCGGCCTATATCTCTCTTTTTGAAAATATGCTGAATGGCAGATCTGTTAAACCAACAGCCTTGCTGGACTTGTTGATGAGCAGACTGGGACAGGAAAAGGAAGAGCTAAATCTGAAACTGATGACCGGATACATCAGTACTATTTTCTGGGAGTTTACCGACAGCCAGGAAAGGTTGGCGATCCATAGCAAGCTGGAAAAAATATTATGGAATGCCATGGTAAATCAACCACTTGCTAATCATAAGAAAATACTTTTCAAAGCTTATCAGGATGTTTTTCTGTCGAAGGCTGCATCTGATCAATTATTCCTGATCTGGAAGAGCCAGCAAGCGCCAAAAGGCTTGATACTATCAGAAGATGATTATACGGCACTTACTTTTGCTTTGGCACTTAGAATGGATGATAACGCCAGTTTGCTTCAATCACAACTAGCCAGAATTAAGAATAGCGACCGCAGAAAACGTTTTGAATACATTAAACCTGCGGTTTCTGCTGAGCTTTCTGATCGTAATGCTTTTTTCAAGCGTCTGGAGTTAAAAGCCAACAGGGAAAAAGAAGCCAACGTTGGTGTTGCATTGTATTACCTGCATCATCCACTCAGGCAAGCCACTTCTATTGTGTACCTGCGTAAGAGCCTGGAAATGCTGGCTGAAATCCAAACTACCGGTGATATCTTTTTCCCTCAAAGTTGGTTGCAATCCACCTTCAGCTATTACCAAAACGAGGAGGCTGCCAGGGTGGTTACAGACTTCCTGAATGCACACCAGGATTATAATCCTAAGCTTAAAGCGAAAATACTTCAGGCTACAGATTACCTGTTCCGGGCATCCCGCTTAAGAAGTGGTAAAGATTAGCTTAAGAAATGATGAAAATTAGCTTGAGGAATGGTAAAGATTAATCATTTGGGCTTAATGGTTTTATAGGTTATTTTTATCATTTCTGTACTGGTTCCTTGTTTTACCTGTAGACTGGATGGATAGTTGTTGCTATTGTATTCATAGGCATAAGTGGTTCCGGCTGTGCTGACCGGCAGGTAATCGACGCTTAAAGGATTCGTTTTTGATAAAAGCGTTCTGGGCTGCTGCGGTGTTGAATGTGTTAAGAATAACAGTTGAACATAAGAAATCTGCTGGTAAATTCCCTGTCGCTCGTCATAGCCAGTGCTCATAGTCGTTGTTTTGGTGTTTTTGGTTAGCACGACACTAATGGCATTTCCTAAGCCGTCATAGCTGATGTTTTCTTCTTCGGAAAGTTTGCTGTCGATGCCGTATTTTTTCAACTGTTTGATCCGTTTTTCCTCATCATAGGTAATGGACCAGGATCCCATGGTGTTGTCTTTGCTGTCAAACAAAAAGATTTTGTAAATCTGCCCTTCTTTATTCACCATATACTCCAGGCTCTGCTGAATTTTGCTGTCCTTGTAACGTTCATATCGTGAAGGAGAACCATCCGGACGGTATAAGAATTTTGTGAGGATTCCATCGGATTGAACAATTTCGTTTAGCCGGGCTGTTTCTTCTTCATATTTAAACTCGGTACGGAGATTGTCAGAGTTGATACGGGAAGGGACCATGATAACTTTTGCTGGTGGACCAGGTTTTTCCGGGTCCTTAGGATTTTCTTTGTCTTTAGCCGGATCCGTTGGAGTTTGCTCATTTTTCTGACAGCCATAGCCCAGTAAAATAAAGCATAGCGCAACCAGGTAAAATGGGTGCAGGACTGCGCGGAGGGAGGAAATGGTTTTGATATTCATATAATTGGGATTGATGAAGGTCTAACTTATATTTAATTATCTTACAACGGTGATATTTGCAACTAATAATTAATTAAAATGTATTTTATTTTATTTATTGGTTTTTATTGTAGAGCTTAGTGGGTGTTTGTTTTCGTTGTAATTTATTTTTAAGGTTAAGCTGCTGATACAAGGCTGATCCAGGAGGGATGTCAGAAGATGTCCGGATTTCTGTAATTAAATTCATGTGGATGAGTAGCGGTTTTGCTGGTTAGTTTTTTACTCAGGTATGTTTAATTAATCCGCGAAAAGTATGTTCTGCAATCATTAAGCATTAACTTAGCGAGCATAGAATTCTTTTATCCATTACCGTTTTTTGCAAATTAATATGGACGATTTTTTAGCTGCCCGCCTTCAGATGGCCTTTTCCTTAGGCTTTCACATTGTTTTCGCTTGTATAGGAATGGTAATGCCATTCTTTATGTCTCTGGCACATTTTTACTGGCTTAAAACCAAAAAAACAGTTTACCGGGATGTCACAAAAGCCTGGAGTGCCGGGGTGGCAATTTTCTTTGCTACTGGAGCAGTTTCCGGAACAGTATTGTCATTTGAACTTGGCCTGCTCTGGCCAAAATTTATGGAACACGCAGGACCTATATTTGGGATGCCTTTCTCTTTAGAGGGAACGGCATTTTTTATTGAAGCAATTGCCCTGGGTTTCTACCTCTACGGCTGGAACAAACTGAACCCCTGGTTTCACTGGGCAACAGGAGTTGTGGTTGGGATTAGTGGCTTGTTATCCGGAATTTTGGTGGTTGCCGCAAATGCCTGGATGAACAGCCCTGCCGGATTTGATTTTATAGATGGCCAATACCTGAACATAGATCCTGTCAAAGCGATGTTTAATGATGCCTGGTTTTCTCAGGCCCTGCACATGACGGTAGCGGCATTCGTATCTACTGGATTTGCCGTTGCAGGCGTGCACGCAGTCATGATTCTGAAAGGGAAGAATATCGCTTTCCATAGTACAGCATTTAAAATCGCCGCTATATTTGCTACTGTTGCAGCCTGTTTACAACCTTTAAGCGGAGATATCTCTGCAAAAGATGTAGCGAAGCGTCAGCCGGCAAAACTGGCTGCGATGGAGGCTCATTTTCATACCGAAAGAAATGCCCCCTTGATTATTGGAGGCATACCGGATACTGCAAGGAAAACAGTTGATTATGCCATCAGGATACCTGGTTTACTTAGCTTTATGACTACAGGTGACTTTAATGGAGAAGTAAAAGGCCTGGATAGCATTCCTAAGGAAGATCAGCCTCCGGTTGCGGTGACGCATTATGCCTTTCAGATTATGGTAGGATTGGGCATGGCGATGGTAGGTCTGGCGCTCCTGTATTTTCTTGCTTTATGGAAGAAGAAAAACTGGCTTAAAAGTAACTGGTTGCTCAAGTTATTTGTACTGGCCACCCCAATGGGATTTATTGCATTGGAAGCCGGATGGACAGTCACTGAGGTTGGCAGACAACCATGGATCATTCATGGTGTGATGCGTACTGCCGATGCAGTTACTCCGATGCCTGGAATTGCCTGGTCTTTTTATCTGTTTACGGGGGTATATATATCTCTGGCAGTCATCGTGACTGTGTTACTGTACCGTCAGATTACCATGGTAGGTAAAATTTACGATTCATCATCTAAAGTTCCTAAAAGCTAATATTATGATATACGTTGTGATTACTTTTCTCTGGACCGCTATTCTGCTTTACATTTTATTGGGCGGTGCCGATTTTGGCGCAGGTATTATCGAGTTGTTTACCTCGGAAAAGAATAGAGAGCGGACCCGGAAAACCATGTATGAAGCGATAGGCCCGATCTGGGAAGCCAATCACATGTGGCTGATTATTGCGGTGGTGATTCTTTTTGTAGGCTTTCCTAAAATATATACCACGGTATCTATATATCTTCATATCCCGTTGGTAGGGATGCTACTGGGCATCATCGCCAGAGGTACTGCATTTGTATTCAGAAATTATGATGCCGTGGAAGATGACATGCAGAAAGTGTATACTCCGATTTTTGTGTATTCCAGTCTGATAACCCCTTTCTTTCTGGGAATTATTGCGGCCAGTGCCGTGTCCGGAAGGATAGATCCTCAGGCAAATGATTTCCTCTCAGCCTTTGTTTTCAGCTGGTTGAATTGGTTCTCTGTTGCTGTTGGTATTTTCACCGTCAGCATTTGCGGGTTTTTAGCAACGATCTTTATCATCGGCCAAACTACAGTAGAAAGCGATAGGCTTCATTTCATCAGAAAAGCAAGAAGAACTATTTTTGTCGTGATGTTTTGTGGTGCATTGGTCTTCCTTGCTGCTTATTTTGAGAAAATACCTTTGTTTGACTGGATTTTTGGGGATACACCCGGATTAATCGCCATCATCGCTGCCAGTATTTCTTTAGTGTTGATGTTTTTTGTGTTAGATAAAGATAAGCCAGTTCTTTTAAGGTTACTGGCCGGTTTTCAAGTGACCATGATTTTGTTTGCGGCTACTTATAGTCATTTTCCTGATATCCTTTTACTAAAGGATGGCGCGAATCTTTCTTTGCTAACTCACCAGGGACAAGCCAAAACCATAGACTCATTGGGTTATGCTTTATTGATTGGTAGTATTTTCATATTACCGGCATTGGTGTACCTGATTTATATTTTTCAAAAGAAAAAAGAAGTAGATTCAGATCACTAGTAAGCAGGATATTCAGGTTGTTAATTGTTTTATTCTTTAGTCTTTTGGTTTTACAATAAATGCTCTGATGATTAAAAAGACGATGACCAGACCCATCAGCATGATCATGATTTCTGACATTCCTACTCTTACTCCTTGTATGTTCATGTTTTTAATTTTTTTTTAAGGTATAAAATAAAACTGCTAAAACCCCTGTTTTTAGATTTCATCAAACAATTCGGCCTCTTATTAGCTTTTAAAGAGGAAGATTCTTTAAAATAGAAATTATGGATAGATTGATTATGGAGTCCGTATTAGCGGATGTAAACGGCTTTAATTTAACAAAGGATAGTCGCGGGGGATATACCGGCGCACTGGTCATGGGTTTTAATGAGGACCGAATAGCTCAGGTTAACCATGTTTTCTCTGAATTAAAAGGAATGGTTCAGGAAGAGGGGGTTCAGCTATTGATTTGTAAAACTATGGTAGATGGTATCTATGATCTGGAAATTTGTACCGATGCTTTGGATGAGCCGGTCCGGATCAGTAATAAAGCAATCAGTAAGGAAATGATTCAGGATATAGAAAGTCATGTGGGCAATGAACCTAAAGTGCTACTCGGGGCGGACGGTTTAGCCGTAGAAAACTGGCTGGAAATAGGTAGTCTGGATATCAAAAGATGCGAGGGCTAGTTTTTTATTTAAAACTCAGTATGTAACAAATTAAGATAAGTAGTATATCAGGGAGATATTTTGTGTTTAATTCGCGTTGTTTTTTGTACACCGAAAAGTTGTGGATTTAAGGAAAAGGGTGTTTAAACTAACCAGGTACACAAAGCAACGCGATACTTCGGAAAAAGGGTGCAGCGGGAAATTTAGCAGATAGATTAAACCTAAACCATTTTCTAAAGTCTCTAACATATCAACTGATTGTACGACCTCTTAATTTGAAACATTATGAAAATGAAACTCTCCAAACTCAGTCTTTCTTCCTTATTATTTCTTGCATTCAGTTCAGCTGGATATGCTCAGAAACTACCAGATGTACAAGCTAATGGTGTATATGCACCTACAGGAATAAGAGCAGATGGAAAAAATACGGAGTGGAATGATAGTTTTCAGGCCCTGAACAAAAGAACAAATATCTATTATACGATTGCCAACGATGACAATAACCTGTATGTAGCCATTAAATCTACAGACCCGGCCAATAACACTAAAATACTGGCGGGTGGTATTACACTTTCCATCAACCCTGATGGTAAGAAAAAAGAAAGTATTACTTTAACCTACCCTGTGGTAAACAGAACCATGAGACAAGGGGGCGGTCAGGGCGGAGGTCGTAGAGCAATGATGATGGGGTCCGTTACCGGGTCAAGTACAATCACTGTGTCTGGCGGTCCTGGTGGCGGACAGCAAATCAATAAATTGCAAAGAGATTCTATGATGGCCGAAATGCAAAAAAAGCAATTGGCACAAGTAAAAGAGATTAAGATCAGTGGTTTCAAAAACACGACAGATACCTTGATATCTATATATAATGAATACGGCGTTAAAGCAGTAGCGAGTATTGCTAAAGACAACGCTTTCTTCTACGAAATAGCCATTCCATTAACGGCACTAGGTCTTTCTAAAGACAGCAACACGGAATTTGCGTATAACATTAAACTGAATGGTTTACAGATGCAAGGATTTGACGGCGGCGGTGGCGGCGGCATGAGAGGTGGCGGAGGTGGTAACTTTGGTCCACGCGGTGGCGGCGGCGGCAACTTCGACTTTCAGGCCTTGATCAGTCCTACAGATTTTTGGGCTAAGTATACTTTAGTAAAAAAATAAGCGCTAAATAACCCGTACCAGGCTTCAGCTTCACACACAAACACACACACAAACCAACCAATACAGCCTCATGAACCATTTCTTTACGGTTACAGCCCTCCGGCTGCAGCAAGTCCCGTGCATCCGATATTCTTCCGGAGCATTAAAAAAAACACTGCTTTTATTCGGATTCATTTTAAGTTCGGCATACGGCTTTGCTCAAAATCAGGGTAAACAAACACCACCACCGCCACTTCCCACAAGGGAAATCAGCGGAATTGTAAAAGACTCTACAGATCTGGGTGTAATTGGCGCTACGGTAAGCCTGACTTCAGACAAAGATACCTTGAGAACCAGTACCAATTCTGATGGGATTTTTGTCTTCAAAAATGTAAAGTCGGCAACCTATACGCTGATGGTTCAAAGTATTGGTTATAGCCCTACTAAACCGGTTCGTTATAGACAGAACGATGCGATTCCCAGAATTGTGATGGATCCGATTACGCTGAAAGAAGAGAAAAATCTGTTGAATGAGGTCGTGATCAGTGGGACTCCATCGATTACCTATAAAACAGATACTGTGGAATACAAGGCCAGCGATTATATCGTCAGGAAGAATGCAACAGTAGACGAATTGCTGAAGAAAATGGAGGGGATGGAAGTGGGAACCGACGGAACGTTAGTTCACCAGGGACAAGCGGTGACTAAGGCTAAATTGAATGGTAAGGAATATCTTGGCGGTGATCTGGCTAATGCGATAAAGAACCTTCCGGCAGAGATTGTCGATAAAATACAGGTTGTAGATGATTATGGAGATCAGGCTGCAAGGACCGGTGTAAAAGACGGTGACCCGGAAAAGATTTTAAATATTACGACAAGGACGGATAAGTCGGTGGGGAATATGGTCAATGCCAATGTGGCTGCTGGTAGTAATAAAAGATTTGAAAGTGGGGTTTTCGGTACGAGAATTAACGGAAACCAAATTATCGGTGTAAACGGAAGCTTCAATAATACGATCAATGGTGTCGCTTCCAGCGGAGATAATGGTGGAAGCAGCAATAGCGGCGGTGGTGGAAGAGGTGGAAATAACAACAGTAATTCTGGCAGCAGTGCTGGTAGTGGAGGAACAACCCAGGTGGGTAACGGTTCGCTTAGTTATCGTGATAAAGTAAGTAAGAAGGTTTCTGTGAACCTAAACTATGGTTTCAACTCATCCGATGTGAACTCTCTTACGGAAAGCGATGCACAAAGGTTTGCCGTAATTGATACCAATAAACAAAAAGGACCGGTAGATAACGTCACCAATGAAGTGGCAAAAAGAATGACGGATAACCTGACTCAAGGTCATAATGTTAGACTGGAAGTAGAAGTGGAATTGGATAGCAGTAATTTTTTAAGGGTTATACCTACTTTCCGAACCAGTTCTACGACAAGTACCCGTTTGGATACTATTTTTCAGGATGGCTACAACCACAGAGATGAATTTAGCAGGAATTTCAGTAAAAATACCAGACCTCAGGTTGGGGCATCGGTATTCTATCAGCATATTTTTAAAAAGCCAAGAAGAAACGTTTCCATGCAGGTAGACCTGAACAGTAATAATCAGGAAGCCGAGCAGATTCAGGATGCAAGGTATATTTTTTATGGGGATGCTGCCGAAACTCAGCGTACCGACTCATTGGTGAATCGTATCATTGCCCGCAAAAATTTGCAGAGCAATTATAGAGGTAGCCTGACTTATGTGGAGCCTTTAACACTCAATACACAACTGGAATTTAATGCCCAGGTGAACTATAATGGTTACGACAATATCGCTACCACCAGAAATATTGGAGCTGACGGGTATCTTGCTGTGATTGATTCGCTGAGCAATATTTACGATTATTCATTTACGCAGGGACGCATCGCGATGAACTATCGCTATGGTCTGGACCGGATGTCGAAAGTGAGATTCTCTGTCGGATTGACCGCGGTGCCTGCTGTCTTATCGGGAACTAAAGCGAGTTTAGGGACCACGACGCATAGAAATAGCTTTAATGTAATCCCAATTGCACGTTTTGAATATATGTGGTCGAGGCAACATAAAATCCAGATCAACTATGCAGGAAATGCAGTAGAGCCTACATTTGATCAGATTCAGCCGGTTAGAGATGTAACGAATCCTCAGAGCCCGGTGATCGGTAATCCTGACCTGTTGGCGTCCTTTACCCATAGTCTGAACGCCAATTATAATAATTATATCGCCAATTCCAGATTGAATTATTCCCTGAATGTAAGAGGGACGATGACGGATAATGCCGTGATCAGAAATGTGGAACAAATTAGAACCGTTCTGCCAAGTGGTGCATTTAATACGATCAATGAAACCAGATTTTTAAATACCAATGGGGTATATAATGTAAGTGCGAACTATTCTGTCAATAAACAATTGAACGATAGAAAATATAATCTCGCTTTGAGTGGCTCAATCAACTATGATCACCGTCTGTCTATGACCAATGGTCTGAAAAATACGACTAATGTTTTGACAATGATGGAGCGTTTTGGTCCGAGAATAAACCCTACGGAATGGTTCGAAATTAACCCGAATGTTTCTTATACCAATACACGCTCAACAAATAGTCTGGTAACCGCCGCCAATAGTGATTACAATACGCTTGCACTGAACGTAGATGGCAGGGTATATTTATGGGATAGCTATTTGTTCGGTTATAGCGCCAGTAAGAATTTTGTAAGAGGAATCAGTGCTAATTTAACATCGAATCCTTTTGTAGTCAATATGTATGTGGAGAAGGAGTTGTTCGAACGTAGAGGGAAGATTACAGTCCAGGCGTTCGATTTACTAAACCAGAATAATTTTTTAACTCAGGAAATTTCAGGGAACGATGTAATCAATACGAAATCGAATGCGCTGAGCAGGTATTTTATGGTGAGGTTGACGATGAGGTTGCAGAAATGGTCTGGTGCGCAAGGGAAAGGTGGAAGAGGAATAATGAGAAGGGGTGATGGAAGTTTCATGTAAGACAAAATTTTGAGTCTGTTCGAAGGCTGGAATCTTTTGCCCGGAAGAGGGCAAAACTTCCCGGGCCTTTTCACAGACTCAAGAAATTTTGTTGGGAGACAAGAAAATTAAAAAGGGAAGGAGTTAGGGAAAGGGAAGGAGTTAGGGAAGAGCTTGTTATATAAAGGCCCTGATACAGGTTTGGAATCCAACTTCGGCCTGCAAATCAGGGCTTTGTTGTTTTGTGACCTTGCAATACCTTCAGGCGTAGGGGGCGATATTTAAGCGATAATTCTTATATTCGCCCGGGGGATACAATGAAATGCTTAATTATGAAACAATATCGGACAACGAACTTGCCGAATTGTTGAGGTCTGGGGATAGGGGAGCATTCACAGAAATTTACAACAGGTACAAGTGGTTGTTGCATAGCCATGCGTTTAAGTGGATGCAGGATCGGGAGGAAGCGAAAGATATTGTTCATGAGCTTTTTGCCACGTTATGGACGAAAAGGGAAAGTCTGTCTTTTCCGGATAATTTGTCGGCTTATCTTTATACGGCGGTTCGTAACCGCATCTTTAATGTCATTTCTCATCAAAAAGTAGCGTCACAATATTTGAATTCCCTGCAAGCTTTTATAGATGAGGAACAATGTGCTACGGATCACCTGGTCCGCGAAAAACAAATGAGCTTATTAATTGAAAAAGAAATTGCCGCCTTACCTGTTAAGATGAGAGAGGTTTTTGAGCTGAGCAGGAAAGAACAGTTGAGTCATAAAGAAATTGCGACGCAGCTGACACTTTCTGAGCAGACAGTGAGGAAGCATGTACAGCATGCATTGAAGATCCTGAGGGTGAAATTAGGTCTCATGGTATTTTTATTCCTGATTTCACATCACTAGGAATTAATTCAACATTTCTTCATTTTTATTTACCCCATGAGCCCGGGTTGCCTGTCTGTTCTTTTGATAAGGATAAACAGCATTCCTTCATACTATGGCGAAACTAGACGCAAAAGAGTTATTGATCAAATATCTTTCCGGCGAATGTACGGAAGAAGAGCAGGCGCTATTGGCGCAATGGCACTTGAACAGTACCGCAGATAGGGAAGATCAAATGGTCGGTTTTGATTTAACAGAACAGGAACGTAGGAATGATTTAGACGAAGTTTGGTCAAGATTGCAACTGGATGAAGAAAAGGCACTGTTTAAAGAAGAGAGACCCCGCCGTCTTTTATGGCCTTCCATTGCCGCTGCTGCCAGTATTGCTATCGCATTAACCGCCGGAATACTATTCTATACTTCTAAATCCGCTAAGGAAGATAAAGGCCTGTTGACACAGCGCCAAACTCAGCAGCAACACTTGCCTGCCGGAGGAAACAACGCCGTACTCACACTTGATGACGGAACGCAGATCTCTTTGTCGGATGCTAAAAAAGGAACCCTGGTTACAGAATCCGGAATTAGTATCTCTAAAACTAAAGAAGGACAGCTGGTCTACCACCTTTCTAACATAAATAAACCCAATACCTACAATACGATAAGTACCCCTAACGGTGGACAATACCAGGTGGTGCTGCCAGATGGCACTAAAGTATGGCTAAATGCGGCTTCTTCTTTAAGGTTTCCTTTAACTTTTGACCACCTGAGCGAACGCAAAGTGGAGCTGAAAGGGGAAGCTTATTTTGAAGTAGCCAAACAGTTGAAAAATAAGAAAGGCGAAAGAGTGCCGTTTATCGTGCTAACCGAAAAGCAAGAGGTAGAAGTCCTGGGTACCCATTTCAATATCAATGCTTATAAAGACGAACCGGCAGTGAAAACAACGCTGATGGAAGGAAGTGTAAAAGTAGCAGGTCAGAAAAATACGCTGGTACTTAAACCAGGGGAACAGGCTACCGGCGGTCATGATCGCTTGTCATTATCAAAGGTAGATACTGAAGACGTGATCAGCTGGAAAACCGGTTATTTCCGCTTCAACGATACAGATTTAAAGACCATCATGCGTCAGGCTTCGCGCTGGTACGATGTGGATGTAGTATATGCAGGGGAAATCCCTCCGATTTTATTTTCAGGGGAAGTGAGCCGAAAGGTTGATGCAATGGCTTTTCTGGAAATGCTAAGGTACCTGAATATTAAATTTAAAATAGAAAAGCAAACCAATACCCGCAATAGAATCGTGGTATCGCTTTAGTCAACAAATCATAAACCATAAACCAAAAAGATGAAGAAATATTTACTAACCAAAGAATAGGAGCAGAGAGATATTAACCCACAAATAACCGGGAAAGTGTTGAAGCACTTCCCCGGTCGAAGATCCTGATTGATACTCGGGATCAATGTCCGGTTAACCCATTTTTTCTGTTTGTCCCGATGGTAATCGGGACCGAAAAAAACGTAGCAATAGACCTTACTATTTTTAACCCAACCTTACAAATGTATGTATTTATTTAATACTTCAAAAGGTATGGACAGGGCTCGCCTTGTGCCATATTTTAAACCATTTCAGGCTGTTTATGCAAGGGTTTCCAGCATAAACACCTTAACCAGAAGACAAATTATGATGCGGATTAAATTGATCACCATATTGATCACTATATCCTTGGTACAGGCTGCAGCGAGCACCTTTGGTCAGAGAGTAACACTGCGCGAAAAAAATGCCAGTTTACAACAGGTACTCTTGTCCATCAAGAAACAAACGAATTACACTTTCCTTTACAACAGCGACCTGGTCAGGTCAGCGAAAAGAGTGAGCTTGAATCTGGAGAATGTCCAATTGGAACAAGCATTAGATGCCTGTTTTCAAGGGCAGGACCTGAGCTTTAAGATCATTGAAAATACCGTAGTGATCAAGAAAAAAGACTTCACGGTATTGGATCAGCTTAAAAGCACTTTCAAGTTTGTGAAAGTGACAGGAAAAGTACTGGATGAAAAAGGTCTGCCTTTACCCGGAGCAACTGTACAGGTGAAAGACACAAAAAAAACGGTTATTACTAATGGTAACGGGGAGTTTGATTTTGCTGCCGTAGATGAGAAAGCAACGCTGATTGTATCTTTTATCGGCTATAAAGCCAAAGAAGTTCCGGTAAGTCAGGGCAGTCCCTTCAATATTACTTTAGAGGTTAACCCCGGACAGCTGTCGGAGATATCAATTGTCTCTACCGGCTACCAGAACATCCCTAAAGAACGTGCAGCAGGTTCTATTACCAGCATCAATGCGGATAAAGACCTGAAAGGTAAAATGCAAACCAATATTCTGGACAGAATTGAAGGAATGTCTGCTGGTTTGACCAGCTATAGTTTAGAAGGTAAAACGCAGTATCAGATCCGTGGTGTTTCTTCTTTAAATGCAGAAGTAAAACCACTTATTGTAGTGGATGGAGCCCCTTTTGAAGGTGATATTCAATCGATCAATCCTTCAGATGTGGAGTCTGTTAACGTACTTAAAGATGCTACAGCAGCTTCAATCTATGGCGCGCGCTCTGCAAACGGGGTGATTGTCATCAATCTGCGCAAAGGAATAAAAGGACCGGTAAGGATTAATTACAACGGAACGGCGAAACTTACCCCGCTACCTGACCGTGACTATGCAAATAAAATGAGCAGTGCGGAGTTGGTAGATTTCCAAAGAGAGATGTTCAATCTGAAATCTCTTTCTTATGGAGGAATAGATCCAAGAAAGTCTATGAATGATGTTTTTAGACTGCTATATGAGGCAAAGAACAAAGCTGATGTTAGTAAAGAATGGAATGCTGCTGATGAAGCTCAATTACAAACTGCGCTGGATTTTTACAGAAATAACGATAGATATGATCAGGTGCTAGACGAATTTATTCGTAAAACAGCCATCGTACAACAACACAATTTATCGATGTCGGGTGGTTCAGATTTCTATACTTATAACCTGAGTGGAAATTATATGAACAATAACCCTTATGAGCGCGAACAAAGCAATACACGTGTAGGCTTTAACCTGAACAATAGCTTCAATTTCACCAAATGGTTAAAGGTAAATGTGGGCATCCTGAGCAGCTCTTTTAAAGAAGATTACGACAATGGTGTGAGTGGTATTAATATGTTAAATACGGGTAAATCTTCTTATTTTATGTTAAGAGATAAGAATGGAAATCCGGTTAACTGGCCAAATTCAAAATCTCCGCTGGAGATTGACCGCTTAAATGCATTGGGTTTACAGAATGAATATTATGCGCCTGTAAATGAGATGGGCACTAAACATTATAACAATAATAGTGATTACCTGAACCTGAATTTTAATGCAAATATTAAACTGGCAGAAGGATTATCATTGAACCTGCTTTATCAGAAAGAAAGAACGGAGAATTATACGAAGCAATACCTTAGTAAAAATGCGTATGAGGTGAAGACTCTGATCAATGATGCAACGAGAATTAAACCTGATGGGAGCAAGGAATTTCTGATCCCTAATGGTGGACAAGTAGATGAAACCAGAGCGGACATCAATTCACATACCTTACGTGCACAACTTAACTACAATAAACTGTTCGGAGATAAACACCGTATTGATATTATTGCAGGTTCAGAACAACGTCGCATCATCGCTACAGATACCAGATTGTACAGGTATGGCTATAATGACAATAGTTTGTCTTTTGGTTCAATTGATGAGGTGTCGTTATTTAAACAACAAACCGGTATGGAGTCTGTTGGTGGTAGTTTCTTCTATAAGAAAAAGGATGAGTATTTTACCAATACAGAAGATCGCTATGTTTCATTTTATGGTAATGGATCTTATACTTTTGATCGTAAGCTGACGGCAACGGCGAGTATTCGTATGGACCAATCGAACTTATTCGGTTCAGATCCTAAATATCAATATAAACCACTTTGGTCTACCGGCTTGCTGTACGTAGTTTCAGAAAAAGACAATGACTGGTTGGATCGTCTGGCCATTCGTGCAACTTATGGTATCAATGGAAACATTTCTAAAAAAGGTGGCCCATACCTGATCATGACGGATTATGCCAGCGCGAATCCTATAAACAATCAGGCACAGGCAAGAATTAAAACGCCTCCAAACTCTGGATTACGCTGGGAGAAAACCAAAGTGACCAATTTTGGTCTGGACTATAGTCTGCTAAAGGCTAAATTTTCCGGAAGCATCGATTTTTATAATAAGAATACCACCGATCTGTTAGGTCCGATGAATACGGATCCAACCCTGGGATGGAGTTCTGTAAATATGAACTTTGCGAGTATGCGCAACCGTGGTGTAGACGTTTCATTTACGAGCAATAACATGGCCACCGCAGATTTCAAATGGAGTACTACGATGAACTTCAATTACAATCAAAACGTAATCACCAGAGTAGAAAATACAGACAATACTATTTATAGTTATGTGGATAAGGTAAATAACAGGGTAGGTAAGCCAATGAACTCGCTGTACAGCATCCGTTACAAAGGATTAGATGCTTTAGGCAGACCAATTGGGCTGACTAAAGATGGTAGAGAAGTGAAAAACACTTCTGAATTAACGGTTGATGATCTGGTTTATGAAGGAACTATCACGCCACCATTTTCGGCCTCTTTAATGAATACTTTAAGCTATAAGAATTTTGATTTATTCTTCATGTTCATTTACTATGGTGGCAATAAAATGCGCGACGTGATTAGTCCATACCTGACGAAATTACCGGAGTTGAATTATACCAATAACATGGATAGAACAGCTTTAAATTACTGGGAAAAACCTGGTGATGAGCTGATTCCCGGAATGGCGCCTGGTTTTTACAATGTTGCTGCGGCCGGGATTACACAATTATGGTCGGCAGGAGATCATGGTGTTCAAAGAGGTGATTATATCAAGTTAAGAGATGTGACGCTGAGCTATTCTCTGGCCAATGAGTTTTTGAAAAAGAACCATGTACAGAAATTACGCCTGAGCTTCCAGGTACAAAATGCCTGGAGATGGTCCGTAAATAAACAAAATCTGGATCCTGAAGCCTGGTTTACCACAATGCCGACCGACGCAAATGCGAACAGCAGAGTCACAACAAGAGGGAATTTTATTCCGGCAAGCTACACATTCGGCCTGGCTGTTAATTTTTAATCCATTAAACAGATACAAATGAAAAAGATATTTTTTGCTTTATTGCTTACTACAGGAGTCTTTACCGGATGTAAAGACTATCTGGATATTAAGCCTAAGGGATACACCATTCCTGCGCTTTTTGAAGATTATCAAAAACTGTTAAATGACAATGCTTTAAACAACTCTTCTTCGGCTTACCCGAATTACCTGACGGATGATGTACAAGCCGGAATTGAAAAGGATGAAAGCAGCAGTACGGATTATACCTTGTTTTCAATATTAAAACGTAACCTGTATGGTTTTGCACATGGGGCGACCTTAGAGAGTGGCAATGTTGACACATTTTATGAATCGGCTTATTCGCGGATTTTCACCTACAATACCGTCATTAATAACGTTGAAAATGTTCCGGATGGCGTAACGGACCTGAAAAAACAGTTGAAAGCAGAGGCCATGGTAGGCAGAGCATTTGAGTACCTTAATCTGGTAAATGGATATGCAGTTCATTATGACGCAGCAACGGCAGCTACAGATTTAGGTGTTCCGCTGGTTCTGGTAGAAGACATCAATAAAAAATACATCAGAAATACGGTTGCAGAAGTATATGCCTTTATTTTAAAAGATTTGACGGAAGCACAGCCGAATCTGGCAACAAAGGGTGGAGATCGGTTTCGCCCTACAAAAGCTGCGGTTGATGCTTTGCTAAGTAAGGTTTACCTGTATATGGGTAACTATCCGGAGGCCTTGCAAAATGCTAATGAAGCATTAATTGTAAATAAGGCATTGATGAATTACGGGGATTATACGAGCAAGCTGGGCGTTACTTACGGTAGGGTAATTCTGGAAAGCAATAAAGCGCTTGTGTTTCCTACGCTGGATAAGAATATAGAAACGATCTGGGGCCGTCAAACCGCCACAAGTAATGGTCATGTATTTGCAGAAGTATATGCCAGTCCGGATCTGTTAAATACTTATGCCAAAGATCTTCCTGCCGGGGCTGTAGATAAGCGTTTAAAACTTTTCTTTTGCCAGGATTTCGCTCAATTTGGTGGAAACGTGGCTAAATTTCCGGGAAGAACCCTCTGGGGGCCTTATGTTGAATTTAACATGGCGATTAGTACCGGTGAACTGATGTTGATCGCTGCGGAAGCCGAAGCCAGAGTTGGTGATGCAGCTATTGCTTTAAAACAACTGGATGTACTGAGGAAATCACGTATTGTAGGAGCCACTCCATTGGTCGCTGCAACGAAAGATGAAGCATTAAAAATGGTACTGGATGAAAGAAGAAGAGAAATGCCTTTTCAGGGAATTACCCGTCTGGTAGACTTGAAACGCCTGAATAAGGACCTGCGTTTTGCGAAAACGGTGACTCATACTTTCGGAACACAAACAGTTACGTTAGCGGCAAATGACCTGCGCTATGTATTGCCGATTCCTCCAAAAGTACTGGCCATAAATCCTTCGCTTCCAGTATTGGACCGTTAAAATAATCATTACGCTGCTCTCTGCGGTTTTAATCTGCGGGGAGCGCATATATATATTGAATCACTCTAATTACACACCATATGAAATACCTTAACCTGTTCCTGTTGTTGCTGATCGCCACTGGCCTGAAAGCACAGGAAGGAATTAAATTTAACCAGACGACTACCTGGGCGGCAACGAGCGCTAAATCTGCAGAAGAAGGCAAATTGATTTTTATCGACTGCTATACTTCCTGGTGTGCGCCCTGCAAATGGATGGATAAAAACGTGTTTGTTGATCCTACAGTAGCTGATTTTTTCAATAGCCACTTTATCAATGCTAAAATTGATATGGAAAAAGGAGAAGGAATTGAGCTCCGTAAAAAATATAATGTGCAGTCGTTCCCGACTTTTCTTTTTGTAAATGACAAAGGAGAAGTGATCCACAGAACGGCTTCAAGAATGGCTGTGGCTGAATTTCTGGAAGAAGGAAAGATTGCTGGAGATCCGAAAAGAAACCTTTCTTTCCTGACCAGTAAGTATGAATCCGGACAAAGGGACATTCCTTTTGTACTGGATTACTTCCTGGTATTGCAGAAAACAAACCGTACCATTGGAGATCCTATCGGAAAAGATATTTCGGAGAGAATCAGTCTGGCGGAATTGAATTCTGCGTTAGGATGGAAAGCAATTAAAGCTTTAGCGAGAACAGAAAGCGATCGTTTAGGTGCGCATTTTATGGCAAACCAGGCTGCTTATGCTGGCTATGCAACGGAAGTGGAAAGAGAGCAACTGAAAGACCGTTTGATCACGAATACGATGTATGGTTACCTGTATTCTAAAAATGAAAAGGCTTTCATGGATCGTCTTTCTTATTTCAAAACCCCGGATAACTTAGCCCGTAGAAAGCAAGGTATCATGCTGGAAGCAGATTTCTACCTGTACAACAACAAGAATGCAGAATATATTAAAATCACCAATGCAGCTTTAAAGGGCGACTTGAAAGATGATGCAGAAAAACTTAGCTTTTTAGCCAGAAGAGCAGATAGTAAAAGCTCAGCAAATGCTAAAGATGCGGCAAATGCTAAAGCGGTTGCAAATCCTAAAATTCTGAAACAGGCTTACAAAATGGCAAAACAGTCAACCCTGCTGGAGCCGGAAGAATATTCTATCCAAAGCACTTTTGCTAAAGTATGCCTAAGCCTTAAAAAGAAGGACGAAGCACTGGTTGCTGCTAAAAAATCCAGAGCGCTTGCCGATGCAGAAACCTCTAAGATTCAAAAGCTGGCGCAGGACCTGCTTGATAAAATCGAGTTGTTGTAAATAAGTCATAACAGGGAATCAACACCATGGAATCACAAGTAACAAATTAAATAATAGGTAAACACACAAAATGAACCATATATTAAAGATTTCAACTTTGTCACTAGGCTTAGTGACCTTGTTGAACATAGCAGGAGTAAATGCACAACAAGCCAAAGGTTTTACCGTAAAAGGTGAACTAACCGGCGTAAAAGACGGAGATAAAATATTGTTTATCCGCAGTACAGCTCAGAATACTGCAGATACGCTTTCACAAACTATAAAAGGAGGGAAATTTGTATTGACGGGGGTTATTAAAAATGGTGCTGAGTTTTTTAGCATCAGGATGGAAGACAAGCGCTTGAGGTACAATGCGTTTTTAGACAATTCCAATATGACCATAAAAGCGAATGCAAATGATTTCACGGAGTCGGTAATTACGGGATCAGTTGCACATGAAGATCACTTGAAATATTCTTCTGCAATGGCTCCATTGATGAGTACCATGAGGGCTTTGAACAAGGAATATAGCGAAGCTAAAAAGGATGGTCAAACTGAGAAAATGGTTACGATCAGTAAGCAGTTTGATGAGCTGGAAGGCGAACAGGAAAAGCTGACCGCAACCTTTATCAAAAACAATCCACAATCTTATTATACCCCATACCTGATCTTTAAAGGTGATGTAGAACCAACCACAACTTTACCACTTTACAATGCCTTATCAGCATCTGTAAAAAAGAGTACTTATGGGTTACAGTTGAAAGACCGTTTAGATGCCTTAGCGAAAGTTGCTATAGGTGTTAAAGCTCCGGATTTCAGCGCACAGACACCAGAAGGAACTACACTTTCTTTAAATGAAGTGGTGGCCAAAGGTAAATATACACTGATTGATTTCTGGGCTTCCTGGTGTGGTCCATGCAGACAGGAGAATCCTAATCTTGTGGCTGCTTATGAAAAGTTCCATGATAAAGGTTTGAATGTATTGGGCGTATCTCTGGATAAGCCAACTGCTGCTGCAGCCTGGAAGAAAGCGATTGCCGATGATAAATTAACCTGGTACCAGATTTCTGATCTTCAGTACTGGCAAAGTCCGATGGTGAAACTATATGCAGTAAGAGGTATCCCTCATTCTGTTTTAGTAGATGCTAATGGGGTTATCGTAGCAAAAGACCTTAGAGGTAAAGCGCTTCATGATAAGCTTGCAGAGCTGATGAAATAAGCTTCTATTGATAAGAAGGCTTGTTGTACTGTTTCGTTTCAGTTCAACAGGCCTTTTTTTTATTCAGCTCAATGTTGCCCTGATGCCCGGGAGAATTCCCATTTGAATTTTGGAAAGTATTTAAAGCTAAAGCGCTAAAATCAGCGCATAAAAAAAAGCCCCTGGTTGATTAGGGACTTTTAATTTTTTTCTGTATGATATTAGTAAGGAAATTCGTCGTTACTTTTAGTGGTTACGCCTTCGTGGTTCTCGGAGTATTCGTAACGTTTCTCAACCACATCCTGGTGGTTCTTAATGTAATCAACAGTCTCATTTAATCCTTCTGCAAACTTCTCAAAATCTTCTTTATACAGGAAGATCTTATGCTTTACAAACACACCGTCTTCTAGTCTTTTCTTGCTTTCAGTTAAAGTTAGGTAATAGTCCCCTGATCTTGTCGCTTTTACGTCGAAAAAGTACGTTCTTTTACCGGCCCTTACTTTCTTCGAAAAAACCTCTTCTCTCTCTTTGTTGTCAAATTCTCCCATGTTGGTATTAATCTTGGTTTTTGGTTCGGGTAAATATAAAGCAATAATTATTAAACTTCAAAATAGAAAATTGCACAAAAGAACTTTCATTTATCTAAATCGGATGAAAAAACAACGATTAGCAATTGTTATACTTCAGAACTGCTGTTGGTTTCCTCTTCCAACAATTGATTTTGATACATTTCGGCATAAGTACCATTTAATTGAAGTAATTCGGCATGTGTACCTTGTTCAATAATATTTCCACCATCTAAGACGAGGATCTTACCTGCATTTTTTATCGTGGAAATCCGGTGAGCAATCAGGATACTGGTTTTCCCCTTCATCACACGACCGAGATTGTTCAGGATCTCTTCTTCTGTACGCGTGTCTACTGCGGAAAGGCAATCGTCGAAAATCAGGACTTTAGGCTCCTTAATCAAGGCCCGCGCTATAGATACCCGCTGTTTTTGTCCGCCGGAAAGGGTAATTCCCCGCTCGCCAAGCATGGTGTCAAATTTATGCTCGAAATTGATGATGTTCTGATAGACCGCCGCATTTTTAGACGCCTGGATTACTGCATCCTCATTAACTTCATCCAGGCCAAAGGCGATGTTGTTTTGTATCGTATCGGAGAATAAAAATACTTCCTGTGGTACAAAGCCAAACTGACTTCTGTAATGCTGTAAGTTGAGCGTGTTGATCGGCTTCCCGTCCATGGTGATTTTCCCCCCATCCACATCATACATGCGCATCATGAGATTGGCGAGTGTGGATTTTCCGGAACCTGTACGGCCAATGATGGCTACAAACTGACCTTGTTCAATCTCAAAACTGATGTTTTTTAAGGCCTGAATTCCAGTATCCGGATAAGTGAAACTTACGTTTTCAAACCTGATATTTCCGTTAACCGGTAAGATCTCTGTGGATCCGGAAACAATCTCCGGCTTCAAATGAAGAAACTCATTGATCCTTTTTTGAGAAGCAGAAGCACGTTGAATCAGGGTCGTTACCCAACCCAACATGGAGACCGGGAAAGTCAGCTGGTTGACATAGACTATAAACTCTGCTATATTCCCTGGCGTGATGGCCCCTTCAATCACTTGTTTCCCTCCGATATAAATGGTTAGAATCGTGCTTAGGCCAACAAGCAACAACATGGTGGGGTAAAATAAAGCCTGAACCTTTACCAGACCCATTGCATTATTTTTATAGCCCTGACTTTCTGCGGCAAAAACTTCTTTTGTATGGTCTTCACGCACATAAGACTTGATCACGCGGATGCCGGAAAACCTTTCCTGCACAAAACTACTTAAACGGGAAAGTTGCTCCTGAATCTGCTCGCTTCTTTTATTAATAATGGTATTGACAAAATAAATGATCACCACCAGTACCGGAAGGGGCAGTAAAGAGAAAATGGCAAGCGTACTATTCACCTGGAACATTGCATAAATGATCAGTATAAATAATACAGCGGTATTGATGGTGTACATAATTGCAGGACCAACATACATACGCACACGGTTTACGTCTTCGGTAGCGCGGTTCATTAAATCACCGGTATTGTTCCTGCGGTAAAAACCAAGGCTTAGCTCCTGGTAATGCGCGTAAATTTCATTCTTCATGTCGTACTCAATATGTCTGGACATCAGAATAATCGTTTGACGCATAAAAAAGAGAAATATCCCCCTCAACAGATAAAGTACGAGCACCAATAGTCCGAAATAGAAAAGACTCTGACTAAAGATATCATAGATGATGCTGCGGCGTTCAAAACCTTCGAATAAGCCGTAAATCTGGATGTTCTCGGTAATTAAATTAAAGGCATGGCCGATCACCTGAGCAGGTATTACTGCAAAAATATTGGAGATGATCACGAAAAACACTCCCGGAATAATCCACCATTTATATTTATAGAAGTATTTGTTTAAGAATCTGAGGTGCTTCATGAATTGTCAAAGTTAGCCAAATGAAGGTAATTTTTTTGAAGACTTTGGTTAAAACTGTGTAATTAATGTTTTTTTTATGCTAGTTTTGCGACATATCTGATAAACAAAATTATATGCCTGATAATAGTTCTCTTGTGAATTCAGTTTTAGATCAGTTAAGCGCCGCAGGGCATAAAAAGGTCGTTTTTTGCAATGATCCGGATACTGGTTTAAAAGCCATTATCGCTGTTCATGATACTACATTAGGTCCTGCTTTAGGCGGAACAAGGATGTGGAGTTATGTTTCAGAAGCGGAAGCATTGGAAGATGTACTGAGATTATCCAGAGGAATGACCTATAAAGCAGCCATCACCGGCTTGAATATTGGCGGTGGTAAAGCAGTGATTATCGGAGATTCCAGAAAAGGAAAATCGGAAGCCATGATGCGCAGCTACGGCAGATTTATCAGAAACATGAATGGAGAATTCATTACGGCAGAGGATTTGGGTACCACCACTAAAGATATGGAGTATATCCGTATGGAAACCGAGCATGTAACCGGCGTTCCGGAATCTTTAGGAGGAGCAGGAAACCCGGCACCACATACGGCGAAAGGCGTATTCTTAGGCATAAAAGCCTGCGTAAAAGAGGTGTTTGGAACAGATATGCTGGCAGGGCGTTCAGTAGTAGTGCAAGGGATTGGTAATGTAGGAGAACACCTGGTAGAGCTGTTAAGAGCAGAAAATGTAGAAGTATACATCAGTGATATCAATGAAGAACGTTTGCAACATGTTGCACGTACTTATAAAGCCAAGCCTATTGCTGCGGATAAAATATTTGGAATAGACGCCGATATTTATGCGCCATGTGCCTTAGGAGCTACGGTAAATGATAGAACCATCCCTAAAATGAAGTTCGCCATTATCGCAGGTTCTGCAAACAATCAGTTGGCAGATGAGCAGGTTCATGGTAAACTATTATTGGATAAGGGCATTTTATTTGCACCGGATTACCTGATCAATGCCGGTGGTTTGATCAGTTGTTATTCTGAATTGACTGGTTATGGAAAGAAACGTACCATTCAGCTGACAGAGAACATATACAATGCCACGCGTGATGTAATCCGAATGTCTAAGAAAGACAACATCTCAACAATCTGGGCTGCTAACCGCATTGCTGAACAAAGAATAATTGATATCAAGAAAATAAAATCATCATTTTAGTACACAAATCACAAATTAAATAACCCGGTAATTTACCACTCGTTCTTACACATTCATGTTAAACAGAAGGCACTTAAGAATTAAAGCTTTGCAAAATATTTTTGCATGGCAGATGACAGACAAGAGAGATTTAGCTTCCTCGAAGAAAGCTCTAATGGAAAGTATTGACAGCGTGTATGAAATGTACATCTGGATGCTATCACTTCTTGTTGAGGTCACGGAATACACTAGCATTGATGCTATTGAAAGGTCAAATAAACATTTGCCTACCCCAGAGGATTTAAATCCTAACATGAAACTACTCCACAATAAGTTTGCGGTAACTCTAAAAGAGAATCCTGACTTTAAGGACAATGTCAACAAATATCAGATCAACTGGATGTCTGATCCTGAATTTGTAAAAGGTATCTTCAATGCCTTAAAAACTACCCCTGAATATATCGCTTACCTTGCAGATGAGGACAACAGTTTAGAGGAATCAAAAGTTATCATCAAATTTATCTTTAGAAAGATTATTTTGAAAAGCCACAACATCATTCAGGCTTTTGAGGATAAATTTATCAACTGGTCTGTAGATAAAGAAGTGATGCAAGGAATGGTTGCGAAAACTTTAAAGAACTTTACTTCAGAAGATCCACGTAAAAACAAACTGACTCCAATTAGTCAGGATTGGGAAGAAGACAAGAAATTCGTAGAAGATCTTTTCATTTACACGCTGAAAAACAACAAAGAATACCAGGAACTTATTGCCGAACGTACTAAAAACTGGGAGTCGGAAAGGATTGCATTAATGGATACTATTTTGATGAAAATGGCGATCTGTGAATTGTTGAATTTCCCTTCTATTCCTGTTAAAGTAACGATTAACGAGTACCTTGATCTATCAAAAGATTACAGTACTCCGAAAAGTAATTCGTTTATTAACGGTATCTTGGACAAAATTTTAGGCGATCTGAAAAGAACGGATAGCATCCATAAATTGGGTCGCGGATTAATCGAAGAATAAATAATATGAAACGAATTTTGTTAATTGCAATTGCAGCAATGACATTTGCTTCCTGCCAGAATACGACAAAAACAGCTGGTGGAAATACTGAAGCAGGGACAACCTCCCTTGCCGAAGGTACTGACCCTGTTGCTGCAGCTGATGCCGCGGTAATGACTTTTGATAATGAAAACTATAATTTCGGTAAGATAGCTCCGGGAGAAAAAGTTCATTACAGTTATAACTTTAAGAACACTGGAAAAAGCCCTTTAATCATTACCAATGCCACCGCAACCTGTGGTTGTACGGTTCCTGAGATACCTAAAGAGCCGATTCTTCCAGGTGCAACAGGTAGCATTAAAGTGGTCTTTGACAGCAACGGAAAATTTGGAATGCAGGATAAAGTCGTTACGGTGACTTCAAATGCAAACCCAACAGTAGCAGAGCTACACTTAACAGGAGAAATTAAAGAAAAGTAAATACTAATAAAATCTTATATATTAATCATATGATGTCAACAGTAATCTTACAAGCAACAGGTGGTAGCAGCATGCTAGGTACCCTGGTACCAATGGTTTTAATCATGGTGGTATTTTATTTTTTCATGATCAGACCGCAGGTTAAAAAAGCTAAGGATCATAAAAAATTGGTTGAAGACTTGAAAAAAGGAGATAAAATTGTTACTACTGCCGGTATTCACGGTAAAATTGTAGACATGAACGATACTACTTTCGTAATTGAAGTAGAGAGTGGTACTAAAATCCGTTTTGATAAAACTTCGGTTTCTTTAGATGCAACGAAAGCTGCAGCTCCTAAAGTTGACCTTGCTAAAACTGACGCTCCTAAAGCATAGGTTTCACAGCTATACTGGTAAAAGCCGCATCCTTGTTTGGTGCGGCTTTTGCATTTCAGTATATTTGTTTACTTTGTCTATATGCCCATCATCAAACTCACAAAAGTAGAGCAAAAGCGTTTTCTGGCGCTGGTCACCTGTCTGTTCCTGGCTGTTGCGGCATGGTTATTCATGGCATTAAACAATAAATATGTTTATACTGCCAAGACAGTACTCGACTATAAGAACTTCCCTCAGAAAAAAGCTTTTCATCCGCTGCAATCAGATACGGTAGATTTACAGGTGGAAGGAACGGGCTGGCAACTTTTATTTGCGCGTTTGAGGATCAAACCTCAGTCGATCTCCATTAACCTGGAGAAATTGAACAACAGAAATTATGTGTTGTTTTCAGAACAACTTTTCAATGTAAACCGTCAGCTTGAATCTTCTCAAAAGATCATTTCCGTGAAACCGGATACCCTTTATTTTGATTTTTCTGAGAGGAGAGTAAAAAGAGTTCCTGTGAAACTGGTTTCCCACCTGAGCTTTGCCCCGCAATACGGGATTTCCAATGCGATTAAGGTGAATCCGGATTATGTCACGATTTCCGGTCCGGAAGAAGATATCATGAAGATCAGGGAATGGAACACGGATACCCTGAAACTGGAAGAGATTCAAAACTCTACGGTCGCAAGAGTAGCAATGGTGCAGAATAAGATGAAAAACGTCAACATTTTCCCGACCAGTGTAGACGTGAAATTACCGGTGGATGAGTTCACGGAAAAAATAATAGAAGTGCCTTTAAAGGTGATCAACAATAAAGAATATTACAATGTAAAGCTGTATCCGAAAAAGGTGAAAATCACTTTGATGGTGGCTTTGTCCCGGTATACCCAGATCAATGAGGAGTTTATTGTAGCGGTGGTGGATATGAATGAATGGAAAGTTTTTCAGCACAATGAGTTAACTGTGCGCTTAACGCGTTTTCCGGATTATTGCAGACTGGTGCAGATTAAACCTGCTAAAGTTGATTTTATCATAGAAAAATAATGTTAAAAATAGGAATAACAGGGGGGATTGGCTCCGGGAAAACCACGGTGTGCCGCGTGTTTGAAACGCTGGGTATTCCTGTGTTTTACGCAGATACGGTAGCCAAAAAAATTATGGTGACGGATCCGATCCTGATTGCAGGAGTAAAAACTGCTTTCGGAAAGGAAAGTTATACTCCGGAAGGAATATTGAATAATAAACATATTGCCGGAATTGTCTTTAATCAAACCTCAGAACTTGAAAAATTAAACCAATTGGTTCATCCGGCAGTATTTCGTGCTTTTGAACATTGGCTTGCTCAGGTTTCTCCAAATGCCCCTTACCTATTAAAAGAAGCAGCCTTGCTTTTTGAAAGTGGTTCTTATCAGCAGTGCGACCGTAATGTACTGGTGATCGCGCCTTTGGAAACTAAATTGCAACGCGTGATGCAGCGCGATGGGGTAACAGCTGAGCAAGTGAAGGCACGTATGGATAAACAGCTCTCCGACGAAGAAAAGGCCAGAATGGCGGATATGCTGGTCCATAATAATGAAACAGATTCTTTAATTACACAAGTGATGGCTTTACACCATCAATTCTTAAATACAAACCCTTAATGATATTAGATGATTTTATAGTTGCTACAAAAACTGGTTTATTTTGTAGATATGGTGATTTTTATCTGGATCCAAAGGAGATAGCAAAAGACGCAGTGATCTCCCATGCCCATGGAGACCATGCCATCGGCGGTAACCTGAATGTTTACTGCACTAAAACGACTTCATTATTTATGAAGCACCGTTATAAGAAGTTTGCCGCCGGCGAGTTTCATTTGAAAGAATTTCATGAGCATTTTATCTTAAATGGCGTTAAAATCAGCTTTATTCCAGCCGGACACATTCTGGGTTCTGCCATGATTTTAATGGAGTATCAGGGCGTAAAATACTTGTACACCGGAGATTATAAGTTGCAGCCTGATAAAACCTGTGAGCCGATTGAGTTTGTACAAGCAGATGTGCTGATTACAGAGACTACTTTTGCCGATCCGAACACCCGTCACCCGGTGGCAGAAGAAGAGATTTTGAAACTGAACGGAACCCAAAGTAATATTATGCTGGGTGCTTATGCTCTGGGTAAATGTCAGCGGTTAATCAGTCTGATGAATGACCATTGTCCGGAAAAAAGGATACTGGTACACCATAGTATGATGCCTTTTGTGAAAATTTATGAGGAGAATGGCATAAATATGGGAAAATATGAAATGTATGATCGTAAAGTGATGAAGAACACGCCGGCTAACATGATTTATATGGTTCCACCAATGGTGTTCCGCAGTTATTCCAGAGCTATTAACGTGATTAGAGTGTTCGCTACAGGCTGGAAACACTTACAAAGTAACAGTGAGATTCAGTTGTATGTTTCTGATCATGCGGATTGGAATGACATCATTTATAGCATTGATCAGGTGAAACCAACTCAGGTCTGGACCAATCATGGCGATGGAAAGCAATTGAAGGAACATTTTGCGAATAGTTTGGTCGTTAAATTGCTTACATAAATGATAGAAGGGATAGACTATTATTTGAACGAGGATGGGCTAATGGTTTTTACCGAAGCCTACCATCTTAAAAGGGGCTATTGCTGTAAGAATAAATGTAAACACTGCCCATGGGGATTTGGTAAGAAAAAGACCAGATCTAAGGATGGGGACCAGAATTAATATAATGACTGAGATGCAGTTGGAGAAAGAAATAAAAGCGACAAAATTTAAAGATATATACCAGCAGGCAATTGCGAATCTGGTATTTACCAATAGTTGGTGCAATGATTATTTTAAACAGGTCATTGCTCCATATGAGATCACTCCCCAGCAGTTCAATATTTTAAGGATACTAAGAGGGCAATACCCAAAGCCATCTACAATTAACCTGTTAAAATCAAGAATGCTGGATAAGATGTGTGATGCTTCCCGCATCACCGAGCGTCTGGTGCAAAAGAAATTGGTGGCTAAAGGTGTGAATGCCCATGATAAACGTGCGGTGGATATTCTGATCACAGAGAAAGGATTAACCCTGCTCCTGAAGATGGATGATGAGGTAGACCTTTCTGAACTTTCTGCCAAAAACCTGTCGGAAGCAGAGGCACAGTTACTGAACGATTTGCTGGATAAAATGAGAGGTTAATCCGTTTGGATTAACCTCTTAATATTTTAATGGCTGAAGGGTCTTTAGTATGGTTTAATGCTGATGGGTGTGCCCGGTCATAAAATAACCGATCAGGGCAATACCTACACCACACAATACCGCAATCATTTTTCTTTTACTCACCTTGTGGTCTACACTGGATTCGAATAGGATCGTGGTAGAGATGTGTAAAAAGATACCAATCACAATACCCATAATCTTATTAAAATAGTCCTCTACGCCACCTATGGTACCGTTGCTCAGGCCATAGCTTACATAAAAGCCTAATGGGGCCATTATCGCGAAAATACTGATATAGAAAAGCACGCTGTTTCTGTTGAACTTGCTTTGTAACAGGATACTTGCCAGGGCAAAAGCCGCTGGAATATGGTGTAAGGAGATACCGAAAATCAGGGCGTTGTGCTGATCTTTAGCCAATGGCATTCCTTCCAGGAAAGCGTGAAGGCAAAGACTAATCATGATGCCGTAAGGAAATGCTTTAGAATCCCCGTGTTTATGGATATGGCCATGTTCTACGCCTTCGGAAAACTGCTCTAACAGAATCTGGAACAGAAAACCAATCAGGATAAAAATACCGATTGAAGCATGATCCGGACCGCTGTAAGCTTCCGGGATCAGGTGTAATACCGTGATGGCAAATAAATAAGCACCACTAAAGGAAAGGATTAACTTTAGCAGCTGAGATTTATCGCTCTTCACCATAAAGATGGCAGAGCCGCCCAAAAAAGCACTAAAGAATAAGATGAGCAACTTCCAGATTTCCATTATACTTGGGGTTGTATTTTTTTATAGATGATTGAGGTCGTGAAACCAATCAGACTGCCGAGTAGGGCACCCACCATGGTATCAATAGGGTAGTGTACCCCGACATAAATTTGGGAGAAAGAAATGAGAAATGCCCAGGCGATTCCGATCGGCAAAATAGGTTTCCATTTATCGTAAAACACGAAAATCAGGAAAACAGCCATGGCAAAATGATTGGTAGCATGAGCAGATGGGAAACTATAGCCGCTGCCACATGGGACACGGCGGATGAGTTCTCCAACCAGATCAATGTCGTTGCAAGGTCTGATGCGTCCTGCCAATGGTTTGATCACCCTGGAAGCGATTAAATCGCCCATAGCTACTGTAAAAGCAAGCATTCCAATAATGTACCATCCTCTTTTCTTGTATTCTTTTACACAAAAGATGATGATAAATAAATATAATGGCATCCAGAAATAGCGGTTGCGCATCAAAGGGAGGAGCCAGTCGAAAAATGGATTGCCCATGTCACGGTTCACTTTCAGAAATAGTTCTACGTCAAATTGATGCAGGCTTTCTAGCATGTTTTTTTGCAGATTAAGATCAAACGGTCAGATTTAGTCTCATCGAATGGCTCTAAAGCGTAGCTACCAAAGGTTTCCGTGATTTCCAAACCGCTTTTTAACAGCATTCTTTCGAAATCTTCTTTTTGGAAGGCCTGAACACGCTCTTCAAAAGCAAAAGCTTTATTGCGGTGTTCAAAATTGATATGTTTGATGATCTTGCCATCAGCAACAAATTTATGGAGGTGGAATTCAATGCCATCCATCGTTTTTGTTTCCTGCTGTGTCAGGTTTTTTAGGATCTTTTGTGTGTTGAAATAATCGATAACCAGGGTTCCGTCAGGCTTTAAGCTTTTTCTGAACGAGGTTAAGGCGCTTACGTGTTCTTTTTCCGTTTCAAAATAACCGAAACTGGTGAACAGGTTTAAGGCGAGGTCAAAATAATTGATGAAAGACAGCTTGCGCATGTCATGCACGAAAAAGTGCAGGTTCTTTTGCTCAAACTGCTGTGCATATTTGATGCTTTGCTCGGAAAGGTCAACACCTGTGACATCGTAACCTTTTTTATTCAGGTAAATAGAATGTCTTCCGCGGCCGCAGGCGATGTCCATAATTTTGGAATCCGCAGCAGGCTTTAGGTGTGCCGACAGGTTATCAATTAAGAATTCTGCCTCAGCATCATTACGTTGACTATATAAAATATGATAATAGGGAGAGTTGAACCAATATTGAAACCACTTGCGTTGCATAAAGCCCGTTTTTGTTGATGTTTAGGAAAAGCACAAATATAGTATTTTCAAATGCAACATTGAGGATAATTTGAGCTTGCTCCCCGATTTTAATGATGTTAATTTTACGATTCGGAGCGGTATAAATCAGTCTTTATGTTGTTTTTTTGCTATTTTTGAAAAAAAAACCGAATAACTTGACACTAATAAAATCTATCTCTGGAATAAGAGGAACCATCGGAGGAATTGCCGGTAATGGTTTAACTCCTATTGATATCGTTAAATTTACAGCAGCTTATGGCTCGTGGATTATCAATAAAACGAATATTAAGAAAATTGTTGTTGGACGTGACGCCAGGATTTCTGGTGAAATGGTGAACAACCTGGTGATTGGTACGCTTCAAGGCTTAGGCATTGAGGTTATCGACCTTGGTTTGTCAACTACCCCAACAGTAGAAATCGCAGTACCTCTTGAAAAAGCTGGTGGCGGTATCATCTTAACCGCAAGTCACAATCCAAAACAATGGAATGCCTTGAAATTATTGAATGAAAAGGGAGAATTCATCAGCGATGCAGATGGAAAAGAACTTTTAGAGATCGCTGAGAAAGCAGAATTTAGCTTTGCTGATGTTGATGATTTAGGTACGGTAACTAAAAACGATACCTATTTGCAAAAGCATATTGATGCCGTTCTTGCCTTGCCATTGGTAGATGTTGCAGCGATTAAAGCAGCAAACTTCAAGATTGCCATCGACTGTGTGAACTCTACAGGAGGGATCTTTGTTCCGGCTTTATTGAAAGCTTTAGGTGTAGAAACAGTTTATGAATTGTATTGTACACCTGATGGTCATTTCCCACACAATCCAGAGCCACTTCCAGAAAACTTAACGGAAATCGCTAAGGTGGTAAAAGCTAAAAACGCTGATTTAGGTATTGTAGTAGACCCTGATGTTGACCGTTTATGCTTCGTATGTGAAGACGGTGCTATGTTTGGCGAAGAGTATACTTTGGTTGCTGTTGCGGATTACGTGCTTCAAAATACGCCTGGAAATACGGTTTCTAACCTTTCTTCAACCAGAGCATTGAGAGATGTGACGGAAAAAGCAGGTATGGAATACCATGCTTCAGCAGTTGGAGAGGTAAACGTAGTGAATCAAATGAAAGCCAGTAATGCGGTGATCGGTGGTGAAGGTAATGGTGGTATCATCTATCCTGAATCTCATTACGGCCGTGATGCTTTAGTTGGTATTGGTTTATTCCTGACGCATTTGGCAAAGTTTGGTAAGTCGATCTCTCTTTTGAGAAGTAGCTACCCTGCTTATTATATCTCTAAGAATAAAATCACATTAACACCTGAAATGGACATTGATGCTTTATTGCTAAAAGTTCAGGAAAAATATAAAAGCCAGCCTACCAGTACAATTGATGGGTTGAAAATTGAATTTGATAAGGAATGGGTGCATTTGCGCAGGTCTAATACTGAGCCGATCATTCGTATCTATAGTGAAGCAGGTAGCGAAACTGTTGCTGAAAACCTGGCTTCAAAGATCATTTCAGATATTAAAGAAATTTTAAAATTGAACTAATGAAGGTAAACAGGATCTATTTAGACAATGCGGCAACAACACCTTTAGACCCGGAAGTGATTTCGGAAATGGTGAATGTGATGACTAATTATTACGGAAATCCATCTGCAATTCATGCTCAGGGTAGAGAGGTAAGAACGCTGGTTGAAAAAGCAAGAAAAACTGTTGCCGGTCTCTTAAATGCGACTCCTGCTGAGATCTTTTTTACATCCGGAGGTACAGAAGCCGACAATACCGCCATTCGTTGTGGAATTGCTGCATTTAATATCAAACATGCCATTACTTCGAAAATTGAACATCATGCGGTAGAACATACTTTAGATATGTTGTTGAAGCAAGGTGTTATTGACAAGTTGAGTTTTGTAAACATCGATACTAAAGGTAATATTGATTATGACCATCTGGAGCAACTGTTAAAAGAAAACGGACGTTCATTTGTTTCTTTGATGCATGCTAATAATGAGTTGGGTACCCTGACCGATATTGAGCGTGTAGGAGAGATATGCGAGCAATATGATGCCATTTATCATTGTGATACCGTTCAAACGATGGGTCATTACAAGCATGATGTCAGAAAATTAAAAGCTCATTTCATTGTGTGTTCAGCGCATAAATTGCATGGACCTAAAGGGGTAGGTTTTCTTTTTGTAAATCACAATGTGAAAATCGCTCCGATGATTTATGGTGGTGCACAGGAACGCAATATGCGTGGTGGTACAGAAAATGTATATGGTATTATTGGGCTGTCGAAAGCCCTTGAAATGGCTTATACAGAAATGGAAAGTCACCAGAATCATATTCAGGGTTTAAAAGATTACCTGAAAAACAGATTGAGTACTGAGATTGGTGACATTAGCTTTAACGGTGAAACGGATGCCGATAAGAGTTTATATACCGTATTGAACGTTTCTTTCCCGGCCATGGATATGTCTGATATGTTGTTGTTTAACCTGGATATCAATGGTATTTCTGCCTCTGGTGGTAGTGCTTGTTCTTCAGGATCTAACATCGGTTCTCATGTGTTGACTGGTATTCATGCAGACCCGAACAGGCCTTCTGTAAGGTTCTCTTTCAGCAAATACAACACGAAAGAAGAGCTGGATATTGTAATAGATAAAGTAAAACAAATCGTAAGTCAGAACGTTACTGCATAAAGATTTCTTTTATGAAGTTTCACAGGATTACAACGGCCAGCGATCCCTCGCTGACCTTTATTAAAAAATTATATGAGGATGCCTTCCCTCCGCATGAGCGGAGGGATTGGGATTCCTTACTGAAGCGGATCTCCTTAGACAAGGAAATGCACCTTGATCTGATTCATACCGACGACGGACATATTGGTTTTATCATCTGGTGGGAGATTTCAGGCAGTTATTTCGTAGAACATTTTGCTATTGATGCTGAATTAAGGGGTAAGAACTATGGTGCCTCAGTACTCAATTATTATAAAACACTGCTTCCCGGCAGGATTTTACTAGAAGTGGAGCCACCGGAGGATGATTATTCTGTTCGTAGAATCGGTTTTTACGAGCGTCTGGGCTTCCAGGTCTTAGATTTCAGTTACAGACAACCCTCCTATACCAATCCTTTGGAATCTTATCCGATGTTACTAATGGGAACTGCCGTTTTTGAAGAAACTGAGCTTAAGGTATTGGCCCGGCTGATCAGGGAGAAAATATACACTCCTAAGGCTGGTTAATTCTGTTTATTTTTTCTTTTTTTTATACCAAACATAACTGTTTTTGCGTTGTTACCATAATAAGCTACGGTATACATCAATAAATTATATTTGTTATGAAAAAGCCGGAAAACAAGAACGAGAGACACAGTCACCGGAAAACGGTGTACAAAGAGACAGAAGATTTTGGAAACAATAAGCCAGATACTGGTGATACCTCTTCTGCCGGAGATTTTAGTCGGACAGTTTTTATAAAGAGGCCCCACAGGACCAATAAGCCTATGGGCTCCAGTCATGAGCCAGGTACCTTTCCAGGAAGGTGAGCTGCAATATCCGATCTAAAGTAACATTTACAGCTACATTGCTCATGAAGGCACGATATTTACGTATTGTGCCTTTTTTTATTTAGAATAATTGATAAAAATCTATTACTTTAGGACTGTGCTAAAACGTTTTTAGCGCTCAAATGCATGAGCTGTTTGTAGAAATGGTCAATTGCTGCATTTGGAGCTGGATTTTAAACCAAATATTATAAATTATTTATCCAATATCATGATGATGAAGCGATACTTAACCGCGTTACTGATTGCAGGTTCTTCCGCAGCTTATGCGCAGACCGTTGGTAAACTGAGCGATCCGGTAGAATGGATCAACCCCTTGATGGGAACGGCGAGCAAGCCCTCTATGTCTAACGGAAATACTTATCCAACAATTGCCTTACCCTGGGGCATGAACTTCTGGACGCCACAAACCGGTAAAATGGGAGATGGCTGGGCCTATACTTACGATGCCGATAAAATTCGAGGCTTCAAGCAAACCCATCAACCATCGCCATGGATGAACGATTACGGGCAGTTTTCGATCATGCCGGTGACCGGTAAAAAACGTTTCGATCAGGAAGAGCGTGCCAGCTGGTATTCTCATAAAGCGGAAGTTGTGAAACCTTATTATTATAGTGTTTACCTGGCGGATGCTGACGTGACGACAGAGATTACGCCTACAGAGCGTGCCGCACAGTTCCGGTTTACCTTTCCTAAATCCGACAGTTCATTTGTTGTGATTGATGCTTTCGATAAAGGATCCTACATTAAGATCTTCCCTAAAGAAAGAAAAGTGATCGGTTATACTACGAGACACAGTCACAAGATGACACCTGAAAACTTTAAGAATTACTTTGTAGCTTATTTCGACAAGGATTTCGTGTCTGCCAATGCCTGGAAGGGTAAAGAGCTGTTGAAAGATGAGCTGGAAATTAAAGCGGATCATTCTGGTGCAATTGTAGGTTTTAAAACGAAAAAAGGAGAACAGGTAGGGATGAAAGTCGCTTCGTCTTTCATCAGTTTTGAGCAGGCAGAACTTAATTTAAAAAGAGAACTGGCCAATGATGCTTTCGATGCAACCAAAGCAAAAGCAAAAGCTGTTTGGAATAAAACGCTGAGCAGGGTAGCTGTAGAAGGTGGAACGGTTGATCAGACCCGTACTTTTTATTCTAGCTTTTACCGTACTTTATTTTTTCCGAACAAGTTATATGAGTTGGATGCCAGCAATAAAATTGTACACTGGAGTCCATACAATGGTAAAGTATTACCTGGTTATATGTTTGCCGGAACAGGCTTCTGGGATACATTCAGGGCATTATATCCTTTCTTAAATCTGGTTTATCCATCGATCAATAAAGAAATGCAGGAAGGATTGATCAACGACTACAAAGAAGGTGGCTGGTTGCCGGAATGGTCTAGTCCGGGGTATGCTAATGTGATGGTAGGTAACAACTCTGCTTCGGTAGTTGCGGATGCTTACATTAAAGGTCTTCGTGGTTACGACATCAATACTTTATATGAAGCCTTGATCCATGGCGCAAATAATGAAGGGCCTTTAGATGCAGTAGGAAGGTCAGGAGTGAAGTATTATAATGAACTCGGTTATGTACCCTATGATGTGAAAATCAATGAAAATGCAGCGCGTACTTTAGAATATGCGTATGATGATTTTACGATTTACCAATTGGGTAAGGCTTTGAAAAAACCTAAAGCAGAAACAGATATCTACGCAAAACGTAGTATGAATTATAAAAATCTTTTTGATCCTTCCAGTGGGTTGATGAGAGGTAAGAATAAGGATGGCCAGTTCCAGTCGCCGTTTAACCCATTTAAATGGGGTGATGCCTTTACAGAAGGTAACAGCTGGCATTATTCATGGTCAGTATTCCAGGATATTGATGGTCTTGCTAAGTTAATGGGTGGTAAAGAAAAGTTTGTGACTAAACTGGATTCTGTATTTACTTTGCCTCCAATCTTTGACGACAGCTATTATGGCAGCGTAATTCATGAGATTCGGGAAATGCAGGTGGCTAATATGGGACAATATGCGCATGGTAACCAACCGATTCAGCACATGATTTACCTGTATAACTATGCAGGTGCACCATGGAAAACTCAATACTGGGTACGTGAAACGATGAACCGTATGTATAAACCAACTCCGGACGGCTATTGCGGTGATGAAGATAATGGTCAGACTTCTGCCTGGTATGTTTTCTCGGCAATGGGCTTTTACCCGGTAACACCTGCTACAGATCAGTATGTTTTAGGTGCGCCTTTATTCAAAAAGGTGACTTTAAACCTGGAAAACGGTAAAAAAGTAGTGATCAACGCAGCAAATAACAGTGATGACAACAGATATGTGCAAGGTTTGAAATATAATGGTGCTGCTTATCCTAAGAACTGGTTGAGCCATTCTGAGCTTACCAAGGGTGCAACACTTGATTTCAATATGACTGCAACGCCAAATAAGCAGCGTGGAACGAAAGAAACGGATTTCCCTTACTCTTTCTCTACCGATCCTAATAAATAGGCTTAGAAGCGATTAATTGACGAAATCTGTGCCGATATGTTTTTTTAAACATTGAAATGTGAAACACAAAAATATAGCGCATAAAAAAAGTGGGAGTTGTAAAAACTCCCACTTTTTTTATGTCTAAACTAAAATTTAGTTATTAAACTTAATTCTAATGATTTAGCTCCATCAAAGTTGATTGTTCTTTAGATGGGACTTTATTTATTCAATTTTAATTGTTCAGCATTTTAAGGAAAGCTGCAATTTTAGCTTTCATCGCTCTGCGATCTACAATAAAGTCAAGGAAACCGTGCTCCTGAACAAACTCTGCAGTTTGAAATCCTTTAGGAAGGTCCTTTTTGATTGTTTCTTTAATTACCCTCGGACCGGCGAAACCGATCAAAGCTCCTGGTTCTGCGATATTGATATCACCTAACATCGCATACGATGCAGTAACTCCACCTGTAGTAGGGTCGGTCAATAAAGAGATATACGGGATTTTCGCCTGACTCAACAAGGCTAATTTAGCCGATGTTTTTGCCATTTGCATTAGCGAGAATGCTGCTTCCATCATTCTGGCACCACCAGATTTAGAAATCATCAGGAATGGAATTTTATGTTTGATGCTATAGTCAATAGAGCGGGCGATTTTTTCCCCTACTACTGAACCCATAGAACCACCGATAAAGTTGAAATCCATACAGGCAATTACCAGGTCCTGACCTTCAATTTTACCTACACCTGCTCTGATTGCGTCTTTTAAGCCGGTTTTAGCCTGACTTTCTACCAAACGGTCTACATAAGGTTTACTGTCTGTGAAGTTTAATGGGTCACCTGAAGTTAGATTTGCAAATAACTCTGTGAACTCATTATTGTCAAACAATACCTGAAAATATTCCTTTGATCCTACCCTTAAATGGTAGTCGCAATATTGGCAAACGTATTTATTTTCAACCAGATCAGCACTGTGGAGTGCTTTCTTACAATTTGGACACTTGTTCCATAAACCGTCTGGCGCTTCTTTTTTTTCTTCTGTTCTTGTACTGATACCTTTTTTTTCTCTCTTAAACCAAGCCATGTTATTTGTTGAAAAATGCGAGTACAAAGAAACAAAAAAAAATTAGAACAGTTTAAGGTAGTTTTTAGTTAAAAATAATAGCCCTTAGATTTGGCCAGAGGGATATTTTTCCTAACTTCGGCATATATAAAATTATAAAAAATGAGTTTAAAAGGCTATAAAGGCGTAATTTACGGAGATGCCGTTCAAGAATTATTTGAGCAGGCTAAAAAACATCAGTTTGCATTACCTGCAGTTAATGTTACCGGTACCAACACAGTTAATGCGGTAATGGAAACAGCTAAGGCAGTTAATTCACCTGTTATGATTCAGCTTTCCAATGGCGGTGCCCAATTTTACGCTGGAAAAACATTGAATAATGACAATTTGAATGCTTGTGTATTAGGCGCAGTTTCTGCAGCTAAGCATGTTCATTTATTAGCTGAGCATTACGGTGTTGCAGTAGTTTTGCATACTGACCACGCAGCAAAGAAACTATTACCATGGATCGACGGTTTATTGGATCATGGCGAGAAATTCTTCGCAGAGCATGGTAAACCATTGTTCTCTTCACATATGTTAGATTTATCAGAAGAATCTATCGAAGAAAACATCGAGATTTCTGCTAAATACCTTGAGCGTATGGCTAAAATGGGTATGACTATCGAAATCGAACTAGGTGTAACTGGTGGAGAAGAAGATGGTGTAGATAACAGTGATGTAGATAGCTCAAAACTATATACTCAACCTTCAGAAGTAGCTTATGCTTACGAAGAACTGAGTAAAGTGAGTGATAAATTTACAGTAGCAGCAGCTTTCGGTAATGTACACGGTGTTTACAAACCAGGAAATGTGAAGTTACAACCGGTAATTCTTAAGAATTCTCAGGACTTTATCAGAGAAAAATTCGGTATCACTGCTGAAAAACCTATCAACTTTGTATTCCACGGTGGTTCAGGTTCTACTCAGGAAGAAATCAGAGAGGCTATCTCTTACGGAGCAATCAAAATGAACATCGATACTGACATGCAATGGGCATTATGGGAAGGTGTTTTGGATTACTATAAAGCAAATGAAGCTTATCTTCAGGCGCAAATCGGTAACCCTGATGGCGATGATAAACCAAATAAAAAATATTATGATCCCCGCGTTTGGTTACGTAAAGGTGAAGAAGCTTTTGTTAAACGTTTGACTCAGGCTTTCGAAGACCTTAATTGTAGAGACGCAAGCGATAAACTATAGTTCTTCGTTTAGGATCACAGGTCTTTCCAGACCGCTAAACAACAGCGCCTGCACCATATATGGGCAGGCGCTGTTGTTTTACATGCTAAATATGATCTACCAAAAGTGGTCACCGGACTAATTATTGGTTTTTGACCAGGCTTATGGAGGTTAATCCGGTAGTAATAAGTCTCCGCGGACAAAGTTTTCCCTTGATACAATCGGAAAAGAAACATTGGATCATGTGTATGAGATTCGAAGAGTCGTTTTTGTGGAGGAGCAGAATTGTCCGCCTGAGCTGGAATGGGAACATGAAGAAGAATCGACTCATTTTCTGGCCACAATGGACAATCAGCCATGTGGTGCCTGTAGATGGAGAAAGACAGATCAAGGTTATAAACTGGAAAGATTTGCCGTGTTAAAAGCATACAGAGGTAAGCGGATAGGACAGGCTTTGGTAGCAGCAGCTTTATCGGATTTACCGGGGGATGCAGATTACATTTATCTGAACGCACAATTAGACGCGATGCCTCTATACGCTAAATTCGGCTTTGTAGCAGAGGGACCGCAGTTTGAAGAAGCAGGAATCCAACACTTTAAAATGGTGAAAAAAGCATAAAAACAGCTTAAAAAAATAAGCCTGAACCTGAAGGCGTTAAGTTAAAAATACCTGTGAGGAAAGCTGTACTGCAGCTTTCCATTTATCCATATCCAGACCTAAAGTTTCTCCTTTACTTTCTAAAAACCAGATCAGGTCTTCTGTAGCTAGATTTCCAGTCAGGTCATCAGTCGCCATAGGGCAACCTCCAAAGCCTTTTAAGGCGCTATCGAAACGCCGGCAGCCACTATCATAGGCAGCCTGTATTTTTTCAATACGCGTCTCCGCTGTGCTGTGTAAATGAACACCAATCTCCACCTGGTCAAAAGTCTTAATCATTCCAGGTAAAATGGCCTTTATTCTTTCCGGGGAAGACACTCCAATCGTATCAGATAGAGAAAGTATTTTGACACCCAGGCTAGCCAGCACATCTGCATGGTTTAAAACAATCTCTTCATTCCATGGATCTCCATAAGGATTTCCGAATCCCATAGACAAATAGACTACCGCAGTTTTATTATGACGATTACAAAGCTCCAGCATTTGTTTTACAGTAGCTAAGGAGTCAGCAATTGTAGAATTCGTATTACGCATCTGGAACGTCTCAGAGATAGAGAAGGGAAAACCGAGCTGATGGATCTCCGGATGTTGTATTGCGGCCTCTACACCTCTTAAATTGGCCACAATAGCCAGTAACTTAGATTGAGTATTACTCAAATCAAGCTTCGCCAATACTTCTGCGGTATCTTTAAGTTGAGGAATGGCTTTCGGACTCACAAAACTGCCAAAATCTATCGTATCAAAACCTACTTGCAACAGCAGATTGATATAAGCTGCTTTGAGGTCTGTATCAATGAAATCATGGATCCCTTGCATGGCATCCCTTGGGCATTCTATGAGTTTAATCGACTTTTGCTGGTTCATGCTTAACTTTCTTATAGTAAGGTCGGATAATCAATCTTGTTCCACGGTCGTAGCTGAAATAACTCCAAACCCAGTTCACAAAAACCACGAGTTTATTTCTAAAACCTACGAGTGTCATCAAATGTACAAACATCCAGGTAAACCACGCGAATACCCCTTGAAATCTGATGTTATGCAAATCAACTACCGCCCGGTTTCTACCTACAGTCGCCATGGCGCCTTTGTCTTTGTATTTAAAAGAAGTAGTCGGTTTCTTCTCAATGATGTTCAATAAGTTATCAGCCAACTGTCTACCCTGTTGTATAGCGGCAGGGGCAACACCGGGATGTCCGTTAGGAAGCTCCTCTGTGATCATAGCCGCCACATCGCCTATGGCATAGATATTTGAGTAACCATCCACTTTATTGATTTCGTTTACCTTCAGGCGGTTGCCACGTACAATAGCTTCCGGATTTAAACCATCCAATATCACACCCTTCACTCCGGCAGACCAGATCACGTTCGCAGAACCGATCTGCTGTCCATCTGCAAGGGAAAGCATTTTGCCATCAAAAGACTGCACCCTGGATTCGGTCATGATTTTTACGCCCAGTTCTGTTAAAAATAAATGAGCTTTTTTGGAAGCCTGGGGAGACATTGCGCCAAGTAATTCAGGTGAACCTTCAATCAGGTATATATGCACTTTATCAATATCCAACTCCGGATAGTCATTTTTTAACACATGTTTTTTAAGCTCGGCAATGGCTCCTGCGGTTTCTACCCCTGTAGGGCCACCACCTACCACTACAAAAGTCAGCAGTTCATTAACCACCAAAGGATCTTGTGCAATCTGTGCCGCCTCTAAATTCTGAAGAATCAGACTCCTCAGGTTTAAAGCCTCGGGAATAGATTTCATTGGCATCGCATGATCCTTAATCTGGTCTTGTCCAAAGAAATTGCTGGTAGAACCGGTTGCAATCACCAAATGGTCGTAATCAATGGTACCAATACTGGTCTGGATGCAATTATCAGAAGGCGTTACACCGCTCACTTCTGCGACCCGGAAAGTCAGATTTTTCTGTCCTTTAAAAATCTTGCGGAGGGGGAAGGCAATGGAATCTGCTTCCAGTCCGCCGGTAGCCACCTGATACAGCAGGGGTTGAAAAGTATGGTAGTTGTGTTTATCTACCATGATCACTTCTATGTCTTTATCTCTTAGTTTTTTCGTTAATTCTATCCCACCAAATCCGCCACCTACAATGACTATTCTTGTTTTGCTGCCTTTCGGGAAGTGTTGCTCCATAATTATTGAGTTTCTTAAATTAGATCTATAACAAAAAAGGCACCCAAAAAGGGTGCCTTTAATTATCTAATGTTAAGATTTCTTATTTGTTCTTACCTAAATCGATAACGATAGGGGTAGAGATACACAATGAAGAGTAAGTACCGATGATACGACCGATCAATAGTGCGAAGATAAATCCGCGGATACTTGCGCCACCGAAGATGAAGATCACAAGTAATACGAAGAATACGGTTAATGAAGTCAAAATAGTACGACTCAATGTGCTGTTTAGGGCAAAGTTGATCAGTTTATTACGTTCTTCACCATGTAAGTCTTCTTTTCCTGTTTCTGCTAATTTCTCACGGATACGGTCAAATACAACTACAGTTTCCGTCATGGTGTAACCCATTACCGTTAAGATCGCAGCGATGAAATCCTGACCAATCTCTAATGAGAAAGGAAGTACACCGTCTAAGATCGTGTAGAAAGATAGTACTAATAACACGTCATGGAATAACGCGATTACCGCACCCAGACCATAATTTAGTTTCTTAAACCTTACTACGATATAGATAAACATCACTAAACAAGAGAACAGGATTGCTCCGTAAGCTCCGTAAACGATGTCACTTGCAATGATTGGACCTACCTTCTCATTACTTTCAATTTTATAAGGAACACCAGTTTTAGCCAAACCATCATGAAGGGCTTTTTCTACCAATTTATCTGCGCCATTATCCGGATCAGTAATGTGGAAAGTAGTGGTGATTTTTAATTCGTTGTTTGCACCAGCAGTTTTTACTACAGTTTCCGACTCAGGGAATACTGCGGCTAATTTCGCTTTTACATCTTCCGTTTCCATTCCTTTATCGAAGTGAACGATATACGTTCTACCACCTTTAAAGTCGATACCTAAGTTCAGACCACCATTCTTGAAGTAGAAGATGAAACCTAATAGGATGATCGCAGTAGAAATGCTGTAATAAAGTTTTCTATGTCCAACGAAGTTAAACGCGATGTTTTTGAACGCATGGATTGTGTACTTATTACCGAAAGTAATGTTTGCTTTTTTCTCTAATAACCAGTCGAATACTAAACGTGAGATCAATACCGCACAGAATAATGAAGAAAGGATACCGATACAAAGCGTTGTTGCAAAACCTTGAACCGGACCAGAACCGAAGATGTAAAGGATAGCACCTAATACGAATACAGTAACGTTCGAGTCAATGATAGAAGACATCGCATGTTTGAAACCTTCTTTAATCGCAACCGGAGTTGGTTTACCTAAGTTCAGCTCTTCTCTTACACGTTCGAAGATCAGGATGTTTGCATCTACGGATAAACCGATTACCAATACGATACCTGCGATACCTGGCAAGGTCAATACAGCACCCAGTGAGACCAGGATACCCATGATAAAGAATAAGTTGATCACCAACGCAAGGTTAGCTACCCATCCTGCTTTATTGTAATATAAAGCCATGAACACTAAGATCACGATAAAGGCAAGCACGAAAGAGATTAAACCATCATGGATTGCTACTTCACCTAGAGAAGGACCAACTACGAATTCACCAACGATTCTTGCCGGAGCCGGAAGCTTACCTGCTTTTAAGATGTTGGCTAAATCTTGTGTATCGTTTACTGTGAAGTTACCAGTGATAGAAGAGATACCGTTAGGGATTTCGTTCTGTACAGTTGGCGCAGAGTAAACTGTATTGTCTAATACAATTGCAATAGATTTTTTGTTATTTGGATCAGCAGCTGCTTCAGCAGTGATTTTTTTCCATTTCGTAGCACCATCGCCAGTCATGTACATGGTTACTTCCGGTCTGCCTTTCTGATCGTAATCATGACGGGCATCGCTGATTGCATCACCACCTAAATCTGGTTTGCCATCCATTGAAGTCGCTTTGATCGCGTACAATTCGAAAATTTTAGCACCACCAGTTGTAGTAACGTCCATTGGTTTAACACTCCACATGAACTTGAAGCTCTGAGGAATGATAGAAGCTATTTCTGCTCTTTTAAAGAATGAGTTTACTTTAGCGGTATCTTTTTGAGCTACCCAACCAACAACCGGACCCGGACGCAATGAAGTCTGTCCGTTTTCGCCCTGGTAAGTAGGTACGTTTAATACTGAGAATAATGGGTTAGATTTCGCAATGTCTTTGTTTTTCAAAGCTGCTGAATCCTTAGTGTCTTTATTTTTAGCAAGACCAGCAAGTTTACTTTCTGATTTCGCAGCAGTATCTGTACCTGTTGTAGCTACTTCAGTAGTTTTAATAGTTGAAGCTAGTGTCTTGTTGATGTTTTCTAATACCGGATACACTTCCTCATTGTTGTACACCTGCCAGAATTGTAATTCTGCAGATCCCTGCAATAATTTGTGAACCCTTTCTTTATCCTGAACACCTGGCATCTCAATCAGGATACGGTTAGTACCTTCAAGTTTCTGCATGTTAGGACTCACTACACCAAAACCATCAATACGGCTTCTGATGATCGTGAAGGAACGGTCGATTGCGCTTGTTGCTTCTTTAGACAAATAGTTTTTAACGTCTGAATTGCTGGCGTTAGCTTTAAGCAATTTAGCGTTGTCCTGATTTGAAAAGTAGTCAGCCAATTTAACATCCGGAGAAAGTTTCTCAAACTCATTAACAAATAAAGCGATGAAATCTTTTCCACCTGCATTTAGTTTCTCCTGAGCAATTGATAGTGCTTTGTTGAAATTAGCATCATCAGGATTACCAGCTAATGACTTAACCAGTTCCGCTAACGAGATCTCCATCGTAACGTTCATCCCACCTTTAAGGTCTAGCCCAAGGTTAATTTCTTTACCTTTACAGAACTGGTAGTTAAATCCAAAAACAGGATAAACCGGCACTGTGGCCATGGAATCTAAATAAGCTTTTTCCTTATCTAAGTCTCCTTTGGCATAAGCCTTTGCGTCTTTTTCAACTTTCGAAGTGACAAAGTTGAATGAGAGAGAATACACACAGACAATACCTAGTAGTATTGCCATAAATTTAATAAAACCTTTACCCTGCATTTGTTTGTAATTATTAGTCTATATAAGCTATATATTTTTTTAACAAGTCGGCAAATCTAATTATTTTTTTAAATAATAGGCCACCTTCTCAATTTTTTATTGCCGGAGCTTAACTATTTGCGTTCAAGCGTTGAAAACGTGTAAGCTACCTTGTTTTTTTCATCCGGAAGATGATTTTCTGTACTGACCTCTTTCCATTCTTCAACATCAATTTCCGGAAAGAAAGTATCTGCTTCGTAGGTTTGGTGTACTCTGGTCAGGTAAATCCGGTTTGTGAGCGCTAAAGCATGGTTGTAGAGTTCTGCACCGCCGATGATAAAAACCTCTCCGGTGCCTTCGCAAAGGGCCAGTGCTTCGTCCAGACTATTGGTGATTTCTGTTCCGGGAAGCTCCAGTTCGCGATTTCTGGTAATCACAATATTACGTCTGTTGGGAAGTGGCCTGCCGATAGAGTCATAGGTTTTTCTGCCCATGATGATGGTGTGACCACTGGTAATGTCCTTGAAATGTTTTAAGTCTGCTGGCAGATGCCATAACAATTGGTTGTCTTTACCGATGGCATTATCTTCGGCAATGGCGACTACAATGGAAACGATCATATGGCAACAGCTCCTTTAATGTGGGGGTGTGGTTCGTATCCCTCCAGGTTAAAATCTTCAAATTTAAAATCCATCAGGTCTTTGACCTCCGGGTTAATCTTCATGAGCGGTAATTTTTTTGGCTCCCTGCTCAATTGCAGTCTGGCCTGGTCTATATGGTTATTGTACAAGTGGGCATCACCAAGTGTATGAACGAAATCTCCGCATTCGAGTCCGCATACCTGGGCAACCATCATGGTTAATAAGGCGTAAGATGCGATATTAAACGGAACTCCCAAAAAGATATCTGCACTTCTTTGGTACAATTGACAGCTTAGTTTACCATCTGCGACATAAAACTGGAAAAAGGCATGGCAGGGTGGTAGGGCCATTTCTTCGATATCAGCGACATTCCATGCGGACACAATAATTCTTCTGGAATCCGGATTGTTCTTTATCGTATGGATGATCTGGCTGATCTGATCGATTTTACGTCCGTCAGGTGTTGGCCATGACCGCCACTGTGAACCATATACAGGTCCAAGGTTGCCATCAGCATCTGCCCATTCATCCCAGATCTTTACACCATTATCTTTCAGGTACTTAATGTTGGTCTCACCACTTAAAAACCAGATCAATTCATGGATGATGGATTTCAGGTGTAATTTTTTGGTTGTCACCATTGGAAAGCCTTCCTGTAGGTTAAACCTCATCTGATAACCAAACACGCTGATGGTTCCGGTTCCGGTGCGATCATGTTTTTGTGTGCCATGATCCAGCACGTGCTGCATTAAATCTAAATATTGTTTCATGTATTGGCAATCTTCTTTCGCCTGCAAGCAGACGTTTGCTATGTAGTATTTTTTAAAAGTAGCATTATATTTTTTAGGAAAGAGGCTGATTTCTCTCCTATTGCTGAGATCAGCGCTGCAAAAGTAAGGAAATTAATCACTCCAAAGTAAGTATATCCAACATATACAGCCCGACACTTAGGATCCCTTATTTCCGTTATTCAGCTGTTTTTCTGAATTTTTAATTAATGTACAAGAGGGAAAATTTGATTTTGTAAGTTTGTGCTACAAAATCAGAATGGATGCTTGCCTTTGCTAATGCTAAAATTAACCTTGGTTTACAGATAACCGGAAAACGTGCGGATGGATACCATAATATTGAAACCGTTTTTTATCCGGTGAGGTTATACGACGTAGTCGAAACCCTGGATGCAGACGTTTTAAGCTGTACCCTGGAAGGCATTGATGTTCCCGGAGCAGTAGAAGATAACATTTGTCTGAAAGCTTACCTGCTGCTGAAACAAGATTTCGACCTTCCTCCACAACACCTTTGTCTGCTGAAAAATATTCCGGTAGGTGCAGGATTGGGTGGCGGTTCTGCGGATGGTGCTTTTATCATTAAACTCCTGAATGATAAGTTTAAACTCGGACTTTCTATTCCTCAAATGGAGGATTATGCCAGAAAACTTGGTGCAGATTGCGCCTTTTTTATCAAAAATGAGCCCAGGTATGCTGAAGGAAAAGGCGATGAGTTTACCGAAATTCAGCTAGACCTTTCCAATTATTTTCTGGTATTGGTGAAACCGGATCTCCATGTTTCTACTGCCGAAGCTTATGCAGGAATAAAGGTTACAGACACTGGTACATCGGTAAAAGATTTAATACATTTGCCTTTGAGGGAATGGAAAGCGAATCTGAAAAATGATTTCGAGGCTTCTGTGTTTTTGAAGTACCCCGAAATCGAAGCGGTCAAAGCGCATCTTTATCAGCAGGGCGCAATCTACGCGGCCATGAGTGGCAGCGGATCAGCTGTATATGCCATATTTGAAGCGCCAGTGCAACTTCTTGAACTCGAAAGAACCAATAAAGTATTTTATAACGTTTAGTGAACTATGGAAATCAACCTGATAAGAAAAAACGATAAATTTAATTTTGAAGCAGAAAACTCTAGCGGTTTTAAGGTAGAAATGGATGCGAAACTGGAAATCGGTGGAGAAGGAAAAGGTTTCCGCCCGATGGAAATGCTACTGATTGGTCTTGGCGGATGCAGCGGAATCGACATGGTAAATGTCCTGACTAAACAAAAAGAGCCACTGGATGATGTTAAAATCAAAATCACGGCGACCAGAAAAACGGAAGAAATGCCGCCGATATTTGACGTAATCAACATTCATTTCGATATGTACGGCGCTTTAAATGTTCAAAAAGTAGAACGTGCACTGGCCCTTACTTTCGATAAATACTGCTCGGTATCCAATATTTTAGGACGCTCGGCAACCATCAACTTTACATATACTATTCATCAATAACAAAATGCAAGAAGAGAACCAAGAAGAGAATTTCGAAACCCTGGCCATACGCTTACAAGCCGAGAGAACCCATTTTAAAGAGCATTCTGTGCCCTTGTACCTGACTTCAAGCTATAAGTTTGACGATTCAGAAGAAATGCGCGCTTTGTTTGCAAATGAGAAGGAAGGCAACGTTTACAGCCGTTATGCCAATCCGAATACTTCTGAATTAATTGATAAAATGGCCGTTTTAGAAGGTGCAGAATCAGGATGGGTAACGGCAACCGGTATGGCTGCTATTTTTACTACATTCGCTGCTTTTTTAAAATCCGGCGATCATGTACTGGCCAGCAGATCAGTTTTTGGATCTACGCACCAGTTACTTAATAATATTTTCCCAAAATGGGGGATTTCCTATACCTATGCGGATCTGGATAAACCAGAACAAATGGAGCAAGGGATTCAGCCAAATACAAAAATCATTTTTGTAGAAACACCTTCTAATCCTGGAATCGATATTATCGACCTGGAGTGGTTGGGGAAACTGGCAAAAAAACATGGTGTATTATTAGTGGTAGACAACTGTTTTGCAACACCATACCTGCAACAGCCTATTAAATTAGGTGCAGATATTTCTATCCACTCGGCAACAAAGTTTATCGACGGACAAGGTCGTACACTAGGGGGCGTAATTTTAGGTTCACACAAACTGATCCTGGAAATTGAAGCCTTCGCCAGACATAGTGGGCCGGCAATGTCACCATTTAATGCCTGGTTATTGTCGAAAAGTTTAGAAACTCTGGCTGTTCGTATGGACAGACATTGCGAAAATGCGTTGAAAGTAGCTGAATTTTTAGAAAGTCACCCACGAATTAAACAAGTAAGATATCCGTTCTTACCTTCTCATCCTCAGTATGACATTGCTAAAAAGCAAATGAAACAGGGTGGTGGTATTGTAACCCTGGTGATTGAAGGTGGCGCAGCTGCTGCCGGGAAATTTATGGACAACCTGAAAATGTTCTCGATCTCTGCAAATCTTGGAGATACAAGATCTATTGCTACACATCCTGCAACCAGTACTCATTCGAAGTTAACGGAAGAGCAAAGGCTGGAGGTTGGTATTGAACAAGGAACTGTTCGTTTGTCAATTGGGTTGGAACACATTAATGATATTCTTGGGGATATCAAACAGGCGCTAAACTAATATTAACTGATATAATCGCGATCTTCATCGCTGATAGATTTTTTAAGGTCCTCTGGGTTTTCCAGGGGACTTTCTTTATCATAAGTACTGATGGTAACTTTTGGTCGCCCGGCCATATAACCAAGTATAAAGCCAATAAAAGTACAAATCCCAATCACTAAAAGCTTAGAAACTGGTGCCTCTGTGAAAATGAAATCAAAGCTTACCTGATCAGTATTGATCATTAAAAAGACAGTAATGAGGACGGTAAAGATGATAATGAAAATGGTTTTGGCTCGCATGTGTTAAAAGCTATAATTTAAAATTAGTTCTAAGATAGGATTTTGGTGATACATTTTGTTTACAAAAACGACTCTGGCTCCTACATCCACCACCGGCTGATAGCGAAGTAAGTTCATACTACTACGCAATTCGAAGCCAAACGTTTTAGGCTGGCTAAGATTTGTATCCTCTCCAAGGTTTTCATAATGACAAAATAATCCGCCGCGAAGGTTTCGCACGTACGCCAATGCGCCCAGTTCTGCATCCGGAAAAGCAATAGGGAAACGATAGTTCAGCAATAGCGTGTTCTTAAGGATATTGATTGCCGGAATATTGTTGTAACCGTAAACGGTATTGATCTGCTGGTCAAATTTTCTGACGCCGGAACTGCGTTGAAAACTGAAATTGGCCAGGAAAGAGTGATTTCTGGCAATTCCCGGGAAATAAAGAAAACTCTCTGCGGCAAAAATATCTCCTGATAACTGGGCATCAAAGGGCTGATGCAGGTAGGAAAACCTTAGTATCTGCGCCCATTTAGGAGCAACATCTCTTTCCGATTGTCTGATGCTATGTGTAAAGCTAAAGCTGTACTCCATCGGGAATTTCAAAGTAGTGATGTAATTATTGGGCATGTTTTCAGGACTATATCTTTTGGTATAACTGGTCGCGGTAGATAGGGAGAAGTTGTAATTGTGGTTTAAGGCGTTCAGACTGATGGGTAAAATTGCCGACAACTGAACGTCGTTTTCCCGCCAATCGCCCTGTTGGACTCCATTTGAACTGTTGTAGAAGGCGCGTTTGGGTCTGTTTCGGTAAGTAGCTCCCAATATCGGGTAAAAACCTTTATAGGTGAACCCGCCATTGTATTCGAAGCGGCCAAGGTCACGGAAGTAATTGACACCGGCAAAAATATTCATCGTATTCAGGAGGTTGTCGGAGTTGATTTGTAGTCCGCCGCGATATTCATCTTCAATAACCGGGTTGATGCTATGCACCTGGAACAGGCTTTTTAATCCGCCATAAGGTTTTGAAGTATAGCTGCTGTCCGGAATGTGCGCAAACACATTACCCGTGTTTTCTTGTTTTTCTGCCGCTTCCCCAAGATAAACAAAGTGGTTTTCTCCCGGAGCTTCCGCTTGAATATTACTTTCTGTAACTTCATAACCATCAATTCCATAGTTGTTGAAAACCATAGACTTTTCATCAGCAGCAAAGGAAGGGTTAAAGGCGCCATATTTGGCTGCGCTCAGCGCGCTTATTTTTTTTGTAATGGGATCAATGTAGTAAATGTTGTCAATTCCGTTGTAGTGTGCATTAAACGCAATTCCTTTGGAAAAGTAAACAGGTCTGCTTAGTTGTTGTTGGGTAGCGGGGATCAATAGCTCCGTTTTTCCGTTGCGATCTACCCGGGAGAGTGATTTTCCTTGCTCTGTTACCGAGACAAAGGCCACTGCTTTGCCATCCGGACTAAAGGACGGGGTTTGCAGAATCAAATTCTCCGGATTCGGATAAGTATGGAGGACTGCGCCGGTTTTGGCATCCAGTTCAATCAGGTTAGCCTGATTGCTCAGGTCATACTTCACCGCGATCACCTTTTTCCCATCCGCAGATATTGAAGGAGAGAAGAGTCTGCTTTTGGAGCTGAGCTTATGAACCTTGCCGCTCGCTAAATTATAGCTGCTGATCACACTATAACTCTGCTGCTTGTATCTGGGATCATACCTGATTTCATCCCAAACCAATACGCCATTCGCATAGCTGAACCATGGCTGCTCCTGTATGCCGATGGAAAGTAGTTTCCTTTCTTTTTTATCCGGAGTAATGATCACAAAATGAGGGGTTTTTCCCTTGCTTTGTTTTAAGGTCAGGATCTCCTGATCATTAATTTTTACCGGCAGAAAATAGCTGGTCGCATAATTTGGTTTTTTATTCAGGGCAGGGTAAACTTTTGAAGGTGTTTTCCCTGCTTGCGCTGTCCATTCTCCCCTCAGCTTTTTAGTGTTTTCCTGAAACCATTCCGTAGTCCCTTTTCCGCTAAATTTTTTCAGGCTTTTAGAGAAAGGATAAAGACGGATAGGGTGGTGTTTGATGTCTGTAAGTACATCATCGAATACTTTTTTTCCTGCACTTTCCCGAATTCGGGATGCCAGCGTATAACCGAGTTGGTAATAACCCGGAGTAAGGTCTTTTTCTGAATCGAAATTAGATTTGGTATAAGAATAGTTTTTCCCTTCCAGCAGTTGCGTTCTGTAGGGCATGATCCAGGAAGGAATTCTTCCACGGCCGGCAGTGGTCAGCGAGGTTTCTATGCTCACTGCATCTCCTTCAAAATACCATAACGGGATGCTTACGCCAAGCCAGGCAAAGTAAACCGTCTCCGGAAATGGATGTGCTTTTTCGCCGGTAAGTTTATCGAATTGTGCCACATGGCGAAGTTCATGAACCGCCAGGTTATTTAGCCAATCCTGACTGTCGAATTGTTGTGGAGGTGTGGTATAGAATTCCGATTTTTTTGGTGCCAGCTGAACAAAGCCGTTTGCAATTACACCCCGGTTTTGAAGCAGGATGGGGATACTGGCTTTTTTTTCGCCCAGACTAGCACCTACATACGGATAAATGGAAGTCATCGTGTTAGACATTCGCTGTGCTTCTTTCTCCAACTCTATAGGATAGATTATCCTGAAACCTGAGGCGTTAATTTGTCTCCATTTTACACGGAATGGGTTTTGTTCCGAGTTGAAAATCTGGGCAAAGCTGGCAGGTCCGGTTAAACTGAATAATAATGAAGCGGTAATGCTGATGATTAGCTGCTTATTTACAGGATATTTCTTCATTATTTGCTTTACTGGAAGGTTTGATTTTTTACAGTTTTTCAATTCTTTTCAGGTTGATCTTTGATTACTCGGGTCTTTCCTTTTTATTTGAGAAACCAGTGGTTTATTCCCCGGGTTTATACCTTTGAAGGTCAGGGATCAGAGTTGAAATATAGTTATTTTTTTGGAGATGAAAAGGGATGTTTTGAGGGGGAGGAATAGTTGTTTTAACTAACTCAGGCTCTTGCGTTTTTGGTATATCGGATACAGGAACACAGCACCGATGATCAGGATGGCTCCGGCATAAAATCCAACCGACATGGTTTCTTTTGTGCCAAAGAAAAGGAAAGCCAGGATAATCCCATAAACAGGTTCCAGATTGGTAATAAGTGCCACACGAAAAGCAGATAGGGTACGCATCACAGAAACGCCTGCTACATAAGCCAGAGCGGTGCAAATGGTGCCCAATAATAAGAGATAAGACCAGTCCGGAAAGCTCAGGTCAAATTGCTCAGAAAGCAGCGATTGGTCAAATAAACGGTAAAGCGTAATCCAGAACAGCGCGCCTGCCATTTCATAAAAACCGATGATCTTTGGGTCGCTTTTCTGTACTAAAGTAGAATTAATGGTAGAGAATAAACTGGAAGCCAGCGCTGACAACAAACCCATAATGATACCTAATGTATAACCGGATTCGAATTTAAAGATCATATAAATCCCCAGAATAATGATCAGTCCGATGACAACATCGGGAACCAAAATCGGTTTTTTCTTGATCAGGGGTTCTAATATCGCGGTAAACAGCGTGAAAGAGGAGAGGCAAACGAGCGTCACGGAGACGGTGGAAACCTTAATGGCGTAAAAAAACAGGATCCAGTGCAGCGCAACAATACTTCCTGTAAAAAAGAACTGCAGAAATTGTTTTCTGGAAATCTTTAGACTGGTTTTGGAACAGAGAAAATAAATAAACAAAGTAAGACTGGCGATCAATACCCGATACCAGACGAGTTGCACCGCATTAACAGAGATCACAGCACCAAGGATACCGGTAAAGCCCCAGATAAAGACGGTAGCATGTAAAATTAACAGGTTTCTTTTTGGAGAGTTTTGAACCGGCGTTGTCACTTATTTTGGTGCTTTTCTCAGTAAATAATAACCCAGTAAGCCGAAAAATATAGTCGGTACCATCACCGCCAAAAATGGTGAAATTCCTCCTTTTAGAGAAAACATCTTCGCAAACTGATTCAAAACAATATAGCCGAAGCTTAAGATAATACCTATTCCCAGAGGTAGTCCTACTCCTCCACGTACTTTTCTGGAGGACAGTGCAACTCCGATCAGGGTCAGTACAAATGCGGATAAAGGTTGCAGGTATCGTTTGTACCGTTCAAATAAAAGGTCGTTCATAATGCCTGAACCCCTGATTTTTTCCTTCTTAATCTTTTCAGAAAGGTCTTTATTAGACAGGTTTTCGTAGATATTGTCGTAGGCCGAAAAATCATCCGGACGCATATCCAGGACCGTATCTTTTGTCATGTTGCTACCACTTATCATGGTTTCTTTTAAGCCGTCAATATTTCTGATGGAATAGTTAGTGAGCTTCCATGAGCGTTTCAGTGAATCCCATTTGATCTCATCCGCCACAATTTTTTTGGTCATCACATCGCCTTTGAAGTTGTCTAAAGAGAACTGAGTTCCGGCTTTAGTCTTATTGTCAAAGCTCTTCATGTAGATATAGGTCTTCGGGTCCAGCTTCATATGGATGTCCGATTTACTACTTGGGTCATTCTTCTTAATATAGGTATTTTCGAAGTTGTTCTTAATCTGGTTGGTATAAGGAAGGATGTACAGATTGGAACCCAGGTTGAATGCAAAAATGATAAACGCGGAGACGAAATAAGGAAGGAGGAAGCGGTTAAAGCTCACTCCTCCACTTAAAATAGGTACAATTTCCGTCTGATCAGCCATCTTTGCCGTAAAAAAGATCACGGCAATAAAGTTGATCAGCGGAGAAAGCATATTGACATAAAATGGAATAGACCCTGCATAATACAGGGAAACCACTTGCCAGAAGGTCAGGTTATTACCAAGGAAGTCGTCGAGTTTCTCTGAAAGGTCAAAGATGACAATGATGACAACAAAAAGCGTTAGGGTATAAAGGAATGTACCCAAATACTTACTGATAATATACCAGTCGATGATTTTAATCCTGCCTTTAAAAAAGTTCATTTATAGTTTGTTACCTAATATGGTCACCATTTTGTTTTTCCAGGCATAAAATTCGCCACTGATGATTTTCTCTCTGGCCGTATTTACTAACCACAGGTAGAAATGTAGGTTGTGTAAGGTCGCAATTTGTGCACCCAACATCTCTTTAGAATGCATTAGGTGTCTTAAATAAGCCTTAGAATATACCTGATCCGCATATAAATCACTTTCAGCATCAATAGGAGAGAAGTCATCTGCCCATTTCTTGTTACCGATGTTGATGATACCGTTTCTGGTGAACAACATTCCATTTCTTGCATTTCTGGTTGGCATTACACAATCAAACATATCTACACCTAAAGCGATGTTTTCCAGAATATTGATTGGTGTACCTACGCCCATTAAATAACGTGGTTTTTCGTATGGTAATATGTCGCAGACTACTTCTGTCATACCGTACATCTCTTCTGCCGGTTCTCCAACAGATAAACCACCAATTGCATTTCCCTCACGGTCCATGCTGGCAATAAATTCCGCAGATTTCTTTCTTAAATCTTTATATACAGAGCCCTGTACAATAGGAAATAAGGTTTGACTGAAACCATACTTAGGTTCTGTCGTATCAAAGCGCTTGCAGCAACGTTTTAACCAACGGTGCGTCATATTGATCGAATTCGCCGCATATTTATAATCACATGGATATGGCGTACATTCGTCAAATGCCATGATGATATCCGCCCCGATAGTACGTTGGATGTCCATCGCATATTCTGGCGTAAACAGGTGTTTTGAACCGTCGATATGAGAACGGAAAGTTACGCCTTCCTCTCTAATCTTATTTACTTTACTCAAAGAATAGACCTGGTAACCTCCGCTATCCGTTAAAATCGGGCGGTCCCAGCCAATGAATTTATGCAATCCACCGCTTCTTTCAATAATGTCTAAACCTGGTCTCAGGTATAGGTGATAGGTATTTCCAAGAATAATCTTCGCGTCAATATCCTCTTTAAGTTCTCGTTGATGAACTGCTTTAACAGTCCCGGCTGTGCCTACAGGCATGAAAATAGGGGTTTGTATCTCCCCATGATCTGTTGTTACTGTTCCTGCTCTTGCCTTTGAATGTGTATCTTTTGCCTGTAAGGTAAATTTCATAAATCTGTATGCTCCACTAAAATCTGCCAAAAATAGCAAAAATAACGCTATAAATGGCCCTAAATTTTTATCCACATAAAGGAATTTACAGATTAAAAACCTGAAATTTGGAGGGTACAAAATTATAACGTGGAATTAACCTTACTAGAGACCTGCCTGCTGGGCGCATTCATCTTCTGTTTCCTAATACAACTATACTTTAGCCTGTTCGTTCATCTGAAACTTGCATTTTATCCCGTAGAACCTATCCCTGAAACGGCAAAAAATCCTTTAAGCGTGGTCATCTGTGCCCGCAATGAGGTGGACAATCTTACCGCTTACCTGCCATCCGTATTGGAGCAAAATTACCCTGATTTTGAGGTGATTGTCGTGAATGACCGTTCCTGGGACGGTACAAGACAGCTTTTAGAAAACTTTGCAAAACAACATAAACGATTGAAGATCGTCACCATCAGAGAAGGGGAGAAGTTCATCGCCGGAAAGAAATTTGCCGTAACAATGGGCATTAAGGCCGCTTCCAACAACTGGCTGGTGTTTACGGATGCCGATTGTCTTCCAGCTTCAGAGAACTGGTTGATGGGGATGCAGCAAAGTGAAAATCCTGAAGTAGACATCGTTTTAGGCTATTCTCCATACCTGAGAAGAAGAGGGATTTTGAACGCATTAATTCGCTTTGAAACCTTTTTTACCGCAGTAAATTACTTGTCGTACGCCATTAAAGGGATGCCTTATATGGGGGTAGGCAGGAATATGGCCTATAAAAAGACGCTTTTCTTTAAGAATAAAGGTTTCGCAGCTCACATGCATATTCCTTCCGGGGATGATGATTTGTTCGTGAATGCGAATGCAACAGCCGCTAATACCGAAATCCGAATCAATAAGGATGCTCAGGTATGGTCGAAGCCAAACACCAGTTTTGGAGCCTACCTGCGACAAAAAAAGCGTCACTTCGGTGCCGGAAAGCTGTATAAAGGCAAGCATAAGTTTATTCTTTCCTGTCAGATTATCTTTCAGTTCCTGTTTTATGCTTTTTTTACGGTATTACTGTTCTTTAAAGCCACTTTATATCCTGCTTTGGGGATCCTGGGCTTCAGTATTTTAATTCGTTGTTTTATCTATCCCCGCATTTTAAAGCGGCTTAATTATAGTGATTTAAGATGGTGCTTCCCGATTCTGGACATTCTCTTATTCATTTTCCTCGTGTTTAATGGCATTCTGTCTATATTTGTAAAAAAGGTAAAGTGGAAATAAGATCAACGCTAATACAAGAATATTTTAAAGATCTGACTGAAGAGCAAATCGCTCAATTCGATCAGTTATATGATTTATACAGTTTCTGGAATGCCCAGATCAATGTGATCTCCAGAAAAGATATTGAAGAGTTATATGTTCGCCATATCCTTCATTCTTTGGGAATTGCTAAATTCTGTACATTCAAGCCTGGTACAAAGGTGCTTGATGTGGGTACTGGTGGTGGTTTTCCTGGAATTCCATTGGCCATTATGTTCCCTGAAACAGAGTTTCATCTGGTAGATTCTATTGGTAAAAAGATCAAAGTAGTAACAGAAGTTGCTGCTGGTCTCGGCCTTAAGAATGTGAAAGCAAGCCACCTGAGAGCAGAACAGGTTACTGATAAATACGATTTCGTAGTATCAAGAGCCGTTACCCGCCTGATTGACTTCTATCCATGGGTTCAAGGTAAATTCAATAAAGACTCCAAAAATGCAATTGCAAACGGGATTCTTTACCTGAAAGGTGGTGACCTGGATGAAGAAATTAAAGAATCCAGGTTGAAAGCAGAGCTTTATCCGCTAGCAGATTACTTTAAAGAAGACTTCTTTGAAACGAAGTTTGTCGTATATATTCCTCAATAATTAAGGTTCTTCTCTTTGTAAGAGATAAAAAAAAGCAGTGACTCTTTTCATCCCCGAATATTTGCTGAAGGGCAAATCTTCGAATGTCTTCAAAGAGCAGCTGCTTTTTTTTTAACAGGCTACATGCGGTTCATCGCAGTAAAAACTGAAAGCCTGTTCATGTGCTTCATTCATCATTGACGCAGTTTATCTTCCTCCTCCCTGTTTACCTTTCGCCTCCCAATTCGTCATTGACCCCCAAATTTGTTGTGATTATCAGACCTTTCAAATTATGTATTCTGTAAGTAAAAAAAGGTTTTGTAAAAACCGACATAGGAAGTTTTGCGCTTCTTCAGCGCAAAAGATTCCCGTCGATGTTGCCGAAACCTTTTTTACGACCAGGAGGGCCAGAATTTTAAAAGACGTTTGATAATCCAACAGATAACACATAAGTTAGCTTATGAGCTTAATTTATAAAATTGCCCTTAGCATGATCCAGAATGTGGGTCATATCACCGCAAAGCACCTGTTAACCCATTTCATTACACCGGAAGCGATTTTTAAAGCCAGCAAAGCAGCCTTAATGCAGGTTCCAGGAGTAGGTGTGATCACTGCGCAACACATTTTAGGTAAAGAGGCTTTGTTGAAAGCCAGGGAACAGTTGAAATTTATAGAACGATACCAGGTGCAGGTGCTGTTTTATACGGATGCTAATTATCCAGTGCGGTTAAAGAACTGTGAGGATGCACCGATCTTGTTATACTATAGAGGAACCGCCGACCTGAATCATCCACGTATTATTAGTATAGTCGGAACCCGCAAGGCCACCAGTTACGGTAAGCTGCTCTGTAAGCAACTGGCAGAGGTGCTGGCACCTTATGAAGTGTTGATTGTGAGTGGACTCGCCTACGGCATCGATGTGAACGCTCATCAGGAAAGCCTGAGTTGTGGTATACCGACAGTGGGTGTACTGGCCCATGGTTTGGATCGTATGTATCCTCAGGTACATGGACCTTTAGCGAAAAAAATGGTACTGAATGGTGGTTTATTATCAGAGTTTCCTTCTCTTACGAATCCTGATAAGGAGAATTTCCCTAAGCGTAACCGCATTATTGCGGGGATTTCAGATGTGACCATTGTTGTTGAGGCGGCATCAAAAGGTGGGGCACTCATTACTGCTGATATTGCCAATTCGTACCATAGAGACGTTTATGCCTTTCCTGGCAGGACTACCGATCTTTATTCCGAAGGCTGTAACTTCCTGATTAAGACCAATAGAGCCGGATTGATCAGTCATGCGAAGGATCTTCCTTACTTTTTGGGCTGGGAGGAGCCCTTGAAAAAGGAGGTTGCTATATTGGAAGAGGAACCGTTAGCACTTGACGCTGTGGAGCTGAAAATATTAAAGGTGCTAAAGATTTCAGATCTGGATATTGATGAGCTGTCGCGGAAATTGGAACTTCCGCAAAGTAGGTTATCCTTGCATTTATTGAACCTTGAAGTAGAGGGCTTGTTGGTTTCCTTGCCGGGCAAGCGCTATCAACGCTGTTAAGATATTCTTTCTTTACCTATATAATAGATGGTAAATAAGTCTATTGGACTAGTAGATTAAAATATTATTTCGTTTGTTTTTGATTTGCAATATTAAATAGTGAATTATGATTTATAAATAGAATTCTAAGGACCAATTTGTATTTTTGTATCATGTGGTACAATAATATTTTGGAAACCATTGGTAATACGCCATTGGTAAAATTGAATAACATTACAAAGGAAATTCCGGCTACGGTATTGGCAAAAATTGAAACCACTAACCCCGGTAATTCGATTAAAGACCGTATGGCACTTAAAATGATCGAGGAAGCGGAGAAAAGCGGTAAGCTTAAACCTGGTGGAACTATCATAGAAGGAACATCTGGAAATACCGGAATGGGACTGGCTATGGTGGCGATTATTAAGGGCTATAAATGTATTTTCACAACTACAGATAAGCAGTCTAAGGAGAAAGTTGATGCTTTGCGTGCTTTTGGTGCGGAAGTTATCGTTTGTCCAACGAACGTAGAACCTGAAGATCCAAGGTCTTATTATTCAGTTTCCTCGCGTTTAGAGCGTGAAGTTCCGAATTCATGGAAGCCAAATCAATATGATAACCTTGCCAATTCTCAGGCACATTACGAGCAGACAGGACCAGAAATCTGGGCACAAACTGAAGGTAAGATCACGCATTTAGTGGTAGGAGTGGGTACAGGTGGTACAATTTCCGGTACAGGAAGATACTTGAAAGAGCAGAATCCTGATATTAAAGTATGGGGAATTGATACTTATGGATCTGTGTTTAAGAAATATAAAGAAACAGGAATTTTAGATAAAAATGAGATCTATCCTTACATTACTGAGGGGATTGGGGAAGACTTTTTACCAAAGAATGTAGATTTTGACGTCATTGATCTTTTCGAGAAGGTGACGGATAAAGATGCAGCCTTGATGACACGTGAAATTGCACGTAAAGAAGGGATATTTGTTGGAAATTCTGCAGGATCAGCTATTGCCGGACTATTGCAGTTGAAAGACAAACTGAAACCTGAAGATGTCGTTGTAGTGATCTTCCATGACCATGGAAGTCGTTATATGGGTAAAATGTACAATGAAGATTGGTTGAGAGAACGCGGTTTCCTTAAGGACGAAAAACTGACTGCAAGGTCAATTCTTGCTAAGAGAGAGGCTACAGAAATCATTACGATTGATTGTGAGAAGAGTATTCTGGAGGCTATTAACAATATGCACACCTTAAATATCTCTCAGATTCCGGTTACTCAACAGGGAATGGTAGTAGGTAAGGTTGCCGAAAGTGATATCCTTAAAGCACTTTTAGAGAATCCTTCTTTGAAATCTGCTCCGGTAAAGGAAATTATGTCCAACACTTTCCCTTTTGTTGATATGAACACTTCAATTGATAAGATTTCAACCCTGATCAATAAAGAAAATTCTGCGGTATTGGTAGAAGATGAGCAAGGTAAGATTGAAATCATCACGCAGTATGATATCATCAATGCAATTTCAGGATAATTCCGGTGATCATAAGATTTTACTAAGCATAAAAAAAGCTCCCTGAATTTCAGGGAGCTTTTTTTATGCTTATTTTTAAGGGCCAATCTTGTTGACCCTATATTTTAAAACCTAGTGACTTGGTGCCGAAGCATCAATACGTTTAATTTGCGCGCCAAGGGCACGTAGACGTGTATCGATATCCTGGTAGCCACGCTCAATTTGCTCAATATTGAAAATTGTTGATTTTCCTTCAGCAGATAAAGCAGCGATCAACAGAGATACACCTGCACGGATATCCGGAGAAGTCATGCTGATACCTCTTAGTTTATATTGCTTGTTGATTCCGTTTACAGTAGCTCTGTGTGGATCACAAAGGATGATTTGCGCACCCATTTCGATCAGTTTATCTACAAAGAACAGACGGCTTTCAAACATTTTCTGGTGAATCAATACTGATCCTTTAGCCTGAGTAGCAACCACCAATACGATACTCAATAAGTCAGGCGTGAATCCTGGCCATGGAGAATCTGCAATGGTTAACATTGATCCATCGATAAATGACTCGATTACATAATGTTTCTGAGAAGGAATGAAAATATCATCACCTCTAAGTTCAAATTTGATACCTAGTTTTCTGAAAACTTCAGGAATAATACCCAGTTCAGCATAGCATACGTCTTTGATGGTGATTTCTGATTCTGTCATTGCTGCAAGGCCAATGAAAGAGCCGATTTCGATCATGTCAGGTAGCATACGGTGTTCTGTGCCACCTAATTTGGTTACGCCTTCAATGGTTAGTAAGTTAGAACCTACACCAGTGATTTTTGCACCCATACGGTTCAACATTTTACACAGTTGCTGTAAGTAAGGCTCACAGGCAGCGTTGTAAATTGTAGTGATCCCTTTGGCCATTACTGCCGTCATCACAATATTTGCAGTACCGGTTACAGAAGCTTCATCCATCAGGATATAAGCACCTTTAAGGGCAGTTGCATCTACGTTAAAGAACTCTTTTTTGGAGTCATATACGAATTTAGCACCTAATTTTTCAAAGCCTAAGAAATGCGTATCCAGTCTTCTGCGGCCGATTTTATCGCCACCTGGTTTAGGGATTGCTGCTTTACCAAAACGGGCCAATAGTGGTCCGACGATCATAATTGATCCTCTTAAACTACCGCCTTTAGCTTTAAATATATCACTTTGGAAGAACTCCAGGTTGATGTTTTTAGCTTCAAAAGTATACGTGTCTTTCGACAGGCGTTCTACCGTTACACCAAGGTCTCCTAAAAGTTCGATTAGTTTGTTAACATCTTTAATATCAGGGATATTGCTGATTGTTATTTTTTCTTCAGTTAATAAAACTGCTGAGATAATTTGAAGGGCTTCATTCTTTGCTCCCTGAGGTGTGATTTCACCTTTTAACTTTTGTCCACCAATTATTTCGAATGCATTCATGTTGTAATAAGCTTGTATAGTATTGTAAATTGGTAAGAATTAGTGTCTTGGTTTTGGATTGTTATTGTTACGTTGAGGGCGGTTGCTGTTACTATTACTAGTATTGCTCTGTCTGCCTTTACTGTTGTTGTTTTGTCTGCCGCGGTTGTTGTTGTTCGCAGGTCTGGCTACTACAGGTTTAAATTCAACCTTCGCAAGGTTTACATTCTCGTCTAATTGTAGTTGTCCACCCGATAGTTCGCGTAAGTTTTTCAGGATAGTTTCATCAGCTACACTGTCTTTGTTCCAGGTTACGTAAGCCATTTTCATGAAATTCGCAATACCCTGAACCATGGCAGCTCTGCGCTCCGGATCGTCAACCGCTTTGGCCTTCTCGATCATCGTTTCTACAGTTTTACCATAATGTTTATAGGTGATTTTTTGCTGAGGATAGCCGATATGTTTCGGTTTCACCAATGCATCTTCCGGTGTAGGCTTAGGATATGGACAGTCTACATCGATTTTGTAACCTGAGATAATGTGTAAATGATCCCATAGCTTGTGCTTAAAGTCAGCAACATCACGCAAATGGGGGTTCAAGAATCCCATAAGATCTATCACCGCCTGAGCGTATTTATTACGTTCTTCAAGGTCGGGTAATTCAATAATGTACTTCACCATGTTCTGTACATTACGGCCGTATTCGGCGAGGATTAACTCGTTTCTTGTGGTATTATAATCGAAATTCATCTGTATAATTATACTTTATTATTTTTATGTGCGACCGGTTTTGCGAACCGGCCGGCCCAATCGGGCGTATTAAATCTTCTTGAGTAGGCTAAATCTGCTAAATGCCGTTCGTATCAGGTGATAACGGGATAAAGCCATATTTTGTATAATCGTTATTTAAAATTGCAGTAATCAGGGCGTTATAAACTCATTCTGATTCTGTAAAGATATATTTTATTTAACAATTCGCAATTTAGCAAATTTTAATAATAACTGCTTATTACCCAGACCTTGAAAAAATACCGTTGCTTTTACATCAGGCAAGCTACCTTCCAGACTCACAATTTTACCGAAACCGAACTTCTCATGCTCTACTTCCATTCCATTTTGGAATAGGTTGGCGGCATCAGGAGCGAAACCTGGTGTAGGAATGTGGGCTTTAGGCAGGACAGATGTTTTTGGCCTTGTCGCTGTAGATGTACCGGTTGTAGTACCCGAAGCAGCAGGTTTAGGCTTGCTGAAACTATCCCTTTGTTGCGTCCAGCTTCTTCGCTCTGAAGAAAAACTGTCGTCGCCGGTAACAGGTTTAGCAGATTTTGGTACCTCAATCTCCAGGTAACGTGGATTGATCTCTTCAATAAAGCGACTCGGCTCACAGTTTGTCAAGGTGCCCCATCTGTACCTCGACGTGGAGTAGGTAAGGGTAAGTTTCTTTTCTGCACGGGTAACCGCCACATAAAATAACCTGCGCTCTTCTTCAAGATCAGATCTTGAATTTAATGACATTTGAGAAGGGAAGAGGTTTTCCTCTAAGCCAACTACAAACACGTTTTTAAATTCCAGACCTTTTGAAGAGTGAATGGTCATTAAAGAAACGGTGTCTACATTCTTGTCATTTGATTTATCATCGTTGGTCAGCAAGGCGATATCCTGCATAAATACTTCCAGACTACGGTCTTCAATATCTTCGCGTTCTCCAAATTCCTTGATCCCGTTTAATAATTCCTGTATATTTTCATGTCTTCCACGACCTTCATCAGTCATATCCGAATGTAATTCTTTTAGAATTCCGGAGTGTTGTGCAATGTATAATGCCGCTTCATAGGCATCTAGTTTCTTCGCTTCCACGGTGAAACTCTTGATCATCATCGCGAAATCATTCAACTGATTGGCAATTCTTCCGGCAATATATTGTTGTGGATTACAAACTACTTCCCACATGGTGACATTGTGTTCGTCTGCAGCAACCAATAATTTTTCTACGGTAGTATCTCCAAGCCCTCTTTTTGGGTAATTGATCACCCTTTTGATCGCTTCTTCATCACTAGGATTGAAGGTTAAGCGGAAATAAGCGATTAAATCCTTGATCTCTTTACGTTGGTAGAAAGATAGTCCGCCATAGATTTTATAAGGAACATTGAGTTTTCTTAAACCTTCCTCCATTGCCCTTGACTGCGCATTGGTACGGTATAAGATGGCAAAATCATTGTAGTTATAACCTTTAGAACTGCGTTCCTGAATGATGGCTTCCGCTACAATTTTACCTTCCTCATTGTCCGTAAATGCACGCTGAACCCTGATCCTGTCGCCAGCCTCATTGTCAGAGAATACATTCTTCTCCAATTGGTTTTTATTGTTGGCGATGATGCTGTTTGCAACTTCTACAATATTCTGGGTGGAGCGGTAATTCTGCTCTAATTTATAAACTTTCAGATCCGGGTAATCGCGTTCAAAATTCAGGATATTCTGAATGTTTGCACCCCTGAAGGCATAGATACTTTGCGCATCATCACCTACCACACAGATGTTCTGGTAAGCTGCTGCCAGTTTCTTGACAATCGTGTACTGGGAAAAGTTAGTATCCTGGTACTCATCCACCATCAGGTATTTAAATTTCTGCTGGTATTTGTTGAGTACATCAGGGTGGTTTTTCAACAATACATTGGTCTTAAACAATAAATCGTCAAAATCCATTGCTCCTGATTTGAAACAACGTTTGGTATAAGTTTCATAGATCGCACCGATTAAGGGACGTTTATTGCTGATGTCTTCCGCCTGAATTTCTGCATTCTCCATGTATTCCGAATAGGAAACCAGGTTATTTTTTGCAGAAGAAATTCTGTTGTAAACGAAATTCGCATTGTAAAGCTTGTCGTCCAGCTGCATCTCGCGTAAGATCGCCCTGATCAGACTTTTACTGTCGTCTGTATCATAGATGGTGAAACTGGAAGGATAGCCGATTTTTTCTGCTTCTACCCGTAATATCTTCGCAAATACGGAGTGAAAAGTACCCATCCAGATATTTTTTGCTTCAGCGCCAATCACTTTCATGATTCGCTCACGCATATCTTTAGAGGCTTTATTCGTAAAAGTAAGCACCAGAATATTGAATGGATCAACTCCTTTTTCAATCAGGTGAGCTACTCTATAAGTAATGACACGTGTTTTTCCGGAGCCGGCACCTGCGACAATCATTGCTGGTCCCTGGGTGTTTTCTACTGCTGCGCGTTGTTGGGGGTTTAATCCTGCTAAATAATCCAAAATGCTATCCTGTTCTGCTTTTTAAAGGTATTGTTTAAACCATGTATTGCTATCGGCTTACCCAAAAGGTACGCCCATCTACATTCGGACAAAAATAAGAAAACTATGTCTCTTATTGGAGTTACATCCAATCTTTTTTGCCCGACTCTACTTTATATAACCAATAGTTTACCATATGATGAATATCGGCATACTTTCCATACTTAAAATGTAAGGTTCCGGCAGCAGTATGCAGTATCAAATGTCCGATATCTGCTTTCTTATGCCAGAAATATTGTTTGGTTGTAATCTTTTGAATTTTATGGGCCTCCAGGGTTTGGTACTCTATGTCCCAGATGCCGCTTTTCTTGATGATGAAATCTTCGGATACATATAACCTATGGTGAGCGTACTCAAAATACAGAGCGGTTCCTACTAAAATGGTGTACGGAATAATCAGCCATAAGTAGCGCTGTAAGGAAGGTAGGAGAGCAGCGATGGCAAGAAAAATAAGCCCCGGAATGACGATGCGTAACATCACGGTGAGGAATAAAAACCGGTAATTTGGTATAAAAGCAGTTCCCTGAACCGGAAGCCGGTTATAGATCATTTTAAGGATTTCATTTTTTTCCCTTTCGTCACAACCCGGAACTTCTATGTCGTGCTTTTTATCGTCTTTATCGGTGTCCGCGGCAGTACTGAAAGCTGCTTGTTTGAATCTTAAATTGATGAGGTTTAGTTTTTTCTGAAAGTAATTCTGACTGTAACTGCTGATTTGTACACGGGCAGGTTTCAATAAAGTATGTTTCTTGTCGAACAGACCAGAATGGATGGAAAGGAAGTTTTTTTCTTTCCTGATTTCAAAGTCGAAATATTTAATGAAAGTTCGGATCAGGTTGGTACCTAATACAATCAGTAAGGCAATGATCAGGAACACACATAAGGAAAGTAAACCCAGCCCTTTTGTAGAAAGTTGACTGATGGGATTGTGCTCCAGTTTAAAGGCTTCGGTATAGTTTTTTGTCGCCTCAATGATCGCAAAGATAAAACCGGTTAATAGCGCAATACTTGCCCCGTAATTGGAAGTTAATCCTATTTTAAAGAGGCTGGAGCTACTTAGTTTGAGTAAAGGGCTGCTGTGCTGTCTGCCTGGGTTTGTTTGACTGGCAAAGCCTCCGGTTGTATAGTTTTTTTCTGTACTTGCCAGGTCAGTACTTCCATGATCAGTACCTGCATAATCTGCACTTGTAGCCTCAGCATTTGCAAGATCAGCTTGAAATGTTCTGCTCAACAGTTTTTCCCGAAGTATGGTGGCCGCCTGGTGGTCAATGGCCTTGATGTGCGCTTCCTTTTTATCACTTCCTGCGGTATCAATTTCGAGACTGTACACCCCAACGATTCTTTGGATAAGGGATTGGTTTATATTTACCTGTTGGATTTTATCAAGCCTGATGATCAGGTTCTCCCTGTTCAGGATGCCCTTCTGAATCACAAACTCTTGCTTTTCCTCATCAAGAAAAAATGTGAATTTAAGGTAGCTCAGATAAGAATATATGGCAAGAATAATGAGAAAGGCCAGTATTCCTGACAATAGATATCCCGCACTAATACTCTTAGAGCGGACAACGAGCAGTATAATTGGAAAGATCAGGACCCTGATGCTCCCCTGCAGGTTGCTAAGGAACATAACGACGACACCTACGGCAGATTGCCTTTTTGGCTCAGAGAAATTAGTTTCCATCAGCATCCCGGGTTAATTCATTGCTGGCAGGGTTTGTTGGTGTACTCCCTGATTTGTGTTCTTGTGCAGTCCCGGATTTATACTCCTGAGTATTTGCCGGTTTTTGTGCTGTTGTATTTTGATTCAGATTTTCATTATCCTTCGATTCCTGCTGACTAACCTGTTTACTCAGTTCCTCTTTAATGGCTCTGGCAAGCTCGATATCCAATCCGGGGATCACAATGTTTCCGGAAATTCCACCGGCAGTATAAATATGTAAAGCTGCCAGATTAAACATTCTGGAGAATACACCTTCATTAAGGGTGATGTGCTGAATTCTGCTGAATGGAACTACCGAGGTGGTTATCGAAATAATCCCGCTTTTATAAATCAGGTCTTTTTCTCTGATAGCATAGCCTCTTTTTCGGATGCTAATTGCATAAAAGACAACCAATAAGATTCCGGTCAGTAGATATCCGCCAATAAAAATATAGGGTTCCGGTCTTGTTGCTTTAAGCAGGGAAAACAGGAGGTAAGCGGCTAGCCCAAAAATGAGCATAAAAACCGCTATGTTCATCAAAATGACCTTCCAGTACTTCTTGTTCAGCTCATTAAGGGCTACAGTTTCATGTTTTGGAAGGAGACTGAGGTCTAAATTTTCGTTCGTAAAATCTTGCATTTTGTTTTAAAATAGCGTTCGAAACGAAGTTAATAAATTATTCTTATGCCGGGCGTCAAGGGGTTTTGTGTTTATTTTCATATTTTTATAAAAAATATTTTATGAAGTTAGAAATTGAAGTAGATGTTATAGGTGTTCATTTGACTGATTTTGAGGGAAAGATAGTAGCACCTGCTTTTATTGATAGTGTGGATGGTGGTGTTAAATTGACATTTCTTGGTATCGATTCCCTGAAAGAATACAAGTCAGAATTGATGAAGGAAGATGCGGAAGCAGTAGCCGGACCGGAAACAGAAATAAAAGAGAAAGTTAATAAAGGATTGAAAAAAGCGATTTCTGATCACATTAATGTGATGGAATCCATCAGAGTTTACTCAGAAGCATTATTCACTTTTATATATAGTACTGATGCGCATAGAGAAGATAAGAAATATATCTTCAATGAACTGATCGAAGGTTTACGCATTGCAGAAAACGATGGTGAGCTGGATACAGCAATTAAAGATACGACTTATGAAATGGGAGAATTTACGATCGGTTATAAAATGGCCTTCAGAAAGTACTCTTGTGATTTCGTAAACTATGATTTTATTGCGCTTAGAGATCAATTGGTTACTGACCTGATTGGCTTGCAAAAGAGTTTATAAGGTTACTCAGCTTTTACCTAACCCTTATTAATGATATTAATAAGGGTTTTTTTATGCGCTTTTCAGCGTAAAATTTTCTAGTTTTATCGACTCAAATTAGAGGCGTTAAATAACCATTTGTTATGCAAGAGATTAAAAAATATGTAGAAGACAACAAACAACGTTTTTTAGACGAATTGTTTGAACTGTTACGTTTTCCTTCGGTAAGTGCGGATCCTAAATATAAGGGTGATGTATTGAAAACAGCTGATTTTGTAGCTCAGAAACTGAAAGAAGCTGGTGCGGATAATGTGGAGATCTGTGAAACAGCAGGCTACCCGATTGTATATGGGGAGAAAATCATCGATGCAACATTGCCTACCGTTTTAATTTATGGTCATTATGATGTGCAGCCGGCAGATCCTCTGGAGCTTTGGAAAACACCTCCTTTTGAACCGACTATTCGTGACGGTAAAATTTATGCACGTGGTGCCTGTGATGATAAAGGTCAGTTCTATATGCATGTAAAGGCTTTTGAATTGATGATGAAAACCAATACTTTGGCTTGTAACGTGAAGTTCATGATTGAAGGAGAGGAAGAAGTAGGTTCTGCAAACCTTGGTGTGTTTGTGAAAGCAAATACAGAACGTTTAAAAGCAGATGTCGTATTGATTTCTGATACTTCTATGATCAGCATGGAAAATCCTTCTATTGAAACCGGACTTCGTGGTCTGGCTTATATGGAAGTGGAAGTCGTTGGTCCGAACCGCGATTTACACTCTGGTGTATATGGTGGCGCCGTGGCTAACCCTGCAACCATCCTATGTAAACTGATTGCTTCATTACATGATGAAAATAACCACATTACTATTCCTGCATTCTATGATAAGGTAGTAGAATTGACTGATGCTGAAAAAGCAGCTTTAAATTCAGCACCATTCGACCTGAATGAATATAAAGAAGATCTGGAAATCAATGCAGAATGGGGCGAGAAAGGTTATTCTACCCTGGAACGTACCGGAACAAGACCAACTTTAGAAGTAAATGGTATTTGGAGCGGTTATATTGGTGAAGGTGCCAAAACGGTATTGCCTTCTAAAGCGAATGCTAAAATCTCTATGCGTTTGGTTCCAAATCAGACATCTGAAGAGATCTCTGAGATCTTTGCGAAACATTTTGAAAGTATTGCTCCTGATTACGTGAAGGTAAAAGTAACGGCACATCATGGTGGTGAGCCGGTAGTGACGCCAACAGATAGCATCGCTTACCGTGCTGCAGAACAGGCAATCCTGGATTCATTTGGTAAAAAACCTATCCCTACAAGAGGTGGTGGTAGTATTCCAATCGTAGCCTTATTTGAAAGTGCCTTAGGTATTAAATCTGTATTGTTAGGATTCGGATTAGATAGTGATGCCTTACACTCTCCAAATGAGAAATATGACATCTTTAATTATTATAAAGGAATCGAAACATTGCCATTATTCCACAAGTATTTTGCGGAGTTGAGTAAATAAGCACTTGATTCTAAATAGAATAAATACTTATTCAAAAAAGGGTAGCCAAATCGGCTGCCCTTTTGTATTTTTACCCCATGCCTTTAGTACCTCCAGATTCTCCTTTACTTAAAAAAACACCTGTCGCGAGAAAGCCGGCTACAGCAAGAAAAAAGCCTGCCGTAAAGCGTAAAGTCGTAAAGAAGAAAAAGCCATTGGCCCTGGAGTGGAAGTTTGCTATCGTAGGTTTAATGCTGATCTTGTTGTCGCCATTTTATTATGGTTATATCATTAAAGGATTCAGCTCTACCTGGCGTTGGGTGAAGGACTGGGGACAAGATCCGAATTACCGTACCTACAGCAGTTTTGATATCCGTATTCCCAAAAAACATTCTATTCATGGCATTGATGTTTCCTATTATCAGGGAAAAATCGACTGGCGTAAGGTAAAAGCGATGAAAGAGGATGAGGTACAGGTTAAATTCGCCTTTATCAAAGCCACAGAAGGGATTTTAAGCGTAGACCCGTATTTTCAACGCAATTGGAGAGAAGCGGCAAAAGCAGGGATTGTTTGTGGTGCTTACCACTTTTTCAGACCTCAGAAATCCGGAGAATGGCAGGCGAAGTTCTTTCTGCAAACGGTAAAATTTGAAGAGGGGGATTTACCTCCGGTAGTGGATATTGAACAGTTGAATGGTGTAGATCCTGCCAGTATGCGCAAGGAACTACAGGAATTCATCAGCTATGTAGAGAAAAAGACTAAAGTAAAGCCTATTATTTATTCCGGACTTACTTTTTATAGAGATTACCTGAAAGGGCATTTCGATGAGTATCCACTATGGATTGCACATTATCATCAGGCAAAGCTGAAAGTAAGCGGGGACACCAATTGGTTTTTCTGGCAGCATTCTGATAAAGCCCGGATTACGGGGATCAACCATGTGGTAGATTTTAACGCGTTTAATGGCGATAGTACTGCTTTTGAGCGACTGAGGATTCCTAAAATCCTCAGTTACTAAATGTTTATTTTCGGTTAATCATGTGTAGCCTGTTAACCATGTGTACCACCCATGAGGTGACATTGATTTAGTTTTTCGTGGAAATGAATCATCTTTTCCATGGTTTCCGTCATCATTTCTAATTGCTTTTTTCCAATTAGTTTTTCGTACTTCCGGGTGAGTAGGCTTGCTTGTTCTGCTACCTGCAGGTAGAAACTGCGGCCATCTTCGGTCAGTTGAAGGAGATTGGAACGGGCATCTGTTGTGCTTTTCTCTGCTTTAATAAGACCGCTTTGCTCCAGTTCTTTCATGATCTTCCCCGTAGCTTGTCTGCTCACTTTAAGCGTTGCTGCAATGGCGCTGCTGGATTTTCCATTTAATCCAACTGCCATGAAAAATGGCATTAAGGCCATGTTGAAGTGTGGCGGATGAAGATGGCAAATGTTCTTTTCGCCCCAATCGTCCGTTAGTTTTTTGAGCACATATAGCTGTTGAAATAACACAGCTTGTTTATGGTAGTCTATCATTAATGTGGTGGTGTTTGTAAACTAAGTTTACCAAATTAATAAAATTGATTAAAATTGTCAAGGGTGTTTATACGGGAATTACTGATTTTTCTTTTAGAAATAAATAAGGGCTTAGGGGAAAGAGAATGATTCGCTTGTTATGGTCCTGTTTGTAAGTGTTATACCAAAAAACGCTCACAGGTTTTCAAGAATTCAGGATCTGCATCTGCGCCGATCCCCGGGCTTTCCGGAATTTCGAGAAAATAGCCATCATAAGTCAATCCACCTATTGCAGGGTCAACCAGGTGTCCAAGTAAACAGGTATCCAGATCAAAGAAGACTACATTTGGAGAGGACAAAGCGAAATGTAGGTTTGCACTTGTTGCAATTCTGCTTTCCAGCATACTGCCAATCATGCATTTCGTACCGGTTTGAAGGGCAATTTCATGGATTTTTTGTGCTTCCAGTATGCCGCCGGATTTGGCGAATTTGATATTCAGGTATTCACAGGATTTACTATTGATCAGCTTACGCGCATCATGCTGGTTGTAGCAGCTCTCATCCGCCATGATTTTAACCGGAGAGTTGAGGTTTAGTTCCGGTAAATAGTCGTCATACCAGGTCCGCATGGGCTGCTCACAGAATTCTATGTTATATTCGGCAAGCTTGCCCAGTCCAAAAAGGGCATCGTCAAAACTCCAACCCTGATTGGCATCCAGGCGGATTTTCATAGCTCCTCCTACAGCTTCACGGATTTGTTTAATGCGCTCGATATCTTCTTTAATGTTTTTGCCAAGCTTGACTTTTAAAATATTGCAGCCCTGTTCCTGGTATTTAATTGCCGCAAGTACCATGACTTCCGGATCGCCAATACCAATAGTCATATCGGTTTCAACGATTCTCTTTTGTCCGCCGAGAAATTGATACAAGGGTTGTTTTGCATTTTTTGCAGAAATGTCAAACAGGGCCATGTCAAAGGCACTTTTGATGGTTCCATTGTTCGCATAGCCCATTAAGTCGTTCATTCTTTCCGGAATGTCCAGCGGATCTTTCCCGATCATGATTTTCGCAAATACCTTAGCCATCGCCAGACAGGTTTCCTGACTTTCTCCAACAATCATCGGAAAGGCTGAACATTCTCCAACACCATAAATGCCGGAGTCAGTATGTATTCTGATCAGCACATTTTGTGCGAAATCCATGGTTCCTGTTGCAATCACAAAAGGGATCATAGGAATGCTAAACCGGTATATTTCTGTATGGGTGATCTTCATGGCGGTCAGGTTTTTATTAAAAATACTGATTTTGTGTTGAATACAGCTACCAAAGCATTTAGAAATCCTGTACCGAAGGATGTTCTCTGATATTACTCCATGAAAATCTCGTCATGAAGCTATCTGACAACCACGGAGAGTAGTTACAGCTATAAAAATGGATAAATTGATGGGAAGGGCTTTACTTTTTAATCGTAATGGTTCTGCCGGTTACCAAATGAAAATTATAGATCCTGTACAGGCCGTCATCAGAAGTTTCAATCTCTTCTACCAGACCGGTTTTACTAAACGTATCAGTTACTAAATCTCCTTTTTTTACTTCCTGAAGTACTTCTGAGGGGGTATCCTTATTTAATCTGATCATTTGTGTTGCTTTATCTGCTCTTAATTTGTGGTTAAAGATAGGGGCATCTACGGCTTTTTCTGTCATTTTGTAGCATAATAAATGTCTGATTGCCGGAATGTAGGAATTGATGGAGGGCACAGAATTCACCATATTGGAATTAAGTAGTCCAATATAAGGAGTTTAACAATCTTATGGACAGTAAGTTCCAGTATTGAAGGTAATTCAGTTAATTATCCAGTAGAAGGAGGTGTCGCAAAAATTTTAAAATGTTTCTTTGAACAATGAAGGGCGTTTTTTTGTTGGATTTTAAAATAGCTTGTATTCATCCACGATTAAATAAAGGGGTTTATTTAAATCTGGTTATATTTGCCGAAAATAATTTTGCCAGTCGCCGGAAAAACGGTTGATGAAGCATTGAAATAGATAACTAAAATAACATCATAATGAGTATTAAACCCAACACAGTAGTATCATTAACGTACGAATTGCATACGACTAATGAAGAAGGACAACAAGTTTTTGTAGAGAAAGCAGATGAGCAAAATGCGCTTGTGTTTTTATATGGTACAGGAATGATGTTGCCTAAGTTCGAAGAGCATTTAGCAGGATTAAATGTTGGTGATGAGTATAGCTTCGAGCTTACTGCTGCTGACGGTTACGGTGATTTAGATCCGGGAGCTTTCGCAGATTTGCCTATCGATATGTTCAAAGACGCTGGATTACCTGCTGTAGGTGATGTAATTCCTTTGCAAGATAACCAAGGTAACCATTTCAGAGCTGGTGTTACTGCAATCCATGAAACTACTGTTTCTGTAGATTTGAATCACCCAATGGCTGGAAAAAACCTGATTTTTGCTGGTAAAATCCTTTCTGTACGTGAAGCTACTGAAGAAGAATTAAGCCACGGTCATGCACATGGTGCTGATGGTCACCAAGGTCACTAGTAGATCTTAACTGATATTGAATAGGGTGTGTCATTAATATGACCACCCTATTTTTTTGCTGTTCTTGCTCCCATTCATGGAGATATCAGATATAGGACGCTATAGCTAATTGCTGGTGGCAATAGCCCCCCCCTCTATACGACTCCTTCAGCATTTATTCTGAATGTTTAAAGACGGATTATTTAATCTTATTGCTTCCTCAATTTAAAGCCTGTATCAGTAAATGTTTTCTTGTTGCATATTTTTTGCAAAAATCAAATTGATTTGGCGGTCTTTTCCTTTTTTAAGCCTAGAGTTATTTAAATGAAGTTTCTTGCTTTTCCTTATTTTTTTTGTTTGAAGATGTTTTTTAAGTGTTTTTATTTCTTTTTCAAACTGCGAAAGTTTAAAGAGACTTTAGAATAATGTAGCTGGTTTGGTGCGAAAAATAATTGCAAATAATATGCAGTTATTCCAAAACAATTCTATATTTGATTTCCTAAGCAGGTTGGTTAATCAAAGTCAGTGAACGAGGAGTTTATCAACTAAACGATTCCGGGAAGGTTGATTTATCCGAATGCTAAAGGCGCAAGGAATACTAAAAATGTACAGGAAGCGATTGCCCGTCAGGGTGCAATACACTAACCACTCGTGTATGGTGGGATAAATAAGAATATTTTAACACATTATTTTAGCATAATCACCATGAATTTATCAGCCCGGGAAGCATTTTTGAAATTAGATCTTGTATTACCACCAGCTCCAAAACCCCTTGGAATTTATAAACCGTTTTTAGTAGAGGGTAAATATTTATATTTATCAGGACATGGGCCGGTACAATCAGACCAGTCACTGATTATTGGACGGATTGGCGCGGATATGGACCCGGAAGCAGGCAAGCTTGCGGCCAGACAAGTTGGCTTAACGATGTTATCCACCATTGTGACCAATTTTGGTAGCCTCGATGTAGTGAAAAGGGTGATCAAAGTTTTAGGGATGGTCAACTGTTCCCCGGATTTTGAAAAACATCCTTACATCATCAATGGTTGTAGCGAGTTGTTTGCAGCAGTTTGGGGGCAGGAGAATGGAATTGGGGTAAGAAGTGCAGTAGGTATGGGCTCTTTGCCGGACAATATTCCGGTAGAAGTAGAAGCAGTTTTTGAGTTATTTTAATCATTAGAATCTATGTTTATAATTGATGCACACCTGGACCTAAGCATGAATGCCATGGAATGGAACAGGGATTTGAGGTTGCCGGTAAGTATGATCAGAACCCTTGAAAAGGGGATGACAGACAAGCCCGACCGCGAGAAGTCTACCGTATCTTTTCCGGAATTGCGGAAAGGAAATATTGGTATAGTGGTAGCTACACAGATTGCCCGCTTTGTGAAACCGGATAGTGTGATTCCTGGCTGGAATTCGCCGGAACAAGCCTGGGCACAAACTCAGGGGCAGCTGGCCTGGTATAAAGCGATGGAAGAGGCGGGAGAACTATTTCAAATCACTAATGCCGCTCAATTGAAAAGTCATTATGAGTTATGGAATGACGGCCTTTCAAATGATAAAAAGCCAATTGGTTACATCCTGAGTCTGGAAGGTGCAGATTCTATTGTTAATGTTTCTTACCTGGAACGTGCTCATCAATATGGCTTGAGAGCAATCGGTCCGGCGCATTATGGCCCTGGCCGGTATGCAAATGGAACCGATGCCACCGGAAAGATGGGAGCTAAGGGATTGGAATTATTGAAGGAAATGGAGCGGTTAAACTTTATTCTGGATGCTACACATCTTTGCGACGATGCTTTTTGGCAAGCGCTGGATCATTTTTCCGGACCTGTTTGGGCCAGTCACAACAATTGCCGGACGTTAGTAAATCACAACAGGCAATATAGTGATGATCAGATATTGGCCTTAATCGATAGAGGAGCGGTCATTGGTGGAGCTTTAGATAACTGGATGCTGGTCCCTGACTGGCAAAGAGGTGTTTCTACTCCAAAGGGAAAAGGCTGCGGGTTACAAAAGGTAGTAGACCATGCAGATCATATCTGCCAGTTGGCGGGCAATGCAAAGCATATTGGTATTGGATCAGATTTGGATGGTGCTTTTGGAACCGAACAGTCTCCATTTGATTTGGATACAATCTCCGACTTGCAAAAGATGCCGGGAATGTTTGCTGCGAAAGGGTATTCGGAAGCGGAGCTGGAGCTCATTTTTCATAAGAACTGGCTCAACTTTCTATACAAAGCCTGGGCTTAGTTTAAAACAGGGCTTTGAATTAGATTAATTTCGAGGTCAAAGCGTTCCTGAAAAAACCGGGTCGCTATCATTAATAGCTGCCCGGTTTTTTATATAAATTAGGTAAACAGTCAAATAGATAAACAGGTAATTATGCCGAAGCGGCTATCAGTGCGTTACATTTTTCGCAAGTGCCATAAGTCGTTGTATTGACGGTTTTAGCGGTAAATCCGGCAGGCATTTTAATTTTTGGTACGGTTACTTCCAGGCAGTAAATTTTTCCGCAGGTTGTGCAGTTAAAATGTACATGTTCATCATGATGGTGGTCTTCGGAGCAGGCAGAGGAGCATAATGCGTAGTTTGCGGTGCCATTCAGGTCCATGATACGGTGGACAATTCCTTTTTCTTCGTAAGTATTCAGGATTCTGTAAAGCGTTACGCGATCGATCTCTTTACCCAGCTTTTTTTCCAGCTCTGGCTGTGAGATCGCTACCGTATCTAAAGCAATTTCTTCCAGTACGCGTACCCTTTGTTTGGTGTGTTTAAGGTCGTGTTCTTTTAAAATATTTACAGGATCTAGTTTCATAATTATATTGATTTTGCGTTGACGATGGAAATTGGTGGATTATCCATTGCATTTCCAGTGTTTAATTTCAACGTGCCTTTTACGACAATTGTTTTGTAGGTGAATTTAATCGGTTCAGTCATTTCGACCAATACCATGATTGGAACGCCATTCTTTCCGCAATAGAAACATTGATTGATGGGCAAAGTAGAAAGCATAAACTTCGTTTGTTTCATGCCGTCCTTAATTGGAACGATATATCCTTCCAATTCAAATGATTTGTTGGCATGTTTCTTAATATCGGGCGTATAAACCGCATACATTTCTGAGTCTTTAACAATCTTAAAGTCAACACCACCTACCACGTCCCAGTTGTCGGACAGGATCTGATCATCAGGATTGTGCTGGGCTTTTACCGCAAATCCGGTAAAGAGTAAAATAGCGAGTAGGAATCGTTTCATTTCTTTTGTATTTGTGTTAGTTTTTAGACAATATCTTAGAAATATTGGACCTGTATGCCTGTATTGCAGGGATGATAGCCGCAAATATACCAATCGCAAGGCCAGCAACAAATAAATATATTTCCTCCTGCAGGAAGATCATTCCTGTAAGGCGGGCTTGGTTGCTTTCCTGATAATGACCAATAAATTGTAGGGCGAAGTGTCCCAGTGCCACACCAATGATGGTACCTGCAAAGGTAAGGATGATTCCTTCAATGATGACAATCCCGAAGAGTTTTCCTCTGGAAGCACCAAGTGTACGCATGATGGCCAGGTCGTATTTACGTTCTTTTAATGAGTTGTAAAGGTTCACAAATACGCTGATCGCTGCGATGAGCATGATTAAAACCGCGAACCATTGCAGGGTTTCCACACCTACGCCGATTAAAGAGAATAGTCTCGTGCTTTCCTGTGCAGGAGAAGCGGCTTGCATATTGGTCGTTTCATTGACCATTCTTGGGAATATAGCCACAGACATCGGAGAACGGTATTGAATCAGTAAAGAAGTCAGTTCTTTATGATCATCGTTCTCAATTTGTTTTTCTGCGTTGTCATGCTGGTGATGGTCGTCCTCATGGTCGTCATGCATTTTCCATACACTGGCTATATTTGTTAAAATCAGATTGTCTGTCACATTTCCTTGTGATTCTAAAACCCCGGATACGGTATAAGGATGGCTTTTATGTACATCACTGCTACTGCTTAATCCATGTGCGCCATAAAAGGTATCGCCAACTTTTAACTGCTGACTCTGTGCAACTCCTGCTCCAATGGTAGCTTCAAAATCCGTGTTCCAGAACTTTCCATTTTCCAGTTTCAATTGGTACAGGGCTACGAAATTGCTATCTGTTCCAACAATCCGCGTTCCATTGTAATTATCGCCTAAAGCCAGTGGTACTGCTCTTTTTACCAATGGGCTGCGGGATAATTCTTTCGCGGCTTTCAATGGGATGTTTCCGGTAGGAAAATCTATATAATAGATGCTGCTGAGAATCAATTGCAATGGGCTACCTTTGGCGCCAACAACCAGGTCAATATCTTTGGAGTTATTGTCCAGCTTTTGGGAAATTTGGTTAGAGGCTAATAATAATATGGTCAATATGCCGGTGCCAAAGGCGATGAGCATCATGTTTAATGCGGAAGAAAGCGGTTTAGACCATAGACTCTTCCAGCTGATTTTTATAGGGCTCATGATAGTTCGTAGGTGTGTTTAAACGCGTCTTTTACTCTTTTATCGTGTGTTGCTACTACCAATGTGGCCTGGTTGGCACCCGATTGTTGCATCAGTAATTCCAGTACAACGGCTGCATTGTTATCGTCCAGACTGGAAGTCGGCTCATCTGCAATCAGCAAGGCTGGTTTGTTGATCACTGCACGGGCAATAGATACGCGTTGCAGCTGTCCCTGGCTCAATTGATCCGGATACGCATGTTTCTTATCTGCAATGCCTAAAGCATCCAATACCTCATTCACTCGTTTTAGATTCGTAGGTAGTTTAGCAAAGCTTTGTGCAATAACTAAGTTTTCTGATATGTTCAGACTTTTAATCAGGTGCGGGCGTTGAAAGACGATTCCGATGTTTCTACCTCTAAACTGATCAAGTTCTTTAGAGGATAGGTCATAAATAGAAGTTCCTTTTATGGTAACTGCGCCTTGTACGGGTTTTAGTATACCTGTCAGGATGTGGAGTAAGGTTGATTTTCCACTTCCTGATGCACCAAGGAGGAGCCATTGTGATCCGGCATCAATTTGCCAGTCCTCAAAACGGATGTCTTGCTGCTGGTCATATCGATGAGTTACAGATTTTAAAGAGATCATAAATGTTTGGTATTTATTACGCGGCTTTTTAAATATTTTAGGTAAAGCTGTTTTCCATCCGGATGCTGGTGTGAGCAACCCGGATTAACCATGCTTACAAAAAGTAAAAATACACCGAATATCAGTTTGTTGTTCATGTTATGTGTGATTACAAAAGTAGGGAATGCCATAAGATTGCAAGTGCTTTCGTTGTAAAGTATTTGCTACTGCATTAATTCATCACTAATCATGCGTGCAATTGCGGGCATATTTCCAATTGATCAGGTGTGCGAGCGCAATGGTGAATCCACCCAAAGGGATCAAAATCGCTTCTAAAAAATGAAAGCCGTAATGTCCGGTTCCAATCAGCATAAATCCGGTAATGAGGACGAGGACAGGGATGATTCTTTTGTGTCTGGGATAGGAGCGGGCCAAAGACCAGGTTCCGATGAGTAGCGACAAACCGATCATACTGAACTCTACCCATGGATTAGCGAGGAAGCCTAGTCCCCAAAGCGGGAGTAAAGTGATGAGGAAGGGCAATGCGGCACAATGGATGGCACAGGCTACAGAAGCGCTGATCCCAAACTGATCTAAGCGGCCTGATTTCAATAATGTTTTTTTGTTACTGGCTTTTATCATGATGTAAATATTGAGATTACAAATATAAAAGCAATATGGTTGCATTTGTAGTGATTTAAAATATTATTGCAATATAGTTGCAATAATAAGAAGGTATTGCTTTATTAAACCTCAGGGAAGAGTACGGGATAATAAATAAAAAGCGCCGGGGAGCTATTCACTTTCCCGGCACCACTTAAACTACAGCGCAACATTCTCCAGCAATACTAGTCCAATCATTGATAATAAGGTGAAAAACACGTTCACACGAAAATGTTTTTTCCATCCCAGCCTGGCAAATAATCCGCCGCAAGCACAAGGATGACGTTCGTAAATATTGTATACTGCACCACCTACATATAAGGTAAAGAGCAGCATCATGACAAATGAAGCATACATGCCTATGATTTGTGTGTTTTTAAATAGCAACAACGCAACAATGCCCAGTTCTATAATGGGCAGTACCCAAACTAAAATCTTTCCCATCCATTTTGGAAAGACCTGGGAGGCCAGTGCCTGTTTAAATTGTTCCAGTTCTATGAGTTTGGAAATGGCAGCATAGGCCCACATGATGATGAGCAGAATGCTGATAATGATGATAAATGGATAAGTGTTCATATCGTTCCTTTGTTTTTAGGTTAAAAGCTGAATTAAAGTTACCTTCCTAAAGGCTTCTGAATTGGGTCAAATGACCCAAAATCAAAATCCTTATCTTTTCATTCTGATTCTGTTTAAGGTTTTTCTGGATACTCCAATGTAGAAAGCGATGGCTTCTACGGGAGCTTTTCTGGCGATAAACGTAGCGTCTTTCAGGAGTAATTCGTAACGTTCGCTGGGTTCAATAGCGGTTAGGCTACAGATTCGCTGCTCTGCTGAGTAGTGAGAATCTTCCATCAGGTCCATCAGGAGAAAGTTGAAATCCGGGAATCTGCCAATGAGTGCCCTCACGCCCTGGTAAGTAATACTGAGCATGGTACTTCTTTCCATTACTTGTATATAGCCACCGAGGGGAACCTGCTTGAAAAAACTATGTATGGGCACCATGATTTCATTTTCGTTCCAGAACCAATAAGGGACCTTCTTACCATTTTTAACAACATAAGCCATGGCAGAGCCTTTTACAATGAACCACATCTTATTACAAATTTCTTCTGTACCCAGGATGACGCTATGGGCGGGGTAAACTTCTTTTTTGAGCATCCTGTTGAAATGCGTTTTGAGCTCATGTGTAGGATTTCGCTCGCGGGACAGTGCTTTGAAAAAACGTTCTTTTTCCATGTGATGATCATTGCTGGGTGATTAAAAAAAACTACTTCAGAAAATATCAAAAACTTGAAATCCACAATGGATTACTTCACTAAATTAGTAAAACAAATGCGGCTAAATCGCTGCTCAAGGTTGATTGTGCTGGGTTTACAGGGTAGTTGTTGGTGGTTTGACAGTTTTTTGTTCAATGTTTACAGCTGGCATAACAGGGGGAGACAAGTAACAGGAGCTACAGCTTTTGGGGAAATGAAAGCAAGGGGAAACCGGTAAGGCCATCATCCTGGCCGATACCCGTAAATCATAGTATCACTTCGTTAACAACGATAGATTCAATGCGCTGTCTGCCACTTTTCAGGGGATATACTTTTTTGTTCCAGATAAATACACCCTCTGTTTTTGGAGGAAGTTCAATATTTGCAGTCATACTTTCTTTGCTCCATCTTTTAAATTTGAAGCTAATGGTGCCATTTGGATGGGGCATAGTGGCTTCTAACTCTGTTAAATTACCGATAGCTGGTCTGATTTTGATTTTCCTGAAACCCGGTGAATCTGAGGTAATACCACAAATGGTAGCGAGGAAGTCATAATTTGGAAACTGACTCCAGCTGTTACGTTCTTCCGGAATGGAGTTTACCTTTTTGTTGGCCGAATTTAGTTCCGCATTACGAAATTGCTGCCAGGAAGCAATTGGCCCCTGGTATTGATCCGTTGTGTTCACCATTTTCAAGGCGAGGGTCAGGTAAAACTTGTAAAAATTGGACATCTGAATGATACGCCGGTCAAATAACAGGTGAAACATAATATCATCAGCTTTTTTATCGGCTACTGCGCCACTTAATATGGCCCAGATGTTTGCGTATTGACTGAAAGAAGTCTGATCGGGGTTGTCGGCAACCAGGCATTTCTCATAATTGTAACATAATCTGAGCGTGTTTCTGCTGATTTCATCGGCAAGCTCGTTGTAGTTTTTCGCGCAATCCGGATCTCCATAGGCTTTGAATAATTTCGCGGCCAGTTTTAAGGTGTAAGCATATTGGAAAGACATAATCGAAGACTGCCCATTTTGCGGATCGGGGGAAATTCCCCAGCCGTTATACTTATCCCAGTCTACATAATTCCACCATTTTATGGCACCCAGCATTTCCTGATCTCCGGTTAGTTGACGATCGTACCAGTCCAATATCCCCTGAACAGTAGGTAGGAGCGGGGTGATAAAGGCATCGTCTTTTCGGTGCATCCAGTAATCGTAGATCATGCAGATCCAGTAGAGAGAAAAGGTCGGGATGATTGGTAGGCGGCCACCCAATACGCGGGAGTTTGGCATGTACTCCGGTGTTTTCGAATTGTAGAAGTCCATGATCGCCTTTTTTAGCAATTTATCGTCGCCGGACAAATATAAGGCTTGAAGTGCCTGAACTCTGGTGTCGCCGGTATAAGTGAATTGCTCATAGTATGCTGTATCATAGCAGATTTTGGAGGCTAATTGCTGAATACTTTTGTATCCGCTAATCCAGATCCGCTTTAGGTTAGGATCATCGCATTTAAAAGTAGCACTGACAATTAAGGGTTGCTGATTCATTCTTTAGCTATGAATTAAGTTTCATACAATCTGTTTTTTTAATACTAGTCAAATACAGAACCGGGTTTTAAATATTTTAATTGGCTGATTTTTGGTTACCGGTAAAAGAGTTACCGGAGCCCGGCCATGAGGGAGACTCCGCCCCGGTTTTACTCTATCATCGGAACCGTTGATCTTTTCTATGTATTATCCATTTCATAGTTTATTATCTTAATTAGGGCTCATATAGCGGCGGATTTTAAAAGCAAGACGAAAACCCCTTATTCAATCCGTCGGTTCAGACAGTTAGACCTCCCAAAAAAAATACCGCCGCATACAGAGCCATTTCTTCATTTAAAAACAACATTTAAAAATACCGGAGCGGTGCCTTTTAAGGCTTTGCCCCGGTACGGAAGCAACGTTTACTAAAGAAAATCAAAAGAGTATTTGTGCTTTTATCTTATTTTCTTTTATAAAATTTATATGCAACACGTAGTCCGGCAAAGGAATAGTTTTTTGATGGACCTACATTGATGCCTTCATACTTAGCCAAAATGCTGATGCGTTTTGAAGGTTGGAAACCAATGCCCTGTGCATAGGTGAAATAAGTGCTGTGATCACTGTCTTTTCCGATATACCAGGATGCACCTAATTGTCCGGAAAGAAAGATTTTTGGAGTGATGTAATAGTTTACACCTGCCAGGGCAGGTAACATGGATAAACCATCTCCGCCATCTTTACCCAGGAAATAGAGGTAGTTGGCACTTAAGGTTACACCAAGCTCTTTGAGCACCATGTATTCTCCTTGTAGGGAAGCTCCCATTACAAATGAGGAGAATTTGGATACGTAAGCGGTTGGTATTCCTTCATCCAAGCCGACGCTGATTCTGAATTCATTTTTCTTTTGGTATGCAGTGGTATCTTTTTTAATTGTTGTAATGGTTTGCGCGGTTATTGATAATGAGAGCACAGCGCAAGCAAGTATGGTGAGTAGTGTTTTTTTCATTTTGTTTAGTTTATATGGTGATTATAGATTTGGATTGATTATTTCCAGGTGGTTGCTTTGTTCCAGTTGGCTTTTTCTATTTCAGTTTGGGTAGGAGGGTTAGTTGGTTTATCAACAAGGGAGATTTTGCGAATAGAGCCAAGGCTACAGTCTAGTACATAGATAATTCCATTTGGGTCAACAGCAACATCTATGTTATCAGCAAATGTAGTTGTAAAAACCGGACCAGGGACAAAGGGCCTATAACTCTCAGCATATTGAATTCCAGCAACAAGCCTAACCCAACCATCTGGTGTAATTTTGGTAACGATATGATTTTGGTCCACTATCAATACATTACCTGATTTATCTGCAATCATGCCTCTTATCCCATTGAATTGTGCAGACTCAGCAAGGCCTAGGCTATAGGATATGGGGCTTCCATTTATCTTTCCAGCATAATAGCTGACCATTTGATCAGTACTTATTTTGATAACTAACATATCATTAAGGCCTAATGAAGCCACGTAAATATTCCCGGTTTTATCTGTGCAGAGATTTATTGGACTAGCAATAACTGCTGTTGCAATTGGTCCAGTTATTGTTTTTGGTCCAACTTGAACAATTGTACTGACAATTCCATCGGCGCTCACCTTTCTAATCCCTTTTATATCGTTAAAGTAAATGTTATTAGAGGCATCAATTGCGATATCGGCTTGACTAATGAACTTAACTCCTGCGGTTGCAATCGGGCCATCAACATTACTTCGTCCCGGAGCGCCAACAAGCGTGCTTACAACTCCTGCTGGTGTGATTTTTCGGATGCATAAATTCGCTGGATCTGCCAGGTAAAGGTTATTTTGAGCATCGATGGTGATTGCATTATCTCCACCACCAATTTTTGCAGCTGTTCCTGTTCCATCCAGGTAGCCACCTATTCCATCCCCTACAAAAGTACTAACTACTCCATTTGGGGTTACCTTTCTAATCCTGAAATTTCCTTTATCTGCAACAAAGATATTTCCTGAGGCATCAATTACCATTGAAGTAGGTCTTTTAAATCCAGTTGCTTCACCTATTCCATCCCTGAAGCCGAATGAGCCCGAGCCTACAAACGTACTAACCATTAATTCCTGTTCTACTACCGGAGTTACATGAATCTCTTTTTTACAGCTGCTGAAGGCTAAAATTATTGCCAATAGATAGACTAACTTCATTTTTCTTTCTTTTTTCATTTTTTTATGGTTTATGGTTGATTTCTTTGAAAACGAGTTTATCGACGATTTGATTTTCTTCTTTTAAATCCAGGCCATAGACTTGAAGTGCTTTTCGAATCGCAGGAATATCTGTCCAGGAAGAGAATCGAAGTGCTAAATCAACATTGCCGTCATATCCTGATTGATCAAAAACGTAAGGGTTTTCAGTTTCCTGGTTTAGGCGATAAACCAGAGTTGATAGTGGAGTATCACGAAGTTGATTTAAATCTCCTGTCGTACTCATGTAGCTTTCCGAATCTTTTATTGGGCCTTTTGTTTTTATAGAGATGGTATTGTCAATTCTCTGGAGTAGGTATACTTTTTCTTTTCTTTTTTCCCATTTGACTTGTAAGCCCAGCAAATGATTTAAATCCTCCAGGATCGATTTGGCAATTTCTACATCATTCTGACCGGTATCCGGATAATTGGATTCGAAACAGATACCGTTTTTTTTGATCCAGTCCGCTTTGTATCCTGAGCCTGTCTGGTATTTGTATTTACCCGGATCCTTTACCTCCCATAAAGTTTGATTTTGACTTCCTTTAGGTGCATTTATGGATTCAGAGTGGTGAACTTTACTCAGGTTTATATAGTACAGGGAATATATCGGGAAATTCAAAAAGAAAACCCTCAGGTTTTTTTTTTCGTTATCTCTAACGATTCCTGACCCTCCGCTAAATACACTCATGTTATTGATGCTTTCGTTGTAATCACTAATTGCAGCATACTGAATGGGCGTATTTTTGAGGTTAATTTGATGACCATCAATTTCGAACAGTGCATTTTTCTTTGCATCAAATCGATCGAAATCCTGTTTGACTGGCCAATTGATTTCATCACCATCTAAGACTTTTTTTATGTTGGCTCCATCTACATATTCTCCATCAGTGATCGCAATTACTTTATTTTTATAGACCCAAACTTCATGAGGAACGGCCCGGTGTTTAAAATAGTCATTAAATAACGTGTCCTCAACAACAGATGGAAGAGATAGTTTTTTTGTATTCTTGTTCTTTTTCCAAAAGATTTTTACCAACTTTTCTGGCTCATTTGTAACGGGAAGTATTTTGATCTTACTGCCAAACTCTTGCTGCAGTTGCTCCATTTTTGGTAAGGCATCAACGCAGCCACCACAGTAAATAGACCAAAAATCAATAATGAGTAATTGATTTCTAAAGTCAGCTGTATTGATGTTTTTCTGATTTGAATTTATCAATTTTTGAATGGTGAATTCAGGTAAAGAGTCCCCAATACTCAAACTGTGTTGTGCATTTAGTTTTTGAACAAAAAGGAGGGGTAAGATTAAAAGGAAATGTTTTCTCATGGTTTAGTTAATTTCAGTGATGACAAAAAACTCTTTTTCTACCTTACTTTCCTGTGCGGTTCCATTGATGTCTATCATGGTTTTGATCAGACGTTTTTGATAACCGCATTTCACTTTGAATAAACGGCTCAAATGGTTTCTAACCAGATCCATGCTTTTAAGTGTGTTTTCAGGTAATAAGAGTTCGTAGCAATAGGCATTTTTGCGAAGCCAGCTTTTTTCTGATCCATATTTGGGATCATATCTGTATCTGGATGGGTCTTTTACTTCCAGGATGACCTGATCTGATTTAATTAAACCATAAGTCAGCATATCTGTAATGGAAAGGTTATACATTTTTATACGATGTGTTCCATGTACCCGGTCCATTTGAGCCAAAAAATTCATATTGAATTGCGAAACAATTGGCTGCACACCTTCACGATATCCTGTGAGCGCATAAAAATGAAGATGACGATTCTTGTTTTCTAATTGCTCTTCTTTCAATTTGAACACAGGTTTTTGATCCTCAAATTGATTTAATGACTCGTTCGCTGGAGTACTTTTCTGTTCCTGAGCATAACCTGAGGATTTTAAAAGGATTAACCCGATGAGCATCGCAGTTTTGTAAATTATCGTCTTGATATTTTTATCTGGCATTTTGTGCTAAATTGCTATTGTCCAATACTTCTTTTGGAATCAATAAGGTGAATTTTGGATCATTTGCAGGTAAGGTAGTGCTGGTTATGTTCTCTACCTTTACCGGGCTGGTGTTGAGTCCTGTAAAAGTGACATCCTTAGTGATTCTGATTGCTGGTTTTTTAAGTCTTCGTAAATCTGTCCACCTTAATCCTCTCATGAGCAATTCTTTTCTCCTTTCAGTAAGAATGGTATTTAAGGCAATATCGGGGGCAGTCTGCGCAGTCATATTTACATAAGTATTGGGTTTGTAACGCATGTTTAACAGAAGATTTATATCGTCAGCGGCTAAACCGATGTTACCCGCTCTTGCATAACATTCTGCACGAATGAGCAGGATTTCATCTACTGCAAGACCAGTAAAAAAAGTAGGAGTAGTGGCAGGCTCATAATTTCCTGAAAATCTAAAAGTGCCATCCTGAAGTGTAGTTGCAGTTTTTCCCCCGCTAGAGTTGGTTAAACTGATACTTACGGTATTGGGTTTTAGAAATATTGACCTTCTTAAATCATTGGTGCTATAAGCATCCACCAAATCTGGATTTATTCTTGCGATGCAGCTATTAGCCGTAGCAGAGCCAGGGACTAATATTGCGCCTACTACCGGGATACCAGCATTGTACCTGCTTATGACATGAAAAATAACTTCTTTGTTAAAACGCGTAAATGGAATAGATGTACTGCTGTTGTAATCCATTAAATCTTTTTTAATCTCTAAGGCTGCATTGGCATTAATCAGGGCATTTGGATAATCTCCCATAGACAAATAAGTACGTGCTAACATAGCATAAGCGGCGATTTTGTTCGGTCGGGTCGTATAGGTTGAGGTTTTTGGTAATAAAGTAAGCGCCTCTTGCAGGTCCTGTAGGATCCGGTTGTAGGTATCCTGTACCGTACCGCGGGTAGATTTAACATTGATATCCGGATCCAGCATGAGTGGAATGCCTGGATCCTGATTTGCGGTGCCAACTGTATATGGTTTGGCATACATCTGGGCTACCGTCCAAAAACAATAGGCTCTGTAAAACAGGGCGGCACCTCTTAATGCGTTGATTAGAGCGGGGTCGTCGTTTCCTCCTTTTAATTTATCCAGGGTTTGCAGTACCAGGTTTGCGCTGTTTATCACCTGGTATGGGTTTACCCAGTTCGGCAAAGAGGAAATTCTTTGGGCATTCGGATTCCAGTTGTACAAATCTTTTTCTTCTTGTGGGATGGTAGAGAGCTGCGCACTTGCTGAACTAAGGAAATAATCATCCGCAGAGATCTCCCCATCTAAAGGATATCCGGTATTCATTTTTGCATAATCATCCAGGAGTAACTGACAATCACTGGCTGTAGTCATAAAAAACTCGTTACTGCTCTTTTTGATGTCTAAAAACTTTTGACAAGAGGCCATGCCTAAACAGAGCAATAGTAGGGCTGATAGTATTTTAAAGGCTTTCATTTTTCTTAGATGTTTTTAAAAACTTGCGCTTAAACCAAAACTGTAGGAACGTGGATTGGGGTAATCATTGATGTCTGGATCAATCCCGAGTTTGTTTGCTCTCCACACTATACCCAGGTTATTTATATTGGCATAAAACCTTGGACTTTTTATAAAACCAATATTTTTTGTTAAAGTATAGGATAGGTTGATCTCCTGAAGACGGACATGATCTGCTTTGTACACATTAATTTCGGAGTTGAAATAAAAATTATCCCGGTTATCCGTAACTCCTGAAGCAACAGGAAAAACCATCGAAGGAACATTAGTTATTTTTTCATCTCCGGGTTTTTGCCAACGGCGACTATATTCCTCACCTTGTACCATGTTGCTATTAATAAGTAGAGAATACCTCAGTACATCATAAGGCGATCTCCGGGCGTAATACCCAAGCTTGTACATGAAATTGAAGGTGGCAGAAAAATTACCATACTTAAAAGTATTGAGGAGAGAACCATAGTAGACTGGTACTGAAGAACCAAAATAATGAGCGGTAGATAGTGGTGCATTTTTAATTTGGTTAAAAACAGCGAGGTTACCGGTAACCCTTACTGGATTTCCATCCACATAACCCATTGGATCTCCTGTTGCCGGATCTAGTCCTGCCCAGCGATAAGCATATAATCTCGAAAGATCGGCACCTTTATTATATGGTGGATTATTTGAGATTTGCTGACCTGCAGTATTTGGTTTGTCCGTAAATAGATCCGTTACTTTAACCCGGTTATAACTCATCAGAAAAGTGCTTTTCCAGCTAAATCTATTGAACTCCAGATTTAAAGAATTGATGCTGAAGTCTAATCCTGTACTCCTGATATCGGCAGCATTGTATTGTTGAAGTGAGAAGCCAGTGCTTGGATCTAAAGAAGTATTTGCAATGAGATCTGTTGTTTTTCGGATATAATATTCCAGATTACCGGTTATCCGGTTGTTTTTGGTCCCAAAATTAAGTGCAAGGTTAAAAAATGCAGCTTTTTCTGGCCTTAATTCTCTATTGGATCCTGTAGTTCTGGAAATAAAGGGTAGTTTGTAACCTACAAAAGCGGGTGGATTATAGGTGATTAATGGGCGCGAACTTATGGAAGGGTTCTGATTCCCATTATAGCCGAATGTAGCTTTCAACCCCAATGAAGGTAACCAGGCTATCCGATAAAATTCCTCTTTATTGATGTCCCATTTTCCGCCAACTGAAAAGTAGGCAGCACCATGTTCATTAGTGCCCTCACCAAATATACTGGAGTAATCATTTCTTATACTAGCGGATAAGGTATATCGTTTATTATACGTATAGGCCGCATTGGAATAAAGGCTAAATGTCCGTATTCTATAATCAGTGAATGATGATACATAGGGGATGATGTCGGTTGCTATTCCTATATTGGGATCTATAAATAACAGATCTGTTTCTACTCCAAAAGGAAGCGCATTATTCACAGCTTTTGTTTGTTCATTGTAGCCATAAAAATAGCTGCTGCTCATATTATTATAGGTTTGAGCACCCTCAATTCCCGCAATAGCAAGAAGTTCATGTTTGTCTCCCCATTTTTTATTGGCGTTTACTTGTGCTCTCAGGGTTTGGTTGTTAGACTTTCCGCTACCATTGTTTAATAAACCGCCAATTGGAATTGATCGGGTAAGCGTAGTTGGATTTGTGAATTTATTAATCAAATCTCTCATGATAAAGGAATTCTGCCCTCTAAGTTGATTTTGGTCGTCAAGTCCCCAGGCATTGTTGTAGATTACTGAAGCAGAGAACACCGGACTGAAATTATAGGCCGCGTTTAAGTTCAGATTCAGGAGTTGATTTTTGTATTTCACATAACTTTGTTTAATCTCATCCAATGGTTTAAAGGACATATCCAAAATTTGGTTTCCAAATTTATTTGCTAAAGCGTCTTGAAAGGCCTTTCGATAAGCTACTGGCACTGCAATTGGGTTGCCGGTATCATCTACTAATCTGGAATAGGGATAAATACCATCTCCGTTTATTATAGTCCCTCCCTGCTCATGCCGATTTTGTTGATTATATGAAATAATGGCATCCAGGCTCATGTTTTTTATGGGCTTCAGCGCAGCATTGTAGGTAATGGACATTTGGTTTGCACCAGATTCCAGTGTGTTATTTATGGTTTTGTTGTAATTTCCAGATAAACGATAAGCATAATTGTTTATCCCTCCGGAAGCACTTAGGTTGTAATTTTGAACAACAGCATTTCGGATGAAATATTTAGTATAATCTTTCCGGATATCGTTATTTCGTAAGGCATCTATCTGGTTTTTATATTGTTCATCATTGATTTTGTTTTTTTTCCATGAAGTCCAGATTTCAGCAACAGGTGAAATCGGGGCCTGGGCAATAATATAATCCGGCGGATTCGGAATTACCGGATCAGGAATAGTTTGTCCATTCAGGCTAAAATTATAATTCAGCTGTGCTAATTGTGCATCAATAAAATCGGAGGTACTCATCACTTTACGATAGAAGAAATCCATTTTATCACTTACATTCAAATTGGCATCGAAGGAAATTGATGCCGGCGTTTGAAAACGTCCCTTTTTTGTAGTAACCACAATGACTCCGTTTGCAGCTCTGGACCCCCAAATGGATGCTGCAGCAGCGTCCTGAAGTATATTAATGCTTTCTACATCATTTGGATTCAGTTTGTCTATTGAATAAGGGCTGGCTATTCCATCAATCACTACCAGGGGTTGCCCACTCACTGAGTTTGGATTAGTACTTGGTGCCGGGTTTAAATTGTTTTTCCCCCGGATAGTTAATCCACTAAGCGTCGGCGCTCTAAATCTTGAAGAATTGGTCGGGTACTGGACTAAGTTGTTGTTAAAATCGAAACCAGTGGTGATACCTTCTAATCTCTTCAGGAGATCAGGACTGGTACTATGCTCCAGTTGTTTTGCAGTAATGGTTTGAAATGAGCCTGTTGCCCGTTCTTTTGGCAGTGTTTGATAACCCGTATTTATAACGTTCACCTGTTTTAGACTGGCAGTACTCAAACGGAGCGTAATTAAGAATGAAGTAGTTGCTTGTATACCGGAGGCCTTAATTTCCTTTGTTTCATAGCCAACATAAGTAATGATGAGGATGTCTGTGGGATTTATTCTAAGGCTAAAATCACCATCTTTATTGGTTTTGGTTGATTTTCCTGTTCTTTTTATAGTCAGGGTTGCTCCAGCCAATGGTTGGTTTCCTTCATCCACTACTTTCCCATATATGATCACATCCGGAACAAGGTTGAGGTTTTGGTTGCTGAGGTCTTGTATCTCTCGTCTTATTACAATAATCCTGTTGCTGATTACATAAGTTAAATCTTGATTTTTAAGACATGCTGCTAACGCTTCCTCTAGCGTTACATTAGTTATCCTAACGTTAACTTTTTTAGCTGATTTTAATAGATTAACGTCTCCAAAAAAATCGTAGCCAGTCTGTATTCTGATTTTTTTAAAGATACTTTCCAGTGAGGCGTTTTTTTCAGATAAAGTCACTTTTTGAGCTTCTGATGCAAAGCTGATCTGAAGAAATACTGTAGTCATTAAAACAATAATCAGTTTCATAACGAACAGAAATTTAGTCATGTAGGCAGATTTCCTATATGATAATTTTGAATTAAAATTCATACATTTGGTATGTTTGGTTCTATGCCAGGTACTATTATTGTCCATGAACCGACGGGTACCAGGCAGGTTATTAAGTTGATTTTCTTGATTATAGCCAGACTTTGCCGGGGGCTGCATACCTCCGGCTTTTTTGGCCTTATAATGAGGTATAGGTTAGTTCATAAGCGTAATCCTCCTTCCTTCTATTTTGAAATTAATTTTTCCTGTTAATTGTAGCATTTTGAGTACTTCAGATATGTTTTTTGAACGTGATACCACTCCAAAGTACCTGGCTTCATTAAAGTTTCCTTCATAAATAACTTCTACATCATACCATCTGGAAACTTCTCTCATAATACTCCTCAGGTTATCGCCTTTGAAAATAAAATCATTGTTTTTCCAGGCGAGGTCTTTTTCCAAATCAGTATTTTCGATTTTAATGGTTTTTGAGTTTCCATCCGTAAATGCTGCCTGTCCGGGGTTTAATATTTTATACTGTAATCCATTTGAAACTTTCACTTTTCCCTCTGCTAAAGAAGTTTGGATTTCATGTTCATCCTTATACGATTTGATATTGAAATGAGTACCGAGCACTTCGATCGTTTGTGTTTTACTGAGTACTTTAAATACTTTCTCTTTATCTTTTGCCACTTCAAAATAAGCCTCTCCCTCCAGGCTGACTGAACGTTCTTTACCTTTGAAAGTACTGGGATAAGTTAAAATAGAAGCCGAGTTCAACCATACTTTGGTTCCATCTGGTAAAATGAGTTGATATTTACCTCCTCTGGGTGTTTCCAGCTTATTAATGACTGAAGTTCCTTTTGTATTTTTCTGCTGTTCGTAAATGAGTGAGCCATTGGATTTTCGAATGTTGATGCCATCTTGTATGGCAACCAGTTCTTTATTGGTTTGCTGGAGTAAAATTTTTTCACCGTTCCCTAAGGTAAGAGTAGCTTTGTTTCCAGCTGCTGCAACATCATTTTGAGTCAAAATAATAACAGAGGATTGGGATATCGGTTTTATATAGATATAGATGGTTGCCGAAATGATCAAAAATACAGCTGCGGTAACGGCAATTCCCGGCCATAATTTTTCACTAACCACAGTTGGTTTTTGAAGATGGGTATGGGAGGTTAACTTCTCCCACATCCTTTTGTGAACAATTGTAATGTGTTCTTGAGAAGGGATATAAGTACTGTTCTTTAGCTCTTGTAAATGCCAGCTCTCCAGAATGATCCGTTCTTCTTCCGAAGCGGTATCATTTACATAATTATGGATCAGTTCTTCTGGCTTTAATTTTTTCATTAAAATCTCCTTTATACTACTAAGTAAGTTTAAGAGAGATAAAGGCCCAGATGGGAATGGAAAAAAATTATTTGTTTAATAATAACATTAAGAAAGCGAAAAGGGACAACCTGCTTCTTAGTATTTTTAAGGCATTTGTGATTTGATTTTTGACTGTTTTTTCAGAGAGACCAAGTTTTTCTGCGATCTCTTTTCTTGATAAATTGGTTTTTCGGCTTAACTCAAAAACTTCCCTCATTTTATCTGGTAAAGCAGCTATTTCCTTTTCAATTATTTTACTGAATTCTTTGTGCCTGATATAGTGGTCTGTAATGTATTCGCCCTGATCAATAAATTGATTTAAAGAATCCTTGTAATCTGTTCTTACTTTTTTATGATCCAGCAGGTTCATGAATTTATATTGGACCGCTTTATAGAGGTAAACAGAAATGGAGCTATTAATGGTAATGCTGAATCTTTTATCCCATAAGTACAAAAACACTTCCTGGACAATGTCTTCTGCATCATCATTATTTTTGACAATTTTGCAGGCATAGAGGTATAATAACCCTTGAAACCGCTTGTAAATCTCACTGTAAGCTACAAGATCCCCCTTTTTTAATAAAGTAGTTAACTCAAAATCGGTAAATGATTGATAAGAGGTCATGAGTGAAATTATATATTTTTTGCCCAAAAAACAATAAACCCGGGAAAGGTTATTTCCCGGGAGTTCGATTTTAATTAAGAAGCTTCGCTAACTAAAGACTTTTAAGGTAGACAAAGAATGGATTGCCTTCAGGTTGCGGAGTAAGGGTAGCTTGTGCATTAGCGATGTACTGGGTAACGTCACTAAAACTCAAGCTACCTGGAATTGTAGAGGTGTCATCTAAATAAACGGCACAAATAGTACTTCCATCTGTACATGATGGGGGTAAAGTAGTTTTTCTGTAACTTCCTGGAAGAGATGGGTCTCCGAAGTTATACGAATACCAATTAGCCATAATATATAATGCTTTTATAAATCAAAAAGCAATAAAAACTTTAATTTGTGCCTACTCTGTTAAGGATTTTCGGCTTCCTCCTGTTTCGCCTGTTAACTAACAGACTATCGCCGCTTTTTTTTAATCCAAATCAATTTGCTGCAGCAAAGAGATAGGCTTAAAATGAGCATTGATGACTTACTATAATTCCGGAGATCATAGCAAATGTCTTTATTAAAACTCCTATTCTGTTCAGGGTTTTCGGATCCCCTTTTTTCTTATACTAATTTACGTCATGTTACTTTCACCAGTTGGGCCAAATGACCCAAAGTTGAAATAGTTATATTTTTTCAATTGCTCCGGAAGCAGGTCTCATAGACATGCGTACTTCTAATGGAACAGGAGGAAATATTGAAACAGGCTGGCCTTTTCCTTTAACCAGGGCGCGGATAATATAAAACAGCAATCCAGGAGTGCCTTCCAGATCCGGTTTTCGATCCGGATCATTAGGTATTTCATCGGCAAAAATTGCCGATAAATAAGGGCCGTCAACAGTTTCTGGTGCAGCTGTTAAAATTTTGTAACTCTCCGGACTACAGATATCCAGGTCATTATTGATGAATTGATACCAGGGCATAGCAATTTTTGTTTGATTAAGGCTTACTCTGTTCAGGGTTTTCAGCTTTCCCCTCATAACTAACATTCATCGACCCTAGAGCATGTTTTTTATGCCTGGAATCTTCAAATGGTTTTAAAGTCGTATTGTGCGCATGGAGTGTTGCAATAAATCCATCTACATAATCATGGGCATATATTGTGGCTCCGGTATTCCAGATGTAATCATAGTCTTCTCCAATTTGTAGGTCTTTAAAAGGATGTTGTTGCCAGAATTCTTTTTTGTAAACCATCGTAGCCCCGGCCAGCCATGGACGCTCTGTTTTTTTATCAGCTACATTCCAGAATTTCCCAACTAATGGAGAGAAGAAGGTAATCTCATTCAAACCGCAAATGTCTGCACCTGAAGATTCGATTGCGATTAACTGTCTGCTGATCCAATCAGCGGCATACCAATCATCATCGTCCCAATGCATAATAATTTTCCCTTTTGCTTCTTCACAGGCAAGATTTCGTTTTATGCCAATGGTGTTGACTGTTTCTTTATAGAAATATCTGATTCGGTGGTGTTTGGGAATTAAGTCCCGTACAGACTCTTTTCCATCATCCATAATGATCAATTCCGCATTGCGATAATCTTGATTTAGAAAATTATCAATAGCCAGGGGAATAAATTTAGCCCGGTTTGCCGTTGGCATAATACAGGATACATAGGGTATGTTCATGACGAAGCCGGTTTATTTGGGTCTTTCCAGGTTGTTCCATTTTTCTTATGGCGAATGTCTTCTACGGGCTTAATACTCGTATTGTGTGCATGAAGTATACTTACAAAGCCAGTCAAATAATCTAAAGCAAAAGTTTTTGCACCAGTATTCCATACAAAATCATAATCTTCTCCCACCTGGATATCTATAAAAGGATGCGCTTGCCAAAAGGATTTATGATAGGCCATCGTTGCACCACATAGCCATGGTTTTTCCATATCCTGATCTTCATACAGCCAGCGTTTATCTATGGATGGAGAATAGAAAATCACTTGATTTAATCCGGTGATATCTGCCGCAGAAGTATTTAAAGCAATAACTTGTCTGCTGATCCAGTCAGGGGCATACCAGTCGTCATCATCCCAATGTATAATGATCTCACCATTTGCTTTTTCACAGGCATAATTTCTTTTCACACCAATGGTACCTAAAGGATCAGTATAAAAGTACCTGATTCGAGGGGTATCCGGGATTAGTTGTGATGCAGGTTCTTTCCCATCATCAATAATCACAAGCTCAGAATTGGCATAATTCTGTTCCAGAAAATAACTGATGGCCAATGGGATAAATTTCTGCCTGTTGGCCGTTGGCATGATGCAGCTGACTAGTGGTGAAATCATAATATGTCCTTTTATTAAGTTGTTGTTTCTGTTATTTATATCTTAAATACACGTATTTTTTAGCATCAGTGGGGTATTCTGGTTGTAGCTGGCCAGTAACCATTGCTTTTTTTATATATGCCTGAAGTTGGAATGAAAGTGGGTTTTCGGGATAGATTCCTTCACCATCTGCATAAATTGCGCAGATTTCATTTCCGCATAAACAAGTATGTTGAACTGTCAGTCTTCTATAATTGGAAAAGAGGGTTGGGTCTCCATAACCTGTAAAAACATACCATGATTTTGCCATTGTATTTTAGATTTTGTTTATGTTAAAATTAAATAAACCTATATTTCGAAATAGGGCCAAATGACCCAAAATCACATTAGTCTTTGTATTTGTTTTCCAGTAAATATTGATCAAGCTCAATAATATCTTGAATGGTCTCATTAATGTCCGTTAAACCTTCAGCATTTGGGAATTTGAAATGGTGGGATCTCCGGTTTTTCCATAACCTATCAAAAATATAGATGTACAGATGTGAAGCATTACTGATTTGGTAGAGCACATTTTTACTAAAAAGGTAACTATTGATTTCACGGGCATTGGGTTCTTCTAAATAAGTAAGACAGGCCTCAAGCATGATCTGCTTGTCGCAGAGTAAGGATTCTGGCCAGGTTTTAAACCTGGATTCATAAGTCATTTGATATTTCAGATCATAAAGAAGAATCTTGCTAAGGAAACTGCACCTAAACGGACCGTTTTCTAAAACGGAGTATTGAGTCGTGATCCTATTGGAATGATGCCAGTGTTCATCGTGCCACATACATATAAACTCTCCATTTGCAATTTCGATCGCGGCATTTCTGGCTGAACTGGTAGTATCCGCTCTATCCCGTTCCAGCCTGATGATTTTTGTAACGTAGTTTTTCCTGAGCTGATTTAGAATGTCTATGGTAGGAGAATCATCCTTTGGATACGAGATGACCAATTCCGTATTGGGGTAGTCTTGTTTAATGAAACAGGATAGTGCCCTTTGTAGTTCAAATGGCTTGTCGCCAGTGATACAAATACAAGATATTAATGAGGGATTTGAATTCATGAGCTGTTGTATTTAATTAGTTTACACTAAGTTAAGTACAAGAGGGTACTCCAGATAGGGTCAAATGACCCAAAATTTAATGGGATTATTATGGCCCTTCCAATTTTGATAACTTGATGCTATTGATGAAAATTAAAGGCTTTATTAAAATAATAGTATATGAGGTTAATCAGGGAAATCAATAGTCATGAAATGTTGCGTCGCTGGGCAATTGCGGAAGTTTATGTGGAATATTTGGATTTTATAAATGAAACCGTTCCCCGGGAAACGTTGCAACTACTGTATTCAAATGATCGGAATCTAGAGAAAAAGGGAATCAGCAAATCCTTGAAACTACATCATTTATCATTAGTCGACTGCTTACCATCAGACGTTTCCTGGTATTTAGCAGGATTGGAAATTACAAAGAGGGAATTTAATAAACTACAAACAATAGGAGTAGAGGGCTTTGCAAAAATGACAAATGCGAGCTATCAGGTTGCTGATGCTGCAAAAGAACTTCAAAGGAATCCAGGTATGGATTTACGGATTGAAGGTATTAAACAAGCATTGCAAACAGGAAGTAAGGAAGTACAATGGTTGGGGATAACACTTCTTGCCTCTGGTATTGAAGGACCTTTTACTATTGTAGAAGGGAATGGAAGGCTGATCAGTTTGTATCAGCTTCTATTTCTGGAAAACAATCAAGGTCTGCAGAATTGTGAGATGGAAGTGGTATTGGGAATATCGGATGAAGAACTTAAGATTAATGTGAAGTACCTGGATTAAAATTCTGAAATGGAAAGAAATGATTTAGAAATATCAATTGATAACCCACCTGAATATGAGAATTAAATTTTTCGCCAACTATGATCGCTCAGAAAATATCCTTGAAAGATTCAAGGCCAATTATGAAATTTATGATGATGAATTGAGCTTTACCACTGGTGAGAATTATGATTATGCTGTGGTGTTTAACTATACAGCGGAAAGCATCAATAGTAAAGCGAAAATAATCACGGTAGTTCAGGAACCGTCCTGGAGTCCGGCTCATGTCAATACTTATTTTTTAAGTAACAGTGATTATCTGATTGTCCATGATCAGCAATTATTTGAAGAGACTCATCATATCAAATTGGGCAGGAAAGTTATAGAGCGCCCCGCTTACCTATTTTTCCATGACCATGTAGATAAATCCTTGTTTCTGGGAAACAAATCGATCCGGAAGCCTAAAAAGCTGTCTATGATTATGTCTTCGTTAAGTTTCCATATCGGTAATTACACAAAACGGATGCGATTGCTTCGGGAGATTCTTTCTTCAGATCTGGATATTGACATTTACGGTAAGGGATTTAACATTACTGACGAACGGTACAAAGGATTCATAGCACATAAACACACAGGCTTAATGCCTTATGAATATTCTATCGCCATTGAGAACTCCAATGAAAAGAATTACATCACTGAAAAGTTTGTAGACTGTGCGATCTGTGATACCATCCCGATCTATTGTGGTGCGCCAAATATCGCAGAGGTATACAATGAAAAATACTTCCGTACCCTGGATCTGGATAGCCTCAGCATCATAGAAGACCTAAGAGAAATTATTAAAACCCCTGCAGCGATACCGGGAGAGGATATGGACAATAACAAGAACAGGTACTTTCAGCAGCGAAATCTTTACCGCTTACTCAAAGAACTGGTCTATACCGATGTTTAATCAGACGTCCATAAAAAAAGGGGGCTAACAGGCCCCCTTTTAAATTATTTATACATTTCTGCAATTATTTATACATTTCTGCTCTTAGCTGAGCAACATCCGGACTCGTAATATAATCGTCGTAAGTCATCATTTTATCAATTACACCTTTAGGCGTAATTTCGATGATTCTTGTTGCTACCGATTCTGTTAAAGCATGATCTCGTGAAGTAAACAAAGCGGTACCTCTGAAATCTTTTAATCCGTTGTTTAGTGCCGTGATCGACTCTAAATCCAGGTGATTCGTAGGCTCATCTAATAACAATAGATTCGCATGTTTTAACATCATTTGAGAGAACATACAACGCATTTTCTCACCACCTGACAACACTTTCACGTTTTTCAAAACCTCTTCACCGGAGAACAACATTCTACCTAAGAAACTTCTTACAAACTGCTCATCCATTTCTGTACCTGAATACTCACGTAACCAATCTACCAGATTTTCATCTTTTCCTTCGAAATAAGGAGTGTTGTCGTTAGGAATATCTGCCATACTAATGGTGATACCAAACTTAAATTCACCTGTATAGTTAGGCTCACGGGCAGTTAATACATTATAAAAAGCAGTCGTCGCTAAACTGTTCTGAGATAGAATAGCCACTTTATCTCCTTTATTTACCATGAAGCTGACGTTTTTAAACATCACATCTCCATTTAAAGTACAAGAAAGGTTTTCAACCTGTAGAATCTGATCACCAGCTTCTCTACCCAAATTATTGAATAAAATTGCAGGATATTTTCTGCTTGAAGCTTTAATTTCCGAGATATCAATTTTATCTAAAGCTTTCTTACGGGAAGTTGCTTGTTTCGACTTCGAAGCATTCGCACTAAAGCGCTGAATAAATTCCTGAAGTTCTTTAACTTTCTCTTCCAGTTTTTTATTTTGATCACCACGTTGTTTCAAAGCAAGTTGGCTAGACTCATACCAGAAGGTATAGTTACCCGAGTAAATGCTCATTTTGCTGAAATCAATGTCAACGATATGCGTACATACCGCATCTAAAAAGTGTCTATCGTGAGATACAACCAATACGATAGTTTGGTAATCAGCAAGGAAGTTCTCTAACCAGGCGATGGTTTCAATGTCCAGATCGTTGGTAGGCTCATCCAGTAATAACACATCAGGATTACCAAATAAAGCTTGTGCCAATAATACACGTACTTTTTGGGTACCATCAAGTTCTTTTAGTTGCTTATAGTGGTGTTCTTCTTTAATTCCTAAATTGCTCAACATGGTAGCAGCATTGCTTTCCATATTCCAGCCATCCATTTCTGCAAATCTGTTTTCCAGCTCACCAGCACGCTCACCATCCTTGTCGGTAAAATCTTCCTTCATATAGATGGCATCTTTTTCCTTCATGATGTCGTACAATTCCTTGTGACCCATCATCACCGTTTCAATCACCGGAAATTCATCAAACTCATAGTGGTTTTGTTTTAAAACTGCCATACGTTCGCCTGGAGTAAAAGCCACACTACCCGAAGTTTGGTTTACTTCTCCTGAAAGAATTTTAAGGAAGGTGGATTTACCTGCGCCGTTCGCCCCAATTACACCATAGCAGTTGCCATGCGTGAATTTTAGGTTCACATCTTCAAATAAGGTACGTTTTCCGTAACGGAGGGATAAGTTAGAAACTGAAATCATATTGCTGATAAAATAAGCCGCAAAGGTAGTTATAATTTATAAAATGATTTGAATAGGGATTTATTAGTTTTGACTAATCTAATTTCAATAAGGTGACGAAGGATGAATTAACAACGCGATTGGGCGCTTCTATGGGGGCTAAAATGGTAAAGGTGATTTCAGATATTGCCGGTACGCGGAATTTGTATCGTGATTCTGAAGATGGCTTTACCGTTAAAGATGTGATTGACCTGACCTTTCATTCCCGGAAAGAGCTGGCTTTCAGGGCGGCATGGCTACTGGAACACATTTTCTTCAATTACTATTGTCTGGGAGATCATCTGGGTTATTTTCTGAGTCGGTTTACAGCACAAAAACACCCTGGCCCGATGCGACACTACGGGAAAATACTGGCCTTTATGACCAGTAAACAAGCGAAAGGCTTACACCCCGGACAATTAGAAAAGATAGATTTTGAACCACTCATCGGTTTAATGTTCGATTGGCTGATTGATGAAAAGGTTTTGGTGGCGACTAAAGTACATGCCATGCAGGCACTAGCCAACCTCGCGCCGCGATATCCCTGGGTTAAAGACGAATTACTGGAAACCATTGCCCATCTGGAAGATCTGGAAAGCGTTGCCTTTTATGGAAGGGCAAAACAGGTCAAAAAACAGCTTAAAAAGATCAAGCCGGAAAACAATGACCATTTTCAACAAAAGGAAAGCTGATATTGCTACTTTTGCCAATAGTTATATCCAAGCAGAAAGATTCATGGAAAAAGAAATAGATATATTAAGTCGTATTATTCAACGCCGCCGTAGTATTTTCCCAATTAGCTATACGGAACAGGAGATTCCGGTAGAATTGATCAGGCAGGTGTTGGAAAGTGCAAATTATGCCCCTACACATAAGCTGACGGAGCCATGGCGTTTCATTGTTTTCAGAAATGAAGGTAAAATGAAACTAGGTGCTGAATTAGCCAGATTATATAAAGAAACCATACCAGCGCATCAGTTCCTGCAAAAGAAATACGATAGTATTCTGGAAAAAGCTGCACAAGCAAATTGTATCATCACTTTAAATGCGGCTTTACATGCAGATAAAGTCCCTGAATGGGAAGAGCTTGCTGCCCTTGCCTGTGCCGTGCAAAATATGGCATTGACGGCAGAAGCTTTAAATATTGGTGCTTACTGGAGTTCCCCGGGGCTGCTTGAAGCGCTTGGTAGCTTTTTAAATCTTGAAAAGAATGAAAAATGCTTTGGCCTTTTCTATATGGGTTACCATAATGAAGCGCCAAGAGACGCAAAAAGAACTCCGATAGCAGATAAAGTAAAATGGGTAGAATCATAAGTTATGCAAGACATTAAAGAAAAATTATACCTGCTTTGTTTGAACTTCATAGAACAAAGAATCCATACCGCAGAGACGGCATTGGAACAGTCGCGTGAAGCGAGTAATGACGATACCAAGAGTAGTGCAGGGGACAAGTTTGAGACTACGCGGGAGATGATGCAACAAGACATCAGCAGGAACAAAAGGCTGTTGATGGACGCGCAACAAAACCTGCAATTGCTAAATTCTATCAAAGAGACGCCCTCAAATGACAAAGTAAGAAACGGAAACCTGGTTTATACCTCCGAAGGTGTTTTTTACATCAGCATCAGCGCCGGACAATTAAAACTGGATGGCGAAAGTATTTTTGCGATTTCTGCCGCTTCTCCAATAGGCAACCTGCTGATTGGTAAAGAAAAAGGCGCATCTTTTGATTTTAATGGTAAACATTACCTGATTAAAGAAATAATTTAATCCATCACGGAGCTTAGATAATCATATCGGATCTCCTCAAAATCTCTCCCCCAGTCTGGGTTATTAAAGTCCTGCTCGTCTGGAGTAAATGCTTTATTGATCAGGTCCGGGGGAAGGGCTAAGATTTTACTTGCTCTGGAAACGACCCCATCAGTTTCATCTTCGCGATGCAGAATCAATGCTGTTGCTACCTCTGCTTTCCGAACGCCAATATGTTTTAATTTTGCGCGTAAGTTATCATCCTCTCCGCCCCAGATGTTGAAAGCTTCCGTATAACCTGCTACTTTTTCCAGCTGCTCTTTTTTGGTTAAAATGCTGCCATAATTGGAAAAACGCTCTGTTTCCACGGTGTGCGGACCAGCTTTGTAAGTGTAATCGACAAAAGCAACTCTACCGGCATAGAAGTAATCTTCATACAATTCAGCAGCGTACTTTAAATGGTAAATTACGTCTGTAAGAAATTCACATTCCGGATCAACTACCATGATGTATTTTTTTGTGGCATGTCTAATCCCTACGTTCCAGGCTTTGCATGGATTTCGCCATTCATGGTCGTTACGGTTTACAATTACCCGCCAGTTGATATCCGGATATTCTCTGATAAAATCAATTAACGCTTCGCATTCCGTAGGTTCATCTAATGCAATGATGACCTCTATCCCATTTCTCTGGAAATAAGGGGCGTTGACCGGTAAAACTCTTCTAAAGTCTTTCATTTTTTTATAAAATGACATCACAACGGAGATGTCATAATCTTCAAACTCGGTGTTATTGAGAATATGATCCATAATTCAGGTTTAAATGAATACGAATTTAATGTATTTGCAATGTGCAAATAGGGTCATATGACCCAAAATACCAGGGCTTATCCGGGAGCGATGAAAATATGTAAATCAGAATTAAATAAACATTAGGTATGGAAATACATTTAATCAGTTATGGCGATAAGAAGTGTGAGCTCCAGAGTTGATATTCGAAAAAGAATTGAAAAAAATGAGCACATAAAAAAAGGTATGCTTTACTATATTTAGTAGCGCATACCTCTTTTATAAATTACAATAACAACTGTTATTTAAAGCTTTTATTGATGCTGTTGTATAGATTTCTGGCAGTGTAAGTCCCGGGGTCTATAATCCGGCGGATGGTAAACAAAGGATACTCAGGATCTCTTTTCGTTGACAAGATAAAAGCAGCTTTAAAGCCATGCTCTTCCAGTTTATGTAAGTTTTCGGCTTTGGAAACCCCGTAAGGGTAGGCAAAGTATTCCACCTTTTTGCCGGTAATCGCTTCCAGTGTTCTGGTTGGCTTATCGATCTGAATTTCCCAATCCTCATCTGTGAAATCCGCAAAGTTTTTATGGTTCCAGGTGTGACTGGCAATCATATGCCCATCATCGGAAAGTTCCTTAATCTGCGCTTTACTCATATATCTAGGTCGGCCAATGGAAACGGTCATGATAAAGAAAACGCCTTTAAAGCCATTTTTTTTCAACTCTTTGGCACCTACTGTATATTGATCAAGATCGGTATCGTCAAAAGTGATCATAATTGGCTTTTCAGGAAGTTCTTTCCCAAAATTCAGATAGTCGTACAGCTCATCCGGCAAAATGGTATGATAACCACTATCTGCCAGCATTTTCATGTGCTGACTGAAATTTGCCGGCGGAATGATGTCATCATGCGCACGTTTTGAATCACTGGCTTTCCAGTCGCGGATTTGATGGTAACAAAGCACCGGTACTTCTTTTTTTGCCAGTACTTCTGCTGCACTTGCTTTTTTACCAGCTCCGGCAGCAGAAGAAGTAATCCCACTTGTAGCAGTCTGATTACTGCCTTTTGATACGAATGAATTCTCTTTTTCAGCTTTACTATTTTCCACACAGGAAGAAAAAAACAGGACCGGGAGCACGGCCAGTGTGAACAGTATATTTCTCATTTTAATCCTTAGAAGCTGTTTTTGATGCTATTGCTTAATGTTTTTGAAGTCCAGTAACCGCTGGCGATAATCCTTCTGATGGTATACAACGGGTCATTTTCATCACGTTTTGTAGCCAGAATAAATGCAGATTTCATTCCTCTCTTTTTAAGCTCCGGAATGGCCTCAGGATTCCATAATCCGAATGGATAAGCGAAATGCTGAATCTTTTTACCTGTAATTTCTTCCAAAGTTTTGGTTGGTTTTTCAATTTGCGTTACCCAATCCTGTCCCTGGTATTTTTTTACATTGTGGTGATCCCAGGTATGAGATCCGATCACATGACCCATATCTGAAAGTTGTTTCACCTGGTCTCTGCTCATATAATTTGGTCTGCCAAGGGAAACTGTCATTACAAAAAACACACCTTTGAAACCGTATTTTTTCATTTCCGGTGCAGCAATGGTGAACTGATCTAAATCGGTATCATCAAAAGTCAGCATAATCGGTTTGGCTGGCAATGCAGTACCGTTATTTAAATAGTCATATAATTGATCCGGAAGGATCGTATGGTAACCGCTGTCGGCCAACATTTTCATGTGGTCTTTGAAAGTCGCAATAGGAATGATATAATCTTTAGCCGCTTTCGAGTCTTTTGCTTTCCAGTCGCGCACCTGGTGGTAGCATAAAATAGGTACCTGTTTGCGTGCAAGTATGGTTTTAGCATCCGCCACTTTGATCTTCGAGATATCCGTAGTTGCCGCCGGGCTTTGTTCCGTTGCCGGAGTACCTTCCGTGGTTGTAGTGGTTAAAGAGTCCTTAGGGTTATCACCAGCACCATTGGTCTGTGATTTTGACTGGCATCCTGCAGTGAGCATTACTGCGGCAGCAAGAATAGGGAGGAAGGTATGTTTCATAATTCAGTATTTCATACAAAACTAAAAAATCAATCCTGATTTACTCATTATATTTACAATGTCTGAAGAGAACAAAAATCAGGGTTTCCGATGAGCCCGTAAATCACTTAAAGCGAGGCTTTATCAAGATTTAAAATAATCTTCCAGAATTCGTTTAAACTATCACTTTTATTACAAAAGAATCCGATTTCTTATCACCTTTAATCAATAATTTAGGCGGTTTATTTAAAACCACTAATGAAGAAACTTTACACCCCTCTTTTACTCTCACTTTGTATGGGTTATGGTGCCATGGCGCAAACCAAAACCTTCACCATTACAGAGTCGACAGTAGCTGCTCCGAAAGCCAATTACCAGCTGGCTTCGAGATTCTCACCTGCCAAGATTAAAAAACTGGTTTATTCTACGGCCGTAGATCCACATTGGTTGAAACTGAGCAACAGATTCTGGTATGAATATGAAACTCCGGCAGGAAAGGAATGGTATCTGGTAGATCCATCAGCGAAAACTAAGAAGAAAATGTTTGACAATGCGCAGCTGGCGGCAGAAATCACCACCATCATGCGTGATCCTTTTGATGCACAACATTTGCCATTGGAAAACCTGAAGTTCGCTGCTGATGAGAAGGCCGTTACTTTTGAGGTTAAAAGCTCTGTTGATGAGCTGAAAAAAGATAGAAAAGATAAGAAAGCCGCAGATTCACTACAGAAAAAGATCTTCTTTTTTAACTATGTACTGGCGACAAAAAAATTGACTGAAGTACCTAATTATGCGAAACCTAAGGCAAAACCAACCTGGGGAGCAGTAGCACCGGATTCTTCAGCCATCATCTTTACGAGAAATTACAATTTGTACTGGATGGATAAAGAGAACTACAAGAAAGCAGTCAAGAATGAAGAAGACAGCACTATTGTAGAGAATCAGCTGACGAAAGACGGTCAGAAGTTCTATGCTTACGGCAGCAATGGCGATGGGGAGAACAATGAAGAGAACGAAAAGAACAATAAAAAGAGAAGAAGGGCTTATGTACTATGGTCGCCGGATGCGAAACATTTTGTGTTGAACAGATCCGACAGTCGTAAAGTAAAAGACCTTTGGGTGATCAATAATGTTTCCGCAGGAAGACCAACACTGGAAACATATAAATACCAGATGCCCGGGGAAGCGGAAGCGCCTATCGATGAGATGTTGCTGTTTAATTTTGCAGCTAAAAGCTATAAAAAACTTAATACCCACGCCTTTAAAGACCAGAACTTGTCAGTATGGCCAGCACCAAGCCTGAATAAAGACAGAGACAATGAGTTTCGTCCTTCAATCTGGTTGGGAACAAATAACAAGATTTATTTCGGTCGTACCAGCAGAGATTTGAAGCGTGTGGATGTATGCGCAGTAGACATTCAGAGCGGTGCCCTGACGCCTTTAATAGAAGAGCGTTTCAATACTTACCTGGAGTTAAATCGTCCGGGATTGGTAAATGATGGTAAAGAAATGATTCATTGGTCGGAGCGTGATGGATGGGGCCATTTTTACCTTTTCGATGCTGCCGGAAAATTGAAAAATCAAATTACCAAAGGTGCTTTTCATTGCGAAGAAATCGTAAATGTAGACCATAAAAACAGGGTGCTTTATTTCACTGCCAATGGCAGAGAGAGTAAGGAAGATCCTTACTATGTACACTTGTACCGCATCAATTTTGATGGTTCAGGTATGAAACTGTTAAATCAGGGTGATTTTGACCATGCGATCAGCATGAATGATGAAGCTAAATTCTTTGTAGACAATTCATCCAGGGTAAATACAGCTCCTAAGGCAGTGGTAATGGATAATAACGGTAGGGTAGTGATGAATCTGGAAACCACAGATTTATCCTTGCTAATGGCTACCGGTTACAAATTCCCTGAGCCTTTTAAAGTGAAAGCAGATGATGGCATCACCGATATCTATGGTGTGATGTACAAGCCTTTTGATTTTGATCCCAATAAAAAGTACCCGATCATCGAGTATGTATATCCAGGTCCTCAAACGGAAGCTGTAAACAAGTCTTTCAGCAAAAGCATGGATAGAACAGAGCGATTGGCACAATTTGGCTATATCGTGATTACGGTAGGTAACAGAGGTGGAAATCCTGCACGTTCTAAGTGGTACCATACTTTCGGTTATGGCAACCTGCGTGATTATGGATTGGCAGATAAGAAAGCTGCGGTAGAGCAATTGGCGGATAAAAACAAGTTTATTGATGCGACTAAAGTAGGAATCACCGGTCATTCGGGTGGTGGATTTATGTCTACTGCCGCGATGTTGGTTTACCCTGATTTCTTTAAAGCTGCGGTATCAAATGCCGGTAACCACGATAACAGTATTTATAACCGCTGGTGGAGTGAAAAACACCATGGCGTAAAAGAAGTAATTTCTGCCAAAGGTGACACGACTTTCAAATATAGCATCGACAAAAATCCGGATCTGGCGAAAAACCTGAAAGGTCATTTGATGTTGATGACTGGTGATATTGACAATAATGTGCACCCTGCAAACACGATTAGAGTGGCTAATGCATTGATGAAAGCAGGAAAGAGATTTGAATTTGTAATCGTTCCGGGACAGCGTCATGGTTTTGGTGACTTAACAGAATATACTTTCTGGAAGCTTGCAGATCATTTTAACAAATACCTGATCGGAGATTTCTCGCAAACGGGAGAGGTAGATGTGACAGGGATGGAATTGGAGCCGAAGAAGTAGGTTTTAATTTTTAAAAAGCCAGGATGCTTTTCGTACTCAAATCTTTGTAGAAAAGATTTGCAGGTACTCAAAGCCTTCCTGGCTTTTTTATGCACAAAAAAAACCGGGAAAGGGTAGGGTTTTATGGTCTAATTTGGCCGTGTTTCTAGTGTAGTAATTGAAAAGAATCCCTGCTGTTGCATTTGTGGCCTGATGTTTTGGAGGGTCAAATGTCTCAGGAACATCAGTTGTAATCCGTTGTTTTTTAGTTTTTTTTGTCTTAGGTGTTTAGATATCTGGATATCAATGTATCTTGATGTAGATGTATAGTGATGTAAATATTTGTCTAAAGTAAGATATAAATATTTAATTGCGTCCGGTTAAAAGATGTGGGTTGATTAAAAGCAAAAGGCCTTTGCTCTGATCGTAATCAGAGCAAAGGCCTTTTGTGTTATTGTAAAAAAAACAGGAATTAAATCCCTAATTGCTTTTTCAATTTTGAAGATAATGCTGCTTTCGGCACGACTAAGCTGACTGTGTTAATGGCGAAATAAGGCTCAGATACTTCAATAAATCCCTTGAACGGACCTACCTCACCCCATGAGTTTTTCACTTTGAAGAAGTACTTGCCATCACTTGACTGATCCAACCCGACCAAATGCATCAAATGATCATCCTGAGTTGTCAAATCTTCATACAACTGCTGACGCAATTCCGGTGAATATGCTTTTTCTTTCGCGTTGGGATTTAAAGATTCTGCTTTCACATCTGCATCATCAGCAAATAACATGGCGTAACCTTTTTTCTGCTGGAAATTTTTGCTGCTCACATCCGCATCCCACATGACTGTGTATCCATTTTGAACAGCACTTTTGGTAAGGCTGATCATCTCATCAAGAGGAATATTGTAAAACGAACCATTGGCAAAGTTATCCGGAGCTTCCAGTACGAAAGTCGAGTAATAAGGATGGTGGGTAAAAGAAGAAATGTTTACATAATCGTTCGCATCAAACTTCAGTACCTCTTTGGCGAAAGTTTTTGGCGTGTAGTTTTTTCCTTTATAGTCAAAATTTGCCGGAGGAGTACCTAATTTCTGATCCAGGATCTGCTCGTAACCAGAAAGCCAGTTGGCGGCAACCGGACGTTTTTTCAATACGGTGTCCAGGTAGCTTTTAAGCGATTGCTCCAGGCCGCTATGGTCCGGGATTTCTCCCGTTGCTCCCTGAAAAGCCTCTTGAGGCATGGCGCCATAAAGTGCAATTGCCCTGATCAGGTCATGGCCTAAACCACCTTCCCCAAATTGCGCTTTCCCCTGACGAAGTATATAGTTTTTCGCTTTCTCAATATAGATGTTTCTAGCTGGAAACATCTCTGAAAGGTTAAATTCGCCCATTCCTTTGCGCATTTCTTCCGATTCGATTAATGAAGTGGTAGAATAGTTCCAGCAGGTGCCGCTTTGGCCCTGGTTTTTCACGACTGTTGCCGCATTGTCTTTAATCGTTTTTAACGGTTTTTCCTGAGCAAAGCCAGATAAGCCGAAGCCGATACCACAGGCAATTAAAAGTATTTTTTTCATCAGTATATAAGTTTTTTTAGGATTAAGAAGCTATCAGGCGCTATACACAATGCTGTTGTGAACATGAGCTCATGAGGGTTTCTTAAATGATAATGGTTAGTTAGTGGTTTAATCCACAGCTAAAATAGCGAAAATCAGGAAAATATAAAGGGCTTTAACGCATAAATGCCCGAAGAATATCTCCGGGCATTTATAAAAATCTAAATTAAGTAGAGTGACTAGAAATGGAACTGAACACCGATTTTTGGAGAGAAGAAATTAGCACCAAAACTAAATTCATCGTAACCAGCACCTTTCATTTTGTCGCCATTAGCATCTTCTTTACGAAGTGTATTGTAGTTTAATCCGTTTAATGCGAATTCAATACCGATTTTCTTAGTCGGGTAGAAGGCAAAACCCGGAGATAAAGCTACCCCGATTTCGGTAGTACTTCCAGTTTTAGCACCTGTATGACCGTCTGCATCTACTGCTTTGTCTTTACCGAAAGCCATTGGTACTGATAATTGTCCGAAGAATTTGAAAGACTCAGAAAGGTTAGCATAGTAACGACCAAATGGATTAACTACGAAAGCCGTGTTTTTAACACCGTTTCTTAAGGTTGTATTGTCCGGACCCGCAACACCATTCGTTTTACTGTAACCATATCCAATACCAGTACCTACTGCGATGTTATCAGAAACAAAGTAACCTACACTTGGTACGATCTGGAAACTGCTGTTCGATTTTGCACCTGCAGCATCACTCTTATGTGTGTCAAATGCAACATTACCACCTACAATAATTTTTCCTTTTTCAGTTTGTGCCTGAGCGCCAAATGCGAATGCTGAAACTGCAACTAATGATAATAATAATTTTTTCATTTTCTTGTTTTTTAAATGATTAATCTGGTCGTTTTTGTTTTGTAATTTCTGACCATCGATGTCATATAGTCAACACTTATGCCAAACGACACCCAGCCTCTGAGCGCAGGAATCAGTAATTTTCGTAACTCATTAATTGATAATCAAATAGATTTTAATGGAGGAAGTCATTATTATTTTCTGGTGACAATCGACTGAGTATTGTCATTTTAGGGTCTGGATGTTCGCTTGTCATCCTGACTATATTTGTATGATTGTCAGGTTTTGTTGTGTGCTTTTTCAGACAAGTACTGACAAAAGGCAGGACAAAAAAATTTTTATTTAAAAAAATGTATAATTTCATAAACCTTTTTGCCACAATAAAACGTTAGTAACACATGAGATTATCTGTAGAACGAAAACCGGTTAAAGTATATCCTGATCCAAAACGTGTGATTGCACGTTTTTTCTTCAACGGCGAAGAGCGGGCAGTGGAAGTCGTAAAACACGTATTAGCACTTACCGATAAAGAAGTGTTTGGTATCATCTCTCCCTTGTTGCAGGAATATTCAAAAAGGCACAGGAACATCACAAAGATTCTGACCAGACACTGTAAAAAGGTGGTTAATGCCATTACAGAAGCAGGATATGATCCGGAGTCTCTTGATAAATACCAGCGATTACTGATCGGTTCTTATTTTACACATGAATATTCTATAGAATCTGCCGCCTTTTTCAATCCTTCTATTGTAGAAGATCCTGACCAGTCGGAATTGGTAGAAGGCGAAAAAAGAGTCATCATTAGTTTTAGAGCAGTGGGAGAGGGTCACATCTCTTCAGTCGTCTTTAGAAGAGCGCTGATTGACAAAGACAATAACATTACCGTTATTCCTGCAGGAAACTATATTGACGAAGCAGAGGTGGTTAAAAACGCCGTTTATAACAAGAAGCTATTCCTTAAGAAAGCCGCAGATTCTAAGATTGACATAGAAATACTTGATGAACTGGGACATAAACTAGAAGATAAATTTGACTACGCCACCCTGAGACGGATTATATTGGATACCAAAAGTTTGCAGGAAGACGAGCTGAGGAAACTGGAATACGATAAAATTTTATGGCTTTCTGATACTTATCACGAAATCAGCTTTTCCAGAGATACCGATATTTCTGACCGTGTTATCTTCCCGATCTCCGAGTTTGAAAGGAAAGGAATTGAAGATGCACGATTTGTCCGCTTTGTGAAATCTGACGGATCAGTCATTTACTACGCCACCTATACCGCTTTTGATGGCGCGATGATCATGCCTAAATTACTTCAAACTACAGATTTCTACGATTTTAAAGTTAGTCCACTACACGGTATTGGTGCGCAGAATAAAAATCTGGCTTTGTTTCCAAGAAAGATCAATGGAAAATATGTGATGATGTCCAGAATAGACGGCTGGAACAACTACCTGATGTATTCTGACAAATTAACGGTTTGGGATAATCCCGTGAAACTGCAATCGCCAAAGTTCCCCTGGGAATTTATACAAATCGGGAATTGTGGTTCTCCGATTGAAACCAAAGACGGCTGGCTGGTGATCACCCATGGTGTAGGACCAATGCGCAGATATTGTTTAGGTGCCAGTTTATTTGACCTGGAAGATCCTTCCATAGAGATCGGGAGACTAAACGAGCCGCTCGTAATCCCAAATACAGATGAGCGCGAGGGTTATGTGCCCAATGTATTATACTCTTGTGGATCAATCATCCATAATGGAGAGCTGATCATCCCTTATGGTTTATCCGATTATTGCTCTTCTTTTGCTTCTGTTAAAATAGAGCTGGTTTTAGACCGCTTGAAAAGCTCTGAATGCCTGATCAAAATGGCGGAAAGAAGAGAAGCGCAGGACGATGTTTTAATTACTGAGGAAAATGCCGGTTTACCTGTAGAAAAAACTGCCGCACCTACTGCGGTAGAACAAGGGAAAGAAAAACCAGTCCATCAAAAACATCATTAAGTTAAGATATGATGGTAAAGGGTAATGTAATCCTTTACCATTGTTTCTTGCGAAAACCGACTCAATGCCCATTCTCTACAGGTTTTTCTATGAATACGATCTAATTTTCCAATTGCTTCCACCGCTTCCTCCACATTTTTTACTAAAAACCCGGTCTCCTGATCTTTGATTAATTCCGGCATGGAACCCCTGTTGAAAGCGATCACAGGTGTCCCACAGATCATGGCTTCGGCTACACTTAATCCAAAGGGTTCTTCGAAATTTATAGGGTGTAATAAGGCCGATGCATGTTTTAGCAACTGGTTTCGCTCTGCAGGGCCGGCAGCTCCGACAAATTCAATATCGCCATTTAAAAAGGGGGCAATCCGGGAATTGAAATAATCCTGATCCTGAATAATGCCTGCAATGATCAGTCGTTTGTTGCTTTGGATGGCAATTTGTATCGCTTCAGCAGTTCCTTTATCCGGGTGAATCCGCCCAAAAAACAAAAGATAGTCTTCAGGAACCGCATTAAACTCAAAAGAGGAAGGATCTATCCCATTGTATACCGTTTTAAGGTATTGTAGCTCAGGGTGGCGATCTGCATCACTAATAGAAACATAATGACCCCGGGAATTATACTTCTGATACACCGGAATGATCTTTTCTGAAGAAAAACCATGTATCGTGGTGATCATTGGAGTTTTGATTAACCTGGTGTAAGTAAGCGGCAGAAAGTCGTAATGGTTGTGTATCAGGTCAAAAGACCCCGCTTTTTCCATCAGGTTACTGATGTGGAGGCATTCTACGACTTTCGCATCCTGATTCCTGTTTTCCTCATATCCTTCCGCGATCACTGCATCAAGCTTTCCGGAAGTCAGCGAATCACCAGTTGCAAAAAGCGTAACTTCCAGCCCTGCCTCAACCAAACCCTCTGTTAAATTTGAAGCCATCTGCTCCCATGGCCCGTAGTGCCTTGGAGGAGTTCTCCAGGCTACGGGCGCCAATACTGCGATTTTCATACTTAAATCAGACGGTTATTTTCTTCTGTTTTCTGAATACCAAATAACTCTCCGTCCTGAATGTATTCATACTCAGATTCTAAAGCCCTAAGCACGATTAAATGGGAGATCCAGTAAGCCAGTGTACTTTCTGCACCCTGATTTCTGTTGACGCCATGGGGCTGTAAGCCATCACCGCAACCTTTCGTTTCATGGTCATACAAAGGTAGGTGCAAGCTGTTTTCGCCCAAAAACCATTGATAACACAAATACATTTGTTTCACGTAGCTCAGGTCCAGCGTAATTTCATAAGCTTTGAAATACATCAATACCATGGCCATCGTTTCAATTGCCTGCTGATCGTAAAGGGCCATTTGGCCACCTTCTTTAAACAGCCAGCCATCATTACCTACCGGATTCAGATAGCCGTCGTACATGGTATGTCTGGATAAGAACTGCATACTCTCTAAAGCCATGGTCAAAGATTCTTCGTCCTTGCTTACCTCATAATGGCAAAGTAAGGCCAGTGGAAGAATGCCGTTGTCGTAGGTCATTTTGTCCTCAAACCAATGCCAGTTATCACTGCGGTTTAAGTTGTAAGCGGCTTTTAAGGGCACAATCAACAGGTTCATCTGCTCTTTAATGTGTCCGTCGTAAGGGTGGGCTTCCAGGTATTTCCCCAGTCCGACAACCGTATTTGCAATTCCCCTAAGGTGAGTTAGTTTGCTGAAATGTGGTGCAGATTTCAGGAAAAGATCTTTGGCAAATTCCCTGTAAGAATTATTTGGCGCATTACTGATCAGGTAACCTAATGCCCATACCGTACGACCAAAAGAATCTTCAGAGCCAACCTCGTCCAGATATTCCCGTTTAAAGCTGAGGAAATTTCTGAAATTCCCATCGTCACACTGCATGTATTGGATGAAGCTTAAATAAATGGGTAGTAACTCTAAAGCAGCTTTACTTTTATTTTGCTGGTAAGCTAGAATAGCAAGGATGAGCGCCCTGGAATTATCGTCCAGGCAATAACCTTCTTTGAGGTTTGGAATTCCATATTTTGCATGCTGCACAATACCGGTGTCATCGGTTAAGCGGTGCACGTGTGCCAGACTAAAAGCTGGCATCATGTCCGGGTCAATGATTTGTTTGCTACCGTTTTCTTTTTCGGAGAGATATTTGGAGACCGCCTCTTCAAGCACGTCAATATACACCTGACCAGTACTTGGCCAGCGTAAATGCAGGCCATATTCATAGGCATTGCTGCGCAATTTCTTCAATTTAACTTCGTCCTCAAACAAGTCATTTACGATTTTCGCCAGTCCATCTGCATCTCTGAAATCAAATAAGTGTCCCCTGTTATCGGCAAGCAACTCCTGCGCATGCCAGTAAGGGGTAGAAATGACCGCTGCACCGGCGCCTACAGCATAAGATAAGGTACCACTGGTAATCTGCGCCTCGTTCAGATAGGGGGTAATATACATGTCTGCTGCAGTGAGGTAATCAAACAACTCTTCTTCTGAAACAAATTTCTTAATGAAAGTCAGGTTGTTGGATACATTCAGTTTTTTTGCCAGTTTTTTCAGACTGTCCCGATACTCTTCTCCTGAATTTTTGATGACACCAGGGTGGGTAGTCCCCAGAATCACGTACATGACATCCGGATTTTGTGCCACGATTTTTGGCAAGGCCTGAATCACTGTTTCCAATCCTTTGTTCCTGCTGATCAGTCCGAAAGTAAAGAGCACTTTTTTATTTTTGAAAGCCAGGGATTGCTTAACCGGATTGTCAGTTTTGGCTTCCAGATCCGGAACACCGTGTTCAATCAATTGTATTTTTGAAAATGGAATCCCATAAATACCCGTCAGGAAACCTACTGCACGGTGACTCATCACCACCACTCTGGAGGAGTGTTTTGCAATTTCCCTGATAATCGTCAGTTGCAGATAATTTGGGTCTTTTAAAATGGTATGGAAAATTGTGATCAGTGGTTTTTGTAACCTGGCAATTAGAGGCAGGATATAGTTGCCACTTTCACCACCATAAATTCCGAACTCATGTTCGAGAATACAGGCATCAGCCAGACTGGTATTGATGTAATCTGCTGCGCGGATATAATCTTTTTGATTTTCCTGGCGGATGATGTATTTTACTTCTTTAGGATATTCATATTCGTGTAAATGTTCTGAATCATTCATGGCCACTACAAAACTGTCGCCGGATATAGCCACTTTATCATGTCCAATTGCGCGTAGCAAGTTATGGTTAAACGTAGCGATGCCACATTCACGTGGTGGATAGGAAGAAATATAAGCGATTTTCATAATAACATACGTTTTTTAAGCTATTAACAATGGAGGTTCCGGAGATCGGGAGATCTCATCCCTAACAACATATGCGAAAGGGGATTGTTTTTTATACCTTTGAGGTTAATTATAGTTTTATTATGAATCCTGCTCCTTCTACGGGAAAAATGGTAGAAAATACCGTATTCCCCATTCTTTTCGCAATCAGTTTCTCGCATTTACTAAATGATACCATCCAATCTTTGATTCCTGCCATTTACCCGGTAATTAAAGAGAGTTATAAGCTGAGTTTTTCACAGATTGGTCTGATAACCCTAATGTTTCAGATGTCTGCCTCCATATTTCAGCCTTTTGTAGGAATGTATACCGATAAAAAGCCGCAACCTTATTCTTTAGCGATAGGAATGGGGTTTACACTGATTGGATTGGTCACATTGTCGCTTTCTGACGGCTTTTATATGATGTTATTGTCTGTAGCATTAATTGGAACAGGCTCTTCCATCTTTCACCCGGAAGCATCCCGGATGGCACATGCGGCCTCGGGAGGCAGACGAGGCCTGGCGCAATCTATCTTTCAATTGGGTGGAAATGCAGGAAGTTCTTTAGGACCTTTGCTGGCTGCCTGGATCATTGTACCGCAAGGACAATTCAGTGTGATCTGGTTTTCTTTAATCGCATTACTGGCGATTCTGATTTTAAGCAGGGTAGGAAGATGGTACAGAGGACATATGCTGAACAAAGCAAAGCAGGGCGCTTCCACAGAAGTGGTTGCCAGTAGGTTCTCCAGGAAGAAAGTCATCTTTGCCATCTCTATTTTATTGGTGCTTATTTTCTCTAAATACTTTTACATGGCCAGTCTGACCAGTTATTTTACGTTTTATGTGATCGAAAGATTCCATGTTTCCGTGCAGACTTCTCAATTGTACCTATTTGTATTCTTGTTTTCTGTAGCCGCAGGAACACTGATTGGTGGGCCTGTTGGCGATCGTTTCGGACGTAAATACGTGATCTGGTTTTCGATACTGGGTACCGCGCCATTTGCTTTAATGCTGCCTTATGCCAACTTATTCTGGACAGGCGTATTGATTGTGCCGATCGGTGTGATTCTGGCTTCGGCTTTCTCTGCGATTCTCGTTTATGCACAGGAGTTGATTCCTGGAAAAGTAGGATTAGTATCGGGATTGTTTTTCGGTTTTGCCTTCGGAATGGGAGGGATAGGCTCTGCCCTACTCGGAAAACTAGCAGATAACACCAGTATCGCTTATGTGTTTCACATCTGTTCCTTCTTGCCGCTGATTGGCTTGCTAACCGGTTTCCTGCCAAATATTGAAGCCAGTAAAAAGAAAGCATAAATTATTTTTTTTTCATAAAAATCCCCCAAAAAAGTTAAAACTTAATGGGGGATTTTTAATAGAAGGGCTATTGCTTAAAAGTGATAATTCACTCCAATTAAAGGGTTTAATGTACTTAGACCAAAGTTAACGTGATCATTAGTGAATTTTCTCGTATCGGGGTATCCAACTGGTTTTGTAACGGATTTTGAGTAACCGACAAAAGGGAATGACATTTCTATTGCCCATTTCTTAGTCGGAAAGAAGGCTAATCCCGGTTGTAAGTTAGCACCATAATCCTGACGTCTTTCGTATTGCTCTCTTGCAAAATCTGGATTTTGGGAGCCTTTTAATTTGTTAGTGTTCCAGGATACTTCAAATTCGGTAAAGAATCTAAAACGTTCCGTGATCGTTAAGTAGTAACGGGCAAAAGGAGCAACTCCAAAAGAAAGGTTCGTATTCTTGTTGTTTGGTACATTCTGTTGTTTAGTTTGGCTATATCCAACACTTAAATTGGTTCCGATAGCAAAATTATCACCAATGAAATAACCTGCTTTTGGGGAGAATTTATAGGAATGAGTTTTGTACTCACTCATCGATCCTGTTTTATCTGAGCTAAAGTTGAAATGACCGCCGATCAGGGCTGTTCCTTTTTCTGTTTGTGCTTGTAGGGTAAATATGCTGGTGGATAATACTGCTATGGCAGCTACGAATTTTTTCATGTGCTTGTAAAATAATAGTAAGAAATGTTAATTATAGGTGGTAGTTGACGCCAATAGACGGACGGATGGTATTGAAGCCAAAATTAAATTGATTGGATCCAACATAATGTTTGTTTTCAGCATCGTCGCTGAGATCCTTCACCTGGGTATTCGAGTAATCAAGCAGGTTAAAACGTAGATTTACAGACCATCTTTTAGCGGGTAGAAAAGCAAGTCCGGGGGCAAGCGCTGCACCATACTCCTTGTATTTGCTTTCTTTACGGTAATACGGCTCGTGGAGCGCGAATTCTTCGGAATTTCCAATACCGGCAGCCAGCGCAAACTCAGCAAAAAAACTGAACTCAGAACTGATGTTTAAGTAATAACGGATAAAAGGAATTAAGGCATAAGAGGATTGCTTTTGAATGTAGTTTGAAGCGTTAATCTTGTTGGAGTAGTACCTTAGGCTGGTACCTATAGCGAGGTTGTCTTTAATGAAATAACCAGCTGTTGGGGAGATGCTGAGACTTTTCAGTTTATGGTTGTAAAACTGGCTTTCCTGGTTGCTCCTGAAGTAGCCTACGTTACCCCCGATCATCAACCGCCCTTTTTCAAGCTGCGCAGTTGCAGCTGTTCCGACGGCGCATAGTGCGGCCATCATGATAATTTTCTTCTTCATGCTTTGATTTCATTTGTGTATCGTAATATTAATGAAAACAAATGGTTGTTATAATAATTATTAAATTTTAATTTAAATTTATTTTTAATAGAAAAAGCCTTCAGGTTATCTCTGAAGGCTTTTAATTTAACAATGGTTGCAATTAAATAAGCGAGGTTGCTTATGCGTTGTTTAAAAACACGAATTTATTATCAAACGTATCTAATTTTATCTTGCTGTCCTTGTCTATTTTTCCAGCAAGAATTTCTTTAGACAATTCATTTAATATCCTTTTCTGGATGACACGTTTCAACGGTCTTGCTCCAAACTGAGGATCGTAACCTAGTTCTGCTAACCAGTCTAACGCTTCTGGCGTAGCTTCGATCTCGATACCCATCTCAGCAAGCGTTTCTTTCACATGGTTGAACTGTAAGTCCACAATGTTTCTGATCTCGCTGCGGTTCAATGGGGTAAACATGATCAGCTCATCAATCCTGTTTAAGAACTCCGGTCTGATGGTTTGCTTTAAGATTTCGAACAATTCGCTCTTCGTCTTCGCAATTACCTCTTCGCGGTTTTCATCATTCAGGTCTTTGAAATTTTCCTGAATCATGTGTGCTCCAATATTTGAGGTCATGATGATAATGGTGTTTTTAAAGTTCACCATACGGCCCTTATTGTCTGTTAGACGACCATCATCCAGTACCTGCAATAAGATGTTGAACACATCCGGATGCGCTTTTTCGATCTCATCGAGCAAGATAACTGAATAAGGTTTCCTACGAACGGCTTCCGTTAACTGTCCACCTTCATCGTAACCTACATATCCCGGAGGCGCTCCAATCAATCTGGATACCGCATGACGTTCCTGATATTCACTCATATCAATCCTGGTCATGGCGTTTTCATCGTTAAATAAGTACTCAGCCAATGCTTTAGCCAGCTCGGTTTTTCCCACACCGGTAGTACCCAGGAAGATGAATGAGCCAATCGGTTTGCGTTTATCCTGTAATCCGGCTCTTGACCTGCGAATCGCATCAGAAATGGCTTCAATCGCCTCATCCTGACCAGCCACACGTTTGTGTAACTCTTCTTCCAGATGAAGTAATTTTTCCCTTTCACTAGAGATCAGCTTGGTTACCGGAATACCAGTCCAACGGCCTACAACTCCTGCGATATCATCGGCAGTCACTTCCTCTTTCAGCATTCTGCTTTCCGATTGCTGACTTTCAAGTTTCACTTTCAGTTGTTCTACTTTGTCCTGAGATTCCTTAATTTTTCCATAACGGATCTCTGCTACCTTACCATAATCTCCTGCACGTTCCGCCTGGTCTGCTTCCAGTTTATAATGTTCTATTTGCTCACTTTCCGCGTTAATAGCATCTACCAGGTCTTTTTCACCCTGCCATTTGGCTTTCAGCTGATCGCGTTCCGCAGATATATTGGCAATTTCCTCAGCAAGAGACTGAACTTTTTTGTCGTCATTCTCTCTTTTGATCGCTTCACGCTCAATTTCCAGCTGCATAATCTTACGGTTCAGTTCATCCACTTCTTCCGGCACACTGTCCATTTCCAAACGTAGTTTAGAAGCGGCCTCGTCCATTAAGTCGATGGCTTTATCCGGTAAGAAACGATCGGAAATATAGCGTTGCGACAGCTCTACTGCGGCAATGATCGCTCCATCCGTAATCCTCACTTTATGGTGAGTTTCATATTTTTCTTTCAATCCACGCAGAATCGAAATCGCATCCTGAGTATCCGGCTCACCCACCATTACCTTTTGGAAACGGCGTTCTAAGGCCTTATCTTTTTCAAGATATTTTTGATACTCATCAAGCGTAGTGGCTCCGATTGCGCGAAGTTCACCTCTGGCCAATGCAGGTTTTAAGATGTTGGCCGCATCCATAGCGCCTTCACCACCACCGGCACCTACCAAAGTGTGGATCTCATCAATGAAAAGAATGATGTCTCCATCGCTTTGAGTCACCTCTTTAACCACTGCTTTCAGGCGTTCCTCAAATTCTCCTTTGTACTTGGCACCTGCAATCAGGGCCCCCATATCTAATGAGAACACTGTTTTTGTCTTTAGATTGGTTGGAACGTCTCCCTGTATAATCCTGTGGGCAATACCTTCGGCGATGGCAGTTTTACCAACACCAGGTTCACCGATCAGGATCGGGTTGTTCTTAGTACGTCTTGAAAGAATCTGGATCACCCTTCTGATCTCTTCATCGCGACCAATTACAGGGTCAAGCTTTCCTGATTCTGCATATTCATTCAGGTTTCTTGCATATTTATTTAAAGCATTAAAAGTTGCCTCAGCATTCTGGTCGGTTACATGATTGTCTCCTCTCAAAGCTACAATAGCCTTTTTAAGGTCTTGCTCGGTAACGCCCTGATCCTTTAATAGCTTAGAAGTATTGTCATTTACAGAAAGTAAACCCAGTAAAAGGTGCTCTACTGAAACGAATTCATCTTTGAACTCTTTCAAATAAGTTTGCGCCTTTTGTAAAGCCGAGTTACTTCCTGAAGTTAAATACGGACTACTTCCGCTAACTTTAGGAAACTTAGCTATCTGGCTATCTAAATGTTGGTTTACGACATTTAGATTTACATTTAATTTCTTTAAAACATAAGAAACCACATTTTCATCAACAGTGAGCAGCCCTTTAAGTATATGCGCTGTCTCAATAGCTTGTTGCTGGTTGCCTTGAGCTATTTCAGAAGCCTGTTGAATCGCTTCCTGTGCTTTTATAGTGAAATTGTTGAAGTTCATATCATCTGTTAAACAAAGAAAATGCCATATTGTTCTTAAAAGAAACTTCGGAAATTATGTCTGATTAGATGAGATTTGTATGACAAAGTGGCTGATTTACCGGGTGATTTACCTGAAAACCTGTCTGCGGAAAGCCGGATGCTGTAGGTTTAGTCCCGATTGTTAGAACTTGCAACAACAAATCAGAAAATGGCTGGCCATTTCCTGGCCGGAAAGGCAATATTCTTCTTAAATTCGCAGACCTGCATGCTTTTCATCCGGTGATTTTCTGAATTTTCCCTTTTATATTTTTATAAAATAATAATAGCGTACGATTCAGAAAAAATTGCTCCGGAATGGCGACAGGTAAGAAATTATATAAGGAGAGAGATGAAGGAGTTTTTACGGTTATATTTAGATGCGTATCGTGGGCTATCCACACCGGCCTGGATGCTGGCACTGGTGATGCTGATCAATAGGAGTGGTGCTATGGTAATTCCTTTTCTGGGAATATACATGATCAATCATTTGAGTTTCTCTTTAGAGGATACCGGGATGGTATTGAGCTGTTTTGGTGTAGGTGCAGTGGCTGGTTCTTTTGCCGGCGGCTGGTTAACTGATAAAGTAGGGCACTTTAAAGTGCAACTTTTTAGCTTAATCTTTACAGTACCGATGTTCTTTCTGCTTCCTGAGCTGAATACCGTAGTCAAACTGGCAGTAGGGGTGTTTATATTAAGTGTGATTTCTGAAACTTTCAGACCTGCAAACTCCGTATCTATTGCTTACTATTCGAAACCTGATAACATCATCCGTTCTTTCTCTTTAAACCGCATGGCGATGAACCTCGGTTTTTCTATAGGCCCCGCATTGGGTGGATTCCTGGCGGCGATCTCTTATACCTTTTTATTTTATGGCAATGCAATAGCGGCTTTTTGTTCTGCGGTTCTGTTTTTCATTTACTTTAGAAATAGAAAAGGGAATGAGAAAACCAAAGAGAAAGCGGTGCTGCCGGAAAGTCCGGAAGCAGTTGTTGCCGGTAAATCTCCTTATAAAGATGTGTTGTTTATGCTGTTCAGTTTGCTTTGCAGTATTTTCACCATCTGCTTTCTTCAATTGCTAAGTACACTGCCTTTATATTACAGAGAAGTATATCAAATGACGGAAGCTAATATCGGGGTCATCCTGGCTTTTAGCGGAATTGTTGTTTTTCTTTTGGAAATGCTGCTGGTACATATCGCGGAGAAGCGCTTTACCTCGAGGGATATCATGGTGATGGGAACCTTGCTTTGTGGTTTTTCTTTCCTGATTTTAAACCTTGCCCATGGCATATGGGTACTCTATATGGCAATGTTTGTCCTTTGTCTGGCGGAAATTCTGGCCATGCCTTTTATGGCGACTGTCACTTTGCAACGATCTACGATTCAAACACGGGGAGCCTATATGGGCGTTAATGCGCTCTGTACCTCTGCTGCACATGTGTTTTCTCCTTTCCTGGGGACGCGTGTTGCTGCAAATTATGGTTTCAACGTATTGTGGTGGGGAACGGCAGCGGTGTTGTTGTTAACCTCCATCGGCTTTTTCTTCGTGATGAAAAGAATGAAATTAAACACCATTAACTAAATATCTTTTGAAAAATTCCCTTTTGTGGACGCGCCGGAATGCGCTCCTGATGCTGCTTGCGGTTTGTTTTTTTAGTGCCTCCGGGCAAAATGTTCGTGTAGGTTCCTGGAACCTTAAAGATTTTGGCCAATCCAAAACCGATGAAAATATCCTTTTTATAGCCAATGTGATTAAGCGCTTTGACGTGATTGCCATTCAGGAAGTGGTGGCCGGTTACGGCGGACCGAAGGCGGTAATCAGGCTTGCTGGAGCCTTAAACCAAACCGGTGACGTTTGGGAGTATTCATTTAGCCATGGTACTTCCAGTGACAGGTATAGTAAAGAACGCTATGCTTTCCTATGGAAAAGCAAAAAGATAAAGAAAGTCGGGGAGCCCTGGCTGGAGAAGAAATATCAACTGGAAGTAGAGCGTGAGCCTTATTTTGGTACCTTTCAGTTGGGGAAGAAAACATTTACCTTAGTTTCTTTTCATGCGAAGCCAAAAGCAAAACAGCCGGAAACGGAGATCAAATACCTGAAATTTCTGCCGGATTTACATCCAAAAGAAACCTTGATTTTTTGTGGAGATTTTAACCTTCCTCAGTCTCATTCCGTGTTTAATCCGCTAAGGAATATGGGCTATGTTTCGGCGATGGTCAATCAGAAAACCTCACTTAAACAAAAGGTGGTAAAGGGCGAACATCTGGCTTCAGAATATGACAACTTCTTTTATCATGGTGACAAGCTGAAGGTGATCAGTACAGGGATAGTACCTTTCTATACGCAGTTTGAAGAGTTGAAAGAGGCGCGGAGGATCTCCGATCATGTGCCGGTTTATCTGGAATTCTCCTTAAATTAAGGGCATACGAAAAATAGCCGTTCCAGGAAGGACGGCTATTTTTTATATGTTGATCTCTTTTGGAGACCGCAATGCAAAATTAATTTAAGATTTCTGCTAGTTTTTGAGTCTGATGGTCAGCCAGTTTTTTTAGCGGTCCGGCAGCAAGCATTTTCATCATCATGTTCAGGTCTGCGGAGATAATCAAGGTAGCGGTAGTTCCACCATTTCCATTGTCTGCAACAGTCCATTTCAATTCTAAATCAAAAGGAGGTTTCTCCGTTGGGATAGCTATTAATTCCTGGTTTTCTACGCGACTGGAAATCTTTATTGCCAATTTAGCCATGTTTTGGATGGTAAAGCTGGCTTCATCAGTTGTGGACGACCAATTGTAGATGTTTTCCGGCATCAATTGCTGATGATTATTCATATCAGCTAAAAATGCATAGACGTTCGCTACAGGCTGGTTGATGTCAGTAGTACTCTCAATAACTGTCATTATGATTCTAGGTTAGTTGTTCTAATTCTTTTCCCCATTCTGATGGGTTTCTGCGCCATTTAGTCAATAGGTCTACATCATTTTGAGCAATGAAGCTATGTTCAGCAGCATATTCAATTAATGTATTGTAATTAGACAAGGTGGCGTAACGACATTTTGCCGCTTTAAAGTTTTCTTCAGCCTGGTCAAAACCATAGGTGAAGATAGACACTAAACCTGCTACAGATAATCCTGCATTTCTCAATGCTTCTACTGCCTGTAAGCTGCTTTTTCCGGTAGAAATCAAGTCTTCCACTACAACTACGCGTTGTCCTTCTACTATTTCTCCTTCAATCAGACTTCCGGTACCGTGTTCTTTTGCTTTCGCTCTCACATAAGCAAAAGGTAATCCCAATTCCTGGGCAACCAATACACCCTGAGGAATACCAGCCGTTGCTACTCCTGCAATCAGGTCCACAGAACCAAATTCTTCCTGGATCAATTGCGTCAGTTTTTGTCTGATGTATGTTCTTACTGAGGGATGGGAAAGTGTAACTCTATTATCGCAATAAATTGGAGATTTCCAACCTGAAGCCCATGTAAACGGGTTATTTGGTTGTAACTTTATTGCTTTTATTTGTAATAAAAATTCAGCTACCTTTAATTCAATATCACTTTTATTATACATGCTCCAAAATTAAGGATTTTCATACGCTTGTCCTAGCACTACTTTGAATAATGTTCTTTTTGTGCTGTAGAAAATTGTAGAAAATCAATTGTTTAACTATTTGTTTGATCTCTCAAATATCGTTAATTAAAGTCGGTGACCAAAGTTCTTTTTCCCGAACAATTGAAGGTCAGCATTTTAAAGAACCCGCGGTTTTAAAGAAGCCAAAAAAGTACCAGCTCCCGGATAGCGGGTCGTATTTAAGTTTTTTCTACTGTGTAATCAATCACGATCCTACTCGTAGTAAATACATCAATATTGAAATTGACAGTGTCCTTGCCATCAAATGAATAATCTTCATTCTCAAAAAGTCTGTTACCATCAACGTACACTTTGACATGGTCTTTTTTGTAATCAGCAGCAAATATAACCGCTGGTTTGATTTGATCTTTTTCTAATTGGAGATATACAGAATGCTCAGCCATATCTATATTTTTTAAGTTTTCAGTGTCATTACCTCAACTAAACTATTAACAGCTGTTGTTCTTAAATGTGTTGAATTGCTGAAATAATTTCAATTTTCCTCCTCTTCTTCATCGCCATTTGTTAGTCTTTGTTTAATCAATTCCAAAATGTGATACAGCTCCGGATCATTGTTTTCTTTCGCAATAATCATCTCCAATTGCAGTTGCTCTATCATTTCCCGTTTCGTTTGTTTACTTTCCATAATTTCCCCTACTATTATTTAGTGTAATAATGAGTCAATCAATAAGATCTAAACAAGCGATAGGAGGGATGGATGAGTTTTGTGATCAACAACAATTAAGAATAATTTATGGTTTTGGTTTGCGCCAAATAAAGTAAGGTTTGTAAAAAGTAAAGTACAGCCCTTTACAGTGTAAACTCTATACGCTGCACCAGGTAAGCCTTGCCGAAATTTGCCGGGTCATGGGTTACGGTTGCTTTAACAGACTTCCATTTTGGATAGATCGGTTTTTTATCTTTTCCATAGCTTTCCCGTATTTCCAACTCATGTTGCCAGATTTCTTCCAGTTGATCCTTTACTGCCGGACTGGCGTAACTGAGCTGTATTTTCTCCTGGATATATTGATATTGGTCATCTTTTTTCGTCAGGTAAATTGACGGACCACCGGGTAAGTAAGCTTTGATTAAGCTGATCTCAAAAGTTTCAGTTCCTGTATACTTCTGTTCCTCGATCACCTTCAGAAAGTCAAACCATCGGTCCGAACCATCCTGAGGGGGCTCTTTTTCGAAATGAAAACGTGCTTTGACACGGTATGTATAACCGGGTTTCCTTTCTGTAAAGCCAATTAAAGACAATTCTGCCGGTTTATTTCCAGGTAGGAGTAACAAAGTCTCGCCCAGCGCTGCATAGCGGTGATCAACCAATAACTCAACTTCCTGACCGTTTTTTAATTTATACGGGCCGTACAGCTCTTCTTTTGAACAGGCAGAAAGGAAAATAACCAAAAATAGTAAAGAGAAATATTTCATAACGTTAGAAAGATAAGGTGTTTAGCTGTGAAAACGTAGGGCGATCCGGAAACGCTACACTTAAAAGTAAATAACGGAATCTTTTAAATCAAACATCCCCAATGGCCAGATCTTCGCTTTACAAAACCTTCCTTTTTTTTTGATATCATTTATTGGATAAATATTTATAATTTTAAAAACTCAAATATCCAGGTGATTTTGTAAGAATTTTGATTGAAAACCCCTTTAGAATACAATTCAAAGGGGTCTGTTTTTTCTAAGGAAATTTTACGACCTGTAATAAAAAGCATTTTAAGCGCGAAGCATGAAAAAATACAGCATTTACATCAACGACAATACTTTGTTTATTGCAGATTCTAAGCCTGTTCAGGAAAAAGAAATTCAGCAGTTAGAGGTTGAGGGCTTTGATTTCAGATTGTTCTACAAAAATTTACCTGCAAATACAGCTACAGATTTTTTACTATTGGTAGCTGATCCTAAAGCGGCATTTAGCCAGATTAAAAATAACCTTACCTTAATTAAAGCTGCTGGTGGACTGGTAAAAAGTACGAAAGGCAACTACCTGTTTATTTTCAGAAACAAGAAATGGGATCTGCCAAAAGGAAAGGTAGAAAAAGGGGAGAGAATGAGGGAAGCTGCGGTTAGGGAAGTGGAAGAGGAGTGCGGAGTAAAAATTTACACCAACGACGAGAAGCTTTGCAAAACCTACCATGTTTATCCAATGGGCACTAAATTGGTGTTAAAGAAAACCAAATGGTACAGCATGACCGTTAAAGGAGAACCGAAACTGATTCCCCAAAAGGAAGAAGGAATTACAAAAGCCAAGTGGTTAAATAAAACGGACCTGGCTCCTGTACTTATAAATACCTATCCATCTATCATCCAGGTACTGGAAGTAGGTTCCTTACTTGAGGAACGGGATAGCGTTTTGAGGTAAAAACTGGCTCACATCTCCGTGATTTCTAAGGATATCACGGACGATGGTCGAGCTGATTGCCGAATATTCCGGCTTACTCAATATAAATATCGTCTCCATTTCCGGCATCATTGTCTGGTTGATCTGCGCAATTGCACGTTCATACTCAAAATCACCCACAGAGCGGATTCCGCGAACCATATACTGCGCATTAATCTTCCTGCAAAAATCTACCGTCAGTCCTTCATAAAGCTGTACTTCTACTTTAGCTTCCGATTCAAAGACTGTTTTCACAATCTCTTCCCGCATTTCCGCAGAAAGGTAACTCTGTTTCGAACTGTTTAATCCAATACCAACTACTACTTTATCAAATAGCGGCAGGGCACGTTTCAGAATGTCCACATGGGCAATGGTAATCGGATCAAATGATCCTGGAAACAAGGCGATCTTCATCTTTTATATTTTATGACAACAGCCACAGGTAAATGTGGCTGTCGGGGAGGGTTATTTTACTTTTTCAAAGAAACTAAAAGACGAATTTCCGTATCTTCTGGTCTCTTTAAAACCTGGTTGCGCATTCATCTTCAGTAAAGAAGGGTGTTCTACAATCAATAGACCGTTATCCGTAAGCAAATCGTTCTTGATCACCAATTCCGGAATTTTTGGAATCGTAGGTAAATCATAAGGAGGATCTGCGAAAATGATCTGGTATGATTTCTTATGTGTATCCAAAAACTTGAACACATCTGCTTTTTGTACGTCAATCACATCCAGCTTATGCCTGGCAATCACTGATTGTACCCAAAAGATACATCCCGAATGTTTATCTACTGCCGTTACGCTTTTTGCCCCTCTGGAAGCGAACTCAAAGCTGATATTTCCTGTTCCGCAGAAAAGGTCCAGCACATCACAGCTGTCAAAATCGTAAGTATTGTAAAGAATGTTAAAAAGAGCTTCTTTGGCCATATCTGTAGTGGGCCTTACCGGTAAGCTTTCCGGGGCATTGAAACGAATGCCTTTTAATGTACCGCCAATTATTCGCATATATCCAGTGCTAGCAAGCTGCTGTAATAATGAGCAGGCATGTCTTCTAAAATTTTGTGATCTACCTGATCACTTAAGGGAGTGTTAAAGGTTATTTTCTGGAAATATTTCTCCAGGCATTGGTAATAAGCATCATTTTCGTGAACGATGCCACTCAATAATACCGCTGTATCTTTGATGTTGATTTTAATCTGATTGATGATCAATAGCAGGTAATAATTAAACTCTTCTGCGTTCTCAATTTCGTAGCAATTGCGGAAAATCATTTGATCACCTTCGGTAAGTACAGCAGTAAAAGAAGCTGCCGTAAAATCAAGCAACAACGTTTTCTGCGCGCTATCCGGAACCATGGCCAGCATTGGTGCCACCTGGTCGAATAATTTACAACTCAACAGGGCATCTGCCAACGTTTCATCCATAAAACGCTGAAGCGTAAAAATAGAAGTGAAGCCGTAATTTGCAAATGGTCTTACATATAGCTTATCTGATTGCTCCTCAGTGAAGAACTTTGCGTATTGATCTAAATTTTTAGCGTCAAACAATTCCGTCGGAATAGCAATCGAGTTTTCGCTGTATACAGCTACCTTAATGTCTTTAAAAGCCAGATTCAGGTAACTGTCATTTTTTAATTTTGTAGCCAGATCCTGTGGAATGTTTTTAGATTCCTGCTGATCATAAACTGCTTTTAACTGGTTCGTGGTTTTGTCAATAATGGCATAGGAGAAGCTATCTGCGGTAATTTTTAACAATAAATTGCAGTCTGGCGCTGTACTAGGATCAAATTCCGGATCAACTAATAAAATGCTGTTTTTATGGCTCATCTGTATCAAATTATTTAAGATCAAAATTAATCCTTTTTTCTATAACATCACCATTGCATCTTTGTTAAATGGATAAAGCATCAATTATAGCCCAGTCTTACGCGTTTACACCTACGGCCGAACAGCTGGTTTTTTGCCGGGAAATGGCGGCTTTTTTAAGCCAAGGCTTAGATGATCAGTGTTTTATATTGAGGGGGTATGCAGGGACAGGAAAGACGACTTCTGTTGGCGCTCTCGTAAAAGCATTGCCGAAATTTGGCTTTAAAGCAGTGTTGATGGCGCCTACAGGGCGAGCGGCAAAGGTGATGAGCAACTATACCGGGCGTAAAGCACTCACTATTCATAAGAGAATCTATAGAAAAAGATCAGCAGTATCTACGGATATGTCTTTTCAGATTACCCCTAATTTGTCGGAGCATACGGTCTTTATTATCGATGAGGCCTCCATGATTGCCGATGAGTGGAATACACAAACAAGTTCTTCGTTTTTGAAGGATTTGATGCAATATGTATACAATCAGAAAAACTGTGCGGCGATATTTGTCGGAGATACGGCACAATTACCACCGGTTGGTAGTATCGACAGTCCGGCATTAAACAAAGAATATGTAGCGGCTAATTTTGGCATGTCGGTGCGGGCGGTAGAGCTTCAGGAGGTGGTGCGACAAGAGAAGGAATCCGGTATCCTTGCCAATGCCACCATGCTTCGGAAACTGATTAATGAAGGATCATCGGAAGAGGCAGATGACATTGAACTGCCAAAATTCATGACTACCGGATATAGAGATATTTTCAGGATGACGGGTCTAAAGCTGGTTGAGGGCCTCGAATATGCCTACAGCAAATTTGGTATGGAAAATACACTGGTGGTCTGCAGGTCTAATAAATCAGCAAATATATACAACCAGCAAATCCGTTCACGCTTGCTTTACCGCGAAGAAGAACTGACTGGCGGCGACCAGATCATGGTGGTCAAGAATAACTATTTCTGGCTTCCCGACAATGAATCGGCTGCTTTTATTGCCAATGGTGATATGGCCAGAATCGTGCGGGTAAGGGGTACCGAAGAACGCTTTGGTTTCCGCTTTGCAGAAGTGGCCCTGGAGTTTCTGGATTTCCCTGATGCCGGACAAATCTCCTGCAAAGTGATGCTTGATACCTTAACCGCCGAAACGCCCAACCTTTCTTATGAGCTGGGCAATAAATTGTTCGAAGCTTTAAATGTAGAATACGAACACCTGACTAATAAAAGAGCGCGTTTCGCTGCCATTAAGGAGGATCCATATTACAATGCGCTGCAAATTAAATTCGCCTATGCGGTAACCTGTCACAAAGCACAAGGTGGGCAATGGGATGCTGTTTTTGTAGACCAGGGCTATTTAACAGAAGAAATGATCGACCTCGATTTTTTACGTTGGCTATATACCGGCGTAACCAGAGCAAAAAGAGAATTATTTTTAGTAAATTTTGCTCCAAACCTTTTTGTTTCCCCATTAGAAGATTAACTTAACCTTAACTTATTCCGATTCATATGAAAGTTGCTTATTCTTTAAAACAGAAAATGAAAATCGCTACGTTTCTTTTTGCGATTATGGCCTGTATGATTCTAATCAGATTCCTGGAGGATAAAAGTGTGAAAAGCATGAATGAGTCTTTCGTTTCCATGTATAACGACCGCCTGGTTCCTGCAACCGACTTGTTTTACATCGCAGAAAACATCTTTGCGAAAAAACTTACCCTGGATAGTTTTCTTTATTCCGGAAATCCCGATAAAAAAGATGTCGACTTATTGAAACGTCAGTTTCAACAGTTCAATACCACGATTGATTCTCTGATGAAAAAATATGAAAAGACTTTTCTGGTGAAACAGGAAAAGGAGGAATTGAAAGAATTGAAAATCCGGTTGATCGGTTCTATCGCGGCAGAACAACATGTGATTTCATTGACGGACAGTCATAGCATCTTAGATGGGCGAAAACTTTATGAGACTGTAGGGAGAGCAACTTCGAGAAGAACACTGCAACAATTAACGGAGTTGATGACCATCCAGACACAGGTAGGGCAGGAATTGATTCAAAGCTCCGAATCTATGGTGTCCAGAAGTAAGCTGTACTCGACCTTGCAAATTGCCCTGGCCGTATTGATCGGGATTCTGGTAGTCGGGATTATCTCCGCTTCCAATGTGGTGCAGGTCAAAAATGATAAGTTCAATATGAACTAGATAAAGGAACGTGTTCCGGAAAAACTGTCTCTAAACTCTTTTGGTGTACAGCTTTTCTTCTTTTTGAAAATACGGTTGAAGTTTGATATGTTGTTGAACCCGCATTTATAGGCGATCTCTGAAATTGTCTGTGTACTGGAAATCAGCATTTTTGTAGCATGGCCTAATCGGATCTCATTCAGGCTGTCAATGAAAGTGCTGCCTGTTCTCTTTTTGATAAACCTGCTGAAAGAAACTTCTGGCATACTTGCCGCCTTCGCCACTTCCTCCAGTGAAACCCCTTTATTGTAATTCGCATTCATGTAATCGAACGCTTTTTCTATCCGCCGGCTGTTGTAATTGAACTGTTCATTGTTAAAACTGGAATTCGATAAGCTGCGCATATTCCTGGAAATGGAGAGGTCGTGCAGAATAGAAAAGAGTTCCAGAACAGAGTCAAAACCCTTCTTCTGACTTAAAGAAAGGATTCTCGGAATCAACCTTTCTATCGTATCCGCAGCAAACAAGATTCCTTTTTGTGCACGGTCAAACATATTGGAAATGAAACTCAATTGATTTCTTTTGAGTAAGCGATCATCAAACAGGTCTTTGTGGAATTGTATGGTAATTTCCATAATTTCCTCGCTTTTACATTGATGGGTAAACCAGGCATGATACAGATTCGGTCCGATAAAGACCAGCTCCGCATCTGCGATCACCTCGATATGATCTCCTACAATCCTTTTAGCCCCTTTTGCATGTAAAATCAGGTTCAACTCGTACTCTTCATGGTAATGCAAAGGAAAGTCGAAGTCCTTTTTAGTCCTGGAGAAAATCGTAAAGCAATCACTCTGCGTTAAAGGGGTAATTTCCCTGACTATATTATTGGCCATCATATAAATATAACAATCTGTAATTAATGAATTAGGATTATGTTAAAATAGTACTAGTCTAAACTAGTATTAATCACGTATTAATGAGCCTTTTTGTTTTGTAAATACAATTAATTGTTAAAATAGTATTGAAGCTGTATGCGAAAATAGTATAGTTTTGATTTTATGAAGTTTCAACTCATTGATGTGCTCATTATCATCACCTATCTGATTAGTACGATCATTATTGGCTTTTGGTACCGTAAAAAGGCAAAAGAAAATAATCAGAGTTATATCATGGGGGGCAAATCATTGCCCTGGTATAAGCTGGGATTGAGCGATGCTTCTGATATGTTTGACATTAGTGGCACCATGTGGATGGTGAGCCTGTGCTTTGTGTATGGGATGAAGAGTATCTGGATTCCCTGGTTATGGCCGGTATTTAATCAGGTTTTCCTGATGATGTATTTGTCGAAATGGCTGAGACGTTCTAATGCCACTACCGGCGCAGAATGGCTGTCTACCAGGTTCGGATTGAAAGGCCGCGGCGTTGGCGCCTCTCATAAAGTGGTCGTTGCTTTTGCCTTGCTGAGCTGTCTGGGCTTCCTCGCTTATGGCTTTATTGGCCTGGGTAAATTTGTAGAGATTTTTATTCCATGGGAATTTGTGAAAGCTTATGTGCCTTTTGAAGTCTCCCCACATTACGTGCCTCATTTTTATGGCATCATATTTACGCTATTTGCTATGTTTTACTCTATTCTGGGAGGAATGCATGGGATTGTGTTTGGCGACATGATCAAGTACGCAATCATGACGGTAGTTTGTATTTCTATTGCCGTGATAGCGATGATTAACCTGAACGGTCAGCAGCTGAATGTGCCAAAAGGCTGGGATAGTCCTTTCTTCGGAACGCATTTAGCGCTCGACTGGACGGGCATCATCGATGATGTCAATAAAAAAATCGAAAGCGATGGCTACTCACTATTCAGCATTTTCTTTATGATGATGCTCTTTAAAGGTGCTTTTGCTTCCCTGGCCGGTCCGCCGCCAAACTATGATATGCAGAAAATTCTGTCTACAAAATCGCCTGAAGAAGCGAGTAAAATGAGTGGTTTTGTGTCTATTGTTTTGCTACCGATTCGTTATTCGCTCATCGTAGGCTTAACAGTTTTGGGTATTCTGTACTATGATCAAATGAACCTGAAAGGAATGGATGGGGCCATAGATTATGAAAGAATTTTGCCGGCAAGTATCAATAGTTTTGTTCCTGTTGGCTTGTTCGGCTTGGTGCTTACAGGGCTTTTAGGTGCTTTTATGGGCACTTTTAGCGGGACGCTTAACGCAGCGCAAGCCTACATCGTGAACGATGTATACCTCAAATATATCAATCCTACGGCCTCCAATAAAAAGATCATTTCCATGAATTATTTGTCTGGTATATTGGTGGTTGTGGTTGGAGTGATCCTGGGTTTCTTTGCCAGGGATGTAAATAGCGTGTTGCAGTGGATTGTATCCGCACTGTATGGTGGATATATCGCCGCCAATGTGTTGAAATGGCATTGGTGGAGGTTCAATTCCAATGGTTTTTTCTGGGGGATGTTTACCGGTATTGTTGCCGCTTTGGTGTTTACCCGATTCTTTTCAGGTGTAGAATTCCTGTACTATTTTCCATTGCTGTTCCTGCTTTCTTTAACAGGTTCTGTGATTGGAACGTATATGGCGCCGCCTACCGACGAGGAAACGCTGAAAAGCTTTTACAGAACCGTGCGGCCCTGGGGATTTTGGAAACCGGTGTATGAGCTGGTGTTAAAAGACGATCCTTCTTTTAAAGCGAATAAAAACTTTGGCAGGGATATGTTCAATGTGGTACTGGGCATCATCGCACAGCTTTGCCTGACCTTATTGCCGATGTACCTGATTTTAATGATGAAAATGCCCTTGATGATCACGATAGCCGTACTGGCAGTCATTGTGTTCATTCTGAAAAGAACCTGGTGGAATAAACTCGAAGATTAATAGAATTATATGATGGATTACGACAAAAGACTGGAGGAGCTCAGCCGCGCCCATCAGTCTTTACTTACGCGAAGAAACAAACCGGAGAACTTAGGAAACGGTATTTTTAACAGATATGAACACCCGGTTTTAACCGCTGCACATACGCCGCTGTACTGGCGTTATAATTTGAACAGAGAAAGTAACCCTTTTCTGATGGAACGTATTGGCATCAACTCCGTGTTTAATGCCGGAGCGATTAAGTGGAATAATAAATACCTGCTGATGGCCAGAGTTGAGGCGAGCGACAGGAAATCTTTCTTCGCCATTGCGGAAAGTGACAATGGGATTGATCAGTTTAAATTTTGGGAATATCCGGTCGTGATCCCCGAAACAGAATTGCCGGATACCAATGTGTATGATGTTAGACTAACCGTTCATGAAGATGGCTGGGTATATGGCTTGTTTTGTACGGAAAGAAGAGATCCTGCGGCTTCGGAAGGAGACCAGTCGGCCGCATTGGCGCAATGTGGGATTATCCGTACTAAAGATTTACTGACCTGGGAGCGTCTGGCAGATTTGAAAACCAGTGCTCAGCAGCAGCGAAACGTAGTGCTCCATCCTGAGTTTGTAGCTGGTAAATATGCGTTCTATACGCGTCCACAGGATTCTTTTATTGAAGCCGGTAATGGCGGAGGAATTGCTTTTGGCCTTTCCGAATCCATAGAAAATGCCGAGATTCCGGAGGAGCTGCTGATCGATAAAAAGGAATACCATACGGTTTATGAAGCTAAAAACGGGCAGGGACCAGCACCTATAAAAACGAAATACGGTTGGTTGCACCTCGCTCATGGCGTTAGAAATACGGCTGCCGGACTAAGATATGTGCTGTATGTGTTTATGACGGACCTCCATGACCTGAGTCTGGTGATCCATAAGCCTGCTGGTTATTTTATTGCACCGGAAGGAGCGGAGCGGATTGGCGATGTATCTAATGTGGTGTTTAGCAATGGCTGGATCGCTGATGAAGATGGCAATGTGTTTATATATTACGCGGCTTCAGATTCCAGGATTCATGTGGCCACAAGTACTATAGATCAATTGCTGGACTATGTATTGAACACACCGGAAGATGGCTTTAGATCGGCGGCAACAGTGCAGCGCATCTACAATTTAATTGATCAGAATAAAGAAAATAAAGACCTGCATCCTTAGGGAAATTTTTAACCATGACAGGCCTTGAGGAAGTGCTCGGGTTGTGGTCGGGAAGAACGGCATATTGGAAAAGGGTTCCGTACAGGTTAAGTAACGGTTGCCGGTACTTTGGTGTAGGTTTACCTATCCAGACCCTTTCTTAACCGTAAGTCAACCGTACGGCAAATAAACGCTCTTCCCGACCAGAACCAGAATCTTTCATAAATGAAATTAATATGTACTTTTGCGGCACGTACCGATTTCTATTTCTATGATGAACCTTGCCCTGATTGAATTTAACCAGACCTTATTGTATAAGTTTATCAGATTTGGTGTGGTAGGTTTTTCTGGTCTGGCGATCGATTTTGGCATCACTTACCTTTGTAAGGAAAAGCTCAGGATTCATAAGTACGTATCCAGTTCATTGGGCTTTGCGGTCGCTACGGCTTCCAATTACACCCTTAACCGCAACTGGACTTTTGAAGACCATGCTTCGGCGAGCTTAACCCAATTTAGTAAGTTTTTTATGATTGCCCTGGTCGGCTTATTTCTAAGTAATATTTTGATTTATCTGCTCAACGATAAATTGAAATGGAACTTCTATGTGGCCAAAGGTTGTGCCATTGTGGTGATTTCCCTCTGGAACTTCTTCGCCAATTACCTGTATACTTTCTCTAGTTAAAACCAATTCCCTGATGCTGCAAACAAAAAAGAGTCCTGAGCAAATATTGTTTATTTTCTTAGGCATATGGACGATCTTGAACATCATTCAGGCCAGCTTTGTGGAAGTTCATGCGGATGAGGCTTATTACTGGGTTTACTCCAGGTTTTTAGACTGGGGCTATTTTGACCATCCACCAATGGTGGCTTTGTTTATCAAATTAGGAGATATGTTGTTGCCTTCCACTTTGGGGATGCGCTTCCTGACGGTTTTAACCAGTTCTCTTTCTGTTTTCCTGCTCTGGAAAATTGTGAAACCTTACGGGGAGAATATCAAGCTTTTTATCTTGCTATTCAGTGCTGTGGTGCTGTTCCATGTTTATGGATTTATCACGACTCCTGATTCACCACTGTTCTTTTTTACCATCTTGTTTTTCTATGTCTACCAAAAATATGTAGCCTCAGATCAATTGAAATGGGCGTTGTTGCTGGCATTAGTGATCGCCTGTTTGCTCTACAGTAAGTACCATGGCATTTTAGTGTTGTTCTTCACGATTCTTTCCAACCTAAAACTGCTGAAAAGACCTTCTTTCTGGCTGATTGTTGGGGTAGCGATACTCGCTTTCCTTCCACATATCTGGTGGCAGGTGGAGAACAATTACCCTTCTTTTTACTATCATGTCATTGATCGCTCTGCGGCATTTTATAAATCAAGATATACGACAGAGTATCTGCTGGCTCAGCTGGCACTCGCAGGCCCCTTAGTCGGTTGGTTTATGTACCGCGCCGCGGTGGTATTGAAAACACCTGATGCTTTTATCAAAGCAATTAAAGTTAACTTTTACGGGGTGTTTATCTTCTTCCTGTTCAGTACGCTGAAAGGTAGGGTAGAGGCACACTGGACCTTACCGGGAATGATCTGTCTGTTTATTCTGGCTTATCTTTATTTGTCAAAAAGAACGGTTCCTAAATGGTTTGAGAGACTGGCAATGGTCAATATAGTCTTGATTTTAATCACGAGAATCATCCTGTTGGTTCCTGTTCCTGCCCTGATGAAAATTGGTGTTGTTGCTTATTATTTTGGCAATGAGACCTGGGCAAAACAGATTCATGAAAAGGCAGGGGATGCTCCGGTAATTTTTACGGATTCTTTTCAGGTCCCTTCAAAGTATAATTATTATACCAGAAGCACGAAAGGCTTTGGATATGATTCGCGTAATTACCGCAAAAATCAATACGACATCTGGCCATTGGAAGATAGCCTAAGAAATAAACGTGTTTACCTTGCCTTGCCTTATAGCAGGGGCTTATCCGAACAAGATACCATTGAAACTGCAAAAGGCTTGTATTATGGGACCTGGGTAGATTCGGTAAGAATGTATCAAAAGGTTTCCGTTAATCCGGTAGAAATCCCTGCTGTGCTTGAAAAAAGCAGGCCATTAACCCTAAAACTGAAGATCAGTAATCCTTATGATCAGGAGATTTTCTTAGGAAATGCCGGTCAGAAATGGGCCTGTGTATTGGAATATGGTTATGAAAGAGCCGGGGATTTGGGAGAATTCAGGATAGTGAAAGCTAACCTGGACAAGCTGAGGATTCCGGCGAAACAATCAGTTATACTGGATGCCGAAATCCGTACACCTGAAGTGCCTGGTAAGTATAAACTGATCTTTTCTTTAAGAACAGCACCCTTTGCGGGTAGCAGAAATAGCAATATGATCTCTGTTGATGTTAAATAGCTGATCCGTCAGGTAGTTATTTGTGAAGCTAACTGTCTGGCTAATGATCTGAATGGACAATTAGCTAGATAGACAGTTGTTTTAGTAAGGTCATCTGATCAATCATTCCGGAATGTCTCCAGACGATTTCTCCGTTTTTAAAGACCATAAATGTAGGTACTGACTTTACGTTGTATCTGATGGCTGCGGCCTGGTTTTTATCGATATTAATCTTGATCACACGGGCATTGCCTTCGGTAATTCTTGCAACTTCCTGAACGATAGGGTTCATGGCTTTACAAGGGCCACACCAATCTGCATGAAAGTCTACCAGTATTGGCGTACCTGATTGTATCAAATCTTGAAATGCACTCATAGCTGTATTATTTAGGGATGGTAGACTGGTAATCCGGAGAAAAACAACGCATCGCTGTGTTGGTTCTCTCCGGTTAGCAATAAGGTTTATTCATTAAAAATTAATGAGCATCATAAATGATTACTTTCTCAAAAAGACCACGGAATTCATCCAAAAATGCTTTATGTAATTCATGAACCTGGTACACATCGTGTCCGGCAAGATCTGAAAAGAATAAGATTAAAGAGAAAGAATAAGTGGTGTCTACTACTGCACGGTCAATAGGAGCAGGAGTACCGATATGGAAAGCTTCAACCGATTCGATTGCTTCTAATCCTTCAAGGCCGTTTCTGAAAGCGGCTTTTTGATCTTCAGTAGTGTCGGCTTTTAGCCAGAATAAAACGTGATGAGCTAACATATATTAAGGTTTTTTGGTAAATATAGGGAATTGTATGGTGCCGGAGAAAGCGGATTTGAATATTCCGTTTGGCAGGAAAAAAATGGAAGGTTGGTAAAAGAAACCGGAGAAAGATATGGGTCCTCCTCCGGTAACTTAATCTAGCGTGCATGAATAGAAACGGGAATGGGCGGCTAAACGCTACAGCGGCATTCCATTTTTTTTTAAGAATCTTACAAAAAGCAACGAATAGGGAAGTTGAAAAGCACAATATTTTGGCATTATACTTATGAAATTGTTAATTTAAAAACATTGAGGTTACATTGGTTTAATTTTGATAAATTAGTTTCGGGATTTCCAAATGCGAGCAAAATATATCATTTCCGACCAGGATCTTCAGGCTAAATTAATGGCCGGGGAGGAGTCTGCTTTTTCGGAACTTTATGACCGTTATAACGATGCGCTTGCTGCTTATATTAAGCGGTTTGTGCATTCTTCAGCTTTGGCGGAAGACCTCAGTCAGGAGGTTTTTATAAAGATCTGGCAGTATAAATCGAAACTTAATGAGGTCAGGTCATTTAAAGCTTACCTGTTTATCATGGCCAGAAACCATACACTCAATAGCCTTAAAAAGGCAATGAGGTCTGATGTGGCCATGGCCGAAGTGCTCAGTAGCTTCGTGGAACAAAGAAATGATACGGAAGAAGAGCTGTTGAGTAAGGAATATCTGCAGTATCTGGAGAAAGCTTTGTCGGAATTACCGGTAAGGACCAGGGAGATTTTTAAACTTTGTCGCCAGGAAGGAAAAAGTTATGATGAGGTTGCCTGTGCCCTTGGGATTTCCAGAAATGCAGTGAAAAATCACATGGTCGGCTCCATGAAAATATTAAGTGCTTCCGTGAAAAAAGACCTTGGGATATCCCTAAGCATACTTCTGACTGTTTTCCTGAAATAATTAAAAAAATAAATCATTTTCAGCTACCCTGGTACCCCTCGAATATTGTCTTAATATTTGAACGGACATCCTATGGAAGAGAATAATTTTTATGAAGCCCTTGTACAGCGTTATCTGAAAAATCAGTTGACCGATCAGGAGCTTGAACTTTTTGCCGAACTGGTAAGAACCGGCAAACTGGACGATCAATTGTTTGAAGCCTGGAATGCGGATATCGACATTACAGCCGAAGATGAACTGGATTTTAACCGTACCCAAAAAGTAAGGTTTTTATGGCCTAAAGCGGTCGCAGCAGCGGCAGTTTTAATCATGCTCTCTTTTGCCGGATACTTCTATTATCAAAAGTATTCATCCGCAACTCCTGTGGAGCTTACTGCAAATCTTCATGACGCGGATCCTGGTGGAAATAAGGCTACCCTGACCTTAGCCGATGGTTCAAAAATATCGCTGACGGATGCCAATAATGGCGAACTGGCCAAACAAAGTGGGGTGAGGATTTCAAAAAGTAAAAACGGGGAACTGGTCTATTCGGTGATTGCAACCGATACCAAACTGCCTGTTTTTAATACGATTAGCACGCCAAGAGGTGGGGTATACCAGGTGAATCTTCCGGATGGCACAAAGGTATGGCTCAACGCGGCATCCTCCATAAAATTTCCCACCACATTTGCTCATCTGAAGGAGCGGAAAGTGGAGCTAGAAGGAGAGGCCTATTTCGAAGTCGCAAAAAACAAGAAACTTCCTTTTATCGTATCCACAAGCGGTCAGCAGCTCAAAGTGCTGGGTACGCATTTTAATGTCAATGCTTATGATGATGAAGATGAGGTGAAAACGACACTCCTTGAGGGAAGCCTGAAAGTTTTTGCCGCAAATTCGATTTTACTGAAACCCGGGCAGCAGGCCCATGTGAATAGAAAGGGATCGCGGAATGTTCAGCTGAGCCCCGCAAATATAGCACAGGTAATGGCCTGGAAGAATGGGTTCTTCCATTTTGAAAAAGATAACCTTCATGCGGTGATGCGACAATTATCGCGCTGGTATGATGTGGAAGTAGTTTATGAAGTTGACCGCAACGATGATGAGTTTATGGGTGACATTCCCAGAGGAATCAAGCTATCTGAAGTCCTCAAAATGTTGGCTTTTGAAGGAACACAATTTAAGATTGACGGCCACAAACTCATCGTCAAAAAATAAAACCATATAACCGAACTGTTAAACCAAACTTCTTTCGCTTATGAAAATATAAATACTTAAAAACAACGCTTTTATGAAGGAATTAACAGGACCCTGCTCGAACAGGGCCCTGTTGCCCCCATCCGATCATATCAGATAGGAACATCGTTCCGGTTGACCTCAAAAAAAACTTATTGGATAATTAATGAATAAACCAAAACATTCAAAAATATGAAATTAAACTCATGTAGTAAAGTCCCTTTTATGAGGCGGCTTTGCTCAAACCAGACTTTATTGGCCATGAAACTGACCGTAATTTTAATCTTCTTCAGCTGCCTTCAGGTATCTGCAGATGGGTTCTCCCAAAAAATTACGCTTTCAAAAAGAAACACCACATTCAACGCAATTTTTGAAAGCATTAAAAAACAAAGTGGTTATACTTTCTTTTACAATAATAGACTGATCAAACAGGAAGGCCTGATTAGTGTTGAACTGGCAGATGTAAGCCTGGACGATGCATTAACACAGATCTTCAGGAACCGTCCATATTCTTATATGATCCTCAATAAAACGGTGGTGATTAAAAAGAAAGCCATGGAATTGGTTAGGATTGCTCCTTTAACTCCCGGAGCTGCGGTTGCAATGCTGCAGATCAAAGGAAAAGTAGTGGATACAGAAGGAAATCCTTTACCTGGTGCTTCAATTATTGTGAAAGGGACCAAAGAAGGTGCTTCTTCGAGTACCTCCGGTGATTTCCTGATCAATGCGAAAGCAGGAGATGTATTGGTGGTCAGGTACCTCGGCTATGCCACAAGGGAAATCACAGTGACCTCCGGTACTTCGGTAATGACAGTGGTACTGGAAGCGCAAAAACAAGACCTTTCTGAGGTTGTCGTGACCGCTTTAGGTGTAAAACGTGCTGAGAAATCATTGGGTTATGCGGTTCAAAAGATTGCAGGTGATAAAGTGCAGACCGTGAAAGGTGTTGACCTTGGAACTTCCTTAACAGGACAGGTTGCAGGTTTGGTGGTTAAAAACTCCACAGAATTTAATGCCAGGCCAACACTGCAACTTAGAGGCGAAGGTGTTTTATTGGTCATCGATGGGGTCCCTTATGGGAACATGACGCTTCGTGACGTTCCTGCTGATGATATTGAAAGCATGGATTTGTTAAAAGGTTCTACTGCTTCCGCTTTATATGGCTCACGTGCCGACGGTGGGGTTTTATTGATTACGACCAAAAAGGGTGCTGCGGGTAAAGGTTTTGCCGTTGACATCAATAGCAATACCATGTTTCAGCTGGGGTATCTGGCCGTTCCGGAAGTACAGAGTTCTTATGGCCGCGGACAAAATGGGGTGATCGACAATGATTACGTTTGGGGTCCAAAGTTAGATGTAGGTAACACTGCCAGAGACTGGAATCCGGTGACCAAACAGTTCGAGGATAATCGTCCATTGGTTTCTGTAGGAAAGGACAACCTGAAGAATTTTATGAATACGGGTATCATCACCAATAATAACATTTCCATTGCCCAGACCGGTGAAAATGGAAGTTTCAGGATTGGCTTAAACCACATTTATAATAAAGGACAGTTTCCAAATCAGAAGCTGAACATGTTTAACCTAACTTCCGGAGGGGAGATCAGGGTCAATGATAAATTTAAAATTGAAAGTCATTTTGGTCTGAGTAGGCGTAACGCTCCGCAAATATGGGGTGGTGGTTATGACTTACAGGGATACCTTTACCAATTGGTGATGTGGACTGGTACGGAGTACGATATCCGCGATTATAAAGATTATTGGGTGGTTCCAAATAAAACGCAAAACTGGATGTATACCAACTGGTATGACAATCCTTATCTGATTGCAAATGAAAAGTTAAATGGGAAAACGGAGAATACGGTTAATGCAAACGTAACTGCAAATTATAAGTTTAATGAAGATTTTAACCTGATGTTGCGTTTGGGTTATGACAACTATAACAACACAGAAACCATGCGTAATCCTACGGCGAACATCTACTCTACCAGAGGTGGATGGAATGCAAGAGGGATGTATGGGATTAATAATACCTCCGGATATAGTACCAATGATGACCTGATTTTAACCTATAAAAAGAAACTGAACAAATGGTCATTTGATGGATTGGCAGGTGGAACCATTTATTATTATGCAGATCAGGGGTTGAGATCGACTACCAAAAATGGCTTGATCTCTCCAACCTTCTTTTCATTGGCAGGTTCTATTGAACCACCAACAGTTGCGCCATACCATAAAGCCAGACAAATCAATAGTCTTTACGGACGTGCTTCCATTGGTTGGAATGATGCGATATTCTTAGATGTGACCGGTAGAAATGACTGGAATTCGGCACAACCGAAATCGTCGAGAGACTATTTTTATCCTTCTATCGGTTCCAGTGTAGTCCTTTCTGAATTGATGAAATTCCCGGCAGTAGTAGATATGTTTAAACTGCGCGGGTCATGGACGATCTTTAAAAATGCATTCGACCCTTATGCTATTAATAATGTGTATAGCACAGGTACTGCGGTATGGAATACGTTAAACTCCGGTAGTTATCCTAATTATCTGTTGGGTGAAGGCTTGTTGCCGAGTTCGCAGCGTACCTGGGAAGTTGGTGCTGTAGGTTACCTGTTTAAAAAACGCCTGCATTTCGATGTTGCCTATTTTAACAAGTATTATTATAACCGTCAAACAGATTTGGCAGGAGGAAGTAATACTGCTTTTTTACCTAATTCAAGTGGTTTCAGCATGGCAATTGTCAATACGAAAGAAACTTTTGAACGTCGTGGTGTTGAGATTACGGTAGATGGATCGGTGATTAAAGGCAGAGATTTCGAATGGTATGCAACGATGAACTGGGCACAACAACACCGCTATTATGTTGATTTGGATCCTTTATATTCTCCGGACGACCTATGGACTAAAAAAGGAGAAAGACTGGATACTTATAAAGCGGCTTATTGGCTGACAGATCCTCAGGGCAATATCATCTACAATAACGGTTCTCCGGTAAGAAGTGATTACAGTAAGAAATATGGCTATGGTGAACCTGATTTTAGCTTCGGCTTTATCAATAGTTTCAGGTATAAAAACTGGAACATGAATGTAAATATTGATGGTCGTATTGGCGGTCTGATGTACAATTATATGTATGATAAGATGTGGGATACAGGTACAAACCCTGATTCTGATAATCAGTACCGCTATGATCAGGTGGTAAACGGCAAGAATAATTATGTGGGTCAAGGAGTTAAAGTGATCTCAGGAGCGGTAGTTTTTGATAAGTACGGCCAGGTGATCAGCGATACCCGTCAGTATGCCCCTAATGATGTCCAGGTAGGCTACCAGGATCATGCACAGAAATTCAGAGGTGGTGATATGGGGATTCAAAATGAGTCTTTTGTGAAACTTCGTGAACTGTCACTGGGCTATAGTTTCGCACCAAAATTGATCAGCAAATTAGGGCTAAAGAGCGCCTCGTTCTCTGTTACAGGTCAAAACTTGTGGATGTGGACCAACTTTAAATACTCAGATCCTGATGTGGATACCGAGAATCTGAATTCACCATCACAACGTATGTTGGGTTTCAATTTTAAAGTAGGCTTCTAACCATTAAATAAAATTCATATGAAAACTATAGTTTTAAAATATATAGCAATTTTGCCGGTGTTGGCAATGATGAGTGCTGGTTGTCAGAAGTTTGAAGATATCAATTCGAATCCGGACAGAACAGCAGAAGTAAGTTCTTCTATCCTGGCTACAGGTATGATTCTGAACATTACCAGAACTGAAATTTCTGCACAGAAAGCGTTTATTCAGCCTTTTCTATTGGGTAAATACATCACCTGGGGTGAAGGTCAGGAAAACCTCCAGTATAATAAACTAGGCAGAGCAGATTTTGGCCGTCTGACGGTATTGCGTAATATTCCGCCAATGGAAAAATATGCGACAACCGAAGGTTTGAAGAAATCTTATCAGGCGCTGGGACATTTTATCAGGGCATGGCAGTTTTTTCATGCCAGTATGCAGGTAGGTGATATGCCCTATACAGACGCCATTAAAGGCGAAAGTGAAAAGGTGTTACAGCCAAAGTATGATACGCAAAAGACGGTGTTTTTAGGTATTTTAAATGAGCTGGATCAGGCCAATCAGTTGTTTTCTGAAGGTGCGAATTTTGATGGCGATCCGATTTATGCCGGTAAGACAGACAGCTGGAGAAGGTTAACCAATAGTTTTGAACTTCATGTACTGATCAATTTGTATAAAAAAACCGCTGATGCAGATTTAAAAGTAGTGGAACGCTTTAAAGATATCGTTGCCAACCGCCCTTTAATGCGCGATTATAAAGACAACTTTGCGCTGGCTTATAACAATGTTGCCGGACAAAATTACCCATGGTCTGATGTTCCGGCTGGTTCCGGGAATTCATTCGTGAAGTCTAATTACACCATGCTTTCGAATACTTTATTAGCTCCGATGAAAGCATTAAAAGATCAACGCTTATTCTATTATGCGAAACCTTCTCCGGTTAAAATTATCGCCGGATTGTTAGCCTCAGATTATAATGCTTATCCGGGTGTGGATCCTTCCGATGCTTTCTCCAGTCTTCAGACACGCAGGGTAGGAAAAGATTATGCGGATCTGAATAACCGTTATGTGCAGTTGGTCAATGCGGAAGCGGTTAGTTTGTTCAGTTACTGGGATCTGCAATTTATTTTGGCAGAAGCCAATGTGAGAGGATGGGTTACAGGTGCTGCTGCACAAACGTATTATGCTGCCGGAATTAGTAGCTCCATGAATTTTGTAGCTGCCAGTACGCCTGATTTGGCCGATTATCACCACAATATGAAAATGGATGCCGCTTACATTAATGCTTTTCCAGCTGCTGCCGGTGTGGCTTTAGCAGGTACACCAGCGCAACAGATTGAACAGATTATTACACAAAAGTATCTGGCTAATTTCTTACAGGGTGGTAAGTTTAATGCCTGGATGGAGAACAGAAGGACTGGTTTCCCCGTGTTCACATTAAATAGCAATACCAACTTAAATACGCCGACTACTAATTTCCCGTTACGCTGGTTGTATCCTGGTAATGAACTGGATTATAATGCAGCCAATGTGTCTGCCGCAATTCAGAATCAATACGGTGGAAATGATGATGTTAATCAGATCATGTGGATCTTAAAGTAAGATTTAATGTTATATTAGTAATACAGTAATTTCATGTAAATAACTACTAGCCTATGACGCCAACTAAGGGTTTAAAGAAAACACTGACTCCTTTTATGTTATGGGGTCTTGGTGTAGGTTATGTTATATCAGGCATGTATTTCGGATGGAATCTCGGCCTTGAAAAAGGTGGGACAGGAGGGATGGCGATTGCTACCCTTGTCATCATGCTGATGTATATTACGTTTACATTTAGTTACGCAGAATTGGCTTGCGCAATTCCTAAAGCAGGAGGTGTGTTTGATTATGCAAACAGAGCAATGGGCGAAAATATCGGTTTTATAGCCGGTATTGCCCAAATTGTTGAATTTATATTGGCACCGCCGGCGATTGCATTCGCCATCGGTGCCTATTTTAATGCTTTCTACCCTCAGGTACCTATTCTCACAAGTGCCATCTCCATCTATTTTATCTTTACCGCACTGAATGTTTATGGCGTGAAGGCTGCCGCATCTTTTGAGGTGATCATCACCGTTTTCGCGGTTGGTGAATTGCTGTTGTTTTCCGGACTGGCCTTGCCAAAGTTTGAAATGGTGAATCTGACACACCATGCTTTGCCTAACGGCTGGAGCGGTGTGTTTGCGGCCATCCCCTTTGCCATCTGGTTTTTTCTTGGGATTGAAGGGATCGCCAATGTGGCCGAGGAGACAAAGAATCCCCAAAGGGATATCAGCAGGGGCTTTGGATGGGCAATTTTTACACTGGCGATTTTATGTGTCCTGGTTTTTATCGGGGCAACAGGTATTGCCGGCTGGGAAGCTATCGTTTATAAAAACGGATTGAGCGGAGAGACTTCCGATTCACCGCTCCCGCTGGCATTGGCGAAGATCACAGGGAACAATCATTTGATGTATCATTTGCTGATTACAGTTGGCTTATTCGGATTGGTAGCCTCCTTTCATGGCTTGATTCTGGCTGCGGGACGTTCCACTTACGAGATGGGCCGTGTACATCATATCCCTTCTTTTTTAGGGAAAATATCTCCGCGTTTTCATACGCCGGCAAATGCCCTGATCGGGAATATGCTGATCGGTATTCTTGCCCTGCTCTCCGGAAAAACTTCTGAAATTATCATCGTTTCCGTCTTCGGTGCGCTAACGCTTTATATCATTTCCATGATCTCCATCATGATTTTAAGGAAAAGAGAACCGGAATTGCCACGCCCTTTCCGTTTGCGATTTTACCCTTTGTTTCCAATCATTGCCTTAGTAATAGCCACGATATCCATCATCGCTATGTTTATTTTTAACCCTAAACTGGGATTGATCTATTGCTCCATTTTAGTGGTTACCTTTTTATTATACAGGACTATTAAATCGGAAGATAAATGACAACAGAAGAAATTTTAGCTTATGTAAAACAACATCCCTCAGGGAAAGTGAAAATAGCCGTTGCGGATATTGATGGGGTTTTAAGGGGTAAATATATTGCAACAGAGAAGTTCCTGTCTATTCTGGGAGGGAGGCTCGGCTTTTGCGATGTGACCTTTGGATGGGATATGGGCGATGTGGCCTACGATAATGTCAAATATACCGGATGGCATACCGGTTATCCCGATGCGCAGGTGAAATTAGACCTGCAGACTTTTCGTAAGATTCCATGGGAAAATGATGTGCCGTTTTTTTTAGGTGATTTTGTTGATGAACATGGCAAGGCTTTGTATGCTTGCCCGCGGCAGTTGCTCCATAAGGTGTGTGCTGAGGCAGAAGACATGGGTTTCAAGCCATTTTTTTCTCAGGAATTTGAGTGGTTCAATTTCGCGGAGACTCCGGAGTCTGTCCATCAAAAGAATTTTCAGCAGCTGCAGCCTTTAACGCCGGGGATGTTCGGGTATTCCATCCTGCGCAGCAGTCTGAAAAATAGCTATATGAGCGATCTGTTTGAACTCCTGTGCAAATTTGGAATTCCTGTTGAAGGTTTACATACCGAAACGGGGCCCGGTGTTTATGAGGCAGCGATTAAATATGCAGGAGTAATAGAGGCGGCAGATCAGGCGGTATTGTTTAAAACAGCAGTGAAAGAGATTGCTTATCAGCATGGTATTATGGCCACTTTTATGGCTAAAATCAATGAAAATCTGCCGGGTTGCAGTGGTCATGTGCACCAGAGTTTATGGGATAAAGAGGGCAAACATAACCTGTTTTATGAGGAGCATGAGGCCTCGAATATGAGTACAGTGATGAAGGCATATATTGCCGGACAATTACATTGTCTGCCTTATATCTTGCCCATGATTGCGCCCACAATTAATAGTTATAAAAGATTGGTGGAAGGTGCCTGGGCACCGACCACGTTAACCTGGGGAATCGACAATAGAACGGTCGCCTTGAGGGCATTGCCAGGTCATTCAAAAACCACGCGTTTGGAAACGAGGGTGGTGGGCTCAGATACGAATCCCTACCTGGCGCTATCGGCTTGTCTGGCTGCCGGACTGTACGGGATCAAAAATAATCTGGTATTGGATAAAGCCATTACACAAGGAAATGGCTACAAGGATATTTCCAATGGCGTGCTCCCGGGTAGTTTAGCCGAGGCCACAAAGAAGATGAAGGAATCGCCTTTGGCTGCTACTTTATTCGGTGCTGAGTTTGTAGAACATTTCACATTGACCAGAGAATGGGAATGTAAACAGTATGCGAAGGCCGTGACGGACTGGGAAATGAAAAGATATTTTGAAATTATTTAAACCCGCTCACTATGATATTGGATAGAATACATCAGTTTAATTTTCCGACTACGATTCGTTTTGGTGTTGGTGCGATCAAGGAGTTACCAGGTTATTTAAAAGCCAATGGCTTAAGTCGGCCATTACTGGTGACCGATCCTACGGTAGCTGCCTTGCCTTTTTTTAGCGCTATAGTTGCAGATCTGGAAGCTCATCATTGCGCTGTAGTGGTTTTCAGTGAGATTCATAAAAATCCGGTGAAGAGTGATGTTTATAAAGGAACGGAGGTTTGGGACCAGAATTCAAGAGATTGTGTGATCGGAATTGGTGGTGGTGCAGCTTTAGATGTGGCCAGAGCTATCGTTTTACGGGTGAACCATCGGGAAGATTTATTCAAGTATGATGATTTGATTGGTGGTGATGTGTTTGTAACGAATGAGGTGCCCCATTTTATTACCGTTCCTACGACTTCCGGTACCGGGAGTGAAGTAGGTAGAAGTGCAATTATTTCTGATGATGAGACGCATCAAAAGAAGATTTTGTTTTCGCCGAAGCTGATGGCTAAAATTGTATTCGCAGACCCTTTGTTGACGATGGATTTACCGCCACACATTACCGCTGCGACCGGAATGGACGCACTGACTCACAATATGGAAGCTTTCCTCGCCAAAAATTACCATCCTTTATGTGATGGAATTGCACTGGAAGGGATTGGCTTGATTAGAGACTCCTTGGTAACTGCCACACTTCAGCCAGATGTGGAGAGTCGCAGTAAAATGTTATTGGCTTCTATGATGGGTGCCATCGCTTTTCAAAAGGGTTTAGGTGTGGTTCATTCTCTGGCACATCCACTTTCTTCTTTATTAGATACCCATCATGGTTTAGCGAACGCAGTGAATATTCCCTACGGAATGGCCTTTAATATTGCTGGTTTTGAGGATAGATTTGCCAGGATGGCAAGGGCACTAGGCTTGAAAGAGAAAACCGGTGAAGCAGTGGTAAATTACCTTTTTGAACTCAATGCTAAGTTGGGTATTCCCCGTCATTTGAGGGATATTGGGGTTTCAATGGAACATATTGATACCCTGGCTGATCTCGCTTTTGCAGATTTTGCACACCCAAATAACCCTAAGCCAGTGAGCCGGGAGGATTTTAAAGCCTTGTATTTAAAGGCGCTGTAGGTTTTATTGTACCAGATTTAGTAATTACAAAAATGATTTGATCCATGCGGAAAAAGATAGGAATTAGCTTTACGGAAGCTGGTTTTCAAAATTATTGGAATTGGTTTACTGCGGTTGATCTGGGGGAAGATCTGGAATTGCTGGAACTCTCTTTTGAAAAAGGAAACACGGAAGATATTGCGAAATGCGATGGTTTTGTGCTAACAGGAGGGATCGATGTGACCCCTGCCATTTCTGGCGGAGCAGAAGATTATCCTTACCGGCCAGCGCAGTTCTCCCCGGAAAGGGATGAATTTGAAAAACAGATTTATGCCTTTGCAAAAGCAGAACAATTGCCTTTATTGGGCATTTGCAGGGGAATGCAATACATCAATATTCTGGAAGGAGGCGCTGTTTTTGATGACATCGGAGAACCGGAGAATGCAATTCATAAAAAAGGAGCAATAGATAAAGTTCATGAGGTGAAGGTGATTGAAGGCTCTTTATTAGCCGGTATTACCATGGAGAATAAAGGTATCGTGAACAGTGCGCACCATCAGGCAGTAGACCCGGATCGTCTCGCTGAAAACTTAATGATCAATGCCTATTCGGTTTCAGGAAATGGCATGGTGGAAGGCTTAGAGTATAAGGATAAAAAGAACCATGGCTTTATGCTTGGGGTACAATGGCATCCGGAAAGAATGGAGGAAAAGGAAATCCAGCCTTTCTCTCAAAAGATCAAAGAACAATTTATTCAGGAAATAAGAACCCATCGAAAATGAACATTATAAATCCAGCTACTGAAGAAATCATTAAGACAGTTCAGGAAGACAGCCTTGCTTTATTGCATGAAAAATATGCGGTTCTCCGTCAGGCACAAAAAGAATGGGCAAAGAAAAGTTTAGCGGAACGATTGAGTGTTGTACAGCGCTTTTTTGACCTGTTAGGGGTAGAAACAGAAGGTTTGGCTGCGGTATTGACTGCTGAAGTGGGGAAACCAATACAGCAGTCGCGGAATGAAATTAAGGGGGCAAGAACGCGGATTTCCTGGATGATAAATAATGCGGAACGTTATTTATCTGAAGAATTGGTAACGGATACAGCAGCGCTTCAGGAGAAGATTTCTTACGAGCCTTTAGGTGTGATTTGTAATATTTCTGCCTGGAATTATCCTTATCTGGTAGGCGTAAATGTGTTTGTTCCGGCACTGATTGCCGGAAATGCTGTGCTGTATAAACCTTCTGAATATGCAACGATAACAGGACTTGAAATTGAAAGGTTATGGGAAAAGTCGGGATTACCCGATGGCATTTTTAAGGTCGCTATTGGTGGGAAGGAAACAGGGGAGGCTTTGCTGGATCTTGATTTCGATGGTTACTTTTTTACAGGTTCCTACCGCACCGGAAAATATATTTATGAAAGGGTAGCTAAGAAAATGGTGCCTTGTCAGCTCGAATTAGGAGGGAAGGATCCGTTATATGTGGCAAATGATGTGCCTGATGTGGCTGCGGTAGCCATAGGGACGGCGGATGGTGCGTTTTATAATAATGGTCAGAGTTGTTGTGCTGTGGAGCGTATTTATGTTCATGAAGATGTTTATCAAGCTTATGAAACTGCATTTTTGAAAGAAGTAGAATCCTGGAAAATAGGTTTGCCAACAGAAGAAGTCGTTTACATTGCTGCGTTAACGAGGAAGGAGCAGCTGGATGTGTTAGAGGATCAGGTACAGGATGCGTTGTCAAAAGGAGCGATACTGTTGTGCGGAGGGAAAAGAAGGCCGGGGAAGGGCTATTATTTCGAACCAACGGTATTGATCGGGGTAACCAATGAGATGAAAGTGATGCGGGAAGAAAGTTTCGGTCCGATCATAGGTATCATGAAGGTGAAAGATGATCAGGAAGCGATTGCGCTAATGAAAGACAGTGATTATGGTCTGACTGCCGCGGTATATTCTGCTGATGGGGATCGCGCTCAGCGGATTCTTGGCGATATTGATGCCGGTTCCGGATATTGGAATTGTTGTGACCGGGTAAGTGCAGGTTTGCCCTGGAGTGGCAGGAAACATTCCGGTTTTGGCGCTACGCTTTCTCATCAGGGATTACGCGCTTTTGTGAAGCCGAAAGCCTGGCATCTGAGGAAATAAGTTGCCTCCGGTATTTTGAAGGCAACTTAACGTAATTATTTATCTTCTCTGGTAGCCTTGCTTTTTGTGTAGTTTTTCATGCTGATCCAGGCAGATATGCTTAAAGTTTAGCCCTGGTTTCTTTTCTGATGACCGGGGCAATCTGAGTGCCCAGTAATTCAATGGTTTTCAATACCTGTTTGTGCGAAATAGATCCGGTTACAAGTTGCGCCAGGAATCTCGTGTTTTTGAAAAGTTCATACTGATGCATGATTTTATCAATCGCCTGTTGTGGACTTCCTACCACCAATGGCCCATCAGTACGCAGATAATCGAATTGATGTCTGCTCATCGGCGACCATCCTCTGTCTTTACCTACGCGGTTCATCAATTGCTCATAAGATGGGTAAAACTCATCGGCAGCCTGTTGTGCGTTTTCTGCTACGTAAAACTGCGAACTAATCGCCAGTTGAAGTTTAGCGGGATCATGTCCGGCTTCCTTCGCTGATTTACGGTAGAGGTTGATAAATGGTACGAATTGCTCTGGTGGGCTACCCAGGATGGCTACTGCCATAGGAAGGTTCATTTTTCCTGCCCGCTGTGCCGATGCCGGTGTGCCACCTACGCCGATCCATACCGGTATTGAAGGTTGGATGGGACGTGGATATACGCCTCTGTTTACAATAGAACTGCGGTGCTTTCCTTTCCAGGTCACGATTTCTTCCTCATTTAGCTGAAGTAATAAGGCTAGCTTTTCCGTGAAAAGTTCATCGTAATCATTCAGGTTATAACCGAATAAGGGGAATGATTCTGTAAATGATCCTCTACCCGCAATAATTTCAGCCCTTCCGTTGGAGATTAAATCTACGGTAGTAAAGTTCTGAAAAGTCCGTACGGGATCTGCCGAACTCAATACGGTTACGGAGCTTGATAATTTTATGTTTTTAGTGATGGCCGCTGCCGCAGCCATCATAATCTCAGGAGCAGAAATGACAAAATCGGAACGATGATGCTCTCCGAATGCAAAAACGTCGAGACCGACTTCGTCTGCAAGCTTTACTTCTTCTAATAATTCCTGAACCCTTTTATGCGCGTTAACTGCTTTTCCTGCTACGCGATCAGGTTGTAATTCTCCAAATGTACTGATCCCAATTTCCATGTGTCAATTTTAATGTGCTTTGCTTTTATGATTTTAATGCAGCTTGCTATTCGGTTTTTAATGCTGGCGTTGTATTTTATTGGTACTGATTTCTCCTACCCTAAGTGATAACCAAGAGGCCTGTTTTTAGTTTTAATTTATACCCTGATTTTATTATTTGAATTCATTTTCAACACTGGTTCTCAAATCATAAAGTAGCCATTGTTGCTGGTTAATGGTTGCTTTCTCAGCTACCAATAGCTTGAGGAAGTCCTTAACACCAATCGGTTCATTACCGTTGCCATGAATAAGCACAATACTTCCTGCGTGGCTCTGCTGTCCTTTTGCAAGCCAGGCATCGCTTCCAATTGGAATAATACCATAGCTGGTCACTTTGTCTACTAACTTTTGATCCGATACCAAACCTGGAAACCTAAAGAATACCGAAGGTAGTAATCCCCTTTCGATCATGGCCTGTTCCATCCCTAATATTTCAAAATTAAGGTCAGTTCCCGGTTCCATCAGAAAGTTGAGCGCTAACGGAGCTTTTGGATCATAATGATGGTTATAGGTATGGTTAGTCCAGGTGATACTTAAATCTCCCGACTTTTCAAGTCCCTGTAACCAGGTGATGTCGGCGCTATGGCTTAGCATAAACTTTCCGGTGAGGGATAAGGCCACAGGAACAGGGCGCTCTTGTTTTTGAAATGCAGCGATCAATGAACTGAAAATACTTCTGTCCAATGGTTTATGGGAAGGGCATAAATCTATGGTAAGCGTAATCCCTTTTTCCTTTGGAAAGCCATGTGTAATTCCTGCATCCTGAAGGTTTAGTGATTGTTGTTGCGCCGTTTTAATGGCCTTATAATAGGGTGTTTTTTTGAGGTATGTTTCAAATTCTGGAAATGTAACCGGCCTTACTGAAATCTGTTTACTGCTTATTATTTGCGTTTCCAGGGTCTGTGGATTCACAATGAGGTAGGAGTGCTGACCTGATTCTTCAAATTGTCGTAAGACAAGTATCTTTTTTCCGCCGTAACTGCCGGTTGCAAAGTAAGTTTTGTACTGTTTTATTTCTTTTTGAGCCAGAGAAATAAGGCTACAGAACAAGAGTATCAGCGTGACGTATAATTTTATCATCTGTTGATGGTATAGAATTATGATTAAGATAGCGATATTTGCCAGATATCAGGCTTAGCTATGGGAATTTTAACGCCTGTTTTACCAGAACCATTGTCAAACAAAAGAACACATCATGACGGAAATTGAATTTTTAGATTATTGCAAAGCCCAGGTTAGCGGGGAACTTAAAGAAGAAGATATTGTATTAATGCTGACTGCCTGGGGGAAAATTAAATATTCTATCGGATACAATCAGGCATTGAAAGATAGTGATACTGAGCTGGATAGTTCAGTGAATGATGTTAATCAGGAAGAAGAGTAAATTCTTAGCATTTCGTAATTATGATTTTACATCAATCTCTTTTAATTATTGGCACTATTTCTATTGTGAAATTAGTGCTTTATCCAGGTTTAGTGATTGTTATGGTCATTTTCTTCAGGAAAGCTAATCAGGACAAATCAAAGTTTGGGATAAACCTCAAAAGAGTTTATTGCCCTGTATGTAAAACGAAACAGTCAATAATCAGGATACCTAAGAACAAGATGCAAATGCTTTATGGTGGAACTACTTGTCCGAAATGCCAGACTAACCTTGACAAGTATGGGGATATCATATTGTAATTCGTACAGTTATTTCCTGTTTTAACTTTCCAGGGTGTCTGAAGATTAACCGGATTTTCAGGCTGAAATTATATAAGTTTTTTCAGAAATTATGTAGTTTTTGCCCCTTATAAGTAAGCTATGTTTGCTTTAAATGAAGGTGTCAATCAAGAATATGGTATGTTGCAGGTGCATCACAGTTGTCAGACAGGGCTTTGAAAAGATGCATGTAACACCCGTCCGGGTGCTGATGGGGGAAGTTGAATTAGCAGAGGATCTCTCTATCATACAGCTTTGTTATTTAAAGAATTGGTTGTCAGAAATGGGGTTTGAGTTATTAGACGACCGTAAAATGGTGCTGGTAGAAAGAGTCAAGAATCTCATTATTGAAATTATTCATGGGGCTGATCGAGTTAATCTAACCATTAAATTATCCTACCTGATTCAGCAAAAGATCCGCATAGATTATAATTACATCAGCTCACTTTTTTCCAATATTGAAGGCATCACTATTGAGCAATATATCATTCTGCAGCGTATAGAAAGAGCCAAAGAATTTTTAGAATACAATGAACTTACGTTAAGTGAGATTGCTCATAAATTAGGTTATAGTAGTGTCCAGTATCTTTCTACTCAGTTCAAAAAAGCCACGGGTTTTACCCCTTCTCATTTTAAAAAGATAAAAGAAAATACGCGCAAGTCATTAGACAAGTTGTAAATTCTATAAACTATTCCCTAAATAGTGTAACCTCAATTTTATCCTGTGTTTTATTTTTGAGTATAAATTTTTTGTTATGAAAAAGAACAATAAGTTATTCATTAAAGGGATGGTTTGTAACCGCTGCATTACCGTGTTAAGCGATGAACTATTCAAACTCGGTTTAGATGTTTCGAGTATAAATTTGGGCGAGGTCATCTTAAAAGAGAATAACAAAACTCCTGTTGATGAAGAAACCGTAAAAGCGGTTTTACAAAAGCATGGATTTGAGCTGCTGACTGATAAGAATGAGCAATTGATCAGCCATATTAAACATGCTGTCGAACTTGGTATCAACGAACAATCTGAAACCGGAGACCCGGTAAGATTTTCAAAGCTGATTAGTGATGAATTACAAAGAGACTATGATTCCCTGAGCGCCATATTTTCCATTGCCCAGGGTAATACACTGGAAAAGTATATTATACAAAAGAGAATTGAGGAAGTAAAGGCACTTTTAGTGTATACCGATAAGTCTTTAACCGATATCGCTCATACCCTTGGCTATAGCAGTGTGGCTTATCTGTCGAGGCAATTAAAGAAAAATACGGGATTCGATTTTGCACATTACAAAAGAATCAGGCGAGACAAACTTGCCATTATGAAGAAAAGTAAGCGCGAATAATCTTAATAAGATGAAGCTTGAAAGGAAGCACTCAATCAGATAAAAAACATAAAAAAACTCTAATGCCCGGCCTTTAGCCGGGCATTTTTTTTTAAAATATTCCTCCAGAAATTCTATAACACTTAGCCGCAATAGTATAAAGCTGAGGGTAGGCTATGCCCCTAGATTTGTACCCATTAAAATAACTATTTGTTCCACCATTTATTAATCCTATCATGTTAAAAGATACAAATAAACTAAAAGTTATTTTCCTTCCTGTGCTCTGTAGCATGCTGCTGGTTGCCTGTGAGGCCAGTAAGGAAAAAACGCAAAAACCCTCTGCTGCGGCAAGTGCTGAGGCGAACAAATTAGACGTGGATGCCATCGTCGTAAATGAAGAAAACCTGAATCATGAAGAAGTCATTGTGGGCACGATGGCTCCATTCCAGGAAGTTGCTATCGTTAGTGAAATCGCACAGAAAATTATTCAGGTTGCTTTTCAGGACGGAGGATATGTCAATAAAGGCCAGTTGCTTTATAAATTAAACGATGCCGACCTGAAAGCCCGGTTAAAGGGATTGAATTCCGAGCTTCAATTAGCCCGCCTCAATGAGCAAAGGATAGCCAATCTGCTAAAAACGGAAACGGTAAATCAGCAGCAATACGATGAAACAGCGGTGAAATTACACGCGCTGGAAGCCCAACGGGAAGTACTCCAGGTAGCACTGAATAAGACCGAAATCAAGGCCCCTTTTTCAGGGAATATCGGTATTTCAAAGGTCGATCCGGGTTCTTTTGTTTCACCGGGAACGGAACTGGTGAGCCTGCAGGACCATGGTACCATTAAGATAAACTTCTCTGTACCGGAAAAGTACCTTCCACTGGTTAAAACAGGTAGTAAAATTAATTTTACAACCGCAGTTTCTGATCAGCAACAGTCAGCCAGCATTAAAGCGACTGAACCGGGCCTTAACGCCCAAAACAGGGCATTACAGGTACAGGCAATCACTGCTAATCCTGGTGGAAAGTTTCGGTCAGGTTTGTCTGTTAAGATCCATTTTTCGACCTCCGCAAAAGATGCAAAAGCGATTAATTTACCAACTGAAGCACTCATCCCAGGCGAAGCAGGATATAGTGTTTTTGTAGTTAAAAATGGCTCGGCCAAATCAATGCCGGTCAGTATTGGCAACAGAACTGAAACCGTAGCCACTATCATCTCTGGTTTAAACAATGGCGACAGTGTCATTGTGTCCAATCTTCTTCGTCTTGGCGACGGTGTGCCGGTTCAGGCTGCTGTGTCCAAATAATCTATTTCAAATATTAAAGACATGAGTTTATCATCATTAAGTATAAAAAAACCGGTTCTGGCGGGTGTGTTTTCCGCCTTTATCGTTGTTATGGGGATTGTTGGCTGGAAATACTTAGGAGTCAGGGAATATCCCCTCACAGAACCACCAGTGATCTCAGTGGTTACCTATTATCCGGGTGCGAGTCCTGATGTGATTGCTTCCAAAATTACCAAACCCATGGAAGAATCTATTGCCGAATCCAATGGCGTCAGAACAATTTCTTCTGAATCCAGGGAGCAGGTAAGTGTGATTTCTATAGAATTTAACAGAGATATCGACCTGGAAGATGCGCTGAATGATGTCCGCGATAAAGTGGCCAAATCCAGAAAACAGCTTCCTGCCGATGTAGATCCGCCTGTTGTTGAAAAGGCTTCCTCACCCGATAACCTCGTTGCCTTTTTAGAGGTAGAAAGCGATACCAAGGACATCAGGGAAGTCAGCCACCTTGCGGCTACGGTCATAAAAGACAGAATGCAGTCTATTCCAGGCGTAAACAGTGTTGCCGTTGTTGGGGAACACAAGTATGCCATGCGACTACAGTTTGACCCGGCTAAACTGGCCGCTTATATGCTCACGCCCGAAGACATCCGACAGGCATTGTCAAGAGAGAACATTGACCTGCCTTCCGGAAGAATAGAAGGTGCAAACAATGAGCTAAGTGTACGTACCCTCGGCCGTTTAACTTCGGTGGAAGATTTCAATGAAATGATCATTAAACGCGAGGGTAATACCGTAGTTCGCTTAAAAGATATTGGATCTGCGAAACTGGGAGAAGAAAACGAACGAACTGCAATTATCAATGAAACCGGCAATTTAAACCGTGTTGGTGTCGGCATTGCCGTCCAGATTCAAAGGGGTGCTAACGCGATTAAGGTCGTGGATGAATTTCATACCAGATTAGATCAGTTACGTAAAGAAGTTCCCAAAGAGTATCGTCTGATTGTTGGTTTCGATTTCACCAGCCCTGTGCGTAAATCCATTAAGGAAGTAGAAGAAACTCTTTTTATAGCCTTCGGTTTAGTGGTGCTGATTATCTTTCTTTTCCTCCGCGACTGGCGTTCTACCATTATCCCGGTACTGGCCATTCCGGTTTCCATCCTTTCGGCATTTTTCATTATGTATGTGGCCGGATTTTCCATCAATGTACTTACCCTGCTGGGATTAGTGCTTTCGATAGGTTTGGTGGTTGATGATGCGATTGTGGTACTGGAAAATATCTATAAAAAGATCGAAGAAGGCATGTCGCCAATTCAGGCTGCTTTCAAAGGTTCTAAAGAAATTTATTTCGCGGTAATCTCTACCACCATCACCCTGGCTGCGGTATTTATGCCAATTGTTTTTATGGGTGGGATCAGTGGCCAGTTGTTTAAAGAATTTGCCATTGTGGTATCGGGTTCCGTACTGGTTTCCGCTTTTGTGGCCTTAACGCTTTCGCCAATGTTAAGTGCCTTGTTGTTGAAAAAGAACGACAAGCCAAACTGGTTGTACAGAAACACAGAGCCCTTTTTTATCCGCTTAAATAATGGTTATGCGAATTTATTAACTGCCTTTATGAAACGCCGCTGGTTAGCTCCTGTATTTTTAATCGGTACGGCCAGTCTTATTTATTTTATTGGGAAAAAGCTCCCTTCTGAGCTTGCTCCGATAGAAGACAGATCGAACATGAGTTTGATCGCTATTGCCCCGGAAGGTGTTTCTTTTGATTACATGCAAAAGAGAATGATCGAAGTCGGGAAATTTGTGAACGATTCTACGGGTAGCAGGTTGTATCAAACGTATTCTATGGTCGGTATTTCCTTTATTCCGGCGCCGGCACCAGTTAATATCGCTGTCCAGAGTATTTATCTGAACGATCCTGGAAAAGGTAAAGCTTCTACCCAGGATTTATACAATAAATACGCCATGGCATCTGGTCAGTTCAAGGGTTTTCTTTTATTCCCTTACCTGCCACCTACAATTGGTACGCGTTATGGCGGTGGTATGCCGGTACAGTACGTACTTCAGGCGCCAACATTGGATAGCCTGAACAAGGTGCTTCCGAAGTTTCTGGCTGCCGCAAGACAGAGTAAAAAGCTCATGTTCGTAGATGCCGATCTGAAAATTAATAAACCAGAATTAAAGATCAATATAGACCGGCAAAAAGCCGCCTTAATGGGCGTTTCTGTGCAGGAAATCTCAAGAGCTTTACAGCTTTCGTTCTCTGGCCAGCGTTATGGTTATTTCCTGCGATCAGACAGGCAATACGAAGTGATCGGTCAGGTAGAACGCAAGAATAGGAACGACATCAGTGATCTTCGTTCCATTTATGTTCGTTCCGCTGATCAGCAAATGATCTCTTTGGATAATCTGGTGACGATTGATGAAGGTATCAGTCCGGCTGCGATTTATCGCTATGACCAATATACTTCTGCCACTGTTTCTGCCGGATTAGCACCAGGTGTAAGTCTGGAAGCTGGTATTGAAGAGATGGCACGCATCAAAAAGGAAGTATTGAACGAAAACTTCAAAACGAGTTTAGCGGGTCAGTCCAGAGATTACGAAGAAAGTCAGGGCAATATCGCATCTACACTTATTCTGGCCCTGTTGCTGGTTTATATGATCATGGCCGCACAATTTGAAAGTCTGCGTGATCCGCTCATTATCATGCTTACCGTGCCGATGGCCGTAACAGGTGCAATCCTGAGTCTATACTGGTTTGACCAGAGTTTAAATGTGTTCAGCCAGATCGGAATCATCACCCTGGTGGGATTAATTACTAAAAATGGTATCCTGATCGTAGAATTTGCCAATCATTTGAAAGAACAAGGACTTTCAAAATATGATGCGGCGATACAAGCTGCGGTATCTCGTTTCCGTCCCATTCTGATGACCTCTCTGGCGATGATATTTGGTGCCTTGCCAATTGCCCTTACGGTGAACAGCCGTCAGTCGCTGGGAATTGTAATTGCAGGCGGATTGACCTTTGCGGGGATTCTTACCCTGTTTATTATCCCTGCGGTTTATTCTTACCTGTCAGGAACCAAGCGTAAAGAAGTGGTTGAAGAAGAAAATGAGGAAACGGAATCAGCGCATGCTGACCTATTAAAACAATTATAATGAAAAGGAAAATTTTAAATATACCACTGGCTTTGCTGCTTCTGTTTTCGGGCAAAGCTTTACATGCCCAGGAAAGAGAGTTAAGTCTTGCGGAGGCATTAGCAATGGCCGCAAAGGGCAATAAAGAACTTCAGATACAAACGCTGGAAGAGATTCGTTATAAGGAGATTACCCGGGAAACGAAGAGTCGGTTACTACCCGGTATTTCGGCAACTGCGGGCTATTCCCGTTACTTCGACCGCCAGGTAATCTTTCTTCCGGGCACATTTGCCGGCACCACTAATCCTGTCCAGGATGTTGCAGTGGGAGGGAAGAATGCTTTCAATGGGTTTTTATCCTTAAATCAGCCCGTATTTATGGAAAATGCGCGCCGCCAAAAGCAGGCCGCTGAGCTCAATGAAAAGATTCAGAAAGAAAAAACAACTGACCTGGAGAGCCGGTTGGCTTTTCAGATCTCAGCCAGTTATTTTGACCTGCTGTTAATGAACAGCCAGCTCAGTTTACAACAGCAAAGCTTGTCGCGGAATAACAGGGCCCTGGTAGATACCAGAGCATTGTTTGCGCAGGGGAGAAGCCTGAAAGTAGACACCTTGAGAAGCTATATCGCAGTTGAGAATTTAAGGTCATCGATATCCTATCTGAGAAACAACATCGAGGTCAGTGGGATTCAGTTAAAAAGGCTGATAGGTTTAAATGAGGCTGTAGAAATTAAGCCGACTGACAGTCTGAATGTGGAACAGGATCAGGCGGAATTTTATACGTTGGACCAGGCTTTAAAAACCGCTGAATTGAATCGCCATGATATCAGACTGCAAAAACTTTCTATTGAACAGCAGGAAAAGCAATTGTCTGTCAGCAAAGCAGAACGCCTGCCCCAGGCTTCTATTATAGGACAGTACCAGTTGCAGTCACAGGCTGATAACCTGAGTTTAGGAAGTTATACGGTACCCCGCACTTCATTTCTGGGATTTCAGGTTACTGTACCGATTTTTAACGGAAACCGTACCAATGCGCAGATCAATCAGGCCCGCATTAAAGTACGGCAGGAAAACATCCGGTTAAATGATGTGAAGGAAGAAATGAATGCGGAGTTGGCGGCCATCATCAGCAGGTGGAAGGAAGCCAATGCACAGCTCCATATTCAAAAAACAACGGTAGATGCGGCAGAGTTAAATTATACCATGATGAACGACCGTTATCAAAACGGATTAAGTTCCAGACTGGAGTTAACCGATGCCGAATTGGCCCTGACACAAGGTAAAATCAACTATTTACAGTCGGTATATCACCTTAAGGTGCTGTATGTTGAGTTACAGCGATCTTTGGGTTTATTAAAATTATAGGGATCCTAAAACTCTATAACATATTCCGGTAATTGTATAAAATCCCGGAGGCGGTGTTCTCTAATTTTGGCACAAATAATAAATTTATGTCAAGAAATAAAACACAACCAATTATAGAAGTGCTGCCTTACGCCAAGCGATGGGCAGCACTTTCTTTGCTATGTATGGCTCAGTTCATTGTAATTATGGATACCTCCATCATAGGGGTGGCCTTACCGGCCATCAAAACCGATCTGGGTTATTCGCAAACCGGACTTCAATGGATATTTAATGCCTACGTTATTGTTTTTGGCGGTTTCCTGCTTTTAGGTGGCCGTTTGTCCGACCTGTTTGGCTCCCGCAAGGTTTTCATGTGGGGATTTGCAATTTTAACGGCTGCTTCCCTTTTAGCTGGAGTTGCCTGGTCAGAAGCCATTTTAAATACCGGTAGAGCATTGCAGGGTCTTGGTGCTGCTTTTATCGCGCCAGCAGCATTAACGCTGGTTTTAACCAAATTTACTGACCCAAAAGAACTGAATAAAGCCCTGGGATTCTGGGGTGCTGCCGCTGCGGCAGGTGGTTCTGCCGGTGTATTCTTTGGTGGTGCGATTACGCAATGGCTTTCCTGGGAATGGGTTTTCCTGATCAATATCCCTTTGGGCCTGATCGTGCTGGCACTAAGCCCTGGTTTATTACTTAAAGGCGCAACGCGAAAAGGAAAAGTAGATGTTCTTGGCGCTGTACTGGCTACAGCAGCATTAATCCTGATGGTGTATGCTATTGTTTCTGCTGAAGCTGCGGGCTGGGCTTCGCTTCAAACCATTGGACTACTGGCTTTAGCGGTAGCGCTGTTTATCGTCTTCCTTGTCGTACAAAAAAACAAAAAGGAGCCATTGGTACCCCTATCTATTTTCAAGGTGCCTAACCTTTCAGGCGGTAATCTGGTGATGGGCCTATTGGCAGGAGCATGGATTCCACTATGGTTTTTCCTGAATCTTTATTTACAACAGGTATTGAATTATTCAGCTTTCCATAGCGGCCTTGCCTTACTGCCAATGACCTTTGCCATCATGATCCTAATGATGGGGGTTACCGGAAAGCTGGTCGCAAAATTTGGTTTTAAAAGCACCCTTATCGCTGGTTTTATAGCGCTTACGGCTTCCCTGATTCTTTTTAGTACGGTTCCCGTAGATGGATCTTTTATGGTTAACGTATTACCGGCATCGCTGTTAGGAGCACTGGGAATGTCGCTGGCCTATATTCCCGGAACGATCGCTTCCATGTCGGGCGCCAAACCGGAAGAAACCGGACTGGCTTCTGGCCTGGTGAATACCAGTTATCAGATTGGTTCGGCGATGGGACTTGCGATTATCGTCGCGATTATAGCCTCAAAAACGGATATGGTACAGGCCGGGGGGACAGCAGATATAAGTCTATTGAATGAAAGTTTCCGTACTGCATTTAAATCTGCGGCTGTAGTAAGTGGCTTAGGCGCATTAATCGCTGTTTTTTCCATCAAGACATTCAAATAAATGAAAAGGTATAAAATGATCTGGCCATGCCATAAAGTGATCAGGGAGACAAAAGATGCGGTAACCCTTGAATTTGACATATCAGGATCAAAATTCAAATACTTACCCGGGCAATTTATTAATATCAGCCAGGTGGTAAATGGAGAGAAAATAACCCGTTCCTATTCTTTGTCGTCCTCACCAGATCTTGACCCTTATCCTGCCATCACTGTAAAACGGGTAAAAGATGGACTGCTGAGTAATTACCTCGTTGATAATGCGGAGCAAATCCGCGAATTGGAAATAGAAGGGCCTTACGGTTCATTTGTTGCGCTTAAAAGCAGTTATCAATGTAAGGATGTGGTGTTATTATCAGGGGGAAGTGGCGTAACACCGCTTCTTTCTATTGCTAAGTCCTTATTAAGTAAATCACCTGAGGTTAAGGTTACCTTAATTTATGCAAACCGGAATTGGCCCGACGTGATCTTTGCAGCTGCGATTGAAGCATTAACACTTCAATATAAGGAGCGGCTAAGCCTGGTCCATTCCCTATCACAGCAGGATGGAGCAAAGCCTATGTTCACAGGAACTTTAATTGAGGATAGATTGAGCAAGTTACTGGTCAAAAAGCTATTGATGAAGGCAATTACCGGAAAACCAGCAGACAGTCAATTCTTTCTTTGCGGGCCTTCAGGGCTGATGAAAATCTATCAGGAGGCATTAGAATCTTTACATGTTCCCGAAACAGGGATTTTTATGGAACGATTTACTGAGGAGGAGGTACCTGCGGAACAGCTAAATCTGCCTGAGATCACACGCGAAGTACTGGTTCATTTTTATGAGCAAACTCATTTGATTGAAATCGCGCCGGGAGCAACGTTGTTGACTGCTGCACTAAAAGAGGGGATTGCTTTCGGGCATTCCTGTAGAGCAGGAAGTTGTGGTGCCTGTGTCGCTATATTAACTTCAGGAAAGGTTAGGATGGCTAAAAACTATGCGCTAACGAAAGAGGAAGTCGCGCAAGGCATGATTTTGCTGTGCCAGAGCTACCCTCTGACTGAGGATATTACCATCGAGTTTGATTAAAATTTCATAAAATATTGCGGCAATTGTGTAAAAGCTGTACCTGTCCCGGGAGATAACTTTGTACTATAAAACTAATGATTATGGAAACACTTAATTTAAAGATAAGCGGAATGGCAAGTGCTCATTGTGTTGGCGTAGTAAGAAATATAATAGTTAGACAAGACGGTGTAGCTATTGAAAATATCGAATTCGGACAAGCAACTGTAAGTTATAACCCGGAGAAAGTTAAACCAGAAACCATTATTCAGGAGATTGAAAAGATGGGATATAAGGTTGATCAATAAATTGTCCGGGAAATGAAACTGCTAGGTTTAGACATCAGCGACCTGAAGGATGGTTATTGCATTTCAACAGTAACACTTTCCGTATTAAAGACTCCCGGAGCATATCTGATTGCGGTACTGCCAGGTGTTATGGTCATCTCCTATGAACCCCTGTTAACCTCTGTCGAGAAAATAACCAGGGCTGTAACACGACTGGGATATAAGATTAAAAGAATAGTTCAACAAAATACATTAACACAAATATTAGCATCAATGAAAACATTAAAATTTAAAACGAACATCAAATGTTCGGGATGCCTGGCAAGAGTTTCTCCGATTCTGAATGAGGCCATAGGAGAAGACAACTGGGAAGTAGACGTGAAAACACCGGAAAAAATATTGACTGTTGTCTCCGATGAGGTGGATGAAAGCTCCATCATTTTTGCAATTAATGAAGCCGGTTTTATTGCAGACCGCTTAAATTAAAAATAGTAAATCAGAGAATAAGTTGCTCCCTGGAGCAGCTTATTCTCCAGTAATCACATTCTAAATAATAAGGATATGGAAAATAGCGAATACAATATGGAACTCAGTACTGAGCCACAACACATTGTTCCGGAACAAGAAACCAGTTTAACCTTAACGCTTCAAAAACCGGTAAAATTAGAATTGTCGCATGAACAGAAAATTCACCTGATCATCGTGAATGAAGACCTTTCGTATTTTAACCACATTCATCCGGTAGAAACTATCGCAGGTTATACGGTTAAAACAACGTTCCCTGCCAGTGGTAAATTTTATCTTTTTGCGGACTATAAGCCGGAGGGAAGTCCCCAGGTGGTTAGTAAACTGGAAGTATATGTCCCGGGTTCCGCGCCATCTCCTGCTATATATCGGGAAGAAAAACTAACTGGAAATTCAGGGGCTTATAGCATCTCTCTGATTGCGGATGAGGGTAAGTTTACAAGCGGCCACATGATGATTGATGGTATCCTGAAAAAGGATGGAGCAGAAATTGATCCGGCAACAATAGATGATTTCTTAGGAGCAAAAGCCCATGTCGTATTAATCAGCGCTGAGGATAAAGCATATATCCATGCTCATCCTGAGGTGGAAAACGGAAGGTATAAATTGCATGCTTCCTTTCCGAAACCAGGTGTTTACAGAGGCTGGATACAGTTTCAGGCCGAAGGAAGGGTACACACAACGGATTATGTGATCAACGTTGTTCAAGGACAGCATCATATTGGAGGCGGACATGCAGAAGCATTAAAAGCACATCACTAATTTTTAAACATCCCCCTCAATTTTTTTAATTACAAAGCCCTCCAGAGATACACTGCCCCCAAAAAGTTAGACACTATTTGGGGGCAGTGTAAGATGAAGGGCTTTGTGATATTTGTTTAATCGTTATTGATCAACTCTTCATCAAACAGTTCAAAAAACAGATTCTGTAATTTATGAACGTGTTGTAGTGTTTTAAAATCTCCGGTATCATCATTTGATGGTACTTGCTTATAGCAGTCATAATACTCATCTTCTGCCACATGAAATAGGAAGAAATTGAAATCCTCATGCTGAAAGTAACCACCACCATTGTCTTTAAAACCAAGTTTGTTAACCAGCCAGTCAGCGTCCAATAGGATAGGCTTAACCTGATCCTGACTGCATTCTACCATTGCAATCTCTGTTTTGTAGGCTATCTTTTGACCTGGCAGTATACCGAGTACTTCGCAAGGACTGGCGATGTCATTTAAGCCCTTAGCGTCTGTAAAAACGTAATTGCCAATTCTTAATTCGTTTAAATTCATATCTTTTTGTAAATAACTGATCTGCCTTAAAACAACAACATACTTTGAAAGTCTGAAAGTTACCAGGTAAGGCGCCTTAAGTTAGGTTTGCGAAGCTAAGGTTCTTTCTGTATACATTTGTGCCGTTAAATTGTAATTACCCATTTTAACATATTTAGCCTCTGAATTTCATTTTTTTTGACATAAGGTCAAATATCTTGTGATTGATTTGCCTGAGGTGTTCTTCTGTTTTTTATATCAAAATTATATTGTTTTTCTGAAAAAAAACCTTTGCTTTACGATATAGAAAATATCATGTATGTCCAGTAGATTGTTTTTATTTTTATTATTCATTTTTGTTTTTATTGTGGATATTGGAGCGTGTTTGGCTCAAAATTTCACTTTAAAGGGAAGGGTTGTTGGTAATAGTCAAAATAACATTAAATATGTCAACGCCTTATTATTGAGGAGTGATAGTGTTATCGCAGGAAAAGCTGTAACAGATAGTTTAGGTAGGTTTTCTATAATTGTCGAAAAAGGTAATTATGTTTTTGTTGTAGAGCAGTTTGGCGTTAGGCTTTTAAAGAAGGATATTTTTTTGAATCAGGATACAGACATGGGGGAGATAAAAATTAATGAAACTGTTGTATTGGAGGGGGTTGCTATAAACGGTCGCCGGAAGTTAATTGAGCGAAAGGTGGATAGATTGGTTTTTAATGTAGAGAAATCGGTCTACAGTTCAGGAACAAATGTTTTAGATGTTTTAGCTAATACTCCGTTAGTTTCTGCTAATGATCAGGGAGTTAGTGTAATCGGAAAAGGATCTGTAAAGGTTATGATAAATGACAGAATCCTTCAAATGTCAAATCAAGAGTTGGCCTCCTATTTACGGACATTGCCTTCGAATGATATTTCAAAAATTGAAGTTATAACTTCTCCACCAGCTAAGTATGATGCAGAGGGAAACAGTGGGCTAATCAACATTGTCACAAAGAAAGTGCTTAAAGATCTATTTAGTGGTAATCTATCTACAACTTTTGTGAAGAATTCAAAAGAATCATATCAGAATAATTTAGGTTTAAACTATAACACTACTAATTTTCAGAGCTCATTAGGGTTAAGGCATTCCGATAGAAATATGGGGGTTTATGAAAACCAAGATGTATTATTTAATACTGGAAAGGCGCTCAATAATCATACAGACCGGGTAGACAACAACAAGAATTTAGGGGTTAATATAGATATGGCTTTTAAAACATCTAAAAGAAACACCATAGGTTTAGTCTATGACTACAGCAATACCAGGAACACCTACGAAAGTACAAACAAGGTTTCTTATTTAACGGGTTCTGTATTGGATTCATTGCTTACTACTAGCTCCTCCTACAAGAATCCGTCAGATATCCATGTACTAAGTGTGTATGATGATCTTGTCCTGGACTCGATAGGTTCCAGGCTTAGTTTTGCACTTAACTATTTTAATAATAAACCAGAAACCAATCTTGAATTTGTAACTAATAACACCGTGAATACTTTACGTGTTTTAAATACAAGCGGATTGTGGTACAAGGTCTTGTCGGGGCAAATAGATTATGCGCTGCCTGCAAAATGGGTAAACCTGGAGTCTGGATTGAAATTCACACGATTTGACAACAATTCTGATATAAAGTACTTGGAATTTAGAGATAATCAATATGAGCTCAATAATGATGGAAATAATCAATTTCAATTGATTGAGGATAACTATGCCGCTTATCTTTCCTTAAATAAAAACCTAAATGATTATTGGACTGTAAAAGGAGGGTTAAGGTATGAATACACTGACTTAAAATCTTCTGCCTCTTCCGGAAACACTAATTATACAACAAATTACGGGAAATTATTTCCGACTCTTAATTTAATGTATAAGACTAATAGTAATACATATACACTAAATTATAACAAACGGATTAACCGTCCCCGACTGCGTCAACTGAATCCTTTTAAATGGTATTCTAACCCGTATATATACATTGTAGGTAATCCACTTCTACAGCCATCCATCAGCCATAATCTTGAATTTAATTACCTATATGATGGCATGTTTACGGCTAGCGTTTTTGGTACACAACAGGAAAATGCATTTGGCTCCATCATAAAAATTGAGGAAGGAATAAAAGAGACAAAAATGGAAAATATTTATACCATTCGAAACCTTGGGCTCAATATGTCATTTGAGAGAGATATTCTATCCAAATGGAATTTATCAGTAACTACGGTTGGGTTTTATTCCAAGGCTGCGAGTAGTTATCGTGAAGTCGCGCCATTAGAGGGCTGGTCTGCTAATTATTCTATCAATAATACTTTTACTATTTCAAAACAAAACTCCTGGTTATTCTTCCTGAATTTCCGTCATATATTATCAGGTACAGAATCAAACGTAGAAAGTCGACCCTTAACTAATCTCACCCTCGGAACAAGGTTTAACTTATTCCAGGATAAATTAACTTTTAACCTGCGGGGAAGTGATTTACTAAAAGGGGACATCAGTAAAGGGCATTTGATCTACAATGACTTTGTACAATACTATAACAATTACTATGATAACAGGAGTTTCACGGCTAGTATAAGCTATAATTTTGGTGCAGGAAAATCATCAGGCAGGAATATGAAATTTAATGATCAATACAGGGCCAACTAAAAGTAGCAGGAGCAGACCGAAAAGCCTTAAAACAACAACAGGCCGGCAAGTTTATGTCTTGCCGACCTGTTTTGTGGAGCCGAAGGGGTTCGAACCCTTGTCCAGTTGTGTGTTAAGTTATGCCTTCTACATGCTTGTTTTCCAATTTATTGTCGGGAGCAGACGGGCCGGAAACCTACCTTGTCTTTTTCCTTAGGTATTTTATCTCGCCGCTATACCATACCTTATAGCAGCCAGCATTGTTATTTCGATGCCCCATATTCTAACCTAACAATGCAGCAGTCAGAGGGACAAAAGCTAGCGAAATTCTAAATTAGGCAGCTAAGGCGTAGTTATTTTCGCCAATTATAGTGTGAACGTTCTCTTTTAAGTGCTCTCCGTACAACGCACTGCATGCTAACATACGTAGCGCCACCCTGTCAAATCCAAAACGGCCCCATGTGTTAGTAACACAAATCTACGAAATTTATGCCATAGTTCTACCAGGATATTGTTTTAATGCAATTTCAAGACAATCCATAGACTTGTTAATATCATCAGTATTTAATACATATGCCATTCTCACTTCGTTTTTTCCGGAACCTGGAGTTGAGTAGAATCCTGTAGCAGGAGCCATCATAACGGTCTGTCCTTCATGCTCAAAGCTTTCCAGCATCCACTGACAAAATACATCAGCATCATCAATAGGGAACTTTGCTACCACGTAAAATGCACCACCTGGATTCGGACAAAAAACACCTTCAATAGCGTTCAATCTTTTTACAATCGTGTCTCTGCGAAGTGTATATTCTTTATTAACGGCTTCAAAATAACTATCAGGGGTATCCACAGCTGCGGTTCCTGCAATTTGTTCCACCATACCCGGACTTAATCTTGCTTGCGCAAATTTTAACCCTGATTGGATCACTTCCTTGTTTTTGGTAATCAGACAACCTAATCTTGCGCCACAAGCACTGTATCTTTTAGATACGGTATCAAGGACCACTACGTTTTCATCAAGACCATCTAAGTGCATTGGAGAGATAAACTCTTTTCCATCATAGCAGAATTCGCGGTAAGCCTCATCAGAGAATAAGAATAAATCGTATTTCAGACAAAGTTCTTTCAACGCTTCTAATTCTTCTTTTGAATACAAGTAACCAGTAGGGTTATTAGGATTACAAATGATGATTGCTTTGGTACGAGGCGTGATTAATTTCTCAAATTCAGCGATAGGAGGAAGGGCAAAGCCATTCTCAATATGTGATAAGATCGGTTTTACCACCACATTGCTCATACAGGCAAAGCCATTGTAGTTCGCATAGAAAGGTTCTGGAATGATGATTTCATCACCTTCGTTTACGCAGGTTTGCATAGCGATAGTGATCGCCTCAGATCCACCAACGGTTACCAAAATATCCGCAGGAGTGATATTGTAACCTAATTTATTATAGTATTCTGCTAATTTGGTTCTGTAAGATAATGTTCCTTCAGATGGCGTATAAGCCCATACATCGAAGTCTATGTTTTTGATGGCATTTAACATGCCTTCCGGTGTTGCAATATCCGGTTGTCCAATGTTCAAATGAAAAACTTTTTTACCATCCTTTTTTGCCTGGTCAGCAAATGGAGTTAGCTTTCTGATTGGTGATGCGGGCATTTGAAACCCTTTTTCTGAAATGTTAGGCATATCGCAAAAATAAAAGACCTCGTTGTATAACGAGGTCTTAATAAAAAATATCGTTTATAAAATTACTTGGTTGGAGCAGTTACGGTTTCACCTTTAATGTATAAAACTTTAGTAGTGGTTTTAGCATTTGAAGTGATGGTAATCGCTTTGCTAAATGGCATTGCAGCACCAGTTGGGTTATAAGTAACTTTAATAGTACCCGCTTCTCCTTTTTTAACAGGAACCTGCGTGTATTCAGGAACAGTACAACCACAAGTAGTCTCTACTTTTGAAATAATCAATGGTTGATCTCCGATGTTAACGAACTTAAACTCAATGGTTGCAGCTTTGTTTACAGGGATTTTACCAAAATCGTTCAGCTCCTTGTCAAATTTAAATTCAGCTGGTTTTGTTTGAGCGTTAGTAGCAACACTTACTCCTAAAATTAATGTAAATAATAGTAATAACTTTTTCATGATTATGGTGATTTAAAGCAAATTTAAACTTTTGATTCATAAATCAAAAAGTATTCCAATATATAAATTACAGAACAGCCATAAGTCATACTTTAGATTTTATGTATCTTTGTGCCCTAACTAATATTGCTTATGATGCCGGATATTACACCTACTACCAATCCTATTGATGCTTCAGAGTTAAGTTTTGATGACTTTAAGACTATTGTGGTAAACGATTATAAAATAGCTTTCGAAAGTAGACAAGCCAGTTTATTAGGTCGTAAGGAGGTATTAACGGGCAAGGCTAAGTTTGGTATTTTTGGTGACGGAAAGGAAATTCCTCAGATTGCCATGGCCAAGGCCTTTAAGAATGGAGACTGGCGCTCCGGATATTACAGAGACCAGACTTTTGCATTTGCTACAGGCATTTGTACCATCAAAGAATTTTTTGCCCAATTATATGCCAACCCTAGTGTTGAAGCTGAACCTGCATCCGCAGGCAGACAAATGAACTGTCACTTTGCAAGCCGTACTATTGATGAGGACGGAAACTGGAAAGATCAGACAGCCATGAAAAACTGTTCTTCAGACATTGCACCTACAGGTGCACAAATGGCGAGATTAGTCGGACTGGCTTATGCCTCGAAACTGTTCAGACAAAATGAAGAACTGGATTACCTGAAAAACTTCTCTGTAAAAGGAAATGAAGTGGCTTTCGGAACAATTGGCAATGCCTCTACTTCCGAAGGTATCTTTTTCGAAGCAATCAACGCAGCCGGAGTATTGCAAATACCTATGGCCATCTCTATCTGGGACGATGGTTACGGAATTTCTGTTCCTGCAAAGTATCAAACCACTAAAGAAGATATTTCTGAGATTCTTAAAGGTTTCCAAAGGGATGAAAATGCCGGTGGATATGAGATCTATAAAGTAAGAGGCTGGGATTACCCGGCTTTATGTGAAACCTACCAGAGAGCAATCGATGTATGCCGTACAGAACATGTTCCGGTAATGATCCACGTAACAGAAGTGACACAACCACAAGGACATTCTACTTCTGGTTCTCATGAGCGCTATAAAGATAAAGCACGTTTAGAGTGGGAAAAAGAGTTCGATTGTATCGTTCAGATGCGTAAATGGATGATTGAATCAGCCATTATCTCTGAAGATGAACTTGTCGAAATGGAAAACACGGCTAAGAAAATGGTTCGTGATACCCAAAAAGAAGCATGGGATGAGTTCCTTGCCTCTATAAAAACTGAAAAAGATCAGGTAATTGAACTGATCGATAAGGTAGCTAACGGAAATCCTGCAATCAGCAAAATTACCGCGCAACTGGCCGGTACGCCGGATGCAATGCGTAAAGAAGTGATTTCTTCCGCCAGAAAAGCATTGCGCTTAACGGTTCAACATTTATCAACAGAAAGAACGGAGCTGCTGCAATGGTATAATGAACAAAGTGAGCTTAACGCAGAAAGATACAATTCAAAACTATTTACCGATGGAAAAGAAAGCCCGTTCTTAATTGATATGCTTCCTGCTGAATACAGCGATTCCAGCAAAATGGTAGATGGCCGAGAATTGTTAAACGCTTGTTTTGATGCGAACTTTGGCCGCGATCCAAGGTTAGTGGCTTTTGGTGAGGATTTGGGTGCTATTGGTGATGTAAATCAGGGTTTTGCTGGTCTACAGGCTAAATATGGCGACCTGAGAATCACCGATACAGGCATCAGAGAGATGACTATTGTTGGACAGGGAATCGGATTGGCAATGAGAGGTTTAAGGCCAATTGCTGAAATTCAATACCTGGACTATCTGTTATTCGCCCTGAATGTATTGAGTGATGATCTGGCAAGTTTATCTTACCGCACTAAAGCCGGACAAAAAGCACCGGTAATTATCAGAACCCGCGGTCATAGATTGGAAGGCGTATGGCACTCCGGATCTCCTATGGGACTGATTCTTGGCTCATTGCGTGGATTACACATCTGTGTGCCTCGTAATATGACTCAGGCTGCCGGTATATATAACACGTTGTTCAGATCTGATGAGCCTGCTTTAGTGATTGAATGCCTTAATGGTTATAGATTAAAAGAGAAACTTCCTGAAAATGTAGGCGATTTTACTGTTCCATTAGGTAAAGCCGAAGTGATTAAAGAAGGAACTGATATCACAATTGTTTCTTACGGATCAACATTGAGAGTGGTAGAAGAAGCTGCCGAAGAACTGGCTCAGTTTGGTATTTCTGTAGAAATCATCGACCCTCAGACTTTACTTCCTTTTGATACAGATAAACTTTGTGCGCAGTCCTTAACTAAAACCAATAAATTATTGGTTGTTGATGAAGATGTGCCGGGTGGTGGATCTGCTTTTATCTTACAACAGATTTTAGAAGAGCAACAGGGTTATTATAGCCTGGATGCACAGCCAAAAACGATCAGTGCAAAAGCACATCGTCCTCCGTATGGTTCTGATGGTGATTATTTCACTAAACCTTCAGTAGATGATATCGTAGAGACTGTTTATCAAATGATGCACGAGCATAATGCCGCTAAATTCCCCGCTATATTTTAATCGTACTTAGAAAGATACGATCATAAAAAAGTATGATCAAAAAAAAAGGTGTTCCTCAACAGAACACCTTTTTTTTTGATCATTTGATTAGCATGATCTGATATTTTAACAGGACACACTGTTTTTTTAGCGCTGGATTAATCCAGTTTACTACTCTTATTTCTAAGGAACTGATCTGCCAATACCAAGGCTGCCATTGCTTCCACAATCACAACTGCACGAGGTACTACACATGGATCATGACGACCTTTTCCTTTAATTTCTGCGGCTTCACCCGCTGCATTAATGGTCTGTTGATTGTGCATAATCGTTGCTACAGGCTTAAATGCGACTGTAAAGTCAATTTCCATCCCGTTAGCTATACCTCCCTGAATTCCTCCGGAGAAGTTGGTTAATGTTTTAGGCTGATCTTTTCCAACAAGGAAGATGTCATTGTGTTCTGATCCTCTCATTTCGCTTCCGCTAAATCCTGAACCATATTCGAAGCCATGTACCGCATTGATGCTCAACATTGCTTTTCCAAGGTCTGCATGCAATTTATCAAAAACAGGTTCGCCTAAGCCAACCGGACAGTTTCTGATGATACAGCTTACTTTTCCGCCAATAGTATCTCCATCTTTTCTAATCTCATCAATACATTCGATCATCTCCTTTGCCGTAGCCGGATCTGCGCAACGTACGATGTTCTCTTCTCTGATCGCTAAAAGCTCATCTATTGTTAAAGAAGATTCCAGATTTGGTGCATTGATCTTGCCTACTGCTGATACATGAGCAAAGATTTCAATGCCCTGGTGTTTTAAAAACAACTTGGCAATGGCACCAGCAGCTACGCGTGCAGCGGTTTCTCTGGCAGAGGAACGGCCACCACCACGGTGATCGCGGATACCATACTTAGCATCATACGTATAATCGGCATGAGAAGGACGGTAAACATCTGTATTGTGACTGTAATCTTTACTACGTTGATCTTCATTCGGAATCAGCATCGCAATAGGAGTACCGGTACTTTTCCCTTCAAATACACCAGAAAGGATTTGAACAGTATCGCTTTCTTTCCTTTGTGTGGTGATTTTTGATTGTCCAGGTCTGCGCTTGTCCAGTTCCGACTGAATAAACTCCAGATCTATGGGCAATTGTGCCGGACAACCATCTAAAATAACACCAATAGCTGCACCATGTGATTCGCCAAAAGTGCTGATGCGAAATAATTGTCCGAATGTATTACCTGCCATTTTTCGTTAGTTTTATAGGTTAATTTAAATCACTGTAACTGTAAATCCTGCTTTTTCCAGGTCTTTCCAAAAGTCAGGGTATGATTTCTCCACCACATCCATTTCTTCCAGTACCACTTCTTTGATCAGCAAACTCAGCGGAGCAAAAGCCATCGCCATGCGGTGATCTTCATAAGTACCGAAAGTAACGCGCTCAGGGAAATGAAGGTTTTCGCAGTTTAAAGTATAAACCAGGTTGTCCTCATTTAAAGTTACACCAATTTTTGCAAGTTCATTTTGTAAAGCTTTAACACGGTCAGTTTCCTTAATTTTCAAGGTCTCCAGTCCGGTGAAAGCAAGGTTTTGCTTCAAAGCTGCCGCGCATACAATAATCGTTTGTGCTAAATCCGGACAATCTTTAAGGTCTAAAACCTCGTCGCTGAAATTCTTATCTGTAGAGCTAAGTGTGATTCCCTCAGCTGTAGTTGCCGTTTTTACCCCAAAAGCAGTCATAATAGACCTGATCCGGCTATCGCCTTGCAAGCTTTTTTCCTTTAAATAAGGAAGCGAGATTTCTGCTTTTGTGGCCAGACAAGCAATGCTGTACCAGTAAGAAGCAGCGCTCCAATCTGGTTCCACTACTAGTGTTGCAGGTTTAAAAGGTTGTGGTTTGATGCTGATATTCTGGCCATCCCATGAATGACTGATGCCAGCTTCCTGCAACATATTCAAGGTCATGTTTACATAAGGAAGGGAAGTTAATTCACCTTCAATCTGTAAAGTAAGGCCCTGCTCCAGGGTTGGGGCAATCATTAACAAGGCAGAAATATACTGACTGCTAATGTCACCTTTAATTTTTACAGTTGCCGTGGTTTGTTTTAATGGGCCTTGAATGTTCAATGGCGGAAAGCCATCTTTTTCAGCATAACTGATATCGGCACCTACTGCTTTTAAAGCTTCTGCCAGAATACCGATCGGACGTTGTTTCATTCTTTCGGTACCAGTCAGCAAAAACTGCCCTGGAAGGGTAGGAAGGTAAGCCGTTAAAAAGCGCATGGCAGTACCCGCAGGTCCCACATCAACGGTTTGTTGATGTGGAGTTGCGGTTGAAATCTGATTTAAGATGCGTTCAAGTGTAACGGAATCGGCAGCGATAGACATATTCTCTACTTTAACCGCTCCTTTACTTGAAGCACTAATGATTAATGCCCTGTTGCACTCGCTTTTTGAACCCGTAAGGGTGATCTCTGTATGGATTTCTGTGTTTCCGGTAAAAGAAACAAGTGCATGCTTACTCATTCTTAAGATTTAACTTCTGTATGTGTTTCTGCTGCAATACCTTTTTCTGCTTTGCCAGCATTCATAATTTCTGTTTGCTTACGGATAGACTCACCGTGAACCAATTCTAAGAATTTCTCTGTAAAGTTCAGGTCTAGTTTCAATGCTTTTGCAAATGCTTTTCCTTTGTTCATGATCGAATCCCAACGGTTAACCTGTAAGATCGTTACCTGGTTATCACGTTTGAACTCACCAATTTTACCTACGATCGCCATACGCTCACCTAGTTTTTGTAACAATTGATCATCGATTTTGTCGATTTGCTTACGTAAGTCAGCCAATTGATCTACAAATACTTCGTTCTGAGATTCTGGTTCACGAACAGTTAAACGCTCTACTAACTCGCTTAAAGCAGCAGGAGTAACTTGTTGTTTTGCATCTGTCCAGGCTACTGAAGGGTCAACATGTGACTCAATCATTAGACCTTGCATGTCTAAATCAAGTGCTTTTTGTGAGATGTAAGGGATTAATTCGCGGTTACCGCAGATATGACTTGGATCGTTGATGATCGGAAGATCAGGACATAAAGTTTTCAATTGAATAGCAAGTTCCCACATTGGTTCGTTACGGAACGAGCTTTTCTCGAATGAAGAGAAACCACGGTGAATAGCACCTAATTTAGTGATACCAGCACCATTGATACGCTCTAATGCGCCAATCCATAATTGAAGATCAGGATTAACAGGGTTTTTAACCAATACAGGAACGTCAACACCTCTTAAAGCGTCAGCAATTTCCTGTACACAGAATGGATTTACAGTTGAACGTGCACCAATCCAAAGGATATCTACACCAGCTGCTAAAGCTTCTTCCACATGTTTTGCATTGGCAACTTCTACTGCTGTAGGTAAACCTGTTTCTGCTTTTGCTCTTTTTAACCACTCTAATCCAATGCTTCCGATACCTTCGAATTCTCCCGGACGTGTACGTGGCTTCCAGATACCAGCTCTAAGTACAGATACTTTACCTGTTGCAGCTAATAAATGTGCAGTAGTTAATAATTGCTCTTCAGTTTCTGCACTACATGGTCCTGAAATGATTAGTGGTTCGTTGTTGGTGTTCAACCAAGTACTGATTGGCTGGATGTTCAATTGTAATTTCATCTTTTTGGGGTTTAATTTTTGTATGTTTTATGAAGGGTTATCTATTTATTATACTTTATCGTTTCTCATGTATTCTCCCATGATATTGAAGTTTACGGTGTACTTCAGCGTTTGACGGATGGCTTTGTCGTATTGCTCATTGTTTGTCCATTCCATATCTACGTAGAAGTAGTATTCGTTTCTTTTTCCAAGAACCGGCATACTCTGGATCTTAGTTAAGTTCACATCCTGCTCTGCAAAGATGTTAAGCACTTTAGATAAAGCTCCAACATGGTTACCTACCTGGAAGCAGATTGATGCTTTATTGATTTCCGCCAAATCATCTGTTTTGTCTTTTTTTAACACAAGGAAACGGGTATAGTTCTTTTTGTTAGACTCGATTCTTCTTTCGATGATGTTCAGTCCGTATAATTCTGCAGCTAAGGTGTTTGCGATAGCTACGGTATCAGTTAATTGTTCTTCTTTAATTCGTTTTGCACAAGCCGCTGTATCGTTGCTTTCAATCACCTGGATATTTGGAAAGTCATCGAAGAAATCTACACACTGACGAATCGCAATAGGGTGGGAAGTTGCAAACTTAATGTCCTCAAATTTAACACCTGGTAAAGCCATCAGGTGCAATTGAATCGGCAGGTAAACTTCACCAACGATTGCGAAATTGTATTCACGGATCAGGGTGTAGTTTGGTAAAAGGCTTCCTGCAATAGAGTTTTCAATAGCCATGATCACGAAATCAGACTGCTTGTTTTCCAGGCTTTCACAAGTCTGCTTAAAAGAATTACATTCTATGGTTTCAATGTCTTTTCCGAAGAACTTGAAAGCGGCCTCTTCATGAAATGACGCTTTAATACCTTGAATTGCTACTCTTGTTTTTTTCTGTTTCATTTTGACTGATTGAATTTCTGTGGTTCTTTAAGCTTGCGGAAGATTTGTTTTTGTTTGCTTCTGCGGGTTTAAATTTTTGGGTTAAAAAAAAAGTCCCGGCTTTAGGCCGGGACTTTTCATATACACTCTTATCTTATGATTCATGTTGCATATCAGTCCCGGCTCTTACTAAAATAGTAAAAGTAACCAAACCAATATGTAGTAACATTTTTCATCTCGATTGTTTTTTCGTTTTCGTTTTTCCAAATGTACTAACAAAATTTAATTTGTCAATACTTTCTTTAAAAAAATTATTTATGGTGTGTCGGGTGTTATTTGTTGTATTACAAAACATTAGCTGTTTCTGCTTCCCGAAGTCTAATATTTTTTTTCTAAAAAACGCAGCTAAAATTGGTTTCTGACCTTATTTAGCCTGATTATTATAGTAAGCTAAAGCCTCCAGAATATCCTGTTCTGTAACGATACAATTATAATCACAAGCCCCTGTTTTACTTAGTAAAGAAAACATAATTTGTCCATGTTCGTTCTTTTTATCGCTCTGCATGAAACCTAAAAGGTCGGTAAAGCTCTCTTTTTTGATGTGATATGCAGGGTAAATACTTAGAATATATCTGGTAATGTCTTCCAGTTCTTCTTTAGTCAGGGTGTTGTTGGTGCTCGATAAATAAGCTTCCGCAACCATGCCTATCGCGATAGCTTCCCCGTGGGTAAGTGGCGCTTTATCGTTGATCAGGGCATAACTTTCTACCGCATGACCAATGGTATGACCAAAGTTTAAGATTTTACGGCGACCTTTTTCCTGAGGATCCTCAGTAACCACTTCATTCTTGATTTCTACCGAACGGTAAACTTCAACAGGAGCGATGTTTTTATAGTCAGCAGCCTTTAAACGCTCATAATAATCCGCATCTACAATCAAACCATGCTTGATCATTTCTGCAAATCCAGATAGCAATTCTCTTTCAGGAAGCGTTTTCAGGAAGGACGTTTCGATAAATACAGCTTGTGGAAGGGCAAAAGTACCCACCATATTCTTTACATTATCAATGTCGATACCAGTTTTTCCGCCTACAGAAGCATCTACTTGTGCCAATAAGGTGGTTGGGATGTTGATGAAATCAATGCCTCTTTTATAAGTTGAAGCAATGAAACCACCCATATCTGTAATCACACCTCCACCGAGGTTGATCATCAAACATTTGCGGTCTGCTTCAAAATCTAATAAGGTCTTCCAGATACCAATACAAAAATCAATGTTTTTGTTCTCTTCTCCAGGATCGGTTTCAATCAGGTCGAAGTTGGTATAGTCGTCCAGCATTCCTTGTAACAAGGGCAGACAAAATTCCGAAGTATTCCTGTCAACGAAGATAAATACCTTACTGTAGTTACCTTCTTCTATGATTTGTGCTAATGGCGCAAGTTCCGATTCAAAATGAATGTTATGGCCTGAGCTTTCTATAACGTTCATTAAATTACTTTTATTTGTTGACCCATAAAGCTGATTACGTCGCCTACGCGTACTTTCAATCGCTTACGAAAGTCTACTTTACCATTATATTTTACCAAACCGTCTTCTACAACCGTTTGTGCTTCGCCACCACTTTGTACTAGTGAAGTTGCTTTTAGCAACTGAATGAGTGGAATAAACTCACCTTCTAATTTGAATTCTATCATTATACCTGCAAATTTACAATTATTTATAAAGTCTTGTACCATGGATAGCCGTGGAATTTATACTTTTGCATGCAATATGACTAACCATACGACTTAAATGGAAATTTTCCCCAAAAAAACATTAAACTTTGACAACACTGAGGTCGCTTTTCGTAATAAATCCAATTCAGACCTAAACGCTGGATACTGGCTTTTTAAAGTAATCAGCAGTAATTTTTTAACAAAAGTTGGTCCTCCAATTACCAATTTTTTCCTGAACATAGGTTTGCCTATAAAATCAATCATCAAGGCAACTATTTTTAAACATTTTTGTGGCGGAGAAACAATTGCGGAGTGTGAACACACCATTGCGCAACTTGCTGTCGGAAATGTAGGTACCATTCTGGATTATTCTGTAGAAGGAGAAGAGGAAGAATCGGTATTTGATTTTACTTGTGAGGAGATCATCAGAACGATAGAAAGAGCGGCAGGAGACAAACGTCTTCCAATCTCTGTATTTAAAGTAACTGGTATCGGCCGTTTCGCATTATTAGAGAAGCTAGATGCAAAACAAACTTTAACAGCTGCTGAAGAAGCGGAATATGCTAAAGTGAAAGCGAGATGCGAAAAGATTTGCAGGGTAGCCTATGATAAAAACGTACCAATCATGGTGGATGCAGAGGAAACCTGGATTCAGGATACGATTGATGAGCTGGCAATTGATATGATGCGTTTATTCAATAGAGAACGTATTATCATTTACAATACTTATCAAATGTACCGTCATGATAAACTGGCTGATATGAAAGCAGATCATTTGATCGCTAAAGCAGCAGGTTATATCCTTGGTGTGAAAATGGTAAGAGGTGCTTATATGGAGAAAGAACGCAGAAGAGCGGAAGAAATGGGTTATTTATCACCAATTCAACCTAATAAAGCGGCTTCCGACAGAGATTATGACGAATCATTAAACTATTGCATGGCTCATATTGAGGAGATCGCTATTGTTTGTGGTACGCACAATGAAGACAGCTGTAGAGTGCTTGCAGACCTGTTGGATAAGCACAAGGTAGATCACAACCATCCTCATGTGTATTTTGCACAGTTATTGGGAATGAGTGATAATTTAAGCTTTAACTTGTCTGATGCTGGTTATAATGTGGCTAAATATGTTCCTTACGGGCCAATTAAAGCAGTTATGCCATATCTTTTCAGAAGAGCACAGGAAAACACTTCCATTGCCGGACAAACGAGCAGAGAGCTTGGTTTGATCATGAAAGAGAAAGAACGCAGAAGATTGTAATCTGATTATAAATGAAAAGCCCCGTCTGATTTTAGACGGGGCTTTTTCATTGGAGACTATTTCATTTGAAACAATTTCGTAGAATACGGTTTTGCAACAAGGATTTTTGACTAATGCCTAACCGGCATGGCCTGTTCTACATCCACACCAAGACCTTTTGCAACAGCCATTCCCAATTGAATGTCTGCTCTAAAGAAATGACACAACTGTAAATTAACAATCTGTGCTTTTTTAGGGCCGCTGATACCATTCATAGCACCAACAATATTGTTCACCAGATTTGTACGGTCTTCCGGGCTCATTACCTTGCGGTAAAGGTCGCCTGGCTGCGTATAATGATCGTCATCACCAGGACCTGCATTTCTATCGTACCAATCGGCAACGTTAGAATCTAATTCCCAGGCTGGTTCTTTATAGCTTTCATCAGGAATTACATCCCCAAAACTGTTCGGGTAGTAGTTCGGATCGTCGTTTCCATTATCGTCAATGCGCATTTGTCCATCACGATGGTAATTGTTTACCATGAAAGGGCAAGCATTTACAGGGATTTGCTCATAGTTTACTCCTAAGCGGTAGCGATGTGCATCCGCATAAGATAATATACGTCCCTGGAGCATTTTATCCGGAGAATAACCAATACCATCTACTGTATTAGAAGGCGCAAAAGCGGCCTGTTCTACATGAGCGAAGTAATTTCTTGGGATTTGATTCAATTCAAGTACACCTACATCTATCAGTGGAAAATCGCCATGTGGCCATACTTTAGTCAGGTCGAAAGGGTTCCATCTAAACGTTTTAGATTCGGCTTCCGTCATCACCTGGATTTTCAGGTCCCATTTAGGAAAGTCTCCACGGTCAATTGCGTCTACAAGATCACGCTGAGAATGGTCCATATCCTGGGTACGCATCGCGTCAGCTTCCGGACCGGTAAAGTTTTTGATGCCTTGTTGTGTTTTAAAGTGGAATTTTACCCATACGCGTTCATTGTCTTTATTGATGAAGGAGTAAGTGTGACTTCCAAAACCATCCATATGACGAAGCGAGTAGGGGGTACCACGATCAGACATTAAGATCATTACCTGGTGTAGACTTTCCGGGTTTAGCGACCAGAAATCCCACATCATCGTAGGGCTTTTCAGATTTGTTCTTGGATCTCTCTTTTGAGTATGGATGAAATCACTGAATTTCTTAGGGTCTTTGACGAAGAATACCGGTGTGTTGTTGCCAACAAGGTCCCAGTTTCCGTCTTCAGTATAAAATTTAAGGGCAAAGCCACGTGGGTCTCTTTCGGAATCCGCACTACCTTTTTCTCCGCCAACGGTAGAGAACCTTAGAAATACTTTACATTCATTACCAATTGCTCCGAAGATTTTGGCTTTTGTATATGGAGTGATGTCATGTGTTACTTTAAACGTACCATAGGCCCCGGTACCTTTTGCGTGAACTACGCGTTCAGGAATCCTTTCCCTGTTAAAGTGGGCCATCTTTTCATGGAGAATAAAGTCTTGAAGCAGCAATGGTCCGCGGCTTCCAACAGACTGAGTATTTTCATGTTCGGCATAAGGTCTGCCGGATGCAGTAGTGAGTTTACGCTTGTTCGTATTGTTATTTTCCATAAACGGTGATTTAAGTGTTTTTATAAATCTATGGATAATAACTATCGGTATCAAACTGTAAATATCTATACTGATATAGAGTTTTTCTATGAAGATAATCGGGATTGCTCTATTTTACCTGACCTTGAAATCCTGATTTCCGCAGAGTAATTCCCAGAACAGTAAAAAGTCACTGGCAAGGCTAAACATCGGATATTTGAAGGTTGATGGCTTGTTCTTTTCGAAAAAGAAATGGCCGATCCAGGCAAATCCGTATCCCAGGAATGGCGTCGCTAAAATGAAACGCCATTCATGAAACAGGATTCCTGTAAATACAGAAAGGATAACGAGGCCTGTTCCTATAAAATGTAACACACGACTGGTTAAATTTGTATGCTCTGTCAAATAGTAAGGGTAAAATTCTTTCAGAGTTTTAAACTTTTGTTCAGTCATTGCGATGGATTTTTATTTAGGCCCGCAATTTACGTTTTTTTTGGGAGGCATTAAAGGATATCGTGCTCCATTAATACTTCTTCAAGGTATTTCGGGTGCTTTGTCATCAATAAGGTCTGCATACCTGCTGCTTTTGCGCCTACAAGGTGCTGCGGACTGTCGTCAATAAACAAAGTCTCTTCCGGATTGAGGTTATTCTCTATTAATACTTTTTCAAATATTTCTACATGCGGTTTCCTTAAGAACATGTGTTGAGAGTAATACGCTTTTTCAAATAAACCACTATTGTCTGGCATATCGAATTCCCTTTTCAGGTAATCCACGATCCAGTTGTAATGGATTTCATTGTTATTACTCAGCAAAAATGTGCGGTATTTGTCTTTCACTTTTAACAGGACTTCGTGCACATTTTCCGGAACTCCGATCAATAAACTGTTCCAGGCCGCATCAATTTGCTCATCTGTGATGGCTTTATTTGACGATGCGTCGCGTATTCCGGCTCTAAATTCGGCTGGACTGATGGCTGCGGTCTCAAAATTGTTAAAAATATCGTGGTGACTTTTATGCGCGAAAAAGTCGTCGATATTCTCGATACCAAGTTGTATAAGAGCTTTTTGAGCCCGTTTAAAGTCTATTTCAAAGATGACATTGCCGTAATCGAAGATGATATTTTTTATTTTTTTCATAGAAACTGTTTCCAAAATTCGATTCAAATATGTAACATTGCATTCGCAAAATCAATAAGATTTTTCAGGGCCGTTAGCTCAGCTGGTTAGAGTAGAAGACTCATAATCTTTTGGTCCAGGGTTCGAGTCCCTGACGGCCCACTGCTTAAAAAGCCGTTTTTCGATAAGAAGAACGGCTTTTTTTGTTTATTTCTGAACTGATTTTACACCAGTAGCACATGATTTAAAGCTTAACTTTCTTAAGACCATTTTTAAATTGTTGTCCAGACAGGAAGTCGAGGGAAGCCGGAAATGATTCCGGTTTAATTTTCTTTTACGCTCATGGCTCTGATTACTCTTTCGCGATGCTGCATTCCCCAGGACGCCATTTCATTGATGATTGGCTTAAGCGAATAACCATACTCTGTTAACTCGTATTCAACGGTTACCGGTTTGGTGTTCAATACCGTACGCTTTACCAGGCCATTCAACTCTAACTCCTGCAATTCTTTGGAGAGCATTTTTGCTGCAATACCATCTATGCTTCCTATCAACTCCATGAAGCGTTTTTTACCAAAGCTCAGTGAGCCAATCAGCCTTATCTTCCATTTCCCGCTTAATACATCCATCGTATCGCGGATCGCCAAATGATGCGCGGAACAGGCGTCCATATCCAAGAGTTCTTTATCCATTTTAATGATAGTTTCTATGAGGAAACCAGTTTCCTTAAGTAAACCCATTACAAATATAAACCATGTCCACTATATATTTGCCGATGAATTTTAAGAATAAATACAAATGGATCATATTGTAAAATTTCCTCCGGTTGTTTCTGTAAGCCCGATTACCTTAGAAGCTCCTGGCCGCGACTATCCACTGCAGGTGCGGGCCTCAGTGCCTGCTTATGGTGAACAACTACCTGTAATTGTTTTTTCACATGGTTTTGGCTCTTCTATGGATGCTTACGCTCCCCTTGTCAATTATTGGGCTGCTCATGGCTTTGTTGTTATTCAGCCTACTTTTCTCGATTCCCGAACAATCAACCCTGACCCCAGGGCCGAACATAGTGAGGCCATCCAGGCATACTTGCAAGATCCGCGAAAACCGATGATGTGGCGCTATCGTGTTGAAGATGTCAAGCGGGTGCTTGACCAGCTTGATTTTATAGAAAATTCTGTTCCTGGTCTAAAAGGACGCTTGGACCAAAACCGGATTGCAGCAATAGGCCATTCGTTCGGAGCCCAAACCACCGCGACGTTATTAGGCACGAGAGTGATCAATGCCGATGGCAGTTTAACTGAAGATATGCTCGATCCAAGGATAAAAGCAGGTGTACTTCTTAGTGCAGGTGGCCGCGGCGGTGAAGCGCTAAGTTCATTTGCCAATGAACATTTTCCGCATCTAAACCAAAGCTACGTTCAAATGAATACGCCAACGCTTGTTGTTGCCGGCGACCAGGATAAATCTCCATTGACGACCATGGGGCCTGAGTGGTTTACCGATGCCTATAAACTAAGTCCGGGGGCAAATAGCTTGGTTACCCTGATTGGGGGCGAGCATATGCTTGGCGGGATTTCAGGCTATTTGGTAACGGAAACAACCGATGAGAGTCCTGACGGGGTAGAAGCTGTACAACAACTTACCACAGCTTACTTGCGGTCTGTTCTTTATCATAGTGATCCGGCATGGTCTTCAGCTTGCACTGACTTTCAGGAGAACCCTAATCCAATAGTTCAAATAACAAGTAAATAATTTTTCTCTTGCCCGGCAAGAGGCACTGCCCGGTCGAATTCTTAGGTTACTAATGTCAAGTCTCTTGCTTCAAAAATAATCTGCTGGCGTTATATTATTATCAAACAAATCAGCGATTAAATCAGATAGGAAATGGTTCGCGGTCTAAAGCGCATCTATTTTGGAGACAGTATGCGCTGTGGTGTATGAACACCACGAGGAAGGGAGTTCTTTAGTTTGCTTATTCTTTTATGGAAAGCTGATTTATATTTCCCAAAGTGTTTAGCTTTATGTATCTAAATTAAAAGGGATTTTGAGGTTACCTGTACGGGGGACCTGAGGCTTGGCCATTTGGAAGTGAATAGTACTTTGCATACAATGCTTTATAATTAACCAAATAACTATTGATCAAATTGAAAAAAACAGAATTAAAAGAGAGACTGACCCAATATAGTATAGATATCCTCAATCCCGAAAACTTTCATGATAAACTCGCCCCTGCAGTAATGGGTTATGCTGATCTTTTATTTGAGGAATTCAACCTTGATGGTTCGACTGGAAGAGAACATATTCAAACGCTTAATGGCAATGCAATAGGCGCTTTTTGGGCCGCAAAATGTATCAGGGAGATTTTTAGAACCCAACGCTTTTCAAGGGCCCTTTATTCATCTGTGTTAGGAGTGATAGGCCAAAATAGAAAACCAATCCATGTTCTGTATGCTGGAACCGGCCCATTCGCAGCACTTGCATTACCGATTATGATGATGCTCAAGCCTGAAGACGTACAATTTACATTTCTGGAGATTAACCCTGAAAGTATTGAGGTACTAGAAGAGGTTATTGACTTATTCGATTTGCATGCTTATGTTAAAAACATTCATCAATGTGATGCTTCGTTATGGGATGTGCCCTCATCTGGGATTGATATTGTAATCAGTGAAACGATGTCCCGGGCTCTGATTGCAGAACCTCAGGTGGCGATCATGCTCAATCTTGCAAGCCAATTGCCTAAAGAAGTTGTCTTTTTACCTGAAGAGATTAAAGTATCACTTTGCAAGCTAAGCAGGGATTCCAGAGAACCGGAAAGAATTGCTGAATTAATCAATTTTAATAAAGCATCGATTTATTCGATTATCGAGAATTCCTCAATGAGAAACTGGAACTTCAACGATCAGAATATTCAAACCAACATATCTGAAGGCGACCAGCTCTACTTTATGACGGAGATCAGGATTAATGATGGTAACATTCTAAATTTAAATGATAGCTCACTAAATCTGTTGGAGAAACTAAAGGTCAATAAAAAACTAGGAGTGATAAACTTGAATGTTAAATACGCTCTTGGTAAAAGGCCTGGTTTTAGTGTAATAGAAAAATAAAGAAGATTGATAGGATTCAAATTGATTGATAAATCAGCGATTAAACATAAATGACTTTTAGTACAACTTGAAATAAAAATTTAGCGGAACGGACAAGAGTTTATTTATTATGATGGGAAAAAGAAGAGCGTAGTACTAATACCAATATCTGGATAAGAAGCTTGTTGAGGCTTTTTATTATCAATTAGTGACGATCAGGTTTTAAATTGCCGGAGTAGGGTTAAATAGGAAAAACAACGTTATATTTATCATGGGAAGGGGAGTTTTTTTGAGTGTTTACGACACTATTATTAAACAATTAATCAATGACAGCGCATAATACCTTTTTTAAATATTTGAGTATTAGTGAAAGGGAAGAAAGGTGGGGGATGTACATCACGTCGGTTGGTTACTCAAAAGTTGAACCCAACGAAAATTATCCTAATCAAGCCCATCCTCAAAGCCATGAACTGATCTGGAATAAAGGGCGCATCTTGAATGACTTTTATATTGTCTTTATTTCCAGAGGAAAAGGGGTGTATGGTTCCAAAAGTACACCTCCGAAGGATATCAATGAAGGTACTTGCTTTTTTCTTTTTCCAAAGATCTGGCACCGCTATAAACCTGATATTAAATCTGGCTGGGAAGAATACTGGGTTGGTTTCAATGGCTCCTATGCTCAACAGCTTATGCAGGCAGATTTTTTTAGTGCTAATGACCCTTTAGTTAACATTAAACTTAATAGAGATATTCTTGTCCTCTTTAGGCGCTTGCTAGATACTGCAAAGGAATCCTTAACAGGATACCCACAGCAGCTTGCCGGGATAACCATGCAGCTTCTTGGTTTGGTGAATACTATTTCTCAGCATATCGAGTTTGACAATGACCCTGTTGGTCGCCTGATTTCGAAAGCGAAATTCTTGCTGGAAGAATCCTTCGAAAATCAATTGGATATGGAGCATCTGGCAAATCAGTTACCTATGGGTTATTCATCGTTCAGGAAAGCATTCAAAAAAATCACGGGCGAGTCTCCAAATCAATATCACCTTAACCTAAGACTAAATCGTGCAAAAGACCTCCTGTCATCTACAGCTTTGAATATTAATGAAATAGCAGATCAAACAGGGTTCGAAAATGTCTTTTATTTTTCAAAGCTATTTAAAAAAAAGAATGGAGTATCGCCGAATTTATTTCGTAAAATGAATTGTCAAACTGATCATCAGGTTCTGTAACGCTCCATAAGAAACTTTTTCATAAAAAGGTTTAGTGCAAACTGGTGTTCAATGGGCGAAAGCTTGTCGGGATTGCTCATCATATAAGGGAAGGGGCCAAATTCAGTTGTAAATGTCATTATTTCACGACCTTTCTGTTTATTGACGGCAACGATTTCATCCCACCAACCTGCAAATTTATCCAAAGCATAGCGCCATTCTGGTAATCCGGGGTCAGGAACCTGTGGCCCCTGTTCATAGCCCACCCTTGCATGGATATGAATGGATGATTCAATAACCGCTTTAACTGCCGTTGTAAAATTATCCAGCAGACTTTCAGTTACACATACCCAATGAGAAAGGTCCGCGGTTACCGGAAAACCAGGCCGCTTTTTTGCCATGCTTAAAAACATTTGCGGGCTGTAACCCAGTCGGCCGCGATGGGTTTCATGTGCAACCACAATACCAGTCTTGTCAGTAAATTCTGCTGCCAGATCCAGGAGTATGGTATGTTGTTGCAAGCTGAAATAATCATGCCCGGTATGTGAATTAATAAGCACCGGGCCAGGCTCTGCACACCTTCGCAGCTCCTTTAAAAAGGAGGTTTGAAAGGCTTTAAACGTTGAGCCCCTGGCTTGATGTTGATGTGCTACGATCAGTAATTCATTCTTTTGTAAGTAATCAAACAATACTTTCTTTTCAACTGAGTCATCGGGTATCCAGGTATCCAAACCGTCATAGCCGGCATTTTTTATCCGGTCTAGCATTTGTCGGAATCCCATGGCTTGTAAACCCCAGGTTGGACAAAGTATTTTGATCATCATTTTTTATAGATTAAGGGGTTGATCTCCTCATCATTCAATGGGCTACCTATCTGGAGGTTTTTTAGCTGTTCCTCATTCAATATATTTGGTATCCCATTATATACGTTTCCATCTGGCATATAAGCGCAGGTCATTGCCCTCCTTTGCCCGGAAGTCATATTGGCGTGCGCCCCGTGGATAGTAAGTCCATTATGGAAAGAACAACTTCCAGCTTTCATAGGCGCTGGTACTGATCTCGACTTTGAAAATTCAGGATACATTGTAAATATGACCCCCATATTTTTTCCTATACCAGGATTTTCGAAAGTGGTTTTAAGATAGGAACCAGGAATGAAAAACAGGCAACCGTTCTCATAGGTCGCATCGTCAAGTGCTACCCAGATAGACAATGCTCGTTTATCACTAAAAGACCAATAAGGGGTGTCCAGGTGCCATGAGGTTGGATTTGCCCATGGTTTCTTAATCAGGGCCTGGTCATGCCATATTCGGATGCCATCCACATCAGCAAGCTCTGCTGCCATCTTGCCAAGTCGCTCATCAAGCATGATCTGGCGCATTTTATCATTGTCTTTCCATAGATTGATCAATTGCGCAAATACGTTGTCATAATAAGATTTGTCGGCATCATCCCCTTTACCATAGACCTCTTCTCTGTCCGGCATCTTTCTTCCTGCTCTTTTTTCCAGGGCTTCATCCAGAGCTTGTCGCCAAAAACCAAGTTCTTCTGCTGATAAAAAGTCTTCGATAATTAAAAAACCATCTCTTTTATAGTGTTCTTTCTGGTTTAGGGTTAGGTCGCTTTTCATAAATGTTTTCTATTGTTTCAAAACTCAAAACTATAGGTTTCCAATAGAGCTGGACAGTAAATAAATGACAATATTTTATACTTTTTGATATTTCTGTTGTACAGAATACAGTTTGTCCCGGGGTCCATGATTCCTAAAACATGATTTGTCAAAAAGTATAAAAAAAAGTCAATTTAGGATATACGGCAGATTTTAACTGTCAATACTTTTGATGTATTCGAAGCAGTGTTCAAAAACATAGATAAAACCAAACCTATGTGTTTTTATACATCCTGTCAAATTGCAAACTATTCCTAACCAAATATTAAACCAAACAATTATGAAAAAAAGATTTCTACAAATCGCTGATTGGCGGAAGGTTCTGCTGCTTGGAATGGCGTTCTTCTATGGGAATGTCGCTATTTCCAATACATCCACCACAGCACATTCTGCCGGAGACCTGATGCGTTCTGCCTACCAATTGATAACGATCAAAGGGAAAGTGACGGACGAACTGGGGATGCCAATCCCAGGGACCACGGTACGCCACAAAGAAACCGGGGGAACTACAGCGACAAATGCTGATGGTGAATATAATATCAATGTGCCTCAAAGCTCTGGTACCCTGGTTTTCTCTGTTGTCGGCTACCAAACAAAAGAAGTAGCGCTTAAATCTAATACCGTTATCAATATTACCATGGAGGCGGTTGCAGGAAACCTGAATGAAATAGTGGTTGTTGGTTATGGTACGCAGAAAAAAGCAACAGTTACCGGTTCTGTAGTATCCGTTAAGGGCAGTGAGATTGTTAAAAGTCCTGCCATTAATGTGGCAAATTCATTAGCTGGCCGTTTACCGGGTGTTATCATTAATAATCGTTCGGGTGAACCAGGACGCGACAATCCGTCAATCAGTATCCGTGGCCGCAGTACAACAGGGAATTCATCTGCACTGGTTATTATAGATGGTGTGGAGCGGAGTGGTTTGGGGCAAATCAACCCGAATGATATTGAAAGTATTTCGGTACTTAAAGATGCGTCAGCGGCAATCTACGGAGCGCGCGCAGCTAACGGAGTTATATTGGTGACTACTAAGCGCGGAAGTGCTAATGCTGCACCTACCGTTAATTTATCATATAATCAGGGGTTCACAGGGCCTACAAGAAATCCTGTAATGGCAGATTCTTATACCTTTTTTAATGTTTACAATGAAATTGAAGCGGGGGAGGGCCGCCCTGCAAAGTATACTGCGGAGGAGCTGGAGAAATTTAAAGCCGGAACAGATCCCGGGTATGCCAATTTTAACTGGTATGACTTCATTGTGAAAAAATGGACCCCTCAGCACAGAACCGATCTTTCTGTTTCTGGTGGTAGTAATGGTACACAATACTTTCTTTCATTCGGTGAAGTGATGCAGGATGGCCAGTATAAGTTTGGATCAACTAAGGTAAAACAGTATAATTTGCGGTCAAATGTAGATGTACAAGTCAGCGATAATTTTAAAGTTGGAATGAATTTGGCCGCACGCTTTGATGACAATCATTTCCCTTACCGGAGTATGAATGAGCTCAATAGTCATATCTTTCTGTACCAGCCAAATTGGGTGCCATACTGGCCAGGAACAGATCTTAAAACGCCCAATCGTGCCAATGATAATATCATCAATTTTGTGAGCGATGATAACGGCTATCAGCGTGTTAAAACGACCACTATCCAAACGACTTTATTTGCTAAATGGACATTGCCCTGGGTTAAAGGTCTATCTTTAAGTGGAAGTGGGAGCTATGATCCCAATACGCAATTCCGAAAAACATGGCAGCTACCTACTTATGTTTATTATAAGAACGCAACAGGTGACGGGTATACCCGGGCAAGGTCAGGTTTTGGTGTGGATAAAGCAGACCTGCTGGATCGTACCGACATGGGCTCATTGTTTTACTTAACCGGAAGGATAAATTATGACCGTAAGTTTGGTAAACACAATTTTGCCGGCTTATTGGGTTATGAACAGCAAACCACTAAAAGTAATTATGTAGCTGCCTATCGTAGTGATTTCGTGTCAACGGCCCTGCCAGAGATTTTTGCCGGGAGCAGTGATAAGGCTAAACAAGGCAATGATGGATCAGCAGGCCAGGGGGCACGCAAAAATTATTTTGGAAGGATTACCTATGATTATGAAAGTAAATATCTCGCTGAATTTACCATGCGCCGGGATGGTTCACCCAATTTTCCATCTGCTAAAAGATGGGGTAATTTCCCAAGTGCATCAATCGGATATAGGATATCTGAAGAGCCTTTTTTAAAGAAATACGAGTTTATTAATGATCTGAAAATCAGAGCATCCTATGGTGTTTTAGGGAACGATCTGGTCAACTCTTTCCAGTATCTTCAAACCTATGGATATGGTAATAATTATGTAATCGGCAATAATGACGTCACCGGTCTGATTCAAACGGGTGTTCCAAATCCAAATATCACATGGGAAACTGCAAAAACGGGAAACATCGGCCTGGATGCAAACCTTTGGAATGGGAAATTAGGTGTTACGTTTGAATATTTTAAAACCAGAAGGGCGGATATTCTGATGAAACGATCAGCCGTTATTCCTGGCTACACAGGATTGGTATTGCCCGATGAAAATATTGGTATTGTGGACAACAGAGGTTTTGAATTGGTGTTAACCCATGTCAATAATGATCATGCATTTAAATATGACTTTTCCGGAAATATAGCCTTTGCCAGAAATAAGGTGGTTTTTAGTGACGAGCAACCAGCGGCTGAGCAATACCAACTGGCTACAGGGCGCCCGATCGGCGCCGGGCTTTACTACAATGCCATAGACGTATTTAAAGACAAGGCGGAAGTAGATGCCTATCCGCATTTTGTGAATGCACGGCCCGGAGACTTGAAATATGAAGATGTTAATCAGGATGGTGAACTGAATTCCAGAGACCAGATTCGTGTGAATCAAACCAATGTTCCCGAGATTACTTTTGGTTTCACTGCTAATTTCCGTTACAAAGGCTTCGACCTTTCTGTATTGTTGCAAGGCCAGGAAAATGCAAAATCTTACTTCGGGGGCTATTTCCCTGTGATGAGTTATTCCCTGGGGAATTTTCTTTCATGGCGCGCAGAGGACCGTTGGACGCCGCAAAACACCAATGCGACTATGCCCAGGGCATCATATGAGCTATTTAATGATAACACCAGCAACTCTACTCAATGGTTGTTGAATGCTGGTTTTTTAAAGTTAAGAAATGTCGAATTGGGATATAATCTTCCGAAAGATCTGTTGGCAAAAATTAAGGTGAAAAATGTGCGGGTATCCGTTAGTGGAAGCAATCTGCTGATCATCTATGACCATATGAAGGATCTGGGATTTGATCCGGAAACAACCGACTACTGGTATTACCCCCCGCAACGGGTAATTAACTTTGGTATCAATGTTACCTTATAAACCTAACGAAATGAAAAAGATAATCTATATATTATTGATATTAATCACTGGTAGCTCCTGTAACAAACTCGAGTTAAAACCTTTGGATAAACTATCAGAAGCAGACATCTGGAACGATCAGTTACTGATCACCTTATACGTAAATGCTACCTATAATACCCTTAAGCATGGTTTTCAGCAAGATTTACTTTCAGCAGCTACCGATGAGGCGTATAATATCCATAATTGGACAAGTTTGCGAACAGTTCAAACCGGAGCAGTTACTGCTGATAACATTGGTGGCATTGGTGCTAAAGTCAACTACTTTAATTTTGCCTATAACAATATCCGGAATATCAATGTATTTTTTGCCAGGATTGACGGGGCACCTGGCGATGATGCTTTTAAAAATGGTGTAAAAGGTGAAATGAGATTCTTGCGCGCTAATCTGTACGCCAATCTTATCTGGCGTTACGGAGGGGTACCTTTGATAACCAAAGTATTTCAACTTAATGACGACTTTAAAGTTTCCAGGGCAAGTTATGATGACTGTGTGAAGTATATTGTTAGCGAGCTGGACAATGCTGCGGCTTTGTTACCACCCGATCAGCCCAATAATCAGCTGGGACGCACCTCTGCCAATGCCTGTAAAGCACTGAAGAGCCGTGTATTGTTATACGGTGCCAGTGCGCTAAATAATCCGACACATGACCAGAGCAAATGGAAGGCGGCGGCCGATGCGAGCGAAGCATTGCTGAATGCAGGCTATAGCCTTAACGCTGATTACCAGGGTACATTTCTGGCTAACAATAAGGAAATAATCTTTGCCCGATACTTTACTCAAGCCAATAGTACCAACTTTAATTTGGAACAGGGACGCAATGGATCAGATGGCTGGGGTGCCCACAATCCAACCCAGAACCTCGTTAATGCCTATGAAATGAAGGCTACAGGAGAATTGCCCTATATCGAACAGCCCGACGGCTCTTTGTTATTAAATCCAGCTTCTGGTTATGATCCAAATAAGCCGTATGATGGACGAGACCCAAGATTTGAGGCATCCATTTTACATGACGGATCTGTTTGGGCTGGCAGGGAAACAGAAAGTTATCATGGTGGAAAAGACTCGCCGGAAGGTAATCAAGGCTTCAATGCCTCTCTTACTTCCTATTATCTGAAGAAGTTTCTAATAGAAAATATACCGCCGTCCGGCTCTACCCTCAAACCTACAAATCCCTGGATATTTTTCAGGTATGCCGAAATTTTACTAAATTATGCAGAAGCCAAATTTGAACTGGGTGACGAGGTCACTGCCCGTGAATATTTAAATAAGGTCCGTTCGCGCCCGGGTATTAATATGCCAGCTGTAAATGATAGTGGCGAAAAACTGAAGAAACGTATTCAGAATGAAAGACGTATAGAACTGGCCTTTGAAGAACACCGCTTTTTTGATGTTCGTCGCTGGAAAATTGCCAGCTCTACAGAAAGTAAAAGTCTACAGGCAATGAATATACAAAAGACGGGTTCGGTTAAAACCTATGCATTTGCCAAAATAACCGATAGAGTATTTAAAGATGCCAATTATCTGCTACCTATTCCACGTGCGGAAATTGATAAAAGTCAAGGTTCACTACCACAAAATCCGGGCTATGAATAGAATGAAATATACGCTTATAATCAGGAATATCCTGATGTTAATTCCTTTATTGATAAGTACGCAGGTATTTGCTCAGGAATTAAAGTCCGGTACGATCAACCGAAAGGTATTGGTTCAAAGGCACAACATAAAACTTACAGACCTGGAAGCTGCGGGGCCAACACAGGTGGGTAACGGGAATTTCGCCTATGGGTTTGATGTTACCGGGATGCAAACCTTTAATGATCAGTTCACAACCATGTCGCATTGGAGCTGGCACAGTACTAAACCTCCAAAGGGTCTTACAGCTGCTGATTTCATTAAAACGAAGAAAAAAACAAATGGCCGGATGGTGGCTTACGATTTACCGAATCCGAAGCAACCCGAACTTACCCAATGGCTGGCCAGCAATCCACATCGTTTTAATCTGGGGCGTGTTGGTCTTTGGCTAAAGAAAAAGAATGGGGATATGGTCAATAAATCAGATATCGGGCAGCCGGTTCAGTATTTCGACTTGTGGACAGCAATGGCCGAAAGCAACTTCACCATAGAAGGGCTGCCGGTTAAAGTAATTACTGTGGGCGACCCTCAAAAGGATATCATAGGGTTTAAGATAGAGTCGCCGCTTATCGCCGCCGGGCGACTTGGTGTCTTCATAGAGTTTCCATATGCGAGTCTTGAATATTTTAGTACAGGAGCTGATTATCAAAATCAGCCTGCACATCAAACAACGATACGCAATGAGGGACCTAATCAGGTCAGCTTTAACAGACAGCTGGACAGTACAACATACCAGGTAAAGGCGCGGTGGACAGGAGCGGGGAAAGTGGAGAAAGAAAAGGAACATCATTTTAAATTCAGTCCTAAAGGGTCGAATGCTGTTGAATATGTGTTTTCTTTTTCACCTGAGGGGATTTCTGATGCTATACCGACTTTCACACAGGTTTGTTTAAACAGTGCTGCGGCATGGCCGGAATTTTGGAAAAGTGGTGCCGCCATTGATCTGTCCGAAAGTAAAGATAGCCGATGGATGGAGTTAGAGCGACGAATTGTGTTGTCTCAATACCTGATGAAAATAAATGCATCTGGAAAATACCCACCACAGGAAACAGGCCTGGTTAATAACAGCTGGTATGGTCGTTTTCATTATGAAATGTACTGGTGGCATTCGGCTCACTACGCATTATGGGATCGTTGGCCCTTACTGGAAAATAGCTTGCATGTTTATGCCGACAACTTATCCGCTTCGCTGGAAAGAGCAAAGTTACAGGGGTATGAAGGTGCCAGATGGCCCAAATGTACAGGTCCTGACGGGATGGAATGGCCAGACGAGACACATGCCTTTTTAATCTGGCAGCAACCTCACCCCATTTTCTTTGCTGAACTGGATTACCGTGCACATCCTACTTTGCAAACGCTAAAGAAATGGGACAATATCATAGAAGGTACAGCGGATTTTATGGCCTCCTATGCCTATTTAGACAAAACCAGGAATGAATATATATTAGGCTCGCCTATAAAATCAGTTCCGGAGAACAATAATTCGTATACGACACAAAACCCGGCTTTCGAAATGTCGTATTGGCGATTTGGCCTGCAGACAGCGCTGCAATGGAAACACCGGCTTAAGGTAACACCAAAGCCTGACTGGGAAAGGGTATTGAATGGTTTGGCTCCGATACCGACAAGAGATGGCCTGTATGAACAATGGGAAGGCATCGATAGCATGTGGACAAAATTTAACTTTGAACATCCGGCGATGACAGGAGTGTTTGGCGTTTTGCCAGGTAATGGTGTTGACCTGAAGATCATGGAAAAGACTTACCAAAAAGTACAGTCTGTATGGAAATATGATACCGGTTGGGGTTGGGACTTTCCAATGGTAGCCATGTGTGCAGCCAGACTTGGACATCCAAAAGATGCGGTGGAGATGCTTTTACATCCATCTAAAAAATTCGGATTTGATAATCATGGCTTTGTAGGCGGCGGCAATCCTTATCCTTATATTCCTTCTAACGGAGGTCTGTTATATGCAGTCGCTATGATGACCGCCGGTTGGGATGGGGATAAAAATATTCATCAACCCGGATGGCCAAAAGATGGTTCATGGGTAGTAAGATGGGAGAATCTAAAAAAAGCGCCATAATAAGATCATACTTGTATTATCGCAATGCAGATTAGTATAATATGCATTGCGATAAAAACAAGAAACGATGACTATCGCAAACGTTACTGCAGTTTTTTATAAGCTTTTAGATCATGTCTAAAGTTTTTTTACTTCTATGCCTCAGTATGTTGAATGGTTTGTCCGGCGGAATATCCTGCACTTTTATTGACTGATCTTACAGTCTGTATTGATGCTGGAATGACGATATCATCACCTATATTCCCTCGTATCTCTTGTTTCTAGGGGACCTGTGCTACATTTTCTTAGCACTCATTTCGCTGTTCTGGATCTTGGTCAGGCTGATGACGTTTCCTTTGGCATCCAAATTAAAAATAATGGAAGCGTCCAAATCCCGGGCGAAAAACTTGTGCTTAGCAAATGGCACCAGCTCTTTCCTGTCATTTCCAACCTTTCCATACAGTGTATTGTTCTCTAACACTACCTCAAATACCGGCCCCGGATTAAATTGATATTTGCCTGGATAACTTTGCATTAATTTGACAGGTACGCTGATTTTTTTCCTGGCTTGCAGTCTGGTGTTTTTGCGGGTGCCTGTATTGGGTAGTCCCGTTCCAGTTATGGCAACGCCTACTATTTTTCCGTTTTGATCTTTTTCAAAATTCAAACTGGTCAGGCTGTTTTCCAAAACAAAATGATCTTTTTTATAGGGGATCAAGCGGATTCTTGGGCCACCCAGGTAGTAATACATCAGGTTCCCCTCCAGCATCCTTACATAATATTCCCCGCCATTTGCCAATTTGTATATTCCCTGATAAGCTTCTAGTTCAGACGTTGTCATGGTAATGGCCTTATAATCGTAAGGCTTTCCTAAAGCAGCGGCCAGCATTTTTGAAGCAAGGATGTCCGGGTCGGCAGGGTTGTCGCAGTTCCTTAGAATGGCTATGAACAAGTTTTTTTTCGGCAGGTAAGCAACGTAGGTGAAAAAACCGTTAACTACTCCGACGTGTTTGACACTCGGAGTTCCCTGCACATTGCCGGTTTCCCAGCCATAACCATAACCGGTTAGTCTCCCGTTGCTAAGCTGATAAGAGGTATGTGCTTTGTTAAGGATCTCCGGTTTCAGGAATTTCCCATCGTACAATGCAGAATACCATTTTTGAAGATCCCCGGCACTAGAAGCCAGCGAACCAGCGGCGTACGGCAGGGTCATACTCAGGTAGTCCGCATTCTGGTAACGTCCCTTCCTTTGCACATATCCCGATACCCTGCCAGTGATTAGCATGCCTGGGCTGTCGTAATAGGAATTTGTCATCCCAAGAGGTTTGAAAATTGTTTCATCGATATATTCTCCATACGGTTTACCGGTTATTTTTTCAACGATATATCCCAGCAATATATAACCTGAATTGGAGTATTTGTAGTCCGATCCCGGCTCAAACTCCAGCGGTTCATCTTTGAAAAGATCAACCAGCTGTTTAGGCGCCAAATCCTTACGTTTGAGTTCTTCCGTGAAGCTGGGTAATCCGCTATAGTTAATGACTCCCGAGGTATGAGTCAGCAAGGCCTTAATCGAGATCATTTTTTGCTTTTTGGGGAAATCCGGGATGTATTTGCGGATGTCATCGCTCAACGATAATTTCCCCTGCTCTGCAAGCTTAAGGATAGCGCAAGCCGTAAATTGTTTAGTAATGGAGCCCAGCCGGAATACATGGTCTGATTTCATATCCACATCAAGTTCTATATTGGCTTTACCAAAAGCTTTATTATAAATCAGCTGAGGCCCTTTAGAAAGGTAAATTACTGCGCCCGGACCGTCTTTGAGATAAATATTTGCTGCCAGAGAATCAAATAACTGATCTCCATTTTGCCCCTGGGTCACGAGCGGAGCAAGAGTAGAAAAGATAAGGCATAGCGCTGCCATTAATGATGTTTTCATTTTTAAAAGGTTATTGATAAATAATTAGGTTTGTGTACCGTTGATCCGGAAGCTAATTGCCTTTTTGCATTCGTTTTAATAAGGCATAAGAAAAGATCAGGGCTATCCCCAGGCCGAGAAAAACACCAAAGGCAATGGTAAAGAGTTTTTCCAGCTGGAGTAAAGTGCTGACTACGGTGCCGGCGGCGATTCCAAGCGCTATGCCTATACTGGTCATTCCCAATATAAGTAGATAGGGTAACAGATTGGTCTGACCCTTAAAGTGATCGGGGGAAAGTCCCCTTGCAATAATTTCCATTCGTTCCTTGTGCCTGGTGGTGAAATAGTAGTAGCTAATGCCGAATACGACCAGGGAGATGGATATAAATAATGCTGCTGATGTGGTTTCCATGTTTTTGCTGATTTCCTGATAAGACTGTATATATTTATAAGTGGTCACATATGTGACCTTTAGTTTTGAAACGCAGTCTAACCTATTGTAAATATGAAATTAATTTAGCCACAAGCATGCTGTTCGGACGCGACCGTAACGAAGATCATTTTTTAAAACAGGCCATTCTCGGTGAACGGGAAGGTTTTGAGTATTTGGTGAGGATCTATCAAAACTTAGCTTATACCGTGGCTATCAAAATCTGCGGAAATAGCGAGGATGCAGAAGAGGTGGTTCAGGATGCTTTTATGAAAGCCTTTAATGCACTAGCAAATTTCCGTAGTGCCTCCAAATTTTCGACCTGGCTATATCGGATTGTTTACCATACTGCGTTAACTAAAAAAAGTACCAGACGCATGAGCAGTGAAGAATTAAATGAGGAATCGGGTGCAACCGGTTATTTACTGGATGAAAAAAAGGAATTTGGTGCTCTGGTACATGCCGACCGGAAAAAATACCTTAACCTGGCGCTAGGGCAACTATCGGAAGAAGAAAGGATCGTGGTGACACTCCATTACCTGGGAGAAAAAAGTACCTCAGAAATTGGAGAGATATTGGACCTTGGAAAATCCGCGATCAAAATGCGGTTGATGCGAGGAAGAAAAAAACTGGAGGAGTCCTTAAAAGGGTTACTTAGGGAGGAATTAAAAGATCTATTATGAAACACAAGAAATTAATGGAGGTTGATCCATTGGCTGGTTTGGTGAAGGAAGAGTTGATGGATGTCCCTTCAGCGGAATTTTCGGACAAACTTCTGCATGCATCTATGACTAGTTACCGGATAAGTTACAGCACAAGATATCGAAAAGAAGAGCGATTAGGGAAAGCCATTTTAGTCATATTGATATTTTTCAACGTGATGATGTTTTATCGTTTGAACCTTTTTGATATAAATCCTGGATGGTTATTGATTTCTTTACCTTTCGTGGTTGGATTGGGGGTTTTAGTTAAAATGAACATTCAGGTAGCGAAAAAGCTGTTTGCGGAGCGTAAATTTTAGTTAACTTAATTTATTTAAACAAGTTCAGTACAATATGATGAAGGTCAGGTTTTTCACGCAAGTTGTTCCCCATCAAGATCCTAACCATCCATTAGTTCAGGATTATGTAGTAATTATAAAAAAATATTAACCTTTAAAAATGATGAAATCGATCTTTAATTACGCCTGTTTGCTCTTGCTGCTTGTTTTGACTTCCTTTTCAGGAAAAAAAGAGCAAAAAATAAATATTGTTTTTATAGGTGACAGCATTACTGAGGGAGGTGCTTTAGCAGATCCAAAAAACGAAGCTACACCAATCTATGTGGCGGAGCTATTGAGACATCGTAAAGATATTAGCTCAGTGAATATTAATAATAGGGGGTTTAGTGGACATACCACTGTAGATTTTTTGCCAAAGAACAATATTGATTTCCCAAAAGTACTGCAGGCAGCCGATAGCTTTGCACAAGATAAAACAGCCGTCTTATTGTTCTCTATCCTATTGGGTACAAATGATAGCGCCATGTTCGGGCCAAATGGTGCACCTGTCCAGGCAGTTCAGTACAAAGATAATTTGAAGGTCTTAATCAATACCTTGATGGAGAAATACCCCGATGCCAGATTTGTCATACAATATCCGCTTTGGTACAGTCCAAATACACACAATAATGCAGGATACATGAAGGAAGGACTAGATCGCTTAAACAGTTACTTTTCACAGATAGAAACCTTATGTCCGGAGTATAAACTTAGCCATCCAAATAAGGTTTATCCAGGCAGTAAAGGTGTTTTCAGTTTCTTTCAAAAGAACCATAAAAAACTGTTTAAAGCTGAAGACGGTAAGCATGGGGTTTTTTATTTGCATCCCAATGCTGAGGGCTCTAAAGCTTTAGCTGAATTTTGGGTAAAGGGAATTCTAAATGCAATTAAATAATTTTTAGCCGTTGTATCTCGTCAATTCCCTGGTTGCATCTATAATTACCAGGTGGTTATTTACTGCTGAATTGAGCAATCAATCCAATAGCGCCTATGATACCTGAGTTTTTAATTTGAGTGATACAACCTTCAGAATAGACAAGTCGAATAATCATACGGACTTTAACATATCACACGATAAAATTCCGGCCATTTTTTTGTAAGATGCCTGGCCATAAGGATAGAAAACAATTGGTCTGGATTCCTGTTAATAGCTTAGAGGTTAACAATAGCTGCTGTTGTTGATACCTCAAAAGAATATTTAATAGAATTTAGAATTATGGATACGAACAGACTTTCAAAAACATTAGCTGCCGGGTTAAATACTCAAATGACTAAAGAAGCTGCTGCTGCACAAATTTATCTTTCCTATGCTTCATGGGCAAGCAGTGCAGGTTATGATGGAATCTCAAACTTTCTATTCAGACATGCAAATGAAGAGCGTAGCCACATGATGAAATTTCTCGAGTATATTCTGCAACGTGGAGCTAAAGTGAAAATTGAGGCCATACCTGCTCCACCGGAAGATCCGACTAGTGTACAGGATTGTTTTAGTAAAGTGTTCGAATCTGAAATCGATAATACGAAGGCAATTTATAAATTGGTGAAAATGAGTTTGGAGGAAGAAGATTGGGCAACCTGGAATTTTATGCAGTGGTTTGTGAAAGAACAAACGGAAGAAGAAACCATGGCCATGAATTTATTGGATAAAATCAAAGTTGCTGGTGGATTAAAAGCCAGTGGCGATGCACTCTATGAACTAAATCGAGATCTGAGAGGTACACCAGATGATGCTGCTCTTGCAGAAACAAAAACGGCCGAAAACCCCTAGTGGTTTTACTTTTATATGTATTTAAAAAAGGAGTTAAGTTGCATTAAATCCTTTTTTAAAATAGTGAGTTTTATCCGAAAAGTATCCTGTAGATGTATTGGATGAGTATATATTAGGTGCTGGTAAATTACTTAAGAGGTGGGAGGAGTGGTGTATTGACTTGGTGGTGTACCAAATTGCTTTTTAAATTCTTTAGTGAAATATTTGCTGTCAACAAAACCTACCATATACGCAATTTCTGATACAGAATTTTTTTTCTGACTAAGCAGTTGAGCGGCTTTTTTCAACCGGATACTTTTCGAAAAATCATTTACAGTCATACCTGAAAGCGCTTTAATCTTTTTGTATAAGACCGATTGACTCATTCCCATTTTATCTGACAATATATCCACGCCAAATTCCCGATATTCCATACGGCTCTCAATTACTTCGATAAGCTTTGATAAAAATTGCTCGTCCAGATTGTCTATAGCAATATTTCTGGGTTCAAAAAGAAACTGTTGACGGTATTTTGCGCTAATCAATTCTCTTGATTCCAGAATGTTACGCACATTTAATTGTAACACATTTTTACTAAATGGTTTCGTTAAATATAAATCTGCCCGCATGGCTAATCCACTAATCTGATCAGCCTGCGAACTTTTAGCAGTAAGTAACACTACTGGAATATGACTCGTTCTTTCGTCAGTTTTAATGTCCTTACATAGTTCCAATCCATTTTTATTGGGCATCATGATGTCACTGATAATCAGGTCCGGAATTTCATTTTTTGCCATTTCCAATCCGGTTGCTCCATCTACACTTTCCAATATTTTATATTCTTTTTCAAGAATACTTTTTATTAAGGCACGAAGCTTTTCATTGTCCTCCACAATCAGGATGGTGAATTTTCCGGCGTCTTCTTCAGGGGTACCCACTTGCATGGTGTTTTCCAGGAATTGAACCTGCTTCTGGCTATTTTCGCCTGCTTCCGGGGCCTGAGGAATATTTGAAGTATGGGAAATAGGGAATCTAATTGTAAAACAAGTATTTCCTACTTCACTTTTTACCGACAATGTTCCATTGTGCAAATTAATAATGCGTTTACTTAATGCTAAGCCAATACCATAACCAATATCCTGGTGTTGGTCTTCTAACTGGTAATAGTTTGTAAATAACTTTTCATGATATTCAGAAGGGATTTCCTTTCCGGTATTTGCTACACTTATGATAATGGACTTACCCTCTTTATCAATGGTGAGTATGATGCTCCCGTGTTCAGGAGTAAACTTTACCGCATTACTTAATAAATTAAATATGACTTTTTCCATTTGCCCCTTTTCAAATGATACAATTAACTCGTTTTCTACATGGAAGAAGGACAAGCTTATGTTTTTTCTGCCACATACTTCTTTGAAAGATTCATAAATCTCTTCTAAAAAACCAATGATTTCATAATCAGCTGGATTTAGTCTTAAGTTATTAGTCTCAGCTCTTCTAAAATCCATTAATTCAGTGACTAACCTTACCAGTCTATCTGTATTCTTCTTAATAAAATTCAGCTGCTTATTTACTGGCGTGTTGTTTTTGGTATCTTCAATTACCCCCTCAAGAGGCACCATAATTAAGGTGAGGTGGGACCTTATTTCATGAGAAACATCGGTGAAAAAATTCAACTTTAACTGATGAAGTTCTTCGTCTCTTTTCATGAGCTGTCTGAGGTAAAAAAAACGCACAAAGTAGAAGGTGATTACACCAAGACAAATCGTATAAAAGGTATAGGCCCACCAGGTTTTCCATATTGGAGGTAAAATCTTTATGGATATATCGATTGGTTTACTCCATATACCATCATTATTAGCTCCTTTTACAGAAAATACATATTCTCCTGGAGGAAGATCCGTATAGGTTGCTTCCGGTAAAGAACTCTCATTCCAATTTTCGTTGATTCCCTGTAGTTTATAGGCGTATTTGTTCTTTTTGGACTTGATATAATTCAGCAGCGCAAATTCAATAGTGAAAATATTCTGATCGCTGTTAAAGGTTAACTTAGGATTGAGAATGATATTTTTTGTCAGGATTTTATCTTCTCTTTCTGTCTTTTTTATGGTATCATTAAATAGCCTCAAACCCCTGAAAATTAGGGGAGCATGGTAATTGTTTTGTTGAATCTCTTCCGGATTAAAGTAGGTGATGCCATTTAGTCCGCCAATAAAAATTGTTCCGTCTCCTGCTTTGTATAAAGAGTTATAGTGGAATTCATCTCCGGCAAGGCCATCAGCCATCGTATAGGTTTGGAAGGTTTTCCGGTCGGCTTTTAATCTTGACAAGCCATTTATGGTACTAAACCATAAGTTATGCGTTTTATCTTCAGTAATACTCAGCACATTGTTATTACATAGCCCATCCTTTGTGGTGTATTTTGCAATAATTTTTCCTTTTTTAGGGCTATAAACCTGGATACCTCCGTAGTATAATCCAATCCAGATATTTCCTTCATGGTCTTCTGCGAGATTATTGAAAGTGATCGTTTCGGGATCTTTTGAACCTGAGCTAATAATGCTGAAAGTTTGTAAATCCTGATTATAGAGAATTATTTCCTGATTCGTAACGATCCACAAGTTCTTATTTTTGTCTTCATAATACTTTTCGATGATTTTATCTTTAAAGTATTTGGCAAAGATCGGAGGTGTTATATTCTTAAGTGATTTCCCTTCACGTTGATATACCCCATTAATCCTTACGCCACCGATCCAAAATCTTTTCCCGGAGTCTTCCAGAATACTGACTACAGCAGACTGTTTTGTTTCAAAATCGTTTTTTCCTAAATTAAAGTGTTTAAACTTCCCGCTTGATTGATCAAATAAATTTAATCCTGCTCCACTGGTGCCAAGCCACAATTGGTTATCCGTGTCCAGGTATACTACTTTCACCAGATTCGAGCTCAGACTTGCAGGATCGGCAGGATTGTTAACATAATATTTAAATCGACGTGTTTGTCTGTTGAAATGATTTAGCCCACCACCTTCAGTTCCAATCCATAGGTTTCCATTGGGATCTCCTGCAATTGAACGAACAACGTTATGATTAAGACCGGTGCCGCTTACATTACTACTCAAAGTTTTGAAGGGGGTTTTTACACCATAGGAAACACTTACGCCTCCAAAATAAGTGCCCAGCCAGAGGCTTCCTGTCTTATCCTCAAAGATACTGTAAATGGAATTTTGGACCAGGCTCAAAGGATTGCCAATCTGATTCTGGTAATTGGTAAAGGTATGATTTGCCGGTTGAAATACGCTTATCCCTTCTTGCGTTCCGATAACAAGATTACCTTCCTTATTTAGGATCATTTTCCTGATGGAGTTATGGATAAGGCTGTTAGGGTTGTTGTGCTGATGAACATAGTGTTCAAAAGTTTCAGCCGCTCTGTTAAATCGGTTAAGTCCCCCGATTCTCGTTCCGATCCAAAGGTTTCCTTTCAGGTCTTCTACCATAGACTTCACCGGGCCATCACTGATGCTTTTCTCTTCAGCAGCTAAATGTCTATAGATTTTAACAGCTGAGATTTTTTTGCCGAACCGGCACCTGATCAGTTCCTTACTTGTACCAATCCATAGAAATTTTTGATGGTCCTCAAAAACGCTCAGCACCTCACCAGTGATTGATCCGGGCTCCATGCCTAATTGATCTACGTTTATAAATGAGCTTTTTTGTCTGTTATTTAAAATATATAAACCTTTATCTGTACCAACCCATAGATTTTTACGCTTATCCTCATAAATGCATGACACATTGGGGTGTACCACTTTTTTTTGCTGTACTAATTTTATGGACTGAAAATTATCATTTAATACACCGTATTTATTTAAGCCCGTTGCTGTACCAACCCATAGCGTTTTTTGATAATCACAATATATTGTATTGATATGGTTATTGCTTAATGATGTGGTGTCATTTGGCAGCGACTTATAGATGCTAAAGCTTGTCCCGTCATATCGGTTCAAACCATATCGGGTGGCAAACCACATGAAACCATAACCATCCTGAGTAATGTCAAGAACTGAACTTTGAGAAAGTCCATCACTCACTTTAATAGCATTAAAACTTAGTTGTGCATTCACATAAAAAAGCGGGTTTAAAAAAAACAGTATAAATACTGTTTGACATAATCCTGATTTTAGACGGTTGTGCATTTGGAAGAAATATTTGGTGGTGCCACGCTAAATATAGGCTTAAAAAGCCAATTAGAGGGTTAAAAACAAAATATTCCTCCATTATAAACAGGATTGCCCACCATTGGTTTCAAAAGATAACTTGATTTTTGATTTCCATGTATCCCGGGCTTTTAACAGGCCTAAGGAAATATTTTCAGGATGTAATCATCCAGGGAAAACACAACTAAACCAAATTAAACCTAGTAATGCAAATCTACAAACGAACATTTTTATTCGTTTTGATCCTTTTCGGTTATAGTACTATAACGGTGAAAGGACAGAATGAAGTATTGAAAACTGACTCCTCTTATTTATTAATGAAAAAAGTTGCCGATTGGCAATGGAATACCCTGGAAACAAAAGGCTGGAAAAATCATAAAAAGGATTGGACCAGTGGTGCTATGTATACCGGTATGATGGCCTGGGCTAAATTGGCAAATGATGAGAACTATTACCATAAGTTAATACAGGTAGGTGTAGATAACAAATGGGATACAGGTCGGTACAGATATTTTGCTGATGACTATTGTGTGGGCCAGCTTTATTCCCAGCTGTATACAGTTTATAAGAAACCAGAATACATTCAGAAGTTTCAAGCCCTGGCAGATACCATTGTTACGCTACCACATTCAGAAAGTCTCGAATGGAAAAATGGAATTTATACACGTGAATGGGCATGGTGTGATGCTTTGTTTATGGGGCCACCAGCTTTAGGTTACTTAACTCAGGCAACCGGAGACACCAAATATTTGGATAAATCAATTGCACTATGGTGGAAATCTACCGCGTATTTGTATGATAAGGACGAAAATCTTTATTACAGAGACAGCCGCTACTTCAATAAAAAGGAGAAGAACGGGACTAAGGTATTTTGGAGTAGGGGTAACGGTTGGGTGATTGGAGGTTTAGTACGTCTATTGTCTGTAACACCGGAAAATCATCCGGAGCGTAAAAAGCTGGTAAAACTTTTTGTAAAAATGTCGGAGCGCTTAGCTTCATTGCAACAGGCAGATGGAAGCTGGCATGCGAGCTTGCTGGATCCGGGTAGTTTTCCTGTAAAAGAAACCAGTGGTACCGGCTTTATTTGCTATGCGATGGCCTGGGGTATTAATAATGGACTTCTTCCGTATAAAAAATATGAGCCTGTTGTTTCCAAAGCATGGGTAGCACTGACATCTTCAGTACATCCCGATGGAAAGTTAGGCTTTGTACAAGCTCAGGGTGCTGCTCCGGATAAAGTTGGTTATGATGATACTGATGTATACGGTGTTGGGGCTTTTCTATTGGCCGGCAGTGAAATTCTTCCTATGCATATCAACCATAAAAAAGATGTATTTGTAACCGAAACTTACAATGGTACCGCTCTGGAAAAAGAGCAAAAGATGGAGGTTAAATGGTCTGATATATCCAAAAAGCTTAAAAAGCTTAGTCCTGATAAAGTCGTAATCAGAGATGCATCATCAGGTATGTCGATTCCTTCAAATGTAGAATACGATGGCAAAAAGCCACAATTACTGCGCTTTACCGTAAAGGTCGCGCCGGGAACAAGTAGAATTTTTGAAGTTAGTAAATCATAAAGAGCATGAGGAAGATATTTAAATATGCGTTTTTAATAGCGGTAATTCTTTTTACCGGAAATACAGCACTTGTTGCACAACAGAAAAATAAAAAGAAGCCGGCCGCAATAGTTACCGGGACCCAGGATCGTGAATATTGGGCGAATTTATTGTATAAAATGTCCTCACCGGTAATCTTTAATCTGGCTAATGGAACATTAAAACAGCAGATGCCTGTTGAAGTACCTCCAGGGGAAAAAACTGACTTTTTTAAAAAAGTAACTTATCTGGAGGCAGTAGGACGTACAATGGCTGGCGTTGCCCCATGGCTTGCTTTACCGGATGATGAAACAAAAGAAGGAGCGATGCGTAAAAAATTACGTATAGCGCTTTTAAAGGGAATTGCAAACGCTGTTGACCCGGCTAATCCAGATTATCTGAATTTCAGAACCGAAAGTCAGCCTATAGTTGATGCCGCTTATATGGCTCAGGCTTTTTTAAGAGCACCAAAAGCATTGTGGGAGCCACTGGATGCAGTGACCAAAGACAGGATAGCAACGGAGTTTATGGCCTTGCGTACCAGAACAGGAGCTTATAACAACTGGTTGCTTTTCGCAGGAATCAATGAAGCATTTTTATTGAGTATAGGAAAACAGGCAGATCCGGTACGTATCGAGTTTGCAAAAAGAAAAATTACCGAATGGTACCAGGGAGATGGTTGGTATAGTGATGGACCTGGTTTTAGCATGGATTATTACAATTCCTATGTAATCCATCCGATGCTGGTTGATTTCTTTAAAGTACTATCCGATAAAAAACGCCTGAATGTTGAGGCGTATAATACTGCGGTAAAACGAATGGTTCGTTACTCTGAGTTTTCAGAACGCATTATCAGTCCTGATGGAACTTATCCACCTATGGGTAGGTCGGTAACTTATCGTACTGCAACATTTCAGGCTTTAGGCCAGGTCGCATTAATGGATAGGTTGCCTTCAGGCATTAGCCCTGCTCAGGTTCGCTGTGGACTAACCGCTGTGATGCACAGGATGTATGATCAGTGCAACAACTTTGATAAAGACGGTTGGCTGGTTTTAGGTTTTTGTGGTGCTCAGCCTGGCATTGCCGATGGGTATACTTCTACAGGCAGTCTATATATGGCAACCCTCGGATTCCTGCCTTTGGGATTACCTGCCGATCATAAATTCTGGACTGATCCGGCAGCAGACTGGACTTCAAAAAAAGCATGGACCGGGCAGCCCTTCAAGAAAGATTACCATGTAGAATATTAATGCTCAACCCTAAATAGTAACCTAACCAAATGTATATGAATATGAAATGTTTGACTTGTACTCAACTAATTATTAGAAGCGTATGAAGAAGATTTACCTAATGTTTTTTATGGCATCAATGGAATTGCTGTATTGCAATGATATGTATGCTTCCTCTCTTACTGAACCCGGATATTATGCTCAGCAGAAATTAATAAAAGGGCAGGTAAAAGATCGCTTTGGCTCCCCTTTGCAAGGAGTTCTGGTACGTCTCAAAGATAGAGCGGGCAGTACCCAAACCGATGCCAAAGGTTATTATAGCCTGGAAGCAGATGTTAACGATGTGTTGATCTATGAATTAGAAGGATATGCTCAGCAGGAGCAAAAGGTTAAAGGGCGAAATATAGATGTATTTCTTCAGAAAAATGAGCTGGATGAATTCTACAACACTTTATATGGCAAACATAAATCTTCAACTTTTTCCGGATCAATAGCGGAGATCAAGGCAGAGGGGTTAACGACTATCCCGGTTCCTAATGTCAGCAATACCTTAACAGGACGATTGAACGGACTGATTACTACGCAGTCAATTAATGATGGCGTTGACCGCTCTTTTTTTACCCTGAGAGGGAGAAGCCCGATTGTAGTTGTAGATGGAGCCGTTAGAGATATTGATGGGCTAACCACCAATGAGATAGAAAGTATCACCGTACTTAAAGACCCGGTGTCACTTGCGGCAATGGGGATGCGTAGTGCTGATGGGGTAGTGCTTGTGCGAACAAAAACTGGTTCTCCGGGCAGGCAAACGATCACCTTCTCCGCCCAGGGAGGAATGCAGGAATCTCTTCAGTTGCCTAAATACCTGGATGCCTACAACTATGCATTTTTGGCTAATGAAGCCTCAGCTAACGACAAGCGTCCTCAAATTTACAGTCCGGCAGATCTGGAAGCCTATAAGAATTCTTCAGATCCTTACCACCATCCTAATGTCGATTGGTACGACGCCACACTTAAACCCCGCTATGGTTTTAATCGTGTTAACCTGAATGTTTCCGGTGGCGGTAAATCTGCCCGTTATTTTGTGGCCTTAGAAAACCAGAATCAAGGCGGTATCTTTAAAGAAGGAACCAATAATTTTAATACCAATAATACGGTAAACAAATACAACTTCAGGTCTAATGTAGATGTAGATATCGACCAGAATTTAAATATAGGTTTACGTTTGTCCGGGAAATATGAACAAGCAAATAGTCCGGGGGCAGGAATAGATGCAATACTTAGTCAGATCAGGCAGACACCGGTTAATGCTTATCCTATTTTTAATCAGGATGGTTCATTATCAGGAAATTCATTATATAAAAAAAATATCTTCGGACAGCTTTACAGCACCGGGTTCACCCGTGATAACCGTCGTACCTTGTTGATAGATGCCGATCTGAACCGGAAGCTGAATTTCATTACCGATGGCCTTTCTTTAACAGGTTCCATACATTATACTTCTTTTTATAACAATACTGTATTAAGGAACAGGTCTAATTATGCCGTGTTTCAACCTGTATACGATCCTGTAACACAAAAGGATACCTATTTACAGTTTGGTACTACTTCTGGTTATGCCAATGCAAATTCTTATGATAATAGCTTTTTCCGGAGGTTAAATTATGATTTTGGCTTTAAGTATAACCACAGTTTTTCGAAACATAATATTGATGCTTCCGTAAGATATACCTGGGACCAATATGATATAGGGACCTCACTTACCCATGCTTACCAGGGTCTTGTTGCCATAGCCTCGTATGATTATAATGAGAAATATTTTGCGGATTTTTCCCTTAGCTATCAGGGAACTGAGCAATATCAGAAAGGTAGAAGATATGGGGCATTCCCGGCTGTATCTGCTGGATATAACCTGAGCAAAGAAGAATTTCTAAAGAATAGTATTTTTGACCTCCTAAAATTGAAGGCTTCTGCCGGCCTGCTTGGTTTTGACAGGTCAGGTAATTATGCTTATCAATCTTATTACAACACCTCAGGTAACGCCTATTATTTTGGAACTACTGCTACCGGTATGGCAGGCTGGAATGAGGCATCAATAGGGAATCCTGAGGTTACCTGGGAAAAAACAAGGTCCTTCAATTCAGGTATTGAAGCCAGATTTTTGAAAAATAGCTTAGGGGTATCTATTGACTATTTCAACCAACGCAGATATGATGTCCTGCAACAAAGAGGTGCATCAAATCCAATACTCGGCGTTGCTTATCCTTTAGAAAATATTGGTGTCTACAACTATAGTGGTATTGAACTCGCGGCAGATTACAATAAAACAATCGGCCAGGTAGAACTTACCTTGAAAGGAAATATGCAGCTTTCTAAAAGCAGGATAGTAAATATAGATGAACTGCCATCGAAATATGCTTATCAGCAACGTACAGGTCAGCAAATAGGTCAGGTTTTCGGATATCAGGCCTCCGGGCTTTTCCAAAGTCAGGAAGAAATAGACCGTAGCCCTAAACAGTTTTCAAGTTTGTTACAGCCCGGCGATATCAAATACATTGATCAGAATGCTGACGGAATGATTAATGAAGATGACGCCACAACAATAGGCAGGAAGGGCGCTCCGGTTTACTACGCAGGTTCTATCGGATTGAAATATAAGAATTTTGATTTTTTTGCACTGTTAAACGGGGTAGCTAATAAAGACTTTTATCTTGTAGGAAGTGATGCCTGGGAATTTCAGAACAATGGAAATGTTCAGCAATATCATTTAAATCGCTGGACTCCAGCTACTGCCACTACCGCTGATTATCCACGGTTAAGCTATGGAACCAATACAAATAATCAAAGAGTTTCAACCTATTGGATCAAAAATGGCGGATATCTAAGGCTTAAAAATGTAGAATTAGGTTATACCCTTCCATCATCAGTCACACGCAAGGTAGGATTAGGTAATCTAAGGTTGTTTACTTCGGGCTTCAACCTCCTGACCGTTACGAAGCTTAAAGATCTGGATCCGGAATCTTTGTTCAATAATTACCCGCTTTATAGAAGTTATAACATTGGTTTGACTGCCAAATTCTAAAGACGTAACATATGAAATTTTATAACCTATTAATCGCAATACCTTTTGTATTGCTCATCGCATCTTGTGAAAAAGATGTATTATCCCAGCTTCCGGTAGAACGCACTGAGCTTAGCGACATCTTTAATCCAAAAGATAAGCAAGGGACACTAATTGATGAATATTTAGCTGCTGTATATGCAGAGCTACCCAGAGGATTTAACCGGATTGGAACAAATTTACTCGATGCCGGAACAGACGATGCCTTAAGTGGTGATATTTCAGTAACCGGCGTCGATAAATACAAGATCGGACAATGGGGGCCTTCAGATTTACCTGAAAATCCATGGGCTTCCGGTTACAGTGCAATAAGACGGGTTAACGTGTTATTGGCGAATGTAGATAACTCAGGTATTGTAGATTCCAGAAAAGATGCATTTCGTTTCCAGGCAAGAGCATTGCGTGCTTTTTTTTATTTTGAAATGGTAAAGCGATGGGGCGGCGTTCCATTAATCGGAGATAAAGTGTTTGTCTTAAATGATAACCTACAGCTAGCCAGAAATACAAGGGCTGAATGTGTAGATTATATCGTGTCGGAATGTGAGTTCTTAAAAGATAAATTACCAGCTACGCTGACTACCGCCGACCTGGGCCGGGTTTCTAAAGGAGCAATGTTAGCACTTAAATCACGCATACTGTTGTATGATGCCAGTCCATTATATAATCCTTCCAATGATATCACCAGGTGGCAGACTGCGGCAAAAGCTGCTGATGACTTAATCAAATTGAATTTGTATGCTTTGGAAGCTAACTTTGGAACCTTATTTACCACTAGAAGTAACAAAGAGTTTATTCTTGCATATCAACAAGCCGACAATTCAACAATTGAAAGTTTAAATGAGCCTCCCGGCTATATGCGTGGAGGGCAGGGGATAACCAATCCAACTCAAAATCTGGTAGATGCTTTTCCAATGTCGAATGGTAAGGCCATTGCTGAACCGGGTTCAGGATACAATCCTGCTGATCCTTACAAAAATCGAGATCCCAGATTTTATCTAAGCGTATTTCATAATGGTTTCTCCTGGCTTGGCAGCGCTGTCGAAACATTTGTCGGTGGTAAAAATAATACCCGGAATGGCATAGGAACCGGAACCAAGACAGGTTATTATATGCGGAAGTTTATGACAACCAGTGGTTCTGCCGCCAGCTTTTCAAATGCAACACATAATTTTCCGATTTTCAGATATGCTGAAATACTCCTGAATTATGCAGAAGCACAGAATGAGGTATTGGCTAGCCCTGATGCTTCGGTTTATAAGGTCATAAATGACATTAGGAAGCGGGCAGGCATTACCAGTGTTATCGCTATCGGATCAATGGATAAAGATCAAATGAGAAAGTTCATCAGAAATGAAAGACGTATTGAACTCGCATTTGAAGAGCATAGATTCTGGGATATCCGCAGGTGGAAAATTGCAGAGACCGTTTTGAATGGAACCCTAAAAGGGATGAGAATTACACTGAATCCCGACAAGTCCTTAACCTATGATCCCAATTTTGTAGTGCAGACGGTAACGTTTGATGCCGCTAAAATGTACCTCTATCCGGTGCCTTATATCGAATTGCGAAAGAATCAGGCACTTATTCAAAATCAAGGCTGGAATTAAGTTAGGTTATTAATTATTATTATATCATATATAATGAAGAAGATATATATCATACTGGTTTGTATGCTAAGTGTACTACTTAGTGTTGCTCAAACCAGATCTATTAGCGGAAAGGTCTCAGATCAGACCGGCCCAATCCCGGGAGTGAGCATTAAAGTGGAGGGAACCTCTATTGGATCTACAACGGATAATAAAGGAATGTATGTGATGAAAGGAGTACCGGCAGAAGGTAAATTGGTATTCAGTGGTATTGGTTATAAAACTGTTGTTGAGAAACTGCAAGCCAAAAACGTATATAATGTCCTGCTTGAGGAGAGTATAGAAGGATTGAATGAAGTGGTGGTGGTCGGCTTTGGGACACAGAAGAAAGCTACATTAACAGGATCTATTTCCAGCCTCGGTGGAAAGGAGCTGAAGCAGAGTCCTGTAGCAAACCTGACCAATGCTTTATCCGGTCGTTTACCAGGGCTTTTTGCCCAGCAGAATAGTGGACAACCCGGTAAAGATGAGTCTGCAATACAGATCAGGGGTGTCAGTACATACCGCTCAGGGACAGGACCTTTGTTAATTGTAGATGGTGTACAACAGGATAACATTGGTCAGATCGATATGAATGAAGTAGAAAATATTTCTATTTTAAAAGATGCCTCAGCTACTGCTGTTTATGGAATACGCGGTGCAAACGGGGTAATCATTGTGACTACCAGACGTGGCCAGACAGGAGAAGCACAGGTTTCCGTTAGTAACCAAACCGGAATTCAGCAGTCAACCCGTTTACCAAAACTACTGGATGCTTATAATTCACTGCTTTTGGTAAAGGAAAGCTATGTTAACGATGGCCAGGCTGCGAATTTCCCTTATACGGATAGCCAGCTTGAAGAATTTCGTTTGGGAACCAATCCTTCCGTTTATCCGAATGTGAACTGGTATGATGAAGTAATGCGTCCTTATTCCTTGCAAACACAGTTTAATGCAAACGTTTCCGGTGGTACAGAAAATGTAAAATATTTTGTATCCGCAGGGATGATGAATCAAAATGGCTTGTTTAAAGAGTTTAAACAAAGTGAAACAGATAACACCTACTACTTTAAACGTTATAATTTTCGGTCTAACCTGGATATCAAAGTAAATAGCAATCTGGATATCGGAATTGATTTATCTTCGAGATTAGAAAACATCAATCAGCCGCATCCTGCAGAAGCAGGACGTTCAGTTTTTAATCAGTTGTTGCGTACAGGCTTTGCGCCTTATTCATTCCCGGTTTATAATCCTGATGGATCTTTTGCTGCGCCACCTCAAAGTGGTCAACATCCAAATATGGTTGCTCAGCTAACCTTAGCGGGTTACGACAGGAGTTACAATACGGTAATGACTTCTACAGTAAATGCGGTACATAAACTTGATTTCTTATTGAAAGGATTGTCGGCAAGGGCAGCATTTGCTTTTAACAATACCCAGTATTCCCTAAAAAGTCTGTTTAGAAACGGATATCCTACTTATAGGTATAATCCAACTAATGATACTTACAGTTTATTCAATGTCAGTTATCCTGTATTGAGACCTTATGAACTGGCCACAGGAAATCTTGCGCCAAAAGGCTCCACAAATCTTGAAGCCGCGCTAAATTACGCCAACCAGTTTGGGAAACATAATTTAACAGTCCTTGGACTCTATAATCAAAATACAAAGGTTTATGTGAACGGTTCAGGAGTGCCGGACCCATCGCGTAAAATCAGTTATCTGGGTTGGGTTGGAAGGGCAACTTATAATTATGCCAGCCGTTACCTTGTAGAATTTAACCTGGGTTATACCGGCTCAAATCAATTTAATGATCAAAGTAGATTTGGTCTTTTTCCGGCAGCCTCAGTGGGATGGGTTCTTTCTGAAGAGTCTTTTATAAAGGAGCATGTTAAATTCCTGGACTATTTTAAGATCAGAGGTTCTTATGGAATTGTAGGAAACGATAATGTTGGATTAGACCTGACCACCTACGCTTATTTAAGTACCTATGTGCCTTCCGGTAGTTATCAGTTTGGGGAGTCAAATACCACTTACAATGGATTGGCAGAAGGAAAATTGGGTAATAGCACCCTGACCTGGGAAAAGGAAAGAAAAGCCAATATTGGATTCGATGCACAATTATTTGGATCTAAAATGACTTTGACATTTGATTATTTCGATAATTACAGGTATGATATCATCACCACTCGTGCAACAGTAGGGGATATCGTAGGAGTTAGCCTGCCGGAAGTAAACCTTGGGAAAGTAAGTAATAAAGGATTGGAGTTTGAGTTGGGGTATAGCAGTAAAGTAGGGAAGGTAGGTTACTTTGTAAAGGGTAATATCGCTGTCGCCAGGAATAAGGTGCTATACAGAGATGAGGAACGTAAGAAATATCCCTGGTTACAATCAACCGGGCAATCTGTAGGACAACCTTTCGGTTGGACCTGGATTGGTTTTTATGAAAGCAAAGAGGACATCGCGAACAGTGCAGTCACTGCTTTTAATCCGCAGGTAGGCGATTTGAAATATGCTGACCTAAATGGAGATGGGATCATCAATGACGATGATAAAGGGCCTATTGGCTATCCTGTAATACCAAATACAAGTTTTGGCCTTTCCGGAGGTTTTAACTATAAGGAATTTGATTTTAGCGTTCTATTTCAGGGGGCACTGAACAATAGTGTAAGGCCAACAGATGAACTGGTTTATGAGAATATCGGGAACTTTCAGGAATTTCACCTGGGGCGCTGGACACCGGAAAATGCGGCTAATGCGACTTTTCCGAAACTACATCTTGCAAGTGGTGGCGCCAATAACAGGCCAACAACATCCACTTTCTGGCTTCGTTCGGGAAATTACCTCCGCTTAAAGAATTTTGAAATTGGCTATAGGATAGCACCTTCGGTACTTAAACGAATAGGGATAGGAAGTCTTCGTATTTATGCAAATGGGACAAACTTATTTACCTGGGATAGGATAAAACTCCTGGATCCAGAGTCGCCAAGCGGCCGTGGAGAGAATTACCCACAGCAAAAAATTTATAGTCTTGGATTAAATCTTAATTTTTAGAAGGTCATGAAATTATTAAAACGTATTGCATTAGTTGTATTGGCAATCAGCGGGCTATGGGGCTGCAAGAAGGAAAGCGTATTGTCAGGTGATACACAGTCCGATATTTTTGACAAAGATGTATGGACAGATAGTGTGCGTACCACGCAGATATTAACTAGTATTTATGCGGACTTAGGCCCGGAAAGCTTCACCACACGGATAAATACCTCAAACTCTTTGTCTGAATTTAGTGATGAATCCGACGAACGTTGGGCAACCACCACCACCACGCCTGCCGGAACTTTTCAAAAAGGGAACTATAGTTCCAGTTCTTTACCGGATCCCTTTAATAACACCTGGAAGAATTCTTACAAATCCATTAGAAAGGCTAATATATTCTTAAGTAGGGTAGATGAATCTCCATTGTCTGCCGCAACAAAGAAAAGAATGAAGGCAGAGGCCCGGTTTCTAAGGTCTTATTACTACCATATTCTGATGAAACACTATGGTGGTGTTCCCTTGATTGATCGTGTATTAACCATTGACGAAGACTTTAATTTGCCGAGAAACAGTTATGAAGCCTGTGTAAATTACCTGGTCAGGGAACTGGAGGAGACAGCGGTTGATCTTCAGATGGAATATACAGGGACTGAAGCTCAGAACCTTGGAAGGATTACAAAAGGCGCTTGTCTGGCCTTAAAAGCCAGGGTATTATTGTTCGCAGCAAGCCCTTTATTTAATGGAGGCGCAGCTGATCCAAATCCTGTTTTCGGATACCCTTCCGAAGATAAGCAACGTTGGACTAAGGCTGCGGAGGCGGCCAAAGCGGTTATAGATTTAAATTATTATAGTCTTGTGCAAGGTACAGGAGGAGATAACTCTACTGCAGAGGGATTTTATAATGTCTTTCTAAAACGTGTGAATCGTGAAATGATCTTTGCAAGACTTGCCGGAAGTAACCGTACTTATGAAAGTTCGCATCTACCTTCAAGTGTCGGCGGAGCTTTCCATAATTCACCTAATGGAGATTATGTGGATACTTATCCGATGCGTAACGGGATGCCTATTGATGCTCCCGGATCAGGCTATAATCCACAGAATCCTTATGTAAACCGCGACCCCAGGTTTTATCGTTCCGTTATTTATAACGGGGGATTATGGTTAAGCCCTGCTACAAATACCAAACAGCCAATATATACTTACCTTAATGCGCCTAATGATGGTTTTAGTATCCCTTTTATTGCCCCGGGAACTCAAACAGGTTATTATAATAGAAAAATGATGAGCGAAGATGTTACTGGTACAACCGGTGGGACCGAACATTTTTTTCCATTCTTAAGATATGCTGAAATATTGTTGAATTATGCGGAAGCTTTAAATGAATCCGGAAAAACCATGGAGGCATATGAACCAATGAGGGAAATCAGAGACAGGGCAGGTCTGAATCCGGCAGCCTTGCCTTCCGGATTAACGATGGAGCAAATGCGAAAATTCATTAGAGATGAAAGGAGGATTGAACTGGCCTACGAGGATCACAGGTTCTGGGATATCCGTAGGTGGAAGATCGGTGCCAGTACATATGGAACTGTACTTAAAGGAATAAAGATCATCAAGATTGCAAATAATACTTATAGTTATGAAAAAGTTAATCTGGCAAAACCTGCTTCTGTATTTATAGAACCAAAAATGAACTTGTTGCCAATTCCTGCTACGCAAGTAAATATTTCTGATCAACTGATCCAGAATCCCGGCTGGTAAAATTAAAATTGCAAAAATGATTACAAAGAAAACAGCTGTCTTCTTCGTAATCATTTTTGCTAAATCAGCACCGGGACAAATAACTAAAGATAACCCAATGCATTTATCATTTGTGTGGATGATATGGGCTATGGTGATTTAACACTTTGAAAAATAAGAAGAAAATGAAATGTCATTTAAAAATAATAGCAGCCACTTTATTACTGATTACAGGTATAAAATCAGCGAAAAGCCAAATCAGTACAGCAATAGGAAACACTGATCCCTCAACAACGGTGGCACCGATTAATTGGAACAAGTTTCAAAAAAAAGCACCTCGTAATAAAGTCACAAATGCAGTAAAAACAGCATTGCTCAATGCCAATAAGTTTGCACTCAGCGCCTGGTTTAACGATGTGAAGAAATATCAGATCGATTCCAGCGGGTATCTTGACTTGAAAAGTAAATCTAAGGTAAATGAATACCGGTACCGCTTTCCTGCTGCGATGGCTTTCGGTATAGCCATTGCCATTAAAACAGGCATATATGATCCCGCTGTAACTGGGGTGTCATTGAAAGAAGCTAAAGATAAAACGACCCTGATGATCCGGTCTGTGGCCTATGATCATAAAATCAATGGTAACCGTAAAGTATGGGGTGGCGATTGGCAGGCAGCTCACTGGGCTTATTACTCAGGATATGTAGCCTGGCTCCTTTGGGATGAATTTTCGCCCAAAGATCAATCCAATATCATAAAAATGATGGTTTCTGAAGCAGATCGTTTTCTTCCAACAGCGCCGCTTTATTTTAAAGACAGCACAGGAAAAGTACTTTTTCCAGGCGATTCTAAAATTGAAGAGGATGCCTGGAATGCTGAATTGCTGTATTTGGCGGCAGTCATGTTACCGGATCATCCAAACTCGAACAAATGGTTATATAAGTCTGTTGAATATTTGATCGCCTCTACCTCCCTGCCTTCTGATTTAAATAACCAAAGAATTATACATGGCCGTCCGGTGAGTAGCTGGGTTAATGGCCATAATATGGAGGAGCCTGGTTTTGTAATCAACCATGGTATCATTCACCCACAATATAATGCGCTTGCTTCGATGATTAATGCGCCAATTGTTTTTTCATTGGCAGGTAAAGCAACACCAGAAGCCGCACGCTTTAACCTTGATAAAATTTACTACTCGGTAACGACACATTCGTTTTCCGCTCCGCCTTACAAAGCTCCTGGTGGTACCATGTATCGTGAAGGAACAGCTGATGTTTATTACCCTGAAGGTTCTGATTGGGGCTTTGGTGTTTATGATAATTTTGCCAATCTGGATATCGCTGCTTTTACCTATGGCTGGGATCATCTTTCGCAAAAGCATAAAGGCGAATATTGGGCAAAACTCCACATTGATAAAGTCCTGCAACAACAAAATCGTTTTGCCGATGGACATACCTATACCGGTGATGATGAAAATAGCTATCCAGGTAGGGAAGAGGCAATAGCCAGTAGAATGGGCTCTGCCTGGATGACAATCTGGTTACAGCAACAGATACCTGCAGTTTATGATAATAAACCGATTTCAAATTAAAGTATAGACGAGCATTCCTGGTCATCTATACTATTCTATGTTAATCTATAGCACCAGATCAGCCACTTTTTTATGATCAGCCATATTGATAATGTTAGGCCTTTGGTTGATACTCATCGTTACGATTTGATCGGTAAATTTCCAGTTGGCAAGATCTACCATACGGATGGTTCTGTCGTTTACGGTATGGAAATAAAACTTTCTTTTTTCCAAATCGCTGGCTACTGTCCATTGGGTATATTCCGGATCTCCTTGCGAGTCTCGTATAGTTCCAAGCGGTATATCAAATGCATCAAGTATGTGAAATGCCTGGAGTACGGCTTCTTCATTTTCTTTCACTGGTATAACAGACTGCGAATAGAATACGGCACGAATAAAACGGGAAGGAGGTGTGTAATCGCCCGGTAGTCCGAGTAAGCCTGTTCCCTGGCCAAAAGCCTTTACCGGAGGCAATTTGGCTCTTTTATCGGTCATGTTTTTCAGAGGTAGTTCTGTTACATTAATAGGCGTTAGATTTACATAATTGCTGAGATTAGTATAGTGCCACATGTAATCTGGTGAATTGGTTAAAACACCAATCGGGTTATCATGCATATGTAATTCACCATGTGTATATTCAACCACCAGAACATTGCCTTCAGCATCATGAATGTTATAGTGCAGTGCAACAGCTTGAACCTGAGCCGTTGCATCCTGTGCTAATTGATTTGGTGCTCCGGTGTGCGCCCCTTTATTAACTTTAATTTCTAATAAGGCTATTTTTACTTCTTCGACCGTTTTGCAGGTAGACAATAAGTACGTAGGTAAATCAGTAGAGCATAATGATTGGTCTGCTTCTTCTGGTTGTACTTTCATATAGTCTGCATAATTAGTAAAGTAGAACGCACCAACAGACAGTCCTTCTGAATTGATACCATCTATTATCAGATTCAATTCCATGACATTGAGACCTGTGATGTCGTACCGGGAAGTCCAGTGGAGACCAGGCACATTAACCTGTGGTCCCGCCCCGACAAAGTGGATTCCCTTGGGAATGACCAGGACTTCTGATCTTAAATCTGTTGCAAATTCCATAGTACGACCATAGATCGGCGCACCGCTTTCTGTTTTAACCTGAATACCTGTACACATAAGGATGATTTTTTGTTTATACAATAGGTTTTTTGAAAATACGCAGCAGTTTTTTCTTTAGAACAGCCACGATATAACAATATAAATAATATTTTCTTGAAAGTTGTTCGGTTGAATATTTTTAACGAAAATGATACAATGTACTGATATACAGTGTAGTTGTGGGTGTGTTGAGCTGCTGAAGAGTATATTTCTCTGGCAGGGTTTTAGAGTTGCTTCTGTTATGGTTTGGGGAGTACAAGTGTAACATCAAGATCGCACCTGGAAAACCATACTATAATCAACTTTTTTCTCTAGTTTTAAATTTGCAATTTTTCGGGAGGACATCAGTGTGTATTTACTCCCTGATTGCAATGACGATCTTTCGATCAGATAAAAACTGACATTAGGAAATTCATTTAAACCCGGATCAAATGTTACCGCAATCAAAACTCAATTCACTTCTGTTTTCTGTAGTTTTATTAATAGTCAGTTCAAACAGTTTTGGTCAGACAAAACAAGATAGTTTAGACGTTAAAGTTGCTGTTCTAGACTACATCGAGTCCCAGCATACGCCTGATCCTGCACAAATGGACCGGGCATTACACCCCAGAATGGTGAAGCGAACTTTTTGGAAGGACAAGGAGACTGGTAAAGACTACCTGAGGGAGACCAATGCTGAATCCATGATACTCTTAGCCGAAAGCTATAATAAGAAAAAAGATAAATTCCCGGAGGTACCTAAAAAAGAAGTCCGATTTCTTGATGTTTCCGACAGAACAGCATCAATTAAACTCATCGCAGATGATTGGATTGACTACCTACACCTCGTGAAATTGAATGGTACATGGAAAATAATTAATGTGCTTTGGCAATATCATGACAGTGCCCGACAGAAATAAGGGTCTATTTTAAACTTTTTACTATTTCGAGTAAACGAAAGAAATACTGTCTTTAACAATCAGTCCACTCATGTTTTGGCCTACATAAATAATCGTGTACTTACCAGGTTTGCTGAGGTCATATCCTTTTAAAAGATCCACCTGAGTAGAAACACTGTCTTTAGAATTTACAGCGATATAACTGCTGGCCGGTGCTGGCATCATTCGTTTGGCCATCGCACCTTTGTAGTTTATCTCTTCACCAGAAGCTGATTTTACATCCAGGTATTTGCTGATGAATGGCTCAAAAGGAGTGTGCCATTTGCAAAAACGTTGTGCAGTGTCGGCATTGTTGTACACTGTAAATTTCAATTCCACCAATTCGCCAGCCTTAACGGTGTCTTTCACTGACATCTTTGCAAATAAACCTTTTTCAGCTGTGCTGTCTGCAGCTATAGGGGCCAGGGCTGCGTCATTACTGTTTTTTGCAGCATTGTTATTCATCCCGCAAGATGAAAGTGTCAATACAGCAGCGGTAGATATTAAGATGCTTAAGTTTTTCATAGTGTAAAAATATCCTTTTTGCCTGGCTTCTACATTATCTTTAAGTGATAGCTTACAGAAAGACTTTAGAGGGCATATAGGCTTTCCTGAAATTTTGATCGTAACTGAAGTTTAAATACCTTAGAAATTCTAAACAGCGCTTAAATAGGCAAGTTGTTGGATTGGCTTAAAATGTTATACCATGAAGTCAATATCTAATTGCACAATTCTCTGGCAGAAATTACCATTTAAATGGAATATCAAATATGAAAAGTTTATTTAAAAAAGTAGCATTATCGGTAACACTACTTACCGCAAGTATAACTGTAAATGCACAAACAGATACCATATATGTTTATGGTCCCGGCGGACCACTTTCTGCAATGAAAGCCTGCGCTACACAATTTACGGCAACTACAAAAATACCGGTTAAAGTAATTGGCGGCCCGGAAAGTAAATGGTTAAGCAGTGCTGAAAAAAATGCCAATATCATCTATGGTGGTGCTGAATATATGCTTACCCAGTTTACACAAAACTACCCTGATATGGTAAACAAAGCCAGCAGAACGGCCTTGTACCAGAGGCGGGTAGCAATTTTAGTGAGGCCAGGTAACCCAAAGAAGATTACTTCGTTAAAAGATTTAACGAGAGAAGGCATTAAAATACTCGACGTAAACGGCGCAGGCCAGTTGGGACTTTGGGAAGATATTGCAGGGAAAGAGAATTTGATTGGTTCAATTCAGAAAAACATTGTTCAATCTTTTACCAATACTGCATTAGGGATAGAAGCATGGAAAGCTGATAGTGGTTTTGATGCCTGGATTACTTATGCCTCATGGCATAAAAATCTTAAGGATATCACCACGGTAGTAGAATTGCCGGTTTCATTGCGTTTGTATCGTGGTACACCTATTGTCCTTACAAAAAATAAGAAGAACACTGTTAATGCTCAAAAATTTGTTGCCTTTTTAAAGAGCACAGCCGGACACCGGATATTTCAGCAATGGGGATGGGAGTAAGCTGCCTACAAATATATATGAGCGAGAATGTTTATTAATTTATTGAAAGGGTCACGGACAAAAAATCTACGCACACCCCATGGTTCATCCACTGGTCCGTATTCAATAGCTATGCCCGCCTTTTTCATTCGCCTGTATGCTTCATTAACATCATCTACCTCGATTGATAAATCAGGTACAGGTGTCCCGGATCCGCCCTCTATAGCAAAACTGATCTGAATTTTTTGATGATTTTCAGATCCGTAGGTTGCTATCCAATTATGATCCATTAATAAATCAAGTCCAAGTATGTCTTGATAGAATTGTTTGGCCGCATCAACGTTTTGCGTAGGTATGTCCACTACGATTCTTTTAACTTTCATACATCAATTTACAAAAAATGGACGGTAATCCTGTGCTGTATTTTTAAAATTTCAGGTTTCCATTACCGGCAAGTAAAGTATGTAACAGATATCTCATGGAATCAAGTCCGGGTGATTTATAGGAAAGGATTGGTTGTATTTTCCTTGTTTATTTTGCGATTGCCCGGTTTATTTAAACCTGTTTTTTATGGTAGGAAGTCGCCAGGGTTTAATGATTGTAAGGCTTATCAAAAAAACTAATTTTTAATTGGTTTAAGATATACGCCTCCTTTATCAATCTCTTCAGTTCGTCGAGGATCCATTAACAATACCTGGCTTATTTTCATAGCCTTACCACTGGGTTCGATAATGAAATAGGAAGTCAACTTGCTTTTATCCTTTATCTTGTTAACAACAATAGATAAAAGATCAGTGATTGACACTGTATTAATTTTTTTGAATTCAGCCAAGGTAATTGGTTTACTCTTTGCGAATTTAGATTTTTCAAAATTTATATTACTTCCCAATAAATTACACCTACATGGTATGTAGTATGAGATACCGTGCTCTAATGAGTCTTTAAAAACCATGCGGTCTTTAATTGCCACTGCAGCAGTATCAAGGTAGTAGTAGACCGAGTCTTTTTCTTTTACACTATTTTGGCCTTTACAATTTTGAGTGATTAAAAGGAAAATTCCGAATAAATAAGTTATAGTTCTCATAGCGTGAATCTTCGAATCCCAAATTTTTCCAGCGAGACTTTGTTAAATGGGATCGGATGAAGGACTTTTGTGTTTTTAGGCGTCAATTTTTTATGGGTTTAATTTCTATAATCGTTGAATGGGTTCTTGGTTTAGTAGGCCAGGCTAAAATGACTTTTGTTATTTTCATTTTGTCACTCACTGGTTCAATAAAATAAAAATTATATTTATAAATCCTGTCTTTTGCATATTGAATTGCAATGTCAATAAGGTCTGGAAGTGATACTGTTTTAATTTCGTTAAATTCTTGTAAGGTAAACGGTCTGGTATCCTTAGGATTAATTGAAAAAAAATTAACATTTGTATTCCAGGGGTAGCATCTGCATAAGATGTTAAAATTTTTAGTATAACCGTAACTGTATAAATCAAAAATTCTATCCTTAATTGGCACAGCTGCGGTATCAAGGAAATAGTAAATATTACTCCTTTCATTGTCCTGAGCTTTTGATACTTGTGTGTTGAAGATCAGATAGCCAAACAACATAAATATTAGGTGTCTCATATTTTTATTCTATTTATAACCCGAAGTTTAAAAAACATACTTAACTCTTAATGAGGAACGGAAATACCTATTCCCATATCTAGCTATTATTGCATTCCTTAAGTTTAGTTAACCAGGTTTTCCTGGTAAGTGTTCCAGTTGTTTTTTGAGTGTCTGATATTCTTTTTCCAGGTATTTAAAAGCTTTAGTCCGGGGTCTTTCGCCGTAATTGGCTATCATTTGCGCTGAATAACTGCCTTCCACCTGATCAAACCTTGCTTTTACCTGCAGGTATTTCTCTTCTTGTTGTTTTTCTGCTGCATTTTTACCCGTTCCATTCAAATTACCCAGATAAACACTGTCTGAAACCTTTTCGCCATCCGCAGAAATAAAGGAGATATAGGGTTCTATCTGTTGATTCAATACCTGGTCATGCATTGGGATAAAACATTTTCCCTCTGATCTTCTAGCCACATTCAGGTATTCCTGGTCTTTTCCGGTTTCCGGGCAACAAATCATGACCATCACACTGTCGTTGGATTTTAAGTCTGCATAATCTTTTGGATCCCAGGTGATTTCCAGTCCACCAGCTAACTTATTGATTTTTAAATCAGCGGTTTCCGGCATGACACCCTGACTCAGCTTTACCTTGCTGTAATCGATACTGATATTAGGGTATTCACCGGTTAAAGCCTGTTTTTTATGGTAGGAAGTCGCCAGGTTATGTGCATTATGTACCGTTCCTCTGGCCTGTAAACCGTAACCGAGTTTAATAAAACCACCCATTCTTTTAAGCAGTTTGGTGGTGACTGCCATCTCCTGGTAATTGGCCAGTTGAAGCGTACTTGGTTTTCCTTTTCTGCCGATTAAGCGTACTATAGGTTGCCCGTTCAGCATGTAGAAAACAAGGTTGCCTACTTTTCCGTTAAGATGGCCCTGTGGACCGTTTGAAGCTATTGCCATATCAGAGAGGTTAAGTGTTTGAGGTAGAGTTAGGTGTCATCCGGTGTGGATAGTATGAAGGTACTGAATATCTTAGGGGTATTCAACTATTGATGTTATAATTATTTAAGTATTAAAAGAAAGCTATAAGGTATTCTTAAAGCTGTTGATAGGGCTATAGGTCAGCTTAGGCCCTATCAACCTCCATGCAAAAGGGGAAAGAGGCCCTGATAATTGTAGTGTCAGTATGGAGGCAGGCTAGCCTCAGACTGATTTTCCTATAACCATAACAGCGGCATTGCATAGCCGGGGATCATAGATTTCATGACGTTCATACTTTTAAAATTAAGTGAATTTCATTGCCTGCAGTTTGAAAATGACTCTGTTTGTTGAAGTATTGATATGTTTTGCTGAATGAGTACAACTTAAAAGCACTTAGTTTACTGATGATAGCTTTAAACCCCTAAATTAACTAACCAAAATAAACGATTGATGAGAAATAGAATTGTACTTGCATTTTTAGTGTTCATGGCCTGGTCTGTGAAACCAGCTGTCTTTGCGCAATCTTCGGGTTTTGAAGGGTATCTTCCACAGATTACTAAAAACATTAACGGCCTCCTGAAAGACGGGAGTACAGGTTTGTATTTTGAGACTACAGATGTAGTGCAAAAAGATAACCCACACTCCTGGTTATGGCCGCTCTGTGCGCTGGTGCAGGCTGCCAATGAAATGGACGCACTTTCTGGTAAACGGGAACAGCTGAAGCCAGTAGTGAAAGCAATTGATCAGTACTATAGTGAAAAACAGCCCCTGGCTTACCAGGATTATGTGACGGCCGAGCGCTTAAGCTCCCGTTTTTATGATGATAACCAATGGATCGCTATTGCTTACCTGGATGCCTATAACCGGACCAAAGAAGCTCCCTATCTTAATAAGGCGATCATGGTTTATGATTATATGATTACCGGAATAGATGCTAAGGCTGGAGGAGGCTTATACTGGAAGGAAGGGGATTTTAGTACCAAGAATACTTGTTCCAATGCACCAGCCATATTGGTTGCTTTGCAGCTGTATAAAATCACGAAAGAAAAAAAGTATTTAGAAACAGCTTTATCAGTTTACGACTGGACCAATAAAACGCTTCGTTCTCCGGAAGGGTTGTTCTATGATGCTATAAAAATACCCGGTGGAGAGATTGACCGCAAGTTCTATACTTATAATGCGGGTGCAATGCTTCAGGCCAATGCTTTATTATTCACTATAACCAGTAATAAGAAGTATTTAATAGAAGCACAACAGATTTCTAAAGCAGCGAAGAACTATTTTTTTAAGGATAATCGTTTACCTGGACATTATTGGTTTAATGCGGTATTGTTAAGAGGAGGGATTGAACTTTATAAAATTGACAAGAATAGCGACTGGATCAATATTTTCAGAAATGAGGCTCAACGGATTTGGAGCGAGGAACGGGATGACGCAAACCTGATTGGGCAGCATAAAGAAAAATCTCTAATTGATCAGGCCGCAATGCTGGAGATCTATGCCCGACTGATACAGTTAGAAAAACAAAAATAAATAGGTTTGAGTTGTTATGCGCTAATTTTTAATTAAATAGAGACAAAATGAAGAAAGTATGATACAAAACTATAGAATGACTTATAGGTAAAAATCCAATATTTGGTTACCAAATATTAAATTGTTATGAACAGACTTCTATCAGGCGCACTACTTTGTGTGCTTAGTTATACCTCATTGCAGGCGCAAGAAAAAAAATGGGCGTTAATTAAGGATCGAATTGCAACGCCATGGGCCGAAAAGGTTGATCCTAAAAACCCGCTGCCAGATTATCCCCGTCCACAACTTGTCCGTTCACAAAACTGGAAAAACCTGAATGGCTTATGGAGCTATGCCATTACCCCAAAAGATCAAAATGATCCGGTTAAGTATCAAGGTAGCATTCTTGTACCCTTTGCGGTAGAATCTGCTTTATCAGGTGTAGGTAAAACCATAGGTAAAGACAGCGTATTATGGTATAAAAATAATATTACCGTTCCGGCTTCTATGAAAAATAGTGAGGTGCTGTTGCATTTTGGTGCCGTAGACTGGCAGACGGAAGTTTTTGTGAACGGCAAAAGCGCAGGTCAGCATCAGGGTGGTTTTGACCCTTTTACTTTCAACATCACCAGTTTGCTTAAAAAAAGCGGAACGCAGGAAATAAAAATCCGTGTCTGGGATCCGACAGATGAAGGACCACAACCAAGAGGTAAACAGGTCAGGAAACCGGAAGGAATCTGGTACACCCCGGTTACCGGCATCTGGCAGACAGTTTGGCTGGAAAGTGTTCCAAAAACACATATTGTAGCGACTAAACAGACCCCGGATATCGATGCGAAAACACTTTCCCTACAGGTAAACGTTGCAGCTGGCCAACCGGGTGATCAAATTAGAATAACCGCATTTGAGGATGAAAATCAGGTTGCTAAAAAAGAAGCAAACCTAAATGACGAAATTTCTTTAGCCATAGCAAACCCAAAACTATGGTCTGCAAAAAGCCCTTTCTTATATGATCTGAAAATTGAATTGCTACGCAATGGAAAGGTAATTGATCAGGCAGGTAGTTATTTTGCGATGCGTAAATCATCCATGGCAAAAGATCAGAATGGTATCGAAAGAATGTTACTTAACAATGAGTTTGTCTTTCAATATGGTCCGTTAGACCAGGGTTGGTGGCCGGATGGTTTATATACTGCGCCTACAGAAGAGGCCTTGATCTATGACATCATAAAAACCAAAGAAATGGGCTTTAACATGATCCGCAAGCACATTAAAGTGGAACCGGCAAGATGGTATTACGAATGCGATAAGTTAGGAATGCTGGTATGGCAGGATATGCCTAGTGGAGATCTCGGTAACCATTGGGAACCTAATCTGGGTACAATGGGTGGGACAGATAAAAACCGTACTCCGGAATCAGAAGCAATGTACCGCAAAGAATGGAGTAAAATCATGGACGACCTTCATAATTTCCCTTCAATTGTCGTATGGACTCCTTTCAACGAAGCCTGGGGACAATTTAAAACCAAAGAAATTGCGGAATGGACTAAGGCAAAAGATCCTTCCAGACTGGTAAACAGTGCTAGCGGTGGTAATCATGTTATCACCGGAGATATTGTGGATTTACATCATTATCCGGAACCAAAAATGCCAAGACCAGACCTTTTTGGCCGGACTCATGCTATTGTTTTGGGGGAATTTGGCGGATTGGGTTTGCCGGTGCCAGGGCATACCTGGAAGGAGAAAAACAATTGGGGATATCAGTCTTTTAAAACTGCTGATGAACTTTTTGAAAAATATGATTCTTTTATCCGTAGCATCGAAGGTTTAATCAAAAAGGGATTATCTGCGGCAGTATATACACAGACGACCGATGTGGAGCAGGAAACGAATGGATTGATGACCTACGACAGGATCTTAAAATTTCCTGAAGCAAAAATAAAAGCGACGAACGACAGGTTGTATTTGATCACTCCGTAATTTTCATTTAAACATACAACCAAACCGATGAAACGATAAGTAGTAGGATATGCTATGATTTGTTGTTTGCATATTCAGTAGGAGACATTCCGAATTGTTTGGAGAAAACTCTCCCAAAATGAGTTTGGGAGCTATATCCAACCAAATCGGAAATCTCATAAATCTTTAAGGCACCCTGTTTCAATAGCGCTGCACCTCTTTTTAAACGGGAAATATTGATCAGCTCATTGGGGCTAAGATTTGAAATAGATTTGATTTTTCTGTATAAAGTAGGCCTGCTCATGTTCATGTGATTGGCCAGATGTTCTACATCCAGATCGGGGTTGCTGATGTCTTTATCAATAATGTATTGAATCTTTTCTAGGAACTGTTCATCCGCTTTGGAATGGGCAATTCCTTTCAGGTGCAATAGTGGCGAACTGGAGAAATAGGCTTTAATCTTATTTCTATTAGCGATTAGACTGCAAACCTGCACTTGCAGGAACTCTGGTGAAAATGGTTTTTCAACAAAAACATCGGCCCCTAGCTCCAATCCCTGTATTTTAGAGTCCAGGGTATCCTTTGCCGTCAAAAGAATTAATGGGATATGGCTAAATTCAATGCTCGACTTAACTTTCATACAAAACTCAAAACCATCCATTTCAGGCATCATGATGTCACTGATGATCAAATGGACAGTCTCTGTCTCCAGAATGGCAAGTGCGTCCAGACCGTTCGTTGCCGTTAGGATCTGAAACTTTTCACTTAAATCATCTGCAATGAACTCTAAAATTTCTTCGTTGTCGTCTACAAGTAGGATCGTTATCTCTTTTTCCATTTTCCGTCTAAGTTAAATTCCATTTCCTGATGAATCGGGAATACAGCCACAAATACATTGCCTTCCGGATCGCTTTCTTCCAGGTATAAGTAGCCCCGGTGTAATTCTGTCAGAGATCTTGATATGGATAAGCCAATGCCGGTGCCCCTTTGCATTTCTGTTTCTCTGGACCGGAAAAAGGGCTCAAATATTTTATTATTTATTTCCGGAGCAATCTTAAGTCCATCATTGAAGACCTGAATACTAAACTGATCTTCCTCCGGATTTATACTAAGTACGATTTTTACTTTCGATTTACCATACTTAATCGCATTGTCCACCAAATTACTCATGACCTTGTACAAGGCTTCTGTATCTACATAAGCAAAAAAATGTGGAGGAAGTATGGTTTCAAAGTTGATCTTTTTGCTTTCCACAGCATCTTGAAACTGCATGTTGACGGCCTCAATGAGTTCTGAAATGTCGACTTTTACAAAGTTTAAAGAATAGCCCTTAACCTCTGTTTTTCTGAAGTCCAGCAGCTGATTGGTGAGGTTCAGTAAACGATCCGTATTCCGGTTCATGGTTTTCAAATTCTTCTCAATGACAGGGACCTCTTTTGAAAGTTTAATGATCTTTTCCATGGGCCCTTTGATCAAGGTGAGTGGAGTACGGATTTCATGAGCTACATTGGTGAAAAATTCGATCCTGGCCTGGTAGATTTCCTTTTCTTTTTGATGCTCAAAGAGCTTTATCCGTCTTTTGTTTTTCAGGTCTGTTCTCTTATGATACTCCAGGATTACCGCAGTAACCACTCCCAGAAATAAAATCGAATAGAGCGCGTAAGCCCATGACGTTTTCCAGAATGGGAGTAGCACAACGATGCGTAACTTAATATTATTTTTACTCCATTCCTTACTTCCGTTAATCATCGCTTTGGCTTCAAATACGTAGGTTCCAGGGGCTAGTTTTGTAAAATAGACTTTTCTATTGGTTTTTAAATATTCCCAGTTATCGTATAATCCGGTCATCTTATAAGCGTACTCCGTTGTTACAGGGGAAGCATAACTGAGTCCTGCGAAATCAATACTAAAGGACGATTGGTTATACCTCAAGGTAATCTGATCCGTGTAAAGAACAGATTTGGTCAGGATCTTATTTACTGCCGGATCCGTACTTTCTGTATTGTCAATCTGGAAGCCTGTTAGAAATATAGGTGCTGTTTTAGAAGTGGTATTTAGCTGTTCCGGTAAGAAACTGATCATTCCCCTCAAACTACCAAAATACATTCTGCCATCAGTGTCTTTGTAAGAAGAGTTGTAATTAAACTGATCTGTAAGCAGGCCGTCGGCCATGGTATATGTTTTTACTTCCTCTGTCTGCGGATCAAAGCGAAACAGTCCGCGGGTACTGCTGATCCATAATTTATGTTGATGATCTTCCAGAATTCTGAAGAGGAAATTACTCGGCAGTCCATTGCTGGCATTGTAAGATTTAAAGGTTAATTTTTTCTTGTCCAGCAAGGATAATCCACCGCCATCTGTAACTATCCAGATGTTCTTTTTGTTGTCTTCGAAAATCCCGTTTATGGTGTTGTTGCTCAGGCTGTTTTTATTGCCCTGTTGGTGCGTTAAATTGAGATAGCCGTTTTCGCCTAACCTGAAACGAATAAGGCCTTTATCATAAGTTCCAGCCCATATATTACCTTCACTATCTTCCATGATATTGTTAAAGAAGTGAAAGGGGATACCTGGTATGGCATCAAAATCATCCTTTTTACGGTTATACTTATAGATCCCTACAGTGGTTGCAAGAAGTATATCTCCGGCTCTGGTTTTAAACAGACTCAATACGAAACTGGATCGTAAAGAATTTCCTTTTCCAGCTACATAATGTTTAATCACCAGGCCGGTATTGATATCCATCACATCCAAACCATGCTCGAAAGTACCAATCCATAATTTGTCGCCATCCGCCACCAAACCATGGATATTGGAATGTGCAATAGAGGTTTTGTTTCCATTAGGAAAAAAGGAGGTAAAGCGGCCTGTTTTTGGATCCAGCTTATTCAGACCGGCGTCCTCAGTACCAATCCAGAAGTTGCCGTTTTTATCCTTACAAATTTCGCGGACATCGCTTCCACTAATGGAGTTATGCTGCTGCTCCGGGAAGTATTTGCTGAAAATGGAAGAAGAGGGGGCGTAATAGTTCGTGCCACCAAAATAGGTTCCCATCCACATGCCTCCATCCCTGTCTCTGCATACCGAGTAAATGGCATTGTCTGAAAGCGTATAAGGATTGCTATATTGTTTTTTCTGCTGAGCAATGGTTCCATTTCGATGGTTATAAATATATAATCCTGATTCGGTGCCAATCCAGAATTCATCTTTATTTATGGATTGTATAGCTCTTACATAAATATGTGTTTTATCCTTATTCCGGGTAATGACATCTTTTAATACATTTGTTTTAGGGTTGTATAGCTTAATTCCCTGACTGCTGGACCCGAGCAATAGCTGATGGTCTCTGGTTTCTGTAAATACGGGAACCCAACCAATATTAACCGAGCCTTTTTTATTCATTTGATAACGGGTCTTAAAAGACTTGCTCAGGGGGTTATACATCGCAATCTTACCGTTAGGACTCGTGATTAGAATTTCTCCGTCCGATTGACAATAAATAGAACCGACCTCAAATGCGTCGTTAACGCTTACTGGTAAAAACTCCTTTTTCGTAGGGTTATAGCGATAGACCTTGCTATTGGAAAGGAGCCATAGGATGCCATTGTTGTCAATGTGTATGCTGCTAATTCTAATCTGGAGGGTTTCCTTTATTGCGTGGAACGTTTCCTTTTCAGGGTTGTATTTGTAAAGCCCGCGATCTGTACCTATCCAAAGGCCCGCAGTTTTGTCGCTAAGCAAGGCATAAATCTTATCGTTTCCCAGACTGGTCGGATTTGCAGGATCATGACGATATGTTTTAAATGAATAGCCATCGAATCTGTTCAGACCATCCTTTGTTCCAAACCACATGAACCCTTTATCATCCTGAACACTGGCAAATACACTGTTGTTGGACAGCCCGTTTTCTACCTGATAGTGTTTAAAATAATAAGGTTGCGCATGCAATATTTTCGCGAATAGCAGGAAAAAAATGAAGGTGGTTATTTTCAATATATTTTGGCTCGGTAATCAAATATATTAAAGATAACATTGCTTTTAGTATATAACAGAGATTTCAGTTAATGTCTCCTTTTCCAAAAGGCAGAATCCTTCCAACGCATTTCTTCGCGGTAATACATTCTTTTATGCCTGTTGTAATGTTCCCAGATCCGATCGAGTTGATGCGTATAGCTTGTTTGGATTTCTTTTAAGCTTTCAGCTTTTAAGATACTTTTCGGGTCAGACTCCATCATCAATTCTGTCAATTGGATAGCATTAGCCATCGCATTAAACATACCTTGTGAGGATAAGGGATCAAAACTCATCGCAGCATCACCAAGTGCTACCCATTGTTGGCCGGCAACCTGATTAAGGCGCGTGGAGTTGGCTGCTACGGTTTGATGAATGCCAATGGCGCTGGAATTTCTCTGAAGGAGAGTCGCCATTTCCCGATTGGTTTTTGCTAACCTGAAGAACTGATCAACATCATTTAAAGTACTCCGGTCTATCAGGTCCGGGTCAGTTTGTAAGGCCAGAATTCTTTTGTTCCCGGGTAAAGGCGAGCTGTACCACCATCCGATTTCGCTTGCCGAAATGGTACTCATTTTATTGGCTTCCAGATTGGGGAGTGTAAGCCAACAGCTAATTAATTTGTCGTATTGCTGGCGCCCGATACCAATTTTTCTTGCGAAATGTGACTGTCGGCCACTGGCATCGATTACAAATTTCGCCTTGAAGTGGTAAAGCGGATCATTTGATCCCTTATCTTGTGCTGTAGCTGTGATAGACCAGCGATGATCTTCAAAATTGGCGCTTTGTAATTTGGCGGGCCAAAAGCAATTTACACCCCGTTTCAAAGCGGCTTCCCGTAAATAAATTTCAAATGCCTGGCGATCTAAATGCCAGCCAAATCCATCAGGGTTGCGCAAAAGATCTACGATATAGGCTTGTTCGTTACCCCAATAGGATTGTGTACCGATATGTTTGAGGTGCTGACTTTGATTGGTCGCCCGGAGGGTGCTGTCTAAGCCCTCCAACAAATCCAGCTGCTTTAGAATACGTCGTGTTGCCGGAGGCAAACATTCGCCAATCCGTTTGGGAGGGCTGTCTGTCTGATCGAGCAACACCACGTTATATGATCCGGCGAGCGCGATGGCGGCGGTACAACCCGCCACACCACCGCCAATAATCGCAATATCAACTTCTTTATTTATTTCTGCTTTCATCAGGGAAATACGGTCTGTTAATTCATTTTTATTTTGGGATAAATCGGGAGAAGCGATTGCTTTTCTCGGTCACACCAGTACTTCCTCCGGTACTTGTCTGAGATTTCACCATCAATGGTCTAGCTGATTTAGGAGCTTTGGACGACAATAAATTCAGTAGTTTTTGAACAACCGGACTTGATTTGAAATCTTCATTCAGTTCCTGATTAACGAGTTCGATCAGGTTGGCTTTTGCACTTTCTATCAGGTTTTGCTCCGTTAGTAATTGTTTATGTGATAAGTCGGTAATAGCTTTAGCAAGAAGGTGTGGAGAACTTATTTTCGCGGCTTTCTGACGGTTTAAAATACTTTCCAGTTCTTTTACGGCTGCGGCTAATAAGGTAGCTTCCTGTGCTGGACTTGGTGTGATTCCAACCTGCATTTTCGGTGGAAAGGCCGGGTCATTTGGTACGCCAGGGCGTGATTGAACCACAGCGAGCTTATCAAAGTGTGTTACCATACTATTAATCTGGGTAGTGTAACTTGGTTCTTCGCCCCCAAGCGGTAAATCATCCAGCCAGTCTTTACGGTAGGCAAAGGCTTGTTTACGTGTTTCTTCAGATAGCGCTGTATCTATAGATGCTTTGTATTGCGCTTCAGTTAAGATATTATTGGGAACCCTGGCCGGCCAAAAGGTTGGAACGTACGGATCGTAGGTCGAACTATAGCCATCACGGCAACTCGCGGTATCGGTTTGCCAGGGGATAGCCATCCATCTGGTAATACCACCGGCTACTTGTCCACCAAGTAAAGGGCCTTTTGCTAAAGTGAATACATCGCTATTCATCACCGGACCATAGTAAGAGGAGTTTACCGGTGGCGTTTTTGGTGCATGTTTAAGTCGGAAAGCAGACATATACATACCGGCAGTTCGCATTGGCCATGTCATTTCACAACCCGGATGGAAGGCATCTGCCAGGCAAAATTCCATGGCTGCTCTGGTCAGCATATCCGGTTGTTCAGCAACAGGTAACTTATCTATTGTAATTGGCTCCGGGATATGCGGGCAACCGGTCATATCCACATAATCTGCATCAAAGTCACCTTTTACCCATTGGTCAATAAAAGACAATTGTAATTGGGATAGTGTGGAATGCTGACGCACAGAACCTAAACTAGGGATAGTAATGGCATCACCATACATCCATGGCCATAATTGGGGCGCTTCTGCACCCGATACCTCATAACGACGGAAATTATTAGAAATCGTACGTCGCATTTCCATATTTGCAGAAGAAGGGTCATTCAACTTTACCATCCATTTAGCCGTGGTGTAATCAAACTGACCACCCCAGCCGAATGCGGCTCCAAAGCCTGCATTAACCCATTGCAGGTTAGTCATGCGCTGGAAAACAGGCAGGATGTCCTGAGTAAAAGAAGGCCTTTTCGGTCGGGCCAGCATTCCTGCATCAATGGCCAGGTCTCTCATTAAATCCCACATGGTACGAACCGATTTCTGTAGGGGAGCGTAATCAGGTGGACCACAAATTACCCATGCCGGCTCCACTTTAAGTTTAACCCCATTGTATTCCACATCTGCAGTAACGGGACCATCAGAAATATCGTCATACCAGCCTTCGTTGTTCGCGAATGTAATGGCAATATCTCCGTTTAAATTTTTGGCTACACCATGTCCGCCGAGCATGATTAACCTTCCTTTTACATCAGTACGCATTTCACCAAGGTAAACGGTCTCCGTCTGGAATTTCCCTATAAAAGGATGGCCCTTATCTACGTTGGTTGCGCTTACCGACTGATGTCCGCCATCTATGATTAGTGAGTTCCGGTCGGCCACGTTAATATTACGTAACATAGAAGCTGGTGCGCCAATAGCATCCGGAATGTCCAGGGCCATTTGAAATTGATACCAGGATGATTTTTGATTTGCTAAATGAGCATGCCAGACAATATTGGCATTTTCGGCAGTCAGCTCTTTAATTGCTTTTCCGGCGGCATTAAATCCGTAAATTCTGAATTGGGCAGCTTGCCGTTTTAGTGCTCCGGTTTTATCGCGGTAGGCATAGTCATCTGTTAAGACTACCGGTTCGGAAACCAGGGGACCAATAAAATATTCATGATCACTATTCCCGACACGCATTACTCCGATTGGGGGATAGATTCCGGCCGTAACAATGCAGTCGCTGTCTTCGTCTGTATCTCCTTTAAAGGGAGGATTAATATGTTCAGGTTCTTGTAATTGCTGGCCGTTGGCCTGATGGCGGGCTTCGGCACTTGCTGCGTAAACCACTTTTCTGGCTTCAGCAATAGATCCAAGCGGCTCATGTTGTGCTAAGGTTCTCCAGATGTTAAAAGCAAGAATACTTCCAAATTCAGGCTGGCCAATTGCGCAAATATCCTGCTGAGGGAATTCTAATTCAGCAATACAAATATAAGGACTCTCTTCAGTGCTCCAAACCACCTGGGCATCATCAAGGGGCATGGTTGCATCATTGGTACGGAATTGTATCTCAAAGCGGAATTTTGCGGCCTTATTGCGCAGGCGTTGTTGTAAATCAAGTGCCAGGTAATTTTTATCATTAAAAACTGCTCCATGATCGGTTTCATCCGGTACTAAACGATATTTAACAATGTTTTTATCGCCCAATCTAAAAGGGAGTATTGCCCAATAACCGGCACTCAGACAGCTCGCTTCGACTTTTGTCATGTCTTTGAGAATATCGGAGAGCTCCGGGTGTTTATTGATATAAGAGTCGTAGTCATGATCTACCGCACCAGCAGTAGTGAAACTGCACATTTGTTGTGCGTCACGTGCAAAAAATCGGTCTATGTTTTGAAAGATGAAATCCGCATTGCTGCTGTCGCCTAATAATTTAGGCCCCTCAACGCCAAATAGTTTTAGTCCCAGTCCGAGGGTGGTGTGCAGGTCCGGTGAGCCGGGGTCGGTGTCGCTGGAAAAGCGTACCGCACATTCGTAAGTGTCTCCGGCGAAAATCCCTACTTTAAACTCGGGCCTGATGTCTTTTTTTACGCGAAAGGTTCCATAGGCTATGCCATGTTGTTTTCTGAAAACGGCACGTTCAGCAGGCATTTGCCCTTTTTCGATGCTTGTCTTCTGACCCATTTCAACGAACATCTCTTTGAGACGTTCTGTTACAATTTTTGTAGTTCCGTCGCTATCCCAGCATGCTACATTATTAGCGGTAGCTTCACCTTTAATTGCAGCTGAAGATTCAGTGTGCAGTGCTGCACCTGACTTTTTTTTCGATTTTTCAGTCATGGTATTATTTTCGTTTAGGTGGTAAAATGATTAAGGGTTATTACAAAATTTGAATATTGCATTAACTCTGCTTACGAAAAAAATGACTGATTACTGGCGTTGAATTAAAAGAAGGACATCATTTAAATGATTCATAATGGAGAGGTTAATTTAAAGCAATAGGGTTTGATAGATTAAAGCTATAAAAAATAGCTTAGTAATTAATGTTTTTTATGTATATGATCAAATAAATAGTTTAAACTTTTTTGAAAGCGGTATACATGGATTTGTTATTTGGTAAAACATAAATTTCTGTGTCGGATTATTGCGGTTTCCTGAAGAAATGATAAAAGAAGAGCCTATAAATTGGTGAGGAGTCATTGAAGATGGAAATAGAATGCAGTAAAGCCTGGTTTTAAACTAAGTCCCAAATAAAAATGTAACTTGGGAAAAGTTAAGTAACTAATTTTCACAACTATTATTAATCAATAATGTTATCTAAGATTAAAAAATCTATCTCTAAGTTGAAGGGTGAAAGTCCTTATTTAAAACGATCATATGCGCAATCAGGTGAAGATTTAATTATTGATTTCATTTTTAAAGAAATCGGGATTAATCAACCTTCCTATTTGGATATTGGTGCTCATCATCCCTTCTATTTAAATAATACTGCGATATTTTACGAAAGAGGTTGTCGGGGAATTAATATAGAGCCGGATCCTTCTCTTTTTGCTGAGTTTACAAAATCCAGAAAACAGGATATCAATCTTAATTTAGGTATTGGAAATGAAAAAGGCATATTAGATTTTTATCAGATGTCGGCACCAACATTAAATACATTTTCTGAGCAGGAGGCTAAGAATTACGCGAATGAGGGAGACTTCAAAATTGAAAAAGTAATACCTGTAACCGTAGAGACCGTTGCTAATATTCTAAGGGATTATAACCATGGAAAATTTCCGGACTTTCTGACACTTGATGCTGAAGGTATCGATGAGATCGTTATTCATTCAATAGATTTTGAACAGAATTTCCCTAAAATTATATGTGTAGAGACGATATCCTTTTCTTCATCAGGAACGGGGGTTAAGAATAATCAATTGATAGCCTACCTGGAGGATAAAGGTTACCTATTATACGCAGATACCAATATTAATTCAATTTTTGTTAGAAAAGACCTTTGGATAAGAAAGTAGTTGTATTCAGTGAGATACAACGGAATTTGTTATTCAGGAACAAAGATCATGGATAGGGAAACTTTACTCCTGATGAATTGTATTACTAATATGGAACCCTTAATTGAAGAACTTAAAAAACTATTAAAGGGCGGCGGCGCCCATGTGGGATTAAAAGATGCTACGGCAGATATTCCTTTTGAACTACTTGGCGAAAGGCCGTATGCTTTACCATATAGTATCTGGCAGCTTGTTGAACACATCAGAATTGCCCAATGGGACATGCTGGAATTTAGCAAAGATGGCAATCATAAATCGCCGGTGTGGCCCGATGAATATTGGCCAAAAGAAGTTGCTCCGACAGACAAAAGTAGTTGGGATAAAGCTTTGAGACAGATTGAAGAGGATTTAAAGGCATTTGTTGAACTGATGCAGCAGCGGGATTTATATGAACCCATTGCACATGGAACTGGACAAACCATCCTGCGGGAAGCGTTTCAAATTGTTGACCATGCAGCCTATCATATTGCCGAAATTGTGGTCATACGGCGTTTGCTAGGTATATGGAAATGATCAATAAATACAGCTATACTATGGAATGGCACAGCTGTATTTGTTAAAGATGTATGTAATGTTATAAATCAAAACCTAAGCTAAAATCATTTTCTTGTTATTCCTGCTCCACTCGCTCCAACTACCCACATACAATTTTGGAATCTCTAAACCTGCATAGTCTATCGCCAGGAGCGTATGACAAGCGGTTACACCGGAACCACAATGTACAATCACATTTTCAGTTTTATAATCAGCCAACGCTTTTGAATATTTTTCCTTTAGAATTTCAGGAGCTAGAAAAGCACCATTAGCATCTAGATTCTCCGTAAAAGGAATATTTATAGCGCCGGGTATATGACCAGCAATTAAATCTATAGGTTCGGTTAATCCTGCAAAACGATTTGCATCACGAACATCAATAACGACATGATGATTACTGTTGCCAGCAAGTTCCACTTCATCGATTTCTGCCAATGGCAACTGCCATGCTGTAATTGGATAGGGCGCTGTTGGTTTCGCTGACGGAATCTCCGCATTTACAGGAAATCCGGCTTTAACTGCAGCAGGATAGCCGCCATTTAAAACCTGAACCTTTTCGTGACCTAGTGACTTTAACATCCACCAGAATCTTGCAGCAGCATTAGATCCGTTTTTATCGTCGTAAACAATTACATGCGTATCCTTTGTAACGCCGTATTTCCCCAAAAGCTGAGCAAAATGTTCAATAGTTGGTAGCGGATGCCTGCCACCCATAGCGAAATCTTTAATATCGGCCAGATCAGTATTTAAATCCAGATAAAAGGCACCATTTAAGTGTTGTTCATCATATCTGGGTTTCGACCCTGCACTTACATCAAAAAGGATGAAATCGGTTTCACCTGGTAAAATCAATTCTTCAGGTTGTATAATGGATGATAGTTTCATAGTCTTTTTAAAATTGTGAATATATAAAAATGCTAACTTAAAAAATCATAGCCTATCAGCTTTCCGGGAATACTATTTTAAAAGTTGTGCCCTCGCCAATTTCAGATTGAATACTGATCTGGATTTGATGATATATGGCAATGCTTTTTACAATGGCGAGTCCTAATCCATAGCCTACGTCTCCTTCCAGATTTGTTTTCATGAAACGGTCAAACACAAAGGGTAAATCCTGTTTTGGGATTCCTATTCCCGTATCCCTGATGGTTATTTCATAAGCATTGTTGCTTAAATGTTTTTCAGTTATGAAGATCTTTCCGTTGTGACGATTAAACTTGATGGCGTTATGTATCAGGTTGAAAAATAGCTGGAACAGCAGATCCTTATTCACGCCTTTCAGGATCACCTCCGGGGAAATATCCAGAAAGATTTGTATGTGTTTTTCTTCTAGTCTATGACTGATTTCTTCAATGATCTCATTAAATAACAGGAGTGGTTTAACCTCTTCTTTTCTGATGTATTGCTCATTTTCAATTCTGGAAATTAACAACAGAGATTTTGTGATATTTTTTAACCTGTCTACGGTTTTCATCATTTCTATAATAGCCATAGCCGATTTTTCATCGAGTGTTTCATCCGCAAGCAGGTTTTCCATTTTATTCTGGAGGATACTGATGGGGGTCATCAGTTCGTGTGAAGCATTGGAAGTAAACTCCCTTTCCTTGTAAAAGGCCTCATTGATCTGGTTCATTAAAAGGATCAGTGATTCATCCAGATATTTAAAATCAGCGGTACTGGTTTGAATCCGCTTTTGTCCGTCTTTAAAGGGAAACCTTCTATTGATCAATTTGCTGCTGATAATTTTTTCCAGTGGGCGGATCAGCATGCGGATAAAGGTCAGGTCAATTAATATCGTTAGAACAATCAGGAAAATCAGCACATACAAGGCAAATCTCTGTAATGGTTTGTTGTACTGATTGATACTTGTTGTCGTTTTACCGATTTCAAGGAGATAATTTTTCCCTTTGTTTTTAAAGGTATAGCTTAAAACTCTATAGTTTAAAGTATCACTTTCAATAAGTCGTTGAGAATCTTTTATGAAATTCATGCTTACTCCTTTATCAACCGGGAGTAAGGCTATAAATTCTTCTTTAAGCATGGTGTAACTACCATAGTTCTGATCACCCTGAAAGTAATAATCCAGACCATTTTTCCCGACAATGCTAAGTACCTGTTTTCTCTGCTGCTTTAAGGTGTAATTGGTGTATTCAGAAGCGATCTGTTTCACCAGGAAGGGCAGTGCCAGCACAAACAACAATACAATCACCAGTTTTGATCCGGTGATGAAAAGGGTAAGTTTAGTAGATAGTTTCATGTTATTTCTTAATTCGGTAGCCTACACCACGTACGGTTTCCAGCCATTCGGTGTTCGCCCATACATTTAATTTTTTACGAATATTCTTAATATGAGCATCGATATAATTGGAGTCATAATCATCATTGACAAAAGTCCCCCAAATGTGTTCGCTTAGCTGAGCACGTGTCAGTACCCGGTTTTTATGGAGGATAAGGTAACTCAGCAGGTCAAATTCTTTGCGGGAAAGTTCGATCTTTTCCTGCCCAAATGTGACCACTCTTTTTGGGAGGTCTATATGGAATTCGCCGATAGCTAATAACTCTTCGGTGATGCTGAATTTCCGTCGGGCAATGGCCTGCATTCTGGATTGCAGTTCTAAAAGGTAAAATGGTTTGGCCAGATAATCATCGGCACCAAGGTCCAGACCGCTAACCCTGTCTTTTAGCTGAGTTCTTGCGGTAATAATGATGTAAGCTGCATCGGGGTTGCTCTGTTTTGCTTTTTTTAAAATCTCCAGTCCATCGCCATCCGGTAAACTTAAATCTATTAATATAAAGTCGTACTTGTTCAGTTCCAGTTGCTCCAGTCCGTTCTTAAATGAATGTGCAATATCACACAGATAAAAGCTCTTTTTCAGAAAAGCCTCCATTTCATAAGCTAATGATTTTTCATCTTCAACGATTAATACCTTCATAGGGAATTAGATTAAAACTGATAGTAAAAAGCGAGACCAAAAAACGATTGCCGGCGTTTTAGCTCAGCTTCAGCCTTAGGCCCAAGAACAGACAACTGGTAACTAAGCTCTGCCAGATAATTTGCGCGGCTTAAGCTAAGCGGTAATTTAAAATTGTATGACAACATATTAAAGCTGTCGGAAGGTACAGTAGTGCTGATCGTTGAATTGGAATTTCCAGGTGAAACAGGGGCTTTACCTTTTCCATTAGCTTTTTCGCGATTGCTTTTTTCTATGGTATAGGTTTCATAAAAATGTCTGGTACCTGCTACCAGTTCTATGGCAGGTTCTAAGGAAAGTGTGTTTTTCTCGTTAAATAAACTACCGATGACAATCTCTTTGGAATGGGTTAGACTTATAAAAATATCATGCTGTTTACCAAAAGCATAATCGGTACTAAGAGAACTTTTGAGCCATGGCCATGCATATTTTACGGATAGATTCACATTGTTTTCATTCGCAGCCTGTAATAGCGGTGAATTTTCAGGGAAAAAAGAGCGTGTATAAGCGATGCCGGTAGAAAACTGATCATTAAAATCATGATCAAAACCAGCTCCGATATCTGTCTCGGATATACCCGATCCATAATTCAGCAGTTTATAGGATCCGCCTGAAAGGTAGAGACCAAGAGGAAATCTTACTGTTGCATTTACGAGTACATAAGGAAGCTTTTCATTGGTAGTCTGCCCATAGTAACTCACATCACTGCTATAAAGCGCAGCTATAGTTACGGTCGTTTTTTTAATACTGTCCTGTTGTGCCAGCACTTTAAAGGAAGTCATGCAAATCAGGAGGAGTAGGGATGTGAATCTCATGGGTTACACACTAGGGTCTTTTAATCCTTGGACGAATAATTTTAATCGGTTTTACTTTAACATTTGGCTTCATTACTACAGGGGGTCTTGTCTGCTTACGTGCTTTAGGTACTTCTCTGATGTCTGGTTTATCAGGTGTCTGTTTGTTAACAGGTTTTTCCTGACTACCAGATTTTTCTTTTTTTTCATCTTGCTGCTGGTCCCTGGCAGGATCTTCTTTTTTTATCGGGACGCCCGCCTGAACTAAAGGTGGCAGCATCAAAATAAAGATAGCGGCTAGTAATGTGTTGAAAATGAATGCTCTGCCCATTAGGTAAATATAAAGAAGTTTGTCATATAAAAGCCGAAGCGTGCTATTGAACTATTGGTCTGTATAATCCTAAACAAATGTCACCGTCGAAGATGAAATTAAGATGAAATTCCGGGCTCAAATAAACTCAGGATTTCATGTTGAATTCATGTTCTCTCCTCAACTTTGAGTAACGAAAATGTTAATATTCACAAAATCTAAAATTATGAGAAAGAGAATTATGTATTCCGGAGTAGCGTTGTTTTTTATGGGACTAGCTATCCTTATCGGATGCAAAAAAGACAATAATGGTTCAGCAAGCGGAACAACTAAAGTCGAAATTAGAATGACCGATGCTCCCGGGGATTTTGATGAGATTAACCTGAGTGTTAAGGAAATCGTACTGTTGTCAGAAGGTAAACCTTATCGCTTTGCGGCAACCTCGAGTATCTTTAATATTCTGGACTTCAGAATTGGAAGCAGTAACCCCGATATTCTGGTAGCTTCAGGAGAAATGCCAAGCGGAGAAATCACTGAAGTAAGACTGGTACTGAACGATTCAGGAAATACTATTGTTGTTGCCGGAGTTTCACAGGCGCTAACCACGCCAAGCGGACAATCTTCGGGCTGGAAAGTGAAGCTTAAAGCGAACCCATCATTGGTACCCGAGGTTACCTATTCATTATTGCTTGATTTTGATGCAGCGAAATCTATTGTAAGTACCGGAAATGGTAAGTATTTGCTTAAACCTGTAGTAAGGGGGATCACAGCGGCTACATCTGGTTTAATATCGGGAACTGTATTGCCATTGTTGAGCCATCCGGAAGTATTGGTTATTGCAGGAACTGATACCGTAGGTACAATTGCAGATCCTTTGAGTGGAAAATTCACTGTTGGTGGACTTGCAGCAGGTAGTTATTCTGTAAAATTTGCTCCTGTAATTGGATACAAAGATAGTACGATTACAAATGTTAATGTATCTCTTGGACAGAACACCAGCTTAGGAGTTGTTACGCTTAAACAATAAATAAAAGACTTATATTTATTTACTAAAGTAACCGACTAACCTTATGAAAAGATTATTTATAACTCTTCTGGTCGCAATTGGACTTATTTCATTGAGATCCTCAGCACAAGTGAGTATAAACGTAAATATCGGATCGCAGCCCTTATGGGGGCCTGTTGGTTACGATCATGTAGATTATTATTATCTCCCTGATGTGGAGAGCTATTATTCTGTACCTAAAAGGCAGTTTATCTATTTTGATAATGGCAGGTGGAATTTTTCAGCATCCTTACCGTCCAGATACAGTGGATATGATCTGTATAATGGATATAAGGTAGTTATCAATTCAAGAGACGCTTATCATAATTTTGATAATGATAGGGTCCGCTATGCAAAATATAAAAAAGTTAAAGGTCAAAAGGCGATTAAATATAGTGATGATCCCCGCTATTATGAGGTTAAAGGCCATCCTCATGGAATGCCACCCGGACAAGCCAAAAAAATGCATTCCAAAGGAATTTCGAAGGGCCATGGGGGCGAAAAGGGTAAAGGGAAACATTAACCTATCTATTAGGTGATAAGGGTGCTATCTGATCAGATAAGCACCCTTTTTTAATTAATATTTATGCTGTTGTCCCGGGGCGAAAGGTTTAGCAGACCTTGATCCGGTTCTTTTCTTTGCTTGTCCAGGGGGGACTTTACCACTATTTCCTGCTGTTCTTGTGGTGTAACATGAGCTTGCGAACATCATGAGTACTACGGCAAATATTAAATAACTGTTTTTCATATCATTTGTTTTAAAAACAGAGTCTAATAACGTGCCAAATACGGGAAAATACCTTTGTAGGTAATTTGATTTAGCTAATTTTAGTAATCTTCCTCTTGCTTATTGATGGTACAATTTCCTTACCTGCTGTTAATCCTGTACGATCAGTATAGTTTAATTCTGCTGGGGATTGACCTACCCATTTACTTTTTCGTCCTTCGATATGTATAACCCCAGCGGCCGGATTAATAGTTAATGTGGTAAACAAGGCATCTTCATAAGGACAAGTGCTGGAAATCCATGCATGGGATTTATGAATTTCTTCCGGATAGCTGTTGTGTTTGTATTCGCTCCCGACCCAAAAATAAGAGGCAGAATTGATATGCACATAATTGATGTTTTTTATAAAAAGCTGGCAATCTATATGCGTATGACCATTTATGGCCAATAGTATTTTATCAGCAGCACTGCTCAAAATATCCTGTATCTCTGCCGCATTATCTACAGCAAGGGCTCCGGCAAGTGGTTGGTGACTAACAATCACAATAGGTTTGTTAATTTCCTTTAATTGTTGTTGTAACCATGTTTTTTGCTCATCATTAATGTAGGAAGGATATCCACCTTTGTGTGTAGGCGAACCTTTATCATTGCCATCTAAAATAATAAAACACACGCCATTTATTTCTTTAGTGTAATACCTTGCAGGCATTTTCCAGTATCTGAGGCATTGTTCTTTGGTGTGTCCTGAGTCGGTATCGTGATTGCCTATCACATGTAGTGCAACCGGATGCGCCTGATTAAATTGGTCAATGAGTGCTTTATTTTTATCATTAGGATACGCAAAATCACCCAGTTGCATGATGAAATCGGGATCAGTTTTTTTCATGTGGCTTAAAAAATCCTGCAGGCGTTCATTGCCATTATGTATTAGATCCTGGTGTAGATCTGTGATCAGTCCTGCTTTGATCAACTTTGCTTTGGATGGAAACATGGCCATCGCCGATTTTGGAATTTGTAAAATAATCCCCGTGGCAAGCAGACCACCTATAAATTTTCTTCTATTCAGTGTTTTCATCATCTTTGAAAAGTGTTTTAAATTACCCGGTTGTTTTTTCGGGGGATAAAAAAGCCAGACGGGAGTATCCCATCCGGCAATTCATTGAGGTAGATTTAAGGCGCTACAGTTACCGTAATTGTCCAATCGCGTATCGTCCCATCTGCGGAGTATAGCCGATATACAAATGGACCTTTAGAAAAATCAGCAATGATACCTGCAGCAGGCGCTCCATTCAGTGGTTCTATTTTTTTAGCAAAGTGAGAAAACCGAATGCCGATCTTTGTCAGATCTGTTCCCTTAACGGCTACAATATTTATAGTGGCCTTTTCTTTATCCAGGACATTTGAAGTTGTGGATATGCCTACATTTTGATAGCCGGTTACGACTTCGTCATAACCCAGCTGATTTTTCACTTCTTCATATTTAAACAATACAGCGGAGCTGAGGGTAGCATTATCACCCCACATGGTATCATCCAGTGCTACACGTGGTTTCATACAGCCTGAAAAAATCAAGAGCGCAATTAGCGGCAGGCCATACCATATATTTTTATGTTTCATTATTTTTAGTTTTATGGATACACGTAAAATGAATTAATTCCAACCCGGATTCTGACTGAGAACCGCATTATTTGTCTGATAAAGCTTGATTTGTTGTAAAGGAACCGCGCTTAAATAATCTCTTGCCGGATTGATATAAAGACCTCTTCCGCCAGTTCTGAAATCTGCTTGCTTAAACCATGGGTTTATTCTTCCATTCGGGAACCTGTCCACATTACTGCCGGTAACCAGGTTAAATTCGCTAAGCATATAACCATCTTTTCTAATCTGGCTGTACAAGGTCTGGTTAGCGCCTTTATCCAGTTCTATCTGACTCGCAGAGCGATTGAAATAATCCAGAGACTCCTGCAATATGGCGCCTTTTGGCTGGTAACCGTTGATTACTTTCTCATAGACCGCCCATCTTTTCAGATCATTCAAACGAAAGCCTTCTAACGCAAATTCTACCGTTCTTTCTCTTCTGATTTCATTCACAATGGCCGGAGAATTAAGGTCAAATCCAAGATCTTCCCGATACGCTGTTGCAGGTAAAGCAGCCATATTTAACGGGGCCATACCAACACGATTTCTAATCACATTTACCGTCTTGTCAATATCAGCCTGACTAATGGTTCCTAAGATTGCTTTAGCTTCTGCCAGCGACAACAGGCTTTCCTCATAGCGCATCAGGATATCATCAGTTTCTCCTTTTGTAGCTTCCTGTGCAAGAACAGCCCCTTTAAAATTCCGGTATCCTGTGGACGTGAAACCGATACTTGTGTATGGCGCCTGACTGGCAATAATCGGATATCTGAAAGGGTCACCATCACCACCACGTCCCGCTAATTGATTGAGTGGACCGCGGTCTGGTGTCCATACCGTTTGTCTGAATCTCGGATCAAGATTTGTGCTCAATTGGTTCAGGGTAGCAGTATAAGTTGCTGAAGGAACCTGTGGCGTACCATCTTTGTTCAAATAGGTATCTGTTAAGTGATCGGTAATCGAAGGACCGGAGTCAAGGATTTTGAAAAAGAAATTGTGGCTAAGAGTAAGCAGCGCCGCATCATAGACTTTGTAAAGAAACACCCCGTCAATATTTGCTGCATTCTTTTGCGCAAAAAGCTGATTATAAGCGTTCATTTTATCGCCAGCTGCGGTAAAAATCTTAGCACCGTGCCTGTTGATCAGCTGCGAAACGGTAGTTTCCACCATCTCCAGAAATTCAGTCCCATTTTTGCCAGGCATCGCATATGGACTCGCTTTTCTGCTGTGATAATACTCCCATGAGCCTTCATATAAGGCCACTCTGGCTTTTAAAGCAAGCGCCGCATCCTTAGTGACCCTGCCGGCAATAGCGCCCTGGCCTTCACCTTTCCAATGCAACTTAGCGATCGCCAGATCCAGGTCTGCGATCACTTGTTTGGCAACCTCATATCTGGAAGCTCTCGGTACAAATAGCTTTTCCGTATCGTTGTCGTTTAGTAATTCCGTAATGATCGGGGCAGCACCGAAATTTCTCAGCAGTCTGAAATAGTCCCAGGCACGGAAAAAATACCCCTCGCCAATGTAATGACTGGCGGCCTCTGTCTTTTCCGAATTGAGGTTCGCATAATAAAGAAAATAGTTGTCAGACCTGATATTGGCATAACTTCCAGACCAATTGTCGTCCGCTTCGGCAGGGACAGAATTTGAATCCCATCGGTACAAACTACCGGTCACCGTGGTCTGTACAATCATCATGTCCGTATTGGCATCCATGGCCAGATTACTGTTTCCACCGCCGGTAGTACCGGTGCCACCCTGTGTATTGTATTGAGGAGCCAGACGGCCATAGAATCCGTTCACAAAGATTTGAAGATCGGATGCGGTTTTAAAGAAATTAGTGGAATTTACGGAGTCCAACGGACTTTTATCCAAAAAACCTTTTTTGCAAGCCACAAGATTCATCACCAAAAATAGGGTGAATATCATCTTGCCTGGTTTACTGAAGTAAGCTTTCATCTCGTTTATATTTTGGTATAATTGATAGATTAGTTTATAAGGTAATGTTTAGTCCAAGTGAATAGTAGCGTAAGGGCGGATAATTGTTTATACCGCTTTTCAATAACTCAGGATCATATTTTATAAATGATTTATTGTAGATGAATCCCAGGTTTTCTCCGCTGAAATAAATGCTGGCTCTTTTGATTTTAGCTTTATTTAGCCAGGTTTGAGGGATATCATAACCCAGTGTGATATTCCTGATCCTAAGATTTGCCAGATTTAACATATACTTATTCGTTGCCGATCCTCTTCCGGTATTGAAAGCAGGGAAAAAAGCATCGGTATTACCCGGGTTCCAATAACCTAATTTCGTGCTTTCTTCAAAAGCAGGGGTATAGAAATAAGCAAGATCAGCACCTGCACGCGTACCCCATACCCATTCTGTGCTGTTGTAAACACGCCAATGCATCACACCTTCCAGCACTGCTGAGAAAAAGAAATTGTTCCAGGAAACTGTAGGAAGGATCGAATAACTCTTACGTGGGTAGTCAAATCCATCCTTAATTACGTCACCGCGACTATACCAAAATCCACCGTTCCCGGAATTGATATAGCCATCACCATTTTTGTCGTTGTACATGATATACCCGGGGTAGTTATAAGTTCCGGTTAAGGTTCCTTTATTGAGGTCGCCGGTATTCTGAGCAATCTGGGTCACATCATACACGTAATTCTGACCAAATTGCTCACCTTTTGTCCAGACTCCACTCATTATACCGGATTTATTTTCCGCATACTCCGTCACATAACCGATGTAATCACTGATGTTAAATTTCAGGGAGTAAGCCAATGGTTTATGCGCTACCTGGAACTGATCATTCCAGCCGATAGAAAGCTCCCATCCACGGGTTTCTGAAACAGAATTGTTTAAACTTGGCGCGCCTGTGCCCAATACCTGTGGCAATGGATTAGGTGGCCCGATCTGATCTTTTACGGTTCTCTGGTACCAATCATAGCTCAGGTTTAATCTTCTCCTAAAGGCAGAAATATCCAGACCCAGATTGATGACAGTAGGTTTCGCCCAGGTCAATGTGGAACTTACCAATCCAGGAGGACTGGCGACATTCGAATAACCACCGTTTAACAGCGTACTTTTATTCACCGAAAAGCCAAGCGTAGGCAAGTAAGTATAGTAATTGCTGGCACCCACGGAAGTTAAATCTCCTGACGTTGACCAGGAAGCACGTGGCTTGAATTCTGAAATTAGCTTTTTCAATGGAAAGAAATCTTCTTTCGCAGCATTCCAGGCTACAGAAGCAGAAGGGAAGAAGCTCCAGCGGGATTCCGGTGAAAAGCGTGAACTGGCATCTTTTCGTCCCGCAAATTTGACCATATATTTCTCCATGAAATCATAGGTCACCACACCATAGAATCCCAAAGTACTCCATTCGTACATGCTATCATTTGCCTGTTGATTATTGGCTGCACCATTTAGGGCAAGAATTACATCCTGAGCAAACAGGTCTGTGCGGCTACCGGTTAATGATCTGTAATCATTTTCCTCGGCCTGCATCCCAAATTGAGCTAGTAAATGATGCTTGTCTGCAAAGGACCGGTTATACTGTGCGCTTAATTTTGACATCTGATATTCCTGTATTCCATTTGTTTTGGAGATACTGCTCACATTGGCGGTACGATTGTTCGGGATTTTAGTGCCATCAGGCAGTTCTGTGTAAGCAATCTTATCTACCCTTTGATACTCGGTGTAACTTTGTCTTCTGGAATAGTCTGCATTGATTTCAAAGTATTTGAAGGGTCTGATCGTCGTTCCTCCACTAAGTACAATTTCGTTTCTCCTGTTATTGATGAGTCCACCTTCTCCCATGATACCTGCAGCGCCCAATATCCAGGAATAAGCATTTCCGGAAGGTACCCTCAGCGGAGTTGCAAAATACTGCATCATGCTGGCGAAGATGGTTTCATAGTTGGCTATCGAACCACCGCCAGACAGGTAATTTGGTCCCTGGTTTTCTTGTCTCACATAATTCACATCAGTCCTGAAATCTAACCAGTCGGCAGCTTTGTAGTTGAGCTTGGTTTGAAAATTATATCGCTTGTTGTAATTGAAATCACCCTTAAGCAGGCCTTTAGTATCATTATACCCGAAGCTGGAGAAATAGCGGATTTTATCTGTACCTCCATTAAAATTCAGGTTGTGCTGCTGACTGAAATCGTTCTTTTTAAAATACGCATCATACAGTTTTGTGGTCGCAAAAGACTGCTCTCTGGTCCAGTTCTTAAAGCCTGCATTGGTGGTCGGGAATTGCCCGTTTTCAATATATTGCTGCGCCTTATCTCCGAATTGGGTCCTTAACGCATCAAATGCAGGATTAGTCCAGTCTTTTGCCAACCAGGCCTCCATTCTGGCAATGGTGAGGGCATCTACACCATCAGTTCCGGTGCCATTTGGCTGTCCATTTTTGGAAGCAATGTTGATGTAACGCGCCCAGTCCGGAGAGTTAGGTTGGGTAGGGGCGAGCACCATAGTTCCGATTTTTGTATTTGCAGAATAGCTCACTGATGCTTTACCTTCTTTGCCACTTTTAGTGGTAATCAGTAGGACCCCATAAGGTGCTCTGGAACCGTAAATAGCGGAAGCCGCACCATCTTTTAATAAGGAAATACTTTCCACATCATTGGGATTAACATCCTGAATCGGTCTTTCTATCCCATCAACTAAGATCAACGGGGAGCCATTGCTATTGATAGAGGTAAAGCCGCGGATGTTAATGGAAGGATTTGCCTCAGGAGCTCCACTCGACATTCTGATATTCAGTCCGGGAGCCAGGCCAATTAATCCATCTGCAACTGTTCGTATCGGTCTGTTCGCTAACTTATCGCCGCTAATGGTTTCCACAGCATCCGTGAGACTGCTTTTTTTAACTTTACCGTAGGCTGTTACCACGATTTCATTCAGTTCAGCCGGAGATGGAGTCAGTGTGATGGTTAAATCCTGACCTGAACTTACTTTAACTTCTCTGGATACATATCCGAGGTAAGAAGCGACAAGCATGGCGTTTTCTTTCACATTGCGCAGTCTGAATTTACCATCAGCATCACTGATAGTACCCTGTTTTTCTCCTTTTACTTTTATGGTAGCCCCTGGAATAGCCTTGCCGTTTTCATCTACAACTCTTCCGGAAACATCTATCGTCATTTCAATGATAGACTTTGGGAAGGATATAGACCATGGCTTTTCTTTCACAATGATGGAATTGCTCTTGATGGCAAAAGTCAGGTTCTGATTTTCAAATACCTTCGTTAACACCTTTAGAAATTCTTCATCATTCACTTGAATATTTACGGGCTTGGCATTTTTCAACATCGATTCCGTAACTAAAAAATCATATCCTGTCTGCGTTCTTATCTTTTCAAAGACCCTGGTCAGGGGCGCATTTTTTTCAGATAAGGTAATTTTTTGTGCAAATGAATTTGCGCTTAACTGTAAGATCACTGTGGTTAATAGTAAAATGGTCAGTTTCATAACCAATAGTAGTTTATTTACGCCTCTGGGGAGAGTGCATAAGTTTGGTTTCCAAATTTTGTACATTTGTTTAGTTTGGTTTTAGCGTTTGCCTATTCATTGTCGAGATGCCTGGCAATACGCAGTTAAAGATTAATTGTTAAATTATTCTGATTTTCCAGACCTGGCCAGGATTTCGATTAGCGTCGATTCCTGGCTTTCCTGGATTTTTGAAATGTAGCTTTACTTCATAACCAAAATCCTCCTTCCTTCAATTTTAAAGTGAACAGCATTTGTTTCCTCCAACATTTCCAGTACCTGATTTATATTTTTAGCTCTTGAACTGGTTCCGCTAAACTTCTCCTCAGTAATCTTTCCCTTAAATTCGACACTCACATCATACCATCTGGATATCTTGCTCATGATGCTTTCAATACCTTCGTGGTCAAATCTGAAATAACCGTTCTTCCAGGCAATAGCCGCTTCCGTATTTGCCTCAGTAATTGCAATGCTTTCATTTTTCGAGACCTCTGCCTGCTGACCTGGTTTAAGTAGTACCATGTTTTTTAAAACCAACACTCTTACACTTCCTTCCAGTAAGGTGGTTCGCTGTAGACCTTCTTCTTTATAACTGTTGATGTTGAAATGCGTTCCCAGGACCTCCACAGTCTGACCATTACTAACCACCCTGAAAGGAAGTTTCTTATTTTTGGCAACCTCAAAGTAAGCCTCTCCCTGCAGCTCAACCCTACGTTCCCCGGCCTTGAACGCTACCGGGTATTTTAATCTGGATGCAGCATTCAGCCAAACTTCAGTTCCATCTGGAAGCGTTACCTGGTACTGCCCACCTCTTGGAGTCTCTATGATATTGTCACCATCGGCTGGTACAGCTGATGCTGCGTGACTATAAGTCAATTGACCATTGGCTGTTTTTGTAATTAATACGGAACCCTGACTGGCCACTTTACCTGTATGCTTGTCGTCCAGGACAACTTTAGATCCGTCAGCCAGGATCAACATGGCTTTATTACCTCCGGATACAATAGGATGCTTATGCTGGATTGCTGTTTGTGGGAGCTCTTCCCTTTTAGGTGTAAAGAATAAAATCCCAATCGTTAGACAAAATAAAACGGCAGCAGCCACTGAAGCCTGGGGTAAGAAAGGTTTAATTGAAGAAAGCTTTACTGATTTTTTGGATACCGGAGCTACCTGGTAAATCGCCTGAAGTATGGCTTCACTTTTTCCCGGATCAATATCCACTTCCGTTTTTGGTGTTTGATAGGCCTTAAAGAGCAAAACTTTAACCAGTTCTTCATGTTCAGACAATGCCATTAAATAGGACATTTCCTCCATTTGTTCGGGAGTAGCTTTCTGATTCATTGAAAGCTCAAATAAATATTCAAGTCTGGTTACGTTCATAAAAAAATATCCACTAAATAAATGCAGGCAGTATCAAAATACCTGGTTTAAAAAAGGATAGACAATAACAAAAAGACTTTGGGGGGTAAGGCTTAAAAATATTTTGAAGAAAAATATAGCCCGATGATTAAAGGAGCATCTTTCAGTTGGGCCATACAAAAGGCACGGACACTCCTCATCGCCTGATCCAGGTTCCATTTCACTGTTTCAGGAGAAACATTTAGCGCCAGCGCAGCCTCATCGCGTTTCATTTCCTGTTCCTTGATCAATTGATAGGTAAGTTTCTGCTTTGGTGGGAGCCGCTCGATCGCCTGCCTTAAAATATGCTCAAACTCTTTATCCTGAGTCAGGTAATCTGTAGGCGGGTAATAAATCGATTCTTTGGCCGCAAGAAGTAGTTTCTTCTTCTCATTTTGAGCTTGTTTAATGGAATTATAAGTCAGGTTCCTTGCAATGGTATATAACCAGCCCATAAAATTCTCCAAATCAGGAAGTATTTCACGATTAATCCAAACCTTTAAAAAAGTATCCTGAAGAATTTCCTCTGCTGTCCATTCGTTTGCAGTAATTCTCAATGCAGTAGTATAAATATTTGCCCGGTGCTTATCAAACAATAAACGGAATGACTGTTCGTCACCGCTCGCTACGCTCGTCAGTAGTGACAGATCATCATTTGAATTCCTGGTTTTCATGTTACCCTCCCTGTTTTGTTAAAAGTATGAATGTTTAGGCATACTAAACAAATCTGTGTATTTTTTTAGTAAAAACAGTACTAATGGAAAAATAAAAAAGAGGCATCAGGTTAATGGTTGTTGGTTCATCTTTGGAATTGTATCTAAATTTAATATTTTGATAATAAGTAGGTTACATTGATGTTTCTGGGCTGGGCCCAGGGTGTTCGCAGCGAAGGTTATTAAGCCTTATGCTCAATTGTATCTGCTAAAAATCAGACTTATACTGTCTCAAAAACTGTAAATATTTTCGGCAATATTATTGAAACGCACAAGGATAGCAGTGGGAGAGATGCTGTTGTGATCAAACATTCGACTAATATTTTTGGAAAAAAGATAAAAAATGTGACCGGTCCGGGCGGTAAACAGATAAAGACGGTAAGTAAATCCAGGTATATATTCGGAAATGAGGTGGTAGAAATTTATGATGGAAAAAGAACGGTTATTCATCAGGATGGACGGGAGTTGTTAGCTGTTGGGAGCGATGAGAATCCTGAGTTAATGAATCTAATCATCAAATTGATGCAAGAGACAAGGCATTGAGGCTTTAGGGAAACAGACCGGTATTTTCGCTTGTACCGATATCCTACCTGAGTTCATTATAGTTCGACAAAAAACAGTTATCTATGCTAAGCTGTTATTAGAGGAAATTGCTTAATCATTATTGTTTTAATCATCTCTAATTATTGAACGAATGTCTGATAAATTGTTTCATACCGTACCTATGGTTACGGATGAAGAGTTACGGGAATTGGCCATATTTAATGATACAATAACGCCTTATTCTAAGTATAAAACACTCCATATCCTGTTTGAAGAGCAAGTATTGATCAGTCCTGATCATGTAGCTTTGCGGTTGGGTAGTAAGTTGTTAACTTATAGAGAGTTAAATGCCCGCGCTAATCAACTGGCGAGGAAAATTATGGAATCAGGTGTACATCCCGGTGATAATATCGGATTGCTTACCGGGCGAAATTTTGAAATGATTATTGGGATGTATGCGATACTTAAAGCGGGTGGAGCCTATGTGCCTGTTGATCCTGATTACCCAATCGAAAGGCAACAATATATCCTTTCAAACTCTGCGGTAAGTTTATTGTTAACTGATGCGATCCATCCGGTAAATGTGTTGATTCCAGATTTAAAGTCTTTAATTATCAGTAATTTATCAATAGCTGATTACAGCCCGGACAACCTGAATCTATCTATTGACAGTAAGCAATTGGCTTATACGATTTATACCTCAGGCTCAACCGGTAAACCTAAAGGGGTTATGATTGAGCATCATGCGGTCATAAACCTCATTCAATGGGTAAATAAGCGTTTTGACGTTGGATCAAATGATCGTCTGCTTTTCATCACCTCCATGTGTTTTGATCTTTCTGTGTATGATATATTTGGAATCTTATCTGCCGGTGGATCAGTAGTGATTGCAGAACAGCTACAGGTAAATGATTTCAATCAATTGCTGCACATGCTCCAACACTATCAGATAACTTTTTGGAATTCGGTACCTTCTACACTCGATTATCTGATTAGAGAACTGGAGTCAACGGATAATGACTATAAACAACATGATTTAAGGTTGGTGTTTTTGAGTGGAGATTGGATCCCAATGAGTTTGCCGGACAGAATTAAGCAGTTTTTTCCAGCAGCTGGTGTAATCAGTCTGGGCGGGGCCACGGAAGCTACAGTATGGTCGAACTATTTCCCCATCGAGAAAATGGAGGTTAACTGGAATAGTATTCCCTATGGCAGGCCTATTGCAAATAACTTCTTTTACATTCTTAATGACCAATTGCAACAGGTGCCAATTGGTGAAATAGGGGAATTATTCATAGGTGGTGTAGGTGTCGCTCGTGGTTACGCAAACAATGCTGAAAAAACGGCAGTATCTTTCCTGACAGATCCCTTTAATAAGAAAGCTGGTGGATTCATGTACCGGACAGGGGATCAGGGGCGCATGTTACCTGGCATGAACATGGAGTTTCTTGGCAGAAAAGATGATCAGGTTAAAATTCATGGATTTAGAGTAGAGCTTGGAGAAATTGAGCATTTACTGAATCAATCGCTGGATTTAAAAGGCGCGGTAGTACTCGCAAAAAAAAATAGAACCGGTCAGAAGGATTTGATTTGTTTTGTAGTTCCTGTCAAAAAGTTCGATAAGCATGCCATCATAGATTATTTAAAGCTGAAGTTACCAGATTATATGATTCCTGCGATATGGCTGGACTTGCAAAATCTTCCCCTGAATATTAATGGTAAGATTGATAGAAAAGCTTTATTGGATATGGAAATTCCAGAGGAGGTCTCCAGGTCACATACACAGGCCGTTACTCCACTCGAAAAAATAATGGTTACCATTTGGGAAGATGTTTTTTGCAAAGAAAATATTGGTATTGAGGATGATTTTTTTGAACTGGGAGGACATTCTCTTATGGCGCTTCATATTATGTCTCAGTTTGAACGGCAAACCGGGACAAAACTTCCCGCTGAAAGGTTATTTAAAAACCCAACTATTTCGTCTTTATTAGCCTCTATAACTGATCAGGATGAGCTGAAGAAATCGCAATCGCTTGTTCCTATCAAAACTACCGGAAGTAAAATGCCTTTATACATCATACATGGGGACGGCCTCTATGTATTGAGTTTTAAAGATCTTGCAAAACATGTAGATGCCGAACAGCCCTTGTATGGTCTGCAGCCAGCTGACCTGAATGGAGTTAACCATCAGATCGAAACCATGGCTGATATCGCTGGCCATTATGTTGATGAAATTATAGAACATAATCCCAATGGGCCTTATGCTATAGCAGGTTATTCTTTTGGGGGATATGTGGCGATAGAAATGGCCAGGCAATTCGCTTCCCTTGGAAAAGAAGTGAAGCTGCTCGGGATTTTTGATACAGATGCAGAAAATGTCTTTTATGCCAAGTCATGGCGGGTAAATTACCCGAAGAAAATTAAGCGACAATTTCCTAAACTGCTCTGGATTTTAAAATCCTTTATGAAGGAGCCTGGAAGTACAATAAACTACCAATCTAACTTATTTTTAAAAAGGATGAAAAAGTTGATGTATAGGTTAGGCTTACAGAAAGATCCCAAAAAAGAAGGGGTTTACAGTCATATCAACGTGATCAATCAAAAACATCAGGATGCTTTTAAAGCGTATAACATGGTGCCATTTAACCATATGGTTCATCTTTTTAAAGCTAAAGACCGGGTCTACTTTGTCGATGATTTTAAAACCCTGAGCTGGAAGAAATATGCCATAAAAGGTGTGAAAGTTATTGATGTCCAGGGAGATCATGCCACCATGCTACACGAGCCCAATGCCCGGGGATTTGGGGAGAAATTACAGGAAGCATTAAATAATTGTTAATTGATTACGCTAACGCTGAGGCTATGACCATCCAACCAGTAACAGAAAATGATCTTGAAAATTGCGCAAAAGTATATGTGCAGACCTATAATCAAGCCCCATGGAATTATCAATGGGAATTTAAAGATGCTTTAAATTATTTAGCTGAATACCGTTCTTCGCCTCAGTTTAAGGGCTTTGTTCTGTATGATCATGATGTTTTTGCCGGTGCAATATTTGCCCATACGAAGACATGGTGGAACGGTAGTCAACTTTATATTGATGAGTTATTTATTTCTCCTCATGCTCAGAAAAAAGGATATGGAAAGGCTTTAATGAACTATGCCGGACAGTATGCACAGGAAAACGGTTTAGGTACCATCACGTTAATGACCCATAAGTTTATGCCATCGATGAAGTTCTATGAAGGCCTTGACTTTGTGCATGCACAACCCTTTGTTATTCTATTCAAACAAATGGGAGGTTATGATTAAAACCTATTCTTTTTATGACGGTTTGTAATCAATTTCCCAATCCAGATCAGTATCAGTGACAACACCAGGAAAACTATTAAGAGGTAAAAGCTATTTATCAGAACCTTGTGGTATCCAAAGGTATCCACATCAATAAATGGATAAGGATAAAACCCGGAAACTGCACCCCTTGCAAGTACAAAAACTAAATAAGCAAAGGGATAAATCAGCCATGTAAAAGCACTGGCCCATTTCAACTTGCTTTTAGGGGCAAAAATCAGCCAGTATATCAAGAATAAAGCAGGGATAAATGCATGGAGTAGCTCATCTACAACAAGCTGTAATCCTTTTGGCTGCCATGTGAAGCGCAGTATTAAGTTGTAAACAATGCCAACCACACAGATGTAAACTGTTACGGCCGCCAAAATCGCTGGCTTTGAATATAAACGCTCCTCTTTTTTATCGAAATTCAACAACAACAGCGTACAACACAAGACCACCATCATATTAGTCAGGATGGTGAAGTAACTGAAATACCTGGTCACAGATTCCATTACCGGGATCTGATTATTTACGATAATGAGGTATAGCTGTGTGATTAATGCAAACCATCCCGTAAAAAAACCGGTTATCAAAAATAATTTATTGGCGTTATCGTGTTTTTTATCCATATTATTTGCGACTATTTAGCTATTGAATATAGCTAAATCCGGGAAAATTTAGCGTTTTGTTTGTCTTTGTTTTATGCGCTTAAGGTGTGGAAATATTGAAAATTATATATAACACGAAAATAGATTTTATGGAGAATTAAGGTGGATAATGCTATTTTTAGGGGATCAACCCATACCAAAACCTTGTAAATGAAATACACGCTCCAACTTCTTTCGCTCTCTATATTATTGCTGCTTAACGCTTGTCAATCTCCCTTATCTGAGAAGAAAGTAACGAGCTTATCACCAATAGGAGTAACAATTGAGATGTCTCAGGAGCTGGACAATCAAAAAAAGAATACGGCCGTTGTTCGGTTATTTGATGAGGAAGGGTACACCGTCGCCAATGAAGGAATAAAAATAAAAGTGAATCAGGTAGAGCTGGAATTTCATGTGAAAAAAGAACTTTACTATACCACCACCACAACCTATGTGGTCAATAATATTCCAGTAAGTCCGGTATATAAATTTACCATCACTTTAACGAATGGCAAAACCTATAATTTAGGTAACCTGGAACCCATCGCTGAAAGTTCTGAAAAGAATATTTTATGCGCGGAAAGGGGGAGTCCTGACAAAGATTTTGTGATTTCCTGGAATAATTTAAAGGAAGTAAATGAATTGTCAATTATGAAAAGCGTGCTATTGAATACCTCAACCAAAAGAGAACGTAATTATGATTATGAACCAATTGTTACGAAGAAAATTGGGACTGCCGGAAAGTATATTGTACCAATATCAGTTTACATCGATTCAATTTCGACGATTGCCGGTTTAGAGATCAAATTTAATGCTTCCAAAAAAGGGAAACTCAATCCTCAACTCCTGGAAAAAAGCAGCATTGTAATCTCCGGACATCTGGATAAAAATGTCAATTTTGAGGAGCATTAAATATTACATTTAGGCTTTGCCTGGAGTTGCCCTCTCTACAGCTTCATTGTTCGTATTCCTGACTATCCCTTTCATTATCCAAGGGTATTAAAGCTTATGTTTCTTCTTTGAAGGAACCTGCTGCTTTTGTTTTAGAACTTCCCAACGACATAACGTTTTTTCATCTGCCTTCGCTTTCTCCAATGTGGTTTTTACAAGTTTGTAATGGCATTTACTTAGGCCCCGGCAATTGGATTTAAGATGGTAGCGCTTTGCATGGCCACTATTGCAGGTATACACGATGGTTGAGGCGTTACAGGCAATATTGGTAAGTACAAACAGCATTAAAATGAGTGTTTTCATACCTGCTATCGATTTGTTTTATATACCCGCTGATTTGAACGTAAAAAATCTACTTTTTCAGGCTGATAGTATAAAAAATAAGCCGTTGTAGCGGCCCAGAGTAGGAATAGCATTATAGCCATAACTTTATACAGGCTTGTACCCCCGGAAGATCTTTCGGGTACCTGATCATGGTCATTTGTTCTAAAATCAGGCAGGGTAGAATTATTATTTGAAAAAAAGGTGGTTTTTTGTGATTCCGTAAGCTTAGTAATGACTGGGATTTCCAGTTTGTTTTTTGCTTCATCCAGTTGCTGCTGATCCTTTCCTAATCGGATAAATACTTCTTCCGGGCTTTTTGTACCCGTCTTAATCTCTTGTATTGCTGCATTGAGTTTGCTTTTTTGATCATCAAAGGATTTACCTAATTTGATTAAATAATCAGCCGATTTTTCGGTCTGCGCGCGATCAGTATTTAGTTGACTGGTAAATTTATCTATCTGTACTGCATTCTGACTCAGTTGATCTTTAGCAGACTTAATCAAACTATTATTGTGGTCAAAATAAAAATGTCTGCTGTCTTCAAATTGATTTATTCTTGTTTCAACCTGGGCTGCAGCCTGGTTTATTTTTCTATTTTTCTCTTCTTCAATTTGAATCCGGATTCCTTTAACTTCGTTTTCCATACCTTCCGTATTTTCAATGAGCTTAAACAATTGTTTCTCATTTACGAACTTTGCGATCTCTGGGCTATCGGTAAAAAAAACAGTATCATAAACATTTAATAGTTCCAGAGAATCCTGAAGTGTTTTAGGTTTAATCAAGTTGTATACCACAGCATCTTTACTGGTCATAGTGAAATTAAGCTCTCCGAATTCTTTAAGGTTAAGCTCAAGCTTATCGAAATCTGCTGGTTTTTTAAGCCCATTAAAGTGGTTTGAATGGTTGACTTGAAGTACATGCTGATTAATGTTTTTGGTATTGGTAATCAGTGTGTTGTGGAATTCATCAAGGCATTTTATAGTCAGGTTTTCTTCAGCAATTTTATTGTAATACACCATTGCAGAACCAATGAATGTGCCTCCTCTATCGGAATTCTTTTCTTTGGCGAAGGAATAAACGGCATAGGCAATTGTGTTATTTCCGTTGATATGTTGCTTTCTGATGGAATAAATTCTGGTATCCGGAAATAGCTTTATCGCATTCGTGTTTAAATCAAATGATTTGATCCTTCCTGAATTTTCCTTATCTCCTGCAAATGGAGTTTGTCTAAAGCCATTTGGAATTCCGAAAGTTCCAAATGCAATTAAGTTGATGTTGTTATTCATGGATACTTAATTGAAAAGATTGAATTTGATGCGTTCCCAAAATGTTCCTTCATAGTTGATCTCGTAGCCTGTAATGTTCTTGTACAACCATCCGGCTAAAACCTCTGCAGTCTGTAGATTTAAAGAGGTAAGACGTTCTTTTCCAGCTGCATTTTTTTCAATGTTTCCAATCGTATAATAGGTTTTATTCAGGCCATAAGTGTCCAGTCTTTGATTTGTCATTGGCAAACGTTCTGCTATAAAATTTTCCAGTTGTTCTTCACTGGCTACATTCATAGATCCTGATTTATCCCATTTAGAAATCACCAGAATCGCATTGACATTTCGTAAGCTTCTGCCTTTTCTTTCTAACTCATTCAGGAAGGTATGTATCAGAGTATCATCCTGATGTGCTGTGTCGTAGCTGGTTACGATGATGAAATTTAAAGGGACATTAGAACCAATATATTCTTCAATACTACTGTGATAGCTACCACCTCTTCGAATGTCATTATGGTTTTCCCCTGAGGTCTCCAAGAAGGTCAGGTTAATTGGCGGAACCATTTTTGATTTATTATTGGGTTCAAATACCAGATCTAATCTGGTGACCTGATCCTTTGTTGTTCTGTTTGGCAGGATTCCCTTTCTTAGATCTTCGAGAAAGTCAAACAACAATACTTCGGCTTCTTTAGTATTCGGTGTACCTAATTTTGGCCGGATTGCTCCTGCCTGAGCGCTTAAATAATAAAGCATGGAAGATAATATTACAGATTTTCCGGATTCAGCAGTTCCGAAGAAAAAGATGAAGTTACTGTCTTTATCCTTGATGGTATTGGCGCTTGTGGTGGCGGTTATCGGCACAAAAGCGGAGCTATAACCAGTGTTACCATTATCTCCTGAAAAAGAATCTGAGGTATTTGTATGGTTCGTATTGAAATTTAATGGCTGGAGGATATCTTCCTCTTCATTGATCAGCGGCCTTAATTCTTCGTTATTCATCTTTTTTTATCTAGGTATTAAAGTTGTTCCGCTGCGTTTATTATTAAAAACACTAGTGGTGTTTTTGATTCCTCTATCGGCATCAGTAACCAATAAAATAATGATGACGATGACGAAATCTAATAAGATACAGCCAGCTAGAACAACGAATTGATACATTCCGAAATTCTTAATGGCATGGTCAAACGCATAGCCAATTTTCCCTACATCCTGAGTTTTAGAGAATAAAGGCTCAAACTTAAATTTGTCTTCACCTAATACAGAATGGGCTCTGTTTCCCAGTTTATTGTACTCTGTAAGTGATTCATCAATAAGGCCCTGCGCCATAGCGTCCTTGTCGTCTTTCGACAATAGCAATAGCTCCTGTATCTTTTTGTTCCATTTGAGTACCGCATTATTTACATCAGTTTTCAAGTCTCTTTCATCAGGTGATAAATCGGTCAACATATTGTCAATCTGTCTGCCCATCCTTTCTGCCAGATCATCATAATCACTACCCACGGCAGTAAGGAAATCGATCTTTTGACCGGTCAGCTTTTCTATATCTCTGATTAAAGATTTTGATCGGTCACCAACGCCTTTATTGCCTGGGTCTTTGATCTGGTCCATCAATTGTTTTTTCTTAATCTCAATATTCTGGGTGATTTCTTTGTTGTATTTATAGCTCAGTTTGGATTGAATATTCGTTTCTAAACTATTAAAGGATTCATTGATATCTCTGAGTTCCTGAGTATAGATGTCTGTTCTCATGAATCTGGTATATAGTGCATTGAAGTTTGAAATGAAGCAAAATGAAGCTATGAAAATATAGATCCAGATTAAACTGGTGATAGAACGTCCGTCAATTTTAGCGGCTCTTAACATCCAGCATAGGAAAAGTAATAGCAGGGAAAGCACCAATGCAATTACAAAAGAAGCCGGCCCGAATATTTGTTCCAGGCCGATCCATGTTTGGTAAAAGCTTACGCTAATTAATAGAATGGCGAGGACTCCCAGAAATAGATCTGTCGCGGTAATAGATTTTTTACTCATTTTTATGGTGCTTGGTTTTTATGAAAATGTTGCGACACAAATCTATATACCCTGAACAGACTTGTTTTACGGGAAACCGTAACAAAGAAATTTTTTTGATGGATTTAATTGCTTCTTACCAATGGATTCAGACATGGATAAATAGGAGGAACCTTCCATCCGAATATAGGGATACCTTAAGTTCAGGAATGATTATTCCTGAACTTAAATGATACCAAAGTCTTTACAATAAGCAACTAATTGCTCATTCTTAGAGAACTCTAAAGCCTCTTTCATGAGGTTAAGACGCTTCTCTACACTGCTCAAACCAGAAGGTTTGATTTTATTCTGCTGTAGGTAAAGGGGAATGTCTTTTTGAAGCGTTCCTTGTAAAAGCAGGGAAATGATGGTGATGTCGAAATCCGTAAATTCGTATGCATTTTTCTGTTTTACCGTCTGTTTAAGGTCGGCAGAAAGGTAGGTTTTGTTCTTATAGATCGCATCCAGTGCCAATTTAAGGTCTTTGGCGTCATGACGGGCTTTACGTACATAGCCTTTAATGCCTAGTTCCTTAAAAAGCTCATCAATAAGGGCAGCCTTATTTTCGGCGGAGAACACCAATACCTTTAGGTCTGGCTGCATTAGTTTAACGGCGCGGACAAGCTCCAATCCTCCGGAGATTTTTTGTGGGCGGTGATCCTCTTCAAAAGATAGATCGGTAATCAGTAAATCATAGGGCTGGTCGTTCTGAAGGCCTTTTTTCAGGAGCATCAAAGCATCATCGCAATAATAGGTGTATTCGGTATTGGTTATTCCAAGATCTGCCAGTGTTTTTTGTACGGAAATATTGGCGCTTTCGTGGTCTTCGGCAATTAATACTCTTTTGAACATCATTATTAAATTATTAAACGGGGAAAGAGAGTTGAATTTTCAGTCCCTTTTCTATCCTCGTATCAAAGGTAATTTCTCCATGAATACCATCCATACGGTTTCCCGTATTCCTTAATCCATTTTTAAAAGCAGTTTCTTCTGACATACCGATTCCATTGTCCGTGTAATAGATATTGATCTGATTTTCTTTGTGTTCGAACTTAACCAGCACATTGCTGGCTTCACTATGTTTCCTCATGTTGACCATCAACTCCTGAAGAATATGCTCCACCTCATACTTCACACTAATATTTACTTTCTCCCAGAGTTCAGCAGTGTTTCCTACAATCAGGATTTTGGTGTTTTCTGTGGCAAAAGACGTCAGCAGGGCTGATATTTTTTCATGAAAATTTTGGCCAGCAAGTTCCGGCTTCTCATAGGAGATATCGCGTGACTTTTCATACAGATCGTCTATTTTATCCAGGATATGGTCTTTATCAATATCGTCACGGTTTTCAATTTCAGTCATGATTCGGTACAATCCATTCGCCACCACATCGTGTACCTTTTTTGAAGTTTTGAGTTGACTATCCTGAATGGCATTTTGAGCTGCCGACTCTATCTTTAATTTTCTTTTTTTATACCAGAGAAAAGCAATGAATGAAACGGAAAATAGAAATAGGAGGGCACCTAAAAGTAAAAGCTCTCTTATCGTAATCTGATGCCTTTTTTCAGCATTTTCTTTTTGAAGATTCAGGTTGTCGGCCTTGTTTTTATCGCTTTCATAGCGGATCAGCGCAAACTGATTTTTTGCAGCATTGCGTGCGCTTTGTAAACTGTCGGCAAGAGCCTCATATGTATTGAAATAATTTCTGATTTCTGCCTGTGGACTTAGTTTGATCAGCTTATGGAGTGCTTCCAGCCGGTCATTAGGACTTTTTATCTTAGTGGCCACCTGGTACATCTTCTTTGCATAATCTAAAGCAAGAGCTGGTTGTTTGCCCTTGTAATAATCTGACAGGTGTGAATAACTCGAATTCCTGCCCCAATCGCTGTTTTCTTTTTCACGAATATGCAACGCTTCCAGTAGTTCTGGTTCTGCATTATAGCCAGGGCTTTGTAGCCATTTGGTAAAAGCAAAATTCGTTAATTTACGTGCATACTCTATTTTATTCTTTGGGTTCTTATGGAGGATCTCCTTGTAAATTTTAAGGGCCTTTGGATAGTCTTCTTTGTTGCGGTAGACCAATGCCTCATTATTTGAGATCAGGAGTTTGAGGTTCTTGTTTGTAGAAAATTTGATGGCCGCATCATAATAGGTAATTGCATCATTATAATTTTTTAAATACGAGCTGCTTCGTCCCAATCCATTGTAATTTGAGGATAGACAATCAAAATGTTTAGAATTATTTGGGTTTAAAAACCTAAGAGAAGTCAGTAAGCTTTCCTGACTGCCAAAATAATCACCGGCGTCAAATTGCATGACGTATAAGTAGTTGTAGGATATGGCTATTTGTAAACTATCTTTAGAATTTGCGACTAGCTTGCTGAAATAATAGAATGCTGAATCGTTATTCTTATACATAAATGATTCCGCCTTGTCAAAATCAAAATGTGGAAGGGGATTAGGGAACTGCTGTTTTTTTTTACAGGAAAAAATAACAAAAGTAATCATTAGAAGGAGTAGCGTTTTTTTCAAGAGTTATTTTTTATGCTCAAATATAAAAAAAGTAAAGCAGTAAAAATGAGCGCCTTGAAAAAGCACCTTTTTAATGAGTGAATTTAAAGCAATCAGGTGAAAAAATATCTTTCCTTAATCAGTTTTTTTACTGATTCAAAAGTTGGAAATGAGAACTATTGAGATATAGGTAAGGAGCTTTGGTTAATGTAATTAAACAAAAATAATTACTCTGAAAGTCATAGAAGTTTACTTACTTTATTGCTCACTTAATTTTTTAAATGATGTTAGAGTTATTACTTGCTATCTTTTTAGGCTTTGCAAGCCCAGCCCAGCCCACACATAATAATAATTCAGTAGCAACAACTGCTACTACTCCTGGACCTGGAGACGCAGTCGGTGGAGATGGTGGACTGATTCCGCCTAGAAAACCCTAGTAAAAAAGTAGGGGAATTAAAAGCGATCAGGTAAAAGTCATCTTTTACCTGATCGCTTTTAATTATTGATTAAAAAGCTGGCCTATTGATGGATTATTATACTAGTATTCGGAAGTATGGTTTGTATAGATATTTTTTGCTGTTGCTTTAACATCTTAAAGCATTTTTAAGAAAAAAAAAGGGTAGAAAACAAACGTTTTCTACCCTTTTTTATAGCCTGTGTTTCTAAAGACACATTTTCAATGCCCTTGTAAAACTGCCTTACTCTTTTTACTGTGGTCTTCCCGGTGGAATATGACTACCATCTCCACCTGTCTCTGGGCCAGGTTCGTCAATAGAAGCAGTTGTTGCTGCTGAATCGTTGTTAGTTGTTGTATGTGACGGGCTTGCGAATCCTAAAAAGATTGCTAGTAATAATTCAAACATGATCTAAAAATTAAAGAATGAAATACGGTGTAGTCCCCTGCGAAACCGATCGCAGGGACTGCTACAATTGCATTTCAGAAGCGCTTCTGAAATTTTTGGGAAGTGTGAGAATCATTCGCGGGAGCTACTAACTGCTTCCCAAACCGGATGGCAACCACCGCGTTTTCCTCTCATTATGAAATCTGTTTTGTACATTTAACCCGATAGCTAATCGAAGTAGTAGCTGATTTCTGAAACAAATGTATGGGGCTTTAATTGATTGTATATCAAGTGATTCCGGTAATTCCGATGATTCCGTTGGAATTCCGGTAAGGCTTTAGAGATTCCGAAAATTCCGGTTATTTGCAATTATTAATCATTAGAAATGTTTGAAGAGTATAAAAACGAAGTAATTGAAGCACACAATCGGAAGAGCGCAGCAGGTGTTCTTTCCAGTCATTTAGTGCAAGCAAGTCCCGCAGAATTGAGAAAGGAATGTCTTAAAGTTTATCGGGAGAGATACTCGCAGAAGGATGAACGGATTTTAAGAGCTTTTTTTGGTCCGGAAACGGAAGAAAATAATTTCGCCAAACTTATTGGAAAGACCGAGCTTGATAAGTTTAAACCCCTGGGGAATATGATGAGAGGTAAAATACAGGAACCAAGGCTGAGTAGTATTGACCTCCTCGCCTGGTTAATAGATTTTAATCCCAGACCTCATGCCCTGTGGATAAATAATGCTGTTGTGCTGAATGAAGAACCTGTGGTGTTGAAGGAAGAACCTGTGGTGTTGAAGGAAGAAGCTATTGTACCGGAGAAAGAGACTGTCGTTATAAATCCAGCGCTTCCCGGAGAAATCCCGGTTTCAAAAGTGGGTAGATGGGCGAAATTCAAGAATAAAGAAACCTTGATTTCTTATATGATACTGTTGGTTTTGGGGATCGGCGTTTTTATGGCCTGGAGGGATAGTCCTTTGATTGGGGATTCTAAACAATGTATGTACTGGAATGTTGACCATTACGAGCCTGTTTCCTGTTCGGAAAAGAAAGATGATGCGGATGTGATCGCTTTAGATGAAGATAGAATAGCTCATTTTAAGAAAATCACCCAACCGGATACGCTGACGGTAAATTCATTGGGTAAGGTTTGGTATATTACTAACAGAGGTGAAACGGAATTCTTTACTGCTCCCGGAGAGTATCCTGTGGATCGTAATAAAAGGGTATTGCCAATGTCAAAAGGCATCTTGCAGAAATATGTCTTATATAAAGACCTTTAAAGATTAGACAAAGGACAAAAGCAATAACCAATGAACAACAACAGTATTCATGCAAGCTGTTCTAATATCAGTAGGTATTTATGGTGTTTTAAGCGTCAACTACATCATAAACGACCACTTTCTCCCATAAATGACTATGGTTCTTAATGAATTCCAGGTGTATCGGGTGTGTCTGATACGCTTCCTGTCCGGCAAGATCATTGAAGAACATCAGCTCTGATACGCCCCAGCTATTGTCTACCACATCGCGTTTTTCGGTGCTGGCTACAATACCGACATGTATTTCTTTTACCGTTGGTATTTTTGAAAGTGTTTTTACACCTGCAACCAACTGATCACGATCTGCTTTAGAGTTTGGGTTTTTCAGCCAGAAAAACACATGGTGTACCACCGGATAATTCTTGTTCATACTTGTTAATGGCATGGCACTGGCAACTGTCCCAACTGAAAGGACAGCTGCAGTTCCAATAAATTTTCTTCTGTTAGACTTATTCATAGTGCTTAAATCTAAGAAAAAATAAACAACCTTCGGCGCAATGGTCTATGAATCTGGGGCTAATACCGGAAGATGTGCTAATAAAGCCTGATAATAATTTTCCAAAGACTCCTCATGAGTATTCAGGAAAAGGTAGGGTTCAATAAGTTCCAGCTCCATCAGGTTTAACTTGCCGTTCACAACAAGTCCATCTACTCTGGCATAAAGACATCCTTCAGCAAACTGCTTCACATAGGCACTGGCCTCCTGAATATATTGATCAGCGGTTTCCCGGACATTGACGCTACCTCCATAATAATGTTGTACTCTAAATTCTCCATCTTTAGGGACCTTCAGCAGACAATGACTATAGACACCATTAAAGAATAAAAATGACCATTCCCCTTCAAAGATTTCCTTCATAAAAGGTTGAACAATAAAAGCGTTTTCTTTTAGTAATGCATTGATTTGTTCCTGATGAGCGGCAAAGTTTTCCGCAGTAAGGATATACGTATCCCTGGCACCTGCACTAATACAAGGCTTGATGATTAGTTTATCTACCTTAAAGGAAGTCATTAAGCTACCTAAATCAAGAACACTACCTTTTTCAAGGAATATAGAACTGATCACCGGTAACCCTGCATCAGCAATTTCCTGTAGATAATGCTTGTCCATATTCCATCTTACCTTGTCATAAGGATTCAGTAATTGAATACTTAAAGATTCCAGGTGATTCAGCCATTGCTTAAAATCGGCAAGGTGATCCGTGTAATCCCATGGTGATTTCAAAATGGCGAGGTTATAATTGCCCCAATCTACTAAAGGATCATTCCAAATCACACGTTCTATGGAAAGACCTTTATTTAAAAGGAAATTAAGGAGCGTTAATTCTTCGTCTTCTGTGGTTGATGTATATATTTCCTGAATATGGTAGGAAACGTAGGCGATTTTAATCATAATAATTAGTTTGATGGTAAACTTACCACTAAAAAGTAATGCAGTAATATAAGATGACTGAGAATATTAAGGAAGTAAAATTCATTACTTTTTTCGGTTTTGCTCAACAACCGCTTTAATCAGGTCTGAAGAAAGACCAGCTTTGTTCAGATCACCTGCGATAAAGGAACTTTTTGAACTGACGTAGGTATCTATGTCGCTGGTCTCTGTGGCAAGTCTCTTTTTTAACTGTCCATATTCGCGGGCCAGTTCCGGAGCATCTCTTAATGCATCCCGAAATAATAAGTGATTATTCAGGGCAAGACTTCCTGCTATACAACAATACAAATGATGTGCTGGCCACAAAGTCCCGGTCCTGTTGTCCGGATTAAGATTAGAAACCGCATTAAAGGCATATCTGTCTTTAATACCCATCTCACCGGCGAATTGATAACCCAGGGAGGTCATAACTGGAATGACTTTATGGAGCTGAGTCTCACCTTTGACTATAATATCAATATCCAAAATTGGTTTGGCCGCCAATCCGGGTACAGAGGTGCTGCCTACATGCTCAATAGCATCGGTTACATCCCCCAAAGCATTACTGAACACTGTTTTTAGTGCTTCAAATTCCTGTGGCCAGTTTGGATTGTAATCGACAACTTTGATCATAGCTGATTTTTTTTATAGGGAGGAGTAATTTATCCTAAAATTTAGGAATTCTCTTCAAATCTGTGAATAATGAAGCTCCCCGTATCCTGAAATCAGCATAGAGGAGCTTTTATAATCGCTTATCTGTTGTAATTGTCTACCGCTCTTTCAATATTTTTGGTTCCGGATAACTGTATCATATATCCGCTTACACTAAGACCGGTGCCAACTCCCATTAATATAGCACCAGTGGTGAAATTGGAACCCTTGGAGAAACTTGTACCTGAGCTAAGAATGGAAACAAAACCTGCAATGATGGATGCTCCTGCCGTAACGTACATGATTTTGCTGAGCGATGTGCTTTTCTTGTAATCGTTTAAGAATTGCATGCTCTCCGGGTGATCAGCCATGTCCTCTGCCAGGTTTTTGTATCGTACTCTTTTGAGATCACCATAACCTTTGTTGTAATACATGGACAGATTAGCCGGATATTGTCTGTTGGGCCCGTAGCTGCTGTAGCCCCTGCGGTACATGTATGGATCGTATGGCCGCTCCTGGTAAAGGTTGATTTTTCCCTCCAGAACCCTTTCTGAAAACGAAGTTTCCCCTATAAAAGATAGTTTTCGGGTATTCGCAAAGAACCCATCTTCATTATTGAAGAATTTTACCTGATCAACCGGGACACGTCTGGAATCGGCTTTAAACTGCCAGTAACCTGAGAAATCCGGTCGCAGCTGGATCTTTTTAGCATAGATCACAGAATCAGAAAAGAGGTACAAATAGTTTTTACTATCCTGCGCCCGGGCAGGAATAGTCAGCGCATAGCAAGCCATAGCGCTTAAGAGTAATTTTTTCATAACGGTTTACATTTGTGTGTGCCAGGACAACACAAATTATAACCCAAAAAATGCTTTGTAAGCAATAAAATACATTCAGCTCATTGTATCAGGATATCTTGATACAATGAGCTGAATAATCACTATAAATCATACTCTTTTTCAATCACCTTCATGATCAGGTCTTTAACAGTTACTCCTTGTTGTGCACCAAGAATTTTTAGCGCTTTTAAAGCACTCTTTTTAAGTCTCAATGGATAAGTAACAGTTTCGTCTTCCGATAACGGAGCTGATTTTTCTCCTTTTGTGGCCGTAGTTTCTTTTGAAGGAGAATTGAACAAAGCGGATACACCACCTAAGTTTTTATTGTTGTCCTCTATACCACCCAGATTTTTCTTTGCCATAATCTTATAATTTAACTAAAATTTCTTGTGTAAGGTTTTCGTAATCTACAGCACCATTAGATAATGGTGCATATTCGAATACATCAACACCTTTTAACTGCGCTTCGATCAAGGCAACGTTTACCCTGATGGAAGTGTCAAATAACTTGTCATTGAAATATTTCTTGATACTCTCTGTGATTTGCTCGGTAATCACCCTTCTAGGGTTAATTTTGGTGATAAACACCCCGCCAATGGTTAGGTTTTCATTGTAATGCGTCCTTACATCGGAGATGATAGAAACCAGACGGTCAATACCTCTGTAGGCAAAATACTCTGCTTCCAATGGGATTAATACCGTGTCTGCTGCAACCAATGCATTTACCGTAAGCATTCCTAAAGCAGGAGCGCAATCGATCAGAATGTAATCATATTTTCCATCCACGGCTTTCAACAATCTTTTCAAAATCGTCTCTCTGCCAAGTCTGGAAACCAGCTCGATTTCTGCACCTAATAAGTCCAGCGAAGAAGGGACAATGTCTAAATATTCTGAAATGTTTTCAATGGGAAGGGGCGAGTCATTTTTGATACTATCATAAATCGACACCTTAACATCTCTGAATCCTAAGCCTTCTGTTAAGTTAGATTGTGGGTCAATATCAATTAGTAATGTTCTTTTGTTCGCACGAGCTAAACCGGCGCCAATATTTAAGGTAGAAGTTGTTTTTCCTGTACCACCTTTATGATTTATAACAGCTATAATCTTCATGTCAATATATCCTTTATACGAGTACGCAATGATACTAAGATATATTGATGTGGAGATATCTTTAATTGGTTTTTAATCCTTTAACCGGTGTTTTTGAGGCTTAATTATTGATTTTGAGGGAGATAATATTTTTGAGAAAAGCCTGGTTGCTAGTGATATTAATGTATCTAGATATCTAATTTAGGAGGTTAATTTGCCATCGGTAAGGTAAACCAGAAACTACTGCCTTCCTCTAATATGCTTTCTACGCCGATTTGTCCATTGTGTTGTTTGATGATTTCTGCGCAAATATAAAGGCCAAGACCTAAGCCGGTATACTGGCTGCCGGAATTGTCTGCGCGGTAATAGCGGTCAAAAATATAGCGTAATTTCTCCGGTTGTATGCCCGGTCCACGGTCAATAACCGAGACTTTTGCCATGCCGTCTGCCTTTTCAATCCGGATGCGAATCTCTTTTGATTGGGCTGCATATTTTATCGCATTGTTGAGAAAGTTGACTACAATCTGTTCAATCCGCATGGCATCCGCATAAACGGCTAACTCCAGGTCACCTTCCGTTTCAATGGAGTAAATACCATCGGCGGTTAAATCGTGGTAACAATCTTTAATAATGTTGAACAATACAAAATTCGCCTGACTGATATGAAGCTGTCCCTGGTTCGCTCTGCTGGAATTTAATAAATCTTCAATCATTGCATTTACCTTTGCTAAGCTTTTATTGGCCTGTACCACTAGCTTAGACAACATACCGGTTGTTGGTGGGTTGTCCTTTATCCGGTCTAAGAGCTGTAAAGATGCTTTTAAGCTGGTGATAGGTGTTTTAAGCTCATGACTGGCAATGATGATAAAATCATCTTTTTGCTGTTGCAGCAAGCGAAGTTCCTGAATATCTGTTGCGGTACCTACCCAAAGCTCCAGTTTACCCTGTTGATTTTTAACCGGCATCAAACGGATCAGGTGCCAGCGGTAAAGCTCATCCACCCGTTTGATACGGATTTGAAACTCCCCACCTTCATTATTATTCAGGATAGACTGGAATTGCTCCAATCCGGCATCATGGTCTTCGGTATGTATTACCGTCCTAGCTCCGAATAGGCTGTTTTTTTCATTATCCAGGCCGGTATATTCATACCATCTCTGGTTGTAAAAATCAATTTCCCCGTTAAGCGAATTTGTCCAGGCAAGCTGTGGAATGGTTTCCATCATACTCCGGAAACGACTTTCACTTTCTGCCAATGCCCGGGTACGGTTAAGCACACGGTCTTCCAGTTCCTGATTCAGGGTCGAAAGTTCTTCATTAATCGTCTTTAATTTTTCATCGGCCAGCTTTTTTTCCTTACGGATCTGGGTATCATTTAAGGCCCTGTTGATTTTCGTAGATAAGGTAAAGAGCTTGTTTTTTGACACATAATCAGTAACGCCAGCCTTAATGAGCTTAACGGCATTTTCTTCCCCGATGATACCAGATACAATGATAAAAGGGATATCTGGCTGATACTCTTGTTTAATAAGAAAAGCACTCTCCGCATCAAATGAAGGAAGAGAATAATCTGATAAGATAAGATCCGGAAGGAAATTGCATAGCGCTTTCTCAAAATCTTTACGGGTTTGTACAACTTCCGTTGTAAAAGTCAATTCAGATTTTCTTAATTCCCTTTGCAGGAGATCAGCATCACTTTCATTGTCCTCAAGAATGAGTATTTTAAGATTTGTAGCCATTATTGGTACGACATAATTATAATATGGAGCAGTTAATCAGGATATTAATGTGCTGACTGGCTCAAGACCATCCAGTATAAACCAATTTCTTTTACAGCTTTGAAAAAGTTATCACTGTCTACTGGTTTTACTATGTAGCTGTTTGCGCCTAAAGAAAAGCACTTTTCAATATCCGGACCCTCATTAGATGAGGTCAACATCACCACTGGAATAGCTTTAAGATTCGGGTCAGATTTAATCTTTTCTAACACCTGTACGCCTGAAATCTTCGGCATTTTTAAATCCAACAGGATCAGTTTTGGAAATTCCTTATTACTTCTTGCCGCAAAATCCCCTTTGCAATATAGAAAGTCAAGTGCCTGAGCACCGTTGATCACGTGTTGAAGCTTATTGGTTACCCCACCTTTTTTAAGCGCACGGATGGTGAGTGCGGCATCGTCGGCACTATCTTCTACAAATAATATTTCAATGTTATGGTAGCTCATGTTTCTTAATATTAATGGTTTACGCGGAGTAAGCTAAAATAGAAGCAAGACCCTTCGTCTAATGTTGATTCGGCCCAAACTTTCCCCTGATGTCTCTGGACAATCCGGTGAACAATGGCGAGGCCGATACCGGTACCTTCAAATTCTTCCTGTGAATGTAAGCGCTGAAAAACTCCGAAAAGCTTGTCATAATATTCCATGTCAAATCCGGCACCGCCGTCTTTTACGTAATATACAATGTGTTGGTCTTCCTGGTAAGCGCCAATTTCAATCCTTGTTTTTTCTTTGTGACGGGAGTATTTAATCCCGTTGGAAATCAGGTTGATCCAGACCTGTTTGATCAATGATTTGTCTCCCTGAGCTCTTGGAAGCTCCCCTACGATAAATTCAGGGATTCTCTCATTTTCCTCGAATACGAACTCATTTTTAACCGTCCTAACCAGATCATTCATTTCGATTTCTGAAACGGTAACCTGTTTTCTTCCCAGTTTGGAGAAGGCCAGCAAGTCATCAATCAATTCGCCCATCTTTTTGGAATTGTTAATGATCGATTGCAGGATTTTTATCCCGTCAGCATCTAATAAATCTCCGTAATCCTCTACAATAATTTTGGTGTAGCCGTTGATAGCCCTGATTGGGGCACGTAAATCGTGGGACACAGAATAGGAGAAAGATTCTAATTCTTTATTAACGGACTCTAGTTGTGCGGTACGTTCAATTACCTTTTGCTCTAATTCATCATTCAGTTTACGAATGTCATCTTCTGCATTTTTAAGTTCTCTGTTTGCAATGCTTAACTCTTCTGCTCTTTTTTCTTTCTCTTCATTTTGAAAAGCAAGTTCTTTATTGGCGATGATCAGCTCTGCCGCACGGTTTTCCTTTTCTTCATTTTGAAAAGCAAGTTCCTTGTTCGCAATGATCAGTTCTGCCGCACGGTTTTCTTTCTCTTCATTTTGAAAAGCAAGCTCCTTATTGGCGATGATCAGTTCTGCAGCGCGGTTTTCTTTTTCCTCATTTTGAAAAGCAAGTTCCCTGTTGGCAATCGCTAACTCTGCTGCACGATGTTCTTTTTCTTCATTTTGAAAAGCAAGCTCTTTAATGGCAATGATCAGCTCTGCGGCAGTATTTTCTTCATTTTGAAGAACGATCTCTCCATTGGCAATAATCAATTCATCGGAATTGTTTTTTTTCATGTCCTTAGTAAAAGGGTAGTGGTTGAAAATAAAATGGGAATAAGATAAGAAGGGGAATTTTCTAAAGCTACCATAATAAAGTGGTACCTGCTTATATGCGGGGATAAATCGTACAAACAGTCGTACAAGGAATTTTGTTTATAGACCTGGAATTCTGCTATAGCTTAAAGAGAGATTGCGCTTGCAGGTTAAAGCCTTTTCTGGATGTCGGCGACTTCAATTTTCATTTGCCTGTTGGCAGGGGCAAGCGCCAGCCCCTCCTTATATTGACTCATTGCTTCCTTAAAAGCACCCAGTTGTGCCAGCACATAGCCAAATCCATGGTAACTTTCCGGATTTTTTTTGTCGAGTAACCAGGCTTGGTTTAAACGGTACATGGCCGTTTTTAGGTCTCCCTTTTGGGCGTATTCCATGCCCCACCTCGAATGAACATAAGAGGCGCGTTCTTTGGTGCCGAATTGTTGGGTAACCTCTTTAATAAACCGCTCGTCTATATCAATATACTGCTGCGATTTGACAACGCCACTATATTTAGGCAATAATCTTATGTCGGTTTTAGCATGCTCCTTCCATTGTTCATAAGGACCTATTGAAGTACAGGACAGGAAACAAATCGTGATAAACGAAATAAAGAGGGTCCTAAATATAGATGGGAATGATTTCATGGGTGGTTAAATTACTGGTGGTATTGTGATTTATGGTTTTACAACCAGTTCTTCCGCCGTCAGACAGAAATATAAATTCTGTAACTGATGTACATATAATAATTTATAGTCTAACATCGCAATTTCTCCGTCCATAGGTTGGAAATCATCACTTAACACAAACTGATGCCCGTTTTTCTTTTCCAGCACATACGTGATTTCAATACCTTCTTCATATTCAAAATCGAATTTCTCGAAACCAAATTTATTAAGCCAGTCTGCCGTTAGTTTAATAGGCTCCATTAATCCTGCCGAATCAATATCAGATCCATAAGGTATTTGTTCCGGGTGGCCGTGATCTAATGTATAATTCCCGATTCTTAATTCGCTTGATTCCATAATCCGTTCTTTGGCCGCAAAATTAAGATAATTAAACCTTAATCCATATTTTGATTTAGATGGGGGATATGACTGAAAATAAATCCCCTTGTAAGGGAAGGTTTTTACAAAAAAAAAGGAAAGAGTATCACTTCTGGTTATGACTTATAACTTAAATTAGGCTTGTGTTCTTCATAATTAATGCCATTTTTGAATACCAAACCAAATATTGTGAGCGAAGAACCTGAAATAGACCAAACCCGGAAAACCCTTATTTATACTGCGAAATCCATCGTATTAGTTTCTATGTTATTTATTTTAGGCACACTGATCGGAATGAGTGTCTTTTATTGGAAGGATAGCCCGGATTTGTTAAAGACAGCAGCTCAGTCTGCTGAGGAGACATCCACAGCTAAACCCCTGACTAAAGTAAACGCTATTCCTGCAGATGCCTGGAAATCACCGGAAGAAAGTACTATTCCTGATGATGAATATGGCCATATGATCCGCTATGGGCGGGAACTCGTAAAGAATACTGCTAAATATTTCGGACCAAATGGTTCTGTTGCCAGAATAAGCAATGGTATGAATTGTCAGAATTGTCATTTAGAAGCCGGAACGAAAACTTTTGGAAATAACTACTCAATATTTTTTGCCAGCTATCCTAAAAAGAGCGGACGCTCCGGTAAAATGGCCGAAGCTACCGAACGTATTGCAGATTGCTTTCAGCGGAGCTTAAATGGAAAAGTTCCGGACCTTAATGGAAAAGAAGTGCAGGCGATGCTGGCTTATATGAAGTGGGTAGGCTCAGAACAGGATAAAGGAAAGAAAGCATTTGGTTCAGGTACTGAAAAACTGAAATATATGGACCGTGCTGCCGATCCGCAAAAAGGATTGCTGGTGTACCAGAATAAATGTCAGTCTTGTCATGGACAGCAGGGCCAGGGTATCAAATCTGAAGATCAGCTGGCCTATGTTTATCCGCCACTATGGGGAGCGCACAGTTACAATGATGGTGCAGGCATGTACAGGCTAAATAATTTCGCAGGTTTTGTGAAAAACAATATGCCTTTTGGCGTAAGTTATCCGGATGCACAGCTGACCGACGAAGAATCCTGGGATGTAGCCGCATTTGTAAACTCCCAACCAAGGCCACATAAAGAACAAAAACAGGATTACCCGGATAGAACTAAAAAACCAATTGATGCCCCTTATGGTCCATATCTGGACGGATTTTCAGAACAACAGCATAAGTACGGCCCTTTTCAGCCAATTGTGTTAGCGCTGAAAGAACTGGAAAATGGCAGCGGGTTAAAATAAGGTGGCCTGAATCCTGACCAGGTACTCCCTTGAATTTTGTACGATGATTACGACCCTTTATCCCTTAAATATGAAAATTGTAAGACAACTATTTTGTGCGGCAATTGCCCTGATTCCTTTAAGTTCCAGCGTTTACGCCCAGGAACATCGCTTTGATCCACCATGGAACACGCCACCGGAAAGTAAAGTACAGTTTACTGTTCCCGGAATAGATAATGTTCCCGATCTTTTTGGTGATATCAATGACCCTCAATTGGTCGTGTTCTTCGCAGGAAATCAATTTATGGTGATCGATGAACTCATCGCAGCATTTAAGAAAAAACACCCTCAATACCAACGCGTATTTGCAGAAACACTTCCTCCGGGAATTTTGGCCAAACAAATTGCCGAAGGTAGTATTGTAATTGGCAACATGAGGATCACTTTGAAACCCGATGTTTATACCGCTGGAAAAAGCAGAATAGAGCAAACTCCGGAATGGTTTAGCAAAACTCAGGTCTACGCTAAAAACAGACTCGCCATTATGGTGCAAAAAGACAATCCTAAAAAAGTGAAGGGTTTAAAAGACCTTGGTCGCAAGGACCTGAGAGTAGCCATGCCTAATCCGGACTTTGAAGGGATTGGAAAAAGAATTGAAGAAGCTTATGTGAAAGCAGGAGGTGAACAATTAAAAGAGACGGTGATGAAAACCAAAGTGAAAGATAAAAGCACTTACCTGACTCAGATTCACCACAGACAATCGCCGATGCGCATTCTATATGATCAAAGTGATGCTGCTCCGGTCTGGTATACGGAAGCTTATTATCAAAAGATGTTGGGCCATCCGGTAGAAATGATTGAAGTTCCGGAAACAGAAAATATCCGCTCTCAATATCTCGCTGGTCAGCTGAAAAATGCACCACATCCGGAAGCAGCAAAAGATTTCATGGATTTTCTTGTCACCGCAGAAGCCAGTGCTATTTATAAAAAGTTTGGCTTTGATTTACCTTAATTTTTTCTGAATAAATAGTTTTACCACAAAACCTGATTAGAGATAATTCGGGTTTTGCTTTATGTTATAATTTTATAAAAATAGTTAACCTGTGGTATAATAAGTTTAATATCTTTATGATATGCGTATATTATTATGGAGTGTTTGTTTTTTGCTATCGTTTTGTTTAAATGTGGCGGCTCAACAGCCAAAAATGATTTCATTTGAATTGAATGGGAAAATTAATGTGGATACAGGTACCATCAAATTGGTTTTTAATAGTCCTTCTGATTATTATCCCGAAAAAAAAACGGAGCAAACGGCCAAAATAATCAATGGTGAGTTCTGGATTGAAGGGAAATTACCTTCCCCCGAATCCTTTTATCTTATTCTTGGAAATCAATATCGATCTGCAAGATTTGTATTGGAACCCGGTAATCAGTGGATCAATATTAACATAGATTCCAATAGGAAGATGCCTGAGCTAGATAATCAGGTCATGAAGGAGCAGGTGAACATTAATAACTTCTTCAAAGTATTCAGGCAGGAGTCTGCTTTACTTGAAGAGAAACATAATAAACTATTGGCCATTCATAAGAACGGTTTACCACCCGCGATTAAATTAGAGATGGAAAAAGATATGCGTGAGGAGTATCATAAGAGTGATCAGCTTTTATTAGCGTATGTGACAAAAAATCCCAATTCCTATATCTCATTCTGGACTTTAACACATTTGATGAGCTTTGGCTACCAGGATATTTTTGAATCCATCTACCCTAAATTTTCTGATAGCCTGAGAAATACTTACGCAGGGAAAGTTCTCGCCGAAAAAATACAATCAGCAAAAGTCTTAGGAACTGGTAAACAGTTTCCAATTATTAATGTGAAGAATAATAAAGGGGTAAATTTTACTGCTGACAATATTTCAAAAAACCAATATACTTTGATTGATTTCTGGTACAGTGGCTGTATCCCTTGTATCGAAACTTTTCCAGGCTTAATTGAGGTGCGTAAAAAATACCAGCAGAAAGGGTTTGAAATCATTGGTATTTCTGTGGATAAAGAAAAAGATAAGGCCAAATGGTTAGCGGCGATTAAGAAGTATGAAATCGCCTGGCCGCATTTCCTGGATAAAGAGGGAGTAGAGAGTGCGAAATTATCAATTTGGGCTTTCCCGCAAAACTACTTGCTAAACCAAAAAGGAGAAATTGTTGGACAGAATTTGAAGGCTGCTGAAATAGATGATTACCTGATGCATAACATGAGCAAGTAATCGTCTTTTCTTAACAGAGGACATATCGTAGCCCAAAATCTACGATTTCAACCCTTAAATGGCCGGATCTTTGCTTATTTTTGCAGGTAAAGTATAAACACGTTTTATTGGCCGATCTGGAAATTCTTAACCCGGCAATATAAAACGTTGGTACTTAATGGAAATTAGGTTCTTTACTTAAAAAAACAAAAATTATGAAAAAGGCAATCTTCGCTATCTTGATCTCTTTATCTGCTTTAACGTCTTGTAAAATGATGAATAAAGGTCAACAAAACACATCTGAAAATGCTGCTGCAGCAAAATTAAGCGGCAACTGGGAATTAAATTACATTACAGGTGTAAGAATCGCCTTCAATGGTTTATACCCGGAAACAAAACCGAGTATCAACATTAATGCAGTGGCTGATGCACTAAACGGAAATACAAGCTGTAATTCTTTTGGCGCTAAATTAAACGTAAAAGGTAGCGCATTTAAAGTTGATTTATCAGCATCTCCGATGACCATGAAACATTGCGAAGGTGAAGGTGAAATGAGATTCCTTGAAATGCTTAAAAAAGTAGATGCATACACTGTAGACGGTAACACATTAACCTTAATGATGGGTGATGTTCCTGCAATGAAGTTCACAAAAAAATAAGATTTCCTTTATTGCCATTCCGGCAATAACAGCTGATCGAAAGCTTTTTACCGCTTTAGGGTAAATTTTTTAAGCTTTTAATCGTTCAAATGAATATAAGTTCACACTTTTGTGCAACTTATATTCATTTATCATTAGCGCAATACCACAAAGATTGAAGCAAGTAGAAGAAAAACCTGAAGAGCAAAAGCTTCAAAGGGGGTTACAAAACAGACATATCCAACTCATCGCCCTTGGCGGTGCTATAGGAACCGGTTTATTTCTAGGTATCGGTTCTGCTGCGGTTTTAGCAGGTCCTTCCGTAATTTTAGGTTATGCCCTGGCAGGGATTATCGCCTTCTTTATCATGCGCCAGCTTGGCGAAATGGTAGTAGAAGAACCTGTTTCCGGAAGTTTCAGCCACTTTGCTTTTAAGTATTGGGGTTCCTTCGCAGGTTTTGCCTCCGGTTGGAATTACTGGGCATTGTACATTCTGGTGAGCATGTCTGAATTGACGGCAATCGGGATCTATGTACATTTCTGGTGGCCGGAAATCCCTTTGTGGACTTCCAGTCTTTTCTTTTTCATCGTTATTAATGCCTTAAACCTGACTTCTGTAAAAGTTTACGGAGAAGTAGAGTTTTGGTTTTCCATCATAAAAGTAGTGGCCATTATCGCCATGATCGCTTTTGGTGCCTATTTATTGGTAAGTGGCACAGGAGGGGAGCAAGCCAGTGTACAAAACTTATGGAATGATGGTGGTTTCTTTGCTAAAGGATGGTTTAGTGCAGATGGAAAAGGGGGCTTTCAAGGCTTATTTGCTGCGATTGCCTTAATCATGTTCTCTTTCGGCGGACTGGAACTCATCGGAATTACTGCTGCGGAGGCAGAAAATCCGGAGAAAACTATCCCCAAAGCAACCAATCAGGTGATCTACCGGATCTTGATTTTCTATGTAGGTGCATTGATCATTTTGTTCTCTTTGTCGCCATGGAAAAATATTACCACCGATAGTAGTCCCTTTGTGATGGTATTTCAAAGCTTAAAAGGTTTTGAAATCAATGCTTTTGGGAAAACGATATACTTTACCAGTATCATTGCCAATGTGTTGAATGTTATTGTGTTAACTGCTGCGCTTTCCGTGTATAATAGTTGTGTATACAGCAATAGCCGCATGCTTTTCGGCCTTGCCGAACAAGGAAATGCACCGAAGTTCTTATCGAAACTTAACAAAAGCCATGTGCCGATTAAAGCGATTCTGGTATCCAGTCTTTTCGCCGCAATATGTATCATCATCAATAAACTGATTCCTGAAAAAGCATTGGAAATACTGATGTCACTGGTGGTATCGTCTTTAATTATCAATTGGTTGATGATCACTATCACGCATTTGAAATTCAGAAAAGCTAAAGATGCAGAACAGGTAAAGACTAAATTTCCTTCTTTTATCTATCCCTTATCAAATTATATCTGCCTGATCTTTCTGCTGGGTATTTTAGTGATCATGTGGATCACCGGAATGAAACTCTCCGTAGAGTTGATTCCTGCATGGATCTTTCTTTTGTATATCTGCTACTTATTAGTCAATAGAAGAAAACAGAAATTAGCTAAAGGACAATAGCAGATTATTTCTGTACATTTAGGTGTCTTCCTCAATTGTCAGGGAGGATCTAACCTGCGCTGATGAAGCTTAAAAAGACGCTTATTGTAATCGGAAGTACGCTTGTGTTTTTAATACTGGCAACTTTTATTGCGTTTAAAGTCAGCCCATGGCCCTATTCGATGCTGATCAGGTACGCTTTCAATAAAGAAGGCATAAAGGTAAACGAACACCTCGAAAAGCGGGTATCTAAGGACGTTTCAGCCATAGTTGACCAGCAATATATCCCTCAGGAAAAAGCAGCTAAACTGGATGTTTATTACCCTTCATCGGTCACAGGAACGGCACAGTTGCTACCGGTAATCGTATGGATTCATGGCGGTGGATGGGTAGCAGGGAGCAAAGACCAAATGGCTAATTACTGCAAAATTCTGGCAGCTCAGGGATATACAGTTGTAGCTATCGATTATACTTTAGCTCCCGAAGGGATTTATCCATTACCTTTAAGACAAACACAAAGATCACTGCAATATCTGCTGGAGAATGCGAAACGTTTTCATATTGATACCAATCGTTTCATTCTTGCGGGTGATTCCGGTGGGGCACACATTGCCGCCCAATCGGCAAATATTATTTACAACAGTGATTATGCTACATTAACAGGGATTCAGCCGGCAATTCCTCCAGGGAAACTGTCTGGATTGATACTGTATTGTGGGCCGTATGATACTAGTTTAGTAGATCTTAGCGGAAATTTCAGTGGCTTTTTAAAAACCATATTATGGGCCTATAGTGGTAAAAAAGACCTGGATTCAGAGGTTTTTAAAACAGCTTCGGTGATCAATTATATCACCAAGGAGTACCCTCCAACCTTTGTTTCCGTTGGAAATGCAGATCCTTTAGCTCAGCAATCTCTTGCTTTGGCGAGGAAATTGACTGCCGTAGGTGTTCCGGTAGATTCTCTGTTTTTTAGCGCCACATATCAACCTCCATTGCCTCATGAGTACCAGTTTAACCTGGATACTGAGGCGGGTGAAATGGCGCTACATTCTTCTCTGGAATTTCTTAAAAAGGTTACTGAGCGCTAATATCAGCCCTTTTTCTGGTTGCACATTCTAATGTGAAACAAGCCTTTCTCTGTTAAACCCATTGGTTTTAATACTTTTGAGAACATTTACAGCTATCCTTACCTCAACCTCCATTGAAACCGAATATTAACTTCGATGCTTTTTATAAAGCGGGACCTCCAATATTAGTATTGAGGCCGGATCCGCCATATTTTACGATCATAGAGGCTAACGATGCTTATCTGAACGTAACTTCTACTACGATCAAAGATCTGGTGGGACGTCCCATCCTGACTGCATTTCCGGAAAACCCAAATGATCCTGCTGCCAGAAATACAGAGGTGTTTTACAACAGCCTGCTGACCGTTCTGGAAACCAAAGAACAACACCTGCTGAACATGCTGAAATACGACATCCCGATTCGGGGAACGGATCAGTATGAAGTGAAATATTGGATGGCTACTAATTTTCCGGTGCTCGATGATCAGGGAAATGTCGCCTATATCGTACATACTACTGTTGATGTGACCTCAACCTATGATCTGGTGCGAAAAGAAAGGATTGAAGTGGAGGTGGAAGACTGGACAAATAAACACCTCAGAGAGTTTTTTGCCCATGCACCAGTGGCCATAGGGATGCTTAAAGGCAGGGAGCTAAAGGTGGAACTGGCCAATGCAATGATGTTGGAGATATGGGGTAAAGCTCCCGAAATTATCGGTAAAAAGATGTCAGAGGTGCTGCCTAAAGCGATTAGACTGGAAGTTCTCAGTTTGATTAGTCAGACTTACTGTACCGGCCGCTCTCATTATAACGAGGATATCAAAATGTTGCTTGCGAGGGAGGGTTCCTTACAGGAAGCCTATTTTAATATGGTCTATCATCCGCTCAGAGATAGCTCCGGCTGCGTTTGTGGGGTTGTTATTATGGCTGCAGAAGTGACGGAACAAATCAAAGGCAGGGCGGAATTGTTGCAGGAACAGCAAAGAAGCAGACTCGCTATTGAAGCCGCCGACCTTGGTGTTTTCGATATGGATGTAGAAAATGGGGTGCTGAAATGCGATCTGCGTTGCAAGGAAATCTTTGGTATAAGTGAGGGCGATGTCTATGATCAGGCCAGAGAATTTATGAATGTCCTTCATGATGAAGATAGAAACAGACTCATCAAACTGATGCGGAATGCCTTTAAAAGGCCGTTGAAAAATGGAGATTATGACGTTGAATTTCGCACTGTTAGCACCATTAACCAGCAAATGCGCTGGGTGAGGGCCAAGGGTAAGTTGTTTTTCAATGAACAGGGAATGCCAGGCCGGTTTATTGGAACTGTATTGGATAATACGCGGCAAAAAAGAGAAGAACAGCTTAAAAATGATTTCATTGCCATGGTAAGTCATGAGCTAAAAACACCACTAACCTCCCTGAAAGCCTATGTTCAACTCATGAAAAGGAGGGGCAGAAATGAGGAAGATACGATGACTACTGAAACTTTAGAAAAGGCAGATACCCAGGTGAATAAAATGGTCAGTATGATCAATAGTTTTCTGAACATTTCCAGATTGGAAGCGGGAGGGATTGTGATTGAAAAATCAGTGTTTGAATTTAATACCTTAATTCTGGAGGTGATCGAAGAGGTTAAAGCCATCGTGGAACCTCATGTGATTATTTTTAACGTTGGTGAGGACTTATGGCTGACTGGCGACCGGAATAAAATTGGTCAGGTCCTGACCAATTTGCTGAGTAACGCGGCTAAATACTCCCTTCACAACAGAGATATCAGACTGGATTGTTGTAGAAAGGATGACAGAGCACAGGTTTCTGTGACGGATAGAGGGATGGGGATCAGGGAAACGGACCTTCCTTATCTGTTTGCCAGATTTCAGCGCTTTGAAAGTGCCGAGACTAAACACATCACTGGTTTTGGAATCGGATTGTATTTATGCGCCGAAATTGTGAAAAGTCATCATGGAGAAATCTGGGCAGAGAGCGAATTTGGTCGGGGAACAACCATGATTTTTGAACTGCCTGTCAGCTAAAATAGTAGCTTGTCAGAAGGTTACTATGGGCGATGGCGTTTTTTCTCTGTGATCCATAAGGACATATATTTGGTGCTGTTGGCATTGTGGTACTGTAAAATCTGGCCAAAGAAATTGCGTTGGCGATGAGTTTTCAGATTCTGGCTTAAATTTTTCAATGTTTCTTCAAAAGTAGTTAAAAAGGATGCGCTGTTGTATCTGGTATGGAGGATCCTGATGCCGTTCTGCTGCGCTTGCAGCCATTTATCTTTCATTTGATACAGGGTAACTGCTGCGGCTATGAAAAGCTCAGGATCATCAACGATTGCGCCGTTCCAGTCGAGCCCCCCGCTCATGGCCTCTGCACCAATGGTAGTCGTGACATTGGGAGTGCCGGTTAACATGGTATCAATAAATTTCCCTTTCAAACCTGCACCAAACTGGATTGGTGCAAGCAATACCCTATGCTGCGATATCGCGGCTTTAGCATCTGCCGCACGACCATGCACCAGAAACCTTTCCTTTTCATTGTGGAGTTGCATCACCTTCTGGTTGCTGTATGCCCCATAAATATGAAGCTGTACCCCCGGTAGTTTTTTTCGGAGTACCGGCCATATTTTGGTTTTTAAAGTTTGCAGGGTATGCCAGTTGGGTTCATGCAGGTAGTTTCCAATAAACATAAAACCGGCTCGTTCTTCATAAGATTTCCAGTTTTGAAGGTCTGTTTCTTCCAGGTTTTCTTCTAAAAAAGGCAGATAGTAGATTAAAGAAGGGTCCAAATGAAAAGTTTCTGTTAATATTTTCATTTCCACCTCAGAAATGATCAACGATAGGTCGCATCGAAGGATGGCCGCGATTTCTCTTTTTGCCATATCCGTAAACAAATCACTGGTTTGAAAAGCTTGTCCCGTTTTAACGGCCATTTGTCGCGCATGACGCAAACAATGCAGGTCTTCCGTATCCAGAATTCTTAGCGCATCCGGACATTCCTGTTGCACGCGCCAACCGTACTGCTCTTCCATCACAAACCTGTCGAAAAGAACCATATCCGGAGCGATCTCCTGTAGGAAAATATTGAATCCATCGTCATTTAACTCGATTTCCCGCTCTGTTACGCCCTTTTGTCGTAGATCAAAGCTGTATTCGGTTTTAGAAGCCGCACAAGCGAATATCACCTGATCACCTTCAGCAATAAAGAAATCAATCAGTTGAAGCATTCTTGTACCTGCTGCGGAAGAGCAGGGCTCCGGCCATACTAAACCTATGATCAATATTTTCTTTTCAGTCATTTCTTTAAAATTGTCGCAAAATAGATGTTTTTAATGCAAAGCCTATGATTATTCCTAATTTTGAGGCGGAGAATTTTATTTATACCCTCATGCTTGGATTAAAACTATTAACAGACCCCCGTTGGGCGAATATTGCAGAATCAAATTTAGAAGAGATATTAACGGATCATGCCTGGTGCGAACAAAAAGCCGCAACAAATGCAATTACCCTGATCACAAATAATTCTGAGCATATGGATTTAGTGGAAGAACTAACTGCCATTGCGATTGAGGAAATGCAACATTTTCAAATGGTGATTGAGATCATCAATAAACGCGGATATACACTTGGTAGGGAGCGTAAGGATGATTATGTAGGTAGATTAGTGAAGTTTAGCCGTAGAGATGGAAGTAGAAATAATGCCTTTATCGACCGTCTTTTATTTGCTGCAATGATTGAAGCAAGGAGTTGTGAGCGTTTCCGCGTATTGTCGCAAAACATCAAAGATCCGGAACTGGCGAAGTTTTACCACGAACTCATGGTATCGGAAGCGGGTCATTATACCACCTTTTTGAACTTTGCGCGTAAATACACGATTGATGTAGATGTAGATGCACGCTGGAAAGAATGGTTGGATTTTGAAGGTGAACTGATCCAGAGTTACGGCAATAAGGAAGCCATACACGGCTAATTTTTGCGCATATTATTCCCATTATTTAGGTTTATAGATAAAGAGACCATAGAAATGATTTGATGCATTAACTTGTCGACATTTCAGGTATCCGGGGCTTTTGTAGCTTGTAACCCCCGGATACCTGAACATGCCTTGTCCATATAGCTGAAACGATAAAATTTAAAAAAAAACACGGATCTAAGCTCCAGACGTATGGTTTAAAACACTAATAGGGATTTGAAGTTGGATTGTTAAACAGAATGTTTCCTCTTATTTCTCCAGTTGGGAAAGCAGAGCTATGGATATTTAAATACCATTTAGCTGCTAATAACTGGCCAACTTCAATATCTGTCAGCATACGTGTTGAACCACTTAAACTACCAGTGTAATTCGTTGTAAATCCAACAATCGGAATGACTACAGGTGAGCTGATTGTGGCACTTCCATTGTCCGCACCATGAAAATGCATATCTGTAGTAGTTGATTGAACGTTGCCCAGTGTCCAGTTAATTTGATAAGTAATTACCCTTGTTTCAGGGTCATAGGAAAGCGTTGCTGTTCCGCTTCCATTTGTTGTGACAGCCGGGACTTCAGTTGCCCCATTCAGAACAACATTAGCCGTTCTAACTGGATTTTGAACAACTGGTTTGCTTTTGTATTTTTTGCAGGAAACTAAAAACAATAAACCGATAAAAAACATCAGTAATAATTGTTGACATGCCGTTTGGCTAAAATGAAACTTTTTCATAATGATAGATGTTTATAATTATTGACACTAATGAATCCCAACCTACCTATTCTTTCACGCTGAGTGTATCAATTTAAAATTCAATCCAATAATTAGATTACCCAATTAAAAATCGGTTACATTTTTTTTTGATGTTTTAGTTTTTAGAGTTTGAATATGAATACTACACCATTATTTCATTCCCGGCAGCCGCTTTCAGAGGTAGAGCTGATCAGTCTTATAATTAGCGGACAAAAGAGGCTTTTCAAATTTATTATGGGAGCTTTCCATCTGCGTCTTTATAAAATTGGGATGTCTATTCTTCATGATGACATAGACGTGGAGGATACCTTACAGAACACTTACATTAAAGCTTATGAACACCTGAATAGGTTTAAACAAAAATGTTCATTGGCCACCTGGATTTCAAGAATCATGATCAATGAATGTTTATTGCAAAAAAAAAGAAATCAACTTCTAAAAGCAAAAACCAAGGAAAGCAGTTTATTTAAAACCATTAAACTGCAAAGTCCCGAAGAAATATTAATTAATAAGGAGCTACATATCCACCTTGAAAATGCCATGAAAAAGCTGCCGGAGCGATATCGCCAGGTATTTGTATCACGTGAGGTGGAAAATTTATCTGTAAAGGAAACCAGTAAAGCCCTGAATATTAAAGAGCCAAATGTGAAAATAGCCCTCTATCGCGCTAAAACAATGCTCCGTAAAGATTTAACCATCAAGTTTTATCTGTAACAGTATTGAAATGATTAGCAGTTAAGACCCTGAGCAACCTGGTTAAAGGCTGCTCAGGGTTCCCGGGGAAATATTAAATGGACAACAAGAATCCAATCGTGAAATTCGAATCCCAGTCGAACACAAAAGTATCGCAATTGGTGGCATCTTTGATCGCCTGATAGATATTTACCCCACTTCTGATTTTGATTTTATCGGTTTTATATTTTGTCGGATCTTTTAATACCGTATATCTTTCCTGCCCTTTACGCCCTTGATTGGCCAGTTCGAAAGGTACTCCGCCAATGATAAAGCATACTTTCCGTCGGGTATCAGGTATTTTTGTCGCCGCATTTTTCACTTTTTTATACACTGCCGGATCCTGCATGTCCTTCTCGTAATATTTTGAACCTGGTGCTTCTTCAAATTTAACGGATTTGTCGATCCAGCAGATTTTGGTGTTTCCGGAGCCAATATCAACCACAAATGAGCTGTCGGCATAAGCATCTGGTAATGCACATTTCAATGCTAATTTTCCTTCTTCTTCTGGTGTCACCAGATTCACGATATAGCCCATCTTCTTCAATTCAGAAGAGATCAAAGCAGTTTTAGGTGCTTTTTGTGCGCCTGAACTGATCACAAAGTGAATATTTTTAGATTTAACCCCCTTATCAAGCATGCCGCCTATATAATCTTTTAAGCCCATTCTGATGTCTGTGGTGCTGGCCATCCCTTCATAAACGAAGGATTTGCCAAAGTCTTTAGAAACGATTTCCCATCGTTTTTCTTTGTCCATATTAACAATGAAAGCGTTGAATCCTGAGGCACCAACTTCTACAACACCTCTATATTCACCATTGACTGGTTTTTCTGGCATAAAGCTGAAATCACGATGATCCTCCGCGCTGTGCCCACTGGCTCCGGTATTGCCTTTACCCTCGTTAGTTTGGCTGCTAACGGAAGTCAGGTTGACGGCTTCCGCATCAAGCCTGCCGCTTTTGTAACTCCAGTAAACGATTCCAAAGATAAAAACAGCAATTATTATTGCTTTTATCGGCCATGATATTTTGGCCCGGCTAGACTTTTTTTCCATATTGTTTTATAGTGGTGGTTTTTTGTCGGTTTGTTTAATGTCCCGGATTTAAAAGGAGGTGATTAAGCTACTTCAGGAATCTGATAACGAATATAAGATATCAATTTATTTCTTCGTGCTTCTGTCGGTTATTTAATTAAATGATTATGTTAAAGGCTTGAACTAAACATTGTTGCTATATTGAAAGAGAATCTCTGGCTAGATTAGGATGGGGAAAGCAAGAGGAGGTTTTTAAGAGAAAATCCACGATTAAACCATAAATGATTAAAATGAAGCAGAGATGATGATGACGAATTTTAAGATGGACCGTCAAACCTATAAAGACCTGAATATATTTTCGGATGCGCGAGGAGCTGAGGCGATCTTTAGCCTGTTTAAATCCACGAGAACAGTAGGAGGGAAAGAGAAAATCCAGGATATGATGGAACAACCATCTTCCGATATTCGTTTACTGAATGGCCGTAAATCTGCCATCAAATACTTTCATGACCATCAGCTGCATTTACAGATTAAAAGTGAACAGCTAGACCTGATCAGCTATTACCTGAAATTCAATAAAGTGCTTTCCAGAAATAATATGCTGGACTCTCTGGTGGATTTCATCAGTAAGAAAACGTCCAACGACTATTATATTGTGACTAAAGGATTGGAATTCCTGATTAGTCTTTTAAAATATCTTTCCCGTTTTATAGCAGAACAGGACTCTGCTAAGGTTCCCGAATATCTGAAAAATAAGCTGGAAGAAGTGGAAAGAATCCTGAATCTGGACAGCCTGAAAACCGCCAGAGGTTTTCAGGAGAAAAAAATGAAATTTTATCAGGTGAGTAAGCTGGACCACTGTTTTCGTGGAAAGGACAAAGAAGAATTGCTTAGCCTGGTCTCCCTGGTTTATGAGTTTGATGCCTTCGAAACTATTGCCGCGCTGGTCGGAAAAAGGGAGTTTTGCTTTCCGGAATATTCGGAAAACGAAGATATGGAAGTGGAATTGCTGGGTTTTGCCCATCCTTTTATTGATCATCCGGTTAAAAATGACATCTTTTTGAACCAACAGGAAAATATGGTTTTGTTGACAGGGTCAAATATGGCGGGTAAATCCTCCCTGTTAAAATCACTTGGGCTGGCGGTTTATTTATCCCATTTGGGGTTTCCTGTTCCGGCAACCGCCATGAAAACCAGTATTTTTAATGGGCTGTTAACCACAATTAATTTGCCTGATCAAATTGAGGAAGGCCTTAGTCATTATTATGCTGAAGTTAAACGGGTAAAGGCAGCGGCAAGCTCGCTCCTGGAAAACGACCGCATGTTCATCATTTTTGATGAACTTTTTAGAGGAACGAATGTAAAAGACGCCTACGATGCTTCATTACTCATCGTTTCTGAACTCGCAGCCATTCGTAATTCTGCATTTTTCATTTCTACACACCTTGTCGAACTTGCCAGCCCTTTGAAGCAATTGGGCCATATCTCTTTCAGGTATCTGGATACTTTCTTTGAAGGGGAAAAGCCGGTATTTACCTACCGGCTGAAAGAAGGTGTCTCTGAGGAACGTTTGGGGATGTACTTCATTCATAAAGAAGGAATTGTAGACATCATCCGCGCCGTTCCCCGTCAAAAGGTTAGTAGTTCAGTTTAAAGCCTAAAGTATACCAGGAACCGGGCATTGGAATGGCCTCCGCCTCGATAAATTGGGTGTTAAATATATTGGCAGCATCTGCGTAAATACTATAATGAGCTTGTTTAAAGGCTAGTTTTGCGTCTATTACCGTGTAATCTTTGTAAGTTATGCGGTCCTGATAACGGGCAGCAAGGGTTAAATCCATGACCTTACAGAACGTGGTATTTAAGGTTCCGCTCAATTGATTTTTCAGACTTCTCAAGGCATATCTGGAATAGTTCACATTGGGAATGGTAGTTTTAATCTCCGGATCCAGATAAGTATAGGAAGCTCCCAGTCTGAAAGCATTGATGATACCAGTGGCCGAAGGATTTGCCCAGCGATAATCTCCGCTTAAAGTCAGCCCGTTTGTGCTCACCCGACTGTAATTTTGTGGCTGATAGGGATCTTCTATATTCGCTTTTACCCAATCAATAAACTCGTCGATTCTTCGCGTAAAATAGCTCGCATTTCCAGAGAAATGAGCGTTGTTGAATTTGATTCCGGCCTCCGCGTATTTAGATCTTTCCGGACGCAACTGGTCGTTGCCGATATTGGCTTTTCCGGTATAATAAAGATCTGTATAGGTAGGCATGCGCTGTCCGGTCCCTAAATTCCCGTATAATCTCCAGTTGCCGTAAATGTCGTAACCAATGTCCAGACCTGGAAAGGCCTGCCATCCATAATCCGTATTGTAATTGGTATAAGCACCGACATTAACGGATAATTTTTTCAAAGGTTCAAATTTATACTCTCCAAAAATGCCGGTATTGCTGCGGTATCTTTTCCCAAGGCTGGTGCTTTTGATGTTTTCCGTTCTGGCTTCCAGTCCGAACCCAAATGTTCCTATGGAGGTTTGAATGGTGTTGTTTACCTCTGCGTCCAAAACATTTGTGGCGTGGTGGTTATGGGAAAGTTCTGGTATTTGTTTGTTGTAAATGTAATCATCCACATTGTTGCGGTAATTGACCCTTCGTACCATCGTCCAGTTTTCGGTGATTTTTTTGGTATAAGCAATGGAAGCCAGTGTTGTTTTTACCGTTTCTTCGGCTTCTTTATCACCAGGCGCTGCATAAAACCCATTTGCACCGAATTTATTGTAGATATAGCCGGCCATGATGTCCAGCTGACCTGACTTTCCAATGTTAATCTTTCCCTGATAATACAGTTTTTGGTTGTTGAATGCGGTATTGTAACGGTACCCATTGCCGGTTTCCTGTCCGATGGAAAGTAAATGACTCGATGCTTTTAAATCGAGTGTACCGCTGGCATATTGGCCAGAATTCAGGTAAATACCGCCATCACCTACTTGCTGTTTGAAACTGCTTCCGGCAAATACATTGGCCGAAATGCCGGTTTTTTGCACTTTTCGGGTCACAATATTGATCGCTCCGGTAAGGGCATTGATGCCATAAACTCTGGATGCAGATCCGCGCAGGACTTCAATATGGTCAATATCATCCATGGAGATGGGTAAATTCATCATATTGTGACCGGTTTGGGGATCAGAAACTTTAACTCCGTTCAGGAGCACCAGTGTTTCATCAAAAGTGCCACCGTCTATACTGATGTCGGCCTGACTACCACCAGGACCACGCTGACGAACATCAACGCCAGATACGTAACTGAGCAGTTCAGAAATTGATCTTGCCGGTAAGCTTTTGATCTTTTCCCTGTCAATAATCCAGATGTTTCTATTTTGTTTCGAAAATGGAAGTTGAATGCGGTTTTCCTGCACCATAACTTCATTCAATTTTCTTGTGGTATCAGCCTGTGATTTGGAGGGATTGGTAGTTTGCGCATTTATAGTCAGGCTACAAGCCATTAAACCCATAAAATAAGCGGAATTTTTAAAAAGCATTATTGTTTATTTTGAAGGCCAAAGATATGTTGTTTTCCTACTTTGGACCACTATAAAATTTCTACTGTATCTTGATTTATTTTCTTTTAATGGGGCTATTTTGTTTTATAATGCCGTTATTTACAGGTAATACCGCATTACCCCATTTTTATTATCTATGCTCAGATCGCTTCTCATTCTGCTCTGCCTGTTGTTTAGTTTTTCTTCCGGTGCCCAAAAAGTGTTTATATCAGGTTTTGTAAAAGAAGAAGGTAGTAAAAGGCCTGTTTCCGGCGCGCTTCTGCATTTTCAAGCGATTGAAAAGGAGGAGCTAACTGATAAAAACGGGTATTTTAAGGTCGCCTTAGACAAAGGATCGTATCAGGTATTAATCAGTTATCCCGGGTATCATAAACTTGGTGTTACCATTACGCTTCAGCAAGATCAGCAACATACTTTTTATTTAACACCAGATGCAGCGCAACTCAAGGAGGTTTCCATTAGTGGAAATAAAGCCTCCGTGTTACAAAGTAACCTGAATAATTTCTCTTTGTTGAAGCAGGCAGATTTGGAAAAAGCACCGGGTTTTCTGGGGGTACATGACGTGATTAAAACCATTCAGACCCTGCCAGGTACAGGGAATGGTGGCGAAGGAAATGCCGGCTTGTTTATTCGTGGTGGTGGATCCGGACAAAATCTGGTGCTATTTAATCACGCTGTGATCTATAATCCATCGCATTTATTAGGCTTTTTCTCAGTGTTCAACAGCGATGCGGTAGGAGAAGTAAAGTTTTATAAATCCGGTATTCCTGCCGAATATGGCGGGCGCTTATCATCAGTAGTAGATATACAGAGTGACCAGCAGATTGCAGATTCATTACTTATAGATGGTGAATTGAGTGTGTTGGCAGCAAAAATAAACCTCAAAATTCCGATTACCAGTAAGTGGTCTGTGGCCACTACGATGCGAAAAACCTTTATGAACTATTCCGCATGGCCGATTGTCAACAAGTTTACCGTGGATGAGGATTCCGGAAATAAGCTCAATTATGATTTCTACGACCTGAATTTTTCTACCGCCCTGGCCTTAACTGAAAAAGACAAGTTGTTTGCTGCGTTTTATGTGGGTGGAGATGATTTTGGCCTTGATATCATCAGATTTGATATCTCTAACGGTATGAAATGGCAAAATAGTGCTGCTTCTTTGAAATGGAACAGGATGATTTCTAATAAATTGAATCTGGAGACGGTGGCGGGTTATAGTGGTTACCGTTTTAATTTTGGAATGCAGCAGGAGGGCCTGGAGGTCGGCGTTCATTCGGCTATCACCGACTTTAATTATAGCTCCACTTTAAAAGCATATTTTGGAGCCCATCAACTGAAGGCTGGATTAAGCAGGGTTCAGCATAAGTTTGTACCCAATACACCTTTCTCTAAAAACCAGTACACGGATTTTGATTATGGAAAACCAAATACCTATATGGCTGATGAAATGGCGGCTTTTCTAAGTGATGATTTTAAGTTTTCTGATCGTTTGAGCGTGTATGCGGGCTTAAGAATGACCTGGTATCGCCACAAAGGTCCTTATAGTGCTACTGGTCCTAATGGTGCCCTAACCGATTATGCTAAAGGGAAAACAGTAAGCGAGATGTTTTTTATGGAGCCGGGGCTAACGGTTAAGTATCATTTGAATAGAAGTACAGCCTTGAAATTTGCGTATTCCAGGAATGTACAAACGATACACCTGATCCCAATTTCGGCTTCTAACTTCCCCAGCGACTTTTGGATTCCTTCTATTTCGGAAATTCCACCGGAAAAAGGAAATCAATATAGCTTAGGGATTTTTAAGGAATGGGCCGACGCAGGTTATGAGGGGTATGTGGATGTTTACCTCAGGGACATGAAAAATATAGTGGAGTTTTCCGGCGGATTGATGAATTTATCGAATAGCGTGAAGATTGAAGACCATGTTTCTCTTGGCAAAGGGAGTAGCTATGGTTCGGAATTTCATTTTAAGAAGACGAAAGGGAAGTTTACCGGACACATTAGTTATACGATATCTAAATCCGACCGGACTTTTGAGGAGCTGAATGAAGGTTATACCTTTCCTTTTAAATACGACAGGACACATGACCTGACCGCAGTTGCCAATTATAAGTTGCAAGTAAACTGGTCTTTGTCTGCCTTGTTTACGCTGGCAACAGGTAATGCCTATACGAAACCTATCAGCCGGTATTTAATTGCGGGCAATGTGATCAATGAATATGGGGCATACAATGGGGCCCGGATGCCTACTTATCACCGCATGGATTTATCAGCTACGCATAAATTCCCGGTTAAAGGGAAATACCAAAGCTTCCTGTCTTTCTCTATCTATAACGTGTACAACCGTAGTAACCCGATATTCAATTATTATATCGCCAGAGGTAGTTTAAATACGGGTAAAGTCTCCGTACAGGAGAAGTCTATCGCTTTGCTGCCGATACTGCCTTCTATTAATTATAAAATAGTTTTCAAATGATAAGTTTCCGAAATACACTGTTATTTATAGGGCTGATGTCCTTGATTTATGCTTGTAAAAAGGAAGGAAATCCCGGGCTTTACAAACCGCGTTTTGTGGTAGAAGGCTGGATTGAACAGGATGATTTTCCTTATGTAATTGTGACGCATAACCTTCCTTTTTTTACGGCAGTAGATTCTGCGCAACTGGCAGAAGTCATTATTCGTTACGCGAAAGTTACCGTGAGCGACGGTACGGAAACGGAAGTACTGACCGCAACAACAGATAAACGCTATTTTCCTTATTTCGTTTACCGTGGAACGAGTTTAAAAGGTAAGGTTGGGGGTAAATACAGTCTGAAAGTAGAATATGCGGGAAATACGCTGACTTCAGAAACGGAAATCCCCAATCCGGTAAATTTAGATAGCATCTGGTTTACCGAAAAACAAGTAAACAATAGACAATTGAATGTGCAGATTGTGGATGCCGCAAATGAAAAGAATTATTATCGGCTTTACACTAAATTGGAAAAGGAAGTCATTTTTACCCCGACGTTATTGGCCAATCAGGATGACTTGTTCTTTAATGGGAAAAAGCTTGTCATGCAGGTGAACAGGGGTATGGCCAATAATCTGACCACTAAACATGATCCTTATTTTAATATTGGTGATACGGTATTGGTGAAATTGTCGGCAATTCCTGCCAGTGGTTATGCGTTTTGGAACAGTTTACAAGATGAAATTTTGAATGGCTCTAATCCTTTGATCAGTAGTTCGAAAGCATTGAAAACGAATATTAAAGGGCCGGGAGTAGGGGTGTGGTGCGGCTATTCTTCAAAGATTTATCGCGTAATCGCGAAGTGAAACCTGAAAAAACAATAAGGCCGGTTCTCCATAGAAAACCGGCCTTATTGTGGTTGGTATGACCTTAAAGATCATGGTATTTATTCGTTCTAGAATTTGTTGGTAAAGATTTCAAATTCGTCAACGAACCTGGTAAATCCGCTGCCAAAGAATGTTTTTAAGGTCATTTTTGACTCGTCATTAAATACCAGGCGTGGTTCTAATTCAAAGTAAGCGTAGGTTGTTGGCTCATATCTGTTCGATATAGGATTGTAGTTCCAATCAGTCCTGGTACTTTCAATTCTCACAAATTCATTCTTTGCGAAAACTTCATTTTTATCTTTATACACCGCGAATAAAGAAGTGTTTTTATTCAATGTCGCGATTTCTTTAGTTCTGCGATCTTTTTGAGAAAGCCCCTTATTGGCTTCATATTCATCCTGAATCGCTTTGATATTTGCCTGGCCAGTAATTTTAATGTTCATCACTTCAAAAGTCATGTTGGCAGATTTAACGATCTCATCTATTTGCTCTAAATCTTCTAAAGCTGGATACTTTTCATTAAGATTTACGTTAGTAGTTGCGCTAAATATTGGGCTTTTATCTTTAGTTAAGGCTACACTAGTTGCCAATATTTTTGAATCATTATTTGCAAGTACTACCAGCTGGAAGGTGCCAAGGTTTAGTTTGACATCTACTTTTGTTGGTGTAGCATCTGTTTTGTATTCATATACACCGGTTAGCTTCAATTCTTCTTTTTCGCCAACAGTTAAGGTGATATTTGTAGCCGCAGGCAATTCATACTCCTCTTCATCAACAGTAAGTTTTGCTTTAGAGGCCGTATAGCTTACTGTTAATAGTGCATCATTGGTTTTGCTTGCTACAGTACTAGGGTAATGTACTTCAAATTTGCTGGTAGAGGCAGTTTTATCCCAATTCTCGTTTTTACTATTCCAGTTATAAATTCCGTAGAAATTACTTAGATCTGTTGTGTTTTTAACATCGTTAGTGGTAACGGCAGAAAAGATTCCTGCTACTTGTTTACTTTTAGCCGATCTGGCGATAGATTCTAATTCACGACCTACAATGGTATTGGATAAGGCTTCAAGGTCTAAATCACCCAGACGCTCAATTAAAGAGATAAATTTCTCTTCCGGTAAAGTATTGATTTTTTTAATAAAATCAAGCCCGTTTTGCTCTAATGCTTGTTTGTTTTGTTCAGTGGTCAATTTTGAATAACCCAATTCAATTGGAGGAAGGGTAGGAGGAATTGGTTCTTCTGTAAAGCTTTTTTTCTTACAGGATAAAAGTGCCCCAAATAATAAGGCGGCAAATAAGATGTTTTTCTTCATTTCAAGTGTTAATTTAAATTAAACGAAGATAAAATTATATTTCTTTCTTTTTACACAAACTGCGTATAAACGTAATTTACAACCTTTGATATTAGGTTTTTTGCGTTTATTTACGTTTAGAGGGCGTTTTTTGTTGGTATTCCGGCATTAATTTAGGTGCTTGTTCAGGGGGGGGGGGGTTCTAACCAATTTTCTTTAGAACTGGCATACTTATTTTGTTTTAATTATGTTTGCTGAATAATTCAACAAGAACCGCTTCGCGGAAAGTTTACAGAAAAAAAGTATAAAGAGAATAAATATGATTATTGCACCTAAAATTCGTGGGTTTATCTGCCTGACTGCTCATCCTGATGGTTGCGCACAAAACGTGTTAAACCAGATCAATTACGTGAAATCTAAAGGCCCTATTGACGGACCTAAAAAAGTCCTGGTAATTGGCGCATCAACCGGTTTTGGTTTATCGTCAAGAATTACTAGTGCTTTTGGATCTAATGCATCTACTATAGGTGTATATTTCGAGAAACCACCAGCACCAGGTAAAACTGCTTCTGCGGGTTGGTACAATACTGCTGCATTTGAAACACAGGCTCATGAGGCTGGTTTATATGCTAAAAGTATCAATGGTGATGCATTCTCAAATGAGATCAAAGAAAAAACTTTGGAACTGATCAAAGCTGACCTTGGACAAATTGACCTGGTTATTTACAGTTTAGCTTCTCCAAAAAGAGTTCATCCGGTAACTGGTGTAGTACACAGTTCTGTGTTGAAGCCAATCGGTGAAGTATATACCAACAAAACAGTAGATTTTCACACTGGTATAGTTTCTGATATCTCTATTCAGCCAGCTGCTGGTGATGATATTGAAAATACGATTGCCGTGATGGGTGGTGAAGACTGGGCAATGTGGATCGATGAATTGAAAGCAGCTAACTTACTTGCACCTGGTGCAACTACAGTTGCTTATTCTTATATCGGCCCTTCATTAACAGAAGCAGTTTACCGTAAAGGTACAATCGGTCGCGCTAAAGACCATTTAGAGGCTACAGCGTTCGAAATTGCTGATAAACTAAAAGACATCAACGGAAAAGCTTATGTTTCGGTAAACAAAGCCTTAGTAACTCAGGCGAGCTCTGCAATTCCGGTTATTCCATTGTACATCTCTTTATTGTACAAAATTATGAAAGCCGAAGGTATTCATGAAGGATGTATCGAGCAGATTCAACGTTTATTCAAAGATCGTTTGTATACAGGTGCTGAAGTATTAACTGATGATAAAGGACGAATCCGTGTTGACGATTTAGAGATGCGTGATGACGTTCAGGCACAAATTGCTGCATTGTGGACAGAAGCAACAACTGAATCTCTTCCTGAAATCGGCGATTTAGCTGGTTACAAAAAGGATTTCTTAAACCTGTTTGGTTTTGACGTAGCGGGTGTTGATTACGAAGCTGACGTGAATGAAATGGTAGAAATTTCAGGATTGGTGTAAACCATTCTTAGCTTATAAAAAGAAAGCGCTTCCGGATTGGATGCGCTTTCTTTTTTATAAGTGTTTTTTTAATTCTTCTTCCAGTTCTTTTGGAAACAATGGCTTCCGGAATAAGCGGACCACATGCGGATTCGCTTCCGCCCTTTTGATATCGCCAAAGTCAAGTGTAGACGATAAGATAGCCACCACACATTTGTCAGTGATAGATTTTGGTAATCCTTTGTAGATTTCAAGGAATTCAAAGCCATCCATTTCCGGCATCTGAATGTCCAGCAAAATGAAATCCGGAATCTTGTCATCCTCATTCTTGTTCCTGCTGAGGTAATTCAGCGCCTCTTCGCCCGAATGACAAAGGATGATTTTATCAAATAAATTAGTGATGGTGATGATCTTGGAGTTGATTTTTAAGTCAACCTCATTGTCATCAATTAACATGACTGTTCTGAGTTTATTTAACATTGGGGATCGTGATTTTAAAGGTGGTACCTTCTATAGCATTCGAACTCACAGTAATCTTTCCGTTGATTTTATTTAATGCTTCTTTCACTATGAAAAGGCCCAGGCCACTTCCATGGTTAATTTTGCTTTTAAAGAATTGTAAAAATATCTTTTCTAAATGCTCATTCAGAATGCCCATACCGTTATCATTAATCGATATATGGACCTGAGTAGGCTGAACCTCTACTGAAATGTTGACAATCTTATTCGGTTCTGTTTCTTTTTGATACTTGATCGCATTGGAAATCAGGTTTCCTAAGATCACTTCAATCCGGAAGGCGTCCCCATAAAACTGCTCATCCTGAATGATGCTGACATTAAACTTCGTGTCCTTATCAGTATAGGCATAAAGCTCGATCAGGTCGGCAACCAGCTTCTTGAAATCGATTTCTGTATGCTCCGAAACCGTCTTGTTATTCTTATAATATTGCAGCGTTTTCTGGATGTAATAATCCAGCCTGTTCGAACAGGTTTCAATCAGTCCCCAGTATTCTCCGCTCGAGTTAAAAAGCCCTTCCATTTTTACCAGGTTTACAATCCCCATGGTCGAAACCAGGGGTGCCCTTAACTCATGAGAAATACTATAAATAAAGCGGTTTAGTTCATCATTGGTTTTTTCCAGTTCTGCCACTTTATTTCTAAGGTCTATTTTTGCTTTATAAGCATCATACGCATTTTTGATAGAGTTGTGTAGCTCCAGATCATTCCATGGTTTGGTAATATACCGGTAAATATCGCCATGGTTGATTGCATCTGCCAGGGCTTCAATATCGGTATATCCCGTTAACAGGATCCTGGTAGGGTCTGGGAACGTATTTTTGATGCTCTTGAAAAACTCTACACCCGTAATATTCGGCATCTTCTGATCCGCAATAATCACTTGTACTGCAACGTTTTCAAGGATTTTTAATCCTTCGTCAGCAGACAGGGCCGTGTAAATTTCATACTGCCGTCTAAAACTTGCTTTAAAAGCATGCAAGTTATTTTCTTCATCATCAATATACAGAACACGTATAGTTGTGGCATTCATAATAAAGTTTATTATCGTGAGATTACGGGTAAGGTAATAATAAATTCTGTACCTTGATTTACTTTTGTCACAACATCGATATGTCCGCGGTGATTTTCAATGATCCTAAACACGATCGATAAACCTAAACCGGTACCTTCTCCAACGTCTTTAGTAGTGAAAAAAGGTTCGAAGATCTTCTGTTTTACTTCTTCAGACATTCCTGATCCTGAATCTTTAATGCTGATTTTTACCTCTTCTCCTTCTTGCCAGGTGGTAATGCTCAGCTGCTCTTCCGAAGCCGGTGATTCTTTTCCTTTGATCGCCTGAATGGCATTGCTAATTAAGTTCATGAAAACCTGATTTATTTTACCAGGCATACACTCCACCTTTGGTAAGCTGCCATAATTCTTTACAATCTGAAGATTGCCAGGGAAAGTGCTTCTCAGTAAAACCAACGTAGAATCCAGGCCTTCGTTCAGGTCTACAGGTTTGGTGTCATTCTCGTCCAGCCTGCTGAAATTTTTCAGGCTTCTGATGATTTCCGCTGTTCGTTTTGCTCCTTCTCCGATTCCTGATAGCAAGGATTTGATCTCTTCTCTGACGAAATCAAGATCAATAGATCTTTTGAACGATTCAATGTCGCTGAGCTGTGGATCGAGCTCCTGTGCAGGGTCAATTTTCTCATACATATCAATCAGCTGATTCAGATCGTCGATATCCATTTGAAGCGGCTTAATATTAGAGGTTACAAAGTTGATCGGATTGTTGATCTCATGCGCAATACCTGCGGTCAGCTGACCTAAAGAAGCCATCTTTTCAGAATCCACCAATTGAGATTGCGTCTCTTTAAGGTTCGATAATGCATCGTTTAAACTGGTGTTAATGTTCTCTAAAGCCTCTGTTCTTTCCTTTACTTTGATTTCCAACAGGACGTTTTGCTCACGTACCAGTTTTTCATTTTCAGTCAGGATTCTCAAAGCTTCTGATTGTGATTCTTCTTTCTCTTTCTTAAAGATATTGATCTTGTCGGCCAATGCAAAAGAAAGCAATACGGCTTCTAATCCAGAGCCAATTAAGATGGCATTATTTGTTAAAAAAGTATAAGAAAGTATGCCAACATCCTTGAGGATAAATATGATTACCCCGATCAGGAAGCAAGACCATGAAATAGTGAAATATAACGCCGGACGGTATTTCTTCCTGTAAGTGATTATACCTGTAACGATTACTGAGATGGAAGCCACAATGGTGAGTAATTGCAAGGCCATTTGTGCAGGTACCGGATGCCCGGCTATACTGATACCGAAACAGATCAGGTAAAGTGCGATCAGTACATTCAGGTAAATATTTATATTCGGGTAGAAATTTTTAACATGGAGGAACTCTTTAGTAAAGAGAATAGAAGTTATCCCTACGAAAACAATGGAAAAGACCAGTCCCTGGTTATTTAAGTAAAGGTTATCGCCCCAAAGTAGGGAGAAAGCATAACCTTGTAAACACAGCTGAGTAAAGCCTACACTGAAAATATAGACCACATAAAACAGGTAACTCCTGTCTCTAACCGTAGAATATATAAAGATGTTGTATAAAAACATGGTGATAATTAACCCCATGTACAGGCTGAAAACGTTACTTTCCATAGAAAGCCCCTGCATAACTATCGAGTAAGAGCCTATAAAAAGGGGTAAAGTAATTGGACTGGAGGCAGAAACTTTCAGGTAGTAAGTACTGGTATCTGAAGTGGTCCTGAGCTTGAAAATCGGGTCCTGATGGACAATGTCCCGACGGTCTATCGCAACTTCATTTCCGGATTTAATCGCTTTATAAGCTCCCTGATCAGGATAATAAAAGACCACCTTATCCAGGTTCGGACTTTTCAATTGAAGGTAATAATCACTTGCCATTTTGGGATCTGCAATTTTAATCCTGATCCATATATTGGATTTTGTGAGTCCGAAATTGGCAATCTTGTTGTAATTAGGTCTGAATGCTCCCTTTTGAATGACATCCGATAGCGAAAGCGTTGCGGAAGGGTCTTCAAAAGTAGAAATCTTGTCGCTGATGTTGAGCTGGGTGTTGTCCGTGTTGTTCAGCTGAATTATTTGTGCTTCTGTCTGAATGCTCATCACCAGGAAAAGCAGCATCAAATAAAAAAACGGGGCAATCTTTTTTAAGCTATTGAGCTGGGGCATTATTTGTCATATTTTAAATCGTACATGATATCTACATCTCCCTTAGGGCCGGTTTCCGAGCGTACCTGTATCGGGTTTTCAATAAGGTCAAAAACAAGCTCTCTAATCGTGGGCTCTGCTTTCTCTAAGGTTCTAACGTTGTCAATAATTACGGCTGTGGCAATCAAATCAAGTTTTGGGTAATAAAACTGTCCGTTGTTGCCAACGGCTATATTCACATCAAATCCTGTTCTTTTTCCTCCTCTAACGGTTGCAGGAGCACATAAGGCGAATAAACTATGGAGCCCAAGGGTATAAGCCAGGGCTACAGAAGCACGGATTAAAAAGATACTGCCAATTCCAAATCCCGCAATCTCTCTGGAATTCCAAAGACCGCAAAGCTCGCCGGTTTTCAACAGCTTTCTTTCTATGAGCTGATCAAAGATCTTAGGATCCAGCTTTCCAATCGCGTCTTCAATAGGAAGGGGCAATTCATCATCAGCAATCTGAATACGTGCACCACCTAATGCCCGTCCATCTTCAGTAGACTCTACCAGGATGACATAGGTATTTTCATGCTGCATCCAGGCGTGTTTTGCCGATGTGATCATGGTGATGCCATAGATTTCCAACACCTTTCTGTGGCCATCTATGAACTTTTGACATAAAGCTTCGTTGTCTGTTGCTTTAAATGCGGTGAACTTTACCATTTATTGGGTTAAATTAGACATGAATATTTTATCTATTGGCAAACGTTTTGAAGGTATTGCTTCTGCTTCAGCGTAGAATAATCTACATAGAAAAACGCTCACTTCCTGCTGATCGACTTCCGAAAAGCAATTATAGAAAATCTCATTTAATTCAGAAAACTTGTCTTTAAGATAAAGGTCCTGATTTAGTCCGTCCCCATATTTTAAAATGTTAAAGTGTAATATGCTGGCAGTCATAGGATGAAGAGATATGCCGGCACGGTTGGCGGTTAGCCACATGCGTTCTACCGCTTTTCCTCCTTTGATGAAGTCATTTGAAGTATAAGCTGGCATGGTGATCAGGGCAATAGCCGAGGAAGCCAGACCTGACTTTTTAGAAAGACGTTCCAGTCCGGTTCCCATTTTCCAGGTTTTCAATAACTCCAATACCTTTGGGTCTTTTGCAATACGCATTCCAATGGCTTCTCCCGCCGTTAAACCAAAAGATTCCAGGTCTAATCCATCACAGGTTCTTTCCGCTTCTTCTTTAGTAAACCTCAATTCCAGATTGAAGAGTTCATGATGACCGGTAGGGGTGTAGAGGCGCAGTTTATCGGCTTCTCCCATGATGTTTGCCACCTGTTGGATGTCAGTTTTATCTTCAATGAAATAGATTTTAGCACCATCAATCTGTTCAGTTTCGGCTTTGATCGCTGCTAATGTTTCGGCAGGGATGGGCTTGATCACTTTAGGTTGGTTTCTGTTGGTATTTCTAATGCCGGTAAAGTCTGCCAGCTCATCTTTTTGATGTTGCGCTGTTACATTGGAGAATTGTAAAACTGCAATCAGTTCAGGGATCTGCGGATCTGGAAACAGTTGCTCATGAACCTCAAGGTTCAGTGAATCTGCTTTCAGGCGGATGCTTTCCAGGGTAAGTCCGAAGCCTACATAAGCCACAATATTCTTGTGGTTTGCAAAGGAGAAAGAGCGTTCTTTATCGTGGAAAAGTAATAATGCACCATCTTTGTACAGCCATTTCCAGGGTTGATTGTTACCCGCTGAGCTTCCTCTTTGCGCGGTTAGCATCAGTTCGTCCAGCTGCTCGCCATCTAACAGAATTGCATTTTCTGGTTTTGTAACTTTCAATTCCTCGCTTAGCACTTCCATCTTCGGAAAGGAGATTCCTTTTTCAGGTTGTGGGATTGCTACGGTATCGTCTGTTTTAACCGGATCAGCAATGATCTCTTCAATGTCGACAAAGAACCTGCCTGAAACAGACAGTTCTCGTAACAGGATTCTTCTGGATAGGTCGGCAGTAATCCCTCCGCCATAAGTAACGGCGCTGGCCAGCTGCGGCCATGAAGTGATGGTTTGCTGAATCTCAATCATAGAGGCTTTCATCCTGGTGGATAAAGTTTCTACGCCTGCAATCGGTAATATATAAGGTATCTTTTCTTCGTTTGTTTTAAGGTGTTTTACTTTTGAGATGTCCAGGTGCTCAATGTATCCATGTAGAATAGGACGGTTTGGCTCCAGGTCAAATCGCTCAATGTCGATGGTGCCTCTATCGCTGGCCTCCATCAATACCGGAATCTGATGCGCTTTAGCTTTTACCCTGCAAAGAATTTTGATGTCAATTCCATCACATTCATCAATCAAAAGGTCGAGGTTTCCGTTTTCAGTTAAGAAACTCTCGATATTTCCCTCTGTAATGCCTTCATGGAAACAGGTTACCTTTAAAAAGGGGTCTATTTCTGCAATTTCTCTGGCAACAATAACGGTTTTTCTTAAATCTACATTTTGTACGCCACTGCGGATGCGGTTAAGGTTAGTGAGGTCCAAATGGTCGAAATCTGCAATTCGCAATTCGCCACAGCCACGCTCAATAGCCAGGGTAAGAGAGACAGACTGGCCAACAGACAGCCCGATTACGCCAATTTTTTTCTCCATCAGCAAGTCTTGTTCCTGCTGCGTGATTTTATGTTTATTCCTGTTGGTACGAACCAGTATGAATTCGTCCTTGTCCAGTATATGTACTAATTTTTCTAACCATGGATAATAGACCCATACCCCATAAGTATCAGCTTCCAATCCATTTAAACGTTTTACTATGAGTTCGTCGATTTGTTCTTTACTCAGGACTAAGGTTGGATTTAATCCTTTAACCAGGTCAGTTAGTTGATTTGTAATGCTGTCAAAAACCTGGATATGCGGTTTTTCTTTTAGCAAATTCAACAGCGAAGATTGATCTTCCGGATTTAGAATTCTAAAGAATGTTGGCGTATAGATTTCACTATACTTTTTTGTTTGTGCAGCTAACTCTTTTTTAAGTTGACGTAATTCTTTATCTAATTGCATTTGTTCTATGAGGTATACTCTTTAATCATTACAAAAATTCTATTAAAATTATACTTTTCAGGGTTATAATGAAAGTATAATTTTTATTATTATGAAGAGGTTAATTTTAATTAGCGCGTTACCTGCTAATAATGAGCATCCTTCCCTGTATTATTATTACATAAAACAGGATTGAAATATTTTATTATTATAAATTTTCAACCAAATTACTTCATTGAAGCTTATAAAAGCAATATATTTAAAAAAATTATATTAAATTCATAAGATGAATTCTAACGCATCCATAAATGTCCTGTACATAGACGATGAAGCTCACAATCTAAACTCTTTTAAAGCAGGATTTAGAAGAATGTTTAATGTCTTTACTGCGGAGTCAGCAGAGGAGGGGAGGAAGGTTTTGGAAAAGCAATTAATCCATGTGATCATTACCGATCAGCGGATGCCCGTCATGACGGGGATTGAATTTCTGGAGTCCATTATTCCTGATTTTCCTGAACCTATCAGAATCCTGCTTACCGGATACGCAGATATTAACGCCGTGATTGACGCGATCAATAAAGGACAGGTTTATAAATACATTCAGAAGCCCTGGATGGCTGAAGATCTCCGGATCAATATTGAAAAAGCTTTCGAAATCTATTCTTTGAGGAAAGAAAACAGAGAGCTGACTGAAAAATTATTGATTGTGAATCAACAGCTGGAATTTTTATTCCGTCAAAGCCTCTTATCTTAAAGATCAGGACCAGAATTTCGGGTCAATATCGGTTTGAGATTGATATTGTCCCGAAAAAGAAACGTACGATTAATTTGATGATTTCTTTAATGCACAGCCCTCTACTGATATTTTAATGCCTATTTGTGTAATTATTTAAGAATAAAACCGAAAATAATATTTATCATTAAATAGTTTTTTTGTTCATAATAATTGAAATATATTTAACAAAAAAAAGGCAAAAATTCTATGAATTCTGACACTTCCGTAAACGTTCTCTATGTTGATGATGAAGTCCACAATCTCAACGCTTTTAAAGCAAGCTTCCGACGTAAATTCAATATTTTTATTGCAAATTCGGCAGTAGAGGGTAGAAAGGTTTTAGAATCTGAGGATATCCATGTGATTGTAACAGATCAAAGGATGCCGGTGACTACCGGAATTGAATTCCTGGAGTCTATCATCCCTGATTTTCCGGATCCGATTAGAATCCTGTTAACAGGTTATGCAGATATTAACGCTGTAATTGATGCGATTAATAAGGGGCAGGTGTACCGTTACATTCAAAAACCATGGATGGAAGACGACCTGCGTATTAATATCGAGAAGGCTTTTGAGCTTTATACTTTGAGAAAAGACAACAGGGAACTTACTGCCAGCTTGATCGTGGCGAATGAGAAACTGGAAAACTTATTAAGAATGGGGACTGATTTATAGTCCCCATCTATATTTTACAGCTCTTTTCTTAAACGTGCCACCGGGATATTCATTTGCTCCCTGTATTTCGCAACCGTTCTTCTTGCAATATTGTATCCTTGTTCTTTCAGGATTTCCGTTAGCTTTTCATCCGCTAATGGTTTGCGCTTATCCTCATTTCCAATACAATCTTCCAGAATTTTCTTTACTTCTTTGTTGGATACCTCTTCACCGCTTTCCGTTTGGATGGCCTCAGAGAAGAACGATTTCAATAGAAAAGTTCCGAATTCTGTTTGTACGTATTTTGAGTTGGCTACCCTGGAAACTGTAGAAATGTCCATGTCAATTTTATCGGCAATGTCTTTTAAGATCATTGGGCGCATTTTACGCTCATCACCGGTCAACAGGTACTCATATTGGTATTGCATGATGGCGTTCATCGTTTTTAACAAAGTCTGTTGTCTTTGCTTAATGGCATCAATAAACCATTTTGCAGAATCCAGCTTCTGTTTTACAAATTGAACGGCCTCTTTTAATTTCTTATCTTTTTGTGCTGCTTTATCATAATGATCAAACATGTCGATATAAGAACGGCTCACTCTTAACTCAGGCGCATTTTTTGAATTTAGCGTCAGGATTAAAGTGCCGTCATTATTGCTCACATGAAAATCAGGGATAACTTGTAACTGTTTGGTTGTTACCTGATTTGAATCTCCCGGCTTAGGATTTAAGCGTAGGATCTCTGCAATAATTTCTTTCAGGTCTTCGCTGTTCAGTCCCAGTGCTTTTTCCAGTTTATCATAATGCTTTCTGGTAAATTCATCCAGATAGTTTTCTACAATGATAATGGCTTTCTGAATGATGGGATTGGAAAGGTCTTTGCGTCTTAACTGTAAAGTCAGACATTCCTGTAAGTCTCTGGCAGCAATTCCCGGAGGGTCAAAGCTTTGGATTACTTTCAGCATCTCTAAAACATCCTCTTCTTCTACCATTGCGTTTTGTGAAAAGGCAAGGTCGTCGATCATAGAAGTAATAGGTCTGCGCAAATAACCATCGTCATCTAAACTGCCTATGATTTGCTTTCCAATGATGAAATCCTGATCGGATAATGGAACCAGGTCTAACTGTTCCTGTAAACTTTCGAAAAAAGTACTCTCAATTGCAATCGGAGTTTCTTTCTTTTCTTCATCATCCTCATTGTTATAAGAGGTGCTGTAGTCGTTTACATTGTCGTCCTGTAAATAATCATCTACATTAAACTCATCCGTATTTTCTTCCTTCGCGCTGGCATCAAAATCTTCGGGAGCATCATTAAGGTCATCATATTCGCTTTTCGGCTCCTCAGCGATCATTAAGCTGGGATCTTCAAGCGCTGGATTCTCCTCCAACTCTTCTTTTATCCGGGTATCTAATGCAACGGTAGGTACTTGCAGCAATTTAATAAATTGGATTTGCTGAGGGGAGAGCTTTTGAAGAAGTTTTTGTTGTAGATGTTGTTTAAGCATGTTTTTATCAAAGCGGTATTTAAGTACCCGTTCCAAAAATACGAATTTGGTTTACATATAAACTATCAAGACAAAGTATTATTGTGTGTTTAGCAGGAATAAAGGGATTTAGAAATCAGGTTTTCTTAAAACATTTTCCATTATTCTCTTTTCGATCTCTATAATCCAGGTTAAAAAGAGGTTTCTTTTGCCCTCAGTACATGGGGTTTATTCCGATCAGCTGTAAATGGAGTAGGGAATAGCAGCAATAGATGCAGTTTTTGAAATTAATTAACTACTTTTATTAGGACGTTTAACATCTAAAATTAATACTACTTATGAGCTTTGTAAAAGAATTTAAGGAATTTGCAGTCAAAGGCAATGTGATTGACCTGGCTGTCGGTGTAATTATTGGAGGCGCTTTCGGCAAGATTGTGACTTCCCTGGTCAATGACTTGATTATGCCTCCGATCAGTTTACTGATTGGTGATAAGGGGTTTGTCAACTTCTACATCCCGCTAAGTGCGAAGGTTAGAGATTTTGTGGCCAGCAATCCTACCGCTTCTCTGGAAGATGCCAGGAAAATGGGCCCTGTGTTTGCATGGGGAAACTTTGCAACAGAAGTGATCAATTTCCTTATTCTGGCATTCATCATTTTCCTAATGGTAAAAGCCATCAATAAAATGAAAAGAAAACAAGAAGAAGTTCCTGCGCCAGCTCCTGCACCAACACAAGAACAAGTATTACTTACTGAGATCCGCGATTTACTGAAAAATAAGTAAGCCGGGATTTATAATTATTAAACCACCTGATTGGGACTTGATTCATTACCTATGAAGCAGTCTATCCTGATCAGGTGGTTTTTTTATGTGCTATTGATTTTTTTTGCTTTAGGTTTCCCTGTTAGCTCTGGATTTTAGACTTGAAGCAGCTTAAAAGGTTCTTTTAACCGTAGGGTCTGTCAGGATGATATAATCGCCAAGTTTGCTGTATTTCGCCCAGTCCGGCGTTGTAAAATCTTCGCCTGAAAAACAGGAGATATTGGCTATTTTTAATTTAGGGAGCAGGGTTTTCAATTTGGCTAAAGTGCCCAGTTGCTCATCACTATGAAAACGGCCATTCAGCTGGAAAACCTTAGCCCCTTTATGGCTTTTCAGGTATTTGGCAATGGAGGAGGACATGGTGGCATCCCAAAGGTTTTGCGTCTGGTAGATTTTCATGCCACCCATACCATGACCGCCGAGCATGTCTATAAACTTGTCATAATATTTTCCGCTAGCCGTATCTACAGGCAGGGGAGGAAGAAAAGAACGGGAGCTTTCCGGAAACTGATCCAATATGGATAAACCTGATTTACTGACGGCATTGCTATAGCGTGTGGCCGCATTGGCCGCAATAACCGGCAAATGATTCGTTTTTGCGTATTCAATCATCGGCTTATAGTCTTCATAGTTTTTCCATACTCTGGCTTCTTTCAGGAAGTTTTTCTCAGAAATCAGTCCCGATAAGTATTCATCCATCACCGGCTGAATGTCAGTATGGAACATCTCTAAGCTTAAAACGGTTTTTGGATAACTGCTGCTGAGGTTTTTGTAGAGTTCAAATTCCAGGAGGTGGCCAATGGAATCGTTGTGCTCTTCTCCGAAAAATAATACATCAATTTCTTTCATATCATGTAGCAAATCGTTCAGCTGAATGACTTTTTGCTGTTTTACATCATATACTTTATACTGTGCAGTTGGCGTCTGTGCAATTGAAAAGAGTGGAAGGCTGCAAAGCAATGCAATTATTAATTTTCTCATATTTCAGTAGTGTTCTTTTGTTAATTAGAATTATTCCAAATTAACGAATAATTTTTACCGATAAAAAATGGGGCTTTACCGACTATACTGCGCATCCTGGGTCATTGCCGTTTGTAAATGATAGTTGATCTGTTACATTTGAGTAGAAAACACATAAATAAACGAATAAATTGATAACCATGGAAAAGTGGAACGAGGGTAAAAAAAACAATAGCACATGGGCAGGCTTGGTTCTTTTGGGGATTGGACTGGTGTTCCTGTTAAGGAACATGGGCTTAGGTTTGCCACATTGGGTGCTAAGCTGGCATACGCTTTTAATCATCATCGGCTTGCTGGTTGGGTACAAAAGAAATTTTGAAGGCAAGGGTTGGCTGGCCATGGTGTTGGTGGGTGGATATTTCACTTTACGGGATATAGTAGATGGCGATGTGACAAAATATTATTTTGCAGTCGCCCTTATTGTAATGGGGCTGTATTTGATCTTTAAACCGAAATCCAGTCGCATCAACGGGGCGAAATGGAAAAAGAAACAGGCCAATTTTACGGAAGGTGCTTTTACAGATACTTCTTTTACCGAAAGTACTTTTACGGAGGCCGGAGCAGGGGATGCTCCTGCTGAAGAGCAGCCTAAAGCTGCAGACTGGGTGGATGAAAACGATGTGATCGATGCCGTATGCGTGTTTGGCGGTACAGATCAGCATGTATATTCTAAGAATTTTAAAGGGGGAGATATGGTAGCGGTTTTTGGAGGCTGCAATGTAAACCTGACCCAGGCAGATTTTGAAGGGGCAATTGTGCTGGAAGTAGTGGCCGTTTTTGGAGGGGTTAAAATTATTATTCCTTCCAGCTGGATTGTGAAATCGGAAGTGACTGCGATTTTTGGTGGGATAGAGGATAAGAGGGGGCCGGTGATGATTTCCGATGGAGGAACTAAGATCATTAAAATTACCGGACTGGCCTTGTTTGGAGGGGTTGAGATTCGCAATTTTTAATTAGAAATACAATTTTCACCACCTAATTCAAGTGTTTTGACCAACAGACCTCTGGCTAATAAGAACATTAAACGATATGCACTGGCAATTTTTTTAGCCTGGACCTCGGTATTTGTCTTGCTTTTCTATTTTACATTAAATTTTAACTGGTATATATCGGTTGCGGATAGCCTCGTTACCAATGGGCTTCTGGCCCTGGCCTGCATGATTTTAAGCAATATGCTGGGCTATTATCAACCGAAAAATGAAACAATTCTGTTTGTGCTGGTGATCACCCTGATGCTGGCTGGCGTCATTACTTTTGTCAGCAATGTAGCGCTTTCTTATTTGTTTGCCGATGAGCAGACTTACCAGAGTTTTTTGCAGCTGTCGCTGATTTTAAGGTTTATTATCGTGTTTGTTTTCCTCGCCTGGTGTGCGGTGGCTAATATTTTATGGTATCGCCTGGAAGAACAATCAGCCACTCAGGAGCGCTTACTGATCGCCCAAAACCTGAGCAAAGAAGCAGAATTGAATAAATTACGCCACCAGTTACAGCCCCATTTTCTTTTCAATAGTCTCAATTCTGTTTACGCATTAACCATCATGAATCCCACAGAAGCAGGGAATATGATCATGAAGCTGGCTTCTTTTTTAAGAGGAAACCTGAAAAGAGACGATGAAATTTGGGTGAAGGTAGAAGAGGAAATGGAGTATATTCAACTCTACCTCGATATTGAAAAAGTACGCTTTAGTCATCGTTTAAATATTGAAGTAAAAGTTGCAGAAGAAACCTTAGATTTATGCCTGCCAGGCACTCTCTTACAGCCTATTGTGGAGAATGCGATTAAATTTGGTTTGTACAACACTGCTGCCGCGATTACGATTTCCATTTTTGTGAAAGTAGAAAACAACAGGCTGGTGATTACGGTGCAAAACCCTTTTGATCCGGAAATGAGGGCGACAGGCGGGACGGGATTCGGATTATCGGCCATTAAACGCAGGTTATACCTGCTGTTTGGTGATGAACAATTGCTCCAGACCAGGGCTACAGAAGAGAATATATATATAACAACGCTAAAAATACCTCAGAAATAATGATGAGAACCATTTTGATTGATGATGAATCCCTGGCCAGGGATGTCGTAAAACATTATCTGAGCAGCTTTCCCGATATTGAGGTGGTTGCGGAATGCAGCGATGGCTTCGAAGGAATTAAAGCCATTACACAGCACCAGCCGGACTTTATTTTCCTGGACATCCAAATGCCTAAGATCAATGGCTTTGAAATGCTGGAACTGGTAGAACAGCATCCTGCGGTGATCTTTACCACAGCCTTCGATGAGTTTGCCATTAAAGCTTTTGAAGTAAATGCCGTAGATTATTTATTGAAACCGATAGAAAAAAGCAGATTCGACCAGGCGATACAAAAATTACCAGCGCGCTTAAATCAGACAGAACAGTACAGTCGTGAGCTGTTAGATTCGGCTTCACTGAACCCTGCCCAGCAGAATAGAGTGGTTGTTAAGAAGAATGGGGTCATAAAAATCATCCCTGTAGCAGATATTCATTACCTCGAAGCAGACGACGATTATGTGAAGCTAAGTACCACTGAAGGCGCTTTTCATAAGAATAAGACGATGAGCTTTTTTGAACAAACGTTAGAATCTTCACAATTTATTCGTATTCATCGATCATATATCATAAATTTGGCCCAGGTGACAAAGATAGAACTGAAAGAAAAGGACAGTTATATTGTTCTTTTAAAATCTGATATATGGCTTCCGGTAAGTAAAACGGGCTATATTAAGCTTAAAGCAGCGCTTGGCTTGTAAGATTTTAAGGAAAAATGCAAACTACCTTGAATTCTATTTGCAATTAAAATAAAATCAAGCTATATTTGCACCTCTTATTTAAAAAAATAGTCTAAGATATAATACAGTTATGAAAAGAACATTCCAACCTTCGCAAAGAAAGAGAAGAAACAAACACGGCTTCCGCGAAAGAATGGCTACAGCAAACGGTAGAAGAGTATTAGCTTCTCGTCGTGCAAAAGGAAGAAGTAAGCTATCAGTTTCTGACGAACGTCGTCACAAAGCATAATTTTTGATTGCAGCACAATAAGTGTTAGCAGATCACAATATCTGCAAATTTGCGATCAAAAACATGAACACATTTAATAAAGAAGAACGGTTATGTAGTAGAAAACTTTTAGATCTGCTATTTAAAGACGGTTCTTCTTTTTTATTATACCCATTCCGCATTTCCTGGCACTTTGTAGATGTTCCGCATAGTTTCCCTGCTCAGGTAGTGATCAACGCGCCCAAGAAACGCTTTAAAAGAGCGGTCGACAGGAACCTGATCAAGAGGAGGATTCGTGAGGTGTATCGTTTACAAAAACAAACAGAGCTGTATCCATCTTTGGAAGGATCAGAAAAGCTCCTGATTTTTTCTATCCAATATGTGGGTAAGAAGATTTATGAGTTCTCTTTTTTGGAGAAGAAAATGGAGGGTGCTTTGAAAAGGTTAATCGGCAACATTAAAAATGATCAGGGCAGTTAAACTGGTAATCGGTTGGTTCTTTTTAGGACTAATTAAGCTATATCAATGGTTTATATCGCCGTTATTGGGAGCTAATTGCCGTTTTACGCCTACCTGTTCCCAATATGGAATAGAAGCGATAAAAAAGCATGGCCCTTTTAAAGGAGGATGGTTAACTTTGAAGCGGATTGGACGTTGTCACCCCTGGGGGGCACATGGCCATGATCCTGTTCCTTAATCCTGAATATTTACATAACCGATGATCACCATACTTCAAATCGAAACCGCTACACAAGTTTGTTCTGCCGCAATCTCTCAGGATGGGAAAACCATTGCCCTGAAAGAAGAAATGGCCAGTAATATTCATGCGGGAAGCCTTACTTTATTCATTCAATCTGTAATGGATAGCGCCGGACTAAAGTTCTCTGAACTGGATGCGATTGCCGTAAGTAAAGGACCGGGCTCTTATACCGGATTGAGAATTGGGGTGTCAACCGCTAAAGGTCTTTGTTTTGCATTAGACAAGCCATTAATCGCAATTGATACTTTACAAATGATGGCTGGAGGTTTTTTGAAAGCCGAATCGCTTCAGGAAGGACTGGTTTGCCCGATGATTGATGCCCGAAGAATGGAAGTGTTCACTGCAGTTTTTGATGCGCAACTGGATTACGTATCCCCTGTAGAAGCGAAAATTATTGATGAACAAAGCTTTGAAAGCTTGTTAACGGCGCAAAAAGTTGTATTTATCGGAGACGGTGCCGCAAAATGCGCAGAGACATTACAACATGAAAATGCGCATTTTTCTACTGCCAATTTTAACTCCGCCGGCAACATGAGCGCGTTGGCCATGGCCGCTTACACACGAGGTAAGTTCGAAGATGTGGCCTATTTTGAGCCTTTTTACTTAAAAGATTTCGTTTTTACAACGCCAAAGAAGAAGTAAGGTGATTATTTCTTTTTAGAGAAGATGCTGAACAGGCGTTTGAATAAACCTGGTGATTCTTCTCCTATACCCGGCATGGTACTGCTGTTTTGCGGGTGTTCCACATAGTTGCCGAACTTTATCCCAATTCCAAAATAGACGGAAGCACCGTTATACCCTTTACCTATAGTTGCATCTTTATTGATGATTCCCTGAGCCTGACTGGTGGTTTTTAAGACATCATCCGAACCAAGAAATACTTCGAAATTAGGGGTTTGATACATGGTTTGAAGTCCCAGGTAAAATAGCTGGTGGAAATTGTAAGTAGGGCTGGCTGATACAGAAAAGCCATTATACCTGAATTTATTGACCATCACCGCATCCCCACCTGTAAAGAACAGGTTTTTAGAGACAATCATGGATGGAGTCCAGAGGCCGAAGCTTTTTGATAACATAACATCTATTTTTGCATTGGTAGCAGAGAAAAAACCACGTCTTTCGGAATCTTTAAGCAATGCATCGCTAAGGCGGTTTTGAAATTGCTTTTTGCTGTCGGTAGTTCCTTCTATTTCAATAATTTCATTGACATTTTTGGTATAAGATTCACTATTCCATCTGATGAAACCAAGGTCTTTAAGGTTGGCCATCAGGAAATAACCGCTTTTACTCTGATAAGAAGTCCCTAAACTGATCGATGCGCCTGGATTTTTAAACGTAGGCATAAAGGTGTTGGTATTTAGCTCATTGACATCTTTAAAGGTACTGCGGTAATTTCCGACAAATTTTGCACTTAAACGACCAGTACTTTGGTCAATGTCCAGGTCGGAGTCGGTGATGTTGAGCTGGTTGTAGCTGGTTCCGCTCAACAGACTCAGTTTGGCACCGAAAGCCAGTCTCTTCGAGTAATTTTCTCTGTAAGTGACGCTGAATTGGTGGTAGGTCTGCGCATAGCCTTTGTCATTAAAGGCACCGCTTTTAGGCATCTCATTTTCCAGTCTGGAATAGTTATCGAGGAGCACCAGTGTTTCATTGGTGTATTTTGCCAGCCCATCTGTTCTGAGCTGCCAGGAGAAACCTAACTCTTTCTGGTATTTGTAACTGTTAAATATTTTAAGTGTCAAGAGGTAGGCATTGGTATGCTGATAAAGGGTATTGAAGCCTTTCTTTCCCAGGGGGATATCTGCTGAATCGTAAATCTGCTCGTTGAACAATTTACGAACAAAATCAGAATTACCCTTACTTGCTGCATTTATCCCCAGATAAGGCAGTAAAAAATTAGAAGCATATTGTCTGGAAGAATCCAGGGTGAATACTTTTTGAGCTGGATTTTCAAAACCATCAAACAGTGTTTTGGTATTGAAAAGGCCATATTGTTGCGCCTTAAGTTGTTGGGCGAATAAGATTAAAAGGAAAACAGGGAGCGCTTTTTTTAACATATTTTGTTATTTGCTTAACAAAGCTGATGATTATTAATTATTTGAAGTGAGGTTATTGAAAATCTTTTCCTGAATTAATATACTTGTTTATCAGCAGATTTGTTTGAAATTTCCCATGATCTCCTGACAATTGATAAACGAAAGACTCATAGTTTTTCAATGCTTTTTCGTTATTGAATTGGTTGAAAAAGGGAAGGTTTACATTTTTGGCGAATAGATTTCGGGAATTCCGGTGGTCTATGTAGAAATTAAGGTTGGAATTATTCGGTAGTTGATTGCTCATATTGATGAATCCGGTAGTATTGATCAACAATTTATTCGCTCTGTAATCATTTAAAAAGGATTCTAAAGTGGAGGCAGTATTGGCGAAAACCAGAAAATTGTCAAGAATCGTGTAATAAGGTTTTTTGAAAGATTGAAAAGGCAAGCCAAAATAAGTGTACAAAAGCTCCGGTTCTTTAAATAATTTCAGGTCATCTGAGTAATCTTCGCTTAAATCAATCAGCAGCTGATCCAGTTTATCCCCATTGCTCAGGTTAATGGCACCCAGTTTTTCGCCTGTACTCAATTGAAAAGTCATCATCTGATTTTGAAAGTATTTTGGAAACAGCAATTCCAGGTTTAGGTGATACTTCTGGTTGATAGCTTCGGCAAGCTTTGCTCTTTTCTGAGCTTCTTTATGCTGTGTAAACCATTGCTCCAGTTTTTTGCTCCAGGGCTCATATTTATCTATAGCATAAATGCTGTAATTGGCCGTGCGTTCCGGCAGAATGTTCTGAATATTCATCTTCTGGGGGCTTTCTTCCGCAAACAACAGGTAATAACTGTTGGGGTTCTTGAAATAGGTTGTTCCCGTGAAGAGCACCTTTTCTCTGCTGAAATTATACGTTAACAGAGCATAGGCATCCTGTTGATTCAGGATGGCAAGCTCGCCGTTTAACTTTCCGGGGATCATAGGTTTAAGTAATGCCGGGATGCGGTTGAAATTAACGTACAGTTGGGCCAGACTGTTTTTCGACAATTTACTGCCGGATTTGATATAATCTACAAACTGGTCGTCATTTTTATCGGTAGGTTTTGACAATATGTTTTTGATGGGCTCCGGACGATTGGATAAGAGGATCAAATGATCTTTGATACCCAGGTAAAAAATACTGCTGTCTGCTAAGGTTAATTTTGTCTGCCCCGCGGTGCTGTCTACCTGTATGGCTGCGGTTTTTAACGCATGAAACAGCTGTGTTCTGCTGATGTCTTTATCGCTCTGCGTACTGATGATGAAATCCAGTGCTTTTCCCTTGCCGGGAAGAATACCCAGGTATACCGTTTGTTTTTGACTAAGCCGGTTTAATGCAGGCGAGGCAAGGACATGTTCTTTTAAGGACTGTAAGGATTTGAATTTCTCCGCGCCCATGATTTCCTCAAAGTTATCTTGTCCCTTTAATAGATCCAGCACGCTTTTATCCTGCTCAAAAGAGAAGATAAAACCTGATTCACTGACCGCGGCATAGAGGCTGAGGTCGGACTCTGCATGAGCCGTATTTAGTTTAGAAAAGTATAAATAGGCCATGGTTACAATGGCCGTCAGGAGGGTGATGATGCTAAGTAGGATCTTTTTCATTGCTGTCCTTACAAATTTAATTTAATAAGTTGGGATTACTAAGAAAATGCAACCAGGTTTCTTAATTTTGGAAGATTAAAAAAGCCGATTTTATGAGCAACAGACCTATTATTTTAACCGCCTCTCTATTTGGATTAACAGCAGTCATATTAGGTGCCTTTGGTGCCCATGGTTTAAAAAGTCAGGTCAGCCCTGAAGCATTGGAAATATGGAGTAAAGGAGTGGAATATCAGTTTTATCATACTTTTGCTTTATTGTTTCTTTCGCAGCTGAGTATGAATCAACCTAAGCTACTCAAACTGGCTTACATTTTCTTCACTTTTGGAATTATCCTGTTTTCAGGATCGCTATATTTATTGGCCACCAGAGAGATTACCCATATTGGGTTTGGAGCTGTTTTAGGGCCGGTTACACCGATTGGTGGATTACTGTTTATTCTTGGATGGGGAAGTTTGTTCTTTGCCGCTTCAAATAATAAGTAAGGATGAGTTCTGGTCAACTGGAATTCGAAGAAAGGGAAACCCTGTTTATTGAGGTGATCCTACCCCTTTCTCTGGCGAAAAACTATATATACAGGGTACCTTATGAATTGAATGATCAGGTAGCGATAGGGAAGCGTGTGGTGGTTCAATTCGGAAAAAGCAAGATTTATACGGCACTGATTAAAAGTATCAGTCAGCAGGCACCTGAAATTTATCAGGCGAAATATATCATTGATGTGGTAGATGAACATCCGGTCATTACTACTTCACAGTTGGAGTTCTGGGACTGGATGACGAGCTATTACCTTTGTAATGAGGGTGAGGTGATGTCGGCTGCTTTGCCCGCAGGACTGAAACTGGCCAGTGAAACGATCATCGTTCTGAAAGAGGAATTTCCTCAGGATGGAGAGGTACTCAATCTGAAGCAGGAGACACTGATCAATGCCTTAAAAGTGCATGGTCGTCTTACGATAGATCAGGTATCGGCTTTATTAGGGCAGAAAACCGTATACCCCATCATCAATACTTTACTGGATAAAGAAATGGTTTATATCGCCGAAGAGGTGATTGAAAAGTATAAACCGTTGTTAAAGTCATTCGTTACGCTGCATTCTTTTTATCAGGAAGAGGAAAATTTGAAACAATTGTTCTCTGTACTGGAAAGGGCTCCGAAACAAATGAATGCACTGCTGACTTTTTTAAAGCTATCCAGGCAACAAGGAGTAATTCCGAAGGCACAACTGCTGGAAGAGAGTGATTGTGGGCCAGCGGCGCTGAAAACGTTGATGGATAAGGAAGTTTTTGTGATTGAGAAGAAACCGGTGAGCAGGCTCAAAGACCAGGACGAGGATTTCGTGCTGAACTTTGAACTGAGTGAAAACCAGCAGTTGGCTTTGACACAAATTGAAACTGAATTTGAAAAGAAAGATGTGGTGTTATTACATGGAGTAACTGCTTCAGGTAAAACACAGGTATATATCAGATTGATTGAAAAAGCAATTGAAAACGGTGGACAGGTTTTGTTCCTTTTGCCCGAAATTGCCCTGACTACTCAGATTGTAGAACGTATCCAACGTTATTTCGGGGATGCCATTGGCGTGTATCACTCTAAATTTAACAATAATGAACGGGTAGAAATCTGGAATAAGGTGCTAAATGGTAAGTATCGTATCGTATTAGGTGCCCGATCTGCTGTGTTTTTGCCTTTCCAGAATTTAAAACTGATTGTAATTGATGAAGAGCATGAATCTTCTTACAAGCAGCAGGAACCTGCTCCACGTTATCAGGCGAGGGATGCAGCAGTGTATCTGGCCTGGTTGCATAAGGCAAAGGTCGTGTTAGGGTCGGCAACGCCATCAATTGAAAGTTACTTCAATGCCCTGCATCAGAAATATGGACTGGTCACCATGTCCGAAAGATTTGGCGGTGTAGCATTACCAGTTCAGGAAGTGATCAGTATTTCAGAAGAGACTAAAAAGAAAAAGATGATTTCCTATTTTTCGACCAAACTGGTGGAAGAAATTGAAGAAACATTGAAGTTAAAAGAACAGGTTATCCTGTTTCAAAACAGACGTGGTTATGCGACGATTCTGATCTGTGCAACTTGTGGTTATGCCCCAAAATGTGTGAGCTGTGATGTGAGCCTGACTTACCATAAAACCAGCGGGAAATTACATTGCCATTATTGCGGATACCATCAAAATAGTATCAATGTTTGTCCGGCTTGTGGTTCTGTACATATTGAGCAAAAAGGTTTCGGAACCGAAAGGGTGGAAGAGGAGCTGTCGCTGATCTTCCCTGAGGCGAAAATCGCCAGATTAGATGTAGACAGCACCCGGACTAAAAATGGACTGCAACAAATCATATCCGATTTCCAGGAAAAGAAAACCGATATCCTGATTGGTACCCAGATGGTAGCCAAAGGATTAGATTTTGATAATGTGACTTTAATTGGCGTGATTAATGCGGATACTTTATTGAACTATCCGGATTTCAGAGCTTTTGAAAGAAGCTATCAATTACTGGCTCAGGTGGCTGGTAGAGCCGGAAGGAGGGACAAGCAAGGAAAGGTGATTATTCAGGCATATGATGATAAACACAGGATCATTACACAGGTAATTGACAACAAATACCAGGAAATGTACACGGATGAAATTCGTGAGCGGAGAGAGTTCCAGTATCCACCATTTACCAGGGTTATTTTTGTCAACATCAAGCATAAAGACATGAATCTGCTAAATGTTGCCGCTCAAAAATTCGCGAATGTGCTGAAAGGACATTTGGGAAGTCGTGTACTAGGTCCGGAGCAACCAATGGTAGGCAGAATCAGGAATTATTATATTAAACAAATCATCATTAAAGCCGATAAAAATACGGCCATCACTAAAGTGAAATCGGTATTGAAGGACGTTATTTTGCAATTCCAGGCAGAAAAGGAGTACCGTGGAGCAATTGTTCAGGTGGATGTAGATCCTTATTAGTTTTATTGCGATTGATACTGTGACGATTATAATTTAGCCGTCGATTATGTAAGCGCATTAGTTTTCAAAAACCTATTTTTGAGTAATGGCATATAAGTTTGTAGATAATTACAGGGAGCGGGGAGCGAGAAAGAAATTGGTAGCTCATCTTGAAGGAAGAGGCATCTCAGATAAAAAGGTGCTGGAAGCCATAGGGAAAGTACCGCGTCATTTTTTCTTTGATGAAACTTTCTGGAACCAGGCTTATAAAGATATTGCCTTTCCTATTGGCGATGGTCAAACGATTTCACAACCTTACACGGTAGCTTATCAAAGTGAATTGCTCCACATCAAAAAAGGAGATAAAGTGCTGGAAATTGGTACCGGTTCTGGTTATCAAACCTGTATTTTAATGGAATTGGGTGCCAACGTGTACACGATTGAACGCCAGGAAAGTATTTACCGCCATACCATTCGTGTTTTGCCTGGAATGGGATACAATGCTCATTTTTTCTTAGGCGATGGTTCTAAAGGAATCCCTGAACATGCCAGTTATGATAAGATTATTGTGACGGCCGGTGCCCCATGGGTTCCTGAAGCACTACTAAAGCAATTGAAAATAGGGGGGATACTTGTGATTCCTGTTGGCGATGAAAATATCCAGAAAATGGTTACCGTGATCCGCATAAGCGAAACAGATTACGATAGAATTGAACTGGATACCTTCCGCTTTGTGCCTTTAGTAGGAGATCAGGCCTGGTAAATTAAAGCCAGGTTTCTTATTCCTTCATTGCACGATCCATTTCTCTTTTGGATTCTCTGTCTTTGATGCTATCTCTTTTGTCGAATTCTTTTTTACCCTGTGCCAAAGCAATCTGGATCTTTGCATACCCCCTGTCATTGGTGTAAATCCTTAAAGGAACAATGGTATATCCTTTTTCTTCACTTCTGAACTTTAACTTTTTAAGCTCTTTTTTATGAAGCAGCAAAACTCTGTCGCGCTTAATGTCGTGATGGTGGAAAGAGCTGTGGCTATATTCGGAAATATGTAAGTTTCTAACGTAGAGCACATCACCTATGAACATGCAAAAGGCATCGGACATATTTGCTTTACCCTGTCTGATGGCTTTAATCTCGGTACCCAAGAGGGCTAATCCGGCATTAAATTCCTCTACAATATGGTAATCGAAGTAAGCTCTTTTATTTTTAATTTGAATATCGTTCTTCATTGGTCTCAATTTTCACAAAGCCCGGCAGAGATAAATTCTATGCCGGATTTTATAAGAATACCGCTAATATCCGAAAGAAATAGTGATTTCTGAATTTTATCGGACAATTAATACCGGAATAGTTACTTTATGTCTTACCGAGTTGACAGTAGTTCCCAAAATCAGGTCTTTCAGACCCTGGTGGCCATGAGCGCCCATTACCAATAATTCCAGGTCATTTTGTTTACTGATCTCCACAATTGCCGCTACAGTACCCCCGTAGCCAATGTGAGCGGTAGATTTATAGCCCAGCTCTTTTAGATTTGCCAGGTATTTCTCCAGGTTCTCCGCATCACTCAGGGTTTCTGCATCTAATGCAGCTTCTCCATAATACCTGGCAACAGCAGTTTCTACCACGTGAATCAGGTAATAATGTGCATGTTTTCCACCTTGAGTCAGTGCATGACGGATGGTGTTTCTATCGTTTTTAGAGAAATCAACAGTGATGCCAATACGTGCATATTTGATTTTCTCGACATCCTCGATATCCATTGCATCGCCGTGTGGCGCATTGTGCTGCCCTACTTTCGCTTTGTTTAACAGCGGATAAATGAAAACATATAATAACAATAAGCCAATCAGAATGGCCGCAGGAATCACCAATACATATAAATACCAGCTGTGACTGTTACTCGTCCAGGTACTGATTTCTTCCAGCACCAGTTTCACATTTAGTGCGACAATGACAATAGAACTAACCCACGCCAGGACTTTTACCCATGGTTTGATGGCAAAACCTTTCATCGTTTTTTTATCAGAAGTGAAATGGATCAATGGGATAACCGCAAAGCCGAGTTGTAAACTCAGTACCACCTGACTTAAAATCAGTAAACCACCTAAAGCGTCGTCTCCAAGAATTAAAATGGTAAAGAAAGCAGGGATAATCGCTAGTAAACGGGTGATTAAACGGCGCAACCAGGGCTGGATTCTCAACTTTAAATGGCCCTCCATTACGATTTGTCCGGCAAGAGTACCGGTTATGGTTGAACTTTGTCCGGCAGCAATTAAAGCGATGGCAAATAGCGCAGGAGCCACATCTCCGAAGATGTTTTGTAATAGCCGGTGGGCATCCTGTATCTCCGCAACCTCATGTAAGCCGTTTTTATAGAAGGCTGCTGCGGCAAGGATCAGGATCGCTGCATTAACAAAAAATGCAAGGTTAAGCGCGACTGCAGTATCAATGAAATTGAATTTAATGGCTTCTTTGATACCTTTTTCATCCCGTTCAAACTTCCTGGTTTGCACCAGAGAGGAGTGAAGGTATAGGTTATGTGGCATTACAGTGGCCCCAATGATACCGATAGCAATGTATAAAGCGTCACCTGACAACATGGAAGGCTCAAATCCTTTAACAATTTCTTTTAAATTCGGTTCTACAATAAACATCTCTACGAGAAAGGATACGCCGACGATAAATACCATGGAAACGATAAAAGCCTCCATTTTACGCATGCCTTTATTGAGCAGAAACAATAACAAAACCGTATCAAAAATGGTAAGACTGATTCCCCAGATTAAGGGAAGTCCGAATAAAAGTTGTAAACCAATGGCCATACCAATGATTTCTGCCAGATCGCAGGCGATGATGGCCGTTTGAGCAAGACCGAATAATGGGATGTTGATCCATTTAGGATAACCGTTTCTGGAGGCCTGGGCTAAATCCAATCCTCTAACGATACCTAACCGGGCGCTTAGAGATTGTAATAAAAGGGCAATCAGGTTAGACATTAACAGTATCCAGATCAACTGGTATCCGAATTTACTACCCCCTGCAATATCTGTGGCCCAGTTTCCGGGGTCCATATAACCAACACTCACCAGATAAGCAGGGCCAATGAATGATAAAATACGACGCCAGCCTTTACGCTTGTGGGTGTCTACGGTTTGATTTACTTCGCTTAGAGATTCGGAATGCTTCATGTTAAATTCTGATGAGTATGTGCCTGGCTATTTCCCTGGTTACACTTGTCTTTTTGTTTTCTACAATGATTTCTACTGAGCCATCAAAATCATTGATGGCACTAATGGTTAATGATTTTCCTAACGTAAGTCCTAATTTTTCCAGGTGCTTCAGAAAAGCGGAGGAATGTTCACTCACGCCCATAATCAGTCCTTTATCGTCTTTTTTAAGCTTACTGAGCTTTATAAATGGAACGAAATCGAAATTCCCGTTTTTGTCAGGAATCGGATCGCCATGCGGATCATTTTTTGGGAAAGCCAGGTATTCATCCAAACGTTCTACCAGTTCGGGGGAATTGATGTGTTCCAGCTCTTCTGCAATGTCATGAACTTCATCCCATTTGAAATTTAGTTTTTCCACCAGAAATACTTCCCAAAGGCGGTGTTTTCTGATCACATTGATTGCCGTTTGCCTGCCAAGAGGGGTTAAATGTGCACCCTGATACTTTTTATAGCTGATCAGCTCCTTCTCAGAAAGCTTTCTGAGCATATCAGTAACCGAAGCTGCCTTGGTTTGCATCTTTTCAGCAATCGCATTGGTTTGTACAGCGCCCTCATTGTTCTCCGATAAATGGTAGATGATTTTCAGGTAGTTCTCTTCAGTGAATGATTGCATTTTTGTGTGTCTAACTAAATGTTTAGACAAATCTAAAAAAATAAAGAGAAATAAACTACAATTATTTGTACGATTTTTAGAATAAAATTTGGTGATTTTGCTGTTGATAGTCTACCTTTGACTATATTTTAAACACAGATGGCAGCAGAACTAGATAAAACAGACTTTAAAATACTGAAACTATTACAAGAGAACGGTAGGATTACCAATCTTCTTTTATCCCAGGAAATCGGACTTTCTCCGGCACCAACCTTAGAAAGGGTACGTAAACTGGAAATGTCGGGTTTCATAAAAAGTTACCATGCCTTAGTGGATGAAGAGAAGCTAGGATTAGGAATCAAAACTTTTATCCAGGTTCAATTAGATTTTCATAAGAACAATACCATTCAGATTTTTCTTGACGAAGTGAACCAGATCAAGGAAATTACAGAATGTCACCATGTAACCGGACAAGCAGATTTTCTGTTGAAGGTTTACGTGAACGATATCAAAGCTTATGAACGTTTGATCATGGATAAGATCAGTAAAATCTCCGTGGTGAAAACTTTTCAAACGATGATGATTATGTCTACGACAAAGAAAGAACCTATTGTTCCTTTGGAGTACTAAAATTATTTCTTTAACCTATTCAATTAGGAAAAACAGGGGGGATCCTGTTTTATTCAAAAGGGGTTATGTTCAATGTAGGTTGAATTACCCCTTTTGTTTTTTTAGCTGATTTGCCAGTTGATTGGGCTTTCTCCCTGCATAATCAATTGTGCATTGGTTTTCGAAAATGGCTTACTGCCGAAAAAACCTGTGTATGCAGAGAAAGGAGAGGGGTGTGGCGCAGTAATCACGGTATGCTTACTGGTAGCTATCAAAGCGATTTTCTTTTGCGCATAGGCACCCCAGAGAATGAAAATCAATCCTGTTCTTTTTTCCGATAATTCCGTAATGATCTTATCGGTAAACATTTCCCATCCTCTTTTCTGATGCGAGCCAGCTGTTTTTGCCCTGACGGTTAAGGTCGCATTCAGTAAAAGTACGCCCTGATCTGCCCATTGGGTTAGATCCCCATGGTCAGGCGTCTTAAAACCTTCAATATCTGTGCTCAGTTCTTTATAAATGTTTTTTAAGGAAGGAGGAACTTTTACTCCTTTTTGTACGGAAAAAGATAGACCATGTGCCTGTCCCGGCCCATGATAGGGGTCTTGTCCAAGGATTACCACCTTCACCTGATCGAATGGCGTATGGTTTAATGCATTAAATACATCGCTGCTTTGAGGATAGATCTTGTGTCCCGCTTGTTTTTCTTCCAGTAAAAATGTTTCTAAAGCTTTCAGGTATGGTTTATCAAACTCCGGCTCCAAATGGCTTAGCCAACTTTTATCTATATTCAGTGGTGTATCTATATCAACAAACATATTTTATTTTTTCGCGAAGATACTCAACATATCTTTTTCCAGTGTTTCTACTGGTGATTCTGTGATACGACCCAGCTCTTTTCCTGCTGCAGTAACGATGAATGTAGGCACATGGCTAATGTTCATCCCATCTATGAGTCCGTTTTCAGCTTTCTTGCTGTGGTCTACACAAATCAAGGTAATGTCTGCTTCTTTAATATTTAAAGCATCCAGAATTTTGTAAAAATGAGGAACCTGTAGCTGACTGTCGCCGCACCAGGTTCCCATCACCATCGTGATTTTCTTATCTTTCATCAAAGGTTGAAGGGCGCTCAATGTAGCCTGATCTGGCTGATAAGCCGGATATTCCAGGTCATACCTGTGCTGCGTATCTGGCAGGGCTTGTAAACCCGCCCTGCTGCAAATGTTGATCAATCCGGTGACCTTCCCGGTATCGTCTTTGGTTTTCTTGTTGATTTCTTGTGAACTGGCTGTCATAGCAAATAATAATAGCGTAAAGGTAATTAACTTTTTCATCACAGGTTTGGGTTGGTTTTATAGGTTGATCGGGATACTTATCCTTTTCTTTTGTTGAAATTATAAATTAAATCTGCTTTTTGTGATATAAACACGATATTTGCAAAAAATAATTTAAAAGGAATATGCCAAATATAGTTCGCCTTATTATAGGTTTCGCAGTGTTAGGAGGGGCCATAGCCCTGATGGTTTTCGGTTTATGGGGATGGGGAATATTAGCATTTTTCATCAGTCTTTTAATCCTGGTAACTTACTTCTTCAATGAGAATATGTTACTGGCTCAATGGTATTTGAGAAAAGATAACATGCCTAAATCGGAAGTTTTCTTAAGAAGAATTACTGATTATGAGAAACAATTGATCAGAGCACAACATGGTTATTACAACCTGTTGATCGGTTTAATTGAATCCAGAAAAACACCAATGGCTTCTGAGAAATACTTCAAGAAAGCACTTTCATTGGGAATGACTATGGACCACAATATCGCATTGGCTAAGTTAAGCCTTGCGGGAATTGCAATGGGAAAGAGAAATAAAAGAGAAGCGCAGATGTATCTGGCGGAAGCGAAGAAGGCTGATAAGAATAAATTACTTGCTGACCAGATCAAACAGATGAAAGATCAGATGGGAATGATGGACAGACAACAACAAGTAAGATACAAATAAGAATATTTAAGAATTGAATAAAAAGCCACATGAGAATGTGGCTTTTTATTTTTCACTCAATCTGTCAAAGTTCTCATAATTGCGTTCATTTGATCTGCTGATGATGTCGCCGTCCAGCTCTTCTTTCTTCTTGCTGAAGAACAATTGCTCCGACTGGATCCTCTTGATCAGCTGACGGATTAAAGTCAGGTCGAAGTCTTCTTTGCTGAGCTTAATGCAGTATTCGTTTTCTGTGATTTCTAAACTTGAGCTATACATAATTTTCATGTTTTAAATATGCTCTAAATTAAAAAAGGCCTGCTACAATTTATGTAGCAGGCCTTTAAGTTTATGTTATCAGTTTGTTAAGCAAACCAGGCTTCAACGTCCTCTTTTGAAGGCATCGTTAATTCCAGCTTCAATTTCTTGCGCATTCCTCCTAAGTCGTTAAAAACCTTATTTGGGTTGGCTGCTTTTAATTCTTCAATCGTGTTGATGTTCAGCTTTCTGATTACCGGAACCCATTCTGCCGGGATACCTGCATTAACGAAATCTTCATCAGTAGTTACTTTTGCTTTTTTCTCTGGTCTCATCTGAGGGAAGAATAAAACTTCCTGGATGGTAGACTGGTTGGTCATTAACATCACTAACCTGTCAATACCGATACCTAAACCAGAAGTAGGAGGCATACCATATTCCAATGCGCGAAGAAAATCTTCATCCATTGCCATAGCTTCATCATCACCTCTTTCAGATAGTTTCAATTGCTCTACCAGACGCTCTTTCTGATCGATAGGATCATTCAGCTCAGAGTAAGCATTGGCAATTTCTTTACCGTTTACAAACAGCTCAAATCTTTCTACCAGACCTTCTTTACTTCTGTGCTTTTTAGCCAGAGGAGTCATTTCCAAAGGATAATCTGTAATGTAAGTGGGTTGGATCAGGTTGGCTTCAACTTTCTCACTAAACAACTCATCAATCAGCTTTCCTCTGCCCATAGAATTATCTACTTCGATATTCAGGCTGGTACATACTGCTCTGATCTGGTCTTCCGTCATAGCTGATACATCGATATCAGTATATTTCTGGATAGATTCGTACATGGTCAGTTTTTCATAAGGACCTTCGAAATTGATTTTGTGTTTACCCACTTCAATTTCTGCTTTACCATGAATAGCTACCGTAATTTTTTCCAGACATTCTTCTACCATGGCCATCATCCAGATGTAGTCTTTGTAAGCTACATAGATTTCCATAGCGGTGTACTCCGGGTTATGCGTACGGTCCATACCTTCATTTCTGAACATTTTACCGAATTCATAAACGCCGTCAAAACCAGCTACGATTAACCTTTTCAGGTAAAGCTCATTTGCGATACGCAGGTACAAAGGCATATCCAGGGTGTTGTGGTGTGTCGCAAACGGACGTGCCGCTGCACCACCATGGATAGGCTGAAGAATTGGCGTTTCTACTTCCATCCAACCTTGTTCATCAAAGTAATTTCTCATCGTATTGATGACTTTTGAACGGTTGATGAAAATTTGTTTGAAACCAGGGTTTACGGTAAGATCCACATAACGCTGTCTGTAGCGCATTTCCGGATCAGTAAAACCATCGTAAATATTTCCTTCCTCATCGCGTTTTACCACTGGTAAAGGCTTCAGAGATTTTGATAACAATTTGAACTCCGTAACGTGAACAGAAATCTCTCCGGTCTGGGTAGTGAATACATAGCCTTGTACGCCTATAAAGTCTCCCAGATCCAATAACTTCTTAAATACGGTGTTGTATAAGGTTTTATCCTCATCAGGGCATAGTTCGTCTCTTTTTAAGTAAACTTGTATTCTTCCTGTCGAATCCTGCAATTCTACGAAGGCAGCACTCCCCATAATTCTGCGGGTCATGATACGGCCTGCAATGCTGATGTTCTTATATGCAGTCTTATCTCTTTCGTAGTTAGCTAAAATATCTGCTGCATTGGCATTGATTTCAAATGCTTCAGCAGGGTAGGGATCGATCCCTAATTCACGAAGTTGGTTTAGCGAATTTCTACGCAACAACTCTTGTTCTGATAGTCCTGTACTCATATTTGTGATCTGTCCGGCATCATGCCGGAAAAGGTTTATTTTATGCTGATTTAAATCACAGATTCCTGTGATCTCACAAAAATAGTGATTTGTGATGTTTTTATACGATTAAAGGAGGTATTATATATCACAATTATTATAACAAGTATAACAGTTGTGAAAATTAGCTCCTTTAATCCGCAGACTATGTGCTGAAAGTGGGTTTAATCAACCTCTATTTCTTCCGTATACATCTCGTCGATGCTGGCGGCGTACTTGTTTTCAATGACTTTTCTTTTCGCTTTCATGGTAGGCGTAAGCTCACCATCTTCAATTGTAAAAGGGTTTCTTTTGATCTTGAAATTCTTGATGCGCTCAAATTTAGCCAGCTCATTAGAGAGTTTTTTGATGTCTTTAGCCATCCAGTCTACAATCTCTTTATCTTCAATAAACAGTTGAGGCTGTTGAAAAAAGGCTTCTGAAAGCTTGAATTCTTCCTGTAAGGTTTCTCTATTTGGGATAATGATGGCGGTTAAATACTCTCTTTTATCACCAATCAGGAACAACTGCTCAATTTTAGGGCTTTTCAGATAAATGTTTTCTACCGGAGTAGGGTATACGTTTTTACCATAAGCATTGACAATCATGTTTTTTAAACGATCGGTGATCTGTAGGTTTCCTTTATAGAACCTGCCAATATCACCGGTATGGAACCAGTTGTCTTTATCTATCGCTTCGGCAGTTTCGGCAGGCTTATTAAAATAGCCCTGCATCACGCAATGTCCGCGGACAATAATTTCCCCTTCTGCGCATTCAAAATCCTCCTGAAAGGTTTCATGGGTTTGAATATTGATGATTTCTTTGGTTTCTACGTTTTGAATTCCGATTTCAATACCCGGGATTACACGACCAACTGTACCATAGACTTGTCGGTCATATTCCGTTACCGCCATTACCGGTGAGGTTTCCGTCAGGCCAAAACCTTCCAGAACTTTAATACCCAGGTTCCCGAAGAACTCACCCACATTTTTAGGCAAAGCTGCACCACCAGATAACATGAATTTTAAACGGCCACCGGTCTTCTCCTTGATTTTGCTGAATACGAGTTTTTCTGCAACCGCTTTTTTAGCCGACAAAATCAGTCCTGGTTTTCTGCCGGCTTCTTTCTCATTACGGTATTCCTGGCCGATATCTAAAGCCCAAAGGAAGATTTTTGATTTTAACCCTCCACCGGCAGTTCCGCTTTTAATGGCTTTATCATGGATTCTTTCCAATAAACGGGGCACACAGCTCATCACTGTTGGTTTGATCTCTGCCATGTTTTTTGCCAGCAGTTCCAGACTTTGAGCATAGGCAATTTTACAGCCCTGGGCACAGCAGACATGATAAGTTGCTGTTCGCTCAAACACGTGAGATAAGGGAAGGAAAGATAAAAAGGTTTCAGTTTCGTCGATAATAGGGATTTGCTGCAAACACACTTTCACGTTTTGTACAAAGTTGTTGTGCGACAAGACCACACCTTTCGGCGTGCCCGTAGTACCTGATGTATAAATCAGGGAGGAAGTATCGGAGGGACGTAAGGTTTCACGAATGCGTGTAATTTCTGCGCGTCTTTCCTCGCTTACCGGAGTTTCCAGTAAAGTAGAGAAAGGGATCACTTCTGCTTTCATTCCTTCCGGCAGGGCTATCTTTTGATAATCTGCGAAAACCGGAATGATGTATTGCAGGTTTCTACAGTTTTCCGCTATTTTGGTTACTTTTTTATATAGAAAAGGATTGCCAATCAGAATCGCTTTAATTCCTGAATCATTGATGATATAAGTAACTTCCTGTTCCGATAGCGTAGGGTAGATAGAGACGTTAATGGCACCAATCTGCTGGATACCCTGATCATAATAAACATAGTCGGGCGAATTCTCGATCATTAAACCCATCCGGTCTCCTTTTACAATTCCCTTATCCAGAAAAAATGAAGCTACCGCATCTGCACGTTGCAGTGTTGTTTCAAAAGAGATTTCTTCCCAGTCTGCATTCTTCTTATGAATGAGAAAAGTCTCTGTTGGTTTATGGATGTTTTCTACCACATTTCTCAAGAGGCCGGGAACGGTAGAAAACTCATTAAATGATACCATGTTATAATATTTTGTTTGATTGGAGGAACAATGATAAACTTTTCTTTGGAAAGAAAAAATCAGTTACATGAAAAAAGGGCACTGATGTGCCCTTTTAAATCAATAAGGTGTATTAGTTAAACAGAGAAACTCTCGCCACAACCGCAGGAACGACTTGCGTTAGGGTTATGGAAATTGAATCCTTTTCCGTTTAGACCATCTGAAAAGTCAAGCTCAGTACCGGCAAGATAAAGGAAGGATTTCATATCTAATGCAATCCTGATACCTCTGTCTTCGAAAAACTGGTCTCCGGTTTTCTCTTCGTTATCAAAATCTAAATTGTATGATAAACCAGAGCAACCTCCGCCTTTTACAGAGACGCGCAAAAAATAAGTATCATCCATCTGCGCATCTTGCATCAGGTGATCAATTTTGCTTTTCGCTTTATCGGTTATCGTAATCATCGGTTTAAAAATTAAAGTTTAGCATAGCAAAACAAATTGCCTGCCAAACTAAGATTGAAATTAGTGATGAGATTTAGGCATTGCAATTGGTTCCATACCGTTTTTAACGCGGTAATCGTTGATTGCAGATTTGATCGCATCTTCAGCCAATACTGAACAGTGAATTTTTACCGGCGGTAAAGCCAATTCTTCCACGATGTCCATATTGTCGATGGTCAAAGCCTCATCTACAGTTTTTCCTTTTAACCATTCTGTAGCTAAAGAAGAAGAAGCAATTGCAGATCCGCAACCAAAGGTTTTGAATTTTGCATCAGTGATCACATTGTTGTCATCAACTTCAATCTGTAGGCGCATAACGTCACCGCACTCAGGTGCACCAACTAATCCTGTTCCTACATTCTTGCTATCTTTATTTAAAGTACCAACATTTCTAGGGTTGGTATAGTGTTCCATTACTTTTTCTGAGTATGCCATTTTGTTTTCCTCCAAATCTCCGTTTCCGGGGATTGTATTTAAATATTGTTTGTTAAGGGTTGAAGCTTAGTGCTCAGCCCATTCAATTTTACTTAAGTCAATTCCTTCTTTAAACATTTCCCAAAGTGGAGAAAGTTCTCTTAAGTGATTAACTGCTGCCTTAGTGTGCTCAATAGCGAAATCAATTTCTTCTTCAGTCGTGAAACGACCCAATCCGAAACGGATAGAAGAGTGTGCTAAATCATCAGAAAGACCTAAGCTTTTCAATACATAAGAAGGTTCTAATGAAGCGGAAGTACAAGCAGATCCTGAAGATACAGCAAGGTCTTTCATCGACATCATTAAGCCTTCACCCTCTACATATTTAAAGGAGATATTGGCAACATGTGGCAAACGGTGTTCAGTGTTACCATTCACGTAACTTTCTTCCATTTGAGATAAAGCGCCTTCTAATTTATCTCTTAAAGCAGATAAACGTTTTGCTTCTTCATCCATTTCCAAACGGCAAAGTTCACATGCTTTACCCAAACCTACGATACCAGGTACATTTAATGTTCCTGAACGCATACCGCGCTCATGACCACCACCATCGATCTGTGCAGTTACTTTAACCCTTGGGTTTTTACGGCGTACATATAATGCACCAACACCTTTAGGTCCGTACATTTTATGTGCTGAAAATGCCATTAAGTCAATACCATCAGCATTTACATCTACAGGAATCTTTCCTACAGCTTGTGTTGCATCAGTCATGAATAATGCACCATATTTATGTGCAATAGCAGAAATTTCTTTGATTGGCTGAATTACACCGATCTCATTATTACCATACATGATGGTAACTAAGATAGTTTGTTCAGTCATTGCAGCTTCAAGCTCCTGAAGATCGATTAAACCATCTTCTTTCACTTGCAGGTAAGTTACTTTTGCACCTAATTTCTCCAGGTGTTTACAAGCATCTAATACTGCTTTGTGCTCAGTAGTTGCGGTAATGATATGATTACCCTTGTCCTGATACATTTCATAAACTCCTTTGATACCTAAATTGTCTGCTTCTGTAGCACCTGAAGTAAAGATGATTTCTTTATCAGTACAGCCAATTAGTTTCGCCACTTGTTCACGAGCGTAGTCAACACCTTCTTCTGCCACCCATCCAAAAGCATGGTTACGGCTGGCAGCGTTACCAAATTTGTTGGTGAAATATGGTAGCATCGCTTCTAATACCCTTGGGTCAAGGGGAGTAGTTGCATTGTTATCTAAGTAAATAGGAAGTTCCATCGTATGTAATTATTCTTAATAATAGACAAATGTACGAAAAAAGAATGCCAACAATTATAAATAATAGCTATGACGGTATAGGTAAAACCCGCATTTTTACATTTTTCTAACCGTTTACCCAGATATGAGGAAAATTGAACACATCGGAATCGCTGTAAAAGACCTGGATTTGTCCTGTGATCTTTATGAGAAATTATTGAATACCACTTGCTATAAAAGAGAAGAGGTCGTTTCTGAAGGGGTGCATACGGCATTTTTTCAAACCGGAGCCAATAAAATTGAGCTGTTGTCTGCCAGTCGCCCGGATAGCCCGATTGCAAAGTTCCTGGAGAAAAAAGGAGAGGGCATTCACCACATCGCTTTTGATGTAGAAGATATCCTGGCGGAGATGGAACGCTTAAAAAACGAAGGATTTGTGTTGCTGAATGAGCAACCTAAGTTAGGTGCCGACAATAAACTGGTTTGTTTTCTTCATCCGAAAAGCACGAATGGCGTATTGGTAGAGTTGTGTCAGGAAATTAAAACCATATAATGGAAGATTCAAAAGCATTAAGTATTATCGTCAGCAAAGATTTTGAAGTCGAAGAAATCTGGTCGGAAACAGAGATTAAGGAGCGATTGGTCCAGGCTTTTGCCTATCTGCTCGACAATGACATCTCCAAAATGATGAACATCTTGTACCGTGCCGATGTAGATGAAGAGAAATTGAAAAGCCTTTTAATCAGTAATTCGGAACTTCCTTCGGCTGAAGTCATTGCTGAGGCCTATTTGAGGCGGCAAAAAGAGAAAATAGAGACTAGAAAAAAGTATAGTAGATAATTTTTCAAGACTTCCTTGCTAATGAAAAATAATTTTAGGATATTTGCAACCTTAAAAATAAGCGAGAAATAAGGAAATAATAATATAAAAGCATCATGAAAAAAGATCTGCATCCATCAAACTATAGATTTGTAGTATTTAAAGATATGTCAAATGAGTACTCTTTCTTAACCAAATCTTGTGTAGATACTAAAGAGTCTGTTACATGGGAAGATGGTAACGAATATCCTCTATACAAATTAGAGATTTCTCATACTTCACACCCTTTCTATACTGGTAAAATGAAATTAGTAGATACAGCTGGTCGTATCGATAAATTTAAAACTCGTTACGCTAAGAAGTAATTCTACCAAAAAAGTAATTATTTTAAAGTCCCGGTGCTATTGCTTCGGGACTTTTTTTATTTTTGTTGCTTATGACAATCAATTTATTTGATGATAATGCCTGGGCATCCCTGCGTCCGCTATCTTTCACAAGACCGGTTGCCGACCTCCGTGTGGGTATACTTACCATAGCTCAAAAATGGGAACGGCATCTACATGCTACTGCCGGTTTCCTGACCAACCCTTATCTATCTGTTAAATTCCCTGCACAGCCAACGGCTAGCTTATCGATCAATGGATCGGTATGTCCGGATGAAGGCCTGCTGGAAGCAATAGACCGTTTGCGCGATGGAGAAGCTTTGAAACAACAGGACTTGCTGATTGCTTACCGTGCAACGGCCACCGGGATGCTTCCCGAACAGGCAGCAGCACTCAAGCCGGTGGCTTATGAAGCAGCGCTGATCCGGATTTTCTATCCGGAAGATATTTTTAAAAACAACGATGTAGAGCTGAGAAAAGACTTTAGTTTATTGACAAAAGGTCGTTCTTCCACAATATTGAGCAGCACCAACGTTATACTTGGAGAAGAAATCTTTGTAGAAGAAGGTGGCGGGGCAGAATGTGCCACGTTAAACAGCTTAAGCGGACCGGTCTATATTGGCAAAAACAGCCAGATATGGGAGGGAGCACACATCCGTGGATCCTTTGCACTTTGTAATGATTCGCAAGTCAAGATGGGGGCTAAAATCTACGGACAAACTACGGTGGGCCCTTTTAGCAGGGTTGGCGGAGAGATCAATAACGCCGTGATCTGGGGCTATTCCTCTAAAGGTCATGAAGGTTACCTCGGTAATTCCGTGTTAGGGCAATGGTGTAATATTGGGGCAGATACCAATAATTCTAACCTTAAAAATAACTACGCTGATGTGAAAATCTGGGACTATTCGATGGCTGGTCTTCGCGAAACAGGGATGCTGTTTTGCGGAATGATCATGGCTGATCATGCGAAATGCGGGATCAATACCATGTTCAATACCGGATCTGTAGTCGGGGTAGGAGCCAATATTTTTGGTGCCGGATTCCCAAAAACATTCCTTCCTGATTTTTCATGGGGCGGTGCTCAGGGCTTTGAAACTTATCGCCTTGACAAAATGTTTGAAACGGCTGAACAGGTTTTTAAGCGTAGAAACCTGCCTTTTGATGAGGTAGAAAGAAATATCTTAGCCGCTGTGTTTGAATTGACTAAGTCATACAGAAGTTAATAATCATTAAAAAAACAGCAGAATTGAAGCCTTTATCTTAGCTTCATGGCGCTAAAACAATAAAAATATGACCAGAAAAAAAATCGTTGCCGGAAATTGGAAAATGAATTTAGACTATGCCGAAGGGGTATCTTTATTCTCAGAAATCGTAAATATGGTAAGAGATGAGAAAAAAGGTGACCAGATCGCCATCATCTGCGCTCCATTCATTCATTTAAACAGTTTGGCACAATTAGGTGGTGAAACCGTTAAAATTGGTGCTCAAAACTGTCACCAAAACGAAAGCGGCGCTTATACAGGAGAGACTTCTGCAAAGATGATCAAATCTGTAGGTTGCGAATATGTGATCATCGGACACTCAGAAAGACGTCAGTATTTCGCTGAAACGGATGAGTTATTGGCTGAAAAAACAGTAATTGCTTTACAAAACGACCTTACGCCACTTTTCTGTATTGGTGAAACATTAGACGAAAGAAATAACGGAAGTTATTTTGATGTGTTGAAATCTCAGTTAGTGCATGGTGTTTTTGGTTTGGAAGCTGCTGATTTTTCTAAAATAGTGATCGCTTACGAACCAGTCTGGGCAATTGGAACAGGTTTAACTGCTTCTTCTGAGCAGGCACAGGAAGTTCATGCTTTTATCCGTGCAGAAATCACTACTAAATACGGTATTGACATCGCAGAAGGCACAAGTATCCTTTACGGTGGTAGCTGTAACCCTAAAAATGCAGCAGAATTATTCGCTCAACCGGATATTGATGGTGGACTAATTGGTGGTGCTTCCCTTAAATCAAGAGACTTTACTGACATCGTTAAAACTTTCAATTCTTAATGCAATACATCAAGGTAATATTCAGCTTTACAGCGATAGAAGAATATCAGCAGGATTTGCTGATCAGTGATTTGGCGGAGATTGGCTTTAATACATTTGAAGATACCGAAAATGGCTTTGCAGCATTTATTGACCTGGACAGTTACGCTTTAGAAAACCTGACCGCAGTACTGGAAGGGTATAAAGAGGAACTGGAAATCGCATACACCGTTACAGAGATTGCTGCGGAGAACTGGAATGAGGAGTGGGAGAAGAATTTCGAACCCCTTATTATCGACGGGCAGTGCTATGTAAGGGCAACATTCCATCAGCCGCAACCACAGTATCAATATGAGATTGTGATTGATCCTAAGATGGCATTTGGTACCGGTCACCATCAAACTACGACCATGATGATGCAATACATCCTTTCTACAGACGTTCAGGGAAAATCAATCCTTGATATGGGCTGTGGTACAGGTATTCTTGCAATCTTAGCGGCTAAAAAAGGCGCTGCATCACTGGTAGCGATAGACAATGATGATGTGTGTTACCTGAGTACCTTAGAAAACTCGGAGTTGAATGGCATTACCAACTTAACTGCCGCCTGCGGTGGTAAAGAGACCATTCCTCAACAAACTTTCGACATCATTCTGGCAAACATCAACAGAAACATTCTGCTGGATCAGATTCCTACCTACAATGGAGTTCTGGCCTCAGGAGGAAGTATCTTCTTCAGTGGATTCTATGAAACTCCTGATCTGGATATGATTAAAACAGCCTGTGAAGCTTTGCAGATCAGGTATGTAGATCATAAGAAAATAGGAGAATGGGTTGCTGCTCAGTTTAAAAAAGATTAATACCGCTTCGGCGGTATTTTTTTATACCTTATTTTATCATTGACATATGCGCATACATTTTATAGCTATTGGCGGTAGTGCCATGCACAACCTGGCCATTGCCTTACATAAAAAAGGCTATCAGGTAACGGGTTCTGATGATCTTATTTTTGAACCTTCTGCAAGCCGGTTGGCCAGGCATGACATTCTGCCGGAAGAAATGGGCTGGGATCCCGGGCGGATTACACCGGATTTAGATGCCGTAATTTTAGGGATGCATGCGCTGCTGGACAATCCTGAGTTGCTGAAAGCACAGGAACTGGGCCTTAAAATCTATTCTTACCCTGAATATATCTATGAGCAAACCAAAGATAAACTTCGGGTAGTCATTGGTGGCAGTCATGGCAAGACCACCATTACTTCCATGATCCTTCATGTACTAAATTATTACAACCGTGATTTTGATTACCTGGTGGGTGCTCAGCTGGCCGGATTTGATACTATGGTGAAAGTTACGGATGAAGCACCACTGATCATTATCGAGGGGGATGAATATCTTGCTTCCCCAATAGACAGGCGACCGAAATTTCATTTATATAAAGCGAATATTGCGGTAATTAGCGGAATTGCCTGGGATCACATCAATGTTTTCCCGACTTTCGAAGATTATACCCGCCAGTTTGAACTATTTATAGATACCATTCAACCGGAAGGAAAATTGATTTATTGTACTGCTGATGACGACTTAAATCAACTGGTAGATAAATCTACAGCTAATGTACAGAAAACAGGATACGGCATTCCTCCGCATGAGGTAAAAGACGGTGTAACTTATCTTTTACCTGAGCATACTGTTTTAAATGTCTTTGGAAATCATAACCTGATGAACCTCAATGCCGCCCGCCTGGTTTGTGAGGCTTTAGGCTTGACAAATGAACAGTTTAATGACGCGATTTCTTCCTTTACAGGTGCAGCAAAAAGACTGGAAGTACTGCTCAAAAAGGACCATACAAATGTGTATAAGGACTTTGCACACTCTCCATCTAAGTTAAAGGCAACCATAGAGGCTGTGAAAACTCAGTTTACGGAAAGGAAACTGGTTGCGTGTATAGAGTTACATACATTTAGCAGTTTGAATAAAGAATTTTTAGCACAATATGCAGATACAATGAAACAAGCTGACCGTTCAATTGTATACATAGATGAAGCTACTTTTACTCATAAAAAGATTAAACCTTTTAGCAAATTGGATGTGCAAAATGCGTTTAAATGTAATGAATTACAGTTTTTTAATAATTCTGACGAATTAAATGATTACTTATTGAGTATCAATTTTAATCACACAAATTTATTATTAATGAGCTCCGGGAATTTTGGTGGTTTGGATTTGGTGAAATTGGCACGTGAGTTGACTACCAATTAACATAAAGTACAAACTAGAATAATACACCTAAATTTATCACATGAATATCATTGGAAAAAACATTAGACAATTACGCCAGAAGAATGGCTGGAGCCAAGGGGAAGTGGCTAAACGTCTAAATATTTCAATTCCTGCCTTTTCAAAAATTGAAACGGGTATTACAGATATTAATATCTCCAGATTAGAGCAAATTGCTAACCTATTTCAGGTATCGACTATGGACATCATCTCTAAAGAAGGCGAAAATCCTCAATCCCTTAATTTTGAAGAAATTAATGCCCTCAAAGAAAAACTTTCTTTGAGAGAAGAAGAGATCATCAAACTTCAGAAGAAGGTGATCGATCTTTACGAAGAGATCCGCGAAAGATAGACAGCCCCTTAAAATATTTTACGTAGCGTCAGGTGTCGTTTGCCAAAAGTGGCACCTGTTGCTTCATGTAAAGAGAGCATCTTATCATTAAAGTCGCCTACCCAACTCAATTCCAGCTCATCGTATTGATCTAAGGGCAATACATATTCCTTCAGTTTAATAAAGAGCGCCGATTCCAATCCATGTTTCTGGAATACCTGCTTTGTACCCATTACAATCGCACGCATTCTGTTAACGCCAACCCAGCGTTTGTAGAGGAACATTAACTTTTCTATTAAACCCAGTTTTCCGTTAAAACTTTTGATCAATTGATTCGCATCAGGGATAATCACCACAAAAGATGCCGGTTCTCCATTGATATAGGCAAACCAGATCAGCTTTTCATCCATAATGGTTTCCATCTTTTTGAAACTTTCCAGTAAAGTCTCTTTTTTAATGGGTACAAACTTTTCAAAATCCTGCCAGCCATCGTTGTAGATCTCCATCAGGTCCTGCACATACTTCTCTGAATTCTTCTTAGAGAAATGCTCAAAAGTATAACCAGGCTTATTGGCTACCCAGTTGGCAATTTTAGTAAAACGCTCAGGGAAAGGTTTTCTAACATTAAGGTGATTGGTGATTTGTTCATAACTGGTCTCAAATCCGTAGTTTTTGAAAAAACCATGATAATATGCATGATGATAATTCATGCCGTAAGAAGGCGGCGTAAAGCCCTCTACGAGTAAACCCCAGAAAGAATCATTCTCCCCGAAATTGACCGGCCCATCCATGGCTTCCATTCCTTGTTCCTGCAGCCAGATTTTAGCCGTATCAAAAAGGAGGAATGCAGCTTTCTGATCATCAATGCATTCGAAAAAACCCATGCCACCCGTAGGTTGGTCATACTGATAAGCTTTTTTGTCATTGATAAAGGCAGCTACCCTTCCAATCGTTTGCCCTGCGGCATCTTTCAGGATCCAGCGGGTACATTTTCCATGGTTAAAGAAGGTATTCTTTTTAGCATCAAATATCTGTTCAATATCTTGATCCAGCGGACAAATCCAGTTGGGGTCATCTTTGTAAAGAAAGCGGGCCACATTTAAAAATTCTTTTTTTGTCTTTGAATCGGATACGGGTATAATCTGCATGTATGCTGGGCTGAATTAAAATAAAAAGCATCCCTATAGGGGATGCTTAGAGAAATAGTATGTGTTGTTGTTTAATAATCGTCGTCATCGTCGTCACTGAAATTGTCGAAGCCATCCAGGTCGTCTAAAGGCAGGTCAAAGTCGTCTTCATCTTCTTGATACGACTTCTTGTTGCCGGTTTCTTCGCTTGAATCTTCGATGTCAGTTTCAGGGTCAACTAATGGACTTTTGCTGGTAGGTTTTTTTGGTGTTTTCATTACAAAAAAATAAATTCAGTAAGGTTTGTATTGATAGTATAAAATTACAAAAAATCTTTATAAATATAAACAACAGTGTTTATTTGATTTTTTGGTGCATCAAAATTAGTATAAAAAACTTTTATAGTCAGCGTATTTTTGAAAAAAAAAGATGGCATAACCGCGTTACTTTGCAGTATAATTTATGTTGAAATCAGGATATGAATGCCGGGAGATTTCTCATTATTTGATAAATGAAGGTAAGGATAAATACTTTAGCGATCTTTGAAAAATTCAATTGGATAATGCGGTTTGCAGGGAGTCCGGACCGGACTGCCGGATTCGCTGGAAAAGAATGGAATCAAGCCCTTAAAAAGGGTAAACCCTACGTTTAAAAAATGAGAATTAAGTTTATAATCTGTTACTCATCATCAGGAGCTTACTGAATATGGGTGTTGTTCCTACAGAGGGAGGAGCGCTTAAAAAAACAAAGCAAAAAAAAAATGGTAAAGTTTGAGGCTTTACCATTTTTTAACACACAAATGAAACCTGAATTGAGATATAGTTTTAGGTTAGGTAAAATATCTTTGATCAATTCTATAAGAACGCTTTTTACAAACTATGTTTGTTTTTAATATCTATAACAAGTTTAGTGCTAATTTGGATACCAATAATTTTAACTTAGTAAGTGGTACTTATAATTGAGTAAACGGTAATTTAGGTGTATAAAGGGATAGAAATCGATACAAAAGTACCAGACAACCCGGTTTGCTGTACACTGATCTGTATCGGATTTGCTTCTACCTGATTTAATAAATGGATACGTTCTTTAGTCAGGTCCATCCCTTTACTCTGGTGTTCTCCTTTTTTCTCTCTCAAAGAGTTTTCAATGCCTACGCCATCGTCAATAATTTTAATGATGAGGTGATCGGGCCCCTGAAGGTCAATCAGGATGTCTATTTTACCACCTTCTTCTTTGGGCATAATGCCATGCCATATCGCATTTTCAATAAAAGGCTGGAGAATCATAGAAGGAATCATCGTTTCTTCCTTATCAATTGCCGGACTCACCCGGATCTGATAAATCAGCTTATCGCCAAATCTTTTCTTCTCCAGACTCAGGTACAATTCCAGATAATCAAGTTCCTCTTCCAGCGTAATGAAACTCCGGGTACAAATCTCCAGGTTTTTTCTAATCAGCTTAGCAAAGCCTGTTAGCACCTTATTGGCAGAATTGGTGTCCTTGGTATTGATGTAGTGCTGAATGGAATTCATCACATTAAACACGAAATGTGGGTTCATCATGGCTTGCAAAGCACGTTGCTCCAGCATGAGGATCTTGTTCTTCAACAGCAATTGTTCCTGTTCTTTGTTTTTTTGCCGGCGTGTTACCACTACAGCCAACTTATAAAAAGCAAGGCCCGCCACTGAAAATACCAGTACGAGGAACCAGGTGGTCTGCCAGAAATAAGCTTTAAGTACAAAGCTTACGGTAACCGGGGTACTCCAGTCGCTGTTATTGGATTTTGCACTCAGTTCAAAAACATAAGCGCCGGGCTCCAGCGTGGAGAACTCAATCCTGCGACTTCTGGTTTCTGTCCAGGGGGCATCATGTTTCAGTCGATAGCGGTATAAGATGTTTTTATTTTGAAAATCAATGGCACTATAGAAAAATGTAATGCTGTTGTTAGAAGGCTCCAGTATATGATCCGGATGGTTCATGCCCAGCTTATTCTTGTTATTGACCACCGAAGTAATGTATACTTTTGGCGCCTCATTTTTATTGATGGAGTGATTGACATCAAAATAGACCAGACCACTGTTAGTCGCAAAATAGGCGTTCTTTTCTCCTATAAACAAGCAATTTACGTCATCTGTCAGTAGGGAGTTGGTAAAGCCAAAAGATTCTACAACAGCCTTGTCGTTTTTAAAATCAATCTTATTGATGCCATTATTCGTCACTACCCAGGTCTCATCATTCTTTACAAACAATCTTTTACAAATGTTATCTGCCAGACCATCTTCCTGCGTGATGACCTTTAAGATACGGCCATTCCTCATGAAAATCAGTCCGTTGCCATCCGTTGCCAATACAAGCGTATGGTCTGAAAGCTCCTGAATATCATTGATCCTTTTCGTTAAAAGTGGTTGTTTAACATAATAATTGGACAATATTCCTTTAGAAAATTGCGATAGCCCATTCACATTGGAGAACCAGAGATGCTGTGCCTGGTCATAAAATACCCGGTAAGAACGGTTGTTAAAGAAATCTTCCCCTTGTTTAAAAGATAAGGAGGTGAATTCAAACCGGCGCTCCCGGTCAGGAATTATCACCACACCAGAAGAAAGCGCCAGTGCAAGGTTTTTTCCCGAAGCAATGCTAAAGCTTTTGATGACAAACATGGAATTATTGGTCTCTTTCAGGAAATCAATCTGACGGTTGTCCTGATAAATGTCGTTGATCCTGCCCAGACCATAATCTGAAGCAAAATAAATGGCATGATTCAGAGAGTCAAAAGCGAGCTGTTTGATGGTGTTATATTTCTTTTGATCTGGCAATGCGATCTTTTGAATCTGACCATTTTTAAGGTTCAGCGTATTGATCTTTGCTTCGTCAAGGCCTAGCCAGAGTCTGTTGCGATCGTCCCTGGTAATGCTTTTCACCACATCGCTGCTCAGTCCGTTGGCTTTGTTGACCACATAAAGACGTTCATTTTCCTGTGGCAACATATAAATCCCGTTAGTGGTGGTAAACCACATATTGCCTTTGGCATCCTTAATGGCCTGACTGGCGGAGATATTTTCCAGGAAGCGTTTGGTTTTTCCGTCTGCTTCCACATGGTAGATTCCTGAGGCATTACTGATCCAGAGATCCGGCTTTTGATCGGTATAAAAATAACCAGGGTCATTGTTCAGGATATCCGGACTGATCTTTATCTTCAAAACCTCCTGATTGCCCTTTCTGATGTTCAGCCCCTTTTGATCAAGATAGGCGAGGGTTTTATCAGGTAAATTGAGTGCAGTTTTATAAGATAAGGGTAAACGCTGATGGGGAACCACCTTGAAGGTGTTGTTTTCCATGACGCGGACAGAGGTATTGCTGATGGCCCAGATCTTTCCTTTCTCATCTTCATGGATAAAGGCATTGATGAACTGGCGGTCATGGTCGGCAGAAATGTATTTTCTGATCGACTTTCCATTGTACATGACCAGCATGTTTTTATTCGTTCCCAGCCATATTCTCCCCTTACTATCCTGGAAAAAAGAAACGATAACGGCATTGACTTTTAAGAGCTTTAACAGCTTGTTGTTCGTTTCATTATAGATCTTGCCGTTTAAAAAATAACTGAGCTGACCATTTAAAGCCAGGAACCATATTTTTCCACTCTTATCTTCCTTTAATTGCAGGATTTGATTGTCGGGTAAACCATCATTAACGGAGAATGTCTCTACAACTTTCCCGTCAAACCGGCTGACGCCTGCATCGGTAGCAATCCAGATATAGCCTTTGCTATCCTGCATCGTATAAAAGCAATTGTTGCTGGGTAAGCCACTCTTGGTATCAAGGTGTTGCAGGTAGGTGCTTTGAGAAAAGACCACCTGGCTGCTGATCAGGCAGAGCATAAAAGGAATGATCCACTTAACGATCCCTTTTGTATTAAGATTTATCACTTTCAATTCTGATATACGATTTAACTTTTTCCGCAAAATCACTCGCGCGCCTTCTCGAAACGGCGATCTTTTCCCCGTTTTTCAAAAGAACTTCCACACCATTTTTCGAATTATACTCTTTTAAATAGTTCAGGTTAACAATACTCGATTTATGAATGCGCACAAATTGCTGCTCAGGAAGTATCTCTTCATATTCCTTTAAAACTTTTGAAACGGTAATTTTTTCCTTGTTGGCGAGGTGAAAAATAGAATAATTGCTGTCTGCTTCAATATGAATAATATCGTTGATATCTATTAAAGAATAGCCCTGGCCATTCGGAAGGCTGATTTTTCTGATTTCTGACCGGTCTGAAAGATTGGCTGCCAGATTTTGTAAACTGTCATTCCTGTTGTGTTCCTTTTTATTCAGGGCAATGAATTTCCCCGCTTTTTCTACCGCTAGTTTTAACTCATCAATATCAATAGGTTTCAAAAGATAATCCAGGGCATTGGCTTTAATCGCCCTTAGTGCATACTGATCGTAAGCAGTAGTAAAAATGACATGGGCGTTGTGTTGTTGGGCCAGAGGGATGAGTTCAAACCCATTTTCGCCAGGCATGGCAATATCCAGAAATATCAAATCGACCTGGTGATTGCTCATCAACAGCCTTGCTTCAGCTACTGATTTTGCAATCCCCACGATATGAATGCGCTCGCAATTTTCCTGAAGCAGGAAATAAAGAGAGGAGCGGGCAAATTCTTCATCATCAACAATAATCGTGTTCAGCACTGCTATCGGGTTTATAGGGTCAATTTATTAAAAAAATGAGGGATGTAAGAATCTTTTTTGCTGAGGATAAAAACCAAGTGGTCATTTCTAGCGTAAGTCCCATTATAAAACCTAAGAAATTTTAGAAAACTAAAACCTGCGCAGGTAAGTTTCATAAACTTTTGAACTAAAAATTAGAATTACGGTTTGCGAGAGCAAAATCGTGATTTTTTAACTCAAAGCTATAACTATGAAAAACTTACATGATGAAAAAGAAGTGCTGCAAGAGGAACGCAGTATTCTTACCGCTCCATTGCAACGCCGTTCATTTCTGCAATTTGCAGGTGCTGGTGCAGCAGGCGTCGCTTTGATCGCCGCAGGATGTAAAAAAGATAGATCCATGATCGATGATGGTGGGATCAAAGGGGGAGTCACGCTCGATTTCAAAGACGATATAGGTGTATTAAATTATGCTTATGCATTGGAACAACTAGAAGCCGCATTTTATATTCAGGTGGCTGCCACTCCATATGCGAACATCAGTGCTCCTGAACTTGCCTATTTTAAAGACATACAATTTCATGAAATTGCCCACCGTGAATTTTTCAAAAATGCACTGGGTCCGGCTGCAATCGGCGGACTGGAAGTTGACTTCTCAAAAATCAACTTTGCGGACAGAACCAGTGTACTGGGGACTGCAAAAGCATTCGAAGATTTAGGGGTTTCTGCTTATAATGGCGCTGGGAAATTATTGAAAAGTACCGTTTACCTAACACTGGCAGGCAAAATTGTTTCTGTGGAAGCGCGTCATGCGGCTTACATCAGAGAGCTGATCTCGCCAAACTCCTTCTCTAACGTAGAAGTAGTAGATGCCGTCATGGGGCTGGACAAATCCCGTGATCCAAAAGCGGTACTGGCCATTGCTGGTGGATTTGTGAAAACAAAAATCAACGTCATTAATTTATAGTCTTAACCTGGAAATCATGAATATCGTCGATATATTAGAAGAAATTGAAAAAGTAGATGGAGAGGTGTATGAACGCTTTAGTCCACGTAGAACTGCAATGAAGGAGTTTTTCAATGTAGGAAAGAAAATAAGTCTGGCTGCGGTGCCATTGGCCCTCGGTTCCATGTTTAACAAAGCCTACGGACAAAGTACCTTGCCTGCAAATGTAAAAGCAGTATTGCAATTTGCCCTAACCTTAGAACATTTTGAAGCCGCCTTTTATGTACAGGCATTGAAAACAACAGGTGGTGCGGATTTCTCCGGATCGAAACAAATGGCCTTAGATAAAGCGGCTATTGAGATCATCAGTGCCCATGAAACGGCGCATGTTAACTTTTTAAAAGGAGTAATCGGGGCAGATGCAGTTGCTGCCAAAGCCAGTTATGACTGGACGGCAAGTGGTGCTTTTCCAAATCCATTTGCATCGGGTAATTACGGGATTTTTCTTGCCGTTGCCCAGGCCCTGGAAGATACCGGAGTTCGTGCTTACAAAGGACAGGCGCCAGCCTTAGTTGGACAGGGTGGTGTGCTGGAAGCAGCATTGAATATTCATTCTGTGGAAGCTCGTCATGCCGCCAAAATCCGTTACATGCGTGCACAAAACGGCTTTAACATTAAACCATGGATTACCGGTGGAAATGATAGTGGTGTTGCGAATGCTGCAGCAGTATATGCCGGAGAAGAAAATGTGCTTCAGGCAGGTATTACGATTACTGGAATTAACGGAGCCGCAATTACGGCGAATGCTGCTACAGAATCATTTGATGAGCCATTAACTACACAACAAGTATTAGATATTGTGAAATTATTCGGAGTTTCTTAAAAAACAGGGGATTTGTTTAGGTTTAAGTTGGGGAAGAGGATGTATTCTCTTCCCTTTTTTCTTATCTGCCAATATCAATTTAGTAATTGATTACCTGCTCTTCCAGGTGATCCGGAAGGTCGCGGTAATTGTACTGCTGACCGCGAAGCTGAGGCTCGAAACCTGCTTCTCTGATGGCATCCTGAATTCCTTTCGCGGTGAAACGGTGTGGAGCACCAGCGGCAGAAACTACATTCTCCTCAATCATAATCGATCCAAAATCATTGGCACCTGCATGTAAACATAGCTCAGCTACGTTCTTACCTACGGTAAGCCAGGAAGCCTGAATATTTTTAATGTTAGGCAGCATAATTCTACTCAAAGCAAGCATTCTGATATACTCATCTCCGGAAACATTATTGCTGATCCCTCTTAATCTTTTCAATAAAGTACCATCATCCTGGAAAGGCCATGGAATAAAGGCAAGGAAACCTTTGGCATCTGCCGGTTTTTCGCTCTGTACTTCCCTGATCCAAACTAAATGTTCGAAACGTTCTTCAATAGTTTCTACATGACCAAACATCATGGTCGCCGAAGTCGTAATGTCCAGTTGATGTGCTGCACGCATCACATCTAACCATTCTTTACCGCCACATTTACCTTTAGAAATCAGCCTTCTTACGCGGTCGTTCAGGATTTCTGCACCTGCACCTGGCAGGGAATCCATACCGGCTTCTTTCAAAGCGCTCAATACTTCCGTATGGGAAATTCCTTCCAGTTTCGCCACATGGGCAATTTCCGGCGGACCTAAAGCATGCAGCTTTAGATCAGGATATAATTCTTTTAACTTTCTAAACAGATCAGCATAAAATTTCAGTCCCAGGTCCGGGTGGTGGCCACCCTGCAACAACAACTGATCTCCGCCTAATCTGAAAGTTTCTTCAATTTTAACTTTATAAGTTTCAATGTCAGTGATATAGCTTTCGTCGTGTCCTGGTCTTCTAAAGAAGTTACAGAACTTACAATTGGCAATACATACATTGGTCGTATTTACATTACGGTCTATCTGCCAGGTAACTTTCCCACTCGGTACTTGTTTTTTCCTCAGTTCATTGGCCACATAGGCCAGTTCGGCAGTTGACGCATGGTGATACAGAAAAACGCCTTCTTCTTGTGTAAGAAAGTCGAATTTTAGCGCCCTATGCAATAAATCGGCTGTATTCATACCGCAAATATACCATAAGTTCCTTTCTTTTTATTTCACATTATTATCACATTTCCCTTTTGCATTATTCCTATCTTTGGCTGATTATTTTTAATATATATGGTAGATTTTAACCGTTTTACATTGGCCAATGGATTGCGTGTCCTGGTACACGAGGATGATACAACGCCTATGGCGGTGTTAAACATTCTATATGACGTTGGTGCAAGAGACGAAGAAGAAGATAAAACCGGCTTTGCCCATTTATTTGAACACCTGATGTTTGGTGGTTCTGTAAATATTCCTAGCTATGACGAACCTTTACAAAGGGTTGGTGGCGAAAACAATGCTTTTACGAGCAATGACATCACCAATTATTACATCACCTTGCCGGCTACAAATCTGGAAACCGCTTTCTGGTTAGAAAGTGACCGCATGCTGAGCCTTGCTTTTTCAGAGAAAAGTCTGGAAACACAGCGTAATGTGGTGTGTGAAGAGTTCAAACAAAGATATTTAAACCAACCTTACGGTGATGTATGGTTGAAGCTGAGACCGCTTGCTTATAAAGAACACCCTTACCGCTGGGCAACTATCGGACAAGACTTAAAGCAAATCGAAGATGCTAAAATGGAAGATGTGAAAGCATTTTTCAAAAAACATTACCACCCTCAAAATGCCATTATGGTAATTGGTGGAAATGTGAAAACAGAAGAAGTGAAAGCACTGGCTGAGAAATGGTTTGGGGCGATCCCTGCCGGAGAACAGACCGAAAGAAACCTTCCTGTAGAACCAGAGCAAACTATTGCCCGTGAAGAAACAGTGGTGGCAGAAGTACCATTGAACGCGATTTATATGGCTTTCCAAATGCCGGATCGTGCCGATAAAGACTATCAGGTTTATGATCTGATGTCTGATATCCTTTCACAAGGTCAATCTTCCAGGTTATACAACAGCCTGCTTAAAGAACAACAATTGTTCAGCGATATCCATGCTTACCTAACCGGAAGTATCGATAAAGGCTTGTTCATCGTGGAAGGTAAACTGGTAGAAGGTGTAACGATGGAAGCTGCTGAGGCTGCCATCTGGAAAGAGCTGAATGCCATTGCTAACGAAGAAGTGACGGTAGATGAGTTGACGAAAGTGAAAAACAAGTCGGAGTCTATCATTGTATTTGCAGAAATGAGTCTTTTAGATAAGGCTATGAACCTTGCTTATTATGAGTTATTAGGAGATGCAGAGCTGCTAAACACAGAAATCGACAGGTACCATGAAGTGACTTCATCGCGTATTTTGGAGGTGGCAAAACGCACCTTCGTTAAAGAACAGTCTTCAATTTTATACTATTTAACTGCCCAAGATGCTTAATCGTACATTAGCGCCTGAATCAAAACAGGTAGATGAAATAAATTTTATTGAACCATTAAAGCAACAGCTGGATAACGGAATTCCCGTGTTTACCATCAATGCAGGTAAACAGGAACTGGTACGTATTGAGTTTATCTTTGAAAACGTAAACTGGGATCAAACGAAACCATTACAAGCAGTAACGGTAAGTCACCTGATCAATAACGGAACAGCGAAATTAACCGCCAAAGATATTGCTGAAAAGGTAGACTATTATGGTGCTTTCCTGCAAACAGAATATGGTGCAGACCAGTCGAGCGTAAAAGTTTATACTTTAAACAAACACCTAGCCGCGGTATTACCGATCTTAAGCTCCATCCTTAATGAAAGTGTTTTCCCTCAGCAGGAGCTGGATATCTATGTGCAGAATCAAAAGCAATCCTTGCAGGTAAGCTTGCAAAAGAACGATTTCTTAGCAAGGAAGCATTTTGCACATGCCATATTCGGAGATTCCAGCTATGGATCCAATATTGATGCTTCGGATTATGAAGCGATTCAACAGGCAGATTTGCTAAGCTATTTCAAGGCAGCTTATAAACCTGAAAATTGCACCATCATTGTTGCCGGAAAGTTTGAACAGCCAGAATTTGATCTTTTAAATGGCGTTTTAGGCAAAACCTGGAACAACAATGATCAGTCTGTCGTAAACAAATTTGATTTTACCAAGGGAACAGCAGGGGAGATCCTGATTGAGAAACCAGAGGCCATACAATCGGCTATCCGTATGGGTGCATTGGCCATCACCAGAAAACACAAAGATTTTCCTGGCTTCCAGGTGATGAACTGCTTGCTGGGTGGTTATTTTGGCTCCCGTTTAATGGCCAATATCCGCGAGGATAAAGGGTATACCTATGGGATCGGATCGGCCATCGTTTCTTTAAAAGATGCTGGTTATTTCTTCATCGCAACAGAAGTAGGGGTAGATGTATGTAACAACACCTTAACTGAAATCGAAAAAGAGATTGATTTACTGAAATCAGAACTGGTATCGGAAGCAGAATTAAACCTGGTCCGTAACTACATGTTAGGTTCCATGTTGGGTAGCTTAGAGAATGCTTTTTCTCATGCTGATAAGTTCAAAAACGCCTATTTCTCTGGCCTTGATTACACTTATTACGATAACTATATCGAAACCGTGAAAACCATCACACCAGAAGATTTAAAACAACTGGCAAATCAATATTTAAATACTGCCGACTTCACCAAAGTCATCGTAGGTAAAAAATAGGAAGTTATCCTGGCTATTAAATTTTAGCCAGGATACTTTTTTGTTTATCTGCCTGGTAGAGCTTCTTACGAAAAGCAACATAATCATTGTATTTCTCTGCAGGATAGGTTTTATTCGATATGACAATCTTACGCGTATAAATTAAGGTATTGTCTTTAACAACTGAGGTAGCAGTGTACTTTCCGAACTCGGAATCAACCGTTACATCTTTAGGGATAAATTCCACTTTAAATCCTTTTGGAATGGTGTAAATCACTTCATCTTCATCCATATAGCCATATTTTACGGCAAAAGGTGTTCTTCTGTTTTCAATAACCGCAAGTGTATTCTCCACTCTGTTCAGTAAGTTCAGGGTAAGAAATAATTTATCAGCTCCTTTGGTCATTAACTGGCTGCTTTTTAATTGAATACTGGAGTTGATCACCGGTAAGGTTTTATCAGGCTGCGTATAATTTAAAGAGGTGATCTCTATATTAGGAATAGAAAAGGAATTCATGATTCTTTTACGCTGATTTATCGGCTCACTGAGCATCATCCCCAATTGATCCTCATATTGTGCATTTGCATATTTTGTATCTATCTGTATTTCTGCTGATCCTTCTTCATTCAGATTCACCTTAGTGATGCTGTGCATATAATTGTGTTCAGGCTTAAGTATCGGCGTTTCTACTAACTTTCCCCCATCTGCTGTGACCAGTAAAACTGTTCTTCCAGAATTGTTATTACCTATAAATCCTGCTGGACTGTAGTTGCTGGTGCATTCCAGCCAGGTGGTGTCTTTTGCCATGGGTACGCATAGGATCATATGGTTGGCCTGGTTCATACTCGCGTATTTACGGTTTAGTGAAGGCATTCCATTACCGATCACCACCAGATTAGATTTGATACCAGCTTCTTCCAATAACGATTTCATGTAATTGGAAAGGCCTTTACAATCGCCATAATTTACGCTGGAAACCTTTTCCGCAGATATAGGTTGAAATCCACCGATTCCAAGCTGAACACCTACATACCTTGTGTTTTCCTGCAGGTATTTATACAATAGACTTACTTTTTCCTCAGCTGATCCCGCAGTTTTTACAATATTTTGCACTTTAGCTTTTGCCGGTTCTGAAAGTACCTGACTATTTTTACTCAGCTCATACATCCAGGAGCCCAGGTTTTTCCAGTTCTCAATATTGGCTTTTGAATGGTCATATTCAAATTGATTCGGTGCAACAGTTACCCATGGATTAACTGTTTTTAATCCGGTGCTTAAAGGTTCGCTATCCAGTGCCGGGATGGACGAACATGACCATTTGTACTCCATTTTGTCTTTTACCAGTATGGAATCTGTTTTCAGGTCCTTACTGTGCAGGTATTTAAAACTTAATTCCTTTGGGATTTTAAAGGTGTAACTTGATTTTTCAACAGCCATACCAAAGCCAGCAGCAGCAAACCAGGAAGGATACGAAAGAATACCCTTATAATCTATCTCATAGCTATATTCAATGGTGTAGGGGAAAGTAGTGTGCAGAAACTCGAGGTACTTTACCCTGCTGTCCTCATACATTGAACCATTAGAAACAGCACTGCGGTCTTTGAAGTCTGCAGCCCGGTATTCTTTGATTTTTTGACCTTTAGCATCATAAAGGCTCGCCTTTAAGTTGGAAATGTTTGAAAAGTTATCATAGTATTCGACCAGATTGGAGCTTCCTTCGCCGCTCTTGTTTAAGATGGTTACCGCAGTCTTATACTGTTGTATTGCCGATCCTGGCCCTTTTACTTCATAGGTTAATTCTTCATTTCTGACCACTATACGGGCATTTTCCAAAAGCTCAACAGGAATTTTACTGATATCATAAATCCCCTGAGCATTCAGTTGCAGGCTGGCAAAACCCAGGATGGCCATGAATATTATCTTTTTCATCTTTAGATCTTTTTTAAGACTATCTGTTCTGCCTGTTTCCTGACAATATTTTTAAAAAACTCCTGGAGTCCTTTGTATTCTTCCGCAGTGTAAAAGGCTTTTTTGATGGAAATTTTACTGGTTACCTGTACCGTATTGCCTTCTGTAGCAGTTAAAAATGTAAATGAAGCACTTTCATCAGCCATATTTATTTTTTCGCTTTTAGGTAACTTATCCAGTTGATAGCCTGCCGGGAATTCAAGGTTAAAACGATAATTTTCTTCTGTAGGGTAGCCAAAATCAACCGGGAATTTTCTGTCTTCCAGCTTAAATGGGTTTTCTTTCGTTCTATCATATAAAAGTGGCGTAAAGTAAATTAAGTTTCCAGCCTCCTCTATATGGTCTTCAATTTCAACATCCATGCCCTCATTAACCGTTTCCTTCTGGTTGCTTACATTGTCAAGCTCATAGTTTTTTAGGCTCAAACCAGGATTACTGCTTTTGAAATCTTTTAGAAATGTCGCTTGGTTTACTGCCGATTGGTACTTATTCCTGAAATGCAAGCCTTCATAGTTAGAATAAGAAGCGTAACGCTTCCCGGTCAGTTTATTATCTTCGGCCAATACCAGGGAATAAGTAATTCGTTTACTACTCAAGTCAAGGGGCTCAACATCAATCCAGTCACCGTTAATTGATTCCATATCAACTTTAAAGCCTTCATGATTCAGGTTGTCGAAACCAATCAGACCCGGAACATGGTTTTTATTTACGGCGTCCAGAAATAGGTAGGTTTCTCCTTTTGGTACCGCTACAATCACGTTGTCAAATTGACTGAGCATCGGCGCCCCGGAATGTGCCCCATTACTCCGCGTACTCAGGAGCACAGGGAAAGCAGGAATACCGGCTTCTTTTAACAGGGTATACAGACTCAGGTTAATATCTGCAGAACAACCTGTTTTCTTTTCAAATACGGATTTAGGATTCGTTTCATCGGTGTAAATACTGCTTTCTTCATTCCATTTTACATTATTTTTCACATAATTAAAGAGTATCGTAGTGACCGTATCCGGATTTGTTTCGTTTTTTATCAGCTCTTGAATAAGTGTTTTTTGACTGCCTCTTTTAGCGGTAAACAGGCCGAATTTTGGTTCCTCTTTAAGGGAGGTTATGATCTTTGGCCAGGTAGTAGTGATATCCTTGTGCATTTGATCAGGAAATCGGGTGGCGCTAAGTTCAAATTGAACCTTACTGATGTAATCCTGGAGCGTGGTAATGAAAGGCTCAGCTTTCAAGGCAGGTATGTTTTCTGCAAAATAAGAATACTCATTGGCAAGTGCAGTAAGACGATCTGTACCTGACGTAAATGTTTCTGAACTTTTCACTGTAGTAGGGTTTAAGAAGATAAAACCACCACCAGTAGTTTTGTAAATGAGGTATTCCGGAATTTTAACGCGATAACCAGAGTACAGTACTGGTATATCCTTTTGGAAATACCAGGGTTTTAGCGTAAAGATGAAATCGGAGGCCACACGGTATTTGAATTCTATAATAGAGCCTTCCTTTACATTGGGTAAAGTGTATTTTTTTAAGGTGTAATTCTTGTCCTGTTTCTCTGAAAACTTGCCATCCTTATTGATCTTATATGGTACTATTTTGCCAGCTTCCATATTATAGGTCGCAGCATCCAGGCTGGTTAGTTTGCTTTCATTTCCACTTTTATTGTAAAGTTGGATTTCCAGATTTGCGAGGTCGTACCCATTTTTATTGATCACTTTGTAGCGGGTATGTCGTTCATAAACATAGATGAACCCCTTTGTTTTAGGGCTAATCTCAAACCAGCCACGGCCAATATCAAATAAAGCGATTGCCGCCGCCGCTGAATCTACGCCTGTCGGCTTAATGTCAAATTCAGTTGGGCTAACCTTTCCATATCTGAAGTTTTTGGGATCCTGACCGCTTATTTGGGCAGAGGCAGAGATTACAGTCATTAGAAAAAGACTGCATAACAGTGTTTTTAGGGTGTGCATGAGCGTTAGTTTGGTGCTACAATATAAAGCTTTATTTCCTGAAAGTGTAAATATTGCTTGGAAAGTTGTTTTTAAAATAAAACAATTATCTTAAGATTGCTTGTGGTTACTGGTAAGTTTGGTTTTTTTGTTTTGAAATTCATTTTTTAACAATTATCCAAACCATTAAATTCAAAGCGATTATTTGTTGATATTTGTGCCCAATTAAAATCTTTAAGCTAAATATGTCTCCGATTAAAATAGATGTGAACGACCTGACTTACAAAATAAATCCTGATTTGTCGACTATCGACTGGACTTACGTATGTGAGTTATTTGATAAGGTAGATTGGAGAACAAGGGTAGAAGCAGACATAGAAGCAGCCTTCAGAAGAAGCAGCTGGACCTTATTCATTTATAAGGGAGATCAGCTGATTGCTTTTGGAAGAACCATTGATGATGGCAGGTATTATGCAATCCTTGCAGATATCATTGTTGATCCGGATTTTCAGGGTAATGGACTGGGTAAATACCTGGTGAATACCTTAAATGAAAAACTAGGCGACAATTACCACTTCGTAAACCTGACTGCCGCTCCGGGCAAAGGTGATTTTTATAAAAGTCTGGGTTGGAAAAAACAGTCTACCTGTTATATCTGGCCACAAGGACCGAAACAAAAAAGATTACATACAGAACCGGATCCGGAAGAGCCTACTGCTTAGTCGTTTATTGGGGTTCAGGCTCATGATTCTGAACTGAGGCTTGCTGTTTTTAGTGATTTAAAAGAAGATGGTCTTCTTCCTGTCATCTTGAAAAAGGTGTTGCTAAAGGAGGAGATGCTATCGTAACCAACTTCATAAGCGATCTCACTTATCGTCAGATCGCTTTCCAACAACTTTTCCATCGCTTTAGTGATCCTCACCAGCTTCAGGTATTGAAAAAAAGAAATGTCTAAAGAAGCCAGAAAAACTCTGGATAAGGTACGTTCTGAAAATCCTGTGGCTGCGGCAATGGAAGCTAAGGTCAGTTCTTCTGATAAATGCTGGTGAATGTACTGTAATGCCGGTCTTAAACGCTCATTGTCGGTGGTAGGAACCACAATCGGCAGGGGATGTTTACTGATGTCCGGCAGGATGTTTTTTAAGGTATTTAAAAAGTCGTATTCAGGTGTTCCCGGCGCGATATTCCCATTCCAGTGCTCTGAATATTTGAGCATTTCCAATAACAGATTATTGACCGGGTAAATGCCAATCTGATCATAAAAAGGGGCTTGTTTTTCCGGATTCGTCGCAAAGTAAATGTTACGTACAATCGCAGAGCGATAGCGGTGTTCTAAATGGTGTGCAACCCCTGCTGGAATCCAGAGGTAATGACGCCCGGGCAGAAAGTAAGATTTGTCATTCGCGTATAAAAAAATCACCCCGCCCTCCACATAAGTCAGTTGCCCTTTTACATGTTGATGGTGACGGAACCGGTCTTCAAACTTGCTATGCCACACATAAGTACTTTGAGGATGTTCGTCTATTGCCGATAACAGGCTTTCTTTAGTGTGCTGATCCATATGGCTGGTTTGAACAAATATATGTCACTTTAGATAAAAAAAAGAAAGAATTCTTAGCCGAAATTTGTAGCATTAAATAATCTATATGAATTTTAGCTCGTATAAAAGAACATTCATGGGCTGTATGACCCTTCTTTTATCCTCTCTTTTTACCCATGCACAAGGTCCGCTGGACCCGGAAAACGCACTTTCCATCAGCCAGGTCTGGCAACTTACAGACAGTAACAGCAGGAAAATACAAATGAACAATCTGGAAGTCATGGCTTCCGAAGCAGGCATCAAAGTGGCCAGATCAGAACGACTGCCTGAAATTCAGGCAAATGGTGTGTTGGCGCATATCTTTAAAATGCCCATTTATGAAAACGGTTTGTTTCATACGCCAACACAATTTCCGGTAGAGCCTAAGTATTATAAAATATCCGGTGATGCTTACCTGAACATTTACAATGGTGGGAAAACCAACCGCGAAATTGCGGCCTCAAAGACAGAAAACGAACTGGCAATCGCGAAAAAGAACCTGAGCAAGCAGGAAATCCATTTCCTGGCTGCGGTTTATTTCTACGATGTGTACAGAAACCAGTCCTATAAAACACTGCTGCTACAAGACATAAAAGACCGTGAAAAACAACTTCATGAGATCAACGTATTGTATAAAAACGGAACTGTGCTTAAAAGTGATGTGCTCCGTGCAGAACTGCGCTTGTCGAAACAAAAAATGATGTTGACGGAAATTGAAAACAGCATCCATATCGCCGAACAGAAACTAAATATGCTGATAGGAAGAGCTGACGATACGCCTTTAAAACCCCTCATTTCTGAAACAGAAACTGATCCGGTTTTAATCAAAGGGCTTGCTAATTATCTGGCTGCGGGACAATCGAACTCTTTCAAGCTTCAGATTTCTGAACAGGAACAAAAACTCGGGGAATTGAAATTGAAACAAGTGAAGTCTGATATCCTGCCATCGGTGGGTTTATTCGGAGAATATATGATGGCCTATCCGCAGATCCAGTTTTACCCTTATGCATTGGCCCCATATCGTAATGGGATGGCTGGGATTAAACTGAAAATCCCTGTTTCTGCACTTTACACCAATAAACATAAGGTGAAAGTAGCCGAGATCAAACTGCATCAGCAGGAAGTGGAAGATGAAGCGGTGAAAGACAATATCCGCCAGGAAGTACAGGAAAATTATATCCGTTATACAGAATCTTTGAAACGTATCGAAGTGGCGAATGAAAACATTAAGCAAGCTGCGGAAAGTTATCGTATCGTACAGAATACTTATTTCAACCAGTTGTCTTTGTTGACGGATCTGCTGGATGCCGAAACCCAACTTTTACAATCTCGATTTGAACTGACAACTGCAAAAGTAAATGCCAAAATACAATACTATCAATTAGAAAAAGCTGTAGGAAACCTATAAAATGAGCACGCAAACACAAAATAAAACAGATAAAAGAATTTCAGTAGTCACGACAATCGTTGCCGCTATAGTTATGGTGGTATTGTTGATTTGGGGAGGCCGTACGGTTTTTACCTATTTACGCTTCGAAGAAACCAATGATGCGCAGGTGGAAGAATATATCAATCCGGTTACCGCGAGGGTAAACGGCTATATCAAAACGGTGCGTTATATCGAAAATCAGGAAGTGAAAAAGGGGGATACCCTGGTGGTCATTGATGACAGCGATTATACCGTACAACAAGACGAAGCGGCTGCTTCACTGTCTAATGCAAAAGCACAGGTTTCTGTATTGCAAAGCAATATCCTGACAGCTGGTACAGTTGCAGGTGCCAGTAAAGCAAAGATTGGTGCAGCCAAAGCAAAGTTGTGGAAGCAACAGGCAGATTACGACCGCTATAAAAAACTATTTGAAGCAGAATCTGCAACACGTCAGCAATTAGAAAGTATGCAAAGCATGCTGGAAGTGGCACAAGCAGAATATGCAGCGGCACAGGAAGACTATGCAGCGGCAATTTCTAAAACCAACGACATTAAAGCGCAGTCAGAAGTGCTCGTTTCTGAAATCCAACGCAGAGATGCGGTGTTGAAAAGAAACCATTTGAATACCTCTTACACGGTGATTTTAGCCCCTTATAACGGAAAAATGGGTAGGAGAACCATTCAACCCGGACAATTGGTACAAAGCGGACAAACCATCGCTTATATCGTAGATAGAGATGCAGGAAAATGGGTGATTGCGAATTTTAAAGAAACGCAGATTGGAAAGATGTATGTTGGAGAACCTGTAAATATTGAAGTGGATGCTTTTCCCGGCCAATCATTTTCAGGAAAGATAGAGTCGCTTTCAGCGGCCACCGGTTCCAGGTTTTCTTTATTGCCTCCCGACAATGCAACGGGTAATTTCGTGAAAATCGCACAGCGTATTCCGGTAAGAATCCGTTTGGAAGGTGCTACAGCAGCATTAACCAATCTAAACGCAGGAATGAGTGCAACGGTTCACATTAAAAAAGACCATGAGTAAAGCGCTGCCCATTTTTAAATCCCGGACTCCGGAATGGCTCATCAGAACAAGTATTCTGCTATTGCTGTTGTCCTCGGTGTTACTATTCGCCTTATCCACAGCTGATGGAACTGCTGCGGCCGGGTATTATGGTATGGAACCTGCTGATGTACAATTCTCGCTTTTGCTGTTTTATGCTGCGGTAGCTAGTTTTGCAGGCGTAGAACGTCGTTTCTTTGAGCGGATCATTACCAAAGACTACCTCCTGATTTGTATTGTCCTTGAAATTCTGATCGCTTATTTCTGTTACCATACCCGAGAAATCTGGCTGGTGTTTACCTTTAGATTTTTACAGGGTATTGTCAATTGCGGGATTACCAGTATTTGCCTGACGCTATTGTTCGGAAGATTAAAATCTGAACATTCCAGAGAAGTAGGGTACACCATCTTTTATGGGATGATTCTTTGCGTATCCCCGGTTACCGCATTATTTGCTGCCCCGATAGTAGAGAACTTTGAATACAATGTTTTATATAAAGCGATCATTTTTTGCTTTATGCCAAGCGCAGCCTTGTTGTTCTTTATTTTAAACAGGGTCCATCTGACCCGTAAAAAGCCTTTATACCAATTGGATTGGGCAAGTTTTTTACTGTTTGCAGTGATGCTCATCCTCATTGCTTATGTGTTGATTTATGGCCAGCAAAAAGACTGGCTGGAAGACCGGAGTATCGTTTACAGTATCTTCGCGATCATTATGCTGTTTGTACTCTCTATCCTGCGACAAAAAGCTTCGAAGCGTCCTACGGTAAATCTTTCAGTGTTTAAGTATCGTAATTTTAGCATAGGAATTATTTTTCTCCTGATCTTATACCTGATTCGTGGTGCTTTTACCCTAACCAGCACTTACTTTATCACGGTATTGGGCATGGATTCTTTACATGCAAACGAGCTCATGATTTTCAATATTCTGGGAATCATTACAGGCTCTTGTGTTGCCATTCGCTTTTTAATCTGGCAAAAGTTGCTGCGGATATTGTGGATCACCGGATTTGCCTTGTTAATGGTGTTTTTTACGGTGATGTGCTTCTTATTTGCGACAGAAGCTGATGCCGAAACGTTTATCCTTCCGCTTTTCTTGCAGGGTTTAGGCGCAGGGATGGTCATGTCGCCAATTGTGATGTTTATCGTGTCTGCTGTTCCGGCTCAATTGGGGCAATCTGCGGCCTCTGTAGGTATATTTGTGCGTTTTTCCGCTTTTAGTCTGAGTCTGGCGCTGATGAATTATTTCCAGCTTTACTTTAAAGGGAGCCATAATAATGACATGAGAAGCGGCTTGTCACTATTGGATTTAGGTATTTCAGAGCGGTTAACCGGCTATCAGACGGCTTTATCCAGCCATGGGATGTTAAAAGATGAAGCGGCAAAAGTAGCCGTTGGATTGTTAAATAAGGCGGTACAAAAACAAGCATTCTTACAGTTTTGCGTCAACTATTATGAAATGATCGCTGCACTTTGCTTGTTCTCGATTGTGCTGATTGCCCTTCAACCGGTCATCAGTAAAACAATGATCAATTTAAAGGGCAAACGGCCGGCAGCAGCAGGATTTTAAGGAAAATCCTGCTTTTACCTCCGGGTAAATCTTATCTGATTAACTGATAAGACCTGCTTTTATTTCTTCATAAATCCTGGTGCTTTCCAGGACAGGAAGGTCCAGGACTTTTCCGTAATCGATAATGGCACCTGCAAATAATTCCAGTTCCGTGTTTTCCTTTTTAGCCTGAATATCCAGCTGCAAAGAGGTAGGAGTAGTATAGGGGAAAGTCGCCGCCTTTTGAAAAGTATTGGCAATGATCTCTGCCGGAATACTGATATTTTTCTTTGTGGCAATCGCCTTGATTTCCTCCATAATCATGGTTGCTCTTTCACGGAGTTCCGGCAGTTCATTGATTTGCCCGATGGATTGATTATACCTGGCAGAAACCAGTCCGAAACTGGCAATGAAGAAGAATTTGGTCCAGATGTCCGGAAAAGCATCCGTTTTATACAAGATGTCAATACCCGCTGATTTCATTAAACCTACCAGGTTCTGCGCATCATAATCCGGATTTTGGGGATCATTGCCGACCACTATTTTACCCGCGTTTCCTTTATGTTCTACTGTTCCTTTTTCTTTAATATGAGAAGCTACATAAACACAGGCAGGAAGTACAATACCAGTTGTAATGACCTTGCGGATTCTTTCATAAATATCTACCCCATTCATTAAGGGTAAAATCACGGTATTTGCTTTGATCTTGTCTTTTAAGGCCAGACAAACCTTCTCGAGGTCGTACTCCTTGACACAAATGAGGATGACATCAGGAGCAGGGACATCGGCAAAGTCCGCATAGATTTCCGCAGGATGGGCTATCGGATTTTCATGCTCCGGAGATATCAGCCTGAGTCCGTTTTGCTTTACGATTTCATAGGTCTCTCCTCTGGCAACAAAAGAGATATTTAGTTCTTCGGGAGTTGAATAGCATTGTGCGAGTTTAAATCCGAAGTAACCCCCAACTCCTCCGAGCCCGATTACTGTTAGTTTTTTTATAGTTGTTTTCATGTATAGGATAGAAAAATATCTGTGCAAATTAATCAGATTAATACTCCATAGCTGTTTATTTATGTCAAATGATTTATACTTTTGAAAAAAATACACCTATCTATGAACTATTTATTCTTCTTGTTGATACCAGGGCTGTTTACCTTCAGTCAGGCCAGCGCACAGCAAGTTCAAATCCCTCAAAGTACCGAAAGCAGCTCGTTCTCTATTGGTAAAACAGATAAGATTAAATCGAATATATTAGGAGAAAGCAGAACACTTAATATTTATCTGCCGGAAGGTTATCATCCTGATTCCGCAAAAACTTACCCTGTAATTTACCTGCTGGATGGTTCTGCAAACGAAGATTTTATACATGTTGCCGGACTGGTTCAGTTTTTAACGATGACAGAAACTATGCCTGCGACGATTGTTGTTGGAATCGGAAATATAGATCGAAAAAGGGATTTTACCTTTCCGACTACTAATGCAAAAGATAAAAAAGACTACCCTACAACCGGACAATCCGAAAAGTTCATCCGTTTCATCGGAAAAGAGCTTCAACCTTACATCGCGAAAAACTATAAAACGAATGGGATTAAAACCCTGTCAGGTCAGAGTTTAGGTGCTTTGCTGGCTACGGAAGTGCTGCTAAAAGCGCCATCATTGTTCAATCAGTACCTGATCGTGAGTCCGAGTTTATGGTGGGATGACGAATCTTTGTTGGCTAAAGCACCGGAGTTATTGAAAACTTTACCTGCGCAAAAGATCAAAGTTTATGTGGCGGTAGGTAAAGAAGGAGCAGTAATGGAAGGTGATGCTAAAAAGCTGTCCGAAATCTTAAAAACCACCAATTTAGAAGTTCATTTTGCATTTTTCCCGGAAGGAAATCATGCGAATGTATTACACCATGCACTTTACAAAGGCTTTGAGCTTTTCAATCCTAAAAAATAATTTCCTATGAAGACGCCTATACTTACATCCAGTCTTTCTTTAGATCAGCTGACTTTAGCTGATGCGCCATTTTTGCTGGAATTGGTCAATACGCCAGGCTGGAAGCAATTTATTGGCGAAAGGAATGTACATGGTTTACAGGATGCCCTGGTTTATACCCAAAAAATCATAGACAACCCGGATGTAACCTATTTTGTGGTGAAGCTGAATACCTCAAAAACCCGGGTAGGGATGTTGAGTCTGATCAAAAGAGACTACTTACCGGACCATGATATCGGCTTTGCCTTTCTTCCTGCTTATAACGGAAAAGGCTATGCCTATGAAGCAGCATCAGCCTTGCTGAAAGATCCTGCAATCCTGGCAGCACATTCCCGGATCCTGGCCACTAGTTTAACGGACAATGTGCGCTCCATCCGGCTTTTGGAGAAATTAGGGATGGTATTTGAAAAAGAAATCACTAATGAAGGGGAGATGCTCCGGTTATATGGCTTAACACTGGATCAGCGCTTTAAATAAGCCATGCCTTTGGAAGCAGGCAATGTGTCTTTAAACCCAAATTTTTCATATAAAAAGCTGGCATCACCATCTGCAATTAAGCTGATGTAGCAGGAAACCGGCAATTCATCATTGATAAATTCCATGAGTTTTTCCATGATAGATTTGCCTATTCCTTTACCCTGATATTCCGGCAACACACACATGTCTGTGATCTGACAATGACAACCGCCATCACCGGTAATTCTGCCCATTCCAATGTGTTTACCACCTTGCTCCGGATCGGAAACCAAAACTTCACATATCGAGTTTATCGTTATAAAGGTAAAATCCACCAATTTGCTTATCGCTTTGTGAGGTGTTCCGAAACCGCAACCGAACTCACGCAACTGGTCTTCGTTCGCTTATGGAAATATAAGCATACCGTAGATGCGACTAAGGATTTCAATGCTTTTTTGTTAACCATCACCAGAAATCTGGTGTATAAGGAATTTCAGCGGAAAGCAAAAGCGAATGCTTATGAAAATGAACTCGCAAATCAGGAACATATTTATGATCCTGTGGCTAGTTTTATGGACTTACAAGATTACCGTAATCTGGCCGAAAAGGCAATGGAAAGTCTAGCCCCACAAAGTAAAAAAGTTTTTAAACTCAGCAGGGAGGAAGGAGCCAGTTATGAACGGATTTCTAATGAACTGAACATTTCAAAAATACCGTCCACAGTCACATGGCAAAATCATTGAGCCATATCCGACAATATTTCAAAATTCATACCCCGGAAACCGTCTTGGTCTGGATGTTTTTTGCTCTGGTTCTTGTTTTCTGGAGCGCTTATTATTTCTGGTTTAACTAATGGTTAATTTGAATAATAGCCATAATTAGTCTTTACATTTTCCGGTTTTAGTTTTGTTACTGTTTTGCTTTTGTTTTGCTCAGGCAAAACAGGAGCAAAACAAAAGCAAAATAAGAGCAAAACAATAGCAAAACAGATAGCGGTTTTTATACGGTTAAAACACCCCTGAAAACCGGAGAAATTCAGGGGTGTTTTCTGTTTTTTATGGTCAGTCATTTTCTTCATGGTTGGAAAATGGAAACACTCCCTTCTTTTAGAGAAGAAATGAGTGTTTCTGTAAACGGTTTTATATCTCCTGTTAGGAAAAATGTAAAATATTTCATGGTCGACTAGACATTTGCCTTCCGGGCGGGATATATACTTGTAGACAGGCAGAGATTTCTCTTGTTATATACGTATTGAATATGCAGGTTTTAACTTAAGCCCGGATAATGAAGTAAATGGTCTTACTTGCAGTGGTGTAGGTTATGGCACTACTTTAGATCATATCGAAGTGAATTATGGTAGAGATGATTCTTTTGAGTTTTTCGGTGGATCAGTTAATGCTTCTTATTTAATTTCAAAAGCTGCTGCTGATGATAACTTTGATTTTGACAATGGTTACAATGGAGAGATCAATTTTGCAGTAGCAATTGCTGATAAAAACTCTACCCATAGCCAAAGCAGTGGAAGTTCAGATTCAAACGGTATCGAATCTGATAACAATTCACCAACTGAGCAAGGTGGTTCTTATACACTAACACCAAAAACACATCCCATACTTTCTAACTTTACCATTGTAGGTACTTCAACTAGTGATGCTATCAGGACCTCATGGCGATTTTTTTAATAGGTTAATCCGGAAAAATCAGAGTTTATACTTTTAGATTATTTTTTAATAGCATAAGTTTTAAGATAAATTCCTTAGTATTGTTTTCCAATTTTCTTAAATTGCTTATCAATCAGGATTAACGTTATACATGTCGAATTTTAAGGTAGTCAGCGAAACGCAACTTCTCGGAATGATAAAGGAAGGGAATTACGCTGCTTTTGATGAAATGTATAGCCGACACTGGAGCGCGCTTTATGGAATGGCCTATAATATCCTGAGAGATCATGAGAGTAGTAAAGATATTGTTCAAGACATTTTTATCTGGTTTTGGGAACACCGCGAACAATGGGTTTTAACTTCCTGTAAAGGTTACCTGCTGACTGCCGTAAGGTTTAAAACCGCCAATTACATCCGTGCAAATAAGGCCAGAGCAGAATTTTATAAAGGTAATTTCGATCAGACGATTGCCGCTATGGATGAGTCTTTGTTGCTGGAAGCTAAAGAATTAGAATCATTTATTCACCAGGTTACTGCCGAACTCCCTGAGCGCTGCCGGGAAATTTTTTCTATGAGCCGCTTTCAACAGCTTTCTAATAAAGAGATCGCTGATCAGTTAAACATTTCTGAGAAAACAGTAGAAGGCCATATCACCACGGCACTCAGGAAACTGAGAGAAAAACTACGAAACGGCAGCTTTATTTTGTTTTTATTTCATTGATAATCAATAAATTGCAAATTTATTCAAAATCATACAAGGGATAAGTCCTCTTCAAGTGCTTTACATTTAATTAGCCTAAAATGTAATGCAAAAAGAAGAAATCATTAGCATCGCCACTAAAGTCTCCGAAGGAACCGCAACGAGAGCAGAAATGGCAGCTTATATCTACCACCTGGATCAGGTTATCACGGAACATCCGGACTGGGAAAACCTGGAAGCGGAAGAACGGGAGCAAATCGGATTTGAGATGAGATTCTATATCCGTGAAGAAATACAGGGTGTTAAACCAATTATTGTCCAGCCTTCCCGTTCTATCTGGCCACGTATTGCGGTGGCAGCTTCCATTCTTATGGTTTGTTTTGCAGGATTCTGGATTTACCAGAAGCAGCAGGATAACTATGAAAACCGATTCCTGGCCAACGACCTTAATCCCGGTAAACATACTGCGATATTAACACTTGCCAATGGCAAGAAAATTAACCTGTCTGATCAGCTGAATGGCGAGCTGGCAAAAGAGGCAGGGATCAAAATTTCTAAAACAGCGGATGGCCAGTTGCTTTATGAGCTTCAGCCTGCATCAACTACCGGAAAATTCAATACTCCGGTTTATCATACACTTACTACTACGAATGGAGAAACCTATCAGCTGCGTTTGCCAGATGGGACCTTCGTTGTGCTTAACGCCGCTTCAAGTCTGACCTTTGCAACTGCCCCGGATGAGCGCGGAGCACGCAGGGTTAGCCTGAGCGGTGAAGGGTACTTCGAAGTTTTTAAAGATAAAAAGCACCCCTTTTATGTGAAATCGGGTACGCAGGAGCTAAAAGTACTGGGTACCCATTTTAACATCAACAGTTATAAAGATGATGGAAGCATAAAAACAACGCTGGTAGAAGGATTAATTGGGCTGTCGGCCCTTGCCGGAAATACTCAGGAAAATACAACAGAGAAAGTCACGATAGTGAAACCCGATCAGGAAGCCATTTTTAATGGTAAAGATTTCAAACTGAAGGAAGTCGATCCCGAATTGGCCCTGGCCTGGAAAAATGGAATGTTTGTCTTTCCCGACGAACGTTTAGAACTGATTATGAAACAAATTTCGCGATGGTACAATGTTAAAGTCGAATATGAGGATGAAGCTTTGAAAGACATTGCCATTGGCGGATCTATATCGCGTTTCAGCAAACTGTCTAAAGTGCTGAGCAAATTGGAATTAACCGGACTTGCGAAGTTTAAACTGGAAGCTGATAAAATAATTGTGCTTAAATAAACCGCTTGCTGCTCTAAATGGCTGCGAGTAATAAATAAACCTAAACCAACCAACTATGACAGTTCATCAAAAAGACTCCTAATCTTTCTGTAAAAGGCAGCATGCTGCTTTAACAGTGATCAATCAGTTTATAAAGAAATCTTGCAGAAATAAGAAAAGGACTCCGGGTAGTGACCGGAGCCCTGAATACTGATTAATCAAAAAATATTGCGTGTAACAAATTTCAAGAAATTAAACAGTTTCCAAATGTATAAAATTTATACTAAGAATTATTATCGGCCTTTAAGCCGGTTATTAACCACAATATTTATGACAGTAGGGGGTGTCCTCCGGCTGAATAAATCTTTTAAAAGACAGTTAATTATGGGGATGAATATTACCTCTGTTTTACTTATTGTAACCATGATGCAGGTGAGTGCTGCTGGTTTTGCGCAAAAAATCACTTTTGTGCAAAAAGATGCCTCACTGCAACAGCTCTTTAAAGTAATTAAAAAACAAGCTGGCTATGACGTGTTATGGCCTTCAAAATCAATTAAAACGGCTAAAACATTCGATGCCAGTTTTAATAATGCAGACCTGAAAGAGGTGCTGAATAAAACATTTGAGAATCAGTCATTTGAATATGTCATTGAGGACAAGGTCATTGTGATCAAGGAAAAAGATAAGTCTTTGCTGGACCGGATTATAGATCGGTTTAATCAGATTGACGTTACAGGTAAAGTGATTGATGAGAACGGGCGACCTCTTGTAAAAGCTACGGTAAGGAGTAAAAAGGGGAATCGCATGACTTTCACGGATGCTTACGGGGATTTTAAACTGGCAAACGTCGACGAAAACGACCTGTTGATGATTTCCTTTCTGGGTTATGAACAAAAGGAAGTGCCTGCGGCAAAAAACATGGGAAGTATTCAGCTCCAGGAATCTGCCGGGAAATTAGATGAGGTGGTGATTTCCAACGGTTATCAGGATGTTAAAAAAGCCATGATGACTGGTTCTTTAGCCAGAGTTAAGGCAGAGGATCTGGTCATTAACGGAACCAATACGATTGAACAACTATTGCAGGGAAAACTTGCCGGAATGCAGGTGATCAATAATTCTGGAATGGTTGGAACCAAGCAAACCGTCAGGGTTCGGGGAACATCTACCTTATTGGGTAATCAGGAGCCGGTTTGGGTAGTTGATGGTATTATTCAGGAAGACCCCCTGCCCTTTAAAGCTACGGAATTAAATAACTGGAATACTGGTGCTAGCACTTCTGACGGATTAAAGCAGTTTATCGGCTCCGCCATTTCCTGGTTAAACCCATATGATATTGAGGATGTAACCGTATTAAAAGATGCGGCATCTACGGCTATTTATGGGGTAAAAGCCGCCAATGGAGTGATCCTGATCAATACTAAAAGAGGGAAACCCGGCAGCACACCGCAAATCAGTTACAATAACAGCTTTTCCTTTGAAAATAAACTGAGTTATGATCAACTGAACCTGATGAACTCGCAGCAAAGAATCGACGTTTCCAGAGAAATCTATGAAAGAGGTTTGCTATCTAACAAAAATAGCTGGGATAATATAGGTTATCAAGGGTTGTTAAATCAGTATTTGACGAATAAACTACCTTATGAAGATTTTAATGCCGGCGTTAAACAGCTGGAATTAAACAATACAGATTGGTTGGATCTTTTGTTTCAAACGCCTTTAAGTCAAAACCACAATATCAGTATCGGCGGTGGTGGTCCTACAAACTCCTATTATGGTTCCTTTGGTTACAATAATAAAGTTGGACAGGCTAAAGGAAATAGTCAGGATAGTTACAATGGGAATGTGAATTTTACCAGTATAGTGAACAGTAAGCTGACTGTTGGGGTACGTTTGTCTGGTGCTTACGCGACCACTAATGGCTTTTATGACCTGGATGCGACGCCCTATGCGTATGCCACGAAAACAAACAGGGCTATACCGGCCTTCAATCCGGATGGTTCTTTGGCCTATTATATGAAAGGGAATGGTGTTTTTAAGTATAATTATTTAAACGAGCAGGCGCATACCGGAAATTATAATTACAAGAGCAATTTAAATTCAGCAATAAATATCAAATACCAGTTGCCTTTAGGATTCCGTTTTGAATCTACTTTGGGATTAGGATATACCAATACCCATGGGGAAGCTTATGCCGATCAGTTTACGAATTTAATAACCTATAAAAGAGGGTATGAGTATGGTGATTTTGGGCCAGCTACAACTGAGTATAAGGCTTCAATATTGCCAAATGGAGGCGTTTTGGATCAGTTAGAGAGCAGAAACCTGAATTATACCTTTAGAAACGGGTTAAGTTATCAGAAAACCATTGCTAAAAAACACTTTGTTTCTGGTATGGTTGGATTTGAAATGAGAAGCAACCAATATGCCGGGTCCAGTAATAAGGCATATGGATATTTGCCTGATCGCGGGAAAGTATTTTTGAATCCACCCGCTACTTACATAAATTCGACTTTTGGAACTTTAGCAGAGAATCCAATTTATACCACAGAAACTTTAAATACACTCACAGACAGGAAGGCGAATTATGTAGCCTATTATCTGACAGGAGCCTATAGTTACGATTCCAAATATGTGTTTAACATGAGTATCAGAGGTGATGCTTCCAATCGTTTTGGGCAGGATACCCGTTCGCGTTTTAGTCCGGTTTGGGCAATTGGTGCCAAATGGAATGTGGCCAGAGAAAGTTGGTTTGAACGTACAGAATGGTTTAATGATTTTAGCATTCGTGCTACTTACGGTTACCAGGGGAATGTGGCCGAAAATTATGGACCTGATTTAGTGGCAAGAATGCCTTCCGCAAATGACGGGATCAATTCAATGACAGGCGAGCCAATTCTTAAAATCAGCACTTTACCTTATACTGATTTGCGCATGGAAAAAACGCAGACTGTCAATCTGGGTTTTGACCTGAGCTTTTTCTCCAACCGGATTTCTGCCAGTGTGGATTACTACAATAAGAAAAGTAAAGACCTGATTGTTCTGAAAGATGTGCCTTATGAGTATGGGGTATTACAAATGCCGGTAAATAGTGGTGATTTGGAGAATTCAGGACTGGATGTGGCCATTAATTTTGTACCGGTTAGAAACAAAAATCTGACCTGGACTGTCTCCTTAAATTCGGGCTACAACCACAATAAAGTAACGAGTAAGTTGCTGCCAAATGGAACCTGGTTTAATGCCGTATCTGGAAGCTATAATGTAGCAGGCTATCCGGTTTCTTCTTTCTGGATTTTTGATTATACCGGACTTAATGCAGCAGGAAGACCAACTTTTAACCTACCAGTGAATGCAGAAAGTAGGGAAGATGCTACAGGCTATATGATTTATGGTGGAAAACTCAATGCAGATTTCACCGGTGGTTTTAGTACTAGTGTCAGGTATAAGCAATTTACAGTCTCCACTAATTTGTATGTGTCCTTAGGAGGAAAGAAAATATTACCAAATCTTTATACGCCTGATATTGCCAACAATACACCTAATGAATTCACTAACCTAAGTGCTGAACTTGTGAACCGCTGGCGCAAACCTGGAGATGAATTGATTGCCGGCATGCTGCCTGGTATACCATCTAACTATACCGGGCCGGGGGCTAGTGTATTTGTTCCCGGAGAAGTAACCCCTTATTCTCCTTATACCTTTTATAACTACACAGCAAGCAGGGTAGTTAATGCCTCATTTCTCCGCATGAATAACATCAATGTGAATTATTCTTTGCCTGATCATATCAGCAAGCGCTTTTTAAGTAAGAACACCACATTTGGTTATTCATTAAGTAACCCATTCACCATGGTGAGTAAAGATTATAAAGGAATAGATCCGGAAGTTGCTTCCGGGGGGCAGCCTTTACCGCGTACTCACGTTTTCTCTTTATCAGTCACTTTCTAAATTATTAAACATGAAACGTCTACTATATATACTTATGCTGCTTGTACTGTTCACAAATAGCAGCTGTAAAAAATTTCTGGAGGAAAGCAGTCAGGATGAAGTGAAACCTGGAAATTTATCCGATTTAACTTCGCTTATGTCCGGAGATGGTTATCCTTATCAAACCAATTTGAGTCTCGTATTAAATTACATAACCGACGACATCGCATGTTCAGGTGGACAGGGCCAGGATAGATATATCACTATCGTTAAAAAGATAAAAAGTGCATTTAGCTGGAAGAAAAGTATGTTTGAGGATTTGATTTTAACAGGGGGAATTACTTACGTTACACCTGTTAATTCCTGGCAGATCCTCTATAAGCAGATCGCAGGATGCAATGTGATATTGGACTATATTGGTAAAGTGTCGGGATCGGAAACGGAGAAACAAAATTTGCGCGGTCAGGCTTTAGCCATGCGGGCCTATTATTATTTTATTCTGGTAAACATGTATGCCAGGCCTTATAATGACCCTGCTTCCAATCCGGAAACCAATCCTGGTGTGCCCTTAAAACTAGATATGTCAGTGTCAGATCAGTTTTTTGCCCGAAGTACCGTTGCTGAAGTTTATGCTCAAATGGAAAAAGACTTCCTGGAGGCGGCATTGCTCATGAGGAACAATCCTAAAAACAATGGGGTCTATAAAATGAGCGAACAGGCCGCTTATACCATGTTGTCGAGAATTTATTTATATCAGGAACAATGGGATAAAACCATTGAGTATGCGGATAAAGCATTGGCTATAAAATCAAATTTAGCACAGTTGAGTTCTTTTACTGCGTCCGGAGGTTTTTATGCCTGGAATAATAGTTTCTTAGGTACGAAATACAATAAGATTTATGACCCGGCAAAGAGTAATGAGATCATCTGGGCATATGAGCCTAATCCTAGTGCAGATAAGGAAGTTTTTGTGTCTTCTCTAAGCCCAGCGGTAAGTGCTGTTTTAAATCCTCCCTATTCGCCATCTACTGAATTGATGAAATTGTATGAAAGTCGCCCGGTAAAAGATAATGAGATCTATCTGGCTGATTTGAGAGCAAGATTATATTACGAAGGCCTGTTTTTGGGTTTTGTGCCAAAGCCTCCCGGATTACCAATTCCTGATTTTAAAGTCTATTGTGGATCTAAAGGTGGTGGCGGGCTCAGGATTGCCGAACTTTATTTAAACCGTGCAGAAGCCAATATTCGTAAAGCTTTAACCGGTGGAGGTGCTGGATTTCCTGCGGCATTGAATGACCTCAACAAGTTGAGAGCTTCCAGGTATGATACCAGACAGCCATATATTCCGGTAAATATTACGGATGGAGCGGCCTTACTTGATTTTTATAAAGATGAGCGCAGAAGGGAACTGGCTTTCGAAGGCCACCGTTGGTTTGACCTGAGAAGGTATGGGATGCCCGCCATCTCTCATTATTATGAAGAGATTCCAGGATCCGGAGAAACTTTTACACTGGAAAAAGGGGATAGCAGATATACTTTGCAAATCCCTGAGGTTGTGATGAAACGCAACCCATTACTGGTTCAAAATCAATAATTTTTATTTAGCTATACCTCATATGAAACCTATATTTTCTCCTGACAAGCGTATATACGCCATAGCTTTACTTTTCATCGGATTCACTTTTTTGATGGCTTGTAAAAAAGAAAAGGAAGTCATCATACCAACTGAAACCCCGGAAAAGACCTGGGTATTGCCACAAGGTGATCATCCTTTTGATCAACGCATCCAATCATATTATGACAGATTTGGCACCTTTTTATTGTATAAGTTTACCGAGCAGGATGTTTACTGGAATATCGGAACCAATATTCAGAATTACAGAACTGTACCAGCGGATGAAACCTATATCCCAGAACAACTGGACCTCCTGGACAATACCTTTTTCAGCAACTACCAGGATTCGACCCTAAGAAAATACCTGCCAATTAAAATGTTTTTATGCAGCTCAGTTAGATTAGGTACGACAAATCCTGAAGTAAATGCCTTCTTAATCGGGAGTAATGAAGCAGCCACTATTACTGGAACCACCATGGGTGGATATCAAAGCTTTGCAGTAAATTGGGGAAGGAAGGCCGTTTTGAGGATTAAAACTCCGATAGATAGTGTAACCATCTTTAAGAATGATGTGAATTTTAGTTTCTTAAAAATGGGAAACATTACAGGGAAGATGGGCAAATCCGTAGATTTTCTAACCAGCTCGGATTATACGACGATTTTACCAGCAACACCCGCAGTACCAACCGCAGGTACTCCGGTAGTGGAACGTTATAAAAGAGGTTTCATCGGAGTGGGGACAACCATTCCAACACCCAATTCAGATTGGTATGCCTATTTACGCGCCATCACTTCTACCCCATATGAAGATTTAACCAATAATACGACACCGATTACGGATGCCACGTATAAAGGAATGCTCAACGGGCTGAAAGATCCTAATGGATTGATTAAGAAGAAGTATAATCTGATGATCAACTTTTATAAAAGACAATACAATATTGATTTGCAGGCGATTGGTAACTGGAGGGCTAAATAATGGGGCGTCTGTTGATGACCATAGCGCTGCTCGTATGCCTAAGCAAGATCAGTGCCGCTGCATCGTTCATCCTTAAAGGGGACATCAGAACAGAGCAGCCCCTGGAAATTTCGCTGAAAACTTTGTCGGGAGCCATACTGGGCACTGCCACAATTGATGGTAAATCCGGAGATTTCCAAATAAATGTCGCTTTGCTTAGTCCTGATTTATACCAGATCATGATCGGTAAAACAGTAGAAAAAGTCTATTTAACCAATCAAACCGTTATCGTTAACGGGTATTATGATGTGGCAGATAATAAAAACACAGCCCTTGACTTTAAGGGGATAGACCGCCATTTGGCTTTGGCCGCTTTTATTCCTGAAAAATTGATAGATCAGCGTAAGGTAAACCCAGGTGCTTTTACCGCTTTAAATGCTGGTGAACTCTGTGCTTTAGCTTGTCTTTTTAACAATGATAAATATGATTTTAATGCGGCAATTCTCGAAAAGTCGGGTACGTTTAATTCGGCCGCCGGACAATGGTTGCTAAAGCGGGTAGACAGTTTGAAACTACAGCGTAAGGGGGTGCCTGCTCCTGATTTCTCCTTACCTGATGACCGCGGAAAGCTGACTTCCTTAAAGGATCTAAGAGGAAAAATAACAGTATTGGATTTCTGGGCTTCCTGGTGTGGCCCCTGCAGAACTGCAATGAAAGAATTCAAAACCTTTTACAATGATTTTAAAGATGAGGTGCAATTTGTGAGCATTTCTCTGGATGATGATCCTGCTAAATATGAAAAAGGACTGGAAGATATGCAAATTCCATGGATGAAGTTATGGGATAAACGCGGTTTTTATAAATCCGACCTCAATGCGAAGTACGGGTTTAAAATGATTCCTTATTGCGTGATCCTGGATGAAAAAGGGGTTATTCTGGAAAGAGATATTCAAAGTTCAGCAGCCTTAAAAATGGCACTGGAAAAGTTAACTAATAGCAAATAATTCAATGAACAGATATATAATTCTTCTTTGCAGTATGGTGTTTAGCATCGGTACTTGCGTAGCACAGGTTTTTAATGCCAGCTTACCTTATCACGTAACCGGGGGTAAAATGGTGGTGAGTATTATCGTAGATGGGAATGCGGTTCCCTTTATTTTTGATACTGGCGGGCAGACTAGCATCAGCTCCAAACTGAAAAATGCTCTGGGTTTAAATACCATCACCAACAGGGTAATCACAGACGTAAATAATGTTAAGGTCAATTTGGAAATGGTTAAAATTCCTACCATTGCGACACCAGATGGTAAAGCTGTCTTTACGCAGGTGAATTCGATGGTCATTGACAATGAGGTTTTTGCTTGTTTTGATGGCGCAGTTGGATTATTTGGTAGTGATATGTTTAAAAATTGCAGCATCGAAATTGATGATAAAAGCAAGACCATCCATATTACTAATGAAGGTAAGTTGTCTTTAAATGGTAGAAAACAGGTTTATGAGTTTACACCAACCAGTAATGGAATGCCGGTGTTTTCGATGAATGTTGGAAGTTATACCGATATTGATGTGTTGTTTGATTCGGGCGCTTCCTCGGCATTGTTATTGAAATCTGATGATTTTAGGAAATTATTAGGTGGAAATGAAGTGTCAATTGTGAAAACCGGAAAGGCCATTGGTTCTATTGGCGTGAATGGTTTTGGTCCTCCGGGAAACAGATACCTGATTAATATGCCGGAATTTAAACTGGGGTCCCAGAAATTTCTAAACTATAAAAGCGGATCTTCCAATTCTCCGGAATCTTTACTCGGACTTCATTTACTGGACTACGGTAAAGTAACGATTGATTATATCAATAAACTGTTTTATTTCGAACCCTATCAGACGGAACCGATCACGGATTATGAAAAAAAATGGGATATAGACTTGTTCGTCAAAGACCAAAAACTGGTAGTTGCTGCCATATGGGATGATGTAAAAACAGGTGTTAAACTGGGTGATCAGGTAACACATATCAATGGGAAAGCAGTAGCAGCTTTAAGTCTTTGTGAAAGCATGACCAAAGGAATACCGGAGCTTAAAAACAGCAATGCTATTGAGCTTACTGTAAAAACTGACGAAGGCATAAAAAAAATCACCATCAAGAAAACATAAGTACACATGTATCGCATTAGCGGATAAAAAAAAGGCAAATATCAATTTGCAAGGATTTGCTATGCCTGGGAAATACGCAGCGCTCAACTGTACAGGTCCGGGAGAGATCCCGGTTCCTGTTCTATAATCATGAGAAAAAGACCTGAACTATAAATATTAAAAGAACCAAAATGAAAAAAGTAACTGTTGTTTTTAGTGGAATTCTATGCGTTGTCGCATTTCATGTAAATGGGCAATTGGTGAAACCGAGCCCTAAACAGAAAATATTAGACTGGCAATTCTCCGCCTTTGACCAGGACGGAGTTTATGGCGCTGAAGTCAATAAAGCGTATGAATTTTTAAAAGGGAAACAACCTAAAAAGAAACCCATTATTGCGATGGTAGGCTATGGCCTGGATATCCAGCATGAGGATTTGAAAAATCAACTCTGGATCAATCCAGCGGATAAGGCAGATGGTATTGACAATGATAAGAATGGATTGGTTGATGATGTAAATGGATGGAATTTCTTAGGAAATGCAAATGGTGATGTATTGAATAAAACCAATAAAGTTGCCGACAGGGAGTTTATGAGACTTAAAGGTCAGTATCTGGGAATCTGGTTTAATGGCAAAGACTATGTGCGTTTTGATGTTGTAAAGGATCAACCGGTGGTTGTTCCAAAGCCAGCCAATCTAACTGAATTTCAATACTTCAGAAAGCAGGTTTTACCCGCTTCAAGTATTGGTGCAGCCTTTATGCAAGCCGATTTATACAGATTCATGAAGTATTATCTATTTCATGATTTCAATACGGCAATGATGGAGAAATATCCTGATTTAACTAAGGTTGATGGAACTGCTTTTGCAAAAATAGCACATAATTACAAGGCAGATTCACTGAAGTATTATTCTGCTCAGTTTCTGGCGCTTGGAATGACTTTTAAAATGCCTACAGCGGGAGTAAAGCCACCATTGATGTCTTTTGCGAAGTATAAGGATTTCTTTATGATTAAATACCCTCAGTACGCACTGAAATATGAAGCAGAATTACGTAAGGTAACAGATAACCGAAGTGTTGTGGGGGATGACCCGAACAACATCAACCAAAAGAACTATGGTAACAATGATGTTTTTAGCAACAGTGCGTTTTATGGAACTACTGCCGCGGGAGTAATAGCTGCACAAAGAAATAACGATTTGGGGATAAATGGAATTGTTGATGCCCAATTGATGCCTTTAAAAGTATACCCTAAAGATGGTGAGCCATTTTACAAGGACATCGCGCTGGCGATTCGCTATGCTGCGGATCATAAAGCGGACGTAATTGTATTGGGTATGCCTAACGCTATTTGTCCGCCGGAAGAAGCTAAATGGATGAGCGATGCTCTGGTTTATGCAGAGAAAAAGGGAGTATTGGTGATTGCTCCGGTTTGGGATATGTCTGAAGATTTAGGGAAAAAGGCATATTATCCAAATCGTCATGTGGGTTCTGCTAAAGATCTGGGGAATTTCATGTCAGTTGCCGCTTCCGATGAAAAGGGGAATCCGGTTAAAGCAACCAATTATAGTAAAACAGAGTTGGATCTGTATGCGCCGGGTGTGAACATTTCAACAACTTATTTAGGTAGTACTTACCGGATTAGCAATGGGTCTTTAGCTGCGTTATCAGTGGCTGCGGGGATTGCAGGACTGATCAAGTCTTATTATCCAAACCTGACGGGTACTCAATTGAGAACTTTGATGCTGAACAATGTAACCAGTAGAGCAGGTGTGGAAGTAGAGAAAACGATAAAAGCAGGGCGTGGTTTGGTAACGGATCTGTATCTGTTAAAGGATTTAAGTATCTCCGGTGGGATTGTGAATGCTTACCAGGCGGTAAAGGCTGCCGATACTTTAAGTAAATAAACATTAAAAATATAGATCATGAACATTAAAAATATAAGTGCGGTATGGTATCTGTTCCTGCTTTTTTCGACAGGCACAGTGGTTGCCCAGAATAAATTTGAAGAGGTATTACCTTATCAGGATAAGGAAGGTTATTTGATCATTCAGGCCAATGTGGGCGGTAGAGAAGGACAATTTGTTCTAAATACTAAAAGCGGTATTTTACTGACAGAGGCTGCGGCTAAGTCTAGGAATCTGGTTGTTGCTGCAGATGGTCGGGCGGAGGCTCAGGGTTTTTTTATAGGGAAGAATTTATACTATAAATCTGTTCGGGTAAAAGTGGAAAAAGAGACTGAGTTGTTTAGTAAACTGGGTGTGGAAGGTGTAATTGGCTTTAATGTTTTTACCAATTGTGTGCTCAGTATTAATACTAAAAACAAGACCATTATTATTTCCGGACCTTACCGTCCGCTTTACGTGAAAATTGAGAACCGTGGGGCGATACAGATCAATGAGGATAACATTATACTGGATTTGATTAGTAATGGAAAAACTACAAATGTTCCTGTTGAGATCTTTCCTGTGCCCGCCAATTCTTTCCTGAAAAAGGGGTTGCTATCTCTGGATATACCAAGAGGGAAATACTATTTGCAAGCGTTCTCTGAGGAGGATAGTCGGAGAGTAGTCTTTAAAAAGGAAGAAGTTGTGATTGTTCCCGGAAAGGTTAATGAGGTAGACCGAAACTATTTCCTGAGTAATATTTACGATTACAGGTCTGGTAAGGAATGGAAAACGATTGGTGATAAACCGGTGGTTGTTGATTTCTGGGCTTCCTGGTGTGGTCCTTGTCTGCGGATGATGCCAATTATGGAAGAAATGGCTGCAAAGTACAAAGACAAGATCATCTTTTATAAGGTGAACGTGGATAAAGAAGGAGAGTTAAGAGATAATTTCAATGCAATTGCGATTCCGCTGGTGTTTTTTGCACCTGTCACAGGAACAGTTTTCAGAGATGTTGGTGCGGATAGCAAGGAGAAGGTGGAAGAGCGGTTGAAAGCAATATTGAATAAATAGGATGTAAAAAAAGGCGAAATGTAGGAAATTCAGTGTTTAATGATTTCTGGGTTTATGATAAAAAAGGGTTGGAGTTATTGCTCCAACCTTTTTTTATGGGCCTGGTTTTTCTTCGGGTAATTAGAAGATATATTTTGTATCGATTTGGTACTTATGTAGTTCTGTGTTGTATTTGGTCTGTTGCACGATTTGAAAAAATAGCGTTTTGTAACCAAGCTTGAAAACCAAATAGCTGTATGGAGAAGATTAACATTCTTTTAGTGGATGACAGACAGGGGAACCTCATCGCATTAGAAAGCCTGGTAAAACGGGATGACGTAAATATATTCAGTACCACTTCTCCTCATGAAGGACTTCGGATGGCGCTGGAGTTGGACATTGCCATTGTAATGGTTGATGTTAAAATGCCGGAGATGGATGGTTTTGAATTTGTTAATCTACTCAAGAGTAATCTACAGACTAAAGATATTCTGGTCATTTTCGTGACCGCCATGTTTAAAGACAAAAAGCATTTAGTGAGGGGGTTAAATCTAGGGGCTGTAGATTATCTCTACAAGCCCCTTAATCCATTGGTAACCGCTGCCAAAGTAGACTCTTTTATCCAGATTGTGCGTCATCAGCATAACATCAGAAAAAAGAATAAAGAGTTACAGGCATTCCAGAAAGAGTTGGTCAGGGCTAAAGAAGAAGCTGAAAGAAGTAAAAGTTTAAAGGAGAATTTTCTGGCCAATATGAGTCATGAACTTCGTACCCCGATTAATGGTATTATTGGACTGACAAGGCTGCTCCATGATACCAATTTAACGGAAGATCAAAAGGAGATGATTCGGTTACTGGCAATTTCTTCCAGCTCTTTACTAGGTGTTGTTAATGACATTCTGGATCTTTCCAAGATTGAGGCGGGTAAGTTTAAGATTGTTAAATCTCAAACCGCCCTATTGCAAAATTGTAATTCCATACTCAATCTATTAAAAATTGAAGCCAGGGAAAAGGGGTTGGAGCTCTTATTGGAATTTGATGGAGAGTTACCGGATTTTGTAATGGCAGATTCATTGAGGCTGAATCAGATTCTAATTAACCTGGTGGCAAATGCGATTAAGTTTACACTTTTCGGGACGGTAATTTTAAAGGTTATCCTTTGTGCTCAGAAGGGAAGTAATGTCCAGATTAAATTTTCTGTATGTGATACGGGTATTGGGATTTCAAAAGAGAACCTCGAAAAGATCTTTGATACTTTTGAGCAGGGTGATGCACAAACAACTGTCGATTGTGACGGAATAGGCTTAGGTCTTTCTCTGGTTAAAGAATTGGTGAAGCTCAAAGGGGGTGAGTTGGAAGCCAAAAGTACAGCCCATGTAGGTAGTTGTTTTTCCTATACCAACTGGTATAAAATCGCCAAACCCAAAATGGAAAAAACGTTTTCAGATTCTGAAGAGTTGCGGTGCTTAAAGACTGCAAGAATCCTGATTGCCGAAGATAATATCATTAATGCATTTGTGATAAAAAGGATATTCAAACAATGGGATATTGATTATAAAATTGTCGGAAATGGAGCTGAAGTCCTCGACGAGCTGAGATCCGGAGACTATCAATTGATTCTGATGGATACTTTCATGCCGGTGATGAATGGTTTGGAAGCAATCCGTTTAATCAGAGCCGGTGATGTGCCGGGAAAAGAAAATATTCCTATTATTTCATTCTCTTCTTCTGTGCTTGATGCCGATAAAAATGCGGCCTTATCTGCCGGAGCAAATGATGTAGTCAGCAAGCCTTTTGACGTGGATTTTTTACACAGAAAGATTCAGCGATTTCTTGCTATAGGGAATTGTGTGACTGTGTAATCCCTCATTTTCCACCCTTCACTTTTCTTCTTCTCCCTGCAATCAGAGAAATATATGGAGTCGGCTTAGTACTAATTGCTTACTGTGTTGTATCGGGGTTAATATCATAAAAATCTATCTTATTATTTTACCAATGAAAAAACATTTACTATTAAGTTTTTCGGTCATGTTGTTTGCAATCGCGGCATCTGGTCAGCAAAAAGTTAAAGATGGTACGGCTACAGGAGGCAATTTGCCGAATAAGGATGCTATTCTTGAACTTGAAAGCTCAAATAAGGGCATACTTCATACAAGGGTTCCCTTGAAAGCAACCACAAATTCATTCCCATTAACTGCGCATGTTGCAGGTATGATGGTTTATAATACCGCCACGGCAGGCGATGTACTTCCGGGGATTTACTATAATGATGGAACAAAATGGGTTTTTGTAAAAGGAGATCCGGGAATAATTAAAATTGAGAACCACCCTGGAGAAACAGGAACTCCGGGCATTCCCGGACAACCGGGAGGTACAGGGCCAGGGGTAACGATTGTAACTAACCAGGATGGTACCTGGATTTATAATCCAACAACAAATACCTGGACAAATATTAGCGGCCCGAAAGGAGCTGATGGTAAAGATGGTTTGTCAATTACTGGCGGACCAGGTGCCCCTGGTGCAGTAACTCCGGGGAAAGATGGTGATACCTATGTAGATAACAGTACAGGTGATGTGTATGTGAAACAAGGAGATAACTGGACCGTAACCGGAAATATCAAAGGTCCGAAAGGGGATAATGGTACAAATGGAATTGATGGGAAATCTATTACCGGCGGAAACGGTCCTGCTGGTCCGGCGACTCCGGGGAAAGACGGTGATACTTATGTAGACAACAGCACAGGTGATGTGTATGTGAAACAAGGA
>NZ_JAPIVQ010000040.1 GCF_026239675.1 Pedobacter sp. PLR
TCAGGGATTAAAAGGGGATAAAGGCGATACCGGTGCAACTGGTGTTGCTGGCCCAATAGGAGTAACTGGTATTGACGGGATTCAGGGATTAAAAGGGGATAAAGGCGATATCGGTGCAACTGGTGTTGCTGGCCCAATAGGAGTAACTGGTGCAGATGGAGTTCAGGGTTTAAAAGGGGATAAAGGCGATACCGGTGCAACCGGCGTTGCTGGCCCAATTGGAGTAACTGGCGCAGACGGAATTCAGGGCTTAAAGGGTGATAAAGGCGATATCGGTGCAACCGGCGTTGCTGGCCCAATTGGAGTAACTGGTATTGACGGGATTCAGGGCTTAAAAGGGGATAAAGGCGATACCGGTGCAACCGGCGTTGCTGGCTCAATAGGAGTAACTGGTGCAGATGGAGTTCAGGGCTTAAAAGGAGATAAAGGCGATACCGGTGCAATTGGTGTTGCTGGCCCAATAGGAGTAACTGGTATTGACGGGAT
>NZ_JAPIVQ010000041.1 GCF_026239675.1 Pedobacter sp. PLR
AATACCTTGGGTACCATTAGTTCCGGCAGCTCCTGTTTCACCTATAGCTCCCGTCAAACCGGTTGGGCCAATTGGACCAGTATCACCTTTCAATCCTTGAATACCTTGAATACCATTAGTTCCAGCAGCTCCTGTTTCACCTATAGCTCCCGTCAAACCAGTTGGGCCGATTGGACCAGTATCACCTTTCAATCCTTGGGTACCATTAGTTCCGGCAGCTCCTGTTTCACCTATAGCTCCCGTCAAACCAGTTGGGCCAATCGGACCAGTATCACCTTTCAATCCTTGAATACCCTGGGTACCATTAGTTCCCGCAGCTCCTGTTTCACCTTGTGGTCCCAAAGGTCCGATTGGTCCGGTAGCGCCAGTAGCACCGGCTGGACCAGAAATACCACCTACACCATCGTCACCTTTCGGGCCTTTGATATTACCAGTTACCGTCCAGTTATCCCCTTGTTTC
>NZ_JAPIVQ010000042.1 GCF_026239675.1 Pedobacter sp. PLR
ACAATGATGTGGTTTTTAGATGCTGACTATGCGAAGTATGAGTTGATTGGTGGAGCTACCGGTGTGTTGGGCAATAATGTCCTGACTACCGTTCTTGCGGCTAATGCCACTAATCCAATGACCTTCACGCAGACGGGGCTGACGAATTTCCAAACCTATTACTATGCACTTCGGGTAACTGATGCGGCAGGCAATATAAACACCAGCTCTACAGCCAGCGGAACACCTTTAAATGCACAGACCATCACTTTTGATCAGCCAATAGCTGCTGAGTATGGTAGTTCATTTACGATCAATGCAACCAGTACTTCTGGTTTACCGGTTATTTTCACCTCCAACGAACCTGCACTGGCTACGATTTCAGGCAATACCGTCACCATTGTAGGTGCAAATAGCCTGCAATCGGTCTCGATCATTGCCACTCAACCTGGTAACGCGAATTATTCTTATGCCC
>NZ_JAPIVQ010000043.1 GCF_026239675.1 Pedobacter sp. PLR
TGCCAATGCTCCTGTGATGACATCCGTTGATACCAATGGCGTAAAGTTGTACTCAAAGGTTGGATCAGTTGCTCCATACGTTTTTGAATAAGCCAGTCTTGGCGTAATGGTTACTGGTTTCTTGCTGACCGTGAAATTAGCAGGAACATAAGTAATCGCATATTTATAGGGATCTAAGTTGAAGGTGTTCTGCTGGATTTCATACGCTCCTGCATTTTCTCCAGCTACTCTGTTTAAGGTTCCTGTGCTTACATCAGTGCCTGTTAATGCCGGACTAATTGCAGGGGCAGCTAAGGTCGGTTCTGCATCTCCAAATACTTTGCCTTGAGCAGTAGCCGTTACCGTAACTGGTTTTGGTAGGATCTGCAGTAACCGGATTACCGGTG
>NZ_JAPIVQ010000044.1 GCF_026239675.1 Pedobacter sp. PLR
AACCGGTAATCCGGTTACTGCAGATCCTACCAAAACCAGTTACGGTAACCGCTGCTGCGCAGACGAAAGTATTCGGCGATGTAGAACCTGCCATCGCTGCCCCAACCATCACTCCGGCATTAACAGGTACTGATGTAAGCACAGGAACCTTATCCAGAGTATCCGGAGAAAATGCAGGAAACTATGAAATCCAGCAAAACTCATTCAACCTGGATCAATATAAATATGCAATTACTTATGTTCCTGCTAATTTCACGGTCAGCAAGAAACCAGTAACCATTACGCCAAAGCTGGCTTATTCAAAAACGTATGGAGCAACTGATCCAACCTTTGAGTACAACTTTACGCCATTGGTATCAACGGATGTCATCACAGGAGCATTGGCG
>NZ_JAPIVQ010000045.1 GCF_026239675.1 Pedobacter sp. PLR
ACCTTTTAAGCCCTGTACCCCATCTACGCCAGTTACTCCTATTGGACCAGCAACACCAGTTGCACCGGTATCGCCTTTATCCCCTTTTAAGCCCTGAACTCCATCTGCACCAGTTACTCCTATTGGGCCAGCAACACCAGCATCCCCTTTATCACCCTTCAAGCCAACCGCAAAATCAGCAGGTGTTTTGTTCTCATTGCCAGGTATCGCTTTATAAATATCATAGGATGACTTACCATCGGCACCAGTATCCCCTTTATCACCCTTCAAGCCAACCGCAAAATCAGCAGGTGTTTTGTTCTCATTACCGGGTATCGCTTTATAAATATCATAGGATGACTTACCATCGGCACCAGTATCACCTTTCAAG
>NZ_JAPIVQ010000046.1 GCF_026239675.1 Pedobacter sp. PLR
GGTTGCCGGTAGCTGCCGGGGAAGTCAGCGTAGTGCTGCTCCCTTCACAGAATTCTTTCTGGCTTACCATAATTTCAGGAGTCGCCGGAATCGGATGAGCAATCAAGATCACTGCGTCAGATACCAGACTCGCACAGTTGTTTAAGGTGACCACTAAGGTATATTTTCCGCTTTCCGTAGCGATGTATGTCTGCTGGTTTGCATCCTGTATCGGGTTACCATCTTTGTACCACTGGTTACCGGTAGCTGCCGGGGAAGTCAGCGTAGTGCTGCTGCCTTCGCAGAATTCTTTCTGGCTTACGGTAATTTCAGGAGTCGCCGGAATCGGGTGGGCAATCAGGATAACTGCATCAGATACCAGA
>NZ_JAPIVQ010000005.1 GCF_026239675.1 Pedobacter sp. PLR
TCTGGTATCTGATGCAGTTATCCTGATTGCTCACCCGATTCCGGCGACTCCTGAAATTACCGTAAGCCAGAAAGAATTCTGCGAAGGCAACAGCACTACGCTGACTTCCCCGGAAGCTACCGGCAACCAATGGTACAAAGATGGTAACCCGATACAGGATGCAAACCAGCAAACTTACATCGCTACGGAAAGCGGGAAATACACTTTAACCGTTACCTTAAACAATTGCCTGAGCTTAACATCGGAAGAAGTTGTCTTAATTGCTCATCCGATTCCAGCTACTCCGGATGTTACCGTAACTCAGACAGAGTTCTGCGAGGGCAGCAGTACTGTGCTAACTTCTTCTGCAGCTACCGGCAACCAGTGGTATAAAGATGGCAGCCCAATAACAGGTGCAATCAACCAAACCTACATCGCCACAGAAAGCGGAAAATATACAGTTTATGTAACCTTAAATAACTGCGTTAGTCTGGTGTCAGAAATGGTAACGATCAAGGTGAACCCGATTCCAAATCAACCCATTATCACCGCTGCCACCCAGACGACCTTCTGTGCAGGCGGGCAGGTAGTATTAAGCGCTACTGCGTCCGACAGTTACCAATGGTACAAAGGAGGCAGTCCAATAACAGGTGCAACCGGTCAGACTTATACCGCTACCGAAAGCGGAATCTATACCGTAAAAATCACTTCGATTGCCTGCGAAAGCCCGGCTTCGGAACCAGCAGTGGTTACGGTAAACCCGATTCCAAATCCGCCAACCATTACTTTCATAAACCATGCAGTATTTTGCGAGGGTGGTAGTACAACCCTTACCTCATCAGAAATCAGCGGAAATCAATGGTACAAAAACGGCGTACTAATTCCAGGTGCTACGGCTAAAACCTATACTGCAACTACACCCGGCGACTACTCCGTTCAATTTACAAACGACAATGGTTGCGTAAGCACGATATCCTTACCAACTACCGTTACAGAAGTTCAGTACCCTGAACAGCCTCATATTTCTCCATCAAATGAAACTACTTTCTGTGAAGGTGGAGTTGTAATTTTAACCTCATCAGCGGTAAATGGAAACCAATGGTATAAAAACGGAATCCTCATTCCTAATGCAACTGCTCAAAGTTACAGCGTAAATGAAATTGGTGTGTACACCGTCAAAGTGACCAATACTGCGGGTTGTACCAGTGCAGTTTCAGCGACAACCAGAGTGACTGTAAGCCAGGTTCCTAAAGGCTATGACGACACCAGGACTCCTTTAACCTGTAATCAATCCTCATTTGTTTACCCACTGCAAGCCAATATCAACAATACGGTAAAAGGTGGAAATTCGGTACCGGCAACATTCAGCTGGACGGTAAGTTCTCCGGTAACAGGTGCACTAAACGGAACGGGAAATACCATTAGTACCAATCTTTACAACCCAACAGCAATCGCTCAGGATGTTATTTACACCGTTACGCCAAAAGGGCTAGACGGTGGCTGTGATGGAATTCCTTTTAAAATCACCATCAGAGTTCCCGCTTGTATCGGCCTTTCAATTACGAAAACCGCAGACCTGCAAACTGTTTCTGTTGCCGGAGAAAAGATAAATTACACGATCACGGTTAAAAATACCGGAACGGCAGATCATCACCATGTGATCGTTAGCGATCCGCTGATCGGTGGACAACTGAACCAGAAGACTGGCGACAATGGTAACAACATTCTGGAAAGATCAGAATCATGGATTTATAAAGGAACTTACACCGTAACTCAATCAGATTTAGATAAAAATGGCGCGCCAACTGCAAACCTTGCTAAAATTCAAAATACCGCGACTGTAGAAAGTACAGAACACCCTCTTGTTTCGACGACAGCAGATGTACGTATTCAGCAGAACCCTAAAGTGAGTTTGCTGAAAACCGGGCGCTTCAATAACGACTTTAAAACGATTACCTACAATTTTATCATCAAGAATACCGGAAACGTTACCCTGCACAATCTGGTCCTGTCTGACCCAAAAATCTCCAGACCAATCCTCATATCCGCAACCACAATCGCACCGGGAGCTTCTATCACACATAGGGAAAATTATACCGTTACAGAAGATGAAAAGTTGAATGGGAACGTGAGAAATGTTGCTCAGGTAGATGGGAAGACAGAGATCGGGGAAGTTGTTTCGGATATCTCTGGTACGAGCGAGGACAATGATAGGCCGACGGATATAGATGTTGTCCGTTACCCTTCCGCAGTAGACGATTATGCAAAGACCAAAATAGATAATGAAGTCATGGTTGCAGTAGCTAAAAACGACCGCGCAAGTCTTTTTCCTTTAGATGTTAGTACGGTAGAAGTGCAGATGATGCCATCAAACGGAAGCCTGCAAATGAATAAAGATGGAAAAATCGTTTATCAGCCAAATAAAGGATACTCGGGCGTTGAAAAGTTTAGCTATAAAATCAACGATTCCGTAGGATTATCTTCTAATGTAGCCATGGTAACAATCACTGTAGTTCCGCCGGATCTGGAAATACCAAATACGTTTACGCCAAATGGCGATGGAAAGAATGATACTTTCCAGATCATTGGAATAGCCGCTTATGAAAATGTTGACCTCGCTGTATTTAATCGCTGGGGCGATCAGGTATACAAAAACAACAACTATAAAGGAGAGTGGGATGGGATGGGCTTAAATGAGGGGACGTATTTCTACGTGTTAAAACTTAAAAAAGCAGGAGAGGTTACGACCCGTAAAAGCTGGATTTTAATCAAAAGATAATGAGAAAACTGATCACCATAATGATAGGTATTTGCTGCATGCAAATTGGAAAAGTAGCTGCACAGCAAAACATCCAGTTTACGCAGTATATATTCAATAGTCTGAGTGTAAATCCTGCTTATGCGGGCTATAAAGAAGAGTGGTTTGTACAACTCGGATTACGGGCACAATGGGTGGGAATGGAGGGAGCACCACAAACAGGAACGGTTTCCATTGATGGGATATTAGATCCGCTGGATCGTAAAATGGGCTTAGGTGTGCAGATTACAACCGATAAAATCGGGGCGCAATCTGCAACTTCAGCAACCCTGAATTACGCTTACCGCTTACAATTAAATGGAGAGGATACCCAGCGATTGAGTTTTGGTTTGGGCGTAGGTGCGGCACAGTATAGTTTAAAAGGGCAGCTGCTAACCACGGTTCAGCCCGGAGACGAGGCCATACCAATAGGGAATCAAAGTAATATCGTTCCTGATTTACGCCTCGGTGTGTTTTACAATTCGGACTATTGGTACCTCGGACTGTCTGCTTTGGACCTGTTTTCCGGACCCGATAAAAGAAGGAATCAATCTTCCTCTTTAAATGTCATTCGTAGCCGACACGCATATATGATGGGCGGGGCATTAATTAATGTTTCACCGGAAATCAGAATCAGACCCAGTATCCTCATTAAAGAAGATTTTAGAGGGCCAACCAGTGCCGATTTCAATACCATGTTCATCATTAATGATAAAGTCTGGATCGGCGGTTCCATTCGCACAGGGTTCAACCTGTGGAAAAAGAACTTAGAAGGATCTTCCCCGGGTAAAGAAAATTCTATATCCGGCATTGTTCAGTTTTTTGTAAATGAGCGTTTTAGATTTGGGTACTCTTATGATCACGTCACCAGTGCATTGGGGAGTAATCAAAATGGATCCCATGAGATCACGATGGGGCTCGCCTTTGGTAAAGTCCCGAGATCCTTCATTTGTCCGAGGGTATTCTAAATCAATAACCTGCCTTTGGGTAATATAACCGCGTATTTCTGGAAGTACCTAACATCGCCCCCGGAACTACAGGTGTTTTTCCTGGTTTGCTATGGATATCATGAAGCAAATCATTATGCTTTTCCAGGAGAATGATGTACTTTTTCATCCAATACTGGACAGAATCGCTGTAATAATGCTCATCTTCCATTCTTTCCTTAGTTAAATCTGCCATGATCCGATCTCCTTCTTTTGCAAAAGCCTCCGGAAATTCATTTCCAAAATCATGATCTATTACTTTGCCGATTTTACACACCACATCAATGCCAATCTGTTTCTGTTGAAACCAATTGTAAATAGAAGTTCTGCTTACATCTAAAATACGGGAAAGTTCTGAAATGCTGATCTTATTGCGCACGACACGCTCAATCAGACCGTCGTTGTTGATTAAAATCATAAGATAATAGTTTAGGTTTAATAAGAAACCAGCATACTATTATTTCAAACATAAGACCAGATTGGGACTAATCTTTTTGGAAGGTAATGAAAATAATTGCTAATCTCAAAACAAATAAATTTTCTGATGAAACAATTAATTGCATGGATTACTCCTTACAGGTCGCCTAATTGCTCATAGGTAGAATAGTTGCTTTTACGATGAGTTGTATCGATATAAAGGGAAGAAATCCAGGTCAGCAGCTTTATTGATTTCCAGTTTTTGAACCAATACATGATAAACTTCCGGGTTGGCAATGTATCTCCAGCTATTGAAATCAAGGATCAGATCTGAAAAAGCGGCCTTCCATTCAAAAAGCGCGTCTTCCTTAAAATTTAGCCCGGAACCAAGATGGAAATACCGGGCACCCATTTTACGGCCAATCACACTGATCTCATCCGTGAGTAATTTAGCCGGGGAATCTGGTAAATAAGCGGTAAGTGTGCCTAAAAGATGAGCCTGGATAATCTCATTGCTGCATACCACATAGGCAGCTGATACCGCCTGATCACCCAGGTATACCAGTAATAATTTACAATTTAGCTCATCCGAATAATAGAGATCTCTGAAATAGGAGCGGGGAAACAGGTGACTGCCGGAAGGACTAATCCTTTTCATATGCTCCATATATAGCTGCGCAAAGATGTCAATGTCGGCTATAGAATCCGACTCCCTGACTATATAACCCTTTCGTCTCAATTGACTGATGTTGCTCCTCAACCGGCTGTGGTATTTTTTCCGCTGATCTTGAATAGAGAGCGTCAGGTCTATGGCCACCGTTTTCCCGTTAGCATGAATGCCACCCAATTTGGATATGGGTAAGGACTGATCGAAAAATGGATGTAACCTTGAAAAAACCGAAACTATCTTTTCTTCTTTTAAATATTCCAGAAAGGATAGCCTGAAATTTTCAAGAAACAGTGTGCTCAGTGTGCAGAATTTCTGATTGGAAATAGGACCGGTATACCCATAAACAGAAGTCAGATCGGAGTACTCCTCACCAGGGATTTCTCTTTTGATTAAGGGAAGCGCCAGGTAGTTTTCTCCTTCTTCATAAACGAAAAGTAAGGGCTCAGCAGCCAACTCCATCGAATGATAATGCCAGCTGTGGTAAAAGTCGTGCTGCAAGGAATTTCCTACATAATACTTCCAGTCTTCTTTTTCAAATAGTTGAATTAATCTTTTCATAATTGACGGAAGATTTGAATGCTGTATTTCTCAAGAGTCCATCCAGCATATTTTCTGAACGCAATTCCACCGCTTTTGCACGCATCTCCCTGTTAATTATAGGATATCGGGCCAGTGTGTATTGTGTTTAACACCACATTGCTGACCGGGAAATTGCTGACTAATACACAGTTCAAATGGTCAAAAACCAGAATCACATTTTTGCCCTGAACCCTGATAACCGTTCCATCCTGATCGGAAAACAGGCCTTGCTTAACCCTTACGCGGTCACCACTGTTGATGCCCTGAAGGCTCAGCACCTCTACATCGGGGCAGTTTTGGCTGTATTCTCTTATTTTCTCAATCACCTGATCTTTAATCACTGCAGGTTTGGCCATATAATAAACGAAGTTCATAACCCCAATTGTTTGCCTTACTTTATAAGCATCACGCTCATTGATGCGCACAAAAACATAAGAGCTGAACAGTGGTAAATCCACTTGTTTTATACGGTCTGCCCATTGATTCATGACTTTTCTTAACGGACAATAGGATTCTATGCCCTGGAGTTGTAAGAGCCGTTCTACTTTTTTTTCCCATCTCGGGCGGGTGTAGATCACCAGCCATTGTTTGCGCCATAACGCATGGTGTGTGTCCTGTAATTTCATGATGAAAACGTTAAAAGTCAGGTGTTTGGCTACAGCTTCGCCACCTCAGTTACAGGAGTAACAGTGTTTACGGTATCTTAAATCTGCCTGGTATTAATCTGGTCTTTCGGGGGTTCAGATACATCGATAAATTAAACGAGGTCCAGGTCTTTTTTTAGGAGGATAAGGCTGTAGATTAAAGTTATCTGTTTAAAATTCAGTAGTATGTGGTTTTTGAATGTTGTGGTTAAACTGTTAAACTGATCAATATTGTTGACAATAAAATACGGGGAAGAGGGATGATAAATACGGGAAATACGGATAATATGGACAGTTTGTACAGGTCGGATTTACAGGGGGCAGGAGTAGCATTTATTTTCTTCACTCCTTTAAGGGGTTAATTTGTTAGATGATCTCAATTTTTTTATATTAGGTTAACGCGATTGAAAAAATGATCGGTTTTCAAAACTATTAAATTTATGTTTGACGAATTGAGTAAATATAAACAGGGCAATTTCTTTTTTCAGGCAACAGACAGTTTAGTAGAGGTCTGCAATGTAGATGCCCATAATTATGGGCTATACCTGGTTTACGCCTTAAGAAAGGGCAGGGTGGAGCTGGTTTATATCAATAAATCCGGTCCACCGGAAAAATCAAAAGATTTGAAGATCAATACAGACATTGCAGACGACCTGCGGGAAAATTTACTGAATGGTTTCCAGTTCGGTGAAATTGAACGCAAGAATTCATGGCCCGTTCAAATGATGATTGAGGATATAGAAGCTTTACACGTCCATTGGTATGTTACTTATGACCATAAGAATAAGGACCTACCAGCAACCATGAAATCTAAAATCCTCCAGATATACCAGGGGATTTATGGACAGTTGCCAAGATGGAACCAAACCTAAACCCCCGGGTTTAAATACATTTTTCAACCGTTGATCTGGATACTCAAATGTGTTGAGCTGAACTTACCGGATGTATACAGTTTTGATGTTCACGAACTCCCTGATGCCAAAAGAACTGAGCTCTCTCCCGTAACCACTTTGATTGATTCCACCAAATGGCAATCTCGAATCTGATTTTACAAGGCTATTGACAAAGCAGGATCCTGCGTTTAGTTTCTTTGCAGCAATTTCTTCACCATGTGCTTTGGAAGCTGTAAATACTGCTGCTCCTAATCCAAAGGGACTGTCGTTAGCGATTTTTATCGCTTCTTCCTCATCTTTTGCACTGAATATCAAGGCTACCGGACCGAATATTTCATCCTGCCAGGCAGGCATTCCTTTTTTTATACCCGTAAGAATGGTAGGCGTATAAAAAGCGTGATCGCCTTTAAAATCAGGGATTTCTCCACCAAGAATACATTTTGCCCCCGCTTTGATGTTGTCGGTTACCTGTTGGTGTAACTCATCGCGCAGGTCTTTTCTGGCCATAGGACCGAGGTCGGTTTTGGCTTCAAAAGGGTCTCCGGTAGTTTTCGACTGCATCTTGAGCAGAAAGATTTTGAGAAACTCTTTTTCTATCTCTTTGACTAAAATGAATCTCTTCGCTGCAATACAGCTTTGGCCATTGTTAATCAGTCTGCTTTGCATACAAATTTCTGCGGCCTGCTCCAGGTCGGCATCTGCCAATACCAGATAAGGATCACTTCCTCCCAATTCCAGTACGGTTTTTTTCAAATGAAAACCTGCTTGTTGTGCCACCTGTTTCCCTGCTTCGGTGCTTCCGGTTAAGGTTACGGCTTTGATGAAAGGATGCGCAATGGCCAGTTTAACCATTTTACTGTTGATCAGGAGCACGCTGAAAACATCTTTCGGAAAACCAGCTTCTTTGATCACTTCTTCTATCGCCAATGCGCAACCGCTTACATTGGAGGCATGTTTTAATACACCCGCATTCCCCGCCATCAGGGCAGGTGCCAAAAACCGGAACAACTGCCAAAAGGGAAAATTCCAGGGCATCACCGCCAGTACCACGCCCAATGGCTGAAAGCTCACATAACTTTTACTCGCCTCTGTGGCAATGATTTCATCTTTCAGGAAGTTGGCGCCGTTTGAAGCGTAAAAATCGCAGACTGCCGCACATTTTTCAATTTCTGCAATTCCTGCCGGTAAAGGTTTTCCCATTTCTTTAGCCATTAAAGTAGCTAGTTCCGTTTTTCGCTTTAAAAGCACAGCCGAAGTATTTCTGAGGAATTCTGCCCGTACTGAAAAACGGGTATCTTTCCATTTTAACCAGGCAGCATGTGTCTTTTCTATCTTTCCATTTACTTGCTTTTCCGTATCTTCTATATAGGTTTTTATCGTCTTTCCATTCGTAGGGTTCACTGATATCATACTTTTCCGCGTTTTATATCTAAATTATAACAGCAAATAACCAGGAGGATTTGTTTGATTAATTTTTGAACATGAATCTCCTGTAACTATCATGTAAGATAGTTATTTTTTGTAGTTGTATAAAATTTTACGCTAAAAAGGGTATTGTTTTTCCGTTCAGGTGATTAACCGGGTTTTCCCGGTAAGTGGTCCAGTTGTTTTTTGAGGGTCTGATATTCTTTTTCCAGATATTTAAAAGCTTTAGTCCGCGGTTTTTCGCCATAATTGGCTATCATTTGCTTTGAATAATTGCCTTCCAGCTGATCAAACCTTACTTTTACCTGCTGGTATTTCTCTGCCTGTTGTTTTTCTGCTGCATTTTGACCTTCACCATTCAGATTACCCAGATAAACACTGTCAGACACCTTTTCGCCATCCGCAGAAATAAAGGAAATATAGGGTTCTATCTGTTGATTCAACACGTTCTCATACACCGGAATAAAGCACTTTCCCTCAGATCTTCTAGCCACATTCAGATATTCCTGGTCTTTTCCGGTTTCCGGGCAACAAATCATGACCATCACGCTGTCGTTGTCCTGTAAGCCTGGATACTCTTTTGGATCCCAGGTGATTTCCAGTCCACCGGCTAACTTATTGATCTTTAAATCAGCGGTTTCCGGCATCACACCCTGGCTTAACTTAACCTTGCTGTAATCGATGCTGATATTTGGGTATTCACCTTTTAAAGCCTGTTTTTTATGATAGGAAGTGGCTAAGTTATGTGCATTATGGACTGTTCCTCTGGCTTGCAAACCGTAACCTAGTTTAATAAACCCGCCCATTCTTTTAAGCAGTTTGGTGGTGACGGCCATTTCCTGATAATTGGCCAGTTGAAGTGTACTTGGTTTTCCTTTTCTGCCGTTTAAGCGTACTACAGGCTGCCCGTTGAGCATATAAAAAACAAGATTGCCGACTTTTCCGTTGAGGTGGCCCTGTGGGCCGTTAGAAGCTATTGCCATATTAGAGTCGTTAAAGGTTTGAAGTTGAGCGCAGTACCATACAGCATGCTTAGCATGAAGGTAGTCATAATCTTCGGGTTATCCCGCTAATGACATCATAATTACCAGGCTGTTAAAAGAAAGTTACAAGCTGACCTTCAAGGCTTTCATAGGGCTTAAAGCCCTATTAGGCCCTATCAACCTCCAATCAAAACACAAAGGATGCCCTGATAATCGTATTGTCAATATGTAGGCATGCTAACCGAATTAGGGTTATAGGATAGCCATTGTATACCTGAGGGCTGAATGAATAGGGTTTTAACGTCAAGGGATGCCTGATAGGGATGGAGATAAGAAGATATTTAATAAATATTTACAGGCGTTTTTATTATAATTCAAAATCGTATTTATAATTTGCGGCCAGATTAATTAAATAAATATGGCTTCAGGTTTTTTTGCGATTTTGGATGATATAGCTGCTTTAATGGATGATGTGTCGGTTGCGGCTAAAATAGCGACGAAAAAAACAGCAGGCATATTGGGGGATGATTTAGCGGTGAATGCAGAAAAAGCCACTGGTTTCCTCTCTTCACGTGAATTACCTGTGCTTTGGGCAATTACCAAAGGCTCTTTAATTAATAAGATTATTATTGTTCCAATCGCCTTACTGCTCAGTGCATTTTTCCCGGTTGCTATCAAAGTTATCCTGGTCTTAGGAGGATTCTATCTGGCCTATGAGGGGGTTGAAAAGATAGTGGAATACCTTTTCCACCGTTCAAAGGATGGACATGAAGTGATTGCAGAGATTAAACAGGATGGTGATGAGGCGGAAAAAGCAAAGATTAAATCGGCTGTTACCACCGACTTTATTCTTTCTGTAGAGATCGTCATTATTGCACTGGGAACGGTTTTAACAGCAACTTTACCGATACAGATCTTAACCGTTTCGGCCGTGGCAATATTGGCTACCATTGGTGTTTATGGCATTGTTGCAGTTATCGTAAGGATGGATGATGTTGGCCATAAATTAATCAAACGTTCCAATGATAAAGGGATCTTTGCCAGCCTTGGGCAGTTATTGGTGAAGTCGCTACCCGTAATCATCAGGATTCTAAGTGTCGTTGGAACCATTGCTTTAATCCTGGTTTCCGGCGGAATCTTTGTTCATAATATTGACTTCTTACACCATTTATTTCCGGGTATGCCCGCTATGATTAAAGAGGCGTTGATTGGATTTGTTGCCGGATTAGTTGTGGTTGCAGCAACAACAGGTACTAAAAAAGTGATCTCCTTATTGAAGCGATAAGCTAATGAATTTATGGCGTAATTATCCGTTCACGTTGATGTTCATCTTTGCGTCGTGGATTGCCCAGGTCAGTTCTCGGTAGGTCTTGCCAGGGAATTTTTGTTTCGTTCTCATCTGCCTGATCATTCAGGTTTTCAATTGCCGGCAATTCATGACTGTCTCTTCGGTCGGTGCTGCTGTGGTGCTTTGGGATGTTTAAATTCTGTGGATTTTCAGCGTCATAGTCTGCTGAACCGGGCTTTGGCGTACTTTGATTTTTCATAATGAATAATTTTAAGGTTAGGAATCATCAGGCCTGTTTGTAAAAAAGATAACATTCTGAATGTTAAATGGTTTTTCAGAAAAGGGTTAATGATTAACCAGGATTAGGATTTAACCCGGATTTGATCAGTTTACCTGTTGCTCCAAATTATATTTGGCAGGTCATATAAAAATGACAAACAAATGAACGGGTAAAACGTGGATGTTCTGACTTTTCTTTGTGTGAATTATACGAGATTAAAAGAAATCAGGCTGTCAATACAGGTAATAAAATTAGAACGGATGAAAATTCCGGAAGGAATTACGCTAATTGCCGCCGACTTCACCTCATTTTTCTGGACTATTCTTTTAAAGTTTATAGAATAGACAGAAATAATTCACAAAACATCTTGTTTTCTTAGGGTTTATTTGATAAGGTATTGTATTTTTGCATAAAAATTCAAATAAATGACTCGTAAGAATAGTAATTCGGAAAAAACTGCGGATGTTGTATTGATTGGAGCAGGGATAATGAGCGCCACGTTAGGTGTATTACTCAAAGAATTGCAGCCGGATATCACCATAGAAATTTTTGAAAGACTGGATGTTGCTGCTGCAGAGAGTTCTGATGCCTGGAATAACGCCGGCACCGGGCATTCTGCATTTTGTGAGCTAAATTATACGCCACAATTAGCGGATGGTTCAGTTGAAACTGCAAAGGCTGTAGCTATCGCAGAATCTTTTGAAGTATCCAAGCAGTTTTGGTCGTTCCTGGTTAATAGCAACCTGGTAGGATCACCCGAAACATTTATTAAGAGCATTCCGCACGTTAGTTTTGTGTGGGGAGAGAAAAATGTTGCGTTTTTACGTGAACGTTTTGACAGACTTCAGGAAAATCTTCTCTTCGAAGGAATGAAGTATTCTGAAGATCCGGAACAATTGAAGAAGTGGATGCCTTTAGTAATGGATCAACGTGATCCGGCAGAAAAGGTAGCCGCCACAAGAATGACAATGGGAACCGATGTAAATTTTGGTGCCTTAACCAGAATGATGTTCAATACACTTCAAAAAATGGAAGGTGTGAGCATGCACTTTTCTCATGATGTGAAAAAACTAAAGCAAAAAGACGGGCTTTGGGATGTGAAAGTGAAAAACGGATTCACAGGAGATAAGCGTGTGGTGAAAGCTAAATTTGTTTTCATTGGTGCTGGTGGTGGCTCAATGCCACTATTGGAGAAATCCGGTATTCCTGAGGGTAAAGGTTTTGGTGGCTTCCCGGTAAGTGGACAATGGTTGAAATGTATCAATCCGGATGTCATTGCCAATCATGATGCTAAAGTATACGGTAAAGCTTCGGTTGGTGCGCCACCGATGTCTGTTCCACACTTAGACACCAGAATGATCGATGGTAAAAAAGCATTGCTTTTTGGTCCTTATGCAGGATTCTCTACAAGATTCCTGAAAAACGGTTCTTTAATGGACCTTCCTATGTCAATTAAAGTGAATAATATCCGTCCGATGATTTCCGCCGGACTGGATAATTTACCACTTACAAAATATTTAATCAACCAGGTACGTCAATCTCCGGAAGATCGTATGACCGCTTTAAGAGAGTATTTACCAACTGCCAAAATGGAAGATTGGGAACTGGAAACTGCTGGTCAGCGTGTTCAGGTGATTAAGAAGGATGAAGAACATGGCGGTATCTTAGAATTCGGTACAGAAGTAGTTACTGCTGCCGATGGTTCTATTGCTGCTTTACTTGGAGCTTCTCCAGGGGCTTCTACCGCAGTTTCTATCATGATTACCCTAATGGAGCGTTGCTTCGGTGAACAGGTGAAAAGCAAAGAATGGCAGAAAAAACTAAGCGCTATGATTCCTTCTTATGGACATGCACTTAGTAAAAACATAAAAATGACTGAAGAAATCAGATCGAATACCACGAAAACTTTAAACTTGCGCGAAGCAGAATAAAAGAAGATTTTGATCCTATATTAAAGGACTTTTGGTGTAACAACTAAAAGTCCTTTTTTTGTAGCGCTACTTTTCCTTAGTTTAACCTGCACCGGGGTTTTATAACATTGTGCGTTTTCGGTCAGCCGCTGTGCGTTAACGAACAGTTTAAAATCCTTAAAGATGAATAAGCCGTGATCATTGCCTGTTTTTGGGTTTGGCATATCGTTGGCGAATGGCAGGAGAAAAAACCGCTTATGTTTAGGATCAATTTAAAAATCGCTTTGCGTAACCTCTGGAAAAATAAGAGTTATACCTTGATTAATATTCTGGGTCTCTCCATTGGCATGGCAAGCTGTATCCTGATTTTTATCTTTATCCGTTTCCAGCTGAGTTTTGATGAAGGCTATAAAAATCAAAATCGGATCTATCGCGTGGTTACCGATTGGAAATACAATTCTTTCGACGATTATTCTTCAGGAGTACCCATACCTTTTACTGCAGCGGCCAGAAATGAAATTGCGGGCATAGAGAAGATAGGCGCAATAGCCAAGGGAGGGAATGTAATTCATGTTAAAGATGAAGAAGGCAAAGAAATTATAAAAACCAGGGAAGATTTCTACTATGCAGAACCAGAGTTTTTTGAGATACTTCAGATCGACTGGCAATATGGTAAGCCATCAGAAGCATTAAAGGAGCCTAATACCGTGGCTTTATCGCAAGCTACAGCCATTAAGTATTTTGGTAACACTCAAAATGCAGTTGGCAAAAGCATCACAATTGGAAGTAAAACAGAATTAAAGGTGACCGGTGTATTTCAGGATATGCCTCAAAACAGTAGTTTCCCTTTAAAAATAGTCATCAGCTACAAAAATTTTTCGGAAAGAAATAGTACCTGCTGGGATTGTACAAGCTCCGGCAACAACAGTTATGTATTGCTTAAAGAAGGAATGAAAAGTTCAGACCTTGAGGAGATGCTGACAAAGTTCAACAAAATACATTACGCAGATCAAAATATCGCGGGTAACCAGAAGAACAGACTTCAGCCTTTAAAAGAGATCCATTTTTCTGAACTTTATGATAATTTCGCCAATTTGACGATTAGTAAACACCAGATTTATGGTCTTTCTGTCATTGGCCTGTTTTTAATCTGTACAGCCTGCATCAACTTTATTAATTTAAGTACTGCTCAGGCGGTTAACAGGTCCAAAGAAGTTGGGGTTCGTAAAGTAATGGGCGGTAACCGTAGACAGCTTATTGTTCAATTCTTAACCGAAACTGTTGCTATAGTGGTAATCGCCTTGTTATTTGCCTGCATGCTGTGTGAGCTTGCGATTCCTTCCATGCAAAATCTTTTCAAAAACCAAATGTCATTCAGCCTGTTTGCACACCCTGTTATTTTTGTGTTTATGGCGTTGCTGGTGGTATTTGTCAGCTTTTTAGCGGGTTTTTATCCGGCAATGATTATATCGGGCTTTAATCCGGCACTGGCTATTAAAAATAAGGTTGCACTGAATAACAATGGCCTAAGCTTGCGTAAAATCCTGGTGGTTGTACAGTTTGCAATTACCATAATACTGATTATCGGGACCCTGGTGATCGTTCGTCAAATGGAGTATTTGCAGCAAAAACCATTGGGATTTAGTTCAGATGCTGTAGCCATGGTTGGAATTCCAGGGGATAGTACCAGCGTAAGCAGACGTGATATTTTCAAAGAGAAGGTCCTGCAGATTCCGGGCGTACAGCTGCTGAGTTATTGCCAGTCGCCTCCGCTTTCTCAGGATGTAAATTCAACAGATTTCACCTTCAATGGGGTAAAGAACCATGATTTCGAAGTCAGAGTTTGTACAGCGGATGAAAACTACTTTGAGCTGTTTGACTTAAAAATTATTGCAGGCAAGGTCTTTACAAAAAGCGACACTACGAATGGTTATGTCGTTAATGAAACCTTTCTCAAAAAGGTAGGGATTGTTAACCCTCAGGATGCAATTGGCAAAATAATTAAAGCTTCAAACGTCAATATCCCTATTGTTGGTGTGGTGAAAGATTATAATGATAAATCTTTAAAAGAGAATATCTCCGGACTGGTTATTTCTTCAGACAAAGATCAATATTGGCGCGCGGCCATAAAGCTGGATGGCGAACATATGCTGCCTGCCATGAAACAAATTGAAGCCTTATGGAATGTTACCTTCCCCACTAGTGTTTACGATTCTGGCTTTGTTGATGAAAGGATCAATAGCTATTATGAGAGTGAAGCTGTAATGGGTATACTATTTAAGGTTTTTGCGGGTATCATTATTTTTATTTCTTTTATTGGTCTATTTGGTTTAATCTCTTTTGTTGCTGCCCAAAGGACCAAAGAGGTTGCCATTAGAAAAGTATTGGGCGCTTCTACTTTCGAATTGGTTAAAATGCTCAACGGATCATTTCTAGTCATGGTTTTTCTGGCAAACCTTGTGGCCTGGCCGCTGGCTTACCTGTTTGTTTCCAAATGGCTGTCTACTTTTGCCTATCGGATAGAGCTGAGTATCTGGCCTTTTGTGCTGGCGATGTGCATTTCTATGCTGATCACCCTGATCACGGTTAGTATCAGATCTTATAAGGCGGCAAGAGCCAATACCATTGATGCGCTTAAATATGAGTAGGGTTCAGGGCTTGATTGATTTTAGATCAGGTTTGAAGGACAGGCTGCTTTTTAAGTAAAACATTTTTGTTGTTTTGGATATTATAAGGGAAAACTAATCACAAAGAATATGACTTCAGTAAAAGCGTATGCAGCTCATCAGGCTGATAAACCATTAGAACCTTTCCAGTTGACTCGTCGTGAGCCAGGAGTAGATGATGTGGAGATTAAGATTTTATATTGTGGGGTGTGTCATTCGGACATTCACACGGCAAGAAATGAATGGGGAGGTACCATGTATCCGGTTGTACCCGGTCATGAAATTGTTGGTAAAGTGAGCCGGGTTGGTGCTAACGTAAGTAAGTTCAAAGTAGGCGACACGGTTGGTGTAGGCTGCTTTGTAGACTCTTGTGGCCATTGCAGCAATTGTAAAGATCATCAGGAACAGTATTGCGAAAACGGAAATTCACAGACTTATAATTCTTTCGAACAGGATAAAAAAACGATTACTTACGGCGGCTATTCTACACACATTGTGGTGACACAGGGTTTCGTCTTGAATATTTCCGATAAATTGCCTTTAGAAAAGGTAGCGCCTTTACTTTGTGCGGGGATCACTACTTATTCCCCGTTAAAATATTGGGGCGTGAAAAAAGGAGACAAGCTGGCGGTAGTCGGTTTGGGTGGTTTAGGGCATATGGCCGTTAAACTTGCCGCTTCCATGGGAGCAGACGTAACGATGTTGAGCCGCTCTCCTGAAAAGGCTAAAGATGCCGGAGAATTGGGTGCCCATCATTTTGCATTGACTACAGAAAAAGAGACGATGAAAGGTCTTGCCAATACTTTTGATTTTATCATTGATACGGTTTCTGCAGAACATGATTATAACCAATACCTTGCTTTATTGCGTACCAATGGGGTGATGATCTTGCTGGGCGTTCCGCCAACACCTTCTGAGGTACAGGCGGTACAACTGATCTTTGGTCGCCGTAGTCTGGTGGGCTCTCTGGTTGGAGGAATTAAAGAAACACAGGAAATGCTGGATTATTGTGCAGAACATGGCATCACTTCTGATGTAGAAATGATCAAAATAGATCAGATCAATGAGGCTTATGAAAGAACTTTGACCGGCGATGTTCGTTATCGCTTTGTGATAGACATGGCCTCTATTTAATAGTTTTTTTTACGTTTTTGACCCGGTAAGTTCAGGCTTACCGGGTTTTGTTGTTTTTAATCAGGGGCTTTCGTGTATAAATGGTTATATTTCATACTGTAAATCCTGCTGAAAGCAAGGCAATGATGAATGCTGCCAAACAATTTTAGGGTCAAAAACGTTAGCTCTTTACACATGGAAAAAATGCCTCGCTGGTCTAAAATTGCACTCAGAATATTTATTGGTTTAGTCGCCTTTGTTGCGCTCATTTTTACGGGACTTGGTTTGTATGTAAATGCAAATAAAAAGACCTTGCTGGCAACGATTACTGAACAGTTAAATAAGAACCTCAACGGCTCACTGACCATTGGGAGTATGGATCCGACCTTTTTCAAAGGCTTTCCGGGGGTGTCAATCAGTCTGCGGAATGTGGTGATCAAAGATAGCCTATGGAAGGTGCATCAGCATACTTTACTGGAAGCACAGGATTTTGAAGTTTCCGTCAATACAATGGCCCTGCTAAGGGGCACCATTGAAATCAAGAAAATTGGAATCAGTAATGCTAAAATAGACCTGTATACAGATACTGCCGGGTATAGTAATACGGCTGTTTTCAGGAAAAAAGACAAGAAAAAACCTAAAGAGGATAAGGGGAGCACAGATGCACAGCTGAAGGAATTCAGTTTATATAACGTGAATTTTATCGTCGACAATAGAAAGGGGCACAAGTTGTTTCATTTTGAGGTGGAAGCGCTGAAAGGAAAGATGGATTATTCATTTTCCGGATGGGAGGCTCAGTTGAAATTAAAGACGCTGGCGAAGAGTATGGCCTTTAATACCAGAAGAGGTAGTTTTATCAAGGATAAGGTGTTAGAGGGGCCTTTTAAGGTCAATTTCGATGAGGATACCGGGGTTCTTCTGGTTGCACCGAATCAATTGAATATTGGAAAAGATCCTTTTATGATCGGTGCCAGATTTGACACCTCAAAAGAGAATACTGATTTTGCAATTGACATTAAAGCTCCTTCAATTCTATGGATAGATGCTGCGAATCTGCTGGCACCTAATATTACGGAGAAGCTGGTGATGTTTGATTTGAAAAAGCCGATAGATGTAACCTGTACGCTGAAAGGTGATATGGGGCCTGGTGGTGATCCGGAAATTAACGTTATGGCTTTAGTGAAAGACAATATTTTGAAAACTCCGGGAGCTGTGATCGACAGCTGTAATTTTAAAGGAGTTTTTACCAATAATTATGAGCAGGGTAAGGGATTTACAGATGCGAATTCTGCGATCAAGTTGTATCAGTTTAAAGGTGCCTATACGGAAATGCCTTTTTCAATTGATACGGTCTTTATCCATAATCTGGATAAACCGATTGCCACAGGGGTGTTCAAATCTAAGTTTAGTGTCGCGAAGCTGAATAAGGCAATTGGTACGGAAACGTTGAGGTTTGGTAAAGGTACTGCAACGGTAAAGTTGGCTTATAAGGCAGATATTGTCGATTTTAAGTTGCACAAACCATTGGTGACCGGTGTAATTGATGTGGTCAATGCAGATGTAAGTTATGTGCCCAGAAAGTTGAATTTTACCAATACCGCAGTCTCTCTGAATTTTACCACTGATGATCTTTTTATTAAGAATATTCGTTTGCAGAGCGGAAAGAGTATTGTCCTGATGGACGGCCATATCCGTAACTTCCTGAATTTGTATTATAATGATCCGGCAAAAATATTATTGAACTGGCAGATTAGAAGTCCGCAGTTACACCTGGGTGAGTTTTTAGGATTTCTAGGCAGTAGAAAGCCAGCCCGGGCGGCAAAAAAGAATGCTAAGAATACCAGTTTCTCAGAAGATGTAAATGATCTGTTTGAGAAAAGTAAGGTGGATATGCACCTTAGGGTAGCAAAGGTGTATTACAATAAGTTTACCGGTACCGATGTTACAGCAGATTTGTTCCTTTCGGAAGCTGGTATAGGTTTGAAAAATATCAGTGTGAAACAGGGCAACGGTTCTATGAAGGTGAATGGTAATATCTCCCAGAAAGGTAACCATAATCGATTTCTCGTCAACACGACTTTGAATAATGTAGACGTTAAAAGTTTCTTTTATTCTTTTGATAACTTCGGGATGACCACCCTGACTTCTAAAAACCTGAAAGGGTATCTTTTCTCTAAATCTACCATTGGTGGACTGGTTACCGATCAGGGGAAACTGGTCACCAGTTCTTTGAATGGAGATATCTCGTTTGACCTGAAACAAGGTGCGCTGTTGAAATTTGAACCGATAATCAGCGTCGGGAAATTTGCTTTTCCTTTCCGGGATCTGGACAATATTACGTTTAGTAACCTGAACGGGAAGTTCGATGTCAGAGGTCCGATGATTACCATTAACCCGATGCAGATTAATTCCAGTATCCTGAATATGGATGTGGCAGGGGTATATTCGATGTCGAAAGGAACGAATATTGCCGTTGATGTGCCCTTAAGAAATCCTAAAAAGGATGCCGATATTACCGATAAAAAGGAAATTCAGGAACGTAGAATGAAAGGGATTGTCCTTCATTTACTGGCCACAGATGGGGAGGATGGCAAGATTAAGATCAAGCTGAATAAGAACAAGAACAAAGGAAAATAGGGAGGTTTTAATTGATTTAAGGCAACAGGATGAACTGTTGCCGGTCGTCGGTTAAATGCTGCCCGGGATTTCGATTTCAAATAATGCCAGAACGATGTTTTCGTAGTGTTTAGGCAATACGTCTGACGCTTCAGGAACGATATTCCCTAAATAATCGAAGCCACACCGCTCATAATAGGCGATCAATTTCGGGTTGTCTCCCCAGGTATCCAGGCGGATATATTTCTTTTCTTTTTTAGCGCCATATTCCTTAGCCCATTCAATAATCATGTTCACAAAATGATGACCCCTGAATTCGGGATTCGTGACGATACGGTGGATATATATGGCCGGATCAACATCTTTTTCTTTCCAGATCAGCGGATCATTAAAGTCGATGGCAAAGATGCAGGCCGTTTGTCCGTCGATGATTATTTTCCATTGTCTGGTTTCATCAATCTCTTTTTCAATTAAACTACGTTCAAATCCTTGCCAGTGTTTTTTAAATACTGTCTTTTGATAAGCGATGGCATCGTCATAAAGTTCAAAGATGCGCCCGATGTCGTTTTGTGCTGAAGGAATGATGGTAACGTCTTTTAACATTTTGCTTAAATTGAATTAACCGTAAAAGTCGCAATTTTATGCTAAGCGGAAGGGGTACAGATTCAATTTATTTAACGTACACAGATGAGGAAGAATTACTGTTGAAAGCCGGGTAAAATTGATAAATTTGATAGAAAGCCTGTAAGCCGCTTAAAATCAATAAACTATTTAAAACAATTGAACTATGAAACGTAACGCAACAGCCGTTTGGAATGGCACAATTAAAGAGGGTGCCGGACATCTGAGCACCGATAGTACAGTATTGGATCAGACACCATACTCATTTAACAGTAGGTTTGCAGATGGGATTGGCACCAATCCGGAGGAGCTATTGGCTGCTGCTCATGCGGGATGCTTCACGATGAAATTAAGTCTGGATCTGACAGAGGCAGGTTTTAAGCCAGGTAATCTGGAAACCAAAGCGACCATTTCTTTAGACAATGGCGTAATCAGCAGTTCTAATCTGGTTTTAAAAGCCAGCATTCCTGGTATTACAGAAGAGCAGTTTCAGGAAATTGCAAAGGGAGCAAAAGCAAATTGTCCGGTGAGTAAGGCCTTCGCTATGGATATTACTTTAGACGCTAGCTTAGTATAAGTACCTCGCTGTCTTTTAGCGATTAACAGATGAAACTGTCAGATGCAAATAAATGCTTTTGGCAGTTTTATCATTTTAGAGCGGTTTTAATCGCAAATGCGTGAATAAAATTCGCAATATTCTTTAAACCGGCTGAAAATAAAGGAATTGATGAGAGAAATAAGGTAAAATTTCTATTTTAGGAGAAATTATCAAATTCAATAGAAATGAATAAGCCGATACTTGTTTTGAAATTAGGTACTGCATCTATTACGACTCCAAAAGGAGAGTTGGATGAGGGAGTTATTGCTGATGTAGCGGCACAGGTTGCCCGGCTGGCGAAAGGACACCGGCTAATTCTGGTTTCTTCCGGTGCTGTTGCTGCGGGAAAGCAATTCTTAAAGAACTACAAAGGGAAAATCTCTGAAAGAAAGGCTGCGGCTGCTATCGGGAACCCCATATTGTTGAACACCTATTCGAAGCATTTTTACCCCTACGGCATCCAGATGGCGCAAAGTCTGTGTGAGCGCCGGCACTTTTCCAATAGAACGCAATTTCTACAACTTAAAGAGACTTATGAAGAATTGTGGCGAAACGGGGTAATCCCCATTGCAAATGAGAATGATGTAGTGAGTGATCTGGAATTGAGGTTTTCTGATAATGATGAGCTGGCAACGCTGTTAGGTGTTGGTTTTGGCGCTTCGCTGATATTGTTGGGGACTTCGGTTCCGGGGGTATTGGATAAAGACGGAAAAGTTGTAGAGCAGATAGACTCGGTCAATAATGAGGTATTCTCTCTGGCAGATAAGAAAACTTCTGACCTCGGATTGGGAGGTATGGTTTCCAAACTTACTTTCGCTCATCTGGCTTCTACGATGGGGATTAAAGTGGTGATTTTTGGCATCAGAACACCGAACGGTATTCTGGATGCGGCAGCCGGGAAAACAGGTACCTTATTTACACCTGGAAATTGCACGCTGACGGCCAGAAATAAATGGCTGGCCAGTGGAAGCCTGGTCACCGGTAGGTTAATGATCGATGAGGGAGCTTCTGAGGCGATTAGAAGTCGCAAAAGCTTACTGGCAGTAGGCGTGGTTTCTGTCGTTGCTGCCTTTGAAAACGGAGAAATATTTGAGCTGATAGATGCGCAAATGAACATCGTTGCGGTAGCAAGGGCAAAAGCATCCTCAGCATCGATTCAAAACAATTTAAAACAACATAATCTGGAGATTGCCAACGCCAGTGACATCGTTATCTTATAAAAAAAGCAATGGAATCTATAGAAAACCAGTTGATTAATGCTAAGAAAGCCAGATATTCCATCGCTTCGTTGAGTGATGAAGGGAAAACATTGCTGTTGCACCGTTTGGCCGTAGTAATCCGTGATAAATCTGCTCAGATCATCGAAGAGAACTTAAAAGATCTTCAGAAAATGGCAGATTCAGATCCTAAAAAAGACCGCTTGCTATTGAATAGCGAACGAATTTTAGGATTGGCCAGCAGTTTGAAAGATGTAGCTGCTTTACCTGATCCGACCAATCAATTGATTTCCAGTAAGACAATGGACAATGGTTTACTGATTCAAAAGAAAACTGTAGCGCTGGGGGTGGTTGGGGTGATTTACGAATCCAGACCCAATGTTACCATTGATGTGGCTTCATTATGTATCAGGTCCGGCAATGTTTGTCTGCTTCGTGGCGGACAAGATGCTTTTCATACCAATCTCTTTTTAGTTTCTTTAATTCAGGAGGTTTTACTGGAATCCGGATTAGATCCAAATATTGTGCAACAATTGCCGGCGGACAGGAAATATATACTGGAAATCCTCCAGGCGGAGAAATATATTGATGTTATTATTCCCCGTGGTTCCAATGAGTTGATTTCTTTTGTGCGTAAGAACGCTTTGGTGCCTGTTATAGAGACCGGAGCAGGTGTTTGCCATACTTACGTAGCTGCTACGGCAAAGTTGCTTATAGCGGCGGAAATCGTGCAGAATGCGAAGGTCTCCCGTCCTTCAGTATGTAATGCACTGGATACGGTATTGGTAGATCAAATGATTGCTGCTGATTTCTTAAAGTTGCTGGCGCCTTTACTGGCTGCGCATCAGGTAGAAATTTTTGCAGATGATACTGCCTTTTCGATTTTAAATCGGGAGGAATATCCTTATTTGTCCGGAGCAACGACTGATGATTTTGGCAGGGAATTTCTTGATTATAAGTGTTCTGTTAAGATCGTCGAAAATATAGATGAAGCAATCGCTCATATATCTGAATTCTCTTCGAAGCATTCGGAGGCGATTGTGACGGAAAATGCGCAGGAAGCCGAACAGTTCCTGGAAGAGGTTGATGCTGCGGTTGTTTACTGGAATGCCTCTACGCGCTTCACTGATGGACAGATGTTCGGATTGGGTGCTGAAATCGGAATTTCAACACAGAAACTTCATGCCAGAGGGCCTTTTGCCTTAGAAAAACTGGTAACGGAAAAATGGATCGTGAAAGGGGATGGGCAAATAAGAAATTAACTGTGAGTTCCCCAATTCCCTATTTGGGAAAAAAGAAGGACAATGTTTTTTCGCTTATTGCAAAAAAAAGGGATTGCTACCCGTGTTTATACGGGTAAGGTAGCATGGCTTGACTTTTGAATATTGTTCAGCATAACTACTTCCTATTCCATGTCGAACAATTTAAGTCAACCTCAACCCTTACTGTTGAAAATGTTAGGGGAAATCGAGGATTATGCGATTTTATTTCTTGATCAGTATGGATGCGTGGGAAGCTGGAATAAAGGTGCCGAGAAGATCAAAGGCTATACTGCTGAGGAGATTGTGGGCCTGGACTTCCGGTTGTTTTATACCGAAGAAGCACGGGCCAATAAGATTCCTGATCAATTGCTGGAAGAAGCGATTCTGAATGGAAAGGCCCATCATAGAGGGTGGCGCGTCCGGAAAGATGGGGGACAATTCTGGGCGCATGTCACCATCACCACCGTTTATGATGACGAGAATGAGGTGATCGGTTTTTCTAAATTCACCCGGGATCTTACCGATAAGCTGAATGCCGAAAAAGCATTGAAAGAGTATGCAAGGGTACTTGAGTTCAGAAATAAAGAGCTGGAACAATTTGTATACATCGCTTCCCATGACTTGCAGGAGCCACTGCTGACTGTTAAAAACTTTGTAGGTTTATTGAAGAAAGAGTATGGAGCACTGTTTGATGAAAACGGCACTTTATACCTGAATTATATCGCGGAATCCGCAGAAAAAATGAAACACCTGATCAAAGGCGTTTTAGATTATGCGCGGTTAGGAACCCATGAGCCTAAGGATCTGGTGGATTGCAATGAGCTGATGGCAGGGCTACAAGAGTCGTTTTCTAATGAAATAGAGGGGCCTGGACTGGAAATCGGGTACGATAATTTACCGCGTGTTCCCGCTTATGAACTGGCATTGAAACAGCTTTTCCAACACTTGTTCAGCAATGCGGTAAAATTCAGAAAAAAAGAAGAGGTCCTGAAAATTCAGGTGACCGCTCATTATGAAGATTGCCATTGGCATTTTCAGTTTAAGGACAATGGAATCGGAATAGAAGAAAGATATAAGCACAAGATATTCCTGATTTTTCAGCGTTTAAATAGTCAGGAAGACTATGTAGGGCATGGAATCGGGCTTTCCCACTGTAAAAAGATAGTCGAGCTCCATGGCGGGGAGATTTATGTGAAATCCGCTTTGAATGAAGGTAGTACCTTTTGTTTTAGCCTTAAAAATGATAGATAAGCATGAAAAAATTTAAGGATCTTAGTTGTGTATTACTTGTTGATGATGACATCCCAACCAATTATATCCACCGTAAAATCGTTCAGAATACCAATATAGAAGTCGATATTAAGGCAATTACCTCTGCAAGAGAGGCGCTGGATTACCTGACATTTACCGGAAAATATGAGCAGGATGTTGAGGAGATGAGGCCCGGAATCATCTTTCTGGATATCAATATGCCCGGAATGAGTGGCTGGGACTTTATGGAGGAATACCGTAAAATTGAGGCTTCCAGAAAATCGAAAATAATTGTAGTCATGCTCACAACTTCTCTAAATCCGGATGATGAACTAATGGCCTCTGCCGACCATGAAATTATGAATTACTTACATAAACCTCTAAATGAAGACGCGTTTGTTAAAATTGCAGGTAAATATTTTGAGGAGATTAACAATTAATTCTATAGATTGGCTGTAAATTATTTTACTAATGAAACCTCCATCTATTAAGGATATTGCAAAAAAAGCAGAAGTATCCATTACAACAGTCTCATTTATCTTGAACGGCAAAGCCGAAAAGATGCGTATTAGCAAGGAGGTGATCAAACGGGTAGAAGAGATTATTCTTGAGCTTGGATTTAAACCAAATCAGATCGCCAGAAGTCTGCGGACAGGGAATACCAAAACAATCGGGTTGATTGTGGAGGATATTTCTAACCCATTTTTCTCAGCCATTGCCAGACGTATTGAAGATAAAGCCTATAAAAAGGGCTATAAAATCACCTATTCGAGTACGGAGAATGATCCGGCAAAAGCCAGAGATCTGATCGAAATGTTCAAGTCCAGAAAGGTAGATGCGTATATCATTGCACCGGTTCCGGGTATTGAGGAAGACATCAGACAGTTACTTGCAGAAAAAATTCCTGTGGTCATCTTTGACAGAAATCTTCCTGATCTGGATGTAAATTTTGTGGTTGTCGATAACTTTAAAGGTGGTTATTCCGCTGCGGAATTCCTGATTAAAAAGGGGAGAAAGAACATTGCTTTCGTGACGGTTGATGTAGCGGTAGATCAGATTAACAACCGTTATCTGGGATATGAGCAGGCATTAAAGGATCATGGTATTGAGGCAAATCAGCATTTCCTGGTTAAAATTCCATTCGATAGTACAGAAGAGGATACGAATGAGCGCTTAAAAGTCTTGTTTGAAGAGAATCCGGAGATTGATGCCGTGTTTTTCTCTACGAATTACCTGGCTGTAAGAGGTTTGTTTTTCCTTAAAAAGATTAAGAAGCCTATTGATGATGGTTTTATGATTGTGGCATATGATGATCAGGATGTTTTCAAGATCCATACACCTCCAATCAGTGTGGTTGATCAACCCATAGAACAGATCGCTGAAAAAATCATTGATATCATTCTCCAGGAGCTTTCTGCGGATAGATCATTACCCCAAACTGAAAGAAGTAAGGTTACCTTACCTACTAAATTTATAGAAAGATAAGATTTAGAGGCTTAAGCCTCTAAATCTTTCATTATTGCTTTAATCTTTTCGCCAAGTAAGGCGTCAGTAGCTTTAAAGCTTGCTTTGTCTTTTAATGCGGTGTTCACACTGCAATAGAACTTAATCTTAGGTTCTGTTCCCGATGGTCTTGCCGAAACAATACTGCCATCTTCGGTGATAAACTGTAATACATCCGATTTAGGGAAGTCTAGTTTTGTTTTCTCACCAGTACTCAGGTTAGTTTCAAAGCCCAGTTCATAATCCTTCAATAAAGCTACTTTAGCACCTCCAAGTGTTGCAGGTGGGTTGCTTCTGAATTTCTCCATCATCGCTTTGATTTCTTCCGCACCGGTTTTTCCTTTTTTAGTGATCGAAACCAGTTCTTCTTTATACAAGCCGTATTCTACGTACATGTCTAACATGGCATTGTACAAGCTACTGCCTTTGTCTTTATAGAAAGCGGTCATTTCTGCGATAAATGCGCAGGAAACTACAGCGTCTTTGTCTCTAACCAGTTCACCAATCAGGTAACCATAACTTTCTTCACCACCACCGATAAAGGTTTTCTTTCCTTCAAGGCTGGTCATCAGTTGTCCGATGAATTTGAATCCGGTCAGGGTATTATAGAAAGTAACGTTTTTCTTTTTAGCGATTTCTTCGATGATATTGGTCGTCACAATGGTTTTAACGATGTATTGATCACCATCAAGTTTTCCTTTTTCTTCCCATGCACTTAGTAAATAGTTGATCAGAAGACTACCTGTTTGATTACCATTCAGCAATACGAATTCTCCGTCGTTATTTTTAACGGCGATACCTACTCTGTCTGCATCAGGATCTGTTGCCAGTACAAGGTCTGCATCAATTTCTTCTGCTTTTTTAAGCGCTAAAGTCAGGGCTTCTTTTTCCTCAGGATTAGGGTAAACAACGGTTGGGAAATTGCCATCCGGTGTGCTTTGCTCTTCTACCAGGGTTAAATTAGTAAAACCGAACTGTGCCAATGCCTGTGGTACCAGTGTAATTCCTGTACCATGGATAGGAGAGTAGACGATTTTAAGGTCTTTCTGACGCGCAATCGCTTCAGGTGATACGGATAATTCAGTGATTTTATCCAGGTATAGCTGATCAATTTCTTCTCCGATCAGTTCAATATTTTCTTCAACACGGTCAAATTTCACCTCATCGATGCTTTTGATTCTGGCCACTTCGTCCATCACCATCGCGTCATCAGGGGAAGTAAATTGTCCGCCATCAGCGCCATAAGCTTTATAACCGTTGTATTCTTTAGGGTTATGGGAAGCGGTTAGCATCACGCCACTTTTACAGCCCAGTTCTCTGATTGCAAAGGAAAGTTCCGGTGTTGGTCTTAATTCTTTGAAGAAATAGACGTGGATTCCGTTTGCGGAGAATACATTTGCAGTAATTCCGGCAAAATAATCCGAGTTATTGCGACTGTCGTGCGCAATGGCTACTTTGATCTTTTCATTAGGGTATTTGTTGATCAGGTAGTTGCAAAGTCCTTGTGTGGCCGTTCCAATGGTGTATTTGTTGATTCTGTTAGATCCGGCTCCCATGATGCCACGAAGGCCTCCAGTTCCGAATTCCAGGCTTCTGTAGAAAGAGTCGGTAAGCTCAGTTAAAGCTTCTTTATCTAATAGCTGCTGGATTCCTTCTTTTGTTTTACTGTCGTAATTACCATTTAGCCATTGGTTGATGGTACTTAGGGTTGCTGCTTCTAATTGCATATGATTGTTTCTATCTTTTGACTCTTGCTGGAATAAACGCATAATCTTTCACCATGTTTTGTGAGAACAGGATTAAAATGCGGAATTCCAAATTTTATTTTGTGTATTTAGTGTTTATTATCGCCGTTTTTTTTAATTTCACGGCCACTATACAAGTATATAGCCAATTTATCAAAAAATAAAATTCTTACCTCAATTAAATGAAGATATTAAAGTTTGGAGGAACTTCCGTAGGAAGCCCTGAGCGTATGAAAAAGTTGCTGGATATCATCAATCCGGCCGAAGAGCAAATTGTGGTCCTATCAGCCGTGTCTGGTACAACCAATAGTTTAGTGGAAATTTCAGGCAAACTTTTAAAGGAGGATAAACAGGTGGCGTTAAGCTTAATTAACGCATTGCACCAGAAATATAATGAGTTCATTATTGAACTATTACCTCATGGAGAGTTTCATGAACAAGGACAGGAAGTTGTAGAATACCACTTTGGTTTCCTGGCTTCTTTAGTGAATGATATTTTTACTCCGGTTGAAGAAAAAGTAGTGTTGGCACAGGGTGAACTGTTGTCGACTACCTTATATCATATATACCTGAAATCTATCGGCGTACCATCGGTATTGCTTCCTGCATTGGATTTCATGAAGACTGACGAAGATAATGAGCCGGATGTTCCATTTACTACGAAACATCTGACGCCAATATTGGAGCAGAATAAAGGAAATAAGTTGTTTATTACTCAGGGTTTTATCTGTAGAAACAGCTTTGGTGAAGTCGATAATTTACGTCGCGGTGGAAGTGATTATACGGCTTCGTTAATCGGTGCAGCAATCCTTGCAGAAGAGGTTCAGATCTGGACTGATATCGACGGGATGCACAATAATGATCCAAGGATTGTTAAAGGTACCAAGCCGATTTCTCACCTTTCTTTTGATGAAGCTGCGGAGCTTGCCTATTTCGGTGCAAAGATTTTACACCCACAGTCGGTTTTCCCTGCACAGAAATATAAAATTCCGGTTAGGTTATTAAATACCATGGAGCCTTCTGCGCCAGGTACGTTAATCTCTTCGGAAAGTGAAAAAGGAAAGATCAAATCTATCGCTGCCAAAGATGGTATCATCGCGATTAAGATCCAGTCCAGCCGTATGTTATTGGCTTATGGTTTCTTAAGAAGGGTTTTTGAAATTTTCGAACGTTATAAAACACCAATCGATATGATTACTACTTCTGAAGTAGCGGTTTCCTTAACGATTGATTTTACCGATAACCTGGATAAAATTGTAGAAGAGCTTCATGCTTTCGGTTCAGTAGAAATTGATAGAGATCAAAGTATTGTTTGTGTGGTTGGTGATTTCAGCGCGCAAACGCATGGTTATGCTGCAAGAGTTTTAGATTCGATCAAACATATTCCAATCAGAATGATCTCTTACGGAGGTAGTAATTACAACATCTCTTTACTGATCAATACTGCGAATAAGACGGAAGCTTTAAAGAGCTTACATAACCGTTTGTTTGAATAAGAAGAGTTTATCTCTTTCTTAGCCAGATCATAGCGGCAACAAGAATTACAACGAGTGCGATAAAGAGTTTTACTCTTCTATCGTACTCTTTTCTACTCATTTTGTTGTTTCTGAAATCGACATAATTGCCGAAATAAATAAACCCCAGAACAACAACAAAAAATATAATCAGATACTTGAACATTATGTTTTCCGAAAAAGATATAGCACGTTTCGCGAATTTAGAAACACCCTTTTATTATTACGACCTAAACCTGTTGCAAAATACATTAAATGATTGTGCAGCGGCGGCAAAGGTATATAATTTTCATGTGCACTATGCTATGAAAGCAAATTTCAATCCTGCAGTATTACAAAAGATCAAGGCCGTAGGTTTTGGTGCTGATTGTGTAAGCGGTGGCGAAGTAAGCAAGGCGATTGAAGTTGGCTTCGAGCAGAAACAGGTGGTGTTTGCAGGTGTTGGAAAGTCGGACAGAGAGATCAATGAGGCTTTAGACCAGGATATTTTCTGCTTCAATGTAGAGTCTATTCAGGAATTGGAAGTGATCAATGAACTGGCCGCTAAAAAAGGAAAAATAGCAAGAGTCGCTATTCGTATCAACCCAAATGTGGATGCGCATACGCATCATAACATCACTACGGGCTTAGATGAGAATAAATTCGGCGTAAATTCATGGGATTTACCTGCATGTGTGGACACTTTGAAAGAAAGTCCGAACCTTGAATTTATCGGTGTGCATTTTCATATCGGTTCTCAGATCACCAATATGGACGTTTACAAAAACCTATGTGTTAGGGTGAATGAGTTCGCTGCATGGTTTGAAGAGCGTGGATTTATCGTGAAAGTATTGAATGTTGGTGGTGGTTTAGGTATTGATTACCACAATCCAGAACAACAGATTCCTGATTTCGCGGCTTATTTTAAAGTTTTCCAGGAGTTCTTAGAAGTTAGGTCTAACCAGGAGGTTCATTTCGAACTGGGTAGAGCGCTTGTCGGACAATCCGCTTCATTAATCACCAGGGTGCTTTATGTGAAGAACGGAAAGAAAAAGAACTTTATCATTTTAGATGCAGGTATGACAGAGTTGATGAGACCTGCTTTGTATCAGGCTTATCATAAAATTGAGAATATTTCTAAAATTGATGTTGCAGATGCAGTTAAATATGATGTAGTGGGTCCGATCTGTGAGAGTACGGATTGTTTTGGTAAGGAAGTGGAGCTTCCGGAAACTTTCCGTGGAGATCTGATCGCTTTACGCAGCACAGGTGCTTATGGAGAGGTAATGGCTTCGCATTACAATTTAAGAGAGAATGTCGTTTCTGTGTACGATACAGAAGGATAATAACATAGCTATTAAATAAAAAAGCTTGTTGAAACGCTGGAAATTCCATGGTTTCAACAAGCTTTTTTTATGGGATTTGATTTCTTTCTTAGTCTTCTTCGAAAAAGTCGATCAGGCCTCCGAAGTAGTAGGCTGTTAACCCGGTAGTGAAATCTTCAAAGTCTTCTTCAGGGATATTCGTTTGCACATATTCTAAAGAAGTTCCTTTTTTATCTTCGTGGAGTTTAATAGTCACGATTGAAGGTTCGTTATCTTCTCCAAAATACCATTGTTGCACGATCTTTTTCCCGTATTCGAATTCCAGGTTTTTACCTACGATATCACCATCCCAAAAGGAGAATTCTGTACCTGGCTCTTCTGTGAATTCTACTCCGGCACCTGTCCAGAGTTGTATGCTTTGTGCTTTTGTCATGGCTAAATACACTTCTTCAGGAGGTGCAGGTAGCTGATAATATTTTTTAAATGTCTTCATGTGCTGTTAAAATGCAAATATATCCAATTCAAAAGGGAAAATCATCTTTATTTGAAGGCATTTAATCCGGTAACATCCATTCCGGTGATCAGTAAATGAATGTCATGCGTTCCTTCATAGGTGACTACCGATTCGAGATTCATCATGTGTCTCATGATGGAATATTCGCCGGTAATTCCCATTCCACCAAGCATCTGACGTGCATTTCTGGCAATGTCGAGTGCGATTTCTACACTGTTTCTTTTGGCCATAGAGATCTGCTCTGCGGTAGCGCGGTTTTCGCTTTTAAGCACACCTAAACGCCATACTAATAGCTGAGCTTTGGTGATTTCTGTAACCATTTCCGCTAGTTTTTTCTGTTGCAGCTGGAATCCGCCGATTGGTCTGCCGAACTGAACACGTTCTTTAGAGTAGCGTAAGGCCGTATCGTAACAATCCATCGCTGCGCCTAATGCACCCCATGCAATACCGTAACGTGCCTGATTCAGGCAGCCTAGCGGTCCTTTTAATCCGGTGATGTCAGGGAAGATGTTTGCTTTAGGAATTTTAACATTGTCGAATACCAGTTCTCCGGTTGCCGAAGCTCGTAAGCTCCATTTGTTGTGCGTTTCAGGGGTGCTGAAACCTTCCATGCCTCGTTCTACGATGAGGCCTCTGATTTTTCCGGATTCGTCTTTTGCCCATACTACTGCGATATCTGCAAAAGGCGCGTTAGAGATCCACATTTTTGCACCGTTAAGCAAATAGTGATCTCCTTTATCTTTTATATTGGTTACCATTCCACCAGGATTAGAACCATGATCAGGTTCTGTTAATCCGAAGCAGCCCATTAATTCGCCTGTGGCTAATTTAGGGAGGTATTTTTTGCGTTGTTCTTCTGTACCATAGGCGTAGATCGGATACATGACCAGTGATCCCTGCACGGAGGCGGTAGATCTGATTCCGGAATCTCCACGTTCAATTTCCTGCATCAGGATACCATAGGCGATATAATCTAAACCTGCGCCACCGTATTCCACCGGAATAGTAGGGCCAAATGCGCCAAGGTCTCCCAATCCTTTGATCAGGTGTTTAGGGAATTCTGCCCTCTGTGCATAATCTTCAATAATCGGACTGACCTCTTTTTTTACCCAGTCTCTGGCAGAAGAACGGATCAGCTTATGCTCATCACTCAATAATTCATCCAGCTGATAATAGTCAGGAGCTTCGTAAAGGTCTTTTTTTGCAGATTTATTCATAGTTCAGGAGATATTTGGTATCGTGCTTTGTGCTTGATTTTTTAGTCAGGCTTATCTCAAAGTTAATAATTTAGAGGAATGGCTGGTAATAACCGTTCAAAGAATTATTTTTGTCAAATGAGCAATGCTAAAAGCTATATTCAAACGGTTGCGTTAAGAGATGTAAAATGTTATGCTTTTCACGGATATTATCCTGAGGAGCAGTTAACAGGGATTTATTTCATGGTAGATGTTGAGGTTACTTTTGTACACACGGGTGATACAGAAAATTTGAATCATACTGTAAATTATGAAGTTCTGAACACTATTTTGCTGGAAGAGATGGGGAACACGCAGAAAATGCTGGAAACGGTAGTCCGTAGAATTCTGGACCGTGTATTGGAGACTTATTCTTTCCTGCTGACTGGAAAAGTCGGGATCCGGAAACTGAGTCCGGCTATGCCTGGTGATATCGGCCATTCTTTTGTTGAGCTGAGCTATGCTACTCCTCAATAAGCAGGCTGGTTTTTATCCTGTATTGTAATTGTTTTCTCTTAAAAAAGCCTAAACCTATATAACCATGAATTACACTAAAATTACTGTGGAACTGCTGGATTTAATCAAAGCAGCTGTTGGCGCAGACAGTGTTTTTACTGATGAAGAATCTTTGAGTATTTATTGTCACGATGAAACTGAAGATCTGAAATATTATCCTGAAGTCGTTGTTAAACCAAAAGATACGGAATCTGTATCCGCATTGCTGAAACTTTGTAATCAATATGTGATTCCTGTAACCCCGAGAGGGGGTGGAACAGGATTGAGTGGCGGTGCTTTACCTGTTTTTGGTGGTGTACTGTTGTCCATGGAGCGCTTTAAAAGGATCATCTCAATTGACACAGAAAACCTTCAGGCAGTTGTGGAACCTGGTGTAATTACGCAGGAATTTATGGATGCGGTTACGGAGAAAGGCTTGCTCTATCCAATTGATCCATCGAGCAAAGGTTCTTGTTTTATTGGTGGAAATGTTGCGCATGGTTCCGGCGGACCAAGGGTAGTGAAATACGGCACCATCAGAGAATATATATTGAATCTGGAGGTAGTTTTGCCTACCGGAGAAATCATCTGGACCGGAGCGAATACGCTTAAATACGCGTCTGGCTATAACCTGACCCAACTCATGATCGGTTCGGAAGGTACGCTTGCGGTGGTGACAAAGGTGGTGACCAAGTTGATTCCGCGGTCTGAACAGAGTGTGTTGATGCTGGCTTCTTTTGTAGAAAATGAGCAGGCTTGCGCGGCAGTATCCGCTATTTTCCGCGCAGAGGTGATCCCTTCTGCTTTGGAATTTATGGAGCGAAAAGGAGTGGAGTGGGTGATCAGATACGATGGTATTAAGTTTGACCTTAAAGATGGCATCAATGCTTTTCTTTTGATTGAATTTGATGGTAATGATATGGACAGCATTTTCAAGGATTGTGAGAAGGTGAATGCGGTATTAGAGCAGTTCGGTTGTACGGATGTGCTATTTGCTGATACAGCTCAGCAAAAGGAGGAATTGTGGCGCATGAGAAGGACCATGCCTGAGTCGGTGAAATCTAATTCTATTTATAAAGAAGAAGATACAGTAGTTCCAAGAGCTGCATTGCCGAAACTGATCAATGGCATCAAAGAAATCGGTTCAAGATATGGCTTTGAAAGCGTGTGTTATGGCCATGCCGGAGATGGAAATCTTCATGTGAACATCATTAAAGCGGGGATGAGTGATGAAGCCTGGAATGACAAACTTAAAGACGGTATCGTAGAGATTTTTGAGTTGACCACTGCTCTGGGAGGTACAATTTCCGGTGAGCATGGTATTGGATTGGTACAGAAAGACTTTATGTCTATTAAATATTCGGAGATTCATCTGAACCTGATGAGGGGCATCAAAAAAGTTTTTGATCCTGCTGGTATCCTTAATCCGGGAAAGATTTTCTAAGAATTTATTGAGCTTCTTGCAGTTTTTAACCTGCAAGAAGCCTGCTTTTAATCAGGAAAAGGTGTTTCATTAGAAAATTCTTGTTTTCTTTTTCCCAATTACGCTTTGTTTTGGACTCTTTTCCGCTAAAAGAGATTTTAATTCTCAAGCAGCTGCTCAAATGAGATCATCTTTGCTTTTTCATCTTCAGGGATAGGCGAGGAGTTCTTGCTGATATAATCAAAGGCAACGCAGACTGTTTTTCCTTTGCTACAAATCACTTCTTCACCATGGACCAGCTTAACCAGCAGGTATTCCAGGTCGAAACTGCTGCTACCTATTCTTGATGTTTTTACATACATACTGATTTTATCCTCCGGAAATATTGGGGTATGGTAGTCAAGTTCTGCTTTTGCGATGACCACTCCGGTTTTCTTCCAGTCCCATTTTACGGCCGTATTCCAATACTTTACTCTGGCAATTTCCATGTAGGTAAAGTACACCGCATTATTTACATGGCCCATCATGTCGAAATCTACAAAACGTGTTTCAATCTGTGTTTTATACTTAAAACTGTCTAAATGATTGACTATATCTGTCTTTTTGTCATTTGTTTTTACTTTGTTGCGCCAAAATGTCTTGAAAATCATATATAATGGGTTTGGTATGAGTGTTGATTATATCGAAGTATAAAATTAAAACTTAAAAAAAAGGAGAAATAAGCGATGACACTAGTAAATTTTAATAACAGAACCAGAAACACTGCACCTTATTTTAACAACGTATTTGATTCTTTGTTCAGTGAGGCGTTAAATAAAAATTTAACGATTAACAAAGTTCCCGGAGTAAACATCCTGGAGACGGAAGCAGATTACAAAATAGAAATAGCTGCACCTGGTTTAACTAAAGAAGATTTTCAAATTAATCTGAAGAAAGATACTTTGTCCGTTTGGGCGGAAAAAAAGGTATCAGAAACTGAAGAGAAAAAAGATTATACCCGCAAAGAGTTTGATTACTTCTCTTTTGCAAGATCATTCGTGTTGCCGGAAAGTATTGATGCAGAGAAAATTGCTGCGGAATATATCAACGGAATTTTAAACATCACGATTGGCAAAAAAGATGAATCAAAATCTGCTGCTAAAGAGATAAAAGTTTCTTAATTAAGAAACGGAAGAGTTTTCATAATAAGTTTGGTTTAAGGTTGGGAGGACACACCGGAGGGTGTGTCCTTTTTTTTATGACCTTTTTTTCCAGTGTTTCGGTGCTTGACGGATAAAAAAAGAGCGGATCTTTTTACGGATCCGCTCTTGATTATTTGTGATGATTTGGATATCGCCTAGGCGTAACCCAGGATTTTTAACACTTGTTTACTGTTTTGTTCTTCTCCGAATACTTCAAAGTTGAAAGTCTCATCTCTGTTTCTACGGATAATTACGTGTTTCGGACTAGGCAACAAGCAATGGTGAATACCTCCGTAACCGCTCAATACTTCCTGATAAGCTCCGGTGTTGAAGAAGCCCAGGTATTGTACTTTACGTGTTTTCGGCATAAACACACTGTTCATATGCGCTTCCTGATTGTAGTAATCCTGACCGTCGCAAGTAATTCCTCCTAAATTGACACGCTCATATTCTGCGTCCCAGTTGTTGATCGGAAGTAAAATGTATTTCTGGTTTAAAGCCCAAACGTCCGGAAGGTTGGTGATGAATGAACCATCTAACATTAACCATTTCTCTCTGTCGTTCTGTTGCTTACGGCCCAATACTTTGTATAGGATACCTGATGCTTCTGCAACAGTGTATTTTCCAAATTCAGTAATGATATCCGGTTCTACAACGTCATGCTCTGCACAGATTTCTTTAATCCTTTTTACGATTTCATTTACCATGTATTCGTAATCGAAATCAAACACTAAAGAGTCTTTGAATGGCATACCACCACCGATATCTAAAGTATCCAGTTCAGGATTGATTTTTTTGAACTTGCAATATAAGGTCACATATTTTTCAAGCTCGTTCCAGTAGTACGGAGAATCTGTAATACCTGAGTTGATAAAGAAGTGCAATAGTTTTACTCTGAAGTTAGGGTTAGCAGAGATCTTATTGTTGTAAAACTCAATAACATCTTCCATACGTACGCCCAGTCTTGAAGTATAAAACTGTGAGTCTGGTTGCTCTTCAGCAGCGATACGGATACCCAGGTTACAAGGTGTATCTAATTCTACCTCATCATCAAAAAGGTTAAATTCCTCTTTGTTGTCCAATACCGGAATGATGTTTTTGTATCCGTCGTGCAACATATCAATGATATATTGTTTGTACTGATAAGTTTTAAATCCATTACAGATCACTGTAATGTCTTTGGTTAGGGCACCTTTTTTCTCCAATGCCTCAATCATAGGCATATCAAATGCTGATGAGGTTTCCAGGTGAATGCCATTCTTTAAGGCTTCTTCAACAATGTGCCTGAAGTGCGAACTTTTAGTACAGTAACAATACTTATAGTCCCCACGGTAATTGTTCTTGATGATAGCCGTTTGAAATAATAATTTGGCTTGTTGGATTTTCTTAGTTATCATTGGAAGATAAGTGAAACGTAATGGCGTACCATAGGTTTCAATCATTTCCATCAGATTGAGATCTTGAAAATACAATTCGTCGTCTATAACGCTGTAACCTTCCTGAGGGAAACCAACACTTAGATCAAGAAATTCGGAGTAACTCTGCATTTTTTATATTTTTGAACAATTATTTAAAGGGGTAGCTAATTAAATGAGTTAATTTTCGGTCTCAAAGATAAACACTTTATAAAATACACTTGTATTTTTTTTTATGACTAAGACTTTAAAAATTATTGAGGTAAAATCCGAGATTGGCGCCGGTACACGGGGAGCCAGTTTAGGAGTGGATGCAATTAAGATTGCAGCGTTGGATTTTGGGAGTAGATTTTTCAAGAAACACAAATCAGTAGAGGTGCCAAATGAGAACCATTTGTTGCTTGAAGGCACCGGCAGCCCGTATGCGAAGCGGATTTCGGGTATACTGACTATGATAGAGCGGGTGAGTGATCAGGTGCGGACAACCCTGGAAGAAAAAGAGTTTCCGGTAGTTTTAGCGGGTGATCACAGTACGGCAGCGGGCACGATTGCGGGGATAAAAGCGGCCTTTCCAAAGTCGAAATTAGGGGTAATCTGGATCGATGCGCATGCAGATATCCATTCTCCATACACTACACCCTCCGGAAATATGCACGGAATGCCCTTAGCGATGGCACTTGACGAAGATAATTTAGAGTCGAAAGTGAACAAGCTGGATCAGGAAACGATCAACTACTGGTTTCAGCTAAAAAACGTCGGAAATATAGCACCTAAGATTAATTATCGCGATCTTGTGCTGATTTCTGCGCGGGATATGGAGAAGCCGGAAGAATACTTGCTGAAGAAAAATAAAGTAAAGATCTTTACGACGGCTGATGTCCGGAAAAGAGGGGTAGAACGGACAGTGATTGATACGCTGGTCTATCTTGATCATTGTGACCTCATTTATGTTTCATTTGACGTGGATTCTATGGATCCTACGGCGTCAAGAGGAACGGGGACACCGGTTGCTCAGGGATTGACAGAAAGAGAAGCAGGGAAGCTGATGTCGGGTCTGATCACCAATCAGAAAGTATGTTGCTTCGAGATTGTGGAAGTCAACCCAACTCTCGACAGAGAGAATCAAATGGCAGAACACGCCTTTGAAATTTTAATTAAAGCGACTAACGCTTTTAGAAACGAGTAAATTATGAATATCGAACAACATATCACCACTGCAACGCTTGCTGCAGTAAAGCATTTATATGGTCAGGATCTTCCTGAAAACCAGGTTAGTTTACAAGATACCAGAGCTGAATTTGACGGACAGATCACTATTGTGGTGTTTCCAATCGTACGTTTCTCAAAAAAATCGCCGGAAATAACCGCTACAGAACTTGGAGAATACCTGGTTGAAAATATTGAAGAAGTTACTGCATTTAACGTGATTAAGGGTTTCCTTAATTTATCTGTTGCAGATAGCTATTGGTTAAGCCTTTTCAATCAGGAGCTTTTAAGCCCTGAATTCGGCGCCATAAAACCGAATGGCAAAAAGGTAATGGTAGAATACTCTTCGCCAAACACAAATAAACCACTACACTTAGGACACGTAAGAAACAACCTGTTAGGTTATTCTGTGGCTGAATTGCTTAAAGCAAGCGGTCATGAGGTTGTTAAAGTGAATCTGGTAAACGACCGTGGAATTCATATCTGTAAGTCCATGTTGGCCTGGCAGAAATGGGGAAATGGCGAAACTCCTGAAAGTTCAGGCTTAAAAGGGGATCACCTTGTAGGAAAATACTATGTGATCTTTGATAAAGAGTACAAAAAAGAAATTGAAGCGTTAAAAGAAGCTGGTCAGACGGAAGAGGAGGCGAAGAAAAATGCGCCGCTGATTCTGGAAGCGCAGAAAATGCTGCAGGACTGGGAAGCCGGAGACGATGCGGTGATTACACTTTGGAAAACCATGAACAGCTGGGTATATGCTGGTTTTGAAGTGAGTTACAAAAACCTTGGTGTTGATTTCGACAAATACTATTACGAGAGTAATACCTATTTATTAGGAAAAGGAACGGTAGAAGAAGGTTTGGAAAAAGGCGTGTTCTTTAAAAAACCGGATGGTTCTGTATGGATCGATTTAACTGCTGATGGTTTAGACCAGAAATTGGTTTTACGTGCTGATGGTACTTCGGTATACATCACTCAGGATTTGGGTACCGCTCAAATGAAATATGACGATTTCCATATGGATGAGTCTATTTATGTGGTAGGAAATGAGCAGGATTATCACTTCAAGGTGTTGTTCCTGATTTTAGAAAAACTAGGTAAAACCTGGGCTAAAGGCTTACACCACTTGTCGTATGGCATGGTGGATCTGCCAAGTGGCAAGATGAAATCCAGAGAAGGTACAGTTGTAGATGCTGATGATCTTGTTGCAGAGATGATCGAAACAGCGAAACAAAAAACGGAAGCACTGGGAAAAGTAAATGATTTCAGTGAAGAAGAGAAAAGCGCTTTATATAATAATATTGGTTTAGGTGCTTTAAAGTATTTCCTTTTAAAAGTTGAGCCTAAGAAACGTCTGTTATTTGATCCTTCGGAGTCTATCGATTTCCAGGGAAATACAGGTCCGTTTATTCAGTATACCCACGCACGTATCAAGTCGCTGTTAAATAAAGCAGGTTATGATGCTGCAAAAGGTGCTGCTGAAGTGGTAATCACGGATACAGAACGTGAAATGATCATGTTGCTGGCTAAGTACCCGGCAGAGATTGTGGCTGCGGCGAAAGTGTTTAGTCCGGCGAGTCTGGCTAATTACCTTTATGAGGTGGCTAAGATGTTCAATAAGTTCTACCATGAGGTTCCGCCAATTGTGAAAGAAGAAGATGAGGCCTTGAAGCATCACCGTTTAAATCTGAGTGCAGTTACGGCGGGCATTCTTAAAACCGGTATGAGAATTTTAGGGATTACGGTTCCGGAAAGAATGTAATTTCTTTTATAATCGCATAAAAAAAAGTCCTGAGCGTAATGTTCAGGACTTTTTGTTTATAGAAATAATTTTCCTTTAGATGGGTTTAGATCATGCTGGTTTTACTCTTTTGTAGTTGTTGCATGATATTGGACATCTCGTAAACATGGTTGATTCGTGGCTGCAAAAGCCAGACACCTATCAGGGGATAAAGAATGGTGAAATCCATAAATCCCAGGTCGCCTTTTGTGATTGGCCTTTGTAATTCTACTCCTTTTAGCGTTTTTATCATAAAGTACATGGCGTAGAAAAGACATATTACTGGAAACGCCAGGATTAGTCCGATTAAGAGGGCTAACAGAAAGAAGCCAGATCCTCCATTTCCTTCAGTTTCCCGATATAATGCGAGTGCTAAGAGCATGAAGGCCGGGAAAAAGGAGAAAGCCATGGCTCTTTTAAATTTCCCAAGGTTCATTGATAGGTTAGCAGGTAAGAGCGGATAAAGATTTATAGTGGTAAAATAGATCCAACCACATAACAGAACCAGCAGATAAGTAAAATAACAGAGTTCGATCCAATAATAATCCTGATTGGGATTTCTAAAGGAGCCGAAAAGATATTCTAATATTCTGGGGGCAACTATAAAAGTAAAGAGTTGCCAGTGTTTTAATCCGAGTATCCAGCGCGCGTTAGTGTTTGGTTCCATTTTATTTAACAATGATGTATTAAGGATGATTCAGGTGATTATTTTTGTACCCCTGTTGCGGTAGCTACATTTTTCTTTTTCCTGAAGGACGCGAAAGTCATCGGACTTTTTGCGGGTCTTTCATCACCCAATAATACTCCCCATTGCTTAAATATCAGGGTTCTGTCGAAGATTACTTTTAATACCGCGATGATGGGCATGGAGAGAAACATGCCTGATACTCCGGCAATACTTCCACCGATGATAACTCCCAGAATGGCAAACAGCGCGTTGATCTTCACTTTTGAACCTACTATTCTAGGCATCAGGATATTGTTGTCCAGAAACTGAACCGCGGCAATTACTGCAAGAACAGTGATTACCGGCCATAATTCTGTAGAGGAAGTCAGGGTGAGTAAAACGCCTATAATGTTTCCTATTAATGCACCTACATAGGGAATCAGGTTGAGTATGGCAAAAATCACCCCGATCAGTAAAGCGTGTTTGATGCCTATAAGCAGCAGGATTCCGCCAAGTAAAATAGTCATATAGGTCACTTGAATCAGTAAGCCTACGAGGTAGTTCTTGATGATGGATTCGGTTTCATAAATGGCTTCTTTCACTTTTGGATGATGTTCCGTCTTGAACCACATAAACACGAAGCGAAGCAGGATATCTTTATAAAAAAGCATCAGGTAGATGTAGATTGGTAATAAGCCTACAAACACGAATAATGAACTTAAAGTTACTGCGGCACCGCTGGCAGCTTTACCGCCCATAGCGAGTAAATCATCACTTTTTTCGGTAATGAATTTCATTTGTTCGGTTGTAGATATATGGCTAATGTTACCGAACCATTCGCTAAGTGTTTTCAAATGGGAGTTCACATTGGCTTTGATCTGAGGGAAGTCTGCCGCAAGGAAGCCAACTTGTGCGGAGAAAAACCAGACAATAGCGGCTACGAATATTACGACCAATAGAATTGGTAAGATGATGGCTGCTATTTCCGGGAATTTGTATTTCCGTAAAAACCGGAAAACCGGTAAGAGCATAATGCTGATAAAGAACGCCATGATCACCGGCATGATGATGTCTTTTCCAATGACAAGGATGGTGGCTACGAGAACGAGTCCGAGGAGTTCAATGGATCTTTTAACGGTTAGGGGCATGTCTTTCATAAGTGTCGAGCTAAATTAACAGACCATATCAATGGTAGAAAACTCAGATTTGAGTTAAAAATGATAGATCCAGGATGGGTTTAATTGTAGTTTATTTGTTTTTTCAAAAACTAAACACGGTAAGGTATGAAATGTTTGGCTAGTTTTGTAAATAATCGAAACACAGAATATTTCTTCTTATGATCAGTAATGAAACCATAGTTGCCTTATCTACACCACCGGGAATTGGTGCCATCGGTGTAATTCGTCTTTCAGGTAAGGATGCAATAACTATCACGAACTCCGTTTTTAGTAAGGATTTGCTAAAACAAGATTCTCATACTTTACATTTTGGCTTGATCAAAGATGGTGATGTGGTGATTGATGAGGTGGTTGTCGCATTATTTGTAGCTCCAAAATCTTATACTAAAGAGAATGTGGTTGAAATTAGCTGCCATGGTTCAAATTATATTATTCAACAGATCATTTCTTTATTGATCAGAAAAGGTGCTTCGGCTGCTAAACCCGGCGAGTTTACTTTAAGGGCCTTCCTGAATGGTGGTATGGATTTGTCGCAGGCAGAAGCGGTTGCAGATTTGATTTCATCAGATTCTCAGGCAGCACATAGCGTGGCGATGAACCAACTCAGAGGTGGTTTTAGTACAGAATTGAATGTTTTAAGAGAGCAATTGATACATTTTGCTTCTATGATTGAGCTGGAACTTGATTTCTCTGAAGAGGATGTAGAATTTGCAAACAGAGATCAGCTGCAGGAGTTGATCAATAAGATCAATCTGGTGATCAATAAATTAATCCGCTCTTTTGAGTTAGGAAACGTCATTAAAGAAGGAATTAATACGGTAATCGCCGGCAGACCAAATGCAGGAAAATCAACGTTGTTAAATGCGTTGTTAAATGAAGACCGTGCGATTGTTAGTGAGATTGCAGGTACTACACGTGATACCATTGAGGAGGTTTTGAATATCAATGGGATAAACTTCAGATTGATTGACACGGCAGGTATCAGGGAAGCTACAGATACGATTGAAGCGATAGGGGTAGAGAAGACGATGTTGAAAATTAGTCAGTCTGCCGTGTTGGTTTACTTGTTTGATGTGGTGAATCTTTCTGCGAATGAGATCAGAGAAGATATTAAAAGTCTGCATAAACCGGGCGTTGCTTTTATCGCAGTTGCGAATAAAATTGACCTTTCATTTACAGATAGAGTGAAGGAATTAGGCCTTCCTGCTGATATTAATTTTATCTCTATTTCAGCGAAAGAAAACCATCAGATTGAAGAGTTGAAACAATTGTTGTATGATACGGCAGTAGGTGATAAGCTTTCTTCGAACCATACGATGGTAACGAATATCAGACATGTAGAGGCTTTGCAGAAAACCCGCACAGCTTTGGATAGCGTAATCAGAGGATTGACAAATCCGGTTACTTCGGATTTTCTGGCAATGGATATTAAGCAAGCTCTATATTATTTAGGTGAGATTACCGGGAAAGTGACTACGGATGACTTGCTGGAAAATATCTTCAGCAAGTTCTGTATCGGGAAATAACCGATGATAATTACCACATAATTACGACAAGTAATGATAAGTAAGTGGCTTATTGTTAATAAGTTGTGTGGATTTCTTTTGTCCATATCTTTGGATTTATGCTTTTGTTTTTCTGACTTTTGTAACGCATTTGTAACTCGAATGCGTTTTTTTATGCCCTAAAAATTTGAGGGTAAATCATTGCGCTTAATGTATCTTAATTCCTCTTAAATCACCTTAATTACCCTAAATGGGGCTAAAACTGGGGGTAAATTACCACCGATGATTTGAGGAGAAAAAGGGGGATTCGAGAACGAATGAAAGGGTGTTAAATAATTATACAATGAGTTCGAATATTGCCGTTAAAAGAATTTGTGAATTTTGCCTGAATACCTTTATCGCGAAGACTACTGTTACCCGCTATTGCAGTCTTAAATGCAACAGTAGACATGCAAAACAGAAGGTTCGTGATCTTAAAGTGAACGTGTCTGATCTGGAGGTGAAACAAACTGCAGCTTTGATTGAATTTAAACAGGAACCGGCTGAATTTCTAACTGTTAAGGAGGCTTCCAAATTACTCCATATCTGTACCAGGACGATCTACAACATCATCTATAGCGGAAAAATAAAGGCAGTTCGGCTTTCTGACAGGAAACTCATTATTAAAAGGACTGAAGTTGATAAAATATTTGAACACTCAGAAATTCCAGTTAAAATCAGGGAGAAACCTAAGAAGCCGCCGCATCCGAAATATTGCTATTCTATGGGTGAAGCTCAGGAAAAGTTCAATTTTTCAGAAACTGCTTTAAACTCGCTGATCAAAAGAAATAACATTCCAAAATATCAAAGTGGCTGGTACACCTATGTACTGAAATCTGATTTAGAAAGAATTATAAACCAAAACAGATAAAGTTATGGCTAAAGTGAAATTGAGGATGAGAAGCATTACGAAAAATAGACAAAGTTTGTTGCTTGACTATTCACCACCCCTTAAAAATCCAGGTAACGGAAAATTACATAGATTTGAGATGCTCAAATTGTATATTTTTGATGATCCTGCTGATCAATTGGAACGTCAACACAATAAGGAAACGATGCTGCTGGCTCGTACCGTTTGTGCTCAACGGCAATTGGATATACAGAATCGAAGGTTTGGTTTTATTTCTGATGCCCTGAGAGACTCTAGCTTTATCGACTTTTTTCAAACGGAAGCTCGTAAAAAGCAACACTCTGTTTCAGATAACTGGGGGATGGGCTTACGATACTTTATCGCATTTTCCGGCCATGATTTGAAGTTTCCTGAGCTCAATGATTACTTGTGTGAGGATTATAAAAATTATTTACTTAGTGGGCCTGGTATTAGCAGGACTGGAAGGCCAATTTCAAAAAATACTGCTGTAAGTTATTATGCTAAGTTTAGGCATATTTTAAGAATCGCTTATAAAAAGGGTTTAATTCCCCAGGATCTACATGCGATAGTTAAGCCGATTACACCTAAAGAGACGCATAGAGAAAGGCTTACCCTTGAGGAATTCCAACAATTAGCAGAAACTCCTGCTGACTCAGATGTAATGAAAATGGCTTCGCTTTTTTCTGGGCTTACCGGTTTGAGATTTTCTGATGTAGCGACTTTGAAATGGTCAGAGCTGCGTGGAACTGCCGGGAAATATGAACTTCAGTTCTCGCAGGAAAAAACAGAAGCAGCGGAGGTAATGCCAATCTCAGATCAGGCTGTCTCCATTATGGGGATTCAAAACACAGAAAACATACTTGTTTTTCAAGGTTTGAGGTATTCCAGATTGAAGGCCTTCTTTACGCATTGGCTGGCTGGTGCTGGTATTAAAAAGAACATTACTTTTCATAGTTTTCGCCATACTTTTGCCACACTCCAATTGGAATTGGGAACAGACATTTACACGGTTTCTAAAATGTTGGGTCATAAGGCTTTTAAGAATACGGAGATCTATGCCAAAATTGTAGACAAGACCAAGCGTAATGCTGCAGACAAGGTGATGTTGAAAATGCCGGAAGAAATTGAAGCAATGGAAGTAGATGAAAACTTAGCCCCCAAATCATTTAAGTTTATTGTGCATCGGAATGAAAATTAGTTTTAACCCCTTCATAGCTATTTATGGGGTTTGTAACAAATAGCACAATAAAAGGTAATTTGCGATGCTATATTTGCATTATGAACTTACCCATGCGCATCAACTTTAAGGAGAAAGACTATACTTACCTCATTATTACCAAGGGAATTACCAAACTAACTACTGAAATTCAGATTAACCTGAATAATAGGGAGTATCAGCTGGTTTGTAATTCGAACGGGGACTGGGATGCTGTTGATGTGACTGTAAGCGATCATACGGAGCTTCTTAAGGCTATAGGGAGAAATATCAAACTTCGTTATAGGTTCTAAAAAAACTAAATAGAATCATCGTTTTGTGCGGTAATGTCAAACAAAGTTTTTATGTTTATTTAGTATTTTCATCCGCTCTTCAGCTTCTTTTCTAATTTCCATAACTGTTTTTTTTCTTGAAGCAATGATCCACTTCTTAAGATCGGATTTATTAAAGTATAGTCTTTTGCCTGGTTTGCTTACCGGGATCTCCTGTCTGCTTACTTTTGTGTATAGTGCGGGAACAGTGACTTTCAGAAATTCGGAAGCTTCCTCAATCGTTAAAAGTTCATTATCGTTGGGATCCTTCGGCTGTAAATCCTGAAGTAATTCTTCAATATGCTCTACTTTCTCAAATAGGATTCTGATTACTTCGGGAAGTTTTTCAAAACTAAATGGTTCCATGGGTAGAATTCCTCTTTTTTGTTTTCACAGTCTATTCTGTTGATTACAATAATTGCCAATTTAAAATACAGGAAGTCCCACATGGGATAAATAGATTAGATTTTCGCAGATGTACACAGGTAACTTATAAGAAGAAGCTTATTGAGGATGGCGCATTGATCACCTCCGGAATGCATAGACCAGCTATTCCCTGAAAATTTGGTCACTAATAAAGAATGGGATTATGATTGTCTGTTCTGAGTCTTTATTGATAAATTTTTGATAATAAATATATTACATTGCATTTGATCTCTTCTAGTTAGTTTATTATTCACTGTCTATTATAATTCAAATGCAATGTGTATTACTTAATTTGCGTTTTGGAGGACTCTTTTTTTTCTAACTATTCAATATTGTATAACGATCTCTTCGCTGTTAACTTCTCCCTCTGATATGCTATTCTTCGGTACAAATGTAACCGGAGCCTCGTACGGTTCTTCCTTTTTCTCTGGTCACCTCGTTTATCAAAAAACCTTAGGATTCGCGGGACCATACCTTTTAGGGAAATCGGGAGAATTATGTACTATGATAAATCAGTGATAGAAAAATATTGAAAGGGTAACACAAAGCCCATGATAATTTTGTAATGAGCTTAGTTAATTTAAATTTCTAAACATAAAGCAATATATAAGATAACATATGTTTGAGCTAGGCTTTTTCTGTACGTTCTATAAATATTACAAATTTTGCATAAAACATCTTCTATGAAAAGTCATTTTACTCAATCAAACAAATAGGTTAATAATCCATTAAAAAAAGAGAATAATTCATTGTTCTATGGGAATAAAGAGAATAATTTAGTCTTTCTGAAACCAAATAGAATCTTAACACAATGGAGTTTTTTTTAGCCTCTTGATATTACTGTCTTTTTTTTCAAAGCAATATCCAGACAGTAATAGTGAATCCATTCATGAAAACATCTGAGGCCATTTTGACGATCTTATGATCTTGCGCTTTGGAATGTTTATCAACTGGTGACCAGTAGCTTTACGTGGAACAGAGATTGGCTGGAGTAGAGGCGGTACTATACATGTTGAGGATTAATAAAGTTTTTCTATGAGGGTTTCGTGATTTTAAAAATATATTACCATTTTTTTTAAAACCAAAATTAAGTGATGTTTTTCTCTCAAATAACAATAATATTCATGATTCAGGCACAGCGTGCCGACTTAAAGGTGAATGGTAATGGGAAAAATTGACAACTTAAGGGATGATGAATTACTTGTTTTATTAAAGCAGGATAATGAAGAAGCATTTACGCTCTTATACCAGAGGTATTGGAAGCGTATGCTTCATAAAGTTGTATTTAAGCTGTTGTCAGAGGCTGATGCGGAAGAGATTGTACAGGATGCATTTCTCGACATCTGGAGAAATAGACATAAGCTACAAATTCATAATACTTTTCATACCTATATCGCTGCAATAGTTCGTTACAAGATCATGGCAAAAATGGCAGGCAATAAGAAGCTTGTATATGATCATGTTGAAGAAATAAATCAATTGAATGTGATTGATGATTCCACACAGCAATGGATCGAATTCTCTAATCTTCAGCGCGAAATTGAAATGTCTGTTAAGGCGCTCCCCGAAAAATGTCAGCTCGTATTCAGGATGAGTAGGGAATCCGGTTTAACCAATAAGCAAATTGCGAATAATCTTGGCCTATCTCAAAAAAATATCGAAGCCCATATCAGCAGGGCGTTAAAATTTTTAAGAACCTCAATTGGTCAATTTCTATTTTTTCTTTAATTTTTTTAATAGTCATATAGGGTAGTCGCATAGTTTTAGACACTATGTAAGAAAGGCCTGGGTTATGACACCAATTAGTAGATCGGATTTGAATCGGTTAGCAGATAAATGGCTAAAAGGTACACTTACCCCTAAAGAAAAAGAAATACTTGATAAGTGGTATGATCTGGAAACAGCTGAACCTTTGCAATGGACAGGCGGCGACGAGTCAGAAGAGGAGTTGAACATCCGTTTATTCAGCAATATTAAAAATGGAAGACAGGATACGCGGGTTTTAAAAATAAGATGGAGCATAGCCGTAGCTGCCAGCTTGTTACTTTTCTACAGCATTGCCTATTTCTATTCTCCAGGGACAAAAGATAAAAATAAAAAAGAGCAGATCACAAATGCGGGTTCGATTCATCCAGGGACCAATAAGGCGATATTGACCCTGGCTAATGGAGAAAAGATTAGTTTAAACGATTCAATAAGCGGACAGGTTGCGCTCCAGTCTGGCATGGAGATTACTAAAACAGCAAATGGAGCATTGGTATATGAAATAGTAAATAGTATCTCAAATGAAAATGCTGCGCTTCAATACAATACCATTGAAGCACCTTTGGGGGGACAATGGCAGGTTGTTTTACCGGATGGCTCACATGTTTGGCTAAATGCAAAATCAAGTCTGAAGTACCCTGTAAAGTTTGCTGGCGGGGAGAGGAAAGTAGAGTTGCATGGTGAAGCGTATTTTGAGATTGCTAAAGTAAAGGGAATTCCTTTCCGCGTACAAAGCAACAATCAGGTGATAGAAGTCTTGGGTACGCATTTCAATGTGAATGCTTATTCGGATGAAGCATCGACTATAACAACACTTATTGAAGGATCTGTAAAGGTATCTGCCACCTTTCTAAATAATAAACTGTCTAAGGATCTTATTTTACAACCAAACGAGCAATCTATACTATCACAAAAAGACGTTCAGGTTATCTCTGTGGATGCCGGATCCGCCATCGCATGGAAAAACGGACTGTTTTTATTGGAAGATGAAGGCTTGGAAAGCATCATGCGAAGGATTTCCAGGTGGTATGATGTAGAGGTGGTGTATAAGGATGTAGACAAAACAATCCAGTTTGGAGGTAGTGTGTCGCGTTACGAGAATGTTGCTCAGGTCCTGGATAAACTTGAATTAGCCGGCGGGGTCCACTTTAAAATAGAGGGAAGGAGGATCATTGTAATGAAATAAAATTACTCATAAGGGTAATGACCATAAGGGCTGAAAGTGCTACCAACACTTCCAGCCAGATGTTATGGTTACCCTATAAAAATTTTGCTGAAAACTATTAACCGGAAATAACCAAAACAACCAAATATATGATTTTTTATAATCTCATCAGGCATGGGTTGTACACTCGTATGCCTATGCAAATTTTCCGAATTATGAAGATAATCACCATCATAATTACGATTTCTTTAATGCAGGTGAGTGCTGCTGGCTTTGGTCAGAAAATCACCTTGCAAAAGAGCAATACGAATCTAAAATTTTTTTTTACAGAAATAAGAAAACAGACCGGGTATACCGTAGTGTACCAGAGCAATCTTGTCAAACGAGCAGGAAATCTTGATGTGAAGCTTAAAAATGCTTCCTTAGAGACTGCCTTGAGCCAGGTGCTTACCGGAAATATGCTGTCGTTTATCATTAAGGATAAAACTGTTATTATCCAAAAAGGATTACCGTCAATTTTATATCGGAGTCAGGATAATTTTAAGTTTATTATCGTTAAAGGTAAAGTGACAGATGAACAGGGGAAGCCAATACCCGGTGTTACTGTTATGGTTAAAGGAAAGGATAAAGGTGCCATTACAGACGCGAATGGTATATTTTCCATCAATGTTGCATCGGATGATGTGCTGGTCATCTCTAATATCAGTTTTCAAACTCAGGAAATAAGGGTAAATGATAAAAAGGAATTTAATATTGTCCTTAAGGAAAGTCAGCAGAATCTTGGAGAGGTGGTGGTAGTAGGCTATGGTACTCAGAAAAGAACTGATTTAACTGGTGCTGTTTCCAGCATAAATTCCAGCCAGATCGAAAATAAAGCAGTATCTAACCCATTGGAGTTACTTAGGGGGACAGTCGCGGGCTTTAATACCAATATGAATACCACTGCAAAAGGTGGCGGCAGTATGGAGATCAGAGGTAAAAAATCCCTCAAAGCAAGCAATGATCCACTGATTGTGGTAGATGGGGTCATTTATAATGGTGCGCTTGATGACATCAATCCCAATGATATTGAGACCATAGATTTATTAAAAGATGGAAGTGCAGCTGCCGTATACGGCTCTAGAGCAGCCTCAGGAGTCATGGCCATCACGACAAAAAAAGGCAAGACTGGAAAACCTGTGATCAATTTTGATATGAAGGTGGGCTTAACTCAGGTGCTTCATAAACAGGACGTTTTCAACAAGGACGAGTATCTTTTGGCACATGGGGAGGCACAACGTTCTTTAAATGGATATACCAGGCCTCAATATTATTACCAAGATCCGCGCGATTTACCTGCGGGAGTGGATTTGACTACGTGGTTAGGTGGACAGGCTGGTGATCCTGTTAACATATGGCTAACCGACCGGCTTAAATTACAGGAGATTGAAAGGCAAAATTATCTGGCCGGGAATAGTATAAATTGGATGGATAAGGTTTTTCAAACTGGACTTCGCCAGGAATACAATGGGAGTGTCTCGGGCAAGTCTGATATGTTTAGTTATTACTGGTCCCTGGGTTCTACAAATAATGAAGGAATAGTTGTAGGAGACAAGTACAAGACAATACGTTCGAGATTGAATTTGTCTGCTGATATCACCAAATTTCTGCAAATAGGAATGAATACCCAGTTTGCAAATAGAGATGATACCACAAATCCTGCCGATTGGGATAATGTTGTCGGTTTAAGTCCTTATGGAAGTTACAATAATCCTGATGGAACGATAAAATGGTTTCCTCATGATGATAACTTATCCATGAATCCATTTATTAATTCTGCAGCTGATCTGTTAAATACCAATCAAAACATTGTTGCCAATTTGTTCGCTAATGTAAAGCTACCTTTTGGTATTAAATATCAGCTTTCATTTAACAACAGGATGGCCTGGTCAAAAAACTATATTTTCTACGGGAAAGACACCTACAACGGCAGACCCTTGCCATCCAGTATTCCGGGTATTAATCTTTCGGGTTCAGCATCAAGAAATGATGGCTCAACTTCTTCCTGGCAGATAGACAATATCCTGACCTGGGGTAAAACCTTTGCCGGTGTACATCGGTTGGATTTAACTGGTTTGATCAATGCGGAGAAAAACAGAGGATGGAGTGGTACTACTGCAACTTCTCAGTTCTCGCCTTCAGATGCATTAGGTTACCATGATCTGGGTGTTGGCGCCCAGATAAAACTGACAACTACGAACAGTGATAGTTATAGTACTGGGGACGCAATGATGCTAAGGGCCAATTATGCGTATGACAATAAGTATCTGCTAACTGCATCTATACGCAGGGATGGTTTCTCTGCTTTTGGGACGAAAAATCCAAGGGCTGTTTTTCCTGCTCTGGCCGCTGCATGGAGAATCTCTAATGAAGGATTCATGAATAAGGTAGATTGGATCAGTGATTTAAAATTAAGACTGTCATACGGGATCAATGGAAATAGAAGTATACCAATTTATGGAGCCTTAGCCTCAGTCTCAGATTCAAAGATCATTATTGACGGAGTGACTGCAATAGCGATAACGAATAATAGCCTTGCTAATGAAGATTTGCGTTGGGAAAGAACCACTGCTTATAACACTGGACTTGATTTTGGGATTTTTAATAATAGAATAGAAGGAACTATTGAAGCCTATTATATGTCAACTAAAGATTTGCTTTTGGACAGAAGTCTTCCCTCTATCACAGGATACAGATCGGTTTTATCAAATCTTGGGGAAGTAACCAACAGGGGCTTTGAGCTAACTTTGACTTCAAAGAATATTGAGGCTAAAAATATAAAATGGTCATCACAGATCGTGCTTTCTGCAAACAGAAATGAGATAAAGCATTTGTATGGAAATATGGTAGATGTGAAAGATGCAAATGGGGTGGTAACTGGTCGAAAAGAGGCTGATGACGATGCCAATGGATGGTATATCGGGCATGCCATAGATCAGATTTATGGTTACAAGGTAACGGGTGTTTGGCAGGAGAATGAAAAGGATGATGCAGCTAAATATGGCAGAAAGCCCGGAGATGTTAAAATCCAGGATATTACAAATGTAAATGGTGTCACTGCAATCACCGACATTGACCGGGTTTTTCAAGGCTACAGAGATCCGCGTTTTAAAATAGGTTTGAGAAATGATTTTACCATTTATGATAATTTTATGGTGTCTTTCTTTCTCCGTGCAGATCTTGGTCATTATTCAAGCAACAGTAATTATTTACATCCTCAAACCGGTTACTACTATGATCGTTTGAATAGCTATAAGTATGATTACTGGACCCCTGAAAATCCAATTAATGATGCAGCGAGATTGAATTCAGGATACAATCCTGCACCCACCATGTGGAGGAGATCATCTTTTGTCAGACTTCAGGACCTGACTCTGGCCTATAAGTTTCCAGGTAAATTGACTTCTAAACTGCATGTTCAGAATGCCCGTGTCTTTTTAAATGTAAATAATGTTTACACCGTTTCAGATTGGGATTTCTGGGATCCTGAAACAAAAGGGCCTACTCCAAGAATTGCCACCCTAGGCGTTAATTTCAGTTTCTAACTTAATGTTAATTCGTATGAAAAATAATTATAAAGTACCGGCAATGCTATCAATATTTGGTTTATTGCTGCTGGGTTCTTGCAAAAAAAGCTTTTTGACGCCTAATCCACTTTCCATTTTTACACCTGAAAACACGTATGTCGATAAGGGTTCTATGATTGCTTTGTTAAATACCAGTCGGGTAAAATTGAGAAATGAATTTCTTAATGATAATCCGTTGATATCCACAGAGTATAATGCTTCTGATCTGACTGTTAATGGTGAAACCGCACCACAATCTTTAAAGGATTTTGATACACAGCTAACCCCGAATGGTGCCGGAAATTCAAAGATTCTGGATAATTCAGATAGTGGCGGTGAGTCTTCATACTGGTCTGCAGCCTGGGATGCGGTGAAAGCGGCCAATATTGTGATCACCCGTCATTCACAGGCTAAATATTCAAGCGAAGCAGATAAAAATGAGATTTTGTCTGAAGGGTATTTTCATCGTGCCTATTGGTATTATAGAATAGTCAATCAATACGGTGATGTGCCTTTGTTGTTAGAGGAAATCACTAAACCTACGTTAGACCTGCAGACTTCTTCAAGGAAGAGAATTCTGCGAAAAATGATGGCGGATATGGAGTTTGCAGTAAAGTGGTTACCAGTAAATGCACCACGTGGTGCGGTTAACCGCGCTGCAGGATATCACCTTTTAACTAAAATATACCTTTGCCTTGGTATGTTTGATCAGGCAATATCAGCTGCAAATGAAGTGATCAATAAGTCTGGACTTGCGCTAATGACAAACCGTTTTGGAGTTGATAAGGCGAATCCGAAATACAATGTTTTATGGGATTTATTTAGAAAGCAAAATATAAGCCTGGCCGAAAATACAGAAGGTATACTGATAGGACAGGATCGGTACCAGGTAGTTGGTGGAACGGCGAGCGGATCTCAACGTACACGGACTTATGGACCTTTGTGGACAGGCATAACCGGAACAACAAGAAATCTGGGAGATCCACAGTATGTTTATCTGTTAAGAGGAATTGCCAGATCAAGGCCTTCGGTTAGTTTGGCCTATGGCATTTGGGCTAATAGCAGCGGTGATTACAGACACACCTGGCCAAACTGGTTTCCCATGGATAGTTTGAAATATAACAATCCGGCAAATCCTGCTCAATTCAATAAACCTATTCCTAAGTCTGCGGTTACAGATACTATTCGCTGCTGGTTCCCATTTCAATATTATAAAATTGTAGTTCCTGACGAGGTAAACAGCCCTTTGATCAGCAATGATGCAAGAGGGGGCTATACTGATGTATATATTTTCAGACTTGCGGAGACTTATTTGTTGAGGGCTGAAGCTTATTATTGGAAGAACCTAATGAGCAATGCAGCAGATGACATTAATGCGGTTAGGAGAAGGGCCAATGCGCCATTGATCGGTCCGGCCGATGTCACCATGGATTATATTTTAGATGAAAGGGCGAGAGAGCTGTTTACAGAAGAGCCCCGAAAAACTGAGCTTACCAGAATTGCTTTTATCATGGCAGATCAGGGAAAAAATGGCTACAGTACGGGGAATATTGATAAGAAAAACTATTTCTATGATCGGGTGATGGCTGCAAATAATTTTTATGGCGGGAAGCTTGTCGCTGGAGGAATCCCGTTTAAAATGAGTCCGTTTCACATGCTTTGGCCAATTCCACAGTCAAATATTAATGCCAATACAGGTGGTCAAATTAACCAAAACCTCGGGTATACGGGTAGCGAAAGTAATGTTGCACCACTAGAATAAAACCAACCGGAGAACCCAGGCTGCTTAGGTAATTAAAATTATTTCGGTCTGGGTATATCCTGAACAATTATTAAAATCAAATTGAAATATGAAATATTTTGTATGTCTGCTATTAAGCTTAGGATGCATGTTTGCCGGATACGCTCAAACAGGAAAATCTGTTGTCAACTGGCCTGAGTTAATAGGGCGTCAGACGATGCAGTGGGACAGTATCAGCACTAACTATTATACAGGTATGATTTTGGGAAATGGCCTGCTTGGAGCCAATATTTATAAAGAAAATGATCAAGCAATAAGGTTCGATGTAGGTAGAACTGATGTCGTGGATCAACGGGCAAATCCGGCACAAGGTTTTACCGATGTATTGCTAACGAATGCACGTTTACCCATTGGCAGAATGACTTTAATCACCTCCGGTAAGATTACCGGTGCTAAAATGGCACTGGATATTTATAATGCCGAAGCAGGGGGAATAATTTATACTACTAAAGGATCAATTAAGTTTAAGTGCTTTGTTGACGCCAATCACAATGTGATTTATATTGAGGCAGTGGGTACTGATGCAGAAAGTAAAACAGCCTGGGCATGGTTACCTGAGAAAAGTATAACACCAAGAATTTCATTTGGATCTGTTGCAAAAGCTAAGGATTATAAGGAAAACCCAGCCTACAACCTAAGAGATACGATTGGTTATTCTTTATGCGAACAAAAGCTGCTCAATAAGGGAGGCTATGCCACCGTTTGGAAATCTGACCGGCATAATGGGAAAAGCATCATGAAGATTTCTGTAGGAATGTCAGCAACGGAAAAGGAAAATCCTGTTGGAACTGCTATTGCTGAGTTAAAGCTATTTGATAGTATAGGGTATACAGGTATTGTTCAGCGTCACAGGAATTGGTGGAATAGTTTTTACAAGAAAAGCTTTATTTCTTTACCTGACCGAAGGTTGGAGAGTTTCTATTGGATTCAAATGTACAAGCTGGCATCTGCTACACGGGAGGATAAACCCATAATAGATTTAATGGGACCGTGGTTTACCTCACAAACTCCCTGGCCGGCCATTTGGTGGAATTTGAATGTTCAATTAACTTATTCTCCAATTTATACAGCCAACCATCTTGAACTGAGTAAACCCCTAAATAAGATATTTAATGACAACTTAAAAAATCTGATTGCAAATGTGCCTGAAAAATGGCAATATAATGCAGCCGCATTAGGACGAATTAGTAGTTATGATCTCGTTTCTCCTCTTAACCAGAAAAACTTAGCAGGTATGCAATTTGAGCCGGGAAATTTGACCTGGGCATTATATTGTTACCACCAGTACTATACGCATTCACAAAATGAGGTTGAATTGCGAACGAAGTTATATCCGCTGTTAAAAAGAGCGGTGAATTATCTGATACATTTATTGGAAAAAGATGAAAACGGAATTTTACACTTACCAGTTTCGGCCTCACCTGAATATAAGAATGCAGTGGACGCGAATTATTCTCTTGCCGCCCTACGCTGGGGACTGGAGGCGTTAGGTGATATAAATAAATCCATGAATATAAAGGATCAGGATCAGCGAAGATGGGAGGAGATATTGAAAAATCTGGTTGCATATCCAATAGATAAAACTGGTTTTATGATAGGTAAGGATTTGCCTTTGAACAGTTCTCACAGGCATTATTCACATTTGATGATGGTGCATCCCTTCCATACGGTAAATTGGGATCAACAACAGAATAGGAGTCTGATATCAAAATCTCTTGAACATTGGTTGTCCTATAAGGATGCGCTTGCAGGATTTTCCTTTACAGGAGCGGCTTCAATGTATGCAAACATTGAAAATGGAGATAAGGCCTATCAATGGTTAAATGAATTGTTTGATCGTTTTATGCAGCCTAATACTTTGTATAGGGAAACCGGTCCGGTAATGGAGACGCCTCTTGCAGCAGCTACCTCAATTCAGGAAATGTTGATCCAGAGCTGGGGAAATAAAATCAGGATTTTTCCCGCGCTCCCTTCGCAATGGAAAGATGTAGCTTTTGATAATTTGTTGACAGAAGGCGCTTTCCTGATTTCAGCCAAACGGGAGCAGGGCAAGACTACAATGATTAAGATAAATGCTCAAAAAGGTGGTACATGCGTTTTGCAGACCGACATGGAAATAAAAACAGTCATGTCAAATAAGCGGAAAAATCTAAAATATTCTATAACCTCATATGAAGGGAAGAGCGTAGTTAACTTAAAAACTATGGCTGGAGAAACAGTACTTCTCTTCCCATCAGAGAAATTGACCGATCAACATATTTTACCGGTTAAAGCGACAATTAATAACAATTGGACCTGGGGCCTAAAAAAATAAACAGAAGGTATAAAGAAGATTCCTTTAACAGCATTTGGCTTGGAATCGGACTAATTGAAATTAGCATTAAGCCGCTGGATTTTAAATACGAAGAGTTAATGAAACTACTTGAAGTCCAGCTTTTACCTATTAAATAAAATATTAACCATAATAAAAGTCTATGAAATTACTCTCGATAACGATTTGTGCAGTGTTACTAGCTTCCGGTAATTCTTTTGCACAGGAAAAAAAAATAAGTGCATTTAAGGCAGATACCTATGTGAACGCTAAAATTTCGAAATCCAGGGGACCGAAGGTAAATGTTAAAAACGCCTTTAAACAAGCCGATGAACAAGCACTTTTGATGCTTAAGGAAGTAGAGAAGGTTAAGGCCGAAGGTGCGAAAGGAGATTTTGTTACGCCTAGGACTTTGGAAGATGGAAGATTAAAGCTGGTACCATCACGTGATTGGACCAGTGGTTTTTTTCCTGGTGAACTTTGGTTTTTATATGAATATACCGGTAAAAAGATGTGGATGGAGCAGGCAAAAATCTACACTGCAATGATTGAAAAAGAACAGTTTAACGGGAAAACTCATGATATGGGCTTTAAAGTGTATTGCAGCGTGGGTACTGGTTACCGCATCACTAAAGATAAGCACTATGCCGATGTTATTATCCAATCAGCTAAAACACTGGCAACCCGCTTTAATGCAAAAACCGGTGTGATTCGCTCATGGGATCATGGTACCGACAAATGGTTAAATCCGGTAATTATTGATAATATGATGAATCTTGAACTTCTTTTTGAGGCGACTAAACTTACTGGTGACTCTTCTTTTTATAAAGTTGCGGTTAGCCATGCCAATACAACGATAAAGAATCATTTTCGTCCGGACTACAGTTCTTTTCATGTAATTGATTATGACCCTAATACCGGTGCCGTGTTGAAGAAGAACACCCACCAGGGATATAGTCATGAATCTGCATGGTCACGCGGACAAGCATGGGCATTATATGGTTATACCATGTGTTATCGCTTTACTAAAGATCCCGTTTATTTAAAGCAGGCTGAAAATATTGCAGCCTTTATACTTAAGCATAAAAATATGCCAGAAGATCTGATACCTTACTGGGATTATAACGCGCCAAATATCCCTAATGAGCCACGTGATGCGTCTGCCGCTGCTGTAATTACGTCTGGATTATATGAATTGAGCAGTTATAGCAAAAACAAAACATTCTATCTTCAGAAAGCAGATGAAATATTGAATAGTCTGAGTACTAGGTATGTATCCCGGGTAGGTGAGAACAAAGGTTTTATTCTTTTGCAAAGTACAGGTTCAAAGCCTTCAAATAGTGAGGTAAATGTACCATTGTCGTATGCCGACTACTATTACCTGGAAGCATTATTAAGATGTAAAGGATTAAAAGGTAAGTCCTGATGATTTTCCAATTGAGTCCAAGTAGCTATGATGAATTTTATACTGATAAGTTCTTGAATAGTATCAAGCAACTGAAAGAGCCGGGTGCTCCGGATACTATGCAGGGAACCCATGTGAACGGTATAATTTCGGCTGATCGGAACAACAATACTGGCATCAAAAGAGCGGCAGATCATGTTTTAATTATGGCGGTAAGTTGTGCACCAGATGGAGATGAACGGGATAAATCATGACACTTTTCATGCCATTATTGCTGCAATAGCCCGTTACAAGATCATGGCAAAAATGGCAGGCAATATTTGTTCAGGCGCTCCCCGAAAAATGTCTGCTCGTATTCAGGATGAGTAGGGAAATCGGTTTAACCGATAAGCAAATTGCGAAAAATATTGACCTATCTAAAAAAACGTCGAGGCCCTAATTAATAATAATTGGACCTCGGTTTAAAAAGTATTGTTAACCAATAAAATAAATAAAAATGATTAAAGGTATCAAGACCTATGGAACTTTATTTTTGATTGTGATCAGTTTTTTTAGCTATTCGCAAATTAAAAGTAAAAAAAGAACCATCATAAACAGCAATAAGACGGGATTGGAAGATCGAGCGTACTGGTGCAACCTTGCAGTGAAAATTGCTTACCCTGTTATTCATAATCTGGCTAAAGGTACCTTGAAGAAAAATATGCCCTTGGAAGTGGCACCTCATTATGCTAAACAGGTTGAAAAGGTAACTTATATGGAGGCGGTAGGCAGAACCATGGCGGGCCTTGCGCCATGGCTTTCATTGCCGGATGATGAAACCAGTGAGGGCAATCTTCGGAAAAAACTGAGAACAGAATTAATTAAAGGCCTTTCCAATGCAGTAGATCCGGCAAGTCCGGATTATCTTAATTTCAGAACAGATTATCAGCCAATTGTAGATGCGGCATTTATTGCTCATGCGTTTCTTCGTGCTCCAAAAGCACTATGGGAACCTTTGGATGAACTGACAAAAAAGAGATTTGTTGAGGAATTTAAATCATTACGTAATCGTAAAGCATATTATAACAATTGGCTGCTATTTTCGGGCATCACAGAGGCTTTTCTGTTATCTGTTAATGAACAGTATGATCCGGCGAGGCTTGATATAGCCTATAACAAAATAAAGGAATGGTATGCCGGAGATGGCTGGTATAATGATGGTCCTGGATTTGTCATGGATTATTACAATGATTTTGTCATTCAACCGATGACCGTTGATATGCTAAGGGTGATGTCGAAGAATGGACTTGCAAATGCAAAAGAATACGAAGTTGCAGTGCAGCGTATGGTGCGTCACTCAACTTTCATCGAACGGCTTATTTCCCCGGAAGGAACTTATCCGGTTTTCGGCAGGTCAATAACTTATCGTTTGGCTGCATTCCAATCGTTGGGGCAGATATCCTTATTAAAGAAATTACCAAAGGAGATTAAACCGGCTCAGGTACGATGTGCTTTAACAAAAGTAATGGTCAATATGTTTGATAAGGTACCTGGTAATTTTGATGCGAATGGCTGGTTACAACTTGGTTTTGTTGGTCATCAGCCGGAGGTAGCAGATACTTACACGTCAACTGGGAGCTTGTACATGTGTACTTTGGGTTTTTTGCCCTTAGGTTTGTCCGCTGATGATTCATTTTGGTCGGACGGAGCCGAGGAATGGACTTCCTTAAAGGCCTGGAACGGAAAAATGTTCGATAAAGACCATAAGCTTGAAAATTAAAGCTGAACTAACCGGGAACATTCACTTTAAAATTGAAGGAAGGAGGATTATTTATAATGGAATGACTTTACGTCAAATGAAAAAATAACCTGGATCCCGACTGCAATCGGGTCCAGGCAAAATTTTGGGATTACCACTCAAAAAAAGTAGAAACAATCATCAACAATAAACCCAATAACCAAATGTATGAATTTTTACCATCTATTTAGCTCCAAGCATCCCGCTTGCAGATCCAGGCAAATACGACGTATTGTGAAGCTGACCGTCATTTTATGGGTCACTTTCTTACTACAGGCTAGTGCTTCAAGTTTTGCGCATAGGATTATTCCCTTACGGGGTTCTCAAAATCGTTCAGTATCAGGTATAATAACAGATATCAAGGGAGGGATATTACCTGGTGTAACAGTGTCAGTAAAAGCCAATTCTAAAATTGGGACAACAACTGATTTAAATGGACGGTACATATTAAATGTTCCTGAAGGTGCCGTGCTGATCTTCTCTATGTTGAGCTATAAAAAGCAAGAAATAGCGGTAGGTAACAAAAAGACTATTGACGTCACTTTACTGGAGTCGGATGATGCCCTTGATGAAGTTGTAGTAACGGCTTTTGGTAATGTGCAGAAAAAGAGCGATTTAATAGGCGCGGTGACGACGATCTCTCCCAAAGACCTTAAAGTTCCATCCAGTAACCTGACAACTGCTCTACAAGGCAGGATTGCAGGGATAGTTTCCTTTCAAAGAAGTGGTGAACCAGGTATGGACAATGCCGATTTCTTTATCAGAGGGCTTGGTACTTTCGGCGTGAACCAAAGACCATTGATCCTTATTGATAATATGGAGGTAACTATTGATCAGTTGGCCAGGATACCACCAGATGATATTGCTAGTTTTTCGATATTAAAAGATGCTACGGCATCGGCTGTTTATGGCTCAAGGGGGGCTAATGGCGTGATTCTAGTCACCACAAAAATTGGTGTCGAAGGACCTGCAAAAATAAGCTTCAGAATGGAGCAACGTGTTTCATCAGCAACCGAAAAGCTTAAAATTTCGGATCCGGTCACTTTTATGAAAATGAACAATGAAGCGCTGTTAACCAGAGATCCTTTGGCTGTTACTCCATATTCTGATGAAAAGATAGCGATGACCGAAGCCGGTGCGGATCCAATCCTTTATCCGGCTGTAGATTGGCTAAGTATGATTACAAAAGATCGTACCACAACTCAAAACTATAGTTTGAGCGTGACCGGAGGAGGAAGTTTGGCTACCTATGCAGTGAGCGGAAGCTTAACTCAGGATAATGGACTGCTTAAAGTAAATCCGATCAATAACTTCAATACCAACGTTGATTATAAAACGTATAACCTGCGTAGCAACATTAATTTTAACCTCACAAAATCTACACAACTAATGGTGCGAACCATAGGTAATTTTCAAACCTATAATGGTCCGCCAATTACCGGTGGACAAGCATTTACACAGGCAATTAGTGCAAATCCGGTATTATTTCAACCGGTTTATCAGCCAGGTCCCCAACAATCTTATATCAAACATCCGCTTTTTGGTAATTATGGTAATGGAGATTATGCCAATCCGTATGCTAATGTAGTTAGAGGATACCAGCAGCGGAATACCAATAACATGCAGATCCAGCTGGAAGCAAAACAAGATCTATCATCCATTATTACAGAGGGCTTAAAATTCAGGTCGCTTGCCAACATAACCAGAACATCCGAGTATCAGATTTTGAGACAATATAGCCCTTTCTATTATACGCCAGCTCAAATAGACAGCAAAACAGGAGCTTATACCTTTACCAACATAAATCCAAATACCGGGACTGAAACACTTGATTTCTCCTCTACTGGCAGGGGGCTTTCGGCCTTGTTTTACATGGAAAATGCATTTAATTATAACCGTACTTTTAGCGATAAACATACAGTTAGCGGGATGGCTATTACTACCATAAGGAATAATATCACCCAGCCTAATGGAGAAGATTTTACATTGTTAAATACTTTGCCCTTCAGAAATGCAAGTTTCTCCGGCAGTTTCACCTATGCCTACGACAATCGGTATCATTTTCAGTTTGCATTTGGATACAATGGATCTGAACGCTTTGATGTAAAATACCGTTGGGGATTTTTTCCATCGGCCGGAGTTGCATGGACGATTCATAATGAGCAGTTTATGCAGTCTTTAAAAGATGTGGTCAGCACCCTCAGGTTTAGGGCTACCTATGGTTTAGTTGGTAATGACGCGATTTCTGATGAACGTTTCTTTTATCTTTCCGATGTAAACTTAAATAACTCGGCTAAGGCCTATTCATTTGGGATGCCGGGAAGCTTGTATACCGTTAATGGCGTGACCACAAACAGGTATGCAAATCCAACAGTCCGCTGGGAAAAATCGCGACAAACCAACCTGGGGCTGGACCTGGGTTTATTTAAGAACACATTCAACCTTACGGTAGATGCCTATCGACAGGATCGTAGTGATATTATTCAGACAAGAGCATCTTTACCGGCCGCTTTAGGTTTAGCACAAGTTCCACTGGCGAACCTCGGAAAATACAGAAGCGAGGGGGTGGATGCCGAAGCTACCTACAATTATACAGTCAACAACGACCTATGGTTTCAGGGTAGAGGTACTTTTACTTTTGCCAGAGGGGAATATGTCAAGTTTGAAGAACCTTATTACAATTATTCTTATTTAAGCCGTATAGGTTTACCCACCTCTCAACAACGTGGTTACATCGCTGAGCGCTTGTTTACGGATGATAATGAGGTTTTTAATAGCCCGACACAAGCTTTTGGTTCCTCTGTAAAAGGGGGAGATATTAAATACCTGGATGTAAATGGTGATGGCGTAATCAATGCTGATGATCAGGTTCCTATCGGGTATCCAACAACCCCGCAAATCAATTATGGTTTTGGTTTGTCTACCGGCTATAAGAATTTTGATGTCTCATTTTTCTTCTCAGGAATAGGAAAAACATCATTGTTTATCAATCCTTCCGCTATTGCCCCATTCGGTTCTGTTTTGGCACCTAAGGCCGTATTGAAAGAGATTGCTGATAGTCATTGGACAGAAGAAAACCAGGACATTTATGCAATGTGGCCAAGATTAAGTTCTACAGCTTTAGCTAATAACACACAGACCAGTACCTACTGGATCCGCAACGGATCTTTCCTAAGGTTAAAACAAGTTGAAGTAGGGTATAAACTAAACCCTGCATTTACCAGACGTATCTACATCGAAGGTTTGAGATTTTATGTTAGTGCAACCAACCTGTTCAAGGTAAGTTCATTTGATTCATGGGATCCTGAAATGGGTGGTAATGGATTAGCCTATCCCCTTCAAAAAGTGTTCAATATGGGCATATTTTTAACCCTTTAATTTATTGATGATGAAAAAATTTATAATAGTAATTATTATTCTGGTTTCTGGCAGTTTTAGCTCATGCAAAAAGTTTATGGACATTGTGCCTGATAATGTTCCTGAGTTAGAGAATGCTTTTGCAATGCGGACGATGGCCGAACGCTATTTATTTACCTGTTACAGCTGGATGCCTGCAGGCTTTGATCTCCAGGCTAATCCGGCAATTTTAGCCGGAGATGAAGTGTGGCTTAATTCAACTGCAAACTTTACTGAAGGAACCTATGGTAACTGGTATATTGCACGTGGTACTCAAAATGTAAATAATCCATTGAACAATTACTGGGAAGGTACCAATCAGGGAAAGAACCTTTGGGCAGGAATTCGGGATTGTAATATCTTCCTTGACAATATTGCCAAAGTCCCGGATATGGATGAGTTTGAAATTAAGCGTTGGGCGGCGGAGGTTACTTTTTTAAAAGCCTATTATCATTACTATCTGTTGAGGATGTATGGACCAATACACCTGATGGACAAAAATGTGGAGGCCTTTTCTGATCCTAAAGAAACACAGATAGAACGGAAATCTATTGATGAGTGTTTCGCTTATATTGTTGATCTTATTGATTCGTCAATGGAGAACCTTCCAGAGGATGTTGCCGAATCTGCATTGGAAAATGGAAGGGTCAGTAAATTGGTTGCTTATGCTATGAAAGCAGAGATACTGGTGACTGCGGCCAGTCCACTTTTTAATGGCAATAATGATTACGCCGGTTTCGCAAACGAAGCAAAAACATCATTCTTTAATCCAACATTCAGTGAAGAAAAATGGAATAAAGCAGCAGAGGCATCACGTATCGCTGTTGCATTTGCCGAAGCTCATGGCAGAGCGCTTTTTAAATGGCAAGCGCCTTTAACCATGAGTCCTGCACCTCAACAAACAACAGTGAACCAGATGAGCTTCAGGGAAGCTATAGCAGAAAGGCAGAGAAATACAGAACAAATATGGGTTAATAATGCATCGCGAGCCACACAAAACTTTCAGTCGATTTCTACAGTAAGAAGTTATGATCCCGCCTTTATAAATAATTCTGTATTACAAGGGTTTATGGCGCCTACTATAAATAGTGTTTTAATGTTTTATAGTAATAATGGTGTCCCTATCGAGGAAGATCTTACCTATAATTATTCCGGACGTTTCGAGTTACGCACGGTTCCTTCCGCTACCACATCTCCCTACAAATACAATCTAACTCCAGGTTATACCACAATTGGGTTGCATTTTGACAGAGAGGATCGTTTTTATGCTTCATTGTCTTTTGATGGTGGACGGTACTTTATGAGTAACCATACCAATGATGCAAATACTTTCAATACCAATTATCGTGTAGGAGGTAATGCCGCGGTGATCAGCCCAAACGGGTATTCCATTACAGGATACACCCCTAAGAAACTGGTGAGCTACCGTAATGTTTCTGCTGCATCGAATGTATACACTGTTTATGAATATGCCAATCCAATTATTCGTCTGGCTGACTTGTACCTGCTTTATGCAGAAGCTTTAAATGAAGTAAACGGGCCTGTTCCTGATGCTTTTAAATATATTGACCTGGTAAGAAAACGTAGTGGCCTTGCTGGAGTTAAGGAATCATGGGCAAATTTTTCCAGCAATCCGGGAAAACCAAATACCAAAGACGGTCTAAGAAAAATCATTCAAAGAGAACGCGCCATTGAGCTCATGTTTGAAGGTAAAAGGTATTGGGATCTCAGAAGATGGAAGACCGCCCAAGTCGAATTGAATACAAACATATTGGGATGGAGTATTCGGGAGAAAGAGCCTCAGTTATTTTACAGGCCACTAAACCTATTTAGCCGGACATTTACAAAGCGGGATTATTTTTGGCCGCTGAGCCTTAATGAGCTTCGCCGAAATTCAAAATTAACTCAAAATCCTGGATGGTAAGGCCGTTCTTACTGCTAATTATATAATCATGAAAATATCGTTAAAAATACAGCAGCTATGTTTGATGGTTGTTTTGTTGATCTTTTTTTCCTGTAAAGATAGTTTCAACCCAAAACCTGTTAAAATAGGAGAGGTGCCTGCACCCATAACTAAATTTAGTGTAAAGTCAATTCCTGGAGGCGCTATTATTACCTATAACTTACCGGAAGGAGATGATGTTCGCTATGTAAAAGCTACTTATACCATTAATAATGGGACTACAAGGGAAGCGAAATCTACAGTCTATAAAAACACCTTGCTGGTGGATGGATTTTCTGCTGCAGGTGAGTATGAAATCAGTCTTACTGTTGTGGGGGTAGGGGAAAAAGAATCGACTCCAACAAATATCAAAATTATTGCTTTAAAACCAGTTCATCAATTCATCATAGATGAGATTGAGAATGAAAATAAGATGTATGCAACCTTTGGAGGCATTAATATCGATTATCAGAATGATACGGAAAGCAATCTTGTGATTAGGGTGATGACCAAAAATGCACAAGGTAATTGGCAGGTAGCGGAAACAGCTTATACAAAAGCCAAAAGCGGAAGAATTAAGTTGCGCGGTTATCAACCTGTTGAACGTGAGTTTTCTGTTTTTATAACAGATAGGTGGAATAATAAATCAGATACCTTAATACGATCATTATCGCCAATCTTCGAGAAGCAATTTGAAAAACGCCTGTTTAAACAATACAATCTGCCTGGGGATACCTATACCCCTCACACAGGCGCATCTAGGGCGAGAGATATGCCTGTTTTATGGGACGGACTAAATAATAGAAACGGGAGTATTTTTCATACCAGACCAGTCGACGTGATGCCACAGCATTTTACCTGGGATATGGGTGTGAAGGCAAAGCTGAGCAGATTTATTTTCTACCCTGATGTTAATGCAGATAATACAACGGTTTTTGGTGCCGGACAACCTTCGGTATGGGAATTATGGGGTAGTAATAATCCGAACCCGGATGGCACTTTTGGCTCCTGGACACAGGTAGGCACCTACCGTTCTGTTAAACCATCTGGATTGCCATTAGGCCAGATCAGTAGTGCAGATATTGAGCAATGTTTAAAAGGAGAAGAATTTGAAGTCGACCCTAATGTACAAGGGTATAGGTACTGGCGGTGGAGATCTATTGCAAACTGGGGGAATTTAAGCTATATCTATATGTCTGAATTTTCATTTTTTGGAATAGAACAATAAGAGGTAATTAGGAATGTTTAATGATTATTATGGAAAATTTAAAAATGAAATTAATTACAAATAAACTTATACTTGGCAGCTTCATCCTGTTCTGTTTTTTTGCCTGTACTAAAGATGGGGATTACAGCGAATACTTAAAAAAAGCGGAGAAGATCTACCCTGGCAGGCCGGATTCGGTAGTGGTTAGCTCTGGGTACAATAAGGCGCAGATCGTAAGTCTGCTGAGTGCGGATCCCAGGGTCGCAAAACTAGGTGTTTACTGGAATGGAAGACGCGATTCTATTATAGCATCAGTGGCGGCAGCCGACCTCAACAAGCGTAAAGCAGTTGACATTCCGGTAATCCCTGAAGGTATTTATACTTTTGAACTGGCCACTTTTGATAAGGCAGGCAACCGTTCGGTGTTCACAGAAAAAACCGGACAAATATATGGTCCGGCCTATAGCAGCGGACTGGTGAACAGGGTAGTTAAAAGCCAGTCAACAGTGAATGGAAATCCAGTGATCAATTGGTTTGCAGAGTCGGATAAAGACTCTCCAATTTTTGGCGTTGAAGTAACTTATCCAAAAATCGGAGGGGATTCGCTTAAAATATTCACGCCAAGGCTAACCGATGTGACGGTCTTAGTTTCTGCTATTCCTACTGGTAATTTTACTATTAAAACGGCATATAAACCAAAGAACGCTATAGAGACATTTTATTCGGCAATTAGTACGATCTCCTATTAAAACTTAGTAAATCTATTTTTATCTGCTTACAGTGATGCATCAATTGCATCACTAATTAGCGGCGTTAAATAATGTTGAAACCTAGATTAGTCATTAAACTTAATCTAGGTTATTTTTTGTGTTTACATGACTAACTAACTTTAGGTTATTATCAATCGATGATAAATAAATCCTTATTCATTTATTTAAACCTAAAATATAAGATTATGGCAGTACTAACAAGGATCAATTCTGAAGAAGTAGCAATTCTGTTGATCGACCACCAAAGTGGTTTGTTCCAAACCGTTAAAGATATTGATGTTACCGCATTACGTTACAATGTAACCGCGCTTGCTAAAGTGGCGGCAATTGAAAAGATTCCGGTATTTACCACTGCATCAGAGCCAAATGGACCAAATGGGCCATTGATGCCTGAGATTCATGAAATAGCACCTCATGCGGTATATATTCCGCGTAATGGCGAAATTAATGCCTGGGACACACCTGCTTTCGCGGATGCAGTTAGAAAATCAGGTAGAAAGAAATTGATTATTGCCGGTGTATTAACTAGTGTTTGTGTGGCATTCCCTTCGATATCCGCCAAGTCTGAAGGGTTTGATGTATTTGCAGTGATTGATGCGTCAGGCGATATGAGTCCAATGTCTACACAGATCACGACTGCACGTTTGGCATTGGCTGATGTGATTCCTATCAGTACCGCGGCAGTGTTGAGTGAAATCCAGAAAACATGGCGCCGTGATGATGCCCTTGAATGGGCATCTGCCTATTCAAAAGTAATGCCTCCATACCAGGCACTTATCGAAAGCTACCAAAAAGCAGTAAGTGTAGGCAAAGGAGAATAAATAAGATTAGGCTTTGGTGCTGAATCTTTCAGGGATCAGTGCCAATGCCTTTTGTTTATCCAACGAAAAAGAATTATATTGATGTTTACTTATCTCCCCACTATGAATCATAATCTCCTTTTAGAAAGTATTTCAAAGCACATTCAACTTGAAGATAATGAACAACAACATTTTCTATCTTATGTTCAAGTGAAAAAAGTAAAAAAAAAGGAGTATTTATTAATGGAAGGTGAAGTGAACCATTATGCTATGTTTGTAAACTCCGGATGTTTGAGAAGTTATACTATGGATAAAAATGGGTTCCATTATATTCAGCAGTTTGCACCCGAAGGCTGGTGGATTGGAGATATGTATAGTCTGATTACTAAGGAGCCGGGAAAGTTATGCATAGACGCTCTTTTTGACAGTGAGCTATTGCTGATTTCAAGGGTTAATCTGGATAGGGTGTATAAGGAAATTCCTAAATTCAATTTTTATTTCCGCGTTTTAGCAGAAAAGTCTCTGGTATCTTTTCAGACTCGCGCGATGGAAAATTTAAGTTTACATGCAAAAGAACGGTATGAAAAATTCTGTTTTCGTTACCCTACTCTGATCGACAAAATTTCTCAAAAGCAGGTGGCAGCTTATATTGGGGTTACTCCGGAATTTCTGAGTAAAATGCTTCATAAGGACCCAAAGGTAAATTCTGATTTTTTTGATGTTGATTAAAATTTTTAGTTAATCTATGTTATTTTTTTTACCTGATTTCCCTATAAACTAGCTTAGTTACAAGAAATTCACCAAAGAAGATGTAGCCGGAAAAACAATGCAAGAAGTAAGGTGTGTTTGTTGGACTTTTAATGATTTTGACTTTACTTAAATTCATTTTTTATGAAAAGGAAAATAGCCGGTGTTTACAGCAGTAATTTTAAACATGCTGTTGGAGATGGTTTTGATGTGGTTAATGTTTTTCCAAATGGTAATAACCTCGGCGATCGTATGAGTCCATTTTTTATGATTGATTATCAACCGGAAACCTATTATAAGCCTAGTAAAAGAAAACGTGGGGTAAATGTACATCCACATCGGGGAATTGAACCAGTTACTATTGTATATCAAGGTGCTGTAGCTCATGCTGATAGCGCCGGGCACACTGGAATTGTTGGCCCTGGGGATGTACAATGGATGACTGCCGGAAAAGGGATTCTCCATAAGGAATATTTTGAACAAGAATTTTCTCGTAAGGGAGGAAACCTACAAATGATTCAGGTATGGACCATATTACCTAAGGCGAATAAATATGTGAATCCCAATTACCAGACCATACTTAATGAAGAAATAAAAAAGGTCACACTACCAAAGGGGGAGGTCAGGGTGATTGCCGGTAGTTATCAGGGAGTAAAAAGTCAGGTGCATACCTACAGCCCGATGGATATGCTTGATGTTACTTTGGAAAGGGGAGGCATGATGAAGCTGGATTGCCCTTCCGACTTTAATCTTGGAATTTTTATTCTGGAGGGGCAGCTGGAAGTAAATGGTGTTACAGGAAGAAAGGAACAGTTTGTATTGTTTGAAAATCAAGGTGATGAACTGGAAATCCTGGCATCCATAGACTCGAAATTTTTAGTGTTGAGTGGAAAACCTTTGAATGAGCCTGCGGTACATAAGGGGCCATTTGTAATGAATACAGCTGAAGAAATTGAGCAAGCATATCAAGATGTCGCTGATGGTAAATTCGGATATCTGGAAGAGGAACAAATCTAGGCGCATGGTTTCCATTCATAGTCAAAAGGAGCTAAATGCCTTCAATATTTTTACATTTATTAAAACAGATCATAAGGAGCATTAAAATGAAAAAAATAATTGAAAAAATTGTCCCAAATCCTGGGAAACCTCACATGGTTGGTGATGGATTCAGGGTCGTTAACTATATTCCCGGAGCAGGTATTTCTCCGCAAAGAGTAAGTCCGTTTTTACTATTAGACTTTAACGCTGAATATGATTTTGGTCCTTCAAATCACAAACGTGGAGTTGGTGTACATCCTCATAAAGGATTTGAAACAGTAACAATCGCTTATAAAGGAACAGTGGCTCATCATGATAGTGCAGGAGGTTCAGGAATTATTAATTCCGGTGACGTACAATGGATGACCGCTGGCAGTGGAATCTTGCATAAAGAATATCACGAAGAGGCTTTTTCTAAAAAGGGTGGCCCTTTTGAAATGGTACAGTTATGGGTAAATCTTCCAAAAAAAGATAAATCAACACCCCCTCATTATCAGGAATTAACTGCTGCAAGAATGGGGAAATTAGAGCTGCCTGATCTTGCAGGAGTTGTTAATGTAATTGCCGGAAATTTCAATGGTGTTGCAGGCCCTGCAGAAACATATAGTCCTGTAAACTTGTTTGACATCAGATTGAATGAGGGCGGAGAAGTTAGTACTACAATTGAGGCTGGACATAATACTGCCTTATTAGTTGTGAATGGAAATGTGGAAGTTAATGGAGCCGAAGCCTCAGAACATAATTTTGTTTTGTTTAAAAATGAAGGAGAGGAAATTCATATTAAATCCAGGGATAAAAGCGTGGTTTTGCTATTAAGTGGAGAACCATTGAATGAACCGATTGTAAGTTATGGTCCTTTTGTAATGAATACTCAGGAAGAAATTAGTCAGGCTATTGAAGACTTTAATCAGGGGAAATTTGGTGTTTTAACCGATTAATGATGTCAAACAATTACTTGTTTTCTTTTTTTACTATTAGCAACAGTCACAAGTAGCCTTGATCTCAGACATGGAGAACTATCATATAAAACAAATTCCGGCAGATTTTTTCTGCCGGAATTGAGATTAGATTGTATTATTCTGATTTGTCATACGAGAACTGGATACCTGCAGTACCACCCGTTTCGATGAATAATTTCATAAATCCTGGAACAGTTTCTGATCTTCCCCAATCCCGCTGAAGTTCACAAAATAACTGTGCTACACTTACTGGTTGTGCACCTGCCTGTTCCATTCTTCTCAATGCAGCGTCATGAGCTGCCAATGAGGTTCCTCCAACTGCATCAACCACAGGATAAACTTCATAACCTTCGTTCAAGGCATCTAAAGTTGGAAAAGAAAGACAGGCTTCTGTCCATAATGCAGTCATGATTAATTTCTTTCTTCCAGTCGCCTTTACTGCCTCCAAAAATTCAACATCCTCCCATGCGTTTATGGTCGTACGGTCATAAGAAGGTAGTCCTGTCATTTCTTTACGCAACTGAGGAATGGTTTCGAAGTTTAAACCCGTTTTCACATTAACGGTGGAAAGAATGATGGGCAAGTTATAAAGCTTAGCCATTTTTGTTACACCAACAATGTTGTTAATTAACAACTGTCTGTCCATTGACGCAATTGAATTAACTTGAACTGGTTGATAATCGATGATGATCAACGCTGAATTTTCAGGGGTTAAAAGGTGATCTTTTTTCTGATCTCTGATTGGTAAGCTACTCATGATAGTTGTTTTTAATGGTGAAAAAATCTGTTTACTAAATTATGATCTCATTGTTTTCAATTGTTTGGTCCAGCGCGCCAATTCCTTAAATAACCCTTGTGCCATATGAATATGCCCTTCATCTCCGATAAATTCACCTTCATCATCAATGTTTTTGTTAAAATAGGGAATGTGAACCGCTTCTATAAGGGGAACCATTTTTAATGCGGTAACTACCTGTTTCAACATCTGAACTGATCTGGTTCCTCCAGAAATACCGCCATAGCTCACAAATCCCAAAGGCTTGTATGTCCATTCCTGATATAGAAAATCAAGTGCGTTTTTTAGGGGAGCCGGGTATCCGAAATTATATTCTGGGGTCACGAATATAAAAGCATCGCCAGCATTAATTTTCTTGCTCCATGCTTTAGTATGCTCGTGCTGATATTGCTGTAGCCTGGGGTGTTCGGGTTCATCCATAAAGGGTAGGTTAATTTCTTTTAGATCCAATAATTCGACTTCGAAGTCGGACTGATTTTTGAGTTGTTCTATTAACCAGTTTGCTATAGTGGGCCCTTTTCTACCGGGTCTTGTACTGGCGATAATCACTTTAAGCTGATACATTCTTTCCTGATAAAGTTTAAAATTCAAGTGTCCCGAAAACGCCATTTGCATAATCTGAAATGGCTTGCTCATTTTCTTCAGGGGTATTCATTACAAAATTATCTTTAGCCGCTACAGGCTCTTCTATAGGTGTTGCAGAAAGAAATAGAATCTGGGTATCTTCTTCTGCCTTTAGTACGATTTCATCACCATCTTTATCAAACACCGCCAGATGATGAAAGGTGATGAGTTCATTGTTTACTTTCAAGGATCCTTTGGTAACATACAATAATGTCCAGTAGCCTGGCTTAGTTTTGATTTCTACCTGTTTTTCTTTTTGAATTTCACCGATAATGGAAATGATAGGAGTAAAACTTTTCATAGGGCCGGTCTGACCTTCATATTCACCGCTTACTAGCCTCAGACTTACACCTGCCTGCTTTAAAACTTCTGGCTGCTCGGCTTTGGTTGCCGATTGATAAGAAGGATTATCCCATTTATGGGCTTTGGGAACATTAACCCACAGTTGTAGGAGTTCCTGGGTACCTCCATTTTTCAATAAATCTTTAGTTGGTCCCTCACTGTGTAGAATCCCTTTGCCAGCAAACATCCACTGGACATCTCCTGCCTTTATGATCTCGTCATTCCCGGCGTTGTCTTTATGATAACCTTCACCCTGCAATTGAAAGGTTACGGGAGCAAAGCCCCTGTGTGGATGGGGATGGATTCTTAACTCCTGTCCTGGCAGAATGGTTTCCGGCCCCATGTGGTGCAGTACGATAAAAGGATTGGCAAATCTGAAATCTTTATGGGGCAAAGGTTGCCTTACAATTTCCTCTTTGGTGATTTGTTTTTCTCTTCCTAGAAGGATATGGTCAATCTTTTTTTTCATAATAAACAGGTCTTTTATCCAGATCTAATTTATCAGGAAAACAAGCGGAAAAAAATAACCTAGATTAACTTTTTGTATTCATTTATTCTTAACCTACATTATTTTTTTTTGGATGAATTCGTAGTAAATTTAATTTCGGATACTAAAGATATCAATCATTACATAGCGGAAGCTCATTCGGCGTTATACCTGATTTAATAAGGGGAGCAAAATTTTTAAATAAAAAAATGGAGGAAATCTATGAGAACCCGCCTGAAGCAATTGCTGATATCACCATTTTTTACCATACAAAAGGCGTTTATAAATCTGAGTATCTTTTGCAGGGTGTTTTTTCTAATACCTTGTTTAGTTTGGAACTATGGGTTTGGTCAGGGCCTTCCAGTATTTAAACCACTTAGATATGATGAGGACTATACTTTTTTAAAGTCTGATTCAAATCGTACAGGTTATGAAGATATTAAATACATCTCCATGTCTAAAAGTGGGAGCAGTTATTTGTCGCTTGGTGGTGATGTACGCTCTTATTTCACATTTGTTAAAAACGAAAAATGGGGAGATGCTCCGGTTAACCAGGATGCCTATTTGCTTTCCCGAATTTTATTGCATTCAGATCTTCATCTTACTAAAGGATTTCGTTTTTTTTTCCAACTGCAGACTGCATTTTCACATGGGAGAAATGATTTGATGGTCACTTTTCCTGCAGAGCAGAATGAACTGGAGGTTCATCAGGTTTTTGCTGATATTCCCTTGTTAAATAAATCTGCTTCACTCATTCTCAGGGTTGGCAGACAGGAAATGACTTTTGGCTCAGTTCGTCTTGTTGCGGCAAGAGAGTTTCCAAATGCCCGCCGTGCCTTTGATGGTGCAAGGATTTTATTCAAGCATAAGTCTATTCATAGTTCAGTGTTTTATACCCGGCCTATTTTAGAAAGGAAATGGGCTTTTGATGATAAGATTTTAGCCGAGGGTAGCAATTTTTGGGGTATTTACAATACTTTTTACAATATACCTTTTCTACAAAACCTTGATGTGTATTATTTAGGGCTGGAAAAGGAAAAGAGTATATGGAACGATGCTGTAGGTAGGGAACTCCGTTCTTCTATTGGAACCAGAATATTTGGAAAAGCTAAGAATTGGACCTATGATTTTGAGGGTATTTATCAGTTTGGTCACATTGGTGACAAAATAATACGTGGCGCCTGGTCTATTTCATCAAATAGCACTTTACTGATTGCAGAGACAAAACTTCAGCCAAAATTGGGTTTAAAAACAGAGTTGATAAGTGGTGATGTAAAAAGTGGCGACAACATCATTCAAAGCTTGAATCCTCTTTTTCCAAATGGCGGATATTTTGGTCTTCCCGCCATAATCGGCCCGGTCAATTTGTTTGATATCCACCCTTCCATAAAGATTACACCATTTAACAAAATACAACTAAGTATGGATTATGATTTTTTTTGGAGGTTAAGTGAAAATGATGGGATCTATGGGGCTGCATCCAATTTGATCTACCAGGGGACTGGGAGTGATAAAAAGTTTATTGGGCAACAATTGGGCCTTGATATTAATTATGACCCCAATCCATTCACCAATTTTCTAGTTAATCCGGTCTGGTTTTGGCCTGGATCCTTTATTAAAGAAAAAGGAAAAGGGAAAAATATTTTCTTTCTTTCTGTTGTCGGACAGATTAAATTCTAATGTGAACAGTATAGGTATATAGTATGGCTTTTTTTAACCCTAAACAACAGAATGCTTCTGGCACTACTGATTCAGTTTGGCTTCCTTTACAAAACCAGTTATTTAAAATAATCTGGATAGGTACTGTGATTTCAAATATTGGTACATGGATGCAGAATGTTGGGGCAACCTTGCAAATGGTGTCTATGACAAGTTCCCATTCATTGATCGCACTAGTTCAAGCGGCTGGTCTTGGGTAATCAAATTGTTCAGACAATGCTTCATGACTCTGTGTTCAGGAAGCTTGATACAGAATCGAAACTGTTCAAAGTTCTGGTCATTAAAACAAATGAGACTATTCCTTATACTTCGGTATTTTTACAGCTAGATTGTGCTTACTGGAATGGCGATAAGGAAAAGCAGTTGCGGTTTAATATTCGTTAAAAAGCTTTCTTGTGATGTAGACTAATAAATTTGATCATTAGGATAAGTTCAATTCTGAAAATTATTGAAAACTAGTCCAAAAAACCGTTATTGAGGTCTTTCAAAAATTAAGGATTGGGCTGAATAGCACAATAGTCGAGTTGAATGTATTCAAATATAAGTTATGATTACTAGTGTATTTATACTAGTTGTCAACATTACCGGGTAAATTACCACGGATGTTTTTTGACGAAACTAATATGTAACTTGTTTTTGGTAAGATGCTGATTTATAATGATTTATTGTTTCTGTATCGGTAAATAATTATCTTAATTATATTTTTTGTGTTGTTATTAATTAAAAATAATACGCACATATGTTGTTTTACTTTGAATAAATATTTTAATTAAATATTTATCTATATAAGGTGTAGGTAGATCCTAATAGATTAATTGAGATGTCGGACAATTTTCTTTTCATTTGTAGTCGCAACCAATGGCGTAGCAGAACAGCTGAAGACATTTTTAAAAATTTTAGTGGATTGAATGTTCGTTCTGCTGGTACGTCCAGTTCTGCTCGTATTAAAGTAAATGAGAAACTGCTTGAATGGGCTGATCTGATCTTCGTAATGGAAAAGCATCATAAACAATGGTTAAACCAGAAGTATCCATCTTTGTTGAATAACAAACAGATCATTATATTGGAGATCCCTGATGAATATCAATATATGGATGCCGAATTAATTAATATTCTTGAAATAGGGCTAGAACCTTATTTAGGGCGATAGTTTATTTGTTCTCCTCTTTCAGTACTACAAACCAATTCGACAAGGACGCGTTTAATTTTTGTCATAAACTTCTAATTGTTATTTAACACTTAGAAGTTTGTCAGATTTTGAGCTTGAAACTAAGCATGAAAAATATCTTATTCAATAGAGAATCTGAGAGTTAAAAACATCAGGAATGATCTTCCATATCATATTCTTTCGGAAAAACTTCCAGAAGGTGGATATTCCGCTCCATAGGGACGGATGTTAGGTTTTAAACATACTAAGCATGTGAACTACTGCATTTTTTTAGCAAGATCATAGTGCGCCCACTTTTCATCTTTAATGTTTTCGTAGTTAATGGGAATATTTTTGATGCCCTGAAAGACTCTAGCTTTATTGACTTTTTTCAAATTGAAGCCCGCAAAAAGCAACACTCTGTTTCAGATAACTGGGGGATGGGGTTACGGTATTTTATCGCCTTTGCTGGCCATGATTTGAAGTTTCCTGAGCTCAATGATTACTTGTGTGAGGATTATAAAAATTATTTACTTAGTCGGCCTGGTATTAGCAGGACTGGAAGGCCAATCTCAAAAAATACTACTGTAAGTTATTATGCTAAGTTTAGGCATATTTTAAGAATCGCTTATAAACGGGGTTTAATTCCCCAGGATCTACATGCGATTGTTAAGCCGATTACACCTAAAGAGACGCATCGAGAAAGGCTTACGCTTGAGGAATTCCAACAATTAGCAGAAACTCCTGCTGATTCAGATGTAATGAAAATGGCTTCGCTTTTTTCAGGGCTTACCGGTTTGAGATTTTCTGATGTAGCGACTTTGAAATGGTCAGAGCTGCGTGGAACTGCCGGAAAATATGAACTTCAGTTCTCGCAGGAAAAAACTGATGCAGCGGAGGTGATGCCAATCTCAGATCAGGCTGTCTCCATGATGGGGATTCAAAACACAGAAAGCATTCTTGTTTTTAAAGGGTGGAGGTATTCCAGATTGAAGACCTTCTTTACACATTGGCTGGCTGGTGCCGGTATTAAAAAGAACATTACTTTTCATAGTTTTCGCCATACTTTTGCCACACTCCAATTGGAATTGGGAACAGATATTTACACGGTTTCTAAAATGTTAGGTCATAAGGCTTTTAAGAATACGGAGATCTATGTCAAAATTGTAGACAAGACCAAGCGTAATGCTGCAGACAAGGTGATGTTGAAAATGCCGGAAGAAATTGAAGCGATGGAAGTAGATGAAAACTTAGCCCCCAAATCATTTAAGTTTATTGTGCATCGGAATGAAAATTAGTTTTAACCCCTTCATAGCTATTTATAGGGTTTATAACCAGCAGCACAATAAAAGCTAATTTGCGATGCTATATTTGCATTATGAACTTACCCATGCGCATCAACTTTGAGGAGAAAGACTATACTTACCTCATTATTACCAAGGGAATTACCAAACTAACCACTGAAATTCAGATTAACCTGAATGATAGAGAATATCAACTGGTTTGTAATTCAAAAGGCGATTGGGACGCTGTTGATGCGACTGTAAACGATAATCCTGGACTGCTTAGAGCCATCGGTAGAAATATCAAACTCCGGTACCGGTTGTAATTTATAAGACCTTAATTAGTCTGCTGGGGATTTCCCGGACTGAGTACAGAAAATACTTTTTCAAACCGTTCCGCATTAAATTTAATACTGATCCGGAATGTATAGCCACCATAGTGAATTTCTTTGATGAAATCCTGAAATACAGGTTTGATAAATTCAATGAATTTTGTACTATAAGCTTCAAAATCAGGTTCGATGAATTTTTCTTGATAGGCATCATTGAATTCATAAAAATTGAAATTTATCGCATGTTCAGTGACATCTACAAATCTGGTTTTGTAGGTAATGTTGGCGTTTAATGCGGAATTCAGGCGAATGTAAGTGATGATTTTATACTGTAAAAGATCAATCGTGTCTGTATATGCTAAAGCTCTTGCTGCCATGATTAAAGAATTAGATTACAAGTATGCTAAAAATATTAGTAATTAGTGTCGATTATTTTTCTTTTTAACTAAAGATCCAATAAAATCAAATAAGGATTAATCGATTATCTACCCTAACAATTATCCCATTTGATCAGGGTGTTCATTTAGTGTTTCACATTACCGGTAGGATGATTGTTCTTGAAATGTTAAATGAAGTTTTTGTGCTTGTCACGAATTTTGATGCGTTCCGCTGCTTCAGTTCTAAGCTCTAAAATAGTTTTTCTTCTGGAGGCCAGGATCCATTTTTTTAGTTCAGTTTTATTGAAGTAGAGTCTTTTTCCCGGTTTACTGACAGGGATTTCCTGCCGGCTGACTTTGGTGTATAAGGCAGGTACAGATACTTTTAAGAATTCAGCGGCCTCAGTGATGCTGAGCAGTTGGTTTTCTTGCTGTTCTTTGGGCTGTAATTCATGCAGCAGTTCCTCCATTCGTTCAATTTTCTCAAATAACTGACGTATGACTTCCGGGAGTTTGTCAAAACTAAATGGTTCCATGGGCTGAGGTCTATATCTAATCTTATATTCATCACAATAGTGGTTTTTTAGAGTGGCAAGAAATCCCATGTGGGATAAATTCAATAAGTTTTATTACATGATGAAAAATGATGTATCAGTTCTAGAACCACTTGATAATTAAATAACCTGAATTTTGTGTTTCTGATTGTTCTGAGCGATTACCAATTGGTGATTAAAATTTCTTCCTACTTTTTGTAGGCAAATTTCTCAACAATTCCCTAGCCGACAAGGCTAAACCCTTCGGGTTTTCTTGAAAAAATCTTCCCTGTTCGCTACACTCACGAGGTTTTTTTTCTGAAAAGCCTTGTCTTGCTATGGAATCGTTTAGGAGCGGGGGCTTATCAAAAAGCCAGAAGGCTGCTGCCGACTGATTTTCTAAAACGATTTGACTATGAAGCAAATAAACATCAGAAGCCCTGTGGCTACAGCATTCTGCAAAAGGGGCAATCCAGGACACCTATTCAATTGAGAATTTCTCCGTTACACTAATCTATTATTTATCAGAAATCTAACAACTACAACAATGGCACATCATCTTAATTATAATGAGCAAACAGAAAAACACAGTTTCTTTACAGTAAAGGAAAAACCTTGGCATAAACTAGGTCAACTGATCCAGGATTATCCGACAAGCGCAGAAGCGATTATCCATGCGGGCTTAGATTATACGGTAGAGAAAAGACTTTTATTTACTTTAAATGGAGAAGATCTGACGAACTTCAAAAATCCAGACGCTGATGACTATTTCGATCAGCTGCAGCCGGATATTACGGTTCCGGATTATTTCGCAAATGTGCGTAATGATACTGAGCAGGTGCTTGGAGTGGTAGGTAAAGATTATACCATAGTTCAAAACATTGATGCTTTTGCTTTTTTTGATAGTATCGTAGGTGGAGGCGATGGGATATTATATGAGACTGCTGGTGCACTGGGAAAAGGTGAGCGTATATTTATAACGGCTAAACTTCCTGATTACATTCGTGTTGGCAAAGAAGATTGTATCGAGAAGTATTTGTTTTTAACTACCTCCCATGACGGTTATGGTAGCATTACTGCTGCTTTTACTCCGGTTAGAATTGTGTGTCAGAATACCTTAAACGCTGCATTGAATAATCACAGTAATTGTATTAAAATTAGGCACACTTCAAGTGCGAAAGACCGTTTAAAACAAGCGTATCAGCTCTTGGGTATCAGTAACCAATTTGCCATTGAGCTTCAGGAGGTTTTCAATCACTGGAATTCAGATCAATGATCATTTGGTAAAACGACTTGTGCAAATTGCAATGGCACCAAACAAAGAGACGCTGAGGTATTTAGAAGATCATCAGCAAGAACAGCTTTCTACGATGTACAATAACGTGGTAAGCAGTGTAATGGAATATGCGTTTTCTAGTCCTACTCAGCAGGACCAAAGTACCCGGGGAACATTATATGGTGCATATAATGCGGTAACGGGGTATTTCCAGAACGTTCGGGGTTATAAGGATGATGAAAGTAAGTTTAAATGCATCATGGATGGCCTTGGAGCCAAAAGGTCTCAGACTGCTTTTAACCTTTGTATGTACTTCGCTCAGTCGGGGGGCAGAAATGTTGAATTAATTATTAGGGGAAGCGTCTGGCTTCCCCTTTAATTGTTTGTTTTAGTGATTCTGGCCCTTATTCACGTTAAAAAGATGCAGTATCTGTGGGAATAAGGCATTCATGTATTCCTCAACTCCGTTTTTTGATCCAGGGAAGGTAAGTACAAGAGTTCCCCCAATAAAACCGGCTATGCCTCTTGATAACATAGCGTAAGGCATACGTTGTTGTCCATACCATCTTGCAGTTTCCATAATGCCTTCAATTTTGCGTTCAATTAATGGCGAGAGCGCATCAGGGGTAACGTCTCGTGGAGATAGACCTGTTCCACCAGTAAAAATAAGCAGTTGATTTTCGGCTTGGCAGAGCTCTAGTGCCTTTACACTGATTGCGCTGATTTCATCTGGGAGTACTTCATATTTGAGTGTCTCTATTCCAAATTGTTCCAACAAACTAATGATATGTTTCCCGGAAGTATCCTGGTTTTTTCCGGAAAAGATAGAATCAGAACAAACCATTACAGCCGCTTTTATCTCGCTAAATTGAGATTTTTTAAAGTCAGATTTGCCACCTGATTTTTTTAATAGCCTGATATTTTGAATCTCCACACCTTTGTCAATGGGTTTCAGCATATCATACATCGTGAGCGCAGTTATTGAAGCGCCATGCATGGCTTCCACTTCTACACCGGTTTTGTAAATGGTATGCACTTCCACCGTTATATGGATTTCCAGCCCTTCAATTTCGTAAGTTATCGCGGTATATTCTATCGGTAGTGGATGACAATCGGGGATGAGGTCACTTGTTTTTTTTACGCCTAAAAGTCCGGCAGCACGGGCAAATTCAAAAACATCTCCCTTGGGTATTTTTCTTTGTTCAATGGCCTCAATTGTTTCAACTTTTGAAACTTTAACAGTGGCCATTGCAATGGCAATTCTTAATGTATTTGATTTGTTTGTAATGTTTACCATGTTAGTTGTTTTCTTTCCATTGATGTGAATCGTCCTCAAATATCTCTTTGCCCCAAATAGGTAGCTCTGTTTTTAACCGCTCTACGATCTCTGTGCAGGCATCAATAGCCGGCGTACGATGTGCAGCAGAGCAGAATACAAAAAGGCAGATGTCACCGGTATTAACGACCCCAAGGCTATGGTAGACATGTAAACAAATGATTGGGTATTTGTCAAAAATCTCCTCCCTGATTAGATTCATTTTTTCCAAAGCAAGAGTTTCATAAGCTGTGAATTCTATCGCATATACAAATTTACCACCCTGATCATCTCTTCTCACTTGTCCCATAAATATACTGTGACCGCCAATGGTTGTTTTGGAACTGTGTTTTGCAATACTTTCTCCTATAAAACCTGACTCAATTTTGCCGTTTACAAATATGTTTTTTATTTTTATATCACTCATTTTGTACTTATATAAAGTAATTTCTCCATTTTACAATACCACCCTTTAGCGTGTAAATGTTTTTCCTGCTGCCATATTTTTCTTGTGTGGCTTGAGCAGCAAGAATACTGCGTATGCCGTGTTGGCAAATGAATACAATGTTTTTCTCTTCAATTTCGCTATCCAAAAATATTGGAAATTCAGTCATGGGTGCTTTCTTGTAGACCTCATCGTTTAGAATTGGAAGCTCATGTTGCTCCCTGACATCTATAATAATTGTCGATTGCTTTTGAAGGATAATTAGTTGTTCAGCATCAATTTCATTGTAACCTGGTTTCAAGTTACAAAAACTGGGATCTACCATTTTTAGGAAATCATTTTCATTATCAGCCATTACATAATTATCTCCGGGACTAATTGTCATTTTATATTGATCATGGCTGAGCAGGTTATAATGGAGCAGCTGATTAATTAATGGCTGTCCGATTCCGGTAATCAGCTTGATGGTTTCTGCAGCTGCCATAATGCCAATAATTCCTGGGAGCACGCCCAAAACACCGTTCTCTGTGCAACCTGGAATTTCTCCCGGCTGAGGAGGAATCGGGAATAGATCTCTGTAATTACAGCGCTGACCTTTTTTGTCCGCTACATTAAATATGGCCAATTGTCCTTCAAATCCAGAAATGGCAGCAAATATCAGAGCTTTCCCAAGTAATACACAGGCATCATTAATGAGGTATCTGGACTCAAAGTTGTCGGTTCCATCCAGTACGAAATCATAGCCTTTTAATAAAGTAAGTATATTTTCTCTTTGAAGTCTTAAAGGATGGGAAATGATTTCAATCTCCGGATTCATCTTTTCAAGTCTTTTCCTGGCAATCCGGACTTTTAGCTTGTCTATATCATCGGTGTTAAATAGAACCTGACGGTGAAGATTAGAAAGGGCGATGGTATCATCATCTGCAATCCCAATAGATCCAACCCCAGCTGCGGCAAGATATTGCAGGGCAGGACAACCAATTCCTCCTGCGCCAATCACCAGAACTCGGGCTTTTGATAATAAAACTTGGGCAGTTTCCCCAAAACCATTGAGAATAACCTGCCTATGGTACCTTTCTGTTGCCATTGATGATTACCCTCCAGAAAAAGGGGGCATAATTGCGACCACTTCATTCCCTGAAATCAGGGTGTTGTTTTGAACAAGCTTTTCATTTAAAGCAAGCTTATATTTCATTGTACTAATCTGTGGGAAAGCCTTCTCCAGGTGTACTTTTAATGTATCTGTATCACTGATACCAGTGATGTCTATTTTCTGGCGCGGTATAAATTCGGATATTTTTCCGAAACTGATGATCTCAATTTCCATATTACTAATTTACCTTTAAAATGCTGATTTTGTTCAGCCCTTTTACAAATCTTCTGCCTGTTGCCTGGTCTGTGGTCACAATCATGGCAATGTTGCCATTTTCTTTTTTTGCCGGATTAGTATCAAAACTAGTTAGAATAAGGATGCCGTCCTTTTTCGAATTGAAAACCTCATTCCAGGAAAGGACAACTTTATAATCATCGGTAGCAGTACAAACCAGGTAATACTCGCTCAGCACTTTTGGATGCTCAGCGGTAATCTCAACTTCAGCTAAAACATCTTTCAATAACACCCCTTTAATGTTTTTAAGGCTGCTTTTTCTTTGCATCAGGTGGTTGTAAATGATCAGGCTGTCTAAACTGAATGTTTTATAGTGACTGAGTGTCTCCATGTTGATCGTACGGGTATTTTTAACCTCTCCATCAACGATAAACTGCTTGCTTTCCTGCGCAGCGGTAGATGAACAGAAAAACAATAAAATGGGTATCAGATATTTCATATTAAGCATGGGTGAATATTAATTTATAAGCGGCTAACGCAAGGACACCAGCAAGTACATTTTTTAATACATTCTGTGGGAATTTTAAAGCACCGAAATAGGCTCCGCAAATTCCTCCTGCAAAAGCAACTCCTACATAAGCAAGCATAGCACTGTTAAACTCAAAACCTTTAATAAGCTGACCACCCAGACCCGCAACCGAGTTTACAAATATAAAAGCAGCACTTATGGCTGCGGTCTGCTTCTGGTCAGTCCATTTTAAAAGCAGTAGAATGGGAGAGAGGATAATGCCTCCACCAATACCTATCATGCCAGAGAGCAGTCCAATTACACCTCCAATAGCCAGAGAAAGCGGGATATTGGCAGCCTTGAAATCCTTAGGATCGGTATTGCTGAAGAATAAAAAACGGATGACCGGTATGAGCAGCAGAATGCCAAGGATTTTTTTATATACTGCACTTTCAATCACCATCATTCCTCCAATAAAAGACAATGGGATGGAGGCGAAAGCAAATGGCCAGAATGTTTTCCACTTGAAATAACCACCTCTATAAAATTGAATAAAGGAGGTAGAGGATACAAATAAATTTAACAGTAATGCCGTTGGTTTCATTATTGTAGGTGAGACTGCAAAAATGGCCATTAGTGCTAAATAGCCGCTGGCTCCTCCATGTCCCACTGAAGCATATAAAAAGGCTACTATGAAAAGTAAGCCGTAAAAAAGGATAAAGTTTTCTTCCATAAAATTATTGAGGTAGCATCATGATCGTTACAGTTTCACCAGTAAGGAAATCTTCTTTCTCTTCCTCCAGGCAGATCAGACAATTTGCCAAAGCAAAGGAGCTTAGACGGAAAGATTCTTGTGCATTTAGCGGACTTACTCGCCCGTTTTCATAGCTTCCTTTTAGGAAATGGCTTAGGCCAGTAGGTTTTTTATAATCCTTTGCCAGTTTGGCCTGGATATACCTTACGCTGTCTGCTTGCTGCGATAATTGTTTAATTCCAGGAAGGACATAATTGTAATAGCAACTCAATACTGAGGAAGGATTTCCGGGTAGACCAAAGATCAATTTAGTTCCTTTTTTTCCGAAAAATAAAGGCTTACCAGGCTTCTGTTTTACCTTGTGGAATATCTGTTCTATGCTGCAATTTTTTGAGGCTTCCAAGACAAAATCGTAATCTCCAACACTGACCCCACCGGTAAGCAATACCACATCACTAAGGGTAAGTGCTTCATCCAAAATCTGAGTCAGTTGGCCCAAGTCATCATCAGCTTGAAAAATATTAAGCTCAGCAAGACCTTCAATTTTTAATGCCGCAGAAAGGGAATAGGAATTGGATTCATAGACCTGACCGAAACCAAGTTCAAGTCCTGGTTGCTGCAGTTCTTTACCGGTCACGATGATGGAGATTTTTGGCAAGGGGAAAACTTCTAGATTAAGGATTCCGATTCCAGCAAGAAATCCAATTGCTGCAGGACTCAATAAAGTTCCTTTTTTCATTGCCAAATCACCAAATTTGATTTCAGCACCTTGATCCCTGACATTCGCCCCCGGTTGTAGTTTTTCATCCTGAAGGACAATACGGCCACCTTTTAGGCTTACTTTTTCTTGCATTACTACGGTATCCGCCCCAATAGGTAAGGGGGCTCCGGTAAATATCCGGCTGGCTTCGCCCTTGATTAAGGTGATAGATTGGTCTGTTCCTGCGGCCATTTCCCCAGCCAGAATCAGTTCCTTTGCCCGGTCTTCGAATTTAATGGCATAACCGTCCATTGACGATTGCCGGAAGGCAGGTATATCGCAGCCGGCATAAATGTCTTTTGCAAGAATTAAACCGGATGCTTTTTCTAAACGAACCATTGTTGAATTCAGAGGGGTAATGTGGCTTGAAATGAGCGTTTTTGCTTCAGTGACTGTGATCATGTTAAAGATTTATCCTCCTATGGTAATCATGCTTCTGTTATGAATTGCAGCAGCATCTAGATTTTCAAAATGAGTATTTAATTGGCCTCCCAATTCCTTTTTCTTAGCCCATATAGAAGCCTGTATCAGTGGGAGTACCTCTTGATTATTTCTAAGGGCGGTCAGTAAATCAGTTTCCCCATCACTAAAAAGACAGTTCTTAAGTTTGCCATCTGCCGTCAAACGCATTCTGTTACAAGTGCTGCAGAATGGAGCAGTCATAGTGCTGATTATCGAAAAAGAGCCTTGGTGTCCGGGGATCATAAAATGTTTAGCGGTGTCATGAGCATCGCCTTTAACCGGTATATAGGCGAAATCTTTAGCGATGCTAGCCAGGATCTCCTGAAGTGAAAACATTTTATTACTGGTCCATTTGTTTCCGCTAAAAGGCATGAATTCTATGAACCTGATCTGTAGGGGATGATGTTTAGTCCATAGGATAAAGTCTTCAATCTCCTCCTCGTTAAGTCCTTTCATCACTACCATATTGATTTTTACAATAAGCTTATGCTGTAGCAGGAGTTCTATATTACTTCGGACCTGATGAAACAGATCTCTGCGTGTGATGAGTAGGAATTTTTCTGGTTGTAGTGTGTCCAGGCTAATGTTTATCGTTTTGATACCCGCTTGTAAAAGCGTTGGCAGTATTTCTGCGATCCTTGTTCCATTGGTGGTGATCACCAATTCTACTGGAAGCTGGCCTAATGCCAGAATAATCTCGGCGGCATCTTTGCGCACGAGTGGTTCCCCGCCGGTTAATCGGATTTTTTTGACGCCATGGGCCACAAATATTTTTGCCAGCTGAAGAATTTCTTCAGGTTGCATCAACCTCGATGCGGGAGTAAAGTCATACTCCTCCTCCGGCATGCAGTAAAAACAGCGGAAGTTGCAGTTATCGGTCAACGATATCCGCAGATAATCATGTACTCGTCCAAAAGAATCTGCTATCATCTTTGTAGGTTTAAATTGTTGTAATCTGATGTCGTGTCAATATCGATATCACCAAGGGTAAATACCAGACTTGAACTATCTTCAGGATATTCATTTAAAAGTTGTTTCGCTCCTTGATTTCCTTGGAGTGATAAAAGCTGAGGAAAGTATTTTTTGCTAAAAAGCACAGGTGTCCCCAATGTTTCTGCATAACTGCTTGCGATGATTCCTTTGTCGCTCAGTTGTTGTGTTTTTATCAGGTTTTCAAAAATTTCAGCACTGATAAAGGGCTGATCCGATACCGCAATGATCACCTGTTGAATGTCTTGATTGATGGCTAAAACTGCAGACATTCCAACTGCAATGCTGGAAGACATCCCTCTTTCCCATTGGTCATTGATGACATACTTTAGTTCGGGAAAATGATGTTTTGCAGAAATCTCTGTTGCATAGGCACCAAGTACCACAATAATAGGTTTGCAGGAAGAGGCAATAGCGGCTCTGCTGACAATTTCCAGTAGGGTTTTACCCTGATAATTTAGCAATTGTTTGGGTTTTCCCAGTCTACTGGAATTACCTGCCGCCAATATGATGATCCCGGTTTTCATAGGTTGCTTATTTGTTGCTGCTGGTGAATTGGGCCTTTTTTTTCTTTCAACGCGTTTGATGAAGCTCCTGAAAAAACAGCTTTGATCTCCGCAAGGATGGAGATGGCGATTTCTTCCGAGGTTTCTGCACCAATGTCAAGTCCAACAGGTCCATGCACCCGCAGCTCGTTTTCTTTTGTGTTCCTGTTTAGCTCATCGAGCATACGGATCAATTTCTTTTTAGGACCTAAGCTGCCAATATATGGACTGTTTGTGTCTAAAAGTAGGTTCAGCAGTGCAAGATCATAATTGTAATTATGGGTCATCAGCACAAATGCTGTTTGTTCATCAATCCTGATTTTTGATAAAACCTGTTCAGGTTTAGCGATGATCACGCGTGCTGCATTTGGAAAACGTAAGCTTGAAGCATGGGTAGCTCTGCCATCAACAATACTGACTTCCCAGCCAAGCAAATAGGCCATTTCTGTTAAAGGTTGTGCATCATTTCCAGCTCCGGCAATGACCAGGGAAATAGCCGGCCTTATGAACTGGAAAAAACCAGTTATCGCATTTTGTTCTAACTGATAAATTTCAAAGGAAGAAGTTTTGTACTTCAAAACGGCTGCAGCGGTTTTCATTACCTCTTGCTGAATTGACCCAGGAGTTCTAGATTGAGAATTTTCCTTCCGGTAAATCATACTGCTGCCAGGCTGGCTTTTGTCAGTCAAAGAAAATAGGGTGACTAGCACCGCATCTTCCCGTTCAGCAACCAAAGCTTCTAAAAGTGCGATGGGGTTCAGCGGATCCACATCTATTATTGGTTCAAAAAGGATATGTACAATACCATTACATCCTAGTTGAACCCCAATTGTGGCATCTTCCTCATCGGTCGTATCATAAGTAATCAGCTTATTTTCCTTTTGAACGATCGCCGAGAGTGCCTTTCTTAAGGCATCTCCTTCCAGACATCCACCACTGATTGCCCCAGTGAGCTGACCATCCTCAGTAATTAGCATCCTGGCCCCTGGCCGGCGATAGGAAGATCCTTCCACCTGAACCACAGTAGCGAGTGCCGTTTTTTGCTGTGCTTTTACGGCCTTTTTATAAGCTTTAAGTATGTCCGTGATTTCTTTCATAAGAATAACCCTTTAAACTGCACTTAAATCAAATGGAAGTTTGCGAATCCGCTTTCCGGTTAAATCATATATTGCATTGGTAAGGGCAGGAGCGAAGGCAGGTAATCCAGGTTCCCCAACACCACCTGCATCAGCTTCATTTTCCATAATGTAAACCTCAATTGGTGGAATGTCTGTAATTCTTGGCATTTTATAATTGTAGAAATTACTTTGTTCTACAAGTCCGTCTTTAAAGGTGATTTCATGAATGGTAGCTGCGCCTAAGGCCATCACAATACTGCCTTCCACCTGAGCCTTAATGATATCCGGATTCACATACCAGCCACAATCCATTACTGCCCAAACCTGATCAATTTTAATCTTGCCATCGGCAGCTCTTGATACTTTTACAATCTGACCTACGGTGCTTGCAAAACACTCTGTAATGGCTACTCCAAACCCTTCATTTTTCTTTCTATGTTTCCAGCCTGAAACTTCCTCCATTTTGTCAATGAGCAACTGGGAACGTTCCTCCTGTAAATATTGTCTGCGAAGTGCTAATGGATCTTTCCCTGCTGCTATAGCCATCTCATCTAGAAAACTTTCATAAGCGAAGCCATTGGTGGAAGCATATACTGATCTCCACCACATCGTTGGAATTGGGGTTTCGAATTGTACCTCTGCAAAGCTGATATCTTTAATGCTATCGTAGTAAGGTTTTAAAAAACCCTCAGAAGTACTCCTGTTTGCCTGATCAGTTTTACCGCTTCTCCAGTGGTCATTGTTTTGACCGGCCATACGAAATTTTAGTGCAGTGACGATTCCATCGTTAATCGCTCCCTGACATCTGTAGGAAATTCCTGGGCGGTAGGGCCCCTGTGTGGCATCGTCTTCTCTGGTCCATACCACCTGAACAGGAGCGTTCATTTCTTTGGAGATCATCGTAGCCTCATGAGGATAATCCATGAATGCTTTTCTACCAAAACCACCACCAAGGAAGGTCATATTCACAATTACTTTTTCTTTAGGAAGATTGAGCTGTTCACTAATGTAATCCTGTACCCATTCCGGAGCCTGGATAGGTCCCCAGATCTCTACTTTATCACCCTGGTAATGAGCGACACAGTTAACAGGTTCCATGCAGCTATGGGATTGATAAGGCGTCTGATAAACAACATCTACGGTTTTTTCCGCTTGTTTGAGGATGGCATCAGGATCTCCTTGCTTTTTTGCAAACAGCCCTTCCTGAGTTTGAAGACTATCCTGCTGACGTTGGTATATTTCGGCAGTATTGATGTGTTCAAAGCCGGAATCGTCCCATTCGACTTTTAATGCTTTTTTTCCTTGCATTGCTGCCCAGGTAGAATTGGCTACTACTGCTACTCCTTCCCGGAAAGTTTTAAAAACACCCATGCGTACCTTAAATACCTTAATCACTCCAGGTACCTTTAAGGTGGCAGCATCGTCATAACTTTTCACAATACCCCGTAATCTAGGGTTACGCTCCACTGTGGCATACAACATCCCCGGCAACTTCTTATCCAGGCCAAATACCGCTGTACCATTTGTTTTAAGCGGGGTGTCTTGTCTGAGCAGGGGTTTTCTAATCAGTTTATATTCAGACGTTTTTTTAAGGATAACTTCTTTTGGTGGGCTCAATTTAGCTGCCTGTTCAACAAGTTCTCCGTAGTGAAATTTCTTACCAGAAACCTTATGGAATACATGCCCGGATGCTGCATAGCATTCTGCAGGATTGACATTCCATTTTTGTGCAGCAATAGTAATCAGCATCACCCTTGCTGTAGCACTTAATTTTAATAAGTTCTTATATGAACTGCGTATAGTTGAACTTCCACCAGTTACCTGATTGCCGTATTTTTCCCGGTTTCCCTGTGCAAAAACGATGTTTACATCGTTTAGATCGACTTCTAGTTCTTCGGCTATAATTTGTGGAACCGATTGAAAAGAACCCTGACCCATTTCGGCACGGTGGTTGAAAATCGTTACTTTACCACTGGTGTCAATATGAATCCAGGCATTGAGCTCAACCTCTGAACTTGTTATACCAGTTGTATTGATAATCTCTGCATCCTTAGCGCTGGATGGAAAATAGAAACCTAGACACAATGCTGTGCCTGCCAGACCTGAAACTCTGAGGAAATCTCTTCTGGATACCTGTTTAGTGCTCATTTTGTTGGTTTTTAAGGTTTTGATTTAGGCGCATAAGCACCGTTGTTTAGCCAGGTTTCCCATGCTTTTTTGAATTCTGCATGACTCATCGGAGGTAAGGTTCTACCTTCTCCAGGCTGCCAGCCCCAGCGGACTAAACCATCTTCTGAATGTGCTAACAATTGCTTCATTGACTTGTTGCCATTTTGTTTCGGGTCTATCAACTGTTTAGCCAGTTCAGCTGCGGTTTTGCCCTGGAAAACCATTTTCATATCTGCTGGAGGTAAATGCCATTCCGGGTTCCCCGGAGGGCTGTGTTTACCTGGAGTATTGGATGGCTGATGGCAGCTGCCGCATTTCATGGCAAATAAACCTTTACCATCTTTTCCTCTTTTAGGAAACATTTCATGCAAATGGCTATCATCTCCCTGTAAAGGGATGTCCCCAGATGGGTGACAGTTCATACAGCGTGGACTCATTAGTACGCGATAAACCTTTTCAAATGCTTTAACAGAAGCAATGCTATCTTTTTTTATGGGCACAACTACTGGTGAGGAAAGAATTTCTTTACGATTTCCTGTATGCCAGGCGAAAGCCATCAGCCCTACCATGGTAAGGATGATGGACATGATCATGATTGATTTTTTCATTTCGCCTCCCTTTCCTTCTTTTGTAATTCCGCTGCTAAATGTATCGCCTTACGAATGCGGGGATAGGTGCCACAACGGCAAATATTTCCTGCCATGGCATTATCTATATCCTGATCTGTAGGATTTGGGTTTTCTCGTAGTAATACGGCTGCAGACATGAGTTGTCCGGAATGACAATAACCGCATTGGGGTACACTTATTTCATTCCATGCCAGTTGAAGCGGATGGTCATTATTTTTTGAGAGACCTTCAATAGTGACTATTTTTTGTCCTGCTGCACGACTGACTTTGGTGACACATGAACGCACTGCTTCACCATTTAAATGTACTACACATGCGCCGCATTGAGCAACGCCACATCCGTATTTTGTACCAGTGAGCCCGATAAGATCTCGCAATGCCCATAATAAGGGCATTTCCGGGTCTGCATCTATCGAGTAAGGTTTCTGATTGATAGTTAGGTTAATCATAATCAATTAATTTATTTGATAGGTTTTGGTTCTCTATTGATAAGCTTGGATTTTATGATTTTTTCGGTTTTTAAGAAAATAGAAGTTACGATTTTAGCTTCAACTCCTAAAGTTAATCTCGGTATTCTTTTTCTGTAACGGCTTGTAACCATATAGTTGGGCCATTTTTTCTACTCGTTATCGCAAGCTGGACAAATGCAGTATCTGCACTTGCTCCATGCCAATGCGCCAGGTTTTGTGGACATTTAATCACATCCCCTTTACGCAGTATGACTTTTGATTTTCCTTTTTCCTGGTAATACCCTACACCATCTGTAACCAGCAAAATTTGTCCGGCAGGGTGAATATGCCAGTTACTTCTCGCTCCGGGAGCAAAAGTGACATTTCCAACCGCGGATTCATTTAAGCTATCGGTTTCCACCAGGGATTTGACCCATACCTCTCCTTTGAAATTCTGATTCGTGTTTTTATCTCCTTTTGGGAAAATAATAGCTGCCTTTTCTGTTTTTGAACTGCTTTCTACGGGACCACAATTACAGGAGTAAAGTAGCGCCAATAAGCATGCGAGATTGATATTTATGAGATACTTCATTTTACTTTTTGTTTTTAAGTACACTGTTTAATACAATGCTGGCGGATTTAAACTCCTTTTTACCAATGTTTGATTTTATAACATCAAGAAATTCCAGCAATTGGCTAGGTGTTAAACCTAGATTTATACAAATATTCAAATGAGAACTTAGCATGGGTTCAACTCCGCCAATGCTGCTTAGTACCGCGATGGTTACCATTTCCCTTTCTCTATAACTGAGTACATCGCGTTCAAAAATATCGGCAAACAAATGCTCTTTAAGGAATATTTCGATTTCAGGGGCAAAAGCAGCATAACCAGTTTTTGGTCCTTGTTCTGCTACGCCTGTCAATTCTTTCAATATGGCCTTACCGCGTTCGTACTTGCTTCGCTCGTCATTGATTGGTGATGCTTCAGCGCCCATTACATCATTGATTCCTTTGGCTTTGCGGTCATCCAGTACAGTCATAAAGGTTTGAAGTCCACGGATACTTCGTGGAAAGCCAGCATAGGCATAGACATGGACAAGACTTTCTTTGATTTGGTTGGTGGTCAGTCCTGCATCGAGCCCACTGTTCAATGCAGTCTTAAGCTTAGTCAGATCACCTTTTCCCGTTAAAGCTGCAATTCCAATAATACTTTTCTCTTTGGGACTTAATACCACATTTTGATTTGGGTTTTCTTGTGCATTCAGCATCATCGAAATAAAACTGAATGTGCTGAATAATGCGATAAATATTTTATTCTTTTTCATGATTGATTTCTTTACTTTTTGTCTTTTGCTAGCTTCTCAATCACATCAAGACGAGCTTTTTTAGGATCAGGAATGCCAAGTGCAGAACCATCCAGGCGGAACTCCAGCAGTTCATTCTTTTTGGTATGGAAGACTGGCCATTTAGGCAATCCCTTTCCATTGGGATCACCGGTCTTAGCAAAGTTTGCCCAGTAGGTATTCATCATTACGGCAACTTCCTGATCTTTGGCTGGGATGGTGGCTCCATTTCGAGCGCTAAGATTGTTGAATACATAAGGGATTTCAGAGGCATGTGATGCGCCATATCGCATCCGCTGTTGCATCAGGGCAGGTACATAAGAGAAGAGATAAATATAAGCCTGATCGCCCTTGACGGTAAATGCATTAGCGGTGAACCTTGCGGGTTCGGCCCAGACTTTGTCAGTATTGACCATCGAGAGTATTTCGGCGAAATCAGTGTTGCCATTTGGATCATAAGCAGCTATAGCTTCAGCTCGCATATTTCCGAATAAAGAAAATAATTCCTCCTTGGTACTGGCATTAACGAATCCAGCAGGGACTTCTGCGCTATTAGATCCGATAATAAGTGGAACACGGTTTTGTCTACCAGCATGATATGCGCTCTGCGCAGTCTCTACAACCAGTTTGCCATCGAGAATAGGACCGGAGTAGATTGGCAAACCTCCCTGACCGTCAGTTTCCTGTCCATTGTCAACGATTTGCTCAACAGTCAGCGTTCGAAGTTTTGCGAGTGCGGCTGCATCTTTGCCGTCGATCCCGTGTTTTCGGGCAAAGTTTTTTCCAATTGTTTCAGCTGAAATGGGGTAGTAGGGATCTGCATTTTCTTCGCGAATCGGTCTTCCGGTGAGTACTCCATCACGGCCACCTCCAGACTCGATAATTGCCTTCTGAAAAAGGCCTTTTGCAGCGGGAATAGTCAATAGGGAATGTATCGAGACACCACCGGCAGATTCTCCGAAAATAGTAACATTGTTTGGATCTCCACCGAATGCTGCAATGTTTTGTCTCACCCACTTAAGGGCAGCGATCTGGTCCATATAGGCATAACTGCCTTTCGGCTCATTTGGGTGCTCCTCTGTTAAGGCGGGGAATGCAAAATGACCAAGGCGGCCCAAGCGATAGTTGAAGGTCATTAAGATCACACCCTGCTGAGCAAACTGCTCTCCTGAAGTTTCAGGCCTTGAGCCGCTACCGCCAACAAAACCACCACCATAGATCCAAACCATGACTGGGAGTTTTGCTCCTGTCTTAGTATTGGCAGGGCGCCATAAGTTAAGGAACAGGCAATCTTCTGATGTATTTTCTGCAATCTTGCCGGCAGTACGTGGCCAACCAGCCTGTGCACAATCTGCACAAAACTTGTTCGCATCACGTATTCCTTGCCATTTAGGAACAGGCTGGGGCGGTCTCCAACGATACTCGCCCACTGGTGCTGCCGCATATGGAATTCCTTTGAAGGTCTCCACTTTTCCATCAGTTCCACCCTGTAAGCTTCCCGATGCAATACGTACCGTTGGTCTATCGGTAGTGTTGGCATTTACTGCCCTTTGCTGAGCTTGCAAGCCACAACTTATCATGATGGCTAAACCTGTTAATATTTTTTTCATGTTTGATTGGTTTTATAGGTTGTTATTTGCCACCAGCACCGATCAGCTTGGTAAAGGATAAGGAGCCTAGTTTCCATGATCCATCTTGTTTGATGTAAACTTCTGTTACCATAAATGGATTGGTCACTTCATTTCCGCCAACAACGGCCAGCAAATCAATTCTATTCAGCAAAATGGCCGTATTGTCGATTACTTTCACAGAAACATCATGGATATCCGCCTTTTTGTACCAAATGTTTCCACTTTTTATGACGTTGATTTCTTGTTGTTTTCCCCAGGATCCGCCCATGTGTACAAAGACAGATTTTTCGTGAAAAAACTTGTCAAGAACTTCTATATTCTTGTCGGACATCCAGGTCCATTTATCTTTGGAAAGTTTAATAATTTCCTCGTCTACCTTAGAATTTTGTGCGAAGGATGATTGTGTACCCATAATAATTAATATTCCGATAATTAAAGATTTCATATTGATTGGTTTAAATTTTATAACACCATGAATTTTGTTTTCAATAACTACTCCCATCTGGCCGTATCCTTTTTTTCAGCTACCTTAACGAAGATTTTTACCAAAGAAATCAACCAGTTTTGACACCGCCTGATTTACATATTCAGGTTTCCAGTACGTTTGGATATGCGTGGCACCATCAATAACAAAGAGTTCTTTAGTCTTTGCATTGCTTGCTTTTTCAAAAGCCTCATCTGTCATGTATTTTGAGTCGGCTTTGCTTCCGGCCATCATCAATAGGGGCTGATTGATCAGATCCATGTTAGTGGCGGCATCAAAAGTCATTAAATCAAGCAGGCTACTTAAGGTGTATTTAAAGGTAGAATTGGGATGTGCATGGGTTCTGTAATAATACATAAACCCCTCACGATAAAGATCAGTAGGGATTTTGGCAATTTCTTCATCTGTTGGCATGGCCACACCTGTATAAATCACTTCTCCACCTGAGGATTCCTGAGCTCGGGCATCAGTAGCTTGCTTTAATCGTTCCTGGATCGTTGTCAATTGCGAATTCTGAAAACCATTACGTCTGACCTCACCAGAATTAAACATACTCAAAGTTGCTACCGCTTTGAAGCGTTTATCTCCCTGTGCAGCTTTTAAAGTATAACCACCGCCACCGCAAATACCTAAAATTCCCAGGCGGTTTTTATCAACTCCTGCGTATCGGGTGATAAAATCTGCCATACCATGAATATCTTCAATTCGGTTTGCCGGTTTATCGACATGACGGGGTTGCCCGCCACTAGCACCTTGATATGCAGCATCCGCTGTAATCGTGATATAACCCGACTCGGCCAAACGTTGAGCATATAACCCGGTAGTCTGCTCTTTCACGCCACCATTAGGATGAGCCAGTACGACTGCCGGATATTTCTTTGATTTGTCGTAACCATTAGGGGTATAGATGTTTGCTGAGATATCAATTCCATTCAGCTTATAGCTGACCGGATGAATATTTACTTTCCCGGGTATATTGGCTGCAATGGCATCTCCATACACCAAGCCAAATGAGTTTTTGGGTTTGGTTTGAGCGGAAGCAATGATGATTGCGGTCATTAATACTGCTGTTAGTGTCGTTTTTATCAGTTTCATTTTAAATATTGTTTAATTAAACAGACCTATCTTATTCAACCAGTTTTGAAGTTCAATCTGAACCTGCTTTTCTTTTTCGCCTTTCATCACGAATAAAATACCATCTCTTTCTTTGCCACCTGTGGTTGAAAAACCTGTTAGTAATTTGCTTTTTGGACACAATTGCTGGATTGTTTCAAAGCTGCTGCCAATACCATAGCCAGCGTTGGTATTAAAGGGAATGACCGTTTTACCGCTTAAATCGTACTGGTTCAGAAAGCTTTTCATCGGTGGGGGCAGTTGCATTCCCCAGGTTGGAAATCCGAGGAAGACGATATCGTATTTATCGATATTGTCAATCTTTGTTTTCAAAGGAGGTAAAAAGGCTGTGATGTTTTCATTGGCAACCTGATCCACAATGGTTTGATAATGTTCGGGATAGGGCTTGACCAGCTCCAAGGCAACCAGGTCTCCACCAACTTTCTGATGGATGAGTTCTGCAAGGGCTTTGGTGTTTTTTGTTCTCGACAAATAAACGATCAATACTTTTTTATCGTTCAATAATTCAGTTTTTTGGGGCATTGACACCTGTGCGCGTGAGCAGGAGGATAGTAACAATAAAGTTGTGCTGAGCCATAACCAATTTATTTTTAAGGTCTTCATTTCAGTTTTTCTTGTTGTAGTCGATTAATCCAGACCCTTTTTTCGTAACCAGCTGGACAATACATCGGCTACTTGGATATTGTTCAGGTCAGCAAAGGGAAAGTGCGTGTTTCCATTTATTCCGATCTCCGGCAGATGTACCACAGTTGCATCGCCTCCATGTTTATTAATGCAGGCTGCCCATAGTCTCGCCATTTCAAGACCTGAACGCCAATGGTCCTTATTCCATATATTGGTTGGCGCTTTCGAGATATTATCACCATAGTAGATTACGATCGGCATCTTCGTCAGTTTAAGGAAATCCGACAAGGGTATCTCAGTCCCCTTCAACTCACCAAATAGCCCGGCAGATTTAATCGGCTCTGGGAGCTCTCCGTTAGGAAATAAGAAACCGCTATAGGGTTCGTAAGCGACTACTGCTTTAACCTTTTCATTCTTTATAGCTGTCAACCAGCCAGGACCGCCACCTTGTGAATGCGTTAGGAGAATGCCATCGCCGATTTTATCAAATAATTGCGACACTGCATCTGCAACTACATTGGCATCAAAAGCACCGGTATTTGGAGTCATCTGCCTATAAAATTGTTCTAGTGAAGCAGGATCTTTTGGAAACTGGACATTGGGAAAATAATCTGGATAATTCCCGATCCTGAATTGGCTGAACCAGAATTGTTCATCAGCAATGGGAGTTATGGTTGCCGCAACAGTGCTCTTTCCAGCATCTCCTCGTCTGGGTTGATCAAGTAGATAAACCCCAAAACCACGTCTGAGGAAAATATTCTGAAATCCTTCTCTTCCGTCAGGGGTACTTTCCCATGTCTTTTTGGATTGTCCAGCTCCATGGAGAAAAACCAGTGGATATTTACGGGCTTTTACTGGAATTTGGTAAAAGGCATAAGCATGGTCACCATGAAAGGTCTGTCCCTGAGGTTTCAATGCATTTTCCAAAGTGAATTTTCCCGGATCGGTATTCATTGTTCCCCCAACAGCAAAGCTACCTTGTTGAGCAATGGTTAAGGGGGGCTTTTTGGTTTGGGCATTGCCCCATATGGTCGTTGCCAACAATAATGTAAAAGCCCCTAAAAACCTGACTAATTCTTTATTCATTTTATACATTTAATTTGCGTTCACTCAACCATTTTACCATTGCTGGATCTCTATGCTCAAAGAATAGGCTTGCATTTGTATCTAATGTGGATATAGCCTGTAGATCTTCGGAGGAAAGTTCAAAATCAAAAATGTTAAAGTTTTCTACCATTCTTTCCTTGCGAACAGACTTGGGAATAGCAACAATACCTCTTTGGGTTAACCAACGAAGTATTACTTGTGCGACACTTTTATTGTATTGGTGTCCAATACTAGCTAAAAGCTCATTTTGGAAGATGTTGTTTTTTCCTTCTGCAAATGGTCCCCAGGATTCTATTTGTACATTGTTCTCCTCTAAAAACTTTTGCGTTTCAATCTGTTGGTGGAAAGGGTGGGTTTCAATTTGATTCACTGCAGGAGTAAAACCACTGTTTATGATCAGGTCAATCACTCTGTCTGGTTGAAAATTGGCAACACCGATCGCTTTGATCTTTCCTTCCTGGTAAAGTTCCTGCATAGCTCTCCAGGAACCGAAAATATCACCGTAAGGCTGATGTATTAGATACAGGTCAAGGTAATCTAGCTGCAGTCTATCCAGAGAGTTCTGAAATGCGGCTTTTGTTTTTTCATAGCCCGTATCCTGTACCCAAAGCTTGGTGGTGATAAAAAGTTCTGCTCTTGCTATGCCACTATTTTTAATGGCTTTGCCTACTGCAGCTTCATTTAGGTAAGAAGCGGCAGTATCTATTGACCTATAACCTGTTGCTATGGCCTCAATTACTGCTTTTTCGCATTCGGAAGCATCGGGTATCTGAAACACACCAAATCCCAGGATGGGCATTTCTACTCCGTTATTCAATTTAACTGTTTTCATTTTTAAATGGTTTGAGGTAAAACCTTGTTATTACAAATTTCCGGTATAATACAATTGAAATTGGTATACCGATTACGGGTTCTATTACCAATATTACTGATGATGGCTGAGGTTATTTTTTGCCCTTGTATTCTTGATCGGTTACTCGCTCTAACCATATTGTTTTACCTTTCTGTGAAGGAGAGGTTGCAATGTAAGTGACACCACTTTCAGGTGTGGCACCATGCCAGTGTTCAACTCCTGGCTGACATTTGACTACTTGGCCTCTTTTTACGATCTGTTTAGGTTTTCCCTTTTCTTGATAATAACCAACCCCTTCAGTAATGATTAAAATCTGTCCCCCTGGATGACTATGCCAATCCAATCTAGCTCCCGGATCAAATATGGCTACTGAGGTACCATAAGCGAATACGCTATCTGGTGCATTTAATTCTGTGAGCCAAACATTTCCTACATGATGAACATTTGGAGATTTTTCACCTTTCGGGAAAAGAGGGCTTTCTTGTGCTAAAACAGGCTTGGCGAGTCCCACAAATAATAAAATGGGAATGTATAGTGCTTTTTTCATATTGATGATTTTTGATTCTAAACTTGACATACCTAAATATCGAGAAATTATCTCATGCTTTATTGGATGGAGGAACCAACACGAAAATCAAGCACTTTAAGACGAAAGGCCTAAACCAAAAATCATTTGATTACTCATTAACTAACCACTCTTTGAACTCAGCGGCTTTATTCTTACTGATGTAAATACGCTCTGGAACCGCTCTGTCAAGGGTAACCAGCAATCGGCTATCGAACCATACCGTAATATTTTTGACCGCATTTCGGGCAATGATGAATTGCTTATTCGCGCGAAAAAAATTGGCGGGGATTAATAGTTTGTTTTGGTAACGTGGAGTTGGTGCCAAGTGGTTGACTTTCGCTACATAGTCGGCAATCCCAGTACGGGATAATTTTGTGAATTTTTGGAGCGCACGTTCTAATTCAATAGTTTTTATGGGCTTGAGTAAATAATCAATACTATTTACTTTAAATGCTTCGATCGCATATTCGTCATAAGCCGTTGTAAAAATAATCGGCACTTCAACTTCAATGTGTTCAAAAATCAGGAATGCAGATCCGTCAGACAAATGGATGTCCATTAATATAAGATCAGGTAGGGGCTGCTCCTTTAGCCAATTAATGGTTTGGTTTACACTTTCGGTATTTCCCAAAACTTCTATTTCAGGATCAATTTCTTTCAATACCTCAACTAAACTCTCGTATGCGGCTGTTTCATCTTCAACGATAAGTATCTTCATGTTGGTTATCCTAATGGGAAATAACCGATGATAATTACCACATAATTACGACAAGTAATGACAATTAAGTGGTTTATTGTTAATAAGTTATGTGGATTTCTTTTGTCCATATCTTTGGATTTATGCATTTGTTTTTCTGACTTTTGTAACGCATTTGTAACTCGAATGCGTTTTTTTATGCCCTAAAATTTTGAGGGGAAATTATGGCGCTTAGTTCCTCTTAATCCCACTTAAATCACCTTAATTACCTTAAATGGGGTTTAAATTGGGGGTAAATTACCATCGATGATTTAAGTGAAGAGGGGTTTGGGAACCGATTGCAGGTATTTTAATTATCATATTATGAGTTCGAATATTGCCGTTAAAAGAATTTGTGAATTTTGCCTGAATACTTTTATCGCGAGGACTACTGTTACCCACTATTGTAGTCTTAAATGCAATCGTAGACACGCAAAACAGAAGGCTCGTGATCTTAAGATAAAAGCATCCGACCTGGAGGTGAAACAAACTGCAGCTTTGATTGAAGTTAATAAGCAGCCTGCTGAATTTTTATCTGTTAGGGAGGCCTCTAAACTACTCAATATCTTTACTGGAAAGAGACGAAAATGAAAAAAACACGGTCATAAATAGAAAACTGATATTACTTGGCAATCTTGATGAAACACAAAGATCACGACTACTCGCCGTAGCCAACAGTTGTCCCGTTCACAAAATTCTTATCAATCTGATAGAAATTAATACTCATTTAGTATAATGATAGAAGCATATCAAATACCAGCCCAAACACGTAATGGGCATGTCCACCTCAAAGTAGCCGATCTGGAAAGATCACTTCAGTTTTACCGTGACTTGCTAGGTTTTGAAGTAACCACCCTGCATGGAGATCAGGCTGCATTTATTTCTGCCGGAGGCTACCACCATCATATAGGTTTAAATACCTGGCATAGCAAAGATGCACCTCCCGCTAGTAGGGATGGTGTGGGGCTTTACCATACTGCGATTCTTTATCCCAATATCGGCATTTAAACTGCTCCATATATCAAAAATACGACTCCTTTTCACATTAATGCCCATATTTTTTCATGATAACTTTAGTCTTTAATAGCTGCTTTTTCGTAAAGAAATGGATTTGCTCATGGTAAAGCATCCAACCACCAGCTGCTCCAATTATACTTCCGATCAGTATATCAAAAAACCTTATTGCTATTAAATGATCAGGCTGTCCTATTAAATTCATATTAGGTTCAGCAAGAAATATGGTTAACATGGAGATAAAAATAACCGCTATCCCATAATTTCTTACCACAAGAAATTCAACGATGGTTTGAAGAAGTAAAATACTTATGCATATTCCTAACGTTGTGATTTGCATTTGCAAAATAAACCAGGTTAAACCCAGACCTATAAAAGTACCTAGTACTCTTTGCGCAGCCCTAATCCAAATATGTTTGGCAGTTACTCCCTGCATTACCGCCATACAGGAGATGGGCACCCAATAGGGATTTTCAAGCTTCAGTAAGATGGCTATCAGCAACGCCAGCCCTACCATGATACCGAAAATTATCGATTCTGTCATATTTACATAGGTATTTTTCTGTAAAACTATCACATCGGGCTTGTTGGTACCTTCTCGCAGCACAAGAATACTATAGAAAAAAGCGATCATAAAGGCAATCATTACACCAATGGAAAAGTTTCCGATACTGCTCGCTATGTTTGTTGGATTGTGGCGAAGTGAAATTGCTATAGATGCAATCATGACAAAGAAAAAGTTTCCTGGTGGAATGGTTAACTCAAGACGATTTAGCGAATAATGAACGCCGAAAGTATATAATGCCAATATTACGGGTGTCAACCATGGATTAAATGAGAAAACTACGCCTATAGCAAATGAAAAAATAAAGCCAAAGCTGCAAACCATCAGAATCATCATCCGATTAACCAATCTGTTGGATTGGATATACAGGATTACGAGTGCTCCGATCGATGCAAGCTTTCCTGCCTCAATATCATTATACAGAAGGCCTAGTAATAATGGAATAGCGACACAAAATCCTGCTACAACAGGAAGATGCCAGGCCCGGTCTGTTTTATTGAATTTAAATAGTTGTTTCCACATAATTGAACATTGTTGTCACCTCAAGAAGAAATAATTAAAGTAAGATATTAAAATTTAGGCCCAATTATGAGTTGTTGATAATGAATATTTCCTTTCTCCGGTGTTTTTGGTAACACCCAGCAACAATTTCTCACTATTCTACTGCATTTGTATTGTTCTTCGGTAGAGCCATATCATTTTCACTTTCCAAGTGATGTATTACAACGGAAAAGCAAAACTGAATATAATTTTTATCGAAGGAGTAACCGGTATTTGCACCTCTCCCTTCAAAGCGTGACGCAAGGCAATATTATCTTCTAAAGGCAAATAGCGTCTAGGAGATAATATTGTGATCTTACTTCTCATGGATAAAAGGATTCTTTTTATCTTGTTTCACCCATATTAGTCTGGATGTGTCGTATCCAATGTCGCTGGCAATCTTAAGATAGCTACTCTTTACATCATCCGGTATGCTTTTTTCACGGGATAAAATCCACAGGTAGTCTAAATTTTTTCCGGCAATTAAAGCATATTGATAATTTTTGTCAATCGCTAGTACATTGTAACCTGCATAAAATGGCCCAAAAAAACTGACCTTTAAAGCAGCGATGTTTTTATCGCCTCTGAATTTAGCAATTCCGTTTGCCGACTTCCATTCCTTTGTGTTATAATTATAACCACTGTTTAGCACTTTTACATTTCCGTTTTCCTCTAAACTGTATTGTGCCGTTGTATTATCCAGATCTTTCTCAAAACGAAAGTCAAAACGGGCAATTTCATACCAGGTGCCTAAATAGCGGTTTACCTCAAAATTTGTAATTGGTTTTGCTTTTTTAGGGATCGATGCACAGGAATTTAAAATTACAATTGCTGCAATTGTAAGAATTGGAACGAAGATCTTATTCTTCATAATTATTTACGGGTTTTTGAAATATTTTAAATAAATAGATGTTGAGTAAAAACTGTGTATAACCATACACGGCATCTTCTATTGGAATAGTAAGGATCCGAGTATTTAAAAAACTCTTCGGATTGTAATTCACAATCGGAGATTCCAAACCAGTACCCGTCAAAACACCATTAACAGGGAGGAATCCAAGCATCAAAATGGCAAATACAAAAGACGCCTGACTGATCCAGGGTGCTCTTACTATAAAATGCAGATAAATTAGCGCTGTTGTCGTTACTATAGCTGTTACAAAAGTGTAGATTTTGTCGTAATGCAATAATGCTACAACTACGCATACGATGATACTGACAAAAACAATAATGTTGTTAAAGGCACTTAGCCAGGCAAGATTGAAGAATTTATCCAGGTAGAAATAAGTAAACACACATGAAAATGGGATACAGATAAAAAAAAGCCACTCTTCAATAGGCAGTCCCAAAAGAATCAATCCTGTAGTATAATCTGTATTGAACCACCATACCTGATGGGCGGTAAACCATATATCCCATGCAATAAAAGGAATAGCGACTAAAATGCTCGCTTTAAGAAAGGCCGCAAAATGCTTGTTGAACTGAATTCTCTTGTCAAAAGAGAAAATAAAACAAACACTGATGGTTAGTAAATTTATTAGTAAATAAGTGTATGGTTTCATTACTTCGTCTTTTTATAATACATTTTAAAATATTTTATGGGCACATATAAAAAACCAAAGCATTCACCTTTTTCTTTACCCAGGTGTTTATGATGTTGTTTGTGTGCCCTGCGAATAGCCAGTAAGTAAGGGTTTTGGGTATTTGCTAAATATCTAATGCGTTGGTGAATAAAGATGTCATGTACGAAGAAATAGGTTATTCCATAAAGCGTAATAGCCAGTCCAATGTAAAACAAGTAATTGAAATGATTTAATGAACCAAAATAGATTAAAGCAATAGCCGGTAAGGCAAAAATCACAAAGAAGTAATCATTTTTCTCGAAAGGTCCTTCAGTGCTGTGGTCGTGATGGTCATGATGCCATACCCATAAAAGACCATGCATGATATACTTGTGAATGAACCAGGTGGTGCCTTCCATCAATATAAATGTTATCAGTAGGATAATGAAATTCATGTTTAATGTTTTAACGGTATAAATATCTGTTCCAAAACCTGGTAACGATAGTCGAAAATATATTCCAGTTTTTTCTTTACCATAAAACTGTGCGCCATCTTGCCAATGATACCAAATGGCAGTTCATAATCCACTGTATCTATCATCAAAATTCCCTTCTCGTTTGGGATAAATTCATGATGATGTCGCCATAATTTGTAGGGACCTTTTTTCTGAAAATCAGTAAAGCTCTTTTGGTAGTTTACCGCTGTAATTTGTGTCTGCCACTTCAGTGGAATACCCAGCACAGGGGAAACTGTATAATCGATAATCATTCCCTTATATATATCCACCTCAGGTAGATCGCTTAATACATCAAAGCCCATTTCTTTGGGCGTAATACGTGAAAGATTGTGAGGGGAAGAAAAGAAATCCCAGGCACTTTCAATATCACAATATAGTTGTTGCTCTTTTTTAAGTTGATAAATCATTTTTTTTAGATAAGTGTTTCCAACATATTTCTCAAATGCGTAGATGTAATATTTTTATTGTTGGCTTGAATAAATTTTTGGTCTTCCTCAATATTTTTTTTATATCCCAAAAATGCAGGACTGTTTTTCTGAACCGATAGTCGCAGGATTCTGATTTCTAAATTGTTAGGGTCTGATGTTACAGCGGCCTCAATATTTTTTTTGCCAGTGTTGAATGTTTTGAGTTTTGATATCGGATTGGTAATATGTTTTGCCCATATCATTTGAAACGCACCCAGGTAGCTGAGGTGTACCGAGCTTTCGGTACCCGTACTCAATCCTTTGATCATGGTTATACAAAGTTTTTTGTCCGAAACAGCTTTTTTATAATTGGCCCTAATGCCTTCTAAATCGATACTTTGCCCATGACAAGCCATACCAATTAGGGAAAAGATACCTAAAATCATTGCTTTTTTTAAGATCATAGTATGGCCATCTTATATTGTACATAACTACTCATTGCCAGAGAGAATTTTTGACTGTTTGGAATACGTATCCTTTGGTTCATAATTTTATCGGCTGGCGTACTCTTTATTTTTTTAAACAATGACAGGTAGTATTTGTACGCCAGATACACGCCGAATTTGGAAGAAGCCGGCAGCTTTTTTATCCCAATTAATGCTTCTTTAAACTCGGTTTCAATCTCATTTTCAATTTCCAATTTGATTTTGTTGTTGAATGTTTTCATATCAATATTGGGGAAGTAACTGCGCCCCAAAACATGATAATCGTCTTTCAGATCCCGTAAAAAGTTTATTTTTTGAAAGGCTGAACCCAATTTCATGGCATAAGGTTTTAGGTTATTGAATGCCTCTTTGTTGCCCTCTACAAATACTTGAAGACACATCAATCCTACGACTTCAGCCGAGCCTAATATGTATTCGTTATACAAATCAGAATTGTAATCTATTTGCTGCAAATCCATTTGCATGCTATGCAGAAACTGATCAATTAAGGTTTTGTCAATGGTAAAATGATTGACAGTGTCCTGAAAAGATTGTAAAATAGGGTTAAGGGAGATACCCTCTTCCAGGGCAGTCCAGGTTTCTATTTTAAAACGTTGCAGCAGACATGCTTTGTCATAATCATGAAAGCTGTCTACAATTTCGTCGGCCAGACGCACATAACCATAGATCGCATAAATGGCATGACGAATGGACGGTTTAAGCGCCAGAATTCCCAATGAAAAACTGGTGCTATATTTTTCCGTAACCGCTTTGCTTACCTTGTAAGCCAATTCATCAAATAATTTTTTCACGCCTTTTTTGTTTAAGCTTATTTACTTCTTTTGCTACTATTTTACCGGAGATAATTGATGGGGGTACACCCGGACCAGGAACTGTCAACTGTCCGGTATAAAATAAATTCGACAAATGCTTGTTTTTAATGCCGGGTTTCAATACTGCGGTTTGCGATAATGTATTTGCCAGGCCATAGGCATTGCCTCCGTAAGCATTGTAATCGCTGATAAAATCATCCACACAATAGCTTCGTTTGTAATTTAATTTTGCTAGCAAATCTTTTGCTCCGGTGTGTTTTTCTAAACGTTTGATCATATCCTGAAAATAGTGCTCACGGGTATTTTCCTCATCACTAAGTCCCGTTGCCAGCGGCATAAGCAGGAACACATTTTCATGTCCTTCGGGTGCTAAATCAGGATCTGTTTGGGATGGACAGCAGGCATAGAACAATGGTTTTTCAGGCCATTTTTTTTCTTCGTAAATGCTCTTAATGTGTTCATCCAGGTCATTTTCAAAAAATAAGGTATGATGTTTAAGATTAGGAAGCCTTTCTTTAAATCCTAAATAGTAAATCAGGCAGGAGGGAGCAAATGTTCGGCTTTTCCAATACTTTTGATCGTAGTTACGCAATTCGCTGTTTAGCAGCGTTTCGGTATGGTGATAATCTGAAGAGGCAATAATGGCATCAAACTCCTTAAATTCCCCATTTACGACTATCCCCCTGGCAATTCCTTCTTCAGTAATGATCTTTTCTACGTTTTGATTAAAATGGAAAACGGCACCTTGTTTTTCTGCAACTTTTTTCATCCCCAATACCAACTGGTAAAATCCCCCCATTGGATACCAGGTGCCCAAAGCATAACCGCCATAGTTCATTAGGCTATAAAGTGCCGGAATATTTTTCGGGGAAGCGCCCAGGAAAATAACCGGAAACTCCATTAAGGTTTTAAGCTTCGGGTGCGAAAAATATTTGCTAACGTAGCTTCTGAAATTTGATAGTAGATCCAATTTTAAAGCGCTGCGGGCAATTTTAGGTGAGACAAACTCCAGCCAACTGTAGCAGGGTTTGTTCACAAAATCCTGCATTCCAACTTCGTATTTGTACTTTGCAGCGTTCATGAAGGCATCAAGTTTTTCACCTGCTCCTGGTTCTAGCTGCTCAAACAAATTTTTTAAATCCTGGTAAGATTCCGGAACTGTAAGCAGCCCATCTTCAAAAACCATTTCGAACTGAGGGCTTAGGCAAATAAGATCATAAAAGTCACTCGTTTTATGACCAAAATCGCCGAAGAAATTATCTATAATATCGGGCATCCAATACCAGCTTGGGCCCATATCAAATACATAGCCATTTTCTGTACTGAACTGTCTTGCTCTCCCTCCAGGTTGGGGATGCTTTTCATAAACATGCACTTCATTACCAGCCTGAGCAGCATAAGCCGCAGCCGAGAGACCGGAAATTCCTGCACCAATTATAGCTATCGTCTTTTTAGAATCTGGCGCTTTCATGGATGAGTTTTGTTTATCGATGGGATAGCTTTAATTGTTTTTTAATAAAAAATCATTGTAAGCGATATGGATAAGCTGATCGGGCTCTATATTTTTAGCATATATAGCTTGATGAAAGCGATCCAATTTCTGAAGTATTTTAATCAATTGCATTTTTTCGGTATCGCTAAGGTTCCCAGTCACAATTTGACTGGCTTGCCTTATTTTTCCCATAATATCTTCCAGTGCTTCAATTCCTTTAGCTGTGATAGAAATGATTTTACTTCTTTTATCTGCTATAGAATCACTTTGTTGTATCCAGCCTTGCCCAATCAGTCGGTTGATAATCTGCATTCCTACAGGTTTTTCCTGGAGGTTCCTTTTAATCAATTCCGTTTTGGTCATTGATCCAAAGGCTTTTAGATTAATTAAGTATATAAAATCTTCTTGAGTGCTGAATGCCGAATCGTGTATAGCTGACCTTGAATAGGTTTTTGCATATCTATTCATATGAACAATTAATGTATTGATCTCGCTATCCGGACTTCGGCCATTTTCTTTTCCCTCCCAATCGATATCATTGGAGGGATTGTGTGCTTCTTTTTCAGCATCATAAATCCAGCGTTTGAAGCCGCTCAGATCTTTTGTGTAAGATTTGGAATCTGCGTTAAGCTCAAAATTTTCCATGAGGTGAATAACTTCTTTGATCAGTTGATAGTTCATAATGAAATAATTGCATGTAATGGTATACAAATATACTATAAATATTAAATATAGTACATATTAATACCAATAAGTTGATGTGCGAATATTGTTAACAGCCGCTACTGGTTTCATTGCTTAGCGATTGCTGCCTGTTTTGCTTGAAAATGGGCACCAGGTGATTTGTTGTGTTTGGGATAAAAGTGGTAGTTTTTACACAATTAAACTCAGAGATATAATCCTTTCTCAGGCGTAGTAATTTAATTCAGTTTTTATCATCCTTCAATTAGGGTGCCTATTGGAAACATTTTTCTAAGTACAAAACCTACAACTGTACCTGGAATAATTATTGAAGTGGATAAGCCATGGCAATGTTTACCGGAATGTTTTTCAGCCTCATTCTTTTAAAATGGGTTTTATTCTGTACCTGGTAAAGTAATGATTATACTCCCATATATGTTTGCGATGACCAGATCTAGCCATCTGGAGGTGATACTGCTCAAAATTAATCCAACAAATTATTGTAAATTCGTGCTAATTGAGTACGATCATGGCAGAAAACAATAGAACATTTTTCGAAGGGTTATATGGACTTGATCGTATTGAATTTGCAAAAGGTCTTATATATGTCTATCCATTTGGCGTTATTGGTAAAGAGAATAACAATAACGTTAAATCACATGCTCATAACAATCAGTTTCAGATTTTTGTGGTTATCGAAGGGGAAACTAACCTGCTTTACAATAATGAAAAGCTTCATATAAAAGGTCCATCTTTTATAACAGTCCCCAAAAATACAGATCATGGCTTCGAACACCTTACTGAAGTTAAAGGTTGGATTATCAGTTTATCTGACAATGTTTTGGAACATATGATTAAAAGAGAAGCGGAAGTCATTGAAGCTATTGAGATGTTTCAGGTCACCACAATTGTTGCAGGGGAATATTCTGAAGTGGTTTTCAATACGATGCAGAATTGCATTAAAGAATACAATTCTGCAGAACTTGGCCGTTTGTTGATGTTAGAGTATTTGGTAGGCCAGCTTATAGTCCAATTAAGGAGGTTGCCCCAATCATTACAGTATACTATACACAATGCGGACAATTCATCTATTATTTATTATCGAAGATTTACACAGCTCATTAGAGAAAGTTCTTCGTATAAAAAATCTGTTGAAGAATATGCCTCCGATTTAAAAATTGCCGGCGGACGTTTAAGTCGCATCTGTAATTATGTAGGTTTCAAATCTCCCAGGGAGATTATTATGGATTACTATGTCACCCAGGCGCAGTTGCTCTTATCTAACGTCGAAAAATCGATTGCTGAAGTCTGCTATACACTTGGATTTGAAGATCCAAGTTACTTCTCCCGGATTTTTAAAAGAAAAACAGGATTGACACCTAACGAATTCCGTAAAAAAATTGGAACAAAGTAATTAGTTAAAAGTGTTTTGACTAAATAATCAAATATGTCTTAGTAATAAAAGAAAAGTCCTATTTCTGGATATCGATTAAAAGTAAGTTTGTAGTGTAGTAAGTAATTACTCACATATCTAATCAACACTTGCTTTATAAAATTGTATGCCGCAAATAACGATAACCCATATTGAAACCATAATTGTTGACTTGCCAACGATTAGACCCCATCATCTTTCTATGGCTGTAATGAAGAAACAGTCCATGGTAATCATCCGTTTATTTTGTTCTGATGGTATTGAAGGTTTAGGAGAATCTACTACTATAGGCGGTATTTCTTATGCGGATGAATTTCCAGAGGGCATAAAATTAGCAATCGACACTTACTTCACACCATTACTTATCGGTCAAAATCCAACCCAGACCAATGCCATCATGAAAATGCTGGACAAAAATATTTCGGGTAATAACTTCGCAAAATCAGGAATTGAAACTGCACTTTTAGATGCACAGGGTAAACGTTTAGGGGTCCCTGTATCTTCCTTATTTGGTGGTGCAATAACGAATACACTTCCGGTTTTATGGACATTAGCCAGTGGAAATACTCAAAAAGACATCGATGAAGCCTTACAGCTGATCTCAGAAAAACGACACAATACTTTTAAATTAAAAATTGGGCGGAAAGATCCTGAAACTGATATAGCCCATGTGGCTGCAATAAAAGCTGCTCTGGGTTCGGGTATCAAAGTGACTGTAGATGTGAATCAAGCCTGGTCCGAATCTGTTGCTAAGCGTGCCATAAAGAAATTGCAAGATGCAGGAATTGATCTAATAGAGCAGCCTTTAGTAAAATCTGATTTCGATGGTTTAGCGCGTTTAACTGAATATTTCGAAATTCCAATTATGGCAGATGAAGCTGTTGCAACGGTTCAGGATGCGTTTAAATTAGCTAAAGTTCGTGCAGCAAGTGTTTTTGCATTAAAAATTTCAAAATCTGGCGGTTTAACTAATATTCAAAAACAGGCAGCAATTGCACAAGGAGCAGGAATTTCTTTATACGGAGGAACGATGTTAGAGGGAACCATAGGATCTCTGGCCACTGCTCATTTATGTGCAACGCTTCCAAATCTGGATTGGGGAACTGAGCTTTTCGGTCCATTGTTATTATCGGATGACATTGTTAAAAAAACTATTGTTTACCAAAACCATGCTTTAGAAATTCCGGAAGGATCGGGCTTGGGAATTGAATTAGACATGAATCAAATAGAAAAATATAAAAGAAATTAAATATGGTATATGTAGTTGAAATGGATGTTAACATCCCTGAAAGTTGGAATGAAGAAAAAGTTGCAGATTATATCACTCGTGAAAAAGCATGTTCACAAGGACATCAGCAATCCGGAAAGTGGGTTTATTTATGGAGAGTAGCAGGGAAATATTCAAACATTAGTGTTTTGGATGTAGAGGGGCCAGATGAACTCCACCGCATCGTGAGCTCCCTGCCTTTATTTCCATATATGACTATAAAAGTAACCAGCATCTGCAAACATCCAAATGCATTAAAAGAAACAATGATTTAATTATAAATTGTTTAACCTAAAAACCAGATATAAGATGAAAAGAATAGATCAAAAAACCATCGATCAGACGCTTGAGCTAATAAAATCTCAGGAAAAAGAAGGCGTTGGTAATGAAAGAATGAAAATCATCGTTAACCGTCTCCTTAAGGATTTGTTTAACGCAATGGCCGACCTGGACATTACCTCCGAAGAAATGTGGAAAGCCTGTGATTGGCTAACCCAGACAGGAAAAAACAATGAATATGGATTGGTGTTTGCCGGTTTAGGTATTGAAAAATTCATAGACGTTCAAATGGATTGGGAAGATGAGCAAGCAGGTATCGAAAACAAAACTCCCCGCACTATCGAAGGACCTTTATATGTAGCTGGTTCTCCCGAATCGACTTCTTATGCAGAACTGGAGACAGAGATCGAACCAGATTCAGAACGTTTATTTATGGGTGGAGTGGTTCGTGATGAGCATGGCAATCCAATCCCTGGAGCAAAAGTTGAAGTATGGCATTGTAATTTGAAAGGTTTATACTCTCACTTTGATTCTTCTCAACCAGCATTCAATTTACGTCGTGCTATTCTGGTTGCTGAGGATGGAAAATATGAATTCAAATCTTTCGTGCCTGTTGGATATGCTTGTCCACCAAATGGCTCTACAGATACATTAATGCAATTGTTAGGTCGTCATGGAGCACGTCCGGCTCACATTCACTTTTTTATCACAGCACCGGGTTATAGAAAATTAACTACGCAGATTAATATTGAAGGTGACCCATTAACTTATGATGATTTCGCATTCGCGACTCGCCCGGAGTTGGTCCCTCATATCGAAAGAATCTCTGCTGAACAGGCTGCTAAGTACGGAAAAGATGAGGCTTTCGCCAAGATTAATTTCGACTTTAATATGGTTCAGGAAATTATAAATGCAGCACCTGGCGAAAACTACAGAACCAGAGCTGCTACAGAAGCCTAATCCCCTTTATTTTAATAATTTTTAACACTGAAAATTTGAATGATTAACATTCGATAAGGGATCTTATTGCCTTAAATTTCAAAACATTAAACATGAAAAAAGTCTCATCTGAATACCTGGACAGCCTTGTTGTTCACGATAAGGAAAATGGCATTTATCGTCATAATCGTGAATCCTTTACAAACGAAAATTTGTTTGAATTGGAAATGGAGCACATTTTCGAAAGCAATTGGGTATACCTTGCGCACGAATCTCAAATTCCAAATATTAATGATTATTACACCACTTCAATAGGAAGACAATCGGTAGTCATCACGAAAGACAAGCAAGGTGAATTAAATGCCTTAATCAACTCTTGTACACATAAGGGAGCACAATTGTGTCGTTATAAAAAAGGAAACAAGTCCAGTTTTACCTGCCCGTTTCATGGATGGACCTTTAGTAATGCCGGAAAATTATTGAAGGTAAAAGATGGAAAAACAGGCGGCTATCCTACACAGTTTAATTGCGAGGGTTCTCATGATTTAGTGAAAGTTGCCAAATTTGAGGCTTATAAAGGCTTCTTATTCGGATCGATTAACCCCGAAGTACTTCCTTTACAAGAATATTTAGGCGATTCAAAAGTTATTATCGATCACATTGTAGACCAGGCGGCAGATGGCTTAGAAGTATTAAACGGCTCATCGTCTTATGTCTACAATGGAAATTGGAAACTACAAATGGAAAATGGGGCTGATGGTTATCATGTTTCATCAGTGCATTGGAATTACGTTGCAACCATGGGGAGGCGTGATTATGAAAAGGAAGGAACAAAAGCTGTAGATGCCAACAATTGGTCGAAATCTGTAGCCGGTGTTTATGGCTTCGAAAATGGACATATTTTATTGTGGACAAACAAGTTAAACCCCGAGGTAAGTCCCATCTATCAACAACAAGATCGTTTGATTGCTGAATTTGGTGCAGAGAAAGCTGGTTTTATGGTTAATATGACACGTAACTTAGGGTTGTATCCAAATGTATTTTTAATGGATCAGTTCTCTACACAAATCCGGGTAATAAGACCTATCTCCGTTAATGAAACTGAAATTACAATTTACTGTTTTGCTCCAAAGGGCGAAAGTGGGGAAGAACGTGCAACGCGAATCCGCCAGTATGAAGACTTCTTTAATGTAACCGGAATGGGAACACCGGATGATTTAGAAGAATTCCGGTCTTGTCAAATTGCCTACCAGTCTTCTGCTTTAAAATACAATGACATGAGTCGTGGTGCTACGCATTGGCTATATGGACAAGATGAACAAGCAGAAAAAATGGGCATTAAACCAATAATCTCCGGAATCAAATCTGAAGACGAGGGTCTATTTATTACCCAACATGAATTCTGGAAAAATTCATTAAAAGAGGGTATTTCTAAAAATGTATTAGCAGAAAATAAATCATGACAAATTACCAGGACATACAAGCATTCTTATATCAGGAAGTTCGTCATTTGGACGATAAAGAATGGGATCAATGGCTAAAATTTTACGATGAAGATTGTGTTTTTTGGATGCCGGGATGGGATGACGAAGATGAGTTGACAAAAGATCCGCAAACCGAAATTTCTTTGATCTATTATCCAAATAAAGGTGGACTGGAAGATCGTGTGTTTCGTATCAAGACAGAACGCTCGTCGGCCTCCATGCCCGAACCCAGGACTTGTCATTATATCAGTAATGTAGAAGTGCTGGAAGAAAGCGAGGAGCAGCTGAAAATCCGCTTTAACTGGAACACCTTGTCGTTTCGATACAAAACAACAGATAGCTATTTCGGTGTAAGCTTTTACACACTGAAAAAAAATGAAGATTCATTGCTCATTGTAAACAAGAAAGTAATCATAAAAAACGACTACATCCGTCAGGTTTTAGACGTTTATCATATTTAAAATAATAGTTATGGCAAAAGTTGCATTAAATTTTGAAGACGGCGTAACGCGTTTTATTGAGACTACAGGGTATGAAACCATTGCCGAGGCAGCCTATCGCTTAGGTGTTAATATTCCTTTAGATTGTGCTGATGGCGCATGTGGGACTTGTAAATGCTTATCAAAATCAGGTTCATTTGATCCTGGAGATTATATTGATGAAGCTTTATCGGAAGAAGAAGCGGAAAATGGTTATGGGTTGGCATGTCAGATGCGCCCGAAGTCGGATATGATAGTAGATATATTCGCAAGCGCTGCAGCATGTAAAGTAGAGCTGCGTACCTACGAAACTGAAATCACCGGGTTAACTTTTTTATCCTCAGAAATAGTAAGGCTAAAAGCCAAAATAACAGATGGTTCTACCATCACGTTCTTGCCGGGTCAATATGCAAATATATTGGTTCCAGGGTCAACAGAAACTCGTTCTTATTCATTTTCCTGTTTGTCAGATACCAATGAAATGGAGTTTATCATCCGATTAATTCCAAATGCAGGCTTAATGAGTAATTATTTAAGGCAAGCAAAAATAGGAGAGGCTTTAAGTATTACCGGACCGGTGGGAAGTTTCTATAGTCGTGATGTCAAAAGGGAAACTCTATTCTTTGCAGGAGGAACCGGAATTGCTCCTTTCATAGCGATGTTAGAGAAGCTCAACAAAGAAGGTAATCCTCAATTGATTAAATTATTTTATGGTGCTACGACGGTAGAAAATATTATTGACCTGGATCGTATTAAAATGTTCACAAACCTTAACGTAGCAGTGTATCCTTGTGTTTCAAGTGAGAACTGTGATGCTTATCCTTCAGGGTATGTGACGCAGTGGGTTAATAAAGAGGAACTAAAGGAAGAGATTTACGATATTTATATATGCGGCCCAAACGCGATGGTAGATGCAGTTAAGTCTTCACTAGCAGCACATCAAATAAATTTCGAAAATTTCTATACTGAGAAATTTGTTCCAACAGGAATGTTAACGGTATAATTCAAAAGCGTATGATTTTTCAAGATAGATTTAAAAATAAAATTGCCATTGTTACCGGTGCTGCACAAGGCATTGGTAGAGGTGTTGCGGAACGTATTGCGAAAGAAGGGGCTAAAACAGTTTTAGTAGATCGTTCGGATGTCGTATTGGAAGTAGCAGAAAGTTTAAAAAAGGCTGGATATGATGTCCTTGCAATACAGGCAGATCTGGAAACATTAGCAGGTTTTAATAAAGTGTCAGATAGCGTGATTCAAACCTTTGGTAAGATCGATATTTTGATTAATAATGTTGGTGGAACCATCTGGGCTAAACCTTTTCAACATTATGAGGAAGAAGAAATCATGAAGGAAATAAACCGATCACTGTTTCCTACGCTATGGGGATGCAGAAGTGTGCTACCGCATATGATATCCAACGGTGGTGGGGTAATTGTTAATGTCTCATCTGTGGCAACACGTTCTGTTAATCGTGTTCCTTATGCAGCTGCCAAAGGTGGTGTGAATTCAATTACTGCATCATTAGCTTTTGAACAAGCTGCTAATAATGTGCGTATACTAGGAGTAGCACCCGGTGGAACTGAAGCACCTCAACGTATAATTCCGAGAAATGAAAATCCACAAACGGATGAAGAAAGAATGTGGTATCAACAAATTGTGGATCAAACAATGGAATCATCTCTGCAGAAAAAATATGGTACCATCGAAGATCAGGTGAGCACCATCTTGTTTGCGGCCTCTGATGAAGCTAAATATATTACAGGAGTTACCATCCCGGTTGCGGGTGGAGATTTAGGATAATTTTAAATAGAATAAAATGCTAAAAGTTCAATTAACAAACTTTATTTGTAATTATAATCTTGAAAATTTCGGACATGAGAAAACATTGATTTTTTCTAATTCATTAGGAACAAATTTGTCCATGTGGGAAGATAATATTGATGTTCTGAGTCACCAGTTCAACATTTTAAGATATGATAAACGTGGGCATGGTGAAAGTACTATTCACCAGGATAAAGTTTCCATTGCCGAATTGGGAAACGATGTGATTGAATTGTTAAACTATTTAAAATTAGATAAAGTTTATTTCTGTGGGCTATCTATAGGAGGTTTAATCGGTCAGTGGTTAGGAATTAACCATCCCAGTCGTTTCGAGAAAATAGTGATCAGCAATACAGCGGCGAAGATTGGAAATGAAGAAGGTTGGGGCGCTCGTGTAAAACAAGTTACAGAAAATGGATTGGGAAGTATTTTAATTCCAACAGCTGAACGCTGGTTTAGTCCTGATTACAGAGCTAAAAATCCTGATAAAGTTCAAGAGATCCTTCATCATTTTAAAGCTAATTCTTTACAAGGATATACTGCTTGTTGCTACGCCGTTGCAGCGGCAGATTTTAGGGAACAGCTTTATAATTTAGATGTTCCTTTACTAATTATCGCTGGTATCCAGGATGAAGTGACAACATTAGCCGATGGGAAATTTATACAAAAACATACCCCTATTGCTAATTTGGTTACGCTTGATGCCGCGCATTTATCGAATGTGGAGCATCCGGAAGAATTCGCAAAACACATTATACATTTTACAGAACATTAAAAAAACATAGATGAAAACTATACCACAAATATCCTTAAAGGAGGCAGTTGCAATGGTAAAGGATGGGGATACTTTATTACAGGGTGGCTTTGGAATGACTGGAAACCCGGTTCATTTGATGCATGCTTTAGCAGAAACAAAAACAAAAAATCTTACGTTTATTGGAAACAATGTGGGTGAAACTGGAATTGGGGGTGGACGGCTATTGCGCAATGGTCAACTGAAGAAGATAATTGGTTCTTTTTTTACGTCAAATCCAGAAGCTGTAAAAGCAGCTCAGGATGGGATTGTTGAATACGAGTTATTACCGCAGGGTACATTAGCCGAAGCCATTCGTGCAGGTGGCGCTGGTATTGGAGGTTTTTTTACACCTACATCTGCGGGAACTGAATTAGCACAAGGGCGTGAAACAAAATTTTTAAATGGTGTTGAACAGGTTTTTATCCCTGGAATACGTGGTAATGTTGCATTTATACGGGCCTGGAGAGCGGATACTGCGGGGAATTTACAGTATCGTATGACAGAGCAAAACTTTAACAGAGCAATGGCTACTGCTGCAGATTTGGTAATTGCTGAGGTTGAAGAAATTGTACAAGTAGGTGAAATTTTACCGGAAAACATTCATACACCAGGATCATATATAGACTATTTGGTTCAGGCAACTTTAACTTTAGAAGATTTAGGGAGTTCCGCTTCAGTTTCTTCTGGTAAAAAAGTTTCAGAAAGTCGTATGAATATGGCTAAAAGAGCCTTAAAAGAATTGCGAAAAGGTGATGTCGTTAATTTAGGAATTGGTATACCAACCTTAGTTGCTGATTTAATTTCGGAGAAAGATGGAATTATTCTACATACAGAAAATGGTATGCTGGCTGTAGGACCAGCTCCTGCTGATGGTGGTGCAATGGATTATCCTGTTAATGCAGGTAAGATCCCTGTCACCGCTTTAGCTGGTGCTTCTTATTTTGACTCTGCAGATTCATTTGCGATGATTCGTGGTAAACATATTGATATTGCTGTTATGGGAGCTTTGCAAGTGGATGAAGCAGCTAATTTGGCCAACTGGGCCGTTCCTGGTCAGCCTTTATTAGGTGTAGGGGGGGCTATGGATTTAGCTTCTGGTGCAAAACGTTTGATTATTACGATGATGCATGCCGAGAAGAATGGAGATGCAAAGATTGTTCCTTCCTGCACATTGCCATTAACAGCGCTTAAATCTGTTGACATGATCATCACAGACAAGGCTGTATTTGAGTTTGTTGACGATAAATTAACGTTAATTGAGATTATGCCAGGTGCGACTTTAGAAGAAGTAAGGAAGCTAACCTCTGCAAAATTCCTGGAAAAATTATCCTGATAAAACATTAAGGAGTATGCTAGTCAAGCTTGTCAAAAGAGCGATTAATTCTCCATTTGTAGCCTATGCTATACGGTGTATTACAGGCTTTCTAATTGGTTATTTTTTAATTGAGAAATTTCCTCAGCATGAACTATTCTGGGTGTTGTTATCTATTATATTAGTGATATCTCCGGATGAAAAGGATGCCAGGAAATTAACAATAGAAAGAAGTAAATCGAATTTTATAGGATCAATTTCCGGACTGCTGGTTTTTTTCCTTCCTATGGATGATGTTTATAAGATAGCCCTGGGAATTTTAATAGCCTTAATCATTTGCAGGTTTGCAGATTTAATCAATGCAGCACGTAGTGCTATTGTAGGTTTATTAATCGTACTAATGGAACATAAAACAGACACCTATTGGGCACCCGGAGAGCGATTTATTTTTGTCACCCTGGGGTGTTTTATTGGTCTTTCTGTAACACTAATAACCTCCTATATTTTTAATTGTTTAAATAAAAACTTTTTAACAGAAAATGAATAAAGAAGCATATATTATTGACGGAATCCGAACTCCGGTTGGAAGTTTTGGAGGTACATTATCAGCATTACGTGCTGATGATTTAGCGGCTTTACCAATTGCTGAATTGGTAAAAAGAAATCCTAATATCCCATTAGATGCGATTGATGATGTGATTCTCGGCTGTCACAATCAAGCTGGAGAAGACAATAGAAATGTTGCACGTATGGCTGGTTTATTAGCCGGATTACCGGTTACTGTGCCAGGTGAAACCATTAACAGACTATGTTCTTCTGGTATGTCAGCAATCGTACATGCAGCCCGTGCAATTAAAGCGGGAGATGGCGATATTTTTATTGCAGGTGGTGTTGAACACATGACACGTGGACCATTGGTGATTTCGAAATCGTCTAAAGCTTTTGGAAACGATTCTAAAATGGAAGATTCTTCTTTTGGCTGGCGTTTTGTTAACCCGAAAATGAAAAAAATGTATGGCATAGACCCTATGGGAATTACAGCTGAGAATTTGGTGGATATGTACCATGTTTCTCGTGAGGACCAGGATAAGTTCGCTTTATCTTCTCAATTAAAAGCAGCTGCAGCTACAGAGAATGGTCGTTTAGCTGAAGAGATTATGCCTGTAATTATTCCTCAAAGAAAAGGCGATCCGATCATTTTTTCAAAAGACGAATTTGTACGTTCAAATTCTACAATTGAAGCTTTAGCAAAATTAAAACCTGCTTTCAAAGATGGAGGCACGGTTACTGCCGGTAATGCTTCCGGGTTAAATGATGGTGCTGCTGCTGTTTTTGTAGCCTCTGCAGAAGCAGTTGAAAAATATAATTTAAAACCAATTGCGCGTATCCTGGCATCTGCAGTTGTTGGTGTTGAGCCTGCAATTATGGGGATTGGCCCTGTTACAGCCACTTTGAAGGCATTGAAAAAAGCTGGTTTGACTTTAGATCAAATAGATGTAATGGAATTTAATGAAGCTTTTGCAGCACAAGCTTTAGCATGTACACGTGCTTTAGGGTTAGCAGATGATGACCCAAGAATTAATCCAAATGGCGGCGCTATAGCAATAGGTCATCCATTAGGGATGTCGGGTACACGTATTACTTACACAGCTGCTCTGGAACTGCAAAAAAAGGGGAAAAGGTATGCTTTAGCCGCGATGTGTGTAGGTGTTGGACAAGGCTACGCTATTATCTTAGAAAGGGTTTAGTTTTTGATGTTTAATCTGTGAATATGAGTAAGAAACAAGATATTTTGGCTGCTGCTTTGAGGCTCTTTACAAAAAATGGAGTTAGAGCAACTTCAACAAAATCTATTGCTGAGGAAGCAAATACCTCCGAAGCTCTAATTTTCAGACATTTTAAAACAAAAGATAATTTACTGGAAGGAATAATAAGAAATGGATATAAAGAAGCATTAACACTTACTACTACTTTTTTGGAGCATAAAGAACCTAAGGCTTTTTTGATTCAAATGATTGATTTACCACAGACTTTAGTCGACTCCAATTTTGATTTCTGGCGGATGCAATATAAAATTTTACCCTTAAATTCAATTGCACAGCATTATCATAATAGTTTTATGAAACCAAGCGGTGATAAACTGACTGAGGTTTTTAGATTATTGGGTTATGAATATCCGGCTGAAGAATCGGATGTTCTTATTCTTTTAATTGATGGGATATGGAAAAGTTATGCTTCTGATAGATTTACCAATGAACGATGTAAAAGTTTGGAGAAGCTACTTAAAATTAAGTACGACCTTAATTAATTGACTCAGGATTTCGTTACTTACTTTTAGTCAAAAGCATAGTATGCTACCACATTGGCTTAAACAGTAGACTCATTGCGAAGAATACCTTCCAACATATTTGGTATGTGATTTAACCCTGCTCATGATGAAAAATCATAAGAATTCAAAGGCAAGATTCTTTGTGGATCAAGCAAATATGCTCTCAGAGCAGATCAGCCCGATTTAAGTTTTCGTAAATCAATAGTTAATTTAATTTCCCTTTTTATATGAAAAGGACAATAAAAATGCCTCTGGAAAGGAGTTAACTTTCCAGGGGCATGCAAAATACCATCTTTGTGCCTTAAAATAGGGTTGATTATTTTGCCTTACCGGAGTTCTCCAGTGCGTCTTTGTAATAATTTGCGCCCCAGAGTTTATAACGGTTATACTGCAGCTTTAGGCGATTTTCAAAGGAAGTCCAGTTTCTGCTTTCCTTGCTGCTCCACAATACTTCACTCAAGGCAGACATTCGTGGGAAGATCATGTATTCTACTTTTGATGGGTTGTTCATATACTCTGTCCACACATTAGCTTGTGCGCCAAGAATATATTTTCTTGATTCAGCTGGCAGGCCGGCAGGAATCGGCTCATAACTGTACACCTTTTCTAATGTGGTCAAACCTGGCATCGTTAACGAATCTCTTTTGGCAGAAGGAGCGTAATCAAAATACATATAGTTTCCAGGGGTCATGATCGCATAATGATTTTGCTTTGCCGCTTCAATACCACCTTCTTCACCACGCCAGCTCATCACGGTCGCATTAGGAGCCAGGCCACCTTCCAGGATTTCATCCCATCCAATGATGCTTTTGCCTTTTTTGTTGATGTATTTCTCCATACGCTGTACAAAGTAGCTTTGTAGTTCATGCTCGTCTTTCAGCTGATGGTCTTTCATGCGCTGCTGACATTTCGGGCATTTCTTCCAGCTGGTTTTCGGACACTCATCACCACCAATATGAATATATTTGGCAGGGAAAAGAGCAACTACTTCATCTAGAACATCCTGAAAGAAAGTAAAAGTCTGCTCATTTCCTGCACAGAAAACCTCGTCAAAGACACCAAAAGTTTCCTGAACCTTGTATGGCCCGCCGGTACATCCTAAATAACTGTATGCCGTCAATGCTGCTGAAGCATGGCCTGGCATTTCAATTTCGGGAATTACCGTGATGTATCGGTCAGCAGCATATTTAACTACTTCTTTGATTTCTTCCTGGGTATAAAATCCCCCATGAGGGATATTGGTATTTCCATTGCCTGGCAGGAAACCAGTGATGGTCCCTTTACGTACCGAACCTAGTTCCGTCAATTTTGGATACTTTTTAATTTCAATTCTCCAGCCTTGATCATCCGTTAAATGCCAATGGAAATAGTTCATTTTGTGAACTGCGAGGTAATCAATGTATTTTTTCACAAAAGACATCTTAGAAAAATGACGGGCTACATCCAGGTGCATCCCGCGGTATTGGAAACGTGGTTCATCTTTGATTTGCACAAAAGGAACTGCCAGGGTTTTCTCTTTTGTACTTGGATCCAGCAGTTGAATCAAGGTCTGAACGCCATAAAAAACACCTTCTTCGGTAGCCGCGCTAATAAAAACACCTTCCTTTTTTACTTCAAGAGCGTAGTTTCCAACAGTTTTGCTGGTTTTATTTTTCAGCGCAAGGTAGATACCTTGTGTGGCACTTGTCTTACGTTGTTTCAGGCTAAAACCATAAAACTGGCTTAAATAAGCGTTTAAAAAGGAGGCTGATTTTTCTAAACCTTGCTGCTTAAAGACCACAGGAGTTTTGTCTGACAAGTTAAAAGTACCCTTGGAAGTACTACTGACTTCCAGGGGTTGAGGGATGATATTAAATTGGGCATGCAATTCTGCTTTTAACAGCAGTAATGTAAAAAAGCAAATAAAGAATTTGTTCATTTGTGTGTGTTTAACTTGTAGAATTATAATTTATTAAAGTAAAAATCATCGCCGTAAGCGGTTCCGGCAACTGGTTTATACATGTAAACGGTGACTGAAGAATTGACAGCTCCGGTAGTGAACGTAACCGAGGAATTAGTGTAGCTGGAATTAGTGATTGCAGTGTTTACTGCAGCACCGCCATAGTTTTTAACGCCAAACATCGCAGATTCTCCTGCGGTGCTTACTTTGCCATACCCTCCAAAAACGTAAGTCGTATTTGGACTAAGACCGGTAATTACTTGTTCTAATGAGGTCTCGCCGCCTTGCTGTCTGATTGCTTTTGCACCAGACCTGAAATTGGTAGTCACCACAGCCGTATTGCCTGCCGGATTCCAGTTGCCCCATGGTGCCAATGTAGCATCCTCAAAACCCGCATTACCCAGAACAGGAACTTCCTTATACACCCTGATCCAATCCACGTTCATATTAAAAGGCAAATCGGCATTGGTAATTGCTCCAGGCCATCCTGCACCGCCTGACTGGTTTAAGATCAGGTAAAATGGCTTATCAAACGGCCATTGTGAGGAGGTAGCACCGGCAGCTCTGATATAAGTGTACTGCAGCACATTGTTCACATAAAACTGAATGGCTGAAGGGCTCCAGATGATGCCGTAGATGTTATAATCTGCAGTGTTATAAGCCGTAGTTTTGGTTGCGGAACTGCCGCCTGATGGACCGGTTACTGTGCCATTGTGAATCGTTTGGTGCACAGAATTCTCATAGTTTACGTGCTCCATGATGTCTATTTCACCGCTGTTTGGCCAGTCGCCATAGGAAACAGGTGTTTCCGGCATCATCCAGATGGCAGGCCATGAACCCTGTCCTTGTTTAAATTTTGCCCTAACTTCAACTTTCCCATACAAGAAGCTGAATTTTGTGGAAGTCTGAATTCCTCCTGAATGGTAGGGTACCGGATCTCCGGCGATCACTGCATTGTCCATTTTCAAGACCAGATCGGTTCCATTCTGAGCGACATAATCTGTGGTTGAGGTCAGGTATTTTGCCCATGCTGGAGACCACCTCGGACTATAAGCCCATTTGCTGGCATCGAAACTGCCGCTGCTGTTAAATTCATCTGAAAAGACAAGGTCCCAGGAAGAACTCAAGGTACTCAGCATGGCCGTACTTTGAACAGCCGTTGTGCTTTCCTGGTTGGTTTTGCCAGGCAGTTCCGGATTTTGCTGCAGCGCTTTTGAACAGGAAAATAACAGGATGGAACTGCCCATCAGGAGGTTCATGATTTTCATAATGTTAGGGTTTAAGGAATAATTGGTTATTTATGGTTTACTTGATTATCGGTAATGGCGACCAGTAAAAGTCATGTGTAACATCATTCGGTTTGCCTTTCAATGGGAGCTCAGCGGGATCGCGGTCGGCGATCGCTTTTGCTACTGTTTCTGTTCTGATCAGATCAAACCACCTTGCAGTAGGTTCAGGGCCGGCAAATTCCCAGCCTTTTTCTGCAACTACCGCGTTTCTGAAATCTGCTTGATTTAATCCTTTAGCCAATTCCCCTAGACCTGCTCTGTTTCTTACTTCATTGACAGCCTGGTAAGCAGTTTCATCTGGTCCGCCAGACGACATGGCCTTTGCTTCCGCATAAGTTAAGAGTACTTCTGCATAGCGGATCATATACACCGTTGCACTTCCCCACCAATCGTTCAACTTATGGGTAGCTGGATCATAGGACTCATCATCTCTGTATTTTAAGAAATAAGGATGTTTGTGCGTTAGTTTAGTGTAATCTACCGCTTTAGCTGGATCGTTCCCTAAGAAGTAAACCATTTGGTAGGTGGCATCTTTTCTCGGACCAACAGGGAATTTGTTGTAAAATGCAATCTCTCCGAAAGCTTCATCCCATCCACCTTCTTCACCAGGAGCAAAGTTGGGAGGTCCCATCTGACTGCCATTACCCCAGTTATCTCCGTAATCCCAGATGCTTGGCATGTTTTTATTATAGTAACAGGCAAAAACGGCTTCTTTGTTAAACCTCGAATCTTTATCCCAAAGTTCCGCATAGCCGTTTACCAGGCCATAACCCCAGGTTCCTTTGCCATCAATCACTTCTTTAGCTTTTTTAGCAGCCAGGTCATATTTATCGGTTTGTTTCAAAGGCCAGCCAGCCATGGTAAGGTATACATTGGCCAGCAATGCTTTCGCTGAACCTCTTGTGGGTAGGATATCTGTGCTGCCTTGTCGTCTAGGACCGGACCAGGCATCAGGCAACATATTTTCTGCTTTCTGAAGATCTGCGATCACTACATTATAGATTTCCTGTGGGGAAGCATTGTTTTGCGGCTCCAGATTTGCCTGCAGCGGCATAGGTACCGCACCCCAGGTACGGGTCAGGAAAAAATACGACATGGCACGATAAAAATAGCCTACACCGGCTGAGTTGTTCCGCTGTACTTCAGTGGCTTCCGTTGCTTTTGGGTAGTTCTCAATCAGAGAATTGGAAGATTTGATGGTTTTATAGAAATAGCTCCACCAAATGGTCATCCTGTCGTTGGACGAGTTGGCCTGAAAGGTGTCGAAGTTGGAGAAGCCCATTTTATTTCCTCCCGCATGGGTGGTAATGTCATCGCTGCCAAAGGTGGTGGCCAGTCCGCCGGTTTGATTCCAGGCCAGGTTATACGTTAAGGAAATACCCAGGGTAGCAGAATTCAGATCTTCGGCAGTCTTGTAAAAAGTTTGAGGAGTGATGCTCCCTTTAGGGTCTTCTTTCAAGAAATCTTTCTTGCAGGAGGAGACAAGCATAGTTGGTATCAGGAGGGTAATGATATATTTTTTCATTGGAATGGTTTAAAAGGTTAGATTAAGCATAATGGTGAAGGTTTTTGAAGAAGGGTAGGCGCCTAAATCAATGCCGGCATCTGAATCGCTATTTGCAGCAGTTGAACTGGCCTCAGGGTCAAATCCTTTGTATTTAGTGATGGTAAATAAGTTTTGACCGCTTAGGGTTAGCTTTGCATTTCCAAACTTCATCATGCTTTTAGGGAAATTATAGGATAAGCTGACGTTCTTTAGTCTGGCGTAAGCTGCGTTTTGCAGAAATTGAGTGGATTCGATATATTCTTTTGCGGTACTTGTCGGGTTTGCCCATAGAGAGCCTGTGTTTTGAGGCGTCCAGTAATCGGCTGCTGCGGCAAGTGTTGGATAGGCTACATCGCTACTGGCAATTGCTGATGCCGCATAGGTGGCATTGAATATTTTGTGCCCATAAGCACCCTGAATAAATACATTTAATTCAAAATTCTTATACCCAAAATTATTGTTAAAACCCCATTGCACTTTTGGCATGGCATTTCCTGAGATCACCATATCTTCAAAGCCAATCGTTCCGTTTCCACTCACATCAGTGTATTTATAATCACCGGCTTTATGTCCATTCTCGTCATTTTGGTACACTCCTTCCCATGGAATCAGGTAAAATGAACCTAATGGCTGTCCTACCTGAATCACCTGGATAGGTGAATTAATTAAACCACCACCAATTTGGGTACGTCTGATCATGGTTTGCTCACCAAGGCTGACTACCTTATTCTTATTCAGTGCGGCATTAAAGCTGGTATTCCATTTGAAGTCGGTATGGTCAATTGCATTGAAATCTACCATAAATTCAAAACCTCTGTTGTTCACTGCACCAATGTTTTTTAGCAATGTGCCGCCTCCAAGATAATTGTCGATCGGGGTGAACAGCAGTAGATCTGTCGTGTTTTTATTGTAATAATCCGCTGTGATATTCAATCGCCTGTTGAAAAAGCTCATATCCACACCGATATCAGTCTGTTTTGTGGTTTCCCATTTGATGTCTGGTGTATTTGGATTACCCAGGGTGTAGCCCTGGAAGGAGGTCGTACTTCCGTAAGAATAATTTACCGGACTCAATAATCCCAAAGTACTGTAGGGAGCAATGGATTGGTTTCCGGTAACGCCCCAGCCTGCTCTAAGTTTAAGTGCAGAAAAAACATTCAATTTTTTGATGAAGGATTCTTCAGATAGGTTCCAGCCTAAACTTGCTGAAGGGAAATTACTCCATTTATTGTCTCCCTGAAACTTGGAAGATCCATCTCTTCTAATGGTTACAGTGGCCATGTATTTCCCATCATAACTGTAGGCAGCTCTACCCATAAAAGATAGGATTGACCATTGCGAATAACCTGATGAAATGCTTTGAGCGGTGTTCAGACCCAGGTTATAATATCCGTTGGAAGTAGTGCTTAAACCAGATCCATTTGCACTAAAGCTATTGGAAGTGTTTTGCGTGCTCTCTTCCACAGCGGTGATGGTAATGTCATGCTTGTCGTTGATGAGTTTATGAAAGGTCAGGACATTGTTGTTCTGAAAGTTGTAATTTTCGGAGAAGCTCTGTGCGGATTTCATATTTCCCTGGGAAATCCAGTTGTTGGAAAGAGAAGCTGCTTTCGACAGGTTAAGGTCTAATCCAAAAGTAGAGGTAAAGGTTAGCCAGTCTGTAATGTTATACTTCAGGTTGGCATTCATGGTGGCCACATTAGCAAAAACATTATTGTCACTTTCCATGCTGGTCATGTATGGGTTTGGCCAGATAGGGGACAATCCGGTTCGGTTATATTGTCTGGTCGCCTCGTCGTCATAAACTGGTTCTGTTGGTGCCCAGGCGATGGAAGCCATTACTGGATTTGCTTTTGACGTTTGCAGTCCATTGTTCTTTGAATTGATGCGTTGTGCAAAAAGATTAATTCCCAACGACATTTTACTGTTTAACTTCGCCTCCAGATTGGTGCGGAGTCCAAATTTCTTTTGGTTGGTATTCACTAGTAATCCACCCTGGTCGGTGTAAAAGCCAGAAACATAATATTTTGTGTTTTCAGAGCCTCCATTTACAGAAAGCTGATGATTTTGGGTGATGGCGTCTTTAAAAAGCAGGTCTTGCCAATCTGTTGTTTTACCAGCGTATGATTCCGGGTTGGGGATCACCGGACTGCCTGCCGAAAGGTTGGCCATGTTGGCATAAGTCACCGCATCCATCAGTTTGTATCTTTTCATTGGACTGCTGAAGTTGACGAAACTGTTGTAGGCCACTTTTACAGTGCCTGATTTTCCCTTTTTAGTGGTCACAATGACTACGCCATTTGCGCCTCTTGAACCATATATAGCAGTAGCTGAGGCATCTTTTAACACATCCATAGCTTCAATGTCATTTACATTGAGGTCTTGGATACCGATACTGCCCAGCGCTACACCGTCTACAATATATAAAGGTTCATTGCTGCCACCGATGGAATTGGCCCCTCTAATCCTGATTTTTGCCTGTCCACCAGGTGCACCAGAACTTTGGGTAACGGCAACACCCGCTACTCTTCCCTGTAATGCATTGGCTGCATTGAGTACGGGCTGATCTTTATAAGTGTCGGATTTTAGGGTAGCAATAGATCCGGTCAGGTCTTTACGTTTTTGCGTACCGTAACCAATTACGGCAACTGCATCCAGCGTTTTTACATCGGATTCTAAAGCTACTGTAATGACTTTTTGGTTATTTACAGGCACTTGCTTTTCTTTCATACCCACGTAATTGAAAATTAGTGTGGCATCTGCAGGTGCATTGATGGAGAATTTACCTTCGGGATTTGTTTGTGTAGATATGGAACCTCCTTTTACCCTTACCACAACCCCGGGTAAAGGGGCGCTTTCATTGGTGACTTTTCCGGTGATGACCTGCTGGGCAAAAGTGGTAAACCCGGAAAATACAACGAGCATAAGCAGTATCAGTCGGAGGGTTAGCGGATGGTTGAAAAAAGAAGAAGGGTGTAATCGTTTGATCATAACTGATTTGATTTGGTTTTTTGTAGAAAGAATTAGGTTTTTTCTGGAGTTTATAAGGATTAAACCTGGCCTTGCGGAAGCCTTAGGTTCCTGAGGTCTGTCTTAATCCAGAGCCCTGATGGGCTCAGAATAAAACAGCGCATGATAAGGCTGGTGTTTTCATAATATTTGGGTTAGGTGAGGTAATTGGCGATAAGATGTGCTGAACCGCATTGCTAAGGTATATAGGAATAGCAGCCGGCAAAGGGGGTGAAGTAGTTAAAAAAGGGGGGTAAACTCGATATGTTCCCTATATAAAACACAAATAATACCTACATTCAGCCCTAGATATCAATTCCTTTACCTCCACATGTTTAATCAGCTTAAAAGTATTGCAATCACTGTTTCATTGCTATGGATCACATTACCATCATCTGCATTTGATTTTTCTTCGGTATTCTATTTGGGCATTGAACATGGTCTTTCTAACAACGAGGTAAATTGTATTTTTCAGAGCAGGAAGGGGTATATGTGGTTTGGTACTTTTGATGGCTTAAACCGTTATGATGGATACAGTTTTAAGATCTTCAGGAAAAAGCTGAAGGATAGGAATTCGCTCCTCAACAACAGGGTGCAATGCCTGGCTGAAGACGAGGCTGGAAATCTTTGGATTGGCACGATGGGCGGGGTATCCATTTATAATGATGCACAGGAAAAGTTTAGTACGCTCTATTTTAATACTTCTTCAAAACCGGAAAAGCAACGAGTCGACAATACCACTGTATTAAAAAGAGCACCGAATAATGATATGCTGATCGGTACTGCCAAAGATGGTTTGTTAGTGTATGTAAAGGAAAGGGGCGAGACGATCCAGATCCCGCTCCAATCCGCCTCAGCAAATCGTGTTTCCTACCAGGTGACAGCGATTGAAATTGATAAAAGCAATCAGGTATGGCTATTTATTGAGGGGGTAGGTTTATGCAGATACGATAGAAAAACACATACAGTTGCTGTTCTGGACAATACGTTAAAATATGCCTCCTGTATTAAAGCGGATCGCTCAGGGAATTTATGGCTGGGTACAAGTTCAGGTATCTATAATTATATCGTGTCGGCTGGAAAGTTCACTTTTAAACCATTGCCCCGGGCAGTGACGAGTTTGTATTTCGACAAGCCTGAGCAGTTATACATCACCACAGATGGTGGGGGTATTTTCATGATGAACATCAAGGAAGAAAAGATCAGCCAGCCTTTAAAGTTGAATGGAGAGGAGATCTTTACCAGTTCTGCGATCAAGGGAATGCTGAAAGATAGTCAAGGCAGGGTTTGGGTGGCTACTTTAAGAGGAGGGATCAACATCATAGATGATCAGCGATACCGCTTTAAAACCCTTAATCCTGATCCTTTGGAAAAGAATAGTTACCATAACTATTTTATCTCTTCTTTCGCCCAGGATGCTGCGAATCACATCTGGATCGGAACGGATGGGAACGGGCTGAACCGTTGGGACAGAACAAAGAATTTATATGTAAACTATAAAAAGGAAGGTAAGAATGGCTTGAGCAGTAATAACATCACGACCATTTTAAATGACCATCAAAACACCATTTGGATCGCAACCTGGGGTGGCGGTATTATCCGCTTCAATTCATCAAAAGGGACTTTTGAGCATTTTAGCTGTATCCATCCTGTCAATGGTTTAGAGTTCAAAAATATATGGAAATTATATGAGGACGAGCAGCAGAATTTATGGGCAAGTACGTTCGACAATGGTGGATTATATAAGTTCAATCCAGGGCTGAAGCGGTTTGAGTTGTTTGACGATGCGATTGGAAATATACTTTGCTTTATAGAGGATCGTAAAGGTGATTTATGGGCCGGCACGGATAATAAACTGATCCGTATAGACAGAAAATCTAAAAAACACCTGGTTTATCATATTGGGTATCGTGTTAGGGCTATTCTTGAAGATAAAGCAACGGTATTATGGCTGGGAACCGAGGGTGGAGGTCTAATCTCGCTGAACACCAGCAACCAGAAGTACAGGCGATTTACGGAAAGTGATGGGTTGCCAAACAATGCGGTATTGAATATCCTCCGCGATAACAATGGGGCACTCTGGCTGAGCACCTTTTACGGGCTTTCAAAATTCAATCCCACAAATCAAAAGTTTCATAATTTCTTTGCCTCAGATGGCTTACAAAGCAACCAGTTCAGTTACCTGGCGGCTGCCAAATTGAAATCAGGAGAACTGATATTTGGAGGGATCAAAGGTTTTAATGTTTTTTCACCAGAGCAAATAAGCTTCTCCAAAGAAAGACAACAGATATTGCTGACTGAGGTAAGTATAGATAACTCGCCTTTAACTGATCCTGTGAATGCTGGATTTATTAAAAAGAGAACAGCCGGCGAGATTGAAAAGTTAGTGATCCCTTACCATAAGGCTTCGCTATCCTTCGGATATACCAGTCTGGAATATTCCAAGCCAGACAAAATCAATTATGCTTATTTTTTGGAAGGCTGGGATAACAATTGGATCAATGCAGGTAAAGTAAGAACGGCAAATTATAGCAGGTTAAAAGAAGGAACTTATACGCTTCACCTCAAAGCAGGCAATAGTGAAGGCGAATGGGGAGATGAAAAGTTAGTCCGCATTGTAGTTTTACCGCCTTGGCAGCGTACCTGGTGGGCTTATTCGCTGTATGCTTTGGTCGTTGGGATGGGTGTTTATTTATACGTCAGGTACAAGCGACAACAGCTTGATTTAACCTATAAAGTGCGTCTCGCACAAATTGAAATTGAAAAGGAAAAAGAACTTAATGAGAAGAAGCTTTCTTTCTTCACCAACATTACCCATGAATTGAGAACCCCGCTTAGTTTGATCGTCAACCCTGTTAAGGAGTTAATCAGTAAAACGGAAGATACTTTAAAGCAGGAGCTGAATATCATCTATAGAAATGCGAATCGCCTGTTGACACTGGTGGATCAGCTGATGCTTTTCAGGACCACTGAACAGGAAACAACCAATATCCAGCTCAATGAGCTTAACCTTTATCAACTGTGTAAAGATACTTATGAAAGCTACCTGAAGATTGCGTCAAGCAAAAATATCCAGTATGAATTTGACTGTGAAAACCAGGAACTGATGATTTTTGGTGATTATGAAAAGCTGGAAATTATCATTTTCAATCTGCTCTCCAACGCCTTCAAGTTTACGCCTAAAAACGGTCAGATTCTGTTTAAGGTGGAAGAAAATGAATTTGAAGTAAAGATTTTCATTAATGATACCGGGTGTGGGATCAATAATAATGTCAAGAACAAGCTCTTTGAAAAATACTATCAGGAAAAAGACAGCTCCGAAAACAAAGAAAAAGGCTTTGGAATTGGTTTGTACCTGGCAAAGCAATTTATCGATGCACACAAGGGAGAACTCAGTTATTCCAGCGATCCGAATACGGGGACTTCATTTCAAATAAAGCTGAAAAAAGGACTCTGGTTTGATGCATCCATCCAGCCAGAAGGACAGCAAAATCAATTGCTGCCGAGAGCAGAGCAGATCCCGGATGAAGAAATCCTGCAGATGCCCAATATCAACACCTTGGAAATTACTGAAAAGAGATCCTTGCTGATCGTGGATGACAACACGGAACTCAGACAATACCTAAAGAAGATTTTCATCCAGCAGTTTGTAGTTTATGAAGCGGAGGATGGTAATATTGGCTTTGAACTGGCACAAAAATACGTGCCGGATCTAGTGATTAGTGATGTCCTGATGGAGGGAGGTAATGGGGTGGAGCTCTGTAAAAAGATAAAAACTGATCCTACGCTGAACCATATTCCTGTGATTCTTTTATCTGGCCTCAGTTCTTCGGAAAGTAAATTAAAAGGGATCGAAAGCGGGGCAGATGATTACATGATTAAGCCCTTTGATAAGGACCTGCTGCTGGCTAAAATCAATGCCGTTTTAGACAATAGAGATACCTTGCACCAATATTTTAGAGACAACATCACACTTCGCAACAACAATCAGAAAATATCTGCTACTTATAAGGCTTTTCTGGAGAAGTGTATTGCCATTGTGGAGGAGAACCTAAGTAACGAAGATTTCAATGCGCAATGGCTGGCGCGGTCTTGTAATTTAAGCTATTCTATTCTCTACAAAAAGGTAAAATCCATCTCTGGACTATCTTTAAATGCATTTATAAGGTCTATCCGGTTACGCAAAGCAGCATTATTGATGTTGAGTACCAATACAAATGTTAATGAGGCAGCATTTAAAGTGGGGATTTATGACATCAAGTTTTTCAGGACACAATTCAAGAAACTATATGGGATGAATCCTTCGGATTATATTAAGAAATATCGGAATTCCTTTAGTAAAGAGTTTAATCTGATCAAATAAGCGCTAGGATTTTTTATATTAGCTTCATATATAGCATCTTAGGTCATGGATGCTATAACATCCCGGAAGTATTTCGGAGAGTGAGTTAAAGCTGTTCTGTTCCAAAAAGAACATCATCGTTCATAGGATTGATGCTGGTTAGGGTGAAATCAGGTCTCATTTGTGAGGAATGTGACCTGGTAATTCATTTTTAGTGGCATGAAAAGTCAATAATATTTCTTCCATCTCACTCTTTAGAAGCTGCTGTTCTTCAATTAAACTTAACTTAATTTCCTTTATTGGTCCATAAGTTAAAGGCTCTAGTCTTTTTTGCAAGTGAATAACCTTGAGTTTTAATTTTACTAATTGTTGTTCTAATGAACTGAATAGGAGAGCATGTTTCTTCTTAACTTCAGGTTCCAGTGGTTTCTTACTTAGCTTTTTCAGAATATCGGATTCATCACTAATGAATTGTAGATCAGATGACCATTGTTTTGTGATCAGGTAAAGTTCCTGTAATTCTGCGCTCAACGCATTGTCTTCTATTGTCGTAGTCATAATTTTAGGTTGTGTATACACAAAGGTTCTGCTAAAAAGTTGTTAAAACCTTGATGGCTATCAGTATTTTAGATGATAGGTGTCAGTTTTGGAATTGATTAGTTATTCCTCATGCCTGATGAGTATCACGTTAAAGCCTGCGCATCGTCAGTTAAATAAGGAAATAATAGTTCAAGATTTACAGGGCATTTCATTGTCATCATATTACTGTAAAATGAGTAAAATCCGAATTGTTACAGATCTTTTGCCAAGGCCATTTCTGGGGCTACTTTTATTCTTTCTGCCTTTGTTCAGCTTTAAAAACGCTGGTTCAGGTCCTGGTAAATGGATTTTAACAAAACAATGTACATTAAAGGTAAATGGGAAGACTAATGTCAATAAGTTCAGCTGTGTGATTCCGGAGTACGCCCAGGCTGATACTCTGATGTTTTATAGGGGAAATAAAGATGAGCCCTTGAAGATTACCGGAGGAATGGTCCTTGACATCCAAAACTTTGACTGCAAGAATGCGATGATGACCAATGATCTGAGAAAAACACTTAAAGCGAAAGTACACCCAAAAATCAAGATCAGGTTTCTTAACCTAAGTAGATATCCGGAGCCCTCTATAAAAGAGAATACCATAAAAGGTACAGTAACCATTGAACTTGCCGGGACAGTGAAACGTTTTGACGTAGATTACAAATACATTATGAACGGAGATAATGAGCTGCGGCTGATCGGAACAAAACAAGTGAATTTCTCTGATTTCAATATTGAACCTCCCCGGAAATTAGGGGGAATGATCAAAACCAATAATGAGCTGAATGTTGAATTTATACTCAATTTAAAAACTCTAAATTAACGAAAATCATCTTTCCTGGACTAGTTGTAGGGACCGTACTCTTTGCCCTTAGTTACGGCAGTTTGTATTTTGGAATCAGGTTTTTTCCCAATCTTTTTATAGATTATAATAACCCATTATTTAATTCAGAAGGAAACAGAGATGTACTTTTTTACATGCATGCCTTTGTCACCAGTTTGGTCTTATCATGGTTTTGGAATCGCTTCAAAAGTCTTGTCCAAGACATCATTATTTTAAGAGGACTGGAGTTCGGTACTGTATATGCTCTGCTAGCTTTGCTACCGGTAATGTGGATCACATTTAGTGCGATAGATATTACAGCCTATATGGTACTCAGTTGTTTTGTCTATGGTTTTGCCCAGGCCATAGTTGCAGGGATATTGTTTGCAAAGTTAAATCCTTAAATGCGCCCCCCCCCTTTCCAGGAAACCTTTATCGTCGATGATAAGGTGATGAATGTCATTATTTTATATGCGGGTTATCATCTGGGGGAGATATTCCCGGTTGTACTTTTGGTTAAATAATTTTAATCAAAGTGTTATGAGAAAGATATTAAATCATTTTTTGCTCCCTGTCCGTTTTAAATATTTGTTTGTCTTCATCTGTGTTACAGCTTGTATTGAACTGCATGCACAGGGAGTGTATAGACTAAATGGATCGAAAGATAATAGTGTAAAAGTTTCTGGTAAATCAAATGTTCATGACTGGACAATGATAGCGAAAAATCCAGTGTGTGAAGCAAATTTTGGTGCTATTTCTCAGGAGAGTGGAGTACCTAAAAACCTGGGGTCGCTAAATTTCAGCCTGAAGTCTAAAAGTCTGAAGAGCGAAAGCGGTTCTATGAACAACCGTACCTATAAAGCCATCAAGGCTGATGATTATCCGGAAATTGACTTTAAACTTTCTGAAGCAACTATTACACCACTGCAGAAGAATAAATTTTCGGTCAATGCTATCGGAACATTAACGATTGCCGGGGTTTCCAGGATCATTACTTTACAAGTAAACGGGGAAGTTAATGCAGACAATGCCATTTTATGTACAGGCCAGAAAAAAATAAAGCTTACTGATTATGGCATTCAGCCGCCCAGCTTTATGCTCGGCGCAATGAAGGTAGGCAACGAGCTGACCATTTCATTTACCCTCAATTTTAAAAAATAACCTGTTATAATCTAAAATAAATTCAAAATCATGAAAATAAACAATACTCAACTGTTAGTTACCGGAACTGTATTAATGTGGATGTGCTTTATTCCCCTTATCGGTAAAGCCCAGTTTCAAAAAATTGACAATCTGAGGCCTTACGATAAAACCGGTATCAATGTATTTGAGGACCCAAAAGATACCATCACCACGTTTGATGGATTAAAATTAAAATTCGGGGCTGGCTTTACACAACAGTTTCAAAACCTGAAACATAAAAATCCGGGTGCTTTAAATAACAATATTGGGTCATTTAATCCCGCTGTAGCAGGTAACAGGTTAAAAGTAATTACTCCGGGATTCCAGACCGCTCAGGCCAATCTGTATATGGATGTCCAGCTGGCCGATGGGATCAGGTTAAATATCACCAGTTACCTTTCTACAAAACACCACAATGAGAATTGGGTGAAGGGTGGATACATTCAATTTGATAAGCTCCCATTCAAGGGGGAAATCTGGGAAGACATCATGGAAATCGCTACTATTAAAATAGGCCATTTTGAGGTAGATTATGGCGATCAGCACTTTCGTAGAAGCGATGGAGGTAATGCGATTTATAACCCTTTCATGGAAGGAAACATTGTTGATGAGTTTGCAACCGAGATCGGCGGACAGGTTATGTTAAGGAAAAATGGTTTTTTTGGTTTGATCGGTGTAACCAATGGTATGATCAAAGGAAATATAGACTCACTATATGCAGCTTCAAACTCTGACGGGGACTACCATAAAGCGCCTTCTATATTGCTAAAAGGTGGATTTGATAAACAGGTTATGCAAGATGTGCGCTTAAGGATAAGCGCTTCCTATTATGGAAATCAAAGCTCTGGCGGAAATACCATTTTTGGCGGAGACCGTTCTGGCTCTAATTATCAGTATATTATGGAATTGAATTCTGCTAATCCCAGCAGTACAACAGGAGCAGGAACTCCCCTGGCGTTCTCTGGCCGTTTCAATCCGGGCTTTACTAAGAAAGTAAATACCATTATGCTGAATGGTTTTTTAAAAGTTAAAGGCCTTGAATTGTTTGGAACCTATGAAACAGCTTCAGGAAGAACTGCCAAAGAAACAGACACCAGAAAAATGAAACAATTTGCTGCTGATGTCGTTTACCGGTTCGGAAAAACTGAAAACTTTTTTGTTGGTGCCAAATACAATACAGTTACCGCAGGTCTGGCCAATACTACAGCTATTTCCTATAATGAGGACGTTAAAGTTGAGCGAATTGCCGGAGCAGCAGGTTGGTTTTTAACTAAAAATATCCTTTTAAAAGGAGAATATGTAGTCCAAAAATACAAGGATTTTCCAACACAGGATTATCGTGCAGGAGGCAAATTTAACGGATATGTGATTGAGGCGGTAGTTGGATTTTAATATTTACAATTGATCAATCCTTCAAATATTAAATAAAACTGTGTGATATTTGAAGGATTAAGCCTTTAACAGGCCTCTGGTATTTTGTATATAATTGATTAAAAGCTATTTCAATGGAATTAGGAGATATACAAGGGTTAAGCGCAGAAGAAGTGATCACTGCCCGGAAGGTGCATGGAAATAATTCATTTAATCATAAAAAGCAGAATGGTTTTTTGAATGTTCTAAAAGGGGTATTGAAGGAACCAATGGTCATTTTGTTGCTTTTAGCATCTGCCATCTATTTTATTAATGGGAATGTCGGTGATGGGGTTTTTCTGGCGATTGCCATAGTTCTAATATCTGTAATTTCATTGTACCAGGATTCAAGAAGTCGGAATGCCTTAGCACAGCTCAAAAAATTAACAGAGCCTGATTGTAAAGTGATAAGAAATGGACAGGTCCGGGAAGTTAAAAGTGAAGATCTGGTGTTAGGGGATTGTCTGATGATTGAGGAAGGTACATTTATACCCGCAGATGGGATAATTGAGCAGTCTAATGACTTTTCTGTCAATGAATCAATTCTTACCGGTGAATCGATGCCGGTTTATAAGGACCATACCCAGTTAGATAATTGTGTGTACTCAGGTACCACTGTATCAGGTGGCCTGGCTATTGTCAGGGTAACTGCAATTGGAAATGAAACCAAATTGGGAAAAATCGGTGAAAGTCTTGAACAAATTAAGGAAGAGAAAACACCACTGGAAGTACAGATCAGCAATTTTGTAAAAAAAATGGTTCTTGCTGGCACTGTTGTTTTTGCTGTAGTCTGGGCAATAAATTTTTATAATTCCGGCAATGCAATTGATAGTTTGATGAAGGCACTAGCCATTGCTATGAGTGTGCTACCGGAAGAAATCCCGGTAGCTTTCAGCACTTTTATGGCGCTTGGTGCCTGGAGATTAATGAAAATGGGAATTGTAGTGAAACAGATGAAAACAGTGGAAACACTGGGCAGTGCTACTGTGATCTGTACAGATAAGACAGGAACTATAACAGAGAACAAGATGATCCTGGCAGGGCTTTATGCAAGCCGGGAGCAAAAGATAACCAGCCCGGAAGACGAACTTAGTTTAGAAGAAAAATGGCTGATTAGAACAGCGATGTGGGCGAGTGAACCGATTCCTTTTGATCCTATGGAGGTCGCCTTACATGATGCCTATGCAAAAACTTCAACGTTGGATGAAAGGCCTCAATTTAAAATGAGGCATGAGTATCCCTTAGGAGGAAAGCCTCCAATGATGACACATATTTTTCAAAATGATATTGGGGATAGAGTGGTGGCTGCAAAAGGAGCCCCCGAAGCCTTATTAAATGTTTCTGATTTAGATATTGACCAGAGGAGGGGAATTGAAGCAGCCATCAAAGCATTGGCAAATAATGGTTATCGGATTTTAGGCGTTGGGGAAGCAGTTTTTGCAGGCGATGATTTTCCGGAGAAACAACAGGACTTTAGCTTTAAATTTAAAGGACTGGTTGCTTTTTATGATCCACCCAAGAAAAACATTCAGTCCGTTTTTAATGATTTTTATGCTGCTGGAATTGATGTGAAGATTGTAACTGGTGATAATGCAGCTACAACCTGTGCAATTGCCCGTCAGGTAGGTTTTCGCGGGGCTGAAAATAGCATAAGTGGGGAAGAACTGATGGCACTGACAGCTAGTGAATTAAAACAGAGGGTTACAGATACTGCTATTTTTACAAGGATGTTTCCCGAAGCTAAACTTAAGATCATAAATGCACTAAAAGAAAACAATGAAATCGTAGCGATGACAGGAGATGGGGTAAATGATGGACCTGCACTTAAAGCTGCTCATATTGGGATAGCTATGGGAAAAAAAGGGACGGAAATTGCCAAACAGGCCGCATCACTAGTATTGGCAGATGATGACCTGGAAAAAATGGTTATTGCGGTTGGGATGGGCCGGCGGATTTATGCAAATCTCAAAAAAGCAATCCAATACATCATATCTATCCATATTCCTATTATCCTTACGGTGTTTGTTCCTTTAGCGCTAGGCTGGATTTATCCAAATATCTTTTCTCCTGTGCATATCATTTTTTTAGAACTCATCATGGGACCAACCTGTTCAATTATCTATGAAAATGAGCCGATGGAAAAAAATACAATGTTACAAAAGCCCAGGCCCTTTACCAGTACTTTTTTTAATAGTAAAGAATTAGTGACCAGTTTGATACAGGGGCTGATGATTGCAGTTGGAGCCTTATTTACCTATCAATATGCAGTTTACTTTGATTTGGGTGAAAATACAACGAGGACTATGGTTTTTACGGTGTTAATCTCAGCAAATATCTTTTTAACCTTAATCAATCGTTCCTTTTATTATAGCATCATAGCTACATTGAAATATAAAAATAATTTAGTTTTAGGAATTATTACGGTAACAATCGCTATTTGTGGTTTGTTGACCTACAATGAGTTCTTGTCAGGATTCTTTGAATTCCAGGCACTTACTTTAGCACAACTAGGGTTAAGTACAGGCATTGGATTCCTTAGTGTAATCTGGTTTGAGCTCATTAAGTGGTGGAAAAGGAAAAGCTATGTTGTTCTTACACCAAACAAATAACCAACAGCTGCTGTCATTAACATGGCAGCAGTTCCCCAAAAGCAAATCCTCAGCACAGCCTTCCCCAGGTTTGAGCCACCTGCCTTTGCCGCAATCATTGCTGATAGTGCTAAAAATATGATGGAAAAGCCAGACTGGTAAATAGCCATTAGTTTTATTGGTGCAAATATGGAAACTAGTAGGGGAAGCAGGCCACCTATAATGAACGAGGCTGCGGAGGCGAATGCAAGCTGATACCAGATTGATCTCATCGATCTTCAGCTTTCGACTTTGGTAATTGGTTGTGTCTGAGGGAGTAGTTTTAATCTTAATTTGTCCTTGCGCGCTTAAGACGCCAGCGAAGAGCATGAGTACATGCAGATAGATTTTTCTCATGATTTCAGTTAATTACAACCACATCCACCACCACCATTGGCACCAGATCCACCTTCCCGATACAACTGGAAGCTTTGCTCAAATATTCAGCCCCAAAACTTCAAGGTAAATTAGATCAATTAGGATTAAACTGACCCCGTTGTTTCGGTGAAAAAACTGTTTATAGATAGAGGATTGGATGGAAAAGGCAATGTTGTGCTAACCGTTTTTTTTAATTGATTCCAGGATGAACATAGTGGAATATTCCCTATTTTTATATTGAATTAATTAGTAGAAAAATGATGAAACAAGCATTAATTGGTGAATTCCTGCATGAAGCAGAAAACACAAGAAAGTTATTATCAATGATTCCGGACAGTGCATTAGAATACCGTCCGCAGCCACATCTTTGGTCAGTAGGTCAGCTAGCTTCGCATATTGCTGAAGTATACAACTGGTATGGACCTACATTTGACCAGGATGAATTTGATATGGGGTCTTATAAATATGACAAAGGTGATATTAGTAAAGCCTCTAACATCCTGGGAAAGTTTGAAGAAAATGTTGCGAATGCAAAGACTGTAATAGAAAACTCTGATGAATCACAGTATATGAATACCTGGACAATGTCTGCAGGAGGCAACCCAATGATGCCGTCATTGCCGAAGATTCAGGTGATCAGGGGATTTCTTTACAATCATTTGTATCATCATCGCGGAGAGCTGATCTCGCACCTTAGGGTAACAGGAAATAAAGTACCATCTATGTATGGCCCTAATTATGAGGAATCTCAACGTTCCTAAATCTTGTTAAACAAGGCTGATATTTACAATACAAAAGGTCCAAGCTTAAAGAGCTGTTTTTCAATTAGAATAACGGCTCTTTTTCTTATGACACCTGTCAAATATCCTTTCAGGCGCTATATCTGAAATCTTTAATACAGTGGCTGGCATTTCAAAATCTTTCCTGCTAAGGTTTTTCTTTGTGGATTAGATTGCCGTTGATCAGCGTTTCTATATTTAGGTTTGCTTTACTGAATCCTATGATTCAACAATCACTGGAATTAGATTTTTCTTTCTCATAAGTTTTAGAATAAGGATGAAAATAATTACAAATACCAACCCCGCTATTGCCTCTGCAGTAAGCATATACCGGCTGCCGAATTTATCATGGGTCCATCCATTAAAAGTATTCATATACACTACCGGTAAATTACCCAAAGAGGACAACAAGGAGTATTTAGTGGCTACCTGATTTTTACCAATTACAAAAAAAATAATGGCGGTGAAAGCTTTGTACATCAATCCTGTACAAAGCCCATAAGTGAGTACCAATCGGCATAATTATAAGTATCATTACAAATAAGGCTACTGGTAATTTTATCATGGATAAAATATCCTTACCCATTACTTTTATTTCCTGCACCATTGTTTTCTCTTTTAAATGCGGAATATCTTTGATTAGCAGCATAACCATTGCAAATAGTAGGGATGCTATACACAAAACGATACCCGTTAGCGGGAGATTGTAATGTGTTGCAAGCCACAGACCGGCACCTCCTCGCAGACCCGTAGCGGCAAGGTTACCGGCCTGATACCATCCTGAAGCTTCTCCTTTTTTATTTTCTCTAATTCGCTTTGCCATAAAGCCATTAATAGGCAATAAGGTAATGGTAGCGGCCACTTGAGATATAAAGACAATTACTGAAAGTAAAGCGGTTTCCTTTAGGGTAAAGGGAATAAAAACAGAGCAACAACAATGAAGCAACACAAGCCAATAAACTTATCCAATACCATTTATGTAAACTAAGTGATAAAACCACTATTGGCCCCCAAACGAAACGCCATAAGTTAGCCGAAAGCCCAGTGGCAACAATGCTTGCTGTGAGTGCTAGAGGAAAGCCGTTTTGCGTCAGTAAAAAAGGCAAGGCCACCGTTACAAACCCCTGACTGATACCCATAGGCATGATAAGGAAAAACATGTAGAACGGCTTTGTATATTGCTGATCCATTTTTATGTTCTGATAAAGCCAGTTTCTCTCATAATAACAACAGTTGTCATGTTCATGTGTCTGGTATTCTGTCTCTTAATAATCCATGTGACTATTGGTTTTCCCTTTTCGGACTCGAGTATTCTTGTGATATATAGGACCTTGATTACTATTTTATTTTTAGTGCTACTTTTCCTTTTGCAGGTCCAATTCTACATAGGATAGTGCTTCATTACCTCAATTAATTAGGATGATGTTTTATATTAATGATTGGGTTAAGTAATAATTATTTTTCTCCTTAAACAGTTTCTGCATTTTAAATAATATTGTTGAATTGAATGTGGATGAGCCTTTCAGAAAGGTAAATTGAGCCCCACAATAAAGTTTTCCTGCTATGTTTTGATTAGGTTTGCCTATCTTGATATATATTTTGGGCATGACTATGGAACCGCTAGAAAAACTAAGAACCATCCATTACTCGGGCATATTCCTGTCCTGTTTTTCTGATTACAGCGAAAAATGTATCCACGCTACACCGGAGCACGTGCTTTTGTATTTGTACGCTGGGGAACAAATTATAGAAGACAGAAATGAGAAGATTACAATACGGGCTGGAGAGTGCGCATTTATCAGACGGAGCCATAGATTGTTAATGTATAAGAACAGCAAGGCTGAAGAACTGTACAAGGGTATTTCCTTAACATTTAATCGCAGCCTCCTGCGCGAATTCTACAGCAGGATGAACAAAGCAGACATCCCAAAAAAAGTAACTATTACAGAAGAAAATGTGATTAAGATCGAACCAAGGGCTGATATCAACAGTCTGTTCCAATCACTGACCCCTTATTTTGATGATGGTGTGAAGCCAACCGAAGGTGTGGTAAAATTGAAATTGCAGGAAGGAATTTATGCGCTGCTGAATAGCGCTGATGTTTTCTTTCCGATACTGTTCGACTTTACCGAACCCTGGAAAATGGACATTTTGGAATTTCTTAATGAAAATTATATGGATGAGCTTTCTATGGAGCAGATTGCTGCCTATACAGGACGTAGTCTTGCCACGTTTAAAAGAGATTTTAAGAAGATCAGCAGTCTTAGTCCACAAAAATGGCTGATTAAAAAACGCCTGGAAGCAGCTTACGTTAAACTAAAGGAAGAAGGCAGAAAGGTGCAGGAGGTATATGTTGAAGTTGGTTTCAAAAACCCTTCACATTTTTCTACTGCATTTAAAAAACAGTACGGATTTCCGCCAACAGAGGTGTAAAATTCAGGAAGAATTGAGCTTCTCAGAAAGGTAAATTGAGCCCCACAGCAACGTCGCTGTGGGGCTTTCTGGTTAATTTTGTTTTATGGAAAATACGATAGGAGAAATTGTAATGGAACATAAGACATCAGATATATTTCAAAGGTTGAGGGCGGGCGAGCCTATACGCCTAAATGATCCGGAGTATTTTAAGATCAACGAGGTCGTTTGCAGGACGATGGAGCTATCCCAGCAACTGAATAGTGCGATTGATACCGTTCAGATGCGCCAATCCTTAAGTGAAATCATCGGCACAGCGATTGATAAGAGTACCACCATTTTTGCCCCTTTTTATACCAATTTTGGCAGGTTCACGAGAATCGGAAAGAATGTTTTTATTAACCATGCCTGCTCATTCCTTGATATGGGCGGTATCACGATAGAAGATGAGGTGCTGATTGGCCCGAGGGTAAATCTGGTCACAGAAAACCATCCTTTAGACCCGGCCGACAGGAGGGCACTAGTCACAAAACCAATCCTGATCAAAAGGAATGCATGGATCGGTTCGGGAGCCACAATATTGCCTGGTGTTACTATAGGTGAAAATGCGGTAGTTGCAGCGGGAGCAGTAGTTTCAAAAGATGTTCCAGATAATGTAGTTGTTGGTGGCATCCCGGCAAAAATCATTAAATCAATTCAGGCTTAAGTTTAAGGAAATCTAAAAGGTAAAAACATGAGAATTTCAAAGATTTTAATCGCCGGATCTGTTATGTTGTTTGGGCTGGCCTGTAAGGAAGTAAAACAAAAAGAGCAATCAGAAAAGACAAAAGAAATGGAACATCAGATAACTACACTACTTTTAAAATGAGTGATAATGTTGAGCTAAATAAAGTAACGTTCAATAACCAATATAAGATGGAAGTTAGCGGACATCTTTTCATTCCAAAGAACCTGGATAGGAAGGTTAAGCACGTATTATTCACGGTTAATTTTTGCACTGTATAGGGTAATCAGAATGGCCAAAAGAATGAAAATGGCACCTACCCATGGGGTTGCCCCAAGGCCTAGCGCTGAGGATACGATTAATCCACCTACATAGGCACCAATTGCAATTCCGATATTGAATGCTGCAATGTTGAATGCTGAGGCTACATCCTCTGTTCCGGGTAGTTGTTTTTCAGCGGTCTGTACCACTAGCAACTGCAGTCCCGGTACGCTGGCAAAGGAAAGGCCTCCCATGATAAATAAAGAAATGATCCCTAAAATGGTATGGTGGACCGTGAAGGTAAAGACCAATAAAACGATTCCCTGTAGCACAAACATCCATATTAATGCTTTTAGCGGGTTTTTATTGGAAACCTTTCCGCCTACAAGGTTACCAACCGCTATGGCAATACCATATAACAATAGAATGATGCTTACAGTGGATTCGGATATACCTGTTAATTCCTGAAGGATTGGGGACAAGTAAGTGAAAACTACAAATGTACCGCCATACCCCAAAGCTGTCATTAAATACACCAATAATAAGCGCTTATTGGTGATGACTTTTAACTGTGTTTTTAAATTGGCAGCTTTTTCATTTTTCAAGTTTGAGGGAACCAGGATCATGCTGGAAATCAAACCAACTACACCTAATAATGCGACCCCGATAAAGGTTGCCCTCCAACCAAAATGCTGACCGATGATAGTTCCCAGTGGAACTCCGGTAACTATGGCGACGGTAAGTCCGGCAAACATAATGGAGATCGCTGAAGCTCTTTTTTCTGCCGGAACAAGTGCTGCGGCAATTGTAGAGCCTATTGAAAAGAAAACCCCATGGGCAAATCCGGTGACGATCCTGGCGATCACGAGCGTATAAAATCCAGGGGCGATGGTGGCAAGTCCATTACCGATGATAAATAAGACCATAAGTAAGATCAATAGTTTTTTACGTGGCACACTGCTGGTCAGGGCAGTTAAAATTGGCGCGCCAATGGCGACCCCGATTGCGTATAAGCTCACCAACAGACCTGCCGAAGGAATGGTGATGCTTAGGTCTTTTGCCACCGTAGGTAATAAACCTACAATTACAAATTCTGTTGTTCCAATGGCGAAAGCACTAATGGTTAGTGCCCAAAGCGCGGCTGGTAAACCTTGCTTTTTTTCAATACCAACGGACTGATTTTCAGTGGCCGTTAAGGATTTGATTACTGTATTCATGTTTTTTTTAGTTAAGATTCGTTTGTTTAACTTTTTCTATAGGACAAAATTCCTTATAAAACAGTTATCATCAAAATAATATAATTAATAGATATCTATAATAATAATGATAGATAGGGGGGCCTCAGATCGTATTTAAGAACTTGAAATTCAGCAGGGGGATGTGGTGGTGGTTTAATTCAGCTGGGATGTACAGCTTATATGCTGCGTTTTGTGCTATAAATGTGTAATGTGTTTCATGTTATAAGGCGGAATTTCTTCCTGGCCGCGTTGAGAAAATCATTTTCGCCTGTTCCTCGGCACTAACCCTGATGTACATCATTCATCTTATATTAATTGATTTTGGATGGGGTAAAAAATATTTGTTTTTCTCACAGTAACTTATATATATTTACATATGTAATACATATGTACTACATATATGCAAATCAATCAAATGATATGAATAAGGAAGATTTATTTAAAGGTCTGTGGCCAGCGTTAATTACCCCCGTTGGTACTAATGAGAAACCTGAATTAAAAGAACTACAAAAGTTGTGCGAAGTCCTGGTGAAACAAGGCGTAGACGGCTTGTATGTCTTAGGATCAACGGGGCAAGGAGTGCTGTTCGGGGAAGAGGATCGAAAAGAAGTGTTGGAAGTTGTTTTAGAATGTGTTGGGGGAAGAGTGCCGGTAATGGCGCAACTTGGGTGTCTAACGACCAAGGAGTCAGTGAGATTGGCTGAGCATGCAGCGCTATCAGGTGTAGCGGCAGTTTCATCAGTCGGCCCGATTTATTTCGCTGGAGGTCAGCAAATGGCAATTCATCATTATACAGAAATTGCAAAAGCTGCACAATTGCCATTTTTTCCTTACCAACTGGGTGTTATACCAGGCAATTTTGAGGAATTTATTCAAGCTATTCTAAAGGTTCCTTTTATCGAGGGTATGAAATTGACGACAGGAAATTTACTGGAAATCAGTCGTGTACATAATATAGCCAAAGATCAGCTAAAGTTATTTAGTGGAGCAGACGAATTATTTTGCCAGGCTTCACTTTCAGGTACTGTTGGTGCTATTGGTACTTTTTATAACCTATGGGGACAGGAGTGTAAATATGTATTACATGAGTTTCAAAAGGGTAATTTTCAGTTGGCAAGTAGGTTTATGTTGAAGTTTCAGGAAATTATTGAATTGGTGTTGCCAAATATCTGGACTTTTCTCAAAGAAGCCATGCTAGTTAAGCACCAGGTTAATATAGGAAATACAATATCTCCTTTAGGTCGTGGTCAAACAGATTGGACCGAAAGCCAGGTTGCCGCTATTCTAGCTTCATTAGAGCAGACTTTGCAGGATTAACAACGTTACATCAGCAATTAACCAAATATAAACCAAAAAGTTACTAACCATAACAATTATGAAATTCAATGAAAATTTTTATAAAGTATTATTAACCTTTTCAATGCTTCTTTTTGCCAGCTTTTCCTTTTCCCAGGTAAAATTAAAAGGGAAAGTTACTGATGAACAAAAAATAGGTATTCCTGGAGTTATTGTTAAAGAAAAAGGGACAACAAATTTGACTTCCACGGATACCAATGGGAATTTCAGTATAGAGGTTCTTTCTGATCAAAGTAGGCTGACTTTTAATTACATAGGAAAAAAGATACAGGAGTTAGTTGTGGGTAACCAAAGGGTTTTTAATGTTACTCTTGAAGAGGAAAGCAGGACAATGGAAGAAGTCCTTGTGATTGGATATGGAACACAATCCAGGGAAAAGCTCAGTACATCAGTTTCCAAATTGGATATGAAAGTATTAGAGAATGTACCACTTGCCAATGTGGCTTCTGCCCTGCAGGGGACATTACCAGGGGTTCGTGTGCAAAGCACCTCTGGTCAGCCAGGAGCCGCACCACGGGTGATTATTAGAGGAGGAACTTCTATTAACAATCCAAATGGTGCTGCGCCTTTATACATCGTAGATGGTATTATACGCAGTGATATTAATAACCTTAATTCCAATGATATTGAGTCCTTACAAGTTTTAAAAGATGCCGCTTCGACTGCTATTTATGGGTCAAGGGGAGCGAATGGGGTTGTTTTGGTGACTACAAAATCAGGAAAAGCAGGTGCTGTTCAGATCAATTATGGATATGATTTAGGGATCTCTACTTTACAAAAGAAATATAGCATGCTGAATGCCAGAGATTTCATTTACTATCAGCGAATGGGGATTGCAGCACGTGCTGATCAGGACCCAAGTCAGCTGGTAAAACTAGGGCTCGCAACCAGCGGAGGCGCTGGGAATGATTTAACAAATAAAACAGCTTACACTACCCAATACCTAACTTCTGCAAATAGCTATAAATTAAATGAAGGCTGGGAAAGTATGGTCGATCCTACAGATCCCACCAGAACGATAATTTTCAAAAATACCGATTTTCAGGATGTGTTGTTCAGTACCGGAAAGACCAACAACCATAACCTTTCCGTATCGGGAGGAAGCGAAAAGGCAAAATTCAATTTAGGTTTGGGTTATCTGGATAATGAAGGAATTGCGATTTCTACAGATTATAAGCGTTTGACTTTAAATATGAATGGTGAGTTGCAGGCCACCGACAATCTTAGTGTTTTTGGGCGTGTTTTGTATTCTAACATGCGTAATACACAAGTATTCGGAAAAGAAAGTGATATGTTCGGTAGATCTTTAGCTTTGGCGCCAACTGCAAAATTCACTTATGAAGATGGTAGTTTAGCCCCTGGTTTGGGAGCAACAATCGGTAATCCGCTCTATTATGAGTCAACAATTGACGCTAAGAACAGTACCGATAACCTAACCCTTTCTGTTGGCGGAAAGTGGAATATCACCAAAGATTTAAACTTTGCACCACAAGTATCCATTTATCAGGTGACAGATGACAGTCGTTCGTTTCAAGGCGCTTATTATAACGGGCCAGCCAGTTATATCGATTCGAGAGTTGCGAGTGGAGGATATAACAAAACGCTTCAACATCAGGCGGAAGGTGTATTTTCTTACAATAAAACATTTTTGGAAAAGCACGAGTTAGAGACAAAATTGGGCTTTTCTTACTTTCAGACAGAGAAAACCAGTCTTTTAGCCTCAGGAAGAGGTGCAGCTTCTGATCTAATACCAACATTAAATGGGTCGGCGGTGCCAGTGTCGGTCAGCGGTTTGGAAAGTCAGCTTCGGATTATGGGGTATTTTTCTAGAATAAATTACAACTATTTAGAAAAATATCTGCTTTCCTTTAATCTTCGCTACGATGGGGCTTCGAATTTAGGAGATAAAAAGTGGGGCTTTTTTCCGGGTATTTCCGCAGGTTGGAATGTGCATAAGGAAGCTTTCTGGAGCGGTATTTCAGATAAAATATCACAATTTAAGCTTAGAGCGAGTTATGGTGTGAATGGAAATATAGGCCAGTTAGGTTATTACGATGCGCAAGGACAATATAGCGTAGGCGCGCAGTATAACGGTGCTGCAGCAGTACAGAATACAGCTTTATCAAACCCCGCGCTAACCTGGGAGCAATCTAAAACTTTAAACTTTGGTACGGATTTAGGTTTCTTTAACGGTAGGGTAAACCTGATGCTGGATGTATATCGTCGTGTAACTGATAATCTGCTGACCAATATGTCACTGCCGCATTCCACTGGTTTTGCGAGTATCCTGACCAATCTGGGTAGTTTAGAAAATAAGGGGATAGAATTGGAGCTGTCAGGGCATGTGTTTCCTCAAAGCTCAGCTTTTGGATGGAATATCTCATTAAACGCTGCAAAAGTCAAAAACAAAATTTTAGAATTGCCAAACAATGGGATCCCATTAAATCGGATTGGTGGCGATTATGTTTACAACCCTAAAATCGGCGATTATGCCTGGATGGGGGGATTACAGGAAGGCGGAAAACCTGGAGATATTTATGCCTATAAACAAATAGGGATTTATGCTACCGATGAAGAAGCTGCTAAAGGGCCAAAAGACACGATGGTTCCTCTAGCTGATAAGACTAAATATGGTGGGGATGTAAATTGGGAAGATGTGGACGGAAATGGTTTGATTGATTCTCGTGACCGTGTTTATGTAGGTAATATTTATCCGGAATGGACCGGTGGTTTTACCAATACTTTTAATTATAAAAATTTCGGCCTGTTAGTGCGTTTCGACTATACGGCAGGCCATGTCATCTACAATTACACAGAAGCAGCTAGCATAGGGCAATTCCAGGGCGAAAACGGCCTTTCTTCTACTGTTCTGCGCTCGTGGCAAAAACAAGGTGATATCACTGATATTCCAAGATTTTACTGGGCCGACCAGCAGGCAAGGAGCAACATATTCAGAGGGAATTCACATTACTATGAAAAAGGTGATTATTTGGCATTGAGAGAAGTGACACTAAGTTATGTGCTGCCTCAGGCGATATTAAATAAGTTGAAAATCGGTCAGTTGAGACTGAACCTTTCGGGAAGTAACCTGCATTATTTCACAAATTATGTAGGGCAGAATCCTGAAGACGGTGGTACGGATAATGGTCGTTATCCAGTGCCAAGAACAATTGTATTAGGTGCAAATTTGACATTTTAGGTAAATGAAGATTATGAAAAAAGTAAATACATTTTTTACGTTGGCGGTAATTGCAATAGCTGGCTTTACTTCTTGTACGAAAACACTAGAACTGGATCCAATCAGTCAGATCTCCAATCAATCCTTCTGGAAAACGGAAAATGATGCAACTGGAGCATTAAATGGTATGTATGTTAAATTGCGCACACAAGCCGCTGGTAATTTGTTTGCCTGGGGTGAAGCGCGCTCAGAGGTGATGGATCGTAGTTTAGGTGGCACGGCAGGCTTACAAGTTTTTTTTCTTAATGAATTGAATCGGTCGAATGTGGGCGTGTCGGCAGCTAATAATACCATAAATTCTACCTGGCAAGGAATGTATGCAGCTGTTCATGCTGCAAATTTATTGCTTAAAAAAACGCCACAAATTTCTTTCTCTTCTGAGAACAATAAGCATCAGATCTTGGCAGAAGCTTATGCCATGCGTGCCTATGCTTATTTTGTGATGTCCAGGACCTGGGGCGACTTGCCGCTGGTTCTTGAGCCTACAGAAGGCAGTAACCCTGACGTTATTATGAAGGAAAGGTCTTCTAAAGCTGTAATAATGACGCAGATTAAAGCAGATATTGAGATGGCGCTAGGATTGTTCCCGGACAATGCTTTTAAAAATGGAAGGAATATGTGGTCAAGACCAGCTGTCAATGCTTTGAAAGCAGAGGTATACCTCTGGACTGGTAAGATGATGCAAGGCGGGCAGGATGATTTCCGTATGGCATTAAAAGCTGTAGAGGAGGTTGAAAAGAGCGATATTGTCCTGTTAGATAAATACGAGTCTGTTTTTGATTACACAAATAAAGGCAATAAAGAGATTTTGATGGCGGTACGCTTCCAGGATATTGAATCAAGCGATAACGTGTTTATGAATATGTATATCGATAATTCTTATATGAATAAAAATACAGATCAAACCACTAAAGATCTGATTGGTGTACTTGGCGGTCTACCAGCCTTTACCGTTAGTAAGCTGGTTCGGGATCAGTTTTCTCTTGATGATCAACGTCGTAATGCTACCTTCATTGAGATTTATGCACCAGTAAATGGTGTGAATACTTTCTACGGTTCAGTGGTTTCTAAGTTTAGTGGAACTGTGATTGGTGGTGCCAGAAAGTTTTATGACGACATTGTTTTGTTTAGGTATGCTGATGTTTTGCTGATGAAAGCTGAAGCTCAAAATGCTTTAAGTTTAGATCCCACTGCTGCGATCAACGCGGTTCGTAAGCGGGCCTACGGTGTTAATTTTCCAGCTCACACCTATGTGAATCAGTCTGTTGTGGAGAATGATAAAGCCATTTTAAAGGAACGATTATTGGAGTTGACGGTAGAAGGAAAGCGCTGGTGGGATTTAGTGCGCTTTAGTAAAGCGTTCGAACTGGTTCCGTCTTTAGCGAGCAAGCCAGTTGATAACAACCTTTTGCTATTTCCGATAGCTGAAACTACACTCAGTCTTGAACCAAAAGTTAAACAGAATTTAGGGTATAATTAATCTAAGTTATGAAATAAAAAAGAGCCTGGTTAAATCCACACTGCCCCCAAAAGCTGAGCGCTATTTGGGGGCAGTAATATCTTTATTTTATTTGTTCAAAATATTGTATCAAATGTTTGTGCATGTTCATTCTAAATTCTTCTGCTGTACCATTTTCTAGAATTTTCAACAAAACACGGTGTGAGATGTAGTCCTCGTTTTCTTCTTGACTCCTGATATGTAAGTCATGATTCATGTAGTCAAATATCGGCATCAGAATTTTCTGAAAACGTTCAATTGTATGGTTGCCTGAAATCTGGTAAAGTGTAGAATGAAACTCAATATCCAATTTGAGCTTTTCAGATTTGCTCTTTGCAGCTTCTTCTTTTTCAATAATATTTTCCAGTTTTTTCAGGTCATCATTGGTCTTCCTGATGAATAACAAATCAACAATGCCCATTTCAATAACCAGACGGAGTTCAAAGAAATCCTGCATGGTTTCTTTAGTTAACAAAATCGGGTTAAGTATCCGGTTCATGTTTTGAAAAAAATCAGGTTGGGTAATAGACATTCCCCGATTTTTTTTGGATTCTATAATGCCCAAAGTTTTAAATCTTGTCAATGCTTCACGCATGGCTGTACGGCTTACACCCATGGCTTCCGCTAGTTCAACTTCTTTGGGAATTGAATCACCAGGCACAAAATTCTCGTTGCGAAAATATTCATAAAGATTAATTTCAATACGATCAACCTGAGACATGTTTTCTATTGGCTTTATTCCTTGAAGCTGTAGTTTTTTCATAGTCTACAAATATAAGTAATACTTATTTATTGGAAAAGAAATTATTTGGGTTATGTAGCTGTGTTTAACAGTTATTTTTTTAAAGTTTGAAATTATTTAAAAATAATATTTAGCTTTATATCTATATATGTCGTACATATGTATATGTTCTGTTATTTTAAACTTTTAGAATTATGATGAAGACAAAATGTGTTTTTTGCTTTTTCCTGGCCCTTATGGGATTACAACTGTGTCATGTATTCCAGGTTGCTGCTCAGTTGGTACCGGCAATGAAGAGTAATGTCGTACTTGAAATTAAACCGGGAGCTGGTAATCCCAGAAACAGTGAGGGGTCATTTATAACCTTGAAAAATGGCAACATTTTATTCGTTTATTCCAGGTATACTTCCGGGACTGGAGATGATCATGATCCAGCTTTTCTGGCGAGTAGATTTTCATCAGATGGCGGACACAGTTGGACAGATGAAGATGATGTTGTATTGAATAATGAGGGCGGTCTGAATGTAATGTCTGTATCGCTGCTGCGCTTAAAAAACGGGGAAATCGCCATGTTTTATTTGAAAAAAAACACGACAAAGGATTGCATCCCATATTTGCGGTTTTCAAAAGATGAAGCGAAGACCTGGTCTGAGCCCATCGCTTGTATAACGGATCAAACTGGCTACTTTGTTTTGAATAACGACCGGGTTATACAACTGAATAGCGGTAGACTGTTATTCGCTGTTGCCTTACATCAGCATCTCAATGCATACATGGGAGGGTCAGGAAATTTGTTTAGTTATTATTCGGATGATAATGGCAGAACATGGAAGAGCGGACAAGAAGTAAAGGGACCGAAAGATAGGTTAACACAAGAGCCCGGAGTAGTGGAATTGAAAAACGGGGATGTCATGATGTTTATTCGGGCGACTGGTGGCTCGCAATTGGTGTCCTATTCGAAAGATCATGGAGAAACCTGGACTAATGCCCTTCCTTATAACCTTAAGTCGCCTTTATCTCCGGCTAGTATTGAGCGCATTCCAGGCACTGGCGATCTTTTTGCCATTTGGAATAATATTGATGGTTCTGATCCTAAAGCGAAAGATCAAAGGACTCCCTTAACCATTGCAATTTCTAAAGATGATGGTAAAAGTTGGGAACACGTTAAGAATATAGAAACAGATCCGGATGGATGGTATTGTTATATGGCAATCCATTTTGATCAAAATAATGTGCTGTTAAGTTATTGTGCAGGAAGCCAAAAACAAAAAACACATCTTTCTGTGACAGATATTGCTTTGCTGGATCTTAAAACTATTTACAGGAATTATTAAGGACTCGTATTATAATTAATATATGGAAATGTGTGAAATAGATATTCAATCAGATCAGGAGGGGCCTAAATTACTGATCCTTGCAGGGGTCCATGGTGATGAATACGAACCAATATTGGCTGCAATTGAACTTTCAGTTATTTTAAAAGATAAATTAAAAAAGGGAACTGTGCAGATCGTCCCAGTGGTGAATAAGTCGGCCTATTATGCAGGAACACGCTGCGGAACTGATGGATTGGATCTGGCCAGAAGCTGTCCTGGAAATTTATCAGGTTCATCTACGATGCAGGATGCGGCCAATGTTTCGAAGCTGATTTTGGAATGTGACTATTTGATTGATTTGCATACCGGGGGACAACTGTTTGATTTATTTCCCTTAGCTGGATATATGCTTCATCCGAATCAACCGGTGTTAGATGAGCAGCGAAAAATGGCAAAAGCTTTTGGGTTACCCTTGGTTTGGGGTACAGATCCTTTGCCTGAGGGGCGTACATTGTCGATAGCCAGAGATGCGAATATCCCGGCGATTTATGTTGAATATGCTGGGCCGGGACCGGTTAAAGAGAACGTGGTAAATTCATATATCAATGGCTGTTTAAATGTTTTAGCGCTTTTTGATATGCTAACGGATCACAGATCGGAAGTCAATGATATACAGTATACAGTTGAAGATTATGAACCTGACAGCGGTTTTCTGCAGCAAAAAATGCTTTCGCCAACAGATGGCATTTTTGTGCCAAAGGTTTTGCCGGGTGAAATCGTGAAAAGGGGCCAGCTGTGGGGGCTTATCTATGCTTTGCCACTTTACGAAATTCATCAGGTATATGCTGATGCAGATGGATTGGTCCTTTTTATAAGGAGCCAGCCAAGGGTAAATAAAGAGGAGTCGTTAGGCGGTATTTTATCAGTTTAGAATTGAAGTAGATGACGAAATTAAAATGTCAGGTTGCCATAGTAACCGGTGCTGCCGGAGGAATCGGTAGGGCTATAGCTGATAAATTCACAAATGAAGGTTATGCCGTTGTTTGGGTAGATATTGACTTCAGTCAAATAGAAAAAAGAAGAAGCTTTTTGAAAAATGCCCACTCACATCATCTGCTCCTGGAAGGTAATTTAGAAGATATCAGTTTTTTACAAACCATTGTGGATCAGAGTATGGCAAAATGGGGACAAATTGACGTGTTGGTAAATAATGCTGCCTGGCGGAAGCCGGAGAGTTTAACGCATACCAGTTTGGAGGATTGGAATCGGACTTTAGCTGTAAACATTACTGCTCCGGCCTTTCTATCCAAATTTGTTGCTAAAGCACTCTTGCTGAAAAAGAAAAATTGCGTTTTTGTAAATATGTCGAGTATCATGGCCCACATGGTATCCGGTTATGCAACGGCATATACAGTGTGCAAAGGTGCCGTAGAAAGCCTGACTTATGAATTGGCAGCCTTATATGGCCCTCATGGGTTTAGATCTGTGGCCTTGAGACCGGGAAGTGTAACAACGAGCTTAAGCAATGACTATACTGATCCGGATGGTGAAAATATCAGCCATGCAATTCTGACAGAAATTGAAGGACGTACACCTCTGGGTAGATCTGCAAATCCGAAAGAAATTGCTGAAGCTGTATTTTGGCTGGCTTCCCCGCAAGCCAGCTTTATTACCGCCACAACTTTAGATATAGATGGTGGCCTGCTTCGTAATTTTAATTCTTACGCGTTAAAGAAACGCCTTAAACCGAATGAATTTTGAAAGGAATCTGGAAATATAAAAACTTACTGCCAGCAATAGAGGATATCAATCAAATCACCTTAGGTGAAGGGAATACCCCGCTATTGCGCTCTAGGAATATTGGTCCTTCACTTGGACTGGAGAATCTATACTTTAAACTAGAGAATTTAAATCCTACTGGTTCTTATAAGGATCGTTTTGCAGCGATGGTGGTTTCAAATTGCCTGCAACAAAGGAAAGGTGCTATCCTGGCGACCTCAAGCGGAAATACTGGTGCGGCTCTGGCAGCTTATTCGGCTGTAGCAGACTTGAAATGCCTGGTTGCTTTAGTTGATGGTGCCCCCTTTGGAAAGATCCAGCAAATGGGCGTATATGGCTCAGAATTGTTGATGATCAAAGGGTTTGGAATCCAGGACTTGCGAACAAAAGAGGTAATGGATCATTTGAAAGAACTAGCTGTAGCCAGAGACTATAGTTTGGAGATCAGTGCCTATAAATTTTCAGCACTGGGAATGGAGGGCGTGCAAACCATAGCTTTCGAAATTGCAGATGTGCTGCCTGAGGTAAAACATGTCTTTGTACCTGCCGGTGGCGGAGGTTTATTCCTATCTGTCCTGCTTGGCTTTTCAAAATGGCAAACCAATGAAAATGAGCAGGTCAGGCCAATGATGTGTTGTGTGCAACCTTCAGGTAATGATACCATTGCATCTGTTTTAATGGGGAAACAGCATGTGCTTAAGTCGCTGGCCACAAGTGCAACCTGTATTAGTGGATTGCAGGTTCCGTCACTTTTAGATGCTCAGGCTATTTATGACTTATCATTAAACCATTCTTGTAATGGAGCCATTGTGGAAGATGAGGAGGTTTTCTTATACCAGAAATTACTGGCTCAAAAAGAAGGTATATTTTGTGAACCTGCCGGAGCTGTAGCCTTAGCTGGTTTGATAAAAGCAATGGAAAGAGGAGAAGTTCGGGCTCAGGATCCCGTGGTTTGTTTGGTTACAGGGAATGGTCCAAAGGATTTAAAGGCGCTGGATCAAATTTATACGAAAGAGGATTGTGAGTATGCCGAGGATATGTTCCAAACAAAGACAATCATTGAAAATAAATTAAATAAATAAGATAAAATTATGGAAAAAGAAGTTATTCAGGGTGAAAAAGTACCAAATAGTCACTTGCCCTTTTCCGCGGGTGTTAAATGTGGTCAATTCCTTTTTATTTCTGGTCAGGCATCGGTTGATTTGGAAGGAAAAATTATCAGTGGAACATTTGAAGAAGAATGCAGACGTTCTTTTGATAATTTAAAAAATATTGTAAATGCTGCAGGGTTAGAAATGTCTGACCTGGTGCAAGTACGTAATTATGTGGCTGAAGATAAAGACTTACCAGCCTTTAATGAAATCTATAGAGAGTATTTTGTTGCTCCATTTCCAGCGCGTACAACTTTGGTGGCTTGTATTGGTTCGGTGCTTAAGTTTGAGGTGGATGCAATGGCATTTTTTAAATAGAAATGATGAAAAAACGTGTGGCCATATTGGGTATTTATCATGAGTCAAATACTTTTAGCCTGGGTATTACCAACTGGGCTGATTTTGCTGATGGACATCTTTTTTATGGAAGCGAAATTATAGCCCGATATGAGCAGGCACATCATGAGATTGGTGGATTTATTGAAGGTATGGATTCAGCTGATGTCGAATTAATTCCGATTTTTTTTGCAGATATCATTCCTGGAGGAAGAATCGATAAATTGACTTATGAGCGTTTGAAAGCTGAGCTTTTAAAGGCCTTGGAACCTGTTTTACCCGTAGATGCAATTTATGTTGCTGCACATGGAGCAGCCGTAAGTGAAGAAATTAGAGACGTAGATGGAGATTGGCTGCAGGTATTACGGAAAAAAGTAGGGCAGGAAATTCCAATTCTTGGCTCCTTGGATCCTCATGCGAACGTGAGTATCGCCATGAAAAATGCCACAGACGCATTGATCGCTTATGCTACGAATCCTCATTTAGATCAGAGAATGACAGGTAAAAAAGTGGCTGATTTACTTAAAAAAATCCTCTTTGATCAAATTCGGATTAAACAGGAGCTGATTCAATTTCCAGCCTCTATCAGTATTGAACAGCAAGAGACAGCTGTAAATCCTTGTCGTTCTCTTTATCGTGATGTACAGGAATTGCTAAATCAGGAGGAAATTATCAGTCATAGTATTATTCTTGGATTTCCATATGCTGATGTAGAGGAAATGGGAACAGCCTTGATTTTAATCACTGAGGCGTCATTCGATACAACTGCTTTGAAGACTGAAATCATGAAGCTGTTTCAAAGTTATTTTCCCCAGTTTATTGGGACTAAAATAGAGATTTCAGGGGTGCTGGAGAAGAAAGATAATTATGAAAAACCGGTGTTATTACTGGATATGGGCGACAATGTTGGGGGTGGGGCTCAAGGCAACAGTAGTTTCCTTTTGGATGCTATTGAAGCAGCAGGTTTGAGTAACGCCTGTATTTGCATCAATGATGCTGCCCTGGTTGCTAAAGCAGTTAAATATACGCCGGGCGACTGGCTTTTACTTGATTTGAATACTGCAAATCCGGCTAATCGGAAAGCACCTTATGAGGTGTGTGTACAGGAAATAAAACCGGGGAAATTTACAGAGCTGATACCCAGACATGGTGGACAAGTTGATTATGATATGGGACAAACCGTATTGGTCAAAACCAGATCCCGCAATTTCATTGTACTCAGTTCTATACGTGTACCGCCTTTTAGTAGCGAGCAATTGCGAATTTTTAATATCGCCCTCGAAGAGTTGGATTGGATCATTGCAAAAGGAGTAAATGCACCAATTGCCGCTTACAGGGATATTTGTCCAACTTATTTTAAGGTACATACCCCAGGTGAGTGCAATGCTGATGCCACACAATTTAAATATCAATATCGAAGAAAACCAATGTTTCCTTTCGAAAAAACCGACAACTATGCTTAACCTACTCCAGCTAGACAAATTTAAAAAAGATGTATTAATCGATACCCCTTTTTATACCGAAGGGCCTGTGGTGGATAGCCTGGGCAATGTTTTCCTTACCAATTTATTGGGGGGGCAAATTCTCCGGATTGATGATCAATGTATGGAAGAGTGGGCAGCATGTAAAAGCCCGAATGGACAATTTATTGCAGCAAATGGAAATCATTTTGTATGTAATAGTTTAGCAGGGTCATTAGATTGCTTTGCGCCGAATGGTGAGTTCTTAAAAACCTGGCGTATTGCAGAAGTTGACCATCATCTTATTCAATGTCCGAATGACTTATGGATAGAGCCAGATGATACCATTTTCTTTACAGATTCTATTCGGCATGAAGGTGCAGTGGTATGCATTGATAAAGCCGGACAAGCCCGGGTTATTGCGAGAAATCTGGATTACCCTAATGGTATTGTTTATGATGCCAAAAAAAAATGTTTGTATGTAGCCGAGAGTTTTAAAAATCGGATACTTATGATGGACCTTCATTTTGATCCTCCCCAGGTTCAGGTATTGGTGGATCTTCCTGAAAATCCTTCAGGAAAAGAAGCTGATAATTTGCCAGATGGATTAGCCTTTGACGAAAACGGAAATTTGTGGATTGCACACCATGGGATGGGATTAGTTCATTGCTTTGATTTCCAGCAAAACCAGCTCTTTTCCATGGAAAGTTTAATTCCATTGACCAGTAATATTCATGTAGATAATCACAGAATTATAATAACCGGAGGGCTTTCTGAGCCTGGTCCGGGAAGGGTGAGAATCATTAGTCGATAGTACCATGAAATACTTAACATTTGAAAGAATATTATTGTTAACCCTTATGATTTTACTAGAAACAACCCTATATGCTCAAAATAAATCTGCTTATGTCGGAAAGGATTTCCCCGAATTGCCCGATAAAATTGGATTTGCAGCAATGTATGCAGGCACAATCGATGGGGCGGTAATAGCGGCTGGTGGGGCTAATTTTTTGGATAAAATGCCTTGGGATGGCGGGGTTAAATCTTTTTCTGATGCCATCTATATCATTAAACCAGAGGTAGGCGAATGGAAAAGACAGACTCAAAAGTTACCGCTTAAAATGGCCTATGGTGTATCCGTTTCTTATGGCAGTGGAATGATATTAGCTGGCGGCTGCACTGAGGGGAATAAAAACATTAACGATGTGCTGCTGCTGACGGAAAAAGATGGAGCAGTCAGCATCAAACAACTGGCCTCCATGCCAGTCGCATTAGCAAATATGTGTGGTGATTTAGTTGGTGATTATTTATTTATTGCTGGTGGGTCGGAAAATTCAGCAGGCTTGCCTACACAAAATTTCCTGGCCTATGACATCAAAGGAGATCAATGGGAAGTTCTGGAAAACATTCCGGGTCCGGCCCGAATAAATTCGGTAAGTGCCTCTTCATCAGGCATATTCTACCTATTTACAGGCATTCAGATCACTCAAACATCACTGGGGATCCAACGAAAGGTATTGACTGATGCCTACTCTTTTTTTCCTAAATATCTTGGCAAAAAATTAATTGGAGGAACCTGGAAAAAATTAGCTGAAATGCCAAGAGGAATGGCGGCAGGACCCAGTCCTGCTCCAGTGGTTAAGGGGGAGCATATTGTACTCTTTGGCGGATTGGATCAGGAAACGGCTCAGCATGCTGAGCCTAAAACCCATCCGGGCTTCTTACCAGATGTTTTTCAGTATAATCTGATCAACAATACCTGGGAACCTGCAGGGCAATTGCCTAAACAGGAAGTTCGGCTAACTGTACCGACAGTCTTATACCAGGGACAATGTTTACTGATAAACGGAGAGATTGGACCGGGAGCTAGAACCAATAAGATTTACGCTATCGATTTAAAGAATTCAAAATAATAAACCTAACTAAATATGAACCAATATAATGAATCTCAAAGGCTTTTAGAAAGAGCAAGTAAGGTTTTGGCGGGAGGAGTGTCTTCGGAATTCCGTAAATACAATCATCCACATGCCTTATTTTATAAAGCCGGCAGTGGCTCCAGAATTACTGATGTTGATGGTAATGAATATTTAGATTTTACTTTAAGTCAGGGGCCCTTGATCTTGGGTCATTCTCATCCAGGAGTTTTAGCAGCAGTACAATCTTATTCGGCATTGGGACAGCTGTATGCTGGCCAACATATTCAGGAAGTGGAACTGGCTGAAAAACTTTGTCGGCATATCCCTTCAGCAGAACTGGTACGTTTTTGTTTAGATGGATCTGAAGCGGTGCAAACGGCCTTTAGAGTTGCCCGCGCCAAGACTGGGAAAAATAAATTCATACGTTTTGAAGGGCATTATCACGGTTGGTTAGATAATGTAGCCTGGGGGATTTCCAGCCCTGGACTGGAAGCACTCGGAGAGGAAGATCAGCCAAATTGTTATCCCTGGTCAAAAGGTATTTCTCCAAACAGCAGGGACGAGTTTATTATTTTGCCCTGGAATGATTTAGCTTTATTAGCGCAAACAGTAGAGCGATACAAAGATGAGCTTGCTGCCATTATTACAGAACCGATGATGTGTAATAATGGTTGTATACTCCCAAAAGAAGGCTTTTTGGAGGGAATGAGAACCATTTGCGATCGTTACGGCATCGCATTGATTTTCGATGAGGTGATCACTGGCTTTAGATTGGGCTTAGGTGGCGCACAAACTTATTTTAACGTTACTCCTGATCTTTCCATTTTTGCCAAAGCAATGGGCAGTGGCTATCCAATAAGTGCAATCGTAGGGAAAGCATCATGGATGGACTGTATTTCCAAATCTGAAGTGATCCATGCAGGTACAATGAATTCCAGTAATCCGACAATTGCTGCATCCTTAGCTACCATAAGCGTTCTGGAAGAGGAGCAGCCTTATCCGCGAATGTTTGAACTGGGCGAAAAGTTAATGCGGGGACTGGAAGATGCTGGAAAAGAAGCCCATCAAAATCTTAAAGTATATGGGATTGGGCCAGTATTGGTCACCTCTTTCTCTGATTTGGAGGATGTATTTAATTATCGTGACACCTTGCAAGCTGACAAATCAAAACTAAATACATTCATTACCGGTATGCAAAATCAAGGAGTCCGGATTATAGGTCGTGGGCTATGGTACATTAGTGCTGTACATTCAGAAAAAGATATTGATTTCGCCATTGAAAAAGCTAAATATGTGCTTGCGCATATGGGATAAAAACAAGACATAATGAAGTTAGCAACCACCAATACATCGATGAACACTTTTAGGCCCTGGCTTATTGTAGGGTTATTATTTATCATTGCGATGCTCAATTATATTGACAGGACAATGATTACCACCATGCGGGGCTCAATTGTAGGTTCAATTCCTATGACAGACGCTCATTTTGGCCTGCTGACTGCAGTATTCCTGTGGGTATATGGTTTATTTAGCCCATTAGCAGGGTTTTTAGCAGATCGTTATAGTAAGAGTAAAATCATACTTTTTAGCCTTTTTGTATGGTCGCTGGTCACCTGGATGACTTCTTATGCAAGTAGTTTTGAGGAATTACTGATTACAAGAGCCTTAATGGGGATTAGTGAAGCTTGTTATATTCCGGCAGCACTTTCCTTAATTATGGACTATCACAAAGGACCTACACGGTCTTTAGCAACGGGAATACATATGGCAGGTATTATGGCTGGACAAAGTTTAGGCTTTTTGGGTGGCTGGCTGGCAGAAAACCATACCTGGAATTACGCCTTTACTATTTTAGGGGTATTCGGGATCAGCTATGCTTTGATCATCTTCTTTTTCCTTAAAGATGCGCCAGATAAAGAAACCATAATTGAGGAAGAGCAGGAGCCTAAAGTCAATTTCGGACAGTCATTACGTGCGCTGTTCAGCAACTTCTCTTTTATTTGTATTGTTTTATTCTTCGGGTTAATTAGCATTGTTTCCTGGCTTATTGTGGGATGGTTGCCGACTTATTTCCAGGAGCGGTTTCAATTAAGCCAGACCCAGGCAGGGATTTACTCCACGGGATATGTTTTTACATCGGCAATTGTAGGTGTGCTGGTCGGAGGTTTTTTAACCGATTTATGGAGTAGAAAAAATTCTAATGCAAGGATTTATGTGCCTTTTATTGGCTTATGTATTGCTGCACCGGCAATCTTCCTGGCTAATTACTCTCATCTGCTTTCTATTTCTCTACTCTGCTTTATGCTTTATACTTTTTGCAAATCCTTTGTGGATACCAATACAATGCCAATATTAAGTATGACTGTCGACAACCGCTACAGGGCTACAGGATATGGGGTTTTAAACTTCTTTGGCACTTTGGTTGGTGGTTTCGGATTGTATTTTGGCGGTGCATTAAGAGATTTAAATATTGACCTAAGTACCATCTTCAAATTTGCTTCCGTATTAATTGTACTCGCAGCCATCGCATTGTATTTGGTTAGGCCTGGAAAAAAACGCATTGGAAAAGAAAGCATTATCAACATAAAACTAAACCTAAGTAAATGAAGTTCAACATAAGTATCAATAAATTTAGCAGACTGAGATTTTTTTTAATATCCATCAGTTTAATAGCGTTATTATCTTCAGCAGATCGAGCTGATTACAAATCGAAACCTCCAAAATTCAGGATCATCCATAATAATGATGGTACCGATGCGCTGGCGAATATGTGGTTTAATCGAAAACCAGATTTAACAAGAGAAGATATCAATAATTATGTTGATCTGGTTGCGGAAAGCAAGGTGGTCACCACATTTATGATGTGTACGGGGAGTGATTTCGTCTTTTATCGTTCCAAATATGAGCGCCCATTTGGGGATGATCTGAATGATTCGCTGGATTGTAAAGGAAGCGAATCTGAGCGTAAAGCTTTTAAGCAATATATTAAGAATTTCAAGAGCTTAGAAGCCGAGGGCACTGATATCATCGATGCCTCTTTAACACGGGCCAAACAACGCGGAATGGAAGCTTTCATCACCTTTAGGGTTAATGATCTTCATTTCGCGGATACAGCAACACATTGTAGGGTATCCTATCCCGATTTTTGGTTTAATAACCCGCAATATTGGATAGGAGAGGATAACCAGGGAATGAATAGTTCGAGGGCATTGGATTTTACGCATCAAGCGGTGCGTGACCATAAGCTGGCGATGATTCGCGAGCAGTTGGAGAAATATGAGATGATTGATGGATTTGATTTAGATTTCATGCGTTTTATTGTGCTGTTTAAGGCTGGTGAAGGTTCTTCTAAAGCTCATTTAATGACCTCTTTTGTAAAGACTGTGAAGTCGATGGTCGATTCTGTGTCTAAGGTTCGGGGAAAAAAAATCTTATTGTCTGTACGTGTTCCTATTACGGTTGAAGGCGCTTTGGAGAAGGGATTGGATGTAAAAGATTGGGTAAAGCAAGATCTCATTGATTTTATCTCTATTGGTGCTCATTGGCGAGGAGAAACCGCTATGCCTATCGCAAAGTTTAAACAGGATTTATTTGGTAAATCAAATAAAAGGATCCCTGTATATGGATCAATAGATGATGGAGGATATTTACCAAGAGAACTTTATTCAGATGGGATGTTCAAAGGAATGGCTTCGAACATACTTGGTCAGGGTGGTGACGGCTTATATTTATTTAATTTTTATTTTGCCAACTACGGAAAAGTTGATTATCAAAAAGCCCTAAATCCGAGCGGCTTAGTTTGCCGTACAAGATCTACACGTTTGCTTAATGAACTTGGGACTATAGATAAGCTGAACACCGCAAATAAAATCTTTTGTGCTTCGGATGGAGTTACCAACTCTTATGGGGTATTACAGGTTAGCGATCTTCCAATGGCTTGTGGAGTTGGGAAAAAAAGCACAGCGTCCATTTTTATTGGAGATCCTATAGATAAAAAATATCCAAAAGAAAGCATCCTGTTTCTTCGTACAGACCGTTCTTCCAGAATGGAAATTGAGGTAAATGGTTTGAAAATTACAGAAATACAGGCCAAATACCCGGAGGATTATGATAGAAATCATGGCCTGCAGGAAGGCGAGAAAATGGTTGCCTATGTGCTTCCAAAAAACTGCCTGATTAAAGGCGAGAACAAAGTGAGCATTGTTGCCAGGACACCTAATGTTTTTGTGGTTAAACGGTTAGAAGTTGCCTTGAACTATGGTGATGTGGCTGTAAATGGATATTTTTAATTAATAAATGTTTGGCTAATATGTACAAAATTTTAATCGCCCCTAATAGTTTCAAAGGAAGTCTTACAGCTGATGAAGCTGCTCATGCTATTGAACAGGGATTAAACCAAAGTAACCTCAAGTTTCAGTCTAGCAAATTTCCGATAGGTGATGGGGGCGATCATACTGCTTTTTTACTCACAAATCATCTAAAAGGTGATTTTGGCCATCACCTGGTTTTTGGTGCCTATGGCGATTTAGTGAATGCTCGTTTTGGACTCATAAATAATGGAAAAACAGCGATACTAGAGGTAGCAGAAACATCTGGATTTAAAACTATTAAAGGGGAGCTCAGACAGGTTTTACAGGCTGATACAAAAGGACTAGGACAGTTAATTGATCATGTTTTAAGCCTTGGTGTCTCTGAAATCATACTTTGCCTGGGAGGTTCTGCCACCATAGATGGTGGCATTGGTATGTTAACTGCATTGGGTGTTCGGTTTTTGGATGCAGATCATCATGTTATCGATGTGTATCCCGAAAATTTCTCGCAGGTAGGTTTTATCGACGTCACTGGATTAAAGCAAAGGATCAGCCACTGCAAGTTTAGGGTATTATGTGATGTCGATAATCCTTTACTGGGGGAACGTGGTGCTGCAAAAGTATTTGGTCCGCAAAAAGGAGCTACTGAAAAAGAAGTCATCTTATTAGAAGCGTTTTTGTCGAGCTTTAATAAGCTTACCATAAATACGCTGGGGAAATCTTTAGATCAGGTTAAATTTGGAGGGGCTGCTGGTGGTTTATCCGCCACATTAAGTGTCTATTTAAATGCAGATTTGCTGGAAGGAGCTGAGCACTTTTGTAAGATTACCGGTTTTAAACAAGCTTTGTCCAATGTAGATTTATTAATTACAGGAGAAGGAAGTATCGATGGGCAAACTTTAAATGGCAAAGCCCCTTATGTTGTGGCAAAACATGCTTTGGCTGCAAATATTCCGGTAATAGGCTTAGCCGGAAATATACCAGGGGTAGTACCCGCAGATCTGCAGCGATATTTTTCTATGTTATTGAGTATTGGAAATAAACCTGAATCTCTATTGTCAGCCATTGACCACACCTATGAAAATTTAGTCCGAACCTCAAAACAGATAGGTAATATTTTGTCTGTTTACAATAATGAATAAAACTCATGATCGCTTCAATACCATTAAAAAATAAACTTATGAAAATTATTAGCAGCATTGTGTTCATCGCCATGCTAACCATTTCGATAAATGTTCAGGCACAGTATCAGCCTTCATGGGAATCACTGGACAAGAGGCCTGTTCCTGAATGGTGGAAGGATGCTAAATTTGGCATTTTTATCCATTGGGGCCTATACGCTGTCCCCGCCTATGCGCCAACAACTGAGGTGAAGGGTATTTATGATAAATATGCTGAACATTATGAAAATAAGCTGTTGTCAAAAAATGAATTATTTGTGAATCATCATCAGAAATATTATGGTAACAACTTTACTTATCAGGATTTTGCGCCTATGTTTAAGGCAGAATATTTTAATCCCGATAAATGGGCCGATCTAATACAAAGATCCGGAGCAAAATATGTGGTATTAACATCAAAGCATCATGATGGTTTTTGCCTTTGGCCAAGTAAAGAGAGTCCGAAGTGGAATAGCGTGGCTATAGGCCCCCACCGGGATATCATAGCTGAACTCAGTACTTCGGTACGTAATAAGGGATTACATATGGGATTATACTATTCTTTACTGGAATGGAACAATCCACTTTATAGTCCGGCTACCATGAATAAATGGGTAGATGAGCATATGATTCCGCAAATGAAAGATCTGGTAACCAGCTATAAACCAGAGGTTATTTTTGCTGATGGGGAATGGGATTATACAAGTGATCAGTTTAAAAGTGAGCAATTCCTTGCCTGGCTTTATAATGAATCTCCTGTAAAACAGACTGTCGTTGTGAATGATAGATGGGGGAAGGAGACCAGAAGCAAACATGGAGGTTATTATACGACAGAATATGATGTGGTAAACAATGGAAAAGGAATCGGTGAAAAGAGTGAACATCCTTGGGAAGAAAGTCGCGGCATCGGGATGTCTTATGGATACAATCAATTTGAAACAGCTGATGACTATTCCAGCTCAAAAAAAATAATTGATTTATTGATCAATAAAGTTGGGAACGGCGGTAATTTACTGTTGAATATTGGCCCTGATGCCAATGGCCTTATACCAGTAGTAATGCAGGAGAGACTTATCAATATTGGCGAGTGGTTAAAAGTGAATGGAGAGGCCATTTATGGTAGCTCTGCATGGGAAAAAAGACCTCAGTTAAGTGATAAGTCTGTGTTTTTCACGATGAATAAAAATCAACTCTACGTATTCTGTACAAAATGGCCTGATAAGCCGATCACAATTAAAGGCATAAAGAGGGTTGGGAAAGTAAGTATGATAGGCGTAAATAACACTATAAAAAAAGCATTTAAAGGTAATAGCCTTACCATTATCCCGCCGGTTTTAAATCCTGGAAATTTGCCGTGTGAACATGCCTGGGTGTTTAAAGTGGAAGGTTTTTTATCAATGTAGTTACGGAGAAGAAAATATAATTTTTTAATAACTAGTATCTAATTAGTTGTTGGTTTTCCACATAACAAGTGAGATAACCATTGATGATAATTTATGATTCTTATTTGTTGTATTTAAGTATCGTGTAATCAATTTGTTATGGTTTGTGTCTCGGAAAATAACAGCAAAAAATCACAAAATAAAAATAAAGAAACCGCATCTGAAATGTGTTTCAGATGCGGTTTTGCATACTTTCTGGTTTTCTTTGTAACTCGGATAGCGGGGGTACCTCGTCATATTTCAATGAGGAAATAACTGAACACTTTTAAACACTTCTACATACTTATAATTAACAGAGTGCTAACTTTTACTTTAATTGGTCTAATCTTAATTTCAAACTTAAGGAATCCAAATCATTTGGTAACACAATAAAATGATCACAATTTTCTTTTGAAAACGAGATTAATGTTCCATCTGATTTTACAATTCCAGCTAAATCCAAAGGACGCCGGCTCAGTATGCCATGCGCAACTACTTTATTTTCTTTTATTATAATTAGCTGAACATTATGCTCTGCAACCTTAGCCATTTCAATTTCATTTCTAATGGCAAAAAAATTTTCTGCTTTAATTTTTTTTATTTGATCTGTTGATGTATAAGGGGGGATTATCCAAACTAAATCCCATTCTACATTAATTATTTTACAGAAATCTACTTTTCTAGGTTGATTTGTTAAATTTTTGGAAATTCCCAGAATATTTACATTTCTATCAAAATCAATAATTGGAACATTAGAACGATGCCCGCAAGAAGTAAATTGCAGTAATATTAAGGCAGTAAATTTAATTGTGTTCATAATTATTTGATTTGAAGGAGTCAAAACTCCGCCACTAATATACCTCAATTCCAGAGAGTGCATTAAATCTTGTATTGCAAGTATTGCCTGGGCCAAAGAATGAAATTGACTAGGCGCTTGGCTATTCCATAAGTCCATCTGAATTGAAATTGTTGAACCAGGATTTAGCTAGTGAGCGTTAGATAAAAATTTTGTGAGGTTCTCACCAATTGTTACGGTATTTGAAGCATTAAAATAAGCATGTCTAAAAGCGTCGGCCTTAGTATTGGCCTGATTTCCTGGGTATGTAGTTGCTGCTAAATCAAATACCGATTTGGTATCATCTTCGTCTTGAATAGACAATTCAATATACTCCTTATTTGTAATTGAAAGGGGTATACCTAAAGTTTGTTTCTCTTTAGTATTTAATTTTTTTTTTTCACTCTGCAGCCAGAAAGGCGGGAACCAGGGAAATAACAGCAAAAAATAAAAACATAAATACCCCTTCTGAATTATGGTTCAGAAGGGGTATTTATTCTTCAAATATAACCGTTTCTGAAGAGGCACCAAGATCAAGCAGAAGTGTATTAATATTTTTCACAAACTGATCTGGCCCGCACACATAAAAATTTTGTCCAAAGTCAGCAATGTTTTCTATAAGGAAGTTACGATCAATTCGTCGAGGTATGTATCCCAGGACATGTTCTCTGGTGAATATTTTTACAAAATCATGTTTGAGTATCTTTTGGAGTTCCTCTTCCATGATTACATCGGCTGAAGTTTTATTCGAATAAATTAATCTGTTTCCATCCAGATGCCTATGCTTGTTCAAACTTCTGAAGATGGAGATGAATGGGGTAATACCGGCTCCACCGGCAATGAAAGTACCGGGGCCTTTGTATTGTATAACGCCAAAAACATCGTGAAGAATTAATTCAGCGTCTTTATTGATTTGACCCAACATATTGGTTACACCATCATGATCTCTGTATATCTTAATCATAAACTCAAGATAATGCTGTTCGGGTAAACAGGTAAATGTAAATGGTCGCAGTTGATCTTTCCATTCCCGAAGGTTTATGGAAACCTCTGTCGCCTGACTTGGAACAAAATTATATCCTTCAGGTTTTTCGACTACAAAACGTTTTACATCATGCGTGATAAAATAAGCTTCTAATACCTTAACAATATGATAATTTGGGTTTGTCTGACTCATAGGAAGGGTATATGGTTGATCTCTAATAAACGATTTTATCAGATAATTGTTTGCGCAATCAGATCGCAGTCAGGTCAACCCTAAGATAGGTCTTCTATTTCCATAAAAACAGGGATCAACGCCCTTCCTTTTTTGACTAATTGTAATCAAATTGTCTTCAAAAAATCAATTGGTCTGTACTGCATACGATTAGGTTTAAATAGTTTATACGGATACAAGATTCCCCTTAGATGTTTAAAAGAGGGATCTTGTATTTGCAATGTTATTTGGTCGTCCAGAGTTGAAATCAAATACTTAGTATGGTTATTTGATTAATCTAAATGTTCATTAGCATGAATTTCATCACGAATAGCCTGGAAGTTTTAAGCATCCCTGGGCCGCATTCAGAGGCCCGGTTTGCCTATGTAGACCTTCGAATGACACCGAGAATGATTGCTACGATAGCAATAACAATTAGGATGTGAATAATTCCGCCGGTATAAAAACCGCCGAGGAAACTGATGGCCCAAATTATGACTAAAATGACCGCGATAGTATAAAGTAGATTTCCCATTGTATTTTATTTTTAGTGTTATGTGAAGTTCTGTCCCGGTCCCCTTTAGAGTATCCCTGAATTCCACTTTACCTGCATTGTCAATCATGGCTTCTTTAAGAGATTATCCTCAGAAATCTAATAATTGATTACTCAGTTCGTTTTTCATGTGGATGTTTTTTATCAGTTACCAGGTCATTATGAATAGTCATAGCGGATGTGAGTGTTTTTAACATGTCTTAGAGAATGTATAGCCTAATGAACAAAGCCGATGCATTTTGGTTTTGTAGGTAAGAAAATTTAAACTTAAATAGAACAGGCTTTTTATCTGAAAAGTGATTTTATCTGTTAGTGTCTTAGCGAATAGATCAACCCGGTCAAAACCTATAATGTCATGATATTGGAAGATGTTTTGGATAGAATAAATGTAGTTTGATCCTTTTTTTGTAGGATTTAAAACTTTTTGTGCACTCGATGAGTTTAAGGCCTTTGAACCATAGAATCTCTTAAAATATACGATTATGAAAAGTATAAGCATTTTTAAATACTGTACCTATCTTTTGGTATTAACAACACTGGTTGCATGTATGAATACAGATAAACGTGGTAAAGCGCAAATGGATAGCTCAGCTGTTGGTCAGGATACAGATTCACTTAAAAGGGATCATACCCGTAAGAAATCACGGGATTTAACCATTATGAGTAAAGTAGATGGCGATGGTGCTAATTTCATGGACACCGCTGCAATTGGCGGAATGATGGAGGTTGATCTGGCTAAACTTGCACTCGAAAAATCCAAAAATGCAAATGTGAGGAAGTTTGCTTCCCAGATGATTGCTGACCATAGCAAAGTCAATGCGGAACTTAAGGCTATTGCATTTAAACTGGAGCATCTTCTGCCAACTGATTATCCTTCCGATATAAGGGCCCATATGAATGAAATGAAAAAACTAAATCAACAAGATTTTGATGTTCGTTATATGGATATGATGGTAAAAGATCATCAAAAAACACTTGAACTTTTCAAATCTTCCAGTAGCTTAAGGCACGAAGTAAAAGACTTCATCAAGCATACCTTGCCGGTTTTGGAAAAGCATAATAAAATGGCCAAAGAGATTCAGATCTCATTGAAATAAAATGAGTTTTATGGCGGATGGAACGACTTTCTGTTGCTTTTCGGGGTCGGTTCAAGCTTGGAAGTCTGCTCTTTAAAGTCTATTAAGCCAGCCAGATATCTAATCATGTGTTTTTCAATACAAATAACCTTTATATAGAAAATATTATGGACCCATTTAACATTGTCATCAAAAACGGTACTGAACAATTGGACTTAAACATCCACCCCCAGGAAGCGGGTAGTTATAAGATTGTTTACCATGGCGCTCTTGTAGGGGAGATCTTTATAGGGCAGGGAGAAAGTTGGGAGGCAATTTCTGCAAATGATTTGGATGCCGTTACTTACTCAGGTTATGAATATGATGAAACTTCAGGACACGCAGATATGCTCCTTAAACAGGAATTAGTACAGAGCATAGGAGGAGAAATCAAAAAAACAACCAATAGGTAAGTTTGCTGCTTTCAACCTTAAATTCTTGATTTTGGCCGTTTTCTTAACTCTTCTTCTACCGGTTTCCGCAAAATGATCTAAAATTTGACGGAGTTTTTTTTATTGTCCTTTAAGAAACAAGATCAGTTCAGCAGAGAAATCTCCAAAGAAGTCGTACTTTGATTAATCAAAAAGATAGTTTATGGAAACCATTATTGTACAGGATACCGATGTAGCTATATTGGATGTATTAACAGAGGCCTTAACGATGGAGGGCTTTTTTGTTTTGCCGATCCAAAATGTTGAAGCGGATTTTCTTACTTTGGTTGATTTGCATAGACCTCACGTTGTGATGCTGGATTACCGGCTGGATGGTGAAGTCTGTAGGCAAACCTGTTTCCAGATCAAACAACATTACCCACACCTTCCGGTGATTGCCATGAGTTGCAATTATAATATTGATCGGTTGTATGGGATAAATGGCTTTGATGATTATATACGTAAGCCCTTTGATTTGGATTTGCTATACTCCATTCTCAAAATGCATATTCCGGACCAGAAAAAGTAACCGGTGGCTGATCCTGAAGCAAGGACCATACTTTAAGCCCATGAGTTAAGGTTTTGCCGGTTTGTTTCTAAGTTTAGATTTAGGCAGGTAAACTTTTGCACCCTTAGCATTTACATAATAATACTTTGATTTGTTGTCAATATAAATAGTCTGCCCATTGGGTCCAACCTTACCTTTATAGGTTTTGTCAACAATTGCTGAGGCGCCTTTTACGGCAATTTCCGCAGTTTTGTCACCTACCTTTTTCGCTGCTTTTTTGATCTGCGGATCTGGATTTATCTTTATGGTGTCTTTTTTTTTATCCTGTGCAAAGCTACTTACTGAAATGCTGGTTCCCAGAACTAGCAGGATTGTTTTTAATAAGATTTTCATTTCGATTAGTTTTAGATTAATTGTCAGATAGTTCTATAATAAACTTCTCTTTATAACTCCATAAATGGAAGTTAAAATCGTATGTAATGGTATCCATGGGCATAGGAATTTTATATAGGAAGAAATATCAATTCCTATGCCCTGTACCAATTATTCACTACTAAACCGTATTAATTATTGCAAAACAGGTACTTAAAATCCTTCATGCGTATTTAGTCCGTTTTTTTTGTTAAAAATCTGTTATTCAGTTGAATGTATTTGGTTTTGTTGCTTCGCAAAAAAATAGAGGCAGCAAACATATCATCTCACCCATTGATTGTCAGGTGGTGTATCATCCTCGCTCTCCTGAAGACTGACTCTCAGATTGCCCCAGTTTCCAATAGGAGTATGCCTTCCATTCATTTCTTTTCAGCGCTGGATTTTCTCTAAGAAAGCTCTGAATTTCAATTACGGCCTGCGATTCGGCAGCTGCAAAAAGGAATCTGGTTCCCTGATCAGGAATCTTTGTCCAGCGGAATACTTCAGGGAGACTGGAGTTGAGACCTGGTGTCTGGTTGAATAGCCAAACTAAGTTTACGCCTGCCGGGTGTTTTAGCTCCATCACGTCGCCAGGTCCATGTACCTCGATCAGCACCTCGCCACGGGCGTCTTCCTGCATAGATTCCAGCAATACACTAATCACAGGCAGGGCGGTGTGATCTCCTGCAAAAAGGTACCAATCAGCGGGCTGAAAGATCTTTTTATCCTTTTTCTTCATCATTACACCTAGCAGATCACCTATTTCGGCTGAAATTGCCCAGGAAGAGGCAGGTCCCTCATCACCATGTGCGACAAATTCAATGGTCATTTCCTGTTTTTCCAGGTCAAGGTTTCGTAGGGTATAAGTTCTTATGATCGTGGCTGCAGTACTACCAGTTATTCCATTTTCCGGAAAAACAACGTTTTTAGATCCTTTAGCTGGGATCAATAGTTTGTTGTTGTCGCCAATCTCAGCTGCTTTGAAGTTTTTCAAGTCCTCACCCTCTAAAACCACACTGATGTAGTGTGGACTAAGAAAAGTTTTTGACTTTATGGACAGTAATCCCTTCATCATTTCAGGTTTCATTTTTTCGTGCTTCATATTGTCATTCATAGGGGGCAAAGGTAGTAGGCACAAAAGGCGGTTGTCTGGTACATTTATAATAATCATTGGTACTTTTTAAATAACTTATTGGTTTAAGGTCTTGATATTTATACCTTTATTTCATGGGGTCTTTAAAGCAGTTCAGGGCAGTAAATGTGCAGAAGGTGATGATCAATGCAGGGACATCGCAGGATATCGTCAATGACTTTTATGAGTTCCTTTATATTTGTTCGGGGACAGGGAAATTAAGGAAGGAGGGGCAGGAAGTCAGCTTTGAAAATGGCGATATCTTTTTTGTCAGACGCATGAAGCGATACCATGTTTCGGCTGTCTCTGAGGTAGAGGTGATCAGCATCCGATTTACCGAGGCGGGGAAAAGTGTACTAAGGGGATTGATAGATAAAAATAGTAATGTGGTCGTTTCATTTTCTAAGGCACAGTCTCCACTAAATTTAAAAGTGCGACTGGAAAATGATGACCTCGCACTTGCCAAAAAGGTAGTTTTCCTAATGTTGGAGATGAACGAACATCCTGAAAAGAATGAGAACTTGTTTTATTTTCAATTGCTGACTCTCATTTCTGTCATTGAACGTAATCTGTCTTTCGGGGAAAATAAAAATTCCAAAAGGAGTGGAGGGAAGTCGATAGATAAAATATTAAAGCATATCCACAAAAATTTAAAAGATCCACAAATGTTAAGCCTTCCCGGGCTGGCTGAAACCTTCAGAATGCCACTACACCAGTTGAGCATTTACTTTAAGCAAGAAATGGGTATTTCTATTAAAGGGTATATCGGTCGCGAGAGATTAAGGTCAACCGCCCATTTGTTAATTCAAACCGCCGATACGATTTCCCAAATTTGCAGATCATTTGGCTATGCCGATGAAAGCCACTTTTATAAGCGCTTCAAAAAAGAGTATGGTTTAAGTCCGTCCGATTATCGGCTTAAGGCTTCCAGCACAAATCCTTCAGAAACTCCTTCAGATCGGCTGATCTCAGAATAAATTCTGCTTCAGGAACTTCTTTGATAAGAGGGTGTTTATAGTAGATAAACCATTATAAAGTTTAGAGGAATGCATTTTTCCTATATTGATGATCATAGCGAAAATTCTAAAATATTAGTTTAAATTCATGTTAATGAATAAGCGCTTAGAAATCAGTATAGCCAAAAGCTGCCCGGAGAATTGGGCCAGCATGCCACAGGTAGCAGGAGGAGGTCAGTCTGATTCGATGAATGGTACCTGAGAAAACCATATTCAATTCCGCATGTATATTTTCCATAAACCTTGGTTATTTCGGAAAGTAAGAGTACAAAATATCACAAAATAAAAATATAGAAGACCCTTCTGAAATGTGTTCAGAAGGGTCTTTGCTTTATGTGCGAAACAGAACTGCGCAGGATGAGGGATGGCCACAAAGAAATTACTAAGTGATGAGTGTCAGTTCCATTGATGATATATATCATCTCTTTCAGACACATTATTAAGCAGATTTGCTAATAACAAATCCACAATCCATATTCCAGGAATTATGAAGACAGTACTTTTATTAACCGATTTTTCAACCGATGGAAACCATGCGGCTGAATACGGCTATAACCTTGCAAAAGCATTGAATGCCAATGTCATTCTATGCAATGCCGTTACCATTCCTGCCCAGCTTTCTGAAGTTGGCGATATAGACTGGCCACTAAGTGGATATGATGGCGTTATTGATGATAGTGATGAGGAGCTCAAAAAATTAAAGAAACATTTTGAACATACTGATCACTCGCCAGGTTTTCACCCACAGATTAGCACCATGAATCAAACAGGAAGACTTGCTGATGTGGTGGAGAATGTAATGAATAGTTGCCACGTGGACATGGTGGTAATGGGTATCCACCGAAAAGGAATTGCTCATTCTTTGCTGGACAATAATTGTAGAAATATGGTTAATGCAACAACCTGTCCATTGCTTCTGATTCCTCCTCATACACCTCTCCTTGATTTCGGGAGAATCGCTTTCGCTACAAATTTTGAATATCCAGAGCAAGATGTTGAGGACCTTTATAATCTAATATCGCTGGCACTTGTGTTTGGTTCGGATATTTTTGTAACCCATGTACATGTTGCACTTTCTCAAAGTGCAGATCAACAACTTATAGCAGACGAACTGCTTATGGGCATAATCCATAAAGCGAATTATCCAAATATTTTTTATAAATCTGTGGAAAATGAAGATATCCAAACCGGCCTGAATTTGTTTTGTGAAGAAGAAAATATTGGTTTATTGGTTATGGTACATCGCCCGCACGATCTTATGGATGTTATTTTAAGAGGTAGTCGAACGCAAAATATGGCAACAAAAATCACCGTTCCGCTACTTGTTCTACCTGATGGTAATCAATCATAGTCCTTAATTCAGTTAGAAAAATCTTTTTATTTCATTGTCTCTGTCGGAGTTCATTGCCGGCAGAGACAATGATCTGCCATTAGAGTCACAATCCCATTGTTAACCGCAACAACCTGTGATTGGTAAAGAGTCATTGGTTTTCATAGGATTTATTTGTGCGGAAGACTATTGTTTTGTGATCAGGTATAGTTCCTGTAATTTTGCGCTCAACGCATTCTCTTCTATTGTCGTAGTCATAATTTTAGGTTGTGTATACACAAAGGTTCTGCTAATAAGTTGGTAAAAGCTTGATGGCTATCAGTGTTTTAGATGATAGGTGTCAGTTTTGTGTTTTAGTATTTACAATTGATCAATCCTATTCTCTCATCCACATCTTTAGTGCATAGTGGTGGGTATTGTCAATAAGCTTATAACTGGAGGGTATTTGTTTTATTGAGCCATGGTAGGTAACTAAGCGGGTGCCGGATGGCCTTTGATCTAACTGCTGATAGACATAGTTTGTATAGTAGCTATATAATTCGGCATTTGCTTCAATTTTTGTGTCAATGCCCAGATCTGGCTTTATGTTTTCATAAAAGGAATTGAAAAAATAAAAGGAATCAAATAAGTCAAAATCCAGCGCTGTAATATTATTGTGGATGAATTTTACATTCGGTAGGACCAGAGTGTTTTTTACCGATTCGGCTAAATTAAATAAATCATTACGTTGCTCAACTCCATAAAACAAAGTTTCCGGTTCAAAGAAACCTGCCACAATACAAAATTTACCTACTCCACTTCCAATATCCAGTACTTTCGAGTTTGGTCCGGATAGATACTCACTTGATTTTTTAGCTATTTCCAGCGGAGTCCAATGCATTTCTGACAGGTTTTGAATGCGCCTGGGATATAAATAATCGAAGCTGGTGTCTTTATCAAAATACACTACATTAAGAGACTCAGTGTGCATTTAATGCTGTGTTGGCTCCAATTAGACTTTTATATGCTTCAGCTGTTAACAAGGATTCCTTTTCAATGGCTGTGCTTACGAAAACCTTAATCAGCCAGGTACTATACGGGTCTAAATTTACTAACTCAGGTTTATTTTCAATATCCTGATTCACAGCAACAATTTTACCGGTAACAGGCATAAATAAATCCGAAACCGTTTTAACGGCTTCAACTGTGCCAAAAATACCCTCTTTGAGAATGGTCGAATTTAAAGTGGATATTTCTACATAAACAATGTCACCAAGTTCATTTTGAGCAAAATCTGTAATGCCAATTAAGGCATATTGGTCATCGAAACTAATCCATTCGTGGTCTTTAGTGTAAAACAAGTTGCCTGGGTATTCCATAGTGTATTTGTTGTTAATTAGTTATGCTTATTGTTCTTTGTACTTTTTAAAGTTTTTGGCGAATTCCCCAGCTAAATTTTTAGCTGTTATTTCATATTCGTTTTTATCAGCCCAGGTATTTACCGGGTTTAATAGTTCTGTAGGAACTCCAGGACAGCTTACAGGGATTTCTACCTCAAATAGCTTGTGTTTTTGAAAATCGACATGGTCTAACTGACCATTTAAGACAGCAGTAACCATGGCTCTGGTATATTCCAGTTTAATGCGTTCACCAGTTCCATAACTGCCACCAGTCCAGCCTGTATTAATCAACCATACTTTGATGGCTGTACTTTTAAGCTTTTCACCCAACATTGAAGCGTATCTGACCGGGTGTAGTGGTAAAAATGGTTTTCCAAAACAAGCGGAAAAAGTAATCTGAGGTTCCTTAATTCCAACTTCAGTTACCGCAACTTTTGAAGTATATCCAGAAATGAAATGGTACATGGCCTGTCGCACATTTAACTTTGAAATCGGGGGTAGCACACCAAAAGCATCTGCGGTCAGAAGAAATATGTTTTCAGGTGGTTTTCCGACAGAGGGCTCAACTATATTCTCTATGGAATCAATAGGGTAGGCTCCTCTTGTATTTTCGGTAATAGAGGTGTCCGTATAGTTTACGACCTGATGGTTTGGATAAAAGCAAACGTTCTCTAATAAAGTACCAAACTTAATGGCATTAAAGATCTGTGGTTCTTTTTCATGACTTAAATCGACACACTTTGCATAACATCCTCCTTCTAAATTAAAAACAGAATTGGCATCCCATCCATGCTCATCATCGCCAATTAACTTCCTGTCCGGGTCTGCCGAAAGTGTTGTTTTTCCTGTACCGGATAGTCCAAAGAAAATAGCGGTATCCCCCCGTTTACCAATGTTTGCACTACAATGCATGGGTAGTACATTTCTTTCCTGTGGTAAAATGTAGTTTAACACTGTAAATACCGCTTTTTTGATCTCACCAGTATAGGCAGTTCCACCAATGAGAATGATTTTTTTCTTGAAATTGATCACCGTGAAATTTTCAGACCGGATGTCGTCCTCTTTTGGGGAAGCCATAAAACCAGGGGCAGATAATATTACCCAATCCTCGCTGAATTCTGATAGTTCATAAGTATTCGGTCTTAAGAAAAGATTGTAAGCAAAAAGGCTTTGCCAGGCATGTTCTGTTACCACCCTTATTTTAAGTCTGTAGTCTTTAGCTGCACATGCAAATACATCCTTAACATAAATATCACGGTTTGATAAATAAAGCGTCACTTTCTTATAAAGACGTTCAAAGGATTGCTCAGAAAGCTTATGGTTAACTTCTCCCCACCAGATGTTGTTTTCAGTCAGGCCATCTGCTACGATATACTTGTCCTTTGGTGAACGTCCGGTAAACTTACCTGTATTGCAGGCTAAGGCACCTGTAGATGTGAGTTCACATTGATGATCACGAATCGAGTTGATAATTAAGTCAAATGTAGAAGTATTCCAATGAATAGCGCTATCCCCATGAATGCCTAAATACGTTAATGAACGTTTTTCCCTGGTCATCATAAAATGATTGATTTTTTTAAATGAGTGCCTGATTAAGAGAGTTGAAGTTGATTATCGTATTTTCCAGCAGCTAGATTAAGTTTAATTTGCCTAAATACTTCCACAGTCCGTCCAACTTCTTCTTTGGTATGATTGGCTGTTGGAATTAATCTTAGAATGATCATTCCTTTTGGAACTACCGGGTAGACCACTAACGAACAAAATATATCATGGGTTTCCCTAAGGTCTCTCACCAAAGCTGTTGCCTGGTCAATAGAACCAGCTAAGTAAACTGGTGTTACAGGAGATTGTGTATTGCCAATTTCCAGTCCTGCTTGTTTAAGTCCATTTTGTAGTTGTTGAGTGATCTCCCACAATTGAGTTCTGAGTTCTGGTTTTTCTTTAATCAAACTAAGCCGTTGATGTAGGCCGTATACTAATGGCATCGGTAGCGCTTTGGCATAAATTTGAGAGCGCATATTGTATTTTAAATACTGTATAATTTCCTTTTTTCCAGAAACAAAGGCGCCAATGGCAGCGAATGATTTCGCAAAAGTGGCAAAATAAAGATCAATCTCATTCTGAACACCCTGAGCTTCACCGGTTCCGGCTCCAGTTGCACCCATTACACCAATACCATGAGCATCATCAACAAGGAAAGTAAAATCATACTGTTTTTTAAAGGCGCTGATTTCTTTTAATTTCCCGGTATCTCCACGCATACCAAAGACACCTTCGGTGATGACAAGTATTCCACCATTGTTTTGATCAGTTAGTTTTTTAGCCCGGATGAGTTGTTTTTCAAAATCTTGAATGTCATTGTGTTTGTAAACAAAACGTTTACCAATATGCAACCTTAAACCATCTATGATGCAAGCATGTGATTCAGAATCATAAACAACGACATCATGACGGTCAAGTAGACTATCAATTATGGATAGCATACCCTGATAACCATAGTTAAGTAAAAATGTATCCTCCTTTTTCACAAAAGAGGAAAGTTTTTCTTCCAACATTTCATGGAGTATGGTATTACCAGTCATCATTCTTGCACCCATTGGATAGGCAAGTCCGTATTGTTTTGCACCTTCTTCATCCGCTTTCCTTACTTCAGTACAATTTGCCAAACCAAGGTAATTATTCAGACTCCATACGAGTTTCTGTTTGCCGTTAAAAAACATTTGGTTCCCTAGCTCACCTTCCAGTTTTGGGTAGGCGAAATATCCATGTGCGTAATGTGCGTGTTCTCCTAAAGGGCCGGGTTTTAATAAGTTCTTTTCTAATAAATTCATTATTTCAATTTTGTATGGATTGCTATTCATCAGTTGTTTGACTGATACTTGTCCGGGTGTTCCCGGATTTATAGAAGTATTTTTGTGAATCGAATAGGTCTTCTTTTGAAGACCGGTTTGATTCTTTGATGTTGATAGCTATTTTTAATTATGCTCATTTCGCGGTCTCTGGATTTTGTGATGATGGTTAGGGCTATTAAAGCTTAAACCAGTAGGTATAGATCCTTGTCTATAACACAAAAGCCTGTTGTTTATGTCCTGGATAATAGGTGTTGACTTTTTAAGGATGATTGTCCTGAAATAGGTCAATAAAGGAATAGAATTTAATCACATGCAAATCTATTGGTTAGATCAAAGTGTTTTACAGTAAGAAATCATGGATGCAGGTGATATTTATCAGTTTATACTATAACCGGACTCTTTTTCGGTTTCCCTTGACGAAGACGGAAGGTCTCCTGATCTTTTTTGATGGCCTTCTTTCTGATAGGTGCATGAAATAACTTGATTATCCCTACATTGGCTCACTCTAGACAGTTGCCATTCTTTACATAGCAAGCTAATAAGATTATTTTCAGTTTGTGTAATTTGAGCAAAGCTGTCATAGAAAATGCAATAAATAACAGCCATGTTAAGACACCTGGGGGCAAAACGTACGCCTCAACATAACCTTAAATTAGCAACTTTACTGGGACTAACCGCAGGATTCGTTAACGCAGAGGGATTTCTGGGCTTTGCAGTATTGACGACGAATGTTACCGGACATGCCGCTTTATTGGCTGAAAAAATTGCCCTTGCAGATTGGCATACTGCTCAGGTTGTTGCCTTGTGGATGTTCCTTTTTTTAGCTGGTGCTTTCATTTCAAGCTTAATTCTCTCATTGACCGGGCATAACCAACGTTTTTCTTACTTCATTGCTATTTTTATTGAAATTATTATCCTTCTTTTTTCTGCGGTATATGGTCATCGATATGATGGAACTTTAGTTGCTAAAGAGATCTTTGCTGGCAGTCTGCTTTTTGCAATGGGCTTACAGAATTCTTTGGTATCTATGATTTCTGGCTCAGTGGTAAGAACTACGCACCTGACCGGTACGTTTACTGATCTTGGTATAGAGTTAGCACAGTTGTTTAATAAAAGTAAACATGACCATCCTGCTCTAATCGTTAAAATAAAGCTTCGATTGGTCATTATATTCTTTTTTATGACGGGTGCAGTTGTTGGTGCATATCTTTTTCATCACTTCGGATTTAAGTCTTTTTTTGCACCTATAAGCATTTTGATTTATGCATTATTCTACGATATTTTTAGAATTAAGGCAAAACGATACTACCAAAAAACGGCAAATGCGATGAAGGGCCACTGAGCGCCTGAGTATTTCCCAAACGTCCTCGTTTAATATATCATAAAAGATGATTTTTATCAGTGTAGCCACTGATATCTTTCTGTAAAATAAGCACTTTATAAGGCTAATTTTACATCATGGAAATAATTAGACTCCATGTTTAATTACAGGATTATGAGTGAAAAGGAAATACCTTCAAATGAAGATTCATTTTGGGCGAAGTATAAAAGTTTCGCAAGTACAGAGCTTTTAATGTACCTGGTCATGATAATTGGAATTTTTCTTGGATTGATAATCCTCCTGTAACCCCCCCCTGTTTTTAAAAAATCATTCATTTTTCACCCTATTCTGTCCTAATCATAATGGATACTGATCAGTACAATCTTATGGATTACAGCTTGTTGCCTTTGAACTATTACGTTGATGATTCAATATTCGATAACTTTTTTCCAGAACGGATAAGGAAAATATCAAAAGTCCATTGGACCCCACTGGCTATAGCCAAAAAAGCGGCTTCATTTTTAGCTCCGGTTCCCGGATCTAAAATCCTGGATATTGGGAGTGGCATCGGTAAGTTTTGTATTGCCGCCGCACATGCTTTCCCTGATTCAGAGTTTCATGGTGTGGAACAGAGAAAAGATCTGTTTGATATGGCTGTTGAAGCGCAACGAAGAAGTGAGCTCCGTAATGTTCGATTTCTACATGGTAATTTTACAGAATGGAATCTCGAATACTATGATAGCATTTACTTTTACAATGCATTTGCTGAAAATTTAATCGACGTTGCACGTATAGATGAGTCTATTGACTACTCGCCGGGCTTGTATGCCTATTATTCCAATTATTTATGCAAAGCCCTGGAAAATAAGGCCAGCGGAACAAGGCTGGTTACTTACCATGGATATGTACATCATATTCCTTTAGGATATGAACTGGTGAAACAAGATCTCAATAAACCTTTGAGAATGTGGATTAAAAAATAGAACTGTTTAATAAAACAATATCAAAATGACTTTAGAAAATTATGCCTCCTCAGTTTTAAAACAACTTGCTGAAGCGCAAAATTACCCACAAGTGGAGACGATTATTACTGATGCTGTAGGCCAGCTTGCAAATAAAAGTCATCCTGTTGTTGAATACGTGAATGTACTGGAAAGGAAAATAGAGGATTTATCTCCATTAGTTTTAAGCAGCACCCAGTTTAGTTGCTATAGATACGCGCTTGTGTATCTGCATAATTATGTTGTGTTTCCGGAATAGGGTCTTCACGAGTTGTAAATGATAAATGATATGGAAATTAAAAAAATAAAAGTTGTAAACCCCATCGTTGAGCTTGATGGAGATGAAATGACACGTGTAATCTGGAAATTTATTAAGGAAAAACTGATTCTGCCTTATCTGGAATTGGACATCAGGTATTTTGATCTTAGTATTGAACACCGTAATGTAACATCAGACCAGGTAACCATTGATGCGGCTGAAGCAATTAAGAGCTATGGGGTAGGGATCAAGTGCGCCACAATAACGCCGGATGAGGATCGTGTGAAAGAGTTTAAGCTTAAACAGATGTGGAAATCACCTAATGGAACGATTAGGAACATACTTGATGGAACGGTATTCCGCGAACCTATTGTTATCGAAAATATCCCCAGACTAGTTTCAAACTGGACCAACCCGATTTGTATTGGACGCCATGCATTTGGAGACCAGTACCGTGCTACTGATTTTTTAACCAGGGGCAGCGGAAAATTGACAATTACATTTAAACCGGATGATGGAAGTGCGGAAGAGTCCCATGAGGTATTCAATTATCAGGGAGATGGAATTGCAATGGCCATGTACAATACCGATGAAAGTATATATGGCTTTGCAAGGGCTTGTTTTAATCAGTCCCTGACAAAAAAATGGCCCCTTTACCTTTCTACAAAGAATACTATATTGAAAAAATACGACGGCAGGTTTAAGGATATTTTTCAGGAAATTTATGAAAATGAATTTCAGGATATGTTTTCTGCGGCGGGTATTACCTATGAACATCGTCTGATTGATGATATGGTTGCCTCTGCTTTAAAGTGGAATGGTAATTTTGTTTGGGCTTGTAAAAATTATGATGGTGATGTACAGTCTGATACTGTAGCTCAGGGGTTTGGTTCATTAGGCCTGATGACCTCCGTGCTGATTACTCCAGATGGAAAAACGATGGAGGCTGAAGCGGCCCATGGTACCGTTACCCGGCATTACCGTGAACATCAGCTAGGGAAACCCACATCAACAAATCCTATTGCCTCTATTTTTGCCTGGACCAGGGGATTAGCGTTTCGGGGCAAGTTGGACGACAATCAGGAACTGATACAGTTTTGTGCTATGTTGGAAGAGGTTTGTGTAGAGACAGTTAAGTCGGGTAAGATGACCAGGGATCTGGCAGTCTGTATTCATGGGGCAAAAGTAGAACACGGAAAAGATTACCTACACACGGTGGAGTTTTTATCCGTATTAGATGGAAATCTTAGAAATAAGTTTTCTACTCTATTGGTTGACTACCGGAATGAATGGATCTATTAACTGCATGTGACAGGCTGATTGGAAATCACTGGTACAAATGATATGTATGTATCAGGTTTATTATGTTGTATCTTTGTCGTATGAGCTTATCAGGAATTTTTCCGATTGATAAATGGAGTTTTACGACTCAATCTATTGTGTCTATCCTTTCAGCCGAAGAGTATAGCTTTTTGATTGGTCGTCAGGGAGAGCAGAGATATCAAAAAGGAGAAATTATTTTTAGAGAGGGTGTAGTACCCTATGGAATATTTTTTATTCATCAGGGGAAGGTTAAAAAATATAAGGTTGATCCTGGCGGAAAAGAGCAGATTATTTATGTTGCCAATAAAGGGGAGCTGATTGGTTATCATGCTGTTTTATCTGAAGAACGGTATCCTGACTTTGCTGCTGCAATGGAAGATAGTATGATCAGTTTTATCCCTAAGGATGACTTTTTAACGGTTTTAAATACCTCTCCGATATTTGCAAATCGCTTATTGAAAGCTTTGAGTCATGAATACTCAGTTCTTGCTAATAATATTTCTGTCTTCGCGCAGCGTAGTGCAGTCGAAAGACTGGCAATTGCGCTGATCGTAATGCGTGAAAAGTTTAAAATTGAGACTGAAGAAGGCAAAGAAATAATCATTGATATTTCCAGGACTGATCTGGCTAATATTGCCGGTATCGCAAAGGAAAATGTAATTAGGTTGTTAAAGGAGTTTAAAACAGAAGAAATCATTGAAACCGAAGGTAGGAAGATTCGGGTCAAAGATATTGAAAAGCTCATTGCCCGCTCCAACTACAAATAATTACCCCCATTACAGTTTCGATTCTTAGGTGAAAAATCGTTTGTGGATTTCTATTCTTATCATCCAATTGTGATCTTCTTTGTTAAGTATTTTAATGAGTAACTTAAAGCGTTAAGTATTGTTGCTTTGTGGTTTTATGTTAGTACCGGTGGGTTACTAATCATAGAAGGGGGGGGAATGTGGAATATTACTTACCTCAATTGGAATATGATTTTTGGATGTCTGAAAATCCTGATTTTTCCAAAAGTAAAGGGAAGTAAAATGATTAAATTTGTTACTTGATGGTGCTGAGTGACATATAGAAAGCAAACATATATTGCTTAATCGTACCAGATGAATTAATTTCATTAGAAGTATGAAAAAGAAGTCGGGATTGAAGTATCTTAAAAGGGAATGGAAGGTGATGGAATCGCATCTTCAATCTTTCTTAAAAAAAGAAGAACAGGACGACTTGCACCAGTTTCGGATACATGTTAAAAGAATAATAGCTTTTTTGCTGCTGTTGGATCAGGTGAATCATCATTCAAAATTGGCCAAACTCTTCAGGCCCGTCAACAAAGTATTTAAAAAGGCAGGACAGTTGCGTATCGGTATATCATGCGTGAGTTAATCCAGGGACAATTGTCGTCGTATAAATCGCTTAAAAAGTTCCGATCTTTAGTAGATGGGCGTTGGAAAACAATTAAAAAAGCACGCCTTGAAATCATTAGAAAAATAAAGCCTGTCAAACGAGGTCCAATCCAGCGCTTCTACCAGGATCAACTCCAACGGATATCCAGGTCCTTAAACGGAGTAATTTCAGATGGACGGCTACATGTAATCCGTAAGCAGATTAAGGGCCTCTTGTATAATTATAAGCCGTTTTGCGATATACTCAATATGCATTTGAATACTGGTTATTTGGAACAGGTGGAGGAAGCTATAGGTAAATGGCATGACCAGTTGATGATCAGACAGCTTTCTGGTAAGTATCAAAATATGATTAGGCGAAGTGAAGAAGATTGCCTGGCAAATTTAAGATCCGATATCACCAGATTAATTAATAACTTCTATCAACGGACATTATTCATGACCGACAACATCTAACCTATAAAGCGGAGCTGGTGGAAAAAAGACGGTGGATAAAAAAACACTATCTGATTACATTTCTTATGGATAGGTCTCGTAGTGCATCTGTATTACAGCACAGCCCGAGGGATCATTTATCTCAATTTTGTTTAGTTAGATTTCAACAAATAAAATACAGAACTGTTATGTTAATGAATGTAAACAAATCACTAATGATGATCCTGGCCGGTTTGGGTATCTTTTTATCAACGGTCGCAATGGCACAATCAAAAAAATCAAATACAATGAAAAAGAAGATCTTGTTTGTGGTGACGAGCCACGATAAAAAAGGAAGTACAGGTGAGCCTACCGGTTATTACCTGGCAGAAGTAAGCCATGCCTGGAAAGTATTGAAAGAAGCAGGCTATGAAATTGATTTTGTGAGTCCAAAGGGAGGCAAGCCTCCGGTAGATGGTTTCGACCTTAGTGATGCAGAAAACAAGGAGTTTTGGGAAGATAAATATTATCAGGATAAAATCAACAACAGTCAGAAACCTGCTGATGTAAAACCTGAAGACTATCTGGCGATTTATTATGCCGGTGGACATGGTGCGGTATGGGATCTCCCTGATAATGCGGAAATCTCAGCTATTGCGACTAAAATATATGAAAATAAGGGGGTTGTTGCGGCTGTTTGCCATGGCCCGGCCGGTATTGTCAACATCAAATTAGATAATGGTAAATATCTTATTGAGGGAAAGAAAGTGAACGGTTTTACCAATGAGGAAGAAGTTGCGGTTAAGCTGGATAAAGTGGTTCCGTTTTTATTAGAAGATAAACTGATTGAACGTGGTGGTATTTACGAAAAATCGGAGCCATGGAAAGAACATGTGATAACTGATCAAAGACTGATTACCGGACAAAATCCGCAGTCGGCCCGTGCTGTTGGACAAGCACTTTTGGCCTTGCTTCCTAAATGATATTTACGGTCTTAGTCTGATCTAAGTTTAACTTAATAATGCTTAACGGGCTTGCTCACACAAAAAAGTTCTTCCTTTAGTTTTTCATGGAACTTTTTTGGTGTAGTACCGGGATAAAGCTGAAAATCTTTGCTGAGTTTAAAACAAAAAAAGCCCTGACATCCATCACGGCTTTTTTATCAACTAACCTAAACTTTATAAATACTAACCAAATATTTATGCAGCAAAGCTAAAGGCTTATTATTAAATCCAGGTTAATTATTTATCATCTGTTAGCGTAAAAGGGGGTGTTATCTAAGATGGACATTTTTCAAATCCGAAAGTTGCAGGCTTAGTATATATTGCCGCCATCAATCCGGAAATCCAGCATGCTATGTACAAACGTTCTAATACCACAGTTACTGAAGTTAAAGGTAGTAATGCCGTTTATATCTCACAGCCGCAGAAAGTAGCCGCAGTTATTGCTGAAGCAGCACAAGCCATGTCTACGAAATAACCTGGTTGTTCGATCATAATTTAAACCCCATTTGCCACAATAGGTAAATGGGGTTAAGAGTTTACAAGATCGGGAAGGGGGGCATTTGGTTTTTTTTATTAAAAAAGATAACGGTTTAGATGAGGTACCAATGTCTTTTTTCTCATATTATTTATGACCGGGTTTGTTCTGCCAGACCAATCAGAATCCCTTCTGCCCCGCGAATGTAGCACAGCCGGTACGAGTCCTGATACTGAACTATTTCGCCGACGAGTTGAGCGCCATGCTTGCTGAGCCTGGATACCATCTCGTCAATGTCTTCAACCGTGAACATGACACGTAAATAACCGAGCGTGTTCACAGGGGCTGTACGGTGGTCTGAAACAGTAGTTGGGCTGAGAAATTGCGAAAGTTCCAGACGGCTGTGACCATCAGGGGTAACCATCATCGCAATTTCTACACACTGATTACCCAGTCCGGTAACGCGACCGGCCCATTCACCCTCAATGGTGGCCCGTCCTTCAAGCTTTAGGCCTAGCTCCATAAAAAAAGGGATGACATTATCGAGCGATTCCACAACGATGCCGACATTATCCATCCTTATTAATTTGTTTTCCGCCATAGTTTTTTCTCCTTAAATTTAAGATCTGTTGTGTTTTAACAGACGAAGCCCGGGAATTCCTGGAAGAATTTATCCTTGTTGCTCAGGCGCGCCGTTAGGATCCATCCATACAAATTCCCAATGATGGCCATCGAGGTCTTCAAAGCTGTGTTGGTACATAAAACCGTAGTCGCTAGCTGGATTAGGTATGGTGGCGCCTGCTGCTGCTGCTTTGTTTACCATTTCGTTAACGGCATCTTTAGTATCAGCAGATAAGCAAATAGAACACTCTACTGCTTTGTGGGCATCTACGATTTCTTTTTTAGTAAAAGTCTGAAAGAAAGGTTTTGTCAGCAGCATAATGTAAATGGTGTCGCTGATGATCATGCAGGTTGCTTTCTCGTCGGTAAATTTCGGATTAAAAGTATAACCAAGTTTTGTGAAAAATGCTACAGATCTGTTGAGATCTTTAACGGATAGGTTTACAAAAATTTGAGTTGCCATAGGTTTTTATCTGATTAGTCTATTCAAATGTACAGTAATGAGAAATAGATGTAGGTGTGCAAAAATGACAAGTTAAGGGGGGAAATGCGACTTGTTAAATCAGGCTTAAAAGAATTCGATTTGCTAAATCATAATAACAACGGCGGGTGTATATAGTTTCAACCTATGGATATTAGTTAAATTACAGTTGGAGGAACAATGTGACGTAAAAAGGGGTAGAAAAATATATATTTTTCTACCCCTTTTTACCCTCTGATTCTAAAGGGATTTTTCAGCGGCCTCCGAATTATTGGTCACCTTTTTTAAGAAATTAACATACAGTTGCGAAATTATTTCAATTCTCCTGTTGTATAAAAATTTGGATCGTCCAGACTGGCAATACTACCTACCTGACCTTGAACCGGATCCAATTTATAATCCAATCTAAATTTATGATCTGCAAAAATCTTTGTTAAAGGCAAAACTGTATTCAATATTACTGCTGTTCTTTCTTCGGTATTCACAAATTCAAAATCATAAGTTCCATCTATGGTTTTAGTATAGCTGTAAACAAATTCCGAAACTGTTGGAAGAATACTTCTGATAGTTGTAACCAAAATCTTCATCTCTTTTGTTTCAGCATTGAAAACGAAATTAATATTTCCCAGTTTTCTCGTGTTAAGCGCTAATGTTTTAACCATAGTAGCACGCATATCTACAAAGCCTGGCGACCAGGTCTGATAAGGTGTAGAGAATACTGTAATGGACTTAAAGCGATCCGTTCCCATTAAAATATGCAATGGAATGATTGGAAGATCACCTCTTAAGATCTCAATTTGCTTACCAGTGGTTGTTGTTGCGATAAGCTGGTTCTTTGTTTTATCCCATGTTATTGTTTTAAATGCAATGTCATTAAAAACAAGTGGTTTATTAAAGAACATGCCATTTGTGGTATAGGCAAAAGGGGCTTCTGCTGTTTTTACCAGGCCATTTTCTACCCAGGTAAAAAACGCTTTCTTCACATTTAGGGCCATATTTACGGAGAACTGAATTTTGCTGATCTCGTTGTTGCCTGTTATGTAAAGGTTTTTATTGACATTGAAATAGTTTGTCAGCCCTGCTGTTAAAGGTTTAAGTCCTCCTTTTAAGTAAAAATCCTGCTGTTCTGCATTTAGTTTCAGCAGAAATAAATCACTTCTTCTCTTTTTTCCGACAAGCTTAATGGTATCTCCCTTAATCGCAGAAAACTCGAATTCAAAATCAGATTTGAAACCTACGCCAGAAGTTCCGCCGATAACGTCCTCATTCGGGTCCGCAAGCAGGTGCAGGTAGTTATAGGTGTCGAATAATAGGGATGGTCCCATCACAGCTTTCAGTCTATAAGTGCTTTCCATTAAATTCGTGGCTGTGCCAGCATCAATTTCAGCAAGCATTTTAACGCGATCCTGGTCATTAAAATCCATATAAAAACCGTAGCCACCACCACCTTCCGTAAATAGGTAAGCTGCCCAGCCATTTTTAGCAGATGTAAGTGCCTCGCTGTAGGTTTTTAAACTTTCCTGTGATCTTAATTCCGGCATTTTTCCGTCGATCATTAAATCTTCGGATCCTTTCTTACAACTGCTTAATGCCAGTGCTAAACAGAGTATGCTTAATATTTTGATTTTCATGATAATTATCTGATAAGTGTTCCGTTAAAATAGCTTGAAGTATTAACCGAGCCTTTAAAGCTCCCCTTTGTTAAATTCTCAGGAGATAAGAATGCCGCTGTTGAAGCTTGCTCAATGATATCCAGAAGTGGTTTCAATTGAGGTCTGTATTTTGTCCCTTTGTCTGTTTCTACACCGGTAATTGTATTGTCCGGTACGAAAGTCACCTTATCACCAACAACGGTTACTTTGTAATTGTAGAACCACTCTTCATTTGTGCTGCCATTTTTAACAGGCATCACCAGGGTTGCAATTGGTTTTCCAACCACTGTACCAAACCTCAGCTCAAACTGATCTGCTAAAGTAAGCGAAGCACTTGCTGTTTTTACAGCTGCCGCTGCAGAAGTATAGGCCGTAGTAAATGCAGCAGATTGATTTTCGGCACTTTTTGCTACAGTCATCTTACTATAGGTATTTCTGGCCAGGTTGGCGGCAAAGGTAGTGATACGACCGGTTTCTCTATCAAAAGAAGCTTTAACCTCGGCCTGTAGCTTTCTGAAATTGATGTTGTAGGCCATTTTAAAATAGTTTACAATCATTTGCTCCTTTTGTCTTAATCTCGACTTTCCGGGGTCAGCGGTAGTATTTACATAAGCATCAAACCAATCCTGACCTTCTACCAGTAGAAATGCGATCATTTCCACAAAATCCTCATTGTCGTTGCTTCTTGAATATCTGGAAACAAAACCGAGCCTTTTTGCTTCATTAGCAGTATTTACGCTAGCGGTCCAGTTTGCTGCATATTCCGGAGATATTCTTGGGAAATCCGGAGGGATTGGCGAATTCTGGTGAAGGATATGGCCAAACTCATGATGTATGGTATGCATCATTTGTTCTACATTGGCCGTGTTTGATTTCTGAAAGCTATTAATGATAAACAGGTTAATTCTTCTACCCGCATCAGCAGTTCCAAGGGTAATAGTACCATCATTATTGTATTCGGCACTGCCGATTAGAACAATTTGTTTAGGGGCATAAGGTTTAATAAATTCTTTGCCGGCAACGGTTAAATAGGGGCTAAGCCAGATGGATTTTACGGTTTCCATAGCAGGGATAACCTTACTCTCCAGTGGTGGCACTAAGTCCTTAGCCAGAGACAGCTGGTAGCGGTCCCAACGGTATAACACCTCAATGTTGAATGGATCCAGGTATTCCTTTGTCAACCATTCATCAGTTGGTCCGGGTTTAAAGGAATCTATGTTAAAGTTGTCCATGTTGGCGTTAAGCGGACCCTCTTTTTTACAAGAGGCCATTGCCAGACACAGAATAGCTATATAGTTTATCAATGTTTTCATTAGAAAATATATTTTTTAGTAATGTTTATTTTAGGTCTGTCTGGTTTAACGTGGATTTTGGGTTACTCCCGAAAGGACAACTTCTTTTGGCAACTGAAACAACCTGCGTGGATCGGTTGGAGTCAGTTCTACCGTTTTTTCTTTCCCGTTAATATCCAGTAAGTTGTGTTTTACCGTCAGTTTATGTCTTAAAATATCAAACCAACGCATACCCTCGGTAATAAATTCCATCTTCTTAAAATCAAGAATCCCTTTAATCAATACTTCTTTTTCATTGGTAGTCCTGTAAAAGCCTTTTAGTTTATCTAAGGTTAAGGCATCCGTTGCCGGATTAAAGTTCAGAATCCTGGTACTGATAAAGCTGTTCAGGTCTTTTAAGGCCAGGTCTGTACTTCCCAGATTCACATAAGCTTCTGCTCTGTTTAACAGGGCCTCATCTGTAGTAAAGGCAGGTAAAATGGTATAACCAATACCTGAGCTTGAATTTACACTGGTCAGGGAGAAATGTTCTTTCCATTTGGCCATGGTATATTGTGGGGCACCACCAAAGGTGTATAGTTTATGCGCCCAGGTTCTGCCGGTAGCGTTACTGCGGTTAAACATTTCATCAGCTAGTTTCTGACCGAAACCAAATCTTTGCGAGCCTCTTCTAGCCCACCATGAAACTGTTTCTATTAACAGCAGGTTAGATTTTTCGGTGGTTTGTGAAAACCTGGCGCGTAAATCCTGTGGGGTCAACGCGAAATAGTCAGTACTCCATGGACGTAAGCTTGTTTCTACAACCTCTCCGGTAAAGACATTATCCACATGGTCTACCACTTTATTATAATCGCCTTTGAAAAGATAGAAGCGGGTAGCAAAAGCATTTGCTGCGGCGATGTTAAAATGGTATTTCTGTACTTTGTAAGCCGTGTTTTTGATCAATGGTAAACCTTCTTCCAGATCACGTTCTATTTGTTCATAAACAGATTTTACAGTTCCTCTGTCGTATTTCTGGAAAACAACAGTTTCCGGACTGGTAACATAGGGAATACCCGGAGCATTATTTGCGCCATTGATGTCATAGGCTGTCGCATATAGGGTGACCAACATAAAATGGGCATAAGCACGGGCAACTAAAGCTTCGCCTCTATAAGGACGGGTTTTAGGATCATTGCTGTTTTTGTCTACATAACTAAGTGCCTGGTTTGCCGCTGCAATTGCGGTATAGCAGGCATTCCAGTAAAAATCTGTAGAACCTTGCGCCCGGTCTCTTACTTCCTGCCACATATACGGATCTGTATTGGTAGGATCTTCCGTACCTTCATTCGGACCTTTATCTTCCGCACTGTCGGAAGCCGGTTCGGTAAAGCTGATGTATTCTGCTTTAGGGTAGGCAGAAGTTAAGAGTTCTGCTACTTTTTCTACAGAGTTCAATTCCGAACGCATGTCGGGAACCGTGTCCAGGTATTTCTCGCAACTTGTTGTAGAAAGCGCAAGTGTGATAAGCAGTATATATTTTAAGTTTTTATTTAAATTCATGATGATCTGTGTTTAGAAACCTAGTTTTAAGGATAGCGTAAATTGACGTGGAACCGGAAGCGATACTCCACCCGAAGTATAGAATTCAGGATCTTGTCCATTTAAGCGTTTATCAGCATATAATAAGGCGATGTTGTTTCCTACAATACTAACTGTAGCGTTGTTTGCGCCAATTTTACCAGCAACAAGTTTTGGCAGATTATAGCTGATCATGATTTGCTTCAGGCGGATAAAACCTCCGTCGGCGACTCTTACATCTGTATAATTGTAAACATTATATGGATAATTGGAGCCCAGGTTACTGCTTACAAATTTATCCGCAATGCCTGGAATATTGGTTTTAAGCTCATCGCCTGTTTGCATCCATCGGCCAACAAAATCGTTAGACATAGAAGAAAGGTCGCTGTAGCTTGCAGAGAAGGCAGGGTTTAACCTGATTTTATTTCCTGCACTAAAAGTCAGCAAGGTGCTTAAAGAGAAGTTCTGGTAAGAAAAACTGTTGAAAAAACCACCATTCATCAGGGGATCTGTAGGACCTTCATATTTCAGGTGAGAGATGTTATCATCCTGTAAATAAACATTGTTAACATGACGCTCGCCATTTACACCCACAAATGTAGGGGTGCCTGTATTTGGATTTAAGCCATCAAATTGAACAGAGAACAATCCTCTTTGCGGATAGCCTTCCAGTGCATCACCACCTGCAGCGATCAGGTTCCAGATCAAGGGAACACTTTCGAGTTTAGTAATTTCACCTTTATGATAACCGAAGTTCAGCTGAGAACGCCATTTTAGACCGCTTCCAGCCAATATCTGCGCTGCGGTTGTGACCTCAATACCCTTAGATTTCATATCGGCATAATTGGCGTATTTTATAAACTGACCACCGATGCCGGATGTTCTTACTGCGCCAATCAGATCGTAACCATTTCTTTTATATAAATCTACCGTAAGGCTTAAACGATCATTTAAAAAGCCCAGATCGAATCCGATATTGATTTCTAATTGTTTTTCCCAGGTCAGTTCCGAATTTTTAAGTCCGCCAATGACCAATGCAGTTTCAATATCACTTAAAAAGGGTCTTTTTGTACTTTGGTTGTTTAGGATCAAACTTGCATTGGTTGCAGGGCCCATACTGGCGGTTAATCCGTAAGTACCCCTAATGGTAGCTCTACTTAATACCTTTTGGTTTTCAAAGAAATCTTCCCTATCCATATTCCATGCACCACTGATGTTCCAGGTAGGTAACCATCTGGCAGTACTGGTACCCCCAAGCAAGTTGGATCCGTCGTACCTCATGGTACCATTGATATTGTACTTACCTTTATAAGAGTAGGCTACTCTTCCCAGATAAGAAAGGTATCTTTCTTTCTGGGTATTCATGTTGTAATAGAAGAAGTTACTTTCTACACTTTTCTTAAAATAGTCCGGGTCGATAAAAGGTACACCACCACGATCATATTGATAACCTACTCCGTCAAAAGCGCGACGTTGTCTGTCAATGAAGCGCATTTCTGTAGATAAGAATGCATTTAGCAAATGATCACCATGGTATTCTTTGTTCCATTCCAAAGAGTTTCTCATGTAATAGTTTTCCATATTGTCGCTGTTTACATTGTAAAAGCCACCTGCAGGTAATATTACTCTGGGTAAAGCATTTGGGTTATCCGGATCCTTATACAGGAATTTATTGTTATTGATCACGTAAGAGTCACCAGCCGATCTATAAGCCATCGGCATATTCGAATTGTCATTAATCCGGTGCTCATTATCGCTTTTCACATAACGGTAAGCAATATCAAAGGAATACTTTAAGCCATTGACAATTTTGTACTTTAAACCACCCTGAAGTTTAAAATCTATCATTTTAAGCTGCATGGTGTTGTTTTCAAGTTCGTGGAGAATGTTGAAAGGGGCAAAGTTTTGTACAAAGAATTCTTTATTTCCCTGTTCGTCGAAAGCAGCAAGCGTACGACTCGTGTTTAGGGCATAAGTAAATGGGTTAATGTCAAATTCTCTGGTAAACTGACCGCTAACGGCACTGCTTCTTCTTCCAAGAGAACCTGGTGTAAATTGATTACGGATCGATCCCTGGGTAATGAGCTCAATGCTGAGTTTATCAGATAAGTCAAAGTTCCCCCTCACATTTCCTGTAAATCTTTTTACGCTGTTTCCAACGGTCCAGCCATTATCGCCTAAGTAACTGGTAGATATGTAGTATTTAGATTTGTCTGTTCCACTGGTTACACTCAGGGCATGTTCCTGCATAAATGAATTTTTAAACAAGAGGTCAAACCAGTCGGTATTGCCGTTGGCATATCGTGTTAAAAATTCCTTTCTGTTTGGGGCATCATTTCTTAAATTGAACTGGTCAGTTGCGCCATCGTACTGGTACATTTCATTGTACATCTTGTAAAATACACCACCACTTGCACCTCTCGAAACCTCAGAGTGGTTTAACCAGCCTTTGTTCATCATTTCTGCAAATACCGACATCTGATCAGCTGAGTTCATGATATCATACTCACTATAAGAAGGTTTTAAGTAAGTACTGAAATTTCCTGTATAGGAAAGTACAGGCTTACCATCAGTTTTCTTACCTTTTTTAGTGGTCACCACAATTACCCCATTCATTGCACGGGCACCGTACATTGCTGTTGCTGAGGCATCCTTTAATATTTCGAAGCTTTCGATATCATCAGGATTTAGTCCGGCCACAGAAGATCCGATTAATGTACTTGGATCACCAGTAGAGAGCTGTTCATTGGAAATGTTCACCACATCTTCTAATATGATACCATCTACTACCCATAATGGTTTATTTTCTCCATTGATGGACGTCGCACCTCTTACCCTGATTTTAGGAGCAGCTCCGAAAGTGCCGGAAACATTTTGTACAGAAACACCAGCCACACGACCTTCCAGCATTCTGCTTACGTCGGGAACACCTGCACGTTCAGCATCTGATGCTTTAAGTTTTGTAGATGCTCCTGTAAAAAGTCTTTTGTTCAGGTCCTGGTATCCGGTTGTTACAATGCTTACCTCGTTCAGACTGCTGGTCTGCAAAATCATATGAATGATTTTCAAATCCCTGGTTGCTTTGATTTCTTTGTTTTCAAAACCGATATAAGAGACCAGTAAAGTCGCATGCTCATCTACACCAGTTAGCAGGAAATCACCATTGGCATTCGTTTTTGTGAGCTGTGATGAACCTTTTACGGCAATTGTAGCACCGGCTAAACCTTCATTGTTCTCATTTACTACTTTTCCTTTTACATCAATTGTAGCGAAGCGATCAATTACACGATCCATAAAAGAGCTTTCTTTCTCTTTGATGACCACCGTTTTTTTCTCTATCGTATAGTTTAGGTTTTTTCCTTTCAGCAATTCATTCATGACTAGCTCCAATGGGGTGTTGTTGAATTTTACGTCTATACGTTCTGTACTTTTAATCTTTTTTGAAATCAGTAGCACATCATAGCCGGTTTGTTTTCGGATTTCTCTAAATACCTCATCAAAAGAGGCTTTGTTTTGGTTCATGGTTAGCTTTTGGGCGAAGGAGGCCGCGCTAACCTGGAGTAGTGTGGTGATTAATAGAAAGGCTGTTAGCCTCGTTATTAATAATGATTTGTGTATGCAGCGCAATTGCCTGCACAAAATTTTGGTATAAATTTTATACATCTCTAATCTGTTAATTCGTAATAATTTTTGTGGGTGGTTGGGTTGGTTATTTGGTTTCTATCAGGGGTATTATTTGTTTTATTTTTGCAATACGATGATTTTATTTCCTTCTATTTCAAACTTTAGGGCTTCTGTAAGTTCCAGCAGGTTTAATACAACGGCTATGTTGCTAAATCTGCTCAATGAACCATAAACATTCCTGTTTTTAAGGTTTGGGTCTTTATACTCGATGGTTACATTATACCAGCGGGCAATTTTATTCATGGCCTGTTCCAGTGTCTCATTGTTGAATCTGAAATAGCCATTTTTCCAGGCTATAGCATCTTCCGCATTGACCTGGTCGACATAGATTTTATTTGCTTTTATGTAGGCCTGTTCGCTGGGTTTGATGATGACCTCTGTTTCATTTTTACCTGATGAAAAACCAATCTTAACGGATCCTTCAATCAAAGTTGTTTTGGTATTTCCATCTTCTTTATAAGAATTGATATTAAAATGGGTACCCAGTACTTTGACTTCCTGATCAGCTGTACGCACTATAAAAGGATGTGCCGCGTCTTTGAATACCTCAAAGTAGGCTTCTCCATTAAGTTCAACTTTTCGTTCCTTAAGTGTGGCAAATGAAGCCGGATAGCTAAGGGAGGAAGCTGCGTTGAGGTATACTTTGGTATGATCGGGTAGGGTAATGGTATAGGTTTCGCCTTTAGCAGTGGAGAGCGTGTTTATTTTATCTTTTGCTGAAGTGATTTCCTTAACTTCATATAGGATCTGACCATCTTTAGTTTTGGTGATTCGAACGCCTGCTTCATTGGCCAATTCTCCTTTGGTAGCGTCATCTAGTCTGATTGTACGACCATTCGCTAATGTTAATAATGCGCCATTTCCGCCTGGTTTTATTTTATTCAGATAGGCAGTTTGTCTCATTTTGTCTGCTTGTTTGGCTGAGTAATAAAATAAACTCATCCCAACAACCATGGCAAATGAAGCGGCAACGGCAATACGAGGCCAAATTTTAATTGTGCGCGGTTTTGAAATATGTAGGTTCGCTTCAGTTGTTATATTTTTAAACAGGCGTTCAGCTAAGGCTTCCTGGCTTTTATCAGTAGCTACGTTCTGCGATAAATTTTCGTAAGTAGCATACCATTCATTAAATTCTTCCATTTCCTGTTCGGAGATGGTTCCTTTAACGATTTTATCGGAAAGCATATTTATTTTATGTTCGTCCATTTTTAGGGCAGTTTGGAACATAGTCCCATGAGTAGTACTATACCCTACCTTTTATTTTATTTTTTTTTGATTTTTTTGAATTCATGCTCCGGACAAGACAGCTTTCACTGGAGGAACAGGATAAATATCAGGGATAGACCCAGTTTGGATCTTAAAACTTTTAAGGCTTGTGTCACATGCTTTTCTACCGCTTTTTCAGAGATACCCAATTCAGCAGCAATCTTTTTATTGGTGTAATGCTCATCTCTACTCATGTTAAAAACCAATTTACATTTTGGTGGTAAAGTGTCTATGATTTTACTTAAACGGTTTTGAAGCTCTTCTAAATCATATTGGTTCCAATCGTAATTTTGGTTTTGAAAATTCTCCAATTCAGCTTCAGTTCCAAGTTGTTGCTCAATAATAGATCTTTTAAAACGTTTAGATCTCCTTTTAATCACCTGAAATTTTATAGCTACGGCCAGATAATTTTCAAAATTAACTTTAAGCTGAAAGGTTTCTCTGTTTTTCCATAGGTTCAAAAAGATATCTTGAACGGCTTCTTCGGCTTCAGCGGGATCATTTAATCGTTTCGAGGCAACGAAGTAAAGTTTACTCCAAAAACGGTCATAGATAATTTTAAAAACGGTTTCATTGCCATGCCTTAAAAGGTCTGCCAGTTCCTGATCAGAAAGTGTAGCATAGCTTGCCATTTTTTATCCCTAAAGCTGCAAGTTTACAGAAATTTAATAGGTTTTTAAAATGAAGGTTTAATCTTTCAGGACACCTGAAATAAAGTCTGGTTTTACACAAAACGCAAACCACTTAGTTAAATACTGAGACATAAAATAAGCTGAGAACATTTTCATCATGTAACTGAAAGGTAATTCTGTAATTATCTACCTTGTTAAATGCCTGTCAAAAAAATCGGGGCATCATTCATGAGGTTTACAGCGGAACATCTTATATTGTAGGTGATTAGTGTTTTAAATCCATAAAACCTTATAATTATGCAGTTTTCTCCATCTGAAAAATCTTATATGATTACCGCTATATTAAGTTTCGCTGTTATTTATAATGCCTTTTCACAAAGTATTGAGACTAAATATTTCAAAGACGTGACGACAACCCATTTACCCATAGATGCGGAAGGACATACATTGGATGTGGTATTGGCTGATGTGAACGGCGATGGGCATTTAGATGCTATACTGGCTTTAGAAAATTTACCCAACCGGTTATACCTCAACGATGGAACAGGCAAATTCTCCTGGAAGAAAGGTGTCTTTTCAGAAGAATCACACGATACGGAACATGTTCGTATAGGAGATTTTGATAAAGATGGAAACCTAGATGTCATTTTCGTTGCAGAAGACGACCGGAATCATGAGTTCTATTTAGGAAATGGAAACGGAACTTTTAGAAATGTAAGCGGGCGATTGCCGGCAAAAAGTGAAGCGAATGGCCTTGATATTGGAGATGTAAACGGAGATGGTTTGCTGGATGTTATTGTTGGAAATACCGGACCCACACCACAGAGTTTTTTATGGCTCAATAACCCGGAAAAGCCCGGACACTTTATTGATTATACGAAGGAAGGGTTGCCCGCACTCCGCTGGGAAACACAATCAGTTAAGTTGGCTGATTTAAATAATGATGGAATTCTGGATTTAATTGCAGGAAATGAAGTTCCTCCCAATCGTTTATTCTTTAATGATGGAAAAGGACATTTTACCGAACACCCGGAAAAGCTGGAACTGATTGTTCCTTTACATACCAGGGAAGTTTTAACCTTCGATGCAAATGGTGACAAACACCTGGATATCCTGTTTCTTAACTTAACAAGCAATGGTGGTGCATTTGAGAAAGATCCTACCGCACGTTTACTGATTAATGATGGTAAAGGAAATTTTAAAGATGAAACGTCGAAAAGAATTCCTAAGCAGGATTATTCCAGCTATGCAGGAGCAGTTATAGACTTCAACTATGACGGACATCCAGACATGATCTTAAGTGCGCTCAAAATTCCTCCTTTCCAGGCGATGCAAGTTCAGGCATTACAGAACGATGGTAAAGGGAACTTTAGTTTGGTGACCAGCGATGTGATTCCGGAATCTACGGTAGGCAGGAGTTGGGGAATTGCCGTTGGTGATGTAAACGGAGATGGTAAACCAGATCTTTTTATTGGCCAATGGGGAACACAGGCAAGATTGCTTTTGGGAAAATAAGGCTAAGATTCCGATGGATTGTTTGTGAAAGGTGTTTGTTTTTGAAATTACCTGCTTCCTTAAGCAGCAAACTGTGGAACTTCTCTACAGATCAAAAGAACCTTTAATTGTGTAAGTTTCTGTTTGTTAGGTTATTGAGAATAGTTTATTGCTTTGGTATCATTATTAAACATACCCTAAACGTAATTAACAAGAATAATAACTGAAAAACATAACATATGAAAAAGATCATTTTATCAGCAGCATTTTTAGCTTTCGCATCAATCACTGCAGTAAACGCATCAGAAGTAAAAAGTCCAGTAGCTATTACAGTAAAACAAGATAGTACTACAAAAACTCCGGTTGAATTGAAGGATCTTCCGGAAGCAGTACAAACAACATTGCAAAGTGAACCAGTTAAAGCATGGACTCCGGTAGCCGCTTTCCTGGTAACCAATGCAGACAAAACTAAATACTACCAGATCGATGTGAAAAAAGACGCAGAAACTGCTTCTATCAAAATCGGTGAAGATGGTAAAGTGGTTCAATAGTATTACTGATCTACCATAATTATCGTAAAATAAAGCTTTTAAGCCAATTATAGTCGGAAGGTAAATCTTCCGACTGTTTTGTTTTAAAATTAATCAATAACGGTTTTTGCCGGAATCAATGATTCATTGCCTATTGCAATGGATCATTGATTTTCCTGGTTGAACCATCTTTTTTGACTTGCACGGAATCATCATCTCTAAAGGGAGTAAAGGCGCACTTTATGCCCATGATGATGACTTCTATTTATGCCCCTCAGTATCCTTGAGGTCAAATATACCGTTGGTAGTGGCGATTCCTTTTTAGCTGAATTTTTATCTAAAAGATTAGAAAAGGATATTACTGCACATCAAATTATGCATCAGGCAGTTTCATTAGATGCTTTTATTATGGCACGTGAAGGCGCCTGTCCCGGGTATTTATTGGAAGACTTCAAGGTATTCAGAGACAGCCATTAATATCTCAAAATAAAATCTATTCATATTGTTACATAAAAACAAACGCTTGCGTAACAAGCCTGATACGGTAGCCGTTTTGCCTTGTTCCCTAAATGGCTAACTTAGAGTTATGAAACATCTCTTTTTTATTTGTCTATCCCTTTTATATTTAAATGTTAAGGCACAGGACGCAAGTTTAGCACTGCAAAAAAAGCCCTTATTAAATAAGCAAATTATCGATGAGGAATGGAGTAAGGTGCCCAATGGATTAAATATAAGTTTTGCTTCCTCCAACACACGTTTTGCAAGAGAATTACCACCAAAAGTGAATTTAGAAAAGACCTGGGAAGCAAAAGCCTGGAAAGGCGAGAAAATCCATACACAGCTGCTGATATGGGCAAATAAGAATTTGAAAGATATACGTTTAGAGGTTTATGATCTGAAAGACAACCGGGGTAACTTCATTAAAAAGGAAAATATTACGGCTGGTTTTGTAGCATATGTCATTACCGATGAATTTAAAGATGGCTGTGGTCATCGAAAAGCAGAAGATTTTGATTCCTCGTATGTAGCCGACATGATTGATACAAAAACTAAATCTGTCTTATTAGAAAAAAATAGTACAAAACCTGTTTGGCTGGGTATCAAGGTGCCAGCTAACACCATCCCTGGAAATTATAAAGGCACAGTGAAGATAAAAGGGGATAAGGATTATACTTTACCTATAACCGTTCAGGTATTGAACAAAACACTGCCTGGTCCTGAGAAATGGCACTATGATTTAGATTTATGGCAACATCCGGCAGCCATCGCCCGCGTACACAATGTACCGCTTTGGAGTGCTGAGCATTATTCAAAGATGAAGGAGTACTACGAAATGCTAGCCAATGCAGGTCAAAAAACAATAACTGCAGGTATCGTAGACGAGCCATGGGGGCATCAGACTTATGATGATTATCCGAGTTTGATTAAATGGACTAAAAAGAAGGATGGAAGTTGGAAATACGATTACAGTCTATTTGATAAATATATAGCCTTTGTGATGGATTGCGGCATTACTGAGCGGATCAACTGCTACAGTATGGTGCCCTGGAAGATCGCTTTTACCTATTATGACGAAGCTTCAAAAAAAGAAGCGGTTTTTAAAGAGGCTATTGGAACACCGTCTTATAATGTTTTCTGGAAAACCATGCTTGTCGACTTTGCACAGCATCTAAAACAAAAAGGATGGTTTAGCAAAACTTATATTGCAATGGACGAAAGGCCAATGGAGGCAATGAAATCGGTTATAAAATTATTGAAAGAGACCGATAAAAACTGGAAAATTGCGCTAGCCGGAGATTATCATCCTGAAATAGAGCAGGATATTGATGTCTATAGCATCGCTTCAAGATTGGATTTTCCAGCAGCTATTTTGGAAAAGCGTAAGATAAAAGGACAAACCAGTACCTGGTACACCTGCTGCACTGAGCCTTATCCAAATGGGTTTACTTTCTCGTCCCCGGCAGAGGGGGTTTGGATGGGCTGGTATACGGCAAATAAAAACCTGGACGGTTATTTACGATGGGCTTATAATAGCTGGACAAAAAATCCAATTGAAGATAGCCGTTTTAAGACATGGCCAGCTGGCGACACATATCTGGTTTACCCGGGGCCGCTGAGTTCTATGAGGTTTGAAAAGCTAATTGAAGGAGCGCAGGATTTTGAGAAAATCAGATATTTAAAATCATTTTATACTAAAAATAAGCAGACTAATCAGCTAAACGAACTAAATAAGGCTTTGGAGACTTTCGACATAAAATCTCTGGCGAATACCACAGCCGATGAAATGCTAAGAAGAGTAAAACCACTTCTTAATCAATAATTCAGATGGGTTTTAGGGTTTAATACTGTTCAAAGTAATCTGAAGAAACAGTGCTTTTTGATTTTGAAATCCGGTCCTGGCCGGATTTTTTTTTAGGTTACCGCCGGTTTTTTTTATTGCTGTTTCAGGTAATGAAGGGCTACACATCCTGATTGAAGTATCTTCGTGTCCGCTAGTTTTAAGTTTAGCGGCTCATAAAGGCCTTTATCATCAAATAACCGTCTTCCTTGACCGGCAATGATCGGATGAACGACAAAATAAAATTCATCAACCAGACCAAGCGCTATCAATTCAGAAGGTAGGCTTACACCACCAATTGAAATGTTTTTGCCTGGTGCTTGTTTCAGTTTTAGGATTTCCTCCGCGAGGTTAGCACGAATAACCCTCGTGTTTCCTTCAGCCTTGTCTAGTGATTTGGAAAAAACAATTTTGTCAATGGCATTAAATGTTTGCGCAAATTCATTCTCTGCTTTAGTCCCGGACTGGTTTTTTGCGAACTCAGGCCAATAAGGAACCATCAACTGATAAGTCTTACGTCCGTAGATGATCAAATCAACGTCCCTCATAAGGTCCGTAAAATACTCGTGAATCTCTTCGCTGCCACTAATTTTGGTGTGGTCACAGCAACCATCTGTAGTCAGATTGATGCCATAGATTACATTTCTCATGGATTAGTTTTAGTAATGATTTTACTAATTGATTTCTAAGATAAAGATAAAGATAAAAGAGTCCATTTCTCCATGTGCATGGAGCAGCTATCTGATTCCTTTTGATAAGTTGGAATCATTTTTTAAATATTCTTGTTTTTATCCATCCTGATACAATAGATAAAAACAAGGATACACTGCCGATTGCTATATATTGATTAAAAGTCTATAGTCGGGATTTAGTAACCTCGAGCCATCTTTTTGGTTATCGTAATCCTTGTGAGGTATAAGGTTTAATTCTTTGTCATTATATTTGAACTATGATTGATGTAATTGATTTCAAACAGTCAGTAATTGATGTCCGGTTGCCCGCTGGGTTGCCTTTGTATTTGCAGGCACTATGGCACGATGGAACAGGTGATTGGAAAACTGCGCATGATTTGATTGATGAGCTAACAGATCAGCGATCGGCCCATATTCATGCCTACCTGCATCGCAAGGAAGGCGATATTTGGAACGCTGACTATTGGTATAAAATGGCAGGGAAGACCAGACCTCAGGTTTCGCTGGACGAAGAATGGGAAATGCTGGTAAAGGAATATTCCCGGTGAATAGGGTAATGATCAAAGACTAAACCGGAATGAATAAAGACATACAGGCTTATAATGATTCGCAATCAGCTACAGATAACGAAATTTGTAATGTATTATCCGCCGAAATCAATCGCAACCTAACTGAAGCCGAAAGTAAAATCTGGCATGCGCATCCCGTTTGGTTTATAGATGGAAACCCAATTGTTGGCTATAGTAAACTTAAAGCTGGTATCCGTCTGATGTTCTGGAGTGGCGCTGATTTTGATGAAACAGAGTTGAAGATAAACACCGGGAAATTTAAGGATGCATCTGTTACCTATACTTCTGTTGAACAGATTAACATAGATGATCTGGCACGCTGGATTGAAAAGTCGAAGAAAATACAGTGGGACTATAAAAACATCATCAAAAGAAAAGGCGTTTTATTACGTTTGGGTAATTAAACCACAAATCCCAACATTTTTGTTGGGATTTGTGGTTTACAGGTACTGTATTTAAATACAGTATACCAGGACTAGTAACTTACAGATAAGCCCAGGTTAACTGATGTTCCCCTGCCTTTAGAGTAAAAACCAGGTTGCATAAACCATTGTGCCCTGGCTGGAAAATAGTCCTCATTAAACAGGTTTTCCACTCCTAAAGTAATCCTGGTGTTTTTATTAGCCCTGTAGCTACCGGCAAAACTGAACAGGTTATAAGCCTTAACTGCTCCTTCATTACCATTGTAAACGCCTGTTGTGTTTTTCTCGAAGCGATTACGTGACGCTATTCCGGTATAGTTCAGGGTTAGATCTAATACGGTCAGGGGGCTATAAGTAACAGTTCCGGTAATTTTAGGTGCTGAAATCCGGCGGCCATTCATATACTTGTCCACATCGTCATCAAATTTGCCATTGTTATCCAGGTCACGTTTACCTTCAGTGAAACTATAACTTGCACCAAATTCCAATGAAGGCATCAATTTATAACTGGCAGCAAGCTCAAATCCGTATATTTTTTCCGGACTCCTTGCGGTATTAAACAATCCTGTCGCCGCATCATATACAACTTCAATACCAAGTTTCGATGTACTTTTGTAGACAGAGGCAAGAAAAGTCAGGTTCTGATAGGTACTTTGAAAACCAGCCTCATAATTATTCACTTTTACCGCATCAGTATTGATTTTATCAATGCTGTTCACTTTAGCTTCACGTAATGCAAGACCAATATCCATCACCGAAAAACCCTGAGAGAAACTGATGAAAGGACTGAACAATGCAAAACGGTTATACTTTAATGCTGCGTTATACAGATAAGTATTGTACTTTAATTTGCCACCGGTCACATCAAAAGAAGGTGTTAATGTGCCTCCTGTTGCATTTGTAGTGCGCAATGTTTTGTAGTCGGCAACATTAATATTTACATGTTCCAGGCGTATTCCGGTGGTAAATATCAGGTCTTTTAATGCCGTTATATTTGCTTGTGCAAATGGGGCCAGGTTAGCCATATCCATTTCGGGTACCCAGGTTCTGCCATCAACTAAAGGTTGTGCCGTTTTATCCTTTAGAAAATCTGCACCATAAGCTAATGTTGCCTGTAAATCTGAAGTTTGCAGAACAGGTGTTTCCAAAAATAAACGAGCGCCTTTTTTATTATTTGTAGCTAACGATTGTCCATCACCGCCATCAAAACGACCTACAGAGACGTAAAATACATCTTTGCGTTTTTCAAAGTAAGTATCAAAAGTCAGACTAGTATTCAATAATATGCTGTCTATTTTATATGACAGGTGGATATTGTGGTTGTAATCAACTCCGGTTGGTATACCAAGAGGCTTACCTAAAACTCCTGTAGCCTTTTGACCCGTGGCAAGATTACCATTCACTAAGGTGAAATTACTGTTCTGTAAACTGCTGTACATATTGTACATGAGTTGCAAACGTTGGTTTTTAGCAGGCTGATAGCCAACTTTTAAGAACGTGTTGTAACTGTCAGTTTCGCCTAAACTATAGTTTGGACCAACTACATCACCTTTAGCATCTTTATATTCACCGGTTTGTTCATAAGTTCCACTAGCTACGTAATCAATCTTTCCAACCTTGCCGTAAAACATTTGATTGACGCGTCCACCTGCGGAGTTTTTTGGGTTGATCATCGATCCGTTTAAGTTTACCGATGTTTTTCCTGCAAATTTTGCGGCCGTATCAGGAACAAGGGTAATGTAGTTGACCAATCCGCCCGCTGCACCATTTCCGTAAATTGCAGTTGCACCTTTTACAACTTCTATCCGTTGTAAAACTGCCGGATCGATAGAACGTAGATCTACTTCTGCATTTCTTAATGGTGAAGATTGGCTTACCCCATCAATCATAACCAGCATTGGTCGTCCGCGAAGATTTTGTCCCACGTTATTTCCTGTTTGTGCGGTTGGGGCAAATCCCGGAACCTGATTGGCTAAAATTGTACTTAAATCAGGGTTAATGGCCATTTCTGTTTCGAGCGTCTTTTTGGAAACAACACTTACTGATGCAGCTATGTTACGTATATTTTCGGGTTTGCGTGTTGCAGAGACTATCACATTTTCCAATGTGTTGTTTTCTTGTTCCAGTACCAGGTTTAAAGTGGTGTCGCGTTGTAAAGATCCTAGTACTATGTTCAGGCTTTTATAGCCTACAGCTTTTGTTTTTAGGACTACAGGTTTCCCGGCTTCTACAAAAAATGTAAAATATCCTTTCGTATCCGTTTGTGATTTTATCGATTTATTTGCTTCGATGGTTACAAATGGAACCCCGGAATTTTTATCCTTAACGACTCCATGAATTTTAATGTTTTGCCCATACGTCTGAGAAAAGGAAAGCAGGAGAAAGGAGAGTAGAAAAAGTAAGTTTTTAATCATATTGTTTTTTTTGCCGAAAGTAATCAAAAGCATGTTAATTGTAATTAATCTAAATAAAATTACTCCAACATTTCAACATTAAGATTGTTTTAATACTATGAAAACGCCATACACCAGAAAGCAGGAACTCATTCATGGACTCATTCATGGGATAGGTGTGCTGTTTGGTGTCATTGGATTGCCAGTGTTGACAGGCCTCGCCACTTCGCATCAAAATATGCCAGGTATCATTGGTGCGGGAATTTATGGGTTTTGCTTCCTGTTGCTATTTACGTCATCGATGGTTTATCATCTTTTAGAAAACGAGCCTGTAAAAAAATTATTTGAGATATTTGACCACATCAGTATCTACTTTCTCATCTCCGGAACTTATACACCTTTTGTGCTGGTCTATGTAAACAACAGTTTTGGGATTAGTTTGTTGGTCAGCTTGTGGGGACTGACCCTTTTTGGAATATTTTTCAAAATTAGGTTTACAGGTCGGTTTAATGGCCTGTCGACACTGATTTACATCATCATGGGCTGTGCACTCGCAGCAGGAGGCAATCGTTTCTTTGCAGATTTGCCCTTTGCTGTTGTTGTAATGATATTAATTGGCGCTGGTATCTACTTAGTTGGAGTCGTTGTTTATGTTTGGGGAGGGCGTACTTATACTCATGCGCTCTGGCATGCCCTTGTGCTTTCAGCTGCAATCTGTCATTACGTAGCTGTTTTGATGGTCATGTAGGCCCGGAAAAGTTTTACTAATCTCAAAAAAGCAAACCAGAACCGGGAAAGTTCTGGTTCCTGTTTCAGCTACTGATTGTCATCAATACTTGGAGGGCTGTGGGGCTGTCATCTGATGCTGCAGGCTGCTATTGTCGCAATAGCATAATATTTAAACTTTTCCATAACATTTAGATTAAAAGAGGAGCATTAATCGATGCAAATAAGCGTCTCATTTAAATATGGTATGAGGTGTTTTGTAGTTGTACAGAATGGATAAAAACAATCGGTTTTTCTTTTTTGTTTATTTTCAATGATCATGCCTAATCCTATTGAAGCCAGGCATTAAATAATCTGTTTAATTTTGAACCAATCCAACTCCGGATTGTTTTTTAAATAACGTTTTCAGGAAAACGGATTCAATATTAAGGCGCCATCACATCGAAACTAACGATATCCCCGGGCGTTGCTATGTGGTTAGTAGTTTTTCTGAACCGAAGGAACAGGAAAGATCAGAAAGAATTTCCTTAAAACTACGATCATGGAATTCATCGGAATATTGTTTGCCTTGTTTTTTGCCATTATGTTAACTGCTGTGTTCAGCCTGGCTTTTAGAAATACCGGTCCCTGGGGTGGATTTTGGACTTTCTTTATCTTGTTGTTCTTTATTTCACTTGCTGCCGGGGAATGGGCCGCTCAGCGTGGACCTTCTGCCTGGGGATATTACTGGGCCCCCGGATTCATTGCTGCTATCGTGGTTGCGCTGCTACTCGCTGCGACTTCCCCCGACTCAGCTGCCGAAAGGGCAAGAAAAAGGGCAAAGGAGCTAAGGAATAGGCCAGAAGGAGCAAGGGAGGCCGAAGTATCTGTGGCTGCAACTGTACTTGGTATTTTTTTCTGGATTTTGATTGTTGTACTGGCATTGATTGCTCTAGCCGGTGTGGTGAGTAAAATGTAAGAATGATTTTTTTATATAAGTGTTAAAACCTCATTAACCTAATCATGCAGGCAAAATGGAATATATTAGAAAATTTAGTGAAATAGGCATCCAGGACATTGCTGAGGTTGGTGGGAAAAATGCTTCTTTAGGTGAAATGTTTATTCATTTAACGCCAAAAGGGATATTGATACCAAAAGGTTTTGCGATTACCGTGGCAGCCTATAAGTACTTCATCAGTTGTAATCATCTTGAAGAACCTCTTGCTCAGTTACTGAAAACACTTGATAAAGATAATTACAATAACCTTTCAGAAATAGGGACAAAAGCCAGAGAGCTGGTGATGTCTGGTCGTATAACCAAGGAACTAAGCATGGCTATTATTGCTGCTTATGAAGTGATGTTCGACGATGGCGAGCAAGAAGTTGCAGTCCGGAGCAGTGCTACGGCTGAAGACCTTCCTGAGTCGAGTTTTGCCGGCCTCCATGAATCATATTTAAACATTAGGGGTAATTATGCCCTTCTTTATGCGGTTAAACAATGCTTTGCCTCTTTATATACAGATAGGGCAATTAAATATCGCGAGGATAAGGGCTTTGAACACGGTAAAGTTTTTCTTTCTGTCGGGATACAGGAAATGATTCGTGCGGACATTAGCTGTTCAGGTGTAGGATTTACCCTGGAGCCAGAATCCGGATTCAGGGATGTTGTACATATTGCCGGGATATGGGGATTGGGAGAAAACATTGTTCAGGGTACCGTTACCCCGGATGAGTTTTTGGTTTTTAAGCCTACGCTGGAGAAAGGTTTCCATGCTGTGATACAAAAGAACCTGGGTAGTAAGAATAAAATGATGTCGTACGCAGAGCTGACTGACGATCTCAATTCAACAGTGAACAGGGATACGCCGCCAGATTTACAAAATAGGTTTGTATTGGAAGACGAGGAAATAGAAAAACTGGCAAAATGGGCCCTGATTATTGAAAGACATTATCAGATGCCAATGGATTTTGAGTGGGCAAAGGATGGGATCAGTCATCAGCTATACATTATTCAGGCACGCCCTGAAACAGTCCATTCACAGCAGAAAATCTTACAATTAAAGTCATATCACCTGAATCAAAAGGGGATAGAATTGGCCCGTGGCGAAGCAATTGGCAGAAGCATTGTTAGTGGACCGGCAAGGATTTTAACTTCCCCAAAAGAAGCTTACAAGCTTAATCAGGGTGATATTTTAGTCACTGATACCACAAGTCCTGATTGGGACCCGATCTTGAAGAAAGTGGCAGGAATAGTCACAAACCGGGGAGGAAGAACGAGCCACGCAGCAATTATTGCAAGAGAGCTGGGGGCTGCAGCGATTGTAGGAACTACAAATGCAACAGATACCATAATCGATGGGGATTTAATTACATTAGATTGCGCTGCAGGTAAAACGGGTTTCGCTTATCAGGGTAAACTAAGTTGGAAAGAAACAGTTGTAAATATTGAAGATGTTGAACTTCCTGCAACTCCTATGGCCCAACTCATTGTTGCTGATCCTGAAAAAGCTTTTGAGTTGTCGTTTTATCCCAATCATGGAATCGGGTTATTGAGGCTTGAATTTATGATCAGCAATACCGTAAAGATACATCCTATGGCCCTGATCAGACCGGATATGGTCAGCGACGAAAAAGAAAGATCAGAGATTGAACAGCTCACACGATTTTACAGGGATAAAAAAGAGTATTTTGTAGATAAACTGTCTAAAGGAGTAGCAACAATAGCAGCAGCATTTTATCCTAAGGAAGTGATCGTACGGATGAGTGATTTTAAATCTAATGAGTACGCAGGATTGATTGGTGGTAGTTTTTTTGAACCCGGGGAAGAAAACCCGATGTTAGGTTTTAGAGGAGCATCAAGGTATTATCATGAGCGTTACAGAGAAGGCTTCCAATTAGAATGTGAGGCCATGAAACTGGTGAGAAATGAAATGGGACTTACAAATGTGAAATTAATGATACCTTTTTGCCGTACCATCCAGGAAGGCAAAAAAGTGATTGAAATCATGAATGAATCCGGGCTTAAACAAGGAGAAAACGGACTGGAAATTTTTGTAATGGCAGAAATACCGGCTAATATTTTGTTAGCAGAGGATTTCGCGGGGGTGTTTGATGGTTTTTCTATTGGCTCAAATGACCTGACACAGTTAACGTTGGGCATTGACCGTGATTCGGCGCTTGTGGCTGATTTATTTGATGAAGAAAATGCTGCCAGTAAACTCCTGATTGTTCAAATGATCCGGAAGGCTAAATTATTGAATAAAAAAGTTGGCCTTTGCGGACAAGCTCCCAGTGATTCTGAATCCTTTACCCGTTTGCTGGTAGAGCATGGGATTAATAGTATCGCATTTAACGCTGATGCCCTGATCAAAGGGATAGCTACCATTAATAAAGTTCTGGAACAGGAGGCTAGTTCTCATCCATGATATCCCAGCTATCCAGGATATTTATCGTATGGGTTGCTATTTCTTCCAGGGATTCTTTAGTTAAAAATGCCTGATGTGGACTAATAAGTACATTTGGATAGTTCATTAATTCTGAAAATAAAGCATCTCTGACCTCATCGGCTTCATGATCTTCGAAAAATAACCCTTTTTCATACTCGTAAACATCCAGACCTAAATAACCTATTTTTCCGCTTTTTAAAGCATCTAATACTGCTGAAGTTTTGATAAGGTCTCCACGAGCCGTATTGATAATCATCACCCCGTTTTTCATTTTGAGCAATGTTGCCTCATTAATCAGGTGTCTTGTATCAGGATTAAGCGGGATATGGAGTGAGATGACATCTGACGTTCTGAATAAGGTATCGAGATCAACCATTTCAACATTCTTTATATCTGGTGACTGGATATCGTATCCCAATACTTTACAGCCTAATCCGTTGAAAATAGAAGCGGTAGCAGTACCAACATGCCCAAGGCCGACTAACCCAACTGTTTTTTTGTAGAAATTAAAACCTGTTAAGTGATCAAGGCAAAAGTTAAACTGACGGCATTGTTGATCTGCCTGAATTAAATGGCGACTTAGCGCAAGAGCCAATGCTAATGTGTGTTCGGCAATGGCCTGGGGAGAATAGACAGGAATATTCGCAACTTTAATTCCAAGCTTCTTTGCTGCTTCCAGGTCGATATGATCTGTACCAACTGATCGGGTAAGAATGTATTTAACTCCGAGAGCTGATAGTTTGTGGATAACAGGAGCGGTGACATCATCACTCGTGAAAACAATAACCGCATCTTTTTCCTTCGAATGACAGGAGGTTTCCGTATTTAGTGCATTGGAGATTAAGGTAATTTCATGTTTGTTATGATTTGCCTTTATCAGCAAGTCTTTTTCCACTGATTTCGTGCTGTAAAAAATTGCTTTCATTTCTTTATGATTTTGAATGGCTTGTTTTTGACATTTGGTTATGAGTTAATCTAAAAGTAAGCAATGGGTTGAGCACTATCTATGATGCTGATCATAGTTTTGAAATAATCTGATATAAATTCGTCACGTCATTTAAATGGCAAAGTTCGGTTCCCTGATTCATCGTTGCCGCTGTTCCACAGGCTACGCCATATTGTGCTGATTCAATGAGGCTTCGGTTGTTAGAGAGACTAAGGATAATACCTGCCAGCATACTATCTCCGGCACCAACAGTACTTTGGATGGTTACTTTTGGGGCAATAATCCTGATGGAAATTCCCTTAGTAGTAAGCACAGCTCCCTCAGCTCCCAGGGAAGTGATCACAACTTTGCAATGGTAGCTGTCTATGATTTCTTTTGAGGCTTGTTCAATCTGATCAATGCTGAGGTTTTCTTCCCCAACCAACATCGCTAACTCTTTCAGGTTTGGTTTAATCAGGTAAACACCAGCTTCAATTGCATGATTTAAAGCTGCTTCTGAAGTATCTACGATGAGCCTTGCACCTTTGGAATGGGCGATGCGGGACATGCTGACAAAAATATCTGAAGGTATTCCTGTAGGTAAGCTGCCACTGACCACAATATATTTTACATCAGGGATTTTCTCTAAAGACATTATACAACTTTTCCATTCTTTGTCGCTAACCGGATCTCCGGGCATTCCAAAGCGAAACTGCCTGTTTGAAAAATCCTCTTTTACGATAAGATTCTCTCTGGTCAGGCCAGAGGTTTTTATTGGAATTCCATCTATTTTTTCCTGATTAAGCAGTTCGGTAAATATCTTTCCACTATAGCCACCTGCCAGATAAATAGCTGTAGCATGCCCTCCAAGCCTTTTGATTGCTCTCGCTACATTAATGCCGCCACCACCAGGTTCATAGATGGGAATACTGCAGTGTAGTTTTTTTTCAGGAATTAATAGGGGTACTGTCGTACTTTTATCAATAGCCGGATTAAATGTTATGGTGACGATAGCTGCCATTTGTTATTGTTTTATGTCTTTTTTTGATTTCTGTAGCTCAGTAAGGATTGTTTTTTTAAGTAAATGTCTTCTTTAATTGTTACAATAGCGATGAGGTTACACATGTCAATTCGTGTTTTTAATCACGAATTAGCGTGATGATCATCAGGTTTGACCCTCATTTCTTTTCCTTATAAAAGTGTTTTAATAAGTATTCCAATTATTGCCGATGCCAGTATGAGCTGCGGTTCTTTTATTGTCCTGATATATATTAAGGCTAATGCACTAAGTAAAGCAATTAAAGCAGTTGCAAGATCAACAATTGGCCGTTCTGCAATAATGATCACTGCACCAACCAATGATCCTATAACTACTGCAGTAATCCCATCGACAAAAGCTTTCATACTTGTATTTTTCGCTATCTTTTTAAATGAGGGAGCTAATGCCACGGTAAACAGATAGCAGGGTAAGAAAGTAGCTAAAGCGGCGACGCAAGCGCCTGGAAAACCAGCGACGAGGTACCCGATAAATCCAACCGTAATGACTACCGGCCCGGGTGTAACCATTGCTACAGCTACAGCATCTAAGAATTCATTTTCTGTCAGCCAGCCAAATTCCTGAACTACACCGCCATGTAAAAACGGTACAATAGCCAATCCACTCCCAAAAACAAATGCTCCGGCTTTCAGGAAAAACCATCCGATGTCCCGGAGGACCTTCCCATCGTAATGCCAGAATCCAACACCAAGTAACAGTACGGATGGGGCCGTAGTTGGTCTTTTGATCCATTTTGACGGTGCTTTTACCAGCATATAGACGATGCCACAACCTACAAAAAGTAAAATGTCTTCTCTTTTTGTAATCACAGTGGCTACCACACCCAAAAGGTAGAATACCCACAACAACCATTTTGATCTGATTGCGCTAAGATCAAGATTGCTGACAGATTTAATGGTGAGTTTGTAAGCACTAATGGCAATAATGCCAATCACAGCAGCGCTCACTCCATAAAATACGGCCTGTATTCCCGGAAGACCACTATACAGTTTATAAGCCATTCCCAGTAAAACTACCATCATAAAGGACGGTAAAACAAATGCCAATCCTACCAATGTCGCACCAATCAGTCCATAATGGACAAATCCCATGTAGATACCTAACTGAGCTGCTAAAGGTCCTGGTGCCAGCTGAGCAAGGGCAAGCCCTTCTTTGTATTCTTCTTCCGTAACCCAGGCCTTTTTTTCAACAAGGTCGGTATACATATAACCAACTAAAGCAACAGGGCCACCAAAGCCCAGAGTACCCAGTTTTAAAAAATAAAGGGTCATGTCACTTAATTTATAAATTGGGTTTTCTTTCATAGTTCATAGTTCATAGTTCATAATTCAGGGGAGCAGTCATTTTTTAGAATGCAATACCGAACTGGAAGCCAATACCAAAAGAAGATGGGAGGTCATTTCCAAAGCGGACAGGCAAAGGGAGAGCAATAAAATAGTTACTGCCTTTATTTTTCTTTACTACTTTATTTAAAACAGGAGTAAGACCGTAACGTCCGGAGGTTTCAAAAGCCGCCCGGCCTGCAAAAGTAAAACCATTTCCCAATGCAATAAGGACTCCCGGATGGAACAATACATGGTTAACTTTACTTCCTGCGGATGTCGCTTTTACAAAGGGTACAATTTCACTGCTAAAGCCGATTTTGGCATTTTTCCAGATGTTGATGCCTATAGGCATTCCAACAGTATAGCTGTCTTTAAAGTTGGTATGGGTTCCATCCTTGCTAAAAGTAACAATGGGGTGAACAATTCCAACATATCCGGCGATTTTGGGATAAGTTTGCACCGGTGTTTGCTGGGAATACCCAGTCAGGGAAATCAAGAGGCTACTTACCACCAGAATAGTGAATCGGGTTTTATATATCGTAGTTTGCATAGTACAAGACTACTGCTGTTATGGAAGATAAAATAGAATGGTTTTAACTATTAGGATGTATTTTACCTTTTTGATTATTCTTTTTGTAGGCTGAAGGTGTTAAACCGGTTTCCAGCTTAAAAATACGGGCAAAATGGCTTTGATCAGAAAAACCTGTCAAATAGGCAATTTCGGAAAGGGAATAATCAGAAGTTTCAATGAACACCATAGCCTTATCTATCCTGAGTTTTCGGATATACTCCCCAAATGAAAGGTTATCAAAATACTTTGAAAACTCCCTGGATACATAGGCTGGATTTACATTTAATTCCTGAGAGATCCCCGTTAAGCTCAAGGTAAGGTTGGTGTCGATCTGGTCCTGTATGATCGTTTTTAACGCTGTTGCCCAGACTGGTACCTTACCAGAGTTTCCCTTTTTAAGAAATTGATGATAAACATCGACTAACAGTTGCTCGACGGGGCTTTCGGTATGTTTTACATTTTGAAGATGTTTGACCCATGTATATAAAGCATCATAAATGACTGTCCCCGCTTTAAGTAACTCTAAATCATCCTTGATATTATAAGCCATGCCTGCAGCAATTGCCCATAAACCAGCGCACTGACTTGATAGGTGGTGTTGATCAGTATCCGCGCCTCTGATGATGGGTGCCATGATATCCAGTGCGGGGTCATTTAATTTATATTTTTTAATCAGTGCATCAAAAGTGCATTGATCCTTTTGATGGCTGAGTTCAACACCTGGAACATCGAATGGAATTGCAGCTGATTTTGTCGCTATTTCAATCACCTGATCGAATGGTACGTAAAAGAATACTGCGTTCCTGTCAATAAAATTCCTGATCAGCCAGGGGCAGGCGATGCGGTCTATTTTTGGTCTTTCACGGGTGATCCAGTTCATTGTTATTTATAGCTACTTATCAAACTTAAGATTATTTTTTGATCCTTATGCCGGGTTTATCATTAATGCAAATTCTGAGGTATGGGGGGCAATGATGTGCACTAATCTCATGAATTTTATAGGTATATAACAGCGAACACAATAAAAGCGCATTTCTGACGCTATATTTACATTATGAATTTACCAATGCGCATCACTTTTGATGAAAAAGACTATACCTACGTTGTTTTAACTAAGGGAATAACAAAAGAAACCAGTGCAATCCAGATTAACCTCAATGATATGGAGTATCAGCTTGTTTGTAATTTAAAGGGGGATTGGGATGCTGCTGATGCGACTACAAACGATCATCCCGGACTACTTAAAGCTATAGGAAGAAACATCAAACTCCGGTATCGGTTGTAAAAAAAACAGGGGAGTACACTGTTTTAAAACTTAAGCCCCGGGCAACAAAAAGCATGATCTTATTTTAATTATATTTGGGTAACACTAAATATCTATACTTTGGAAGTACTGATCATCTTTATTCTAACTTTATTGAACGGCTTCTTTGCCTTATCTGAAATTGCATTGGTCTCGGTAAAAAAAAGCAGGATTGAACATCTTGCTGCTCAGGGTAGTGCCAATGCAAAAACAGTGCTTAAACTGTTGGATAACCCGGAAAACTTTCTTTCCTCGGTTCAGGTTGGAATTACGCTTATTGGTGTCATTTCAGGTGCCTATGGTGGCGCGGCGCTTACAGATGATATGGTCGTTTTGCTCTCCGGACTAACTTTTCTGGGCGATTCGCTGCATACGGTTTCCTTGATTATAGTGATTGGAGGCATCACCTATTTTACAATTGTGGTTGGGGAGCTTGTGCCGAAGACTATCGCCATGAATAATTCAGAGCGGATTTCTTTGTTTTGTGTTCCGGTGATCCGGGTCTTTACCTTAATTACCTATCCTTTTGTCAAATTGCTTTCTATCTCCACTTCTTTAATTCTCAAGCTAATGGGGGTTAAAGAAAATGAAACTGAAAAAGTTTCTGAGGAGGAACTCCGGTTTATGCTGAAAACGGCCGGTAAACAAGGGGTTTTGGAAAGCGAAGAAAGCGAGACTTTCCAGAATCTTTTTTCCTTTACCGATCAGACTGCAAAATCATTGATGACCCATAGCTCAGAAGTTGAATGGATCAACTATAACTGGAGTAAAGAAGATATTTTCGATAAGGTGAAAGAAAGTGTCCATTCCAGGTTTATAGTTGCCGATGGTGTACTGGATAAACCTCTAGGTGTCATTAATATTAAAGATCTGCTGGAGAATTACAACCATGAAGATTTTAGCCTTGACCGGATTTTAACCAAGCCGATTTACGTAGTGATGAACGCTCCGGCTTTTAAGATCCTGAATTTGTTTAAGGATAAAAAGCAATACATGGGAGTGGTGGTGGATGAATTTGGAAGCGTTCGCGGTGTGATTACGCTTCATGATTTAATTGAAGCCATTGTTGGCGATCTGCCGGATGAAGATGAAACGGATAAAAATCACATCATCCGCAGGGAAGACAACAGTTATCTGCTGAACGGAAGGACTACAATATTTGAACTGAACCAGTTTTTTGAACGGGAAATTATTGAAATCAATTTAGCGCATTATTCAACAGTCTCCGGATTTATGATGGATCATTTAAAAGCAATGCCTCATGAAGGTAATGTTGTTGAATATGAGAATTTTAAATTCGAAATTGTTGATATGGATGGCGTACGTATAGATCAGGTTTTAATGACTAAATCTGAGGTTATTTAAGGCAATTTTAAACCATTCTGTTCCCTGCTTGTTTAAAATACAAACCGTATATAAAATAAAAATTGTATTATGGCAACTTCAGCAGAACCTGGAAAGAATGCAGGAACAATAGTCATTTTTACTGACTTTTCTAATGCAGCTCTGAATGCAACAAACTATGCTGCTGCTTTAGCCAGGCAGTTGAATGTGTCACGTCTGCAGATCTGTTACTCAGAGCATACTCCAACCACAATGGAAATGCAATCCCAGATCATCATACTTACAGAACAGGAACATCAAAGACATATAGAACAGCTCCGGACCTTAAAGGATAAGTTACAACCCAGGTTAAATAAAGGAATAGTCATTGAAAGCTATATAGACCAACGCCCCCTGGATGAGATTGTCAATAGTTATCCTGAGGGCCAGTCTCCGGAGCTTGTGGTGATGGGGATAGCAGGTAAAGACCTGCTGGAACGAACTTTCATTGGTAGCAATACAATTCGTGTTGCCCGGATTACTCCCATTCCGTTATTGATTGTGCCGGAACATTCCAAATTCAAAACCATAGAAAACGTTGTATTTGCCTGCGATTTGAAAAAGGTTTCAAAGACTACACCCGCAGTTGCAATAAAGCGTATGGTAAATATACTGGGCGCAAAATTATCAATCTTAAATGTAGATCATCATGAGGAACATTTTAATCCTGATACCCTGACTGAAATGAACAGTTTGTACCAGTTATGGGAAAATGAGCAGCCTGAGTATCATTATACAGATAACAAGGATATTGCCAAAGGAGTAATGGATTTCGCAGATGAACATCAAATGCAAATGGTAATTGCAGTGCCAAAAAAATATGGATTCTTTGAGGGCCTGTTTCACACCAGCCTGACCAAAAAGCTAGCCTATCATATACATGTACCTTTATTGCTCTTCAAAGAAGAAAAACAAAAATGACCTGAAGAGGTATTGTCAAACGGTAGGATATGTCCAGATATTATTTTTTACGATACCTCCTGTACCCATTGATGTTATGTTCTTGTTTTAAAGAATATAAAGGGAAAATAAATATTGATGGCTCAAGTAGTGTATACCCATTAACGGAAGCAGTAGCTGAGGAATTCAGAAAGCAAAATGGGGAGATCCGGATTACCGTAGGCATATCAGGTACGGGTGGAGGATTCAAAAAATTCCTGAGGGGCGAAACTGATATTACCAATGCTTCACGACCGATCAGTCCTGAGGAACTGAAAGTAAGCAGAATAAATGGGATTGAATTTATTGAAATACCGGTTTGTTATGATGGATTGGCCATTGTTGTTAACCCCAAAAATACTTTCGTGCATTACCTAACTGTTGCCGAGCTAAAAAAAATGTGGTCACCTCAAAGCCAGGGGAAGATCATCTCCTGGAAACAAGTCCGGGATTCATGGCCGGATATGCCTTTAAATTTATATGGCGCCGGCACCTCATCCGGAACCTATGATTATTTTAATGAGGCTATTAATGGAAAACCAAAAGCTTCCAGAGGAGATTATACCGCAAGTGAGGACGATAATGTTTTAGTTCAGGGGGTATCCTCAGATATTGGCGGACTGGCGTATTTCGGTTTAGCCTACTATATAGAAAACAAATCAAAACTTAAACTTGTTCCGGTTAAGTACAGTAAAGAAAGTGAAGCGGTGTTCCCTAATGATTCAACCGTTCAACATGGAAAATACCAGCCACTCTCCAGACCTGAATTCATTTATGTAAACATAAATTCAGCAAAAAAAACATATGTACAGGAATTTGTGAAGTTTTATTTGGAGCACGCAGCTTCATTGGCACAAGAGGTTGGGTATGTGCCCTTACCAAAAGCGGTATACCGTTTATCTTACCTGCGCTTTAAGAAAGGAAGTACCGGTTCTGTTTTTGAAAACAAATCAACAGTAGGTGCAAATCTGCTGCAACTTTTATCCACGCAAGAGTAACGATGGCCAGCATAAGGATCAAATCTGAAAAAGTTATAGAATGGATTATGATCCTATGCAGCCTGGTTTCTGTACTGACGACGATAGGTATTATTTTGGTACTCTCCCTGGATACTTTCGAATTCTTTAAAGAGGTGTCCTTTATCGATTTTTTAACCGACACACAATGGACACCCTTATTTCAAGATAAGCATTTTGGCATTATGCCCCTGCTTTCCGGAACCTTGCTCACGACCACAATAGCCATTTTAGTGGCAGTGCCGGTAGGCATCACCATTGCTGTGTTTTTAAATGAATATGCTTCTAAAAAATTTACAGCATGGGTTAAACCAATGCTTGAAGTTCTGGCCGCTGTTCCTACAGTTGTGTATGGCTTTTTCGCATTGCAGTTTGTTACACCCTTGTTGCAGCAAATCATTCCGGGTCTGGCTGGTTTTAATGCGCTGTCTCCGGGAATCGTTATGGGAATTATGATCATTCCTTACATCACTTCTTTGAGTGAGGACGCATTACGTGCAGTACCAGGAGCCTTACGTGAAGCTTCCTACGGGCTTGGGGCCAATAGGTTTCAAACTGCGTTCAAGGTAATTGTGCCAGCCGCCAGTTCAGGGATTGTAGTTTCAGTAATTCTGGCCGTTTCCAGGGCACTTGGGGAAACCATGATTGTAGCCATAGCAGCCGGGCAACAACCCAGGCTCACATTTAATCCACTGGAATCCGTGGAGACCATTACCACCTATATTGTACAGGTGAGCATGGGTGATGTACCTCAGGATTCGCTGGAATACCGCACTATATTTGCAGCAGGTATTACGCTTTTTGCATTTACTTTCCTGCTCAACAATATCAGTTTCTGGATGAGGAAAAAATATCATCAGCGTTATGAATAGAAAACATTTAATTAACCCCGGGCTCCAGGATACACTTTTCAAAGTGTTTGCCGCCCTATGCACCATCCTTGTCTTACTTACCTTATTGGTGTTATTGATTGATATAGTCATCAAGGGGATACACCGGATCAACTGGTCTTTTTTTACCCAACTTCCCTCCAGGCATCCTGAGGAATCGGGAATTTATACGGCCCTTGCAGGGATGGTCGGTCTTTTGTTTTTCACCCTGATTATTGCTTTACCTATAGGCATATTGTCGGGTATTTATCTGCAGGAATATGGTAAACGAAACAGACTGGCAAAGTTTGTAGAAATTAACATTTCTAACCTCGCCGGGGTTCCATCAGTAATTTATGGGATTCTTGGATTAGAATTGTTTGTAAGATCAGCAGGCCTCGGGAACAGCATTATTGCAGGGGCACTTACACTTGCACTTTTAATTATGCCAGTAATCATCGTATCTACAAGAGAAGCGATAAAAGCTGTTCCGGATTCATTACGCGAAGCCTCATTCGGGCTTGGTGCCACCAAATGGCAAACCATACGCAGTGTAGTTTTACCTGTTGCCTTTGGAGGTATACTTACCGGAATTATTCTCTCTACGTCCAGGGCAATAGGAGAAACAGCACCCCTGATTGTGGTAGGTGCTTTAGCTTATGTCCCTTTTATACCAGAAGGTCCAATGGATCAGTATACCTCCCTGCCCATCCAGATATTTAACTGGACATCACGTCCGCAACAAGGTTTTGTCGTCAATGCAGCCGCTGGTATCATTGTCTTGTTATTATTTACATTTTTACTTAACGGTACGGCTATTTATTTAAGAAACAGATGGTACAAAAAGACAGCTATATAACACAAGGTAGTCCTTATGGCGTTTTTAAGTTAAGGGTCGAGGAACTTAACCTATACTATGGTAGTAAGCAGGCGCTGAAAGATATTTCTATTAAAATAGCACCAAATACCGTTACTGCTTTTATAGGCCCTTCCGGATGTGGCAAATCTACATTTTTACGATGTTTTAACCGGATGAACGATCTGATTGAAAATGTGACCATAACAGGTCGTGTTTTGGTTGATGATGTAGATATCTACAAAAACATGGTTGATGTATTTCAGCACCGGAAAAAAATCGGAATGGTATTTCAAAAGCCAAATCCCTTTCCCAAATCCATTTTTGAAAATGTCGCTTTTGGCCTGCGTATTAACGGGGAAAGTTCAAAGTTAGTCTTGCAGGAGATTGTTGAAAGCGCGCTCAGGCAGGCTGCGCTATGGGAAGAGGTAAAAGATAACCTCAACAAGTCTGCGTTGACCTTATCCGGCGGACAGCAGCAAAGGCTTTGCATCGCACGTGCCATCGCTGTTCAACCATCAGTATTACTGATGGATGAACCTGCATCTTCACTAGATCCCATTTCAACCGCAAAAATAGAAGAATTGATCTATCAGCTAAAAGATCAGTTTACCATAGTAATTGTAACGCACAATATGCAACAGGCTGCCCGGGTTAGCGATAAAACGGCCTTCTTTTATCTGGGAGAACTGATAGAGTTCGATAAAACTGACAAAATTTTCACCAATCCATCATTAGTAGCTACTCAAAATTACATTACGGGCAGATTCGGGTAAACACAAAAATCAAAAATGATATGACACACTTACAGTCAGAATTGAAATTATTGAAATCAGATATCATAGAAATGTGGGAGTTGGTCATTTCACAGCTGGACAAGTCACTCATTGCTATTGAAAAATCTGATAAGGAGCTCTCCAGATCGGTAGTTGCAAATGAAAAACGGGTGAATGCTTATGAGCTGAAAATTGACCGGGATTGTGAGAACATATTTGCACTTTTTAATCCTGTAGCTGTAGATCTTCGTTTTGTGCTGGCTACGCTAAAGATTAACAGAAACCTGGAACGTATTGGTGATATAGCTGAAGGCATCTGCAAATTAGTTGCCAGTGAAAAGGAACATTTTGATAAGTCTTTATTGGAATGTACAAGGTTTCATGTGATGTTTGAAGCAGCGATCTGTATCGTAAAAGAGGTACTTGATGCCTTTGATAAAGAAGATGCAAAGCTGGCGAGGAGTGTTTTTAAGAAAGATGAATTGCTTGATGAAATCAATGCGGAAGCACATCAGTTCATTACCAGGTACATTAAAGACCATTTGGATAAGACTGAACAGGCATTAAATGTGCTCTCCATTTTACGTAGACTCGAGAGAGTGGGTGATCAGGGTAAGAACATAGCGGAAGAGATCATTTTCTATCTTGAAGCAAAAGTACTTAAACACAAATAATATCAATAAATAACAAACCAGATACTTGTCAGTATTCGTACTCCGGGATTTGATTTTAAGGCCGATCACCATGAAGCGAAGGCTATAAAACCTGTAAGGAATAAGTAATTGTTAAGCCTGATCATAAGCAGCCCGGTTCTGAATTAAAGAACCGGGCTTTTTTATGGAAGATTAACAATTATTCAGGCTCTTAGTTTACAAATACTTAACAGATGTTTAGTGTTGTCTTTATAAACTAAGTTTAGTTTTGCTAAACAAATCATTAGCTAAAACTATGAATCAATTCTACACAAAAGGAAAATTACTATTAACGGTATTTCTCTTGTTCTGCAGCATTAACATGTATGGGCAGTCCAAAGTAACCGGGACCGTCGTAGATGAATCCGGGCCTATTCCCGGCGCGACTGTTACCAATAAAAATAATGGGAAAAGTACTTCAACTGATCTCAAAGGGGGCTTTAGCATTGTTGGAGCACCCGAAGATCTCCTTGAAGTCAGATCGATGGGCTACAAGACTAAACAGGTGAAAGTTGGAAGTGCAGCTGCAAATTCCATCATCTTACAGACCGACAGTAAATCTCTGGACGACGTGGTGGTGACTGCACTCGGAATTAAAAAGGAGAAGAAAGCAGTAGGCTATTCGGTTCAGGAAGTAAAAGGAAGTGACCTCGTAAAGGCAAGGGAACCAAATGGAATCAGCTCGCTGACTGGAAAAGTTGCAGGTCTGACCATTACACCAAGTGCAAACCTGTTTGGAGATCCCGGGATTTACCTGAGGGGCCAGTCTGGAGTACTCATCGTAGTGGATGGAGTTCCGATAAGCTCAGATTCCTGGAATTTAAGCCCTGATGATATTGAGAGCTATTCGGTATTAAAAGGCGCAAATGCAGCCGCGTTATACGGTAGCAGGGGACAAAAAGGGGCTATTTTGATTACGACAAAAAAGGGGGGCTCCATAAACAAAGGGTTTACCGTCGACTTCAACTCCAGTACGCAATTACAAACCGGCTATAATGCAATCCCTGATTACCAGAATTCTTATGGCGCTGGTGATAATTTTAAGTACGAATTTAAAGATGGAAAAGGTGGTGGGATCAATGATAGTGATTATTTTATTTGGGGCCCGCGATTTGAAGGTCAGCTCATTAATCAATACAATAGCCCTATTGATCCGGTTACCAAAGCACTGGTACCTATCCCATGGTTGGCCAGAGGAACCGATAACCTTAAAAATTTCCTGCGCAATGGAGTATTGAGTACAAACAATATTGCCATTTCAACCAAAAGCGAAGTCGGTGAAATGCGTATGTCTATTTCGCAAATGCTGCAGCGTGGTACAGTTCCGAATACCAAACTGAGCAGCACGAACTTTAATTTTTCAGGGGGGCTGAATGCAGGTAAGAAAGTAAGATTTGAAGCTAATATTAATTATAACAAACAGATTACTCCAAATTATCCGGATGCAGGTTATGGGCCTAACAGCTATGTGTACCTGATGAATATCTGGGGTGGTGCAGATTTTGATGTAAGAGATCTTCAGAATTACTGGAAGCCCGGTCAGGAGAATATTCAGCAGTATAACAGAGAGTATACGATCTATAATAACCCGTATTTTACAGCCTATGAAAATTTGCATAGTTATGCTAAAGATGACATTTATGGTCATATTTCCATGAAATATAGCATAACCGATAAGCTCAATTTTAACCTTAGAAGTAATGTGAGTACCTGGAATAGAAGCCGTACGAAGCGGATTCCGGTATCAGGTAATTTTTATAATGATGGGGTAAACCAGGTTGGAGGCTACCAGGAAGTGTATGATAAGTTTTGGGAAAACAATACGGAAGGATCATTGAGTTATGCAGATCAGTTTAAGGATTTCGGATTCAAGTCTTCAGTTTTTGCAAATTTAAGATCAGTAAAGGTGAGCTCTTTAAGTGCAAGTACCAATGGTGGACTGATTGTTCCGGGTGTGTATGACTTATCCAACACGGTTTTACCTTCGGTTCCGTCAAATGATTATGGACAAAGACAAGTTGCCAGTGCATACGGTCTGATCGATCTGGACTATAAGAACTATTTATTCCTGAACATTACCGGAAGATATGATAAATCAACAACCTTACCTGTAAAACACAATGCCTATTTCTATCCATCGGCCTCTTTAAGTGCCGTAATTTCTCAAATGGTTAATCTGCCTAAAGAGATCTCTTTCCTAAAAATGAGAGGTTCTTATGCCAATGTAGCTTCTGATCTGGTAAATGAAGATGCGCAGTACGACATCTATAAACTTAATTCAACTTATTCGCCTTATGCTACCCGTTGGAACAACAATACCGGAGTTGGCTATAGTGGGGTCCTGACGAATCCTGATATTTTGGCGGCAAGGGTGAAAACAACGGAGTTGGGGCTCGAAGCCAGATTTTTGAACAACAGGATCGGATTTGATGCAGCCGCATTTTATAATATAGAAGGCCCGCAGATTGTAAACCTGGTGGTTAGCCCGACATCTGGTGTAACTTCTACGCAAAAGAATGCCTTCACTTATGTGAGAAAAGGATTAGAGCTGACGGTAGACGGAAGTCCGGTAAAGACGACCAACTTTTTATGGAATGTCGTGCTGAACTGGTCAACAAATCACCGTTGGTTAAATAAAATTGATGGTATTCTGGAAAGGGATGGATTGATTAAGGTAGGAGATAGGGCAGATGGATACTTTATTACCGATTTTCAACGTGATCCAAATGGGAAAATGATTGTTGGAACGAATGGATTACCAGCTTTAAATCCTTATAGAAGTCTTGTAGGTTATAGCGACAATGATTTTGTTGCGGGTATTAACAACTCTTTCAAGTATAAGAATATCGGCCTTAGTTTTCAGATTGACGGTCGATTTGGAGGAAAAATTGCCAACGCTGTGGATGATTCACAGTGGAATTCGGGAACTGCACCAGCATCTGACAGTCCTTACCGGTTGCTTGACTGGGAGAACAGATCAAATTCCAGCTGGAAGGGAAGCGTGATGACCGACGGGTTAAAGATCGTTAGTGGTGCTTTAAATACTGATCAGGATGGTAATCTGATTTCGGACAACAGGGTTTTTGCAGACAATGATGTGAAGGTATTGTACCAGACCTGGGCAAGGAACTTTAACCGCTCTAACTACGAATTGATGCGTAGCAGAACCTTTGTCAAGTTAAGAGAAGTCGTGCTGACCTATACCGTTCCAACTGCTGTGCTTCAAAAATCAAAGATCATCAGTGCAGCAAGCGTATCACTGGTAGGTAGAAACCTTCTTTATTTCACAGGTAAAGGAACCAGAAATATGGACCTCGATCAGTTCATCGCTGGTGCCGGACTTCAAACCCCATCGGTAAAGAGCTTTGGTGTCAACTTAAATATTACTTTTTAAAATAAAGGTTATGAAAACTAAAATATATTCCATACTAACCTGCATGTTGATCATTCTATTTTCTTCCTGCAAGAAAACAGCAGAGTTGCAAAAAGATCCTGCAGCAATATTAAACGTCTCGCCGAAGTTGATTTTTACCGGTTTATTACTAAACAGCTCGCAGGCACCATGGACAACAGATCAGCGACATAACCAGTTTATGGTGATGAACGAAGCGTATTATGGAAACCAGTCTTACAACTGGACGACTTCAGATTATGCTGCCTATACCCAATTGAGAAATGTTCAGCGCATGGAAATAGAAGCAATGAAGGTAGGGGCTCCGGCATCAGCATATCTGGCCCTTGCTAAGTTTTTCAGGGCTTATTTCTTCGTCTCCGCTACCGAAATGTTTGGCGATATTCCAATGAGCGAAGCTTTAAGAGGAGCATCGGAAGGTAATTTTTTGCCTAAATACGATACGCAGAAAGAGGTTTACAAACAGTGTCTTCAGTTGCTGGAAGAAGCAAATACTGATTTAACGCCATTTGTGGCTGCTAAAACCAAGGTTGATGGTGATTTCTTTTATAATGGTGATCTTGCCAAATGGCAAAAATTAGTTAACTCATTTCGTTTGAGGGTATTGAACGCTTTAAGCAAACGAGCTGATGATACACCTGACCTCAACATAAAAGAGCAATTCTCCGCTATCGTTAGTAATCCCGCTAAATACCCGCTAATACTCAGTAATTCGGATAATTTTCAGCTGGTTTATAATACTTCTAATGTATCGAACAACTATCCTTTATGGCCTTCCAATGGAGTAGTACTGAAAAACGATCTCCGAAACAATCTGGGTGCCACCTATATTGATATTCTGACCAAAACCAGTGACCCAAGGGTATTTGTTGTGGCACTGCCAACCGATTCGGCTAAATTAAGTGGTGATGCCGCTTATGCGACGAAATTCACTTCTTTTAAAGGAGGGCGTACAGGTGAGTTACAGACGACCTTAAAGGATCAGGCCATTGCCGGAAAACTAAGTATGATCAATTTTGATTACTGGCTTTCTTCCCCTTCCGGTATTCCTGCGGTTCAGCTTGGTGCCTCTGAAACTAACTTTAATATCGCAGAAGGAATAAACCTGGGCTGGGCAAACGGAGATGCAGCAAGCTATTACGAGCAGGGCATTACGGAGTCGGTAAAGTTCTATGGCGTAACGAATACTTCCACGATTTCAGCTTTCCTGACAAAGAATAGGTATGCAGGAAATACCAGAACAGGACTAGATCAGATTCTGGAGCAGAAATATGTGGCCTTCTTTCAGAATTCCGGTCGCCAGGCATATTATAACTACAGAAGAACAGGTGTTCCTAAATTTGATATCGGGCCGGCCAATGGTAATAATAATCTGATTCCAACACGCTGGGCTTATCCAACAAGTGAATACACCGTGAATGCCGCCAATTTAAAAGCAGCACTTCAACGTCAGTTTGCCGGAGCGGATAATCAAAATGGGGTGACCTGGGCAACAAAATAACCAGGAAGACCCGGGAGAAAGTAAATACATCAAAATATCACCTGGTAAAAAGTTAACCTACATATTAAGCCGCTGTAAATCAATAATTACAGCGGCTTTTTTTTATGATTGATAAAAGCACTTTTATTTCTGCGAAAAAAAATGTTCCATCCATATCGTCTATGGTAGAAAGTCAATGAGATGGTGTTTTTGGAAAAAAATAAGCTGTGTTTATAAAAACTTGGTTTCCCGGAGCGTTTCTCTTTTTACTTTATAGTCTTGTGGAGAGACACCCATTATTTTAGAAAACATTCTTGAAAAGTAGTATTGGTCATCTATACCAAGTGTTGAGGCAATCTCTTTGATACGGAGATCTGTGAACTGAAGGTATTGGCAGGCTTTCTGTATTTTAATGTGATTGAAGTATTTAATCGGGGCAAAACCGGTTTGATCTTTGAAAAGTGCTGAGAAATGGGAGGACGACAAGTTAACTGATTTAGCGATATCTTCCAGGGTAAAGGTGGTATGCAGGTTTTTTTGCATGAACTCAATGGAAACATCGATGGGATTCACTATGCTTTGTTTAGCCGAATAATTAAATTTTTCATCAAAAATAAAGGAAGAAAGGAAATGACAGAAACTAATATTGACATAGCACAGGTTATCGGTACTGTAACCTCTTTCCAGATTTAAATAGATTTCGTCAAAGAGTTTTATTCTTGATTCATTGAACTGTACAAGGCCTTTATAACTTTTTTGTCTTTTAAGCAACAATCTGATCAGCGACTTAACAAGGTGGCCTTTGAAATGTGCCCAGTAAATGGTCCATGGCATGTTCTGATCGGAAGTGTAAGCATGTGACTTGTCTGCAGGTATGACAATGAAATTTCCCGATTTAATGGTATAGGAAGTGTCTTCAATTGTCACTTCACCCTTCCCATCTGTGCAGTAAAGAAGGATGTACTGATCTATCCCATGGCTACGTTCCCTGTAATGAAATTTTGCTTTCGGGTAAAATCCGATATCCGTAATGTAGATGCCAGCCAATAGTGGATTGGGAATACAGGTTTTTACAAGGATAGACCTGGGCAGTACAATTGCCTTTTGGCCATTAAAACCTTCTTTCTTTTTAATTTCAGTTGTTTGGTTTTCCATCTGTCTTTAGTCGGGGCTGAATTTATAGATAATTCCGTAATATTGTCCATTCCTTCCGTAATTATTTCTATTGTATGGTTGTTATTATTAGTTCAAATTTGGTTTTGTTAACCTAAACCTAAAATGCAACAATTTAAAACTTCGTACCTTTTGTCTATCTCCTTTATCTCCGCATTAGGGGGATATCTGTTTGGTTTTGACTTTGCCGTAATTTCAGGTGCATTACCTTTTTTACGGGATCAGTTTGGACTAAATGAATATTGGGAAGGCTTTGCAACCGGGTCATTGGCCCTTGGCGCTATTATTGGCTGCCTAACAGCCGGCCGCGTGGCCGATAAATACGGTCGCAGACCAGGACTGTTTTTAGCGGCCCTCATTTTTGGCCTTTCTTCTCTTGCAATGGCATTTGCTTCAGACCTGGGGGTTTTTGTTTTCTCAAGGTTTGTAGCGGGAATAGGTGTAGGTATGGCCTCCCTATTGTCACCTTTGTATATTGCCGAGGTTTCTCCGGCAAAATATCGTGGAAGAATGGTGAGCATCAATCAACTAACCATTGTACTTGGAATCCTGATCACCAACCTGATCAATTATTCACTCCGTAATAGTGGGCCGGATGCCTGGAGGTGGATGTTTGGTCTTGGCGCTGTACCTTCTGCACTGTTCATCATCGGGGTAATCTGGCTACCGGAAAGTCCAAGGTGGTTACTCCAGACCGGAAAAGAAAGCAAAGGACTTAAAGTCCTGGAGAAAATTGGCGGTGTTGATTTTTCCATCAGTGCTATGGACATGATGAAATCTGCTGCAAAAGGAAATCAAAAAGTCAGCTACACTGCCGTTTTTGGGAAAGCCGTTTTGCCGGCGGTAACGATAGGGATTGTACTTGCCGTATTTCAGCAGCTTTGCGGAATCAATGTGGTCTTTAACTATCCTTCGAATATTTTTGCCAGTATCGGCGCATCGAAAGATGACCAGTTGCTACAAACGGTATTTATAGGAGGAGTAAACCTGTTTTTTACTATCCTGGCCATGTTTCTTGTGGATAAAATTGGTCGCAGGCCACTCATGTTGTTCGGTGCAGCAGCACTGGCCATATTATATGTGGTGATTGCACAATTACTAGCAGTACATTCTGCTTTGGTAGGGGTGTTTTTGCTGGCTGCGATAGGAACATACGCCATTTCCCTCGGACCAGTAACCTGGGTGCTGATTTCAGAAATTTTCCCGAATCATGTGAGAGGGGCAGCATCATCTATTGCTATACTCTGCTTATGGGCAGCTTACTTCATACTCACTTTTACTTTTCCTGTACTTGCCAAATGGATCGGAATGCACAATACCTTTTACCTCTATTCGGGGATCTGTGTTATGGGCTTCCTTTTTGTCAGGGCAAGAGTTAAAGAAACCAAAGGGAAAACACTGGAAGAACTGGAATCTGTTTTTAGCCCTCATTAATCAACATTATTATTTAATAAAGAAGCACGAATTATATTATGGAAGTAACCGCATGGGTGGAGAAAGTCATCATTCCTACTTACGAAACAGGTAAGCCAGAGAAGAACCCTATTTTTTTAGAAAAACGAGTATATCAGGGAAGTACAGGAGCGGTATACCCAAACCCTGTTATCGAAAAAATATCCGATGAAAAGATTAATAAAGCGTATACAGCAGTATTTATAGAAAATGAATATTTGAAAATAATGGTGCTTCCCGAACTTGGGGGAAGAATCCAAAGGGCTTATGATAAAGTGCGTAACCGTGATTTTATCTATTACAACCAGGTGATTAAACCCGCATTGGTAGGTTTAACAGGCCCATGGATTTCAGGAGGAATAGAGTTTAACTGGCCCCAACACCATCGTCCAAGTACATTTGACCCTATAGATTTTACCATAGAATCACATGATGACGGTAGTAAAACTATTTGGGTAAATGAGCTGGAATTGATGTTCCGTACCAAAGGAATGGCAGGTTTTACCCTATATCCCGATAAAGCTTATCTGGAAGTTAAAGGAAAGGTGTTCAACCCCACACCATTTCCACAAACCTTTTTGTGGTGGGCAAACCCTGCAGTAAAGGTCAACGATCACTATCAGTCTATTTTTCCACCTGATGTGTATGCGGTTTTTGATCATGGTAAGCGCGATGTTTCTGATTTTCCAATCGCTACCGGTACTTATTATAAAAAGGATTATTCACCAGGAACAGATATTTCCTGCTATAAAAATATTCCTGTACCCACTTCTTATATGGCTATCCGCTCCAGCTATAATTTTATAGGAGGGTATGAGCATGATACACAAGCTGGAATGCTACACGTGGCGAATCATCATATTGCACCAGGCAAAAAGCAATGGACCTGGGGGAATGGTGACTTTGGACTATCCTGGGATAGAAATCTGACCGATGAAGATGGACCCTATATCGAACTGATGACGGGAGTCTATACAGACAATCAGCCTGATTTTTCCTGGCTACAGCCTAATGAGGAAAAAACATTTGAGCAGTATTTTATGCCTTATGCTAAAATTGGTGCAGTTAAGAATGCCACTAAAGAAGCCATGTTAAATGTAGAACAGAACGGGAGTGCACTGGACATAAAAGTTTATGCTACCGCTTTCTTTCCTTCGGCAGTGATTAGCTTATTTATAAATGAAGTGTTGGAAGATGCCACTTACTTTGACCTTTCTCCGTCTTTGGTTTTTGAGAAAATCATACCGCTGAAGACCGGAGTTTCTATGGAAAGTGTTCGTGTTCTTGTAGAAACCTGCGACCATAAGCTGTTGGTGAGCTACGAACAGGAAAAGGTGAATCCCGGGGAAATTCCAGCAGCTGCAACAGCAGCAAAAGCCCCTGAAAACATGGATTCTGTAGAAGAGTTATTCCTTAACGGCCTGCACATCGAACAATACCGTCATGCCACTTATCAGGCAACAGATTATTATACTGAAGCCCTGAAAAGGGAGCCTGGAGATGTCCGTTCCAACAATGCGATGGGACTATGGAATATGAGACGCGGACAGTTTGGAGCTGCTGAACAGTTCTTTCGTACGGCCATAAAAACGTTAACATTACGGAATCCTAATCCATACGATGGTGAACCTTATTATAACCTGGGTTTGTCATTAAAAATGCAGGGAAAAGCAAAGGAAGCTTATGAAGCGGTTTATAAATCAACCTGGAATGCTGCCTGGCAGGATGCGGGTTTCCTTGCGCTGTCGAGGATTGCCACAGAAAAGGGGGATTATGAGGATGCATTATACCTGATCAATAAATCCTTATTGCGTAATTACCATTCGCATGCTGCACGTCACCTTAAAACGGCTATCCTACATAAAATGGGCAGACTTAAAGAGGCGATGACTTTTCTTGAAGAGTCTCTGTTGATTGATCCTTTCAATTTTGGGTGTTTGTATGAAAGGTATACCTTGCAATTGGAAAGGGCTGATTTAAGCGCATCAGAAGCGTCGTTAAGCCATCTTGTACAGTTGATGCGACAAGATGTTCATAATTATATAGAATGTGCGCTGGAATATGCACAGGCGGGATTGTATAAAGAGGCGACCGGAATTTTGTCTATCTATATCCGGGAGGAGCAAGGAGAGGTGTATCCGATGGTTTACTACTACATGGGCTGGTTTGCGCTGAGGAGTGGAGATCAGGAGTCTTCACAAGCATACTTTCTTAAAGGGCAGTATGCAGCACCAGATTTCTGTTTTCCTCACCGGATAGAAGATGTGAATGTCTTGTTAGCTGCTATCGCATACAATCCTAAAGATGCTAAGGCATATTACTATCTGGGTAATTTCTGGTATGGAAAACAGCAGTTTAATGAAGCAGTAGCCTGTTGGGAGAATTCGGTGAAGGAAGATCCTGCTTTCCCTACAGCGCATAGGAATCTCTCACTGGCTTATCACAATCATTTGAATGACTCAGATCTTGCGCTTAAGTCGCTCGAAAAAGCGTTTAGCCTGGACATAGCTGATGCGCGGGTATTCATGGAGCTGGATCAGTTATATAAGAAAATGGGATATGCTCCGGAGCCACGCCTGGCTATGTTGGAAAAGTATACTGAACTGGTTAACTATCGTGATGATTTATACCTGGAACAGATCACGCTATGTAATCAGCTGAGCCGATACCGGGAAGCTAAAGCGCTGCTTGCCGGCCGACAGTTCCATCCCTGGGAAGGAGGAGAAGGAAAGGTAGTTGGACAGCACCTCCTTTGCCATACCCAGCTCGCCAAAACCGCGCTCATGGAAGGAGAGTATCACACTGCGATTGAGCTACTTTCAGTGGCAACGCATTATCCCCACAATCTTGGGGAAGGGAAGTTATACGGCGCACAGGAAAATGATATTTATTATCTGGAAGGTTGTGTGTACGAGAAAATGGGATTGAAGGACCAGGCAGATCAAAAGTTTTTGCAGGCCACATCCGGAAACACAGAACCGGTACAAGCGATATTTTACAATGATCCTCAGCCTGATAAAATTTTCTACCAGGGTTTGGCCTGGTTAAAGCTGGAGGAGCAGGATAAGGCAAAGGAGATTTTTGAACGATTTATCCAGTTTGGTAAACTTCACCTGAATGATGAGATCGAGATCGATTACTTTGCGGTTTCCCTTCCTGATTTACTTGTTTTTGATCAGGACCTTAATTTAAAAAATCACATTCATTGTTGTTATTTGATTGGTCTTGGTTATCTGGGCCTTGGTCGTGCTGAAGCAGCCAGAGAAATGTTTATAGAGGTACTCGATATGGATGTTAACCACCAGGGAGCAACCACTCACCTTGGTCTGTTTCCACTCTTAATCCCGTTCGGTATGGTTGATGATGAGGCTAGCTAAAACATGAAATTATAAGTCTATAAACTGATTATTAAAAATTATTATAAAATGAGTAAATGGTTGTTTACATGCCTTTTTCAACTTACCCTAATCTTAGGTGTATCAGGGCAGGAAAAAAATAAAACTATAATTGGCGAAGACAGAATAAATCTGGCTGGAGTATGGTCATTTCGCATGGATTCTTTGAACATCGGGGAGCAAGAGAAATGGTATAATAAATCTGCTCAGTTTTTTAATCAGAAAATTAAATTGCCTGGAACTACTGACGATGCAGGTTTGGGTAATCCCTTACAGTTGAAGCCTGAGCTTAAACGGAATGTGATGCTCCATTTGTCGCGTAAATTTTCTTACATAGGCATAGCCTGGTATCAAAAGGAGGTAGTTATCCCGGCTACCTGGAGTAGTAAACAGATCTCGCTTTTGTTAGAAAGGGTTATCTGGCAAACCGATGTATGGGTTGACGGAAAGAAAGTGAATGCTCAGGGTGAAAGCCTGAGTGCAGCACATCACTTTGATTTGTCACCATTTTTAAAACCAGGGAGGCATATTCTGACTATAAAGATCGATAACAGTAAAAAACTAGATATTGGCGATGGTCATGCCTACTCAGCAGAAACACAGATTATTTGGAACGGGATCATTGGTAAAGTGCAGCTTATTGCCAGACCGGATGTTTATCTTAAAAATATAAAGGTTTTTCCGGAGGAAAATTTGAAGCGAATTAAAGTTGTTAGCAGCATTGAGAATAAATCTGGCAAAAACTTTAAATCTACCCTTAGTTTAGTAGCTAAAAATGGAAAGGTAACCTTAGCAAAAACGAATGTTTCATTATTGCTGAAACCTGGAGAAAACACGATGGTAAGTTATATAGCTTATGATGGTCCAATCAAAGAGTGGGATGAATTTAATCCTTCGCTATATAGCCTGGATGCTTCGGTAAAATCGACCAACCTGATACATACGACAACGGCCTCCTTTGCTTTCCGGACTTTGAGTAGCGATGGCGCAAGATTGCTTATAAATAATAAGCCTTTATTTTTAAGAGGAACCTTAGAGTGCAATATCTTTCCATTAACGGGATATCCGCCGATGGAGAAAAGTGAATGGAAAAAGGTCTTTGGGAAGGTAAAAGCATATGGCTTAAACCATCTTCGTTTTCATAGCTGGTGCCCACCGGAGGCTGCTTTTGATGCAGCTGATGAAATGGGTTTATACCTGCAGGTAGAACTACCGGCCTGGTCCCTTAAAATAGGAAAAGATAAACTGGCTGATGACTTTTTTGACAGAGAAGCCTATCGGATAATCGAGGATTATGGTAACCATCCGTCTTTTTGCTTTATGAGTATGGGTAATGAGATGCAGGGAGATATGAACTGGCTGAGTGATGAAGTCATTAAACTAAAATCTCTGGATAAGAGAAGGATGTATACCACAACCTCCTATACTTTTGAGCAGGGATTTGGCGATTGGCCAGTTCCGGCTGATGATTTTTTTATTACACAGCGATCTAAAAAAGGATGGGTTAGGGGACAAGGCGTTTTCGATGTTGAAACTCCCTCTTTTAACAAAGATTACGCAAAATCAGTTGTTGGTTTGCCTGTTCCACTAATCACTCATGAGATAGGGCAATATGCTGTATATCCGAACATCAATGAAATTTCCAAATATACCGGGGTACTCAGTCCCACAAACTTTATCGCTGTAAAAGATAATCTGGTTAAGAAAAATATGATTTCTCTTGCTGATGATTTTACAAATGCCAGTGGAAAACTAGCGGTATTACTTTACAAAGAAGAGATTGAAAGAGCTTTGAAAACCAAGGGTATTAGTGGATTTCAATTATTGGATTTACATGATTTTCCGGGACAGGGAACTGCATTAGTTGGAATACTGGATGCATTTTGGGATAGTAAAGGTTTAATAAAACCAGAAAATTTCAGGGAATTCTGCGCTCCGGTAGTACCCCTGATTAGATTTGAAAAAGCAAGCTATACCAATAGTGAAACATTTAAAGCTGAAATTGAAGTAGCCAACTTTGGTGCTGTCCCCTTAACAAATGCCAATGTAATCTGGCAAATTACAGGGGATGATAAGGCTGTAATTGTATCGGGCAAAGCGAGTGTTATAAACATCAATTTAGGTAATGGTATTGCTGCAGGTAACATTAACGCCGCTTTAACCAATGTAAATAGGGCACAGAAGTTAACGGTAAGTGTAAGTATTGAAAATACAGCCTACAAAAACAGTTGGAATATTTGGGTTTATCCTGATAAACCAGAGCAAGTAGTTGAAAATGTAGTTTTTACAACAAGTTACAGTGAAGCACTTATGGCATTGAACCAAGGGAAAAAGGTCCTGTTAAATCCTGCTAAAGAAAAGATTAATGGCGTGGAGGGGAAATTTGTACAGGTTTTTTGGAGTCCTGTTCATTTTCCAAATCAACCGGGCACCATGGGGTTATTGGTAGATCCAAAACATCCTGCTTTTGAAAATTTCCCTACCGATAACCATACGGATTGGCAGTGGTGGGATCTTTGTAAAAAATCAACTACGTTGGAGCTGGATAGTATTGGCTTGCTACCATCGGCTATTGTACTAAGAAATATAGATAATTTTTTTAAAAATAGAAATATGGCCAGCATTGTCGAGGCAAAGGTAGCCGGAGGTAAATTGTTGCTGTGTACAATGGATATTCATACAGATATTGCCAATAGGCCAGTGGCGAAGCAGTTAAAATATAGCTTGTTGCAATACATGCAGGGGCATAATTTTAACCCGGCCACAGTACTGGATAAGAGTAGTTTCCAAAAGTTAGAAAAGAAACCGAAATCTAAACATTAGGTTTTATTAGCATAAATTAAAGTATTAACAAAAATCCCGGTCGTCAAAACGACCGGGATTTTAAAATATGAGAGGGGCTTCTCTGCTTTAACTATTGGCCAGAGTAGCAGGATTAAAAAAAGCAAGTAATTGGCAGAACTACTGAGCTATGGTTGACAGAGAAAGGGGGAGAGGTTGTTATGACACTGTAAAATTGTAATCCTTATGGGAATCTTACCTGGAAATTGGCTGAAAACCCTGAAATGGATGATGAGCGGGCAAATGGAAGTTTATGTCTGTTTAAAATCTTCCAATGAAAAATTAATTTACCCCTAAAAACTGCTTTTTAAATTGAAGTGGTCCATAACCAGTCATTTTTTTAAAAAGCTTATTAAAATATGATAAACTCTGAAATCCTACATTGTAGCAAGTCTCCGATACATTTATATCCTGAAGAAGCATGGTCTTTGCCTGGTTGATCCGATATTGATTGACAAAATCAGTAAAAGTCATATTGGTTTGCTTTTTGAAATAGCGGCAAAAGGCAGCAGTACTTAATCCAATTTTATCAGCCACTATATTCACATTGGTAGGCTCATGGTAATGCTTGTGAATATGATCATAAATGTTACCCATGCGGAGCTTATCATTTAAGAACAGTTTCACACTAGTGTCGATTTCATTTAATTGAATATACTCTTCACTTAATGCAAGTAGGTTAAAGATTTCAAACAATTTAATCAACCGGTCATAATTATTCAGCCCCTGTAAGTCCTTTAGCAAGATTGCGGCCTGCTTTTTTGTTTCGCCTTTAAATGCGATACCAAAAGCGGCTCTTTTGAACAGTTGTTGTATTGGTGTAAACTCCGGAGTATTTAGCAGCGTTTCTTTTTCAAAATTATCTCTCAGCTGGATTACAATTTGCTGGTAATCGGTCATCAACCCGTAATCAAAATTAAGGTGGGGAATGTTTGATCCGATCATCACCAGGTCGCTCTCCATAAAACTGGATACATGCTGACCTACATGCCGGATACCGGTCAATCCTTCGATATAGATCAATTCTAATTCAGGGTGGTAATGCCAGTAAAAATAGTTTCTTAAGCTGGGATTAAACACCCGGAATGAGCTCCCTGGTTCAATTGTTATTTCCTCTTTCTGAATCTTCATTTCATCTCTATAAACAAGTATAACGGAATGAATCTGTGTGTAATTGTCAATATAGAGCAAAAACTCATCAATTAAGAGAATAGTTGCCATAAGATTAGCCTGCACCTTTGTTAGATCAAGCTAATAAAATAATAAACATATGGAAAGAGCAACTATGGCACCAGCCACCGGAGAAAATAAAGCGCATAAAGAAATCCCGGGGAACCCCTCAACAGCGACCAGCAGCAAGATTAAATTAAGTGACCGCAGTAATGGTAAGCCATTAAAGGTCCTTTCAGAAGATGACTGGAGATTTTGGATTGAAAACGGATATGTTATCATCAAAGGGGCTATTCCACGTGATCAGGCAGCCAAAACGGCTGCATTCCTTTGGGATTATGAAGGCAAAGATCCCAATGACAAGGAAAGCTGGTACACAGCAGCATTAGAAATGAAAATGAAAGAATTGAACAATACGGGGATGGTAGAAGTTTACAATCATCAGTTGTTATGGGAGAACCGTCAATACACCAGAGTTCATGATGCATTTAGTGATATATGGGGAACGGATAAACTTTGGGTAACTATTGACCGTGCTAATCTGAATTTTCCAATCCGTCCCGGTCATGATTATAAAGGTTTTATTCACTGGGACTATGACCCTGAAACCAAACCACAGAATGTTCAGGGGGTTTTGGCTTTAGCTGATCAGACTGACGAAAATATGGGAGGTTTCCAGTGTATTCCAGAACTGTTCCGTACTTATGATAACTGGAAGTTGACGCAACCGGATGATAGAGATCGCTTTAAACCCGATACAGCCGGTTTTACTCCGACTAAAGTAAAGCTGGAAGCAGGCGACCTTCTGATCTTTAATAGTACGCAGCCACATGGAATCCGGGTTAATAACAGTACTGACAAAGTTCGCATAGCCCAGTATATATCAATGATGCCAGCGGATGAAGAAAACGAGGATATCCGCCAATGGAGAATCTCATCATGGCAAGAAAGAAAAGCTCCGGAAGGTTATGCTTTCCCTGGTGACCCGTTGAAGAGAGAACAACAGCAGCCCATTGCAAAACTTTCAGCTTTGGGAAAAAAATTGCTGGGATTGGACAAATGGTCAGATCCAATATCTTAACAAAAACTGGTTATTTAAAAGCGCAGGAGACCCTGTGGCTGTAATAGGTGAAAGTCTGTTACAGCCACAAATAATCAACAACCCAACTGTTTATTATGCAGCGCTTTTCGTAATTTGTCCAGGTAACATATCACTTCTTTATCACTGACCTCATTGAAATTTTCGTAAAAAGCGCCTACACTGGAAAATGCTTCCGGGATTAATATCGTTACAACTTCATCTACCTCTTTGGCTAATTTTTCGACAGCCTCTTTAGACGATACCGGAACACCAATAATAATTTTATCGGGCCGTCCATTACGTAACAGTTTTAACGTTCCCAATATGGTATTGCCGGTTGCCATTCCGTCATCAATGATAATAACTGTTTTGCCTGCTATATTTTCAGGAGTCTTGTCTCCCATGAATTTTTTATACATTTCTTTAAGCCGCGTACGGATAACAAGCAGTTCTCCTTCAATATACTTTTCTGAAACATCCTTATGAGGTACAACAAAATAATCCGAAAGGTTTGCAGCACCAATCGCATATTCTTTGTACATGGGATGTCCAATCTTCTTGGTTAAGATCACCTCTATGGGAAAACCAAGTTCTATGGCAACGAAATAGGCTAAGGGAATACCGCCCCTTGGGACAGCCAGGACAACACCGCGATCGCTCCGGTATTTTTTGAGTTTGGTGGCCAGTAGTTTGCCGGCCTCTGTTCTATCTTGAAACATCATGCATGTGATTTTAAACCTTCAGCGCTGTTATTCAGGACTTTCATAATTGGTAGTTCAGGAACTTAAAACTAATAATTGTGGATAGATTTTAGGGTGTTGATTGTCATTTTTTTGAGTGATATTGAATACAGTCTGGATGCTGTAATGCACCCTGATTTAAACTGTAGAAGCTCCGGGATAAGCTGTAAATCATAGCAGTGATGAGTATCATGCACTAGTTTGATCATTGTCATGTCAAAACTCCCTTGAGCTACCTAAATTAGTACTTAATAAAACCAATTGATACCATCTGAAAATGATGTTTATCTATCACCTGGTTTATAATTTCAACGTTTAACTTAAACTCTAATAATTATGGCAAATCTAGCGAAATCAAGTAATTTTCCATCATTGCGTTCAGCAATGGAAGATTTTTTCAATACCGATTTTTTTAACAAACCGTTTATGTCTACTGAATTTCTTCCAGCGGTTAATATCCGCGATGAAGCGGATAGTTATGAACTCGAAATGTCTGCTCCCGGCTTTAAAAAGGAAGACTTTAAAATTACTTCAGAAGATGGCTTGCTGACTATTAGTGCCGAAACCAGCTCTGAACATAAGGAGGAAAAAAAGAATTACACCAGAAAAGAGTTTTCCAGTTCTTCTTTTTCCCGTAGTTTTAGTCTTCCGGATAATGTTGAAGAAGATGATGTGAAGGCAATTTATAAAGATGGATTGTTGAAACTTAGCCTTAAAAAAACGTTTAAAGCCCTGCACAATAAAAAGGAGATTAGTATTGAGTAGCGGGTAAATGAAAATGCCGGAATAACCTGCCTGCATTTTCATTTAAAAAAACTTCCGACACGCCTATCTACAATGCCTTTTAAGCTTCCTCAAAATTGATTTGTATCTATGATTAAGGTATTGGTATCAGTAATTTTAAGGTGTAAATCAATTAAAGAAAAATGAAAACTATTCTGATTCCTACAGATTTCTCGGTACCCGAACAAAATGCAGCTTACTATGCTTTGCACCTTGCTAAGGTTTTAGAAGCCAATTTAACGCTATGTCATGCATTCACTGTTCCTTCAGAAGTTACTGTTCCACAATTGGGCTGGCCTTTATATGAGTATGCTACGATGAAAGAGTCGACTATAAAGCAATTAGCTTTATTTGCAGATAAGCTTAAAACACGGTTTCGAAACGACCCTGATACAAAGTCCGCTCCGCTACCCGTTATATCTTGTGAAAGTGAGGTGGGTACGGTTTCAGATATGATACATAAATTAGTCCGGGATCCCGCGGAAAACATGATTGTAAGTAACCATTTAATCAATCATGTTCAAGTACCAATTCTGCTTATTCCTGCTGAAACAAAATTCGGTTCTATAAAAAGGATTGCATTTGCGACGGATTTTAATAATAAAGATATAGCGGTAATCCGGGCGCTTACTAGCTTCGCAGCAAGGTACGATGCAGACTTAGTGATTACTAACGTCAAAGATGAATGGGTAAATGAGGAGGAACACCGTCAAAAAGAGCATTTGTTTCTGGATAAATTGATCGTTGAAATTAATTATCCAAAATTCTATATGAGGCATATCACGGAAATAGATATTGACGAAGGACTTCAGCTTTTGAGCTCTGAGTATAAGATTGATCTGGTGGTGATGGTCCATAAAAAAATGGCTATGCTTGACCGTTTATTGGTTGGCAGTCATACCCGGGCTTTGGCAAAACACATTAAAATTCCACTACTGGTAATCCCTGAAAATTTACATCCTGATTTTTAGCCTCACAATATCATTTCAACCTGAAGTGCTATGACAACTCTGGTAAAACCTAAACTGATGAAATCACTGACTAGACTACCGGCAAAGGCTTTAGAGTATTATATAAATGCAAGGCGATGGAAAACTCACCTGGATTTTTTTAATATGGAAGTCGTTTTTCTGAACCGCATTATGGAAGAGCACTTTTTACAGCTGGCAGGTGATAACCATAAAAAAAAAATAACCCCACTGGGTAGTAAATTGTCCGTACTAATGAATGAAAAATACCATGTAGATGGATTATTGGATCAACAGCTAAAAAAACTGGAACTGCTTGCAGAAGGTTTACTGAGGGAAAGTCCGGAAGAGCTGGCAGGAAAGCAGGCTCATTTAGAATACCATATCATAGACCTGATTCATGAATACCGGGAAGTAAAGCGGGAATTGTATACTATTGTGGAAGTCGTATTAAATGAGCGGAAGTTATTGGTTTGATGCGCCTTTATGCACTGGCTCTTCAACCTCAATCCTGTTCTCAACCTTCAATACACCAGGAGCCGACCAGGCAGCATCTTCCGCATCTTCTTTTTCTGAAAAGGAACGAACTTTGCCCTGTAAAATCACCTTATTATCCGCGATAGTTACCTCGATCGCTTTTGAGTCTAAATTTGCACTACGCCGAAAGGCTGAAGTAATCTTCTGCTTTATTTCTGAAGAATTTATGAGGGGTTTTACCTGGATTAAATTCACCACCATACGTACCCCGGATAGGTATTCTATTGACTTCTTAATGTTCTTGCGCTGAAAATCCCACTCTACTTCCCCCTCAAGCCTTACAATCCCACCTTCTACATTGATTTTAATTTTATCTTCCTGTATCAAACTGTTCCACTTTAGCACATTCAGAATAGCAGCAGCAATATCTGCATCTGTTTTCTGCAGGGAGGTAGATAGGATCACCTGAATCTCTTCTGCAACAGCTTTGACACCTGAAACCCGCTTAGTTGCTCTTTCTGCAGCCATTTTCTTAACATAGGAATCTACCTCGCCGGAAAGTGTTACGATACCGTTTTTCATAGCAACACCGATTTCAGACGCATCCAATAAAGGTTCCCATTTCAGTTCGTCCATAACATCTTTTTGAATTTTTGCATCTTTCTTCATTGTGTTTTAATATTAGAATTTATGAATCATTATTTAGATAAGAAAACTAAGCATCCGATGACTTTGGTCATTCGGAAAAAAATGGGCTCGTGTTCTTTTCTACACAATCAACAGCATACAGGTAAAGCGCTGCTGACCATGTTTGCCAATCCTGGCCCATTGGCTGTCCATTCTGAGCTTTATACCATTCGTTGAAGCCATATTTTAATTCTTTATTTCTTGAGATGGTGATCAGATCTGTGAGTGTGTAAAGTTTCTCTTTTGCCAGCTTATATTTCCCGGCTGTCACGAGGGCTGCGATATGAAGGGCTGAAATAAAAGGCCAGATTCCGCCATTGTGGTAATCTCCGGGCATGTTAAACATAGCATATCGTGTTTTCCAATCTACATCACCAGGCAATATAAAAGGAAAGAAGTTCGGGGCCAGATCAATAGCTAATTCCCCTTTTATTTTCATTTGTTCGCATGTTGTTTCGATCCAGTCTACCATATGCTTAGCCCTGGTCGCGGAAGCTAGTCCTGATACGATGGCAAGACTATTTCCCAGGAGATCAAATCTTTCGCTGCTATAAATTTTGTAGGACCAAAGTGCGTAGTAAGGTTGCGTTTTTACCACCATTCCCTCATGAAGATGATGGGGGTTAGCACTGGCAGTAATTGTAAAATGTTGCATAGCTTTCTTCAGGAGTTCTGCCCGTTTATGATCATTTAAAATCCGCAGGTAACTGTATACGATTGTATTAACGTATAGCCCAAAACCCAGTACCCATTGTTCATCCCGCCAATCACTGGTAGGTTGCTGCGCGACGAGGTATTCATCTGAAGGACTTTGGTATTCCATCCAGGTCAGTGCTTTTTGAACGGCTACCTCCAGAAAGGTATCGTCTCCGGTAAATTTCCTGAACATCCCTGCAGCTAACAAAAATAACGGCGTGGTGTCACTTGCACCAAGATTCTCCGGATCGTGTACCATAGAGGGAATGTGCCCTTTTTTTGATTGGTTAAGGGACAGTACTTCAAGTGTTCTTTTAACCGAAGCAATCAATTGATTATTGCCGGAAACCAGCAGGCCGGGTACTGATAACATTAAGTCTCTGGTATAAGGCTCCGGATATCCCCAGGCTGCGGTACGCGGAAGCCCCTGGAACGGTCCGTGTACATTATGAAGGAGTACTTCTAGTGCTCCCTGTCTTGCATTTTCTATAGCTTGCCAGTTTTTGGTTTTCATGAGATCTCTGTTAAGATATATCTAGTCTTTCACCTACAATTTGTATAAACTTTGCTGCAACCGCCCGATAGTCAAAATGTGCGATGACTCTTTTGCGTCCTGCATCTCCCATCTGCTTCCGCAGTTCCGGGGAAGTCATCAAGCGAGTCAGACTGTATTGAATGTCGTTAATATTAGCCCTGTAGTCAACAGTTCTGGGTTCATCAAAAATTATCCGGTGATTATCCTCATATCCGGACTCCTGTCCCAGATTAACTTCATTAAGAACAATCCTTTGCGCTACATTGGCCAGAAATGCGGTTTGTTCATGTATTAAAGTATCAAGCATACCCATCGCATTGATGCCAATTACAGGTTTGCCACATGCCCCTGCTTCCACCTGAGGCATGCCAAATCCCTCCAGACGTGATGGTGCGGCATAAATATCACAGGCGCCAATAAGATAGGGGATGAATTGTCTGGAAATTATACAGGTGTGAAAAGATACATTTTGGCTGATACCCAATTGTTCGGATAATTTTTTGTCAGCATTGTTTTGAATAGCCGTTCGGGGTTGTGGCCATACCTTGCAAACGTATTTCCATGGGGGTAATTCCTGCCCGGCAGCAGCCAGGGCATGCATCACTTCCCGGCCACCTTTAGACGCTGCATCTCCACCTATGGTTAGAATCATGAGTTGTTCCGGACTCACGTTTAAAGCAGCCCTGACGGCAAGTATTTTTGGGTCGTTTTTTGGGTATGGTTTAAAAGTATCGGTATCACAACCCACCGGAAGAACTTCGATGTTATCTCCTTTAATACCATCGCGGACATACATTTCTTTTACCCAGTTTGAGGTAACGAGGATAAGGGGGAGCTTGTTTAGCACAGCTTGATAGTTGCCGATGTAACCATCAGCCACCAGCCAGGGTATCGCTTTTATACCGGATTTTTGGGGATGCAATACCAACTGGGGGGTATGTCCCCAATAACCTGTTCCGACAACTATATCTGGTTTGAACCACTTGTAATACCATTCTTTTTCCAAAGTTGACTCCAGATGTACCGCATGGGCATCAATGCCATTGGCAAGTAGACCTTTATAAAGTAAATCTCCTTGCGTAGCCAATCCTCCAGGTGATGGTGGATAATCATATAATACCAGTACTTTCATAATATGGAATTGTTTTTAAGCCAGTTAATGGCTGCCTCTTTTTTGGTAAATCTCCAGAATGCTTCTGAAGTCGGAACTGTTTTTGCCTCCCAGCTGTTCTGATTAAAACCGTAAATCTCTGTCATGATGTTATATTTTTGTTGCCAGAGATTAGCAGGCAGCACATAATAGCGGTTTGCCTGGCTTAGTGCTCTGGGGAAATACATTCTGTTTCCATCCTCATAAGCAAAAATTAAGAGTTCTTTACACCTTAGTTTATCTTCCAGCCACAAGTTCATCACTGCTTTCCCCACTTCTTCATGTCGCAGATGCCGGGTGTATTCCCCTAATGGATTATGCGTTATAATCAGATCGTAAGTGCTGGCGGGGAGCAGCTTAAATACCAGATCGGATATGTGCTTTATAGGCTGAGGACTCTGCATGGGTTCATCATCGAGATCTTCCATGATACCTTCAGCATTGAAAATGGCAAGTGCCTTTTTAAATTTTGCAGCCCTGTCAGGATCATTTTTCCGACATAAACATAAGATAAATGATTCCCAGTCCGGGTGAGCTAATAAAGTTCCTCCGACCCAAAGGGTTTCATCATCAGGATGCGCAACAATGACTGCAACTTTTTTTCTATTCTCCATGTTTCTGAAGCAAATTCCATAAGAAGATTACCTGGTAAAGTTCTTACTAAATTCAAGAATTTGAGGTGATTATGGTCATTAAAGGTCGTGATGACGGTCATGCTTAGCGAGCATGAAGATTGTAGCTGTGCTTTTGCTGTTGCTTGATGAAGGTCATCAATTACCGTGTCGGATGTCACGTTTAATAAAAAAAGTTTATCCGAATTTTAGATGAAATAATTACAGTGATATCCCTGAAGAAATTGAAAATAACAGCTCTATTGTGAATAGCATGGAAATATCAATAAGGATAATTTGGGAATTTATAAAATTCGTTGTCATTATGATCCTGATGCTGTTGATATCGGGATCCTCGTCTCATGGCCAACAGCTGCCAGTTTTAACTATTGAGGAAGCATATAAACTCGCCCGAAGCAACTACCCGCTAACGAAACAACGGGATCTGATTACAAAAACGGCTCAGCTGACCATTGCAAATGCAGCTAAAGGTTATTTGCCAGTCCTGGTTATGAACGGACAGGCAACTTATCAGTCTACGGTAACTAATTTTCCTTTTATAATTCCTATACCCGGCTTTAGCCTGCCGAAGTATAGCAAAGACCAATACAAGCTGTATTTTGAAGTAGATCAGGTGATTTACGATAGGGGGATGATCAAAAATCAGCAACAGGTAGCTAAAACCACAGCAGCTGTTCAGGAGCAGAGCCTGGAGGTTGAACTGTACCAATTGTATAGCAAGGTGAACGATTTGTTTTTCGGTGTGCTACTGATTGATGAACAATTGAAACAAAATGGTCTTTTACTAAGTGATGTTCATCATGCAATAGATAAGACAAAGGCACTTATAGCTAATGGAGTCGCTTATAGAAGCAGTATAGATGAACTTGAGGCCCAATTTCTTCAGACTGGGCAAGATAGTATATCGCTGATGGCTAACAGAAAGGCTTATGTTGCAATGCTTTCCCTGTTTATTAACCGTTCGCTGGATGAGCAAACAATTTTTGAAAGACCAATACCGCCGGTTTTGGAAAATGGGGTCAGTCGCCCTGAACTATTGTTATACGACTATCAGAAGAAGGTGTATGAGGATCAACATAGACTGTTAAACCTGCAATTGTTGCCAAAGCTAGGCCTTTTTGCACAGGGAGGTTATGGGCGTCCCGGATTAAATATGCTGAGTAATGGGTTTTCCTGGTATTATTCAGGAGGTTTAAAACTTACCTGGAATTTTGGTAGCCTGTATACCCATAAGAATCAGTTGGATTTACTACAGGTCGGGAATGAGATGATTGATTCCAGGGCTGAGACCTTTTTGTTCAATAATGGTATAGCACAAGCGCAACAAAAGACAGTAATTGCCAGATATCGGGAGTTACTGGAAACTGATGACCAGATTGTTGCTTTGAGGTTATCGGTGAAAAATTCGGCCAATGCCAAATTACAGAATGGAGTGCTTAGTACACACGACTATATTACCTTAATAAATGCTGAAAATGAAGCACGTCAGAACAGGGTTTTACATGAAACCCTATTGTTACAGGCCTTGTTTAATTATAAGAATATCACTGGTAATGCAAAAAAGTAATGATTAAATCCAGGTACTCACCATGAAAAATATAATGTATCTATCTCTTACTTTCCTGGCGCTATTTGCCTGCTGTAATTTTCAGGAGAAATTATCCGATGCATCCGGAACATTTGAAGCTGATGAAGTTATTGTAGCTGCAGAGATTCCCGGAAAAATTATTGACTTGCCTATTCAGGAAGGGGACATTCTCAAAAAAGACAGTGTTGTTGGTCGGATTGATCCTGTTCCTTTACAATTGGAAAAGGCTCAGGTTGAAGCATCTATTGGCGCATTGCAGAAAAAGACGATGAATGTTGAACCCCAGGTTCAACTGTTAAAGGACCAGGCAGATGTGCTTAAAATTCAGCTTGCAAATGCTTACTATGAGCTTCGCCGGACGGAGAACCTTGTAAAGGCGGATGCGGCAACTACAAAGCAACTGGATGATATCAATATGCAGATCTATATTTTAAAACAGCAAATTGCTGTTAATGACCAGCAGATCAAAGTCCAGAAAACAGTAACAGGAACACAAAACAGGACTATCCTCAGTGAATATAAACCCTTATCTCAATCTGTAGCCCGGATAAACAATCAGCTGAAAAGGAGCATTATTGTGAATCCCGTTCAAGGCACCGTATTGACTAAATATGCAATGGCCGGGGAGGTCACCTCAACAGGTAAGGCATTGTATAGAATAGCAGATCTTTCTGTGATTACTTTACGGGCCTATATTACCGGAACGCAGCTGGCACAGGTTAAAATTAATCAGCAGGTAACGGTTTTAGTCGACAGTACCGCGGATAGCTACAGGAAATATAACGGTGTGATCAGTATGATTTCAGATAAAGCGGAATTTACACCAAAAACTATTCAGACAAAAGAGGAACGGGCGAATTTGGTTTATGCCATTAAGGTCAGGGTTAAAAATGATGGGTTTCTGAAAATTGGTATGTATGGGGAACTGAAATTTAATAAAGGCTCATGAAGGCAATTGTAGTCGAAAATATCATTAAGCGGTATAAAGCACAAAAGGTGGAAGTAACAGCTTTGGATGGCATTTCGTTATCCGTAGATCAGGGGGAGATTTTTGGGATCATCGGACCCGATGGTGCCGGGAAAACTTCTTTGTTTCGAATTTTGACGACGTTACTCCTTGCAGACAGTGGATACGCAACAGTAGATGGTTTTGATGTTGTTAAAGACTATAAAAAAATCCGCAGGAAGGTTGGTTACATGCCCGGAAGATTTTCACTTTATCCGGATTTAACTGTTCAGGAAAACCTCGAATTTTTTGCCGCCATTTTCAATACCACGATTAAAGAAAATTATGAGCTGATTAAAGAGATTTACAGTCAGATTGAGCCTTTTAAGGACCGCAGGGCAGGTCAGTTGTCTGGTGGGATGAAGCAGAAACTAGCGCTGAGCTGTGCGCTCATCCATAAACCATCAGTCTTATTTTTAGATGAGCCAACTACAGGAGTGGATGCCGTGTCGCGTAAAGAGTTTTGGGAAATGCTACACCGGTTAAAAGTTCAGGGGATAACCATACTTGTGTCTACAGCGTATATGGATGAGGCTACGCTTTGTGATCGGGTTGGCTTGATACAGAAAGGTATTTTACTGTCCGTGAATACGCCTAAGGGAGTTATTTCAGCGTTTAGAAGTTCTTTATGGGCAATCCGGGCAAATGAAATGTATGCTTTAATGGAAACAATCAAGGCAGATCCGGCTGTGAAGAGCTGTTACCCTTTTGGACAGTACCACCATGTAACCTTTAATAAAAAAGAACAGATTGAGGAGCATTTGAACAGGATAGTTAAAAATGGAAGTTTTACCGGTGTGGAAATGTTTCCGATCCAGGCCAATATTGAGGACTGTTTTATGGCGCTTATGAGCAATTGAAATGGAAACAGAAAAAGTGATTCGTGTACAAGAGCTGACTAAGAAATTTGGTGATTTTACAGCTGTGGATAGCATTAGTTTTGAGGTAACAAAGGGAGAAATCTTTGGTTTTCTCGGGGCAAATGGTGCCGGTAAAACAACGGCGATACGAATGCTATGCGGCTTGTCGCTCCCAACATCCGGGATAGCTTCCGTTGCTGGTTTTGATGTGTACAAACAGAATGAGTCTATCAAAAAGAACATCGGTTATATGAGCCAGAAATTCTCCCTGTATGAAGACCTTACCGTAGTTGAAAATATCAGCTTTTATGCCGGTATTTATGGTCTCAATGATAATCAGATCAGGGAGAAAACGGGTTTGTTGCTGGCTCAATTGCAGCTTGAAGGAGAAAGGAAAAGCCTGGTTCGTTCATTGCCATTGGGCTGGAAGCAGAAACTGGCCTTTTCAATTGCTATTGTACATGACCCGGCAATTGTTTTTCTGGATGAGCCAACCGGGGGTGTTGATCCGATCACCAGACGGGAATTCTGGAGTATGATTTATGCGGCTTCTGCCAGAGGAATTACAGTTTTTGTGACCACCCATTACATGGATGAGGCGGAGTATTGCAATCGCGTTTCCATTATGGTGGATGGGAGGATAGAAGCGCTCGATTCTCCACAGAACCTGATGAGCAATTTTGAAGGTCGTTCAATGGACGATGTATTTCTGCGGTTGGCAAGAAAGGCACAAAGGACATCATGAAACAATTCAGGATTTTTGTAAAGAAGGAGTGGCTGCATATCTGGCGGGACAAAAGAACACTGTTCATCCTGATCTGGATGCCTGTCATACAAATTCTCTTGTACGGATTTGCATTGACCAATGAAGTTAAAAACTCAAATATGGTTGTTTTTGACCAGGCTAAAGATGAGGCTTCAAGAAGTATTGCGGAGAAAATTTCATCAAGCCGTTATTTTAGCCTTTATAAAAATATAAACTCCTGGAAAGAGATTGAAGCAACTTTTCGCCAGGGCAAGATCAGGCTGGCGGTAGTCTTTCCCCGGAATTTCAGATACGATCTTTTACATGGCAATCATGCTCAGATACAGTTGATTGCTGATTCTTCCGATCCTAATACCGCCAATATGCTCAGCAATTATGCGGCGGTTATCATCAATGATTACCAGGAGGCCATCAATGAAAATCAAAAACTGCCATATACTATAAAAGTTCAGGTTCGTATGCGCTATAATCCGGAGTTAAAAGGCGCTTACAATTTTGTACCGGGAGTGATGGCATTGGTGCTGATGTTAGTCTGTACCATGATGACGGCCATCGCTATTGTAAAAGAAAAGGAGATTGGAACGATGGAGGTGATTTTGGTATCTCCTTTAAAACCTTTCAGGATAATCATCGCCAAGACCATTCCTTACCTGGTGGTTTCCATGCTGAATATCATCAGTATTTTGTTAATTAGTGTTTATGCACTGGATGTACCTATTGCCGGTAGTTTATGGTTATTGATGGCTGAAAGTATTTTATTTACCATCACTTCTTTATCAGTAGGGATCCTGATCTCAAATACAGCAAAAACACAGCAAACAGCGATGTTTACGGCAATGATGAGTTTGTTTCTCCCAACATTATTGTTTAGTGGTTTTCTGTTTCCTGTCGAAAATATGCCCCTTCCTTTACAGCTGATTGCGAACGTTGTGCCCTCCAGATGGTATTTTATTATTGTAAAGGATGTGATGATAAAAGGGCTCGGTTTTGCCGCCGTCTGGAAAGAAACCCTCATCCTTATCGGGATGACTACCACTTTATTGGGGATTAGTATTTATAAATTTAAAATCAGGTTATGAGAACCTTAAAATTTCTGCTAAGAAAGGAATTGTTGCAAATATTCCGCGATCCCGCAATCTTTAAAATTTTGTTCATAATGCCTATGGTTCAGTTGTTGATTCTTCCGCTTGCAGCAGATTATGAGGTTAAAAATATTAACCTTGGCGTGGTGGATCATGACCGTTCCGCTTATTCCCGGAAGATGGTAGATAAGATCATATCTTCAGGTTATTTCAGGCTAAGGGATTACAGTTCAACTTATGCACAAGGGCTCAAGGCCATTGAGCAGGATAAAACGGATTTGCTGCTTGAAATCCCGACACAGTTTGAACGTAGGCTTATCAAAGAAAATGAATCTGAAATATTGATTTCGGTAAATGCAATAAATGGTGTTAAAGCAGGTTTAGGCGCTGCCTATATTCAGGGGATATTGCAGGATTACAATATGGAAATTCGGATGCAATGGATACAGGACTTAAGATTCAACAGAATACCTGTTATACAGGTAGTCCCTGCCAACTGGTACAACCCTAATATGAATTACCGGATGTTTATGGTGCCTGGCATATTGGTGATGCTGGTGACCATGATAGGGTCTTCATTTGCTTCAAATAATATTGTGCGGGAAAAGGAAATGGGCACTATTGAGCAGATCAATGTAAGTCCGATAAAGAAAGCTCAGTTCATCGTTGGAAAGCTTGTTCCTTTCTGGATACTGGCAATAACTGTTTTAACAATGGGCTTAATACTGGCCCGGCTGGTGTATGGAATTATACCCCTTGGACATTATGTGACCATCTATATTTTTGCTACAGTTTATCTGGTTGCCATATTGGGTTTAGGGCTGTTGCTGTCTACTTATGCTCAAACCCAGCAACAATCCATGTTGGTTTCTTTTTTCATCACTATGATTTTTAACCTGCTCAGTGGCTTGTATACCCCAATAGAAAGTATGCCGGCATGGGCCCAAATGATTACATGGTTTAATCCGGTATCCTACTTTATTGAAGTGATGCGTATGGTCATGCTAAAAGGTAGCGGGCTTGCTGATATCAGATATCATATTTTTGCGATGATTGGCTTCGCATTATTTTTTAATGGATGGGCAATTCTGAACTATAGAAAAAGATCCGGGTAGTTCTATTTATGTTAGTGATGAACATCATTCGTTAATTTGATAGCTGTCAAGGGTCTGATACCAGGTAACCATTATCTTTATGCTGAAAGAGGGTTGAAATTCTATTCGCATAAACTGAAAGATCATGGAAACAAATACCATTAATACACTTCATAATTTAATAGATTATGACATCAGCAAATTTATAAGTGCCGAGGTTGAATTAAAAAGTAGTCTGGAAAAATGGCTGAATCAGGCTGGTTCGTTACAACTAAAGGCAGTATTGCAAAAATATCTTGATTTCGTTAATCAGCACATTAGAGGGATTGAAGCGTTTATAGATAAAGAGCAAATCGGAACAATGGCTGTAAATAATCCAATTATGCTGGCCTTTATCAAGGATACGGATGAATGTCTTTCTTACTGCACCAATGCAGACATAAAAGATGCATGTTTGCTGGCATGCATTCAGGGAATTAATCATTATAAAATATCCACCTATGGTACAGCTGCCGCATTTGCAGGTTTACTGGAATTAGAAATGGATGCAACCATATTTCATGAAGCCGAAATTAATGAAAAGCACATTGATGATCGCTTGTCTCAACTGGCAAAGTATGAAATCAATTCCAAAGCGAAATCAACGCTGGCATTTCCAAAATAATACAGTAACTAATTCTTTAAATGTGCCAGCCGGAGTGGATCAATGATCATAATTTTATTGGAATCCCGCATGATTAAACCGTCTTTTTTGAAATCACTCAAAACACGGCTAACCGTTTCTGAAGCCATTCCGGACATTGCAGCGAGGTTTTCCCTGGAGATATCTATCCATTGGACAACCCCCGAATTATTTTTAGGATATAATCGAAGCAACAATTGAGACATACGTTTTCTAACTGAAAAATAGGCAAATTCCAATAACTGGTGCTCTTTTCTCAGGTTGTTTGCCGCAATGATCTCTATGAATTTTTTGGATAAATCGGAAAATTTATCAATTAAGGGGTCAAGAACCGCCCGGGGGAAAGTATATAATAAGGTCTCCTCTATGGTTTCAGCGGTTTCATGATGTACCTCTGCCGAAAAGTAGGCATTGATGCCAAAGTATTCATTTTCCCTGTAAATGCCGGTTACCAAATCACGTCCATCTGTAGTCGTCTTCAGGGTTTTTACAGATCCGCTGGCGATAAGATATATGGAGTCTGCGGCATCTTCCTGATAATATATGACCTGTTTTCTCTTAAAATGTCGAAGTCTGGATTCACAGATTATTTTTTCAAAATATTCAATTCCATTTTTGATATTTTCCTCATTGATTATTGGATCCAGGCTTTTTTTTTGTTCCGATCTTTTTTTTAGCCTCATTTCAATGGTTTCCAATAATTCGATATTCTCAAAGGGCTTAATCAGGTAATCATCAGCCCCCATGATCATGCCTTTTCTGACTTCATTTTCGTCATTTTTAGAGGCTACAAAGATAAATGGGATAGACCGGGCTTGTGGGAATTTTCTTATTAATGATAGCGTCATACATCCATCAATATCCGGTAAGATAGCACTACATAAAATTAGGTCAGGCAGGACTGCAAGTGTCTGATTAACACCCTGCTTTCCATTCGAAGCTTTTATTACCTCATAATTAGCCATTTTTAACAATAAAACAGTGCTGGCCCTTGAGTCACTTTCTCCTGCTATGATGAGAATTTTATACTTTTTCATTTTGATTAGTAATAAGTGATCAATTAGTTCTTTTCTTCTTTATTGATTTTTTACTTGTATTGAAAAGTATTCCTGGTTTTTGTTAGTGAATCTAGGTATAATATTCTCCGTATTTGATATTAAGGACTGCGATTTTGAAAATCGTATAACAGGTGTGCAATAAGTGAGAAATTAATTGATGATTTTATACTAAAAGTACTGATGATTACTGTTGAATAGTCCATCTTTCTAATAGAATAATCCATTGTGTAAGTTGAATATATCTTTTAATATTACTTAGGATGAGGCGCGTAACTTCATCAACACCAGAAACCAAATATATTTTGTATGTACCGCAGGCTATTTTATTTAATGCTCGCGTTTGTGGGTATTGTGTATGCTATACAAGCCTGTAATTCGTCGGGTAATGAAAGTGTCGAAGATCAGATGCCGGATACCGTTAGCTATAACTTTCATGTGCGCCCCATCTTGTCTGATAAGTGTTTTGCCTGTCATGGCCCTGACGCAAATAAACGGGAAGCAGGCTTAAGACTCGATATCGCGGAAGCAGCTTACAAGGCCTTAAAGGAGAACCCTTCTGCACACGCTCTTGTCCCTTTTAAACCCGGAGCATCTGAGGTTTTTCTTCGGATCTCCTCAACCGATTCCGCATTGATCATGCCCCCGAAATCCTCCCATCTAAAACTGACCACACATGAAATTGCAGTGATTGAAAAATGGATTAAACAAGGGGCTAAATATGAGCGACACTGGGCATTCACGCCCCCGAAAATGCCGAAAATCCCAACAGTGAAGACCGAAGACTGGGCAAAGAATGAACTGGATTATTTTGTCCTGCAAAAGTTGGAACAGCAAGGAGTAAAGCCTAATCCGGAAGCAGATAAAGAAAGAATTTTGAAAAGGCTGAGCCTGGACCTGACCGGATTGCCTCCGGGTATAGAACTGATGGATAAATACCTGGCAGATGGTAGCAGTAATGCCTATGAAAAAGTAGTTGAATCCTTGTTGAAAAGCCCTGCTTATGGCGAGAAAATGGCCCTCCATTGGATGGATGTTTCCCGTTATGCGGATTCCCATGGTTATCAGGACGATAATTACCGTTCTCAATGGCCATGGCGCGACTGGGTAATTCATGCTTTTAATCAGAATATGTCTTATGACCAGTTTATTACCTGGCAGCTGGCAGGAGACCTCATGCCCAATGGAACTAAAGAACAGTTGCTGGCTACCGGCTTTAACCGTAACCATAAAATCACCGAAGAGGGTGGGGTCATTGATGAAGAATATCGGGTAGAATATGTGACCGATCGTACTAATGCCTTTGGGAAAGCATTACTAGGGGTCACATTAGAATGTGCTCATTGTCATGATCATAAATATGATCCATTCTCTCAGAAGGAGTATTATGAGGTATTCGCTTTCTTTAATAATGTTAAGGAAGTTGGGTTGGAATCCAGTGTTGGCGGACCGGAAACTTATGCGAAAAAGCCATTGATGGAAATCAGCAATGAGGACCTTAAAAAGGTGCTTTCTTTTGTAAATAAGCAAGATACTAATAAGCTCATTGTATCGGTAATGGGTGAAAGAGATACGCTGCGGAAAACATACATCCTGAACAGGGGTGTGTATGATAACCATGGCACAGAAGTGGCAGCAGGAACGCCGGAATCTATATTGCCTTTTGGGAAGCAGTATGCTAAAAACCGACTTGGGCTCTCTAAGTGGTTGTTTGATAAACAGAATCCATTGACCTCCAGGGTATTTGTGAACCAGGTATGGCAGCAGGTTTTTGGTCGCGGTCTGGTCAAAACATCGGGGGATTTCGGGATGCAGGGCGAACTGCCTTCTCATCCTGAATTGTTGGACTGGCTGGCGGTAGATTTCATGAACCATGGCTGGAATATCAAACGCCTGGTCAAACAGATCGTCAGCTCTGCAACTTACCGGCAGTCGGCAGTCCTGTCGGCAGAAAAATTAAAGACAGATCCGGAAAATATTTTGCTGTCCAGAAGTTCCCGACACCGGATTCCGGCAGAATCGGTTAGAGATGTCGTATTAGCCAGCAGCGGACTGCTGGTGAAAACCATTGGCGGACCAAGTGTAAAACCTTATCAACCTGAAGGTCTTTGGGAAGCAGCCACCTCTGGTCGCGGAATTCTGGCTAAATACACACAGGACCATGGCGGTAGTCTATACAGAAGAGGGATGTATACCTTCATCAAACGCACCGTACCACCTCCTTCAATGAGCATTTTTGATGCGAGTAACAGAGATCAGTGTGAAGTACAGCGTTTAAATACGAATACGCCATTACAAGCTTTGGTAATGATGAACGATCCTACTGTATTGGAAGCTTCCAGGGTATTAGCCGCCAGGTTATTACAGGAAAAAACAGCCGTTCCCGCTAAATTGATTAAGGCATTCCGCATGATCGTATGCAGGAATCCGAACGAAAAAGAGATTAAATTACTGAGTGCTTATTATGCTGATCAGCTTAAGGTTTTTGAGAAAAAAACACAGGCAGAAAAAGTGCTGGCCGTTGGCGAGTATCCCATTCCAGGGGAAATCAATAAACGCAATCTGGCGGCAATGATGCAGGTGATGACCACCATTTATAATTTAGAAGAAACCATTACAAAAACTTAGAGATATGGAAAAGGATTTTTTAGAACATGGGCTTAATTCCAACAGGCGTCGTTTTTTATCCAGGCTAAGTTTAGGTCTTGGTAGTGTAGCTTTGGGTTCCTTACTGATCCCGGATTTATTTACAGGCGGAATGGACGAAAGCAGCCTTCCTCCGGGAATTCCTGATTTTGCGCCAAAGGCCAAAAGAGTGATTTATCTGTTCCAGAACGGGGCACCTTCACAACTGGAGTCTTTTGATTACAAGCCAAAGCTAAGGGAAATGATGGGACAGGAGCTACCAGCTTCTATCCGTTCCGGACAACGGCTTACTGGTATGACCGCCAATCAGGCCTCCTTTCCGCTGGTAGGTTCTTATTTTGATTTTAAACAATATGGTGATTCCAGAGCATGGATCAGTGACCTGTTCCCATATACGGCAAAAGTGGTCGATGATATTTGCATCATCAAATCCATGCATACAGAAGCAATCAATCATGATCCGGCTTTGACCTTTTTTCAAACGGGCGCTCAACAAGGTAACAGGCCAAGTATGGGGGCATGGCTGAGTTATGGCCTGGGCAGCGAAAATAAAAATCTTCCTGCTTTTACCGTACTGCTTTCAAGAGGGAAAGGAAATGGCCAGGGGGTGTATTCTAAACTATGGACCAATGGGTTTCTGGATTCTACGCATCAGGGCGTGCAATTTAGCAGTGGGGAAGATCCGGTATTGTACCTGAAAGATCCGGCAGGGCTGAACAGGTTTGAAAGAAGAAAGATGCTCGATCAGCTGGCTGAACTCAACAATATTTCTTATCAGGAATTTGGTGATCCCGAGATTAGTGCAAAAGTGCAGCAGTATGAGATGGCCTATAGAATGCAAACTGCAGTTCCGGAAACGACAGACCTTAGTAAGGAACCAGACGATATTATAAAGCTTTACGGACCGGATTGTCTGGTACCCGGAACTTTCGCTGCCAATTGTTTGCTGGCAAGGAAATTAAGTGAGGATGGGGTTCGCTTCGTTCAGCTGTACCATCAGGGCTGGGACCAACATGGTAACTTACCTTCGGAAATGGCCGGACAAGCGAAGGATGTGGACCAGGCTTCTGCGGCATTGATCACCGACTTGAAACAAAGGGGCTTACTGGATGAAACACTGGTCATTTGGGGTGGGGAATTTGGACGTACCAATTACAGTCAGGGGGCTATGACGAAAGATAATTATGGCCGTGACCATCATCCACGTTGCTTTAGCATCTGGATGGCCGGAGGAGGTGTAAAGCCCGGAATTGTATATGGTGAATCAGACGAGTTTGGCTATAATGTCATTTCAAATCCGGTACACGTGCATGATTTTCAGGCAACAGTCCTGCATCAGCTCGGCTTAAACCATGAGAAATTAACTTTTAAACACCTCGGTCGCCGTTACAGACTGACGGATGTTGCAGGGAAGGTTGTAAATGACATCTTAATCTAAAACATTGATGGAAAGAAGAACATTTTTAAAACAGACTACGATTATTTCAGCGAGCTTCTTCATTACAAAAGACTTGTATGCAAAACCAACAGGACCGCTCTACGGGCATAACGAGATGCGTTATAGGTTGGATACCAAATGGGGGCAATTGAATCCTTCACAACATCCGGTAAATGATTGCCATGAAATGGTTCAGGATGCTAAAGGAAGGATTATTTTGCTGACCAATGAGACTAAAAATAACATTCTTATTTATAATAAATCCGGGAAACTGCTGGATTCCTGGGGGCATGAATTTCCAGGTGCCCACGGGCTTACCCTCGCAAAAGAAAACGGAAAAGAGTATCTTTTTATAACGGATACGGACAGGCATCAGGTTTATAAAACAACGATGGATGGAAAAATCCTGATGACCATTGACTGTCCAATGGAGACCGGTTTGTATAAAAAGAAGGAGGAGTTTGTACCTACCGAAACGGCCGTTGCCGATAACGGAGATTTCTTTATTGCGGATGGTTATGGTTTACAATATGTGTTTCATTATAGTGCAGCGGGTAAACTGCTAAGTTATTTTGGCGGCAGAGGGCCAGAAACCAAACATCTGGACAATGCGCATGGGGTATGTATTGACCATCGCTACGGTACCGCTTCTTTGCTGGTAACCGATCGTACCCGCAATTGCTTCAAACGTTTCGATATGCAGGGCAATTTAAAAGAAATCATTCAGCTACCAGGAGCCTGTGTATGCAGACCCGTCATCAAAAATGATTACCTCTATGCTGCGGTGCTGCGCTCACCGGATCTGAATCATGAAGGAAGTGGTTTTACTACAATCCTGAATAAAGACAATCAGGTGGTTTCCAATATTGGCGGTCAGGCACCTGTGTATAAAGATGGCGTATTGCAGCCCATGAGGCAAGGGGAAAAAATCTTACTAAATCCACATGATGTATGTGTTGATGATGATGAGAATTTGTATGTAGCCCAATGGGCTTCAGGAAAAGTTTATCCTTATAAATTTACCAGGGTATAGTTATTATTTATGAGCATAACTTTTAAAGGTCTGGCTGCGAATGCGCTGTTTGCAGCTAATGTTTTTATCCTTTTTTTACTCGTTTTTAGCGATCAGCTGGCTATTCCATATTGGTTACAACCTTTAGGAAGAATGCACCCGATGATCCTGCATTTTCCTATTGTCCTGCTGATGCTGGCGATGTTAATGGAGTTTTTCCGATTTAAAGAAACTTACCTGAAAGAGCCGTTATACCAGAGTTTTACTACGGGACTCTTACTTTCCGGTACGCTGCTTTCGGCAGTGACTGTCATTATGGGGCTGTTGCTCTCCAAAGAGGAGGGCTATACGGGAACACTATTGCAATGGCATAAATGGACCGGAGTGGGCCTCGTTTTTTTTGCTTCCATTATTTATTGGTCCAGGAATGCTTCCTGGTATAAAATTACACTGGCCAGAACTGGCGCAATCATAACCATCATCTGCTTAATTCTTGCCGGTCACTATGGTGCCTCATTAACCCATGGGGATAACTTCGTGATGGAGCCGGTAACTGCTGAGAAAGAGGTGTCTAAGGTGCCTTTGGCCCAGGCAAAAGTGTTTGAAGATGTGATCCTACCCATTTTTTCTCAGAAATGCCTGAGCTGCCATAATCTGGAAAAGGCAAAAGGTAGTCTGATGATGGAACATGCAGCAGATTTGCTTAAAGGAGGGAAGAGTGGAAAGCTATTTGTGCCCGGTAAACCGGAAATCAGTTTGCTGCTGGAACGGATTCATCTGCCTTTGGACGATAAAAAACACATGCCACCAAAGGGAAAAAATCAATTGACTAATGAGGAAATTGCGGTTTTAAAGTTTTGGATTAAAGGGAATGCGGAGCTTAAGAAGAAAGTCGTTGATTTACCGGTACAGGATTCTTTAAGGATTTTGGCGGCTACTTTTCTGGCACCTTCGGAAGCCAGAGTATCAAAATATGACTTTGCGGCTGCGGACGAAAAGACGATTAAAAAATTGAATAACAATTACCGGATTGTTTATACACTGGCGAAGGAATCACCGGCTTTAGCAGTCAATATTTACAATAAAAGTGTCTATAAACCGGAGGCATTAAAGGAACTGGAAGACATTAAAAAGCAAGTGGTTTCCCTGGACCTTAAAGGGATGCCGGTTCGCGATTCGGAATTGAAAACAATAGCGCGTTTTGAAAATCTGAATACGCTGAACCTTAATTTCACCAGTATTACCGGAACAGGGTTGAAAGAACTTCAGGCGTTGAAAAATTTAAACACACTATCTTTATCAGGCACTAAAGTAACTTTTAGTACCATAAAGCCGGTTATGGAGTTAAAGCGTCTTAAAAAGCTGATGTTATGGAATACCGGAATTACGGATTCAGAACTACAGCAACTGCAGAAATCGAATAAGAATGTCAAGGTCATTGTTGGTTTTAAAGATGATGGTAAACATCCGATCCGGTTAAATCAACCCCGGTTAAGTAATGAGGTCGCCGTTTTCAAAACCTCATTGGCCTTGCAAATGAAACACCCGGTTAATGGCGTTCAAATCCGCTATACCACAGATGGTTCGGAACCCGATAGTTTGAGTTCCAGCTTGTTTGGTAAGGAACTTTTGCTGAGAGAAAGTACCACTTTAAAGGCGAAAGCGTATAAAGATGGATGGTTTGGAAGCGAGACTATTACGGCTAATTTTTACAAGAGCGGTTATCAGCCGGATACCATACTTTTTCTCCTTCCACCTGACGATAAATATAAGGCGGGGGGCGCAAAAATTCTTACCGACCATCAGCTTGGAGATTATGAGGCCAATTCAGGTAAATGGATTGGGGTGAGGCAAAATAATTTAGAAGCTTTGTTGTTCTTTAAGCGTCCTGTGATGATGCAATCTGTTGTTTTAAATGTGATGAGGCTGGTTCCAACTTATATTTTGCCTCCCGTAGCAGTAGAGATCTGGGCCGGCTCAGCAAAAAATAAACTTCATTTGCTGAGTACCGTAAAACCAGCAGCAACCATCAAAGGCGCGGAACGGGCATTGATAAAAGTGGAAAGCAACTTTAAACCTCAAAATATTACTTACCTGAAAATTGTGGTCAAAAACCTAAAGAAACTTCCGGAATGGCATCCGGGTAAAGGGCAGCCGGCATGGGTGTTTATCGATGAAATACTATTGAATTAACGGCCCCACCCAAATCTGGTAATTTATCTGTTTTTTGAACTATTCCAAATCTGGATTGTTTTTAAAGTGACTGGTTATGCTTTATACTACTCATACATAAAATAAAAATTATGGAGAATTATGAAAGTTTGCAGAAGAAGGCCAATTTGGTTCGGAAGTGGTGCTTAAAATCCACTACAGCAGCGGGATCCGGACATCCTACTTCTTGTTTGTCAGCTGCCGATATGATGACTGTACTTTTCGACTGCTATTTCAGGTACGATATTAAGAATCCACTTAATTTATACAATGATCGTTTTGTGCTATCTAAAGGGCACGCTGCACCCTTGCTATATACATTATTTGGGATGACTGGTGCTTATCCCCTGGATGAATTACTGTCGCTGAGGGAATTTGACAGCCGTTTTGAAGGTCATCCTACACCGAAGTTCAGCTACGCTGAGGCAGCCACAGGCTCGCTGGGGCAGGGGCTTTCGGTTGGAGCTGGCTTTGCTTTGTTAGCCAAAAGAGAGTCTTTAGATTGCAAAACTTATGTGCTTTTAGGCGACGGGGAACTGGCAGAAGGGCAAGTATGGGAGGCCGCGAACTTTGCAACTTGTCATCAGTTGGGTAATCTTGTGGCTATCGTTGATGTCAACCGTTTGGCACAGAGCGGAGAGACGATGTTTGGATGGGATGTCGAAAAATATGAGCAGCGCTTCCGGGCATTTGGATTTGAGACGATTGTGGTCAATGGTCATGACTTTAAAGAATTGGACCAGGCATTTAAGCAGGCATTTTATCATCAGGGGGATCAACCATTAGCGATTATTGCACAAACGATTAAGGGTAAAGGGGTTTCTTTCCTGGAAGACAAGGATGGCTGGCATGGAAAAGCACTGACCGGAGAAGAACTGCTAAAAGCATTGAGAGAGCTTGGAGAACCTAACAATAATCTACGGCTAAATTTAAAACAACCCGATATCACCAGGGTTGGGGAGCCGACAGTTATAGAATCCTTTATAGATCTTTCCTTTAAAAAGGACAAGGAATATGCTACAAGGGAAGTTTTCGGACAGGCAATCACTGAATTGGGAAAAGATAATACCGGGATCTATGTGCTGGATGCAGATGTGAAAAATTCAACTTTTACCGAATCATTTTTATATGTTTTACCTGAGCGATTTGTAGAATGTTTCATAGCTGAGCAAAATATGGTTTCAGTTGCGGTAGGTTTATCCAGACTAGGGAAAATACCAGTAGTAGCTACTTTCGGTGCATTTTTGAACAGGGCAGCCGATCAGATCCGGATGGCCAGGGTTTCTGAGGCCAATATTAAATTTGTAGGATCTCATGTGGGCGTCTCCATCGGAGCGGATGGCCCTTCACAAATGGCCCTGGAGGATATTGCTTTGTTCGGGGCTATTCCGGGTACCGTTATTTTTCAACCAGCTGATGCGGTGTCAACAGCAAAATTGACGAACCTGATGATGGCGCATTGCGGCTTCGTTTATATGCGGACATTGCGCGCTAAAACGCCTGTCTTATATGAGAATACTGAAGTGTTTATGGTTGGCGGATCAAAAATACTGCGGCAATCTGCAAACGACCAACTTACGATTGTTGCCAGTGGTATTACTGTTTTTGAGGCACTCAAAGCAGCAGATAAATTAAATGAAGAAGGGATAAGTGTACGTGTAATGGATTGTTATTGCATCAATCCCATCGACAAGGATACTTTGATAAATTGTATATTGGAAACAAAGCATGCCATATTGGTAACAGTTGAAGATCATTTTACCCACGGTGGGATGGGTGATTTTGTAATGGCTTCACTAGCTGGAACAGATCAGCCAGTACATGTCGAAAAGATGGCCGTAAACCATGTTTCCCGGTCGGGGAAAATGGATGAGCTGTTGGATGATGCTGGTATCAGTGCATCTGCGATTATTACCCGTATACATTTTTTAATTCCGACAGCGGTATTTCATTAAATGCGCTGTCCCTAAAACATGGATAAGAATTTTAGTCCTGAATTTATGAAACTGAAAATTCAAATATTTATTGCATTGACAGCGCTGGCATTTACAGGGTGTGGTTCCGATCGGAATAAGAAAAAAGTATTGGATTCATTAATGACGGATACTGCCATTATTGATACCACGAATATGAAGGCTGCTCCTTCTGATACAACTGTCATGAGAATGGATACGGTTGGAAAGGATACGGTCTTAGTTGCACATTAAATAAAAGATGAAATAATAGGCGCTCTATTTTTAAACATTGTTTTTTAAAAAGATCAATTATGTTAATAATAGGAGCTAAAGGGTTTGCAAAAGATATTTTGGAAATTCTTCGACAGAATAATGAACTGGATCAGTTAGTTTTTTATGATGATATAAATTTAGATATTGAAGATGAATTATTTGGTGAGTTCCCAATAATAAATTCCATCAGCGATGCTGAGCAATACTTTTCAAACATTGATGACCGGTTTTCAATTGGGATTGGAAATCCCGGTTTAAGATGTAAAATGTACCATAAATTTACAGCCTTAGGCGGGGTGTTGCATGCTACAATCAGTCCAAAAATAGATGTGGGAAACTATGATGTAAATATAGCCGAAGGATGCAATATTTTGTCAGGTGTAAAAATCTCCAATAGTGTTGAAATAGGGATGGGAACCATGATTTATTATAATGCCATTATCAATCATGATGTAGTGATTGGGAAATTTGTTGAAATATCTCCCGGCGCTATTGTTCTGGGGAATTGTAGAATAGGCAATTTTACCCATATCGGATCAGGGGCAGTTATATTACCAGGGGTAGTTATCGGGAATTATGTGAAAATTGCTGCGGGAGCGGTTGTAACCCATAATACGCCACATCATGTCCTGACTGCCGGGGTTCCTGCAATGATAAAGAAAACGAACTATTATTCCCCTTTGGCCTGGATTTGTTAAATACCATTCCTGAATATGATCCGGTCAGACCGCAAGTGAAAACTATGAAAGGATCATTAACTCGTCGATGAACATCGGCTCTGGGTCTTTCCATTGGTGCTCGGAACAGGTAAGCGCTTGTTCGAAAGCGGTGTTCCGCCACATGCACTCTCGCTGGTTTCAACGCGGAGTACCTCAAAAGGCGTCCTCCTCAACACTTACCGACCTGCCGGAGCCCTGATAGGTTTGCTATGCCTGGCCATTAGCCCAGAAAGTCTGGTGGATAGGTTTTTTGATTGTATTTCAGGTCTATTTCTTTTAAAAATTCTTTTCGCTTGTCGGTTAATTCAGGAAGAGGTAGAATCTGGCCAGGTAGCACAGGTTCGCCTATTTCCCTGAATAGATTTTCTAGTCCTGCAGGGACAACCGTACAAAGCAAGCGTGCATAGTTTTCAGAAGTGTTCTTAAAACAATGAATAGCCCCGCCAAGAGGTATGTTGACAAAAGTACAAGTACCCTTCACGATATAGATCGGTTGGAATGCTGGCAATTTCTTCATCTGTTGGATTGGCTATACCTGCATAAATCACTTCAGCACCTGAGGCTTCTTGTGCACGGGCATCTGTAGCTTGCTTTAAACGCTCCTGGATCGTAGTTAATTGAGAATTCTGAAAACCATTACGTCTTACCTCACCTGAATTAAACATACTTAAGGTCGCCACGGCTTTAAAACGTTTATCTCCCTGAGCTGCCTTTAAAGTATAACCGCCACCACCACAGATTCCTAAAACACCCAGATGATTCGCGTCAACCCCCGGGTACCGGGTAATAAAGTCGGCCATACCATGAATATCTTCGATACGATTTGCAGGCTTATCGATGTGACGTGGCTGTCCACCACTAGCGCCTTGATAAGCAGCATCGGCAGTAATAGTGATATAACCCGACTCTGCCAAACGTTGGGCATATAAACCGGTTGTCTGCTCTTTTACTCCACCATTGGGGTGGGCCAGCACTACTGTCGGATATTTCTTTGCCGGATCATAATCCGCAGGTGTATAAACATTGGCCGCGATATCAATCCCATTCACTTTATAAGCCACCGGATGAATATTCACTTTTCCAGATACATTTTCTGTAATGGCTTTCCCATAAACTAAGTCAAAAGGATTTTTTGATTTGGTTTGAGCTGAAGAAATAATACTTGCTGTCATAAACATTGCGATTAGAATTAATGTTATCTTTTTCATTTTATATCACTTTGTTGTTAAAGTTTTAATACCTGTATCTATTTCCTTTTTGGTAATTATTTCAAATCCAGGCTCTTCTTTCCTAGCCACCCGGACAGTACATCAGCTACTTCGATATTATTCAGATCAGCAAAGGGGAAGTGGGTATTTCCATTTATTCCAATCTCCGGGAGATGTACCACCCTGGCATCGCCTCCATGTTTATTGATGGTGGTTGCCCATGCTCTAGCCATTTCGAGCCCTGAACGCCAATGGTCCTTATTCCACACATCGGTCGGCTCTTTGGCGATATTATCTCCATAGTAGATCACGATCGGTATCCTGGTCAGTTTAATGAAATCCGACAAGGGTATTTCCGTTCCACTCAGCTCGCCAAAAAGCCCTGTTGATTTTATTGGCTGTGGGAGTTCTCCTATGGGGAAGACGAAACCGCTGTAGGGTTCGTAGGCAACAACAGCTTTGACCTTTTCATTTTTAATGGTTGTCAACCAGCCAGGACCACCTCCCTGCGAATGTGTTACCAGTATGCCTTCTCCAATTTTATCAAATAATTGTGACACTGCATCTGTGACCACCATGGCATCAAAAGGACCTGTGTTTGGAGTCATCTGTCTATAAAACTGTTCAAGTGAAGCAGGATCCCCTGGAAACTGAACATTTGGAAAATAATCAGGATAATTGCCGATCCTGAATTGACTGAACCAGAACTGTTCATCGGGAGTGGGGGTTGTGGTTGCCGCAACAATACTTCTTCCAGCATCGCCTCGTCTGGGCTGGTCGAGTAGATAAACTCCAAAACCACGTCTTAGGAAAATATTCTGGAATCCTTCTCTTCCGTCAGGAGTGCTTTCCCATGTCTTTTTGGACTGTCCTGCTCCATGGAGAAAAACCAATGGATATTTACGGGCCTTTACCGGAATTTGGTAAAAGGCATAAGCATGGTCACCATGAAAGGTTTGTCCATTAGGTTTCAATGCATTATCCAAATCGAAGTTTCCAGCTTCGGTAAGCTTAGTTCCTCCAACAGCAAAGCTGCCTTGCTGAGCAATGGTTAACGGTTTCTGTTTTTGCCGGGCATTGAGCGAAATTGTCGCAGCCAACAATAATATTAATACTCCCGGGTACATAACTAATTCCTTTTTCATATTAAATAGCTCTTATTGTGAATCCCCTGCGCCTCATGAGTTCCTTTGCTTAATAAGTAACAAAATCTGTAAAACTATTTGTTGCCGTTATATTCTGCATCTGTAACTTTGTGTAACCAGATCGTTTTTCCTTTTTGTGAAGGAGAGGTGGCAATGTAAGTGACACCACTTTCAGGTGTTGCTCCATGCCAGTGCTCAACGCCAGGTAAACATTTGACAACTTCGCCTCTACGTACGATCTGTTTTGGTTTTCCTTTTTCCTGATAGTAACCAATACCTTCAGTAATGATTAAAATTTGTCCTCCGGGATGGGTATGCCAATCTAATCTTGCTCCTAGATCAAATATGGCTACTGAAGTGCCATAAGCGAAAACACGATCAGGCGAATTCAACTCTGTGAGCCAAACATTTCCGACATGATGAACATTTGGGGATTTTTTTCCTTTTGGAAAGATCGGACCTTCCTGTGCTGCCGCTGGATTAGAGAGCACAGCAAAGAATAATATCGAAAAATAAAGTACCTGTTTCATAAAGCTCATTTTTTTAAATTGTTAAATAGCTATTTGTATTAATTAGGATAATAGCTGTTAGATTACTATCGTTTCAGTGGTTGCCATTTCAGATAAGTGCCTGATCTCCATAGCCATTCCACGGGTCCGTAACGGAACTGCTGTAGCCAGTAATGGCTAAGCTGTATTTGTAAAACAGTGTAACATAAACAGACGACTACACTTAAGAATACGCCTAAATCATGATGCAGTGCAAGGCCATAGCCATAGAATATAAATACGCCTAAAACAGATTGTAACATATAGTTTGTGAGTCCCATCCGTCCATAACTCACTAGTTTTTTCAGGTTTTGTTGTACCGGCTTTCTGTTGTATAACTCAATGATCAGGATAACCCACAAATAAGCGGAAAGTAAGTTGATCAGGCTGTCCACCGGAATGGCCAACCAGGCAGCTAAGCTCAGTCTTTCACCTTGTGGTAAATAAGGCTTAACCGCATACAGTAAGAGCACTGCGACTAAAGCAATCCAGACGGCGCTAAGCAGAGAATGTCGGTACTTACCTATGTTTTGAAACAGTCGCATACGGCCGGTCAATAAGCCCAGGATAAAAAAGCCCATTGTCATATATCCGCGGCCATATTCTCCAAATTGGAAATTGAATTTAAAACTCAATTGTTCTGTAGTATTGTGTTGAAGATTGGTTGAAAAGGATTTTTGGAGAAAAATCTCCTGCCAGCGCGCTCTTCGTTCTGCAGGTTTTTCTACTTGCTGCTGGCTCGTGTCTGGAACAAATGCCTTATATCCGATATAGGTTAATTGAGCGCCGCCCAGTACAAAAAATAGCGCAATGGAAATCAACCATTTATTTGACCACCGATACATCATCACTAAAGGCAGCCCTAATACGGCATAGATGATTAAAATGTCATTGCGGAAGATAGCGCTATGCACTAATCCAATAATAAACAGCAGGGTTAAACGCCATAGGAAACGCCCGCGAAAATCAATTCCTTTTTTAGCTGCGCTATCCATTTGGATGAAGAAACTCAACCCAAATAGAAAAGAAAATATGATGAAGAATTTGCCCGTGATCAAATATTGCAGGATCCAGCTGGTAATCTCATCCATCGTGCCTATCCAGGGGAATGGGGGCGCCGCATTGCTGGTGAATGCGCCAAAATGTTGGAAAGCATGAGTCGCGCAAATACCTATTAAGGTGATGCCACGCATGGCATCAATTACGGTAATTCTGTTATTTGTGGTTTCTTGCTTACTTATCGCCTGCATAAAATTGTAATATTCTAATGTAAACATCAAGAAATTATTTCATGCTATTTTGAATAGAGGGACCAACACGAAAATCAAGCGCTTTAAGACGAAAGGACGTGCTCAAAAATCATTTTATTATTCGTTTACCAGCCATTCTTTAAACTCTGCGGCTTTATTTTTACTGATGTAAATTCGTTCAGGGACGTCTCTGTCAAGCGTTAGGAGTAACCGGCTGTCGAACCATACCGTTATATTTTTGACGGCATTACGGGCAATGATGAATTGCTTATTGGCCCGATAGAAATTAGCCGGATTCAACGTGGAAAAAATATGATCTAATGTTTTGGGATAAGGGTAGGTGTTCCCGTCCATCAGTCCAATAGTCGTGTTTTTATCCGTGGTATAGAAATAGGAAACCTCCTGAAGATCAACCGGCAGTAGTTTATCCTTATGCGGAATTAAAAGCTTGTTTTGATAACGGGGTGTTGGTGTTAACTGGTTTACCTTCGATACATACTCTGCAATATTGGCAGGGGACAATTTTTTAAATTTGTGAAGGGCACGTTCTAATTCAGTGGTCTTTATTGGCTTGAGTAAATAATCAATACTATTTACTTTAAATGCTTCAATCGCATATTCGTCATAAGCCGTTGTAAAAATAATCGGGACTTCAATTTCAATATGCTCAAAAATCAAAAATGCTGAACCGTCAGACAAATGGATATCCATTAATATAAGATCGGGCAGGGGACGTTCATTTAGCCGGTTAATGGTCTGGCTAACACTTTCTGTATTTCCTGTCACTTCTATACCAGGATCAATTTCCTTCAAAATCTCTACTAAACTTTCAAAAGCAGCGGTTTCATCTTCAACGATCAGTATCTTCATATTGATTATCCTAGTGGTAAATAGACATTAAATACTTTCCCTTTATTTTCAACCTTAATTTGTCTGTCCATCAATAATAAATAACGACTTTCCAGGTTTTTAAGCCCGGTTCCATTGGTTTCTGATAGACCTAGTTTTGGATAAACAGGATTAGAAACGACAAGTTCATTATTTTCATTAATAAATATATCAATGACCATTTTATGATCACTGTCAATCCTATTATGGACAACTACATTGTCAAGGAGGGGAAGAATGGAAAGCACAGGTACCTTTTGTGATAATGCATTTTCATCAATATTCATGTGATATTCCAGCTTGTTGGCGAAACGGATTTCCATCATATAGCGAAAGGCATCAACAAAAGTCAGCTCTTCTCCTAAAGTTACCAGTCCTTTTTTGTCGCTTTGAAGAATATAGCGAAACACATCAGAGAGCTTATTAACGTAAGTCAGCGTTTCTTCATTGTTCTTTTTCCGGATTAAGGAGGTCAAACCATTAAGGGAATTAAAAAAGAAATGCGGGTTAATCTGGTTTGTCAGAGCATCATAACGGCTTTGCAGGTTTTTTACTTTTAATTCCTCTATTTCCTGTTCTTTTTTTCGCTGTTCATTATACAAGGTGACGATATGTCCCATCAGCGTACTTAAAATAGAAACAATAAAGAATTGAAACAGGACCAGACTCCCATAGTGTTTTAACCTTGTATACATCAAAAAAGAGATTCCTCCATAGATGGCAAAAGCTACACCGGAAATAATGGTATTATAAGCGAAACGCTTTTTGAAGTCAGCGGTTTTTATTTGCTCTAAATTGATTTTTATTAATAAAAAAATCAGACCTGCAAGGAATGTGTATCGTAATAAAAAAAAAGAAATATAGTTTGCTTTCCCTGATCCGCCGAGCTTTTCTAAATCATAAGGTAACCAGGTGATATCCGGATAGATCACAAACATTGCAGCGATCAGGCTGATTAAAAGTAACTGGTAAGAATTATATTTTTTAAGCAATTTGTTCCTTATTTATTAGTAAAATAAAACGATCCCGGACAAAGATGAAGAAATTAGTTTATGCTTTCTTTAAAAAGGATCAAAGCGAAAAACACAGGGTTCAAGACGAAAGCGTGTTGTGTTCAGAAATTATTGTGTTTTTGGTGACCAGTGTTTTTTTGGTATGTTTATAACGAAGATCAATTCATTTAATTAGTATGAACACTACCAGCACGCACAATGAGCGTATTGCAAAAATGACCTTTGCCTCGGTCTATCCGATGTATCTCGCAAAAGTGGAGAAAAAAGGAAGAACAAAAGAAGAGTTGGATCAGGTAATAACATGGCTGACTGGTTTCAATAGCCAGAAACTAAAAGAGCTGATGGAGAAAAAGGTCACCTTTGAAGCATTCTTTCAAATGGCAACCCTAAATGCCAATGCCCATCTGATAACCGGAGTAATTTGCGGATATCGTATCGAGGAAATTGAGAATCCTTTGACGAAGCAGGCCCGATACCTGGACAAGTTGGTGGATGAACTGGCAAAGGGACGGAAGATGGAGAAGGTATTGCGTAGTAAATAGACAGTGTTTTAATTGAATAGTCCATTAAATATGTAGAATAATCCATTGTTTAGCTTGAGGATTTAATATAATATTACAGTAGCTGATTGAATAACTTCAGCCACAGCAATTGAAAACCAAATACCACTGATGGATATTTCTTCTGCAACCAGATGGTAAAATGTCATGAGGCTAATTCCATTTTAGTTTTTCCTCCTGAATCAGGTGGGATTTGGGGCAGCTTAAAATTATCCTTCGGTTCCATAAGCGCAGGTTACTTATAGATACCTCAACTTTGTATAGTTTTAAATCAGCCGTAGTAAACCGATTTTAAAATATGAATAAGATGCTTTTAGTGCTGTGTTTAATAAGCAGCACGCTAATTCTTCAGGCAAAAGAAATTAAAATTCTGAGCCCTGATAAAAAGACGGAATTAACCTTTTCAACCAGCTTAAACAATGAAAATAGGTTGAGTTATTCCATCTCCTGGCAGGGGAGCCCTATTATTGCGAATTCGCCATTAGGACTTGAATTTGAAAATGAAAAGACCTTATCGGAAGACCTGGATGTGCTGTCCCTGAAAGAAAAAACTGTCAAAGAAAAATGGAAACCTGTATATGGCGAAAAAGATAATTATCTGGATCATTACAATGAAGTAACCATTCAATTTAAAGAGCGTAAAATGCCTTTTCGATTGTTCTCTATGACTTCCAGGGTATACAATGAAGGTGTGGCCTTTAAGTATAATGTCCTGACAGATAAACAGCTTACTATTTCCCGCGAACTTACCGGTTTTAAATTCACTAAAGATTATCCATCCTGGGTTGCAGGCAGCGCACAGTCGAAATACAGAAAAGCACGTATCAGTAAAACAGGAAATGGAACTGAGCGTCCTTATGTGATTGAAATGGATTCTGATCGTTTTATTGCATTGGGTGAAGCCGCTTTAGTAGATCATGCCAGAATGAAATTCAGCCGAGCTCCAAAAGACAGTTTATTACTGGTTACAGCGATGGATGGGAAAGCAATTTATCAGGCAAATTTTTCTACTCCATGGCGCTATGTCATGATCGCGGAATCCGCAGGGAAATTATTAGAAAACAACCATTTTATTTTGAATTTAAACCAGGCTAATGCTATAAAGGATGCATCCTGGATAAAGCCTGGTAAGGTGATTCGTGAGGTAACATTGACAACAACTGGTGGTAAAGCCTGTATAGATTTTGCTGCCAGACATCATTTGCAGTATGTAGAATTTGATGCAGGTTGGTATGGTCATGAATATGATGATGCCTCCAGTGCGTTAGCTGTAAATGTGGATCCTTCAAGATCTCCAGGGCCATTGGCACTACAGGAAGTCATAGATTACGGGAAAAGCAAAGGAGTTGGTGTGCTGCTTTATGTGAATCAGCGGGCTCTGTCGAAAGAGTTAGATACCATACTTCCATTGTTTCAATCCTGGGGCGTAAAAGGTCTGAAATATGGTTTTGTAAATGTGGGTTCTCAAAGAAGTACTTCCTGGTTGCATGAAGCCGTTAGAAAAGCTGCTGATCATAAAATGATGATTGATATTCATGATGAATACCGGCCAACAGGATACTCCAGAACTTATCCGAATTTATTGACTCAGGAAGGGATTCGTGGTGAAGAAGAAAGCCCGGATAACCATCAGGTATTAATTACCATGTTTACCAGAATGATTGCCGGAGCCGGCGATTTTACCAATTGTTATTTTGTGCCCCGGGTGAACGAAATGGGATCTCATGCTTCTCAAATGGCAAAAGCGATCTGTATTTATAGTCCATGGCAGTTTGTGTACTGGTATGATCGGCCATCGGCTTCTCCTATAAAAAAGGGGGGCGCAGGATCAACCGCTTCGGTCATTGACGAAATCCCGGACCTTGGTTTTTATGATGCATTACCCACGGTTTGGAATGATACCAAAGTGATTAACGGGGAAATTGGAGCGTATGGAACCATCGCCCGTAGAACCGGAAATAACTGGTTTGTGGGAACTTTGACAGATAAACCAATCAGTTTTAACCTGCCACTTAATTTCTTAGACAAGAATAAGCAATACGAAGCCACAGTCTATGCTGATAACGCTTCGCTGTCTACCACTACAAAGCTGGCCATCAGACAGATGAAGGTTGATTCTTCGACCGTTTTAAATATACAGTTGTTGGAAAAGAATGGACAAGCCATAATCATCAGACCACTAAATAATTAAATCTCCGGATCATTTTTTTTAATATTCAATACCCCTGAGGCCCTTTACTTTGTCCTTAGTTCATCGGGGCAATTTTAACCTGATCAAACTAAACCATTATACCGAAATTAAATTTTAATGAAGAAACACTTATTACTTTTTTTATTCCTGATAGGGGCACATACATTGGTTGCCCAGACAAAAAAAACAACAGTTTATACTCCTGATAATGGCAATGGAACCTTTACTAACCCATTGATGTGGGGAGATTGGCCGGATCCCGATATCATTCGGGTAGAAGACGATTTTTATTTTATCTCTACCAGTATGCATTATGTTCCTGGTAGTCCGGTGGCCAGATCTAAGGATTTGGTAAACTGGGAAATGATCAGTTATGCGGTGCCAAAATATGAGGGAGATCCACGTTATGATATGAAAGGTGGCAATGCCTACCTGAAAGGTTCCTGGGCAAATACCATTCGCCACAACAAGGGTACATTTTATGTTGGTTTTTGTACCCCAAATATCTCCCGCACGGAACCAGGCCATTTCTCCATATGTACGGCTAAAGATGCGGCGGGGCCATGGACAAGAACCATTTTTAAAGAATACATGTATGATCCGGGATTGTTTTTTGACGATGATGGTAAGGTATATGTAGCACATGGACAAGAGAAGCTGTTCATCACCGAATTAAATGAAGATGCTTTATCCGTAAAAACTCCTCAAAAGGAAATCTATAATAACCGCAAATTCCCTTATCTGGAAGGAGCCCATTTGTATAAAGTAAATGGCCGTTATTATCTGCTGGGCTCTACCGGAGGTACCACAGGCAGACAGATTTGTTTGAGAGCGGATAATATTTATGGTCCTTATGAGGCAAAGGAAGTCATCAACGACGACCATACGTATCCTGGTAATGGTTTACATCAGGGTGGGATGGTACAATTGAAAGATGGCAGCTGGTGGTTCATCATCATGCAGGATCGTGGTCCGATAGGTCGTGTACCTAACCTGGAGCCGGTTACCTGGGTAGATGGCTGGCCAATGTTGGGCGTTAAAGGAAAAGGAGTGGAAACTTATAAAAAACCTGATGTTGGCAAAACTTACCCAATTGTAGTTCCGGCAACATCCGACGAATTTAACACAATCAGGCTTGGCTTACAATGGCAATGGAACCATAATCCGGATGATCAAAAATGGTCTCTTAGCGAGCGCAAAGGTTATTTACGTTTAAAAGCAGGAAAAGCGACAAAACTATCGGAAGCCAGAAATACGCTTACGCAAAGAGTGCAGGGGCCAAACTCAACTGGCACCGTCGAAATGGATGTTACTGCACTGAAGGATGGAAATGTTGCCGGTTTTGGTATTTTTCAGTTTCCTTATGCTTTTGTGGCTGTTCAGCAAAAAGCAGGTAAGAAATCTATTGTGATGATCAATGCCGACAGCATAGTGACTACCATTCCTTTTAAAGGGAATAAAATCTGGGTTAAGGCGAGTACAACACACATTGGATACAAGGCTGTTTTTGCCTATAGTACCGATGGGAAAAAATATCAGACTATTGGCAATATCTTAAATATGGGGCTGGGCTTAGACTGGACTGCCAATCGCTTTGCCCTGTTTAACTACAGTACGGAGGATGCTGGTATTTCCGGCTACGCAGATTTCAATTGGTTTCGTTTTGATGATAAAGAAGTTCCTATAGGGAACTAAAAACGTAAAATAAGAGCTTTTCCATTCGAAAAGCTCTTATTTTTTATGCTGTTTCCTATATTGGGAAGGTGTAATCTTTGACACCACTTTAAATTGTTTACTAAAGTTCGCCCAGCTATTATAGCCACTATTGTAACAGATGTCTAAAATTGACCGGTCGGTTTCTCTTAACAGTTTACAGGCATGACCAATTCTGATCTCTTTAATAAAATCAATATAGCTTTTTTTGATGTTCCGTTTAAAGAAACGGCAAAATGCAGGAACAGACATATTGGTAATCGCGGCAATTTCATTCAGGGAAATTGGACTCAGAAAATGTTTAAAGGAGTAATCTATGACGGTCTCAATCACTGAGTTTTCTTCCGGGTTGCCCAATGTACTGCTGGCCATAGTAATGACTTTTTGTTCCACTGAATTGCTGATTTTTAGCAGGGAACTTAGTAATAGTTGTATACGATCCATGCCTTCGGCATGTTCGAGTTGTCTGATTAGTGCAGCTATATCATTTGATAAACCACCCTGCAACTGAATGCCTGTGTTTTTGTCTGCTAACAACTTCGCTATAGGTTGCATCTCCGGTAAGGACAGAAATCCCATACCCCAGAAGTCATTTAAGAAATGAATGACTATGGCACTGCCAATTGTGTTTTTGTGCAGTTTCCTGAACCAATGAGGTACATTGGTGTGGAGGAAAAATATATCCCCTTGCTTATATTCTCCGATATAATCACCAATCAGTGCAGTGCCATTCCCTTCCGTGATCAGGATCAATTCACATTCCAGATGTTTGTGCCATGCTGTTTCAAAATGAGGCGTTCTGTAGGTCCGGCAAGCAAAGGAATGATGTTCTTCAACATAAATCTTTTGTATTAGTGTTTTCATTTAAGCGATTTGTGTGGTGGTTGTCTGCTATTTTGACCTAAAATAGAGTTATTTAATGTAAAGCTTGATCGGATAGCATATTTTTTTAAATAAATAACAGTTGAATAGGCGCTATGTAATCATGTAGATTTAAAATTAGAGTTAAGGATAAGGGCGGACAAGATTTTAATTAAATAACACACAAATTTATTTATATGAATGAAGTTTTAATAAGCGCTGATTATGGAAGATAATACCTATGATGCAATTGTTGTTGGTTCTGGCATAAGCGGAGGTTGGGCCGCAAAAGAACTCTGTGAAAAAGGACTAAAAGTGCTCATGTTGGAACGCGGAGGACCTTATGATCATGTTAAAGATTATAAGACCGCGCAGAAAAACCCATGGGAACTGGAACATCGTGGTCGTACGACACAGGAACAGAAAAAGAACTATCCGGTGATACATAGGGGCTGGGCAGCTGCCGAAGAAGTAATGGATGGCTGGGCAAATGAAAAGGATTGTCCTTATACTGAAACGAAGCCTTTTACCTGGTGGCGTAGTTACCGCATGGGGGGCCGTTCTATCTTATGGGGAAGGCAATCTTACCGTTGGAGTCCGATGGATTTCGAAGCCAATGAGAAAGATAATGTTGGGGTTCCCTGGCCAATTGGTTATGATGATCTTGCCCCATGGTATGACCATGTAGAGAAATTTGCAGGAATCAGCGGCTCTATTGAGCATCTTCCACAATTGCCTGATGGTCAGTTTTTGCCACCGATGGAGTTAAACTGCGTGGAAAAAGACATCGCAGAAAGAATAAAAAAAGAATACCATGAAAAACGGCATTTAATTATCGGGAGGGTGGCCAATCTTACGGCTGCAATTCCCGGCAGAACAAAATGCCAGTTTAGAAACAGATGCTGGGAAGGATGCCCTTTTGGCGGATATTTTAGTACGCAATCTTCTACTTTACCCGCGGCAATGAAAACCGGAAACCTGACTGTACGTCCTTATTCCTTAGTAAAGGAGGTTTTGTATGATCAAAATACAAAAAAAGCAACAGGAGTGGAGGTATTGGATACCGAAACAAACCAAACCTACGAGTTTAAAAGTAAGATCGTTTTCCTTTGCGCATCTACCTTGAATACAGCCTGGATATTGATGAACTCCGCTACTGAGGTCTGGCCAGGTGGAATGGGGAGCAGCAGTGGTGAACTGGGACATAATGTGATGGATCACCACTACAATATAGGTGCTTCCGGAACAGTGGATGGATACGAAGACCAATATGTATATGGTAGAAGAGCCAATGGATTCTACATTCCAAGGTTTGTGAATTTAGGCGGAGATAAGAGAGATTATCTGCGTGGTTTTGGGTATCAGGGAGGCGCTGGCCGACAAGGCTGGGGCAGAGAGATTGCCGAATTAAATCTTGGTGGCGAATTGAAAGATGCCTTGACCGAGCCAGGTCAATGGACAATTGGCGCAACCGGCTTCGGTGAAATCCTTCCCTATCATGAAAATAAAGTTTCATTAGATAAAAATGTGAAAGACAAATGGGGATTACCTGTTTTGAATATGGATGCGGAACTGAAGGAGAATGAACTGAAAATGCGTAAAGATATGCTGGAAGAGATGCGCGCCATGTTGGAAGCTTCAGGTGTGAAAAATGTCAGCACCTACGATGGTGGTCATGCTTTAGGACATGGAATCCATGAAATGGGAACCGCAAGGATGGGCAGAGATCCCAAAACCTCTGTTTTGAATAAATGGAACCAGGTATGGGACTGTACGAATGTATATGTGACCGACGGTGCCTGCATGACTTCATCCGCCTGTCAGAATCCATCACTTACTTACATGGCTTTAACCGCCAGAGCAGTAGATTATGCCGTCACTGAATTGAAGAAAAATAACAGCTGATCTTATGGATAGAAGAGAACTTTTAAAAATGATCGCATTGCTAACTGGCGGTGCTATGATTGGCGGTAATAGCTTACTTACTGGCTGCAGTCCTGAAAAAAGAAAAATTAATACATTGTTCAGTCAGCAGGATGAGGAATTTTTAGACCTGGTTGCAGATACGATGTTACCTGATACCGCCAAAAGTCCGGGGGCTAAAGCGGCAAAGGTGGGCTCATTTATGACCGTTATCGTAGATGATTGTTATCAGGAAAAAGATCAGAAAGTTTTTGTGGAGGGGATTGCGAAACTGAATGCTGCCAGCGAAAAAATGCATGGTATGGCGTTTATAAAAGCGACTGCTGCGCAAAGATTAGCGCTGATACTCGCCATGGATAAAGAGGCAAAAGACTACCAGGCCAGCAAGGGTAGTTTAGAAGAGATAGAACGAAAAAAAGACAAAAATTTCACCAGTTTACCTTCGCACTACTTTACCATGATGAAGCAACTGGCTTTCTTCGGATATTTTACTTCTGAAGTAGGCGCTACACAGGCCATGCGCTATGTGGCTGCACCTGGCCGGTTTGAAGGCAGTGTTCCTTATAAAAAGGGGGATAAATCCTGGGCCTGGAATTAATAGATCTTTTCAAATTCAACCTAAAGTGCCTATCCTCAGCATTCCCTGTAAATTTCAGGAGGTATGCTGAGGATAGGTACATGACCATTAACAAAATATGCTCCAATGAGAAAGCTAATTTTATTCATATGTTTTTTTTCGGTATCGCTGGTATTGCGAGCCGCCAATATTAGTCCTGTAAAACCACGTATTCTGGTGTTTTCCAAAACGCAAGGATTCAGGCATAGTGCAATAGCAGCCGGAAAGGCTGCGATCATGAAATTAGGAAAGGAAAATGGCTTTTTGGTGGATACCACTGAAAATTCGGCTTACTTTAGCAATGAGGTATTGAAAAAATATGCTGCGGTAGTATTTTTATCGACTACAGGTGACGTATTTAATCCTGCTCAAAAAGCCAGCTTCGAAAAATATATACATAGTGGTAGAGGATTTGTTGGTGTCCACGCGGCTACAGATACAGAGTACAACTGGCCCTGGTATGGAAAACTGGTAGGGGCTTATTTTGTAAGTCATCCTCAACAACAGATGGCTACCTTAAACGTGATAGATCGCACACACATTTCCACTAAACACCTTCCGGCGGTTTGGACGCGTAAAGATGAATGGTACAATTTCAAAGATATTCATAAAGACCTGAAAGTATTGATCACTATTGATGAGAAATCTTATACAGGTGGTATAAATGGAGACCTGCATCCTATGGCATGGTACCATACTTATGATGGAGGCCGTTCCTGGTATACCGAACTCGGACATACCGAAGAATCTTATACTGACCCGAATTACCTGAAACACTTATTAGGTGGTATTCAGTATGCTATTGGTCACAAATAATATTTTTAACTACTCTTAATATATCCTTATTGATGCCTTGTTTAAAAAAAATAAGCAGATGTATGGTGTTGCCTGTTGTTTTACTTTTTACACAGGCCATAACTGCAAATGCACAGCAACTGATCAGCGCCCATTACAATATGGGACGTTCAGGTGCAATATCTTATGTCAGCTCTCCTGATTTATTAAAGGATTTGAGCGGTAAAGGACAAGATTTAAAAAAAAATGGACAGCCGGTTTTCTTCGCTGATGCACCTGCTGATAAAAAATTAAATGGGGAAGGGGCAATCTCTTTTAAAGACCAGGGTAGCTATAGTACGGCTGCACTGCCTGATCAGTCGGCCAGCCCATTTGTATTAGAAGGTTGGTTTCAAGCCAATAACCGGCAACGCGGGCAGCAAGAGGCCGGAAATAAAGGTGCCGCTATGGCTTATGGTGATGATAAAGCAGGTTATATCCTGATGCAAAAGGGAGCGCAATGGGTCCTGATAATCGATGGAAAAGAAGCCCCTGGTGCCATTGCAACAGTAAATCCAGGCACCTGGATTCACCTGGCTCTGGTTAATGATGGTAAAACCGTTTCTGTATTGGCCAATGGCTTAAAAGTGCTGGATAAATTACCTCAGGCTAAATCGATAGCACCCAATTTCTCCATCGGAGCCTTGGCTAAACAGTATTATTTTGATGGATTAATCTATGAAATCAGGTTAAGCAACTTGAATAAACTGAAATTTGACGCGGCTAAACATTTGTTATTTAACGGCAAACAGCTTGCAAAAAAGCAAAGAGAAGCAACGGGGGAGCAAACCGCATTAATGGAAACACTGGCAAAAAATCCAGCCATTGTGAAGGTGAAGGATTTTCCGCTGGCCAACCCAAATCCAACAGACTGGTTGGTTCATCCGGTAAATACTCCGGTGCAATTGTTAATGAAAAAAGGATCAGATCAGTTATCTGCAAAGCTATTGTTGACCAATGGCTTACTGAGCAGGGAATTCTATATTGCAGAAAATCTTGCCTGTGTAGGCTTTAAAAACGAATATAATGATGCCCAATATTTAAGAGCAATTAAGCCTGAAGCAAGGGTGATGATCGACAGTACCTGGTATGATATCGGCGGATTGAGCGGGCAACCGGAAAAATCCTATCTCATGGAGAGCTGGTATCCGGAGTTAATTGCTGAACCCTCCGCTTTTCGTTTTACAGGTATTGAGGTGATCAAGCCGGTTGCCCGGTACCCATGGCAGCAAAAATATAATGCTGTTCACACGGACTGGCCACCAAAAGGTCTTCATGTGCTCATGCACTATCAGGCGCCCCGTAATAAAAATAACTGGAAAGATAAAGTGGAGATTACAGTTCATTACGAATTGTATGAAGGGATGCCAGTCATCGCCAAATGGCTTACGATCAGGAATAATACCGATTCCTCATTTGTAATACGGGAAACAGAGTGTGAGGTCTTAGCCATCAATCAGGATCAGGTAAAACGCATTCATGTGGAGAGTGATTATTCCTTTGCATTGGCCAATGCGGATAGGGAGGGAGGAGCGCTGATGCATTATAAGGAAGCGCCACCAGCTTATCAGACTGGTGAGAGTACCACTTCCTGGAGGATAGATGGAGAGTATCATACCTGGGCATCCCACAATCAGGCAGAAGATAAGTTTCTGGGCTTTCCACACCATAATCTACTGGTTAGCCGGGTGCCAATGGGACCATCGGAAACCCTGAATAGCAACGCACAATTTACTTCTTTTACCACTTTTGAGTTGTTGCAAGACAATGACGATCGCGAGCGGCAGAGTCTGGCACACCGTAGATTCTACAGGAAATTAGCACCACAGGTTACAGAATCTTTAATCACCGGAGGGATCACCTCCCATGATAAGCCAACGCTTAAAAATTTCATCAACCAAATGGGAGAACTGGGATTTGAAAGACTGGATATTATGGCCTGGCCCGGTATTGCGCATGATAACCTGGATACTGCTTATGTAGCTTTATGGAAGGATATTGCCGCTTATGCTGCTGCTAAAGGTGTGGTGATGGGTGGATATGAATTGCAGGTAGCCTCCAGAGGCAGAGGCGCACAATACGATTGCATCGATCCGGTAACCCGGAAACCAGGCAGTTTATTCGGACAAAGTGTGTGCATTGCCAGTGATTGGCAAGATGTATACTATACCAAAATGTGGGAGTTTTTCGATAATACCGGCCTGATGACTTACAATATGGATGGGCCTTATCATGGCGATGTATGTGCCGCTACCGACCATAAATATCACCATAACCTTTACGATTCTCAATGGCAACAGTGGAAACAACAGGTGCGTGTACTTCATGAACTGCAACGTAGAAATATGTATGCGCCAATTCCGGACTGGTATTTTCTGAATGGACAATCGGCAACAGGAATGGGCTATCGAGAAGCCAGTGCCAATTTAACACCACAACAGCAATTGCTGTTAGGACGCCAATATATTTATGATGGCACCTGGCATAAAGCACCTACCATGGGCTGGATGTCCTTACAATTGGTCGGTTTTTACACCAATGATTCGAGGGTAGGTTTAGAACCACTTGCCGAAAATTTAGACCGTTATGAACTTGCTTTGTTCCAGCACCTGGCTAGTGGCTGCCAGTTCACAGTTAGGGGAAACCGCCTTTACGATACCCCTGAAACCAAGGCTATGGTTGCTAAATGGGTCAACTGGTTTAAAAAACACCGTTCAATCCTGATTTCTGATATCATTCATGTTTCCCGGCCAACGGGAAGAGATTTGGATGCCATGCTTCATGTCAATGCAGATCTGGAGGAAAAGGGAATGTTGGTGGTGTTTAATCCAACCGATAAAGCCATTTCAAAACAGATGAAGCTGCCTTTATATTATACCGGAATTAAGGGCGAAGCTGGCTTAACAGATCAAAATGGTATGGTCAGTAATTTAGCACTTAATGAAAAACAAGAGACTGTGATTAATTTGAGTATTCCTGCCGGAGGATTTAGCTGGTTTACCATCAAACAGAAAAATTAACAGTTTTCTGTGATCCTAAAAACACAAAAATGAACAAGATAAATTTAATTTGTATAGGTTTTCTATGCTTTGCCAATGGAATACAGGCATTGGCACAGGAAAGCCAACCCTCGTTTAATCAATTTTTAAAGCAATTAAACGGGTCATTAACTTGCGCGGTAAAAGAATTCAATGGAACAGAATTGCTTAGTGAACAAGTGTTTCAGGGGAACTCCCTGAAAACAAAAACCGGCGACTGGCGCTTGCAGCTTAATGCAGCCCCGGTTTCCGGGCGTCCCGAAGTGATGGAGCTTTCGGCTTCCTTTCAGCTGAATACGGGTGTCGCTAAAGCTTCGGCAGTTTCCGTTTCTTTTGATTTTAGTAACTGGAATCAGGAAAACTATGTGCTGGTTCCTGCATCGGTTTATAATGGCAATCGTTACCGCTCCATTGGAAATGGCTATGAGCCTCCTTATCCAAAGGATATGTATTACAATCCTGCGGTAGCATTGACTATTTCTAACAACCCCAGACTTTCTAATCAGGCAGGAGTAGCTTCTTTGATTGAACTGGAAACCGGAAATACAGCAACACCGGCGATGTGTTTCTTTTCTGAAAAGGAAAAGAAAGGTTTTATCGTTTTGACTACCCAGCAAACCAGATTAGGCGGGAATGGATTGACCATTGCGGAGAACAAAAGAAAAGACAGTTGTGCTTTTAGTGTCTCTGCACCAGCAGTACGTAAAATGGCTCCGGGTTTTGGTGATTTTCATTTGAGTAATGATCTGGCGCCGGACTGGAAGGCCGGTGATGAAGTAAACCTCGCTTTCATGGTTTATGTTTTCAAGGCCGCTAATATTCCTGACTTGTTAAAGAAATTCATGGAAGTCCGTAAGGAGTTTTCCGGAGCAAATCATCCCAGGAATATATTGCCGATGAGTAAGTTATTCGAGGCTGCTACCGATATCTGTAAAGGGAATTTTGTGGAGGTTCCCGCCGGTGCTTATTACAAGCCGGAAAACAATATGGATTTTCAGCTGGGCTGGGTGAGCGGAATGATGAATACTTACCCAATGTTAGCCCTTAATGATAAAAAGGAACGCGATCGGGTCATTGCTGAACTGGATTTCGTGGTAAAAAAACTGCAGGGAAAAAGCGGGTATTTCTATGGTGGAATTACAGCCAATGGCGACCTGAGACCAGAAAAAATGAACGCGGAATTTAAGCCGCTTCAGGCCATGGTCAGGAAAAATGCCGACGTCTTATTATGGCTGATCAAACATATGGAATTGTTAAAAGCGCAGGGCTATTCAACAAGCGTTAAACCGGAATGGGAAGATGCAGCCAAAAAACTGGCCACTGCCTTTGTCCGGACCTGGAAAAAAGACGGAGAGTTCGGTCAGTACATTGCTCCGGAAACCGGTGAAATTGCCGTGTTTAATTCTACGGCAGGAGCTATTGTGCCTGCTGGATTAGCTATGGCATCCGATTATTTCAAAAATAAAGAATGGATGAAAGTGGCACAGGATGCAGCCAGATTCTATTATAAACGTGATGTAGAAAAGCAGGGATTAACAGGCGGTCATTGCGGGGATATCTCTCAAGACGCGGATTCAGAATCTGCATTTGGGTTTTTAGAATCGTTGATGGCTTTGTACTATTATACTGGTCAAAAGGAATGGTTAGATAAAGCCGAAGTTCAGGCTGCATTAGGCGCTACCTGGACCTTCTCTTACGATCCTGTTTTTCCTGAAAACAGTGCGATCGGAAAGCTCAAAAGCAATATGGCCGGTGCGATCTGGGCAAGTATCCAAAACAAACATGCGGCTCCTGGTATTTGTACCGCTTCGGGTGATTATATCTTTAAGTTGTTTCGCGCAACGGGTAATATCAGGTATGCTGATTTAATCAGAGATATCCAACATGCGCATGCGGAAGCCGTAAATATGCCGGAACACCTGACTACCAATGGTCAGGTAGGTTCTTCCATGGAAAGGATTCAGCTCAGTGATGCGGAAGGAAAAAGCAGTATCGGTAATTTCATCAATACGAGAAACTCCTGGACAGAAACCAACGGCATGTTGATGGCGCTGGAATTACCGGGCATTTACCTGAATATGGATCAGCAAAAGGTTTATGTTTTTGATCATGTTAAAGCAGAGATTCAGCCGGGTAGTTCAACCGGAATAATCCTTCAGCTGAGCAATCCAACAGGTTATGATGCAAAGGTCTCGCTCATGGCTGAAAATGACAGGCAGGCTTTAAAACCATTGAGCTATACTGCATTTTTAAACTGGCCTAAGGTGGAGGTTAAAGCAGGTACGTCAGTTAAAGTATTAGTCCATCCCGATCTCCGGGTAACCCTGTTGTAATCAGGTTAGAGATAGTACGGTATGATGTAATCCCTTACCCCAAAGTGGAACGAATTTATTGTACTGATAATTCAGCTAAATATCATGCATCGTTAACTTCAACGCTGCATGATATTACTTTTAAGCATATGGAGTTGCGGTCGGTTCTCTCATTTTCATCCAGCTTTTTCAAAGCATAATCCAGTTATTTCCCGAGATTCTCCATTTCATTTCAGTTTCTGGTAGTATATTTTTGGTAGTTCAATAGTTTTTTAAAACTATTCAAACTAACCTATACCAACCTAACTATTCAATGAAACTAAAAGTGTTTGGCTTGTTCACTTTGGTAAGTATTTACCTGAGTCCTCAAACAGGTTTTGCGCAAAAGCAAAATCTAAAAATTCCGAAAAAGGTTGTTGACACCAGCCGGCAAAACCCAGAGGTAATTCTTACTGTTAAGGATATGGACAACCTGGCTTTATTAGACAGTGTTAGAATAGTAATCGGAATTCAATCAAAATATACCTATGGTGGTATTGCCGTTTTTGAAAATATCGATAAAGATTCTGTCGTTGTTTTCAGGAAACCGGGATATTATGGCTTAGTGAAAAAGCTGCGCAGGGGCACAATGTCTGTCTTCCTGCAGAAGAGTACCGAAGCAGCCGATGGCTCAATCGTAAACACTGGTTTTTACAGTAGACCAGATGCCCTGTTTTCCGGAGCAGCAGAAACCGTTAGTGGAGAGGAGTTGCGCAGCATTAATGTCCTCAACTTATTCGATGCCTTAAAGTATTATGTGCCTTCCCTGGTGGTATTCAGAAATAATAATGTTGGTGGAAATCCAAATGCAATTCCGGAAGTTAGATTAAGAGGGACAAATACCTTTCCTTATTCTGCTACGATTGCAAATAATGAAACAGCTAAGTTTGGTGTTCAGTTAGCTCCTTCTTCAGGAGATTATATTGCAGCAAATATCCTTTCATCGGGTAGCCCTGTGGTGATCATGGATGGCAACCAGGTGAGTCTGCAAACCGCCATGGATTATGATATCAACAGAATCCACAGTGTAACCGTATTAAAAGATGCGGTGGCCACCGCAAGTTATGGCATGCGGGGAGGAAACGGTGTGATTGTGATTAAAACCTTAAAGCCACAACGGGGATTGCTAAATGTAGGGCTGGTATCGGAGTTGCAAATTGCTTCGGCGGATATTTCTTCTTACCAGGTCTTAAACGCTAAAGAGAAACTTGACCTGGAAAATAAAGCAGGCCTGTATGCCGGCGACTTAAAACCTTTTTATGAGCAACGCTACGATCAGGCCTATCATAAAGGTGTAAATACCAATTGGCTCGAAATACCCCTGCGTCAGGGTATTGGAATGAAGCATTCCCTGAACCTGAGTGGGGGAAATGATGATATGGTATATAGTATCAGCGCTGCTTACAACGATAAACAGGGCAGCATGAAAGGTTCTTATAGAAAGACCACTGAATTGGGCGCTTACTTTGGAGGCCGTTTCAAATCATTCTCTTTTAGTAACCAATTTTCTTATCTCTCTGCTTCGGCTGCAAATTCAGCTTATGGATCATTTGATAACTATGTAAAGCTGAATCCTTACTGGAGTCCCTATGATCCGGTAACCGGAAAAATGCAAAAGGTTTTAGAACAGGTAACACTGGCTGGAAAGGTCACTAATTATTTGAATCCTGCTTACAATACGACACTGGCCACCACTGATGCGGCAGATTATTCCAGGATCAGTAATGTGACCAATATGAATTTGGTGTTCAATGAAAAACTACAGCTGAATGGAATTATAGGTATTAATAAACAGATTGATGAACTGAATTACTTTTTACCTCCGAATCATACTGCTTTTGCGGAAGTATCGGTCGACAATCTGTTTACCCGGGGCTCCTATGATTATACCTCAAATGCATTTTTAAATGTAGAAGGGGGATTGCGCTTACAATACCATAACAAGTTTGGACAGCATGAAGTATATGCTACCGCAGGTCAGAATCTAATTCAAACCTCCAGCGAATCTACAGGTTTAATTGTACAGGGTTTTAATGTTGACCGCTTAGCAGATATTGCTTTTGGAGTTGGTTATCTGAACAAGAAACCTGAGGTAGGGAAAATTGTAACGCGTTACGCCTCTACCTTTGCCAATTTTGTATATAGCTATGCGGAGCGATATCAGCTGGATTTATCCGGAGCTAACGACCTGCATTCGGCAATCGGGGAAAACAGCAATGCCCGTTTCTGGGCTGCCGGACTTTCCTGGAATGCGCAGCGCGAAAGCTTTATGGAACAGCTGAGCTGGATCAATAAGCTGAAAATCAGAGGGAGTGTTGGCTTAACAGGGAATCAGTATTTCTTGTCGTACCTGAACAGAACCACTTATAATTACTTTACCAATCAACAATACATACCTGCTGGCAATGGCACAGGAATCATCGGTCGTGGTCTGGGCAATTATTTAACAGGTTATGCGAATGATAATCTACAGTCGCCACAAACCTTTAAACAAAACATTGGCTTAGACCTCGCTGTATTTGACAACAGGTTTGCGCTGAGTTTAGATTTTTACAAGCAAAAAACCAGCAAACTGATTCTCCCTGATGTTTCCGCACTTTCTACCGGTTTTGTTAAATATGCTTACTATCAGAATTACGGTAGCATCTCCAACAAAGGACTGGAGTTTAATGCGGTTGCTGCGATTTATAAATCAACCAAAAATAACCTGAACTGGAGCCTGCGGCTAAACGGGATGTGGAACAAGGATAAGGTGACTGAAGTTGCCCCGCATTTACTGGCCTTGAATAAGGATAACAATATTACTGCTGATCAAACCAGACTTCAGCACCAATACCTGATCGGTTATTCACCTACCGCCATCTGGGCCGTAAGATCATTAGGAATCGACCCGCAAACCGGGAAGGAGCTTTTCCAGAAAAAGGATGGATCGGGCACAACGGTATGGGATGCAAATGATAAAATTATGGCAGGGGATCTATTGCCAGCACTGACCGGCTCATTTGGTACAGACGCTACTTTCAGACAGTTTTCTGCCGGCATCTATTTTAGTTATCAACTGGGGGCAAAAGTATACAACCAAACTTTAACAGATAGGTTGGAGAATGCCGACCTCAATTATAATGTGGACCGCAGGGCAAATTCAGATCGCTGGTCCCAGTCAGGTGCTCCATTTATCTATAAACCGCTAGCTATAAATGGATTGCTGAACGCGCCAACCTATGCAACCACCAGAATGGTACAAAAGGACGATCGCCTTCAATGTGCTTCCATCATGTTAGGCTACACCTTGCCAAAAATGCTGGCGAATAAAATTAACGCTAAAAACATAGGCATTAGATGTATCCTGAACAATGCATTTGAATTGGGCGGTGCAGAAATGGAACGCGGAATCTATTATCCCTTCCAACGCAACTATACCTTCTCTTTAAATGCAAATTTTTAAATGTTCAAAATCAGTTTCATGCAAAATTTAAGAATCAAAATAATTGCTGTTGCAGGGTTAGGTATCCTACTCAGCACTGCATCCTGTAAAAAATGGATAAACAACACACCTGAACCTTTGCAGGTGGATGAATCCATTATCTTTTCTACCGAAAAAGGATTTCAGGAAGCCTTAACAGGTGTGTACCTGCAAATGGGAGCAGAATCTCTTTATGGACGGGACCTGACCGTAGGCGTATTGTCTTTATTGGGTAGAAGTTACGACCTGAACCTCAATGAAAGTATCGGTGGTTTGTTTTATCAAAGTGCCCGATATAACCTTCAGGATCCATCTTTAAGGGTTTATTCTACTAAGGTTTGGTCAAATATGTACCAGTCGATTGCCAACCTGAATAACCTGCTGATCAATTTAGAACGTAAGAAAAACCTTTTTACCGGGAATAATTACCAGAGAATTAAAGGGGAAGCTTTGGCTTTAAGGGCGTATTTGCATTTTGATTTACTGCGCTTATTTGCAGCCGCACCGGCTGCCGGAACGCTTTCAGCACCAGGAATTCCTTATGTCACCACCATCAACGCTACAAATACAATAGCGGGAACAGTAGGAGCAGGATTGGATCAATGTGAGGAAGACCTAACAAATGCCGAAAGTTTACTGGATACGAAGGATATCACGAATTATCGAATCAATAATTTAATTGTAAAAGGAGTGCTAGCCCGATTGTACCTGTATAAGGGTGATTATAAAAAGGCATCGGATTATTCCAATGCCATTATCAACAGCAATAAGCTCGCATTAGCTAAAAATAGTACTGATGTGTTTTTTCCTGCTGAAAACATGTTCAGCCTCTACATTTCTCAGGCTCCGGTATTTCATAAAGCAGTATTGGGCGGACAGGCAAAACTGGGCTTTTCTGCGGCAAATCAAACGGCTCTATATGCAACCGGGAGTGGCGTAATTGCAGACTGGAGAAAGTCATTCGTTGATCCTTTAACCGGATTGGGAACAGGCTCCCCATTCATGCCCAGGAAGTTTGCGGTTTTGGGCTCGAAAACCTCTTTCCCCATGATCCGTTTAACAGAAATGTATTATATCGCTGCCGAATGTGCCGTAAATGCCAGGGATGCAGTAACCGCTACCGCTTTGCTGGATACGGTGAGAATACATCGGAATTTACCAAAATACACGCTGACAGCATTGAGCACCGACAGTTTAAATGTGGAAATCAGGAGAGAATACCAAAAAGAGTTTATCGCTGAAGGACAGCTGTTCTTCTACTTCAAAAGGAAAAATATACCATTCAGTTCCCTGCCATTTACCAGCATTCCGGTAGATGCAAATGCCACCTATGTTTTTGTGAAGCCTGAGTAATTTTTCTAAGCCTAAGATTTCAAAAATAATTTGTAAACGATTAATATGATTCCCAATTCTAAAATATTAAATAGTGCTAAAAGTCTGTTATTACTGCTGTTGCTGAACCTGTTTTCAACAGTCCTTCTTGCACAAAATGTGGCGGTACGAGGTACAGTAAATGACGAAAACGGAAAGCCGGTTCCCGGAGCAATCGTTCAGGTTACAGGAACAAATAATACCACACAAACGACAAAGGAAGGGGCCTTCGAACTGAAAAATGTTCCGCCAAAATCTACACTGAGGATATCCTATGTTGGTTTTAAGGCAGAATATGTGGCTTTAAAGCCCGGACAAAAAACAGTAAGCCTAAACCTGAAACCTGTTTCCACCAATCTGGCTGAGGTCACGATAAATAATGGCTTGTATAAAAGACCAACCGGAAATTTTACCGGATCGGCCAAAGCCTATACCGGGGAAGAATTGAAAATGGTGAATCCCCGCAATGTAATACAGGCGCTGGCGGTGATAGATCCATCGGTAAGGCTTACGGAAAACAATATCCTTGGAAGTGATCCTAATCAATTGCCCATCATCCAGATTCGTGGACAAAATAATTTACCGCTCAGCGGTGCAGCTGGTTCAACACCGGTTTCTAACGGAGATATGATGTCCAGCTATTTGTCCAATCCAAATGAACCCCTGATTATTCTGGACGGTTTTCAAACCACCATGCAGACCATTTACGATATGGATATCAATTTAATTGCCAGCATTACCGTGTTAAAAGATGCTGCTGCAACCGTAGTTTATGGCTCAAAAGCCGCCAATGGCGTGATTGTCGTAGAAACCAAACAACCGGTTTCTGGTAAAATCAGGGCAACTTATGCTGTGAATTTTAACATTGAATTACCAGATTTTTCCTCCTATAACTTATTGGATGGAGCTGGTCTGCTGGAAGCGCAACGTCTGGCAGGGATCTATTCCGATGAGAATCATTTTGTTGATCTCGCTAAGAAACAATGGTATAACTACCGACTGAATAACGTAAAAAGAGGGGTCAATACCGACTGGCTTTCCCAACCTATACAAATAGGATTCGGGACAAATCATAGTTTGTCTTTATCCGGAGGGGCAGGTGCCCTGCGCTACGGCCTTAACCTGAATTACAATAAATCTGAAGGGGTGATGAAAGAATCAGACCGTAAGCGCTATTCCTTAAATTATAACCTTTCTTATTCAGTTAAGAAAATCAAATTTGATAACCGGATTTCATTAGGCTACGCCAAAGGAGTCAATACGCCATGGGGGAGTTTTAGAGACTATACCATGCAATTTCCTTATTTCAGAAATCGGGATGAGGCAGGAAATGTGATCAAGATTCTGGAACCAAACTCGATAGACTTAGGTTTCGAAGGTTCGGCACCTGGTGGAATAATGACGAATCCTACCTATAATTCTACCCTGAATTCAAGAAGCTATACCGCTAATTTGAACATCACCAATAATACCAATGTGGAGTGGACAGTGACCGATGATTTTCAGATCAGAGGTAGTTTGGGTTGGACCAGGAACCTTCCGGAGGCAGAAACCTTTTATCCTGCAGACCATACCACCTTTGCGGGTAGCCTTGCTACCTTTCCGGAGCTGGGCACTTATTCTCAAACGAGGGGAACAAATGATGCGATTGATGGTAAGGTCAATGCAAATTATCATAAGAGATTAGGTCAGCATACCCTATTTGCGTCCTTAGGGGCTGCATTGCAGAAAACAACAAGTGTAAGTACACAGGTCGCCGTTGCCGGTATTCCTAATGATTATCTGGACGAATTGGGAATGGCCAATGGCTTTGGTTTATCCAACCTGAAGCCAGCTTCCATTAAAAATATCACCAAAAGTCTTTCCAATTACCTGAGTTTAAGTTATAACTACGCAGATCGGTATACGGCAGAATTTACCATCAATCAAAGTGGTTCTTCTCAGTTTGGTACCAATAATAAACTGGCACCGTTTTATGGCGGTGGTCTGGCCTGGAACATTGGTAAAGAATCATTCTTTAAACAGAATGACATCATCCAGTCTGCAAAATTAAGAGCAAGTATCGGGATCACTGGTAACCAAAACTTTTCCCCTTACATGTCTCAGCAGGTATATCAATATAGCTTCAGCAACAATTACCGCTTGCAATTAGGTGGTTTATTGAACAATTATGCCAATCCTGATTTGAAATGGCAGCAAACACTGAAGAAAAATCTGGGTTTATCATTAGGCCTGTTGAATGGTAAATTAAATGCTTCCGTAGAGTTTTACCAGGAAACAACAGACAATCTGATTTTGCCTTTAGATGTGGCGCCTTCCACCGGATTTGTAAACTATCAGGACAACCTGGGGGGAACAAAAAACCAAGGTTATGAGGTGTCGGTTTCCGCGCCGCTGATCAAAAATGCCAAAAGAAATATATTCTGGACGGTAAGTTTCAACACCGGCCATTATACCAATGTCATTACCCGGTTATCACCGGCTATTGAGTCCATCAATAAAGCCAATAACGTGTCAAATGATCCAAAGGTTTCTCAGAAGTCACCATTGCCGCGCTTTGTGGTTGGAGAATCGATGACCAGAATCTGGGCTGTTCCTTCTTTAGGTATTGATCCTGCAACTGGTAAAGAGGTATTCGAGAAATTAGATGGCAGCAGAACTTTTGTCTGGGATGCCTCAGATAAACGACCTGTCGGAGATGCCACCAGCAAATTCAAAGGGGGGATGGCTTCGAACTTTACCTATAAAAATTTTATCCTGAATTTCAACCTGCTCTTCCAAACCGGAGGATATATGTACAATCAGACTTTGATTGACAAGGTCGAAAACGTTGATCTTTTATTCGGTAATGCCGATGAAAGGGTATTGACAGATCGCTGGAAAAAACCTGGTGATCATGCTTCCTTTAAATCGCTGATTTCTGGTCCAAATGCAGGACTCCAGATCACCAATGCGACTTCCAGATTTGTGCAGAAAAACAACTACCTGGAGATCTCTAGTATCACCGTAGGATATAATTTCCCGGCAACTTTAAGGTGGGTAAAAGCATCACACCTTTCTGCTCCACGATTCATGATCACCCAAAACAATTTAGCCCGCTTTGCCACCATCAAAACAGAGCGGGGGACAGGCTATCCTTTCTCCAGAAGTTTCAGTTTTGGCCTATCTACTAATTTCTAAATATTATGCCTAACCATATGATTACTCCACAAAAAAAACGTCGGAATGCCTTGCTGAATTACAGCCATGTGGCTTTGTTTTTACTCAGCTTATCCGGCATGAGCGGATGTGCGAAATTTCTGGATTTGCCCCCAAGGGATAAATTTCCACAAGACGTGTTGTTTAATGATGAACAGGGATTTATTGATGCCCTTACCGGAGTATATCTGGGTATGGATAAACCTAATAATGGGGGGACACAAGGTTTATATACCAATGACCTGACCGTAGGAATGCTGTCTGTCATGGCAAATAACTACACCAATGCCCAAAATTCGACTTTAGCCAGTAGTCTTTATGCGAATACTTCCCGCTACAGTTATACGGATGCCGGGGTAAAAGCCGAAATCGCGGGAATCTGGGGAGGGATGTATAATAACATCGCCAATCTCAATAATTTGTTGCTACACATCGAAGCAAAAAAAGCCTTGTTTACCAGGGATAATTTTTTCAGAGTGAAGGGCGAAGCATTAGCGCTGCGGGCCTTGTTTCATTTTGATCTGGCACGTTTGTATGGTCAGCCACCGCTTACAGGTGCTACAGAGAAAGCAATCCCTTATGTGACAACGTTTAATATTCAATCCAAACCCTTTGTGACCTTAAATACGGCGCTGGATTCTTGTATCTCAGATCTTCAACGTGCAAAATCTCTGCTGGCCCAAACAGATACTACGGCCTTAAAAAAAGGTTCCTATGATTTGTTCTCTTCCTATACACAGAATCACATGAACTTTTGGGCAACGCAGGCCTTACTGGCGCGGGTGTATCAGTATAAAGGGGATATCCCGAATGCCAGAGCAAATGCCATGGCAGTTATCGGAAGTGGCAAATTTCCTTTAATCACAAGTGATGTAGCGAGTGTGGGAAATGGAACCAGAGACCGCATGTTTTCTCAGGAACTGGTGTTTTCCCTATACAGTACCAGCCTGGCCAAGATAAATGTCAGTACGTTCGATTTACAGAGCGGTTCCTTGCAGCTGTCTGCAGCAGGTAAAACATCACTCTACCTGGGAACCACTGGAAGCATCGAAGATTATAGGTATAAATCCTGGTTTGATGCCAATGCTGCCGGCTTGAATGTCCCTTCTAAAATCTTTCAGGATGTGAATTTACCCTATATCATGCAAAATATCATGCCCTTGATCAGGGTTTCTGAATTGTACTATATCGCGGCAGAATCTGCTGCAGACGTACCCTCAGGTTTAGCTTATCTAAATCAGGTGAGAAATAGCAGGGGCCTAAAGGCTCTGACGACAGCCAGTATTACCGATGCAGAAACGCTTTCCAATGAAATCATGAAGGAATATCAAAAGGAATTTATCCAGGAGGGACAGACTTTCTTCTATTATAAACGATTGAATAAAAACCTGTCTGCAGTAACGGGTATCGCTATTGTGCCGCAAGGAGCTTATGTATTTCCAATTCCGGACAAAGAACAGGAGTACAATCATTAATCGCTGACCTTTAAATCAAACAAGATATGCAATCCTTAAAATCTTATTTATTATTATCTTTTGCACTACTCTTTCTTTCCGGTTGTGAGAAAGATCCTGCTGTTTTTGTAGAAGAAGATGGCCTTTATTTCGCTGCAACTAATGGCAGTTTCTATTATACTTTTGCCAAATATCCACGCAAGCTGTTAGATACCATTCAGATTCCCCTGAATGTTTTTGGAAATGCCGCTGCTGTAGATCGCGAGGTTTCCCTGGAAAAGATATCCTCAGACGAATTCAATGCGGTAGAAGGCAAACACTTCAAATTAGCTGCTAAAATAATCATCCCCGCAAATGCTTTTAAAGGCACAATTCCGGTAGTACTTTACCGTACGCCGGATTTAGAAGCGAACAGCGTAAAGTTTAAACTGTCCATCAATAAGAATACTGCTTTTCCGGGTTCCGGAATTACCAGTCAACAAAGTGTAACGGTTAAACTGGGCTATCTCCAGCAACCAGAAACCTGGGGAACCCTGGCAGGATCACCTTTTGCGGGGTATACTCTCAATTTCGGAACCTGGACCAAAACGAAATACAAATTGATTCTCGATGCATTATATGATGAAGAGAAAGGTGAGACCATCACGGAATTTCCGGAAGGAAGTCGCTTTGTAGGTCAGCACCCACCAATTTATGATCAATATGTAGCGCTGGTAAGAAATTATATCCGCCTCAACTACCCTGGTAATTATGGCGGAACGGGTGCCGTTCTTAAAGATCCGGATGCCGGTAATCAACCGGTACAAGTTGGTCCTGCAAATTACTAGTGAAAATATGAAACACATGAAAAAGACAACAATCACGCTTTTGAATGCCATGCTGGCGGCTGTATTCCTCTTCGGCTGCACGAAAGATAAAGGGAACTATAACTATAAGGAGCTTAATATACCGACGATTACCGCCGACCTGGAAAAGGTAGACCGGAATGTGTTTATCACGGCTGATTCTATAGACCTGAATCAAAATGACAGCCTGAAAGTGAAACTTAAGGTTAGTCAGGCAATGGGTACAGCCAGCGATTTCGATTACCAATGGTTGGTGATACAATATGTGGCCTCAAACCCTAATCCTTCTTCGTACATTATCGGGAATGCTCCGGAACTAATCACAAAAGTGATTATACCTCCTAATTTATACCGCCTGGTGGTGAAACTCACTGACAAAATAACCGGCGTTGCTCATTTTAAACATTTTGCCCTGAATGTTTCGGCAGCGCCATGGGGTAATGAGGGTTGGGTAGTATTACAGGATCAGGCGATTGATGGTACTGCGGATATTTCGGTAATTACGACAAGAGATGGCTCGCTGAAAGGTAAGGTATACGACAATGTTTATTCTTTGTTTAATCACCATAAACTCCCAAAAGGAACTTATAAAGTAAATATAATAAATCATGCCACGGCAACTCGTGCTCAAAAGGTGTCGTTTTTCTACCCAAACGGTGGTCTGGAAGTGAGAAACACTGATTTTGCTGATTCTGCCAAAGCTGAAAGCTGGTTTTTTGTAGCACCAAATGCGATGAACTTTCAATTGAATGGTTCTGCCGGAGGAAGTTCTTCAGGATGGGAATATCTGATCAATAACAACCAGATTTCTTACCGTCAGGTATCGGCGACCTCTCTTAAAATCCCGCCGATTTACTTCAATCCACCTTTCCTGGGCAGCTTTACTTTAAGTCCTTTTGTAATCAATTCCGCCAACAGTGATTCGTATTTTACACTGTACGATAAGAACAGCCGTTGCTTTTTTCTGTATCGTATCGAAACCAGTGCATTTGTACCGATACTCCCTGATGTGCCTAATCAGCATTTCCTGAAATATACAGGCAGTCCTGCCGATTTACACCCTACAACCGGATCGGGCTTTGATTTAAACAATATGAAGCATGATTTAATTTATGCTGAAAATGCACAGCCAATGACAAGTTCAAATGGCTATTGGAATTGTTTCTTCAAAAATGACAATAGAGATAGTACTTTCCTGGTTCAGTTTCAACGCTCCACAGCGTATACTAATAATTTTAAAACAGGTCGGTACTTCCTGAAGGAAGCAAATTGTCCGGGTATTAATTCCGCTACTTTATTTGCCGTTCCAACCTTTTTGCCTTTACCGGGAGGCGCATTTTACTATGTGAATAAAAACACCATCTACACCTGTAATGTGAAAAATCTGGCAACTTCCACTGCAAAGGCCGGACTAACCTTTCCTGTGGGAACGGTGATCAAGGTGATGAAAACATTCAACTCCGGATATGCTGCCGTAAATATCCCGTCAACTGAGGGCAGAGTGCTCATGGTAGCTACCGACGAAACCGCCAGCGGGGGAGGAAACACGGTCTATTTCTTTAAGCTAAACTCAACAGGAGATATCATGGGATCCCCTTCAAACCCCGCAGACCAATATACCGGTTTTGAAAAAATCACAGATGTCGTCTTTAAAAAAGGACTGGGCCGCTAAACAATAAACACAGCAATAAAACCATAATAATTAGAATTATCACCATCAATAACGTTAAAACTTATGAAGTTAAAATTTGTTCCTTTCCTTTTTGCACTATTTGCATTTGAGACAGGCTTTGCGCAGGACTCTGCCGCAGTGAAGAAACCGGCAATAGCTAAATTGAAAGCATATAAAGATATCATTTCAGCTAAAGCCATTTCCAAATCCGGTCTGTTTAAAGTTCATAAGGTCGACGACCGGTACTACTTTGAAATTCCTGATTCGGTATTAAAGGCGGAGTTTTTATTTACTACCCGTTTATCGAAAGTGGCAACGGGTAGTCCAAGGTTTGGCGGGGAAATGATGAACGCCATGATTGTTTCTTTCGAGAAAGCACCAAATGATAAGCTATTTGTACGTGCCATTACCAACGTTGCTCAAAGTAATGGAACGGATATGATCTCCCGTGCTTTAAGAAATGCAACAGTTGATCCGATTATTATGGTGCTTGACTTAAAAGCACGTGGTGTAGACAACAAATCATCTGTTGTAGAATTTACAGACTTTTTCCTGAAAGATAACCTGATCTCTGGTTTTAATGCAGAGGCAAAAAAACAAATGGGAACAGGTGCAGCTGCTGCTGACAGGTCAATGATCCTGTCTATGAATGCTTTCCCTGGTAATATTGAAGTTAAATCTTTGAAAACCTATAGCATGGGCGCGGCAGCACCAAAACCTGGTGAAGATGCAGCAGCGCCATCGGCAAGTGTTGGGGTTACTTTTGAAATCAGCAACTCGGTAATGGTCATGCCTGAAAAACCAATGGCAGTGCAGGTTTTTGATCCAAGGGTAGGTTACTATTCAGGTAGCTATCAGGTCTTTTCTGATGAGCAGCAAGAAGTAGATCTGAAGCGTTTCATTGTTCGTAACCGATTGGAAGTTAAGCCTCAGGATATGGCCCGCTATAAAGCAGGAACGCTTGTGGAGCCAAAAGAACCACTAGTCTATTATATTGACCCTGCTACGCCTAAACAATGGCGCAAGTACATCATTGCCGGTATTAACGACTGGAATGAGGCCTTTAAATCAGCTGGTTTTAAAAATGCAATTGTTGGTAAAGAATGGCCTGAAAATGATCCGGCGATGAGTTTAGAAGATGCGCGTTACCGCGTAGTTCGTTATTTTCCTTCAGCAAGTCCTTTTACGGTAAACCCTAGATTGAACGATCCACGTACCGGAGAAATTCTGCAATCTTATATCGGCTGGTCTCATAGTCAGATTAAAACCCTGCACGACTGGTATATGGTACAGGCTGGAGCAGCCGACCCTAATGGAAGGTCAATGAAGTTCAGTAATGAATTGATGGGTGCTTTAATCCGTGCGCAAATTTCCCGTAATGTAGGTTTTACCCTTGGCCTGCGCGAAAATCTGGGAAGTAGTTCTACCATTCCTCTTGCACAGCTAAGAGATAAAAAATGGTTAGAAAGCCATCCTTTTAACCATTCCATTATGGATGTCAACTATTACAATTATGTGGCCCAGCCGGAAGATCAGATTTCAAGAAAAGGATTGATCCCCGGAATTGGCGACTATGATAAATGGGCCATCAAATGGGGTTATACGTATACCGGTGCCAAAGATTTTGAAAGCGACAGGAAAATCCGCCTGAAATGGATTCTCGATAACGTAAAACCAGGAAGTAAATTATGGTTTGGACCAGATCAGAATACCAATCCAAGTGATCCTGTAGATCCTAATGTACAATGGGAAGATTTAGGAAACGATCCGGTTAAAGCCAGTGAATACGGCCTTAAAAACTTAAAAGTAGTCATGGCCAACCTGCTAAAATGGACCACTACAAATGATGGTACTTATTACAATACCTCAGATTTGTATTATACTTTATGTGATCAGTTCTCTTTCATTACGCGTCGGGTGTATTCAAATGTTGGTGGCGTTTATACCACTATTAAAAGTATAGAGCAGGAGGGTGATGTATATGCACCTGTACCAAGAGCCACACAAAAAGCAGCAGTAGAATTTTTAAATAAAGAGTTGTTTAATACGCCGTTATGGATTTTTGATCAGCAAGTATTAAATAAGTTTAGAAAGCCTGCGAAAAAGGAGCAATATCAAAAAATGCAGGACAATGCTTTGAGCTATTTAATCAGCCCTGCCCGTCTTTTCAGAATGAATAACGCTGCGATGCGTTACGGCAAAGCACAGGTCTACAGCATTGATGAATTATTCACTGATTTAAACAAAGGAATGTGGGCGGAGTTGAAAACCCGTCAGCCTGTAGATAGCTATAAGCGTATTTTACAGAAAAGCCAGGTAGCCTATATGATTAAATCGGCTCAGGATGGCGATAAACTTCCGGATTTAACTAAACCAGGCCTGGAAGAATTAGCAGGTACAGATGTACCGGTAATATTGCGTGCTCATTTGAAAACTATGATGGATCAATGTAATGCGGCTCTACCTAATTACACAGACCCGGTAATGGTTGGACACTTAAAATACATATCCGCAAAAATTGATAAGTTTTTAGATCTGGATAAGAAGTAATTAAATAGCGATTAGAACGATAATATACTGGTAATGAGAACGAAAATAATATATGTTGGCTTGTTGGCATTGTGGGGTAATACCTTAATGGCACAAGTGGGGAAACCCAAAGAGACCAGGGCTGATACCCTGAAAACCGGCCCTAAGCCAATCAGCTCGATTGTAACAAAAGATACCGAGAGTAAAAATGGAATGATCAACATTCACAAAAATGGTGATAAGTATTACTTTGAAATTCCTGATGCGCTTTTAAAAAGACAGCTTTTGGTTACCAACTGGTTAGTAACCGTACCTGGTGGTAGCCCGAAGTTTGGGGGGGAACTGATGAACACAAAGACCATTAGTTTTGAAAAAGGATTTAATGGGAAACTATTACTACGGGTGATCAGTAATGTGACCCCGGTTGATTCAACCAATGCCATCTCAACAGCAGTGCTTAATTCCAATGTCAACCCTATTGCTATGGTGTTTGACATCAAAGCACAAGGTGAAAAGGGGAAAAGCTCCGTAATTGATGCTACCGATTTTCTGCAAAAAGAAAACTCCTTTACCATGCTGAGCAATGAGGTGAAATCCAAAATGTCCATCGGAGGTATGGCAGCGGATAGAAGTTACCTGAAAAGTGTGTCCTCGTATCCTACCAATGTAGAATTGAAAATGCTACGTACCTATTCTGCTACTGCGGCAGCAGCGCCAGCCAGACCAGGATTACCTGCAGCATCTGTAGAAGCAGCAAAAATTGGAGGGGCCATCACCATGGAAGTTTCCACTTCTATTTTCCTGATGCCCGAAAAACCGATGATGCCCCGCCAGTTCGACCTGCGCGTAGGTTATTTTGCAAACGTATATCAGCCAATTTCTGATCAGCAACAGGATTTTGGTGCAACAACTTTTATTGTGCGCTATCGATTGGAGCCAAAGGCCGAAGATATGGCAAAATACAAAAGAGGGGAATTGGTAGAACCGAAAGAACCGATTGTATATTACCTTGATCCGGCCACTCCTAAACAATGGCGTCCGTACTTAATTGCCGGTATTAACGACTGGAATGAAGCCTTTAAGGCTGCAGGTTTTAAAAATGCCATTATTGGTAAAGAATGGCCTGAAAATGATCCGACAATGAGTCTGGAAGATGCCCGTTATAAAATTCTGCGCTATCTGCCTTCAGATGTTCCTAATGCTTATGGACCAAATATCCATGATCCAAGAAGCGGGGAGATCTTACAAAGTTATGTAGGATGGTATCACAATGTGATGAGCTTAGTACATGACTGGTATATGGTTCAGGCCAGTCCAAATGACCCGAGAGCCCGTAAAATGAAGTTCAGCGATGAACTGATGGGAGAGCTGATCCGCTTTGTCTCTTCACACGAAGTAGGCCATACCCTGGGTTTAAGACACAATATGGGCAGCAGCAGCCTTACTCCGGTTGAAAACTTAAGGGATAAGAAATGGGTAGAAGCCCATGGACATACCAATTCTATTATGGATTATGCCCGTTTTAATTATGTGGCGCAACCAGAAGATAGTGTGGGTACGGCGGGGATCATGCCTCGTATCAACGATTATGACAAATGGGCCATTAAATGGGGATATACCTATATCGGTGCTAAAAATGACCTGGAGGATAAGAAAATTGTTTCCAAATGGGCTACAGACAGCTTAAAAGCAAATCCGAGATTATGGTTTGGTGGCGAAGGAATGAACAATGACGGCCGATGTCAGTCAGAAGATTTGGGCGATAATGCCATGAAAGCCAGTGAATACGGGATTAAAAACCTGAAATATGTATTGGCGCATCTTCCGGAATGGACAAAAGAAGACAATGATTTATACAACAATCAAACGAAGATGTACCTGCAGGTGGCCAGTCAATTTGGTCGTTATGCCAACCATGTGGTGAAAAATGTTGCCAGTGTGGAGGAAACCTTCAAAAATCCGGAAGAACCTGGAGATATCTATGCATCAGCGCCTGTGGAGAAACAAAAGGAAGCGGTAGCATTCTTAAATCAGCAGGTTTTCGAAACCCCATACTGGTTACTCGATCAGAATATGCTAAATAAGATCGGCAGTCCTATTCGTTCTGGTGGCGTACAAACTGTTCAGGATCGGGTAATGGCGCAGTTGTTAACTGATCGCGTATTCAATACCCTGAACATGATGGAGCAGCGTTTTGGACAAGGAAAAAGCTATTCAGTAACGGAGTATTTGTCTGATTTGAAAGCAGGAGTCTGGTCTGAATTAAAAACAAATAAAGCAATTGATGCCTACCGTAGAGATGTACAGAAAGGATATGTTAATGGTCTTTTAAGGTCAATTAAAGAAGCCGAATTGGGCAATAATCTTCTGGGACTGTTATTTGGTGGCCCTGCTGCCGAAGAGCAGGCACCGGTAACGATCAGTTCAGATATCGGTTCTGTTTTAGGCTTTCATTTGGAAACTTTACGTATCGAAGTGCTGGCTGCGGCTGAAAAGACTACAGATCAGGATTCCAAAGCACATTTGTTGTATGTGGCCAATCAAATTAATAAAGGTTTGAAAAGCCGTTTTGATGGGAAATAGTTTTAATCGGTAACAACTCAATTCATGCCCCGCCATTCGGCAGGGCATGAATTGGTTAAAAGAAAAAATATCATGAAAAAATTACTTGTGTTTTTATTGTTGTGCAGCAGTTGTTTTCTTGAAGTTAATGCAGCTCCCGGAAAGGCAATAATAAATTGTACAGTTTATGGGAATAAACAAAGTGGCCTGTTCCTGTACCAGCTGAAAGATGGGGAGGCACAGAGCCTGGGCTTTATACGTCCGGATGAAAAAGGAGCATGTAAATTCACAGTGGAGGTAAAAGAAGGCATTTATTTTTTCAGAAAAGCAGGAGGGAAAGGCTCGACCTTCAACCATAGCATTTACCTGAAAGGTGGAGATCAAAAAAAAGTAGACTTATATGCGGGCCCACTTTCTTTAGACTACGACAGCTGTATCATTGCGCAGCCAAATGCAGAAACGCAAGCCCTCGGCCTTTGGATGAAAGCATTCAATGATTATGAACATTCTGTACTGAATAATGCCAGCACAGCCTATCCAAAATACCAGCGCTTTGAGCAATTCGCAGCTTTGTTTTTACAGAAAAACAAAACTTCAAACGGCTATTTTAATACCTGGCTGTCGGATAAAATCGCAACAGATCTTCAATTCCTGAGGGCAGGAAATTTCTTCAATTTTGGAAAAAGGTTAAATGCAGGCTACGACAGTACGGCAGCAGTTCAGGCATTTTATCAGCCATTACAGGATAAAAAGATCATCAATAATCCCGCTTTATTGCGGTCTGAAAACGGAATGCAAATGCTCAGCTATGTATTTGCTTACTGGAAATTTAATCAGGTAAAAAGCGGCAAAGATTTAAACCCTTTCTATTTTGCCGAAAACACGAAATTGATAGGGAATGATGTGGTTAAAGTGGCTTATTTGGTATACATGATGAAAAACCTCAGTAAATACGAGGATTTTGTCAATAATGTACAACCCTATAAAGCTTTGTTTGTGTCACCAGATAAGAAAGCTGCTTACCAGAAGCGTTATGAAGATCTTTATCTCTTTGCAGCGGGAACTCCGGCTTATAATTTCGAGCTGAAAGATGTAAATGATCAAGTCCATAGATTATCTGATTTCAAAGGAAAAGTGGTGATTATTGACCTCTGGGCCATGTGGTGTGCACCTTGTTTGAAAGAGAAACCAATCATGGGCAAAATCGAACAAGGCTACCATGACCGAAAGGATATTGTATTTATTGGTATTTCTGTGGATGGCTTAAACCGTAAGGACATCTGGAAAGGTTTTGTCAGGAAACAAGGCTGGACCAATTTAGAACTCTTGTCTGATGCCGCAGGTTCTATCCATCAGTATTATAAAGTTGCAGGGATTCCACGATTCCTGATTTTTGACAGGGAAGGAAAAATTGTCACTGTAGATGCCCCAATGCCTTCAAATCCAGGCTTCAAAAAATTAATAGACCAAACCCTCGCTGCGGCAAACTAATCTGATCCTCATGAACAAAATAAAAAATACAAGTATGAAACAATATATAAGGGCTTTTCTCCTGGTTTTCTGTTGCCTGATGTTTGCTCAGAAGGCCTCCGCACAATCAGAGATGGTAAACATTACAGGGGTACTTACTCAGAAAAAGAACGCGGAAATTGCCGTTTGGAGCAATGCCGCGGGATCAAAACGTATGATCGCCACTTACGTGTTAACGCCGGAAAATAACCGCTTTTCATTTGCAATTCCTTATCGTGCGGAGCTCGGTTATCAATTGATCGTTACCATTTTGAAAATGGGACACCTGAGGTTGGAAAAAGAGGCTGTTGCCAGTTTTCCAATCCAATTGAGTCCAAAGCAAAACCTTCAGTTAAGATTGGATCCGGCACAATTTATGGAGAAAACAGCAAAAGGTCTGCTGATTGAAAAACAAGCACCAAAGTTTTCAACGGCAACTGTTAGCGGTGCTTTGAGCAACTGGATGCTTGGTGGAGAATTGTCAATTGCAAAAGTAGAAGAGGGAGCGTTTAAAAAAGTAGCGGGCTATAATGTAGAAAAATCGGACCCATCTTTTAGCTTTTTGATTCCGGTGGAAACCGAAGGCTTCTATTATCTTTCGACACCAAGATGGAATAAACGATTGTACCTGAAACCGAATGATCAGATTGCTTTTAATATAGATGGCGCTTTAGGCCTCCAGACAGTCTGGACGAAAACTACAGCAGAAAATACGCTACTTTCTGATTGGGCACAACTGATGCTTCCTGCGACCGGTTATGGTTATAATTTAGAGCAACGACACAAAGCTGTAATTGACCCTGCGGGTTTCAGCGCAGCGTATCAAGCCTTACAGCCAAAAGTACAACAGTTTGTACAAGGGCTGAATACCAATAATGCGCAGTTCAATAAGCTGTTCAAAACAGCGGCTCAAATGGACAATAGTTTACTTGCCTTGCGTTCCATCCTCAATCTGTCTGGAAAGAAGCATTTATTCTGGTTGCCAGCTAAAGAATTTTCAAACGTACCAGCGCAGTACATTCAGATCCTGAATCAAAACAAAGTGAATTCAACTGATTTATTAGCCTTGGGCGAAGGGAATGAGTACCTCAATCTCTCTGCTAAATTTAGTCTGAATGGCCTGGATGAAGCTAAGAGGCAACAATTGGGTGATGATGGGAAATTAGAAACCATGATGGCTGCGGTTCCAAACGAAACTTTAAAGTCGTTTTTACTGAAATCGCAGCTGGAAGAACTGAACGTTGCAAATTACAGTGAGTTTAAACGTGTTTTTGAACCTTATGCAAAATATGCAAAGCCAGAGTCTGTAAAATGGAAATACAACCATGTATTGGAGCAGTTTGCCCCTGATACCGCTTTTATTGGCAAATCTGCTTACGACTTTATCCTACCGGACGTAAATGGGAAAGCGGTATCGATGAAAGACTTTAAAGGTAAAGTGGTACTAATTGATGTTTGGGCCACCTGGTGTGGTCCCTGTAAAGCTCAAATGCCCTTCCTGAAAGAAGTAGAAGAAGCTTATAAAGGAAATGATAACATCGTTTTTGTAGGCATTTCTGTAGACAGTGAATCTGTAAAACAGAAATGGCTGGACATGATCAAAGAGAAAGGCCTGGATGGGATTCAGCTGCTGGACAACTCCGGAAAGTCCTTTGCTAAAAAGTACAGGATTGCTGCGATTCCCCGGTTTTTACTGATCGATAAGAAAGGAAATTGGGTGGAAGTCCGTTGCCCTTTACCAGAAGATCAACTGAAACTGAAATCCTACATTGATCGCGAGCTGAATAAAGGCGCGTAACAAGAAGGCCTGTATCGATTTCCGATACAGGCCTTCTTGTTTTTATGGTAATCCCCGGAGAGAAATATTTAGTAGATCTGGTAGTTCTGTTCGGTTTTAAATGTGGAGAGGAAGTCGTTAACAGACCAGTTGGAAGTGCTAAATACAACAGCTGGTTTTGCTTTTTTAAGCTTTAATCCGCCTTTATATTCTACAGGCGATTTGCCGGTAATCTTCTTAAATATTCTGGAAAAGTAGAATGGATCATCATAACCCACTTTTTGTGCGATTTCTTTAATGATTAAGGTGTTCTTCGTTAACAATTGACAAGCGTATTGAATTTTTAGCCTGATAAAATAATCTATAGGGGACAAACCTGTTTTCTGTTTAAAAAGCGTTGAGTAATGCGAGGAAGAATAATTAAACTCCTTCGCGATACTTTCTACAGTAAGGGGCTTGTGTAAATTATCCTTCATAAATGCAATGGATTGCTCCAGTTGGTCTTCATCTTTGCGGCGGGCATTATTCCCGTTATTAATAAAGAGGAGCAAAGAGAGTAAATGATATAAATTGAGGTTGGCATAGCCTAAGTTTTCTAAGGCAAAACCATCTGATAAGCTGCTGTGAATCTTTTGCCAGCTATCCGTCACCTGATCCCTGAAAGGGAGTGCGACAGGTTTTTTAAACTGCTGGAAATCGAAGTTCGTTTTTAATTCATGGACCATATGGCCATTAAAATGCAGCCAGTGGATATGCCATGGGCTTTCCGGGTCAGCCTGGAGCCGATAGGCTTGCTCAGGAGATATGAGCATGAATTGATTGGCTTGAAGACTAAAGAGCTCATTTCGTGTTTCACAATGCCCTTTCCCGGCGAGGCAATAGACCAGGACGTAATCCGGACATTGCCTTTCGGTTAATTCCTGATGAGCACAGTTGGGCGTAAGGGAACCTATTTCAGTTATATAGAGCGCATTTCTGAAAAACTTGTTTTTAACATATTCGTTGATAACTGCGGTGGGAACGGTAATATGTTTTTTCTCAAAGAAGTTATTTTCGTGATTAATATTCTCCATGGTTCTTGTTATAGTTTGTTGTGGTTTGGTCGAAATTGGTAGCTGCTAAATAAGGGCTTTAATCCTGTAATTAGCAAAAAACGACCATTACAAAACCACTACAAAACCGCTTTTAATGGGTGTTTTGCCACGGTTTTAGCACTACTAATAGATTTTGGACGAGAATGGGGTAATAAAGCGCGCCTGGCTAGCGGATTTTCAGAATCAGGTTTATACCTGATCGAGCCGGGCTAAGAAGATAACCAGGTTGGTGTCTGTTCCGGTTAGATTTAACTTTTTACGCAAACGGGTACGGGCAATTTCTATCGACTTCGCACTGATGTTGGTAATGGCTGAAATCTCTTTAGTGGTCAGGTTCAATTTTAAGAAAGCACATAACCTGAGTTCAGATGGACTAAGATTAGGGAATTTTTCATTCAAAGCGCTGAAGAAATCATTATGTATGTGCTGGAACCTCAACTTAAACTCATTGAGAAGTTCAGGTTGTAAATTAGACTGAAGGTCCATAATTACTTTTTGAACCGCAGCATGAGATTCCTTCCCCAGACTCTCTTTGATGTCCAGCAGCTTTTCTGAAATTACATTGATGAGCTCATTTTTTTGAACCAAATGCAGAACTTGTGTGGTGAGCTCTTTGTCCTTTAATTCAATATCTTTTTCGAGGCTTTGTTTTTCTAACTGTAAATTTGCCTGTTTAAGTTGTGATTTCCGGGCTTTGTTCTTTTGTAAAAAGTAAAGGAGCGTGATAATGACCAGGGATAATGCAAGGCTGATCCCTGTTAGCCAGCTGTACAGGTCCTTTTCCCTTTGTTTGGTCTCCTGCTCATTTTGCCTGCGGTCATAGTCAAACTGCATTTCCAACTGCGCAATTTTGCGTGTTCTGGCCTCATTATACAGACTGTCGTTGGTCTCTTTATTGAGCTCAAGGGCAGCTAATGCCTCTTTATATCTACCTTGCAGCTTATAAATCCTATATAAGTACAGGGAAGATTGATTGACCATATTCAAGGAGCCTAAATTCTGATTTAAGCTGGTGATTTTTTTGAGATAGTTCTCCGATGCACTATAGTTTTTCAGGTTATAATAATACTGTCCAAGTCTGAAATTAGAACCAATCAGGCCTATGGTATCATTGCTTTTCTCCCTGATTTTCATGCCTTCCAGAAAATGCTGAAGCGCCAACTCATGTTTACCGGTTTTTTCATAAACCAGACCCTTGTTATTTAATACATTGGCAATAATCCCCTGATTGTTGAGCTGTCTGCTCAACTTTAAAGCCTCGTCTAAATAAACCATGGCCTTATCATATTCCTTTATTTCTTTATAGGTGCCTCCGATGTTGTTGAGTAAGCCCGCTTTTCTCTCCAGATTCTTTTTTGTATTTGCTGATAAATACTCCAGTGCCTTAGTATATTTTGCAATGCCGTTTTTATAATCGCTCTGCAGAATATTGATATTACCCGAATTGATGTAAGCTGTAAAAAGCAAATCAGGATCTGGATTTTTTTGCAGCTCATTAATAACTTTAAAGTAAAGCTGTAATGATTTCGGATAGTTTTCCAGGCGGAAATAGACCGTTGCCAGGTTTAAGTTTGCTTTGTTGATCAAGGAATCCGCATTGATCTTATGGGCAAGTTTTATCGCTTCCTCTGCATAGCTTAATGCCAAAGCAGGCCTGGTTTTGTTAATTAACCTGGTCAGTTCTATAGTGATTCTATATTGTTCCCCGCTGCTAACAGTCTGTTTTAACAATCGCTTTAGGCTGTCTTGCTGAGTGACTTGCGCATTCGTAGTTAAACAAATGCAGAAACTAAATGCAAGGGTGATAAAATGTTTGTTGAACAAAATCCATGTTTTTATTGGAGGAAAGGACGTAGGAGGAATTGTAAAAGTCACTAAATAAAGTTTGAAGATTATAAAACTACGAATCTTAATCTTATTATCCAACCATTGGATAATCCATCTTAATCAGCGGATATTCTATTTTAATTAGAAGCGAAAGAACCTAGGTTTATCTTTTTCCAATGAATCATTCTGCTAAATGTTCAACTTATCAATGGAAAATAACCAGACATACACTAAGATAAATGAATTGTAAATCATCTTTTATAAGAATCATATTCCTGCTGCTGATGCTCAGTGCCATAAGTTTCAACCCAGCATTCGCCCAAAGTAAATCTATTGAAAGAATGGGTGCTTCGAATACCGTTTCATTTGACCAGGGCTGGTCCTTTGCCCGATATGGTTTACAGCCGGATGGGACAAGGAAAACCGAACCATCAGGACTGGAAGCCGCTTCATTCCAGGAGAATGGCTGGCAGAAATTGAACTTGCCGCACGACTGGGCCATTACCGGCCCTTTTAGGATTGAGCTGGATGGCTCCACCGGAAAATTGCCATGGAAAGGAATTGGTTGGTATAGAAAGCATTTTACGGTAAGTAAAGCTGATGCCGGTAAACAGGTGTTCGTAGATTTTGACGGCGCCATGGCCAATGCGAAAATCTGGTTAAACGGGAAATATGTGGGCACCTGGCCTTATGGATATACCTCATTCCGCATGGATTTAACCCCTTTTCTGGAGTTCGGAAAAGAAAATATACTGGCCGTTCGTTTAGACACCGAGGACTGGGATTCCCGCTGGTATCCCGGCGCAGGAATTTACCGTCATGTATGGCTGGTCAAGACAGATCCGGTCCATGTAGGCCATTGGGGCACATACATCACTACCCCTGAAGTGTCTGATCAGAAAGCCGTAATCAACATGGCAACAACGGTAAACAATCAATCCAAAAAAAGCGTAAAAGCAATCCTGAGTACCACCTTATTTGAGCTTGATGCTTCGGATAAGCCCTCCCGTAAAGTAGCCACAGCTCAGGATGTCAACATAGAAATAAATGCCGGAGAAAATAAAGTAAGCGCTTCAAAAGCAATCATTCCTAACCCTAAACGCTGGAGTATCGAAAGGCCTAACCGTTATGTAGCGCAAACCACCATCCATATCAATGGAAAAGTAGTGGATACCTATTTTACACCATTTGGTGTGAGAACGATCGAGTTTACCGCTAACAAAGGATTTTTACTGAACGGGAAACGTGTTCAGATTCAGGGAACCTGTAATCACCATGATTTAGGAGCACTGGGGGCTGCCTTTAACCTGAGCGCTTTAACACGCCAGCTGAAACTGCTAAAAGAAATGGGCTGTAATTCTTTGCGTACTTCACATAATCCGCCGGCTCCTGAATTACTGGAAATGGCAGATAAAATGGGCTTCCTGGTTTGGGATGAAACTTTTGATGCCTGGAAAAAAGGAAAACGTAAAAATGATTACAATAAAATATTTGACGAATGGCACGACAAAGATATCACGGCATTAGTACATAGAGATCGCAATCATCCTTCCGTTTTTATCTGGTCAATAGGTAATGAAGTGATGGAACAACAGGATGTTAAACTCACTAAACATCTGGCTGATATCATGCGTCGGGAAGATCCTACGCGTCCGGTTTCTAATGGTTATAACGATCCCGATGGCGGGCGTAATTCTGGTGCGGTAACAGCCCTGGATTTAATGGGTGTAAATTACTTTTTTGGTCAGCAAGCGAAATGGGATGCAGATCCGAGATATGCCAATAAACCGACCTTAGGTAGTGAAACTTCTTCCTGCGTCAGTTCCCGTGGGGAATATTATTTTGCGGGTACTCAATACAAAAACTGGCAGATTACTTCCTACGATGTAGCCAGTCCGGGTTGGGGCTGTTCTCCGGATGAGCAGTTCAGAACCAATGCTAAATACCCTAATTTATTAGGCGAATATGTCTGGACAGGTTTTGACTATTTAGGAGAACCTACACCTTACAATTCAGATGAAACCAACCTGCTTAATTTCCGCGCTGATGCCAGTAAAAAAGAAGAACTGGAGAAACAGCTGGAGGTCATCCGTAAAAATAACCCACCATCAAGAAGTAGCTATTTTGGGATTATTGATTTAGCAGGTTTCCCTAAAGACCGCTTTTATAGTTATCAGGCACATTGGCGCCCCGATTTCCCAATGGCACATATTCTGCCTCACTGGAACTGGCCGGAGCGGATAGACTCGATTACACCGGTACATGTGTACACCTCTGGTGATGAAGCCGAGCTGTTTTTAAACGGTAAGAGCTTAGGACGTAAAGTGAAAGAACCTGGAAAAGATTTCCGACTGGTTTGGGATAAAGTAACCTATGAGCCGGGTGAGCTTAAAGTATTGAGTTATAAGAACGGTAAGCTCTGGGCAAGCGATGTGGTGAAAACTACAGGGGAGATGACTAAGCTTGCGCTTTCCGCGGATCGGCCGGCAATTAAACCGGATAAAGAGGAGCTCTGTTTTATTACGGTAAAAGTAACGGATAAAGCAGGGTTGATGGTGCCGCGGTCCAATCCAACCATCCATTTTACCATTGAAGGCCCCGGTGAAATCGTGGCAACAGATAATGGGGATGCCACCAGTTTTGTTTCTTTTCAAAGTCATGACCGACCAGCTTTCAACGGAATGGCATTGGTCATCGTAAAAGCAAAAAAAGGAGCTAAAGGGATGATTACCGTTAAGGCAGAAAGTAATGGCCTGATTGCAGGAATCAGCAAGATACAAACACAATAAACCAAATATAACCAACGAAAACATGTACGTTAAACAGATTTCTACTGTAATCTTATTTTTACTGCTCTTTGCTCATGCGAGAGCACAACAAATCAACTTACAGTCACAAGATCTAAACCTTGCAGTTTCCCCAACCGGGCAAATCACTGCAATGTTGAACCCAAAAACCAGTAAAAATTACCTGGCTCCGGGAGAAAAAGCTCCTTTATTGAAGATTCGTGTCACTAACGACTGGGAAGAACCGGCTAAAGCCGTTTTCAATCCTAAATCGGGGATGATGACACTGGATTTTGCACAATCCAAAATCTCGGCCGATATCAAAGTGACGCAGAAAAAAAGCCATTTGGTTTTTGAACTCATTGGCTTAAGCGCAAAAGATAAAGTGAAAGCCGTATCCTGGGGCTCATATCCCACCATTATCGGACAAACGATTGGAGAAGTGATTGGCGTAGTTCGTGATGGCCAATATGCAATCGGACTTCAATCCTTAAATGTAAAAACTATTGGAGGTCTTTTATTAAATGAAGGAGGGGCAGATGATTCCAGAGGTTCTGTGGCACTAACTCAGCCTTACGGCAGTAGTTTGCAGGCATTCAGTCTTGATCGCTCAAAAGCAAGGAAAACCACTGTCTGGACACAGTATCCGGAAATGCCCGTTAGTGCTATTCCCGGGGAAACAACCATTGGTTCAAAGATTGCAGTTTTTGGTTGTGCTGAAAATCAAGTGCTCTCCCGTATAGGGGTAATTGAACTTGCCGAAGGCCTTCCTCATCCTTTAATTAATGGGATTTGGCATAAACAATCACCTGAAACCGGAAGAGCTTATCTGATTGCTGATTTTGATGAAACCAACATCGATGCCATGCTGGATTATACAAAACAGGCAGGATTAATGTCTGTTTACCATGAAAGTCCATTTCAATCCTGGGGGCATTTTGCGCTGAATCCGGTCAGCTTTCCTAACGGTAATGCGGGTATGAAAACCTGTGTGGAGAAAGCCTCAAAAATGGGTATCCGTATCGGTGTACACACGCTGAGTACCTTTATCAATACGAATGATCCTTATGTTACGCCTGTACCCGACAAACGTCTTGCGCTAACCGGTTCGTCGATATTAACAGAAAGTATCACCCCGGCTGCTACGGAAATTGCAGTAGAATCTGACCAGTATTTTAAGAATCTAAAGCCAAGCACCTTACATGCGGTACAGATCGGTGAGGAAATTATCCGTTTCCGTGCAGTGTCCACAACAGCTCCTTTTAAGTTGCTGGATTGTCAGCGTGGCGCTTATGGAACAAAAGCTTCAGCACATGCTAAAGGAACAGGCGCGGGGATGATGATGGATTATCCTTACAATACACTTTTCCCTGATTTCAATCTTCAACAGGAAATCGCCGGAAATTTAAGTAGGTTTTTTAATGAAACCGGTGTTTCACAAATGGATTTTGATGGTCATGAAGGGTGTTTTTCGTCAGGAGAAGGTGATTATGGGATGCAGACTTTTGCCGACAAGGTATTAAAGGGTACCAGGCATACGATGGTTAACGGAACAAGTAGATCAAGCCATTATTATTGGCATAACTGTTCCTACTGGAACTGGGGAGAGCCATGGTATGGCGGATTTAGGGAGTCTCAGGGGGACTATCGTTTAGAAAATCAGCCTTTTTTAGAAAGGAATTATATGCCTAATATGCTGGGATGGTTTTTACTATCTTCTACAACAACAGCAGAAGATATTGAATGGATGATGGCAAGAGCTGCGGGTTACAATGCCGGATTTGCATTGGTGGCCCGCTACAAAAACCTGCAGAAAAATCCGGATACTAAAGAATTACTGGCCCTGATCAAGCTTTGGCAGGATGCTTACAGAACGAAAATTTTCTCTCCGGATCAATTGGCAAGATTGAAGAATCCTGAAAACGATTTTCACCTGGAGCAGAACAATAAGGGCTGGAACCTTTATCCCTTTAAGAAATTCAAATTTGAGCACGCTAAACAAGTGCTTCAACCCGGACAACCAACCTTTTCGGAATGGTCTTTTGTAAATAATAATGCGGAACAACCTTTAAATTTTAGCCTGACTTTTATGGGGAAAGAAGGGGTCATTAGTAATCCATGGATTGAATTGGATGGGTATTTTAAGCTGGAATTGCCGGGAGAATATGAGGCAGGAAATTCCATTGTTTGCAACGGAACAACGATTAAAATTTACAATAGCAAAGGTGGTTTTAAGCAGGAAGTAGCATTGAAACAAGCCATTCCTAGCTTGAAGCCAGGAAAACATACCATTAAATTTGATTGTGGATTTCCTGAGGAAACAGAACTTACAAACAGGTTTATTGTTAAAACCATCAGTAATCCGGAAGTTATCTCCAGGTAGATAATAAGGAAGGAGACAAAGGGTTCTATGGTTCGAAGAGTTACATCCCTCGAACCATAGAACCCTTTTTAATTATAACATTTCTATTTCTTTTTCTTCAAAAGTCTCAAATATTTGTGCAATAATTATATTTCTGGTTAGGTCTGCATTGGAAATATCCTTGCACCAGAAGTATATCTTTATATTACTCTTTAACTTACTCACAGGGATGATCATGATCACGGGTTCTTTATTGACAAAGACGTTGTTGTTCTGGATGATAATATCCCTGATCTGATTCACTACTTCAGTAGAATTGAAAGGTTTAGCGATATTTAAAGAAATATCTACGCGCATTTGGTTATTGCTAAGGGTCCAGTTGATAATGTTGTTTGATAAAATGGATCCGTTAGGGATAATAATCTCTGCACCTTCCTCACTAAGCAATGTACTGGCGCGGACACCGATTTCTTTAACTCTTCCTTTTTTATTGCTCAGCTCAACAACATCTCCGATACGGATCGTCTTATCAAAAATAAGAATGATCCCTGAGACGAAATTACTCACGATATTCTGTAAACCCAGTCCGATACCTACACCAAGGGCACCAAGGATCACGGTGATTTTGTCAATTGGTAGTCCGGATGCTGCAACAGCGATCATGAATCCTCCAATCAGCAGTACCAATCGTGTAATTAGTAGTTTTGAGCGTTGTCCTTTGTTGTCTTCGATGTCATCGTCTCCGGTATCACCAAAGAAATAGGCGATGTATTTCTGTAAAAAGTTGGCTGTCCAGATGATCCCTAAAAAGAGGACGATCCCGCCAAAGTCAAAGGAGAAGTTTCCTATAGTTCTTTTTTCAATAAGGATCTCCATTAAAGACTCATACAGACCATTAAAAATATTAAGGTTCGTTGTAAATATCACAAACCAGATGATGGTAGCGCCAACTCCGGTGAGCCTTTTCAGACCCGAGATTACCGGACGCCATTCAAAATATTCAGGATAGCCTTTACGGATTCTGCTACTTTTCATTTGAAGTAAGAAGGCTTCTACCAGTACTTTCGCCAGAATCGTTAAGGATATCGCATTTAACAAAGAGTTTACGCCTGTCGAGTAAAAAATCTGGGTCAGTGTGAAGCGACCAAAGAGATTACATAAGATTGCAATGAATGCGAAGATGGTATAGATGAATCCAGTTACCAATATCATTTTATACCTTTTTGCCTGCTCATCCAGCTTTCTCAGGATCATGCTACCAAAGATGGTAGAGCTGAGACTTAGGAAAAGTAAAAGCCAGCGCTGAAATCTTGGGGGCATTCCCAAAAGACGCAGAAAAACCGGGGCAAGCAGGAGTAGGGCAAAGATGCACCAATAGTAGAATAGCTTTGAAGAAAGTCTTTTACGGAAGAATACAGTGAGTAAAATGGCAAGTAAGATCTGTACTGATTCGATATACAGTGCCGGAGCCTTGAGGTCGAAGATCGGCGCCAGGGTAAACAGCATCATAAAAGTAATCAGATAGGGCTGCGGACTCAGTAAAGAGAAATCGTCAAGCGCCTCTAACCGGTCGCGCTGTTTCATACTCCTGAAATTGAAAAATACCCAAAAGAAGAACGTAGCGCAGGTAAAGAGTAGTAACATACGGCTACTTCGCGTGTACACAAAGTAATAACCTGATATTTCCTGTTCGCCATTGATAAACTTCCGGAAGCCAACACCTCTGGTCTTATTCTTTCCTGACTCCCAAAGATAACGTCGCTCTTTCCCGAAAGCTTTTATGCTTACCGCATCAAGATTTCGGTCTGTAAGGTACATCAACTCTTTAATGTTGATCAGGTTAGCTGATGTTCGCGCCTGCAGGTTGTTAATTGATAAGGTGGTCGTCTTTAACAGACTATCCATGACCATGTGTTTTTTCTTCAACTCTGCAAATTGGTCTTTAAACATAATACGCATAGCCGGCAGGGTGAAAACTTTAATCAGCACCGTATCCTTCCTTAGGTTAAGGATTTCCGTTTTTAGCGCTCTTAATTCTTTTTCATACTCATCGAGATCCGTCAGGCAATCTGTGTTATTGGTATGAAGCTCTTCCAGTAAGGTTTGATCCATTTGCAGATTTTGCAGGTTCGGCGTTCTGTCACTTTGGGTAAGCCTGCTTTTAAGTAAGGCCAGAGCAGCTTCATCCTGTGTTAAATGTGCAGCTATCGGGGTTAGTTTCTTAAAAGAGCCTACGGTTACGGGAACTTTGTTTATCGTCTCGAATACTTTTTCAAGATGAACCAGGTAGTCGCCTTTTGTCAAGGTTGCAGAATCGGAAAGGATAGAAATGTCCTGACCTTTATCCATTGACTTATTTTTCTGTGCAAGCGTAGGAATGGAAAAGCACAAAGCCATTAACAGGGCTATCGTATTCAGAATTGATATTGAAAAGGGATTTTTTATTATCATTTGATCTATAAGAAGTATGGAACAGGTATCCGAAAAGCAGGGATTTGCTTTTGAAGCCCTCAAAAATAAGCATTAATTTCGCTTTAGGCCTGCAGTTTTACATTTCTACAAAAATGGAGCCCTTACCTGTTTTTATGTCAACTTTCCAGGTTGTTCAGCCGCTAACTTAATAAGTTGCTATCTTTATCCTTTCTAATCGTGATAAAAAATAAAATGGCAGAGCAACGCGTCCACATCTGGGCAGGAACAACCAATAAAACAGAAGAACAATTTTACAAATATTTTGACCAAAGCAAGTTCCTAAAAGATAACCACCTGTTCAAAACGGATGAAAACTATTCGAGGAATAGTCCGGACTTTAACATGCGCTCCCAGTTCAGCAAGGCAATAGAGCAGCAGTACGATTACGATGCCAACTGGATTACCATCTTTTTCAGCCGTAAAAGAATCAGCATTCAGGCTGCTATCGAAGAATTACCAATATGGAACGATAAAACAGAAGTTGAAATCTACCAGGCCTGTGTTAACAAAGGAATTTCAGCCGTAAATGTGATACTTTGTTATGCCGATAATGACCTTAAGATAGACAAGCCACTAGACAATTACAACGACATGAGCTATATTGGTTGTTTTAACATCCCTGGCTAAGCAACAGCATAAATCCAGGATAAACCTGTTTACGCTACAGATGCTGTTTGAGGCTAATATATTCCATCTTAAAGCCGTCATAAACGTTATCAGCAATGATTAAGGTGTCATTTCGCAACGAAATGACACTGTTTTTATCAGGTTGACTTGATGTCGGGTTGAAACGAATCGCAAGATCTTCTTTCCCTGAGTAGATGCTCTTAGCCTTATAAAGTTCATAAGATCCTTGTTCGGAAACCTGATCATTTATCTTTTGCTGGTAACGAAACCCATTTTTAAATTGAAGGATATGATTCAGTTTCGGATCGGCTTTTTCGTGTTTGCCCGCGTATCCACCACTTTTACCAATATATTTCCATTCGCCGAGGAGCCTGTCCTCCAGCTGAGGGCCCCGAGGGGGTTTTCTGCAAGTTGCAGAACTGAGTAGCAAGATGACCATAAGGGAATAGAAAACAGCTTTCATAATGAAGATTTTTTAAGGATGAACTGCAGGTGCTTTTTGTCTCATTCTTTAAAATATAATGCAAATACAGCCATGGCAAGTAATACCAACAGGACTGCAGCGACCATTATCCAAATGCTTACTGAGCTGGCAGCAGTCGCATAAGCTAATCTAAACAGCATGGCTGAAGCTGCTAAAAGCAGGAGTGATATACCCATTTTTCGCTTGTTCCTATCCAGCATGCTATTCGTTCCTTTTGATAAAAACAATTAAAACCTCAAATGGTTCAGTTTTTCAGCAGTAGGGTATGTCATTTTATCAATAATTAAAATCAATTTGAGGTTAAGCTTGTTTTTAATTACTAATCCTGGAAAATCAAATAATACGGGTAAGTTATGGAACAAAAAAACGAACGAATAGATTCTGCTTCGAGAATTATCAAGGCACCGGTACATCGCATCTATCTTGCATTTTTAGACCCCATGGCTATTGTCAAATGGCGGCCACCTTCCGGGATGGAATGCGAGATTTATGAGTTTGAACCACATGTAGGGGGTAAATACCGGATGGCCTTCAAATATATAAATGCTGAACAGGGAGTTGAGGGGAAAACAACTGTTGGTTCGGATGTTTTTCAGGGGACGTTTGTTGAACTTGTCCCGGATCGAAAAATAGTTGAGCGGATTAAATTTAAGTCTGATGATCCGGTCTACGACAAAGAAATGACGATTACCACCAGGTTGACGCCGGTTAGCGAAGGAACCGAAGTTACCATTATCGCTGAAGATGTGCCGGAAGCCATCAAAAAAGAAGACCATGATGAAGGTATGCAATCTTCACTGGAGAATCTTGCGCAATTTACAGAGTTTGAAAACAGAATCTCTTCCTGAGTATGTAATCGCATTGTCCATCATAAACGTTTCTTAATCTATTTCTTCAAATAGGCCTTTCAGATAGATTTGGTTTACTAACCAAACTATATTCGTTATGATGGGTTCTTACCGCGACGATCGTTTTTACGCCAACAACCGGTCCTCTGGTTTTCCTGGATAAAATGTATTTTATGCCGATACAACAAAGCGAAATCAGTAAGAATGGATTTTTGCTGCAAAGCCCAAATTGGTAAAATTGTTAATCTCACCCGTACTTTAAGTACTTTGCTTAAAGTACGGGTTTTTTAATAATGTATATTTTGGGTTTTAATTCCCGATTTTATTTATTTTTCGGTAAGCGACCGGCGACATCCCCATCACTTTATTAAAAATCCTTGAGAAATAATAAGGGTCTGAATACCCGATACCGGAAGCTATTACTTTTATCCGAAGATCTGATAAGGCTAAAAGCTGACAAGCTTTCTGTAGTTTCAATTGTATAAAATAGTCGATTGCCGATATCCCTGTTTTCTTTCTGAATAAATTCTGGAAATGGGAAACAGAATAAGAGAATTCAACAGCTAAATCTTCAACAGTCAGCTTTTTAGCCAAATTGGCTTTCATATAATCAATAATTTTATCTGTTAATTCCGGATTAGAAACAGAGACCAATTCGGTGTTTTTCTTTGGAAATAGAAAATTAGCGATAAAATAATATAAGGTTAAATTAGCATAAATTAGATTTTCAGCACTATACCCATTTTCTAAGCTATTGTACATAATGTTCCAGAGCTTTATTTTGTGCTCATCAAAAGGGATTGTTTTGGGAGCTAGGAAGCTGCAGATGGAGAGGGAATCATTTAGGTCTGGTAATTTGCTCCCCGTAAAATGAACCCAGTAAATTGTCCAGGGATCAGCAGGGGATGATGAATATTGTACATGCTGATCGGTTGCCGGTATGATAAAAAATTCATTCGGCCCGACCTGATGTTGCGCTGTTCCAATACTAAATGAACCTTTGCCGTCTACACAATAAATAAGGATATTATCGGAACAACCTTTAGGCCTGTTCCGATAATGTCCTTCGGCTTTTGGGAAGTAGCCTATATGAGTAATGTATAATGAATTTAAGAAATTTCTGCTTTCACTATTACGTTCATGTATGAATTTGGGTAAGCTAATTAGCTTTTCACCATTAAAGCCATCTTTCTTTTTTTTAGCTACTTTCATATCTCGTTATGATTCCTTTTTTTGCTGAAAATAGCAAAATAGTTTTTGAATCTCTGTGAATTAGAAGCGCAATAGGTTAGTAATTTCTTCTATACCCCAATTCTGCGCCACCGCTTACTGCTAATGTAGTCCCCGTGATGAACCTCGCCTTATCCGAAAGAAGAAATACACAGGCATCCGCAATGGCATCTCCCTCCGGGCAATAGCCCAACGGATGGATGTCGTCCAGGTATTTTTCAATAGAACCAGAGTTGGGTTGTTCCTGACTCCATTTACGTAACATTGGGGTCCATACTCCGGCAGGCATCACTGCATTGACACGGATTTTGTCTTTTGCATAATCCAATGCCATGGATTTGGTTAAAGCATTCATGCCTCCTTTTGTGGCCGTATAAGCGGCATGGTTCTCCTGGCCAATGTCGCCTACTAAGCTACTGGTATTGAGGATGCAACCCTTGCTTTTTTTGAGCGCTTCATAACCGAACCTGGTAGTCAGTAAAACGCTTTTTAAATTTACATTCATTAGGTTCTCCCATTCTTCGTCACTGGTTTCGTGCAAAGGTTTAGAAGGAGAGGCAATGCCTGCATTGTTGTGGATGGCGTCTATTCTGCCATATTTATCCAGGGTTTTCTGTATGGCATTTTCTACTTGTGAAGCACTGGATACATTGCAGGTGATGCCCATATGTTTTGAGCCTAACATGGCTATGGCTGCTGCGACAGGCCCTGATGGATAGGCTGCGATGACTACAATAGCCCCTTCTTTTGCATAGCTTTTTGCGCATTCCAAACCAATACCCATGGATCCACCAGTGAGGAAAATAACTTTATCAGATAATAATTGCATGTGTTTTTGTATACTTAATTTGTGTGGAAGACTTCCTCCATTGGGGTCCATATTTCGTGCTTTGCTGCAGCTTCCGGCAATGGTTGCTGACAAGGGTCAGTTTCTTTCCACCAACGTTGTGTGTTGGGGTCAGCCGCCATCTTTTTCATGTCTCCATCAAAATCTGCTCCTGTATGTTCAAAATAGCTGAACAGGTAATATTCGTTGTTTATTTTCTGGAGGTAAATGGAGTAGTTCTCGATATGACAGTCTTTTATTTTTTTCAAAACCTCCGGCCAGGCATTTGCATGCAATGCTTTATAGGCCTTCAGTTGATCAGCTTTTAATCCGGTTACCGAAGCAAAGCGTTTTACATCGTGGGTTTTGTTTTCTTTTTGGCAGCCGCACAGGAGAAATCCTGACAACAATACCATGATCATACTTAATTTCATTTTCTATCTGAATATATAATATAAGACACCCGTAACAGTTAGCAGGAGGGCAGAGAGTACTTTGTAATTTCCAAGTCCTTTCCATGCCGGACCTTGTAGCGGCTCCCATGGCGTTTTCCAATATAGTTTGGAACTTTCTGAAGTATGTTGAACTGGATATACATAAGAAAAAACAACCTGAATGACCACGCAGGTAATGAACAGGTAAAAAGCCATCATCATGAAAGGGATATGCCCAATCAGTGATTCAGGGAAAACTTTGTTAATGATAAATACAATTACTCCCAATGCGGAGCCAATCCAAAGGGTCAATTTTGCCGATGCAGCGGAAGCGCCTTTCCAAAAAACACCTAATAAAAACACACAGGTAATAGGGGGTGCAATGTGGGCGATGATGTCATTGATTCCGCTGAAAATACTTTCATATCTATTGAGCAAAGGCAATAAGCCAAGAGAAAACACCAGGGCAATTCCGGCGGCAATTTTCCCTATGCGGATCAGCTGTTTATCTGTCGCAGCAGGGCGGTAACGCTGATACATATCGTAACTGACCATGGTAGATATGGAGTTCAGCGCTCCCGAAACCTGACTCATCAATCCGGACAATAAAGCGGCAACGAGCACGCCCACCAATCCGGAAGGTAATAACTGGGTAATCATCAAGGTATAAATCCCCTTTGAATTCACATTTCCTTTGTCATCTAAACCCAGACTGCTGATATCCAGATGTCCTGTTTTGGAAAGGGTATAGGCAAATAGTCCGGGCAAGACAAAGATGAAGACCGGTAATAATTTAATGAAACCACAAAACAGCGGCCCGATGCGGGCATGATTCTCATCTTTAGCGCCCAGTACCCGCTGCACAATTGTTTGATCTGCACACCAATACCAAATGCCCAAAATCGGGTAACCTAAAAATATGGTATACCAGGGCATTCCACTGCTATCGCCATGAGGACGCAACATGGAAAGTTTATCCATCTGGTCATTTGCTTTAAGGACGTCGGTCATTGGTTCCCAGCCACCCATCTTTTGAAAAGCGGCATAGCTGATGATGAAAGCACCGGCAAGCAGTACCACCGTTTGAATAGACTCCGTAACCACCACCGCTTTTAATCCACCAATAATAGTGTATATCGCGGTAATGACGCAAATGACAATGATGCTGACGTACATATTCAGTCCAAAAAGTGTTTTCAATACGATGCCTCCGGCCAGCATAGAAAAGGCAATATGGATAATGATCGCAGAAACGACAGAAATGATCGCAAGCCAATCCCGACTGGATCTATCGTACCGTTTTTCGAGGAAATCTGGCAGTGTTGCGACTCCGGATTTGATATAAAAGGGGACAAAGAATAAAGAAAGCAGAATCAAGGTGAATGCAGCCATCCATTCAAAATTTCCATTGAGTAAACCGCTGTCAAAACCGCTTTGCGCCAGACTAACCAAATGCACGGTAGAGATGTTGGTGGCAAATAGTGCGAGTCCGATTGCAGGCCATTTTAAGGTTTTACCAGCCAGAAAATATTCACCGGCAGCATTTGCTTTGCTCTTGCGGCGATGACTGATTCCAGCCCAGAGACCCACAGCCAGAATGCCGAGAATGTATATAATGCTGATGCCTAAGTCGAGTGAATTTAACATGTCGTTTTCCGGATTAATTCAATGATTTTAAATCGCAGCTGCTTCCAGGTTCCATGGGAGTCTGATATACGCCACCTTCAATTTTGACAGGATGAACGAAATGTTGCTGTAAATGCGGAATATGCTCCAGGAACAAGGCTTCATGGCCCATAGAAATGTGGTTAAACAAAACCAGGTGTTGGTGCAACTGCCCCATATCACCCACATGCGGAACCACAGGGATATTGAATTTACGACAGAGCAAGCTGACCGTAATAAACTCACTGACACCACCCACGCGAACGGCATCAACCTGCATGAAGCCAGCAGATCCGGTTTGCAGATAATTCTTAAAAATAATGCGGTTAGGCACATGCTCTCCTAAAGCAAGCTTAGTAGGTGCAATGGCTTTTGCCAAAGTTGCATGAGCAAGGACATCATCAGGATGGGTAGGTTCCTCAATCCAGTAAGGGTTCATACTTTGTAATTCTTTACAGATCTTAATTGCTTGTGGTAAGGTCCATTGCTGGTTGGCATCCAACATCACTTTGATGTCTGCTCCGGCTACTTCGCGAACAATATGCGCCCTGCGAATGTCGCGCTCCGGATCAGTACTGCCTACTTTTAACTTCATGGCAGTAAAACCTTCCGCTACCGCTTTCTTGCAGTTTTCACGGACTTTTTCATCGGGGTAATTAAACCAGCCAATAGAAGTGTCATACCCGGGATATCCCGCCTCAATAATACCAAGACGCTCAGATTTGCTGTTGATGTTGCTTTGCAATAAAACCAGGGCCTGTTCCCGTGTCAGTTCATCTTCCAGATAGGAGAGGTCCAAAGTATTCAGGATCTCCTGAGCGCTTAAGTCAGTCAGGAGTTTCCATAAAGGGACTCCTCTCTTTTTTGCCCATAAATCATAACAGGCATTCGTTACTGAGGCTAGCGCGAGATGTACTACTCCTTTATGAGGACCCAGCCAGCGGAATTGTTGCTCATTAGAAAACTGATGGAAAACTGTACCAAAATCAGCCATTAGCGCTTCAATATCTTTTCCTTTAAGTTGTTCCGCATAAAATGCCGCGGCTTTACAAACCAGGTCATTGCCTTCGCCCAGTGTAAAAGCGAAACCTGTACCAATATGGCCACTGTCATCTATTAGATTGGTTACGGCATAAGAATAAATCGGGTCACGGTGAATGGCATCACTACCAGCACCTTTGCCCAGAGGGAATCGCGCGTCGTTAATTTGTATCTTCGTAATCATGGTTCAGGCTGTGGTTTAAGAGATTACAGGAAGTTTTTCTGCGTTTGTATTGAGCTCCAATACAATCACTGAATCATCTGTATTCGGGAGTTGTTCAGGTAATTGAAGCGTAATGCTTCCGGCAGCATCCTGACGATGGTTGATTTTACCACCTTTTAACAAATAAGCCTTGTTAATTTTAACTCCTTTTAATGCAGGTAAGGTTAAATCAGCAGATTTTCTTTCAAAAACATGGACATAAAGCTTATTGCCTTTACGTGTGGTTGCAAAAACCTCAGTCGGTTTAAAAGGACCTCCTTTAGTGCCATAAACACTTTCACCATAGTTGTTTAACCAGTCGCCCATCTCTTTTAGTCTGTTGATCTGGCGCTGCTCGATTCTACCATCAGCCATCGGACCAACGTTAAACAATAGGTTTCCATTTCCTCCAGACGTTTTAGCCAAAGTCTGGATACACTCTTTTAATGTTTTTAGCTTGTCATTCGGTTTCCATGCCCATTGTTGACAAATGGTCATGCAAGTTTCCCATGGATTATTCATGTTCAGCTCCCCGATTTTTTGTTCCGGAGTAGCATAGTCTCCGAGAATTTCAGGACCCAATTTTGGGTGGCTACCAGGCTGGCCTCCGCCAATTCTATTGTTAATGATCACATCAGGATCTAATTTTTTAAGAAAAGTATAAATATCTGCCCCATACTCGTTTTTCCATGGACTTTCCCAATTGCCGTCAAACCAAAGCATATAAGGTTGATATTGGGTGACAATTTCCTGTAACTGGTTTTTCATGGTAGTCACAAATTTGGTCATATCGGCTTTTGGATCCGGGTTTTTTCCATCAGGGAGATGGATCGGATAATTGGGGTCATGCCAATCTAGTACGGTAAAGTAAACGCAAAATTTGATATCATACTTTTTACAGGCCTTAGCCAACTCACCCACAATATCTTTTTTGTAAGGAGAATTCATGATGTTATAATCCGAGAATTTTGTCGGCCAAAGACAAAACCCATCGTGGTGTTTAGCAGTAATGGTTAGGTATTTCATCCCGGCATCTTTAGCTGTTTTTACCCAGGTTTCTGCATCAAATAAAACTGGATTAAACTCTTTATATAAATTGTCATATTCTTGCATTGGTACATTGGTGCCTCTGCTCCAGCCAATCTCTGTTCCACGTAAAGCCACCGGTCCCCAGTGGATAAACATGCCGAATCGCTGATCCATAAAGTCGTTTAAAACGGCTTCTGATGTTTTTACAGCTGGACTAACCGTTGCGGTCTGTGCATGGCTTCGATAAAACAAGGAAAGTAATACCAACAGGTTAAAAAGATACTTCATGGTGTTTCGGTTTATATTTGGTTTAAGAAAGACTAAATTATTGTCTTTATGCCTATCGAACAATGAATTATTCTTTGTTTTTGATGGATTATCATACGATTTGTATTGCAATCTGAAATATGAGCACATACAAATAAAGCCCCCTCTTAAACATGTTAAAAGGAGGTTCCTGTATTTTCAATGCGATTAGTTCATTTTGGTTATTTTCCTACTCTTTTTTGTAGGTGCTCAGGGTAACGCGCACCTATAATTTGTATTTGTTGAGCGGCTTTTTCTATTTGTTGTAAATCATCAGTACTCAGAATTACTTCTGTCGCGGCAATGTTTTCTTCCAGGCGATGTAGTTTCGTGGTCCCTGGGATCGGAACGATCCATGATTTTTGTGCCCAAAGCCAGGCTAAGGCAATTTGTGCAGGTGTAGCATTTTTCCCGGTGGCAATGGTGTTCAGTAATTCTACCATTGCCTGATTGGCTTTACGAGCCTCAGCTGAAAATCTAGGAACAATATTACGGAAGTCACTTTTCTCAAATTTCGTGTTTTCATCAATCTTTCCGGTCAGGAAACCTTTACCCAAAGGGCTGAACGGTACAAAGCCAATACCCAGTTCTTCCAATGCCGGAAGTAGTTCCAATTCCGGTTCTCTCCACCAGAGGGAATATTCACTTTGTACTGCAGTAACCGGTTGTACCGCGTGAGCACTGCGGATACTTTTTACACCAGCTTCAGACAGCCCGAAATGTTTCACTTTTCCTTCCTGAATCAGCTCTTTTACTGTGCCCGCGACCTCCTCCATGGGCACATTCGGGTCAACACGGTGTTGATAAAACAGATCAATTGATTCCACATTTAACCTTTTTAAGGAGGCTTCAGCTACGGCCCTTATGCTCGCCGGACTACTATCCAATCCCTTGGTTGAATCACCATTTTGAAAGCCAAACTTTGTAGCAATGACTACTTTATTGCGAAATGGTGCCAGTGCTTCGCCAAGAAGTTCTTCGTTCGTAAAGGGGCCATAACATTCAGCAGTATCAAAAAAGGTAATGCCCTTTTCAACAGCGGCATGTAACAGCGCAATCATTTCTTTTTTGTCCTGTGCATGGCCATAGCCAAAGCTCATACCCATACAGCCCAGGCCCATTGCAGATACCTGAAGACCGTTAGTTCCTAATATTCTATTTTTCATAGTAGTTGTATTTAATTGGAAACGGTATGTAGATTAACCAATTTCCAGTGGTTGTTGCTTTTAATATAAACCTCGGTGTAAATTAAATTGTAATTACTGCCATTGTTAAGGGTAAAACGGATTTTCCCTATCAGTACAGCCGTGTCTCCGTAGACTTTCAGCGACCGCTCTTTTTGCTCGATTTTATGATACACAAAGTTTTTGGCCCTCATTTTTTTAATCCATTCCGATTTTGTATTGAGCTGGATGAACATCAATTCAGCCTCAAAAAAATCTTCTGCCGGCTCTACTTTTTCTGCTGTCTCCCGGGGGAATATTTCCTGTGATAAACTGAGGATTTCACGCTCAGCCTTTGATTGTGCCGCTAATTGGTTTAGAGGAATTAAGGTCATGATGAATAGTGCTTTCTCCAATTTTTCATAGCAAGATTGCTTTTGATACAAGTTTACAGATTCCGGTACAGATGCAATCATCACCAAACCCAAATCAGTAATATTGGTAAGCAATGCCGTAATCTGTATAACGATCCGCCCCACTATTATCCGTCATTTAGTTCTTTTATGGCTCCTGATATATAGATGATTTAACACAAATTTAACACAATTCTAGCGGTGGTTACTTAAATAAAGTTTAGTTTTGCTAAACATTGTTTACAAATAATAGCGCTTTACATGGAACAATTATATACTAATCTAAATTTCGAATATGAAAGAAAATAAAATAGCAATGGTGGTTTTTGATATGGCTGGAACCACAGTGAATGAAGACAATCTGGTTTACAAAACACTCAGAAATGCAATCAATGATGCTGGCTTTGACTTCAGTCTTGATGAAGTACTTGCCATGGCTGCTGGTAAAGAAAAAAGGCAGGCCATCCGTTCTGTACTTTCCACTTACGCAGGAATCAATGATGAAGAACTGATCTCAAAGATTTATGATGAATTTATCATTACCCTTACCGATGCCTATGCCAGGGAAGAGATCTTGCCTCAACCAAATGCCACTGCAATCTTTTCAGCGCTTAAAGAAAGGAAAATACTAGCTGTGCTCAACACAGGTTATGACCGTGCTACGGCAAGTTCAATTATTGAAAAACTTGGATGGAAAGAAGGAGTAGACTTCGATGCACTGGTTACCGCTTCTGATGTTGCTGGCAACAGGCCTGATCCGGATATGATTGAGTTTGCAATGAAACGATTCAATATTACAGATAGCAGCAGTGTCGTTAAAGTCGGAGATTCAACAATTGATATCGAAGAGGGGCAGAATGCAGGTTGCGGACTCAGTATCGGGATCACCACAGGCGCACATACAGCTACCCAACTTCAGACAGCTAATCCCGATAAAATCATCAATAACCTAATTGAACTCTTACCACTAATCGATTAATAGAAGATATAGCGATCTTCGGCATTTCCTGCTGATCAATTACATTTTAAAAGAAAATTAATGAAAGCGAAGCTAATGGTATTTATTGGACAAGGGGAACCGATGTCTTTACAGGAACAGACCATCCCTGATTTAAAATCAGGGGAGGTACTCGTTAAAAACCTATACACTTCTATCTGCGGTAGCGATCTGCATACGTACTGTGGATTGCGTCAGGAAAAGGTGCCTACCGTTTTGGGACATGAAATTGTTGGGGAAATCATCTCATTTTCTGAGGATCACCCGCAAACAGATCACCTGGGAAATAAACTGAATCCTGGCGATAGAGTAACCTGGAGCATCTTTTCTTCTGATCCGGATTCTCTGATGTCCAAGGCAGGAATGCCTCAAAAAGGAGAACGGCTTTTTAAATATGGCCATGCACAGGTTACTGCTGAAGATGCACTTCACGGCGGATTATCAACCCATTGTATCCTTAAACCTGGTACTGCTGTCCTTGGAATTTCAAAAGAAGTTCCTTTGCCTGTTGCAGCCATTATAAACTGTGCTGTTGCTACAGTTGCAGGGGCTTTAAGACTTGCAGGTACCCTAAAAGAGAAAACAATACTCATTACAGGTACCGGATTACTAGGGATGGTGTGCGCAGCAATGTGCAAAGATGCCGGCGCTAAATTTATCCATGTGGCCGATATCAATGCGCAGCGTCTGGAACAAGCAACCGGTTTTGGTGCAAATGAAACCCATTTGCTGGCAGATTCCGCGGTTAAACTACCCGGAGGAATTGACATTGCATTCGACATGAGTGGCTCCGCTGATGCGATGGAAAATAGTCTGGATACACTTGCAACAGGAGGAATAGCAGTATGGATAGGGGCTGTATTTAATACCCGAAAAGTACAGATTGACGCGGAATCTGTTGTTCGCAGATTGATTACCATCAAAGGCCTGCACAATTATAATTTTGAAGACTTTGTCTATGCGGTAGACTTTATCAATAGAAACCATCAGGTCTTTCCTTTTGAAAAAGTAGTATCAAAAGAGTTTAGCCTTTTAGAGACAAATGAAGCATTTCAATATGCCGTAGCGCATAAACCACTGCGGGTGGGCATTCATCTAAACCAACAAACAGACCATACCAATGGATAGAAAATATAGGGCACAGCAATGGAAAATGCTGCTGGTTACCATGTTCTGTTACCTGTTTTTCTATACCGGAAGACATAATTTCGGCTGGGCTGCAATGGGAATGGCAGCTGATTTAAATATCCCATATACCACTATAGGCTGGATTAGTTTCTCCATGCTGATCGGCTATTCCTTAGGGCAATTGATCAACGGAAATCTGGCCGATAGATTTAGCGCAAGGTTGATGGTTACCCTGGGCGCATACTTGTCTATTATGACAAATATTGCCATCAGCTTCTCCAGTAGCACTACAATGATCATGATTCTTTGGGCATGCAATGGTTATTTTCAGTCGATGGCCTGGGCACCGGGTGCAAAGTTGATCAACAACTGGTGGAATGAAAGAGAACGTGGGAAAGCCTTTGGATTCTATACCATGGCAGCTGGAATGTCCTCCATGTTAACCTACCTGATCTCCATTGTTTTATTACAACAAGGCTATGAATGGCGTATGCTCTTTAGATTACCTGTACTCTTATTGCTGATATCTGCCACCGTATTCTTGATCCTCGCAAGAGATAAACCAATTGTTAAAGCAGACCCTGATGCTCCGGTAGCACCGGTAATGAACTGGAAAGATCAGTACCGCATGGTATTGCGAAATAAAAAATTCATGATCGCCTGTCTGGGATTTGGATTTGAGAGTATGGCACGTTATGGGCTTATTTTCTGGGTTCCTGTTCATTACCTTGGTAACAACTGGAAGGACAATCCGGGAAACTTATGGGTTACCTTTTTATTACCTGTGGGAATGGCTGCGGGTGCCCTTACATTCGGCATGCTTTCCGACAGCCTGTTCAGAAAGGACAGAATAAAGGCGATTTCTTTTGGGATGCTGGTCAGTGCAGTAATAGCAGTATTGGTCTACATATCTCCCAGTGATAACCTGTGGTTGGGCGGTGGATTGATGTTGCTGGCAGGTTTCTTTGTCTATGGACCACAGGCCTGTTTCTGGCCTTTAAGTCCGGACTTACTTGGAAGCAGTCTTACCGGTACCGGAATAGGTTTTATGAACATGATAGGCTATCTTTTTGCTGCTTTTGGCGAACCCCTGCTCGGTTATGCAATTGATGTTACAGGTGATACAAACAGCATTTTTATAGTAATTGCTGTCCTGTGTTTGTTATCGGCGCTAAGTGTGGCTGCAGTCCGGCGTGTTACCGGACCTCAAAGTTTTGCGCTGTCAATTTCTAAAGAATAACCAGGACGCCCAATCTTATCAGAGCTCATAAAATGACCGCAATTTTCTTTTGATATAGAAGCCAATGAACCATCAGGTCTACGCAGATTTCCTAAGTCCAAAGGGAGTCTGCTTAACTTACCATAAGCAACAACTTTATTTTGTTTCAATACAATTAACTGAACGTATTGATCTCCAGCGGAAACGGTCAAAACCCAGCTTTTTATAGCTGAAAAATTTTCTGCTTTGATTTTATCTATCTGAGCCGGAGCTGCATATGGTGTGATGATCCAGATCAAATCCCAGTCAACATTTATAAGCTTACAAAAATCAATGTTGTTGGTGCCCTTCGTTAAATTTTTAGCGATGCCAGCAGTTTTAACGTTTTCATCAAGGTCGATCACCTGAATTCTGCCGGACTGTTTACAAGCCACGAATTGCAGCATTATTAATAAGGCCAATGATGTAATTTTAATGGAGTTCATACCTGTTGATTTATGGGAGAATTAATAATCTAATATATAGAACTTAATTGTTTTTCATCACCAGTATTGCCGGATTCCTAACCTTGTTCACAAAGCTATAATGGAATTAAATATTATTTTTAATACGCAAACGGTTGCATTTCAAGATGATTTGTAATCATAGTTATTTATAATTAGCATTGTTACGGACAAACAGGGTAAATCCTAAATTATAACAGTACCATAACAACCTTTAACCAACCAAACCGCATGAAAGAGAATTTATTGAAAGAAAACAGAAGAAGCTTTCTGAAGGGTGGACTTGTCCTTGGTGGACTAACGTTATTAAACCCGGAAAGGGTGATTTCCAGTCCCGTCCCTGATCAATCTGAGGAATTTAAAATTATCACCGGCCCTTATTTACAGACTAATTTTGGCAATAGCATTTCCATTTTATGGATTACCAGTAAAGACAGTTCCAGCTGGGTGGAATATGGTCTTTCTCCCGATCAGCTGGATAAAAAAGCATACGGTAAAAGCGAGATGGGTTTTAAACCTGCAGGCCGGTTAAACTGCGTTAAACTGGAACATCTGAAGCCAGGCATGACCTATCATTATAAAATTGTCTCTAAGGAAATTAAAGATTTTCAGCCTTACAAAATGACTTACGGTGATACCATTTCCGGCAATACCGAAAGTTTCTTAAATACAGACCCTTCAAAAGAGGAAGTTTCCTTCCTGATGTTAAATGATCTTCATGACCGGCCAAAATCTATCCCCCGACTTTTGGATCTGGATAAGGGAAATAAACGTGATTTTATTTTCTTTAACGGAGATATCTTCGACTACCAGGCTGATGAACAACAGATCATAAATAATATGCTGCAACCCTGTGTAGATTACTTTGCCAGAAGTATCCCTTTTGTATATGTCCGTGGAAATCATGAAACCAGAGGTAAATTTGCACGTGATTTTCCTGAATATTTTGATCAGGTCGGGAATACAGCATTCACACTAGGGCCTGTTCGTTTTGTGATTCTGGACACAGGAGAAGACAAGGAAGATTCACATCCTGTATATGCGGGCATTGTAGATTTTGATCAATACAGGGAGGCACAAGCGGTATGGCTGGAAAATGAAATTAACCGCAAGGAGTTTAAAAATGCGCCATTTCGTGTGGTGATGATGCACATTCCTCCCCGTTATTCAGGGGATGCTCATGGGGCTGTTCATTGTACAAAACTATTTGAACCGATCATGAACCGCGGAAAAGTAGACCTGGTATTAAGCGGGCATACCCATAAATATATAGTTCACCAACCTGATAAAAAATTGAACAACTATCCCATTATTATTGGGGGTGGACCTAAGGATGGATTTAGGACCTTGACAAAGATTAAAGCAACTAATAAGCAAATTCAAGTTAGTATGGTTGATGATTCCGGTAAGGAAGTTGGCAGCTATCTGGTGGCAAAGCGCTAAATTGTTGATCCGGTAAAGATTCATGGAAATTCATTCAAATGCAATTAAGTTGCTTTAGTAAATCTAAAAACTTATACTTGCAACTTAATTGCATTTGAATGAATTTAAAGAAACTACCCGTTACTGTACTTAGCGGCTTCCTGGGAAGCGGCAAAACCACCCTGTTAAATTATATCCTCCACAACAAGGAAAACCTGAGGGTGGCCGTTATTGTGAATGATATGAGCGAAGTGAATATCGATGCTCAGGCTGTGAAGAATGAGGGAGCGCTCTCCAGAACGGAAGAAAAACTAGTTGAAATGAGCAACGGCTGCATCTGTTGTACGCTCCGTGAAGATTTAATGATAGAAGTTGAAAAACTCGCCAGAGAAAATCGCTTCGATTATCTGTTAATTGAAAGTACCGGAATTTCTGAGCCGATCCCGGTCGCGCAAACCTTTTCCTTTATTGATGAGGAAAACGGAATAGACCTTTCCCGATTCAGTTATGTAGATACGATGGTGACCGTAGTCGATTGCTTTAACTTTTACAAAGATTTCGGTTCTTTGGAATTATTGAAAGACAGAGCCCTTACCGATATGGAAGGGGATGAGCGGACGATTGTAAACCTGCTGACTGATCAAATCGAGTTTGCCAATGTAATTGTATTGAACAAAAAGGACCTGGTGACAACGGATGAACTAAACCTGTTAAAGGCTGTCCTCCATAAATTAAATCCAGAAGCCAAAATCATTGAAAGCTTGTTTTCCAGAGTGGATCCCAAAGAGCTGTTGAATACAGGTCTGTTTGATTTTAATTCAGCTTCTGAATCAGCAGGCTGGATCAAAGAGTTAAATAGTATTCATCAACCTGAAACGGAGGCCTATGGCATCAGCTCCATGGTATTCAGAGATCAGCGGCCATTTCATCCCAAAAAGTTGATGCATTTTCTGCAAAACGAATTTCCTCCCAATATCATCAGGTCTAAAGGCTTGTTCTGGACAGCCGACCGGCCTAATGATGCGCAAAATTTTTCTCAGGCTGGTGGTTCTTCCAGATTGGAAGATGCGGGAGTATGGTGGTGCAGTATGTCATTTCAGGAACGTATTACTTATGCGGATTTCGTAGAAAATAGAATGATCATTGAAGAAAAATGGGATAAAAACTATGGAGACCGTTTAAATGAAATGGTATTCATCGGTCAGCAGCTCAATAAGGAAACACTTCAGCATCTTTTGGAGAACTGTCTGCTTGATGATTTTGAGTTGAGCGATTTTAAAAATGGAAATTGGGGCATAGCTACTATTTAACTACTGAACAGGCGCGACTTAAATACTAATCTAAATCGAAGAACGGAAGTAGATACGCTAAGATGACGTTATATTATTGTAATTTTTATAAGGATTTTCCAAGTAGGTTGCCAGGGCCCTGACTGGTTAAATTGCCTGCGAAGGATGTCTATGGCTTGAATCAAGCTATTGAAATGTTACTGAAAAATATAACGTCATTATAGAATAATCTTAAATTATCCACTTGTTTATCAGTATTTTAGTTGCTGTCAACTCTGGCAAATTAACCTCTTAATCATGGCTAAATGTACTGTAGGTCCTTTTGGGGCCCCTTCGGGAAAAATAGGAAACACGGTTTTCTATATGTTAAATGGGCAACTGATATGTCGCCTCATTGGTAAACCTGGAAAACCGAGCACCAAACAACTCGGAAACCGACAGGCGATGTCGGTGACCATGGAAGTGCTGAAACCGATGAAGGATTTTATCAATGTCAGTTTTAAGCTGGAAGCGGAAGGGACCCTTAAAAATCCACACAATCTTGCCACCTCTTATAATAAAAAACAAGCTTTAACCGGCGAATACCCTAATATTAAAGTCGATTATAACAAAGTAATCCTCAGTCGCGGAACATTGGAAAAGCCAGTGGATCTGCAAATTAGTAAAGGGACAGATGGCCTGAATCTAAGCTGGGATTCCGGTATTTTGAATAATGCAGGCGAAGATGATATCCTGATGGTGGTGATCAGTCACCCTACAAAAAAACAGGCAAGTACCTTCCTAAACGCTGCTAAAAGAGCAGATGGTAGCTGTTTTATCCCGCTTTACGAAGGATGGAAGATGACCGCGCAAATGGAAGTTTATGTATGCTTTAAATCTTCAAATGAAAAATTAATCTCTGATAGTGCCCATGCGGGCAATCTCAACGGTGCTCCGGAAAGCGAATCAGAAACAGCAGATACAGCAAAATACAATGTTATTAAAGCTCGCTTTGATCAGGTTGCTGCGGATTATGAGCAGAAAAGGATGGACTTTGCGGAGGGAGTTATCGAAACCAAAGCTTTCCGGCACCGGGAAAAAGAATACCGTGTTTTAAAAGAGAAACTGGAACACCTGCCAGGGAAACCTTCCTGAAATTAGAAGAATATTTTTAGTTTAAAATCTTAAAAAGCTAGCATTACAGTGGTTTAATGGCCGGGATTTGCCGAAATATTTGAAAGGCCCAAATTGAATTGGAAATGAAATTCAATTTGGGCCATATTTTAAAATTGTTAGTGGAATAATTCTATTTACCAGAACTTCACATAAAGCGCCATTATGATTAGCAGGGTAAGCATAATCAGCACCATGGTAGAGTTGCTTACTTTAAACATCCCCTTGTCCAGTTCAAATGCTTTTGGATTGACTTTCGGTCCTGCTAAACTCATCAGTATCATGATGAGCATTGTAAATCCGAAGGAAAGACCCATACAGATATGGAAAGGGATCTCATAAGCACCAGCGCCATTTGGATAGGCAGTATATAGAAAAGTATCATTGCCTAATAGCTTCGGGGCGAGCTCGTTGAAAAACACGGAAAATAGAAATCCGGACAACACACCTGCAATTGCGGCGCTTCCTGTGGTTCTCTTCCAGAACATACCCAGAATAAACATGGCGAAAACCCCCGGACTAATAAAGCCGGTGTACTTCTGAATAAAAGTAAATCCACCCGCACCACCGATACCCAGCAAATCATTCCAGGTAAAGAGTACGGCCAGGATCATGGCCACAAATACCGTCGCTCTTCCAACAAAGACAAGCTTCCTTTCGCTGGTCTCCCTGTGGAAATATTTCGCATAAATATCAAGCGTAAAAATGGTAGAAATACTATTCACTTTACCAGCCAGTGAAGCTACAATTGCTGCGGTTAATGCCGCCACAGATAAGCCTTTTAAACCGACAGGGAGGAAGGTTAATACTGCGGAATACGCGCCGTCTTTTCCACCGATAAGTTGAGGTAAATGACCGCCTTTGTACAAAACGTAAGCGGCAATACCTGGTAACATCACGATTAGTGGCATCAGCAACTTTAAGAAACCGGCAAAAAGAATACCTGTTCTGGCTGTTTGCAGGTCTGCACCTAATGCTCTTTGTGTAATGTATTGATTGCAACCCCAGTAATTCAGGTTGATGATCCAGATACCGGCAACATAAGACGCCATTCCGGGGAAAGTCAGGTATTTGCTGATCTCATTCTGGGTAGAGCTGGCAGTAGGTTTAGGTATGATCATTTTAAAATGCTCAGGAGCCTGTTCCATGAGGATATTGAATCCGGCAATGGCATTACTACCAGCGCCAAATTTCTCCCCAACCACGGTAAGTGCGATATAAGTGGTCACCAGACCACCAAAAATCAAGACCGCTACCTGAATCACATCAGTATAGGCCACAACTTTCATCCCGCCGAGCGAAATCATCAATGCAAATACGGCAAGGCCGATCATAATGACATGCAGGTAATCGCCTCCGGTGAGGCCGTTAATGGCTACAGCGCCCAGATAAAGAATAGAGGTCAGGTTGACAAAAACATATAAAAACAACCAGAAAACGGCCATAATCAAGGCCACAGGCTCATTATACCGCGTCTTTAAGAATTGCGGCATGGTATAGATTTTGTTTTTAAGGTATACCGGGATAAACCAAACGGCCACAATGATTAGGGCAATGGCGGCGATCCATTCATAGGCAGCGACAGCTATTCCCAGAAAGAAACCTTCCCCGCTCATGCCGATAAACTGCTCCGCGGAGATGTTAGAGGCAATTAATGAAGCGCCGATAGCCCACCAGGTAAGCGTCCCCTCGGCCAGAAAGAAAGCTTTTGCATCATGTTCTCCCTTTCTACGCTTGCGGTAGATGTAATATCCATAACTGGATACCAAGAGGAAGTAGATGATGAAAACTACATAATCTGTAGTTACTAAACTGTTATTCATAAAATATATTTGGTTAGGTTGGTCGTTTATTTGTAGTAAACTTCATTCCAGTGCAGTTCATTTCTGAAGTGATTCAGATTGGTCTCAGCACCGATATTCAGGTATTCAAGACCGGCAATGTTTGCAAAATCCAGTAAATGTGCACTGCTCAGATTCTGACTGTAAGCGGTATGATGGGCACCACCGGCATAAATCCATGCTGCACAACCTGTTTTCATATCAGGAAGCGGTTTCCATAACACCCTGGCCACCGGTAAATTCGGTAAATCCTGACTGGCTTCCACAGCTTCAACCTCATTTACCAACAGGCGGAAACGGTTGCCCATATCGATTAATGAAGCATTTAGAGCCGGACCTCCGGCAACATTAAACACCAGACGGGCGGGATCCGATTTGCCACCAATTCCAAGTGGATGTACCTCAAGGCTGGCTTTTCCTTTGGCTAAAGAAGCATCAACTTCCAGCATATGAGAGCCCAGTACCATGGAGTTTTCCGGATCAAAATGGTAAGTGTAATCTTCCATAAAAGCATTGCCACCGGCCAAACCAGCACCCATTACCTTGCAGGCTCTCACCAGTGCCGCTGTTTTCCAGTCGCCCTCACCAGCAAAACCGTAACCATCTGCCATCAGACGTTGCGCAGCAATACCCGGCAACTGGATCATACCATGTAAATCTTCAAAAGTGTCGGTAAAACCTTTGAAATCTCCTTCCGTAAGGAACTTTCGTAAGCCCAATTCAATCTTTGCCGCTTCATAAACGGAAGCACGTTTCGCGCCGCCATGCAGTAACTCCGTATCCAGCGTATAGTTCTGTTCATAGACTTCCAGCAATTCCTGAATAGCTTCTTCCTCAATGCTATCGATCAGGGCCACAAGATCGCCGATACCATAAGTGTTTACCGAAAAACCAAATTTCATTTCGGCCTCCACTTTATCCCCGTCAGTTACTGCTACATAGCGCATGTTGTCTCCAAAACGGGCAAATTTAGCACCCTGCCAATCGTGCCAGCCGGCAGCTGCTCTGGTCCAGGTATTGATCTGTTCCAATACTTCTTTATCTTGCCAGTGACCTACAACAACTTTGCGGTCTTTACGCATTCTCGAAACGATAAACCCAAATTCACGGTCGCCGTGGGCACTTTGATTCAGGTTCATGAAATCCATATCGATGGTATTCCATGGAATATCTCGGTTAAATTGAGTATGCAGGTGTAACAGTGGTTTTTGCAGGATATTCAGTCCTCTGATCCACATCTTTGCAGGGGAAAAAGTATGCATCCAGGTGATGACACCGATACAATTAGCCGCGGCATTGGAGGCCTGAAGTGTTTCAAATATCTCGTCAGGAGTTTTTACTACAGGTTTGTAAACGACTTTTACAGGGATTTGCGATGACTGGCTTAGCGAATCTGCCACCTGTTTAGCATGTTCTGCAACTTTATTTAAGGTTTCTTCCCCGTATAAATGCTGACTGCCGGTAATAAACCAAACTTCTAGTTCTTTTAAATTTATCATATGATTTTGTGTGCTAAATTATTGTCCGTAATAGCTGTTTACTCCGTGTTTGCGTTCGAAATGCTTCTTGATCAGCGCATCTTTTAAATTTGGAGCAGCAGGGTTAATTTGTCTTGTTAATAGTGCCATTTGTGCTACCGTTTCCAGTACAGCGCTGTTGTAAACGGCTTTCTCTGCGGTTTTAGCCCAGGTAAAAGGAGCGTGGTTGCCCACTAAAATCATCTCTGCTTCTTTATAACTTAAGCCGAGACTTTTAAAGTGGTTGATAATCTGGAAACCGGTTTCATATTCATAATTTCCGGCAATCATTTCATCGCTCATGGCCGGAGCACAAGGGATATCACAGGTCAGGTGATCCGCATGGGTGGTACCGAAAATCGGAATGTCCATTTGTGCCTGTGCCCACGCTGTGGCATAGGTAGAATGGGTGTGGACAATGCCGGATATGTCATCCCAGTTCTTGTAAAGTACAGCATGTGTCCGCGTGTCTGATGATGGCCTTAAATCCCCTTCTACCGTATTTCCATCAAAATCAACGATGACCATGTTGGAAGGGGAGAGTTGGTCATAAGGCACTCCACTTGGTTTGATCGCAAAAACACCAAGGTTGCGGTCGGCAGCACTTACATTTCCAAAGGTGAAAAGTACCAGTCCCAGCTTCGGTAGCTGCATATTTGCAGCATAAGCTTCTTCCTTTATTTCTTGATATGGATTCATGAGCTCTTATTGTTTTTAGGTTAATTGAGGCTGGGATTGCACTTTTTCAGGAGTACTGATGGTGTTTTGCTCCAGGTAATCACCCAATGATTTATAGCGAAGAAAACGTGTGGCGTAATAGTCCAGATTTGCGGGATTTGGATGGTATTCCGCGTCAAAGCCGCTGCCCATTGCTTCCATAGCGTCTTCGATGGTCGGATAGATGCCGGCTGCAACAGCAGCGAACATCGCTGCACCCAAAGCACAAGTATGACTGAACTGGTGAATACGGATTGGCATGTTTAACACATCGGCCATCATTTGCATCACAAAAGGAGATTTTTTGGCGACGCCGCCGATTCCAATAATTCCTTTAACCGGGATACCTTCTGAAATAAAGCGGTCAACAATGTTTTTAGCACCAAAGCAGGTGGATTCTGCCAGAGCCTTAAAGATCGCCGGGGCATCGGTACCCAGATCCAGCTGGAATAAAGCGCCTTTTAATTCCTGATTGGCATCAGGTGTTCTTCTGCCGTTTAACCAGTCGATACCCAGTTCATCATCCAGATGATTTGGTAGTAAAGCTGCCTGTTTGCTAAGTTCAGGGATGATTTTATCCAGCATTTCTTCTTCGAGTGCTTTTGCTGTGCTGGCATCGATAATAGCGGAATCAGCCAGGAGCCGTTTTACCGGCCAGGCCAGTATGCTTTTAAACCAGGCATAAGTATCACCAAAAGCAGATTGACCGGCTTCCAGACCAACCATGCCGGGGATCACCGAGCCGTTGACTTGTCCGCAGATACCCTTGATCAGTTTACCTTCAATATCTGCAGTAGGGGCAATGAGAATGTCACAAGTAGAAGTACCCATTATTTTACTGAGGTGGTAAGGTTCAATTTGTCCGCCAACAGCACCCATATGTGCATCAAATGCACCAACGCCAATCACCACGGATGTATTCAGTCCTAAGCGCTTCGCCCATTCCGGACTTAAAGTTCCTGCGGATTGGTCTGAAGTATAAGTTTCTGTGAATAAACGGGATGTAAATCCATCTAACAAAGGATCCAGGGTAGCGAAAAATTCATTTGGGGGCAGGCCGTCAAATTCTTCCGCCCATAAAGCTTTATGACCGGCTGCACAGCGGCTCCTTTTCATCTCGCGGATGTTACTGCCACCGGTCAGTACAAATGGAATCCAATCGCAATGCTCCACCCAGGAGTGGCAGGCAGCATTGACCTGCTCATCTGCCCTTAACACATGGAGTAGCTTGGCCCAGAACCATTCCGAAGAATAGATACTGCCTACATATTTCAGGTAATTCGTATCAAATTTTGTAGCGTGCGCATTGATCTGCGCAGCCTCTTTAACTGCGGTATGGTCTTTCCAGAGGACAAACATGGCGTTCGGGTTTTCTTCAAAACCAGGGATGAGCGCCAGCGGAGTTCCATGCTGATCTACGGCGACAGGACTAGAACCAGTGGTATCGACAGAAATCCCTTTAATGGCCTCAGCAATGTGCTTTCCGCCTGCTTTTTCAATACAATCTTTAATGGTGATTTCCAGCCCTTCCAGGTAATCCAGCGGATGCTGTCTGAACTGATTGTTTGAAGGGTCGCAGAAAAGGCCCTGCTGCCACCTTCTGTAGTAATGGACAGAGGAGGAGACCTCAGATCCCGTCCTGGCGTCAACGATTACTGATCTGACGGAGTCAGAACCGTAATCAATACCGATAACATATTTGGTTGTTGTCATAGCGAATATTAAACGTCTAATTAACGTTTAATATTTTTGAAACAAGAATTTCCAGGGATTTTTTTCCGTTTTTTAACTAAGCTTCGGGGTGGGGCATGAAGTTCAGGAAGGACTGAAATTTGGCTTTGTACTTCACTAAATCCAGCTTAAAATAGAATGCGCCGCGTTTTGAAACGGATTTATCCTTTTCTTCAAGTTTGATTAACAGCCCTGTAGAATTTAATTTCCTGATGAAATTTCTGTTGTCAATTACCGTATCGTAAACCTGTTCGTAGAGATTTTGTAATTGCGGGACGGTAAATTTTTCCGGTAAAAGTTCAAAAAGCACCGGATGCAGGGCTGCATTGTACCTCAGTTTTTTCTTCGCATCAGCTACCATCAGATCATGGTCGAAAATCAACTTCGGAGCGTCTTTAAGTAAAAACCACTCCGCATGATAGCGCTCGGAGATCTGTTTTTCGTATTTATTGATATCAATTAATGCAAAGTAGGCGATAGAAATAGTGCGCTCAATGGGATCTCTGCCGGGGTCAGAATAAGTTTTAAACTGCTCCAGATAAATGTCTTTCAGTCCGGTCAATTCGCTTAAAATCCGTTGGGCAGCACCGTCGGCAGATTCTTCCTGACCAACAAAACCGCCCATCAGACTCCATTGATCTTTTTCAGGTTCAAAGCCTCTTTTGATAAGTTGAATCTTTAGGTTTTCTCCGTCAAAACCGAAAATAATGCAATCAACTGCAACAAGGGAGCGCGCTTGCGCTGAATATTTGATCATTTGTAATTAAGCTACTGAGTATATTTTGTCAAATATAGAGTTGATTTTCCAGAATTGCTTAAAGTGTGGCTACACCAATTCTTTCTTCGATCTTTTTGGCACATTTTTTAACTTCCAGCAGGATTTCATCATTGTTCATTTCCTGATTTACATTTAAGGCCGTCAGACTGGAAACAGTCAGGCAGGCAATAATTCCGGTATTACTGATCCCAATCGGGACAGATACATCAATTACGCCATTCGCAAGATCACTGTTTCTTAGGTCAGCGCCTTTGGATTGTATTTCCAACAAGGAGTTTAGAAAGTTTTTCTTTTCCTGATCCGGATAGGCCATATAGATTGGATAGCCGCTCAGTGCAATTTCGCGTTCAGAATTTTGCATATAACTCAGGAAGACCCTTCCGGAAGCTGTTAATGGGAGTGGGAATAAATTACCCTCCTCAATAGACAAGGCAATTGGTCCCGGACTCTTGGCATGAATAATCACCATGATCTGGTTCATATATAAGATACTAAGGTGGCAGGATTGTCTTATCTTATTCGCTAGCTCTTCCAATGGATACTGTGCCGCTTTACGCAATTCATCAACAGGAGAGTGTCTGTGTGAAAGGTAAAAGAGTTTTAAGGAAAGCCTGTATTTGCCCGAAACCTCATCTCTTAGAATATACCCGCGACTTTCTAAACTCATCAACATCCGGTAAATTTCATTCGGGCTTTTATCAAGACCCGTAGCAATCTCAGTCTGAGAAAGGGGGATGGATTGAGCGGAGAGGTGTTCTAGAATATCAAGGCCTTTGTCCAGTGCCGGAGCCTGATATTTAATTTCTTTATCCTTCATGCAAACTAAATCTGGTTTTTTTATAAACAAACATACTAAATGGTTTCAATACCCCATTCTTCGAAATGGAGTGTAAATGTTACCTAAATATATGTTTTCATATTTGAAATAAATATTTATATTTGAATTAACAACCATTTATAAACCAACAGCCTGTAAATCTTGAGGATTAATTTAAGCAATTAATCTGAACAGGTATTAATCAAGTAACCAAAATGAGCAAACTCATGTACTTTCTGAGTGTATTACTCTTTTCGCTACCCGGCTATGCGCAAAACCTGAGTATTGAGGACTTGCAATGTGAATATAAGGATAATCCTTTGGGTGTTGAAACACTTCATCCGGCATTGAGCTGGAAAATTAAATCCAGCCAACGAAACGTATTACAGTCTGCCTACCATATTATTGTAGCTGACAATCCTGCCTCATTAGCTAAAAATATAGGCAATGTCTGGGATTCTATGAAAATAAAATCTGGTAAATCCTTACAGATTGGTTATGATGGTAAGGCCCTGGCCTCCGGTAAAACCTATTTCTGGAAAGTGAAAATATGGGATAACCTAAATAACGTTTCTGCCTGGTCCGAAGCCAACAGCTGGCAAATGGGACTTTTGCTGCCTTCCGACTGGAAAAATGCCCAATGGATTGCCTGGGAAAAGATGGCAGATTCTTCCGTGACCATACTCCCGCTGGATACTAAAAAAGACAAGCCAACCGGCAATAATATACAACCACTTTTAAGGAAAGATTTTAATATTCAGAAAGAAGTCAAAAAAGCGACGATGTATATTTCTGGTCTTGGTCATTTCGAATTGTATTTGAATGGGGCTAAGGTAGGCAATCATTTTCTTGATCCCGGCTGGGCGAAATACGATAAGGAAGCATTGTATGTGGTTTTCGACCTGACCGATCAGTTAAAATACGGAAAGCACACCCTTGGTGTAATGTTGGGAAATGGATTTTACTATATTCCGCCAATTAAATCAAGGTATAAAAAATTGAGGGCCTCCTTTGGATACCCTAAGATGATTTGTCGACTGGCCATTGAATATAAAGATGGGACCTCAGCCAATATAATTAGCGATGAAAGCTGGAAAACAGCAGCTTCTCCAATCACTTTTTCCAGTATTTATGGAGGCGAAGATTATGATGCCAACCTGGAACAAACAGGCTGGGATAAACCCGGTTATCGGGATCAGCATTGGAAAAAAGCAGTTGTCGTTACCGGGCCGGCATTGGTTTCCCAAAAAGCAGAGCCGGTTAGGGTCTTTGATGAATTTAAACCAATATCCATCAAACAAGCACTTTCAGGAGATTGGGTTTATGATCTTGGTCAGAATGCATCTGCTATTGTCGAATTAAAAGTAAAAGGCAAAAAAGGAGATACGATTCGGATTAGTCCGGCAGAATTGATTAAGCCAGATGGCTCCGTAAATCAGAAAGCAACGGGAACGCCTACCTATTTTCAGTACATCTTAAAAGGTGGGGATATAGAAACCTGGAGACCCAGATTTATGTATACTGGTTTCAGATACCTACAGGTAAAAGGGGGAGTACCGGTTGATAAAAAGAACACCTCAAATAAAGCCCTTGTCCTACAATTAAATGCGCTTCATGTGCGGAATGGGGCAGCTATAGCTGGTTCATTTGTCAACTCAAATAACCTGTTTAACCGTACGGATACCTTGATCAACTGGGCGATAAAAAGCAATATGATGAGCGTTTTTACCGATTGTCCACACCGTGAAAAGTTGGGCTGGCTGGAAGAACTGCATTTAATGGGCAGCTCCGTACGTTATAATTATCAGGCCGCACCACTGTTTAAAAAAGCATTGCAGGACATGAGCGCTTCGCAGACTCCGGAAGGGCTAGTTCCTGGAATCTCACCGGAATATGTAAAATTTGAATATGGTGATGGGATGTTCCGCGATTCTCCGGAATGGGGCAGTAGCAGTATCCTGATGCCCTGGTATCTATATGAATGGTATGGGGAGGAGCATGCGCTGACAGAAAACTACCCGATGATGCAAAAATACCTGAGCTATCTGGGTACAAAGGCTAAAGACCATATCCTTTATCAAGGTCTTGGCGATTGGTATGACCTTGGTCCGGAACGTCCTGGCGTATCACAGTTGACCCCAATGGGGGTAACCGGGACGGCAATTTATTATTACGACCTGAATATCATGGAAAAGATTGCCCGCTTACTGGGTAAAATAGCGGATGCAGATCAGTATAAAAAACTGGCTGCCGAAGTGCGGACATCTTTTAATAAGACCTTCTTTAATCAGGAAAAAAAGCAATATGCAACGGGAAGTCAGGCAGCTAATGCAATGGCCGTTTACATGAAATTAGTAGAACCAAAATATAAGGATGCCGTAGTAGCGAATATTGTGAAAGACATCAGAAGCCGGAAGAACGGACTCAGTGCCGGAGATATCGGCTACCGTTATTTGTTAAGGGTTTTAGAAGAGGAAGGCCGCTCAGATGTGATTTTCGACATGAACAGCAGAACGGATATTCCAGGCTATGGTTATCAGCTGGCTCAGGGCGCAACCGCCTTAACTGAGTCATGGGCTGCATTACCAACCGTTTCTAACAACCATTTTATGTTGGGCCATCTCATGGAATGGTTTTATAGTGGCATCGCAGGAATCAGACAGGAAGAAGGCGGTGTTGCCTTTAACCGTATTAAAATTTACCCTGAAATAGTTGGAGACCTAAGCCATGCAAAGGGCGTTTATGCTTCTCCTTATGGGGAAATTTCCACAGCATGGATAAAGTCTGCTCACGCTTTTGAACTCGAATTAATGGTGCCGCCAAATGCGATAGCAAAGGTTTATATCCCGGCTACTGCTCAACAGGAAATTACGGAAAACGGGTTGAATATTAAGGAAATAAAAGGGATTACCCTGGCTGGTTTTGAAAAGGGCAGAGCTGTTTTAAAGGTGGGTTCCGGCAGTTATAAATTTAAAGTACAATAGTGTTTATGAAGAATTTTAGCTGCTTTTTAACGCTTTTGCTTTGCTGTTCTTTTACAGTAATGGCACAGTCGGACAAGAACAAAGTTTCTCCTGTCAAAATGCAGGAGATTTATGAAGAAGTGAAAACGCCTTATAAATATGGGTTGGTCATGGTGCCGGAAGATGAACAACATAAAATGGATTGCCCGACGATATTTCGGGAAGGAAATACCTGGTACATGACTTACTTAATTTATGGCGGTCGTGGTTATGAAACCTGGTTGTCGAAAAGCAATGATCTTTTGAACTGGGAAAATATGGGTCGTTTAATGTCCTTCTCTGATGCAGGAAATTGGGATGACAACCAGAAGGCAGGGTATAACGCTTTAACGAGTACCAAATGGGGAGGTGATTATGCCTTAGGGAAGTTTAATGGCAAATACTGGATGTCTTATTTCGGAGGTAAGGAACGTGGTTATGAGGTAGAACCATTGTCGATTGGTATGGCTTATACCGATAAGCATCCTTCTATTGTGCAGGAATGGACACGACTGGAAAAACCGGTATTAAGTTCCTCGGATGCAGATGTGAGCTGGTGGGAAAACCGCAATAAGCTATTTAAAAGTAGTGTGATCGAAGATCAGGAAAGACTTACGGGACACCGGTTTGTGATGTATTATAATGCAGTAGGAGATTCCCTGACTAATCATAAAAAAACAAGGTGGTATGAACGTATCGGAATGGCCGTTTCAGACGATATGAAAAACTGGAAAAGGTTTGGCAAAGGGCCTGTGGTTCATCATCCGGTAGGGATTACGGGAGATGGTGTGGTTCAGAAAATCGGAGACACCTGGGTAATGTTTTATTTCGGTGCTTTCTGGTCAGACAGAAAAGGTGGATTCAATCGCTTTGCAGCTTCAAAAGATCTGGTAAACTGGACCGACTGGACCGGGGATAACCTGATAGAATCCTCTACACCCTATGATGAATTGTATGCACACAAATCCTTTGTGCTAAAGCATAAAGGTATAGTCTACCATTTTTATTGTGCGGTAAATCAGAAAGATCAGCGCGGTATCGCTGTAGCAACCTCTAAAGATTTAGGAAAGAGTGCCGTTGAGTTTGTACCCACAACGGTTAATTAAGTCAATTGTAAAGATATGATGTTAAAAAAGAACCTGGTATTGCTTTTATTGATGATGATTGTTGGTTTTAATGCCAGCAGTCAATCTCGTATTCATGAAAGTTTTAATCCGGGATGGCGCTTTTTTCCGGGAGATGATGCCGCGGCTAAATCGCCGGACTTTAACGATTCCAGCTGGCGAAAGTTGAATTTGCCGCATGACTGGAGCATTGAGGGGAAGTTTGATATCAAGAATCCTGCAAAACCGGAAGGTGGAGGTTTGCCTACAGGCATTGCCTGGTACAGGAAATCTTTTGTGCTGCCTAAGACTTTTCAAAAGAAGAAAGTACATATAGAATTTGATGGGGTGTATAAGAACAGTGAAGTTTGGATTAATGGCCATTGGCTGGGTAAACGCCCTTATGGCTATATCGCTTTCCGATATGAACTGACAAAATATTTAAAACCGGGTAAGAATGTAATTGCCGTACGCGTAGATAATTCTGCACAACCTGATTCGCGCTGGTATTCCGGGTCTGGCATCTATAGAAATGTGTGGTTAACCGCTACCCAAAATATTGCGATAGACCATTGGGGTACAACGGTAAGCACGCCAAAGGTTAGTAAAACTGCGGCAGAGCTTAGCTTTAAAACCAGAATCCGCAGCCCGAAAAATGGAAAAGAGCAGGTTGATTTACTGTCGAAAGTATATGATGGAAAAGGGAATCTGGTGGCTGAAGTCAGGACAAACGATGTTTTATTGAAAGATACCCTGACGGAAATCGCGCAGCTGGTAACGGTGAAAAACCCGCAATTATGGTCGGTAAAACAGCCTGACCTTTATAAAGTCGTAACACAGGTGTTTGCGAATAAACGATTGTCTGATGATTATGAAACCACATTTGGGATTCGCTATTTTAATTTTGATGCCCAAAAAGGCTTTTCGCTAAACGGCGAATACCTAAAGATCTTAGGGGTGTGTATGCACCATGATCTGGGAGCTTTAGGCGCGGCAACCAATCTGAGGGCAATGGAACGCCAGTTGGAAATATTAAAAGAAATGGGCTGTAATGCAATCCGCACCGCGCACAATCCACCTGCCGCAGAGTTCCTTGACCTTTGCGATAAAATGGGCTTTTTGGTGATGGATGAGGCCTTTGACATGTGGAAGAAGAAGAAAAATGCTAAAGATTACCACTTAAACTGGGAAGAATGGCATGTTGCCGATTTGCAGGATATGGTGAAACGAGACAGAAATCACCCTTCTATCATACTATGGAGCATCGGAAACGAAATTCGGGAGCAGTTCGACAGTTCAGGAGTCGCGATGACGAAAGAACTGGTGAAACTGGTAAAAGATCTGGATACGACTCGTTTGGTGCTTTCGGCATTGACAGAAACAGACCCTAAAAAGAATTTCATTTATCAGGCTGGTGTACTGGATATGTACGGGCTTAATTACAACCATAAGCAGTATAAAGATTTTCCGAAAAACTATCCGGGGCAGAAGTTTCTGGCCACAGAAACCACTTCTTCTTTAGACACCCGCGGTTTTTATGAAATGCCATCAGACAGTATTCGCCGCTGGCCAAAAGATGGTAAAACCAAATTTACTGAAGGCAATGCCGAATTTGCAGCTTCTTCCTACGATAACGTTTCTGCTTACTGGGGCTCTACACATGAGGAAACCTGGAAGGAAGCAAAAAAATATGACCACGTTTCTGGATTGTTCGTATGGACAGGATTTGATTATTTAGGTGAGCCATTGCCTTATCCATGGCCGGCAAGGAGTTCTTATTTCGGGATTGTGGATTTAGCAGGTTTCCCTAAGGATGCCTATTATATGTACCAAAGCGAGTGGACCAATAAGCCGGTATTACATGTGTTCCCACATTGGAACTGGACACCAGGAAAAACGGTTGATGTATGGGCCTATTACAACAATGCCGATGAGGTAGAACTATTCCTTAATGGGAAATCATTAGGCAAAAGATCAAAACAGGGAGAAGACCTTCATGTGGTATGGAAAGTGAAATATGAACCCGGTACGATAAAAGCCATTTCCAGAAAAGATGGTAAAACCGTATTGGAAAAAGAAATCAGCACCGCAGGGAAGGCTGCAAAAATAGAACTGTTAGCAGATCGGAATGAAATTGCTGCCGATGGTAAGGACCTTTCTTTTGTCACCGTAAGGATTTTAGATGCGCAGGGAAATGTACTGCCGGATGCAGATCACCTGGTTCAGTTTAAACTGGAAGGTGAGGGCACAATTGCAGGGGTCGATAATGGATTTCAGGCCAGCCTGGAACCTTTTAAAGCCGATTACAGAAAAGCTTACCGCGGACTTTGTCTGGCAATTATCCAGGCAAAGAATAAAGCCGGGACATTAAAATTAACCGCAACAGCTGCCGGACTGCAATCATCAGCAATTTCCATCAGTGTAAAAGCAATAAAATAAAAGGTTATGATCGATAAAATTAGTTTAAAAGGAATAACATGGAATCATAGCCGGGGATTTGTCCCAATGGTCGCTACCGCACAGCGGTTTTCGGAATTAAATCCATCAGTAGAAATTACCTGGGAAAAAAGAAGCTTACAGCAGTTCGCTGATTTCTCGATACAGGAGCTTGCACAACGCTTTGATTTATTAGTGATAGATCACCCATGGGCAGGTTTTGCAGCTAAAACACAGTCTATTTTGCCTTTGGATAAGTATCTTTCCAAAGCGTATTTAGCCGATCAAAGAGAAAACAGCGTAGGCCATTCCTATGAAAGTTATGGGTACCAGGGCCATCAATGGGCATTACCGATTGATGCGGCTACACCAGTAGCCTCCAGCAGGCCGGATCTATTGGAAAAGCATGGTTATTCCTTGCCCAAAACATTTGCTGATTTATTAAATCTGGCAGATAAAGGGCTGGTTGCTTTTGCAGGGATTCCAATTGATGTGCTGATGAATTTTTATACTTTTTGCTGCTCTTTGGGAGAAGATCCCTGTCAGCAGGAAGAGCAGATTGTATCTCCCGAAACAGGTATTAAAGCGTTAAAAATGTACCGCGAACTGGCCTCGAAAATTGACGCTGAGAACTTTAACAGAAACCCGATTCAGGTGTATGAAGCGATGACGCTGAGCGATGATATCGCTTATTGTCCTTTTGCTTATGGTTACTCCAATTATTCGAGAAATGGATATGCCCGTAAACTGTTGCATTTTCATGATATGATCACCCTGGATGGCCGTAATAATTTGCGCAGCACACTAGGAGGTACAGGATTGGCGGTATCTTCAAGTTCAGAACACCTGAACATCGCCCTGAAATATGCGGAGTATGTAGCCTCAGGTTCTTGTCAGCAAACTGTTTTCTTCGAAAACGGAGGGCAGCCCGGTCATTTGGATGCCTGGAAAGATGTAGCCGTAAATCGTAAATCCAGCAATTTCTTTAGCAATACTTTACCTGCTTTACAACGTGCTTTCCTTCGTCCGCGTTACCATGGACATATGTTCTTTCAGGACCATGCCGGAGATATTGTAAGGGATTACCTGATGAATGGAGGAGAGGAATCCGCAGTGCTGGAAGAAATGAATAAATTATATGTTGAATCAAGAAGCTTGCAGTTATCATGAGAAAACCGCTGGAAGGAATCGTAGTTTTAGAATTTTGCCAGTTTCTTGCCGGCCCATCCGCAGGCTTAAAACTAGCCGATCTTGGTGCCCGTGTGATTAAAATTGAACGCCCCGGTAAAGGAGATGCCTGCAGGCAATTGGCCATAAAAAACCTGTTTATTGAAGAAGATAGCTTGCTTTTCCATACCATCAACCGCAATAAAGAATCTTATGCGGCGGATTTGAAGAACCCGGAAGACTTGAAACTGATACAGCAGTTGATTGCCAAAGCGGATATCATGACGCATAATTTCAGACCGGGAGTCATGGAAAAAATAGGGCTGGACTATCCGGCTGTTCAAACCTTAAACCCTAAAATTATATATGCCACAGTAACCGGTTACGGCAATGAAGGCCCCTGGGTTAATAAACCCGGACAGGATCTGCTGATCCAGTCTGTTTCTGGCATGAGTTATTTAACAGGCAGCAAGGAAGACGGACCAGTTCCTTTTGGATTATCCGTTACCGATATTATGTGCGGGAACCACCTGACACAAGGAATTATCGCGGCATTGATTAAGCGTGCGAAAACAAATAAAAGTGTGCTGGTAGAAGTCAGCTTGCTGGAGTCCGCATTGGATGTGCAGTTTGAGGTGCTGACTACCTACTTAAATGATGGCGGACAATTGCCGGAAAGAAGTGCGGTAAAAGGTAGTGCACATGCTTACCTGAGTGCTCCATACAGTACCTATGAAACCAGCGAGGGCTATATTGCCCTGGCCATGGGTGATTTGAAAACGATAGCTGAGCTGATCGGTTGTGACATTTCACCGGCCTATACCAATCCTGCTGATTCATTCGAAAACAGGGATGAACTCTTGCTGTTGCTTGGACAAAAGTTCAGGGAAAACACCAGTCAGCATTGGTTGGGCTTACTGGAATCAAAGGATATCTGGTGTGCCCCGGTACTGGATTATAAAGCAGCAACAGATTTGGACGTATTTAAAAATATGGAAATACGCCAGCAACTTGATCTGGGAAATGGCAGCAGCTTATACACCACCAGAATCCCGATGCAGATTGACGGACAGAAGCTGTTTGCCAGAAAGGCTGCGCCAAAAATTGGTGCCGATAACGATAGGATTAATTTAGAATTTGAATTAAAATAAGATATGAAACCTCTGGAAGATTATTTAGTGGTAGATTTTAGTCAGTTTTTGTCTGGCCCTTCAGCGAGTTTGAGGCTGGCTGATATGGGCGCAAGGGTGATTAAAATTGAACGTTCAGGAGTTGGCGATATTTGTCGCAGTTTGTACACTTCTAATGTGATCATGAACGGGGAATCTTCAGTTTTCCATGCGATAAACCGGAATAAGGAAAGCTTTGAGGTAGACTTAAAGAATCCGGAAGATTGTAAAATGGTGCGGGAGCTATTGGCGAAGGCCGATGTGATGATGCACAATTTTCGTCCGGGAGTGATGGAAAGACTGGGCTTCGATTATGCATCTGTGCAAGAGCTCAATAAGGATATCATCTATGCCTCGCTCTCTGGTTACGGCGTTGAAGGAAAGGGAAAGGGTAAGCCTGGTCAGGATTTATTGCTGCAATCGGTTACCGGATTAACCTGGTTAAGCGGAAATGCCGATAGCGGCCCCGTAGCAATGGGCTTATCGATTGTGGATATGCTTGCCGGTTCTCACCTGGCTCAGGGTATTTTAGCCTGTTTATTCCGTAAGGCAATAAGTGGTGAAGGAGGCAGGGTAGAGGTGAGTATGATAGAATCTGCCTACGATTTCCAGTTTGAAACGATTACAACCTTTATGAATGATGGCGGAGCACTTCCGGAACGTACGGCAAAGAACAATGCAAACGCGTATTTAGGCGCTCCTTATGGCATTTATAAAACTGCAAATGGTTTTGTGAGCCTGGCGATGGGCTCTGTTCCTGTCCTCGCCGTTTTGCTGGAATGTGAAGCACTGCAAGCTTTTACAGATCCGGCGGAAGCATTTACCAAACGTGATGAAATAAAAACGATTTTAGCGGAGCACCTGCTCAGTAGAGATACGGCTTGTTGGCTGGGTGTTTTAGAACCTGCTGACATTTGGTGTGCGGATGTATTAAACTGGCAGCAATTGATGGAGCATGATGGGTTTAAAGCTTTAGCTATGATTCAGGAGGTAGAAATGAAGGATGGTTATCAATACCAGACGACCAGATGTCCGATAAGAATTGATGGAGAACTGTTAACTTCAGCCAAAGGTTCTCCTAAATTAGGGCAGGACAATGAAGAGATCATTAACCAGTTTGTAAACCTAAAAACAGGCATCCATGAGTCACAATGAAGTGTTCCGCATAGCGGTTCGTAAGTTCGGTCCTTTTGAAAGCACGATGCATAAGTTATGGGATAAGTATTGTCTCCATTCCGGTTGCCGGTTAAAGGCAGACCTGATTCCTATGGATTTGCATGAGCTTCATGAAAGCACCCTGAGCAAGAATGGCTTGAAAAATGGAAGCTGGGATATTGCCCATATCAATACCGATTGGTTATTGGAAGGCTATACCGCTGCTGCTTTTGAAGATTTGAAGCCATATATTCAGGAGAATCCGCCTGCTGCATTTCCGGAAGGTTGGAGCAATTCGTTATTGGCCTCCCAGCAATTTGAGGAGCAAATCGTCGGACTACCTTTTCATGATGGTCCGGAATGTCTGATTTATAGAAAAGATTTATTTGATGACCTTGCTGAGCAACAAAAATACTTCTCGGAATACGGGAAAGCATTGCGGGCCCCTCAGACCTGGGCGGACTTTCTGGAGGTCGCTCAATTCTTTAACCGTCCGGAACAACATTTATATGGGACAGCATTTGCTTGTTTCCCTGACGGACACAATACGGTGTTTGATTTTTGTCTGCAATTATGGAGCAGAGGTGGAACCTTGCTGGCGGCAGATGAAAGCATACAAGTAGATAGCCCGGAAGCTATAGCAGGATTGGAATATTACCGGAAAATAGTAAAGGATAAAACGGCTGTTCATCCGGACTCGGCAAATTTCGACTCTGTGCAGGCGGGTGCAGCATTTGCAAGAGGAGAGGTGGCGATGATGATCAATTGGTTTGGTTTTGCTTCCGTTTGTGAAGTCGATGCCAGCTCAAATGTTAAAGGTAAGGTAGAAGTGGCGGTGTTGCCGGTTACTGAGGGTAGCCAATCGGCCTCCTTAAACGTGTACTGGTTGTATACGATTGGTTCCGGCAGTAAACATAAACAGCTGGCCTACGATTTTATCCGCTTTGCAGTAAACGAAGAAAACGATAAACTCCTGACGCTGGAAGGGGGCATTGGTTGCCGGATTTCTACCTGGAAAGATGCAGCCGTAAATGAACTCATTCCTTATTACCATAAATTAGAACAGCTTCACGAGTGTGCGCAAACCTTGCCTCAGAAGAGCAATTGGGCAGCAATAGCAACGGTAATTGATGAAATGGTGCTGAGCGCCTTAAACACCGAAGCGTCTACGGCAGCTATTTTAAAAGCTGCTCAGGATAAAATTAATTTAACAGACAAATAAGCAAATGGACATTATATATAAACCTCAGCTTCCGGTTACAGTACAACCTATCATCATCATTGGTGCAGGTGGTATTGTAGCTGATGCACATCTACCGGCCTATAAAAAGGCAAACTTTACCGTTCATGGAATTGTGAACCGGACCAGAGCAAAGGCAGAGCAGCTGGCGCAGGATTTTGGGATTCCTAATGTCTATGATTCCGTAGCAGAGGCAGTTGCAAAAGCGCCCTTGCATGCGGTATACGACCTGACCATTATGCCCGGTCAATATCTGGAAGTGCTAAAGCAACTACCTAATGGTGCTGCGGTATTGATCCAGAAACCTATGGGTGATGATTTTGATCAGGCCATGGAAATACTGGAACTGTGCAGGACAAAAAAACTGGTAGCCGCCATTAATTTCCAGCTGCGTTTTGCACCTTTTGTGACTGCGGCAAGGGATATGATCCAAAAGGGATTAATCGGTGAGCTTTACGATATGGAGGTTAGGGTGACGCTAAAAACACCATGGGAACTTTTTCCGCTGGTCATGGTTCATCCACGCCTGGAAATTCAATACCATAGCATTCATTATATCGACCTGCTGCGTTCCTTTTTAGGAGAGCCGGAAACGGTGATGGCCAAAACGTTGAAACATCCTGCTAAGAATTTATCTTCTTCCCGATCCACTATTTTACTGGATTATGGAGATACGATGCATGCCGTGATCAATACCAATCACGACCATGATTTTGGTGCTACTCATCAGGAGAGTTTCATCAAATGGGAAGGTACTAAAGGCGCTATAAAGGCAAAAATGGGTTTACTGATGGATTATCCTCATGGCCTTCCTGATGTATTTGAATATTGCCTGCCGGAAGCAGGAAAAGCTCCGGAATGGAAAGAGCTGAAACTGGAAGGCTCCTGGTTTCCAGATGCATTTGTGGGCACGATGGCGAATTTAATGCGCTATAAAGAAGGTTCATCTGAGGTCCTGTATACCAGTGTAGAAGATGTGATCAAAACCATGGCCGTAGTAGAAAGTGCTTACCAGGCCAGCGATCATGGCGGGGTAAAAGTAAGCGGTCAGCATAAAAAAATCAAAACCCCTCTAAAGAAGAAAAACGATGTATTTTAAATCAATATTTTTTGAAGATTACCTGTTGCAAGATCAACGGATTACACTTGGACGAACGATTACGGAAACCGATTTTGTGGTTCATGCCGGACATACCGGAGATTTCTTTCCACATCATATGGACGAAGAATGGTGTAAAACCCAGCCTTTTAAACATAGAATCGCGCATGGAACCATGATATTCAGCATAGGAGTCGGACTAACAGCTTCTGAGATCAACCCTGAAGCTTTTTCTAAAGGTTATGATCGTCTGCGCTTTGTAAAACCAGTTTATATCGGAGATACCATTCATTCAGAAGTTACCATTTCCGAAAAAGGAGCAGCTAAAAAACCAGAATACGGAACAGTAACCGAACATGTAGAAATAAAAAACCAACATGGAGAAGTGGTGCTGGTCTGTGACCATCTGCTCCTGGTAAAAAAGAAGTAGTACATTCCCTTATTATTCAACCGAAAAAGACCAAACCTGATATCAACCAAATATATGAACCACAGCACAACAGAGGAATTAACCATCCCGGCAGCTGCAGCTATTCGTAGTGAAGCAGCGCAAACAACCAGCAAGGAATATTTAGTGCCATTTATTTTGGTCGTGAGCTTGTTCTTTTTATGGGGAATGGCACACAACCTGGATTCTATCCTGATCCCTCATTTGAAGAAAGCCTGCGATTTGAATAACCGCCAGTCTACGCTAATAGATACTTCAGTCTTTCTGGCTTATTTTTTAATGGCCATTCCAGCAGGGATGATCCTTAAAAAATGGGGATATAAAGCAAGTATGATTATTGGATTACTGGTGTTTGCTATTGGCGCATTCTTATTTGTGCCGGCAGCCAATCAATTGTCGTATGTTACTTTTCTGATTGCCTTGTTCATTATTGGTTGTGGATTAACCATATTAGAAACTTCAGCAAATCCATACGCCGCAGTTTTAGGAGATCCGGAAAAAGCGACCAGCAGGTTAAATCTTGCGGCCTCTTTCAATGGTCTGGCTGCTATGGTTGCGCCATTTATCGGCTCGATGTTTATCCTTTCCGGTAAATCTCATACCCCGGAAGAACTAAGTGCGATGACAGATGTAGCGCGTTCCAGCTATTTTCTGGAAGAAGCGGCTTCGGTAAAGATGCCTTACATCGTTCTGGGTACAGTATTGGTGATTATGGCCATCATCATTTATTTTGTGAACCTTCCGGAGATAAAAACCAAAAGTAAAGATGGTGTTGCTAAAGGCAGTTTTTTTGGTGCATTACGTCATAAGCACCTGAGGTGGGCGGTAGTTGCGCAGTTTTTCTATGTTGGTGCGCAAGTTTGTGTCACTAGTTTTTTTATCAGAATGGCGCAGCAAGGTGCCGGATTTGATGAGAAAACTGCCGCCTATTATCTGGCCATTTATGGTTTGTTATTCATGGCAGGCCGTTTTGCGGGAACCGCAATTCTACAGGTGATTGCTTCTCATAAATTATTAGCGCTTTATGCAGGGATAGCCGTTTTCCTATGCCTGATCGCTATTCTTGGTCAGGGAACCTATGTGGTGTATGCGTTGGGAGCCATCGGGTTTTTTATGTCGATCATGTTCCCTACCATTTTTGCGCTTGGAATTGATGGCATTGGCGATGATACCAAACCGGGATCTTCCTGGTTAATTATGTCCATTGTTGGTGGTGCAATCCTGCCTTATGGCATGGGTACTATGATTGATTTAAACGGAGATAATATTCAGATTGGTTACAGTATCCCATTGGTGTGTTTTCTCATCATCTTATTTTTTGGGCTTAAAGGGTATAAGATTGCCGCTAAATAAATACGCTTAACAATAAGTATGCTATGGGTTTTTTATTAAAAAGAAGTTTCTACCTTATTTTATTGAGCTGTGCCCTGCATTTATCTATGGCTAAGGCACAGGGTAATAACAGCGCTAAGCCCTGGGTGTTTTGGTATTGGATGCAGGCCGGGGTTTCCAAAGCAGGCATAACCGCCGATCTTGAAGCGATGAAAACAGCCGGAATAGGTGGCGCTTACCTGATGTCGATCAAAGGGGCCACAAATCCACCGCTATTTAATCCGCCGGCAGTACAGCTGAGTCCGGAATGGTGGGGGATGGTGACCTTTGCTATGGAAGAAGCTAAACGGTTGAATTTGAAAATCGGGATGCATGTGAGTGACGGTTTTGCCCTTGCCGGTGGTCCATGGATTACACCTGAACTTTCTATGCAAAAAATCGTGTCAGCCCGGGTAAATATTAAAGGAGGAACCGCATTAAAATTAAAACTCCCGCAACCGGAAATGGTGGAGAATTATTATAAAGATATTGCCGTATATGCTTATCCTTCTGTAGCAGGAGCGGGTATATCAACGCAAACGGTTGTCCCTAAAGTCAGCACAAGTACTGGTGTAGATGCAAGTGGATTACTGAAATCAGACAATAAAAAAAGCTTTGGTTCTGCTGAACCTTGCTGGATTCAATATGAATTTGAGCAGCCTTTTACTGCAAGGACAGTGACGGTCAGGACTAGTGGAAATAATTATCAGGCAGAGCGCCTGGAGATCCGGGTGAGTGAGGATGGAAAAGTATTTCGTGCTATCGGCAGACTGGAACCACCACGTCATGGCTGGCAGGATACTGATGCGGATTTGACCCATTCGATTGTTCCTGTAACCGCAAAGTATTACCGTTTTGTGTATGACAAAAAAGGCTCGGAAGCAGGTGCGGAAGATCTGGATGCCGCGAAATGGAAACCATCTTTAAAATTGCTCCATCTGGAGCTTTCCTCAGAACCGGCAATCAATCAATATGAAGGAAAATCAGGGGCAGTATGGCGGGTAAGCAAGCGCAGTGAGGAAGCGCAGATCGCGGATCAGTTATGTGTGCCTTTAAACAAGATACTCAACATCACAAAACTGCTCAAAGCGGATGGCAGCTTAGCCTGGACAGCTCCGAAAGGAAACTGGACCATCATCAGAATAGGCCATACTTCTACCGGTCATAAAAATGCGACAGGTGGCGGTGGCATAGGTTTGGAAAGTGATAAGTTTAATCCGGCAGCAATAAAGCTGCAGTTTGACAGCTGGTATGGGGAAGCGATTCGTAAGGCAGGACCCGAACTTTCGGCTGAAGTATTGACCGCTTTTCATGTAGACAGCTGGGAATGTGGCAGCCAGAACTGGTCGCCATTATTTGCAGCCGAATTTCAAAAACGCAGGGGCTATGATTTAATGCCATACCTACCTGTAATGGTTGGGATTCCTGTACAAAGTGCCGATGTTTCTGAAAGCTTTTTATACGATCTGCGTCTTACGATTGCCGAGCTGGTTGTGGATCAGTTTTATGGTACGCTGGCAGGCCTGGCAAAAGAAAAAGGTAAAATATTTACCGCAGAAAGTGTGGCCCCAACTATGGTGAGTGATGGTTTAATGCATTATAAAATGGTTGATGTGCCGATGGGTGAGTTTTGGCTCAACAGTCCAACACATGATAAACCAAATGATATGATGGATGCCATTTCCGGCGCACATATCTATGGTAAAAACATCATCCAGGCAGAAGCTTTTACAACAGTTCGTATGGACTGGAATGAGCATCCTGGTCATATGAAAACATTGCAGGACAGAAATTATGCTTTGGGTATAAATAAGCTGGTTTATCATGTGTTTACGCACAATCCATGGGTAGATAGAAAGCCGGGGATGACCCTGGACGGAGTTGGGTTATACTTTCAGCGGGATCAAACCTGGTGGAAACAAGGTAAGGCCTGGGTGGATTACGCAGCACGTAGTCAGCAGCTTTTACAGCAAGGGAAACCTGTTGCTGATATCGCTGTTTTTATCGGGGAAGAAATCCCGCGCAGGTCTGTTTTACCAGATCGTCTGGTTCCGTTTTTACCAGGGCTTTTCGGTGCGGCTGTAGTAACATCAGAAGCCATCAGATTGGCGAATACCGGACAACCTTTAAGGCAAATGCCTGCGGGGGTAACACATTCTGCAAATATGGCCGATCCTGAAAACTGGGTGAATCCACTGAGAGGTTATGCCTACGATTCTTTTAATCCGGATGTATTGATGACCGCCATGGTACACAATGGAAATGTTGAATTTACAAGTGGCGCCAGCTATAAGGTATTGGTGATTCCCGGCAAGACAGCGATGAATCCCAATTATAAATGGATGAGTTTAGCGGTAGCCGGTAAATTACTGGAACTGGTAAAAGCCGGGGCTACGATTATAGTTAATGAACAACCAGCCCATCAGCCCGGACTTTTGAAAGCTGATCATGACGCCTATAATCAGGTCATCCAGGCACTTTGGACAGCTGGTCCTGTAGGTAAGGGCAGGGTAATTAAAGGTCCTTATCAGCCGGAAAGCTTAGATGATCTGGGTTTACAAAGAGATTTAATCGTTTTAGACGAACAAGGTTTATATGCAAAAAAAATAGCCTACACGCATCGCATCGCAGCAGATAAAGAACTGTATTTTATCGCCAACCAGGTTAATGAAGAAAGAGTTTTACAGTTTTCTTTCCGCCTGGATGGAAGTGTCCCTCAATTGTATGATGCGGTAAGGGATCAAACTATCAGCGTTAAGAATTGGAGCAATGCGAATGGGCGGACTAGCATGACTTTGAAGTTAGCACCTAATGCATCCATCTTTGTTATTTTCAATAAAGAGAACCAGGTTGCTGGAGCTAAGACAGGAAACAATCAGCCGATGATCGGGGGAAACTCGTTAAAGACTCCCGATAATTCGCCTAAAACCGGTAATAACTCAACGGACACAAGGAGTAGCCTGCTTAAAAACGGGAATAACTGGTCGGAAACAAAAGTTCTCCAGACGCTTAAAAATGACTGGCAGGTTAGTTTTGATGCAGCTTTGGGCGGGCCGGCAGAACCGGTTGTGTTTAAAGAATTGACGGATTGGAGCAAAAATCCGGATACGCTGATCAAATATTATTCGGGTACAGCATCGTATAAAACCAGTATTAAATTTGATAAAAAGGAAGGTCAGCAATACCTGTTAGATCTGGGTACAGTATCGAATATTGCGGAGGTAAAAGTAAACGGTATTTCTTGTGGGGTACTGTGGACAGCCCCTTTTCAGGCAGATATTACTGCCGCTTTGAAGCAGGGTAAAAACGAGTTGATTATTGAAGTTACGAATACCTGGGCCAATAGGTTAATGGGAGATCAGCGCCTGCCGGAAAGTAAGCGGATTACAAAAACAACAGCGCCTTACAGACTGGAAGGGAAACCTTTAAATCCGGCAGGATTACAAGGTCCGGTTCGGATTTTAGCTGCTGAGCTAAACGACTTAAAATAATATAGAAGATATGAAGAAATTTAAAACCATCATTTCAAGGTTGATTCTGATCGCATTATGCTTTGCATTTTGCAGGGAATCAGCTTTTGCAGAGGTAAAGCCCGGAGCTCTTTTTACCGATCATATGGTGCTTCAACAGCAGTCGGAAGTTGCGGTCTGGGGTTGGGCAAAACCGGAAAGTAACGTTTCTCTTTTGAGTTCATGGAATAAAAAGAAATACCAGGTGAAGAGCGATGCAGCCGGAAAGTGGAAGTTTAAAATAGCCACTCCGGTAGCTGGTGGACCTTATGAAATCACGATTTCTGATGGTCAGGCCATCACTTTAAAGGATGTTTTAATTGGTGAAGTATGGTTTTGCGGAGGACAGTCCAACATGGAAATGCCGATGAAAGGTTTTAAAAGTCAGCCGGTTTTAGGCTCCAATGAGGCGATATTAAAATCCTCAAACAATCAGCTCAGGTTGTATACTGTTCCACGTTCTTCGGTAACGGAAAGACAGGACACCAGTAAAACCTCAGCATGGAAAATTGCTAAACCTGAAACGGTCGCGAATTTTAGTGCGACGGCCTATCACTTTGGAAAATTGTTAAGCGAAATGTTGCAGGTGCCGGTAGGTTTAATCAATGATAGTTATGGGGGTTCCTCTATCGAAGCATGGATGTCGCCGGAGCAGTTGAAAGCTTTTCCTGAAGTCATCATTCCGGCAAAAGGAGCAGTTATTAAAGAGGTTAGCCGTACCCCAACAACCTTGTATAACGGGATGTTATATCCGGTGATCGGTTTCGGGATCCGCGGAGCGATATGGTATCAGGGGGAATCCAATTATGAGCGTCCGGATCGCTATGAAGAACTTTTTCCTGCAATGGTTAAGGCATGGCGTGCCGATTGGGGTATGGGAGAATTTCCTTTCTTTTATGCACAAATTGCACCCTATAATTATGCACAGCTGCCAGTCAACAGCACAGCGCCGAAATATAATTCCGCATTGATCAGGGATGCACAGCGTAAATCTCTTAATAAAATAACCAATTCCGGAATGGCTGTCCTCCTGGATATCGGGGAAGAAAACTCCATTCATCCTGCCAATAAAACAGCGGGAGGAACACGCTTAGCCTATCTTGCTTTGGGGAATACCTACGGCATTAAGGGCTTTGGCTATGCTAGTCCGGCTTATGAATCCATCAGCATCAAAGAGAATAAAGCAATTTTAAAATTTGAAGGCGCAGCGAATGGTCTAACCAGCTTTGGGAAGGCCCTGACTTTATTTGAGGTTGCTGGTGCAGATCAAAAATTTTATCAGGCAAAGGCCAGCATTTCCGGAAGCAGCATTACGGTGTCTGCGGAGCAGGTAAAGGTACCGTTAGCAGTACGCTACGCCTTTAAAGATTTTGTAAATGGAGAGTTGTTTGGTAACGACGGTTTGCCGGTATCTTCATTTAGAACCGACAATTGGGAGAATTAAAAATAAAACGTGAAAAGAATCATTGTCATAGCTATCGCTTTACTATCCGCTTGCCTGAGTAGCGCTCAGGCACAGGTTACTGTAATGAATTCCAGGCAGCTTAGTGTAGTGGATACGAATTTCGCCTGGAGCAGTCAGAGTAAAAACAGTGCTGAATCTATGCCTTGCGGTGGGGGTGATATCGGCTTAAATGTATGGGTGGAAAAAGGAGACTTGCTGTTCTATATTTCCAGATCCGGTGCTTTTGATGAAAACAATACTTTACTAAAGCAGGGGAGAGTACGCCTTAAATTAAGTCCGAATCCTTTTGATCCGGATGCTGAATTTAAACAAGAACTTGTTTTAAAGGAAGGTTATGTGCGGATTACCGGTAAAAAAGGGAACCTGACTACAATAGTTAAAGTATGGGTCGATGTGTTTAAACCTATTGTTCACCTGGATATTAAAAGCAATCAGAAAACTATGGCGGAGACGGGCTATGAAACCTGGCGGTTTGAAGATCGCATCACCAAAGGCAAAGAAAATAATCAGAATTCCTATAAATGGGCACCCCGGGGCGAACTGAAAACATTTAAAGATAGCATTGCTTTTCAGCAGAATGAAGTCGTGTTTTTTCATCAGAATAAGGCCCAATCGGTTTTTGAGGTTACGGTTAAACAACAGGGATTGGAAAGCCTGACTGCGCAATTATTTAATCCACTAAAGGACCTGGTTTTTGGGGGTTCCATGAAAGGGAATGGGATGAAAAACGCCGGCAATTACGCTGGTGTTTACCAGGGAACAGCCTATAAAGGATGGAAATTGAAAAGCAGTCAGGCATTAAAATCTATTGATATCGCCATCACTTTACACACAGCGAGGACAGCCTTCTTGAATCAATGGGACGCTGACTTAAAAAAGACGGCCTCAGGCGCAAACCCAGCTAAAGATTTTAGGGCGGCTACAAACTGGTGGAAAGCTTATTGGGATAGAAGTTTTATTAAGATCAGCAGTCCGGCAGAACCCCTTGCAACTGAGGCCGCCCGCAATTACACGCTTTTTCGTTACATGCTGGGTTGCAATGCCTATGGTACTTATCCTACTAAGTTCAACGGTGGATTGTTTACTTACGATCCCATATTAGTTGATACCACTTTAAAGTTCAGCCCTGATTTTAGAAACTGGGGTGGAGGAACACATACGGCACAAAACCAACGATTGGTTTACTGGCCAATGCTCAAAACCGGAGACGCTGATTTGATGAAACCGCAGTTTGATTTTTATAAAAACCTGGTCGGAAATGCAGCATTAAGGTCGGAATTTTATTGGGGGCATAAAGGGGCCAGCTTTACGGAACAAATAGAGAATTTTGGGTTGCCAAATCCGGCTGAATATGGTTGGAAAAGACCGGGAGATTATGATAAGGGCATGGAATATAATGCCTGGTTAGAATATGAATGGGATACTGTTCTGGAATTCTGTATGATGATACTGGAAACGGAAAGTTATGCCGGAAAAAATATTAAAGAATACCTGCCGCTGATTGAAAGCTCGCTTACCTTTTTTGATGCGCATTATACGTATCTGGCTAAGCAAAGAGGAAGTAAGGCATTGGATGGAAATGGTCATTTGGTCTTGTTTCCGGGATCAGCCGCGGAGACCTATAAAATGACTTACAATGCGACCTCTACCATTGCTGCGTTAAAAACAGTATTGAAACGTGCATTGGAGGTTCCGGGTATCTCTGTTCAACAGCAAGCTACCTGGAAGTTGATGTTAACCCGCATTCCGCCAATAACTTTCAGGGAAATTGATGGGCATATGACGATTGCTCCGGCAAAGGTTTGGGAACGTATCAATAACACCGAAAGTCCGCAGTTATATCCGGTATTTCCCTGGGGGATTTATGGGATTGGCAGGCCCGGATTAGACACCGCAATCAACACGTTTAAGTATGATCCGGATGTCCTTAAATTCAGAAGCCATGTAGGCTGGAAGCAAGACAATATTTTTGCCGCCAGACTGGGGTTAACCAAAGAAGCTGCGGAGCTGACCTTACTGAAATTAAAAGATTCGGGCAGGCGCTTCCCTGCATTCTGGGGACCCGGTTTTGATTGGGTGCCCGACCATAACCATGGTGGGTCCGGAATGATCGGCATGCAGGAAATGCTGCTTCAAACCCATGAAAACAAGATTTACCTTTTTCCGGCATGGCCAAAAGAATGGGATGTGCATTTTAAGCTTCACGCCCCTCAGCAGACTATTATTGAGGCGGTGCTAAAAAACGGAAAGGTAGCATCATTAAAAATATCACCTGAATCCCGAAGAAAGGATGTGGTGATTTTATTAAAATAAACACCAGATAAAACCATTTATAATATAATCCTTATGAAACAATTAAGACCCTTGATTTTTACCTTACTGGCACCGGTTGTGATTGCCTTTACGGCAAATGTGGCGGCAGTAATGGGACAGGAAAAACCGTTATCAGAGAAAATGGCTGCGACTGCAATGGAAATCTGGCAGCAAAAACCAGGGAAATGGTCTTATGATCATGGGGTGGTTCAGGATGGTTTGGATGCTTTATGGAGGAGGACCGGTAACGCTGACTATTTTAAATACATTCAGCAACGAATGGATGAATCAATATCGGCCGATGGTCTGATTGATACTTATCAGCAGGATCATTTCAATATTGATAATGTGAAAAACGGGACCGTATTGCTGATGCTTTATGAGGTAACCGGACAACAGAAATATTTTAAAGCAGCAACCACACTATGGGAGCAGTTGCAAAAGCAACCAAGGACTAAAGAAGGTGGTTTCTGGCATAAGAAGATCTATCCCAACCAAATGTGGCTGGATGGTTTATACATGGGACAGCCTTTTTATGCGGAATACGCGAAACTGATCAGGAATAAGGAAGCCTGTAATGACATCGCCAATCAATTCAAATACATGGAGCAACATGCGAGAGATCCTAAAACCGGGCTTTTGTACCATGGCTGGGATGAATCAAAAACAGAACGCTGGGCAGATCCTAAAACCGGTCTTTCTCCTCATGTTTGGGGGAGGGCGATGGGTTGGTATGGTATGGCCCTGGTTGATGTGCTGGATAATTTTCCTGTGGATCACCCTCAGCGTCAGGAATTGCTCCTGATTTTAAACAGATTCGCTGCTGCGGTTAAAAGTGTGCAGGACAATAAATCAGGAGTATGGTATGATATTTTGGATCAACCGGGTAGAAAAGGCAATTATTTTGAGTCTTCCGCCTCCGCGATGTTCGTTTATGCCCTGGCCAAGGCAGTGCGTATGGGTTACATTCCTCCCGCTTATTTTGCAGTGGCAGCTAAAGGGTATAAAGGGATGCAAAAGGAGTTTATCGAAGAACGTGCAGCTGGTAAAGTAAATCTGAAAGGTACCGTATCCGTATCCGGTTTAGGTGGTAAGCCATATCGCGATGGCAGTTACGACTATTATATGAAGGAAAAGGTTATCACCAACGATCCTAAGGGAGTTGGCGCGTTTTTAATGGCTGCAAATGAAATGGAAATAGCCGCCATGCCAAAGCCTGGATTGGGTAAAACCGTACGACTGGATTATTACTATAATAATGAGGCTAAAAAGGACCAGACAGGCAACCTGAAATCCTGGCATTACAAATGGGAGGAAAGAGGAAATAATGGTTTCTCTATGTTTGAAGAGGTATTTAAGAATGCCGGTTTCAAAACAGGTTGGTTAAACCATGCGCCTACAGTCGGAAATTTACAAGGAACTTCGGTCTATATTATTGTTGATCCGGATACGAAAAAAGAAAACCCTAATCCCGGGTTTATAGGGGAGAAAGACATTCAGGAGCTCAGCAGCTGGGTGAAAAAAGGTGGTGTTTTAATCTTAATGGCCAATGACACCGGAAATGTAGAACTGGATCATTTTAATCAGCTGGCAAAAGTTTTCGGTATTCAATTCGACAAAAACAGCAAGGGCAGGGTGGTTAAAAATCAATTTGAAATGGGTAAGGTAACTGTGCCTGCCGGTAATGGAATCTTTAAAACAGCGAAGGACTTATACATCAAGGAGTACAGTTCGCTGAGCATTGAACCGGGAGTCCGTTCGGTTTTAAAGGATAAAGATGGCGATCACGTAATCGCTACCAAAAAGTATGGAAAAGGCAATGTGTTTGTGATCGGTGATCCATGGCTTTATAATGAATATGTTGATGGAAGAAAGCTCCCTGCAGAATATGAAAACTTTAAAGCAGCGCAGGATCTGGTCAACTGGATTGGAAAAAATAGTACGGTTGACAATATCCTATAGTCTTTTGGGGAAATACTACAGTAAAGCACATAGGGCTGTCCCTATATTTGAAATTCGCCTAAATAACCAAATATAGCTTAAGTCATTTTTTAGACTTAGGTTTTTCTGAAAAACTGTATTGAATGAGAAATTTCCCAATTTTTATTTTATTGGGACTGCTGCTTTTTAGTATACCTGAATCCAGCGCGTCCCCTGTTCTTCCAAAGAACAAGTATACTCTTGTAATCCCTGCAAAACCTAACTCCAGGGTTAGATTCGGTGCGGAGCAATTAGCGAAATCATTGTCGTCCATTGGCCATACGGTTAATATCGTACAACGAGACAAGGTGCCTTCTGGTAGCAATCTGATTGTGATTGGTACCAAAGGTGATGGCTTGCTTAAAGGTTTAGCTGAGGTACTGAATAAGGATAAGCCCGCAGGAAAAGAAGGCTTTAACATCAGGTTCGATAAAAACAAAGTATTAAGTGTTGAAGGGACCGATCCTTCAGGAGCCTTGTATGGTTGTATGGAACTGGTTGATGAACTTCAGAAAAATGGCAAGCTGCCTGATCAGATTTCCAGGACCGATCAACCGGAAATGGTATTGCGCGGTACCTGTGTAGGTCTGCAAAAACCGGATTATTTGCCGGGAAGAGACGTTTACGAATATCCTTATACGGAAGAATCCTTCCCCTGGTTTTACGATAAAGCGCTCTGGATTCAATACCTGGACATGATGGTCGGCAACCGTTACAATTCACTATACCTCTGGAATGGTCACCCTTTCTCCTCATTGGTGAAGCTTAAAGATTATCCTTATGCCTTAGAGGTCGATGAAGCTACTTTTAAGAAAAATGAGGAAATGTTTAAGTTCCTGACGGAGGAAGCCGATAAACGTGGAATCTGGGTAATCCAGATGTTCTATAATATCATTATCCCTAAGCCTTTCGCAGAAAAACATGGCTTAAAAACACAGGATAGAAACCGCCCGATCATGCCATTGATCGCCGATTATACGCGTAAATCCATTGCTGCCTTTGTAGAAAAATATCCCAATGTTGGTTTATTGGTTACCCTCGGTGAAGCGATGGAAGGAGCAGGACAAGATGATGTGGACTGGTTTACAAAAACAATTATACCAGGTGTTCAGGATGGTTTAAAAGCATCAGGGCTCAGCAATGAACCTCCAATCGTATTGAGAGCGCATGATAGTGATGCACCAAGAGTGATGAAAGACGCCTTGCCTTTATATAAAAACCTGTATACCATGGCTAAATATAACGGAGAAGCTTTAACCACTTATACTCCCAGAGGAAGCTGGGCAGAATTGCATAGAAAACTAAGCAGCATTGGCACCGTGCACATTCAAAATGTACACATTCTGGCTAACCTGGAGCCATTCCGTTACGGATCAGCAGATTTTATTCAGAAGTCGGTAAAAGCCATGCACGAAGTTTATGGGGCCAATGGTTTGCATTTATACCCACAGGCCTCTTACTGGGATTGGCCATATACCGCTGATAAGGCGGATACGCGCTTGTTGCAGGTAGACAGGGACTGGATCTGGTACAAAGCATGGGCACGTTATTCCTGGGATTCCAGGCGGGAAAGAACCGGAGAAATCAACTATTGGGGCGATCAGCTGGCCGGTAAATATGGTACAGACCTCAACAGTGGTAAAGAAATTCTGAATGCTTATGAAGAATCCGGAGAGATCTCGCCCAAATTGTTAAGACGCTATGGGATTACCGATGGAAACAGGCAAACCCTGACTTTAGGTATGCTGATGACCCAATTGATTAACCCATTCCGCTACGGATTATTTACCATGCTTTATGAATCGGAAGCCCCGGAAGGAGAAATGATTATTGAATACGCAGAAAAAGAATGGAAGAAACAAGGACATATCGGAGAAACCCCGGTTCAGGTGGCTAAAGAAGTCATCGATCATGGCAGAAAAGCAGTGGAATCCATTGATAAAGCGGCGCCGGCGGTAACCAAAGAGAAAGCAGAGTTCGATAGGTTGAAAAATGACATGTATTGCTATAATGAAATGGCCATTTCTTATGCTGAAAAGGTGAAAGCTGCCCTATGGATTCTTCGTTATAAATACTCTAATGACCTGAATGATTTGAGAAAAGCATTGCCTTTTCTGCAAAAGAGCTTAGACCATTATGCGAAATTGGTGAAGCTCACCGAAAATGAATACCTGTATGCCAACAGCATGCAAACCAAGCAGCGTAAAATTCCGATGAGAGGGGTGGATAAAACCTTTATTCACTGGAAGGAAATGTTGCCGGTATATACCAAAGAACTGAACCATTTTAAAAGAAGCATCGATTCTTTAACTGCGGTTGCCGGTTCCGGAAAAACAAATGTCCTGCAACCATTTAAAAATGCAGTGGTTAAACTGGATCCGGGTTATGAAAGCTACATCACCAATAAAGACGCAGTGGTATTTGCAGACACAGCGGCGAACATTAAGGATGTTACAGCACAGCTAACAGGGCTCAAAGGACTTAAATTAAATAAAGCACAGCAAGTCAGTAAGGGTACTGTTCTTAAGTTCAGTTCAGACAAGCCAGTGAAGGTCTTGGTTGGCTTTTTTAAGGGAAAAACACCTGGTTACCTGACTGCACCGGAATTAGAAACTGATGCCAGTGCCAATAATTACGGGCAGTCGGAAATTAAGATTGCCAATGCCCTGGTATTAAATGGTTACCCTCCCGTAAATGTGCATGCTTATTCCTTTGGTACTGGTACGAATACCCTAACCCTGGGTAAAGGTGCCTGTATGATCCTCGGATTCATTAATGAGGATCAGGAGATGAGAATTTACAATGCAGGATTGGATGGAAATGGAAAAGATATTGATTGGTTGTTTGAATAATGAAGAAAACGAAAATTTTTATAGTCATGGCTTTGTTCCTGTTGACGGGGACAGTCGCTTATGCACAGCAGGGAGCCGGTACAGCGAAACTGAAAAAGTATGTAACGTACTTTAATTCAATTGATACTGAGGCGGTGAAGAATCATGTGCCCAATGCACAGTCATTCGATTGGCTGGCGCAAAATGTGCCTTTACTGGATTGTCCGGATGAGGTGTTGGAGCAGAACTATTATTATCGCTGGTGGTCTTTTCGCAAGCACCTGAAGAAAACACCTGAGGGTTTTATCTTCACTGAATTTATCGAGCCGGTTAAACATGCCGGTAAATTCAATTCGATAAGTTGCGCTCTGGGACACCATATTTATGAAGGTCGCTGGCTTAAGAATAAGGATTACCTGAATGAGTATATAGATTTTTGGTTGTACCATGCCGATGTAGGGCAAAGCAAACAACGTTTCCACCAGTTTAGTAGCTGGCTGGATGATGCCGTTTACCAGAATTATTTGGTAACGGGAGACAAAACACACCTTGAGCGGACTTTGCCGGCATTAGATGCCGATTATTCCAAATGGGAAAAAGAACGACAGCTAAACAGCGGTTTGTTCTGGCAATTTGATGTAAAGGATGGGATGGAAGAGTCTGCCAGTGGATCCAGAAAAGAACAAAACAGAAGGCCAACCATCAACAGTTACATGTATGGAAATGCGAAAGCCTTAGCCGATATCGCTGGTGTTGTGGGGAATGCTGAAATGCAGCAAAAATATCAGGGCAAAGCTGCAGTACTTAAAAAGCTGGTGCTGGATAGTCTCTGGGATAGTCAGCAAAGCTTTTTTAAGACCAGGTTGGTAGATGGAAAACTGGCCGGCGTTCGTGAAGCCATAGGATTTGTGCCCTGGAATTTTAACCTTCCTGCCGATCAACCTGCATACGCCAAAGCATGGGATCAGTTATTGGATACGGCTGGTTTCAACGCAAAATGGGGCCTGACAACTGCGGAAAGAAGGGATCCTACCTTCAGGACCCGTGGCTCCGGACATGGCTGCGAATGGGATGGTGCATTATGGCCATTTGCCAGTTCGCAGACTTTAAAAGGCCTTGCTAACTTACTGACCAATTATAAGAATCATGGTAAAATGACCCCAAATGTCTTTTATCAGGAACTCCATAAATATGCGGCTTCTCATCAGAAAAATGGTAAGCCATATTTAGGTGAATACCAGGATGAATCGAATGGAGAATGGCTAAAAGGAGACAATTCCAGAAGTAGCTTTTATAACCATTCTACTTTTTGTGATTTAGTGATCAATGACCTGATCGGGATTAAGCCACGTGCAGACCATGCTTTTGGATTTTATCCGCTGATTCCGGAAGGAAAATGGGACTGGTTCAAATTAGACAATATCAGTTATCATGGTAAAACCCTGAGCCTTTTATGGGATAAAACCGGTAAGAAATATAACAAAGGCAAAGGTTTTAGGGTGTATGCTGATGGAAAAGAAATCTATCAGTCTGCCGCATTAAAACCTGCAATAATTAAACTTAAATAATCATTCTATAATATAGTTCAAATGAAGTTTTTTAATCCTATTCATCAGCTTGTGACTACGTTTACGCTAGGCTGTTTTATGCTGATTTTCAGCTTAAATACCAATGCACAGGTTTACTATAATGTATTGAAATACGGTGCTGCCAACGACAGCAGTAAACTGGCTACTTCAGCCATTAAAAAAGCGATCGATGCCGCCTCAAAAGCGGGTGGTGGAACGGTGTATTTCCCTGCAGGGAAATACCTTACAGGCTCTATTCACCTGAAAAGTAACATCACTATTTTTATTGATGCTGGTGCCGAACTTCATTTCAGTGATAATTTTGACGATTACCTGCCCATGGTTAAAAGCAGGTATGAAGGGGTAGATGTTACCAGTTTCTCTCCTTTGTTTTATGCTTATGAAGCAGAAAATATTGCCATTATTGGCCGTGGTATTATTGATGGCCATGGTAAAAAGTGGTGGGATTTTGTAGAAGGCTATAAAGAAGGGCAAGCGCGTTCTAAATGGCAGATCATGTTCGATGACTTAAATAAGGATATTTTATTACCTGATGATCCGAAACAGATGACACGTGGTTTCCTGCGTCCGCCATTTATCCAGACCATTTATTGTAAAAACGTGCTGATTGAGGGGATTACCATTCGTAACTCGCCATTCTGGACGGTCAACCCTGAGTTTTGTGAGAATGTAACGATACATGCAGTCAGCATTTTTAATCCACATTCTCCAAATACGGATGGTATCAATCCTGAATCCTGTAACAATGTGCGGATTTCTAATTGCCACATAAGCGTGGGCGATGATTGTATCACCATCAAATCAGGGAAGGATAAGCCGGGAAGAGCAAAAAATGTTCCGGCAGAGAATTATACCATTACCAATTGTACCATGCTATCTGGCCATGGAGGAATTGTGATCGGCAGTGAAATGTCGGGCGATGTCAGAAAAATTACGATTTCTAATTGTGTATTCGACGGCACAGATCGAGGTATCCGCATTAAATCAGCACGTGGAAGAGGCGGTATTGTGGAGGAAATCAGGGTAGACAATGTCATCATGAAGAACATTGGTCAACAGGCCATTGTATTGGATTTACAGTATGCTAAAACGACAGTCGAGCCGGTTTCGGAGCGTACGCCAGGGTTTAGAAATATCCATTTCAGTAACATTACCGGCCAGGCAAATGAGGCTGCTTTTTTAAACGGTCTGGAAGAAATGCCGATAGAGAACATCACCTTTAACAACATCAATCTGGATGTAAAAACAGGCTTTAATATTAACAACTCCAATCGCATAGAATTTCACAACGTTCAGGTAAATACAGAAAGCGGTCCCTCGGTAAAAGGGAGTAACGTTAACGATTTAACGATAAACGGACTCAAAAGCTATACGCCACATCAAAATATACCTGTTATAGACCTTAAAAATGTAAATAACGCTTTTATATACAATAGCTTCCCTGCGGTAGGTACAGATCTGTATCTAAAGCTAAGTGGTGAGAAAACGAAGCATATCACACTGGGTAACAATAATTTTAGCAATGCTAAAAAGGCAGTGTTAACGGAAAAAGAGGTGACAGCAGCAGTAAGGGTGATTTCCGGGGATCCGGTTAAATAATTTTAATTCGCATCAATATGAACATTACGATTTTTAAAATCTCCCTGGTCTTTGTTAACCTTCTGGCCTTTTCTGCCGGATTTGCGCAGCAAGCGGAGCGCCCGGAATCTGCTGAGGAATTACCGATAGCTAAACCATCGGCTGCCCAACTCTGGTATACTAAGCCAGCTGAAAAGTGGACAGACGCCTTGCCCATTGGGAATGGACGTATTGGAGCAATGATATTTGCTGGTGTAGCGCAAGAACGCATTCAGTTTAACGAAGAGACTTTGTGGACTGGTGCACCCAGAGATTACAATCATGCAGGTGCTGCAAATTACCTTTCAGAAATCAGGCAACTTTTGTTTGAAGGTAAACAGGAAGCGGCAGAAAAGCTGGCAGCCGAAAAGTTTATGGGTACGCAAAGTACTGCCGGCGACCGGTACAAATGGGTTGAAGAAATGAAGGCTTTAAAAGGCATAAATGGAAACCCTGCCGGATTTAATTACGACGATTCAAAATGGAAAAGTATAAAAGTTCCCAGCTATGAAGGCTGGGAAACGGTTGGCCTTTCGGGCTTTGATGGCGCAGTTTGGTTGCGTACCACGATTGATGTGCCGGCCAGCTGGCTCGGTCAGAATCTGGTGCTGGATCTGAACCGTATCCGCGATCAGGATTTTACCTACATCAACGGAAAACTGGCAGGAAATACGGATGGTACTTCGCCAAGAAAATATACCATTCCAGCTAAGCTGATTAAAAAGGGTAAAAATGTAATTGCCATACAGGTGTTGAATTATTTTGATAAGGGTGGCGTCGCTGGTTATAAGGATACCAGCAGGCCAATAGCTATATATCCGGTGGGTACCGGGCCCCAAAACGGTTTGTCTTTAGTGAAAGAATGGAAGTATAAAATACAGAACGACGAACCGCCATTGGTTTCTCAGTTTCAGGCCAGTTATCAGCCTTTTGGCGAACTCTATTTGAATTTTAAAAACCAGGAAGGTTCGGTTAGCAATTACAAACGCAAACTGGATTTAAGTACGGCAATTGCCAGCACTTCTTATTCGGTAGCGGGAGTAAATTATTTAAGGGAATACTTCGCCAGTCAGCCGAACCAGGCCCTGGTTATCCGTCTGACTGCTGATCAAAAAAACAGCATTAGTTTAGCCGCTATACTGGGAAGCCCGCATAAGTATACCGTCCTCAGAGAAGTAGATGCAAACACCATTGCGCTTTCTTTAAAAGTCAGAGACGGGGAATTAAAAGGCGAAACTCAGCTGAAGGCTGTGGTAACGAAAGGGGAATTACTAGTGAAGGAGGGGAAGCTCATCATTAGCAATGCGGATGAGGTTTTGCTATACCTAACCGCGGGTACCAATTTCATCAATGATCATAATATAACTGCTGACCCGGAAGATGCCTGTGTAAAGGCTTTCGCCAGTCTTAAGCATAAAAATTACAACCAGGTCAAAGCAGCACATTTAAAGGAATACCAGAAATATTATAACACTTTTTCGGTAAGCTTTGGAAGTAGTGCAGCTGAAAATCTGCCAACGGATGAACGTATTGAACGTTTTCCATTTACTCCCGATGCGCCTTTGGCTGCTTTGTATATGCAATATGCCCGGTATCTGTTGATTTCCAGCTCCAGGCCAGGCACACAGCCGGCCAACCTTCAGGGGATCTGGAATGATTTACTAACTCCGCCATGGGGAAGCAAGTATACTACCAATATTAACCTGGAAATGAATTACTGGCCTACCGGTCCTTTGAACCTGCCGGCAATGAATGAGCCCTTGTTTAAAAAAACGGAAGCATTGGCAAAAAATGGTGCGGTAACAGCTAAAGTTCATTACGATGCAAGGGGATGGGTGCTCCATCATAACACGGATCTATGGAATGCAACAGCGCCGATCAATGCTTCAAATCATGGAATCTGGGTGGCAGGTGCCGGCTGGTTAAGTCAGCATTTATGGGAGCATTACCGCTTTACGCAGGACAAGGATTTCCTTAAAAACAAAGCTTATCCGATCATGAAGGAGGCTGCAACTTTCTTTGTGGATTTCCTGGTCAAAGACCCTAAAACCGGCTGGTTAATCAGTACACCTTCAAACTCCCCCGAGAATGGTGGATTGGTTGCCGGCCCGGCTATGGATCATCAGATCATCCGGGCACTTTTCAAAAATTGTATTCAGGCCGGAAAGCTGTTGAATATCGATGCTGAATTTAGAGATACCCTGCAAAATAAGCTAGGCCTGATTGCTCCGGATCAGATTGGGAAATACGGTCAGCTACAAGAGTGGCTGGAAGATAAAGACGATACGACCAATAAACACAGGCATGTATCGCACCTTTGGGGCGTATATCCCGGTGAAGAGATTACCCGGGACAGACCTGAATTGATGAATGCGGCTAAGCAATCTTTAATTTACCGTGGTGATGAAGGAACCGGCTGGAGTCTCGCCTGGAAGATTAATTTCTGGGCAAGGTTTAAAGACGGAGACCATGCCATGAAAATGGTAAAAATGCTGATCAGCCCCGCTGAAAAAGGGGGAGGAGCTTACCTGAACCTGTTCGATGCACACCCCCCATTTCAGATTGATGGGAATTTTGGTGGCGCAGCAGGAATGGCGGAAATGCTTTTGCAAAGTCATACAAAAGATATTGAGCTTTTACCGGCATTACCAGCTGATTTTTCAACAGGAGAGGTAAAGGGGATTTGTGCCCGTGGTGGTTTTGAACTTAGTTTTAAATGGAGTAATAGCGTGTTGACTTCGGTAGAAGTAGAGGCTAAAGACGGTGGTCCATGCAGCTTACGGTATGGAGATAAAACCATTAGTATAGCCACACAAAAAGGAAAGACCTACAAGTTTAATGGAGATTTAGAGAAATTATGAAGAAAGGAATAGGATTTGTTTTTCTGGTTGGTCTTTTTTTTACGGGCATGGCTTTTACGCAGGCTCAGGTACGCAAAAGTATCCCCTTAAATGAGAACTGGCAGAGTATTGCCGATGAGCTGAATATCAAAGCATTTGAGGGGTTTGAACAAAAGGGTTTTAATGATAAAAGCTGGAAAACAGTTCATGTTCCGCACAATTGGGATCAATATGAAGGCTTTCGACGGATGCTCCATGGCAACAGACATGGCTACGCCTGGTACCGCAAAACATTCAGTACGCCGGAGAAGAAAACAGGCAAGCGGTTTTTCCTTTATTTTGAAGGGGTAGGTTCTTATGCGAGTATCTGGCTGAACGGTAAAAAGGTCGGCTATCATGCCGGCGGACGGACTACGTTTACACTGGATGTAACCTCAGTCATTAAATTAAATAATGAGCCAAACTTATTGGCCGTTCGTGCCGATCACCCGGCAAATATACAAGACCTGCCCTGGGTAGACGGCGGCTGTTCTACCGAACGCGGTTTCTCTGAAGGTTCGCAGCCGATGGGTATTTTCAGACCGGTACACTTGCTGGTGACCGGGGAGGTCAAAATCGAGCCTTTCGGTGTCCATATCTGGAATGACGATAAGGTCTCTGAAAAATCAGCCATCCTGAAAATGGAGACTGAAGTAAAGAATTACAGCCAGATTCCACGTGACATTACCATCCTGAATCAGCTGTTTGACGCCAATGGGCGTAAGATCACTGAATCCAGCGCTGTTAAAAGGATCATGCCGTCAAAGCATGTTATGGTTAGTCAGCAAACCGCAGAACTTAAAGATGTAAAGCTATGGTCTATTGAAAACCCTTATTTGTACACACTTAAAACCAGTATCAAAGAAGGGAATAAGATCATTGACGAATTGAGTACGCCTTACGGTATTCGCTGGATCAGCTGGCCGATAGGTGAAAATCCTGTAGATAGTAAACGGTTTTTATTGAATGGGAAAGCAGTTTTCATCAACGGTGTAGCAGAGTATGAACACCTGATTGGTCAGAGCCATGCCTTTAGTCCGGAACAGATCAAAACCAGGGTGATGCAGATTAAAGCTGCGGGTTTTAATTCCTTTCGGGATGCCCATCAGCCCCATAACCTGCTTTATCAGGAGTATTGGGATAAACTAGGCATCTTATCCTGGACACAAATGGCAGCCCATATCTGGTACGATACCCCGGAGTTTAGAGCGAATTTCAAATCATTGCTGAGCGATTGGGTCAAAGAAAGGCGTAACAGCCCATCTGTGGTGCTTTGGGGTTTAGAAAACGAAAGCACTTTGCCCGAAGATTTTGCCAGAGAATGCACGGAACTCATCCGTAAACTCGATCCTACAGCCTCTTCGCAAAGGAAAGTGACAACTTGTAACGGAGGCAAAGGGACGGATTGGGATGTGCCGCAAAATTGGACCGGAACTTATGGCGGTGATCCTTTAACTTATGCGGATGATATCCAGAAACAAGTGCTAATCGGCGAATATGGCGCCTGGCGCACCCTTGATTTGCATACAGAAGGGCCTTTTGTACAAAACGGTGCCTATAGTGAAAACAACATGACCCAGCTGATGGAAACTAAAATCAGGCTTGCCGAATCGGTAAAAGATAAAACCGCAGGACATTATTTCTGGCTCTTCAGTTCTCATGATAATCCGGGTAGGGTGCAAGGTGGAGAAGGTTTGAGGGAGCTGGACAGGATTGGTCCCGTAAATTATAAAGGTCTGTTTACACCATGGGAGGAACCTTTGGATGTTTTTTATATGTTCCGGGCAAACTATGCGCCAAAACAGACAGAGCCAATGGTCTATATTGTATCGCATACCTGGCCGGAACGCTGGTTAAAACCCGGTAAAAAAGATAGCATCACCATCTATTCAAATTGTGATGAAGTGGAACTTTTTAATGACGTCAATAAAGCTTCCTTAGGAAGAAAAAAAAGAGGGGGTATTGGCACTCATTTCCAATGGGATGCTGTAAATATTCAATACAATGTGCTGTATGCGATTGGTTATGTGAACGGAAAGGCGGTTGCCAAAGATTATGTGGTGTTAAATAACCTGCCGGCAGCACCTCATTTTAATGATTTTAATAAGGATGCAAAGCCTGTCACCGCTGCAGTAAAGGGGTATCATTATTTATACAGGCTGAATTGTGGCGGACCGGAATACAAAGATCAGAACGGACAACTCTGGTCGGCAGACAGGCAGCTAAGCAAAGGCGGTTTCGGCTCTCAGTCCTGGACAGAGGCTTTTCAAGGAATCCCTGCTTTTTTCGCGAGTCAGCGACGCACATTTGATCCGATTGAAGGAACAACCGACTGGAAGTTGTTTCAGACTTTCAGGTATGGCCGCGACCAGCTCAGCTTTGAATTCCCTGTGCCTGATGGCGAATACCTGGTGGAACTTTACTTTGCAGAGCCCTGGTTGGGAACCGGCGGTGGAATGGATGCTTCCGGAATGCGTTTATTTGATGTGGCCCTAAATGGAAAAACGGTGATTAAAGACCTGGATCTATGGAAGGAAGCAGGTCATGATATGGCATTGAAAAAGACCCTGAAAGCACAGGTGAAAGGTGGTAAACTGGTCATCTCCTTTCCTCAGGTTAAATCTTCCCAGGCCGTCATTTCAGCGATTGCCATTGCATCCGCTAATCCCAATATCAAACCGGCTAAAGAAAGCCAGGCGATTGTGGAATTAATTGACAAAAATGCGGCGGAACTGTCCAGTTGGATGGACCTTGGAGATCAGCAATATATAGACGAGCCCGTTTATTTTACCGCTTTACCTTCGGGACTTTATGGCGCTGAATGGATCAGGATGCCAAATAAGGGAAATCAGGAACTGCAATTTAAAGTGAACAGCGAAGCGGATGTGTATATCGCAACTGCGATCCATACAAAAGATGGTTTAACCTGGCGGTCTGGTTATGAGGATACCAAGACCCTGCTTAAAAATAGTAAAGGGGAGAGCTTTAACGTGTTTCGTAAGCGCTTTTCAAAGGATCAAACGGTAAATTTAAGGTCAGAAGCAGCCTATACCATTGCGGTTTTACCGGTCGGTAATATGCAGCCGGCCTACGATTTAAAGTCGGTAGCTACTTACAAAGCTACGGATGCGGCATTGAAAAGCCCGGGACTGGCAACAGAGGAGCTGATGGGAAAAGAACGCATGGTTTTTAAAAAGCCGTCAGGTGATGTTTTGGAGTGGAATATCGTGGTTGGTGTTGCAGATACTTATTCGCTTACGCTAAAATACCACAACCCTTTTGAACGATCTCTTAAAGGGAAGTTAGCGCTGTTAACGATGGATGGTACGGTATTAAAAAAGCCGGAACCCATTGAGTTTGTCACTACGAAAAAGGGAAAATGGAACTACCATAATACCAATTCCGGTACCATGATCAATGCAGGAACCTACAGGGTACGCCTGATTGCCGATGATGCGGAAGGATTAAGTATTGATGCCTTGACTGTACAATAAAATGATTTTTTGATTTATAAATATCCAGCTGCCAAATGAAGGGTCTCCCGATTTTAGATCTTGTTATCATTGTCATTTACCTGATAGGAATGATAGGTGTGGGGATTTATTTCTCCCGTAACAACAAAAATTCTGAACAATTTACCAAAGCCTCCGGCCTGATCCCCGGCTGGGCAATTGGCATGTCCATTTATGCCACTTTTTTAAGTAGCAATACCTTTTTGGGCGTTCCCGGTAAAGCCTTTGGTGGCAATTGGAATGCCTTTGTGTTTAGCCTTTCCATGCCATTGGCAGCATGGGTAGCCTCAAAATATTTTGTCCCTTTCTACCGTAGCACTGGTGAAATATCTGCATATACGCATTTGGAACACCGCTTTGGTCCATGGGCCAGAACATATGCTGTGGTTTGTTTTTTGCTGACACAGCTGGCCAGGATGGGCTCGGTTTTCTTCGGTATCGCGCTGAGTTTACAGGCCCTTACCGGGTATTCTATGCAAATGATCATGGTGATTATGGGCCTTTGCATTATCATTTATACCGTTTTGGGTGGTATTGAAGCGGTCATCTGGACAGAAGTGGTTCAGGCGGTCGTAAAAACATTTGGTGCGGTACTGATCCTTTACCTGATCATTGCCAATATGCCTGGTGGGGTGTCTAAAATTATTGAAATTGGTAAATCAGCTGATAAGTTTTCTCTCGGGAGCCTCTCTCCGGATTTTGTGAGTTCCTCCTTTTGGGTGGTCTTGTTATATGGCTTCTTTATCAACCTGAATAACTTTGGAATGGACCAGAATTATATTCAACGGTACCATACGGCAACATCGGCTAAAGCCGCCTCTAAATCTATTTGGTTATGCGTTTGGCTCTATTTACCTGCTTCGCTGTTGTTTTTTGTCATCGGATCCTCTCTGTATGCCTATTATGAACTGAATCCGGACCTGATTGAAAACATCAGACATCAGGTTGCCATAGAGCGTTTACCGGTTCATGCCTCCGCAACAGAGATCAGGAACATGGCAAAATCATTGCAGCCAGCAGACTATGGGGATAAGATTATGCCGCATTTTATGGTGACAAAAATACCTGTGGGCCTGGTCGGTTTAATCGTCTCGGCCATCCTGTCTGCGGCGATGAGTACCATTAGCTCCGGTATGAACTCCTCAGCAACAGTTTTTACCGTTGATATCTATCAAAGATACTTTAAACCGGATATTACAGAAAAGCAGAACCTGTCTCTGTTACATATTTCTACAGTGGTGTTTGGACTTTTAGGAATGGGAGCGGGGATTGCCATGATTGGCGTAAAAAGTATTCTCGATGTATGGTGGGAGCTTTCAGGGATATTTGCCGCGGGAATGTTGGGGCTGTTTTTACTTGGAATAGTCAGCCGGCAGACCAAAAACCACGAAGCATTGATTGCAACGCTAATCGGTATTATGATCATTCTCTGGATGACTTTCTCTGCCCATCTTCCCGATGAGTATGCTTTTCTGAGGAATTCCCTGAATAAGAATATGATCATTGTGGTGGGCACGCTGAGCATCTTTTTAATAGGGGTGTTTTTAACAAAACTGAAGAATAAAAACCTAAAGTCTGCTGACTAACCTATCAATTATCCTGCTTTCATACTAAGTAATTTATAGCTATTTATTTAAAATATATAAAATGGAAAACTCACAAAAAGGGTTCATCCCGGTCATGCTCACGCCTTTTTCCGGCAATGGTGCCATAGATTATACGGCGCTTACTGCGCTTACGGAAATGTATTTGCAGGCTGGAGCTTCGGGATTATTCGCCAACTGTCTTTCAAGCGAAATGTTTGAATTAACGGACGAGGAACGTATAAAAGTGATCAGTCATGTGATCAAAGTGGTAGATGGTGCTGTGCCCGTTGTAGCCACAGGTACATTTGGCGGCTCAATCAGCAAACAAGCAGATTTCGTTAAAAAGGTACATGGCCTGGGAACTGAAGCCGTGATTATGATCGCCAGTTTACTGGCTGCCGAACAGGAAGAGAATCAGGTGTTTGATCAGCGGGTTTTTGAATTGTTTGATCAGACAGCAGGGGTGCCTCTGGGTTTTTATGAATGCCCTGTTCCCTATAAAAGAGTACTTGATCCGGTTCAGTTACAGCAGTTCGTAGCAAGCGGGAGAGTGATCTATCACAAAGACACCAGTTTAAATTTACAACAGATTAAAGCGAAGTTAAGCCTGTGTCAGGGCTATCCGGAATTTGGTTTGTACGACGCTTATATGGTCCATGCGGTAGATTCTTTAAAAGCAGGATCAGCCGGTCTTTCCTGTATTCAGGGCAATTACTTCCCGGAGTTAATTGTATGGATATGCAACAATTATGAGGATCCTCAAATGGAAAATGAAGTGCTGCGGGTACAGCAGTTTGTGGTCGACAATATGGAGGTGATGCACAATGTATACCCGATTGCATCCAAATACTTTTTGCAAAAAAGAGGACTAAATATCTCTACTTTCAGCAGAAGGGAGGTGGGGATTTTCAGTAATGCCATCGTTAAAGAAGTAGAAGGCTTATATGCTGATTACACGGCTTTAAAAAATGACCTGAATATTCAGTTAGCTATTCATTAAGATATTTTCGCTTATAATCCAGGGGAGTCATGCCGGTTACCTTTTTAAAATGTCTGTAGAAATTAGACACATTGTTGAAACCGCAATCAAAGCAGATCATTTCTGTAGGTAGCTTATTCTCAATTAAAAAGCGGCAGGCATGGCTTACACGGATCTCTATTAAAAAATCATAATAGGTTTTTTTGGTCATCAGCTTAAAATACCTGCAAAATGAAGTTACACTCAGATTACTAAGAGAAGCAATCTCTTCCAGTGTAATGTCATTCTTGTAGTTGGTCATGGTATAGGTGCAAATCTTATTAATGCGTAGGGTCTCCGATTCATTAGAGCGATAAAAGCCGTTTTTTCCAGACACTACGGTTGAATACTCATCGGTTTCCGCCAATGTCTTTAAGATCCTGAGCAGGATAATGATGCGGTCCAGGTTGCTGACTTCAATAGAGGAGCGCATCAGTTCAGCCAGGTGATCTTTGGTTTTCCCCTGAATCAGCATGCCACTTTTAGCTTTTTCAAAGAGTTTTGGTATGAGGTAGGCTTCCGGTAAACTTAAGAGGTCTTTGCCCAGGCAATCCGGTAAAAACTGAATCACCATCGCCTCCACATTTAAGTCGGGATTGTGCTGAAAGTACTCCGTTTTACAGCGCCAGGTATGTGGTAGGTTTTCGCCAACTAAGACCATTTCACCAGCGCTGAAGTTGCTGATATTATCCCCTATAAACCTCAGGCCTTCTCCTTTAATCACGTAATGAAGTTCGAGTTCTGGATGGTAATGCCAGACTGTTCCGAAATCTGGTTTAATATCGTGCCTTATACTGAAGGAACTTTGCAGTGTACCTGGAATTTTATGAAAATGAGGCTTCATTTATATTTTTATATTTGAATATTATATTTATATTTAATTAATGTAAACGGAGTATTGTCTTATATTAAATGTAATGTACCTAAAAATAGGGAGTTTAATGATAATATACTACAATAACCTGCTAATAAGTAAGGGTAAATACAATCTCCTATTGTTGAGTTTTGTATAGCACCTCCACAGAGATAACCAAAATATAAACCAACAAATTCTTTTTATATAAAGATTTTGTTCATTAATAAATAATGAAAGAGCGGGTAACCAGGAAAATTATTCTTGCTACTGATGTAGGTTTCGCCGGAAAAGGCAGGAATTCATCAGCTCTAAAAATTCTGTTTCTTAACGGAAACACAACCTTAGCAGCACTAAAAAAATAAAGACAAAATATATTAATCCCTGAGTGCCTTTTTGGCATGGGATCTAAGAGCATAACAGCTTAACCAGAGCAACAATAAATCAACTAACCAAATTAATAAATTATGAAACGTGTTTATCTACTCTTAGCATTAGTGCTATCAGTTATTATGAGCGTATCCGCTCAAAATAATACTGTCCCGGAAAATGAGAAAGCAGCTTACTTAAAGGTCATCACCCTGAGGGCAGATAAGATTGCGGGCGTTCTTAATCTTAAAGATGCTAAAACGCAGGAAAAGGTTTCTAACATCATCAGAGATCAATACAATAACCTGAATGATATTTACATCGCACGTGATGCCAATGTAAAAGCCATCAAACAAAAACAGGAAAGCGATAAAATTGCTTTAGAAACTTCACTAAAAGCAGAAGCCGCTAAAACAGATGCCAAATTAGCCATACTACACAAAAGCTATCTTTCTAAACTTTCTACTCAATTGAACCCTGATCAGGTTGACCAGGTAAAAAATGGCATGACCTACGGGGTAGTGCCGCTTACATACCGCGCGTATCAGGAACAGATCCTGACCCTTAACGAGGAACAGAAAAAACAAATCCTAACCTGGCTTACCGAAGCAAGAGAACATGCAATGGATGCTGAATCAGCAGATAAGAAGCATGCCTGGTTTGGGAAGTATAAAGGGAAAATCAATAACTACCTTTCCGCTGCCGGATATGACCTGAAAAAAGAAGGCCGGGACTGGGAGAAGCGTAGAAAAGCAGCCGCAACAGCTAATTAAAGTATCGAGACCAAACTAACCAAACATAACGATGAACTTAAAACAACTAAGCAGATTCTCCCGGGCACTATTGCTCATGCTACTCCTGTGTATAACAGGGTATGCGCAGGAGAGAAGGGTTACAGGTACAGTAGTTGACAAGAAAGACGGACAGCCAATTCCTGGCGCGAATGTCAGCGTAAAGGGTAGGCCAAGCAACGTAAGTACAAACGTTGATGGAAAGTACACCATTCAGGTGAGCAGCGATGCAGATGCACTGGTATTTTCGTATATCGGCTATGTCAGGCAAACCGTTGTTGTAGGAAAACAATCGATTGTCAATGTTTCACTGACCTCCGACGACAAAGATCTTGATGAAGTCGTTGTAGTAGGTTATGGTACACAGAAAAAGACGCATTTAACGGGTGCTGTAGAAACCATAGATGTGAAAAGAATTGAAGATCTGCCGGTTGGTAGTTTATCTGCCGCACTTAAAGGGCAGGTTGCCGGACTAAGCGTTAGCGGTGGATATGGCAGACCGGGGGATAACGCCTCCATCATCATCAGAAATCCTCAGTCTTTCTCTAAAGATGGTCCTCAGGGTGCTGGAAATCCTCTATATGTTATTGATGATGTCATCAGAACTCCGGAAGACTTTAATTTGCTTGATGCTTCGGAAGTGGAGAATATCTCCATCTTAAAAGATGCGGCAGCAGCGATTTACGGGATTCAAGGTGCCAATGGTGTGATTGTGGTGACAACCAAAAGAGGTAAAAAAGGGGAAACCAGAATCAGCTACGGCGCTTCAGTTGGTATGGCTGATGCAACCAAATTACCGGATATGATGACTGGCATTCAACATGCCACTTATTTAAATGATTATACACAATCTCAGAATGATTATTTAATACAACCAAATGGCGATTTTACGGATCCAGTCACGGGTAAGACAACCAGAATAGCCGCTTACTATAGCCCGGACGAACTGGAGTATTTTAAAAACAACAGTACAGACTGGTTGAAAGAAGCCTGGAAATCTGCTGTAGTTACCCGCCATACTTTAAATATCAGCGGCGGATCCGATAGGGCTACTTTCTTTGCTGGTGCTTCTTATGTGAATCAGAATGCCAATTTTGATGGCATCAATACCGAAAAATGGACATTCAGAGCCAGCTCAGATATCAAATTAACGCAAGGCCTGCAATTGGGTATATCCTTAAGCGGTGATTTGTCAAATAATAAAAGATTCTTTTTTAAGCAGGGATCGGAAAGTGCAGAAAATGACTTCTTAACCTTGCTGGGAAATCCGGAATTTGTGCCTTACTATGTGGATGGATTACCGGTGCTGATCAACAGCCGCACGAACAACACCGAAAGCTTTCACTTCTTTGAAGCACAAAAATCCGATAATTTCACCACCAGCAGAGGTACAGGATTAAACGTGCTGGGTAATTTGTCGTATGCCGTGCCTTTTATTAAAGGCTTAAATGCTAAACTTACTTTCAGTAAAAATTTAGATAATAATTTTGGTAAGCAGTTCGGAACCTTTTACGATGTATACAGGTTCTCCATGCTTGGTGAAAATAAACATATTTTCGGCGGTGACGTACTTGGAACCACCAGATTGAAAAATGGAGATAGAATAAGAATAAGTCCCTCTTATAATGATAGCTATCAGATGAATGGCTCTTTAAATTATAACAGAACATTTGGTAAACATTCCCTGTCGGTCCTGGCCTTATATGAACAACAGGAGACGATGTTTGATAGTGTAGACGGAATGATTGAAGGCATTATCGTGGGTGGCTTACCCAATCAAAACTATGGTACCGGTGTAAATACCTCAACAGAAGTACAAACAGAATTTGGACGTTTGGCTTATGCCGGAAGAGTTAACTATAGTTATGCGGATAAATACCTCTTAGAATTAAGTATCAGAGCTGATGCAAATGTCAATTTTGCGCCCGGAAAAAGATGGGGATATTTTCCATCCTTATCGGCAGGATGGGTATTATCTGAAGAGGCTTTCTTGAAGGATAAAGTGAAATGGCTTAATTTCCTGAAAGTCAGAGGTTCTGTTGGATTCTTAGGGACAGACAATACCAAAGGATATCAGTACCTGGTTAATTATAGCAAGGAAACCAGTAAATCACCGGTATTCGGTGGAAATAGTAATGTTGGTCCAAGTTTCAAAACCAATAATGCCATTGCCAATGCAGACTTGTCCTGGGATGATAACACTAAACTCAATGCGGGTATAGATGCAAAGTTTTTATCGAACAGACTGTCTCTTACAGGAGATCTGTTTTTAGATAAAAGAAGAAACATGTTAAGCACGAGGTCCTCTTCAGTACCTGTCACTATCGGTGCCAAAGTTCCGACAGAGAATTTTGCTGAGGTGAATAGCTTTGGGTACGAAATTTCATTGGGATGGAAAGATAACATCAACACCAACTGGAGTTATTACGTGAATACTTTCCTAAGCTGGAATGACAATAAACAACTCTTGTTTGATCAGGCATCCGGGAATATTGGTACTTATCTGGATGGAACAGGCTTATCAAGCGATAGGGGTAAATTTGGATTTGAATATCTGGGTATGTTCAGATCGCAGACAGAGGTAGATAGTTACCTTGCCTCAAACCCCGGATATAAACTTTTCGGAAAAGTTCCTGAGCCGGGGATGTTGTATTATAAAGACATCAGAGGCGCATATAATGCTGCGACCGGAAGTTATGGCGGACCTGATGGACTGATTACGGAAGACGACCAGGATTTCTTAACAGATAAAGCCGATAATCATTATGGGCTTGGTTTCAACTTTGGGACTACCTATAAAAACTTCAGTATTTCAGTGGTGATGGGAATGAGTTTCGGCGGACAGGGTGCTGTAGAAGGTACTGCAAGAAAACGTGCGGAAACTTATGCCAACAGACCTGAATTCTGGTCTGATCACTGGACACCAGAAAACCCAAATGCGGCTTATCCAGCTCCTGAATTCTCAGAAACTTACGACAGAGAATCTGCATTCTGGTTTAGAAGTTCGTATTCTTTCAGGGTGAGTAACTTTAATCTTTCTTATAGTTTACCACAAACGCTGACAAGAAGAATAGGTTTATACAGTGCTAAAGTATTTTTAGTGGGTACAAACCCGGTAAATTTCTTCAATCCATATAATTATAGAGACAATGCAAGTGCATACAATGTTTACCCTAATTTGAAAACGTTTTCTCTGGGTGTTAATATAGGCTTATAAAAAAACAGAACCATGAAACTATTTATAAAATTATCTATAGCATGCCTCTTTATAATGATATGGGGAAGCTGCAAAAAAGTTTTGGATAAACAAGATCTCAAAACGATTCCGGGAGAGTTGATTTTCAATGACTCCACCCTGGCAGTGTTGAATGTGAATTACATTTATTCTCAGAATCTACCCAATTGGGGAGGAGAATCAGGTGGAAGCGTATCGGGTTCTGCAGGACAGTTATCCGATGAGGTTTCCGGAGAATCGAAGTTTTTTGAAGGAACTTTAACTAACAATGATGTAACGGATATCGGTACCGCACTGGATCCAAATAATAACTATGGAAAAATACGTAGCATCAATGATTTTTTACGTGATATAGAAACCGGAACCATACCTGCTGCAACTAAAAACAGGTTCAAAGCGCAGGTATTGTTTTTCAGAGCATACCGGTATTTTGATCTGGTTAGGTTGTATGGCGGAGTTCCGCTGGTACTGACCTCTCTTCCGGCAATTGGTGAAGACGCAAAGAATGAGGGAAAACTTCCAAGGAATTCTACCACAGAATGTATGAAGCAGATTATAGCTGATTTAGATACTGCGATTAAATATTTACCTGGCAGATGGAATGATCCTGCTTCAAACTGGGGTAGAATTACCAGTGGTGGGGCAGCCGCTTTTAAAGGGAGGGTATTGCTAACTTATGCCAGTCCACAGTTTAATCCTGGTGATTTGCAAACCAGATGGAAAGATGCTTATGATGCTAATCTACAGGCTTACACGTTGCTTGTGGCCAGTGGATTCGGGTTAAATTCGTCCTATGAGAATATGTGGTTTCCTGGTTCGGAAACTGCCAATCCGGAGGCCGTACTGGTAACCGGCTACAATAACTCTACCGGAGATCAAACCAGAAAAAACAACAGTTATGACAGAGCAACCAGACCATCTTATTTAGGTACCGGGGGTGGCTCTAATCAGCCAACATGGCAAATGGTGAAGGCCTATCCGATGAAAGATGGTAAAAAGCCAGGCACATCTGCTAAATATGTTTACGCAGATCAACAATTCTATAAAAACAGGGATCCAAGGTTTAATGCAACGATTGCATTTAATGGTGCCACCTGGAGGATAAATGGGAATGCCAATTATAAATTATGGACCTATTTTGCAGCGAACAAAACGGTGGAGCAAAAGGCCTCCGGAACAGGTTTTTATTGTCGTAAAGCAATAGATCCGGTGGTTAGTGCAGGGAATGATTTATATGTGGGCACAGATTGGCTGGAAATTCGTTTTGCAGAAGTCTTGCTAAACCTGGCGGAAAGTGCCGTTGGCATAAACAAGTTGAATGCAGCAGACGAGTCTTATAAAGGCTTAATTGATGTTAGAAAAAGAGCCGGGATTGAAGCTGGAGCAGATAACCTATATGGATTAACTGCAGGAATGTCCAGAGCACAACTATTTACCGCCTTACTTTATGAGCGTCAGATTGAATTTGCTTTCGAGGGAAAACGCTTCTGGGATTTAAGAAGATGGAAGCTGATCGAGAGCACTTTAAATGGTAAGAGAAGAACAAAAATGCAGATTAACCTGAAAACAGGTGCAAATATTCCTACCGCTGCAGATTTTGCCAACCCTGCCAGTCCAAAGTTCAGAGATGTAACCGATATTGATGTGGCTTATTCAACTTATTTCGAATTGGTAGAGAGTAATCTGGATACTAAATATGCGATCAACTGGAAACCGGAATATTACTTTTTTGGAATACCCGCGGGTTCTATAGCTAACAATCCAAACCTGACGCAAACGAATTTATGGGGTGGTTCATTTGATCCTCTAAAATAACCGACACCACCAAAGAGACGCTCGTTAAATACTTGCTAACCAAATTTTTAAAATGATACTGATGAACAAAAGAATTTTCCAATTCGCATTATCCGCAACACTGCTTGCTGCGGCGCCCTCAGCCTTTGCCCAATATCCTGAAATATCTCCTGAAGTAACAAAAGAATCAGGTGATATGATGAAGGAGGCCTACAGGCAATCTGATATCGCCTGGCAAAAAGCGCTCCCTGTGATTGAAAAGGAATCAAAAGAAGGTAAGCCCTATGTGCCATGGGCGGGCCGTCCGACTGATCTTCCGCAATCAGAAATCCCTGCTTTTCCGGGAGCTGAAGGTGGAGGTGCCTACAGTTTTGGTGGTCGTGGAGGCCGTGTAATTGTCGTTACCAATTTAAACGATAGTGGCCCGGGTTCTTTGCGTGATGCCTGTGAACAGGGTGGAGCAAGGGTTGTGGTATTTAATGTTGCTGGAATTATCCGCATCAAAACACCTTTGATTATCCGTGCGCCTTACATTACCATTGCTGGTCAGACTGCACCTGGCGATGGGGTTTGTATCGCTGGTGAATCAGTTTGGTTAAATACGCATGATGTGGTGGTTCGCTTTATGCGTTTCAGAAGGGGAGAAACTTTTGTGGGTCGCAGAGATGATGCCATTGGCGGGAATCCGGTAGGGAACATCATGATCGACCACGTATCAGCTAGCTGGGGACTGGATGAAAACATGTCTATGTACCGCCACATGTATAACGACAGCACCGGTAAAACGGAAGTGAAGCTGGCAACGGTAAACATCACCATTCAAAACTCTATCTTCTCTGAAGCTTTAGACACCTGGAACCATGCTTTTGGAAGCACGCTGGGTGGCGAGAATTGTAGCTTTATGCGTAACTTATGGGCTGATAATGGTGCCCGTAATCCTTCCATAGGATGGAACGGTATCTTCAATTTTGCAAACAACGTGGTATTTAACTGGAACAACCGCTCTACTGATGGCGGTGATTACACCGCTTTATACAATATCATCAACAATTATTACAAACCAGGTCCGGTAACGTCATTGAAAGACCCTATAAGCTACCGCATATTAAAGCCGGAATCAGGTCGTAGTAAATTGCCTTATGTGGTATTTGGTAGAGCCTATGTGGAAGGAAACATCATTGAAGGCAATGAAAAAGTAACTAAAAACAACTGGGATGGTGGTGTGCAGGTAGAGGACAAGAAAGGTGAGCTGATGTCATACGAACACGCTAAGCCTTATTTTGCAGCGATGCGCGTTAAGAAACCATTTCCAATGGCCCAAATGACCATTCTACCAACCATGGCCGCTCATAAGTATGTGCTGGCCAATGCTGGTGCAACTTTGCCAAAGCGTGACCCTGTTGATACGCGTGTGATTGAACAAGTGAGAACGGGTAAAATTGTTACGCCTGCAAATGTTAAATTGTCTGAGGCTGCGGATTTTAAACACCGTAGATTGCCAAAAGATTCTTATAAACTGGGCATCATTACCGATATCAGCCAGGTAGGTGGATATCCTGAATACAAGGGAACACCCTATCAGGACACAGATAACGATGGTATGCCGGATAGCTATGAAACAAAACAGGGATTGAATCCTAAAGATGCTGCTGATGCTGCGAAAATAACAAAAAGCGGTTATTCCAATATCGAAGTTTATTTAAATAGTGTTGTATCTGTAAAAACGGTTAAGCCATAATCTTATGAATACATTTTGGACAAATAAACCAAAGGTGATCCCTGCTTTGATTTACGCATTATGGATTTGCTTAAATGTGAGTCCGGCATTTGCCCAAAAAGTAAAAGTTGTAGAACCACCGAAACCTGTATTTCAAGGTAAGGATGGTAAATTGAATTATACACCTGATGAAAAAGGCAACCGCATTCCTGACTTCTCCTATGCCGGTTTCATGGCAGGAGCGCAGACTATTCCTGAGGCTACGGTTAAAGTAACCGTTCCCATAAGAGCTGGTGATGCCACTTTGAGCATCCAGTCGGCGCTGAATTATGTGGCGAAATTACCTTTGGGTAAGGATGGTTTAAGAGGTGCGGTGTTATTGGAAAAAGGTAAGTATGAAATTGCCGGGAGCTTAAAAATCAATGCCTCAGGGGTAGTTCTTCGCGGCAGCGGAACAGGAGCTTCCGGTACTTTATTACATGCCACAGGATTAGACCGGCTTGGTGTATTACGTATTTCAGGCCTGGATGATCGCCTGGAAGAAAAACCGGTGGATATCAGGGATCAATACGTACCCGTAAATGCCATGAAAATTACCCTGGCAAATGCGGCTGCGTTTAAACCCGGAGATCAGGTTATCGTTCACAGACCATCGCCTAAAAACTGGATAGCTGCCATTGGGACCGATCATTTTGGAGGAGGCATCACTTCCTTAGGATGGAAACCCGGACAACGTGATATTCAATGGGATCGGAAAATTGTTGCCGTTAATGGTAATGAGCTTACTCTGGATGCGCCTTTAACGACAGCTTTAGATGCTTTATATGGTGTCTCTACCGTTTCAAAATACAGCTGGAAAGGAAGAATTGAGCGTTCCGGTGTAGAAAACTTAAAATTACAGTCATCCTTTGATGATAAAAACCCTAAAGATGAATACCACCGCTGGACCGGTATTGCTCTGGAAAATATTAAAGATGGCTGGGTTCGGCAAATCGTATTTGAACATTTTGCAGGCTCTGTGGTAAGCGTACAGGAAAGCGCAAACAGGATTACTGTTGAAGATTGTAAATCTCTGTCTCCGGTTTCGGAAATAGGAGGAGAGCGTAGGTATACCTTTTTAACTGCTGGTGGGCAAACGCTTTTTCAACGACTATATTCGGAATATGGATACCACGATTTTGCGGTAGGATATTGCGCGCCGGGACCAAATGCTTTTGTGCAGTGCCAGGCTTATTTGCCCTATAGCTTTAGCGGAACAATCGACAGCTGGGCATCAGGGGTATTGTTTGATGTGGTGAACATTGAGGGACAAGCCCTGAGCTTTATGAACCGCGGACAAGACGGCCAGGGTGCTGGCTGGACGGCGGCAAATAGTATTTTTTGGCAATGTAGCGCGGCAAGAATTGATTGCTATCAGCCTCCGGGTGCTCAAAACTGGGCTTTTGGGAACTGGGCACAGTTTGCCGGTGATGGCTATTGGGATAGTTCTAATGAACAGATCCAGCCACGTAGTTTATATTATGCGCAATTGAGCGATAGGCTGGGACCACAGGTAGATGCACGTGCTTTTATGATGCCGGTGGAAACAGAAGCTTCGAGCAGTCCGCCGGTAGCCATTGCACAAAAATTAACAAAACTAGCGGTTAATCCTGCCAGACAACTCACAGATTATATAGATGAGGCGGCCGACAGACAAAAGATTTCTACCGCTACAAATGGTGCTAAAAGCATTGACAAAATTGGCATCGACAAAGCTCCTTTAGCCAGGCCGTTTGCAGCGATGTCTGTAAACAATGGCTGGGTGTTACGCGGCAATGCGGTAGTAACCGGAGACAGGCAGGATGTACAATGGTGGAACGGCAGCGCAAGACCCTATGGTTTAAAAAGCAGCAAACCACACCTTACCCGTTTTGTTCCCGGACGTTCAGGAAAAGGTTTGACAGATGACCTGGACCAGACAACGGACAGCATGCAAAAAGGCTCTCTAAAGATCTTAGACCATAATTATGGCTTATGGTACGATCGTCGCCGTGATGATCATCAACGCGTTAGAAGGATGGACGGAGAAGTCTGGACGCCTTTTTATGAACTCCCTTTTGCCAGAACCGGACAGGATAAAGCATGGGATGGTTTGAGTAAATACGACCTGAGCAAATATAACCTTTGGTATTGGAGCAGGCTAAAACAGTTTGCAGACCTTGCCGATCAAAAAGGATTGGTGCTGATTCATCAGCACTATTTTCAACACAATATCATTGAAGCAGGTGCGCATTATGCGGATTTCCCATGGCGTACCGCAAATAATATCAATAATCCAGGTTTCCCTGAACCGGTTCCTTATGCGGGTGATAAACGCATATTCATGGCCGAACAGTTTTATGATGTGAGCAATCCGGCACGCAGGGAATTACACCGCGCTTACATCCGTAAATGCCTTGATAATTTTAAAGACAATACCAGTGTTATTCAATCTATAGGTGCAGAATTTACCGGACCATTGCACTTTGTGCAGTTCTGGATAGATACCATTAACGAATGGGAAAAGGAAACCGGTAAACATCCGGTAATTGCCTTGAGTACCACTAAAGATGTACAGGATGCTATTCTTGCAGATCCGAAAAGGGCAGCCATTGTAGATCTGATCGATATCCGTTACTGGCATTATCAGGCAGATGGATCCACTTATGCCCCGGAAGGTGGACAAAACCTGGCACCACGTCAGCATGCCCGGTTGTTAAAACCAAAAAAGACTTCGTTTGAGCAGGTATACCGTGCCGTTTCTGAGTATCGTTTAAAATACCCGGAAAAAGCAGTGATCTACTCGGGCGACAATTATGATGCTTATGGCTGGGCTATTTTTATGGCTGGCGGCTCCCTTTCAAATGTTCCTGGTTTTGATCAATCCCTGCTTTCGGCAACTGCCGGAATGAAACCTATAACACTGAAGGGAAAAACGGATGGTCAGTATGTATTGGCCAACCCAGGGAAAAGCTATGTGATTTACAATAACTCGGCTGCTCCGGTAAATCTTGATTTAACGCAGGCAGCTGGCAATTTCAGCGTAAAAAGAATTAACCCGGATAGCGGCGCTATCCTCGGAGCAGAAAAAGTTAAAGGCGGTACAACCATTTCATTAAACAAACTTTCTCCGGCAACAGGCGAGATCGTTTTCATCAACAAAATTTAAAATATGAGTACAATATATACAAGGATAGTTTTATTTGTCATGATTTCGGCAGCTGTATTCGCCTGCACGTCAGATAAAAAGCCAGTGCCAGCTAAACCTTTACAGGTTTCAGAAAATGGCCGGTATTTTATTGGGGAAGATGGAAAACCCTTTTTCTGGCTGGGGGATACTGCCTGGCTTTTGTTTAATAAACTGACGCGTGAACAAGCAGACCAATACCTGGAAGACCGCAAGCAAAAAGGCTTTAACGTGGTGCAGGCAATGGTATTGCATACCGTTCCTTCTGTAAATATTTACGGTGATTCCTCTTTAATTAATGGGAATGTTGCTACACCAGCCCTCACCAAAGGAAGTGATTTTACCGATGCTACGCAATACGATTTCTGGGACCATATCGACTATATCGTAGACAAGGCCAAAGAAAAAGGCATCTTCATGGCCCTGGTGCCGGTTTGGGGAACCAATGTTAAAAACAATAAAGTAAGCACTGAACAGGCAAAGATTTATTCGGAGTTTCTGGCTAAAAGGTATAAAGATAAAACCAACATCATCTGGTTAAATGGCGGTGACATCAAAGGCTCTGACAAGCTGGAGGTCTGGAATGTTATCGGCAATACCTTAAGGGCTAATGATCCAAATCACCTGATCACGTTCCACCCAAGAGGAAGAACAGCTTCCTCAGAATGGTTCCAGGACGCCAGATGGATGGATTTTAATATGGTACAGTCGGGCCACCGTCGCTACGATCAGGACACTTCAGCTAAAGAAAAATGGCATTACGGAGAGGATAACTGGAAGTATGTGGAAAAGGATTACCAGCTGAAACGAGTGATGCCAACCATTGATGGAGAACCTTCTTACGAAGGGATTCCACAAGGACTACACAATGTTAAAGAAATAAGATGGAATGATGCAGATGTGAGAAGATATGGATACTGGTCGGTTTTTGCAGGTGCTTTTGGCTATACCTATGGCGATAATTCGGTGATGCAAATGTATGATCCGAAAACAAAGGATGCCGCATATGGCGCCAGCAAGCCCTGGCAGGATGCCCTGAATGATCCTGGAGCCGGACAGATGATCCATTTGAAAAATCTGATGCTTTCGCGGAATAAGGAGGATAAAGCTGCTGGTTATTTTGACAGGCTGCCCGATCAATCCGTAATTGCCGGAGAAAACGGGGAGAAATATAACCGCTTACTGGCAACCAGAACCAACGATTATATTTTCGTATACACTTATAACGGCCGCATTATCCCTTTGAAAATGGGCGTGATTGCAGGAGATCAGCTGAAGGCTTCCTGGTTCGATCCACGTAATGGAAAAACTACCCTGATCGGTCATGTTGACAATAAAGGTATCCATGAATTTGATCCTCCGGGCACAGAGAAGAATGGCAATGATTGGGTATTGATCCTTGATAAGATATAATGAACAGCGCTAATTTCTACTATTTTCTGTTGCTGGCATTGCTGCTTAGCTTCAGCGCATGCTCTAAAAAAGCATATGTGTTCACCTCATTTCATGAGCCTGCTAACGAAGGCCTGAGGATGTTGTATAGCTATGATGGGTATAAATGGACTGCACTGAATAAGATTTTAATGAAGCCGGAAATTGGTAAGCAAAAGATTATGCGTGATCCTTCTATGCTGAAAGGGCCTGATGGTGTTTTTCATCTGGTCTGGACATCAGGTTGGAAAGGCGATAGCGGCTTTGGTTACGCCAGTTCTAAAGATCTGATCAACTGGTCCCCACAGCAATTCATTCCGGTATTGCAAAATGAACCGACTACCGTAAATGTATGGGCACCGGAATTGTTTTATGATGAGGTTAAAAAGGAATACATCATTATCTGGGCTTCCACTATTCCAAATCGCTTTGAGAAAGGACAGGAAGCCGAAGACAATAACCATAGGATGTATGCCATTACGACCAAAGATTTCAAAACATTTTCGGAAGCTAAGCTATTTCTTGAACCTGGTTACAGTGTTATTGATGTCGTAATTGTAAAGAAGGCAACAGCCGATTATGTATTGGTTTTGAAAGACAATACCAGACCAGAGCGGAACCTGAAAATTGCGAGAGCAAAGTCGGCATTAGGCCCCTATACCGGGATCTCTAAGCCCTTTACAGGCACACTTACAGAAGGACCAGGTGTGGTAAAAATAGGGAAAGACTGGTTGATCTATTATGATGCCTATGGCGAGAAAAGGTACGCCGCCCTAAAAACCCGGGACTTTAAAAATTTTAAAGATGTTTCTGCGGAAACGGTAATTCCTAAAGGCCATAAACATGGAACCATAGTGACAGTTAACAGAAGGACAATTGAGAGTTTGAAAAATAATGAAGATAAATAAGACAATTTGGTTAGCCCCTGCATTATTCATACTGATGCAAGCAGCACAAGCGCAAGATACCTTACGGTACACCGGTCGCTCACTGGTCAATGCCGATTATCACAATGGTCAGCTTGTGCCTGCTGTTGGGGTGCATAATGTTCAGACTTTCAGGGCAAACAGGGAACACCCTGAGCTTGCCGGAGGATTAAACTGGACTTATAACCATGCCCCGATGCTGGCTTACTGGAACAATACCTTTTACCTGGAATACCTGAGTGATCCTGTTGGGGAGCACATCCCGCCAAGTAGAACCCTGCTCCAAACCTCTAAAGATGGATACAACTGGTCTAAACCAGCCATCATTTTTCCTCCTTATAAAATTCCTGACGGATGGGTTAAGAAAGACTATCCGGGGGTCGCTAAAGACCTTTATGCCACCATGCACCAGCGTGTTGGCTTCTACGTTTCTAAAGCAGATCGCTTTTTTGCCTTAGCCTACTACGGCATTGCAATGGACAAAAAAGACGATCCTAATGATGGAAAAGGAATAGGAAGAGTGATCAGGGAGATTAAAAAAGACGGGTCTTACGGGCCAATCTATTTTCTCAGACCAAATAGTAGCTGGGATATGAAACATGCCGTTTATCCATTCTATACGACTAGTAAGGATAAAGGATTTGTAGCCGCCTGTAATGAAATTCTGAACAGCCCCTTAATGATGCAGCAAATGGTAGAAGAGGCCGATAGAAACGATCCTTTAATTCCATTAAACAGACCTGTAAAGGCATTTAGCTATTATCATTTACCCAATGGGAAAGTGGTTGGCTTATGGAAACATGCCTTGACTTCTGTGAGTCCTGATGGTGGTAAAACCTGGAATTATACGCCTTTGAGAGCACCGGGTGTGGTCAATAGCAATGCTAAAATCTGGGGACAACGTACCTCAGACGGGCGTTTTGCTATCGTTTATAATCCTTCAGAATTCCGCTGGCCATTGGCAGTCTCTACCAGCGATGATGGTCTGGATTATAAAGATCTTTTATTGGTTAACGGCGAAATCTCGCAAATGCGGTATGGTGGTAATTATAAATCTTATGGTCCACAGTATATCAGAGGGATACTGGAAGGCAATGGCCAGCCAGACAAGCAAAATATGTGGCTTACCTATAGCATGAACAAGGAAGATATCTGGGTGGCAAAAGTTCCTGTTCCGGTAACTTCTAAAGTGTCCGGGTCAGCTGATGAGGATTTTAACGCCCTTCCTGATGGACAGGAGCTTAAGCTATGGAACACTTTTAGTCCGCTGTGGGCATCCGTTAAAATCGAAAAAGCCCCCGATGGGACAAAGGCACTTACCCTGAGCGATCAGGATCCCTATGATTTTGCAAAAGCAGAAAGAGTAATTCCGGCAGCAAGAAAAGTAAAGGTAGAATTTACGGTAATCCCTGCGCAAAATAACACAGGCTCCTTGCAAGTCGAATTTCAGGATGCCAAAGGAACCGCTGCGGCCAGACTGATTTTTGATGCAGATGGCGAACTGAGCGCTAAAGTAGGCTACCGCAATTCAGGGATTATGAAATACGAAGCCGGAAAAACATACCAGATTCGTATAGAACTGGATATGAACAAACGCATGTACAATATTTTTATAAACGGAGAAAGTAAAGGCACAAGGCTCATGTTCGCACCTGTAGCTTCATTTGAGCGTGTGGTGTTCAGAACCGGTGATGTGCGTCGTTTCCCTGATGTGGAAACGCCTACAGATCAGGATTACGATCTGAAAGATCCCGGAACGCCGGTTAAACAAGCAGTCTATTTTATCAAATCATTAAAAACAACCGCATTTTAAGCTACAGCTATGGTGGGTCTAAAAAGATATATACTGTTGTTCGCATGCTCCGTAATGGGGATTGAGGCTGGTGCGAAAGTGCTTTTGCCTCAGATTCTTTCCAGTAATATGGTTTTGCAACGCGATAAACCTTTAAATATCTGGGGTTTTGGAGCTTCAGGTGAAGCGGTAAGCGTCAGCTTTGCCGGTCAGCAGAAACAAACAATAACCGATGCGGAGGGCAAATGGAAAGTAGTTTTAGCACCTTTAAAAACTTCAGCTGTTCCGGCCGCTATGACCATTAAAGGTTCAAATACCATTGTACTGGATAACATTCTGGTAGGGGAAGTCTGGCTTTGCTCCGGGCAATCGAACATGGAGTATGCCATGCGCAAACTTGCGAAGGTGAAAAAGCCCTTAAATGAAAAGCTGGGTTATCCGGTAGATGAACTCGCAAAGGCCAATAATCCGCAAATCCGTATCTTTTTAGTGAACCGCAAGGAATTGATTAAACCAGACTCGCTCCATAAAAGTTGGAGCGTAGCTCAGGATTCTGCGTTAAAGAACTTCTCCGCAGCAGGTTATTTCTTTGCCAAAGAATTACAGGAGGAATTGAATGTGCCGGTAGGCATGATCTCTTCGGCCGTTAGCGGTAGTGCGATCGAGCCATGGATCCCTAAAGAAAGTCTGGAAACGGGCTATTTTAAAGACCGGAAACCGGGCAATGACCCCGGTAAGTTTTATGCCCCGATGATCGAACCTTTAACGCCATTCGCTATACGCGGGTTTTTGTGGTATCAGGGAGAAACCAATTGCTTTTTGAAAGAAAATATCAGCTATAGCTATAAAATGAAGGCATTGATCGATAGCTGGAGAACGGCATGGAAAGAAGATTTGCCTTTTTACTATGTGCAAATTGCGCCTTTTAACTACTCGGGCAGCAAAGGGAAAGTCCTGCTGGATGCGCAAACAGAACCTGAGTTTTGGGAAGCACAGGCGCAATTGCTGAGAATGCCAAATACCGGCATGGTCATTACCACCGATTTGAACGACTATCCGGAGGATCTCCATCCAAATTATAAATGGGAAATCGGTAGGAGGCTGGCTTTATGGGCTTTGGCGAATACTTACGATAAGAAAATCAACTATTCCGGTCCGATGTATAAATCCGTAACTTTTAAAGGAGCAAACGCAGAACTTGAATTTACACATAACGGAAAAGGTCTGCTTACTGCAGATGGGAAAACTTTAGACTGTTTTACTATCGCTGCTGCGGATGGCAAATTTGTACCTGCCCGGGCTGTGATTAAAGGAGACAAGCTCATCGTTTCTGCAAAAGGACTGAAGAAACCTGCCGCAGTACGCTTTGGATGGGATGAGGCAATGCGCCCTAACTTATACAATAAAGATGGCCTGCCTGCATTGCCATTCAGAACCGATAACCCCCTTACGAATCAATTTAAACCGATATAACTGAGATCCCCTGATCATGAAGCTGACACCGATCCTTTCTTTTATTTTTCTGATGCTATTTACTGCTGCCCATGGCCAGCAAACCAAACAATTTTATTTATCCGGCACTGGAAATGACGATACCGTTAAATGGGATTTTTTCTGTACTGCCGGTATGAATTCCGGGAAATGGAGCAGCATAGCGGTGCCTTCAAACTGGGAGTTACAAGGTTTTGGGAAGTATGATTATGGTTTTGCCAAAGACAGCGTAAGAGGAAAAGAACAAGGTTTATACAAGTATAATTTTAAGGTTCCTGCCGGCTGGAAAGGAAATAAAATCAACATTGTATTTGAAGGATCGATGACGGATACGGAAGTAAAAATCAATGGTAAATCTGCCGGTCCAGTTCACCAGGGGGCTTTTTATGCCTTTCGTTATGACATTACTCCCTTGTTAAAACATGGTTCTGATAACCTGCTCGAAGTAAAAGTCTCCAAACATTCCGCTAATCAATCTGTGAATGAAGCAGAGCGTAAAGCCGATTTCTGGATATTCGGGGGCATATTCAGACCTGTTTATCTGGAAGCATTACCGGTACAGCACATCCGTAATATAGCCATAGCTGCGAAAGCAGATGGGCAGTTTAAAGCAAATGCGGAGCTGGTTGGCAATGCCGATAAAGTAAGCTTGCAGTTGTATACTGCCGGCGGTCAGAAATATGGAGCGCCAATCCACAAAGAAATTAAAAAAGGCGAGACATCACTTAGCCTTTCCGGAACATTTCAAAAGCCTGAATTGTGGTCTTCGGAGTTTCCAAACCTCTATACCGCCACCATTACCCTATACCGGAAAAACACACCTGTTCATACGATCTCTAAAAAGATTGGCTTTAGAACAGTTGAGGTCAAACCAAGGGATGGGATTTATGTAAATGGCGTTAAAATCAAGTTTAAAGGCGTAAACAGACATTCTTTTCGCCCGGAATCCGGCAGAACGCTGAGTAAAAAGAACAGTATTGAAGATGTGGAACTGATGAAGGAAATGAACATGAATGCGGTACGTATGTCGCATTACCCTCCTGACGGGCACTTTCTGGAGGTTTGTGATTCATTGGGTTTGTATGTGATGGATGAACTTGCAGGATGGCACGGACATTATGATACCCCAACCGGAACAAAACTGCTGAAAGAAATGCTACAGCATGATGTCAACCATCCTTCGATTGTCATTTGGGCTAACGGAAATGAGGGTGGACACAATCTGGAACTGGATCATTTATTCGCGGAAGGAGATATTCAAAAGCGTCCTCTGATTCATCCCTGGGAAGATTTTAACGGTTTTGATACCCAGCATTATCGTGAATATAATTATGGCATAGGGAATTATAGACATGGCCACAGCATTGTGATGCCTACTGAATTTCTGCACGGGATGTTTGATGGTGGCCATGGGGCCGGCCTGGAAGACTACTGGAATGACATGCTGCAAAATCCGCTTTCGGCAGGAGGTTTCCTATGGGATTTCGCCGATCAGGGGGTACTGCGTACCGATAAGAACAATATTATTGATGCAGATGGTAGTAGCGGGGCAGATGGCATAGTAGGCCCGTACCATGAAAAAGAAGGTAGCTATTTTGCAATTAAGGAAATATGGAGCCCTGTATTCTTTGAGCAAAGGGAAATGACCGCTGGGTTTGATGGCATATTTAATGTAGAAAACCGTTACCATTTTGCCAATCTGAATACCTGTAGGTTCGACTGGAAACTAAAAAAACTAAAAGATAAACAGGAGCTTAGCGGAAAGGCGAAATCACCGGACGTCAAGCCATTGGAGAAAGGTAAACTGAACCTATCGCTGCCGAAAGACTGGACTTCCTATGAGGTATTGTACATTACTGCTTCTGATGTTCATGGAAAAGAATTGTATACCTGGAGTTTCCCAATCACGCTTCCTAAAACAGCCGCATTGGCAATGGTTAAAAAAGAGGGCGCCACTGCCGCAACGCTTAAAGAAACAGATTCCCTGTTTATCGCCTCTGCAAATGGAGTGTCTATGAGTTTCAGTAAATTAACAGGGGTTCTTCGAGAGGTTCGCAATGAAAAGGGGTTAATTCCTTTTGCAAACGGACCAGTGATTCAGGAAGGGGCAACTAATTTCAAAAACATCAGTCACAGGATGGAAGGGCAGAACCTGATTATCGCTTCTGCTTTCGACAGAAAGAACAGCTACAATACTTTACAATGGACAATTTATCCTTCGGGGATGTTAAAACTGGAAGTGAAATATTTTCCTGCGGAATACCTGACGAACTATATCGGACTGAATTTTTCTTTTCCTGAAGATCAGATGAAGGGTGTCGAATATATGGGGAGAGGACCGCATAGGGTCTGGAAGAACCGCCTGAAAGGAAATGAGTTTGGCATATGGAAAAAGGACTATAACGACACGGAAACAGGTGAAGCCTGGGTGTATCCGGAGTTTAAAGGCTACCATTCCAATATGTACTGGTGTAAATTTATAACGAAGGATCAGCCTTTTACGGTGATTACCGAAAATGAAGATGTCTTTTTAAGACTCTTTAGTGCTGCTTTTAAAACCGACCAATGGCACAATTATGAGCCGCTTTTTCCTTCCGGGGATATCTCCTTTATGCAGGGAATTCCAGGCATTGGGACCAAAACACAAAGAGCAGATAGAAGCGGGCCGATGGCCATGAAGAATATCTTTTATGATTACGAGAAAGATCCGGCCAGGGCATTGGCGCTAACGCTGTATTTTGATTTCCTGAGCGGTAATTAACCAATAAAACTGACTGTCAAAGAACCTGAACCAAATGAAGCTTAAACGATATATTGTTCTTATTGCTATCCTGACCCTGTATTGCAGCTTGCTGTCAGCACAGGTGGCCTTACAGAATCCTCGTACTGAACTATTGGTAAACCCTTTGGGGATAGATGTGCTACAGCCGCGGTTAAGCTGGGAAATCGTGTCCAAATCGCGGGGCGTGTTCCAAACGGCATATCAGGTATTGGTGGCTTCTACGCCGGAGAAACTGGCTTCCGGAAATGGAGATCTCTGGGATTCCGGAAAAAAGAGCGCTGATCAGTCTCTGAATGTAATTTATGCGGGGAAGCCATTGAAAAGCCGCGACAAATGCTATTGGAAGGTAAAGGTCTGGACCAATAATGGCGATAGCGAATGGAGCGAACCGGCTTTATGGACCATCGGATTATTGAACTATGTGGACTGGAAAGGCAGATGGATCGGATTGGATAAATCATTCCCATGGGATAATGAAGGGCAGTTTTCACGCTTGTCCGCCCGCTATTTCCGTAAAGAGTTTACAGCTAAGAAAACTGTTAAAACTGCCACTGTCTATTTGATTGGCCTTGGACTCTATGAGTTGTACATCAACGGTAAAAAGATTGGAGATCAGGTATTGGCACCGGTTCCTACAGATTATAATGTAGGGGTAAAATACAACACCTTTGATGTTACCAAACAACTAAAAGAAGGTAAAAATGCCATTGGAACCGTGTTGGGGAACGGCCGTTATTATACCATGCGTCAGGATTATAAGCCTTATAAGATTAAAACCTTCGGCTACCCTAAGATGCTGATGAATATGGAGCTGGAGTATATGGATGGTACTAAAGAGTTGATCAGTACAGATGATACCTGGAAAGTAACGGCGGATGGCCCCATTCGTACCAATAATGAATATGATGGCGAGGAATATGACGCGACAAAAGAACTATCGGGATGGAATATTAGTGGATACAATGACCAAAGCTGGTTAAAGGCCCAATATGTTCAGGAAGCAGGAGGCATGCCCGAAGCGCAGATGAGCAGCAACATGAAAGTGATGGAAACGTTAAAACCATTTGCGATCTCTAAGTTAAAATCCGGTGTTTTTATCCTGGATATGGGACAAAATATGGCGGGATGGATTAGAATGAGAGTTAAAGGCCAGCGTGGAGATAAAGTACAACTCCGTTTTGGAGAGAGCTTAATGGCTGATGGAAGTTTATATGTCGAGAATCTGCGCGATGCCAAAGTAACGGACAGTTATACCCTAAAAGGTGGGCTTTCGGAAAGCTGGGAACCTTCATTTGTATACCATGGTTTCCGTTATGTAGAGGTTACAGGCTATCCGGGTATACCTGATTTAACAGATTTTGATGGCCGTGTGGTTTATGATGACATCAAAACCACAGGGGTATTCCAGACTTCCAATGCGACCATCAATCAGGTTTATAAAAACGCGTATTGGGGCATAAAAAGCAATTACAAAGGGATGCCGGTGGATTGTCCACAGCGTAACGAGCGCCAGCCCTGGTTGGGAGACCGGACTACCGGAGCTTATGGTGAAGCCTTTATTTTTGACAATGGTCGCCTGTATGCGAAATGGCTGGATGATATCCAACAGGCTCAAAAGGCGGACGGGAGCATCCCTGATGTCGCTCCTGCGTTTTGGCGCTATTACGGCGATAATGTGACCTGGCCGGGGACCTATCTTTCTGTCGCGGATATGCTCTATCAGCAGTATGCTGACGCGAAACCCATTGCAAAACATTACCCATCAATGAAAAAGTGGATGGATTACATGAGTGCTAAATACATGGAGGACTATCTGATCACCAAAGATAAATATGGAGATTGGTGTGTGCCACCCGAATCAAAGGAAATGATCCATTCTAAAGACCCTGCAAGAAATACGGATGGGGTCCTGATTGCTACGGCCACTTACTATAAAATGCTGTCGTTTATGCAGCGTTTTGCCCTCCTGTTGGATAAAACTGAGGATGTAAAGGCTTATGCGGCATTAGCAGAAAAGGTCAAAGCAGCCTTCAATAACAAGTTTTTAGACCAAAAAAAGGCTGTGTACGACAACAATACGGTAACGGCGAATCTTTTGCCACTTTCCTATGGTTTAGTGCCGGCAGAAAAGGCAGATCAGGTATTTAAGAACATCGTAGATAAGACCATGAACGAAAATAAAGGCCATATCAGTACCGGTGTGATTGGTACGCAGTGGTTAATGAGAGGCCTGAGTACTCATGGGCGTTCAGATATTGCTTACCAGTTAGCAACTAACCGTACTTATCCGGGTTGGGGTTACATGGCTGAAAATGGAGCCACTACCATCTGGGAGCTTTGGAATGGCAATACCGCCAGTCCGAAGATGAACTCGCAAAACCATGTGATGTTGCTGGGTGACCTGGTGATCTGGTATTATGAAAACCTTGCCGGAATTAAGGCTGGGGCACCGGGGTTTAAAATAATCACAATGAAACCTGAAATGATCAAAGGATTGGATAGCGTAAATGCAAGCTACAATTCGGTTCAGGGGCTGATTAAAAGCAGCTGGGTTAAGTCTGCAACCGCCTTTAAATGGGAGATCAGTATACCGGCTAATACTACCGCAAGGGTTAGTATTCCGGCGAAATCTGCAACACAGGTAAAGGAAGGTCAGCAGAAAGCCACTTCAGTAAAAGGAGTGAAATTTATCAAAATGGAATCGGATCGTGCGGTATTTGAGGTAGGATCAGGTGATTATTCATTTGTAGTGGAATAATAACCAGATGCTGGTCTGATTTGCTGGAAATTAGTCAGGTGGGTCAGTATCAAATGGAACAATTAAGACAGGAACAATAACCAATCATAAATTATTAAGCAGCATAACATGTTAAAAAGAAGAGCAAGGGTACTAAGTTTATTGATTTGTCTGGCAGGTATAGGCCTAAACGCACAGGCGCAGCAATGGCGCTCAGGGATCATAAAAGATGAGTTTTTGTATGAAAAAGCAGCTTTCCCATCTTGCCATTCCGCAACGATTGCAGAAACACCTACAGGCCTGGTAGCGGCGTATTTTGGTGGTACTAAAGAGCGTAACCCCGATGTAGAGATTTACATCAGCCGCGAAGTCAATGGAAAATGGTTAGCACCGGTTTCAGTGGCCAATGGTATACAGAGCGACAAATTAAGGCTGCCTACCTGGAATCCGGTATTGTATCAGGTGCCAGGTGGCGATTTATTACTCTTTTATAAAATAGGACCTAAGCCATCAGAATGGTGGGGCCTGATGCGTACTTCGAAGGACGGAGGAATCACCTGGTCTGAGGCCACAAAGCTGCCTGATGGCTACATTGGCCCGGTTAAAAACAAACCGGTACTGCTGAGTAATGGCAATTTGTTCGCTCCTTCGAGCAGGGAAGGCGATGGCTGGAAAGTACATTTTGAGGTCACCAAAGACAATGGCCAAACCTGGCGTAGCATCGGGCCAATCCCAACCGGCGGACTGGATGCCATACAACCAAGTCTGCTGGACCATGGGAAAGGTAAACTGCAGATTCTGGCAAGAAGCAAAAACAGGGCGCTGGTAGAATCCTGGTCTGTAGATAATGGCGAAACCTGGTCTCCGATCGCTAAAACTACTTTGCCAAATAATAACTCCGGTACCGATGCGGTGACTTTAAAAGACGGCCGTCAGGTGCTGGTTTACAACCATGTATTGCCTCCGGGAGATTTGGCTAAAGGGCCAAGAACACCTTTAAATGTCGCCATTTCTAAAGATGGTAAAACATGGTCCGCTGCTTTAATTCTGGAAGATTCCCCAATCAGTCAGTATTCTTATCCGGCGGTGATTCAGACCTCGGATGGTATGTTGCACTTTATTTACACCTGGAGAAGACAAAAGATCAAACACGTAGTAGTGGATCCCGCTAAATTGAAGCTGAAGAAGATAGAAAATGGCATCTGGCCAAAATTAAAAGGATATACCGCACCGGTGATTACAGACAGTAAAAATGAGGAATAATCAAATGAAAGGACCTGCTTTATTGCTTTCTATAGGGCTATCGCTGTTTTTAAGCAGGGCTGTTGCCCAAACGCAAAATTCCGACTCCCTATATCGACAGCCGCTTAAAACCGTCTTAACGGACATAGAAAGCCGATTTAAGGTGAAAATAAAATACAGTGACAACCAGGTGAACGACCGCTGGGTAAATTATGCCTTTTGGCGATTCCGACCTGATGTGGATGAAACACTAGGGAATGTATTGACCCCATTGGACCTAAAGGTGAACAAGGAGAAGCCAGGGGTTTACAAGCTAAAAGAATATGAATATTACCGCTGGCAGGTGCAGGAGGGGCAAAATACGCTGGATCATCTGGCTTCCCTTTCTCCAGGTAAAGACAGTTGGGAAAAGCGGAAGGCCTTAATAAAACCCGCTTTATACGAAGCGCAGCTATTATCTCCAATGCCTGCAAAGCCATTGTCAAAACCAATCATGACGCCAAAAAGGATCATGGATGGCTATTCCGTAGAGAACATCGCGATTGAAATATTACCGGGATTGTATGTGAACGGCTCTTTGTACAAGCCCTTAAAAATAAAAGGAAAGATTCCTGTGGTGCTGAGTCCGGATGGCCATTGGCCACAACAGCGTTACCGTGCAGATGCCCAGATTCGCTGTGCCATGATTGCTCGTATGGGCGCTATGGCCATTAGCTACGATCTTTTCGCCTGGGGCGAATCTCTGCTCCAGTTTAAAGTAGAAGACCATAGAAGAAGTCTGGCGCAAACGATGCAAACTTTAGGCGGTATCCGCATCCTCGATTATGTATTGTCCCTAAAAGAAACCGACCCGGCAAGGGTGGGGATTAGTGGTGGATCAGGTGGTGGAAGTCATACCGTTTTAATGGCTGCAATGGATGACCGGATCAAGTTGAGTGCTCCGGTAGTTTCTTTATCATCTTCATTCTATGGTGGTTGTCCCTGTGAAAGTGGAATGCCGGTTCACCTGTGTGCTGGCGGCACAAATAACGTGGAGATCGCCGCAATGGCAGCTCCAAACCCTCAGCTGATCGTCTCGGATGGCAAGGACTGGACGGTCACCGTACCGGAACATGATATGCCATTTCTGAAAACCATCTATGGCTATTATGGCCAGCCGCAACTGGTTTATAATGTTCATCTGCCGGAAGAAGGTCATGATTTTGGCCCTTCAAAACGTAAGGCCTTATATGACTTTTTGCTGCTACACTTTAAGCTCAGCGGGGCTGCAGTAAAGGATAAAACCGGAGCTTACGATGAAAGTAAATGTACCGTAGAAAAAGAGCCGGCAATGTATGTTTTTGGGGATAAAGGAGCGCGTTTGCCAGAAAATGCGATCAAAGGGTTTGAACAATTGGAACAGGTATTTAAAGCAAGTATATCGAAATGAAAGAACTAGAAAACCGCAGACAGTTTATTGGAAAACTTGTCCTCATAACAGGGGGACTACTATTAACCAACCAGTTTACCCGGGCTTATTCCCTTAAAGAACAGCGCTATAAAGTGGCGGTGATAGACCTAATGCTCCTGAAAAGACAGAAACTTGGTGCTTTGGAACTGAGTAAAGAAGTTGGCGCCGATGGTGTTGAACTGGATATGGGAGGTTTAGGTAACCGGGATACTTTCGACAATAAGCTGGCAGATCCAGTGATCAGGCAGCAATTTATCGATAAAGCCAAAGCGCTGAACCTGGAGATCTGTTCCCTGGCGATGACTGGTTTTTATGCCCAGTCGCTGGCTACCAGACCTACTTATCAGCAAATGATTGGCGATTGTATAACTACCATGAAAGCAATGAACGTAAAGGTGGCTTTTCTGCCTTTGGGCGTGCAGGGTGATTTAGTGAAAAACCCTGAACTGCGCCCTGCCATTGTAGAACGGCTGAAAGTAATCGGGAAAATGGCTAAAAAAGCAGGTGTAGTGATCGGTATTGAAACCGCATTAGATGCGCAAAATGAACTGCAATTGCTAAAGGATATAGGCTCAACGGGCGTTAAAAGCTACTTCAACTTCTCTAACGCGATAAAAAATGGCCGTGACCTGCATTCAGAATTGCGGACGTTGGGGAAAAAAAACATCGTTCAGATTCATTGTACCAATGATGATGGGGTATGGTTACAAAATGATCCTAAAATTGACATGAAAGCGGTTCGTAAAACCCTGGATGATATGGGCTGGAAAGGTTGGCTGGTGGTAGAACGCTCCAGGGATGCCACGCAACCGGGAAATGTAAAGGTGAATTTTAGCGCAAATACAGCGTATGTGAAATCTGTATTTCAATCCGATGTATAACAGGTATGAGTTTATTTAAACCTTGTTGGCTGGTATTGCTGGCGGTCTTGTTTTGCAATAATAACAAGGCCATAGCCGCTGATATTTACGTTTCTTTGAAAGGATCGGACAGCAATACCGGCACAAAAACAGCACCGGTAGCAACGCTCGCAAATGCCTTGCGTAAGGCCCGTGAATTGAGGCGCTTAAACGATCCTTCCATAAAAGGCGGCATCAATATTATCCTTGAAAAGGGATTTTACCAGCTTACAGAAACGGTAGTTGTGCGACCTGAAGATTCAGGAACTGCAGACAGTCCCACCACCATTACTGCTTTAAACAAGGAGGAAGTAGTGTTAAGCGGAGGGATACCACTTAGTGGCTGGGAAAAGCAAAAAAATAGCATGCCTGGTGTTCCGGATAAAATTAAAGATAAACTTTGGGTGACTGATGTCTATGGTTTGGATAACAGGGCTTTAGAATTCAGGATGCTTTGGCTAAATGGAAAGAAGGCAACCAGAGCAAGAAGCTTGAATGGTGATAAAATGGCCCGCATTTTAAGTTGGAATTCTGCCGGAAGAACCTGTAGAATTCCTCTAAAGGAATTGACAAACATGAAGAATGTTGCAAGCATTAAGGGCATGGAAATGGTGATCCAGCAATGGTGGGCTATTGCCAATCTGAGGGTGAAAGAGATTAAGGTAAAAGGAGCAGAGGCAGAGCTGAGCTTTATGGAACCCGAAAGTCGCGTGCAGTCAGAACACCCATGGCCAGCGCCATGGATATCTGCTAAAACAGGTAACTCCCCGTTTTACCTGACGAATGCAATTCAGTTCCTCGACGAGCCTGGAGAATGGTACGAAGATTTAAAAAACGGCAAGCTTTATTACTGGCCAAAGGCGGAAGAAAATATGCAGCTTGTTAAAGCTGTCGTGCCTAATCTGGAAACTCTGGTACGGATGGAAGGTACGATTGATCATCCGGTAGCTTATGTTTCATTTAAAGGCATTTCTTTTCAGCATGCCGGCTGGCTAAGGCCTTCGCATTTTGGTCATGTGCCACACCAGACGGGCATGTATATGCTGGATGCCTACAAGCTGAAAATACCAGGAACACCAGATAAAAAAGGATTGGAAAATCAGGCCTGGGTGGGTCGCCCGGCAGCAGCAGTAGAAGTCAGCTATGCACATCATACTGGTTTTGAAGCTTGCAGATTCGAACATCATGCCTCCACAGGACTTGATTATAAACGAGGTACTTATCGCAATGAAGTTAAAGGAAACCTTTTTAAGGACATTGGAGGCAGCGGAATATTGGTTGGTACTTTTTCCGATGAAGCGACCGAGGTGCATTTGCCTTATCAGCCTAAAGATGAAAGAGAGATTTGTAGCAATGAAAGCATTACCAATAACCTGATCACCGATGTTACCAATGAAGACTGGGGCAGTGTCGGGATAGGAGCTGGTTATGTAAGGGGAATCAATATCGCACACAATGAGATCAGCGATGTGGCCTACTCAGGAATCAGCATGGGCTGGGGCTGGACAAAAAGCAGCAATGCTATGCGCGACAATACCATCACTGCAAACAAAATCCATCATTATGGGAAATACCTGTATGATGTTGCCGGCATCTATACACTGTCTGCACAACCAGGTTCTTTGATTTCCAACAACTATATCGACAGCATTTATAAAGCGCCATATCCCCATGATCCGGAGCATTGGTTTTACCTGTATACCGACGAAGGTTCTTCCCATTTTACGGTAAATGACAACTGGACTCCGGCAGAGAAATACATGCAAAATGCAAACGGTCCGGGGAACGTTTGGTCGGGTAACGGCCCTAAGGTTGCTAATGATATTAAATATAAAGCAGGACTTGAGTCTGATTATAAATATATGTTGATTAACAGTGATTTAAATAAAACAAAGAAAGCGGTAAATAGTGTAGAATCTGGTCATGGAAACGAAATCGCTTTAGAGGTGGTACTCCCTTCCGCTGCTGAATTAAGTAAGCCCCTGCTGGTAGAGATTTGCAGGGAAAAGGGCATTGCGGCATCAGCTATTTATCAATGGAATAACCGATTGCTCGTTTACGCTTCAACGAATGAAGCGGAGGCCCTGATGAGGCAAATACATACGCGGATAAAGGATGCAGAGGTAAAGCTTTACAAGGATGTGTTTTATAAATTTGAACGTAAAAAGCATTGCGGAGCAGCAGCGGTTAAGGAATGGGATAACATCATTTTAAGTGCAAATCTGGTCAAAGATGAGGCGCTGCAAAAGGAATATCTGGAGCATCATGCGACGCAGTTTGAGCAATGGCCGGAAGTAGCAAAAGGCTTTTGCAATGCAGATTTTCAACAGCTAAGCATCTTTAAAAACGGAAGGCAGCTGATGCTGGTCATCAGCATTCCAAAAGGAGCAGATTTAGATAAGTTAAATCCTAAAACCAGTCTGAATAACCCAAGGGTGGATGATTGGAACAACCTGATGAAAAAGTACCAGGAGGGGATTTCAGGAACGAAGCCAGGCGAAGTCTGGGTGTTTTTTAAGAAGAATAATTAGAAGATCAACTATGTTAAAATTAGGAATATTAGGATTGGGAGAAGGTCGTAGTACCATGTCTGCCGCCCTTGCGAGTAATCACTATGAACTGGTTAAAATTTGCGATGCCAACGAAGAAGTCTGCAGGCAACGGGCAAAAGAATTTGACTTTCCACACTATACCACCAGCTATCAGGAAATGCTGGATGATGCCAGTATCGACGTAATTGCGATATATACACCCGATCATCTACACGCAGACCACGTAAAAGCAGCGCTGTTACACGGAAAACATGTCGTTTGCACAAAACCATTCATTGATGATTTGGGGCGGGCTAAGGAGCTCCTTGAGGTTTCCAGACAAAGCGGTAAAAAAGTGTTTGTTGGCCAGAGTTCCCGGTTCTTTGAACCTTACAAGCGACAAAGAGCCGATTATACTGAGGGTATTATCGGCGAATTAATGACTGTGGAATGCCATTACAATGCGGATCACCGATGGTTTTTAGAGAAGAAATGGGCTTTAGAACCTTCTTTTAAATGGCTTTATGGTGGCTTAAGCCATCCTGTTGATTTCATCAGGTGGTATTTGCCGGAAATTGAAGAAGTGATGGGCTATGGGATGATCAGCGCTAACGGCAAAAAGGCGGGTTTAAAAAATGAAGACACGATGCACTTTATTTTCAAATCAACTGATGGCCGGATAGCCCGTGTGAGCGGTGCTTATACCGGTCCGATTCAGCCAGCTTACCGCGAAAGTGAAATGAGCTGTGTGTTAAGAGGCACGGAGGGGGCTAGTCAGGCAGATTACCATGAGTTGCGTTATGCGGTAACCACCAATACCGGCGAAGAAAAACTGATCACCTGGGGAGATGCGAAAATGAAACATTTCTTCCGTTTTGAAGGACAAAGCCACCATGCCGGAGAATACCAGAACTACCTGGAGTATTTCGCCGAAAGCATTGAAAACGATACGGTAGCTTACCCTGATTTGAAAGAAGGAATAGGCACAATTGCTTTGTTACAGGCGATGGACAGGGCTTTGCAAACTGGTCTTCCTGTTAAAATCAACGATATACTGAACGAATACGAGCTCTTAAGAGCTGAGCTCGGGTTGTAAATCCATCAAAGAAACCAATGAGCAAAATCAATCAGGGCAACCAATCTGCTAAGCCATAATCAATCACCAAAACCAATCAGCCAAACCAAATTATTAAATGGGAAATATTGTAGAACGCTTAACCAGCCTGGATTACATCATTGTGATCGCCTATCTGGTTATTCTAATGATTATCGGATATCGGGCTAGCTTCTCCAAAGAGAAAAAAGAAGATGAAACCCTTTTCCTCGCCAATAAATCTTTAGGCTGGGCCAGCGTTGGCTTTAACATGTGGGGCACAAATGTAGGCCCCTCGATGCTCCTGGCTTTTGCCAGTATCGGCTATAGCACAGGAATAGTGGCGGTTAATTTTGACTGGTATGCTTTTGTCTTCCTGTTTCTGCTGGCTATAGTTTTTGCCCCCAAATACCTCGCGGCCAGGGTAAGTACCATGCCTGAGTTTATGGGTAAAAGGTATGGCGATTCTACACAAAATATCCTGGCCTGGTACGCCTTAATCAAAATACTGATCTCCTGGTTGTCGCTCGGACTTTTCGCCGGAGGCTTCCTGGTCCGCCAGATTTTGGGCATTCCAATGTGGCAATCGGTCACAGTACTGGTCGCCTTTGCGGGTTTATTCACCTTTTTTGGAGGGTTAAAAGCCATTGCTAAAGTCAACGTGTTTCAAATGATACTACTGATTGCGGTCTCCTTGGCCTTGACTATTTTAGGCTTGCATAAAGTGGGGGGAATTGAAGCCCTATACAATAAAACGCCGGCACATTACTGGAACCTGATCCAACCGGCAACTGATCCTAAATACCCCTGGTATGCCATTTTACTCGGCTATCCGGTAGCTGCAATCGCTTTCTTTTGTACAGATCAAGCCATGGTGCAATCTGTACTGGGTTCTAAAAACCTGGAACAGGGACAACTTGGGGTGAGTTTTATCGCCTGGCTAAAGATCCTGTCGCTACCCTTATTTATCATCACGGGTATCCTCTGTTATGTGTTATTTCCGGATTTAAAGGATCCAAACGAGGCTTACATGACGATGGTCACCAGCTTATTCCCTCCCGGAATGAACGGATTGGTGATTGTGGTCCTGATCGCCGTATTGGTAGGTACCATCGGTTCTTCTTTAAATTCATTGAGCACGGTGTTTACGATGGATGTTTATGTGAAGAAGATCAATCCCGGGGCAACAAATAAACAGATCATCAGGATGGGCAGGATTTCCGTTATTGCAGGATGTATTCTGGCAGTAATCGTAGTGCTCGCTATTGATAACATCAAGGGACTAAACCTGTTCGATGTTTTTCAATCTGTGCTTGGATTTATTGCACCACCATTATCGGTGGTATTCCTGCTGACCGTCTTTTGGAAAAGGACCACCCGAAAAGCCGTAAACTTTACGCTTTCTGTAGGTTCTGCTTTAAGTCTGGGGACAGGAATCACCTACCTGTGGATATTGCCATCGGATAAATACCCTTTCTGGCCACATTACCTGATGCTTTCCTTCCTGATTTTTGCAGGACTAATGATCATTGCGGTGCTGATCTCCCTGCTCGACAGGAATCCGACGATTTATGAAATGAATGAGCTCGATAAAAATGCCATTGAAAAACCAACAAAACGCGTCTGGTACACCTGGGCCGCGCTTGCAGTGGTCATGATTGCTTTATACCTCTTTTTTAACGGACATTAATTGATTCGATACTATGAAATTACGACTGATTACTTCCTTCTTTTTGCTGCTGATGATAGTTTACACGGATGTCGCTGCTCAGCAAGCTCCAAAAGCTTCCTGGATCTGGTATCCCGGCGATCTGGACATCTGGGTGTCCAATAAAATGCAAAACCGCAGAACCGAAAGAGGAGCCTTCCTTCCGCCATTCTGGAAAATGGACAGCCATTATGTATTGGTAGAGTTTCATAAAGAGTTTAATCTGGCAAAGCCCGAAGAAGTAAACCTGTATGTTGAAGGACAGTATAATGTGAAGCTGGACGGTCAGGCATTTTCCGGCTATCCGAAAAAGATTACTGTTCCGGCAGGTAAGCATAAGTTAAGTTTAAAAGTATACGGACAGGATAGGGTGCCAGCGATACTCGTACAAGGAAAAACGATTGTTTCTGATGAAAGCTGGTTAAGTACTTTTGAAGATAAGGAATGGATAGACCAGAGTGGAAAGGCTTCGGAGAAGTCGGGAACGACCTTTGTTGCTGCAGGTTCCTGGGATTTAAGCGACCCATTGTTGCCACCATCGCAGTTTAAACTGTCCACCAAACCAATGGATGCGGTAAAAACTACTAAAGTGGACAAAGGTATTCTGGTTGATTTTGGTAAGGAAACCTTTGGTTTCCTGAAATTACAGGGCCTAAAGGGTACAGGGAAACTCCATATTTATTACGGAGAATCTAAAGAAGAAGCCTTATCTGCGAGTCATTCTGAAACGCTGGATTTGTTAGAAATCGACCTTAAAAGTAAAAGAGACTCTGTTATTGAACTGTCTAAAGCTTTCCGCTATGTGAATTGTCAGCCGGAAGGTGACGTAAGTCTGGATGGGGTATCGATGCTGTATGAATATGCCCCGGTTACGGAAAAGGGCAGCTTCCAATGTTCAGATGAACAGGTCAATAAGATTTATGAGACCTCGAAATACACCTTTCATTTGAATACCCGTGAGTTTTTCATTGATGGGATTAAGCGGGACCGATGGGTATGGTCGGGGGATGCTTACCAAAGTTACCTGATGAACTATTACTCTTTCAATGAGTCGCCGATCGTGAAAAGGACCCTGCTGGCGCAAAGGGGTAAAGATCCGGTAACGGCGCACATCAATACCATCATGGATTATTCTTTCTACTGGTTCCTTGGGATCTACGATTACTATCAATATTCCGGCGATCAGAAATTTGTACAGGATATTTATCCGAGGATGAAAAGTCTGATGGATTATGTCTTGAACCGCAGAAATAAAGATGGTTTACTGGAATGGATGCCAGGCGACTGGATTTTTATCGATTGGGCAGATAAACTGAGCAAGGATGGCGAAGTTAGTTTTGAGCAGCTGTTGTTTTGCAGGAGTCTGGAAACGATGGCGCTTTGTGCAGATATGACAAAAGATACCGAAGCTGCGGCGAATTACAGAAAGCTTGCCGCCGACCTGAAGGCAAAGATATTTAAACTGTATTGGGATGAGAAAAAGCAGGCATTGGTACACAGCCGGGTGAATGGAAAACCTACCGAAAATGTAACACGTTATGCCAATATGTTCGGTATTTTCTTCGATTATTTCACCCCATCACAAAAACAAGGGGTGAAACAGCAGGTATTAATGAATGATAAAATCAATAAGATTACGACGCCATACATGCGTTTTTATGAACTGGAAGCGCTTTGTGCGATGGGCGAGCAATCCTACGTGTTGAAGCAAATGAAGGACTACTGGGGTGGAATGCTGGATTTAGGCGCTACCTCTTTCTGGGAAGAATATAATCCGGATAAAACCGGCGCGGAACACTATGCGATGTATGGCCGTCCCTTTGGTAAAAGTTTATGCCATGCCTGGGGTGCCAGTCCGATTTACCTGTTGGGTAAGTATTATCTGGGCATAAAGCCGGTTTTACCGGGGTATGAAACCTATGTAGTAGAACCCACTTTAGGTGGCTTGGAATGGATGGAAGGTAAGGTTCCTACACCTTCCGGCACGATCAACCTGTATTGTAGTAAAAAAGAAATCAGGCTGAAATCTGATGAGGGCACAGGGGTATTGAGGTTTAAGAGTACCGTTAAGCCAACTGTAAAAGGTGGAGAGGTCATAGAAGTCGGAAAAAGGACTTATGAGGTTAAGATAGAAAAGGGTAGGGAATATACCGTGAGTTACGCTAAGTAAGTTCGGGCTGTGCATTTTCCCTTAAACACCATTAAAACAGATGGAATCAAACGTTTGTGTAGAAATATTCTATCTTGTTGTCTTTGAGAATGAAGGTGTTTTAATTAAAGGCCTTCATTTTATTAAATGATTAGTTTTTTCCGGCAAAAATGATTAAGTGGTTGATATACGGAAAAGACTCGTTTAGATTTGGCCCTCAATTTATGCAAACGGTTGTGTGAAATCATCCTGATGATTTTTCTTTTAAACTTTAGGGGTAGCGTAATATTAGTTAGACAACCAACCAAACCAAAAGTAAACCAGAAATAAACTATGACCTTTAGTCCACTGAAAGCCATTTCCCTACTCAGCTTTTTTCTTATTCCAATAGCAGCTCTAAACGCTCAGACCTCTAAAAATGACACCTTATCCCTTAACTATGCAGCCTTAAGTAAAAAAGGCGATGCTTTTTTACTTAAGGCTGGAAAAGGAAAAGAATCACTGCTGATTTTCAAGGAGAATTTACCGAAAATGTATAACATGGCGATAGAGTTTGATGTGTTGCCAAAGAATTCGGACTCAAAATTTGGTGTGATCAGCAGATACCAGAACAAGGGGGACTGGACTTATGTGGGCTGTGATTTAACCTCAGATATTTTAACAAACTCGCATTGGTATGCAGGTACGCCTGGTAAAAAAAAGGAAATAGCGGTTGAGATTTCTAAGTTTTATAAAAATTATAAGCGACACGTTCGTATAGAGTACGTAGATAAAAGCGTCGCCATTTACCTCGATGGAGAGCAGATTACCCGTACTACAGCTTCTTTGATGGGCAACCAACCCGGTTATGTCGGCTTTAGAGCACACGATGGTGCAGAAGTAGAAATCAGTAATGTGGAAATTACTCCGGTAATCAGCCAGACAGAGAAAATAGCAAAAACTTCTTCCATAAAACTGGGCTCTGATAAAATGGAGGTTATTTTTTCTAAAGATTACCCTGCTGTATATCAATATCGAATCAAAGAAGGTAATATCCTGTTACCGGGAGCGAAAAAAGTCTCCAATGGGTTTGTGATCAACGGAAAAACATACGCAGCTAAGACAAAGGTTGTCGGGAGTCCGGATAAAGTAGTTTATCAATCGGAAATCCCGGAAATAAATGTAGGGATAAGGACAGAATTTACGCTCCGAAATATGACCCTGGAAATGAAAGTAACCAGAATAGAAGAGCGGGGAAACACCAAGGTGAAAACGATAGCTTTTCCAAATCATGACCTGGTTTCCATGAATAATAAGGACGCAAAAGCGATGCTATCGATAGCGAATAATGTGCACAGTGACGAGTTTATGCCACTGGCCAACCGTTCAGCGGATACAACAGCGGGTTATGCGGCAATTGCAATCCTGAATAATGATAAAATTGCGGCTACTGTAGACAACAATTCGACTTACAACGCCAGACAAATATTGTATCGTACGGCAAAGGTTGGAAAGGAGTTTTTTACCTCGCTGTATAGTAATGAATGGATTTACAGAGGGATCAATAATGAGCTGCTTCCTTTGCCGGAAATGAAAATTATCTTTTCAAAAGACAGCAACGGTAACCAGATCGTGGATTGGCAGGATGCAGCCTATGTGTTAGCTCAGGCCTATCCTGAACCTTATGGCGCTGATTTAATCAGAAATTCATATGCTACCATCACGATGAATTTTGCCAGTGGCGGGCAATATCCCTTTATGCGTCAACTGGATAATATCAAAAAGTTTAGCCTGGCAACGGATGGTTTCGGACAAATGCTGGAATTGAAAGGATACCAGTCGGAAGGCCATGATAGCGGTCACCCGGATTATGCCGGCAACTATAACCGTCGCGCTGGTGGGCTCGCGGATTTACAGTATTTAACAGAGAAGTCGAAGCTTTATAATGCCCATATTGGCGTTCATATTAACCATAGTGAAGCTTACCCGGAAGCAAAGGCTTATGATGCTGAAATCATCACGGACATTCCCGGTTGGGCATGGCTGGACCAGGCTTACCTGATCAATAAGGAGGTAGACATTAAGCGGGGTACTTTTGCCCAAAGGATTGATCAAATGAAAACAGATTTACCCAATCTGGCTTTTGTTTACATTGACACTTACCGTGAACACCGTTCTATCGCAAATTTTACATCGAAGCATTTCAATAAAAACGGATGGCCGATATGGACAGAAGATCCGGAAATATTCTATAGAGAAGCTATATGGACACATTATCCACCGGAGTCGAAAAGTCTGATCTCCCGCTTTGTTCAACATAAATTCCGTGATGGCTATGCTGAGCATCCTTTACTAATGGGAGGTTATTCCCGTGGAGCAGAAATTGGTTTTATGGGCTGGCAAAAAGGAAGAGACTTCAATCAGGTATTGCATAATTTCTTTACGAAGCAACTTCCTTACCGCTTTCTGATGTATCATGCCCTGAAAAACATTAACGATACCAAAGCATCATTTGAAGGAAATGTAGTTTCAGAATCGATCAATGGTATCCATAAAATCAGTCAAAATGGTCATTTGATCAAGGATGGTGATAACCTGTTTATTCCATGGAATCCGGTTAGCAAAGACAAAATTTACCACTACAATACTAAGGGAGGCTCATCTAGCTGGACACTTCCGGAAAGCTGGAAATCTACAGGAACGGTAAGTTTATACAAACTGACTGCGCAAGGAAACGAATGGCTGGCTGATTTACCAATAACTGCACAGCGGGAGATTACGATAACTGCTGAGCCGAAACAAGGGTATGTGCTTTATCAGAAAAAGATTTCCGGTAACGCAAAAATGACCTGGGGTGCCGGTGGCTTGATCTCGAATCCTGGCTTTGATGGCGGATTATCTGGCTGGAACATCAAGGGTAAAGACGTACAGATCTCGAAAACGAATTATGGACAGGACGTTTTACAAATGGCAGGTACAGCAAATGTGAGTCAGGTTTTGAAACTTGAAAAGGGTACAGCTTATACCTTATCGGTGTGGGTTAAGGTCGAAGGTGCAGGGAAGGCTGTGCTTTCCATCGGGGATGAATCTTATTCCATCACAGAAAGTACCGTGACTAACTTCACCGACAACACCGACAGGTACAAGACAAATTTCCAAAGGATCAAAATCCCGTTTGTTTACGAGGGAGGGAGTTCCCTTGCGAATATGTTTTTCAAAGGCGGGGAAGGATCCTCTGTACAATTTGATGATGTGAGGATCGTTAAAATGGGTACTCAAAAGAAAACTGAGCATGCTTATTTCGAAGATTTTGAGGATGTAGATGAGGGTTGGGGACCATTCATTGCGAGCAAGCCAAGCTTATATAAAACCCATTTGTCGGAGCGTCATGATGGTTATACTGAAGATACAATTGATGGTAATTTCTCCCTGAAAACATGGCAGGAAGGAAATGGAGAAGTTTATCGTACTTCCACTTCAATGATTCGTTTCAAACCCAACAATACCTATAAAATTAAGTTTGATTATAAATCTACAGAAAAGGGGATATTTCGCCTTGTCGTTCGTTCCAAAAAGGACAATAAAGAGCTGATTAATGTTCCTCTGGAAGGAAATTCGGTGTTCTCCGGAGCATTTACGACTGGCAAATCGGATGATTACTATATCTCCACCACCAAAAAAGGAAATGGTATTCTGATCATCGATAATTTTAGTTTAGATGGAAGTCTGGATAAATAGTATTGAATGTCGCAAGAAGGGTAGATGGGGGGTGAAAACTTTTAAAAAGTTGGTCTTTCAGCGAGTTAATGATAGGAGTGTCTAATTAGCTGCTGTTTTTAGTAGATTTATACTTTGATAAACCACCGTATGAACAAATATTTAATCATAGTCTTACTATCTGCTTATTCCTTTGCGTCTAATGGCCAGAATAATTCCGTTCAGATGGTAGATAGTGTCAAAAAGTACTTAGACAGCAGCCTCGTTATTATAGAAAAAAATGCGTTAAATAGTAGTAAAGTGGATTGGAAGGAGCTCAGGAAAGATGTTTACAAAAAGACAGCTGGAGCAAGGACTTATGAAGACATTCTTCCGGTGTATACCTACATTTTCGAACAGATTGATGATCACCATGGCAGCTTAAAATTTAAACAAAAAACCTATGGATGGACTGGTAAGGAACAACCTAATGTAAATAACCTTATAAAAGCTGCGACGAAAAAATATACCAATGTTCGTTCTGAAAGAATTGGCAAAGACATTGGTTATATTCTGATCCCTGGAAACAGTGATTTCAGGAGTCAGCACATGGATAGTATTAGCAGAAGCATTAAACAAGCCATTGCAAAAATCCACAATAAGCATATTAAAGGTTGGATCATTGATTTACGTGTAAACACCGGGGGAAATATGTATCCCATGATTGCAGGTTTAACAGAGTTTTTAGGAGAAGGGAAAGTTGGCGGATTTATGACCTCAGATCATCAGCCAGATGGTAATTGGATCATTAAAGAGGGCGTATTCTATGTCGATTCCATCCAGGTATCCCCTGTGAAATACGAAGGGTATCCCATTAAAAAAGACCTTCCTATAGCAGTCTTAATTAGTGGCTATACTGCAAGTTCGGGAGAAATGACTGCAATCACGACTATCGGCAGGAAAAATTCCATCCGGATTGGAGAAAATTCTGCTGGTTACACCACCTCTAATCTTGGCTTTGAACTAAATGGATATTCCGGACTGAACCTGGCGGTAGATTATGCTTCGGATAGAAATGGGCAGATTTATCCAAAGAATCTAAGGCCTGACGTATTAGTACCGGATGGTGATAATTTCGAAAAGTTAAAGGATGATGAGAAAATTAAAAAGGCCGTTTTATGGCTGAAAAACATAGGTAGATAAAACAGAATAGCTTACATAAGACTCTTGCTTTAAGAAATGAGCTCTTGCATATTGATGCAGGAGCTTTTTTTTGTTTAAACCAAAGAGACACCTAATATTCTTCTTTCATGTGCTAGGTGCTCATATCCCGGGGAGAAGGGTAATAAAGAGTTAATCCTGAGTTAAACTCCATGCCTGTTAAACTGAGTATTTTCGCCCCAAACGAATAATAACTTTCTAAGCATACTTAAAGGGTTTGATCCCCGGGGGTTTAATAAAGCTTAAAGAAGCTGTTCATCAAATAAAGAACCTCAAATAAAAGAATTTAACCAGCATATGAAACGAAGAGATTTTGTGAAAAGCACGGCTTTTACGGCATTGGGAGCTACTTTACTGGCCCCCTTACAGTCTATAGCCTCCAATTCTGAAACGCATCTGGAAGGCGAAGACCTTTCTCCTGCAAATGCCTTAAAAGACGATTATCCATTGCATTTTGTGGCCATCGGAGATTGGGGCCGGACCGGTGCTGATCACCAGATTCATGTGGCTAGACAAATGGGAAAATGGACCACAGAACGTCCGAATGATTTTATCCTTGCTCTGGGTGATAACTTCTATCCGAAGGGGGTGGTTAGTGAGCAGGATCCTCTATGGCATTATTCATTTGAAAACATCTACACTGATTTCTCCTTGCAGGACGATTGGTACCCTATATTAGGCAATCACGATTACCAGAGTGATCCTGATGCACAGGTTCGCTATAGCAAAGTGAGCAGAAGATGGAAAATGCCTGCGCGCTACTATTCGAAAGAAGTTGATCTGGGGAGCAAGGGTGATAAAGTATTGATGATTTTCATTGACACCTGTCCATTGATACCAGAGTTTCACAACAATCCAAAATACGCACCCTATGTAGATGACCAGCAACCAGACAAACAACTCGCCTGGATTGATGATACCCTGAAAAAAGCAGGACCGGATATCAAATGGAAAATGGTGATCGGCCATCATCCAATATACACCGTCGGACCAAGGATCAAAAATTACGATACACTTGCCGTGAGGAAAGGGCTTAAAGATATTTTTGAACGCAATAAGGTGGATGTTTATTTATCCGGGCATGATCATTCCTTACAACATTTAAAACCAGAGGGGTTCACACATCAGTTCATATCCGGTGCCGGTTCTGAAGTTACGCCTGTTACCCCAGGAGTAGGATACAGCAAGTTTGAAGCCGCAGAACATGGTTTTATGTATTTTTCAATTGATAAGACCAGACTGAATGCGCAGATTGTCAACCATACCGGAACAGTAATTTACGAGACAACATTGAGTAAATCTTAACCGGAATCTGATTCTGGATTTCCCGGATTCCGTACTGAATAAAGGGCCGTATTAAAACCATTTGATACGGCCTTTTGGTTAGTTATCAGATATTACATATATTTGCATAACTGATTATGTAATTGACTTTGTGTATGGAACTATTCGAGAAAACAGGCAAGATGGCTTTGGGTAGCCGCTTAAGATTACTGACTGCAAAGGTCACTGAAGACGCAGCGCGGATTTATGAATTATACAATGTAGAGTTTTCCCCGAAATGGTTCCCTGCATTTTTTGTCCTTTCGGAAGATGGAGAAAAGACCATTACCGAAATCGCCAATGAAATTGGACATTCACAACCATCCGTGAGCAAGATCATTCAGGAAATGACGGCGGCAGGATTGGTTCAGGAAAACCGGGATTCTCCGGATAAACGACGGAATGTAGTCGGACTAACGATAAAAGGAATCGAGATTTCCGGACAGATCAAAGTACAATGTTCGGATGTGGATGTTGCTATCGACAGCATTATTTCAGAAGCCAGACACAACCTTTGGGAAGCGATAGCTGAATGGGAATTTTTGCTGGAACAAAAATCATTGTTCAGACGGGTGCAGGAACAGAAGAAACTGCGGGAAAGTAAGGACGTGCAGATTGTGGCTTATGAAGACAAATACCAGTCGGCCTTCAGAGCCCTCAATGAGGAATGGATCTCTACTTATTTTAAAATGGAAGAAGCGGATTATAAGGCTTTAGATAATCCTAAAGCATATATTCTGGACAAAGGAGGGGAAATATTTGTCGCGCTTTACAACAATGAACCGGTAGGGGTTTGCTCACTGATTAAAATGGACGATCCTGATTACGATTATGAGCTGGCAAAAATGGCGGTTTCGCCAAAAATACAGGGTAAAAGTATCGGCTGGTTATTAGGGCAGGCGGTTGTAAATGCAGCAAAAGAGCTTGGCGCCGCTAAGATTTACCTCGAAAGTAATACGGCTTTAAAACCCGCAATTAATCTTTATCAGAAATTAGGATTTAAGAAAGTGATCGGCAGGTCCACACCTTACGAGCGCTGTAATATCCAAATGGAGCTAGAGCTAAACTAATATATCGAATAGTAAGAAAATCTAATGAACTATTCAAAAGAGTTATATATCATCGGCAATGGTGTCATCGCAAAGGCTTTAGCTGTCGCGTTAACGATCAAGGGGAGAAAGGTGACGATTATCCGTGGGAGCATAGATGAACAACCAATTTATACCGAACACATACAGGTAGAAATCGGGGATCAGCTATTGGCTGCTGATGTGCTCATCAGTACATTAAGTAACCATGAAAAGCTAGATGGTATCATCTTACTGACCAATAAATCTTTTGGAAATGAAGCGCTGGCCGAAAAACTGAAATTAAAAGCACAGCAATCACCAATAGTTTTCCTGCAAAATGGTCTGCACATCGAAAATAGCTTTATCGGGTTGGGTTTTAGGGAGCTCTACAGGTGTGTGTTAATGGCAACCAGTCAGTCCATCAACGATAGCAAAGTAAGGTTCAGGCTTGTTGCCTCTTCGCCGGTTGGGATTATCAAAGGATCGGATGAAGTCCTAAGCCATATTGTACAGGAACTGAACACTGCGATGTTTTCTTTTCATGCTGAAGCGGATATTCAAAAGATCATCTGGAAAAAGGTGATCAGCAATTGTGTATTTAATTCCATTTGTCCGCTATTGGAAACGGATAACGGTGTATTTCAAAGAAATGATGCTGCGCTGGAAATGGCAAAAACAGTGATCAGCGAATGTGTAGCCGTTGCTAAAGAAAGTGGAATTCAATTAACCATAGATGAAGTGTTGCAAAATGTTCTTGCAATCAGCAAAATGTCTGACGGGCAGAAAATATCAACATATCAAGATATCTTGAATAAGCGGGAGACGGAGATAGAAACACTGAATTTTGCGGTCGCTAAAGCTGCGGGAGGTAAAAACCATGTTCCTGTGACCGCCTTATTGGGGGAACTGACAAAGATTAAGTCAGAATTATCAAGAGCGTAAAAAACTAAGGTCCGTTATTCCTCCTGAAAGGGATGGAAACAACGGACCTTAGATCATATTATATTTATACTAAATCGAACCTATCCAGGTTCATCACTTTATTCCAGGCGGCTACAAAATCTTTTACAAATTTGCCCTGCGCATTGGTGCTGCCATAAACTTCAGCAACAGCCCTTAATTCTGAATTAGAACCAAAAACAAGGTCTGCACGGCTACCCGTCCATTTTACTGCCCCGCTGCTACGGTCGCTACCTTCAAAAATTTCTTTGTCTTCGGATACGGCTTTCCATACGGTGCCCATATCTAGTAAGTTGATGAAGAAATCGTTGGTCAGCTGACCTGGTTTCGCAGTGAAAACACCATTTTTAGAGCCTTCAAAAGTAGCGTTCAATACCCGCAGACCACCAACTAATACGGTTAATTCCGGAACGGTAAGTGTCAGTAAATTCGCCTTATCAATCAGCAATTCTTCGGTTGAAACCGGGATTTTTGAATTCCGGTAATTACGGAAACCATCTGCAACAGGCTCCAGGTAACCAAATGATTCTACGTCGGTCTGTTCCTGGGAAGCATCCATACGACCAGCAGCAAAAGGAACCCTGATGTCATTTCCAGCGTCTTTAGCAGCCTTTTCAACAGCTGCACAACCGGCTAATACAATTAAATCAGCGAGTGAAACTTTCTTGTCGCCAGCCGCTGCACTATTAAATTCTTTCTGGATTCTTTCCAGAACACCCAGTACTTTTTGCAATTGCGTCGGTTGATTAGCTTCCCAGTATTTCTGCGGAACAAGACGGATACGGGCACCATTAGCACCACCACGTTTGTCAGAACCGCGGAAAGTAGAAGCGGAAGCCCATGCCGTAGTAACCAGTTCAGCGATGCTTAAACCTGATTCCAAAACTTTTGCTTTCAATGTGGCAACATCAGTTTCATTGATCAGCGGATGGTCTACTGTTGGAATAGGATCTTGCCATAATAATTCTTCCTGCGGTACTTCCGGGCCCAGATAACGTTCACGGGGCCCCATATCACGGTGTGTTAATTTATACCATGCACGTGCAAAAGCATCTGCAAACTGATCAGGATTTTCAAAAAATCGTCTTGATATTTTCTCATAAACCGGATCAAACCTTAAAGCAAGATCGGTTGTCAGCATCGTTGGTAAATGTTTTTTGGAAGGATCGAAGGCATCCGGGATGATCGCTTCGGCCGCTGTGGCTACCCATTGGTGCGCACCCGCCGGACTAGTCGTCAAATGCCATTCAAAGCCAAATAAGTTCTCAAAAAAGTTATTGCTCCATTGGGTTGGCGTTTTAGTCCAGATGACTTCCAGTCCGCTGGTAATGGCATCCGGACCTTTGCCGGAACGATAGCTGTTGCTCCAGCCGAAGCCCTGCATATCCATATCAACTGCTTCCGGTTCTTTGCCCACATGGTCAGTTGTAGCAGCACCATGCGTTTTGCCAAAACTATGTCCACCGGCGATTAAAGCAACGGTTTCTTCATCATCCATGGCCATCCGGCCGAAAGTATCACGAATGTCTTTTGCAGAAGCAACAGGGTTAGGATTCCCATCCGGACCTTCAGGATTCACATAGATCAGGCCCATTTGTACCGCAGCAAGTGGTTTTTCCAGCTTACGGGAATGGATATCGGCATCTGCATCGTCGTCTGCCGACAATACGCCATGTACTTCATCTACGCCGGGAGAGCCATGCGCATAACGCAGGTCGCCACCCAGCCATTTGGTTTCAGATCCCCAATAAACGGACTCATCTGCTTCCCATAAATCCTCACGACCACCGCCATAGCCAAAAGTCTTAAAGCCCATGGATTCCAGCGCTACGTTTCCGGTCAGGATCATTAGATCCGCCCATGAAATATTGCTCCCATATTTTTGTTTAATTGGCCATAATAGTCTGCGGGCCTTATCCAGACTTACATTATCAGGCCAGCTGTTCAGCGGAGCAAAACGTTGCAAAGCAGCACCGGCGCCACCACGACCATCACCTACACGATAGGTTCCAGCACTGTGCCATGCCATACGGATAAATAAACCGCCATAGTGGCCAAAATCTGCCGGCCACCAGTCCTGCGAGTCAGTCATGAGCGCATGAAGGTCTGCTTTCAGCGCAGCAAAGTCAAGGCTGTTAAAAGCGTCGGTATAATTGAAATCTTCCTCCATCGGATTTGATAAAGAGGAGTGTTGACGCAGAATGCCAAGCTTTAGCTGGTTGGGCCACCAATCGTGGTTCCGTGTACCGCCACCGCCTACATTGTGCTTCATGCTACCATTATGAAACGGGCATTTACTGATGTCATTTGATTCTTTTTCCATACTCTAAATTTTATATGTTGAATACTTGCTTGTCCCTCGCTAACCCTAAAGCAATATAAAAATAGGAGATTAACTGAAATAATCACTATCAATTCATGAGATGTTAGCGGGTTAAAACCTGTTGTGGTATTAAAATAATAGAATCAGGAAGGATATTGTTTTTATTATCATCAGGAAAATTTCCTGACCAAACAGACTTTTCCGGAATAGATGGGAATAGGAGCGCTATGGATGGGTTATATAGATTAGTTCAATGGAGCGAAACGCTGATTTTCTTTTTTTGTAGAGATCAGGATAACCCCGTTTCGGCCTCTTTCTCCGTAAGCAGCAACCGCCTTTTCATTTTTAATCACACTAATAGCCGCAATCGTCTTTGGATCGATACGATCAAAACCGGTTGTTAGTTCCACACCATCCAGAAAATATAAAGGCTGAGCAGGGGATTGAGCTTCTTTAGGTGGCAGGGGGACGGCTGTCGAAGAGCCGGAATTTAATCCTACCTGCGAATCTACGCTGGAAACTTTCTGAGGGGAAGCTGTCTGTTGGGGATCCACTTGTTGCGGATCTACGCTGGAATTTACCTGACTGGATTTCTCTAAGGCGACCTGAGTTCGGGTCCTGTTTTCTTTTGCCAGGGTGGTTTCCTTTTTAGCAGGGAGTGTTTTTTGTTTAAATACCCGCAGTGAATCTGACCGGAAAGCCGGATTTGTATGCTGCACTGTACGCTCCTTAGCAGTAACCACAGATTCAACTACTTTACGTGGTTCTTTTAAAACCACCTTTGCTTCTGAAAACGCCCATAGAAAAATGGCTATAGCAGGTAATACGATAACTACCGCCATTTTATTGAACCAGCCGGAAGAAGGCCTTGCCAGCATTTTGATCCGCTGCTGCGGATAATGATAAAATGAGCTTGAAATCGCGAAAACGCGTGTACCCACATAATGGTTCACCAGTACCGCACGATAACCAGCCACAGAATTTCCCTGCTGTAAAACGGCCTCATCAGCTAGAAACTCATGATTTTGGCGGATGGCCTTAAGGTATAACCAAGCCAGAGGATTGAACCATTGTAAAGTGCAAAACAACTGCGCCAGCAACAAATCTGCCCAATGGCGTTGTTTCACATGCGCAAGCTCATGCCTCAGAATCATTTTCTTTTCCGTATCAGAAAGCTCCTCCGAAGTGTCAAAAAAGATGTAATTAAATACGGAAAATGAGGACTTAAACTCGGACGTATTCACCAAACGACATTCCTTAATGGAACGGTATCCGGCTTTGGCGACTACCTTTTTAATTTTAATCAGGCCCGATACCTGACGTGCCAGTAAAAAACAAGCAACTAAAGCGTAGCCAATCAAAACATAATCAGCAAAAAAGCTTTCCTGCGAAACAACCGGAACAGTTAAAGAACCAACATCCGGAATACCAGAAACCGCTAATCTAACCTCATAGGTATACGTATAAAAAGGTAAGAAAACAGCGCAGATCAGCCCGGAAATTAAAAAATATCTGTTGAAACGAAAGAAGGTCTGGTTCTTTAAAAAACACCAGTACACACCGAAAAATACGGCAACACACAGGGCAGATTTCAATAGATACAGCGCCAGACCTTCCATAATTACTTATTATTTTTTTCTTTATTCAGTTCTTCTTTCGTATCCCTGATCATCAGGTCTAACTCCTCAATACTATAGTTGTTTTCTCTGGCGAAAAAGGAAGCCATGGCCGAAAAAGAATTGTTGAAATAATTCTTTAACAAACCCGATAACTGCGATTTAGAATATCCTTCCTTACTGATCAAAGGTTTGTACATATTAACTCTTCCCAGGCTGGTATGACTGGCAAAACCTTTGTTTTCCAGAATTGTCAATACCGTAGCAACCGTAGTACGGGCAGGTTTAACTTCTTCCAGCCGGTCGCGGATATCCTGTACCGTGCCTTCGCCCAATTCCCATAACACCTGCATGATCTGCTCTTCAGCCTTTGTCAGCTGCACGTTTACCAATCCATTCATCATTTAAATATAGGACTATTTTTATAGACATCAAACCGTTTACTTAATTTTAAACCTTACTTTCAACAAAACCTGCGTCGGCCTGAGGTCGTAACTTGAATAATAAGACCCGATGCCACTGTACGCAGCAGCGATGTAGCGTTTGGTGTTGAAAATATTGTTGTATTCCAGGTTAAATTCCAGCTTTTTAATATGGTATTTAAGCCCTGCATCGGCAAAGTTCATCGCCCTTCCGCTGCCTGTTACCGCAGTGTTATAGCCGTTTTCAAAGCTCATACGCAGTACCCAATCTTTTAAGGGAAAGAAGTTAAGTCCTGCAGATTGTGTGGCCGAATGGATTGGCGCAAAATCCCTGACCTCGTTTTTCAAAATGTTTTTACTGCCCACATAACGAATTCCATAATTGAAATCTGCCCATTCTCCTAGTTTTCCATTGATCCGCGTACCTGCGGATAAGGTGCGGTTGATAAACCTGGTGATCGCTGCCTGGTTGAGCCGGGTGTTTTCCGAATTGTTATACCCGGCATCCAGACTCAGTTTTTGAAAAATACCATTCAGTCCCTGATCAACATTGAGCCTAAAACTAAAACCATTGGCCGTATTGGGAATGTCCAGCGTTCGTTTCAGCGTCAGGATACCCTGGAATTCCTGACTATACAGTAGATTCATTTTGGAGCGGTAATAATTAGCGTGGAAATTCACAAAAAGCATTTTAATGGGGTGGGCATACCTGAAACCCGTTCCGTAATTTTGCATACTGCGCTCCGGTAATCGCCCCTCATTCTGCACCAGATACCGGTACGATTGCATGATATACCCTGTGAAACCGTTTTCCGCACCATCAATGTTTTGGGAATAACCGGCATTTGCATGGATAGACCAGAGCAAATTGAGCTTGTAATTTGCTGATAAGGAAGGCATAAAGAACACCCGTTCCTGAGCAATGTTACGGTCTAAAATCAAATCATTCCGGTATAGGCGGGTATAGCTCAGCGGAAGCTTTAGGGTCAGCTCTACTTTTTTGTCTTTATAAGTGTATTCTGGCGCTAAACCAAAATCGTACCTGTTCCAGTTCAGCTGGTTGCTCAGGGAATCTGTCGTTTTTCCTAAACCACCATTTTCCAGCATACTTTGCAGCGATGAACTTAACTTTAAAAGACTTGCATTTGCGCTAGCCAGGTAATTCTGACTAAACTTACCATGCTTGATCCTGAAGCTAAGGCTGTTCTGCGAAACGAACAACTGCTGTGTTAAGGACTGCGCTGTTCCGCTCAGTAAACCCGGATCACTAAACAGCAAGGGGTACAACATCGGTTCGACGTTAAGATCATCATTGATCCTGCCATAACCATTGTAAGAGTTGAGCCTAAAAGTGAGCTTCTTATAGTTTTTGATGATACTCAGGTTATTGCCTATTTTAAAATAAGGAGCCGTTCTTCCCTGAGCGATAAACTGCTCATTTTCTACACTACCATATTCCTTACGCTGCAAATCACCGCTAAAATTGAAGGAATTGTCAAAGTAAAACGCCGCCGTATTGGCATTCAACTTTAGACTGGTTTCCAGGTGATGAAAGCGCGTGATGGACTTCATACGCTCTTCTATCACCAATGTGCTATCCCCCGGAAGGAAATTTTCATAGCGGGAATAGCTACCCTTTTTCTGCCGGTCGTTCAGGTAACTGAAGTTCGCAGTCAGCTTATAGTCTTTCCCAAAGGAGCGTAGCTTGTTCAGCGAAAACGCATGATCACTGTTCAATAAGTATCTTTTTCTACTCAATCCAGGTTCTGCAGGGGATTGAATCCCCAGTGCAACAGGAAAGTCAAGGTTGCGGTCTCCACCGTAAAAATTCTTCAATTCCCAGCCAGAATCATCACCGGTATTGTTTCCTTTATAGGTCGTCATCAACTGCTTTCCTTTGCCAAAATACATTCCGGAAAGCTCATTGTTCCAGAGCACAGGTGCTAAACCGGCGCCTAATTGTGCGTTGGCCACCCATACATTTTTGGCATCAGCTTTAAGTTTCAGGTTGATGGCACCCTCATCCGTAAATTCCTTGTTTTTCAAGGCCTTTATCGGCTGATGGTTTTCCAGTACCTGCACCGTTTCCACATCTTTGGCGGCGATATTGTTGGTAGCAATGCCGTAGCGCCCCTCTAATAAGTCCTGGTTTTCGATGTAAAATTTGTTGATGGGCTTATCACGGTAACTCACAGAACCATCGTCGGCCACCTTGATACCCGGCATTTTCTTCAAAACCTCGCCAATTGTCCGGTCGTTTTTTCCGGTAAACAGGTCCACCGCATAATTTAATGTATCATTTAACCGGCGGATCTTAGGCGGCGTCACCTTTAGCTCCTTAAGTAGAATGCCCTGATAAACCAGGTCAAAATTCAGGAACCCGGATTGATTAGGGTAGGAGCGTACCTGCTTTTGAATACTCATGCCCGAAACGGAGACCAGAACACTGTCTGCTGTGGTGTTAAAAGTCAGCTGATACGCCCCTTTATCATCTGTGAGGGTATAGTTGAGCATAGTAATACCCGCTTTCGCCTTAACAGTAACACTTAATCCGGAAATGGGTTTACCATCTGCTGCATTTTTCAGACTTCCGCTGATTTTAGTCTGCCCATAGGCTAAAGAACCAGCGCAAACCATTAATAAAAAGCAATACCACCTCATTCTAACTCCATTAAAAGAGGATCATATTTACCGGGTAATTCGGCTATACTCAATACACCATCGGCAAAATGGAGTTGCATCCCCATGCCTTGTTTTTTTCGGCGCTGTGTGAAATCTTCCCTGGAACATTTTAAAAAGTCAGCTTTACTCAGTATAATCGGCAATACCGATTTTGGCTGGATCATTCCGATCAGAGTAAAAGAGAATAGCTGATCAGCATCTTCTATTTTTAGAATCAGTCCCGGCAGACCGGAGAATTTCCATGGCCCCTCATTTACCGGAATATCCGGGCTAAACCATGCCGTATAATTTCGCCCTCTGAACTTCAGTAAAGCCTTCTGACAAGCATACGTTGCAACGGTATCTGTGCCTTCCACAAGTTCCCAGTTGAGTTTTGGAAAGGGATCCTCATATTGGAGTTTTGCTCCCGCTGCTCCACTCAGGTAATCAAATACGGTAATGCCCTGTTTCTCTTTTAAAATCTGATAACTTTCGCCTTCCATGGCGTTAGATGACCTCATGCCCGGAAGATTGGAGAGGTCTTTCCCTTTATCACCCTTGAACACCTGCAAGCTTTTTATATCTTCTCTCTTGCCGTTCATCAGCTGGGACATCGCTGAATCTCTGCCCAGACGTGCGGGGTCATAAAACTTTGACACCTGTTTTCCGATGTCCAGCACCATGGTATCCCTACGATAGGCAGGGGTAGAGGGGCTCGTTTTTTTTGCCAGCAGATAATAAGCCCTGATCCTCACATGATCAAGGATATCCTTATCTGGTTTTTGCGCATAAGCAAGGCTGTTGAAACAGCAAAATGAGATAGCAATCAGTAATAGTTTCATCGTAAGATTGGTTTAATTTGGAAACCTAATCTACGTCTATGTTTTTAGACAAACAAGTAAAACTGAATATTTGTCTAAAAATATAGACGAACACTGTTTCTACTGAATCATTTTTGCAAGATTTCCTATTTGTCTTAGTTTGAACTGTAAGTCAGGGGACCAGGGTAAACCGATGCAGAGCCTCATACAGTTTTCAAACTGGTTTTGTAAGGTAAACATGCGCCCGGGAGCAATGCTAATGTGTTGCTTCATGGCCAGGTCATGCAATTTCGTCGTATCCAGTTCTTTATTAAATTCTACCCAAATGGAGAGTCCCCCTTGCGGCCTGCTCATTTTTGTTCCTTCCGGAAAGTATTCGGCTATGGCCCCTACATAATGCTGATAATTACTACCTAAAGTCCGGCGAAGTTGCTGCAGGTGCTTTTCATACTTCCCGGTTTTGATGAAGTTGCCAACAGTTTCCTGAATGACAGTGTTAGCAGCTATCGCATGAACGAGTTTTAATTTCAGTAACCGGTCTTTGTATTTACCCGGCGCAACCCAGCCCACACGATAGCCCGGTGCCAGGGTTTTGGAAACAGAACCGCACCATAAAACATTCCCCTCCGTATCGAAAGATTTACAGCATTTTGGACGTTGCGTACCAAAATAAAGATCACCATAAACATCATCTTCAATCAGTGGAATACCGTGTTTTGATAACAATTCTACCACCTCCTTTTTATGCTCATCAGGCATACAACTCCCCAGAGGCGTGTTGTAATTGGGAACCAACAGGCACATATTGATTTTAGGAATGACTTTCTTTAGCGCGTCTATTTCGATCCCGGTAATGGGATGCGTAGGTAATTCCAGTACTTTAAATCCCAGACTGACCGCAAGCTGTAAAATCCCCGGATAACAAGGGCTTTCCATGGCGATCGTGTCCCCTGGTTTCCCCAAAGCCATCAGGCAAAGAGAAATGGCATTCATCCCGCCATTGGTCGTCATCAGGTCTTCCTCCTGCAAATTTCCTCCCCAGCATAAGGACCGTACCGCAATCATTCTCCTCAGTTTAACATTTCCCTGAAGCGGTTCGTAGGCGGTGCCTCCTTCCTTAAGCGCCCTGGTGGCCAGCAAAATCTCTTTTTTTAACTTCGCTAAGGGCAAGAGATTCCCGGAGGGAACAGCAATGGAGAACAGGGTAAGATCCTCATTTCCCATATTACCATAGACCTTAGTAATCAATTCCTCAGGCTCCGCATCATTGGCCAGGAGGGAGGGCCGGCTGACTTCCGAAAGTGGCAGTTTCTGGTAAAGCAGCTTACTCACAAAAAATCCAGACTGTGGTTTTGATTCAATCAGGGATTGGGCTTCCAGTTCCAGAAATACCCGTTTTGCGGTATTCATACTAATACCGTGATCCTGGCATAACTTCCTGACAGAAGGTAGTTTATCGCCGGATTTTAAAACGCCATTCCTGATCTGCAAAGCAATTCCATTCGCTATCTCATCATATATAAAAACCTTGCTCATGTTAATTAGGGTAACTGTGTCCACGCAAACATACAAAACTGAGACTGTAATTGCTGAGTGCTTCTACCCAAATTTGTCCTGAAGTTATAAATGATTATGGAAGCAATAAGTATAAAAAAACCGACAGACAACAGTTCAAAGGGCTGGATCAATGGTGCTATTGGCGTACTGATATTCAGTGGCTCGTTACCTGCAAAAAGAATAGCCGTTTTAGAATTCGACCCCGTATTTTTAACCGTAGCCAGGGCTACAATTGCAGGAGTACTAGCACTATCCGTGCTGCTGTTTTTTAAAGAGAAACGACCTGAACGAAAGGATGTTTTTTCTTTATTTATTGTGGCATTGGGGGTAGTGGTGGGCTACCCGTTATTGTCTGCAATGGCTTTACAGTATGTTAGTTCTGCACATTCCATCGTTTTTATGGGGATACTACCACTGACAACAGCTGTATTTGCAGTGATCCGTGGGGGAGAGCGACCGGCGCCGGTATTTTGGCTTTTCTCCATTTTGGGAAGCCTGTTGGTCATTGGATTTGCAGCCTCTCAAGGTCTGGATGCAGCTCCCATTGGCTATTTGCTGATGCTACTTGGCATCATTTTATGCGGACTCGGCTATGCGGAAGGAGCCAAACTGTCCAAAACATTGGGTGGCTGGCAGGTCATTTCCTGGGCATTGCTGCTTTCATTACCGCTGATGGGCCCCTTAATGTTCTTTTTGCGTCCGGAATCATTTGCAGGAATTAGTACTGCAGCCTGGGGGAGTCTGGCTTATGTTGCTGTGTTTAGCATGTTTATCGGATTTATATTCTGGTATCGTGGATTGGCTCAGGGGGGAATCGCAATGGTAGGACAATTACAACTGCTGCAACCGCTTTTTGGTCTGGCATTAGCCACAACTTTACTTCATGAACAGGTAAGCATGGGGATGTTAGGAGTGACTGCCGGTGTGATTCTTTGTGTGGCCGGAACAAAGAAGTTTGCCAAAGCTTAAGCAAAATAACATTAGAACTCCTGATCCGTAAGAAAATTACACCCTGGTTACCTCAGATCATACCTGGGGTACAGCAGATTTCTCGCGGCTCAGCTTTCTTAGTTTTTGAAAAAGATCATTAGGATCAAATGGTTTTGGCAGGTAATCGTTCATTCCAGATTCTTCCACTTTCAGGGCCACACTGTTATTCACATCCGCAGTAAGGGCAATAATCGGGATCCTGGATTTACCCGGATCACTAAGCTTACGTATCGCTGCCGCTGCCTCATAACCATCCATTTCCGGCATATACAGATCCATCAATATGATGTCGAAGTCATTTTCTACTACCTTTTGCAGGGCAATTTTACCGTTTTCAGCGATGACAGGTTTAATATTCCACTGTTCCAATGTCTTTTTAATCACCAGAACATTAATAGGATTGTCTTCGGCGACTAATATTTTCAGGTGAGCCAGTTCTTTCCCGTTATTATGCAGTTGATGTGAGTTTTCAGGATTGGACTCCTTGTATGGAAATACAATCTCAAAAGAGAAACTAGTTCCTACATTTGGCATGCTCTGCATCTTAATGACACTATTGTACATGGTTAAAACCCTTTTAACAATAGGAAGCCCAAGTCCGGTACCACCATAGTTTCTGTTGGTGCTATTGGATGCCTGAACAAATGGTTCAAAAATATTTTGCTGTTTGTCGGCTGCAATGCCAATCCCCGAATCGATGATCACAAAGCTCAGGGTAATGTGAGTATCGGTTAAGTCTTCAGTATGTACCCCCAAACTTACGGATCCGCGTTCGGTAAATTTAATGGCATTATTCAGCAGGTTTAACAAGACCTGGGTTAACCGGGTAGGGTCACCCATGACCAGCTTACCTTTTAGATCCTCCGGGACTACCAGCTTTAGATCCAGCATCTTTTCACGCGCTTTCAACTTAATAATCGAATAGTTGTTTTCCAGCAGAACGCCCATGTCAAAGGGAATATGTTCTAACTCCACTTTATTAGATTCGAACTTATTGAAATCAAGCACATCATTGATGAGTAGTAATAAGTTTTCGGCAGAGAATTTTAGTACCGCAAGATTTTCGGTCTGATCTTCACGGGGGTTTTGGAGTAATAAGGCATTTGAAATGCCAATCACGCCATTTAAGGGGGTGCGTAATTCGTGAGACATGGTAGATAAGAAATCCATTCTCGCATTGGAAGTCCTTTGAAGATCTTCCAACGTTGTCTTTAACTTTTCATTAAGTGCTTTAAGCTCGTTTTTTGTAGTCGTCAGCTTGATAAAATTATGGTTAAATACCTTGAAGAAATAGTAATGCAGGTAGATGATCCATAAGAAATTATAGGAGATGACAAAAAGATAGGTCAGCTGGCTCACGGTATAGGGGCCGGCACCTAAGTAGAAATAGTCCTGGTTTTCATTGGCCGTGAAGGCCAGTACGGGTAAGATATTAATTGCCGAGTAAAACCAGCCCCATTTTAAACCATGCATATAAAAGCTAAGTGCACAGGCAAACCAAATCAGTTGTAGCGTCTCCACATTAATATTATGCACATAATAGAACATATTGCTCCAAACCGCCAGTGTGAGGCTACATAATACAATGTGCGAAGCCGTTCTCCATACCTTGAGGTAATAAATCGCAGAGATCCAGACCAGGCAAGAGGCAAAAACTATAGACACCCTGATCAGGTGAGGCGATTCTCCACCTAGATAGTAGGCAGCGATTAAAATGGCGGTATAAGGTAGATATAGAAGCAGGATGTATAAGAGCAATTTAATACGTGCCTGATCAATAGCATCAGGTTCTACTGAGGCGATTCCATGGACAAATTTTTCTATGGGTCTATATAAATGGAGCATAATATTCCTTAAAGTTACAAAAATCGATGGCTTCTCCAGTTTATCAATCAAATTCGATACAAATGATAAAAAAGGTTTAGTGCCAGATAAATGCGGTGTAGCATTATTCCGGTAAATTTCGGATTTTTGACGCCTGGTAATCCCAACCTTAACCGCATAACATCATCGTATTCGATTGGTAAAATAAAGCAATGAAGAATTTTCAAAAGATAGTTTTGGTTTCCCTGCTGTTTGCAGGAAACAGTTCGACAGCACAGATTCAAAAAAGCACCTTGCTGCTGACAGCTCAAAATAACAATGCGCCTGCCCGTTTATCGCCCTTACCGGCAGATGATGCCTTAAAACTTTCACTCAATGGCGAATGGCAGTTTTCAGAAAGTATAGCAAACCAAGGCAGGAAGTCAATCCAGGTTCCCGGCGAATGGGTCATGCAGGGATACACCGTAAATGCAGGAGAAAGTGCAATTTATACTAAATCATTTGTGCTGCCTGCCTGGAAAGGGAAACGCATAAAGTTGAAGTTTGATGGCGTAAGTTCTCATGCGGTAGTTAAAGTAAACGGTCATCAAGTGGCCGAACATGAAGGAAGTTTTGTTCCTTTTGAAACTGATGTCAGCGATTTTTTACAACCAGGTAAGAACCTGCTGGAAGTAGAAGTTCAGGCATTAACGGTTAGTGATTTTCTGGCCTGTACCTCTCAATATGCCGCGCATACCGTAGGAGGGATCCTTAGAAAGGTGACTTTATTCGCCTTGCCGGAAACAAATATTGCCGACCTTAGTGTAGTCACCACTTTCGATAAGCAGTATAAAAACGCCAGTCTTCAGCTTAAAACGAAGCTGAGTAACGAATCAAAAACCAATACCGATGCCGCGATACATTATGTCCTGAAAGATCAGGAAGGCAAAGTTATTTTAAATAAAACCATAGCAATGGACCAGGCGCTTAGTCCGGGAGCATCTTTGCTTTCTGCCCAAAGCTTTTCCATAAACAGCCCCCGGCAGTGGAATACCGAGCATCCTTACCTATATGATTTAACCACAGCACTGTTCATTGCAGGAAAACCTGTTCAGGAAAACCGTCAAAAAGTAGGATTCAGACAAGTAGAAATCAAAGGAAATCAGCTATTAGTCAATGGACAAGCGGTTAAATTAAGAGGGGTTAACCGACATTCTGTCCATCCGCTTACCGGCAGAAGCATCAGTCCGGACCTGGAAATAAAAGACGCCGAACTCTTTAAACAAGCGAATTGCAACTTTATCCGCAGTTCCCATTATCCTCCTTCTGAAGAATTTCTGGAGGCCGCAGACCGGATTGGTCTTTTTGTGGAGAATGAATCGTCATTAACCTGGATTCAGCACCATGCCTCTCCAATCTGGAAGCTCTGGGATTATAAAGAGGAGAAATTCTTACCCTATATGCTTGCCGCAAATCTGGAAAAAATGCAGGCCGCAAAAAACCATCCTTCAGTGATTATCTGGTCTTTAGGAAATGAATCGATGTGGAGTCCATTGTGGCAAAAAGTACAGGATCAGGTGAAAGCATTCGATAATACCCGTCCAACTGCTTTTCATGATCAATGCTGGGGAGGTTTCAATAATGGAGGCAGCAAAGCTGATATTGCCAATTACCACTACCCTGGAATTGACGGCGCAGCAGCGACAGATACCATGAGCCGTCCGACTTTATTTGGCGAATATGCCCACCTGAGCACCTATAACAGGAGGGAGCTGATCACTGATCCGGGAGTAAGAAGCGCTTACGGACTTCCTTTAGTCAAAATGTACGATTCCATTTACCACCACCAGGGCAGTCTGGGCGGTGCAATATGGAGCGGGATTGACGATACTTTTCATTTGCCTGGCGGAAGGATTGTCGGATATGGCCCATGGGGACCGATAGACGGTTGGCGCAGACCAAAACCAGAATATTGGGCCATGAAAAAAGCCTATTCACCAGTCGTAATACAAAACTTAAAGGGGCTGAAAGTTGTAAATAATCAGCTGTTACTTGAAGTAGAAAACCGCTATGATTTTATACCATTGTCGGAGCTTTCCATCTCCTATAAAACCAATAATGCCTCGGGAACGATCAAATCATCAATAGGCCCGCGTCAAAAAGGACAGTTAAAGATTCCTGTAAACCCTGGAACAACGGAAGTTTACCTTACATTCAAAGAGCCTTCAGGGTTTATTTCCAGTGAAGAACGCATTGTGCTAAAGAAAGCTACGGCAGAAGAATATCAGCCGGTTGCCATGCTTTCCTTAAAAGAGAGTTCTGCTGCTTATTTCATTCAACAGGGAGAAAACAGGTTTACGGTAGAAAAAAGAACCGGCATCATTTCGGGCGCAGAAAACCAGGGCGAAAGGATCCTTTCACAAGGGCCTGTGTTTTGTCTGGTACCGATGAATAGCGAGGACGGTGGAAAACCGAACGTTGCCGGAGAGACCTATCAGAACAACCTTTACCCGATAAAAAACTACCCCTTAATCACGCTGTTTGTGAAAAACCTGATCGTTCAGGAAAGTAAGGACAGCATCATCCTGAAGATGGAAACCACTTACTCCAATGCTAATGGAAAGCTGAAATATGTGTTCCTGAAGAACGGAAATGTAAGGCTGGAATATGCCCTGAAAAGTAACGATAAAGCCGCTTTCAGCCCGTATCAGTACGGGATGTTATTTCAGTTGCCAACTGATTTTGACCAGCTGAACTGGAAGCGACGTGGCGACTTTACAGTCTATGCTCCGGAGGATATTTCGAGGGATGCCGGAACAGCAAAGCTAAATGCCAAATGGTTATCAGCTGTAGAAGAACCGGGTAAAACCGCTGCGGCACATTGGAAAGATGATGCAAATGAAATGGGCTCCAATGATTTCAGGTCTACAAAACAGCATATCATTTCTGCGGAGCTCATCAATAAAGACAACAAAGGAATTAAGGTGCTTTCCGATGAAAGCCAGTCTTCCAGAAGCTGGTTGCAGGATAGTCAGATTCAGTTTCTAATCGCTGATTACAGTAACAATGGCTCAGAACCTTTTTATAATTCTCCGTTTACTGATCAGAGGATCAATATTAAAGACAAAGAATTGAAGGGAAATGTGACTTTCAGGTTGCGTTAAGGACGATATACTGCCAGCGATAAAGAGACAAATCTGATTAAATGAAGAGGCTAAATAAAGCCGGATACCATATGAAAATGGCCTGATCATCATAGATGATACAGGCCATTTTTAGCATAGAGAGCGATTGTGTTAAAAACCTTTTATGGTTCTGATTAAGTAATCTTTGGTAGAGCCGTCAGCTGCTTTTACCTGATAAACATGGTCTTTTGAAAAATCCCCCGGACTGCCTAGTTTAGGCGCGTCGGCTAAAGGACTGACCGTGGATACATCTGAAACGGTGACGTAAACCCATAACTTACTCAATTGATCTTTCCTGATCAGCTTGTCAAATTCGGTAAATAACATGGCTTTAGTAACGGAGCCTGTCGGGCCAGCTTTCAATACGGAATTGACATCATAGGATAGGGTTGTTTTAAACCCATCAAGGCCATTCTCATTGGTGCGGACGACATTTTTCTTGAACAATACCTCGCAAACACGATCTGTTAAAATCTCTTGCTTACTGGTTCCTTTTTGAATGGTATCCGTATACAAAAACCGATAGGTATAGTCAACAGAAGTCATCACTTTTTGATTGGAATTCTGTAGCTCATCCAATCCTTGTTTTAAACAACCTGACAAGGAGAACATCAATCCAAGGGCTGCTACACTAAATAGTGGCTTTATTATTTTTTTCATTTCTATCATTTAGAGTTAATCCCAACCCGGGTTCTGATTTATACCAGATTTTAAACGGAAAGCTTCATTAATGGGTATCAGGTAACGCTTAGGCGTAAACCTTGCTTCTCCGGCTGAATTGTTGTCCTGGAAAAAGGAATAGGTCTTCCCGTCTCTGGAAATCCGGATGCCCCGAAGCGGGCCTTGTAAAGCCGGAATCACATAACCACTACTCACGTATTCACCATTCCTGACTCCTCCGGAAGTTCTCATTCCCCAGCGTAAAAGAGACCAGTAAGCATCATTGTTTTCATAAACCATCTCAACGTTTCTTTCCCGCTTGTAAGCTTCAAATAAGGAGTTTCCCCAGTTGTTTCCAGTCAGCGGGGCTAAATAAGCGGCCACCTGATTTTCATCAAATCCAGCATGTTTTACCATCGTTGGCGTCATATACACTTTCGCATTTGCAAAATCACCTTTCATCAGGTAAGCTTCAGCCATATTCAAATAAGCCTCACCATACCTGAAAACTGAAAACGAATAGTCTAATTTCTGATCGCCCGGACTTGGTAAACTAATGATGTGATCATATTGATATTTGATCATCGCATAGCCGGTAGAAGAGTTGTAGTTCTCCGTGTTTCCTGCCTGATAACCATATTCTTCAACAGAACGCTCATTGATTTTACTGTTGGCGTTACTCACATTTCCATCTCTTCTAAAGAATACACGGGCTTGATTGTTAAAGTACATACAGCTATCGTATAAAATAGTGGAATAAAACCTAAGGTCTCTCTTTTTGGTACTGCTGAAGTACATTTTCTCATCTACATTTTTACCTGTAGTCACATAAGAAGCATCGGTCCAGGGCTTAATACTGCCATCCACATCCTTCACTAAATAATCATCAACCAGGTCTTGTGTTGGCCAGGATCCACCGTCCATTCCCCAGAAGTTCATGGTTACATTGATCGGGAAATGCTCCTTTGCATAGGCAGAGAATTTACCATTTGCCCATAAACCCTGGTACTGAATAGGGGTGTCATAAAGCGAACTGTTAATTTTAGAACGCTCTCTGGATAAGATGATCTCCGGTGCGGCAATAGCCGTTTCATAGGCACGGAACATATTGGCGTAAGGGCTGAGTTGAGCACCCCCGGCATTTAGTCCTAATGCGGTTCCTGCGGCGATGGTCTTGTCATAATATACACTGCTTGTGGCGCCACCATCTACATAAGCGGCTGCCTGTACGCCAACCCGCATCAGAAGGGCATATGCTGCAGCAGCAGAAGCCCTTCCTCTTTCAGCGGTAGGGGGAAGCGATTGACTGGCGTTATCCAAATCCGAAATGATAAAGTCGTAAGTCTCTTTTATCGATTTCCTGGGGATCTGCAGGTTCTCCGTTGGATTAAGTTCACGGTCAATGATCTGCAATCCTCCATATAGCTTGGCATAGATGAAATAATGTGCAGCCCTCAAGAAGTGAAGCTCTCCAAGGGAGCGTTTTTTATACTCCGCAGAAAACTTAGTACTCTCCTGAATATTTTTCATGGCAGTATGTATTCTCCACAGTAGATTATAGTTTAACCATTTATAATCATCATTTTTCGTCATCAGTTCTGCACGGTCTTTGGACCAGAACGGACCATTTAAAGTACCGGTCATCGCATTTTTAGTGGAGCTCTCAGAACGGGCAGAATTCGGACTGGCATACGCTGCCAACCAGGAATCACTGGTGAGCACATCCGCATAGATCTGGTAAATAAAGGCGGTGGTTAGGTTCTCGCTACTCCAGGTTTGTTCGCCGGTTATTTTATCGTAAGGTTTTGTATCTAAGAACTTTTTACAAGAGGATAGATAAAGGGACATTAATCCCAGTACCCATATTAATTTATATTTTTTCATTTTTTTTATCATTTAAAAGCCTAATTGAAAACCGGCAGAATACGTCTTCATCATTGGATAACCATAGCCTTCGAAGCTGTTTGCTTCAGGATCCCCATATTTTACGGTAGGGCCGGTGGCGAATAGATTGACGCCGGAAGCAAAAATGGTCAGGTTGCGCAACCAATTCTGTTGATCGAGCAAGGCATGCTTAAAGTCGTAGGAGAGGGTAACCGATTTTAACCGGATATAGTTCGACTTACGGGCCCAAAAATCAGAGGAAGCATAATTGTTGTTGTCATTTAAGGTAAGATTGCCCGGTCTTGGTAAGCTGGCATTTGGATTATCCGGCGACCAGCTATCATTCTGGAAAGCAAAATCTAACCTTCTTTCACCTTCTGCGCCCATGGCTACATTACTCATATAGGTTTGTCTGGCTCCGGTTCCCTGGATGGTAGCCATAATAGAAGCCCCTTTGTAAGTTGCGCCAAGGTCAAAGCCAAACACAAAAGTTGGCGTGGTATTGTGCCCGTATCTGGACTGATCCTGGCCGTCAATTTTTCCGTCATTGTTCACATCCTGATACTGCAAATCGCCGGGTCTCAGGTCTCTCGACGTAAGGCGTTTAGGGTTGTTCAGGATGTCCGTTGGATTGGTGTAGAATTTAGCGCCAACATAACCCGTTCCTACATAAAACTTTTCATTTCCCTGAGCACGTAGACGAGGATTGGCCAGCGTAAGGCTGTCCTCATTGGTTCTAAAAGCAATTGATCTGTAATACGTAAAGTTGAAACCGGCAGTAATATTTACTTTTCCTATTTTGGTGTTGTATTTTAGCGCGCCGTCCAGGCCTTCAATTCTATCTTCCGCTTTAGATACCACCAAAGGAAGTTCGTATCCTATAGGGTCCGTGTAGCGGAATTTATCAGCTGATAAGAATCCTTTAGTTGTTTCAAAGAAATAGTCAACACTACCCTCTAAACGATTGCCAAAGAGGAAGAAATCAAGTCCGACATCATATTTCGTTTTATCAAACCAGGTCATGTTTAAACTTGGCGTAGGCCCTGGCGTCACACTGTTTTGCAACTTTCCACCCACTACATAGGCATTGGAATTGTAATTATACGTAGGTAGATAAGCATACAGCCAGTGGTCAATGTTATTTACGCCGATTTGTCCGTAGGAAGCTCTGAGTTTCAGGTAATTCAATACATTTCCACCTTTGATTCCTTCAAAGAATTTCTCTTCAGAAACGGCCCATCCTGCGGATACGGAAGGGAAGAAACCCCATCTTTTGCCATCAGGGAAATTGTCAGATCCGTCATAACGTCCGGCAAATTCTACCATATATTTGCGGTCATAATCATAATGGAATTTACCTACATAGCCCATCCATGCCTGCATACCTTCCGTATTTGAGGCCGTAATACTAGTTGCATCTCCCTTTTGAATCTGATGGATTTCTGTGGTATTGAAGCCCCTTGATCCTGCAGTTAAGGCATTGTTATAATAATGCTGTCTGGTATGGACCAACGTAGCTTCTATGTTATGTTTTCCAAGAATCGTCTTCTTATAGTCCCCTCTGATATTTATATCGTATTGGTTGGTCATAAATGAGGAGCGGCTAATGCTAATGTTGGAAGGATCTTCTTTTGTGGCATTGCCTTGTTCATCATAATAAGTGGCCGTTTGAATCCAGTCTACACGGTCTTGCGACTGCACATTATAGTTTCCGCTAAAGCCAAAACTTAATCCTTCAACGCCGGGAACTACCCAATTTAAGGAGCCCGCCACCTGGTTGTAAACGGTTTTCAGCTTCACATATCCCGGACTCATCAATTGCAGTACCGGATTGTCAAACTGATTAGAAATCTGACCACCAGCCGTAAATGGTTTCTCAAAAGGATTCCGGTCTCTTAGCCTTGAATATATGGTCGCTGCGCTGGCAGGAGGGTATTTCTCATCCGTTTGCGTCCCATTCACATTCAATTCAACGGTTAATCCGATCTTATCAAAATGACTACTTACATTCGAGCGGTAGTTATATCGGTTGTAATTCAGGGAATTGAACTTCATAATTCCTTGCTGTCCTAAAGCATTTAAGCTCCCAAAAAACTTTAAGCGATCAGTTCCACCACTTACAGAGACAGTATGCTCTTGTTGGGGCGCATATTTGCGCAGCAATTGATCCTCCCAGTTCGTGTAATCAGATAGGTTTTCGCTGATTTCCTGCATTTCCTTAGGCGTTTTAAAAGCGTTAACTCCTTGTCCCAGGGATTGGTATAGGTTGTTTACTGCGCTGGCATACTCATAGGCATTCATGCGTTTTGGAGGGTAAGAAGGGGTGTTGAAAGCAAAATTTCCTTGATAATCAAAGCTCATTTGTCCTGCTTCTCCTTTTTTTGTAGTGATCACAATTACGCCATTTCCTGCATTCATCCCGTAGACTGCTGTAGAAGCAGCATCCTTCAAGACGCTTAGCGTTTTTATATCCGTTTTATTTAAGGATAGAAAACGGCCACGATCGGAGACAAAGCCATCGATGATGTATAGCGGTTCTCCATTTCCACGGATGGAAATACTGGCCCCGTTTTGTCCGGGCTCAGCGGAACCCTGCTGTACAATAACTCCCGGGACTCTGCCCTGTAAGGCGGAACCCATATCTCCAAAAGGTAAGTCCTTTAGTGCTTTAGGATTAAGTGTGGCTACAGAAGTGGTGTTTTTTCGGATACTTGTGGTACCAAAACCAACCACCATTACTTCTTCCAGCGGTTTGGAATCTATCTCTAGATTAACTTGTAGATTTTTCTCATTTTTAGTAACAGTCAGTTCTTTGTTTAAATGGGTGATATGACCGATCCGTAGAACGGTATTCATAGGGACGGCAATGGTAAAATAACCATTGGTATCGCTGACAGTCGCTCTTTTTGGGTTTTTCTTATCAACGATACTCGCACCCGGAAGCGGGAGTTTATCACTGTCGAACACCCTTCCCTTGATGGTAATTAAGGAGTCTGTTTGAAAAAAGGTACGGAGCAATGGAGCGGCCTCCATTACCGGTAAATGTGCTGCTCCGTAGACCTTTGTGCCAGGGGAAAAAGCCAATAACATAGAAAAGACAGTCGTTAGCCCTATCCCTGTGATAGTTTTATTGCTGTTCATCTTCATGGCTTTATTTTAAATAAGTAATCATTTTCTTTTTTCATACGATGGTTTGTTTGGTTTAATGCATGCACACAATCATTAAGCATAAGGCCTATGGCTTAATATTGGCGTTGTTGTCAATCCGGAATGATGTTGTCGGCTCTGCAAATGAAAGCTGCTTTACATCTTTTTTAAATCTGTTGATCAGGCAGATATTTTGTGGTGTATGTAGGAGCGTAGCAAACATTCTTATAGAACTTAAAGACGCTCAAAGATTTACGGGTTTGACTTTGAGTAAATATAGCGGGCTGGCTGAGCAACTTTCTAAAAGTTAAAATGCAAAAGCTTAAACTATCTTACCATGATGTAATTAATTATGCTTGAAATGTTTAGGTTCGCATAATTTTAACTGTAAGACTATTAATGAAACCAGAGTTAATTGACGTTAACAACATGGGTGTTAAGTCATTGAGGGTTAAGCGCCTGGAGACGAATTGCTTGATTTCCTCTTTTCATTTTCATGAATTGTGTGAATTGGTTTGGATTGAGAAGAGCTATGGCAAGCGGATTGTAGGGGATCATATTGGCAATTTTGAAGACCATGATCTGGTCTTAATGGGGCCGGATTTACCGCATATCTGGCAGAGTGATAAAGTCTTTTTGTCTGAAGAAAAGAATAAAGTGAAGTCAACGGTGGTATATTTTCCACCGGATTTCCTGCTCGGATTAACCGACGATCAGAACACTTTAAATCAGGTAGAAGATCTGATTCGAAAGGCAGGGAGAGGATTGAGATTTTATGGGGAAACCAATCAGAAAGTCGCTAAGATTCTCATGAAACTACCGCAAAAGAAAGGAATTGATAAGATTGTGGCTTTTCTTCAGATAATTGAGGTTCTGTCGGTATCAAATGAATATGAATATCTGGCGAGTATTGCCTTTAAAAATCCTTACGATGAAAAAGATACGAACAGGATCAATAAGGTGTATCAGTTTTTAATGGAGAATTTTCAACGGGATATTAATTTAAAAGAAGTGGCAGATTTATGTAACCTGACCACAAATTCCTTTTGCAGGTTTTTCAAAGATAGAGCGCAAAAATCCCTGTCCCAGTTTGTCAATGAGATCCGGATTGGCCATGCTTGTAAGCTACTGCAAAATATAGAATATTCGATCTCCGAAGTCTGCTATGCCAGTGGATACAATAACCTAACCAATTTCAATAAGTTTTTCAAGCAAATCACAGGCATGAAACCCTCAGAATACCGGAGGGATTTAACGAATAGTCTAAAAGGTAGAGAATAAGCTAAGAAATTATAGCAGTTGAGTGCCACCGGCATATTTATCAAAGAAATCGTTCTTATATACCTCCCCAATGGGGATTTCAAAGTCGCCAATGTAAATCGTGTGGTTATCAAAAGAGTCTATGTGGTTCACATGAACAACATAAGACTTGCTGACCCTCAGGAATAGGTCTGAGGGAATTTTTTGATGTATGTTTTTTAGATTCATTGCGGTAATCAACTTTTGAGTTTGCGTATAAATGACCACATAATCTTTGAGTCCCTCAATAAACCGGATGTCTTTAAAGCGTATTTTGTAATACCTGCGCTCGGATTTGACCATCAAAAAGTCTGCTGTACTGCCTTCAATAGTGCTTTTTGTGCTTTCGGAGAGTAAGGTTTTATAAGCGATGGATTTGCTGATTGCTTTCTCCAATCTGGTTGGATCAATTGGTTTCAGAAGGTAATCAATGGCGTCCAGCTCATAGCTTTTTAAGGCGTATTGAGCATAAGCGGTCGTAAATATGATTAAGGTTTGTCCTGATATTTGCGCTGCAAACTCCAGACCGCTAACTTTAGGCATTTCAATATCCAGGAAAATCAGGTCAACCTCATTGGTTTTGAGAAAATCCAGCGCGGACAATGCATTTGAAAAAATACCAATCACCTCTAACTGTGATGACTCCCTGACCATGTTTTGTAATTCCTCCCTCGCTAAAGGTTCATCATCAACTATTATGCAATTCATACTGGAATGGTTAAGTGGATTGAATACTCATGATCATTGGATTTAAGCTCAAGACTATAATCCTGCTGGTATAAAAGCTCCAGCCGTCTTTTGATATTAATGAGGCCTAAACCACTATACTTCTGATCCGTAATCACCTCATCAGGGCTTTTGGAATTGGTACAGAAGAAATGTAGTTTGTCTTGAAGAATGGCGATTTCAATGTTAATAAAAGCCGCTGCACCACTGATGTCTACGCTATGTTTTACCGCGTTTTCTACAAAAGTAGTGAACAGATTTGGTGGGATAAATACGCTTCTGAACAAGGGTTCATCGGTTTGTTTGCCGATGTGGAAACTGAAGTTATCCCTTCTTATTTTTTCCAGATTTAAAAAGTTGGAAATGAAATTGATCTCGGAAGTTAAGGCCGTTTTTTTCTCATTGTTTTCATAGAGCTGGTACCTTAAAAATTCGGATAATTTGAGGATTACCAATGCAGCCTTTTCCGGATCAGTTCTGATGAGTGCTTTTACATTGTTCAGCATATTAAATAAGAAATGCGGATTAATCTGGTTCTTCAATTCATTCAATTCCATATGAAGCGTAAGTTCTTTTAGCGCTGAAATCCGGTCGTTGTCCTTTATCCACCTTTGTAAAAGTTTTATGGTGGTGGTGAGCATGATAATAGGGACGGTAATCATTGCGCCTTCATAAAAGCTCCTGATGCGGTGAGCGTCTTCAGATGGCAAATGCAGGCGATGTGGTTCTATGATTTTTAACATATACCCGCTAAAAAATAGTCCGGTCATCACCAGGCCAACCACCAACACCAGATAGAGTAAATACTTCGCCTTAAAGAAAAATAAGGGGACGAGCACGTACATATTGACATAGAACATTATAATAAAAACGGTGTAGATACATAACAACCTGTAGTATTTATAAATTCCAGAAAACTGGCTGGAAAGATCAGAATAATAAAACAGGACAAAAAGGCCAAGCAAAAGTCCGGCATGACGTAAAAACCGGTAACGGTCTTCAGATAGAAAATTTATAATTTGTCTGTTTTTAAGTTCCTGCGTTTGGGAAGTCATTCGGTAGCCGTTTAAATTAAAACACCATACAAAAGTAAAGTATATCCAATTGCCAGAGGGAGAATTATACCAAACCTGCTGTTTATTATATCAAATTTCATTTTTGCAGGGTTTTGGTATAATAAACAGCAGGTTTGGTATAATAAAAAAATAGCAGTACATCTATTTTGTTGCTTTGCAGCTGATTAATTCAGTCCTATGAGTGAAAAACAGTTTCAAATATTAGCCGAACAGATTACTGAAAGCCCCTGGCTGGGAGAAAGTCAGCAGGAGGAAAAAATAATTCAGCTCGCCGATCTGTGTCGTTTTATCTCCAGCTATAAACCAACCATCAGTATTGAAGATGCATTTAGCCATAAAATTAATGTGATCGTAGAAGAGGGGGTAAGAAAAGGTGTTTTTTTTATAGATAGCAAAGCTGTATTACAGTCGTCATTTGACTTTTCCTTGTTTAATTCTTCTGCTTTGGCTGCCTTTAAAGCCAAAACATGTACCAGGGAATTGTGGATAGTTTTTGTAAAGGACCCGCTGTGTTCAGGAGTTAATTCATTTACCAGTTTCATAGAAAAGAGAAACATCGCCTCTTTTTATGATAAAATCTTTTGCTTCGACTTTTTCGAATCTAAAATTCAGACTCTAAAATAAACAGATGCACGGGAGGTTCATTAATCCGGATTGATTTCACATTATGGATAATATGGGTTTAGTTTTGGACAATTCCATACTAGTTGTTCTTTAGCAGGTTTCATAATTTGGCGTAGAAATTTTAACACCAGAATATACCATCATGATGAAATTGCAGATTAGAATTATAGTGCTGTTATGGTTATGCGGTACCAGCATAGCCATCGCCCAAACCAATCTGCAACAATTGCAGTCAAACTTCGTCGATTTGCGTTTTGGCGCCATGTTGCACTTTAACATGGGCACTTTTACAGATGAAGAATGGGCAAGCCCGAAACATGATCCCAAACAATTTAACCCAACAAAGCTAGATTGCAATCAATGGGCAAAGGCCTGTAAAGCTGCCGGGATGACTTATGGTATCCTCACTACCAAGCACCATGATGGTTTTTGCCTGTGGGATTCCAAATATACAGATTATGATGTCGCCAATAGTTCGGTTAAAAAGGATGTCGTAGCTGAGTATGTGAAGGCTTTCCGCGACCAGGGGCTTAAACCCTGCCTGTATTTTTCCATTTGGGATCGACATAACGGCATAGAAAATGGTGGAGCAAAGGAAGAAGAATTGGTGATAAACCAGCTTACAGAACTGCTGACCCAATATGGAGAGATCCCCTTAATAATTTTTGATGGTTGGAACTGGAAAATGGGCCACCGTCTGATCGATTTCCAGAAGATATATAACCACATCAAGAAACTGCAACCCAATTGCCTGGTGGCCGAACACAATGGGAATAGTCCACTTCAAACCGATGTGATCTATTACGAAGGACCAAAAGGGGTATATCCTCCCGGAAATAACAATTACCCGTCGCAAATGGCATTGACCCTCACCAATGGCTGGTTCTGGCATCCCGGGGCAGCAAAAGAAGTTAAAAGTTTAGACTATATCCTCGATAAACTGCAAAGAGTAGTACCCTTATATTGTAATTTCATGGTCAATATCGGGCCTAATCGTGATGGCCTTTTTGATGAGGAGGTAGTCGCCCGACTTAAAGCGGTAGGGGCCAGTTGGAAGCCCGACCTCACCAGGTTGCCTTTACCTAAACAGGGAGCTGCCTTAAAAACTTACCTCAGCCCAAAGGATATTGATGCCAGTGCCGGACAAGTGTTTATTGAGCCCGGAGGACCTGCCAATGATGGTTCCCCGGTGGCCGGACTGCTGAGTCAAAAGACAGCAAGCGTCATGATTGATGGCATCAGCGATATCGTGGGAGATCGTGGCGGATTCGCTGCTTTCCAAACTTATTGGAAGTTCTCTTCCGGAACAAATAATTTCCTGGTTCTTGACCTTGGTACTTCGCAAAACATAAGTAAGTTTTATTATTTACCTGTTCAATTGAAAGGCTATACTGGCCTGATTACTAAATATGAGCTTTCAGTTTCTGAGGATAATCAAAACTTCCGGCAGGTTAAAAGCGAGAACTGGAACAAAACTTCCGACCTTAAAATTGCCGGATTTACCCCTACAAAAGCCAGATACATCAAGCTAAAGATCTTATCCTCTATTGACGAACCCATGGTCAGCGAAGTTGGCGTAGGAAACTAATAAAAAGGGGTTGAAGATCATACCACTCCCTTTAGTACGATTCAGAATTCCTAGTTTTAAACGGCTCTCTGTTGAATAAACGCGCTTAAAATAAGGTTGTTATATAGGGCTCTTGCAATAAAGTTAGAGTAACCTAAAAATAATGTTTTGTCATTCTGTTATTATAGTTAGATTTGTATTACAATTCTGACATATGACAACAAGATTACTATTGATTTTTGGCGCTCTTCTTAGTTTGGTGACTTTAATGGTTGCCTGCCAGAAGATTATGCCTTCGGCACCGGCCGAAGATGAGCTGCTGGACGGACCAGTAGCAGATTTAACCTATGAACAGAACCAACGTTTTCTGTTAGGTGATGTCGCTTTTAACGATGAAATTTTTACTCCTGAAAAGGGACTTGGGCCGGTTTTCGTAGCTACAAGTTGTGGCAGTTGCCATGCCGGAGATGGAAAAGGTCATCCTTTTACCACGCTTACCCGTTTCGGACAAATTGATGAAACAGGGAATAAATTTCTGGATCAGGGAGGTCCGCAATTACAAAACAGGGCAATCCCCGGGCATATGCCGGAACAGATCCCCGCAGGTGCAACGTTCTCTAAATTTACACCTCCGGCAAATACTGGCTTAGGTTTTCTGGAACTCGTTTCTGACGCGGATATCCTGGCGATGGCAGACCCAAATGACGATGATAAAGATGGTATTTCCGGAGTCCCGAATTATGGCAGCTTAGCACAGTACCTGGTACCTTTTAATCATGCAATCGGGAAAAACGGGAAGTACATCCATCGCTTTGGAAAAAAAGCAGCGGCTTACAACCTGTTGCATCAAACCGTTAATGCCTATAATCAGGATATGGGGATTGCTTCGGCCTTTGATCCGGTAGATGTTTATACACAACTGATGATTGATCCTGAGGTTTCCACACAGACGGTTAATAATGTTGTATTCTACCTGCAAACCCTTAAAGCTCCGGTTCAACGTAATCAGAATGATGCTGAAGTTAAAACAGGGCGGTTGATATTTGACAGAATCAACTGTTCAGGTTGCCATAAACCGACTTTAAAAACCGGAGCCTCTTCCATTGCCCCCTTGTCGAACAAGGAATTTCATCCTTATACCGACCTTCTTCTGCACGATATGGGACCAGGTCTTGATGATGGCTATACAGAAGGTTCTGCAAAAACCGCTGAGTGGAGAACCCCGGCACTATGGGGTTTAGGCTTATCTACAAACTCTCAGGGTGGACAGTATCATTTGTTACATGATGGGCGTGCTAAAAGCATTGAAGAGGCTATTACATTACATGGAGGAGAGGCCACTGCCGCCAGAAACAAATATACTGAGCTCTCCCCAACCGACAAAAATTCGCTCCTTAAATTTTTAAAATCACTATAACCATGGAAAGAAAAGATTTTATAAAAACCTGTGGTTTTGCCTGTTTAGGTGGAATTGGGATAACCACAATCCTCGAAAGCTGTAGCACCTTGCAAGTTTTAACAGGAGAAATAGCTGGTGATGATTTGATTGTACCTGTGAAAGATTTTGTTATCGGGCCGATACATAAAAACCAGTTTAAAAAGTATATCATTTTAAATAATGAACAGTTAAAGTTTCCCATTTGCGTATACCGCTTTAACGAAAATAGCTATTCCGCCTTATGGATGCAGTGTACCCATCAGGGTGCAGAATTACAGGTGTTTGGGGATAAACTGCAATGTCCTGCCCATGGCAGTGAATTTAACAACAAAGGCCTGATGCAGAATGGCCCTGCTGCTGCCAACCTGCGCAGTTTCCCAATGACTATCGAACAAGATCAGCTTAAAATTTCGCTTAAAGCCGTATGAAGAAATTAATTACCATATTAAGCATGGCCATTGTGCTCTGTTATACAGCTCATGCTCAGATTGATCCTAAACTTTTGAAAAGGAAGGTCAGTGATACCACCAGGCAGCGCCTGAACATGGATGCCATTTACGACAGACCTTTTGTAGCAGTTGGGAAATTACCAGTCTCCCTGGGTGGTTACATGGAAGCCAACTGGCAATATCAGCGTACAGATGGTGTTTCTGAGGGACAGCAGATTCAATTCAGACGAATGACGTTGTTTGTGGCTTCAACCATCGGTCAGCGGATTAAATTCTTATCTGAAATTGAGTTTGAGCCGGCAGAAAAAGAAATCGCGATAGAGTTTGCCGCACTTGATCTTGAACTTCATCCATTGCTGAACTTAAGAGGGGGGATGATCATGAATCCTATAGGTGCTTTTAATCAGAATCATGATGGACCAAAATGGGAATTTACAGACCGCCCGATAGCAATGACCCAAATGTTACCTGCCACATGGAGCAACGCGGGGTTCGGGGTTTATGGAAAGCACTATAACAAGAACTGGATGTTCGGTTACGAACTGTATGCTTCCAGTGGTTTCGACAATTCGATTATCGCCAATACCGAAAACAAAACCTTTTTACCTGCGGCTAAAGCCAATACAGAGCGGTTTGAAGAAATGGCAAGCGGTCAACCACTGATTACCGGGAAGGTTGCAGTACGGAACAATAAAATAGGAGAAATCGGGCTTTCTTATATGGGGGGACTATATAACAAATGGCAGGACGATGGAATTGTAATCGACGACAAAAGAAGCTTAAGCGTATTTGCTGTGGATTTTAATACCGTTTTACCAGAGCTGAAAACTTTTATAACAGCAGAATGGGCCTGGGTAAACGTGGAGGTACCAACAACTTATTCGCAGCAGTTTGGTAACAGGCAGCAGGGGGGATTTGTAGATGTGGTTCAGCCAATATTAAAACGAAATATCTTTGGCTGGAAAAATTCAGTAGTCAACCTTGCCTGCCGGCTGGAATATGTGGATTGGAATGTAGGTAAGTTTACAGAAACAGGAGGTGATATTGGTGATGAGTTGTGGAGTGTGATGCCTGGAGTCAGTTTCAGGCCAAACCCACAAACAGTGCTCAGAATGAGCTACCGTCAGCAATGGCAAAAGGACCTTCTGGGTAACCCTCCGGCCAAAACGGCAGCAATCCAGTTCGGTCTTTCTACTTACTTTTAAGCATTTATATTTCAGGGTTTTTTAGGTATTTGAAACCATATAGGTTGCTCCGGGGGGCTGGAGCAGCCTATAACTGAACTAACGATTTGCATTCAACCTTTACCTAATTAAAAGTGATCTCAAATGGAGCAGTGGGTTTTGCACCTCAATTGAAAACTATATTGGATAGAGAAGGTGTGGAAGTATAAGAGCTGAGAAAGCACCCGGTATTGCTTTTGAAATCGATAAAAACATATCCTCAAAAAAAACGTTATTAGATTAACAGTTCCATTATGAGAAAAACAACAGCTAATAAATACCTGTCAAATACGATTATTTTAACGGGCCTTGCCTGTTTCGCTATGACCTTCATCAAAGGTGATCATGCCGCTATTTATGCATTAATGGGCGCTACCTGCCTCATTTACGTGCAGCTCCATCAGCGCTTGGTGCTAAAGAAAGCTTAATTATTTCAGCTTCACCATCAAATTAAAGGCTTAATTAAATTAAGGCTATTCCCTTACTATGGTCTTTTTTTTGCTTTTAAAGCTGTTCATCCCTAAATTATAAAACCTATCATGATAAATAACCCAACCACAACCGCAATTAATAACGGTGATTTTGTGGAAGCTCAAAAATTGGTTGCCAATGGCGATAACTTTCCGGTGGGCATCGATGCCTATGCGCTTGGTAGCATTTACCAAAAGATCATCACCGCTAAAGCTTTCAGTTTCCTGGATACCTTAATTGAAGCAGGTAAGCTGGAAACAGATATTTACGAATACGATTCCTTTAAAACCAGCATATTCAAAACCCTTTTTAAATCGCTTCCGGCGGATGAGGACTCGCTCAGTTACCTGGAGAGCTTTGTTCAAAAGCACGACAATATAAACGATGAAGTTGGCGGCGAAACCTTATTAAGTTTTGCTTTAGCAGAAGGTGCTGCACCGGCAATCATTAAAGCGTTAATCGCTGGCGGTTGCAATACAGATTTTAGAAATGCTGCGGAGGAAAATCTCATTTATCAGGTTGTAAATAACAACCAGATCAAGCCGGAATTGATTTCTGAATACCTGTCAGATTTACTGGATAACGGGCTAGATCTGAATGAGGCGAATATCGAAGGCACTACTGCTTTACATTTGGCCGTTAAAAGGGCAAAAAGAGAGGTGATTCCGGTTCTACTGGCGAATGGCGCAAATCCTAATGAAGTAGATGGGAAAGGAATAACTGCCTTTTACACTGCTGCGGTCGACTTAAGCGACCTTAAAATCTACGAAGCGTTATCCGAAAATCATCAGCCTGATTTTGAGCAGCGAAGCAGAGAAAAAGAAACGATGCTGTCTGCTTATCTCCGGATGATGCAATCTTCAGAAAGTGCGATAAAACTGTTGGAAAAATTGATAGATGAAGGTGCAGATCTGAAACAGGTTTCCCCATATTACAGTAAAGATAAATCCGGACTGGATTGGCTGGCAGAGAAAAAATCACCGGTTTTCAGCACGATTGTAAAGAAGGGTATAATTGAACTGAATGACCAGGACGATGAAGGCAATACCTTACTACATAAAGTATGTGCGGTAGATTCCAACTACGATCAGGAAGTCGCCAAAGACACTTATAGAAAAGTGAAATTATTACTGGAATCCGGTGCCGATGTCAGCATCACCAATAGCCACGACGAAACGGCAATGATGATTGCTTCGGGTGACAACCTGAAAACTAAAACAGTCGAAATACTCTTATCAGCTAAATCCTAATTAAACACAGCGCATGTCATTGTCATTTATTATAGCCTGTGAAGGCGGAAAAAGAAAAATAGCGGAATTATTACTGGCTAATAAAGAAGTAGATGTAGCTTATACCGACGAAAAGGGGAGAACCGCCCTGCATTATGCAGCGCACAGAGGCTATCTCGACCTGGTGAAATTACTGATCGCAGCCGGTTCTGAACTGGATTACGAAGACCACCAGGGCGAAACCCCGTGTTTCTTTGCGGGGCTTCAAAAGCAAAAACAAACCGCGATGTACCTGCTGGAACAAGGTGCAAAACCGACCGTTAATGACTTAAAGGGAAACAGTTTATTACACCTAACCGCCCAAAGCGGACAAATAGAAGTGCTAAAAAGGCTTCTTGAATTAGGCGCGGAAGTAGATCTTGAAAATAATGAGGGAGAAACACCTTTATTGATGGCTGCTGCCTGTCGCCATAAAGAAATCGCAGATCTGCTGATTCAGCATGGAGCGCTTGTGAATACGACCAACAAATTGGGTACTTCTCCATTGTTGTTCGCGGTGCAAACCAGAAACATTCCGATGGTCGAATTTCTCTTGAATAGTGGCGCTACTATCGACCATGTAAATCATGCCGGAGAAAGCGCTTTATTGCTGGCTTGTTATGAAACCAACAGGGCAATTATTAAGCTGCTGGTAGACAAAGGGGCAGACCTGTTTATCACCTCTAAAACAGGTCTTTCGCCAATTTGGTATGCGGGTGCAAACAACCAAAAAGAGATTGTGGCTTTATTTTTAGCCCATGGCCTGGATGTAAACCATAGTAAGCCTCTTTCCGGAGCGGAAGACGATATGAACTCTTACCTGGATTGGGTAGAAACGGCAAGTAATTTAGCGACAGACCGCAGTTTTAATCTCGATAGCAGCTACAGTTACGGAGGAGAAAGCCTGTTGCACGTGGCGGTAAAAAGCGGCCATTTGAGCATGATCAAATTACTGTTGGAAAATGGTGCTTCAATTGATATTCAGGATGAATCCGGAAATACCGCTTTGCATTATGCGGCGGCAAACGGCAAAAAAGACTCCGTTAAGTTTTTACTGGAACAAGGGGCAGATGTCAATATTGTCAATGTAAAAGAGCAAAAGGCAATAGACTATGCCAATATAAAAGGCTTCAATGAAATCACCGAAATGATCTTGAAATTCAGTCCGGAAGGAACGAAAGTTGAACCGAAAATGGCTCCTACGCCTACGGAAGCAGCACCTGTCCAGGATATGGCGCAGAAGAAAAAAGCCCTCCTGGACCTTAAGGAACTGCTTGATGCTGGTATTTTATCGCAGGAAGAGTTTGATGCGGAAAAAGCGAAAGTGCTTAAAGGTTAGCCGATATTTAACACTGTGTTCATCTGAAATTTAATCTTTTTGACGTTTCATTTAATACAGTGTTAAATTTCCCGCAACATTAGATGGTTAGGTTTGCTGTCGAAAAATAAATCAAACCAATGAAAAAACCTCTATTTAAAACAAAAACATTATCATTTGGTGTGGCAGCTTTTGTGGCCTCTGCAATAGCTATTTCTGCTTGTAAAAAAAACAACACGGATGGTGTTGTGGCAGGTCTGATTGATTTAAAGGATTATTCTGTAAATCCATCCTTGTTAAAAGCAATGAGTGGTTTTGAAAGTCTTAAGATCACCACATTGATCAGTAGTGATGATGTGCTTCCTGAATCTCCGGGCTTTATTTTTGGCGCGCAACCAGATGGTGCCGGAATCATCAGAAACCCTGAAGGTGAAGGTTTTATTATGATCAACAACCATGAGATCCTTCAATCTGTTTCCAGGGTGTATCTGGACAAAAATTTTAAACCCGTAAAAGGGGAGTATATCGTAGATTCGGATGGCGGTATGACGCGTTTATGCTCTGCCACGCTGGCCACTCCTGAAGAACATGGCTTTGCCAGAGCAACATTCCTTACAGCCGGAGAAAGTGGTTCAGAATCTATGATCCATGACATTGATCCACTAGCACCTGCTGACAAGAAAAATAGCCAGCGTACCTTAAGTGCTTTAGGAAAATGGAGCGCTGAAAATGCAGTCCCACTTCCAAAAGGTGCTTACCCTGGTAAAACGGTAGTCCTGATCGGTGAAGATGAAACTGACGGACAGCTGGCGATGTACTTATCTAACACGCAGGGCGATCTTAATAGTGGTAAATTATATGTGATGAAACGCACGAATAATGATCCTATTGAAACCAATATGTCTAAAGGGCAAGCCTTTGATGTGGAGTTTGTGGAACTCGACAATGTAAAAAGCTCCACAGGAAAACAATTACAACAACAAACGATCGACAAAAAAGCATTAATGCTGGCACGTGTGGAAGATATCGACTACAGAAAAGGCAGTGCCGCTAATGGTCGTGAAGTATACTTTACAGCCACAGGTGTTAGTCAGGACGATAAATTGACGCCAGTAAGTGGTAAAACCATGTGGGGCCGTGTTTATAAATTAGTCCTGGATGCAAATAACCCGTTAAAAGGGAAACTGGAAGTTGCCGTAGACGGTAATGACAGTCCGGGGAAAAGCATTGTAAACCCGGACAACCTTTGTGTAACTGAAAACTTTGTATACATCCAGGAAGACGGCGATTCTTATTACAAAAACAACGACCATGATGGAACAATCTGGCAGTTTACAATGTCTTCAAAGGCTTTAAAACCGATGTTGCAAATGAACCACCGCAGAACAGAAACTGCATTCAACGCTAAGTATAATCCTTCAAACGACCAGCGTACCAGCTCATGGGAATATGGTGCGATGTACGATGTATCTTCCCTGACAGGCACACCTGATACTTTCGTGGTAAACCTGCACCCACATACCTGGACTGATGCTAAATTTAAAAATGCTGACGGCGGAACTACGCGCTTAACTAACAATAGTGAAGGCGGGCAAATTGTAATCGTTCGAGGTATCGCAAAATAATTTCTTCCCTATAAAAAACATCCCTCCCGGCTTAATAGCTGCGGAGGGATATTTTTTTCAACAAAAGATCCTATGACCGGAATAAAAAAGATCATTATCTTTTCCATCCTAATCACAACTACAACACTACTTTCAATTTTTTGTAGCACAAAAGAACCTGCGCCAAGCCTACAGGTAAAGGCTATTTTTGACCAGGAACTGGCCAGACTTCAGGAAATCGCAGACAAAGAATTTTTCCCTGCTGTGCAACAAAAGCAGGAAGAAAAGATCCTTCAAAGCTTCCTAAAGGCACGAAACCAGTATAAAAAAATTGAATACTATATGGAGTATTTCTTTCCAACTACTGCTGTATTTATAAATGGGGCGCCGATTGATGAAATAGAACTCGGTGAAAACCTTATTGAAGAGCCTACAGGTTTTCAGGTGATGGAAGAACTGATCTATGAAACGCCCGACAAGGAAAACCGGGAGACTTTGCTCAATGAAGTAAAGAAGATGCAGTTGAACCTGAAACGTGTAGCAAGATACCATACGCAATATGAAATTACCGATGCCCAGGTTTTTGATGCGGTAAGGTTGGAAATATTTAGAATTACCAGTCTGGGCATTACCGGATTTGATACCCCAACGGCTTTGGCTTCTGTGCCTGAGGCTGCCTCGGCTTTGCAGGGTATTAAAACAACCATGCTAAAATATAAAGACAGCGATCAACTGGCTGAATTGCTCGATAATGCCACAAGCTACCTGCAGCAATCTCCGGATTTCAACGCTTTTAACAGATTAGATTTTATAACCAAACACTTGCAACCGATCAGCAAGGCTATTGATCAGCTACGCCGGGATCATCGTATTGATCCTGTTGCAGGCGGTTCTGCCATGACTGATGATGCCATCAGTTTGTTTCAAAAAGACGCTTTGAATGTCAATAAATTCGTAGGTAATCATACAGAGTATATCTCAAAAGAAAAGGTAGCGCTGGGCAAATTGCTTTTTAACAGTACAATCCTTTCCAATGGGGGAAATAAAAGCTGTATCAGTTGTCACCATGAGGGCAAAGCATTTACGGATGGTCTGGTAACCGCAGTCAGTATTCAAAAAGACGGATCCGGAAAAACGATTCCCTTACTCAGAAACACGCCTACGCTAACTTATGCAGGTTTTCAACGTGGATTCTTTTACGACCTGAAAGCGGGCACACTAGAAGATCAGGCACTTGATGTGGTACATAATAAACATGAAATGGATGGTTCCCTGGAGCAGGCAGCTACCAGGATAAATAAGAACCCAGCTTTTAAAGCCGCATTCAGTAAAGCTTTTGGTCCCGATAATGTCACTGCAAATCCATGGAAAATACAGCATGCCTTATCGAGCTATATCCGTTCATTGGCGCCGTTTTCTTCCCGACTGGATCAGTACATGCAGGGAGATCATACGCAGTTAAACAAAGAAGAGCAAGCAGGTTTTAACTTGTTTATGGGCAAGGCTAAATGTGGCAGTTGTCATTTTGCGCCACTTTTTAACGGTACCCAATCTCCACTGTTTAATAAAAGCGAGGCCGAAGTGCTTGGGGTGCCCGCTAAAGCTGATGCTGTTAATGCTAAAATTGACAAAGACCTTGGACGTTTTGCATTAAACCCATATCCTCAGTATAAATATGCGTTTAAAACAACCACACTGCGCAATATCTCTAAAACAGCGCCATACATGCACAATGGGGTTTATAAAACTTTAGAAGAGGTACTGGATTTTTACAATCGTGGCGGCGGTGCAGGGATCGGGATTAAACTGGACAATCAGACTTTATCTCCAGACCCATTAAACCTGACCAAAAATGAAATAAAACAAATTATAGCCTTCCTTAAAACATTAGATGATCATTAGGATATCCATAGCTCAAGGCCTGAAGTACTATTTTAATAGTCTCAACAGGCTTTGAGCCAGGATGGAAGAATAAATAGCCGCAATTTCAACCACATTAGCTTTATTTACAATAATTTTGCGGCGAAATAATAAATTCATAACGCAATATGTTTAGTAAGGATTTGGTGAAATGGGATCGCATAAAAGCCAGGTTGATCAGTTTAGTGTATGGAGAATACTTTACGGATGCCTTGCGGAACACCATCACCATAATTCTACCTTTTTCCCTGTTGTTCTTTTACCATCAGCCCAATATGGCCATCGGGGTGGGAGTTGGTGCATTGCTGATTAGCCTGACCGATTCTCCCGGAAACCGGGCAAACAAGTTCAAAAGCGCAATCATCAGCATCATATCCTTCTTTTTCACGGCGCTGATCATCTCTTCTTCACTGGGAAATCCCTGGCTGACTGCGGGAAGTATTTTCCTGCTGACCTTCGTGTTTTCCATGCTGGCCATGTTTGGCAGCAGAATGGCACTTATAGGAACTATGGCCATCATCCTCGGGATTTTCACCCTTGGATTACATCCCGAAAACCCATTGTTATTCAGCTGGTATATTCTCCTCGGCGGATACTGGTACTACCTGATCAGCCTGATTCAGATTGTAATCTGGCCATACCGCTCGCTGCATCAGGCCATTTTTGAATGTATTACCGCGACTTCTGTATTTCTAAAATCTAAAGCCCGTTATTATGATCCCGAAGTAAATCTCGAGGAATGTTATAGTGAAACGATTGCTTTACACATTAAAGTAAGCGAAAAGCAGGAGCTGGTTAGAAACCTGTTGCTGAGCGATAAAAGGGCGATGAAGCCGACCAATGAACGCGGGCAACAATTGTTGCGCACAGCAGTCAGTGTAATCGACCTCTATGAGCAGGTGACGGCTATTCATTACGACTATGCTTACGTCAGAAAAAGCCTCGATAAAACCGGCGCACTAAACCTGATTATTGAACTGATAGAAACCCTGGCAGAAGAACTACAGGTACTCAGCGGGGTGTTCTTAAGACCCAAGAAAACGCAATCGGCACTGCGACTGATTAAATTTGAGCAGGCCCGTGCTGAACTGACCAAACTGGCACTTTCAACAGATGAAACGAATGCCCACATCATACATAAAGTATTAAAGAACCTGGAAGGAATCGTGTTGCATATCCAGGTGATCAAGCAAGACCAGCCGATGTCTGCTCTCCCTGCTAACCTTGATTCCGGGGAGGACATCGCCTATGCGGATTTCTTATCGCCACAACTGTTTAAGTTAAGCGCATTAAAACAATACTTTTCTTTCAGCTCAGCAGTCTTCAGGTTTTCGTTGAGGCTGGCATTATTGTGCTTTTTGGCTTACCTCATCAACCTTGTGTTTCCTTTAGGTAAATACAACTACTGGCTGTTACTCACCATTGTGATTGTCGCAAAGCCAAGATTTGGACTCACCTGGAGGCGAAATGTAGAACGTTTATCAGGTACTTTGATCGGCGCGGTTATAGGGATTGTTTTACTGCTGATCATTCATCAGATTGCTGCCTTACTGATCATATCGGCATTTTTGCTGCTTGGATTTTTCACCTTCAACCGCATCAGGTATTCGGTTAGCGTGGTCTGTATTACTGCCATGGTGATTCTATGTCTCAGCATTTACGACGGGCATAGTGATCATGTCATTATGGAACGGGTGATCTATACGATTCTTGGTTGTGCAATCGCCTTTCTGGCAGCATTTCTTTTTCCAATCTGGGAAATTAAAGGCCTGAAAGCATTGATTTCAAATATTCTGAAAGCCAACAGCAATTACCTGACTAAAGTAAAGGCCGAACTCCGGGGAACAGAAAACGGCATTGGCGCCTCCAAACTGGCACGTAAAAACAGTTATATTCAGCTGGCTAAGTTTTCGGAAACACTTCAATACATGCACCTGGAACCGAACAGCAAAGCGCTGGATATGCACGGGATCTATGCGATTCAAATCCTCAGTTACCGCATCAACTCCATCATTGCCTCTTTATCGCTGTCTGCAAAGCAGTATGTGAAGCAGGATTCAGGCATGCTTATCGTGTCGGAAGCTTTAAGCAATATGGAGTATTGTATTCAGCACAGCAACAGACTCGATCTCGCAAAGATCAACGAAGTGCTACATGCCGATAAAATCGAAGAAGAATACAACGACAACGAGGGCACATTACAGCACCAGCTAAACCTTTTACTAGCCTTATCTGTAGAACTAAAAATGTACTTCATTTAGCATTTTATCCTACCTTAGAATCAAGAAAGATTTAAGGACATGAGTACAGTAGAAAATTTAAAAGACGGTGATCAATGTTTAGTTGTTGGTGGAACCCACAAAGGTAAATCGGGCAAGGTGAGGGATATCAATACGAGTAAAACAGGACACATCACGATTACCGTTGAACAGGAAAACGGGGTAAGGTTTAAGACCCTTGGAAAAAATGTAATCGTTACCGCGCAGGGGAATAAATCCTGACACAAATCTGTGAAATCTCAAATAGATACAGCCTGAAAATTCTTATACCTTAGTGGTTTGTTAAATTGCTGAAATGATCAGGATATGGGTAGTAAAACGTATTTAATTTATGGGATAAGTAAAGGACTGGGTAGGGCGCTTACTGAACTGGTTCCATCGGCTAACGATCAGATTTACGGGGTTTCCAGAACAAAACCTCCATACCTGGATGATCATAAAAATCTAAGCTGGGTTCAAGCGGATTTGTCGAAACCAATGGAAGCCATCCATGAAATAAAAGCAAATATAGGCGGACAAAAGATTGATTATTTAATCTATAATGTTGGGATATGGGAGCAGACCGCCTTTTCGGACGACTATAATTTTCAGGATATTAAACCGGAAGAGACCTTAACGCTGGTCAATACCAATGTAACTTCCTGCATTCTTGCCATTCAGTCTTTCCTGGAAAACCTGAAGCAGTCCGAAAATGCTAAGATTATCATTATTGGTTCCACCTGGGGATTAGACAACCACAATGGAAAAGAGGTCGCTTTCTCTGCCACTAAATTTGCAGTAAGAGGTATTGTACATGCTTTAAGGGAAAATCTTCGGGTTCATAAAATTGGTGTCAGCGTTTTAAATCCCGGGTTTTTGGAAGATACTTCCAATCTGGATCAAACAGGCGGTATACCAGTTCAGGATGTTGTCAATGCTATTAAATTTATCATTTCCACTTCTAAGGCTTCCTGTGTGAAGGAGATAAATATGCCTGCAATGCAGGACTTAAACCTATAAAAACACAAATAGCGATGCCTGCTGTATAAGCTGCCATGTCGCTCCATAGAAATCCCCGTCCCAAAACCAATGCGCCCAAAGTAGTACTTCTGAGCTGATTGATCCATGGCGCATTGTAAAGTTGTGCAAGCTCAATCCCGTAACATATCGCCAGACTGATGATTGCTATCTTTTGATAACCTGATCGAATGAGCAAAAACCTGATGATTAGAAACATCATCACAGCATATAATAAATCGCCGGCAAATAGGGGTACCATCGTTGTTTTCCTGGAGAGGATTCCCGCAGTGATTACGATAAGTACTAATAATGCATAAATAAATCTGTCTCTAAGGGGCTGGTTTTTTTTTATCATTCCAGGTATTCAGGGCTTGCTTTCTTCGGTTTAAATGGTGGAATATCGGGTTTATTCTTTGTATTTATGGGCGTATTCAGTTTGAGTTTAGCAACAGTTTTAGTGTTTATTACCGGATTTACCTTAGGTAACAGGTGTTTTTTGATGGTTTTAACTCGTTTTGTACTGGAATCAGCGATTTCTAATGCAGGCACAGACTTCTGCTCTTGCTTTGCTATACTTCCTGCATAGACACTGTCTGAAATTTCAGTTGCATCATCACTGATAAAGGAAATATAAGCCTCAACTCTTTGATTGGCAAGATCCGGGGCAATCTGGATCCTATGTTTTCCATCCATTCTGTGGGATCCACTGAGGCAATGGGTGTGTTGATGCTGATCCGGCCAGTAGAGCAGTACCATTGCCCTGTCGGTTCTATTTCGCCACGGGAGATCAGCAGGGACTTCCCAGCTGAATTCAATTTCTGTCCCTATAAGCTGGATTTGCGGTTTTTCTGCCTTTAATAAGGTTCCCATGCTCAGCATTACTTTAGGATAATCTAGCTGTGCATTTGGGAATTCACCACTAACTGCGTGTTTTTTATTGTAGGAAACGGCTTCGTTATAGAAGTTTCTGTCGGTACCCACAACTTTCAGACGGAAGCCTGATTTAATAAATGTTTTGATAGGACGTAGAAAATGGTTAACGATGGTCATGCGGTCACAATTGATCTTTCTGGCCGGGCTGAGGGGCTTATTACTATGACCAATCGTCCTGATGACGTTTTTGCCATTCAGTTCATAACCGACTAAATTGCCTATCCGGCCCTTAAATCCACCAAATAATCCGTTTTGAAAAGTTCCCATAGTGTTGTTGTTTATTGGTAAGCAGTAGGTTAGCTGATGTAATATAGTCATTAAGTTCGGGATTGACTACTAATGAATTCGAGATGAGTCCAATATAAATTAAACGTAAAGTAAATCTCAGATAATCCTTAAACCATCCTTGAAACGTCTTTTAGACCTATTAGAGATTAATCAACCATTAATTAACTATGGTTTAATGATTAATAAAAATGAAGCTCATATGGGAAGCATTCCGAAGGGATCCGGAAAGGATCAAGGCTGTAATATCTTATAAATTGCCTTTTAGTTCAGCGATAGGACAGCCCGGTCTGGTTTTTTAATCTAACCAATGGCTAAGAGCCTTGTTCTTTTCATTTTAGGGTAATATTTTCGGGTTTAATCAGCGGAAATTCCTGCTCAACTACATTTTCGCAGAGAATCACCGGAGATTTAAGCTAAATCGATATAAAAGACAAACTATTTAGGAATAAAATCAACTTTCTGATAAAGTAAAATGAAAAATGTCATTATATTTCAGAAGGAGAAGAGTCTTATTTACAGTTTGTTTCCTGTAATTATCGCCCTCTTCAAATAAAACAACCAAACCAATTTTATCATCCCTAATCAACCAAATCTATGAACAGACTTAGAAGAACCGCTAAGCCCAAAATTTGCCATGACGCAAATTTAATCCGAACCTTGTTTTTTTATAGTAAAACGTTTTCCGTATTCCTGCTCCTGTTTTTAACCACTATGGGGGCCGCTTTTGCCCAACGTGCCGATGTGGTAGAAATCAGAGGCAGGGTATTGGATGAAGGCTCAAGACCTATCCCCGCAGCAACAGTAACCGTGCTGAAATCATCTAATGCGACTCAAACCAATACCGATGGCCGCTTTGTTTTAAAAAACCTTAAACCCGGTGATTCCATCAGGGTGGCCTATATGGGCTACCTCACACAGGTCGTTCCGGCAAGAAACGACCAGACGATCATCTTGAAAGAAGCGAAAAACGACCTCGATGAAGTGGTGGTGCTGGGCTACGGATCGCAGAAGAAATCCAACATTACCGGCGCTGTATCTTCTATCAACATGAGTAAGGTCGACAATGTGCCGGTCACCAACCTTTCCAATGCACTGGCGGGAAGGGCTGCGGGCGTAACCGTAACCAATACTTCCGGTTTGGCAGGAGCGGCATCGAGTATCAGAATCCGGGGTTCCTTCGGATCACCATTGATTGTTATTGATGGAATCATCAAAACCAAAGCTGATTTTGATGCCTTAGATGCGAATGAAATTGACCAGATGACGGTCTTAAAAGATGCGGCAACCGCTTCCGTTTATGGTTCACAAGCCGGAAATGGGGTAGTGGTGGTCACCACAAAAAAAGGAAGTAATCAGGCTCCCGCTTTTAATTTTCAAACCTCTTACAGTACAGCGCGGCCAACCCAGACTTTACTGGCAGATTTAACAACGGCTGATGATGAGCTGACCTACCAAAACAGGGTGGCACAATTCAGGGGAGACCCATTGCCAAACGGACAGCGGGAGTTCGATTATTTCAAAGATAAAAATTACAATGTGAACGACTGGATCTGGCAGAATCCAACTACCCAAAAATACCTGTTTAGTGTAAATGGAGGTAGTGATAAGCTTACTTATTATGCACAGGCGAGTTATACAGGGGAAAATGGCTCTTATAAAAATCTGGATTACGGGAAGTTTAACCTGCGCTCCAATGTCACTGCCAAATTAAGTGAGGCGATTTCCTTAAACCTGAATGTCTCTGCCGCGCAGCAAAACCACGATCGCTTTTACTGGCCCTTTAGCGGGGATGATGATTATAACGTCGGTGATTTTTACCGGGTTACTTTCAACTGGCCTAAATTATATCCTTTTTATACAGAGAAGGATGGGACACCAGCAAATCAGGTCACCGACTTTCCGGTACAAACTCCGATGGGTAGCTGGCAAGCCTGGAATGTGATCGATCAGGTGATGGGAGATCGTTATATCCACACCACCAGAAGACAAGTCAATTCCATTTTAACGATGGATATCAAGTTAGATCAATTTGTAAAGGGCCTTTCTGCAAAGATGGTAGGTAACTATGAAGGCAATGATTACCTGCGTAAATGGTACATGACTTTTCAAAAGAATTATGCCTTTATTTCAAAAGAACCGGGTGGGAACAGGTTTATTCCGGGAGCGCCAGACCCTAACAATACCAACACCTTTAACTTTAGTCAGACGCAGCCTTTCCTAAGGTACCAGACTGAAAACGGCTGGAAATATCAATTGGATGCTTATTTAAGCTATAAGCGAGCCTTCGGCAAGCATGCCATTGATGCCTTAGCCGTTTGGGAGCAAACCGGGCGACATGCCTATAACGTGACTTCTAAAGCCTCCTCACCACTGACTTCAATTGATCAGATGTTTGTGTATTCAAATGATGAAGCGAACAGAACAGGAAGTGGCTTTGAAAACCTGGACGCCAGCAGGGCATGGGTTGGTAAGCTGAATTACAATTTTGACAACCGCTACCTGGTAGACTTTGCATTTAGATACGATGGCAGTACACTCTTTTCAAAGGAAAACAGATGGGGATTCTTTCCATCCGTTTCCTTAGCATGGAGGGTTTCTCAGGAAGGTTTCTTTAAAAATTCGGTTAGCTGGGTGGACGATTTAAAATTAAGGGTATCCCATGGAACAACAGGGAACTTATTAGACATCAACAGTGATCCGCTTCCACCATTTACCTATACTTCCACCTATGTGAATTCCGGCAGTTATATGTTTGGAGATAACTTGTACACCACGATTGCTCCGGGCGCTACACCCATCCCAAATGTAACCTGGGCGACGATAGAAAACTCCAACATCGGGCTGGATTTTGATATCCTTAACCGTCGTTTGTCTGGTAGCATTGAGGTGTTTAGAAACAAAATGAAAAACATCTTAGGGAAGCGTACTGTGACTTTACCTGATTCTTACGGACAGCAATTAGCTGCAGAAAATTATGCGCAACGTTCTTTCCGTGGTTCTGAGCTTACCTTAAACTGGAAAAGTACCATTGGTACTGAAATTTCGTATGGCATCTACGGAAATGTAGGTTATGCAAAAGACCAATGGGATATTTTAGACCAGGGGGCCGACTATTTAGAAGGAGGCAGCCGGGCCTGGCAATCCGCCATTGGACAACCTGCCAACAGATTGTTTGGCTTTAAGGCAAAGGGAATTGTTCGTACTCAGGAGGAATTAGATCAATTGATTTCGAGTGGCTATAAGACCTATGGTCGTAAACCTTATTTAGGCGCAATTATTTATGAAGATGTCAGAGGGGATAGTTTCAAGCCAGGAGCGGATGGGAAAATAGATGGGAACGATTTGCAGCTGTTGAGTAACAACAATAAACCCCGCATAAATTACGGATTAGGTTTTAATGTGAGCTGGAAGGGATTTACTATTGATGCCCATTTTCAGGGTGTCGGAGCCTACGACAGGATGATTAGTAACCTTGAAGGTGGCGGTATGCGTCAACATGGTGGAACTTTCAGAACCTATTATCCAATCTGGGCAGGTGATGTCTGGACACCGGAAAATCCGGATGCAAATTACCCACGTGTAACCGGCGAAAACTGGGCCGAATCCGGCACGGATAATTCTAGTTTCTGGATCAGAAATGGTGCCTACCTGAGGTTGAGGAACCTGAATGTCGCTTATAATTTTCCTCAGAGATGGCTCAAAAGCGTAAAGCTTTCCAATGCGCAACTGTTCTTTAATGGCACCAATTTACTGACCATTTCAGATATGAAAGAGTTTCAGGATCCGGAACAGGAATATTATGATTCTTTCCCGGTGATGAAAACATTTACCCTTGGATTAAACCTCAAATTTTAACGCCTAAATCAGAATTATCATGAGAAAAATCATCTTATATATCTTAGTAATATCCTTCGCTACCAGCTGTAAAAAGGTGTTAGACGTAGAAAATATAAATAGCTATAGCCCTGAAAAGGTTTGGAATGATCCAAACTTAGCAAATGCCTACATGGCCAACATCTATTCCGTTTTTGGAAACTGGAACGCCGGTGCTGATTTCAGGTCAGATCAGCTGGCTGGAATTCCCTTCTATCCGGATGCAGTAACCATTACGAATGGCGGATTGGGCAACTGGGATTATGGCAAGGTTCGTTTAATCAATCAAGCCCTGGTTGATGTAGAAAAAGGATCCTTATCCACCGTAGAAAAAAACAAAATCCTTGGTCAGGCTTACTTTTTAAGAGCCTGGGTTTATTTTTACATGGTGAGCACTTATGGCGGTGTTCCCTATATCAAAATCCCCCAGGACAGGTTTACCGATGACCTCGATGTGCCTAGAAACTCTACCAAAGAGTGTTTCGATTTTATGGTGGAGGATCTGGATCAGGCAATAGTGATGTTGCCCAAAAAGATCGCGCCATCATCCGGCGACTGGGGTAAAATCGACGGCAATTTCGCCCTTGCATTTAAAGCGAAATTATTGTTGTACAAAGCTTCACCGCAGTTTAACCCTACAAGTCCATGGACTAATGTGAACTGGACGGATGCTTATACGGCCAATAAATTAGCCTATACGGAATTAAAAGCACAGGGTTTTAAACTGGTCGATAATTATTCAAATATTGCATTGACCGAACGGAATACGGAAGTCGTTTTTTCGGTGATCAATAAGTTTCCGAATAAAACCGCAAACTGGGACAATGGTACCCGTCCGGGATCATTGAGCAGGGGGCCGGCAGGAGCTACCCCAACCTGGAATTTCATAAAAGCCATCCCAATGAAAGATGGGAAACTGTACAATGATCCTACCGGAGCTTATTATAAAACCGAAGAACAGTTCTTAAAAACTTATTGGGAAAACAGAGATCCGAGGTTTGATAAATCTATATTATGGAATGGAAAACCCTTTCCTGTTGCTGGAAAAGTGGATGGGTATAGACAGTATACCGGTCTTGGTGTAGCGCCAGCCTTAGATAATTTCGGAATCAATCCCAACTCCAGCGAAAAGTCAGAGAATTTAAACCGCTATTCGGGACTGTTTATCACGAAAAGTAACCGTCTGGATTTAAAGCAGGAACAGGTGGAGCAATATGATACTGATTATGTATTGATGCGCTTTGCAGAAGTGATGTTAAACTATGCGGAAGCTGCAAATGAAACCGGACATACCGCAGAAGCATTGGATATGCTAATACAGATACGTCAGCGCGCAGGTGTAGAACCAGGAGCAGGTAGTCAGTATGGGATCAGCGCCACATCCAGAGAGGACGTTAGAAAAGCAATCATGGATGAGCGAAATGTGGAGCTCTGCTTTGAAGGACATCGGTTCAGTGATTTGCGTCGATGGAGGATGTTTAGTGTGCTGAATAATAGCCCTAAATACGGAATTGAAGCGATCGCAATATTGCCGGATGGATCGGAAAGGCCAATTACCGAGGCGAAAACGCTGGCTAATGCCAACCAGTTAAAAGAAGGCGATTTCAAGTATGTGGTTTTGCAGATACCAAGGACGGGCGTACAGCTAAATGTTTTGCCTGATCAATATTACTTTGCACCGATATCGAATTCTATCATCGGGAAAACGAAGAAACTGCAACAGAATAAAGACTGGGGTGGGACATTTGACCCTACACTTCATTAATAAGTAATCAATTGCTGTAGCAGCAAATCTGCTACAGCAATTATTTGTGTTACGGTTTCTTTTTAAATTCTCTGCCGGTTTCATAAGCATCTGCAAAATTGACTTTGGTCCAATCCATTCTACCAGTACCATAAATCCCATTGGATATGATAAAAACGCCGGTTTCAGTATCGAGTACCACGATGCCTTTTTCGCCTATAGTGGTTTTGTATTTCCCTGTGTTTTCAGCTTCCCCATTTTTAAAACTAAGACCCATCATAATTAAGGCGGATGCCATAAACCCTATGATCAGGGATTTGATGTCTAATGTGATTTTCATAATATGATGATTTGTGTGTAACCTGAATTTACATTTAACTTAGGGTTTATTCTTATTTTACTTGTAATGAATTCATTACGGTTTGTGCCGCTGTTGGCCCCGCTTACTATTGGCCCAAAACCTGTGCAGCAGTGTATTGCCAGGGTTGAAACTGTAACCTATAATATTTGGTTTTCTGTGTCTGTATCTAACTGATTTTCATACTTAGGTTTGTAATCTAATTCCGAAGCTATGAACGACCAAGATCCTAAAAACATGAATATCGAATTCCGCAAAGTATACCTGTCAGACCTGAATGTCCTGATTCGTATTTATAATAATAAAACTAAGCAAGCAGCCAGTCCTCAACTGACTGCGCATTTTGGCCTTCCTTTAACTGTCGCCATTAACAATAATGTCATCATCGGCTTTGCCTGTGCTTCCACCAATGACCTGGAGGAGCTGACCTTAAGCAGCCACTGTGTAAATGACGATGTTGCTATTGGAAATACGCTAAAAGCAGAAGCTGAAAAAACATTGCATGCTACATTTTCAGGTATCAGAGAGGACCGTACTTCTTTAAAACACGCTATTCAACATTTGCTGAGCTGGCTAAATACCTGCACCGTTTAATACAGGGATACAGATTTGTTTTTAGTAAATTTACAGGATACAGCATATGGCTCAGATGAAAAAGGAATCCCTATACGTTAAAATTGCAAAAGTAATGGAGGAGCAGATTGAAAGCGAAACCCTGAAGTTAGGGGACAAGCTGCCATCGATCCGTACGATACAAAAACTCTATAATGTGAGTATCAATACCGTCAAGCAAGCTTATTTAGCTTTGGAGAGCAAATCACTTATTGAGCCAAGAGCCAAGTCAGGCTATTTTGTGAGCAAAGCCTCCATGAGGAAGTTTTCCTTGCCATCTGTAGGGAAAATGAAAACTACTACCCAACAGCAGGAACCGGAAGATCTGATTAGCAAGGTTTTTAATACGCTTCATGATAAGACCATTACTCAGTTTTCCTTAGGTGTTCCTGCCAATAGTATGTTGCCCATTGCCAAATTAAATAAAGGAATGGTCAATGCGGTTAGCAGGTTAGATGACGGCGGGACAGGCTATGAGCCGGTAGAAGGTAATATTAACCTCCGCAGAACGCTGGCCAAATGGTCTTTTGTACTGGAAGGGAAGCTGACTGAGGATGACCTGGTGACCACATCTGGTGCGATGAATGCTATTTTTAACTGCCTGATGGCGGTAACTAAACCCGGAGATACAGTGGCGATTGAGAGTCCGGTTTATTTTGGTATCCAGCAGATAGTGAAATCGCTGGGCCTAAAGGCAATTGAAATTCCGACACACCCGATCACCGGTGTAGATTTAGAGGCAATAAAGAAAGTGCTACCCCGATTAAATGCCTGCTGTTTCATCAGTAATTTCAGTAACCCATTGGGATGCCTGATGCCGGATGCTCATAAAAAAGAGCTGGTCAGGATGCTGACGGAATACGATATTCCCTTGATTGAAGACGACCTGTATGGCAATTTGTACTTTGGAACGGAAAGGCCAAAACCCTGTAAGTACTATGACGAAGCGGGCATTGTGATGTGGTGCGGCTCTGTCTCTAAAACCCTGGCCCCTGGTTATCGGGTTGGATGGGTGGCTCCGGGGAAATATAAGGATAAGATCATCAGGCAAAAGCTGGTGCAGACCATTTCTACGCCTTCCCTGTATCAGGAAGTAATCGCCGATTTTATGGAGCATGGCCGGTATGACCATCATTTACGCACGCTCAGGTCTAAGCTTTATAGCAATTGCCTGAAATATCAGGGGGCAATCGAAGCCTACTTTCCCGAAAATACCAAAATATCTCAGCCTCAGGGCGGTTTTATGTTGTGGTTAGAACTGGATAAAAAACTGGATACTGCGGTGTTGTTTGATCAGGCGATCAGGCAAAAAATCAGCTTTGCACCAGGCAGAATGTTCACGCAATACAATCAATATAACAATTGCATGCGGCTAAACTTTGCGCTGGAATGGAATGATAAATTAGAAGATGATATCAAGCGTTTAGGGCGCTTAGTGAAAGCCAGTATATAGCTTGTCTTGCAGGCTTAGCAAGCATCTGGTCCGTACCGTATTAATAAGTTTGTATTATGAATGGCGTGTTGCTGTTACTATTATTTCCTATACAAAGGCGATCTTTTTAGCAAATATTCCAATGGGCTGTTGTAAGAGCCATCTACACTGGAAAGAAAAGCCTTATGACTTTGATTGTAGATGCTTGCGTTGTTGTCCATGTAAATGTGAAGGCTAACACTCACGTCATATCTTTGTGCTGAATTGGCGTAATTAACATTGGTGCCTGACACCTTTTTAACTTTCTCCGCATCATCTCTTTTTACTTTAGTATCGGCGCTGCCGCTGGAAGTGCTGGTTTGATATCCTTTGTTTTGAAGAATTGTGCCGTCAATTATATATTCTACCCCAAGTATATCGCAGATATCCTTCATGGTAAAGCCCATCATTTTATCCCTGGTTACACCGGCCTGAATTAATTTGGCATTGGTTGTTCTGGGGTCAATAATGGTATATCCCGCGGAGTGTTTCGACAGAAAGCTATAGGTGTCTTCTTGTGCTTTATAGCCGATTTGTTCTGCTCCTGGTTGGTTATCCATTAAAAAGGTAAAAGGCAGGATCGCGATTTTGTTATGGTGATCAACCGGTGTGGCCGCCATGTTCAGCGCGTCTTTCTGGCGGTCAGCAGCTGGTAGGGAAGCCTGACCGAAAACCTCAACTCTGCCACTCGCATGGGTTATTTTGGCGATATCAGACTTTTTTATGGTGTATTCCACCGTCTCACCAGGATAAATAAAACTGACTTCGGTGTCGTTAATGCGGGTGAGCTTGCCTTTTAGCTCTTCCCCGTTAGTTTTTTGAATCACATCTTGCTTTGTACCGGGACTGGTCTGGGCGAAGGTGTTTAATGCGAAAATTGTCGTAAAGACAAACAAAAGAATCTTTCTCATTTTTAAGGTTGTTTTATATGGAATATAACAATTATCAGGAATGATTTGATTTGTCTTTTCAAGAAAAATTAATGCCGCTTTTTCCGTATTATTGAGTCTCATACCTGAATCAGATGATTATTTTAAAAAAAGCAACTGTTTTGTTTTATGCTTGTATGTTCATCATACTGTCTTTAAATGCACAAACAAAGGATAGCCTGAATAACCCCCTTAAAAAGGATAGTTCAACCTTAGATTTTGTAGGTAAAATGCAGGCTTTTGCAAAAGTATCGGCTAAAAAAAGTGCGGCGGACTTTGAAGCCGATAAGGCCATAACAGCGCAGATCAAGACTTTTGAGGAGATCACCAGGACGATGCAAAAAGCGAAGATCTATCTCAAAAGTAACCTCGATACGCCGGGCACCAAGACCGAACTCAAAGAAATAGCGCAAGATCTTGCCATTGCCGGAGATGGGGTTTTCACCAATAAAGGAACTGCACAGACTTTCCGAAACTTAACATCTACCGCTAAAATATTAGCAGAGTTACTCAATAAGGCCAATTCCAGAAAGTCAAAGCTGGAAATTCGTCAGCAGGATCTGGGTAATCTACGGTATCAGCTGGATTCTTTGTTGAGTGTACCCGCTTTATTTAAGTTCTCCGCAGATTCTACCACACTGATGAAGTACCTTCAGAAGATTCAGGTGGTTGCTTATGAAACCGGTCCGGTAGATACTTCTTTGAAAATTGCAGGTAATAATATTCAGACTTTGCTAAACCAGGTAAACCTGACCGTCTTTCAGCTGCAAAGTAGTTTAGAAGAAATCGAGGCTTATCAGAAAGAGATGGCGGACCATACTTTCAAAAGAGAATTCGCCAATATCTGGCATCCACAGGGCTTTTACCGCCCTTTTACAGAGATCCTTGACTTCTCAAAAACAAAAGGATTACTGACTTTCAGTTTTTATGTCGAAAATAATACCGGGAAAATAATGGTCTTGCTTTTGCTGACCCTGGCCTCCTTTATTTACCTGCGCTCCTTAAAAAGTATCTATGTTAAAGGGAATCTGATAAAGGCCGATCTGGAAGGGCAATTGGTGCTGAGGTATCCATTGTTATCTGCCGTTTTAATCATTGTGAGTCTGTTTCAATTCATTTTCCCTTCACCGCCTTTTATTTTAAATGTGGTTTTCTGGACGATATCCTGTATTTGCCTGTCCGTAATTTTCAGGGGTTATGTGAGCCGGTACTGGTTTCGGGTATGGCTGGTCATGGTGCTGTTTTTCCTGCTGGCAGCAGGGGATAACCTGGTTTTGCAGGCCTCCAGAGTAGAGCGCTGGTTTATGTTGTTCAGCTCCATCTTTGGCGCTGTAGTAGGGGTGTTTGCCTTAGTAAAAGGCAATAAGGAAGAATTAAAGGAGAAATGGATCACCTGGTCCGTTGCACTAATGGTTTTTCTGGAAGTTGCTGCTATCATTGCCAATATGTTTGGCCGGTATAACCTGGCAAAAACATGTTTCATTGCAGGTTTTCTGAATGTTGTGATTGCCATCCTCTTTCTCTGGACGGTAAGACTGATTAATGAAGGCTTGTTAATGGCCTTTAATGTGTATTCAGGGCAAGACAGGAAGTTGTTTTACCTGAACTTTGAAAGGGTTGGAAAAAAGGCACCGTTGCTGTTTTATATCTTATTGGTCATCGGCTGGCTGGTATTATTCGGACGTAATTTTCCTTCATTTGACTACTTGTCGAAACCTCTGCTGAACTTTTTCAGCGAGGAACGTACCTTAGGTAATTATGTGTTCAGCATTAATAATATGCTGCTTTTTATAGCCATCATGGGGAGTTCCGTGCTGATCTCTAAGGTGGTTTCGTTTTTTGCCTCCGACAGGTATTCTGCTGCTGATAAAGATAGTAAGCGTCAGGGAATCGGGAGCTGGTTGCTGTTGGTCCGAATTTCTATCCTGTGTATCGGTTTGTTTTTAGCGGTTGCCGCTGCGGGCATTCCTGTAGACCGGATTACCATTGTTTTGGGTGCTTTAGGGGTCGGTATCGGTTTCGGTCTGCAAACTTTAGTGAACAACCTGGTGAGTGGATTGATTATCGCTTTTGAAAAACCGGTTAATGTAGGGGACATTGTCGATATCGCCGGACAAGGCGGCACGATGAAGTCTATAGGTTTTCGAAGTAGTGTGATTTCCAACTGGGATGGCGCAGATGTGGTAGTACCTAACGGTGATATTTTAAACGCCCATCTGGTGAACTGGTCGCTTGGTGGAAACCGTAAACGGGTATCCGTCATGATCGGTATTGCCTACGATTCAGACCTTGAAAAAAGCAGACAAATCCTGAAGGATATTTTAAGTAAGGATGAAAGGGTCAGTAAAAATCCGGGTCCCATAGTTCAATTTGAGCAGTTTAGCGATAGTGCGATTGACCTTAGAATCTATTTCTGGACCAAACACCTTGGGGAGGCTTTTGCCACCAGAAGCGATCTTATCATTGCGATTACGGCTGCTTTTAAAGAGAATGGTATCAAGATGCCAGTTCCTCAACAAGAGGTATATGTCCGTAATCTGGATGATCCCGCTAATGCTTAGTAAAACCTCAGGAGGTATAGATCGTGTATCGGAAAACCCGATTCCGAGCTGTTTAATGAGGTTTCTCCAATAGTTCTTTCGCTAGTTTTTTAATGAACAGGTAATTGATGGTTCCGCCAATTACGCCGCCAACCACCGGTACTAACCTGCGACTTGCTTTTGCGCCTAAATTCAGGAAGATTTTCTCCGCAACTTCTTCCATGATGTTTTTGCTAAGGATCAATTTCGTATCTGCTTTAACGGAGGAGGCGACAATCTTAAAGAAGTCTTCAAAGCTGATTTTATATTTGCCGGTCCGGTGATAAGAAATGGCCAGTGTGACGCGGAATTGTTGGGTAATAATGTTGATCATGTCCACCGGTGTGCCAATGAGCATGGTGCCAACGCCACCTACTCCGGTGATTAAGCCTGATCCCGCTGCCATTAACGCACATTGATTCACAAACTTGTCGATTCCCATGATGTCCACACCTTTTTTGATGTTGACCTGGTCAATCCGACTGAAAATCTGCTTAAAGCCTCCGGAAGCAAGGTTATTGAAGCCTTCCCTGAAATCCTTTTTTACCTTTTTAAAGTTGACATTCCTAAACGATGGTAAGTTCATAGCTATTAATTTAGTACAAATGGATGTACTACTTTCATGCCAGACCTTAAAATTCCTCTTTAGTTTTTAGATCTGCTAATTTGAAGTTATCGAATTGTCCGATACCTGCGAAGATGATTTTAACACCCATTATCTTTCCTATAGGTTTGTTGTAGCTCGTTTTAAACACTTCGCTGCCATTGATCATTAAGCTGACTTTTTTATCAGCAACTCTCAATTGAACATGCCCACCTTTAGTAAGGTCGTGTCCCAAAGGCCGCAGGTCATATTTTTGTCCTTCTTTACTGTGTTCAGAAAATTGATAAAAGGTCCATGCAGCACACTCAGGCTTAATGATGCCCAAACTGTGTTTATCCTTTTCCCCAAAGACGAAAATATCCACCTGTGAGCATCGTACACCAGCCCTAATCGGAGAGGTTGTGAAATTGCCGGAGAGTTCAAAGTTATCGCCATTAATCCGGCTTGGTTTTACATTCGCAAAAGCAACAAAAAAAGTACGTGTGGTATCTGTTCCTGCACTAAGTGCTGCCCGGGCAGAAACTTTAATAGGTCTGTTAGCCATTAAATTATTACCCAAAATCGGGTAAACTCTGGTGGTGTCATTTTGAACCGAAGCAGTAGCGGTCCAGCCTTTGGTTTGCAGGTATACATACCCGGTATCCAGTGCTTTTTTCTTATGATAAAGAACAGGGTAATACCTGCCTGGAACTTCGTAATAATGGTTGACCAGGCTGTCTCTGAAGTCTGCTGTTTTCCACCTTACATCACTAAAATTGATCGTAAAATGTTGAAGAGAATCGGGTAGCTCTCCTGCTGCTTTAAGTTTGAATATGGCAGAATGTGGCGTTTGGCCTTCGGGATTTAAGCAGGATAATTCCACCCTGCTGATGTCCTGCTCCTTGTTAGGTGCTGATCTGAAAATTAAAAAGGCTATTATAGCGGCAAAGACCAGGAAAACAGTGTACAGTAGCCCTTTTTTAGTAAGCGCGGTTTTTCTGACCACAGGACTGGCTTCGCTTTTGGAGCTGGTTTTGGCGACAGACTTTTCAATTGATACCGTATTTCTTAATTCAAATTCATACCAATCCCTACAGCCAATAAACCGGGCAAGGGCATCTCTGGTGGCCTTCTGTGGATAATAACGGGTGGAAGTTTTGGATTTACCGAATATCCTTTTCAGGGTACTTTCACTCAGCTGCACCTTTGTTTTTCGTTGTAATAAACCACTCAGACGGACAAAATCACTGTTCGTCCATTCATAAATCTGTTTATCTCCAACCGCTTCAGCAATTTTCTGACAACAAATATCTAGTAATTGAAAAAATAACGGGTTTTCAGCTTGTTCAGAGTGCATTTTTATTTACAGTAATCAACTGTATTATAGTTGGTTAGGTTGGTTAAAATATTGCTCAGTCCTTTGAATAAGACGTTGTTGGCTTTTGTGATGCTTTTGAGGCTAAATTCAAATAACCAATCCAAAACGCCTAACCAATCTTAATCAGATCGACAAAGAACAATCTTTTTAAAAACTAAACCAAATATAAATGAAAAGAAAACTACTCCTTATTGCCATGTTTTTAGGACTGCAATATGTGGCGCTTGCTCAAACAAGAAATGTTTCGGGTAAAGTGATCGATGCAGGTACAAAAACACCGATACCTGGTGTGAGTATCCTGGTTCCAAATACGAAGCTTGGAACAACAACAGATGAAAACGGGCAATTTAGCCTGAATGTCCGGCAGGAATCAAAAATGATTAAGGTGAGCCTTATTGGCTACCAGGAACAATTGCTGGAAATTACCGGTAAACCATTATTGATCCGTTTAACGGAGGTTAGCCAAAGTTTAAATGATGTGGTGGTGGTGGGCTATGGTACGCAGAAAAAGAAGGATTTGACTGGTGCAATTGCAACAATAAGTTCAGAGGATATTGTGGGCCGGCAGACCATACAGGTATCTGAAGCTTTACAGGGTGCCATTGCTGGTGTTTCTGTGACGCGAAATGGTGCAGGTCCGGGTGGAGGTGCTACCGTTCAAATCAGGGGGGTGACCTCCTTAAATACCAATTCACCGCTGGTCATCGTAGATGGTATCCCGGTAAGTAGCATGGATTTGGTGAACCCCAATGATATCTCCTCACTTACCGTATTGAAGGATGCTGCTTCTGCGGCAATTTATGGTTCCAGAGGTGCTGCGGGTGTGATTTTAATTACCACAAAAAGAGGACGTGAAGGTAAGTCAAGCCTGGAGTATAATTTTGAGTATGGCTTGCAAAAACCTACTGCATTGCCGGAGTACGTAAATTCGCCAACCTACATGAGGTTGTTTAATGAACAGGCAACCAATGATGGTGCGGCAACAGGCCCTTATGCAAATGATTTCATTGTCAATTTTGATGCAAACAGAGCCGCCAATCCAGATCGGTTTCCTTTTGGCAATACCGATTGGCAGGATTTAATCATGACCAATAAATATGCGCCCCGGATACAACATGATTTAGTTTTTACCGGAGGTTCAAAAGGGATTAGAACAAAGGCCTCTTTTGGTTATCAAAACGTTGGTGCTTTTTATGACAATTACGATTATGAAAGGTATCAGTTCAGGGTAAATAATGATATAGAAATCAGTTCCAAACTAACGGCCAATATAGATCTTGGCTTAAGAAGGGTGAATTTATTATCTCCGGTTAGTCATCCTTTCAGCGGACAATCGCCGATTTATGAAGCCCGTGTGATGCCTCCGATTTATGCTGCATTGTATACAAATGGTGCTTATGCCATCGCCAAAGATGGACGTAATCCATTGGCGCAATTAAATGAAGGTGGAACAACAACGGCTTTATCCAATCAGCTGCAAGGCAGGATGGCCCTAAACTATAAACCAATTGCTGATTTAACCTTAACGGCACAATTGGCGCCTACTTTTGATTTTGATAAAAGTAAAGCGTTTTCTAAGAAAATCACTTATACCAATCCCGATGGGACGACCAGTGCGGCAACGAATACGCCATTGACCACCTTAAGGGAAGCTCGCAATGAAACCTATAATTTAAATGGTCAGTTTTTGGCGAACTACACTAAAACTATTGCGGCTAAACACAACTTTGGAGCCACAGCTGGTTTTGAACATGTTTACTATTCAAATGAGAACCTGAATGCTTCCAGAGATGGATTCTCCCTGATAGATTTTCCTTATTTAGACCAGGGATCTCAGTTGTTAAGAGATAACTCCGGCAGTGCAAGGGAAGAGAGTTTACATTCTGTATTTGGGAGGCTGACCTATGATTATGAAAATAAATATTATTTACAGGCCAACTTACGTCACGATAAATCTTCCCGTTTTGGCAGGGAGTTTCGTGGTGCTACTTTCCCTTCTTTTTCTGCAGGATGGGCAATCTCAGAAGAGGGCTTTATGAAAGACATCCAATGGCTGAATTATTTAAAGATCAGAGGCTCTTATGGGGAAGTGGGTAATCAGCGCATTACCAACCTGGATGGCAGCCAGAATTATTATCCTTATCAGGCAACTATTGACCCTTCAACCGCCTTATTTTACCAAAATGGGTCATTAGTGCCACTGAGTGGGGGTGCTCAGGTAACTTATGCCGTTAAAGAAATCTCCTGGGAAACCACCCGTTCTACAGATATAGGTATTGATGCAGCCTTTTTAAAAGACCGTTTAAGTGTAACCGCGGATTATTATCAAAAAGAAACAGCTGATATACTATTGCCATTAGATATCCCTTTGGTGATTGGTTATGGGAGACCACAACAAAATGCCGGGACCTTAAATGTAAAAGGATGGGAACTGGGCGTCAACTGGAAGGATAAAATTAATGAACTGAGTTATAGTCTGAGCTTCAATATCTCTGATGCCAAAACGAAAATTCTGGATATGAAAGCCACAAGGCAGGAGATTGATGGCCAGCAAATAAATATAGAAGGCAGTCAGTTCAGAGAATGGTATGGCTACTTGTCGGATGGTATTTATCAAACAGCTGCAGAAGCGAACGGGACACCAAGAACAAGTTCGGCAGTCGGCGCCGGAGATATCAGATACATAGATGTTGATCAAAATGGGATCATCAATGCGAATGATCGTGTGTTTTTAGGGGGCTCATTACCGCGCTATCAATATGGCGGAAACGTTAACCTGGGCTACAAGGGATTCGATTTCCAATTGAGCTTTCAAGGAGTTGGTAAACGTTTAAGCAGGTTGAACAATGATGTGGTCAGGCCGTTTCAAGAGCAGTTTGGTAATTTTCCAACACTACTGGAGGACAAATTCTATAGTAAAACGAATACTCCTGAGCAGAACGTAGCTGCAAAATATCCACGCTTATCTAATACCACAAGTGGGAACAACTATTCAACATCAGATTTTTGGCTCATTAACGGTGCTTATTTCAGATTGAAGAACATCACATTGGGCTACACCCTGGAAAAGGGCTTTCTAAATAAACCAGGGGTAGGTTCTGTTCGGGTATATGTGGCGGCGAATGACTTTTTAACCAGCAGCAAGTTTCCGAAATATTCCGATCCTGAATCAGGAAGCTCAGCCTATCCAATTGTAACCACCTTTTTGGGCGGAATTAATGTGAAGTTTTAAAAGATTGTTTACGCATAAATAGAAAGAAATGAAAAAATTCATCATAACGATATGTATTCTGGCTGTATTTATATCATCATGTAAAAAGCTAGACCTCAATGTACTTGATTCTCCTTCAACAGAAAGCTTTTATTCCAACCAGGTAGAGCTGGAACTGGCTGTGAACGATTTATACCGCCTGGTATTCTGGAGTCCTGTAAAAGAAACGACCGGCTCCTGGGAAGAGTTCTTTTCCGACAACTGCTATTATCGAGGGGGTGCGGGATCAAATCCAATAATTGCAGGCTCATTAAATTCCTCTGATGGGAATGTAGCCACATATTGGACGGATAGCTATAAAGCAATTGCACGTGCCAATGCTTTCCTTGAAAATAAAGATCGGGCAGCAGGAAATACTTCAGGGGCGATTATCACGCGATTAGAAGCAGAAGCCAGGTTAATCAGGGCCTTTCAATATGCCAAACTGATCTCCCATTTTGGGGACGTTCCATTGATCCTTAAAACCTTGCCTATTGCTGAGGCATCACAGGTCAGTAAAACCAGTAAGGCGGAGATCTATGTTTTTCTAAAAACGGAGTTCGACTTTGCTGCGGCCAACTTGCCACAAACTTATGGTACTGCGGTAAAAAGGTTGAGTAAAGGTGCAGCACTTGCATTCAAAGCCCGAACGGCTCTGTATATGGAAGATTGGAAAACGGCAAAAGAGGCTTCCCTGGCCGTCATGGAATTAACAGGAGCGGGTGCCTATATGTTGAATGCGTCCTATGCTGCTCTTTTTCAAAAGGCTGGTGAATCCAGTGCAGAGATTATTTTAAGCATTCCCCGCGATCAGGCTCAAAAAGTATTTGGTGTTCCGGATGATATGCTGACCAGAAATGCAGGTGGATTTGCTGCGACCATGCCTACCAGAGAATTGGTGGATGCTTTTGAATGTACCGATGGAAAGCCAATTAACGAATCTGCCCTGTATAATCCTTTAAATCCTTTTGCAAACCGTGATCCTCGCCTGGCCGCAACGGTAGTTCCTTTCAATACTTATTGGTTGGGATATAATTATACACCTCACCCGGATTCTACACAAGTATGGAGCTCAAAATTGGGTAGAAAAGTAACCAACAACGATACCCGTTCAGTAGCTCCATTTGCCAGTTTCACCGGGTTTATGTTTAAAAAAGGGATAGAGCAAAGTTGGTCTGATGCCCACGCGGAAGACAATGATGCCATTATTATCCGTTATGCAGAAATTCTGATCACTTATGCAGAAGCAAAAATAGAATTAGGTGAGGCAGATGCAACTGTTTTAGAGGCATTAAACAAAGTAAGGGCCAGGGCTTATGGAGTAGCAGCGGCTCAGGTTACCTTATATCCTGCGGTGACGACTTTAGATGCCGCTGAACTGAAAAGAATAGTGAGAAGGGAAAGAAGAGTGGAATTTGCTTTTGAGGGCCTGCGTTACATGGATCTGATCAGGTGGAAATTAGCGGAGAAAGCGTTAACCAGACCTATCATCGGCATGCCTGATCCGGCAAATCAAAACCGGGCTAAGTTTCCATTTCCAGGCGTCACTCCAATCGATATGGATGGCATTGCAGATTACTCCCGATTTGGAAGCGATGTTAAAGTTTTGTTCAATAGAAACTTTGATAAAACGAAACAATATTTATGGCCAATTCCAATTCAGGAAGTCCGCTTGAATCCCAATTTAATACAAAACCCTAATTATTAATTACCCCTGACAACTGGTATTGTAAAATACTGAGCTGAAATAACTAAAAACAACACATGAAAATAATGCAAATTAGAAAATTTAAGAAAGCAGTCAGAGCTGTGGTCCCCTTAGCAGGTAGCTTGCTAATAACCATGGTTGCTGTTGCCCAAAAACAAGCAAAACCTTTACAGATTAGCGGGGTTTATCCCCATCTGGCTGTATTTAATGAGGGAAATGGCCTGCCTTGTAACGGGGATGGTAAAGAGGGTGGAATCGGAGCCATCACGCCCTGGGCGGGGAAGTTATGGATGGTGACTTATTCTCCTCATTGTATTTACGGGAGTTCAGATAAACTATATAGCATCGATAATCAGATGAACCTGAGCATTCATCCGGAAAGTGTGGGTGGTACTCCTGCCAATCGTTTAATTCATAAAGAATCGAATCAGTTGATTACGGGTCCTTATTTTATTGATGCAAAGGGTAAAGTTCGTGTGATTTCACCGTCTGTAATGCCGGGAAGAATGACCGCCACTGCCAGACATTTGACTGATCCTGTTAATCAGGTCTATTTTTATGATATGGAAGGCATGTTATACGAGGCCAATGTAAATACACTGGCCGTAAAAAAGCTTTTCCATAAACCTGTGCCTGGATGGCATGGTAAAGGAGCTTATACGGCACAAAACCGTTTAATTGTAGCGAATAACGGGGAGGATGCCGTGTTTAAACTGAGTAAAGATAAACTGGAAGCCGGCGACCTGCCGAAGAGTCCGGAAGACAAAGGCGTTTTGGCCAGTTGGGACGGCCGTAAATGGGAAATTATAGCACGTAAACAGTTTACCGATGTAACTGGTCCGGGTGGTATTTATGGCAACCCAGATGATAAAAGTGCCGCATGGAGTATTGGCTGGGACAAACGTTCGATGCTTTTAAAGCTATTGGATGGTGGTAAATGGTATACCTATCGCCTGCCAAAAGCGACCCGTACCTACGATCATTGGGGTGGATGGTACACCGAATGGCCCAGGATTCGTGAGATTGGAAATGGAAAAATGCTGATGGACATGCATGGTATGTTCTATGATTTTCCAAAAACCTTTAGCCTTGCAAATAGTGCCGGAATTTCACCAATTAGTACACACTTGAGGTATGTGCCTGATTTTGCAGATTGGAATGGGAAATTGGTGCTGGCTACCGATGAGACGACTATGCTGGAAAACCCTTATGCCGGAAGATCACAATCAAATTTATGGTTCGGTACGGCCAATCAATTGAAAGAATGGGGAGCGAGCACTGGATGGGGAGGCCCATGGATGAATGATGAGGTGAAAGCGAATACGGTATCTGATCCTTTTTTAATGAATGGATTTAATAAAAAAGTGCTGCACCTGAGTCAGCAGGGGAATGAAACTGTTCAATTTACTTTGGAAATAGACAAGAAGGGGAACAATCAATGGGAAGTTTATAAAACGATTCCTGTAACAGCTAATGGCTATACTTACTTTGTTTTTCCTGATGATTTTGCGGCCAATTGGATTCGGTTTAAAACGGATAAAAACTGTATTGCAACCGCTTCTGTGCATTTCTCAGCGAAAGCCCATGAAAAGAAAGATCCTATGTTTAATGCTCTGGCAGATGTAGATAGCAAAGGTAAATTCAACGCTTCGCTCATCAGACCAGCTGCTTTAAATAAGAACCTTCAGGTGCTTTCTTTAAATGGAGCTAATAAACATGCTTACCAGGAAGTAAATGAAAAGTTGAATTTCATCAGTCCTCAGGCAGACCTGGCTAAAGAAGTAGCCTCTATACTGGCAATAAAGAAAGAATTCGAAATTGATGCAGCTTCTGTGATCGTAAAAGATAAAACAGGAACATTCCGATTACCTAAAACGTCTGCAATTTATGATCAGCCATTTGAAACCGGTTGGCCAAGGGCAAGACGGGAACTGGAGTCTGAACGTTTAATGCTCAATGCGCATGGTACCATGTATGAGATTGGCAGAGAATCTGGCTACCTGGCCATCCGCCCGGTGACTACCCACAAGAAGAAAATTGTAGATTTTTGTACCTGGAGAGGTTTGCTGGTATTGAGTGGAACGCAACAGCAGGCAAAAAATGAGGGACATTTCTTTGGAGATTCTGGCAATGGCTTGTGGTTTGGCGCCATAGATGACCTTTGGAAACTAGGCAAGCCAGTAGGGGAAGGTGGCGTATGGAAAAATGCAAAAGTAACTTCCAATACACCTTCGCTTCCCTATTTAATGACGGGCTATGACAAGAAAACGGTAAGTCTGACAGCCGATAAAGAGGTAACAATTACATTGGAAGTAGATTTTGACCTTACAGGTTTTCATACTTATAAAACCTTTGTAATTCCTGCAGGAAAAGTGGTAGAGCATCAGTTCCCGGTTGGGTTTAGTGCGCATTGGGTACGTGCTATTGCTGATAAAGATTGTAACGCAACGGTTTGGTTTAAGTACCAGTAGTGCATTAAACCAATTATTGAAGAAATAAAACATTGGCAACTTTTTCAATTGCCAATGTTTTTAAAGCCCTGTTTTATAAGGGGAGTTTTTGTTTTACCAGGTATACAATTGATCTGAGGCATCTAAGCCTTTTACTGAACTTGTTGAGGAGTTTGCAGTGTAAACAGGTTGAATACTAGGATTAGCAGGGTAAGCTTTTCCATCAAATTTCATCAGATGATCTTTGCTGTTGCTGTGCAGGATTAAGTCTTTCCATCCTTTGGTCATGGTATTACTGATTTGAATAGGGTAGTCTACCACCGTAAATCTAGTGATCAATTCTCCTTCCGGAGAAAGTAATAACATGGTGCAACCACCTGATCCGCAAAAGTTAGAACCTGTTAGTCCAACAAAGATTTCCTTTTTAGCGTCACCATTGAGGTCATATTCAAAAAACTTAAATTTTCTGCCTGGGGTATCAATCAGGTTTTTCGCTAACTCATCCTTAAACATTGTGGTTAATTTAAGCTTTACCAGGTCAACTGTTTTTTGATCAGCCTTGGATAGAGTATTGGCAGTTGCATCTGCCGGAATCGCTGTTGATTTGTTTTCTGTAGCTACCGTATCGGTGCTGTTTACTTTGTTTTCTGAGGAATTGCAGCCAAATAGTAGCATCCCGCTCAGGAGACCAACAACTGGAAATTGTACTTTCATAGTCTTGTTTTTAAAAGGAATAAATGTAATGCTTTTGTGAGCGTTTATACCTGAAATCAGGAAGCTTGAAACAGTTTAATCATCGACGTTTTTTGTAACATATAAAATACTTAAGTGTGTGCCGACAGATATATGGCTCTATGTAATTAAGGAGAAATATAATAGTAAGTTAGCACGATAAACACCATCAGGAATCACAATCTACAAATAACACGATACAAATTAACCAGAATATCATCAAACTATACAAACCGAACCACACAAATCAAACTATCATAAATCATACCCTAATTAAAACTATGAAACCGAAACTACTGATCCTACTCCTTTTTTGCTGTAAACTTTCTTTTGCTCAGGATATTGATGTTAAGAAATTTGGTGTTGAACCCAATACTTTTGCTGATGTTACTGCAGGAGTGGCGAAAGCGATTGAAGCTTGCCGGAACCAACCAGATTCCAGAATTGTTTTCCCCAAAGGAAGATATGATTTCTGGCCGGATCAGGCGCAGGAAAACACTTATTATATCAGCAACACTTCAACAGTGGAAGAGTACCCTTCTAAAAAGATCAAGGCCGGGATGTTGCTGAAGCAATTGAAAAATATCACGATTGAAGGGAACAATTCAACCTTTGTGTTTCATGGGAAAATGGCCACCTGGATTCTGGACAAATGTGAAAACATCAGGATTCAAAACCTGAATTTTGATTATGAACGTCCCGGAATGTCGGAAATGACGATCAAAGAAATCAATCCAACCAGTGTACTTGTGGAAGTTCATCCGGACTCCAGATTCGATATCATCAACGGAACACTGCAATGGTATGGCGAAAAATGGGTCAGCAAGAACTTCCATGCCATCCTGGTGAATCCGGAAACGGGTGTCAACACTTATAGTTCCTGGGATCCTTTCCTGAAAAGTACAGCCAGTGTAGTTGCTCCCCTGACTGTGAAGTTTAGCGGAGATTTCTCTAAATTCAAGGCAAAGCCGGGAGAAGTGCTGACCGTACGTGACCGTTTCCGCGATTATGTGGGTGCTTTTAACAACCGTTCTAAAAATATCGCGCTCCATAATGTGCACATGAATTTTATGCATGGACTCGGGATTATCTCCCAGTTTTCTGAAAACCTTCACTACGACAGCCTTTTTGTGGAACCGGAAAAGGGCAGTGGAAGAGTGATCGCCTCTTCTGCAGATGGGACGCATTTCTCCGGATGTAAAGGGCAAATCACCATAGCGAATTCCAGATTCAGGGGTTTACATGATGACGCGATTAATGTGCATGGAACTCATTTGAAAGTAATGGAAGTAATCTCTGGAAATCAATTGAGGTTGAGGTTTATGCATGGGCAATCTTATGGTTTTGAGGCTTTTGCGGCTGGCGATAGTGTCGCCCTGCTTCGCGCAAAATCATTGCAGATATTTGAAAACAGGGTCGTTAAAAGTGTAAAGCTGATCAATGAAAAGGAGCTCCTGGTAGAATTGACTGCTGCGGTTTCAGCGCAACTTAAAACAGGCGATTTTGTGGAAAATGTGACCTGGACGCCTTCGCTAACAGTTAAGAATTCAAGGTTCGAGGGTTCGAATGCAAGGGGGATTCTGGTGACTACCCGCAGAAAGGTACTGATAGAAAATAATGTTTTCTTTCGCCTGGGAATGCATGCCATCCTGATTGAAAACGATGCCATGGGTTGGTTCGAATCCGGTCCGGTAGCAGATGTAACCATTAGAAAAAATGTTTTTGAAGATTGTGCCTATAATTCTTATCCTGATAATTATGTGATCAATATCTTTCCCCAAAACAGGGAACCGGTACCAGGTTATTGGGTGCATAAAAATATCCGCATCCTGAACAATACATTTAAGGTGTACGACGATCCGATTCTTGCTGCCAGAAGTACCAATGGCCTGACTTTTCAAGGCAATAAGATCATACAAACCAATTTTATGAAAAGAGGGGATAAAAGACCTGCGATCTTATTAACTGCTGATACAAAAGTGATCCTAAAGGATAATGATTTCGGCGCGGAGAAATCCCCGGTTGTGGAGCTGCGGGAGATGAAAAAAACAGATATCAAATCTGATATGAAATTTGAAATCAAGTCAAATTAGGTCATCATCATAAACAATCAGCTGCCCTGCGGCTGATTATTTATGTTTCTTACTACTACTACTACTACTACTACTACTACTACTACTACTACTGTTTTTGTCAGTGTTGTTTCTGCTGAACCACAGTTAAGCCGTTGTAATGAAGAATCTTAACGGAAGTTTATGTAAAAGTTACCGTCTTTTCCTTTTTTGGGAGCAAAGAAACCAATACATTTGAGACGTTGAAGAAGCACGTATCCATATTTATAACTTTAGTCCTCCTCATTTTTTCTACCGGATTGCAGGAATTAATCAAACTGCCTTTACTTTTTCAACACTACTTTGAACACCAGGCTATAAATCAGGATATTACCTTTACAGCCTTCCTTTTTGACCATTACAACTCTATTCCCCATACGGACAATGACCAGGAACGTGATAACCAATTGCCTTTTAAGTCAATTGATCAGAATTCTGTGTTAACCAGTCCGGCAACTCCGCCATTCCATAGATACGTCATAAAGGTATTCAGTGCCTTATTAAATACACCTACGGTAATTTATACCGATGAACATGTTCCATATGCTTATCTGGACACCATCTGGCAACCGCCAAAAATTTGATTTATACTACTAATCCAGCGGAATAGCTCCCTGGCTTAGCTTTTATGGTATTAAAAGTAAATCAAAATTCCTTTTTTATGTTGAATAAAATCATTGGGTTTTCTGTAAAGAATAAACTCATAGTGGCGCTATTTACTATTGCGCTGATCATTTACGGTGCTTTTGAATTGACAAAGCTTCCTGTAGATGCGGTACCTGACATCACAAACAATCAGGTGCAAATTATTACTTCTGCACCCTCTTATGGTGCAACAGATATCGAAAGACTGGTGACTTTTCCTGTAGAACAGGCGAGTAGCAATATTGCAGGGATCAAAGAAATCCGGAGCTATAGCAGGTTCGGTCTTTCGCTGGTTACCCTCGTTTTTAATGATGATGTAGATGTTTACTGGGCCAGACAGCAGGTTTCGGAGCGGTTGCTCACCGTGCAGGCGAGTATTCCGGATGGTATTGGGAAACCAGAAATGGGCCCTATTTCTACCGGCCTCGGAGAGATCTACCAGTATGTGCTGAAACCGAAGAAAGGCTATGAAAGCAAATACGATATTACTGAGTTGCGTACGCTCCAGGATTGGGTGGTCAGGCGACAACTATTAGGTGTAAAAGGCGTGGCTGAGGTGAGCAGTTTTGGTGGTAAACTCAAGCAATATGAGGTGGCCATCAATCCCAATAAGCTGCAATCCCAGGGGATTACCATTGCCGATGTGTTTAATGCACTGGAAAGTAACAACCAGAATACCGGCGGTTCCTATATCGAAAAACAGTCTTCCGTAAGCTATATCAGAAGTGAAGGACTAATTGAAAATAAAGACGACATCGAAAATGTGGTCATCAGGAACAAGAACAACGTGCCTTTGCTGATCCGCGATGTTGCGGAGGTGAAAATCGGGTCGGCAACCAGATACGGAGCCTTAATTTACAATGACGAGGGTGAAGTTTCCGGTGGTATTGTGATGATGCTGAAAGGTGCCAACAGCAATGTGGTGATCGAAAGTATCAAATCTAAGATTGCAGAGATTCAGAAAACTTTGCCGGAAGGCGTAGTGGTTGAACCTTTCCTGGATCGTACAGATATGGTGAGCAATGCGATTGATACGGTGAAAACGAACCTGATGGAAGGGGCATTGATTGTCATTTTTGTACTGGTCTTGTTTCTAGGAAACGTCCGTGCAGGGTTATTAGTGGCCTCTGTGATCCCACTTTCCATGCTTTTTGCCATTATCATGATGAACTTATTTGGCGTTAGTGGAAACCTGATGAGCCTTGGCGCATTGGATTTTGGGTTGATTGTAGACGGCGCGGTGATTATCGTGGAAGCGGTAATGCACCAATTAACGCATAGCAAGAAATTCGCCGGTCTACGGACTTTATCGCAGCAGGAGATGGATAAGGAAGTGAAAAGTGCGTCTTCTAAAATGATGAATAGCGCGGTATTCGGACAGATCATTATCCTGATCGTTTACCTGCCGATTTTCAGTTTGCAGGGAATTGAAGGAAAGATGTTTAAGCCAATGGCACAAACAGTGGCTTTTGCACTTTTAGGTGCCTTTATCCTTTCGCTAACCTATATTCCGATGATGAGCACCGTGTTTCTGAGCAAAACGATCTCGGATAAAAAGAACTTCTCGGATCGTCTGATGGCAAAAATAGAAGCTGGTTACAGCAAAGTATTAAACCGTGCATTGGGGATTCCTAAGCTTATTCTGGGCCTGGTCGTGGTGATGTTCGTCTTTGCAGTGTTTTTGTTGACAAGGCTGGGGGGCGAGTTTATTCCCTCCATTGAAGAAGGTGATTATGCCGTAGAAACGAGGGTGCTTTCTGGTAGTAGCCTGAATACGACGATAGAAAATGTACAGAAGGTGTCTGCGATTTTGAAATCCAGATTTCCGGAAGTGAAAAATATAGTGACCAAAATAGGAAGTAGTGAGGTGCCTACAGAGCCTTTGCCAATGGATATGGGCGATATGATCATCAACCTGAAGAAGAAAAGCGAATGGACTTCCGCGAGTTCTTTTGATGAGTTATCGGAGAAAATGAGCAAGGCAGCTTCAGAGGTTCCGGGGGTGACAACGAGTTTTCAATTTCCTGTTCAGATGCGTTTTAATGAGCTGATGACGGGGGCAAGGCAGGATGTGGTCTGTAAGATTTATGGTGAAAACCTGGATACTTTGAGTGTTTACGCCAAAAAGCTCGGCAATATTGTGCGGACTGTAGAAGGTACAACCGAGCACTATGTGGAGCAGATCTCCGGAACGCCTCAAATTGTAATCAAATACAACAGACCTGCGATTGCGCAATATGGTTTGAACATTTCGGAAGTAAACAGGAATATCAATGCGGCATTTGCAGGTCAGAGTACAGGATTGGTTTTTGAAGGTGAAAAGCGCTTTGAACTGGTCGTTAGGCTCGATAATGACAATAGGAAAGACCTGACCGATGTGCAGGAGCTGTTGATTCCAACTCCTGCCGGTAACCAGATCCCTTTGAGTCAGGTAGCCACTGTTGAATTGGTAGACAGCCCAAGTCAGATACAACGTGAAAATACCCAGAGAAGGGTGTTGGTTGGCTTTAATGTGAATGGTCGCGATGTAGAAAGTATCGTGAACGAGCTCCAGGAAAAGGTGGATAAGCACATTAAGCTGCCGGTAGGTTATACGGTGGCTTATGGCGGATCATTTGAAAACCTGAATGAGGCTAAATCCCGGTTGTCGGTAGCTGTTCCGGTGTCACTGATCCTTATTTTCCTGTTGTTATACTTTGCTTTTGACTCTATAAAATATGGTCTGTTGATTTATACGGCGATTCCATTGTCGGCCATTGGCGGGATTTTCCTGCTGGCGATTCGTGGGATGACTTTCAGTATCAGTGCCGGAGTGGGCTTTATCGCTTTATTCGGTATCGCGGTGCTCAACGGGATTGTATTGGTTGCCGAGTTTAACCGCATTAAAAAATCAGGAGAAACAGATATGAGAAATGTAGTGATGCAGGGCACAATGACCAGGTTAAGGCCGGTATTGATGACTGCTTTTGTGGCCTCATTAGGCTTCCTGCCTATGGCATTGAGTAATGGTGCAGGGGCAGCGGTACAACGTCCACTGGCTACAGTAGTGATCGGTGGTTTGATGATTGCCACCTTGCTGACGCTTTTCGTTTTACCAATCTTATACATTGCTGTGGAGAAAGGTTTGAAACCCGGGGCCAGGCATGCCAAATCTATTGCTACGCTGATCTTGTTGGTTTTTGCTTTCAGCCCTTTTAATTCGGCTACTGCCCAAAGGCCGATTGGTATAAATGAGGCGCTGGATAGTGCTGCCACGGGGAATATGCTGGTTAAAGGTCAGCAGTTAAGAGCGGAACAAGCGCAGCAACTAATCAAAACCGGGCGGGATATTCCACAAGCGAATTTATCCGCGCAGTATGGGAAGTTCAATAGTGCTTTAACAGATAATGCAGTTGGGCTTAGTCAAAGCTTCAGTTTTCCAACGGTTTATAGCCGGCAAAAGCAGCGGTTATCCGAAGAATGGAAACTGAAATTGCTGGATGTTGATTTAAAGCAGTCGGAAGTTAAAAAGATGACCAGTTCAATGTTTTATGAAATGCTGGTGATTGCGGAAAAGGAAGCTTTGCTGGGGGCGATGGACAGTACGTTCAGGGAGTTTCTAAGGATCGCAACGTTAAGGTTTAAAGCCGGCGAAACGAATATGCTGGAAAAGGCTAGTGCAGAAAATCAATTGACACAAATCGGGCGACAAAAGAAAGAGTTACAGAAGGACTTTAGTTTCCTGCAGCAGCAATTCATGTTGTTGATCAATAGCTCAGAAGCGCGCTTACCTCAGGCAGCGGATTTTAAATTGACAGTTAGCGGGATTGATCCGGCATTGCTGGAAAATCATCCCTTCTTAAAACTTCATTTACAGGAGGAACAGCTGGCTAAAGCAAGGACTGGTGTGGAGCAATCAAAACTGCTTCCGGAAATTAGCCTGGGTTATCAAAACATGTCTCTACAGGATGGTATTCGCTATGATCCGGGTTCAAGATTTCATTCCTTTCAGTTAGGTGTCGGTATACCAATTTTCTCCGGAGCACAAAAGGCCAGAATAAAATCTGCGAAGACGGATCAGGATCTGGCCATCAATGAAACGGGTTACGCCAGGAAACAGTTGCAGGCTGAAATGGAAGATGGCATTCAGCAGCTGAAAAAGAACAAAGAAATTGTGCAGGATTTTGAGCATAATGCGTTAAAAAACGCCAGAGAAATTACCCAAACACTGAATAAACAGTTGCAAAAAGGGGAGATCAATTACCTGGAATGGACCATGCTGAACCAACAGGCTTTAGCAGTCCGTATGGATTATTTAAATGCCGTCATCAACCTGAACAACAGCATCATCCAATTGAATTACCTTTTATCAAAATAACATGAAATCTATATTTTTTAAATATTTGTCTGCACTGATTATTCCTGTACTTATCTATGGATGCAGTAGCAGCGCTAAAGAAGAGTCGAAAACACCTGTCAATACGGATGAAAGCATCGTACAGCTGAGTCCGGAGCAGGTAAAACAAATTGATTTGCAGGTCCAGGAGGTGCAGCCCAGAGAGATTAGTACGCTGTTGAAGCTGAATGGACAGATTGAAGTGCCGCCACAAAATCTGGTGTCGGTGAGTGTACCCCTGGGTGGTTACCTGAAATCGACCCAAATGCTACCAGGGACGAAGGTGAGAAAGGGGCAGGTTTTAGCGGTTATTGAGGATCCGCAGTATATTCAATTGCAACAGGATTACCTGAGCACGAAGAATAAACTCGGCTTTGCACTTAAAGAATATAACAGACAAAGGGAACTCCATAACGCTAAAGCTGGTAGTGATAAGGTATTGCAACAGTCAGAGAATGAGTTTAGAAATTTCAGTATCGAAAGTAAAGCTTTAGCAGAAAAGCTGCGTTTGATCGGATTGAATCCTGCGAAACTTACAGAAGATAATATCAGCAGGACTATAGGGATTTACTCGCCTATTAACGGTTATGTGAGCAAAGTGAATGTGAACATCGGAAAGTATGTGCTGCCTGCTGATGTTATTTTTGAGCTGGTTAATCCGGATAATATCCACCTGAATCTGACGGTATTTGAAAAGGATTTGACTAAGATCAAAATCGGTCAGCAGGTGATGGCTTACAACAATGCTAAACCGGATAAAAAACACCTGACGAAGGTGGTATTGGTGAGTCATGCATTAAATGAGGAAAGGAGTACCACGGTGCATTGTGATTTCGATCAGTATGATCAGAAACTGGTTCCGGGCATGTATATGAATGCGGTAGTGCAGATAAATAATGATAAAGTGGATGCTTTACCTGAGGATGCTTTTGTGAATTACGAGAGCAAGGATTATGTTTTTGTGCGGAATGGTAAGGATGCTTTTAAGCTGACCGAAGTGAAAAAAGGTGCTACGGAACAAGGTTTCTCCGCCGTAAATTCTGATTTAAAAGGGAAGGATATTGTAGTGAAAGGTGCTTATTCGTTATTGATGAAATTGAAAAATACGACCGAAGAATAAGGTTTGTTTTAAGCCCGGTTTTTTTTAATTATTGGGATTAAAAAACTGAATCCCAATAATTGATTGTTTAAGCCCTCTTAATGATTTTAGGAGGGCTTAATTATGAAATCGCATTTTCTTCCGGGTAATCCCGGATCAAAATAAATCTTGCTTTTGCGCTGGTTTAATGCTGTCAGTGCAGCGGCTTAAGGTGTTTGCTTATTCAATGTACTGCGCTTCAGTATGTTAGTTTATCTCTTTTTTCGGCTCCCAAACATTTGTGCTGAATAGTAGTTATATTAGACAGAGCGTCTACATCAGACAGTGTATTTACGAATCGGTTAAAGGAACTAGGTATGAAATATTACGATGCTATTATTATTGGAGCAGGACAAGCGGGTATCCCATTAGCCAAAAAGCTAGCCGAAGCCGGAAAAAAGACAGTAATTATTGAGGAAAGAATGGTTGGTGGAACCTGCATCAATGATGGGTGTACGCCAACAAAAACAATGATTGCCTCTGCTCGTGCGGCTTATCAGGCGAGGATGGCGGGTAAATTGGGCGTACAAACCGGTACTGTTAAAGTGGATCTTAAACAAATCAGGAAACGGAAGGATGAGATCGTTGAGTCTTTCAGAGCAGGGGCACAAAAAGGACTGGAGTCGACGAAGGGGTTGGATCTTATTCATGGCAGCGCTGCTTTTTCCGGCCCGAAAGAATTAACAGTAACCCTGGCTGGCGGAGAGAAACTAATGCTTTCCGCAGACTGGATTTTCATTAATACCGGTGCCAAACCTAAGCTACCGGAATTGCCGGGCCTGACTGAATCAAACTACCTGACTTCCACTACTATTCTGGATCTAGCTGAAATACCTGAACATTTGGTAGTCCTTGGAGGAAATTACATCGGTCTGGAATTTGCACAACTCTTTCACCGGTTTGGTAGTAAAGTGACTGTCCTGGAGAAATCCGCGAGAATTATAGGACGGGAGGATGAAGATGTCTCTGCTGAAATCACAAAAATACTTAAGGAGGAGGGGCTGGAAATCCTGACCAACACCACTATAAAAGAAATTGAGCGGGTTCCTAAGCAACTTAAAATTCAGCTGAAATCAGCTGCCGGAGCAGCAAATATTAAGGCCAGTCATCTTTTAATCGCCATTGGCAGAACCCCCAATACCCCTTCTTTAAACCTGGATATTCCGGGTGTAAAAACAGATAAGAACGGATATATCTCTGTGAACGACAAGCTGGAAACGAATGTAAAGGGAATTTATGCGCTTGGTGATGTAAACGGTGGCCCTGCTTTTACGCACATTGCCTATAATGATTTTACGATTGTCTATAGAAATCTGATAGAGAAAGGAAATTTTAGTACAGTAGACAGGCAGGTACCATATTGTCTGTTCACTGATCCTCAGCTCGGTCGTGTAGGGCTTTCAGCTGGAGATGCAAAAGCGAAAGGACTGGATTTTCTGGTCGCTAAAATACCAATGTCGCAAGTGGCACGTGGCATAGAAACCGGTCAGACTTCAGGTTTTATGAAGGCCGTTGTAGACCGTAAAAGTAAGCAGATATTGGGCGCCTGCATCCTTGCCGCAGAAGGCGGAGAAATTATGGCCGTACTTCAAATGGCCATGCAAGGAGGGATTACCTACGACGAGATCCGATATGGTGTGTTTGCCCATCCCACATTTTCTGAATCGCTAAACAACCTTTTTATGAGTATTAAAGAGGAATAGCGTATCTGAAATAAATGATGAAGCGGGAAAGAATAGTATCGGGATCTTTAAATCAACTTTTTGTAAACCTTGAAAATGAATGGATGATTGAGTTATCAGGTGTCAGTAAGCGTTTCGGAAATACAGAAGCGGTAAAAGAGGTTTCTTTTACGGTGCTTGAAGGTGAAACTATGGTAATCCTGGGGACCAGTGGTTGCGGGAAAACCACCACGCTCAAAATGATCAACCGCCTGATTGAGCCAGATTCCGGAAAGATCAGCATCAATGGCCAGTCCGCATCTGATGAAAAACCGGAAATGCTGAGGCGAAAAATTGGGTATGTGATGCAAAATATTGGTCTCTTTCCTCATTATACCGTTTCTGAAAATATTGCCATCGTTCCGAAGCTATTGAAATGGCCTGTAGAAAAAACTTTAAAGCGCACAGCTGAATTGCTGGAAAAGCTGCGTTTATCTCCGGATTGCTTATCCCTGTTTCCTCATGAATTGAGTGGCGGACAACAGCAAAGGGTCGGTCTGGCGAGAGCATTGGTTGCAGATCCTGCGATTTTATTGATGGATGAGCCTTTTGGAGCGCTTGACAATGTGACCAGGTCGAAGATTCATACAGAATTCAAAGCGCTGGAAGAGTTAAAGAGAAAAACGATCGTGATGGTGACACATGATGTTCAGGAAGCTTTTGAGCTGGCCGACAGGATTTGTTTGATGAACCGTGGTGAAATTGTACAAATTGGTACTGCAAAGGATTTATTGTACAGACCTGTTAATGATTTTGCACGTCGGTTTCTCGATGGCGCGCGTTTGGTTTTAGAATTTAAATGTGCCAGCATCAAAGATTTATGGGAGTTGCTGCCTCCGCATTCCATCAATGCTGAGGAGAATTTTATCCGGCTTACTGAGCAGACCAAGGTGACGGGTGATCAATTACAACCAGCAACACTGAGTGTCTGGCTGGCAATGGAGTGTTTTAATTTTACGGTGGAGGACTATGTAAGCTTTGTGCTGGACGGTAGTCCGGAGCAGATAAAAACCATTAGCTTTCAGGAGCTGACCGGGGCTTTTCACCACTATCAACAACAGCATATTCATGGATGATCGCCAGCAAACCTTGTGGAATTTCATGTGGGAGCAAAGGGATAAGCTGCTCAGCCAGACTTTTCAACACCTTGGGCTTACTTTTACTGCGCTATTGTTAGCCATTGCAATCGGCCTTCCCCTGGGGATGTTTATTGCGCGGAAACGTAAATGGGCGGCAGGGGTTTTAGGCTTTGCAGGTGTGCTACAGACGATTCCCAGCATCGCTCTGCTGGGTTTTATGATTCCTCTATTGGGGATTGGTGCAAAACCGGCTATAGTCGCCTTGCTGGTATATGCGCTGTTACCCATTATCCGAAATACTTATACCGGCATAACAGGAATAAACCGGGATGTTATTGAGGCTGCAACCGCCCTCGGTATGAATAAAAAACAGGTTCTTTTTCATGTAGAACTGCCTTTGGCCATGCCAGTGATCCTTGCGGGGATCCGAACGGCTGCGGTGATTAATATCGGTGTTGCCACCCTGGCTTCTTTTATTGCTGCCGGCGGATTGGGCGAGTTTATTTTCGGAGGGATTTCGCTGAACAACAGCAATATGATCCTTGCAGGGGCGATTCCGGCCGCTTTATTGGCTATCAGTTTAGATTTTTTATTGTCGAAGGTTCAGCAACTTGATTTTATCAAGCTTAAAAAACTGAGCTATGTGCTGGTTTTTGTCATGATAGCTTTGTTAGGATATAAGCTTGGGCCTGTGATTACGGGTATTGGTAATGCAGGACGGCTTGCTGCGGAAAGGACTGCTGGTTCCGGTGATGGTACTAAATTGACTGCGGGTTTTACCCCTGAATTTATGGGCAGACAAGACGGAGATCTGGGATTAAAGTCCGTCTATAAATTGAAAATTCCGACGCGGGTAATTAGTGATGCCCTGATGTATAAAGCAGTTTACGAAAAGGAACTAGATGTGATTAGTGGGTATTCAACTGACGGCAGATTAAAAGCTTTTGACCTGATCGTTTTGAAAGATGACAAAGGAATATTTCCGCCCTATGATGCGGTACCTATCGTTCGGGAGGGGGCTTTGGAGAAGTTCCCACAACTGGAAGGGGTATTGAATCTGCTGGCAGGAAAAATCAATGATTCTACCATGATCGCGCTAAATTACCGCACAGATTACCTGAAGCAGAGCCCTGAACGGGTGGCCAGAGATTTTTTATCTGGCGCAGGATTGTATAAAAGTCCGCGGAAAGGAAATGGGGAAGTGGTCAGGATTGGTTCCAAAATATTTGGTGAACAATATATTCTTGCCCAGATCTACCGGATGTTGATAGAGGGTAATACCGATTATCAGGTGGAAACAAAATCCGGTCTTGGTGGTACAAAAATCTGCTTCGACGCATTGGTCAATGATCAGATTGATTTTTATCCCGAGTATACTGGTACGGGCTTGCTGGTGTTGCTGGCTCCTGATCAGCAGCTGCTGAAAAACATCGGACAGGATAAAGACAAAGTATACGATTATGTGAACAAAACTTTTCAGCAGAAATACAAGATTAAGTGGCTTATTCCTATTGGTTTTAACAATTCTTATGCCTTGATGATGAGGGAAAAACAATCGAAAGCACTAGGTGTTAATACCATAACCGAATTAAAAAATTACTTAGATACGAATTGATGATACTAGCGGAAAAGTACCGGCAAATTAGAAAACACTCTGAACAGATTTGCGAGCCTTTAGAGACCGAAGATTATGTAGTGCAGCCCATTGTAGATGTGAGCCCTCCAAAATGGCATCTGGGACATACCACCTGGTTTTTTGAGACCTTTATCCTGCAGAGCTTCTTGCCGGGTTATGAGCTTTACAATGTCGCATATAATTATGTTTTCAATAGTTATTATGAAACGGTAGGAAGCAGAGTGATCCGAACGGACAGGGGGAATCTTAGTCGGCCGGGTGTAAAGGAAATTTATCAGTACCGGGCGTATGTAGATGCTGCAATGCTTCGGCTGCTGGAAAATCCACTGGAGCAAAAGGCAGAAGAATTGTTGCTTCTTGGTTTTAATCATGAACAGCAACATCAGGAACTTTTGCTGACTGATATCAAATATATTCTGGGACATAATCCATTGTTTCCTGCTTATCGCACCGAAATGGCTGAGCATGTTCATCAGGTGGAGGCCGCTCAGAACGCTGAACATCTTCATCATGCGGAGCATCCTGAGCATATTGAGGTAGCTCAGAAAGGGGGGCATCTTCCTCATGCGGCACAGCCTCAGAACATTGAAGTATCTTCCCGGTTCCGGGAAATGAAAACGATAACAGCAGGGCTTTATGAGATTGGTTATGCCGGAACTGACTTTTGTTTCGACAATGAGTTGGGCAGGCATAAGGTTTATTTACCCCAATTCTCCATCAGTTCCAATCTGGTGAGCAATGCCGAATACCTTGAATTTATCAATAGCGGGGGCTATGAGAACTTTGTATGGTGGCATTCAGAAGGCTGGGACTGGGTAAATAACAACAAGATCCTTGCTCCGATGTACTGGCATTCAGTAGATGGCGTATGGCAAAATTATACGCTGGAAGGCTTTCAGCCACTAGATCTTTATGCGCCTTTAACACACATCAGTTATTATGAAGCTTATGCTTATGCGAGCTGGGCAAAAATGCGGCTACCAACAGAATTTGAATGGGAGGTTGCTGCGGACTCTTTTAAATGGGGGCAACGCTGGGAATGGACAGAAAGCGCCTACCTCCCTTATCCGGGTTTCAGTAAAGCACCAGGGGCAATAGGCGAGTATAACGGAAAGTTTATGGTCAATCAAAAGGTACTCCGTGGTGCATCTGTCGCCACCCCTGCGGAACATAGCAGGGTTAGCTACAGGAACTTTTTTCATCCACACTTAAGGTGGCAGTTTACAGGGATAAGACTTGCGAAATAATATGGGCTATATGGACACAATTAAATTAGAAGAACAAGTAAGTACGATGACCCAATTCAGGAAAGATATTTTAACAGGGCTGCAGGCAAGTCCGAAGTTTATGCAGGCTAAATATTTTTATGATCATCAGGGGGATCTGCTTTTTCAGCAGATTATGAAAATGGATGAATATTACCTGACCAATGCAGAGATGGACATCTTTTCCAATCAAAGCGGAGACATTGCAGACTTGATTGCTTCTGAAAACAGCCCCTTTGACCTGATCGAACTGGGTGCCGGTGACGCCACTAAATCTATTCATTTGTTGAAGGAGCTGAGTCAGCGGAAGCTGGAATTCAGTTATTTGCCAATCGATATTTCTGCGAATGTGATCCGTCATCTGGAAGAGGTTTTACCGAAGCAATTGCCCGGATTGGATATTAAGGGATTGAATGGTGATTATTTCAAAATGCTGGATAAAGGTATTTCGCTTTCCAATCGTAGGAAGGTGGTGCTTTTTATGGGCGCAAATATTGGGAATATGGATGTGGAGGAGGCCAATGCCTTTTGCAGTACACTAAACGCGTATTTGTCAAAAGGAGATATGTTGATCATCGGTTTTGACCTGAAGAAGAACCCAAAGCAAATTCTGGCAGCCTATAATGATGCGCAAGGGATCACTGCGGCCTTTAATCTCAATTTGCTCCATCGGATCAACAGAGAACTGGGCGGCGATTTTAACCTGCAATCTTTTGAACATTATGCCTGTTACGATCCGGATTCAGGGGCTTGCAAAAGTTACCTGATCAGTAAGAAAGAGCAGGTAGTCCATCTTGATGAGGAAACCGCCATCAGCTTTGCGGCGCATGAACCTATTTATATGGAGATTTCACAGAAATATTCGCTTCCCGAAATAGAGGCTATGGCCAGGGTTACAGGTTTTGTAGGTAAACATCTGTTTTTTGATGCAAATAAATACTTTGTAGATGCGGTTTGGATAGTGGATTGATTTTTAAACTGAATAGGACATCCTCAAACTTTATTTGTAGCGGATTGTCTTAAATTAAAACACAAATCATGTTAAAGAATTCAAAATCATTTAGCTCATTTTCAGTGGACGATCTGGAAAGAGCAAGGGCATTTTATGGTGGCGTATTAGGGTTAGATTTGAAAGATGATCCAATGGGAATACTGGAACTCCATGTGAATGGATCCAGTCCGATAGTGATCTATCCAAAGCGCAATCATGAGCCCGCAACCTTCACTGTCCTAAATTTTCCGGTTCAAAGTGTGGAGGAAGCGGTGGAGCAGTTAGGGAAAAAAGGAGTGCTTTTTGAGCATTATGAGGAGGAAGGTTTTAAGACCGATGAAAAAGGTGTATTTCGTGGAGAAGGACCGGTAATTGCCTGGTTTAAAGACCCGGCAGGGAATATTCTCTCCATTCTGGAAAACAATTAAAAGTACTGTTTTTGTGGTTGAAAAGTGGCTTTTTGCTCCTGAAAAGGTCATTAATTGTCAACATGAATTGCGTTGTTGGCACGGGCTTTGTAACTGTGGTGTTACAATAAAACACATCACATTATGAAAAAAGCAATTAGAATCTTCAGTTTACTTTTAATCGCTACGACGATTATGATCGCCTGTAAGAAAGACACAGATCCAGCTTCTAAAGATTTATTTGTGGGAACTTATAAAGGTTCAGTTTCTTACTCAAAAGATGGCAATAACATCACTAGTTCTGATGGGAAGATTACAGTGAGTAAAGTAGGAGAAACTTACAATTTCTTTTTCGGTAATAACATTCCTGATATCACAGGTGTGAAATTTGAAAAATCCGGAGATAATAGTTATGTAAGTGTTGGAAGCGGGTTAACCGGAATTAAAATTGATGAAAGTACTTTAAAAATGTTCGTGACCAAGGATGGAGCGACCTGGACAGCAGATTGTACCAGGTAATAAATTCTTAAATATTGAAGCGAGGGTGCCCAAAGTAATTTGGCGCCCTCGTTTTGTTTTCGAACTATTTAAACAGGAATTATGACCATCAGGGACTGGGATTTTGTAAATCCAGCCCGACTATATTTTCGTATCTATATGCAGTAGCTCAGTTAATATGGAAAGTAACTCTAATTGGATTTGCGCAGATAGTTATTTGCCGCTTCCTACAGATAAGGGAGATGAGTTTTCAAGGATTGTCCTGGTGAGGATTACTGATTTTGGAAGTCCAGCTAAAATCTACCTTGGTTACGCTGGTTTGGATCCTTTGTGTCCGGAATGGTATTTAAAGGGATTGCCGATGGACGATTATTACTGGGTAACCCATTGGTGTTATTTAGGTCACCGGTAAATTCAGGTCTCCACGCTACTTTATCTCCATAAAGCATCAAAATTATAGGGTTTTAACATATATTTAGCTGCCAGTATTATGTAGTACATAATAGAGGGTGAGTTGAACCGGTTAGAACGTTAAATTTTGATATGAAAAAGAATTATTTTGCTGTTGTTATATTGTCGTTAGGCATGCTGTATGGGACCACTAAGGCGCAAAGCAGGTCCGGATTACTTCTGGAAAAGAACTGGAAGTTTACCAGGGAAGATCAGGAAGGCTTTATCTCTGCTAAATATAATGACAGTAAATGGCAGCGTGTTACAGTTCCCCATGATTGGGCGATTTATGGTCCTTTTAGTGCCAATAATGATAAACAACATGTTGCCATTACACAAGATGGGCAGAAAGAAGCTTCTGAGCACGCCGGTCGTACCGGTGGTTTGCCATTTGTTGGCGTAGGTTGGTACCGGAATAAGTTTGTGCTGCCTGCTTTTAGTGCCGGTAAAAAGGCAACGATCATCTTTGATGGTGCAATGAGCAATGCTACCGTTTACTTAAATGGTAAAAAGGTAGGTTACTGGCCTTATGGTTACAATACTTTTCATTTTGATATCACGGAGTTTTTAGAGCCTGGCAAGGAAAATACGCTTGCTGTAAGGTTGGAGAACTTCCCTGAATCGTCAAGGTGGTATCCTGGTGCCGGATTATACCGTAATGTTCATGTGCTGGTTACAGAAGCAGCGCATATTCCGGTTTGGGGAACGCAGTTAACGACACCGGTGATCAATGCCGGATTTGCGAAGGTAAACATCAAAACAAAGTTGGCAGGAGCAGGAAAAACCGCGGCAGATCAGTTTCAGTTGTCTACCGAAATTAAGGATGCAAAAGGTAAGGTTGTTGCGGTTTTGAAAACGCCCCTGAACAAATATGATCAGGATGTTTTTAATCAGGAGCTGGTGGTTTTAAACCCTGAATTGTGGGATACGGAAACCCCGGTTTTATATACCGCAGTTTCTAAGTTATACGAAGGAAATGAGCTACGCGATGAATACACGACTACCTTTGGTATCCGGTCAATAGAAATTATTCCCAATAAAGGATTCTTCCTGAACGGGAAAAGAACGCAGTTTAAAGGCGTTTGTTTACACCATGACCTTGGTCCGCTGGGTGCCGCCGTAAATGATGCCGCCATCAGAAGACAGATTCGCATCATGAAAGATATGGGCGTAAATGCCATCCGGACTTCTCATAATATGCCGGCCCCGGAATTTGTAAAGGCTTGTGATGAAATGGGAATGATGCTCATGGCAGAAACTTTTGATGAATGGAAAGAGCCAAAGCAAAAGAACGGTTACCATAAGTTTTTTGACCAGTGGGCGGAAAAAGATATGGTGAATCTGATCCATCATTACAGAAATAATCCGAGTGTAGTGATGTGGTGTATCGGAAATGAAGTCCCGGAGCAGGGAATGGTTGGTGCTGCTAAAATTGCAAAGTTTCTCCAGGACATCTGTTTCCGCGAAGATCCTACACGTTTTGTGACGCAAGGCATGGATAACCCCGGATCGGTTATCAATAACAATTTTGCGGCAACCATGCAGGTAGCCGGATTTAATTACCGCCCTTTTGCTTATCCGGAGGCTTATAAGAAATTACCTCAGCAACTGATTCTGGGTACTGAAACTGCTTCAACCATCAGCTCAAGAGGGATCTATAAATTCCCTGTCACCAGACGGGCGATGCCTGTATATAAGGATTTGCAGGTTTCATCCTATGATGTAGAGCATTGTAGCTGGTCTGACTTGCCGGAAGATAACTTTATTCAGCATGATGATCTGCCTTATGCGATAGGTGAATTTGTGTGGACAGGTTTCGATTACCTCGGAGAGCCAACTCCATATTACACGAATTGGCCAAGCCATAGCTCTTTATTCGGAATAGTAGATCTTGCCGGAATCCCTAAAGACCGTTATTATTTGTATAGAAGTCACTGGAATACCACTGCAAATACGCTTCATATTCTTCCAAACTGGAATTTTAAAGACAGGGTAGGTGAAACTACTCCGGTTTTTGTCTACACCAATTACCCGACTGCTGAATTGTTTATCAATGGTAAAAGTCAGGGAAGAAAAACTAAAGATACGACGTTTACAGTGTATAATACCGGCGATAAAAAATCTTTGGAAGCTTTTGACCGTCAGAAAAGATACCGCCTGATGTGGATGGATACGAAGTATGAACCGGGAACGGTTAAGGTGATTGCTTATGATGCGAAAGGAAATGCTGTGGAGGAAAAAGAAATTCATACCGCTGGTAAACCTCACCATTTGGAACTGAAAGCGGATCGTACGCAGTTAACGGCAAACGGTAAGGATCTTTCCTTTGTGCTGGTTAGCGTAGTGGATGCAGCTGGAAATCTATGTTCAGAGGATACCAGAGAGATCAGTTTTAAAGTCAGAGGGGCAGGGAAATTTCATGCAGTAGCCAATGGCAACAGTGCAAGTCTGGAATCTTTTCAGGCACCTAAAATGAAAGCTTTTAGCGGTCAGCTGACCGCTATTGTGAAAGCTGATGAGCAACAAGGCCCGATTTATTTTGAGGCGACTGCAAAGGGCTTGAAATCTACAACACTGAAAATTGAAGTGAAATAACAGGTTGACCAGGGTATTAGGTTAACTGAAGTATTGGGCTAACAATTAAAAAAGGGGATTGGTGATTTAAAATCGCCAATCCCCTTTTTACGGCATTGCTTTTTTACTGAATTCCTATACTACCATTCTGTAGTGTTTTTTATGCCCAATGCCTTCGCATCAAAGACCGGATCTTTACCCGCTTTGCGTTGCTCCTGGTAGTCTTTAAAAGCTTTTAATGCCGGTTTTCTAAGTAATATGATGGCGACAACGTTGAGCCAGGCCATAACACCCACACCAATATCACCCAATGTCCATGCTGCTTCAGCAGTTTTGACAGATCCATAAAAAGTAGCTGCAAGGATCAGGATACGTAAGGTCCATAAGGCCCATTTTCTACCTTTTTTATCCAGATAGCTGAGGTTGGTTTCCGCAATATAATAATAGGCCATAATGGTGGTGAAGGCGAAGAACAGGAGGGATACCGCAACGAAGCCACTACCTAAGGAAGGGAAATGGGAGTTTACGGCGAATTGGGTGTATTCTGCTCCGATTTTTGCCCCCGGTAGGTTTTCAACCAGGAAGCCGCCCTCCGGATTAATGACGTTGTATTGGCCGGTAAAGAGAATCATAAAAGCGGTTGCAGTACACACAAATAAAGTATCTACATAAACAGAAAATGCCTGTACGAGACCTTGTTTTACCGGGTGACTTACTTCCGCTGCTGCGGCAGCATGTGGTGCTGTTCCCTGGCCAGCTTCATTGGAATAAATACCTCTTTTTACGCCCCAGGCAATCGCCATACCAAATACGCCGGCAAAGGCTGGTTCTAGTTTGAAAGCCGATTTTACAATCAGCATAATCACAGATGGAATCTCCTGGATATGTAGAGCCATAATAATGATGGCCATCAGGATATAAGCCCCGGCCATAAATGGGACAACAATTTCTGCAACTCTGCCGATGCGTTTAACACCGCCAAATATGATTAATCCAAGTAATATAGCGACTCCTGCGCCAGTATAGCCCACCGGAACCTGAAAAGCATTATGCATGCTCAATGCAATGCTATTACTTTGAACTCCAGGTAAAAAAAGCGCGGTACTCATGATGGTGGCTATGGCAAATACCACCGCGTACCATTTTACGCCCAGTCCTTTTTCTATATAGAAGGCCGGACCTCCACGATATTGTCCATTGTTAACCTGTTTGTAAATCTGACCGAGTGTAGCTTCAATAAAAGCCGATGCGCTACCTAGAAATGCAATCAACCACATCCAGAATATGGCACCAGGGCCACCCATCGCAATAGCCGTTGCTACTCCCGCAATATTTCCAGTACCAATGCGTCCGGAAATGGCGATGGCAAATGCCTGAAAAGAACTCACCCCTTTGGCAGAACTTTGTCCTCCGAAAAGAAGTGCGATCATCTCTTTGATGTATCGAAGCTGTACAAATCTGGTAACGATAGAAAAATATATGCCGGTACCCATACAAAGTAAAATGAGCGCATTGCTCCATACGAGGTCGTTAATTTTGGTAATGATTTCTTCCATAAGCCGGTAAAATAGGGGAATTTTTTAAAAGGAAGCCGATAAAAATTCAATAACGAGGTGCCTGTATTCCATGGAATTTTTTCCTATCATTACAGCAACTAAATATAATTGGCAGCAATTCCCCTCAGTGGCAATGAATTGCGTGCTCCATGTTGTAATGCTAAATGATGAAAATTTCCAGGGTTATTTTTTTTTGTGCCTTTGCTATACTGAGTGTTTTACAGCTGAAATCCAGGGCGCAGGTCCAGGTAACGATTGACGACAAAGTACCTCACCACATCTTTAATTACGGGGAAATTGAGTTGTTGGAAGATCCTGGCGGAAAACTAACACTACAGGATATTCTAAGTCCGGCAATGGACAGCAAATTCAGCAAAAGCACGATCTATACGCCTAAGATATTTAGCCTGAATTCCACCCACTGGTTTAAGATTAAGATCAGGTTTAACCCCCAATCTAAGGAGAATTGGGTGCTCGAATTCTTCGACCAGACCATTGATGACGTTAATTTCTATGCACCTATTGGGCCTCATAAATACCAACGTTTTAAGTTTGGTGCAAAATACAAGTTTGATCAGCGCGAGTATGCACATAAGAATTTCCTGCTAAACCTCGATAATTCTAAAGAGCGGGAGGAGACTTATTACATCAGAATAAAGTCCTCACAATCGGCAAGCGTAATCATTGTCCTGAGAAACCTGCGCTGGTTAGTTCATTATGCGACGGAAGAATATATGTTTTTCGGGCTTTTTTATGGGATGATCGTTGTTTTTAGTTTTTACAATTTACTGATGTTCATCGCCATCAGGCAAAAACAATATCTATACTACGTGTTATACAATCTAAGTATTGGATTGTACGAAACCTGTGTGGATGGCATCGCATTTCAGTACTTATGGCCAGAGCATCCTGCTTTAAACCAATACGGATATGGGATTGCCTTGTATTTAAGCAGTCTGTTCGGATTGCTCTTTACCCTGAATTTTTTATACCTGAAAAGTAAGGCCCCGGGGCTTTACAAAGCCATCATTGCAATGATTGGGCTGCGGACTTTGTTTTTTATAGCCTGCCTGTATGACCATCAGTTGTTTACTTACAAATTAGTAGAAGTATTGCCTTTGTTGATTGCCCTGGGCTCCGGTATTTATATCTGGAAAAATGGCTTCAGACCAGCCAGATTCTTTGTGATTGGCTACTCATTTCTATTAATTGGCTTCATCATTAAAGGGCTGGTGCTTTTAAACGTTCCCTGGTTGCCCTATGGTCCGGTTACCCATTACAGCTTAAGCTTTTGCTTCGTGATAGAGATGATTCTGGTTTCTTTTGCCATTGGCGATAACATCAGAGGCTTAAGACAGAAAAAAGACAGAGCGCAAAAGCGGATGATTGAGCAGCTTCAGATTAATGAAAAACTAAAGGAAACTTTAAATAAGGAGCTGAGCTCATTGGTTGATGAACGTACTAAGGAGGTCAGCCAGAAGGCCGCAACTATTGAAAAGCAAAACATGGAAATCTCCCTGATGAATGCCATGCTGGAAAAAGACAACCAGGAACTGCATGAAAACATCAAGAAAGTAAGCCGTGCAAGAGTGATGTCTATGGAAGTGAATTTTGAAGAGTTCAGTAAAATATATCCAGACAGGGATACCTGTTTTAAATACCTTTCCGAGCTAAAATGGACCAATGGATATAGTTGTAAAAAATGCCTCAACACACAATATCTTTCCGGTTTCCTGCCTTATAGCCGCAGGTGTACAAAATGTGGTTATGATGAATCTGTAATCGCCCATACCATCTTTCAGAATAGCAGGATACCTATCAATAAAGCTTTCTATATGCTTTTCCTGGTTTATTCCACCAAGGGTAAAATTTCTTCCCATAAATTATCTCAGCTGCTCCTGATCAGACAAAGTACCTGCTGGGCCTATAACAGCAAGATGCAAAAGCTGCTGGAGGAAAGAAATAAAGAACTGAAAAATGCCGGTGAAGGCGGATGGAGTAAATTGATCTTTGAGTCTCCATCATTTGCCGGAAAACCAGTGGTATAATCCCTGAATCTTACCCAGCCTGTTTAATCCCAGCCGTTTTTATCAAAAAAAGGGGCTGTATTACTATTCAGGGGAATTTTTCTTGTATTTTTTTTAATGTTTTTTTAGCGTATCAGCTTCCATTTTACGATCCTGCCTAATCAGGTGATAATCAGTGAAAACACCATTTATTGATTGAGTCTCAAGCGTATCACTGTTGTTTGTAACTTATTGTTTTATAGATAGTTGTAGTTATTCTAGCTTGTTCTTTTGCTTTTGTTAGCCTAGTTTTATCAAACCATTTATAAACCTAACCAAGCAAAAAATGAAAAAAAGAATTACACTATTCATGGTGTTCTTTCTAACCAGCTATGTATTGGCCTATGCACAGGACCTTACCGTAAAAGGAGTAGTAAAGGACACACAAGGATCACCAATGCCGGGGGTATCCGTAAAACTTAAAAATTCAAAAACCGGCTCCTCTACAGATGGCAATGGTAGGTATGCCATTGCGGTTTCCGGAAAAGCCGTTCTGCTCTTTTCAGCGATTGGCTATACCAGCCTTGAAGTTCCGGTAAACAATCGTAGTGAGCTGAATGTATCCCTTCAGGAAGAAGCTCAGGGCTTATCTGAAGTGGTGGTCATCGGATATGGAACAGCGACCAGAAAAGATGCTACAGGGGCAATTTCGAGCATCAAAGCTACTCAGCTGGAAAATGAAAACCCCCAAAGTGTGGCCGATATTCTAAAAGGCAATATTGCCGGCCTCTCCGTAGGCTTAAATACAAGTGCTAAAGGTGGTGGCGACTTACTCGTACGTGGAAAATCAACATTAACAGCAGGGAGTTCCCCATTGATCGTATTGGATGGTGTGATCTATAACGGTCAGCTTTCCGATATTAATCCCAATGACATTGAGACGGTGGATGTATTGAAAGATGCAAGTTCACTGGCCGTTTATGGTGCAAAAGCAGCGACTGGTGTGGTCGCAATTACCACAAAAAAGGGTCGGGGAGATCAACCTACAATTATCTTTAACACCAATGTTGGCCTGGTTAATCTTGCTCAGAATATGCGTCCCTATACCGGAGATGCTTTCCTGAATTGGAGAGGGGATGTGATGCGTAGTGGAGGTGCTACGGCGCCTTATTTGTACAACGATCCAAGAAACCTTCCTGCGGGCGTGACAGTCGGGCAATGGCTGAATCTTAAACCAACAGATCCTGTTCCTACAGATCTTGTGGGCGTATGGTTGGGCAGACTAGGGCTGGTAGCCAATGAAAAAGAAAACTACATGGCTGGTAAAACGGTCGATTGGTATGATGAGATTTTCAGAACAGGATTGCGCCAGGACCATACCTTAAGCATGAGCGGGAAAAAAGATGAAATCAGTTATTACATGTCTCTGGGTTACCAGAAAAATGAGAATCTGATCAAAGGTGGCGCATTCAGTACGGTTAGAGCGCGTATTAACCTTGAGGGCCAGGCAGCTAAATTTATGACCATCGGACTTAATGCTCAATATGCAGACCGTGATGAAAGTGCGATTGAAGCTGATTGGAATCAATTGATCAACCTTTCCCCTTATGGCGATATGTACAATCCAGATGGAACTTTAAGACGGATCCCAACAGACGACAATGGCTTGAACGCCAGAAATCCTTTTCTGAATATGACCTATAACAGTAGGATGAATAGACAAAACACCTTGTTTGCAAGTCTATACACCAGGGTTAAACTGCCTTTTGGAATTACCTATCAGTTGAATTTTAGCCCGGGTATCGATATGTACCGGACATTTGATCACGCTTCTTCAAAAAATCCAAATGTAACCACCCCCGGAGGTTCTGTGACCAGAGCAAATGAAACCCGTTACAACTGGCAAATCGATCATTTGTTAAAATGGAGTAAGACGATTGCAGATATCCATAGTTTTGATGTAACCCTATTGGCAAATGCGGAAAAGTATCAAACCTGGTGGACACAGGCTGGAAATGAAGGTTTTGTTCCCAGCGATGTTTTAGGATACCATAACCTTTCTACCGGTATCAAACCTGTTGTGAATGCAGAAGATAAGGTTTTTACGGGGGATGCTTTAATGGCCAGGTTAAATTATAGCCTGATGCAAAGATATAACCTGACACTTTCTGTGCGCAGAGACGGATATTCTGTGTTTGGTGTCAATTACAAAAGAGCGACTTTCCCTGCTGCAGCTTTTGCCTGGGTGTTTACAGAAGAGTCTTTTCTGAAGTCTCTGACCTGGTTAGACTTTGGTAAACTGCGTGTTTCTTATGGGATCAATGGAAACAGGGACCTGAGAAATCCGGATAACAATACGGTTGATCCGTATGCCGCTCTGGCCATTTTGGGTAGCGATAAATATCAAACCGTAGATGGTAGTGGTACTGCATCAACGGTGAATACGCTGGCAATTACCTCCAAAATGCAGAATGCAAATTTGCAATGGGAGCAGACAAAGTCATTTAATGTCGGATTGGACTTCTCTGTTTTAAAGGACAGAATTACTGGTGCCGTAGATTTCTATGATAAAAAAACGAATCACTTACTCGTGAAACAAACCCTTCCAAATGTGACTGGCTACGCTTATGTGTACTCCAATATTGCTGAAATCAGTAATAAAGGAATGGACTTTAGCTTAAACACAAAGAACATCACCGATGGGAAAATCAAATGGAATACCAATTTCAATTTCTCTTTTTCAAGGAACAAAATTGTCAGTCTGGCTTTACCAGCTGATGATCCCGGAAATGGTTGGTTTATCGGAAAAGATATCGATGTGATCTGGGATTATAAGGTCCTTGGGGTATGGCAGGAAAACGAAATGGCAGAGGCTGCTAAATATACAAAAGGAGCGATTAAACCAGGAGATTTCAAACTAGAGGATGTGAACGGAGATTTTGCGTATAGTGATGCCGATAAACAGTTTTTAGGCTACAGAACCCCTCGCTTTATCTTTGCCCTTAGAAATGAGTTTAACATTTTTAAGAACTTTGATTTCTCTTTCCAGTTATTGTCTAACTGGGGCCAGAAAAAAGAATATAACTCTGCAAAGAACCAGCCGGGAAGCGTTGGTTTTGCCCGCCAGAATTCTTATGAACTTCCTTACTGGACGGCAGAAAATCCAATCAATGACTATGCAAGGCTAAGCTCAGGTACCAGCGGAACCAGTTTTAATGTTTTTCGTGACAACTCCTTTATCCGTTTAAATTCAATTGCCCTTGCCTATACGATTCCTCAAAACCTGATCAGTAAGCTTCGTATTAAAAATGCAAGGATATATGCCAATGTAAACAATGCGGCGGTGTATACTCGCGACTGGAATTACTGGGATCCTGAGAATAATGGCCCGACACCAAGATATTACACCCTGGGTTTAAATGTTTCCTTATAAGATTTTAGCGACATGAAAAAAATAAATAAAGCACTAGTCCTGTTATGTACTGCCGCATTACTGGTAGCAGATACAGGATGTAAAAAAAACTACCTGGATGCCAATCAACTGTCCAGCTATTCGCCGGAAAACCTGGATAATCCTAATGCCATGCGAGCTGCCCTAAATGGGGTAGCACTCCTCCTGAGGAGAGAGTACTTTGGTGATTCTGCCCCAATGTTAACAGAATCGCTGTTCTCTGATGTCGCAGTAGATGGGACTACCGACAAAAGTACACCTGCCCAGGATTTGGTAACCCGCATCACACCGGATGCAAATCTGAATAGTGATGATTTTAACAAAGTTGGTTGGTATTGGGACAATTCGTTTGTCGCCATCAGACAGGCAAATACGATTATCACCCGTATTGATGTTCCGAAATATGCTTCTGAAGCAGAAAAGAATGCCATTTTAGGCTCTGCCTATTTCTATCGCGCTTATTACTATTACAGACTCGTACACCAGTTTGGCGATGTACCTTTGTTATTGAATGACCTTGATGCCCCACGTTCCGATTTCTATTCTACCAAAAGAGAAGTGATTCTGGCGAGAATGAAAACTGATCTTGAGTTTGCACAAACCTGGGTAACGGATAATGTGAACAAAGGAGAAGTGACCAAAGGTGCGGTCAGCCATTTGCTGACAAAAGTTAATCTGGCTTTAGGTAAATTTGATGAAGCAATTCTTTCTGCAACCAATGTAATTGGCGGAGGAAAATATGGAATGATGACCAGCAGATTCGGCAGTACCGCTTCCGATGCAACGAAAAATGTGGTGTGGGATTTACACAGAATGGATAATAAGGCCATTTCAACAAATAAAGAGGCTTTGTTTTTGGTGATTGACAGAGAAGCATTCCAGGGCTTTACGCCAAATGGATCGCAGCTGATGCGTAATACAGTGCCAGCCTGGCATTTCGCAAACCTGCGCTCCCCGTCGGGATCCGGAATACAAGCCATCACGGATGCGGTAACCGCTGAGATTCCATTAACGAAGATGTATGGTCGTGGAATTGGAAGGTACCGCGGCACCCCATATAGTACAAAATACATCTGGACAGACCAGACCGATTACAGGCATGCCAAGGGGATGTGGATGGACATGACCGATCTGGTATACAATAATCCGGCACTGAAAACTTCAAAAAATCAAGTCGACAAAGATCTATATGGAAAACCTATACAACAATATACTCCGGCGAATATCGCTACCGTTTTTCAGAATGGGGCATTAGATACCATCCGTCATTGGTTTGGCTGGCCACATTACAAGGTGTTCATCAACTCCACAAATACGCTGGCAAATGATCCATACTGGTCGCCACCACGCGGTACAAATACAGATTGGTATGTGTTTCGCTTAGCGGAGACTTATTTGTTAAGAGCGGAAGCTTATTACTGGAAGGGCGATCTTGGTTCAGCAATGAGTGATATCAACGTGGTGAGGGCCAGGGCAAATGCGGCCTTACTCACCGATATCAGTAAAATCAATATTGGTACTATCCTGGACGAGCGAGCCAGGGAATTGTTCTGGGAGGAGCCCAGAAAGACAGAGCTGACCAGGATGGCCTATATTTTTGCCCTGACCGGCAAAATGGCCTATAATGGAAAGACCTATACTTTGAACGCTTTTTCTGATCAGAATTTCTTCTATGACCGCATTATAGAGAAAAATGATTTCTATAAAAATAATGTAAGAACGATTCAAGGCGTAAATTATAGAATTGCCCCGTATCATGTCTTATGGCCGGTTCCTGCCACTGCGCAAAGATTTAATACTGAAGGACACATCAACCAGAATAAAGGGTATAGCGGATATGAATCCAATGTGCCTGCACTTGATAAATAAATTTTGACAGGACCAGGCGTAGTTTTCGCCTGGTCCTTATTTTAACCGTTTTTTTCTACGAAATACTGCCTATGACTTGTTTTAAGCATTTATGCCTGTTCTTATTGTTGTTTTTTTTTGCCGGTGCTTCTTTTTCGAAAAGTATAAATAGTAATCCCGGTCGTCAGTATATTGGTTTGAATGACCAGTGGTCCTTCAGTAAGGATGAACAGATCCGGGAGGATGTTAACTTGCCACATACCTGGAATGCAAAGGATGTCATGGATGATGCTCCCGGTTATTATCGCGGAACAGGCTGGTATAAAAGGACTTTGAAAACCAGTCCGGCAATGAAAGGTAAAATGCTTTTCCTTTGTTTTGATGGGGTAAATCAGGAAGCCGAGGTCTATGTGAATGGACAGCTGGCTGGCAAACATGCGGGTGGATATACGCGGTTTATTATTCCTGTAACCAAATTTTTGAAGTTTAACAGCGACTTTAAAAATGAAGTGATGGTCAAAGTTTCTAATCGTTATCAGGAAGATATTGCCCCTTTAACAGCAGATTTCACTTTTTTTGGCGGGATTTATAGAAAAGTAGGCTTGTTAATTACGGATCCTGTTCATTTTTATAATGGAGATCATGGAGCAGACGGGATTTACATCAGCACACCTCAGGTATCCGCAGAAAGTGCTCAGGTAGCCCTAAAGTATGTTTTGGAAAACGCGGCTGGCCAAAGCCGTAAAGTCCGGTTGAATACTGCCCTTTATAACAAGGAGGGGAGACAGGTGGTCAGGCGATCCATCGTTGTCACCTTAAAAGGAGGGGAAAAGAAAACCATTCTGATGGATTTACCAAAGGTAGATAAACCAGAATTATGGTCCCCGGATTCGCCTGTTTTATATCGGGTAGTTTCCAGTATCCTGGATGCCGGAGGTTCAAATACCCTCGATGAGCTGACGCATTCTATTGGCTTTAGGTGGTTTAAATTTGATGCAGAAAAGGGTTTTTTCTTAAACGGGGCACCACTTAAGCTCATGGGCGCCAGTCGTCACCAGGATTATGAAGGATTGGGGAATGCGGTTCCGGATGCTTTACAAATCAGAGATGTAGAGTTGCTGAAAGAAATGGGTGGTAATTTTCTAAGGGTCGCCCATTACCCGCAAGACCCGGTCATTCTGGAAACCTGCGATCGGCTGGGGATTCTGGCATCCGTAGAAATTCCTATCGTCAACGGAATCACGGAAAGTCTTGCCTTCAGCGAGAATTGCAGGAATATGCAGGTAGAGATGATCCGTCAAAATTATAATCACCCCAGCGTGGTTATGTGGGCTTATATGAACGAGGTTTTGCTGCGGCCAAAGTTTGGGAATGATAAACCCAGACAGGAACTGTATTTTAAACATGTTTTTGAGCTTGCACAAAGCCTGGAAGAACTGACCCGTAAAGAGGATAATTCCAGATATACGATGATGGCATTACATGGAGATTTCGACCGTTATCATAAAGTGGGGCTGACAAAAATTCCTATGGTTATTGGTTGGAACCTGTATCAGGGTTGGTATGGTGGATCATTAGCTGATTTTGGTCGCTTTCTGGACAAGCACCACCGGGAATTGCCGGATAAGCCATTGTTGATTACAGAATTTGGTGCCGATGCAGACCCGAGGATCAGGTCATTTAAACCGATTCGCTTTGATAAAAGTGTAGAGTACGCGATTAAATTTAGTCAGGTGTATTTAAATGAGATGTTAAGCCGTCCATTTGTAAGCGGTGGCATGGTCTGGAACCTGGCTGATTTTAATTCCGAAACCAGGGAAGAGACGATGCCGCACATCAATAATAAGGGCTTATTAACACTGGGTCGCCAGCCCAAAGATACTTATTACCTGTATCAGGCTTATTTGCTAAAACAGCCATTCATTAAAATTGCCTCAAAAAACTGGACAGCAAGAACAGGTATCGCTGATTCCTCAAAATCCTTCAGTACTCAACCGGTTCAGGTGGCTACAAATTTAAAGTCGCTGGAGTTGTTTTTAAATGGAAAGAGTCTGGGAATTAAGGAAAGCACAGACCGTATTTGCACCTGGGATGTGCCTTTTTCAGCGGGTAAGCATCAGTTAAAAGCTGTTGCTGCTCAACATCCTGAGCTTAGTGATCTGGCGGATATTGAATTTACGTTGATGCCTTACCTTTTTACAGAAAAGACCTTCAGTACTTTAAATGTTTTATTGGGTTCGGAACGATATTTCATAGATGAAAAGAACCATGTCTTATGGACACCCGATCAGCCCTATCGTAAAGGAGCCTGGGGATACATTGGAGGGACAGCCTTTCGGGGAGGCAACAACCGCATGACTTATGGTTCTGATAAAAATATTACCGGTACTGACTCAGATCCTGTTTATCAGACGCAGCAGGTAGGAATAGCTGCCTATAAAATGGATGTTCCTGATGGATTCTATGAGCTAAGTCTTTACTTCTCAGAACTGCAGGGGGGCGCAGAGAAAGAAGCACTGGCTTATAATCTCGATGATGCTCAACAAAAGGAAATTTCGGATCAACGTGTTTTTAACCTGAATGTTAATGGTCATGAATTTCTTAAAGACTTTAATATTTCTGAAGAATATGGCTATACCAGGGCTGCCCAAAAGTTGATCAGAATTCAGGTTGCCAATGGAAAAGGAATTGTGCTGGACTTTAATCCCATTAAGGGTAAGCCGGTGCTGAATGCCTTGTCATTAAGGAAGCTGAACTAAAAATCCGAAGGGAAGCTGATAACCAGTGCCAGGAAGCAGTAAGAATGATGGGGCTTTAGGAAGAATGTATATCAGGTTATTGCCGTTAAGTTTATTTTTTATATTGTAATTTTAATATTATCATTAATAATACATATATTGATGAAAAATAGGAATAAATAGACGATAATATTTTAATTATTGTTTTTATTGACAATTACTGATTTTAAAAAAGATACGACTTTTAAAACATGAAACATTCATTCCGAGTTATCTACGAGACCATTGGCAAGAATTTAAGAATTATCCGGTTAACATTGGGTTATACTCAGGATGCTTTAGCACAAAGATGTAGTGTTAATTCTGCTAAAATTAGTAAAATAGAAAATGCGCGGTGTGATTATATGCTTTCCACCTTACTGACCATTTGTAGCGTCCTTAAATGTGATGTGGAATATCTGGTAGGGGAAGAGATCCAGGAGGCGAATGTGATTAACGGGATGCTGGTGATTGTGAAAAAGAAAGTTAAGGAAGATGGAGTGTTGTTGATTGTAAAAAAAGATATGAGTTACGGGGGATAGTGTTTATGTTTAAAAACCCGGTCGCCTAAATAGCTGACCGGGTTTTTTGTACCTCATCGTAGTGGTATATCGTATATTTTGCAGGTAGATTTAAACCTTGATTAATGTTCATTAAAACGTTTCTCACAATCCTTGATAAACTTCTTTCCAAATTTCTGTAGAATCAATTTCAGGTTCACCTGTCGCCCGGTAGAGGAACAGAAATAGTAATATGCCAGTGTAGCATCATCAAATTCACCCTTATGACCCGGAGGTAAGGGATGATCACAATAGTTGACAAACAAGTCTGTAAAAGAATCTTCTAATCTATTGTCGGGATTTAAAGTGAGGTAACCTCTGGAATCTCTATAGTTCATAGCAGCATTCAATTCAGTGATGAATTGATCGTATTTATGAGAAAAATCAAAATCTGTTTGGTTCATGTTTCGATGGTTTAAATTTCCGTTGTTTCCCTAAGTTGCTGATTTATTGGTGTGTTTAGCTAAGGAATCACAATACAATATACTGAGATTATTTTATGATGCCTAATTAATTTCAAATTGATACTTGCCTGCAGGAACAGAAATTACAGCTGGCAATACTTTGCCGGCCTGATAAGCTTTCTTGTCGCCGGTTAATGGAAAGCTGATGCTTGCGCTGGAATTTGCAGGAATAAGAACCTCATAAATCACTTTGTTTCCAGCCCTTTTCCAGGAGGATCTTATTTTACCATAAGGCCCCTCATGTTCCGCTTCGAAATGGTTCAGACCCGACACGAAGTTAGGACGCAAGCGGACCTTTTTAAACCCTGGTTCTGCTTCATCGGTATGAATCCCGCCAAGACCTTTAAATAACCAGGCGCCTATTTCGCCAAACATCATGTGGTTTAATGAAATGTCTCTTGGCGCATTAATGTCCCAGTTTTCATAAAGGGTAGTGGCGCCGTTTACGATCCACCATCCCCAGGAAGGATAGGTATCCTGTGCCGCCAGCTTGTAAGCGGTTTCGGCTTGTCCGTTGTCGCTGAGCGCATTTAAAATGGCCTTAGCGCCAAGTACACCAACGTCAAGGTGCATGCCGTCTGCGGCCACCCTTTTTGCCAGATTTGATGCAACTTTCGCCTGAATTGATTCCGGTACCAGATTCCACTGTAAGGCCATGCTTAATTCGGTTTGCGTACCGGATGCATAAATTCCGGTTTCCGGTTTGAAGTATTTATCATTGATGGCCTTTTTAATTTTCTCAGCCAGTGTGTTGTAGTATTTTTCATCGGCAGGTTTACCAAATAAGCGGGCCGCTTTTGCAAGAATAACCGCATCCACATAGTAATAAGTAGAAGAGGTATATTCCAGAGAAGATTCAGATTTAACGGGCACCCAGTCGCCTCTTCCAAAAGTGGTTAATCCCGCCGGACTAATACTTTCCACATAAGCTACGTATTTCTTAATGCTGGTATAGGAATCTGAAAGCGGTTGAGCGTCCCCATAAAACAGGTATATGTTCCATGGAATGATGGCAATGGTACTGGTCCAGTCGGTTCCGTTGGCCGTTCCATATCCCCAGCCTCCTGTAGGAATAATATCAGGAAGCACGCCATTTGGCTGCTGTTCATCCCTGTGGTCTGCCAGCCATTTCTCATAAATGGTGATGGCATTGAAGTTAAAAAGACCAGTTTCTATGGCAAAATGGCCATCTCCTGTCCAGCCGTTCTTTTCGCGCTGTGGACAATCGGTAGGGTAGCCCATTAAGTTAGACAAATAGGAATTGTTGGTTGCCCACCATAATCTGTCAATCAGCGGATTTGAGGAACTGATTTTTCCGGTAGCTGAAACATCGCTGTGCATAAAATATCCTGTGATACTTTCTTTGCTGAGCTGAATGGGTTTGCTGCTGCTGACTTCCACATACTGAAATCCTTTATAGTTGAATTTGGGCATGAACTCCAGGGGACCCTTGCCGGATAAGGTGATGATATCAGTCTGAAATGGGTCAGTGTCATCTTTTGGACGATAGTAAACATCGATGTTGGACAGGTCAACGCGGCCGTTTGGATAGAGGCGCTCGCCATGTTTTAACCGGATCACTGTACCTGCCGGACCATCAACTTTGATTTTCGTTACGCCGGCTATATTTCTGCCAAGGTCAAAAACATAGGTTGTATCATTGAATTTCTTCATGGACTTCACCGGGATTTCTTCCACATTGCGGATAGGCTCCATCGCTTGTGTCACGATTTGATTGGAAGGTGCCTTACGCAGCACAACAGTATTCCAATGCTGATCGTTAAAATTGATGTTGTTCCAACCGGGTTGTTCCAGTCGGGCGTCATAATGTTCTGCCGTATAAATGTTGTTCAATACCACAGGACCGGAGCTGGTTTTCCAGCCGCCATCAGAACTTACCAGGGCTGTTGTTCCGTCTTCATAAGTAATTCTTAAATCCAGGCAAAAAGCCGGTCTTGCTCTCCATGGGGCTTTATCAAAATTCCAAACCGCGATGGCCTGATGGTTGTACCAGCCATTGCCCAGTAATACGCCAACCGCATTCTGGCCTTTTTTAAGCTGAGCGGTCACATCATAAGAAACATATAGGTTCCTTTTGTCAAAGCGGGTATACATGGGGTCCAGGCGATGGTTACCTACTTTCCTGCCATTGAGATAGAGTTCGTAAAGTCCCCCTGCAGCGATGTAGGCTCTTGCTGATTTAATCGTTTTAGCTGATGTATTAAAAGCTTTTCTAAAGTAAGGTGCTTCCCGTCTCTCCGTGTTGTTTTTATCGGTGATCCAGATCCCTTTCCAATTCTCCATCTTCATCATTCCTGTTTCAAAACTTGCCACAGGGAGGGAGGAAGTCGGTTTCCCGTCTTTATCCCAAAGCTCAACTGCCCAGAAATATTTGGTAAAAGGAGCCAGTGGCTGGCCTTGATAATTGACCAAATTCACCGGTTTGCTGATTTTTCCGGAATCCCAGAAAGACCCTTTTTTTCGGGTTACCGCTAAGGAATCTTTGCCTACAATAATCCGGTACGCGGATTGATTAGCACCCTGTCGGGGATCGCTCATCATCCAGGAAAGACGCGGATGTACCGCATCAATGCCTAAAGGATTTTCCAGATGCTCGCATTTTAATGCGGTAGACTGAACTTTTATGGTCTTTAAAGCCTGTCCAAATATGGGCAGGGCGAGGAACAGCATGGCTGAAGAAGGGAGGAGTTTTAGTAAATAAGGTTTCATCTCCATGAAGTTATATAATTTTCTGAGATTCCTTATGTTTTTGACTATCCCTTTTTTTAATTGAGCGTAAAGATGAAATCGAATTCGTCAGAATTACCTACGTAGAATTTGAGGGTGTTTTTTGGAGATTTCAGCAAAGGTGCAAATGGGCCGATTATGTCAGAAAACTGCATTTTCAGCACGTCCATGTCTGTGTCTTCAGGTACACGAATCAGCAGATCGCCACCACTGGACCTGATTTTCCAGCCTTTAAACGTTTTCTCTTTTTGAAGGAGTGCTTTCCACTCTTGTTGGTATTTGCTCATAACGTTGTTTTATTAAGGCGACAAGCACCTGTATGTTTTTATTACTCAATGATCCATTGGAATTCTTTAGTGACCAATGGGAATTTTTCCCTGATTAATTCAATACTTACGTAATCCTTGTAAAGCGTACCATTTAAGATGAGCTGACCTTCAGCGGACTTTGTGTACGAGAAGCTATGTTTTGATTCATCTTTTTCAAAAACAATTTCCATTTTTTTATTTAAGGTATCAATTTTAATTTTAGCGGGTTCATATTCGTCATTAAAATATCTGATACCACTATCATTGTCACCTCCGATCAATAAGAACTTCCAGTTCTTTTCAGTAGACTGAGCGTCTTTTGGTTTAGAAAAAGAGTTGATCCGGTAGGCACCATAAAGCAGCGTCTTTTTCGGGTCTTTTGAAAAATACTTATTCATTTGTTGCATATGAAGCGCCAGACCAATGAGTGTCATCAAAATGAACAGATACTTGACGGTGTATTTAGTATAATAAAGCCACTTTTTTCTGATCTCCGGAGCTGCTAACATTTTTAAAGCAACAGCCTTTCCCTTGAGGAAAAAGTCAATCAGCGTGCCAAAGTTAGGGGCCAGCAAAAAGAGACAGAACACAAACAGTGCGGTAGAGACCATTTTTACGGGTACTCCATAGAAATAATTGACCATCATGATGTTGAAGGCGGTCATCAGTGTTAAAAAAGCACCAATGGTGGTAGTTCTTCTGAAGAAGAGTAATACTGCCAGGACTTCTGCAAAGCCAACAAATATATTGTATCCCTTAGAATAGCCGAAAAAGCCCCAGGCTAAACCCATCGGACGATTTTCTCCGTAATTTTGTGTCAATTGGAAGAGACCGGGGAAAGGGAACTGCGTTTTCGTGAACTTAACCAGCCCGTAATTGAGCAACATAATTCCCACATAAAAACGAACGGCAACGGTTAACCAATAATAAAGCTGTTCGTAGTTTTTTCTTTTCCGGTCTGCAATTGACCAGATGAGGGTTCCAATTAGAGAAAACAAAGTAATGATCAATAAAGCAACATAAGCAAAGGTGGTGTCGCCACTGCCGCTCACATGGTAGGTAGCCTCATGAGCCGTATCTAAATATTGTTTTGCGAACCAGGGCACGAAGTCTTTAAATAATTCGAGAGGGTAGTTAAATAATCGGACCAATAAGGGAGTAACGCCGTTATTGAAGATAATGATAAAAAGGAGGAACAAAAGAAAGATAAATCTGAAGGCTGTTTTCTGTAGTAAGGTCCAGTCGTTTTGTTGGTCCAAAGTGTTATTCATGCATTTGAAAGGTTAATTGTCTGCTTGCAGTAAGCTGTCGGCTTGCAATAGGTTGTTTAATTGCAATGTGGTTTATAAGCTTGATTGTTGGCAGGTATTAAGGTTAATTGTTTAAATACAATATCGTAAAACACCCGATGAATCTTAGGTTTTATTTCATTTTGGAAAACGCGTTTGAATAATGGATAAGTTCACGATCTTTGACAATTATGAAGGATTATATTTTTGAAATTCAGTTGAAAGTAAGGGATTATGAATGTGACATTCAGGGTGTGGTAAATAATGCAGTGTACCAATCTTATTTAGAGCACGCCAGACATGAATACCTGTTGTCTAAGGAAAAATCCTTTAAAGAACTTACAGCACAGGGAATCCTCTTAATGGTATCCCGGATTGAGATGGATTTTAAAAGATCCCTCAGCAGTACCGATGTGTTTTCGGTGCAACTTAGAACGGAACGTCAGGGCCTGAAGCTGGTGTTTTTCCAGGATATTATCCGTGTTTCGGATCAGGCCTTATGCCTTAAAGCAAAAGTAGAAGTAATCGCAAAAATAGATGACAAACTAAGCAGAGGAGAGATTTTTGATACCCTGGGTGTATAAGATACAGCCGGAGTATAATTAATATTTAACAGCGTGTGATTGTCTGATTTTGTTGGTATTATTGTTAAATGACGATAACGCCTCTTATTTTAACTACAATAGCACTCTTTTTCTTGCTCCGGTACTTGTCAAAGTGGTATCTCGGCCATAAGAAGAAAAAGGTTAAAGCTGAGCTGGCTGAGAAATGGGGGCAGGAAGAGATCGTTTACAGGGATTTTGACCGCATTGGACTTTACAATGATCATCTTGTTCAAGACAATGAGCAGCATCAGCTGACCGCTAAAAGCCTGGAAGACCTGAATATTAACGAGGTTTTTAGTAAAATAGATAGGTGTAAGACCAAAATCGGACAACAATATCTGTATTACTTATTACAAAATCCGGCTAAGGAGCTGGAGGAGTTGAAACAGAGGAATCGTTTCATCGACTTGTTTTTTAACCATAAGGAATTGAGAGAAGAACTGGAAGTTAATCTTTTGAAACTGAATAAATCTTTAACTTATTTTATCCCTAATATTATATTCGACTGGAAATTAAAGCCATCCGGAAACAAGTATGTGATTCTGATTTTAAGCGTGCTGCCCTTGATTATTGTCCCGCTTTGTCTGCTTTATGGACGTTATTTTTTCGTGTTGTTGTTCCTCAGTTTTATCGTAAACCTGATTATTCATTTTAAGCATAAAGCAAAAGTGGAGTTTTTCATTTCTCCCTTTTCACAGCTTCCCAAACTTATTAATCATGTGCAAAGTTTATCCGGGTTAGATCCGCATCTACTGGATGAGGAAGCACTAAAAGCCTGCAATAAATTAAAACCCCTTGTCAGGTATCAGTTTTTACTGCATTCGGAAAAGCCAGATCAAAATGATTTTTCTAGTGTAGGCTGGTTACTGTTGGAATATATTAAGGTCACCTTTCTGGTTGAAAATAATTTACTGGATAAGTGTATTGCGATTACCAATAATTTAAGACCGGAAATTCATGTATTGTATAAGTTTATCGGGAATTTAGATAGCTGTCAATCTATTGCCGCTTACCGGACCGGGCTGGACTATTTCTGTGTGCCCGACTTTGATGATACTTACACGCATCTGGACATCAAGGATGCTTATCACCCTTTGCTGGTGAATTGTGAGCCAAATAACCTTAAAACAGAAGCACAGGGACTGGTCATCACAGGTTCAAACATGTCCGGAAAAACAACCTTTATGAGAACAATCGCGCTGAATGTGATCATGGCTCAAACCATTTATACAGTATGCGCAACTCAATACAAAGCTTCGTTTTTTAACGTTTTTACTTCAATTGGAATCCAGGACGATATCCTGTCGGGAAGGAGCTATTATTTAGAGGAAATCTGTTCGATTCACGCTTTTATAGATCAATCGAAAAACACGGAAAGCCGTAATTTATTTGTCATCGATGAATTGTTTAAAGGGACAAATACCCTGGAAAGGATAGCAGGAGCAAAGGGTGTACTCGAATATCTGGTGAAAAACAAAAACATGGTGATGGTTGCCACGCATGATCTGGAGCTGGCGAATTTGCTGAGCCCGGAATACAGCCTTTTCCATTTCGCAGAGGAGGTAGCGCATGGGGGATATGTTTTCGATTATAAAATCAAAGCGGGAGTCCTTCAAACGAAGAATGCGATCCGGCTGCTGGAACTATTTGGTTATCCTTCAGTAGTGATCAACTCGGCTAATCAATATATGAAATCCAGAATGGAAAGCTAATTGATTTCAACCACTTTTGGATTCAATGCACTGGCTTCTCCGCATTTAAAGCCTAAATCCCACCAGAGTTTCATTTGTTCCGGATCAAAGATCAGGGAATTGGAAGTGAGTACCTCCAGTGGATGGTAAAAATGGAGCTTCACCTTTTTATTTAAGCTTTCCAGTTTCCCGATAGTCAAATCGTCCAGACCGATCTGGTTCAGCATGAAACCGAAAATGCGGTAGGTTAAATCCAGCGCATTATGGATTGCGGGGGTTTGCAGCAGACTTCTGTCTGATTTTAATACAATGACATCAATATCTGTTGCGCCTCTTTGTATCGCCTCGTAAATAGGGATCAGGTCGCCCATCCCACCATCAGCATAATCATCGCCGTTTTTTCTTACCAGACTCATAAATGGGACCAGGGAGGTAGAGGCCCAGATCCAGTCGCAATAATCCTCATAGCTACAGTCTTTCGCCAGCTTATATTCTACGGTCATTTTACTTAAATTAGAGACGGTAACGATCACATCACGGTCAGCATTCAGTATCCTTTTGTAGTCATCAGGAGTAATGGTTTTTTTGATCAGCTCTCTAAGATTTTTACTTTCTCCAAAGGTCATCCGCTTTTTCAGGAACATCTTCAATATCCCCAGATGATTGATGCTGGTCCTGAATAATCCATTTTTCCTTTTTTTAATAATAAATGGATCGATGTTGAAAATCTGTTCCTGGGTGACGGCAGTAAAGACAGTTTTCAATTTGGGGATTTCAGCAATGGAAAGTAAGGGTACCAACAGACTCCCGGTAGAGCTGCCTATAAAAATTTTGTAATCGTGTTTACATACCGTAATCAAATACTCAGCAAGGCCACCTGCAAATGCGCCCTTACTGCCACCTCCGGAAATCACCAATGCTCTAACCATATTTTTTTGAGTATTAAATTAATGATTTTTTCTGATCTGGTGGAAATTTACTGCTGAGACCTCTGGTTTAGGTCCCGGGTTTTCCTTTTTTACAGTTCCTGAAAATGCTGATTATTGTGAGAACAAGATAGCTCAGCTTTCGCTGTTTTATAGTTTTTACGTTCTTTTTTTAAAAGAGTTCAATTTCAAAAAAAAAACAAATACCGTAAGTATAAAGTGTAGTATGTTGTTGATTATTTAACTTTTTGATTACAGGAATGTGTTAAGTGTGGGTGTTGGGCTGCTTATTTGATTAAATAGTTCACATATGCTTGTTAAAGGGTGTTTTTACTCGGTTTTTGTTTAAGTTCAGTTGACTTTTCTTATGAATAAAATGAATAGATTGAACAATGGCGGGAAATACCTCATTATTTCGGTCATAAATCCTATTTGTTTAGTAAATGCCGCTAGTTTTTTGTGTTATTTCTACTGAACAGCGGCATTTCTTCTGTTTCTTTCCCTGATTTGTTTTTCGATTCTATAGTTATATTCGGCCAGTGTTTGGCCAAAACTACTAAGGCGTATCCTGAAAAGCCTTGAAAAGAGTAAGGAATTTAAATCAATATAATCCCTATTATGAAAAATTTAGAATTAAAAAACCTTGGTGTTCAGGAAATGAATACAGAAGAAATGACAAAAGTTGAAGGTGGTGGTTTAGTAGGTGGTATTTTAGATGGTCTTTTGACTTCTATTGCTGGTACTTTAAACACACTTGGTACTGATACTTCTGCGTTCCTTAGCAAAACATTGACTAATGTTTTGAAATTAGTTTGGAGCCTGTAATAAATTTATTTACAACTGCTATCCTGATTTCAGGGTAGCGGTTGTAATACTATTTAAACTATGGCCATTTCTACCTATTCCTCCGAAACAATATCGGATACCTCCATTGTCTACCGTTCACAAATCAGTAAATCTTCCCAAATCATTTACCAGGTTACTGTCCTGGTGATTCTCCTGACTTTCGCGGCATTGCCTTTTATAAAAACACCAATCACGGTGAAGGGGAGTGGTATTTTACAATCTGCGCTTGAAAAAACGGAACTGAACATCCCTATTAACGGGCGGCTCATTAAGTACCATCTTTCTGATAATAAAAAAGTGGAGCGCGGCGATATCCTATTAGTAATTGATGCTGGTTTACCAAGTCAGCAGAGCGCTTTGGTACATACGCGAGAAGGGCAACTTCGTCAGTTCCTGACAGACATTTCTACCTTGCTGGCGTTTAACACGCTGGAAAAATCTAATTCACCAACTCTGCAAACAGGCCAATACAGTGCTTCCTGGCAGCAGTTTGTGCAGGAGCTGGATAATGCCGGTATTGTAAAACGACAATCGGCAAATACATTTGCACGCTACAATAAGTTGTATCAAAATAAGGCAGTCACAGACGCTGAGCACGAAAAGTATAAATATGAACTTGAGCAAGCCGAATCAGCTTATCTGATGGTTCGGACAAAATATAAAACCCAGTGGCAAACGGAAGCCAATCAATACCGTAACGAGCTTCGCCAGCTTTCCGGCCAGCAGGCGGAGTTAAGCGAACAGAAAAAGCAATACACCTTAAGAGCTCCGGTAAGCGGCTCAGTGCAGAACCTTTTAGGGATGCAGAATGGTGCCTACGTTTTTGCGAATCAGAAGATTGCGGAGATCTCTCCGGATGCGAGTCTGACGGCCTTCTGCTACATTAAGCCGGCAGATATTGGCTTAATCAAAAAAGGACAGGAAGTCCGCTTCCAGGTTGATGCCTATAACTATAATCAATGGGGATCGGCATCGGGTAAGGTGATGGACATCTCTGATGACATCATCATTCTGAATGGAAATCAACCGGTATTTAAAGTGAAATGTAGTTTATCTCAAGATCATCTTCAGCTGAAGAATGGTTATAAAGGATATTTAAAAAAGGGGATGAATTTTACTGCCCGTTTTACCGTCACCAGCCGGAGTTTGTATCAGTTGTTGTACGATAAGGTCGATGACTGGGTGAATCCTAATGTTAGCGGAAAGACAATTTAATTATGAGCATCAAAGTAAAACAACGGGATATCACTGATTGCGGGGCCGCTTGTCTGGCTTCAATTGCATCACATTATAAATTAGATCTGCCCGTTGCCAGGATCAGGCAATTTGCGGGTACAGATAAAAAAGGAACTAATGTTCTGGGAATGGTGGAAGCCGCCCGGAAGTTAGGCTTCGAGGCAAAAGGTGTAAAGGGGCCGTTTGATAGCCTTTTTAAGATTCCTAAACCTGCGGTTGCGCATTTGATTGTCAAGGACATTCTTCAGCACTATGTGGTGATCTATAAGGTAACCAGTAAGTACATCGAGGTCATGGACCCTATTGACGGACAAATGCAGCGCAGATCACATGAAACGTTTAAAAAAGAATGGACCGGTGCGCTGGTGTTGCTGCTGCCTGCGGAAGACTTTCAGACGGGCAATGAAAAGGCCTCGATCTCCGGTCGGTTCTGGAGCCTGGTTAAACCCCATAAGGGGATTTTACTGCAAGCCCTTTTTGGTGCCATAGTATATACTATTCTGGGTTTGTCTACCTCGGTTTTTGTCCAGAAACTGGTGGATTTTGTATTGGTAGATGGTAACCGGAATCTGCTGAACCTGATGAGCATTGCCATGGTGGTTATTCTCGCCATCCAACTCTTTATTGGAACGGCAAAAACAATCTTTACCCTCAAGACCGGGCAGATGATTGATGCTCAATTGATATTAGGATATTACAAGCATTTACTGCGGCTGCCACAACAGTTTTTCGATACCATGCGTGTCGGAGAAATCATTTCCAGAATTAATGATGCAGTAAAAATCAGGACTTTTCTGAATGATGTCAGCATTAACTTCCTCGTCAATATTTTCATTGTAGTGTTTTCATTTATCATGATGTTTACCTACTATTGGAAGCTGGCGCTATTGATGCTGGCGGTGATTCCTCTGTATCTTTTCATCTATTTTATCACAGATAAGCTGAATAAGAAAGCGCAAAGAACATTGATGGAAGATTCGGCAGAACTGGAATCTCAGTTGGTAGAGAGCCTCAATGCGATAGGCACAATTAAGCGCTTCGGACTGGAGTCTTTTGCCAATGAAAAAACGGAAGTACGCTTTATAAAGCTGCTTAAAGATAGTTTTAAGTCGAACATAAACTCGGTATTCTCCGGAACTTCTTCCGAACTTACTTCCCGTTTACTCACCATTATATTGCTATGGGTAGGTGCCGGGTATGTGATAGACAGTAAAATTACGCCCGGAGAACTTTTGTCGTTCTATACGCTGATTGGCTATTTTACCGGCCCTGTTTCCTCCCTGATCGGGATGAACAAAACCGTTCAGGATGCTGTTATTGCGGCCGACAGGTTGTTCGAAATCATGGATCTGGAAAGAGAAAATGATGAACATCAGATTGAACTCAGTCCGGATAAAATAGGAGATATACATTTCGAAAACGTTTCTTTCCGTTATGGAACAAGGCTGGCCGTTTTTGACGATTTAAATCTAAGCATTCCGCAAGGGAAGTTCACGGCAATTGTTGGCGAAAGTGGCTCCGGAAAATCGACATTAATGTCGATCCTTCAGAATATTTATCCGATTCAAAGCGGGAATGTCAGCATCGGTAAGTATGACCTGAAATACATCAGTAATTCTTCTCTACGTCGTCTGGTATCTGTGGTGCCGCAACAAATAGACCTGTTTGCAGGTAATGTAATTGAAAATATTGCCATTGGCGATGATGAGCCTGATATGCAGAAAATTATTGATATAGCGACGCAGCTTGGCCTGATTGGTTTTATCGAGTCCTTGCCTAAAGGATTTCAAACTTACCTGGGGGAGAATGGAACCAGCCTGTCCGGCGGACAAAGACAACGCATTGCAATTGCCAGGGCGTTGTATCGTGAACCGGAAATCCTGATCCTTGACGAGGCTACCTCTTCTCTGGATTCGGCATCCGAAAAGTATGTGCAGAAAATGATTGATATCTTAAAAGAAAAAGATAAGACGGTGATTGTGATTGCCCACCGTTTAAGCACCTTAAGTCATGCCGATAAAATCATTGTACTGGATAAAGGTAGGGTGGTAGAGCAGGGTGGCCATAAGGAACTGCGGCATGACCCAAATTCTGCCTATGCGAACTTATGGAAGCTGCAAATGCCGGAAGAGGTTTTGTAATTTGTCTATAAAAAGAAGGCTGCATCATTGTTCAAAATGATGCAGCCTTCTTTTTAGGTTATGCTGAGCTTATTCGTGGGCAAAATCAGCTGCTTTAACTTCCTTACGCTGACCATCCGGGCCCACATATTCTAAGGAAAGTGTGTAACCGCCACCACCTTCAATAAACAACAATTTGAAAGGATGGTAACCTTTATCTAAAGCAATCTGTGCAGACTTTTCAATCGCACTATGTAAACCATCATTGTCGACCAGTAATTTATTGTTCAGGTACAGGTTGCTACCATCATCGGCTCTTAAGTAAAAGGTATATACACCTTGCGCCGGAGCATAAAAATAACCTTCATGTTTAGTCCCGAACGTTGGTGCCTGATCCTTAACCGGAATTTCAATTGCAGCAGTAATGGCATCTGATTTTTTATCAGCCTCATTAATCTGAGTCACCAATTTATAAGATTTAGGATAATAAGAGAATTTCAATCCTTTTTCAGCTTTTGCTAAGGATATTCCTTTTGCATAAGACTGCTGATCGTAGTCTATAGTGTAAACTTCGCCAATTGACCCGTTTGGACGGAAGGCTGCAATTTTTACCTGAGTAGGTTTATTGATCAGCAACTGATCCTTGTAAACCGTAGAATTTACCGTTGGTTTAGTGCCATCTGTAGTATAACGCAATACCGAACCAGCCAAAGGATTGATCATTTTCAATACCGTCTGATCCACAAACACACTTTTCGGAGAAAAGCCAGTCAGGTCCGGCTGACGGTAATTGATTTTCATTGCATCCAATAACGGATAATGAGCATTCATTCTTTTTTCAAATTCAGTCCAGTTTTTATCCGCATTGCTCCAGGCTACTTCAGAAAGCGCCTGCATTCTAGGGAAAACCATGTACTCTAAACGTGCTTCCGAAGGGATGTATTCCGTCCAGATCCCTGCCTGAACACCTAATACTAATTTCTCTTCTGCTTTCGTTAAGTTGTAATTATACGGATCAAAGCTGTATACTTTTTTCAAAGTTCCGCCATCCTGCTGGGCATCAAAATAACAGAATTCACCAGGCATCATGATCATATCCAGGCCCTTTTCTGCAGCATGTTTTGGTGCTTTTGGCACCCATGCTCTCCAGTACATCATGGTGGCGGTAGGAGATACCCCACCTTCCAGGATCTCATCCCAGCCGATCATCTTTTTACCTTTGCTGTTAAAAAAGCGCTCCATACGGTGCACGAAATAACTTTGTAATTCATCCACGCTTTTTAAGTTTTCGCGTTTCATGACTTCCTTACATTCCTCAGATTTCTGCCAGCTGTCTTTTTCCACCTCATCGGCCCCTAAATGGACATACTTACTTGGGAAAAGCGCGAAAATCTCTGAAAACACATTCTCCGCAAACTCGAAAGTAGTCTCTTTACATGGGCATAAAGGCTCAGAGAAGGTTTTACCCTGCTGACTGATTCCTGAAGCCGTTAACCAGGGCATCAGTTTCGTAGCGGCCATCATATGACCCGGCATGTCTACTTCCGGAATGATTTCTACACCTTTTGAAGTCGCATAGCGAATCAATCCGCGCATTTCTTCCTGCGTATAAAAACCACCATACATACGTTCGCCATCGATGGTTTTAAAATGTTTCTCCGGCAGGGCGTAATCCGGGTTATCTACTGCCAGCTTTAAACAGGCTGAATCCTGGCCGTTTAATTTTCTCCAGGCACCTTTTGAAGTCAGCTCAGGGTATTTTTTAATCTCAATACGCCATCCCTGATCATCCGTCAGGTGGATGTGGAATTTGTTGAATTTATATAGGACCATGCGGTCGATGAAAGTTCTTAAATAGGCCATGTCGAAGAAGTGTCTGGACACATCCAGGTGGATACCGCGCCAGGCAAACTTCGGTGCATCAGCAATTTTTACCGCCGGAACCACATAAGAAGCAGTGCCAGCCTTTAAAGCAGGTGTACCAATTAATTGTTTTAAGGTCGAGATGGCCCAGAAAGCGCCTTCCGGATTTGCAGCCAGAATAGTTACCTGACCCGGTTTTACCAGAAGCTGATAGCCTTCAGCAGCAGGAATCGAAGGATCTTTCTTAATCAGGATAAAGTTAGGTTGCTTAGTGGTGGTTTTTAAACCTTTTGTAATCAGTTGCAGTTCTTTTGTAGCATCTGCAAAACCGGAGCCTGCGGCATTACGGATGACCGTATTCTTGTACCAGTTGAATTGACCGGGCATGGTTTCTAGCTGCGCAGGTTTCGGAATAATCGGGTAATTAGTTTCCTGTGACCTCACACCGAAAGCAGTGCTGACAGTTAGGAAAGAAACTAATAAAAATCGTTTTAGGTTCATTGAATTCGAGTTGTGTGTTTTCAAATTAACTAAAAATATCTGATGAAAGCTTATAAAGTCATGCAGTTTGTCTTCAGCGTAATTGGCTATTTATTAAGTATTATCCTTTTTTTTATAAAATATCCCGCTATTTTTAGAACATGAAACTTAGTCGCCTGAAACTCCAGCGTTTTCTCCTAAACTTCTCCCTGATTTTTGTCAGTATTAGCAGCAGCGTTTATGCTCAGAAAAAGCCAAATATTATTGTATTTCTTGTCGATGATATGGGTTGGCAAGATACTTCTTTGCCTTTCTGGACAGAGAAAACACCCTTGAATGCACGCTACCATACGCCAAATATGGAAAGATTAGCAAAGGATGGTGTGAAATTTACGAACGCCTATGCCACTCCGGTATGTACACCAAGTAGGGTGAGCATGATTACCGGAATGAACGCCGCACACCATAAAGTGACCAACTGGACTTCCCCGCAATACCATGTTTCTTCTGACAATGCTGATGAGCAATTTGCGCCTGCCAGCTGGAATTATACCGGGCTGAGCCCTAAAGCAGGCATTCCAAATACCATCCACGCGACCTCTTATCCGCAATTGCTAAAAGATGCAGGTTATTTTACGATTCATGTAGGCAAGGCACATTGGGCATCTGTAGGTACGCCGGGTGCAAGCCCTTACAACCTTGGTTTTATCCTGAATATTGCCGGTCATGCTGCCGGACATCCACAAAGTTACTTTGCGCAGGATTACTATGGCAACAAACCTGGTAAAAGCACGATGCAGTCGGTGCCGGATCTGGAAGAATATTATGGAAGTGATACTTTTTTAACGGAAGCCCTGACATTGGAAGCGATAAAAACATTGGAGGCGCCCATAAAGAATAAGCAGCCATTCTATTTAAATCTGGCACACTATGCGGTTCATGATCCACTACAGGCAGATCCCCGTTTCTATCAAAAGTATATTGATCAGGGCCTCGACCCACAGGAAGCAAAATATGCAGCCTTATTAGAAGGGATGGATAAGAGCCTTGGCGATGTGATGGACTATTTAAAAGCGAAACAGGTAGATCAAAATACCATCATTATCTTTATGAGCGACAATGGTGGACTCAGTATGACGCCACCAAGAGGAGGTGTTGCACATACACAAAACCTTCCTTTGAAAGCAGGTAAGGGCTCTGTCAATGAAGGGGGTATCCGTGAGCCAATGATTGTGAAATGGCCAGGGGTAGCGAAGCCTGCAACAACAGCCAGTCAATATGTGATCATCGAAGACTTTTTTCCAACAGTTCTGGAAATGGCAGGGATAAAGCATTATAAAACTGTTCAGCATGTGGATGGTAAAAGCATGGTTCCGATCTTAAAGAATGTAAATTATACAGACAATCAACGTAGTTTATATTGGCATACGCCTAATAAATGGACTTCAAAAGATGGTCCAGGCATTAATTATAAGTCGGCCATCAGAAAAGGAGACTGGAAATTAATCTATAACATGCGCGATGGCAGCAAAGATCTTTATGACCTGAAAGCTGATATTGGAGAGCTTGAAAATAAGGCAGCAGAAAACCCGGAAAAGGTAGAGGAATTGTCGGCCTTACTCGCTGCTCAGTTGAAGAAATGGGATGCACCAATGCCAATTGTTAAGAGCACAGGTAAGCCGGTACCTATGCCAGATCAGGCAGGAATAAAATAAAATGAACACACCTAAACCTTAATATCTAAATGAACAAACGTATTTTAACGATGGCCAGCCTGCTGACCTTTATCTTTTTCCAATCTGGAACTGCTCAGGAAAAGAAAACATTCAAGACCTGGAACCCTGCAAAAGACAGTCTAAACGTAATCCATGGCAGAGGCTGGGCAAATGGCTATAAAAGTAGTTATGACCGTTTACCCGCCGGAGCAGAGGAAAAGGTACGCAAAGCTGTATGGAATCTGGCAGAAAATAGCGCCGGACTAAACCTGAGATTCAAATCCGATGCCGCAGAAATAGTAGTTAAACTGAAAGAATCCGGCTCCCTTCAAATGCCACATATGCCCGCAACAGGGGTTAGCGGAGTAGACCTTTATGTGAAAGATGTAGATGGGAAATGGCTTTGGTGCGCCGGTAAATTTGATTTTGGGGATACGATTACCTATCGCTTCCTTAATGTTTCCGGGAAAGACCGACAGATTAAGGACAGAGAATACCGGTTATATTTACCGTTGTACAATACTGTAAAATGGATGGAGGTTGCGGTTCCAAAGGAGGCCAGCTTTAGCGCAATTCCGGTGCAACAGCAGGAAAAACCAATTGTAGTCTATGGCACTTCTATCGCTCAGGGGGCCTGTGCTACCAGACCTGGTTTAGCCTGGACCTCCATTGTTGGCAGAAAGCTGGACAGAACGATGGTTAATCTTGGGTTTTCAGGAAACGGAAAGCTGGAGCCGGAAGTGCTGGATTATATCACCGGGATTGATGCAAAGTTGTACGTCTTAGACTGTTTGCCTAATCTGATTTCCGCAGCTATGACCAACGGTTCTCTCCGCAAAAAAATAGCGGATGCAGTCGCTCAGATTCAGGCTAAAAGACCCGGAATACCGATCTTACTGACAGAACATGATGGATTTGGGGAGGCCGAAATGCAGCCCATCCGGAAAAACGAACAGGAAACGATCAACAAAGTGCTTCGGGATGCGGTAGATTCCCTCACAAAAGCCGGTACTAAAGGTTTGTACCTGCTTTCTAAACAAGCGATCGGCCAGGATATCGAAAGTATGGTAGATGGGGTTCATCCAAATGATATCGGAATGATGAACTATGCAAGAGCCTATGAGCAGCGGATAAAAGAGATATTTAAAGAGGAGGAAGGTCATGCTTCCACGACTATACCGGTTAGCCAAAGAAGAGATGCTGCTTCTTACGACTGGGAGACCAGACACAACCAGGTGCTAAATTATGCGGCAGCACAGCAGCCTAAACTTGTTTTTATTGGAAATTCTATCACCCATTATTGGGGAGGACAACCTATTGATCCCAGGGCAAATGGCAAGGATTCCTGGACGAAATACTTTGGGGATAAAAACGCAATCAACATGGGCTTTGGATGGGATCGCATTGAAAATGTGCTCTGGCGCGTTTATCATGGTGAACTGGATGGTTTTACTCCCCAGCAAATTGTACTGATGATCGGAACCAATAATCTGGAAATCAACACAGATGAAGAAATTGTATCAGGATTAAAACTGCTGGTATCAGCGATCAGGGCAAAACAACCTCAATCAAAGTTGTTATTGGTCGGGATCTTACCGCGAAAAGGAATGGAAGCCAGGATTTCAAAACTGAATCAGGAGATTGCAAAGATTGGTGTTGGAAAAGATTTGAAATATGCAGATGCAGCAGGGATTTTCCTGAACAACCAGAAACGCATTGATGAATCCCTGTTTTCTGATGGTTTACACCCAAATGCGATAGGATATAGTAAATTAGGGAAATTCCTGTCCAGCAGATTACAAATGACAAATTAGATTTTGATGGATTTAATTCTCTTCAATTAAAGCGCCGATTTTTTGCGCCTGATCATGATCGATTAGGCCAAAACTCGTCCATACCGTGCCCAGTTCATTGGTTTCCGGAAAAAGACGACCAACCTCATGACCGCTTTCAATAACCTTGAAGCTCCCATCATGTAGTGGCTGAATAGTTAATATTCGGCCACTAAGATCTATATTATATGGTTCCATGGTGAATTGTTTATGAATTGATTAACAAGGAACTGCCGTCCTTGTTTTGATTTACTTTAATCAGGAGCCATTGGTAACGGCAATATGATGCCGATTTTCTCTATATCTGGCAAGTTTCCGGCTAAATGTTGCAAATAATTGCAGATATATGCGAAATAACCTTACTTTGTATTATGATAGCAGGACTACAAAAACCACTAAAGGCACAAAGTGCGACTAAATTCATCTTTCTGGTTTGCGGATTGGGTATTTCCAGTTGGGCACCGATGGTGCCTTATGCAAAAGAAAGACTCGGACTAAATGATGCCAATCTGGGCTTGTTACTCCTGCTTTTAGGTGGCGGCGCGATTGCGATGATGCCTGTCAGCGGGATCTTATCCCATCGTTACGGCAGTCGGGTAGTGATCTTAGGCGCGGCATTACTCATGGCCTTTGTACTGCCATTGTTAATGTTAACCAATACGCCGGTTCAAATGGGAATTGCACTGTTTATTTTTGGTGCAGCAGTTGGAACGGTAGATGTGGCGATGAACACCCAGGGGGTACAGGTAGAAAATATTGCTGAAAAGCCAATTATGTCGTCCCTACACGGTTTATTTAGTGTTGGCGGATTACTGGGGTCTTTAGGTTTAGGTTTCCTGATGAGGCTGGGATTGGCACCGGAAGCCGCTGCGATTACCATCGCCATTTTACTGATCATTATAGTCTCTTTAAATTATAAATCTCTGCTCGACATGCAGACAGAAAAGGCTGCTATTCAGAAATTCTCTTCCCATGTAGCAACAGATAAAAAGACTTCCTGGTTTACCGGAAGTGTCTTGTTTCTTGGCCTGATGTGTTTTGCCGTGTTTTTATCAGAAGGTGCAATGTTGGATTGGAGCGCTTTGTTTCTTAAAGAAAGCCGCGGGATTACAGAGGAATTTTCAGGAATCGGCTATGCCGCCTTCTCCATTGCCATGGCTTTTATGCGCCTGACCGGTGATAAACTGGTGTCTAAATTTGATGGGAAGACCGTAGTGGTTGCAGGCAGTTTGGTTGCCGGTTTAGGGATATTGCTTGCGGTAGCTACGCCTTGGTTGGGCACAACAATCCTTGGCTTTGTTTTACTAGGTTTAGGGGCAGCTAATATTGTACCTGTGTTTATCAGTGAAGGAGGGAAGCTAAAAGACGTACCTGCAACAGTAGCGATTCCTGTAATCAGCACCATCGGTTATGCCGGACAATTAGCCGGACCCGCCATACTTGGCTTCATTGCTTATTCCTTTTCACTACCTATCGCTTTTGGTTTTACAGCCATGTTGTTGTTTATGGTCTCGATCTCCTACAGCTTTAGAAAACCGAAATAATTACCGCCATCTTTGGCTTCGGGAATTTGATGAATCACCTGTCAGTTCCGACCTCAGCGCATTGAAATGACCTGCTCAAAAAACATCCTATAAAAAAGGCGGCCTAAAATGAATTTAAGCCGCCTTTTTCAGAAATGAAATTCCTTATTTCACACGCTCCACATATTCACCTGTGCGTGTATCTACTTTTAATTTATCACCTTCATTAACAAATAATGGTACTCTGATTTCGATGCCATTTTCTGTAGTAACCATTTTCTGTGCACCTGAAGAAGTATCACCTTTAACAGCTGGTTCTGCATAAGTAACCATAAGTTCTACGAAATTAGGAGCCTGAGCCATAATTGGTTCTTCGCTTTCAAAAGAAACAATAACGTTCATTCCTTCTTTAAGGAACCTTGCAGATTCACCAAATAATTCTTTAGCAACACTAAACTGCTCAAAAGACTCATTATCCATTACTACAAAATAGTCGCCTTCTTCATATAAATATTGGTAGTCACTAGTCTCTACACGGCAAATTTCTACTTGCTCATCAGTTCCTAAGCGGGCTTCCACAATTTTTCCTGTTTTAATATTGCGAAACTTACCTAAGTAAAACGCTCCACCTTTACCTGGTGTACGGTGTAAGATTTCAATAACTGTTACCAGTTCGTTGTTAAAACGTAAAATATTTCCTACTTTAATTTCAGATGCCTTTGCCATATAAATGTAATTGTAAATTTTGTGCCCAAATATATGTGCTTTTTTGGTTATTTATACTTTCGGCAGATAAGAAATTGCGTTTTCTCCTGATAATCCCCAATTAAATTAAAGATGAAAGCGTAGATGTATGGTCCGGGATGGAGGCTAAAGTGTTGGTATTAACGCGATAATACCCGGTTAAAAGAGACGGTAAATAAGAGCCTTCCGGAACATCCTCCTCAAAAGGAGAAACATAATAACATGGCTTTAACCCTTAATCTGGAATTATTTTTTTATTATTGGCTTCTTTATAATGGGGGGGAAGAATAGGATTATCGGATTGGCGCCAGGTTTTACTGAGCGCGAACTGCTACATTTGGTTGCAGCAGGGGACGAGCGTGCCTTCAATTCTTTGTTCGAAATGCATCAGCAACTCATCTTCAATATCGCCCATAAACTCACGCAATCCCGCCCAAAAGCTAAAGAAATCGTACAAGATGTGTTTTTGAAAGTCTGGATGAAAAGGCTGGACTTAAAAGACGTAGAGAATTTCGGCGCCTACCTCAACAGGATCGCCAGGAATCAGAGTATTGATGTCCTGAGGAAGATTGCCAGAGAAGCCCTGCGCAATGTAGAGCTGAAAGAAACAGAAATGGAGACCGGTGTGCGCAATACCGAAGATACCATTCAATACCATGAGACGGCAAAACTCCTGCAACAGGCAGTGGAAAGCCTCTCTCCCCAACAACAAAAAGTTTACCGGCTATGTCAGGAGCAAGGATTGAAATATGAAGAAGCGGCAAAAGAGCTGGGTATAAGTGAAGGCACTGTTCATACCCATATGAAACACGCTTTGAGAAACATCAGGGTATATTTGAAAAACCTGGATGCCATGTTGTTGATGATCCTCTTACTGCACAAATAGCCGCAGGTTAAAATAATGTTAAAATAAATTTATGTTTCAACTACCCCGAGCCCTGGGTTCGGATCGTCAAGCTATTGAAACGTTCAGAAAGCGTTATATAAAAGGATGGCTATAAAATCAGAATTTTCTCAATTATTCAGCAGCTATATTAAAGGTACACTGACTCCGCAGGAGCAGAAAGCATTTTTTATAATGGCCGATCAGGAAGTGTTTCAGGAGGAACTTGAAACACTCGTGGATGAGGAAATCAGTAACGGTACCCCAAGCTATAGCCTTGAGCCCTCAGAAAAGCAGGAAATACTAAATTATATTTTTCAGCATGCGGAAGCAACAGCAGTTGCTCCTGTAAGGTCAGCATATCCAATGTGGAAAAGAATGGCCATTGCTGCTTCCTTATTTTTTACACTCGGAACAGGAGTATACTTTTATTCCCGTCATTCAGTAGACCAGCAACAGCTGGTTTACCTGAAACAAATGAAACCTGGTAAAAATTCAGCAACCTTAACTTTAGGTGATGGAAGCACGATCGTGTTAAACGATGCTGGTCAGGGACAACTGGCAGAGCAAGCCGGTGTCACCATCCTGAAATCCGCAAACGGGGCGCTGACTTATAAGACAAGTCCTGAAACCGGAAAGCGCATGATGAACACCTTAGCTACTTCCCGAGGGGAGCAATTTAAAGTGATCCTCCCTGATGGAACCAATGTCTGGTTAAATGCTGCATCATCCATCCGCTATCCTACAACCTTTGCCAATGGGAAATCCAGAAAGGTAAGCTTAAAAGGAGAGGCTTATTTTGAAGTCACCAAAGATAAATCTCACCCTTTTGTGGTAGAAACCAATTTTCAGGAAGTAGAAGTATTGGGTACACATTTTAACATCAGCAGTTATCCGGAAGAAGCTCTCGTTAAAACAACTTTGTTGGAGGGTCTCGTAAAAGTAAGCCCATTAACCTTAAAAGGAGGAGTGGAGCGGAAACCTGAATTGCTAAAACCAGGCTATCAGGCGCAAGTCGGGATAAAAGGAGTACAAATCAAAGAAGTAAACACAGCAACTGCGGTAGACTGGATAAATGGCAAATTTATCTTTGAGAATGAAAGTCTGGCTTCGATCCTGACCAAAATCTCCCGCTGGTATAACATCTCCATTGAATACCAAAATGAATCATTGAAGCAAGTGACCTTTACCGGAACACTTTCCAGATACGATCAGGTGGATAAAGTACTGTCTAAACTGGAACTTACCGATGAGGTAGAGTTTAAAGTTTCCGAAGGAAAAATCACCGTAAGGCCTAAATAACCTATTAAGAATCAGCCCGCCACACCATAAACCCAAACTAAACAGACCATGATCAAAGATTTCTACCCACCAACTTAGCAAAGATCCTGGGGGCCATGAAAAAAGCCGGAAGGTGCTCGTAACACCATCCGGCAAACGTCTAAGCCAACCAGCCCGATAAATCGGGGAAAATAGAGCTGTCCATTCCTGAATCAACTTAAACCCTGCTAAAGTATGAAATTCTATGCTTTTAACCTAGGTGTGTCCCACCTTAGGCGAGCTCACAAATTATTTTTGATAATGAAACTCATCATCATATTAATGACTGGCTTTTTACTACAGGCACATGCCAGTACATTTGCCCAAACGGTTAGTTACACTAAGAAGAATGCCTCCATCAAGGAAGTATTTCAACAAATTACCAAACAAACCGGATACGAAGTCCTGTATGCCGATAAAAAGATCAACAACACAAAGAAACTAGACGTTAACTTCCGGAACACGGGATTAAAGACGGTTTTGGAACAATGTCTTAACGGTTTATCGCTGACTTATGTGATCGAAGACAAGACGATTGTGATCAAGCCGGAAGAGAAATCTATCTTCGACAAACTGGTCAATGCCATCAATCCGAACGCCGCCAGAATAGAAGTCAGGGGTAAGGTGACCGATGAAACCGGAGTAGCTTTGCCAGGCGCTACGATCATCGTTGTAGGTACTTCAAACCGCGTGCTTTCTAACGGACAAGGCTTATTTGTATTACAGAATGTTGCAGAGGATGCCAAAGTGAAAATCTCTTATCTGGGTTATGAGCCTCAAACCCTCAACGCAAAAAAAGAGATGGGTACCATAAGCATGAAACCGGTTACCAGCAGTTTAAAAGAAGTTGGCGTGGTTTCTACCGGATACCAGCAGATCGACAGGTCGAAAATGACCGGTGCATCTGCAACCATCAAAGCCAGAGACCTGACCATTAACGGGACGATGAGCCTGGAGCAAATGCTGCAAGGTAAACTTCCTGGCGTAGAAGTAGTCAATAACTCCGGACAGGTAGGTACCAGACAAACCGTACGGGTAAGGGGAACCTCTACGCTGTTGGGGAGTCAGGAACCGGTATGGGTAGTGGATGGGATGATCCAGGAAGATCCATTGCCGTTTAAAGCATCGGAACTGAACGGATATAATAAGGATCCTTCCAATGCTGATGCCCTAAAGAATTTTATCGGTAGTGCTATTTCCTGGTTAAATCCTTATGATATAGAAGATATTACGGTATTAAAAGATGCAGCCTCAACAGCGATTTATGGGGTGAAAGCGGCCAATGGAGTGATTGTCATCAATACTAAAAGAGGAAAAGCCGGACGTGCGCCATCGATCAGTTACAACACCAATTTCTCCACCCAATCAGCACCTAACTATGATAAACTGAACCTGATGAACTCTAAAGAGCGGGTAGATGTATCGAGAGAAATCTATCAGCGCGGCCTCACATCTACCAATTCATTGGATGATATCGGATATTCAGGTTTGCTGAAACAATACCTGCTGAACAAACTTTCCTTTAATGATTTTAATGCCGGTGCAAAAAAACTGGAAACAAACAATACCAATTGGTTTGACCTGCTTTATGACAGGCCATTGAGTCAGAACCACAATGTGAGTGTAAGTGGCGGTGGCAATGAAAGCACCTATTATGGCTCCCTGGGGTATAACAACCAACGGGGAACAGCAAAGGGAAATGGGATGGACAGCTATATGGCCACGTTCAATTTTACCAGTAATGTGACCAAAAAGTTCTCTATAAATGCACGTTTATCGGGTAACTATACCAATACAACCGCTTATTTTGGCCTTGATCCTTATCGTTATGCGACCACCACCAGTAGGGTGATTCCGGCTTACGAGGAGGATGGTAGTTTATCGTATTATAGAAACAGCAATACCTACCTGTATAATATCCTTAACGAAATGGAGCATTCAGGAAATGATAACGTAAAGACAAATTTCAATACGGCCATTATTTTAAAATATGAGCTTCCGGCAGGTTTCCGATTGGAATCTTCTCTGGGTGCTGGCTTTACCAGTTCGCATGCAGAATCTTATGCTTCAGAACTGACCAATAGAATCAGCATTTTGAGGAAATATGAATATGGGCAATATGGCCCGGTTACCAATGAATATAAGCAATCCATGTTACCAATAGGTGGAGAGTTAGCGCAGGCAGATGATAGAAATGTCAATTATACCTGGAGAAATGCATTGACCTATGGACAGGTTTTTAATAAAAAACATACGGTCTCCGGAATGTTGGGGATGGAAATTAGAAGTAACGTGTATAAAGGTTCATCCAGTACCGTCTTTGGTTATTTACCTGATCGTGGGAAAGCCATCATCACTCCTGCAGCAACCATTCTTAGTACCGGGGGAGCAACAATTGCCAACGGAATTTTTGCCAATAACTATAACTTTGGGATCACAGACCGCACTGCAAACTACTTATCCTATTATTTAACCGGTGCTTACACTTACGACAACAGATATGTTTTCAGTGGAAGCATCAGGGGCGACGCCTCTAACCGCTTCGGACAGGATACCCGCGAACGCTTCAATCCCATTTGGGCATTGGGCGGCAGGTGGAATGTAAGCCGCGAACATTTCTTTGACCGCAATACCTGGCTTTCTGAGCTGAGTTTCAGAGGTAGTTATGGATATCAGGGAAATGTGGCCGAAAACTATGGACCTGACCTGATTGCGAAACTTCCGGTTGGTGGCGGAGCACAGGTGGTTAGCCCATACACCGGAGAATCGATTCTTAAGATCAGCACCCTGCCTTATGCAGATTTAAGATGGGAAAAAACACAATCCGTAAACCTTGGAATGGACTTCAGTGTGTTTCAAAACAGGATTACCGGAAGTTTCGATTATTACAACAAAAACAGTAAAGACCTGATTGTGATGAAGGATGTGCCTTTTGAAAACGGCGTTACTCAAATGCCTATGAATGGTGGCTCTGTACGCAATTATGGATTTGAACTGTCGCTGAGCTTTATCCCACTTCGTACTAAAACGGCCTTCTGGACCGTCTCAGTTAACAGTTCGAAAAACGTTAATAAAGTAACCAATAAGCTCCTTCCTAATCCAACATGGAACAGTGCGGTCTCCGGCGGTTATTTCGTGGATGGATTTCCGGTATCTTCTTTCTGGGTATTCGATTTGAAAGGTTTAAATCCAGCAAATGGAGTACCGGAGTATAACATACCCACTGCTGCCGAAAATCCAAATGCTAAATTTGATGCAGTCGCCTTTATGAAGTATGCAGGGAAACTCAATGCTGATTTTACCGGTGGTTTCAGTACTTCATTCCGTTACAGACAGGTTAGTATCTCGACTAATTTATATGCCTCTTTAGGTGGACATAAATTACTGGCGCCTTTATTTGACAATGCGATGAGTAATAATGCACCTAATGAGTACCTGAACTTGTCAAAAGATCTGGTGAACAGGTGGCGGAATCCTGGTGATGAAGCCTTTACCAATATCCCTTCCATCCCCTTCAATGGTGTGCCTTTTGTAACCATACCTTCCGGGGCACAAGGTATTATTCAGGCAGGCTCCATATCTCCTTACACGCTTTATAATTTTAGCAATGCGAGATTGGTCAGCGCCTCTTACCTGCGCATCAATAATGTCAACATATCTTATATCCTGCCACAACAATTTGTAAAAAGGATCATGAGTAAAAGCATGACCATCGGCTATACAGTGAGCAACCTGCACACCTTTGTGAGCAAAGATTTTAAAGGAGTAGATCCTGAAGTGGCATCCGGTGGACAACCATTGCCGAAAGTCCATGTATTAAACTTGTCAGTAACCTTTTAAAGCATTAAAAATGAAACGTATACTTTATATATTAATTCCAGGACTGTTATTGATCAATACAGGTTGTAAAAAGTTTCTGGAAGAGAAAAGTCAGGATGAGATGAGGCCTTCTACGGTTCAGGATCTCAATGGATTAATGGCGGGGGAAGCCTATCCCTATTCGGTCAATATCAGTTCTGTTTTGAATTTGGTGACAGATGATATCAGCTGTGTCGGCGGACAGGGTTTACCAACTTATGAGGCCGTAGTGAGAAGGGGAAAAGCACCTTTCTCCTGGTCTAAACAGATGTTTGAAGAGCTTTTAGTTGCTGAAGGACTCTCGACTGTAGGATTAAATTCCTGGGAAGTGATTTATAACCGCATTGTAGGTTGTAATGTAGGACTCGAATATGCAGATAAAGTAATCGGTAATGAAGCTGATAAAGCCAATATTAAAGCCGAAGTTTTAGCATTGAGAGGCTATTATTATTTCCTGTTGGTGAACATGTATGGGAAACCATATAACGCCGCAGGGGTAGATCCGGAAACCAGTCCAGGTGTTCCTTTAAAATTGAAAATGGTGGTGACTGATGCACTTTTCAAAAGAAACTCTGTTGCGGAAGTCTATCGCCAGATTGAACAAGATATCCAGGCTTCCATAGCGCTTTTTCAGCAATATCCTCAGGATAGAGGGGTATACAAAATGAGCGAAACTGCAGGCTACGCACTCTTATCAAGAGTGTACTTGTATCAGGAAAAATGGGACCTTGCGATTGAATATGCGAATAAAGCCCTGGCTAAAAAATCAGTGCTTACGCAATTGAGTACGTTTAATTCTGCCCAATACTATTTGTACAACGGACCTGATGGCTTGAATTTAAACAAGATTTATAGTCCGGCAACTAGCAAGGAAGTCATCTGGACCTATGTTCCGAACAAAAGCCTTGAAGATGATATCCTGAAAACTAGCCTTTCTCCGGGATATAACAGGGTAAATGTGCCTCCTTATGGTATTTCTCCTGAACTGCTTAATCTGTACGATTCCAAAGGTTTTGAGGCTAATGAGGTTTATATTGGCGATCTACGCCCTCGTATTTATTTTACTTATGCGACCTATGTGGGTTTTACGGCACCTTCAACCGTGACTTATTTTTTCAGAGGAATTACTGGAGGAATGGGCGGCGCCGGTATTCGTGTAGCAGAACTATACCTGAATCGCGCAGAAGCGAACATCCAAAAGTTTATCCAGACTGGTAATGATGCCTTAAGAATATCCGCATTAAATGACCTGAATACCCTGAGGATTTCAAGGTATGATACCAGAAAAGCTTATGTACCCATAGACATCACCGATCAAACTCAGCTACTGAATTTCTATAAAGACGAACGCAGAAGAGAGCTTCCTTTTGATGGACATCGCTGGTTCGACTTACGCCGTTACGGGATGCCATCTATCTCCCATGAGTATCTGGAGACCGCAGGTACCGGACAAACTTTTACCCTGAGCAAAGGCGATAGCCGCTATACATGGCCTATCCCTCAGGTGGTTTTAGATAGAAACGGGGAATTAACTCAAAATCCATAAATTCTGAATACGAAACACATGAGAAATTTCAATCAAACTTTAAGGACTACACTGATTTTGTCTTTGAGCATTGTGCTCTTCCTGACAAACGGATGCAAAAAAACAGAAGAAAAACTGACCGCTACAGAATTCCCTGAACCTGGTTTTCAATTGCCTCAGGGGGACCACGATTATGATCAGCGGATTATGGATTATTATAAACGTTGGGATAGTTATGTGCTCTATAAATTCAGCCAGCAAGACATCAACTGGAGGGTTGTAGAATATGATACTTATTACAAATCAGTCCCCGCTTTACCAGATTATATCAACGCACAACTGGATTTATTGGAAAGTACTTTCTTTAAGTATTATAGTGATGCTACCCTGAAACAATTCCTGCCTAGAAAGGTGTTTTTATGCAGTTCATTAGGCACAGGGACCACAACCATCACCCAGGTAGAATCTTATCTTTTACCCTTTGTTAATGGGCGATTTGGAGGTTACCAGAGTTTTGCGCTGAATGGCGGAAATGCAGGTGTTACTAGTATTAATAAAGCGGTTTACCGTGGAAATGTCAATTTCAGCTTTCTGAAAATGATGGATCTGGAAGGTAAAATGAAAAGATCAGATGCCTTTACCGGCATCTCTGATTATACCAATGCCATCGTTGGTACCACACAAGCAGACCGTTATAAACGTGGGTTTTTAGTTCTTCCAGCGAATTTGCCAATTGTTTCACTCGATTGGCAGGCTTTCATTCAGGTGATTGTCTCCAATTCTTATGCTTACCTGACGGATCCGGCAACTACTGCTTCCGATACAACACCTAAAGGTATACTTAGTCCGGTAAAAGATACCAACGGATTGATCAAAAGAAAATATGATGCCATGATCAGCTTTTATAAACAGCAATATGGCATTGATCTTCAGACTATAGGAGACGGAAAATAGACAGGAAAAAACAGACCATTTCATTTCTTAACAATTCAAATGATGCGCAAGATTTTCATTGCCTTAGGGCTCTTATTGTCCATAATTTCTGCAGAAGCAGCGGAAGGCCTCCTGATAAAAGGCCGTATTACAACCATAAATCCAGTCCTAATTTCCCTGAATACCTTGTCGGGTAAACTGGTTTTTAAAACCACCATCGACAAGGATCATCCCGACTTTTCCATGGGACCGGTTCAGGTACTACCGGATTTGTATGTGCTGACGATGGGCGCAACAAAAGAGGAGGTTTTCTTTAGCAATGGTCTGGTTACCATAAACGGTTATTTTGACGATAAGGATAGCAACAGCAGTAGTCTGGAGTTTTCCGGATTAACAGCACACCTTGAAATCGTAAACTTTGGCCCCAAAAAAGCCTATGATCTTGAATTGGATCCTGCCGCTTTTAAGGCTTTAAAACCAAACCAGCTGAGCGCTTTGGCCTACCTTTTCAAAGGAGAGAAATATGATTTCAACCAACGCTTTCTGGAAAATATACCGGTAAAAGAGCGGGTTTCGGAATCAGCAAAATGGTTAGAAGAAAGGGTAGATAGCCTCAGCCATTATAGGATTGGCATTCCCGCACCAGATTTTCAATTGCCTGATCAAAACGGAAAACTACTGTCCTTAAAAGATTTTAAAGGGAAGATTGTAGTCCTGGATTTCTGGGCCTCCTGGTGCGTGCCATGCAGAAGAGAAATGGAACACATGAAAGCCTTTTATAAAGACTTTGAAAAGGACGTGCAGTTCATCAGCATTTCTCTGGATGAAGATCCTTTGAAGTATAAAAAAGCATTGCAAGAAATGCAGATTCCATGGTTGACCATATGGGATAAAAAAGGGTTTTATAAATCACCTTTAGGAAAGAGCTATGGTTTTAAATCGATTCCATTCTGTGTGATTATAGACGGAAACGGGACAGTTCTACAAAGAGATATCAATAATGGCGAAGTGCTTAAAGCCGCATTAAAAGCAATTACAAAATGAGAATAACCCCTGTTAAAAGACTGCTGGTCCTGGCTGTTTTCGGCCTGTTCAGCTTCACGAATGTGATGGCCCAAAATACAGTAAAACTACCCTATAAGGTGCTTGCTAATAAAATGATTGTAGAGGTCAGCATCAATGGGAAATTGGTGCCCATGATTTTTGATACCGGTGGTAAAAATGCCATGGATTCAAAATTAAGGGAAAGCCTTGGTCTTTCCGCTACGCATACCAGGGATGTGATTGATGTAAGCCGATCAAAAAAGTCAATGGATGTAGTAACCGTCAATAACCTGACCATTGCTAAAGGGAAAATGGCTTTTAAAAACGTCCCTTTTCTGGTGATTGATACAGAGTTTTTTCCTTGCCTTGATAGGGCAAGAGGATTGATCGGAAGTGATTTGTGGCAAAACCATACCATCGAGATCGATGATCAAAAGAAAGTAATTACTATTACTGAAGGTGGTAGTTCGGCTATGCTGAATCATCCAAAGGCGATTCCGTTTTTAGAGAACGGTGGAGGAGCTCCGCTATTCTCTGTAAAAGTTGGGGATTTTGATCAGGCAAGAGTGGTGTTTGATAGCGGTGCAGATGGATTTTTGTCTTTAAGACAAACAGACTATCCAAGATTGGAAAGCCAGGGTGCATTGTTTATGATCCGCGAAGGCGCGTCAACGGGTAGTATCGGTGTAAATGGAAGAGGGCCAAATGGTCGTCGGATTTTGCTTGAAATTCCGGAATTGACCATCTCAGGAGGGAAGTTCTCTAAGCTCCGGATTGGTGTTGGCAGTGCCCTGGAAAGTTTGTTTGGCTATCAGCTTTTGAACTTCGGAAAGGTAACCATCGACTATGTCAATCAGAAGTTCTTGTTTGAGCCGTTTCCAGCCTTTTCAACGGAGAAGATAGAAAACACCAAAAAGTACTGGGATTTGGAGCTTCGCCCCGAAAATCAGCAAATGGTAGTCAGTAGCGTTTGGGATAAATTAAAAGGAGAAGTGGAATTGGGTGATGTCGTTACCCATATCAATGGTAAAAAAATAACACAATTCTCTTACTGCGAGAACCTGACCAATGAGCTTCCCGAATTAATTGGCCAGGATAAACTGATTTTCCGCTTGCAGACAAAGACCGGAGTAAAAGAAGTAACTGTAATAAAGGAGTAAAAGATTAACCGTAACAAAAGAATAGTGATGAAATATATATACTACTCCCTGATCTGCTGTTTTTTTGCGTTAACAGCCAGGGCACAGGATGCTGTTGTGTTTCCCTATCAGGTGATCGCCAACAAGATGGTAATCCAGATTAAACTGAATGGGAAACTGGTGCCTATGATTTTTGATACCGGAGGCCGAAACTCCATCAGCACGGCGTTGAAAACAGAATTTAATGCGTCTGTGGTTGGCACAATGGGCATTCTGGACGCCAACAGCAATAGAAAGCAAATTGAGGTTGTAGAACTGGAAGCGGTTGGATTCCCGATCGGAGAGGACATTGTCAATGCAGTCAAATCAGAGGTAAATACGATCAAAGCAGAGCCCAATGCCGGAAAGGCCGGGCTTGAAAACGGGGTTATCGTGTTTAAAAACCCGCGTTTTCTGGTTTTAGATAGCGAAATATTTCCTTGTATCGGTGTGCAGGGCTATATCGGAAGCGACCTTTTACAGGATTGCACCGTCGATATTGACGATCAAAAGAAAGAAATCCGGATCACTAAAGGTGGGCGCTCTTCCTTAATGTCCGACAGGCAGGTCCTTCCTTTTGTGGATGATGCAAAAGGTATCCCGATTGTCACGCTAAATGTTGGAAAATATGATGAAATCAGGGTGATGTTCGATACCGGTTCTGATGCTTTTCTAAGCCTTAAAAATGACGCTTACGAAAAATTGAAAACTGCAGAATTGGTACAGGTGATCAGAGAAGGCGAAGGTGGTGGCAGCATCGGCGTAAACGGTAGAGGTGGAGCAGGGAAACAAACTATGGTACAAGTTCCGGAACTGCTGATCGGCGCATTTATGTTTACGAACGCCAGAGCCAAGTTGGGCAATCCACCAGAAACCTTGCTCGGCTATCAGTCGCTGAAATATGGAAAAGTAACCATCGATTATGTCAATAAACTGTTCCTGTTTAGTCCTTTTTCTTCAGACAAAGTGGACTTAACCAATGCAAAACACAACTGGAACCTGGAAATATATGTTCATGACGGACAGTATCTGGTGGCTACCGTATGGGGCAAATTAATCGGCCAGGTGGCCGTTGGCGATGTACTAACTCATATCAACGGTAAGGTGATCAAACCCATTCCTTTTTGTGAAAGCCTGACCACTGGCCTGCCCATTTTAAAAGAGAATACCAAACTTGTATTTACCCTTAAAACCAAGTCCGGAGTTAAAAATATAACCGTACTGAAAGATTAAAAATCAACCCCTTAAGAAGGTTTTCTTTCATCAGATCCCGGATCTGCTCCCGAAATACCTTCGATTAAATAAACCATTGAGAAAACTAAAAACATGAAAAAACAAACTTTAATACTAGCGTTGTGCTTACAGGGAGCCGTTTTGGCTGGAAACGCGCAGCTTGTTAAAAAGGCAGCCACAGAAAAGAAAACGGAAGACTGGTACAACCTTTCTTTTGAGAAAGAGGGTGTTTATGGGATCGGCGTAAATCAGGCCTATGAGTTTTTAAAAGGAAAACCTTTGAAAAAGAAGCCGGTTGTTGCAGTAATCGGCTATGGAATGGATGCTACGCATGAAGATTTGAAAAATGCCTCCTGGACCAATCCCAATGAAAAAGAAGATGGGATTGATAATGATGGCAACGGTTATATCGATGACATCCATGGCTGGAACTTTTTAGGGAACTCCAAAGGAGAAATGATCGAAAAGACAAATCAGGAAGGTGACCGTGAGTACTTTCGTTTGAGAGGGTTATATGAAGGTATTTACTTTAGCGGAACGGATTATTTTAAGTTTAATGAACTATTGCAAAAACCGGTTAAAGTTCCGGCACCGAAAGATCTAAAGGAGTATGCCTTTTTCAGGACTCGCCTTAATAAAGAGTCGCGTATCGCTCAGGAAGCGAGTGGTATCCAGTTCTCTAAGATTTTTAAATACATGATCGTTAATGAAATTGAGCCTGCGATGAAGAAAATAAACCCTGACCTGACCAAAATAAAACAGGCAGATCTTACTAAATATGACTTCAATACAAATGGAAAGGCAGATACTTTAAAGTTGATGTCCAAGTTTTTCCTTTTAATGACTTTTGGGGTTAATAATTCTTATGCGGGCAAAAACAATACAGACTCTATGAATTTTGTACAGGCTAGAGATCTGACACTGAATCCTAAAAAAGTTAATAAAAACCTGGAGAACCTGTTGGCAGAAAACATCGATGCAAGGAAAATCACCGGTGACGACTGGACCAATATCACCGATAAAAATTACGGAAATAACAAGCTATATAGTAACGGGTCTTTTTCCGGAACGATGATTTCAGGAATTATCGCTGCCGACAGAAGTAACGGTGTAGGTGTGAATGGAATTATGCCGGAAGCGCAGCTGATGTCTTTGCGTGCCTATCCAAAAGAAGGCGAACCTTATTATAAAGATATCGCATTGGCGATTCGCTATGCGGTAGATCAAAAAGCAGATGTGATCCAGTTAGGTCTGTCAAACACCATTTACCCGGCTTATGAGGCGAAATGGGTAAACGACGCTTTATTGTATGCCGAAGAAAAAGGGGTTTTAGTGGTGTCTTCCGTATGGAATTTATCAGATAACCTGTCTGAAAAGAAATATTATCCTAATGCTCATGTGAATGGTAAGGTGCTCAATAATTTTATCACTGTGGCTGCTTCAGATAAAGAAGGGATGCCATTGAAAGATGCCAACTTCAGTGCAAAAGAACTGGATCTATTTGCACCGGGACAGAATATTAGCACTACTTATATGGGCGGAACTTACCGTATGGGTGCAAGTCCATTGTTTGCCGGCGCGAGTGTAGCAGGTACTGCGGCACTAATTAAAGCGTATTATCCGGAAATTACCGCTGCACAATTGCGCAAACTGATTGTAGGCAATGTGACAGACAGAGCCAGCGTAGAAGTGGAAAAACAAGTTAAAGTAGGTGGTAAAATGAATACTGACCTTTATCTTTTTTCACAGTTATGTGTTTCAGGAGGTATTTTAAACGCTTATAAAGCGGTACTTGCTGCCGATCAATTGAGTAAAACCACTGGTAAATAATTTAAAGAGCCATAAATAAGAAAATGATGATGAAGATAAAATTATTGCATTCGCTGGGTTTAGGCTTGCTGTTGCTTTGCACTACCAGTGCCGTTTTCGCGCAGGCGAATTTAAATCAGGAGGTTTTACCCTATCAGGAACGTGATGGTTACATGATCATCAGGGCCAATGTTGGCGGAACGGAGGGGGATTTCCTTTTGGATTCCAGAGGAGCAGTGGGTTTAACCGAAGCTGCGGCTGTAAAACGCCAGCTGAAAATTTCGAAGACCCTTGATACTTATTCCAGAGCTGGTTATGAATTGTCTGGTAAAGGAAGGGCCCCTGGCTTCTTTATTGGCAATGTCGTATATAGTAAGGACATCAGCGTAGTGGTTTTTAAGGCAAGTCCGCTATTGGAAAAACTAAAAGTTGATGGCGTAATCGGTTTTAATGCTTTTATCGGGACCGTACTCACATTAAATACCAAATTGAAAACGATGACGCTTTCTTCACCATACCGTCCGGATTATATGAAATTGAATAACAGGCAAGAGGCTAAATTGAAAACCGGCGGACTATTCATGGACATTCTGGTAAATGGCAAAACGATTAAAGCGGTCGCCGATTTCTATCAGGATCAGCCATTGGTGTTAACGGCCACTGATTTCGACTTATTGCAGCCAGGTAAAACAGCAGAATTGAAGCTGGCAAACCAGAATTTCGAAAAGATTCCGGTGGTTAAGGCAGCCGGAGATCAGGCTTTTAATGTATTAGGAAAATCGATCTTAAAACAAGGGATGATCTCTTTTGATGTCGGGCGGGGAAAATATTACTTTCAGCCATTTAATAACGGCGAAGATCAAACCGTTCCTGTGGTTAAAAAAGAAACCATGGCCATTGTGCCGGGTAAAATTAATCCGGTAGATCGTGCTTATTTTCTAAAGCATATTTATGATTATAAAGCTGGTAAAGAGTGGAAAGCTATTGGCGATAAACCTGTGGTCATTGATTTCTGGGCTACCTGGTGTGGCCCTTGTCTGAAACTGATGCCAGTCATGGAAGAGCTGGCTGCAAAGTATAAAGACCGGGTTGTTTTTTACAAGGTAAATGTAGATAAAGAAGGAGAGTTGCGTCAGGTATTCGATGCAAATGCGATCCCTTTATTGATTTTTGGTAGTGTGAATAATGGTGCGGTGAGAGAAGTAGGAGGAGATACGAAGGAGAAAATCGAAGCCAGAATTCTAAAGATGCTCCAATAAATCCATTTAAATAATGAAGTTTTTTAGTTAATACTATATATGGAGGGTTTTGTCGGATGACAGCCCTCTTTATCGTACTACAATTTTTTCCCCTCAAATTATCTAGTCCAAATGAATTTAAATCAATTGTATAAACGCCGGTTTCTACTGGCGATCACCGGGGTCTGCTTGTCTTTTTCTGTGAATGGGCAGTCCGTTGAGTTGACTCCGGAAAGGTTGCACTTTCAGCCATTACCAAATTATCCGGCCCTTACAAAAACGATTGCTGAAACGATTGCCAACTATCATTACCAGAAAGTGAAAATTGATGATGCTTTATCCGCGAGGATATTTGATCAGTACCTGACAAAGCTGGATAAGTCTCATGCCTTGTTTCTGGCCTCCGATCTACAGGAATTTGAGCAATACCGTTACCGCCTGGATGATGCCTTGTTGTCTGGCGACCTAAGTGCTGCTTTTGACATGTTTAATGTGTATGCCGCGCGACTGGACCATAGAATTGATGCCGCATTAACGGAGCTGTCGAAGCTACAGTCCGCACATTCCAAAGATGTCTATGAGTTCTCCAGGGAGAAACTACCCTGGTTCAAATCTGAAGCAGAGGCCGATGTGTACTGGAATCAGCGCATCCGGTATGAGCTCATCAGACTAAGAGCGGATGGTAGCGAAGAGCAGAAGGCTTATCAGTTATTGGGAAAACGTTATGAAAAACTAAAGAGTAGTTTAGAAGGCCTGAGGAGTGAAAATGTATTGGAATTATTCCTGAATGCTTTTACAGAAACCATTGATCCTCATACTACTTATTTTTCTCCGGCAAAAGCGCAGGATTTTAATGTCATGATGAATAAATCCCTGGAAGGAATCGGGATTACCTTTAGTTTTCAGGATGAGCTGCCGTTGATATTGTCAGTTATCAAAGGTGGTCCGGCAGATAAGACCAGGAAAATCATGCCTAACGACCGGATTCTGGCGATTGCACAAGGTGAAAGCGGAGAGTTTGAGGAAGTGACAGGTTGGACACAACAAGAGGTGGTGGCAAAGATGCGCGGTTTAAAAGGCTCGCTATTGCGCGTTAAAATATTACCGGCAGGTGCAGATTTGAGTTCCAGTCCTTTGCTGGTTAGTCTCATCAGAGATAAGGTAGTGATGGAAGATCAGAAGGTGAAATCTGAGCTGAAATTGGTAGAGCAAGGCGGGAAAACACAGAAGATAGGTGTCATCAGCATTCCTGATTTTTACTTTGATGCCGCTGCTTTTGATAAGGGGGAGAAAGATTATGCTTCCACTTCCGGAGATGTGAAAAAAGCGTTGGAGCTGCTGAAAAGTCAGGGGGTTGATGGAATAATGATCGATTTACGTAATAATGGCGGTGGTTCTTTAAAAGAAGCAATAGACCTGAGTGGATTATTTATTAGCGCCGGACCGGTAGTTCAGGTTCGTGATTCAAAAAACAAGGTGCTTGTTCATTCGGATAAAGATAGCCTGGTGGTTTACAGCGGCCCTTTAACCGTTTTAACGAACCGTTTAAGTGCTTCCGCCTCTGAAATATTCGCGGCAGCGATGCAGGATTATGGTCGCGCAATAATTATTGGAGAGCAGACCTTTGGTAAAGGTACCGTTCAGGGTGTTTATCCGGTGAGTAGTCTGATGAAATCGGAAGACAAGGATTTAGGCTCTTTAAAGCTGACTAACGCCAAATTTTACCGCATCAACGGTGCAAGTACTCAGCATCGTGGCGTAACTCCGGACCTTAGTTTTCCTTCTAAATACAGCGCCTTGAAAGTTGGCGAAAGCACACTGAAAAATGTACTTCCTTATGATCAGATTGAAGCGACGGGTTTTGTTCCGGTTGCGCAATTAAAGGCGCTTAACCAGCAATTGGAGGTACATCACAAACAACGCATGAAGGCAAATCAGGAGTTTTCCTTTTTAAAAGAAGACCTGAAGAAGTTGCAGGAAGGAAGCGCGAACTCTTCCTTACAATTAGATTTGAATGCTTTTCTTGAAGCGCGAAAGAACCAGCAAATGCAGGATTTGAAACGCGTAAATCAGCGAAGAAAGCTTTTGGGACTGAAATCAATAACCACTGGTGATTCGGTAAAAGCAGTAGAGGTAGACTATGTGAAGGAGGAGAGTTTACAGATTACAGCGGAGTTAATCCATATCATTTAGCCTCGGCTAATGCAGTATATAATGGGTTTTGGGCTTCTTGCATAAGCTCTAAACTTATTAATTGCTGGCATTCTTCATAGTCTTCAATAGTTACGGCGTTAGCTAATGCCATTTGCAACAGCGATAACCTGATTTGTTGTTGAACTGTATCTTCCATTTTCGGTAGTTGAAAGGTGAGTTGAAAAAAAATTGCGCGTATATATTATGGTAATGGAAAGGCTTAAGGATTTGGTATAGAATGAGATAACACCTAATTAGCCAAGTTGTTTTGATCAATTGAAAAAATGATTGTACAGCATCAATAAAATGGTTGTATTTTACAATTCCTGCAGCCAGGCTTTGTTTTTGTTTCATCAATAGAGAAATTAATCTGTTGTTGTCGGAAACTTAAGTTTCTTAATTGATTCCTGCAAAACAGGCTATTTTTTTTCTGAAGAGCTCCCTTTTCCTGTTTAAAATCAAATTATTTTTCTGGTGTCATGCCGTAATCACGAGGTATAACCTCCGGCCTTTAGACGCTATCTGTTTTGCTAATTTTTTGCTCTTCTTTTGCTACTGTTTTGCTTAGCTGTTGCCGGAGCAAAACAATAGCAAAGCAATAGCAGGTGTATAACAAGGAAAAATCTGACCTGATTACAGGATCATTACAGTTAATTAGTAGTTAATTCTTGGTTGTGGTGGACAGGTAGAAAACTATTATTTCAAATTCCTGCCGGAAAACAAAATATTTCTGATTCTGGCAGGATAAATGTTGCTTTCCCATTTATGAAAGCAATCGTAATTACTTCATTTGGTGCAGCAGATGTTTTGAAAGTTGAAGAAAGAGAAAAGCCGGTGATCAATGAAAATGAAGTCTTGATTCGGGTAAAAGCTGCTGGAGTCAATCGCCCGGATGTGTTTCAAAGAAAAGGCAGTTATCCGGCACCTCCGGATGTGCCGCAGGATATTCCCGGATTGGAAGTTGCCGGATTGATTGAAGAATTGGGTGCAAATGTGAAGCAATGGAAGATGAACGACAAAGTTTGTGCACTGGTAGCAGGCGCAGGTTATGCAACCTATGTAAAAGTTAACGCCGGACACTGTTTACCTGTTCCTGAGGGTTTAAGTTTCGTTGAAGCTGCAGGACTGCCGGAAACAGTTTTTACGGTCTGGAGCAACGTGTTTCAGCGGGGTCGTCTTCAACCCGGAGAAAGATTTTTGATCCATGGCGGAAGTAGCGGAATCGGTACAACCGCAATTCAACTGGCAAAATATGTAGGCGCGGAAGTCATCGTTACTGTCGGCTCCGACGAAAAAGGGCAGTATTGCCTGGATCTAGGCGCAGACCACTTTATCAATTACAAAAGAGAAGATTTTGAGCATGAATTGAAAGATCAGCCGGTTGATGTGGTGCTGGACATGATTGGCGGTTCCTATTTTCAAAAGAACATAGAAGTTTTAAGGCCTGATGGAAGACTGGTTTACATCAATGCCATGGAAGGAAACACCGTTTCTCTGAACATTATGCAAATGATGCGTAAAAGACTCCATATTACCGGCAGTACTTTGCGTAACCGTGAACCGGAATTTAAAACCGCATTGGCACAGGATATTCTGGAAAATGTCTGGCCAATGTTTGCAAAGGGGCAATATAAATCAACAGTTTTCAAGGTTTTTCCTATGGAGGAAGCGAATAAGGCGCATGAGTTGATGGAAAGCAGTCAGCATTTAGGAAAGATCATTCTGGAAATGCCTTAATCTTATTTTCAATTACTGCCAGCTCAGCCTTATGATGAACTATTGACAGGTTTTATTGTTTTAAATAGTGTCGTATTTTAGAAGGTATGATCGTATTTGAAAAGTATTAAAAAAACAGCTGATGACGGATGTGCACTCAAAAGGTATCCGCTCGTATAACATGAGCCAGATCAAAGGAAAAGATACTAAGCCTGAGCTTTTGGTCAGGAAATTCCTGCATAAGCAAGGATTTCGGTATCGGCTCCATGTCAAAGACCTTCCCGGAAAGCCGGATATCGTGTTGCCTAAGTATAAAACCGTAATTTTTGTGAATGGTTGTTTCTGGCATGGACATGAACATTGCCGGTATTATGTGATCCCTAAAACCAGAACAGAATGGTGGTTGGATAAAATCAATAGGAATGTGGCTAAAGATAAGATCGTTAGGGAGGAAATCTTAGCATTGGGCTGGAATGTGATTAATATTTGGGAATGCCAACTAAAAAAAGCTACAATAGTTGGTACATTTGAAACCTTATGTTCATCTTTAATGGAGCTTAACAACAGTTGACGGTTAAATGTGAAATATTTAATAAAACGTTATATGGAGTTTTTGGGAGAGTGTGTCAGTGTTTAGAAAAAAATGCAGGAAATAATAAAAAGTATAGAAGAAAAGTTAGCGGAATTAGCTGAAGCATACCAACCTGAAGGGTCCGAAATAAAAGCAGTAATCCATCAATGGATCCATGCGATTGCATTTAACCATAATTTATTTGGCGAAGAGCGCGGAGTTGACAAAGAAAAAATAATCACTTGTTTAAAAGATGCTGGTTTATATAAAAATCAGGAGCTGTTTAAAGCTCAGGTAACTGATGCTATTCACCTCAAACAGCCTTCATCAAAAGATGATAAAGGATTTACTTTTATAGATCTATTTGCCGGGATTGGCGGAATGAGACAAGGTTTTGAGAAAGCAGGCGGAAAATGTGTGTTTTCTTCAGAGTTCGAGAAAAACGCACAAAAGACATACGAACAGAATTACGGGGAATACCCCTTTGGAGATATCACAAAAATTAAAGTGGAAGATATTCCAGATCATGATGTGCTGGTTGGTGGATTTCCATGTCAGCCCTTTTCTCATGCCGGAAAAAAATTAGGGATAGAGGATACCAGGGGTACCTTATTTCATAATATTGCAACCATCATTCATCATAAACGCCCAAAAGCGGTTGTATTGGAGAATGTTAAAGGATTGATCAGTCATGACAAGGGCTATACGCTTCAAGTGGTACTGACGACTTTAATCAATGAGGGCTATACCTGCGCTATTCCAGATGAAATCATTCTGGGAGATAATATCTTAAAATTACAAAAGGAAGCGAAGAAAATGGTGATGAAGTCCAGAGAATTTGGAGTTCCTCAAAATAGACAACGTATTTATATTGTTTTATGGCGTAATGATTTACCGGTTTCATTTAAATACCCGGAGCCAACGCTTTTTGAAACTAGTGTAGGTCAGATATTGGAAGCTAACGTGGCTGAATCATTTACGATATCTGATAAGTTATGGGCTGGTCACCAGAACAGGAAAGTGAAAAACAAGGAAGCTGGAAAAGGTTTCGGATTCGGTCTTGTGAAGCATGATACTGTTTATACAAATACGATATCCGCCAGGTATTATAAAGACGGGGGGGAGATTCTGATCCATCAGGATGATGCTAACCCAAGAAAATTAACACCTAGAGAAGCGGCAAGGCTGCAGGGCTTTCCTGATAACTTCCTGATCAATAAATCGAATACTCAGGCCTATAAGCAATTTGGTAATAGTGTTACTGTACCGGTAGTACATGCCGTGGCAGCAAATATTCGTGAGCAAATTCTAGAGCTGAATGCTTAATGCTTAATCAAAGTTGATCAGGATATTCCTGATCAATAATATTGGGTATGTAAAATAAACTGTCGTACGTTTGTATAAAAGAGAAAGGTCCCACGTCGCTGTGAGACCTTTCTAATCTTTAAAGGGTTTTTAACCTTATTCCTATAGTACTAATTACTTTTTTTCTTAAAATCCTTGTTGTTGATTTCCTCATTTTTAAGCGCGATACTCACTCTTTCTTCAAAAGGTTTCAAATTCAGGTCGAGTTGTTGCCTGGAAACCGGCATTTCATCGGCTGTTTTCAAAGTAGGCGTATAACCACCGGAAGCCATGTAAAACATGTCCGGATATTTCGCAGAAACCCCTTGCTCATAATCAACACGCTGACCAGGTTTGCCATCTGTGTTGGAGAATCTTACTTTGTTCATATTCACCCATTTTCCGGTCTGATCTTCCATAGCCCAGGCATTGTAATAATAGGCTTCTCTGCGAACCTGACCATTGGTATAGCCGAAATTCTCCAGGAAAGAATAGAAACCATCAAACATACGTTGTTCTTTTGGCGCTCTCCAGGTGGCCACATATTTCCAGTCTTCACCTTCCAGCTTATACCATGCGGATAATACCACCGAATTATTATCTTGTTTCAAAACATTCATTAAAAACTTCACTGGTTCATTGCTTTTCCAGTTGGCCGTTTTTACATAGGATTGTCCGCCGGTCCCTTCACCACCAAAAGTGTTTACAGTAGTCGATTTGTCCTTGTCTACAAAGGAAACATAATCATGTGCAGTAATGGTTTTGTCTTTTTCCGCATCTTTGCTGTCCCAAACGGAGAAAAGCACCCTGCGTTCTGTCGTAGAATTTGTTTGTATGCCCATATATCCGCGGTAAAAACCTAAGCTCATGTAATAGGTTGCCAATGGATCACTTCCTTTAGGGACCATGATCTCCTGGTAAATCCAGTTGTAAGATTTGGTGGTCGGCTGGGTAGCGCTGAAACTCAAATGCACAGAAGGAGAGGACTGATAGTCGGTTTGATTCACCTGTCCGCCATCCTGCAATGATTTGAAAGTAAGGGTTTTTATTTTTATGGCTGATTGTGGATCAGTAACCGGTTTCAATTCATACCTGAAATAACCGGTTTCCGGCACCGCAATATTACCTGCGAACAGAGAATTCTGTTGCCCTGTACCATTAAACGTTAACTTTTTGCGAATGCTTTTGAAGCCATTAACAGGAGCAGTTGGCGTGATGATCAATTCGAAAGTCAGGTTTTTGCCGTTTTCAACAGTATTGTCGAAGTAAAAATCATACTGTCCCGGTTTTTGGTAAAGATACCAGACTACGCTTTTAGTTTTGTCGCTCCATCTGGAAACGATCCCCTTATCTTCCGGGTAGCCAACAGGCACAGAAACCCCGCGGTCATTGGGATTAAAAGGTTCAATGTAGGCTTTGTTTGCAGGCACGGTAAATACTTCTTTGAAGTTTTTACTTTGCGCAAAGCCCGAAAGTCCGGCCGCCATCAACAGGATTGTCGCGAGGCCGGTTTTAGGATTTAGTGAATTTAGTTTCATCGTGTGTTTGGTTGTTTAACCAAATAACTCGATTTAAAAGGAAATACCTGTCGTTTTTATTTACACAAACGTTTGCGGGAAATTTATTTTTATTCAGGGCTGGCCCGTTTTCATTTTCAGGCACCATATCTCACACCAAAGCCAGCGAATACTCCGGGTTTCCGGAGCTGGCTGGCTTTGTGTTGAGCTTGAAAAGTATCGTTGTTATTTCAATTGATACTTTCGTTAAACGTGATTTTAAGCGTTGGTATTGGAAGGCTTAAGGGGAGGAGCATCAGGGATTCTGGTCTGTCCGAATAAATCTTCTACAATCGGAGGAGCCATTTCTAACTTTGCTTTTCCTTCGTTTGGATGCGCTTCTTTTAACTTGACTACTTTTGGTTTATCCGTTCTGTTTTTAACAGTTTTAGGTTTTTCTCCGGAAGAAGCCGGGCTTTCCTCAGCTTTGATCTCAGCTGATTCGGTTTTAACTTCTACCGCTTTAATCTGCACTTCTACAGTTTTTTCTTTCTTTTCCGGGCTCTGGACTGCCGGTGCTTTGATCTTGTTTACCGGAGTTTCGATTGGCACAGAACCGCCATCAATACCGGCTGCTGTTTTTGCTAAATCTTCAATGATACTTTTTCCGATCATACCATCTGAACCATTGCTTAACAATTGTTCCTTACCGGCCGGAATAACTTCCTTTTCTTTCTTCTCCAGGTTGGCCTGAGCAAGCTGAGCCCTTAAATCTGCCAGTTGAGCTTGCTGTTCCTGAACTAAGGTTTTCTGCTCCTCGACTAAGGCTTGCTGCTCCTGAACCAAAATATCCTTTTCTGTCAGATAAGATTGTAGACCATAGATAAATTCGCCCATTTCAGCAGCACTACTGGCTAACTTGTCCAGCGTCCTGGAGAAATCGTTTAAGATCATGTTGTCCGTTTTATGCTCATCACGAGCGCTACGGTCAATTTCAGCCCATCCTTCTTCAAAAATGCTGCGGATCTGGACCGCTACTTTGTACTCTTTTTTACTTGGCGCAGTTTTGATGACATAATCAATGGATCTATAACCATTGGCTTGTGTTTTTACAGTACAACCTTTAGCTGTAAATTCTTTCGTGATTGCCTCAGCATCCTCTGCTCTGACATTCGCTGTGACCGTGCCTATTACGACAAACTGATCAACAATGCTATCATGGATTTTTGCCCAGTCGGATTTGAAAAGTGGAATGATTCTAATGCTAATCAGGTTTTCAATCAGTGTTTCATAATTGGTTAAATCCAGGATCGCCTCTGGATTTTCTAACTTATAGGCAATCAGCTTATAGATCAGTTCTTCCGGATTCCTGACCTCATACCTGATGGCATGGACAGCATTGAATTTGAAAAGTATTTTGACAACTCCAGTGCCAATTTCATCATATGCAGCTCTTTTGGATTCAAAATCAGCACTGATGTTTAACAGGTCGTCGTAATTAAGGTTGGTAGCTTTAAAATCTGCTGAAGTAAGGTTGTGGTTTCTAAGAAAATCAGCTTGTTGGATCATACTCATTTATAAGTGGTTTTTGGTTTTTGATAGCGCTCAATTGATTGATTTCGAAAGGAGATATCCTGGTTTATGGTTGCTTTAAATAGGGTTCTTCTATTTCAAAATTAGTCTTTTTGAGCAAATTTGGAATAGCATTATTGCTTTCAATACCTGATTTTTAAACGGTTATTGCTGTCCGTAAATGAAACTTATTGATACACTGGATACTGCATTTTAAATTATTTGCTGAAAACTGAAAGATGAACAGCAGAAAGATTTTTCCGGCCAGGTTTTCTAAAGCATATGCCTGATAAAAGGAGAATTTCAGAATGAAAAAAACAGGCCTGCACGTTTAAGCGCAGGCCTGTTGAAGGTGCTGAATATTTAATCTTATCCTGGGAAAAGGATTAATCTTATCCTGGAAAGGAAATGAAAATTAAAAGTCAAACAGGTCCTCTAAAAAGGATTTCTTCTTTTTAGGATATCCATGTGAGTTGTTTCCATAGCCATGCTGGTTGCGTTGATCCTGACTACGGTGGTCTTGTCCACGGTAACCTTCATGGCGATAGTTCTGCTCCTGATGCTCTGGTCTGAACGGTTGGCTATCCTTGTTAGACACCTGATTAGCTACCCCATTATCCTGGTCATAGGCCAATAGTTTGTCTAATTCACCTCTATCCAACCATATCCCGCGACATTTTGGGCAGTAATCAATTTCTACATTATTTCTTACGGTCATTAACAGGGTTTCCTGGCAGTTTGGACAATTCATAACTTTATTTTTCTTTTAGTATTAATAGATATCATAATTATTTTGAACACTTATCCTCCTGAATAATGACCTGGACCAATAATGGACAACCCAATAAAGAGCACAGGCTAAAAATTCAGCGAATAAATATTGTAATCTGGTAACATTGATCAAATGGTGACATTTGTTCAATTGATAATAGCTAAAATCTAAAATGGAGTTAACCTGAAAAGAAAGGAATATTCACTATGTTGAGGCCAGTTCCATGGGGCAACGGCAATCTTTGTTGCAGCCTGAGGTACAATCGGACTAACAATGGTGCTATGATTTGTAATACGAGGTTGAAAATACTTCGCCTTTTTAACAGGAGAGGTATAACCCTTATCCAACGGGACATCTTCGAGCAGCTCCCCCTGGAAATAAGAGCTGTAAAGGAAACCAGTATTTTCATTGGAGGAATCAGCAGAAAAAGCATTTTGTATAAAGAATAAACTCCATACAAAAATGACAGTGGCGAGAACACCCTTTCTTAAACTAATCTTCTTTTCCAATGGTATCCTATGTCGTTTTAAAATGGTATCCTGTATGGTCTTTAATCTGCTCCAAGATAACAACAATTCCAGTACACAAGGGCTATCAAATCCGAAGGAAGAGGGTAGGACTGCTAATTTGACTTCTTTATGAGAATTATAAGGCGCTGCAGTTTTACCATAGCTGTTTAGGTGCATCATCTTAAAAGTATCCGGATAAATATGTAATAATGATAATACTCTACTGATTTAGTAGAGGTAATTGCTATATTTATTTATCAGGGTTCAGAATTGACTCATTATAAGCTGAATACTGTTAACCAAAATAAACCATAACGTTAATATTCATGAAGACACATTTTAGAAATGGCGCAATACCATTGGTGATCGCTTGCATTGCCTTATCAAGTGCATGTAATTCTGCAGGGACACAAAACACCACACAAAAGGACGCACAACAACAGGATAGCGCGAAAAACCAATCTGCAGCACACGCAACTCCCGAAAATACCATCAAAAGATCCTCATTTGAGAAAGAAGTAGCAGGAAAAAAAGTTGATTTATTCCAGCTGGTGAATACTAAAGGCTCAAAAGCATTGATTACCAATTACGGCGCGAGGCTCGTTGCCCTGTATGTACCTGATAAAAACGGAAATTTTCTGGATGTTGCAGCTGGTTTCGATAGCCTTAATGGCTATCAGAATTCTACAGAGCCTTATTTTGGGGCAACCATCGGACGTTATGGAAACCGGATAGCAAAGGGAAAGTTCACGCTTGATGGGAAGGAATACCAGCTAACGAAAAATGATGGTCCGAATACCCTGCACGGAGGAAAGAAAGCATTTCAGGAAGTCGTTTGGGATGCAAAACAACCTGATCCGCAGACTTTAGTGATGACCTATTTATCAAAAGACATGGAAGAGGGTTATCCCGGAAAACTAAACGTAATTGTTACTTATACCTTAACCGACAATGATGAGTTAAAAATTGGCTATCAGGCAACAACAGATAAAAACACACCGGTTAACTTAACCAACCATGCATATTTCAACCTTAACGGAGAAAATGCAGGCTCTATCCTGAACCATCAATTGAAAATTAATGCAGATAAGTATACGCCGGTCGACAAGACCTTAATTCCAACCGGAATCCTTGCTTCAGTAAAAGGAACACCATTCGATTTCACTACGGTTAAAACCATTGGGGAAAGGATAGATGCGAAGCACGAACAGATAGAGAATGGAAAAGGTTATGATCATAACTTTGTATTGAATCCTCATCAGGCGGATCAGCCTGTCGCGATTGTGACCGGTGATCAAAGCGGAATCGTCATGAGTGTTTATACCGATCAGCCGGGCTTACAGTTTTATACCGGTAATTTTATGAAGGGTAAAAACAATATGAAAAGCAATCATAAGGATGATTACAGAACGGCTTTCGCCATGGAAACTCAGCATTTCCCGGATAGCCCGAATCAACCTTCATTTCCAACCACAATATTGAAACCAGGGGAGCAGTACCAATCTGAATCTATATACAAATTCACAACAGCTCCATAAAACGGGGGGTAAATTAAAGCGCCATATGACCAGACAGTCCTATGGCGCTTTGCTTTTGGTGTTAACGCAAAGAGTTAGAAGAAACCCCTTTTGTAGTCATCACGACCGGTTTAATGAATCCATCTTTATCAAAATACATTTTATCTATGCAAGTTTCTCTTGCATTTCCATTGGTCTGGTCTAACGGTCTCCGGTGATACACAATGTACCAATCGTCGGTTTTTTCATTCCTGATCACAGAATGATGGCCAGCGCCATTAGCGATTTTTGAATCCTGCTGCAAGATCTTACCTACTCTTTTAAATGGTCCCATAGGAGAGTCAGCAATGGCATAAGCTACACTGTAATCTGGTCCTGTCCATCCACCTTCCGACCACATAAAGTAATACTTGTTGTTTTTCATGAACATAAAAGGCCCTTCCACATAATTATCAGGAGTGATTTCTTTAAATGTGCTGCCATCTGCCATCGGTAAAAAGCCACTGAACTCCTCATTTAGCCTGGCAATATTGCAATGTTTCCAGCCACCATAAATCAGGTAATATTTGCCGTCTTTATCTTTGAAAACAAATTGATCTATCGGTTGCGCACCATTGTGAAATTTGTCTACCAGAGGTTTTCCCAGATGATCTTTAAATGGACCGGCTGGATTATTTGCAACTGCGACTCCAATTCCCCCGGATTCCTTGTCGCTTTGAATATCATTTGCCCCGAAGAATAAAAAGTATTGGTCTTTTTTCTTAATGATGGAGGGTGCCCAAATTGCTTTTTTTGCCCATTTGATGCTTGCAGTGTCTAATATCCCCGGATGTTTGGTCCAGTTTACCAAATCAGGTGAGGAGAAGGCATCGAAAAATACCTGCTTTTCGTAAGGCGCAGAAAAAGTAGGATAAATCCAGTATTTCTTATCAAAAACGACACCTTCCGGATCTGCATACCAGCCTTTAAATACCGGGTTTCCGGAATGGGTTTTTGATTCTTTAGTCTGAGCGTCTACGCTGTTTACAATTGGAAGTAAAATTAGCGCCAGGAGTAATTTCTTCATGCTATGGTTATATATTAGGTTGTTTTAACAATTTGATACTTTGCTTTGCCGGAACTTTTGTGGTTCAATCATCATTTCTCAATTCAATGTATAGTATCCAAAGAGGGTCAATATCAGCTGTGATCAAAATCAACACTGCTTTAACAAGCAGACTCACAGCGAAAAAATCAATCTTCAAGGCATAGAAAAACAATTTAGCATTATCTTTAAACAAGTATAATATAAAAATCATTGAAGAAGCGTAACAAGTATCCGACAATTCAAAAACGGGTACGCTCATCGCAACAAATGCAACAGGCAATGGGGGACAACCGGAAGGAGCAAGGAGCAAAAATCATAAGAAAACCCGGCAAACCGGATCACAGCACTTTCAACTGTAACAAAAACACTGAAATAAGCACTGCTCAGCTTCAATTCCTATTTAGTTTCGTCTTTTTTTTGCCATAAAATTACTAACCCTCATTTTTCTAAATCTCTCGGGTCATCTTTGTCGGAATTGATAAGGAACAGCTCCTTATGCTGGTGAATAAACCGGTACAAAAGAAAAAGAAAAACACACGAATGATTACAAGGTTAGGCAAAATTCTCTTTTCCACCCGAATGATGGGTGCTATGTTATTGTTATACGCTTTCTCCATGGCCATGGCCACCTTTGTTGAAAATGATTATGGGACGGCAGTCGCCAAAGCATTGATCTACAACTGCTGGTGGTTCGAACTGGTCATGGTCATATTGGTCCTCAACTTTATCGGTAATATCGGTAGGTACCAATTGACACAACGTAAGAAATGGCCGCTATTGGTGTTTCACCTTGCATTTGTTGTCATCTTTATCGGTGGATACATTACCAGATATGTGAGTTTTGAAGGATCGATGCACATCAGAGAAGGGGAGTCTACGGATGAAATCATTTCGGATGCAACATTTTTCAAAATGCAAATCGGAAAAGGTGATGAGGCATTAGCTTACGATGATCAACCGGCAATTCTAATCTCTAACCGCATTCCAAGCTATTTGAAGCCTTTCAAAAAGACCTTTAAAGGAGAATACGACTACCAGGGACAACGGGTTAAAATCAAAGTGATCGATTTTTACGCCAGAGCACAAGACTCTTTAGTTCGCAGCGCTACCGGAAAACCGACGCTACACCTGGTGATTTCTGAAAATGAAAAGAGAGTAAATAAATACATTCCTTCAGGAACAGTACAGTTGATCTCAAATATGCTGGTCAGCTATAATAAAGAAACAGCGGGCGCAATCAATATTTCCGATGCAAATGGAGCCTTGCAAATTTCAAGTCCTTTTGAAGGTAATTATATGATCATGGCCACTCAGGAAAAGAATACTGTCCCTGCGGAAAGCCCTGCACAACCCTTCAATTTAAGAAGCTTATATACTTTCGGCCGACTAGGATTTGTAGTTCCGGAAGCACCGGTTTCAGGTGATATCATCTATCTGGAAGGTGATAAAATCAAACATGAACATGATCTGGACCTGGTTAAAGTACAGGTTACGACTGGAAATGTAGTCGACACCGTTTCTTTCTACGGCGGAAAAGGAATCACTAATTTCCAGCACCAAAGTGAAATCGGCGGACTAAGAATCTCGATGGCCTACGGTTCTAAAATCTACAAAACGCCTTTCTCAATTAAGCTGGTAGATTTTAAAATGGAGAAATATCCAGGTAGTAGCAGCCCTGCATCTTACTCTTCTGATGTGTTAATTCAGGACGGCGGACAAGATACACCTTACAAAATATACATGAATCACGTGTTGGATAAAGCAGGATACCGCTTGTTCCAGGCCAGTTTTGACGACGATGAGCTAGGAACAGTTCTTTCTGTAAATCATGACGAACTGGGTACAAACGTTACTTATATCGGTTATACCTTATTATTCCTGGGCATGTTCGTTACCTTATTCTGGAAAGGCACTCATTTTTCTAAACTAAATGAGCAATTGAGAGCCATCTCTAAATCAGCAAAATCAAAATCACTTTTACTGGCGTTTTTATTCCTTCCTTTAGGTGCAGCGTTTAGTCAAAAGATCGATATGCACGGCAAAAACGGATCAACCGCGATTCCTGGCCTTGTAAAACCACAAGCGCAAATGCCTGCGGACGACGGTCATAATCATGCACCAGGCGATGGGCACGATCATTCAGCAGATGACGGACATAATCATGCAGCTGCCAATGGACAAGCGCAAATGCCTGCGGACGATGGACATAATCATGCCCCTGGCGATGGTCATGACCATTCAGCAGATGCAGCAGCACCTGTCGGACAAGCGCACAACCACGAACAACCAAGCAAAGCAGAAATGCAAATGCTGTTGTCTGCAAAATCTGTAGACCCGGTTCAGTTTGCAGCTTCTATAAAAATCGACCTGGCACACGCCGATAAATTCGGTCATTTGCCTGTTCAAAATATCGACGGAAGGGTAGAGCCAATCAATACGATGGCTTTAGAAATCCTGAGAAAACTCCACCGTAAGGATCGTTTCCACAGCTTAAACGCCAATCAATTCTTCCTTTCTGTGTCTACAACGCCTTTCATCTGGGTGAATGTTCCGATCATTAAAATCGGTGCAAAAGGTGGTCCGGGCCTACTAAAAGCGGTTAAAGCAAACGAAGGAGGTTATACTTCCATGATTAACCTGTTAAAGGTAGGTGAAGATGGAACGCTTCAATTTATCCTTAAAGACGATTATTCAAAAGCTTTCGCTAAGAAACCAGCAGAGCAAAACAACTACGATAAAGAGATTATCGACCTGAATGATAAGTTACAGGCGATGCAATCCCTAATCAACGGACAATATTTACGCATCTTTCCTATTGCAGGTGACGCGAATAATACCTGGATCGCTATGCCTTCTGCGCTTCCGGGATCGACATTAGTAGGGGAATTAAACCCGATTGATCGCTATGCTAAAAGCATTAAAGATGGCCAGCAAACCGGAAACTGGGATGCGGCAAATGCAGCTTTAGATAAAATCAAAGACATTCAATTGAAGTTCGGTAAAGAAGTAATGCCTTCCGATACCAAAGTGTTCTGGGAAGTGAGCTATAACTCATGGAACATCTTCCTGAACCTGATGATTACTTATGCCATGTTAGGTGCGGTAATTCTTGGATTAGCGTTCTTTAAATTGTTTAAGAACTCCAAAATGCTGGATAAACTGGTGACATTCGTGTTGATTTTAATCAGTATTGCTGCATTTCTTCAAGGATTTGGATTAGCGACAAGATGGTATATTTCCGGTCACGAGCCATGGAGTAATGGTTACGAAGCGGTCTTGTTTATCAGTTGGATCGGCGTGCTTTCCGGCCTTGGAATGTATAGAAACAGTAATGCTTTTATCCCTGCAGCAGGTTGTTTAATCGCCGTGATTTTAATGGGATTTGCACATGGTGGATCACAGATGAATCCACAGATTACGCCACTGGTTCCGGTACTTAAATCTTACTGGCTGATGATTCACGTAGCAATTATCACCTCTAGTTATGGCTTCTTCGGACTAAGTGCCCTGATGGGAACGGTAGTTTTAATTTTATACATTATTGACAATAATAAGATCTCTGCGAAAGTGAAATCTTCTATCACAGAATTGACGATTGTGAACGAGATGTCCTTAACAGTAGGACTGTTTTTACTTACTGTAGGTACGTTCTTAGGCGGTATATGGGCCAATGAAAGCTGGGGACGTTACTGGAGCTGGGACCCTAAAGAAACATGGGCATTTATCTCTGTGATCATTTATGCCTTCGTTTTACACGTTCGTCTGATTCCAGGTTTAAGAACCAAATACCTGTTTAATCTATTGTCGTTGCTGAGTTTCTCCACGATTATCATGACGTATTTCGGCGTAAATTACTATTTAACCGGACTGCATTCTTATGCACAAGGTGATCCTGTTCCAATCCCGTCATGGGTGTATGTAACAGTAGGGGTGATTTTTGTGCTGGCCTTTATCTCTTATAAGAGATACAAGATGCGCAAGAAATAATTAAGCAAGCATTCGTAAAAAAGGCATGGAACAAATTAGTTCCATGCCTTTTTTTTATACATTTTTAACAATATGTACGCTAATTGAATAGGAGAGCCTTAAAGTATTAGATTTCCATTTTCTGCATAATCCTTGATGATTAAATTACGTTTCACCAGCAGCTTTTCCATTTAGCTCTTAAGAAACAGAGCGTCCGCAAGTTTTCCCAAAATCCCTAATGGGGATACATAAGAAAAGATATCAATCATATTTGTTCCATTATCCTTAGGCTCGAATTTATGAAGGTGCTCAAAAGATTTAAATGCGCCGCTCACCATCTCATCAGTAAATGAACGTGGTTTATCAAAAGCAGTAATCCGGGAGGTTAGCTCCTGAAAAACACCGAAGTGCTTTGCCCGCCAGGTAACAGATTCACCATATTCTATTAAGCCGGACATCCTTCCTGCGATTACTTTTTCATGGGTGTGTTTTGTAGATAACTGATGTAAATCAATACTTCTTGAAAGGTCAAATACAACACCTGGTTTTGCCAGAATAAAGGTGTTTAGATAAATGGTAGGCATCGTAATTGTTTTAGGTGACCTGATGGTACGTTCATCGGTTGAACTTAATGAAAATCTAAATAGAAACGTAAAGGGTGTGTATAAATACACTTATAAACAAAGAAGGCATGGAACAAATCTGCTCCATGCCTTCTTCTTATGTAAACAAATAAACTTAGATCTTATTCAGTTCAGCATCGATAAAGCTCAACTCTTCTGCACTTAAATCAAAGCTCATCGCCTGTGCGTTAGAAATCGCCTGTTCAGCATTCCTAGCACCAGCCAATACGATCGTAATCCCTTTTTGCAAAGTTGTCCAACGTAAAGCCAATTGTGCCAGACTTGCGTTTTTCTTTTCTGCAATCGGACGAATACTTTCCAGGAATGTTTTCACTTTATCCAGGTCAAACTGGCCGAAATATCCATTTCTATGGTCGTCGCTTTTCAGCTTCTCATTCTGGAAATATTTACCGGATAGCAAACCTCTTTCCATCGGACTGTATACAATGATACCAATGTTGTTTTCTACCGTATATGGGACAAGGTCCTTTTCAATACCGCGGTTCAGCATACTGTAAGCCACTTGATTTGCTGCCGGAACAAAAGTCTTTCCTGCTTCTTTCAATTGATCTAAACTATAATTCGAAACTGCCGCCGCACGAACCTTTCCTTGCTGGATTAAGCTTTCCATAGCCTCCATAGTTTCATCAATAGGAGTAGTTGCATCAGGCCAGTGTTGCTGGATTAAGTCGATATAATCTGTGTTTAAACGCTTCAGGCTTTCTTCTACTTCCTTAATGATGTTCGCTTTGGATGATAATTTATAGATCGGAACGTTCTTTCCATCTACAGGGATATCGAAAAAATGTTCTCCTTTACCTTGATTGCTACCATCCCATACTAAACCAAATTTGGTTAAAAGCTGCACTTTAGTCCTGTCTTTTCCTTTCAAAGCCTGGCCGATCAATTCCTCACTTAATCCGAAACCATAAAAAGGAGCGGTATCTAAAGTTGTCACGCCATTATCCAGTGAAGCATGGATGGCTTCAATAGAATCTTTCTGCTCATTTCCACCCCACATGGTACCACCAATCGCAAAAGCACCATAAGTAATCGTCGACAATTCAAGTTCTGTATTTCCTAATTTTCTATATTCCATTTTGTTATTGTTTATTGAAGGCACAAAAATCCTCAAAATTGTGCTATCGTCAAAATAACATAACTTCTAGCTTTGTATCATTTAAATGATAGTACTCAGGTTAAATGAAAGATTTCTTCCATAGCTTCGCCAGCTAACAAGGAAATGCTTGTCTTGTCAATTCATATTCAGTCCATTAAAGCTGCCGAAATTATAGCTAATTCGGTTTGTCGGGAATTTTGACCTTTGGATGAGGCTGTAGCTGAGCTCTTAACTTTGTGTTTAGTCTGCCAGTTCCTGTGTTTTTAAGCGTAGTTTTAGAGCTGGTTGCCGTGTTTACCTTAACTGTAAGGTGTTTTCTCAGGGTTTTGGCTTCTTTTGGATTGGAATCAGCAACTTCTAATACAGGTATAGTTAACAGCTCTTGCTTAGCTATACTTCCTGCATAAACACTGTCTGAAATTTCTGAAGCATCATCATTGATAAAGGAGATGTAGGCCACTACGCTTTGATTGGCCAGATTAGCGGCAATCTGGATCCTGTGTTTTCCATCTTTTCTGTGGGATCCACTGAGGCAATGGGTGTGTTGATGCTGATCCGGCCAGTAGAGCAATACCATAGCACGGTCGTTTAGATTTCGCCATGGGAGATCAGCAGGGACTTCCCAGCTGAATTCAATTTCAGTTCCTATAACCTGGATTTGCGGTTTTTCTGCTTTTAACAGTGTTCCCATGCTCAACATTGCTTTAGGATAATCCAGCTGCGCATTAGGAAATTCGCCGCTTACCGCGTGTTTTTTATTATAGGAAACGGCTTCGTTATAGTAGTTTCTGTCGGTACCCACTACTTTCAGCCTGAATCCGGGTTTAATGAAATTTTGAATGGGACGTAGAAAATTGTTAACAATGGTCATGCGGTCA
>NZ_JAPIVQ010000006.1 GCF_026239675.1 Pedobacter sp. PLR
GGGTATGGACTTCAGAAATAAGTACCTGATCTCAGGAATGTATACCACGCAGACTTCGGCGTTAAGCGGTTATACGAATGGTAGTTTTGAATTGAATCTGAGGTTGAACCTTACTAAATAACAGAGTTGGGGGAAAGAGTTAGGACTACTCCAGGTCTGGAAAACTTTAATGCTCCCTTTGAGGGGAGCATTAAAATCCTCCGGGGACCTGTCTTAGCCTAACTCTTTCTTAGGGGGCTAAAGGAAAACCGATACGGTCATGATTAGGCTTGACTAGCTTATTCTCTTTCTTAGGGAGCTAAAGGAAAACTGATACGGTCATGAGTAGCATTAGCTATCAGTCCGCTTTAAAAAACATTAATGTTCATTTACATTTAAGCAGGAGATTGATTTAATCTCCTGTTTTGTATAGCTTAGAATCTTAAAATTATGCACCCAAGTCATCTCAAATTTAACTTCAGTTACGACCGGCAACAGCTACAGCAGGAATTGAATGATTGCCTGCAACAGGAATGGCCGGTGCATTTCAATACCAAAGACTTCAATGGGGACTGGAGAAGTATCTCCTTGCGCTCTTCATCCGGTCGCAGCAATGATATTTATGCCCATGGTGGCAGCTATCAGGATACTCCATTATTACAAAACTGCCCGTATTTCAGTAGTATAATTGAATCATGGAAGTGTGAGAAGGAGGCTATCCGGCTATTGGCCCTGGCCCCGGGAAGTGTCATCAAGCCACATAGGGATCGGGGCTGCTCCTATCCGGAAGGGAGTTTCAGGATCCATATTCCCATTGTAACCAATTCCGGAGTTCATTTCATCATTAACGAACAACGGTTACATTTGCAGGAAGGCGAATGCTGGTATCTGGATTTCAATGAAACGCATAGCATTGTGAATGAAGGAGATGAAACCAGGGTTCACCTGATTATAGATGGGATTAGAAATGCCTGGACAGACGAGTTGTTCAAAGCACAGGGCTATCCAATTCAGCTGAAGCCTAAAAGTTCGTCTATTGATGAGGAAACTAAACTTAAGATCATCGCGCAACTGGAACTTATGGATACCGATACCGCCAGAAGTTTGATCAGCAACATGAGAAATAATGAAAGTACTGAGGCCTGATGAATAAGTCGCTTTTAACAAACTGGATCCCCTACCGACTCTCCATTTCGGAAGATGAGGAATGGATGCTCCATTGGATGGATCTGGAAAACCGCCAAATGCTGGACCCTTTTTTTGATGAGACTATTACTTATTGCAGCTGTCGGCGTAGAGAAAAAAAACGATTACCCAGTCTTAGTACCCCGGATTTCCTATTGCACGCGGTAGCCTCCGGAATTCCACATCTTTCTCCTACGGCTTTTGTGTTTCATGTATCGCGCTGCGGCTCTACCTTGCTGAGCCAGGCTTTTACCGGGGATACCAAAAATATTATCATTGCAGAAGCGCCTTTACTGGATGAGATCCTAAGGGCCTCAGAAAAGAAGGAAATTACGGAGCAGACCAGAAAACAGTGGTTTATGGCAGCAGTAGCGCTGATGGGACAGCTTAGAAATGGAACTGAGTCTGCTTATATTATAAAGCTCGACAGCTGGCACCTGCATTTTTATGACATCTTGCGCAGCTGGTATCCTGATACGCCGTTTTTCTTTTTGTCGCGCAGACCCGATGAGGTACTGGCTTCCCATGAGAAACAGGCAGGAATACATACCGTTCCGGGAATGGTTAACAAGCAGTTGCTTAAAATCGATCCGCAGCTAAATTATGGCGGCAATTTTAGTCGGTTTACAGCCGATGTTTTAAAAGGCTTTTACCAACAGACGCATTTAATTCAGCAGTTACAACATCCCAAAAATGCATTTGCAGATTATGCGGAAGGGGTATCCACTATAATCGACCGGTTTTCCAAATTTTCGGAAGTCCGCATCAGAGATCAGGAACAGCTCAACAACCGCCTGAATTACCATAGTAAATCAATCACATTACCCTTTCAAAAAGACCGGAAACCGGAGCTTAGGCACCAGTATCCGGATTGTATGGAGGCTTACGAAAAAATAAAGAAATAACCATGAAAGACTGTATTTTCAGTAGCTTATTTTACCAACATCACGAACTTATCAAAACGGGAAAAGCCAATCCGCTACCCGAAAATTTTCAGCAAACCGAAGAGGTATGGCTCAATATTTATGGCCTCGGAAAATTTGAGACTTATTCTTTTATCTATCATGATTCCCGCGATTTTTCCCATTTTGTAACCTGGGCAACGGAATTAAAAGGAGCAGATTTTATTCATAAAGCAAGCCTGGAATTTCAGCAATGGCAGGAAAACAAGGATAATGATCATCTTTCCGAAGAGCCCCTTCCAAGGGTACTCAGTGATGAGCAGCTAAAATTCTGGGAAGAAAACGGCTATTTAAGGATTCCATCGGTAATTGAAGCAGCGCATTGCGATCGCCTGAAAGCGCGGATTTGTAAACACCTGAACCTGCATCTGGATTATCCGGCAACCTGGTATACTCCGCATCCCGACTGGCAGGGAACAATGCTCCAGGTTTATCAAAATGAAGATATAGAGCTGGTCAGGCAGTCGCCATTCATCAGGCAGATTTTTGCCGAGCTCTATCAGACGAATTACCTGGTTCCAATACCGGAAAAGTTAGGCTATAACCCTCCGCAAACAGAAAACTGGCAGCCGGGACAGGTAAAATTACACTGGGATCTGGATCTCGAAAAACCTATAGAATTCCATATTCAAGGAATGGTGTACCTGGATGAGGTTCCTGAAAACCGCGGTCCCCTACAGATTATTCCTGGATTTCACCATCATTTTGAGGAATGGATAAAAGATTTTTCCAGCTTAGAAAGGGCTCATGATTATATCCGCATTACCGGAAAACCAGTACTGGTTCCGGGTGCAAAAGCAGATTTAATCTTATGGCGCAATACTTGTCCGCATGCCGCAAGTGTGAACTATTCGGACTTGCCGAGATTTGTGCAGTATGTAAGTTATAGCAAGTTGTAAAATGGGCGTAATCATTCCCTTTTGTGGCTTGTCAGGCTCAGGAAAGACGACACTAGCAGTCGCCGTTGCCTCAAAAATGAGGGAAGAAGGGCTGAAAGTACTGGTCATGGATGGGGATTATTATCGTCAGTCGTTGTGTAAGGATCTTGGTTTTAGTAAAGCCGACAGACTGGAAAATGTACGCCGGATCAGGGAAGAAGCCGTAAGTCGCAGTGCTGATTATGACCTGATCTTAATGGCATTAATCAATCCCTTTGAAAAAGGAAGGACTATTGCCGGAGATGCTGAAAAACTGGTCTGGATCAAATGTAGCCTGGAAACCCTGAGGGAAAGAGATACAAAAGGATTGTATTTTAAAGCGTACTTACCTGATGGTCATCCGGATAAAATTTATAACCTGACCGGAGTAAATGATACTTTTGAAATTCCTGAGCAGGCAGGGTTGGTTATTGAAACAGATGTGATGACTTTAGAAGAAAGTCTGGATAGTTTGTATGGTTTTTTGAGGAAGAAGGTTGGAAGGGGTGGTGAAAGGTTTGATGAAAAAAGAGGCAGGAACTACTCCATGGCTGGAAAATTTTGATACTCCTTGAAGGGAGTATTAAAATCCTCCAAGGCCTTGTCCTAGCCTATCCTCTTTTTTTGCGACCGACTTATACTGCAACCGGCTTATTTATCTAGCGACAGACTTATCTGGTAACCGGCATATTTATCTAGCGACAGACTTATCTGGTAACCGGCATATTTATTTAGTGACAGACTTATCTGGTAACCGGAATATTTATTTAGCGGCAGACTTATCTGGTAACTTGCATATCTGGCAACCGCTCTGGTTCTTTTCCAGTGTTTTTCTTTGCAATCGTGTTATTTGGACTAACCATCTTTGAAAACAAAGGGGACCTGCAATTGCCTAAAACTAATATTCATTAGGCGGGCATTCGCTAAGGTTATCATTCCGGGCAAGAGTTATCTTTAAAATTGCCTCTGGACAGGTTTTTTCTAACCGTTGCAAAACATATTATATTCCCTGCTTTATTTTAAATAAATAAATTTATTTGCGCTACATTTAACACGAACATATATAATTTTAATAGCTAAGCGAGGGTATTTACATTTCCTGATTTTTCCGGAAACGGTAATACCTCCTCCAAAATCTCTTTTATGAAAACCTTAATTTTTACAAATAGCGCTTTATACTTAAATACCGCTTTAAGCATTCACGAACATTGCGATGTAGCAGGAATTGTTGTTCCTGAGGAACTAAACTATGAACTTATAGGCACTATCGCTTATGCGGAAAGCAAAGGAATTCCTTTGTTAAAAATTGCTAAATCTGACCTTGAACAAGGTGGAAAAGTAGCTTCATGGATTCAAGAACTACAAATTGAAGCTGTATTGGTGATGACTTTCCCATTTATCATTCCTGAACATTTACTCAAATCAACAGAAAAAGGCTTTTTTAATGTTCATTTCAGCAAGCTTCCTTCATATAGAGGATCGGCACCGCTATTCTGGCAATTGAAAAACGGAGCTACAGAAACCGGCTTAACCATTCATAGAATGACCACAAACGTAGATAGCGGACCGATGGTTTTCAGACAGGAATTACAATTGTATCCTGGAGAAAATTATGGTCTGGCAAAAGCTCGTTTAACCGCTTTACTTGGTGAAAGCATGCCTCAGATCCTGGAAAGAATCAAAGCAGAACAATACCTGTATGTTGGTGATGAAGACATTGAAAGCACTTACGGCATTCCTGAAATAACCGACCTTACCATCAACTGGGCTACACATACCGCTAACGAAATTGAACATTTAGTGAATGCTGCCAATCCTTTATACCAAGGTGCAATCACCTATATCGGCGGACAACAAGTAAGAATTTTTGAAGTAACTGCAGTAACCGGAGAATTTGACCCTGCAGAAGTAGTACCGGGAACAGTTTTCCATATCGATCCTGAACACGGTCCGATGGTACTTACTTCCGATAAATCATTGTTATTATTGAATGTTGTTGGTACTATGGAAGGTATTTTTAGTGGAAAGAAAATGTGCGCAATCGGCCTAAAAGTCGGTGATCAGTTCATTACTTTAAGCTAAATTCAGGGGCAATAACCTCTGGGAAACTCAATATCTGATCCTCATAACTGAGAATATCCAATGTGTTTTCCCATTGTTATTAACAGAAAAATAATTCCATATCACAAAGAAGCACTGATAGTTAACACAGTTATACGCATAGTTATCCACAATATTTGTTGATAACTATGCGTCAACTAACATAGCCACAACCCTTATCCACATTCGTGGAGCGTAAAACCGTCAATAACCTTGATGATCGCAGCTAATATTAACTTTTCTATAAGTAATCAAGGATAACAACTTCGTAAAACCCTTCTGAGCTCACATTTGGTTAACGTTTCCTAACATTTCAACCCGCGATTGGTTGGTTGGTTGGTTGGTCGGTATCTTCTCTTCGCCCTTCTCCCTACCTTTACCCTCCCCTACTTTACCTTTTTCCCTTCCCTTCCCTTCCCTTCCCTTCCCTTCCCTTCCCTTCCCTTCCCTTCCCTTCCCTTCCCTTCCCTTCCCTTCCCTTCCCTTCCCTTCCCTTCCCTTCCCTTCTTTAAATCAAGACGCAAATACCTCGCCCATCTCCCCGGTTTTGATACTTACCGAACCTTAGTCATGAAAAACCGGTTTGAACTTTGAAATTCCCTGGAGGATTTTGTTGATCCCCTCAAAGGGAGCAACAAATATTTTCCAGAATTGAAGAGTTTAACCGATTTTTCAAAGGAAGAACCGGGCAATGGGAAGAAGGATTAAGGCGCGACAGCTCCAAGCATTTCTTCTTCTCTTTTCAGTATCTCCTGTCCCCGAAGCCTCCTCCTAATATTTACTAATTTCCTAAAATCCACCGGCACAAACCGATAGCTCAACACGAACAAGATCACCAATCCACCACTAACCACAATCCATCCAAAAATCTCTTTTGCGGCGGCCATAGTTGCCTGCAACTGCACCATCCCCCAAACACTGGAAACTCCGAGCGACTGTGCCGCTTCTATACTTTTCCCTTGCGCCATAGCCCCCTGGACCAGCGGATTTAACCGCGCTGTAAGCAAAGGATTGTTGGCATCCATATGTTGAACGATGAAGGCCGTATGTTTCAACTGACCTGCATACAGCTCATAAGAATACACTGCGTTCCAGAAAGCCGGACCGATAAACGAGCGGAACAGGATCAGGATTGACACCGCAGCGAGCAATTCTGTAAGCGTCAACTTATCTGCGCAATACACCCCAATCGCGATGTATAAAATCGTCAATCCCAGTCCTTTTAAGAACAGTGGAAAAGCCAGATCATTGATTTCTATCACCGGACTAAAGAGAAAATAGAGAATTAGGTGGTACCCGATAAAAGCACCGAATCCGCAGCATACCAAACCTTTTAAGCTCCATTTCCTGCGGAACCAGAAGAAGCAGAAAAACCCACCGGCGACTGCTCCAATGGCCATCATCAGGTTGATTTCGGCATTGCTTAAGGCGCTGTATTTTAGCACACCTGTAGTGAAGGCACTTTGGATCCCGCTACTGGCAAAGAAAATCCCCATGAGAAAGATAAATACCAGCGACATCCATACTGTTTTACGCTTAAATACATCCAGGCTCAGGAAAGGTCTTTTCAGCACCATTTGACGCTGAATAAACCACACTCCCAGCAATACGGAGCCAAAAAGTGTGATTTTGATACTTTGATCATTCCACCAACCGAGTATCCTTCCGTAAGAAAATACATAATTTAAGAGCATCATGGAACTGAGGATCAGCACAAAACTAAGCCAGTCCATCTGGTAAAAAGGCAGCTTTTTGGAACCTCTGTAGTTGTGACCGAAGATCAGTACCAGCAGCAGGCAGAACAACAATATCGCGATCGTATAGTAATAGACGTAATGCCAGCTGTTTTCAAATGAAAGTTTCGTAGCATAATAACTGGCTATTTGCGCCAATGCAATGGAAAGCGGATAAAATACCGAGTAAAATTTGGGTCTGTCTCCTGTAGGACTAATGATAAACATGATGGGTAGGATCACTTCCATCATTGCGAAGGCTTTGATCATCCCCATGATCATATTTGCACCGATTAATACCCAGGCATTGTCTGTCGTTGCACAGATATAACTGAGTAGAATCAGGCTGCTGAGGGTAACGATCAGGATATGTCTTGTTCTGAAAAACTGTTTCATGCGCAATGCCAGTGGAAAAACAAGTGCCATTCCAAGTGCTGAGGCATAACTGGCCATCATCAGATCTTCAGTTAACATCCCCTGACTTCCCATCATATCTCCGATATTGGTGCTGTACACCCCACTGATTCCGAGGATCGGAATGGTCAGCAAAATGATCAGTAACAGCTGCACCGGTTTGGGCACCCAATCGTGAAATAATCCTAATTTATAGGTCTGCATATTAGATAGATTCTACTTCTACGTTCATACCGGCTCTTAATAACTTTAGATCTTCCGGCTTGTTATCAACACTGAATTCAATTCGTATCGGTATGCGTTGCTGCACTTTAACAAAGTTACCCGTAGAGTTATCCACAGGAACTGTTGATAACTTTGCGCCAGTCGCCTGAGAAATTGCGGTGATTTTGGCCTTATAAGTTTTACTTCCTAAAGCATCTACTTTTACCAGAACTTCTTGTCCGACACTGATCCTATTGAGCTGTTTTTCGCGGTAATTGGCGACGATCCATTTCTCTTGTCCGCTGACAAAAGAGAGTAAGGATTGTCCGGGTTGTATCAACTGACCTTCCTGCAAAGTTCTCCTCCCTACAACTCCATCATAAGGCGCGGTAATTACGGTATAGGAAAGATTCAGTTTGGCCATATCCAATGCCGCTTGGCTACGTTTCAGCTCTGCTTCATTGATACCAATTCTGGAACCTGCTTCTACAGCCGACAATTCCGTTGTTCCCTTTTGATGTTTCAGGGCCTGATATTGTGCTTTTAGCGCATCATATTCCGTTTGCACCTGCTCAAATTGTTGCTGTGTCACCACTTCATCTTTCAATAAAGCAGCATAGCGATTATAGTTTTTCTCTGCGTTTAACAGCCTTGCTCTGGTAGCTGCAATATTAGCTTCGGACACGGCAACATTATTTTTCACCGTATTTACTCCCGAGGAAGTCACGTTTCTTGCAGCTTGCGCGTTCATATAGGCTGCTTCCGCTTGTGCAAGGGCGATATTGAGTTCTCTATCGTCGATGACGACCAGCGTATCTCCCTTTTTTACGGCTTGATGTTCTATGAAATATATCTTTTTGATATAACCGCCAACACGGGTGTTGATGGGTGTAATGAATTCTTCTACCTGCGCATCGTTCGTATATTCTGATTTATCGAGCTTAAAATAAACGACACCAGCCCAGATCAATCCGCCGCTAACCAACCCGATAAGCAGGGCATTGATGATGCTGAAATGTTTTTTATGTAATGGTTTCTTTTGATGTGACATATGAATTTGATGAGGATTAATTTAAGTTTCCTGTTGTTTTTTGTAATTGATAGAAGGTATAAATGATACTGATTTCAGCGTTTTTCTGCTGAAGTTCGGCATCTAACCTAACATTTGTGGCATCCATCAGGTCTGTCAATAAGGCCATCTGGTTCAGGTATTTCTTTTCCACGATCCTGAAATTTTCTGTTGCGAGTTGCAGACTTTTCTCTGCCGATTGCAGCAGTTGTTTTGCTTCTCTATGTTTGATGAAAGCTGCTTTTACGGAGATCTCTGTGTTTTGTCTCAACTGCTCTGTTGCTTCCAGTTGCTGGCGTTGCTGTGTTTTAGCAAGGTTGATATTTTTCGGCGCATTGTACAGGGAGGAGATGTTGAAAGCAACACCTACTCCGGCTTGCCAGCCATTGCTATACATGTCACGTGCGGGCATGGAGGTTGTTAATGGCCTCACCATGGAATTTCCGGCGTTCAGTTGTATGGTTGGTAAACGATCGGCTTTTGCCAGATCTACATTACGTGCGGCAATGCGGTTGCTCAGTTCTGCAGAAAGCAATTCCGGATACTGCTGATAGGCAAGGTCTAAATACTCCTGAAGACCATTCGCATTGGGTTTATTACTTAATATCGAAGTATCAGGCATGATATAGGTATTGTCCGACAAGCCCAGGGCTATGCTCAACTGCTGACTTAATATATCAATATTGTTATTGAGTTGTTGCACTGCGGTACCCAGATTGGTGATCAGTAATTCATTTCTGATGACATCATTTTTGGTCACCATGCCACTTTTATACATCTTGTTGATGTTGAAAAGACGCAGTTGTGCCAGTCTGATGTTTTCCTGGTATACCTCACGCTGGTTGTACATCTTGAACAAGTCAAAATAGTTTCCGGCAAGCAGAATTTTTACATCCAGACTGTTCTTTTCATAAGCCAATCCGGCCAGTTGCTCCTGTAATCCGGCAATGGCGATGTTGTTATTGATCGCGCCACCTTTAAAGATCGTCTGACTGGCCTGTACGGCAAAGGAATTGCCAAAATGCGGCATTGGTACTGTAGTTTTTCCGGAGAAATCGTTGTTAAAGACAGTGACATCGCCAATATATGAAGCGGTAGCCGCTGCGGTTAATACAGGATTTCTTAAAGTTTTCACTACGTCCAGTCGCTGTTCGGCTACGGTCATCCCTGTTCTGGAAATTTTTAATTGCTGATTATTGGTCTCTGCCATTTTAAACAGCTCCGGAATGCTTAGCTTTTTGTAAAGCGTATCCTGTGCGGAGGCGTTTTGAGCGCAGAATATGCTGAAGACAGCACTCACATAAATTATTATATTTTTCACGGGTCAAAGGTCGGCATAGCCTCAAGGCTACACCATGTCCGTATAGCAGGAAAATATGTCAGGATGGCGTATAATGAGATGCTGCATTGCTACAACAGCGCAAAAGAGGCCTTTTAAGCTATTAAAAACGGGATAAAACAGCGAAATTCAATAAGTAGCTTACAAACAGGCAATCAAGGGAGAATCAAGTATCAAATGAAATCAATTCTCCGGGAGCAGAAAAGAAACATTAATGATCTGCACGAAACTGGGAAGGGGTAATTCCGGTATGTTTCTTAAAGTACTTGGCGAAGGTGAACTGGTCGGCAAAATTCAGCTCCTGTGCCACCTGGGCGATGTTTAGCAAGGGATCTCTGAGTAACACTTTGGCGCCCACAATAACAGCGCGGTCGATAAAAGAACCTGTGGTACGGCCTGTACCTTCTTTCAGCATTTGGGTAAGGTGTTTGGGCGTTACAAATAACCGGTCTGCATAATATTTTACGCTCCGTTCTTCTTTATAATGCTTAGCCAGCAGCCTCAGAAAGCCGATAGTTAGCTCTTCCCTTCTGTTTAGTTTCACTTTGTGAGAAACATTATATCTGGCATAAATGGAGGAAGCATGGTAAAATAACGATAGGAAACTATGCTTCTTCATCTCCGGCAGGAAGGCAATAGTTTCCTCCCCGGTCAATGCTTTTTTGAGTATCTCCTGAAGGTTTAACAGCAAATCCCGTTCTTCAATATTGATTGCATAATAAGGCTGATAAGCACCGGTCATAACTTCTACCACACTGGAAGTATTCAGTATGATCCCCGTCTGACTCATATAATCAACAGAAAAAACACTGCCTGTTACCGCAAAATCTGCACTAATCTCACTAAATTCATAGATAGTGGAGGGCATAATGAAAAACAGAGAGTTCTCTTTTACCAGATATTCTCTCAGGTTATGTTTCACGAACATACTGCCTCTTGTGACAATGAGAATGGAGAAATATGTGGCTTTATACACCTCTCCTACTACAATACGATCGGCAAAGTCTTCCTCGGAAAATACTTTTAACATCAGAGGATGCTCATCCTTATGCATCATTATTCCCAGATGATGAACTTCCTTTTTCTTCATTTCCCCGTAAAAATAAGATATTTCTGATCAAAATCCTTCCGTAAAGGCTTTGTTTCCTGCTGTTCTACAGCCATTGGCTCCCCGTAGCTTTACAATATTGTTTCGACGTCCGGCATTCACCCAGGCTGCCCTATTTTCATTCTTCTTATCCGATCCATTCCTCCTACCCGATCAACATTCAATCTCCTACCTTTCCAACGTATATTCCCATTGACCTGAACTCCTGTTTTCTCTCCCCATTTTGTAGAGGAATTAAAATCCATAGCTTTGCGTTTACTCGATAGACATAAAAAAGCTAAACCATGACATATCAGGAAAAATTAAGCGCGATACGTTCTCAAATGAAAGCCGACAATGTACAGGCCTATATCATCCCATCTGCAGATCCACACATTAGCGAATACTTACCAGACCATTATAAGTGCATTCCTTTTGCTTCCGGATTTACCGGATCGGCAGGAACATTAGTCATCACGCATGATTTTGCAGGTTTATGGACCGACTTCCGTTACTTTGAACAGGCGACAGAAGAGCTGGAAAACAGCGGTTTTGAACTGGTGAAACAAAAGATACAACACGCTCCGGAATACATACAATGGTTGGGTAGCAAACTTGAAAAGGGTGCTATTGTGGCCAGCAATGAAAAACTGGTTTCCATCCTTCTTGGAGATTTACTAACGCAACAATTCTCTTTCAAGGGACTTGTATTAAGCGACAAAGACTATTTAAGCCCAATCTGGGAAAACAGACCTGCTTTACCTGCAGAAAAAGCCTACCTGATTGACGAAAAACACATCGGACAATCGGTATCTTCAAAACTTGCTTCGGTAAGAGCAGAGCTAAGTAATAAAGGTGCAAACTATCATTTGATTTCTTCTTTAGATGACATGGCCTGGTTGTTTAACATCCGTGGTAATGACGTCAGCTACAACCCTGTAGTATTGAGTTTTGCTTTAATCGGCCAAACAGAAGCGACCATTTTCATCAATCCGGCGAAGCTTACTGAAGCTGAGAAAGCCTCCCTGTTAGCCAATGGCGTACAGGTAAAGCCATACGAAGAAATTGAAGCTGCTTTAGCTTCGATTCCTGAAAACAGCAGCATTTTTATTGACCCTAAGCGCAATTGTTTTGCTTTTGCCAAGCAATTACCGGCCTCAGTAAAAGTGATTAAAGAGACCAACCCTTCGACCAGCTTAAAGGCAGTAAAAAATGAAACGGAATTAGCCAACACCCGTATCTCGATGACTAAAGACGGTGTAGCGATCACCAGATTCCTGAAATGGTTGTCAGAAAACATCGGAAAAATCAAAATTACTGAACTTTCTGCCGCAGCAGAGCTGCGTAAATTCAGGGCTGCACAGGAAGGTTTTGTAGGCGACAGTTTCAATACCATCAGTGCCTATGCTGCACATGGTGCCTTGCCACATTACGGACCGACAGCAGAAAGCGACGTTGAAGTAAAAGCACAAGGATTATTCCTGGTAGATTCGGGAGGTCAATACAATTACGGAACTACCGATATCACCAGAACTATCCCTATGGGTAACTGTACAGGAGAAGAAAAAACCGATTACACCCTGGTTCTAAAAGGTATGATCGACGGTTGTAAAACCCGCTTCCCTAAAGGCACTTGTGGTTACCAGATCGATGCCATCACCCGTAAACCGTTATGGGATTATGCCATTAACTACGGTCATGGCACCGGACATGGTGTCGGCTATTTCCTGAATGTTCATGAAGGTCCACAGGTATTTAATCCAACTGCAACTCCTGTAGCCATTGAATTAGGTATGATTACTTCGATTGAACCAGGCGTTTACCGTCCGGGGAAACACGGCGTAAGAATCGAAAACCTTGTGAACACCATTACTGATGTCAGCAATGAATTTAATGAGTTCTATGCGTTTGAGTCCTTAACAATTGCCCCAATCAGTACTGAAATCGTGAAAACCGAATTAATGGAGCAAAATCAAATTGACTGGCTGAATAGCTATAATGCAATGGTATTCGAGAGATTGAGCCCAATGTTAGCCGCTGACGAGGTGAAATGGTTGAAAGCTTATACTAAAGCCATTTACAAATAACATCGACCTGTGAAAACAGGTTGTTTTTAAATGACTTAAGAAAAAAGAGTTTTATAGGCTCGGACTGGAATCTTTTGCCCTGAAGAAGGCAAAATTTCCTATGTCTTCTCCTACAAAGCTCGTTTTTCTTTGGAAAATGTAAAAAAAAGAAAGGGAGAAAGGAAAGGCGTTTTGCCCTTCCTTTCTCCCTCTTTTATTTCGTTCTTTTCCCTTCTCTTCCTTCCCTTCTCTTCCTTCCCTTTTCCCTCCACAAGCATATTGGACTCGCGAGATCTGTGGGCAATTAGCTAAAAAAGAAATGTGCTTTGACGACATTCAAATGTTTGCCCTTCAGCAAATATTTGAGGAGGAAAAGGATTTTCTTTTTCTAAATTGGGCTAATAGAGCGGTCCAAATGCACATAACCACCATCGACGTAAACCAGTTGACCAGTCGTATGACTAGACACCCCTGAAAGCAAAAACACCGTTGTGTTCGCAATCTCTTCCGCCGTAGTCATTCTGTTTTCAAAAGGGATTTTCGCTTTAATTTCCGCCAGTTTCTCTTCCGAATTCGGGATTGAATTGATCCATGTCTGATAAAGCGGCGTATAACATTCTGCTACGATCACGGAGTTCACTCTGATCCCGTAGGGCAATAGTTCCACTGCCCATTCTCTTGTTAACGCGTTTCTACCGCCATTTGAAGCAGCATACGCTGAAGTTCCACCTTGTCCGGTATCCGCCACTTTAGAGCCGATATTGACAATTGCACCTTTAGATTTTTTCAGTGCTGGTAAGGCATGATGTGCCATCAGATAATAATGAACCACGTTTTTATGCAAACTTTCTACGAAGCTTTCATAGTTTCCGTTTTCCAGTCCGACGCCATCATTTACGCCTGCATTATTTACCAGGCCATCAATTCTACCATATTTTTCGAGTACGGTTTGAATGGCTTTTTCACTGTCCGACGGGTTGGTTAATTCGGCGACCAACTGAAATACCGTACCCCCGTCAGCAGTAATATCATCTGCCAGCCTTTGGTTATCGGCTGCATTTCTTCCTACGATTACGGGTATCGCACCTTCTTTTGCCAGGACTCTGACAATTGCTTCGCCGATACCTTTGGCTCCACCGGTAACGATGACTACCTTATCTTTTAATTGCAAATCCATTGACTGCTTATTTTAGGTTATAAAAGTTCTTTGCATTGTTTCCCCAGAAGTCTTCCTGAGCTTCTTTCGGGAGTTTTTCGGTATAGCTACCAACCAGGCTGAGTACTCTACCGTAATCGGCTGCTAAAAGGCATACCGGCCAATCGGAGCCATACATCACCCGTTTGGGGCCAAAAGCATTGAAGATCACATCCAGGTAGGGGGTAAAATCCTTCACTTTCCATTTTTTCCAATCGGCTTCTGTGACCATACCGGACACCTTACAGCTTACATTTTCATGTTTTGCGAGTTCGATGATATCTTGTTTCCAATCTTCGATCAAGCCTTCTTTGATATTAGGTTTGGCGAGGTGATTTAGAACAAATTTCTGGTTTGGAAACTTCGAGACCAGTTCTACTGCATATTTCAGCTGATGCGGATAAATGAGAATATCGTAGGTAAAACCGTAGGCGCTTAGCTTGCTGATCCCGTTTAAGAAGGCTGGTTTCAGCATTAAAGCAGGGTCAGGCTCCCCCTGGAGGATATGCCTGAACCCTTTTAACTTTTCATTTTTACTCAAAATATTCAATTGAGCATCGATATCTGCTGCCTGAAGATCTACCCAACCAACCACTCCTTTGATAAAGGGATGGGCTGCGGCATGATTCAATTGAAAATCATTCTCTTTCGGACTTTGATCCGACTGTACCACTATACAACCATTGAAGCCATAATGCTCCAGGATACACTTGAGGTGTTGGGGGAGGAAATCATCGCGAAGCACGTCCATATCGTCCGTGATCCAGCTGTCTCTTACCGCATCATAATTCCAAAAATGTTGGTGTGAATCAATTTTTAACATAGTCTACAAGCAGCTGTTTTGAAGTACCAAGGCCATCAATACCAAGCTCCACAACATCACCCGCTTTCAGGTATACCGGAGGGTTAAAGCCTAAGCCAACACCCGCAGGAGTACCTGTAGAAATCACATCCCCTGGTAGTAAAGTCATAAACTGACTCACATAAGAAATCACAAAAGGGATATTAAAAATAAAGTTAGATGTGTTACCATCCTGCATTTTTTTACCGTTCACGCTAAGCCACAGGCGAAGGTTGTTTACATCAGCAATTTCGTCCTGAGTGGCAAGGAATGGGCCTAATGGTGCGAAAGTATCACAACCTTTTCCTTTATCCCAGGTACCATTTCTTTCCAGTTGGAACTCACGTTCTGACACATCATTGTGCAAAACATAACCAGCTACGTAGTCCAGTGCATCGGCTTCGTCTACATAGGAAGCTTTTTTGCTGATTACTATGGCTAATTCCACTTCCCAATCCGTCTTTACAGAGTTTTTAGGGATGGTAATGTGATCATTAGGACCTGTTAATGAAGTCGTAGATTTCATGAAAATTACAGGTTCAGGCGGCATAGGTGCGTTGGTTTCTTTCGCATGATCTGCGTAGTTTAAGCCGATACAAACAATTTTCGAAGGGCGGGCTACCGGAGATCCGAGGCGGGTATCCGCAGGAACAACAGGTAGTTTACCTTCATTTTCTTTTACAAAAGCAGCCAGTTTTGTCAGGCCGTCATTTTGAAAAAACTGTTCATTATAATCTGCTCCGAAAGCAGAAGTATCATACCAAATATCGTTTATAATTACACCGGTATTTTCCTGTCCGGCAATTCCCCATCTGATTAATTTCATTGCTGTTTATCTATAATTTGTGTGTATTCAATTCTGTTAATACTTCCTGTAGCTAAGATAGCATACCGGGCAATATCCTTATTTTTTAATTATTCAATTTAATGAAACCACCATCAAGCGGGTAATCATTACCGGTGATAAATCCTGCTTCTTCTGAGCAAAGGAAAAGCGCTAATGAAGCCACCTCTTCTGGTTTCCCCATACGGCCTACCGGCTGACTTTTCGATAACTTTTCAAAAATCTCTGCTTCTTGTCCGGCGTAGTTCTTAGCGATAAAGCCATCTACGAAAGGCGTATGTACTCTGGCCGGGGAGATGCTGTTACAGCGGATACCGTCCGCCATATAATCACGCGCTACAGAAAGCGTCATTGCGAAGATGGCACCTTTACTCATAGAGTAAGCAAAACGGTCTGTAATCCCTACTACAGCCGCAATAGAGGCCATATTTAGAATCACAGCAGAACTACTGTTCTTCAATGCCGGTATTCCTGCATATAAACAGTTGTAAGCCCCTTTTACATTTACGTTGAACACTTTAGTGAAATCATCTTCAGAAGTCGTGTCTGCTTTCCCGATATGTGCGATACCTGCGTTATTCACTAAGATATCAATCGCACCGATCTTTTGAAAAACACTGACTACTGCTTCCTGGTTACTCACATCACAACCATGGGCTTCGGCTGTACCGCCTGCGATTTCAATTTCGGCGACAGCCAGTGCTGCGGCTTCTACATTCAACTCAATGATGTGCACCTTTGCCCCTTGTTTAGCAAAGAGCATGGAAATTGCTTTTCCGATACCACTGCCTCCACCTGTAATAATTGCTGATTTTCCTTTTAAACTAAACATATGATGATAAAATAATGAAAAATTTTATAATGAAACGCCTCTTTTCCAGGGAATAAAGTCATCCTGATTCAGTAATACTGCTTTCGGCGTGATTTCACCACTTGCCGCTTTGATACAATATTCCAGGATTTCTATGCCCATTTCTTCGATTGTTTTCTCTCCGCGGATGATGGCACCGGTGTCGATATCGATGATATCGCCCATTCTGGTAGCCAAAGCTGTATTCGTGGCGATTTTAATCACCGGACAAACCGGATTTCCTGTTGGGGTTCCCAGGCCGGTGGTAAACAAGATCAGGGTAGCACCACTTGCTGCTTTTCCGGTGGTTGCTTCCACATCATTTCCAGGCGTACAAACCAGACTCAATCCGGGTTTAGTAACCGGCTCGGTATAGTCCAGCACATCCACAACCGGCGAAGTACCCGCTTTTTTTGCGGCACCAGTGCTTTTGATGGCATCGGTGATCAGGCCATCTTTAATGTTTCCAGGGGAAGGATTCATATGAAAACCGGAACCTACGGCATGTGCCTGTGCATCGTATTCCTGCATCAGGCGGATAAACTTATCTGCGGTTTCCTTATCCACACATCTGTCGATAATGTTCTGCTCTGCGCCACACAATTCCGGAAATTCCGCCAGCAGGACTTTCGCGCCCAGTGCCACCAGTAAATCGGAAGTGTAACCTACAGAAGGATTTGCGGAAATACCGCTAAAACCATCGCTACCACCACATTTCACCCCTACACACAGCTCGCTTAAAGGAGCTGGTGCACGTTCTATCTTATTAATTTCCGTGAGGCCGACAAATGTTTTCAGAATTGCTTCTTTAATCAATTGTTCTTCACTCTGACTTTGCTGTTGTTCGAAGATCAGGATGTTTTTATCAAATGACGGGTTTCTCTTTTTCACATCACTCAACAGATCCTGCGTTTGTAAATGCTGACAACCGAGGCTCAATACTGTGATTCCGGCAACGTTTGGATGGTCTGCATAAGCAGCCAGCAAATTGCTCAATAACGCAGAATCCTGTCTTGTGCCACCGCAACCGCCCTGATGATTCAGGAATTTGATGCCGTCTACATTTTTAAACACCCTGTTTTTAACAGGTTCCGCGGAAGAAATATGGTCCAGCTGGAAAGATTCCAGTGTTGCACCTTCATTGAAAGCGGTTAGCAACTGGTCTGTAAAGGATCTGTATTTATCCGTTACGGCATAGCCCAAGGTATTGTATAGAGACTCTTTAATCACATCCAGGTTCCTGTTTTCACAGAAAACCGTAGGAATGAACAGCCAGTAATTGGCGGTGCCCACTCTGCCGTCTTTCCGATGGTAACCATTAAAAGTACGGTTGACAAATCTGGAAACATCCGGTTTTTGCCATTGGTAATTGACATCTCTGAAACTATAATCCTGAGAAGCATGGTGGATATTATCGGTAGTCATCAGTCCACCTTTTAAAATCGGGGTGGTTGCTTTGCCTACCAATACGCCATACATCAATACCTCATCATCCACTTTCATATCCTGGATAAAGAATTTATGTTTTGCGCGAATATCATCCTGTAGGATAATCTGCGAGTTGTTCCATTCGATGACCTGTCCTTTTGGTAAATCCTGTAGGGCTACCAGCACATTGTCATCGGGATGAATTTGTAAAAAACTGTTGTTATTGCTTGCTGACATCGGCCGTTATAATTGAAATATTTTATCCATCATCATCCATTTCTCTCCGGGTTTAGCGCCCGGTAGCGCCTGCTGATATTTCCACATCAGTGTTTCCCACTCCTGCACTTTTTCATTTGAGGCATCCATGGCATCCTTTTGCGCAAAGCTAAAGTCGTCATTTACCTCCATGATCATAAAAAGGCGGTTTCCTACCCTATAGATCTCCATATTCTCGATACCGGATGAGGTGATACTTTCTATGATTTCCGGCCATACGGCCTTATGCATCTCTTCATATTCTGCGATCAGTTGATCGTCCGCTTTTAAATCCAGCGTTAAATAATACTTTTTACTCATAAATTTATTTTGAACTATCTGCTGTACCTGGAACTACTTTATGGCCTTTAATACCAAATAGGAATACCACTACAAAACATATTAAAGGAACGATATATCCGAGTTGAATGTTGTGGGTAATGTCTGCAATATGACCCATTGCCAGGGGCAGGAGTGCACCACCAACAATCGACATAATGATCAGACTGCTACCAAATTTAGTGTCTTTACCAAGGTCTCTGATGCCCAGCGAGAAAATCGTTGGAAACATAATTGACATAAAAAAGGCGATCCCGATGACGGTATATATAGCAATCATACCGGTAACGGTCATCGCCACAGCAGAAAGCAAGATACAGATAAACGCATAAATCGATAGTAATTTTGGCGGGGCGATAAACTTCATCAGGAATGTTCCAAAGAACCTGCCTATCATGAAGGCCATACCAACACCAAAACCGGCATATTTTGCCGCTTCCATCTCGTCAATTCCGGCAGCTTTAGTGGCATATAAAATGAAAAGACTGAATACACATACTTGTGCACCTACGTAGAAAAACTGGCTTACTACTGCCCAGCTCAGGTGTTTATGGGCTAAGGCATGAATGATCCCCGTTTTCTCTCCCGCTTTTTGTTCTGTTTCTTTAATCTCCGGTAGTTTCAGGAACACGAAAATAATCGCGATCACCAGGATGATGCTACCCAGGATCAGGTAAGGCATTTTTACGCTGGATGCTTCGGAAGCCAGGGCAATTTGTCTGGCCGACTCCGTCATGGCGTTTAACTCTTCTTCTGTATTTCCTTTGGTGAGGATGATTTTAGCGCCGATAATCGGGGCTAAAGTCGCGGCCAAACCGTTGAAAGATTGTGCGAAATTCAAACGGAAAGTAGAAGTTTCCTCAGGCCCCAGTAAGGAAGCGTAAGGATTTGCTGCTGTTTCCAGTATAGTTAATCCGCAGGCAATGACAAAAAGTGCGATCAAAAAGAAAAAGTACGATTGCATATTTGCTGCGGGGATGAATAAAAAGGAACCGATGGCAAATAAGAGCAATCCGATGATGATCCCTGCTTTATATCCGTATTTCTTCATTAAAAATCCGGCAGGCAGTGCCATCAGGAAATAGGCAATGAAAACGGCCGAATCCACTAAGGAAGCTTGCATCGTAGACAGGCTGAAAGACTTCTTTAAATGGGGAATTAAAATCGGATCAAGATTATGAACAAAGCCCCACATAAAAAAGAGGGACGTAATCATGATAAACGGAAACAGGTATTTATTTTTAGTCATTGGTTTAATTTATTTGGTTACTCAAAGGACGCGAATTCTCTTACATTTTATTTTATGATATTATCATATCATTAAATGATTTTGGCTACTTTCCACTAAAAAGCAGGGTAACATTTGACAATCGGAGCGTACTATGGGGAGAAAGTGGTTTATTCAGCTGCCAGCTGAAAGGATAATATCTGCCCTTTTCAAAAGAGATATCAGGTAGGTTTTTATAGTATAATTCCTGTGTCTGACTGTTATCAATTCCAAGGTCGATCTTTTTCTGATAACCATTATAAAGCTTTACCAGCAATTGGTTTTTACCCTTTTTTAGCGGCAGTAAAATCAGCTCATTCGACTGGTTTTCTTTGAAAGGATTGTTGTGTTTAGCCAGCTCCAGTCCGTTTAGCGTAATCAACACACCATCGGTACTGGTGATCCCTACCAGGAAAGGCTGATCTTCGGTTGCATTAATCTCCTGCAACAGGTAAACTGCAGTGCTTGGATCTGCTTCCAGCGTATACTTTTCATTGTTTTTCCAACCGGTTTTCTTTGTCCAGTTTAAGGCTTTTCTTTTTCCGGCCCATGGTTGTGTTGGATCTATGTTTTTGGGATCCCCCGGAAAACCTTCAATCCCGGTTTCCAGCGCATCAGATAAATATATTGGTCCCCAGGTCAGGTTTCCGTTTTGTTTTATCGCCTCGGTTTTACCGTCTGTAAAAGTCAGCGGACTGACTTTACCGTTTAGCTCCAGGTCTATGGTTTTTCCTTTTTCCTGTGCAGAATAATAGATGACCGGGGTATAATTACCGTTTTGTAGCGGTTGCAACGTCCAGGACTCTTTGATGGTACTTTGAAATCTGGTATTGTAATCCACGCCGGAGCTGCTGTAATGTTTAAAAGCGTTCTGAGAATTCAAGTTTAAGCCTCCTGCAAGCAAGTTATGGGCAGCGTCTGACAAAGGAATCACATTTGCTGGTGGCACGGTATAGCCATTTGCAAAAGTAAGCCTGATCACTTTAAACTCCTGATCCGGGTTTATCCCCGATGGGATCTTGATTTTCACACCCTGATCGTTCTGCGTAAAGCTGATCTTTTGATATTTTTCGCCCAATACACCTATGCTTTTGATCTTTCCTTTGAGACCCGGTAAAATGATCTGTCCATTTTCAGGATTACTCATGACATGCAGATAGAGCTTGTTAGGTTTAGCGGTTAAGCTACCCCATTTGAAAGCAACATGAAAAGGATCTGCATCTGTACCATAAATCGCTTCTCCGTTTTTATCCAGCCACTTTCCAATATTGAGTAAAATATCTTTTTCAAAGCCGACTACTGAGCCCTCTCCTTTCGGACCGATGTTCAGCAGAAAGTTACCGCCTCTACTCACTACGCGAATCAAACTGGTTAACTTTTCTTTAGTTTTCAGGGCTTCACTGCCTCTGTCCTGCCATGACCTGTAACTCCAGGTATCGTCAAAGAAAGACGCTGGCGACTGCCAGGGTACGCCAATCGCATAATCAGGTTCCTGATTATCCCCCATCACATTGAAATCGCCCATATCGTTACCGATACGGCTTCCAATCATACAGTCAGGCTGTAATTTATGCACTAAATCTCTTAATTCTTTACTTTCAGAGGCATTTTGAGAGCCCATATCGAACCACAATTCAGAGATCGGGCCGTAATTACTCAGCAATTCTGTGATTTGCTTTTTATTGTATTGTACATGTTCCGGGGTGATATAATCCGAATTGCTACTGGAAATCGGAGAAGCTTGCGGGTAATGCCAATCGATCAGAGAAAAGTATAAACCGAACCTTAATCCGGCACGTTTACAGGCCTCCGAAAGTTCTTTCACTATATCTCTTTTGAAAGGGGTCGCATCCACCACATTGAAATCTGTAGTTGCCGTTTTAAACATGCAGAAACCATCATGATGTTTGGAAGTGATCACAATAGAGCGCATCCCGGCTTTTTTCGCCAGGGAGACAATGGAATCTGCATTCCAGTCTTTAGGATTAAACCTTTTAGCAACTCCTGCATAAGTATCGCTATAAATCCCTGCATGGGCCTGAATCTGTTCGCTTAAACCTTTGCTGATCTCTTTACCTTCCCATACGCCGCCTAACACGGAATAAATGCCATAATGGATAAACATACTATATTTCTGATCTTGCCAGGCTTTTAATGCTTTAGGATCGTGCTGCGAAAAACTAACACTGCTGCATAAAAGGAGCAGGAGCAGCAAAAAACCTGATTTCTGTTTTGTTGTCATTTGATCTATTATTTGGTTATAGCGCGGGTGTCTTAGCGGTTAAGATAACCAAAAGCACCTAAATTCAAAGTAAGCAGATTGTTAGCGGGAAAAATTACTGCATTTGTCAAAAGACTAAACGATTTTGGCAGCAGCAAAATTGTTACTTATTAAGCGAGCCATCAGGATTGGAACATAATACCAGATTCAGAGGAGCTTATAACAGACCTTAGAAAACATAACAAATGCCCAAAAAACTACGGAATACGGAAAAACCAAAGGCATAAAAAAACCCGGCAATTGCCGGGTTTCCTAAAATCTATGCTATAAAATATAGCTGAATTGCTAAATCAAAAGAATTGATTTCAGCGCTTCGTTACTTGATCATTTTCAACAAATAAGCACCATAACCACTTTTCACCAATGGTGTAGCGACCTTACGAAGCTGTTCTTTATCGATAAAGCCCATGCGGTAAGCGACCTCTTCGATACATCCGATTTTCAATCCCTGACGTTCTTCGATCACCTGAACAAACTGTCCGGCTTGCATTAGCGAGGCAAAAGTTCCGGTATCTAACCAGGCAGTGCCTCTGCTCAATACGCCAACTTTCAGTTTATTCTGCTCCAGATATACCTTATTCACATCTGTAATTTCATACTCACCACGAGGGGAAGGCTGAATGTTTTTAGCAATCTCTACTACACTATTGTCGTAGAAATAAAGGCCTGGAACTGCGTAATCAGACTTAGGTTCTTCCGGTTTCTCTTCGATAGAGATTGCGCGGTTTTCTGCATCAAATTCCACAACACCATAACGTTCCGGATCAGAAACGCGGTAAGCGAATACCACGCCACCATCAGGATCTGAGCTCGTCTGTAACAGGTTTGACATCCCATCGCCATAAAAGATATTATCACCTAATACCAGGGCCACTTTATCTGTACCGATAAAATCGGCACCGATGACGAATGCTTGTGCTAAACCGTTAGGAACGGCCTGTTCTGCATAGGAGAACTCACACCCCAGGTCCTTACCATCACCCAATAACTTCTTAAAGTTTGGTAAATCATGAGGGGTAGAAATGATCAGAATCTCTCTGATTCCTGCAAGCATTAAAGTAGACAATGGGTAATAGATCATCGGTTTATCATAAACCGGCATCATTTGCTTACTCATTACCAGAGTTAGAGGGTGCAGTCTTGTACCGCTTCCTCCTGCTAAAATTATTCCTTTCAAGTTGTAGTTTGGTTTTTGTGATTATATGTTTAGCTCTTTTTTCTTCAACAAAATATGGTGATCAGGGCTTAGCCTCCTTTATTTTCAGCCACACTATTTTCCAGTTCGGCATACCATTCGGCACCGTACTTTCTAATCAGCGGACCTTTCAGGAACTGATAAACCGGTACTTTTAACTCTCTTCCGAAAGAACAGGCATCATGGCAAATGTGCCATCTATCATAGTTTAAAACTTCAAATTCCGGGTATTGCGTGACGCGAATCGGATACAAATGGCAGGAAATCGGCTTTTGCCATTCTACCAGCCCCAGTTCATAACCTTTTTCGATACCACATTTGGTGATTCCGTTTTCGAAAGTCACGTAGGCACATTCCTTATTTCCATCCACACAAGGCGTCGTCAGGTCACCATCAGCATCAACTACTGAAGTCCCTTGTTCTTCGATTGCCTTAATTCCTTTTTCTTCCAGCAGGTGCTTGATTTTCGGATAAATATCCTTTAAAATAGCGGTTTCTGCAACGTCCAAAGGGGCACCTGCATCACCTTCGACGCAGCAAATGCCTTTACACTTGTTTAAGTTACAGACAAAGCTTTCGCTGATCAGGTCCTCGTGAACGAGTGTATTTTGTACTTCTATCATTTTATTTATTTTACGATCGCCAGCGGATACTTCAATCCTACGGCTGATTTAATTTCCATTGTCACTGCGCCCACTAAGATCTCCACCTGGGCCTTTACAGGCACTCTGTTTCCATCATCTGTGACCCACAGGTATAACCTGCTATCTTTTCTAAAGATCCTTCCAGGCTTAATTGAAGGACTAAACTTCAAACACCTGATCTTACCCATCTTTGTTTTTACGACTTCACGGCCTACAAACTGAATTTGCAGCTGACTGATTTCATCGCCTAGAAAGTAGTTCAGGTTCACCTCATCGCCGGGATTCAGCTTGCTGATGTCCAGACTACGGGCAAAATAATAGGTCGATACCAGGTCGAAGGTTTGCTTATTGGGTGTTTTAAAAGTCCCTTTCGTGGCCACCACCTTTTGCTCATTCTGGTAGAACCTTGCTTTATCTTCTCTCCGGTAGCTGCCCTCACGGATCTTCTCCTGGTAGAAATAAGGTTTAAGGTTTACCCGGTCTATATAAGAATCATAATGGTCTCTTATTTTATAAAAAACATCAAAGGTACCTGAGGTCTCACCGTCTACTGATAAACGATAAGTAGGTTTACCATCAAATTTAAGGTCAGAATCCAACACTTTTATCGTGCCTTCAGCGGCGGTAATGAAACCATACCTTAGTTTATATTTCAGTACTTCCCCGACCTGAAAAACAGGTTCTTTAACGAAAGGAAGCTCTTGAGCCATACCCCTGAAACTTAACAATGCAACGATGACGAACAATAATGATTTCTTCATATCAGGGTTTAATCAAAAAACACTCCAAACTTAATCCTTTCGCTTATAAATCGGCACTGTAGAACAAGGTTCACCATACATAATGCTCTTTACCACCGGTGTAAGCAGGCTGGTAATCTCCACATAAGCAGAAACAGGCACATCGATATCTGCGCAACCTTTAATCACCACGCGTTCTCCTGCGAAGGCATTCAGGTCTATTTTAGCCAGGGCTTTGGTAAACAATACAGATTCCAGCGTTTCCAGGCTCCCGAATACCACTTCATTGGCAAAGGGTTTTAATTTATTGGCTAGCAACATATAGGCCCATGTAGGCACGATTGCGTCGGCACTACAGATCACTGCGATATTTTTTCCGGTATAGCCTGCCCAGTCGTGGGTTTTAATAAACTCTCTAAAATCTTTCTCTCTCAACATGAGGCCATGAAAAAGATTGTCTTTGATATCATAAACCACCCTTTCGCCGGAATGGTAATACTCTTCCAGGTTGAAGGTGATCAAGCCACTTGCAGCTACTTTGTTAACGAAGTTTTCTTGAATGTCCATGCTTTTAAAATAAAAAAACCGGAAGCAAAAATACTTCCGGTTACAAAATTACGTAAAATAAGATTAATAGAATTTCACCCTATTGTCTTTTATCCTGGCTTTATCCTGTAAAGCCTGGAAAGCTGAACCTAAAGAGCGTTGTGCAATTGCCTGCATCATGGCTTCTTTTTGTTTGTAGGTATTCGCTAAAGGCGCTGGATTGATGAAATTATCTACTGAGAACACATAAACACCACGGTCACCATCTACTGGTTTAGAAACTTTAGCTGGTTGAGAACCGAATACGGAACCTACCAATTTATTTTCCTGACCACCACCTGGAATGATTGGGTTAGCAAACACAATATTCTGAACTGGATTAACCGGTTTACCTAATTTCTGTGCTACCTGATCAATACTTGCTGCGCCTTGTAAAGCTGCATTTGCTTTTTCAGTCAATAGTTTTGCTTTTACTGCATTACGCACTAAAGGCTCGATTTCTTTTTTAACGGCTTCTAAAGGTAAAGCACCTTTAGGATTTACACCAGTTACACGGGCAACAACAAAAGCGTTGTCCATTTGGTAGATTTCTTTAAGGATATCACCTTTATCAGCAGCATACGCATCGCGTATTAACTGACGAGGGTTATCTAAACCTGGAGCGAAACCTTGAGAAGCAGTCACTTTATCAGCTACACCAACGGTGAAACCTTTTTTCTGTGCCAGCTCGCTGAAGTTATTGTCTTTTGCTTCGGCAAGGAAGCTGCTTGCTTTTTTGTAAGCTGCGTCTTTAGTTTTATTACTTGGCGCAAGGTTTTTCTCGATATAAGCTAGTTTAGCTACTTTCGAGTTACCGATTTGTTTCTCCACTTTGATTAAGTGAACACCGAACTGAGAAGTTACCACTTTAAGATCGCCTGGTTTACCATTGAAGGCAGCGTTCTCAAATTCAGGAACCATTTGTCCGCGGCTGAAAGTACCAAGGTCACCACCTTTATCTTTCGAACCATCTACACTGAATTGTTTTGCCAATGCTGCAAAGCTTGCACCACCCTGAATCAATCCTTTTAAGGAATCAGCCACTTTAATCGCTTTATCAACGCCACCTAATTTAGCTGGATCGATTAAGATATGACTTGCTTTTACTGAATCCGGAGAGAAACGGGTATCTACAACTTTCACTAATTTGTAAGAGTTACCAGAGAATACAGGACCATAGAAAGTACCTGCAGGAAGGTTAAACACTACTGAATCAACAGCAGGATCTAATTTACCTTTGCTCATGTAGGTGTAAGGAACTTTCACATCTGAGTTTAAAGCAGCGAATAAAGAATCATTAGCAGCAGTTTTGAAGTCGGCAGCTAATTTCTCTACTTGTGTTTTTACCGCAACAGAATCATCTTTTGTTGGGTTAACGCTGAAAGTTACATACTCGAATGAACGGGTTTCTGCAGGGCTTTCAAAGCGTGCTTTATTTGCATTGTAATAATCAGAGTAATCTGATTCTGTTAATTTCACACTTGCATCAGGGATACCAGCGTAATCAAGGGCTACATATTTGAAGTTAGCCAATTTATTACGGTTGATATATTCATCATTTGCTTCCAGTGTGGTTACATATACTGAATTACGAACCAGGTTCGAATATTTCTGTTGTAAAGCTTGTTTTTCGATTTCCAACTGCAACATATCCCATTGTTGTTTCAACTGAGGGTTTTTTGCCTGTTGTTTAAGAGAAGCGATTACTTCAGCGCGGTTTACCTGACCGGTCTGAGGGTTACCGAAGTACTGAACGATCAGTGGACTTGGGTTATTACCTTGCAATAAATCAAATAATTCATCACCAGACACCGTTAAACCCAGACGGCTGTACTCTTTACCTAAAAGAACCGTTGCAATTTCACCGTTCCAAACGTTGTCCACAGCCATTGCCTGCATTTGGGCATTTCCTGAGCCACCGTATTGTTGTTTAAACTGCGCTAAACTCTGGTCTACTTTAGGACCAAAAGTATCAATGCTAATATCTTCACCGTCAATCGATCCGACAACCTTTTGAGATTCTGCCCAGAAAGGCTTACCTACGTTAACTGCATCACCAACTAAAAATGCAACAATTGCAAAACCGATGGCACCGATCAAAATGTACCCTGCGCGATTCCGCAAAAATGTCATTAATCCCATAATATCCTTATTTATAATTCTTTTTTAAGAGGTCGCAAGATACAACTTTTGCTAAAAAAAGAAAATATAAAATTGTTTTTGATTAAGTATTTAAAAATTAAGGAAATATGGGCTTTTAAAAGGGCAGATTATTCGCCGAAATTTTTGTCAACGTAAGTCTCACCATAGCCTTGTTCGAAGTTAAAAACGCTAAAATCCTGCGTAGCGCTGAAATTTATGGCATTGATTACTGTACCATCAGGCTTAGTGATGACGCCTTTTGGCGAATAAAACATTTTTTTGTTTTGATCCCAGGTCAGCTCTTCCGTATTGAAAGTAAGCTGTTCGTCGACCACTACAACATTTCGTTTAAAGATGATGATTTTTTCTACGTCTTTGGAGATCGCATAATCGGAAGTAATAGAACCTTTGATCTTCAGGCTATCGTTCAGGAAATCAATCTTTACCCCTTTTGGCATTTCCTGATAGGCGGCGCCATTTACAGGGGTGATTTTATCCATGATAGGTGCGGTACCCTTCGCTTTTACCACCGAAGAATCACTATAAATGATCTCTACGCCAATAGTCCGGTCACGGTTCTTGATGATCTCGTTCTTCGCAAGGGGAACGGCTTTTTTCAAGTCGTCATCCCCGCAGGAACTCAGGCAGAGCTGGAATAAGCACAGTATAGCCAAACCAGAGGTGATGCCTGAGGATTTCATCAGCTGCTTAATAAAGCTTATTTTTAATAAACCAGGTATCATTAAGTGTAAATGCAAGATGCAAATTGATGTAATTTTCTTTAACCAGACCTTTAGACAAGGTACCTCTTTGTCCAACCTCTGCGGTTACGTTCATTTTGTAAATTGAATATCTGCTGGAAGCCAATGGTAATCCCAAACCGAAAGTAACGGCTTGTTGTTTGATATCCTGGCCATCTCTCTGAATGTATGTCTTATCGTAAGTATATCCTAAACGGTAATCTACGCGGCTAAAGTAGCTGTTGATTGAAGAGATATCCGGAGTGTACTGACCACCGGCAGAAACTCCCCAGCTGTCTTGTAATCCTTGATTAACACCTGCAATTGTTAGTTTTTTCCATCCGCCCATTCTATAATCCGCACCAATCATCCACTTATTATCCTTTTGGATCGTAAAACCGAAGTTATGTGTTAATGGAAGTTTTAAGCTTGATTTTGCACCCTCAATGGTAGAAAGCGTATCTGATACACCGGCATCTTCTCCATCAGCTGTTCTGAAAAACTGAGAGGCTACAAAAGTTCTGGTAGAGTTGATGTTAGATGAGGCAGATCCAGAATACCCTAAGGTGATTCTCTTTTTGGTACCTAATTTAATTTCATATTGAGCACCGTAAGAGAAACTTACACCACCCACACTATTTTTATCCTGTTCTCTGGTATAAACTGAGTTCAGTCTCTGTAATTCGTAAGTACTGGTGTTTTGCAGATCACCGAAGATATATTCCACGTTCGCACCAATCCTGAAGTTATCACCAATTGCCTGACCGATACCTAAATAAGCTTTCGACAAACCACCCTGACCTGTAAAGGTTCTTATGGCATCACTGGTATCTACTTTAGAGACGGTTTGATAATCATACCCTACCTGCGTAAAAGGCATTAAACCGAAACTTAATCCTGTTTTTCCTTGTACCACAGGGAATGCAAATGCGATATGACCCAGAGATCCGTTAAAGCTTTTCTCTGAAAGGCTACCTTGTTTCAGGGTGTTTATAGTACCTGAAAGGCCAACATCAGCAGTAGTCATTGAAATTCCGACATAAGAAGCGGGATTTTGCATGTTGATATTGTTGTAACCATTCGGCTTATACACACCGGCAGAAATTCCACCCATTGCCCTAAACTGAGGAAGCACTAATTGTTTCACATTTCCAAGACCATATCTAGAATATGGAGATTGAGATGTAATCTGTGCCTGGGCATTAATGCCGGTAAACAATACCAATACCGCTGCTATATAATTAATTTTTTTGTACATATTCGAAAGCAATGACTTCATTTAATCCTTTTATAACCAGATACGGATCGTGAGTAATTTGAGGCGCAAAGATGCTGTTTTTTAATTGTTTCAGCAAAAAAGCCCCGTTACCCCCTGTGATCAGTACCCTAAGGTCTTTATTTTTATTATTCTGTTGAGCGATAAAGCCCTCCACTTCATTAATTACTCCTTGTAAAACTCCATTCTGAATGGCGGTAGTGGTATCGGTACCATCCGGCACGGTCCCCGCTTCCCTGTCCCAATCTACCAATGGCAAACGCCCGGTATAATGGTTTAATGCTTTAAAACGCATATCTATCCCTAAACTTATGCTTCCTCCAAAATACTCGCTTTGGGCGTTCAGCAGGTCGTAGGTAATACAGGTCCCTGCATCTATTATGAAACAGCTTTCCCCCTGATAATAATGATTCGCGGCAATAATTTTTGCCCAGCGATCTAGTCCCAGGGTAGCTAATGTTTGATAATGATTCTTTATTCCGGTATTCACTCCGGTAGAGAAAGGAAAGTAAACAGTCTTGTCTTTCAACACCTGTATGATTTCTTCCAATTCTGGTCCTACACTGGAAATGGTGGAGCAGCTTATCTGGTATTTTTCAATCAGACCAGACAATAGTTCCGGAGTAATTTCTTTGAATGCCTCCGAATAAACAATCGTTCTGTCGTCAAAAACAGCAATCTTACTGTTTGTATTACCGATATCTATAACCAGATTATGCACCAAATAATTGTTCTAATAATTGAGCTCCGACTCCAACCTTCATGGCACAAAGCTATTAATCTTTAGCAAGTTTCAAGGGGCCAAATTGTTAAAAAAAGTTAAACAAACAAAAAGTACTGGATTGCTAAAACCAAAATCAGGAATAAGCTCTCATAAAACCAGCGCTTTTTGGCGTTGGAAAAATAGTAGGCCAGTAACACCGATCCCGGTGGCACGCAAAGCAGGAAATGATAAAGTCTGAAATCCGGCTTCGTATAAAAGCTGAGGATGGCCACTACAAACATGATGAACAACATCTGAAAGGCCTTTCTGGTGCTGATAAAGCTTCTGAAAAAGTTTTCACGAAGCTGAATAATCGCCAGAACCATCATTACCAATACCGGCACTAACACCAGATAATCGTTGTAATTGATCTTAAATACGGAAGGGAATTTATTTCCCAACGGCAGCCAGATTTTATAGAACATGGAAAGGCTGTCGTTCCAGTAATAGAAGACCCATACGAAGAAAAATATGGTTAAAAAGCCTACCAGACCCGCAATCCACTCTTTCCCGTTAAACGAACGGTACAGTAGCAGCGTAAACCAGATCATGGCCAGCATCACAATAAAAGGGAAATAAATAAGGGTACCTATGGCAATAAGCATCCCGATATCAAACATGATCATTAGGGCATTTGGAGATTTGCCGACTTTCAGCAGTTTATCCATGATCCAGATCAGCAGGAAATTACAAATCAGGGTGGGGCTTAAGACCAGAAAAGGCATGAATAGTCCCGCAGCGGTGACATAAATCAGGGCAGGCAGGAAATTCGGCTTGTTCAGCAAGCCGTGATTGTTCACTACCCTATTGAATAAAATCGCCTGGATATAAATGATAATCGCTGCAAAAAATGCGTTTCCAATGGGAGAAAACGTATTCTGAACCGGAATCTGAATAAAAAACTTGGTATAAGGTTCCAGGAATTCAAAATTCAGGTGTTCTGGCGGGTCTGCAAAAATCGCCATGCGCATAAAAAAAGTATATGCGAATAACAGGAGCAGGTTAATAGGGTTTAAATTTCTAAATTGATTGATCATGCCTGTATATTAGGGCAAAGTAAAGCAATTTATCTGGCAAAATCCTTTACTACTTTTTCAATTACTGCAGCGGTTTCATCAGGGAAATGGAACTGATGTTCCTGAGGTTGCGCTACCCATTCTTTGATGATGGGCAGCCAGTTCCTGTTGCTCGCCCAGATTACCGGCAGTCCGAATTTCTTCAAAGCGAAAGCATTACATTGCTGTTCATATTGAAATTTCATCGGGGCAACCAACAGCTTTTTACCCAGGAATAGTGCTTCTGCAGGGCCTTCAAAGCCACCTCCGGTAAACAATCCTTCGCAGGAAGCCAGACTTTTATTGAACAATTCGTTATTGACCGGGCAGACTTCCACGTTGCCATCTATATAGCTCAATCTGGTGTGTTTGGAAAACACCTGCCATTTTACCAGTGGAATTTGTTTAAGAATAGGTACTAAATATTTATCGTCAATTGCGGGCAGGTAAACCGTATAATGGCCAAGATTGCTGACCTTCATATTGCGGATTTCTGCACGAATTACCGGTGTATAGATAAAATCATCGTAACGTTCGAAATGGAAACCTACATAATGAGTTGCCGGGGCATAGTACTTCATCACGAGTTGCGCCCAGTCGATACTTTTAGGTTTAGGTACTTTTTTGGATTGAAAAGAGGCCTGATGACTTAATCCTACGCTTTCCAGTCCTTGAGTACGACAAGCCCATGCGGTTACCGGCTCAAAATCATTCAGAATCAGGTTGTATTCTTTCAAAGGAATAGTCTTCATGTCTTTTACAAAACGAGGAAGATTCATGCTTTTCCAGGTTTCATAATGATTTACGCCACCTTTTTTACCAAAGACAAAGCTGAAACCATGGAGCTGGTATTTCACTTTTTGCACCAATTGAACATCTGCCTGGGTACCGCTGATCAGTAAATCTACGTCGCCATATTGCTGCAATAGTGGAACTATTTCCCTTGCTCTGCTAATATGTCCGTTTCCTGTACCCTGAATAGCGTATAGTATTTTCATCCGCACCGAATATCTACAATTTTTACGCTTTAGACAATTTCTAATTTAATCTTTTGGAGCAGCACATTGATATCCAGTTTGCTGTGGAGGTCTTCACTGTCGGACAATTCGCCCTCTTCCAGTTCTTCTTCTTCAAATTCTTTCGGATCATATTTAAAGATCTTCCATTCTTTTTCAGCGTATTCCAATGCTGTCAGGTTTTCCACCCAATCCCCACTGTTTAAGTACAATACTTCTCCTTCCTCGCTGGTAATGGTTCTCATTTCCGGCTGGTGGATATGTCCGCAAACGACATATTGATAACCGTTTTGTATGGCCAGTTCGGCTGCTGTACTTTCAAAGCTATTGATGAATTTAACGGCATCTTTAAAGGCTGCTTTAATTTTTTTGGAGAAGCTCATTTTCTCCCTGCCGAAGAGTTCGAGAAACCAGTTGGCGAAACTATTGATCAGAATTAAGGAGTCGTAACCTACGGCGCCTAATTTGGCCAGCCATTTGGAATGTTGCATGGTGACGTCGAAAATATCGCCGTGAAAGAACCATGCTTTTTTACCATCGAGCTCTAAAACCAGCTTGTTTTGCAGGTGGAAAGCCCCCAGGTGCATGTCTGCGAATTTTCTTAACAGCTCATCATGGTTGCCGGTCAGGTAATAGACAGGAACGCCTTCTACCACAAATTTCATGAGTTTCCGCAGTACTTTCATGTGTGTTTCCGGCCAGTAGCGCTTGCTAAACTGCCAGATGTCAATGATATCGCCGTTGAGGACGATCTGCTTAGGTTTGATACTTTTAAGGTATTTTAAGAGTTCTTTGGCGTGACAGCCATACGTTCCAAGATGAACGTCGGAAATGACCACGATATCGACGGCTCTTTTAGACATCATCTTCCTCCAGCCATAGGTCGTAAGGACTGAAAAAGAAAGCAATCCCGACGACTAAACAAATGATCAACAACAATTCCTGCATAGGTTTAACAGTTTATGATGCAAAAATGCAATCCTAAGATTAACAGATCATTAAGGAATCGTTATTTGTTAAGCCGGCAAGTAAAGCCGGGTGATCAACAGAAAAATCCGGATGGTTAAAAACCACTACTCAGCACGCTAAGCATCACCTATTTTAGGCCGCGACAGTGCATAAAAAAGGCCCGATGTTTTGCAACATCGGGCCTGGTATCTTGTTTAAAAGCGTTATGCTGCTTTTTTCTTTTTATTTTCTGAGTAGAAAGCAAAACCTAAACCTGCTAGTAGTAAGATCGAACCTACTAAAGAGATATTTTCGCCCATATAGTAAGAAACCGGCTCAAATTTAAACTCTACTTTATGATTTCCTGCTTCTAACTGTGCTGCACGTAATACGTAATCTGCTCTGAAATAAGGTTTTTTAACCCCATCCACATACATATTCCATCCTTTATCGTAATAAATTTCTGAGAATACTGCGATTACATCTCTTGGCGCAGTGTAAGAATAAACCAGGTGATCCGGGTGGTAGCTGTCTAATTTAATAGATGCCGAAGGATCTGCACCCAGACGTTTAGTATCGATTAAAGACTTGTATTTAATGTCCACAATTGCTTCTTTCTTAGGATCAAAGCTACTGATTGCTTTCATTTCTTCATCGGCATCCTGCGCAAACTGTACATTCTGAACGATCCAGGCATTACCCGCAGCCGTTGGATTGCGTTGCATTTTATAAGAACCGTTTTGTTGATCCTGAGTGATGATATATTTCGTATTCAACATATCTAATACATCCTGGTTCACGCTTTTAGAGAGCTGACTGTCGATCAGTTCCTGGTAACGTTTCAATTTAGCGGCATGGTAACCACCGATTGTTTTATGGAACTGAGAAGTACTCGCGTCTGAGAACGTAGAAATACTCAGGTCAAGCACTCTAAAGTTAGGGTCTTTATCAGCCATGATAAACGTATCTACATCACGAGGCTGGAAATGGTTGGTTAAATCGCTTTTGCTGGCGAAGTTGCTGTTATTTAAATAACGGCGATCTACCTGCCAAAGGTCTGTTAAGATCACCAGACCTAAGATAATTACAGTGGTTTGTGCGTTCAGTTTTTTATTGATGAATGCCCATACCAGCGCATAACCGATCACGATCAGTAATAAGGTACGTAAAGCATCCGCACGGGCGATATCTGCACGATCCTGAATTAAAGCATTGGTGATACTCTCTGCTACACCGCGGTTGTTATCCAGCATTTGTGTCAATGCCTGTAACATTTGAGGGTGCGTAGAAGAAGTGAAGCTAAAGAAAGCGGTAGGCATAATCGCCACCAACAGCGCAAAACCACCTGTAATTGCAGCTGCAATCGTCAGTTTTTTAGTCAGTGTTTTTTGGTCGTAACTACCTTCCTGTGCTTCTTTAATCGCAAGAACAGCTAAGATTGGCACCAATAATCCAACCAGGGCAAGAATAGATTCTACTGCTCTGAACTTGTTGTACATCGGGAAGTATTCGAAGAACAAGTCGGATACAAACGGTGCGTTTTTACCGAAAGACAATAGCATAAATAGCGCTGTGGTCCCTACGATCCACCATTTTATTCTACTTTTTACGATCAGTAAACCGAATACGAAAAGGAAACATACGATGGCACCGAAGTAATAAGGGCCTGAAGTACCCGGTTTTTCACCCCAGTATTGTTGCAGACCTAATTGTCCGGCCAATTGCTGAATTGCCTGGGTAGGATCACCGCCTGTAACTCCCTGTAATGCTTTATAAGTATGGCTTTCTGGTTTTACAATCTGGTCGATGCTTGTTGCGCCACCATAAAGGTTAGGAATCAGGAAGGTGAAACTTTCGCCTACACCCTGGCTCCATCCGTAAGCATATTCTTTAGAAAGGCCGTTTTTCTCTTCGGCTTTATCGGTAGTGATGTTAGATTTTCCACGGTTAGACTCTAATCCGTATTCGTAGGTAGTCCACAGTTTACCTGCATTTACCATTAAGGCCACCACTAAGGCGATGCCTAAGAAAGTCATTGACCTGCCAAACGCAGCTAGTTTTTTCTCTTTAACAGCATGATAAACTTCGATACCGATGAAAATCAATAGCGCAATCATCAGATAATAAGTCATCTGGATGTGATTGGCTCTGATTTCCAGGGCCAGGAACAAAGCGGTTAAGCTTCCTCCCAACCAATATTTACCCCTAAGGGTGAGGATGACACCGGCAATAATCGGAGCGATGAAAGCAATGGCTAAAGCCTTATTGCTGTGTCCGGCGGCGATAATAATAAAGTTATAGGAGGTAAAGGCGAAAGCGATTGCGCCTGCTGCGGCGAGCCATGGGTTAACCCGGAGCACACAAAACAGCAAATATGCACCTACCAGGTACAATAAAACTGCATCTACAGGATCAGGGAAAACGGCTTTAATTGTCGAGATCACGTATGTACCTACATTCATTGGGTGTTGCACCCAAATCTGATAGGCAGGCATACCGCCAAACATTTGATTCGTCCAAAGAGGGCCTTTGCCATCTTTAGCCTTATAATCCATAATTTCTTTAGCAGTAGCTTTTGCCTGGATGACGTCACTTTGTGCAGGAGCTTTTCCTTGCATTACAGGACTGAAATAGACAAAACAGATGATCACAAAAAATCCAATGATGGCCAGGTGGATGCCATTCGCTTTTAACCAATTATTCATTAAGGTTTGTTTAAGATTTAAACTAACCCCAAAAATATAAAATTGATACAGATTAGGAAGGAAATTTATCGATTAGACTAAAATACTTTATTTCACCTCTTCGTAATCCACGAAATCACCTAGTTTATCTGTTTTACCACCCTTAGTTTGGGGCGGCATGTAATCGATAGTAATTGCGCCCTCGGGCTTGCTGTCTTGCTGTCCGGCCTGGCCCTGAGCTTGTCTGGCCTGGTTTTCAGCCTGACGCTGCACCTTGCTAAACATACTTTTCAATACCATAGGAAATATCAGGCGCAAAATTAAGCGCAAGAGATACAGTACTAAAAAGGTGACTACAATAAATTTTAAAAATGCCATTGTGTTAAATTAATATTTACAAATATAGACGGAATTAGAATTTCATTATTACAAAATTCCGTAGATTATTGCTTTTTCATTACAATAAGCGGCTTAATCTTCTACGATTTCAGCCACACGGCCTACCTGTCCATCTTCCAGACGTACCTTTATTCCTCTGGAGTGGAAGGCCGATGAAGTGAGCAGATTGGCTACAATCCCTCTGGTTAACTTTCCTGATCGCTGATCCTTTTTAAGGATAATTTCTACTTCCAGGCCTGGATATATGTCTTTTCTATTTTTTCCGTCCATTGTTATTTCAATTGATCAGCTGTTGCTGATTTACTAAATCTTTCTTCAAATACTTTTTCCATGGCAAACATCTCATCACGCAATCGTGCTGCCATCAGGAAGTCCATGTCTTTGGCCGCTTTGGCCATATCTTTACGCGTCTTATCAATTGATTTCTGCATTTCCGCTTTGGTCATATACTGCACAATCGGATCTGCGGCCATGCTCACTTCATCTACTTCTACATAGGCTTTTGCCCTTGCAGCATTTCCGGAGAAGTCCAGCACAGAGGTTTGCTCCATAATCGCTTCCCTGCTTTTTCCTACTGTTTTCGGGGTGATGCCATGTTCCAGGTTGTAGGCAATTTGTCTATCGCGACGCCTGTTGGTTTCGCTGATTGTTCTTGCCATAGAGTCCGTAATCCGATCGGCATACATGATTACCCTACCCCTATCGTTACGTGCAGCCCGTCCGATGGTCTGGATTAAGGCACGATCCGAACGTAAGAAACCTTCTTTATCGGCATCAAGGATAGCTACCAGGGAAACTTCCGGTAAATCCAGTCCTTCTCTAAGTAAGTTGATTCCGATCAGCACATCAAATTCACCAAGACGAAGTCCGCGGAGAATCTCTACCCTTTCCAAAGTTTTCACTTCGGAGTGAATGTAGCGACATTTGATGTTCAGGCGGTCCATATATTTGGTCAGCTCTTCTGCCATTCTTTTGGTCAGTGTGGTCACCAGAATCCTATCGCCCATTTTAATGGTTTTATCGATTTCATCCAGCAAATCATCCACCTGATTTACGGCAGGTTTTACCTGAATCAGTGGATCCAATAGCCCTGTAGGGCGAATCACCTGTTCAATCACTACCCCTTCAGTTTTCTGTAACTCATAATCTGCGGGTGTAGCACTTACATATATCGTTTGAGGCGCAAGGCTCTCAAATTCATCAAAGTTTAGGGGTCTGTTGTCCAATGCGGATGGCAAGCGGAAACCGTATTCTACCAGCGACATTTTACGCGACCTGTCGCCACCATACATGGCACGGATTTGCGGAACGGTTACGTGACTTTCATCAATCACCATCAGGTAATCATCCGGGAAGTAATCCAGCAAACAGAAGGGTCTCATTCCTGGTGTACGGCCGTCAAAGAATCTCGAATAGTTTTCAATCCCTGAGCAGTAGCCGAGTTCTTTCATCATTTCTATGTCGAAAGTGACTCTTTCTTCGAGTCTTTTGGCTTCCAGCATGTGCCCGTCATTGACAAGCTGTGTTTTACGGATTTCCAGTTCTTCCTGAATCCCCCAGATGGAGGAGGTAAAACGGTCTTTTGGGGTTACGAAAAGATTGGCAGGATAAACGGCCATATCTTCCATTTTATCCAGTGTTTTTCCGGTTACAGGATCGATCAGGCTAAGCTCTTCAATGTCATCACCGAAAAAGGAAACGCGGTAAGCTTCATCCAGGTAAGCGGGAAAGATGTCTACGGTATCCCCTTTTACTCTAAATGTTCCCCTTTTAAATTCGGTTGTCGTTCTGGCGTATAAGATTTCGACCAGACTGTGTAAAAAGCTGTTTCTGGAGATTTTTGTCCCAACCGAAAAACGGAATACGGATCTGGAAAAATCTTCTGGATTTCCCATACCATAAATACAAGAAATGGAGGAAACCACGATCACATCCCTACGTCCGGACATTAAGGCCGAGGTGGTACGTAATCTGAGTTTTTCTATTTCTTCATTTATGCTCAGGTCTTTTTCAATATAAGTATTGGTGCTGGGCATAAATGCCTCAGGTTGGTAGTAATCGTAATAAGAAACGAAGTAATTGATGGCATTTTCAGGGAAAAACTGTTTAAATTCTCCGTAAAGTTGTGCCGCCAGTGTTTTATTGTGACTTAAAATTAACGTTGGCTTTTGAGTTTGCTCGATCACATTGGCAATAGTAAAGGTTTTACCCGATCCTGTTACGCCCAAAAGTGTCTGATAATTTTCTTCGCTGTTTACGCCTTCCACCAGTTGCTTAATGGCAGTAGGCTGGTCTCCGGTTGGTTTATAGTCTGATACAAGCTGAAACTTCATGTGTAGGTTTTCTATTTATCAGTGATGTTGAGTTCGAAGATGCAAAGATAACGATTTATTTGCTGAGGAGGAGGCTGAAGCTGAACATCATCAGGAGAATGCAGGGCCCCGGAACCGGCTACAGACCAGGCTACATCAAGGTGTTTTAAGCGATTATCACCCAGCGAGATAGGTAAGGAAAACAAAATATAACGGCGCACAAACAATTTTAAATTTCATCTGTATATTAAGGTTAAAGGGTGTCTGCCTGATCCATGTTCCTGACGACCAGATACCAGGTGATAACCAAATTTAAAAATTACACCTATGAAGCTTCTTGTTTATGCTCCATTGATCAGCCCCCGTATCAAATACATTTTCAACTTCATGTTTAAAGAAGTTTTAGGCCTGGAGCTGGAATACCCTGGAAATCTGGCGGAATTTCTCAGTGCCGATGTTCCAAAACTTTGCTATGCGAAACATCCGGTAGAAAAAACGCTGTTTTTTAAGAGTGCGGGACTGCTAACAGAGCACGCTATTAAGCGTCAAAAGATCAAAACCACTGATTTTGGAGAACATCGCGTGCCATTTGCGGTGGAAGGAAGCACCTTACCCTTTGATCCTTTTGCAGCTTCTTTTTATTTTCTGAGCCGGTATGAGGAGTACTTGCCTTTCGACAACCTAAAGGGGCCGGGATTTCAGGCGCGCTTAAGTCTGCAGCATAAACTTGGCTTGTTACAAAGCCCTGTGATTGATGAATGGGCTCTCATTTTAAAAAACATCCTACATCTTCATTTTCCAGCCCTTCAGTTCCGAAAAAGAGCTTTTAGCTTTAAGGTGGCTTATTCTCTAAATCCAAAACATCAACAGGGTGTTCTTTCCAGTGTTTATCCTGGCATTCCAACCGAAATTCAATCAGATTTTCATCCGGTAAAAAAGGTATTTGGTTTCATGAATCAGCTGGTCAAAGCGCGGTTTGGAGGGAAAAGAAAAGCAGAGCAAATGACAAGTATCCAGCGGCTGATTGCCGAAATGGAAAAAACCGGCCATGCAGCACCGCCGGAATTTCTGTTGCCTAATGCCCGGGAACGAACCAATTGGCAAGAATTATTGATGCTTCCAAAGAGTTACATCAAGCTTTCCACGAAAAACATTACCCGGGATTATAGCATGTACTATTCGGATACACCAGGATTCAGAGCCGGAACATGCAGTTCCTTTTATTGGTATGATTTACAAATGGAGAAACAGTCTCAATTGAAAATATTTCCTTTTGCAGTCAGTTATGCAGGAATTACTACCGGAAAGAAAACTAATAAAGACCCTTTGCTGTTACTAAATGAACTGATGGATCATGTGAAATTTGTGAACGGTAGTTTTTATAGCCTTTGGCAGCATAAAGTAACCGCCCTTGTGTAAGATATAGCTATCCGGTTTGTTATTTTTAATACCTCATTTGATACTTCTACCATTTTATCAGCAGATCTTTTTATCAGCAGACCGTATCAATCATTAAACCTTTTTTATACTTACCTTTTTTTATACCTGTTTATTTTAGTTCTTTTTATGCTTACCCCATTTACGAAATAGCTGTTTAATCTTACACCTTTTATGCTTAGCCCGATGATTTTCAACCTGGACACCACCAACTCTATTGCCAATATTTTTCTTGCCGAACTGCGTGATGAAAACATTCAGAAAGACGCGATGCGTTTCCGTAAAAATATGGAGCGAATGGGTGAGTTTTTCGCCTACGAGATCAGCAAAACCCTGGAGTACGACAGAAAAGAAACACAAACGCCTTTAGGAGTGGCAAAAACTGCCCGACTTATCGAGCAGCCGGTATTGGCGACGATATTGAGAGCTGGAATCCCCTTACATCAGGGCTTACTGAACGTTTTTGATCAGGCGGAATCGGCCTTTATTACCGCTTACCGAAAGATACATAAGAATGGAAACTTTATCGTTGAGGTGGAAAATGTGTACTCCCCTGACTTAAATGATAAGGTGGTGATCATGGCCGATCCGATGTTGGCTACCGGCTTGAGTATGGTCCTTTGCTGCAAAGAATTGTTGAACCGATACCGCATTAAGGAGCTCCATATTGTTTGCGCAATTGCGAGTTCAGAAGGCATTAACCACCTGAGAGCCAACCTACCAAAGGCAAAATTATGGTTTGGCGCTATTGATGAAGAAATGACTAGTAAGTCCTATATTGTACCCGGATTAGGCGATGCAGGTGACCTCGCTTATGGCGTCAAACAATAGCGCTTATAGCGTTAAATAAAAGACCATGGCTACCACAAAAAGACCCGTTATTAAGTTAAAACTATCTTTATTTGATAAAATAATTGAAGGAATCGGTTTTTTACTGTTAACAGCCATGTGGTTATGCGTGTTTGTACAATACTCGGGCTTGCCGGAATCTATCCCCATTCACTTTAATTTCTCCGGAGAAGCCGATAGTTTTGGTCATCGGTCTGACATTTACAGCTTGCCGATGGTGGGTACTGCGCTTTATATACTGCTGACCTTCGTCAATAATTTCCCTCAATATTTCAATTATTTAACGCCCATTACCCCGGAAAATGCCCACAGTCAGTATATGATGGCCACCAGATTACTTCGATACTTAAAAGTTCTGGTTGTTGTTATCTTTGCAACGCTCATCAGCATCACCATTCATTATTGATGACCAGCATAAAAAAACCAGCATGATTAAACATATTTTCTTCGATTTAGACCATACGATTTGGGATTTTGACAAAAATGCCGAGGAGACGCTGATGGAATTGTACCATCATTATGAACTTGCCGCATTAGGCATGGAGTCGCCAGCCGCATTCATTGCCACTTATACAGAAAACAACCATTTATTATGGGCACAGTATCATCTCGGACAAATCACTAAAGAAACCTTGCGTTCTGAGCGTTTCAGCAAAACTTTTCTACAACTTGGTGTACAACCAGAGCTGATTCCTGCGCAGTTTGAGGAAGATTATGTACGTCTTACACCCATCAGAACCAATTTATTTGAGGGCTCTAAAAAGGTATTGACTTACCTGAAAGAGAAATATACCCTCCATATTATTTCCAATGGTTTTAAAGAGAGTACCCTGACCAAAATGGACAAATCCGGATTAAACCCATTCTTTTCAAATGTGATCATTTCTGAAGATGTAGGTGTGAACAAGCCCGATAAAGCCATTTTTGAATACGCATTGGCCAAAGCAAAAGCCACAAAACCGGAAAGCATCATGATTGGTGATAGTCTGGAAGCTGATATTCGCGGCGCACAGGATTTCGGGATTAAAGCGATCTTTTTTAACCCTTTGCACAAGGAAAAACCAACCGATGTGGCCTGGCAAATCAATCACCTGGAAGAACTATTACATCATTTTTAAAGTGATATTCGTGGTTTTTTAATACTTTAATCCTCATTTGTAATACTACAAAGCTCATTTAAATACTATAAACCTTGTTTCAAAGAAATATCTTCCGGAATAAGGTTCGATCACCCAAACACAACCTGATAAATACATCATGAGAAAGATGCTCTTCCTGTTTGCAGTGCTCCTGCAAACCACGATTACTTTTGGACAAAATGCGCGCAGTACTTCCGAACTATTTATTGAAATTCCTGACCGCGGCAATTATGTAGTGTATGTCGATAATGAATTCGCAGGATCATCTTACGGGAGGTTCCGCTTTTATGACATCCGCAATAGCTTTGCCACTGTGGTGGTGATGAAAGACAATGCTGAGCTACTTCGCAAGCGCATTAATGTGTCCATGAATACGCGTTTGCTGGCCAGTTATTCGCCACGAACCGGCTGGAGAAACATTGCTACTTTAAACTTGTATGACCGCGGACAGTATGCCCTGGACAACTGGGACAGGCCCATATTTAACAACACACCTACTCCAGGCCAGGGTTCCGGCGGCGACTATGGAGAGCTTATGACTCCGAAAGAGCTGAATGAGTTGGTGGCATTGATAAAAAACGCCAGTTTCTTTGATGAGCGAAAAAAACTGATCAGAATAGCTTTGAAAAGCTCCCTGGTCACTACAGATCAGCTGTCTACGATATTAAAAGAATTAAGATATGATAGCGAACGACTGGAAGTTGCGAAAAGCGCCTATCCTTTTATTGCTGATCAGAAGAATATGCTCAAATTATCCGCAGCTTTCAGCTCTTACTTTACCAAACAAGACTTCATTGATTTCATTGACAAACAAAAATCTTAAAATACAATGGGTACCGGCAAAAATTATCAAAAGATCCAACAATTGGTATTGGCTTATCAAAAGAAACTGGCCGGGCTAAACGAGGAACATTTTAAGGAAACTCCTCCTATCAGGGGCTGGTCTTATAGCGAGGTGTATTTTCATGTTTTTGATGCCAGTATCCTTTCTTTAAGGGAGATGACGGATACGATAAATGGCAAAGGAGAGCGGAAACCCACTGCTTTTGCGGTAAAACTGATCTTGTTTTTTGGCACTTTGCCTCCGGGAAAGAAGTTTAAAGCGCCGAAAAGACTCGCCGAAAGGCTTAAAAAAATCAGTAAAACAGAGGCAAATGAGTTAATGGATCAGTTCCTTAAACAACTGTCAGAAGATGTTCTATTGATCAAAAATGCAGACAAAACATTGAAGACGGCACACCCCAGACTGGGCTACCTGAATGCTATTCAGTGGTTGCGTTTTATCGGAATCCACCTGGACCACCATCTGCAACAATTACATAGGATTGACCTAAGCTTTAAACGATAACCCAACTTATTTCACATCTTTGCTTCTCTCTATTTGAAATTAATAAATGTATAATATTATGAAAAGGATTCTTTATATCAGTTGTTTTGTCCTGGCACTTTCTGCCTGTAACAGTGAACCTAAACAAAGTCAGAATGTGATTACCCCAACTCCTGGTGGTCTTCCTACTACTGGCCCGGTAACCGCAAGCGGAGAAAAACCAGCAAACAATCCAGCACATGGACAACCTTTTCATGATTGCGCATTGCCAGTTGGGGCACCATTAAATGCACAAACGGCAGCACCAGCAACTGGATCTGCTGCTACTGCTGCGCCTGTTGTAGTTCCTCAAACGGCACCGGTTACCGCTGAACCTAAGGTTCCTGCTAACCAGAAAGAAGCAAAATTAAACCCTGCGCATGGTCTTCCAGGTCACGATTGCGCGCTCCCTGTTGGTGCACCTCTAGGTTAATTTAGCAAGGAACAGGCGAGCATGAAAATCCCAAGGATTCCTGGTTTTGACCAGGAAGCGATAGAAAAATACGCAAAAAATGCAGGTTGGCTGTTGATTGCCCGTGTGGGCAGTCTGGCGATAAAAATAGTGGTCAGCATCTCTGTCGGCAACTATTTAGGCGCCAAAGAATTTGGGGTTTACAACTATCCGCTTGTATTTGCTACGTTTTTCATTGCCGCCGCAGCTTTGGGATTAGACGGTTTTGTGACCAGGGAACTCTTACGTTTCCCGGAAAAGAAAAACCAGTTACTCGGTACTGCTTTTATCATGAAACTGATTGGCGGGATCATTGTGCTCCCCCTGGTTTATATCGCTTACCATATTGTAATGGGTATAACCGAGCTGGATGCGCCCTTATCTTATATCATGGTTGTCAGCTTTACCGGAATATTCCAGGCCTTTAACATCATCGACAGCTATTTCCAATCAAAAGCACAAGGGAAGTTTATCATGAGCGTACAGGTGATGGGAAACCTCCTGTCTGCCGCCTTCAAAGTGCTTTTGATTGTGCTTGGCATGAGCCTGAACTGGTTTATTGCCGCTTTACTATTTGATGTGATTGCATTGGCCGTTGGCTACGTTTACGTCTACCAAAAAGAAGGTGGATCCATCTTTGAATGGAAGTTTGAAAGCCCTTTAGCGCGGTTTTTACTAAAAAACTCCTGGCCAATGGCTTTTTCAGCCATCCTGATTTCGATCTATATGAAAATCGATGCGCTGATGATTCAGGGGTATTTAGGTTCCGAACAACAGGGGATCTATTCCTCCGTTGTGCAGCTTTCTGAAGCCTGGTATTTTATCCCTGTGGCTATTGTAACCGCTGTTTTTCCGGCCATTATGAATGCCAAAAGAGACGATCCGGAAAGGTATCAAAGGAGAATGCAGAACATGTACGACCTGATGGTCTGGATCAGTCTGAGCATTGCACTTTTTATCACTATTGCTTCCCCTTTCATTTACAAATTATTTTATACTCCGGAGTACTGGCCGGCAGCGCATGTATTAACGATACACATCTGGGCCGGAATCTTCACTTTTCTGGGTACTGCCAGTGGTCAATTCCTGATTGCGGAGGGTTATACCAAACTTTCCATGCTCCGCACCGGTGCAGGGGCGCTTATCAACATTGTTTTAAACATCTGGTGGATTCCTGAATATGGCATTACCGGTGCCGCAGTTGCCACGCTGATTGCTTATTTCAGTTCCAATTTTATGATTTTGCTCGTTCCAAAAACGCGGCAACAAGGTATCATGATGCTCAAATCTTTATTCCTGATTACCCTGTTTGAAAAGGTCAAAAAGAGACCTCAGGCAACTAAATAATTTATCTCTCCCAATAATTATACGGATATATTAGCTTTTTGCGTTTAACATTTTAACTTTGACAGTCAAATGACCTGCTTCATATGGTTAAGCTATGAGGTATAAATTGGCTGATATTTGGTGATCCTATCACCTGTAGAGTCAAGGAATCATAACCGATAAGGTATAAAAACAAACAATACAGGTGAACCGTAGCATGTGCGACCATGACCGTTCCATCTTACAAAAAACACATATTTATAGATGAATTCCTTAAGAAAGGTAGTAAGATCAATCGTATTCAAACCGAAAAACATACTGGACCTCATACAGTTGAAGTCCAAAATCAAGAACGCTACAGGCCCTTTGAACATCATCATTGGATCAGAGAATACCGCCTATGAAAACTGGTTACCTACCAATATAGAAAGCTTAAACTTATTGGAAACAAGCTCTTTTGAGAAGTTGTTTGGCGATAAGAAAGCTTCAAAATTCCTTGCAGAACATGTATTTGAGCACATCAGCTATGCTGATGCCTTGATTGCTTTAAAAAACTGTTATGCATTTATGGAGAAAGGTGGCAGCATCAGAATCGCGGTACCAGACGGGTTTCACCCTAATCCTGCTTATATCGAGCAGGTAAAACCTGGCGGACATGGTGAGGGTTCGCATGACCATAAGCTGTTGTACGATTACCAGAAACTAAGTAAAGTATTGGAAGATGCAGGTTTCCGCGTCAACCTTTTAGAATATTACGATGAAAACAAACAGTTTCATTTTATAGACTGGAAAAGCGAGGACGGCCATATTCTAAGGTCCAGAAGGTTCGATAAACGTTTTAACGAACCACTGGGTTATTCTTCTTTGATCATTGACGGTATAAAAGATTAATCAAATGGCCATCATCACAGAAGATATTGTAGCCTCTTACAACGAATTTTACACCAGTAACGATGTAGAATGGCGTATGCTTGGTGCAAAATCCAAAGCAAAAAACCTGATAGAGGTGTGTCAGGGAATTCAGCCAAAGAAGATATTGGAAGTAGGGGCGGGTGATGGCAGTATATTACATTATTTAAATGAGTGGAATTTTGGTGAGGAGCTTTATGCGCTGGAAATTGCGGATAGTGGCGTTGAACTGATCAAAAACCGCAAGTTGAACAGGTTAAAGGAAGTCCAGCGTTTTGATGGTTACACCATCCCTTATGCCGACGACAGCTTTGATCTGGTGATTCTTGCGCATGTTTTAGAGCATGTGGAACATGAACGGGTGTTGCTTAGGGAGTTAAAAAGAGTCGCGAAATATCTGGTGATTGAGGTGCCTTTAGACTATCGTTTTGGCGTAGACCGAAGGATGAAACATTTCCTGGATTACGGCCATATCAATATGTACACGCCCACTTTGATCCGTTTTCTATTGCAAAGTGAAGGTTTTGTGGTGGAAGCCGATAAGACTTCCCTTACCCCTATTGACACGATTAAATTCTGCGAGTTTAAAGTAAAGAAAACACCAAAAACCTTAGTCAATACCTTAAAAATTGAACTCGAACACCGCATTAAAAACATCCTTGGTGCTATCCTTGGAAAAAATAAGCGGGAACAATTTGGGAACGCCTATACCGTTCTTACTAAAAAGTCAAACCAAAATCTGGAGATCTTCTAATTATGCAAGTTTTTGCACCCATTGCTTTATTCGTTTATAACCGCCCGAAGCACACGGAACGTACTTTAAAATTCCTCAGGCAGAATACGCTGGCCTCAGAAAGCCGGTTATTTGTGTTTTCTGATGGCTTTAAATCCGCAGAAGATGAGGCAAAGGTATTGGAGGTTCGCGAATTATTGAAAAGCATAGAGGGGTTCAAATCTGTAGAAGTAATTGAACGTCCGGAAAACATGGGTCTGGCGAATTCGGTGATTGCAGGCGTTAGCCGCCTGGTTAAAGATTATCAGCAGGTGATTGTGATGGAAGATGACCTGATCGTTTCTCCGCACACCCTGACCTATTTCAATGATGGGCTATCGCGTTACCGCAAGCATGAAAAGGTAATGCACATCGGTGCTTACATGTATCCCCTTCCGGAAAACGAGCTCCCGGAGACGTTTTTTTACCGTGCAGCAACCAGCTGGGGATGGGCAACATGGGAACGTGCATGGCAACATTTTGAGCCGAACATTGATACTTTAATGAGTCAGTTTGATGCAAAGAAAAAGTCTGAGTTCTCCATTGAACATAAAATGAATTTCTGGAAGCAGATGCAGGATTTTAAAAAAGGAAAAAACAATTCCTGGGCCATCCGCTGGTACGCTTCTATCTTTTTAAAAGGGGGATTAACCTTAAATCCTTCCCAGTCGCTGGTCAATAACATCGGACATGATGGTTCGGGAATTCATTCCGGAATCAACGACATTTACAATGTGATCATTAATCCTAAACGAATCGAACAGTTTCCATCGGAGATTAAAGAGAGTAAAGCCGCCTATGAGACTATTAAAAGTTTCCTGTCGACGCGAAAAGGAAGTTTCTGGGAAAGGATCAAAAGATATGTTAAACAGCGCCTGGCCTAGTGTCCAGCCCAAATGAGCGACAACTACAGAACGGGTTGTCCTGCCGGGAATTTTAATCCCATTTGACCATTTTATCGCTTTCATCAGCCTTCAGCCTGATGAATTCATTGAGTTTCTTCTGAATCTTAAATTTTAATAGTCTTTCTTCCGATTGATGGTCCTTATACATCAAAAACCCAATCTCCTGCCCTTGTCTGGCCATTTTGGCTCTATATTTCAGATCGGCTTTATCTCTGGCCATCAGCGTCAGTTTTTCCATTTTCGCCACAATCTTAAGGTTCCTTTCCCAGGCATCTAAAGCGTTCTTTTTTATCAGTTGAAGTTTCTCTGCTCTGGGCATACCCCAGGTCATGTTATAGACCTCCTTGAAAAGATTTTCGTTTTCGATAAACTGCTCGCGCAGCTCCTTGTATTGCTGCACCTGATAAATTGGAGAAAAGTTCAGGACACCAAAACCGAGGCTGAACACCAACAAAAAGGCGATGGCTGACCGCTGGTAAATGTGTACTTTACGTTTAAGAAGCCCTGGATTGTATAATAAGTAGCCCAGCACAAATCCAGATACTACCCCCCCAAAATGTGCTGCATTATCTACATCTTTACTTAGCAGGCCATTACCCAGCATAAAAGCAGACACAATAACGGTACTGATCATGAGTGCTTTATTTGCGTTTTTCTCAAAAGCATTACAGATTTGCAAGGCCAGAAAAGCACCAAACATCCCCATAATAGCTCCGGACGCACCCCCCATGAAGATAAATTTATAAGGAATGACACTGATCAAACCGCCGCAGATACCACTTAACAGATAAACGGCTAATGTTTTCCAGCTACCCAGTTTATTTTCAACCATCAGGCCGATATAAATGAGCGCAAACATATTAAAGAACAGGTGAAAGAAAGTAAAATGAACAAATTGATAACTGATTAACCGCCATATTTGCCCGGCCAGCACTTGATCTCTGGAATTCACACCGAGGCTCATCCAAACTTTTTTCCCGACATCCCTTAATTCGTAGCGATCTAATCCGGCAGCTCTTCCCTGCACAAGATGAAACAATAATACCCCCATCATCAGCAGAAAACATAAAACATTCAAGATCAAAAGAATAGGCGTAACTACATATCCCTTTCGCGGTATAAACAAATACAGTACGTTTTTGATCTTATTTTTTACGGCTAAAGGGGCTTTTTCGAAATACTGGTCATCCTGAGTCGCAATATGTGCATGGAATTGGCTTAGTCGCTCTTCCCAGATATCTTTCAGTTGAAACTGCACATACTCAAACTCATCAAAGAATTTCTGAAGGTTCTCTTCATTTTTTCCGTAATCATTAAACAGCATCTGCACGCCTACGCATTCGCTTTTGAAAATGGCAAAGTTTAATTTGATACGAATAGAAATTTCTTCGCTATAGGATTGAAAAGAAAGGCCGGTGTAAGCAATTAAGCCTGATTCAGAAATATGGCTTAACTTCCATCCGAGATTTTCGATGGCTTGCTGCGCAATGATGAGGTACTGATCTGCGGGGTAATCCCCTAATGGTATGTATTTCTCAACTTTAGGCGAGTACCCCCAGCTTAACCCCATATATCCTTACATTTTTCTTGCTTCTAAGATAATGTAAGGAGATAACATCTTCGAATTAAAAGGGATTATTTTCGTAAAAACTTTTCCCACAAACCACATAGTTTTCTTTAAAATACGTACGCTTAATGGTTTTTGCTGCTCATTTTCGAGCCATAGGCTGAAATTCCCGAAGTACTTAGCTTGCACTACTTCCAGACCTGCTTGTTTGCAGATGTTAGCCAGCAGTTTTGGATCCATACAATCGATGTTGTGTTTATCGTAATTTTCGCGGTCAAAAGACTTTTGAAACCAGCCGTTCAGCGCTTTAAAATTAGGGAGGGTAATAAATAACGTTCCTCCTGGTTTTACAAAAGCGATGTGGCGGTTGATGATGTCTGCGGTATCGTTAAAATGTTCGATCAGTCCACAAGACAAGACCAGGTCAAATTGTTGCGTTGGCTGGTAGTTGAACAAATCTGTTTCAATAATATTGATATCACTTGGTTTCAATTGATTGGCTTCCAATAGTGCATTGGTGACCGGTTGATGCACGAAATAATCAAGCAGGGTGACATCAAGTTTAAAATACTTTTTCAGAAACACAGCATAGTATCCCGGAAAACCACCCAATTCAATTGCCGTTCTTACCCCCTGTTTATTGATAATGTCGCCAAGTTCCTGATGAAACAAGTAATTTGATGGAATATTAACCGTCAAACCGGCTTTACTTTCCCAATAATTTACCCAAAACTGTCTGTCGGTTAACAGGTTTTCCATATGATATTTTTAGCTATTTTAGTATTTTACACCAGTTGTTGCTGAATTAATTGTTTTTAAACTCCTGATTTATTGTCATATTATGATCATAAACCATTTGTAAGCTTACAGCTTAGGATTGTTTCAATTTTTAAATTAATTTTAGCGGCATACGAACCAGCGCTTCTAGTTTGGAACGAAAATACAGAAGAATTTAACAATAACAGCTAATTTTGATAGATTGAAAGTAGTTCACTTAAATACATACGAAGGAAATGGCGGCGCCGGAAGGGCTTGTCTGAGGCTAAGTGATGCGCTAAAAGCACATGACGTAGATTCTGAAGTGATGGTTTATTTTCAATTTAAAGAAAGCAAACTGACTACTGCTTTTAACCGGAGCCCTTTCCAGAAAGCGGTTGCGATTTTTAAGATTCTGGCAGAACGGTATTTGTCGAAAGCCTTCTCTAAAGCATTAAAAACTCCTTTTTCTTTACAATGGTTTGGCAGATCTGTCATTCATCACCCAAAAGTTAAAGCCGCAGATATTATTCATTTACATTGGATCAATCATGGATTTTTATCGCCAAAGTTTCTGGCACAGATAGATGAGCTGGATAAACCGGTGGTTTGGACTTTTCATGACAGCAATGCGTTTACGGGCGGTTGTCATGTGCGTTATTCCTGCGAAAATTACCATAAAGAATGTGGCAATTGTCCCTTGTTAAAGTTTAGCGGAAAACATGATTTTTCCCACAGGAACTGGTTACAGAAGAAAAAAGCCTATTCTGAGTTAAATTGTCACATTGTGGCACCTAGTCATTGGATGGCAGACTCTGTAAAGTTGAGCAGTTTACTGGGGACCAGAGCAATTACCGTGATTCCAAACACGATTGAAACCAAGGTTTTCAAACCTTATGTGAAATCTGAAGCAAAGAAAATATTAAAGATAAATCCGGATAAGTTTGTAATGATGAGCGGCTTTATGCCTTCAAAAAATGACAAACACAAGGGAACCTCTTACCTTGTTGATGCTTTAAACGATCTGGCGAAAAGGCCGGGGATCATAAAAGAGAATATAGAATTGGTGATTTTCGGTAATAAAGACCATGTGGATATGCCGGAATTCCCTTTTAAAACGACTTTTCTGGGAACGATCAACAATGATAGTCACCTGGCCAAGTGTTACTCTGCCGCAGATGTGTTTATCACAGCTTCTCTGGAAGACAATCTGCCGAACACGGTCATGGAGAGTCTGGCCTGTGCAACACCTGTAGTGGCCTTTAAAACGGGTGGTATCCCTGACATGGTGAGACACCTTGAAAATGGATACCTGGCCAATTATAAGTCCTCGGAAGATCTCGCCACCGGAATTGAGTGGTTGTACCATGATGAAAATGCCCCTGATATTCAAAAAGAAGCCCGAAGAACGATATTAACTGAGTTTTCGGAGGCAGTTATTGCAGAAAAACACTTATTATTGTATCAGTCCCTGATTAATTTACACCCACATTAACTTTAGAATTCAACTATGCAACCAAAGCTCAGCGTCATCACCATCGTTTATAATAATGTAAAGGATATTGAGCGCACGATGCTTTCTGTGTTGAATCAGACTTACCCGAATATTGAATACATTTTGATCGACGGAGCCTCCACTGATGGCACTAAAGACACGATTTACAATTATAAATCACGTTTGGCGCAGTTTATTTCTGAGCCGGATAAGGGGATTTATGATGCGATGAATAAGGGACTTTCGCTGGCTACCGGTGATTATGTATTGTTCATGAATTCCGGTGATGAGATTTACGCTCCGGTAACCGTTGCTGAGATTTTTGAAAGTGCATCTACTGCCGATATTTATTATGGGGAGACGGAAATGTACGATGAAAACTGGCATAGCCTGGGACAAAGGAGGCACCGCGCTCCGGAAACTTTTAGCTGGAGAAGTTTTAGATATGGTATGTGTATCAGCCATCAGGCGATTTATGTAAAACGCAGTCTGGCGGGACCTTTCGATTTGCAATATAAGTATAGCGCTGATATCGATTGGATCATCAGAGCCGCTAAAAATGCCTCTAGTATTGTCAATACGCACAGTTATGTGGCCAAGTATCTGGTTGGCGGAATTTCAAAAAAGAAACACATGGCGAGCCTGAAAGAGCGTTTCAAAATCTTTACCAAATATTATGGTTTCGTCCCGAATGTCATCAATCACCTGTTTATTGCGATTAACTTAGGGCAGTACTATATCCGCCACCGTCGCACTAACGACTAAGGATATAAAAAAAGGGAAAAGCTTACGCTCCTCCCCTTATTATATTTCTTTTGATCTGTTAAAGAAACTCTTTTGATTTTAACCGCTTAGAAAACTAAGGATTTGTAGACCACAAAGCGGCTTCTTTCACAAAAACTCTACGGTTTAATTTCAATTGAGAAACTACCAGTTCTGCAAAATCTTCTGCCTGCATCACGCGATCAGGGTTACCATCCGTTAATTTCAGGTCGATTGCCATATCTGTAGCCACTGTACTCGGCACCAAAGTCGTTACACGAATATTGTGTTTACGGCCTTCCTGCATCAGTGATTCAGACAATCCGATTAATCCGAATTTCGAAGCACTATAGGCACTGGTTACTGCTGCACCATTTTTTCCTGCGGTAGAAGATACGTTGATAATATCACCTGTTTTTCTTTCAATCATTTCAGGAAGCACAGCACGGGTTACATAATAAGGACCTAAAAGGTTTACTTTGATGATTTCTTCCCATTTCGCTGGTTCCAGTTCCATGAAAGATCCGAAGGCACCGATACCGGCATTATTGATCAGGATATCAATTGCACCAAGTTCTGATTTTAAAGATTCGATTGCGTTATTTACAGCATTGATGTCGGAAACATCCATGGTTGCAATGGCCGTTTTAACGCCATATTGCTTCAATTCTGCGGCAACTTTCTCTAAATCAGCGGTAGTTCTTGCGGCTAAACCTACGTTCACACCTTCTTGTGCTAAAGCGATGGCAACGGCACGTCCAAGTCCTTTTCCGGCACCGGTAATGATTGCATTTTTTCCTTTCAATGATTCCATGTGATCTTGTATTTATGTTTAATAATGCACAAAATTAAGAAAAAAGAAGGGCTCCTTAAATTCCGGGTCCGACTTATGACTTCTAAATAGAAAAAGCCCCTGAACATGAAGTCCAGGGGCTTTTCAAATATTGATAATTTTATAAATTAAGCAATTTTGTTGTTTTTACGTGCAGCTTCAGTTAAGTGAATCTTACGTAAACGCATGCTTAAAGGTGTGATCTCGATGTACTCATCAGCCTGGATGTATTCCATAGCTTCTTCCAGAGAGAACTTAATTGCCGGAGCAATACGGTTGCTATCATCAGTACCAGATGCACGCATGTTAGTTAATGCTTTACCTTTAACGATGTTTACTACTAAGTCATTGTCACGGATGTGCTCACCCATAATCTGACCTTCGTAAACTTCAACACCCGGATCAACGAAGAAACGTCCACGGTCTTGTAGTTTATCAATTGAATAAGCAGTAGTACTACCTTTTTCCATTGAAACTAATACACCACTTAATCTTCCAGGGATTGTACCTTTCCAAGGCTCGTAAGCTTTGAAACGGTGAGCCATAATCGCTTCACCACCTGTAGCAGTTAATACGTTATTTCTTAATCCGATGATACCACGTGCAGGAATTTCAAACTCTAAATGTTGTAAGTCACCTTTAGGCTCCATAATCAACAATTCACCTTTACGTTGTGTTACCAATTCAATTACTTTACCAGCAACTTCACCAGGAACGTCAACGATTAAAGTTTCAATAGGCTCACATTTTTTACCATCAATTTCTTTAATGATAACCTGTGGCTGACCTACCTGAAGCTCATAACCTTCGCGACGCATAGTCTCGATTAGAACTGATAAATGGAGAATACCTCTACCGTATACTAAATAAGCATCAGGAGATTCAGTTTCAACCACTTTCAGGGCTAAGTTTTTCTCCATTTCTTTGTAAAGACGTTCTCTGATACGTTGAGACGTAACAAATTTACCTTCTTTACCGAAGAATGGTGAGTTATTAATTGTGAACAACATATTCATCGTTGGCTCATCAATTTTGATAACAGGCAATTGCTCTGGTGCATCAAAATCAGCGATTGTATCACCGATATCAAATCCTTCAATACCTACAACAGCGCAGATATCACCAGATCTTACTTCAGTAGCACGGATTTTTCCTAAACCTTCGAAAGTATATAATTCTTTTACTCTTGATTTAACAGTTTTACCGTCACGTTTGATCAAAGTAACCGGTTGGTTTTCTTTGATTGAACCGCGGTGAACACGTCCAACTGCAATACGACCTACGAAAGATGAATAATCTAAAGAGGTGATTTGCATTTGTAATGTACCTTCATTTGTTGGTGCAGGAGGAATGTTAGCTACAACAGCATCTAATAGTGCGAAGATGTCTGTAGTAGGGTTTTTCCAGTCTGTACTCATCCATCCTTGTTTAGATGAACCGTAGATTACAGGGAAATCTAATTGATCTTCTGTAGCCTCAAGGTTGAAGAACAATTCAAAGATTTGCTCATAAACTTCTTCCGGACGACAGTTTTCTTTATCTACTTTGTTTACAACAACGATTGGTTTTAGACCAAGAGCTAAAGCTTTTTGTGTAACGAAACGAGTTTGAGGCATTGCACCTTCAAACGCATCACACAATAACAATACTCCATCAGCCATTTTCAATACACGTTCTACTTCACCACCAAAATCGGCGTGACCAGGGGTATCAATAATGTTGATTTTTACATCTTTATACATAACAGATACGTTTTTGGAAACGATGGTAATACCACGTTCACGTTCCAAATCGTTATTGTCAAGTATTAAATCTCCCGATTGTTCGTTATCACGGAAGATTGAACAAGAGTGTAAGATCTTATCAACCAGTGTAGTTTTGCCGTGGTCAACGTGTGCTATGATAGCTATATTTCTTATTTTTTGCATAAAATGCGTGTAAATTTTTGCGCAAAGATACAGTTTATTATCGACATATCAATCAATTAGTTAAGACCAAATAATGAAAAATAACGAGTGCTTTATAATACAATCGTAATGACCGTTTTATTATTAAGGTTTATTGTAGCTACAAGGGGGAATTCGTACTTTGTAGAGGTCGATAAGTTGAAGTACTGGTTTTTATAAAAAAACTGGTTAAGCGCCGGATCCGTTGTAAAAAACAATTGCCCAACATTTTAATAAAAACTAGTAGCTCATTTATAAAAACCTTAACCCCGGTTACCAAATCATTACCTCTGATCATAAAAAACGAGACCCTTACTATATGAAGAAAAAAGCAGTATTACTTGGCGCCAGTGGCTTAATAGGATCTAGTCTGTTAACGCAATTGCTCAATAGTCCGGCGTATGCCACCGTGCTGATTGTGGTTAGAAAGAAGCTGAATCGCGAACATCCGAAACTGCAGCAGCTGGTCGTGGATTTTGAAAAACTGAATGATTACCGGACGGAAATGACAGGAGATGTGGTTTTCTGCTGTCTGGGCACGACAAAAAGTAAAACACCTGATCAGGAACAGTATCGTAAAATCGATTATTTATATCCGCTGGATGCTGCCTCGATTACGCAGGCAAATGGTGCGTCGCAGTATCACCTGGTTTCGTCGATGGGTGCGAACCCCGATTCCAGCATCTTTTACTCGCGTACCAAAGGGGAAACTGAACGCGATCTGCAAAGCATTCCTTTCAAAAGCATCCATATCTACAGGCCTTCTTTACTGGATGGTGAACGTAAAGAACACCGTAGCGCAGAAGGCTTTATGATTGCCGTGATGCGTGTTTTAAACCCGGTTTTAATTGGCGGCCTACGGAAATATAGGAGTATAAAGATTGAAAATGTGGCTTTGGCGATGTTAAAAGTGTCATTGAAGGATACTGAAGGGGTATTTATTTATCCTTCAGATAAGATTGAGGAGATTACAGGGAATGGCTTGTCCTGAATTTCTGACTAAAAACATGGCTAAGAATAACTTTTCCGGCCAAAACCCCAGCATAAAAAGGCAGGTAGCGCTTTAGACCAGGTCAATGCATCATGTTTGCCGCCTACCATTTCATAATAGCTGATGTGCTCCGGACGCTGATATCCTTTTTTTAGCAACTCTTTGATGACATCAATCGTATCGTCAATCGAGTCGATGATCATATTGCGGTTTCTGTCGGCAGTTTCATCTTCAGTTCCGGTCATGAGCCAGAATTTAAGCGTTGGATTTGAGTCCGTATTTGTGCTGGTTTCACGTATCATTTTATGAACCAGGCGGTCCTCGTCTGTATATCCATCTTTAAGGTCTTTTCCACGCCACCAAAAAGCTCCTGAAAACACACCGCAGAGGTCAAAACAATCGGGATTCTTCCAAACAATGTCGAATGCTGAAATCCCCCCTAATGAGCATCCTGCAAAGCCTTTTTTTCCATTGATACGCAATTTTAACTGTTGCTCAATATAGGGCAGTAGCTCTGTTACCACAAAATCATTATATATTTTGGCGGATGCCCCCCTGCCAAGAAAGTCTGGCATGCCTGCAATTCCATATTCCTGAATACGGTTTTCTGCGGCATGGATCGCTACCACCGCCAATGGCTCCAGTTTGTTCTTTTCATAAAGCGCATTCAAAGTTTCCTCAATACCTAATGCTTTCGCATCCTGACCGTCATTTAAAAGCAACAGGTTTAAAGTTTCATTCCCCAATAAATTATCAGGGATAAAAATCTCAAGCGTAACTTCTCTTTTTAAAATGGCAGAAGGAAGGGTATTTTGAATATGGATGACCTTAGAAAGTAACATAGCAATAGAATAGTTGACAAATGTACCATTCTTCACAAAAACAACCTGCCACTGCCAATATTTTTACACAACCGACAGATTTATAGGTGGAAATGAAAATATATCTTGTGTTTAAAAATACTTTTCTATACCTTAAAGCAGCTAATTTCTGTATTATGGTTGAAACCTATAAAAAATGGTATAGTCCGCATTTGAGCGCAGATTTTGAGCTATTAATCTTCGGAAAAAGTGGCTATCCGATTGTACTGTTTCCAACCAGTATGGGCCAGTATTATGAGGCTAAAGATTTCAAATTAATAGACTCGGTACAACAGTTTATAGAGGAGGGAAAAGTAAAAATTTACTGCGTAGACAGTATCGACAAACTCAGCTGGTACAACATCAATATTACCCCTGCCGATAGGATCAGAAACCATATCTGGTATGATCAGCTGTTACTAAAAGAGCTTGCCCCTATCGCCAGACAGGAAACAGGCGTAGAGAAAATCATCACTGCCGGATGTAGTTTTGGCGGTTACCATGCAGCAAACTTCGCCTTCCGACATCCATGGCTGGTGAGTCATGTGTTTAGTATGAGTGGCATATTTGACATTCGTGGCCACCTGAACGACTTCTATAATGATGATGTTTATTTCAATAATCCGGTAGATTTCCTGCCTCATGATCAAAACCGTGAATTATGGAACATGAAAATTGCGCTTGGAACAAGCGACAGGGACCCTTGCAAAACAGACAATGAGCGGCTCTCGAAAATCCTAACAGAGAAAGGAATTGACCATTGGCTGGATGTCCGGGAAAATGCAGATCATGACTGGCCCATATGGCGTGAAATGTTTCCGGAATACATTTCACAATTGTAATCAACAGTATCAAAGGCTACTCAGTAATTAAAAACCAGAGCTCCAAAGGAGTATAACCAAATAGCTGACAGAACATTAACCTTGTTATTTTGTTTAAAAAGCAAGGGATTCAACATAAAGTTTTAACGACATTTCAATATTAAAAAGAATAGAAAAAGATAATTAAGGAGCAATAACGCATAGGAATCCACCAACAAAAGCAAAACAGAACCTATAAATCGACAACGAATGAAAAAAATCGGAATCTTATTCGGGCAGGAAAGATCCTTTCCAGCGGCCTTTATAAAACGTGTAAATGAAATCGAAGGAAAGGATATCATCGCAGAATCTGTTAGCATTGATAAAATTTTTCAAGCCAATCCTTTGGATTATGCGGTTATTATTGACCGCATTTCTCAGGATGTTCCTTTTTATCGCGCAGCCATGAAAAATGCAGCAATTACCGGAACAGCCGTTATTAATAATCCATTTTGGTGGAGTGCGGATGAGAAGTTTTTCAATAATGCATTGGCGGTGAAACTGGGGATTCCGGTTCCGAAAACAGCCTTAATCCCATCTTACGATCAACCGGAAGATACCTCTGACGCGTCTTTCAGCAACCTCGCTTTCCCCATGGATTGGGAAGGGATTTTTGAATATACAGGCTTCCCCGCTTATATGAAGCCCTTTGATGGCGGCGGCTGGAAGGAAGTTTACAAATTAACAGACAAGGAAGATTTCTTTGATAAGCACAGTCAAACCAAACAAACGGTCATGATGCTTCAGGAAGAAATCATTTTCAATGAGTACTTCAGGTGTTATTGTATCGGCGGGAAATATGTAAAAATCATGCAGTATGAGCCGCGAAACCCCGCTCATTTAAGATATGTGGTGGATACTCCGCCATCCAGTGAAAAACTCTTAAAAACCATTCATGACTATGTGATCTTACTGAATCAATATTTGGGCTACGACTTCAATACCGTTGAATTTGCCGTTAGAGACGGTATTCCTTATGCCATTGATTTTTGTAATCCCGCACCGGATGCAGATGTATCCAGCGTAGGTTTGGAAAACTTTGAATGGGCAGTTGAAACTTCTGCAAGGTATGCCATAGAACGTGCAAAAGCCCATGTAGAAGGCCAGGACAACCTAACCTGGGGCGAATATATCAGAACTTCAGCCAGCGGAATCCCATTAGCAGAAAAAATGAAAGTATAAAATTAGTATCCATAGAAAACGCTAAATGCCAGCCTCCACAATATTTAGCCATTAGTAACCAGGTATCACAAGCTAAAAATCAAAAGATGAATATTTTTACACTTGGTGTAGAGGAAGAGTACATGGTAATCGATCCTGTAACCCGCGAATTGACCTCTCATGATCAAAAGATTGTAGAGGCGGCACAAAAAATACACAAAGACCAGGTCAAGGCAGAGATGCACCAGGCGGTAGTGGAGGTCGGCACTGGTATCTGTAAAAACACAGAAGAGGCCCGTGCAGAAATATCGCAATTGCGGTATACGGTCTCGCAATTGGCAGGAGAACAAGGTTTACGGATCGGCGCTGCCGGCACACACCCTTTTTCACATTGGGAAAAACAATTGATAACGGAGCACCCAAGGTATAGCGAGATTGTAAATGAGCTTCAGGAGGCCGCCAGATCTAATTTAATCTTTGGTTTACATGTACATGTAGGCTTCCAATCCAGAGAGCTGGCAATTCATATTGCTAATCAGGTGCGTTATTTTTTACCGCATGTGTTTGCGTTATCTACAAACTCTCCTTTCTGGGAAAGTAGGAATACCGGTTATAAATCTTTCCGGACGAAGATATTTGATAAGTTTCCAAGAACAGGAATTCCAGACATTTTCAATAGCATTGAAGATTATGATAACTATGTGAAGTTATTGATCAAAACCAATAGCATCGATAATGCTAAAAAGATATGGTGGGATATTCGGGTGCATCCCTTTTTTGAAACTATAGAGTTCAGAATTTGCGATTGCCCGATGTTAATAGATGAAACCATGGCATTTGTGGCGCTATTTCAGGCCTTATGCGCCAAATTATATAAGCTCCGCTTGCAAAACATGAAATTCATCAGCTATTCCAGAGCTTTGATTAATGAGAATAAATGGAGAGCAGCCAGATACGGTATTGATGGGAATCTAATCGATTTTGGAAAAGAAATGGAGGTGAATTGTCGGAATCTGGTATTAGAGTTGCTCGATTTTGTAGATGATGTGGTAGATGATCTGGGTTGCAGGGAAGACCTGAAATATGTCCATACAATTCTGGCCAATGGCACAGGTGCTGACAGGCAATTGGCTGTTTACGAACAAAATGGTAACTTTGAGTCAGTGGTAGATTACATTACTACGCAAACATTAATAGGTGCCAGATAAAATGAACAGGGATAAAAACAACATCAGAGTTGCTGTAATTGACATGAATAATGGAGCTGCGAATCAAGGGATGCGCGGGATACAAGAGGTTTTACACCGTTATCAGAAAGAAACAGCAATTAACTTATCTTTTGATCTATTTGATTTGAGGTTAAAAGGAGAAATTCCTGATTCTACGTACGACATCTATATTTCCAGCGGTGGTCCGGGGAGTCCTTTTGATGGTATTGGCCAGCAATGGGAAAGTGATTTCTTTGCACTGATGGACGAATTGGAGGACTTCAATCTGCAACATGAACATCAAAAGAAACACGTTTTCTTGATTTGTCACTCTTTTCAAATGGCTTGCCGTAGATTTGGGGTAGGAAAAGTGATCAAAAGACGCTCTACAGCTTTCGGTATTTTCCCTATTTTCCTAACCGAGGAAGGCGAAAATGATCCGATATTTCATGGATTACCAAATCCTTTTTATACCGTGGACAGCAGAGACTGGCAAGTGATCAATCCGGAAGATATCTTCTTTTCTAATCATGAGGCCGAAGTTTTGGCCATAGAAAAAGAACGCCCGCATATAGATCTGGAACGCTGTGTGATGGCCATTCGCTTTACCCCGGAAATTGTGGGCACACAGTTTCATCCGGAAGCAGACCCTGTAGGCATGAAGTTATATCTACTCCAGGAAGACAAGAAAAAAGCAATTATAGAAAATCATGGAGAGGAAAAATACCTTGATATGTTGAATAGTGTAGACGATCCGGATAGAATTACCCTGACCCAAAGCCTGATTTTACCGAACTTTTTAAATGAGGCGCTAAACGCATTACAAGAAGCATAACATATGATCAATAGCTACCGGGCTTCTTTCAACGCACAATTTTCAAAAGAACAGTACGATTTGTTTTTGAAAGAGCTGGAAAAAGGCTTTGTTGAAATTCCGTTTAGGGTAGCAGAAACCCCTGTATTTCTTCCGGCATCCTTAAAAGATCAGTTGATAGCTGCCGGGGCAGAGATTATAACGTTGATTAAAAATGAAAACTTTAAAAGGCTCACCGAAAAGTCGATTCCAGCGGACTGGAAGGTTCCTGATGAAAATGGACATCCCCACTTCCTTACGTTCGACTTTGGAATCTGTAAGGATCAGGAGGGAAATCTGATTCCAAAATTAATTGAATTACAGGGTTTTCCTTCACTTTATGGTTTTCAATCACATTTAGCAAAGATCTTTCAGCAATCATTTGACTTATCACCGGAACTGACTCCATATTTCAATGGGCTTAATGAAGAAAGCTATCTGGAATTACTAAAAGAAGTGATCATTGGCAAGCACCAACCTCACGAAGTTGCCCTGATGGATCTTGATGCCCCTCATCAGAAAACAGCAATTGATTTTTTGATCACGGAAAAATATCTCGGGATAAAAATACTGAGTCTTTCCGACCTGAGAAAGGAAGATAATCATCTTTATTACCAGCAAGACGGCCAAAAAGTCATCCTTAAAAGGATTTATAACCGATTGATTTTTGATGAGATTGGTGACAATACGGATATTTTCAAAAACAGTTTTGACCCCCGTGAAGCACTGGATATAGAATGGGTGACTCACCCAAACTGGTTTTATCGGATCAGTAAATATACCATGCCTTTTTTAAAGAGCGATTTTGTTCCCCCTACTCATTTCCTGAAAGATCTGGAGGAGATTCCTGAAGATTTAGAAAACTATGTATTGAAACCTTTGTTTTCTTTTGCAGGCATGGGCGTGATTATTGATGTCGAAAAGAAAGACATTGAAAATATTGCTGATCCGGAGAATTGGATACTGCAAAGGAAGGTAAGCTATGAACCGGTTGTTCAGGCACCAGATGGGGGCATCAAAGTAGAGATCAGGTTGATGTACTTATGGCCGGAAGGAAAAGAACCGACGCTTTGTATCAGCCTTGCGCGCTTAAGTCGCGGGAAAATGATCGGTGTCCGATATAATAAAGATTTTGATTGGGTTGGCGGAACCGTTGGCCTGATAGAAAAGTAAATTTACATTTAACAGACCTGCCTGAGGCAGGCTTTACCTAGTTTTGCACCTATGGATATTCAAACCATATTAGTTGTCATTCTTTTCATCGCTGCTATATTTTATATAGGCCGCATGATCTTCAGATCAGTATCTCCTAAAAAAGGAGGCTGTGCATCTAACTGCAAATGCGGTGTAGATTTTTCCAATATCGAACCTGTTAAAAAATAGGTTTTATCTATATCAAATATGCTTGAGCAGTTCAAACTCTATTTACAGAAGAAAGTCGCCATTACAGATGAGCAATTCGACTTAATCTCCGGTCGGCTTAAAGTAAAGAGCTTTGATAAAAATGAAATGATCCTGATGAAGGGGGAAGTATCTCCACACGGTTATTTTGTGCTTAGCGGATTACTGCGCAGCTATTCTATAGATGCCAAAGGTAAAACCCATATCATCCAGTTTGCGCCGGAACAATGGTGGCTTTCTGACCGGAATGGGATGTTTAATGAAGCTTCTGAATTTTTCATTGATGCTATTGAGCCTACTCAGGCAGTTTTAATGCCCAAAGGTTTTATTGATGAGGCGGCAAAACATGTCCCCTGTATGTACGATCTGAATAACACTATGCTGAACAATTCGATTCGTTTCATGCATAAAAGGATCAATATGTTGCTTAGTGCTACCGCCGAAGAAAGATATTTGAACTTTATTCAACTTTACCCAAACCTTACCCTAAGGGTCCCGCAATGGATGATTGCATCCTATTTGGGCATCACTCCAGAGTCGCTCAGCAGGGTCCGTAAAGACCTCGCCCACAAGCATTTTAAAGTCTAGCGTTTTCTTATCATACATCAATGTATGATAAGCTTTGTGGCCGTAATTTTGTGTTGTAAATAAGAACATCTAAAAACAACAATATTATGGCAACTACTCAATGGTCATTAGACCCAACTCACAGTGAACTACAGTTTAAAGTAAAACACTTAATGATCACTACAGTAACTGGTAGTATGAACACATTAACAGGATCTTTAATTGCTGAAACTGAAGATTTTGAAAATGCTAAAGTTACTTTTGAAGCAGATATCAACTCCATTGACACTGGAAATACAGACAGAGATAATCATTTGAAAAGCGGTGATTTCTTTGACGGAGAACAATTCCCAAAAATGACCTTTACTTCTAGTTCTTTTGAAAAAGATGGCGGTGATTATGTTTTAAAAGGTGATTTAACCCTTAAAGGAACAACTAAACCGATCAAATTAAATGTAGAATTTGGTGGTATCGCTACAGATCCATGGGGAAATACTAAAGCAGGATTTACCGTTAGTGGTAAAATCAACAGAACTGACTTTGGTTTAACCTGGAATGCAGCATTGGAAACTGGTGGAGTGATGGTGAGCGAGGACGTAAGAATATTAGGCGAATTACAATTTGTAAAACAAGCTTAAAAACAACACGTCCATCTAAATTTAGAATGGAGAGACGTAATGAATGAAAATATAAAACAGGTATCGGCGGTTTTAAACCCGCCGGCACCTCATATGGTTGGAGACGGATTTAGGGTCCATAATTTTTTTCCTAATGGGTATAAGCTCAAAATGAGTCCCTTTTTCCTGTTGGATTATAATTCCAAAATCCAGTTTTCAGCACGCACCGAGCCTAGAGGCGTAGCCGTACATCCACATCGTGGATTTGAAACGGTAACTATCGCTTATCATGGAGCGGTTGCGCATCATGATAGTGCTGGAAATAGTGGTGTAATTTATCCCGGAGATGTGCAATGGATGACTGCCGCAAGTGGCATTTTACACAAAGAATATCATGAAGAGGTCTTCAGTAAACAGGGCGGCACCTTCCAAATGGTGCAACTTTGGGTCAATTTACCTGCGAAAGATAAAATGAGTAAGCCGAAATATCAGGCGATTAGTCATGCGGAAATTGCTAAACATCAATTGCCAGATGACGCAGGTCTGGTAGAGGTAATTGCCGGAGAATATCGGGGTACAAAAGGATCTGCAAATACTTTTACACCAATTCATGCCTATAATTTACGCCTGAATAAAGGCGGAAAGGCAACTTTCAGCTTCCCCGCTGATTTCAATACCGCTTTTGTGGTTATTGAAGGGGAGATTAAAGTGAATAACGGAGAAATCGCAAAAGCAGATCAAATGGTTCATTTCAAAAATGAAGGGGAACAAATTTTTGTCGAAGGTTTTCAGGATAGTGTAGTGCTTGTTTTAAGCGGGGCACCTATAAATGAGCCTGTCACACATTACGGGCCGTTTTTAATGAACAAACCCGAAGAAATTCAACAGGCTATTGCAGATTATAACCAGGGGAAATTCGGTTATTTAGAAGAATAATTTTAGCTTTTTAAGAAGCCTGTAATTGAAGTGCGCCCAAAAAGTTAGACACTTATTGGGGGCACTTCAATTACAGACTTTTTCTATTTTATCCTTTTTGAATCAGGCAGACCGCATAAGCAACCACACCTTCTTCTCTCCCAATAAATCCCATTTGTTCGTTGGTTGTTGCCTTGATGGAAATGTCTTCGATATCCATTCCCGTGGCGGTTGCAATATGCTCTTGCATTGCCGGAATATGCGGATTGATTTTTGGCGCTTCTAAACAAAGCATTGCATCAATATTTCCAATTTCAAATCCTTTTTCTTTAACCAGTTTCACACTTTCTTGCAATAGGATCAGGCTGCTAATTCCTTTCCAACGGGGATCAGTATTCTTAAAATGGTAACCAATATCCCGGAGATTTGCGGCACCAAGTAATGCATCGCAAATCGCATGAAGCAACACATCCGCATCTGAATGACCAAAAGCGCCTTTATGGTGTTCCAAATTTACTCCTCCCACGATGAAAGGATGTCCATCCTTTAGCTGGTGTACATCAAAGCCAAATCCTACCTTAATCTTCATTTCTATATCTATTAGTTTATACGTATTCTCTTTTACTGTCTCGATCTTTTCCGGTCTTGTCATTTGATCATCAGCAAGGCTGATCCGACCTCCCCGAAATTAAGCAATAAAGCTAACCTTAACGTGTTTCCAGTGGAATTTTTGGGCGGTCGCCGGTAAATATGCAAAGACCAGGTCAAACCTGTTAAATTCCAGGCATATCTTCTGTTGTGTAATATCAGACAAAAAATCTGTACTAATTCCAGCATACTATTACAAAACCTGCCTCAGATATGCGCAAACATATTTTACAAAAGATTATTTTTTATCTAAGTCGTGTTTTTTCTTGCTCAGTAACTCTTTTTTTATGTAATTTTAACAGTTAAAGCACTATGAGATCCCTCAATATGAAAAAATCATACTTATATTATTCGATTGCAGCTATTGCAGTAGTAGGTTCTTTCTCTTCCTGTAAGTCAAAATCAGGAACTTCAGAGAAGACAGGAATGGCGTATAACAAGCGCGAGTTTGGTGGCTTTGAAGTAAATAAAAAATTTAAACGTGGCCCCGGTCCTGGATTAGTAGAAATTGAAGGCGGTGTTTTCGTGATGAGCGGAAGTGCAATCAATGTTGCTGGTGAAGAACTTAGCAATTACAACCACAAAAGAGAAACCACCGTTTCTTCCTTTTACATGGATGAAACCGAAGTTTCAAATACCAACTGGCTGGAATATCTGAGCTGGATTCGCACCACCTATCCTACAGATCACGAATATTACTATAACGAACTTCCTGATACTTTAGTGTGGCGCAGACCGCTATCCTACAATGAACCATACGTAGATAATTATTTAAGACATCCCGCTTACCAGGATTATCCGGTGGTGGGTGTAACCTGGGAACAGGCAGAAAGATATTGTGCCTGGAGAACAGATCGCGTGAATGAGCTTTTACTCCGTGAAAAGGGTTATATGACCAGTTTCAAAGATATGAATGGTGGAAACTCCAATTCAGCTGCTGCTGCGACAACCAATAACTCAAAAGGAGCTTTCAATACGGATGTTTACCTGAACGGTCAGTACGATGATAAGGGAAAAAGAGCCATGAAAGATCTTAATCCATCAAATGCCGGTAATGCTGCCGGAGCAGCCAATACAGGTGGCAGAAGTGGCGCCACCAGAAACGTAAGACTGGAAGATGGCATCATCAAACAACCTTACCGTTTGCCAACAGAGGCAGAATGGGAATATGCAGCACTTGGATTGATTGGCAATACTCAATATGAAAACATCAATGCCAACAAGATTTATCCATGGAATGGTCTGGGCTTAAGTTCTGCCAAAAGAAACACCAGAGGATTGATTTTAGCCAACTTTAAAAGAACTAAAGGAGATTACATGGGTGTTGGTGGTTCCCTGAATGATAAAGGTGGTTTAACCGTTGCAGTAAGGTCTTATATGCCGAATGATTTTGGCTTGTACAACATGGCTGGAAACGTAAATGAATGGGTTGCTGACGTTTATCGTGCCAAAACATTCGAAGCTGCTGATGCTTTCAATCCATATAGAGGTAACTATTATAAAGACAAAAAAGTAGCTGATCCAATCAGTGGCAAAATAGAGATAGATAAGTATAACAGACCGGTTTTAACCGATGCTAAGGCCTATAAGAAACAAACCTGGGCAGAGAAACAGGCAGCAGCGCCCGCAACAGCGACTGCAAATACTTATGCGGATCAAAGAGGTTTCCGTGATCAGGCGAATGAGTTATATGGCGAAATCACCCTGGTAACGGATAAATCAAGAGTTTTTAAAGGTGGTTCATGGGATGATCAGGCTTTATGGTTAAATCCTGCAACCAGACGATTCCTACAACAGGATGAATCTACGGCCGATATCGGCTTCCGTTGCGCCATGACTATGTTAGGTGCTTCAGAGATCAGATCTACTGGAAAACCACAATTTAAGCCGAAAGCTGCAAGGGCATTCAAGGCCAGAAATTAAAACCAGACTATAAAAAAGGGAGCAGATAACCGCTCCCTTTTTTTATATACAGAATTTTTGAATAGCCTTGAATCCACTAATTTAGTTTAGGCAAATTGGATCAGGATACCGTTCTTCTCTACTTTATCTCCTTTTTGCACTAAGATTCGCTTTACCATACCTGCTGCAGGCGATTTAATGATATTTTCCATCTTCATCGCTTCCAGAACCAGTAAGCTGTCGCCCTTAGTTACTTCCTGGCCTTCGGTAACCATGAGTTGGAGTACTAAACCAGGCATCGGTGCTTTAATTTCCTGCACTTTATGCGCAGCAGCACTATCCATTCCTAACTGTTTCAACAATTCATCATATTGATCTTCCATGTCTACCTGATACAGATTACCGTTTACCCTAATCGTCGCCTGCTTTCCTCCTTCTTCCCGCTCCAGGACTTCTACAGTATAGGATTTATGCTCATAAATGATATGTTGGGTGTTAGCCGATAATTCTTTGGCATCAATATCAAGTGCTTGTCCGTCCACCGTGATTGTTTTCTCTGAAACGACTACGTTGAAATTGTATTGCTCATTTACTTTTACCTTCATAGTTATTGTGTTAGTGCATACTGAACCAAATTTGCGCCCATTTTTAGCGCGTTCAGGCGTTTATCTTGTGTATCCTCCGGATAAGTACCGAAATCCTCCCAACCATTCCCCAGATCGCATTCAAATGTGTAATAGCAGAGTACCCTACCCTCCCTGATTAAAGCCAGCCCCTGAGGCGACTTCCCATCATGTTCGTGGATTTTCGGTAAACCATTCGGGAATTTAAATTTTTGCTGATAGAGTGGATGATTGGCTGGTAATTCCACAAAAGAAAGCTCAGGAAAAACCTTTTTCATTTCCTTGCGGATAAACTTATCCAGTCCGTAGTTATCATCGATGTGAAGGAAACCTCCACCGCTAAGGTATTTTCGTAAATTTTCGGCCTCAGCATCGCTGAACACTACATTTCCATGCCCTGTCAGGTATACAAAAGGATAATTGAATAGTTCTGCGCTACCCACTTCGACGGTGGCATCCTGAGGAGCGAAATTTGTATTCAGGTTTTTATTGCAGAAGTCTATGAGATTCGGAAGCGCGGTTCTGTTGGCATACCAATCGCCTCCCCCATTATATTTCAACTTAGCCATCTTATAAGTTGGCGGCTTAAAGCCACACAACAAAAATATTAATCCGACAACCAGGCCTGTTTTTAATTTCATCTGTTTAAATAATTCACCTCAAAGCAGGCTGCCAATGCAGCAGTTTCTGTTCTCAGACGTGTATTACCTAAAGTTAAGGGTTTAAAGCCGTTTTGCAAAGCGAGTTCGATTTCTTTCGGACTAAAGTCGCCTTCCGGACCAATCAAAACAGTGTAGTTTTGGTGGGGTTCGGCCACCTGACTAATGTACAGGCGGGGTTCTCCATCGATGCAATGCGCAATCATTTTTATGGAGTTATTTTCAATTTTCAAAAAATCAGCAAAAGAGATCTGCGGATTTAATACCGGATGGTAAGCTTGTAAAGATTGCTTAACTGCGGAGGTGATCACTTTATTAAGCCGATCTTCCTTGATGATTTTCCTTTCAGAACGCTCGCAGATGATCGGGGTAATTTCATCGATCCCTATCTCGGTTGCTTTTTCAAGAAACCATTCCAGACGATCGATATTTTTGGTAGGTGCCACCACAATGTGCAAGTGGTGGTTTCGTTTTTGATACTCCTGAATTGCTTTGGTCACATGGAGCTGGACATTTTTCTTTCCTTCTCCGGTGATTTCTGCTTCATAAAAGCCTCCTTTTCCGTCAATCAGATTCACCACATCGCCAAGTCCTAATCGCAGGACCTTGAGACAATGTTTACTTTCTTCTTCATTTAAAGAATACTCGGTGGCATCAATATCAGGGGTATAAAAAACGTGCATTGCTTAAAAGGTTTAGTGGTTGTCCACCATATCGCTTTTATCAATCACCAGTTCAAGCTTTATGGTTTCAATATTTTGCTCAGTTTTCTTTAAGATGGTGAATAAATAACCATAGCATTCCTCGCTATCACCTACTTCTGGTATTTTACCAAAAGCATGGGATACCAATCCGCCTACAGTATCAAAATCTTCATCTTCAGGAAGGTCGTGCGGTAAATGCTCATTCACATCATAAACAGTGGCATAGGCATTAATGATGAATTCAGTTTCAGAGATTTTCTCTACAGTTGGCTTCTCTTCATCATACTCATCCTGGATTTCTCCAACAATCTCTTCTACGATATCTTCAAGTGTTACCATACCTGCGGTACCACCAAACTCATCGATTACGATTGCGATCTGAATGCGTTTCTGTTGAAGTTCGCTCAACAGGTCATTAATTTTCTTTGTTTCAGGAACGAAATAAGGTTTTCTGATGATGTCTTGTAAAACCCAGTCTTTTTTGGAGGCCAGCAAGGGTAAAATATCCTTGGCATGTATAATACCAATGATTTTATCGATAATGCCATCATATACCGGTAGTCTGGAATATCCGTCGCCGATGATTTTATCAATCACAGCGGCCGGAGGAGTAGACAATTCAATTCCTGATATTTTGGTTCGGGGAACCATAATATTTTTTACAACTCTTTCGTTGAAGTCAAAGACATTTTTAATCAATTCATGCTCATTGGTATCTAAAGCACCACTCTCTTTACCCTGATCTAACAAATAATGAAGTTCTTCAGTACTGTGGACGGACTCATGGCCCCCTACAGTTGAGATTCCGAAGACTTTAAGGATCATATTTGCAAATCCGTTCAGCACCCAGATGAAGGGTCTGAAGATCAGGTAAAATGCCTGTAATGGCACTGCAATAAACAGTGTTGTTGCTACAGGGCGTTGTATCGCTATCGATTTAGGCGCCAATTCACCAAATACAATGTGCATTACGGTAATAAATAAGAAGGCGATTGCGGTAGAGATTGAAGTGATGTATACTTCAGAAAAATTAAAGCCGGCTAACATGTCGTGGATGAGGCTGTGCATTACAGATTCACCTACCCAACCTAAGCCCAGAGAAGCTAAAGTAATACCTAGCTGCGTGGCAGCCAGGTATCCGTCCAGATGCTGGGTAATATATTTTGCAATATTGGCTACCCTGCTACCTGATTTTGCTTTAATTTCAATTTGTGATGCCCGGACTTTTACAATTGCAAACTCTGCTGCAACGAAAAACCCGTTCAGTGCTACTAAGAAGAATGTTAAAAATATCTTGAATCCTTCCATTAAGATGTTTGATTTCTAAACTTCTGGTCATAAAGGAGGATACTTTCCTGTATCACTTTATGCGCATATCGAACGCCCAAAAGGTGCTCAATAGTAACCTGTTTTTCTTCTAAGGCTTTATAGTCCTGGAAGAATTTCACAATTTCCTTCATCGTATGAGGAGGCAATTCTGCTAAATCATTGATGTAGTTCACAGACATATCATTTTTTGCTACTGCAATAATTTTATCGTCTTGTTCACCATTATCCACCATGTGCATAACACCGATAACTTTTGCTTCTACGATTGACATTGGGTAAACGTCAACAGAACAAAGTACAAGGATATCCAGAGGGTCATTATCATCACAATAAGTTTGTGGGATAAAACCATAGTTAGCCGGATACATTACAGAAGAGAAGAGTACCCTGTCTAATTTAATCAGGTGGGAATCTTTATCGATTTCGTATTTTGCTTTAGATCCTTTAGGAATTTCAATAATTGCATTTACTGTTTCAGGTAAGTTTTCACCTGGAGAAACAAAATGCCACGGATGACGCTCGTCTTTAATCATTTTTAATGTTCAGTGTTTGATATATCGTCATTGTCTTCTTTCACTACTTTCTTCTTTACGAACGTGTAAATCAGTGGAATAGTGGTGATGACAATAAAACCTATAATAATGTATAATAAATAATCGTTAATTTCTTTTTCAAATCTTTTGCCAAGGAAATAACCCAGCAAAGTTAAGGAAGCAATCCAAATAATTGCACCCGCAAAGTTATATAATGCAAATCTTTTAAAGTCCAGTTTTACTACACCAGCAAAAATCGGTGCAAAAGTTCTTACAATCGGAACAAACCGCCCCATTATAAGTGCAAAGGCCCCCTGTTTATTATAATAATCTTCGGCAGCCTTTAAATAACGTTTTTTAAAGAAGAAGGAGTCCTTTCTATCATACAGGACGGGGCCCGTCTTTCGACCAAACCAATAGCCTGTAAAATTACCTGATACGGCGGCAACAATTAGTCCAAGAATCAACACATAAAGGTTGACGTCTAATTTGCCTGTAGCGACGAACATGCCGGCAAGAAACAACAGGTAGTCCCCTGGTAAAAAGAAACCAAAAAACAAACCTGTCTCGGCGAAGATCACAAACATTACAACATAAAAACCACCTTCTTTAAGTAGTTTTTCAGGATCAATAAATTGCTGTAATGAGTTCCAGAAATCTTGCATAGTTCAATTATTCGTAAAACTACATATAATTATCTACAGATATGACTATATCAGATTTAAAATTATAGCTGGATAAATCCCAAGGAAAACGGTGATGATCAGCGATAATGCCAGTACAACCTTATACTGTACAGGCGTTTCCAGTGTGATCTCCGTACCCTCTTTGAAATACATCGCTACAATTACTTTGAAATAATAGTAAAATCCTACTAAAGCATTCAGAATTGCGAAAGCAACTAAATAAAAATGATAATCGTGCATCACATTCAGGAACATCAGGTATTTACCGATGAAACCAGCCGTTAACGGAATACCCGCTAAGGACAACATCGCTACCGTTAGGGCGAATGCCGCAAATGGATTGCGTTTTCCTAAACCATTGAAGCTTTCAAAATTATCATTACCCGTTTTCTGTTTCACCAGGATTAGTACCGCAAAAGCCGAAATACTTGCAAAAGTATAGGCAGCAGCGTACACCAATACATTGTTCATAGAACTGGCAGTAAGAGATACTAAAGAGAATAATAAGTAACCTGCATGAGAGATACTGGAGTAAGCCAGCATTCTTTTGAAGTTCTTTTGAAATAAAGCAGTTACGTTACCGATGAATAAAGTCAGACAAACAATCACCATCAAAGGAGGTAACCAGAAATCATGTAGCGGAGCAAAAGTATCTGCGAATAAACGTAGAATCGCTGCGAAACCAGCAGTTTTAACTACTGTAGACATGAAAGTCGTAATCAATGTTGGTGAACCTTCGTACACATCCGGAGTCCAGAAATGGAAAGGAGCAGCACCGATTTTAAAGCACAGACCGATCATTAACAAGATCACCCCGGGGTAAAACAAAGGAGAAATCGACTGTGGGTTTTCTACCAGATATTTGTTGATCGTATCAAGGTCAAAAGAAGCCGTAGCACCGTAGATCAGGGTAATACCAAACAACAGGAAGCCTGTAGAGAAAGCCCCCATCAGGAAGTACTTTAAAGAAGCCTCATTGGAAGCGAAGTTATTTTTTCTGATCCCTGCAAGAATATATAAGGCAACAGACATAATTTCCACCCCGATAAATAACATCGACATGTTTTTGTAAGAAACCATGATGATAATCCCCGTCAGGGCAAAAAGCATCAGGGTAAAGTATTCTGCTATATTTTCACTATTGGCCGCAAAATAGTTCTGCGTCAACAGGAATATAAAAATAGTTCCTAAAATAGCTAGTCCTGCGAAAGCTAATGCAAAGTTATCCATTTGCATCATTCCGTAATAAGTCTGGTTTGTGCTCCAGGAAGTAACTACAAAAGCCAGCGAGGTAAGCAACCCAATTAAGGTAAGGGGTAATAACGCTTTTTTAGCTTTAAACAAACCTGCATAAAGCACCACTAAAGCTGTAACAATAATTGTTATGATGATATTCATTTGCTTAGTTTACCGATGTTAATTTTTGTGTTACCTGTTCTATTAATTGTTGTACCGAGGCTTCAGATAGGTGAAGAATTGGCTTAGGATATACACCTAAAGCAATGATCATGGCACAAATGACATACAATACTACTTTTTCAGATCCTTTAATATCTGTGAAGCCGATGGTTAAGTCATTGGTTTTTCCAAGCATAATGTTCTGATACATTCTGAACATATATACCGCACCGAAGATGATAGACAATCCAGCGAAAACGCCTGCCCAAACCTGGTACTGATAGATACCGATCAGCAATAAGAATTCTCCGATGAAGCCATTTGTTCCTGGTAAGGCTACCGTTCCCAATACAATGATTAGAAAAGCAATGGCCAGCTGAGGTGCTTTCTTAGCAATCCCACCTAACTCTGCAATTTTATTAGTTTTCATGCGACTTGCGATAATGTCAAGCACAAAGAATAAACCGACAACGTTGATACCGTGACTTAACATCTGTACCATAGCACCCTGCATACCTTGTGTGTTTAACGCGAAGATACCTGCGGCAATTAATCCTACGTGAGCAATAGAAGAGTAAGCAACCAGTCTTTTAGCATCCTTCTGTGTAAAAGCAATCAGGGAAGCGTAAACCACACCGATAATCGAAAGGATCATGGCTAAATTACCCCATTGTTGAACACCTTCCGGTGCAATTGGCAATAACCATCTGATCAGACCGTAAATACCCATTTTCAACATAATCCCGGACAATAACATCGTACCCGGAGTTGGAGCTTCCACATACGTATCTGGTTGCCAGGTATGGAATGGGAAGATTGGCATCTTAATCGCAAATGCAATAAAGAAAGCCCAGAAAATCCATCCTTGCTGTGCAGCATCAAGATTTAAGTTATAGAAAGCCTGAATTTCGAAGTTGTGAGCAGGATTTTGTAAGTATAGGTAAATGATACCCATTAGCATGAACAGAGATCCGGCAATGGTATACACGAAAAACTTCATGTTTACGCTAATCCTATCTTTACCACCCCAGATGGCGCAGATAAAGTAGATAGGAATTAAAGCTGCTTCCCATCCGATATAGAATAAGAAGGCGTCTAAAGCAGTAAACACCAATAATAAACCAAACTGCATAAACAAGATCAATGCAAAGAAGGCATTGGCCTTTTTATAATCATGCTGATAAGCCGATAGAATAATAACCGGAACCAATACATTGGTTAATAAAACGGTGATCATGCTGATACCATCAATTCCCGCGTGGAAATTGATCCCTAAATCCTGAATCCAGGGATAGTTTACCGCAAATTGCGTACTGGCATCTGGTGTAAAGTTACATACCATGATTAGAGTCAGGCCTAACGAAAGGATTGCCGACCCCAGAGCCACATGTTTTGCTGCATTACCTGTGAATGCAGTAACCACGGCGCCAACCAATGGTAGAAAGATAAGAAGTATTAAAAGTTGTTCCATTATGTTTTCTTGAACGATCTTTTACAGAGATAAATAAGTATACAATAACAATGAGATGATTCCTACCACCATCATTAACAGATAGAATCCAACGTTTCCGGATTGAACCAAACGTAAACCTTTACTGGCTTCCGAAGTGCCCCAACCTAAACCGTTCACTATACCATCAACAATTTTATTGTCAATAATTTTATAGAAGAAAGTTGAAAATGCATCCAAAGGTCTTCTGATGATCAAATCATAAATCTCATCGATATAGAATTTCTGGTAAGACAAGTTAGCCAAAGCAGTCCTTTTTCCTTCATCAGGAAGTGGGATATGGTTTTGTTTAACATACTTCACGTAGGCAAAGCCGATCGCAACCAACACGCCAATTACAGAAACCGCCATTAACATATACTCAGTTGCATGGTCAGGCGCTTCAGCAGTGTGTTTAATCACCGGAGCCAGCCAATGAGATAACCAATGATTTCCACCCAATGCTTCCGGTACACCGATCATTCCACCGATCGCAGATAAAACTGCCAATACGATTAAAGGAATAGTCATAGATTTCGGAGATTCATGAATTTTCTCTTCAGCATGGTGCGTTCCGCGATACTTTCCTGAGAAAGTAAGGAACAACATTCTGAACATATAGAAAGCAGTAAGGAAGGCGGTAAATACACCGATCGCCCACATGGTTTTATCATGTACATAAACATGCGCCAGAATCTCATCCTTAGAGAAGAAACCTGAGAACGGAGGTAAACCAGCAATTGCAATGGTACCGATCAACATCGTCATAAAAGTAACCGGTAATTTCTTACGTAAGCCACCCATATGTCTCATGTCTTGTTCATGGTGCAAAGCATGGATCACAGAACCTGCACATAAGAACAATAATGCTTTAAAGAAAGCATGTGTAATTACGTGGAAGAAAGCACCGTTGTAAGCGCCAACTCCTAAACCAAGGAACATATATCCCAATTGAGATACCGTAGAATAAGCCAGTACCTTTTTAATATCCGTTTGTGTTAAGGCGATAATTGCACCCAGTACAGCAGTAGCTAAACCAACGATAGCAATGATGTGCTGAATCATTGGAGCCAGGTCGAAGAGCACGTTTGATCTGGCGATCATATATACACCCGCAGTTACCATGGTAGCCGCGTGAATCAATGCAGAAACCGGCGTTGGACCAGCCATCGCATCCGGTAACCAGGTAAACAAAGGCAACTGAGCCGATTTACCACAAGCACCGATAAACAACAGTAAAGCGATTAATGCAATGCTGCCATTTCCAGGAAGCATGTTTGCGGCCTGAGGAAAGATTTTAGAGAACTCAACTGTACCGAAAGTGGTAAAGATAAAGAACACACCCAACAGGAAACCAAGGTCACCGATACGGTTCATGATAAAAGCTTTCTTAGCAGCAGAAGCATAGCTACTATTCGTGTACCAGAATCCGATCAGCAGGTACGAACAAAGTCCTACCCCTTCCCATCCGATAAACATCACGATGTAGTTAGAACCTAATACCAATAGCAACATGAAGAAGATAAAGAGATTCAGGTAGCTAAAAAACTTACCGAACGCCTCATCAGCGTGCATGTAGCCAATGGAGTAAATATGGATTAAGAAACCTACCCCGGTGATGATCAGCAGCATAATTGAGCTTAACGGATCTACAAGGAAGGAAAGTGGAATGTTCAGCTTACCAGCGCTGATCCAGTCGAACAAGAAAATCTCGTGCGACTTATTTGCATCTGCCCCCAATTCGAAGAAGATACCTACACTGATGGCAAATGAAATGAATATCACGCTGCTTCCGATGAAACCGATCAGGTTTTTAGAAAGCGTATTTCTTCCCAGGCCATTGATAACAAAGCCTAAAAGAGGAATTAAGGGAACCAGCCAAACTAAATTTATCATGTTATTACTTTATTCTTATTAATTACCACTTAAGGCGATTCAACACATTTATATCTATAGATTGTGTATTTCTGTACACCATTACAATAATACTTAGTCCAACTGCAACTTCAGCAGCGGCAAGTGCCATAATGAAAAATACGAATACTTGTCCTGACGGATCATTGTTATGTACCGAAAATGCGGTTAACAGTAAATTTACTGCATTCAGCATCAATTCTACCGACATAAAGATGACGATGGCGTTTCTACGGGTCAATACCCCAACTACACCAATGGTGAAAATAATCGCACTTAGCCAGATGTAGTGGTTAAGTGGTACTCCCTGCAATCCCTGAGTTATGTTTTCCATTCAGTTTATACTTATTTTATGGCCATGAGCTTTGCATCAGCTGATGCAAACCCAAATCCTATGCTTTTTCTTTTTTAGTTAACAATACTGCACCCACCATTGCCGTCAGCAATAGAATAGAGGACAGCTCAAAAGGCAACATGTAAGGACCAAATAACTCCTTACCTAAATTCTTCACCAATCCAAGGTTAGGATTTTTCAGTAATACCGGATCAGAAATCGCTGTTGCTTTTAAAGAACCGATGATAGTTACGATTAAGCAACATCCTGCAATTACGCCGACCACCTTAACCAGGTTAGATTTTAGCGGCTCATTTTCCTTGTTGAGGTTGAGCAACATCAGCACAAATAGGAATAGAACCATGATGGCCCCCATGTAAACGATAAAATTCACGACTGCCAGAAACTGTGCATTCAATAGAATGTAATGAACCGTTAATGTAAAGAAAGTAACGATTAAGTAAAGCACGCTGTGCACCGGGTTCTTGGTAAAGATGACCATCAGTGAAAAGATGACGCTTAATGCTGCTACAAAATAGAATACCGATGTACCCATTTATTATATGTTTAAACTGTTTATATTAATAACCCGAAGGCTACGTATGCTAATTATTTCTTCTCTAATGGTGCCTCTACCAGTTTATCCTTGCCGTAGATAAAATCTTTACGCAGGTAATCTGAAGGGACAATCGGACCGTCTAAGTAGATGGCTTCTTTTGGGCAGGCTTCTTCGCACAGTCCGCAGAAGATACAACGTAACATGTTGATCTCATATACTGAGGCATATTTCTCCTCACGGTAAAGGTCTTTCTCTTCCGGTTTACGCTCTGATGCAATCATGGTGATCGCTTCAGCCGGACAAGATAACGCGCAAAGACCACAGGCCGTGCAACGCTCTTTACCTTCTTCGTCTCTTTTCAAAGAGTGCATACCCCTGAAGTTCGTAGAAAACTCTCTTTGTTGTTCCGGGTATCTGATGGTCGCTTCTTTCTTAAAGAAGTGGCTGATGGTAATAGCTAAGCCTTTAGTGATTGCAGGCAAATACATGCGTTCTGCAAACGTGAGGGGCTTTTTCTCTAATACTTTCTTTTTACTGGTTAATGGTTCCATTAAACCTCCTATTATACCGCTAAAAGCGGACAGTTAAAACTTTTCAATTATAGCAATCACAATACTTGTGATAATGATATTCGCAATGGCCAAAGGAATTAACACCTTCCAACCTAAGTGCATCAACTGATCATAACGGAAACGAGGAATAGTCCAGCGTACCCACATGAAGAAGAAGATGAAAGCAAAGATTTTAAGGAAGAAAACTGCTGTTCCGATTAAAGGAGCAATCACTGTTCCTGTTTGTGCCAGTACCCAATCCATCCCCGGGTAGTTATAACCACCAAAGTATAAACTAGCCATTACCGCTGCAGAAACAAACATATTGATGTATTCTGCGAACAGGTAGAAACCTAGTTTCATAGATGAATATTCTGTGTGGTAACCACCGATCAGCTCTGTCTCACATTCCGGTAAATCGAAAGGAGCTCTGTTCGTCTCTGCAAAAGAGCAGATCATGAACAATAAGAAGCCCAGGGGCTGATACAATACATTCCAACGCCATCCGTGCTGATTGGCAACAATTTCACCCAAACTCATCGAGTTGGTTACCAGCAATAAAGCAATGATCGAAAGACCCATTGCAATCTCATAACTGATATTTTGTGATGCTGCACGAATTGCACTTAATAAAGAGTACTTGTTGTTAGATGCCCAACCACCGATCATTACCCCATATACACCCAGAGAAACTACTCCGAAAATATAAAGAATACCTACGTTGATGTCAGTTACCTGCAAAGGAATCACGCGATCACCAATGGTCATATCACTTCCCCATGGAATAACTGCTGTACCAATACAAGCTGTTAACATGGATAAACCAGGACCCACCATAAACAACCATTTACTGGCGTTTGTAGGAATGATCTCCTCTTTCATGAACATTTTCACCCCATCAGCTAAAGGCTGAAGAATTCCAAATGGACCTGCTCTGTCTGGTCCTAACCTATCCTGTAGAAATGCAGCCACTTTCCTTTCTGCATAAGTGGAATACATGGCTATCAATAAACTTATACCGAAAATAATCGCTACCAGTACAAATTTTTCTATTACAAAAGATATATCCATTAGAATTTAGTGGTTTTTTCTAGTTCAACCCTATTTGCTTCCTTCAAACGCTCATCTTCCTGAATTACCGGTAAAGGTATTAAAGTCTCATAGTGATTAGAGGCAATTACCGAGGTATCCGGAATGTGTGTAGGATGTTCAATTGTCCAGTCTGCAGTCTTTTTCTTATCAAAACGACAAGTATTACAGATAAACTCTTCCACTTCACCATACACATCTTTACGTGCCGTAACGCGCAAAACATCTGCTCCTTTATACCATAGCGTTACTTTACCGCTACAAGTAGGGCAATCTCTATGTGCATCAATCGGTTTAGTAAACCAAACCCTGTTTTTGAATCGGAAAGTTTTGTCGGTTAATGCACCAACCGGGCAAACATCGATCACGTTTCCGGAGAAATCATTGTCGACAGCCGTTTGTATATAAGTAGAGATTTCTGAATGATCTCCACGGTTTAAGATACCGTGAACACGCTTATTGGTAATCTGATCCGCCGTAAATACACATCGGTAACACAAGATACACCTGTTCATGTGTAACTGGATTTTATCCCCGATATCAATGCGTTCAAAAGTTCTTCTTTCGAACTCATATCGTGTTTTCTGCAAACCGTGCTCATAACCTAAGTTCTGAAGGTCACATTCACCAGCCTGATCACACACCGGGCAATCTAATGGGTGGTTGATCAACAACATTTCCACTACACCACTTCTTGCTTCGATCACTTCCGGAGAAGTAATATTCATCACTTCCATCCCATCCATTACAGTGGTACGGCATGAAGCTACTAATTTCGGCATTGGGCGCGGATCTTTTTCAGAACCCTTACTCACCTTTACGATGCAGGTTCTACATTTACCACCGCTACCTTCTAATTTGGAATAATAACACATCGCCGGAGGAACAATATCCCCACCGATTTGGCGCGCAGCATTAAGGATGGTCGTCCCTGGTGCTACTTCTACGGTTATTCCGTCTATGGTTACCTTAACTTTATCACTCATTGTTAAAGATATTCTTTATCATCGCTTTGCTTTTCCCGCTTTTAAACGCTCCAAACATCGGTTTGATCGTTAATTTTCTGTACTAACTGCTTTAGCTATTGGCTCAGCATAATTTGCCAATCCATAATTTGTATCCAGGGATAGCTGTGGGTTATTCACATGCCATTCAAATTCATCTCTGAAATGTCTGATGGCACTTGCTACCGGCCATGCTGCTGCATCACCTAAAGGACAAATGGTATTACCTTCGATTTTCTTCGCAACATCCACCAACAGATCAATATCGCTCATTTTACCATGGCCATATTCAATGCGGTGAAGAACTTTTTCCATCCATCCGGTACCCTCACGACATGGCGAACACTGTCCGCAACTCTCATGATGATAAAAACGGGAGAAATTCCAGGTGTTTCTAACCATACACTGGTCTTCATCAAAAGCGATGAAACCACCGGAACCCATCATCGTACCAGTCGCAAAGCCACCTTCAGATAAAGATTCATAACTCATTAAACGAGGCTCCCCGTTAGCAAGTTTTATAGAAAGATTAGCAGGAAGTACCGGAACAGAAGACCCACCGGCAACAGTTGCCTTTAGTCTCTTGCCATTGGCGATACCACCACACCATTCATCAGAATAGATAAATTCTTCTACAGGTAAGCCCAACTCAATCTCATAAACACCTGGTCTTACCAGATTTCCTGAGGCCGAGATTAGTTTTGTACCTGTACTACGACCAATACCCACCTTTGCATACTCGTCGCCACCATCATTGATGATTGGCACTACAGCAGCAATAGATTCCACATTGTTTACTACTGTTGGGCAGCCGTACAATCCTGCAATTGCAGGGAATGGAGGTTTGATTCTTGGATTACCACGCTTTCCTTCCAATGATTCCAATAATGCAGTTTCTTCTCCGCAGATATAAGCACCACCACCCGGCTGAACGTATAATTCCAGGTCGTAACCTGTACCTAAAATATTTTTACCTAAAAACCCTGCATTCTTAGCTTCAGCAATCGCTTTTTCCAGAATACGAATTTGAGGCATCATTTCACCACGTACATAGATAAAAGAGGTTTTTGCACCCAAAGCAAAGCTGGATACAATCATACCTTCAATCAGTGCATGAGGAATGTGAGTCATCAGATAACGGTCTTTGAACGTTCCCGGCTCCGATTCATCGGCATTACAAACCAGGTAACGTGCTACCCCCTCAGGTTTAGCTAAAAAGCTCCATTTCATTCCCGTAGGAAATCCTGCACCCCCGCGACCGCGTAATCCGGACTTCTTTACCTCTTCCACAACTTCATCAGGAGTCAGAGTTTTCAGCGCCTTTTCCACAGCACGGTACCCGCCTTTCTGGCGATAAACATCCAATGTATGAATGCCCGGTACGTTTATATGTTCTAATAATAGTTTACGACTCATTATTTCTTGCGTAAGTCTTGTATCAAATCGTCTACCTTTTTTTCGTCAAGGTTCTCATAGAAAGTGTATTCAGGGCCAATTTGTAAAACCGGACCATAGCCGCAGGCAGCTAAACACTCTACGCCTCTCCAACTGAATAAGCCGTCAGGAGTTACCTCATTTTCTTTAACGCCAAGGCTTTTTTCAATATGGCCCATCAGTTTCTCCGCACCAACTAAACAGCAAGGTCCCGTTCTGCAAACTTCCAGCACGTATTTACCTTGTGGCTTTAAGAAATACATACTGTAGAACGAGGCTACTTCATATACTTCAATTGGCGATATGCTCAGATATTCCGCAATTTTATCCATAGCCGCAGGACTTAACCAGCCCAGCACTGCTTGTACTTCATGCAAAACTGGCAATAAAGCGGATTTTTGCTTTCCTTCCGGATACCTTTTAACGATCTCTTCAAACTTTTCAATTAAAGCTGAGGAGAACTCTACAGGTTGTTGTTCTTCTACTTTAAGCATCTAATTCTCCTGCAATAATATTCATACTACTCATGTTAATGATGGCATCTGATAACATCATACCAACACTCATGGGCGCAAACATTTGATAATTTATAAAGCTTGGTCTTCTAAAGTGCAAACGGTAAGGTGTTCTACCACCATCGTTGATCAGATAGAAACCCAATTCTCCGTTACCACCTTCTACTGCATGGTAAACTTCTGCTTTTGGTGCATCAATCTCTCCCATCACAATTTTGAAGTGATAGATTAAAGCCTCCATATTGTTGTAAACTTCTTCTTTAGCCGGTAAATAAAATTCAGGAACATCCGCATGGAAAATCCCTGCAGGTTCGTGCTTCAATTTCTCCATACCTTGCTCAATGATTTTAAGACTTTCCCACATTTCTGCATTACGCACCAGGTAACGGTCATAAATATCACCACTGGTACCTACAGGAATCTCAAAATCGAAATCTTCATAAGAACAATAAGGCTCGCTCACACGAACATCATAATCTACACCTGTTGAACGCAATAACGGGCCAGTCCAACCATAATCCAAAGCAGTTTCTGCAGTAACTGCAGCTACACCTGAAGTACGGTCAATAAAGATCCTGTTGCGGTCAAGCAAACTTTCGAATTCTTTTAATGCTACCGGGAATGTTTTTAAAAATTTATTGATTTTCGCAAAGGCGATCTCATTGAAATCTCTTTCAAAACCACCAATTCTACCAATGTTAGTCGTCAGACGCGCACCACAAATCTCCTCGAAGATTTCATAGATATGCTCTCTGAACTGGAACAGGTAAAGGAAAGTAGTGGTTGCACCAGTATCCTGAGCAATAATGGTGTTACAAATGATGTGATCGGCGATCCTTGATAGCTCCATCACGATCACCCTAAGGTAATCTACCCTTTTAGGCATCTGGATGTTCAGCAACTTCTCTACGGTCATGTGCCATCCCATGTTATTGATTGGCGATGAGCAGTAGTTCAATCTATCTGTCAGCGGTGTGATCTGATAGAATGGTCGGTGTTCAGCGATTTTTTCAAAAGCGCGGTGAATATAGCCAATGGTAGAAACACCACTAACAATAATCTCTCCGTCTAATTGAATTACATTCTGAAAAACACCATGTGTTGCCGGGTGAGTAGGTCCCAAATTCAGGGTTACCAACTCATTCTGAGGATCATTATCTGTATATACCGGTTGATTGTGATTCATATTCTTATCTACCAAAGTATTCGTCTTTTTTATCTACTCTGTTTGGATCTTCTAAAGGATATTGTTTCAACATCGGATGAACACCTAGTTCGTCCATATTCAATATTCTTCTTAAATCCGGGTGACCTTCAAATTTTACTCCGAAAAAGTCATAAGTTTCTCTTTCCATCCAGTTCGCTGCATTCCAGAGAACGGTAGCTGTAGGAATTGTTGGATGATGTTCATCGATAAACACCTTTACTCTTACCCTTACTTTTTTCACCATACTGTGCAAGTGGTAAACCACTGCAATCCCATGTTTTTTCTCCGGGTAATGAACTGCTGTAATATCAGTCAGGAAGTTAAAGTTAGTATCGCTCTCTTTTAAGAACCTCAACACATCGATGATGACATCTTTTGTGGTTTCGAATGTAAGTAAACCATAAGGCTCATTTACATCGGTTATTTTAGCGCCAAACTTTGCAGTTAAGGCTGCTAAGATTTCAGTATTTGTCACCTCTGCCATTATAAAATTCCGTATGAAGCCAACATTTCTTTGTATTGATCTGAATCTCTTCTTCTCAAAGATTCATTTTTAACCAGCTCCTGAATTTTTCCGAAACCATCTAAGATCGCTTCTGGTCTTGGCGGACAACCTGGAACGTACACATCAACAGGAATGATCTCATCGATCCCCTGAAGTACTGAGTACGTATCAAAGATACCACCACTGGAAGCACAGGCACCTACAGCAATCACCCAACGAGGTTCAGCCATCTGTAAATATACTTGTTTTAAAACCGGACTCATTTTCTTAGCGATGGTACCCATCACCATTAATAAATCCGCCTGACGAGGAGAAAAACTTAAGCGTTCAGATCCAAAACGACCAAGGTCATAATGAGAACCCATTGTAGCCATAAATTCGATGCCACAACAAGAAGTTGCGAATGGCAGGGGCCATAATGAATGGGAACGTGCCAAACCAATTACTTTGTCTAAAGAGGTGGCAAAAAAACCAGATCCTTCTATGCCTGGAGGCGCGTCTACTATATTGATGTTACTCATGATACAAAACGAAAAAAGGTTCATTCCTACAAAGAATGAACCACAAATTTACAATATTTTGGAAGGAATTGACCTAAACCATGATCATTTAGAAACAATCTAAATAGATTAATTCCAGTCTAAAGCTTTCTTTTTCAAAACGTAGATAAAACCTAGCAATAAGGTTCCCATAAAGATGAACATTTCCACCATACCAGCCATTCCAAGCTCCCTGAAGTTCACTGCCCATGGGTACATGAAGATTACCTCCACATCGAACAATACGAACAGGATAGCTACTAAGAAGTACTTAATAGAGAAAGGTTGACGCGCATTACCCACAATCTTTACACCGGCTTCAAAAGTCGCTAGTTTATCAGCTGTCTTTCTTTTCGGGCCTAAAAAGTGTGTGGCAATCAAAGTCACAACAACAAATCCTAGAGCAACAATAATTTGAAATACAATAGGTAAAAAATCTACAGGTACACTTTGGGTTTCCATGGCATTAAATTTGGGACAAAATTAAAAGAAAAAGGCAGGATAACAACCCTGCCTTTTTCTTTTATTCGAAATTATTACTTTTTCTTTACCGGAGTCTTAGCCGCCGGAGCTGTTAATTGCTTCAAACGCTCTTGAGCCCCAGAATTTTGTGGATCAATTGCTAAAGCTTTATTCAGGTATTCTTTTGCCTTTTCTTTATCAGTAGCTGCATAGTAAGAACCTACATAAACGTAAGCTTCTACCAATTCTTTTGGTTGAGCTGCTGCCAGCTCAGGCTTAGTTACCGTTACCAATTTGATCAATTCCTCATAGTAAGGAACACCTAACCATTTAGGGTTATTTAAATCATCCTGATATTTAGCAATACGAGCTCTGTAAGCATAAGCTAAAACGAAATCATTTTTAGCTTTGATGATGTTCACAAAAGCTGAATCCGCATCTGCTAAGATTTTCTTATCAGGATTTTTACCTGCCTGGTTTTTCTGTGCATAATCAACGTACTTAGCTACACCGATATAGTAGTAATTCTGCAAAGTGTTTTTACCGTTAGGATTCGCTTTAACCGCCAGCGTAAATACATTTCCTGCTTTTTCATAGTTTTTAGCCTTGAAAAGAGAACTTCCGATTTCTTCTAATGCTTCAACATTAGTAGAATCTTTTTCAACTGCTTTTACAATGTTGCCTAAAGCCAAACTATCGTTACCAGCTTGCATTTGCGCTCTACCCAGGTACAGGTAATCGGCAGCAATAATACGTGCAGTATCTTTAGTTTTTGCAAAGAAATCATTCATGTACTCTAAACTCTTAGGGTAGTTTTTATTCTCATAAGCAGAATAACCACGTAACCTTGATACTACAAGTGCTTTCTCGTTGTTAGGATTCATAGTAGCCAATTCAGTGGTTACCTGCTCCAAGCCAGGGAAATCTTTCGCATAGAACAAGAACTGCGCATAACGCAATTTAGAATCATATGAGTTGTCAGTCAGGTCAAGATATTTTTTATAGTTAGTTAATGCCATCGCAGACTTAGTCACTTGTTCAGCAGCTACCTGATTTGCCCATTGCATGTATAATTCTGCAAGCTCTCTGTAAGCAGGACCGTAGTTTGGATCAGCAGTAATTGCTGCCTTTAACTGCTCTTCTGCTTCAGGAAATGCTCTTGACTCTGTGTACATTCTACCAATCTGAGTTGTTGCTCTTAAAAGATTCGCATTGATGTTCAGCGCTCTCATATAGTTTTGCAAAGCTTCAGAGTTCTTTTTCTGAGCAGCATAATAATCACCCAGTGCTAAGAAAGTTTCTGCGTCTTTATCATTTGCATCCAACTCATCTGCTTTTTGCAGGTATGGTAATGCAGCAGTAAAGTCTTTGTTATCAGAAGCGATATAAGCCTTACCGATGTATAACTGAGGGATATAATCTTTTTTAGAAGATACATCTACAGCTTTATCAAAATTCGTTTTTGCTGAAGTAGGATTTTTTGCAAATAAATCTGCTTCACCTAAACCAATATAGTTTAAAGGATTTTTAGGATCAGCTGTTACACCCTGAGTAAAAGTTGCTCTGGCTGAATCGATATAATCCATTCTCAGGTAAAGATCACCCAAATTAAAGTAGTTCTCTCCTTTATTCGCCTGTGATTTTACCAATGCTTTCAGCATGGTTGTTGCTTTCTGGTACTGTTCGGCATCTACGGCCTTCTTTGCATCATTTAAGCTTTGAGCAAAAGAGGCAGAACCCATCACTACTAAACCTAAACTTAAGGTTATTGCTTTCTTTGTCATTTTCATGGTTCACTATTGTTTTAATTGTAATGAAGCCCATTAGATAAGCTTCATAGTTCAAATATAAAATTTAGTTTGTATTCTTTAAATTAAATTCTCTCGGCATCATCTTATGTGGACCAAGCCCGGATTTAAGGACAATCAGCTGTGCACGCTGGCTTACTAACCAGTTTGCAAAACCTGTGCCTAAACCTTCGCGGCCCTCCGCATTAATGATGTAGATATTTCTTAAAAAAGGATATATCCCATTAATTAGATTCTGTTGGATAGGCATATAATACGCGTCATCCCCTTTTTTCCCTTTTAAATTCTTTACACCCAGCATCTTCACTTTCGCAATTGACTCCGCCATGTCTTTCTGATTAGCGATTAACCAGTTTACACCGACCACGCCAATAAAACCCTTATTATCCGCAACGTACTTAATAACGTCATTATTGTTCTGTAGTGTATAAACTCCGGTTTTTGGCAACTCTTTTATTTCGGCAAGCTCCTTAAAGTAACGTAAAGTGCTCGAATAAGCATTATCGAACACTAGTTTTTTACCTGTAGTTGATTTTCCCTTAAGAATATCTATCACCTCCTGCACCGTAATGGTACTGTCCGGACTGCCCAAATTCGTAATCAACGCGATCCCATCTATGGCAAATCTCGAAGTCTTAGGAACAATACTTCTGTTTCTATACATCTTATCCTCATCCGGAGTCAGCATCCTGGAAGAAATCATCACCCTGATGCTATCGTTTAAAAAGGTAGGCAGGATTTTATTCTCATTACCTTCGATCACTTTAAATTCCGCTGCCGGATAATCTGTTTTAAAAACATCAATCTGATCTGTCAGAACCCTGGCAAAAGACTCGTCAGCCAATATCGTCACACTACCTGTGGTACGGCTTTGCTCCACCGTATCGACTTCAGTCTTAGGCTTGCGATTACAGGCTACAAACACGAACAATAACAAGATCAGACTTAAGTACTTCATTTGAATCAATTTTTTTGTTAGGTAATTCGATTATTCTAAGTTATTTCAGAAAAGTTAACTTAGGATAATTCGGATTTAATCGTCTTTTGGATTAATTAACCGGGCAAATCTAATGGCTGCATAAACGATTAGCAATACCCCAAATAAGATGCGATAAGTTTTTTGGATTTCAAAAGGAATATCAGTCCAGAAGATCAATAATAGGCCTAATACGAAATAAAACGTAAACATCACAAGGCCTAAAATGAACAGAAATCGCTGTTGAGGCGATTTCTGCATAAATGTTTTCAAATTAAACATTCTTAATACTATTGAGATAAGGTAAAGCTGATTGGAATATTGAACTTCACACGAACCGGTTTTCCGTTCTGGATACCCGGAGTCCAACGTGGACTAGCTTTCAATACTCTGATTGCTTCTTCATCAGTACCACCACCAAGTTTTCTTTCAACCTTGATGTCAGTTAAGTCTCCGTTTTTCTCTACAACGAAAGAAAGGAATACTTTACCTTGAATGTTATTTTCCTGAGCCATTGGAGGATATCTTACCGCTTTTTTCAAATAAGCGTAGAATTTATCCATACCTCCAGGGAAACCTGGTTGTGTTTCAATGCTCACGAAGTCATAAACCTTTGTATCTTCAACTACAGCTGCTTGTTTAGGGCCATCTCCAACAGGACCGGCAATTACAATGTCAGCAGTAGGATCACCTTCAATGGTTTTCTGACCCGGATCCGCTTTCTTCAAATCTTCGATCTGAACAGGCTCCTTATCAATTACCTCATTATCCGGTTTTACAATCGGAGGAGGGAATTTAATCTGATCCTGTTTTGGCGGCGGTGGTTGTACCGGCGGCGGTGGAGGGGTATCCGGATTTACCGGTGGCGGTGGTTGAACCGTTACCTCTACCTGTTTTACAATCTCGTCTTCAGGAATACTGCCCTTGATCATATTTATAAGTTTCGGGGCTAAAAACGCCACGATATAAATACTGGAGGCAATTAGTAAAGCTTTTGTTGTATTCGAGGCACTAGTACTGCGAAGCTGATATGCTCCGTAGTTCTTGTTTTTGCCCGCGAAGACCACATCAAGCCATTCCCGTTTCAATAAATCTATTTTAGAACCTAACATAGCTTACTATTTTAATATTATTAATTCTTTTATTATAAAATTCCAGCCTGTTTCATGAAATCTTTTTCAGCATCAGTAATGTTCTCATCATCGATTGCAGGAGCGGTTTTGATCTTAGTGATCGCCAACTCATCCATAATATCAACGAAGTTCTTGTAGGTAGCTCCTGAGGTAGGTTTGATCACCATTACGATCTGTCTGCCACCAGTAGCATCAGCTACTTTCTTTTTATTATCTAATATTGATTTTCTGATATCTGCAAAACTTTCGACATTAGGTTTTGATTTACCAGCTTCTCCCATGTACCAGGCTACTTTATCGTTTTTACCTAATAAAACAGTCATAGTTTCAGAAGCACGTAATTCATTTTTCTCTTGTGAATTATCGTCTTTATCAGGCTTTGCAATATCCATTGCAATTGGTTTCGACAGGGAAGTGGTCAACATAAAGAAGGTGATCAGCAAGAAGGCTAAATCTACCATCGCCGTTAAATCGACTTTGGTATTCGCTTTCTTACTCCTTACTTTTTTGCCTTTTTTCCCCCCGCCGGAGGTATCTAATTCAGCCATAATATTTTATTTATTGAGCATCGCCTTCGGCAGATGTGATTAAACTAAACTTGTTAATTTTTTGCTTCTGCAGAATATCAACCACTTTCTTTACCGCAGGATATTCTTCCTTCGCATCACCTTTGATACTGACACGCATTGGCGCATTGTGTAATTCTGCTACGGCTGTACGTGACTGCATCACCCATTCCGCTAATTGATTGTTTGTAGAATCAGTTGGGATACCTGCATCAATACCAGACTTAGTACGCTCATCACCGCTCATCATAATGAACTGCTTTAAACTCTGAATCGGTACGCCGAAAGCACCTACTACACCAAAACGCTCTCTTTCTTCCGGAGTGAATTTAATGCCGTACTTCTCGCCCATTTTATCAAGGGTAGCCATTTTAATGTCTTTCCCTACGATTTCATAAAACACTTTGCCTTTTCCAATCGACAAAATACCCATGTCCAAATCCGGAACCTTAAGTTTAAATGTCGATGAAGGGATAGTAACATCCAAAGGATCAGGTTGACGTGCTGTTGCTGTTAAAATAAAGAAAGTAAGCAATAGGAAAGATACGTCGCACATGGCGGTCATATCTATCGAAGTACTCTTTCTTTGAACCTTTGCTCTTGGCATAATTTTAAAAATTACTTATGTATTTAACTAATGATGTTAATTCTTCCGGTTTTCCATAAAAGCCGGTAAAAAAAATACATTATTTTTTATTTATGCGTAGAAGCGTAAGTTTGGATGATGCTGAAACCTGCTTCATCAATAGCGTAAGTCAATTTATCGATTTTCGAAGTTAAGATGTTGTACATGATAATCGCGAAAGTAGAAGTACCAATACCTGTAGCTGTGTTAATCAAAGCCTCAGAAATACCAGTTGCTAATGCAGCCTGATCCGGAGCACCAGAGTTAGCTAAACCACCGAAGGCCTTGATCATACCTGTTACTGTTCCTAATAGACCTGTTAATGTACCTACTGATACTAATGTTGCAATTACAGTTAAATTTTGCTCTAACATTGGCATCTCTAATGTAGTTGCTTCTTCGATATCTTTTTGGATAGCTAAACATTTTTGATCTGTATCCATGTTTGGCTCAACTTCCATCTCTCTGTATTTTTTCAAACCAGATTTAATTACGTTCGCCACAGAACCTTGTTGTCTGTCACACTCAGCCATAGCACCTTCGATGTTATTTGAGTTTAAAAGTGATTGTACTTTTTTAACGAAAGCGTCTAAGCTACCTTTACCAGTTGCTTTACCAATTACGATCATACGCTCAATAGAGAAAACGATAACCATTAAGAACATACCCATTAAGATTGGTACGATAACACCACCTTTGTATGCCATACCTGCGTAGTTACCCACTTTTGGCATAGTCTCATGCAAATCCGGATCAGCACCGTCAATAAAGTTATCTCTACTACCCAAGACAAACTTGAAAAGACAAATACCGATAATGATACAGATAGGAATTACTAATGTTGCAAATAAATTTGAAGCAGATGAAGAGCTTTCTTTTTGAACTGTTGTTGGTTTTGGTGCGTTTGCCATTGTTTTTTAGTTTTTTAGTTTTTAGTACTCGTGTTTTTTTAAATTTAGATTATTATTCTGTAATACACACAACGATCATTACAAACAATTGTTGCAAGAACAAATTTATAACTTTGATTTTAATTCCAAATTAAATAATCGTTAGTTTCTTCCCTTGAACTAAGTTTCCCCCCTGTCCGCATCGGCGTATATTAAAAAAAGATTGCCCCCTTTCGGAGACAATCTTTCACAATTTAAACTAAAATAAAATTGATATGCAAATTTTTGAGCAAAAAAAAAGCTTTATGAGGCGTTTTCCACAACTTTAGGGAAGGATGCGAGGATTTCAGCGCTCGCAAAAGCTTCAAATTGCTTAAAGTTGGTAATAAACTCCTGTGAAAGCTCATTCGCTTTTTGGTCATATTTCTTCTGGTCTTCCCAGGTATTTTTCGGTTGTAATATTTCTGATGGAACCCCGGGACAAGCCTCAGGAATCGCCAAACCAAAAACCGGGTCTGCTTTAAAGTGCTCTTTTTCCAGTTCACCTTTCAAAGCAGCAGTAATCATAGCTCTGGTATACGATAATTTCATTCGTTTACCGACACCATAAGCTCCCCCACTCCATCCGGTATTCACCAACCAGACATTCACATTGTGCTCGCGCATTTTAGTGCCCAGCAGCTCCGCATATTTGGTAGGATGCAAAGGCAGAAAAGCCTTTCCAAAACAAGCCGAGAAAGTAACCTGAGGTTCTGTCACCCCGGCTTCTGTTCCCGCAACCTTTGCGGTATATCCAGAGATAAAATGGAACATCGCCTGGCCTGGTGTCAACTTAGAAATCGGAGGCAATACTCCGAAAGCATCAGCGGTCAGGAAAAATATGTTTTTAGGTACACCTGCAATAGAAGGCAGGATTGCATTGTCAATATAATGAATAGGATAAGCAACCCTCGTATTCTCGGTCTTCTCCACATTGCTGTAATCCACCTCACGGCTACCGGGGAAATAATTGATATTCTCCAAAAGAGAACCATATTTGATCGCTTTAAAAATCTGAGGCTCCTTTTCTTCCGTCAGGTCTACACATTTCGCGTAACAGCCACCTTCAAAATTGAAGATCGTCTCTTTACCCCAGCCATGCTCATCATCCCCGATTAAACCTCTTTCCGGATCTGCAGAGAGCGTAGTTTTGCCCGTACCTGATAAACCGAAGAAAATAGCCGTATCGCCATCCTTACCTACATTGGCGGAACAGTGCATAGAAAGCGTATTTCTTTGTTGTGGTAAAATGAAGTTTAAAACAGAGAAAATGCCTTTCTTGATTTCACCCGTATAACCGGAACCACCAATAAGAATCATCTTTTTAGTAAAGTTCAACAGCGAGAAGTTTCCCTGACGGGTACCATCTACTGCCGGATCTGCTAAAAAGGTTGGTGCTGCAATAATCGTCCATTCCGGACTATCAGGCAATCCTTCCTCGCCAAATCTTAAGAACATGTTATGGGCAAACAAGTTCTGATAGGCACTTTCTGTCACCACCCTGATCGTCGTTTTATAACTCTCATCAGCGCAGGCATAAGCATCCCTTACATAGAATTTTTGCTGATTCAGGTGATCAGTAACCTTTTTAAGAAGCGAATCAAAGTGTTCAGGGCTAAATTTAATGTTGATATCACCCCACCACACCGTGTCTTCTGTCACCTCATCGCAAACAATAAATCTGTCTTTTGGAGAACGACCGGTAAATTTACCTGTATCGATTGCCAATGCTCCCGTATCGGCAAGTGTTCCTTCTCCATTTTTTAAGGCCTCTTCAACCAATTGTGATACATTAAGCTGATAGAGGGCATGATCTGAATTTAAATTCAAATACCCTAAATCCGGCTTAAGCGTAAATGCTCTGCTCATAAATAAATAAGTTAGTGAGACAAAGTTATACAGATAAAAAGGTATTACCAGTGCTTTTCCAGGAAAAAATTTACTTATTGTCGTAGATACACTAACAATAAAACCACTAAATATCAGTCCATTACAAATTATGAAGGGCTTTTGTTAGCCTCCGGATTTTTTAACTTTATAACCTTCTTTCTGCAAGAGTAACAAGACCTTATCCCTGAAATCACCCTGAATCAGGATCTCACCATCTTTTGCTGCACCACCAACTCCACATTTAGACTTCAGCATTTTGGCCAGAGTCTCCAGCGCATCTGTGCTTCCTCTAAAACCGGTGACTAAAGTTACGCCCTTACCACCACGGTTTTTCCGGTCCAACGTTACCCTAAGGTCCTGCTGATTTGCCGCAATTGGCGCCTCTTCGGCTACATTGTCCTGCTCATATACAAAAGAAGGATCTGTAGAAAACATTATCCCCCCAAAGTCATTCAATATTTTCTTTTTCTCTTTCATCGCGCTGTTTAATTTATGAATTGGGAAGCTTTGCTGCTTCATAATCCGGTGTAATGATATTTAAAGATAAGGGCGCCATAGAAATGTTCAGCTCTTTCCCCATAAAATAAGGTTCACCGTCAATGTGAATGGCATCATTTGCAGCTCTGACAATCCGGATATCCTTTCCCTGAATGATTTCCACCATTGTTGTGTGATCTGCTGTACCACTCAACATGTGGTAAGCCAATACCGGAATCTTGAAAAGTGGAAACTTCTTGATGATACACACATCCAGTAAGCCATCCGTGATGGAAGCCTTAGGAGAAATATGTGCATTGTTACCGTATTGAGAGGAATTTGCCACACTAACCACAAAGGCCGTACGCACATATTCTTTACCATCTATATAAATATGGTAGGTCTGAGGTTTATAATTCAGCATTTCCTTCAGACCAAGTTTCAGGTACCCGGACAGTCCCCTCGACTTATTTCCGGCAAACACTGAACTGATATGCGCATCAAAACCCATACCGGCCATGTTAAAAAAACACTTGTCGTTAAACCTGCCTGTATCAATTACCCTTACCTTGAAATCATTGATCACCTTAATGGCCTGAACCGTATTCATCGGGATTTTCAAAAACCTCGACAAGCCGTTTCCAGATCCAAAGGGAAGAATCCCCAGGATCTTATTTTGCTGCATCACCTTCGTTCCGATCTCATTGATTGTTCCATCCCCACCCACGGCTACAATCACATCGAAATTCTTACTGGCCGCTTCTTCAGCAATTTCTGAGGCATGGCCAACATATTCCGTAAAACTGTAATTCGCGTTAAACCTGGAACGGTCCAAATGCGCATCGATCAACGCTGGAATTTTCAGCTTGTCCTTTCCTCCCGAAATCGGGTTGATAATAAATAAAATATTCGATTTTGACAAAACAGTGGTTTAAATACGGTACAAAATAATTGATATTTTTTGACTATTTGAATATATATAGTAATTTTGCAACATTAAAGTGGACTGATTTGCGATGCTATCATCAAAAATAGCGGGATTGCAACCACGTAAAAAAAAGTGCTAACCTTATCATACACTTGAATTTACTGCCTGTATTGCAGGATCAGAGGCCATTTTACATAATTGTTTATTACAAAATTAATTATTTAAGATGTCATATTTATTTACATCAGAATCTGTTTCCGAAGGTCATCCTGATAAAATCGCAGATCAAATCTCCGACGCACTAATTGATAATTTCCTGGCTTTTGACGCAGATTCAAAGGTTGCATGTGAAACGCTTGTTACCACCGGTCAGGTAATTCTTGCTGGTGAGGTTAAGTCTAAGACTTATCTTGACGTTCAGCAGATTGCCCGTGATGTCATCAAGAAAATTGGTTATACTAAAAGTGAGTACATGTTTGAGGCCAACTCATGTGGAATTCTTTCTGCAATTCATGAACAATCACAAGACATCAACCAAGGTGTAGATAGAAGCAGCAAAGAAGAACAAGGTGCAGGTGATCAGGGTATGATGTTCGGTTATGCAACCAACGAAACTGAAGATTACATGCCTTTAGCGCTGGACCTTTCTCATAAACTATTACAGGAACTTGCTGAGCTAAGACGCGAAAATAATGAAATCACTTATTTACGCCCTGATGCAAAATCTCAGGTAACCCTTGAATATAATGACAATAACAAACCAGTTCGTATTGATGCCATCGTAATTTCAACTCAACATGACGATTTCGACGAAGAAGCAACCATGCTGGCTAAAATCAAATCTGACCTGGTTTCGATCTTAATTCCAAGAATTATTGCTAAATACCCTCAATACGCACATTTATTTAATGACGCTATTGAATACCATATCAACCCAACCGGTAAATTCGTAATTGGTGGTCCACATGGTGATACTGGCTTAACAGGCCGTAAAATCATTGTAGATACTTACGGTGGTAAAGGTGCTCACGGTGGTGGTGCTTTCTCTGGAAAAGACCCAAGTAAAGTAGATAGAAGTGCAGCTTATGCGACACGTCATATTGCTAAAAACCTGGTAGCTGCCGGTGTTGCAGAAGAAATCCTTGTTCAGGTAAGTTATGCCATTGGTGTAGCAAAGCCGATGGGAATTTACATCAACACTTACGGTACAAGTAAAGTAACTAAAACTGACGGTGAGATTGCTTCAATTGTAGAAGGCTTATTCGACATGCGCCCTTACTTTATTGAGCAACGCCTGAAATTAAGAAACCCTATTTATAGCGAAACTGCTGCTTACGGCCACATGGGTCGTAAAAATGAAACCGTTACTAAAACTTTCAAAACTCCTTATGGAGAAGAAAAAACAGTAACTGTTGAATTGTTTACCTGGGAGAAACTAGATTTCGTAGATCAGGTGAAAGCTGCTTTCTCTTTGTAGAACGATAAAAATCAGCATAAAAAAAGGCGCTATCCCATCCGGATAGTGCCTTTTTTTTCGATCAGCCTATCTTACAACAAGCCCAGACTTTTCAGGGAGGCCAGTTCTGGTTCCAGCAAAGAATCATCATCCACCAAAAAAGATTTTACTGCGGCAATATTCATCTCATCCAGAGCATCCACAAAATTCTTATAGCTGGATGCGGCTGTTGGCTTGATGATGACCACCATAAACTTAGCCGGATCATTGCTATGGATTTCCGCGATGGCCTTCTTATTCTCCGCCAACACCTGATTTATCCCTTCAAAATTGCTTTGCACTGCGGTTGATTTCCCCGGCTCTCCGCGGTACCAAACCACCTGATTTTCCTTTCCAAGGATTAATGTAACCGTTCTTGAAGCCGGATACGGCTGATCAGGAATGTCAATAACCGGCTTCGCCAGATCCATTGCCAGGGGTCTGGACAAAGAGGTAGTCAGCATAAAAAAGGTAATCAACAGAAAGGCCAGATCAACCATTGCAGTCAGATCTACAGCGGGAACAGCTTTGCGGCTCCTGGCGTTTCCGGGCCGGCCATTTTGGGAGAGGTTTAAGGTTGCCATATGGAATAGTTTTTTTTATTAAGGATGACAAAGCCTCCCCGATTGCATAAAGAGAAAACCATTTTGGCAAAAAAATGTTAATTACTACAAACAACCAACAATCATTATGGAACAGCCCGCAGAAATGAATACCCTTAGCCAGATCCTGGAGAAATTAAGATTAAAAGGACTGGACAATGAAGTAAAGATGACAGACCATGGTAAAATGCAAGGTGTAGGCCTAAATAAAATATATAACCCGGAAGATTTAACCATCATAAAAACCTATCGCTTTGAAGGTGATTCTGATCCCGCGGATAACTCAGTGCTTTATATCCTGGAAGATAAAGACGGTCAGATTGGATATATATTAGATGCTTATGGTATGTACAGCTCCCAGGAAGGCGCTGGATTTGATGACTTTTTAAAGAAGATACCTACTGCAGACAGGGATCTTCAGGAACTTTTCACCTAGAAAAGATCTTTTATAGCAACAAGACCCGGTTTAATCACCAGGTCTTGTTTATTTATACTTTTTTATCCATTACACTTATCCACAGTACGATTAACCCATCGATAATCGCTAAAACCAATATTGCCCATTCATATAGTTGCATATATTTAACGTTTTAATAAGTAATAAAAAATAACCCTTCGCTATTTAGCTATTTCATAAATGCGCAGCGGTTCTACGGCATCAGTTTTAAAATACAAGGTTTCCACCTTCTTCAACGCAGACTTTTCGATTTTGATATAATCAGCGTTCCCCTGGTACAAAATTACTTCCTTACCCTGCTTATCCTTAGAAAATAAGGTGGCAGATTGTCCCTTAAGTCTTAACAACAGCTTTAAATCAGCTTGCTGAATCGCTTTTGGCAGATGTACCAGCCTCGGTTCATTTTTAGAAAAAGTGCTATATGTTGCCAGATTACCATCCAATACATAAACCCCGTTGTCTGCTTCATTTTTGGTTTTCACTTCCAATTTAAACAATTTAAGGTATAGATGCTGTGCTTTTTCAGACTTGTTTATAAAACGGATGTATTGACCTGTGCCGGCATTGAAATTAGTCGCCATACCTTTCCCCTTTTTCTCTTCCACAGGCAGAGTAATCCAGTTTATAGCATCAACAGAACTTTCAAAAACACCCCAGCTGGCAAGCGTAGCAGATTCCAGATTAAACTGTAAAGCAACAGGCATTAAGTTAGGATGCAGGCGCAGGCCAAAATAATCACCGGTCTTCAGCGGAACAGTCTCCAATGCCGGTGTAATTGCCACAGACTGGTTGCCAATCTGCAATGGCTGAGATTTCAGCTTCGCATTATTGGTATAAAGTACCGTTTGATCCTGAGCATTCATGGCCAGCCCCGAACCGCCAGATCCAATTCCCGATGTCATTTGCTGTCCGATAGTAAATAAAACCTCCTTTACAAAAGGGACCATTACTAAAGATCCGGTTTTAACCCCTGGCTGATATGGGTTCAGATTCATTCTTTTATCCAGGTCGTCCATTTGCTCCAGGAACTGCTCCGTTGCCAGATACTGAGCCCATGCCGCAGCATATGATTTATTGTTCCATGCTTCTGCTAATCCCATTGCCGCAACACCAGCTTTCCCAAGTAAGTCGAACTGTGCCAACCATGGTGCAATCTGCTCCAAAAGCCTTTTGTTCTGACTTTTTATTGGAATTTCTTTCGCCGCAGCAATCATTCCTTCAAATTCTGTTTTAAGGCGTTGCGCATCCTTAACCGAATAACCACCAGCCTTTAATGATTTTAGGAAAGCTACCGTATAAGGTTGCATTTCCACAGATTCCGTTCTTCTGTAACGGTGGCCATTTGGTCCCGGATCACTGTTATGCGAGTTGAACAGCTGAAAAGCTTCCGCAGCTTCCGGCATAATATAACGGTGAGAAGCCACCCATGCTTCTTCCGGCTGATAACTCTTCATATTCCAGGAATACAAGGACACCCCAAATATAGCCGTTTTAGAAGGCTCGGCTTTATCCATCGGATTAGATACAAAACCCGACATGTCATTTTGCGCATCGATGTCAATTCCATAAGAAGGACCCATTAATAAATGGTCGCGGACATAATCACTTACCGGAAAGTTCCACCAGACAAAAGCCGGACGACGGATGCGTTTATTAACCCATTCCAAACCTTCCTTCGTAATGTCGGCAACCACCGTATTTCCGGTCCACATGATGTGAACCGCCGGATCTAACTTCTCGCCCAGAATATCCAGATAAGTACCTGGTTTTGGATCAGACCAGCCTTTATTATATTCCGTAGGACACATGATCAAGGGCGTCACATCTTTTTTCTTATTCACAAACTGGTACTGAATGTAATTCAATAAACCGGCTTGTTTGACGGCATCGGTACCTACACCGGAGATATCATCAAAGAAAACCGCAAAAGAGCGGACCCCAAGACCATACATCATCTCGAACTTTTTAAGCACGGCAGTACTGTCTTCCAGGTTCCATTTAATATCTTTTCCAGGGTGGATGGCCCAGACAAAGTCCACATAATTCTTTTTAGCTTCCTTTACCAGCAATTTTATTTGCGCCTCCTCCTTTTCCGGATAATGTAACCTCCAGTTAGGGGAAGAATGGTAAGGATCATCTTTAGGACCATAGATATAAGTATTCAATTTCAGCTTTCCATAAAAACGCAATTGTTCTATACGGTCCTCTTGTGTCCATGGTTCTCCATAAAACCCCTCTACCGTACCACGGAAAGGAACATCCGGATAATCGCTCACCTTTACAAAAGGAATCGTCTGTTTCCCCTTTACCAATTGAATTAAAGTCTGTGCGGCATAAAAAGCAGCCCTGTCGTCCGCAGCGATAATCTTAATACCTTCTTTATTGATGAATAGTTGATAAGCCCCGGAGCGCTGATCCGCTGATTTGCTTTTTATTACCCTTAAAGGCAATGCCTTTTTGGTTCCATCCAGCTTCAGCACCGTAGCTAAAAGGCTTTGTAATTCCGGATTTACCGACCCTGGCTTCACATAAAAAGCCTGTTCCAGCGGGATCGATCCTTGCTCCATCAGCAATTGATGAGGTTTAGGATAAACCGTTACCGGCATTTCCTGGGCCATAGCCACATTCGTGAGTACACATAAAACAAGGGGGATCAGTCGTCTTTTAAAGTTTAGCATCATATTCTATTGTTTCTTTCTTAACTAAAGGGTATCTATTATAAAAATGGGGCCCTGGACAGATCCAGAGCCCCACAATAATAGGATTAATAAAACTATTTCCTCGAGTAGGCTTCAAAATTCCCCAGACAAGGGTATGGTGACCCTACTCTTAGCGTGATCTTTACATAACGAATTGCTACCGGAGTAACTACCGGAAAAATCTGTTCCGTCTTTAGTGCTGAATTAAAAGCTAATGAGCCATCACCAATTTCATTAAATTTCACACCATCTTCACTCCCTTCCAGAATGAAATTCGTGAATCCCTGACTTGCATCCGTATGGGCATTCAATCCAACTTTAGTGATTTTTGCAGCTGTTTTCATGTCTACAATTAACCAGTGCGGGTAAACGTACATTGGTTCGGCGTTATAATCTGACTGCCAAAATGAAGGCTTACCTGGAGAAGTAAGGCTTATTCTGGTTACCTCATCCACAATGTTTTCCGCACCATTAAACTCATTATCTTTATCATTGATTTCACTGGATGCCGTAGCTGTCCAACCAGTCTTCGTTAGTTTTACCTCCGGTTTTAAAACAGGCATTATCCCAATTAACCTGGTTTCCAACAACGTTCCATTTGTATTGGTAACCGTGATGGTGAAACTAGTCTGTCCAGAAATAGGGAGTATAAATGTCCCCGTTGCTTCCTGGCTATTTTTAACGGAATGCTCCATTCTCTTTCCTTCCTGACTGTACTTTATCAGAATATCTACCGCTTTCTTTGATTCATTACTCCAGTCAAATTTTGCGCCATCCATTACCGGAGAAACTGTTAAGGTATTGGCTACTTTAATATAATTGGGATCTTCCGAAAGCTCTACCGTAGGCGGAATCACTTCCACTACAGGAGCTACCGAACTTTTCTTACAAGAGATTGCCGCAACAGCAAAAACCATAAATAGGTACAGACATTTTCTTTTCATTGTTTTCTGTTTTTTTTAATATCTACTGCCTAAAAAATTATTGTTTGATGAATTCAATTTCATATTTATTTAACCATACCGTACCATCAAGATTCCAGGATGTTTTAGTTGGCACTCTTAACCAATAAAACATTTGTGAGGTGATATCGACATTCTGAAGCAATACCATATTCGGGTCTTCAGGACCGTACCCTGTTGCAGGATTACTTGCTAAAAGGTCCCAGGTATAGTTCCCTGTAATTGTGAAGTTAGGACGGTTAGCCACTTTGTTCTTAATGATATTTGTAGACCCGTCATTTCCTGGCCAATGACTAATTAAGCTGGCATAATTAGCATCCGTAGCAGGAACATCCGTTTGTATGACACCTGCTTTAATAGCATCATCAGACAACACCTTATTCCAGATCTTCACATCCGACATATACATATTAATATGCCCATCTGCGCTAAACACTGATGGCTGATAGCCCATCACCAATGGAGAGGGAGAAGTAACCATGGAAGTTGAAGGAAGTGTCATTTCAGTCGTTGCTTTGAAGCCATCAACAAACATATTAACTTTATACACTGCACCATCCTTAGCAATCGTACCTGTAATCGTATGCCATTTGCCATCATTTCCAACGCCCCCTGCTAACGGTTGAACACCGGTAACGCCATTTGCTACATAAAAAGTAACGCCATTTCCATTTCTAAAGAACGACCAGCCCGGAGTACTACCAGTCCGGTTGTCGGTTTTACTTAAGAAAGGAGGAAATATGTAATTGTAGTTTCCTGTAAGGGGATTCAGATTAAATAAAACTTTCGCCTGAATGGTTATAGAACCATTACCAGGATTGTACAAGCCCGTAGGATCAGCTGCAGTAGCCCTAACCACCCTGCCAGCGGCAACTTCAACAGCATTATCTCCCTTACCCCAATACCTTACTGAGTAATAAGGATTCACCTTCATCTCTACAGGCTTAAAGTTTGGATTATAAAAAACACTAAAAATGTTCCTTTCTTTTAGCGAAGAACCGCCGTAAGATTTACCTTGCCCACCATGATTGGAGGATACCATTACCAACCAGTCTTCTTTGCTATAGTCCTTGCGTTTCTTTAAAGCCTCAAGGATTTCACCGATATAGCCATCTACCTTTACAATCGCATTCTTATATTCCGGAATGTCCGCTGAGAAACCAAAAGTAGTCCCGGCAGTAACCACATCCCTGAAATCTGCAATCACCACTCTTGAGTCTTCTGTTTGTAAAGCCTTCACTACAGAATCCTTAACCTGCTGGTCATTACTGGTTAAAATACGGTGTTCCGCATGAATTAAGTAATTATTTAAGGCCTGATTGGAGGTAGCTGTCAGTGTTTTAAACTCTGGTCTTACATCCAGCATCCGGGCAAGCGCTGTTGGATAATTAATAATCTGACTATGGTCATCAGCGCCGCTGCTTAGTAAATTAAACCCATCATCATTTACCCTGTGTTTCGAGGAAACAACACCAGTCATTAAACTGGCCCAGCTTGAACCATTATTGGTTCGCAAATCACTTACCGCATCAAAACTGTACTTACTGTTTTTCAGCATGGCCGCAATATTCACAGGGTTCACCTTTTTAACGTCCTCACCCACGGCACCGTCTATGGTAATGATCAATACCTTTCTTACCCCAAAACTTTCAGTCGCCCCCCCATATTCTTCGAATACGGGAGGGGGATTGTCATACTTTTTACAGGCGTTAAACAGGGTGGCAAATAGTGCTAATGCTGTACCCATCATCAGCATTGAACTTTTATTTTTATAATTCATCATGATTTTCAATGATTTAAGAGTCTTTATGGCTTAATTATATTTAACTCCGCAAGTGCAGCGTCCGCAGTGTTACTATGGTTATTTAAAATGACAATCTTGTAATACCTGGCTGTGGTGACCGCAGGGAAAATATAGTCAATTTTTGTAGCTGCCAGTTTTTGGAACTGTTTTGTACCTACCTTAACCCATGAGGCATCTGTTTTAGTATTGCTGGAATAAACTTCCACATCTTTAGGAATCTGATTTGCACTATTCCTGGTCACAAAGTAAAGTCCTTTTATAGGTGTTGCTGAGCCCAGATCCAATACCAGCGTATAAGGCATTTTACCTAGTGGAGTTCCCGCCCACTGTGAGTGCCAGAAAGTTGCATTATTACCATCAATCATTGCGTTTGCTCTTCCATTCACCGCTCCTTCTCCACTCAGCTCTTCAGAACTCGCTGTGATTTTCAACGGCACATAGGCTTCATCTCCTCCTGCTTTAGTCATTGGATTATAAGTCCATATTTTTTTAGTCAATAAAGGATATTTACTGGAAATCTTTGAGGTAGAAACAGTACTTACCTGAATTCCCCAGGCCTCAAAAAATGGAAGTAAATCTACCTTTGCATATTCAGAAAAACGTTCATAAACAAAATCCTTTTTATCCTGAGTCGTCGTCGCAAATCTGGAAGTATGTCTTGCTTCGGTATATAAATAGGTCATGGCATCATAGCCATATTTTTCAAAAATCTGTAAAAAAGGAATCATTCTTTTAAACGGGTCATTGATTGCTGCATCGCCATCAAAATTCTTTGACCCGGTAGGTCCTGCCGCATAAGCAAGTCCTGGTGCAACCCAGTCGTCACCATGTTGAATTGAGAAATTAGCCCCATTTCTTTTGGCCACCTTATAGTTGAAAAGGTTGTTTGTCGTTTCACCTAAAACTTCCCAGCTCCATATAGAAGGCATCTGACAGTTATGACCAAACTCATGATAAGTACCCCAGTTTGCGCCATTTTGCAATTGTTCCAGGCTAACCACACTATTGAACCATTCACTGTCCATCGTTGCGACTACAGGGAAGCCATTGTGTCCATAACCAACCGAAGGTTGAATGTCCAATACCTCACGCCAGGCAGACTGTGGGCTTCGGTCTCTGATATCAGTACTGTTATCTGATAGGCCCATCCATCCATTGAAATCCAACTCAAATTTCGCATTCCATTCTTTCATCAATGCGGTAGGGTTTACCAAAGGTTTGGAAGAATTAAAATTCTTAATTAAGAAATCTCTGGGAATCAGAAATATAACCCTGGAAGACCTCAATTCCAGCCATGGAACGGTAGAAGCTTTTACCTGAGCGATCCATTCCGCATCATTTGTTTTACCTAAAATAAAATCCGGAGCAACAACTGCGCCTGTAATGAGCAATTCTACCGGTTGTTCAATTGCAATATCGGCACGGATATAAACCGTTCCACCATATAAGTTACGAATGTAGTTCACACCAGGGAACAGTTGTTTGGCATTGGTGATTCTTGCGTCTCTTTGCAGAGGCTCCTTACCAGTAAGGTCATCAGTATGACCACCGATCTGAGCACTCAGTCCATTAATCCCGGCGGGTACAATGATCTTGATCAATTCCCCTGCCGGCGCATAATAACCGATACTAAATTGCGGCTCTGGTGCCACATTGATTCTTAAAAGCCTGGAGTTGGATGACGAGAAATTCAGATCCAGTATCACTTTCGCATTCTTTACACGTGGTTCTGAAGGCTCTACCATTCCCGGAAAAATCCTTGCTCTGGAGTACATACTGCGATCAATCTGCAGCATCATCGTATCCAGTGGCAATCCTCCGGCAACCACCTCTCCCGGCTTATTATAGCCATCTTCAAATTTATAACCATATTCCTTGCAGGAGATGAAACCCATCAAGACAAGAAGCATAAGCAGTTTGCTTAAAAAATTAGCGTTTTTCATATCACAATTAAGATTTAATGTCTGAATAGGTTGGATCCCAGGATTTTCCTCCAAGACCCCATGATGAAGGTACAGAGACGCCCATCCAATGATAGATCTCTATAGGAATATCTATATTGTTGGGTACCATTGTAAAAAATGAAGCATTAATATCCGGGCATAAAGCCGGACTAACCACACTAAAAGTTTCCCATGGCACGGTACCACCTAACCTGAAATCTACTCCTTTTCCAGTTGCTTCTTTCAGTACGTTTCCAAAACCGTCCTGCAATGGCCAGTAACCGATCAGGTTATTGTATTGCGGGTGATCTGCTTTAATGTCTGTTTTACAGCTATAAGCAGAAATCTCTGCTGCTGTTAAAGCCACATGGAAGATTTTTAACTCATTCATTAACACGGATGCATTCTGATTTCCATCATTACCGATATAACCTAGTCTTAATGGCGCAGTATTGTCCAGCGTATTTCCGTTCATAACCAACTCATTGTCGAGCTTGCCATCTGTATATCCTCTCACTTTTTTATTTGTACCATCAAATACAATGGTCAGTTTATGCCATTTTCCGTCATTAATTGCTCTACCTTTCATCTGACCAGACACATTCGTATTCAGCGTCCATGCCCCACCTTCTAAGAACATATTCCAGCCTTCACCACTAAATCCGATTGTTCTTTTAGAAAGGAAGGTCGGATAGATCTCACTGCTGGTATTGCTCTTTAATAAAATTTCAACGGTATAATTTCCAAAAATTCCGAAATTATAGCTCGTCGAATTTGGTATAGAAGCGACTGTTCTGGTACTGGAGGTATAATCAAAACGGATACTTGAACCAGAATAAGGAATCTTTTCGGAATCAGGTTTAGGTACGAACTGGCTATTAAACCTTGGGTTATAAAAAATCACAAAGTTATTTCTTAACCCATCTGCATAAGGGGTAACATCCGTACTATTAGGATCTGCTGCGATCGCACCACCCTTATTAGAGGCAATCACGACCAACCAGTTTTCAGTAGCGAAAGATTTTCTTTTTGCCAATGCATTCATCAGCTCACCGATATAAACATCCATTTTCAGCACCGCATTGATATAATCAGGAGTAGTCGATTCATAACCTGATGTTTTTCCTGTGGTTTCAACGCCATGAAATTGTGCCAGTACAAAGCCTGCATCTATTCTTTCCAGCTCTGCTTTTGCCGCAGTTTTCACAGCTACATCATCACCTTCAAAACTCTTATTTTCAGTAGCAGCTGTGGCAAGGTTGGCCCCAAATGCGCCAGATGCACTAAATGACGCAGTCCTAAGCTCTGGTAGCTGCTGTTTAAGTCTGGTAATGACCGTTGGGTATTGATTCAATTTATTCCCTGCGAAATCATCTGATACCACCCCATGCTGGCCACGCTTTACACCCGTTAACATATTGGTCCAGGCACCGGCGTTGGTTACGCCAGTACCGTCAATATCTGATAGACCATCATAAGCATAAATTGATTTTTTGATAATCTCTGAGATATTAGGCGCATTAATTTCTTTCAATGCGCGCCCTCTTAACCCATCAACGATAATATACAATACCTTACGTGTTTTAGAATTTACACCTAGTGTATCATTCTTCAGATTCTCCTTTAATTTATTCGGAAAATCTTTATTGCAGGAACCCATCATCAATAGCAGAATCATGGCTGCCGAACTCAGCATCCCGGTTAAGATTCCTTTATGCGTATATGTTTTTATTTTGTTCATCTTATTGCTCTTAATCATGAAAAAATTACTACTTCAGCTCGATACGAACGATATTTCCAACACTTTGGTTATCGAACTTGTAAATATTACCGACCATAATCACTGCAGGATTTCCCAGTGCGGAAGTCGTTTCTATCACTTTATAAATACTTCCTTCAAAAACTCCGGTATTGTTATAATTCGCAGCAAGACTTCCATCGCCGTTCAAGACCATGAATCCTTGTCTTACAATACCATTGTACTGTTTGAAACCTCCTGCAACCAGTATTTTACCACTATTCAATTGAATGGCATAGGTGGCAAAACCTCCTGTTAATGTTCCCATTTTGAAAGCAGGATCTATACTCCCGTCAGGTTTTAACATGGCCACACCATTTACCGGTACGCCATTATAATTTTTAAACAGACCCGAAATCATGATACTTCCGGTAGCTTTATTAACCACCAAAGAAACAATCTCCCCATCTGCGCCAGAACCTGATTTAAAAGTAGGATCGAAAGCACCCAGTGTATCTACACGAACAATGTTCTTCGCCGGACTTCCATTATAATTGGTAAATAATCCAATGCCTATAATTTTACCATCTCCCTGCATATACGCATCGTTAAGTAGACCATTTACGCCCGGATACCCCTTTTTATTGGCTTTATCAAAGTTATAAGCAGAGTCTAATGTGCCGTTAAGCTTCATTCTGACGAACGTATTCATGCTCGTGAAATCCAGGATCTTATTTAGTCTGGTAGAGCGTTCATAATAAGTACTTTTATAGCCTATCAACTGACCTGCCGCGATAATCCTGTTTTCTGTGGCGAATACCCTTTTTACCGAACCAAATAATCCACCATTAAAGGTAGGCACGGTATCTAATCCATTCTTTGGCACTAAAGGTGTTAAATTCATCAGGTTAACGATGGTAGAGTCAAGAGAACCATCTCCATTCAGGCGTGTGACTCCGGCTATTCCTAATCTCCTGTTATAAGTAGAAAGCGTCCCTCCGATCATAATTTTACCACTTTGTAATGGCAGAACTGAGCTGATCCCTCCATCGGTGCCTTTACCTGCCATAAGACCGGTAGTAAACTCTCCGTCTTTCGTTATTTTTACGATTCCATTAATAGGGGCTGAAGCCGCTTTTCCCTGATAATTGGTAAAGTATCCTACCAGGAGGTAGTTCCCATCTTGCAGGCTTACAATATCAGCAATCGTACCGTTTGACCCATTGTTTGCTTTGAATGTGGCATCCAAAGACACCTTTCCTTCAATGGTGAATTTAGGTCCAAAAAAAGTTTGTCCGTCTAAAACGATGGTTGTACCACCACTACTGGCATTCTCTGGAACCACAACATTCAGTGTACTGTCTGTAAGTCCGGTAATTTCGGTTTTGACCTCATTGATGAAAAACTCGAATTTCCCCTGATAAGCCAAGAGCCCTCTTACTTTAATTGTGGCCAGGTCTCCTGCAACACCAGATCCTGCAATATCTCCCGCGTCAGCAAAACTAACGCCTAATGGCAATTTTCCTCCACCATAAGGATCTTCTCCGATACCTTCTTTTTTCTTACAAGAAAAAGTAACGGCAGCCATGATCAACAACAACAGCGTCAACCGGGCTATTTTTACATGTTTTATATAGATTGAAATCATAAATTCTTTAATAAAATATAGTGATATAATTATTTCCGTTCTTGTCCGGCACCGGTTAAGGATCAATGCCCATCGACAAGGCCGTAAAAATGAAATTATAAGGATCAAATCCAAAATACTGAGGTAACTGTACCGCTCTGGTACCAAGTGTTCCATCAACTTTTATGAAATAAGAAAAACCAGGATAGCTACTCTGCAAGACATGAACCCGACCATTTGAGGGCGCAATATCCGAGGAAGAAACGCGGTTCAGGATCAGACTCCGGGTTGGATTGGAATAATCAGCGATATAAGAAATCAACAGCTGTCTGTAACCTGCATATTTAACCCCTCCGGCATCATTGTAAATAACCCCTATATTCATCGTCCTCCCCTGCTCATTGTCTACCGATAAAGAATTATAACCCTGGCCCGGGTAAGCCTGCATTGCTGCAGTATCTATTTGCGGATAATCCTTAAGCCCAGAGTTTCCTTTGAAAACATAAAGTGCCAGCATTTTACGCCAGAATTCAGGTTTTAATTGTTCCAGACGGCTAACCGTGTCTTTGCCGGAAGTAGACAAATACTCATTTAAAATATGAACTGATTGGTGAACACTGGCACTTGTCGGGGCGAAAAAAGTAATCGTTTCCTTGCTAAACAGCTCTTCCATTCCTGCAATTTTGATCACTCTGCTCAGGGAGTCAAAATGAACAGGTTTATCATTCAGGTATTGCAGAACTGTTCCGTTATACTTCGCATCATGAATACCGGTATCCTTGAAATATGGCTCCTTCTTACAGCCTGCGAAGAGGCAGGCGGCAAGTAAAAGAACAGGTGCTATTATTTTAATTAGTTTCAACATAAAATTCAGAATTATCGTTTGTGAATGGAATGATTATCTCCAGAAATCGTTTAAAGTCATGTATGGATTGTTGGTCAATGCACTTTTATCAATAGGCCATGTCCAGGCCCCTTTGTTAAAATCTTCTATCGAAATCGGGTGAAAACAATACTTTTCTTTTAATACCCTTCTCGTGCGCACGAGGTCAAAATAAGCATGTCCTTCGCCCATAAGTTCCCTGTTGCGTTCATAGAAAATAGCATCCTTTAAATCCTCATCACTTTCCGTGATCGGTTCTGCTTCTGCTCTGGCTCTGATGAGGTTTACCGTAGTTCTGGCATCTTCGTTGAGCCCTAGCTCTGCCTGCGCCTCAGCACGTAAAAGAATGGCATCGGCCAAACGGAATACGATCATGTTATCATCAGGATTCACATCTTCCCCTTCCTCAGCAAAAATATTGACAAACTTCAGGAGCTGGAATTTTCCATCCGTTGCATACATAAACTCATCAAACCAATAGTCCTTTCTTTTATCTGCCTTGCCTATAGGGTATAATGTTTCCAGGAATTTGGCGTTATAAAAGGCATAACTTTTAATGTTCGATGCGGGCTGTTTATTAGGGTACCTCAATACCATATCAGAAAAAGAAGCAGTGATACTGAAACGTTCCCCATAGTTTAAGCTTTGCAGCACTTCAAAAAGACCTTCTTTTGTTCTTCCTTTAAAAATCTCTTTGGTACGCTCTAAAGGCAATAATTGATAACTGTTGTTGTTTTGAGTCATCAGCTCTTCACCCAACACATTTACGGCCGTATAATGCAGCGTTTTATTTGCCGGATCAAAACCTGCTGCCCACATGTGCAGGTGCATCATCAAATCGATCGCTCCACCGCGCATCGCACGAATTGCCACAATGGATGGATCGTCATAGGTCCATGGCAGGTCATTTTTGTATTTCCCCATGTCTTCAAGACAAAGATTTAAGACCTCCACCATTTTCATTCTAGGTAGAGGTTTCTCATTATAAGCATTCGTATAATAAGGAACATCACCAAACTGACGAACCAGGAAAAGATAGGCCAGGTTACGTAAAAAAACAGCTTCAGCACGGTATTTCGCCTTGTCTGCAGCGGAAAATGTAGGGTCAGGAATATTATCAACCTGCACAAAAAGGATATTAGCAGCCTGGATCATCTCATACCAGACATTCCATTTGGTGAAATCCTGAAAATGAAAATATTGATCTGACCACCAGCCATTTGCCATCAATCCGCGCATATTATTTCCGGCAAGGTCAGAAATATAACTACGCCCGTTTCCGGGAGTTTGCACTATAGGACTGCAACGCATATCCCCTACGCCAGGAAAATAAGCCGTGGTAGTAGTCGCTGCGCGGAATTTTCTATAAATTCCTCCGGTAAAAGCCTCAACATCTTTTTTATTCTGCCAGTAATTATTACCCGATAAGTTGTCCACCGGGGTTACATTCAGGAACTTTTTACAGCCTGAAAGAATTGATGACCCGGCAAACAAGACCAGGAATATATATATAGATTTTTTCATAAGATTCATCCTTCTTTAATATTAAAACTGAACGTTAATTCCAAAGTTATACGAACGACGGTTTGGATATCCACCAGAGTTATCTCTACCCATTGCACTCACCAATTCAGGATCCGGACCGGAATAATTGCTCCAGGTGTGAATGTTATTTGCAGAAACATATAGCCTTACTGAAGTCATTCCCCATCTTTTTGTGAGTTTACGATCGATATTATAAGCGAAAGTGGCATTATTGAATTTTAAATAAGAGCCGTCTTCCATAAACAAAGTCTGATCAAAACGAAAGGGTCTGTATCTTGCATATCTGGTAAAATCCAATGGGAATGGATAAACAGCCATATCACCCGGTTGGGTCCAGACATCATATCGGTCTAAAGGTACAAGGCCGTTAAAATCTCCTTTACCAGTGTAAGCAGGATCGGCATAACGTTGAAAATCAGCGGCCAGTGCATTGTTCATGATATCACGGTCAAAAGTGAACGAGAAGTTCATATTCAGCGAGAAATTTTTGTAAGCCAGATAAGAAGTGAAACCACCAGTCATCCTTGGCTGACCGTTTCCTACCACTACGTAATCATTATTATCCAATACATAATCTCCATTCACATCTGTCCATATTGGATCTCCTGCGCGGAAATAAGTTTGATCGGCAGCATTACCACCTGTGCGGTATCTCAATCCTGTTAGTGGATCTACCGGCACATTAGAATTATTCGCATAAACGCCGGTATTGTTCAACAAATAGTTGGAGAGACTATTCATTCCCAAACGACGAAAGATCTGCTGATCAGTATCGCCACCCGGGTCAACCAATTCCCTTGCCCCATTTGGCAAAGCAGTCAATACATCTTTATTGATTGCACCATTGATACCTATTGTCCAGCTTAACTTGCTATTTTCAGATAAGGGGCGAAAATTCACGGCCAATTCATAACCGTAATTTACCAGACTGGTCTCATTCGTGTTCACCTTTGCAAAGGCATTGTGATTAGCAAGATTTTTCTCCCTCAGCTGATTGTCAACCTGCTTATAATAGGTGTCAAAAACAAGTCCGATTTTCCCCTTTAAAAATCCAAGGTCTAAACCTGCATTATACTGGGTTGTTTCTGTAGGGGTTAATCCCGTATTTGGCACTAATTTCAGATCCAGACCAACTGTTGGGTTCTGATTATAAGAACCATTCGCAATATAGCGTCCATATACATCGAAGATTGTTCCTGTGGGCACAATGTTCCTACCTGCAGTTAAACGAAGAGAAGCATACTCTAACCAGTCTTTCTTAACCAACCAGGCTTCTTTATTGAAATTCCATCTTAAACCAATGGAAGGATTTTTAGAATATCCGGCATCCGGTCCGTTAGTAGAGCTACCATCAATCCGGTAACTTAAATCCAATACATATTTGGTGTCATAATTATAGGAGAAGGAGCCCGCAAAAGCAACAGACCTGAAATCCGTGATGTTATTCAAAGTACCACCAAGAGAGTTAAAATAGTCGGCTCCCAATGGTCCCTGTACCTGATCACTTGGTGTTCTTTTTTGCTTGATCATATCCGCCCTGAAATCAGTCATATTGATCTCATTAAAGACATAGGCGCTAAAATTGTGCTTTTCATTAATAGACTTGTTGTACGAAAGCAGGTTTCTGTTGTAGGCCGTATTCTTTCTGTCGTTATAAGCAGTAACCTCATTAAAGCCATTGTTCAGATAGCCAGGAAGAAAGGTATCCGTTGTTCCCGTTACATAAGCATAATTAAAGGTACTACTGGCACGTAGGCCCTCGAAAAATTCATATTGCAATTCCACATTCGCCGTTACACTAACTGTTTTATTCTCGTCATTGGTTTCTAATGCACTCAACAAAGAATTAGTAGACGAAAATAAAGAAGGTGCGGGCAATAAGGACGAAGCACTTCCCCCTTTCGCGATCCCGTTTTGTAGTAAGCCACTTCCGCTACCCTTGCTATTGTTAGCCAATGAATTGTTTACTGAAGCAAAGAGTTTAAACTTGTTAGAAGGCTCATACTGCATATTCATATTCATAGAGTACCTGGTAAAACCAGTATTTTCTACAATCCCCTTTTCATCATAATAGCCGGTATTCACTTTGTAATTGAAGGTCTGATCACCGCCGGAAATGTTCACATTATGCGTCTGATTAAAAGTCTGTCTGTAGAATTTTGACTGCCAGTCTGTAGAGTTGTTGTAATAAGCATTCAAACTATCTGATAAGAAAGGCGTAATATTTACCAGATTCAGTCCATGATAAAAACTGGTATCATTGGCCATAATCTGGTTAATACGCGACATACGTTCTTCTCTTCCACCAATTACATCTCTTAAACGTGGAGGCGTATTGACGAAATAATTAGAGGTATACTGGATAACCGGCACTTTAGAGTTACCTCTTTTAGTGGTAATTAAGAACACCCCGTATGCACCTCTTGAACCGTATAATGAAGTAGCCTGTGCATCCTTCAAAACTTCGATCCTTTCAATATCTTCCTGAGGAATCATCGAAAGTGGGCTGATACCGGGGCCAGCCTGATCAAAACCATAAGAGTAGCCGGAATTATCATCTACGGGAACCCCATCAATTACAAATAACGGGGAAGTAGGCGTCAGGAAAGCCTGGCTACCACTACCCGTCACGTTTGTATTGGATAAACCACGGACATTTATGGAACCACGCATACCTGGTGAACCATTGTTATTTTGAATGTTGACACCCGGGACCTTTCCCTGAATCAGCTCCATGATGTTACCCACGGGAACATCCTGAATTTCCTTACCCGTGATGATCACACTTGACCCGGTAGATACTTCCTTGGTTTTTTTCTGATAACCAACGACTACCGTTTCCTTTAAGGAATTGACAGACATACTCATGATCACGTTAAATTTCAATTTCCCATCGAACTTATGGGTAGCATTCAGATAACCTATGTACTTAAAAACAAGCGTACTGCCTTCATTTACTGATACGGAGAACTCTCCGTTACCATTGGTTATGCCAACCGGAACCAATGGCGTTCCTGCCATAATCGTGACTCCAGGAATGGTAACTTTATCCTGCTTATCGATCACCGTTCCTTGCATCAGAACCTTTTTCTGCTGAGCTGATATTTCCGTATTAAAGCAAAGCAGCGTTAACAATGAAAATATTATAAAGAGATGCCTCATATGAGCTATTTTATAAATTAGATATACTAAATATTAATTAATCATTACTGAACTTGGGTGTTTCTCCATTGAAACGGATGATAATATTCCATTTCCCCGGATCATAAATGCTGAAGTCCAGATAAAAGCCACCAACTTGTCTAAATCCACCAAAACCGATGCGATCGTAGGATAGATATAATCTTGATTTAGTTCCATCAGGATTGGTATACTTAGTCTGGTAATTAATTAATGGAATTGGATAGGCGACATCATAGGTAACAGATTCTGCCGTTTTAACCATATTAAATCCATGCAATAAGTTCTTCCAATCGGTCAGTTTGAACTTATCAGGATTGATGGGGTTATAAAGAGAATCCAGGACTTGAATCGTCAATTGATTTTTCAGCTTTTCACCACTCTTTAAGGTATCCTTACGGAAGTAAACTTCCAGTTCCCTAGGAGAAATGATGGTGTTTGTTTTCTCCCCATACATAGGCTGTATACCACTAACCCCGACATATCTGCTGGTTTCCATCCCGGTTAACGGATCTTGATTTGAAGGCTCATAAGGGCGGGCCTTTATTGGTTTCAATTTAAAATCCCGGAAATAACGGCGTCCGCCTTTATTAGACAACTCTACATCAAAGACATAACCTGAGTCTGGTTGTGTTTTAATCAATGGAGAACTATTGGCCCACATCAGAAACTGGCCTGAATGTTCGCGTATTTCGAACACAGGATGGTTTTCAACCACGCGTTTAGCTTCAATCTCCTCCAGGGTCTTTTCATCCCCCAGATAAGGTTGTTTCCAAACAGACACGGGTACAAGATCTGTCAATTCCGGCGCAGCAGAACCGTCTCTTCTGCGCAGGTTTATAATTTTAAAATTTAATGGTTGTGAAGAATTTCCAACAAAAAAATTGTCTGTAAAAAGCGAGTTTCTCCCCAATATGGGTTCATATTGGGTATTTGTAAAACGCGAGTCTTCCCCAAGAGCTTCCCGGACATCCGGGAAATTCTTGGTACAACCCAGAATTATTAACATGGTTAGCCCAAAAAATAAAATGGCGGGCGCTAATGGGTATTTATTGTTCATATTTTAAAGCCTTAATTATTAATTCTTGTTACGAAATCACCAAACCCGAAGTCATGACCTGGGGAAACGATATTCACAATGGCATTATTGGTTTTTATATTGACCGCATTGGTAGGCGTACGCTGCCAATACCTCACAAAAATGGACTCCTTAGTATCGCTGAAAGTCAGGACCTGCGGACCTCCTTCTTTAAATCCGGAAGCATCCAGCTTTTGGTACAGGACGTGCATCGGGTAATTGTGAACAATACTATTTACCATCAATCCATCTACAAAAGTGCTCAGATCCTGTGTTTCATATTTACCACGAATCAGGTACCTGCTGGTCATGGTATCAAGCTGCGCAATGTCCATATTGGCCAAATAAATTGGCGCCTTATTGTTTCTTTTCCTGATGGCATTTAAATTACCAACAGAGATTTCGAAACTCTTGTTCGTTACCGCAAAAACTGTTAAGCGTCTTTTGGCTAAAGAATCTTTAAGTGCAGGCAAACGATCCAACACCAATAGTAAAGAGTCATAAAGGCCCTTTTGTGAGTTTAAATAATCTAATGCACTGCCATCAAATTGTTGAATCTTATTCTCATAATTGTAGTACATTGAATCGCTTTTTTTGCAGGCAAACAAACACGACACAAGGACAACAGTCATCAGAACAGGGAAGAAAAAATTACTGTTATTTCTCATCTGCATATATTTTAAATGATAAATTAAATGGGTTGATATTCATTATTTCCAATAACTATTTTGAACCAGCTGACTGTTCGCTTTGAGTACATCTTTAGCAATAGGCCAGTAAATTCCCTTTTCAGCAATTAGCTTGTTGAATTTTGCGTCATTACCTTTAATTTTTGCCAAACGAATTCGGTCATACCATCTCCAGCCCTCTCCCATGAGTTCTCTTCTTCTTTCTGCAAAAATTTCGTCTATCAGACCTAATCCGTCGTTGTCATTAAAGGACTTAATCCCCCGGTTTTTCTTCACGATATTTAATAGGTCGATTGCCGGTTGACGTTGTCCCAACACTGTAAGTGCTTCTGCCCTAAGCAGGGATAATTCTTCAATACGCGTAAAAGCTATTGCAGAACTGAAAATCACAAATGAACCATTGGTGGATCCTCCTCTTAAGACTTTGATCTTACTGAAGACCGGAATCTGACCGCTGTAGTTCAGAAAATAATTTGTTCTGGTTAATCCTGACAGGGTGTCAATACCAAAACGACCATCTCTAATATCTGTAAAAGCTTTGTTGATGGTATCTTTAGAAACATACAAATCAGGAACCTGCTTGGCAATCAATGGTGCTGCAAGTACAAGTTGCTCAATATGGCCCTCAGAAGTAGATTCACCATAAACATCTGAAAATGTGAACCCTAATGCGATTTTTGAATCCTGACCATTGAAAATTCCATCTGACGCAGTCAGGTTCGTTGTATTTACATACTCCAAACCAGATTTGCTATAGTTCTGCATAATAAACTGAGTGTATACCGCAGCGTCCAGGTAATGCGACTGCCAGGCCGCAATATGAGCCATCACTGCATAAGCAGAGATTTTAGTAAATAAGGCGCCAGACCAACGACCATTGTCATAGCCATAATATAAGCCGGGAAGATCAAGATCCCCGTCCACGCCATATCTATATGGAAGGTCTTTTACCGCAGCCATCAATTCTGATTCTGCATAGCCCAATACCTTAGCCTGATCTGTACGTGGTTTTCCCTCAAAACTACCATCATGTGAAGCCGTAATCAAAGGCACATCTCCCCAAATCCTGACCATATAGAAATAAGCAAATGCACGCAAAGCTCTGGCTTGTGCGATATCTACTTTATTATTCAATTTTGAATAACGTGGGTCTTTGGCGACTACTTCTCCGGAGCGTTCAATGAATAAACTGGCACTGTTAATTACTGTATAGAACCTTCTCCAATTAGTGATGTCCTGAATCAAAGGATAAGAAGCATTTAAATCACTCCTGATAATTGCTTTAAGATCCGATTTGCTGGAGGCTGTAAAATCACCCTCTCTCATTTCGCCCCATAACCAATGTGCATTGTTACTTCCAAGAGCAGTCCTCGTCAGTCCATAGATCCCCATTAAACCTGAACGGGTATCCTGCAAATTGCTCCACTGCGCCTCTTCCGTGGCCAGTCTTGTGGATTCTACATCCAGCATTTTTTTGCAGGAAAGGTTAACAGAGACCAGGCTGCTCAGCAATACAAACGCAAGAACCTTTGTCAACCGATTATTCTTATTTATAAAAGATATCATATTCTTTTCTTTATCTATTTATTTATAAATCAAACTTTACCCCCAACGTGAAGGTCTTTGGAATCACCATTCCATAACCGCTATACAAACCGGTATAATCAATCAACTCCGGATCGGATCCGCTAAATGAAGTAATGGTGAATAAATTGTTGGCAGTTACATAAAGGAAAGCCCGCTTGATTCCTGCTTTCGAGTTAGATAACCATGGCAATTTTGAAAGATCATAACCCAGGCTTAAAGACCTCAACTTTAAATAGCTTGCGTTTTCCAGAAATAAATCCTGGTCTAAACGGTAAGCAACTACACTACTCCATGGGTTATAGATCGGATATTTACTCAGATCTCCAGATGCCTGCCATGAATTGATCTCCTTAATAGAGCCAATATCATTACCAGATTCTTTGTTAATAAAGTCGAAATGATTGGCTGCCTGCTCGTTTAATCCTTTCTGACCCAATGCAAAAATCACATTGAAACTCAAGCTGAAGTTGCCATATTTGAACTCATTGGACCAACCACCACTCAGCTTAGGCATGGTATTTCCTTTTAGTACTTTATCCTCATCATTAATGATAAAATCACCGTTCTGGTCTTTCCATATTGGATCTCCGGCATGCAGTGTGGTCCCTTCAAAATTCAGTTTTTCCTGATTTGCAGGGTTTACAGGAACCTCAGCATCGGAATTGTAAATACCTTGGTTTTCATAGACCCAAAACTTATCGACTGCCTGACCAATAGTTAGTTTTCTATTGCCGATCGTCAATTCTTGTAATCCACCTGGCAATTCGGTTAATTTATTGCGGTTCACATTTAGGTTTAACCCACTTTCCCAGTTGATACCATCTGGTCTTCTAAGGATAGCGGCTTTTAATCCAAAATCGACACCTGTATTTCTTACCCCCAAACCACTGCTAAAGATGCTGGCATAACCTGTTTCTGTAGGAACAGGAGTATTAACCACCATACGCTTGTCGTCCTTTTGATAAAAAGTTAATGAAGCATTTAATCTGTTTTGCAACAAACCAATGCTCATACCTACATTTAACTGATCTGTATATGGCCATCTGATATCATACCCCACCCATCCGGAAGAATATGGCCTTGTAATGGTCGCTAAACCATTATATCCAGGAATCGTTGGCTCTGCCACCCAACCGTTTTCTACACGGTACTGTGGACCAGAACCGAAGCGGTCATCCGAGAATAATTTACCGATTCTAGACCAGGATACTTCTGCTGTTAATTCATCAATTGCATTATTTCCTTTTAAGAATTGGTTTTTAAGGTTCCATTGTGCACTAGTTGCTGGAGTAACCAACCACCTGCTACCTGGTTGCGCCGTAGATGAACCATCATCTCTAATCAAACCAGTTATCGTTAACAGATCTTTGTATTTATATTTTACCGATCCATACACTGAAAATAAACGCCGTTGTTCACGGTCAGTATATCGATATACAAGAAAATCTACAGGTTTAAGGTAATTTGCTTCAGCAGAACTTCCTTCTACCACGTTAATTTTTATAAAGTCATTCGGGCCATTATAAGCATTGGCATAGTTATACCTGTTCAAATCACTTTGAAAGGATTGTCCCAATTCAAAGTCAAATTTATGGTTGCTCCCCAATTCTTCAGAAAATGTAAGGGCATTGGTTACGCCAAAACGCTGATTATATCCAAAATAATTGGAAACGTAATTGTTATTTTCCATTAAAGTGGTTGGATAAAAAACATCCCTGATGCCTTCATTGTAGTCAAAATTCAGCTTGGTCAACAGGCTAAATTTGCTCACCTTAAAGTTTAATGAGAAATATCCCTGAACGGCCGTATTTCTATTGTCATCGATCACTTTGTCATACTCATCTAAAAACCACTGATAGATTTGCTTGCTTGGTGGCAAAGGGTTACTCAAATCAGGAATGTATCTGGTTTCTGCGAAACGGTCACGAATGCTTCGGTTTCTATCGCGATCCATACGTGTGGCATTCACCATACTAGAAACAGTCACCCATTCAAAAGGAGACATGTTGATCTGAAAGGAAGTTGCATACCTGTCTAGTTTGGTTCCATCAGCGCCGCCGGCACTTTTAGTATTACCGGCAAAAAATCTAAAGTTTGCTCTTTCAGAACCTCCGGAGATACTTAGATCAACGGAATGGATTGGTGCAGTTTTGTAGTAGAGGTCTCCCCATTTTGCCGGACCATAATAATCCAGATTTGTGGAATCCCTTAAATAACCCGCATAATTTAACACATCTGCTGGTGTGGCATATTTTTGATAAAAAGGCTTACGAAATCGATTCTCATATTCCGCATTTACCGGGCTGGCATTGTCGGATTTAACCATCCCAAAATAGCTATTCACGCTAATTTGTCTGACGCCGCTTTTTGCTTGTTTAGTGGTTACCCAAATGGCCCCATTTGCAGCAAGAGGCCCTAATTTTGCCAACTCTACTGGGTCTTTAATCACCTCGACAGATTGGATGGTGTTGATGTCAATTCCTGCCAAAAGGTTCGTAGCGGGACCTATTGGATTAAAATCATATTTCTGAATATCATAAATATAATTGTTGTTCTGAATCAAAGGAATACCATTCAGGTAAACAATTGGTTGTAGATTGTTTACGTCTTTATTTCTAAAAATCGGTGCAGACAATCCGCGCACCAACATACTTTGTTCGGTGCCGGGTTCAGCAGTGATTTCCTTTACATATAAACCGGCAACATTACCTTTCAGCATTTGTTGCAGGGATAGATTAGGACTCAAGGAAGACAGGCGGACGTTCAGCGAATCTCCACCACCTCGCGTACGGGCAACATTATTTACCCAGGAAGCCGTATCAACAGCCTTCTTCTTAACGCCGGGAATAGTGTCTTGTCTCAAAATCGCATTGTAATTCAAAGGAGTAGTCTTAGCTGATTCCGCTTCTGCATTTGACACACAAAGAACAGAAAGCAAGGCGGTGTACGACATACTCGCAATAATTCGGACCATTTTCATTCGTATTAATTAATTATTGGACGGTTTAATTCTTGTTGCCCACTGTCTGTCTGATTGCAGGGCAAACCTGTTATTGAATTTGGGACATAAAAATCCCCTTGCGACCCCTACATGATAGTTGCCGGTTGGTTTATCAAATTAAAAAATTAGGCTGCCGAGTAATAAATTCCGGAAATCGTTGTTTTATAACTAAGCTTTATTGCTAAAATTGATAATTGAATAAACTGGTTCGCTATTTAATGAGAATGGATGCCTAGATCCGGATCAAACAATGTAGATGCAATTGCTGAAGAATAGTAAAGATTGTAATCATAGTTAGTTTGGTTTAGGTTGTTGGTTAGGTTAGTTATAACATATTTTGCTAAAATGTCTTTTCATTGGCATTCATATAGCTATCCTCATGTTGCAGAATATGTTATTCTGATGGTGGTCAACAGAGAAGGATTATGTAATACTTAATGAAAGCAATTTAGATTAATTAAACCGCCACTTTCCCCAAAACTACAGCGCAAACGTTTGTTTAACACTTAATTATCGCAAAAACACCCTAAAAAAACAATGTTTACTAAAAATAATTTCAAATTATTATGTATAATTAAATTACTGTTAAATCTTATTCCTGAATTAGTATTAAAGAAGCAAGTGTTAAAATAGTATCATAGTATTCCATTATTTTAATGCAAATAATTATAGGGATGCTTGTATGGATGTATTTGAAACTTCATGTTAATACTAAAAGCATTTAGTACGCACTAAACATCTTTTAAATAATCGATTACCCACTGAAAACACTTCTTGAAATGACATTAAAACAATCATGTGCCGAAAAACCAGGCCTCGGTTTAGCTCTGAATAAATGATTTTTCTTCATTACACAAACGTTTGCGCCAGCGGATAACAGGCAAAAAATTGCCATTCAGCATAATATTTGAGACATAACAGCGCTGTTACAAAGAAACGTTCAAAAAAAACTGTGTTATTTTGGCAATTCAGTCGCCAGGATTACCCTTTCCAGCCGCAAATCCGCGGAATAAATTCCGCCATTTTTTTAGAAGAATTTCTTAACCTCCGTGATTCTTTAAAAAATATTGCTGTGGGAGTACCTGGGAAGTGGTCGGGTTGTGGTCGGGAAGAACGGCATATTGAAAAGGGGCACCGTACACCTCTACCTATCCTTGGTGTAGGGTTTACTATCGCAACCCAGGCTCTTCCCGACCAATACCAAACCTCTTTTATACCACAAAAGTCAGCCGAAGCTGACTTTTGCAGGTGCTTTCCACAGAAAAACCCTGTTATTTCGTAGGAAACCAGTCCGTTATTTTTTAATTACGGTCCCTTCTTCGATTTCTTCAGTAGCTTTCCGTAAAATCTGATCACCATCCTTCAGTTCCCCGAATATTTCCAGCTTATCCGGCATCATCCTTCCTTTGGCAACCGGGATATTTTTTGTCTTCCCGTTTTCAATGCGGATCACATAAACTCCAAGATTCGCGTCTACCAGCGCTGTTTTTGGAATAAAGAAACTGGCTTCCCCTGCTTGCAATGGAATATTAGTTTCTGCCACCATCAGTGGTTTTAACTCCTGATTCACATTCATCAGGTCAGCCTCAATCTTTTCCGAACGCAATTTTTCATCCAGCGCACCTGATTTTCTGGAAATTCTGGCCATATACATCTTCTGTGGAATAGATTTTACTTTAAACCGGATCGTATCGCCTATATTCAGGTAAGGCGTATTTGCTTCCGGCACTGATAAAGACAAGCGCAGCTTGTGATTACTCTGCACAACCAGCAATGGCAAATCTGCCGCTTTACCCATCGGGCCAACATAAGCCCCCGGATCTACATTTCTATCCGTTACCGTACCGCTAAACGGCGCACGAATCACCAGATAATTGTTCATCGCTTTAAGCTCATTATACACCGATTTCGCCGCATTCACCTGTGCCTCATCAGCTAGTTTCCTGGCTGTGATCTGGTCTAAAGCATCCTTAGCAATGGCACCTTCAGTTTTATCGGCATCAAACATCCGGTCGTAATTTGATTTCGTAGCCATATAAATCGCCTCCTGTGCTTTCAACTTTGATTTTGCCGTGGCCAGTTGCGCCTGAATCTCAGGTGCATCCAACACAACAAGCACTTGGCCCGCAGTTACTTTTGAACCAATATCGACCTTAATCTGCTGTACATAACTGTTTACCTTCGCATACAATTCCGTTTCCTGATCCGCCAATAACTCTCCCGCCAGCTTTAAAGAGACTTTAGGGTTCGTTTTCGTGATCGCGATCGTCTCAAAACTTTGCATCATCATTGGCATCGGCATTGCCGCAGCTTTTTCTGTTACTTTTTCTTCATTGTTGCAGGCCGCAAAAGTAAGCGTCAATCCTACAAGGATATAAGTGAATCTTTTCATTTTTTTAAGCGTTTGTTTTAACAAAATGGAGGCTATTTTCATCTTCCGGATCTAAAGAAGGAGAAGTGGTACTGGTTTTTCCCTGTACCCAGGCAAATACCAATGGCAATAAAATAAGTACCGAGAAAGTAGAGGCGAATAATCCGCCGATTACAGCGCGTCCTAATGGGGATACCTGATCTCCGCCCTCCCCATGACCGATGGCCATAGGTAACATACCGGCAATCATTGCCGTAGAAGTCATAATAATCGGGCGCATTCTTAGCGAAGCAGCCTTCATTGCAGAAGCAAAAGCATCGCCGTTTTGCAGCCTCAATGTTTCCGCATTGCTGATCAGCAATACCGCATTGGCAATAGAAACCCCGACAGACATAATAATCCCCATGTAAGATTGCAGATTTAGCGTCGATCCGGTGATTTTAAGCAGTACCAACGATCCCAACATCACAAAAGGAACGGTGGTTAACACCACAAACGAAACCTTAAAGGATTGGAAATTGGCGGTCAGCATCAGGAAAATCACCAGAATGGCCACTAACAACCCATTAACCAGACTGTCCATCGTTTCGTCCAGAACCGGTGCCATCCCTGCTACAGAAATGTTCAGCCCTTTAGGAATCTCCCCTAAGGAAGCAATCGCCGCGTTGACATCTTTTTGCGCCTTTCCAAGGTCTTTATTGTGCAGATTAGCGGTTACCGTGGTATAAGCCATGGTGCCGAGATTGTAGCTTTCGCCCAGCGTGGTGGTCGGCATAATCGTCGCTACATCTCCCAATACCGGACGCGAGGAATTCTTTAACAGTGGAATATTAGCCAGCTCCTCTTTGCTGTTCAATACATTCTGAGGCGTTTGCACTTGTACATCATAGGCGATTCCCATCATCCCTTCTACCCACATATTTTTGCTGGTATAACGGGAGGAAGCCGTCGAAGCAATCAATGATTTGGCAATATCCTGTGCATCAATTCCCAGTTGTGCCGCGCGGACACGGTCGATATTGATCGCCAATGCAGGATAATTTAAGGACTGTGGAATCTGCTGATCCCTCAGATAATCAATCTCTTTCAATTTCGCCAACAGCTTATTCGCATACATGACGTTTCTCTTTTTCATCATGCCCGAAAAAAGTACTTCAATGGGCGTATTTGTGCCCTGACTCAGGATTTTTTCCGTCAGCTCTATCGGCTCGAAAGAAAGCTGTAACTCCGGCATTTTATTTTTCAGGTGGGCACGGATTTCATCTTTAAGCTCGCTGGTATTTCTGGAATAATCTTTTAAGGCCACCTGCATTAATGCTTCATGAGGTCCCGCGTTATACAGATAAATCGGGCTTACCGCAAAAGAGGAAGGGTGCTGACCGATAAACACAGAAGAAATCGCAATATGGTCTTTGCCAATCACGGTTTCCAGCTCCCGCAGCACCTGCTTGATTTTCTGCTCTGTTTTCTCAATGCGGGTTCCTTCCGGTGCTTTAATCCTCAATTGAAACTGGCTCGAATTAACCGCCGGTAAAACATCTGTCCCCGTGATGCTGAACATCAGGTAAATCAATACGCCAATGGCCAGAAAACTCCCGATGATCACTGGTTTCTTTTTAGGAATCAGGCTTTCCAGTAAGCTGATAAAACGGTTTCTGAAACGGTCAAAGCGAGTTTCTTTAACCAGTTCTTCTGCAGAATGTGGCTTGATCATCCAGTTACAAAGGATGGGCACAAAGGTTTGCGACAATAAAAACGAGACGATCATCGAGAAGCCGATGGCCAGAGCTAAAGGCATAAATAATGCACCAGGAATACCGGTCATCATGAATGCAGGGGCAAAAACGGCAAGGATACATAGCAGGATCAGCAGTTTTGGGAAGGCGATTTCCTTACAGGCGTCCCAGATAGCCTGAGATTTTTGCTTACCCATGGCCAGATGCTGGTGGATATTCTCAATCGTAACCGTACTCTCATCCACCAGGATTCCAATGGCAAGCGCCAATCCGGATAAGGACATGATATTGATCGTTTGCCCGAAAAGCTTCAGGAATAGCACCCCCGAAATGATAGAAATTGGAATAGTCAGGATCACAATAATCGCACTGCGCTTATCACCTAAAAACAACAACACCATTAATCCGGTAAGGAGCGCACCTAAAATTCCCTCCACCATTAGACTTTTAACGGCATTGATCACATAAACCGACTGGTCAAATTCATAGGAAATCTTGATGTCGTCCGGAAGGTTATTCTGGATGTTAGGGATCGCTTTTTTCAAATTGCTGACCACATCCCAGGTAGAAGCGTTCCCGGATTTGGCGATATTAATGTACACGGAACGCTTGCCATTGATCAAGGCATAGCCGGTGGTAATGTCTGCCCCGTCTTTTACGGTAGCCACATCGCGAATGTAAAGGTTATCGGCTTTTCCTTTGAAAATAGGAATGTTGCCGAAATCTTCTACCGCTTTAATAGTATTATTTGTTGGCGTCAGGTAATTGATATCGTTGATGTATACATTTCCTGAAGGCGCCGTAATGTTGTTGCGACTGATCGCCTCCACAATCTGATCTGGAGATAACTGGTGACTGCGTAGTTTATTCGGGTCAATATTGATCTCTACTGTCCGTGGACTTCCGCCAAAAGGAGGCGCTGTTGTCAGTCCCGGAATGGCAATCAAGAAGGGCCGCGCTGTAAAGTTGGCGATGTCCTGCAGCTGGTTGTTCGTCTTGGTTTCACTCCTGAATACCAGCTGTCCGACAGGTTGAGAAGAGGCATCAAAACGGATAATAAAGGGTGGTGGTGCCCCTGGAGGCAGGAAAACCTGCGACCTGTTGGACAAAGCACTGATTTCTGCAATGGCCTGCCCCATGTCGATGCCCTCATAAAAATTGAGCTTCATCAGGGTTAATCCCTGGGTATTTTTAGTCTCTATACTTTTGATGCCACTGGTAAACAGCATCATATTGACATACATTTTGGTGAAATATCCTTCCATCTGTTGCGGGGTATAGCCGTTAAAAGAGTGGGCGATATACACCACAGGAAGGTTCATTTCCGGAAGAATATCGATCTTGATATCCTTAGAGGCTTTGATCCCGAAGAACAAAAGCCCGAGCACCATCACCATAACGGAAATGGGCTTGCGCAAGGCTATACGTAATAAATTCATGGGTTTTCGGGGTTATGGAATGGCATTTAGTAAAACAGACAGCTCTCCTTCCGCAGCAGACTTCAACAGTAAGGCCTGCCAGATGTTGTTCCTGGCGATCTCAAAGTCGATCTCCGCACGGTTAAGCGCATAAAGCGATTGGGTTAAATCCACAATGGTGGTTAAGCCGTTGCGATACAAGGTGGTATTCTGACGATAAGCATCAGACGCCGCCTGAATCTGGATTTTTGTCTCTTCAAAATTGTCTACTGCGTTCCTTAACTTCGCATTGGCGAGTTGTGCCTGCGCAGACAATTCCTCATGAATAAGGTGATACTCGTTCTGAAGTGCTGTCGTTTGATGTTTTTGCTGTTTTACCTTAGCACCGAAACGGTAAAGATTGGTCAGATTCCAGGTGAGGGTGACTCCTGCAAGGTAATTTCCACGGTCTATCCCTACCCCTTTTTGATAAGATTTTGAATAAGCGCTGTTGTCCTGCACATAGTTGGATTCAAAGCCGGATCCCCGCCCCTGCACTACTCCGAAAGCGGATAAGGAAGGCATGGTTTGCGAACGCTGGATCTTTTCCGATTGCGCACTTCCGGAGATCTTACTCTTTTGCCACAATAGCAAAGGGTGATTGATCAGGCTGAAGAGATTGTCTCCCCCCTTATCGGCGCTGTCTACCGAACTAAAACCATGATATTCCGACAATTGTGGGGTTTTACCGGTAAAAACAGAATCCAGCGTAAAGCTTTGGTATTCTTCTCCCAATAATACTGAAAGCGTTTTGGAGTATTCCAGCTCCATGTCATAGGCTTTAATTCGGGCAGACTGCGCGTTAGACACCTCAGCTTTAGCTAAGGAAGCATCTACTCCCGGAATTAGCCCGCTTGCCGCACGGCTCACTGTAGTGCTCATGAATACCTGAGCGCGCTCCAGATTTTTCTCCTGCACATATTTTATCCGCTGACTGGCGAACAGGTTGAAATAAGCCGCTCCAACTTTCACCTGATGCTGAAACTTCTCCTGCTCCAGGTCGGTTGCCGCCTGCTTTTCTTCTACTCTGGCCAGCTGTACCTGATTTTTGATCCTGCCAAATGTAAACAGGTTCCAGTTGACGTTGGCCAGATAAAGGGAACCGAAAGCGGCATTCCAGTTTTGTTCTGCCAATGGCATCGAGGTTGCGGCAGAACCTAAACCTCCATAACCATACATCGGCCCGTTCTGCGCGTTGATTGTGCCAAAACTCTGTTGTGCCAGCACCGTGAAATCTGGTAAATACCGGCTCTTTTGATAATTGGTGTTTTCCTGAGAAGCTTTTACCAAAGCCTCCTTTGCTTTAATTTTTTCGTAGTTCTGAATAGAACGTTGTAATGCGTCAGGCAGCTGCAAAGTTTGCGCATACGACACCGTCGATACGCCACATAGCACAGCTAACGCAATGAATCTGATATTCATTGTTTTTATCTGTATTAAGAAATTAAACCATCATGATGAAGGAGGATGTTTCCATGCTCCGGATTCCAAAATGATTATGGCCTATATCCGATATACACAATGTAAAATGTAGAATGGGGGAAGTTTTATCAGGGAAGAAAAGTAAAAGGCATCCGTTTTAACGGTGGTCACTTTATCGTCCCAAATCGTGGTATTGGCAGGGTGAAGATATAAAACAGCTTCTCCTGAGAATTTTGAAATATTGTCTTGCTGCGCGATCTTTTGCACTTTATCCGCCAGCTTCACCTGGTCCTTTTCATGCTTGCAACAATTATCCTTTTTGGTCAACTGCTTATTTTTTAAAGCGCAAACCGGACAGACCTGATCCTGGTGTTCTTTAGAAAATAACCGGATTTCCTGTTTTACGCCCTTGCAAATATGAGCACTGGTCGTAAATCCAGTGGATACGAGCAGGAACAAAAGGCAAAGAAACAGGCTTGACAGTCTTTTCATATGGAGCAACAAAGATGGCTCCCAGGTTTTGGATAAGTATTACAGGATTACGGGAATCTTTTACATAATTCTGAGGGGAAATCTTCAGGAAAACGATCCATGTTCCGCTTAACCTGTCTTTTAAGCTGCTTAGAGCCGGGACTTATTACTATATCATTACCGTTCACAACAAGGGCCAGCTTACTCATTTTAAAGGATTCCTTAAAATCAAAGTGCAGCGTTAAGAAAGCAGCGATTAAAACCTGTTTTTATAATATACTACTTTCTAATCCTGAGTTCTTAATCCCTTCGACATCCTTTCGGGATGAACTCCGGATTTCCCCACCCTCACATGATCCTTAGAACATCGTTGGAAGGTCATTAGGATCATCCAGGGATCATCCAACCACCTTCCAACCATCATGTGACCATCGAGAGGATCCGAGCGCAATACGGCAGCATCCCGAAGGCATCCTAAAGGGAATAGCACGACTAAATATCAAAATGAAAGTATTTCTGTTGATGCTGATTCAGGCCGGCCGGCCAACGAAATTCGGGTAAATCAAAAAAGCCACTCGTTGGAGTGGCTTTTTGCGGACCGGACGGGACTCGAACCCGCGACCTCCGCCGTGACAGGGCGGCATTCTAACCAGCTGAACTACCGGTCCGTGTTTCCCTTACGGGTGGATTTTATAGTAGATCCTCTACTTAACAACTTCAAGTTCTCGACTGAGTAACTTTTGCGGACCGGACGGGACTCGAACCCGCGACCTCCGCCGTGACAGGGCGGCATTCTAACCAGCTGAACTACCGGTCCGTTGTTCCCTTTCGGGATTGCAAATATAGAGTCTTTATTTATATTTACAAACTATTTTTTGAAATAATCGCAACTGGTTAAGCCACAGAGCCTTCTTTCATCTTTTCAGCGTTCTCTGCAAACTGTAACGCATCGATCAGTTCCTGAACACCACCATCCATCACGTGATTTAGGTTATAAAGTGTCAATCCGATACGGTGATCTGTTACTCTTCCCTGAGGATAATTGTAAGTTCTGATCTTTGCAGAGCGGTCACCGGTAGATACCATCGTCTTACGTCTTGCAGCAATGTCTCCATTTTTCTTCTGCAATTCGATATCATATAGTTTACTACGTAGCATCTCCATTGCAATCACCCTGTTTCCAAGCTGAGAACGTTCCTGCTGACAAACCACTACCAGTCCCGAAGGTCTGTGGGTCAATTGCACTTTCGTCTCTACCTTATTCACATTCTGACCACCGGCTCCACCTGAACGGGAAGTCTGTAAGTCGATGTCTGCAGGGTTTAAGTATAGATCAATCTCTTCTGCTTCCGGTAATACCGCAACAGAAGCTGCTGAAGTATGCACACGACCCTGAGTTTCTGTATCTGGTACACGTTGTACACGGTGTACACCTGATTCATATTTCAATTGCCCGTAAACATCTTCTCCGCTAACTTTCAGGATCACCTCTTTATAACCACCGGCAGTACCTTCAGTTACATCAACAGTTTCTACCTTCCAGCCTTTTTGCTCAAAGAAACGGCTGTACATACGGTATAAATCACCAGCAAATAAAGCTGCTTCATCACCACCTGTACCACCACGAATCTCGAATACTGCATTTTTAGCATCTTCAGGATCTACCGGAATCAGCATCAAACGTACTTTTTCTTCCAGTTCATCCTGCTGCTTAAGCAACATATCCAGTTCTTCTTTAGCCATTTCGCGCATTTCGGCATCCTTCTCCGTAGATAAGATCTCCTTGTTTGCTTCGATATTGCTCATTACATTCTTGTAGATTTTATATTGGTCTACAATCTTGCCTAAATCTTTATACTCTTTATTTAAAGCCGCGAAACGCTTCATATCCTGCATAGTATCAGGATTACTCAGCTGTTCTTCAACATCTTCCCAGCGTAACTTAATTGCTTCTAATTTCTCTAACATATTCTTTTTTCAGAAAATTAAAACTTGTTGCCCTTTCCATTCAGATCCGTCCTGCGGATCCTGTCCTGGCAATTGATTTATTTTGGGAAGCAAAAATACGGCTTTTTCAGTTAATTGACACTAAAAATTTACTGCTTACCGGATTCTTGTACCCCTGATGATTACTTTTCGAAATAGTTCAGTGTTAATTCTTTGCCGTCAAATACCGCATAAGAATTAAAATTAATCCATTCCCCGAGGTTCACATACTTGCTTTTACCATTCAGATCAATCTCTAATGGCAAGTGACGGTGTCCGAAAACAAAATAGTCGTAATGTCTCTTTTGCAATTGTTCTTTTGCATAAATCGCCAGCCATTCGAATTCTTCGCCATGAAATGCTTCTTCAGTTTTATTGGCTACCCTGCTACTTCCAGACCACCAATTGGCGATTCCCAGGCCAATACGCGGCGGCACAATGGAAAATAACCACTGACAAACCGGATTTCTGAACACTTTTCTCAACAACTTATATTTTTCATCGCCCGGCCCCAGTCCATCACCATGGTGCAGGTAGAAACTTTTGCCGTTACGATCCATGATCAGCTCATCACTAATCACTTCAATCCCCACCTCTGTGGTAAAATAATCTTTTACCCACATGTCATGGTTGCCTTTGAAAAAATAAATCTTAATTCCTGCGTCAGTCATGGAAGCTAGTTTGCCTTGCAGGCGAACGAAGCCCTTTGGCACCACTTCATGATATTCAAACCAGAAGTCAAATATATCGCCCATCAAAAAAAGCTCGCTGCAACTGCTCTCTATAGCATTTAACCAGCGAATGATCCGATCTTCGCGCTTTCTACTTTCCTGATGATTGGGAGAACCCAGATGGAAATCAGAAGCAAAATATATGTTTTTTGTCATCAGTATCTACAAAGATAAGTAAAAATAACAGCTCAACTTTGTCATAAGTTCTATCAATTATGTAGAATATATCTAAACAACCGCGAATATTAAAACAAAAGTTCGTAAATTCGCACAAAATTTAAACACATGATTTCTACAGATATAGCCATTATTGGCGCCGGACCCGTTGGTTTATTTGCAATTTTTGAAGCAGGACTCCTTAAAATGCGTTGTCATTTGATCGATTACTTACCTCAGGTAGGTGGTCAGTTGTCTGAAATATATCCTAAGAAACCTATTTATGATATTCCTGGCTACCCAACAGTACTTGCTCAGGAGTTGATCGATAACCTAATGGAGCAAGGGAAACCTTTCCATCCTGGCTTTACTTTAGGAGAACGTATTGAAGGTCTGGAGAAACGTGGTGAAGGAGATTTTGTGTTAACCACTAATATGGGCACGATCATCGAAGCCAAAGTCGTGGTAATTGCCGGCGGATTAGGTTGTTTTGAGCCTCGTAAACCAGCAGTAGAAGGATTAGAGCAATTTGAAAACGGTAAAGGTGTGAATTATATGATTCTTGATCCTGAAAAATACCGTGGTCAGAAAATGGTAATCGCCGGTGGTGGTGACTCTGCTTTGGACTGGACAATTTTCCTGGCTGATATCGTAGACGAATTGACATTGGTTCACCGTAGCGAAAGCTTCCGTGGTGCACCAGACTCAGTAAATAAGGTGATGGCTTTAGCAGAAAGCGGAAAAATCAACCTTGTACTGAATAGTAACCTAAGCTCTGTTCACGGAAACGGGAAACTGGAAACCGTTGAATTGGTTCACAACCGCAGCCTGGAGAAAAGCACAATCCATGCAGATCACTTAATTCCTCTTTTCGGATTGAGCCCTAAATTAGGCCCGATTGAGCAATGGAACTTAAACATCAACAAAAGTGCAATCGAAGTAAATACTGATGATTACTCGACTAACATCCCGGGTATCTACGCTATTGGCGACATCAATACTTACACAAACAAGTTAAAATTAATCCTTTGCGGTTTCCATGAAGCAGCATTAATGAGTCATAGTGCTTACCAGTACATGAACCCGGGAGTAAAATATACCATGAAATATACTACTGTTAACGGCGTTGCCGAATTCTAAGCATGGAAGAAAATAACATTACCCTGCACGTTCAAAATCCGGACGGCAGCAGAACAACATTAGAAGCGCCTGTAGATATGGGCCTGAGCTTGATGGAATACCTGAAAGCATGTGAATACGATATCCTTGCCACCTGTGGTGGAATGGCACTCTGCGCAACCTGTTGCGTAGACGTGTTAGAAGGGGAAGAAAAACTGAATGAGATGACCGATGACGAATACGCCATGCTGGACACCTTACCAGATTTACTCCCAAACTCAAGGTTAGCTTGTCAGCTACAGTTAAGTCCGGCGATGGACGGATTGGTAGTAAAGCTACACTAAAACTAATTTTCTATAGGAGCAGCCGCAATTGTCTTGATTGGGCTGCCTATAGTTTTATATTCGCCCTCCCCTTTCAAGATGGCCAGCATTTTTGAACTGCTACCCAACACCGCTTTTGCAGCGGCCAGCTCTTTATCATACTGAAAAGCCTGAATCACCTTTCCTTTTTCATAATAATACCTGCTCACAATCTGCATTTCCAACACTCTTTTGATCTCCGGTTTAAAAGTAGTCAGGTCTGTTTTCTTAGCCCCTAACATTTTCGCCTTAAGGTCTTCCAGATCCGCTTTTACTGCCGGTAGTTTGTTTTCCTTTTCGGCCTCCGTACGTAAATCAGCCAGTAAACGCTCCGTTCTGGAAACATAGGCATAGTCCTTTCCTTCCAGAGAAGTAACGAAAGCCGCATAGTCCTGATCTGTCAATTGAAAACTTTCCGCAGAGGCGATGGTTTTATGGTCCTTTTTATAGGCATTGGCATAATCGAAAAACAAGCTTTTATTAAGCAGTGATATCGTAACCGGACTTAATTTAGGTGTTTCCACCAGGATATCAGGGAAGATCCCATTGCCATCGTACACGTTTCTGCCGGAACGGGTATTGAATTTGTTCATCAGAGAATCGGCCACTTTAGACGTTTTTCCATTGACATCTTTATGGGCGTAATCCAGGGCCTGAATACACCTGCCTGATGGCGTGAAATACTTAGCCACGGTTACTTTCACCAGACTGTTATATGGCAAGGGAAAGGTTTGCTGAACGAGGCCTTTTCCATAGCTACGTTGCCCGACAATGATCGCGCGGTCCAGATCCTGCAAGGCTCCGGCAACGATTTCCGAAGCAGAAGCCGAATTACCACCCACCAAAATCACCAATGGGATTTGTGGAAGTAATGGATCCGCTAAAGTTTTATAAGTAATGGTTTTCTGTGGATTTCTACCTTTCTGCGTCACCACCAAAATATCTTTATTCACAAACAGGTTCACAATTTTAACGGCTTCCTGTAAAATCCCTCCGCCATTATAACGTAAGTCCAGAATCATGCCTTTAGGTTGTTGTTTGTTGAGATTGATAGCAGCATCTTTCACTTCCTGTGCGGCATTTTCCAGAAACTTATCCAATCTGATGTAAGCAAAATGGTCTTCAGTCATGCCGGAATAAAGCACATTCGGCTGCTTAATTTCATCGCGGTTGAGGTTTTTAGTGATCACTGCCCCATTTCTGATGAGCAATAACGTGACTGCGGAGCCACGTGGGCCACGCAACAACTGACTTACCTGCGCACGCTCTTTCCCTTTTACCGCGACATCGTTGATCTTTACAATCTGATCGCCGGGTTTCAGGTCTTGTTTATCGGCAGGATAACCTTCAGACACTTCGTTTACAAATAGCTTTCCTTCAATAAAAAGTGTGCTTGCGCCAATGCCTCCATATTGGGTGCTGACATATTTTAATTTATAGTCTTCGACTTCAGACTCCGGAATGTATTCTGTATAGGGATCTAATCCATCGAGCATAGCGTCAATACTGCTGCGCATGAGGTCGGCTGGATTGGTTTCGTCTACATAATTGATGTTAATCTCTTTATATAAGGACGCAAAAATATCCAGATTTTTGGAAACCTGAAAAAGGTCTTCCTTGAAAGACCAGGTTAAAGAAGCAAAAGCAATCAGTGAAAAGGCGGCTACAAGTCTGAATTTTTTCATTTTACCCATCTGTTGAAGGGTAAATTTACAAAAAAGGCTTGGAACTCAATAGGCCTATTGGGAATTATAGCCTGTTGCCATCAGGATCAGCCAAAGCTTTCTTGATGGTAAATTCTACATACTCGCGGTTTCTTTTCACTAAGCCCATCAGTTGTTCTACCAATTGGTCTTCTTGTCCGGGAACAAAAGCGAGGTTTTCTTTCGCCAGGTCACGGTATTTTCTAAGAAACTTAATTTTAACCTTTGTCCAGGTCTCAGGAGTAAGTGTAAAACTTGCCATAATGTATTATAGTTTGGATGCAAAAATAGGAAAAATTATGAGAGGAGCACCTAGATTCCGTATTCTCCGGTTAATCTGGCAAACAGATTTTCCCCATACGAATGGAAGGGACACCTTCCCGATCTCCGAAATTGGTTTTTTCTCCCACTAAAGTCTCATTGGCAAGAACCGCAAAAAGTACCGCCTCTTTAGCATCAGGGTTAATTTCCAGATCTGCTGTGGTCATGAATTTCGCCTTTGGCAAACCGGCTTTTAACATACCCGTTAAAAGCGGATTGTGCATGCCACCGCCACTCATATATATATAAGGTGTTGCTGTATTGACAAAACATTGCTGTATCGCCTTTAGGATCACCTTTGCCGAGCAAGCACATAAAGTCGCCAGAACATCTTCTCTTTCGATGTTGAGGGTACCGGAACGTTCTTGTGCAGCGGATAAATAGGCCAGATTGAAAAGTTCAGGACCGGTGGTTTTCGGAAAATCCGCGTCCAGGAATTCATTTGTTAACAAAGCGGTTAATAAGGATTCATTTACTGCTCCTCTGCTGGCTATTGCTGCATTTTCATCAAAATATAAGCCAGGGTAGTGCTGCTGAATATATTGATCCATCATGGTATTCCCCGGGCCTACATCCGTAGAGAAAACTTTTGAAGCATCAGTGTCTGCAGGCAGGTAGGTGAAATTTGCAATGCCTCCGATGTTGAGCATGATGCGGTCTTCTCCTTTTTTTGAAAACAGCAGGTAATCCCCGTAAACCGCCAACGGAGCACCTTCCCCTCCTGCTGCCAGGTGTTTTTGCCTGAAATCAGCGATGGTAATGATGCCTGTTTTCACTGCGATATGGTCGCCATCACCAATTTGAAGGGTGGCATTGGGATAACCCGGCAGGCCATGTAATGCTTTTGGGGCATGGAAAATCGTTTGCCCATGACTTGCGATTACATCAATTTCTGCGGGCGTTCTTCCCCAGGTTTTCAAGGTTTCCAAAATCAGTTCGGCATGATGCAAGCCGATCTTTTCATTCATCAGACACACCATTTGCAGGTCGGCATCCCTCCTGGAAAAAACAGACTTCACCTCAGACTTAAACTCCTGGCTATAAGGAACTGTAGTAAATTCCAATACGTTTATGGCTGTCGCCGGCCCGCTCCCTTTTACCGAACAGAGTGCAATATCGAGGCCATCTAAAGAGGTCCCGGACATCAATCCGATAATCAGGCGTTCCGGTTTATGCAGTATTTCGAAGAGTTGTTTCCAGTTTGAATTCATAAGGCGGCTTTGTTGGATACTAAAATAAGCTAAAATCAATTCTCTCAGCCGATTTCATAAAAAATCCGGAGAATTACCTGAAAAAACTAACAATTTTACAATAAACACCCATTTTGATTACCATTTTCAAACAAAAAACACAGTGGGGTTAAAAATTTGGATTAAGTCGGCAGAGTCCCTATATTTACTGCTCCGTACAAAATTTAAGAACAATTAAATGGCAAGATTAAATCTTCTGGAAGAAACGCGTTTTGAAAAACTGCCCGTTTCTGTCTTTGAAAATCCTACAGCAGCATCTTTAAGTGTTGCTCACCGCATCGGGGACCTTATTAAAGAAAAACAAAAGAACAATTCCAAGGCTGTCTTAGGCCTGGCTACCGGAGCTACACCAATCGCAGTGTACGCGGAATTAGTTAGAATGCATAAGGAAGAAGGTTTGAGCTTCAAAAATGTAATCACTTTCAACCTTGATGAGTACTATCCTATGCAGCCAACTGCTGCACAGAGTTATGTATCTTTCATGAATGAGCATTTATTTGCTCACATTGACATCGAAAAAGAAAATGTAAACATTCCTGATGGTACTTTGAAACTGGAAGATATTCCTGCTTTCTGTCTGGCTTATGAGAAAAAAATCACTGAAGTTGGTGGATTAGATATTCAGATTCTGGGTATCGGTCGTACTGGTCACATTGGTTTCAATGAGCCGGGTTCTGCGCCAAACTCAGGAACTCGTTTAGTTACACTTGACGACTTGACAAGAAGAGATGCAGCCCGCGACTTTGGTGGTAAAACTTTTGTTCCTACAAAAGCAATTACCATGGGTATCGGTACTATCTTCAAAGCCCGTGAGATCATTCTTATGGCCTGGAACAAAAAGAAAGCTTCCATCATTAAAAAAGCAGTAGAAGGTGAAATTTCAAGTGAAGTTCCTGCTACTTACCTGCAATTATCTGAGCATGTAGAATTTATTCTGGATGCAGATGCAGCTTCTTTATTGACACGTTTTGATACACCATGGTTGGTAAAAGATTGCATCTGGGACGAAGTTATGACCAGAAAAGCAGTGATCTGGTTGTCAAACACTTTAAGTAAGCCAGTTTTGAAACTTACTGAAGACGACTATAACAACCACGGTATGGCTCAGCTTGCAGTGGAACAAGGTCCGGTATACAATATCAACATTCATATTTTCAATAAATTACAACACACCATCACTGGATGGCCAGGTGGTAAACCAAACGCTGATGATTCTCAAAGACCAGAGCGCGCGGAACCAGCTAACAAACGTGTGGTAATTTTCTCTCCACACCCTGATGATGATGTCATCTCTATGGGTGGTACTTTCATCCGTCTGGTTGATCAGAAACATGATGTGCATGTGGCTTACCAAACTTCAGGTAATACTGCAGTTTGGGATGATGATGCCCTTCGTTTCGTAGAATTCAACATTGACTTCTCAGAAAAAATGGGAATGCCTCAGCAAGGAATGAAAGATATTTATCAGAATATCCGCAGCTTTATTGAAACAAAACAACCTAATCAGGTTGATACTCCGGAATTGCAGTCTGTTAAAGGATTAATCCGAAAAGGAGAAGCGATTGCTGGTGCAAGATTCTGCGGTTTAGATGATGACCATATCCATTTCATGGCACTTCCTTTCTACGAAAGTGGAAAAACCAAAAAGAACCCGGTTACCGAAAGAGACATCGAGTTGACGATGGAGCTTTTACAAAAAATCAAACCGGAGCAAGTATTTGCTGCAGGAGATTTTGAAGATCCACATGGTACACACATCGTTTGTTTCAATATCATTTTATCAGCTTTACAAAGACTGGCGAAAACTGAAAGCTGGGTTAAGGACTGCTGGTTATGGTTATACCGTGGTGCATGGTTAGAGTTTGATACTTATGAGATCGAAATGGCTGTGCCATTGAGTCCACAAGAAGTAGAGAAAAAGAAATTCGCTATTTTCAAACACCAGTCACAAAAAGACCGTGCGGTTTTCCCTGGTGATGATTCGAGAGAATTCTGGGTTAGAGCGGAAGACAGAAACAGAGAAACTGCCGAAGCTTATGACAACCTTGGACTAGCAGAATACGAAGCAATGGAAGCGTTTGTACGTTACCATTTCTAGAATATATTAATACGATTTATAAACCGCTAAGCTTCATTGCTTAGCGGTTTTTTTGTTTAACCGGCATGCATGACGATTGTTCCCACCATGAAGCCTCTACTGGGCTTTCCTGCCTCCCTATAAAGCAGGGCCTCAACGCCATAGGGTCATCCTCTTCTGATTATTCCTGAGGATTTTTTTGCTGGCGTGTAACGAAAAATCCATTATAAAAGTATAATTTAGTCTAACTTATTAACAAACTACATGAAGAAGAACATTTATATCCTTGCGATAGGACTTGTCGCCCAACTGGCGGTTTATAGTCCTGGTTATGCCCAGAAAAAGGCAACCGCCGCAAAGACCAGCGCCTCAACAACAGTAAAAAAATCAACAGGTCAGGTAATCCCTAACGATCCAAACGTTAAAATTGGTAAGCTTCCAAACGGATTAACTTATTATATAAGAAAAAATGCGGAACCCAAAAATAGGGCTGAATTGTATCTGGCCACCCGTATCGGTTCTTTAATGGAGAATGATGATCAACTGGGATTAGCCCATTTCACGGAACACATGGCCTTTAACGGCTCCAAAGACTTTCCTAAAAACGACATGATCAATTACCTGCAAAAGGCAGGGGTTCGTTTTGGTGCCGACTTAAACGCTTATACCAGTTTTAACCAGACGGTATATCAATTGCCAATTCCTACGGATAGTGCCTCAGTATTCAAATCAGGGTTTAAAATTCTGGCCAACTGGGCAGGAAAAATCACGATGGATGGGGAAGAAATCGATAAAGAACGTGGTGTGATCATCGAAGAAGATCGTCAGCGTGGAAAAAATGCACAGGAAAGGATGCAAAAGCAGATGTTACCTTTAATTTTGAAAGGTTCCCGCTATGAAAACCGTCTGCCAATTGGTAAAGTTGATTTGTTAAAAACATTTACACACGATAAAATCCGCAATTTCTATAAAGACTGGTACCGTCCAAATCTACAGGCCGTAATTGCAGTAGGTGATTTTGATGTGAATGAGGTAGAACAGCTGATTAAACAAAACTTTTCAGAACTGACTAATCCGGCCAATCCAAGACCGCGTTTAGTCTATGATCTTCCGGACAACAAAGAGCCATTAGTGAAGGTCATCACAGACCCTGAGCAGCCTTACAATGTTGCGCAAATCATGTATAAGCAACGTGGTGGGGTGGTAAAAACTACCGCAGACTTTAAAAAAAGCCTGATGTATTCCATGATCAACAGTATGATTGCGGCACGTTTACAAGAGATTCTTCAAAAAGGAAATGCACCATTTTTATTCGCTCAATCTAGCTATGGTCCATTCCAGGGTGGGTTGGTTCCGAATATCAACGCTTTTCAAACGGTAGTCGTTGCCGGCTCCGGAGCTGCCTTAGAAAAAGCCCTTACTGCCGGTTTAGCGGAAAATGAACGCGTTAGCAAATTCGGATTTCTGCCATCAGAACTGGAAGTTGCCAAAAAAAATATCAGTGCAGGAAATGAAAAACGCCTGAAAGAAAAAGATAAAACACCCTCTGCCAGCTTTGTGCAGAAATACCTGAACAACTTCCTGGAAGGTAGTAGCATTGCTTCCACAGAATATGGTTATGAACTAACCAAAAAAACACTGGAGGAGATTAGCCTTGCCGAACTCAATGCGCTGGCAAAAACGCTGATCACCAAAGACAATCAGATCGTCCTGGTTCAGGCACCTGAAAAAGACAAAGCTACATTACCTACTGAAGCACAATTACTGTCCGTTTTGAAAAACGCAGGAAATGGCGTGACTCCTTATGTAGACAACTCCATCAACAAGCCGCTGCTGGACAAAAAACCGGTAGCCGGAAAGATTGTTGCTGAAAAGAAAATTGATGCCGTAGGCGTCACAGAATTGACGTTGAGCAATGGCATTAAGGTGTTATTGAAGCCTACAGATTTCAAAAATGATCAAATTGTTTTCAGTTCATTCGGTAAAGGAGGAACTTCCCTTGCCGGTAACGGCGATTTCCGCTCTGCCGAAATGGTGAGCCTGATCCCTGAAAGTGGCGTTGGCGACTTTAATCCTTCCAACCTGAATAAATTGCTTGCCGGTAATACGGGTTCAGCAACGGCTTATGTGAGCGACCTTTACCAGGGTTTTAGCGGTGGTGCTTCACCAAAAGACCTGGAAACGGCTTTCCAATTGGTTTATGCCTATGCAACCAAACCGAGAAAAGACGTAGAGATTTTCAATAAAAACATAGGTGATTACAAGGTGATTCTGGGCAGTAAAAATGCCAATCCAAACAGTGTTTTTGCGGATACCGTTCAGGCTGTACTGTCCTCTTACCATGAACGTGGTATGCCAATGAACTTAGTTGATATAGATAAAATATCACTGGACAAAGCTTTTGATTTCTATAAAGACCGCTTTGCGGATCTTGGAGACCAGACTTTTGTGATCGTTGGTGCATTTGATGTAGATAAAATTAAGCCATTGATTGAAACTTACATTGCCAGTCTGCCTGCAGCAGGAAAACCACAAAACTTTGTAGACAATGGCGTTAATCCTCCGGTAGGAAAAATCAGCAAAACTGTTTACAAAGGCCTGGAAGATAAAGCGGCCGTAGAGTTATACCTGCATGGAGATTACGAATACACTCCGGAAAATAACGTCCAGTTAGAAGCCTTAAATGAGGCCCTGAAAATCAAAATTCTGGAACGTTTGAGAGAAAAAGAAAGTGGTGTGTATAGTCCGAAAGTCTCGTTAAGCACAGGCAAATACCCTAAAGCACACTATTATTTCACGATTTCATTTAGCTGTGCCCCTGCTAATGTAGATAAGCTGATCGCAGCGTCATTAGATGAGGTGAATAAGATCAAACAAAGTGGAGCATCAACAGATGACCTTGCGAAGTTTAAATCTGAAGAACAACGTCAGATGGAACTTAGCCTTAGAAACAATGGTTTCTGGTTAGGCTACCTGGCCAGCGCGGTTAAAAACGGAGAACCACTTGACCTGGTATTACAACAACCAAAATTAATGGAACAAGTAACCGTAGAAAGTACAAAAGCTGCGGCCAACAAATACCTGAACGAAAACAATTACCTGCGTTTCGTACTGGTTCCACAAAAATAAGCCGGTATCCCCGGAAACAAAACCGGAGACCGGAAACAAAAATGGCCTGATGTTTAAAAGCATCAGGCCATTTTTTATTGGTATTGTTCCCGTTTTTTCTGGCTTATTTAACCAGTGTACTGGTTTCAATTCCCACCGGACTGGTTGGCTCACTCTCGTTTTTGAGGCGATCCAGTGCCGTAACCAGATAGGTATATCTTTTCCCCTTATCTACAGTTGTATCAATAAAAGAAGTGTAATTTTCGAAGCTGATCTTAAGGATATTTCTGGCATCCAGCACATCTACTTTCGTTCCTTCATTGAAACGGTAAATCACATACCCTGATGCCGTTTCACCATCACTTGCAAGCGTTGGTTTTTCCCATTTCAGGTGTACCCCGTCTTGTTTTGCTTCGGCACCCAATTCCTGAGGCGAATTAGGCACAATATCATCCAGCCATGGCATTTGAGGTGGCAATGCAGGATATTTATAGAGGTTATTTCTTAAAGAATCTCCGACTGCACGCGCTACGGTAGAAAAAGATTTTGAGCTAAAAAAGACACTTCCCTGCACGCGGTTATTCTGACGGAGGTAGCGGATCTGATCTGGCACCTGCTCCGGCAATCTCCAGGCAGCTTCCATCTTTTGATTCACCAGGTACGCGCCCTGACCAATATAAAGGTGACGCCCATAAGTATTGTTACTCCACCAGTCTACCAGGGTAGCAAAAGGAGCCACTTTACGGGTAAAGCTGAAATAAATCTGTGGATTGATATAATCTACCCATCCTTCTTTCACCCACCTTCTCGAGTCGGCAAATAATTCATGGAAATTCGATAGTCCACGGGTAGCAGAACCCAGTACATCTTCATTGTCGTTTTTCCAGATTCCAAAAGGACTGACCCCGAATTTAACGTACTTTTTATGGTGGTGAATGCTATCGTCTAATTGTTCAATCAGTAAATCTACATTGTTCCTTCTCCAGTCGTTCACATTGGTAAAACCATTTGGAAACTTATTGAATGTAGCCTCATCATTGATCTTTTGTCCCGCGATTTTATAAGGATAAAAGTAATCGTCGAAGTGAATTCCGTCTACATCATACCCTTTCACCACATCCAGAATTACCTGAATAATATAATCTCTTACTGCTGGAATTCCCGGATCAAACTGTTTTTTTCCGCCATAGGTAAAGAACCATTCGGGGCGTTTTCTGGTCATGTGATCCTCGCTGACCACACTATTCGGACTTGTTGTAGCACGGTAAGGATTGAACCAGGCATGAAGCTCCATTCCGCGCTGATGCGCTTCTTTAATCGCGAAAGCTAAAGGATCGTAATCGGGTCCCGGAGAAAGCCCTTGCCTGCCGGTTAACCACTGGCTCCATGGCTCTCTGGATTTTGCATAAAAAGCATCCGCTGCAGGCCTTACCTGTAACATGATTGCATTCATTCCATTTGCTTTGTGCATTTCTAAAAGACCGATCAGCTCCTGCTTCTGCTGATCCATACTCAAACCTGGTTTAGAAGGCCAGTCAATATTTGCTACTGTTGCCACCCATACCCCACGGAACTCTCTTTTTGGAGCAGTTTTTGTTGTATTTTGTGCGAGAGATATAAATGGGGTTATTGTAAAGAGGGACAATAGCGCATAGATAGTATTTTTAAACATTTTATATAATTTGTACTTAATAAATCAGTTTCATTTGTGTACTCTGGTATACGTTACCAACCAGAGATCTTAGCAAGTAAACGATTTTTTTTAAAGTCTCATACAAATAGCCTGTTTTTTTTACTATTTCCTATATTTTTATATTATGTTCGCGTTTTAAACATCATTAGAGAAGAATTCAAGAAATGTCAGACCAAAATGAGATGGTAAATAAGGGAGACCGCAATAAGATATATTTTCTAATTGTAGTTATTCTCGCCCTTCTGGGTACCAATGCTTACCTATACTTAAAAGACCGGCATCAAAGCGAGCGCTTTGTAACCGTTAACACAGAAAAGGACAGACTAAAGCTTGAAGTAGAAAAGATCGAGGCGGAGCTGGACAAGGTAAACAACCTCAATGTTACCTTAACAGATAAGCTGCAGGAAGAGCAAAAGCTCGCCAGAGCAAAGATAGCAGAACTAAAACTGGCTCTGAAAGATGAACTACTGACCCAGGGTGCACTTACTACTGCCCAGAAAGAAGTCAAAGAATTACGGGAATTTGTTAAAAACTACAGTGAAGAAACCCTGCGCTTAGAAAAAGAAAACGCTTATTTACGCAGTCAGCGCGACAGTTTAAAAGAGTTCGCTTATAGCGCCACTCAAAAGGCCGAAGACCTTGAAAAAAAGAATACAGAGCTGAAAGCAAAAGTGAAAACCGGTGCCGCTTTAAAAGCTGGAAACGTATCTATCGTGGCTTATAAAGTTAAAAACAACGGAAAAAACATAGAAGTCACCCGTGCAAGTTCTGCGAAAAAGCTAAGTATCAGCTTCAACATCGCGCCAAATCCTCTGGCATTAAAAGATTACCATAAAATATATTTGCGCGTTTTTGATCCGGCAGGAAACCTGATTGCCAATGGCGAGAACCTGTTTGAGGCTGATGGCGAACAAATGCAATATACCTCCTCTACTTCCATCTCTTATAACGAGGACGATACCGTTTTTAAAATGGACTGGGTCAACCCTAATCCCTTCATTAAAGGCACTTATTCGGTTATCCTCTACACGGATGGCTTTACCATGGGCAAAGCAGCAATCGAATTAAGATAGCGAACGCAATATTAAACGATAGGATTCATAAAAGCAGTCATTACAGGGATAGCGGGAAGCTCAGGTAAAACGTGGTTCCCACTTCTGCAAACGACTTAAACGAAACCGTTCCTCCTGCATTTTCGACCGCTTGTTTCACAAAAGCCAGACCTAAGCCCGTTCCGGATGATTTAGTGGTGAAGTTGGGCACAAAGATCTTGTCCTGTTGATCCGGATCGATCCCCTTACCATTGTCTTCTACCTCTACAAACACGTTTTCCTCATCATTCATCAGATTCACTTTAATGACGCATCTACCTTCCGGATTAGCGGCTTCAATGGCATTTTTAAGCAGATTATTGAACGTGCGCAGCAGCTGATCTTTGTCGCCAAGGATCACGACTTCTATAGTGGTATGGTTGAATATATAGATTTCTACGTTTTCTGTATGCGTAAAAACATCCCTTGCCTGTTGAATAATCGGCAATAAGCTTAGTTTTTCCAGTTTCGTATCCGGCATTTTCGCGAAGTTCGAGAACTCCGAAGCGATAGAAGCCAGACTGTCAATCTGCTCTATAAACGACTTGTTAAAGCGTTCAAATTTCTTCTCAAAATTAGGATCCTTCTCTTTCCATGATTTCTCCAGCAACTGAACCCCTAGTTTTAATGGCGTCAAAGGGTTTTTAATCTCATGGGCGACCTGTTTGGCCATCTCCCGCCAGGCAATTTCCCTTTCGGAGCGCGCGAGTTTAGTGGCACTTTCTTCCAGTGCGGCAATCATTTTATTGTATTCACGAATCAGGGAACCAATCTCATCATGCCTCGACCATTGAATTGGCTGATTCTTCTGACCGAGCTTGGTTTTCCGGATACTTTCCTGAATAAAGGTAAGCGGGCTGGTGATCTGATTGGCAAGGAACACGGCCAGAATACCGATCGCCACAAACACCAGGGCATAGATATTAATTAAGGTATTGATGTAAAGGCCAATTTTCCGTTGATAATCAGCTTCATTGGCATAATAAGGCAGTCCGATATAAGCAACCGTTTCATTCATCGCATTGCGGATTGGTGCATAAGCAGAAGAGTAGCTGAAATCACCAATACGCTCATCCGGATTGATATATTCCGATCTTTGCATCTGGTTCAGGTAAACATAAGCTTTCGCGCCCATCTTTCGTCCTATGATTCCGAAATCATAAATCCTCGGCAAAGAGGTGAACAACAGGCTACCATTTGCATCAAAAAGATTCAGGTAAGCGCCATTCACATCCGCAAACTCATTGAAAAAGCGGATAGATTCCTCATTGGAAACCGGTACACCACTGGAAAATATATGTTTCTCATAAGAGAACTGAACTTTTCTTATTTTATCCTGAATATAATCTTCCTGCTGCCTGCGGTACTCGTCGCGGATATAGAAATAAGTGGTCCAGCCAACAATAACCAATGTGGCCACCACGGAAAGCACAATAGAAAACTGAATCCGGGTTCTATAAAGGATTTTATTGGCATTAATCATCAGCGAGCGGTTGATGTTAAACCAGCCCCCCCAGCTCTCATCAATATTCTTTAATACCCAGATCAAAGCATATACTGTAACTGAAAAAATAATGAAAACTAAAAAGAAGAAAGACAGCGTAGCCAGACGTGCCACGTAAGACACCTTTTCCTTGCTCACCACGATCATTTTAGAGGCAATAGGGATGTAGATCACATGCGTGTATCCGAGACTGTCTGTGACCGTGTGAGCCTTTCTGGGCTCTGCTTTGAAATCCTGTCCGGAAAGCTTGTAGGTATAAGGGCCGGACTGTATCACCAGCTTGCCATTGCTATAGAAGGCAAAGGAGTAATTGCTATAATCGTCTTCGCTTTTGTTTTTACGATCGGTCAGGATATCCGGCAGTTGACTATTGTAATTGTATTGCTGAGATTTAAGCTCAATTACCAGCGTACCCAGGATATGATTTTCTTCAAAAATGGGGATGATCCCGAAATAAGTCTGATAACCAAAAGTATCATTCAAACGGTAAAAGAAATTCGATTCTGAGGCCTTTACAGAACCGGATTGCACCAGTTGTTTATAATATTTTAAAGGAACCTTCTGTTGATTTAACGAAGAATCCCTGCTGTCATATTCGTAAATATTGTACTCATACCTGGAAAGATAGCCCCCTAAAAACTGCTTATTGATGTGTTTTTGTAAGAGGTCAGAGCGTCTCGAATCCGGCTGTTTAAAGTAATCCGCCACAAAGCTATCGGTATAAATACCCACTTCCAGCCCCTCAATGGCACTAATAATCTTAGGGTCATCGGTAGATTCCAGTTTCTGTGCAATCGTAAGCCTTTTGTTTTTCTCTTTGATGTCGATGAACTTCAGGTATTTGATGGAAGACATGAATGCCAGACAGAAAAACATGGCGGTAAAGATCCCGATGGAGAAGCTATTGTCTCTAAGGAATACATTCCAGCCTACAATGAGGATAAATACCGCATAAACCACAAAGAATATGCTGAACCCGGTGATGAGTTGATAACCTAAATAGCCAAAAAAGGCCAGTAAAAATAAGATTAACCGCTCCTTATTGGTCACATTGAAGGTCTTGCTCAGTTCTAACAACACCGTAATGATGAGGTAAATATTGAACCAGACCAGACAAAGAATGACTATACTTACCCAGCTGACCAGGCCTAAATTGATGATATTGGTGATGTCAAAATTGATCTTTGAATTGATGATCAAACCAAAGAAAACCTCATCACTAATCAGCGCCAGCAAACCGAAAAAGGCCAGCAATACCAGATAGAAAACCCATCCCGCCAGTTTATTCTGGTTTAACCAGGCCGGCAAATGGTATTCATTTCTATGTTTATAAATAAAGTAGACAACCCAGGTCAGGGCAAAGACATTGAGCAGGAAGTCACCCAAAGAGGGTAAAAAGAAGCTTTCTGCGTAAATCGTCGGACTAAAGATCAGCAAATCAAACTGCTGATTGAACCATCCATATTCGAGGTCTGTAACCCTTAGTACCGCAAAAAATAAGATTAAAAGTCCGGTAGCAGAGAGTAACCGGCCCTTTTTAACCAGCCAGACACAAAAAGAATTGAAGAACAAACAGATACTAATCAGCCCGATGATCCATAACCACACCTCTATTTTCGCGTAAATACTCTTCGTATAGCCTGGTTTCAGCTTCACTTCAAACAGCAGCTTGCCATCAAAGTTATTGATACCATACACGTCAATATCCGCAAAGGAGGCCAGCGACAGGGAATTAGCGGGCAATAAGAAAGGTGAGATGTCGTTTTGCAGGTACTGATTCTGGATATTGTATTGGTTGATCACCTCAACGAGGAAGACCAGCGCATAGTTTCCGCTTGTTTTCCGGACCACTTCATACCAGCCATTGGGCAGCTGAACAAAGGATGAGCCTTCCGCAATTGCCTCCAGACTGGAAGGAAATGCACTAAAAGAGCTCCAGAATTTTAATTCGTTTTTTTCGTAGATCAACAGGTTGATTCCCTGTTTCTGATAGAGGTTAATGAAGTCTAAGGCGTATTTTTCGTTGAGGTAAAATTGCCTGGCCTGTTCAATCCTTGTCGGATCGGAAAGAAAATCGTAGACAATACTTTCTTTATCACTCAGGTTCTCCTGAAGGTCTGCCGCCTCATGGGTAAGCAGATCTTTCTTGCTGATCGTATTTTTTAAAGATAGGGCCGTACCGATACAGCAGGCCCCAAGTATCAACAATAAAAATCTGATTTTACCCGCGATGCTCACGTTAAACCTTAGCTGTGATCGTTGCAGAACTTGTTGGGAAAGCTCTATTCACTTTCTTAACCAGACCCTGTAAAACATTACCAGGTCCCACTTCTACAAATTCACTGGCTCCATCAGCGATCATACGCTCCAGGGTTTGCGTCCATTTTACCGCACCGGTTAATTGTGTTATTAAGTTTGCTTTGATCTTTGCAGGATCAGTATTCGGAACGGGGTCCACATTTTGATAAATCGGACATACCGGCGAAAGTACCGTTACATTTTCAATTGCTTCCTGTAGTTCTACCCTTGCCGGCTCCATTAACGGAGAGTGAAAAGCACCACCTACATTCAGCTTTAAAGCACGTTTAGCACCTGCTTCAGTTAACTTCTGACAAGCGATATCCACCCCTTCAATACTCCCGGAAATCACGATTTGTCCCGGGCAGTTGTAATTTGCTGCCACAACAACTTCGTCAATTTCTTCACAGATTTTCTCTACAACTTCATCAGCAAGGCCTAAAATTGCCGCCATTGTTGAAGGTTGTAATTCACAGGCTTTCTGCATGGCATTTGCTCTGGCAATCACCAATCTTAAACCATCTTCAAAAGACAAAGCGTTTGCCGCTACCAATGCAGAGAATTCTCCTAAAGAGTGTCCGGCAACCATATCAGGCTGGAAATCCGCGCCTAATGTTTTTGCCAAAATCACAGAGTGAAGAAAAATCGCTGGCTGAGTTACTTTAGTTTCCTTCAATTCTTCATCCGTTCCGGAGAACATGATGTCGCTGATGCGGAAACCGATAATTTCATTTGCCTTTTCAAACAGTTCTTTAGCGATTTCATTTTCGTACAATTCTTTACCCATGCCCGAAAACTGAGCGCCTTGTCCTGGAAATATATATGCTTTCATTTTATGCTTTTGTGTGATGTTTAGTGTAAGTTGGCAGTGATTAACCTCAAAAACTCTGCCCTTGTTGTGTCTTTTGCAAATTCTCCTGTAAAAGCAGAAGTAGTTGTTACAGAATTTTGCTTCTGAATACCCCTCATTGCCATACATAAATGCTTGCATTCAATCACAACTGCCACACCCAATGGGTTTAACGTTTCCTGAATACAGTCTCTGATTTCATTTGTTAAACGTTCCTGTACTTGTAAACGACGTGCAAACGCATCCACAATTCTTGGGATTTTGCTCAGTCCAACAATATGACCGTTCGGAATATAGGCCACATGGGCTTTTCCAAAGAAAGGAAGCATATGGTGTTCACACATAGAAAACACTTCAATATCTTTCACTACCACCATCTGGCTGTAGTCTTCTTTGAACATTGCTCCTTTAAGGATCGCTGCCGGATCAAGGTCGTAACCATGAGTCAGGTATTGCAAAGCTTTCGCTACACGTTCCGGAGTTTTGATCAGCCCCTCACGGGTCGGATCTTCGCCTAACTGGCTTAAAATATCTGAATAATGATTTGCTACAGCCGAGATTTTACCTTCGTTATAACGGTCTATCTTGATGTAACCGTCTTCAGTTTCATCTAAATGATCTATATGATTGTTCATATCTGATGGATTAGCCGAAGTACTCGACAAAGTTGTTTTCAGTTTCGTAAATTTTGATGCAATGAAGTTCGGCGCCGGATTCTTTAATGAAAGGAAGCAATTCTTCCCAAATGGCAATAGCCAGATTTTCTGTTGAAGCCAGTTTACCTTTCATGAAATCCACGTCAAGATTCAGGTTTCTATGGTCAATTTTATCGACTACCTGAGTATTGGTAATGTCTTTCAACCATTTCAGATCTACAAGAAACCCTGTTTCCGGGTTAATCTCCCCTTTAACAGTCACATACAACTGATAGTTGTGTCCATGCCAATTTGGATTGGCACATTTTCCGTAAACTTCTGTGTTTTTATCTTCAGACCAATCCGGTCTCGACAATTTATGCGCAGCGTTAAATGATGCTTTTCTGGTTATGTATATCATTCTCTGTTATATTGTTGACAAATATACGCAGAAAGCTTAAAGTAGAAAGGTTTAATCTCTAACTTAGGCTTATGAAGATTCTTTTAGTAGCGGCAACAAATGCGGAAATCTCTATATTATCCGAACACTTCGGGTTATCGGGGGGAGCATTGATGAAAACAGAAAAGTTCGACCTGCTGGTGACCGGTGTCGGGATGACAGCAACCGCCTTCGCGCTCGGGAAACATTTATCTAACCGGTACAATCTGGTGCTCAACCTTGGCATCGCCGGCTCTTTTGACACCTCCATTGCTTTGGGGACCGTATTAAATGTAGTGGCGGATGATTTTTCCGAACTCGGTGCGGAAGATCAGGAACAATTCCTCCCTATAAACGATCTGGGCTTCGGAAAAAGCAGTTATCATGCTTATAACAACCTGCTCCACCCCTCCCTCTCTACCCTTAAAAAAGTAAAAGGGATTACTGTAAACACCGTTCATGGCAAAGCAGAAAGTATTGAAGCCATTAAAAACCGCTTGCATCCCGTTACCGAAAGCATGGAAGGCGCGGCCGTACTTTACAGTTGTGAAGAAGCCGGAATCCCCTGTCTGCAAATCCGGAGTATCTCCAATTATGTGGAACCAAGGAACCGCGAAAGTTGGAAAATCGGCCTTGCCATTAAGAATCTGAACGACTGGGCCATTGGATTTTTGACAAACAGCTAACAGTTCCCCCTGGATTGTTAATTACCTTTGAGCCAACAAAAAATTATACTGCAATGACCTTAAGCCTTGGATTTTCCCCCTGCCCGAATGACACATTTATCTTTGACGCCCTGATTCACCATAAAATTGATACGGAAGGTCTGGATTTCAAAGTGTCATTTGATGATGTGGAAACACTGAACCAAAAGGCCATGAAAGGCGAACCCGATATTACCAAGCTGAGCTTCCATGCTTTTGCCTATGTCTATGAGCAATATGCCCTCTTAGATGCCGGAAGCGCTCTGGGATTTGGTGTTGGTCCTTTACTGATTGCCAAAAATGAATACCTGGCCAATCATCCCGACCACATTAATCCGGAACTTCGTGTAGGCATCCCCGGAAAGTTCACCACAGCGAACTTCCTGTTGGGCATCGCTTTCCCCCATTTAGTGCAAAAACAGGAAATGGTTTTCTCAGCTATCGAACAATCATTATTGACAGATGAGATTGACCTCGGATTAATTATCCATGAGAACAGATTTACCTATATGGACAAGGGTTTACACAAAGTGATGGACCTGGGCAATTACTGGGAACAACAAACCGGCTGCGCCATCCCACTGGGAGGAATTGTGATCAATAGAAAACTAGATCAGGAAACTAAAGAAAAGGTGAACAGGGTGTTACGTAAATCTGTGGAATTTGCTTTTGCAAATCCTAAATCCGGAATCGAGTTCATCAAACAATACGCACAGGAAATGAGCGAAGAAGTGATGTATAAACACATCGACCTTTATGTCAATAAATACTCCATTGATCTGGGTACCGAAGGCCGTAAAGCTATTGATGTTTTATTCCGGATGGCACAGGAAAAAGGATTGATTGAACCGATTAAAAAAGACCTTTATCTGATTCCTTAAGCGTTAAAGGTCCTATATCAGCGCGGCTTTAATTACAAGGCCCGTCAGGAATTTCCTTAGAGATCTTTAATAATTTCGTCACCACCATCGTAGAATCAAAGTCTGCCGCAATAATTAAGCTGTCAGATTTGATCATATGGCATTCTACTTCAATGTATACCGGTTCATAAGGTTTTTCGAAGTTGAAATTACTGTAAGCCAGCTCCAGTGTTTTCGCACTATCGGCTACCCAGTATTCATTCCCTTCTTCACAATCCGTAAAAGATTTGATCTCGGGACCATAGCTATACAAGCCTTTAATCACCCTGATATTGTTCTTTTCAACAGATGCCGGCGTGTTATTACAGGCCAGAATAACAACTGAGCAGAGCATTAATAAGGGTAATGATTTGATTGATATATTCATGATGTTAGAGATCTTGATTTAAATGATCAATTTTTTTGACACTCAGATTAGAAGACAAAGCTGATGCCATAAAAGAGAACACAGTCACTGTTAAAAATACTAATAAAAAATCCGTCCATTTCAAGCCAATCGGATAGGCATTTGAAATCATCGGGTTGTCTTGCGACATTTTGATCATGCCAAATTTCTGCTGAACCAAACAGAAGATCAATCCTACCAACAGGCCGAGGATACAGCCCGTCATGGTAATCATCATCCCTTCCAGCAAAAATATCCGCTTGATCAGCTTTTTGCCTGCCCCCAGACTACTTAGAACGGAAATATCCTTCAATTTGTCTATCACCAACATGGTTAATGATCCAATTATATTAAAGATAGCGATTATTAAGACAAAAGTAAGGATGATATATACGGCCCATTTCTCACTTCCGAGAATGCTGTGAAGTGCCGAGTTTTGCTCAATGCGGTCTTTTACAACGAATTCCGCCCCAAGCTTTTTCTCTATTTCCGTTTTAAATTCTTCGGTATCAATGCCTGGATTTAAAAGCAGTTCTATGGAAGAAATTTTAGCTGGTTCTGCCAGAAGCTGGCGCGCAAAAGCTAAAGGCACGATGGCCACGTTATCAAAATCCTGCTGAACTTCGAAAACTCCGGATACCGGAATGGTCAATACCGTAAAATTATCACCGGGATTGATGGAAGTCGGCCTTTTCCCCTTTTTAGGAGAATATACCTGCAAAGGATTAAACGGATCGGTCGTATTAACCACCAGAAAGTTCTGTAATGCGGAGCCGATCACCGCATAATACCCACTCGCATTCTCCAGCGTAAAATGCCCGTCAATAATGGTGCTGTCCAGGCTTTTATTCTTTAGATAATCGGGACTTACCCCTTTGATCAGGCCTACACTTTGTTTATCGTTGTATTTCAGTAAAGCATTTTCCGACAAGACTTCCACATAGGAATAAATCCCGTCTGCCTTTTTCAATTGATTGAAATAAGCCGTGTTTGGTTCAAAAGTCTTGCCTTTAGCCGGCATAATGACCAGCTGAGGGGTCATGGTATTGAACATTTTCAAGACCATTTCTCCAAGACCATTGAAAGCCGATAAAATGATAATCAATGCAGCGCTTCCCACAAACACCCCTACCACGGAAATCGCGGAGATGATGTTGATCGCATTGGTAGATTTTTTAGCAAAAAGATACCTGCGGGCTATGTAAAAGGCTGTATTCAAATGATTATGAAATTACGACTGTAAAAATGGATTGTGTTGTTTCTCGAAACCAATGGTAGTAAACTGACCGTGGCCAGGGTAAACCCTGCAATCATCGGGCAATATAAACAAGTTATTCTTTATGCTATTGATTAATTGCGGATGGTTGCCTCCCGGAAGGTCGGTACGGCCAATACTCGTATAGAACAAGACATCACCACCGATCAAAAAGTTATCCGCAGCAGCGTAGAAACATAAATGTGCCGGCGAATGGCCTGGCGCAAAAATCAGTTCCAGCTGACTGTTTCCAAATTTAACGGTTCCGGTTTCTCCCAAAAATACTTCCGGCTCCGGAGAAAGCTCATAGTCGAAGCCCATTTGTGGGGCATAACCAGGGATTGCCTGTAAAATAGGTAGCTCTCCTGCATGAAACTGAGGTTTCAGGCTCCAGTTATCGTACACAAACTTATTGCCCAATACATGGTCAATATGACAATGTGTATTTAACAACAATACCGGCTTCAGCTTGTTTTCTTTAATGAACTGAACCAATTGGTTTTGTTCATTCGCATCAGACATTCCGGGATCAATGATCACACATTCCGAAGAGTCATCAAATAAAACGTAAGTGTTTTCGCGATATGGATTAAAAGCAAATTGCTGGATACTAATCATAGGAGTTAAAATAGATATTAATTTTTCCATTTGAAAGTACTGATCATCTGATCAATATCTTTCTTTATAAAATTCACTACCGGTTGGATGGAATCGTACTGCGGACGCTCATTAAAATACAAAGCTCCGCGGAAATAATGTTTTGCACTGTCGGTTAAAAAGAACTGCACGGAAGAAGCCGTATTCCCTTCTATCGCGTAATAAACGCCATAAACTTTCTTTTCCGGGTAATTGATCAGCTTTTGATCAATCGCATTGGCCTTCACGGTATGTTTAAAAGCAAAAGTTCTGGCATCTTCTACCAGTCCTTCATACTCTTTTTTGGAAGATACATCGTAATAAGTGAGGTGCAAACGTCCGTTAAATTGCGGAAAAGAAAGGTTATACCAGCAAGGCCGGGTATCTCTGCCGCTATCAGGGATCATTTTTGCATACACCGGGTATTCAAAAGAAAAGGCACAGCCTTCATTGAAAGGCTGGTATGCTTTTTTAGGAAAATCGATGTGAAAATACCCCCTCGGCTTCGGTGCATAATTGTTATTCTGGTTACAGGCGCTAAAAGCCAGCACCAGAATAAGGAGGCCGAATGGGAAAAATCTCTTCATATCAGGAATTCCAGATGTGCCAGGAACGTTCCGCCTGAAGGTACAACATTTCCAGTCCGTTTTTAATGGCGGCACCGGATGCAGCACTACGCTCCAGGAATTTAGTGACTTCCGGATTGTAAACCAGATCGTAAGCCAGATGCTTTTCCGTGATCGATTCGTAAGGAATCTGCGGACAGCTGTCTACATTCGGCGACATTCCCAAAGGCGTTGTGTTGATCAGCAAGGTATATTCCTCCATCATTTTCGCATCCACAGCATCGTATAAAATCGTACCCTCCGCTGGTTTTCTCGTCACGATTACGAAAGAGATCCCCAGTTTACCCAGTACATATTTTATCGCTTTTGCGGCACCACCATCGCCAAATATCAAGGCTTTAGTATGGTGTTCTTTTAGAAAAGGACGTAAAGAAGTTTCAAATCCGTAGGCATCGGTATTGTATCCTTTGAGGATCGCTTTGCCGTTTTCCCTGCGGATATCGATACAATTGACCGCACCGATTTCTGCTGCTGCCTCATCCAGGTCATTAATGTAAGCCATCACACCCACTTTATGAGGGATGGTCACATTAATTCCAACAATTTCTTCATCAGCAATCAGCTCCGGAAAGGAACTGATATTTTCAATCGGATAGAGTTCATATTCGCAATCAGCGATCTGCTCATTTACAAATTTTTCCCCGAAGTGTTTTTTTGAAAAGGAGTGTGATAAGGGATACCCTATCAGGCCATATTTCTTCATTTATAAGTAAATGTAGGATTACAAATTATCCATGTTTAGAAAATGGTCAAAAGTATCACCTCTTAAACCCAAACGAATTGTTTCCAATGGAATAGTCTCCGCAGGAGCGATATTTCCAAGGTTTACATTGGCTCCTAAAAGTTTAATAAACCAAACTTGTTGTTCTTTTTGTGGCGCTTCCCAGATGATAGTTTCCTGAGGAATCTGAGTTAGAATCTCATCAACCAATCCTTCTCTAACTTCGCCTGAACCTCTGTAAATTCCAACGTTTCCACCTTCTCTGGCTTCCGCGATTACTTTCCATGAACCGGCTTCCAGCTCTGCATTCATCAGTTTGATCCATTTGTATGGTGCAAAAATCTTTGCAGCATCTTTAGAACCAACTTCAGAAATTACAGTTACCTGTGTTGCTAATTTACGGATGAATTCACATTTAAGGTCGTGTTCAATGGTGATAGAGCCATCAGATACTTCAGCATATTCCATCTGATATTTATCCAGTACTCTGCAATAGTCGTCAAATTGATTACGGATCGCAAAAGCTTCGAATAATGTCCCTCCAAAATAGGTAGGTATTCCTGCATCTCTGTAAATGGCTAACTTCTCTTTTAGATTAGGAGTCACAAACGAAGTTGCCCAGCCTAATTTTACGATATCAGTATGTACTCCGGCAACTTCGATGAAATCTTCCGTTTGCCTTAAGCTTAGTCCTTTATCCATGACCATTGTAATTCCTTTATTTCGTGGCTTTACTGATCTTTCGGGTATATTATTTAATGGGTAGTTCATATTGCTCACAAAGGTGAAAAAAAAATGGACAGTTTTTATCAGGTATATCTAATAAAAAACGGTAACATTATTTAACATAACGGTTAATGACTTCGATTATTGAGCCATTATCTTGTAATTGCGGCAAATATTCGAACAAAATATAATGTTTATCGGGGTCAGTAACCAGAGCGGTTTCCAGATAAACCAGGGCGTCATTTTTTTCTCCGAGGGCAAACAGGTAGGCTACCATGCGGTAATATAGCTCTGCTGCATCGGGGTTATTTTTTATCCCGTCTAAAATCGTTTCAGAGGCTTCTAACAGCCTTCCCTGCTCATAAAGCACGGTTGAAAAGTCTAACCAGGCCTCAATATCCACCGGATTAAACTCCAATACCTTATAGTAAGCTTCGATAGATTCTTCAATCTGACCGAGTTTATAGAAAGCATCCGCCATAGCGAACCAGAAGTCCGGATTTTCATCGTCAAGCTCTAAAGCTTTACGGTAAAAATGAAGCGATTCAAAATAGCGTTCCTCGAAATTGAGGGTTACCCCGATTCCAAACCAGGCATCGGCCATTTTAGGGTCCATTTTGACAGATTTCTTGTAATAAGCACGCGCTTCGTCCATTAAATCCAGCTTTTCATAGCATTCTCCAATAGCACAATACGTATCCGCATTAGGTGGTTCGTATTCAAAAGTATGTTTATATACCTCGATGGCCTCCGCAAAACGGTCTAGCTGTACGAGTGCATTTCCTTTATTATAATAGGCAGAAGCAAAGTTATCTTTAATTAAAATCGCATAATCATAGGCATCAATCGCTTTTTCGAAGAGGTCTAGCTTATGGTAAGAATTGGCGAGGTTGTACCATGCCGCATAAGAATAGGGGTCATTATCAATGTATTCCTGATAAAATTTGATGCTTTCCTCCTGTTTATCCAGGATATCATAACAAAATGCCAGCTCATATAAGCCGTCTTTGTTTTCCATATCCTGCTCCAGACTGCGTTTGATATAAACAATTGCTTGTTCATAATCCAGCATATTCTGATATACATAGGCAATTTGTAAAAGGATTTCATCAGTAGTCTCGGCAAAAGCCAGGGCGATCTGAAAATTATCCAGTGCCTCCTGATAACGTTCCAGACTATTGTAAATATTACCACGTAAGATATAGATCTCTGCTTCCGAAGCCTCCAGCATTTCCGCTTTTTGCAAAGCATGGAAAGCCCTTTCAACCTGATCGGTTACAAAAAACAACTGTGCCTGTTTGACCAGAAATACAGCAGCATAAGGGTGTTGATTTACCGCATAATCGGTCACTTGAAGCGCCTTAACAGGGTCACTCTTCTCTATATAGTAATCAATAATATTCTCAAAAGCTTCCGCATCAAAAAAGTATTGATCCTGATTACGTATCATCTCCTCGTAACGTTCTACTGAACGTTGGGCATCGTCACTAAACTCAAATAAAAATTCCTCTTCCATGTCGCGAATAATTAAAGAACAGAACCAATTTTTAAAAACACAATATAAGTTTACAAATTAAATATTTGCATAAACTAATTAATTTTCAACATCTACACACCCGAATTCCCTGAATGACTGATAGTATTATTTTTAGCAAGAGGCTCGGGGAAATGAGTTGATTGCTTTTTTCAATTGAGATTATGATCAGAATTATCATACAAAATAACATAACTTTAAACGAAAACCTGTAAAATTCAGGTCAGAAAAGAAACCAAATATTAAAAAAGCGGTTATATAAGGCGAAATATCCCCTTGAGGATGAAGCTATATCACCGTTTATAAACCGTAAAGCGAATGAAAAAAATGATCAGTTCCGTTTTAAAAAACTTAGGGATTCAGGAAATCAACCCTGCATGGAGCACCGGCCAGCAATGGTCAGAAGCTGCAGAAGCGACAACCATCGACAGTTTTTCTCCGGTAGACGGCGAAAAGATTGCCAGCATTCAGGTGGCCAGCGCCAAAGATTATGAAACCGTTATGAAAACTGCGGAGATTGCTTTTCAGTTCTGGCGCAACTTACCGGCACCAAAACGTGGCGACATTGTGCGTCAGCTAGGGGATGCTTTAAGGGCTTCGAAAGAAGATCTGGGCACACTGGTTTCTTATGAAATGGGGAAAAGTTTACAGGAAGGACTTGGAGAAGTACAGGAAATGATCGACATCTGTGATTTTGCCGTCGGACTTTCCCGCCAGCTGTACGGTTTAACCATGCACTCTGAAAGGCCAAATCACCGGATGTACGAGCAATGGCACCCGATGGGTATCGTTGGCGTTATTTCGGCCTTCAATTTCCCGGTTGCAGTATGGAGCTGGAACACAGCCCTGGCCCTGGTTTGTGGCAATGTTTGCGTATGGAAACCTTCTTCAAAAACACCGCTATGTGCCATCGCTTGTCAGCGGATTATTGCGAAAGTACTGGAAGACAACGAGATGCCGGAAGGAATCAGTAACTTGCTGATTGGCAATGCCGTAGGTGATATGATCAATAACGACAAGCGCATTCCGCTGGTTTCCTTTACCGGATCTACCCGCATCGGACGCACTGTTTCTACCGCTGTAGCCAGCAGGTTCGGCAGAAGCATTCTGGAACTGGGAGGCAACAATGCCATCATCATTTCTAAAGACGCAGATCTGGCCATGTCGATCATCGGAGCCGTATTTGGTGCCGTAGGTACTGCCGGACAACGCTGCACTTCTACCCGCAGGCTCATCATTCATGAAGACATTTACGAAGAATTTAAAGATAGATTGGTTAAAGCTTACGAACAGTTACGAATCGGAGATCCTTTAGACCAATACCACCATGTAGGCCCGCTGATTGATACCGCAGCAGTAGATATGTATCGGAAAGCAATCGAAAAAGGGATCAAAGAAGGCGCTGATTTTGTAGTGGAAGGTGGCGTCCTTACCGGCCCTAACTATCGCTCCGGATGTTACGTAAAACCTTGCGTTGCAGCTGTAGAAAATCATTATGAAATTGTACAGGAAGAGACTTTCGCCCCTATCCTCTATCTGATTAAATATAAAACCCTGGACCAGGCCATCGCCTTACAAAACGACGTTCCTCAGGGATTATCATCCGCCATCATGACGCTAAACCTGAGAGAAGCAGAACAGTTTTTGTCGGTTTCAGGCTCGGATTGTGGCATCGCCAATGTGAATATTGGCACTTCAGGTGCTGAAATCGGTGGCGCTTTTGGTGGAGAAAAAGAAACCGGTGGTGGTAGAGAAAGTGGCTCTGATGCCTGGAAAGGATATATGCGCAGGCAAACGAATACCATCAACTACGCCAATACTTTACCCCTGGCACAAGGTATCAAGTTCGACTTGTAACGCTGGTTTCAGGATACATATCAACTATCTGAGCACAATAAGTCCTGAACAAAGGCTTTCAGATAAAAACTACAAAAAAAAGCGACGGGAATTCCCGCCGCTTTTTTTTAATACTACTGCAAATCTATCTTTTCTATTTCACCAAAGTCGTTTTCGTGGTTGCAGCAATTCCGTTTTCAAGGAAAGTGCTTTCTGTTTTTAAGGCTGCAAAATCCGCAGTATTCAATTTAGATAAATTGTTTTTCACTAAAATATGTTCCTCAGCTGTTCCACGTAATTTCAAATCTGAACTGCCATTTGATACAGTGTACAAGCTTTTGATATTTCCTTTTACATTTGCTTTGGCATCGTCATTCAGGAATACCTGTAATACATTCAGGTTTAATTTTCCTGAAGTTCTAATGTTAGCCCCGTTTGAAGCGTCAATTCTTTGTAAATCCTTCACGTAAATCACTACGTCTAAGGTTTCTTTTGCCGTAGAGTTGATGATCAGGGTATATCCCTTTTGTACAAAAGAAACCTGTTCTCCTGCTACTTCGTTCATTAATTCTACTTTTTCAGTTTTCCCTTGAATCAGGGTAACCTTTACATTCCCACTGACCTTAATCCTGTTGAAAGGTTTTTCAGGGCTGTTATACATAGGTGTTACTGCTGCCATCGATGCGCTGGTAAACGCAGAGGTAGATAAAACAATTGCTGTTAAGGTTAGTGCGATTAGTGATTTTACAGAGGTTTTCATAATATTTTGATTTAAAAGATTTCTTAAGGTTTTGTAGATAAGACGCCTCCATTTCAGAAACGTTTCAGCGACTTTCTCCGTTTTAGACCACAATGAAAGAATCCCCGACCAAAGGCCAATATTTTTCGACGAACTGGCAGAAAAAAATTGGCTAATTCTTCTATTTTATTTGAAAGAAGTTCAATTTGCTGTATGTTTAAAGATTTTTAAATGCTTATCCTCCCTTTGTTTTAACCTTTAGCTAATGTTACGAGTAGATAGTTCTAAGCCCTGTAAAATTGTTTATTCATTGTGTAAACACGAGTTTTTCGGTTATTTAATAGAACCTCATATTGTCCAGCTGAACCCTCAGGGAGACTTTTCTTTAACCTATCAGCGTATATTTTCACATACGGCCACCGAATTCGCGGCACACCTGACGGAAAAAGATTTCAAGCTGATTAAAATTCTGGATGAGACCGAGCAGGATTTCATCATCAAGAAATACCATAAAAAACCCATTCGTCCGGTAGAGTTTTTCAGCAAATTTTTCAATGATAAGTTTTATGAAAATGTACGCCCGAAGATTGAAAAGAAACTGGCAGAAGCTTTAGAACTGATCAAAAAAGATGGTGCATTGTACCTGATGGACAGTGATGGCTGGCCTGCGGAGCGAAAAATTGAACTCGCCGCCGAACCTGCTACTGTATTGTTTCATTTTAGACGCAATGCGATGGAAACACGTTATTTCCCGACCATCAAGTACCAGGGCATGCGCATCGACTTTATGTTTCAGGAAGCACAGGTGGTGAGCAACCAACCGGCATGGCTACTGTTAAATGACGTATTATACTTCTTCGAACAGGACATTGAAGGAAAGAAACTACTGCCATTTTTAAACAAACGTTACATCACCATTCCTAAATCTACAGAAGGCGCTTACTTTGAAAAGTTTGTGGCTCCCCTGATTGAGAAGTACCATGTTTATGCGGAAGGATTCGACATCAAAACCGAAAAACATGAGCCGACACCGGTCATCAAGGTGATTTATGTAGATGCCGGTATCTCTCAGCTACAATTGTATTTTAGGTACGATACCCATGCTTTTGCAATGGGCAATGAGAAGAAAGTAACCGTACACATAGAAAAAGAAGCAGACAATTATATTTTCACCCGTATCAAAAGAGATGCGACATGGGAGAAACAGAAATTCAACTTTCTGACGGCCCTTGGGCTTAAGAAAGTGAGTCCGCTGGACCATAATCTGGAATTACCACCCCATGCGGATGAAAACCAGAGCTATGCCATACTCAACTGGGTAAATGAGCATATTGAGCAACTGAAAGCCGAAGGATTTGAGATTGAGCAAGACCAGAGCGCTAAGAAATTCCAGTTTGCCAGCAATAAGATTGATTTTGAGATCAAGGAAGACAATGATTGGTTTGACATTAATGCGATCGTATACTTCGGTTCGCAGCCGATTCCATTTATTGCCCTAAAACAACATATCCTTCATAAAAAGAGGGAATTTACCCTGCCTGATGGCTCGATAGCGATCATTCCTGAAAAATGGTTTAGTCAGTACGGAAGCCTGTTTAGCCTTTCCGATGGCGGCAAGGAATTGAAGTTGAAAAAACACCATATCGGACTGATCAATGAGCTGGCAGAAGATGGTATTGCCAACGTAACTTTAAGTCGCAAGCTGCAAAGACTGAACGATTTTGAAAACATTGCCGATACAAAAATGCCGGTACACTTTAAAGGGGACCTCCGCAGCTATCAGAAAGCGGGATACAATTGGTTCAGCTTTTTAAGGGAGTATAATTTTGGCGGTTGCCTGGCAGATGATATGGGTTTGGGTAAAACCATCCAGACTCTGGCCATGCTGCAAAAGATAAAAGAAGAGGACGAAGAGCAGTCGACAAAAAGCACGTCGCTGATCATTATGCCTACTTCCCTGATCTACAACTGGCTAAACGAGGCGAAGAAATTTACACCTAAATTAAAGATCCACGCCCATACCGGAAGCTCAAGAAACAAAGACATCAGTCAGTTTGCGAAGTATGATATCATCATCACGACCTACGGTATTACCCGCGTAGACATCGATTTATTGAAGGATTATTATTTCAACTACATCATTCTCGATGAGAGTCAGAACATCAAAAACCCTTCTTCAAAATCATTTAGAGCAGTAAAAGCCCTTAAATCCAGACATAAGCTGATCCTTTCCGGTACGCCGGTAGAAAACTCGGTGAGCGATCTATGGACCCAACTTACCTTTTTAAACCCGGGTTTACTGGGCACACAGGCTTTCTTCAATGAAGAGTATGTACAGGCCATCGAGAAGCGTAAGGATGAGGAAAAAGCCAAAAAATTACAGGCCATTATCAAGCCTTTTGTCTTGCGAAGAACCAAGGAACAGGTAGCCTCAGAACTTCCTGCGAAAACAGAACAGGTGATCTATTGCGACATGTCTGAAGATCAGGCGACGTATTATGAAAAAACCAAGTCGGCCTACAGAAATGACCTGCTGAGCAGTATGGACGACGGTACTTATGCTAAAAAGCAAGTACAGTTATTACAGGGATTAACCGCATTGAGACAGCTGGCCAACCATCCGGTCATGATCGATGAAACTTATGCCTCGGATTCCGGCAAGTTTGAAAACGTGATCCATACCCTGGATAATGTGTTAAAAGGCGGCCATAAAGTCTTAATCTTCTCTCAATTTGTGAAGCACCTGAATATTTTCAGACAGTATTTTGAGAAAGAGGAAATCGCCTTTTCGTACCTGGATGGTGCTACAAAAAACAGAGGGGAAATCGTGGCAGAGTTCCAGGAGAACACGGAGTTGAAAGTATTTTTGATCTCCATTAAAGCCGGTGGTGTTGGTTTAAACCTTACCCAGGCAGATTATGTGTTTATCCTTGATCCATGGTGGAATCCAGCCGTAGAACAACAGGCCATTGACCGTACGCACCGCATCGGACAGGAAAAGAAAGTTTTCATTTATAAGTTTATCGCCAAAGATACCGTAGAAGAAAAAATCCTGGCCCTGCAAAACCGTAAAAAACGACTGGCAAGCTCATTGATTACGACAGAAGAAAGTTTCTTCAAATCACTGAGCAAGGAAGACATCGCAGAAATCCTGAACTAGCCTTGTAATAAATTATAATATTCCTCCCGGCTAATCATGACTGCGCCCAGGCTCATCAAATGATCATTCGGGAGCTGACAATCGATCAACTCAAAGTCTTTGGTCTGGCATAGCCAGATCAAAGCTGCTTTAGAAGCGTTGCTGACCAGGCTAAACATGCTTTCTCCGCAAAAGACATTCCCGATTTCCAGGCCATACAATCCACCACACAATACCCCGTCTTTCCAGACTTCTACACTTTTTGCAAAACCTTGTTGATTCAAAGCGATATAAGCTTCCTGCATTTCTTCCGTAATCCAGGTGCCCGGCTGATCTTTCCGTCCAACTTTTGCACAGTTCCTGATGACCTCCGGAAAAGCCTCATTATAACTGATTCTAAACACCCCGTCTTTTAAAAATTTTGCCATGCTTTTGCTAATCTTCACCTGATCCGGATAAATTACGCAGCGTTCATGAGGCGAATACCAGCAAATGGGGTCATCTTCACTAAACCAGGGGAAAATCCCATGATGATAGGCTAAAAGCAGTCTGTTGACACTTAAATCTCCTCCTACTGCTAATAATCCGTCCGGATCCGCTAGTGCCGGATCTGGAAAGCTAATCTCCTTGTCATCGAGTCTAAAAACCATGCTACAATAATAAAAACAATAATTTAATGTAACGAACCATTCCTTATTGTATCTTAATTGAAAAACAAAGCATGAACTTATTAGGCAATATCATCTGGATCGTATTTGGCGGCATCTTCATTTTTATCGAATACATCATCGGTGGATTAATTTTATGCCTTACCATTATCGGTATTCCATTTGGCCTGCAGTGTTTCAAATGCGCCTTCGTAGGATTAGCGCCATTCGGGGTAAAAATCACAGATACTACTTCCAATACGGGTTGTTTATCTACGATTATGAATATCATCTGGTTGTTTTGTGGCGGTTTCTGGATTGCCTTAACCCATTTACTTTTCGGCTTACTGTTTTGTATTACGATTATCGGAATTCCTTTCGGCAGACAACATTTCAAGCTCATGAATCTGGCCTTTACGCCTTTCGGAAAATCGATCAGTTAATCATCAATCAGCCCGATTTTCTGAGCATAGGTAAAAGCATCCTTACTGTCTTTAAACAAGCAGGTACTGATTCCTGCAGCTTTCATTTTTCCCAATATTTTCACAGTTTCTATTTCTTTCTCTTTACGGACATTCCTAATGAATACCGCAGCCACATTTTGTGGAAATTTCTCTGCAATCGTCGCATAAATAGCTGGGTCTTTCTGGGAGTTATCACCAAAAAATACGAACTTCTGATTGGGGAAAACAGCCATAATTCTTCTCAAACGAATCAATTTACCTTCATGACCCGTTTTACCGGTTTTGATTAAGCTGGTCCAGCGTTTCAATTGATTGAGCAAAAAAGCACCTTCCGGCAAACGGTTAAACCGAAAGGTTTCTACCAGATAGTCGTAGAGGTTCCATTCTGTACTGGAAACATAGAAAAACGGATTGGGCTGATCGGCGGTAGTATGCGATACAGAGAGCAAACGATAAAGTTCGGCGATGCCGGGAAAGGTTTTCCGCGTCCTTGGATTTTTAATAAACAGCTCCCTTAACCTACGCCCGATGGTGGCCGAATGAGAAACCATCACCGTATCATCCACATCAGAAATAAATGCATATTGAGTGATGTGCGGCACATAAACCTTCCCTAAAGCCTCCCCTAATAGGGTTCCATCTTTGGCAAGGGCCTTCACTTTTACGCCATGCCAGCCTGCGGTTACATTTTCAAGCGCCACCCATTCGAACTTAAAAAAGCCATCATAAGCTGTTTTTTGCGCAATCAACTGCCCGTTAAAGTTTAGTTCCACCCTGGCAAAAGGGGCTGGTTTTACAATAAAAAGCTTCAAAAGGTGGGCAATATTTACAAAGAAATTATTGCTGTAGATCTGTTTTGTCTTCGCCTTAAAAGTAAACACATGGCCATAAATAACCAGATTGTGGGTATGTCCATAGCCATGATATACTTTAACCTTACAGGATTTATTCATTGTTAATTAAAACAGAGTAAGCCGGAAGTTGTTTGTGGTATTAAACAATATCAATGGGAGCAGGCAATTCGAGCGCAAAATTACTTTTCATTATTAACCCCGGTTCAGGCAACCAGCAAATTAACTATTCTGAAGCCATAGACCTTCATTTTAAAGCTGCGTCAGAGAAAATTGAGATTTTTGAACTCCCTAAAAACTGTAGTTTAGAAAAAATCAAACAAGCTATTGATCAGTCGAAAGCCGATCGCGTGATCGCTGTTGGTGGTGATGGCACTTTAAAACTCGTTGCCGAATGCCTGGAGGGAACAAATATTCCAATTGGTATTATTCCGGCTGGTTCTGCCAACGGAATGGCCAAAGAATTAGGCATCCCCCTGGAACTGGAAGCTGCATTACAGGTAGCAGCAAAAGGACAGCCGAAGAAAATCCATGCCATCAAGGTAAACGGGGAGCTCTGTATCCACCTTGCCGATATTGGCTTTAACGCCTATATCATCAGACGTTTCGACAATCTGCCTCAGCGCGGAATGATAGGTTATGCAAAAGCCGCCTGGCAAGCCCTGTGGAGCCACCATAAAATGGAAGTGGAAATAGAAATTAAGGGACAGCAGATTAAAACTCAAGCTGCAATGGTGGTGATTGCCAATGCCACCAGCTATGGTACAGGGGTAAAAATCAATCCGGAAGGCGACCTGACAGACGATCTCTTTGAGGTGATTTTAGTCAAGAAGTATACGGTCATAGAAATATTGAAGGTCAGATTTACAGAACTCCCTTTTAATCCGGAGAAGATTGAACTTTTCCATACCAAAGACCTCTGTATCAAAACCAAACACAAAGTCCATTTTCAGGTAGACGGGGAGTATATGGGCAAAGTAAACCGCGTAGATGCGACGATTTTGCCGGCAGCCATTACCATCATTACGCCCTAAAAAAGCAGGAATTACACTAATGTACCCGCTTTTTAAATGCAAAAAACTAACGGCAGTACTTTGCAATCAAGTCATCAGCCAAACCAGAACCCATATTCCTGACGAACATAAAATCGGCACAGGCGCCCTGCAAATCTTTCTGTTTCAGCTTACGTTCCCCGGCTTTTACCCTTTCAGCAAAATAGGCCTCATCATAACCCAGTTCTTCTTTTAGCCTGGAGAATCTGGCTTCATCTTCCGGTTTATAGCTTGCTTTTCCTTTATTTTTATAGAAATTCATGATCACCTCGGTGACCCCGGTATTGGAGATATAATTGGCGATTGCCAGATTGATTTCTGCTTTAGTTTTTCCATCACAACCATAGCCGGTCAGTTCAAAAACCATCGGTGCGATGAGGACCACCGTAGAATCGTGCCCCTTTGGAACCTCCCATTTACCGCTACTGAGGCGGATCAGACGCAAGGCCTCCTGATCTAAATCTGTGCCTACGCCCGAACGAACCGCGGAGTAGAACACCTCCCCCTGATCATTTAACTTAAATTCAATGTTGACGACTCCCTCGATACAATGGTGTAATGAATAGGGTGGATACACCTTATTTTCCATCACAAAACGCTCCAGCCCACCTTTCAGGCGGGGTTGCGAAGCTGCAGAAAATCCGATCAGCAGGAAGCATAAAAAGAGAATCCTTTTCATACCCTAATTTACGGAAATTAAATCAATGCCGCTTTAAATGTGTGCTTTAATATTGCGGAAGGATCGGGAGAATTCAACAGGAATACTGCCTTTTGAGAAAACGGACAAACGCCCGGATAGTCTCCCCTGGCACTAAAAAGGTTGAAAATCAATTGAAAATGAAGGTGTGGAGGCCAGTGACCATTCTCTTCGGGGATCCCGAAAGTAGCAAATGCCGCTCCTTTGGCAATCTTTTGCCCTACTTTTAAATCAGCTATTGAGCTTAAGCTCAGGTGCCCGTATAAGGCATAGAATACCCGGCCATTGATGTCATATTTAAGGATAATGGTTGCCCCATAATCCCCGTAATGATCATTAAATTTAAAACTGTGGACTTCCGCTTTGTAAAAATTATAAACTTTTGTGCCTGCTGGGCCCCAGATATCGACCCCAAGGTGTAACCTACGGGGCTCTTCTCCAGCATCAAAATGAGAACTCCGGGCATAGATTGTCCGGTGTTCATCATATCCACCAATCCCGTAACGGGCATTGGCTTTGGCCATCTGACCGGTAATCCAATCACTAAAAACAGCCGTATCGGCCAATACTTCCGGACTCAGCTCCGTATTGCTTGCGGTAAAGTTAAATGGATACAATTGATCCGATGCCGGATCAAAATCTACTACTTTTCCAATAACTACGCCTTCCAGATTTAACGGATGCTTAACGGTTGCTGTTTCCTGCATATTTTATTTTAGCGGTATAAATTAATCCGCTGTTTCTTCTGTATCCTCTGCTTGTCTTGGCTCCTTAGCGATCTTATCAAAGATCTTGTCCATGTGCTGTACGTACTCATTAGTATCGTCCAGGAAGAACGTTAAGGTAGGCACTACCCTTGCCTGATGGCGAATTCTTGCACCTAATTTATACCTGATCTCACTAGAATGAGAATTTACTTCTGCCACAGATAAAGTGGTATTGTTGGTATTTAAAAAGCTTAAATACACCTTTGCTACGGCTAAATCCGGAGAAACGCGGACTTTAGTAATGGTAACCAGGGTATTCGGTAAATATGCTGCTCCTTCACGTTGAAATATACTTGCTAATTCCTCTTGCAGGACTCCGGCAAATTTCTGCTGACGTTTACTTTCCATAATTATTGCAATCTTAAATATTAATATAACAGCGTATCGTAAGGATAGCGGTCTGTATGTAAAGCTTTGACTTTATCGTACAATAGTTGTTTAAATTCTTCTAAATTCTCTTTGTGCAAGGCCGAGATAAACATCGCAGGGGCATTATTAGCTGCCATCCAGCTGTGCTCAAACTCTTCAAGGCTCAATGTAGATTTCTCGCCGTTCTCCAGATCCACTTCCGGACTCACATAGGCATCAATTTTATTGAACAGCACAATGGTTGGCTTGTCTCTTGCACCCAGGTCTTTTAAAGTTTCGTTGACCACATTGATCTGATCTTCAAAATTTGGATGAGAAATATCTACCACATGAATCAAAACGTTTGCTTCACGCACCTCGTCTAAGGTCGATTTGAAACATTCGATCAAATGGTGAGGCAGTTTGCGGATAAATCCAACCGTATCCGATAACAGGAAAGGAACGTTTTCGATCACCACTTTACGCACTGTTGTGTCTAAGGTGGCGAATAATTTATTTTCCGCGAACACTTCCGACTTCGACAACATGTTCATGATGGTTGATTTACCTACGTTGGTATAACCTACCAATGCCACACGAATCAGATCCGTACGGTTTTTCCTTTGTGTCTCATTTTGCTTATCGATGAGTTTCAGGCGTTCTTTCAAAAGAGAGATCTTTTCCAGAATCATCCTTCTATCACTCTCAATCTGAGTCTCACCAGGACCTCTCATTCCGATCCCCCCTTTCTGGCGCTCCAGGTGGGTCCATAAACGGGTTAATCGTGGTAATAAGTATTGCAGCTGAGCCAGCTCCACCTGCGTTTTCGCCTGTGCAGTTTGCGCCCTGCCTGCAAAAATATCCAGAATCAGGTTACTCCTGTCCAGCACTTTTACTTGCAGTTCACGCTCAATATTTCTCAGTTGTGAAGGAGACAATTCATCATCAAACACGACTAAATCTATTTCTTCCGACTTTACATAAGCCGCTATTTCTTCTAATTTTCCCGTACCTACAAAAGTACTACGGTCCGGTTTCTCCATTTTCTGAGTAAAAATGTTCGCCACAACACCTCCGGCAGTATCTACCAGAAATGCCAGCTCGTCTAAATACTCTTTAGTCTCTTCTGGTTTTTCACCTTGTCTTATTACGCCAACAAGAACAGCACGTTCAGGTTTAAGCGCGGTATCAAAATATTTTTGCTTTCCCATGTAGCCTACAAAGATACAAAAGTTATACCGAGATCAGCTGACTGACAAAGTCGGCCATTGATGCGCCCGGATTTTGAGTTTTCATGAAGTTTTCACCGATCAGGAAACCGTCAAATCCCGCTGCTCTCAATTCGTTGATGGTTATCGGGTCACTAATCGCACTTTCAGAAATTTTCAGAAAGTCATCAGGAATCTCGTCTACCAGGTCAAAAGAAGTCTGGATATTCACAGAAAAATCAGCCAGGTTACGGTTGTTTACACCGATGGCATCCAGCTCAGGAATCACGCTTCTTTGCAACTCATCCAGGTTATGAACTTCCAGCAACACATTCAAGCCCAGACTTTTAGCAAAAACAGCCATATCTTCAATCTCATCGGGAGTTAGAATCGCGGCAATCAGCAGGATAATGTCTGCCCCCAATGCTTTGGCTTCCAGAATCTGATACTCATCGATCATGAAATCTTTTCTCAGAATAGGAATGTTATTCGCAGCTCTGGCGGCTAATAAGTCGTTGGTATGTCCACCAAAGAAATCTACATCTGTTAACACGGAAAGCGCCGAAGCACCTGCTGCTGCATAGGCAGTAGTCACCTCTTCTACAGTCACTTTGTCATTAATGATGCCTTTTGAAGGAGAACGGCGTTTAAACTCGGCAATGATTCCCGAACGCTTTTCATCCAGCAAAAATTCTTCAAATGAATAAGGTGTACGGTTAAAGTGTATTGCCGATTCCAGCATTTTTGTAGAAACCAGTTCTTTGGCCAGGGCCACTTCTTCGCGCTTGCGAAGTACAATTTTATCTAAAATATTCATCTTTTAAGCTTCTAACCAGTTTTTCATCATTTCCTTACCGTATTCTGTCAGCACACTTTCAGGGTGAAACTGAACGCCTCTAACATCATATTCTTTATGCCTTAAGGCCATAATCTCCTGATCTTTATCAGTAGCAGTTATGGTTAAGCAATCAGGCAAGCCCTCATTATTCACCACCCAGGAATGGTAACGACCAACATTGATCACTTCCGGACAGTTATGGAAAAGTATTTCTTCCTTATCCAGTACCTGAATTGGGGTAGCGATACCATGCATCGGTCTGCCCAGGTTCAATAGCGTACCACCAAATGCCTGTGCAATGGCTTGTTGTCCTAAACACACCCCAAAGATACTCTTAGTGGCTGCATATTCTTTAATCACGTCCAATAACAAACCTGCTTCTTCCGGAATTCCCGGACCCGGCGAAAGGATAATTTTATCGTATTCCGCCACCGCCGACAATTCGAATTTATCATTACGCCAGACTTCTACTTCTCTACCTAACTCATTGACCAGGTGGACCAAATTATAAGTGAATGAATCGTAATTGTCAATTACCAATACTTTCTTCTGCATCTCTTTATCGTTTGTCATGTTATATGCCTGTGGCCATTTCTACAGCTCTGCGAAGTGCTGCAATTTTGTTATTTACTTCCTGCATTTCATTTTCAGGGATAGAATCGGCCACAATACCCGCTCCTGCCCTATAATGCAATTCATTGTTTTTACTCATAAAGGTACGGATCATGATGGCATGATTAAACGTATCGTTAAAGCCCATATATCCGATGGCACCGGCGTAAAAATTACGTCCTAAGCCTTCATATTCATCAATCAGCTGCATGGCGCGGTATTTTGGTGCACCGCTCAATGTTCCTGCCGGGTAAGTATCAGCCACTACTTTAAAAGAAGAAACATCTTTTTGCAGGTTACCGCTTACTTTAGACACGAGGTGGATCAAATGAGAATAATATTGTACTTCTTTGAAAGACTTCACCTCCACCCCACTGCAATGTCTGCTCAGGTCGTTTCTTGCCAGATCAACCAACATCACGTGTTCTGCGCTTTCCTTAGGATCCTGCTCCAGCTTTCTGGCCAGTTCCGCATCTTCTTCATCATTTCCGGTACGTTTAAAGGTACCTGCGATCGGGAAGATATTGGCTACATTGTTTTTAATGGTGATTTGTGCTTCCGGAGAAGAACCGAATAATTTGAAATTTCCATAGTCGAAATAGAAAAGATATGGAGAAGGATTGATGGAACGTAAGCAACGGTATACGTTAAACTCATCACCCAAAAACCCCTGTTTAAATGCTCTTGATGGCACAATCTGAAAAACATCACCTCTTAAAATGTGTGTTTTCATTTTGTCGACGATGTCCATAAAGCCCTGATCGGTTAGGTTAGAACTTTCTTCACCAATGGTTTTAAAGCTGTATTCCGGGAAGTTTTTATTCTGTACCAGGTATTCCATTTTCGCAAGATCATCGTCTTCATCACCGTTAAAAGTATTTTTAAACAGCGTCACTTCGTTCTTAAAGTGGTCTATAGCAATGATATACCGATAAATATGGTATTGCATCAATGGGATTTCCTCTCCTTCAGGGGAAGTCGCCTGGAAAGCGATATCTTCAAAATGGGGAATGGCATTCCAGGTGAAATAACCAAATAAACCGTTAGAGATATAGCGCGTATCTTCTACAACGCCAGGCTCGAACTGCTGCTTAAAAGCATCAATTTCTTCAGTAAGCACAAAGTTCTCTTTTTCTACTTTTTTTCCATCGGGAAAGTAAGTAGATAAGATGCCATTTTTCAATACGATCCCTGCCACTGGCTGGGCACACACGTAACTCACTGAGTTCTCACGGCTGTGGTAATCAGAACTTTCCAATAGAATGGTGTTCGGAAATACATCCCTCAGCCTCAGGTAAATGCTTACCGGAGTAGTGGTATCCGCAAGACGCTTCTTGTAAGTGGTGTTAATGATATAATTCTTCATCTTAAATCTTAGTTTTCATCAGTATGCAATTGTTTTTCATTGGATATCACTGTTTTTCAATTGTTATGAAGCTTGCAACCGCAGGTTTCATCGCCGTCGTAAAAAAAATTTTATAACAAAAAACCCGACGTGTGGTTACGTCGGGTTATAAGTGTGGTTTGGTTTAGGTTGATAAACTATAATGTACACGAAGCTACGACGAAACTCTTTTCAGAATTACTGCGCCATTGCCAAGTATGTATATTGTTAATCATGTGCAACAAAAATATAAATAAATCTTACAACACCAAATTAAATTGTGAAATTTTATGACACACCCCAAAATGTTCTCGTAGGATCAAGTTGTACCATCTGGATAATAGATGCAACGATAACGATCAGTCCAAGACCAAAATAAAGGGCAATAGTGCGGTGTTTTCCTGCTGCTTCCTCGATGCGTTTCGATCTTGCATTACCAACAGTAACTAAAATAGCCGCAAAAATCATCATTCCGATATGCTCCATTTTCCAATATCTAATCCCCGCTTCTACCAGTGGACTCAAGAAATATAAGATCAATCCAAATAAAATTTGGACGTGCACAAAGATCAATGTGAAAACATTTATCTTTCTATTTGCTTCTGTATAAGGTTTTTTTCCTAACCATCCAGCCAATGCCTGAACGATTGCCAGTACCAATAAAATTAAAACCAGGTAACGCCATCCTGAATGCGCACTTTTCAAAATCTTATATAAATCCATAACGAGTTTTTCTTTCAAACTTAACTAATAAAAAACAGTTTAAAAAAAAGGAGAATTAGTAATCGAAATTTAAAACCATTATAAACTAAATGAAAGGATCTTAAGCGTTCGGGTTATTCGTCGGTAATCCACAATTATGGTCATGCTATCCACATTTGTGACTTACCACTCTATTTTACTACCCTGCAACTCACAATAACAGGTAGGCTATCCACATTTTCGAACCAATTATTCCATTTCACAGCCTGCAACTCACAATAACAGGTAAGCTATCCACATTTCCGACTTAATTTCCCGGTTTTCAACCTCTGAAATTCACAATTACCAACAAGCGCTACACATTTGTTGACAAAACCTCAGTAATTGTGGACAAAGCCGCTCCCTTTAATTCGTAAAAAATAGGTTATAAACAAATCCCCCAACTTTTTTAGGTTAGATTTAGCTACTAAAACTAAATTTTTTATGAAGAAAACTCTACTCTCACTAGCGTTGGTTTTTTCTGGCACCCTGGTATTTGCGCAACAGAGCTACCCTGTAAACGGCTCTTACGACATCAGACCGGGGAATTACGCGTTTACCAATGCAAATATTGTGGTAAATGCCAGCCAGACCATCCCTAATGGAACCTTATTGATTAAAGGACAAACCATCCAATCGGTGGGCACCGGTACCGCAGTACCGAAAGGCTATGTGGTCATCGACCTGAAAGGAAAATTCATTTACCCTTCTTTGGTGGATGCTTTTTCTGGTTATGGCGTACCGGAAAGCAACAGAACCTTAACCGGCGGAACGCGTCAATCGATATTCACCTCTACTAAAAAAGGAGCTTACGGCTGGAATGAGGCCATCAGACCGGAGACACAAGTCAATGGAATATTTGCCATCGACACGAAAAAAGCGGATGAACTGCGTAAAGCCGGATTTGGTAGCGTAAACGTCATCAATAGAGATGGTATTTCCCGCGGAACCTCATCGGTTGTCACTTTGAGCGATGAAAGAGAAAACAGCATCATGCTGAAACCTGAAGCTTCCGCCAATTATTCTTTCAACAAAGGAACTTCGCAAAACGATTACCCGACCTCATTAATGGGCTCGATTGCCCTGTTGCGCCAGACCTATTATGACGCACAATGGTATGGCAAACAAAAAGAAGAATACAACATTTCTCTGGAAGCCTTTAACAAACAACAGACTATCCCTCAGATATTTGAAGCCGATGGCTGGCAAAACATTTTGCGCGCCGATAAAATCGGAAAAGAGTTTGGCAAACAGTACATTATAAAATCTAATGGCGATGAATATCAGCGAATTGAGGCCGTAAAAGCAACCGGGGCCAGCTTGATTATCCCAATCAACTTCGTAAAAGCATACGATGTGGAAGATCCGGCAGATGCGAGAAATGTGACTCTGGCACAAATGAAAGGCTGGGAAATGGCGCCTTCCAATCCGGGAATCCTGGAAAAAGCAGGCATCAGGTTCTCTTTAACTGCCTTCGGACTGGATAAAGCCGGTGATTTCTGGACCAATATCCGCACTGCGATAGACAATGGCTTAAGTCAAAAACAAGCCCTTTTATCCGTTACAGAGATTCCAGCTGCCATGATCGGAGTTTCCGACAAGGTAGGAACCCTGGAAAAAGGGAAACTGGCCAATTTCATTATCACTTCCGATACGCTTTTCAAAAAGACCAATATCGTATTGGAAAACTGGGTACAGGGAAAACGATTCATCACCAGTAAAAAAGATGAAAAAGATACCTTAGCAAAAACTCTGGCGAAAAAAGAAATAGAAAAGCCGGTTCTAAATGAAGGCACGCTCATCTATCCATTCACTGCTTTTGGTACGGCCAGTCCTGTAAAACAGGAAAGCGTATTGTTAAAAAACGCAACGGTATGGACGAATGAAAAAGAAGGAATCCTGCAAAATGCGGACGTATTGCTGGAAAACGGCAAAATTAAAGCGGTAGGAAAAAACCTGAGCGCAGGCAATGCGAAAGTCATTGATGCTACAGGAAAACACATTACACCGGGAATGATCGATGAACATTCTCATATTGCCGGAACGGGCGGTATCAATGAAGGCGCACAAGCTTCTTCTGCGGAGGTTCGGATTGCGGATATCATCAACTCAGAAGATGTGAATATCTATCGTCAGCTTGCGGGTGGGGTCACCACTTCTCATATCCTTCATGGTTCAGCAAATCCGGTAGGCGGACAAGCGCAGCTGATCAAACTTCGCTGGGGAAAGCTGCCTGAAGAATTGAAATTCGCAGGTGCTGATGGCTTTATCAAATTCGCCCTTGGTGAAAATGTGAAGCAAAGTAATTTTGGTACAGGGGCTCGTTTCCCGGTCACCAGAATGGGTGTCGAACAGTCTTTTGTAGACGAGTTTACACGCGCAAAGGAATATAAAGCGGCATTATCCGGCAAAGGAAACAACGTAAGGAGAGATTTAGAGCTGGATGCGATTGTCGAAATACTGGACAATAAGCGTTTCATTACCTGTCATTCCTATGTACAGTCTGAAATCAATATGCTGATGAACGTTGCCGATAGCCTTGGCTTTAAAATCAATACTTTCACCCATATTCTGGAAGGCTACAAAGTGGCCGACAAAATGAAAGCGCGTGGAATCAATGCCTCCACGTTCTCAGATTGGTGGGCTTATAAAATGGAAGTTGCAGAGGCGATACCTTACAATGGAAAAATCATGCACAATGTAGGCATCACCACGGCTTTCAATTCTGATGATGCAGAAATGGCGCGCAGATTGAATCAGGAGGCCGGTAAAGCAGTCTTGTATGGTGGCGTATCAGAAGAAGACGCGTTGAAGTTTGTGACCTTAAACCCCGCTAAAATGCTCCACATCGACAACAAAGTGGGCAGTCTCAAAGCTGGCAAAGATGCAGACGTCGTGATCTGGTCTGCAAATCCACTATCCATTTATGCAAAAGCGGAGAAAACTTTTGTAGATGGCGTTTCTTACTGGGACATTGAGCGCGATGAGCAGCTGAGAAAAGATCAGCAGATTGAACGCGCAAGAATCCTGAAAAAAATGCAGGAAAGTAAAGGTAAAGGTGGAAAAACACAGCGTCCAACTGCTGAAAGCCCGCGGATGTACCATTGCGAAACCGTAGAAGATTATGCTATGGAACTAAACGAATCAGAAAGGACACATGCTCATGAATAAATATATTTTAACCGTATTCCTTACCGCAGCGGCAACGGTTTCCGCTTTCGCACAGGCGAATATCTCTCCGGCTCCGGCACAAAGCAAGCTTACTTACGTGCTGGGCGCCAAATTACACCTTGGCAATGGCAGTGTGATTGAAAATGGCTACCTGATTTTTGATAAAGGAAAGATCACCGGAATTGGAGATGCCACGGTGGTTCGTCTGGATATGAGCAAAGGAAACCTGATTCAGGCGAATGGTAAACATGTATATCCTGGCTTTATCGCCCCGGTCAGCAATTTAGGACTGACGGAATTTGAGTCGGTAAAAGCTACGCTGGACTTTTCGGAGATCGGCAATATCAACCCTCATATCCGCGCTATCATTGCTTACAACACGGATTCTAAGGTTCCGGCAACCTTGAGAAGCAATGGTGTTTTGATGGCACAGGTTACACCACAAGGTGGAATGGTGTCCGGAAGTTCTTCTGTAGTGCAGCTGGACGCCTGGAATTGGGAAGATGCGGCAATTAAAAAAGATGATGCGATGCACATCACCTGGCCGGTAGTACCTAAAGGCAGAGGTGGCTTTGGCTCCCGCGGGCCTGTAATTACTCCGGACGTATTGAAAGAAAGGGCGCAAAATGCAATCAATGAGTTGGATCAGCTTTTTGCAGAGTCTAAAGCTTATGCAGAAACGGCAAAACCTGCGGTAACGAATGCACGCCTTGCCGCAATGAAGAACCTTTTTAAGGGTACTCAGCGGTTATTTATCAATGTGGATCAGGAGAAAGATATCATTGCAGCAGTAAATTTTTCGAAAAAATATCAGCTTACTCCTGTGATTGTTGGTGGTGATGATGCTTACCTGATCACGGATTTCTTAAAGCAAAACAATGTGGCCGTGATCGTAAAACAGCCGCATGCTTTGCCGAATTCTGTAGATGATGATGTGAATATGCCTTATAAGAATGCGGCCGTATTGGCCAATGCAGGCGTAAACGTTGTCGTTAGCATTGATGGTTACTGGCAACAACGCAACCTTCCCTTTATGGCTGGAACCGTTGCTGCATGGGGATTAGATCCTGAAAAGGCGCTACAAACGATTACTTTGAATACTGCAAAAGTGCTGGGTATCGACAAAACTACCGGAAGTTTAGAGCTGGGTAAGGACGCGACGTTCTTTATCTCCTCCGGTGATGCACTGGATATGAAGAGCAATCATGTAGAACAGGCTTTTATTCAGGGAAGAGACATCAACCTGGATAACCTCCATAAACAGCTGGACAAAAAGTTCAGTGAAAAGTATCAATTGAAACCTTAAATTTTTTTGGTTTATCCGGGCGGCTGTTTTTTTCAAAACAGCCGCTTTTTTTTGTCTGAAAAACCGGGTGATCAAAGGTGTAAAATTGCGCATGGAAACACCGATTTACCTGGAATGTTGAATGCTGGAAAAAGAGCTTTGATACTGGTCGGAAAGAGCCTTAGTTTGAGTTAGGGTTGCCGTACGGTTCGGAAGGGGTTCGGTTAGTCTAGCCCTTACCAAGGGTACGGCAACCGTTTCTGTACCCCTTCTGTACCCTATCCGAAGGTGCCGTTCTTCCCGACTACAACCCGACCACAACTACTACCGAAACAAAACGCTCCCGGAGCCCTAAAACCGAGGTCCTGCGAATAAAAAAAAGCAGCAGTTATGCTTTAAAAACAGGCCTGTTAAAAGCGTATTTAAAAGACGATAAACCTGGTTGGAAATTTAAAAGAAAGGATGCAATGAAGTTTTAGAAAAAAGGATTTTTAAATCCGGTTGTTTTTTGATGGAAAGGCGCTAAAAAGAAAGTGACCTCATCCAAGGTCACTTTTTTTTAACTAACTTATTATTCATAAAAAAACTGGCTGTTGGGGAAGGAGTCGAACCTTCAAGGGGTAGTTAGCTATAGTTCAAAATCAATTGTGGTCAACCCATAAACTACGTTTATCCCATTAATCCCCACCACCGAGACAAGGAGGCGTGTCTGCCAATTTCACCACCCAACAAAATAAATAAAGTACAATCTTCTGAGTTTTAAGCGTTAAGTCGTAAATTTCCAATGCACCTTATATTAGAACTGAAAAACTTACCACTCAAAAACTCATGGCTGTAGGGGAAGGAGTCGAACCTTCAAGGAGTAGTTAGCCCTTACGGGTTTTCCATATTCTCCACCACCGAGACAAGGAGGTGCGTCTGCCAATTCCACCACCCTACAGAGTATAAGCAAATGTTAAAAGAACGATTATTTTTTGTTACTTGCTTGATACAAATGTAACAACAACCCTATTACGTTGCAAATATTTTAATCATTTTATTTTATTATTACCATATTAATAATTATATTTGAATATCGTTAACAAATATCAAAATCATGCTTAAAAAAGAAAGCCAAAATTTAGAAATTGATAACCTGGATATTGACATTTTAAAACAGTTAATGCAGGATGCGACGAAACCTTATACGGAAATCGCTAAAGATCTGATCGTTTCCGGTGGAACCATCCATGTAAGAATGAAAAAACTACAGGAAATGGGCATTATTAAAGGTTCTCATTTGATGATTGATCCGCAAAAAGCAGGATATGATATCTGTGCATTCCTTGGAATCTATCTGGAGAAAGGGATACAATATAAAGATGCAGTCGCACAACTGAGTAAAATCAAGGAAGTAGTAGAACTACATTATACGACCGGTGCTTATAGTATGTTCGCTAAAATCATTTGCAGGGACACCAATCATTTGAGACATGTGCTGAATGAGGAAATACAGGCGGTGGAAGGAATCCAACGTACGGAAACCCTGATTTCACTGGAAGAAAGTATCAGAAGACAGATTGAATTGTAATTCAATCTGTCTGTCTTTCTAAATAAAAAAAGGTTCAGCAATTACGCCGAACCTTTTCTGTTTGATCTCAACTATCAAGATCAACCTATAACGGATTGGTTATTTAAACATATTCTTCAAAGCTTCCAGTTTCACCTGTAAGTCACCTTCTGCTTGTGCTTTCCCCTTCTGATCCGGTTTTTGACCCGATTTTGGTCTGGCACCAGCGGTATTCGCCGGTTTATTGAAAGTCTTTGCGCGCTCTTCGGGTTTTCCTGTTGTTTTCACCTTAGGCTTCGCTTCTCCGGATTTCATGGATAAAGAAATACGTTTTCTTGCTGCATCAACTTCTACCACGGTTACTTCTACCTTCTGATGCACTTTTACCACATCATTCGGGTTGGCTACAAAACGATCTGCCAGCTGACTGGTATGCACCAAACCATCCTGATGAACGCCTATATCCACAAAAGCACCAAAATTGGTAATATTGGTTACGATTCCCGGAAGTTTCATTCCTATTCTCAAATCTGCGATTTCATTGACGCCATCTGTAAAGCTAAAGGCCTCAAATTGCTCCCTTGGATCTCTCCCTGGTTTTGCCAATTCGTTCATAATGTCGTTTAAAGTCGGCAAACCGATCTCCTCAGTTACATATTGCTGCAGCTTGATTTGTTTTCTTAATTCTGCATCTTTTACAAGTTGTGCAACGCTACAGTTCAGGTCTCTGGCCATTTTATTCACCAAAGCATAACGCTCCGGGTGAACGCCACTTGAATCTAACAACTGCTCTGCATCCCTGATTCTCAGGAAACCCGCAGCCTGCTCAAATGCCTTACCGCCTAAACGAGGAACCTTTTTCAGGCTTTCTCTATTTTTAAACGCCCCGTTTTCATCTCTGTAAGTCACGATATTCTGCGCCAACTGTGGTCCCAGACCGGATACATAAGCCAATACCTGCTTAGAAGCAGTATTTAACTCTACGCCTACCGCATTCACACAGCTCATCACCGTATCATCCAGCGACTGTTGCAATTTGTTCTGGTCTACATCGTGCTGGTATTGTCCGACACCAATAGACTTAGGGTCGATCTTGACCAGTTCTGCCAGTGGATCCATCAATCTCCTGCCGATAGAAACTGCACCACGAACGGTAATATCCTGCGTAGGGAACTCTTCACGTGCCACATCCGAAGCGGAATAAATAGAAGCACCGTTTTCATTTACCATCACAATAGTGACATCAGGGATCTGCAAACCGCGGACAAACACTTCTGTTTCCCTTCCGGCCGTACCGTTACCGATAGCAATGGCTTCTACCTGATGCTTTTTGCAAAGCTCAATAATTTTATCTGCTGCGTTTTTCACATTCCCTTGTCCGGTATGTGGGTATATCGCTGTATTTTCTAATAGTTTTCCTTGTCGGTCCAAACAAACCACCTTACATCCGGTACGAAATCCCGGATCAATTGCCAATACGTTTTTCTGTCCCATTGGCGCTGCCAATAACAACTGTCTGGCGTTTTCAGCAAACACACGAATCGCTTCTATATCGGCTTTCTCTTTTGAAAAAGAACGGATTTCAGTTTCCATCGCTGGTCCTAAAAGACGTTTGTAAGAATCCTGAATGGCCATTTTCACTTGTTTCGCCGCCGGAGAATTCCCTTTCAGGAACTGCCCTTCGATGATGGAAATTGCACCTTCTTCTTCCGGCATTGTTTCCAGTTTCAAAATGGCTTCATTTTCCCCTCTTCTCATGGCCAGCACACGGTGTGATGGTGCCGCTTTTAGTGGCTCTTCCCATTCAAAATAATCTTTATACTTGATACCTTCCGCTTCTTTACCTTTCATTACAGAAGATTTGAAAGAAGATTTTTGCTGAAAATACTGGCGCATTGCGGTTCTGACTTCCACATGCTCATTTACGATCTCTGCAATGATGTCTCTTGCGCCTGCCAGGGCTTCTTCAATAGAATTTACGCCCAGCTCAGCGTTTAAGAAGGCGTTAGCTTCCGAATCCGGATTTCCTTTACCTTGTTCCAAAAGCGTTAATGCCAATGGCTCCAGTCCTTTTTTACGCGCTTCAGAAGCTCTGGTTTTGCGTTTAGGTTTATAGGGAAGGTAGATATCTTCGATCGCGGTGATATTGGTCGCTTCATTGATCTGATGCTCCAGTTCAGGGCTCAGTTTATCCAATGCGGCCAGAGCTTTCAGAATTGCTTCTCTACGTTTATCGAGCTCACGAAGTTGTTGAAATCTATCGCGGATTGCCGCTACCTGAACTTCATCCAGACTTCCGGTCATTTCCTTCCTATAGCGGGAAATAAATGGTACGGTAGCACCGGCATCTAACAATTCGATGGTTGCAACAACCTGTTTTTCAGCTACCGAAAGCTCGGCAGCGATTATTTTGGAATGATGACTCATTTAATGATCTTTTGATATGCTAACGTACAATTGTGGCCAAAATTAAGGCTAACAATTGATATCCTCAAATAAATAATGTGTTAATGAATTGTTGCCCACCGGTTAGGATAGGTTAAAAAAAATCCCGTTGGTAAATACCAACGGGATCCTATATTAACGATGTAATTTGTAACTTATTTTGCTACGTACATCACTTCTTTTACTGCTTTAATTACTTTTTCAGCGTTAGGTAAACTAGCCGCGATAAGTGTTGGTGCATATGGAAGTGGAACGTCAGCGCAAGTGATACGTAAGATCGGTGCATCTAAGAAGTCAAAAGCATTCTTCTGAACATTAAATGCGATCTCAGAAGAGATGGAAGCCAATGGCCATGCCTCTTCAACTACCACTAAACGGTTGGTTTTCTTAACAGATTCGATGATGGTTGCATAGTCAATAGGACGTACAGTACGTAAATCGATTACTTCCACACTGATTCCTTCTTTAGTCAACTCTTCAACAGCCGGGTTCACTACACGGGTTAACATTTTACCGAAAGTAACGATGGTTACATCAGTACCTTCTTTTACCACGTTAGCTTTTCCGATAGGCAGGTAATATTCTTCTTCAGGAACTTCACCTTTATCACCATACATCACCTCAGATTCCATGAAAATCACTGGATCCGGATCAATAATAGCTTGTTTTAATAAACCTTTAGCTTCGTAAGGAGTAGATGGAACTACTACTTTTAAACCCGGGCAGTTTGCAAACCAGTTCTCAAAGTTTTGAGAGTGCTGTGCACCTAGCTGACCTGCATTTCCGGTTGGGCCACGGAATACGATCGGAATAGAGAATTGACCTCCACTCATTGAAAGCATTTTGGCTGCACCGTTAATAATCTGATCAATGGCAACCAATGAGAAATTGAAAGTCATAAATTCTATGACCGGAACTAATCCATTCATTGCTGCGCCAATACCAATACCGGTAAAGCCCATTTCGGCAATAGGAGTATCAATCACGCGTTTGTCGCCAAACTCGTCTAACATACCCTGACTTACTTTATAAGCACCATTGTATTGCGCTACTTCTTCACCCATCAAAAAAATGTTCTCGTTTTTACGCATTTCTTCACTTAGGGCTTCACGTAACGCTTCTCTAAATTGAATTTCTCTCATTGTATATTCAAATATTAACTGATGGCAAATATAACCATTGTAAATTAATTATAAAGTAGTGTTTTAATTACACTGTGATTTCCGTTTAATTGTCTTCATTTTCGGAGGGCTCGCCGAAATGAATAATGTTGCCATTGTTGTCCAAAATTGAGAACTGACGCATTCCCCAGGGCATTAAAGCCAGCTTTCCGTTCGGATGCACAATCCCTTGTTGCTCATATTCCTGATACAATTGCTCCACCTTATTTACATTAATATAACAGCCTGTATGCTTTGGAATGGCAGGATCTTCGGTAAACCAGAGGTGAATGAACACCTGTTCCCTGCTGAAAATCAGGTAACCATCCCATTCAGAATGGAAGGTAAAGCCCAATTTTTGGGTATAAAAAGCAATGGTTTCCGCTTGATTGTTGAAGGCCAGAATCGGGACCGCTGATAGTAACATAGGCGCTGTTTTTTTTTCTTAATTATTTTCCACAAAGGGTAAGATACGGACAATACATACAATTTTCTGCTACCGTAGTATGCTTAAAAGGAAGGTCCGGATTGAATAATTCTTCTAGTTTTTCGCGTAATAACGTCGTAAAACTTCCTTTTAATTCTTCCAGATGTTCTGCTTGTAACAGCAATCTCTTTCTGTTTTCTTTCAGATAGAACAAGGTACCTTCTTCGCGCATTTTACGAACGATATACAGGTTGGGCTCTACACCGGAAATCCCTTTTGCCTGCTCATATACATAAGTATAAAACAAGGTTTGAACCAGGGCTTTGTTTTGCTTATTACTCTCGCTGTCAAACAGTTCATCAATAGAAGAAAAACCAATTTCATCCCTTCCGGTTTTATAATCGACGATTCTGGTGACCCCGTTACGCTGGTCTACCCTGTCAATAATACCAAACAAAGTCAGTTTCCGTTCTTCTCCTTTTACCTTAATCGGGAAGGTAATCACATAATCATCCGCATTTTCCAGTTCTACCAGCGAAAATGGTGCCTGCTGCTCGTCATGATCCAGGATTACATTGGCATATTCAGCCACAATAGCCAGCATCACCTGCTGCATTCCATTGTATTCCAGTAGCCGTTCCTCCTTATTAAACATCACTTTAGAAAAAGCAACTTTGCACATTTCTGTGAGCTGTTTTCTGTTTTCGGCGATGCGTTCTTTAGTGATGTAAGGGCTTTCGTCTTTTAATTTCTGATAAAAATTCTCCAGGACAAGGTGTAAAGTAGAACCAATACTATTGGCTTCAAGATTTTCCGCCAGCTCTTCCGGCTCTTCTACTTTAGCAATGTATTTATAGAAAAACTGCACCGGACAATTGAGGTAAGTCGTTAGTCTGGTGGCGGATAATTTAACCGGATCCTGCTCCTGATTGTCCAGATAGGTATGTAAACGCCTTAATACCTCTCCTTCTTTTTTAATATCAAATGCTACTTTCGGCTCAATGGCAAGGGATTGCGACTGGTCGAAATATTTAAAAGTATAGCCGCTTTCAAATTCCAGCTGCTTTAAAAAGCGACTTGGTTCGCCGGTATTACTGTCGTCTGCCTGACCGTTATACACCAGACTTACCTTATTGGAACGCTGTAATAAACGGTAAAACATATAGGCAGAAATGGCGTCCTGGTTTTCAATAACCGGTAATCCATAAGCCCTGCGGATACTGTCGGGGATGAAACTAGGCGATACATTGATCTGGGGAAGGATGCCTTCCGTTACGCCAAGTACATATACATGCTCGAAATCCAGGCTTCTGCTTTCCAGTAAGCCCATCACCTGTACCCCTTGCAAAGGCTCTCCGCTCAATGGAACCGCAATTCCCTGCACCGCTTTTTGCATCAGCGAAAGCACAAAAGAAAGTGGCAGATGCGCCGCATAATCTTCTAAAGTATCGTGTAATCTGTTGAGTTCTTTTAAGGTGGCCCCAAATAAATCGGCTTCCGTTTGTTTTAAGGTCTGCTCTTCCAGTTGTCTTTCCAATATCAATTTAAAGACCTGTTGTAAATGATCAATGGCCATTAAGCCTTTGTCTACTTTGGCGAAGAACAAGGTGGACAAATCATCTTTTTGCAGGGTTTTTACCGGAACATCAATCAATTGATCTTTCAGAATCTCCTGTTGTATGGTATCCCTCAGGGCAGGTAAAACGCCTGTTAAGGGGTGAGAAAGGAAAGCTTCAACTTCTCTGTAATAGATGGTGTCTTTTTTCCCTTCAATCAGTTGCGCCTGAACACTCAGCCATAAATCTGCAAGTCCAAAAATGGAAGTTGCCAATAAGGGATAACCCATGGTAACGTTCAATTCGATGTTAGACACACCGCCTGCATGTTGATACTTGGTGGGAATGGTTTGTAAAACCGGCAATAACAAGCTTTCATCGGCAAGGATCAGTGCAATTTTACCGGCATTGTCTGCTACATCCAATAATGGATAATCCTGTAACAATTCCTGATGAAGAATCTTTGCCTGTGCCGTTTGCCCCTGTGTTTTGTACACATTAATTTCTTTCTGCTGATTTCTAATCAGGTCTTTTGCCGCGCCCAAAGCGTTCGGCAGGCCTAATTTCTGAATGTTCTTTCTCAGGAATAAACCGGCTTCCTGAGTATCATCATCCATATAGTATTTGTCGACATCAAAATAGAACAAAGCTTTTTCATCTTTATTCCATCTTTTGAAAATCACGGCTTCAGCATTGCTAAGTGCATTAAAACCGGCCAGCACAATTTTTCCTGCTTTAAAAGCATCGGTAAATTCCGGCAGATCGGCTTTCCCTTCTGCCAGCTGGCGATAGATATAAGCCATTGTGGTATAGCCTTTTTCTCTTAATGCCGCATGAAATCCACGGTATAGTTTAGGCATTCGTCTCCACATGCGGATAAACTGTTCCTGGTGGTATTGCTGCTTTCCGGAAGAGAATGACGACCAGAACTGCTCTAAAAACTGTTGCTGTTCTTCGGTCAGGTGCTGAAAATCCTTTTCAATCACGGCTATATCTTCCAGCTCCTGAAACAACTGATCTGCATTTACCAGATCGTTGTCTATTTGAGAAAAATCACTAAGAATGATCCTTGCGATGGGATAGAAAACATCAGGATTGAGCGGTTTTCCGCCTTCTTCAATTAGGAGCTTGTTGTATTCTTTTAACAGGGTGAAGAACTGCGTAAAGCCATCGGCCACCTGCAAATGTGTAGACAGCGCAAAAAACTCCTGAATGGTGAAGAATGAGGGGGCCCAAAAAGGCTTCCTCAGCGTATCAGCCAAATGGTTTTGCAGGTAGGGAACCGGTCTTTTGTTGTTAAAAACTACTGCGGCATGGTGCAGATCCGAACCCAATCTTTTTACTAAATCTTCTGCAACTTCTTTTAAAAACGCCTTCATCTTTACACTGATTTTAAGGTTGCACTATGTGCATAAAACAAATAGGTTTTTACCTTCTGGTAGCCCATTGCCAATAACAAGTCGCGGTACCCGTACACTTGTTTAATATGTGAATCGCTCTCTTTAAGCGTGAATTTATAATCAATTACGATGACCTCATTTCCAGAGATCAGCACTTTATCCGGTCGGTACATTTTTCCGCGGATATCAATGATACTCTTTTCATTGATGGTTTCCTTACTGGTTTTTAGCAGCGCCTGGAGCTCGCCATGCGCCAAAACATTACCTGCTTGTCTACGGAGAGAAGGCAACTCCTCCGCTTTAAAGAAGCCTTCATTGAGCATATTGCTCAATGCCGTTTCCATCTCTTCCAGATTGGCCGATCTGGCCAGCACTTCATGTAAGATCGTTCCTTCCCTACCCGCGTTGGTGCCGGTCAGCATTTCCAGTTCTTTTCTTTTGAGCTTATTATTGAAAACTTCTGAAAGCCTTTCGGAAGTCGGATACTCCTGTAAATTGATCAGCTCAGGCCCATTTTCTTCAGCGGGCTTCGACTTACTCTTTTTAACTACGGGTACATCTACAAAAAAGCGACCCTCTTCATCCAGCTGATCTTTTAACGTCATCGCCAATACATCCCCGATGGTGCTTACGGTGTCTGTCTTTTTGCCCAGACAAGTGATATACAGGTACTCTTTGGTCCTTGTGGTGGCTACATATAACATATTTAGCGCATCCATATTGTTGTATAGCAGCTCCTCATAATAAGGAATGGCTACCGCCGATTGTCCGAGTTCTTTATTGTATTTCAAAGGAATACTTTGCAACTGGTGATAAGGGGTGTTTTCGGTAGGCACCCAGAAAATCCCATTGGGTTTTCCATTGATTTCCCAGTTACAAAAAGGCACCATAACCACTTTAAAGGCTAGTCCTTTTGATTTATGGATGGTGATCACCTGCACGGCATCGGTACTTTCTGAGGAAGGTAAAGTTTTTCTTTTGCCCTCTTCATCCCAGTAAGACAGGAAGGCCGTAATGCCCTTTTCTCCTTGTCGGGCAAAATTCCCTGCAAGGTCTCTCAAGGCAAACAGGTAGGGCAAATAAGTGGAATGTCTGGCCTGACTCAGTCCATAAGCATGGATTAATTTTTCCAGCAATTCCGGTAGAGGCTGCTGCATCCAGCTCTTCCAGTTTTCACAAAGTTCCAGCGGAAGTATGTCTATCAGATGCTCCAGACCTTTAATTTTCAAATTAAACAACTGATCGGGCAGTACTTCTACTCCCCTTAGCTGCGCATACAGGCTGATGATATTCGCTTTATACAAAGCGGTATTTCCGGGAATTCCCGCCATCACTTTTAAGGTGTTGATCAGGATTTTTACCGCGGTATTGTTTTCAATTAGCAGGGCTTCACCGGAGATCACATTGATGTTGTTTTCCATTAAAGCGTCTACCACGGCTATGGCTTCTGAATTGGAGCGTACCAATACGCAGGCATCGCCAGCTTTATAGCGCTGTTCTTCCAGAATAAGACGTTTTAAAGTCTCTACCATACGCCTTAAAGCCTCGGGTTTGAAACCTGTTCTGCCCAGACTTTTGCCATCGGCATCGGTTTTTAGCACAGAGAAATCAATGGCACCACCCTCAGCAGTTGTTGGGGTGATCTTCTGTTCTACTTCGTCATATACATCAGTCATGATGTGACTGAAGCCTTTTTCTTCCCACCAATCTGCTAATTTCTGATTGGCAGACTGTTCTCCAATAGTTTCATTTAAGCGGCGTTGCATGAGAATCGGCAGCGCTTTAAAGAGTGTGTTGTTGAAGGAAATGATATTTTCTGTACTCCGGTAATTCTCTTCCAGATTTGCGGCAACGACATAAGTTTCGCCAATATCTTTCTTTGCCTGTTGGTGGAGGATGTTCCAATCTCCGTTACGCCAGCGGTAAATCGACTGTTTTACGTCACCTACAATCAAATGATCAATCAGTTTGCCATTGGCTTCTGCCATCGCATTTTTCAATAGCGGCTTAAAGTTTCCCCATTGGTTGGCGGAAGTATCCTGGAACTCATCAAACAGAAAATGTCGGTATCGGCTACCGGTCTTTTCCCAGATAAAGGCAGGATTATCATCATCTTCTCCGGTAATTCCTTTCAGTAAGTTTTGCGCATCGCTGATCAGCAGATTGCCACTTTCCTGTCGGTAGGTTTTCAATAAAACGGCCATTTCCTGCATTAATCGCAGGTAGTATAGGTTTTTCTGGAAGGCCTGAGCAAGAATATATTCGGGCAGACCATTGATATAATGTTGGTATAATTTATCGAGAACGGGGTTCAGCCGATAGTAAAGGCTATCGTCTGCCCCTGCTTTAAACCATTCTTCGGGTTCATTAATTAGTTTCGAAATGTTTTCAATCTTATCAAAATCACCATCAGAAATCTTCGCGATTGCCAGCAGTGGCGACCTTGATTTCCCTTTGAGCTGGTCCGTCGCAATATTGGCCTCTTCAAATAGATTTGTGGCACGTAAAGCCAGCTCTTTGAGCTCGGTTTCAAATAAATTGATTTGCTGTCTGGTAGATTTACTGTACTCCCCAAACATCACATTCAGGTCGTTATGCTCGATCAATTCCTGAATGGCATTGTCGAAAGGCTGATAACGCTCTTTGAAAATCTCTCCGGCAAGGTCGGTCAGCTCATTTCTATAATTCCAGCTTACATTGTTGCTGATCCGGTCTAAAGCGAGATCTATGATCCACTGTAGCAGGTTCGGATTGTGGTCCATTTGCTCATCCAGCTTATCGGCAAGTTCATTCTTTACTTTTTCAAAATTCATCTCCAGGGCATAACCGGAATCCAGTCCCAGTTCAAAAGCGAAGCCCCTGATCACCTTTTGGACGAACCCATCAATCGTGCTCACCGAGAAACGGCTGTAATCGTGAAGGATTCTCTTATAAATCTTCTCCGATCTTTCCTGAAGAAGGGTTTTATTTAAGTCGGGGTGTGCTTTTAAGACCAATACCCGATAGCTTTCCACGTCTTCCTGCCCCAGCGCAAAGCCTTTCAACACCTCCATGATCCTGGTTTTCATCTCTTCAGTCGCCTTATTGGTAAAGGTTACGGCGAGAATTTCCCGGTACTTGGTTTCTCCGGATAATAAAAGGGTCAAATAATGGGCTGTAAGACTGAATGTTTTACCAGATCCGGCGGAAGCTTGTAGTATTTTTAGCGGCTGTTGAGGCATTAGGTAAAGCTAAAGGATTCTTCCGAAGTTTCCACAAAATAGTAGTCTAGTAGATTGGTGGATTAATTTTATACTCAGATTACAAAAAGATGTTAATAGTTTTCTACTTTTGGCTGTAGTTGCACTAATTTGATATAAAGGCAGCTACTAATTAAAACTCCTGTTGGAGTAATACAACATTTCTATACAATACTATCTCAGTTCTTATACAAGATTATATCACTCAAAATAAATTCCATGAAAAAACTAGCATTACTTCTTTTTGCTTTTGTAACCATCTCTGCCAGCACCTTTGCTCAGGAGACAAAAGAGGCTGTTAAAATTTATAATCCTGCTGCAAATGCACAGGCCGACCTTGATGCTGCCATTGCGAAGGCTAAAAAGGAAGGTAAACATGTATTTGTTCAGGTAGGCGGAAACTGGTGCTCCTGGTGTATCGCTTTTCATAAGCTGGTAGACAACACTCCTGAGCTTAAAAAGCTGCTGAATGACAATTATGAAACGGTATTGATCAACTATAGCAAGGAAAACAAGAACGAAGCGGTATTGGCAAAATTGCAATATCCGGGACGTTTCGGATTTCCTGTATTTCTGATTCTTGATGGTGATGGCAAACTTTTACACACTCAAAACTCGGCTTATCTGGAAGAAGGAAAAGGCCACAGTGTGAAAAAGGTAACAGAGTTCCTGAAAAGCTGGAATGTTGCGGCTTTGAAGCCTGAAAACAACAAATAACAAGATCTTAAAATCATAAAAAAAGGCTCCGGAATTAAATTCCGGAGCCTTTTTTTAGGCAAAACATTTGGTTTCCTATTCGCCGTCGCCGTATTTAAAAGAACCATTGACCGTAACCGGTAATTTACCAGAAGGCATCAATTGATTTTTAAGTACAGCCGCTGCTGCACGCTGCATAAAATCTTCCTTTTGATAAGCGACAAGCAGTACCTTGCTATTTTCAAGGCCCGGCAAAGCAGCAATATTATAAGGATTCGCGAACAAGGCGAACACGGTATTTTTATCTGCCATATCTTTAATAAACATTTTCAGATCTGCAGTCAATACCATCCCATTTCCGGGGCGGCTACGTGTATCGTGTATCCCGACAATAACCTGATCAAAATAACCAAGGTCTCTGAATACTTTTGCAATGTCATTCGCATTTGCGGTCTTATCCAGGGTATAAAAAACGGCGTTTTTATAATATTTACCCAGGTCCTGCTGGAAAGTGGTGACCTGAGGTGTTCCAATACTGATGATCGCTGTTGTCTTTTGAGCAGAAAGCGTTTTCAGGTATGCTTTCCCTCTTAACAAGGTCATAGCAGCATCGGCCAGTTGTTGTAACAATACTTTACTCTCTGGTCGGTTTACTTCTGCATAGACATTGTTTTCATTTACTTTGTCTTTTACATTTAAGCCGGCCCAATATTTAGCCGTCAGGATTTTCTTTACACTCTCATCAATGCGTTCCATAGGAATACGGCCTGATCTTACGGCTTTTCTCACCAGCTTAATCGCCCTTGCGCTATTTTCCGAAAGCTCCAGAATGTCATTTCCTGCAATGATACCCATTACATCGGCCTCCCCATCTTTAAAGTACTTTACGACTCCTTTCATACCCATCGCATCAGAAATAACAATGCCCTTAAAGCCTAATTCCTGCTTTAAAATTCCGGTAACAATAGGTTTTGATAAGGTAGAAGGCATATTCGGGGTATTGTCTAATGCCGGAATATTCATGTGTGCGATCATTACTCCTGCCGCTCCTTCTTTTATCAGTTCGCGGAAAGGATAGATTTCCAGACTGTCCAGTCTCTCTTTTGAAAAAGGCAGCTTAGGAAGGTCATAATGAGAATCTACATCGGTATCCCCATGGCCAGGGAAATGCTTTAAGCTGACCAATAGTCCGCCATCCTGCATGCCCTTCATATAGGCGGAAGCTTTAGCGGTTACATTGTATTTATTTTCACCAAATGACCTGTAATTGATCACCGGATTTTTCGGGTTATTGTTCACATCTACATCGGGTGCAAGATTCATGTGCATTCCGATACGTTTATAGTCTTTAGCCACTTCCAGACCCATTTTATAGATCAGTTGCTTATCCTGAACGGCACCTAAAGCCATTTGATAAGGATAAGAAATAGTGCTGTCCAGGCGCATTCCCAATCCCCATTCTCCGTCAGAAGTTATCAATAATGGCACACGGGCCAGGCCCTGATATTTATTGGTTAGGATGGCTTGCCGGCCGGGACCTCCCTGAAAAAACACGAGCCCGCCAATACGTTCTTTTTTAACCACTCTGGCAATAGAATCTTCGAAAACCTTGCCCATATCAGTATGCGCCCGCACAAAAAACAGCTGGGCAATTTTCTGACGCCTGTTTAGCTTCTTAAATACAGAGTCAACCCATGGATTAGGCGTAGACAACATTTTTATATAGCTTTCCCGTTGCGTATGTTGTTGCTTTTGCGATTCCGCTTGTTGTGCCTGAGCCACAGAAAGGCCCGTTAAGGAGAAAAAGAAGGCAAGGATGGGGTACTTAAATTTCATTGAGCTAGTATTCGGTTAAATCTCAAATATAAATAAAAAAACAGGGAGAATGCCCGGGTCCTTAATCGCTCCCGATAGGTCTGTAACGCATAAAAGCCCGTATCAGATGATACAGGCTTTTATGCGTTAGGTTGACGGGGCTTAGAATTTTAGACCCATACCTACCGAGAATACCTGATTCTTGTATTCCGGAGTTCTCTTCGTTCCATCTTCATTATTTTTCTGGAAATCCAGTGCATAACGACCATGAAGATCGACTTTGTCATTGATATCGTATCTGAAACCAATTACACCTCCTACAAGGCTCTTTTTAAACTTGTCCGAATCTTCTCTGTATTCGTCTTCTACAGTCGAGCCAAAATTACTTGAATATTTATTTTTAGTAGAGGTCAGGAATGAAACCTGAGGTCCTACAACCAGGTTTAATCCGGAACCACCTACATTAATGGTGGCTAAAATTGGAATATCAACAAAATGAGTGGTTTGCTTGAACTCACCAAGTGGTGTTTCCAATTTATATCCTTTAGTCGAATACAAAAGCTCAGGAGTGAATGCCAGGCCTTTGATCAACATAATATCTAAGGTAACACCCGCGTTAAAGCCTGGATTTACTTTAGTTTTATAATCGTTATTTCCGTCTCCTTTAATAATATTAGGAACGTTTAATCCTGCCTTGACCCCAAGTCTGATCGGGCTCTGTGCATTTACAGCACCGGCGGTGAATAGGCATATTGCCAAAATGATGATCTTTTTCATAATGTGTTATTTTATGAGAGGGGCCTAGAAAGAAATGTGCCACAATGCCGGCGGGAGCAAATGTCTGATATTAAAATCTGGCCTGAACCACTCATCTGTAGCGATTTACCCCTATAAAAAGAATATCAAAGCTGCTGAGAACAGGGGATTGAACCTTAGCGTCTAATTGTATTAAATTTGATACAATTAGACTCAACAACAGCCCTTTTTTAAAAACCGCTGTTATATACCCCGTATCTTTAAATAGCCAGGGTACAAGCCTTTCAAAACAAAACATCCGGATGGATTAAATTTTTCAATTCGCTTTCTTTTAGTTTCGATATCGTTTGTTTATACTTACGTATAATTGCGCTTAGTTCATTAAAAAACTTAAATCTATAGAAATGTCGGAATTTTCGGCCGAGGTAATCGGCACTATGTTAATGATACTTTTGGGAAATGGGGTGGTCGCGAATGTCGTCTTATCCGGCACTAAGGGAAATAATGGTGGCTGGATCGTCATCACCACTGCCTGGGCACTGGCTGTTTTTGTGGGGGTAGTTGTTGCCGGGCCATATAGCGGTGCGCACCTCAACCCTGCCGTTTCTGTTGGCCTTGCCATTGCCGGGAAATTCAGCTGGGCAAAAGTCCCCCTGTATGTTGCCGCACAGTTTATCGGTGCATTTTTAGGTGCATTTCTGGTTTGGTTAACCTATAGAGACCATTATAAGCCAACGGAAGATCAGGGTGCGAAACAAGCTACTTTCTGTACTGCTCCCGCGATCAAAAACAAATGGTCGAACCTTATCTCTGAGATCATAGGCACATTTGTGCTGATCTTTGTCATTCTTCACTTTACAGATGCGGCATTGGGCACGGAACAAACAGCCATTGGACTCGGTTCTCTGGGTGCAATACCGGTTGCTTTTCTGGTTTGGGTGATTGGATTGTCGCTGGGAGGAACAACTGGTTATGCCATTAATCCGGCAAGAGATTTAGGGCCCAGGATTATGCATGCGATATTGCCAGTTCATGGAAAAGGCGATAGTGGCTGGGCTTATGCCTGGATTCCTGTTGTTGGTCCGCTAATTGGTACCACGCTGGCTGCCTTACTTAGCCTATACCTTCATCAGGCCTAAACCATCGCAGAACTGCCTGTATCAAGGGAGCTACGGGATTAAAACAATGTTTAAAACAGGATAGCTATCAAAATAAAACAGGGTGTATCATCAATCATGATCACCCTGTTGTTTGTTGGTTCTATTAGTTCCCCCGCTGGTTCTAATTTCAAATGTTGAATACTCAAACTAATTCTATTTTTTCGTCGCCAATGGCGTCGCTAATAACTCTCCGAGTTTTTTGTCCAGATCTACACCGCTCAGGTTTCTTGCGATAATCACTCCATTCGGATCAATCAATACGTTTGCAGGGATGGCTCTTACGCCATATAACTTCGCTCCTGCACTGTTCCAAAAGGTAAGGTCAGAAACATGAGTCCAGCTCAGGTTGTCATCTTTAATCCCTTTTAACCAGGCTTCTTTTGATTTATCCAAAGACACGGCGAAAATGTCAAATCCTTTGTCATGGTATTTTTGATATGCTTTTACCAGGTTTGGATTCTCTCTCCTGCAGGGTCCACACCAGGATGCCCAGAAATCAAGCAATAAATATTTCCCAAAATGATCAGACAGTTTAATCGTCTTGCCTTCCGGAGTATTTCCTTCAAAATCCGGAGCTTTCTTTCCAACGCTTACCGAATTCAGGACATTCACCAGGTCTTTTAATACCGCAACATAAGGTGTATTCTGCAGAGCCGGGTCCAGTAGTTGTAGGTTTTGGCTGATTTCTTCCGGACTCAACCGGTAAGAAAAATCTCTGTATAATACATAAGCAGCCACTAAAGAGCCTGGGTTCTTCTGAATGAACTCCCCGATTTTAACGTCTTTTTCTTTCTTATAACTGGTAAACAGATCATTTGAAACAGAACCGGTCACCACAGAATTTCTATAATATTTTTCCGGATCAAGCGCTACATTAATCTGGCCTTTCTCCAGGAAAACATACAGCGGGCTTTCCTCTTTATCGACCGTCAATCCATATAGCTCCGGCAATTTCAGACTTTTACTGAATTTAAATTTACCGTCTTTTACTTCGGCAGAATCCAGTGTTTTAAACATTTTGTTATCAAACTTCTGAAGGTATACTTTTCCCGAAGTGGCGTCTTTAACAGTGCCGGTAATCGTTACCTTACTTTCATCCTGTGCATGAATTGCAGTGCTGCTCAGCAATAATCCTAAAATGGCAAACTTAAATATGTTCATGGTATTGAGCTGGTTTTAATCTTATAATCTTTCAAAGATAGACAAATAAACTACTATTCCCATAGACTTTTATAATTCTGTAAATCTCATTGACATACAATCAGTTACCATTAATTAAAACTACCTTCACCGGATAAGGGCAATTATGCCTTGATCGCGCCGCACCTTTCCATTGGAAAAAATATTTAATACGCTAATTGACAGCTTTATAAAAGATAAGGTTGGCATAGCAGACCTCTTTTTAAATGACAATTTATCCAGTCATTTGAAAAACAATTTAACACGGCTTTACCAGGGAAACCTGCTTTTATCCGCAGGAACAGGCAACGATAGCGTTGTTATTCAAGACAAATTATTTCGGAGTGACCGGATCTACTGGCTCGATCGTGCACACAACGACCCTCATGAGAATGCGTTTTTTGACTTGATGGATCGCTTTGTGAGCCATCTGAACAGCACTTGCTATACCGGAATTACAGGCTATGAGTTCCATTATACCTTATACGAAAAAGGGAGTTTTTATAAAAAGCACCTGGATCAGTTCCGGACAAATGTAAGCAGGCAGTACTCCATGATTATGTATTTAAATACAGACTGGCAGCTAGCCGATGGAGGTGAGCTATGTGTCCACCATGCCGACAACAATCTACAAAACATCCCACCCATGAACGGGAAGAGTGTTTTCTTTAAAAGTAGTGAGCTGGAACATGAGGTGCTGGTCACTAATAAACCCAGAATGAGCATTACCGGTTGGCTAAAGATTGGGTAATTAAGGCATTACCCTTTGGTATTGTCGCAAATTACACCTCAAATTGTCGCTTTTGCCCATAGAAAACCTGCAATAATAGCGTTAACTTTAATTCATCAACCAATTAAAGAAACGATTATGACAACACAAGATCAAACCGTGATTACGGTGGCAGCTACTGTAAATGCACCAATCGATATCGTTTGGAAAGCCTGGACTAATCCATCAGACATTAAGAAATGGAATGCTGCTTCCGACGACTGGCATACCCCTACAGCGGAAAATGATTTGCGCCCCGGCGGAAAGTTCAGCTCCAGAATGGAAGCCAGAGATGGCAGCTTCGGTTTTGACTTTGATGGAATTTATGATGAGGTAATCACCAATGAATTGATTAGCTATACGCTTGGTGATCAAAGGAAAGTGAAAATCACCTTTGAAAAGAATACTGAAGGTGTGAAAATCACTGAAAGTTTTGATGCAGAAAACACGAATCCAATAGAAATGCAAAGGGGTGGATGGCAGGCTATTCTGGATAATTTCAAAAAATATGTAGAGTCCTCCCGAAACTTTTAGAAGGGACAGGATGATTTAATTGCAGGTCTGTTTCTCTTCTCCGGAAGATACCAGGTCTGCAATTCCTATATTTGCCTCCGGACAAACCAATACGCTGCCCATTCTTGTTTTATGATGAAGTTCCCCGCATTTATTTTATCCTCATTTTTAGCCTTTAGCGCCGTTTTTCCTGCAAATGCCCAAAGTAAACTGATATTTGAAGAAAGCTTTAAAAAGAATCAGCTCAAAAAGAAGTGGCTGACCGTTAACGGCAATTGGGAAATTAAGAATGCTGAGCTTCATGCAGGCAAGGACATCAACTGGGCAATTTTACTCGCCAATAAACCCTTACCTGAAGACTATATTTTAACTTTCTCCGCAATCGCGGATCCAAAAACCTACCTGTTTGAGGTGATCCTGAACTTAAACGGTTCAAAATTTCTTGGAATTCTGCTCAATCAACTGGAAAACAAAGTGGCTATTGAAGACCGGTCCTTGTTTGGAAACTTAGACAGCAGGGGTACATTTATCCATACCAGCGGCCATATCGGCACCTTGCCCAAAGTAAAAAGAACCACACAACATGATTGGCAGAACTGGAAAATACAAAGATCAGGAAATCAATTTTTTATCTGGATCAACGAGGAAGCGGTGATCTCCTTCAAGGATAACAGCGGTTTTGTAAAGCCTAAAGGACAATTTGGATTCGCCTTTAACGGCACCGGGGCCATCAAAAACCTCAAACTATGGAAACTAAAAGGAGAAAGTGCTTTGCCTCCTCCCGATTTTAAAAGCCTTCCATTACTAAAGCCATTTTTCGTTTTCGAATAAGGGAAAAAGAAACCCAGACGGACTCATCTCTTCTTCCTGTTTCATTGGATGAAAAAGGAAGAACAGACAAATCAGCAAGGTATGAATGAAGCGATTTATGGGAGTTTTTAAGCTTTAAAGGTCGCTTTAAAGGCTTCTCTACAGTCCAAATCAACTTCTATTGGCATACCATCTTTAATATAAAGTTGGGTCAATCCTTCGTGGTTTTGGAAGTAACGGAAGTAGTTTTGAATTTTATCAGGCTTGTCTCCCGTATCTTTGTTTGTATGCCCGCTAAACCAGCGATCATATTTTAGAGCAATTTGTTTAAGCTTTTCCTCAAACTCCAGTCTCTTCTTCTCATCTGCACCCTGGTGCAACTCTTTTGTAATATCGCTCATAATCAGGTAAAAGCGCAATGTACGGTTAATAAATTGCTTATTTTTAGAAAGCGGTTTTAAAGGTGTTTAAAGCCCTAATTAAAAATGCTGTATTTGAGAAAAAAGGGTCTAAATCCCTGGATAACAAATTAAACGGAAAGATTGCAGTTCCTTTTAAGGCTCTTTTTTTTCAGTGCCTTCTGCTGAACCTTCTTCCTTAGGCCGGAGCTCAACAGATGGTTGCATAAAGGGCTTCAGCAGGTCGATAGGAACAGGGAAAATGGTAGTTGAATTGTGTTCTGTAGCAATTTCACGAAGTGTTTGCAGGTAACGCAAGGTAAGGGCACTCGGCTGCTCACTCAGGATTTTCGCCGCATCAGATAGTCTTTGTGAGGCCTGGTACTCTCCTTCAGCAGAGATTACTTTTGAACGGCGTTCACGCTCTGCTTCTGCCTGTTTAGCCATTGCACGCTGCATTTCCTGAGGAAGGTCTATTTGTTTTACCTCCACCGCGGTTACTTTTATCCCCCATGGTTCCGTCTTCAGGTCAATGATTTGTTGCAGGTGGAGATTGATTTTATCCCGCTGGGAAAGCAGATCGTCCAGTTCAGACTGGCCAAGCACACTACGCAGGGTGGTTTGCGAAAACTGAGAAGTAGCGGTTAAAAAGTTCTCCACCTCTACCACTGCCCGCTGAGGATCTACGACCCTGAAGTAAATGACCGCATTGACCTTTATGGATACATTATCTCTGGTGATCACGTCTTGCGGGGGTACATCCATTACAACAATACGCAAGGAGATCCTCACCATCTTATCAATAAAAGGAATCAGAATAACCAGCCCGGGCCCCTTTGCACCTTTATCAAGTACACGCCCTAAACGAAAAACAACACCCCGTTCATATTCACGAAGTATACGAATTGCACTGGCCAGCACAACGATGGCAAAAAAAACAAGTACAAACACAAATACATTGAAAAACATAACACCTCCTTTTATTAAATAAATTATTGATCAGACCTGTCCGATTGGTTCCACAATTAAAACAAGTCCCCTGATTTTAATGACTCTTACCATTTCAGCCTGACTGATTTTCCCGGACTGAGATTCTGCAATCCACAACTCTCCGTTTATCTGTACCTGCCCTTGTGGATCTAATGTACTGAGCGTTTCACCTGTTTTTCCCAGTAATATCTGAATGCCTGTGACTGTTTTTAGCCGTTGTGCCTTTAGGCCCAAACTAATCACAACGAGAAAGAAAACCGTGGAGAGCAGCGTTACTGAGATGATAATTCCACTGGAGATTTTGATCATATCCAATGATGAACTTGATTTGAACAGCATCACAGAGCCCAGGAAAAGAGAAGCCACTCCACCAATCGCCAGAAAGCCATGGCTGACTATTTTAATTTCCAGCAGGAACAGCAGCAATGAAAAGCCAATTAACAATAAGCCTGCATAATTTACGGGTAAGGTATTCATCGCATAAAATGCAAGAATCAAACTAATTACACCCACAACGCCAGGCATTATTGCTCCCGGGTTAAACAGCTCAAGGCAGATCCCAATCATACCCATCATCAGTAAAATATAGGCAACATCAGGAATACTGATGAAATCAAGAAACTTTTCGGCGGCAGTCATTTCCACATATTGGATGGTTGCGCCTCTGGTATGCAGGGTTACGCGCCCTGTATTTAAGTCCACAGTTCTCCCATCTATCTGGTTCAGTAGTGCGCGTTCAGTTACTGCGATATCATCAATGACCTTTAATTTAAGGGCTTCATTTTCCGTAATAGACAAGCTGTTTCTAACCGCATCTTCTGACCATTTCAGGTTCCGGTTTCGCTTTTCTGCAATACTTCGGATAAATGCCGCAGCATCATTCGTTGCTTTTACATTCATCACGGAATCCGCCTGACCAATCAGGCTGATGGGATGTGCGGCACCAATATTGGTTCCCGGTGCCATGGCGGCAATATGAGCAGCAAGGGTAATAAAGACTCCGGCTGAACCGGCATGTGCGCCTGAGGGTGCAACATAAACCACCACGGGGACCGGTGACAATAGAATATCGCTCACTATGCTACGGGTGGATTGCAATAAACCTCCCGGCGTATTGAGCTGAATCAGCAGACAAGCCGCCTTCTGCTTCCCCGCCTTTTCAATTTCCTCATGAATAAAGGAAGCCGATACCGGATTAATTGCCCCGTCAATTTTGACCACAACCACTTTTTGGGCGGATAGGAACAGGGGAAAGCAACATAGAAAAACCAGGAAGAAATAAATCTTATTTTTCATAGCTATTGCAGCTTATTCAGCTATAAGTTCACCAACATAGAAAGAAAACCAAAGGGACAGTTATTTTAACCAAAAACAGGATTGCTACACACCGCTATAAAAGGCAATCCAAAAAAGAAATACTTATCCTTAAATATACTGAAAATCAACCAGAAACAAACCAAAACTCTTTGATTTATATATTTAAAATTAACCGGATAATGTTTTCTTTTTATTAAAAAATAACTTAACTTTAATAGAACCAACCCTATTGAATTATTGCGCAGAAATCTGTAACAGAAAGGAGCTCAATTATGGGAAAAGTTAGGAACATCTTACAAGGAAAAACCCATTCCGCTATCTATGTAAGTCCGGCAACAACAGTCTTTGAAGCGTTAGAGTTAATGTTTGAAAAGAACATCGGGTCGCTTCTGGTGATGGATCATGATAAATTCATCGGGATTTTTACGGAAAGAGATTACGCCCGAAAAGTCATTCTGAAGGGTAAATCTTCCAAAAAAATCCCAATTAGTGAGATCATGACGGAAAACCCACAAACGGTAACTTCGGATTACACTATTGAAGAGTGTATGTGGCTGATGACTAACAAATTTATCCGGCACTTACCCGTCATAGATGATGGTAAGCTGACCGGGATCATCTCTATTGGTGATGTGGTAAAATACATCATTGAGGAACAGAAATTCATTATCGGAAATCTGGAGCACTACATTACAGGCAGCGTCTAACATCTTTTTTTATTCTGGTTATTTCATAAGGTAAGTCATGAACTCATCGAGTACTCCTGCTGCCCCACTCTGGCCATTCCTTGTGTATGGTGCTTTTGTGCTGGCTTTACTAACGTTAATCCTTTCGCTATCCTGGTTTTTAGGTCAGCGGCATAAGGACCGGGCTACTGGCCATCCCTACGAATCGGGGATACTGGAAACCGGATCGGCAAGGTTGCGCTTTTCCGCGCAGTTTTATCTGGTTGCCATGATGTTTGTGATTTTTGACATCGAGGTCGTTTTTATTGTATTGTGGGCCCTGGCATTTAAGGAATTAGGATGGCCGGGCTACCTCAGCATCTGTATTTTTATCGGGCTGCTCTTTGTCGTACTTGTTTATGAATGGAGCCTGGGTGCCCTCGATTTTGGCCCCGATGGCAAGAAAATTTTAAAGGCGTACCATAAACTCATTCTAAAAAACCTGTAACATGAAATGGTGGCTCAGTAATCCTGCCAATCCGGCAAATGCAATAAAAGGGACAGGTTCTTTTGAAGAATCTATTGGTCAGAGTGTGATGTTGACTACTGTAGAGGGCTTACTGGCCTGGGGTCGGAAAAACTCGATATGGCCTTTCCATTTTGGCCTTTCCTGCTGTTTTGTAGAAATGGCGACCAGCCTCACCAGCAAGTATGACGTTGCCAGATTTGGGGCAGAGGTAATTCGTGGTACGCCACGAGAGGCCGATGTAATGGTTATTGCCGGGACGGTTTTTGTGAAAATGGCACCTATTATCAAGCGCCTGCATGAGCAAATGATGGAACCTAAATGGGTGATTTCCATGGGTTCCTGTGCCAATTCCGGTGGGATGTATGACATATACAGTGTGGTGCAGGGGGTGGATAAATTCTTACCGGTAGATGTGTACGTTGCCGGATGTCCTCCGCGCCCTGATGCCTTTCTACAGGGATTAATGCTGCTGGCCGACTCCGTAGGCAAAGAGCAAAGGCCATTAAGCTGGGCCATTGGCCCGCAGGGAGTGATCAAACCGGAACAAGTATCTATGAAAGAACAGAAGCGAACTGAGCGTAAAAAGATGATTAATTTTCGTACGCCAGATCAGATATAAACAGCATTCCTAAACCTAAAGTCGTGGATAACAATTCAAGCCTGACTGACGAACTGGTCTCCAGATTTGGAGCTTCCTTTTTCAGCCCCCAACTTACAGTTGACGGGGTGATCACGCTATGGGTTGCAAAAGAAAATATAACCGCAGTACTAAAATACCTCAAGCTGGAAATTCCGCAACGCTTTGAGTTTTTATATGACCTCTGTGCAATCGATGAACGAAGTCGTGCGAAAACAAACGGATCAGCAACCGCTGATTTCAGCATTGCTTATCACTTACTTTCCCTGCAACGAAACTGCTTCATCCGCCTGAAAGTAGGTCTACATGGGGAATATCCTACGATGCCCTCCATTACCTCCTTATGGAAAAATGCCAACTGGTATGAACGCGAAGTGTATGATCTATTCGGGATAAATTTCGAGGGACATCCCAATTTACGCCGGATTCTCATGCCACTTACCTGGGAAGGGCATCCTTTAAGGAAAGAACATCCTGCCAGAGCTACAGAGATGGGGCCATTTAAATTATGGGATGAAAAGCAAGACCAGGAACAGGAGGCCCTGCAATTCCGTCCGGAAGACTGGGGTATGAAAAGACAAAGTGAGGATGCGGACTTTATGTTCCTCAACCTTGGCCCGCAGCATCCGGGAACGCATGGCGTGCTTCGGATTATCCTGCAACTGGACGGAGAAGACATTGTAGATGCGGTTCCTGATATTGGATTCCACCACCGGGGTGCAGAAAAAATGGGAGAACGCCAGTCATGGCATACCTATATTCCCTATACCGACCGCGTCGATTACCTGGGCGGCGTAATGAACAACCTGGCCTATTTGCTGGCCGTAGAAAAATTAGCGGGCATTATCGTCCCTGACCGCGTCAAGGTGATGCGCATCATGCTCTGTGAATTCTTTCGCATTGCCAGCCATCTGGTATGGTATGGCACTTTTGCACAAGATCTCGGTCAGCTTTCTCCGGTATTCTACATGTTTACAGACCGGGAAAAGGTTTTTAATATTGTAGAAGCCATTTGTGGTGCCCGGATGCATCCCAACTGGTTCAGAATTGGCGGAGTTGCTCAGGACCTGCCCTTAGGATGGGATAAACTGGTGAGGGAATTTGTCGCTTATTTTCCTAAAAAACTACGCGAATACGACCAGATGGTGATGCGAAACAGCATCTTCAAAGCCCGTACTGTAGGTATCGGCATTTACACTTTAGAAGAAGCTTTAGAATGGGGGGTTACAGGCCCGGGACTACGTGCATGCGGACTCGACTGGGATTTTAGAAAAAAGCAACCTTATTCTGGCTATGAAAATTTTGATTTTGACATCCCTACCGCGCAAAACGGGGATTGCTATGACCGCGCGGTGGTGCGCGTGGAAGAAATGAGGCAAAGCCTTCGGATTATCGATCAATGCCTCAAAAACATGCCTGAGGGAAGTTACAAATCCGATCATCCATTGACCACCCCTCCCCTCAAAAAAAACACCATGGAGGATATTGAGACCCTCATTACCCACTTTTTAAACGTCAGCTGGGGACCCGTAATTCCTTCCGGTGAAGCGATGAGTTGTATAGAAGCAACCAAAGGAGCCAATAGCTATTACCTGACTAGTGATGGCAATACCTCTCCTTACAGGGTTAGAATCCGTACGCCCTCGTTTCCACACATGCAGATGCTCCCCTATATCAGTAAAGGATATACCATTGCCGATTTACTTTCTATTCTGGGGAGCATGGATTATGTGCTTGCAGATATTGACAGATAAAACCAAGAAGATGCTATCAACGGATGAAATAAGGAGAATAGACCATGAAATTGCACTTGTTCCTGTGCGAAAGGCCGCCAGTATTGAGGCTTTAAAAATCGTACAGCACCATCGGGGATGGATATCGGATGAGAGTCTTCAGGCCATTGCGGCACACCTGGGGATGTCGGCCGAAGAACTGGATAGTGTAGCCACCTTTTACAACCTTATTTTTCGTAAACCTGTAGGCAGAAACATCATTTTACTATGCGATAGCATCAGCTGCTATGTGATGGGCTATGAACAGATTTATACGCATTTACAAGCCCTGCTACACATCAAATTCGGAGAAACTACTCCGGATGACAGGTTTACGCTTTTACCCAACCCTTGTCTGGGGAGCTGTGATCATGCCCCGGTTTTAATGATCAACCAGGATACCTACAGGGATTTGACAACTGAAAAACTGCAGGAGATTTTAAAAGAATACAAATAAACGGCAACATGGAAAGGCCCCTCACACAACATATTAACTTCAACCGCAGCTCACTTAATCTTAAGGATTACCAGAGTGTGGGCGGTTATCAGGCTGTGGAGAAGGCCCTAACTTCCATGGCCCCGGGCGACATTACCAAAATGGTCATAGAAGCGGACCTGAAAGGCCGTGGAGGTGCCGGTTTCAGCACCGGAACAAAATGGAGCTTTGTTCCCATGAATACCCTTGGGCAAACAAAATACCTGATTGCCAATGCCGACGAAATGGAACCCGGAACATTCAAAGACCGAATGCTATTGGAAGGCAACCCCCATCAGTTAATTGAAGGGATGATTGTCGCTGCATATGCGATACAGGCCAATATCTCCTATGTTTTTCTACGCTGGGCTTATAAAAAAGCCGCCTGGCTGATTAAACATGCCATTGAAGAGGCCTATACTGCCGGCTACCTTGGAAAGAACATCCTTGGCTCAGGATTCAATCTGGAAATGCACTTACATACCGGCATAGGCCGGTACATGTGTGGAGAAGAAACGGCCTTGCTGAATGCATTGGAAGGAAAACGGGCTACGCCAAGAACCAAACCGCCCTTTCCACAGGTAAGCGGGTTATTTGGTAAACCTACGATTGTCAACAATGTAGAAACGCTCTGCAATATCCCACATATTGTGAACCATGGTGCCGATTGGTTTAAAGACCTGAGTCCGGGCTCTGATGCAGGAACAAAAATCTACGGCATCAGCGGGCGGGTAAATAAGCCTGGATTGTGGGAATTACCAATGGGAACCACGGTTCGGGAGCTTCTGGAAACGCATGCCGGTGGCATGAAAAAAGGAGTTTCCTTTAGAGCTGTCCTACCCGGTGGAGCTTCTACTGATTTTCTGGTGGAGGAACACCTGGATGTTAAAATGGATTATAAATCTATTGCTGCAGCTGGCAGTCGCCTCGGAACAGGGACCATGATTGTGCTCGACGACCAGACCTGTCCGGTTGGTTTTATCCATAATCTGGAACATTTTTTTGCGCAGGAATCCTGCGGATGGTGTACGCCCTGCAGAGAAGGCTTACCCTGGACAGAAAAAATTTTGCTATCCATTGAAAATGGAACAGGACGCCCGGAAGACCTCGAATTACTGGAAATGCATACCAAACACCTTGGCCCCGGCAACACTTTTTGCGCCCTCGCGCCAGGCGCGATGGAGCCTTTACAAAGTGGGTTAAAATACTTTAGAGCGGATTTTGAAAAGCATATCAAAGAGAAAAAATGTCCCTGGAGGTGAAAAGAAAATGGCAACGATTTATATTGATCATAAAGCTTATGAAGTAACACCAGGCAAAAATGTGCTGGAAACCTGCCTTACCTTAGGTTTTGACCTGCCCTATTTTTGCTGGCATCCTGCTATGGGATCCGTAGGTGCCTGCCGTCAATGTGCCATTAAGCTTTTTAAAGACGAGGAGGACACCAAAGGACGACTAGTCATGTCTTGCATGGAAACGGTTAAAGACAATATGTATTTGTCTATTGAAGATCCCTCAGCCAGGGCTTTTCGCACACAGGTGATTGAATGGCTGATGACCAACCACCCTCATGATTGTGCGGTTTGTGATGAAGGTGGTTCCTGCCATCTACAGGATATGACGGTGATGACCGGCCATAACTACCGTCGTTTTCAATTTCCTAAACGCAGTTATAAAAACCAATATCTGGGTCCTTTTATCAACCATGAAATGAACCGCTGTATACAATGTTATCGCTGTGTCCGGTTTTATAAAGATTATGCAGGCGGAAAAGATCTGGATGTATTTGCAGCCCATAACCATGTTTATTTCGGAAGAGCAGCCGATGGTACCCTCGAGAGTGAATTTAGCGGAAACCTGGCAGAGGTGTGCCCAACAGGTGTTTTTACCGACAAAAGTCTGAAGTCGCATTATACCCGAAAATGGGACATGACTATGGCTCCCTCCATTTGTCAGCATTGTAGTCTTGGATGCAATATCATTGCGGGAGAAAGATATGGCGAACTACGTCAAATTACGAACCGCTATAATGGTGCTGTAAACGGATATTTTATTTGCGATCGCGGACGATTTGGTTATGAATTTGTAAACAGCATTAACCGGATTCAACAGCCCCTGGTACGCGCTCACATCCCTGAACCGGCCGATAAGGATAGCTTATATCGCCAACTGGCAATCATTTTAACAAAGCACCGCACAATTGGAATTGCTTCTCCAAGGGCCTCTTTGGAAGCCAATTTTGCCCTCAGGCAGTTGGTAGGGAAGGAAAACTTTTACCAGGGCGTTTCCGAAACAGAAGCACAGCTGATGCGCAATATCCTCCTTACCCTGAATGCTGGTCATACCCACTCCCCGTCACTCAAAGAAACTGAGGCCGCAGACGTGGTATTTATTCTTGGAGAAGATTTAACCAATTCCGCCCCTATGCTTGCACTCGCAGTGCGGCAGGCGATACGTAAAGTCCCTTTCGAAAAGGCAGCACAAATCAGTATTCCGACCTGGCATGATGCCGCATTAAGGGAGCTTGCCCAGGAAGAAAAAGGGGAATTATTTATCGCATATCCTACAAAAACCAAACTAGATGAGCTCGCCGGCAAGCCCCTGCACTTATCTCCTGATGAGATTGCACGTCTGGGTTATGCGGTTGCAGCGTACCTCAACACGAATAGTCCTGCACCTGAAGGGCTGAGTAAACACAGCCTGAAACTTGCCAGACATATTGCCGACAGCCTGAAAAAGGCAAAAAATTCCCTGATCATTTGTGGAACAAGCCTCTTTAATGAGGCCATAATTAATGCCGCAACGAACATTGCTATGGCCTTGTCCGGGGAAGAAAAGAAAGCAAATTTGTCATTTATTGTTCCCGAATGCAACTCTATGGGGCTGGCCATGATGGATGCCCCCTCCTTAACCTATGCCATGGAGGCCTTAGAAAACAGGGACATAGACACCGTCATTGTACTTGAAAACGACCTGTACCGACGAGGCGGAAAAAAGGAAATTGACCTGCTTCTTGAACAGCGGAAAAACCTGGTGGTACTCGATCATCTGCATCATGAAACCAGCAATAAGGCCAGTATCCTGATCCCGGTAGCCACCTTTGCAGAAGCGGAAGGAACAATTGTCAACAATGAAGGGCGTGCACAGCGCTTCTTCCAGGTGTTCAGTCCAAAAAATGAGAACTTCAGGGAAAGCTGGAGCTGGCTCGATGAATTCAGACAATTTCAAAATGGTATTAGTCCTGAAGAACTACAGGAACCCGGAAATTTATTGGCCGGAATGGTCCGTTTAATGCCACAGTTTAAAGGGGTAGATACCCTTAGTCCAGCTGCAGACTTTCGCATTTCCGGACAAAAAATCCCCCGTGAACCGCATCGTTATAGCGGACGGACTGCCATGCTGGCCAACATCAATGTCAGTGAACCGAAACCTCCGGAGGACCATCATTCCGCATTATCATTTACGATGGAAGGTTATAAAGGAATGCCTCCTGCTCCTTTAATCCCATTTTTCTGGGCTCCGGGCTGGAATTCTGTACAATCCGTCAATAAATACCAAACGGAAGTTGGGGGCTCTTTACGTGGTGGTGATCCAGGCGAAAGGTTGTTTTCGGAGATCAGAAGTGCTGAGCGCCGTTACCAAAATCACATTCCTCCCACTTTTATACCCTCAGCAGGAGAATGGCTGATACTCCCTTTACCGCATATTTTCGGATCTGAAGAGCTCAGCATCTACAGCCCCGGCATTAATGAGCGTAGCCCAAAGCCCTATATCGCCATCAACAGAAAGGATGCGAAAAATCTGAATGCTGTTGAGAATGACCTTGTGCAGCTACGAATACAAGATCAAAGTTATTTTTTACCGGTCAGGATCATGGAAGAACTTCCGGAAGGACTGGCAGGAATTCCCTATCAAATTCCCGGACTAACCGGCATTTCATGGCCGGCAAAAGGAATTTTAACGAAAGGAAACACATGAGCACCGTACTAGAATATATCCTCATGATTGCAATTGTGTTGTTTGTTTTAACCACAGTTGCCGCCTGGCTGATCTGGCTGGAAAGGCGGATGCTTGCCGTATGGCAAAATCGGTGTGGCCCCAACCGGGCAGGGCCATTCGGCCTGCTCATTGTTGTTGCCGATACGATCAAGTTGTTTTTTAAGGAAGATTGGATTCCCCCCTTTGCGGATAAAACAATATTCGTGATTGCACCCGCTATTGTTGCCGCCACTGTGCTCATGAGCTTTGTGGTGATTCCTTATGCCCCGGGGATACTCATTGCAGATCTGAATGTAGGCCTGCTTTTCTTCCTCGCGATGTCTTCCATTGGCGTTTATAGTATCGTGTTGGGTGGATGGGCATCAAATAACAAATATTCCCTGCTGGGTGCCTTACGCGGTGCCGCACAAATGATTAGTTATGAAGTATTCATGGGACTCTCTTTAATGGGAATCGTCATGATTTCAGGTTCATTCAGGCTAACCGACATTGTATTGGCCCAAAAAGACTGCTGGTTCATCATTACACAGCCAGTAGCTTTTGTCGTTTTTATGATTGCCGGCATTGCAGAAACACATCGGCTACCTTTTGACATTCCTGAAGCAGAAAGCGAGTTGGTTGCCGGCTTCCATTCAGAATATTCAGGCATGAAATTCGGAATGTTCTTTATTGGCGAATACCTGGGAATTACCCTCATTTCGGCCATGGTGGTCACTTTGTTTTTCGGAGGATGGCTGGGACCGGGATTCCTTCCCCCCTTGATTTGGTTTATACTGAAAACTTTTGTGTTCATCCTCTTTTTCATCTTGCTCAGGGCCTCACTGCCAAGGCCAAGATATGATCAGCTGATGGAATATGGCTGGAAAATATTATTACCAGTGGCATTATTGAACTTATTGATCACGGGAGGAATTCTGTTGATGATGAATAAATGATCCCTCATATGGTGGGATTATGACCTGTAAACAAAGAAATGATGATTAGCTTACTAAGAACAATCGGACTCACTTTTATGCACATGTTCAGGAAAAGAGAGACGATCCAATATCCGGAAGAAAAGATATCGTTACACCCACGCTGGCGCGGAAGAATTGTATTAACGAGGGACCCTGATATGGGCGAACGCTGTGTGGGCTGTTACCTCTGCGCTGCCGCTTGCCCGGTAGACTGTATTTCACTGCAAGCTACCGAAGATGAAAATGGAAGAAGGTACCCGGAGTTCTTCCGCATCAATTTTTCACGCTGCATTTTTTGCGGTTACTGCGAAGAGGCCTGTCCAACTTATGCTATACAACTGATCCCCGATTTTGAAATGGCAGAATACAACCGCCAGGATATGGTTTATGAAAAAGAAGATTTACTGATCGATAGTCAGGGGAAATATCCAGGGTACAATTATTACAAAATCGCCGGACTGGACGCAGGCGTGAAGGAAAAAGGTACTGGTGAAAATGAAGATCCCCCAATTGACATACATAGTTTATTACCTTAAAAATGGATATCATATTTTACATCACCGCATTTGTGACCCTGGTATCTACCCTCATGGTCATCACCAGGCACAATCCCGTGCATGCCCTGTTGTACCTTGTCATTTCCCTGCTTTCCTTATCGGTCATCTTCTTTTTACTTGGGGCCCCTTTTGCAGCAATGCTGGAAATTATCATTTATGCAGGGGCCATCATGGTACTTTTCATCTTTGTGATCATGCTGTTAAACCTTGGCAAGGAAACCGAAATTCAGGAAAAAGAATGGCTCAGGCCTAAGGTATGGATTGGGCCGGCCATCTTATCGGTCATCCTTTTTGCCGAATTATTTTACCTGATCAGCAGTCCCACGACATCCTACCTGATTGAGCAGACTGTTGATGCAAAAACAGTCGCTATATCCCTGTTCCGGCCATACCTGATTGGAGTGGAACTTGCCGCCATGTTATTAATGGCAGGCGTAGTAGGTGCCGCTCATATCGGACAGCATAAGAAAACAACTTTACACCGGTTTTTACAAGAGGAGGAAACGCGATGAAAACTACAATATCTATGGAAATGATCTTACTGCTGGCAGGCTTACTATTTGTCCTGGGTATTGCCGGAGTGATCATCCGGAAGAACATCATTTTTATGCTGCTATCTATAGAAGTGATGTTAAACGCATCAGGACTGGCTTTCGTAGCTGCAGGATCGCATTGGGGGCAACCAGACGGACAGGTAATGTTCGTCTTTATCCTGGCCATGGCTGCAGCAGAAGTTTCCGTTGGACTGGCCCTGATCCTCCAGATTTACCATCAACATAAATCACTTGACATAGACAATTTAAAAGAGATGAAAGGATAATTATGGAACACCTGTTATGGCTTATCCCCGCTTTCCCCCTTGCCGGCTTTTTAATTCTGGCATTGACAGGGAAGAGTATGCCCCCGGTTTGGGTGGCCATAATTGGTGCAGGAACGGTTAGTCTTTCCGCCATATTTACCATCATCATCGGTATTACCTTTCTTGCCCTACCTCCAGCCAGTGGTCACTATTCACAAACTTTATGGACCTGGATGGAGATCGCAGATTTCCATCCGGAGATCAGCTTGTATCTGGATGCTTTATCGCTGGTTTTTGTCTTTGTGATCACCTTCATCGGCGCCCTGATACACATTTACTCCGTCGCCTTTATGGTCTTTGACAAAGACTATTCCCGCTTTTTTGCCTGCATGAACTTGTTCGTGTTTTCTATGCTGCTGCTCGTACTGGCGGATAATTTACTGCTGTTATATCTGGGATGGGAAGGTGTGGGACTCTGCAGCTACTTACTGATTGGCTTTTGGTATGAGCATCCTGAAAATGGTTATGCTGCCCGAAAAGCATTTATCATCACCCGCATTGGTGATACCGCCATGGCCATTGGAATTTTTGTCATCTTTTATCAGTTTGGCACCCTTCTGATTCCGGACATTTTAGCGAAAGCCACTTCTTTATGGCAGCCGGGGGCGTCAATAGCCACCATAACTGCCCTATTATTACTTGCCGGAGCCTTAGGGAAATCCGCTCAGCTACCTTTTCAAACCTGGCTTCCTGACGCCATGGCCGGGCCTTCTCCGGTAAGTGCCCTGATTCATGCGGCAACCATGGTAACCGCAGGTGTTTACCTGATCGCGAGGATGCATGTGATCTTCGAATTATCCCCAACGGTGCAGCTGATAATCGCAGCAATCGGGGCCGCAACCTTGTTCATTGCAGGCTTCAGTGCACTTACTCAGTATGACCTCAAGCGGGTACTTGCTTATTCCACCGTCAGCCAGATCGGCTATATGTTTCTGGCATTAGGCCTGGGTGCCTGGACAGCGGCTATTTTCCATTTTATGATTCATGCTTTCTTTAAAGCGCTGCTCTTCCTCGCTGCAGGTGCAGTGATAGAGGCATTACATCATGAACACAATATGTTTAAGATGGGAGGGCTCAGAACTAAACTTCCGGTCGTTTTCGGGACCTTTGTTATTGGCTCAGCCTCATTAATTGCCTTGCCTTTAATCAGTTCCGGATTTTACAGTAAAGATCAGATTCTTTGGTTTGCATGGGCCGCTAAAAATGGAAACCCATTGCTATGGCTCATTGCCTTTTCAGGTGCTTTCATTACTGCACTTTATACCACGAGAATGGTCATGCTTACTTTCTGGGGGGAAGCAAAAACAGAGGTAGACCGACACCCGGGTAAATTGATCACCATTCCGTTAATTATCCTTGCTTTCTTTAGCATTTGTGCCGGCTTTATCGAGCTACCCCATAATTTTGGTTCTTTAACCCTTTTTTCAGACTTTCTTCATCAGGTATTACCTGAAACCCTGTTAAAATCTACCGCAAATGGAGAGGTTTTCTTTCAGTTACTTGGAGCTCTGGCGACTTTCAGCGGGATTTATACTGCTTACATTTTATGGTATAAACAACCCGAACGTCTTGAACAACTAAAACGCAATGAAGTGCTACTCCGCCTTTATACCTTCTGGCATTCCGGCTGGGGCTTTGATCAACTATACCAAACACTAATCGTACGTCCGTTTGTTTTTATAGCTAACATCAACAAAAATGATGTCGTAGATAAAATTTATCAGGGCATCACTTTGATCTCTGTTGCGCTCTACCGGTTTTTATCATTTACGCAATCAGGATCACTAAGGTGGTATATTATGGGTCTTGTTGTCGGTGCAATCATCATTTTAGGTATACAAATCATGTTATGATACTCGTCTGGCTCATCGGTCTGTTAATGGGAGGAGGCTTACTAGCCCTCCTGGTTGGGCAATGGAACAAAACCTTGCCCCGGTGGATTTCCCTATATACCCTGATTATCGGTTTTATTGCCCTGATCTCTTTCTGGGTTGAACATTACGCAGCCATAAACATCGGTTCTACGGGAGTCTGGCTGATGGATTTCCAACAAAACTGGATCCCTTCTTTTGGGATCAGCTTCCATCTGGCCATTGATGGATTAAGCCTCCTGCTGTTAATGCTAACTTTTTTCCTTGGGATTCTTGCCATATTATGCTCCTGGAAAGAGATCACAGAACATCATGGCTTTTATCATTTTAATCTGCTTTGGATTTTGGCGGGTATTTCAGGCGTATTTATGGCCATGGATCTATTCCTTTTCTACTTTTTCTGGGAGATCATGCTGATTCCAATGTACTTTCTGATTGGCATATGGGGGAGTAAAAACCGGGAATATGCAGCCTACAAATTCTTCATTTTCACCCAGGCTAGCGGACTGTTAATGTTCATTTCTATTCTTGCTTTATATTTTACTCATGCGCAGAGTACCGGTATTTATACCTTTGATTACTTCGGGTTACTGGGAACGGTTATGGCTCCACAGACGGCCTTTTGGCTGATGATGGGATTCATGATCGCCTTTGCGGTAAAATTACCTCTTGTCCCCTTTCACACCTGGCTACCCGATGCACATAGTGAAGCACCAACAGCAGGGAGTTTAATTCTGGCAGGATTACTATTGAAAACCGGAGCTTATGGCATTTTAAGGTTCGTTTTACCGCTATTCCCTGAAGTGGCAAAAACATTTGCGCCATGGGCCATGCTGCTGGGTGTCATTGGAATTATCTACGGTGCTATCCTTGCCTTCTCACAAACCGACCTTAAGCGCCTTATCGCTTATACCAGTGTAAGCCATATGGGCTTTGTGGTTTTAGGAATTTTTGCTTTTAATGAACTGGCATTGCAGGGTGTAGTGATGCAACTATTGACCCATGCCATCAGTACAGGGGCGCTGTTTATCATGGCAGGCATGCTAAAAGAACGTCTCCACACCAGGGAATTAGATGAGATGGGCGGACTGTGGTTCCAGATGCCAAAAATGGGCGCAATAGCGGTATTATTTGCTATGGCTGCCCTGGGATTACCTGGATTGGGAAATTTTGTTGCGGAATTCCTCATCTTATTAGGCGCATTTAAATCGAGCGTATGGCTTACGGTGCCTGCTACCATCGGTCTTATCTTCTCCGCCATATATTCCTTAAGGATGATCCAGAAAGTATTTCTTGGCCCTACACCCGAAACAGCACCAATTTCAGACTTTTCATGGAGAGAAGTATTCATCATGGCCGTCCTTACTATTTCCATTATATGGCTTGGTTTGTACCCTCAGCCAGTCATTAACACCGCCAGACCTATGATCAACCAAATTGAACAGCTTTTCCATACCGAATTCAATAATCAAACCCTAAAATGATGACCGCTAATGATCTTTCCGCGCTTATGCCATTGCTCGTACTCTCAGGATCTGCGGTGCTGATCATGTTACTTATTGCCATGAAATTTAGTCACCGTAGCATTCAGATCAGCAGTTTAATATTATTTGTCCTCTCTTTTTTAGCGGTGTTCCAATTACAAAAACCACTCCCATATTTCATTGACCCCCTATTTGTAATTGATGATTTTTCGACCTTCGTTACAGGCCTGATTATTTTTTCAAGTCTGGTAATCAACATCATTTCCTACCTCTATTTTGAAGGTAAAGAAGAAAGTCCAAAGGAATATTATGTCTTGCTTTTTCTGTGTACCCTTGGCGGTTGTGTATTGGCCGTCAGCAATCATTTCATCTCTTTATTTCTTGGCCTGGAGGTTCTTACTGTTGGCCTATATGCGCTTATCGCCTATTTACGGGCCCGTCATCACAATATCGAAGCCGGCATTAAATACCTGGTTTTAGCGGCCTTCTCTTCCGCCTTCCTCCTTTTCGGAATGGCCTTAATTTATTTTCAACTGGGCACCATGAATTTTTCAGCAATGACCGTAAAACTGGCTACAGTTTCCTCCCTCCCCCCCTTGTTTCTTACCGGTTTCGGATTGATGCTGATCGGAATCGGGTTTAAACTAGCCGTAGTTCCTTTTCACATGTGGACTGCCGATGTGTATCAGGGGGCTCCTACACCCGTTACTGCCTTTATTGCGACGGTCTCTAAAGGAGGTGTATTTGCAGTGCTGATTCGTTTTTTTATTGCGATTGATGGTTTCAGGTTCCAGGCATTAATGCTGGTCCTAATCGCTATTGCCATTGCTTCTATGATCATTGGGAACCTCCTTGCCCTGCAACAAAAAAATATAAAAAGGTTGCTGGCCTATTCATCAATTGCTCACCTTGGCTATTTATTAGTTGCTTTCATTCCCGGTAATCCGATGAGTATTCCTGCGGTTAGTTTTTATTTAGCTGCTTATTTTGCGACCACGCTAACTGCATTTGGCATCATTACGATCCTATCCGGCAAAGAAAACGATATGGAAAATATAAATAATTACAAAGCCTTGTTTTGGGATCATCCGGTGCTGGCCTGTATTTTTAGTACTGCTTTACTTTCCCTTGCGGGAATTCCCCTTACTGCGGGTTTCATAGGGAAATTTTATATCCTGTCTGCGGGTATGCAAACTGGATTTTGGGTACTAGCGCTGGTTTTGGTACTCAGCAGCGTCCTTGGTTTATACTATTACCTTCGTATCATTACTACGCTCTTTTCCGGACAACAGAGTGCCTCCGGCCAGGAGAAAAAGGTACAACCGGTTTTTTACCTGATCAGCAGCATCGTATTATCGGTTTTAACCTTATTAATCCTCTGGGTTGGAATATACCCATCGGGATTAATGCAACTGATTGAACATTTTAAAATCAGGTAACAACCTGGAACGACATAAAAAAAGGGTTACTCCTTATGGAATAACCCTTTTATACTTTTGTAATTCGCGGAGAGAGAGGGATTCGAACCCTCGGTACCCTTTGGAGGTACACACGCTTTCCAAGCGTGCTCCTTCAGCCACTCGGACACCTCTCCTTTTTGCGGATTGCAAAAGTAGAAAAAATTTTGATTGCTACAAGAGATTAATCAATTACAGTAATTTTCAACATATTAGTTTTCCCTTTTTTCTCCATTGGGATAGCCGCGGTATTGATGATTACATCACCTTTTTTGATCATTTTGTATTCTTTCAGCAAGTTATTTACGTCTTGAATGGTATCATCAGTACTGTCAAACTTATCGTAGAAGAAGCCCTGAACGCCCCATAATAAGCTTAAAGTGTTAAGCAGAGATACATTACTGGTGAAGATATAAGTTAATGCTTTTGGTCTGTGACTTGAAATTTCGAAAGCAGTATAACCACTTACCGTCATAGAAACGATACCAACAGCGTTTGTTTGTTTTGATAAGAAACAAGCAGTATCGCAAATTGCATCGCTCAGGAAGCTCTCAGATTTCGGTTTAAGGAACTTTTCCGGATGGAATGGATAGTTGTTAACTTCGATGTTCTGAATGATTTTCTGCATAGTTTCGATAACAATCAGCGGGAATTCACCTACTGAAGTCTCTCCGCTTAGCATCACTGCATCTGCACCATCAAGTACTGAGTTGGCTACATCATTCACCTCTGCACGTGTTGGCCTTGGTGTAGTGATCATGCTTTCCAGCATTTGTGTTGCAATAATTACTGGTTTTGAAGCTGCTCTACATTTCTGAACGATCATTTTTTGCAACAATGGAACTTCTTCCATCGGCATTTCAACACCCAGGTCACCACGGGCAACCATGATACCGTCAGAAACTGCGATGATTTCATCAATATTTGCAATTGCTTCAGGTTTTTCAATCTTCGCAATTACACGTGCAGTTTTACCTCTTTGTTTGATAATTTCTTTTAATTCAACGATGTCTGCAGCGTTACGAACGAACGAAAGTCCGATCCATTCTACATCATTTTCCAATACAAAATCTAAGTTTTTACGATCTTCTACAGTTAGAGAAGGGATAGAAACTTTAGTATTTGGAAGGTTTACCCCTTTTCTTGAAGTCAGGATACCACCATGAACAATCTCACAAACTACCTCATCAACAAGGTTAGTTTCGATAACTCTCATTTGAAGTTTACCATCATCTAACAAGATGATTTCACCTGCTTTTACGTCTTGAGGGAAAGTGTTATAAGTGATGTAGATACGCTCTTCATTACCGATACATTCTTTAGTCGTGATGACCGTCCTGTTACCGTTAACTAAGTGAATACCACCGTCTTTTACCATTCCAATTCTAATCTTAGGACCCTGTAAATCAGCAAGAATACCTACGTTATAATTGTGTTTTTTATTAAGACTACGGATGGTATTTAAAACTTCCTGGTGATCTGCCTGAGAACCGTGTGAGAAGTTTAATCTGCATACGTCAAGTCCGGCATTAAACATGCTAAATAAAACTTCTGGTTTTGCTGAAGCAGGACCAAGCGTCGCTACGATTTTTGTTCTGGAATGAAATGGTTTCATTTTGGTTACTTAAATTTATATGGACCAACAAAATGAAGGTTCTGATGTCGAAAACCGATGTTGCCCTGGTTATTAATATTTTATTTCTGAATCTTATAAAATCAAATATAGTGTATTTAATACACCTTCAATATAAAATTTACATTACCAAATTTTCCCGTGACTTCAATTTTTTTGGATCAATCTGCGCAGCTACCTGAATATCAGCTAGTTTGTTCAGGCCGGTTAAAATAAAATTCAGGTCTTCTTTGTCAATATACTGATGAATTATCATAAAAAAGTCAACTTTATTCATTTCGGGGATTAAAAATCCCTCTGCGTTGCGATTATTGATGATATAGTACTCGATTTCGCCTTGTTCTACAAAAAAATAATACTTCGAAAAGGCCAGCGGATTTTCATCCACATTGAAGTAAACTTCGTGATCTTCAATCTTTTCGAAGTCGAAATTTAAGCTGGTATTGACCTTATGACAGAGCATATAATCCTTCAATGAAGCTGTAATGGCGATTAAAACAAAATCAAGATCTAAGGACAGTTTTAAATAAGTTTTGTTCAAAACACACTTTTTTACGGGAATTACAAAATTATAAAACTAATTTTACATTAATGTTCAAAATAAAAACATTAAAATTGGAAGAGAAATAAAAACATTTGAAATGTGTAATTATTTATTTTTCTTTGCACTGAATTATTTAACCATTAAATTATAAACATTATGTCTGATATTGCTTCAAGAGTTAAGGCTATTATCGTTGAAAAATTAGGTGTGGATGAAAACGAAGTTACACCAGAAGCTTCTTTCACTAACGACTTAGGTGCTGATTCTTTAGATACAGTAGAGCTTATTATGGAGTTCGAAAAAGAATTCAATGTAGCGATTCCTGATGATCAGGCTGAAACTATTGGTACTGTTGGTCAAGCAATTGCTTACTTAGAGAAAAACGTTAAGTAAAAATACGGTCTCCGTATAATCCGTATAAATGGAATTAAAAAGAGTAGTAGTTACAGGGTTGGGTGCGCTCACTCCAATTGGCAATACGATCCCAGAATTCTGGGATGGTTTGCTGAATGGCGTGAGCGGCGCTGGCCCTATTACAGGTTTTGACACATCAAAGTTCAAGACGAAGTTTGCATGTGAACTTAAAAACTTCAATCCTGAAGATTTTTTAGACAAAAAAGAAGCCCGCAAGTTAGATCCATTTGTTCAATACGCTTTAGTATCAACAGATGAGGCAGTTAAGGATGGTAATTTTGATTTTTCACAATTAGATTGCAACCGTATCGGCGTTATCTGGGGATCAGGTATTGGCGGTTTTAAAACATTTCAGGACGAAATGAAGAACTTCTTTTTAGGCGATGGTACACCACGCATAAATCCGTTCTTCATCCCTAAGGTAATTATTGACATCGTTCCCGGCCATATTTCCATAAAATATGGGTTACGCGGACCGAATTTTGCCACTGTTTCTGCCTGTGCTTCATCCACTAACGCCATGATTGATGCTTACAACTATATTCGTTTGAATATGTGTGACGTGATCATTAGCGGAGGTTCTGAGGCCATCATTAATGAGGCTGGAATCGGAGGATTCAATGCAATGCATGCACTATCCACCAGAAATGATGATCCAAAAACAGCTTCAAGGCCGTTCGACAAAGACAGAGATGGATTTGTTGCGGGTGAAGGAGCAGGAACGATCATCCTTGAAGAGTTAGAACATGCGAAAAAACGCGGTGCGAAGATCTATGCTGAATTAGTCGGCGGAGGAATGAGCGCAGATGCGAATCACATTACCGCACCTCATCCTCAGGGACTTGGCGCGAGAATGGTAATGTCAAATGCTTTAAAAGATGCAGGTTTAACTACCGCAGATATTGATTACATCAATGTTCATGGTACTTCGACTCCGCTGGGAGATATCTCCGAAAGCAGGGCAATTGTTGATTTATACGGTGAGGATGCTTACAAGCTAAACATCAGCTCTACTAAATCAATGACAGGCCATTTACTAGGTGCTGCAGGTGCTATTGAAGCTATTGCTGCAATCCTTGCTGTCCAGAATGATATAGTACCACCAACGATCAATCACTTTACTGATGATCCTGAATGTGATCCTAAATTAAACTTCACGTTCAACAAGGCTCAAAAACGCACCATTCGTGCTGCACAAAGCAACACTTTTGGCTTCGGTGGTCATAATGCATCTGTGATATTCAAAAAGTACGAAGAATAATAATTAGTCTCTGTAAAAGGAGACTATTCACAAATATGATCCACTAATTTTTGTAATAATTAATGCCGTTATTCGACCTGTACAAGCTTTATTTGTCAACAGATAAGGTCTTTATAAAAAAGCTAAAAAATATTTTAGGCTTTGTTCCTGGAAATACTGTTTTATACAAAATGGCATTCAGGCACAGGTCTGTAGCAAAAGTTCTGAAGAACGGAAGCAGAAGTAGCAATGAACGTCTTGAGTTTCTTGGAGATGCTATTTTAGGCTCTGTTATCGCAGAAGTCCTTTTCAAGGCCTATCCTTACAAAGAAGAAGGCTTTTTAACGGAAATGCGTTCAAAAATCGTGAACAGGGCTAATCTGAATCAGCTTGCACGAAAAATGGGTTTTGACCAGCTGATGGTCTTCGATCAGAAAGCGGTAAACATTCAAACCAAACATCATTCCATGCTTGGAGATGCTTTTGAGGCTTTAATCGGTGCGGTTTATCTGGATAAAGGATATAATTATACCAAAGATTTCTTGTTGAAAAGAATCATTAAGCCTTACATAGACATTCATACGCTGGAACTTACAGAAACGAATTTCAAGAGTAAATTGATTGAATGGTGCCAGCGCCATGGAAAAGACATTACTTTTGACATGATTCAGAACACGGAAGGAGATAGCGCTAAGCTATTCACCATCAGTGCTGTTGTAGAAGGTGAAAGTTATGGAATCGGTCGCGATTACAATAAAAAGAATGCAGAGAAGCTTGCAGCTGAAAAAGCCTGCGAAGCATTATCCATTTAATTCAGGGTTTCTTTTTTAAGGTATCCGTATACTGCTTATAGGAATCACGAATGTATTTTATGGCATCGTATTCCGCCCAATTTTGAGTTTTTTCGTAGTCAGGCCTGTAATTGAGCATGAATTGCTCCAGGTCTTTCCCTTTAAGGCCGGTATGGCTCTGAATCATTGATTCATTAAAAAGACCGTCTACCTGGGTTTGTTTAAGCTCATTGTCGTAATACCTTCCAAATCTTCGGGCATTCTTAGGTGTACGCCCAAATAGCTCATACATTGCTGTTAAAGGTTGGAATATGTAAGCCAAAAGCGGTGGTTTCCCCTGATAAAAAGAGCCTTTATTTTTAAACTCGCGTTTAATATCATTCAATTCCTGCTTTTTCGTTTGTCCAATAATTTTCACTTCCTGCAAGTTCGTCCCTCTATTCAGATAAATAGTCAGGTCGGCCGTGGTAAATACACCTGCTTCACCATCAGAATAGTCTCTTTTAATCACTAAAAGGCTATCCCCTACTGCTGATTTCAGCTGAAAAAGCCCCAAATCAGTAGTGAATACTGTATATCCATTGCGCTTATTGATCACCTGAGCATTTTGTATTCTGGTATTTGTTCCCCGCTCTTTCACCACCCCACGCAGTATAAACTCCTGTTGAGAGAAGGCTGATGGCATCGCCGTAAAGAAAAACACGCCAAATGACAGTGTAAGGAGATGTAGAAACTTCATTTTGTATCGTTTTTTTGTAAACTTAACCATTGTTTTTCAACCAAATGCGTTAAAAAAAGTTAAAATACCCATTAATGACGCTATTTTAACCATTGACAGCCCTTAAAATCTATTCTATATTTAACAAAAAAAAGAGAAAAAGGTTAGCAGCCAATGAGATCTCTGCGTCATTAAGTAACATAGGTTTAATCATTTTAACAATAAATTATATCTTTGCACATGATAAAATCAATGACGGGCTTCGGCCTGGCCTCTACTGATCATGAAAACATCAAGTTTGCAGTAGAGATTAAGTCTTTAAACAGTAAGTTTTTAGAACTCAACTTAAAACTTCCCCGGGCTTTCTCCGAAAAGGAGTTGTTATTGCGTAATGTTTGCAGTAAAGAGATTGAGCGTGGAAAAGTAAGTGTTTCTATTAACATCGACCGTGGCGAAGAAAGTCTGAAAGGCGCAACCATCAATGCGGCGTTATTGAGCAAATATTACAAGCAACTGGAAGCCATTAATGTGGATCTGGGCGCAAACTCAACCAATCTTTTACAGGCCGTTTTGAGCTTCCCTGAGGTCATCAGCTACCAGGAAGAAGAAATCAATGAAGGCGATTGGGATATCTTATACAGCACATTCAACAAGGCTTTAGACAGCTTTAATCAGTTCAGACTTACCGAAGGAAACGTTTTAAAGACGGATCTGGAACTGAGAATCAAAAATATCTTACAATTTTTTGCTCAGGTGGAAGAGTTAGAACCCCTAAGAATTCCACAGATTAAGGCCAGATTGAACCAGTTTTTGGAAGAAAACGTAGGTAAGATCAACGTTGATCAGAACCGTTTAGAGCAGGAATTGATCTATTACATCGACAAATTAGACATTACCGAAGAAAAAACACGCCTGCAAAGTCACTGTGATTATTTCACGCAGACTTTAAAAAGCAAGGATGCCAACGGTAAAAAATTAGGATTCATCTCCCAGGAAATTGGTAGAGAAATCAATACTATGGGTGCTAAAGCAAATGACGCACAAATACAACAGTTAGTAGTAGGGATGAAAGAAGAGCTGGAGAAAATTAAAGAACAACTATTAAACGTTTTATAAGTAAGCATGACACAAGGTAAACTCATTATATTTTCTGCACCTTCCGGCGCGGGCAAAACCACTATCGTAAAACATCTTTTACAGAAATTCCCAACATTAAGCTTCTCTATTTCAGCGACTACACGTCCGGCAAGAGGTGATGAGGAACATGAAAAAGATTATTATTTTATCTCTCAGGAAAGCTTTCTTCATAAAGTAGCACATCAGGAATTTGTAGAATTCGAAGAAGTATACACCGGCACTTTTTATGGCACATTGAGGTCTGAAATAGAGCGTATCTGGAGTACCGGCAAACACGTAATTTTTGACATTGATGTAGAAGGTGGCTTACGCCTTAAACGTAAATATGAAGATGATGCATTGGCTATATTTGTTCAGCCACCATCTTTAGAGATCTTAAAAGAGCGTTTAACCGGAAGAGGTACTGATAGTCAGGAAAAACTTCAGGAACGCTTTGTAAAAGCGGAGAAAGAGTTGGCCTATGCAGATAAATTTGATGTGATTTTGAAAAACTACGATCTGGAAACTGCTTGTAAAGAAGCGGAGCAGCTGGTAGGTGACTTTATCAATAAGAAATAGATGAAAACAGGGTTATTTTTTGGTTCTTTTAATCCCATCCATATCGGACACCTGGTGATCGCCAATTACATGGCGGGCTTTACCGGGCTTAAAGAGGTATGGCTGGTGGTTTCGCCACATAATCCCCTGAAAAATAAAACCGGGCTGACAAATATGTATGACCGGCTGGAAATGGCTAAACTAGCCACGGAAAGCGCCGACCATATCAAGGTAAGCGACATTGAATTTGGCCTTCCCCAACCCTCTTATACCATTGATACCTTAGCTTACCTCCAGGAAAAGTACCCCGGAAGAGAGTTTGTGCTGATCATGGGTGCAGATAATCTTAGTTCCCTGAAAAAATGGAAGAACTATGAAACGCTGCTGAAAAATTATGAGATTTATGTCTACCCAAGACCGGGTGTAGACGTAAAAGAGTGGGAAAACCACCCTTCAATTACCATTACGGATACCCCGCAAATGGACATTTCTTCTACCTTTATTCGCAAAGCGTTAAAAGATGGAAGAAATGTTCAATATTTTGTTCCGGATAATGTCTTGTCTTTCATAGACAATAAAAACATGTACCGCTAAGCCCCTTTCCGGAGATTAAGCTGGTTTATACAGCAAAAAGATCGTTGGCTTTTTATGAAGGTCGATACGTTCCTTTTTCCAGAATGTTACCGATAGTGTTTTGATATATTCTTCTTCTGAATTGATATTAGAAGCTACACATAACATCGCATGTGCAGAAGCATTTTTCAATACGTCTTCAAACAAATGGTTATTTCTGAAAGGTGTCTCCATGAAAATTTGCGTTTGCTTATTTTTAGTCGACAATAACTCAATTTCTTTAATTTTTTTCGCTCTTTCTACCTTATCAATAGGCAGATATCCGTGGAAAGTAAAGCTTTGTCCGTTAAATCCTGAAGCCATTAATGCTTGTAGAATCGAACTCGGTCCTACCAAAGGAACGACTTTAATTCCTCTTCTGTGTGCTTCGGCAACGATTTCAGCACCTGGATCTGCTACTCCCGGGCATCCGGCTTCACTCATCAGGCCTACATCTTTTCCTTCACCCAGCTCTTTAAAATAAGGTGCTAAAGAGGCATTACGCTGATGTTTGCCATAATCATGAACCACCAGCTCACTCTGTGGCATTTTCAATCCAGCCTCTTTCAAAAATTTTCTGGCGGATTTCTCATTCTCAACAATATAAGTGCTGATCGCGTTGATGGTATCGCCTAGAAAAGGGGTAAAAGATTTCTGGGCAGCATTTTCTGCCAGAGGTACAGGTATTAAAAATAAAGTGCCTTTTTGCATAAGTTGTGTTTTGTTTACAAAAGAAGAAAATATATTCCTGTAAAGAGCAAGACCAGGGATTTAATATTACAATCTGACCTTATTTTAACGATGATAAAAAATATTTTTTGCTTATTTGCTTGTAAATTGTAGCACCGATAACGAATTAAATATCCGCAAACACCTCGCCAAAGCCAATTTTATTAGGCAAATCTTACTAATCCTAATGTAATATTTCTCCTGCGCTTTAAACTTTCCGTATGATTTGGAACTCAAATTGATATATCAAAAGCGTTAGGTAAATTAAACACACACAGAGATGAAAAAGTTAATCAAATTACCGGCAATTCTGCTGGGGCTACTGCTCCTGGTGACCGGTTTCACGCAACGCGCTCTGGCGCAAGACGAGGATGTATCGCTCCAGTCATTTTATGACGAGCTTTCTCCTTACGGTACCTGGATACAGGACCCACAGTATGGGTATGTCTGGAGACCTGACGTTGACCAGGAAGATTTTAGACCTTATTATAGCAATGGCCGATGGGCAATGACCGAATATGGGAATACCTGGGTGTCTGATTATGAATGGGGATGGGCACCGTTTCACTATGGAAGATGGGTGTATAACCGTTACAGACAGTGGTTATGGATTCCGGATACCGTATGGGGTCCGGCCTGGGTAAGCTGGAGAAGCGGTGGCGGATATTATGGATGGGCGCCTTTAAGTCCGGGGTTCAATATTAACATCAATATTGGTATTCCTGATAACTGGTGGGTATTTATCCCTCAGGCAAACATTTATTACGATAGGTTCCCAAGGTATTATTCCCGCAGAAACGTAACGATTATCCACCATACAACCATCATTAACAATACATATGTGAGGGGAAGAAGAACTTATTATACTGGTCCGAGGGTAGACGACGTAAGACGTGCAACCAGAGGTGAAGTACCAGTTTATCGTGTCAACAGAACCGACAGAGCGGGAAGAAGTGAGATCAGAGGAAATGAACTGAATATTTACAACCCAAGAGCCTCGAGAACGGAGAGAGGAACAGTTCAGGCACCTAGAAACGCCATTAAAGGCGATGCAAACTTAACCAGAGGTGATCGTACTTCGCCGGGAAATTCTTCCGCTATTGACCGTACATCCAGAAATGAGGGTACGGCTGGAAATAGAAATCCTGGCACAGATCGTACCGGAAGAGGGAATCGGGAGAACGCAAATGTAAATCCACCGACGAACAACAGGCCTTCGGGAGAGAACACTGGCAACAACAGGCCATCAAGAGAGAATAACAGACCTGCGACTTTACCAAACAGGAATCCTGAGGTAAATCCATCGCAACCTGAGCGTACGAATACTGGTAGAGAAAATCGCCGGTCAAGAGTGCCGGATGCTTCGCAAAACATTCCGCAACAGCAACCAGCGTCTCAGCAGCCGACCCAACAGCCTGAAGCCAGACCCCAACGTGAGCAAAGAAGAGAAAGGCCAGCGCCTCAGCAACAGCCTCAACAGCAACCGCAACGCCAGCCGGAACCACAAAGGCAACCACAGGCACAGCCTCAAAGGATGGAAAGAAGAGAAAGGCCAGCGCCTCAGCAACAGCAGCCTCAACAGCAACGCCAACCGGAGCCACAAAGGCAACAGCAGGCACAGCCTCAGAGAATGGAAAGACAGGAGCGTCAAAGTTCCCCTCCCCGTTCTGAAGGTAGAAGCAGCGAAGGCCGTTCCGAAGGAGGAAGATCTTCCAGAGGTGGAAGAGGAGGATAAGCTTTTGAAAATCATTAAAAACCGGCTAAAATGGCCGGTTTTTTTTTGCCCCCTTTTGCTGATCCGCAACGCTATAGGAAGCGATACGATTTCTTTTATATATTATATTTATCTTTGCAGCCTCATCAAGCACAACAGGCTTAATTCTTTATGATTCACCCAGAAATAGAAAAACGAAAAACATTCGCTATTATCAGTCACCCCGATGCCGGTAAAACTACCCTTACAGAGAAGTTTTTACTCTTTGGAGGTGCAATTAATACAGCCGGGGCGGTTAAACGCAACAAGGCCAACCAAAGCAATACTTCCGATTTTATGGAAATTGAGAAACAGCGTGGAATTTCCGTGGCTACCTCAGTAATGGGCTTTGAATATAGTGGAAAACGCATTAATATATTAGATACGCCGGGCCACAAGGACTTCGCGGAAGATACTTACCGTACTTTATCTGCTGTAGATAGTGTTATCCTGGTGGTCGACTGTGTAAAGGGTGTGGAAGAGCAGACTGAAAAATTGATGGCAGTTTGCCGCATGCGAAATACTCCGGTAATCATCTTTATCAATAAGATGGACAGGGAAGGTAAGGATGCTTTCGACTTGCTGGACGAAATTGAGAATAAACTGAACATCAGTCTTTGTCCTTTGTCATGGCCAATTGGCCAGGGGCATACATTCAAAGGGGTGTATAGCATATACAACAAGCACCTGAATCTTTTTGAGGCGGATAAAACCAAAATCAGCGAGTCAGTTATTCAGGTAAATGACCTGAATGATCCTAATCTGAATAACTTCCTGAAACCAAAAGAACTGGATGGCCTGAAAAGCGAACTGGAGTTGGTGGAAGGTGTTTATGGTCAGCTAGACAAAAGCATGTACACGGAAGGCTTACTTGCCCCTGTGTTTTTTGGTAGTGCAATCAATAACTTCGGGATTAAAGAATTGCTGGATACTTTCGTTCAGGTTGCTCCCAGCCCTAGAAGCAGGGAAGCAGAAGAACGTGAAGTGAAAGTAGATGAAAAGAACTTCAGTGGTTTTGTATTTAAAATACATGCCAACTTAGATCCGAAACACCGTGACCGTATTGCCTTTTTAAGGGTTTGCTCCGGTAAGTTTGAGCGTAATAAATTCTATTACCATACCCGTCAGGGCAAAAAACTAAAATTCTCCAATCCGATGGATTTCATGGCCAATGAAAAAAGTATTGTAGAAGAAGCATGGCCCGGAGATGTTGTCGGACTATACGACAGTGGAAACTTTAAAATTGGAGACACCTTAACTGAAGGCGAACAATTGAAATTTAAAGGCATTCCCAGCTTCTCTCCTGAGATATTTAAGGAAGTAGAGAACAAAGATCCATTGCGCACAAAACAACTGGAAAAAGGCATACAGCAGCTTACAGAAGAAGGTGTAGCACAATTATTCACTGCACAACCAGGTAACCGTAAGATTATTGGTGCGGTGGGTGAGCTTCAGTTTGAGGTAATCGCTTTCCGTCTGGAGCATGAATATGGTGCAAAAGCACATTTCCGTACTTTGAGTTATGGTCGTTCGAACTGGGTTACCTCTAAAGACAAGAAAAAATTAGAAGAATTCCTGAAAAGGAAACAACAACATATTGGTGAGGATAAGGATGGCAATCCGGTATTCCTTGCGGATAATGATTTCATGATCAATATGACCATGCGCGATTATCCGGATATTGAATTCCACAAAACTTCGGAGTTTAAATAGGCTGTTAAAATATTCCGCTTCAAGCTGAACCTCAACAAAAATGCCCCCAAACTTTTGGGGGCATTTCTTTTATCAGCAGGTTTTCATTTAGGATATTGCGATATTTATTCGCTGACTCTAAATGAAAGCTTCATTACTTCAATTTACTCAAAGCAGTTTTGATTCTTGGAATCATGTTTTCAATATCACTCAAAGAGCAACCTCCAACAGAAGCGCGGAACCAGTCTACGGTTTCATCTGTTCCAAACGCGGAGAAAGGAACCAATGCCACCTGAGCTTCTTTAATCAGGTAGAAATTCACATCTGCGCTATTTTTCAACACTTCACCTTCCGGCGTAGTTTTTCCGATATAATCGATTTTTAGCGTCAGGTAAATTGCCCCCATAGGAATCACTGCATCTACAGCAAAACCTTCCGTTTTCAATTGCTGAAAACCATTATAAAGTGCGTCAAGGCTATTTTGAACTTGTTTTTTAAATGAGGTCAGGTATTGATCTACCAGCGTTGCATTTTTAAAATACTTTGCAACGGCCACCTGTTCTGCTTTAGGCGCCCAGGCTCCGATATGACCCAATATTGATTTCATTTTACCAACGATCTTTTCTGGTCCGAAAGCCCATCCTACACGAACTCCGGTAGCGGACAAACATTTAGAAATTCCATCGATATAAATCACATAATCTTTCAGTTCGGGACGTAAGCTTACCGGATTGATGTGCTCCTTACCGAAAGTTAACAGCGAATAAATCTGGTCGTACATGATGTACAATGGCTTTTCATCCGGAGATCTGCTGTCATTTTCTGCAATAACAACATCACAGATCTCTTCGAGCTGCGCTTTGGTAAACATTGTCCCTGTAGGATTCAGCGGAGAACATAAAGCCAGTAAAGTTGCGCCTTTCAAATGAGGTTTTAGCTGTGCTGCAGTAGGCATAAAATTATTCTCAACCGTGGTTTCCACAGCAACTCCGTTTGCGGAAGAAAGGTGACAATAGTGGTTGTTATTCCATGATGGTGCCGGATAAATCACTTTATCTCCGGGATCGATCAAGGCCAGGTAAGTTGCATAAATTAAAGGGCGGGAGCCGCCTGCAACCAGGATATCCTGAGTAGTATAGCTTAACGCATACCTGTCTTTTAAAACCCCTACTACCGTTTCGCGTAATGGCAAAATACCATCCGCAGGCGGGTAATTGGTTTGATTTTGGTGATAAGCATCAATAATCTCCTCTTTCAGCTCAGCGGGAATCGGGAAAATAGAAGGGTCGAAATCACCGATGGTCAGGTTTGCAATATTTGCACCCTTTCGCTTCATTTCATTGACTTCGTTTCCAATTTTAATGATTTCCGAACCGATGAGCGTGTTAGCTAATACTGATACTTTCATTGTATTTTATTTATATATGAATAATTAAGCCAGCAACTTTTCAATTGCGGCAGTCGTTTTCTCAAATTTAAACTGGGAGAGCACTTCATTCATCATTCCTTTAATTTCGGGATTACAAAGATTTCCAATGCTCCCTTCATGGGTATGATTTACTTGTGTAGAAGGCGAGAATGTGCCATTTTCAATCGTTTCTCCAACAATTTTATAGGCTTCTCTAAAAGGAATTCCTTTTAAAGCCAGTTCATTTACTACCTCAACGCTGAATAGGTAAGCATATTTTTTATCCGCAAGGATATCATCTTTAATGCGGATATGTTGCAGCATATAAGTGGTCATTTCCAGACATTCATTCAGAGAAGTAATGGCAGGGAAAAGGTTTTCTTTCAGCAATTGCAGATCCCTGTGGTAACCGGAAGGCAAATTGGTCGTCATCAATGCAATTTCATTCGGCAGGGCCTGAATTTTATTACATCTGGAACGGATCAGTTCAAAAACATCGGGGTTCTTTTTATGAGGCATGATGCTCGAGCCGGTTGTTAACTCATCAGGGAAACTGATAAATCCGAAGTTTTGGTTGATAAACAAGCAAACATCCATGGCCATTTTAGCCAGTGAAGCGGCTACAGAAGACATGGCCTGCGCCAATACACGTTCCGTTTTTCCTCTGCCCATCTGCGCGTAAACCACATTATAGTTGAGTCTTTCGAAGCCTAGTAATTCCGTGGTCATCGTTCTGTTTAAAGGGAAAGAAGAGCCGTAACCTGCTGCTGAGCCCAATGGGTTCTTGTTACAAATCTTATACGCGGCAAGCATCATTTCCATATCATCTACCAGACTTTCGGCGTAAGCGCCGAACCAAAGACCAAAAGAAGAAGGCATGGCGATCTGTAAATGCGTATATCCGGGAAGTAATTTGTCTTTATGGGTATTACTCAGTTCAATAAGTTGTTCAAAAAGTACAGTTGTATTGCCCACCATCTCTTCGATACAGCTTCTGAAATAAAGTTTTAAATCTACCAGAACCTGATCATTACGGGAGCGTCCACTATGGATTTTCTTTCCTGCTTCACCGATACGTTGTGTCAGCAACCATTCTACCTGCGAGTGTACATCTTCTACGGTATCATCAATAGTGAATTTCCCTGCGGCGATATCCGCGTAAATATGTTTTAGTTCTAGTTGTATTTCTAATAGCTCTGACGCGGTTAGCAGTCCGATACTTTCCAGCATTTCTACATGGGCTAAAGAGCCTAATACATCGAAAGCTGCCATTTGTAAATCCAGTTCCCTGTCTTTACCAACAGTGAAAGTTTCAATATCCTTATTTACGTCTACGTTTTTTTGCCAAATCTTCATTTATCAATCTATTGTTTAGGTTCTTTAAAGGCTAAAGGTATTTTGCAAAAATACAATAATTACGCTACAAAGGAGGACTGTACAATATTCTTGTCACATTAGAATATTGTTAAACTAAAACAATAATTTAGTAGAAACCTTTAACCATAATGAACAGAATCAAGTATGCGCTCTTACTGTTGATCCTACCTTTCACATCGGAGGTTCTCGCGCAGCAGAAACCGGCATTGAGCTGGAAAGATGTTTCCAAATGGAATTTCATCAGAAGTAACACTTATAGCCTCTCTCCTAACGGCCAATGGCTATCCTGGGCAAAAGGGCCTACCGAAGGTGACCTTCAGACGGTCATCAGAAAAGTTTCCGACACCAGCAACTTCAGTTACCCGATTGGGGCCACAGCTTCGGGCGTAGTCTATTCTAAAGACTCCAGATACGCTGCATTTAAAGTGTCTGCGAAGGATGCGGAAGTCAAAGCGGTAAAGAAAACCATGAAACCACTTTACGATCAGCTGGTGGTCGTCTCCTTACCAGCCAATCAAAAGACAACTTTTGAAAAAGTAAAGACTTTCAGTTTTTCTGCGGATAACCCGGAATGGCTGGCGATTCATTTTACCGCAGTGGAGAACGCCTCAAAAGATAAAGACGCTCCGAAAGGAACCGATCTTTTACTCTATCAATTGAATACAAAAAAGAGCTTCAATCTGGGGAATGTATCCGAATATTCCTTCAATAAGGCGGGAACTGTATTGGCCTATATCATTGATGCCAGCGGACAAAATGGAAACGGAATTTTCATCAGAGACATGAAAACCGGGCTCATCACGGCCATAGAAAATGACAAAGCAAATTATAAAAGCATCAACTGGAATGAGAATGGCGACGCATTTGCCTTGCTCAGATCCAACAAAAATGAAAAATATAAAGAAGCAGTATTTACCGTCATCGGGATCAATAAAATTGCCGGAGAACTGAGCAACAAGATCACCTTCAGTGGCCTGACTGTTAAAAACTTCCCAAACACGATGGGAGTCAGCGGTAATGGTACGCCTTACTGGTCAGAAGACCAGACTACGCTATTTTTTGGCATCAGCACTCAGGAAAAGAAAGCGGATAGTACCGATAAAGATAAATCCGGAAATAACGTAGCGAAAACTGTTGCTGCAAACAAAGCCCGGACAGACAGCGCAGGGAAGTCTAAAGCAGACAGCACTGTAAAATCCAAAGCGGACAACAAATCCCTGGCAAAAGCAGATATTGAAAAACCAGATATGATCATTTGGAACTGGCAGGACAAGCGCCTTCAATCTGCGCAACAAACCCAGGAAACCAGAGATAAGAACTACAGCTACCTTAGTGCTTACCGTATTGCGGATCAGAAATTCAGTCAGCTGGCGGATAGCGCGTTAAAAACCATTGTCATGGGCCCAAAAAACCTATATGCCATCGGTTACGACGACTCCAAGTATGAATTAATGGGCAATCTGGACGGACAAGGCTATACCGACATCTACGTAACCGACCTAAAAACAGGCACTAAAAAACGTGTTTTCGAAAAGTTCTATACCGAAGGCAGGGGCATGTTGAGCATGGCTCCAAACGGCAAATGGGCCAGTTTCAGCAAAGATGGGGCCTTTTACAGCATCAATCTGGAAACCGGCAAGCAATACAACCTGACCCAAAACATCAAAGCCTCTTTTGTAGATGAAATGGATGATCATAATGTACTTAAACCTTCGACTTCCAATTTCGGCTGGTCTGCGGATTCTAAATATGCGCTGATCAAAGACAATTACGACCTCTGGCGTATTTCTGCGGATGGAAAAACTGCGGTTTCTCTTACTGACAACTGGAAAAGCAAAAAGCAGGAGGTTCAGGGAAAATCCTTCAACTACCCGAAAGAGAAAGGAACAGACCTGAGTAAAGACCAATACTTTATTATTTTCAATAGCCAGAATAAAAAAGCAGGAATTGGCCTGTTAGAAGCCGGCAAGACCAGCATTAAGCCCCTTTTCATAGATGATCATCTTTACGGAGGATTAAGCAAAGCTACTGATGGAAATGTTTTCATTTACATGAAACAGAACAATGAAGAATCATCGGAAGTTTATGCGACTACTTCGGCTAATCTTGCCAGTGCTAAACAGCTTACTAAAAACACACCTGATCAGGAAAAATATGCCTGGTCTAAAGGTGTTAAGCTCATCAACTATGTGAGTGCTAACGGTGATAGTTTGCAGGCAGTTTTATACCTCCCTGCCAACTATCAGGAAGGGAAAAGTTACCCGACCATCACTTACATCTACGAGCGTTTAACAGATCAGATGAATAGTTACGCTATGCCCGGGTTCCCTGGCGGAGGTTTCAACAGAGCAATGTACACCAGCAATGGTTATGCTGTTTTAATGCCCGATATCAAGTATAAATTAAACGATCCGGGGATGTCGTCGGTTGCCTGTGTGGTTCCCGCGGTAAAAGCAGCGATTGCTACCGGCATCGTTGATGAGAAAAAGGTGGCCATCCATGGACATTCCTGGGGAGGTTATCAGACTTCCTTCCTGATTACTCAAACCAACATTTTCAAAGCCGCAGCGGCAGGTGCTCCGTTAACCAATATGATCAGTATGTATAGTCTGATTTACTGGAATAGTGGCGGTACAAACCAGGCGATTTTTGAAGCGAGTCAGGGCAGATTAACACCTGGATACTGGGACAACTGGGATGCTTTTACAAGAAACTCTCCGATATACCACATCAAAAAAGTACAAACACCATTGTTGTTGCTGCACAACGACAAAGATGGCGCGGTGGACTATACACAAGGTATTGAGTACTATAACGGGCTTAGAAGACTCAATAAACCAGTCGTGATGATCACATATCGCGGAGAAAATCATGGAATCGCCAAATTGCCGAACCGAAAAGATTATGCCGTTCGTATGATGGAATATTTCGATTACATGTTAAAAGATAAGGCGGCACCGGAGTGGTGGGCCAGGGGAATCAACCGTTCAGATATGGAAAAACACCTGGAAACCAGAGCATTTGAAAACGCTGAAGAACAATAACCAGCAATCATCTTAGACAGGAACGAAAAGGGTTATCATAAAAACAGGGCGCAACACCAGATCAGTGTTGCGCCCTGTTCATTTATGTCAAAATAAATCTAGCCGGAATACCTGATGTAAAACATCGGAGCCCTGCTGATCAGCCCTATTTCCCGTTAATTACTGGTTTTAACATTTCGATATACAACTTAATTCCTTCTTCTACTTCATTTACAAACACATATTCGTCTGCCATATGAGAGCGTGCAGAATCACCAGGCCCGACTTTCAAAGAAGGGATGCTCAATAGCGCCTGATCAGAAGTTGTCGGAGAACCATAAGTTGTTCTGCCTAATGCAATTCCGGAAAGCACAATCGGATGTTCCTTATCAATTGAAGAAGGCTTCAAACGAACTGACCTTGGCGTAACCTTGCAATCCACATTTGTTCTGATAATTTTCAAAACCTCTTCATTTGCATAGGCATCGGTTACCCTCACATCTACGGTAAACGTACAAGTTGCGGGTACTACATTATGCTGAGAGCCTGCATTGATAATCGTCACCGACATTTTCAAAGGGCCAAACATTTCCGATACCTTAGAAAAACGGTAATTGCGGAACCAATCTATATCTTTCAAAGCTTTATAAATCGCATTGTCGCCTTCTTCGCGGGCGGCATGGCCTGCCTTTCCGGTAGTCACACAATCTAAAACCAGCAAACCGCGTTCTGCGATCGCTAAATTCATTAAAGTAGGCTCCCCTACGATTGCAAATTCCAGTTCACCAAGTTCCGGAAGCACATACTCCAGACCGTTATTTCCGGAGATTTCCTCCTCTGCGGTAGCTGCCAGACACACATTATAACTTAAACCCTCCTGCTCATAGAAGTAAAGAAAGGTTGCTATAAGCGAAACAAGGCATCCTCCTGCATCATTACTCCCCAATCCATACAATTTACCGTCTTCAACGGTTGGCGCGAAAGGATCGCGTGTATAGCCCGAATTTGGCTTCACCGTATCATGATGCGAATTTAAAAGCATGGTTGGCTTTTTCGGATCAAAATGCTTGTTGTAAGCCCACACATTATTCAATTTGCGCAGAGTTTTTATGTCGCGCGTCTGCAAAAACTGTTCAATTACATCAGCGGTCTGATCTTCTTCTTTAGAAAATGAGGAGATGCTAATCAATTGTTTCAACAGTTCTAAACTATCTTTTTGCAGTTGTTCTATCATAATTTTTTATTCTTTGGTATATAAAGCGCCGGCTTTTTGTGCCGACAGCTTGATGCCTTTAATCAAAGAGGAGCTAAAGCCATTGTGCTCCATCTCATTTAATCCGGCAATGGTACAGCCTTTCGGCGAAGTTACTTTATCTATTTCCTGTTCCGGGTGCGACTGCATCTGTAACAGCAGGTCTGCGGCTCCTTTTGCCGTCTGAACCGCCATTTTCAACGCTTCATCCGCATGGAAACCTATTTCTACCCCTCCTTGCGAAGCGGCCCTGATCCCCCTTAAAAAGAAAGCAATTCCACAGGCACAAAGTGCTGTAGCGGCTGTCATTAAGTCTTCATTTATTTTCACTACCGCACCTACGGTTTCAAACATTCGGGTTACCTCTTCCATATATTCGGCAGAAGCCTGATCGGTAGCAATGCAAGTCATGGACTGTCCGATGGCGATGGCCGTATTTGGCATTGCACGAACCACCTGTGCTTCTTCGCCCAGTTTACTTCTGATGTCTGCGCAGCTGACACCGGAGGCCACCGAGATAAAAAGATGTTTTTTCAGGTCTACCGCAGGGCGAATCTGATCCATTAACTGGTTCAACTGCTGGGGCAAAACTGCCAGCACAATCACGTCTGCATGCGCAACAACTGCCGCATTATCGCCACTAACGATAAAGCCTTGTTCCACAAAGGGGGCTAAATTGTCGATGTTTCTCCTGGTCAAACTAATCTGACCCGGGCTTGCATAATTTGCTTTCACTAGTCCCCTGGCCAAAGAAATGCCGATATTTCCGCTTCCTAAAATGGCGATATTGCCGTTAAACTGTTTCATCTTTAATATGGTTGGTTGGTTGATTGATTGTAGGTGTTCAAAGGTAGTTAAATGATTAAACGGGTTCCAAAACCCTGTTCATTTAACTGAGGAAGCTCATCAGCCTTGCCGATATAAACCGCGTTCACTCCTTTTTTTATCGCTTCAAAGGCATTGTGTAATTTCGGAATCATTCCGCCGGATACGACCCCTTCGGACTTTAATCCTTCAAACTCCTGCATTCTGATCTCAGGAACTAAGGAATTATCATCCTCTATATCGCGCATCACGCCTCTTTTTTCAAAACAGTACACCAATACGGTATCGTATAAATCAGACATTGCTACGGCTACCGCAGAAGCAATTGTATCCGCATTGGTATTTAACAACTGACTTTCGCCATCATGCGTAATCGCACATAAAACGGGTACTAATCCAGCTTTCATCAGACTATCTAAGGTTCCGGAATCCACAGAATGGTCATCCAGGTCACCTACAAAACCATAGTCAATATCTTTTACGGGGCGTTTAACCGCCTTGATGATGTTTCCATCGGCACCGGTAAGGCCGATTGCATTACAACCTTTCGCCTGCAATTGTGCCACCATATTTTTGTTAATCAGACCGGCGTACACCATCGTTACGACTCTCAGCGTTTCAATATCTGTAATGCGCCGGCCTTCTACCATTTTCGCTTCTATGCCAAGGGAAACTCCAAGTTCAGTCGCAATTTTACCCCCTCCATGAATTAAAATCTTATCTCCGGGAAGCGCATTAAAGTCCAGTAAGAACTGATGCAGTTTCTCCGAATTGTCAATTACATTTCCGCCGATTTTAATTACACTTAGTTTCTTCATTTCTATTCCAAATTTTTTCCATATTTCAGCCCTTACAGGGCTGGTTACCTTTTTATTCCCGCAGATTTTTGTTTGTGGCAATTCAGGAACCCGGGATTACAAACCGGGAAAACACCTGAGGCTTTCCGTTAACACCGGACCTCAGTATTCCGGAAAACCAAGCCATATAAAAAAAGGGATGCCGGATTTATTCCGGCATCCCCTATGTCATTTATAAATCTTCCAAAACTGCTTTCAGGACTGCCTGCGCGGCCCACAAGCGATTTCCTGCTTCCTGTATCACCAAAGAATTTGGTCCGTCCAATACTTCAGATGACAACTCCAGATCCCGGCGCACAGGCAAGCAATGCATCACTTTCGCATCATTTGTCACTTTTAGCCGCTCATTAGTAATCATCCAACCTTCCGGGAAAGGCAGGACCTTTCCATATTGCTTATAGCTGGACCAGTTTTTCACATAGATATAATCGGCATCCTGCAAAGCCTCCTCTATATTATGACTGATATTCGCACCTGGCGTAAAATCCTTTGAAAGCTCATAACCTACCGGCTGCACAATTGTGAAATCCAGGATTCCCTCTTCTTGTGCTTTACACATCCATTCCGAAAAAGAATTCGGCACTGCTTGCGGCAAAGCCTTGATATGTGGCGCCCAGGCTAAAACTACTTTCGGCTTTTTGCTACCTTTCCAGGTTTCTTTTATCGTTACCAGATCCGCCAGACTTTGTAAAGGGTGACGCGTAGCACTTTCCAGACTTACTACCGGAACGCCGCAATAGCTGATAAATTTATTAAAAAACTCTTCGTTATAATCTTCTTCCCTGTTCACTAACTTCGGAAAAGAACGTAATCCCAATACATCACAATACTGCCCCATTACAGCGGCAGCCTCCCTGATATGTTCTACAGTTGTACCGTTCATTACCACACCATCACGTGTTTCCAATGCCCAGCCTTCCTTGTCCATATTCATCACCATCACATTCATACCCAGATTCAAGGCAGCTTTTTGCGTACTTAAGCGGGTGCGCAAGCTAGGGTTCAGAAAAACCAGACCTAAAGTCTTGTTCTTTCCTAATTCCTGATGCGCATAAGGGTCCTTTTTCAAGGCCAATGCCGCTTCTACTAACTCTTTGATGTCTTCAACATCATTTACTGAAGTGAATTGTTTCATCTTATGATCCTGTTAATGCAGTTTTAAAATGGGTTAAGAACTGATCTGCCTGTGCTTTTGTTAAATTCAAAGCCGGCAACAATCTGATTACATTAGGCTTAGCCTCACCAGTAAAGATATGGTGCTTAAACAACAAATCTTTCTTTACGTTTGGCAAGCTTTCCGGAAGTTCGATCCCGATCATCAGACCACGACCACGAACCTCTTTTACCCCTTCAATTTTCTGAAGTTCCGAAATCAGATAGGTACCAATTTCTGCTGCATTTTTCATCAGCTGATCCTGATCCATAATCTCCAGTACTGCCAGAGCAGCGGCACAAGCCAGGTGATTACCACCGAAAGTAGTGCCTAACATCCCATGCCATGGTTTAAATTTCGGAGCGATAGAGATTCCGGCTACCGGAAAACCATTGCCCATTCCTTTTGCCATCGTATACACATCAGCTACTACGCCGGCATAATCATGAGCATAGAATTCCCCTGTTCTGCCATAGCCACATTGTACGCTATCGGCGATATAAAGGGCATCATACTGATCGCAAAGCGAACGGATCTTTTGAAGGAAGCTTACAGAAGCCTCTTTAATGCCACCCACACCTTGAATACCTTCAATAATTACGGCGCAAACCTCGTTTCCGAAGGATGCAAAAGCTGCCTCTAAAGCTGCCTCGTCATTATGAGGAAGGAAAACAACATTTTCCGTTTCATTAACCGGTGCAATAATTTTAGGGTTATCAGTAGCGGCAACTGCTAAGGAAGTTCTTCCGTGGAAGGCGCCTTTGAAGGCAATAATTTTTTTACGACCGTTATAGAAAGATGCTAATTTCAAGGCATTTTCATTTGCTTCTGCGCCTGAATTACATAAAAACAGCTGATAATCTACTTTTCCAGATACTTTTCCCAGCTTTTCAGCCAGTTCTACCTGCAAAGGAATTTTAACGGAATTAGAATAAAAACCTACTTTATTCAACTGATCGGTCAGTCTTTTCACATAGTGAGGGTGGGTATGACCGATAGAAATCACGGCATGGCCGCCATAAAGGTCTAAATATTCCTGGCCATCGGCATCCCAAACGGTGCTACCTGCGGCTTTTACGATTTCAATATTGTTTAACGGGTATACGTCAAATAAGTTCATTTTTCAAAGGTTTGAATAGGTGATCAAAAGATTAAACGGTTCCTGAACAACGTTCAGTACAGCGGGATTTAATTAAAACCCTGCTGCTTTAAGCGCCAGACCCTGCCGCTCTTCCAGTCCAAAAATCAAGTTCATATTCTGCACTGCTTGTCCGCTCGCCCCTTTTAATAAATTATCGATGATACTGATCACAAACAGCTTATTGCCATGTTTTTCTACATGCACCAATGCTTTATTTGTGTTCACCACCTGTTTCAAATCTATATTTTTCTTACTCACATGCGTGAAAGGATGTGCCGCATAGTATTCCTCATACAAGGTTTGCGCTTCCGCTGCTGTCAGCTCGCTTTCCACATACATGGATGCCAGAATTCCTCTTGGAAAATCCCCACGTTGTGGGATGAAATTCAGGACGCCATCAAAATTTGGGTCCATCTGTATCAGGCTTTCGCCGATTTCATTCAGGTGCTGGTGATCAAAAGCTTTATAAATCGACAGATTATTATTTCTCCAGCTGAAATGAGAAGTTGCCGAAAGGCTTTGTCCCGCGCCGGTAGAACCGGTAGTTGCGTTCACATGAACTTCTCCTTTTAACAAGCCTTTAGCCGCCAGTGGCAATAATCCCAACTGGATACAAGTGGCAAAGCAACCTGGATTTGCAATATAACCTGCGGTTTTAATGCGTTCGCGATTCAGTTCTGGTAAACCATAAACCCAATCTTCTCCCGCTGCAGCATTCAATCTAAAATCCTGACTCAAGTCAATAATTTTGATCCCCGCAGCAACCGGATTGGCTTCTAAAAACTTCTTCGCATCGCCATGACCTACACATAAAAACAGCACATCAATATCCGAAGACAACTCACCTGTAAAACGCAGGTCAGTATCTCCAAAAAGATCTGTGTGTACATCAGAGATCAGGTTTCCGGCGTTGCTTTTGCTATTTACAAAAACGATGTCCACCGAAGGGTGGTTGATCAGCAATCGCAGCATCTCACCACCGGTGTAACCGGCACCGCCAACGATTCCTGCTCTAACTCTCATCGCTGTTCACTTTGTGCCAGATCATCACCTGGTTACCAAAAATCTTAGAGAAACCTTTCACATCTTCACCACTCCATGCATTGTTCATTTCGCCGTAGCTACCGAATTTATTGCTCATTAAATCATGCGCAGACTCGATACCGATAATCTGGAAACGGTAAGGCAGCAATTCTACAAATACTTTTCCGCTTACTGTTTTCTGCGTATCGGCTAAGAAAGCTTCGATATTACGCATAATCGGATCATGAAACTGACCTTCATGCAACCAGTTTCCATAAAAAGAACCCAATTGCTCTTTCCATGACAACTGCCATTTGGTCAAGGTATGTTTTTCTAAAGTATGGTGTGCTTTGATGATCACCATTGGCGCCGCAGCTTCAAAACCTACACGACCTTTGATACCGATAATGGTATCACCAACGTGAATGTCTCTTCCGATACCGTAAGGCTGTGCAATCGCCTGTAATTTTTGGATGGCTGCAACCGGAGCTAAAGTTTCTCCGTCGATACCTACCAACTCACCTTTTTCGAAAGTCAGCGCTAATTTACGTGGCTCCGTAACCGAAACCTGTGTTGGCCATGCTTCTTCAGGTAAAGTTTCATTAGAAGTTAAAGTTTCCTTTCCTCCTACTGAAGTACCCCATAAACCTTTATTGATAGAGTATCTTGCTTTTTCCGCACTATATTCTACGCCATGATTGGCTAAATATTCTATTTCCGCTTCGCGGGATAATTTCAAATCTCTGATTGGCGTGATGATTTCTACGTTCGGGATGATGATATTGAAAATCATATCGAAACGTACCTGATCATTTCCTGCACCGGTACTACCGTGAGCAACATAATCAGCACCAATTTTTTTCACATAGTTCGCAATGGCTGTTGCCTGACTTACACGCTCTGCACTTACAGAAAGCGGGTATGTTGCATTTTTCAACACATTACCGAACACTAAATATTTAACACAGCCATCATAATAATTGGCTGTTTCGTCTACTACCGCATGAGAAGCTACTCCTAAAGCGTAGGCACGTTTCTCAATCTCTTTCAATTCTTCCTCAGAAAAACCACCAGTATTAACAATCACAGAGTGAACTTCCATTCCACGATCCTGTGCCAAATAAATACAACAAAACGAAGTATCCAAACCTCCGCTAAAAGCTAAAACAACTTTTTTCTTCATCTTAAAATAACAGCTATTTAAATAAAAAGGTAAACAATAATACAAGGGCTTTTAATCCCCCTTTTCCCGAAGGTTTAGGCTTTAACACCAGTCTTTGTTTGATGCGCATAAAGCGTTCATACAGTTTCGGCTTTCGCGCTAATTCTTCTGCAAATTTCTTTGCCACATCGTGCTTTTGCGTTGCAGGATCGTAGAGCATTGCGGTACACATGCAATTCTTACGTTCCTTCATCGTCAGGATTTCAAAGTTCACGCAACTTTGACACCCTTTCCAGAAATCTTCATCCTGGGTAAGTTCTGAGTAGGTAACCGGTTCATAGCCAAGGTCAGAATTGATCTTCATGACTGCCAGACCAGTGGTCAGGCCGAAAATTTTAGCTTTCGGATATTTCTGTCTGGAAAGTGCGAAGATTTTTTCTTTGATGGCATGGGCCAGTCCGGCCTTTCGGAATTTAGGACTTACGATGAGGCCAGAGTTGGCCACAAATTGTCCATGACTCCAGGTTTCGATATAACAGAAGCCTGCCCAGCTTCCATCTTTATGGAAAGCGATGACAGATTTTCCATCCGAAATTTTACCTGCAACGTACTCCGGAGAGCGTTTAGCGATACCTGTACCACGTGCTTTGGCCGATTCGGCCATTTCTTCGCAAATTTCTTCGGCAAAGACACGATGTTCAGGAAGTGCAACCTGCACTATAAAATCGTTTGTATTCATTAATAGGTTAACGAAAAAAAATAAATGTTCTGATTAATTGTTTTTTAAGAGGCAATCCTCTATGGAAATGTACTGAGGGTTACTCAGAAATGATTCAAATCCGGGGCGTGAAATTTTGCCGATTAGTGGTAACAGAAAATATGGGTCGCAAACGGACAATAAACAGACTTTTGGAAGCAATGTTCTTTGCTTCTACAATAGAAAGTTTATGTATAATTTGCTTAATCATTTCTTGTGTCTGATACTTCTTTAAAATAGTTGAGGCGCAAAGGTTTAAATAAATATTGAGTTGTGCAATACGTTTTTAATTTTTTTACACTTTTACGTGAAAAAAGATTGAATTAAAAACGGAGTTCCCTGCTCTCCTTTCGCCGCTATAATTAATCAAAAATCAAGCCCCTTTTTCATGCTTTCTGTTTTTGACCTCCCTTTCTATTTTCAAGCCCATTTAAATGACAGAATAACAACGGTTTTTTAAAAATATGACCCATCCTGGTTTTAACTTATCGTTCAAAAATAAGCTAATAGATAAAAGTATGACACCTATAAGCATTAAGTTTTCATTAATTTTTCAAAACCACTGAATCACATAAATGACTTAAAAACAACACATTACCTTCCGAACCGGAAATAATGAGAAAGCAAACCTGGCGTCCCTCTCATCATCTCCGGAATGATGTCCATTCCTGCTATAGAAAAAGTGATGCCATTTCCACCAAAACCCAAAACAAAATAACTGTTAGGGAACTTCGGATGTGCCCCGATATAAGGCAGACCGTCTTTGGTTTCGCCAAAAGTCCCGCACCAACAAAAATCGTCAACAAACTGATGACCTGGCAGATACTGCCTTAATGCCTTAACCAGCTTATCTCTTTTACGCCCGAGTAAAGCATCTCTTAACCTGGGATTTTTAAAATTTTCATCTTCACCACCAACCAATAACCGGCCATCGGCTGTAGTTCGCATATACAGATATGGGGTGTCAGTATTCCAAAACAGGGTGCTTTCCATTTCCGGTGATAAGGTATGATCTTTCTCACTTACCATCGCATAAGTACTTTTCAGCGAGACAATCTTTTCCGGCAACATCGCCTGTGTTTCATAGCCAGTACAATAAATCACCTTCCCTGCTGTAATTTGCAGCCCTGTTTCCAGCTCTGCCAGGACCTTGTTTTTGTCATATCTGACCTTTTTTAAAGCAGTTTTATCAAACACCCGCAGACCTTTTTTGGCATTATAGTGCAGGAGATTGTGCGCCAGACAAAAAGCATCCACACTTCCGCCTTCTTCTGATAAAATCCCTCCTTCTGCCTGTAAGCCATAGCGCTCTTTAATTTCCTTTTTTTCTAACCACTTCACCTTAAAACCAGCCGTCTTACGGGCATCAAGCTCCTTTTTCAACCAGGACACCTCTTTACGCCTACCTGCAAAATAAAGCGAATCCTTCCTTTCAAATCCGCAGGGCGAATCAATCTCCGCAACCAGTTCTTCTAAACGATATATGGCATCCCTGCAAGCTTTATAACTTGCAATTGCGCCTTGCGCACCTATCATTTCCGTTAACTGGTATAAGGGCACATCGATCTCATATTGTAGCATGGAAGTAGTGGCCGAGCTACTGCCATTGGCGATTTCTCTTTTGTCTATCAACACCGTATCATAGCCTTGCTTCATCATGGAATGGGCCATCAGCGCACCTGTAATTCCACTTCCTACAATTAATACTTCACAAATGATGTTCTCCTTCAGGGAAGGATAAGTGTGCAGCAATCCATTTTTTACTAACCAGAAGGGTTCATTTGATCGGATGTTCATATTTTATGGGGCTCAGGGATTAGATAAAGGTTCTGCTTTCCCAGGAATAACAATACTTTTAACGATCTGTTTTAATCCCCAACAGCTTTAAATCCCTTATATTCGTTTTCAACCCCCTCAGCTACATGAAAAAGTGCTTGCTTCTCCTTCTGTTTATCCTGACGAAACCAGTCTTCGGACAGGATTTGAAAACGGCAAGAAAAGTGGTAGACACACTGACGTCCCGGGAGATGTGGGGCCGCGGTTATACCAGGGACGGCATGGACAAAGCAGCCAATTTTATCAGTGCAACCTTTAAGGATTACGGATTGATCCCCATGGACGGCAAGGACTTCAAACAAGCCTTTAGCTACCCTGTAAATACTTTCCCCGGAGAAATGATGTTGCAGATTAACGGAAAGACGCTCCTTCCGGGAAAGGATTTTTTACCAGGCCCGGAAAGCATGGGACAAAAAACACAAGGAGCATTGACGCAAAAAGACAGCGTCACGTTCCTCAACCCCGAACATCGTATCCTCTTACTGTTAAAAGACAAACTCACCTGGTCTGTGGCACCCGCAGCAGGGGATTATACCCGGATAGAACTCGACCCTAAAGCAATATCCGGTACTCCTGAAAGTATTGAGCTCAATATGGAGAACAAATTTATTCCTGACTTTCCGGCAGCCAATATCTGTGCGATGGTAAAAGGTACCCGCAATCCCGATTCTGTCGTGTTAATTACGGCCCATTACGATCACCTGGGAGGTTTGGGGAAGGATACTTATTTCCCTGGCGCAAATGACAATGCCAGTGGCATTGCCTTATTATTGAACCTCGCAGAATATTATGCCAACCATCCACAGCCTTATACTATGGCTTTTATTTGCTTCGCCGGCGAGGAAATCGGTCTGTCAGGCTCAAAGTATTTTACGGAAAACCCATTAATCGAGCTTAGCAAGATCCGCTTTATGACGAATGTAGATATGGTGGGAACCGGGGAAGATGGCATCACCGTAGTGAATGCAACAATTCATCCCAAAGAATTCACCCTGCTCCGGCAGATCAATCAGGATAAAAAATACCTGACTAAAATCAATTCCAGAGGGAAAGCCGCAAATAGTGACCATTACTTTTTCACGGAAAGGGGTGTTCCTGCATTCTTTATGTATACGCAGGGGGGAATTGCTGCTTACCATGATGTTAACGATCAGGCCGCAACCTTGCCATTTACCGCATTTGAAAGCCTTTTCAAATTGTTTGTAGACTTTAACACCGCCTTAATGAAATAAGCCCGGCTACCTGATAAACCCTCCTAAACCTTAAAAGGTATGGGGTAACGATTTTTCCAAAATCCTGTTGTCGGGTAAAAATTCATTTTCATAGGTCAAAACCGTCCACTCGGCTAATAAAATCTTTTCATTTTCTTATGAAACACATCTTTACGATAAGAAAAACAAGATGATATCATGAAAACGCTAAACCTCCTCCTAATTATTTTACTCCTAACGGTAAGTTACACAAAAGCACAGGACACTATAACTGGAAAAGTGCTGGATGAAGCTGGCCTGGCCATTCCTTTTGCCACACTAAAGTTATCATCCCCAAATGACAACACTCCCGCCCTTGTTAAATTAACTGACCAAAACGGCGTATTCAAATTACAATATAACGCTCAACAAAAACCTTCATTAACGGTCAGCTACCTTGGTTATGCCTCCTTAATTAAGGTGCTGTCAACTGCTCAATCTAATCTCAACGATACTTTACGTCTCAGCCTTAAGCCTCAGGAAAATAATCTGGCTGAAGTTTCTATAACTGCCAGGAAAGCCCTCATTACACAAAAGATTGATCGCCTGGTCTTAAATATCAGCAACAATTCGCTCAGTGCGGGAAAATCCTCCTTAGAGATTTTGAGTATGGCTCCAGGTGTATTTGTGAATAACGGCGTCATTTCAATTAATGGTAATGCCGGAACCAGGGTCATGGTTAATGGAAAAATTCTACCACTTAACGGGGATGATTTAACAAATTATCTGAACAACCTTCGCGCAGATGACATCGAATCTATAGAGGTGATTGCGCATCCGCCAGCCGAATACGAAGCACAAGGAACGGGGGGGATGCTCAATATCATTTTAAAAAAGCAAAGCGCTGCGGGGATCAACGGATCTATTAATGCGGGTTATACTCAGGGTCGATATGCCGGGACCAATGAAGGTGTTCGTCTAAATTTCAAGGAGGACAAAACCGTTTTTTTTGTCAACTATACCTTCAATAAATTAAAAAGCTATGAAGATAACGAGATCAACAGACAGTATGTTAATCAACCCTATCAATTTGCAGAAGCCGCCAGCTACATCAACAATAACACCGGACACAGGATAAATACCGGGTTGATCTATGATTTATCAAAGACACAATATATTGGGCTTGATTATGCTGGCTCATTTAACAGAAAAACGGCTACTTCACAGTCTGTTGCCACTGTAGATTACCCGAATAACGAACAGGACCTCAGAAATATCGGCACATTTCCAGTAGGCACAAAGACCAACTATCATAATATTGGCCTGAATTATAACATCACTTTCGATAAATCCGGATCCGGTTTCCAATTATTAGCAGATTACACGAGCAATAAACTGACGAAAAACAGTGCCGCCTATAGTGCCTTCTACAATGATAGCGACGTACGCTTGTCGGACACGGCATTCAGAAATACCACGCCAGGCAATGCTTCCATTTATACGGCTGATGCCAGATATCTGAAGGTTTTTGGCAAAAATAACAGCGTAACTTTTGGAGCAAAAGGCGTTTCCAGTGTGATTAAAAACAGTGCTACATTTGAAGGGCTGGAAGATGGTGACTGGAAAAACAATCCTGAACAAGCTTACCGTTATGATTACAAAGAAAAAATCCTTGCTGGTTATTTCAACTATACTGGTAAAATATTCAATACTGATGTTAAACTGGGAATGCGTGGGGAGTATACAACAACGTCCGGTAATTTAGTGACCTCCAATATGCTGACTGAAACAGCTAATTTCAATTTGTTTCCCTCTTTGTTTTTGAAACATGGCTTGAATAAAGATGGAGATAATTATTTGTCATTATATTATGGCAGAAGAATTGCCCGCCCTTCCTACAACACCTTAAATCCTTATGAATCTTACCTCAACAACTATGCTGTAGGCCGTGGAAACCCATATTTAAAACCATCCTTTAGCAATGTTTATGAAATCGGATTCACCTTAAAAGGCAAATATTCTTTTAAAGCCGGTTATCAAAATGACAAAGACCTGGTTTCACAACTTATCAAAATTGACGAGCAAAACCCCTTGTTAGCGATCTATACCTATGAAAATTTCGGAAACAACAAAAATTTAAGTTTATCGGTTAATGTTCCTGTTTCCATCACCGAATGGTGGGAATCGAATACGAACGTTGAAATCAGGCATCAAAAAATCAATACCCCAGACTTAACCATCGGTAAAGGGATGGTTGCCCTGCAAATGAATCATGATTTCAAGCTATCACCAAAAACAAGCATCAACCTGAATGCCTTCTATCTTTCGAATCTGATTGGCGGCAACTTTCTTGCAAAGAATCTGGTTAGCCTGGACATTGGTGCTCAGCACAAACTTTTAAACAATAAGTTGTTGCTAAAAACCACCATATCAGATCCCTTCTATACGTACAAAATAAAAGGGACAACGGTTTACAAGGATTACAGCTCAAAACTGAGTCAAAGAAGACAAACCAGAACATTTAATGTGTCCATGAACTATAATTTTGATCTGGGAAAAGCATTTAAATCCAAAATATTGCAAAAAAGCAGTGAAGAGGAAGGAAAGCGCTTGTGAAAAAACTTAGTTTTACGCGAAGAAATAAAATACATTAAGAAATAAAAGTAAGCCTGCTAGAAACCGTTTTAATTTAAAATCATGTCCAACTTCATTATATGGTTTCACTCTTTTTACCAGAGGACGAACAGAGTTACCCTACATTTAGCCATGTGGCTGGCTTTTGGAATCTTCATAGAGCTGGGTTTAATCCTCAGTCATAAAGTCTCCTTCTATTCCTCACTGTTTTTTCTGCTGCACCGCATTGCATTAAATGTGGTGCTGTTTTACTTGTTTTTTTATTGGATTCTTCCTCAGTTTATACTTAAAAGGAAGATCTTAGCATCCGTTTTATTGAGTATCGGACTAATTTATATTTCTGAGATCATTCAATATTTAGGGATGATATTCACCTATCATTATGGAGAAGTAGACAATCCGATTATGAAGATCCAGTTCGAAAAAATGGCTGAGCAAGGCTTTTTCCATATTTTTTCCTTCAAGAACATCATGGGTGATCTGATTTTCATTATCGCCTCACTATCCCCGTTTTTCTGCATTAAGATATTGGTCGACATTATGAAACTGGCCTATAAGCGTACGCAGCTGGAGAAAGAGAAAGCACTTATGGAGATCAACTTTTTAAAGTCACAGCTGAACCCACATTTCCTATTTAATACACTAAATAGTCTCTATATCCTGAATATGAAAAAGGATAAAGCGGCATCAGACCTCATTTTGGAACTGTCAGAAACATTAAGATATACTTTGTATGAATCCAATACAGAACAAGTAAGCTTAGACAGGGAACTGGATTTTCTGGAAAACTATGTAAAGCTGGAAAGTGTGCGGTACCCTGCACATACCAGAATAGAATTCGATTGTGACAGGTCTGCCGCCGGAGTTCTCAATATCTCTCCTTTGCTCACTTTCCCTTTTATTGAAAATGCCTTTAAACATGGATTGGGGACTTCTTTGAAGGATGCATGGATAGAAATAACCGCGAGAGTGGTTGGTCACACTTTTCATTTTAACATCAGGAATAGTAAAAATGATGAAAATAACGGCACACAACTAAAGGAGTACGTTGGGGGAATAGGTGTATCGAACACCAAAAAAAGATTAGCGCTTTTATATCCGGGAAAGCACATTTTAGAGATTGTGAATACCTCAGACGAATACAGTATAGAATTAATGATCAACCTTAAATCATGAATAACACGACAACTCCTGCTAATCAAGACTTTATTTTATGGTTTCATTCCTACTATACCAAAGAAAGGCGCATTGGGCTTCATGTCCTGATGTGGTTAATTTATGGGGCAATCATAGAAACCAGCTTGCTCCTGACTACTGATCTCTCCATTAATGCATCGCTTCTTATTCTCATTGACGTTCTTCTTGGAAATTTTATCATTTTTTATCCTTTTTTCTATTTCATTTACCCGCATTTAATTCGAAAGAAGAAGATCATTCTGAGCATATTAAGTACCATTGCCTTAATTTATTTATGGCGGGTAAACGGATACCTAAACGATTTACTGATTAACCAATTTTCTTATATAGATGATGAGGTCTTCAGAAGAAAACAAGAGATTAGACTACAAAATGGATTCCTGCATATTTTTACTTTTGAAAGGCTATTTGGTGGGTTTATAGACATCATCTATTCCCTTTCACCTGTTTTTTGCCTGAAGATCATTGTAGAGATGCTTAAATCTGCCTATAGGACTACGGAAATGGAAAAAGAAAAGGCAGCCATAGAAATCGCCTATTTAAAGTCGCAGCTCAATCCTCATTTCTTGTTCAATACTTTAAATAGCATCTACATCTTAAATATGAAGGAAGACGAGGCAGCCGCTGATGTCATCTTAGACTTGTCAGATACGCTAAGATATACCTTATATGAATCAAATAAAGAGAAAGTCAGGCTCCAACAGGAAATTGACTTCCTGAACAATTATGTGAATCTGGAACGCGTACGGCTAAATAAAAAAACCAGCGTAGTGGTCAATTGCGACCTTTCCGGAGTAGATGCCCTTAGTATTTCTCCTTTACTGATGTTCCCGTTTCTGGAAAATGCATTCAAACATGGCCTGGGTAACTCTATAGAGAATCCATGGCTGGAAATAAACGTTAAAGTACTGGATAATACCTTCCATTTTGATATTAAAAACAGTAAAGAAGCTGAAAAGAACAATAATGAGTTAAAAGAGTATTTTGGTGGCATAGGCGTGGAAAATACAAAAAAAAGACTCGCACTTTTATATCCGAACCGACATATATTAGAAATTAAAAGCACCTCTGAATATTACCATACCAATTTAAAAATCAAGCTATAATATGAGCGAATATATAAGATGCCTCGTTGTTGATAATGAACCTTTAAATTTAGAAATCATGGAAAGCTTTATCGGTAAAGTCGACTATCTGAAGTTTGAGGGTAAGTGTGAAAATGCATTTGAAGCGATTGATTTCCTTCAAAAGAATGAAATTGATCTGTTATTCTCCGATATCCAAATGCCCAAAATCAATGGATTGGAGATGGTCCAGTCTTTAGCAAATCCACCGGCAATTATCTTCGCCACCGCTTTTGGTGAATATGCACTCGATGGTTTTGATATCGGTATCGTAGATTATCTGCTGAAGCCCATCTCCTTTTCCAGGTTCCTGAAAGCCTGCAATAAAGCGAAATTACAGATTGAACAATCCAGGGTTAAAGGATCTTCCAGCAGCCCTTCAAATGAAAATGGGCACCTCTTTATCAAAGAAAATGATAAACTGACGAAAGTGTTGTTTACAGATATTCTTTATGTAGAGGCCATGGGAGATTATGTTAAAGTCATCACTAAAACAGCAACACTGGTTACCTATTCAACGTTTAAGGGCTTTGAAGAGCGTCTGCAGCATAAGAAATTCGTAAGAACCCATAAATCATTTATTGTACAGATCAACGCGATCAAAACCATCACCGGAAACATTGTGGTTCTTGAGGATGATAGTGCGATTCCGATCTCTAAAAACTACAGGGAAAGTTTTCTTGCAGTAGTAACGGAGGGTTAATTAACTGTACACCAACAACAAACACTCCGATTCTCAACCATAACGGAGCCAGAAGCAATAAAACCAGGCTAAGTGTTTTTCCGTAGATACCCAAAACCTTCTACTAAAACACCTACCTATGAAAAACTTTAACTTAAAAGGGATTCTCCTGAGGAAATCCCTGTTCCTACTGCTGCTTTTTGCGGCAATCATAACGGCTTGCAAGAAAGATAAGGATCCAGTTATTGAACCGCCAACACTACCTGTTGCAGGCCCGGATCAGGTTTTTTACGCTTTATCCAACAACAGTCTGCTCAAATTTAACGCGAAAAACATAAGCACAGCAATGTCTACCGTTGCCATTACCGGGCTTACCGGTAACGAAAAAATACTGAGTATTGACTTCCGCCCTGCCACAGGAGAACTTTACGGAGTAAGTAATACCAATAAGTTATTTGTGATCCGGTTAAATGGGGCTGCCAGAGCAATTGGAACAGGCATTAGTCCTGTAATTAACGGCACTGCTGTTTCTCTGGATTTTAACCCAACCGTAGACCGCATCCGACTGATCACCAACACAGGCCAAAACCTTAGGTTACATCCGGAAACAGGTGCTGTAGCTGCCACAGATGGCAATATTAATGGCGTTACCAATCCCAATATCTCAGGCGCAGCTTATACAAACAGCAAAGCCGGAGCCGCAACAACCGTTCTTTTTGACATCGATCTGACCAGCAAAAAGCTCTATAAACAAGACCCGCCAAACGACGGGAAATTGGTAGAAGTTGGCGCACTAGGTGTAGAAATTGGCAGTAGTGCCGCGTTTGACATTTCGCCGGACAATACCAAAGTTCTGGCTGCGGGTACTATTGCCGGCGCATCCAGCCTTTACACCATCAATCTGGAAACCGGAAAAGCGACTTTTGCAGGAAAATTCCCTGCATCCAGTCCAATTGAAGGCCTGGCTATACCTACAGATCCTGTAGCCTATGCAGTGGACAATGCCAACAACTTTTTAATCTTTAACCCAATGAATCCGGCAGCAATGGTCATTAAGCCAATCACAGGTTTAGCACCAGCGGAAACGGTGCTTGGCATCGACTTCAGACCGGTTAACGGCCAGATTTATGCTTTAGGAAGTACCAGCAGATTGTATACCGTAAATGCCGCAACGGGCGCCTTCACCCCGCTGGGCTCGGGAGTCCTGACTACCCTACTCACCGGCACTAGCTATGGCTTTGATTTCAACCCTATGGCAGACCGCATTCGTGTGGTTGGCAATAATGGTCAGAATTTACGCTTAAACCCTGAAACAGGTGCTGTAGCCGCGATAGATGCCATCTTGAAACCAGGAACTCCATCCGTTAGTGCCGCCGCATATACCAATAACTTTGCCGGAGCCACAGAAACCGTACTATTCGATATCGACCATGTCACCGATAAACTTTACAAACAAACTCCGCCAAATGACGGGATTTTAGTAGAGGTCGGCAGCCTGGGCATCAATGTAGAAAGCACCAATGGTTTTGACATCGGCAGTAACTCCGGAACAGGGTACGCCATTTTTACCATTGGCGCCCTGAACAAAATATATACGATTAACCTAACCAGCGGGATAGCTACATCGGTTGCTGATTTCCCGAAAACAGTTACCGCAATGACCCTTGGCTTAGGCATGTAACCTTCTTTTATCTACTTATGACGACAGCTGTATCCCTTCGGATATGGCTGTTTTTCTTAAATCCCCTGCAGGAAATCTTTACATAAAATGTTTTCTTTAAACCAATTTCCCTTAATTTCGTTGTTATAATAAAATAAACAAGCTTATGTTCGAAAAATTAATGGCTGCACAAAAGCAGGCCGAAGAGATAAAAAAGAGATTAGATACCGTTTCTGTTTTTGGTGAAGTAGAAGGTGGTGCTATTCGCATTACTGCAACAGCAAACAAAGCGATTACCGCCGTAGAGATCGATGAAGAATTTTACAAACAAGCAGATAAAGAAGAATTAGAAGAGCTCTTGTTAACTGCCATCAACAAAGCTTTAGCACAGGCAGAGCAAGTAAGCGCACATGAAATGCAAGCTGCGACTCAGTCGATGATGGGTGGTCTTGGCGGAATGTTCGGCCAATAGTCGTTTTTAACCTTAACTTTTAGCCTCATGAAGTATACTTATTATGGTCAATCCTGCTTTCTATTAGAAGCAGCTGGCAAGAAATTTCTTTTTGATCCATTTATTAGTCCGAATGGGCTGGCGAAACACATTGACACCACGAAGATTGAAGCAGATTATATTCTGGTAAGTCATGGACATGGTGATCATGTGGCAGACCTGGTGAGCCTCGCAAAACAAACCAACGCGAAAGTAATTGCCATGCCGGAAGTAATTGCCTGGGCAAAAGCTCAGGGGGTTACCAATACGCATGATATGAATTATGGGGCTCAGAAATTTGAGTTTGGTAAATTAAGAATGGTATGGGCAGCACATTCGAGTTCTATGCCTGACGGTAGTTATGGTGGAAATCCGGCAGGATTTGTACTTGAAACAGCTGGAAAGGCTATTTATTTTGCCGGAGATACTTCGTTAACGGTAGAAATGAAATTGCTTGCAGAACTTTACAATCTAGATTACGCGATTCTACCGATTGGTGGGAATTACACAATGGATGTGGATGATGCATTGGTCTCTACAAGATATTTCGACTGTAATAAAGTGATTGGGGTGCATTACAATACGTTTCCAGTGATTGCAATTGACACAGAAGAAGCGATTGCAAAGTTCAACAGAGAAAATAAAGTGTTGTTGTTGCCATCGATTGGTGAAACGATTGAGTTATAATTAAAAAGCAGTATGCATTAGAATGCAGATTGCGTCAGGAGATTAATTGCTGGATTATTAGTAATTATTTAATAATGTAAAAAAGGAGGCATGTCGTCGATTCTGGAATCTTTTACCCTGAAAAGGGCAAAATTTCCGGTGAATCTCCTGACATATCTCCTTTTTTTATTAATCCTACACCAATTTTTTAATGAGCTTCCAGCCAGTTATTACCTTCACCGATTTCTATTTCAATCGGCACAGTAGTTTTTATGGCGGTTTTCATACGATGTGTAATGATCTTTTTCATGGCTTCTACTTCTGTTTTCAACACGTCAAAGACCAACTCATCATGCACCTGCATGGTCATTTTAGATTGTAAGCCCTGATCCTGAATGTCTTTATGAATGTTCAGCATGGCCACTTTAATCATATCTGCGGCAGAACCCTGAATTGGGGCATTGATCGCATTTCGCTCTGCAAAACCACGTACAGTTTGATTGGCTGAGTTAATATCTCTTAAGTACCTTCTTCTGCCGAGGATGGTCTCTACAAAGCCGTTTTCTCTGGCGAAGTTCATGGTATCTGACATGTAGCGCTGAATACCTGGATACTGTTCGAAATATTGCTCAATAATTGCGGCAGCTTCTTTTCTTGGAATACCCAGATTCTGAGACAATCCAAAAGCAGACTGACCGTAGATAATACCAAAGTTTACTGCTTTAGCATTACGACGTTGGTTTGACGTTACTTCGTCAATAGCAATTCCATATACGCGGGCTGCGGTTGCCGTGTGAATGTCAATACCATTATTGAAGGCTTCCAGCATGTTTTCTTCCTTGCTGATTTCGGCAATGATTCTAAGCTCAATCTGCGAATAATCCGCAGAAAGCAATACATGGTGCTCATCTCTTGGAATAAAGGCTTTACGTACCTCTCTGCCGCGATCGCTACGAATAGGAATGTTTTGCAGGTTTGGATTGTTAGAACTCAACCTTCCTGTTGCTGCTACAGCCTGATTATAGCTGGTATGCACCCTTCCGGTTTTAGGATTTACCAATAGCGGTAAAGCATCAACATAAGTAGATTTCAGCTTTTGCAACTGGCGGAAATCAAGGATGTCCTGCACAATATCGCTTTTATTGGCTAGTGCTAATAACACATCTTCACCAGTTTGATACTGTCCTGTTTTAGTTTTTTTAGCTTTAGGATCTAGTTGTAATTTATCGAAAAGAACCTCACCAAGTTGTTTTGGCGAAGCAAGATTAAAAGTAACCCCACATTTTTCGAAAACATTCTGTTCAAACTTCCTGATGTCGGTTTCCAGTTCTTTTGAATAGTTTTTCAGCGTATCTACATCGATTTTTACACCTTCTTTTTCAATAGCTGCGAGTACATACACCAAAGGATTTTCTACATCTCTGGCCAGTTCTTCCACATTCAATTCCTTTAACATCGGTCTGAAAACATCTGCCAGCTGCAAGGTCACATCCGCATCTTCTGCTGCATAATCAACGACCTGCGCTACCGGAACATCTCTCATATTTCCCTGATTTTTACCTTTCGCACCAATCAGTTTAGTGATAGAGATTGGGGTATAACCCAGATAGTTTTCTGCAAGGACATCCATGTTATGTCTGGTATCCGGATCAATCAGGTAATGCGCAAGCATCGTATCAAAAAGTTTTCCTTTGATAGCAATGTCATACCATTTCATGATCAGGATATCATATTTGATGTTTTGTCCGATCTTCCCGATATTTTCATTTTCAAGAACCCCTCTGAATTCTTCCAGAATAGTCAATACTTCTTCCCTCTCCGCCGACAAAGGAACATAATATCCCTCTCCGGGTTTGGTACTGAATGACATTCCTACTAAATCTGCAAGGTTGGCATCTGTGCCTGTAGTTTCTGTATCAAAGCAAATGCTGTCTTGTTTTTTCAGATGCGCGATCAATGATTTACGCAGTTCCGGAGTATCCACCAATTGATAATCGTGGATAGTATTTTCTATTGTTTTTGAGGCCTGCGTTTCTTCGGAGAAGGTCGGAGCAGACACAAATGTGCCGGTCTTTCCTGCTGGTTGATCCACAGGGCTGCCAAATAAGTCTATTTGTTGAGAAGCCGCAGGAGCTTTTGCCTCATTCACATTAAATTCTTCTCCAAAAACACGTTTGCCGATGGTTCTGAATTCTAATTCTGCAAATAATGGTTCCAATAACTCACGACTTGGAGATTCTAACACCAGTTCATCAGGATTAAATTCTACCGGAACATCCAGAATGATGGTCGCTAGTTTTTTGGACAATAAGCCTTGCTCTGCATAGGCCTCTACGTTTTCACGTTGTTTTCCTTTTAACTCATGAGAATGTGCAATGATGTTTTCCATTGAGCCATATTTCTGAATCAATGATTTCGCAGTTTTCTCTCCGATACCGGGGATACCAGGGATATTATCCACTGCATCACCCCATAGGCCAAGGATATCAATTACCTGTTTCACATCTTCAATTTCCCATTTCGCTTTCACTTCAGCTACGCCCATAATTTCCATTTCATTACCCATACGCGCAGGCTTGTAAATGAAAATATTATCAGACACCAGTTGTGCAAAATCTTTATCTGGAGTCATACAGAATACGGTAAAGCCTTGCTTCTCGCCTTCTTTGGCCATTGTCCCGATGATATCATCCGCTTCAAAGCCATCTTTCGTAATCACAGGGATTTTAAAGCCTTCAATCAACTTAAACACGTAAGGTAAAGCCGCAGAAAGATCTTCCGGCATCGCCTGTCTGTGGGCTTTATAAGCCTCAAAATCTGTATGTCTTTCCGTAGGAGCCGATGTGTCAAAAACCACGGCAATATGACTTGGTTTTTCCTTTTTCAGCACCTCCATTAAGGTGTTTGCAAAACCCATCACAGCCGATGTATTGATCCCTGTGGACGTAAAACGGGGGTTTTTACTCAATGCAAAATGCGCTCTGTAGATGAGCGCCATGCCGTCAAGAAGAAAAAGTTTTTTCATCAGTATGTCGTTATTTTATTGATTGGGAAGCGATCATCAGCTGCTGATCCTCCATTACATTTATACTTTATTATAGCGCGGTTATAACGATGGACTGTTACCTCCATATCGGAATTAACCGCATCGGATAAAGGTACTAATACTTAAATAATTGTTTGTCATTATCCATAACAACAGCAAATAATTTCCGTTATTTGATTATGATGAAAGCGATAAAGACCCTTGGCCTGTTAGTTTTACTAATGATTGCAGGTATTGGCGCAATGGCGCAGGATATTGTAGTGATAGAACCGGGAAACTTCCTTCGGGGAACCATTAAGGGAACCGACTATTCGACCGTAGTTTTCATAAAAGAAGATGAATCTGTGGTGCAATTGAAAGCTACAGACATCCAGGAATTTGTATGGAATGGGGAAACTTATGTGAGTAAACCAATTGTGGTCAACAATAAAACGCAGCACAAATTTTTCAAAATCATTGAGCATGGTGCCATAAACCTATATTCCATAGGTGGAAATGCCCTTGTAGATGTTCCGGAGCCTAAAAGAGCGCGGATCAGGCCAAGTATTGGCATTGGAGCCGGGACAGGCAGTTTCGGTAGTGGCGTAGGAATTGGTGGTGGAATCTCTATTGGTGGTGGCCGCAGACAAGAGGCCCCGAAAAGAAAAATGATGCCTGCTACGTTTTTTATGGAGAAGCCTGGCACCGGCCGGTTGATGGAAATGCCTGTGGAAGGAGTCGGTTCGGCTGAAAAAAACCAGCAGATCAAAAAGGTATTGCTAGAACAACTAGGCGATGATGCGGATCTGGCGGAAAAAATAAAAGCGACAGAAAACTTTGATTCAAAGTTAATTATCGCTTTTGTGACGGCTTACAATGAAGCTCATAAAAAATAGGCTGTTTTACTTTCTTGCTTTACTGATGCAGCCTTCAATATGGTCGTTAACCATACCGGTAGCCTGCATGTGCGCATAACAGATCGTAGTCCCAAAGAACTTAAAGCCCCGTTTTTTCATGTCTTTACTGATGGCATCCGATATTTCTGTGCGCGCAGGAACGTCAGTTAAAGACTTTACGACATTAACAATGGGCTTTTTATCCGGCAGAAATCCCCAGATAAAGTCGGAAAAAGAACCAAATTCCTTCTGGATCTCTATAAAAAGGCGGGCGTTCGTGATGGCTGCTTTTACTTTTAACTTGTTCCTGATGATACCGGCATCATTCATTAAACGCTCCTCATCGGCTTCCGTGAAAGCGGCTACTTTTTGCACGTCAAAACCGGCGAAAGCAGCCTTATAACCTTCCCTACGCTTTAATATCGTGATCCAACTGAGTCCAGCCTGTGCACCTTCCAAAATCAGAAATTCAAAGAGCGTCTGGTCGTCATAAACCGGCTTTCCCCATTCTTCATCGTGGTATTTTACATACAAAGGATCGGTACCACACCATCCGCATCTGATAATTTCTGACATTGTTATACTGGCTAAAATACTACTGAAAAAATGCTATTGGATAAGTTTTTCTGAATGAGTTTCTACTGACTAAGTTCGTCCCAATATTCAACGGCTCTTCTGTAATGCGGGATCACAATCGAGCCACCTACCAGGTTTGCAATCATAAATACCTCATTGATCTCTTCATTGCTTACGCCTTCATTGAAACATTTTTCCAGGTGATATTTGATACAATCGTCGCAGCGCAATACCATAGAAGCTACTAGCCCCAACATTTCCTTGGTTTTCACATTCAATGCACCATCCGCATAAGTGGTGGTATCCAACGCCAAAAACCTTTTGATGTTCGTGTTGGCAGTCTCCATAATTCTATCGTTCATTTTAGAACGGTAATCGTTAAATTCTTCTACTAATTTTCCCATAATAAGCTGGTGCTTTCAATTTTTTATGTTTCTCTTTTTCTTATCGCAATTCTCTGATCCCTTATCATTCTAAACGATCACCTATCTCTCCAAACGATCAGTTGTTCGCAAATGAAATGCTGTAAACTACTTAAAGTTCCAGTAAGGGGTTCCAAAGCAAGGCTTTAAAATTCTGAACCTTATCATTTTTCACCGCTACCCCTTCCGCTTCCAGCAGCTCCTGCATCATTTCCGGTGTCTTAAAATGGAATTTACCGGTCAGCAAGCCGGCACTATTCACCACCCTGTGAGCGGGAACAGGCGGATGCGCAGCACCGGCAGTACTCATGGCATAACCTACCATACGAGCGGAACCGCCAGCGCCCAAACTTTTCGCTATTGCGCCATAAGAAGACACCCTTCCCTTAGGAATGAGCCTCACCAACTCAAAAACCTGGTCATAAAATAATTGCTCCATTGATGATTTTCTAAGGTTAAAATTCAAATGAAACCAGAAACTCCACTAAACCATACTATTCAAAAGAGAACTGTATGTAATTGATGTTTTTATCGTGTTTCAGATAGATGCGCTCGTAATGTGTTTTAATCTTTAAAACGTCATCATAATACTCAGAAGTATATAAATGATCTGTTTTCTTATGACAAATTAAACCTAATTCTTCCACTTTTTCAACGGTATAAGCGTATAAACCATCATTATCAGTTTTCAGGTTTACCCTTCCACCAGGTTTAAGCAGGCTTTTGTACATATCAAGGAAGCGATCATAGGTTAATCTTTTCTTTTCTCTGCTGTCCTGAGGCTGAGGATCGGGGAAAGTAATCCAGATCTCGTCTACTTCTCCTTTTGCGAAGTATTCCATCAGGTCTTCAATCTGAATCCTTAGGAAGGCCAGGTTTTCAATGTTCTCATCAACACCCGTTCTTGCGCCTCTCCAGATGCGATTTCCTTTTAAATCAATCCCGATGAAGTTTTTCTCCGGAAAGAATTTCGCCATGTTTACCGAGTATTCTCCTTTACCACAAGCCAGTTCCAATACAATTGGCTGCTCATTTTTGAAATGTTCAGAACCCCATTTACCCTGTAAAGGTTTCCCTTCTTCCATCTGATATACATTGGAAAAAGTATCTATCTCTGCAAATTTTCTTAATTTATCTTTACCCACTACTAAAATATTTTTATGCAAAAATACAATTAAATCAGTCTCTTAAAGATGATGCGAACTATTTCGTAGTTTTGCCCCTATAATCGAATTTTAATTGGAAAAGAACGCAAAAATATATGTAGCCGGCCATCGCGGTATGGTAGGCTCAGCAATCTATCGTAAGCTGGTTAAGGAAGGATATACCCAACTGATCACCAGAACCTCATCGGAACTTGATTTACGCAATCAGCAGGATGTGGCCGACTTCTTTGCAGCAGAAAAACCGGAATATGTTTTCCTTGCCGCAGCGAAAGTGGGTGGGATTATCGCCAACAACACTTACAGAGCCGACTTTTTGTATGAAAATCTTTGCATTCAGAACAATGTGATCCATGAGGCTTACAATACTGGTGTAACGAAGCTGATGTTCCTGGGATCGAGCTGTATTTATCCGAAACTGGCGCCTCAGCCATTGAAAGAAGAATACCTGCTGACCGGGCTTCTGGAAGAAACCAATGAACCCTATGCCATTGCTAAAATCGCGGGAATCAAGATGTGTGAAGCTTACAGAGCGCAATACAATTGCAACTTTATCTCTGTGATGCCGACCAATTTGTACGGTTATAACGACAATTATCACCCACAAAACTCCCATGTGCTACCTGCATTGATCCGTAAGTTTCATGAAGCAAAGGTAAATGGCACGACGGAAGTAAACATCTGGGGTTCAGGATCACCAATGCGCGAGTTTCTTTTTGCAGACGACCTGGCAGAAGCCTGTTATTTCCTGATGCAGAATTATGATGAAGCTGGCTTTGTCAATATCGGAACCGGAGTAGACCTGAGCATCAAAGACCTTGCTTTATTGATCAAAAAAGTAATCGGTTTTGAAGGAGACCTGACCTTCGACAGCAGTAAACCAGATGGAACACCACGTAAATTAATGGATGTTTCTAAACTGCATGAATTAGGATGGAAACACAAAATAGAGCTGGAAGAAGGCATTAAAATGGCTTATCTGGACTTTCTTGCGAAACATATTTAAGACCGGATACCCCATTTATTTGGTTAAGGACATATTTAAGTCACAACCAATCCAACACCGGAGTCATATAGTTTAAATTGATATCTTTGTAAAACAAGATAAATTTTAACTATATGACTTTAGTTCAACTGGAATACATTGTCGCCGTAGATACCTACAGAAGCTTTGTTGGCGCCGCAGAAAAGTGTTTTGTGACACAGCCAACTTTAAGCATGCAGGTACAAAAACTGGAAGAAATGCTGAATGTCAAGATCTTTGACCGCAGCAAACAGCCGGTAGTTCCTACAGAAATCGGCGCCCAGCTCATTGAACAGGCCAGACTAGTCCTACAGGAAAGCCAAAAAATCAAAGAAATTATCAGCAGTCAGCAGCAAGACGTTGTTGGAGAGCTTAAAGTCGGGATTATCCCTACTGTAGCCCCGTATTTATTGCCCAGGGTGATCTCCGGCATGATGGAAAAATTTCCTGATCTGAAGCTGCTGATCTGGGAGTATACGACAGAAGACATCATTCATCACCTGAAAACGGGTGTATTGGATTGCGGCATCCTTGCCACTCCCCTTGCCGACAACAATATCAATGAGCTTCCGCTGTATTATGAAAATTTTGTGACCTATATTAGCAAGAACAGCAAGCTCTATAAAAAGAAAACTATTGATGCCAATGACCTGGAAGAAGAAAACATCTGGCTACTCAATGAAGGGCATTGTATGCGTTCTCAGGTATTGAATATTTGTCGTTCCACAAAAGACAACCGCCTCGCGGGACTAACCTATAACACGGGAAGTGTAGAAACCCTGATCCGCATGGTTGACGTAAACAATGGAGCGACTTTACTTCCTGAACTGGCCCTGACGGACCTGAGCAGCAAGCAACTCAGCAAAGTACGCCATTTTAAGTCGCCTGAACCGGTCAGAGAGATCAGTCTGGTGACTCATAAGAACTTCATTAAGAAACGCATGCTGAATGCCTTAAAAGAAGAAATTCTGGCGATCATTCCTAAAGCAATGAAACAGAAAAAGAGAAAAGACGTAGTTGGGATCTAACGAATTCTGAAAACACCTCCATTTAACTGCTGTTCAAATTGATGATAAAAGAAATAAACGAGAAAAGCCTGTAAGGAATCCCTACAGGCTTTTCTTTCGAAACCATCATAAGCTTATGGTAGCTTCAAAACGCGTTGACTATGCTTTTTTGAAACGAGCAGCAACTGCATCCCAGTTTACTACATTCCAGAAAGCTGAAATATAATCCGGACGTCTGTTTTGATATTTTAAGTAGTAAGCATGTTCCCATACGTCCATACCCAATAGTGGAGTACCTTTTACTTCAGCGATATCCATTAATGGACTATCTTGATTTGGCGTAGAACATACTGCTAATTTGTTATCAGCAGTAACGATTAACCAGGCCCATCCTGAACCAAAACGAGTAGCACCAGCTTCTGCGAATTTAGTTTTGAAATCTGCGAAAGAACCGAAAGCAGCATTAATTGCTTCTGCCAATTCTCCTTTAGGCTCGCCACCTTTGTTTGGGCCTAAAATTTCCCAGAATAAAGAGTGGTTATAGTGACCACCACCATTGTTTCTTACTGCTACAGGAAACTTAGAGATGTTTTTAACGATTTCTTCAATGCTTTGATTCGCTTCTGGTTTACCTTCTAAAGCTTTATTTAAGTTGGTAACGTATGCCTGGTGATGCTTACCATGGTGAATTTCCATTGTAAGTTTATCAATATGCGGTTCTAGTGCATCTGTTGCGTAAGGTAACGCAGGTAATTCAAAAGCCATATTATTATATTTTAAGGTTAAATATTATTTCTTGCACAAATATAACATTCAAACCTTAGTTTTTGTTCAATACTTTGTCAAGTTAGCCTCTTTTGTTGGCGAAAAACCGCGTCATTAGTGATCCGCATTCTTCCGCAAGCACGCCACCTTTCAATTCCGTTTTCGGGTGAAGCAGGTTGGCATTTTTGGAGGTAAAACCACGTTTAGGTTCTGTTGCACCATATACGAGGCGCCCGATTTGCGTCCAGTAACTCGCACCGGCACACATTACGCAAGGCTCAATTGTTACATATAAGGTGCATTCTTTGAGGTATTTGCCCCCTAAAGTCTGTGCTGCGGCTGTAAAAGCCTGCATTTCTGCATGAGCAGTTACATCGTTCAGCTGTTCGGTGAGGTTATATCCGCGCCCTACAATCCTGCCTTTACACACAATAATTGCTCCGATCGGGATCTCTTCTGCATCATAGGCCTTCTGCGCTTCCTGCAAAGCCAGGCGCATATAATGTTCATCTTCGGCAGCAGGGCCCTCTTCTTCTGAAAAATTAAAATAACTCATTTAACACATTTTACTGCCATTCGGCACAGTACCATTTAACGTTGTCAGCACAATATCTCCATTCTCATCTGCGAAACCTGTCACCAGGAATTCAGACATAAACTTACCGATCTGTTTTTTGGGGAAATTGACGACACCTACAATCTGCTGACCTACCAGCTCTTCTTTTGAATAATGCTTAGTCACCTGCGCACTGCTCATTTTAATACCGAGGTCGCCGAAATCAACTTTCAGCTTGTAAGCGGGCTTTCTGGCCTCCGGAAAATCTGAGACTTCCAGAACCGTCCCTGCACGAAGTTCGACGTTTTCAAAATCATTCCAGGTTATTTCTTCCATCCGCTAAAATTACAACTTATTGCCAAAACGTCAAGATCTTTAATTGAAGGAAGGTTCCGGGGAAAAAACAAGCAAAAAGCAGGAAAAAGAAAACAGCTGGTTTTATCGATAAAAGACAAGCTGTTGTGGTCGGGAAGAGCTCAAATCGTGGTAGGGGTTGACTAAACTATTAGAAAGGGTTCGGATAGGTAAACCTACAGCAAACTACCAGCAACCTATACCGAACCTATACCATACCCTATCCGAAGATGCCGTTCTTCCCGACCACAACCCGACCACTTCCTTCTGCTTCCCAAAAGCCCTGCTGCTCTGTAACCAGTCTGAAAACCTAATTATTTTAAGTAATTTTGCCCCATCCCGAACACCATGGTACCCATTCAAGAACTTACTTATTTTGCTTTAGCAGCTTTAATGCTGGTCCTGAGTCCAGGGCCAAACATGGTGTACCTGATTTCCCGGTCTATCACACAAGGGCGCAATGCCGGACTGGTTTCTTTAGCCGGATTGATGTGCGGTTTTCTTTTTCATATTTTCATGGTGGCTTTTGGCCTGACTGCCGTCCTGTATGCAGTTCCTCATGCTTTTACAGTGATTCAGGTTTTAGGGGTAATTTACCTGCTTTATCTCGCCTATCAGGCGGTTAAACCAAATGGGAAGCCATTGTTTGAGGCTAATACCACACTGGCGAATGATCCCCCGGCAAGACTTTTCAAAATTGGCGTGATCACGACCATGCTCAATCCTAAAGTCGCTGTTTTTTACTTGTCCCTGTTCCCTTATTTCATCAAACCCGAATATGGATCAGTATTTCTGCAAAGCATACAATTAGGCCTTACTCAGGTCAGTATCAGTGCTTCAATTAACTTTTTAATCGTGTTGAGCGCGTCACAGGTTGCCCGCTTTTTTGCGAATAACCCAACCTGGGTAAAGGTTCAAAAATGGGTAATGGCAAGTGTGTTGGTCGGTATGGCAATAAAAATGGCCTTGAGCGCGGCAGAATAGCATTTCGAATGGGCAAGACCAGATAGAACTGTTTTATCTACTACAGATTCCCCTCAGCTATACAGCGGTTATTTTTTCGACCAAATCCTTCAACCTAAAAAGAGCATTGTTTTTCCTAACTTTGCAGCATGATTGATGTAATACTTAAAAAAGGAAAAGAAAAAGCGGCAATGCTTCACCATCCCTGGATCTTTTCAGGAGCAATTGATAAAATTAAGGGGAAGCCAGAAAATGGTGAAATCGTTAAAGTTTGTTCTGCAACAGCAGAGTTTCTTGCCTATGCGTATTACAATGCCGAATCAAGGGTAGCACTGAGGTTAATGGAATGGGACGAAAGTAAGACCATTGACAAATCATGGTACCAGTTAAAACTTCGTGATGCAATTGCTTCAAGACAGCATTTGTTAAACGAAAACACCAATACCTGCAGATTAGTATTCAGTGAAGCCGATTTCCTTCCCGGATTAATCGTAGATAAATATGCAGACTTCCTTTCCCTTCAAATCCTGAGTTCAGGAATGGAGAATGCGAAGGCAGAGCTGATTGAAATTTTAATTGAAGAGTTAAACCCAAGAGGTATCTTCGATAAAAGTGATGCTGGTGCACGTAAACATGAAAACATGGAAGCGACTCAAGGCTTACTTTGGGGCGAAACTCCACCGGAATTCATTGAAGTTAAGGAAAACGGAATTGCTTACCACATCAATATTGCAGACGGACAAAAATCAGGTTTCTATTGCGATCAGCGTGATAACCGCGATATTCTTGCCGCTTATAGCAAGGATAAAAACGTGTTGGACTGCTTCTGCTACAGCGGTGGTTTCACATTAAACAGCTTAAAACAAGGTGCAGCGCATGTAACCAGTGTAGACAGTTCTGCATTGGCGATCGAAACCTTAAAACATAATCTGGAACTTAACGGACTGGAAGCATCCCGTCAGGACAGCATTCAATCTGACGTCAACAAACAATTACGTGTTTTCAAAGAAGAAGGCAAGAAGTTCGACGTAATTGTATTGGATCCACCTAAATATGCACCTTCACGTTCTGCATTAGACAGGGCTGCAAGGGCTTATAAGGACCTGAACAGACTAGGAATGCTGTTGCTTGAAAAAGGTGGCATCCTGGCTACTTTCTCTTGCTCCGGAGCTGTAGACATGGAGACCTTCAAGCAAATCATCGCCTGGGCCGCTTTAGACGCAGGAAGAGAAGTGCAGATCCTGAAACAATTCCACCAGCCAGAAGACCATCCAATCCGGGTTTCTTTCCCTGAAGGTGAGTACCTGAAAGGTTTGTTACTAAGAGTACTTTAACCGGCAGGTTCTTCGGAACCTTCAGACAGTTGATCATATTCCCCTTTCAGCGCATAATAGCCGAATATCACCAGGCCTGCGCTGATTGGGATAAAAATGAATAAGATAATCCCCCATTGTAAGGCCGTATTCGTCTTTTCCACCCCTTCCGCAGCCAATCCTACTTTTTCATAAGCCTGCAAGAATAAAAAGATGATAGATACGGGTCCCAATATCATCCAAAACAGTCCTAATCCTTTTTTTAATCCGTTCATAATCTTGTTTTTTAGGAGGTTAATCTTCAATTTCTGCTTCCACAGGTTTTTTATTAGACAGGTAAATCGCGCCGATTACAAAGCTCAGTGTAGCGATGCCAATAGGATACCAGAGGCCGGATAAAGGCGTGGAACCGGAGAAACTGGCAATCAGCGTGGCGATAAAAGGCACCAGACCACCAAATACCCCATTTCCAACATGGTAAGGCAGCGACATAGAGGTATACCTGATCTTTGTAGGGAACAATTCCACTAAAAATGCGGCTATAGGTCCGTAAACCATGGTTACCAATAAGATCTGGAAGAAAATCAGGAATACAAATTTCCAGAATACCGGGGTCGATAGCTTTTTATCTTTCAGCAGCTCCGGGTGGATTTCCACCGGTTTATCCGCAGCTGCAAATTTTGTATGAGATTGTACTTTATGATAACTGCTGCCATCCAATAAAGTCACCAGGGCAGTAGTGGTAACCAGACTATCCGCAGTACCATTGATAGCCGTACGCGTAATCACCGGGTCCGAAACAGCGGAAATATCCTGCTGCGTTACTTTACTGAAATCTGTATCGTCTAAAAATATCTGATATATAGGCCGGTAAAAGATAATTCCGAGCAACATCCCTGTCAGCATGATCCACTTCCGACCTACCCGGTCGCTCCAGGAGCCAAAGATCACAAAGAAAGGGGTCGCAAAGGCGATTCCCCAAAGCAGTATATACCTGGAATCATTGAAATCGACCTTACAGGTGTTTTCAATGAAGGATTGCGCATAAAATTGTCCGGTGTACCAGATCACGCCCTGTCCCATTGTTGCGCCAAACAAGGCCAGCAATACCATTTTAAAATTCGCTTTATTATTGAAACTCTCCTTTAAAGGGTTTTTCGAAACTTTTCCTTCTGTTTTCAATTTTGTAAACATCGGAGACTCGTGCATTTTCATCCTGATATAGATCGATACACCGACCAGCAGAATCGACAATAAAAATGGAATTCTCCAGCCCCATGCGGCGAAATCATCTGCGCCTAACAGGTTTTTGGTGAGCACAATCACGCCCAGCGACAAAAATAAACCACCTGTAGCGGTTGTCTGAATCCAACTCGTGAAAAATCCCCGTTTATTGGCGGGTGCATGTTCGGCCACATAAGTCGCGGCGCCACCATATTCTCCACCCAATGCCAAACCCTGCACCAGGCGCAGAATCAACACCAAAATGGGTGCAGCATACCCAATACTCGAATAAGAAGGGATCAGGCCAATTAAAAAGGTGGAACCACCCATCAATACCAAAGTCAGTAGAAACGTGTATTTACGCCCGATTAAATCGCCGAGGCGGCCAAATACCAGGGCACCAAAGGGCCTCACTATAAACCCTGCAGCAAAAATTGCCAGCGTATTGATCAGCGCAGAAGCCCCTGCATCAGCAGGAAAGAGCTGTGCCCCGATAATTGTAGCCAGGCTACCAAAAATGTAAAAATCATACCATTCAATCAATGTCCCCAGAGAAGAGGCACCAATGACTTTGAAAATACTGTTCTTCTGTAGTTCCGGGTTCATACGTTAAGGAAATTTGGCTTCAGAAATAAAGCTACTATTTATTCTCAAATATTAACTGTACGCAAAAGGAATTCGCAAAAAAAGAACCAAATCTTTTAGAGAATCTAAATGATTTGGTTCTTTTGATTATAAATTGATACTAAAAGAAAGCTTTATTCTTCTTCTTTGAAATACACTTTGTAATAGTTCATAGACTTGTCTTCGTCATAGCCCTTCTCAATCAGCTCTTTATCCCCGTGGATATAGATGTGGAAGTTCTTATCCAGCTTTAACACGCTTTTATAGGCTCTGGTTTGCTTTTTTACCGCAGCACCAGAGATGTCGAAAGTATCTGCAATCGGGGTATCAAATTCCTCCTCAAAACTCTTTTTATAGTTCTTGAAAGACTCAATTCCTTCCGCATTACCAATCACTTCATTGGAGAACTCATCAAGGTCAAAACTCTCCTTTTCCTTGAAATATTTCATGGATTTGTTCAGCAAATCGATCTTATCTGCTTTGGAAATATCAAATTCCTGATCCAGTTTCTCCGTTACAAAGTTCTTGACAACGCCCAAAACACTGTTGGTCTGGTTAAAGTTGTCATTTCTGATTTTCAATTTCAAAAACTCATCTTTCCAGTACACCGCTTCTGCGCTTTTATTGGTCTGGTCGATCACCGCTACGCGGAAACCTTCCTCCTTGTCGGTGTTAAAGATCAGACAGCCTTTATCCAGCTTATTGATATTGATTGCATCTTCTTCGTAGCCTAAACCAAATCCGCCTTCTTCCGGATAAACCTTTAGGAAAGACTCTTTCGTTTCGGATTTAAAGATCCCGATGGCATCATGAAGCTCCCCTTCAATCTGAACATTTTCAAAATAAGCGACATACAACTCTCCCGGCTTGATCTTCGGATGACCTGAAACATCATACAGGTATTTTGCCAGCTCCTTACTGTTTTCATGGAATGTAGTGCCATCCTCAAAAATTTTGGAAGCAAAATGATACACCTCATTCAGGTTTAAATCAGCATTCGGGTGTGTGAAATGATAAATCTCGTTCACCTTCGCAAAAGGTCCTAAAAAATACTGCTGCAGCAAATTGCTCAGCATATTGTCTTTTACAGGGATAGACTTTTCAGACAATACATAAAACTCGTCCTGTGCCTTGTTTCCAATGCGGTGTATAGATAATTCGGCCAATGCGGCTTCAAAAAATGAAATCATGCGGTAAAATTACTGGTTTTCGTGCGGGGTATTTCTAAGTTCAACAGGTTTATTGCTTTTCTTCATTTTCAGGTTCAGCATCTCTACCAATACCGAGAAGGCCATCGCAAAATAGATATATCCTTTAGGAATGTGTTGATCCAATCCTTCTGCAAGCAGGGAAACCCCGATTAACAATAAGAATGATAAAGCCAGCATCTTCACTGTCGGGTGTTTGTTTACGAAATTACTAATTGCTGATGCCGATACCAACATGATCAATACGGCAATGACTACTGCTGTAATCATGATCTCGATGTGATCTGCCATACCAACTGCAGTAATTACAGAATCTAAAGAGAATACCACATCTAAAATCAGAATCTGTATGATAATGCCCATAAAAGAATGAACTTTTCCTTTGATACCGCCTTCTTCTTCGCCTTCCAGCTTCTGGTGGATCTCATGGGTACTTTTATAAATCAGGAACAATCCGCCGATGATGAGAATCAAATCTCTTCCGGAAATCGCCAGTTTCGCCAGCCATTCTGCATTGCTGATGCCGATCCAATCGCCCACATTAAACAATGGAGCAGTTAGTTTCATCACCCAGGTGAGTGACAATAACAACAATACTCTGGTGATCATCGCGAGGCCTAAACCTACCTGACGTGCTTTTTTCTGCTGGTCAGCAGGCAACTTTCCTGCTAAAATTGAGATAAATACGATGTTATCTATACCCAGTACAATCTCCAGAATGGTTAAGGTAATGAGCGATATCCAAGCCTCCGGGCTACTAAAAATTTCCATATGAAATAAAATAAATCAAGCTACTAAGATATAAAAAAAGCTTGCCGAATTCATCAACAAGCTTTTGCTTAAATACGCTATTCCAGAAAACAAACAGAGATTAATTCAGGGAAATATTACCGTAACTGGTACGTACATTTAGGTTTCCATTTCCACCGTTCCCGATTCTGCCCTCATAATTTTTAGTGCTTCCATTCTCAGAAACCAGCTTAGCATGCACGTCTGTTCCTGGTTTAAAACTCCCATAACTAGTTTTCAGGACAAAATCAGCGTTATAATTGCTGGCGAAGGCAAGCGTAACTCCTGTATAGTTACCGGCTACCGTTAAGTTTTTACAACCCGCAAGCACATTGTCGACCAACAGCTTATTATAGGCCAGATTGAAATCCCCATCTCCTTTTAACGTGCCGACCTTCACCGTAACGTATCCGGAATTGACCTTCAGCTTATTCACTGAACCAATCGTGAGGTTATTGTATTGTTGTTTAACCGTCGCATTTCCATTTATCGTAGTCACGTTCACATTGGTATATTGTGCGTCTAGTTCCAGGTTATTTACAGAGCCGATGTTCAGCCCTTTTCCGTATTGCTGTTTGATAGAAGCATCACCTTTTATCGTATTGATGGTCACTCCAACGTACTGTGCGTCCAGTTCCAGGGTACCCACGGTCCCCAAATTTAATCCGGCACCATATTGCTGTTTGATCACCCCTTTGTTCATACCCGTAATATCTGCCCTTCCATATTGCACATCTACATAGTTGTTGGTACTGGCTAAGTTCCCTGCGGTAAAAGAGCCATACTGAACTTTTGCATAAAGTGCGCCAGAGAAATCGCCTATACTAAGTCCACCATATTGGTTATTAACCGTTAATGGTGTACTTGCGGGCATATACACCACATAATTGATCTTCAGCTCTCTACGCCAAACCTTTCCCCTCCTTGTCCCACTGCCATAATTACCATCCTTAGACGAGAAAACAGTCTTGAATGCAATCTGATCACAGCTTTTGCCAGATTCGATATTGACTTCTTCCAGCAAACGCTGCGCTTCAGCGGCATTATTACTATAGGCTTTAATGTCAATATCTACCTTTACTTCTTTTTTATCCCATGTTTTGATCGTAATCCCGCCAAATTTATTGCTCAGACTCAGTTTATCAGCCCCGTTTACGGAGAAAGATTTAGAAAAATTTTTTGTCTTTACCGGATCGCCGGAATCTTCCTGAGGATCTTGATTCATCAAATCCGGCGCAGGTAAAGGAGGTACCGGAGGTAGTGTCGGAGCAGCAGGCAATGGTACTATAGCTGCCATCGCCGGAAACTGTGGCAAAGGCGGCATTGTAGGCATCGGCGCGTTATTCAGTTCTCTTATCACCGGCTGTGCGACGGCCAGATTTGCAGCCAATAACAGGCCACATATTCCCCAAACTAACTTTTTCATATTTGATTCTCCTCTTTGTATTGATTTACTTCATTGATGATCGACAATTGCTGATTGATCACCTGCAATTGCAGCTCCAGATTCTTTACCATTGCCCTAATGACCATCTCTTGATTGGGGCTGTTTTGCAACTCCTTCTTCATCTTTTCATAATCCCCGTCGAGCTGGTTCAGATCTGCGCTAAACTTCGCATATAACACCGGATTTTTCTTCGCATATACCTGCAGGCTATCTTTTTTCTCTTCAATCAGGCTGGCAAATTTCAGTTCTTTCTTCCCATAAACCGGGCTGATATCTGCGATTTGCAATTCCTGATCGCGGTTACGATAAGTATAAATAAAAGTAACCGTCATGATCAGCATCAGCGATGCAGCTATACCGAACCAGAATGGCATCCCCAATTTTTTTTTTACTTGCTCTTTATCCAATCCGGCATCGATTCTTGCCCATAACTGATCAGATGGTGTTTTAAAGTCAAACTCTTTTTTGTTTTCCTTAATGTACTCTTCGATACTCCTCTTGTTCATCGCTATACCCCTCTCTTTACTAATAAACCATTTAATTTCAATTTCGCACGCATGTACTGTGTTCTCGAAGTGCTTTCAGATATTTTCAGAATATGAGAAATCTCCTCATGGTCGTAGCCCTCAAAAAGATATAAGCTGAGCACCACACGGTAGCGGTCTGGCAAGGCGGCAATGGCCGTTCTTACCTCCTCAACCCGCCATTCCAGATCTTCCTCCTCCATATGATCCAGCGGTTCTGCGATATCTACAGCATCCATACTCACAAACTCCACTTTTCGCTTCCTCAGGTAATTGATCGATTTATTGATTACAATCTGCTTCAGCCAAAGTCCAAAGGTTGTTTCCCCTCTAAAGCTCTCTATCCGTGTAAAAGCGTCCAGAAATGCTTCCTGCAAGACATCTTCCGCCTCATCATCGAAATTTACGATCCTCAGGGCCACGTTATACATAGCCTTTGCATACAATTTGTAAATTTCAAATTGTGCTTTCCGGTTTCCTTGCCGGCACTCCTGAACGAGTGTGATGTGCTTATCGATGTATACAGTTTCCAATGTTTTCCAATTCGCTTATAGGACAGCTGATTTTTTGAAACGTTGCATCTCAAACAAAAATATTTTGAATATACTAAGCTAAATTCAATGAGGGTTGAAATATCCGGTTCAAAATCAATATTTTTGGGACTTAATACTTTTAATAATGTTAAGAACAACTACTTGCGGAGCTCTAACTATTGAGAATTTAGGTGAAAATGTAATCTTATGTGGCTGGGTACAAAAATCCAGAGATTTAGGAGGGATGACTTTTATTGACATCCGCGACAGATACGGGATTACCCAACTTGTTTTCAATATGGACGACAACCGGGAATTATGCGAGGCAGCACGTAGCCTGGGCAGGGAATTTGTAATTAAAGCAAGCGGCCTTGTCGTAGAACGCTCTAACAAAAACCTGAAAATGCCAACAGGGGAAGTCGAGATAAAAATCACTGCCTTAGAAATACTAAATGCATCAAAAATACCACCATTCATGATCGATGATGAAACTGATGGCGGGGATGATTTGCGCATGAAATACCGTTACCTGGATTTACGTAGAAATCCGGTCCGTAACAACATGATCTTGCGTCATAAAATGGCTCAGGCCGTTCGTCGTTACTTAGACGAACTGGACTTTATTGAAGTAGAAACACCGGTATTGATCAAATCTACACCAGAAGGTGCAAGAGATTTCGTGGTGCCAAGCAGAATGAACGAAGGTCAGTTTTACGCCCTTCCACAGTCGCCACAAACTTTCAAGCAGTTGTTAATGGTGTCAGGATTTGACCGTTATTTCCAGATTGTTAAATGTTTCAGAGATGAGGATTTACGTGCCGACAGACAACCGGAGTTTACTCAAATCGATTGCGAAATGTCTTTCATCGAACAGGAAGACATCCTAAATACTTTCGAAGGACTGATCCGTACCTTATTCAAAGACCTTAAAGACTTTGATTTGCCGGAAGTTCCAAGAATGCAATATTCAGATGCCATGAAATTCTATGGTTCTGATAAACCAGATACCCGTTTTGACATGAAATTTGTTGAATTGACGGATCTGGTAAAAGGAAAAGATTTCCCTGTTTTTGACAGTGCAGAAACGATCCTCGGAATCAATGCAACTGGTTGCGCAAGCTATACCAGAAAGCAAATGGACGAATTGACAGAATTTGTGAAACGTCAGCAAATTGGAGCAACAGGTCTGATTTACATGCGTCATAACGAAGATGGTTCCTTAAAATCTTCTGTAGATAAATTTTACAATGAAGACGAACTGAAAAAATGGTCGGCCGCAATGAATACCCAACCGGGTGATTTAGTGCTGATCATGTCAGGTCTGACTGATAAGGTGCGCAAGCAATTGAGCGAATTACGCCTTGAAATGGGTACCCGCTTAGGTTTACGTGATAAAAACAAATTCAGCGCCCTTTGGGTACTGGACTTCCCGCTATTAGAATGGGATGAAGAATCTGAACGTTACCATGCAATGCACCACCCATTCACTTCGCCAAAACCAGAAGATATTGCCTTATTAGATACCGATCCGGGAAATGTAAGAGCAAACGCTTATGATATGGTGGTTAATGGAACGGAAATCGGTGGTGGGTCTATCCGTATTCACGACAGAGCACTGCAAGCATTAATGTTCAAGCATTTAGGCTTCTCTCCGGAAGATGCGCAGAAACAATTTGGCTTCCTGATGGACGCTTTCGAATTTGGCGCACCTCCACATGGTGGTATTGCTTTCGGATTTGACAGGTTGTGTTCTATTTTCGCAGGTCTGGATAGTATCCGTGATGTGATCGCCTTCCCGAAAAACAACTCCGGAAGAGATGTGATGATTGATAGTCCTTCGACTATTGATGAGAAACAAATGAAAGAATTAAAAATTCAGACTACCGTTTAATCAAATACTAAATCTGAAACCGGATGATTTATCTGGTTTCAGATTTTAAATATACGCCGCAGCAATACCGTCCGGACATAAAAAAAGGAAGCTCCAGGGCTTCCTTTTTTTATGATATCTCAAATTTTAATACGTTTCACTATCTGGTGGAATGCCATAATCGACTTCCAGCGGTGGTTTTTCTTTTGTTCTCTTTGTTTTACTAAACCAGCCGGTCACCGAATTGAATATCGCCGACAAATGCTCTGCGTCCAGCGACTTTCCGAGTTTCCCTGAGGCTAAGCTTACCAGCGCCTTTGTCACTAAACCAGAGCCTTTAAAAAAGGTACTGTTCATCACTAAAGGCAACGCCATAGAAAGTACCTTACTACTGATGTTAAATTTATCATCAATTTTAAGGAAGGCCGATGGTGTGGCATACTTCTTAATAAAGCCATTTATGGTAAACTGATGAAGGTATTTTTTAGAATCCCCCACCAATGCGTCCCCTTTGGCCGTATACTCAGATTTCAACAACCGCACTTGCAGGTGTAGATCTTCGATGTTGTTGATGTTATACTTTCGGTTCATCTTCCTCCTCCTTATCCGCTAGCTTAGTAAAATAGCGTCTGATGGTAAAATTAATGATGGCCTTTTCAATGTATTTCTCTTTCGCAAAATAGACGATCAGGGCAAGCAGCAAATATATCGCGGCCACACAACCAAAACCTCTGGTATAACTACCCAGAACATCCGATAAAAACAGGGCTAAAGTAAAGGTACCGAACAGGAAGGCCAGCAGAAAGCAAATCGCAACCGCGGCATTGGTTACCACATCGGCGAACATTTTAGCGCCCCGCTCAATCAGGTACAAACGGGTATATTCCAATCTCGTATTCACATACTCCTTGGCGTCCCCTACCAATTCCTCCAGATCTTTTTCTTTATTTTCCTGCATTACAATGTGATTTTACGATTCCTTATGCGTGTTCTAAATCATCTTCAAACTCTTCTTCTTCTTTGCGAAGCTTCTCTTTCACAGTGCCTACAACTTTATCTTTTAAGCTTGCCAGCTGATTAATTTCATCTGCAGCTCTATCTCTGATGGTATCTCCAAGGTCTTTTAAAGACTGGCTCAATTTATCTCTTGTTTCACTGCCTTTTTCCGGAGCAAATAGTAATCCCAATGCCGCACCCGCAGCTAAACCGGCTAATAGCCCAATTAATACTTTTGAATTATCATTCATGACATTTACATTTTGTGTTGAATATTTATTTTGTTGATGCTGGAATATAGTAATTATAACGATTCCTCTTCAGAAATTGTTTTAATTCTTTCCAATCTTTCCGCCGCCATTGCGCTGTTTTCGTATATTTTGATCAATAAAACGAAATATGACAATAACAAGGGACCGAAGACCAGGCCTAATATTCCAAATAAGGGTACACCAATAACTACGCCAATTACGGTGATAATGGGGTGAATATTTCCAACTTTTTTGGCGATGACGAAGCGCAGCACATTATCGATATTGATCACCACCACAAATCCAAAAATGAGCATTGCCCAGCCGGCAAAATTGTTCCCATCGGCCAGCTGCAATAAGGCGGCAGGCACAAAAACTACCGGCGGACCTAATATCGGCACGAAGGAAATGAACATGGTAATCACCCCCCAGAATAAAGGGTCAGAATAACCCAGCACATAAAAGGCCAGACTAACCAGTGAGCCCTGCACAATCGTGATTAAACCCTGTCCCAATACATTGGAATAGGTGGTATTTCTCATCTCTTCCGCAAAACGATAGGCATTCTGCTCCCTGAAAGGGGCATATTTGAGCATAGAAGCTTCGAACTTCTCCCGTTCCACCAGCATAAAATACAATAGGAAGTACATGATAATCAGCCCCAGAATAATGTTAAAGGCGCCGGAAATTAAGGACGGAAAGAGCTCTGTAGCCCATGTTCCCGCCTTTTTCAATCCTTCTTCTACCAGGTTCTGAAAATCGCTGTTCAGCGGAATCAGGTGTTTAAGTTTGAAAATCAGGTTTTTGAAATAGATGTGATCGCTTTGCAATTCTGCAATTTTCTCGATCACCATGCTGCTCAGTGCATAAAAAGGCAGAATCAGCACCATAACGGAGGCAAACAATAGTAGAAGAGCAGAAAATTGTTTATTCCATTTCTTCTCTTCTACCAGGTAAATATAAGCGGGTCTCAATATCGTAAACAACACCAGGGTACTTAAAATAGATCCAAAGATCCCCTGTATGGAATAAGCAATTAAACAACCCAGGGCAATGATAATCACCAGATTGATGTTATTCCGTTGTTTGTGGTTGAATAAGGACATAATCGCTTTTAGTTCTCCAGATTGATAGCTCTCATTTTATTGTAAAGCGTCTTCCTGTCGATATTCAAGATTTTCGCTGCTTTAGTTTTGTTAAAATTCACTTCTCTCAGGACTTTCAAAATCGCTTCGTATTCTGCTTCTAAAGCAGCGTTTTTAAGGTCTCTTGGCTTCTCTGTACGTGCTATAGAAGTTTCCATAGCGGAAGCTTTTGCATAAGTAGAGATTTCCAATGGCAGGGCTTTCAATTGAATTTCCTGCGTTTCAGTTAGCAGGGAAGCCCTTCTAACCACATTTTTCAGCTCTCTCACATTCCCAGGCCAGTTATAAGTCATGATACACTCTTCCACTTCTTCGGAAAAGCCATGGATTTTACGGTTCAGCTCCTGATTTGCACCTTTCAGGAAAGTATGTGCGAACAACATAATGTCACTACCGCGCATCCTCAATGGTGGCAAGCTCAAAGAAAACTCATTAAACCTATGGTATAAATCTTCCCTGAATCTTCCCTTTTGGATGGCATCTGCCAGGTTTTCATTCGTGGCCACAATGATCCTTACATCCAGTTCAATTTCCTTGGTGCTTCCGATTCTTTTGATCTTACGCTCCTGTACCGTCCTCAATAAGGCGGCCTGGATTTCATAAGAAAGGTTTCCTACTTCATCTAAAAATAAAGTACCTCCATTGGCCATTTCAAAATGGCCTATTTTAGTATAAAGTGCGCCGGTAAATGATCCTTTTTCGTGACCGAAAAATTCACTTCCAGCAAGTTCTTTCGTTAATGATCCGCAATCCATTGCCACAAAAGGCTGGTTTTTCCGGGGACTATTCAAGTGAATGGCCATCGCTACAGATTCTTTACCTGTACCGCTTTCGCCGGTCAGAATCACACTATAAGTGGTTGGTGCTACCAGGTGAATCTGCCTTAACAGTTCCTTAGAGGCCGCACTTGATCCGTTAACAAAATTATCGGTATGGCTATTCCCCGGCTTTGATCCCTTTTGCTTTGGTGCTTCATCCTGAATTTCCAGTCTGTTTACATTCAAAGCCATTTGTGTATCAATCGCTTTATTGATGGTATTTAAAATCTCATCAGGGTATAAAGGTTTGGTAATGTAATCGTAGGCGCCCAGCTTAATGAGTTCTACAGCAAGTTTAATATCTGAATATCCTGTAATAATGATAACTCCGGTACCCGGATAGCTTTCTTTAATCTTGATCAGCATTTCTTTACCATCAGTATCCTCCAAACGGTAATCACATAAGACCAGATCATAGCTTTCCTTTGCCAGATATTCCATCGCTGAAACACCACTCGTAGCTGTTGAGACACTAAATGAATTTCGGGTTAAAAACTTAGAAAGTAATAAACCGATGTTTATTTCGTCGTCAACAATCAATATTTTTCTCATAGGGAAATTAAATAGTTTACTCCATTATTACCAGATAAATATAAATACTTTTTTTGTATGGGAAAAATTTTCTACACTTTTAAATCCGCTGCCCTATAAAAAGGCCATTTTTTACGCAACAAAAAAGCCCATTGAAAAAGATCAAATGGGCCTAAATTATAGTTTAAACGAGATTATTTCCCTAAAAACACTGCTTTTCTTTTTTCTAAAAATGCAGAAGTACCTTCTTTAAAGTCTTGTGTATCAAAACACTTACCAAACTCCTTAATCTCTGTTTCATAGCCATTTTCGTCAAAACGAATGGCGGCATTAACCGCGCGGATTGCACTCCCAATTGCCAGTGGTGCCCGAAGCTTGATTTTTGACAGGATTTCTTCCGCTTTTGTAAGCAATTCTTCTGCAGGAACGACATGATTTACCAGTCCGATTTTTCCGGCTTCCGCAGCGGTAATCATATCCGCGGTAGTGATCATTTCTATCGCTTTACCCTTTCCTACCAACTGTGTGAGGCGTTGTGTGCCCCCATAGCCCGGAATTAAACCTAAAGTCACTTCCGGCAATCCTAATTTTGCCGTTTCTGAAGCAATGCGAATGTGGCAGGCCATGGCCAGTTCCAATCCGCCGCCTAAAGCAAAACCATTAATCGCGGCAACTACTGGTTTAGGGCAATTTTGGATCGCATCAAAGACCTGATTTTGTCCATTTCTGGCCAGGGCCTCTCCTTCTGCACCGGAATAGGCCGCAAACTCGGAGATATCTGCTCCGGCAACAAAGGCTTTTGGCCCGGCACCGGTTAGTAAAACTGCACGTACCTGATCGTTCTGTGCAGCAAAAGCAATGACATCCGCCAGCTCCGTTAAGGTCTCTTTATTGAGCGCATTCAACTTCTGCTCCCTGTTAATGGTCACATATAATACGGATTCTCTGATTTCTGATAGAAGATTTTGATACGCCATAAATTTCGGTTAAGGAAGTTTAAATGTTAGAAGTTTCTGTTTTCAGCCACCCAGTCTTTGATGTAATTGGTGATGGTTTCCATGGTAGTTCCCGGAGCAAATAGTTCTCCGACACCAATCGCTTTTAGCTTGTCCATGTCGCTTTCCGGAATGATACCACCGCCGGTCAGCAGGATATCCGTCACTCCTTTCTGTTTCATGATTTCTACTATTTTGGGGAAGACGGTCATGTGTGCGCCTGATAAAATCGAGACCCCAATTGCGTCCACATCTTCCTGTAAAGCGGTGTTTACCACCATCTCCGGCGTTTGTCGAAGGCCGGTATAAATCACTTCCATCCCGGCATCCCGCAACGAAGTAGCAATGACTTTTGCGCCCCTATCGTGCCCATCCAATCCAACTTTAGCCACTAAAACCCGAATGGGTCTGTTTAATGTGTTGCTCATAAAATATACGAATAGTAGGTTGTAAATGTAAGTAAATTAGCGGTTTTATGTTAACTTTGAAGACTAAATTTACAGTTTTTATGAGTGAGGAAAGATCATTGAACTTTATTGAAGAGATCATTGAAAACGATTTGAAAAGTGGAAAATACGAGACCTTAATTACTCGTTTTCCGCCTGAACCGAATGGTTATTTACACATCGGACACGCGAAGGCGATTTGCCTGAACTTCGGTCTGACCAAAAAATATGGTGGCTATACAAACCTGAGGTTTGATGATACCAACCCGGTAACTGAGAAAACTGAATATGTAGACAGTCAGCAGGAAGACATTAAATGGCTTGGTTTTGAGTGGAAAAATGAACTGTATACTTCAGATTACTTTGATACTTTATACGATTTCGCAGTTAAACTGATCGAAAAAGGCCTGGCTTATATCGACGATAGCACTGCCGAAGAAATTGCAGCCCTGAAAGGTACGCCTACAGAGCCCGGAACAGACAGCCCATTCCGTTCCCGCAGCATTGCGGAAAACCTGGACCTGTTTGCCCGTATGAAAGCGGGTGAATTCCCTGATGGTGCACGTATTTTAAGAGCGAAGGCAGATATGTCCAGCCCGAATATGATCATGCGCGATCCGATTATTTACCGCATCAAACATGCAGAACATCACCGTACCGGCAACAAATGGTGTATTTATCCGATGTACGATTTTGCACACGGACAAAGTGATAGCATTGAGCAAATCACGCATTCGATCTGTACTTTAGAGTATGTATCGCACCGTGAGCTGTACGACTGGTTTATTGAACACCTGGAAATTTTCCCTTCTAAACAATATGAATTTGCCCGTTTAAACCTTTCTTATACGGTAATGAGCAAAAGAAAACTACTGCAATTGGTAAATGAAGGCGTTGTAACCGGATGGGATGATCCACGCATGCCTACCATCAGTGGTTTGAGAAGAAGAGGATATACTCCGGACAGTATCCGTGAATTCTGCGAAAGAATCGGGATTGCGAAAAGAGAAAACCTGATCGAACTCAGCTTACTGGAATTCTGTGTACGTGAACACCTGAATAAAATTGCCAACAGAGTAATGGCGGTATTAGATCCGATTAAACTGATCATCACCAATTACCCTGAAGGACAGGAAGAAACCTTAAACGGCGAAAACAACCCTGAAGCAGAAGATAAAGGCGGAATCAGAGCCATTCCTTTCAGCAATGAACTATGGATTGAGCGCGAAGATTTCATGGAAGAACCGGCTAAAAAATGGTTCAGACTAGCGCCTGGTGCAACGGTAAGATTGAAACACGCCTACATTGTACAGTGTGAAAGCTTCGTAAAAGATGCAGAAGGTAATGTAACGGAAGTTCATTGTACTTATATCCCTGAATCGAAAAGTGGCGAAGATACCAGCGGTATCAATGTTAAAGGAACAATCCACTGGGTAAGTACAAAACATGCTAAAAAAGCAGAAATCAGAACTTACGACCGCCTGTTTACAGTAGAATCTCCGGATTCGGAAGAAGGTGATTTCAAAGATTACCTGAACCCTGATAGCGTTGACGTGATTAAAGAAGCTTATATCGAGCCTTATTTAGCCAATGCAGACCTGGATTCAAGATACCAGTTCATCCGCAAAGGATATTACTGTGTAGATAAAGATTCTACTCCGGAACATTTGATCTTTAACCGTACGGTTGGATTGAAAGATGCCTGGGCAAAAGCAAAAAAATAAGCTGACCTCAGCCTTTTAAGGATAAAAGGGATGAAAATATTAAAGGCCAGATCAGCGGATATCCGTTAATCTGGCCTTTTTCATGTAAAGCATTTAATCCCCATCTCTTTCAGGGAGCCTGGTTTTTCTTCGCTTATAAATATTTAGTGTACAAATTATACAGAATCAGCTTATCAGCAGGTGTCAATACCGGCGTTATATCTGTTTGTACGAAGTGAATTTTAAAGGCAACTATCGCGGAGGTTACATTGCTTACATTGTATCCGATTGCTCTCAATGCCAGTTCTGCATTAAAATCTACCGGTGGCATTTTTAACACGTCATCATACCATAATCCAAATCCTTTTTTTGATAAAACCTTCCATGGGAAGTTTAAAGGATCAATTTTACGCCTTGGCGCTACATCCGAGTGTCCAATAAAGTTGGCCGCAGGAATGTTATATTTTTTCTTTAATGCGCCTAACAATGTCACCAGGCTTCTTACCTGTGCATCAGCAAACGGCTCTTTTCCGTTGTTATCCAGCTCAATCCCTATCGAAGAGGAGTTCAGATCGGTATCATTGCCCCATTTCCCTATTCCTGCATGATTGGAACGCAGGTATTCATTGACCATTTGAACCACTTTACCATCTCTGCCGATCACATAATGTGCACTTACTTCTGCTTTTTTGTTGAGAAAGGTTTTCACCGTTTGATTCAGGGAATCCTGTGCCGTATGGTGCAGAATCACAAAGTTAGGACGGCGCATTCCGAAGTTTACTGAGCCTATCCAGTCCTGCATGGTCGGATCCAGCGTCTCTTTACTTTGTTTTATTGGTGGAGTAGATTTGATGATTTCGGAAAAACCAGTCGCTTGTTCTTTATAGATTTTATTGGTAGCGGCATACTTGTTTGAAGAGCAGGAAGCCATAAAGAACAAGGAGAATATAAATAAGCCTGCGCCTTTAATTTGAGAAGTTGGGATCATAATGAAGGATATAGAACTGGTAAAATTACTATTTTTTACTAATTTAGTTGCCATCTTATACTCAGATCAATGCAGGATCGTGACAGAAATGCCCGCATTTGATGTAACTTTGCTACCGATAAAAAAACAAGTATCTATATGAAGAACTTAAGCAAATTAACGCTTATTATTGCCGGATGTGCGGTCGCTACATGGATTTCGTCTTGTAGTAATCCTCAGGGAACCACCAATACCCATGCCAAAGAGATCAGCTCAGGTGAAGACAGCTTACAACATTACGTAGACGAGCGAATTGGCATCTATGAAAAGGTGAAATTAAGTACCAACCTGAACGATTTATCTGCCACCGACCGTAAGATCTTGCCTTTATTGATTCAGGCTGCTCAGATTATGGATGATTTGTTCTGGAAACAGGCTTATCCTCAACGCGACAGTCTGCTGAGCACGATAAAAGATGAAAAAACCAAAGCATTTGTATGGATCAACTATGGACCATGGGATCGCTTAAACGGTGATAAGCCATTTATTGCAGGCATCGGTCCAAAACCTGATGGTGCAACGTTCTACCCTGCCGGGATGACTAAAGAACAAGTGGAGAAATCTGATTTAAAAAATAAATTCAACCAGTATTCTGTCATCAGAAAAGACAGTACCGGAAAACTAGTTGAAATTCCTTACCATGTATTGTTCGCTTCGGAATTGCAAAATGCTTCTTCATTATTAAAGCAAGCAGCATTATTAACTGATGATGCCGGTTTCAAAAAATACCTGAACCTTCGTGCTGATGCTTTAACCACAGATGATTTCACGGCAAGTGATTATGCCTGGTTAGACATGAAAACGAATAATCTGGACATCATTATCGGTCCGATTGAAAACTATGAAGATAAATTATTCAATGCCAGGGCTTCTTATGAGTCTTATGTATTGGTAAAAGATAAGGTTTGGAGTAAACGTCTGGCCAAATATGTAGCCATGTTGCCTGAATTACAGGAGGGTCTACCGGTTGAGGCAAAGTACAAAAAAGAAAAACCTGGAATCGACTCAGAGCTAAATGCTTATGATGTAGTTTATTACGCAGGAGATTGTAATGCGGGATCAAAAACCATTGCGGTAAACCTACCGAATGATGAAATCATTCAGCAGAAAAAAGGCACGAGACGTTCTCAATTGAAAAACGCGATGAAAGCCAAGTTTGATAAAATTTTGCTTCCGATTTCAAAAGAACTGATCGACAAAGACCAGCAGCAGTATATTAATTTCGATGCTTTTTTTGCCAATGTGATGTTCCACGAAGTGGCTCACGGTCTTGGAATCAAGAAAACAGTAACTGGTAAGGGTTTCGTTAAAGAAGCTTTACAGGAGCAATATTCCTGGTTAGAAGAAGGTAAAGCCGATGTACTGGGTCTTTACATGGTAACCGGTTTACTTAAAAAAGGAGAGTTAGAAGGTGATCTCAAAACCTTTTACACGACATATATGGCCGGAATCCTACGTTCAGTAAGATTTGGTGCTGCAAGTGCACATGGTAAAGCCAATATGCAATGTTTCAATTTCTTCAAAGAGAATGGTGCTTTCATCAGAAACCCGGACGGAACATATAAAGTAGATTTCACGAAATTTGAAACTGCGATGAACAAGCTGAGTAAACTGATCATTACCCTTCAGGGAAATGGCGATAAAGCAGCCGTAGCGAAAGTACAAAAAGAGAATGCCGTAATCAGTGCTGAGTTACAAAAAGACCTGGACAAACTGACGCAAAAAGGCATTCCTGTAGATATTATATTTGAACAGGGTGTAGATGTGCTTGGCGTAAAATAAACGAAGCAATTCCGTTTATAACAGGCAGCAAGCCTGTATACAAAAGGGCAGCAAACCAGATTATGGTTGCTGCCCTTTTTTCATAGCCACAAAAGCTTTTGTTAGAAAGACGGTCTGTTCAACAGCCGCTTTATTTGTTCAAATGTCTTACAATGATATTTTCCAGTTCCTGAATATCGAAGGGCTTAGACAGATAGCCATCCGCGCCTGCCTGTTCCGCTAAAGATTTAACATCATTATTGGCCGTAAAGTAAATCACAGGAATGTTTTTTAAGCGCTCATCCCCCTTCAGCTCTCTTGTGGCATCAATTCCACCTACATCAGGTAGCCAATTGTCCATAAAAATGATATCCGGCATATAAGCCATAACCTGATCGATAATCTGGTTAGAAGTCGCAGAGGTCTTAATCTCATAGCCTGCATCTTCCAGAATAATCGTACACAATTCTAAAATATCCGCATTATCATCAAACACAAAAACCTTTTTCAAATTCCCCATTTATCTTGTTGTTGTTTCTAGCTTAGTAAATTTATAAATGTTGCCATCTCTTCAATGCGCAACACACGATCTATATGTACATTTTTTTGTGCCTGCTCCGGCATATAGGCTACCTGCGCCGTTTCAGGGTCTTGTATCACTGCAATTCCTCCCCAGTGTTTTACGCTCAGCAGTCCATTTACGCCATCGGCATTGGAACCGGAAAGCAACAGACAAACCAGATCCTCTTTATAGGCTTCTGCTGCGGTTTGGAAGGTCACATCTATTGCCGGTCTGGAATAATTCACCTTCTCTGAATAGTCTAAAGAGAAAGTGCCATCCATTTCAATAAGCAAATGATAGTCTGATGGGGCAATATAAATGGTTCCGGGAACCATCAACTCCTTCTCATCGGCTTCTTTCACCGCCATTTTTGTTCTGGAAGACAGTAGTCCCGGCAACAAAGAATCGACCCCATGTTTCCGGTGTATTACAATCACAATCGGAAAGGAAAGCTCCGGATCAATCGCCGGGAGGACTTTTAACAGTACCTCCAGGCTTCCAGCCGAGCCGCCGATAATAAATGCCTTACATTTCTTCATTAGCGTTGTTTCCTCCAGATTTTATTCCCTGGTAATCTTTTATAATGTTTGTGAATATCTGAAAATTCAATGGTTTCTTTGGTACCCAATGCCAGATAACCCAAATCTTCCAGACTGTCATTAAAAAGTTCCAGGACTTTATTTTGTAAATCACGGTCAAAATAGATCAGGACATTACGACAAAGTATCAGTTGAAATTCATTGAAAGAATGGTCTGAGACCAGATTATGCGTAGAAAAGATGATTTTACTTTTCAGCTCCTCATCAAATTTAGCAAGGGAATAATTTGCCGTATAGTAGCTGGAAAAATCCCGCTTTCCACCGGCGGTAATGTAATTCTCAGAATATTGCTTCATTTGACCAAGTGCAAACATCCCCTGAGCGGCCTTTTCAAGCACTGTAGGGTTTAAATCCGTTGCATAGATCAATGACTTATGCAGTAAATTCAACTCCTTTAGTACGATGGAAATAGAATAGGCTTCTTCTCCTGTAGAACATCCGGCAAGCCAGATGCGGATAAAAGGATAGGTACCTAGTTGGGGTAATACTTCTTCCCTCAGTGTTTTAAAGAATTCCGGATCACGAAACATTTCCGTCACATTCACTGTAATCTGTTCTACAAAGCGCTTAAAATAGATCGGGTCATTGTTCACTTTATACCGGAATTCAGCAAAGCTGAGGGACTTATCCAGGCTATACAGCCTGTTGATCCTTCTTTTTAAAGACGCTTTAGAATATCCGGTAAAATCATACCCGTATTGTTCCAGTAAATCTGAAAGCAGGATTTCAACCTGATCGTCGTTAACGGCAGCAATTTCCAAAATAGGGTTAGATATAAAGCTTTAACAGATCGGTTAATTCGTCCACATTGATCGGTTTTGAAACATAACCAACGGCACCGGCATTGAGGCAGCGTTCCCGATCTCCCAGCATGGCTTGTGCAGTAACGGCTATCACCGGAATATCTTTTAGCTCCGGATGTCTACTCATATGCGCCATGGCCTGGTATCCATCCATTCCGGGCATCATCATGTCCATCAATACTACCGCTATTCCTTTCTCTTTTTTCAAAAGATCCAGTCCCTCTTCCCCGCCTATTGCTGAAACACATTGAAAACCTTTTGACTTCAACACTGCCGAAAGGGCAAAAATGTTTCTGTTATCGTCATCTACTATTAGTATTTTATGCTCTGCCATATATCAAAACCAATTGAACATTCTATTTAAGCCCGGGTGTAAGTTACGCTTTATCATAAAGCCATACCCTAAGCAAGGAGATAAGTTGATCGATGTCTACGGGTTTAGAAATATAGTCTGAAGCACCCGCAGCAATACATTTCTCCCGATCTCCCATCATTGCTTTCGCAGTAACAGCCAATACAGGCAATTGTTTGAAGGCAGGTATCTTTCTAATCTCTCTTGTACTCTCATATCCGTCCATCTCCGGCATCATCATGTCCATAAGGACAACATCTACCGTCGGATTATCTTTAAGCAACTGTAGTGCTTCTTTTCCGTCAGTAGCGGCCAAAACTTTCATTTTATGCTGCTCCAATGCTTTGGTTAGTGAAAAAATATTCCGGATATCATCATCGGCAATTAACACCGTCTTGTTGTTGAGCACTTCATATAGCCCGCCGAGTTTTTCAGATGCCGGTTTTTTATGTTTTCCTGCGGTTTCTTTTTCTTCAACCAAATGCAGAAACAAACCGGCTTCATCCAGAATCCTCTGGTAAGAGTGCGCGGTTTTCACCACGATGGAATCGGCATATTGCTTGATCCTGGTTTCTTCGCCTTTTGACAGGTTTTTACCGGTAAAGATGATGATTGGCAGATGCTCCAGTCCTTCGCTCTTTTTGATCGTCTCTAAGGTCTCGTAGGCATTTTTATCAGGCACACCCATATCCAGAATCACACAGTCGACCTCTTTTTTATGTAGCGCGCCAATACTTTCCCCTACGTTATTGACCACTTCCGTCTGAATGTTGTAATTGCTCAGGAAAAAGCTCAGTGCTTCTGCGTGTTGCTTGTTTTCTTCTACAATCAGTACTTTTTTCGGCGAGCGGCTAAAGGCATCTTCCAGTTTCTGGAAAATCTCTTTCATGTGCTCCAGGGCCACCGGTTTATTAATAAAATCAACGGCACCCTTCAGCAGACTTTCCTTTTTCACTTCCAGGGAAGACATGATGTGTACTGGAATCGGTTTGGTTGCCGGATTGGATTTTAACTCTTCCATCACCTCCCATCCATCTTTTACGGGCAACTGAATGTCCAGTAAAATTGCCAGCGGTTTGTATTGGTTGGCCAGCTCAATACCCACATCACCTCTTACTGCCACAATTCCTTTATAGCCTCTTTTTCTGGTGAATTGCAGGAGTGTTTTAGCAAAGTTGGTGTCATCCTCAATGATCAGAATGATCTTATCACCAGAGAGAATATCATCCCTGTCGTCTGCAATCTCCTGAGGGATTTTTTGCACGGTAAAGCGTGCTATAGGTGCTTCTACCAGCGGCTCTGTATAAAAAGGTTTAGCTGAGGAGGGGCTATCTTCGAACGTTCCAAAGCCAGAAACAATGGCATCGGTTTGTCTCACCGGCAATAGCAGTGTAAACTCGCTACCTACCTGCTCCTGACTGCTGAGCTGGATTTCGCCCCCTAGTAGTTTTGCCAGCTCTCGGCTAATGGAAAGCCCAAGGCCGGTACCTCCAAAGTTGCGTCTGGTAGAACCATCGGCTTGCTGGAAAGCTTCGAATATCATCGCCTGTTTATGGTCAGGAATCCCGATTCCGGTATCCGTCACTTTAAACTGCAGGAATTTACCTGTCTCCTCTTTTTTGATGCTCAGGCTTACCTTTCCCTTGCTGGTAAACTTAATCGCATTGGAAAGCAGGTTTTTCAACACTTGCTCCAAACGCATTTTATCCGTCTCTACCAGGGGCAGGTCTTCTGCAAGCTCCAACTCCAGATCCAGTTTTTTGTCTGCGGCTACAGGTGCAAATAAGGCGCGCATATCAGTTGCGACTTCGGTCATGGAGACCTCAGCAAATTCCAGTTTCATCTTTCCGGCCTCAATTTTTGAGAGGTCGAGAATTTCATCAATCAGGGCCAGTAATCCCTGTCCGGAGCTCTGAATCACCTCAGCATACTCAATATACTCCGGGTCAAGCTCCTTATTATCAGACATCAGTTTGGAAAGCAACAAGATCGAATTCAATGGAGTTCTCAATTCGTGAGACATATTGGCCAGGAATTCCGATTTGTATTTGGTGCTTTGTTCCAGCTGTTCGGCTTTATGCTGAATGTCCAGATTGCGCTCCTGGATCAGTTGATTTTTTTCTTCCAGCAGACTGGTACGTTCTTCAAGCTCCTGATTGCTTTGTAAAAGCTCTTCCTGCTGCACCCTTAACTCCTCTTCTGAAGTTTGTATTTTCTGCGTTTGCGCTTCCAGTTCAGCGTTCAGGCCTTCCAGTTCGCTATGTTGTGCTTGTAATTCTTCTGCTTGTGCCTGTGTCTCTTCCAGGAACTCCTGTAGTTTTTTACGGTTTTGAGACACATGAATGGCAATGCCGATATTGGTAGAAATCGTATTTAAAAACTCGAGTTGTAAAGGATTAAACGTGTTTAAGGAACCCAGTTCCAGTATGCCAACCAGTTCCTCATGACGGAAAACCGGCACGGCCACCACATTGCGGGGTTTAGTATTTCCGGCAGCATAGCTGATGGTGAGTTCTTCATCAGGAATGTCATTGATTAAGATCTGTTTTGCAGATTTCCAGGCCTGTCCGGCAAGACCTTCGCCTAATTTTAACGTTTGTTTTTTCTCTCTTTCCAAAAGGGCATAGCCAGCGATTAACTCCAGGTGCGACTCTTCCTCCAGTAAGTAAAAGGCAGCCACATGACTGCTGGTATGGGCAACGATACTTTCCAGAATGTCATTTGCCAACTCAGGGACACTCTTTTCACCGACCATCTGATCGTTGAGGCTGGCAACTCCCGATTGTAGCCATTCCTTATCTTCCAGAAGTGCGAAAGAATATTTAAGGGACTCTGCCATGGCATTGAGTGATACGGCCACACTGCCCAGGCCATCTTCGCCTTCCTCATCTGCTCTTACCTCATAATCTCCGCTGGAGATCTTTGACGCAATTTCACGGACCACCTCAATTCTGCGGTCAATATCTTCGTTTTTCTCTTTCAGTTCATCTTCCAGTTTCAGTCGCTCATTAAAATCATAGATGACTTTACGGTAAAAGAAAATGGTAATCATGATGGCCAGCATGGCGGCTACCAAAATCAGCATGGGGGTAAATCTGGACAGCTTGTTCATGTCCGCAGTACGTTCTTCCAGCAGTCGATTTTCTTCCTTTTCCATGTTGGAAATCACCGCACGGGCACTATCCATATAGGTTTTGCCATTCATGAGCTCAGCAACGCTCACATTTCCACCTCTTTGTTTGATGCTAATCGTCTTTTCAAGAACGTCTAAGCGCCCAGTAATGATCTCATCCAGTTTCGCCACCTGCTTTTGTTGTAAAGGGTTGTCTCTGGTGAGGTGTCCTATATTTTGCAGCAAGACAATTGCACGCTGTTTAGCGCCATCATAAGGGTCCAGAAAGACATTTTCGCCAGTCAGCAGATAACCTCTCTGTCCGGTTTCTGCATCTTTTAGTGTAGAAATGATTTCTTCCAGACCGGTAATCACCTCATTACTATGCCGCACCAATTCGGCACTGGTAATCAGGCTGGTGATGCTTTTATAAGAAGCGAGGGAACTGATAAATAAAATCAACAGGGATAGACCTAGTCCAATACGCAGTTTTCCTTTTAAGGACCGTTGCTTATTTTGCATATAATTATTTTCTTTTTAATCCTTTTCGGATGTAGCTTCAAATGGAATACTAAAATAAAATTCTGAACCTTCTCCAGGGATACTTTTCACGCCAACTTCACCGCCGTGTCTTCTGATAATCTCTGAGGATATGTAAAGTCCGATCCCCAGTCCCTGGAAATGAATGGCGGTTTCCTCTACCCTGTAGAACTTTTCAAATACGTTCTTTTGCAGCTCTTTATCGATGCCAATTCCAAAATCCCTGACCCCTACGTATACATCTTTCCCACGTTCTTCAACATGGATATGTACCTCAGAGGTTCCCGGAGAGTACTTAATGGCATTGGTTAAAAAGTTAATGACCACCTGTTCGATGCGCATTTCATCGCCACAGATTTCCCGGCTTACAGAACCGGTTTTAACCAGTTTAAACTCAGGGTTGGATTGGTGGATGATCTCAATGACACTATCCAGCAGATCATCTATAACAAATGGTTGTTTGTTGAATTTTAATTTACCGCTTTCAATTTTAGAAATATCGAGGAGGTCGGTAATGAGTTCATTTAATTTTTCCAGCTGTACCTGTGCTTTTGCCAGATGCTTTTTTAAAGTGGGTACATCACCTTTATCAATACTCCTTTCGAGCAGTTGAACATAGCCTTTAACACTGGTTAGCGGGGTTTTTAACTCATGACTGGCAATACTGATGAATTCATCTTTTTTACGCTCTGCCTGTTTTCTGAATTCAATTTCATCCAGTAATGCCTTTTGAATTTCTATCAGTTTTCGACTTTGCTCATAAATGCGGTAGAAAGTTTTCACTTTCAGGAGGAGGATGTCCATATCTACCGGTTTGGTGATATAGTCCAGTCCGCCGGAAGAATATCCTTTTGTGATGAACTTGGTTTCTGTATTTGCCGCAGAAAGGAATATAATAGCCGTTTCTTTGGCTTTGCTATAGCCAGAAATGGCCTCAGCAACCTCAAAACCATCCATTCCGGGCATTTGCACATCAAGGATAATCAGGACATATTCATTTTTAAGAACTTTTTTTAATGCCTCTTCTCCTGATGATGCGGTATCTACTTCAAAAGTATGTTTTTCCAGAACCTTTTTTAATGAGATCAGGTTCTCGGGGGTATCGTCTACAATTAGTATCATTATAAAATAAATAAGGCGACTGAATCATCAGCTGCCAATGCATAATTGTGCAATTAGTCTTTTGCTAATTTATATAAGTTTGAAGAATAAAACGTGTTTAGACATGCTTTATATCAAAAAACTTGCAGGACCCCTTAAAGCTGGGTAGTATTAAAGGTATCTCCCTGACGGATATCGCCGGTATCGAAGCCTTTTTTAAACCAATACATTCTTTGGGCAGAGGTACCATGAGTAAAGGCATCGGGTACAACTTCTCCCTGGGCCTGTTTCTGCAATTTATCGTCGCCGATAGCATTTGCTGCGGTAATGGCTTCTTCAAGGTCGCCTTCATCCAATTTGAAGTCTTTTAAACTTTGCGCATGATTAGCCCATAGACCGGCAAAGAAATCTGCCTGTAATTCGAGTTTCACGGAAAGTCTGTTGTATTCTTTTTCGCTGAGTTGTCCTCTGGCGCGTTGTACTTTTTCTGAGATCCCCAATAGGTTTTGAACGTGGTGTCCTACTTCATGGGCAATCACATAGGCCTGAGCGAAATCCCCTCCGGCACCGAATCTATTTTGTAATTCCTGATAGAAACTCAGGTCGATATATACTTTATGATCGCCGGGGCAGTAAAACGGCCCTACTGCGGCACTGGCGCTTCCGCAAGCGGATTGAACGCTATTGGTAAATAAAACTAAAACCGGTTTTTCATAGCTTTTTCCCATTTCCTGGAATTGCTTTTCCCATACCTGATTGGTAGATTCCAGCACGCCATCCACAAATTTCGCTTCTTTATCTGTGGGTTCACCTGTTTTAGCGGTTCCCTGAGTCATTTCGCCGATCGGCAGCTGACTCACCAGACCTGTTAAGTCCTGCCCGAAGAACAATCCGAGGATCACCACGATGATTCCTATACCACCGCCGATGACACCACCGCTCATCCCCCGCCTGTCTTCAATATTCCCACTTCCTTTACCGAACCATTGCATATAAATTCCGTTTAAATTGGTTTACAAAAATCAGGGACAATTGTTATACCAATTTAAACGAAAAGTTTATTTTTATGCGAAGGCAGTTAAAGCATTCTGTATTCTTTGGATAGTTTCTGTCGCGCCCAGCGCTACTGCGATGTCAAATACACCCGGGCCGAATTTGCCGCCTACCAGCATAATACGGAAAGGCAACATGAGCTCTCCAGGTTTGAAACTATGCGTTCCAGCAAGCTCTTTGAACTTTTCTTCTAATTCCTGCGCGGTTAAACCATCGGAAATTACTACAGCATAAGCATTAAAAAACGCTGCTTTCTCTGCTGACCATTTTGGTTGTACTGCCGGAAGATCAAATTCAACAGGTGCTACAAAAAAGTATGCACTTTGAGGAACGAAATCCGTAAGCAGGTTACAACGATCTTTAATCAGGTCAATTACTTTTGCTAAATAGACGTCATCCCTGGTTTCGGTTCCATGAGTTGCAAAAGCTTGTTTAACCGTTGGTATTAATGTTTCTGCCGTACTATTTTTGATCCATTCGTGGTTGTACCATTTTGCTTTTTCAAAGTCGAATTTTGCGCCTGCTTTGCTGATACGTTCAATAGAGAACTTTTCAACCAGCTCAGCCATAGAGAAAATCTCTTGCTCTGTACCGTCATTCCAGCCTAACATCGCCAGAAGATTCACAAAAGCTTCCGGCATAAAGCCTAGTTCTTTGAATCCCTGGGTTAAATCGCCGGTTTTAGGATCTGTCCAGTTTTGCGCGTAAACAGGGAAACCTAAGCGATCTCCGTCACGTTTACTCAACTTTCCATTGCCATCAGGTTTCAGGATTAGCGGTAAATGTACCCAATGTGGCATTTCATCACCCCAGCCCAGGTATCTCCAAAGGAGTACATGAATCGGTGCAGATGGCAACCATTCTTCACCTCTGAAAATATGACTGATTTCCATGGCTTTATCATCCGCCACTACCGCTAAATGGTAAGTAGGCATGCCATCAGCTTTTAATAACACCTTATCGTCTACCAGGTTCGTATCAAAACTCACATGCCCTCTGATCAGGTCAGTAAAAGAAACGGTTTCATCAGCAGGCATTTTTATACGCACTACATGAGGCGTATTTGCCGCTAAAAGCGCTGCTACTTCTGCATCTGCTAAGGTTAATGAATTTCTCATATCCCCACGGGTAGACAGCCCATAAGTGAAATTGGGAATTTCCTTGCGTTTGGCGTCTAATTCTTCCGGGGTATCGAAAGCATAGTAAGCAAACCCATCAGCAATCAGCTGATCTGCATACTGTTTGTAAGTAGATTTACGTTCGCTCTGGCGGTATGGGGCAAATGGGCCACCAACCTCAGGACTTTCATCCGGCTTCATGCCGCACCATTCCAGGCAGGAAGCAATATAAGCTTCTGCACCTTCTACAAAACGTGTCTGATCGGTGTCTTCTACCCTAAGGATGAAGGTTCCGTTGTGTTTCTTTGCAAACAAATAATTAAACAAAGCGGTGCGTACACCACCCAGATGCAACCCGCCTGTTGGGCTAGGGGCAAATCTTACTCTTACTTTCTTTTCCATCATACGAATTACAAAGATATATTTTTTACCGCGTTACCTTTCTATTCATCAGTTTTTGAATGGTATTTTGTAATTTGCCCGGATAACTTATGAATCCATACGAAAAAAAGCGCCGCTGGAAATTCTTCTTACTGTTTTTTGCCATCGTCATTGGCACTGCTTCTGTCTTATACAGCGATTTCTTCGTGAAAAAGATGGAACGCGAAGAAAGAATGCAATTTCAACTCTATGTAAAGGTGACTGAAAAGGCGCTTGCTATGTATGACGATGAAAATACCACTGACCTGATTGACATCATCAGAACGAATACCAAATTACCCATCATGATCATCAATAGCGAAGGGACCATCCTCTCGTATAATGGTCTGGATTCTACGAAAACCAATTACGATTTCCAGAAAAATGACGGGAAGACTTATGATCCGGATTATTTTCTCAGAGAGCTGAATATCATGAAAAAGCAGCATCCGCCAACGCCCATTATCGGGCTTGACGAGACACGCTGGTACATTTATTACAAAGATTCGCCTACCTTAACGCAGCTGCGATATTTCCCATATATACAATTGGCCGTGATTGGGTTGTTCCTGCTCACCGCTTATGTAGCCTTTAGTTCCGCCAGAAAAGCAGAACAGGATCAGGTTTGGGTTGGTATGGCCAAAGAAACTGCCCACCAGTTGGGCACGCCGATTTCTTCGCTGATGGCCTGGGTAGAGCTGATGAAATCCCGCTTCAATGCAGAGGATGATCCGCTGATTGCCGAGATGGAAAATGACATCAAAAGATTAGAGGTCATCACGGACAGGTTCTCTAAAATCGGCTCAAAACCTATTGTAGAGGATCATGTCGTCTATACCGTGATCTATAATTTCGTAGCGTATTTTAAACTTCGTACCTCAGATAAGATCATTTTTAAAATTACCGGTGACGATCAGGTCCGGGCTTTACTGAATGTACCGTTGTTTGATTGGGTGATTGAAAACCTATTGAAAAATGCTGCCAATGCGATTGAAAACGAGGGTACCATCACGATCAACATCATTGAGAATTTAGCTAAGGAGGAGGTCTTTATCGATGTAACAGATACCGGAAGGGGCATCGCCAGATCGAAGTTCGACGCGGTTTTCCAACCCGGTTATACCACGCGGAAACGCGGTTGGGGTCTTGGACTATCCCTCACCAAAAGAATTATAGAGAACTATCATAACGGACAAATTTTTGTAAAAGAATCAGAGCTGGAAAAAGGAACCACTTTCCGCATCATTTTAAAAAGCAGTATAACTTATGAACCGACCTCAAACACATGAGTACCCCGCCTGGGCGGAGACTTACATCAGCAAAATTACAGGAGATGATATCCTGGGGATCTTAGAAAAACAGGCAACTGATTTTCCTGATTTCCTGAATAACCTGATCGAGAAGGCAGATTATGCCTATGCTCCGGGGAAATGGACCATCAAAGAGATGGCAGGACATATTGTAGATACAGAACGGATTCTGGTGTATCGCTTAACTTGTTTTGCCCGTGCAGAACAACATGCTTTACCAGGATTTGAAGAAGATGATTATGTGGCCAATGCTCATTTTTCGGACCGCAGTCTGTTGAGTCTTTCCGAGGAATTCTCCTTATTGAGAAGGGCTAATTTATACTTGTTTAACTCTTTAAATGAGCATGAACTCAACCTCAGTGGTACGGCCTCAGAACGCCAGATTAGTGTTAGGGCTTTATTATTTGTCATTGCCGGACACGTGATTCACCATACTGGTATCATCGAAGAAAGGTATTTATAATGTGGTACTCAGAATTTACCGTAGCGGCCATAAACGACCGTCCGAAGAACCATTTAGGTGGCTTACTCGACATTCAGTTTACGGAAATCGGGGCTGATTTTTTAACGGCCACCATGCCCGTAGATGAGCGCACACATCAACCCGCCGGGATTTTGCATGGCGGAGCTTCTGTAGTGCTTGCAGAAACACTGGGCAGTATTGCATCCTATATGTGTATCAATCCGGAGAAATACATGGCGGTAGGCCTTGAAGTCAATGCCAACCATTTAAGACCAGTTAAAAGCGGACTCGTAACCGGTATTTGTAAACCCTTACATATTGGCGCGAAAACCCATGTCTGGGAAATAAAAATATACAATGATAAAGGCAAGATGAACTGCATTAGCCGTTTAACCGTCGCCGTTATCGCAAAGCCTCAAGTATAAAGCCGGAACTCTCCGGCTTTATTTTTAATTAAAATACAGCCTTTCTTACGCATTTAAAGCCTTTCCATGGCTGTCTTCAGGCATAACTGATTTTTTTTCATTTCTGCTGTAACCTGTTTCATTTTCATGCGGTCATAGCTTACAGAACATGAGTTCAACAAAACAGATTTTTAACACTAAATTTAAATAAAATGGGACCAGAGATTTTAATACCTATCACGTTTTTCCTTTGTACCACCGCCCTTGTTTTTGGCTTGAGGTATATGTCTAATAAAGAAAAAATGGCCATGATTGAGCGTGGCATGGAGCCTGGCCTGGCCAGACCAAGACCTGGCGCACCAACACCTTTTCTAAGTTTAAAATTCGGTTTATTATTAGTTGGCTTAGGAATAGGATTGTTAGTTGCCTTGTTTACGGTAAGAGCGATCGGAATTGGTGAGGAAGAAGGTGCTGCGGTGTTCTTTGGCTGTCTGAGTATTTTTGGAGGATTAGGCCTGATTATTTCTTATGTAATGGAGAAAAACTGGTTGGACAAGCAAAAGGACCTGATTTAACCTCAACCAATCTAATTACCTCTTAAACTCTCTAAAAAAAGACGCAGGTCTACGAAAATATATGCAGCATAAGCAATCGGATATCGATTTAATTACTGAAGTCTTGTCGGGCAATACCGCGGTTTATGCCGAACTGGTAAAACGACATCAGCGCTTTGTATTTACATTGGCCATGCGGTTTTCCAAAAGCAGGGAAGATGCGGAAGAGATTGCTCAGGATTGTTTCGTAAAAGCGTATAAAGCACTGGGCACCTATAAGCAGACGGCAAAATTCTCGACCTGGTTATATACCATAACCTATACCACTTCCATGAGCTTTTTACGTAAAAGGCGCCTGGATGTACAATCCATCGACGACGAAAGCAGTGTCCTTCAACTGGAAAACCACAGCTCTGATTTCAATGCAGATCTGATAGAAAAAAAATCCGGTTATGTATACCTGAACCAGGCCATCGCACTATTGTCTGCCGACGATGCCAGTATCATTACCCTGTTTTATCAGGGAGAACAAAGCCTGGAGGAGATCGGAAAGACCCTCAATATGGAAAGCAATACGGTGAAAGTGAAATTACACCGTGCAAGGATCCGATTAAAAGAGAAATTACAATATTTGTTAAAAGACGAAGTAAAGGAGTTATTATGATCAGCATGGAAGAAGAAATCTGGGATTATATTGATGGGAACAGCAGTGCCGGACAGCGCTTGCTTGTGGAAGCTAAAATGGCCTCAGATCCTGTTTACCGTTCCTTATACGAGGAATTACTGGAAATCAATACCCAAATGGCAGGGATGGATCTGGAAGAACCTTCTATGTCATTTACCAGGAATGTGATGGAACAGGTAAAGCTGGAAATCGCACCGGTATCGCTGAAGACGAAAGTTGATAAGCGCATTATTTACAGTATCTCCGCATTTTTCATCTGCGCGATGCTGGGGATTATGGGTTATGTAGTCGCCAACAGCAATTTTAGTTTTGAAGGGTTCAAATCCACTCACTTTTTGTCAACCGGAGCACTGAACTTTAGTAAAATGATAAGCCCAACCTTTATCAAAATATTCCTTTTTGTAGACTTATTATTGGCCTTAGCTTACCTGGACGGCTTTCTGAGGAGAAAACGCGCACATCACCCACAAAATGGCTAAGAGAAAGCCCTGAAATGAAAAATGCCAGATCAGTTGATGATCCGGCATTTCCGTATATGTTTTGTGTTTTTATTTGAATATAACCGGCAATTCAACTACCGTTTTATCCCAGGCAATGACCAGATTTGCACCTTCCGGCTGTGGATTAAAGGTCATAGATAAAGTCTCTACAGGCTTTTCCATTTTCTTAACCGGCACCTTTACCCGAATCACATCTTGTGCTTCATTATAGGTATAAGCACCCCAACGGTCAGTTTGCTTATTGAGAATCATCGTCCATTTGTCCTTTTCAGGAATCGCAAACAAACTATAACTTCCTTTTTTTATCTTTTTACCACCAATCACCACGTTCTTAAAGAACTTGATTTCTGTAGCTTCATTGGCTCCCAATCGCCAAACCTTACCGTACTGTTCGAGAACACCGAAAATATCGCGTCCTTTTCTTGCGGGTCTGGAATAGACAACCTTTACCACCGGATTGGAATCATCTTTAGCTTTAGCCACATTTAAGGGGTAGTAAAGAATATCCGCCGGACTAGGATCTACTGCTGGCAGTTTATATTCCTGTGCTTGAGAAAACGTAGCGTAGAGCGCCAACATTGCGATTAAGCAGAATCTTTTCATAGGAAATAAACGTATTTAAAGTACTAGTATTCGCGGCCTTTAACTATACCGTTAAGGAACATTGCTGATATAATGAAACCGATAATTCCACCTAATACAGACCATAAGAATGCGCCTGAAATTATTGCTGCAGTTAAAGTCCCGAAAAACAGGCCTAAAACATAATATACCCAATCAAAACTGTTGTTATTTTCTTCGTTAGTCATTTTTAATATACTTAGGCCCCAAAGATATTGATTTATTTCAAAATAGGAAGCAGCATCGGAAGAAGTATCACCCTCCTATCCAGTTAAATATTGTCAGGACTGTGTCAATTAAGACAGGTGTTCTCCTCCGGCACTACAACTATTCAATCGATTGATTAATTTTGATGCGTCAAATTTAGAAATGGAAAAAGCAGATAAAAAAGCGGACATTCTGGAAGCCGCAGAGCGATTGTTCACAGAATTGGGTTATGAAGGCACTTCTACCCGTCAAATCGCGAAAGAATCAGGGGCCAACATGTCTATGATCAACTACTACTTTGGATCCAAGGAAGGAGTTTTCATGGAAATCATGTCCAAAAGGATCTTCGGCTTCAATGAGCAGCTCCTCAGCATCAGCCAGGACAAGCTCTCCCACATGGAAAAATTACTGAAAGTAGTTGAAAACTATGCCACGCGGATTTTGTGCAACCCCGGGTTACATAAAATGATGCATAGAGAGCTGACCCTTTCCCAGCGTCCGGAAATGTTTTTGAAAGTCAAAAACTCCATGGCAAACAACCTGGTCGTGATCGAAAAGATCATTGATGAAGGCATCGATGAAGGTAGTTTCCGCCCTGTAGATGTCAGAATGCTTATCGCTACAGTGATGGGTACCATTAGTAATGTGGCCATTTCTCCGGCAAAAATCACCTATGGTACTACCCTCGACATCAACATCGAGGAAGACAAAGCCCTGATTATCGAACGTCTGATTGCCCACCTAAAAGACCTCCTAACTGTGTATTTAACTCCCAATAATGATAAATAAAATCAAGTTCAGCGTCATCGCATTGCTCCTGCCCGGAATGCTTTACGCGCAAAACACCAAAAACCTGAGCTTATCGGAGGCCATACAGCTCGGCATTGAAAACAGCAAAAACCTCAGGCGTTCGCAAAACAAGATCGATGCGGCCATCAATCAGCTGAGTATCGCCAAAGACATGGCGCTTCCCACTGCTGAGGCTTCATTCCTTTACAACCATGCAGAAATCCCTACAAATCAACTGGTTATTGGCGGTGCTGATCCCATCAACCTGCCAAGACGTGCAGATGCTTTTGTAGGAACAGCCAGCGTAAAAGAGCTGATCTATGGCGGCGGAAAGCTAAGGTATGCGGAAGAATCCACCCGTCTGTTGACGGAAGTGGCCAGATTAGATGCGGATAAAGATAAGGAGGAGATCAGCTATGCGGTGATCAACACTTATTTCTCGCTTTACAAAATCATCCAGAGCAAAAAGGTGATTGCGCAAAATCTGGAGTCTATCGCAGGTCAGCTGAAACAAGCAGAAAGGTTTTTTAGCCAGGGTATCGTCACCAAAAATGATGTGCTCAGGTTCCAGTTGCAACAAGCAAATGTCTCGCTAACGGACATGGAAATTGAGAACAACCGAAAGATTTTAAACTACAACCTGGACGTGTTACTGGGCATCAGTGAAGACACGCAGCTGTTGCCGGTAGATCCTACCGCCAACCTACAGGTTCTTCCTTCTTTAAGTAGTTATATGGATGCTGCTTTTGTAAGCCGCCAGGAACTGAAACAGTTCGACATCAGGAACAAAGTGGCCGATGTGAATATCAAATCGGTGAAAGCCAATACGCTACCTACGGTAGGCATCGGTGCTGATTTGTATTACATCAATCCAAGCGGTTCTTTTATCCCGCCAAACCACCAGTTTTTAGTACCCATGACGCTTGGTGCCAGCATTTCCTGGAATATCGGTACACTTTGGACCAATAAACACAAAGTAACCGACGCCAGAATCCAGCAAAAGGATATCGAGCTTCAAAAAGACGTCTTTTCGGATCAGGTAAAAACAGAGGTGAACAGAAACTATCAAAACTACCAGTTGTCGGTCAATAAGATTAAGGTCTTAGAAACTTCTATCGCTCAGGCCACGGAAAACGACAAGTTACTGGCTTCAAAATACAAGAACAATGTGGCTTCTGCCATTGATAGAATTGATGCAGAAACACTTTTATACCAGGCAAAGATCAATCTTGAATTGGCAAAGGCGGATGCCGGACTAGCCTATTACACCTTATTAAAATCAACAGGGAAGATATCCCTTTAAAAACCTTTATACAAGTACCAATGGAAACTGAAAAGAAAAAAAAGAACATCGTAATCCCGATCATATTGGCAGTATTGATCATCCTGGGCGGGATATTTGGCGTAAAAGAGTTCATTTATTACAGTAAACACGTAGATACCGATGATGCACAGATTGATGGCGATATCAGTCCGGTAGTTGCACGTGTGGGCGGTTACGTAAAAGACATCAATTTTGAAGAAAACACGCTTGTAAAGGAGGGTGATGTGCTGGTTAAACTAGACGACAGCGACTATAAAGTGAGGCTGGAACAAGCCCAGGCTGGTCAGCTCGGTGCAAGTGCAGGTGTAGGTGTTTCTGAATCCCAGATTGCCGCTACCGCAGCAAATACCAGTACCGCCAAAGCAAATATTGAAGCGGCAAGGGTGAAATTATCCTTAGCGCAAAAAGATTATGCACGTTATGCAAATCTGGTAAAAGACGGCTCGATTACGCAACAGCAATTTGATCAGGCAAAAGCACAGAAAGAATCTGCGGAAGCCGCTTTCGCCGCTGCAAACGACCAGTATGCCGCAGCAGTAAAGCAGGTTGGCACTACACAATCTCAATTGGCAGTAAGCCATAATGGGGTTACCCAACGCCAGTCGGATGTGGATTTCGCAAAATTACAACTGTCTTATACTGATATCAAAGCACCTGCAACCGGTATCGTTTCTAAAAAGAACGTACAGAAAGGTCAGTTGGTTCAGGCCGGTCAATCCCTGTTTTCTATTGTGAATGACAACAGCATCTATGTGACTGCAAATTTCAAAGAAACACAGCTGGAAGACATCAAACCAGGCTTAAAAGTTAAAGTAGCAGTGGATGCTTATCCAAATGCCGAAGTAGCAGGCGAAGTATACAATTTCGCGCCGATAACGGGTGCTAAAGGTTCTCTTCTTCCTCCGGATAATGCCACAGGAAATTTCGTAAAAGTAGTACAACGTATTCCGGTAAAGATCAAAATTACCAACGCTCCTAAAGATATTCTGGCCAAACTTCGTCCGGGAATGAGTGTAAAAGTTTCCGTTTCTATAAAAGACTAACAAGATGGCCGAGAAAGGTTTAAAAAAGTGGGTGATCACGTTCACGGTAATCACAGCCTCCTTATTGGAGCTGATTGATACGACCATTGTGAACGTTGCCATCCCTCAGATACAGGGTAACCTGGGCGCAACTCTCGAAGATGTGGCCTGGTTATCTACCGGTTATGCGGTGGCGAATGTCATCGTACTGCCCATGTCAGGCTGGCTGGGCAGTCGTTTCGGACGCAAGAATTATTTCCTTTTTTCAATTGTACTCTTTACCCTTGCTTCCTTCCTTTGCGGAAATGCAACTAATCTGGAAGAACTGATCGCCTTCCGTATCCTTCAGGGGCTTGCGGGTGGTGGATTGATTTCTACCGCACAAGCCATCTTAATCGAAACCTGGCCCAGGGAAGATATCGGTATTGCCACCGCATTGTTTGGCCTGGGGGCCGTTGTAGGCCCAACTGTAGGTCCAACTATTGGTGGTTATTTACTGGAAATCAGCTCCTGGCCTTTAATCTTTTACGTGAATATTCCCGTCGGGATTCTGGCGGCCTATTGTACCTACACCTTTGTGAAGGAGACGCCAAAAGATGGAAAAGGACTGCCGGTAGACTGGTGGGGAATGGTGTTGCTTGTGATTGCCGTAGGTAGTTTACAGACTTTACTGGAAAAAGGAGAGAGTGAAGATTGGTTTGCAACACCCTACATTATCGTATTGGCTGTGGCTTCCGTTTTAGGTTTATTGCTCTTCATCTGGAGAGAATTAAGCACAGATCACCCGATTGTGAATTTTAAGATTATGAGGCACCGCAGTTTCTCTGTCGGCATGTTTACCTCCTTTATTTTAGGTTTCGGGTTGTATGGCTCGGTGTTCGTATTCCCGATATTTTGTCAGAATTTGCTGGGATTCTCTCCGCTACAAACCGGAGAATTGCTGTTCCCGGGTGGATTATGTACTATAGTCATGATGCCTTTTGTCGGGATTATGCTTAAGAAAAACATACCTGCGCAGTTTATGGCCACCATTGGGATGTTCCTTTTCTTCGTTTTCTGTACGATGTTGAGCAATTCGACATTGCAGTCAGGAACAGGAGATTTCTTCCTTCCCCTGATGATCAGAGGTGTGGGTATGGCCTTGTTATTTGTACCACTGACGACGCTGGCCATTCAGGACCTTAAAGGTGCTGAAATCGGACAGGGCTCAGGATTAAACAATATGATGAGACAGTTGGGTGGATCTTTCGGGATTGCGGCTTTAACCACGTTAATTCACGTGCGCCAGGGTTTCCACCGCAGCAATTTGCTGGTCAATGTGAACGAGCATAACCCTGCATTTACGGAGCGTTTCAATGGCTTTATCCAGAATTTCATGTCGAAAGGGTACAATTACCTGGATGCAAAATCCCTGGCACTAAAAGCGATTGAAGGTGCCGTTACGAAACAAAGTTTATTGCTGACTTATAGTGACGCCTATTGGGTGGCAGGATTGGTGCTTTTATGCTCAATCCCATTGCTATATCTTCAGAAATTCAAGAAGAATGTCGCCATTCCGGTAGATATTCATTAAAAAAACAGCCGTTAAGACTTATCTTAACGGCTGTTTAATCCCAAAAAATTAACAATTAATTATGCTTCATTCAGGCGCATACGCCCGGTTTCAGCAATTCTTTAAAAGGAATTTGTATAACCTCTATGCATCTAAGTTAATAAATTCCCCCCGGAACTGCAATTAAATTAATTTGCCTCCCTTTCTCCATTTCCGAATCATTTTTGGTAGCTTAAGCGCGAAAAAATGAACCATAAAGATGATGCAGAAACAACGCGCGAAAGGCCAGAGAGAGTCCGTATTCAACAATGAGGTTGTCTCCAGATTTGAACTTTATAACAGCCTTTTCCTAACCCTTCCCTTCTACAGAGTAAAAGACACCGGAACTTTGCTTCCGCTCTTCATTAAGTATTGCGAAGATGGTGTCAAGAACCACGAAACGCCAGCAGGAATCATTAATGCATTTTTTGAAAAGTATACCCAAAATAATTCTAAGAAAGACATTATCGACCTACTTTTCCGCTTCATTCAATACATCGAACGTCAGGTGGTATTGTTTGATGCTGTTGAAGATGCCTCCTTCAATAAACTAAATGCAGATGAAGAACACAGTGCTTTACTTGTTTATCTGAAGAAGGGGGTCGACAATCCGGCCTTAACCGAAAAAATTGAGAAACTAATTGAAGACTTTTCCCTGAGATTGGTACTGACTGCCCACCCTACCCAGTTTTACCCGGGGAGTGTGCTTTCTATCATTACCGATCTGACCACAGCGATTAAAACCAACGATATTTCTACCATTAACCAGTTGCTACAGCAGCTGGGGAAAACGCCATTCTTTAATAAGAAGTCGCCGACTCCGGTAGATGAAGCTTTGAGCCTGGCCTGGTACCTTGAAAATGTATTTTATTTTGCTGCCGCAAATATTCAATCGGAAATTGACAAAAGCTTAAACGACTATAATCTGGAATCCAAAAAGATCATCGAACTGGGCTTCTGGCCGGGTGGTGACCGTGACGGGAATCCAAATGTGCATACTGATTCTACCATTCAGGTATCCAAAATGCTACGTCAGATCCTTTTCAGATGCTATTACAGGGATTTTAGAAACCTGAAACGCCGCATTACGTTTAGAGGGGTGGAAGAGAATATCGCCTTAGTTCAGGAAACCCTGTACGAACAGGCATTTAACCCTAATATCGCCACTGAAGATATTTCCGGGAGCCTGATTGAAAGGTTGAACAAGATCAAAACCACACTTTTAGAAGACCACGACGGCCTGTTTGCAGACCTGGTTTCTGACCTGATCCGCAAGATTGAGCTTTATGGCAGTCACTTTGCCTCTTTAGACATTCGCCAGGACAGCAGGGTGTTGAGAGATGTCCACGCATATTGTCGCCAGAGCAAGCCTTTAACGACCTTGTATCCTGAAAATTATGACGATTTAAATGAGCAGGAAAAGATCAATGCGCTGATCTTTAAAAGTGCAAAGGTAAATTATACCGAAACTCCGGATTCTTTAACAGAAGATACCCTGCAAACCATCGCAGAGATTAAACAAATCCAGCAAATCAATGGCGCATTGGCTTGTCACAGGTTTATTATCAGTAATTGCCAGCAGGCGAGTGATGTGTTGCAACTGATTGAGCTATTCCTTTATAACGGCTGGACGGAAGAGGAACTAACGATAGATTTCGTGCCGCTTTTCGAAACCGTACATGACCTTGCAGATGCTGCGGAGATCATGGAAACGTTGTATAGTCATCCATTCTATAAGAAACATTTACAAAAAAGAGGTGGCAAACAGCACATCATGCTGGGCTTCTCCGACAGTACCAAAGATGGTGGTTACCTAATGGCCAACTGGTCTATCTTTAATGCGAAAGTAGCCCTTACCGCTACCGCCGACAAACATAACATACAACTTGCCTTCTTTGATGGCAGAGGTGGGCCTCCTTCCAGAGGTGGAGGTAAAACACACCGTTTCTATGCCTCTATGGGGAAAGAAATTGCCAATAAAAACATTCAACTTACCGTTCAGGGCCAAAGTATCAGCTCTCAATACGGTTCTATTGACAGTGCCGAGTTTAATATGGAGCAACTGATCAATGCAGGTATTTCTGCCGGGATGAAGGAAAAACACAATATTCTCCTGGATCCTTTACATAAAAACCTCCTGGATGAAATGGCAACAGAAAGCTATGATGCTTTCGTAGCCTTACGTCAACATCCTTTGTTCCTGAGCTACCTGGAGAAATTCTCGCCGCTAACCTTGCTTTCCAAGATTACCATCAGCAGCAGACCAGTAAAGAGAAACTCCGGAGGTGCCTTGAAACTGGAAGACCTGAGGGCAATTAGCTTTGTCACTGCATGGAGCCAGCTGAAACAGAATATTCCAGGCTTCTATGGTATCGGAACGGCACTAAAAAGCCAGTTAGAGCTTGGAAACTGGGATAAAGTGGTAAAAACTTATCAGGAATCAGGGTATTTCAAAACCATCATCGACAATTGCATGATGTCTATGAGTAAGTCTGATTTCGCGATCACTGCGTATTTTGCCAATGACAAAGAATATGGCGCTTTCTGGTCTACTCTTTACGAAGAATTTGAGCTGTCTAAGGAATTGTTATTGAAACTTTCAGGCCATGAGAGCCTGATGGAGAATTACCCTGTTGAGAAGCGCTCTATTTCCGTTAGGGAGAAGATTGTACTGCCATTGGTATTGATCCAGCATTACGCTTTAGAACAGTTGCAAAACGAGAATGCTGATGAGGAAGAATTACAATCATTAGAAAAACTAGCGATCAGAACCGTTTATGGTATTGTAAACGCTGGCAGGAACCTCGCTTAACCTCCTTAAAAAGCAGAACTAAACTTTTCATCCCCGAATCTTTGCTTTTCAGCAAAGATTCGAATGTTTTCAAAGCATTAGTTCTGCTTTTATATATTCTCCTACTCCTGTTTCAAGCTATGATGCCTTAGCCGGCCTGCGCTTTAACTGATCTTGCTGTTAACCAGCTCCCTCTCTTGAAACTTCAATGCCTTTCCAATTTGCTGCGATATTTTAAGCCTTTCCTGATGCGTAGGCTATTACCCCCATTCCGAACCTTTATTGCATAAAAAAAGAAGCTTTGCTATGAAACGGCCTTGAAAATTTTGTGCTGTTTAGCGCAAAAGGTTTCAGCCGATGAATAGTCAAGCTTCTTTTTTAAGAATTCTTCAGGAGTAATTACGTCCCCCGAAGCACAAATAGGTTTAGTAAATTACTTTACCCGCAGAAGTAACGATTGAAGCGATACGTACCGCATCAAATACTCTTTCTTCTGTAGCGCCTAAAGCAAGAATAGAGTGCTCATGTGCATTTACACACATTTCACAGCCATTAACGGCAGAAACGGCAATACTCATTAGCTCAAAAAACTCTTTACCTGTAACCGGGCTGCTCATAATCTGCATGCGTACACGGGCAGGGATTTGTGTATATTTTTCTTTTCCAGTGAAGTGGCGGAAACGGTAAAACACGTTATTTAATGCCAATAAAGATGCGCAACCTACTGCTTCAGCGATTTCTTCTACTGTTGCTTCTTTTGCGATCGCCAATTTCTCAAAGAAATCAGTTAACACTTTATTGTTGTTATTTACAGCAATGCTCAATGCGATTAATGCACATTCTTTATCACTCATGTGATTTGAGGTAAAAGTGCTGCTTAAGTTTAATTTTAAATCACGTACGTATCTTGAATTACCTTTTTCTAAAAGCGTAAGGCTTTCGTTTCTGTAATCTGGTTCAAGACCTACTACGGCTAATAATTCCTGAATGGTTTCTGTTGCTGCTGTCATGATAAATAAATTTTTGGGTAAAAGAAATCCCTGCAAAAATGCATTTTACAGGGATTCTTAGGATAAAACAGTAAAATTATACAGTTAAAGTCTCTTGACCTTTTTCCCAGTTACATGGGCAAAGTTCGTCAGTTTGCAAAGCATCCAGTACTCTGATTACTTCTTTAACGTTACGACCAACACTTAAATCATTTACACTTGCCCAACGAACGATACCTTGAGGATCGATGATGAAAGTAGCACGGTAAGCGATTTTTTCGTTTGGCTCTAAAATATCTAAAGCTTCAGCTAAAGATTTAGAAGTATCTGCTAACATTGGGAATTTCAAATCACGTAAATCATCGTGGTGAGTTCTCCATGCAGCGTGAACGAATTCTGAATCCGTAGATGCACCGATTAAGGTAGTATCACGGTCACGGAATTCATTGAAGTTGTTGTTAAATTCAGCGATTTCTGTTGGGCAAACAAAAGTAAAATCTTTTGGCCACCAGAACATACAAGTCCATTGGTTGTTTTCGTTGATTAAAGAATCTGAAGTAATTGTTTCGAATTCTTTACCTTTTTCGAGACTAACTACTGCAGTTTTTGAGAATGACGGGAATTGTTGACCTATATTAATCATAGTTTTTATTTTTTAAATTTCGTACCGCAAAGGTAAGGCTATATCCCCTGAAATGCAACCAATTTCAAGAGATAACAGATACTTAATACTGATACTCATATAGACAAAATCTATACATAGTTATTTAATATTAGTTTTCCTCTATTTACTTTTTTAAAGTCGTTTCGAACAGTTTATAGATGCGTTTATACTCATCTGTCCAGCTGGAAGGCTCCACAAACCCATGATCTTCAACCGGATAAACCGCCAGTTCCCAGTTTTCTTTACCTAACTCAATGAAGCGCTGCGAAAGTCGGACGATGTCCTGGAACTGCACATTCTCATCTACCATGCCATGACACATCAGTAAATTGCCCTTCAAACCTTTGGCAAAATAGATCGGAGAGCTGCGTTTATAGGCAAGTTCATCATTAAAAGGCTCATTTAAGATATTTGAAGTATAGCCATGATTGTAATGGGCCCAATCGGTAACCGACCTGAGTGCCGCACCACTGGCAAACACCTCAGGTTCGTTAAATAGGGCCATTAAGGTGATAAAGCCGCCGTACGAGCCGCCGTATAAGCCAACATGCTTCGGATTTACATTATATTTCTCCACCAGCAATTTCACGCCATCTACCTGATCGGTTAAATCTTTTCCGCCCATATGCCTGTAAATACCGGTCCGGTGATCCCTGCCATAGCCAGAACTCGCCGTATAATCGATGTCGATCACCGTATATCCGTTATCCGCCAGCATATTGTTGAACATATACTCTCTCGAATACTGGCTCCACCAGTAATGTACGTTTTGCAAATAACCTGCCCCATGTACAAAAACTACCGCCGGACGGTTCGGATGAGGATTTTTAGCCGGATAAACTCTCGCATAGACGTCGGAACCGTAACGGTTTTTAAACGAAACCAAATCTGGCTCCCTCCATTGGTATGCTTTGAACTCTTCGGAGCTTGAATTGGTCACCTGAATGGCCTTTGCACCCGGTTTATTGGCCTGAATGTACAGCTCCCATGGTTTATTCATATAGGAATAATTGATGGCCAGCCATTGCTCATCCGGCGAAAGCGTTACTTCATTTCCACCTTTCATACTGGTTAATTGCACCAGTGGGCCGCCATTTACATCCAGCTTATAAAAATGCGTGATGCCGGGATGGTCTTTATTTGCGGTGATATAGAAGGTTTTCTTGTCTTTTGAAAGGTCCAGTTTCTGCAGCTCCCAATTGCCGGAAGTCAGCTGTTTTTTTACGCCAGTGGCGATATTTGCCAGGTACAAATGACTGTATCCGCTGGCCTCACTTTGAAAATAAAAGCGGTTTTGGTCTACCCAGCCAACATTTCCCCAGCCAATGCCAGGGCCACCAATCCAGGCCTCATCTCTTTGCCGGTCGATAATGCTGAGGTTTCCTGTAGCGGCATCCAGCTTCAAAATCCAGCGATCTTTATTGTCCTGCGCATCGGCAATCATGATTGCAGCCGTTCCGGACTCATTCCAGTACGGCCCGTCCAGATTTACCTGACGGTCTTCGTTCTTCTTTTGACGCCCGGCCAGTTGCTTAGGATAGTCCTTCACATAGTCAGGAAGGTCTTTTATTCCCGGAATTTGCTCCGTATGGACGCTATAAACGGTATCGCGCTCCTGATCATAAATATAGTGCTGGTAGGTTGGCAATGGCTCCCCAACTTTAGTTCTTCCGGCAATATCTTCGGTATATCCCGAAGCTGTGATGTAATTGGGAACAATCGTGTTTACACCGCCTACAGCAGGGCTGACTAGCTTATAACTCACAAATCTGGCATCCGGACTAACCACCAATCCGCTCAGGAACTTGTCTTCCAGATAAATCGGTCTTAATGTTTTCTCCGCTTTTTCAGGATTGATGTTAACGATCCTTCCTCTTGTTGGTTTTCCTGCTGCATTCCTCTTCTTAATGATGTCAAAAAGATCCGACTGATCGTCCTTTAACCAGGTATTCTGGACGGTAACCTTGTTTTTATCTCCAACATTTCCAGCTTTTCCTTTGACAAAGTTCGTCAGCTGTCTGATTTCATTACTTTTCAGGTTCAGCGCAAAAAGATTGTCACCACGTTGAAAAACCACCCTTCCATCTTTCCCGAAACGAGGATTAACTTCCCTTTCTATGGTACGTGTCAATCGTTGTTCGGTCCTCTTTTTTGGGTGATATAGGTATAAATCGCCGGCTTTTTCAACGATTCCCATGGTACGGTCATCCGAATAAATATAGTTTGTACCAATGGCTGCTATCTTCGCTTTCTCTTCAGACTTTTCTCTTTTCAAAGACGCAGCCTGAACCTGAAAACCTTCAGATTTCTCTTTATTTTCAGGGTTCCAGTCAAAAAACACGACTTTACTGTCGGCCGACCAACGGAAGTTTGTCGGGGCCACACCGATCCATTTCTGGTCGCGCATGATCTTTTCAACACTTAAGGTTGGGTTTTGTTGCGCCTGAGCGACAGTACCAGTAAGTAACAATAGGGTAATTATTTTTTTCATTTTGTTTGTTTTGGTAATTCAGACCGGCATTACCTGACCACCCGGCCTGTTGGGTCAATATTTACATTAAAAGGGTTAAGGTAATCCTGTAGCAACAAGGCAAATTCCCTGCGGGAAATGACGCGTTCAGGATCAAATTCGGTACTAAACCGGTATATCGTTTTCCATTTTTTCTTTACTTCGGCCAAAGTGGTTACAGGGGCTTTATTCCCGACCTTACAAACAAGGTCCAGCGTTGCCGCAATGGTCATTTCCGGGGCCGTATAATCGTCAAACCAGATCTGGGATTTGTAGTAAAATTCCTTAATCGGGGCTTTTATTTCAAGAGTACTCACCTTTTGACCGGGATTAAACCGGAATTCCCCATTTGTCAATGTCCCTTTCAGAAAGCCAGATAACCCAATGAACTGGGCTGCTTTCCAACTGCTGTCTGCCGGGCTGATATCGCCAAATGGGATCAACGAAAGACGATGATTGATCAGCTCTCCCTGAATCACTTTTAAATTTGGAATGTTGTCTTTTCTCTTAAAAAACACAGGATAAGCGGCCGTAGCCCCTGCTGCCTGTCCGGCAGCAATACTTTCCCGGGTTGGATTGAGCCATATGAGATCTTCCTGCCCCGGAACCAGCAGGTCATATAGAGAAAGGATATTGGCTCTGGTGTGGTCCATACTGAAGCCGGAAGCCACACTCGTTCTATAAATCAGCTTGTTGTAGTTTAGCGGTTTCCATTGCAATCCGCCGGTTTCATTCAAGAGTCCGGCCTCCTCAAGCGTCAGCCCTTCTTTGAGTTTTAAAATTTCTTTTAGCCTCGCCGGATCTCCCGCATAAACGAGCATTTGTGCTTTTAAAGTCTTCCCATCATTGAACTGAACCGTCCAGCCTCTGCCAGATCTCTTCAATTTTGACCAGTTTGCTTTTCTAATGATTGTTAAGTTTTTACTACTGTCGTCCCAGGATTTGAGCAAGGCACTTACCTTTTGCAGGTCTACTTTCAGGCTACTGCTGTCCCTTATTTCTCTGCTGCTGCCTTTAATCCCCCCGGCAGCTTTTAGTTTATCCCAAAGGCGCAATTCCAATCCGGAAGCCATGCGTTGCTGAGCAGCATCCCCAAGGCTGAGTTCGAAATCTTCGGTTTCCATCAGCAAGGTGGTCTTTACGCCAGAATTGGCCGATTGGAAACTGGCCCCAAGCGCATTATTCCCATTGCCAATCACCAGTACCCCGGTTTTTAGCGTCTGACCATAACCCATTCCACAGCAGAAAATAACCGCAAAAACAACCAGTAATCCTTTTTTCATTAGTTTTCTTCTATAAGATCAATTTACAGGAATTCCATCAACTGGTCATCCCTCAGACCGGCACCTTAATTCCCGCTATGATATTTACATACGGGGAAAGCAATTTGAGTATAAGCGCGTTTCATTTTGTATATTTAGTAACCTCAAAGGAGGTCCTTTTATTAGCATAACCTAGCAGGTATTTATGATACAAACTATTAACTCCGTTTTTAAAGCACAGCAAACGCATAAATATACACTTAGAAATAGCAATGCGACGCAACGAATTAATAAATTAAATGCTTTAAAGAGTAGCATCGAGGCCCATGAAAAAGAAATTTATTCGGCCTTACAAAGCGACCTAAGGAAAAGCGAGTTTGAGTCGGCGATCACTGAAGTCGTTTTTATTTACAGTGAGATCGATTTCGCGATTAAGAACCTGAGCAACTGGATGCGCCCGGTGAAAGTCGGCAAAACGATCACCGCACTGACGGCAAAAAACAGGATCTATTACGAGCCAAAGGGTGTTTGCCTGATTATTTCACCATGGAACTACCCTTTTCAGTTGATGATGGCGCCACTAATTTCGGCAATAGCTGCCGGGAATTGTGCCATATTAAAGCCTTCAGAACTGAGTTCTGAAACCAGTTCCATCATCTGCCGTATAATTGAAAAATGCTTTGATGAATCGGAAGTTTGCTGTTTTGAGGGAGACGCATCGATCTCAACTCACCTGCTGAGCCTGCCCTTTGATCACATCTTTTTTACAGGAAGTACTGCTGTTGGAAAGATCGTTATGGAAGCCGCGGCCAAAAACCTGACCTCCTTAACATTGGAGCTGGGAGGTAAATCACCAACACTTATTGATGAAACGGCTAATCTGGACACTGCGGCTTCGAAAATCGCCTGGGGGAAGCTTACTAATGCCGGTCAGACCTGTATTGCGCCCGATTATATCCTAATTCATGAATCATTGGAACAAGCATTTATCGAAAAATATAAAGCTGCGGTCCACAAAATGTTCTATACGGAATCCGGAACGCTCAACCTGAACAGCTACGCTAAAATTATCAATAAAAGGCACTTTGACCGCATTGAGGGGCTGATTACTGACGCAGTAGACAAAGGCGCTTCAACTCCTTACGGCGGCAAGGCAGACGAATCTACGCAAACCATTATGCCCACAATTCTGACTGGTATACCAGAAAACGCGAACATCATGAAGGAAGAGATTTTTGGCCCTGTATTACCCGTTATCCCATATAAAACCATAGAAGAAGCCATTTCTTTGATCAACAAAATGGACAAACCTTTAGCCCTTTACATCTTTAGTCAGGATAAAAAACAGGTTCAGCAGGTTATCAAAAATACCAGCGCCGGAGGAACCTGTGTAAACGATGTATTGATCCACATCAGCAACCCAAAATTACCTTTTGGAGGGGTAAATGGCAGCGGATTGGGTAGTTGCCACGGGCAATACGGATTTAAAACATTTTCTCATGAAAGAGCCGTTGTTTTTCAATCCAAACTGGAAATGAGTAACCTGATCTATCCCCCTTATGAGAAGAAAGGATGGGTGTTAAAGTGGCTGAAAAAACTGATGTAACAGGAACAGTGACTGAAATTCATCGGTCACCAGGAGGTCCGTAACATAATTCCCCGGATTAATTATGCAGCCTAACCGATCCTTACAGAGGTCATGGTTAAAGAGCCCGCAACAGCCTTATCGTTGAAAAGGGAGACCGGTTCCTTATCATTTTTTAAGCCTAACGTGTACATCAGCGGCAGATAATGTTCCGGTGTAGGAATCGCCAGCATAGCCGCTTTCCCAAGCGTCCGATAGGCCTGTAAAGGCTGATGCTCATTGCTTAAAATGAGGCGTTTAAATTGATCATTGATCTCTAAAGCCCAATCGTAACCACCTCCATTGATCATTTCCCAGCTCATCATGCTCAGATTATGCACCATATTTCCGCTGCCAAGGATCAGCACACCTTTTTTCCGCAGCTCATAAAGCTCTTTGGCCAGCTCATAATGGAAACGCGCATCCTTCGTATAATCAATGCTCAGCTGCAGTACAGGAATATTTGCTTCCGGATACATGTGCCTCAATACCGTCCAGGCGCCATGGTCTAATCCCCAATCGTGATCCAGCCCAACTTCCACACTAGTAATCAGCTTTTTAGCTGCTAAAGCCAGAGCAGGGCTCCCCGGAGCAGGATAATTCACATCGAATAAAGCCTGTGGGAAGCCTCCAAAGTCATGAATTGTAGCAGGAAAATCCATGGCCGTTAAGTGTGTTCCTTTAGTAAACCAATGGGCAGAAACGACAATAACGGCCGTTGGAACGGGAATATCCTGAGCCATTTCTGCCCATTTTGCACTGAATTCATTGTCTTCGATCCCATTCATAGGAGAACCGTGACCCATAAATAAAACGGGCATTAAGTAATCCTGCAGAGGTAAATGCTGACTAAAAGTCCGGAATTGAGATAAATTTGTCATGGTAATAAAATGAAGAAATCTTTGCAATAAAATGAAGAATGCGATGAAATCAAAAGAGAATGATTGCATCTAAAAACACGGATAGTGGTAAAAGAACAAGGGTAGTACATTCTTAAACGAGGATTTACCTCTTGATGACTACCCTTGTCCAGAATATAATTAACTGATGTTAAAAATAACAACCCTTATTTCGCCTGTACAAATTCCAGGTTTAAAGAGATCTTAACGTCTTTAGCAACACCCATTCCTGTAGGATCAAACTTGATGTTATAATCCAAACGGTTAACAGTAGTGTTGGCTGCGAAACCAGCTTTCGTTATCCCTTTGTCATCAGTGTGTGTTCCGCCGAAAACCACATTGAATTTTACGTCTTTAGTAACGTCACGAATGGTCAGTTTACCCGCCAATTCATAATTATTTCCTTTCAGTTTTTTGAAAGAATTACCCTCAAAAGTCATGGTTGGAAATTGCTCTGCATTAAAGAAATCATCAGATTTCAAATGTTTATCACGAGGCTCTACATGAGTATCTATGCTGTTTACATCTACTGTGAACTTCACTTTAGCATTTACAAAGTCCGATTTTTCAGCTTCGATAGTCCCATCAAATTTGGTGAATGAACCATCTACAAATGAAATCCCCATGTGACCTACAGAGAAGTTCACAAAAGAGTGCATTGGATCAACTGTCCATTTAGTTTGTGCGAAAGACGCAACGCTGATAGAAAGTACAACCAGCAATAAAAATACCTTTTTCATAATTTATATATTAATGATTTACAAATGTATAACGATTAAAAAGGCAGATTGTTGATCTATGATAAGAAATAGCCTGCGCGAATTATTTTAACACATTATAAAAGTTAAATTCCGCCCTGACCATATACATATTCTTGTTGTAACGATTGGCCATATTTCCTGCCGCCTGGAATCTATAACCCAGATCTATACGTGTTCTACTGTTGATGATCATCTGAACTGCAGGTGCCAGATCCACATAAGACCTTCCGTTTTCAGGATTAGTTTTACCCAATACCTCGAAATAAAGGTTGAAATTTGGCTGATTATAATTCTTATAGACAAAAGGCAACACCAGATACCCGGAAGAAAGGCTGTATCCCAGCATTTGATCTGGCTTATTCATCATCTGTTCATTGTGGTTGTCAAAAGCTTTAGAGTAGCTCAATGTGGCAGATAAAGCCAGTTTATGTAGCAATTGAGTAAAAATCAATCCTCCCTGAATCCCTGAATTATCCCCTTCCAGATTGATGTCTTCCGAATGACCATGCCTGTTGCTGGTACTGATCCTTCCAAATGCGGCAGCACGGAAATGGCGCTTCATATCATCGATAGAAAGGAACCTGTATTTGGCGTATAAACTAGCTCCTTCTGCCTTATAGCTGCCATCCATATTAGACAAAAATCCCTGTGCATGCACCATCAGGTTCTTATTGAACCCAAACATTAGCTCCGGAGTTGTCCTGATGGTAAAATCAGGATTTACCCTACCTTCATTGGTTAGCCTAAACCCGACAGACTTTGCCGGCATATTGCTGGCAGGTTCAGAAAACACGTATAATTCCTGGGCCTGAGCAGTGGTACCTACCGCAACAGCGATGGGTACCAGTAAAAATTTAAGAAATCTCATGCGCTGCTACTAAATGCTTAAGTGATAAATACGTGTTTTTTTTCCATTTACCAGACCTGAACCACTTGCATAAGCCTCAGACTTCAGTTGTGCTGCTTTTTTCTTAAATGCTGAACCTGAGATAAAGTTCTTATCGACAACCGTTGCCGTTACCGGACCGTTTAAAGTCTGACTTTTTTGATTTAAAAACTGGTAAACATTGGCTCCGGCAGTCGCCAGACCTTTATCGTCTACTTTAGTATTGTTAAAATTGAAAACCGCAGTTAAGTTCCCTACAGAGAAGCCTGCATCTTCGACTTTTTTTCTGATCTGGTCGATATTAACCGCTTTATCCTTTTTGAAAGTAATGGCAAACAGGTTTTTATTCAGATCCGGCTCAATTGCATCCACGAAATCCAAAGTTCTCAAAGACTTTTCAGTGGCCTGAGAACACATCGAGCAGGTTAAACCGGTTACTTGTAACTCAGCAGTAGTGATTTGTTGTGCAGATGCTTTACCTGCGATTAAAACGATTGAAAGTATGATTAGATTTTTGATAATATTCATGTGGATATAATTTATGTGTTAAAAATGAACTCGTTGACGGCAAAATATAGACGCGTCAAAGCCCCCACAGCAAGCTTGCTGTAAAGAAAAATAAATTATTCCTGGTCTAATTTCTGAATACGCAGTTGTAAGCGTGAAGGGAGAGAATTGCTGATAATGGTGGTGCCTTATTTTCTATTCTGCTGAATAGCGTAGGCATCAATTGGCGGAAAACTTCTGAAATCAGCGGACTAAACAGCATTTCCAGGCTGAAATCCATCGGAAGCTTCACTTTTGCACCCACCTGATGGCTGTCCTTAATTTTCGCTTCAATAGATTTATCCTTGCAGCAATCGCCGGCTTGCTGTTTCTTTTCTGAGGCTTTGCAGGCGCCACAACTTGCGTTTTCTACCCAGCGAACCTCAGAAAGCTTACCCCCGCAAAAGTGCATATTCAATGCAAACCCGATCATCGTGATCAGGTAAAATGCACATAGGCCTAAGGTAAGTTTTTGTCGCAATTTCATCTTTTCCCAAAATTAGGCATAATTGTGAGAGAAAACGACTGGCCCTTTTAATAAAGCAGATTTACCTTAACTTAGCCCTAAATTTGACTATATAATGAAGAAATTCTGCGTACTTATCCTGTGCTTCTGTTTAAGCACGGCCTTTGCAGCCAAACCAAAACACCAATATGTAAGGTTAAAAACCGATCAGGGAGAATGTATTATCATGCTCTATAACGAAACTCCTTTACACCGTGATAACTTTTTGAAACTGACGAAGAAAGGCATTTTTAACGGAACTTTATTCCACAGGGTGATCAAAGATTTCATGATTCAGGGTGGTGATCCGGATTCAAAAAATGCAAAACCAGGCCAGCAATTGGGCGAAGGAAGTGTAGGTTACACTGTTCCTGCAGAATTCCGCGACAGCCTGTTTCACAAAAAAGGCGTTCTGGCAGCTGCCCGCGATAACAATCCGGAGAAAGCATCCAGTGGCAGTCAGTTTTACCTGGTACAGGGCCGGAAGTTTACCGATGAAGAGCTGGACCGTACAGAGACTACCCGCTTAAAAGCAAAAATCCCTGCGTATCAACGAGAAGTTTATAAAACCATTGGTGGCGTCCCACACCTGGACCGCAATTATACCGTTTACGGAGAAGTGGTTCAAGGAATCGACCTGATAGATCAGGTAGCGGCCGTTTCAACCGATAAAAATGACCGTCCGAATGCCGATGTTAAGATGACGATCACCGTGCTGAAACGACGCGAAGCGAAAAAATTAGAGAAAGAAATGAAACTTAAGGAACAACAACAGCAGGCTCCTGCTGCGTCTTAATTTCAACATTGATAAAAACACACGATAACCGCAGCAGGAAAATATAATGCCCTTTGCTGGTCTAAAAAAACAACATAATACTGATGAAAATCATTTCTTATAACGTCAACGGCATACGTTCTGCCACTACAAAAAATTTCATTGGCTGGTTACAGTCTACCGATGCAGACCTGGTTTGCTTGCAGGAAGTGAAAGCATTGCCTATCCAGATTCCTGAAATTCTGACGCTAATAGAGCAGCTGGGTTACCACCATTACTGGTTTCCGGCAGAGAAAAAAGGGTACAGTGGCGTGGCTATTTTAACCCGCATCAAGCCAAATCACGTAGAATATGGCTGTGGAGAAGAATGGATAGATAAAGAAGGACGCATCATCAGAGCCGATTTCGACACGTTCTCTTTAATGAGTGTGTATTTGCCATCCGGATCAAGTGGAGACGAGAGACAGGTTAAAAAGTATGAATTCATGCGCTTTTTCGACAACTATATCGGAGAGCTGCGTAAAGAATATCCAAATCTGATCATTTCCGGAGATTACAACATCTGCCATACGGCTATTGACATTCACAATCCGAAATCCAATGCTAAATCATCGGGATTTTTACCGGAAGAAAGAGAGTGGATGGATCTGTTCCTGACAAATGGCTTTATTGACACTTTCAGGCATTTCAACAAGGATCCTCATCATTATACCTGGTGGAGTTTCAGAGCCGGATCCAGAGGAAAGAACCTGGGTTGGCGTATCGATTACCACCTGGCCAGCAAACCAATGTTGGAAAGACTAAAAAACGTGACTATTTTAGCTGATGCCGTTCATTCAGATCATTGTCCGGTGATGTTAGAATTAACTACTTAACTAGCTTAAACCATGGCTTCATTACTCATCACCCATATCGGAACCCTTGTTGGCTTACACCCTGAAGGTTTGCTGATGCTCAGAGGAGCAGAAATGGCGCAAATCCCGGTATTGGAAAATGCCTGGCTCCTTTGCGAAAATGGACTGATTACTGATTTTGGAACCATGGACGCGCTTCCGGGACAATTGCCAAATGACCTGGAAACGCTTTCTGCCGAAGGTGGATATGTATTCCCTTCCTGGTGTGATTCCCATTCTCATATTGTTTTCGCCGCCCCCAGGGAGGAAGAGTTCGTAATGAAAATTGCAGGAAAAAGCTATGAAGAAATTGCGGCTGCCGGAGGCGGCATATTAAACTCCGCAGCAAAATTGCAGCTGGCTACAGAAGACGCGCTTTTCGAGTCCGCTTCCATGCGCTTAAACGATATGATCAGGCAAGGCACGGGTGCCCTGGAAATCAAAAGCGGCTACGGACTATCAGTAGCCAGTGAACTAAAAATGCTGAGGGTTATCCGCAGACTAAAAGAAAGCTTCCCGATTCCGGTAAAAGCCAGTTTTCTAGCCGCCCATGCCTTCCCCCTTGCCTATAAAAACGATCATCAGGGCTATATTTCACAGATTATTGAGCAGATGCTTCCACAAATTGCAGCTGAAGGTCTGGCCGATTATATGGACGTATTTTGCGAACAAGGTTTCTTTTCTGTGGAAGAAACCGATCAATTACTGACCGCGGCTGCCAAATACGGCCTCAAGCCAAAGATTCATGCCAACCAGCTTTCTGTATCCGGAGGTGTACAAATCGGCGTAAAACACCTGGCCATTTCCGTAGATCATCTGGAAGCAACAGACGGAGCCGTAATTGCGGCATTGGCCAATGGAAATACCATTGCTACCTTATTGCCATCCTGCTCCTTTTATCTGGGTATCCCTTTTGCCAATGCCAGGGCTTTAATCCAGGCAAATGCCCCTGTAGCACTGGCCAGCGACTATAACCCCGGCTCTACTCCTTCCGGCAACATGAACTTTGTACTGTCTTTAGGCTGTATTAAACTCAAAATGCTGCCAGAAGAAGCGGTTAATGCCTGCACCTTAAACGGCGCAGCGGCCATGGAGCTGAGCGCAGTAACCGGCAGCATCACCAAAGGAAAAAAAGCCAATCTAATGATCACCAGGCCTATGTCTTCCCTGGCCTTTTTACCTTATAGCTTCGGACAAACGCAGATAAAAACGGTCATTCTTAACGGTAAAATCCAATAATGGAAGCCCTGAAAACATATAGCAAAGCAGCAATTTCTGCCCTGGTTAATCATCGCGTAGGAGAAATTAAACTTGGAGAGCAGGTACAGGCTTTCAGCAGCTGGGAGGAATTAAAATACAGTACCGCGACTTTTGTCCTGCTAGGTATTCCGGAAGATATCGGTGTACGTGCCAATCACGGCATTGCAGGTGCAGCTACCGCCTGGGCGCCAGCCCTGATAGCCTTGCTAAATCTACAAAGTAATGATTTTTTAAGGGCTAAGGAATTAATGGTTTTGGGACATTTTGTGTTTAAAGACCCGGAGTTTAACACCGTCACAGACCTGGAAAATGCGGTGACACAAATTGACGAACAGGTATATCCCGTGATTCAAAAGATCATCGCGGCAGGAAAAACACCGATTATCATTGGTGGCGGCCACAATAATGCCTATCCGATCCTTAAAGGTTGTGCAAAAGCCTTCAAAAAAGCAGTGGATGTCCTGAACATTGATGCCCATGCAGACTTGCGCCCTACCCGGGGCAGGCACAGTGGCAATGGCTTCAGTTATGCCTTAAAAGATGGTTTCCTGGCGAATTATTCGATATTTGGCTTACATCAAAATTATAACAACAGTGCTATTTTGGCTGAAATCACCGGAAATCCAAATGTGAATGCGGTATTTTTCGATGACTTGTTGAAATCCGAAGGGACTTATCAGGATGCCTTACAGCCTTTGCTGGAAGGCCTGGGTAACGAAACCGGACTGGAAATAGATATGGACTGCATAGAGAACGTCCTTTCCAGCGCATTTACACCTTCAGGATTCCAAATCAACGACATCAGAAGGATAATCCTCCACTCCAAAAAGAAGTTCGCTTATATGCACGTTTGTGAAGGCGCCACACAGCTTGCCGATGGCAGAGAAAGTGCCGCTACTGCAAAGACCATTGCTTACCTCATCAGCGATTTCATCAAAGCACAATTCGCTTTAAAACAAAATGCGCTGAAAAAGCCTTTATAACCCAGCAGAAATCAGGAAACCGGAAAAACATAGATTTTATCCGGCGTAATGCATTTATCGAGCTTCACATCATGCTCGTTTACATTGTCGATCTCCACCAATTCATCCAGCAGCGAAAGACCGATCTTTTCCGTTGCTATCCCTTGCAAAAACCGGTCGTAGAAACCTTTTCCATACCCCACACGGTATCCATTCCTATCAAAAGCAATCAAAGGCACAATCACCATTTCGATCTCACCACTATGAATTTTCGCTTTTGCAGGTTCCAGAATCTGGTAAGCATTCATTTCCAGGTCTTCTATCCCTTCAAAATAATGATGCGTCATCAAAGAGGTTTCAAAATCAGCTCTGGGCACCACAATCTTAAGCTGAGGGTGATGTTCTTTGAGCCAGTTGATAATCAAAAAAGTATCCGGTTCATTCCGGGATTTAATGGGTAGGAAAATATGGAGGGTTTTGACCTTAGACAGGTCCAGTTGTTTAAACTGTATGAGTAGTTTTTCACTAAGTTCTTGTAAAGTTTCCCCGGAAAGACCCTTTCTGATGGGCAGGATTCGTTTTCTGATGCTGGCTTTATCCATGTTTTCTATTGCTTATCCGGACTATTTCGAAATCTGATCATGGTCATCTCCGAGTTAGCCCCCGAACATTATGAACCTGATACGAAGCATTTCTAAACTAAAGCCCGAAAAGCTCAAGCTAAGAAAAAAAAACCTTTTAAAAAAAGATGGCTTCGGGAACCACTCCGAAGCCACAATCAACCTAAACCTAAAACTAAACTATGAAAATTCTTATTTTACTCTTTATATATAATCTCCTTACGGAGCTTTATTTTACATTTTTATCTGAAATAATCTCTGACCATCCGGCCCTTATTTCGTTCTGCAAAGGTAGATACTATTTTTGAATCTCACAATAGTATTTTAAAAAAATATTTAATAATGCTCTTTTCATCGTTTAAACGCCATTAAAGGGCGATAAAAAATGAAAATATTACATTATTTATAGTCAGTTACCTGGATGTGATGCGTGCAAAATGAATACTCGACCTCCTGATTTGACCCTACGATGACTAATCTTTGGTCGGTAAAATTGGCAATTAAGGTCAGATACCAGTCTATACCTTGCTGATCAAGATTAGAAGTTGGCTCATCTAAAAGCAGGATAGGACTATCGGAACAGAAGGCCAGCACCAGTTTAGTGCGCTGTTTCATTCCCGAAGAGAAGTATTTTAAAGCCTTATCCTGCGACTTCTCCAGCCCCAGCAGCTCCAACACTCCTTCTTTAGTCATGTCCTTGTACAGTCCTTTAAATTTGAAATGAAAGTCTATGGTCTCTTCCAGCGTAAATTCTTCGATCAGATCGAGGTATGGCGCTGCAAAGCTGAGGTGCTGGTAGATGTTTTCTACCGGGACGACTTTATCCTTCTGATAGCTGATATGGCCCTCAGAAGGAGATAAATTGCCAAGAATCATGCTCAATAAGGTCGACTTCCCCGAACCGTTGGGTCCGAGGATGGCATAAGTGCCGGGGGCCTTAAATTCGTAACTCACATTACGAAAAATCCACTCCTGGTTAAACCTTCTACCGGCCTTATCTAAGTTGATTTTCATCAAATAATATTAGCTACCAGAACCAAAGCCTTTCATCACACCTCTGTTCGAGTTTCTGATGAATTCTAAGATTTCGTCTCTGATTTCTGTAGGTGCGAATTCTGCTTCAATCATATCCAATGCTTTACTGACATTGTTATGCTTCACAAATAACACCCGATAAATTTCCTGAATTTCATTGATTTGTTCTGAAGAAAAACCTCTTCTCCTCAAACCAACAGAGTTGATTCCTGCATAAGAAAGTGGCTCACGAGCTGCTTTCACATATGGAGGAACGTCTTTTCTCACCAATGAACCACCGGTTACAAAGGCATGAGAACCAACTTTCACAAACTGATGAATCGCTACTAAACCGGCAAGAACCACATAATCACCGATGGTGATGTGCCCTGCAAGCGTTGTGCTGTTAGAGAAAATACAGTGATCACCAACCTCACAATCGTGAGCGATGTGAGAATACGCCTGAATCAAACAGTTGCTGCCGATGACAGTCTTCCATTTGTCTTTAGTACCTCTGTTAATGGTTACACACTCTCTGATCGTGGTATTATCACCGATCTCTGCAGTGGTAACTTCCCCTGCAAACTTCAAATCCTGAGGCACACCTGAGATCACAGATCCCGGAAATACCCGACAATTTTTACCAATTCTGGCGCCATCCATGATGACCACATTTGACCCGATCCAGGTACCTTCCCCAATTTCTACATCCTTGTGTATTACTGCAAAAGGCTCAATTACTACATTATCGGCAATTTTTGCCTGCGGATGTATATACGCTAAGGGTTGTATCATGATACGGTTTCGCTTTCTTTTACTTTAACAATTTGGGCCATCATCTCTGCTTCCACCACCACTTTTCCACCGACCATGCCAACACCCTTCATTTGAGCGATACCTCTTCTGATGGGCTCCATTAAGTCACATCTGAATACGATTGTATCACCCGGCGATACCTGAGCTCTAAAACGTACATTGTCAATTTTCAAAAACAACGTCAGGTAATTTCTTGGATCTTCAACGGTACTTAACACTAAAATACCTCCGGTTTGTGCCATTGCTTCGATCTGAATTACGCCCGGAAATACCGGTGCCCCAGGGAAGTGTCCTTTAAAGAACTCCTCATTCATCGTTACATTTTTAACACCAACCACGTGTGTTTTAGACAATTCCAGAATCTTATCGATAAACAGGAATGGCTGTCTGTGTGGCAGAATCTCCATAATCTGTACCACATCATATAGTGGTTTTACAGAAGGATCATAGATATGCTGTACTTTTTTATTTTTCTCTTTTTTAATGGCTGCTTTGATTTTCTTAGCAAAAGCCACATTGGCAGCATGTCCGGGACGTGCAGCCATGATATGACCTTTTAAGTGAACCCCTACCAGGGCAAGATCACCGATCATATCCAACAATTTATGTCTTGCAGGCTCATTCTGGTACCGCAATTCCATATTATTTAAGATGCCTTGAGGAGCGACTTCAATTGCGCTTCTGTTGAAGATTTTCGCAAGATGGTCTAACTCTTCTTTAGTTACTTCCTTGTCTACAATCACGATGGCATTGTTCAAATCTCCACCTTTAATCAGGTTGTTTTGAAGCTGGTATTCCAGTTCATGAAGGAAACAGAAGGTTCTACAAGAAGCAATTTCTTTTTTAAATTCTGCAATGCTGGATATACCGGCATGCTGACTTCCCAATACAGGAGAATTATAGTCGATCATACAAGTAAACCTGTAATCATCTAATGGCATCGCCACGATTTCGACCTTTCTATCCGGTTCCGTATAAGTAATGTTATGCGGAATCGAGAAATATTCGCGGTCTACGCTTTGTAACTGGGCACCAACACTTTCCAGTGCTTCCAGGAACATAATTGCGCTACCATCCATGATTGGCGTTTCAGGACCGTCCAGCTTAATCAGCACGTTATCAAGGTCCATCCCAACAAGAGAGGCCATTACGTGTTCTACTGTACTGATACTGGCACCGTTTTGAGAAATTGTAGTTCCTCTGGCAGTGTCTGTAACGTTGTCACAATCAGCATCCACAATCGGGCTTCCCGGTAAATCGGTTCTTTGAAATTTAAATCCGTGATTTTCTGGTGCCGGACAAAAAGTAAGCGTCACATTTGCTCCGGTATGCAGGCCTACGCCCGATACAGAAACTTCGCCTTTTATGGTTTTTTGCTTCACATTCATTATTTTGCTATTGTGCTGTTTTGTTCAATTAATGCTTTGAGTTCTGAGATAGTATTTTCTAATGCCACGATTCGTTTTTCAACGGTTGGCAGTTGTTTAAAGATCACTGAAGCCCTCATCCAGTCTCTTAAAGGCTGTGCAGGGCTCCCATGCCATTGTTTAAATTCGGTAGTGGTATTGAAGTTGATTCCTGCCTGAGCACCAATCTGAGTCCCTTTTGCAAGGCTCAGGTGACCGGCAATACCTACTTGTCCGCCAATAACCGAATTTTCGCCGATTTTTGTGCTTCCCGAGATACCGGTTTGTGCGGCAACAACAGTATGCGCGCCTACATCTACATTGTGCGCGATCTGAATCAAATTGTCTAGTTTCACTCCTTTTCTAATGAAAGTAGAGCCCATCGTAGCGCGGTCTACCGAAGTATTTGCACCAATCTCGACATCGTCTTCAATCACGACATTACCAATCTGTGCAATCTTCGAATATGTGCCATCCGGTTGTGGCGCAAAGCCAAAACCATCACTACCAATTACGGTATTTGCATGGATCACAATGTTATTTCCGAGTACAGAACGGTTGTATATTTTTACGCCGGGAAAAATCTGGCAGTTGGTTCCAATTTCAGTATCTGCTCCAACATATACCTGCGACTGGATCCTGGTATCTTCACCAATCACCACATTTTCGCTGATATAGCTAAAAGCTGCAATAAATACATTCTTGCCGATTTTTGCAGAAGGATGGATAAAACAAGGCTGCTCAATACCTGACTGGGTATTCATCTGATTCATCACCTCATTGTATTTCTCCAGCAAAACTGAAAACGCACTATAAGGATCAGCCACTTTAATCAAAGTGCTTTCAATAGGCTGAGATGGAGAAAAATCATTCCCTACGATGACTACAGAGGCCTTCGTTGAGTATAAATAGTTTTCATATTTTGGATTAGACAAAAAACATAAAGCCCCGGCAGCTCCATCTTCTATCTTAGAGAGTTCTGTTACCTTAGCATTTTCATCGCCTTCAATGGTGCCATCTATAAATTCGCTTATCTGCTTGGCAGTAAATTGCATCGTACAAAGTTAAGTGTTAAATTGATATGAACAAATAAACCTATTTAGGTTATTCCTTGCTCAATCTAAAAACGGGATTAAAAATTAATTATTTTGTTAAAAAATGCTAAATCATTCTGGGATAGCACAGTATGTGTTTGGTAACCGTCTTATCCAAAGATTCTAAATTAGATAAATCCGATGCTTTTGCAATGTCAATGGTGGTGTTATTTTTCAGCAGAATATTGATATTCCCGCTCCCTGCATTATAGGCGCGGTTTTCTATCTGATCTGTAAAGACGAAATAACCAACTTCCTCCAGGTTGAGTTGTAAGTTTTTGGTAGCTTTATCCTTCAGTTCCTGCACCCGTTTAGGATCCGGGGCCTCCGAGCTGATCTCTACCTTATATAAATTCCGACTGATAAACATTTGGCATAAACGTGATAAGATCGGGTCGGAATATTCCCTCCAAACCTTTACAGAAGTGACAATATCCTGATCGTCCAGCTTAAAAAATGCGTCTAAATGGCGCTCACTCTGAAAGAAATCTGCTTTATTGACATCATTTTTTAGGAAATGTTGTAATGCGGGCGAGGCAAAAAGCGTTTCACCCTTGCCGGAAATTTCCTTGGCGCGCTCCAGTATTCTGACCAGCAAATATTCTCCGGCAACCACTGTTTTATGGAGGTATACCTGCCAGTACATCAATCTTCTGGCAATCAGGAAGTTTTCAATGGAATAGATCCCTTTCTCTTCGATCACCAATTCGCCATCCAATACGTTGAACATTTTGATGATCCGGTCGAAACTGATTACCCCTTCACTCACCCCGGTAAAGAAACTGTCGCGGTTGAGGTAATCCATGCGGTCCAGGTCTAACTGTCCGGAAACCAGTTGTGGCAGGAATTTCTTTGGATAATCACCTTTAAAGATGTTGATTGCCATCGTTAAACGGCCTCCAAACTCCACATTTAGCTTTTCCATGATCAACATAGAAATGGCTTCATGATGAATGCCGTTAACTAACGTATGCTCCAGCGCGTGAGAAAAAGGCCCATGTCCGATGTCATGTAACAGAATGGCAATTGTGGCCGCTTCTTCTTCTTCCCTGCTGATTTCCTGCCCTTTACTTTTAAGGATTTCCAAAGCGAGGCTCATTAAATGCATTGCGCCCAGCGCATGATGAAACCTGGTGTGCAGGGCTCCCGGATACACCAAATGCGTCATCCCTAATTGCTTGATATACCTTAACCGCTGAAAATAAGGGTGTGAGATCAAGTCAAACACGATTTCAGAGGGGATATTTATGAAGCCATATACGGGGTCATTTATGATTTTCTTTTTGTTCAATCCTTACAAATAAAATTATACGGTACAAAAATTGCTATTTTTATCCATACTAAGAAAGAGAAATACTTTTTTGAAAGATTTAATTTTATTTTATATAAGTACAGCAATGCAGGAAACCAAAATTTTATGGGCCGACGATGAGATCAACTTATTAAAACCACATATACTATTACTAAACGAAAAAGGATACCATGTTACCACTTTTACCAACGGCAATGACGCGCTGGAAGCCTTTGGTAAAGAGCACTTTGACCTGGTATTCTTAGATGAAAATATGCCGGGATTAACCGGACTGGAGACCCTTACTGCCATCAAAAATATCAGAAATGATGTACCGGTGGTATTGATCACGAAAAGTGAAGAAGAAAACTTAATGGAAGACGCGATTGGCTCTAAAATCGACGATTATCTGATTAAGCCAGTGAACCCAAAACAAGTATTATTGACCATTAAAAAGATCATTGACAATAAGCGTTTAGTCAGCGAAAAGACATCTATGGCCTATCAGCAAGATTTCCGCAGACTAGGTATGACGTTGAATGACAGGCTAAGTTATGAGGAATGGGTAGAGGTTTATAAAAAGCTTGTATTCTGGGAATTGGAGCTTGAAAAACTCGATGATCCACAGATGCATGAGATCCTGACGATGCAAAAATCAGAAGCCAATGCACAGTTCTCCAAGTTCATTGAAGACCATTATTTAGGTTGGGTGAATGGCAAAGAAAAAGCCCCTTTACTCTCCAATGAGCTGTTGAAAAAGAAAGCTTTTCCACTAATAAATGACAACAATGTTCCGGTGTTTTTCATTCTGATTGACAATTTACGTTATGACCAGTGGAAAATTATCAATCCGCTGATTACGGAGCATTTCCGTCTGGAGGAAGAGGATACGTATTCCAGTATTCTGCCAACGGCTACGCAATATGCGAGAAACTCGATTTTCTCAGGCCTGATGCCTCTGGAAATGGAGAAACGTTACCCTAAGTTATGGCAAAATGACGATGAAGAAGGTGGAAAAAACCTACATGAAAGCACTTTCCTGACTGAAAATCTCAAAAGAACACATAGAAAAGATTGTAAGCACAGTTACCATAAAATCCTGACTTACGATGATGGTAAGGCCTTGAACGAACAGGTAAACAACTTGCTTCAAAACGATTTTAATGCCATTGTATACAACTTTGTAGACATGTTATCTCATGCCCGTACGGATATGCAAATGATCCGTGAACTGGCCAATGATGATGCCGCCTACCGTTCACTTACCCTGTCCTGGTTTGAGCATTCTCCTTTGATGGAACTGCTGAAAAAACTGGCTCAGAAAAAGGTGAAATTAGTGATCACAACAGATCACGGAACGATCCGCGTAAAACATGCCAGCAAGGTAATCGGAGATCGGAATACAAACACGAATTTACGTTACAAACAAGGTAGAAACCTGAATTACAATGCCAAAGAGGTGTTTTTAATTAAGAATCCACATGAAGCCCAGTTGCCTAAAATCAACATCAGCTCTAACTATATTTTTGCTAAAGAGGACCGTTATTTCGTTTATCAGAACAACTACAATCAGTTCGTAAACTACTATAATGAGACTTTCCAGCATGGCGGAATTTCATTAGAAGAAATGATCATTCCGGTAGCTACTTACAGCTCCAAATAACCCGGTTATACCTAAATATTTAAAATGGTTAGTCTGCTAAATTTTTTCAGGTAGACTAGCCATTTTAGTTTCGGCTATAGCGGCCTTAAGCAAGCCTTACCGGAGCGTTGGCGGGGCCTTGCCGGGGCCGGAAGCCAGTTTACGGCGGAACAACGAAGATACAAGGACCCGATTTCCGACAATATGCCTGCAACACGACCATCATTCTAGCTCCATTTTGTATCTGGTTCCTATAATTTTACTAATTTTGAGCGCTTATAAAAAACAATCTTATTCCAATGAACATTGAGGTTAAAAATATAGCAGGTCTGGATCAGGCGGCTCAAAAAGTGCTTGAATTTGCTGAAAATGAGCGCTTCTTCATCTTTGAGGGGGAAATGGGTGCTGGAAAAACAACCTTCATCAAAGCGCTGGCAAAAGCATTAGGCGTCACAGATGTGGTATCCAGTCCTACATTTTCCATTGTCAATGAATATGAAGGCAAGGGCCGTATCATTTACCATTTCGATTTTTACAGGATCAAAGACCTACAGGAAGCTTTTGATATTGGCTATGAAGAATATTTTTATTCGGAGCATATCTGCCTGATAGAATGGCCGGAAAAAGTAGAAGAATTACTACCCGAACATTATATTAAAATCGAAATCACTGCCCCTGCAGAAACGGAAAGATTACTGTCAATTTCCAGAATTTAAATACTAAATGCACTTATTTTCAGGTATTTTGCTTATTTTGAGATCAAATATCTATAAATAAAATGGCTACAGGATTACGGGAAGGAATGGCCTCTATTGCTCAAAAAGGACTGCTACAGCCCAAAGAGACCATGTCAGAAATCAACAAAAAAACCAATAGTCTATATATTGGCATTCCAAAAGAGATTTCATTTCAGGAGAACAGGATCGCACTGACCCCATTGTCTGTTGCCTTGCTGATCAATAACGGCCATCGCGTCATTGTCGAAAGTGGTGCAGGAACCGGAGCGAATTTCTCTGACAATGATTATAGTGAACAAGGTGCCACTATTTCTTTTCATAAGAAAAGTGTATTTGAGGCGGATATCCTTGTCAAGATTGCGCCACCAACGCTGGAAGAGATTGCAATGATGCATAAAGGGCAAACGCTGATCTCGGCATTGCAAATGGGCGGACTGAAAGAAAGTTACCTGAAAGCTTTATTGAATAAAAAGATCAACGCACTCTGTTTTGAACATCTACGCGATGAAGGTGGCATTCTAAGTGTGGTTCGGGCAATGAGCGAAATTGTTGGCGCAACGTCAATTTTTATTGCCGCAGAATATCTGAGCTCCGCAACGGGCGGTAAAGGATTGATGCTTGGCGGATTTACCGGGGTGCCTCCAACAGAAGTTGTCATTTTAGGGGCAGGAACGGTCGGAGAATACGCCGCGCGTACGGCATTATCTCTGGGTGCGGAAGTGAAAGTGTTCGATAGCTCCCTCTATCGCCTCAGAAGGCTCCAAAACAACTTAGGGAGCAGGGTGTTCACTTCGGTGATGCAACCCATCGTTTTAAGTAAGGCAATTACCACCTGTGATGTGGTGATTGGTGCAATTCGTGCAAATCATGGCAGAAGCCCTTGTATTGTGATGGAAGAAATGGTGATGCGCATGAAACCTAATTCAGTAGTCATCGATGTGAGTATTGATCAGGGCGGCTGCTTCGAAACTTCTGAAGTGACCAACCACAGCAATCCCACATTTAGAAAACATGAGGTCATTCATTACTGCGTCCCGAACATTGCCTCTCGTGTACCAAGAACAGCTTCTTATGCGCTTACCAATATTTTTGCGCCAATCTTACTCGACATCGGCGACCTTGGTGGCCTAACCGGTGTGATCTGGAGTAAGCCGGGAATCAGAGAAGCATTGTATATATATCAGGGCCACCTGACTAATAAAGACCTTGCCAGTATGTTTAACCTCCCCTTTAAGGATATTGAACTTTTGGTGGTCTCCAATCAATAACAAATGATCCAATCCATTTCCCTGATATTACTAAGCGTTCTTTTTTTCCAAAACCCGGTAAAGGTTAAAAAACCCGGACCAATAAAGGTGGTCAGTAGTTTTTCCGCTTATGAAAAGGCTTATGAGCTCAATCCAAATCAGGAGCTGATGGAACTTAAAAAAGAAATTCCCGGCATCCAACTGGACATTCGCTACGCGACCAGTAATAATTTCATGAAGATCGCGGTGTATAAACAGGCTCGTGCTTTTGCAAGGAAACCGGTCGTGATGCAATTGAAAAAGGTGCAGGCGGTTTTAGCGAAGCAAGGCTATGCCTTAAAAATCTATGACGCTTACCGCCCTTACGCTGCCACCAAAACACTATATCTCAAAGCGGGGAATAAGAACTTCGTGGCCAATCCAAAAGTAGGGTCCCGACACAATAGAGGTTGCGCGATAGACCTTACGCTCATCCACCTGAAAACAGGAAAAGAGCTGGAAATGCCGACCCCTTACGACAGCTTTTCTCCTCTGGCAGCGGCAAATTATACTGCGCTTCCAAAGGCTGCGCTCAAAAACCGGAATCTGCTGATTCAGGTGATGCAGGGCCACGGCTTCAGAGTGATCTCCAATGAGTGGTGGCATTTTGACTTTCGGGGATGGCGGAATTACGACCTGCTGGACATTCCCTTTGAGATGTTATAATTTATTCTTAATCCCATTAAACCTGCGTACTAATTTATTAAATTAGTATTATGAAATCGTCTCGTTGCGCGACAAATCTGATTCGGTTAAAAACCCTGTTACTGCTACTTATCGTCACTTTGACTATACAAAACAACTATGCTCAGGATTTCGGGTTTCCAAATGACCGGAAGAAAGATGCCATCAATTTCATTCTGCTGAAAAATCTGGTTATTATTCCCGTTTATATCAATGAGAAAGGACCTTTTAACTTCATTTTAGACACGGGTGTTGGCCCGATGATTATTTCAGATCCCCGAATTGCCGACAGCTTAAAGATTAAGGACTTACGTACGATCAAGATTGCCGGCCTGGGTAAAGGTGATGAAATTGAAGCCTATGTTTCCAGTTCTGTCAACGCAAGGATTGGCAAAGCAAGCCTGGATCACATTCCCACTGCCATACTCAAAGAAGATCTATTTCGCTTATCCAGCTATCTGGGAATGCCCGTTCATGGATTATTAGGCTACCATTTTTTCAAAAGCTTCCTGGTGGAGCTTAAATATTCCGCTAAAAGAATGGTGTTTTACCTGCCTTCCTACACCCGGAAAATCAAGGGGGAACGGATTCCGCTGGAAATGATCAACGATAAACCCTATACAAAAATACAAGTCCAAACACCCGAACTTGGCACACAAATATTAAAAATGCTGGTCGACAATGGCGCCAGTCATGCAATATCGTTGGAAATCCTGGATAAGGCCCCTTTCCCGCTACCACCAATTAGTATTATAGCCAATCTTGGAATGGGACTGGGTGGCCCGATCAGCGGCCATATCGGTAGAACTCCTCAGGTAAAAATCGGATCTTTTCAATTGAACAATGTACTGACCGCTTATCCAAAATATGAGGAGGTTGCCGCAAAAATATTGCTCAATGACCGGAATGGAAACCTAGGCGCAGATATCCTGAGCCGTTTTGACATTACCTTTGATTACGCTGATAATGCCATGTATTTACGTAAAAACGGGAACTTTAACCGTCCCTTCCAGCATGATATGGCAGGAATGGAGGTTTATTCCGAAGACACCCAGCTTCAGCGCTACTTTATTGGCAGAATAGAGCCCGATTCTCCGGCAGAAGAAGCTGGATTACAAGCTGAAGACGAGATCGTATACCTCAATTTTATTCCTGCCACCAGCTATACTTTATCGGAGGTCAACAAGCTTTTCCGCGATGGCGATGATAAAACCGTCATTATAACCGTGTTGAGGAAGGGCGAAATCCGCATTCGGGTCATAAAACTGAAACAAAGAATATAAAATCTGTCGATTCTTATAACTTTGTCCCCGGAATTATTCCATTACCTTTATTTTCCCTGCATGTCCAAAAAGCTCATTTATATCTTATTAGCCGTCATTAGTATTTTTCTAAGCTGTAGCGCAGAAAAAAAAGAAGAAAAGAAAATGCAGCCGGGTCAACTGACTTTTGATTCAATAAAAGGCATTAAATACCATGAGGTAAAACGCCGTTTCAGTACCGGATTATCATTTAATGAGATCGGTTTCCAGCAAGAACCTAGTTGGATCATTCAGTTTAAATCCGATGACTCGATCATGGCATATAGTCCTCAAAAGAAGAGAATGCAGACCTTCTTTTTACAGTATGACCATGGTGATGTTTATAATTTCGCAAAAGAGTGGTTTAGAATCAAGAAGATCAGTAAGGATAGTGTTTTGATGCAACGTCTGCAGGTGATCAAAAGAGAGGTTATGAAAGATATCCGTTCGGATGTCAACATCACCTATTATTCGGAAGATTATATTCAAAATGTACTCAAAACTAGTCCGGAAGAATTGCAAAAACCATCCAGAGCAGATACAGCCTATATCCGGAAATTAACGGAAATCAGCAATCAAAAACCAGCAGATATTGACCTCGCATTCGGAGCACGGGAACCGGTAGTGTTTCGGCCATTGAGTAATATGATCAAGGTGAAAAAGATTGACGTTGTCGACCGGATTAACGGTCAAACAGAAGCCTATGATTACCTGTTTCCAAAGTACAGAATAGATATTTCACGTGCTTATGAAGACTTCGGTTATGACTTTAGCGTGATAGTGGATGCCAGTGGTAAAATGCACCTGGGCAAGTTCCGCACTTCAGCGCCTGAAAATTATGAACCGAGGAAAAAAACACTGGAAGCGATCATCAGTGTATACCTTCAAAACCTCTTAAAAATCCAGCCGGGTACTACCCTTGGCATCCCACATTCCAGCGAAATAAATCTGAGCGTTTCAGGGAGGAAATAAGGGGGATAAAAGCCTCAAAACTTACATTTATCAAAAAAAGAAGCCGCTGTGTATTATTAAAAATATTCCGTATCTTGCACACTTAATTTATTAATAAATAATACAATGCAAGAAGGAACAGTAAAATTTTTTAATGTAACTAAAGGTTTCGGATTCATCATTCCAGCTAACGGAGATAGCGAAATTTTTGTACATTCAACAGGCCTTATCGATGAAATTCGTGAAAACGACAAAGTTGAATACGATGTTGAAAGCGGTAAAAAAGGGTTGAATGCGATTAATGTTAAAGTAATCTAGATTATTAAAAACATAATTGTACAGCATCGCGAGCAATCGCGATGCTTTTTTGTTTAAAGCCGTTTTATTTCCTCGTTTGAAGCGGGATTAATTTTACACTTGACAGCGTTTATTTCCTTGATTGAAGAAGCTCAAACAGACGCTCAGGCTCATTGGTGGTGATGAACTCTATGTGCTGATCCAGGAGCCAGTTCATGTCTTCGATCGTGTTAACTGTCCAGGCGTTTAAAGTAAGTCCCAGCGCTTTTGATTTGCTAAACCAGTCTCCATTTTTATAGACCGAAAAATGATAGTCTGCGCCATCAAAACCAGATGCTTTTAGTTTTTCCAAAGGTGCATCTCCGTTGAGGTAAGCGAACTTTGCTCCGGATTGTAAAGCCAGAATTTCTTCCCCGATCGCGTAACTAAAACTGATGTAATCAACCCAGGGGGTTGCTCCTAGCTGATGCACCATAGCCACTGTCTTTCTCGTCATTTGAAGATCCCTTTCTCCGCTGATTTTAGCTGGCTTTAATTCCAGTATCAATCTTGTTCCCTTTTGTTTCATTCCGGCCTTTAAATAGGCTTCTAAAGTTGGGATTTGCTCTCCGTTACTCAGCTTTTTTTCGAGTAGCTGCACATAAGTCGAGCTGGCAATAGGTATTCCTAAAAAATCCGGGTCATGATTGACTACCAATATACTGTCGGAAGTCATATGTACATCAAATTCGGATCCATAACAGCCGAGTTTGATGGCTTCTTTTAAGGAGGCAATCGAGTTTTCAGGCAGGCCTTTCTTCTTCCAGGCGCCACGATGCGCGATCACTTGATTTTTATTCCAGCTTGTTGTCTTTTCCATCACAGGGGCTTTTAATCCGGTTGTTGGTTTTTCCCTCACAAAGGAAGTTATTCCGATTGTGGTAAATAACGCGGCCATCGTTATGGCGTAAATTGAATTGCTCATCTGATTATTGATTTGTATAAATCTTATGGAAAGTAAATTCCATAAAAAACATGACCCCAACGTTAATTTAATGCTATTATCTCTTTAATTTTATCAAAACCAATATTCATTAATTACCTTTAAGCATCATAAAGCTAATTAATGAACAGCAATTACGAACTTTTAATTTCAAAGGTTAATGAATTCACGCAAAAGTTTTACCTGAATAAACTCTTGCGGGGCAGCATTTATGCGGCCACTTTCCTATTGGCTTTGTATCTGCTGCTGTTTGTACTGGTGTATTATACCCAACCGGGAATTTCCACTAAAACCCTTTTATTTTTCAGTTCCATCGCCGTTTCTATCCTTGCCATCGGTTTCTGGGTCGTTAAACCTGCCCTTTCCTATTTTAAGCTGAGTAAAAACCTAAGCATAGAGCAAGCTGCAGCACTCATCGGAGATCACTTTTTCAATGTAAAAGACAAGCTGTTAAATACGCTGCAGCTAAAGGCTCTTGCAGATAAAAATCCGGAACATAATGCGCTCATTATGGCAGGTATCGATCAAAAGATCAATGACCTGAAACCGATTCCTTTCAGCAGTGCAATTCGCCTGACTGAGAATAAAAAATACTTGCGTTATTCCCTGTTTCCATTGAGCATCATCCTCCTTATTTCCATTATTGCCCCTTCCATCTTAAGAGAAGGAACCAGTAGTTTTGTCCAGTATAACAGAGAGATTTTGCCGAAAGCACCATTCAATTTCGAATTACTCAATAAAAAACTGATTTGTGCTCAGGGAGATGACCTGACTTTAAAGCTTAAAATCACAGGAAATGAAATTCCTCAGGAGGTTTACATTTCTGATGGGATGAATACCTATAAACTGGATAAAAAGGATGCGACTTCCTTTCAATATACTTTCAAAAACCTTCAAAAGAACAAAGAGATCCGTTTTGCTGCGGGTGGCTTTAACTCCCTGCCTTATGTGATTGAAGTGAAGCCCCGTCCGGCGATTTTAACCATGACCGCCGACCTTCATTACCCTACTTATTTGCGCAAAAAGGACGAAAAGATTGCCAATGCAGGCGATTTACTATTGCCTGAGGGAACCACCGTAAGCTGGAAACTGAGCACTGCAAACAGTGATGAATTGGTTTTTATATTGGACAAGCAAGAGCAATTGCTCCAGTCTAACGACAATGTTTTTACATTTAAAAGCACCTTACGAAAGAGCGGGGAATACCGCTTGAGCCCTAAAAACAGCCGTTTTGCAGGTGGTGCCGATTCTTTAGTCCACCAAATTGAAATCATCGCAGATGAATATCCAAATATCTCAGTGACCGAATCACCAGATTCTGGAAGTACTAAAGCATTGTATTTCACTGGTAACATCTCGGATGACCATGGATTTAGCGGCCTGAAATTCAACTACATCGTCACAGAAAATGGTAAGGCTATAAACAAGGTCAGCCAGTCTATTCCGGTTAAAAAGACACAATTGGAAAACGCTTTCTTCTTTTTCTGGGATCTTAGTCAGGCAGGTATAAAACCCGGACAGCAATTGGAATATTACTTTGAAGTAGCAGATAATGACGGCGTTAATGGCCCTAAATCGACTAAATCAGCAAAAAAAACCTATGAACTACCTACGGTGCAACAGGTTGCCGAGAAAATAAATCAGGGCAGTCAGGCAGTAAAACAGAAAATGGAACAAGCCATTAAACTTGCTGGCGCAGTAGAAAAAGAGAGTAAAAAGCTTGGTGCGGCCTTACTGGACAAAAAAACATTGAATTTCGATGATAAGAAACAGATTCAGCAGCTACTGGACAAGCAAAAACAACTGGAAGAAACGGTTAAAGCACTCAAACAGCTGAATGAAAAGAATAATTTTGAAAAAGAAGAAAATGCAACGGTAAAGGATGAGCTCCTCGAAAAGCAAAAACAAATCGATGAATTGTTTAAAAATGTCCTGGATGATAAAACGAAAGCCTTACTGGAAAAGCTGCAAAATTTGATGGATCAAAATAACAAGGATCAGACGCAGCAGGAACTTTCCAAAATGCAGTTGGACAATAAATCCGTGAAAAACGAGCTGGATCGCATCCTGGAGCTTTATAAACAACTTGAATTTGAGCAGAACCTGCAAAACAATATTGACCGGATCAAAGAACTCGCCAAAGAGCAGAAAGCCCTTTCTCAGCAAAGTAAGGATCAGAAAAAACCTGTCGGCGATTTGAAACAACAGCAGGAGAAACAAAGTGCAGCATTTGAAGACATTAAAAAAGACTTGAAAAGTCTTCAGGAAAAAAATGAGCAGCTGGAACGCCCTAATCCTTTCGGGAATCCGGAAAAAGAGAGTAAAGACATTCAGCAGCAGCAGAAAGAAAGTAAAGAGAATCTGGAAAAAAATGACCGCAAAAAAGCCGCTGAGAACCAGGAGAAAGCTGCTGATCAGCTGGAAAAAATGGCTAAAAAAATGGACGATATGCAACAGGAATCTTCAGAAACGGAGAATAACCTAAACGTTCAGGAGCTTCGGCAGTTACTGGAAAATCTTTTGAAAACATCATTTGATCAGGAAAAGGTGATGCTGAATTTGAAGAAACTGAGTAATAACGACCCGCTTTATACCGCTAATGTACAGCAACAAAGGGTGATCAAAGACAATATGAAGTCCATTGCCGACAGTCTGTCTTCCTTAAGCAAAAGGGTTCCACAGATTGAAAGCACCGTGAATGAGGAGTTACAAAAGATCAATTTTAACCTGGATAAAAGCCTGGATAACCTTGGTGAAAGAAATACCGCTGCCGCAAATAAGAACCAGCAGTATACCATGACCTCCATCAATAATCTATCCTTAATGCTCAATGAGGCATTGGAACAGCTTCAAAAGATGAAGAAAAATTCCAGTGGCAGTGGCAAAGGGAAAAAACAAAGCATGAAACAGTTGCAGCAAATGCAGCAGCAGCTCAACAACAGCATGCAAAAGGCTAAGGATCAGCTGCAGAAATCAGGAAACAAAGGCACGGTTCCAAAGGGGCAGATGTCTGAAGAGTTCGCTAAAATGGCTCAGCAGCAGCAAATGATCCGCGAAGCGCTGCAAAAGATCAACAGAGAAGAGAATAAAGATGGTAAATCCGGATTGGGGAACCTGAATCAAATGATCAAGGATATGAAGGCGACAGAAACTGATCTGGTGAATAAGCGCCTGGAGCAAGAGACGTTAAACCGTCAGAAAGACCTGCTTACGAAGCTTCTGGATGCAAATGATGCCCAAAGAGAACAGGATCAGGATTCAAAAAGAGAGAGTAAAGCCGGAAAAGATCTTCCTCCATCCTATCAGCAGATGCTGGAAAAGTTCCGTAAAAATCAAAAAAATGAGAATGAATGGATACAGAAATTACCGCCGGGCCTGAACTACTATTACAAAAATAAAATTGCGGAATATTTTAAATTGCTAAATTTGGCCCAATAATTCTATATCCAGATGGCAAAACCAGCAGTTCATTTTTTCACCGAAGACCTAAGTTATACCCTTAAAAAGAAAACCTTGCTTAAGGCCTGGATCAAGGCTATAATTGAAAAAGAAGGTTATTCATTACAGGAGTTGAACTTTATTTTGTGCTCAGACGAATATTTACTGCGTATAAATCAGGAATACCTGGATCATGACACTTATACTGATGTGATCACTTTTGATAACTCAGAAGAGCTTAAAATGATCGTTGGTGACATATTTATCAGTCTGGAGCGTATTCAGGAAAATGCAAAAACATTTAAGCATACAGTAGCCGATGAATTGTACCGCGTGATGGCGCATGGTACTTTACACCTTTTAGGCTATAAAGACAAGGGAAAAGCGGCTAAGACACTAATGACGGCTAAAGAAGACGAATCTCTTGCCTTGTTTAAAGCGATGGAGCCTGCTGTATAGCACTCCCCGTTGATAGGTTATATCCGGCAGTTTGTCGGAATTTAAGAACAGATGGTCTAATGAACGTCAATTTATTGAAACGTTTTTCCTGCGGCTGCGTCTTATCTCTGAAAGATTTTACGCAACCACAAAACCAGGAACCCATGAAAAATACACTCAAAAAATTACTGATCGGCTCCATTGCCATCGTAATACTTACCGGAACAAAATTCGGATTAAAGCCTGCCGAAAGAGGCGTGTCTTTAACCCATACCAGAAAATAGCCCCCTTATCTTCCGTTTTTAGCGCTAAAAACAAGAGATTCCATCCTTCCTGGTTTATCGGAGATCTGCCTGAACACCAGTTCTTAATCACTCCTCTCAAGCTGGCCCGAGCTCCAATTCTGTCATTTTTTTTGAAGAATCTTTCTGCCGGTTCGGCAAAAGGTTCCCTGCAATCTGCTCCATATCCGCAATACTTTAGCGCCAATACGCTGATTTTTAATGGGACAAATCATTACATCTTCAATAGGCTCAACTATATACCTAAGAATTATTGCTTACTTTTGCACTAATTTCATATATAAAATATCGTTAAACACATACTTTGAGTACACTAATTGCAGCCGAAAACTTAGGCCATGCTTACCATGATGAATGGCTATTTAAAAATTTGACCCTGGGGATTCAACCTGGACAACGCGTTGCGTTGGTTGGTATAAACGGTGCCGGAAAAAGCACGCTACTGAAATTACTTGCCGAAAGGTTTAATCCTTTGGAAGGTAAAATCGTAAAGAATAAATCTGTTAAAATTGGATTTCTGGATCAGGAACCTTCTTTTCCAGACGGTCACTCTATCAGTGATTTTATCTTCTCTACGGATAACAAACAGCAGCAACTGATCAAAGAATATGAGGAACTGATTGAAGATCCGAACCCGGATGAAAAAAAATTGAACCGCTTATATGAAGAATTAAGCGAGCACAATGCCTGGGAATATGAGCATGAAATTAAAACGATTTTAAGCCGTATGGGTATCACTCATTTGCAACAACAGATCTCAACCCTATCTGGTGGACAGAAGAAGCGTCTTGCGCTTGCAAAGCTCCTGATAGAGGATCCTGAAATCTATGTGTTAGATGAGCCAACCAATCATCTGGACATTGATACCATCGAATGGCTGGAGAAATTATTGACTTCCGGAAACAAAACTATATTATTAGTTACACACGACAGGTACTTCCTGGACAACGTTTGTAATACAATCGTAGAGCTGGACAGAGGAAAGATTTACAATTATAACGGCAATTACGCTTACTTCCTGGAGAAGAAATCCGAGCGTGAAATGGCTGATGAGAGTACTTTTCAGAAAAATAAGAACCTTTTGAAAAAGGAACTCGAATGGATGAGAAGAATGCCTGCTGCCCGTACGACCAAGTCTCAGTCCCGTATTGATGCTTTTTATGACCTGGAAAGCAAAACGAAACAAAGATCTGATAATCAAAGTGTTACTTTGAATGTTAAAATGGCACGTCAGGGGAATAAAATCCTTGAACTGGATCATATCGGTCAGTCGTTTGATGGCAAACCAATCATTAATGATTTCAGTTATACTTTTAAACGTGCAGACCGTATCGGCCTTGCAGGAAAGAATGGTACCGGAAAATCTACTTTATTGAATATCATTACCGGTTACTTAACGCCTGAAAAAGGTAAAGTAAGTACTGGTGAGACTACTGTTTATGGTTACTATAAACAAGGTGGTCTGGCTTTCAACGAGAAAGAAAGGGTTATTGATATCGTAAAATCTGATGCTGAATATATCAAAATGGCCGATGGTCAGACGATCTCTGCTTCGCAATTACTGACCCTATTCCTCTTCCCTCCCAAGAAACAACACGGGATGGTAGAAAAGCTAAGTGGTGGTGAAAAGAAACGTTTACACCTGATGAAGGTATTAATGCAGAATCCTAATTTCCTGATCCTGGATGAGCCAACCAACGACCTTGACATTGATACCCTGAATGTGCTGGAAGAGTTCTTAGAGAACTTCCCCGGGGTGTTGATTCTGGTATCCCATGATAGGTATCTGTTAGACAAGATGAGTGAGCAATTGTTCATCATGGAAGGTAATGGTGAAGTAGGAATTTACAATGGTAACTACTCTGAATATAGAATCAGTTTAGAAACACCAAAGGAAAAAGCTCCTGTTAAAGCTAAGGAACAACCTGCGCAGAATGCAGCAGCTGTTCCTGCTAAAAAGTTGTCTTTTAAAGAGCAAAAAGAGCTGGAAGATTCAGAAGCAAAAATCGCGGAACTGGAAGCAAAAATCCAGGAATTGAGCAATTCTCTGCTGACTATTGACAGTGCAGATTACACCAAAATACAGGAAATTTCCAAAACTATTGAAGGTTTAAATCAGGAACTGGAAACAGTTACTGAACGCTGGTTAACATTATCCGAGCAATAAGCTATACCAATTATCCCTACCTGTTCGTTAGATTCAGGTGGGGACAAATGGATCCAAAGACACCTTTCAGGAGTCTTTAATTCTCAGTCGATATCATGCGAATCAGAATTATAAACAAGAAATATCTCAGGTTTGATTGGCCATAAGTCTCCATCCTGATACTTTCAAAAAACAACAAAATGTTCTTTCTCATTTTTAATAGCTAAATAACAGCGTTGGTTTTACCCCTCAGTTGTGCCCGGAAATAAAATTATAAAAGCTTATTTCCCTGCTGAAATCCCAGAGTATTCTACGGAATTTCATACTGGTTTCATTTAACAGCATGCGAGGTTTGTAATGCAGATCTGTTTAGAAAAACAGCTTTTTTAAAGACCTTTAATACTCCTTATGTTTGATCTGGTTTTGTGGCCTTACCTCCTATTCTGGTCAGAACCCGATATAGAATACGCAGGATTCGACAAGAATAAAACGTAAATGGAAATGAGTTTTGATAAAATTAAGTGTATAAAACCGGAACATAAAGGTCATTGTTTTTTGCTTTCAGCAAATCATTGTCTGGCTAAAAACAAGTAATTGGCATTGCGAAAGCAAATCATTATCCAGGTAAAACCAAATAAGGGCCCTTACTAAAAGACACTATTTACTGGATAAAAGCAATCAATTCACCTTGCGAAAGCAGGTCATTATCCGGATAAAGATAATTAACCGGCATTGCTGAAAGAGCCTGTTGCCTGTCCGGGAGGGAACCATTGCTGCTGCTAAAAACGGATTCCAGTAAGACTTTCGGGTGTTGTTCTGATTGCAAAACACAACTCATTCGCTGTGTTAAGGCGGGCATTCGGAAGAACTGGCAAGGCTCCATACAAGGGTCCCGGGAATATCCCGGAAGAAACAACATGGAAACGTTAAAGAAGACCAACCTGAATCCTGTAAAGAAAAACTACTTGACGTAGTTCTTCCGGACCGCCAACCCCTGGTAAAACAGTCAATGCAGAAAGAATAAATCAACCGGATCATTGGGCTGAAAACCTTTTGATCCCTGGATTAAAAAAAGCCCGGAACTCTGAGATGAAGGTCATATCTCTCCATAGAAATCGTTAAGATCCTATGGAAAGGCCTAAGCCCGCCCCTTAAATCCGCAGCGTGGAACAAGGTCTTCTTCGTTAAAACGAGCATAACAAAACAGGCATCATTTAAAGTGATGCTTTAAATTGAATGAAATTGAATGCCGATTTGAGGTAAACCTTGCTGTAGTTTGAATACCAGTGGTTTTCTAGCTATTAAAAAAGCAGAACCCCCTCCCTGTTAAGAAGGAAGGCCGGTCTTCCGCTAATAGATAAGAAAGGATGACTGAAAAAAGAAAGAATAAAAAGGAGGCCAGATTAGCGTGTCTCCACTATTAAATGATTAATTTTAACCTATTGTTTCACGTGAAACATGCTCGCCTCATGGCGGGCGTCTATTGCGTTCCACGTGAAACAAAATTTAAGCGATATAAAAACAACAGGTAATGTTTAAAGAATACGATGTTATAGTAGTTGGTGCCGGACACGCAGGTTGTGAAGCCGCCGCCGCTGCTGCCAATCTGGGATCTTCAGTCTTGCTGATCACCATGAATATGGAAACCATTGCACAGATGAGTTGCAACCCTGCGATGGGTGGTGTGGCGAAAGGTCAGATCGTAAGAGAGATTGATGCGATGGGTGGATACTCTGGAATCATCAGTGATAAGACGACCCTACAATTTAGAATGCTGAACCTTTCTAAAGGTCCGGCAATGTGGAGCCCGAGAGCTCAGAATGACAGGAAGAGATTTGCAGAAGAATGGAGACTAGCTTTAGAGCGCACACCAAATGTGGACTTCTGGCAGGACATGGTGAGTAGCCTGATTATTAAAAATAATACCGTTACCGGAGTTAAAACTTCTTTAGGGATTGAGATCAAAGGAAAATCAGTTGTCTTAACAAATGGAACTTTCCTAAATGGATTGATCCACATTGGAGAGAAAAAATTTGGTGGAGGTAGAACTGCCGAAAGAGCGGCAACAGGCCTAACCGAACAATTGGTAGAACTGGGTTTTGAAGCTGGCAGAATGAAGACCGGTACCCCACCCCGCATAGACGGAAGGTCGCTGAATTATTCTGTAATGGAAGAACAATGGGGAGATGAAAATCCAGGACGTTTTTCCTATACCAATGTAGAGCGCCCTACAGAACAACGCTGCTGCTGGATTACCTATACAAATGCGGAAGTTCATGAAACTTTAAAAGAAGGATTCGAAAAATCTCCGATGTTCACCGGCAGAATTAAAGGACTAGGTCCAAGATATTGTCCTTCTATCGAAGACAAGATTAATCGCTTTGCAGAAAGAGAAAGACACCAGATTTTTGTCGAACCAGAGGGATTACATACTTGTGAAATTTACGTAAACGGTTTCTCTACTTCTTTACCAGAGGACGTACAATATAGAGCGCTAACTAAAATCCCCGGATTTGAAAACGCAAAAATGTTCCGTCCTGGTTATGCGATAGAATATGACTATTTCCCACCCACCCAACTTTCATTAACTTTAGAAACCAAAATGATCAGTAACCTATTCTTTGCGGGTCAGATTAACGGAACTACCGGTTATGAAGAAGCGGCCAGTCAGGGCTTTATTGCAGGTATCAATGCACATCAAAAAGTGAACGATTTACATGAACTAATCATGAAGCGTTCTGAGTCTTATATAGGTGTATTGATTGACGACTTAGTAACCAAAGGAACAGATGAACCTTACCGTATGTTTACTTCAAGAGCGGAGCACAGGTTACTACTTCGCCAGGACAATGCAGACATCCGTCTCTCCCCTATCGGCCATCAGTTAGGCTTGATTAGTGACGAGCGTCTGGACATCGTTAAACAGAAAGTTGCCAACTCTGATTCCATCGTAGCCTTTGCAAAAAAGCAAAGTATCGACATGGCTGAGGCGAATGAAAAGCTGGAAGAATTAGGAACAAGCACCCTAAACCAAAATGTAAAAATCGTAAGTTTACTGGGCAGACCACAAGTTGGCATTGAAGACATTCGTGAGATTAGTCAGCCATTCAGGGAGTACCTTAGTGCCTTCGATAAAGAGACCGTAGAACAGGCAGAAATCAAAATTAAGTACGAAAGCTATTTTGAGAAGGAACAGGAAATTGTGAACAAAATGCAGAAGATGGAAGACAAAGACATCAACCCGGATTTTGATTATTCACAACTTGGATCCCTATCTAAGGAAGCCAGAGAGAAATTATTGAAGATCAAACCCCGCACATTGGGTCAGGCTTCGAGAATTTCGGGTGTTTCGCCTTCTGATATCTCCGTTTTAATGGTACACATGAGTAAGTAAAACACAATCACCTGATAGAGAGTCAGTTAAGTCGATATTCTTAGTCGTATTAACTGACTCATTTAAATGAGTTTTAAGAGACTTTTAAATTTTTTTAATGGTATCTATTAAAAAGACTAATAAACTAAACACAGCGCATATAAATGGCCAAAAACAGCATTATATCGAACTTCAGGATTTTTACATCCCTCCTGGTACTAACTTCGCTAATATATAGTTGTGCGAGCATTCAACAACCTCAGGGAGGCCCCCGTGATACGGAAGCCCCGAAGGTCTTAAGCATGGAGCCCAAAAATTTCACGACAAATTTCAAAGAAAAGAAAATCATCATCGAATTTGATGAATATTTCAAACTTCAGAATGAGTCGAAAGAATTCTCTATTTCTCCGGAATTGAAAATCCCTCCCCTGCTAAAGGTGAAGAAGAAGATACTGGAAATCTCCTTCCCTGACACGCTGGAAAAAAACACGACCTATACATTGAACTTCGGGAAGTTGATAGCGGATATCAACGAGAACAACGTGCTGAAGAATTTCTCTTATGTATTTTCAACAGGTCCGAAACTCGATTCCCTGAGCATCAAAGGCAAGGTCACCAATTCCATCACCGGCGAACCGGAAATTGAAGCGGTTGCATTTATCCTACCCCTGGACAGAGACACACTCTTTGGAAAAGGCAGACCTGCGATCTATGCACTAACCGATAGCAGCGGTAACTATACCCTTAATAATTTAAGGGAAGGCAGCTACAAAGTCTACGCACTAAAAGAAAAAGGCGGTGATAAAATCTACCAGCAGAGCACAGATGAAATCGGATTTATTAAAGAACCCATCGTCCTGAATAAGCCAATGGATTCCCTAAATCTTAAAATATTCAAAGAGGATGCAACAGTATTCAGAATTTTAGATAAACGAATCAATGCGGATGGAAGCATTAGTTTTGCCTTCAATCAAAAGCTCCAAAAACCAGAGATTGCCGTGTTAGAGCCTGCGGCATTGAATACCACAAAATATTTAAAATTCAGCAAAAATAACGACTCGTTAAAAATGTGGCTGACGGATATGAGCTTCGACTCTACCAAAATCAGCATCAAAGAAAACGGGAAATTATTGCAAACGACTACCCTACTCAGAGGAAAAAAAGAAACCTATACCAGGGTTTTGAATGCAACGGATAACCTGGAAGACCAAACCTTAAATCCGAACAGGCCTTTAAAGCTGACTTTCAATTTTCCTGTTTTAAGCACCGATATCGCTAAGATGCAATTGCTGGAAGATTCAGTAAAAAGGACCACCTTTACTTTGGAAAAAGATAGTACAGACTTTTTATCCTATTATATAAAGTATCCATGGCGTATTAAAAAATCTTATGAAATGAAGTTTGAAGCCGGAGCATTTACGGCCATACTAAACACCAAAAACAAAGAATTTATCAAGGATTTCAAATTAGGAAATAAGGACGATTACGGAACGTTGATTTTAAAACTGGTCGTTCCTGAGCAAAACAAAAGTTATATCGTAGAAGTAATCGATGAAAGTAAGAATCCGGTCAATACGATAGTGGTTACCAAAGATACGACCGTCAGATTTAACAATTATAAGGCTGGTAAATACTTTACAAGGATCACCTACGACAATAACAAAAACAAAAAATGGGATACTGGAAGTGTGGCTGAAGGCCGGCAACCTGAGAAGATATGGAACGAACCCAAAGAACTCTCGATCCGAGCCCTTTGGGAAAGAAATGAAACTATAAATATTCCAAAAGAATAAATCTTTTAAAGACGGTTAATGCTGTTATTTAAACCAGTCGGCATACATAATGTAGTTGTCTGGCAGTTTATTCAATAAAGCCCGTTGCTCTTCAGTAATGGGCTTTATTTTTTTTGCGGGTGTACCAGCATAGATATAACCGGATTCACACTGTGTATTCTCTAATACAACGGCTCCTGCGGCAATAATACAATAATCTTCCACCACTGCATTGTCCATCACAATGGCGCCCATACCGATCAGGATATGATCTTTTAAGATACAACCATGAACAATGGCATTGTGCCCTACAGAAACGCGGTTTCCAATCACTGTGGCTGCTTTTAAATAGGTCGCATGAATAACGGCTCCATCCTGAATATTACTGTCGTTACCAATTGTGATGCGATTAACATCACCACGAATCACGGCATTAAACCAGACAGAACAGTTACTGCCCATGGTTACATCGCCTACAATCGTTGCATTTGGCGCAATAAAACAATTTTCGCCCCATTGAGGGTGCTTATCTTTAACTGGTAATATTACTGGCATGGTCTAAAAAATTGTATCGGTTAATTGTTCGGCGTGAGTTGGATAATCGGTGGTATAATGTAGTCCCCTACTCTCTTTTCTGGCTTTTGCCGACTTAATAATCATAAAAGCTACCTGGATCACATTGCGCAATTCGCAGAGTTTTACAGAGACTTTATTGGCTTTATAAAAGGCTTCTGTCTCTTCATACAGCAGAAATAAGCGTCTCATTGCGCGGTCTAATCTAAAATCAGAACGTACAATTCCGACATAATCGCTCATTAATTTCTGTGTTTCCCGTAAATTATGGGTCACTAAAATATCCTCGTCAGACTGTTTTACACCATGGTCATTCCACTCAGGGATGTTGTCAGGGATCACCGTATTTTTGAAAGTAGCTATAGCATCTTCATATATACGATGTGCAAACACCGGCGCTTCCAGCAAGGAATTTGAGGCCAGACGATTCGCTCCATGTAATCCTGTTGAAGAACATTCGCCACAAGCATAAAGATTTTTTATAGAAGAACGCCCGTATTCATCTACCATAATTCCACCGCACATATAATGAGCTGCAGGCGTAACTGGTATTAAATCCTTCGTCATGTCTATACCTATAGATAGACACTTCGCATAAATGTTCGGGAAATGAGCTAATATATCGTTCTTTTTGCGATTGGTGATGTCAAGGTAAACAAAGTCCTCACCAGATTTTTTCATTTCAGAATCAATTGCGCGAGCCACAATATCTCTGGAAGCCAGAGATCCTCTCGGATCGTATTCATACATGAACTCTTCTCCATTTTTCCTTCTGAGCACGCCGCCATAACCACGAACCGCTTCAGAAATCAAAAAAGCAGGATATTCTCCGGGATGATATAAAGCGGTAGGATGAAACTGAATAAATTCCATGTTCCTTACTTTCCCCTTTGCGCGGTATACCATAGCCATTCCATCACCTGTGGCAATTACCGGATTTGTAGTGCTGCTATACACATGTCCTGCTCCACCTGACGCTAAGATAGTCACACTAGCTAGTATCTTTTCCACATCGTTACACTCTGTGTTAAAGGCATATATGCCGTAACAGTGGATATCTTCTGAACTCTTATCCACATGCTCACCCAAATGATGCTGAGTAATTAACTCTAAACAGAAGTAATGTGTTAATATCTCTATGTTTTTGTTCTGATGAATCTGTCTTAATAAAACACTTTCAATTTCATATCCGGTGACATCTTTATAGTGTAAAACACGATTTTCTGAGTGTCCACCTTCTTTCGCTAAATCATAAACACCGGTCGGATTTTTATCAAAATTGATCCCGTAATCGATAATTTCCTGAATGCGCTGAGGCCCCTCCTTGACCACAATTTCTACTATCTCTCTGTCACACAGTCCATCTCCTGCAATTATTGTATCTTCAATATGTTTTTCAAACGAATCATCTTTATCCACAACAACTGCTACTCCACCCTGCGCATATTTTGTATTTGACTCATCTTCGTTTGATTTTGTAACAATTAAAACCTTACCATGCTGAGCTGCTTTTAATGCAAAGCTTAAACCCGCTATACCCGACCCTATTACTAAAAAATCTACTTTTCTCATTGAAATTAAGCTACTTCCCTTACTTTGTTAACAACGTTGATATAATTGTTAATTTCTTGTCTAAACATATAGAACAAATAAATTTGAATGTTTAAAGCTAAGCTAAAAAGGGAATTTGCCACAATATTTTCAGTTATTTTTGAGCAACTTTGCAGAGGTTATCCACTTTTTACACACAAACTAACAATACACATATTACTATGGATAAGTTTTGAGGGCGAAAAATAAAATACTGGGAATCAGCGGATTTTTGGTTTAAAAAATCAACTTATTTGTGGATAACTTATTGATAACTCAAATAATCGCCTAAAAAAAAATATTTTACAAACGTTATTAACACACTAATAAACAATAGAAGTCTATCTATATTAAATAATTATAATTTATTGAACTGTTGAAAATGGATACATTTGAGGAATTAAATAGAAAAGGTTTTGTCGAAGAAAAGATTGATCCTACACTTGATCTTTTCGTGGAAATCGAAAAACTAAAAAAAGAGAAAAATGCAATTGTGCTGGCGCACTACTATCAAGAGCCTGATATTCAGGATATTGCCGACTATATTGGGGACAGTTTAGGTCTCTCACAAGAAGCGGCAAGGACTGATGCTGAGGTGATTGTGTTTGCAGGAGTGCATTTTATGGCGGAAACTGCCAAGATTCTTTCTCCGGAGAAAAAAGTTTTGTTGCCGGATTTGAAAGCAGGGTGCTCACTGGCTGATAGCTGTCCGCCACACCTGTTTAAAAAATTCAAGGAAAAATACCCGGATCATGTGGTGATTACCTACGTGAATTGTACGGCAGAATTGAAGGCTTTGAGCGATATTGTTTGTACCTCTACGAATGCGGTACAGATTGTAGAAAGTCTTCCAAAGGATACGAAGATCATTTTTGGTCCCGACAAAAATTTAGGCGCCTGGGTGGCTAAAAAAACGGGCCGTGATTTAGTGCTTTGGAACGGTGCCTGTATGGTCCACGAGATTTTTTCAAGAGAAAAAATCACCAAACTGAAAGCTCGTCACCCGAATGCGAAATTTATTGCGCATCCTGAGTGTGAAGAGGCGGTTTTGGAAATGGCTGATTACATTGGATCTACCACCGGATTATTGAAATATAGCACCAATAGTGATGCTCAGGAATTTATTGTAGCCACGGAAAGCGGCATTATCCACCAGATGGAGAAGGCTAATCCGACAAAAACATTTATTCCGGCGCCACCAAATAATAACTGTGCCTGTAATGATTGTCCTTATATGAAAAGAAATACTTTGGAAAAACTCTATTTATGCTTAAAAAATGGAAGCCCTGAAGTGACTGTTCCTGCGGATATCATTGTTCAGGCACGCAAACCAATTGAAAGAATGCTGGAAATTTCCGCAGCATTGGGTTTATAATTAAAAAAATGACGGATTTTTCTATTGATTAGTAATAATTATAAGGAAATTCAATGAGTGTTTTAAGTTAAAAAATCAATAGATATAAGATATATGTTTGAGAATAAAGAGCGTACCGATATTGGAGAACTTGGAGAATTTGGTCTGATAAAACACCTGACTGACAACTTTAAGATCAGACATGAAAGCAGTATTAAGGGAGTTGGGGATGATGCAGCAGTATTGAGTTTCCCGGATAAAGAAGTATTAGTTTCTACTGATTTATTGCTGGAAGGCATCCATTTCGACCTGGCTTATGTCCCTTTAATGCACTTAGGTTTCAAAGCTGTTCAGGTGAATTTGAGTGACATTTATGCCATGAACGGTATCGCTACTCAGATCACAGTTTCCATCGGTATTTCCAGTAAATTTCCATTGGAAGCCGTAGAAGAAATCTACAAAGGAATTGAACTGGCCTGTAATAAATTCAACATTGACCTGATTGGTGGAGATACCTCTTCCAGCAAGCAAGGATTAGTGATCAGTATTACCAGTATCGGCTATGCAGATAAGAAAGATGTGGTGTACAGAAATGGTGCGCAGGAAGGTGATTTACTATGTGTTTCCGGAGATTTGGGTGGTGCTTATGTAGGCCTTCAAATTTTGGAAAGAGAAAAACAGATATTTTTAGAAAACCCTAATATTCAGCCTGATCTGGAAGGGAAACACTATATTATTGAACGTCAGCTGAAGCCGGAAGGCAGAAGAGATATCGTCGATTTACTGGCACAAATGGAAATTATTCCTACGTCAATGATCGATGTTTCTGATGGTCTTGCTTCGGAAATTATGCACATCTGTCAGCAGTCTGAAAAAGGCTGTACTTTGTACGAAGAAAAGATTCCAATTGACCCGATGACCTATGAAACTGCACGTGAATTAGGCTTAGACCCAACCGTTTGTGCGTTAAATGGCGGTGAAGATTATGAATTGCTGTTTACCATTAAACAAGCCGATTATACCAAGCTAAAAAATGATGTAGACATCAGTGTAATTGGTCATATTACCGATAAAAACTCTGGTTGTAAAATGATTTCCAAGTCCAATGTGGTTCATGAATTGAAAGCACAGGGATGGAACGCTTTTAAATTATAAGCTTTCCTCTTCTACAACTAAAGGATCTAAAAATTTGGTGTCAATTTGCTTCGTCGCTTTGGCACCTAATTTTTTGATTTTCTCTGAAGTACTGGCCAGGTTTCCTGTTCCGGTAGAAAGCTTGTTTAAGGCTTTATCATAAGCATCCTGACTTTGTCTGATGTTTCTCCCGATACTCTCCATATCAGTTAAAAATCCTACAAATTTATCATACATACTGCCGCTTAATCTGGCAATTTCCAATACATTTCTGTTTTGTCTTTCCTGTTTCCAGATACTGGCAATGGTACGTAAAGTAGCAAGTAAAGTAGAAGGACTCACCAACACCACTTTTCTATCCCAGGCATAGTTAAATAATTCTGCATCTTGCTGAACGGCAATGCCAAAGGAAGATTCTATGGGGATAAAAAGCAATACAAAATCCGGTGAATTGATCTGGTACAGGTCATGGTAATTCTTGGCCGATAAGCCCTGAATATGGTTTTTAATGGAGATAATATGTTGTTTCAAATGACTTTCTCTTTCTACATCATGCTCTGCGGTAACCAATCTTTCGTAAGCCACCAGAGACACCTTAGAGTCCACGACTATATGTTTATCGTCCGGAAGGTCAATGATTACATCCGGCTGCATCCTGTTGCCCTCTGCGGCGCTTAGGTTGGCTTGTATCCGGTACTCTCTGTCTTTGATCAATCCGGAACGCTCCAATACACGTTCGAGAATCACTTCTCCCCAGTTTCCCTGTTTTTTTGAATCCCCTTTAAGGGCTTTAGTCAGGTTATTCGCATCTTCCTGAATCTGCTTGCTCTGATCCATCAGCTGAGAAATTACGCCTTTAAGAATATTGCGCTCATCGGATTCGGATTTATAAACCTTATCTACTTTTTCTTCAAAGGCCTTGATGTTTTCTTTGAATGGATTGAGGATCATATCGAGATTGGTACGGTTTTGCTCCGTAAATCTGGCGGTCTTCTCCTCGAGTACTTTATTGGCAATATTTTCAAACTCTAATTTAAAACGTTGTTGTAAATCAGCGATATACAATTCCTGTTCGGCTTGTTTCTCCCGTTGTGCCAGCAGGTTTTCTTCGGATTTGATGACTTTACTACGTTCGGAAAGGAAATTACTGCGGAGGTCATTCAGCTCATCCTCCAGTCTCAATTTCTCTTCTTTTAACCAGTTTAATGATTTTTGATGCTCTTCTTCTTTTAAAGCCAACAAGGCGATATGTTGATTTCCGGCAACTGGTTTTTTTAAGAATAGCACAATAAGTACTACTAAAATTATGATCAATAAGGCGATTACTGCTACTTCCATACTAATATTTTTATCAAAAATGGATAAATAAAAAGGAACCTGCAAGTCCGATTGTTAAATAATCCGCCAGCACTTTTAAAAATATTTTTTATGTGCAGTAATTTAGGCTCGTTTTTTGATTTGTAATAATTGAAAAACATACACTACGGAAATGGGAACTTATTTATTTTTAATAATCCCGATATTACTGATTAGCATGTACGTCCAATGGAAGTTTAGAAGTAAGTTTTCAAAGTACACTGAGATGCGTTTAAGTTCGGGATTTTCGGGAAAAGAGGTGGCGGAAAAGATGCTTCATGACAGTGGAATATATGATGTGAGGGTGATGAGTGCCGATGGACAGTTAACAGATCATTATAATCCTGCGGACAAAACAGTGAACCTAAGTACAGATGTATATCATGGAAGAAGCGTGGCTGCCGCAGCGGTTGCAGCACATGAATGTGGACACGCAGTACAACATGCTACGTCTTACCACTGGTTACAGCTGAGGACAAGTATGGTGCCTTTAGTGAGCATATCTTCTACCTTGTTACAATGGGTATTAATTCTAGGGGTTTTATTAATCGGTTTCACCGGAAATCCTTTTGTGCTGACTATTGGTGTGCTCGGCTTAGCACTACTAACAATTTTTAGTATCATCACGCTGCCGGTAGAGGTTGATGCCAGTAAAAAAGCATTGGTATGGCTAAAAAACAGCCATGGGGTGATGATTACACCGGAAGAAAATACACAGGCCAAAGATGCGCTTTACTGGGCAGCAATGACCTATTTAGTAGCTGCATTAGGTGCATTGGCCAATTTAATCTATTATGCTTCTATGCTTTTTGGAAGAAATAAATATTAATTGAGTCGGTAAGGCACTACCAGGTTAAATTCCGGAATATCCACTTTTAAATCAGTTTGATCAACGAGACGGTGCATGAGGTAATTACCTTTCATGGAACCCATATCAGTATTCAAATGACTGCCGGAAACATAACTATAACTGGTACCCGGCTCAATTACGGGTTGAATACCAACTACGCCCTCCCCTTCGACTTCCCTTTCTGTACCATTAGAATCAAAAATGAACCACTGTCTTCTCATCAACTGAATGGCATAATCAGATAAATTTTCAATAGTTATCCGGTAAGCAAACATAAAATGCTCATTACCAGGATTTGAAAATTCATCCTGGTACATGGTTTCTACTGATATTTTAACGCCCTGTGTGATTGCTGTAACCATTTTAACTATATTATTTAAGAAATGTTTTTCAAAAATCAAGCCATTTCCCTATCCGGGAGAATGTGATGATATTTATCTGCCACTTCGTCTAAAATACTATGAATAATTTCGATGTTTTCTTCTTTGACTAATAACATTCTGTAAGGTTTGAAATCTGGTAAGCCTTTAAAATAATTAGCATAGTGGCGTCTCATTTCAAAAACACCTACTCTTGGACCTTTCCAGGCGATAGATTTCTCAAAATGGGTTCTGCAAACATTTACACGTTCTTCTACTGTTGGACCGGCAAGAGTTTCACCGGTTTTGAAAAAGTGCCTGATTTCCCTGAAAATCCATGGATAACCAATAGCTGCCCTACCAATCATAATGCCGTCTACCTCATATTCCAGGCGCCAATCTGCCGCTTTTTGAATGCTATCTACATCACCATTTCCGAAAATAGGAATTTTTATCCTTGGATTTCTTTTGATTTCACGGATTAAAGACCAGTCTGCCGCACCTTTATACAACTGTGCGCGTGTTCTTCCGTGAATAGTTAAAGCTTGAATACCAATATCTTGCAAACGTTCGGCAACTTCTTCCACGTTTTTCGTGGTATCATCCCAGCCTAAACGGGTTTTAACAGTAACCGGCAGATGGGTAGCTTTCACTACGGCCTCTGTCATTTTTACCATTTTGTCAATATCCTGTAATAATGCAGATCCGGCTCCGCGACATGCCACATTCTTAACCGGACAGCCATAATTTATGTCCATCAGGTCTGGTCCTGCAAGCGTTGCGATCTCCGTTGCTTCCCGCATATGGTCGATTTCGCTACCAAAAATCTGGATGCCTATCGGACGTTCATATTCGAAAATATCCAGTTTAGCCCTACTCTTTGCGGCATCTCTAATCAGCCCCTCAGAAGAGATAAACTCGGTGTACATCATATCTACGCCGCTTTGTTTACATACAAAACGGAACGGAGGGTCACTTACATCTTCCATCGGTGCAAGCAAAAGTGGGAACTCTCCCAGATCAATATTTCCTATCTTTACAGACATTTCTCTATCTTCAAACCTAAAATCAAAGGACAAAGGTACAAATATTACAAATAATGAATTTTATAGAAAACGAAAGACCTGAAAAAAGTCCTTATGTACAATTACTTACCCTTGGTTTTTATGCCATCGCAGGGCTGATCATGACCTATGTAGTTGGATTGGCCGGATTGTATTTATGGTATGGTGAAATGATAGATGCCAACTGGTTAACACCTGGTGATCCTAAATTTATCCTCGTATCGAGAACACTGATTTCCCTGCAGCAACTGGGTTTATTTCTGTTTCCAGCCTTATTACTGGCCTGGGGAGAAAAAGCAAAAGCAACTGTTTTTTATGATTTTAAGCCTATAAGAATTGATCTTTTGATACTGGTGGTCTTAATGATGCTGGTGTCTATGCCGGTATTAGAGTGGATTACCCAGTGGAATCAGCAGATGGTACTCCCCGGATTTCTGAAATCTATGGAAGAATGGATGAAAGCGAAGGAAGATGAAGCCATGGCTACCACGCTGGAAATCCTGAAAATGAAAAATATAGGAGATTACCTGATTAATATTGTATTGATTGCATTATTACCCGCTATTGCCGAAGAACTCATGTTTAGAGGGGCAATTCAGCGTTCTCTGGGCAGGATGTTCCAAAATTCACACCTGGTGATCTGGCTTACGGCCTTTATTTTTAGTGCCATCCATGTACAGTTTTACGGATTTCTACCTCGATTACTACTTGGAGCTGCCTTTGGATACATCTATTTCTGGAGCAAAAGCCTGTGGTATTCCATATTTGCCCACTTTTTAAATAATGCTTATGCGGTAAGCGCAGCATGGTATATGCAAAAAAACAATATACCTTTGTCCGAATCAGATAAAACAACCTGGTTTCAATGGTATGGTTATCTGATTAGTGCGGTTTTAACTTTTCTGATATTCAGCTATTTTAAAAATAAATCAACAACAGATGGAAAACAATTGGACAAAAGTATTTAGTACAGAAGATCCCTTTACAGCAGAAATATTGAAACAAGGGCTAGAAGAAAATGATATTCCGGCGGTAGTGATGAACCAACAGGATTCTTCCTACAAGACTTTCGGGGTAATTCACATCCTGGTACACCCGGAAAATTTAGAAAAAGCGCAGGCTTATATCAAAGATAACGAGATCGCTTAAACCACTACAATTACACGTATACGCATGAAAACAAGAGCGATAACTGCTTTCTTTTTTACTATAGTGATGTTAGGTTCCATGTTTTTAGGACCTTATGTCTATTCTGTTTTTTATTTATTATTGAGTCTGGCTGCCTTATGGGAGTTTTTTAAACTGATCAAAACAGCTGGTATCAGGCCACACCGGAATATTGCAATGATTGCCGCAGCACTGATCTTTTTCATGACTGCCGGTTATCATTTCCTGCAATTTGAAACTAAGTTTTTACTGCTGTTGGTCCCGTTGATCTTCTCCGTATTTATCTCGGAACTTTACAAAAAAGAAAAAGTACCTTTCGCCAATATCTCTTACACCTTTGTGGGCTTCATGTACGTGACAGTCCCTTTTTGCTTCTTCTATTCCCTGGGTTTCATTGGACATATCCCCGATTATAGTTTTCATTTGCCATTGGCTTTTATGCTGATGTTATGGGCAAATGATACTGGTGCTTACTTATTTGGGTCTAAATTTGGTAAAACAAGGCTGTTTGAACGCCATTCTCCTAAGAAATCATGGGAAGGCTTCTTTGGGGGCGTATTTACCAGTGTGCTGGGGGCTTATATACTTTCCATTTACTTCACAGAACTCTCTTTTCTTACCCTTGGAGGCATGGCCATCTTAATATCCAGTTTCGGCACTTTAGGCGACCTGGTAGAATCTATGCTGAAAAGAAGTTTGAATGTTAAAGATTCCGGAGATATCCTGCCGGGTCATGGTGGACTACTAGACCGTTTCGACGGTTTATTAATGTCTGCACCCGTAGTTTACGTGTACCTATACCTGATTTTATACTAAACAGCAGGTTAGAATAAAAAGAATTCTGCTTAAATAATACAGTCACTTATCTATTTTTCAATTGGTTATAGTTTAAATACAATTTATACAAGTATATTGTACTAAGAAAAAAACTAACCTTCCCATGATGAGTACTGATAAAAAGATTCTGATTGCTGAAATTATGGCCGTAGCCTATTTCGTGTTGATGTTTACCGGTGTAATAGCCACTATAAACTTCCCTGTAATTGGGGCAATAGTAGAAATGATCACCATCCCATTGATGTTGTTCCAGCTGTGTGTCTTCGTGATTGTAGGGTATACCCTGCTCAAAAAAGATAAAAAAATGAACTATGAACTGGCCTTTTCCGGCGTAATGTCTGTAGGAATGATCTGTTTCTTTTTTATCACCTTCTAAGAAAAGAAGAAGCCAGGATTAAAAAACATTACCCTGATTAAAAACCGGGGGCAATCAAATGAATAAAGCATAAAAAAGCAGCTGATCATCTCAGCTGCTTTTTTTGTATGCTTTTGATAGAGAATAAGTGCTTTTAAGCAACTTTCTGCCTAAAGCCAGTCTCTTGTGTTACCTTCTTTTCAAAGGCTGTAACAAGTATTCTAAACCATTCAGTTTGATTTCATATAAAGTGGCGATCATCTCTCCTAGTTTCCCCGGAGGAAAGCCCTTATTGTGGAACCAGATCAGGTAAGATTCCGGAAGGTCACACATGGTTCTGCCCTGATACTTGCCAAAAGGCATTTTCATGGTGACCAAATCGTTTAATAATTGCGGATTCATAGCTTATTGAGTTAATTAGCAACCATATTCAACATCTCTACCGCTTCATCCACCGATTTCAGGCCTTCAAAAGCAATCCGTAAAGAATTTTTCACCTCTTTTAAATTACATATTCTCGGGTGCATCTGTGCAAAATGCAGGATCTGGTTAAACATCGTCGAATCGAAGAAGGCAGACTGCTTATCGGCGATAAAATAACCACGCAACACCCCTTTTTTGAAGCTCAGTTTCTCAAAAGCGAGTTTCTTAGCCACCCATTGCAAACGCATTACATTCAGCATGGTTTTTACAGGCTTCGGCACCGGCCCAAAACGGTCTTGTAAGGCACTTTCAAAAGCTTTCAGCTGTGTTTCATTTTCCAGCTTGGAAAGCTCCGTATACAGGTTATATCTTTCGGTAATATTCGTCACATAATCATCCGGAATAAACATATCCAGATCAGTATCAATTTGCGTATAAGTTACAAAAGGACGGGCAGGTTCATTTTTAAACAAATCCTTAAATTCATCGCCTTTCAGCTCCTGAATAGCCTCATCTAAGATCTTATGGTACATTTCGAAGCCGATTTCGGCAATAAAGCCACTCTGCTCTGCCCCTAGCAAGTTTCCACTGCCACGGATATCTAAATCACGCATGGCGATGTTAAAACCACTGCCCAGATCAGAAAACTCTTCTATTGCACTCAGTCTTTTTCGCGCTTCGTTAGTCAGCGTAGATAGCGGCGGACTCAATAAATAGCAAAATGCCTTTTTATTGGAGCGTCCTACCCTGCCACGCATCTGGTGTAAATCGCTCAGACCGAACATATGAGCATGATTTATGATGATTGTATTGGCATTTGGAATGTCCAGACCGGCCTCAATAATTGTGGTGGCTACCAATACATCTTTTTCCCCATTGATAAAATCAAGCATCACATCTTCCAGCGCGTCACCATCCAGCTGTCCGTGTGCAATCCCGATTCTTGCTTTAGGAACCATTCCCTGTATCATACCGCCCAATTGTGGCAGGTCATTTACCCGGTTATGGATAAAAAACACTTGTCCACCCCTGTCCAGTTCAAATTGAATGGCTTCCTGAATCAATTTATCATTGAAAACATGAAGCTCCGTATTCACAGCCTGACGGTTTGGTGGAGGCGTACTCATGATTGAAAGGTCCCTTGCACCCATTAGCGAGAAGTGTAAAGTCCTCGGAATCGGTGTTGCCGTAAGCGTTAACGTATCTACATTTGCCCTCAGTACCCTGAGCTTTTCTTTGGAAGTTACCCCGAATTTCTGCTCTTCATCAATGATCATGATGCCTAAATCTTTGAATTTAACATCTTTACTCAATAACCTGTGGGTACCAATAACGATGTCGACCTTCCCTTCAGCTAATTTAGCCAGGGTTTCTTTGATCTGTTTATTGGTCTTGAAACGGTTGATATAATCGACCGTACAAGGGAAGTCCTTCAAACGTGCAGAAAAGGTTTTAAAATGTTGGAGTGCCAGAATGGTGGTTGGTACCAGTATTGCGGCCTGTTTACCATTAGCAACTGCTTTAAAAGCAGCTCTGATGGCGATTTCAGTCTTTCCGAAACCCACATCACCACAAATCAGACGATCCATCGGGTGTGGTGCCTCCATGTCTTTTTTAACATCCATGGTGGCCTTCTCCTGATCCGGTGTATCCTCATAAATAAAGGAAGCCTCCAGCTCTGTTTCCAGATAGCCATCAGGAGCAAAAGCAGTACCTACCTGGGTTTTCCTTAAAGCATAAAGCTTGATCAGGTCCCTGGCAATGTCTTTAACTTTTTTTTTAGTGTTCTTTTTGAGCTTATCCCAGGCCTCTGTGCCCAGTTTATTCATTTTTGGAGGAGTCCCGTCCTTGCCACTATATTTTGCAATCCGGTTTAAGGAATTGATGTTCACATAGAGCAAATCATTGTCTGCATACACCAGACGAATCATTTCCTGAGTCTTGCCACTCACCTCCACCTTTTCCAAACCGGCGTATTTTCCGATTCCATGGTCAATATGGGTGACAAAATCTCCAGGTTTCAGGTCTCTTAATTCCTTCAAAGTAATTGCCTGACTCCGTTGGTATCCCCTTTTTAGCTTGTATTTATAGAAACGGTCAAAAATCTGGTGGTCGGTATAAAAAGCCACATTTTGATGTGGATCCAGGAACCCTTCCCTCAATGGAATGTTGACCGGCGTAAATTTTGCTGTTTTATCAATATCCTCTAAAATCGCATACAAACGCTCGGTTTGTTTCGGAGAAGAACTGAAAATATAATTGTGAATACCCTGTTTCTCATTCTCTTTTAAGTTGTGAATGAGTAGGTTGAAATCTTTATTGAAGGAAGGCTGTGGTTTAGTTTCAAAAGAAAATACATGCTCCGTTTTATAGAAAAACTGCTTGCCAAATTCCAGCAATGCAAAATCATGAACCATATCGGCCATCATTTTCTCATCGGTAAAAGCGTACTTCGGATCAATCCAATCCTGATTTTCCGATTTCTCCTTTGCCGGTAAAGCCAGCCATAATTCTTTAGCTTTTTTATAACCGCCTTTAATGATGTCCAGACTAAACTCTACGTCTTTAAACCAAAGCAGCGTGTCTTTTTCTATGTAATCTAACAGGTTAATGTTGCTTTCTGTCAGGTACTTGGATTGCACATTCGGGATAATGGTAAAACTCTTTACATCCTCTACAGAAAGCTGACTTTCAATTTCGAAAGTACGGATGCTTTCTATCACATCGCCAAAAAACTCAATCCGGTAAGGTAAATCATGGGAGAAAGAGAAAATATCGACAATTCCGCCACGAATAGAGAACTGACCGGGCTCATAAACGAACTCGGTACGTTCAAAATCATAATCGAAGAGAAACTCATTGATAAAATCTATACCTAGTTTGGTCTGAACGGCAATTTCAAGCGTGTTTTTTTCCAGTACACTCCTGTTGATCACCTTTTCGGCCAGTGCCTCAGGGTAAGTCACCACAATTTTCCCATATTCCGAATGGTGATTCAGCTCATTGAGCACTTCTGCCCTTGCCAATACATTTGCAGTATCTACCTGGGTGAATTCGAATGGTTTACGGAAGGAAGACGGGAAAAGCAAGACTTCTTTATCGAGGATACTTTCCAGGTCGGCCATGAAATAGGAAGCCTCTTCCCGATCAGGAAGGACAAATAACATGGGTTTGTGCAACAGGAAATAAATAGCAATAGCTATTGTTGCATCGGCAGAACCAACTAAACCTTTTAGTTGAAGTTTATTACCTTTGCCCGCGTTGAGGGCTTTTGCCAATGCGACAATGCGTTCGTCTGTTTTATATGTATTAATCAGGTCACGGATGTTCACTATGCAAAGGTAAGATTTATGATGAGCTTAAATGTAACAAAGTCTCTATTAATCAATCTAAAATAAAAACGATATCAGGACAACTGATTTCGGGGATTGATTAAAGCTCATTGATGAAAACGCTACACCGCATACCTGTCGAATTGATCTTCTGGATAACGGCTTTGGCACTGCTCGCTACCGCAGAACCGATAGCGGAAGCGCATATTCATCATTTTACGCTTTGTCCACTGGCAAATTTGGGCATAGAATGGTGCCCCGGATGTGGGATTGGAAGGGCAATAACACAACTTTTCCATGGAAATATCAAGGAAAGTCTGGCACACCACTGGTTTGGAATCCCTGCACTGATGATCATTGGCCACCGTATCATTGAATTGATTAACAGAAGAATAGATAACAATAGAAAATTAAAATATAAGGAGGAGAGATATGTTTGATTCACCATTTATGACGCTGCCGGGTATCACACCCCAGGAATATTCTTACTTGCAGTCTGCAACAACAGGATTTAGTGAACAACAACTACGGGGATTTTTAATGATTTACGGAAGTAAAAGAAGAAATCCGGACGATATGGTATTGTACTGTATCCTTGGCTTTTTTGTTCCGGGTTTGCCGAGATTTCTGGTGAACCAAATCGGAATGGGTGTGCTTTATTTCTTTACCCTGGGTTTGTGTTTTATCGGAACAATAATTGACCTGGTGAACCATAAAACCTTAGCCATGGAATACAACCAGCGCATGGTTTTTGAAAGCTTACAAATGGTTAAAATGGGTAGTATCCAATAAAACCTTAATTATAGGAGAGCCGGTTCAAGTTTTTGTACCGGCTTTTTTGTTTTATCAAATGGCGGAAAGCCCAAAAATGATTAAGTTTATTTTCTGAGGTTCAAATCGTAAATTTACAGCTTATGAGATTATCCGTTTTAATAGCACACCTGGAAGCATTTGCACCGCTCAATTATCAGGAAGATTATGACAACTCAGGACTGCTGGTTGGTCAGCCTGAAATGGAAGTACATGGGGCTTTGGTAGCCTTAGACTGTACGGAAGAGATTGTAGATGAGGCAATAGCCCAAAATTGCAACCTCATCATTACCCATCACCCCATTGTTTTCAGAGGATTGAAAAAGATCACTGGAAAGACTTATGTGGAAAGGGTAGTCCTGAAAGCCATTCAGAATAACATCGCATTATATGCCATCCATACTAACCTGGACCATGTAAAATACGGCGTCAATGGCGTAATCGCGAAGAGACTCGGACTAAAAAACGCGAAAATTCTCAGTCCAAAAGGATCATTACTCAAGAAACTCGTTACTTTTTGCCCTGTTGAACAAGCGGAAGAGTTGAAGGATGCACTTTTTGCTGCCGGAGCGGGAAATATCAGTGATTATAGCGAATGTAGTTTCAATGCTGCTGGTACCGGAACTTTCAAAGGAAATGAACACACAGATCCTTTCGTTGGAGAGCCTGGTATCCGCCACCATGAACCGGAAATTAGAATTGAAATGGTGTTTATCGCACAAAATGAGCGTAAAATCCTACTTGCCCTGTTAGAAAACCATCCTTATGAAGAAGTTGCTTACGACATCTACAATCTGGAAAATAAACTGGATACCGTAGGAGCGGGGATGATCGGCTGGCTGGAAGAAGGCATGGAAGGCCGTGCATTCCTCAATCTGGTGAAAGATAAGATGGACGCGGTAGTGATCAGACACACCAAATTACTACCAAAAAGGATCAGAAAGGTCGCTGTATGTGGCGGTTCCGGAAGCTTTCTGCTGAAAGAAGCAATTGCTGCGGGTGCCGACGCTTTTGTAACCGCTGATTTTAAATACCATGAGTTTTTTGATGCCGATGAAAAATTAGTCATCGCAGATATCGGACACTTTGAGAGTGAACAATTTACATCTGATTTGTTGATAGATATTATTCAAGAAAAATTTCCTAACTTTGCAATCCGTTTAACGGAGCATAACACAAACCCCATAAATTATTTCATTTAATGGAACAAACTGTAGAGCAAAAGCTAAAAGCTTTATACGAATTACAAACCCTGCATACTAAGATCGATAAAATACGTCAAATCCGTGGTGAATTACCAATGGAAGTAGCTGATTTAGAAGACGAAGTTGCTGGCCTGGAAACACGTATACAAAAATTCAAAGGCGAATTGGATGATACTGAAGATGCCATTGTAACGCGTAAAAACATGATCAAAGAAGCTCAAAACTTGATCAAGAAATATGAGACCCAGTTAAAAGATGTTAAAAACAACCGTGAGTACGATGCCTTAACTAAAGAGGTAGAAATACAAACGCTTGAAATTCAGGTTTGTGAGAAAAAAATCAGAGAGTACGGATTTGACATCACAACGAAAAATGAGGTTTATGAAAAAGCATTAGCTGATTTAGAGTCAAGAAAAAAAGATCTTGAAATTAAAAAAGGCGAATTGCAAACCATTACTGCTGAAACGGAAAAAGAAGAGCAGTCACTTGCTAAAAAATCTGAAAAAGCAGAAACTCAAATCGAGGAAAGACTATTAACTGCTTATAACAGGTTAAGAGGAAATGCAAATAACGGATTGGCAGTAGTGACAATTGATCGCGATTCATGTTCAGGTTGTTTCAACCAGATCCCGCCTCAACGTCAGCTTGACATTCGTCAACGTAAGAAAATTATTGTATGTGAGCACTGTGGAAGAATCCTTGTGGATGAAGCCCTGACACAAGAAGTAGCTCCAGTATAAGCACAATTTAACGAATAATAAAAAGGCCGGAATTTTAAATTCCGGCCTTTTTTCGTTGGCCCTGTTTTTTATCTTTGAAACATTGTTGCCCTCTTGCTGTTAATCCTTTTCAATTCTTTATCATACCATGGATTCCATAATGTCTCAAGTAAAATACTATACTATCCGGTTAGCCCTTTTTATACTTCTTTTGACAGCGCCAACTGCTCTTTTTGCCAACTTTGATTTCAATGCCAACTGCCTGAGGGCCTATCAGAACATCTTTGAACTGAAACTCAATACCGCAAAAGCACTGATCGCAAATGAGAAAAAGGTAAACCCTAAAAACGCTATTATCCCGCTACTGGAAAATTACGTTGACTATTTTCATTTGCTGACCACAGAAAGCAAAGCCGATTTTGATAACCTGAAAGAAAACAAATCGAAAAGACTGGATCAAATAGAAGGAGACGATAAAAGCTCACCGTATTACTTGTATGCACAGGCAGAAATTAACCTGCAATGGGCCCTGATCAGAGGCCGTTACGGAGAATATTTTACTGCGGCCAGAGAGATAAAAAAAGCCAATGGCCTCTTGCAGGAGAATACCAAAAAGTTCCCGGGTTTTCACCTCAATTCAAAAGGGTTGGGGGTGATCAATGCCTTTCTTGGAAACTTGCCTGATGGCATGTTAAAAAGTACATTGGCTACTTTTGGCATCAAAGGCAACCTGAAATCCGGCATGAATATGCTTGATAATCTAGCCGAAAACCTGCCCAAATCTACCTATGAGCCTTTTTATGAAGAAGTGGTGTTCTACTATGTATTTGTCCTTAATGATATTGCGCACAGCCCGGATGCCTATCAGAAAACCATGAAATATACCTCGAGGATTGCCGACAGCAGCTTATTGAAATCCTATCTGCAAGCTGCGGTATGCGCAAAAACCAGCCATAATGCCGAAGCCATCCAGATTTTGCAAAACCGGCCTTCCGGAAATTATTATACCGCATTCCCTTATCTGGACTTTTTACTGGGAAGCTGCATGCTCAATAAACTGGATGTTTCTGCTGCCATGTATTTTAACAAGTTTCTACAGCAAAATAAAGGCGTCAATTACATTAAAGACGCTAACCTGCACTTGGCTTGGGTTTCTTTATTAAAAGGCGACACAGGCGCTTATTCGTCTTTTGTAACCAAAGTGAAAAACAATGGTTATCTGTACCAGGAAAAAGACAAGCAGGCGCTCAATGAAGCGAATGGCCCGAAACCTGATTTAACCTTACTAAAAGCACGGTTATTATTTGATGGAGGTTACGATACTAAAGGCATAGCCGTATTATCAGAAAAGAAACCCGAAGATTTCAGCGCAGGAAGGGACCGTACCGAGTATTACTATCGCCTCGGGCGTTTATATGATAACCTGGGTAAAGAGGATGCAGCCTTAGCGAACTATCAGCTCGCCATCGCTAACGGAAAACAATTGAAATACTATTTTGCTGCCAATGCTGCATTGCAAATGGGGAAGGTGTATGAAAAACAAAGGAACAAGGCAAAAGCGAAGGAAAGTTTCAATACTGCCATCCAAATGAAAAATCATGAGTACGAAAGCAGTATTGAAACTCAGGCAAAAGTCGGATTAAACCGGATAAAATAGTCTCTTAAGTTTATTTTGATACTGGTTGACTCGCTTCTGCAGCAGCGCCTACCACTACAATAGCACCAATAGCGACACCTGTCATTGCTTTTCCGTAACCTGTGCTTTCAGAATTATAGAATATATTCCCTGGCTTCTGTTCCAGTAAAGTCATGGATTTTGGGTTCACAAACGACTTTATCAGACCCGATAGGTAGAAGTCCTGAACCAAAGAGAAATTCTTTCTTTTATTCTCCTGCTCCGTATAAACGGTCAGATAGCTTTTAAAGGATAAAGGGCTGTTCTGCGGACTGAATGTCGCAGCTTTTGCCCAAATACCAGGTCTGTCGTTCAGTGAAATGAAAGATTTCTTATAAACCGAGTCTGCTAAGGACTTGTAATTGTGTGCTTCTGCAAGCTTTAAAAGCGTTTTTGAAATTCTGGATTTCGGTGGTATGAAGCTGATCTCTTCAGGTAGGGTAGCAGATCCTTTGAGCGCGGCATCGTAAAATGTCAGGTCATTAAAAGCCTTGTCATTGCTGAAATTCATCGAATAGCCAGACGTTCCGGCTTTAAAAGAAACAGTTCTTCCTAAGAAACTGACCGCCTTGTCACCTTTAATTAAAGCTGATTTTTGCCAGTCAATGTACAACGGCTCATTGAGTTTGTTGTACATCTCAATACTTATCGGTGCGTTTTCTCCGTTAAAATTATAGGTTACCGCAAGGGTGTCATTTTCAAATATAAAAGCGCCTGTTTCTTCGGATTTTCTGGCAGTAGAACTCTCCAGGGAGCTAACATAATATCTGGAGCAGGAGCTCAACAGTAATGCAGCACTAAATAGCATCATTATTTTTTTCATGTTAGGTTGATTTGTGGTTAACCAAACTTAATTAAAAATAATGATGCTTTGTGTAATATTTTAAAGAGATAGTTTTATTTCAAATAAAGAGAAGACGGCGCTAAAAACGATATACAAAAGCATTGATGTGCATTCCTGCGCCAACCGAAGCAAAGACTGCATAATCGCCTTTATTGATTTGGTAACCTTCTACATTGCCTTTCCATACCAGATCCAATAGGGTAGGAACTGTTGCTACCGAACTGTTGCCTAGCCAGCAAATAGACATCGGAACCAGGTTTTCCGGAACTGTATCAATATCGTATAATTTGAAAAGACGTTTCATAATGGCATGGTCCATTTTCCCGTTTGCCTGATGAATAAACACAATTTTAATCGCAGTAATATCAATCCCTGCCTTATCAATTGCTTTTTTCACAACCTGCGGAACATTGGTTACTGCAAACTCATATAGCTTACGACCATTCATCTTCAAATAAGCATTGCCATTGTCTTCTGAAGGATTGTTACTTCTGCCCATTTGAAGCAGAGAACCGAAATTAACCGCGTAAGTCTGTGTTTTGTGTGCAATAATACCCAAATCTTGGGTAGCGGACTGGCCTTCAAATACCACCGCTGCAGCACCATCAGAAAAAATCATGGAATCCCTGTCATGAGGATCAGTGATTCGGGATAACGTTTCTGCACCAATTACCAATACCCGCTTAGCATCACCGCTTTGGATCAGGTAATTCGCCTGAATAGCGCCTTGTACCCAGCCCGGACAACCAAAGATGAGGTCATATGCCACACAGTCGGGATTGTTGATCTCCAGCGCTTGTTTTACCTTAGCTGCAAGAGAAGGTAAAATGTCCATCCGGTTAGTACCCGGCTTCAGATCGCCAAAATTGTGACAAAAGATAATATGATCCAGACTTTCTTTGTCGATAGCCGCATGGTCAATCGCGCGTTGTGCAGCAACCGTTGCCATATCACTATTCACCAGATGATCGTCAATATAACGCCTTTCCTTGATCTCTGTGATCTCGCTGAACTTATGAACGATTTCGTGAATATCCTTTTCCAGCTTCACGCCATTGTCGTAAAATGTAGAATTCAAAAAGGCGTCACCTGAGATGATATTTTCTGGAATATAACTCCCAGTACCTATAATAACTGAATGTATGTTTGTTTTTTCGCCCATTTTGAACCGGATACTGATTTGGTGTACAGTATAAAATTAGGATTAATTAATTGAAATGTAAAACGATTAGCTAAAATCGTCGATTAAAATTACAAATAATTCCTTAGGTCCGTGTGCACCGAGTACCAGTGTTTTTTCAATATCAGCAGTTCTGCTGGGACCGGTAATCGTGCTGATCATGGAAGGAAGCTGATCGGCATATTTGTTTTTGATGAGCTTAAAAGCGTCTTTTAGATCCAGTACCAGCTGACCGGTTCTGGCAATAATGATGTGGTGATGTGGGAAAATACTCAGCCTTCTGCCGGCTGCATTTTCATTGGAAACCATCACGGAACCATTGCGCGCAATTAAGGCTTCACAAAGGGTAATTCCTACTTCCGCCATTTCAAAGTCCTTATCGGTCTGATAAAAGGGGAATTCATATTCTGATAAAAGGTTTTGTAATTCAGGTTCCCAGCAATAGATCTTTCTCCAGTTGAATTTCTCTGCCAGTTGCAGCATATTTTCAATGAAATCCATGCCATTTTCGCAATAAATAAAATTACCGGAAACGGCAGTCAGCTCTTCAGCAAACATGATTTCCAGGAACTCATCGCTCTTAGGATACAATGGGGTATCTTCCAGATTAGGATAGGGATTGTCACGCTTTTCTAAAAGCGCCTTCCTTATCTTTTTCAGCATTAATTCTTTAGAAGATCGGTTTTCCTGCATAAAAAAAAGGAGAAACCGCCAGCACAAAATTGTACTGGCGGTTCCTCATAAATGTGTTTAAGATTCTGTTTGAGTAGGGCTGGTAGGAGCCGATACATCGGTTGCCTCGCCAACACCATGGTGCAATAGACCCTCAGCAGCCGGCTTTTGATCACCTGTACCATTTACGAATTCATCATAAGTAGTACGATTGTCAAAAGGACGTTTACCTAAAATCTCTTCCAGATCTGCCTGGAATAAAATCTCTTTTTCTAAAAGTTTCTGAGCCAGTTTCTCTAGTCCTTCTCTTTTATCTGTTAAGAGTTGTTTCGTTCTGTTATAAACCTCTTCAACCAATTTACGCACTTCCACATCAATCAATTCCGATGTTTTCTCTGAGTAAGGTTTGTTGAAGTTATATTCATTTTGTGGATCATGGAAAGAAACATTACCGATCACGCTGTTCATACCATAAATGGTAATCATTGCATAAGCTAATTTGGTAATGCGTTCTAAATCATTCTGTGCACCGGTAGAAATCTTCTGGAATACAAGATCTTCCGCAACACGGCCACCCATTGTCATACACATACCATCAGTTAACTGCTCTGTAGTATACAAGAACTGCTCTTTTGGCAGGTATTGCGCATAACCAAGGGCTGCAACACCACGAGGAACAATAGATACTTTTACCAATGGATCAGCATGTTCCAGGAACCATCCTGCAATCGCATGACCAGCCTCATGGTAAGCAACTATTCTCTTCTCTTCAGGGGAGATAATTTTATTTTTCTTCTCTAATCCACCGATTACACGGTCAATTGCATCCTGGAAATCCTGCATATCTACAGATTTCTTGTTGCGACGGGCAGCGATTAACGCAGCCTCATTACAAACATTCGCAATCTCAGCACCGGCAAATCCCGGAGTCTGTGCAGAAAGCTTTTTGGCATCTACAATTTCATCCGTTTTAATAGGTTTCAAGTGGACTTTGAAAATCTGCTCACGACCCACTAAATCTGGCTTGTCAATAGAAATCTGACGGTCAAAACGACCTGGTCTCAGCAAGGCTGAATCCAATACATCCGGACGGTTAGTTGCAGCAAGAATGATAATTCCTGAATCTGTACCGAAACCATCCATCTCTACCAATAGCTGATTTAACGTATTTTCACGCTCATCATTTCCACCCATCATACTGTTTTTTCCTCTTGCACGACCGATTGCATCCACCTCATCAATAAAGATGATACATGGTGCTTTATCTTTCGCCTGCTTGAACAAATCACGTACCCTCGAAGCACCAACACCTACAAACATCTCTACGAAGTCGGAACCCGATAGAGAGAAGAAAGGAACCTGAGCTTCACCGGCTACGGCTTTGGCCAATAAGGTTTTACCAGTACCCGGAGAACCAACTAAAAGTGCACCTTTAGGAATTTTACCCCCTAAATTTGTGTATTTCTGAGGGTTTTTAAGGAAATCGACGATCTCCATCACCTCTTGTTTGGCTTCTTCCAGACCAGCAACGTCGTTAAACGTTACATTAACCTGGCTTTCTTTGTCAAATAGTGTTGCTTTAGATTTCCCGATATTGAAAATCTGACCACCACCACCACCAGCGCCACCGCCCATGCGGCGCATAATGAAAATCCAGAACCCGATAAATAACAATACCGGAATAATTACAGTGAAGAACCAGGAGTTAAATGTGCTCTGTCTCGTCTCTTTCTCCGCCAGAATCTGTTGATCCGGAGGGATGTTTTTCTGAGCTTCTTTTAACTGAGCATCCAGCGCATCCATCGATCCAGCGGTGAAATACACCAATGGGCCGTTTTGTGTACCGAAATTATTTTTACTAATGTACTTTTTGTACTTCGCCTCATTCAGCTTGTCTTTCTTTATATACACTTCAACCTTAACCAGGTCTTCATGTTTATAGGCCACTAATTTTTCAACGTCGCCAGGCAAAAGCATTTGAGTTTCGAAAGTACGGTAGGTAACGTCCTTGATCGTATCTGCACTAAATAAAAACTGCAGTAAAAACAGACCTAAAATAATTGCCCCATAAACCCAAATAATATTGAATTTAGAGCCTTTTTGGGGCTTCTTAGGAATATTCGGTAACTTCTTAATCAACTTAGGTTTTGTATTCGGGTTCTCTTTCATCTTGAGTCAAAAATGTTTTTGTGTAAATGATTAAGCGCTTTGATAGCTGGTAGACTGGGCATCTCCCCATAGATCTTCTATACCATAAAACTCGCGCTTGTCAGTCTTAAATATGTGAACTACCACATCAAAATAATCCAGAATAATCCAGTCTGCACCGGCTTGTCCTTCTTTTCTCCATGGATCTGTCTTTGTGTTTTTGTAAATTTCGTCTTCTACGCTATCCGCAATTGCCTTCACGTGGGTAGCTGAATCTGCATGGCAGATGACGAAGTAGTCAGAAACAGAACTATTAAGTTCACGTAGGTCTAAACGCACAATATCTTTTCCTTTTTTTTCCTGCATGCCGTTTACGGCTATCTCTGAGAGTAATGTAGAAAGGTTTACATTTTTCTTTTTTACCATTAAAATTTTTTAGTTTTGATAAACAAATATACAATCAACACTTGCAAAATAACACTTTTTCAACATTATTTGTTGGTCAAAATCTTATCAAATTATTAGAGGTTGATTCTACCAATAACTTTATAAAAGACTTGGTGTCAAATTCCGGGCCATTAACAGAAGGTACTGTTATTATGGCAGACCACCAATTTGCAGGAAGAGGGCAGCAAAGCAATGTATGGCATACCGAGCCTGGATTAAACCTCACTTTTAGCCTTTATCTAAAACCAGCTTTCTTACCAATATCTAAGCAATTCCTGCTCAATATGGCCGTAAGCATTGGTATTCGGAATGCCCTGCAAGTTTTTATCAAAGATGGAATCAAGATAAAATGGCCCAATGATATCTACCATAACGGACGAAAAATGGGCGGTGTGCTCATCGAAAATATCCTCGCTGGAAGCACTTATAAAGCCAGTATTATCGGTATTGGCCTTAATGTGAATCAGTCTGCTTTCGCTCCGGAGCTCCGTGATCGCGCAACTTCCATGAAGGGAATTTTACAAGCGGATGTTAATTTAATTAGCGTTTTAGCGGAAATTTGTAGCAATATTGAAAAACAGTACCTCCGGTTAAAGTCGGGAAACCATCAGGCACTGATTACAGATTATGTCAGCGGACTGTATAAATTTGATACACTCGCTACCTACCGCCAAAATGGCGAGGTTATTGAAGGCAGGATCGTCGAAGTAACTGAAGCAGGAATGCTGGTTATCTTGATCAATGGAGAGAAAAAAGAGTATAATTTTAAAGAAATAGAGTTTTTAAATCACACAGCATGAAAAAAATTAGTTTGATCATCTCATTCGTACTATTCACAGCAATCGGGGCCTCTGCGCAAATAGAGAAACCGGTAACCTGGTCTTATGTCGCCAAAAAAATAAGTAAAACAGAAGCCGTAGTGTATATCAAAGCAACAATGGAGCAGGGATGGCATATTTATTCGCAAAACCTGAAAGCAGGTGGACCGCAGCCAACAAGTTTCAGCTTTGCAGCTTCTAAAGACTATACCCCGGTAGGAAAAACGACAGAGCCTAAAGCAACCACTTATTTTGATGAAAATTTCAAAATGAACGTGAGCTATTTTGGCGATAAAGTCGTATTTCAACAAAAAATAAAATTGAATAAACCAACGGCAACTGTAAAAGGTAAAGTGGAGTTTATGGTTTGTAACGATGAAAAATGTCTGCCTCCGGAAGAGGTAAGCTTCAGCATTCCGGTGAAGTAAACGGCAGGGAACAAGGACTAAGATAGCGATGGGAAAAAATCCCATCGCTTTTTTTATGCCCATTCATTCAGAGAGTTATCCGGTCAACGTAAAATTATAACGCATCCACCCATATTGAAAGCCTTAAATAAAAAATAATAACTAATTTCACGCCCTTATCATAAAGAGAATTGCTGTTTAAATAGATTTTCCCTATTTATGGTGAGCCTTTAAGTAAAAACACACACAAGAATGAATAGATTATTTTTAATGCTGAGTTTAATGCTGCTGTTTACCGTAGCCTTAACATCTAATGGCTTTGCCTCCATACAAAAACCAGATACTCCCGCTACCGAAGAAGAACTTGTTTTTACCGAAGTAGGTTCCGCAGAAGATAGCATCGCAAATAACATCGTTAAAGACACGGTAAAGAAAGAAAGCGAAGTTGTAAAAGCAACAGCAGCCGACACTACAGCCGCTACCACCATACCGGCAGAAGCCGACAGAACCCTTTGGGAAACGTTTATCGCCGGGTTACTGGGCGGATTTATCGCTTTCCTTATGCCTTGTATCTTTCCAATGGTGCCCCTTACCGTCAGCTACTTTATTAAAAGAGCAGGAAGTAAACAGGGGGGGATCGGTCAGGCATTGATCTACGGAATTTCAATTATTGTCATATATGTCGCTTTAGGATTGTTGATTACGTTGCTTTTTGGCTCGGCAAAACTCAATGAACTAAGCTCTAGCGGCTATTTTAACTTCTTCTTTTTTATCTTATTAGTCGTCTTCGCCATATCTTTCTTTGGCGCTTTCGAGATCACATTGCCAAGTTCTCTGGTCAATAAAATTGATCAGAAAGCAGATAACAGCAAAGGTTTAGGAGGTATATTCTTCATGGCGGCCTCTCTGGCGCTGGTTTCCTTCTCTTGTACAGGGCCGATTATCGGAACCATTTTGGTTCAGGCAAGTTCTAAAGGAGACATTCTTGCTCCTGCAATCGGGATGTTTGGTTTCGCATTGGCATTGGCATTACCCTTCACTTTATCGGCAATCTTCCCTGGATTTTTAAGCTCAATGCCTAAGTCTGGTGGCTGGTTGAACAGTGTAAAAGTATGTTTAGGATTCCTTGAACTCGCATTAGCCTTGAAATTCCTTTCTGCTGCCGACCTGGTTTGGCATTGGGAGTGGTTCGACCGTGAGTTGTTCCTTGCCTTGTGGATCGTCATCTTTATCCTGATGGGAATTTACTTGTTAGGTAAGATCAAGTTTTCGCATGATAGTGATGTCCCTTACGTTTCTGTGCCTAGATTATTCTTTGCCATCTGCTCATTATCATTTGCAGTATACCTGGTGCCCGGCTTATGGGGTGCTCCGGTGAATGTGCTTAGCGGAATTGCACCACCAATGAATACCCAGGATTTTATCCTGAGCGGCAATGGCGGTGGAACATCATCATCAGCTTCTACTGGCTTCCCTGCAACAGTAAAATATAGCGAAACCCTTAAACCACCGGTAGGATTCAACGCCTTCTTCGATCTGGATGAGGGGCTAGCCTATGCGAAAAGCGTGAACAAACCAGTATTAATCGATTTTACAGGACACGCCTGTGTGAACTGTCGTAAGATGGAAGATAAGGTTTGGATTGATAAAGAAGTAGGAAGAATCATCAAAGATGAATACGTCCTGATCCAGCTATATGTGGATGAAAGAAACATTAAAATGCCTAAAGATAAAATCCACTATTCGGAGATCTTGAGAACCACAACCGACGACCTTGGTAGATGGAATGGTGATTTTCAAGCCACAAAATACGGTTCGAACTCACAGCCTTATTATGTGTTGGGAGATCATGACCTGAATCCTCTGGTAAAACCACAGGGCGCAATTTTTGACGCAAAGGAGTACGCTGCATATTTACAAAGTGGTTTAGATAAATTTAAAAACGCTGAAAAACCAAATGAATAAAATTAAAAATATAGGAGTATTAACTTCCGGAGGCGATGCCCCGGGAATGAATGCTGCCATTAGGGCAGTGGTGAGAGCGGCAATCTATTATGATTTGAAAGTTACCGGGATATTACGGGGCTATGAAGGTCTGATTCATGGCGATTTCTTCGATATGGACCGTAAATCTGTAGCCAATATTATTCAACGCGGTGGCACAATTTTGAAAACTGCCAGAAGCGATGCCTTCCGTACCAAAGAAGGTAGAGATGAAGCTTACAGACAATTAAAAGCGCATGATATTGATGCGCTGATTGTAATCGGGGGTGATGGTACTTTTACCGGTGCACATTTACTGACTACAGAGTATAATTTTCCGGTAGTCGGATTACCAGGTACAATCGACAATGATCTTGAAGGAACGGATTTCACTATCGGTTATGATACAGCCATCAATACCGTGATCAATGCCGTGGATAAAATCCGCGATACTGCAGAATCTCATGATCGTCTGTTCATCGTAGAAGTAATGGGACGTGACTCCGGACTGATTGCCTTAAGAAGTGGAATCGGTGTAGGTGCAGAAGCGATCATGATTCCTGAAGCCAATATGGGCGTAGATGGCTTAGTGACTAGACTGGCTCACGGAAGAAAAGATAAATCTTCAAAAATTATTATTGTTGCCGAAGGTGATGAAGTAGGTGGTGCATTTAATGTGGGAGAAGTATTAAAAGAGAAATTCCCTCAGTATGACATCAGAGTTTCTGTCCTTGGACACATTCAGCGTGGCGGTAAACCGAGCTGCATGGACCGTGTATTGGCCAGCAGCCTTGGTGTAGCAGCAGTAGAAGGGCTGATTGCAGGTCAGTCAGGAGTAATGGTTGGACAGGTAAACAGAGAAATCATCTTTACGCCTTTCGACCATGCCATTAAACATATCGATGCTAAAGAGATCACACCAGCCTGGTTAAAACTGGTTGAGATCCTTTCTTTATAAAACGAATCTGATTTTTAGTATTATTTGAACAGCCTTCTCTTTAAGAAGGCTGTTTTTTTATGTGCAGCAAGTTTTTGTTATTCAGCTGGTTTTGGTCAGGACAGATAGAGGGAGTCTTTGGATGTGTTTAGGGATTGACTTGATTTATCATGGGGCTAAGCAGTAGCTGTTGAACCACCGGGCCGGCTTTGTTAGGCTTTTAGCCCCGTCAAGGCCCCGCCAACGGCGCGTTAACACCCCGCTTAAGCCCCCTATACTATAATGGCATGTTAATGGCTTGCTTAAAAGTTTTTTTCAGTTTTAAGCCCGATGATCCTCCTGAGCTATCCCATTGAGCAGCAATTCCTGCCGCCTGAAAATGGAACAAAGTAAGACGAATATAATTTAAAAATAATGCATCTTGCTTATCAATAGGATTTTACTTACTTTTGCACTCCCGCAAGCGCGTTGCTCCGGGAACTATGTTGAATACATAAACTATATAAGAAATGTCGACTAAAATCAGATTACAAAGATTCGGTAAAAAAGGAAAACCTTTTTTCCACGTAGTGGTAGCGGATTCTCGTTCACCAAGAGATGGTAAATTCATTGAGCGTTTAGGTTCATACAACCCAAACACCAATCCTGCAACCATCGAAATCAATTTCGATAAAACTTTAGACTGGGTTAACAAAGGTGCTGAGCCTACGGATACTTGTCGTGCTATCCTTTCTTACAAAGGTGTTTTATACAAAAAACATTTACAAGGTGGTGTTAAAAAAGGCGCTTTAACTGAAGAACAAGCAGAAGCTAAATTTACTGCATGGTTAGTTGGTAAAGACGGTCAGATTGAAGGTAAAAAAGACAACTTGACTAAATCTAAAGATGAAGTTAAGAAAACTGCATTAGCTGCTGAAGCTAAGAAAAATGCAGATCGTGCTGCTGCTTTAGCAATCAAAAATGCTCCTGTAGCAGAAGAAGTTGTTGAAGAAGAAGTAGCAACTGAAGAAGTAGCTGAGGAAACTCCTGCAACTGAAGAAGCTCCTGCAACTGAAGAAAACAAAGAAGAACAAGCATAATATTTTTGTTATTCTGAAAAATAGCGAAGAATCTTCCTCTGGAATGTATTCTTCGCTATTTTCATTTAAGCCATATTTTATGGCTGCCCCAAAAAGGCGCAATTTTAAGGATAAAGTGGAAACACTAAGGATACGATTATGAAAATTGAAGAAGCATTTTACATTGGTTACATCACCAAGACAAAAGGATTAAAAGGAGAGGTACAACTATTTTTTGAATATGATGAACCTGAGTTGTTGGAACTGGATGTTGTTTTTGCCGACTTTAATGGGAAATTAGTCCCTTATTTTGTGTCTACCTATAAATTGCAGGTCAATAATACCGCGAATATCTATTTCGATGATGTAGATCATATTGATAAAGCTCAACCACTGTTAAAGAAAAAAATCTATTTGCCATTAACCAAAATGCCGGATCGTTCTAATGATGAATTCCATTACAATGACCTGAAAGGATACCTGGTTTCAGATGAAAATCATGGTGAACTTGGCGAAATTATCGAAGTAAATGAATACCCTCAGCAATTTGTCGCTACCGTGATTTATCAGGAAAAAGAAATCATGTTTCCACTTAATGACGACATGATCGTAGAGATTGATGAAGAAGAAAGTATCCTTCGTGTACACCTTCCTGATGGTTTGTTAGACATTTACCTCGAAAATTAAATTATCTTTGCCACATGCGTTTTGACATCATATCTGTATTACCCGCTTTATTGGACAGCCCTTTTGCACACTCTATTTTACAACGTGCGCAGACAAAAGGGATTGCCGAAATTGTAGTCCACAACCTTAGAGATTATTCTACCAATAAGCAAAAAAGTGTAGACGACTATCCTTATGGCGGGGGTAGTGGGATGGTGATGTCTATTCCGCCTTTTGCACGCTGTATCGAAGCTTTAAAAGCGGAAAGAACGTATGATGAAATCATCTTTATGAGTCCTGATGGTGTTACTTTTAACCAGACGATTGCCAATGAGCTTTCAGGAAAAGAGAACATCATGATTTTATGTGGCCATTATAAGGGCATAGACCAGCGTATAAGAGATTTATATGTGACCAGAGAGATATCTATCGGCGATTATGTGTTGTCTGGAGGAGAGCTGCCGGCAGCTGTTCTCGTGGATGCGATCGTAAGGTTGATCCCTGGTGTCTTAAATGATGAAACTTCTGCATTATCAGATAGTTTTCAGGGTGAACTGCTGGATGCTCCGGTATATACCCGTCCTGCTGAATGGGAAGGACATAAAGTACCGGATATCTTACTGAGTGGTCATGAGCAGAAAATCAACGAATGGCGCCACGAACAAGCGGTGTTGCGCACTCAGCAACGCAGACCTGACCTGTTAACCGATTAATTCAGTAATCGGTTCTCCAGTTAGTTTGCCGGTCGACTCCTCACTGGTTTTTACTCAAAAGGGCAATAATCTTGTCTTGATCTTTAAATTGACCCCTTAAAGCTGCATTTAATTCTTTGCAGCTCATTAGAGCCTGCTTTACCTCGCTGTACTCAGTGTTAATGCTACCGTGCATACTTTTCTCTACCAGCTCAGTGATTGGCGCTACAGGCTCGCTAAAAAACATCGTCGGGGATACCTCCGGGATTTTCTCCATCAATGCTATATCCGGTGTCTGATGGATTCTGAAGTCAGACTCAATTTATTCCGTCATGAGTACGACCCATTTTCCCTGCCAGTCAGAGGAATGGTCGCTCTTCTTCCTTAAAATTCCGACAACTACATTTTTTAGGCTCATAAAAAAACAGGAATGTTTGATGTTATTGCTAAAAATAATAAGTATTTTAGTTGTAGTAAATTATATATTTCAAATCATAAATTTGACAATTATACACTTTAAATATTATTTTTTTTATAAAGATATGACCGAAAACCCTAAAAAGTATAAAATTAACGATTATCTCTATCAGCTCGCTGTGAAAGACTATAGAAAGGCGATACAGACGCTTCCTAAAATTTTAGATATTTCTCTAAATACTTTTCATAATTACCGGAATATTTTAGGAAACGAAACGCAGGACATCCCTTATGAAAAGGTTGTGATGATGGAGCAGCTTTTTGGCATGGAGCCCGGGAGCTTAAGAACACAGCCAATTGAGGTAAGTAATCTTAAAGATTTCCTGCAACCCATTCTGAAAAGTTAATCTGGAATGCCTGGTCCCTGATGCTTTAACGGGGGTAAAACACCTGTTTTGAATTCTTTTAGTGACAATAAGTACGCTAAATAGAAATAAATTATGTTTAGTCGGCGCTTATTTCTATAATTGCAATGTGATAATTGTGTAATTGGAAATAAATTGTATTTATTATCAGCGAAAATAAATTTTCAGTTGCTAAACCACAAAACCGAAAAAATAATGGAAGAACTAAGGAAGTACAAAATTGAAGAAGAGATGAACAAGTTGAATCTTAAGAGTTACAAAGCTGCGAGCAGATTAATTCCTAAATACCTGAACATTGCTTTTAATACCTTTCACAATTATAGAAAGCTACCCTTAGATGGGAAGGCTGATATTCCTTATGCGACGGTCATTCTGCTGGAGGGAATTTTCGGAATGGAGCGTGGTGAGCTCGCCAATTATCCTATAGAAAGGAAGAGTCTGGCTACCCTTATTGCTGAAGAGGTCGCTGAGGAGGAAAATGCCGGAATTTAATTTACCAACATTGCTGGTAGTCAAATCTCTAAAAAATAATTTTTAGTGCAAAAACGCCTTTGCAGTGCGTTTAATTGTGGAAATGCCAAAGAATGGAATGTGGAAATGTCAAAGAATGTGGAAAAAAACAGAAATCGCTTTCATTTATAAAAAATAATTCCTAATATTGCAGTCCGATTTTAAACAACAAAAAGTCGGCTTAATAGCTTAAAATCATGGATTTAGTAAAATTTGTTGAAGAGCAGGTAATCGCAAAAAATGAGTTTCCTGCATTCAAATCAGGAGATACAGTGAGTGTTCACTATAAAATTCGCGAAGGTAATAAAGAACGTATTCAAATTTACCAAGGTGTAGTATTACAACGTAATAGTGTAGGTGCTAATGAAACGTTTACTGTTCGTAAAATGTCTAATGGTATTGGTGTGGAACGTATATTCCCTATCAATTCGCCTAATATCGCTAAAATAGAGGTTAACAGCCACGGTAAGGTTCGCAGAGCGAAATTATTCTATCTACGTGAATTAACTGGTAAAGCAGCTCGTATCAAATCTAGAAGAGTTTAATCTCATCTAGTCAAAAAGCATAATAGCCTTCCCGATCCCAATCGGGGAGGTTTTTTTGTTCTCTTCTTGAAAGAGGTGTTTTCTGTATCTGTGCTGTATTTGCCGTATTTAATTTCTGCAAAGCCGCATCATAGTATCCATTTTGCATTTATTGTGATCTGTTAGGTTTAATGTACCTGTTACATTAAACAGGTATGCGTGTTCAATTACCTTTAGGTGATTTACGCCCGATACCTCAATCAGGGATACCAGGGAAAACCTTTTAAAATTCAGGTAAAAGAGCTGAAATTCTTTTTGAATGAAAGGATAAACCACCTGGGCCAAAGGCTTAAGGGAGGCTTAATTCGTTCTATGATCATGCTGCCGGTAACGGTGACAGAACAGTTTACGCCAAGGCGGAAATTTGTATGAAATACCCATGAAGTCATTCCGGTTACGGAGTACAATGACTTATGGCGCCCTTATGCGGGGTAATCAATGGCCATTCCCTGGCCGGAGACAATGAGCGGATCCTTCAGATCGGCCAGCTACATTTTGGTGTCTATAAAGTTTTGAAAAAATCCACATATCCCGAACGAAAAACACGCGGGTATTTTCCAATTCTATCCCATTTAAATTACAAGTAAAGCACTCCGGAACAATAACTCCGCAATCCCTTGCCTCTACCACTGCTTTAGGCCTCGTTTAGCGACCCGAGCCAGATTAAATGACCTCTTATAGTCTGACTTGGTTAATTGCGGTATAAACGTTCTTTTGCTGATGGGCAAACCTTCGAGTGTCTGAAAAGAACTAGCCTCCTTTTTTTCTTAAATCCTACACAATATCAAGGACAGTAAATGCATGTTCTAGTCCTGTAAATCGATAGCTATTCTTGTTTTACTGCAAATTCCTACAGAACCTTAATTAGTCACAAAAATCAGTCATTCTCCGAAGAGGCATAGAAGGTTTTGCGTTCCTTCAACGCAAAGCTTTCAGCCGATGAAGAGTGATGGCTGATTTTTAGACCTTCAATAACTCTACTTAGCCCTGGCTATTCGCTATTCAAGTTTTGGCTGGACCCTATTGAGCTGCCTCCTGACAAAAAAAAAATAACCACAAAAAAAACGACGCTCTATAATAGAACGTCGTACAAATATTTTAGATAGTACTAATTAGCTCAACTCTGCTAACACAGTAATACCACCTTTTACAACTTCGTCAAGTTGAAGATTAACCTTAGTCCCAAGTGGTAAAAAGATATCCACTCTTGAACCGAATTTGATAAAACCAAACTCTTCTGATTGTTTAACCTGATCACCTTCTTTCACATACCATACGATACGTCTGGCAAGGGCACCGGCGATCTGTCTGAACAACACCGGAGTACCATTAGCATGCTCAACTACAACCGTTGTGCGTTCGTTTTCGGTAGAAGACTTAGGATTCCATGCGGCAAGGTATTTACCAGGATGGTATTTAAAGAACTTTACTACACCAGAAATGGGGTTTCTGTTAATATGTACGTTTACCGGAGACATAAAAATAGACACCTGAATCCTTTTGTCTTTGAAATATTCACCTTCTTCAGTCTCTTCAATCACGACAACCTTACCATCTGCCGGGCAAATTACTTTGTTGTCGGCAGTAACAAACTGTCTGCTAGGGTTCCTGAAAAACTGTAAAACAGTAACAAACAGGGCAAATGATAATATATATACGAACCAGGTTAACCAGGTAATGTCTGCAAATTTATAATCGATGAAAGCGTTCAATACAAAGATGAACAGCAATGATACGGCAATGGTAGTGTAACCTTCTTTATGTATGGTCATTGGTGATGGGGAGTATTAGTTTCTACAAAAGTGATAAAAAAATATAACATTAAGGTAAAGGGCTTGCAACAGTTTTAACCGTGTAGATATGGTTAAGGTTTCTGCCATGGCCATTATAATCCAGACCGTAGCCTACAACAAACTCATTGGCAATCTCAAAGCCGACATATTCCAGCTCATCAATAGGCGCTTTAAGGGCGTCTGGTTTCAGCAGAAGGGAGCAAACGCTCACAGAAGCTGGTGCCTGTTTGTAGATCTCTTTAAGGATATAACTCAGGGTAAAACCGGTATCAACAATATCTTCGACAATGATAATATCGCGACCTTTCAGGTTCTCCGGTAAACCGAATACTTCTTTAATCTCGCCGGTACTTTCTGTGTCTTTATAAGAGGAAACGCGGATAAAGGCCATTTCGCAGGGAACTGTAATCTCTTTTACCAGGTCGGCCATAAATAAAAAACTACCATTTAAAACCCCGATAAAGAGGGGACAGCGGTTTTCATAATCAACATTCATTTGTATACCAATCAAGCGGGTACGTTTCAGAATGTTGTCATTTTCCAGTAGGATATTGAACTCCTTATCTAGTACTTTAATCGTGTTCATATTTTTCTTTTTGGAGCTTTAACCGTTTCCTTTGGACTGCTCCAATTGTTTTTCCAACTCTTGTTCCCGCTTCTTCTGTTCTCTTTTTTCCTGTCTCAACTGCTTTTTCGTCTTTTGAACACTATCAGGTTTGATGGCGGGTTTGGAGGTCGTATCCTTTTTTGCACCACCAAAAATCCGGTCGAACAAGCTTTTAGACTCATCATTGGTTTCTATGGCGGGAAGAGGATCGTCATTATCGAAGGCAGAAGTATCTACTGCTGTCGTATCAGGCAATAAATACTGTCTTAATGCAGGCCTCAATTGGACATTATAGAAGCCGTATGCACTGCTGTCTCTAGGTGTTAAACCACGATTGGCCATGATATTTCCTATATATTTAAAGTAGGGGTGTAGGTAATCTTTCAGGCTACCATCCCCTTTAAATTTAAACAAAGCAATCTTTGGACGCGGAACGATATTGGCCAGGAATATCCCTTCACCGATATTCAGGTCTGAAGGTCTTTTTCCAAAGTAATAGCGTGTGGCCTCACCGATACCATATACATTAGATCCCATTTCGATGATATTGAAATAGACTTCCAACATCCTGTTTTTACTAATCAGGCGGTTATTTTCTATCAGCCATACAATCAGAATCTCTTCTGCTTTTCTGGCCAGTGTTTTTTGTCTGCTTAGGAATATGTTTTTTACCAGCTGCATAGAAATCGTACTGCCACCCCTGACAAATTTCTTCTCCTTGAAATTTACGGCAAAAGACTTGCGGAAAGACTCTTGTACAAATCCCTTATGGGTAAAGAACGAAGGGTCCTCGGAAGTAAGGATCGCATTTTTGAAATTGCTGGACACCTGGGAAAGTGGTGTATAGTTCGGGTTCGAAGGACCGATCATGATGTCACGCATTGGCTTCCCACGTTCATAAGGTGTATAAACAAAGTCTTTGTTGATCTTTTGAAGATTTGTTTTGCCCCATTTCAGGATTTTGAAATTTACCGGCGTAAGTCCGGAGTTAAATTTCACACTGTCCGGCATTGAGCTGTCCAGGTAAAAGTTAAGCGCATATTTTACCTTACCACTTACCTGCAAACCGTCCAGCGACTCAAACAATCCCTGCGGAAACGCATTCAGCATTCCCTGTGCATCCTGTTCCGGAGCCTGTAATTTTACCTCATAAATTTTATTCGGAGATAGTGTATATTTCAGGTAAGGATGAACCATTGCATTTTTAATATACACGGTTGATGAACTGTCCAGGGCTATATAATTCGGACCGATGCGCATATCGGCATCAATCTTTGCATCCGCAATAACGATATCATTGGAAGCAACTTTCGGATGGTTCAGCAATAGGTTTTTTACAGCCCATGATCCTTTAATCTTGAAATCATCACCACTATAATCGGCACTTTTCATTTCTGTCCTTACCGTATCAAAGCTGAACTTCGTTTTAAATCTGTTTTCCAGGTAAGGAAGGTCTACCTTTTTGTGATCGGCAAAAAGCATCACATCCAGCTGTTTTTTGCCTGGATATACGGAACCATTCACATGCCAGGTCGCATAATTATCGTTCACTTTAATGGTTGATTGTAAATCTCCATCGCTGATAGTAGCTGTAGTAGTTAAAAAGCTCAGCTTTGCAGTGTCATTGTCATTGATCCGGAGCATCAGGTCTTTCAGCTCCATATGATCAGGAATTTTATATAAAACCTGGTTCAAAAGGTTATGTGCGAGATCTGCAAGGTCTGATTTTTTGGTGCTGACTGTGTCTTTCTTTTTACGTTTCAATAAGAAATCCAGGTTGCTCAGCGAATCTTTAAATACCACATTTAAGGTTCCTTTATTCAGGATGATTTCCGACAGCTTCACATTTCCAAAGATCAGCGGGAATAGCTTTACACCAACCGTGAAATCATCAACAGTTGCCAGTGTATCGCGGTCCTTTGGCACCACAGAGATATTCGTGAGGTGCACGGTGCTCAGTCCGCTGAAACCATAGCTCCCGATTTTAAGGTCCAGGCTGTAGTCTTTATCGGCTTTAGCAATGGCTTTCGCCATCATTTTTTGTAACAAAGCGTCCCTTTTACTATAGGCAATACCGCCTACAATAACAGAAATCAAAAGAAAAACTCCAAACACCCAGGCACCAATTTTTATATATTTTTTGGGGATGTTAATTTTGGGAAGTTGCATACGGTAAAGTAGATATAATTGCTAAACGTTAAACGCAAATGTTTATTTCGTGTTAAAATTACACTTAAAAAGCCTAAAGTCAATTAATTGTGGCCGTCTTTTGTTAATTTTGGCTAATGATAATTAGTCCAGAACAAGTTCTAGCCGCTCTGAGAAATGTTGAAGACCCTGATCTTAAAAAAGATCTGGTGACTTTGAACATGATCAAGGATTTGAAAATAGAAGATAAGAAGGTAAGTTTCACGTTGGAATTAACCACTCCTGCATGTCCGATGAAAGATATGCTGAAAAATGCATGTTTAAATGCGGTAAAGCATTTTGTAAGCAAGGAAGCTGAAGTAGAGATCAATATCACTTCGAGAGTAACCAAGCCTATGGATACCACTCAGCTGAAAGCTATCCGCAATATTTTGCTGGTATCTTCCGGAAAAGGAGGAGTCGGAAAATCTACTGTTGCGAGTAACCTGGCGGTGGCTTTGGCTGCTGACGGCGCAAAAGTAGGATTGATTGATGCCGATATCTATGGCCCTTCAGTACCTACGATGTTCGGCCTGGTAGGTGCAAAACCGAGTGCCAGAGAAACTGAAGATGGAAAAACGCTGATTCTTCCTATTGAAAAATATGGCATCAAGCTATTGTCATTAGGCTTTTTCGCAGATCCGGATCAGCCAGTACCGTGGAGAGGACCAATGGCTTCGAATGCAATCAAGCAATTATTCAATGATGCGGATTGGGGCGAGCTGGATTACCTGATTGTTGACCTACCTCCGGGCACAGGCGATATTCACATCACCATTACTCAAAGTTTCCCGATTGCAGGCGCTGTAATTGTGACCACACCTCAACAGGTAGCCCTTGCGGATACGAGAAAGGGATTGGCCATGTTTAAAATGCCAAGCATTAATATTCCGGTATTAGGTGTAATCGAAAATATGGCTTACTTTACACCTGAAGAATTACCTGAGAACCAATATTATATTTTCGGTAAAGACGGAGGTAAGGAACTGGCAAAATCATTTGATGTACCATTCTTAGGGGAAATACCAATCGTTCAGGGTATTACCGCTGCTGGTGATAACGGTGCTCCGATTGCATTAGACCTGTCCAGCAAAATGTCAACTGTCTTTGCGGAAATTGCAGGAAAGGTGGCACAACAGGTGGCAATTAACAATGCACTGACCGTTAATTGCTAAAAAATTACTATTTTTATACTTTAAAAAATTAATAAAATGGATTTAACACAACAAGTAGAGCAGGCACTAGACTCGATCAGACCATATTTAATTGCTGATGGCGGGGATGTGGCTATAGAAGAGATTACGGCGGACAATGTAGTTAAATTGAAATTATTAGGAAACTGTGGATCTTGTAAAATGAGCTTCATGACCATGAAAGCAGGAATCGAACAAGCCATCATGAAAGCAGTGCCGCAAATCACTTCTGTTGTGGCTATTAACCTTGCAGAACCGGTATAATCGTTTTAACACTATTTAACTAGCCGTTTTAATTAATACAGCTATTTTTGCATATGAAGTATTCACTCACCTTATTATTACTTCTTTTTATGGGTACGGCTTTCGCACAGGAAAGTCCGGGAAGTAAAAAGTTGATTCAGTTTAGCGGGATTATCACCGACGTAGACAGTAATACAGTGGTGCCATATGTAACGGTGACCAATTTAACAAATAAAGGCCAGCGGTATGCAGCGAATTTTAAAGGGTATTTCTCTTTTATCGCACATCCCGGTGATACCATTCTATATACTGCTGTAGGGTACAGAGATGTGTTACAGGCAATTCCTGCACAAATCGACGACAGTAAATATACAGCGATGGTTAAGCTAAAATCGGAGATTGTAAATCTGCCTACAGTCAGGGTTTACCCGTGGGCTACGGTAGAGGACTTTACCAGGGATTTTATGGCCATGAAGATTGCTGATGATGATTTCTCAATCGCCATCAGGAATCTTTCTCAGGAAAGTATTACGGAACGTATACAAACCCTGCCAAGAGATGCTTCAGAGATCTCCGGAATCAATTTCCGTTTAAATCACGATAGGTCTTTAAACAAGAATATGGTGCAAACCAACCCGCTTTTAAACCCATTCGCATGGGGTAAGTTGATGCAATCCATATTCAAAGGTGATAAAAGCAGAAGTGAAGGGAATTAACGCCTTCTATTCTGCTGTGGGAAACGCATTTTATAATCTACTCTCACATTCCCTTTAGAGATCGCATCCAGCTTGCTTTTCAGCATTCTCTTACGCAATAAACTTAAAGTTTCTGTAAACAGCTTGCCTTCAATGTGGTCATACTCATGTTGAATTACACGGGCAAGGATGCCATTGAGTTCTTTTTCCTGTAAATCCCAGTTCTCATCATAGTATCTGATGCGGATGTTAGGCTTACGCATTACATCTTCTCTGATGTCAGGAATGCTCAGACAACCTTCGTTGAAAGCCCAGGGCTCACCTGTTTCTTCCAGGATTTCTGCATTGATGAAAGCACTTTTGAAGCCTTCCTTCTCCTCTTCATCTACTCCCGTATCTACAATAAATAACCTGATCGGTAAGCCAATCTGAGGGGCAGCTAAACCAATTCCATGAGCATTATACATGGTTTGATACATGTTGCTGATCAATTGTTTTAAATCCGGATAAGTCTCGTCTATAGGAGCGCAAACTTTCTTAAGTACCGGATCGCCGTATGCTACAATGGGTAATTTCATAATGCAAAAATACAAATATTACGCTAAAGGGTAAAAGGTTAAGGCGCTAAGATTACTTTCATCTAAGATTTCATTGGCAATATTGGCCATATCAGTGGTCGTTACTGCCTGAATTTTGCTAAAAACTGTCTGTAAATCGTCAATTTTGTTGTAGTCAATCAGGCTCTTAGCCATGGATATGATCAAGCCGATCCTGTTTTCTTCGCCTAAAGCAATTTGTCCGATGAACTTATTCTTAGCTTTTTGAAGCTGGACTTCCGTTAGCGGATGGTCTTTTATCTTCTTAAATTCTTTGAAGATCAGAGATAAGGCTTTATCTACTTTTTCCTTGTCTGTACCAAAATATAAGGTAAAGATGCCGGTATCACTCAGCGGGCTATAGCCCGTTTCAATGGTATAAGCAATTCCGTATTTCTCGCGGATCTGTAAATTCAGAACCGAACTCATTCCTGTGCCACCCAGCAAATTGTTCAGTAACAACAAGCCTGTTTTATAAGGATGGTGCAACGAATAAGCCTGAGAGCCTAACATGGCATGAGCCTGCATGATCGGTTTTTCAAAGATGACCTTCGCCAAAGGCGCTTTTTCAGGTGCGATTCTGGTGTCTTTATGAAGGTTTTCCGGAATCTCCGAGTAATATTTAGCACCGGTTTTAATCAGTTTATTCAGACTGTAATTCCCTAAAACGGCAACAATGATCTTATCGGTATGGTAGTTTTCTTTGATGAACTCATGGATGTCTGCCTGACTGATGTTGTTGACGGTTTCCGGACTGCCGAGGATATTCCTGCCCAGTGGGTGACCTGCAAATACAAGATCTTCGAAATCGTCGTAAATCGCTTCTTCCGGTTGATCCAGGTAAGACGTGATCTCATCCAGAATGACACTCTTTTCCTTGTCCATCTCGTCTTCCGGAAAGGTAGAATGGAACACGATGTCATGGAAAAGCTCCAAAGTTCTGTCCAGATAAGGGTTTAGAAAAGAGGCATGAATACAAGTATATTCTTTGGTGGTGTATGCGTTTAAATCCGCACCCACACTTTCCAGCCGGTTTAAGATCTGATTCGTATTTCTTTTCTCTGTGCGCTTAAAGATTAAGTGCTCAATAAAGTGAGCCAAACCAGCTTTTTCATGCTGCTCGTCTCTTGACCCGCTATTTACAATAATGCAGGCATGGGAAATCGCAGATGCAGAAGGGACATGAAGTAATCGGATGCCATTTGGCAAAGTGTGAACATTGTATTCCATTAGGCACAAAGATACGTAAGAAATAACCGTACGCAGGATAATATTTATGTAGCATTCCGGTCATTTCTGTATCAATGTTAAGGGTTTAGCGAAAGCTAAAGGCCGTTTTTATGGCTGGTATCCTTCTCATTTAAGCGTTGTCTTTTGGTTATTTGATCGCTGCATATTTGAAGGTGTAAAAACCGGTATCATTGTAGTCCAGCTCATCAAAATAATAGCTCAATACCTGAATTTTATATTGTTTTCCTGCTGCAGTGCGGATCAAAAAGATCTTTCCCTCGATTGGCGTTAAGGCATGAGTGGCCATATCGTAATTGTACCAGCCCTTTCCGGAGCCGGTTGGGATTACACTTGTGCTCTGTGTATCTTCTTTATAGCCGCTTTCCGTTGCTTTTACAACTTTATCAAAGCTGGTATTGGTTAATACCTGGCCGGCAACTTTATGCTTGCTGTTCAGTTTGATCGTGGTATTGTTGAATGCAAGATCCCAGTTTTCGGCTTCTTTTACCGGTTTTCCTTCCGTCAGACTGTAAAACGTGGTTTTAGATTTGGCATCCAGATTTTTCTCCGTTTTGGCAGTTTGAGCTAAAACAGCCTGGCCTGCAAAAAGGGAAATCGATAGAATAGATAAGGTCTTGATGGTGAATTTCATGGAGTTTCATTTTTTACAAAGAAACAAACTATTTATAATTATTCTAAATAATACTCAAGAAATTTATGGCCCTCAGAATCACGCCTGCAATCAGTATTAGAATAGCGGCAGGATCAGGCGTCAGAATATCAAATGTAGTCACTTAAAAATCGCTTGTTGCGCCTCCTCCTCCAAAACTGCCGCCACCCATGCGGCTTCCCTCAGGTGGGGTGGGTCCATCACCAAAGGTGCCACTTACTATCAGGGATTCTACTTTGAGATTGTCTAACATATGATCATCATCAAGCTCGGCTACCGTAAAGCCATATTTCGGTGTTTCCAGGTAGCGCATCAGTCCGTAAGAAATGCCCAGTAATAAAGCCCCGGAAGCCACCAATACGACTTCGATTGAAGCAACATGGTGATATCTTTTAAGGGTAAAACAGGCCGCTGCAACTAAGATTAATCCTGCGCGGAGCAGAATAACGTCTTTTCTTTTTAAACCGATTCCGATATATATAAAGGGGATACAAAAGGTCCATAGCCAGAAAAACCAACCGAAGGGAATGTCCTGATCTGGTGCCAGGACTACCTTGTTCATGGAACTGCCGAGCTCCCTGACGACAAAATAATTTCCAGCGGCATAGAGGGTTAGCAGGCTGACAAATTGCAGCATCCCGAGGCAGTCTTTATACATCCAGTGCTTTTTGTCGAGCTTTAGCACAAAGGAATAGATCGTCGCTGCAATGATAATGATCAGAAAAGGCATGGTCGAGAAAGGGTAAAAGCCATAACTATTCCAGGCAAAAAAGATAAAGGCGATAAATGCGCAAAAGCTGACCAATGCCATGACCATGTTCGCAAAACGGAGGGTAAAATAAGTACCCAGTAGCATTACTAATCCGGAAAGCATCAGTTCATCGATATAACCTTTAAAACCAAAAGCACGCTTATCCAGAAAAATGTAAAGCGCTGTTAGCAGGAGCATGCCTGAGGTCCACATCAGGGCATCATCTACACCAGATTTATAATGGTGGAATGTACGAACAGCGATTTCCAGCGCGATGTAACATAAAACCCCAAGGAAAGCAAAGTAGCCCGGACTCTCCATTAACCGGGTATTGCTCAACACCAGGCTCAGAAAGCCAAAAGCAAAAGAAGTAAGGGTAGTGGTAACCAGAAATAAGCCAATCCGCAAGAACAGGTTAGAGCTGTGGAAGCCTACCGGGTATTTTTCCAGAACCGCCTGTAATTCTTCCGCATTCAGGTTGTTTGCCCGATGTGCTTTTTTCATTTGATCCTGGATGATCAGGTGCTTTAACCAGGTAATATTATAAATGATCATGAGGCCTTAATTTGTTTGTTTAAACGGATGATGCGCAGGATTAAAGCTGCTGCGGAAATGATGAAATATAAACAGAGCAAGTACAAGCCACCCATATTACTCATCCCATCCAATGAGCGGAAAACAAGAATGCTGACCGCGGCATAACTATAAAGAATCACTAGCAGCATGAAATAGAATGATTTATGATGCAAGGCATCGAGATAGAGGTAGAAAGCCAGGGCAAATAGGATCAATAGCCATATGATGGCCATTCCAGAATCATAATTATTAAAGTAAGCGAACACCAGGGCGATAAAGCTGATGTGGATACCAAAATGAAAGTAGCTGAAACGGAAATGCTTTTTGAAACTGAAGCGTTCAGAAAAGAAACCAGCGAGTAAAAGGATCAAGCCCAAAAGTAAATAGGTATAAATTAACGTTTGGTTGTCGAAATTGGCATTGGAAAGTAGTCGGTTTGGTGTCACAGATACGCCCATCCAGACTGCGAGGTTGGCAATAGCCATGCTGAGGACCCCTAAGTGATCAAACTCATAAGCCACATAGAATAAAACCACCATCGGGATAAATGTGGCCATGCCGTAATGGGTTCCAAAAACCTGATATTGATACTGCAGGTAGCCGGTGAACGTTAGAAAACTAAGACAGCCCAGCAAGAGCAGGTAGTCGAAAAGTACGTCCGGCGCTTTTATTAATTCCCTGCTGAATGGTTTTTTATTTCGGAAGCAATAGTAAAAACATCCGCCACAAATGGCCGCAATAAATGCCAATATTGCCTGATGGCCTATGGTGTCTATATTTTTATAAATCAGGATGCCTGATCCGCAGCTGAGCATCATCACGCCCAGATACAACAAGGTCTTCAGCTCCCAGTGCAGGGAGAATAATGGACTTCGCTGTTTTTCAGTCATCTTTTCAAAAGATCCGGAAGAAATCGTACCGTTATCTTTTAGTGTTTTATAGAGATCATCAGGTATCATGAGGCGAAAATAAATTGGTAGGATATACAATTATACATAAAAATAAGGGAATGATCTGGCATTACTAAGCCCGGCTTTACTGTCAATTTGACAAGATTTTTGAATTGGAATGGCCATTGATAGGTAGGCTATGTACTTAAAAATGAGTTAACATATGAGCATAGAAGAAAAAGGAACCATTTCCATTCACACGGAGAACATTTTCCCGATCATCAAAAAATTCCTGTATTCAGACAATGAGATATTCCTGCGCGAGCTGGTATCCAATGCAGTAGATGCGGTACAAAAGATTAAACGTCTTGCTGCATTAGGACAATACAACGGAGAGCTGGGTAACCCATTGGTAGAAGTAGCGGTTGATGCGGATAAAAAAACCATTACCATTACAGATAATGGTTTAGGTATGACTGCTGAGGAGATCAAGAAATACATCAATCAGGTGGCTTTCTCCGGAGCAAGTGAGTTTGTAGAGAAGTTTAAAGACGCGAAAGACGCAAACGAAATCATAGGTAAATTCGGTTTAGGCTTTTATTCGGCCTTTATGGTATCGGATTTAGTAGAAATCCAGACCCTTTCTTACCAGGATGGTGCAGAACCTGCACGTTGGGTTTGTGATGGTAGTACTTCATTCGAAATTTCTGCAGGTAACAGAACCACTCGTGGTACGGAAATTACCCTGCACATTAACGCAGAATCAGAAGAGTTTTTGAGCAAAAATAAACTGGAAGAAATTCTGGAGAAATATGGTAAGTTCTTACCGGTACCGATTAAATTTGGTACAAGAACAGAACACGTTGCCGATGGTGAGGATGAAGAAGGAAAGCCAAAAACAGTAGCTGTTGAGGTGGATAATATCATCAATACCACCAACCCGATCTGGACTAAAGCACCTGCAGATTTGTCAGATGAGGAATATCTTGCATTTTACAAGCAATTGTACCCTTACGCAGAAGATCCTTTATTCTGGATTCACCTGAATGTAGATTATCCTTTCAACTTAACGGGCGTATTATACTTCCCTAAAGTGAAGAATGATTTTGACATGCAACGCAACAAAATCAAGTTGTTTTCACGTCAGGTATTCATCACAGATGAGGTAAAAGACATCGTTCCTGAATTCTTAATGTTGTTACACGGGGTAATTGATTCACCGGATATTCCTTTGAATGTTTCCAGAAGTTTCCTTCAGGCAGACAGCAATGTGAAAAAAATCAATAGCTATATCACGAAGAAAGTAGCAGATAAACTTCAGGAACTTTTCAATAAAGACCGTAAAGGTTATGAAGAGAAATGGGGAGATATCGGTTTATTCGTGAAATATGGTCTGGTAAGCGAAGAGAAATTCTACGATAAAGCGAAGGATTTTGCCTTGCTAACCAATACTAAAAACGAAAATTATACTTTAGAAGAATACCATGATAAGGTAAAAAATTTCCAGACCGATAAAAATGGTCAGGTAGTTTATATCTATTCAACGGATCCTTCTAAACAAGATACGTTTATCCAGTCGGCCAATAAAAAGGATTACGATGTGTTGCTGATGAACTCAGCAATCGATAATCACTTTATCAGCTTCCTGGAAAATAAACTGGAGAAAACATTATTGAAACGTGTTGATTCTAGTGTTGCCGATAAACTGATCGAAAGAGATGACGCTATCGAATCTGTATTAACAGAAGATCAGGCGAAAAAGGTGACTGACATCTTTACTAAAGCGATTACCAAACCAGGAATGCAGGTAGAGGTAGTTGGTCTGAATCCGGAAGAGTTGCCGGTAACAGTAACGATGGACGAATTTATGCGCCGCATGAAAGAAATGGCACAAATGGGTGGCGGAATGGGCTTATATGGCAGCATGCCGGATAGCTATAAAGTAGCCATCAATGGTAACCATAAACTGATTGGTAAGATTCTTTTGACCGACAATGAAGAGGAACAGGGATTATTGGCTAAACAAGCCATAGATCTTGCTTTATTGGCGCAGGGAATGTTAACAGGTGCGGAATTAACTGCTTTTGTAAGTAGAAGCGTAAATCTGATCTAGTCTTTTTTTTATAGGATACAAAACCCCGTTACAGCAATGTAGCGGGGTTTTTCATTTTAATTTATTTGTGGTTGTAGCGTTTTTAAATGGAGCCCCGTTTAAGGAGGAAAAGGCTAAGAGCCAACAATTAACCATTTATATATTAAAAATTTAATTATGAGCGTTTCAAACCAATTTAAAACAATAACTAAGACTTTCATTGCAGTCGCTGCGGTTTCTGTAGTTTTTTCAGCATGTCAAAAGAAATACAATGATATGGAGCCAATTGAGCTGGCTGCGTTGACCATTGTTCATGCTGGTCCGGATACTCAGGAACTTGATTTTATAATCGGTAGCCAAAGAGCCAATAAAGATGCCTTTAAATATGGTGCTAAAATTGGCTACCTGGGCTTATATCCTGGTAGCAGTGCAATTGGGGTTACAGAAAGAGAAAAGACTAAATTCCTTTTGACAAAAAATGAATTGTACCAGTCAGGAAAGTTTTATACTACATTTTTAGTAGATACCGGTAGCAAAAGAGCCTTCTTAACGATCAATGATAAGTTAGATAGTATCAAGGTGAATGAAAAAGCGAAAGTTCGTTTCATCAATACAAGTCCTGAAGTACAAACTTTAGATTTAGCCATCACTGGTTCTGCAACGGACATCGCCAGCAACAAAGCATTTAAAGAATATAGTGTATTTACAGATGTAGAGCCAGGTGAAAGCGTTGCACTGGAAGTAAAAGATCACGTTACTAAAGAAGTTAAAGCGACACTTCCTGCAATGAAGCTTGAAAAAGGTAAATTCTATACCGTTTGGGCTAAAGGATTTAAAGGCAAAGCAGAGACTGATTCTCTAAAATTCAAAGCAGCAGTTTACAATGTTGCCTTAAAACAATAATACCATAAAGCAGCCGGCTCTTTAATGGGCCGGCTTCTAAAGCGGTTTATTTGGAAATGCGTAAATTAGCAGTCCAGGGTATCCTGTTTTAGAAGAAGTTCGGAAAAAAAGAGCTTTCAAAAGCTGATTGATCCGGACAATGATCAAGAATTTAAAAAATCTTAATGGTGTTAGAAAAGAATGCTCAAGTTTGAGGACGTTTTAGCTGGATGTTTGAAAAATGACAATAAATGCAAGGAGGTGGTTTATAAATCATTTTACGGGTATTTAATGGGCGTTATTTTAAGGTATGTCAACGATCGTAATGATGCTGAAGAGCTGATTAATGATTGTTTTATTAAGATTTTTAAAGGAATAGGGCAGTTTGGGGCGCCCAAAGATCCGGAACAGTTACAAAAAGCATTTAAAGGATGGGTGGCTAAAATTTCTTCCCGTACTGCAATTGATTTTTTACGTAGTAAAAGAACATTTTTATATGTGGATGATATGGAAGAGCCGCCGCAACCGATCACAGAGTTAAATGCCATTTCTCAACTCCATGTACAAGACATTATGAAGTTATTGAATGAGCTGCCGGAAACGCATAAATTGATTTTCAATATGTATGAACTGGAGGGCTTTTCTCATGAAGAGATTTCAAAACTATTAAATATACCGGAAAGTTCCAGTCGGGTTTACCTGACCAGAGCAAAGAATAAATTAAGAATATTGTATTCGAAATCATTGGTTACTGATTTTGAGACAAATTAAAAGGCGCGCGAGAGGAATAACAGGGGATGAATGGGGGAATTGACAAAAATAAAAATATAAGGATGAAACCGAATGAACATATAAAGTTACCTGATGATGAGCTGATCGCTCATATCAAGGGGCAATTAATGGCTCATGAGGAAGACTATGCTCCCGGGGCATGGGAAAATTTCAATTCCGGCAAGCCAGCAAAAAAAAGGGGGATGTTTTTCTGGATGGGAAGTCTGAGTAGCGCTGCCGCGTTGATTTTGATCGGCTTTGCTATATTTTTCATAAATGATAAAAAGGAAGGACTGAAACCTTCAATATTGACCGGTGCTAAACCTTCAGATCAACATAGGGGATCAACGGAAGAGGAAACTGCTAAAACTACAACGCCCGGAGGGGATGTTTCGAAGTCTGATGCACTGGTTAAGGTTTCGGGGTCTGCTGAATTGGCGAAAGATTTGAAGTCCGATGAAAGGACTAAGGAAACCGGAATTGCAGGTTCTGTCCCTGATATTACAGGAAAAGGAGTAAATCCTGCTACTGTAGGCGGATTGGCAAAAGTGTCTGGCAGCACTTTCACAGACAGAAGTCAGAAGGTAATGACTGTAGGCGGTCTTTCGGATCAGCCTAATCAGACAAACGCAGCGAAAGCTATAAATCCGATAATACAACAACCATTAAATGCTGCGGTAGCCTTTTTTAATAATTCGGAAAGGGCAACAACAATTCCAGAAAATATAGCTATTCCTGCACAACGTCAGGAGCAAAAAGCAGTGGTCGCTGAAGCTCCTGCGGAAGTAAAAACACAGAGTCTGGAAGAGTTTTTAGCGCAGGAATCTAAAAATGGCAATGCGAGAGGAAAAAGGGCCAGTACTAATCTTGCGGCATTAGCAATGCAGAAAGACAAATGGGAGATGGGTGTAATGGTGGCCCCTTCTTTTGGCAGCAGCAAGAAATTAAATATGGGCTATGGCCTGAGTATGGGCTACGCTTTGAGTAAAAAGATATCCATCAATTCAGGGATCTCTTACAATGAAATGGGCGCATCCAGAACTATGGCTTCTGCTCCGGGTGGGGGACAACAGGATATGCCTTCGACAATGACAAAAGGCTTGGCTGGTAACAGTAAAGAACTGAAAGCGGTAGACGCTAACCTTCGGGGAATAGATATTCCTTTAGAAATCCGTTATCGCCTGACTAAAAATCTATATGCCAATGTGGGGGTCTCGGCCTTTGCGGTACTGAATCAAAATCAAAAAAACACTTTTCTGGAAAGTCAGGTGCAAAGCAGTCCGGTTGATCCGGGGAGCGCCGCCTCAACGACTTTTAAAGCCAATGTGTTGAGTACCACGGTGACGGAAGAAAAGCAAACTTCAAATCTTAAAACAGATCCTTATCTTGGATTCTATAACTTTTCTCTGGGTTACAAACAGCAAATATCCAGGGGAAAATCAGTTTCTTTAGAGCCATTTGTGAAGCTTCCGATTAAGGAGTTCACGCAGGAAAACCTTTACCTGATTGGAACAGGGTTGCGGTTGAAGTTTGATTTCTAATTTATGAAAACAGTGACTATCGGTGTTTAAATAACCTTATTTTTAATTTTGTTGCAACAATGATACTTTTTAAGAATAGCACCAGCCGTTTTAAAAATTATCTTTGTAAAAGCCTGGGCTACCAGGCTTTTTGGTTGATTAATAAATTTATTAGAGAATGAACTTAAAAAAAGGAATCCCTTCTATGCTTATAGTTTGCGGTATGCTCCTGGTGACCGATAAAACGGTAATGGGACAAAGCACAAATCCATTTATGGAAACGTATAACACTCCACATGGGGTGCCTCCATTTAACAAAATTACCAATGCGCATTATGTACCGGCCTTTCAGGAAGGAATGAAGCAACAGCAGCAAGCGGTTGCCGCAATTTATAAGCAACGATCGGTACCAACTTTTGTAAATACGGTAGTGGCTTTAGAAGAAAGCGGAAAGTTACTGTCAAAAGTAAGCACGGTGTTCTTTAACCTGAGTTCCGCAAATACCTCTCCTGAACTGGAAAAAATTGCACAGCAAATGGCTCCGGAATTGTCGAAACATAGTGACGATATTTACCTGAATTCTGAATTATTCAAAAGAGTAAAAACCGTATATGATAAACGTGCTTCTTTAAAACTGAGCGCAGAGCAACAGCGCCTGTTGGAGAAAACCTATAAATCGTTTGTGAGAAGTGGCGCCAACCTGAACGAGGCACAGCAACAACAAATGAGAGCCATTAATAAAGAGTTTTCTTTGCTGACCTTAAATTTTGGACAACATTTGCTGGCTGAAGTCAATGCTTACGAATTAATCATAGACAATCAGGCTGATCTTGCCGGTTTGCCGGAATCGGTAAAAGCAGTTGCAGCAGCTTCTGCAAAGCAGGCTGGAAAAGAAGGGAAATGGAGGTTTACCCTGCATACACCAAGTGTAACTCCTTTTCTTCAATACTCAGAAAATCGCGCCCTGCGTGAAAAGATGTACAATGCCTATATCAATCGTGCCAATCATGATGATGAGAATGACAACAAAAAGATCATTTCTCGTATTGTAGCCTTACGTGCAGAAAAAGCAGCATTATTAGGTTATAACAGTCATGCTGACTTTGTATTGGAAGAAAGCATGGCGAAATCGCCGAAAGAAGCTTACGACCTGCTAAACGGCCTTTGGGACGCAGCGTTACCTGTAGCTAAGCAAGAAGCGGTAGAGATGCAGAAAGTGATGGATAAAGAAGGTCGCAACGAAAAGCTGGAGGCCTGGGATTGGGCACATTATGCAGATAAAGTGCGTAAAGAAAGATATAATTATGATGCAGAAGCATTACGTCCATACTTCCAGATCGACAATGTAAGAGATGGTTTTTTTAAGGTGGTGAACAAACTGTATGGCATTACTTTTACTTTACTTCCGGAAGTTCCGGTATACCATAAAGACGTATCCGCGTATCAGGTGAAAGAAGCTGATGGTACCCATGTTGGTGTCATCTACATGGATTTCTTTACCCGCAGCTCTAAACGTGGTGGCGCATGGATGACCTCTTATGCAACACAATCTTATGAAAACGGGAAACGTGTTGCGCCGGTAGTTTCTATCGTTTGTAATTTCTCCGGACCTAATGGTGACGAGCCTGCGTTATTTACAGCGGATGAGGTGACTACTTATTACCATGAAATGGGACACGCCCTTCATGGCTTATTATCCAATGTACAATATAGAAGTCTGGCAGGAACATCTGTTCCCCGCGACTTTGTGGAACTGCCTTCTCAGGTGATGGAGCATTTTGCTTTTGAGCCGGAAGTACTTCAGTTTTATGCAAAACATTACAAAACAGGTGCAGTTGTTCCTCAGGAATTGATCGACCGCATGAAGAATGCTTCGAAATTTAACCAGGGCTTCGAAACCGTAGAATACCTTGCGGCATCTTTACTGGATATGGGATTCCATACCGTACCCGCAGGGAAAGACGTGAATGCAACGGAATTTGAAAGTTCAGAAATGAATAAATATGGATTGATCAAACAAATTGCACCACGCTACCGTAGCACTTATTTCCAGCATATCTTCGCTTCCGGTTACTCAGCGGGCTATTATAGCTATATCTGGTCGGCAGTACTGGATAGTGATGCCTTTGCTGCTTTTAAAGAAAGTGGAAACATCTTTAACCCGGAAGTGGCCAGATCTTTCCGTAAAAACGTATTGGAAAAAGGTGGAACTGTAGAACCAATGGACTTATATAAAGCCTTTAGAGGTCAGGAGCCAAACATGAAATATCTGCTAAAAGACAGAGGGCTGGACAAGGCACTTTAACCATAGCTTTATTTTGTTGGGTTCAGGATGCTGTTTATTCCTGCCCGATAACTAAAAAATGACCAACATCTTCGAATTTGAGGATGTTGGTCATTTTTTTTAACCTCTTTTGTTTTTTCAAAAACCCCTGTATCAGGACTTAACGGCAGTTTAAATTTCAATTTATTAAGCAGCCGTGTAATTTTGGCTAACTTATTCTAACTTATTGATTTAGCTATCTAAATTTTTACTAAAAGCACAGGTGATTTTATTGTGAAGCAAACTTTATTTTATAGCTTTGCCACTGGGTTGATTTTGTTGTTTAAATCATCAATAAAGCAATTTTCTTATAGTCATTTTTAGGGATGCTTTTCTGAAAAAAGTTTTAAAACACAATTTTCTTTCTTTGGTGGAAAGCTAACAAAATATTTTGCCCCATACATATTGAATCTTAATTTTTTCAAGAAGAAATCCCTTCATCAAATTATGCGTACCTCCCTTTTTAAGGCCATTGCTTTTTCTGTTCTTTTCTTTACCGCTCTTCAAATTTCCGCTCAAACAAAAATTTATGTAAATGCCACTGCAACGGGTTCAAATACCGGCGCAGATTGGAGCAATGCTTATACCGATTTGCTCAATGCCATTACTAAATCTGCTGCCGGAAATGAAATCTGGGTGGCTAAAGGGGTTTACAGTCCGGGAGGAGTATCGGCTTCCACATTTACGCTAAAATCAGGCGTTAAAATGTATGGAGGTTTTGCTGGAACAGAGAGCTTACTGACGCAGCGTGTTGCAGATCCGAATGGCTTGTTTACTGCCAATCAAAGTATCCTGACAGGGAGTAACATCAACAACCATGTGGTGAGTAATGTTGCCGCTCTGACCAAAGAAACGGTTTTAGATGGATTTACCATTAGCGGCGGACGAACAGTAAACGGAAATAACCCGACTGCAGCGGCGAATAGAGGTGCCGGAATTTATAATACTGCCGGATCTGCTGTTTTTCAAAATCTTTGGATTAAAGATAACATCGCCAGTCATTATGGTGCAGGATTTCATAACAATGGAACCGTTACTTTGATCAATCTCCTGCTGGAAAACAACAGCTTTTATAATTCCACATTCAGTAATACCCTTGGAGCGGGGATGTATAATTCTGCAGCAGTAATTTTCAAGGGAATTTCCTTCATCAATAATAGCGGGGCAAGTTCGGGTGCTGGATTGTATAATACGATTGTATCCTCCATGGAGGATAATGTATTTAAAAACAATACTTCTACTGGAAATGGTGGTGCACTAACCAGCACAGTCGGTTTGACTATCGACCGGACCAGCTTTATTCAAAATACTGCCGCTCTGCAGGGAGGAGCCATTTATTCGGGATCAGGAATGACTATTCGTAATTCCATATTCAGTAGGAACAAGATTACCGGAGCACTGGTAGCCAATGTTGGAGGCGCAATATATGGTCTCAGCACCGCGATGAACATCTTCAACTGTAGTTTCAGTAATAACACCATTGCCTATGTCTTTGCTGACAATACGATTACTTACGGTGGCGCTCTAAATGCCGCTGTAGCCTCAAATGTTTACAACAGTATTTTCTGGGGAAATAAAAGAGGAAACAATGTGCCGGATCAGATTGGCGGTGTTAAAATCACCATGGAAAATACCCTTGTTCAGCACAATTACAGCCATGGACTAGACAATATGATTGGGGATCCTGATTTTGTAAATGCAGATCTGGACGACCTTAGGTTGAAAAACGGATCAATAGCGATTGATGCAGGAGACAATTCCAAACAAAGCGGAACAATGGATATCGTGGGAAACGTCAGGTTGATTGGTACTAACATCGACCTTGGTGCTTTAGAAAATCCTTCGGGAATGACGGCTACATTAGACATTCTGCCGGCAACCATCGGGGTTCAGCAACGCGGACTGCCTTATAACCAGTCGCTCAGCATAAAAGGGGGCGCGGCGACCAATTGGGAGGTCACATTTGGCGCATTACCTCCGGGAATTAGTTTAAATCCTCAAACAGGACAGCTGACAGGCATCCCAACCATTGCCGGAAATTATCCGGTAGTGATAAAAGCGACAAACGGAAGTCTGACAGGTAGCAGGCAATTCAATTTTACGATCAGTCCGGGGGTAGCCAGGTTGCATGTCAATGTATCAGCAACCGGGCAAAATAATGGTGTTGACTGGGCAAATGGCTATACCAGATTACAAACGGCGCTGGCGCTGGCTAAAGACGGGGATGAAATCTGGGTGTCTAAAGGTAAATACAGCCCGCATTTAGACTCTGCTTTTGCCATGGTTTCAGGCGTAAAAATATATGGCGGTTTTGCTGGTACAGAGACGGTTTTGAGTCAGCGACGGGCAGATCAATTCGGAAAATTCACCATTAATGAGACCATTTTAAGTGGTAATGGCATTAATAAACACGTAGTACTTAACAATGCAATAATCCTTTCTGTAAACACTTTAATGGATGGTTTTACGATAGCTGAAGGTAATGCAAATGGCACAGGAATAAATGGTCATGGGGCGGGGATATATAATGCGGCAGTTGCTGGTAATGCGATTTTTAGCAACATGATTTTTAAAAATAACAAAGCCAATATCTATGGTGGAGGGATGTATAATCTGGCTTCCGGGTTAAAACTGACCAATGTTCTTTTTGAAAGTAACGAAGTAGTTAGTGGAGCAAGGTTAGGTGGTGGACTGTATAATGCAGGGCCCAGTGCCAGCTTGAATCAGGTTGTTTTCCGCAATAATAAAGCCATTAATGGTGGCGGTATGCACAATACCGTAGGGGGAACAAAAGCGACCCTGACGGAAAGTACTTTTGAAGGGAATAGCAGTGAAACCATGGGCGGTGGACTCTCGAATGTTGGTGATATCAGCCTGACCGATGTAGTCTTTAAAAACAATACCGCTAAAACTACTGGTGGCGGTCTATATACGACTATAAATGCAAACCTCGACCGCGTGTCCTTTCTGGACAATATTGCGGAACAAAAAGGGGGCGGTATTTATGCGGTTGGGACAATTACCATGCGTAATGCGATCCTCAGTAAAAACAGCGTAACCGGAATCGTAGCTGGCTACAATGGTGGAGGGATGTTTGTAGACGGAACAGCGACCATTCAGAACAGCACTTTCAGTAACAATACGATGGCCTCTACTGCTTTAGAGGGTACGTTTGTAGGCGCTGGTTTATGGGCTGGAACAATTACGGTAAATATTCACAACAGTATTTTTTGGGGTAATAAAAGGGGCAATGACGTTGCGGATCAGATTGGCGGTAGCACGCTCAGAGATATGGCCAATAACATTGTCCAGAATAACAGTCTTTCAGGAACAAACAACCTGATTGGTAATCCTGATTTTGAAAATGCTGAACAACATAATCTCCAACTGAAAAACGGCTCTATTGCCATTGATGCCGGTAATAATTTAAAGGTTTCTACGGAAAGTGATTTTGCCGGAAATACCAGGATCATCAACGGAACGGTTGATATTGGCGCCCTGGAAAATCCATTGGGTATGCCGGGGTCTTTAACCATCATGCCGGAAGCAATAGTGCCGCAGATTCGTGGGGCTAACCTTGTACAGGAGCTAATCCTGAGCGGTGGCTCCGGTGTTGCGGAATGGTCTCTGTTGACGGGGGAATTACCTTTTGGAATTAGCCTGGATGCGAAAACAGGAAAGTTAACGGGTATCCCAACGGTTGCCGGCACCTACGTTTTTGTATTGCGTGTTCTGCAGGGAAATAAGGTAGGTACCCGTCAATATACTGTCGTTATTAATGCGGGAGCAACCAGACTGCATGTTAATGCTGCGTCTTCCGGAGATAATAATGGGGTCGACTGGCCTAATGGCTTCAACAACCTGCAAAGTGCATTAGCCATCGCAAAAGATGGAGATGAAATCTGGGTGGCTAAAGGTAAATATAGCCCGAATATAGATGCTTCTTTTGCGATGGTTTCAGGCGTAAAAATGTATGGAGGTTTTGCAGGTACAGAGACGGTTTTAACTCAGCGGCAGGCAGATCAATTCGGAAAATTCACAATTAATGAGACCATTTTAAGTGGTAATGACATCAATAAACACGTGGTACTTAACAATGCCATAGCCCTTTCTGTAAACACTTTAATGGATGGTTTTACCATTTCGGAAGGTAATGCAAATGGTACAGGAATACCTGGTCATGGAGCGGGAGTATATAATGCGGCAATTGCTGGTAATGCGATTTTCAGCAACATGATCTTTAAAAATAACAAAGCCAATATCTATGGTGGGGGGATGTATAATCTGGCTACCGGGTTAAAACTGACCAATGTTCTTTTTGAGAGTAATGAAGTAGTTAGTGGGGCAAGGCTAGGTGGTGGACTGTATAATGCAGCGGCCAATGCCAGCTTGAATCAGGTTGTTTTCCGGAATAATAAAGCATTCAACGGTGGAGGTATTCACAATACAGTGGCAGGAACAAAGGTAACTTTGACGGAAAGCACTTTTGAAGGGAACATCAGCGATGGATTGGGTGGCGGAATAACCAATGTTGGGGACGTCAGCCTGACCGATGTAGTCTTTAAAGACAATACCGCGAAAAGTTATGGTGGCGGTCTCTATACAACTATAAATGCAAATCTCGACCGTGTGTCCTTTCTGGATAACATCGCGGAACAAAGAGGTGGCGGTATTTATGCTAATGGGCCGATTACCATGCGCAATGTGATCCTCAGTAAAAATAGCGTAACCGGACTCCTGACAAACAACTTTGGGGGAGGGATGTATCTGGAAGGTGGCACGGCGAACATTCAGAACAGTACATTCAGTAACAATACAATTGCCTTAACGGCTCTTGAACCAACTTTTATCGGTGGCGGTTTATGGAATGGGGTAAACACGGTAAATATTTACAACAGTATCTTTTGGGGTAATAAAAGGGGGAATGACGTTGCGGATCAGATCGCCGGACCGCTACTTAAAAACATGGCGAACAACATCGTCCAGAACAACTTTAATTCCGGAACAAATAATTTGATTGCTAACCCCGATTTTGCAAACCCTGATCAACATGACCTGCAGTTAAAAAACGGCTCTGTTGCGATTGATGCAGGTACCAATTCCGAAGTATATACGGCAACAGATTTAGCCGGAAAGACCAGGATTGTAAATGGCCTGGTAGATCTTGGTGCCTTTGAAAACCCACTGGGTATGTCGGCTTCTTTAGCCATTCTTCCAACCTCTTTAACGGCATTGCCTCGCGGTACTTCAGTTGAGCTACCTTTTACGCTGAATACCGGAACGGCTCCGGCGACCTGGTCGGTATTTACCGGGGTATTGCCTTTAGGACTTACTTTAAATAGTCAGACGGGGATCATCAGCGGGATTCCGATGATCGCAGGGAGCTACACTTTTGTGCTTCGTGCCCTACAAGGTAGCCTGGTTGGGACAAGACAATATACGATGGTTGTAAACCCCGGAGCCACCAGGTTACATGTTAGCCAGGGCGCTACCGGCATCAATAATGGGGTAGATTGGAACAATGGATTTATCAAACTGCAAAGCGCATTGACACTTGCAAAAGACGGAGATGAGATCTGGGTTGCTAAAGGGAAATACATTCCTGTAGCAGTCCTGGATTCTGCATTTTATATGGTTTCCGGCGTAAAGATGTATGGTGGATTTGCAGGTACAGAAACGGGCTTAAATCAACGTGTAGCAAATACCAATGGCAAGTTTACCGCCAATGAAACCATATTAAGCGGGAATGATTTAAACCGCCATGTCATCACCAATACGACGTTGTTAAACCCCGAAACATTGCTGGATGGTTTTACCATTTCTGAGGGAAATTCCAACCATTCCGGAGGTGGTGTGAATCATCTTGCAGCGGCAGTAAATGGTACTTTCAGGAATCTGATTATCAAAAATAATAAGGGGTATCATTATGGAGCAGGATTTTACAATCTTGCTGCGGCATTAAAAATAGATAATGTGCTTTTCGAAGACAATATTCTTTTGGGAGGAAATCGTTATGGTGCCGGTCTCCATAATACGGGAATAAATGCGGTGATTAATAATGTCATTTTCAGAGGTAACCAGGCAGCGATTGGTGCTGGAGTTTACAATTCTGGAAATGGTGTTTCTATCAATAAAGCGATATTTGAAAATAATCTGGGCAGCAGTTATGGAGGGGCATTGGTGAATGTGGGTTCTACTACCATAACTATCAGCAATTCAGAATTCAATAGAAATAGATCTGATGGGCACTCCGGAGCGATCTACAATGCAGGTATCGCCACGATGACGGATGTTATTTTCAGAGAAAATACTGCGGCTTTGATTGGTGGTGCGATAAATAACGTCGGTACGAATACGCTGGACCGGGTTTCTTTTATCGGCAATACCGCAGTACAAAACGGCGGTGCCTATTATGGTACGATAACCAATACCCTGAACAACGTGGTGTTTAGTCGCAATAAGGTGACAGGACCAACATTTAATGGTGGTGGATTATACTTATACAGTGGTACTTTAGACATCAGCAATGCAACCTTCAGTAATAACAATGTTGTGCTTGCAACAGCGAATGCCGGCGGGGGCTTATTCAGAAATAGCGGGACGGTAAAAATTTATAACAGTGTTTTCTGGGGGAATACCAGAGGTGGCGGACTTTCTGATCAATTGAATACAGGAGTCACGATCAGCAACAGTACGGTAGAAGAAGGTTATGCTACCGGAACGGCTATTTTAGTCGGCGACCCTTTATTTACCAATACAGCAACCGACGACTTAAGTCTGAAAAACGGGTCGCTGGCCATTGATAAAGGAAACAACTCCTATACCAGTACCACTAAAGATATCGAAGGAAATCCACGTTTTTACAATACACTCGTTGACCATGGAGCTTATGAAAACCAGGGTGGTGCTTCCTTAAAAATTACACCGGTAAGCCTGGCAGTAATGACACGTGGCGAAGAGCAGAACATCCAGTTACAGGCTACGGGAGGCAGTGCTGCCTATACCTGGAGCTTATTATCGGGAGATCTTCCTACGGGACTTTTTATCAGTCCTGAGGGTAAAATCCATGGGCGTGCAATGGTTTCTGTAATTGGCGGATATACTTTCGCCATTGCCGTTACTGATGGTACATTGGTCGGATCAAAACAATACACCGTAGAAGTACAGCAGGCAGCAACGCGTATTTATGTTCGCGAAGCCGCAACAGGAGCGAAGAATGGAGTTGACTGGAATCATGCGATTACCGATCTACAGTTAGCGCTGGCACAAGCCGGAACCGGAGATGAAATTTGGGTGGCCAAAGGAGATTACGTTCCGGGAACGGACGTTGCCTCCACTTTTACACTGAAAGAAGGTGTTAAAATGTATGGTGGTTTTGCAGGAACTGAGGACGCCCTTGCGCAACGTCAGCTGGATGCAAATGGACTGTATGCGGTTCATGAATCTATCCTGAATGGGAATGGAAAAAGCTATCATGTAGTCAGCAATACGCTGGCATTAACTGCGGCAACGGTATTAGACGGATTTAGTATCAGCGGGGGAAGGACTGCAATAGGAAGCTCGCCGATTATTTATAGCGCTGCCGGAATTTACAACAATGCAGGAGCGGCAATATTCAGGAACCTTTGGGTTAAAAACAATAATGCTTACTATTTAGGTGCAGGGATTTATAACGTTGGGCCGTCAACATTTGAAAATATCCGCATGGAAAAAAATATCGTGACGGGCGGTGTCGGATATGGTGGCGGACTATACAACACCAATGCCTTCGCAAATTTCAGAAGGCTGACTTTTATTGGGAATGAAGCTACGCAAGGCGGGGGAATGTATAATAGCGTTGCCGAAGTCAAACTGGAAGATGTTACGTTTACAGGCAATAAAGCAAGTACTGGTGGCGGTGCTGGTTTGTATCATAGAGCTGGACTGCTGACCATCAGAAAAGGAAATTTTGAGGGTAATATCTCAGGCGCTACCGGTGCCGGAATATTAAATGCAGGCGTCATTGATGCAGAAGATTTAACCTTTAAAGGCAATATGGCCAGCACTACCGGTGCAGGGTTACACAGTACCGGAACCTTTACCCTGAACCGTGGTTCTTTTATTGCCAACATCAGCGCACAATATGGCGCCGGAATTTTCAATTCATCAATCGTCAGGTTAGACAATGTCATCTTTAGCAGAAATAAGGTGACTAACCCAAATACCAGTGGCTATGGTGCCGGAATGTATCATGCTTCAGGCACAGCGACCCTCTCCAATACAACTTTCAGCAACAATACCACCGCATACACCCATGCGTCAACAGCAACTGGTGCAGGCTTTTTCAAGGTAGCATCCGGAACTGTAGCCATCTATAACAGTATATTCTGGGGCAATAAACGCGGTGGAAATGTACCGGATCAGGTAACTGGCACAGGTTTAACCATTGCCAACGCTATCGTTGAGGGTGGTTATGCAACCGGGACTAACATCTCCATCGGGAATCCATCTTTTACAGATGCGGAGAACGATAACCTAAGGGTTAAAGCGGGGTCTGCGGCTATTGATGCCGGAGATAATGCAGCAACCGGAACATCCAGAGATCTGGACATCAACGAAAGGGTGGTGAACGGTCAGGTAGATATGGGGGCTTATGAAAATCAGGGTGGCGCAAGCCTGAGCATTCTTCCGGCAACGCTTCCTCCGGGAACGCGCGGAGCGATCTTAAACCAGCAGTTTACTGCAACTGGGGGAGAAGCAAAATTAACCTGGGCAGTTTCTTCCGGAAACTTACCTCCAGGACTTTCCCTGAGTGCCGGAGGATGGTTAACCGGCAGAGCGATGGTAGCAGGCAGTTATACTTTTGTCCTATCCGTAACCGACGGCCAGTTTATCGGCAGCAAGCAGTACACTTATATCATCAATGCCGCCGGCACACATTTATACACAAATGAAAAGGCGACAGGGAAAAAGGATGGCAGCGATTGGGAAAATGGATATACAGACTTACAATCGGCCATAACCCAGGCACTTTCAGGAGATGAAATCTGGGTGGCGAAAGGGAATTATAGTCCCGGCTTACTCGTCACTTCTTCTTTCAATTTAAAGGAAAATGTGAAAATATACGGAGGTTTCGCCGGAACAGAAGCAAGCTTAGCAGCACGAAAAATATCAGCAGTAAATACCATAAATAAAAGTACCCTCGATGGTAGTCAGGGCGTAGCAAGTTACCACGTGGTTTCCAATACCCTTGCCCTAACCAATGCCACTTTATTAGACGGATTTACCATTAGCGGAGGAAAGGCTTTAATCACGAACAGCAGCAGTTTAAATGCGAATCATTACGGGGGAGGTATTTATACCAGCCTTGGAAATCCAGTATTCAGTAACCTGATCATTACCGGCAACAATGCCGTTTATGGCGGGGGTATGATGGTGCTGGGCGGTATCGTGACGATCAACAATACGCAGTTTATAGCCAATACCACGAACGGAAGTTACGGTAGGGCATCCGCTTTATTTGTCGGTAGCGGTACCACAGTAAACCTGGATAGTGCCACTTTTGAAAACAATCTGGTCACCATGGGAGCCTATACCACTGCCGGTGCCATGATGAACAACGGTACCGTAACGATGACCAACAGTTCATTTAAAAACAACAGACTCGAAGGAACTACTTATGGACAGGGTGGTGCTTATCACCATGTCGGAGGTGCTTCTTCAAAAATATCAAAAACAACTTTTACAGAAAACACCGCATTAGCTGGTGGAGCGCTTTATGCTTCCAGCGGAGTTCTGGAGCTAAGGGATGTTACCTTTACCGGAAATAAGGCCGCTGCCACAGGTGGAGCCATGCACAATATCGGTACCCCGGTATTAGACCGCGTTTCGTTTATTGGCAACGAATCCGTACAACACGGAGGTGGATTATATTCTTCCGGCGTTATCAAATTAGACAACGTTCTCTTTAGCCGGAATAAGGTCACATCTACCGGAAACTTCTATGGCGGGGGAATGTATGCTGCATCCACCACCAGTTTAATCAATGCCACTTTCAGTAACAACAGCGTTGCCAGAGCTACGGCAGGCGGCGGTGCTTTGTTCCGCGGAGGTGGTGCGGTAAGCATTTACAACAGCATTTTCTGGGGCAATACTTTTGGGGTTAACCTTCCGGATCAGATTTCAGGAGTAGTGACCATTGATCAGAGTATTGTTCAGGGCAATTATACCGGAGGCACAAATATCGTGATCGGGAATCCTTTATTTGTGAATGCCGACCTGGATAACCTGCGTCTAAAAGGAGGATCTCCGGCGATAGATATGGGGAACAATACGAAAATATCGACCTCAAAAGATCTGGAAGGCAATCCGCGTTTAGTCAACGAAACGGTAGATATGGGTGCCTACGAAAATCAAGGGACAGCCAGCCTGATCATCGCACCAGCAAGTTTGGCAGTGTATAGTCGCGGTGATACTTTCGAAGTTCCTTTAACGGTAACCGGTTCTACGGAGCCTCTAACCTGGAGAATTACCTCCGGAAATTTACCGGTAGGTATAGTCCTGAAACCTAATGGTGAGCTTTCCGGCAGACCGATGGTTGCAGGATCTTACATTTTTGTGGTGGCCACAAGCGATGGCACATTACTGGGTAGCAAGCAATATACTTTAGTGGTAAATCCTGCCAGTATGGTCTTGTATGCTAACGTCGCTGCAACTACCGGCAACAATGACGGAAGCAGTTGGGAACATGGATTTACAGACCTGAAAAACGCCTGGAACAAATCAATTAGCGGAGATCAGATCCGGGTGGCGAAAGGAAAATATAGTCCGGGGCCATTGGTCACCGACTGGTTTACCATGAAGGAAAACGTGAAAGTTTACGGTGGTTTTTCCGGAACAGAAAAGACCCTTGAAGAACGCCAGGCAAATAACATCCACACCGAAAACCAAACTACTTTAGATGGTAGTCAGGGAGTCGCCAGCAGACACGTTGTTTTTAACAACCTACCTTTAACCAATGCTACCGTACTAGACGGATTTACAGTTAGCGGCGGACAAGCACTGGCCAATGGCGATACCGACAACCATCGGGGCGGGGGTATTTACAATTATGCAACCGTTAAAGCAGTATTTAATAACCTGCAAATTTTAAATAATAAGGCAGACCGCGGTGCGGGAATCTACAATCAGGGACCGGCAGTATTTACACAACTGCTCTTCCAGAATAATGAAGCCTCCGCTTATGGAGGCGGGATGTACAACCTCAACATCGGAATTACCTTAAACAATGCCACTTTCAAACAAAATACCGCCAAACTTTATGCCGGTGGATTTGCACACAATGGTGGCGTATTAAACGTAGTTAACAGTTCATTTATAAATAACACTGCCGGTCAGCAAGCCGGTGGTATGTACCACCTCGCAGGAACAGCAAACCTGGAAAACGTGGTGTTCAGCAGAAATGAGGTAACCACAGCAGGTGCTTATTATGGTGGAGGGTTATTTGTTGCCGCAGCTGCAACGTTGAACAACGTAACCTTTAGCAATAACAAAATCGCCTTCACACATGCCACTACTTTAGGTGGTGCAGGCTTGTACAGAACTACGGGGGTGATCAATGTGAACAACAGTATTTTTTGGGGGAATAAACGAGGTAACGAAATAACGGATCAGCTCAATGCCGGCATGGTATTGACCTGGTCGCTGGTGCAGGGCGGATATGTTACCGGAACAAATGTACTGATTGGTGATCCGTTATTCCAGCAGGCAGAGGCCGATAACCTACAGCTAAAAGCCGGTTCTCCGGGGATAGATGCCGGAGACAATACGAAGAACAACAGTACCGCAGATCTATCCGGAAATCCAAGGGTAATCAATGATCAGATCGACCTTGGTGCTTATGAAAATCAAGGTGGATCAGGCTTGAAAATCTTGCCTGCAACGTTTGCCCCATTCTTAAGGGGTGTTAATCCAATGATTCAAATGACCGCGACAGGTGGTTCAGGAAACTATACCTGGATTGTACAATCGGGAAGTTTACCGGTGGGTTTAGTCTTAACGCCGGAAGGCTTAATCACAGGGAATCCGACCTTAACCGGTAGCTATACTTTTGTAGCTGCGGCAACGGATGGACAGCTGATCGGAAGTAAGCAATATACGGTTACCGTAACCGGAGGAACTACACGTTTATTTGTAAACCAGGCCGCAACCGGAGGAAACAATGGAAGCAACTGGGCAAATGCGTTTACGGACTTACAACCTGCATTGGCGCAAACCTCGGCAGGGGATGAAATCTGGGTAGCCAAAGGAAGTTATAGCGCCGGTCTCACCATCAGTTCTTACTTCACCTTAAAAGAAGGCGTAAAAATGTATGGTGGTTTTGCCGGAACGGAAGCGCTATTAGCAGAAAGAGATAGTACGGCCATTCGCGGCCTCCATGAAACCATTCTCGATGGAGGTAAAGGCGTAGCAAGTTATCATGTGGTCTACAATACCGCAGCCTTAACAGCTGCCACGGTGCTGGATGGGTTTAGTATTGAAGGAGGAAAATCAGCGACTTCTTACGGTTCCTCTTCCAATGTCAATTACTATGGCGGCGGGATTTACAATATAGCGGGATCAGCGGTGTTCCGCAACCTCTGGATTAAAAATAACATCGCCACTTATGGTGCCGGTTTATACCACCAGGGAGCAGCAAGCTATACCAATATCACCTTCAGCAATAACGAAACGAAAGGTTATGCGGCAAGGGGATCTGCGGTTTACAATGCGGGTGGATTTAAACTTCAAAACGGATTTTTTGAAAACAATAAGATCACAGAATCGGCCAGCTATACCGGATATGGAGCAGGGATTTTCAATGCCGGAGCTTTAGAACTGAATGATGTTAAATTTATCAATAACACGATTAACAGCGGACAGGGAGGTGCAATTTACTCCAACTCCGGAGCGGTTATCAAGCTTAAAGAGGCTACGTTTACCGGAAATAAAGCCACAATTGCCGGGGCTGTATTCCTGGCCAATGGAACCCTGGACCTGAGTTCAGCAACATTTAAAGACAATGCCGCTACCACAACCGGAGGCGCAATTTATAGCGCAGCAACGATGTCTTTAAATCGCATCCAGTTTACCGGAAATACGGCCGTTCAGCATGGGGCAGCCATCTGGACTACCGGTACCTTGAAAATTGACAATAGTGTTTTCAGCAGAAATAAGGTGACCTCTACTTCCGGCTATTTTGGAGGCGCAATATATATCGGCTCAGGAACTACAAACATCAGCAATGCGAGTTTCAGTGGCAACAGCATCAACTATGTCAACCCAAGCGTAACGTTAAGCTACGGAGGGGCAATACACCGCAGCTCTGGAACTGTAAATGTTCACAACAGTATCTTTTGGAACAACAAACGAGGCAATAATGTAGCGGATCAGTTGAACGCAGGAATCATCACCGGTAGTTCCATTGTTCAGCATAATTATGCTACCGGAACAGACATTAAGATCGGTGATCCGATGTTTGAAGATGCTTTAACAGACAACCTCAAATTAAAAGGAGGATCTTTAGCCATCAATGTGGGCGAGAACAGCTGGCAGACTTTTGATAAAGATCTGGCCGGAAATCCCAGGGTAGTAAATGATGTAGTTGATCTGGGCGCCTACGAACATGATGGCGCCGGACAATTGATGATTAGTCCGCCGGTGATTCCGGACCTCATCAGAGGAACTTATCTGGACCTCCAGTTCACTTATACCGGAACCACATCACCGGTTACCTGGAGCTTCCAGGGGGGTAAACTACCCACCGGACTGGTCTTCTTGCCGGATGGTAAATTAAGAGGAACACCAACATTAACCGGCAGCTACACCTTTGTAATCGGTGCCGGAGACGGAACAATCGCAGGAAACAAACAATATACAGTAATCGTAAAAGAAGGATCAGCCCGCTTATTTGTTCATCAGACCGCAACCGGCGATAATAACGGAAGTAACTGGCAACATGCTTTTACAGATTTACAGGCAGCAATGGCGCAAGTCAAAGCAGGGGATGAAATCTGGGTGGCAAAAGGGATTTATTCTCCGGGTGCATTAGTCAGCAGCACGTTCACTTTGAAAGAAGGACTGAAAATATACGGTGGTTTTGCAGGAACGGAAACCTTGTTAACGGATAGAATCCCGGATAACATCGCGACTACAAATGAAACCATTCTTGGGGGTGGGGCCGCGGTGATCAGTTACCACATCGTCTATAATACCGCAGCCTTAACTTCGGCAACGGTACTGGACGGTTTCAGTATTCAGGGCGGAAAAGCAGCATGGAGTTACGGCTCTTCTTCCAATGCCAACTATTATGGCGGAGGAATTTACAATACCGCAGGAACAGCGATCTTCCGAAACCTATGGATCAAGGATAACATGGCTACTTATGGTGCAGGTTTGTACCATGCCGGAGACGCAGAATACAGTAACATCAGGTTTACAAACAACACGGCAAAAGGCTATGCGGCACGTGGTGCGGCAGTATATAACGGGAGAGGTTTTGCCTTAACCAAAGGTGTTTTTGAAGGCAATAAAATCACAGAATCTGCCAGTTATACCGGTTACGGAGCAGCCATTTTTAACACCGGTTTGCTGGAGCTGGAAGATGTGAAATTCTTAAACAACATCATTGCCAACGGACAAGGAGGCGCGATTTATAACAACTCTGGTGCAGGTCTTAAAATCTTTAAATCGGAGTTTACCGGAAATAAAGCAACTACTGGCGGCGCCTTGTTTATCGCCAATGGCTACCCGGAAATTACGGAAGTTACCTTCCGGGGCAATGCAGCTACAGGAATGGGAGGGGCCATTTATGCCGCCGGAACACCAGTATTAAACCGCGTTTCTTTTATTGAAAACACGGCTGGACAACATGGTGGGGCCATCTGGACCAACGGTAGTATCAGAATCGACAATAGTATTTTTAGTCGCAATAAAGTGAGTTCAACGGTTGGTCATTATGGAGGGGCGATGTATGTCAACTCCGGAGAAGCATTGATCAATAACGTGACCTTTAGCAACAACAGCATCAATTATATCAACGCCAGTGCCACCTTAAATTACGGAGGGGCATTGTACCGGAACTCGGGTGTGGTGACGCTTCATAATAGTATCCTCTGGGGCAATAAACGCGGTAATAATGTAATGGATCAGCTCAATGCAGGCATCATAGCCGGCAGCACTTTAATCCAGAACAACTATGCCACCGGAGAGGATATCAAGTTTGGAGATCCGATGTTTGAAAACGCAGCAGCGGATAACCTGAAACTAAAAGGCGGATCTCTGGCTATTGATGCCGGAAGAAACAGCTGGCAGGGATTCGATAAAGACCTTGCCGGGAAAGCGAGGGTCATCAACGACCTGGTGGACCTTGGCGCCTATGAAAATGAAGGCGGAGAAAGTCTGATCCTAAATCCGGTAAGCATTGCTCCTTTGAAAAGAGGTGCATATGTAGAAATCCAGCTGACGGCAACAGGAACCACCTTACCGGTTACCTGGTCCTTACAGGGCGGTAAATTGCCGACAGGATTGATATTCCTGCCGGATGGAAAGTTAAGGGGTACGCCAACAGTAGTGGGCAGTTATACCTTCGTGATCGGGGCTACAGATGCCATCATGGGCGGAAACAGACAGTATACGGTTAACATCTTAAATGGTTCAGGAAGGCTGTTTGTACACCAGACCGCAACCGGCGATAATAACGGTAGCAACTGGCAACATGCCTTTAAAGATTTACAGGTTGCCTTAGGTCAGACTTCTGCGGGAGATGAGATCTGGGTGGCCAGGGGGACTTACAGTCCGGGCTTACTCATCAGTTCTACTTTCACTTTAAAAGAGGGGGTGAAGATCTATGGTGGTTTTGCAGGAACAGAAACTTTGCTGACGGATAGAGACAGTACGGCCGTTCGAGGCATCAATGAAACCATCCTTGATGGTAGTCTGGGCAAACCGAGTTACCATGTGGTTTACAATGCGGCTGCGTTAACCAATGCAACGGTGCTGGATGGTTTTTCTATCCAGGGAGGAAATGCCGGAACCAGCTATAACAGCTACTATTACAATGGCAATTATTACGGCGCAGGGATTTACAATTCTGCCGGTGCAGCGGTTTTTAACCACTTATGGATTAAGAACAATGTGGCCAGTTATGGAGGTGGTATTTACCATTCTGGAACAGCCAGCTATAGCAATATTATCTTCAGCAATAACCGTACAACAGGACAATATGCCCGTGGTTCGGCGGTTTACAATGCCGGTGGTTTCAAGCTTAAAGGAGGGGTTTTTGAAAACAATAAGATCATTGAATCGGCCAGTTATCCGGGCTACGGATCGGCCCTGTTCAACGCGGGGCTGGCAGAGCTGAGGGATGTCCGCTTCGACAATAACACGATCACCAACGGACAAGGAGGCGCAATTTACAGCAATTCCGGAGCAGCACTAACCATTACCAATGCCAGTTTTACCGCCAATAAATCCACTACAGGTGGCGCAGTTTTTATCGCCAATGGAACACCGGTATTCACAAATGTGACTTTCAAAAACAATACCGCCACAGGTAGTGGTGGGGCACTTTATGCCAGCGGGACTTTAACCTTAAACAGAACTTCATTTACCAATAATACCGCCGGATTGCATGGTGGAGCGGTATGGTCTAACAGTGTGTTTAAACTCGATAACAGTACTTTTAGCAGGAACAGCGTGATTTCATCAGCCGCTAATTATGGAGGCGCGATTTACATCTACTCCGGAACAGCAGTGCTTACGAACAACACGTTCAGCAACAACAGCATCAATTATTTCAAGACTGGTCTGGTAAATTATGGCGGTGCCATTTACAGAAATGCAGGAACGGTAACGCTGAATAACAGTGTGCTTTGGGGCAATACAAGAGGATCTTCAACAGCAGATCAGCTTAACCTGAACATTAAAGTGAACAATTCCCTGATCCAGGGAGGATATTCAACAGGCGCAAACATCATTGATGCCGACCCGGTGTTTGCAAACGCAGCAGCGGATGACTTATCCCTTACCGGGTGCTCACCTGCGATAAATACGGGAGAAAATACCCTCGTAGTTGCAGGAAGTAAAGACCTTCCCGGATTGGAAAGAATCCAGTCGCAGTGGGTAGATATGGGTGGATTAGAATACCAGCAAGGAGTGGTTGAGGTGCAGCCTGCCACAATGCCTCAGGGGAATCGTGGAGAGGCTGTTACCGTGCAATTACAAGGCATTACCGGAAATGGAAGTAATGGAACCGGAGGAACTGCCGGCAACTATACTTATCAGGTGATCTCAGGAAAACTTCCTGACGGCCTTTCAATGACGCCAACAGGCTTGATCAGCGGTAATCCTATCGTGATTGGCAAATATACTTTTGTGGTCAAAGCAACCGATGGCAACCTGTGTGGCCACCGCATGTACAACATGGAAATTGTGGCAGGAACCGGTGTGGTTCGCATCCTGGTCAATCAGGCCGCAGTTGCCGGACAAAATAACGGTAGCACCTGGGACAATGCTTACCTCGACCTGCAAAATGCCTTGAAAGTATCTCTGGCAGGAGATGAAATCTGGGTAGCGAAAGGGACTTACAGTCCGGGACCACTCATCACCTCTGCCTTCCAGATGAAAGAAGGGGTTAAAATATATGGTGGTTTTGCAGCCACAGAAAACCTGCTTTCAGAAAGAGATACAATAAACACAAGAACACTTAATCAAACTATTTTAGACGGTAAAAATATCAACAGACACGTCGTTTTCAATAATAAAGTCCTGACTAAAGCAACCGTTCTGGATGGTTTTACCGTCACTGCCGGGCGGACAGTAATAGGAAATAGCGGTAGTGAACCTTACATCGGTGCCGGTATTTATAACGTTTCCGGGGCCATGATCTTTAACGACCTCTGGATCAAAAATAACAATTCCAGTAATTATGGAGGCGGGATGTATAATGCCGGGGCATCGGTATTAACAAAGATCACTTTTGAAAACAATACGGTAAGCACTGGAAGCTACTCGTATGGTGGTGGACTGTATAACTCCGGTGCTGTCACCATGAAACAGGTGGAATTCCTGAACAATAGCGCAAATACCGGTGGTGGATTGTACCATGTAACGGGCGCATTGATGATGAGTAATGTGGTTTTTAAAGAGAACAAAGCAAGCTTAACCGGTGGTGGCTTTTATGCTTATACCGGCAAAATTACCATAGATGGTGCTAAGTTTATCGCGAATACCTCGGTGCAGCATGGTGCTGGTTTATACCAGTACGTGTCTGTGTTAACCTTAAATAACGCCGTGTTCAGCAGGAATAAAGTGACCGGTACCGCTGGGTATTTCGGTGGGGGTATGTATCAGTATACTTCAACGTCTAACCTGAACAACGTTACTTTTAGCAACAACAGTATCGCCTATGTAAATGCTGCGCTTACTAAATATGGAGGCGGTATTTATCGCAATGCCGGTACATTAAACTTGCAAAACAGCATTCTTTGGGGCAATAAACGAGGCAATAACGTAGCGGATGAGTTGAACCTGAATGTGAAGGTGAGCAATGCCCTGATTCAGGGTGGATATGTTGCAGGGAAAACGGTGATTGATGCAAACCCGATGTTCAACCTCAGCAACCCCGACGACCTTTCTCTATCAGCTTGTTCGCCAGCCATCAATATGGGAGACAATGTCTTTGCTGCGGGATTAACAAAAGATGTAGCCGGTAAAAACAGGATCATGGCGGATGCCGTAGATCTGGGTGCTTATGAAAATCAGCAGAACAGAATTATGGTGGGACCAGCGGCACTGCCGGAAGGTATCCGCGGTCAACGTTATACTCAGCAAATAAACGCTACCGGTGGCAGCGGCACTTATAACTATGCCATCAGCTATGGTAAATTGCCAGATGGCTTGTTAATGAGTACTTCAGGAACCATCACTGGTCGTCCGATCAATAGCGGAATTTATACGTTTAATGTAACAGCAAATGATGGTACGCTTTGTGGAAACAGATTGTACACCGTAGACGTGAGACCGGGGATCGGTGGTGTGCGGATTTATGTGAATCAGGCAGCTACCGGAATGGACAATGGCGCCGACTGGACCAACGGTTACCTTGACCTTCAGAAAGGGATGGCTTCTGCTCTGGCCGGGGATACCGTCTGGGTAGCGAAAGGGAAATATAACCCGGGAGTTAAAGTCACAGACTACTTTACCCTCAAAGAAAATGTGAAGCTGTTTGGTGGTTTTGCAGGAACAGAAAATGAGTTTGAAGACCGGAATCCGGAAACAATTGCGACAACAAATGAGACGATTTTAAGCGGAGATAACAGAAATTACCATGTCCTTTATAACCGCATTGCCTTAACAAATGCAACCATCGTAGATGGATTTAGCATTGTAGCTGGAAAGACCGCAGTAGGTTCCAACTCGAGCAGCGAGTTATATTATGGTGCCGGTATTTACAACGCCCTGGGGAAAATCATCTTTAGAAACCTTTGGATTAAAGACAATGTGGCCTATACGTATGGAGGTGGTGTTTTCAATAGTGGTGCCGCCGAATTTACCAATGTCATTCTGGAAAATAACACCGCAGTTGTAGGTAGTTATGCCCTCGGTGGTGGGATGTACAATTCCGGTGCTGCGACTTTTAAAGACGTAAAATTCATCAACAATAAATCGAAAACCGGTGCAGGTTTATACAATATCAGCTCGGCAATTACGATGGACAAAGTGGATTTTAAAGACAATGCCGCTTCCATTTCCGGAGGTGCATTGTACAACGCCAGCAATGGGAAACCAGTGATCACAAATGCCAGATTTATTGGAAATACTGCAGTACAACATGGTGGTGCCATCTACCAGTATTCGGGAACGTTAAACATCACGAATGCGGTGTTCAGCAGGAATAAGGTAACAAGTACAGGTGGTTATTATGGCGGTGCTTTGTATCATTATAATGGAGTCACCAATCTGATAAATACTTCCATCGCCAACAACAGCATCGCCTATGCGAATACTTCCGCTGCCAATCAATACGGTGGCGCAGTCTATCGTTACACGGGAACGCTGAATATTTACAATACCATTTTATGGGGTAATAAACGCGGAAATAAAGTAGCCGATCAGCTAACCACAGGAATTATTGTGGCCAATAGCACTATTGAAAATGGTTATAAAACCGGTACTTTAATCTTTACCAAAGACCCTCAGTTTAACAATCCTGAGGGAGATGAGTTGTCGCTTTCGCCATGCTCTCCATCCATCAATATGGGGGATAACAACAAGATTGCCGGTATAGGTCTGGACCTTGCCGGAGCGCAGCGGATTCAGCACAATACGGTAGATATCGGGGCTTATGAGTTCCAGGGATTGTATCTGGAAAATGCAGAACAACAGCTTCCGGAAGCCGATCAATGGAGCCCTTATAGCCACCAGGTTACCTTGGCTACAGCGGGGAATTACACCTTTACACTCTCTCAGGGCCTATTACCTGATGGGATGACGCTAAGTCCTGCCGGCTTGATTTCCGGAGAAGCAACCGTGGCCGGGGAGTACGAATTTACCCTTGCCGTGGCCGGTGATAATGTATGCGGTTCCCTGAAAATTAAACTGAAAGTAAACACCAGAGAACCTTATATCATAGAGGTCTTAAAACCTTACCCGCTGCCGGTGAAAATAGATACAGGAACACCATTCGACCAGTTAACCCTGGTGCCGCAGGTAGAAGTGGTAATGAGTGATCAGAGCCATGCAAAGTTCCCTGTAACCTGGCTGCCGGGAGATTATAACGGCAATGTTGAAGGAGTATATACGTTGATTGGAAATATTACAGTGCCTAAGCCGGAAATGAACAGGAACAACCTGACCGCCACCGCGAAAGTTGCCGTTTTAGATCCTGTATTTCCTTATATCATCGCCCTGGAAGAGTTACCTCCGGTATATGTATGGTCAGGAACGCCTTTCTCAGAAGTATTGCCATTATTGCCAAAACAGGTTCGCGTAACTTATGATGACCGCGTAACCACAGATATGCTGACTTTAATCTGGAAACAAGGGACCTATGACCTGAAATCAGGTGTATATCGCTTATACGCAGACCTGGTATTGAAAGAAATTCATGCCAATCCAGCCGGATTTGAAGCCAGTGTGGATGTGTATGCGCAACATGATGTCATTGCCATAGAGCCTTTAGCAGACATTACCGTGCCTTTACATACGCCTGCAGCGAACCTGCCATTGCAGTCCTCGATCAGGGTAACTTACCATGATCAGACTACAGGATTCCTGAGCGTGATCTGGGATAAATCTCTATATATGCCTGCAAAAGGCGATGAGTATGATTTAAAGGGCGATTTACAACTGAAACCCCTGATCTCTAACAGCAAGCATTTGTTAGCAGATCAGAAAGTCATCATCCGTAAAAATATCGTTTCTGTGCTTCCGGTGGCGGCGGTTAGTACGCCTTATGCAACGGTATTTGATGATGTGCTGCTACCGCAAACGATCAAAGCGAAGTTTGATGACGGGACCACAGATACGGTAGGTGTAGAATGGAAACCCGGGAATTACAATCCTATAGTTTCCGGAGACTATAACTTAACCGGTAAATTGCTCCATAATTCCAGTATAGATAACACGGGGAATCTGGAAGCAAAGCTGGTGTTAACGGTCCTTCCAAAACCTAAAAACATTGTGTCTATCAGCAAGCCAGATTCAGTAAACGTAGCTTTTGGCACCAGGTTGAATGCGATTGAAACCTTAAAACTTGCGGTTCCGGTGACTTATGATGATGGCAGTACAGGGAGTTTAAACATGACCTGGGATACGGAAGCTTACGATCCCCTGAAACCGGATGTTTATACTTTTGATGGAGATCCTATCCTGATTCCGGGAGTGGCGAACAAAGACCTGCGCAGCACTACCATCACGATTATTCTTGGTAAAAAAGAGATCATTGCGGTAACAAATCCTGCTTTAATAAACGTAAAATATGGTACGGAAACGGATCAGATTGGCTTACCAGATGAAGTAACAGTGACTTATAATGATCAGTCAGCAGGAACAGAAGGGGTGCTTTGGAATTCTGCAACGTATAACCGTTTGCAGGAAGGCAGCTATACTTTTAAAGGGGAAATCGTGATCCATGATCAGATTGAAAACCCGAATCTGCGCTATGCAGAGGTGATCGTAAAAGTTGGCCAGAAACCATTAAAAGTAGTCACTGCGCTTGCCGACTCGTTGAACATTCCTTATGGTACCACCTTTAATGCGGCGAAAGCATTGTTTCCTAAAAAGGCAGCAGTAACCTATGATAATGGAACTTCAGGGAGCTTAAATGTAACCTGGCTGGAAGGAGATTACCTGGCGGATGAACCAGGCACTTACCAATTGGTCGGAGAACTGGAAACACCGGATGGATTCATTAATCCGGACAGTGTAAAGGCAGATTTAAAAGTAAACATCGGCAAACGTATCATCAAATCTTATCTCGCTCCGGATCCATTAACCGTGTTTTTTGGAACAGATGCAGGGGCCTTGATTTTACCGGATGCTTTGATGGCAGAGTTTGTATCTGGCGGAATGCAGGACCTCGGTGTAACCTGGGATCTGACTCCTTACCATGGGAATCTGGAGGGGAAATATGCAGTCGCCGGTACGTTTATCCTGCCGGATGATGTGGAGAATTCCAAAGGAATCATTCCTGAAATAGAAATAAACGTATTGCCAAGAGCCAAAGAAATCCGCAGTTTAAAGGCAGATACGATAATAGTGGTTTATGGTACAAAATTAAAAGACCTGATCTTCCCAACGCATCGCAATGCGAAATTAGACGACGGGACAAACCAGGATGTTCCGGTGATGAACCCTTCATTTGAAAGTCTGGATTACGACGAAACACAGGCAGGAACTTACCTTTTTGAAGGAGAGTTGCTATTGCCACAAGGGATACAAAATCCAGACAATTTACCTGCTCAGGTATGGATTAAAGTAGCGAAGAAAGAGATTGTATCCATCACGCCAATTGCGCCTTTAAGCGTGGCTTATGGCACCGGATTCGACGCATTAACCTTACCGGAATCAGTGAAAGTAATTTATAATGACCAGTCGGAAGATTTGTTGTCGGTAGATTGGGTAAAAGGAACTTACAATGAAAAGTTAGCGGGTACTTATATTCTTCCGGGAACTATGGTGATCCCTGCTGAGATTGACAATCCTAACTCCCTGCAACCGACGCTCAGCGTAACCGTAGCAGAGAAAATCAGGATCTTGGTTGCTATTACTGCGGATTCTCTGCTGGTAGCAAACGGAACAGCATTAAATACCCTGGGTTTACCAGCTAAAATATCAGGTGTTTTTGATGACGGTTCTACAGAAATGCTAACCGTTTCAAACTGGGAAAATACAGATTATAGCCCATTGGAATCTGGAACTTATGAGTTCATTGGAATGGTGGCCATTCCGGTAAACACCGAAAATCCAAATGATTTAACGGCCCTGCTGGAAGTTAAAGTAGCACCAAGGTTTGTCGTTTCCGTGGCTACGATACCAGATATGACTGTTCCTCACGGGACTTTATTTACCAATCTGGCATTGCCTGCTATGGTCGACGTAACTTATAATAATCAACAGGTAGAGCCGTTGTCTGTCCTTTGGGAGCCCGGAACTTTCGATGGAAATACCGCTGGCGAGTATTCGTTAAACGGTGTATTACTACCTGATAGTCCGGAAGAAAACAAGGACAATAAATCAGCAGCAATCAAGATCATCGTACAAATTCCATTATTGCAGATCAATGCGGTGACGGTAAATACACCGGTTCATTTTCCTTTAGGAACCACCAAAGCAAGCTTGATGACACAATTGGGTGCTTCTCTGCCGGTAATGTATACGGTTGGCACAACAGGCCTTGCCGGAGTAACCTGGGAATCTGCTGACTTTATGGAAAACGAGGTGGGCAGCTTTAACTTTACAGGGATTCTGGATCCTGCGGACGGGGCTTCAAACCCAACAGATATTACGGCTAAAGTTGAGGTGATCATCGATCAGAAAAATATCATTTCAGTAGAAGAATCAACTGCATTGGTAGATGTGTATGGCAAGTTGTTTAGTGCCCTGGAACTGCCTTTAGCGGTTAAAGTAACTTACGATGACGGGAGTACGGAAGAGCTGCCGGTCCTTTGGGAAGAGGCAGGTTATCAAAGTAACCTGTTACAGCAACAGACAATTACCGGAGAAATACAACTGACAAACGACATTAGAAATACTTTAGATCTGAAAGGGAAAATCAAGATTACCCTGCAAAAGGATATCGATTCTGTAGCTGTAACTACACCAATAACGGTGGCTTACGGTACGCCGTTTTCCGGATTGGGATTACCTGCTCAGGTGGAAGTGACCTATAATGATGGTTCAAAAGAAAATCTGGCAGTAACCTGGGATCCTGCAGCCTATGCCGCGGCTCCAATTGGCGAATTGTTAATGGTTGGTGATTTAACCTTAGCGCCAAATACCGTCAATACTACTTTGCAAACGGCACTGGCTACAATTCATATTCAGAAAGGCATGCAAGTGATCAATTTCTCCGCAATTGCAAATAAGCAATATGGTGATGATGCCTTCCGCTTGCAGGCTACGGCTTCTTCCGGTTTGCCGGTTACTTTTGAATTGCTGGACGGTCACCTTGATCTGAATGGCGATCTGGCCACTATTGAAGGTGCAGGAGCAGTAGTCATTAAAGCCGTTCAGGCAGGAAATGCATTTTATGAAAAAGCAGAGGCTGAACAAAGATTTGTAATCAGCAAAGCTTTACTGAGCGTTCATGGCGATACTTTGAAACGTTTCTTTGCCCATGAAAATCCATCATTTACGTATCAAATGAAAGACTTTAAATATGGCGAAACGGAATGGAGTGTAAGGGCTGCGGCTAAGTTGACAGGAGCGCCGGAAATCAACACTACGGCTACCCTGGCCAGCTTACCTGGTGTTTACCCGGTAACGTTGAGCATTGGCGATTTACAGGCCGATAATTATGATTTTAGTTTTGTGAATGGCTCATTGGAAATTTCCAGATCGTACCATACCATCACCTGGGAAAGTAATGGTGGTACCGTGGTGGCAGCGCAGGTAGTAGAAGACCAGACTTTAATTACTCCGGCTGTGAGCACTAAGGATGGCGTTGTTTTTTATGCCTGGTATAGTGATCAGAATATGGAAACTGTTTTTAATTTTGGCCTCCCAATTACAGAAAGCATGACGCTTTATGCAGATTGGAAGTTAAGCCCATTGCCAACATCCGGAGGGATTAGCATGAAGATGGTGGCAGATTATATGCTCGCTATCGGAGAACTAAATGAGACAGAAAGAAAAGCACCGTTCTCCCTGGCGGGTTTAAATGCGAAGAGCCACTTAGATGATAAGTTGCCTCCCTTTAAACTGACGGAATGGTATGGTTATGCAGCGGTTAAAAAACCACTGTTAAAAACGGTTGCGGTTACGGCTAAAAGCAGCTCAGCAGTGCTTACAGGCATGACTTTAACGGACGATGGCGAATCGGCAATTACGGAATCCGGAATCTGCTGGAGCACGGTGCCAAATCCGACACTGGCGGATGGGAAAGTGATTGCAGGAGCGGATGCTTTAGTGATCAGTCTGGAAGGCCTGAGCACAGGGATACCGTATTATGTGAAAGCATATGCGATAAATAAATCGGGACTGGCCTACGGAAATGAAGTGGCTTTCCTGATCAATGAAAATGGTTTAATAGAAATTGTAAAGAAATAAAGGATATGCAAATCAAACAAAAACGAAGAGATTATTGGATCAGATGTGCGATGGTTGCGATGGGGTTTGTGCTTTTTGCCCCGAAACAGGGAGCAGCACAATTTGTGGGCAATCCGCTGATTCCGGTTCCGGGATCAGTAATCATTTATACCAATGATGCGAAGGGTGGACATCATCAGGTACCAACTCTCGCAGATCGGGATAAGCTGAGCCCTTTGAGGCGCCAGCCGGGGATGCTGTGTACCGTAATGGATGATGGTACCGGGAAAACAAAAACCTATCAGTTGATCTGTGCAGATGTGCCGGTAGAACTGGAAAATAATGCCAACTGGGTGTTGTTCTCCTCTGGTGCCGGGGCTGCCGGAAATAACCTGATTTACGGTGCCGGAATACCCATTGCAGCAACAGGAAAAACAGGCGATTTTTATGTGAACACCACAGATCAGACGCTTTTCGGTCCGAAGAAAGAAGATGCCACATGGCCGCCTCTTTTATTACAGGGAGCTATTGCCGGTGCTGCCGGTGGTGATTTAACGGGTACCTATCCGAATCCTTCGATTGCGGAAAAAGTAATTAGCGCAGCGCATATAAAATCCGATGCCGCGGATCAGGTGATGGTCAGTAATGCTGAGGGCTCAGTAACCTGGGTAGATAAAGCAACGTTGGGCGGCGGCGGAAGCGTTGGTCCTTTCAATGGAACCCGACCAATTACCGGGGGGTATTATACTGGTGTAAATCCTGGAACCAACGACCTTGCCAAATGGATTGAAGCGGTATTTTATCCTTCTCTGGGACCTTCGGCCAGCTTAACCAGTAGTCCATCGGGTACGATAGAAATGGGGCCGGCGGGTAATACTTCCGTTTCCCTGAACTGGACGGCCGGAAGAGCAATGGAGACTGCAGAGATTACCAGTATCAATGTAGAAGGACAGGAAGTTTTAGGGACCTCTCCGGCTCCTGGCGGCACTAGCAGCGGAACGGTTAGTGTACAGGTTACGGTAGCAGGAACCGACAATCAGTCTAAATTATTTAACATGACAGTAAAAACGGCCGACAATAAAAGCAAGCAAGCAAGTACTAGCTTAAACTTCCAGTGGAAGCGTTATTATGGCTTCGCGAATGGAGGAGAAGACGGGGAAAGCTTTGCACCAAGCGATGCACAAATTCTTTCGCTGGCCCATAATGAATTTGGAAGCGGAGCGGCAGTTTCTAATAAGGCTGCGAGTCCTACAGGGCGCCAGAAGTTAGTGATTGCCTATCCTTCAGGTTGGGGTGGATCTAAAATCGTGGTCGGCATTCTGGACTCTACCGGTGCTTTTGAGCGAACTACGAGGTCCTTTAGGAATGCCGCTGGTGGAGTCACTAATTATGTGATTTATGTGCAGAGAGACAATACCGCAGCAGGTTTAACTTTTACCATTCAATAGTCCCCATCATTCCAAATCTGAAACAGCAATGAAGAGTTTTGAAAACGTAATTAAGCATATTGAAATGGGAATGGACCGTTTTGTGGCGGTAAGGAAAAGCACTGAAACAACAATGAAAAGTTTTGAAATGGCAGCGAAGAATAAGGATACATCTACAAAGAGAATTGAAGTATCAACGAAGAATTTTGAAAATTATATACCAATGAAAGCGATTTATACATTTTGTGTATTCCTGTGTATGGCCTCATTTTCGGCTGTCGGTCAAGTGAAAGTAATCGGTGCCCTGGAGCCAAATGACCTGACGGATAAATATTCGACCCATAGTGACATCTATGGTAAAGGAGGTTTCAGGTCGGTGGCCAACAATAGCGAAAGAGATGAGATTACCCCCGCCAGACGCTCTGTGGGGATGTTGGTTTATTCCATCCAGGAAGAAAAGTTTTACCAGCTGAAAGCCGGCATTACGAACAGCAACTGGGTAGAAAGTCAGATGGGTGGCGGTACCGGCGGCGGTGGAACGGGCATCCTTGCCCTTGAAAAAGGTGGGACAGGTGCCGCGACTGCTGAGGAAGCAAGAGTTAACCTTGGACTGGGCACACTCGCCATTCAGAATAAAGATGCGGTGGAAATCACCAACGGTGCAATCGATGGTACACTGATCGGTAATTCTACCCCTGCACAGGGAAAGTTTACGACCCTTGATGTAAACTCAGAACTAACGGTAACGGGACAGGTGATTGTGAACGGGGACATTAAGGCTTCCGGTGATGTGACTGCAAATTCGGATATCCGCCTGAAGAAGAATATTGTGACGCTGCCTCCGGTTTCTGAACAGCTGAGAAGACTTCATGCGGTATCTTACGACCGCCGTGATGTAGACTTGCACCAGATCGGTTTTATCGCACAAAATGTGCAGGAATTCTTCCCTTCCTTAGTGAAGGCAGATGGTGATCAAAAGAAAACCCTTTCTTTAAATTATCAGTCAATGACCGTTCCTTTATTGAAAGGATGGCAAGAGCATGATGAGGAAATTGCGGTTCAGCAAAGGGAATTGAAAACCCTGAAATCAGAAGTAGAAGAATTGAAAAAGGCTGTTGCGGAATTGAAAGAACTGCTGAAAGCGAAGAAATAACCGCAAGAAATACGGTTCCTGCAAAATTAGCAGGCAAATGAGAAATAATATTAAAAGGCCGTTTCCCCTGTTAACCAGCGGAAACGGCCTTTGCTTTTATCCCTTTCAGTTATTTATTAATCCCTTCCAGGGCAAATAAGAACGAGTAATTCAATGCGATATCTTTCAGGTAATCGAACCTGCCGGATGCACCACCATGGCCAAAGTCCATATCTGTTTTAAGCAGCAACACATTTTTATCTGTTTTGGTGGCTCTTAATTTCGCTACCCATTTAGCCGGTTCAAAATACTGCACCTGACTATCATGCAGACCGGTGGTCACCAACATATTTGGATAAGCTTTTTTCTCAATATTTTCATAAGGAGAATAGCTTTTCATATAATCATAAGCGGGTTTTTGCTTCGGATTGCCCCATTCATCAAACTCATTGGTGGTTAATGGAATGCTTTCATCCAACATCGTGTTGATCACATCGACAAAAGGAACCTGAGCAATGATTCCATGCCACATATCCGGCGACATATTGATCACCGAACCCATTAATAACCCACCGGCACTACCACCCTGAGCATATAAATGACCTTTACCGGTAAACTTCTGATCGATCAGGTATTGTCCGCAATCAATGAAATCGGTAAAAGTGTTTTTCTTTTTCATCAGTTTTCCATCCTCATACCATTGCCGGCCCATTTCCTGACCTCCGCGAATGTGTGCAATAGCATATACAAAGCCTCTGTCCAGCAAACTTAACCTGCTGCTGTTGAATGTTGCATCCATACTGGCGCCATAAGAACCATACGCATACAATAATAAGGGCGCATTGCCATCCTTGTTAAATCCTTTTTTATAGACCAGAGAAACCGGAACCGGGGTGCCATCTTTAGCCTTCGCATAAAGGCGCTCCGAAACATAATCATGCTTATCATAACCGCCCACCACTTCCTGCTGTTTCATCAGCTGCTGTGTTTTGGTGTCGATGTTGTAATCAAAAGTAGAAGTCGGCGTGGTTAGCGAAGAATAGATATAACGTAGCGTTTTACTTTGATAATCTGGATTTGCACCCACTTGCGCCATATAAGTCGGCTCTTCAAAACCGATATGAAATGCAGCGGCTTTTAGCGGGCGAACCTCCAGTTGTGTCAGGCCGTTTTTACGTTTGGTCACTACAATATGGGTTTTAAATTCATCCACACCTTCCAGTAAAATATCTTTGCGGTGCGGAATAACCTCCTTCCAGTTTGCCCTGTCGGACTTATCCAGCGGACATTCCATCAGGCGGAAGTTTTTCGCCTCCCAATTGGTTAGAATTAAGAATTTATCATCTAATGGGATCACATCATACAACACATCTTTTACCCTTGGCTGAAAAACTTTGAATGCTTCATTGGGTTTATCCGCATCCAGAATCCTCATTTCATTTGATTGTGTGGCTTGTGAATAAATGAAAAGATACTTGCCGGATTTTGACTTGCCTACCCCGATATAATTAGACTTGTCTTTTTCCTCATAGACGGTCTCATCCAGTTTAGCATCTGTATTCAACACATGTTTTTTAATCTTTTCACTCAGTAAAGTTTCCGGATTTTTTGCCGTGTAGAAAATGGTTTTATTGTCGGCGGCCCAGGTGGCATCACCCTCGGTATTTGGTATGGCATCTTTGAAAAGCTCCCCTGTTTCCAGGTTTTTTACATGGATCACATACTGGCGTCTCGAGACTTTATCTACACCAAAAGCGAGCATTTTATTGTCCGGGCTGATGGTAAAGCCAGTCGCGGAATAATAAGGCAGGCCTTCTGCCAGCTGATCCACATCTAATAGAATCTCTTCTTTGGCCTCCAGACTACCTTTCTTCCTGCAGTATTTATAATATTGTTTGCCCTCTTCACTTCTGGTATAATAGAAATATCCATTTTTAAAAACAGGAACCGACTCATCTTTTTCCTTGATACGACCTTTCAATTCTTTAAAAAGATCTGCCTGAAGTTGTCTAGTTCCAGCCATCATGGTATCCAGGTATTTGTTCTCCTCAGTCAGGTATTCGACTACTGCCGCACTGTCTTTACCTTTTTTAAAGTAGTCAATCATCCAGTAATAATTGTCCACCACCGTATCACCATGAATAGTTCTGATATGAGGTTTAACTTCCGCTACCGGTGGGGTAGCATTTGGCCATTTATAGGGTTCCATTTTTTGTGCTTTGTTTGTACAGGACAAAGCTACGCTGAGTAACAGTAATCCCGGAAGAGTTTTTTTTATCATAAGTTAGTAAAGGTTCAGGCATATTCTATACAAAATAGATTAATTTCTTTAATTTGGGGTGATTCCAATTAAAGATTTGTCGAGATGAGAAAGGTGTTCAATAAAAGCAATGTGATAAATGTCCTGTTGGGCGGCTTGATTCTGGTGGTTCTTTTTGTACCATCAGCGAAGGCGTTAATGATTCAGGGACTGATGAAAGTGGGTTTGTTTGCACCGGATACCAGCATCGAACATAGAAAGGTTACGGAAACTGAACAGACACCAGTTCTGGCGGGAATAAAGTTTAAAGATGCTTCCGGAAAAGAGCTGGATCTGGGCGATTTAAAAGGGAAAGTGATCTTCCTGAATTTCTGGGCTACCTGGTGCCCTCCATGTCTGGCAGAAATGCCTTCGGTAAATAAATTATATGAGCAATTTAAAACGGATGCAGAGGTAGTTTTCATTATGGTTGATGCAGATAGCGATTTTCCGAAAGCAAAGAAATATATGGATAGAAAAGGATACCAGATGCCGGTTTATGCGGTTGCAAGTCGTATTCCTCAGCAGCTATTTGCAGGATCATTGCCTACAACGGTAGTGTTGGATAAGCATGGCCGGATCTCTTACCATGAGGTTGGTGCTGCGGATTATGCGAACAAAAAGTTTGTCGACTTTATAAAACAATTAAAGGCAGACTAAAGCCTAAACATTAACATTTTTTAACGTTATAATGGCAGTTAAAAACTGCTTCATGTTTACCTTTGTATAGCTAAATGATTGGCATAAATGTTGTCCTATTCCTTACGTCAGATAAAAACATAAAAAGATGAAACGAAATTTGATATTTATCTTAGGTTGCATCACCAGTCTTGTTTATTCTACGATGAGTTATGCGCAAAAAACAGGACTCGTTCATGACCAGAATCCAGGGTATCGGGAAAGCCGCGCAAAATATATGAGCCTGGCAGATTCTTTAAACCTGAATCAGGGTAGCACGGTTCAAAATACTTATAAAGCTTACGATTGGTATACGGCCAGAGAAGAACGCCGTCAGTTGCGCAGAGAAAGAAATAACAGCGACTGGTATAGCCCTTACGACTATAACGGCGGGTATTATTATCCTTCTTTTAATTATTATCCTGAATTTGGCTATTCTTTAGGCTTAGGATATGGGCATTATGGCCGCCATGGAGGTTTTAACATTGGCTTCAACAGACATTGGGGACGCTGGTAAGCTACAACAATAGAAAATTTATTTTTTAAATATATGCAGTTCAAAAAGATAATAACCTTAGTGGCGATTGCCGCTTCTGGAATCATGATCAGTTCTTGCTCCAGACAAGTTACCCGCGTAAATCCAGATCAAACGATCGACATTAGCGGTAATTGGAACAATACAGATTCCAGATTGGTTGCCGGAGAAATGACTCAAAGTATTTTGGGAAGCAAGTGGTTACCGGAATTCTTAGAAGCCAAAGCCGGAAAGAAACCAGTAGTTGTAGTGGGTGTGGTGACCAATAAGAGCCATGAGCACATCGATGCGGAGACTTTCGTTAAAGATGTAGAGCAGGCTTTTATCCAAAGTGGACGCGTAAGATTGGTTCAGGGTGGTAAAAAGAGAGAAGAACTACGTGCTGAAAAAGCAGATCAGCAAGACAATGCTTCCGTATCAACGATGAAGAAATTCGGACTGGAAAACGGCGCAGATTATATCCTTCAGGGGTCAATCAATTCTATTGTAGATTCGCACAAAAGACAAAAGGTAGTGTACTACCAGGTGAATCTGGAACTGACCGATATTCAGACCAATGAAGTGGTTTGGATTGGCGATAAGAAAATCACTAAATACGTTAAAAATTAGTCTGGCTTAACAGGCTAAATATAATATGGTTAATATCAAAAATTATACTTTTAGAGCATCAATCTTATTGGGATTGATGCTCTTTCTTTTTAGCTGCTCCAGCTATAATGAGATGATTGCGCCATATTATAAGCAAGTGGCTACCGGTAATTATCCGGAGGCGATGAAGGAGCTGGAAAAGAACAAACTATTGCAAAAACCGAGAAATAAGCTGTTGTTCCTGATGGAAAAAGGAAAAACCGCTCACCTGATGGGGGATTATGAAAATAGTAACCGCTACTTCAATGAGGCCGATCAGCTGTTGGAAAATGGACTGGGTGGTACAATGGATGCTGTGGTTGGTACTTTGGTGAACCCGATGAATCAGGTATATAAAGGAGAAGACTTTGAGAAGTTTATGATCCATTATTATAAGGCGCTGAATTATGTGTACCTGGGTAAACCGGAAGATGCGATTGTGGAAGCAAGACGTATCGGGCTACAATCGCAGGAACAAGATGATAAGTTCAACAATAAGGACAACCGCTATGCTAAAGACGCATTTTCTTTAATGCTTCAAGGCTTGATTTATGAGTATGATGGCGATATGAACAATGCCTTTATTGCCTATCGTAATGCTGCGGAAGTTTACCTGAACAGCAAAGACCAAAAGTATTACGGGACACCGATGCCGGAAGAGTTGAAAAAGGATGTTCTCAGGACTGCTGCCGCAATGGGATTTACCGCTGAGCTGAATCGCTTTGAAGAGCTTTTCAAACTCAAATACACTCCGGAGAAAGCGCCGGAAGGTGGCGAACTGGTGTTCTTTTGGGAAAATGGACTGGCGCCGGTAAAAGCGCAGGAAGAGTTTTTCTTTTCTTTGGTAAAAGGAGAAGATGGCAATTTGTTTTTTACCAATGTGGGCGGAACGATCATCATTCCTTTCGGCAATGGTTATGGCAGCGGAGACAATTTTAATGTCAATGCGATCCAGAGTTTAAGGGCTACCTACCCGAAATATGTGAGTCGGGCGCCGTTTTTTAGCAGCGCAGCCTTAACAGATGGAAACACAACGGTTGGCTTTGAACAAGCCGAAGATATCAATGAATTGGCGTATAAAACCTTACAGCAGCGTTTCGTAAAGGAAATGAGTAAGCTTTTAACCCGCCTCGCAGTGAAGAAAAGCGCGGAATATGTGTTGAAGGAAAGCTCGAAAGGAACGGGAAAGAATGGGAAAGACAACAATCTGCTGGAAGGGCTCGGGTTTGGCGTTCAACTATACAGCCTGCTTTCTGAGAAAGCAGATACCAGAAACTGGCAGTCTTTACCCGCTACCATCAACTATGCACGAATCCCTTTGCAAAAAGGAAAAAATACCATTACGCTGAAATTAAAAGCATCGAATGGAACAGAAGAAACAAAAATAATAGAAGTGACAGGTACAGGAAGGTTGCAGTTTTATAACTACTCCACCTTGCGCTAGTCGCGATGATCAGATCAATAAATTAGAATAAAAATTATGCAAGAGCCTTTTGATATTGAAATAGGGGATGTGAGTTACGCGGTTTTTCCAGAAGGAAATGATACCTATGTAATTTTTAAAGAAGGTAAAGAATACGTCCATATTCAAAAAGATACTGACCTTCAATGGTTGAAACTGGATGAAGAAACAGCGCTCCCTTTATTCGAAATCGATGAAGAAATCAATAATATCGGTAGAGAAATTATGGCTTATGTGCCGGAAGTAGAAGAGGAAGACGAAGAAGGCGAAGAGCAGGACGAGGACGAAGCATAGTAAGCACTACGCTTTCATGTTCATTTTTATAGGTGTTTACTATTTAGGGAACACCTATAAAAATGTTTGTGATCTTTTATCTGTCGCTTTTAAGAGGCCCAGCTATCACGGTCCAGACTGCGGTAATTAATTGCTTCCGCTAAATGTTCCGCTCTGATGTCCTCGGTTCCGGCCAGGTCTGCGATTGTTCTGGCTACTTTTAAGATCCTGTCGTAGGCCCTGGCAGATAAACCCAGCCTTTCCATGGCTTTTTTAATCAAGGCCTGGCCTTTCTTATCTATCTGACAAACCTGCCGCACCATTCCCGAATTCATCTGCGCATTGCAATGCAGATCTGGTCTTCCCTGGAAGCGTATCCCCTGAATCGTTCTTGCGGCAATCACCCTTGCTCTGATGCGCTCACTTTTTTCGGCAGCGGCCGAAGAGGTTAACTCCTTAAAATTTACCGGTGTCACTTCCACATGGAGGTCTATCCGGTCCAGCAAAGGGCCGGAAATCTTACTCAGGTATTTTTGTACCAGACCGGAGCCACAGGTACATTCTTTCGTCGGGTGGTTGTAGAAACCACAAGGACATGGGTTCATGGAGGCGATCAGCATAAAACTTGCCGGGTAACTCACACTTAATTTCGCTCTGGAAATGGTAATATTTCTATCTTCTAAAGGCTGACGCATTACTTCCAGTACGCTTCTTTTAAATTCAGGCAGCTCATCGAGGAACAGTACCCCGTTATGAGCTAAGGAAATTTCTCCGGGCTGAGGATTTGCGCCGCCACCCACCAAAGCGACATCCGAAATCGTATGATGCGGACAACGATAGGGGCGACTCGTCATGAGTGCATCCAATGCATTCAGCTTTCCGGCTACGGAATGGATTTTAGTCGTTTCCAGCGCTTCCGGAATGCTCAATGGGGGTAAAATACTGGGCAGTCTCTTTGCCAGCATCGTTTTCCCGGCACCAGGCGGACCAATCAGAATTAAATTATGGCCACCGGCAGCCGCAATTTCTAAAGCCCGCTTGATATTTTCCTGACCCTTGACCTCAGAAAAATCATACTCAAAACCTTCTGGTAAAGGTAAAACGCCGGTTGTGGTATCCAGCAGCGTATGCGCGGGCTTATCCTCAGGGTGCTTAAAAAACGCGACCACCTCCATCAGGTTGTTCATTCCATATACCAGCAATTCGGTTACGATTGCTGCTTCTCTGGAATTGTCTTTGGGGAGTATAAAACCTCTGAATCCCGCCGCATGCGCCTGTATGGCTATCGGCAAGGCACCTCTGATCGGCTGTAATCCGCCGTCTAAGGAAAGTTCTCCCATAATGAAGTACTTATCGGTGTCTGTGGCTTCAATTTGCCCTGAGGCCGCGAGAATGGCGATGGCAATAGGAAGGTCGTAGGCAGAACCTTCTTTACGGATATCTGCGGGAGCGAGATTGATCACAATCTTCTGCCTGGGCATTTTTAACCCGGCCGACTGGATCGCAGTTTCTATCCTTCTTAAGCTTTCTCTGATCGTGTTATCCGGCAGGCCAACAATATGGTATTTGTTGCCGCCGCCAATGCAGACTTCAATTGTAATGGTGAGGGCATCGACGCCAAAAACAGCGCTTCCATAAGTTTTTACCAGCATAGCTAACAGATCAGGTTCTGGTCTAATCTATGCGCATAACCTATATGGTGGTTGGAATCGGGTAAATAAAACGTAAATAAAAAACCCGGCCTTGAAGGACCGGGTTTTCCGTATTTATCAAAAAATATTCTTTTTAAAGCGCTAAACCTACATTCTGCCCATTGGCATTTTAGGCATGTTCTTCATCATTTTCGCTGCTGCTGCAGGATTAGAGAACTGCTTCATTACTTTACGCATATCTTCAAACTGTTTGATCAGTTTCGTAACATCTTCAACTTTGTTTCCGGAACCTTTAGCAATCCTTGCGCGTCTGCTCTGTTCAATGCTATCCGGGTTTTCGCGTTCAAATTTGGTCATCGACTGAATAATGGCTTCTACATTTTTAAAAGCATCATCTTCGATCTCCACATTCTTCATCATTTTGCTTACGCCAGGAATCATGCCCATCAAATCTTTCATGTTACCCATCTTCTTGATCTGCTGAATCTGGCTGTAGAAATCGTTGAAATCGAACTTGTTCTTACGGATCTTCTTTTGAAGTTCTGCGGCTTCTTTCTCATCAAACTGCTCTTGTGCACGCTCAACAAGGGAAACCACGTCACCCATACCCAAGATACGTGAAGCCATTCTTTCCGGATAAAATACATCCAGGGCTTCCATTTTCTCACCGGTACCAATAAATTTAATCGGCTTGTTCACTACCGATTTAATCGATAATGCCGCACCACCACGGGTATCACCATCCAGTTTGGTTAACACCACACCGGTAAAGTCTAACCTTTCATTAAATGTTTTTGCCGTATTCACCGCATCCTGTCCGGTCATGGCATCCACAACGAAAAGAATTTCGTGTGGTTTTGTATGTTCTTTTACGGCAGCGATCTCATTCATCATCTCCTCGTCTATTGCTAAACGACCTGCCGTATCAATAATAATTACATTGTTGTGGTTCTTTTTACCTTCAGCAATACCTTCCATCGCGATAGCTACCGGATCTTTCGACGCGATATTCGCATATACAGGCACCCCAATCTGCTCCCCAAGGATCTGCAACTGGTCTACCGCCGCAGGGCGATACATATCACCTGCAACCAATAAAGGTTTTTTGCCTTTACTTTTCAGGTAATTGGCCAGTTTTCCGGCGAAGGTAGTTTTACCTGCACCATTCAGTCCGGCGATCAATATGATGGTAGGATTGGTTTTAAGATCTAACTCTGTCACTTCACCACCCATTAAGGCAGTCAGCTCATCGTTCATTACTTTGGTCAGCAACTGACCTGGAGAAACAGCGGTAAGTACATTTAAGCCCAGTGCTTTTTCTTTCACATCATCAGTGAAGCTCTTGGCTGTTTTGTAATTTACGTCGGCATCTAACAAAGCCTTACGGATTTCTTTCATGGTTTCGGCCACGTTGATTTCTGTAATACTGCCTTGTCCTTTTAAAACTTTAAATGCACGGTCTAGTTTATCCTGTAAATTTTCAAACATTTTCTTTAATGCTTAGTGTTCAATTTTTTGTGAAAGCCAAAGTTATTAAATTTGGCGGAATGAATGGGGAATAATTGCAAAGTATTACCTCGGGAAAACAAACATCACGCCGAGGGCGAGTGTCTGACTTGCCTGGATTTTTGGATTTGTATCTTTATCTAACAAACCAACACCATTTATACTTACATTCATCAGTCTGTTTAGCTTAGAAGTTAAGGTGATATCCAGACGGTGATCTATGTTCGACAGTGCCCTGTCGTAAGGAATAAACATCTGATACCTTGCCTTCAGCATTGTATTTGTAAAAATTTCTTTCTCAAAATTACTCACTATCTGGAAAGCCAGCTCATTTCTGAATGTTTTTCCTTTAGGCACCCCATAATTAGATTCACTGCGGTTCACCGAATCAGGCGGGGTGATAAACAATTCCTCTGGTGCAAGAACGAAGGTTTGTTTGGCAGTACCTGTACCAATCCGGGTAGAGAAATACTTATTTGGCTTATACTCAAAACCCATGGATTCTGTTAAATAACCAGGCGACATAAACTTGGAGATCAGAATCTCCCTTTCTACGCCTGCTGCATCATTGAAATATTTAAATCCATTGTCAAATTGAGATTCAAAGTTGATGGAACCGAAGAAATACCAATTTTTTGAGAGCTGAATAGCGGCTTTATTGTCCCAGAATATACGATCTCTCGTCTTTTTCTGAAGCTGTCCTTTATTTCTTACCTTTCCATATTCCAGGATCAGTTCACTCACATAACTTAAGTTTTCTTTACTATATTCTGCTTTATAATTGACTAAGCCACCTAAAGCAATGGAGTTTACTCCACCACCGGTCCAGTTATTGGAAAAGGAAGCCTGTGAGAAATTGATGCCTACAGAAGTTCTGGTTTTCCAGTAATTCACTTTCGCGTTTACTACAATCGGAGCAAGCGCTACCGGCTTGAAATTCAGGTTCCCCGTTCTGGAAGGCAGGGGACTGCGTTTAAGTTTGATGTCTAAACCTTTAGTATCGATAGGGATGCTATCTACTTCCTGAGCAAATGCGGAATTTAGGGACACGACTAAAGTCAATAAGAAGCTGACGTAAAAAATCTTCATTCCTACAAAGAAAAACAAAAATGTTGCTTATTAAAAGTTTAATAGCAAACTAATTGCAGATGCTGAGGTAATTACGGCTTTTCGGCACGATAAGGCCACCAGGAAAAGAACTTACGTCTCTTTAAATAGCTCAAATTCCGCTCATTGGCATAGGCTTCCCGCTCAAACCGGATGTTGAAGTAGGCCAGATAGTGATTTTTGTAGCGATAAAGGTTCAGCAAATAGTTCAGTCCATACAAAATATAGAAGGGAATGATCAACAGCTCCAGTTGCTGGCGCAGGTGAATGCGCTCATGGTTGATTAAGATTGGATCGCTCTTTTGATTTTTATGTTGAAGAATGATAAAGGGAAAGATGGCCATGGCATTGGCAGACATCCGGGGCCATATCACAAAGAAATACCTCAAAACTGATCAATCGTTAATTTTGGTAGTGGCTGAAGCCGGAAAGCGGCCGGATTTCGCTTATAACTCGCATAACTATTTTTCAGGAAGACCACAAAAGCATAATCAGATGCCGTTAATGCAAACTGATAAGTCGGGCGGTACTGCTGCATAAAATCTGCGGCTTCATAATCACCGATATGGAGTACTCTTTTGACATATTCCGGCTTAAACCGATAGTCAATAATTGCTTCTTTGTAATCTTTTTCGAGGATCTTTTGCAGGTGTCTCGCATTCTTGCCATCGCGGCTCAGCAGGTTGTAAATCGCATCAATACCCAATCCTACGCCTCCGGTTCCCAGATTCAACAGGTCTTTAGCTTTACCCTTATCCAGGGCATATTTGTATTCTTTTAAGGTTAGTTCATGGCGCTGCTGAGGAGTATACTTTTCTCCGAGAATGGCTACTTCCCTCAGGTTGATACCCAAAGATTTCAATTGAAAATAAACGGCTTTCTGACCTTTATAGACCATCGTATCCAGGGCATAACCTTGCAAAACGGCAAATAACGTGTCGCCAACAGCGGCTTTGATGGTAAATTCCCCTTTGGTATTGTTGTAAATACCTTCATCCTGACTGGAATTATAGATGTAAACCTTTGCCAGTCGTAATTTAGACTCCTTGTCAATCACAAATCCCCGCACACCCGGTTGCTGAACAACTGCCTGCTGTGCAAAAATGTTAAAACTTAGGAAAGAAAGTAAAAAGAATAAACCTAACCGTTTCATTAAATACAAAATTACAAGATATCCAGCGCTCCGGATTAAAGATTAACATTATTTAACTAAGATCAGTTTTTGTCCGATTTTAATTCCTTCTTCCGGAAGGCTATTTAGCGTTTTAATGTCCTCAATGCTAATATTGAATCTTTTGGAAAGGTTATAAAGGGTGTCTCCTTTTTGTACGGTATAGGTTCTGCCGAGACCCGAATTGTCTACAGGCTCTGATCCTGCAACTACGGTTCCTGTGGTGTCCGTTGGCGTTTTAATCACCTGCTTAGAAGGTGGAGTCGCTACCGGCATAAATTTTTTCTTTTCCTGAGTGATGCCCGCGTTGATTTCTGAAAACACCTTGTCTTCTCTTCTCAATTTCTCTCTTTCTGTTTCCGACTGATCATATTGATTCAGCTGGTATTTTTCAATGATATTGATCAACATGGCCGGATACTTAGGATTGGTGGCATAACCGGCTTTTTTTAGTCCGTAAGCCCAGTTTTTATAGTCATTCTTGTCCAATTCAAAAAGAAAACTGTAGCGTTTTCTTTTGAGAAACTGCGAATGATCTTTATAAGATTCTCTCGCATCTTTATACACGCGGAAGCAATCGTCACTTTTATCGTCATCTTTATAATAAGCTTTTCCTTTCCATTCAGAAGTACATTTAATGCCAAAATGGTTGTTGGCAAATTTCGCCAGACTGCTGTTCCCGCTACCGGATTCAATAATGCCTTGTGCCAGGGTAATACTGGCAGGGATTCCGAAAGCATTCATCTCTTCAATAGCCACTCCTTTAAACGACTCAATGTAGTTTAAAGTGGTATAAGAAGGCATATTTGGATTTGCTTTAGTCGCCGCTTTCTCTATTTGTTTGTTATTGCGACTGTATTGTTTGGTTTTACAGGCAAAGAATAAAGGGAGGATCAGGGCAAGGAGTACTATTCTACTTTTCATTAGAAAGTTATTGTTCATTAGATTCTTATTTTTTGTCCGGGTTTCAGGCGTATGCTCTTCAGTCCGTTCTTTTTCATAATTGCTTTTGTACTGGTATGGTAACGTTTGGCGATGGTACTTAAATTATCGCCGCTTTTTACGGTATATCTTCTTCCTGAGGCCGTCGAAGCCCTTTTTTTAGGGGTGTTTGACACTACCACTGCGGGTTCTACATAATCTTCCGGTCTTTCATCATATTGGTAAAGTTCGTATTTTTTGATGAGACCAACGATTTGCGAGGTCCAGGAGCGACTGGCGGCATAGCCTCCACGGTGGATTCCTCTGGCCCAGGCGCGGTAATCATACTGATCATATTTGTCGAAAAGTGGGTTAAAAGTGGCCCTGCTTTTCAAAAACTCAATAAAATGATCATAAGAAGCTTCCACGGATTCATAATCTTTATAGGCGGAGCGGATTTCCGTATTGTTGTTGGGCCCCTTAATCCCGAAATGATTGTTCATGTAACGGGCAATTTTGCTTTGTCCGGAGGCCGATTCATGAATGGCAACGGCGATGATGACGCTGGCCGGAATGCCATTGTCGCGCATGAGCTCCTGTGCGTGATCTACGCGCTCTGCAATATAATCTTCTGTACTTTGGGCCTGCGCAGCAACACTAAAAAGCGTGATGCTGAGCAAAATCGACCATAGTTTTTTAACCATATTTTATTTTTTTCTGATGATAAACAGTCCGTCCCTAATGGGGAGGATCAGTTTTTCTACACGGTCGTCTGCCGCTATTTTATCATTAAATGTACTTATATTTTTAGTTCCTTTATCCTGATCCGGGTTCAACACTTTTCCACTCCAAAGCACATTATCTACGATAATCAGTCCTCCGGGACGTATACGGTCGAAAATCTGGTCGTAATAAGTACCGTTATTTTTTTTATCGGCATCAATAAATACCAGGTCAAAAGTCTCGTCCAGTTCGTTAATCGTTTGCGTGGCATCCCCTAAAATGTAGCGGATTCTTTCCGGCTGAGGTGCAGCGGCAAGGTTACGGATCACCATTTCTTCCAGCTCTTCATTCTTATCGAGCGTATAAATAATCCCACCTGCTGTGAGACCTTCTGCCAGGCAGATGGTCGCATATCCGGTGAAAGTACCGATTTCTAAAATCCTTGACGGACTGATCATTTTGCTTAAAAAGCTCAACACGCGACCTTGATAATGGCCGGAAATCATTCTCGGCATCAATACTTTAAGGTTGGTTTCCCTGTCTATTTTCTTCAGTAAATCCGATTCAGGTTCGCAGTAATTGAGCAGCAATTGCTGCATATCGTCATTAATCAGGCTCATAATTTATTTGTTCAGCATTCTTATTCTTATCATTTGATCTGTTGTGCAATTTGATCTGTGGTGTAAAAAAGGAATTGCACTATTAACGGGGCTGTTCCATAAAATATTGCAGGATGATAGTTGCTGCAATGGTATCCACGCGATCTTTGTCTCTTCGGTCTTGTTTTTTAAGGCCACTCTGCATGATGGTTTGATGGGCCAGTTTAGAGGTAAAGCGCTCATCGATCCAGAACTGAGGGATATCCGGGAAGGTTCTCCGTAAGATTTTCGAAAAACCTTTCACATGTTGCTTCGATTCAGAAGGTGTACCGTCCATTTGTATGGGATCTCCAAGAACAAAGGCTTCCACGGCTTCTGTAAGCATATATTTTTTCAGGTATTCGATGATGTCTTTCGGGTGTATGGTATCCAGACCGGTGGCAATAATTTGCAGGGGGTCTGTAACGGCAATTCCGATCCGTTTTGTTCCGTAATCAAAAGCTAGAATTCTAGGCATAAATGCAAATATGCAAATCAATAATCTAAAAATTTGTTATTTTGCACCAAATGCAATTTAAAGACATCATCGGACAGGAACAGATAAAGGCACAGTTGGTACAAACCGTTGCCGAAAACAGGGTGAGTCATGCCCAGTTATTTCTGTCTACTGAGGGGAGTGGTGCTTTACCCCTGGCCATCGCTTATGCGCAATACATCAATTGTCTTGATAAGCAGGATGATGATAGCTGTGGGGTATGTTCTTCCTGCCGGAAGTACGAGCGCTATATCCATCCCGATCTGCATTTTTCCTATCCTTTTTTCGCTTCCAAAGATGCCAGAATTGCCGTTGATGTGATCGACGAGTGGCGCAGCATGTTGCTGGAAGATCCATATTTCGACATGGAAATCTGGCGTTCTAAACTGAATGCGGAGAATAAACAGGCCAACATCAACATTGCCGAATGTCATGACATTATAAAAAAACTGAGTTATAAAGCTTTTGAAGCGGAGACAAAGGTGCTGATCATGTGGCTGCCTGAATATTTGGATAGAGAGGGGAATTCTTTGCTGAAAATCATTGAGGAACCGCCTGCAAATACCTTATTCCTCTTGGTGGCGAATAATCAGGAGCAGATTTTATCTACCCTGTTGTCGCGTACGCAAATTGTGAAGATTCCGAAGTTGTCGCATGAGACGATTGAAAACTATCTGACGGAGAAACATGGAATGCCGGAAGAGCAGGCCGCAGAATATAGCTTCCTGGCGGATGGAAATCTGATTGAAGCGAAATTATTATTAGCCAATACCCAAAACGGCAATGCCGATAAATTTGCGGAATGGCTGAGGATGGGTTATGGCAACCGGGTGCTGGAGCTGACTGCTTTTGTAGATCAGGCCGCAGGTTGGGGTAGAGAGAATCAAAAGAATTTTTTAAAATACGGGATTAACTTTTTGAGGGAATGTAGCCTCCTGCTGAGTGATGCAGAAGTGCTGGTAAAACTGCCCGCAAGAACATTAGAAACTGCAAAAAAGCTAAGCGAAAAGGTGTTGGATTTACCGATGGCGGAGGCCATTATCCAGGAACTGGAACGCGCTCATTACCATATTGAAAGGAACGCAAACCCTAAAATTCTGTTTTTAGATGTATCTTTACAATTGGTAAAAATAATTAAGTTTAAAACGCTCCCGAAAGGGACTCACTATATATACAATTAACTATGGGATGTGGAAGTTGTTCTACAGGTGGCGGTTGCGCCCCCTCGGGCTGCAAAAGTAATGGCTCATGCCTTACCGGAGGCTGTCAGAAATTAGAAGTTTACGATTGGCTGTCGAATTTAGACATGCCCTCAAATTATATACCGTTTCAAGTAGTAGAAGTTAAATTTAAAGGTGCAAGGAAGGAATTTTTCCTGAACAACGACAACATCTATCTTGAAATTGGTGAATTAGTGGCCGTAGAAGGCCCTACAGGTGGTTACGACATAGGTCACGTTTCTCTTACCGGAGAATTGGTGCGCATGCAAATGAAACGTCGTAAGACCCCGATCGATCAGGTAACCAGAAAGATTTACAGAAAAGCAACAGAAGCAGATGTAGAGAAATGGAAACTGGCAAAAGGTCTGGAATGGGAAACCATGCATAAGGCCCGTACGCTGGCTTTAGATTTACGTTTGTCGATGAAAATCTCTGATGTAGATTACCAGGGTGATAAAACCAAGGCAACTTTCTTTTATACTGCGGAAGGGCGTGTAGATTTCAGGGAGCTGATCAAGAAAATGGCGGAAACGTTCAGAATCAGGATCGAAATGCGCCAGATTGGAATGAGGCAGGAAGCCGGAAGATTGGGCGGAATCGGCTCTTGTGGTCGTGAACTGTGCTGTTCTACCTGGTTAACGAATTTTAAAACGGTATCGACTGCTGCTGCAAGGTATCAGAACCTGTCGTTAAACACCTTGAAGCTTGCCGGACAATGCGGAAAGTTGAAATGTTGCTTAAACTATGAGCTGGATACGTACCTGGATGCCTTAAAAGATATTCCGGATCGTATTGAGAACCTGCAAACGGAAGTTGGCGTTGCCCGTCACCAGAAGACTGATATCTTTAAGAAACTGATGTGGTTCAGCTATCCAAATATGGAAGACTGGATTCCATTGAAAGTGGATCGTGTGAAAGAGATCATGGCCATGAATAAAAAAGGTTTGAAACCGAATAATCTAAAAGAGGAAGCGGTAGAACTGGTTTCGAATACGGCGGTTGAGAAGATCCCGGATTACGAGAATGTTGTTGGTCAGGACAGCTTAACGCGGCTGGATGACAAGCCTAGAAATAAAGGCGCACGCAACAATAACAATAGAAACAGCGCGCCACGTACTGGCGAGCAAAGAGCAAATAATAACCCTAACAGGGGAGATAAAACGGCGAGACCGGAGAAACAGGGTAGACCTGGACAAGCACCAAGACCACGTCCTGAAGGTAATAAAAGTGCGCCTTCGGGTCAGAATGCACCTAATGCACAGCCAAAAGCACAAGGTACAGCTCCAAATACTGCGCCTGCTAAAGCGCAGCAATCGGGTGGTAATGCAGGTCAGGGTCAGACAGCTGGTAATAGCGGTCAGCAGAAAGGACAAAACAGGGGGCCTGCTAAAGTTGCGGGAACTCCTGCTGATAAAGCTACCGGAACCCCTAATGCAGGACAGGCAAAAGCCCCGGCTAAGCCAAAAGCTCCAGGGCAACCGAAAGCACCGGCACAGCCAAAAGGACCAGCAAACACAGCTGAAAATACAGGAGAAACATCAGCTACGGGTGCATCAGCACCAGCGGCAGATGGGACAACTCCAGCTGCAAAGCCAGGTCGCAACAATAGGAACAGAAATAATAACCGCAGAAAAAAACCAACGGATAAGCCTGCAAATGAATAATTTTAAAGCAGTTTTAATGCTAATTACGGGTATCACAACCACTCTTTTGAGCGGTTGTGATACCAATAATGTGATTGACAATAATGTTTCTATGCCCTCCAGAAACTGGAGCTATGACCATAAAGTAAAAGCGGTAATCGATATTACCGATAGCAGCAAGCCCTATAATATCTATTTCAAGCTTCGCCATACCGCTAATTATGGCTATTCCAATATCTTTGTTTTAATGCACCTTGGTAAGCAAGGCGTAAAAAAGGAAAGCAGACGCTATGAATACCGTCTGGCACAACCTGATGGGCAATGGAATGGCGCCGGTTCAGGCAACCTTTACACCTATACTTTACCCTTACTAACCAATTATAAGTTCCCTTCCCCGGGAAAATATGAGTTGGAACTGGAGCAAAATATGCGCGATAATCCACTGAAAGAAATCAGTGATGCCGGGATAAAAGTCTCTGCTATTGTGCCATAAAACCATATCTATCTTTAGTAATCAGCAGGCTTTTAGGAATCTGGCTCTGTTCGGTCCGGTTCTTTAGGAATCCTACGCATTTTTGATTTAAGGTTTAAAAATTCAGCCTCAAGGCGTATAAAGGCCTTGTCTTCAGTTCTTGTGCCTGATTTTATCTCTTCCAGTTGCTGTATATAGCTGTTAGTGACCTCTATAAATCGGGATTTTAAGTCGCTGATTACCTTTTCTTCTTCTTTTTTGGCCTTCATTTCCAGAATTTCTACGGGTATTTCTGCAATCTCTTTCTCGTTTAGCAGTCCAAGGTAGGTGCTGTCTGAAATAGAGGTCCCATCGGCGCTTTTAAGGCTCATATAAACCGCCATTGCCGATTCCAGATACTCCTCGTCCATTTCTATAAAGTGAGCACCTTCGCTTCTCTTTGCTGCATTTAAGAATTGATCCGCCTTTTTTGTGCCGGTGTAATAAATCAGGATCATTACCTGATCATCATATTCTTCCGCTTTATATTTTAGCTTCGGATCCCAGGTAAATTGAAGCCCTGTTGCCGTTTTTTGAACCTGCATATCCGTAATTTTGGATAAGTCGCCCTGACTGAGGATTACTTTGGAGTAATCGACCCGAATGTTTGGGTAAACACCTTTTAACGCATGTTTCTTATGGTAAGCGGTGGCCAGGTTGTGCGGATTTTTATCGGTCCCTTTGGCTTGTAGTCCATAGCCGAGATTGATGAACTTAAGCATCGGCCTGAGCAGTTTCATTGTGACTGACATCGCCTGACGATTTGCCATTTGCAACTCGTTTTGCGGTCCGGGCTTGCCGTTACGCCTGAAAATGGTTTTTCCATTTAAAGGATAGATAACGAAGTCTCCGATTTTTCCACGGGGTATCCCCAGGACAGTGTTTGTAAGTGTAGCCATGATCTTTGTTTAATTGATTAAATTTATTTGTTTAACTGTAAGTAAAGAAACAATTTAATTGTTGCATAAGTTTGCTTTAATCAAAACAAAACAGAGGTTGTGGTTTTGTTTGCTGGAATAAAAGAAGGAGACTGAGGTGTTCTTATCCCGGTTTTAAAAGGGCATCTGGCCCTGCAAGGCCCCGCCAACCCCCCGGCAAAACAGGGGCAAGGCTCCGGGAGCATCAACCAGAATAAGCAGGGTTTCAGTACCGTTTTTTTTAAAAAAATTCTTTCCGGGTTCACCGGATGACCAGGGAAATGAGCTGCTTTTTCAGTAAAACAGTCAATAAAGACAAGAGGATACTTGCCTGTTTCGCGAGGATTTGATCTGAATCAGGTTAATTGATGCTACCCTGTTCCTGTAAAAGCATCAATTGCTCCTGCTTTTACAAGAGCGGAAGCAACTGTTCTAATGCCATACCTCTGGAGCCTTTCAATAACACCAGGCTATCTGTAATCGATTCCCTGGTGAGGAATTCCTTTGCTTCGGCTGGACTTTGGAAGAAATGACCTCTATGCTGTCCCTTTTCCTCAAAAAAGTGCTTTCCGATGAAAATAAGGGTGTTTACATGGGTGTTTTCTGCTTCCGATATGATCAGTTGGTGCTGTGCAGCGGCTTCGTTGCCCAACTCAAACATATCTCCAATGATGACTACTTTTTTATCCGCAGAAAGCGACTCTATATTGGCCAGTGCAGCAATCATACTGCTTGGATTGGCATTGTAGAAATCACAGATTACGGTGTTTTTATCAGTTTTACTCAGTTGTGAGCGGTTGTTTTTTGGTTGATATCCGGATAATCCGGCATTGATCTGTGCAGGAGTTAGTCCGAAGAAATGACTGATTACGATAGCAGCAAGGATGTTTTCAAAGTTGTAAGCACCGGTAAGCTGAGTATGCACCTGATAGTTTTTCCCCTGATGACTTTCTCCCTCAGCGCTCCAGGAAAGTTCCAGAAAAGGATCTGTTTTTAATAGCGTACCTGAAATGGTATTGTTCGCTTCTGTGCCATAATACACGGTTTTTGTTAAATCAGCGGCGGCCGTCATTTCCAATAAATAAGGGTTGTTGCGGTTGATGAACGCGGTACCATCATGTTTTTTCAGGTAAGTAAAAAGCTCTGCTTTTCCTTTTTTAACGCCTTCAAAACCACCAAATCCATCCAAATGTGCCATACCTACATTGGTAATCAGGCCATGTGTAGGCTGTGCAAGTTCACATAAAAATTCTATCTCTTTCTGGTGATTTGCACCCATTTCTATGACGGCAATCTCTGTTTCTTCCGTTAAAGAAAGTAGGGAAAGCGGTACGCCAATGTGGTTATTGAGGTTGCCTTTGGTAGCAAAAGTCATGTATTTCTCAGAAAGAACCGCGTTGATCAGTTCTTTCGTAGTGGTTTTGCCATTGCTACCGGTTAAGCCGATCACCGGAATGTTTAATTGTTCACGGTGGTATTTGGCCAGCTCCTGTAAAGCGGTCAACACATCAGGCACTAAAATACAGCGCTGATCAATTGAAAAATCAGGGTTGTCAATAACAGCATAGGCAGCACCTAGATTTAAAGCTTGGGCTGCAAAAGAGTTGGCATCAAAGTTTTCTCCTTTGAGGGCAAAAAACAGACAGTCTTTGGTAATGCTCCTTGTATCGGTGCATATCGTACGGTGGTTTAAAAAATGTTGATACAGGGAATTGCTGGCTGACATGTGCTTAAATCTAAATGATATGGTAAAATTACACTATGAAAGAGAAACAAAAAATATTCTTTAGTATTTTGGAGAATAAATCCTGATTATGAAATATTATTTGCTTTCATTTCTGTTGTTGCTGATTGGACTAAAGCCTGCGGAAGCGCAGCTAAGGTCGCCGGAAGAGTTTTTAGGATACCCATTAGGCAGTAAATTTACGCCTCATTATAAAGTGCTGGAATATTTTAAATATCTGGGAAGCACCAATAAAAACATCAAAATCCAGAAATATGGGAAGACTTATGAGGGCAGAGAACTTTTAGTCGCCATGATCTCTGCAAAAGATAATATGGACAATCTGGAGGGGATCAGGAAGCAAAACCTGAGCCTGAGTAATGCAGAGAAAAATAATGGGAATACAGAAAAACCCTTCATTAAAGGAAAGCAACCGGCTATTTTATGGCTGAGCTATAATGTTCACGGGAATGAGGCGAGTTCTACGGAAACCGCTTTAAAAATGCTGTTTACCCTCGCTGAGGCGAAATCTGTCAACGTTCAAAACTGGTTAAAGAATACGGTAGTCATCATTGATCCATGCCTGAATCCGGATGGCAGGGAACGATATCTGAACTTTTTCGGGTCTGTGACGGGCATTCAACCCAATCCAAACCCAATGGCCAGAGAACATATAGAACCCTGGCCGGGAGGGCGTTCTAACCATTATTATTTTGATTTAAATAGAGACTGGGCATGGCAATCGCAGGTGGAAACGCAGCAGCGACTGGATTTATACCAGGACTGGATGCCGGAAGTACATGTCGATTTTCATGAGCAAAGTTACAATGATCCTTATTATTTTGCGCCTGCAGCAGAGCCGATTCACCAGGATATTACCCCCTGGCAGCGGAACTTTCAGATTACGGTAGGGAAGAACAATGCGAAATATTTTGACCAGAATGGCTGGCAGTATTTTACGAAAGAACAGTTTGATTTATTATATCCTTCTTATGGGGACACCTATCCTTTATATAATGGGGCTATCGGGATGACTTATGAGCAAGGTGGTATTGGAGCCGGATTGATGGTGACCACAATTGACGGGGATACGCTGACTTTAAAAGACAGAATCGCCCATCATTTTACCACTGGAATGGCAACCCTTGAAACGGTTTCCAATCATGCGGATCAATTGGTTGAGGAATTTGGAAAGTATTTTGAAAAAGGATTAACCAATCCTCCGGGCGCTTATAAAAGCTTTGTGATCAAGGCTCAAAATCCTTACCGACTCGAAAAATTAGCAGGGCTTTTAAAGAAAAACCACATTCAATTCGCGTATGGGCTGGATAAAGAACTGACAGGTTATAGTTATGAAAACCGTAAAAGCGAACGTTTTAAAGTGGAGCGGAATGATCTGGTCATCAATTTAAACCAACCAAGAGCGGTATTGGCGAACGTGTTAATGGAGCCTCAAACTACGGTGAGCGACTCTAATACTTATGACATTACAGCCTGGGCATTGCCTTATGCTTATGGTTTACCTGCTTTTGCGATTGTAGAAACCATCAAGGGCCGCTTTGCTGAACCCGAAGAAAATAGGGAAGCTTTCCCGGTCGTACAGAAGCCATATGCCTGGATCTTTCCATGGTCGGGTTTGCCAGACGCGCAGCTATTGATGGAACTGCAAAAGGAAAATATTAAGGTTCGTATTGCAGAAGAGCCTTTTACCATTGCCGGACGCAAATTCGGATTGGGCTCCTTATTGGTGTACCGGACAGAAAATGAGCGGTTTATTCCAACGTTAACGGGAAAAATTGCCGCAATTGAGAAGAAAACTAAAAAGAGCTTTTATCCTGCAGCCAGTGGTTTTGTAGACCGTGGAAAGGATTTCGGTTCTTCAAGCTATCGGATCCTCAAAGTGCCGAAAGTGGCTATTGTAGCTGGTCCGGAGAGCTCAGCGTACAGCGTAGGGGAGGTTTGGCATTTCCTGGAACAGGAGCTAAATTATCCGGTAAACCTGATTGCCCTAAGGAATATTGAGAACATAAACCTGGATAAGATAAACGTGTTGATCCTACCTGATGGCAATTATCCGGTGGAAACGATGGATAAACTGGAGGATTGGATTAAAATAGGGGGAAAGGTGATTCTGTTGGAGGACGCCATTCAAAGTGTAACAGATTCCAGGCTTTTTGAGGTTAAAAAGAAGGAAGAGTTAAAAGAGGAAGAAATACTGATCAATCCTGCGCTATACGCGAACCGGAACTCCATAGATATGTCTGATGCCATCCCCGGAGCGATATTTAAAGTGCATTTGGATGCTGGTCATCCACTTTCTACCGGTTTGGGAACCTATTATTATGCATTGAAAACTGACGACCATATATATGCACCTTTAAATAGAGGTTGGAATGTAGGCATGCTCAAGTCAGACAGTTATGTGGCTGGTGTGGCGGGAAAGAAGGTGTTGAAAACCTTAAGTTCGGGGATGACATTAGGTGTGCAGTCTTTGGGAAAGGGGACCATAATTTACATCGGAACTAATGTATTATTCCGCTCTTTTTGGGAAAACGGGAAGCAATTATTCCTAAATGCGCTGTTTTTGGTCGACTAAATTCTCCGTTTTAACCAGTTTTTTTCCTAACGACGACTCCAATTCATGATTTTTGTTACAAACAATTTGCAATATAATTTTAATCTGTAAATCCAATTTAAAAATGGATTTACGTCCTCTAAGTCCTGACTAAGAAAAATTAAATTTGGAATAATCCATTTTCATAAAATTTAATCTGTTTTTGGTGTATAAAAAAACAGACAAATCTCTGTTTTTTTTGTCAGTAAAACGTCATTAAAGGTCGTTTGGGCGGTTTTTGATGAGCTACCGCTATCATGTTTTCCTATATTCAGGCCGTATTAACTAACCTAAATTTTAATTTTTTTTATGAAGAAACTTTTACAAAGTTTGTTCATTTTGATGTTTATCGCAGGCTCTGCGGTAGCACAAAATCGGACAATCACTGGTACAGTTACGGATAAAGCAGATGGAAATCCGCTACCGGGCGTTACCGTTAGAATCGCAGGTACCAAAATCGGTACACAAACTTCAGGAGATGGTAAGTATTCACTAAGCGCTCCTGCTTCAGCAACAACTCTCGAATTTTCTTACCTTGGTTATACCAACATTACCAAACCTATTGGTACTGCAAATGTGATCAATGTAATCATGGAATCAGACGCACAGTCTCTTTCTGAAGTTACCATTACCTCTGCATTGGGTATCACCAGAAAAGAACGTTCTGTAGCTACCGCACAGCAAAGCTTAAAATCAGAGCAGCTAACTCAAACTAAACAAGTGGATTTGAATACTGCATTAGCAGGTAAGATCGCAGGTGTACAGGTTTTAGGTGGTTCAGGTGCAAAATTTGGTACTTCTAAGATCCGCGTTCGTGGTATCAGTAGTATTGATGGTGGTCGTGATCCTTTATATGTTGTAGATGGTGTTGTAGTACCTTCTACAAGTGTAAATATGGATGACGTGGATGACCTTACGGTATTAAAAGGCCCTGCGGCTACGTCTTTGTATGGTCAAAGGGGTGATGCAGGTGTTATTGTGATCAAATCTAAAGGGGCTTCGAAAAAAGGCTTCGGCGTTGAATTGAACCACAGTACGACTATTGAAAACGTAGCGACATTGCCTAAATATCAGAATGAATATGGTGGTGGATCTTCTCAAAAATGGAAAACTTTCACCTATGATCCAACTTTGGATGCGCCTGCATTACAAGCGATGAACGGAGTAAGATACCATAACTATGATGATGATGTAAGTTGGGGACCAAAATTTGACGGTCAACCTTATGCTCCTTTCTATGCATGGAATAAATTTGATTCGGACTACGCAAAAACTCAACCTTATGTTGCGCAGCCAAACAACATCAGAGATTTTTATGAAACAGGTGTTCAGAACAATACCAATATTGCGATTTCTCAATCAGGAGAGAAATTCAATGGTAGAATGTCTTATACCAACGTAAACCAGACTGGTGTTTCTCCAAATACCAAGGCGGATCAGAATAGAGTTAGTTTAACAGGTTCTTATAAGCCAATTGAAAAATTAACTTTTAACTCGAGCATTAACTTTAATGCCATCAATAACTTTAACGTTCCTTTGGATGGTTACGGAACGCAAACTGCGGGTTCATTTAGCCAATGGTTCCATAGAGATACCCAGATTAAAAAACTTAAAAACTATAAAAATCCAGATGGTACATTTACCTCATGGAATATTACTAGTCCAAGAGATAATGCGCCTAAATATTGGGACAATCCATATACAGAAGCTTATGAGAACATCTCTGAAAGCAATACGACAAGAGTTTTCGGATTCATGCAGGCATCGTATAAATTGCTGCCTGATTTAAACGTTAATTTTACTGCAAAAGGTAACTATGCTAGTTTCAGAGATGAATCCAGAGTTGCTTCAGGTACTTTAAACCTGGAAAAATACCGCACAAAACAAGAGCGTACCAGAGAGAATAACTTCGTGTTAGATGCTAATTACAAAAAGCAAGTCGGAGAATTCTCTTTCAATGCGGGTGCTTTTGGTGAGTTGCGTATCAACCATAGCGAAGATATGGAAGGAACTACAGCAGGTGGTTTTACCGTTCCTGACTTTTATAACCTTTCTGCTTCAAAAAACAGACCATTGTTAACCAGCAATATTTTCAACAAAAAAGTTAAAAGTATGTATGGTTACATCAATACGGGCTATAAGAACTTCTTATTTTTGGATTTGAACATCAGAAATGACTGGTCTTCTTCATTGCCTGACAAAAATAACTCTTACCTATATGGTGGAGCAGCATTGGCTTTTGTATTCAGTGATTTAATTCCTGCAAATGATATTCTATCATTTGGTAAAGCAACCTTATCTGCCGGACGTACCGGTTCTGATGTTGAGCCATACAAAATTTATCAAACGTATAGCCCGAATGGTTTTTACGGAGATTATCCTTCATTGACTGTTCCTAACCAAATTCCTAACGAATTGTTGAAGCCAGCATTATCTGATGCTTATGAGGCAGGTTTAGAATTAAGGTTCGTTAAAGACAGATTGAGATTCAATTTCAATTACTATGACAGGACTTCAAAAGATCAGATCATTTCATTGAGTCTTCCTTCGAGCACTGGATTCTCTTCTGCTTTAGTAAATGCAGGTGAGATTAAAAGTCATGGTTATGAAATGAGCTTAGGTGGTACTCCGATTAAATCAAAGGACTGGACCTGGGATATCAATGCTAACTTCGCGATTAACAAAAATAAAATCGTTTCACTTTATCCAGGATTAGATAACTTCCCGTTTGAGTCATTCGGTTATGTAGGAACGCCACGTATCAATGTGGAGCGTCGTGTAGGTCAGGAATGGGGAACTATTATTGCACCTGGTATTAAAAAAGATGCAAACGGAAATAACCTGATTGGTAATGATGGAATGCCTATTATTGAGAACGACCAGAATCTGGGATCTTTTGTTCCTGATTTAACAGGTGGTTTCACTTCTGTAGTAAACTATAAATCTTTCAGCTTTGGAGCTTCTATGGACTTCCAGATCGGTGGTAGATTATTCTCAGTAACTCAGGGAAATCTAAATGGTTCTGGTTTAGCTGAACAAACAGCAGGCTTAAACGATAAAGGTAACCCGAAAAGAGATGACGTTGCCAATGGTGGTGGTATCTTGATTCCGGGTATCCGTGAGTCTGACGGTCAGCCAAATACAACGTATGTAAGTACTCAGGCTTATTACCAGGGTAAGATGCCATATGTTTGGGGTACTCAGACTTATAAAGCAACCTACGTTAAACTTAGAGAGCTTTCATTCGGATATACCTTACCTGCAAGCTTCCTTTCTAAAATCAAAGCACAGAGAGCTACCGTTTCATTGGTTGCACGTAACCCTTGGTTAATCTACACTGCTATTCCAGGTATTGATCCTTCAGAATCTGCAGGTGAATGGTTGGAAGGCGGACAGTTGCCAGGAACAAGAACAATCGGATTGAATTTAAAAGTGACCTTCTAAAAAAGCAAAAAATGAAAAAGAGTTTTATAAATTATATAATTTTTGCAGCTTCATTAGCACTTGCTACTGGTTGCAAACCAGGTGATTTCGGCGATCTTAACGTGAGCCCGAATTCACCAGCTAAGCCGGTAACTTCATTGATGTTGACGAGCGCTGAGCGTTACATGGGTAGAACAACTGCCGTTACTTCGGTAGCAACAGTTCCAGGTGTAATCAACGATTATGCAGCGAAACTGTACACGCAACAAATTTCTGAGATGTTGTATACTTCAGAATCGCGTTATGCAACTAAGATTTACAACTACAGTGGGGTATTCAATAGCCCATTGGAAGATCTTGCTTTGATTATCAAATTGAATACAGATGAGCTGACCAAATCTGCGCCAAACGTAGTTAATAATGGCTCAAATAAGAATCAGATTGCTGTAGCCAGAATTTTGAAGGCTTTCTATTTTCAAAATATGACAGATAGATGGGGAGATATTCCTTATTCTGAGTCTTTACAGGGAATGGCTTTAATCACTCCAAAATTCGACAGACAGAAAGACGTATATAATGCTTTGTTTAAAGAATTAAAAGAAGCTGCTGCTGGTTTTGATAGCGGTGCGATGGCTGCCGGAGACTTCTTATTTGATGGTGATCAGAACAAATGGAAAATCTTTGCTGCTACGATCAGAATGAATATGGCATTGAGGTTGTCGAAAGTTGATCCTGCTTTAGGTAAAACTGAATTTAACCTGGCGCTTGCTGAAGGAGTGATCTCTTCTAATGCAGATAACATTGTTTATCAGTTTTTATCGGATTCATCAAATGAGAATAATATCTATTATAACTATGAGGTGAATAAACGTTATGACTATGCCATTAGCAATACAATGGTAGATGCTTTAGCAGCTATTGCTGATCCACGTTTACCGGTTTATGCAGATAAAAACATAGACGGTCTTTATGTAGGTATGCCATACGGTTTAACGCAGGAAGACGCTGGAAAAGGTTTTTCTTCTGGTAATGTATCTAGTCCGGGAAGCGTTTCTTTAATTGGTAAAGCTTTCAGGTCTCAGAATTCTCCGGTTCGTATTTATACTTATGCAGAGACGATGTTCTCAAAAGCAGAAGCTTATAAACTAGGTTGGATTACTGGTGCTCCTGATGATGCTCAGGCTGAAATTGCTTATCTGGCAGGTATTAAGGCTTCTATGGATCAAAATGGTGTTACAGCTCCTGCAGGTTATTATCTTCAGGCTGGCGTAGCTTATAATGCGGGAGATGCTGTTAAGCAAATCATCACTCAGAAATGGATGACTAACTATATGGGTTATGCAGCTGAAGCATGGTCTGACTGGAGAAGAACAGGTTTCCCAACCTTAACTCCTACTCCTTTCGCAGAAAACATCGGAAAACAAATTCCGGTAAGACAATGCTACTCGAATGATGAGCCAAGTTTGAACAATAAAAACTACCAGGACATGCTTTCTATTCAAGGTCCGGATGAATTAAGTACACCAGTATGGTGGGATAAATAAGAACTAAGTTCTTTAAATGATTAGAGAGGCTGTCTCATCGATAAGATGAGGCAGCCTCTTTTTTATGATCCGGAATTTTCTTTCTAAGCAATAACTAAGATTTTAAAGGGTTTTTCTCTGCATAATCGATCTGAAATTAAACAGAGATGTTGTTCATTGTGCTTAAAGTGATGAGATCAAGAGAGATAGGGGATTTTCAAAATTAAAACCATTCTGTTTAAAGGCAAATTCATTTTATTGTGTTGAATTGTTAAAAAAATGTTAAATATTTCCGAATGGATTGGGTGTGTCCTTTTTTTAAGAATAAATACCATGAAAATGGGCCTCATTGCGAAATAATAGCACTTTTCATGCTGTTTGTGGACAAATTATAGTGTGTTTTTTACTGTCATTTTACTGTCATTTGTTTTTCTTCCCGGGGATTTGTGACCATCAGGCCTGGTAAATCGCCTATATTCAGTCATTATTAACTAACCTAAATTTATTTTTTATGAAAAAACTTTTACAAAGTTTGTTCATTTTGATGTTTATCGCAGGATCTGCGATTGCTCAGGACCGGACAATTACTGGTACAGTTACGGATCAGGAAGATGGCAAGCCACTACCAGGAGTAACCGTAAGAATTAAAGGGACCAAAGTAGGTACCCAAACTTCTGGAAACGGAAAGTATAGCCTGGCTTTACCAGCTGGCACTACCTCAATCGAATTTGCATATTTGGGATATCTATCACAGTCCAGACCAGTAGGTGCTGGTGATGTGATTAATGTAGCATTGGCTTCAGATTCAAAAGCATTAACCGAAGTTGTGGTGGTTGGTTATGGAACTAAAAAACTGAATGAGGTAAATGGAGCTCAGGCTACTATTAAGGGAAGCGATATTGCTGACCAACCGGTGGAGAGTTTTGATAAAGCACTTTCTGGTAAAGCTGCTGGTGTTCAGATCTCCAGTGCAGGTGGTACACTTGGAGATGGAGTTTCTATTAGAGTCAGGGGTGTAAACTCAATTTCTACAAGTTCATTACCTTTAATAGTGATCGATGGTATTCCAACCAGTACTATTGAGAACGTAAGTGTTTTCAACGGTGGTAATGGAACACGTTTTGATCCATTGGCCTTAATCAATCCTAACGATATCGAATCAATTGAGGTATTGAAAGATGCGGGTGCTGCTGTACTATATGGTTCACGTGCTGCTAACGGAGTAATTTTGGTGACGACCAAAAAGGGAAAGCAAGGAACTTCAAAAATCACTGTAAGTTCAAAACTGAGCTTTTCAAATGCTGCGTCTAAGCCAGATGTATTAGGTGCTGAGGATTTTATGACCATCAACAATGAGAAGGTTAAAAACAAATTTGGTGCTACAGCTCCTGTTGTAGCCGTAGAAAGTGACATTGATGGAGATGGTGTACCAGATAGAACAAACTGGATGAACGAAATTTTCCAGACTGGAACTTCTTATGACAATAACCTTTCCTTATCTGGTGGAAGTGAAAAAGCTACTTATTATGCATCAGCCAGGTATATTGACCAAAAAGGTATCCTTTATGGAAACCGTTTAAAAACTGGTTCGGCACGTCTTAACTTAGATGTTAAACCTAAGACATGGTTGCGTTCAGGAATAGAATTGTCGTTTACCAAAACGAAGAACTACGGTTTATTAACAGATAATTACTTAGCAGGTACCGCTATTGCTGGTTACAATGCTTTTCCTACTGTACCGGTGTTTAACCCTAATGGTCCAAAAGGATATAACTTAACCACTGGTGCGCTTGCGGGCTATCTGGGACTGGGAAATAACATTACTGTTGTTAACGGCACGAGTTTAATTGGTAACAGAATCTATAACCCAATTGCTACTATTGATTTACAGAGAAATCAAAATACGCCTCAGCACATCGTGGGTAATGTTTATATGGAGGCTTCTCCAATCCCGGGATTGAAAGTAACTTCAAAATTCGGTATTGATTACCTTTCCAATTTTGAAGATCAGTATTCTACTCCTTTAATTGCAGGATTAGGTCAGTCTTTCGCTGGATTGGTTCAGGATAACTTTTTAAACAACAACCTATGGGTTTGGCAGAATTTCGCCAGCTATGATAAAACGTTCGCAGAGAAACACAGAATTAGTTTAATTGCTGGTGCGGAATATCAATACACTAAAAGAACTGAACTTTACGCAAGTGCGAATAACTTTGCGGATCCATTCTTCCAAAGTATTATTGACGGGACTTTTACTAGTATTATTCCGGGAACAGAAAACGTTAACCTTTCAACAGGTGGAAGGATGCTAAGTAATGGTCTTGAGTCTTATTTTGGCCGTGCAGGTTATACATTCGATGATAAATATTTTATTGAAGGTGCATTCAGGGCAGATGCTTATTCTGGCTTTGGTATTAACAACCAATGGGGTAAATTCCCAAGTATCTCTGCAGGATGGGTGGCTTCACAAGAGTCTTTCCTTAAAGACAATAAAGTTATTGATTACTTAAAATTCAGAGGTAGTTACGGCTTGGTTGGTAACTCAAGGGGTGTAGGTTCGTATGCTGCAAGAACACTTTATAGTGGTGGTTCTTATACCAGCTTAAATGGTTTCTCTAGCAGTCAGATCGGAAATCCAAACTTAAAATGGGAAGCTTCCAAAAAATTCAACGTTGGATTTGATATGAACTTTCTTGACAAAAGAATTGGTTTAGTTGTGGATTATTTCAACACAAACGTATCTGATCTGATCTTAGCTGCTCCGGTTTTATATTCTACAGGAGTACCGGGATCAACCATTACTACCAACATTGGGTCAATGAGAAACAGAGGTATTGAGCTTACTTTAAATACGGTAAACATTAAAAATGATGACTTCTCATGGTCTACTTCGTTCAACTATACTCATGTTAAAAACAAGGTGCTTACCTTAGTTTCTACCAACAATAATGCTGATATTCTTGCTAATGCTGCAGTAGCTAGTGTTGGTCGTGCGCTGGGAACTTACAAATTGTACAATTCAGCTGGTGTAGATCCAAAAACGGGTTATGCAATGTGGTATGCTGCTGATGGAACAACCAGAACCTGGGATCAGGTGGCGTTAAGATATGTGAATGCGGATGGGTCACCTGCAGCGGCACTTACTGCTACAGATCAACAATATCAGGAAGGTAAAACCGGAACTCCTACTTTCTATGGTGGAATGGACAATACTTTCAGGTACAAAGATTTTGATTTCAATTTCTCTATCGTTTACCAAGGGGGTAACTACCTTTATAATGCTACACTTTCTGGATTGTTAACTAACTCTTTCCAGAACAATGAGTCGCGTATCATGGACCGTTGGACTACTCCAGGTCAGAATACAGATATTCCTCGTTTGTCAAGTAATGATAATGTTTCGAACCAGGCTTCAACAAGATTCCTTGAAAAAGGTGATTTCTTAAGAATGAGAGCGATCTCTTTAGGTTATAACCTGAAGCCTGTTTGGGCGGAAAAAGCAGGATTATCTAACCTGAGACTTTCTGCACAACTATATAATGCTTTCGTAATTACAGGTTACAGTGGTATTGACCCAGAGGTGAATTCTAATAGAAACAATTCGAATATTGCAACAGGATATGATAACCGTGCGATTCCTCAACCGAGAACATTTACTTTAGGTTTAAATGCATCATTTTAATTAGAAGATCTTATGAAAATTTTTAATAGACATAAAACAATCAATATTGCATTAGCTCTTGTCATGATTCTGACAATGGGTTCTTGTAAAAAGGCTATCTTTGAGGAGCCCTTTGAAAACCTTTCTCCAGAGCAGGCTTTTAATTCCCCGGAACGTGTGGAAAAAGCAGCAATAGGTATGTATGATCAATTGCAGAATCTGGACTTTTTTGGAGGTAGGATCCTGATCTATGTTGATCAACGTGGGGCGGATGTAAATCCTGCAACTTTCTTTGGTGATATTGCATTATTTACTCCGGTAACAGCGAGCAACACTTATGCGGCTGGAGCTTATCAGGGTGCTTATAGAACGATCGGTGAAGTCAACCTATTCTTAAAGAATATGGAAAAAGCCGGGAGTATTGTGCCTGCTAATAAGGTAATACAATATACCGCTGAAGCTAAATTTATCCGTTCTTTGTGCTATTTTTACCTGGTAAACTTATATGCTCAGCCTTATAAATTTACTGCAGGAGCAACTCATTTAGGCGTTCCACTGATATTGACGAGTGCAGATGATTCTTTCTCGGAAAGTACGATGATTCCAAGGTCTACTGTTGCTGAGGTCTACAATCAAATCGAGACTGATTTGAAATCTGCTGAAGTAAATCTTCCGGTTGATTATGGGGATCCAGCATTGCAAAACATTGCGCGTAGTACTAAAAGTGCTGCCCGTGCTTTATTAGCTAGACTTTATTTGTATAAAGGTGATTATCCAAATGCTCTGGCTTATTCAAATACACTGATTGGCACGAAATACAAGTTAAATGCGGACCCGGCAACGACATTCCGTATTTATAACACTGCGGAGAGCATTTTCTCTGTTGCTATGAATGGTGGTGATAACCCTAACACAAATAACGCTTTAGGTCAGCATTATTCGCCATCTAAACGTGGTGACATTACTGTAGCGACAAACTACGTTGGCCTAATGGACCAGACTAAGGATTTAAGATTTAAAAATCTGATTCTTTTCCAGAATGGAAGTTACTGGACAACAAAGTTCACTAATATCGTGGACTGGGTTCCGGTATTTAGATATTCTGAAGTATTGTTAACTAAAGCAGAAGCTTTAGCAAACATTGCTACTGGTGTAGATCCAACGGCATTAGCTTTAGTAAATGAAGTTAGATTAAGGTCGTTAGCTACTCCTATTGTTGCAACAGACAAAGCTGATTTAATCGCTAAAATTCTTGTGGAAAGAAGGATTGAATTGGCTTTTGAAGGTCATGGCGAGTTTGACTTTGTTCGTACAGGACGCGGTATCCCTGCTCATGGTACGGTTAAAGATCAGGCTTATGGATCGGATTATATCCCTTTCCCAATTCCTTTCCGTGAAACTCAGATTAATAAAAATCTGGTTCAGAATAAAGGATACTAGTTATTAATTTTTAAAAAGGGGTTAGAAATATTTTCTAACCCCTTTTTTTATGTCTATCAAAAGTTGAAACTTAAAGGCGACTTAGATTTTTCAGCCGGATAAGGCATTTTAATTCTCTTTATATGGAAATTAATTATGTTTTTGTTTGGCTTAATTTATATATTTACTAAGGCTGTTTTTTAGTTCTATTACGCGCTTTTAATTTAAAAAAAATTATGAACAAGGTTTGTTTTGTATACTGTATTTCTGCATTACTGGTATGTTCCTGGGTGGATTCAAAATCTCAGGAAAAACCTGAGCAGACTTATATTTGGAACGGGAGTGGTTTTGACAGAGCTCCTACTTATACCGAAGTAATCGGCTCAATCTTTTTATTCGATGATTGGCACAATGGGGTGATTAAGCTAGAGAATGGAAAAAATTATAATAATGTACAACTAAAATACGATCAGTTAAATGACCAGTTGAATTTTAAGTTAGAAGAAGGAAAACCTATGACCTTTACTGTGCCTATAAAGGCCTTTGATATCATTGTTTTCGATTTGGAAGGGAATAAGACTGTGCAAAGCTTTGTGAATGGATTTCCAGCTATTGATGGTGGTACAGATAAGTCTTACTATCAGGTGTTTAATCCCGGGGCTTCTCCTAAGATAGAATTTGTTAAGAGATTAAAAAAGGTGATTTATGAAAGAAAAGTTTATAGCTCTGCTGTTGCAGAGAAGCTGGTAGAAGATCGGACTTATTATTATCTTGTGATGAATAAAAGGCTCTTCCGCATTAAGCGCAGTCCTAAAGAACTCCTGAAGTATATGGGAGACTATAAGAAAGAAATCAATGAATTTATTGCTAAAAACAAATTGAATTTTAAATCTGATAATGATTTTGCCGAGGTAGTTAAATATTACAATTCATTGTCCTGAAACTAATAGCTGATTTCAGCCCTCTATCTCTACAAGAGGGATCAGGGAGGCGGAATAGGTTTGAAAGTCTGGAATAGGTTCGAATGTCTTTTGTATTGACTACAGGGTTAGAGAAACGTTCCTTTTTTTAACTGAAAACGTTACTGATTTACCTATGGTCATGGCCCTGTTGTCATCAATATGACCTACCGGAAAATTATAGCAAACCGGATAATCATAGTCCTTTACAATTTCCTGTATGATTTGCTCCGGACTTTGTCCGAATGGCAATTCCTCTATTTCGTAGCCATTAAATGCTCCTATAATCAGTCCTTTCAATTTAGCCAGTTTACCACTTCTTTTAAGGGCCCGCATCATCCTGTCGATCGCATATTCATGCTCTCCTACGTCTTCCAGGAACAGGATTTTATCGGTATAGTCAAATGCAGAATCAGACCCTTCTGAGGCGATTAGCAGTGTTAAATTGCCACCAATCAGGATGCCTTCTGCGCTTCCTTCACGGTTTTCGAATTCAGTATCGCAGGTATAAGTTTGTGTTTCTCCAAACAACGCTTTTCTTAAAGATTCCAGGGATTCGGCTGTGCCGGTGTCAAATGTTTTAGGCATTTGCCCGTGGATACTTTGGGTGTTGGTCTGTGCTAAAATATGAGACAATAGGATCGTAATGTCGCTGAAGCCAATGACCCACTTCGGATGCTCCTGAAATTTAGTAAACTCAAGCTCATCCAGGATTCGGATGGTTCCGTAACCTCCTCTGGAAGCAAAAACGGCCTTGATTTCCGGATCGTCTAAAAAGTCTTGCAGGTCATTTCGCCTTTGCTCATCTGTGCCGGCAAATTGATCATGCGCGGCATAAACATGTTCACCCATTACGATTTCCAGTCCCCAGTGTGTTAAAACGCCAATCGCTTTGCTCAGGTCTGTCGTTAATTTCTTTGCGGGAGAGACGATTCCAATTTTGTCTCCTTTTTTTAAATATGGCGGCTGCTTAATCATAGGTAAAACACTTATATTTGACAAAATAATAAAAATAGTTTTGGATAATAGTAAAATAAAGAGATATACGGTTACGGCCGCTTTGCCTTATACAAATGGGCCAGTGCATATTGGACACTTAGCCGGTGTTTATTTGCCTGCGGATACCTATGTAAGGTATTTGCGTTCGAATAAGAGAGATGTGAAGTTTATTTGTGGATCGGATGAGAATGGTGTGCCAATTACCCTTAAAGCTAAAAGGGAAGGAGTTACTCCTCAGGTGATCGTTGATAGATACCATAAAATCATTGGAGATTCCTTTAGGGATTTCGGTGTTTCTTTTGACATTTATCACCGTACTTCTTCTTTGATGCACCATAAAACTGCTTCAGAATTTTTTGAGAACCTTTATGAAAAAGGGGTTTTTACAGAAGAGGTGACAGAACAATATTATGATGAAAAGGCACAGACTTTTCTGGCGGATAGGTATATCACCGGAACTTGTCCGAAATGTGGCAATGAGCATGCTTACGGGGATCAATGTGAAAGCTGTGGAAGTACTTTAAATGCAACAGACCTGATCAATCCTAAGTCTACACTTTCCGGAGAGAAACCGGTTAGAAAAGAAACTAAGAACTGGTTCCTGCCTCTGGATAAATATGAGGATCAATTGAGAACTTATATTGAGAGTCACAAAGAATGGAAACCAAATGTTTCGGGACAATGTCAGTCCTGGTTAAATGCAGGCTTACAGCCACGCGCGATGACCAGAGATTTAGACTGGGGTGTAAAGGTACCGGTTAAAGATGCAGAAGGTAAAGTGCTTTATGTATGGTTTGATGCGCCTATCGGTTATATTTCTGCCACTAAAGAGTTGTTCGAATATGCCCGTCTGGATGTATGGAACCCTAAAGCAGAAGAATATTATATCAATAAAAATACCTTAACTAAAGGTAAGTGGGAAGATTATTGGAAGGATGATGAGACGAAATTAGTTCACTTCATCGGTAAAGACAATATTGTTTTCCACTGTGTAATTTTCCCTGCGATGTTAATGGCGCATGGAGGCTATAATTTAGCAGATAATGTACCGGCAAATGAGTTCCTGAATTTGGAAGGTGAGAAAATTTCGACCTCTAAAAACTGGGCGGTTTGGTTGAATGAGTATCTGGAAGAGTTTAAAGATAAGCAGGATGTGTTGCGTTATGTATTGACAGCAACAGCTCCTGAAACAAAGGATAATGATTTTACCTGGAAAGATTTTCAGGCAAGAAATAACAATGAGTTGGTGGCGATTCTTGGTAATTTCATCAACAGGGTAACCGTATTGACGCATAAGTATTTTGCGGGTAAGGTTCCGATGTGTATGGAGATCACTCCGGTTGATCAGGCCGTGATTGACGAGCTTGCTGCTTATCCTGCAAGGATTAGCGCTTCAATTGAAAACTATCGCTTCAGAGAGGCTTTAATGGAGGTGATGAATGTGGCACGGTTAGGTAATAAGTACCTGGCAGAAACTGAGCCATGGAAAGTCATCAAAACAGATGAAGATAGGGTGCGCACAATTTTAAACATCAGTTTACAGATTGCCGCTAATATTGAGATTCTGATTGAGCCATTCCTGCCTTTTACAGCTGATAAACTGATGAAGATGCTGAATTATGGCGGTCACCAGTGGGAAAATGCGGGTCAGATTAATTTGTTGCACCGTGGTCACCAGTTGAATGAGCCTCATTTGTTGTTCGAGAAAATTGAAGATGAAGAAGTTCAGGCGCAGATTGATAAGTTAAATAAGAGTAAATCGGATAACTTATTAAGTACTGCTGTTGAAGTGGCCCCTGCAAAGGAAGACATTCAGTTTGAGCAGTTTGGTGCCATCGATATTCGTGTAGCAACCATCATTGCCGCAGAGAAAGTAGAAAAAACTAAAAAACTGCTGAAATTAACAGTAGATACAGGTATCGATCAACGTACAGTGGTATCAGGTATCGCAGAGTTTTTTAAACCGGAAGATATTGTAGGTCAACAGGTAAGTTTGGTTGTGAACCTTGCTCCGAGAGAAATAAAAGGAATTTTGTCACAAGGAATGATTTTAATGTCTGAAAATTCAGAAGGAAAACTTACTTTTGTGGCTCCTGTAGCAAACCATGGTAATGGTAGCGTAATCAGGTAGGTCCGGGTCCCGTAGTTCAACGGATAGAATAGAAGTTTCCTAAACTTTAGATATGAGTTCGATTCTCGTCGGGACCACTAATAAGGCCAGCAGTTAGCTATAACTGCTGGTTTTTTTATGTGATGAGTATGGAGGATTTGAGAACGTTCAATCCTTTTTTAAAAGTTTAAATATTTTTTCAAACAGCTCTTTTTTGTCAAAAGGTTTTGAAATGTAATCATCCATTCCGATTTCCAGGCAGCGCTCATATTCTCCTTTAATCGTATGGGCGGTCATTGCAATAATTGGGATATTTTTTTTATGGTCTTTTAGTGCCCGTATCTTTTTTGTAGCCTCATATCCATCCATTTCCGGCATTTGAACATCCATCAGCACAATGTCAAAATGATTCTTTTCATATTTAGACAATGCGATCAGCCCGGTTTCCGCGGTTTCCGTTTCAAAACCCCGTTGTTTCAGGATTTTTATGACCAGCATTTGATTAATCAGGTTGTCTTCTACAACTAACACATGGATGCCTGCTCCAAGCTGAACTCCCATTTGAAATTTCTCCGCAATATCTTTTTTAACATGGCTGCTAACCTTTAAAAAAGGCAATCGGAAATGGAAATCTGAACCAAGTCCGGGTTTGCTGTTAACAAAAATTTCTCCATGCTGCAATTGAACTAACTGTTTTACGATACTTAGTCCGAGCCCTGCACCACCGAACTTGCGTGCCGTTTCATTTGTTGCTTGTTCAAAGCTCTCAAAAATCTGCCCCAGCTTTCCTCCGTCGATCCCAATGCCGGTATCTTTGATCCCAAAGTCAAGTATAATTTTTTCTTCATTCTGCTCAATACAGATAACGGAAATGCTGACATGACCTTTTTCTGTAAATTTCAGCGCATTTGAAATGAGATTTATAAGTATTTGATTCAGCCTCACGGAGTCGCCAAGTATTGTTGCCGGAATTTTTTCATCAATGAGGTAATTGATTTCAATGTTTTTTTTCTTCCATTTCGGTTCCATCATCAGGATGTTCATCTGGATAATCTCTTTAAGATTGAGTGGTATGCTTTCAAAAATAAGTTTACCCGCCTCCATTCTGGAAAAATCAAGGATGTCATTCAAGATGACCAGTAAGTCGTCCCCGGATTTGATAATAATCTGGATGTATTCTTGCTGCTCTTTGTTTTCAATGGTCTCTTCCAGTAACCTTGCGAACCCAAGGATGGCATTCATTGGGGTACGGATTTCGTGGCTCATTTTAGCCAAAAAAAGTTGTTTGGTCTTTTCTGAGGTTTCTGCTTTTTCTTTTTCTTTTTTGAGCGTTTTCTCGGCATCCTGAAGTTTACGTATATTGTATAAACTATATTCAAGTGTATCGATCATCTTGTTGAAAGAGTTTGCCAGCATGCCAATCTCATCGCCTGAATACACGGTAACCCTTGCATTTAAGACTCCCCGGCTTACAAGCGCCGCTCCTGCAACGATTTCTTTGATTCCCTTTTCTATGCCACGGCTTACTGAAACAGTGATCAGGATACTTGTTGTCCCTATTGTAAGTGAGATAGTCAGCAATAGATTTAATATAATATTTTCGAGCCAGCGGGAACCTTCACCTAGTGTAAATGAAAATTCGTCTTCCAGGATCGTGACTTTTCCATTTAAATCTTTGGCCCGTTCCATAACCTCATCAATCTTCTTCTGGTCAACAATATCAGCGCTGATTATGGTGTGAAGCTGATCACCAATGGCTATCAATTGGTCCATTGTTGATGCTGCCCCACCCCAGGCGGTAATTGCTTTATTTAAATAGAATATATTGTGAAATCGGGTAATCAGGTGGATCATACCCTCAACATCTTCCGGATGGTTACGCCCCTGCAGGAATCCCTCGCGGGCGATGTCGAGATCAGGGTTTGGCTTCTGAAGCTCAATCCTGGCTTTATTGTCGCCTAAAGGAACTTTCAGAAACTGTTTAAACGCTTGGTAATCGGCTTCCTTGTGCGAGTTGGCATAAAGAAACAGGCTATAAACGGCATCTTTCTGTGCCTTTGACCACAAGCCCTCTCCGTTTACAAATGCCCTTACCGATGAAAGGGTACTTACAGCAAACCAAAGGGTGAATAGTTCAATTATAACTAAGAATGCCATGATACCAATCGTGAAATACAATTTCGTCGAGATAGTAACATCCTGCAGTTTCCTTTTTAAAAATGAAATCATCGTTGAAAATGATAAGAGGTTTAATCTAAGTTAATTAAACCATTCTATATTTTCTGCAATTGAAAAGAATACATTTTTAATTTTATTATGACGATCAATATCACAGGTTAATTTTAGTCAGTTTCTGTGATATTTAGAGCATACACGTATTTCCGGTCTGCAGTTTGTGTTTTCTTTAGCCGGTTGAGCTTTGCTAGTTTCTTCAGATTCAGGTAAACGGAGCAAACACACATCTGGTGTCCTTGTTTCCGGAGTTCCAGCCATAAGGCTTCAGCATCCAAACCGTCGCCCTTTTCTTTCAGATATTGAAGGATGATTTTGCCGATTCCGGAGATCTCTTGCTGCACTTTCATCCGGGTTACATCCTTTCTTTGAGATCCTCACTACTGGTACTTCTTTCATTTGATGGCGTTCCTTTTGCGCCAAAGCGGTAGCTAAAAGATAACAGACCATATCTACTGTCAGAATGATTGCGACTAAGGAATACAACGGACTCATAGGCCATTTTTCTTTTGATACGGTAACCTTCGAAAATATCGTTCATAATAAATTTCAAACTTCCTTTTCCTTTGAGTACTTCTTTCTGGATACCCGCAGAAATGATACTGTAAGGACGGGTAGTAGTGATGCCTGATACCTCTTCGGAAATATAGAATGCGCTTAATTCTGTTTTCCATCCCTTACCCAGGTTGAACGTGTTTTGGGAATTAATACTTAAGGTATTTCCGCTATTTATCGACGGTCCTGTGCTGCTATTAATCTTGTACCTGTTGTGGTAAGCATTGAGGAACTGGCTTCCCGTCCACCATTTAAATATTTGTGTGGAGGCGGTGATGCTCAATCCAAAATTATCAAAAGAGCCGATGTTTTCCGGACGTTGAAAAGTCGTGGTTCCATCATTCAGTCTGCCTACCTGTTCTGCGATAACATTGCTGGTATGATTATAACTTAGCGTTGCAAAATAGCGGGATTGGAATCCATACCCCAACTCAATAGCATTTACGATAGCTGGTTTTAAGTGTGGATTTCCTTCATAAAATGCAAAAGGATCTTCGTAAACCCGGAAAGGATTCAGATCCCAGTAACCCGGTCGCTTAATTCGTCTGCTGTAACCCGTCTTTAACTGATGATTTTCATTTAAATTTCTGGTGATAAACAGGCTTGGGAAAAGTCCGGGGTAGTCTTTTTTAAAGACCATATTGGAAGTGATCTGTTCGCCTTTAGTATTCGTGTATTCGGCGCGTAAACCTGCCTGCAGTTGATAATCAGACCATGCCGTATTCAGGTTAATATAGGCCGCCTGAATATGTTCTTTATAAACAAAATGATTGCTGGTACTTGCATCCGGCAGGTAAGTATTGTTTTGCAGCGTATCGTATTGCAGGTTGTTTTCGGTGCGGACATTACTGCCTTTCCATCCTGCTTCCAGTTTTGAGGTCTTGCTTAAAGGCAGGATGTAATCTATTTTAGCCGCATAAACATCGTCATTGGAAGGGATATTCCCCCTGCGACCAGAAGGCATGCTATTGGCAGTTCCCTCCGGCAGCAGATAACGCGTATCTAACTGCTGATTCATCTTCGAATAATGATAGACGTAATCTACATCCGCTTTCAGCTCATGACCATCTTTATTAAACTTATGGACATAATTTGCATTGTAGAGCAGGTCCGTCCAGTTTTCCTTATTATTCGTTTGGGTTAAGGCGGTCCATAGCGTTTCACCATTGGCATTCCTCAAAATGCTGGTGCTTGGTTGCTGAGTAGGGTATTTCCCTATCGCGCCATTCATTAAAAAGCCTAATGTATTCTTTTCGCCCAGATTGAAGTCTATTCCGACTCTAAAATTATGTGAGCGTAATTTTGCTTTTTCCTGATTTTCCTGCTGGATACTTTGGAATAAACCATGGTTGTCATTATAAAACAGGCGTTCGGCTTTGCTATTACTTTCCAGATTCTGATTGTTGGCATTATAGCTTCCATAGGTATTCAGTAGGGCCGTATTGTAACTTAGTGCAAAACCTTCGCCGTGTCTTATGTCTTTACCAGCACCGATATTTCCGTTGATGCTGCCGTTAAATCCGATAAGCAGATTTTTTTTGATGATGATATTTACAATTCCACCGCTGCCGGAAGCATCAAATTGTGCGGTAGGGTTAGACATGATTTCAATTCTGGAGATGGAAGAAGAGTTCGTGCCTCTCAATAAATTGGCCAGCTGATCACCTGAAAGGTAAGTAGGTTTTCCGTTGATCATGACTGTCGTTCCCGACCTTCCTTTTAGCGAGACTTCTCCATTGTCTGTTACCGTTACACCAGGTGCTTTGTTCAGCAATTCCAATGCAGTATTGCCTTCCGCGAATATGCTTTTCTCGATATTCATCACTGTTTTATCAATGGTCTGCTCAATTAAGGGGCGCTGGCCACTGATGTTTACCGTACTCAAAAGCCTGCTGTCGGCATTTAAACGGATTGATCCCAGATGGTATAAATTTTTCAATTCACTGAGCTCTATCAAAGGAGAATAATAGTCCTCATAACCGATATAGCTGATTTTTACCAGGTATTTGCCATGCTCAACACCAGATAGCGCGAAGTTTCCTGCGGTATCTGTCATCACGGCATAGGCTTTTACAGAATCTACAGATCGTAATACGGTAACGGAGGCGAAAGGAATATGCTGTGCTTTTTCATCCAGTAATTTACCATAGATGTTTTTCTGCGCCATGGCGGTCATAGAAATGGAAGTGGAAAGCGTACAAAGAAGGGTAACGATATATGTTTTCATCATGTTAAGGAGTGCTTAGAACTTGCTTAGGCTGTTTTACTGCTGCTACATTTTTTTTAGTTTTTTTCTTTTTGCCCCACCAGATATAAAAACCGGTGATGGGTAAACTGGCACAGATTAAGCTGGCCAGAAAGAATAATATCTTTGTAGTAAGGCCACCGATGGCACCTACATGGAGTGCATAATTCAGTTTTCGCACCTGATCAGGAAACTTAAGGTCTTCCAGGCGTTTGGTCGAATTTGGCAGGAGTTCCAGCGTTAACGGATCAAAATTAAGGTCTCTCCAAAAACCTTTGGTCATATCTGTACAGGCATAAATTGCTTCATCAGGTTCTTCTGCAAAATGAATGATGACCTGATCTTTGTTATACCGGGCAATTTCATTCACCACTTTATGCCAGATCAGATCTGCATTCTGTAGGGAAGTATTGACCGATGGTCCTGAAACTTCTATCTTTTGTCTTTTTTGTCTGGGTTTATTTTCGCCACCCGTTAACCAGTAAACGCCTCGGCCAAACCAGGAGAAGCTCATGACTAAACCGGTAATGGCCATCAATAGCGCCAGTAACAAGGAATAAAAACCCAGCACATTGTGTAGGTCGTAGTTGATACGTTTAAAACGTGCTTTCCATTTGATCTTGAAACTTTGATCGCGACCTCTTTTATTCCATTTCTTTGGCCACCATAAAATAAGACCACTGAGGGTCAGCAGAAAGAAAATGAAAGTAGACCAGCCAACAATCTGGCGGCCGGGCTTACCAGGTATCCAAAGGTGTCGGTGTCCTTCATCCATAAAATGAAAGAAATCTTCATGGTCTACCATGGCGACTACCTCGGCAGTATAAGGATTCACATAAACCATAGAATCCGACTCATGGACAGTAAAATGTGCAGTCTTGCCTGCACCATGATACCATACGGATTCAATATGCTTTCCCGGTAATGCCTGCTCCACTGCCCGGTGTAGTATGGAAGGAGCTAATATTTTTGCGTTCGCAGGTTGTTCGGCATGCAGCCATGGGGAGGTCAGGCTTTTGATTTCCTGCTCAAATACCAGCACACATCCGGTGATGCTTAGAATAACCACTACAATTCCTGAGGCCAGTCCTAGCCAAAGGTGTAGCCATGCGTTTATTTTGTTGAACATAAAGTTTTAAAGGTAATAGGAGGGATAAAACCCCGGAGCCATCCAATGGAAGCCCCGGGTTTTCATCAACATTAGCGGAGAACGCTGTTAATTTAATTTATAAAGGATTGGGGTATTGTCCGATCCACCTTCAATTCTTAAACCTTTTTTAAGCGTGTCGGCAATTGGATCATATTCATAAACATAGATTGCATCAGCTTTAGGGTCATTAACTGCGATGTATGCTTTACCATCCAGAACAATTGCGGAGCGGGAGTTCAATAAAGGCGGAAAGTCTAGTTTTTTCACCACCTTTTGTGTATTCACATCTACAACAAGATATTCCCACATGTCAGCATACCACCAGTCGTCTTTTACTTTTACTCTGTTTTTAGCATCTTTTGCATTGGCAAGGATGGCTTTTCCGTTTCCAACATAACATACACCCAATTGGTTGTCGCCATTTGTCAGTGCAGAGATATTGAAGAAATAGCTGGAATCAAAAGTATCCGTACCAGCTTTAATTCTGAAGAAACCAGTTGGCATATTCGGTTTATTACCACCTAAAAACGGCATCGGGTGTGTTAACAGGTAGTCATTACCATTGTCAGTAAACTGGCTGAAATAACCGTTTCTTAGTGGACCTGCCGGAGCTGAACGTCCGTCTTTGCTGGTTACTTTGAAGTTGCCTAAGGAAGGAAGATCCATGGAAGCCAGGTAAGAATCATCGGTAGTTAATTTGGTGATTTCATTGTAAATACCATAGCTGATCATTAATTTATTTCCACTGGTGAATGCCGAGTATACTTTTCTGCTGTGGTCCGCAGGAACACTTGGGAGGTCAAATTCTCCGCTTTTTACGATGCTCATATTGGCAACATTGATAATGGCGTAAAGGTTACTTCCTCTTGGGCCGAACATCACCTGGTTATTATCCAGCCATAAAGACCAGCCTACATACGGGCTTGGAAACGCGCCAAATGGGATTTCGTCTACCATTGTCAACTTTCCATCCTGGTATAAATGCTTGCTAAACCTTCCTGTAGGGTTTAAGAAGTAGAAATGTCTACCTTTTTGGATCACATTTTCTCCCCAGGTGAAGATGGTGGAAACATCAATTCCGCTGCCGACCGGGCTTACTTTACCTTCAGTCAGTGAGTTGATATTTAACAGGTAACTATTGTCCCCGACAGAATACATCACGGCATATTCGCCATTTTCTGTTTCGCCAGCAGCGTTTTTATTGTCTTTTTTGCAGGAATGGAGGCCGGTAATAAAGACGAGTGCCGTGGCCAATACCAGCAGTCTTGTTTTAATTGTAGTAAACATGTTCATAGATTTTATTTATTTTAATTGAATTGAGAAATGGCATAACGTAGTTTGACAAAAAAGGAAGTACCTGGTTTTTGCAGCTTAAACTTGTCGTAAGCGATCACGTTGGTTAAGTTTCTGCTTTCCAGCGATACATTGTATCTGCCTTTATGCATAGAATAAGTCAGGGTGGCATTGTGTATAAACTGACGGGGGATATAGGATTTGGTGGTTTTGTCGCCTAGTTTAGACCAGGTAACGGAGTAGTCGTTGATGAATTGCGTAAACCAGTTGAACTGAACCCTGGTGTCTTTACCAATCAGGTTGTCTTTACCAATGCTGAAATCTGCATTTCCGTATAACCAGGGCTCATTGGGAACCCTGCTCAGGTAATTTACGTTTTTACGAACCGATCCTTTTTCAAATTGCTGTCTGTTGATGGCACTTTGATAAGTCATGTTGACGAGTACAGAAAAAAGGTTGTTATAATCATAGCGGATTTCCGTTTCAAATCCTCTGATGATAATTCCATCAGAATTGCTGTACTCTGCATAGCTTCCATCATTACTTGCCGCAGATTGGCCGGTGGAGATGTAATCATTTGCATCACGATAGTAACCTGAGGCCTCTGCCCAGATCTTTCCTTTGCCTAGCTTTTTGTCGAAAAACAGGCCAAGGTTATAGTTGTTGCTGCTCTCCGGTTTCAAATTCGGATTTCCCCGGACCACCTCCCGATCACCATATAACTCTACCAGGCCAGGTAATCTGTAGGCATGTTCATAAGAAGCTTTTATTCCTAGCACGGGCATCAATCTATAGCTGGAAGCGATTCCATAGCCATAATACTGCTTGCTGTTGCTGGTCGCCTTTCCGTCTTTATCAAACGTTTCTCCGCTTAAGCCGTACATCTTTCCGAAAATGTTATTGGTCATTTTGCCATTAAATACCTGTTGCTGGTAGCTGAGACCGGTAATGTTTTTATTTAGCCGGTTGGATTTGTCGTAAGAATGGTTGTAAGGATCAATCTCATTATAACTTTCCCTGTACGAACTATTGTAGTTATTGTTCAGATTGAACATGTGGTTCCCGGAGATTGAATAACCGAGGTTTAGTTGCGCCAGTACATTATGACCAGTGAAATGGGCTATAGATTTTTTCTCTCCTGACAGCTCAGATCCGATATTTCCTATAGATCTGGGTATTGAGGTACCATCCCAAAAGAATTCTCTTCCGCTGGTATCGGTCAGGGTATTTTTATTGGCGGAATAATTGGCAAAAACACTAGCCGACAAACCCTTGATGAACAGGTTTTCTTTGCGGTAACGAATGGAAGGAATCAGGTTATGGCCGTTGCTGGTCATATTGCCAATCACCTTTTCCTGTGTGGCACCGGTTTGTCTTTGTTTATAATTGGAGGTATAGGTAATCCCTGCGACAAATACATCTGCCCATTTTTTATTGGAAACGCCTGCTTCAATCTGCCCCATAAAGGACTCATAATCGTCGTGGAAACGGCGAAGTTTGGCTACTTCTCTAAATTTTCCATTGTAGGGAACCTTAACCAGCGCATTCGCTTCCGGATTGTTATACATGTAATAATTATTGTCCGAATAGTTGTAATAGGAGCTGATATTGGTGGTGATGCCTGTTTTTTGATCGGTAAAACTTCCTGTTAATCCGGCGCGGTGGGTGTTGAAGGAACCGGCACTATAGCTGAGGTCAAGAGATTTCCCTTTATTCTTTTTGGTGATGATGTTTACTGCGCCGCCCAAAGCATCCGACCCCAGGTAGGCAGGAACCACACCTTTATAGACCTCTACACGTTCGGCAAGGTTTACAGGGAAGTTATTTAGCGTCATGCCGCTTCCATAAGATTCCATTGGGATACCATCAATAAAGAATTTGATGTGTCCTCCGGATAAACCATTGATGGAGAATTCAAAGTCCGAACCAAGACCGCCCTGTTCTCTTACTTTAACCCCCGCAGAGCGATTCAGAATCTGGTTCAGGTCGTTGGTGGTGTTGGCGTATGGCTTCAGGTCGATAGAATTTACAGCGAAGCCTGCTTCTTTGGCCTTGCGGGATTCTGTTTTTCCACTAATGGAAACATTGCTCAGTTCGTTTTGAGCTTCTTTCATGGAGAAATTCTGGCGAAGGTCCTGATTGGCAAGCAGGCTGATCTTCTGCTCTATCTTTTTAAAACCGATGGCGCTGATCTGGATGGTGTAGTTTCCGGCAGGGAGTCCCGAAAGGTCATATCTTCCTTTCTGATCGGTAGCCTGGGTTCTGTTTATGGGAAGCAACCGGATGGTGGCGGTCGGAATGCCCTCTTTTTGATCATCAGACACCTGTCCTTTGATGCTGCTTTTATTTAATGTTTGTCCTTGCACATAAAATACGCTGGCGCATAATATGCCCATTAGCAAGATTTTCTTAATTTGCATTACTTTTAGATGTTTCGATTTTAAGAGTAACCCTTTCGTAGGGTTTGGGCCATACAGGTACGAACTGTATGGCCCTCTATATACTAATTAGCATAACCGGGACTTTTCCCCTATGCTATTTAGAATATTTTTAAATAAGCTTTTTCTGTTTAGTTTTTTAACCGGTCGATACGCATTACAGCGCCTTTAATCAGGGCTCCTTTTTTAAGCGTAAAATCTTTGCGGTTGTATTGCCAGATCTGGCTGTTGCCGTCATTTTGGTAGACAGAGATATAGGCGAAATCATCGTCCCATGTCGTATTAAAGATCCAATCCAGTTGAACGTCCGGAAGGTTGAGTTCGGTTTTCTTTTGATGGCGCAGGTCTAAAAGCACATAATTTGCAACCCTGTTAACCATGTAATTTTCGAAACTATGCACCCTGTCCAGCTGAACAAGGCTGCTAATGGCCATACCACCGCCAATATCATGGAGGGTATAAGCTTCTTCCTTTAGGCCATCGGCAATTTGGAAATCATACAATGGATCAAATTTGTTGGTTTCGGTATTTATTTTCAAGATGGAGGAGGGCGTCCCTTTTCGGTTGCCGGTTCTTCCTCCAGGTTGTCCTAATACATAGATATTATCCTGGTAAATCAGGGAATTTGGGGCTAATATAGCGTAGGATCCCGGCCAGGTAGTCCGCTTATCTTGCGTCGTACTTTGCAATTTTAAGTCCGGATAGTCGAATTGTGCCACATACATGGTCTCTTCGCAAGGCACAATATGATCTCTCATCATCCCTTTTTGAAAAGTATAGCTGATGAACAGCTTGTCTTTAACCAGCTGGCCGGAAACGCCTACATAGTTGTTTTCGGCCGCTGTCTCCGGAACATCTAATAAACCTTTTCGCTTGATTTTCATCTCCTCCAGGTCAATCTCGAAGTAGTTGAATTTATGGTCATTGACCGTTCCAATCAGAATGGTATGCGCATTAACCCAGTTTACCCATGACATATAAGGCTCCCAGGGGATGTCTTTCATGGAGATCTCGTTTATTTTTTTAAACCCTTTTTCATCCGCCAGGTAGCATACAAAAGATTGATTTTCAGAATCCATCACATAATACCTGGAATCCTTTTGTGCCAGAATAAAGCCATTGTAGGTGATTTCTGGTCCCCTGTTAATTTTCTGTGGCTGCATCAAAGAATTGATCCTCGTCAGATGAACCTTGTTTTCCAGACTATCATAACTGATGAGCCCATATTTATAACTGCTTTCTTTGGGATTATCCTGACAGGCCAACAAAAATAGCAGACATAAAAACACGAGTGAAATACTTAAACGTTGCTGCTGTTTTGAGGGATAGAAATTCACAGTTTTATAATTAAAGATCGAATTGTTGTTTCATATTCATGGCCATGGCAGGAGGGATCTCATTCATACTTTGTTTATCAACCATGATGATTTCTTCAAAATTAAAGTTTAAGTAACTCAAAAAATAGGAATGCCCTTTACGAAGGCATATTTTTTTCAATTCGTCCTTGTGATTTTTAACGGTTAGGTGTTGATCTTCAGAAGAACGGTTGCTCAGCATCACTGATCCTAAAAAATGGAGATTGATGTTGGCCCTACTTTGTTGATTTAAGCTGGCCTGACTATTTTTTGCCAATTGCACAATGATGCCGTTAAAGTTGTTCTCTGAATGAGCAGATTGATCATCGTATTTGTAAACCTGAGCCTGCTGTAATTCTGGCCCGCTATGAAACAAAAAAGAAAGGTAGAGGACACAAAATAAACTGGCCGCAATACCAACAGCAATCGCTAATGATCTTTTTCTTTCGCCATAAACACGGTGCTGCTCTTTTTTCTGCAGGATATTGGCCAGGATACTGTTTTTTACCTGTTCAGCTATCTGATCCAGGTCTTCCAGATCATTTTCTTCGGCATCTCCATTGATCCAGTTTTGGTATGATTCCCATTCCGCATTGGATGCTTTGCCAGATAAACACTTTTTTAACAGGTCAGGATTCATGGCGTGGTTTTATATATATTATCAAATGAGCTGGTTTTCCCCTATGCATGTTATGTTCTTGGGTATTTTTTAAGACCATTGCGCAGAAATGATAATGCTTTTGTCAATTGATTTTCTACTGTTTTTTCAGAAATGGAAAGGCCTAAAGCGATTTCCTTGTTGTTGAGACCTCTCTCGCGACTTAAGTTATAAATGTCCTTACATCGGTCTGGAAGTAAAACCACCAGCTTCTCAATGTCTTGCTTTAAAAAATGATACAAGACCTGTTTTTCCGTGTGGTTATTGAAGGAGACCTGTTGCTCTTTTAGTTCGTTGATCTTTCCGGTTTTTCTGATCTCATCTTTGTACATCCTCGCAATTTTAAAGCGTACAGACCGTACCAGGTAGTTTTCTACGGTCTCCCGCTGCAATACTAACGTATCTTTGCGTTGCCATAAAGATGTGAATAATTCCTGCACTACCTCCTCGGCCTCAAAGCGATCTCCAAGATATTTTAAGGCGATCTGGTATAACTTTTTCCAATAGCATTCATATAACTGAAAAAAAGTGTTTTCATCAATTGTAATGGAGTCGCTGAAATGGTTTGTGGCTGATTCTGACAAAATAAAATGCGAATGCCTGCAAATATAGAGTTATTTATAACCGATCCAAATAGTTTAAGGGATTGCTGATTTGCGCAGAGAAGGACCGCTTGTGAATTATTCTTTCTATTTTGTTTTTCCGGAGCTGGTGGTGCATTATTCATCCGGGAATAACACATTGACAGAAGAGGTAGAAAAATCAAGGCAGTGATTTCTTCATGAAGCAATATTCATAAAGGAATGGCGTATTGACAGGGAAGATAGAAGAATTAGAGTTAGCGACGCGGAATCTTGAAGACCATTCAGGAGTAATCAAAAATAGAAAGAAGCAGATTCATTTAAATAAATTAGAGGCATGAAATATATTCTGGGAATAGACATTGGAACGGGAAGTACTAAAGCGGTGGCCTTAAACTTAAATTACGAACCTATCGATTCAGTTCAGCGGCATTACCCCTTGTTTTCAACCTTACCAGGATATAGTGAACAGGATCCTATCTTGATCTGGGAGGCTTTTAACCAATGTATTTCGGAAATGAAGGAACGCATGGGCGCAGCCCCGGAAGCAATAGGCTTAAGTAGCGCAATGCACAGTCTGATCAGTGTGGATGAGGCCGGTAATGCCTTAGCTCCAATGATGACCTGGGCAGATTCCAGAAGTTCGGCTATTGCGAAACGCATCTTTGAATCAGCCTCAGGTATGGACCTTTACCAGCAAACAGGAACGCCGATTCATGCGATGTCACCATTGTGTAAGCTGATCTGGTTGCGGGAAAACGAGGAGGAACTGTTTAGCCGCAGCCATAAATTCATCTCTATTAAAGAGTACATCTGGTTTCGGTTATTTAAAGAGTTTAAAATTGACCATTCCATTGCCTCTTGTACCGGTTTGTTTGACTGGAAGGCTTTAACATGGAATAAAGAAGCGCTACTGCTGACAGGAATAACGATGGCACAATTATCGGAACCTGTAAGTACCAGTTATCAAAAGAAAGATTCAGAAGGGATCACTTTTGTGATTGGGGGCAGTGATGGCTGTTTAGCAAATCTTGGTAGCGATGCCAATGAAAAAGGGACTGCTGCATTAACCATTGGGACGAGTGGCGCAGTGCGGATATCCAGTCCGAAGCCGATTTTCAATACACAGGCAATGACTTTCAGCTACATCTTAGATGAAGAAACTTTTATTTGCGGCGGTCCTGTAAATAATGGCGGCATTGCTCTACAATGGTTGTTAAAAAATGTACTGGGTAAAATAGCATTGTCTTCGGCCGATTATTCTGCTTTATTTGAAAATATAAAGGCCACAATAGCCGGTAGTAATGGCTTAATTTTTCTGCCTTACCTCAGCGGGGAGCGTGCGCCAATATGGGATTCTGAGAGCTTCGGGACATTTTTCGGCCTTAAACTTCATCATGATCAGCATCATTTATCGAGGTCGGTGTTAGAAGGAATTTGCTATGCTTTAAATGAGGTTTTAGCTGCCCTGGAGCCACAAACTGAAGAGATTTTGCAGCTCAATGTGAGTGGTGGTTTTGTACATGCAAAGATTTGGATGGAGATTCTTGCAGATATTACCGGAAAAGAGGTGGTATTGGTGCAAACCGAAGATGCTTCTGCAATTGGAGCAGCCTACCTGGCGGTTAAAGCGATAGGCTTAGCTGCGGAATATCCAATGTCTGCGGGGGAAAAGGAGTGTATTCAGCCCAATCCCGATCATCACAAAGTTTACAAGCAATTGTTTAGCGTCTATAAACAGCTTTATCCTGCGCTTAAAGACAGCATGCACCAATTGGAAAACCTTAACAAACAAGGTTAATGCCTGGTCTTAAACCAGAAGGCTAGCTTAATTTTTCAGCAGAATTCGGAACCTCATCCCGAATTAGCTGAACTTTACAGGAAAACAGTTGATCCATACTGTTAAAAGAACTAGTTCAATCCCTTGAACCAGCTCTTCCTTTATGATTTCTTATCCGGATGAAGTTGTTAGAAAGGATTCAAGGACTTATTACCATAAAACACCTGATCTCTGCCCAAATGATCCCTTATTTTGTTTTTTCTGAGGATTTCCCCTAAGGCTAAACGTCCTGGTTTGTCTGATATAGAACAGCTTGTCCGATATCGAACGTTTTTTATTTCAAGAAAAACTTTAATGCGTTGAATTTTAGCTGTTTAACTGTGGCATGTCCTTTGGATAAGCAGCTGAAAATAGATTCAATGGACAGAAATATCGAACAGGCAGTTTTATCAGGTAAGAAGAAAAGGCTTTTGTTGTACCTGCTGATTGGAATTGTGCTGCTGATCGCAGGTATTTTTGCTTTGCGGAGTATCTTCAATACCACGCTTTACGCCTCGGAAATTACCACCTCAATCGTTGGTCGTGGCAACATAGAAAACACCATCAATGCCTCCGGAGAAGTATTACCTGAATTTGAAGAGGTAATCAGTAGCCCGATTGCGGCATCTATTCAGAAAGTTCTGTTAGATGGGGGGAGTAAAATCCTTGCCGGTCAATCCATTCTGACCTTAGATAAATCTGCGGCACAGATGGATTTTGAAAAACTGAAGTTCCAGCTGGAGTCCAAAAAGAATGACATTCGAAAAATTAAGTTGGATCTGGATAAGAGCTTTTACGACATCAAGTCGAACAATGACATCAAACAACTGCGCATCAACAGCCTTAAAGCTTCGGTAGACAATGCAAAACGCCTGTTAAAAGCAGGAGGCGGCACCCGCGAAGATGTGGAGCAGGCAGAATTGAACCTTAAAGTGGCTCAGTTAGAAAAACAACAGCTGGAAAATGAAATCAATAGCAGGCAGCAAAGTATGCGCCTGCAAATGAAAGAAGTGGAGCTGGCGGCAAGCATTCAGCAAAATGATCTGGATGTACTGCAAAAGAAGCTGCAACAGGCAGATATTATAGCAAGCAGAAATGGAGTAGTGACCTGGGTCAACAAAAACATTGGGGCGACAGTGCAGCCCGGTGAAGTCCTGGCCAGAATTGCAGACCTTTCCAGTTTTAAAGTAAAAGGAGTAATTTCTGATCAGAATATTGATCTTTTGAAAAACGGGATGACTGCGATCATCCGGATAGGCGACCATCAGGTAAGGGGTAAAGTGGTTAATATCTATCCTGCGGTTCAGAACGCAACCGTATCTTTTGATATCAAACCCGATAGTAGTCACCATAAACTCTTCAGACCTAATTTAAAAGCAGATGTTTTCCTGGTTACTGATGAACAGCATCAGGTATTGAGGGTAAGTAATGGCCCTGCTTTTCTAGGTACGCCTTCCCAATCTATCTATGTGCTGAAAAATGGTGTTGCCATCAAAAAGAACGTGCAGATTGGCTTGAGCAACTTTGATTTTGTAGAGCTGAAAGACCAGGTAAAAGAAGGGGATGTTGTCATTACTTCCGATATGCGGGCTTTCAAAAACAGCGATCAAATCACCATAAAGAAATAAGCGCGATGAATATTAAAACTTTCTTTATTGGCGCAGTTTACATTGCCGTATTGTTTTCATTTGACCAGGCTTTTGCAAAAGGAGTACAAGCCTCACAAACAGTACAAGCCATAGCGCTGGTGCAAGGCAGTCATTCAGTACAACCCCCGGGATTGGTACAGTCGGCACAGCCCCCCGTGCCGGCTGATACCCTCCGTTTAGAATTAAAAGAAGTTGTTGCGATGGCAAAGGAGCAATCTATTGCTTCAAAACAGGCGGCAACCTTAAAAGAAACCCGTTACTGGGAATGGATGACTTATAAATCCAATTACCAACCGCAGCTTTCTTTAAAAGGAATTTTGCCGGGATATAGTAAATCTTCTATCTCGGTTCAGCAACCAGATGGTACCATAGATTTCCGTTCGGTACACAACAACAACTCTTCGCTGGATCTTTCTTTTAGTCAGCGAATTTCACAAACCGGTGGTACCATTTATGGCAGTACTTCCTTGCAGCGCTTTGATGATTTTGACCGGAACAACACGCTTTATAATGGCGTTCCTTATGGCGTAGGCTTAGTTCAGCCGCTATTTCAGTTCAATTCCTTAAAATGGGACCGCAGAATCGAGCCGCTAAAATATACTGAAAGTCAGCAGGCTTATATTGAAGCTATGGAGCAGATTTCCATCAATGCCAGCGCTTATTTCTTCGATTTACTGCTTGCTCAGGTGGACTTACAAATTGCCGAAACGAACCTAAACAACACCACCGCCATCCAGAAAATTGCCGACACCAAATTCGAAATGGGGAAAGTTTCTAAAAATGAGATCCTTCAACTGCAACTGGAAGCTTTGAAAGCGGAGAAAGCGGTGGGTATCGCTAAGCGCGATATGGAAGTGGCCACCTATAATTTAAAAGCCTATACCGGATTACAAAACACGGATAAGATCAAGCTTTCCCTGCCTAAATCTACGGTGGCTATGAAAGTTGTCATAGAAAAGGCCCTGACAGAAGCTTTTCAAAATCGCTCTGATGCCATCGCCTTCAACAGAAAACTCGAAGAAGCCAAACGCGATGTGGCGAAAGCAAAAGGAGATAACGGCATCAATGCCACCTTAAATGCAAACCTTGGTTTTGCAAAAAGCGGAAAGAGTATTGGCAGTGTGTACGAAAGTCCTAAAGACCAGCAGCTGTTGCAACTGGCCATAGAAATCCCTATTCTGGATTGGGGCCGGCAAAAATCAAGAAGAAAAACGGCCCTGGCCAATCAGCAGTTTACGCAATATGCCGTAGCGCAGGACAAACAGAACTTCACACAAAAGATCATTACGGAAGTCAACTTATTTGAAATGATGAAAGGGCAATTGCTGTTAAACGCCCGTGCAGAGCAAATTGCCGCTGAGAAATACCAGATCGCTAAAGAACGCTATGTCCTCGGGGATCTGAGCATTACAGACCTGAGTATCGCTTTCCAGGAAAACGATCAGGCAAAGCGGGATTATATCAATTCTTTACGTGATTTTTGGGGCGCCTATTACCAGTTACGTTACTTATCACTTTTCGATTTTGAGAAGAATGAGAAAATAAAACTATAACCTATATAGCTATGATACAATTAAAAAATATTGAAAAAGTGTACAGGACCGATACTGTAGAAACGCAGGCATTAAATAATATCAACCTTCGGGTGGCTAAAGGCGAGTTTTTATCCATTATGGGTCCCTCAGGTTGTGGGAAAAGTACTTTACTAAATATTATGGGCTTGTTAGATGCTCCTTCCAAAGGAGATATCCTGATCGATGCGCAGCAAACCTTATCCCTAAACGACCGTAAGCTGGCGAATTTCAGAAACAGCAAGATTGGTTTTATCTTCCAGAGCTATCATTTGATCAATGATTTGCAGGTGGTCGACAATGTAGAGTTGCCTTTGTTGTACCGGAATTCATCAGCTAAAGAAAGACGGATGCTGGCCACAGAGGCACTGGAAAAAGTAGGCCTGAGCAACAGGATTCATCATTTTCCAACACAGCTTTCCGGCGGACAAAAACAAAGGGTGGCCATTGCCAGAGCCATTGTTGGCAGGCCGGAAATTATTCTTGCCGATGAACCTACCGGAAACCTGGACAGTGCCATGGGTAACGAAATTATGAATATCCTCTTAGAGTTGAATCGGGTAGAGGGAACCACCATTGTCATGGTAACCCATGATCCGAATATGGCCCAGCGCACGCATCGTTTACTGCGTTTATTTGATGGTTCACAAGTTCAATAGGGGGATAGCTATGTTTAAGAATTACTTTAAAATCGCTATTGCTGTATTGAAAAGAAGGAAGTTTTTTACCTTCATCAGCTTATTCGGAATCAGCTTTACGCTAACCATCCTGATCGTGCTGACCGCTTTTATGGAAGTCTTGCTGAGTCCGGCCTATCCGGATGTGAACCGCAACCGTGAATTATTTATCAATTCCCTGGAGCTGACAAATAAAGATGGGAGCTACATGATGAAGGGCAGGGCAAGCTTCTATTTTGTGAATAATTTTGTGTCTAAAATGAAAACTCCGGAAAAGCTGACCATGCACTCCAGCAGGAGTACCACCAATGCTTATCCGAATGATCGGAAATTATCCGTAGACCTCATGTACTCCGATCTCGCTTTCTGGGACGTTTATCAGTTTAAATTTCTGGAAGGCAAACCTTTTAATGCACAGCAATTGAAAAATGCGGAGCAGGTGGTGGTGATTTCTGAGGATATGGTACACAAGTATTTCGGAGAAGGTGTCCCGGCTGTTGGAAAAGAGGTGGAAGTCAATAACTTAAAATACAGGGTGATAGGTGTGGTTAAGACAGTTCCCTCCACATTAATTTACATCCATTCGGATATCTACCTTCCTTATACGCTGGCCGCTAATACTTTGAAGGGAACCTCGTTGACGGGAGGTTACGTAGTGACCTTACTTGCCCATTCTTCGGCTGATTTGCCCGCAATTCAGGAAGAATATCAGCAACTGCTGAAAAAAGTTCCGCATCCGGAGAAGTATCATGATTTATTGTCTAGCTATGCAGATACCTATCTGGAAAGCTTTACCCGTGATGTATTGGGCAGGTCTGGTAGCTCTGGAAGAGATCGGTTCTTTCTGCTCATGGCTACGGTGATCTTTATCTTTCTCCTCCTGCCAACCGTAAATCTGATGAATATTAATGTGAGCCGAATCATGGAAAGATCCTCAGAAATTGGAGTCAGGAAAGCCTTTGGGGCATCGAGCAGGACGCTCGTCGGCCAGTTTTTGGTAGAAAATATGATTCTGACCGTATTGGGCGGTTGCATCGGTTTGATCCTGTCTCTGCTGATCATCAGTATCCTTAACTCCAGTGGTATTATCGCCAATCTGAGCCTGAAAATTAACTTCACTGTATTGTGCTATAGCCTGTTGGCTTGTCTGGTTTTCGGCTTGATATCAGGTGTTTATCCCGCCTGGAGAATGTCGAAACTAAACGTAGTGACCGCTTTAAAAGCCAATAATTAAAATAAAAAAATATGTTAAAGCACTTATTTAAATTAATCTGGAATAAAAAGAAGGAAAATTTCCTGCTCATTTCTGAGATCCTGATCTCCTTTATGGTCATTTTCGCTGTTTTTACTTTATTGGTCTACAATTATCAGAACTATAAGCAGCCGGCGGGTTTTGATGCGGAGGATGTATGGGCTGTTGACCTGGGCGTAATGAATATCAGCAAGCATAAAGATTCGGCAAGCGTCGTTCATGAAAATTTAAGGAATGTCATGAAAGACCTGCCTCAGGTAAAAAGTATTAGTTTTTCCAATGGTAATGTTCCTTTTGCAGATAATTATATTAGCATGGGCCTGACTTATAAAAAGAAGGAAATATACCCTGATGTCTATAGTGTAGAGGATGGTTATAAAGATGTACTTCGGTTAACCTTAGTTTCGGGAAGGTGGTTTTCTCCGGAAGATAATGGCCGGGAAAAATCAACCATCATTCTTAATGAGGAGGCTAAACAACAGTTGTTTGGTTCTGGAAATGCAATTGGAAAAACGATTACCCAGTATGATGATAAGATGAAGGTGATTGGTGTGGTTCAAAATATAAAGGGTCAAAGCGATTTTAAAGTGGCTACCGCAGGAGCTTATCAAAGAATTGATACCGGAAGGATCAGGGGGATGTCTCAAATGCTGGTACGGCTGATGCCGGGAATGGATGCTGCCTTTGAAGGTAAAATGTACAAACTGATTGCCTCGACTATAAAAAGCACGAATCTGGAAATCAAACACCTGGTGGATATGAAGGCGGAGAAAAATAAAGAAACGACGATTCCCATGATCATCTTTTTCATTGTCGCAGGCTTTCTGATTATCAATGTGGCATTGGGGATTTTCGGTGTGCTTTGGTACAACATCAATAAAAGAAGAGCAGAAATTGGATTGAGGAGGGCAATTGGTGCAACAGCAACGTCTGTTTCCATGCAGCTGCTGGGAGAAGCACTGGTGATTGCCACTTTTTCTTTAATCATCGGGTCTTTCTTTGCAGTACAGTTTCCCTTGCTGAAAGTTTTCGATTTACCGGCCTCCGTTTATCTCCAGGCACAGTTTCTGGCCATCCTGTTTATTTACTTGCTGGTGGTCATCTGCGCCTTATATCCGGGCAAACAAGCGGCATCAATTTATCCGGCTGTTGCTTTACATGAAGAATAAAGATATTTTTGATCAGCCTTATAAATACTTAGCCGATGATCCTGATAATTGATGATGATATAGCCGTTCGTACTTCACTGTTGCTTTTACTGGAGCAAAAGGATTATCAGGTGACTGCCGTAGCCAATGCTGCGGATGGTCTCGCCATGCTGAAAAAGGAAGCGATTTCTTTAATTATTCTGGACCTCAACTTTTCAATTGATACTTCCGGTAAGGAAGGAATGGCTTTGCTGAAAGAAATAAGGGCAATCGATGCCCGTTTGCCAGTGGTATTGATCACCGGATGGGCGAGCATCGATCTGGCTGTTCAAGGGATGAAACTCGGCGCAAATGATTTCATCAATAAACCCTGGAGTAATGATCACCTTTTACAAACTATAAAAACGCTGATCAGCTTAAAGGACCAAAAGGATAAGCAGGATGAACAGCCGACGGTATTCAGCAGGAAACAGCTCGACAAGGTTTATGATTTTCAGTCCATCGTTGCCGCAGATCCGCAGATGTTGGAACTGCTGGAAATTGCCGGCAGAGTAGCCAAAACTGACGCCTCAGTATTGATCACCGGAGAAAGTGGTACCGGTAAAGAATTGATCGCCGAAGCGCTCCACCAAAACAGCCTGCGTAAAAACAGGCCCTTTGTTAAAGTGAATCTGGGTGGAATTTCGACCTCTCTGTTTGAAAGCGAGATGTTCGGGCATGTAAGAGGTGCTTTTACCGATGCACGGAATGACAGGACCGGAAGATTTGAAATGGCCAATAAGGGAACGATCTTCCTGGATGAAATCGGTGACCTCGACGCCAGTAGTCAGGTGAAACTGCTCCGGGTACTGCAAGACCGCAGTTATGAGGTGCTGGGAAACAGCCGCACAAAAACAGTAGATGTGCGGGTGATTTGTGCCACCAATAAAAACCTGGCAGAAATGGTGGAAAAGGGACTATTCAGAGAAGACCTGTTGTACCGCATTAACCTGATCACCCTTAAACTTCCTCCTTTAAGAGAAAGAACCAAAGATATTCCATTGCTGTTAAACTTTATGATGGATAATTTAAGGCAGCTTTATAACCGTCCGGATTTACAGGTAAGCCCTGAGGCAACGAAATGGCTGAAGCAATTACCTTTGCCTGGAAATATCCGCCAGTTGAAAAACATGGTAGAGAGATCAGTACTGGTGAGTAGAACAAACCTGTTGGAGATAGCCGATTTTAGTACTCAGCTGGAAAAAACACCATTAGTACAAGCTTCCAAACTTCCTGATGTGGGTTCGATGACCCTGGAAGAAACGGAAATATTAATGATCAAACGCGCTTTGCAATTCCACCAGAACCGTATTTCTAAAGCTGCACTGGCTTTAGGGATCACCAGAAGCGCATTATACCGCCGACTGGATAAATTTAACATTCCCTACGATGAGACTTCGGACTAAATACCTTTTGTTCGTATGTATTTTACATGCGATAGCCTTGTTTTTAAGCTATTTTGTTTTCGAAAAGAACAAGCTGTATTTCCTGTTGGCGGAGGTCTTGATACTTCTTTCTGCGTTGATCTCCTGGCAACTGTACAATCAAATGATCCGACCCTTAAACTTATTGGTTCAGGGAGCCGATGCGATCAGGGACAGGGATTTTAACATTAAGTTTGTGAAAACCGGCACATATGAAATGGATCAGCTGATTGAAGTGTATAATCAGATGATTGATCAATTGAGAACAGAAAGAACATTACAGCAACAACAACACTTTTTTTTAGATAAGCTCATTGACCATTCTCCGGTGGGCATCATTATTTTAGACCATGACAATAGAATTCAGATGGTCAATCCGGTCGCGAAGAAAATACTGCATACCATTCCGGTTGAAGGATGGCTGTTAAAGGACATCGCACATCCCATTATAGAAGAGGTCAGGATCCTGTTAAAGGAAAAGAAAGGATCTGTTACGCTAAAGGGGGGAGCGGAATCCTATAAAATCCAGGTATCTGAATTTATAGACCAGGGTTTCTCCAGAAACTTTGTCATCATTCAGGAACTGACTACCGAGCTGCTATTGGCAGAGAAGCAGGGGTATGGTAAAGTGATCCGCATGATGGCCCATGAAGTTAACAATACCATCGGGCCGGTAAACTCCATTCTCGACTCGGCCTTGCTGATGGAAAAGGAAAGGAAGCCAGATAGTACCCTTGGCAATGCGCTTCAGGTAGCGATAGACCGGAACTACAACCTGAACATCTTTATGCGGAACCTCGCAGACCTGGTTCGTTTACCGGAACCGGATAAAAAGTACATGGACCTCCATGAATTGATTTTTTCGGTAGCCACCTTATGGTCTGAAACCGTCAGAGAGAAAAATATCAGCTTTGAGTTTAAGCTGGATCAGGTGCCCCTGATCATCTTCGCAGACCAGCTACAGCTGGAGCAGGTATTGATCAACATTGTGAAAAATTCAATAGAGGCAATCGGAGACAACACGCAGGGAGTCATCACCTTTGTGACGGAAAACAAGCCTAAAAGACTGCAAATCCTGGACAATGGACAGGGGATCTCAAAAGAAGCCGCTCCATTTTTATTCAGCCCGTTTTTTAGCACAAAAGGTGATGGACAGGGCATAGGACTCACTTTAATCAAGGATGTGCTCCTCAAACATGAGTTCTCTTTTTATCTCGCTGATAATGAGTCTGCAGGAGCCGAATTTTCTATAAACGTTCTGTAAAGCTCAAAAAACCGCTTTATTCTATTTAAACATTACGCAAACGTTTGATATTTTCCAGTTAAAAGGAGGTATTACGGAAATATGCGCTGTTTTCCCAATGCGTAGGAACACTTAATTGCGTCATTTTAAGATAAAAGCAAATTATTGTTTTAAATCTACGAAAATCGCTTCCCGGACAAAAATCGTCGCCAAGCAAATATCAAACGTTTGCGTGAATTTAATGAGCTTTCTGTCCGAAGCATGGTCCTTTAAGTCTCTAACTTTCGAGTCTTAAAAATGCCTGACGTCAATGTTGGGCAAATCAGACAACTAACTCATTTAATCAGAATAATTCATGACCAAGAATTACAACTTATTTAATTGGATTCCTTACTTCAGGAAATCCGTAATGACTCTAATCCTGGTGGCACTATCTGTGTTTACAGGGATGAGTCAGACCCCTAGCGTCAAAACCGGAACGGTGGTTGACGAAACCGGACTGCCTTTACCAGGTGTATCTGTAAAAATCAAAAACACCAGCGGTGGTACAATGACAGATAATGACGGTAAATTCAGTGTCAATGTTGATGATAAAGCCATTCTTCAGTTCTCTTACCTGGGTTACGATACTCAGGAAATCAGCGCTGCGGGAAAAGGACCTTTCAAAATCAGCTTAAAGCCAACAGAAAACTTAATGAATGAAGTGGTCGTAGTTGGTTATGTAACCAAAAACAAGTCACAATTGGTAAGTTCTGTTTCTACAGTTTCTGCTAAGAAATTACTGGATGTAACCAGTAATAGTACCTCTGCGATGTTACAAGGTAAAGCTTCCGGCGTAAACGTAAGTGTTCCTTCGGGACAACCAGGCGCTTCAACAAGCATTCGTATTCGTGGCACAGGAACATTAAGCTCAGGATCTGAACCATTAATGGTGGTAGATGGTGTGATTGGTGGAACTGCAAACCCTCGTGATATCGAATCGGTAAGTATCTTAAAAGATGCGGCAGCAACAGGCCTTTATGGTTCAAGAGCGGCAAACGGTGTAATTGTAATCACTACGAAACAAGGTAAAGCAGGTAAAACGAAAATCGATTATAGTGGCGCTTTTGGGGTGAACACCGCTTCAGAAGGAAACTTTAAAGTGATGAACGGACAACAGTTACATGATTACAGTACATACATGTATACCAATGACTATACAGGAAAACGTGCGGCATACATCAAAGAACTGCAAAAAACGATTCCTAATCCAACCCAACAACAGATTGATGATTTCCTGACAGAAAAGGAACTGGCATTGACCCTTCCAGGTTACTTAGGCAGTTTTATGCCTGCAGTTCCAGGTAATACAGACTGGAGAGATTTAGCTTTCAGACAAGGAATTACCAATAATCAGGCATTGAGCATCTCTGGTGGTGACGAAAAAACAAAGTTTTATATCGGAGCCAACTATTATGATGAGCAAGGTACTTTAGTAAATACAGACTATAAGAGCTTTAACTTCCGTACCAATCTGGAGCATAAAATCAATGATCGTTTTAAAGTAACGGCCAGACTTAATGCTGGTTTTACTAAAACAAACAATGATCCAAGTGGTGCTTTAGATCAATCTTATACCAACATGCCATGGGATAACCCATTTAATGCAGATGGTACTCCAAAATATGTGGATGCCAACTCGCAATGGTATGGTAGAGATAAAAGCAATTTCTTGTATGTAAGTGAATTTAACAGAGATAACTCCCGCGGACAAAATCTGACAGCAGATGTTAAACTGGAATACAAAATCACTGATTGGTTGAATTTTGCGACCTCTAACCGTTATACCGTGACCAATTCACGTGCGGAAAGACTGATAGATCCGCGTACACCAGGAGGAAAAGCGAATAGAGGAGAACTGTACAATGGTTACGGTTATACCAACTCTTTCATTACTTCTAACTTATTCAATGCAGCACATTCATTCGGTAAACATAACCTGTCGGGTATTGCAGGATTTGAATATCAGCAGAACTATGTGGACGGACTTAATGGTACAGGAACAGGAATCCTTCCTGGTTTAAGCTCAATGGATGCTACCGCGATTGCAAAAGGCCTTTCAGGTAACAGATCAATGAGCAGATTCGTTTCTGAGCTGTTCATGGGAGACTATAACTATGACAACCGTTATTTTGCCACAGTATCCATGAGAAATGATGGATCTTCGAAATTTGGCGCCAACAGCAGATATGGTTTATTCTACTCTTTCGGAGCGGGATGGAACATTGCTAATGAAAGCTTCTTCGAATCTAAAATCGTCAATACCTTAAAATTACGTGGTAGTTATGGGGTAACAGGAAATACACCAGGTGGCGATTATGCCCATTTGGACCAATACCTGGCCAATGTACAATACGGTGGTGTTCCCGGTGCTTTTCCGCGTAGTCTGCCAAACCCTAACTTAACCTGGGAGACGCCAACAACGATCAATGCAGGTCTGGATATCGGTTTATTCAACAGAATTGACTTGAGTATTGATGCCTACCAACGTACCAATAAAGACTTAATTCTTGATGTACCATTGGCTTCAGAATCTGGTTTCTATTATTCTACAGAGAATATCGGATCTGTAAGAAACAGAGGTATTGACATCGAATTGAACACTAAAAACTTAACTGGTGAATTCAAATGGAGTACCTCATTTAACATCGGTATAAACAAAAATAAAGTGCTGAGCCTTTACAGAGATCAGTCTATCGACAGAGGATACCAAAGAGTAGCCGTTGGTCGCGACCTGAATTCATGGTACATGGAAGAATGGGCTGGTGTAGATCCAAATAATGGGAATCCACTATGGTACATGACAAAGACGGATGCTAATGGCGTAGAATCAAGAGTAACGACAAACAATTTCGATAACGCAGACAGAAAATTTGTAGGTACTTCAACACCAGATTTTATCGGTGGAATCGGCAATGAGTTCTCTTACAAAAACTTTAGTCTGAATGCTTTTTTCAACTTTGTTTCGGGAGGTACTGTGTACAATTCTGCACGTGAGCTTTTTGATGCAGATGGAGCATATCCTCAATACAACAGCATGATCCTGAAAAGTGGATGGAGCCGTTGGGAGAATCCAGGTGATATCGCTACACACCCAAAAGCAGTAGCGAATGGAAATAGAAACTCCAACAAACCAAGTTCAAGATACCTGGAAGATGGTTCTTACATCAGATTACGTAACGTAACCTTAGGTTATACTTTATCTGATAAACTTACAGAAAAATTAAAGATGTCTAACGTTCGCTTCTTTGTGAGCGGTGACAACTTAATTACCCTAACCAAATTCTCTGGTATGGATCCTGAAGTTTCACTGGTTTCAGAAGGTAATAATTCTGTTGGTGTGAGTGGTACAAAATACCCGATCAGTAAGAAGGTGTTATTTGGTGTAAATGTTACTTTCTAAAAACTATTTTAAACAGAACAATCATGATTAAAAAATATAAATTGGCTGTAGCAGTATTATTGACGCTGACTGCTACATCCTGCAAAGATGACCTGGATTTAAAACCTTATAATGCTTTAACTACTGAGCAGATTGTAAATACTGTTGAAGGTCTGACAGCTGCAACGATCGGTACTTATAACTATATCAAAGACCCTTATTACATGCGTAATTACCACATGCTTTCTGAGTATGCAAGTGATAACGTATCCTTAAGTGGTACAACCACTGATGGGTTATTCTATGCCTACAATTACCAACACCTGAAAAATCAGGGCAATACAGAGCAAATCTGGCGTAAAGGTTATCAGGCGATTTATGGTACCAATGTGGTCATCGAAAAAGTTACGCAAAGTGATAATGCGGCAATGAATCAATTGCTTGGTGAAAACTATTTCCTGAGAGGAATGATCCATTTTGATTTGGTGAGGTTCTTCGGTCGTCCGTATACAGACAATAACGGAGAATCTTTAGGTATCGTAATCAAAACAAACAGCAACGTTAAAGAGCTGGGTTCCCGTGCAAAAGTGAAAGATGTTTATGCTTTAGTAGTAGCCGATTTGTTAAAATCGATTGAATTGATGGGTAGCACTAAGTCTAACATCTTTGCTTCAAAAGAAGTGGCAATGGCGCTTTTAAGTAGGGTTTACCTGTATATGGGCGACTATGATAATGCTTTTAAGTATGCTGATGAAGTGATTAAATCAAACAGATATGCTTTGGTTAGCTCATCAAATCTTGGAAGTTACTTTACGGTAGCTCCGGGTGGAGATCAGAAATCTCAGGAAACGATCTTTGCCATTAAACATGATTTAAAAGATGACCGTGGTGCTGATGCAATCGGATCAATGTATTTCACAGCTGGTGGCGACAATAGCTATGGCGAGATGTATGCCTCTCAGAGTTATAGAAACCTGTTGGATAAATTTCCTAACGATTTGCGTCATGCTTTCATCCGTCCCAATTACGAAAAAGATGGCGCTGGAAATGTGAAGCTGGATGCCAATGGAAACCCGATTCTGGCAAAGCGTAACGGATACCCAATATACTATGTGATGAAGTATTCTTATCAGGATGGTGTGGAAACATTAAGCTCTCCGGTGGTTGTGCGTCTTGCAGAAATGTACCTGACCAGAGCTGAGGCTGCCGTTAAATTAGGAAGACCAGCGGACGCTTTATCTGATGTAAACATCATCAGAGAACGTGCTGGTTTAAAAGGTCTGGAATTGTTTTCTGCAGGAAACATGATGGGATATACGGATGTATTAGATGTAGTATTGGATGAAAGAAGACTGGAACTTGCTTTTGAAGCACAACGTAAATTCGATGTGTTCAGAAATAAACGTACCATGGTTAGAAACTATCCGGGAACACATTTACCTTCAGGACAAGTTACTCAGGAGATTCCTTATACTTCTCCACGCGTGATTTATTACATTCCTCAAAGTGAGTTAACCGTGAATCCTAATCTGGTTCAAAACCCGGAATAGTCACAACAATAGTATTAAATAATTTAGGAAGGCCGGTATTTACCGGCCTTCCTTTGTTTTATGGGTATTTACAATATATTTGCTTTATGTCATCACATCACATCGTTAGAGAAAAACAAGAACCAGCATTATATATTAATGATCTGGGTGAGTTTAATGAGGAATATCTGGGCCAGCTGTTGGAGTGGAGTCCGACTTTAATCGTCAATGCGGCGCTTTATGAGAAAATGATTAGCCTGGGGCTAAAAGTTGATGTCGTAGTGAACCCTGTTGATCAGGAGTTTTCTCAGGAAAACACGATAGTCATTCCTGCAAAAGGAGAAGCCCTGGATGCTGTACTGGATTACCTGATCAAAGAAAAATATTCGGCAGTTAATGTGATCGATACCAAAACGGCTCTGAGAGAACTGGGGAGTTATATCGATGAAATCAATATCGTAGTATTCACCGCAACGGAAAAAGCATATGCCATAAAATCAGGATTCTCGGTATGGAAACCAAAAGACAGTGTGTTCCATATTGAAGTGCTTTCTTATTTTGAAACCAGTAACCTAAAACAAGAAGAAAACGGAGATTTCGTAGTGATCAATGACGGTTTCGTCACTTTCACTTTCAATACCGCCTGGTTGTTTATCAGCGAAAAGTTATGATCCTGCTTAGGAAAGGAAAAGAGAAAGACCTGATTGTTATCCAGGAGATCGCCAAAATCACCTGGGGGTCTACCTATAGCGGAATCCTCAGCCAGAAACAAATCGATTATATGTTGGAAAAGATGTATAATCAAGGTGTTTTGATGGAGCAACTGTTGGCAGGTTATGATTTTCTGATTGCAGAAATTGAGGCTAAAGATGTAGCCTTTGCTTCTTATTCAAGGTTGGGAGATCGCGAGGATGCCTATAAACTGCATAAGCTTTATGTTTTACCGGAAGCCCATGGTATGGGTGTTGGTAAATTACTGATCAATGAAGTGTTAGATAAGGTGAAGGAAGCAGGAGGGAAAAGCCTGGAGTTAAATGTGCTTCGCGCCAATAAATCCGTAGAATTTTATAAAAAAGCAGGCTTCATCATAAAAGAAACCGTTAGCCTGGATGTTGGCAACGGTTTCCTTATGGAAGATTATGTGATGGAAAAGACCATCTGATCAAAGACGGTCTTTTCCTGCAACCTTATTGACCGCGTATCGGGTCTTTAGGTTTCGCTACATTCGGATATTTATAAGTCTTCATTTCGTCCTGTAACACTTTAATCGTGCGATCCAGTTGAGGATCTCTGCCTTCCAGTAAATCTTTAGGCGTTTGTTCTACGAAGATATCCGGTGCTACACCTTCATTTTCGATGATCCATTTTCCATCGGTGTCATAAACACCGAAGTTAGGAGAGGTGATGCTTCCACCATCCAGCAACCTTGGATAACCGCTGATCCCTACAAGGATACCCATTGTAGTACGACCAACTAATTTACCCAGACCTTTCTTCTTAAACATATAAGGCATCATATCGCCTCCGGAACCTGCATTCTCATTCATCAACATGGCTTTCGGACCAAAGATGCCGTTCCCTGGAGTAGTGAAACTTTTCCCATCTCTGATGGCCCAGTAGCTCATTAGCTCACGACTTAATAAATCGATCACGTAATCTGCAACCCATCCGCCACCGTTGTTTCTCTCATCCAGTAACAAGGCTTTTTTATCCATTTGTGAGAAATAATACCTGTTGAAATAAGTATAACCATCAGCGCCTGTATTTGGCATATATACATAAGCGATTTTGCCATCACTTAGCTTATCAACTCTTTTACGGTTGTTTTCTACCCAGTCCATCTTTCTCAATTCGAACTCTTGTGCAGTAGCAACCGGTACCACCACCACTTCTCTGGCGCCATCAAGGCTTGGCTTGCTGTTCACTTTTATCGCGACCTGCTTACCCGCTTTGAAATCAAAAAGACTATAAATAGAAGTTTTTGAAGTTAATGGGACGCCTTCCACAGCTACGATATAATCACCTTCTTTGATGTTTAATCCAGGCTCTGCGAGTGGTGCTTTAAAGGTTGGATTCCAATCTAAACGCGTGAAAATCTTTTTGATCTTATAAAAACCATTGTCGATCTCATAATCAGCACCCAACATCCCAACAGAAACCGAAGGAGTACCCGGCTCGTCACCAGGATAAATGTAATTGTGTCCAACAACCATTTCGCCCATCATCTCATTGAAAACATAAGAAAGGTCCGAACGGTGGTTTACATAAGGAAGGAATTTTTCATACTTCACTTTCATGGCCGGCCAGTCGGTACCGTGCATGTTTTCTACATAGAAGAAGTCTTTCTCCATGTTCCAAACCTCATCAAACATCTGTTTCCATTCTGCGGTAGGGTCTACCAATACTTTGATGCCTTCCAGTTTCAGCTTTCCACTTTCTGAAGTAGCTGGTTTTTTACCCGCATCAACGATGTAGTAGTTCCCTCTGGAGCCATAAAGCATAGATTTTCCATCAGCACTTACACTCAGACTGGAAATACCGGTAATCAGGGTGCTCGTTTCCATTTTCTTTAAATCGAGTGAACCCAGTTCGCTATTTCTATAGTAAAGTACCTGTCCATCCACACCACCATCAATACCCTGAATGCCGCCACCAGGAATAGGAAGCGAAATAATACGACCGCCCAAATCAACAAGATCTACCTCAATGGTTTTCTTTACCGGAGCAGCAGGCTTTTCTTCTTCTTTTCCTTTCTTATCTTTTTTCGGGTCCTCTTTTTTAGATTCTTCTTTTTTCTTCGCCGGAGTATCCTCAGATTTCACGACCTCCTCATCACTTTCTGTTTTATACAGGGAAGGTGTTTTCTTAGAAAGAATCAAAGCATAAGCATTGTAATTTACCGGACGCTGGTAAGAAGACATGTGTAATCCGCTATTGGTTAAACCAACATCAGTACTCGCCAGGAAGAATAAATATTTGCCGTCTCTGCTAAAACTCGGACTATTAACATCACTCATCCCATCCGTTACCTGAGTATGACTTTCCGTATCCAGATTGTATAAATATGCCGCACTTACCGCATTTGGCAAGGTCGCTACATAAGAAATCCATTTAGAATCCGGAGACCAGGTTGGCTGTAATGCACTAAACGACCTACCTGTAGTAGAACCCTGGGTATCTGCTTTCACCAATATCGGTTTGCGGGTATTGATGTCGATATAGAACAAGTTCAGGTGGGCATCACCATAGTAAAGTTTCTTACTATCCGGCGACCATACCGGCTGGTAGTAAAATGGTGTTTTCCCAAGAGGGATATAAATAGGTTCCCCTTTCGTTGCCTGATTCAGGAGTACCAATTGATAGCTGCCGTTCTTATCTGACAAGTAAGAGATGTATTTCCCATCCGGCGACCATGCCGGGAATTTCTCATAACTGCCTGGTGAGTTCGATAAGTTTCTAGCATCACCTTTTTCTTTAGGCACGGAATAGATTTCCCCGCGACTTTCAAACAAGGCCCTTACTCCGCTAGGGGAGATCTCTGAATTTCGGATATCGCTGGCCATATCAATATAATGCGGTCTTTTGTAAGGGGCATCTGCCTGAATACTGATCGCAACACTGCGCACTTTATTATTTGTGGTTTCTAAAATATGTGCTTTACCAGCCTGTTCAAAAACAACAAGGCCAGGACTAACATTCAAGCTTTTAATATCGTAATCCTTGAAATTCGTTAGCTTCTCCGTTTTCTTATTTTTAACATCATAGCTGAATAAGTTCATGGTCAGATCCCTGTCGGATAAGAAATAAACCTTATTGCCCATCCATTGTGGTTTCACATTGTTGGAACCTATGCCAGGAATGATCTCTATGTCTTTTGTTTGGGTATCAAAAATCCAGATTTGTGGCATACCACCACCACGGTAACGCTTAAAGGCTACATTGGAGCGCTCTGTAGGATCCGTGTTTTTGATATAAGCCCAGTATCTTTTATCCGCAGAAGGAGTACCCTGAACAGCTTCCGGCATTGGCAAGGCTTTTTCGCCGGTGCCATCGATATTGATTTGGTGCATCCTCGGACTTAAAGCAAACTGAAAGTCTCTGGTAGAGGTAAAATACAACTGGTTATTGTCCAGCCAGCCCCTTAGCAAATCTGCTGAAGGGTGAAAAGTAACCCGCTTTGGGGCGCCACCTTCAATTGGGATTACATACACATCCGTGTTGCCATCATAGTTTCCGGTAAAGGCAATTTGTTTTCCATCAGGAGAGAACAAGGGGTTTTGCTCCACTGCCGGATTTACCGTCAGACGCCTTGGATTACCGCCGTCTTTGTCGGAAATCCAGATGTCGCCACCATAGACGAAAGCCAGGTGACTGGCACTTACTGCCGGACTACGGATTAAAAGGGTTTCTTGCTTTTGTGCATTCACAGGGAGGGTTAATCCCAGGGTCATCGTGACCGATAGAGCAGCAGCGGCTAGAAAAGATAGTTTGTTAGGTTTAAGAAAGGTCATAAAAAGAGGGCTATAGTTAATTACTCAATTTCGGAATTCTGGTAGGAGTGTCTGTGCCTTTAATAATGCTGTTGGCACTTTTTGCAATCCCTTTAATGGTTGATAAAATATTGTCCACATCAAGTGTCTCAAATTCATCTTTTACCGTGTGGTAAAATTTATCACTGTCGATCTGGTCAGTACTGATGGTATGTGCAGGAACACCCAATGCCGCTAAAGTGGCATTGTCGCTTCTGTAGAAGAGGTTTTGTTGTGGATATGGATCCGGGTGGAACTTAAATTCTGTGCCTTCCAGGTTTTTCTGTAAGATCTTTCCAAAGTCCGACTTGTCGAATCCGGTAATAAATGCGGTGTTCTTGCCGAACTTGCTGTCTTTACCAATCATCTCGATGTTGAACATCGCAACCACCTCATCAGGATTTAACTTTTCTGAGAAATGCTTCGCACCGAAACCACCGATTTCTTCCGCAGTAAAGGTGACAAACACAAGGGTGCGCTCATTGTTATTTAGTTTTTTGTAATACTTCGCAAGGGCGATTACAGCTGTAGTGCCCGAAGCATCATCATCTGCACCATTGGCAATGCTGTCTGTACCTTCCGATTTGATAATTCCTAAATGGTCATAATGACCTGAAAATACCACCAGTTCTTTGGCTTTTGATTTTCCAGGGATCATTCCTGCTACGTTAAACAAAGTCAGGGTTTCCAGCTTATTCTTTAAGTCTACTTTAAAATCATTGACTACCGTATCTATACCCAATACAAGTACGTAAGCTGAACTGCCGTCGTTCGCCTTTTTCGCATCAAGGTCTGTCCCGGAAGACAAATATTCGCGGATTCTTTTAAAAGCATCAGCAAATTTCGGGTCTACTAAAATCAGTTGCTTTTTATTCTCTTTGCCCAATGCTCTAAGCTGGGTATTGAAAGGCTTTTCAGGATCAAGTTTTATCCAGCCAGCGCTGTTACTTTTATCGAATACCTGGTTCTCCGCAGTGTTTCCATAGACAAGAATGTTTTCCGCAGGGATCTCTTTACCATCAATACTGACTTTCGTGCTAAGCGGTTTCAATTTCTGCCTGGTAAATGTTTGTCGGAAGCTATTTCCTTCCAGTGGTTTCAAACCTATACTTTTAAATTCAGCGGCAATAAAGGTTGCGGCTTTATCAATGCCCCGGGAATAAGTAGCACGGCCTTCCATTTCGTCGCTGCTCAGTGTTTTGATCAGACGCTCTACATAAGGTCGGGTAATGATTTTATCAATGTCCTGTGCAAAAGCTTGCTGCGCGAGGAACACTACTAATAAGGTGTAAATGGTTTTTTTCATCAGAATATAATTGTTTTTTTATGAGTTCATTAGGTTAGCCGGAGGACAAAAGATTATGCTTCGGCCGGAGGGTCCGTCAGCTGTCGCTTTCTACGGGTGATTTCGGTCTCAATACGCGTCTCCTGAATGCCATCTATGACAGCAATCTCGTAGTCTTTATCCTTGTCAGAAGCATACACCTGTGTCGCTTCCAGATTTTGTATAGAATGGTCATAAGGGCCGCTATCGCTCATCAGCTTCACAAACACCGGAAGACATTCAAAGAAGATAAAAAGAAGGCCAATGAAAGTGACTGCAAGGGAGGTATTCACATCTCTGGTGCCATCGGTATTAAAGCTCAATTGCCCCAATGCCCAGTTTCTATCGGCAAAGCCGGCAAGGTTGCTGAGGCTGTCCAGTTCCTTACTGGTATAGAGCTTCTCTGTCATCAGGCCATCAAATTGTTTTCTTCCGTCAACGAATTTTTCCAGTGCCCTGACATCCGCGGTTAGCGTATCCAGATTTTGCTCCCTTTGTTTCAGTTCCGCTTCTTTCCGTTTGGCATAAGGACCATAGCCCATCACCCCGGAAGTTTCTAAGGTTTTATTACCAAAGATCTCAAAGTTTAACTTCTGGCGATCTTCCTTGATGGCACCAGCCAGAGAATCGCGCTCCGCTTTGGCTTCATTAAGCTTTCCGATTTCAATCTTATACTTATTCCCAAAGGAAGCATTTAAGGTATCAATCTTAGAACGCTGGTTGTTCAGGTAGCTGACTTTTAGCCGCTCTTTAATCTCTTTATCAAATATTTTCAATTCCAGGGGACGGGAGATCACCAGTCCAATCATAATGGCCAGTAAAATCCTCGGTGTTGCCTGTAAAATTTGCTTGTTTGTACTGGCGTTTTTATTGATACTCGCTACAATGTACCGGTCCATATTAAAGATGGCTAATCCCCAGATCAAGCCAAAAAACACAGCGAAAAGTACTGCGGCAGTATCGCCCTTAAATACGAAGTACATGGCATAGCCACCAGATAGTGCGGCAAACAGACCTGTAAAGAAAATGGTAGCCCCTATTCCCAGGTATTTGTTGTGCTCAGTAGGGTGTTTCTCGAGTGTGGAAATGTGCGCCCCCGAGCAAAACCAGAAGAAACGAGATATAGAATTCATGATATAAAATTCAAAGTTAATAAAGACTGTCTATTAAACGCCTGGCTCACCTAGTTGTTACAGTAATTTGCTAGCAATGATCTCATTATCTTCATTTGAATGTGATTTTGTGGTTTTTTTAACCTTAATATTTTGATCATTGCTTATCTTTGAAAAAAGCTAAAAATATGATAAAGGAAATAACCGTTCAGGAACTAAAAGAAAAGATCGATAATAAAGAAGACTTCCAATTGATTGATGTGAGGGAAACTTTCGAATATGAAGCCTCGAATCTTGATGGTGTGAACATCCCTTTAGGTGGTATCTTAATTGAAGCAGATCAGATTGCTACGGATAAACCAGTGATTATTCAATGCAGAAGTGGTAAAAGAAGCGCAGCAGCAGTAATGCAATTAGAGGCCATGCTTGGATTAACCAATTTATATAACCTTAAAGGTGGTATCGTTGCCTGGAAAGAGGCTTTCGATCCTAATATGCCTGTTTACTAAATTATGGGAAAGAAAATAGCATTAAACGTTTTTTACAACCTGGGTCTGATCATTTCTATCTTCGGTGGAACCTGGGGTTTCAATAACAAACAATACCTGGCCATGGCCCTTTTTGCGGCTACCGGTATCTTCTTCCTTTATGTAAAGCTGCAACTAATGAAAGAGATGCGTGCTACACTTAAGAAAAAGGAAGCAGAATTGAAGGGTTAATTCCTTTTAATCCTAATCCAGGTAGATTTTTCAACTGATATCTCCCCGCAATGATTTGCGGGGTATCAAAAGGATTGTTCCTGGTAAGCCAGGGGCCATCCAAATCAGCCCAGTCACACAAAGGAGCAAGCGCCATTCCGGCCTGGGTAGCACATGAGGTTTCACTCATACAACCAATTAATACTTTCATGCCAAAAGAACGTGCCTTTTTGATCATCAGCGAGGCTTCGTACATACCTGCACTTTTCATCAGCTTGATGTTGATGCCATGGTAGGCACCCCTCAGACCATCCAGATCACTTAAGCGTTGCACTGCTTCATCCGCCAGAATAGGAATCGGACTCCGGCCCGTTAACCAGGCATTGCCTTCCAGGTCTGATTTATCCATCGGTTGCTCAATTAGCACTGCACCCTGGTCATGTAGCCAGTAAATCATGTCAATAGCTTGTTTTTTATCGTTCCAGCCCTGATTAGCATCGATATATAAAGGAACATCTGTTAGACTCCTGATGGTTTGAATCAGCTCTTTATCATTGTCCCTTCCCAACTTCACCTTCAGTATACTAAATTTCGTAGCATCCAATACTTTCTCTTTGATCACCTCGGGTTCGTCGATGCCAATAGTATAAGAAGCAAGTGGCATTTTTGAAGGATCAGCACCGTAGATTTCATAACAGGCTTTTTGCAGGAGTTTCCCATTTAAATCATTCAATGCAATGTCTATAGCCGCCTTTATAGCCGTATGCCCCGTATCAATATGATCCAGATAAGCAATCACTTCTTCAAAATTGAAAGGGAATACAAAGCGATTCCAGTCTACCTTTGCCAGGAAAGCTGTTGCCGTTGCCACACTCTCGCCCAGGTAAGGAACCATAGAAGCTTCCCCATAACCTTCCTCATTTTCATGTCGCAATTTCAAGAGCATCACCGGAGTGCTGGTTCTCGAAAATTTAGCAATAGTAAAAGGATGTTTTAATTCCAGATCGTATGATGTATAGGCAGCCTGCATGGACATAAATGTGGTATTTAGTAATATCAAAGTTAAAAAATCAGCGCTGCAACGAATGTAAAAATAATATACCTAATATTGTACCCAGTATGAATAGCACGATATATCAGCCATTTAAAAACTTCGATTTTAAATATAAAAACTGCTTCTTAAGTGGTGACAACTTTAATGCTCCTGTAGCCGAAATCAATGTATTGCCGGATTGGCTGTTGAAGGTTGCCAACTTTTCCGGAGAAGAACAGATTAAACTGCTGGATGAGAGTGTGCGTGCTTACAATACCCTAAAGGTTCCTTGCAGTACAGAGGTATACAACCAGTTTATTCAACCTTTGGAAGATAAAATTGCTGCAGCTTTCTCTGAAGGTTATGCTGCGGTTTCTGCCTTGCCGGAAGAAGAATTATTCAAATGGATCGGTAAGTTTATGTACAGCCTGATTTATATTGAAATGAATGCTGCGGTACGTTTACAGCAGATCAGTGCAGACGGAGTGAATATGTCGCAAGGACTGATGCACAAATTCGGAAACCTGAATACGATGCTACAAAGCATTTACAGACCAGTGGTATACGAAGATTTTATGCCATGGTCTATCGTAGTGGTGCCTTTGGAAGAACAAGACACGAGTTTCAGCTTTAGAGATGAAATCAATACTTTAACTTTCTCTTTGAAACTAAAAGATTTCGGAATTATTGCCTGCCTGCAAGACAATGGAACGAATAAGAAGTTTCATCAGGAGATTTTAACTCAGATTGGTACTACACCACTTTCTCCGCAACAATTTGAAGAGCTTTGTGCACGTTTCTATTATTCTGCTTATCTGTTCAACAGATTGCCGGAATATACCGTAATGCCGGTAGAAGGAACGATTTATATTGATGCAATGCCATTAAGAGGGACGATGAATAAGGCGTTATTCGATCATTGGCAACATAAAACGTATGCCCAGGTATTACAGGATTTCTGGAAACCATGGGGACATACGTTATTTGAAATTATTAAAGATCCAACAAAACCGATCAGTTATTTTGAACCGGCTTGTTTGCCTGCTACCCAATAAGACGGCTAATAAAATGAGGAATGATCCCCGGAACTAAAAGGACGGTAACGATCATTCCTGTTAATGCACCGAAAAGGTGGGCATCATGGTTGATGTTATCACTTGATCTTTTCGACATCTGCCAGCAGTATGCTAAATACAGCAATCCAAACAACCAGGCCCAGATTGGGATAGGTAAGGGGAAGATGATCATTTTAGACATCGGATCAAATAAGATAAAGCTGAATAGGACCGCACTAATGGCACCGGAAGCACCAAGACTATTGTATCTCAAGTCGTTTTTGTGCTTAATCACCGAAGGAATATCACTCAAAATCAGACCTAAAAAGTACAGTAAAGCAAACTGCCAGGAGCCAATCATGGCTTCCAGTCTGAAGGCAAAGAAGTAAAAAGTCATCATGTTAAAGATCAGGTGCATCCAATCTGCATGGATCAGGCCACTGGTAATTAAGGTGTAAACCTTCTGTTTTCTGGATACACTATAAGGGTGTAACATGAATTTTCCAAACAGTCCGTGGTCATTAAAAGCATAAATACTGGTAACAATCGTGAAAAGAAAGATGATCGAGGCAACGGGGGTCTGGGTAAAGTAATCCATTGTTATTTTAAATTTAGTTGTTTTGCTTCCCGCAATCGCCCGATAGGGTATCGCAGATGAGTTTTCTCGTAATAAACGGAATTTTTATAGATAAAGTCGAGTTGTGCCTCCGCATTTTTTAATAAATCGGGTTTTGCCAGTTTTTCCTGTTCCAGCTTCGCTTTTAATGCAGGATCTTTTTTCAATAAATCTGCTGCGGTATCTTCAAAAACATAGGCAGAAAAATGTTCCTTCATCCCAAGTATGGAATCAAAGAAATTCCAGTTGAAAAATGAATCCATGGCTTGCGGCTCCAGGGTTTCCACAATATAGCGGTTCACCGGCTGGTTCACATAGACTACATAATCGCCCTTATAAAAGAGCATATCCTGCTGAACAGGATTTACCTGTACTGCGTTGTGGATATAATGGCCTTCATAAGGACGGGTTGCCGTTTTATAGTCGCTGATCTGATACATTTCCACCGGAATAGTAGTGTCTTTAGCCAGTTGCTGCATTTTTACCCGATTCAGCTTTAACAAGTCAATTACTTTTGTCCAGGCTTGAGGAATGATATAAGCAACCGGCTTTTTTATGGTTAGAGAAGGGGCGAAAGTATTCCAGTATTTGATCTCTTTGGTGTAAGGGGCATCTCTGTCGTAGTATAATCTTGGCAGGCCGCTTACTTCACTAGGCTTGTATTTTGCAGTATATCCTTTAAACAGAATAGGGCTTTCCTTTGTCTTGTCCAGCGTCCAGATGACGGGGAATTCCTGTTGTAGGGAAACAGCTGCATCCGCCTTTTTCTTATTTTCCCCAATGAGCTTTGCATCTCTTTGAACCAGGTCAATATAGGTTTGCAGCAGTTTATAAGTGGCATCTACTCTTTTATCATAAGCCTTTAGCATATGCGTTTCCGGCATAAAGCCGATGGTATTGTGCAGGGTAGTGTATCCCGTAGAATAACGTGGGGATTCCAGAAAACCAGTGATGCCCTGATCCGGTGTTTCTTCCACAGAATTTACATAAGGAGTCATTTCATAACCCTTACTTTTCATTTGATCATACAAGGCAGGAATCATGGTCCCCGTAAGGTAAGCCGATAAGCCGGATTGTAGTTTATCCTTATGGGTAGGAATGAGCGTCATGGTATAGGAATAGTCGGCGCCATTGCTGGTATGGGTGTCCACAAATATTTCCGGTTGCCAGATATTGAAAATCTGCTGAAAAGCTGCGGAGTTGCGGGAATCTGTTTTTATGAAATCACGGTTCAGGTCGTAATTTTTACTATTGCCCCTGAATCCATAAGCCATTGGGCCATTCTGGTTTGCCCGGGATGTTCCGCTGCGGTTAAAGGCCCCGTCAATATTATAAATGGGAATGATGCAAATGATTACGTCTTCTGGCAATTGTTTCTTTTGAAGCAGATCTCTGGCCAGCATCATACTTGCATCAATTCCTTCCGGCTCTCCGGGATGGATGCCGTTATTGATCAGTAATATTCTTTTGTTGCTTTTTCTGAGGACAACAGGATCAAACACTTTATCTTTTGAGAGTACAAGCAGCTGTAAGGGTTTGCCAAAATCGGTCATGCCATAATCCAATAGCCTGGCTTGCGGATAGTTTTTTGACAAAGTCTGATAATGTTGTATGGCTTCCGCATAAGTCGCCGTGGCTGTTTTCCCACTCTTTTCGTATGGAGTTTGTTGCGCAAAGCCATTCAGTGCAGTACAGAGAAATAGCACAGGGAGGAAACGGTTCATGTACACCAGGATTAAAATATAGTTTTATTGGTAAGCCCGATGCTGCCAAACTGATACCTGAATCCGACAGAGAAAAAAGTATAAATATCAGGATTGCCGGTTTTGAATTTAACAGAAGAGTCGTCATAACCGTCCAGGCCTTCTCCCATAGTAAGATTACTCTGGTAGTTGAGGTTTAGCAGGTATCGCGTATAGCCCGATCTGTCTGCGAAATAAAAGTTAATACCCAGGTTGAGGGGAACCACCATATCGCTCGACTCATTTTTACCGGGGAATGGTTTTTCCTGTTCCAGCGTGCTTTTTCGCACATTGCTAACCGAGTTCATCACCACACCAAGCCCGGTACCGAAGTACAGCCCCTTGATGTTATTGGCAAAACTGCCAGGGTTATAATCAATCAATGACCCCAATGCGAACTTTGTATTCAGGTTAACAGCTTTATAGGAATTGATAAACTGCCTCCCGTAAGGATCGTTTCTCGCGTCTCCACCATTGATTTCTCCCATCTGGCCCTCTAAGCCGAGACTGATAAAAGGGGTAAAGTAATAGTCCAGTACAGCATTACCTGCCAGACCAAAGTCATGTTTTTTCACGTCAGTAAAAGACTGAGTAAGCCCAAAACCACCACCTGCGCTGATTTTATAGAAATTGGACTGAGATTTAGCATGAATAAAAGTTAGAAGTGACAGGCATCCAGTGATAATTGCTTTCAAATTATTTAGCTTTGTTTTTTTTAAGACTATGCTAAATTATCAAAATAAAAACAATTCCCTTCAAAACCGATTTGCTAAATACGTGCAAATCGATACACAATCAGACCCAACGTCAAACACGGTGCCTTCTACAGAGAAGCAAAAGAACTTAGGGAAGGTTCTTGTGGAGGAATTATTAGAAATGGGAATCACTGATGCCCATCTTGATGATTTCGGTTATGTATATGCGACCATCCCTTCTAATACAGAGAAGACAGTCCCCGTAATTTGTTTTTGCTCACATATGGATACTTCTCCGGACTGTAGCGGAACGAATGTAAAGCCAATTATTCATGCCAATTACCAGGGACAGGATCTTGTCCTTCCTGATGACCACAGCATTGTACTGAAAATGTCGGAACACCCGGATTTGAAACACCAGATTGGTAACGACATCTTCACTGCCAGCGGAACAACCTTGCTTGGTGCAGATAATAAAGCCGGTTTGGCGGAAATTATGGAAGCAGCATCTTTCTTAATGCAAAATCCAACCTTCAAACACGGTACCATAAAGATTTTATTTACTCCTGATGAGGAAATCGGTAGAGGCGTAGATAAAGCAGACCTGGAGAAATTAGGTGCTGAATTTGCCTATACTGTAGACGGAGAGACTTTAGGTTCCATCGAAGATGAGACTTTCTCAGCAGATGGTGCAGTCTTGACGATCAAAGGGGTAAGTACACACCCTGGCTTTGCAAAAGATAAGATGGAAAGTGCCATCAAAATCTTATCAGATGTGATCAGTTCATTACCTTCAGATTGCCTTTCTCCGGAATCTACAGAAGGAAAAGAAGGATTTATTCATCCGGTAACCATTAGTGGGAATGTAGAACAGGCGGAAGCACGTTTTATATTACGCGCTTTTGATGATGAACAACTGGAAGCAAATGGCGAATTGCTGGATGCAACAGTAAGGAACATCATTGAAGATTTTCCAAGCTCTACCTACGAGCTGAAAATCACAGAACAATACCGCAATATGAAAAAGGTATTGGATGAGTATCCACAGGTTATCGCTTATGGAATTGAGGCAATTGAAAGAGCTGGTATCAAACCAAAAAGACAAAGCATCAGAGGTGGTACCGATGGTTCACGTCTTTCTTTTATGGGCCTGCCTTGTCCTAATATCTTTGCCGGAGAACATGCATTCCATGGGAAACAAGAATGGGCTTCTGTTCAGGATATGGAAAAAGCAGTAGAGACAATTATTAATATCGCAGCGATCTGGGAAGAAAAAGCCTAATCGAAAAATATAATACGATGGCTTAAAACCCAGATATAAGTAAAAGGGCCGTCTCATTTTGATAATGAGACGGCCCTTTTTATATTTTAGCTACTGTTTTAATATTGATCAATTACCCTTTTATCGAAAGTCTGGCCAGGTATTGATCCTGTCCGTCTTCGAAAATAATTTCCGGTTCCCATCCGCTGGCTTTAGCAATTTCAATCAGTGTGCTTTGATCAACATACACCCATTTGAACCAATTCCCTTTTAATCCTTTGTACTCGTATCTGAAACTCACTTCCCCAAAATACCCGTGACTAGGAAATGGAATTTCCTGGTAAAGGTAGGAGAGGTCTGAACTGTCGAATATCAATTGTCCTCCGGGATTCAATAAGTTTTTAACCTGTTTTAAAAATGATTTTAATCCGGAAATGGAACCGGTAAGGCCAATTCCGTTCATCATGAAAAGAAGGGTATCGTATTTTTGGTCTTTATATGTTAGGATATTGCCTTCAATGGCCTGCCTTAATCCGCGTTCCTTCATGATTTCTACCGCAGGAGCGGAGATGTCCATGCCGGTTACATCAAAGCCGCGGTTTTGAAGTACAAGGGCATGACTGCCCACACCTGCACCTACATCCAGGACTTTCCCTTTGCAGAGTTCCATGGCTTTGAGTTCAAGATCAGGCATTTCTGCTTCATCTCTAAAATAAATGTCGACCGGCATCTCTTCCGGCTCATCATAAGAATTATGTACCCACAGGGTTTCTGCAGGTGGTTTTCTAAACTGATCTTTTAAGGCTTCACCAAAAACGTCCATCCTGCAAAGATAAAAAAACCTTTAATGGTTAGACCTCAAATTCCTGATGCTGCTCTGGAATAACCACATTTTGGAAGCCTTTATCTTTTAAGTGCTTTGCAAATACCTGCTGGACTTGATATTCTCCGTGAACCAGAAAAAGCTGTTTCACTAAGGAAGGGTTCTGTCCGGAAAGGAATTGTAGCAGATCTTCGTAATCGCCATGCGCACTCATCGATTTGATCGAACGGATATCGGCAACCACATCATAATCCTGGCCAAACAACCAAACCTGTTTCTGTCCAGCCAACAATTTGCCGGCTAAAGATCTTGGTTCAGCATAACCAACCATCAGAATGGTGTTTTTCTGATCACTGATGTTATTGCGGATATGATGTCTCACCCTGCCCCCCTCGGCCATGCCGGAAGAAGAGATGATGACACATGGGCGTGAATCCCCATTCAAAGCTTTAGACTCTTCAACGCTTTCAATGAATTTTAAACCTTTAAATGCGAAGATGTCCCGGTCTACTTTCATCACTTCTTTTACACCGTTGTTGTATACATCAGGGTGATTTTTCAGCACTTCTGTGGCCTGTAATGACAATGGGCTGTCTACGTAATACTGTACATCAGGCAATTGCCCTTTCAATTCCATTGCATTCAACGCATAAAGTAATTCCTGAGTACGGCCAACGCTAAAAGCCGGAATGATCACTTTCCCTTTCTTAACAATACAGGTCTGTTCAATGATTTCCTTTAAAGTGTCTTCTATCGGGCCAAGATCCTGATGAAGCGAGTCGCCGTAAGTAGATTCAATGATGACATAATCTGCCTGTGGAAAAGTTTGAGGACTTTTCAATAATAAGTCTCCATACCTGCCTACGTCACCACTGAAAGTAAGGTTTATCGCTTTCCCATCTTCATTGATTTTCAAATGTACTGCTGCACTTCCCACAATATGACCTGCATCTGTAAAATGCAAAGTTACTTCCGGATCAATTTGAAAATCCTGATTGTAGGGAACTACTTTAAACTGCTCCAGCGTTTGCAGCACATCTTTTTCCGTGTACAATGGCATTTCAGCAGGCTCGCCCTCCCGCAATTTCTTATTTGCATATTCGGCATCCTGTGTCTGAATCTTTGCAGAGTCCAGCAACAAAATCCGACAGAGATCTTTGGTCGCAGGGGTACAGTAGATATCCCCCCTAAAGCCCTCAGCAACCAATCTGGGTAGTAAGCCGCAATGGTCTATATGCGCATGAGACAAGACGAGGTAGCTGACCTTTGCCGGGTTGAAGCCAAAAGATTCATTGAATCCTTCCGTCAGATTACCCAGGCCCTGAAATAGTCCGCAGTCCAGTAATATTTGAGTGTTATTCTTTAATGTAACCAGGTGTTTACTGCCTGTAACGGTACGTGCCGCCCCATGAAATGCGATTTTCATTAATCCTCTTAAGCTCTAACTTTAGCAATGGTGTCTTTTACCTGACTTGCAGCATCTACCAGTTTTTCTTTTGATGAATCTAACAGGTCACAAAACCAGTCTGATACTTTGTCTTTCATTTCTCCATCTTTATCTGATGAAATAATTAACGCGATGGCAGCACCAAGCGCAGCTCCAGCTAGTATTCCTGCAATTATTTTAGTTTCCTTTTTCATAAATGTAGTTTTTGATTTGTGATGCACCGGTAGTACCGTTCCTCTTGAACAAAGTAGAACCGATGTGTTCAGTTAATTGTTAATTTTCGTCAAATAGTTAACAAAGACGGTGCCGAATAGTTTGTTTCTTCTTCTGGTTGGAGATGGACTGGTGTAAATTTTAAGGTGTAATGCTGTGAATTTTCAGAAGGGATGTTGTAAATTAGTGTAAATGTTGAAGCGCCTTTCTTACCTGAATATTCTCCTGGCCATGGCGTACCTGTTGTTGTTCATTACAGGGGATAATTTCCTGTTAATTGCAGGAATTTGTATCGTGGTGGCTTTTAATGCGCTTGTGATTAAAAAGATACAGGAAGAAGGTCAATTTAGTTTAATTCATGGTGGCTTAGGACTTTGCTGTCTTTGTTTTTGGGCATATCTGACACTGGGTTGTATACATATTGTACAATCTGCGGTAGATCATCAATATTTTACCAATGTCTGGGGATACCTGCTGCCGACGGGTTTGTTTTTGCTCAGCATCCTGCTACACTTGTTTTTCTGTCTGCGGTATTTTAAAAATTATCAGGTTTCTGAAAACTAAAAGATCAAGCGATGCTTCGCTGCGGGGGAAGATAATGTTGCCTGGTTTTTTTCACAGGGCCACCATTTTGGGGCGCAGCAGTACCTAAAAGTATGGTTGTAGTTGTGGTCGGGTTGTAGTCGGGAAGACCGGCCTCTTCGAATAGGGTACAGAAAGGGTTCAGGAACGGTTGCTCTATCTTTGGTAAGGGGCAGATTAATCGGACCCCTTCGGAAGGGTACAGCAACCCTAACTAAAATTTGGGCTCTTCCCGACTAGTCCATAAGCCCTTTGTAGTGTTTTTTGGAATGGATGGTTAGCCGTCAAAATTTATAATTTGTTTTTAAGGAGTATTGCACGTTTGGGGTGCCTTTAAGCGACTTATATCTCCAGTTGCTGCGGTTGCTTTTTTTCAGCCTCACTAAATAAACAAACTATCTTTCCCCAACTGTTTGGTATTTAAATAATTCTGTCTATCTTTGCAGTCCCTAAATCTTAGGGTGAATAAATAATTGTTTAACAAATTAAATACAAGCAAGTGAATACGTTAAGTTACAAAACTGTCTCTGCCAATGCAAAAACTGTTAACAAACAGTGGGTTGTTGTTGACGCACAAGGCGAGATTTTGGGGCGCTTGTCATCGAAGATCGCTATGATCATCCGTGGTAAAAACAAGCCTGAGTATACCCCACACGTAGACTGCGGAGATAACGTTATCGTTATCAATGCGGATAAGGTTAAATTGACAGGAAATAAATTCAGCGACAAGCGCTATATTTCTTACACTGGTTACCCAGGTGGTCAGCGTTTCATTTCTCCTAAAGAGTTAATGGCGAAACATCCTAAGCGTGTTATCGAGAAAGCGGTACGTGGTATGTTACCTAAAACAAAACTTGGTGCTAAATTATACACCAACCTTTTTGTTTATGCAGGTACAGAACATCCTCATGCAGCACAATCACCAAAAACCATTACACTTTAATTAAAGGAAGAAAGAAATGTCAGTTACTAACACTTCAGGAAGAAGAAAAACTGCTGTTGCGCGCATCTATTTAAAAGAAGGCAACGGCACAATTACCGTAAACGGTAAAGATCATAAAGAATATTTCCCAACATTACCTTTACAATACATTGTTAACCAATCATTCGAAGTTTCTGAATTAATTGGCGCTTATGATGTTAAAGTGAATGTAGCAGGTGGTGGTATCAAAGGTCAGGCAGAAGCAGTTCGTTTAGCTATTGCTAAAGCTATTGTGGAATTGGATGCTGAGAAAAAACCGGCATTACGCGCTAAAGGGTTAATGACCCGTGATAGACGTATGGTTGAACGTAAGAAACCAGGACGTAAGAAAGCACGTAAGAAATTCCAATTCAGTAAACGTTAATCTTAAGGAGACAAACACAATGGCAAGAACTACATATCAAGACTTATTGGATGCAGGTGTACACTTCGGTCACCTTACCCGTAAATGGAACCCAAAAATGGCGCCTTACATTTTCATGGAGCGCAATGGAATCCACATCATAGATTTAAATAAAACTTTAACTAAAACTGAAGAAGCTGCTTCAGCAATCAAACAGATCGTTAAATCTGGTCGTAAGATTCTTTTCGTAGCTACTAAGAAACAAGCTAAAGAAATCGTTGCTGATCAAGCAAAAAAAGTAAACATGCCTTTCGTAACTGAACGTTGGTTAGGTGGTATGTTAACCAACTTTGCTACTGTTCGCAAGTCTATCAAAAAGATGTCTAACATCGACAAGATGACTAAAGACGGAACTTACTCGATCCTTTCTAAGAAAGAACGTTTAATGATCCAACGTGAGCGTATTAAATTAGAAAGCTTATTAGGTGGTATCGCGGATCTAAACCGTTTACCAGCTGCTATCTTTTTAATTGACGTTAAAAAAGAACATATCGCAGTTAGCGAAGCGTTGAAATTAAACATTCCAACTTTCGCAATGGTTGATACTAACTCTGATCCTTCTAACATCGATTTCCCAATCCCGGCGAATGATGATGCTACTAAATCTATCTCTTTAATTACTGATGTTATCATCAAAGCAATTGAAGAAGGTTTAGACGAGCGCAAACGCGAAAAAGACGAAGAAACTGAAAAAGAAGCTGTAGCTGCTAAAGCTGCTGCTGATGCTCCGGAAGCTGCTGCTCCTGGCGCAAGAAGAAAAAAAGTAAATGCTGATACTGAAGAAGAAGGTACTAGCGAAGAAGCTTAAATAATATAATATGGGTTGTATGTTGTACGTTGCGGGTTTTTCCTTACAACATACATCGTACAACCCATAATTTTTTAAATAAAAACTTAAAAAGAAATAAGATGTCTACAGTACAAATTTCTGCAGCAGACGTAAATAAATTACGCCAACAAACCGGTTCTGGTATGATGGATTGCAAAAAAGCATTGATCGAAACTAACGGTGATTTCGAAGCAGCGGTTGATTACTTACGTAAAAAAGGTGCTAAAGTAGCAGCTTCTCGTCAGGACCGTGATTCTAATGAAGGTGTTGTTATCGCAAAAGCTACAGCAGACGGTAAACGTGGTGTTGTTGTTGAATTAAACTGCGAAACCGACTTCGTTGCTAAAAATGCTGATTTCGTAGCTTTAGCTAACAAATTCACTGACCTTGCTATCGAGAAAAACCCTGCTTCTTTAGAAGAACTTTTATCTTTAGAAATCGATGGTCAGAAAGTTTCTGATATCATCATCGAAAGCACTGGTAAAATCGGTGAAAAAATTGGTATCTCTAAATTCGAAACTGTTTCAGGTGAAAAAGTTATTCCTTATATTCACGGTAACTACCGTTTAGGTGTATTGGTTGCTTTAAGCCAGGCATTTGATGGTGCTGATGAAGCTGGTAAAGATGTAGCTATGCAAATTGCTGCAATGAACCCGGTTGCTTTAGATAAAGCTGATGTTGATTCAACTACTATCGAGCGCGAAACTGAAATCGCTAAAGAACAAATCCGTGCTGAAGGTAAACCTGAAGAAATGGTAGAAAAAATTGCTGCTGGTAAATTGAACAAATTCTACAAAGACAGTACTTTATTAAACCAGGAATTCGTTAAAGATTCTTCTAAAGACGTTCGTAAATTCTTAAATGATACTGCTGCCGGTCTAACCGTTGTTGCTTTCAAACGTGTACAATTAGGAGCTTAATCCTTCTTTAATCATAAAAAAAATAGGGTGTCCAAAAGGCACCCTATTTTTTTATGCCCGATTTTTCTTTTCTGACGTTCTTTCATTCCGCTTAGTCTTCTTTTCTTTTGATCGGTTATTTTGAAATGGCTGATCCTCATGCAGACTTTTCTTACTTGCTGCTCTTTTGCCCCTTGATTATTCCTTTTTTAATCTTTTTTATTCCTCTTTCTCCTGATCCTATGAAATTTCGGATCTGATGGTGCTTTTTTTGAAAGCTTATGTTTTCTTTTGATTAAGGAATAGCAGTAGCAAAAGAGATACGGTTAGCAGCATCCCTGTAAACTGATGAATTAAGGCATAGGTTTTATAATCTCCATTTATACTATGAAGCAGCGCCGTAATACCCGTTATAATTTGTATCAATACCAACAGAACTGGTGTGATCCGGATATAGGATAAATAAATGTTGATTTTCCAGGACGATGTCCGTATGTAAAGCAAGAAAACCAGTATGCAAATGGTGTAAGCCAGAAGACGATGTACAAACTGGATGGTTAGTAGGTTTTCCGTCAGCTGATGCAGGGAGAAAAGATGTCCAGATATGTTAGGAGGTACAACAGATCCGTTCATGTCAGGCCAGGTAGGAGCGGCAAGAGCAGCATGGCTCCCCGCCATCATCGCACCGTAAATCAGTTGAATAAAAAGTAATAAGAGTATGCTGATGTTTAATGTTGAAAACTGAAGACGATGCCTCATTTTTAACTTGTCTAGGCTCAATTTGAAGGCCAGCCATAGCGTATAACCTAATAATATGATGGCAGAAATAAAATGTATGGCCAATCTTAGATGACTTACACTAATGTCGGTATCATTCAATCCGCTTTTTACCATCAGCCAGCCGATCACTGCCTGGAGTAAGCCCAACAGGAAGAGCAGGGAAATCGGTAAGATTAGTTTTCGTTCTATTTTTCTTTTGAGAAGAAAGTATAAAAATGGAAGCAGGAAGGCAAGCCCAATGAATCGCGCCCAATTCCGGTGAAGCCATTCCCAGAAAAATATCGATTTATAATCCTCCAGAGAAAAATGCGCATTAACCAATTGAAATTGGGCAATTTTTTTATATTGATCAAAACTGTGCTGCCATTCCACATCGTTTAATGGAGGTAGGAACCCCATCAGCGGCTTCCATTCTGTAATAGAAAGACCAGAACCACTCAATCTGGTGATTCCACCCAGTAAAATCTGAACCATAATACAGAACGCGCCAAAATATAGCCAGATGGCAATGGGCCGGTTGGTATTATCCTTCATAGATCACTCCCGTTCCTGGTGTTTCATTGAGTTCTATCTTACATAGTCCTGGAAATATGGGCTTGATCTTATCCCATAGCCATAAACTAAGCTGTTCGGCAGTTGGGTTTTCCAGTCTGGGAATTTCATTTAGTAATTTATGGTCCAGTAAGTCGATAATTGGACGGATGACGTTTTTTAGATCAGTGTAATCCAGGATCCAGCCGGTTTCTATTCCTGGACTGCCTGTCAGGGAAACTTTAAGGGTGTAGGTGTGGCCATGCATGCCACCGCATTTATGGCCTGGCGGTACATGAGGTAAGTAATGCGCGGAATCAAAACTGAAGGTCTTGTATATGATCATCTCTAGTGAATAATTTCCAAATTTCTGCTTTGGTGGGCAACGCTGAAATGATGGAGATCATATTTGATAGAAATGAGGCTTCTGTTTAATAAAAACAGCATATATAGTGTGGCTAAAGACAGAATCTGATGAGTTAGGCTGGTCTGCTCCTAATCCGATGTAGTGTTGCCGGCTGAATTGGAAATGAGATTTTTCAGCGCTTATTTGTAATGAGAGCCAGTAATGAGGCTGTTTATTTCTTCTTTACTAAGTCTGGCCTAAGATTTATGAACTGTAGT
>NZ_JAPIVQ010000007.1 GCF_026239675.1 Pedobacter sp. PLR
TTCACAGTCTGTAAATCGTAAAAACAAATCATGCAGGATCTACCAACAACTCAATCCTATCTGTATTCTATGATAAAGCGATCTATAAACAAGCTATCCGGCAGGAAAATCTGAAGAAACCATACTATTTCACTAGTAGCATACCTCATAGAGCTAACATAAACTTACGATCAGCATACCTATACTATATCAGTATATCCAAAAAATTGAATGGGCATGCTATTATGAAGAAGCTAATCAACCTTATATCCTGACAGACACTTTAGCACCAATTCAGAATACATGACCCTCGCAATGTAGAACCCTTATTTACATACACAGTCAAAGACATACCATCCTTGTGTTCTGCTTCAAACGGCATACTCTTTATATATAAGATATCAAACCTGATTATATAATGGTTCCTATAAGCAATAAACAGAACTTAATACTGACCAGTAGAAAGCAAAACCAAAGTACAAGCTTCTACCGGCTCTATATTATTCTCTTTCAAAAGCGTTTCTAGCTCTTCATTCTCTGTACCAGGATTAAAAATAACTCTTTTAGGTTTGGTCTGAAGAATATAATCGTAGTAAGTATGCTGTATATCTTCTCCTATATACAAGGTAATCGTATCTATGTCCTCATGCAAAGTGCCCGGTTGTTCGATCGCTACTCCGGCAACCTCCCCTTTTTTTATTCCAATATTAATAATTGGATGCCCTTTTGCCTTCAACATGTGAGCAGCTTTATAAGCATAACGCATAGGATTTGGGGAAGCCCCAATAATTAATGTATTTTTCATTTTGCTAATATTTAGGTCTACAATACGATTGCAGACCTTATTTTCAAAGTTAAGTTGAATAAGCACGATATTTCAGATGTAACTTGCTCAGCAGAAAATCAAATATGATCAACACCGAGCTAAACTTATCAAAACAAACCATCATACCCGATAGTAAGCAAGTATCCTGACCAGATAAACAACAAAACCAAAGCTCTGTTTTTATTAAGACATTTTAAGAATTGCATTTGCACAATTCACCCCATCAATTGCGGCAGAAACAATACCTCCCGCATAACCGGCACCTTCCGCACAAGGAAATAAACCTGCCACTTGCGGATGTTGATAACTCTCTTTATCTCTTGGAATACGCACTGGTGATGAACTTCTACTTTCTACACCTACTAAAATGGCCTCATTTGTATAATAGCCCTTCATTTTCTTTCCAAAAAACGGCAGGGCATTTCTTAAGCTTGAAGCTACAAAATCAGGCAATGTATCTTTTAGCATCACACTTTTCGTTCCTGGCAGATAAGAGTTTTTAGGCAAATCAATTGACACCCTGTTTTCCACAAAATCCACCATTCTTTGTCCTGGCGCTACAAGATTCCCCCCTCCCAACTGGAAAGCTGTCCGTTCAATCTCTGCTTGAAAATTCATCATTCTTAGTGGATCTGTTCCTTTTACATCATCCAAAGTGATCTGCACTACCGTTCCTGAATTAGCGAATGGGTTATTTCTTTTAGAAGGAGACCATCCATTGACTACAATTTCATTTTCATGGGTAGCACAAGGTGCAATAATTCCGCCTGGACACATACAAAACGAGAAAACGCCCCTACTTCCAACTTGTTCTACTAAACTATAATAAGCTGGAGGCAGAAACTCACTGCGAATATCACAATGATACTGAGCAGCATCAATAATTGCCTGTGGATGTTCAATTCTAACACCCAATGCAAAAGGCTTCGCTTCCACAAGGATACTCTTACTATTTAATAACTCATAAATATCTCTGGCCGAGTGTCCGGTAGCCAAAATAACAGCATTAGCTATCAATTTCTCTTCACCGTTAATAACTACACCTTTAACCTTTCCAAAATCAATCAGGATATCAGTCACTTTCTGATCAAAGCGCACCTCGCCGCCGGCATTAAGAATACGTTCTCTAATTGCGGTGATGATTTGTGGAAGCTTATTTGTCCCAATATGAGGACGGGCATCTACTAAAATATCCTCAGTTGCCCCATGTTCAACAAAAACCTGCAATACCTTATTGATATCCCCACGTTTATTGGAGCGGGTATAAAGTTTACCATCAGAATAAGTTCCTGCGCCGCCTTCGCCATAGCAATAATTGGATTCCGTATTCACGATACCATCCTTATTGATTGCAGCTAAATCTCTCCTACGCTGTTTCACATCCTTACCACGTTCCAAAACAATAGGTTTAAACCCATTTTCGATACATTGTAAAGCAGCAAACAAACCAGCTGGTCCGGCCCCGACAATAATTACCGGCTTTTTCTCACTTACATCTGGATAATTCACCTCAAAAACCTCATTCAAAGGTTCTTCATCAATAAACACTCTAACCTGAAGGCGAAAAATCACTCTTCTTGAACGTGCATCAATAGATCTCTTTAAAATCTTGTACCCTTTAATTCGTGTGGTTTTTATTTCTAAGGCCTCAGATAGGGCGCTTTTTAATATAACTTCCTGTTCAACATCTTCAGGAGCCAGGGTAATTTCTATTTCTTTTTGCATAAATACGTCAGGTTTTTATCCTGAACCGCTACAAATATACGAAATCCTGAGGTGCTGTGAGGAGTGATGATCTTGCGAAATAGCTGGACCGCGACTTTGACAAGCGGTTAATTTAACTGACAGAAATACCGTTTAATTAGGAATTACAGGCTGATTAGTCATTTTTATAAAAACCTGTCATGTTTTTATACAGATTAGTAACAAAGGTACGGAAATTGAGTTCTAATGTGTAAATTAACACTTAGAAAAACAAAACGCAAAACCTGAGCATAACTAACAATTGGCAATCAGGACAATTAAAAACAGAAATTATGAAAAAAACAGTATTAGCAATAGTCGGTATTTTAGTTTTATTAGTAGTCGTAAGCGGATGTGGCTACAATAACCTGGTTAAATTAGATGAAGACGTTAAGGCGAAATGGAACCAGGTAGAAACCCAATATCAAAGACGTTCAGATTTAATCCCTAACCTTGTAAATACCGTAAAAGGTGCTGCTAAATTCGAGCAATCAACTTTAACTCAGGTTACTGAAGCTCGTGCTAAAGCTACTCAGGTAACTATTGACCCTGATAAATTAACACCTGAGAATATAGAAAAATATCAGGCAGCACAAGGGCAAGTGAGTCAAGCCCTTGGACGCTTATTAATGGTAACAGAAAACTATCCTGAATTAAAAGCAACCGAACAATTCAGAGACGTTTCTGCTGAACTTGCAGGAACAGAAAACAGAATTGCTGTAGCACGTAAAGATTTTAACGAAGCAATACAGACCTACAACACTAAAGTAAGGTCTTTCCCTAACAACATTACTGCTGGTATATTTGGTTTTAGCCAAAAAGCAGGCTTTAAAGCGGAAGTTGGTGCAGAAAAAGCACCTAAAGTAGAATTCTAAAATACCGTCACAACATTTAAGGGTAATCCGTGTTTTAGTTAAAAACATGTATTACCCTTATCTTTATCCAGTAATCCTATTATGGGAATTTTCACAGAACAAGAACAAGAATTAATAGCCAATGCGATTTCAGAAGCTGAAAAAGCAACTTCCGGCGAAATCAGAATAGCGGTAGATAAACATTGCGAAGGCGATCCTATGGAGAAAGCAACCGTTTATTTTTCAAAATTAGGAATGGAAAAAACCTCCAGGCACAATGGCGTGCTGATCTACCTGGCTTATATTGATCATAAATTTGCCATCATTGGCGATAGTGGAATCAACAAAGCAGTACCTAAAGATTTCTGGGAAACTACAAAAGTAGCCATGAAAGCCCATTTCTCCGGCGGAAACCTGGTTCAGGGCATTATTGCCGGAATCGTCTTAGCAGGAGAAAAACTGGCCACCTTCTTTCCATTTGAGGGAGGCGACATCAATGAATTACCTAATGAAATTATTTTTATGGACCAATATAAATCTGTAAAGCCATGAAGCAACTGATCATAGCTTTCTTATTTACAATAATCTCCACATTGGGTTTCGCTCAGGACTTTCCAGCGAAGCCAAATAAACTGGTTAATGACTACACAGGAACACTAACTGCCAGTCAGCTACAGCAATTAGAGCAAAAACTCGTAGCCTTTGATGACTCCACTTCTACACAAATCGCTATTGCTATCGTAAAATCGGTGGGCGATTATGATATTGGGGAATATGCACTGGAACTAGGCCGAAAATGGGGCGTAGGTGGTAAAGGCAAAGACAATGGCATCATGATCGTTGCGGCGTTGGGAGATAGAAAAATCTCTATCCAAACGGGTTATGGTGTAGAAGGAGCACTTCCTGATTTATACGTTCGTAGAATAATAGACAACGATATTAAACCATATTTTAAAACCGGTGACTATTATGCCGGACTTCAGGCAGGCACAGATGCCATCATCAGTTATACCAAAGGGGAATACAAGAATGACAAACCCAAAGTTGGTCAAAGTCAGGGAGGAGCAGCTGGTATCATCATTATAATCATCATCGTTATTGTCGTAATCGTCATCCTTAAAAAGGGCGGTGGAAGCGGAGGTGGTGGCCAGGTGATCGGTAGTCGCGGTGTTGCAGATGCTCTTTTCTGGAGTATGTTGCTTAGCGGAGGTAGAGGATCTGGTGGAAGCGGTTTTGGTGGCGGCAGTAGCGGTGGCGGTGGATTTGGCGGCTTCGGCGGAGGTAGTTTTGGTGGCGGTGGTAGTAGTGGTAGCTGGTAAGCCTCATGCTTAGAAGAGACTTAATTACCGCTGAGATGCAAAAGCTGGCTCAGGTACTGGCCCGGATTATGGGGCTGAAATTGGAAGGTAGACTAGAAGAAGCCGACGATCTTTTCAAGGAATCCCTGTTAAAGGAATTTGAAATATCTGAGGAAGACCTTTTATCAGATTCCAACAATGAATTCAACACCCTACTTCATAAAAAAGAGTATCCAGCGGAAAAGCTAGATACATTGAGTCAATTTCTTTATGCATATTTATCACCTTCCTTTGAACCGGAAAGAAATAAGTTGATTGCAGAAAAATTACTCTTGATTTATCAAATGCTGGAAGCGAAACATCATATCGTCAGCATGGTCAATTTGGATCGGCAAAAAAAGATCCAACGATACCTTAATCACTAACATGGAAATATTAAAATGGCAAAAGATTTCATCAAGATACCTGGTGAAAGAACAATGGGCAACTTTACGAGTAGACACTTGTGAGCTCCAGAATGGAAGTACCAAAGATGATTACTTTGTACTTGAATACCCAAACTGGGTGAACGCAGTTGCATTGACAGAAGACAACGAAGTAATTATGGTACGTCAATACCGTCATGGTGCAGATATCATTTCACTGGAAATTCCAGGCGGAGTGATCGATGGCGATGAAAAACCAGAAGATGCTGTAAGGAGAGAATTGCTGGAAGAAACCGGATATTCCTTTAAAACAATCAGTCATTTGGCAACACTTTACCCCAATCCTGCGACAGCCAACAATGTCACCTTTAGCTACCTCCTTACCGGAGGCGTTAAAACACATGAACAACATTTAGATGAGCATGAAATCCTAACTGTTGAGAAATACAGCATTCCAGCCGTTAAACAATTACTAATGGACAATCAAATTGCTCAATCTTTACATGCTTCTGCATTATTTTATGGCCTGATGAAGCTGGAAGCGATTAAATAATTTTTACAAGCTTCAAAAAAAAGCTCCCAAAAAGTTTGATACTTTATGGGAGCTTTTTTATTAACAACCATTGGTTAGGTCATTTTCAATTTCTTTTGAATATCGTGTACATAACCTTTAAAATTCTTGTCTGTATCAATAAGATCCTCCACAGTCTGACAAGCGTAAATCACAGTTGAATGATCTCTACCGCCAAAAAACGCACCTATAGTTTTTAAAGAGGACTTGGTATGGCTTTTAGAAAGATACATGGAAATCTGCCTTGCCTGCACGATTTCACGTTTTCTGGTAGGAGATTTTACCATATCAACAGGAACTTCAAAATATTCACAAACTAATTTCTGAATATATTCCATTGAGATCTCCTTTGAAGTGTTTTTAATAAAGTTCTTCAACATCTGCTTCGCAAGATTCAGGTCAATATCTTTTTTATTTAAAGTAGAGTGGGCCAACAGAGAGACCATTGCGCCTTCCAATTCACGTACATTATTATCAATATTATGGGCTACATATTCTACTACTTCATTAGGAAGTTCGATTCCATCAGCATACATCTTCTTTCTCAGGATCGCGATTCTGGTTTCCAAATCAGGAATTTGCAGATCGGCAGACAATCCCCATTTAAAACGGCTTAACAACCGCTCTTCTAATCCGGCTAAATCTTTCGGGGCCTTATCAGAGGACAGAATCACTTGTTTTCCTGACTGGTGCAAATGGTTGAAAATATGGAAGAATATATCCTGAGTTTTTTCTTTCCCGGCAAAATTGTGAACATCATCCATGATAATCACATCCATTGCCTGGTAAAAATTCACAAAATCATTAATGGTGTTGTTTTTTAACGAATCCACAAACTGTTGACAGAATTTTTCGCAAGAAACATAGATCACCAGTTTATCAGGCATGTTTCGTTTAATCTCATTGCCGATTGCTTGCGCCAAATGCGTCTTACCCAGCCCTACTCCACCATAAATCATTAAAGGATTAAAGGAAGTACCACCAGGTTTAGCCGCAACTGCATATCCTGCCGAACGTGCTAAACGATTACAATCCCCCTCAATATAATTGTCAAAGGTATAATTAGCATTCAACTGAGGATCTACCGTCAGCTTTTTTAAACCCGGTATAATAAATGGATTTCTAATGTCTTTATTTATAGAAACCGGAATGGGCATTGATTGAAACTTGGCTTCCGCGCCATTACCGTTACTTGGCATATTGGTTGTATAGGGTGAACCACTTTTCGAAGATTTGTCCACCACAATATTATACTCCAGTCTTCCCTCTTCACCTAACTGTTTTTTGACCGTCTTTCGGAGCAGTCCAACATAGTGTTCTTCCAGCCATTCATAAAAGAATAAACTCGGTACTTGTATTGTTAAAACATTGCCTTCCAACTTGAGAGCGGATATCGGCTCGAACCAGGTTTTGAAACTCTGGCCGGGTATGTTATCCTTTATGATTTGGAGACAGCTTTTCCATACTTCGGTACAAGTTTTTTCCATTTTTATGATACAATTAGTTAGTTAACAGGGACGATACAGGCACATTGACTATGCCCTTTCTAGATACCGAATATTCAAAAAATTATCAACAAAAAAAACTAAATTTTAATATATTCAGTAAGAAGCTAAATAGCAGAGGATTAGCATAGTTAACCTGAATTTATTATGTGGATAACTATTTTCTAACTTACCTGCTAATATTCCCCAAAAACACTACGCAATACATCTGAAACCTCACCAAGTGTTGCATAAACTTCTACAGCGACCAGGATAAAAGGCATCAGATTCGCTGTACCCTTAGCAGCAACTAACAAATCGTTCAATGCTTTATCCACAGCCACCTGATCCCGTTCAGATTTCAGCTTGTTTAACTTATTTGTCTGAATGGTTCTTATGGATTCATCAATAGTAAATACATCATTGATCCCCTCCTTTTCCTGAGTGAACTTATTCACGCCAACAATGACCCTGCTGCCATCTTCGATTTCTAATTGATACTGGTATGCAGCATTACCAATTTCATTCTGGATGTAGCCGTTTTCTATGGCATTCACTGATCCGCCCATGGCATCGATTTTATCGATATAAATCTGTGCGGCAGTTTCAATTTCATCCGTTAGGTTTTCCACAAAGAAAGAACCGGCCAATGGATCAACCGTATCGGTGATTCCACTTTCAAAGGCTATCACCTGTTGGGTACGCAGAGCGATTTTGGCTGCTGCTTCTGTTGGAAGAGATAAAGCCTCATCATAACCGTTTGTATGTAAGGATTGTGTCCCCCCAAGCACTGCGGCCATGGCCTGACTGGTTACCCTGATCACATTATTCAAGGGCTGTTGTGCGGTTAGCGTAGAGCCCCCCGTCTGGGTATGAAAACGTAACATCTGTGCTTTTTCATCAGTAGCGCCTAAATCTTTGGTAATTTTGGCCCACATTCGTCTTGCTGCGCGAAACTTCGCGATCTCTTCAAAGAAATTATTGTGACAATTGAAGAAAAATGAAAGTCGTTTTGCGAAGACGTTGATATCCAATCCTTTTTCTAAAGCTGCATTTAAATAAGCTTTCCCATTTGCGAGGGTAAAAGCAAGCTCCTGCACAGCTGTAGAGCCTGCTTCCCGAATATGATAACCTGAAATAGAGATCGTATTCCATTTAGGCACCTCCTTACTACAAAATTCAAAAATATCTGTAATGATCCTCATAGAGGATTTTGGCGGATAAATATAAGTACCTCTTGCCGCATACTCCTTCAAAATATCATTCTGTATTGTTCCGGAAATCTGTCTGATATCGGCACCTTGCTTCTTTGCCAGGGCGATGTACATCGCCAACAAAACAGAAGCAGTAGCATTGATGGTCATAGAGGTGGTAATCTTTTGAAGTTCGATTCCTTCGAATAAAATTTCAATATCTTTCAAAGAATCAATTGCGACACCTACCTTTCCCACTTCTCCTTCAGCCATTTCATGATCGGAATCATATCCAATCTGAGTAGGCAAATCAAAAGCAACAGATAAACCCATTGTACCTTGTTTCAACAAGTAATGGTAACGTTTATTCGACTCTTCTGCAGTTGAAAATCCGGCATACTGGCGCATGGTCCATAAACGCCCTCTATACATATCCTTTTGAATCCCTCTGGTATAAGGAAACTCGCCGGGTAATTCAGTCATAGGTTTTGCGCTTGTATATAATTCTTTAATTTCTATACCTGAGGTCGTCGTAATCTTCTTCTCTTCCATAATTAAAACAATTGATGAATATCCTTTTTAATCAGATCCAGCGTCAAATCGTAAGGATTATCAGCAATTTCCGTCATATGTTGCAGTACTTTTTTACTTAAATCCATGCCTGTAGCATGCGCTGGTAGTCCCTGCGCACCATGATTTACCATCGCTAAGGTATCATCTTTAAGTTTACGGATCACATTCCATACCCTTTCAGAAACATACAATTGCTGAGTTACATTATGTTGATATTCAGATCGGATTTCATTTGACACCAAAGCCTGCAAATCCTTTACTGAAATGCCTGACGTATATAGGCGAAGAAATAAATTAGCGGGATTTATCCTTTCCACAAAAACAATAAGGCGTTCGTGTGCCTGAAGGCGTAAGGAAAAAATTTGCGTTTGTTCTTCTTTTTTTCCGGCAAACCTCAATCTAAAATATTTATCAATATCATTTTTGATCAGGTAATAACCAACCGAAACGGTGACTACGCCGGCGACTGTTATTGGTACTACTTCTATTAATAAAGACTCTATGCTCATTCCTTTGTTTAAATACCGTAATAATTAGCGATTAACCCGACAAAAATGTACATTTTATTTATATTTGTTCTTCCTAATTTTAAATAACATGAGTAATACAGTTGATACCGCATTTGCACCGGTTACTTTTACAGAAACTGCTGTGAAAGAACTTTTTAAGTTAAAAGACCAACAAGAAATCGCTGAAGACTTCGGCTTACGTGTAGGAGTAGAAGGTGGTGGTTGCTCAGGAATGAGTTATGTTTTAGGTTTCGATCAAAAGAAAGAAGGAGATCAGGAATATATCATTGATGGCATTAAAGTTTTCATGCATAAAGCACACCAAATGTATTTGATGGGCATGCAGGTAGATTGGCAAGATGGATTAAATTCAAGAGGGTTTACCTTCAACAATCCAAATGCAGCAAGCACATGTGGTTGTGGCACTAGCTTTTCAGCATAAATAGATTTTTATACAGGGAGTTTATTTAGGTTTCCTTTGTAACATTATAACAGGTCTCGTTGTCTTAACAACGGGACTTTTTATTTTTATCCCTTTAAGAATCTTATTTCTAAAGAATGACCTATACAGAAAACGTAAGAATTGCCCTACAATCTATAAAAAGTAATCGGTTACGCACCATGCTAACTGCATTGATCATTGCGATTGGCCTATCTGCTTTAGTAGGAATTCTCACCACCCTGGACGCGGTAAAAACCAGCATGACCGAAGCTTTTTCCAGTATGGGTGCCAACTCCTTTACCATAAGAAACCGCGGTGTAGGCATTCGGATCGGAGGAGGAGGTAAAAGGCCTAAGCCATTCAAGAGCATCCGCTACGAAGATGCCATAGCCTTTAAAAACCAGCTAAATACCCCGGCAACAGTTGCCATCAACGTGATGGTTACTTTCGGCGCCACCATCAAATATGGGACGGAGAAAACCAATCCAAATATTAATATTCAGGGAATTGATGAGAACGGATTGAACTCCATGGGACTTCAACTCACCTCAGGCAGGAACTTCAGTAAAACGGAAGTTGAAAATGGCAACAACGTTTGTATCATCGGAAGTGAGGTTAGTGAAAAGCTATTCAAGAAAGAATCTCCAATAGATAAAATTATCAATGTCGGCGGTAACCGGTTAAAAGTTATCGGGCTGCTCGCTTCAAAAGGGTCCAGTATGGGATTCAGTGGAGACAGGGCCGTATATGTTCCTTTATTAAAAGCCAAGAAAATCAATTCCAATGGGAATCCTTCTTACAATATTGTCGTGATGGTTCCAAACAATGACATGCAGGAAGACATTATTGGCGAGGCCACAGCCGAATTTAGAAACATCAGAAAAGTTAAAGTTGCGGAACCGAATAACTTCGAGATCATTAAAAGCGATGCCATTGCACAAACCCTTTTCGAGAACCTAAAATACGTAGTATGGGGTGGAATTGCGATTGGGGCGATTACCCTGATTGGTGCCTCTATTGGCCTAATGAACATCATGTTGGTTTCTGTTACGGAACGAACCAGGGAAATCGGAATCAGGAAAGCAATAGGTGCAAATCCCTCCGTCATCCGCAAACAGTTTTTAATTGAAGCCGTAATAATCTGTCTGATGGGAGGTGCTTTTGGAATCTTCCTCGGCATTGCCATAGGAAATATCATATCGCTGGCGATGGGTGGATCCTTTATCATTCCATGGTTATGGATCTTTGGAGGATTTGTACTTTGTGTACTCGTAGGTATTATGTCAGGATATTATCCTGCTAAAAAAGCATCCAAATTAGATCCTGTAGAAGCATTAAGATATGAATAATTAAAAACCGAATATAAACAAGAAGGGCCATCTTTTTAAAGATGGCCCTTCTTGTTTATATTACTAAGGATTATCGGCCTTGGTATTGTGTTTCATAATATGCCTTGTAGTTTCCAGAAGTCACATTTGAAAGCCATTCTTCATTTTCAAGGTACCATTCTACTGTTTTCTCCAGTCCTTCTTCAAACTGAAGACTAGGCACCCAGTTTAGTTTGTTTTGCAATTTAGTAGAATCAATCGCATAACGTAGGTCGTGCCCTGCTCTATCTGTTACAAAAGAAATCAATTTGGCCGAATCACCAGGAGTTCTGTTCAGCTTGCGGTCCATGATGTCACATAGCAAATGAATAAGATCGATGTTTTTCCATTCGTTATGTCCACCGATGTTATACGTTTCACCAGTTGCTGCTTCATGAAAGATCACATCAATTGCACGCGCATGATCTTCTACCCAAAGCCAGTCTCTCACATTCTCCCCTTTTCCATAAACAGGAACAGGCAAATTGTTTTTGATATTGTTGATCGCTAATGGGATCAACTTCTCAGGAAAATGGTGAGAACCATAGTTATTTGAGCAATTAGAAATTACTACATCCAAACCATAAGTATCATGGTAAGCTCTCACAAAATGGTCAGAAGAAGCTTTCGATGCAGAGTAAGGACTATGCGGATCATAAGCCGTTGTTTCTGTAAACATTCCGGTTTCGCCTAAAGCGCCATATACTTCATCAGTAGACACATGATAGAAACGTTTCTTGTCATAATCACCTTTCCAATGCGCTCTTGCTGCATTTAATAGATTTACGGTACCGATTACATTTGTCATCACAAATGCAGTTGGATCCACAATAGATCTGTCCACATGAGATTCTGCGGCCAAATGGATGACCGCATCAAAATTCTCTTGCTCAAATAAATCGTTCATAGCGATAGCATCAGTAATATCAGCCTTCACAAAACGATAATTCGGCAAATCTTCTACATCAGTTAAGTTTGCCAGATTTCCGGCATACGTTAATACGTCAAGATTCAGGATTTCATAATCCGGATAATTGCTCACAAAGCGGCGTACCACATGTGAACCAATAAATCCAGCTCCACCCGTTATCAATATTTTCTTTTTCATTTCGATAGATTTCATTTTAAAAACTTCAGATTTCCCTTAAATCTCTTTAGGCAAACCCAATTCTTCAGCAACAGGAGCCGTTTTGTGTTGATACAATTTCGCCAGAACCTCATTAAAACCTTGTTTAAGATCAAATTGAGTTTCCTCGTGCATTTTAAGATACTTGTTGTATACTGAAAATACAGATTTAGCAAAGTAGATCATTAACTTTTCATTGAACTTATGCAAAGTAGAAAATACACCTTCATTGAAATCAATGGGAATCCCTTTGAAAAGATGAATTCGTAATTCGATTTCGCTGTTCAAGTCTTTAGTCACCTTAAAATGGTGGGTAATGCTGCCGTTTAACTTCCTCATTTTAAGTAAAGCCTCTTTAGCATTCCTCCTTTTATTGAACATCAGCTCATCGATTTCCTCATCAATCTTTGCGGTAAGCTGCTCCTGTCTTTCCACCAAATCCTGCTCCCCTTCCATTAATAAAAAGTGCAAGTGTTCCGTCAGGATTTTATCTTTCGCGATCAACCGGAGCAACAGCTTATCCTTTTCCTTTTCAGGAAGAGATTTAATTTCCAGCTTGAGGTCTTTATGTTCGCTTAGTAACATCTAAAAAGGATTGTCTTTTAAGTATTTCTCCCAATTCCATGCAGAAGACATCATTACATTGATATCACGTTCAGCTTTCCATCCTAAATCTCTTGCTGATTTAGTCACATCACCCCAAACTTTTTCAATATCACCTTCTCTTCTTGCTCCGATAGTATAGCTTAATTTTTCACCGGTTGCTTTTTCAAAAGCTTCAATAACCTGTAATACCGTAGTACCTGTACCAGTTCCTAAATTGAAAACTTCATAATTTGATTCCGCTTTATTGCTTTCCAGACGTTGAATTGCTGCCACATGCGCTTTAGCTAAATCTACAACATGGATATAATCTCTGATTGCACTACCATCCGGGGTATCATAATCATTTCCATAAACCGTAATCGGACCACGTTTTCCTATGGCCGACTGGGTAATAAAAGGAACCAGATTTTGTGGAACACCAATTGGCAATTCACCAATTAATGCAGAGTCATGAGCACCTACCGGGTTAAAATAACGTAAAGCAATCACATTCATTTCTGGAGTTACGGCACAACTTTCCTGCAAAATCTCTTCTGCAATCTGTTTCGTATTACCATAAGGTGATTCTGCTTTTTTAACCGGAGCAGCTTCGGTAACCGGTAATACGTCAGGTTGACCATAAACTGTACAAGAAGAAGAAAACACAAGATTTACCTTGCTGTTAAAGCCATTGATGACATTAATCAAGGAATAAAAATTGTTTCTATAGTATTTTAGAGGCTGTTGAACAGATTCACCCACAGCTTTGAATGCAGCAAAATGAATTACACCTGAGATATCAGTATTTGCTTCAACAAAAGCTTTAACTTTTCCTTCATCACATAAATCTAATTCAACGAATTCAGGTACTCTTCCAGTAATCGCTTCGATCTGTTTAAGGATTTTAGGATTAGAGTTAGAAAAATCATCAACGATCACTACATCATATCCTGCATTGTAAAGCTCTACCACGGTATGTGATCCAATAAAACCGGTACCACCAGTTACTAGTATTTTCGACATTATTATATATTAACGGTTATAAGTTGTAAAATCTTTGTGTTCTTTATTTACCAATGCTTCTGCTGGCAAAGACTTGAAATACTCGTAAGTAATTTTCAAACCTTCTGCCCTGCTCACTTTAGGTTCCCAGCCCAAAAGCTCACGGGCTTTAGTAATATCCGGACGTCTTTGCTTTGGATCATCCACTGGTAAATCACGCAGCACCAATTTTTGAGTAGTACCGGTTAATTTGATAATTTCTTCACCAAACTGCTTGATAGTGATCTCATCAGGATTACCAATATTTACCGGCATTGCATAATCGCTAAGCAACAACCTGTAAATACCTTCTACTAAATCATCCACATAACAGAAAGAACGGGTTTGAGAACCATCACCAAATACAGTAAGGTCTTCACCACGTAAAGCTTGTCCGATGAAAGCAGGTAAAACACGACCATCATTCAGGCGCATTCTTGGACCATAAGTATTAAATATCCTTACAATTCTGGTTTCTAAACCATGGAAAGTATGGTAAGCCATAGTCATCGCTTCCTGAAAACGTTTCGCCTCATCGTATACTCCTCTCGGACCGACAGGGTTTACATTACCCCAGTATTCTTCAGGCTGAGGATTTACATTTGGATCACCATAGACTTCCGAAGTGGAAGCGATCAGCATTCTGGCATTTTTACTTTTCGCAAGGCCTAATAAATTATGAGTCCCTAATGAACCTACCTTTAACGTTTGAATTGGTATTTTCAGATAGTCAATCGGACTTGCCGGTGAGGCAAAGTGCAAGATATAATCTAACTCGCCTGCTACATAAACGAATTTTGATACGTCATGGTGTGCAAACTCAAAGTTTTCCAGTTTGAACAAATGTGCAATATTCTCAAGATCTCCGGTAATCAGGTTATCCATCGCAATCACATGATAATCTTCTTTGATAAAACGATCACATAAATGTGAACCCAGGAAGCCTGCTGCTCCGGTAATCAATACTCTTTTACGTCCCATTACCCTATTAATTTACGACCAATACTATTATAATAATAACCCAGCTCGATCATTTTTTCCAGATCGTACAAATTACGTCCGTCAAAAATCACCTTATTACCCAGGTTTTCTTCCATTCTTTCAAAATCAGGATTTCTAAAAACAGACCATTCTGTAGCGATCAATAGTGCATCTGCATCGTGCAATGCCTCATACTGATTGGTAACAAAGCTGATTTTATCCCCTAAAAGACGTTTTACATTATCCATTCCTTCCGGATCAAAAGCGGCAACCGTTGCACCATGTTTCAGCAACTCATCGATAATGTATAAAGCTGGCGCCTCACGGATATCGTCAGTTTCCGGTTTGAAGGCCAATCCCCATAGCGCAAAATGCTTGCCTTTCAGGTCGCCTTTATAATATTTAAGCAGTTTGTCTACCAAAACTGTCTTTTGTTTCTCATTCACATCCATCACCGCTTTCAGGATCTGGAAATCATATTGATGCTCATCGGCAGATTTAGCCAAAGCCTGAACATCTTTGGGGAAGCAACTTCCTCCGTATCCGATACCAGGAAAAAGGAAACGTTTACCGATTCTTGCATCAGAACCAATTCCTTTACGCACTGCATCAACATCCGCACCCACAATTTCGCAAAGATTTGCAACCTCGTTCATGAATGTGATTTTTGTAGCAAGGAAAGAGTTTGCTGCATATTTTGTCAGCTCAGAAGAACGCTCGTCCATAAACAGGATTGGATTACCTTGTCTAACATACGGGCCATATAATTCTGCCATTAATTTCTGTGCTTTTTCACTTTTAGTACCGATCACTACGCGATCAGGTTTCATGAAATCTTCTACAGCTACCCCTTCACGAAGAAATTCAGGATTAGAAACCACATCAATTTCAATGTTTGTGTTTGCCTCAAAAACCGCACGGACTTTATCTGCTGTTCCAACCGGTACTGTAGATTTGTTGACGATCACCTTGTATTCCGTAACCAATTTAGAAATATCTTTTGCAGCACCCAGGATATAGGAAAGATCGGCAGCACCATCACCACCCGGAGGCGTAGGTAAAGCCATAAATATAATCTGTGCATCCTGAATACCATGTGCCAGATCAGTCGTAAAAGTTAACCTGCCCTGAGCAATATTTCTATGAAATAATACATCAAGTCCTGGTTCATAGATAGGTACCTGACCATCCTGCATCTTCTTTACCTTTGCTGCATCTATATCCACACAAATTACTGTGTTTCCTGTCTCTGCAAGGCAGGTACCAGTAACTAAACCCACATATCCTGTTCCAATAACAGCTATTTTCATATATTAATTACGTTTTAATTTTAATGAAGTATCTTCGGCTAAGATAATAAATAAACACACAAAATGCTTTGGCTTTATAATATTGGAATCTCTTTTTATGGATTAGTGGTGGGCGTATTTTCCTTATTTAATGTAAAGGCAAAACTGTTTATCAAAGGAAGATCAGGACTTTTCAAGCAAATAGAAAACACGCTTGACCAGTCTAAAACAAACATATGGTTTCATTTCGCCTCTCTTGGTGAATTTGAACAGGGAAGACCCGTTCTGGAAAAAATTAAAAAACAATATCCAGATAAAAATATAGTCATCACATTTTTCTCTCCTTCCGGATATGAAATCAGGAAAAACTATACCCTTGCAGCTGGTGTATTTTACCTGCCATTAGATACTGCGGCAAATGCCCGAAAATTCATTGCGGCAATCAAACCTGAAATCGCCATCTTCACTAAATACGAATTCTGGTACCACTATTTCAAGGTGTTAAATCAGCAAAACATACCATTATATATTATCTCCGGGATTTTCCGTCCGGATCAGATATTTTTCAAATGGTACGGTTCCTTTCAACGAAAAATACTGAGTTTTGTGACACATTTCTTCGTACAAAACCAACAGAGTGTTAACTTATTAAAAACCATCCAACTGGAAAATGTGAGTCTTAGCGGCGATACCCGTTTTGACCGTGTAGCAGAAAATGCACAATTGCCAAAAACAATTAAAGAGGTCGCAGATTTCTGCGGAACTAACCCTGTATTTATTGCCGGAAGTAGCTGGCCGGCCGACGAGCGTCTGATCGCTGGTCTGATCCATCAACATCCGGACTGGAAATTCATCATCGCACCACATGAAACGGATGCTGCCCATATTGAAGAAATAAAAAAACTCATTCCCGCAGCGATTACCCATTCCTCCTTATTAAAAGACAGCAATACCAATGCTCAAACCTTAATTATAGACAATATAGGGATGCTTTCTTCCTTATACCAATATGGTTCCATCGCTTATATCGGTGGCGGATTTGGGGTAGGAATCCACAACACCCTGGAAGCAGCTGCATTTGGAATACCTGTTATTTTTGGCCCAAAATATGATAAATTCCAGGAGGCAAAAGATCTGATTGAAATTGGTGCGGCAATTAGTATCGAAACAGAAAGCGATCTTTCTACCGCTTTTCTGCAATTCAAAAAGAATGCAGCCGCGGGAAAGATCGCTCAGAAATATGTACAGGATAAAACCGGTTCTACCCGTCAGATCCTTGATTATATAGCAGGTAATTTTTAGTGTTTCACCAGAAACTATGATTTTTTTATCGGTTATGAAGCTACCATAACATAGTTATTAAGTTCGTAAGTTTATGATGGTTTCACCATTGCAACAAGAGCATCGATAAATTTAGGGTCATCATTTAAGCTGGCCACCAACTGAACTTCCTCACCGCCAAGGGCTCTGAACTCTTCGTGGTACTCCACACTAACCTCATAAAGAGTCTCCAGACAATCGGCCACAAAAGCAGGACAAAATACCAGAAGTCTCTTTTTACCTTTTTCCGCAAGCTCTTTTAAAACATCGCTGGTATAAGGTTGTACCCATGGCTCTTTACCCAATCTCGATTGGAAACATACTGAATATTTTTCGGCAGGAATATTTAATTTTTTGGCGATCAATCTGGCGGTATCATGGCATTGTGCAGAATAGCAAAACTTGTTGACATCCGTTAAAGTGCTGCAGCAATCGTCTTTTTTCAAACAATGTTGTCCGGTATGGTCACATTTCTTTAATTGTCTTTCCGGCAAGCCGTGGAAACTAAATAAAATCTGATCATAGCTTTCCGGCTGATACTTTTTTGCATTTTCAGCGAAAGTATCAATCATCAATTCGTTATCATGGAAAGAGTTAACGAAACTAATTGGTGGCACAGTTTGCCATTTACTCACCAGTTCCATCACTTTTTGAATCACGGAACCTGTGCTTGCAGAGGCGTATTGCGGGAATAGAGGAATCACCTGAATACTTTCTACCAGACCTGCTTTTAGTCTGTCCAGACCAGCATCTATAGAAGGATTTTGGTAACGCATGGCCAATTCAACCTGGTATTCATCACCCAGTTTCTCCTGAACCATCGCTGCCTGAATTTTACTGAAATACAATAGAGGCGATCCATTTTCGTCCCAGATCTCTTTATATAATTTAGAAGTTTTAGGGCTACGGAAGGGAACGATAATTCCTTTCACCAATAATGTTCTTTGAAAAGCGTTGATGTCAATCACGCGCTCATCCATCAAAAACTCATCAAGATATCTCCGTACATCACTTACTTCCGGACTATCCGGAGTTCCTAAATTTACCAGCAGTATGCCCTTTTTTCCCATAATTTTAGCAAAAATAATTAATCAATTGATTATAACCCCGTATCTATAAGGGGAAAATCAATAATTACTTTTTAATGATGTAATAATGTATTAATAAGATTCTAAAGTTGACTTTACCTCTTCCATTAGCCACATCGGCGTTGAGGTAGCCCCGCAGATTCCCACCTTATCATTTGCAGAAAACCAGGACTGGTCAATTTCTTCCACATTTGAAACAAAGTAAGCATTGGGATTGAATTTTTTGCACACATCGTATAGTACCTTCCCGTTGGAAGATTTCTTACCTGATACAAAGATGATCTTATCAAAATCCACGACAAACTTTTCCAAATCACCATAGCGGTTAGAAACCTGGCGACAAATGGTATCATTTGCTTTCACTTCATAGCCCCTGCTCAGCAATTCATCTTTGATGTGGTAAAACTTATCTGTGCTTTTAGTCGTCTGACTATACAGCGTGAATTTTGAAGGTAAATCTACATTATCCAATTCTGCAAGATCCTGAAATACGATTGCTTTCCCATCTGTTTGTCCCTGTAAACCGATTACTTCCGCATGGCCATGTTTTCCGAAGATCAAAATCTGCTCATCGTCATCATGTGAATTTTTAATCCTGTTTTGCAGTTTTAAAACCACCGGACAAGAGGCATCGATTAAGGTCAGTTGATTTTCCATCGCCAGCTTATAGGTCGCCGGAGCCTCACCATGCGCTCTGATTAATACCTTTTCATTTTTTAAAGTCAGTAACTGTTCATGGTCGATGATACGAAGTCCTTTAGCGGTTAATCGCTTCACTTCTTCATCATTATGTACAATATCCCCAAGGCAATACAAGTAATCCTCATGGTCCAGAATATCCTCGGCCATGTCTATCGCATATACTACTCCGAAACAAAAACCTGATGCTTTATCTATCGTGACGGCTAAATCGTATTTCATAAATTAATTATATGGAACCTATTGAAGTTACAAAATTACATAAAAAGAGTTTGATATGCTATTTCTTAGGCTTAAGAACTGCAAGGAAGCGGTTCCAGCTGTTGTTAAGCAGCAACCAGGTTAAGCTGAGCATTTGTAATGGGTGATACAAAATGTTTGGAAAAGGCTTTTGGGCGGACAAGTAAGCGATCATCATTCTTGATAAAAAGATCAAGCCGTAAGGTAGCAACAAAAATACCGGAGCTAAAGTTAGTGCCATCACCACTGGTCCGGCAATCACCAATACCAGATAGCCTAAGGCTACGATAGGCTGGTTACTAAAATTGAGCATCAAACGTTTAGAGAAAAGCGTAAGATCAAGCTCCCGTTCCTCCTGGTAAATCAGTTTATTTCCCAGCAACAGATCCGCTTTTAACTTTTCCTGTTTTATGGTTTTCACCATCTCCAGAGCCTCCTGACTAGAATCTTTGACCCTGTCATTCCATTCGTATCGCTGATAAACCGCTGCATCAAAGAATAAACAAGCACCGTTAGCCATTGCAAAAGCCGGATGATTGATTAGCCTGACTAACCTTAGCGGAAACAAGTTCAACAATACAAAATCACTCAGGGGATAAATGCAATTGGCCAGAAAGCCGGAGATTTTAGGTGTAGGAATCACGCTCAGCAGCGCAAGTTTAAATACCGTAGTCCGATAAACCAGGCTATTGATCAATCCTTTTTCAATTTGGGTATTCGCATCAAGGAACAGGAAATAAGCGCCCTTAGCACTGGCTGCTACATCCGGGCCATCAGCTGACTGAATCAGTATCTCGTAATTTTGGTAATCCTGTGCTGCAACACTAGCCATTAGTTTTTCCGCTTCCTGTGCTGTTTGCCTTATTTTAATGATGATCACGACCTTATCCGTAAAAGACCGGCGATAGTTCCCAATTTTAGGATTGGAAACAAAATTAAACAGGGTTACTGAAAAACGCAGGACTAAAAATACGAGTACTATGTAGAGGAAAAAAATCATGCAGATTTTTTACTTTGTTTATGAATGGCTTCGTTATAATGTTTGTTATACTCTCTTTTCAGCAACTGTAAACTGATATACTCTTCTGCTTCCCAGGTGCAAAGATAACTTTTGGCTACCGGTTTTCTTTTGTCAAAATAGTCAGTAAACGTAGCAGAAAACACGATTTGAAACTTCTTTTTAGAAGCATTGATCAATTGCATCACGCCCCTTTCAAAAGAAACATTATTGACATAACTGGTGTACAGTCTGCCTTGAGGAAATAAAAGCACTAGATTCTGAGGGTTGTCCAATAATTGTCCGGCATAAGTCAGGGTTTCTACCATATCTTTACCTTTGGGTTTCGAAGCAAAAGCACCCAGATATTTCAGGTACCACTGCCGCTGGTAATCTTCTTCCGTCACCAGCACATGAAATTCCTTCTTAAAAACAACCTTATTCAATTGAAACATTAAGAAGCCATCCCACCAGCTAAAATGATTCGCAAGGAGTAATATCGCCTCATCCTCCTTAATCTGAAGCCGGTCGTAAGTATAGCTTGAAAAGTCCTTCTTTATGATATAAGCTGTATACCAGGAAAAGAATTGAAAGATTACAGTGCTTTTGCGGGACGGGTACATCTCTCTAAAATGAGAAAAATAACCCTTAAATGCAAGACTAACTTAAATAAACCCGGTCCTCTTCTCCTTCTACATCAATCACTACGTCTACATGTTCCTTTAAAACGGTAGCCATCTGCAGGCCAACAAAATCCGTTGCAATAGGGAATATTTTATGACTTCTATCTACCAATACTACGGTTCTAATCTTTTTATGTGGGGTATTTAGAAAAACACCCAATCCATAGGCCAAAGTTTTCCCGCTGTTCAAGACATCATCTACTAAAATGATCACCTTGTTTTTCCAGTGACTTTCATCAAGATCTGTATTGGCAACCAGCTTACTATTTAGGCGGTCCAGCTCAATCTTCAACATGGTGATCTTGAGGTCTGATATCTTAGCCAATACTTTCTTTAGTCGCAGGGCCACTTTATAGCCACGATCCCATATCCCAGCCAATACAATTTCCTTCTCATTAAGGTTATCTTCCAATATCTGGTAAGCAATCCTGTTAATCTTTTGTTGTATCTGCTTCTTATCAAGAATAAGCAATTGAGATTCTGCCATTTGTTATTTCATTGTTTATACTACAAAAAGAACGATTTTAAGGGGCATATTCAAATATTTAAAAAATAAAATCCAAATCCTGCAACGTTTAGGTATAGATGGCGTCTAATCATTATAACCTTAACCATAAATTCTCATGAAAAACACCTTTATATTTAAGACTGCCTTACCGGTACTTCTTGCATTTTCCTTAAATACGATACCTGCAAAAGCACAGCAAAATAAAAACATAGCCTTAACAAACTTCAATGAGGTAACTGTTGCCAGCGGAATAGACCTTTACCTTACCCAGAGCAATTCGGAGAACATTAAAGTTAGCGCCAGTAAAGAACTGTTAGAGAATGTTGTGATAGAGAAGAATGGCACCTCGCTAAACATCAAATACAAGAACAACCAGGGTTGGGGCAGAACATTCAAAGGACAAAGTATCAAAGTTTACGTCAACTATAAAAATCTGAGCGCCATTACTGCCAGTGGTGGAAGTGATGTTTTCGGTCAGAATACCTTGAAAACACCAAAATTAAATCTTCGCGCTTCCGGTGGCTCTGATGTTGAATTAGACATCTTAGCTGATGATTTAGAAGTTACGGTAAGTGGCGGATCGGATGCCAAACTTAAAGGAAAAGTGAAAAACATGATCGTACAGACCAGTGGTGGCAGCGATGTTGATGCCTATGATTTGATCAGCGACTATGCAAAAGTAACTGCCAGTGGTGGTTCAGATGCAAATGTACATGTAAACAAAGGGTTGGAGGCGAGTGCGAGTGGCGGTAGCGATGTCAACTACAAAGGAAATGCAGCCTTGAATAAAACATCATCCTCAAAAAGCGGAGATGTAACTCATATCAAATAATTTAGACCATTAGTTTTTAGTTATCCCTACACAGGAGAAGTCCTGGTAGGGATTTTTTATGATCTTTTATTTTTTATACGGGTAGTAAATGAAATTTGCGCCTTCCGGAACAATTACAAATACACACATAAATTCTTGTGGTTTTTTATAGCTTTTCAAGAATAGTGCTTTCTTTTCAGGATTAACAATCCCTTTTTGCACAAACTCATCAAGCGTAGAAGCCTGAATGGTCCAATCGGTATTTAGTTCCGTTCTGTCCAGGATCATCTCCCCTATCGATACCGTATGTTGATGTGCAACAAAGATCGGATGCGTTGAAATCCCTTCATTGAGAATCGCAATGGAAACCTCTTTGATAGAATCTGAATACAATTCCAGATCTTTTTCTAAACTCACCAGCGGACTTAGTTTCTTTGGCTCCTCTTTTTTGCCTTCCGGGTCCTGAGGTAATAATTCTTCAATATCCATTTTTATCTCTAATTTTCTTCTACTACTTCTTCAGTAGTCAGACCGGTAAACTTTAACAATACTACGTTTTCAACATGTTGTGTATGTGGGAACATATCAACAGGTTTGATGCGCACTACTTCATATTTCTCTTTTAACAGGGCTAAATCTCTGGCTTGCGTAGCTGCATTACAACTTACATACACAATTTTCTCTGCTTCCATTTCTAACAATCGTGCGACAACATCAGCATGCATTCCTGCTCTTGGTGGATCAGTAATCACCACATCAGGTTTACCATGTGCTGCAATAAAATCGGTTGTTAAAATATCTTTCATATCACCTGCAAAAAAGGTGGTATTGTTGATTCCGTTTAAATCCGAGTTGAATTTAGCATCCTCAATTGCAGTAGGCACATATTCTACGCCGATTACCTGCTTTACGCTACCTGCCACAAAGTTGGCAATGGTACCGGCACCTGTATACAAATCGTAAACCAATTCGTCTCCGCTGAAGCCAGCAAATTCTTTGGTGATCTTATACAATTCCAGGGCTTGCATAGAGTTCGTCTGATAGAATGACTTGGCACCGATTTTGAATTTCAGGCCATTCATTTCTTCAAAGATATGATCTCTACCCGCGTAGGTAATCACATCCTGATCGAAAATAGTATCATTTTTCTTCTGGTTGATGATGTATAAAAGAGAAGTCACTTCAGGGAAGTTAACTTTCAGGTATTCCATCATACCGTCTACCTGTGTTTGTTCCACATAAGCAAAAACCACCACTACCATCACCTCACCAGTTGATGAAGTACGGATGATCAGGTTTCTTAAGCTACCTTCATGGTTACGCAGATCATAGAAGCTGATGCCATTTTCCAAAGCATAACTTCTCACTTTATTTCTCAAAGTGTTGGAAGGTTCTGCCTGTAAATAACAATGCTCGATGTCTAATATTTTATCAAAACGCAGGGGAACGTGAAAACCTAACGCATTCATTTCCATTTCTGCCTTTTCAGGAGAGGCTACATTTTCGTCTGCTTCAGTTTCAGCTTCCGCATCAACAACCGGCATATCTGCCTTATTTAACCAGCGTTTATTCGAGAATGTATACTCTAATTTATTTCTATAGTATTTGTTTTCTGCTGATCCTAAGATCGGCTCCATTGATGAAGTATCAATTTTAGCCAGTCTTTGCAATGCAGCTTCTACATTTTTATGTTTAAATGTCAACTGCGCACTATACTCCATGTGTTGCCATTTACAACCACCACAAGTACCAAAATGCTGACAGAACGGATCTGTTCTTAATTCAGATTTTTCATGTATTGTTTCGATTACAGCCTCAGCGAAATTCTTTTTCTTTTTTACGATACGAACATCAACGACATCGCCGGGTACAGCTTTATCCACAAATACCACCAATTCATCTGCTTTACCTACTCCCTTGCCTTCTTCAGCAATATCAATAATACTTAAATTGGGGATAATGGTTACCGTTCCGGATTTTCTATTTCTACTCATTATGCCGCAAATTTAAGTTTTTTTTCATTGCGTTGTAAATGTTTTTCAAAGGCGGGCAAGCGGATGAGCAAAAATTGTTTTCAGGACACTATAAGGAAGGAAAAATGGAATTTTAAGACATAGGAATTTCCATTAGGCTTTTACAGCCTATACAACAAGAAATCTAATTGTTATCTTTTACTTATCAAAAACACGCAGGATAAAACCAAAAACGCCTTCAACCAGGTTAAAGCTCATATCAAACTTCTCATCAACCAAAACAGAAATTTCTAAAACCTCTTTACTCATTGTCTTATATGTTGATAACAAGACCAATTTAACAATTTTCATACCAAATACCAAAACGGTATATGTTATCAATTGAAGAAGTTTAAGTAAAAATAAAGGTCAATAGCGTTTTAAACAGCTATCTTCATCATATCATTCCTGAAACAGGAATTTTCAGCCCTGGGCATCTGGTTAGTTTTGACAAATAAAAGACGTATAGCTACTGGTTTTAAGAATCACAAAACCTTTCGCTACAAAATGCAAGGGAGTATTGCCATTTTTTTTTCGATTAAAATCAGGGTAAGATACTGCAATATTGGCCAGCAAATACTCCTCCTGATCTGATTACATTTCCCGAAGCCTTATCAGAGCCTTAACCCGCCGTTGACAGGGCCTTTCCAGGGCCGGAAGCCTTTCAACCATGGCACAAGGATCAGTCAACCAGGCTACAAATTAGCGCGAAATATCACCAGTACCAGACCGCAGCAGGAGAACCTTTCGGAATTCATAAAACGTTGGTAAAAAGAAAGCCCTCAGGAATGATTCCGGAGGGCTTTATACTTATAGAAATGATATCAGGTTTCCTTATACCAGTAAATATTAATATTTACAACGCTGCTTTAACCAAAAACGGTAACAGCTCTTTTTGGAAGCTAACAAAGTTCTTTCTTACATCAGAATCACTCACCGAAGTAAATGCAAATGAGAACACGATGCTTTTGCTTGCTTTCAGTAAGAAGGCAAGTCCTTCTTTGCGGGAAGGGTTATTTTTGAAATGATCAAGTTCCAGGTAAGCAGAAAGTAACAGCGATTCCAGCTGATCCGAAAGGTGTTTTAAGAATTCCTGAGAGTTTGCATTTTCACGTACAAAATCCCAGCCTATAAATTCATTACAAACGGTATAAGTTAGCCTGCAAGTCTTCATGACCAATGCGGTCAGGTGTTCTTCCTCATTAGAAAACTGCGCCTTATTCTTTAGAATCTCGTGGAGGTTTGTATCCAGATAATCCATTAATATGGCATCCAGAACCTGCTCTTTACTCTCAAAATACTTATATATGGTAGCTTTGGCTATTCTGGCTTTCTTCGCAATTTCGTTTACACTTGTTTTGTGATACCCGTATTTTCTGAATAACTCCTTTGCAGCCCTGATTATACTTTCTTTAATTTTCTCTGGTTCCATCAATTAGATACATTTATCAACCCATCGCTTCCAATAGAGGTGCGATATACCTTTAAATAACGTACAGCCGGCGCTTTCTGCGGACTACCGTCAAGCAGTAAAAACTTTGCACCGCTGCAAGGATCAGTAGCCGTAATCAAATTATCATCCGGTACTACTTTACAGCGTTGATCAGGATTTACTGAACTACATTGATCAAAAGCAACATAATTCCCGGGCGCAACCTTAATGATCATCAAGCCTGCCACCCCAAAATTTGGCACCAATAGAATACCACTCTTTGCCTTTATGCTAAACTCTGCTTCAGATATCCGGTAATTGACAAGGATATTAGGAATATATACTCCATCATCCTTACCACAACCTACAAACAGTAGTAAAACTACAAATGCAGCGGTTATCTTTTTGATCATTCAGGTTATATCAACGATGTTTTATATTGTTTCAAAAAGCGGGCATCATTCTCTGAGAATAACCTCAGGTCTTTAATTTCGAACTTTAGGTTAGCTACACGTTCGATTCCCATTCCGAAAGCGAAGCCGCTATATTTCTTCGAGTCAATACCACAGTTTTCTAATACATTAGGATCTACCATACCGCAACCCAGAATCTCTACCCAGCCACTTTGCTTACACAGCTGACATCCTGCACCTTTACAAATGGTACAAGAAATGTCCATCTCTGCCGAAGGCTCAGTAAAAGGGAAATAAGAAGGACGGAAACGAACTTTTGTTCCTTCTCCATATAATTCCTGCACGAAATAGAACAGTGTTTGCTTTAAGTCGGCGAAAGATACATTCTCATCTACATACAAACCTTCTACCTGGTGGAAGAAACAGTGTGCTCTTGCAGAGATTGCTTCGTTACGATACACACGACCTGGCATGATGGCTCTGAATGGTGGTTTTCCTTCTTCCATCATTCTCACCTGAACAGAAGAAGTATGGGTACGCAAAGCGATATCACCCTTTTCTCCACCTTTCTTAATAAAGAAAGTGTCCTGCATATCACGTGCGGGATGCTCTTCAGGAAAATTTAATGCAGAGAAGTTATGCCAATCGTCCTCAATCTCCGGACCTTCAGCAACAATAAAACCTAGTTTATTAAAGATTTCTACGATTTCTCTTCTCACCAATGCCAGTGGATGACGGGCACCGATTTCAAAACCTTCCCCGGGTAAAGTCAGGTCTAAACCCAGATCCTTTTTGGTTTCAGTTACTTCAGTCTGATCTTTAAGCGTTTGATATTTAGCTTCCGCTAATTGCTTAAACTCATTTAAAACTTTCCCCAGGACTCTTTTTTCCTCAGGTGAAACAGCTTTAAACTCATCAAAAATATCTTTGATGATTCCTTTTGTACCCAGGAATCTGATGCGGAATTGCTCTAACTCATCAGCGTTATCCGTGGAAAACGCATTTATTTCAGCAGTATATTGTGTTATCTTCTCTTGTAACATGAGGCCAAATATACAGCTATTTATATAATATTTTTATAATCGCTGAGTCCAAAAATCAACTTGAACAGGATGTCCGGGTAGAAATTGGACTCAGCTATTATGTTTTAGATCACACCAAGTGCTTTACCTACTTTGGTAAATGCAGCAATAGCTTTATCTAAATGGTGTTGCTCATGAGCAGCAGAAAGCTGTACGCGGATTCTTGCTTTGCCTTGTGCAACTACAGGGTAGTAGAAACCAACAACATAAATACCTTCTTCCAGCATTTTAGCAGCAAACTCCTGTGCTAGTTTAGCATCATAAAGCATTACCGGAACAATCGGGTGAACACCTTCTTTGATATCGAAACCAGCTTCGGTCATTTTTTTGCGGAAATAAACCGTGTTGCTTTCTAATTTATCTCTTAAATCAGTAGTCTCGCTTAACATATCTAATACTGCCACTGAAGCACCTGCAATTGCCGGAGCCAAAGTGTTAGAGAATAGGTATGGACGTGAACGCTGACGTAACATGTCAATAATTTCTTTTTTACCAGCAGTAAAACCACCTGATGCACCACCAAGAGCTTTACCTAAAGTACCTGTGATGATGTCAACTCTGTCCATTACGTTAAAATGCTCGTGTGTTCCACGACCAGTTTTACCGATAAAACCAGTACAGTGTGATTCATCAATCATTACTAATGCTTCATATTTATCTGCTAAATCACAGATTTTATCTAATGGAGCGATTACACCGTCCATAGAAAAAGCACCATCAGTAACGATGATACGGTGTCTTGCATCTTTAGCAGCAATTAATTGTTGCTCCAGATCAGCCATATCCGCATTTTTATACCTGAAACGTTTTGCTTTACACAAACGCACACCATCAATGATGGAAGCGTGATTCAATTCATCAGAGATGATTGCATCCTGGTCATTTAAAAGCGGTTCAAAAACACCACCATTTGCATCAAAAGCCGCAGCGTATAAAATGGTATCTTCAGTACCTAAGAATTTAGATAATTTCTCTTCTAACTCTTTATGTACATCCTGGGTGCCACAGATAAAACGAACTGAGGACATTCCATAACCATATTTATCGATTGCTTGTTTAGCCGCTTCCGTTACACGTGGATCAGAAGATAAACCTAAATAGTTGTTTGCACAGAAGTTGATTACTTCCTGTCCAGTACTAATTTTGATATCCGCACCCTGTGGGGTTACAATCACACGTTCACGTTTAAATAAACCGTCTTTTTCTATTTGCTCCAATTCTTGTTGAAGAACAGGTTGTAATGTTTTATACATACTATTATTTGCTTGTTGCAACCAAAGTTATGAAAATATCGTCTTACCCGAACAACCTTGTTAAATACCCATTAACAAACTTTAACAAAAGTTTGCTGTTTACTAAGAATACTTACCCGATATTTAGGCTTTAATCCATCTATGAAGAGAATCCAACTCACGCTTTTACTGATACTTGTCGCAACCAGCGCACTATTTGCTCAGGAATTCAAATTAAAAGGAAATATTAAAGATACAAACGGAGAAGTAGTTCCTTTTGCGTCTGTTTATGTTAAAAACACCACGAAAGGTACTTCGGCCAATGTGGATGGTGTTTATGCGCTTGCTTTAAATCAAGGTACTTTTGTGATTGTTTATAAAGCGATTGGTTATAAAGCCGTCGAAAAGAACATCACCATTGCGGAAGAAACTGTAGAAAATGCCGTATTAACACCTGAATCCTATACCTTAACCGGCGTAACTATTGACGGAAATGCAGAAGATCCTGCATATGAAATCATCCGTCAGGCAATCAAAAAAAGAAAACAACACCTGACAGAAGTCCCGGCCTATACCGCAGACGTCTATATTAAAGGAGTACAAAAATTGGTTGGTGCGCCTAAAAAGTTCTTCGGAAGAGACATTCAGAAAACATTAAATCTCGACACCAACAGAAAGGGCATCCTTTATTTATCGGAATCCACTTCTATATTTTCGTTCGAACTTCCGGATAAAATACACGAAGAGATGATTTCCTCTAAGGTAGCGGGTAGGAATAATGCCTTCAGTTTTAACAAAGCTTCAGATCTGATCATTAACTTTTACCAGAACATTCTTTTAGAAAACACGCTGAGTGCACGCGGATTTGTATCACCAATTGCTGATAATGCCTTATCTTTTTATAAATATAAGCTTCTTGGTCTGGTTACTGAAAACGGTCATACCGTCAATAAGATCGAAGTGGTTCCCAAAAGAAGCCATGATCCGGTTTTTAGCGGTATTATTTATATCATAGACGATACCTGGCATTTGGTAAATGCAAATGTATACCTTACTAAGAGCTCAGGCATCAATTTGATTGATACCCTGAAAATCTCCCAGCAATTTCTGAAAGCAGAAAACACCTATATGCCTTCAAATATCAACTTCCAGTTTAACGGAGATGTGTTGGGCTTTAAATTCGAAGGTTATTACGCGGGTGTTTATAGCAATTATGACATTCACCCTAAGTTTCCAAAGAACTATTTTAACGGGGAGATTTTAAAGGTTACGAAAGCGGTTAATAAGAAAGACTCTCTCTTCTGGTTAAACAACAGACCGATACCACTTACCGCTGAGGAAAGTCGCGATTACATTCGGAAAGATAGCATTGCAGCGCTAAAACTATCCAAACGTTACCTTGATTCTGTAGAAAGAGCGAACAACAAGCCTGGTCCCTTCAAACTACTAATTAGTGGTTATACCTTAAACAACCGCTATGATAAAAAGAGTTTAAGGTTTGACCCGATCTTGCCGGCTTTATTTTACAATACGGTAGAAGGCTTTGGAATAAGGTATGGCATCACCTATACGAAACGTCTGGAATACGGTGAGTTTTACCAGATCAGACCAGAAGTACGCTATGGTTTATCCAACAAGGAATTGACAGCTTCATTAAGTGGAACTTATTATTATGATGCCGTTAAACGTGGCAGCATTACTGCCAGCGCAGGATCCGGCATCTTCGACCTGAACAATCTGGGTACGATGAGTTTATTAGGAAACTCGGTTAACTCCCTACTCTTTGAGACCAACTTCTCGAAATTTTATAAAAAGGAATTTGCGAACATAGGAACCAGCCGGGAATTGGCGAATGGCTTAATGGGTACCATAAAAGTGAATTACTCCAAAAACCACAATCTGGTAAACACCACTGATTATAAAATTAAGGATCTAAAAGGAGAGACATTCACTTCCAATAATCCATTTACTCCGGACACGGAAACGCCACTATTCCCTACTTATGAATCGTTCAGTGTAGATGCTTCCCTGAAATATACTTTCGGGCAAAACTACATGACCATGCCGGATCAGAAAATTTACCTGCCCTCGAAATACCCAAGCATCAGTTTATCCTATAAAAAAGGAATCAAGGGTGTGATGAGCAGTGATGTTGATTACGACCTGATCTCTGCCGAGCTTTATCAGGATAGGATTAGCGCCGGATTATGGGGTTATACTTCCATTGTGATTGGTGCCGGAAAATTCTTAAATAATAGTCAGATTTATTATCCGGAATTCAAGCATTTCAGAGGTAATAACTCTTTGTTTGGCCTACCGAATATGAGAAAGTTCCTGTTCCTTGATTTCTACCTGTTCAGTACTGACCGCGAATACTTCGAAGCACATTTTGAACACAACTTCTCGGGTAGATTTAGCAGTAAAATACCAATTCTTCGCAAGTTAAAACTGGAAGAACTAGTTGGGGTGAGTTACCTGAGCCAACCATTAAAACGAAACTATACAGAGTTTTATTTCGGAGTTCAACGCCTGATCTTTAGAGCCACCTATGGTTTTGCTTATGACGGGAATAAAAGAATCAATCATGGATTCAGATTCTCCTATGGATTTTAAAACATCCTTATAAACAAGCCTGCCTGTGCTAAGCAAAATCTTTAGTCCTGGCAGGCTTGTTCTATCTGTCAAACCGGTATCAACTCATGCTGATGAACGATGCTCATAATCAGTTCAGGTGGAAAGTACCGGTAATCCTTATTCTTAAAAGTAACATCTACAGGAAGTACTTTCCAGCCTTCATCCCCTACTATCCGGAGTTCATGAATCACATGAACACATTCCAGCAGTTTCTCCAGGTGCTCATGCATTGGAAAAGACACGTGGCCATTTTCACATTCATCAGCCATTGGCGTACTACTAAGGCTATAAAACAAAACCATATCCAGTTCATCCTGCCATGCCGCCAGGGATTGATATCCGAATAGCCGTTCAAATACCAACCTGACATTATTGACCTCCTCATCGGCTAATACCCGGCAGTATTTCATTTTATCGTTTTTCATTCTTTTATCGACTTCAATAAAGCCTCCCCTTCTCCACATGCCGTCTGTTTGAAAAAGTGGATCTCCTGCTTTAATCAGCAAATCAATATTATCATTTTTCAGGATCAGCCAGGCCATTTCAAGGAACCTCGTTAATTGCTGATGGACCCCAATTTGCCTGGCCGTTTCATGTGTTTTATCATTTTTATAGGTCTCATTATTAAAGGCAAGGGCAAAAAACATCCGGAGCTCTTGCCGGAACAATTCCAGATCTATGGCATCAAAGAACTCTTCCGCAACCAGAAGCGGGTTTTCTAACTCATCATCCTGCAAATACCTGAATCCGGGTATCCCCATCATATCATATCTTCTCCTCATAATACATTTAAATTAATTTATAGTGCAACTGATAAACTTTAAAATATTATATTAGCTAAATAATTAACACAATTCTACGTATAATTAATCAAAAGACAAACTAATTTGCATAATAATTAAAGCTATGAGGAAAAACATTTACACAGAGAGCGACCAAACCGGCGCCAGGCTCAGGGAAATACGTTTAGCGAAACAAATGACCTTGTTGGAATTCTATCTCCCGATTACGAAACACATTGGAAATTGCTCTTCTATAGAAAGCGGAAGAAGAAAAATCGGAAAGAGGCTGTCGAAAGACATCATTGATTTCCACAAAATCAACCCAAGGTTCCTGAATACCGGTATGGGTGAAATGTTTATCAAGGGATCAGATTCCGATGAGCATTTACCACAATTGGAAGAAGGTGTACCTTATTTCAATGTAAACCTTACCGAGCTCACCGTAGGAGAATTGAATGTATTTCAGGAGCCACCGGAATACTATGTTAATTACCGTCCTTTTAATGATTGTGATGCTTATCTCCCTGTTTATGGAGATAGTATGTACCCCAAATTTACAAATGGGGAAATCATTATTATCAAAGAGATAAAAAACAGGGAGATCATCCAATGGGGCGAAGCATATCTGGTGATCACCGATGATGTTTCCAACAACATCACCACAGTAAAGACACTTTTTCAACATGCGGATCCGGAACGAATCCTTTTACGTTCGTTAAATCCGGACTATATCGGAGATACTGTTTTGGAAAGGAAATCCATTAAGCGGATATTTTTGGTCAAGGGCAAGGTGACCAGAAATCATTTATAGGCTTCTGGATTCACCGATGTATACTTCCGGATTTACCGGAAATGGAATCTCTTCTCCCTTCAGACCTGCGATCACATTTCTCGCTGCCAGCACAGACATGGCCGCGCGGGTTTCCTGAGTAGCAGATCCGATATGTGGAAGCACAGCAACATTAGGCATCTGTAAGAGCGGATGGTCTGGTCTCATAGGTTCAGGGTTGGTTACGTCCAATCCTGCGCCCCAGATCGTTCCTTCTTCTAGTGCCTTTAACAAATCATCTTCCTGATGAATGGCACCTCTAGCGGTATTGATAAAAATTGCGGAAGGCTTCATCAGGTTAAATGCAGTCTGATCAAACTTTCCTTCCGTTTCGGGAGTCAAGGCGGTGTGCACAGTTACCACGTCGCTTTGTTGCAGTAATTCTTCAAAAGGCAGCCATTTGGCATCTAACTCTTGTTCCGCAGCTTCACTTCTGGTTCTATTGTGGTAAATTACTTTCATACCGAATGCTGCTTTACAACATCTGGCCATTTCCAATCCTATTTTCCCCAATCCAAAAACACCGAGGGTCTTTCCTCTGAGCTCAATTCCTAAATTAGCGGTGGGGTCAAAAAATCCCCATTCTCCTTTTTCAATACTTTTATGTAGGTAAAAGGCCTTTCTGGAAGTGGCCAGCATCAGTAAGAAAGCGGTATCTGCTGTTGCATTGCTTAATACACCCGGCGTATTTCCAATAGGAATATTTAGGGCAGTAGCTGCTTCTATATCGACATGATCGAAGCCTACAGAGTGTAAAGCAATTACTTTTAAATGCGAGGAAGCCTTCAGGAACCCGGCATCCAATCTGGTACCTACACTTAAAAGGGCGTCACTTTGGGAACAATTAAAAATCAGCTCTTCCTGCGTCAGCGCCCTTTTTTCTTTCCACTCCTGGATTTCAATCCCTGCTTCCTCTAATAATCTCCTACCTTCTTCCGGGATTACCCGTGTTATAAATACCTTCATAAATATCATTTTCTATATAAAATCAACAACCATTTCCCGCCAAATGTTCTGGAAATAAAGGGCAAATGCTCTGGAAATAAAAAAGGCGGTCCAAAACTGGAACCGCCTTTCTGATCTGTCTTTATCTGATTAAAGACTAAGTTTCTTACGAATATCCGAAGGAAGACCTTTTTTGTTTAACAGAAAAGCTGTGGTTTTGAATTTCACAAAGTTCTTGCTTACGTATAAGTAACCTTTGTAGTCGTTAGTTACACCCCATGAGTTTTTCACGATGTAATATTCTTTACCGTTTTGATCTTTCGCGATACCAGTAATCTGCATACCGTGATCATCAGTAGTTTTGTAGTTATCAAAAGCTTCCTGACGCATCTCTACAGTGATTTCTTTTTCTGGTTTAGGACCATTGAACATGGTAGTCTGCTCTTCTTTGGTCATGTTTTCGAAATCTTTTTCCGGAACAAAGGCAACACCATTTTTCCAGCTAAAGCCTTTTTCACTAACGTCTGTAGCCCAGGCCACAGTATAACCTTTTTTCAATGCATTGTCGATCACCTTAGTGATGTCGTCCATTTGTACATTGTAAACCTGATCGTAAGACCAGTTATCTGGTACCATTAATACTGCTTTAGTATAGTAAGGTGCTGAAGTGAAAGAAGAAAGTTCCACATAGTCAGCAGGATTGATTCCTACTACTTCTTTAGCGAAAGTTTTTGGCGTGTATTCTTTTCCTTCGAAGGTGAATTTCTCAGGAACTGCACCTAAACATGAATCGATAGTAGCGATATATTTGCTTTTCCATGAAGCATCAAACTTTCCTGATGGTGCATTTACTGCATTTTCAAGAATAGTTTTAGTCAGCTTGTTCATGTCGTCAGATTTATTCTCCGGAGTTCCGTAGTTTCTTCCGTTATAGACTTCTTGTGGCAACGCGCCATATAAAGCGAACATATTGATTACATCATGACATGCACCACCATCACCTAAAGTTAAGGCACCGTGCATACGTACATAGTTGATTCCTTTTTCAATATAAGCATTACGGGCAGTAAAGATATCAGCAAGATCTACTGGTTTTTTACCTGCGCGAATCATTTCCGATTCTAAGAATGAGTTGGTACTATAGCTCCAGCAAGTTCCTGAAGACTTTTGATTTTTTACATCAGTTGTTTCTGCATTGATTACCTCAGTAAAAGTGAAGCTATTTTTACTGTCTTTACTGTGGTTGCTGTTAAGTGCATTTACCAGGTTGTCCTGAGCAAATCCACTACCTGCGCTAATTAAAAGGCCCGCCGCCAATAGCACTGGTTTCATAGAAATTTTGGTCATTTTTTGTGTTTAAATTTAATCCGTCTCACAAATCACCCGCTGATTTATAATGACGAAGGCAAACTTAACAATATTCCAATAACCCAACAACAGCATAAAAACATTGTTACCTCATAATTTTTATATAAGTTTAGCTATAAAACATCACATGGACATTTCATTAAAAGGAAAACACGCGTTAATCTGTGGCAGTACCCAGGGTATTGGATTAGCTACAGCAAAAGTTTTAGCTGGGTTAGGTGCCAATTGCATCTTAATGGGTAGAAATGAGGAGGGGCTTAAAGCGGCATTGGAACAACTGGCACAAGACGGAAATCAGGAGCATAGCTATGCTGTTGCTGATTTTTCAGAAAAGCAACAACTGTCTGATGCCATCCATAAAATAACAAGTCAACACCTGGTTGCCATTCTGGTCAACAATACTGGCGGGCCAAAAGCAGGTCCGATCACGAAAGCGAGCCCTGAGGACTTTGAATCGGCATTTCAACAACACCTTGTTGCGAATCACCTTCTGGCAACTGCAGTCCTGCCGGGAATGAAGAAACTAGGCTATGGCAGGATCATTAATATCACTTCCACCTCCATAAAAACACCATTACCAAATCTTGGCGTTTCCAATACCATTAGGGCGGCAGTAGCTTCCTGGGCAAAAACCTTATCCAATGAGGTAGGCATCTATCAAATCACCGTCAACAACATCCTACCTGGATTAACTGATACTGCCAGATTGGGGAGTTTAATTGAAAGCACCGCAGCAAACCAGCAGACAGATATTGCGACGATAGAGAAAAGCATGATTTCGAGTATTCCGATGGCTAGATTTGGACGTGCCGAAGAAGTCGCTAATGTGGTTGCTTTCCTCGCTTCTCCTGCAGCTTCCTATGTCACCGGAACAAGTATTAGAGTAGATGGAGGCAGAACCCCTGCGATTTAGCTTTTCCAATCTCATTTATCTTTACTAACTTTGTCCCACATTAAACGCTGTATGCAACAGTATCAATGATGATATGAAAAAATTCCAGACCATACTTTATTATTGCTATAGTCCAATAGCAAACGCAGAACAATTTGCTGCCACACACCTTATTTTTTGTAAATCTTTAAACCTTGTTGGCCGTATTATCGTGGCTGATGAAGGCTTGAACGGCACTGTTTCAGGAGCCACAGCGGATGTTGAAGCCTATATGGCGGCCATTCATGCGGATGAACGTTTTGCCAAAACAGAATTTAAGATTGACGAAGTCGATGAGCCTTCCTTCCTAAAGATGCACTGTCGTTATAAAGACGAGATTGTTCATTCCGGATTAAAAGACCCGAACATCATCAATCCTAATCAGCGTACAGGTAAACACCTGGAGCCGGTAGAATTTCAGAAGATGATTAAGGAAGAGGATGTGATCATTCTTGATGTACGTTCTAACTACGAGCATAACTTAGGCAGATTTAAAAATGCCATTACCTTAGACATTGAAAATTTCAGGGATTTCCCGGAACAGATCAATGAACTGGCGAAATACAAAGACAAGAAAGTGCTGACCTACTGCACAGGAGGTATCAAATGCGAAAAAGCATCTGCCCTTCTGTTACACCATGGTTTCAACGACGTATATCAGCTTCATGGCGGAATCATCAAATATGGTAAAGAAGCCGGAGGAGAAGATTTTGACGGTAAATGTTATGTTTTTGACAACAGGATTGCTGTAGATGTGAATTCGGTAAACCCGAGTATTGTTTCTACTTGTTACTCTTGTGGCATTGTGACTCCAAAGATGATCAACTGTGCAAATCCGGAATGTAATGAGCACATCACACAATGTGATGCCTGTGGAGAAGAACTTCAGGGCTGTTGTTCTGTTCCTTGTACTACACATCCAAGAAAACGTCCTTACGATGGAACAGGATATTACGTTAAAGTACCTCAGCCAGTAAATACTGCTTCTAAATAGCTATTATCAGGCATTCATGAAGAGCAGCCAAGGGAGATACCTCATATTATATTTTTTATTTGCGTTTATTTCCCTTGCTGTTAAAGCAGACGATATTAAAAGTATCGGGGTCCCATATGTCCAAAATTACCCAAAGTCACTTTACTTGTCAGGCAATCAAAACTGGTCAGTCAGTAAAGGTAAAAACGGCATTATGTATTTTGGAAATGCACAGGGTTTGCTTACTTATGACGGTAAATACTGGCAACAATACAAGTTACCAAACCGGCAGATTGTAAGGTCTGTGCTCGCTGCTCCCTCCGGAATCATCTATACCGGCGGTTTTGGAGAACTTGGCTACTGGTCTTATAAAAACGACAAATTAACCTATACCTCCTTAACGAAATTAGTTCCAAAGACTAACCTGGTAAAGGACGAAATCTGGAAAATCTGTTCCGACGGGAAAAAGGTGATTTTTCAGTCTTTTTCTACCATTTACATCTACGAGAATCATAAGATTACAGCTATTAACAGCAGCAAACCCTTTCTCTTCCTCCACCAGGTGGGAAAACGGTTCTTTGTGGAAGTATTGAGCAGTGGGCTGTTTGAATTGCAGGGCGAACAACTGATCCCATTAAAAGGCAGTAACCCGACCAATTCAACCGATGTATTGTCTATTTTGCCTTATCGGGACAACAAACTGCTCATTGGCACCAGTAAGGATGGCTTATTCCTATACGATGGTCAAACCTTCATCCCCTTTAATACAGCTGCCAATAACTTTCTAAAAACCTTTCAGCTCAACAATGGGGTAAAGGTTTTAAATAAGTATTATGCATATGGCACTATCTTAAACGGCTTAATCATCATTGATGAGCAGGGAAATATAGTGCAGCAGATCAACAAATCGAGCGGCCTGCAAAACAACACCGTACTTAGTCTTTATGCCGATCAGGACCAAAACCTCTGGGCCGGGCTCGACAATGGGATAGACCGCATAGAATTAAACTCTCCGCTATACTTTTATTTCGATAAAACCGGTCAGTTTGGAACTGTTTATTCCAGTCTGATCTACAACAATACCATTTATTTAGGAACCAATCAGGGGCTATTCTATAGTCCATGGGTATCCGGAAAAAACACCTTCAATTCTTTTGATTTCAAACTGATTCCCCATTCACAGGGACAGGTATGGGAACTTACAGTAATTGACGGGCAATTGATCTGTGGACATAACAATGGGACCTTTAATGTCAGGGGGAATAAACTGGAAAAAATATCCAGTGCCAACGGCGGCTGGACTATAAAAAAGCTCGATGACGGACAAGAATGTCTGATTCAAGGCACCTATAATGGCCTCGTCATTTATAAGAAGGATGCCCGGGGGATATGGCGCTACCACAACAAGGTGGCTAACTTTGATGCGCCTTCAAGATATGTGGAAAGAGATGCAAAAGGAGATATTTGGGTAAGCCATGCCTATAAAGGACTGTATAAACTCACACTGAGTCCAGACCTGAGCAGGGTGATCTCCACCAGAATCTACAATGAGAAAAACGGCTTACCAGACGATTACAACATCAACATCTTCAAAATAGAAAACAACCTGGTCTTTTCTTCAGATAAAGGCTTTTATGTTTATGATGACATCAGCAATCGTTTTAAAAACTATGCTGAACTCAATAAAGCACTAAAAGGCTTTTCTACGGCTAACAAAATCATTAGTGCCGGTAAATCAAAATACTGGTTTATTAACCGTGGTAAAATGGCCCTGGCACACCTGCAGGAAACGGGACAGCTTAGTATTGATTCCAACAGGTTCAACATTCTGGATGGAAGAATGGTGCAGTACTATGAAAACATCAGCAAAATCAGTGATAATATTTACCTGATCAGCGTTGATGATGGCTTTGTAATCTATAATGGCAATAACCGTCCTGAAAACCTTAAGAAACAAGATCTACCGCTGGTACTCATTAGAAAAATAGAAGACATCACTGATACCTATCAGGTGTTGAGTGAAATTGGGAACAGGGATACAAAAATGCAAATCCCTTATTCCAGAAATAACATTCGCATTTCCTATGCCCTACCCTATTACAGACAGGCTAAAATCAAGTTTCAATACTTTTTAGAGGGATATTCTAAACAATGGTCGGAATGGAGTACTGCTTCACAGAAAGATTTCACGAACCTTAGTAAAGGAAATTATACTTTCAGGGTGAGGGCTAAAATCAATGACCAGGTGCTTCCTCAGGAAACCTCCTTTGAATTTCAGGTACTTCCACCATTTTATGCCAGCAACTGGGCTATCGCTTTTTATGTACTCTGTGGTATTGCCTTATTTATTGCGGCGAAACGTCTTTATGAGCTCAAACTGAAAAGAGATCAGGAAGCCATTGCGAAGAAAATGCAGGCAGAAAAAGAGGTCTTCTTAAAGAAGGAAACAGAAGCGAATGAGCGCCAGATTATCAAGCTGCAAACCGAAAAGCTACAGGTAGAACTGGCTGGAAAAAACAGGGAACTGGCAAACTCGGCGATGAGTCTGGTTTATAAAAATGAGCTGCTGCAGAAGCTGAGTCAGGAGATTGCCAAACTAAAAGATGGCAATGGGAAACCACTTTCGGAAGACCAGTTGAGGAAGATTCAGAAGGTCATTGATGAGGGGATGAATGACGAACGCGACTGGCATTTGTTCGAGAGCAGTTTCAATGAAGCCCATGAAAGCTTCTTTAAAAAATTAAAGGCAAATCATCCGGACCTTGTTCCGAATGACTTGAAATTATGTGCCTATTTACACATGAATATGAGTAGTAAAGAAATGGCATCCTTACTTAACATTTCTCTGAGGGGAGTAGAAATCAGGAGATACAGACTCCGTAAAAAGCTGGTAATCCCTCATGACAAGAACCTTGTAGAGTTCTTAATGGAGTTATAACACTACATCATTACTACACACACCCTGTCTTTTTGCCCCACAATCCTGCATTTACTGATCAGGTAACCTGGAGACCTATAAATCCTATTCCCATATCACAAAGCCTATTTTTAGACTAAAAACCGCTATGGAAAACAGCCTAAAAACACTACACATCAATACTGACGTATTCATGTAGAGGTCAATTTCTTGCATTAACCACGACAGTCACAGAGATTTAGCCTATCAAATAAACATAACCTAAACGAGCATGAAAAGAATCTTTACAAAATTTTCTGTTTTAGCATTCCTCTGTTTTCTTTTTAATTATTCTGCCTTTGCACAGCAGATTATTATAAAAGGAAAGGTGACAGACGGCGGTGATAAAACCACTATTCCAGCTGTAAGTATACAGGTAAAAGGAGCAGCAACAGGAACACAAACAGACGCCAATGGAAACTATTCCATCAGCGCTCCGGCGACTGCCACATTGGTATTCACTTATATCGGTTATACCACACAAGAGGTACCGGTAAACAATAGAACTACAATTAATGTACCCATGACTTCCTCCTCACAGGAACTAGAACAGGTGGTGGTAGTTGGTTACGGTACACAACGAAAAATCGATGTGACGGGTTCCGTCGCCACTATCAAAGGAGAAGAAATTTCCAAGCAAGCTTCTGTAAATCCGGTAAGTGCATTACAGGGAAAAGTTGCCGGAGTTTCGATCACCAATAATGGTGCTCCGGGTGCTGCACCACTTATCACAATCCGTGGTACTGGTACAGTATATGGTAACACCGGTGTACTATACGTAGTAGACGGTGTTTGGTACGATGATATCAACTTTCTGAATCCATCAGATATTTTCAATATGAGTATCCTGAAAGATGCCTCAAGTTTAGCTATCTACGGGATCAGAGCCGCCAACGGTGTGGTTTTAGTAACCACCAACAGGGGTAAAAAAGGCGATGCTATCGTGAGTTACAATGGAACATTTGGTTTGCAGAGTGTAACCAACCCTGTGAAAATGGCAGATGCTACTCAATATGCTACGATTATTAATGAAATCTATGCTTCTAAAAATGAAGACCCACTATTCAAAGATCCTACTGCTTTTGGAAAAGGAACAGACTGGTATGGGCAAATACTTAGAAATGCACAGGTAAATAACCACCAGCTATCCATCAGTGGTGGTGGCGAAAAAAACATTTACAACTTATCACTGGGCTATCTCGATCAGGATGGCGTAGTAAAGAGCAACAACTATAAACGCTACACTGCCAGATTAACCAGTGAATTTCAGGTATTGAAACCCTTAAAAGTGGGTTATAATGTTTCTGCAACCGCAAGTAACTCCAAAGACATTGACAACGTTATATTTCGTCAGATGTATACTTCAGGACCTGTAGTCCCTGTTTATTATGCAGATCGTACTTATGGAGATCCTAATGATTTTGGTCTGGGTAGTGGCGCAGGTGCCAATCCTCAAGCTACTATTGATTTCTTCAATAGAAGGTCTAAAAACTATAAATTCACCGGAAATCTTTATGCGGAACTCGAAATCCTAAAAAGTTTAACTTTCAGAACCAGCTTTGGTGGTGATTTCTCCCAAGCTGAAGTAAGAAGTTATAGCCCGGTTTATAAAGCAACAAATGCACAGCGTAATGAGACCAGTCTGTTGGGAATCGACAGAACAGAAGATAGAAACTGGATCGTTGAAAACACCCTGACTTATAAAAACACCTTTGGTGACCATAATTTAACGGTACTGGCAGGACAGACTGCACAACGTAACAAACAATATTTCATCAATAGTAAGGCCTTAAATGTCCCATTCTCCAGTGAAGGAGACCTTTATCTGGCTTTAGGAAATGCAGCCGGACGTTCACTAACGGATGGTGGTAATTTACAAACCGCAGCCTCTTACTTCGGTCGTGTAAACTATTCCTATAAAGATCGCTATCTGCTAAATGCTTCGATGCGTGCGGATGGTGCCTCACAATTTTATGCGAATGGAAATCCATGGGGTTACTTCCCTTCTATCGGTGCAGGTTGGGTGATCAGTAACGAGCCCTTCATGCAGGATCAGCAGATTTTCAGTAATTTAAAAATTCGCGGAAGCTGGGGTAAAGTCGGAAATGCAGGTGTTCCTGTAAATCCAACTACGCTTACCATCTCTCAAAAAGGTGGTTATGTCGCTTATTTCAATGGTGTCGCTTATACCGGTAAAAGTATCGACCAGATTACTCCTGCCTTTATCAATTGGGAACGCAGTTCAGGTACTGACATTGGCTTAGAAGCAGGGTTTTTAGCCAATAGATTGAGTATTGAAGCTGATTATTATAACAAAGAGACACAACAAGCCATCTTTGGAATTCCGGTATCAGCAGATATGGGATTAGGAGAAGCGAAAGAAATTGGCAATCAGGCCAACTTCAGAAACCGTGGATTTGAATTCACCGCCAACTGGAGAGATAAAACTGAAGGCGGATTTACCTATTCCATCAGTGGAAACTTCGGTTACAATCAAAACAAAGTAACTTCAGTAGTAACGGGTGAAAATCCGATCTATTCTGGTGGTGAAGGATTAGCCAATGGCTCCCTTGCAACACGCACCGTTCTTGGAAGACCAATTGGCGAATTCTTCGGTTATAAAGTGGATGGTATCTTCCAAAATGCAGGAGAAGTTTCAGCCTCTGCTCAAAAAGATGCCATAGCCGGTGATTTCAGATATGTAGATCAAAATGGCGATGGTATCATAGACGGAAAAGACCGCATCACACTTGGAAATGCAAACCCTAAATTCAACTATGCATTAAACACTAGTTTTGCTTATAAAAACTTCGACCTTTCTCTGGACATCCAGGGAGTTGCAGGAATCAGTATCTATAATGCAAACCTTGGTGTAAGGTATGGTAATGAGAATTTCACTGAAGACTTCTTTAAAAACAGATGGCATGGTGAAGGGACTTCAAACACCTATCCTTCCGCAAATATAGGAACCACTAAAAATTCAGCGCCAAACTCCTTCTTTGTCGAAAAAGGAGATTATATCAGATTAAGAAATGTACAAATCGGCTACACTTTACCTGGTACGTTGCTGAGCAAGTGGAAAATGCAAAAAGTAAGGGTATTTGCTAATGCTCAAAATCCGGTAAATCTATTTGGATACAGAGGATTTAGCCCGGAAATCGGGAAACCAACCGTGGGTAATTATTCACCACTAGGTGCAGGTATAGATGCCAATGTATACCCACTCTATGCTACTTATAATTTAGGTCTAAACGTTACTTTTTAATTGATCCGGAAATGAAAATATATAACCATATCGCGCTGCGAAAAGCATGCGCAATAGTCATCACAGGTACGATCTTACTCAGCACTTCATGTACAAAAAGCTTCCTTGATGTTGATCCTCAAGCCAAACAACCTGCAGTAACATTTTGGAAAACTCAGGATGATGCACAAGCCGGCGTGTATGCCATTTATGGAAATTTACGCAGCTGGGCAAATGTAGCCTTTCCTTCACTTGCCGTAGAAAGCATTGCTTCTGATGAGGCCGATAAAGGAAGTTCGACAAATGACGCCAGTTATCTGAACGACTTTGAAAACTTCACGGTCACCTCTACAGATGGACAGGTACTTGGATTTTGGGAAGGCCAATACCAGAATATCAATCTTTGTAATCAGGTATTGGATAATATCCCGGGCATAGAAATGGATCCTAACTTAAAGAGCCGCCTCCTTGCGGAAGCTAAATTTGTAAGGGCTTATTCTTATTTCAGACTAGTGAGGGCTTTTGGTGGTGTAAGGTTACACCTGACCATTCCTAAAACCCCGGCACAGTTTAACATGCCAAGAAGTTCGAGAGAAGAAGTTTATGCCGCTATAGAAAAAGACCTTGATGAAGCCGCAGCGGTACTGCCGGTAAGCTATCCAGCTGCTGATCGTGGTCGTGCAACTCAAGGCGCTGCATTAGCCCTGCATGCCAAAGTAGCCATGTATCAAAAGAAATGGGCGCAGGTACTCAGCTTAACCAATACCGTAATGACGCAAGGTTATAGCCTGCTGCCAGATTATGAATCTGTGTTCCGTTTAAATCATGAAAACAGTTCAGAATCGATATTTGAGATTCAATGCGAATATAATCCTGGTACAAAAGACGCGAGTAACAGTCAGTATGCACAGGTACAGGGCGTAAGATCCCAAGCCGGTTATTGGGGGTTTAATACACCATCACTAGACCTCGCAAACGCTTTTGAAACCGGAGATCCGCGTAGAGAAGGTACTATTCTGTTCGTAGGCACTTCCACTCCACAAGGCGATTTAATCACTTCTGCTCCCGGAGATCCGGTAAGATACAACCATAAACCGTATGTTCCTTTTGCTACGGCTTATGACAATGATAACCCAAGAGGGGGGCAGCAAAATGTACGGGTGATACGTTACTCAGATGTATTGCTGATGAATGCTGAGGCTGCAAATGAATTGAATAATTCTGGTCAGGCCATTGCCTCTTTGGAACAGGTGAGACTAAGAGCAAGACAGGGAAATCCAGCAATTCTTCCTAAAGTAACCACTACAGACCAGACTGCACTACGCGCAGCCATTTATCATGAAAGACGTGTTGAACTGGCCATGGAGTCAGATCGTTATTTCGATGTGATTCGTCAGGGACGCGCCGCAGCAGTATTTGGACCTAAAGGCTGGAAAGCAAATAAAAATGAAGTATGGCCAATTCCAAATACTCAGATTGAGCTAAGCGTAGGTGTCCTTACACAAAACCCAGGTTATTAATCTCATTTAACGAAAAGAAATGAAAACAAGATTATTCTATATACTAACAGCGGCAACCCTATCTCTTGCGGTTAGCTCCTGTACAAAGAAATTCGATCCTTCGAGCTATGCGCCGGCACTAAACATTGGTGGCTATAGCAGCACCAAAGAAGTGGCCTCAGCTAACCTGGTTGCACACTGGGCTTTCGATAACAGCTTAATTGACAGCGTTTCAAAAGTTAATGGTGTAGCCACCAACACCTCTTTTTCGGCAGGAACCAAAGGTAACGCCTTACAAGGATCTCCTACCGGATATGTGATCTCCGACACGCCGGCAGAAGTGCAGAAACTAAAAAGTTTCACGACGACCTTATGGTTCAACTCGGACTTGAATACCGGTGCAACAGGCCTGATTGACATTGCAAATTCCGCAGCCGGATGGGGTAATTTAACCATATTTCTGGAAAACAATGGTGATGCCGACAATGGTATTATTCAATTCCGTGTGAACAACAATGGCGTGCTTACCGCATCAGAAAACTATAAGGTTCCCGGCATCTGGAAAAAATGGACGCACCTGGCTTTGAGTTATGATCAGGTAAGTTCCACTTTCAACATTTACATCAATGGAGGGAAATTAAAGGCCCTGACTGTCCCTAACAATGGGCCATTAACTTTCCAGAATGCGACAAAAATGGTTTTTGGAACCTTGCAGTTTCAAACTACTCCAAGTTTAACCAGTGCAGGTGGCAAAGAATCATGGGCAGCTAATCTGAATGGTAAGCTGGATGAAGTCAGAATCTATAATAAAGCATTGACCACTGATGAAATCGGTGCGATATCTAAACTGGAAAGTAAAGGAAAATAATCCAATAGCTGATCGTTATGAAGCGTTGCAGGTTTAATTCTGCAACGCTTATTGCTATCCCTATTTAGCCGATCCCCAATTATTGTGCTTCAACAGCCTCCAACTTATCACTATGAAAAGAAACTTACGAAATACCTTTTTAATATTAAGTCTGATCTGCTCGGTTTATCAGCTGAAAGCACAACAGAAAATCACCGAAAGCATCAAACCAGATCTCAAAATAAGGAAGAACTTAACAGATGATCAATTACTGGACCTGGTTCAAAAACAAACCTTTCGTTATTTCTGGGATTTTGCACATCCTGTAAGCGGGATGGCCCGGGAGCGTAGTAATATCGCTTTTGAATATGGCAATGAGGTAGTCACCACAGGTGGCACCGGATTTGGAATTATGGCCACCATTGTAGCTGCCGAAAGACATTTTATCAGTCGCGAACAAGCAGCGGCAAGAACAAAAAAGATTGTAGACTTCTTATGGAAAGCAGATATGTTTCATGGGGCTTTCCCCCATTGGTTAAATGGAGAAACAGGGAAGGTGATCCGGTTTAGCCCAAAAGATGATGGGGCTGACCTCGTAGAAACTTCTTTACTTTTCCAGGGACTTTTGACTGCTGCACAATACTACACTGCCGATAATGCGACAGAAAGAGACCTTAGAAACAAGATACAATGGATGTGGGAAGGTATCGAATGGAACTGGTTTACCCAAAACCAGAAAGTACTTTACTGGCATTGGAGCCCCAATAATGGCTGGAGTATGGACCATCAAATCAGAGGTTACAATGAATGTCTGATCACCTACGTGCTGGCGGCATCCTCTCCAAAACATTCGATAGATCCGAAAGTTTACCATGAAGGCTGGGCGATGAGCAATACTTTTTTCAATGGCAAAAAATTTAATGACATCACTTTACCACTGGGTTTTGACGGTGGTGGACCATTATTCTTCTCTCAGTACTCTTATTTAGGATTAGATCCCAGAGGATTGAAAGACAGTTATGCAGATTATTGGGAACAAAACAGAAATCACACACTGATCAACAGAGCATATTGCTTAGAAAACCCAAAACAGTACAAAGGTTATGGCACAAACAGCTGGGGCTTAACGGCAAGCGATAGCTGGCAAGGTTATGCGGCACATTCGCCAACAGAAGACCTGGGAGTTATCAGCCCTACCGCAGCCTTATCCGCATTCCCATACACTCCGGAGTATTCCATGCAGGCTTTAAGACATTTTTACGAGGACAAGGGTGATCAGCTATGGACACAATATGGTTTTGTGGATGCCTTTAGTGAACAGCACAACTGGGTGGCAAAATCACACCTGGCTATAGATCAGGGACCGATCATCATCATGATAGAAAACTACCGCAGCGGTTTATTGTGGAAGCTGTTTATGAGTAATCCAGCTGTACAAAAAGGGCTGACAAAATTGGGATTCAGTACGCCTGCCATCAAATAGTCTGAACTCTGATGGCTGATGTATCCTAATTTTTACCAGTCCCGCGTGTTAAAGGACAAAGAAACCTTTATACTCGCGAAAACACAGTTAATTAAACAAAAAATGAAAAGATTTTACCACTTCTTCCTTGTATTAGCCCTGAGCTCCGGATTCGTTAAAGCACAACAAAAACCAGCATTTTGGAAAGAAATCCAGGACTTCAAACATAAAGACAGCATTGCTATGCCTTCTAAAAATGGCATCTTATTCGTTGGCAGCTCCTCTTTTGAGAAATGGGCAGCGCTGGAAACTGTATTCAAAGATTATCAGGCGATCAACAGAGGATTTGGCGGCTCTACGCTTGCACAAGCAAATTACTATATCGCCGATCTGGTTTATCCTTACCAACCTCGTCAGGTGGTGATCTACAGTGGGGAAAATGACATCGCTACTGACGGCGTAACTGCGATTGAAACATTAAACCGCTTTGCTACTTTTTTCAATAACATCAGACTTAAATATCCGGAGGTTCCTGTCCTGTATATTTCCATCAAAGACAGTCCTTCGAGAACCAGATATGCCGCTACAAATGCACATACCAATCTCCTGATCAAAGACTATCTGCAACATTACCCAAACACAAAATTTGTAGACGTTAACCGTAAAATGTTGCACAATAATGCCCTTCGTCCGGAGCTTTTTCTGGAAGATATGCTGCACATGAAACCGGAAGGCTATGCCATCTGGATCAAAGAAATCAAACCATTCCTGGTTAAACCCTAAATAGACAACTATAATAAAACAATAATGAGAAAAGCGAAGTACTTATTTTTCCTGGCCGCGATTTTTAGCTTTAGCAGTAGTTCTGCGCAACAGAAAAAAGCGAATTCCGATCAGCAGATGAACATTTTCATAAAAGACCTGCTTTCCAAAATGACTTTGGAAGAGAAAATCGGCCAGTTAAACCTGTTAACAGGAGGTGAGGCCACTACAGGCTCTGTGGTCAGCACTGATGTGGAAAGCAAAATCAAAAAAGGTCAGGTAGGCGGAATGTTTAGTTTAACTACGCCTGCCAGAATCCGCAAAGCACAGGAAATTGCAGTTACCCAAACGCGCTTGAAAATTCCCATCATTTTTGGCCAGGATGTGATCCATGGTTATAAAACTACTTTTCCGATTCCATTGGCTTTATCCTGCACCTGGGATTTAGCCCTGATTGAGAAAACAGCAAGAATTGCCGCTGTTGAGGCCACTGCAGACGGATTAAACTGGACCTTCTCCCCTATGGTGGATATTTCCAGAGACCCACGATGGGGTAGAATTTCTGAAGGTTCCGGAGAAGATACCTACCTCGGTTCGGAAATCGGCAAAGCCATGGTTAAAGGATACCAGGGCGACGATCTGTCTAAATATAATACCATGATGGCTTGTGTAAAACACTTCGCCTTATATGGTGCTGCCGAATCTGGCAGGGATTACAATACCACAGACATGAGCCTGAACAGAATGTACAATGAGTATCTTCCTCCATACAAAGCCGCATTAGATGCAGGTGCTGGTAGTATCATGACTTCCTTCAATGACATTAATGGTGTTCCCGCTACGGCCAACAAATGGTTGATGACCGATTTATTACGCAAGCAATGGGGCTTTAATGGCCTTGTAGTAACGGATTATACCGCCGTAAATGAGTTAATTGACCATGGATTGGGAGACCTGCAAACCGTTTCTGCCCTTGCCCTAAATGCAGGAGTAGACATGGATATGGTAGGAGAAGGATTTCTAAGTACTTTAAAAAAATCAGTTCAGGAAGGAAAAGTAACAGAACAACAGGTCACTAATTCTTGTCGCCTGGTATTGGAAGCGAAATATAAGCTGGGTCTATTCGAAGATCCTTTCCGTTACTGCAATGAAGAACGTGCAAAAAAAGAAATCCTTAAACCGGAACACCTGAAAATAGCCAGAGAAACCGCTGCACAAAGTTTTGTACTGCTAAAAAACCAGGGACAAGTACTTCCCTTAAAGAAAACAGGTACGGTTGCTTTAATCGGCCCATTGGCAAATACAGGAACAAATATGCCTGGAACCTGGAGTGTAAACAGTGACTTGGAGAAGACCATTTCCCTTTTACAAGGATTAAAAGACAATGCCGGTCCCGGCCTTAAAATATTGCATAGTGCAGGATCTAACCTTTTAACCGACCCTGAATACCAAAAAAGAGCAACCATGTTCGGTCGTGATCTTCCAAGAGATTCCCGTACAGCAGAAGAAATGATTGCTGAAGCAGTTGCTACCGCTAAAAATGCAGATGTAGTGATCGCTGCCCTTGGTGAAAGTTCGGAAATGACTGGTGAAAGTTCCAGCCGTACCAACCTGGACATTCCAGAGAATCAACAACTTTTATTAAAGGCCTTACTGAAAACAGGAAAACCAGTGGTGCTGGTCTTATTTACCGGCAGACCCCTGACCCTGAAATGGGAAGATGAAAATGTTCCGGCCATTTTAAATGTATGGTTTGGCGGTACAGAAGCTGCAAATGCCATTTCCGATGTGTTATTTGGAAAAGTAAATCCATCAGGAAAACTGACCGCTACTTTCCCACAAAACGTAGGACAGATTCCATTGTACTACAGCCATAAAAATACCGGCAGACCACTGGAAGAAGGAAAATGGTTCAGCAAATTCAGGTCGAATTACCTCGATGTAAGCAACGAACCCTTATACCCTTTTGGGTACGGATTAAGTTATACCACTTTTAACTACTCCAATCTAAGGCTAAGCAAAAACAGCTTTAAACCTGGTGAGCTCATTTCGGCGACCGTTACCCTGAAAAATACCGGAGCTTATACCGGTAAAGAAACGGTGCAGTTGTACATCCGTGATTTAGTCGGCAGCATGACCCGTCCGGTTAAAGAGTTAAAAGGATTTGAAAAAATCGAGCTTAAAGCCGGAGAAAGTAAAGAAGTTACTTTTAAAATTTCAGAAGAAGACCTGAAGTTCTTTAATGAAGAACTAAAGTTTGTGGCAGAACCCGGCGACTTCAAATTATTTATAGGCAGCAATTCAAGGGATAATTTAGAAATACCGTTTAAATTGACCCATTAATACCGACTAATCTCTTCCACCCCGTTGGTGAAAAACCAACAGGGTTTCTTTACTTTTAAATGATTGGCAAATTGTTTAAGTTTGAATTATGAGCCGCATCAAAACAACACTCTCCATCCTACTCCTGGTCTGTAGCCTGAGTTCAAAAGCGCAGGATCTTAAAAAGTATGATAAAGGAAGCTTTATCAAGGGCAAGGATAGTATTTCCTACCGCATTCTCTTTCCGGAGAATTTCAGTGCGGATAAAAAATACCCTATCCTGTTTTTTTTACATGGAAGTGGAGAGCGCGGCAATGACAATGAGAAACAATTGACACATGGTGGTAAGCTATTCCTTAAACCGGAGATCCGCAAGCAATTCCCGGCCATCATCGTCTTCCCGCAATGTACAGAAGACAGCTTCTGGTCAAATGTCAGGTTTGATACCACTGCTCATGGAAACCGGTCGTTCAACTTTCAAAAGAGAGGAAAGCCGACAAAATCGATGAAAGCTTTACTGGGTATGATTGATAACTTTTTAGAAAAGCCTTATGTGAACCATGATCAGGTTTATGTTGGCGGTCTTTCTATGGGTGGTATGGGTACTTATGAATTACTGAGACGTAAGCCTAAGCTTTTCGCAGCGGCGATTGCCATTTGTGGTGGCGACAATGTAGCCAACGTTCAGAAATATAAAAATGTTCCCTTATGGATCTTTCACGGGGAGAAAGATGAGGTAGTTCCCGTGGTCTTTTCTACCATGATTTCGGATCAGCTCAAAGTGTTGGGAAAAGAACCTAAGCTTACTTTGTATCCGGATGCCCATCACAACAGTTGGGACGCTGCATTTGCAGATCCCAAACTCTTGCCATGGTTATTTTCTAATCAAAAGAAACAATAGCGGTTATTATTCCGCCATATTGTGATAAACAGCTTGAACGTCATCGTCCTCTTCCAATTTATCAATTAACTTGAATACATCTGCTGCCTGCTCTTCTGTAACCGGAATAGTAGATAAAGAGATGCGTTCTAATTTTGCACTTTTCATTTCTACACCGATATCTTCCAGTGCTTTTTGCATTTTACCGAAGTCTTCAAAAGCCGTTTGTACTACTGCAATTTCATTTCCTTCTTCGTCAGCTTCCAGATATAGTTCTTCCAGACCTGCGTCAATCAATTCAAACTCTAATTCTTCCAGGTCTTTATCACCGGGAACAAAGCGAAAAACCGACTTGCGGCTAAAAATGAAATCCAGAGAACCTGTTTTACCTAAAGTCCCACCGGTTTTATTGAAATAACTACGAATATTAGCTACCGTTCTATTGGTATTATCGGTTGCTGTTTCAATCAGGATGGCCACACCATGTTGTGCGTATCCTTCATAAACAAACTCTTCATAACCATTCTCATCTTTGTTGGATGCTCTTTTAATTGCTGCTTCCACCGTATGTTTAGGCATATTCACTGCCTTTGCATTCTGGATCGCTGTACGCAAACGGGAGTTGGTATCCGGCGAAGGGCCATTATCTTTAACAGCCATTACAATCTCTTTACCTATCCTCGTAAATTGCACGGCCATTTTAGCCCAACGTTTAAATTTCCTTTCTTTTCTGAACTCAAATGCTCTACCCATTGTATCTTTTATTTAAGGAATTTCCTTATTAATGATTATTCTGTAAGTTCGTTAACATATCTGTTGTCATCTTCGACAAATCAAACTCCGGCTTCCATCCCCAATCTTTCTGAGCGAAGCTGTCGTCGATAGAACGAGGCCAGCTGTTGGCAATTGCCTGGCGTGGATCATTCTCCGTGTAAGTTAATTTAAAATCCGGAATATGTTTTCTGATTTCTGAAGCTAATACCTCTGGGGTGAAATGTACACCACCGAAGTTATAACTAGAACGGATAGAGATTTTGCTTGCTTCCGCGTCCATCAGTTCGATGGTACCACGAATTGCATCATCCATATACATCATTGGCAATTCTGTTTCTGCGTTTAAGAAAGAAGCATAGCTACCTTTTGTTAAAGCATCATGGAAAATATGGATGGCATAGTCTGTCGTTCCACCACCTGGAGCAGCTTTCCAGCTGATCAATCCCGGGTAACGGATACTACGTACATCTAAACCAAATTTCTGGTGGTAATACTCGCACCAACGTTCACCTGCCAGTTTACTGATACCATAAACCGTATTCGGGTCCATTACACAGTATTGCGAGGTTAAGTCTTTTGGAGAATTCGGTCCGAATACCGCGATAGAACTTGGCCAGTAAACTTTTGCTGTTTTATAAACGATCGCAAGGTCTAAGATATTCAATAAACCATTCATGTTCAGGTCCCATGCTAATTTAGGATTCTGCTCACCTGTAGCGGATAATAAAGCGGCTAATAAATAAACCTGAGTAGGCTTATATTTTTGAAATATGCTATTCAGAATATCTTTCTCAAGTACGTTTACGAACTCAAATGGTCCTGAATTTTTGATGTCATAATCAGGTCTGCGGATATCACAAGCTACTACATTACTTTCACCGTAAGTCTTACGTAAGGCGGTTACTAATTCAGTGCCGATCTGACCGTTAGAACCTAATACTAATATTTTCTCAATCATGAATTTTTGTATGGATTTTGACAAAGTTAAAAAAACGAAACAAACCTCTATAAAATGTTTATGATTTATATGTTTTTGTATTTTTCATGCACGTTTTTCATCGCCATTTATGGGTAAAAAAGGGCTAAAGTACCTCAAAAAACAGCTCAGGATACTCCTGAAAAACAAGATTAAACTAATTAGGATGAAATAACGTTTTAGGAGTACAATGAACTGTGAAAAACCACGTTAAACGTCCTTTAATTTCTGCACATTTTCAGCTCCTGACAAGGAAAAAGTTGATTAAGTAACAAAAACATGATATATTAGAATTATTGTGTATTTCGCACACTAACCATTATTTTTTGCTTATTATTACAAAACAAAACACACTTTAACCATATAAAAACACCTAAACAGCCTAGTATGAACAGAAGAGAAGCAGTGAAAAGTGTTGCCTTTTTAATGGGAGGCGCATTGTCTGCAACTACTATTGGAGTATTTTTAGATAGTTGTACTTCACCATCTAATAAAACATCCGGGAACTTATTTTCTGCCGATCAGGAAAAGATTATCACGGAAGTTGCAGATATCATTATCCCTACGACGAGTACGCCAGGGGCTAAAGCAGCTGGAGTTGGTCCATTCATCGCGATGATGATGAAGGATTGCTACCCGGAAGATGCTCAAAAAGCATTTGTTAAAGGTCTGGAAGATCTGGAAAAACAGTCTCAGGACACTTTCAAAAAATCATTCCTTGAAATTTCTGTACCTCAGCGTCAGGAACTCTTAAACAAAGTTAGAGAGGCTACGATTGCAGCAAATAAAACTGAAAAAGACGAATTAGAGAAACAACAAGAAAACATCACTCAGAAAAAATCTGAAAAGGAAGCTCCGGGCAACGCAATGACGCCAAAGGACAAACCTAAAACCACACCTCAATTCTTCGCCATCATCAGGGACTTAACCTTACTGGGTTATTTTACTTCCGAAATTGGTGCTACCAAGGCTATGGCCTATGTAGAAATCCCTGGCCGTTACGACGGCGATGTGCCTTTAAAACCAGGTCAAAAAGTTTGGTCATAAACCTTTTAGAAATTAAACAATGAGCAATTTAAATACGAAAGCAACTGCGCAAAACACTTATGATGCGATTGTTGTAGGATCAGGAATCAGTGGTGGCTGGGCTGCAAAAGAGTTAACAGAGAAAGGTTTAAAAGTTCTGATGCTGGAAAGAGGCAGGAACGTTGAACACATCAAGGACTATACTACGGCTATGAAAAAGCCATGGGAATTTGAGCACCGTGGAAGATTAACGGAAGCACAAAAAGAGTCTCACCCTGTACAAAAAAGAGATTATCCTTATCAGGAATTTAATGAGAGCTTCTGGGTGAATGACCTGGAATGCCCATATACAGAAGTAAAACGTTTTGACTGGTACCGTGGTTTCCACGTAGGTGGTAAATCATTAATGTGGGGCCGTCAGAGTTACCGCTTAAGTGACCTGAACTTTGAAGAAAATGCAAAAGATGGTCATGGTGTAGATTGGCCAATCAGATATAAAGACATTTCGCCATGGTATGATTATGTAGAGAAATTTGCAGGAATCAGCGGCCAGGCAGAAAACTATCCTCACTTCCCTGACGGGCAGTTCCTTCCACCGATGGACATGAACGTTGTGGAGAAAGATGTAAAGAAAAGAATTGAAAGTAAATGGAATAAATCCAGAATCCTGACTATTGGTCGTACAGCTAACTTAACTGTGGAGCATGGTGGAAGGGGTAAATGTCAATACCGTAACCTTTGTAGCAGAGGATGTCCGTTTGGCGCTTATTTCAGTACACAATCTTCTACCCTACCGGCGGCTGTGGCGACGGGTAACTTAACGCTTCGTCCTTACTCATTGGTGAATACCATCATCTATGATAAAGAAACACAGAAAGCGAAAGGTGTAGTTGTGATTGATTCAGAAACTAATGAGCACATCGAATACTTTGCAAAAATTGTATTCGTTAATGGTTCTACTTTAGGTTCTACGTTCTTATTGTTGAACTCTACCTCACCAGAACATCCAAATGGATTAGGTAATGGTAGTGGTGAACTTGGACACAACCTGATGGATCACCATTTCCGTTGCGGTGCTTCGGGAAGAGCGGAAGGCTTTGATGACAAATACACTTTCGGCAGAAGAGCCAATGGTATTTACATTCCCCGATATAGAAATATTGGTAATGACAAACGCGATTACGTAAGGGGCTTCGGTTACCAGGGTGGCGCGAGTCGCGGAAACTGGCATGCTGATGTCGCTGAAATGGCATTTGGTGGTGATTTCAAAGACCAGATGACAGTACCAGGTGCATGGAATATGGGCTTAGGTGGTTTCGGAGAGTCTCTTCCTTACCATGAGAACCGTGTTTATATCGATCCTGGTAAAAAAGATAAATGGGGACAGTCTGTTTTGGCAATTGATTGTGAATTCAAGGAAAACGAGCAGAAAATGCGCGGAGATATGATGAACGATGCTGCTGAAATGCTGGAAGCCGCAGGTATGAAAGATGTGAAAACATACGACAATGGTTCTACTCCAGGTATGGCTATCCATGAAATGGGTACTGCGCGTATGGGTCTTGATCCTAAAACCTCTGTGTTAAACAAATGGAACCAGATGCACGAAGTGAAAAACGTATTCGTAACTGATGGTTCTTGTATGCCTTCTGCTGCTTGTCAGAATCCTTCATTAACATATATGGCATTGACCGCAAGAGCTTGTGATTTTGCAGTTAGTGAACTTAAAAAAGGTAACCTTTAATATAAACCTGCATATTGGTAAAATCCAGTATGCAGGTTTTATGTTTAAACCCTGCTAAGTCGGTTTAGACACTTTAAAATCAACAAAAAACAAAATATTCTGATGAACAACAGAAAGATGAGAATGGGGATGATCGGTGGTGGCAAAGATGCCTTCATCGGAGCCGTTCACCGTATTGCGGCAAACATGGATGGTCAGGTTGAATTTTGCTGTGGCGCGCTAAGCGTCAACCCTGAAGTTGGTAAACAATCCGGACAGGAACTTTTCCTGGATGATGACCGCATTTATGCGAATTATCAGGAAATGATTGAAAAAGAAAGTCAGCTACCAGCAGATAAACGCATAGATTTCGTGACGATTGTTACGCCTAACTTTGCCCACTTTGCTCCGGCAATGATGGCATTGGATCATGGCTTTAATGTCGTGATTGAGAAACCAATTGCCTTATCTCTTGAGGAAGCCAGACAATTACAGGAAAAAGTAAAAGAAACAGGACTGGTATTGTGCCTGACTCATACTTATTCCGGTTACCCGATGGTGAAACAAGCCAGAGCAATGGTAAAAGAAGGAAAACTGGGTGCCATTAGAAAAATAATGGTAGAATATCCTCAGGGATGGTTGAGTACTTTAACAGAACGCGAAGGCAATGCCGGCGCTGCATGGCGTACCGACCCTGCTAAAAGCGGTAAAAGCGGTTGCATGGGCGATATCGGAACTCATGCTGCTCAATTGGCAGAATATATCTCTGGTTTAAAGATCAGCAAACTTTGTGCAGATTTAAATATTGTAGTACCAGGACGTGGATTAGACGATGACGGAAACGTTTTGTTAAAATTCGACAATGGTGCTAATGGTGTTTTAATTGCTTCTCAAATTGCGGCAGGTGAAGAAAATGCTTTGAAAATTAAAATATATGGTGAAAAAGGAGGCTTAGAATGGCACCAGATGGAACCAAATACCCTGATCGTAAAATGGTTGAACGAACCGGCACAAATCTATCGCGCCGGACAAGCGTACCTTTCAGACAGCGCGAAACACAATACACGTGTTCCTGGTGGTCACCCGGAAGGATACCTGGAAGCTTTCGCTAATATTTACAGAAACTTCGCATTAACCATTGGCGCAATCAGTCAGGGACAAGAACCTACAGAAGCAATGCTTGATTTCCCTAAAGTGGAAGATGGCGTAAGAGGCATGGCCTTTATTGAAAATGTAGTCGCTTCTTCTGCATCTGATCAAAAGTGGTTTGATTTTAAAATATAAACATCATGACAACAATTAAAGGCCCCGGAGTTTTTCTGGCTCAGTTTATCGGTGATGAAGCCCCATTCAATTCTTTGGATGCCATTTGTGAATGGGCAGCAGGATTAGGATTTAAAGGTATTCAAATGCCAACGCTTGATTCCCGATTCATCGATTTGCAAAAAGCAGCAGAAAGCAAGACTTATGCCGATGAATTAAAAGGAAAAGTAGCATCTTACGGATTGGAGATTACAGAACTATCTACACACCTGCAAGGGCAACTGGTAGCTGTAAACCCTGCTTACGACCTTGCTTTTGATGCATTTGCCCCGGATCAATATAAAAACAACCCTGCTGAAAGGACCAAATGGGCCGTTCAGCAATTGAAATATGCAGCGAAAGCTTCACAAAACCTGGGCTTAAATGCACATGCTACATTTAGCGGTTCCTTGTTATGGCATATGTTCCACCCCTGGCCACAACGTCCGGAAGGATTGGTAGATGCCGCTTTTACCGAACTGGCTAAAAGATGGTTGCCAATTCTGAATGAGTTTGACAACTGTGGTGTAGATGTATGTTATGAGATTCACCCTGGTGAAGATCTGTTTGACGGCATCACTTATGAGATGTTCCTTGAAAAAGTAAACAACCATCCCCGCGCCTGTCTGCTATACGACCCATCGCATTTTGTGTTACAACAACTGGATTACATCCAATACATCGATTTCTATCACGAGCGCATCAAGGCTTTCCATGTAAAAGACTCTGAGTTTAATCCTACGGGAAAACAAGGAACTTTTGGTGGTTACCAAAGCTGGGCAAACCGTGCCGGACGATACCGTTCTCCAGGTGATGGACAGGTAGATTTCAAAACCATTTTCAGCAAGCTTGCGCAGTACGATTACAGTGGCTGGGCAGTAATGGAATGGGAATGTGTCATTAAAGATGCACAGGTTGGTGCCAGAGAAGGTGCCGAGCTGATCAGCAAACTGATCATTCCGGTAACGGACAGGGCATTCGACGACTTCGCTGCTTCCGGTGGAAATGACGAATTCAACAATAAAATTTTAGGACTATAATAATTAATACACCAATAAGATGAAAAACACACTATTTATCCTTGCCTGCTTTATTTTGGCTTTAGCTTCATGCTCAAGTCCGGAATCAAATTCTACCAGTACCACAGCAACCACTGAGAGTGCACCAGCAGCGAGTTCATCAACTGAAAAACACCCTGGAGAAACGTTAATTGCAAAATCTGACTGTATCGGTTGCCACAATAAAGTAACGAAAGTAATCGGCCCGACTTACGAAGAGATTGCTGCAAAATACACCCTTGATGATGCAACAGTTGAGCTACTGTCGAAAAAAATCATTGATGGTGGTAAAGGTGTTTGGGGTGAAATTCCAATGACTCCTCATGCCAACCTATCACAAGACGATGCCAAAGAAATGGTACGTTACATTCTATCCCTGAAAAAATAACCTGAACCACAGAACCAAATATAAACCATGGAAGAAACCAATAAAAACCAGGAAACTTCGTCAAGACGGAGTTTCCTTAAAACCACCGCAATTGCAGCTTCGGCATTTATGATTGTTCCCCGTCATGTTTTAGGCGGACCAGGATTTATAGCGCCTAGTGACCGCCTGATTATCGCCGGAATCGGTGCAGGAGGAAAAGGACAATCAGACATTGCGAATTTCTACAAAAGTGGGAAAGCTGACATCGGCTTTCTTTGTGATGTCCACGATTCAAGGGCTGCGGCCAGCGTCAAGGCATTCCCGAAAGCAAAATACTACAGGGATTACCGTGAATTGTTCGACAAAGAGCACAAAAACTTCGATGCGGTGTCGGTTTCGACCCCCGATCATAGTCATGCGATTATTGCGTTAGGTGCGATGCAACTGGGTAAACACGTGTATGTTCAGAAACCTTTGGCACATGATATTCACGAAGCCCGTGCGTTAACCGCAGCAGCGCAAAAATACAAAGTGGTCACCCAAATGGGAAACCAGGGCGCTTCAAATGATGGCCCGCGACAAATGAAAGAATGGTATGATGCTGGTTTAATCGGTGATGTGCATACGGTTTATGCCTGGACAGATCGTCCGGTATGGCCACAAGGTATTCCATGGTCTGCTAATAAAGCAGAAGTGCCTAAAGACCTGGATTGGGATTTATGGTTAGGTACTGCTCCTTACAAAGATTACGTTAACAAACTGGTTCCGTTTAACTGGAGAGGCTGGTGGGATTATGGAACAGGTGCATTGGGCGATATGGGTTGTCACCTGTTGGAAGCTCCATTTAGCATGCTAAACCTGAAATATGCTACAGAAGTTCAAGCTAGTGTAGGCTCTGTCTATGTGGATGAATTTAAACGTGGTTATTTCCCTGATAGTTGTCCTCCTTCCAGTCACGTGACTTTAAAATTCCCTAAAACCAATAAAACTAAAGGTGATGTAGTAGTTCACTGGATGGACGGCGGTATTCAGCCGGAAAGACCAGAAGAACTGGAAGCAAATGAAGTTTTCGGTGATGGTGGAAACGGTACTTTATTTATCGGTACCAAAGGAAAAATGATGGCCAGCACTTACAGTGCAGATCCACGTTTATTACCATTGAGTAAAAATAAAGACATTAAGGTTCCTGCAAAGTTTGCACGCGTTCCTGGTGGTGCAGAAGGCCATTATGCCCAGTGGGTAGAAGGTTGTATTGCCGGTTATGGCAAGAAAGAATTAAGTTCTCCTTTTGACATTGCAGGCCCGCTGACGGAAGCTTTACTTATGGCGAATTTAGCCATCAGAGGAACGGATGTTCAGGTGAAAAATGATAAAGGAAGAGCTACTTACCCTGGAAGAGACATCAAATTACTTTGGGACAACAACAATATGAAAGTCACCAATTTTGATGCGGTAAACCAGTTCGTAAAACGCGACTACCGTAAAGGATGGTAAACACCACCCTTTTTTTAACTTAAAAAGAAAAACTATGAAACCATATATTTTTTCAGCGATACTGCTTTCCGCAGTAATCGGTGCAGGCAATAGCAATGCGCAATCCGGCAGTAAAGGATTTACCAAACTGTTTGATGGCAAAACGACTACCGGATGGCATACTTATGGTCAGGATACCGCTGGCGAGAAATGGAATGTCGTAGACGGTACCCTTCATTTTGACCCTAAGTCTGGCAGGACTGGTGGCGGCGATTTAGTCACCGATAAGGAATATGGTAATTTTCACCTGAAGATCGACTGGAAAGTAGCGCCTAAAGCAAATAGCGGCGTGATCTTTTATGTTCATGAAGACAAGGCAAAATACGGTGCTACCTATAGTACTGGTCTCGAAATGCAGGTATTGGACAATGATGGTCATCCAGATGGAAAAATCACCAAACACCGTTCAGGAGACCTTTATGACCTGGTTAAAAGCAGTTCAGAGCCGGTTAAACCTGTTGGAGAATGGAATACTTCTGAGATTATCAGCAAAAACGGTAAACTGGAGCTTAAATTAAATGGCGTAACAGTAGTGAAAACTACCCTTTGGGACGACCAGTTTAAAGCATTGGTTGCCGGTAGTAAATTTGCAAACTGGAAAGGTTTTGCTACATTCAAGACCGGAAAAATCGCTTTACAAGATCATGGTAATGAGGTTTGGTACCGTAACATCCTGATTAAAGAACTGTAACCGGATTGTCGCGGCCCGGCGCGGCGCGGTTAACATTAAAAAATAAACCAAAATATAAAACAAGAAATAAACAATGAACCTTAACAACCGCATCAAATTGTCATTCATGATGTTCCTGGAGTTTTTCATCTGGGGCGCATGGTTTGTGACACTGGGTACCTTCCTGGGGTATAACCTCAGCGCAACAGGCAGCCAGTCGGGATCCGTATTTTCTACCCAATCCTGGGGAGCCATCATTGCTCCTTTCATCATTGGCTTGATTGCTGACCGCTATTTTAACGCAGAAAAGATCCTTGGTGTGCTGCACCTGATTGGCGCTGTACTCATGTATCAAATGTATAATGCCACAGACATCAATGTATTCTACCCGTATGTCCTGGCTTACATGATTCTGTTCATGCCTACCCTGGCCTTAGTTAACTCAGTTTCCTTCAATCAAATGAAAGATCCGGAAAAAGAATTCTCTACCATCAGGGTATTTGGAACGATCGGATGGATTGTTGCTGGTTTATTAATCAGTTTCTATTTCCACTGGGATTCGGCCGAAGGCGCTAAAGAAGGATTGCTTAAAAACACCTTCCTAATGGCAGGTATCGCCTCAGTAATCTTAGGATTATTTAGTTTCGCTTTACCAAAAACACCTCCTAAAGCGGTTGCCGGCGATAAAGTTAAGGTATCAGAAATCTTAGGATTAGATGCTTTAAAACTATTAAAGGATAAAAACTTCGCGATTTTCTTTGTCTCTTCTATCCTGATCTGTATCCCTCTGGCCTTCTATTACCAGAATGCGCACCCTTTCCTATCTCATGTAGGTATGGATGATCCTACAGGAAAGATGACGATTGGACAGATTTCTGAGGTATTGTTCCTGTTGTTACTTCCTGTATTCTTTACCAAATTTGGCTTTAAGAAAACGATCCTTGTGGGTATGTTGGCATGGGGTGTCCGTTATGCGCTGTTCGCTTATGGAAACGCTGGTGATTTAGGTTTTATGCTGATCATTGGTATCGCCCTTCATGGTATTTGCTATGACTTCTTCTTTGTATCCGGTCAAATTTACACCAACTCTATTGCTGGTGATAAATACAAAAGTTCTGCTCAGGGACTGATCACGTTAGCAACTTACGGTGTAGGTATGTTAATTGGATTCGCTGTTGCAGGATACATCACCGATACTTATAAACTTGCGGATGGTACAGTTAACTGGAAAATGGTCTGGATCATTCCTTCCGTAATTTCATTCGTAGTCTTCTTACTCTTCGCTGTTTTCTTTACGGACAAGAAAAAAGAGGAAGCTCAATTGAATGCCTAATGGCTGAGGAATTAAGCAGGAGAACTGCATTAAAAAACATCGTTGCCGGAACCGCCGCTTTAGGCGTTTCGGCAACATTGCCAACCTTTGCTATGGAGCCTTATAAATCTACGGCACTGAAAGGAAATGTAAACCATTCGGTGTGTGCCTGGTGTTTCGGCGATATGGAATTAGATGCACTTTGTGTTGAAGCCAAAAAGATCGGAATTAAAGCAATAGACCTTGTGGGTCCGGCAGGATGGCCTACCTTAAAGAAGCACGGTTTAGACTCTTCCATGTGTAATGGTGCAGAAATCAACCTTGTGGACGGATGGAATGACCCTAAATTTCATGCTACGCTGATCAAAAACTATACGGAAATGATTCCTAAAGTTGCCGCAGCGGGTTATAAACAATTGATTTGTTTTAGCGGAAACCGCCGTGGAAAAGACGACGAAACCGGGATCAACAATTGTGTGGAAGGCTTGAAACAAGTGATCGGCCTTGCCGAAAAACACAATGTTGTATTGGTGATGGAATTGTTAAACAGCAAAGTTGACCATACTGATTATCAGTGCGACACCACCAAATGGGGTGCGGAACTGGCCAGAAGACTAGGCTCAGAAAACTTCAAATTGCTGTATGATATCTATCATATGCAGATCGATGAAGGCAATGTGATCAGCAACATTAAAAAGTACCATCAGTACATCTCACACTACCATACTGCCGGCGTTCCCGGTAGAAATGAAATAGACGATACTCAGGAACTATTTTATCCCGCGATTATAAAAGCTATATTAGCAACGGGATTTAAAGGTTATCTGGCTCAGGAATTCATTCCTAAGTATAAAGATAAAATCAAATCCCTGAGAGACGCCGTAAATATTTGTGACGTATAAATCAAAAGTTATGAACTCTAGAAGAACATTTATAAAAAACGCAGGTATGGCTGCCGCAGGAGCCCTGTTGTTTCCATCATTTGCGCATGCCTTTGCTAAGGTAAAACCAGTAGGACTACAACTGTACACTTTGAGAGAGGTGATCGGTAAAGACCCTAAAGGTGTAATTGAGAAAATAGCTAAAGCAGGCTATAAAGAAGTGGAAACTTACGGATACTCTGCAAAAGGTGGTTATTTCGGTATGGACGCTAAAGCTTTCAAAAGCCTGTTGGATAACAACGGACTGAAAGCACCAAGTGGACACTTTGGATTGGATTCTTTCTTAAAAGACGGAAATCAGGACGAGCTGAAAATCGCTATCGAAGGCGCAAGCGCACTAAAAATGGACTTCCTGACCATTCCATGGATGGGCGAAAGTTTAAGATCAAGCCTTGATGATTACAAAAAAGTTTCTGAGCGTCTGAATCAGGCAGCAGAAATCTGTAAGAAATCCGGATTGAAACTGGCTTACCATAACCATGATTTTGAATTCAAAAAATATGATGGCAAAACCGGATATGAGGTCATGCTGGAAGAAACCGATAAAAACCTGGTGAAGTTTGAAATGGACTTATACTGGGTAGTAAGATCAGGTAATGATCCGATTGCTTTCTTCAATAAATACCCTGGACGTTTCCCAATGTGGCACGTAAAGGATATGGACAAAGCGAACCATTCCATCAATACTGAGGTAGGTACGGGTACTATTGATTTCAAATCTTTCTTTAAACATGCCAAACAGGCAGGATTGAAGTATGCTATCGTGGAACAAGAGAATTTCTCTAAGGATCCCTTTATCAGCATCAAGCAAAGCTTTGATTACGTAAGTCGCGAATTGGTTTAAGAATAACAGCTTAAAATATCAAGGGAAGTGGTTTACGAAACTACTTCCCTTTTTTTATGCCCTTTCGGCTGTAACCTAATCCTTAAAGATCAATAGCTGCTATAATACCAGCCTCTGCTGATCTTTAAAGCGCATTAAAATGCAAGTTTTGAGTGCTTTAGCATCAAAAAGCACAAAAATTTCACCATATTTGAAAAATATGGGCGGAATAAGCCCATGAAGCCAGAGAACTTATTACCAAAACTGAATACTATAAATTAATAAGAACTATAAAAAACCAATTAAAAAAATGAAAATTGCAGTTGTAGGCGCCACCGGTCTGGTAGGTACCGTAATGTTAAAAGTGTTAGAAGAGCGTAACTTCCCGTTAACCGAATTGATTCTGGTTGCATCTGAAAAAAGTGTAGGTAAAGAAATCACTTTTAAGGGTAAGAAGCACGCTATTGTAAGCATGGATACTGCAATTTCAATGAGACCTGATATTGCTTTGTTCTCTGCGGGTGGCAGCACCTCATTAGCACATGCCCCACGTTTCGCTGAGGCAGGAACCACAGTAATTGACAATTCATCGGCATGGCGCATGGACCCATCTAAGAAATTAGTGGTCCCTGAAGTAAATGCTCATGAACTATCTCTTGATGATAAGATCATTGCAAATCCAAATTGTTCAACTATTCAAATGGTAGTGGCTTTAAAACCATTACATGATAAATATAAGATCAAACGTGTTGTTGTTTCTACTTACCAGTCTGTAACAGGAACGGGTGTAAAAGCAGTAGAGCAAATGATGAATGAGCGTAAAGGCATCACTGATGGTCCTATGGCTTATGCATACCCGATCGATTTAAACGTAATTCCTCAGATTGATGTTTTCGAAGAAAACGGATACACAAAAGAGGAAATGAAAATGATCAATGAGACCCGCAAAATCATGAGCGATGATAGCATCCGTTTAACGGCTACTACGGTTCGTATTCCGGTTATGGGTGGACACTCTGAATCAGTAAACATCGAGTTTGAAAACGACTTTGATGTAATTGAGCTGAGAGAATTATTGGCCAATACGCCGGGAATCGTTGTTGTTGATGACATTGCCAACCTGAAATATCCAATGCCTAAAGATGCTCATGAGAAAGATGAAGTATTTGTTGGAAGAATCAGACGTGATGAATCTATGCCGAACTCAGTAAACCTTTGGATCGTTGCAGATAACCTTCGTAAAGGTGCAGCAACCAATGCGGTACAGATTGCAGAATACCTGGTGAGCAAAGAACTGGTTTAATCTGCATCTATAAAAAATGATTGAGGTATGGAACGCTCTAAAAGGCAATCTGTACCTCAATTTTTTCGTTAATAGCTATTTAGTCTTTTAATTCTTTTTCATGAATATTGTCAGAAAAATTGCCCTGTTATCCCTGATTCTTTTACAACAAATTGCAAATGCGCAAAGTCCGGTAGAAAAACTGGAACAAGCGTATCAGGTATTAAAAGACGATGGCCAGGCGAAACATGCGATCATCGGTCTTTGTGTATTAGATGCAGGTACCGGAAAGCTATTACTGGGTAAAAATGAAGAGCTGGGTCTGGCTACCGCCTCCACTTTAAAAACCATTACTTCGGCAACGGCATTCAGTATGCTGGGCAAAGATTTTCAATACCAGACTACGCTGGCTTATAGTGGCAACATTAGTCCGGATGGCACCTTAGAAGGTGATCTGATTATTGTCGGCGGTGGAGATCCTACACTGGGCTCCTGGCGCTACGAAAACACGAAAGAAAACTACATCCTGCAACAATGGGTAAATGCCATTCAGCGTGCAGGGATTAAAAAAATAACCGGTAAAATCATTGGAGACGACAGTATCTGGGGTACCCAAAGTACGCCTGATGGCTGGATCTGGCAAGATATTGGCAATTATTATGGTGCTGGTTCGTCAGCACTCAGCTGGCGCGAAAACCAGTTCGACATCCACCTGAAAGCCAATAAATCCACAGATAAACCGGTATCCATTTTAAAAGTGGTTCCGGAAATGCCATACCTTAAAATCATGAATGAGCTGACCGCCGGTGCCGAAGGTAGCGGAGATCATGCCTATTCCTACCTCCCTCCCGATGGCAGCATTGCTTATCTTCGCGGAACCTGGGCATTGGGGATTTCCAAACCAGGGGTTTCAACAGCGGTACCCAATCCTGCTTTTGACGCTGCTTACCGTTTACAGGATACGCTGAGCCGTATCGGCATCCCTACACAACTACCGCCGACCACCGCAAGGTTGATGGCCGTAGATCAGCAAACTGTACCTGCCATCCAGCAGAAACTGATTACTATTACCTCTCCTGCTTTATCAGAAATCGTCTATTGGTTCAATAAAAAAAGCGTTAATTTATACGGGGAACACCTGTTAAAAACGCTGGCCTGGAAAACAGGAAAAGTACCGACTACCCTAAATGGGGCACAGACAGTGATCAATTTCTGGGCGGAAAAAGGCCTGGACAAACATGCGCTGAACATTACGGATGGCAGCGGACTATCGCCAGCCACCAGAGTGACGCCAATGGCAATGGCCGAAATCCTGTTTCAATCACAAAAAGAAGCCTGGTTTCCGGACTTCTATAAATCGTTGCCGGACAACAATGGCATGAAGCTTAAAAGTGGCAGCATAGCCGATGTTTCTGCTTATGCCGGCTATCATACCGATAGAGCGGGCAACAAATACATCATTGTCATCAACATCAATAACTACTCCGGAACAGGCATTAACAAGAAACTGTTCAAGGTGCTTGACGCTTTAAAGTAAGGTCATTGCCGGATTATCTGCCTTTTTATGGTTAAATTGCGCGAGTTTTTAAATACATAATACGCTTACCCCCTGCTATGAAAAGATTATTCCTGTTCGTATTGTGCGGTCTGATCAGCGTTGCTGGTTTTAGTCAGGCACCCCTTACTGAAAGTGCTGTTGAGCTGATCCCGTCAAACCCACTTCCTACCGAAATTGCCATCATTCCAGAACCTGTTTCTGTGATCAAACAGGATGGACATTTCGTTTTACCGAAAAACGTAGTGATCCAGTCGCCGGCAATTACGGAAATGAAACAAGTGACCGGCTTTTTGCAGGAACGATTGACTACCCCTACCGGAGCTTATGTATCCATTGTTAGCGGACATACCGGAGATCATGCACAAATCAGGTTAATTTTAAACGATAAACCCAATCCGACTTTAGGAACTGAAGGTTATCAGTTGATAGTTAAAGCAAATCAAATTCTGATCAGGGCCAATAAACCTGCAGGTTTATATTATGGCGCACAGAGCCTGATACAACTGTTCCCTAAAGAAATAGAAAGTAAAGATCCGGTAGCAAATGTCCGCTGGTCTGCACCATGCGTAGAAATCACAGATTACCCACGTGTGGGTTGGAGAGGATTGATGCTGGATGTAGCGCGTCATTTCTTCACTAAAGAAGAGGTTAAGCAATACATCAATGCCATGGTTCGCTACAAATATAATCTCCTTCATTTACACCTCACCGATGATGAGGGCTGGAGAATAGAAATCAAGGGCTACCCGAAACTAACGGAAGTTGGTGCCTGGAGTGTGAAGAAAACCGGAGAATTTGGAAACTTCATCCCTCCTACAGCAGACGAACCTCGTACTTATGGCGGTTTTTATACCCAGGAAGATTTAAAAGAACTGATTCAATATGCACAGGATCGTTTTGTAAACATCATGCCGGAGATTGATGTTCCCGGACACAGTTTAGCAGCGATTGCTTCCTATCCGGAACTTTCCTGTACGCCAGGCGCAGAAAACTACCGTGTACGCTCCGGCGAAAGAATCATGGACTGGTCCAGAGGAGCGCCACCAACCGCATTGGTAGACAATACCCTTTGTCCGGCAAATGAGAAAGTATACAGCTTTTTAGATACGGTGATTACGCAGGTTGCCGCACTATTCCCTTTCGAATACATCCATATGGGTGGTGATGAAGCCCCTTTTAACTTCTGGCAGAAAAGTGATGCGGTTAAAGCATTAATGCAAAAAGAAGGATTAAAGAACATGCACCAGGTACAGGGTTATTTTGAAAAACGTGTACAGGGAATTGTAGAATCTAAAGGTAAAAAGTTCATGGGCTGGGATGAGATCATGGATGGCGATTTGTCCCCAAGTGCAGCAGTAATGAGCTGGAGAGGTATGAAATATGGTACTGATGCAGCCATGAAACAACATGAGGTGGTGATGAGCCCGAGTACTTATGCCTACCTGGATTATATGCAGGCCGATCAGATTACGGAACCAAGGGTATATGCTTCGCTTCGTTTGAGTAAAGCTTATGAATTTGACCCGATCCCTGCCGGTGTAGATCCAAAATACATTAAAGGCGGACAAGCCAACCTATGGACGGAACAGGTTACCAATATCCGCCAGGCAGAATACATGACCTGGCCGAGAGGAATGGCTATTGCCGAATCGGTATGGTCTCCTAAAGAAAAGAAAAACTGGGAGAACTTTTTCGGAAGAGTAGAGCAGCATTTTCAAAGGCTGGATATTGCGGAAACCAAATATGCACCTAGCGTATATGATCCGATATTTAAGGTGAGCAGAGCTGCCGATAAGCAGCTGGTCATTGATTTGACTACAGAAGTAGCAGGACTGGATATCTATTACAGTTTTGACAACTCTTTTCCGGATCGTTTTTATCCGAAGTATACGGAAAGATTAACGCCGCCAAAAGATGCGAAAATGTTAAGAGTCATCACGTACAGAGGTAAACAGCCGGTTGGAAGAATGATGAATATGCCAATAGAAGAATTAAACAAGAGAGCAAGAAGATAAGACATTGAGGTATTTCGTACATATAGGCTACCATGGCCTTCATTTTAATGGCTGGCAGAAGCAACCCGGAGTAATGAACGTTCAGGGCGTTATAGAAAATGCGCTGACACAGGTTTTGAAAACCCCGGTATTTATCAATGGTTGCGGCCGTACAGATGCGCATGTTCATGCCAGTCAGTTCTTTTTTCACATGGACATTGAGCAGCCCTGGGATTTCGACCTGATCTTCCGGTTAAACAAGGTCCTGCCGGGAAGTATTGCTGTTTTTGACATCATTCCTATGGAAGGCCTGCCCCATGCCCGCTTTGGTGCCGTGCAACGCAGTTATGATTATTTTATTCATACTTATAAGAGTCCTTTTCTAAACGGATTGAGTGCTTTTTATCTGCTGGAAGGCCTGCAATTCGATCAAATGAAAAAGGCCGCAGCATTATTGCCGTTGTACAATGATTACCGCGGTTTCTGTACCAGTCCGGAAAAGTACGAGCATACGATCTGTCATGTGAAGTCGGCTGGACTAACCGTAGACAGCAGTGGAGACCGTTTACGCTTCCAAATCTCTTCTAATCGCTTTCTGGGCAAAATGATCCGCATCATTATGGGTCAGTTACTGAAAGTCGGAAAAGGGGAATTGAGTGTAGATGAATTTGAGCATTATCTGATCAATAAAGAAACACCGAGACTGATTACCCCTGCCCAACCGCAAGGGTTATATTTGTCTAAGGTGTCTTACCCGTATTTGGACCTGCCACCAAGAACCACCTTTTCGGCGATTCTACAGCCCCAGTTTGAGACCTTTAAGTAGTTTTATTTTTAGTTTTTCCTGCCTGAAATGCCCATTCGATAATGTGTCGGATGGACTTTTGTACTTCAGCTCTTCCTGCTTCTGATTTAATGTCCAGTCCGCAGATGGTGCTGTCGTTTTTCTTGGCATGAAGCACCATATAGTAAATCCCGGAAACCAGCAGGGCCGATACCCCTCTCAGGCTTACCGGAGAGTTTTTAAAATAAGGATCTGACATTTCCAGCAATAGCTCCCCCTGTTCCGCACGCACTTTACACATGCTCTCCAACAGGACATTTCTTTCGGAAATCTCCCACAGAATAATCTTTTGCATCTCTTCCTCATTCCAGAAATACTCAAACTGTTTTTCAAGAAGAGTGGATATGGTTTCTATTAAAACGCTTTTTTTATTGATCCCTTCCATGTTACTGGAAATGCTCTTATTATAGGATAGCCAGTAGTCTTTTTCGATCACATAAGTTTCAATCAGGCGGTCTACATTTTCAAAATACCTGTAGATCAACTTTTTGGTCACTTTCGCTTCTCTGGCAATTTCATTGACGCCCAATGCGCGGTAACCTTTGGCCTTGATAATCGCACCAACTGCATTAATCAGCTTACGTTCCGTCAATAAACGGCTTTTAATTGCTTCTGTGGGTTCTTTTTTTACCATATCAATGGGGAATTCTTATAAAGGACAAATGGAAAATAGCTAAAACGAAATGGTGTAGAAGAATATTTTAATACAATAAATAAATATTAGGCATAAACACAAAAACCATGCAATAAAAAGGAATTTAATTTAAAATCTCTTTGAATTCTTTGGAAAAATAATAATAATTAATTATTTATTTAGTTAAAGCAGCAAGTAAAGTTCCACAAAAACACAGTCTGGAGCATCAAATAGCTGATTTTCATTAGGGTATATTTATATATAAATTGTTATAAAGAGTTCATAAATAGATACAAAAGCTGCAAAGGGCTGAAAAAACAAACTCCATGGCATTCCTACCGAATGCCATGGAGGGGGATAATTCAATATAGGGGGGACATATTGAATGGAATTAACATGCGTTCTAATCATCCGTTTTGCAATAACGCACAAATGCAAAACGGTAAATCAACAAAATTCGAGAACGTTGATTAATGTATTAGAATTTCAAGATAATAGGGGATTATATTTTAATTCATACACAGCAAATATAAACTACAAAATCTCTCGAAGTGGTGACATGGAAAACTATTTTACATCATTTTAACCACTGTATATCAGTGCATTAAAATAAAATAAAGAGATAAAAAAACACTATTAGTGTAAAAACACAGTTTTTGAGCTTGAAGGCCATTTGATTTTCATTGATTTTAAGCCCACATTCAGAACGCAAATAAGACACTGAACAACAGGAAATTACCGCCATAACTCCCTTGGTAATCTTGTTTATTTTCCTTAACTTCAAATAGCAATTTTTAAAAACAAGGAGGTATATCATGACTGTTATTCAAAAGATTGAGCACTGGGGAGACCTGCATCATGCCAAATGGCTGGATGCGGTGCGGATTATTTTAGGTGTACTGATATTTGGTAAGGGCATTGCGATAGTGAGCAATACAGCAGCCTTACAAGATTTACTGTTACAAAATAATGTCTATAGTTTTTCAGGAATGATGGCCAGTTTACTGGTGCACATTATTGGCTTTGTCCATCTGGTGGGCGGCCTGTTGATTGCGCTCGGCCTGCTAACAAGGTTTGCTGTAGTGATTCAGATTCCAATTCTGTTGGGTGCGGTGTTTTTCGTTAACCTGTCCAGAGGATTTTCATTTTTAAACTCAGAACTATGGCTTTCCATCATCGTTTTGATGTTATTGATCTTATTCTGGGTGATTGGCTCCGGACCATACTCCGTAGACTATCAAATGAAGAAAAAACCGAGGTGGTAAAATAAGATTCTTTTACACCGATCTGAGATTCATGAGCGCTTAAATGATTAATTTTGAACAAAATAAGGCTTATGAATTTTCACACTAGAAAATGGGTAAAACCAGAAGATCTGAATCCTAACGGGACTTTGTTTGGCGGTAGCTTGCTCCGTTGGATCGACGAAGAGGCCGCGATTTATGCGATCGTACAATTGAGTAATCCGAGGGTAGTTACAAAATACATTTCGGAAATCAACTTTGTGAGTTCTGCCAGACAGGGAGACATCATAGAGATGGGAATTACTGCCACTGACTTCGGGAATACCTCTTTAACCATGCGCTGCGAAGTGCGGAACAAGATCACCAGAAAAAGTATCCTGACCATCGATAAAATGGTATTTGTAAATGTAGATGAGGATGGAAATCCGGCAGCACATGGAAGAACCCATATTAAATATATCGAAGAGCAGTTTGAGAAAGAAGACCTTTAAACGTCGGATAAAACCAATACTCTTAAGGCATCGGGCGTAAGACTGATGCCACTTACAGTCTGCCTGGCCTGCTGATAGAAAGGATTACGCTCTTCCAGTTTACCAGTAATAAAAGCGATCAGTTCTTCTTCGCTCATGTCTTTTAACAAAGGACGTTTATCCTTCCCGCTTTCCAGGCGTTTCGCTAAAGCTGCGGGAGGCATTTCGATATACACGGAAAGTCCGTTTTCATTGATCCATTGCATGTTGTCAAAATAGCAGGGTGCTCCCCCACCGGTTGCCACCACACAGTTGTCCGGATAATTAAATTCTTTCAACGTTTTGCTTTCAAATACCCTGAATGCCGGTTCACCATTGGCCGCAAAGTAATCCCCGATAGGCATACCCGCAAGCATTTCAATCTGGTGATCCAGGTCAATAAAATCATACCCAAGTTTAGTTGCCAGTTTTCTACCCAAGGTACTTTTACCGCAACCCATAAATCCAATCAGAAATATTTTCATTTTTATTCAGCAAGTTTAACTCTGGGATCAACAAGGGCATATAATAAGTCTACCAGAATATTGATCACCACAAATATAAAGGCAATAAAAAGAATTGAGCCCATCACCACCGGAAAATCTGACATTTCCAGTGCGGTAACTGTAGCCTTCCCCAATCCATTGTATCCAAAAATATATTCTACGAAAAAAGAACCAGCCAGTAATCCTGCAAACCAACCGGAAATCGCGGTGATTACCGAATTTAAAGCATTTTTAAGCGCATGTTTGTAAATGATGGCATTCTTACTCAAACCTTTCGCTCTGGCAGTCCTGATGTAGTCCTGAGCCAGTACATCCAGCATGGCACTCCTTGTTAACTGCACGATTATCGCCAGTGGCCTTAATCCCAGTGTAATCATTGGTAACCATAGATTTTTCAAGGTCATGATTTCCCCCTTAAAAGGATCGTAACTATAGAGGCTTCCCGACATATTTAAGCCGGTATAATCACTCCAGACAAAGCCAAACAGCCATGCAATGATGATTCCTGCAAAAAATGAAGGAGCAGAAATCCCCAGAATGGCGAATGAGTTAGCGGCCTTATCAATCCAGGTATCTTTATGTACCGCAGAAACTACGCCCAGAAAAACGCCGGTAATGGTGGCGAAAATCATGGCCGATAAAGCCAGCACAAAAGTATTGGGAACAGTTTCTCTTAAGATGGTGCTCACCTCTCTTTTGGTCTGATAAGACCTGCGGAGATAGGGCCACTTTAAAACGACCACCTCTTTCCCGACAGGCAATAATTTCAGGTAGTGATACTTTGCTTTGTTTTCGGCAGTGTTGGTATGGATACTAAGGGGCGAAAGGTCGTTCAGGTATAGCAAAAACTGAACTGGCCTGGACTTGTCCAGGCCAAATTCTTTGCGGACAGCTTCCAGCGATTGTACATCAGAGCGTTGCCCCATCGTCATTCTGGCTGGATCGCCAGGTAATACATTAAACAGTATAAATACAATACTCAACACGCCCAGCATGACCGCCAGTCCGTAGAAAAACTTCTTGAGGGCGTAGGAAAGCATCTCTTATTTACTAAAATATTTTTCGGAAAGCACTTCAAAGGAAGGTACCGTATTGTAATGCCATTTGTCTACTATGACCCCGTTTTTAAGTAAAATTATGCCCGGATTAGCTCTTACCATACTTTTTAAAGGCACGGCATCCGCATAAAAAACTTCGGTAAACAGTTTCATTTTTTTACTGAAAGCCTGTGCATCCTGCGCAGAATTGGAAGTCAGTAAAACCGTTCTGATGTTGAATTGTTCTGCGGCATTCAATGCCAATGCGTTTAACTTCGCCATCGCCTCTTCATCCGTATCTTTTAGGTTATAGGCTACGTAAATCAGGTTATAATAAGGGTTTTCTATCAGTTCTTTCGTATAATCGGTACCGGAAGCATCACTGATCAGCAAATCTTTGATTTTCGGTTCGTATCCTTTTTTGATCAGTTTCTTTTCAGGCGTACCTACAATTTCCCAGTTTTCATCTTTCCAGATTTCAGTTTTCAGGTAATCCTTGTCGCTCATCACCTTTTTCTCTTTTGTTTTCTTATTGCTCATGTTGTACATGATTAAGAACTCATCAGGCTCAGCTCCCGGAGGCGTAGCCATAAGTTCCGGAATGTTAGCCCCTACTTTATAAGGCAGGAAATCCAGAACCGGCAACCTGCTGTAAGTATATTGGCTAAATAGCAGCGAAGCACAAAGTACAATGGCCAGCGAGGCACTTTGCCAGCTGCGGCTGGTGGTAACCGGGCGGATTAAATCCTTGTTGATGAACAGGTAAACGATCAGTACCAACAGCACTAAATCTTTGGAGAAAGACTGCCATGGTGTTAAAGGAATCGCATCCCCAAAGCAACCACAAGAAGTCACTACTTTGAAAAATGCGGAGACGAAAGTCAGGAAGGTAAAGAAGATAATTACTGCCAGTAAGCCCGAAGTGACCTTTTTAGCCCAGAATCCGAATAGCAGTAAAGCGCCCAGTACGATTTCCATCACACAAAGTAAGATGGCAATTCCGGTAGCGATGCCACTTAAAAAAGGCATATGGAAAACTTCAAAATATTCCTGCAACTTATAACCGAAGCCCAGTGGGTCATTCGCTTTAATCAGTCCGGAGAATATAAACAGGACTCCAACAAATATTCTGGCAAAATTTAAGGCAATTTTATTCATTATTTTAGTCCTAGTTTAATCAATGCAAAAACCGAATAATTTAGCATATCCTGGTAGTTCGCATCCACCCCTTCCGAGGCCAATGTTTTACCGGCATTGTCTTCAATTTGTTTTACTCTTAAAATTTTCATCAGGATGAGGTCGGTTAAGGAGCTGATGCGCAGATCTCTCCAGGCTTCCCCATAATCATGATTTTTAGCGAACATTAATTCTTTGGTGAGGGTTACTTTCTCCTCATAAAGCTGCTCCACTTGCTCCAATGGCAAGTCGTAGGAATCTTCTTCTGTAAATTCCAGCTGCAACATTCCCATCACGCAATAATTGATGATGCCGATATATTCAGGGATAATCCCTTCATCTACCATAGCCACTTTTTTTTCTTCCAGGGTACGGATACGCTGTGCCTTGATGAAAATCTGATCGGTAATGGAGGATGGCCTAAGTATGCGCCATGCTGTTCCATAGTCTTTTGTTTTCTTTATAAAAAGCGATTTACAAACCGCAATTACTGAATCGAATTCTTGAGATGTGTTTGTTGCCAAAACAATTAAAATATTTAGTTTAAAGCTATTTAAATACCGTATTTTTGTTTTATACGATGGCTAAAGATACATTTTTAAACCCAAAAACCACACTAAACCTGCAAGGCAGGCTTGTAGATATCAGCAAGCCAACAGTGATGGGAATCCTCAACCTTACTCCGGATTCATTTTATAATAACAGCAGAGTTGACAATGCGGATGACGCATTAAGACGAACGGAAACATTTCTAAATGAGGGCGCTAAGTTCATCGATATTGGTGCTTATTCTTCGCGCCCCGGTGCTGCGGAAGTAAGCGAGGATGAGGAATTGAGCAGAATGGTTCCTATTGTAGAAATCATCAGTAAAAAATTCCCTGAAGCCTGGCTTTCAATAGATACTTTCCGGGCGAAAGTAGCGAAGGAAAGTGTGGAGGCCGGAGCGCATCTGATCAACGATATTTCCGGAGGGGAATTAGATGAAGCGATGTTCCAGACCGCTGCTGATTTACAGGTTCCATATATCCTGATGCACATGAGGGGTACACCACAGAATATGCAGCAGCAAACCGGTTATTCGAACATTGGACTGGATCTGATTGATTACTTTTCCGAAAAAATAGCTGTACTTAAAAAGTTAGGGGTAAAAGATATTATTCTGGACCCGGGCTTTGGCTTTGCGAAAACAACAAACGAAAACTATCAGTTGCTCAACCAGCTGCAAGACCTTGATATTTTCGAATTGCCATTACTGGTAGGTTTCTCCAGAAAATCGATGATCTATAACTTTTTAGGGAATGATCCACAGCAAGCGTTAAACGGAACCTCTATCCTGAATACCATTGCCCTGATGAAGGGTGCAGGAATTCTTAGGGTGCATGATGTGAAAGCCGCAGCGGAGTGTATTGCCCTTGTGGAGAAGACCAGATCACATTAATATCAAAAAATACCTAACTTGGGCATAATGAAAGGATTTGATTTCGATTTTCTAAGAGTATCATTAACGGATGTGGTGGACATTATATTTGTCGCACTCCTTATTTATTATATCTATAACCTGATTAAAAACACACTGGCGGTCAATTTACTGTTGGGAATGCTGATCATTCTGATCATCTGGTTTGCGGTAGAGCAGCTCAACATGAGGTTACTCTCTACCATTATCAACAAATTTATGAGTGTGGGGATCATCGCCTTGATTGTGATTTTCCAGCCGGAGATCCGGCGTTTCTTGCTTTTAATTGGGAAAAACACCTTTTTACAGCAGAATAAGGCCTGGTGGGGTTACCTATTTGGCAGCAAAAACATAGAAAGAGACAATTTAGTACGTATTAAGCCCATTATTGATGCCTGCAAGAGCATGAAAAAATCAAGGACAGGTGCTTTAATCGTGTTTGTCAAGTTTTATGACGATCAGCTTTTCGCCAATAGCTGCGAGATTATTGATTCAAAAATATCAAAAAGACTGCTGGAAAGTATCTTTCAGAAATATAGTCCGCTGCACGATGGTGCGGTGGTGATTGCAGAAAATAAAATCAAGAGTGCCAGTTGTATTTTGCCTTTGACAGACAATGACAAGCTCCCGCCACAATTTGGTTTACGCCACAGAGCTGGTATCGGTGTTTCGGAAACTACGGATGCGGTTGCGGTGATCATTTCCGAAGAAACCGGAGAAATTGCCTATGCGAAACAAGGAAGGGTAAGGATGAATGTCTCTTTCGGAGAGCTGGAAAAACTATTGAACAAGGATTTTTAGATCTTATGCAGTAGAGATTTTGTGAGCAATGAAGCTTGCCACAAAAAGAACAGGAGCTGATTTCTTTGAAACCAGCCCCTGTTCTTTTATATTTTGTTTGATTAGCAATATTGCTCAAAAGCACCGATTAAGCTATCAGCGATCATTTGTGCTGGTTTGCCTTCAATCTGGTGACGTTCGATCATGTGAACCAATTTACCATCTTTGAATAAAGCCATTGCCGGAGAAGATGGAGGGAAAGGCATCATATAACCTCTTGCTCTGTCTACTGCCTCTTTTTCCATACCTGCGAACACGGTAATCAATCTATCAGGATGTTTTTCATTAGCTGCTGCTAATCTTGCTGCTGGACGAGCATTTGCTGCTGCACAACCACAAACAGAGTTTACCACTACAAACACGGTACCTTCAGCAGTAATTGCACTGTCTACATCAGCTGCAGTTTTCATTTCTGCAAAACCTACTTTAGTAAGTTCTGCACGCATTGGTTCTACTAAATATTCAGGATACATATTTTCTATCTTTAATTCGTTAATCCATACAAATGTACAGCAACGGGGATTAGCATCAAAGAAATACCGGGGTAATGGTCCTGATTTTACCTTTAAATTACTTTGATTTTATCCATTTAATGGCCCTCAGCATCATTTCGCAGGTTTTCTGAAAATAAAAATTGAATTTTAATCCACACAGAATTAAGGGCTTAATTCAAAATCTAAAAAAAACTTACGGTAGTACTTTTATAATCGGAGAAAAACTCCTAATATTGCACACCGAAAAAAAGGGAATTATTTAAGTTTTCAAAAACACTAATAATCTCTGAATCGAAGGATTCCCGAGTAGCTCAGCTGGTTAGAGCATCTGACTGTTAATCAGAGGGTCACTGGTTCGAGCCCAGTCTCGGGAGCATAAAGGGCAAGCACGTTTAAACGGTCGCTTGCCCTTCTTTTTTAGCCTAAAACCCAGATTCTCCCGGCGCAAAAATAATTCATACTGATACTGCATTCGCCGCTTTTTTAGACAATCTCTTATAGAAAAAAAATAAATGCCGATGGCAATAATATGCAATCAGTTTTAGTCCTGCCACAAAACAGTAATACTTCACAACAACACATCACTTGCCCCTCCCCCCCCCCGAAAAATCAATAAAAAACCGGTCAGATAGTGTAATTTATACAACATAACTAACTGATAATAAATTGATTTGAATAGAATAAATTCAATAAGAATGTAATATTTTTGGTTCAACCTACAACCAGACTATGAACATCAAGAAAGTGTTAATTGCCAATCGCGGTGAAATCGCTATTCGTATTGAACGGGCATGCAGTGAGCTAAACATCCAGACAGTGGCTGTTTACACCTACGAAGACAGGTATTCCCTACACAGGTACAAAGCAGATGAAGCTTATCAGATTGGCTCGGACCATGAACCTTTAAAACCTTACCTCGACATCAAAGGAATCATTGCCATGGCAAAATATTGCGAGGCAGATGCGATACACCCTGGATATGGTTTTTTATCAGAAAACGAAGAATTCGCTGCGCAGTGTGCAGCAAACGACATTGTATTTATCGGCCCCAGACCCGATGTCATGTCAGCATTGGGAGATAAGGTTACCGCAAAAAAGGTGGCGAAATCTGCAGGCTTGCCGATCATAGAAAGCAGTGAGGTAGATCTGGACACTATTGAACAGGCTTTATCCGAGGCCAACCGAATTGGATATCCGTTAATGATCAAGGCGGCTTTTGGCGGCGGCGGACGTGGAATGCGGATTGCACATAACGATGAACAGCTCAGAAAGAGTTTCTTTGAAGCACGTAGTGAAGCGAAAAATGCTTTTGGTGACGATACTGTATTTCTTGAAAAGTTTATCAACCGGCCAAGGCATATAGAAGTGCAGATTGTAGCGGATAACTATGCGGAGGTGGTGCACCTCTTTGAACGCGACTGCTCTGTACAGCGCCGTTTCCAAAAAGTCGTTGAAGTTGCACCTTCCTTAAATTTAAGCCAGCAAACCAAAGATCAGCTTTACCACTATGCGACCTCTATCGCAAAAGCCGTAAAGTATAATAATGTAGGAACAGTGGAATTCTTAATTGATGAACAGGAAGCCATCTATTTTATTGAAGTAAACCCCCGGATTCAGGTGGAACATACCGTTACAGAAATGATAACAGGTATTGACCTGATCAAAACCCAGTTGTTTATTGCAGATGGCTATCACTTGTCTGATCCGGAATTGGGCATTAAAAATCAGGAAACTATCTCTTGTAACGGATTTGCAATGCAATGTCGCATTACAACAGAAGACCCTGCTGATAATTTCAAGCCCGATTATGGAACCTTGATTACCTATAGAAATGCAACTGGATTTGGCATCAGGCTAGATGAAGGGAGCACCTATCCAGGGATGAAAATCAGTCCGTTTTTTGATTCCATGCTGGTAAAAGTGAGCACCAGTGGCCGTACCTTAGAAGATGCAGCGAGGAAAATGCACAGGGCCTTAAGAGAATTCAGGATTCGTGGGGTAAAAAACAATGTTGAGTTTCTGGAAAGCCTGATCAGCCACCCAACCTTTATACAGGGAAAGGCAACAGTGAATTTTATACAGGAACATCCGGAGCTTTTTGAAACTAAAAAGGGACTGGATCGCGGAACGCGTATTTTAACCTATCTGGGAGAGGTTTCTGTAAATGGTAACCCTGACGTACTTGAGGTTGACGAGAATAAGCGACTGGAAAAACCAATCGTACCAAAAGTCGATGTACAATCGTATCCAAAGGGCAGCAAAGATCTGTTAACAGCCCTCGGACCGGAAGAATTCTCGAAATGGCTTAAAGCAGAAAAGAAAATACATTATACCGACACCACTTTCAGGGACGCTCACCAGTCTTTACTGGCTACCAGAATGCGTACATACGACATGCTAAAAGTGGCAGAAGGCTTTGCAAAACATCACCCCCAAACCTTTAGCATGGAAGCCTGGGGCGGAGCAACCTTTGATGTTTGCCTGCGCTTTTTACATGAAGACCCATGGCGCCGACTGGAAAAATTACGTGCTGCAATGCCCAATATCTTAATTCAAATGCTCATCCGTGGTTGCAATGGCGTTGGCTATGCAGCTTACCCGGATAATTTGATTGAATCTTTTGTAGAGAAGAGCTGGGAAAAGGGCGTGGATATTTTCAGAATCTTTGATTCCTTAAACTGGATGGAGAATATTGCACCCTGCATTGAAATGGTACGCAAAAAAACCAAAGGTCTTGCAGAAGGCGCACTTTGTTATACTGGTGATATTCTTGATCCCAAACGGAGTAAGTATAACCTGGAATATTATTTAAAGCTGGCCAAAGATCTGGAAAATGCCGGAAGTCATATTCTGGGGGTTAAAGACATGTCGGGCTTACTGAAACCATATGCTGCAAAAATTTTAATTGAAGCACTTAAGGATACAGTGAAAATACCGATTCACTTACATACCCACGACACCTCTTCCCTGCAACCCGCAACCTATCTGATGGCCATTGAAGCAGGAGTTGATGTCATCGATTGCGCCCTGGGTGCCTTATCCGGCAGTACAGCGCAGCCTAACTTCAATGCCATTGTAGAAATGATGCGCTTCCATGAAAGGGAAAACCCTTATGATATCAAATCATTAAATGCCTATTCAAATTATTGGGAAACTGTAAGAGAATACTATTATCCATTTGAATCCGGATTAAAAGCAAGCTCAGCGGAAGTGTATGAACATGAGATTCCGGGGGGGCAATATTCAAATCTAAAACCTCAAACCATTGCACTGGGTCTGGGTGATAAATTTGAACTGATCAAACAGCGTTATGCAGATGTCAATACCTTATTTGGTGATATTGTGAAGGTTACTCCAAGCTCTAAGGTAGTTGGAGACATGGCCCAGTTTATGGTAGCCAATGACATTAGCCCTGAAGATGTTTTTGCCAGAGGAGAGCAACTTGCTTTTCCAGAATCGGTAGTTTCCTTTTTTATGGGTGAAATTGGCCAGCCAACAGGAGGTTTTCCTCAAGCCTTACAACGGATCCTGCTGAAAGGAAAAACACCATTTACCGACCGGCCGAATAAACATTTGGAAGCCCTTCATTTAGAAGCCGAGTTCGAAACATTTAAGCAGGATTTCGGTAGCGATTTAAACTACACCATGTACCTGGCCTACAAGTTTTACCCTAAAGTAACGGCCGAGGCGATCAGGGTTTTCAGGTTATATGGCGATGTTTCTGTAATTCCAACACAATATTTCTTTTATGGTATGAAGCCGGGAGAGGAAACAACTCTTGAAATTGCCAAAGGAAAAACCTTGCTGATTCGTCTGCTTTCCATAGGTCCGGCAGATGATGTAGGCATGCGTACGGTGTTCTTTAAATTGAATGGGCAAACGCGCAATATTGAAATTCTGGATAAATCTATCCAGGTAACCAGAAAGGAAAACCGCAAAGTAGACAAGGGTAATCCTGCCCATATCGGTTCTCCTTTACAAGGCTTACTGTCAAAGGTTTTCGTAAAAGCTGGTGATATCGTGAAGAAAAACCAGGCCCTGTTTATGATTGAGGCGATGAAAATGGAATCCAATATTACTGCATTAGAAGATGGCGTGGTGAAGACCATTGTCTTACCCGAAGGTACCATTGTCAATACTGACGACCTGGTACTTGAACTTTAAAAAATCTAACCAATATCTCCTTAAATAATCAACATATGATGACGCTTGGTTGTGGTCGGGTTGTAGTCGGGAAGAACGGCGTATTACAAAAGGGTATGGTATAGGTTCGGTATAGGTTGCTCATACTTTGCTGTAGGTTTAAGTAACCAACCCCTTACCGAACCTTACGGCAACCCTAAGCTGTATCAGCGCTCTTCCCGACTACAACCCGACCACAATTACTGCCATACAAAGGTTATATTACACCTGTTCAGATTCTTTAAATTTCTAGCCTTTGAATTTGGCCAAACTATTGTGTAATTTTGTCGCGTAATTAGCCTGTTTACAAAGAGGACCAAGTAAAACTACGGTCTACCTTCAGGAAACAAGGTAACTAGTTCGCATTTAATCACTTAAATATAGAAATATGTCATCAGTAGAGACGTAATATACGTTTTTACAGCATCTCATAAAATCACTCCACATTAATTACTTGCTGATTGTCAGTTATTTAAACAAATAAGTAACTCACTAAATTTTATCACATTTTTAAAATGTTTGCAAATTGTTTGCGCACTTTTTAAAATTTGCAAATCGAAACTTGTAATTTAACATATGGCCAATTGTAATCTGTACCACGACAAAAGACGTCCTAAAAAGAATGGTTTTTTCCCTATAAAAATCAGGGTAACACATGAGCGTAAAAGCAAATTTTTCGAAACGGTTTTCAGTGCCGATGATGCGGAGTTTGCCAAGATTTCAAATGGTCTTCGGCTTGATGCTAACCAGAAAAAAACAAAAAGCAAATTAGACGACCTCTTAAAAAAGGCCAATGACATTATCGAAGATTTAGAGGTGTTTAATTTTGATACTTTTACAATGCGGTTTAAGAATACTGGCGACAGGAATGATTTGCTTGATCTCATAAGAGAAAAAGCCGCTTTGCTAAAAAAAGAAGAAAATTTTGCCAATTCAAGATTGTACTTTCAAGCAGCCGATTTATTAGAAAGATTTAACCTTAATGAAAAAAAATCTAAGAAGCTGTATGTTAAAGAGCTTACACCTGATTATCTAAAAGCTTTTCAAAAATGGGCACTTGGCACGAACTACATCATTGAGAAAAATAAAGACAAAATGATAAAGACGTATTCTGTTACTACATTAAATATGTATTTAACCAGAGTAAAAGCCATCATCAATTCTTTAACAGAAACTGGCGTACTACACATTACAAAGAATCCATTCGGAAAGGGCAAGTACGTTATCCCCAAATCGAGAAGTGCAAAAAGGCCTTTGGAGCATGATGAAATAATGCTGATGGTAAACTACCAAAGTGAAGACGATAAAGAGATTTTCGCAAGGGATATGTTCATCTTCTCCTATTTAGCCAATGGAATGAACTTTTATGATATTTTCAAGTTAAAATGGTCGGATATAAAAGGCGATGCTTTTTATTTCGTTAGACAAAAGACTTCTGCAAAACTACCTGATAAACAGATTCGAGTATTCTTAAATCCAAAAATACAATCTATCATTGATTTACATGGAAGTAAAAAATTGGGTAATAGCTACATTTTTAATGTCGTGCCCTGGGGAGCTTCCAAAGATGTTGAACAAAAAAAGATACGCTCTTATATTAGTGGCGTAAATATTAAGCTAAAAAAAATAGCCGTGACATTAGGCATTACCTCCGATATAAGCACATATTTCGCCCGTCACACCTTTGCTACCATGATGCATGATTTAGGTGCATCTATGAACACTATCAAGGATGTAATAGGCCATGAGGACATTAAATCGACCCAAAATTATATTGGTGCAGAAAAAAAGGAAAGATTAATGGAATTTCAGGAACGGCTTTTGAAATAAAAAAGCATATTTCAGCCTTTCTAATTTTGAATATTTAAGTTTAATTCTTCAGAAAATTTACGAGCCTTTTTATCTATTACTATATTGACAAATTTATCCATTTCTTTAGAAGAAATTATATCAAATAGTGGCATATTATCTTTTTTCAATATATTATACAAATCATTATAAGAGATTTTATTACCCTTATAAGGATCTACAATTAAACAAAATTTATGGTCACTAGATAACCCTTTTGAAACAGCTAGTATTTTCAATCTTTCAATGACACTTTCAAAGTCACTAATGTCATTTCTAATTTGGCCAAGCTGTCTATTAGAATTAAAGTCAATAGCCTTAGCGGCATAAAGGCTTCCGTTAACCCCTAATCCATCCAAATGAAAATCAAAAAATAAAGTTTCGATTTGCTTTTTCTTGAGAGTGTAATCAATATCAATTATGTCCTTTAGAGGGTTATAAAGCTTTTTTTCAATTACTTTTTTAAATTGTGATACACTTTCTTTTTCTTCAGAAATAAGCTCTTCTCCTATGAATTTTCTAAAATAATCATGAAATGTGTTATATGAGATAATAGAATTTATAACCTCTGGTTTTGAAAACTGCAAAATTCCATTGTTATAATCATAAAGTCTATGAAGAAATTGTTTATTTAAATGCTTCTCTGATCTAAATAAAAATACTGACTCATCAACGGTTTCTTTTTTGACAAAATTTTTAAATTGATTTAGAGAAAACTCTAAAAGTTTATAATTTTTAGGATTAAGCTTCCTCGCTAATTCAAGTTTTTGATGAGATAAATGAAAATAAACTTGTTCATCAGCAATAACAACAAGCCCTAAAGCAATTATTTCATTGCTAAGGGGATTATTTACATATTTCAATATGCTGTAAAAACTTTTCATTATTTTAAATAAGACAAAAAATGTTCAATAATTGTTTTGTTTCGAGCTTTATCAGAAAAAAAAGCTTTTAAATGTACTTTCGATTTTTTACTCAATCCCCAACTATCAGGGACTTGGTCAAATATAAAATCAAGATTTTCTATTGTATTGCTTATACAATCGTTAATGTCATTTTTAAGGTTTTCAATGTCTTCATGAGTTACAAAGCTACTAATTGTTTTGGCCAATATAGTTGATAATATGCAATTTTTCGGTTCTATGTGTAACAATACTTCTCGAACTTCTTTATAATTAGTCAAATAAGCAAATGCGGCGGCATGGTCGATAGGATGAAAGTCAAATAAACCAGTTTCATTACCAATTAAAACATTTGGATTTTCAGGTCTCCTATCCTTATTTCCTACCCACAAATCAAATGCCCCAATTTTAAGAAAGTCTACTGGATTTGAAAACAGTTTCAGTTCTCTTTTATTAGAAATATTTATAAATTGATCTAGCTCAGTCGCTGACCATATTTGTTTAGAACCAAATAACGTATTCTCATAAAAATCGGGTGAATAAAAACCCGATAATTTACCCATGTCTTGTACATAATTGTCAACAGTTTCTTTTGAAATTGTTGCTAAGCAAAATTCAGGGACATGTAATGACCAGCATTGGGCAAAATAAGCACATAAAAGCTCATTTATGATCTCGGCTGATGGATTTTTTTGAGCTGTAGTTTTAACAAAATAAGTATTATCATCAATACCATAAGTTAATAATGGTGCACTTCCCTTTGTAGTTGTTTCTTTGATTATTTTTGATATTTCTATCGTTTTTATTGGCTGGAGCATGTCAATATTAGTAATTTCTTCCAATATCAGCATGTAATAACATATAGATATTTGAAGAAGAATGGCTATCTTAAAGTGAAAAGTAAAGAATTCTTTTGAATAGTACTTACTTTAATACAATCTTCTCAAAATTGTTATCATATCTGTAATTCACTATTGTCCCCATTATCAAAAGATTTATAGCTTCATCAATTATTGGCAAAGGGACAACAAACCATTCTCTAGGAACTAATCTACGTCCATCAGCGTCATAGATATCAACATTTAAACAACTCTCTGCAAAAAAACGATGAATTAACTTTTCAAAAGCCTGAACATTTAAATTGTAGCAAGAGTAAGTTGCAATTACTTCTACATCACTGAACAAATAAGTAGCCTCTCTCGAAGCATTTTTTATTCTGTCTATTACTTTAGTGGTGGAAAAGCCAATTTTAAATAAATCTTCCAAATTAGCAATCTCTGATCTTTTAGATTTTGATTTTAAAACATAAACCCAACCGCTTTGTAAATCCTCCTCCTTAACTAAACCCACATTATTATTTAATTGATACTGTATATCTTCATCTGTATCAGTAATCACCTTACCACTCTTTTGTATTGCTTTACCTAAGGAACGATAGAGCATGGTAGACTTAGTGGCATTTTCGAAAATAGTTACGGTACGACCATCTAATCTTTTTCGTCCGCCGATTTCTTCTTCATTTAATACTGCAGATTGAAGATATAATAACATACCATCCAACAAATAAAAATGTTCTACTTGAATATTTTTGTAAACATTTTCAGCGGGTAATAATTTACGCTTACCACTCTTTAAATCTTGATGTACTTGCTTGAACACAGCTTCATACTTCTCAAAATCCTTATCTGGAATAGAAGTTCTTTGAGCCACAAAATCAGCATCCGCTCGTTTATCAATTTTACGTGTATGTCTAAACTCAAAAATAGATAAATCTCCCTCTGGATTTAACAATCCTAAATCATCCTCCGCTAATATATCATCAAGGGTCTTTTTTTTCATTTCCACTTCTCCAAGTAAATTGAAACGGTCAAAAGGTTTTAATATTTTCTTTTTGCTGTCATTGCTTCTAAACCCTTTCAACTTCGCGGATAAACTGTATTCAGACATACTGCCCGTAGATGGTTCACTATTGTTTTTCTCGTAGAATGCATTAATTTCTTCAAAAGAGTCTATAAGCCTGTCTTCATCAGTTTTAACATTAGCAGATTTTTCCTTGTGGTTAAGCAACCCAAAATCATCATCATCAAATATATCGTCGAGTGTTTTAGCCATTTTCTTCTCGCTTTCTTTTTGCCTCTCTCAAAAATACTAAAGCTTGCGCCATTCGTTGCTCTTTTTGGTCAAATGATTGAATATTTGGCTGTTCTCCAGTCTTAGCAACCCATTCTTTAATCTTATCCCATAACAAAATAGCTTCCTCTTGTGTCATCTCAATTTTTGATACGTTTATTGTATCTTGAATAGCTTTAAGAACTGATGTAGTTACCGATTTTGACAATATCTCAAATGCTTTTTGAAATGGATTAATTGTATCAATTAGATCAATATGGATATCGTCAATATCAACAAAACTGCCAGCCATTCTAATAAATTTTTTACTCCCCTGTTCTTCAATTATACTGTTCTTAATAACAGCATCTACAACAACATACTGCCTAACTGCTTCTACATCCTCTGCACTTAAATCAGGATATATCTCTCTAATTATTTTAGGGATAATGATTGTGTTAATTACTTCTGGCTCTACATTACCAGGCATAGCCTTAAGCATTGTATCATCTTGTAGTATTCTTGCTTTTAAATCATTCAAATCACTTTCTATAATAGCCTTTGCCCTTTGTGATGTTGGTAATTTAAAACCCCTAACCTTAATAGTCTTTCCATCATCCTCATTATCTTCATCGTCAATATCGCCATCATACTTTGGCTTGAAATTAAAGTTTGGCGCTAGTACTTGCTCCATTAACAATGATGCGGTAATTGCCTTTAGCATATTGTTTACAGCCAATTTTACGTCATCATCTACGGCATCAGGCTGCGCAATTAGATTTGTAAACTGTGCATGTGTTTTATTATTACTATCTCTTGTTGCCCTACCAATTATCTGAATGATTTCTGTCAAAGAACCACGATAACCAATAGTTAACGCATGCTGACAGAAAGGCCAATCAAAACCTTCTTTTGCCATCCCCAATGCAATTATCATATCAATATCATCAGCACTGCTAATACCTCTTAAATAAGCTACAACTTTGTCACGCTCTTTTTGATTATCCTTTACTAAATCGGCAATTTTCAAAATTCGACCACTCCGTTTACTTTTTACATAACGAATTCCTGTTTCTTCATCCTGGTACTCCAAGTCTCCTATACAATCTATTATATGACTAACTTCTTCATCTTTCTCTTTAGATGATTCAGATGAATTAACGCTTGGTATATGGATGATAGTTTTTAAATTTTCATCTAGTATTTCTTCAAGTGCAGATAGCCCACTATCTTGTTTTTTATAATACCTACCTTTGTAGAAATGATAGCCAATGCCAAGAGATTTTAAATGTTCGTAACCGTTTAATTGCTCATAATAATTGTAAGTAACCTTAGTAAACTTTATTTCATCCTCATGCATAAGAACAGGAATGCTATCTCCCCTAAAATAAGAACCTGTCATAGCGATAATATGGGCGGTAGATTTTGTCATTACCTTGCGTAGCACATCTCCTAAACGGTTTTGACCATCTGTAGAAACGTGGTGGAATTCATCTATTGCTAAAAGACAGTCATTTAAAGATGTATCTGTCATTCCTTCAAAAGCGAAACGAAGTGTTGCATGTGTGCAGATCAGTATCTTTTCATCACTTTCTAGAAAAGACAAAAATGCTTTTACTTTACTACCATCATTACCAACTGTACATAGATTGTATTTTGGATTTAGTTCCCAATCCGCAAAAAAACCAAATTTTGTTAATTGAGTAGGGCTAAATGAGCTGCCTATTGAACGTTCTGGCACAGCGACAACAACTTTTCTTATGCCTTGATTTTTCAATTTATCTAACGCAAGAAACATCAAGGCTCTAGATTTACCTGACGCAGGGGGTGCTTTTAATAAAAGATATTTGGCAGTTCTAGCCTCAAAAGCTTTAGCTTGCATTTCTCGCATGCCTAAACTATTTATTTGCTTGCTTTGACCAGTTTGGGCATAATTAACCTGCACCAAGTTAATTGGTTTAGAATATGCTGTTTGTTCTAATTTCTGTTCGCTCACTTGATTTTAGTTTTTTTAGTAGCCTTTACTTTTGCAAATAATGTATCTTTTTTTGCCATTTCCTCATAAACCTTGAACAAATGCGTTAGTCGTTCAGCATCAGTTGAGAATGGTGCTAAACGATAAATTCTTTCAATTGCCTCATCTAACGCCTTATGAGCTATATTTAGTCCTTTTGGCATAGTGCCGGGGTTATACATCCAAGCTATTGTTTTTTCAGAGTATTTTGCTCTTTCATCAAGAACGTCATAAACGTATTGGTTAATATTCTCTTTCTGCTTTAAACTGGTTTCCGGAAAAGGAAATGTATTATAAATTAGTTTAGCAGAATATCTATAATCTGTTTTTAGCTTCCCCCCAACGGCACTTACCCATACCATGTGCATTTTAGAGTGAATAATGCCAAAGAGCCATGGTTGAGCATCGTAAATAGCAAAGTTTGGGGCGACAATAACACTATCACTGTTCATAAAACCAACAGGAATATATTCTCTTTTCTCTGAGGAAACACTAGGCATAAAAATAGCATCTGAATTTTTAAACCGAATTTCTGCAAATTTATGAGGAGTATTGGCCAAGGTTTGCGTCGTTGGTCTTTTACTTTCAATACGTGACTTTCTTGTCAAATCAATTCTATTTTTGATTTGGATAATTTTACTTGCCTCTTCGAGTTCGTCATCACTAATCCATAAACAGAATTTCTCAACGTCTCGAATAAATTCAAGTGAGCCTACCAATTTCTTAATATACTTCCTTGCCTCTTTATTAGAAGATATAAACTCATTTTTCTCCACTGGATCCAAAAACAGATTGCCACCGTCATTCGCCATACTTCCAAAATTCATCTCTGGAAATTTACTCAAGGGTTTTGTCCTTGGCAATACATAAATATAAGGTGCATCTATAAGATATGCATTTATGTTTTTCACTTCTCTTTTTATATTATCAGTATAAAGAAATTTGGATTGAGTGCTTAAATTCCTTGCCCCAATTATAATAACCGTAACTCCTGCGTTTCCAATAGCATTATTTGTCCATTTGAATGAATGATATGCGAACTCTAACTCGATATTATCCTTTAACAATGTTGGCCATAAATTAGAAACCTGCTCGCCTTGGCAAATTGAATTTGTAGTTACAAAAGCAAACTTGGCATTCAAATTTTCAATATATTTTTTTGCCTTAAAAAACCAAATCGCAATATAATCTAGATTATTTGCTCCTTTTATGGAATTTAAAGTAAATGCGATATCTCCTTTTTGTTCCTCATTTTGTTTCCGAGCGCCATAGTATGGTGGATTACCCAAAATGTATACCTCGTCATCTTTTTTAATAGGGCAAACTATTTTCCAATCTACTCTAGTCGCATTTCCGCATGTGATATTCCCAGCTTGTTTAAGTGGCAGTATTGGTTTACTTTGTCCATATCCCTCTAAACGCTCATCAAATACTCTATTCATTTGATGTTCAGCCAACCAAAGAGAAAGTATCGCCATTTCATGTGCAAAATCTTTTATCTCTATACCGTAAAACTGAGAGAGAGAAATTTCAGTGAACCATATCTTAGTCTGTGAACCATTAAAATTAATTTTGGCTTGCTTTGCAGGTATTACCACTTGATGACCGCTAGCAGTAAAATGAATTTTAGATTGACTTCCATCAGATATAGAAGTTGATTGATTGGTTAAAGAAATTATTTGCTTAATTATCTCTATTTCTAAAAGTCGTATTTCTTTATATGTTATAATTAGAAAGTTGCCGCTTCCACATGCTGGGTCAAAGAATTTGATTTTTGATAATCTTACTAATAATTTATCTAAAGCCTTTGCATTATCACTATTTTTTTCGAATTCGTCCTTTAGAGGGTCTAAGAAAAGGGGATCAATTAATTTCCTAATATTTGGTACAGATGTGTAGTGCATCCCTAAATCGCTACGCTCTTCGGGGTCTGCTACAGCCTGTATCATTGAACCAAAAATATCAGGATTAATTTCGCTCCAATCTAAATCTCCACAACTTAAAAGCAAAGCTCTAGATTTTGAAGAAAATTTAGGCGATATTATATCATCACTAAATAACCCTCCATTTACATAAGGAAACTGAGTTTGCAAGTAATCTGGAAAAGAACCATTTTCAGTATTTAGACGTTGAAAAAAAGAATTCAAAAACTCATCAACATCTTTACCATCAGAATTTGTATGTTGTGATAAAGTCTCCGTAAAAATGCTTGATTTCTCAAATATACCTGTGTCCTCTGCAAAAAAGCAGAATAGTAGTCTTGAAAGAAAAATATTTAGTTTATGACTATCATCTTTGAAGTCAGGATTATCTTGAACTAAAATATCATAAAGTTGTGCCATCTTGTAAGCGGCGTCCCTATCAGCTTTGTTGTCATTCGAAGATTTATAAACCTCCGCACCGGTTAACGGCAGAAAAAAATCGAAATATTTTGGTAAATCCTTGAGTAGAAAATCTCTATTTAACTTTGTTTTTAAATCTTTTGCTACTAAAGTGTTGTAATCCGTTACAATAACAAATCTTGGATTTTGTTTAAGTAATCGTTCGTCAGTAGCAAACTCATCAACTTTTAAATGTAAATCACTTTCAGCATAGGCAAAAAACAATTTGTTTTTATATAAAACTTCCCCTGCAATTTTAGAAAAATTGAAATCTCCTTTCTTTAATCTATTGACCGATGTTTTCGAAATTCCATAAGCCAAAAGTAAATCATAAATAAATTCTTCATTATTAAGATTTGCTATCAGTTTTTCAAGGTTAGCTTCAATTTCTTTAGAGGTCATGCTTCAAAGATAATTGTTTAATATGATTTAAATTAGCAATAATGGTCGGCACGCTATAAGTGGTTGTATATCAACTTTAACCTCACCATACCGTAACGTACTTAAGTTAACCTAATAATTGTAGCAAATTAGTCTGAGTATAAAATCATATTCATTCTGTTTTTACAGCGAATATTCCAGAAAGATATCTCGAAAAGGAACACTAAGTTCCTTAGAAATCCGATTAAGATGATTTAAGTTAAATTTAGCAATATGTTTTGGGTTTTCTACATTACGCTGTGCCTCAAATTATTTTTATTCTCTGCGAAGTTTACCTAATTGAGAATCTAGGATGCTTAATCCGCATTAAAAAGAATCGAACTGGAGAGGGTTATTGACCTTTGCTTGTGCGACCAAATTTGTATAGTGATCAGCAAACACATCTATATTCAACAATTCGCCCTGGGCACAACCAAAAATGTGTTCCAATTTGCGAACAATCTGGTATGGAATATCCTTATGATCCTCTTGCTTAATATTTTGATAATTCACCAGTGTATTACGAGAAACATCCAAGATCTCCGGAAGAACTACCCACATAATTCGGTATTCTTCATGCGTTAAATTTTGAAGAAAGTGTTTGATTTTGTATTTGTATATAGACATATTTCTAAAGTTATGTTAATTTACATTGTTGAACAATAAGAGGTTTTTTAGCCGTATGACGGGCCAATAACTGACTTAACCCACCCATTAAAAAGGATAAGGTCTTAGGTAGTTAATCAAATAGATTGATTCAACTAATTTTTCTAAGTATTCCATTATAAATATCATAGGACAGCCATTATCCCCATAGGTGTCATCATAATTTTCACCACTACAGGCGCAAAAGATTAAATTATCCATTGTATCGTGCCAACTAGGAAGGGACATAAATGAAAACAAATCCTCAAAAAACAAGGTTATATTATTTACTTCATTATCGGTCAATTGGCGAAAGTAAATAGCAGGATAACTAATTAACTCCCTATTATCAAGGTGGTATCCAAACCAATAACTTCCATTTCTATAAAGAGGATTATCTTTAGAAACTTTCAAATCTTCACCATTGCATTTCAAAGTATGTACAACTTCCATCAACTTAATAATCTGGCGTTGGCTCATCATATAATTCTGAATATCCCTTGAGGTTTTATTCTCATAATTAGTGTACGCTGATTTAATTAAATTAATAACCCCGCGTCTTAAATCTTCAATGTAAATATCAAGGGTGCAAAATTTACTAATACAGCAAAGGGGATTCTTCATTTCGTCTTCCTTTAGATACCTAAAATGAACGGCTACAGGCATTTTGTTTTCAATAATCATAAAAATCTTGTTTAAGAAGGTGTGAATGAAACAACAATTACAACTTTAATAGAATGTTTAACATTATAAATGTAATGTTAAACATTCGTTTTTGCAATAGTTAAAATATCTTATTGATAACAACTTATATTTATCATTTAAAAAATCGATTATCAATGACACCATTAGGAGAATATCTGAACCGAAAATCTGTTACTAAAGCAGCAATAGCAAGAAAGACAGGTCTAACAGTGCAACGATTGAACGATTTATGCCTTAAAACTAATGCAAGGCCTATGGGATTTGAATTGTACCTAATCGCATTAGCGATTGATGCCGATATTGTGGAGTTATTTAAAACATTATATAAAGATTTGCACCTTAAAGGGGTTTGACCGACAAAACGGCGCTTTATTTATCGACCAAAATGTTCTGAAATGTTGCCTTGGTCTGCTACCAAAGATGTTGAGCAAAAAAGATACGCTCTCATATTAGTGGTTTGCTGAAAAGAAAGATTAATGGTATTGCAGGGGCAGTTTTTGAAGTAGGCATTTCTTGCATAACTTAATTCTATTATCTTTTGATAAGATTTTGCATTATTCGGATATGATTGCCCAATTACAGCAAAAAGAAAAAACAAATCTAATATCCTCTATTCTTGAATTTCATAAATTTATAAAAAGCTCTTTTGTTTATTCTGTGCTTATTTGAGCTTGCTGAAACTGATTTTACAAAAATCACCCATACCAACATTGTAAATTCTCGTACATATATACGACTATACAGATATATGAATATTCGTATATATGCATACAAATCTTACCTCTTCCTTTTTTTCCGTTTTAAGCTGTCGTCCTCATCGTTGGCTATTGACAAATCAAAACTATAAAGCCTACTGTTGTTAATACCATCAAGGGAATTAGAATCGTGAAGAAGATTATTTTCATTATTACCTCCATTCGATTCTGCGCCTTTTGTAGTTTCTCCAGGGCTAGCGTTATTATTTGATTGCTCGTTTCTTTCTCGCTCTTCTTCTGTAAATTCTCCTTTATAAATACCATCAACCTGTACTGGTCGGTCTCTATAGCTTTTATCCGGTTTAGAAATAGTTCTATCAGTTGATAAATCTCTTTCATTGTTGGAATTTTCTCCTCCGATTCCGATGTTGTACTTTTCTCTTGTTCTACTGTTTGCTTGGCTAATCTCCTTGCTGTCTGTAATTTGCTCATAATTTATTTCTTTTATAACGTTTCCCCATTTAAACCGGCTACCCAAAGCCTGACCTCTTGCCTTAAAATTTGGCATGATGTAGGTGATACCAGATACCCTTCCTGTTTTTGCTTGGTTGAATAATGGACTAATTCCTGATTGTTCTAATCTGTTAATGAATTGGTTTATGTTTTTACTATCAGCAAATGCATCAGCTATTTTTTCTTGCATCAGCATTTTATCAGAGACTTTACCCGTACGGCTTATCATTTCTAGTTCATCCTTATCAGGCGCCTTAGTCAATGATTCCTTGCTACTTATTACTTTTACCAAATTATATTTCTCTTCCAGCTCCCTGACAATCGCCTCACTTCGCATATAATTATTACTATCGGAAACGACAATTCCATCAAACCGATTTCTAAGGGTAAGTACATGACAATGCGGATGTTCGGCATCGTTATGCCTAAAAATAAAATAGAGATTGTTATCGAAACCCATCTTCTCCATGTATTCCTTTGCAATGGCCTCCATTTTTTCATTTGATATTTTTTCATCAATTGAAAAATTTAAGCTGGTATGGTAAGTATTTCGTTTTAAGTTTGGATTCAGAGCTTTCATAATCGCCAACTCCTTTTTTATTTCGGTCTGATCTAGACTTAAAAAATTGGTTGCCAAAAGCTCGGCTCTATTTTCATGGTCTTTGCTGTAAAGCTTTTTAAGATTATAGTTTAATGCACCACCAAACGATTTTCCTATTGTCTGTTTTGCTATCATTTTAAAATGGCTTTAATGATAATATCCAGTCTTGAGGACAATTCATAGATGATTCTAACGTCTACCTGAGTTGAGGTGCCAGAGTTTAGGTGCTTTGCAATCTGATTGATATTATTGCCTATTCTTTTTAACTCTCCATAAGTTTGCAAATCCAGTGCTGGAATTTTAGGTAGTAGCAACCTGTCTTTAAAAACGATTTCACGTAACACCTCAGCCCCAGAAAGGCTGGAATAGGCACAGAGATTTGCCAGTTCCTGAACTTCCTTTTCATTCATCCTGAATGTAAATTTCACTGTTCTTTTTTCCTTTTTTTCTTTTTGCGGTCTAGCCATAATTTTATGAACATAGTGAGTTGAACAATCTGAGTCTTAGCGAGGCAAGCGTTTTGGTCTTACCAAAACATGGCTTGCTTCGTGCAAACGACTTAATCCTAGCGATTTTCCAAGCAGGTATTCGCCAATAATTCATTCCGTTTATAAACCTGTATTTCATCAATAATAAATTCCTACGATAGTTAAAAAACCACCTACTACACTTACTTCTTACTATCAATCATGGAGTAAGTAGCAGTAAGTTTAATTATTCATCTTACTTCTGGGGAATCAATTGATTCACTGCTTATTGTCATCATTTGTAGTAAGTAGTAAGAGAATTATATTTAATCAGGTAACCTTTTACTGCGAACTTTTGATTTTCGTGCCCTCTTCTTTGTACCTGTTCAAAACCGAGAATCTTTAAAGCCTTACCAATCTCAACTGGATTGATTTTCAGCCTCCCCTCAATGGTTGTTGTTAAGTGTTCTGCCAGATCAGTTGCGGTGTAAAACTGTTCGTAGTCATGATTCGTTCCTGGGGAATAATATTTTTGAATGAGTTCCATCTCTACTGTAAATGTGGTGTGTTGATTATTTGAAATCTCATTTTCCTTTATTTCTGTTGGTGTCATTTCGTACTTAAAACCATTTTGGTGGAGATGATAAGCCTGAGCCCAAACCATATTGATATCTATATCGGTTTTGTAAGCCCAGTTAATTTTTCGAACAGTAAAGCATAACCACCTTACACTGCCTGTTTCATCAGTAAGAAATTCCGCTTTGTTTGTTGAGCCAATGATAGATGCCCTTCGCGGCTCCATTTTTGGCTTTCGATCGTATGGGTGTCGAACTTTAATATATGACTTGCTCATTAAAGTTTTTTGTGCATTAATCTCAGTTTTTGACAGAGTTGATAGCTCATCCTGAATGATCACAAAATTTTGGCAAAGTGAAATTAAACTATCCTTATCAACCGAGATGTTCTCAGCCTGATAATTATACAGATCACTAGGAATTAGGAAGCGTGTAAGAGTGGTCTTCCCACTATTTTGTTCTTCATGCACGAATATCAGAGCTTGCTTATTAAAGTAATCTTCATTCAATGCACAGGCAACACACCGAACCAACCACTTTTTAAATTGGACGAAAAATCTTTCTTGGTTTTCAACCTCAATATATTGAGCGAATTTCTGGATGTAATCTTCGTTTAACCCACTCCACAATTGTTCAATCTTTGAAAAATACTCTTCAAATGGATTTACTTTGATAATGTAATCAGAACTGAGGAAAGTATTTATTTCCCCAACGGTGGTTCTAAAACCAGCTTGCCTAACCTCAATATATAAGGTGTTAGGGTTTACAGCATTAAAACTCCGTTCATCTTTTAAGCTTATCATCACTTCATTAAGAATGGTGTTGTTGATAAAATCATATTTTGAGAATAAAAATTTAATCATTTTAATAGTGCTGCTGCTGTTCTCTGAATCGCCTAATTCATAATTTGGTTTTTTAGCCATTTTCTAATCAATCAATTGATAATCAATCACGAAATGGTATATTTGACCTGTTGAAAGGAAAAACCATTCCGCACAATTCTTAAAGCGAAAACATGAGCGTGTTTTCGCTTTTTTATTTCCAATAAATTATTTGAGATATTTTGCGGGATCTTCCCTTGAAATTGTTCTTCTGCCTTTTTCTAACCAAATTATTAGATCGCTTTCTAGAAACAGGAGAGAATTGCCACGCTTAATTGACGGGATTTCTCTTTTATGTACAATTTGCCTTAATGCACCAGCAGTTTTCTTAATGATAAGTGCAGCTTCATCTGTAGACAGGTATTTTGTTTTGGGTGAACCATTTGATGCTGTAGTATCCCCTAGAACGGTAATTAATGCTTCAACTATTAATTGTTTAAGTTGAGGCTCGCTTGTTACAATGATGTTTTCCATTTTGCGCCATATTTTGTTATGGCACAAATGTTAGCTTTAGTGTGATTTTATTGCCCTATTCCCCCTATTAATAGGAATAATAGGGGAAATAGGTTTATACTAAAACACCCAAACATTCTCTATTTCGTGTTTTTTTGAAATTCGATATTTTTAAATAATGGTAAATCGGGAAAAGGTCTAAGTACGTGCACAATTTCACTCTTTATTTTCTCCGTCTCTATAACATTCTCTTCCTTGCCTTTAAATGTACCATGGAGTACCCCATTAAATCTTGTTGAAAAACATCTTGCAGCATTTTCAGCAGTAGTTTTTTTCATGATGCCAAAATTAACCATCGTGTCGTAAAAAATCCTTGCTAAGTATTTTGACCCATACCATTCTATGTTATTTGCATAATTAAGGTCAACCAGCATTTTATCTATAAGCGATATGTATGGCATATACTCGTTAGAGAACAACGAAGAATAATCTGAAAATTCCTGTTGAGTGATCAAGTTTTGTTTGGGCTCTAAAATACTTTCTGTAACTGGGATGGGTTCTAAAGGTATATTGGAATTCCTTATATTCTTATAGGTAAACCGAATATTTGAGAATACACTCGAAGAAAAAGTACTACTGTACATCACATACCCTCCATATAAGAAAATCACTATAACAACAAATACTAGTGGCAACAGCCAGCCAGCTAAGAGAGGGAGATGGTAGGCAAATAGGAAAACAGTAAATCCGATTGATAAAAAGCAACACAAAATTACCGCGTAAAAATAAATCGTTGAATAGAACAAAAACGATCTAATGGAGTCTTTTTCATCTGGATGTTTGCCGTAATCATTTATTAAAGAGGCTACCACCTCTTTATATTTATCTCTTGGTAAGTTGTAATGCACACCCAAGAAGTATTTCATCTTTATTTGTATTGGAATATTTAAATCGCCAACTCTTATAAATGCAACCAGCAAATTTATTCCAATCAATAGGACTGAGGAAATAAGTAAATAATAAAAGTACTTATTAATTGAGGTCTTATCTAATGTATAAACTAATGATACTGTAATTGCCAAAGACAGCCCAAATAAGGCAAAAGCAAATATTTTTGGGCTTATTTTAGTTAATTTCATCTGTAAACTTTTGAAGGTATTTGTAGACATTAGGTTATAAAGTAATCCTAATGTATAATTTAAATACCTAAAAATTGTAAACTGGTAAGTACTTATTATTCACATCAAAATTGCTTACTTTTGTGTTCTGATAATTGGAAAATGTTTGCAAATTGTTTGCGCAGATAAATTCAAAAATCAGATAAACAATTGATAATCAACTAATTAAAAAATAAATTTATGTCATCAGTAGAGACAACTTATGTCCCGTATAAAGTTAAGGACATTTCACTGGCGGAATGGGGTCGTAAAGAAATTGGATTAGCAGAAGCAGAAATGCCTGGTCTAATGTCATTACGCGAAGAATTCGGTCCTTCGAAACCATTAAAAGGTGCACGCATCGCAGGATGTTTACACATGACGATCCAAACTGCCGTTTTGATCGAAACATTGGTAGAACTTGGTGCAGAAGTGACCTGGTCATCATGTAACATCTTCTCAACACAAGATCACGCTGCTGCTGCAATTGCTGCTGCCGGCATTCAGGTTTATGCCTGGAAAGGTCTTAACGAACCAGATTTCGATTGGTGTATTGAGCAAACTTTACACTTCGGTCCGGAACGTCAGCCATTAAACATGATCTTAGACGATGGTGGTGATTTAACCAACATGGTTTTCGATAGGTTCCCTGAGCTGATTGCGGATATCAAAGGTCTTTCTGAAGAAACGACTACTGGTGTTCACCGTTTATATGAGCGCATGAAAAATGGTACTTTACATTTACCTGCGATCAATGTTAACGATTCAGTAACTAAATCTAAATTTGACAATAAATACGGTTGCCGTGAGTCATTAGTTGATGCGATCCGTCGTGCAACTGATGTAATGATGGCTGGTAAAGTTGCTGTTGTTGCAGGTTACGGTGATGTGGGTAAAGGTTCTGCGGAATCATTAAGCTCACAAGGTGTACGTGTGATTGTTTCTGAAATTGATCCAATCTGTGCACTACAAGCTGCAATGGAAGGTTACGAAGTGAAGAAATTCGCTACTGCTGTTAAAGAAGCTGACATTATCGTTACCACTACTGGTAACTGTGATATCGTTCGTGCAGAACATTTCAGATCAATGAAAGATAAAGCAATCGTTTGTAACATTGGTCACTTTGACAATGAAATCGACGTAGCATGGTTAAATACTAACTATGGCGACACTAAAATTGAGATCAAACCACAGGTTGATAAATATACCATTGACGGTAAAGATATCATCTTATTGGCTGAAGGACGTTTGGTAAACTTAGGTTGTGCTACCGGCCACCCAAGTTTTGTAATGTCTAACTCTTTCACTAACCAAACTTTAGCGCAATTAGAATTGTGGACTAACACAGCTAATTATGAGAACAAAGTTTATGTGCTTCCTAAATATCTTGATGAGAAAGTAGCACGTTTACACTTAGCTAAAATCGGTGTAGAATTAGACGTGTTAGATCAGCACCAGGCAGATTATATTGGTGTTCCTGTAGAAGGTCCATTCAAACCTGAGGCTTACAGATACTAAGTAAATCGGGTATTTAGCGGATGGAAATCTGCTGAATCCTGAAAATATAAAAGGGATGTTGTTCAAAACAACATCCCTTTTATTATGAAACAGGCGCTCCGGAATCGCAGGCAACCGGAACAGAACAAAACTCTGTTAAACCGCCTGATCCCCTTTTTGCTGTAAAGTACTCGCATTCCCATCTCTTATGGCCTGGTAATGCGGCGACATGATCTCCACTCCTGCCTCGTCAAAAGCCATGTGGATGTTTTTATGCAGTTCCGAATAAATCACAGCCATTATATCTGGTCTCGACACATAGGCATTGAGCTGATAGGAAACATACCAGTCGTCCAGACTGGTTTGCAATACAAAAGGTTGTTTCTCTTTGATCACCCCTTCCGTTGCCAATGCCGCATTGATCAGCAATTCATGGATTTTAGTCCAGGGAATATCATAGCCCAAAGTAAGCGTGGTATGGATAATCAATCCATCCGCTACACATAAGCTCGTATAATTCACCGTATTCCCGTTTAGAATCGCGCTGTTTGGAATCGTAATGATTTCATTTTTAATCGTCTTTAACCGCGTCACCAACAAAGATTTCTCCAATACCGCACCGGTAATATCCCCGATTTTCACCACATCTCCAACCTTGAAAGGCCGCATATAGGTAATCACCATACCTGCTACCCCATTGCTGATCGCTGAGGAAGAACCAAAGGAAATCAGCAAACCTAAAAACACCGACACTCCTTTGAAAATCTCAGAGTTCGACCCTGGAATAAAAGGCCAGATCACCACCAGCATAAATGCGTTTAAAACCAGCTTAATGATATTATAGGTAGGTTTTGCCCAGTCCGGATAAAAACCGTTAATCTTCAGTTTCTCCGATTCAATCTCCCCTGCTAAAAACTTGATCACCTTTTTCACATAATGAAAAACGAAGAATATCACCAGGATCGTAATCAGGTTAGGAATGAAATTGATCAGTGAAGAAAAGATGTTTTTGAGTGGATTGAGCACAAAATTCATCAAATGATCCCCCAATGGTTTTGTCCATGGAAAAAGGCGGAACACCAATGGCAGGGTCAGGTAAACCAGCAGGAACATCAGCACAAATTTCACGAGATGTAGTGCCTTATTGATGAGTACAAGTTCGTTTTTCCGGTTGATCAGCTCATAATCTTTGATTCTCAGCTTACTCAGTTTCTGATGAAGTCTTTTGCTGATCCAGCCACGAAAGCGGTTGAAAAACTTGTTCAGGTAAAAAAGACAGGCACCAAGCACGGATAAAATCAGGATCCCTAGTCCGGCACGCTTCAACAGCTCCATCACATTGGTTTCCTTTTTATACTGTAATACATTATCTACAATGATCTGTTGATAGGTTTTCGCCAGCACTGCTTTATCCATATTCACAGAATCAGCATCCAGGCTGGACAAGCTCATCAGAATATCGCCTTTATAGTCAATATCCATCACCAGCGAATCCTTCACCACCTTTACGGAATCAGCTACAAACAACAGATCCTCTGCCAGCTTGCTCACTTTTTCAGAAGTTCTTTCTGCACGCTCCTTTGCCGACAATGACCCTAACCTATTCTGAATAAAAAATAAGGTGTCCATGTGTGCCACAACAGGGTAACCTTTCGGCTCCACCTTTGCTTCCTGTGCTTGCACCAGACTTTGTAAACTCAACAGGCATAGAAATGTAAAAAGAAACTTCATGGAAAATAGCTTAAGAAATTTGGGGCATTGCTTAGAGCAAAATAAGGAAATAATCTGCTATTTTTACCTCATGGCAAATTTATCTGTAAACATCAATAAAATTGCGACTTTAAGAAACAGTCGCGGGGGAAATAATCCGGATTTAGTAAAGGTAGCGTTAGATTGTGAACGCTTTGGAGCAGAGGGCATCACGGTACACCCGCGTCCGGACGAACGACATATCCGTTACCAGGACGTGTTCGACTTAAAAGCAGTGATTGCTACAGAATTCAACATTGAAGGCAACTGTAAAGAGCAGAAATTTGTAGACCTGGTATTGGCCAATAAACCGGCACAAGTTACACTGGTACCTGATACAGAAGGACAAATTACCTCAAATCATGGATGGGATACCATCAAACATAAGGACTACCTGAAAGAAATGGTGCAGCTGTTTCAAGCGCAGGGAATCCGCGTTTCTATCTTCGTAGATCCGGTAGAAGAAATGGTGAAAGCTGCCGCAGAAAGTGGTACAGACCGTATTGAATTGTACACGGAATACTATGCCCGTCATTTTCATCAGGACCCTGAGCAGGCCATCAAACCTTATATCGCCGCTGCGAAAATCGCAAATACACTGGGCTTAGGCATCAATGCCGGTCATGATCTGGACTTACAAAACCTGAAATATTTCGCGGCAAATATCCCGGGATTACTCGAAGTAAGTATCGGCCATGCCTTAATCAGCGATGCCCTTTACCTTGGATTAGAAAATACCATTCAAATGTACCTTCGTCAATTACAAAATTAACTTAAACCGCTTATGAAACACCTTAACCTCTTCAGCATTTCCGCATTGTTTCTTTTGTTGATCACCGGCTGTAAAGGCGCCGCAGAAAATTTAGACGAAAGCACGGCAACAGATGTGATTGCTGCTTACCTTAAAACCAATCCGGTTTATGAAACGGCAAAAATGGAAGTTGGAGAAATCAGGTTTAAGAGTAAGAATGACAAGTTAGAATTGGCAAAATACAAGAGCCTGGAGGAAAAGGGTTGGGTAACACTCGACCTCCAGGGTCAGAAAAAGAAATTCCTGTCGAAAGACAGCGTTTATACCTATAAAATTATCTTAACTGACAAGAGTAAGCCTTACATTTTAAAACAGAATGTATCCCAGGCTACGCTACGTGCCCTGGACTATGTGATGGATTCCGAAAAACCGATCACCATGATCAAAGGAGATTCAAGAGTTGCCCGTGTCACTGTGTCCTTAAAAAAGGAAGCCAATGATTTCGCTATCTTACTGAGAGACAAAGGAACAGCCAGTAATTATATTACTAAATCTTATAAATTAAAGTACAAAAAAGATAGCGGCTGGATACTAGTTGGAGAGTAGCAATATATGATTTTTATCACTTAGAGCTAAGTGTATTTTTTATTATCTTTGCGGAACTTTTTATATATAGATTTCATGAGCTTAGATATTCATTACAAAGAAGACTTTAAAGATCGTCACATTGCTCCTAACACAGAGGATACCAATGCCATGTTAGATACCCTTGGTTTGGGTTCTGTTGACGAATTAATAGAACAAACGGTTCCACAATCGATCCGGTTAAAACAGCCATTAAACCTGCCAAAGGCGAAATCTGAAAAGGATTACCTAAGCAGCTTAAAGAAAACTGCTTCCTTAAACAAAGTATTTAAGTCTTATATCGGTCAGGGATACTATGACACGACTACGCCAGGAGTGATCTTGCGTAACGTGATGGAAAATCCAGGATGGTATACGCAATATACACCTTACCAGGCAGAGATTGCACAAGGTCGTTTACAAGCCTTGTTAAATTTCCAGACTTTAGTAATTGACCTTACTGGAATGGAAATCGCAAATGCTTCTCTATTGGATGAAGGTACTGCTGCTGCTGAAGCGATGTTCATGCAATTCAGCTTGCGTAAAAACTCAAAAGCAACGAAATTTTTCGTTTCGGAGTTGATCTTCCCACAAACTATTGACATTTTAAAAACCCGTGCCAATCCTTTTGGAATTGAGTTAGTGATCGGTGATCACCAGACTGTTGCGCTTAACGAAGAATTCTTCGGTGCAATCATTCAATATCCAGCTGGTAATGGTGAGGTTTTCGATTATACTGGTTTCGCTAAAACTGCACATGGTGTAAATGTAAAAGTTACTGTTATTGCAGATCTTTTAAGCTTAACACTATTAACGCCTCCGGGCGAATGGGGTGCTGATGTTGTAGTAGGTACTACCCAACGTTTCGGTGTACCAATGGGCTTTGGTGGTCCACACGCTGCTTATTTCGCAACTAAAGATGAGTACAAACGCTCTATTCCGGGACGTATCATCGGGGTAACGATCGACAGCAACAATAACTATGCTTTACGTATGGCTTTGCAGACCAGGGAACAACATATCCGTAGAGATAAAGCGACTTCTAACATCTGTACTGCACAGGCATTATTAGCAATCATGGCTAGTTTCTACGCAGTTTATCACGGTCCAAAAGGATTGAAACTGATCGCAGAACGGACGCATGGATTGACGGTAACTTTAGCTGAATCATTAGAAAAAGCTGGTTATACGCAATTGAATAAATCTTACTTTGATACCATCCAGTTAGACCTTGGTAACCTTGTTGATTCTATCCACAGAGAATGTATCGACAATGAGATCAACTTAAACTACAACGGTAGCGTAGTGACTATCGCTTTAGATGAGACTACAGACCTTGAGGATGTGAAATTATTGGTTAAGATCTTCGCTAAAGTAAAAGGTATCGCTGCTGATAGCGTTGAAATGTCTGATGAAAATCCAGCAACGGTTATTCCAGCAGCATTACAACGTACTTCGGCTTATTTAGCGCACCCGCTATTTAATTCACACCACTCAGAGCATGAGATGTTACGTTACATCAAATCTCTGGAAGCAAAAGATCTTTCTCTTTGTCACTCTATGATTGCTTTAGGTTCATGTACAATGAAACTGAATGCAACTACTGAAATGATTCCGGTTACCTGGCCAGAATTCGGTAGAATCCACCCTTTTGCTCCGGCAGATCAGGTAGCGGGTTACTATACTGTATTCAATGAGCTTGATAGATGGTTAAGTGAAATCACTGGATTTGCAGCAATGAGCTTACAGCCAAACTCTGGCGCTCAGGGTGAATATGCAGGTCTAATGGTGATCAGAGCTTACCATCAGGATCGTGGTGATCATCACCGTAACGTTGCTTTAATTCCTTCTTCGGCGCATGGAACCAACCCTGCATCTGCAGCAATGGCCGGCATGAAAATCATCATCGTTAAATCTCTGGAAAACGGAAATATTGACGTTGCCGACTTAAAAGCAAAAGCAGAAGAGAACAAAGAAAACCTTTCTTGCTTAATGGTAACTTACCCATCTACACATGGTGTATTTGAGGAAAGTATCATCGACATCTGTAACATCATCCATGAAAATGGCGGACAAGTTTACATGGATGGCGCAAACATGAATGCTCAGGTAGGATTAACCAGCCCGGGTAATATCGGTGCTGACGTTTGTCACCTTAACTTACATAAAACTTTCTGTATCCCTCACGGTGGTGGTGGTCCTGGTATGGGTCCGATCGGTGTTGCTAAACACCTTGTTCCTTACCTTCCTGCTCACGCTGTAGTAGATATCAACAAAGAAAAATCTATCCCTGCTGTATCTTCAGCACCATGGGGTTCTGCTTCAATCTTAATAATCTCTCATGCGTATATCGCAATGATGGGTGGCGACGGATTAATGAATGCAACGAAAAATGCAATTCTTAACGCCAACTATATGAAAGCGCGCTTAGAAAAACATTACCCGGTATTGTACTCTGGTGCAAACGGTCGTTGTGCACATGAAATGATCCTGGATTGCAGAGGTTTCAAAAACTTCGGCATTGAGGTGGTTGACATCGCAAAACGTTTAATGGACTATGGTTTCCACGCTCCAACAGTATCTTTCCCGGTAGCCGGAACGCTAATGGTTGAGCCTACTGAAAGTGAGCCGAAACATGAGTTAGACAGATTCTGTGATGCTTTAATTGCCATCAGAAAAGAAGTAACTGCAGTAGAAAATGGTGAATCAGATAAAACTGACAACCCATTGAAAAATGCACCACACACAGCTACCATTGTAACTGCTGACGAATGGAACCATGGTTACAGCAGACAAACTGCTGCTTTCCCTCTTCCTTATGTTGCTGCTTTCAAATTCTGGCCTTCAGTAGGTAGAGTGAACGATTCCTTTGGCGATAGATCATTGGTATGTGCTTGCCCTCCAATTGAAAGCTACATGGAAGAAGAAACTGTTTAAAAATTTACCGGATGGTTAAACCTTTTAATACATTTACGTCTTAGATGTATTAAAAGGTCTTAACCGACCGATAACTAAATCATTAAACAAGGATATGAAACTAAAATTAACCTCATTAGCACTACTTTTAGTAGTGATGACCACATCTGCATTTATTGCACCGGTTTTTAAAGCAGACACCTATAAAGTGGACGCTTCCAAATCTACCATCACCTGGATAGGTAAAAAATTTACTGGCAGTCATAATGGCACCATTAATTTACAATCCGGCGCTTTATCTTTCAATGGAAAGAAATTAGCTGGTGGTAATTTTGTGATGGACATGAACAGCCTTAAAGATGCTGACAATAGTGCCAACCTTGAAAAACACCTGAAATCAGAAGATTTCTTTGGTACCGAAAAATTTCCAACTTCTACTTTTGCAATTAAGAGTGTATCTGGAAATGGCCCAACAGTAACTGTAACAGGCGACTTGACGATCAAAGGCATTACAAAACCTATCAGTTTCCCAGCTACTTTAGCATGGAATGCAGACGGTTCAGTAAGTGCTACTGCCGACAAGGTTATCGTCGACAGAACTAAGTATGACATCAACTTTAAGTCAAAATCTATTTTCCCTGAAATCGGAAACAAGATGATCAATGATGAGTTTGAGCTTTCTGTTAAACTGGTAGCAAAAAAATAATTCGTTTTATTTCATAAAAAAAAAGGCCATTATCGTATAGTGGCCTTTTTTTTGTAACTTAACGGATACGGCTTCTACCATAGCTACATATTTCATAACTTTATATATTACACAACAATTTTCACAGTTACCCTTTGAAATTTATGATGACCTCAAAAATTAAGCTACTTGTTATTGATGATGATGACATTAATATCTTCATTATAAAAAAAATAGTAGAAAAAACGGGGTACAATGTAGAAATGGTGGCCAAAACAAACGGACAAATGGCGGTTGATTATATCACCATGACGCTCTCTTTGCAGGAAAGCCTACCTCAGCTCATCCTGATCGACATCAATATGCCTGTCCTCAATGGATGGGAATTCCTGGATGCCTACGGACAGCTAAATATCGACAAGAAAATAGACATGTATATGCTCTCCTCTTCCGTATATGAGAATGATATAGAAAAGGCAAAAACCTATCAGACCGTGAAAGGGTTTATCTCTAAACCGCTTTCCATTGAACGCCTGTCAGAGTTATTTAAAATAGTAGAACAGCAGTCTAGTGAATCCTAAACTGCCCATCTGTTAAAGTTACAAAACCTGTAGCCCTGGACTTGCCATGATAAAATAAGCAATTCCAGTTTTCTGCCGCAGCTTTTTCACCGAAAACTTCCCTGAGTTCCATTGCTTTTCTGCCGTCAAAGTCATATTTAGCAATGAACTTTCTCAGCAACTCTTCCGGCTCAGGCAATACATCACCACCGAAAAACACTTTATCCGTCCCGTCATCCAGTAAAAATGTTTGATGAAATGGCGTATGTGCGCCGGTAAGTTCATAGCTGATTTCTGAAGTTAAATGTCCTGACCCTTCAATAAACACCAGTTGTGCATTGCGTTGCAGGAATTCGAAAATCTCTGTGCGGTAAGACGACGAACTATTGGTAAAAGCATTCTCCCATTCTCCTCGCTGAATCACATAAACAGCATCCGGAAAACTCAGCTCGATCTTGTCGCCAACGTGATGAATCATCCCGCCGGAATGGTCAAAATGCAAATGAGACATCAGCACCATTGTGACATCTTCCGGATTAAACCCCGCCTTTTTTATGTTCTCATGAAGGATCAACTGCCCTTCTTCATTGCTATAGCCCAATCCTGTATCCATCAAAATCAACTGATCTTCCATTTTTACTAAAAATGGCTGTACATTGATAAACAAAGATGCCGGACGGTCTTTTGGCTGATCTACAGCAGGATTAAATGGCAGAAACTTTTTAGTGGCATCAACAGAATAGGTCCCTTCGAACAAAGTGAAAACTTGCAATGGCGTAGTTATTTTAAGAAGAAATAATTAAATGATATATTTACGAATCATTGCAAAGATAGGGAACCTGGCCGAAATCCGGTTCATACCAGCGTCAAAACCGTTCAACGGGGAAGAGCAATTCGGAAATGTTCGCTGCAAATAATCGATAATTCGAAAAAAGACAAGAGATACTAATGGAAAAAATATGGGTGCAGGCAGTAAATGAGGATTTTGAAACCATAGGCTCGCTTGCACAACAATTAAATATAGATCAGAGTTTAGCAGAGGTTTTAGTACAAAGAGGCATTGCTTCTTTTGACGAAGCCAAAGATTATTTCCGGCCGGATATGGCCAAATTGCATGATCCTTTCCTGATGAAAGACATGGATAAGGCAATTCTCAGAATTGACCTCGCCCTGAGTAAAAAGGAGAAAATCATGGTTTACGGCGATTATGATGTGGATGGCACCACTTCTGTAGCCCTGACTTACAGTTTCTTTAGCCAGTTTACTGAAACTATAGAATATTATATCCCCGACCGCCATAAAGAAGGGTATGGAATCTCTACGCAAGGTATCGATTATGCGAAACAGCAAGGGATTACCCTGATCATCGCCCTGGATTGTGGGATTAAATCCGTAGATAAAGTGGCTTATGCCAATAGTTTAGGTGTAGATTTTATCATTTGCGACCATCATCTTCCTGGTGATGAATTACCGGCAGCAGCAGCTGTTCTGGACCCAAAACGTCTGGATTGCAGCTACCCGTTTAAAGAACTTGCCGGTTGTGGCATTGGCTTTAAACTTGCCCAGGCTTACAGCATCGAACATCAGCTACCCGCAGCAGGATATGAAAAATATCTGGATCTCGTAATGGTGAGCATTGGCGCAGACATTGTTCCAATTGAAGATGAAAACCGGATACTGGCCTATCATGGGCTGATTAAGCTAAACACCAACCCTTCAAAGGGGCTGGCTGCCCTCATGAAAATCTCCGGAAAAAACAAAGACTATACGCTAACCGATGTAGTATTTTCGCTGGCACCAAGAATCAATGCTGCCGGAAGAATGGACCATGCCAACCAGGCTGTAAAAATGTTGCTTTGTACGGAAGATGAGCTCGCACTGGAACAAAGTGAATTCATTAACCTGCAAAATACAGATCGCAAAACTACAGACCATACCATCACTGCCGAGGCGCTCGCACTGATCGCCGACTGTGATATTTTAATCAACAAAAAGACAACCGTTGTTTACCATGAAAGCTGGAATAAAGGGGTAATTGGAATTGTCGCTTCCCGCTTAACAGAAAAATATTTCCGCCCAACCATCGTTCTTACCTTATCTAATGGTTTACTCACCGGATCAGCAAGATCGGTACCGGGCTTTGACCTTTATGAAGCACTACTGGGATGTCAGGATTTAATGGTTCAATTTGGTGGCCATAAGTTTGCGGCAGGATTAACCATGAAGCCGGAAAATATTGACGCTTTTGCCGATAGATTTGAACAGATTGTCTCTTCTACCATTACTGAGGATATGTTATGCCCGAAAATCAAGATTGATACCGAACTTCAATTCTCACAGATTGATGGCAAATTTCAACGGATTATTTCGCAGATGGCCCCTTTCGGACCACATAACGCTGCCCCTGTTTTTGTAAGCCATGGACTAAGTCTGGCGGGAAAGCCAAACGTTGTTGCGACAAAACATTTAAAATTGAACATAAAACAACAAAATTCAGTTATTTTTGAAAGCATTGGATTTGGGTTAGCAGAATATGAAGCCCTTTTGCAGCCGAATACACCTTTCTCCATTTGTTATACCATTGAGGAAAACATCTGGAGAGACCAGAGACGTTTGCAGTTAAACATCAAAGGAATAAAAATTAATTAGCGATCATTCGTACCATACAAACATTGAGATTAAGATATAAATGATATTAAGAGCTGAGAATCTAATCAAAAAGTACAAACAGAGAACCGTTGTAAATGACGTTTCATTTTCTGTTAGCCAGGGAGAAATTGTCGGTTTACTTGGGCCTAACGGTGCGGGAAAAACCACCTCATTCTATATGATTGTGGGTTTGATCAAACCTAATGAAGGCACTATTTTTTTAGATGACGAAGACATTACTTCTGATGCCATGTACAAAAGGGCGCAGAAAGGAATTGGTTATCTGGCTCAGGAAGCTTCTGTATTCAGAAAATTGTCTGTTGAAGATAACATTATGGCCATCCTGGAGATGACTAAAATGGGCAAAGAAGAGCGCCATGAAAAGCTGGATGAACTCATCAATGAATTCAGCTTACATAAAGTGCGTAAAAACCGTGGCGATTTACTTTCCGGTGGAGAGCGTCGGAGAACGGAAATCGCAAGGGCACTGGCCGCAAGCCCTAACTTTATCTTACTCGATGAGCCTTTTGCAGGGGTCGATCCCATTGCTGTAGAGGAGATTCAAGGTATCGTTCATAAATTAAAAGAGAAAAATATAGGTATCTTAATTACCGACCATAACGTGCAGGAAACACTTTCCATCACCGACAGGGCCTATTTACTATTTGAAGGTAAAATATTAGAATCCGGAACACCAGAAGTACTGGCTGCCAATGAGATGGTAAGACGCGTATATCTGGGCTCAAACTTCGTGCTCCGTACTAAAAAATTATAACCCTTATTACCCCCACACATGGCTATAGTAAATTCGATTTTTACCTGGTATATGAAAAAGCGCGTCCATCAGATTGAGCTTTTCATGAAATATCCACATGATGTACAGGAGGAATGGTTTCAAAAACTGATTTCCAGTGCTGCTGATACAGAATGGGGAACAAAATATGAATACCGGTCTATAATCTCTCCAAGACAGTTTAAACAACGGGTGCCGATTCAAAATTACGATACCCTGAAACCATATATTGAAAGGATGCTCAAAGGCGAGCAAAATATCCTTTGGCCTACAGAAATTAAGTGGTTTGCCAAGTCTTCCGGCACCACCAGCGACCGGAGTAAATTCATTCCGGTATCCGAAGAATCCTTACAGGAATGCCATTTTAAAGGTGGAAAAGACTTACTATCCATCTTTTGTAACAACCGCCCGGACAACCAGATCTTAACAGGAAAAGGATTGGTATTGGGTGGCAGTCATCAGATCAACCAGCTCAATGAAGATTCTTTTTATGGAGATTTATCTGCGGTACTGATTAAAAACCTGCCTATGTGGGCAGAATATTACCGGACGCCAAACATCTCTATTGCCCTGATGGATAACTATGAGGAGAAAATGGAAAAGATGGCAGAGGCAACCATCAAAGAAAATGTAACCAATATCGCCGGTGTTCCTACCTGGACGCTCGTTCTGGCGAAAAAAGTGCTGGAAATTACCGGCAAGAAAAACCTGCTGGAAGTATGGCCAAACCTGGAACTTTATATCCATGGCGCCGTTAACTTTAAACCTTACCGTGAGCAATTCAAAGAACTGATCCCTTGTAACCAGATGTACTATCTGGAAACTTATAATGCTTCGGAAGGCTTTTTTGGAATTCAGGACGAGGTAAATTCTGATGAACTCCTGTTGATGCTGGATTATGGTATTTACTATGAGTTCCTGCCGATTGAACTGCTGGATTCAGAAAATCCCGATACCTTATCCCTGGATCAGGTTCAGCTCAATAAAAACTATGCTATCATCATTTCCACCAATGGCGGCCTTTGGCGCTACATGATTGGTGATACCGTACAATTTACCAGCTTATCCCCTTACCGCATTAAAATTACCGGTCGTACCAAACATTTCATCAATGCTTTTGGCGAAGAGGTAATCATCGACAATGCAGAACAAGCCATTTGCAGAGCCTGTACCGAAACCGGTGCCGTCTTCAAGGATTATACCGCCTGCCCTATTTATTTCAAGGGAGAAGAGGTCGGAGGCCATGAATGGATCATAGAATTTGATCAGCAGCCCAATGATTTTGAAAAGTTTATCGATATTTTGGATAACACACTGCGGGAAGTGAATTCAGACTATGACGCCAAGCGTTTTAAAGACATGGCTTTACGCAGACCGAAGGTTCACAATGCGCCTTACAATACCTTTTACAACTGGTTAAAATCTAAAGGGAAATTAGGTGGACAGCATAAAGTTCCCCGATTGGCAAATGAGCGTACTTATGTGGAAGAAATTTTACCAATGATGATTAAATAAAGTTTTTTGGTTGGACTTATTGGAAATTAGCTTTTATTTTATTAAATTTAATTAGCTAATTATTAATGCGTTATGAAAACCGTAAAACAATTACTCAACACTAAATCATCTGAAATTTTCTCTGTCTCCGCCGATGTATCGGTGTTAAACGGACTTCAGGTAATGATGGAAAAAAACATCAGCGCGTTGCTCATTATGGAGGATCGAAAACTATTAGGGATTTTTACGGAAAGGGATTATGCGCGAAAGATCATTCTTCAGGGGAAGACCTCTGTAGACACCCCGATGAGTGAAGTCATGACCGCTAAGCCCATTACAGTAACCCCGGGAGATAGTCTGGACCATTGTATGCAAACCATGACCAACAGGCATATCCGCCATTTACCGGTGATTCAGGATCAGGAATTGATTGGTATGGTTTCTATTGGTGATGTGGTGAAATTTATCATTGAAGATCAAAAACAAACCATTTCTCAACTGGAAAATTACATCAGCAGCTAAGAGAACTTCTTTTAAGGCTGAAGGAAACAAGATACATTTTATAACAAAGAAGCCGGTTCTGTTTACACAGAACCGGCTTCTTTTTGGGATATTTCTAGTTTAGACTACCAGATTTTAACACGTTTTTCTGGCGCCAGATATAAAGAATCTTTTGCCGTAACCTTAAATGCGTTGTACCATTCAGGGATATTTCTCACTACTCCATTTACTCTGAACTGAGCCGGAGAATGTGGATCTGTACTTACCTGATTTCTCAGCGACTCATCATTTGATTTGTTCAACCAAACTTGTCCCCAACCGATAAACACCCTTTGCTCTCCGGTAAAACCATCCATTACTGGTGCTGGTTTACCATTTAAGCTGGCTTTATAAGCTCTTAAAGCGATGCTTAAACCACCAAGGTCGCCGATGTTCTCTCCTAAAGTAAATTCACCGTTTACCTTTAAATCCGGGAACACTTTAAATGCACTGTATTGTGCGATCAAAGCCTGAGTTCTCTTTTTAAATTCTTGATTGTCTTTTGGAGTCCACCAGTTGCGCATTACACCATCACCGTCGAAAGTACTCCCCTGGTCATCAAAACCATGTCCTACTTCATGACCAATTACGGCACCAATACCGCCATAATTCACCGCATCTTCTGCGTTCATGTCAAAGAAAGGAGGCTGTAAAATAGCCGCCGGGAACACAATCTCGTTTAATGTCGGGTTGTAATAAGCGTTAACTGTTTGTGGAGTCATCCCCCATTCTGAACGATCAACCGGTTTACCTAATTTATTCAGGTTGCGGTTATATTCAAATTCAGCAGCACGTTTCTCATTTCCGTAAAGGTCATGTTTAACCACTTTTAAGGAAGAATAATCTCTCCATTTATCAGGGTATCCGATTTTCGGAGTGAACTTACTGATTTTCACTAAAGCTTGTTTTTTAGTCTCCGGACTCATCCAATCCAGTTCTTTAATGCTCACTTCATATGATTTCAACAAGTTATCCACTAGTTTCATCATGCGTTCTTTTGCAGCAGGTGGGAAATGTTTTTCCACGTATAGTTTTCCAACCATTTCACCCAGGCTACTGTTCACCACATCTACTGCTCTGCGCCATCTTGGTTTCTGTTCTTTTACACCATAAAGTGTTTTCGCATAGAAATCAAAGTTCTCCTCATCAATCGCAGTAGTCAGTGCTGATCCTGCTCCTGTCAGGGCACTCCATTTTAAATATGTTTTCCAGGTATCCAGAGGCGTATTTTTGAAAATCGCATTCAGGTCTTTAGTATAAGCCACTTGCGTAATCACCAGACTATCCTGGTTTTTAACGCCTGCTTCGGCTAATAAAGTATTCCAGTCGAAATCAGGAGTCAGTTTGCTCAGATCTTTGATGGCGTATTTATTATACAGGCCAGCCATGTTTCTGGTTTCCTCTTTTTTCATGTGCTTAGCAGCGATTGAACTCTCCAAAGCCATGATTTGAGCTGCTTTTGCTTTCGCATCCGCTACACCTGCAAGCGTCAGCATCTTTTCAATGTGCGCCACATATTTAGTACGGATCTCTTTTGATTTAGCGTCCTGAAGTAAATAATACTCTCTTTCCGGTAAACCTAATCCACCTTGCCAGGTGAACAACATATATTTTTTAGGGTCTTTAAAATCTTCAATAACACCTACACTAAAAGGAATATAGTTTCCGATTTTATTGGCATAAGCAAAATAAGCAGCAAGATCTTTATTGGAAGCAATGCCGTCAATCTTTTTGAATTCGGCTTGTATTGGCACCAGTCCGATAGAATCACGAACTTTCATGTTCATATAAGCATCATAAAAATCCCCGATCTTCTGCTGATCAGATCCTTCCGCAGACTTATCTTTAGCTGCATTCCCGATGATTTCCTTGACATCTTCCTGCGCTTTATCGTTCACAATGGCGCCTGCACCATAAGAAGATTTATCAGCGGGAATTTTGGTGTTTTTAATCCAGGTTCCATTCACGTACTCCATGAAATTATTTCCCGGAGCAACCGTGGTATCCATGTTTTTAAGGACTATTCCGGAGTGTAATTCCGTGTTTTTCTCAGAATTACTACAAGCGGAAAGCAGCAACATAGATCCTGCAACCACCTGGATTCCAATCGATTTTTTGATATTTATCATAAAAAAATAATATAGGTATATACCAAATTTAACAAAAGATATGGAATCCGTGGTTAGCCTCCTGAAATTAGCGAACTGCAATAAAAATATCGACTTCGGCAGCTTCCGGATTATGTGCTTTTCCCCCATAGACTTCGAAATCAGTCGTATAAGCACGGGATACTCCTGATTTCCAAATGTCTAACCAGGCCTTAAAAACCAATCCTTCATTCATATTTCCTTTCGGCGAATGCTGCTCATAAGCTCCACCGGCAATGGTTACACCGCGCATTCCTTCAGGAATCTGATCCAGATTTTGAACTGCATATCCGATAACCGTTGTATAAGGTTGGGTATAATCTCCTTCATAGTCGGTATAAATGCTATATACCTCATCGCCAAGTTTGTTTTCTAGTTTTGAGGCAATGTTTTCGGTACTGAATCTCGCCCATAATTCAGGGATATCAATTCCGGCTTTACCCGGGTCATTACTCGTGCTGACTGCGATACCTACTACAAAAAAGGGTGTTAGCGTTACGCTTTCCATTTTATAATTTTCTAATGATTTATGCTGCAAATTTAAAGGGGCTAGTGACAACCTTATGTCAGGGCTATTTTAATTTTTCTAAACAAATTGCAAAATACTGAATCTTTAACAGCCGCCTGGCAACACCCCTGAGTTTAACACCTCAATGTCAACAAGTCATAGAAATCCAGCCCCGGATATGATCTCCCCTTTAAATTTACGTTAAATCTTTAACGCTTAATGCTCAGTTAACATGAGTCCTATAACTTCATAGTAAATCAAAAACACCCGACGATGATCAGTACAAAGATTCTTTATAAAGCAGTTTTGAAAAAAGATCAGGTAGATGACAGTCATACCTTCCAGCCATTGCCATCACCATCAGGAAGCTACCCTTACCGCTTAAATCTGGAGCAGAAATCCGGCAATGATAAACCTCAGGCTATGGTGTTTCACATGGTGGGTGATACCGGTGGATTTAAACAACCAGACTTGCAAAAACAAATCGCCAGTCAGATGGCACAACAATATTTGCAGGCCGCTTGTCCGGAAGAGCGTCCTTCCTTTTTATACCATTTAGGAGACCTCGTTTATCATTATGGAGAGCCCGATCAATATCAGGATCAGTTTTTGAAACCTTATGAAAGTTACCCTGGTCCAATCTATGCGATTGCCGGAAACCACGATACGGATGTAAATCCCAATGCAGCCGAGCATTACGAACCCCTTGAAGCTTTCTATACCGCATTTTGTAACACTTGTCCGGCTACCCTACATTTCGGTACAGGCGTAAAAAGAAAAAGTCAGGTACAACCCAATGTGTATTGGACAATGGAAAGCCCATTGGCCACAATTATTGGCCTTCATACCAATGTACCCAAGTTTGGTTGCATCAAAAAAGAACAACAAGACTGGTTTATTAAAGAGTTGAAACACGCTTCAAAGTACCGTTCAGAAAAGGCGATCATTGTGTGTATGCACCATGCCCCTTATTCGGCAGACGTGAATCATGGTTCCAGCATGCCTATGGTAGAATTCCTGGAAGCTTCATTTGCTGCGGCTGGTGTAAAACCAGACCTGATTTTTAGCGGCCATGTGCACAATTACCAGCGCTTTACCAAGCACTATCCTGATGGAAAAACCCTGCCGTTTGTGGTTGCAGGAGCGGGAGGTTTCGATGAGCTTCATGCTTTAGCCGATCCGGAAGAACCAGGGTACCACACTGAAAATGAATTATTCGATCAGGTGTCTCTGGAAAACTATTGCGACAACAGACATGGCTTCCTGAGAATTGCCATTGAAAAAACACCTTTTAAATTTACCATCAAAGGAGAGTACTACACGCTTTCCGCTGAAAATCGTGGAAATAATGAACAGGAAGCCCTATTGTTTGATGAGTTTACGGTGGATCTGACCGGAAGGTAAGCCTCAACCCCTGCCCCTCCCTTCTGTTTTCTTGTTTATTTTTTATAACATTGGGCGGGATATTGATGGAAATACAAAGATTGGAGCAACTGGAAGACAAGGAACTACTCATTAAATTAATAGAGGGAGATGAGCTTGCATTTGTAAAAATTTACAATCAATACCGGAATAAGGTGTATAACTATGCGTATCAACTTAGCAAATCTCCGGATACGGCTGAAGAGATTGTACAGGAAGTATTCATCAGGCTCTGGCAAAAGCGGGAACAAATCAATACCGACTTCTCTTTTTCAGGATACATCAAGAAAATCACCTTAAATCAGGTATTGAATCACCTGAAAAAGATTGCCCGTGAAAAGGCCTTACAGGAAGAAGTGTTCCACCATATTTCAGGGAACACCAGCCGCGCAGAAGACCAGTTACTCGAAAAAGAGCTTCGAAAAGTTTATGAAGAGGCGATTGCGCAGCTCCCTGCGCAGAAAAAGCTGATTTATCAAATGGTCCGTTCCGAAGAGCTCAGTCATGAAGAAATCGCCATAAAGTTGAATATCTCTAAAAATACGGTCAAAAACCACATGGTGGAGGCCAGTAAATCGGTGCGCGAATACGTCCGCAGAAATGGTGGAGTGATCTGTTTTATCCTCGCTTCCTCAAATTATTTTCATTCCAACTAGTCCTACCCGCCATTACAGTTGTATGGTAAGTAGTCATGGAAGAAAAAGAAGAATTAATCCGTCTATATCAACTGTATTTGAACAACCGCTGCACGGCGGAAGAGTTGAATCGTTTCTTTATACTCATCAATAAAGGAAAAGAAGAGGAAAACCTCGTTCAACTGTTGTCGGCTACCTGGGATCAGATCCCCCTCGCTCCGGAAACAGGATTATTGCCTTATTTTCTTCCGCAAGAAAATCCACAGCAAACCGCAGCGATCCCTGATCAGCACCTTGCTACCCGAAATACCGGCAACCCGGATATTCCTTTTCCGAAATCATACCCGATGTTCCGGTACGTTGCGGCAATTGCTGCCATGCTACTTCTGGTTTGCGGCATTTACTTTTATCGCGCCGAATTATGGACTGGTATAGCAGGTGCTCCAAAAATGGAAATCGCCAGCGTCGGCCATGACCGCAAACAATTACAACTTTCCGATGGCACAAAAGTATGGCTAAGTCCACATAGTAAATTAACTTATCCAGCCAACTTTGAAGGGAATAACCGCCTGGTAAGCCTGGACGGAGAAGCCTTTTTTGAGGTGGCTCATGATGCCAACCATCCTTTTATCATCCAATCAGGAAAAGTAAGTACCCGCGTTTTGGGTACAAGTTTCAGCTTATCGGCCTACCCTAAGGAAGAAGATGTCAATATCACCCTGCTCAGTGGAAAGGTGGCAGTATCTCTTGATGCAGCTGGAAAAACCAGAGAAGCCGTCATTACCGCCAATCAACGCATATCTGTCGACAAAAAACAAGAAACCATCAGCACGATAAACTTCCCGGACGCCAAAGATTTTCTGGACAGACGTTTAGGGCTTTTCGACTATAAAGGAACACCATTAGCGGAAGTAATTGAAGATCTGGAAATGCAATATCAGGTCCAGATCAATCTTTCTCCTGAATTACAGGACCACCGTTTTTATGGTCATTTAAATATGAACACCACACTGCTACAGTCCCTGCAAAAACTATGTACGGTAATGGAAAGCAATTGGAAAAAAGATGGAGGGCAATATGTAATTACAAAATAAATGTCCGGCTTCTATAAAGAAAACCGGACAAGTACCGCAATCAATTTAAAAATGCCCCGGCCTTGAGAACTTAAGGGCAGATAAAATCAATATTTAAGCTAAAGTTATGAAAAAATACGGACCTAAAAGGTTCCTGGCGGTTATCGCCTTAATGTTACTATTTGTACTCCTGATGCAGCTGACAACCCATGCACAAATGCCATTGGAGAAGCGATTGACCATCAGTTTGAAAGCAGAACCTTTAAAAACCGCTTTGGATAAGATCAGTAAATTGAGCCAGGTAAAGTTCACTTATAATGAACAGGTGGCCAATAGTCCGGTGAAAATCTCATTAGAAGCCAAAAATAAAACCCTGAATGAGGTACTGACGATGGCCTTTTCCGATCAGCCTTTTAAGTTTAAGGCGCTTGATCAGGAGATTCACGTTCAATATGACGCGACGAAAGGAAAAAAGCCGGGAGCCGATCCGGCGGCAAATCCGGCGAGAAACGCAGACAAGTACAGTTTAAGTGGTACGATTTCTTCTTCTAAAACGGGAGAAACACTAATTGCAGCTACCATACGCTGGGTTGGAACCAAAGTTGCCAGCATCAGTAATGAATATGGCTTCTATTCCATCACACTCCCAAAAGGAATACAACAAATAGAAGTTTCAGCGATTGGTTTCCGAAGTCTGACAAAATCCATTGACCTGAATGGCCCTATGCGCCTCAACATCGCATTGGAAGAAGATGCAAATGAACTGGAAACAGTCAGCATCACGGCTACCTCAGCAAAAAGAGATATAGAAAACCCACAAATGGGCATGGAACGCATTAACCTAAAAGAAACGAAAAACATACCAATGGTACTGGGTGAGCGCGACGTGATCAAAACCTTACAACTACTACCGGGTGTAAAATCCTCGGGAGAAGGTGCCGGGGGCTTTTTTGTCCGCGGAGGAAGCGCAGACCAGAACATGATCCTGCTGGATGAAGCACCGGTATATGGCGCCTCTCACCTATTGGGTTTCTTTTCAACATTCAACTCCGACGCCATCAAAAATGTGACGCTTTATAAAAGTGGCATGCCAGCACAATATGGTGGAGGTCTTTCTTCTGTGATGGATGTAAAAATGAACGATGGAAATCTCCGGAAATTCGGCGTAAGCGGTGGTGTAGGCATGATTGCTGCCCGGTTAAATGTAGAAGGACCGATACAAAAAGAAAAGTCTTCCTTCCTGATTTCTGCCCGCAGAACCTATCTGGATGCTTTCCTGAAATTATCAAAAGACTCTGCAATCAGGAACAGTAGCTTGTATTTCTACGATGTAAATGCCAAGGCAAACTACATTCTGGGTGAGAAAGACCGGATTTATGTATCCGGTTATTTTGGCAGAGATGTATTATCTGCAGATAATCTGGCCGGCATCAACTGGGGGAATGCAACGGCTACCCTTCGCTGGAATCACCTGTTTAGCAACAAACTATTCTCCAATACTTCCCTGATTTTCAGCAATTACAACTACAAAATCAGCACGAATGAAGAAGAAAGCTCCTTGTCGTTATTTTCCCAAATCAGAGACTTTAATTTCAAAGAAGACCTGCAATGGTTCATCAACGATAAGAACACCCTGAGCTTTGGGTTAAACTCCATTTACCATACCATTAAACCAGGAGAAGTAAGGGCAGAAGGCAATTCAGGCATGGTTTCCCAGGATCTGGAAAACCGCTACGCTTTAGATAACGCCATTTATGCGAGCAATACCTGGAAAGTAGCTGAAGGCCTTAGTCTGACCTATGGCTTGCGCTTATCTGCATTTAGCATCCTTGGTAAAGGCACCTATTATGACATCAATAACGCAGGACAAGTGACTGGCGAAACCACTTATAAAAGAGGGGAAGTGGTAAAAACCTATATCAATCTGGAACCCAGAATTGCGGCATCAGTACAACTTTCTGAGTCGGCGGCTTTAAAAGCTTCCTACGTACGTAATGCGCAGAATTTGCACCTGATTTCTAATTCCAATTCGGCATCTCCGGTAGACCGATGGACGGCCAGCACCAATATCATTAAACCAGAACTCAGTGATCAGGTATCCTTAGGGTACTATAAAAACCTTGCCGGAGACCGTTACGAACTCACGATAGAAACCTATTACAAAGACTTAAAAAACCAGATCGATTACCGGAATGGGGCCGATATTTACACCAACAAACCGATAGAAACGCAATTGCTTTTTGGCAAAGGACGTGCTTATGGTGTGGAATGGCTACTGAAAAAGAAAACAGGAAAGCTAACCGGTTGGCTAGCCTATACCCTTTCCAAATCAGAAAGGCAGGTGGATGGCATCAACAATAACCGATGGTACAATACCCGACAAGACCGTACGCACGATATTTCTATTGTGGCCATGTATGAGCTGAATAAAAAATGGTCGTTCTCTGCCAACTGGGTCTTTGCAACAGGTAACGCAGTCACCTTCCCGAATGCGAAATACACGCTGCTTGGAGAGAGTTATTTCTATTATTCTGCAAGAAATGCAGACCGTATGCCTGCTTATCACCGTCTGGATCTTGGCGCCACGCATATCCTGAAAAAGAGAAAGAACTTCTCTTCAGAGCTGAGCTTTAGCTTATACAATGCTTATGGCCGTTCAAATGCGTACAGAATCGCTTTCCGCGAAAATGAAAATGAACCCAATGTAACAGAAGCCCTGAAGACCAGCCTGTTCAGGTTTGTTCCTTCCATTTCTTATGATTTCAAATTTTAAAAACCCTGCAGAAATTACCCCATGAAAAATATATCCTACTTATTATTATTAATCCCTGTATTACTAGGCTCCTGTGAAAAGGTGATTGACCTGAAATACACTGATAATGAAGTCAAATATGTGATTGAAGGAACGCTGACCAATGAACCTGGCAGCTGCACCGTCCTGCTCAGTAAAACCAGAAACTTTAAAGACAGCAATCCATTCAACGGCTTAAGTGGCGGGCTGGTGAAAATTGAAAATAACGGAACTACTTATACCCTGCCGGAAGTTAGTCCGGGGGTCTATAAACTGTCTACTTTAACCGGTGTTCCCGGCCAGACTTATCATTTGACAGTTGCGGTGGAAGGGGAAACTTTCAGTGCTTCCAGCACGATGCCATTCCCTGTTCCCTTTGATGATTTTTACCTGAAGCCGAAAGATTTTGACAGCCTGAGAACCATCACCTATGTGAAATATAAAGACCCGGCCACCCAGACAAACTTTTATTGGTTTGAGCTGTTTGTCAATGATAAAAGACAACGAAACTTTAGCCTGATGAACGATCAATTCACTCCGGGTCAGGAAGTAAACACGGCTGTCATTTTTGAGAATAAAACCGATGATTTGTCAAGGAATTTTAAAAAAGGAGACAAATTAGCACTCGAAATGCATAGTATTGATGCTTCTGTTTACCTTTATCTCTTCAGTTTATCTGCTGCAGAAGGCTCTGATAATGGAGCCGCGCCAGCAAACCCGCTGAGCAATTTAAAAGGTGGTGCATTGGGATTTTTCAGTGCGCAAACCACGCAAAAAAGAATGTTAGTGATTCCTTAAGATGAATGAGTTATTAGACAAAAATCTGAGCATTATTACGCTATTTGGATTTGTTGTAATCCTTACCTTAATAGAAATGTACTTTAGCTACGTCCATGATAAAAAAATGTATCATGGACGTGATACACTCACCAATGTTTACCTGATGGTTGTTGCGTTTGTAGTGAACCTGACCATGAAAACGGCGACCTTCTTTTTACTGGATTACTGTTATACCCATTACCGTCTTTTTGAAATTTCCAATGTCTGGCTGTATTGGATCGTGTTAATCCTGGTACAGGACCTCCTCTATTGGTTGTTACATACCACCGGACATTATGTGCGCTTATTCTGGGCAATGCATGTGACCCACCATTCTTCAGAATTTTTCAACCTGACTACCGGCTTCAGGTCTACTGTATTTGAGCCCTTATACCGTGTGTTTTTCTATTTGCCATTGGCTTTCATGGGTTTCAATGCTTTTGACATACTTTTTGCCTACCTGATTACCCAGATTTATGGCAACCTGGTCCATACCCAAACAATAGGAAAACTACATCCCTGGATCGAATATGTCTTTGTGACCCCTTCCCATCACCGCGTTCACCATGCCAGCAATATCAGGTATCTGGATAAAAATATGGGCATGGTGCTGATCGTATGGGACCGCTGGTTCGGTACTTTTCAGGAGGAAATCCCTGAAGAGAAGATTCACTACGGATTAACCTCACAACCGGAAGACCATGGTGCCGTAAATGTTATCTTTCATGAGCTGATTGCACTTTTTGCCGATGTAAAAAGGGCGCCAGGCTGGAAGAACAAGTTGAAATACCTGTTTAACCCACCGGGATGGAGCCATGATGGCACCAGTAAAACCTCCAGAGTACTTCAGAAAGAACTCATGGATCAAGCCTGATTCATTCTGATCAACGTCTTTATTCAAATGATCTTCATCACCAGATTCAAATGATCTTCATCACCAGCTTTACGGGGATTTGTCAAGAGATTTAGCACAAAATCCCTGGCTTTTTGTTAGGTATAGAATTAACCTCTAAATTTCTTTAAAGCTGATTAAAATCTATGAATAACCCCAACTACAGTACCGCAGAACAGGCCGTACAAATCATTAAATCAGGTGACCGCGTATTTATTCATGGCAGCGCAGCCACACCGGTTCACCTGGTTAAAACCTTACAAAAAAGACATAACGAGCTGAAAAACGTAGAAATCACGAGTATTACCACACTTGGTGACATAGATTTTAACCAAAGTCCTTACCGGGAAAGCTTTTTCGTTAACTCGCTATTTGTATCAGCGAACACCAGAGCAGTTGCCAATAGTATACATGGTGATTACATTCCCATTTTCCTAAGCCAGATTCCTAAATTATTCAAAGAAGGATTTTTACCCATTGATGTGGCCCTGGTGCAGGTATCAGAACCTGATGCCCATGGCTATTGCTCTTTAGGAACCTCTGTTGATATTGCCAGAGCTGCGGTAGATACCGCAAGACACATCATCGCGCAGGTCAATCCAAGAATGCCAAGAACACATGGTGATGGTTTTATTCACATCAGCCAGATACATGCACTGGTCCATTTTGAACAGGAATTACCAGAGGTGGATTACTCGGCGAAGACCAGTGAAGCAACAATTACCATCGGTGCCCACATTGCTTCTTTAGTAGAAGATGGTGCTACCTTGCAACTGGGGATCGGCGGCATTCCGGATCAGGTATTAAAAAATCTGACCGGTCATAAAAACCTGGGCTTACACACAGAAATGCTTTCCGATGGCGTCATTCCATTGATTCAAAGTGGGGTCATCAACAACAGCCTCAAGAAAATAAACCGTGGTAAGTCCATCACCTCTTTTATGATCGGTACCCGAAAATTATATGATTTCGTAAATGATAATCCCATCATCCGTGTAATGGATATTTCCTACGCGAATGACACCAGTATCATCCGGAAAAACCCTAAGGTAACAGCCATAAATTCGGCTATTGAACTGGATTTAACCGGACAGATCTGTGCAGATTCTATGGGTACTTATCAATATTCCGGTATTGGCGGACAGATGGACTTTATTCATGGGGCCTCGCTTTCTGAAGGTGGAAAACCGATTATCGCCCTTCCTTCGGTCACTTCAAAAGGAGTTTCCAGAATCGTTCCCTTTTTAAAAGAAGGAGCCGGCGTAGTGACCACAAGGGGGCATGTACATTGGATCGTTACAGAATACGGGAAAGTAAATCTCTTCGGAATGAGCTTAAAACAAAGGGCAAAAGCTTTGATCAACCTTGCGCATCCGATGCACAGAGAAGAACTGGAACGCGCTTTCCATGACCGGTTTAACCATTAAAGACTTTCTGAAAACCGGAACGCTTCAAACAGAACACCTGCCATCAGGTGTTCTGTTTGAAGCGTTAAGCAAATCTACTGGTATCGATTGTTCGCAAAACAATTAATGGATATTAAAAGAGCACATCATTTAGAGTCTCATCCTTATTAAAGATACTCTTGGCAAATGGGCATAAGGGAAGGATTTTTACTTTCTGCAGCCTCGCATAATCTACTGCTGCTAAAACCATTGCCTTTCCAACACCCAGACCAGAGTAATCAGGTTTCACTTCGGTGTGTTCTATCACGATTTTTGCCGGACCAGCCCAGGCATAATTCATCATTGCTGCCGTCTTGCCCTCATTTACAGCTTTAAAATAGCCACCTTTATTTTCATTTAGATGTTCAATTTTCATAAGAATAAATTTATTGGTTCAAGTATGTAGACCCTCTAAAAGAGGATTTCCTGATTTTATATCTTAATTTTTAATACTGCTCCCCTGCTCCGGCAAAGGCACAAAGTCAGTTTCGCCAGGCACCTTTTCAAAAGACTGTTCCAGCCATTTGGTTTTTGCCTGCTCAATAATATCTTTTGAACTGGCTACAAAATTCCAGTAGATAAAACGCTCTTCCGGAAGAGGCGTACCTCCAAAAATGTAGACCGTCGTATTTTCCTGCATCACAAACTCACATAATTTACTGTCTTTGGCCACTAAAAGCTGTTTAGGCTCATAAGTAAAGCCTTCACTTTCAATGGCACCTTCCAAAATATACAAGCCACTTTCGCCAAATAGATCCTCCCCGATTTTAACGGTTTTACGCTCTTTTGTTTTCAGCTCCAAAAAGTAAAGCGGACTATAAACAGGCACCGGAGATTCCTTTCCAAAAGCAGCACCGGCGATCAGTTTAAAAGAAACACCATCACTTTCCCAGGCGGGAATAGCTGTGGATTCCACATGAAAAAACTCAGGCTCCATTTCTTCTATTTCTTTAGGCAAAGCCACCCAGATTTGCAGGCCATGCAGCATTTTGTCGGAATCACGAAGGTAAGCAGGGGTCCGTTCAGAATGCACAATTCCCTTTCCTGCGGTCATCCAGTTCACTTGTCCGGGTTTAATCTCTACCTCATTTGCCAGACTGTCTTTATGCATGATGCTCCCTTCAAAAAGATAGGTAAGGGTAGAAAGACCGATATGTGGATGCGGAGGGACGTCAAGATTTTCATGATCACTTAAGCAAACAGGGCCCATATGGTCAATAAAAGCAAATGGACCGACCATTCTTTTTTCGCGGAATGGCAATAGCCTGCCGACCATAAAATTGCCAATATTACTTGCTCTTTCTTCAATTATCAGTTTGATATTCGACATAAGGAATTCTCTTTTATTCTAAGTTACCATTAAAAGAGGGGCAAATAAAGAATTAATAAAAATTAACCTATAACTAAGAAAAGCCCCATCCCTTAACAGGACAGGGCTTTCCAGGCAATAAATTATTTAGTTTTCCTGCAGCTCTGCTTCTGCCAGCTGTGGGATAAACTGTTCGGCTAAATGCATACGGTACCTATTAAGGTCGGTTTCCAGATCGGCATTCTTCTCTACATCATGAAAGTGAATACCTGGCAATGGTTTCATACCGGTAAAGGCATTCATGCGGTGGAATCCAAATAATGGCCCGTCATCCACACTTCTTTCATTGAAAAACTCTCCCGGAAGTGTGAAAGCTTCTTTTGGTGCATTCCAGGAAGTCGTTAACATATATTTTTTGCCGGTCAGCAACCCGCCGGTACCATAGTTAATCATTGGATTTTCCGCAGAACGCCCGTCACTTTTATAAATCCCCCTGTTATGCCCTGCGGTAAAAACCACATCAATATATTTTTTCAATCCATGAGGCACCTGGAACCACCAGATCGGCGTATGGTAAACGACTACGTCCGCCCAGTTGTATTTTTCTACTTCCTCAATCGGATCATAATCCTCATTCACATTTGTTGTTTTTACTTCAAATCCAGGTTGATTCTCAAAAAAACTGATCGTTTCCGCAGTAACCGTTGCATTGAAACGGCCACCCGAATGACCAAACACCTGTCCACCATTGATTACAAATATTTTCATTTTTATATCTTTTTACTAATGATTAAATCTCTAAGCGCTTTCTTTATCGCCACCGGCCTCTAAAAACCCTTAAACACCTAAGGATCTAAACTATGACCAGCAACACGCTTTCACTGATACAAAATTAAGCAGCTTTTTCCTATAATTAAAATCACTTAAATCATATCTTTGTATCACAATTATAATACAAGACTAAACATACTAATACAAACAGCAATGGTAAATTTAGAGTGGTTCAGAACATTTAAAGCGATTTATGAAACAGGCACCCTCACCGGTGCAGCAGAAGTTTTATACATTTCTCAGCCAGGCGTAAGCTTACACCTCAACTCGCTGGAAGCCTATGTAGGTTATAAGCTATTCGACAGAACTTCCAGAAGAATGGTCTCTACAGAAAGAGGAAAAGTGCTGTACAACTATATCCTGGAAGCCATCACCAAACTGGAAACTGCTGAGCATCATTTTCATAAGAGTACAGAAAAAGACACCCCAACAATTAGCATTGGCATGTGCTTTGAAACTTTTCAGTTTACCCTGGAATCTTATTTACCCGGTCTTCCATTTAATGTGATCATCAAATTCGGAGATTATCCGGAAATGCTGAGCGACCTGGACAATGGCATCCTCGACTTAATCATCACCCCTCAGAAAGGAGATTCCAATAACATCAACTACCTGCCTTTTTCAAAAGAGAAGATTGTATTGGTTGCCGGAAACCAGACGGAGACCGGTAATTTTGAGGAACTACTTGAAAAAGGAGACATGAATGAGGTACATGCCTGGCTTAAACAACAAACCTGGTATGGCACCACTGCAGATATGGAGCATTTAAGGCGTTTCTGGCACCTTAACTTCAATAAGCGCCCAGACTTCAAGCCTAACTACATTGTGCCCAACCTGAGCTCTATTGTGCGTTGTATCAGCGGGCAAAACGGTGTAGCCATCATTCCGGACTTTTTATGCAGAAAAGAAATAGAAAGTGGTCAGATGAAAGTGATCTGGGAAGGAAATAATGTCATTGAAAACACGTTATACTTTTCTACCAGAAAAAAGACCATCTATGCAGAAGAGATCAAAATCATTGAAGAAATATTCATGAAAGAGATGGGTATCAAAGAAATGGCCTGATTTTCAAAAGAAACCTCCTCCTGGAGGAATAAACAACAAAAAAGAGGGTGATCATGATGCACCCTCTGCTAAATTCAAAAGATTAAAGCACAAGTCTTTGAATTAATGTGCTGCTGTTTTTGAGAAAACATTGATCACAATTACACCGGCAATGATCAACCCGATTCCCAGTAATGCAGGTAAATCAAGCGTCTGCTTATATAGAAAATAACTTGCTGCGGAAACCAGGACTATCCCCACTCCCGACCATAAGGCATATGCAATGCCCACAGGGATAGTTTTTAAGGTTAAACTGAGAAAGTAAAAAGCAACCACATAGCCAACCACCACAATAACAGAAGGAATGGGTTTAGAAAACTGCTCAGAGGCTTTCAAAGCACTTGTAGCAATTACCTCAGCAATAATCGCTATGAATAGAAAAAGAAACTTCATGTTAAAATTTGTAAGTTAAACCTGCCCCAAAGATCTGTTTTATTTGCAATACAGAGCGGGATTCTCCGGAACCATCATCTTTGGCAATTTTGGTCTTATCCTCATAGATAAATTGCGCAGCGGCATTTACAGATACAAAGAGTAGTAGTAATCTTTTCATTTGAAGCAATTAAAGGGTTAATAATTAAAGAACCAGCCCAAAAATTACAAATAATGTGCCTGAAAAACATCAATTGCTATTTAATGACTGGCTTTAGAGATTCCAAGATCGATGAAACTCTCCGTTGACCATCGGATGTGCAAAGGCTCAGCAGCATCCTTAACCGTTTCTTTACTGACCTCTTTTCCTGTTCCATAATTGATCTGCGCAAAAGGATTTTTATCAATATTGAGTACCAGCAGCAAACGACTACCCTTTTTAAGCTGTTTACTAAATACCCGGGAACGATGAAAAGGGATAGACTCCTCCTTTCCAGGTCTCAATAACTTCCGCTGAGTCATGTCGTGTGCATAACTCGCTCTACCTAAAAAATAAGAGAGTTGAAAATATTGACCTTCCGGAGTCAGCTCATATAAAGTCAGGCCAATATCCATATCCTTTTTATTGATGATTGCTTTTAATACGCCTTCCAGCTTACCACTCAGCGAAACCGCTTCTTCAAATGGCCGGCTTAAAAAGAACAACCCATTACTCCTGTCTATTTCATTTTTGATGATCGGATCGGGGTAGTAATCATTATTAGTACTATTTCTATCCGCGAGATCAACAGATTGATCCATAAAAATGCCCTTGAGAGGTCTAACAGTAGACAAACTATATTGAGCTCCACTTTTGTCCAGATAAAACCTGATTTTAGAAGATTCCATTTTTTCCATTGAAGGCACATGACGCCAGGTATTGGCTCCCATCACCTCGAAATTTATCTTATCCTTTAAAAGTTCCGGCTTCTTACCCGCTTTCAGGATATAGTCCATCCATTGGAAAGTAATTTCCCTGGTATTGATCAAGGCGACATCATCCAGCTGATAACCTCTTAAATTCGGGACGCCCCCCTGTTGTGCACCAAAATGATCATAAGGGCCAATAATCAGGTAATGTTCGGCATCAGGACGATATTTATAATGCTCTGTTAAATATTCAAGTGCCGAAACCTGCCCATCATCATAGTAACCTGTAATGGTCAAAACCGGAATATTTATCTTTGAAAACTCTTGTTTAAAGGGCACCATCGCTTGCCAGTAAGCATCGTAGTCCGGATGTAACAGCCACTTTTGAAACCATGGATTGGCTGTGCCGTCCAAACTGTCTACCTTGTTGTAGGCCTGGCCGGATTCCCACCATTTCATGCGCATCTTCCGCCAACGTGCCCCATCATCATTGACGGCATTATCTGTATACTTATTGTTCGTCACATAAAATGCCCACTGATAATTCGCCAATAAAAAGATATTATTTTCCATGGGAAGGCCAAGTCCGGGAATAGCAGCCACATAAGGAACAATCGTCTTTAACGCGGGGTTTAAATTCTTCGTTGCCGCCCATTGTGCAAAACCTGAATAACTTCCTCCATACATTCCCACCTTCCCATCACTCCAGGGTTGTTGTACAATCCAATTAATGACAGCATTCACATCTTTCACCTCCTTTTCATAAGGTACCATATCATCCGGACTCAGCCGCTTGCCTCTCGAATCGGCTACCATGCCCACATATCCCTGATCGGCTGCGTATTTAGCCTCAGCCAGGCTCCGCCTGGTATCTGAATAAATGAAATACAGTAATGCCGTTGGTTGTTTGATCATTACTCCCTTTTTCCTGACCACTACCGCCGACAGTGTCAGCCCATCAGGGGTTTTGATCAGCACGCTATCCGCGATGTGATAATTCAGGGTGTCAGGCAAGGCCAGTGCGGATTGTCCGAAACCTACCTGACTAAATAAAAGGCATAGCGCAGCCATACCAAAGGTTTTTCTTTTCTGGTTCATGGTAATAAAATTTGAATTATTTATTGATTTAAGTTCTTGAGTTTAACTGCCTGTCGCTCTGAAATCCCGACCAGCGTCCCGTTGTTTAAGGTTATAGACATTCCACTGTCCTGCCGGGTAATGGTTCTAATTTCATTTAAATTGATAATCTGACTACGATTGGCTCTGAAAAACAGTTTTTTATCCAGTTTTTCCTCCAGTTTATTGAGGGAACTCTTTAACAATACCTCTTCCTTTCCAAAATGTAGTCTGGCATAGTTATCCAAAGACTCAATTAAATAAACGGTACTCCATTTCAGCAGAAAATGACGCGTTTTATTTTTCACAAATACGCTTGGCTCCACTTCACCTAAACACCTTTCAACAACCTGACTCATCGCTTTTTCAAAACGCTCTTCCCGAATAGGTTTCATCAAATAATCCAGCGCTGATACCTCAAAAGCTTTCAAGGCATATTGATCATAAGCAGTAACGAATACCACCATTGGTATAAAGTCAAGTCCTTCCAAAAGTTCAAATCCTGATCGTCCCGGCATCTGAATGTCCAGAAAAATCAGCTCAGGTTTTAAAAGACCGATCAATTCCTCAGCTTCATCGGCATTTGAGGCCTCTGCCAAAACCCTGATCTGTGGATAGTCTTTGAGCATCCGGATCAATTCCAGCCTTGCTCCCCGCTCATCATCTATAATAATGGTTCTGATAATATTATTCATAAGCCGGAATTTTTACTGCAGCATATACTTGTCCTGATTCTATTTCATAAAGTTCAAAACTTGCTTTTCCTGCATAGGTGAGTTTTAGTCGTTCCTCCAGATTTTTAAGTCCAATCCCACTTTCAGTACTTTCTCCGGATAGTCTTCCAGGGTTGATCACTTCAATACACAGAAAATCAGAAGCTTTGGTCAGAAGCACCTGAATAAATCCACCTTCCTTTTGTACCGCAACCCCGTGCTTCACTGCATTTTCTACCAGGCCCTGGATACACATTCTAGGTACCGGAATGCTGGAAAATGACGCATTGCTATCTATTTTAAATGTCAACCTTTCTCCCATCCTCAATTGCTCGAGTTCCAGATAATCCTTCACCAGGGAAAGTTCTTCTTCCACAGGAAGCACCAAAGTCTCCCCTTTATAAAGACCAGCACGTAAAAGCTCAGTCAGCAGATCAATTCCCCTTCCTGCAGAATTAGGGCTTGTATAAATCAGAGATTTTATCGTATTCAAAGAATTGAACAGGAAATGTGGGTTGAGTTGCATATGAAGGTGATCCAGTTGCGTCTGTTTTAAACTCAATTCAATGTTTGCTTTTTCAGTTGCCATACGCAGCTCCCTTTTTGCATAATGATAAAGGTGATAGGCTAACAGCCAGATTGCCATTAAACGAATCCCAGCCATAAAAATACCCAGACCGTTCAGTTTAATAAATTCCTGCATGCTTTGTTGCCCGTTTAAGTCGAAAAGCACCCTGATTCCATAAAGTTTCAGTATCGTTACCACAGCATATAAGATTCCCATCACCAGTACAGCTGGCAGGATACGAATCAACAGACTTCTCAAATCTAAATCCTCCCAATGATGACCCAGGGAGAAGTTTCGATACAGGTGTGTAATCAAAATATAGATCAGGACGTCAGAGATCAATTGAACCAAAGCCAGATCTATCCGGAAACCACCAGTCAAAAATCCCTGCAACGTCCAATACAGGGATGCTATGGTCCAGCCAGCAAGCTGACATTTCCAGTAAAGCGATAAATGAGGTTTAATTTTCAAAATCTTTTCTATTTGAAACAAATCAACGAAAACTAATCCCGGGAAAAAAGATAAAGTACACCAATGCTTGATTTTGGGGATGAGCGTAGGAAGGCGCCCCCTGTCATTTAAGATAGGGCTCATAAAAGTTATAGTGAAAAATCCTTGGATTTAGGCCCGCCTGGCCGGATTTCGATTTTGTTCAAAACCAAAAAAGCCTCTCAGTTTTCACTGAAAGGCTTTGCAATTTGGCTCCCGAGACTGGGCTCGAACCAGTGACCCTCTGATTAACAGTCAGATGCTCTAACCAGCTGAGCTACTCGGGAGTACTGGTTACCAAAATAAACGGCTTTTTTGAAGTCTTAAACAACATTAAGTTTCGTTCGTTTTGGGAATGCAATATTAGGGGTTTTAATTTATTTATGCAATATTTGTAACGAAATATTTTAAAATAATTTTAAGAAAACATCTATGAGCCTGATAATCATAGGGACTGTGGCATTTGATGCTATTGAAACTCCCTTCGGAAAAACAGATAAGATAGTCGGAGGAGCCGCTACTTATGCAAGTTTAGCTGCATCTTACTTCTATGATAAGGTAAAAATCGTCGCAGTTGTTGGTGATGACTTCCATAAAGAAGACATTGACACCTTTAATGCACACGGAATTGATACCGAAGGATTACAAATAAAAGAGGGAGAAAAATCTTTCTTCTGGTCAGGAAAATACCACAACGACATGAACAGCAGAGACACTTTAGTCACTGAATTAAATGTATTGGCGGATTTTGATCCGATCATTCCTGAAAATTACCAGGACTGTGAGTACCTGATGCTGGGTAACCTTACCCCGATCATTCAGCGTACCGTGATCGAAAGATTAAAAAACAGACCGAAACTAATCGTTTTAGATACCATGAACTTCTGGATGGACATCATGATGGATGATCTGTTGGAAACCATCAAACTGGTAGACGTATTGACTATTAATGATGAAGAAGCCCGTCAACTATCAGGAGAATACTCTTTGGTGAAAGCTGCGGAGAAAATCCTGACAATGGGTCCAAAATACCTGATCATTAAAAAAGGTGAACATGGTGCATTGTTATTCCATGAAGATAAAATATTCTCTGCACCGGCATTACCATTGGCAGAAGTATTTGATCCAACCGGAGCCGGAGATACTTTCGCAGGTGGTTTCATTGGCTATTTAGCAAAAGTAGGTACCATAAACTTCAACAATATGAAGAATGCAATTATCTACGGTTCTGCTTTAGCTTCTTTCTGCGTAGAGAAATTCGGAACAGAAAAAATCCTTAACCTGACAGACGAAGAAGTAGCTGACCGTATTCAGGAGTTCGTGAAACTAAGCTCATTTACAATTGACGCTTAATCAATAGTAGCAAGCAATTGTGAAAACAAAAAACGGAGTGCTGAACTGGACTGAGCACTCCGTTTTTTTTATGAATTAGAATTCTAATAAAAGGCTTTTATAATTTCCCTACTACCCTAAACTTCTCAAAAACGCTTTCCGTATGCGGAGCATCAGCGAGTTCTTCCGTCAGGTCTTGTCCTGCCCAATGCTCATAATGTTTCCCATTGCGCCATAAACGGCTTTCAGTAACATCATAGATCAGCCCGAGATAGGCTACCCAGATTTCCGGTTTATCCTGTCCGTTGCGCAAAGCCAATTGTTGTTTCGTATAAACCGTCAACTCCATTACGCTTTAGACTTGCTTTTGAACCATTCAAAAAGATAAACGCTCATCAGCAGCATCGCCATAAAATAAAAGTGACTTTCAAAAGGAATCGCTCCGATTCTTAAATCCAGCGTGTCCATATAAGTGATCACCGGAAGCGTAGTCATGATCCCGTAGGCCAGATAGAAGAACAGTAAAGAAGCCAGGTAGCCACGGTAAAACCGATAACTAAACCGCCGTTTATTGAGGTATTCAATATAAAGAATCAAGACGAACAACATCCCAAAAGTAAGCGTGCTGTACAATTTAAGATGCGCAAAAAACAACATCGCAATACAGATACCTAACATCAGGTTACTCATAGAAAGACTGAACTTATCCAGGCCATTCTCCGGAAAAAACACATTTAAACTTTGATAAATGGCAATTCCTGCAAGGCAGCTCGTCAGGTAAAAAACACACTCTTCTATGGGTATAATCCAAAGTTTGGTCCCCGATAAATAAGCGGGATTAAACACCCAGGCACCAAAAATCACAAAAAGTGTGGCAAAAAAAGAGAAGATCAATGCGGTAATGACAACTGCCGGAAGGGCAAATTTTATCGTTTGGTAGAAGTTTGTTTTTTTAACAAAGAGCAGCAGGATTGGAATCACCAGGATGCCTAAAGCCAGCAACAGATAAGTAAGGTTCATTTATTAATTAGTTAAGCCCAAAAATATGATTTTGACCTCAGTTACCAATTTTCTTTTTTCCCTCAACAAAAAAACGCCTTAACGTAGGCGTTAAGGCGTTTTAAATAACGTTCCCAATGGAATTACATGATTTCTGCACCTAAAATCTCTTTAGAATAAGTCTTTAGATATTTTTTAAGGATCTGGCGGGCAACATGAATTCTGGTTTTTACAGTACCAATTGGAATATCTAAGATCTCCGCAATTTCATGGTATTTATAACCTTCAAAGTATTTAATGAATGGCACATAATACTCTGGTTGAAGCGTGGCTAAAGCTTTATTGATATCGCCTATAATGAACTTACTATCGCTGGTGTTTTTGGAAGCACTATAGTGCAGATTAGCGGAAGAAATATCGTCTGATTTGGTTATTAAAGCATTAGTTTTCACTAAGCGTCTGTAATTATTGATAAAGGTGTTTTTCATGATGGTGAACAACCATCCTTTTAAATTGGTACCTTCTTTAAATTTACTGTAATAGGTTACAGCTTTCAACATTGTGTCCTGTACTAAGTCATTTGCATCCTCAATATCTTTAGTAAAATTTAAAGCGAATGACTGCAACGAAACAGAATGATCGTTTAGTTGGAGGTTGAATTCATTTTTTGTCATAATGTTTTAAGTTTTAAGGTTAAAAAGGCAAACAAACAAAGATTTATGAGTGGCGCTCGCTAGTTTGTTTAATCTTACACACCAAATGCTATACAACATTAGTACCAAAAAATCAATAGCAATATTAAGAAATTGTTTTTCGGGGTTGGCTATGACAAAGAGCCCTGTGTCACAAAATATTTACTTCTCTTTCTAACCGCACACCAAACTTGGCCTCAACGGTATTTATAATGTTTTCTGAAAAACTGTACACTTCCTGTCCAGTAGCCTGTCCATGGTTGACCAATACCAGTGCCTGATTCTTCCAGGTTCCTGTTTGCCCAACTACTTTACCTTTAAACCCACATTGCTCAATTAACCAGCCTGCGGCAAGCTTTACTTTATCAGGAGGCACTTGATAATGAACCACTTCAGGGAAAGCTTCGTAAACCTTTTTAAAATCAGAAGTTGCAATTACAGGATTTTTAAAGAAACTACCTGCATTCCCAATAGTTGTAGGATCAGGCAGTTTGCTTACGCGGATATGGGCTACCACAGCAGATACATCGGCGATCGTTGGTGTGCTGATACCACGATTGGCCAGCTCCTCCTGAATCGCTCCATATTGTGTGTTAATTTTCGCTACACGACTTAAACGGAAACGTACCTCAGTAATCAGGTATTGCCCTTTTAACTCATTTTTGAAAATGCTGTCGCGATAACCGAACTGGCAATCAGCATGGCTAAACGACCTCGATCTGCCGGTACTTAACTCCGTACCTGTACAAGATTCGAACACATCTTTCAATTCTACGCCATAAGCACCAATATTTTGTATTGGCGAAGCGCCTACTGTACCCGGAATCAGGCTCAGGTTTTCTACTCCTGCATACCCATGTTGCACACAATAGTTGACAAAATCATTCCAGACCACGCCAGCCCCTGCAGTTACGATCACCTCATCCCCATCAACTACCGCTGAAATACCTGGAATACTCACTTTAACCGCCAATCCTTCAAAATCTTTGGTAAACAACAGATTGCTCCCACCCCCTAAAATCAACAAAGGCTGTGTTTTGAGCAGCGCTGAGGCCAGCAGTTCCTGCAAGTCTGAAGGAGTAACTACCTCTGCGAAATAAAGGGCCTTAACAGCGATACCAAACGTATTATAAGGTTTTAATGAAGTGTGTTGTTGGAAGATGGTCATAGTTAAAATGAACTGATTTGCTATAGTCTACAAATGTAATTGTTCGGGAGGGGAATCAACATGATTAAATAAATATTTAAAAAAATTGACTATTTTTCGTCTCTACTGTGTAAAAAGCAAGTTTATTCAGAAAGGAGAACAAGAAATTTAAATGGAAAATCAGGATAAAAAGAGAATTTTAATTATTGAGGCAGCTTTAAAGCGTTTTGCCCATTATGGTCTGGCAAAAACAACCATGACTGAAATCGCAAAAGACATCTCTTTCTCAAAAGCATTACTCTATTACTATTTTCCTGACAAACTAAGCCTCTATGTAAGTGCGATAGAACACCTCATGCAAATCATCAGCAGAGATCTGGTAAAGTCTATCGACAAAACAAAAACTGCTACTGAAGGCGTCCTTAAACTGCTACAAAAAAGACAGGCCTTCATTCAGAAATACTACAACATCCTCGAATCCAGCCAGATCATAGGCAATGAACTTCCGGAAAACCTGGCGGAGAAATTCCACAAAGCAAGAACTTTTGAATTCATCATTATTGGCTCCTTATTTAGCCGTGGTGTGGCCAGTAAAGAGTTCTTCATGACCGATACCAAACTAGCTACCGAAATATTTATTGATGCCTTAGCAGGTATTCATTTCAATATCCTCTCTAAGGATAAAAGCATGTTCCCCGGAAAAGAACAGTTCAAACTGATCTTTCAAAAAGAGAAAATGTTTGCGGATATCTTTTTAGACGGGCTAAAAACTAAACCACAACCTTAAACACGCCCCGACCACAACACTTTGTCATCTTAAAGTAAGTTTCCCTGGATTTTCATGACAAAATCCAACTTACGGAATTATGGTAGTATTTTTGACTGTAGAAATAAAAAAGTCAGAAAGTAAAAAAGTAGAATGGTAGAGACAGACAAAAAAAGGGAATTGATTATTGAGGGTGCGATCAAGCGATTTATTCATTACGGCATCAACAAAACCACAATGAACGAAATAGCAGACGATTTATCCGTCTCTAAGCCTTCCCTGTACTATTATTTCCCTGATAAAAGCAGTCTGATATTAGGTGTAATTGAGAAAGTTTTCTCCGACTACTTCGAAATGATGGAAAAAGATCAGGCTTCCAAAAACACGCTGGAAGAGTGTTTAGCTGCTTTCGTAGAAATCAGACACCGCTTTTTCCAGAAGTATTATATGCTGCACCTTTCAGGTGGCAGTCCGGATGCCTCCTTAAACTCGGATGCGCTCAGAGCCGCATTCCTTACCATGAAAGCCAAAAACGAAGATTTTCATGCGCAGGTTTTACAACGTGCCGTAGACAAAGGCGAAATCGCTCCTGTAGACGTCCAGAAAATAGCAGAACTGTATCTGGACAGTCAGGCAGGAATCACCTCGCTATGCCTACTCCATGGCAATAAAGAATTGTTTCCAAGCAAAAAAGAAATGAAAACCATTCTGGAGAAACAACACAGCTTATCAAAGATATTTATCAAAGGATTAAAATAACAGACACTTTAAATAACAGAGAATCATAGACCAAAAATTATAATAAACATGAATACTATAATTAAACAGGTAAGACTGATCCCACTACTGCTGCTGGGATTGTTATTATCTAATGTAGCAAGCGCTCAGCAAACGCTGAATCTCAAAGACGCCCTAAACTACGCCATTCAAAACAGCGCAAATTCGCGCAAGGCGAAACTGGATATAGAAGGAGGCCGTTATAAAACAGAGGAAATCAGAGCTCAGGCACTTCCAACAGTAACAGGAAATGCAGGATTAACCTATAACCCTGTAGTTGGACAACTGGTAGTCGGACCGGATTTATCCTTCCCAATGGGTAGAGCATGGAACTCAAATGCCGGAATTCAATTGAATCAGCAGTTATTTAACCAACAGGTTTTTACTGGCTTAAAGGCCGCAAGAACCAGCGAAAGCTATTATAATGCCAACGCTGAGTTAACTGACGAACAGATCATTGAGCAGGTAGCCAACAATTACTATCAGGTATTGGTCAACAGACAACAACTAAACGTGATTGATACCAATATCAAAAATGTGAAAGTAGTAGAAAAAATCATTGGCAATCAATATAAAAATGGTTTGGCCAGAAAAATTGATGTAGATAGAATCAAGGTAAACCTGACCAACCTGGAAACCAGACGTGAGCAAACGCTGAATGCCATCATTCAACTGGAAAACCAATTGAAGTTCTCAATGGGCATGCCGGTAGAAACGGTCATCAATTTACCTAAAACGGAATTAGACCGTAACCCAACGCTTCCTACATTATCAGATTCTGTAAACATAGAAGGCAGAACGGAAATGAAGCTGTTAAACATTCAAAAAGAGCTACTTACTTTGCAACGCAAGGCCTATGTAGCAGAATACTACCCTACGCTTTCCTTAGCTGCAAACTATTCTTACACTGGACAAAGTGATAAATTTGATTTATTCAAATCCAATGGTAATGCGTTCTGGTACGGTGCCTCAGCAGTTGGCCTGACCTTAAAAGTGCCGATTTTCAATGGTTTCGCTACGCGTTCCAGAGTTCGTCAGGCAGATGTAGAATTGAAAAAAGCAACAGAAGACAGAAGAGAAACCCGCAATGCGTTAAACCTCTCTTATGAAAATGCAAAGATCCAATTGAAAAACAGTCTGAACACCATTAATTCTCAACGCGCAAACGTATTGCTTGCTCAGGAGATTTACAACAGCACTCAAAACAATTACAACAACGGTCTTGCTGCATTAACAGACTTGTTAGATACAGAAAATGCGCTTACTGAAGCACAGAACAGCTATACCCAGGCCTTATTGAACTATAAGATTGCCGAAATACAATTAATCAAATCAAACGGAAATATAAAATCACTACTACAATGAAAAAAGGAATCATTACAGCCTTAGTAATCATAATTGCCATAGTCGGGATCGCCCTGGTGTTGAAAAACAATAAAAAGAAAAATGCAGAAAAAACGGCAATTGTTGCAGAAGGTAGCGGTGCAATTTCTGTTCGTACAGAAGTAGCGAAAAAAGAAGCTGTTAACCTTGATTTTAGCGTTAACGGAATCTTTGCACCTATTCAGGAATTGATTTATATGGCGGAAATAGCAGGTCGTGTGACCCATATTTACGTAAAAGAAGGAGACAGAGTAACTAAAGGTCAGCCATTGGCACGTATTGATGCCGAAATCTTAAATACGGATAAAGAAACCGCAGAAGCAACCCTTCAGAATGCAATCAGAGATGAAGCAAGGTATGCGAGCTCTTTCCAGACAGGTGGCGTAACACAACAACAATTAGATCAGGCGAAACTGGCTGTTAAAAATGCCAGATTAAGACTACAGAGCTCACAAAAAAGAGTGAGTGATGCCAACATGAGGTCTCCGATCAATGGTGTTGTCAACAAAAAATTCGTGGAAGTTGGTGCCTATGCAAATGCTCAGGGTACACAATTGTTCGAACTGGTAGATGTTTCTAAATTGAAACTAAAAGTAAATGTTGACGAATCTCAGGTAGCTAACTTAAAGCTTGGTGATCAGGTGCCGATCAAAACAACTGTTTTCCCAACTGATAACTTCGAAGGAAAAATCACGTTTATCGCACCAAAAGCTGATGCTTCCCTGAATTTCCCTGTTGAACTATTGGTAGAAAACAACAAGAAAAACACGATTAAAGCAGGTATGTACGGTACTGCAATCTTCAAATTCCCACACCTTGCCCCTACGATTATCATCCCTCGTGGTGCATTCTTCGGTAGTGTGAGTAGCAACCAGATCTTTGTATTAGGTGAAGGAAATAAAGCAGTATTGCGTAAAGTAGTAGCAGGTAGAATCCTTGGAGAAAACGTTGAAGTGCTGGATGGCCTGAAAGAAGGCGAAACAGTGATCACCAGTGGACAAATCAACTTAGTTGATGGAACGCCGGTTGTTCCTGTAAAATAACCAACACTTTAGCATGAATATATAACAAAACTATTCTGATGAAAATAACAGAAATTTCTATAAAGCGCCCAACACTCGTTATCGTGGTTTTTACCGCGCTAACGCTGATGGGGCTGTTGAGCTACTTTAGCCTGAGCTATGAATTATTACCAAAGTTCTCCAATAACGTAGTCTCTATTTCTACGGTATATCCAGGTGCTTCACCTAATGAGGTAGAGAATACCGTAACCAAGAAGATTGAAGATGCCGTCTCCTCTATGGAGAACATTAAGAAACTAAACGCGGTATCTTATGAGAGTTTATCCGTAGTGACCATCACCCTGAATGATAAAGCCAATGTGGATTTATCATTGAATGAGGCGCAACGTAAAGTAAACTCTATCCTTGCTGATTTACCAACGGATGTAAAACAACCATCCCTGAATAAGTTCTCACTGGATGATTTACCGGTTATCACGATGTCAGCATCCGCCAAAATGGATGATGCAGCGTTCTACGACTTAATCGATAAACGGATTGCCCCGATCCTTTCCAGGGTATCAGGTGTGGCGCAAGTCAACCTGGTTGGTGGTTCAGAACGTGAAATCGTTGTTGGATTAAATGCCGCTAAAATTGAAGGCTACAACCTTTCTATTCCACAAATTCAACAAGCCATCCTGACTTCCAACCTCGACTTCCCTACCGGAAGTGTGAAAACGGAAAACCAGGACGTGTTAATCCGTCTTTCCGGTAAATTTAAATCGGTTGATGAATTGAGAAACCTTGTGGTTGCAACCAGCAAAACCGGCGCACAGATCAGATTGAGCGATGTGGCCGATGTTCAGGATGCACAAAAAGAGGTAGAAAAAATTGCACGTATTGACAGAAAAGGAGCGATTGCGATTCAGATCATTAAACAATCTGATGCGAATGCGGTAGAAGTAAGTAAAGGCATGCACAAAATTGTGGAAACCCTTGAAAAAGACTACAAAGCAAACGAATTAAAAATCATCATTGCAAACGACAGTTCCATCTTTACATTAGAATCAGCTGATGCGGTAATCCACGATTTAATCATGGCAATTATCCTCGTAGCTTTCGTGATGTTGTTCTTCCTCCACAGTTTACGTAACGCGGCAATTGTAATGGTATCCATTCCAGCTTCCCTGATTGCTACATTTATCGGGATGAGCTTATTTGGCTATACCTTAAACTTAATGTCACTACTTGGACTATCACTCGTGGTAGGTATCCTGGTGGATGATGCGATTGTGGTACTGGAAAACATCTACAGACACATGGAGATGGGTAAAAACCGTGTTCGTGCAGCTTATGATGCAACCGCCGAAATTGGCTTTACCGTAGTTTCCATTACTTTGGTAATTGTGGTGGTGTTCTTCCCGATTGCTGTCAGTTCAGGATTGGTTTCTAATATCCTGCGTCAGTTCTGTGTGGTGGTAATTATCGCAACCTTATTATCATTAGTCACTTCATTTACTATCGTTCCCTTATTATCATCACGTTTCGGTAAACTGGAAAAAATTGAAGGTAAAAATGCTTTCGGACGTTTCATTCTCTGGTTCGAGAAACAACTACATAAATTTACCGTTTGGGTAACTAGTATCTTAGAATGGACTTTGCGTCATAAAGCCATCACCATTATCGGTGTATTTATGCTCCTATTGAGTTCATGTGGATTAACGATCGGTGGTTTCATCGGTACAGAGTTCTTCCCTAAGAGTGATAAAGGAGAGTTTTTAGTACAGATTGAGCTTCCTAAAGATGCTTCTCTGGAAAAAACAAACCAGTTCACACAAAGTGCAGAAGCGTTCTTAGCGAAGAAACCGGAGATCACACAAATGATTACTACCGTTGGACAATCCAGTGGTGATATGGGTGCTTCTCAGGCTACCGCTTACAAGTCTGAGATCAACGTAAAATTAGTAGAACGCAAGGACCGTGCAGATGCATCCGATATTTATGCCACGAAAGTAAGTCGTGAGTTGTCGAAATTCCTGGTTGGTGCGAAAGTAAAAACAGTACCGATCAGTATTTTAGGTATTGCTGAAAATGCACCGATTGACCTGGTAGTCATGGGCTCCGATCTGGATAGCGCCATGAAATACGCAGAAGGTGCAATGGAAGTCTTAAGAGGCATCCCGGGTTCAGCAGAGGTAAAATTATCTGTAGAAAAAGGTAGCCCGGAAATCAATGTTCAGGTAGACCGTGATAAGATGGCTGCTTTAGGATTGACCCTGCAAACTGTCGGTATGACCATGCAAACTGCATTTAGTGGAAATACAGACGGTAAATACCGTAAAGGTGAATACGAATACGACATCAACATCCAGTTCCAAAGCTTTAACCGTCGTAACATCGACGATGTAAGAAACCTGACTTTTATCAACGACAAAGGTGAAAAAGTGAAACTGATTCAGTTCGCCGACATCAAAGAGGGTTCAGGCCCAAGTCAGCTGGAACGTAGAGATAAGAGTACTTCTGTTTCTGTAAAAGCACAGTCTATCGGTAGGCCAACAGGTACCATCGTAACAGAACTACAGAATAAACTGATTGAACTCGAAAACAATGGCAAACTGAAAAAACCAGTTGGCGTAAGTTATGTATGGGGTGGTGACCAGGAAAACCAAAGTGAAGGTTTCGGTACTTTAGGTATCGCAATGATGGCTTCTGTTATTTTAGTATACCTGATTATGGTAGCCTTATACGACAGTTTTGTTTATCCTTTAGTGGTGATGTTCTCGATTCCTTTATCGGTAATCGGTGCCTTACTAGCCTTAGCTATAACCAACAACTCATTAGGTATCTTTACGATCTTAGGATTGATCATGCTGATCGGTCTGGTAGCGAAAAATGCGATCATCCTGGTCGATTTTACGAACCAGATGAAAGCAGAAGGTAAATCGACTCATGAAGCGCTTATTCTAGCCAACCATGCACGTTTACGTCCGATCCTGATGACCACGATTGCCATGGTAATCGGTATGCTTCCTATTGCATTGGCCAGTGGTGCCGGTGCGGAATGGAAAAACGGTCTGGCATGGGTAATTGTAGGTGGACTAACCAGTTCCCTGTTCCTGACGCTAATCGTAGTACCGGTAATGTATCAGATCTTTGATAATATCTTAACCAGATTTGGCTTCAACAAAAAAGGCAAGTCAATGGAAGAGCTGATTGCAGAACCATACGACCATAAAGATGTAAAAGAATACGACCTGGACGGTAAACACTAAACCAGCCAGCTCATAAAAAAGAGGAATTTGCAAATGCAGATTCCTCTTTTTTTGTAAACAAAGAAACCCCACATTGCTGTGAGGTTTCTCCTTTATCAAAACAATACCTTAAATATGTATCGCTCTGTTTTCAGTTGCAGCCATAGCTGCTTCTTTTAATGCTTCTGTATAAGTTGGGTGCGCATGGCAAATTCTCGCGATGTCTTCTGCTGAAGCACGGAATTCCATTGCTACCACCGCCTCAGCGATCATATCTGCTGCACGTGGACCAATCATGTGTACACCTAAGATTTCATCAGTAGCAGCATCTGCCAATACTTTCACGAAACCATCGGTATCCATACTTGCTTTTGCACGTCCACTAGCTTTGAAAGGGAATGAACCTGCTTTATAAGCCGTACCTTTTTCTTTCAGTTGCTCTTCAGTAAAACCTACTGATGCTACTTCCGGCCAGGTATATACTACACCTGGAATCAGGTTATAGTTGATGTGTGGTTTTTGTCCGGCTAAAGTTTCCGCAACATAAATACCTTCATCTTCTGCTTTATGGGCAAGCATTGCACCTGTAATCACGTCACCAATTGCATAAACACCAGGAACCGAAGTTTCTAAATGATTATTTACAGGGATCTTGTTGCCACGATCTTCTGTTTTGATGCCAATATTTTCTAATCCTAATCCTTCAGTATAAGCCGTACGACCTACTGCAACGATACAGTAATCAGCCTCAAGGCTAACTACAACACCTTTTGCGTTTTCAGCAGTAACCGTAACACGTTTACCTTTAGCAGTTGCACCAGTTACTTTATGACCCATAAAGAACTCCATGCCTAAAGATTTTTTCAATACACGTTGCAATTCTTTTCCTAAACCAGCATCCATTGTTCCAATGATTGACGGCATGAATTCAACTACAGATACTTTAGTACCTAAACGTGCGTAAACAGAACCCAATTCTAATCCGATTACACCACCACCAATTACGACCATTTCTTTCGGTACTTCTTTGATGTTCAATGCTTCTGTTGAAGTAATGATTCTCTTTTTATCAATCGGTAAAAATGGAAGTGCTGTTGGTTTAGAACCTGAAGCGATGATCACATTTTTAGCCGTAATTGTTTCTGTACTTCCGTCTTCTTTAGTGATTTTAATCGTGTTCTTGTCAACGAAAGAACCTAATCCCTGGAAAGAATCAATTTTATTTTTTTTGAAGAGGTATTGAATTCCGGCAGTATTCTGAGCCACTACATCATCCTTACGAGCGATCATTTGTGGCATATCCACTTTCAGATCTTTAAGGTTAATTCCATGAGTCTGGAAAGTATGTGCAGCATTGTGAAAATGCTCTGAAGAGTCTAACAATGCCTTTGAAGGAATACAACCTACGTTCAAGCAGGTTCCCCCAAAAGTTTTATATTTTTCTATCACTGCCGTTTTTAAGCCAAGTTGAGCACATCTGATTGCGCCAACATAACCGCCCGGGCCGGAGCCAATAACAACTACATCGTATTGCATATTAAGGTTTTTTTTTGTGGAACAAAGTTAATAAACCTATCCTAATAATCCCCCTAAAAGCAATTCTTTCCTCATCTTTAATGTTACATACTCAAAAATGAAGTGACGATTTCTGTATATTTAAGCTTCCATAAAAAACAAGACCCAACATGACCCGCTTTAAATTTTCATGGCTGGCCGTCCTGCTGCTTTTCACAGGCACCTCCGGCTTCGCACAGCTGTCTGATTCCGCGTATGTACGCCAGAATTACACAAAAATAGAACGCAATATCGCAATGCGCGACGGCATTAAATTATTTACTGCCATTTATATCCCGAAGGATAAAAAGAACAAATACCCCTTCATGATCAACAGGACTCCTTATACGGTTTCCCCTTACGGTGAAGATAAATTCAAAACCACGCTTGGCCCCTCTCCGCTATTTCTTAGAGAAGGCTTTATTTTCGTGTACCAGGATGTCCGCGGAAAATGGATGAGCGAAGGCGAATTTGTTGATGTAAGGCCACATAACGGTCAAAAGAAAGGAAGGAAAGATATCGATGAGAGTTCTGATACTTATGACACCATCGAATGGCTGCTTAAAAACATCCCTGACAACAACGGCAAAGCCGGAATCTATGGCACCTCCTACCCGGGATTTTACTCCTCGGCAGCATTGCCAGGTGCACATAAAGCACTAAAAGCAGTATCGCCACAAGCACCGGTTACCGACTGGTTTTTGGGTGATGACTTTCACCACAACGGCGCTTTTATGCTGGCAGATGCCTTTAGCTTTTACTCCTCTTTTGGCGTACCCAGACCAAAACCCATCACCCCGGATAAAGGACCTAAACCTTTCCATTATGGAATCACCGACAATTACCGCTTTTACCTGGATTTAGGGGCGTTAAAAAATGTGAAAGAAAAATACTTCGCTGATAGCATTCAGTTCTGGAACGACCTGATGGCACATGGTAACTATGATGAGTTCTGGAAGAACAGGAACATCAGACCACATTTAAAAGGCGTAAAACCAGCAGTACTCGTGGTTGGCGGATTCTTTGATGCCGAAGATGCTTATGGTGCATTACATACTTATAAAGCAATTGAAGATCAAAACCCGGGGGCAAAAAATAACCTTGTCATGGGCCCATGGTTCCATGGCGGATGGTCAAGAAGTACCGGCGAAAGCTTCGGCGACATCAACTTCGGACAAGCAACCAGTACCTCGTACCAGAAAAACCTGGAATTCCCTTTCTTTATGCAATACCTGAAAAATTCAGCCGATGCTAAACTTGCAGAAGCCAATATCTTCGTAACCGGTAGTAATGAATGGAAAGGTTTTGAAACCTGGCCACCAAAAAACACAGAAACAAAAAACCTTTACTTCCAGCCGGAAGGAAAATTGAGTTTCGAAAAACCAAACGCTAAAGAGAGCTTTAACCAATATGAAAGCGATCCTAATGCACCAGTTCCTTATCAGGATGGCGTACAAGCGAGAAGAACCAGAGAATACATGATCGATGACCAGCGCTTTGCTGCCCGCCGACCGGATGTACAGGTTTTTCAAACCGCAGTATTGACGGAAGATATGACCATGGCAGGCCCGTTAATGGCAAATCTGGTGGTTTCTACCACCGGAACCGACGCAGATTATGTAGTCAAACTGATCGATGTATACCCTGAGGATGCCGTTGCAATGGAGCCAAACCCTAAAAACATCATCATGGGTGGCTATCAAATGCTGGTACGCGGCGAAGTGATGCGCGGGAAATTCAGAAACAGTTTTGAGAATCCTGAACCATTTACACCCGGACAAATCACCAAAGTAAACTACAGCATTCCTGATGTGGCGCATACCTTCAAAAAAGGCCACCGCATCATGATCCAGGTTCAAAACTCCTGGTTCCCATTGGTAGACAGAAACCCGCAGATATTTACAGACATCTACCATGCGGCAGACAGTGATTTTAAAAAAGCAACACACCGCATTTACCACGATACCAATAATGCCTCAGCGATATCAGTAACCCTGTTAAAGCCTTAATTTAAAAATGAAAAAGATTTTATACCTATTCCTGACCTTAGCCAGCATCAGCCAGCTGGCTAAGGCACAGTTGATGAAGCCGAAGCCCGCGTTTAGTCGCGCAGATACCCTTAGAGGCACTTTAAGTCCCTTGCGCAGTTGTTACGATATCAATTACTACCACCTCGATGTGAAAGTCGACATTGACCAGAAGGCCATCAGCGGCAGCAATGAATTCCGCTTTACCGCCACTCAGAATTTCAATAAGCTACAATTCGACCTGTTTGCCAACCTGAAAGTAGAAAAGGTAATCTACAAAAACCAGGAACTTCCTTTCACAAGGGAATTCAATGCCGTATTTGTAACCTTCCCTACAATCATAAAAAAAGGCAGTAAAGAAAGCTTCACCGTTTTTTACTCGGGAAATCCGATCATTGCCAAAACACCACCATGGGATGGCGGCTTTATTTTCAGTAAAGACAAATCGGGCAATCCATGGGTATCTATGGCCTGTCAGGGATTGGGTGCCAGCAGCTGGTGGCCAACAAAAGACCATCAAAGTGATGAAGTAGACAGCATGATGATCAGTATCAGTGTGCCTAAAGGACTTCAGGACGTTTCCAACGGACGCTTAAGAAACATCGTGGAAAAACCTGATGGCTATACGCAATACAACTGGTTTGTCAGCAACCCGATCAACAACTATAACGTAGCCTTGTATATTGGGAAATATGCACACTGGACCGATGAGTTTCCAGGTGAAAAAGGAAAACTCGATATCGATTACTGGTCTTTAAAAGAAGACAGCACCAGGGCACGTCCACACTGGGATGCCGATGTAAAACCGATGCTCAAGTCATTTGAACACTGGTTTGGCCCCTATCCATTCTATGAAGACGGTTATAAACTGGTTCAGGCACCACACCTTGGTATGGAGCACCAGAGCGCAGTTGCTTATGGCAACCAGTTTAAAAAAGGCTATTTAGGCCGGGACCTTTCCGGTTCAGGCTATGGCATGAAATTCGATTTCATTACCATCCATGAAAGCGGGCATGAGTGGTTTGGAAACAATATCACCGCCAAAGATATTGCTGATATGTGGATCCATGAAAGCTTTACCAACTATTCTGAGACCTTGTTTACCGAATCTACACAAGGAAAAGAAGCAAGTAGCGCCTATGTCATCGGAATCAGAAAGGCCATTGCCAACGATATACCAATCATAGGTACCTATGGTGTCAACCATGAAGGTTCCGGAGATATGTATTATAAAGGTGCCAATATGGTACATACCATCAGACAACTGATCAACGATGACGAAAAGTTCAGAGGCATCCTGAGAGGGATGAACAAAACCTTTTACCATAAAACCGTTACTACCGAAGAAATAGAAAACTATATCGCCAAACAAAGTGGGTTAAAGCTCAGCAAAGTATTCGATCAGTATTTGAGAACCACAATGGTTCCGGTACTGGAATATAAAATCGAGGGAAACAAACTGACTTACCGCTGGACGGAAACCGTAAAAGGGTTTGATATGCCGGTAAAAGTAAGCTTGAAACCCGGCGAATTCTCCCTGATTTACCCGACCACAAAATGGAAAACCATCATTTTAAAAGATGGAATAACTCCGGATAATTTCCAGGCAGATCCTAACTTTTATATAAAAACTAAAAATATATTATAAATATTCACAAAACACTGCAACAAAAGGGAATAGCGCTGCGTCTTATAGAAAACCGAAACAATATGAAAAAATTAAGTTTACTATTATCATTTGCATTATTAAGCCTTGGATTATACAGCCAGGCTAATGCAGCTATAAGAATCAGCGCTACCCATCTTTTGGATGAAGAAAGAAAAGTGAGCAACTTCACAGGAATAGCCGTTGGCGGCTCCCTTAAGGTATATGTAAAACTTGGAAACACGGAAAGCTTAAGGCTGGAAGGCGACCAGGAAGCCATAGACCAGCTGATTACAGAAGTGAAAGATGGAACCTTATCCATCAGGCCTAAAAAATCAGAATGGAAACAATGGTTCAAGAAATATGGCAATACCAAAGTGACGGCTTACATCACCGCTAAAAAGCTAACCAGCCTGGCGATGTCGGGATCAGGAAGTATTGAAGTGGAACAAACTATAAATACCAGTTCATTAGATGTGGCACTTAGTGGCTCCGGAAATATTAAAGCCAGCGTGAATGCCCAGAATTTTGAAGCTGCCATTAGTGGTTCCGGCGGTATGAACATCAGCGGAAAAGCAAAAAAAGCGGAAATAGCTGTTAGTGGATCCGGAGGATTTTCCGGCAGAGCATTCTCAGCAGAGGATGTTGATGCACATGTTAGCGGTTCGGGATCAGTCCACATTGATGTACAAAAAAGCCTGGATGCAGCCACCAGTGGTTCTGGCAGCGTAAACTACACCGGAAATCCAACAGTAACCAAAACAGCATCTGGTTCCGGAAGAGTAAGAAAATCGGATTAGAAACTTCCTGGATAAAAAAAGCCCCGTGTCTCAATTTAGACACGGGGCTTTTCTATGGACTTTCTATTACCAACCCGGGTTCTGTACCAGATTCTTCCCTTTCTCCAATTCATTATAAGCAATCGGCTGCAGGTATTGTTTGGTCTCAAATACCCTGGTTTCTACCACTACTCTTTGAAAAAAAGTATTGGCATCACCGTTCATATTCATGCCATAAAAAGCTCCTCCTTGTTTACCCTTCCCGGAAGGATTTTCGGCAATCATCCACCTACGCACATCAAAATAACGCTGTCCTTCGGTGCAAAGCTCTACCCTGCTTTCTCTTCTGATGGCTGCACGTTGAAGCTCCTGATTCCCGGAAATCGAGGAATTAAGCGTTTCCAACTTCGGAATTCCGGCTCTTTCCCTAACCATATTCACATATTTAAGGATCAATGCGTTTGAAGGATCTACTTCATTCAAGGCCTCAGCATAGAGCAAATAAAACTCTGCTAGCCTGAAAACGATAGAAGGCCGGAACACATTAGCTACCCCCGGACTGGTTTTATGAACTTTTCTATTGAAACGTTTATAAAGCATATAACCGCTCAGGGTATACTGACCACTCCTGTCGTTTGGAGAACCCACAAAGAAATTGATCTCTTTATTAGAAATATGCCACTTTCTTCCGGCAAAAAACACCGTATTATAAAAACGAGCTTCCCTGTTCACATACATATTTGACACATTAACCCCGTTATAAGCACTTTTACCCGTCTCTGTATACAGTGGTGAAGCAGGCAAAAATCCAGCATCATTTATCGGAAGACCATCTTTCATATAGAAATCATCTACCAATTCCTGAACCACACCAGTGCTTCCTAAACCATTAGGTTCACTTCTCGGTGTAGAGCGACGGTCTAACTGATCACCATCCATACCCGCAAATCCATTTTTTGAAGTCGCCCAAATGATCTCTTTATTATACACCTGAAAAAGATCATACACCGATTTATCGGGATCCAGCAGGCCATTTGTATAAGCCTTATACAACTCATAATTCCCCTGTTCGGCGAAATCTATGAATTCCTTTAATGCGGCAACAGCTTTCGTCCATTTGGCAGGATCTTTTGCCGGGAATAATCGCTTCCCATCCGGGTTGATCAACGCTAAAGCCGGTGTATAACCACCGTTTAACAAAGGACTGGCTGCATACATCCAGAGCTTTGCTTTCACGGCCAGGGCCACACCCTTCGTCGGATTTGCCAGATACTGCTCATCTGTAATCGCCGACTGCGGCAATAAAGTCGCGGCATTAGTCAGTTCCTGATCAATAAAAGCAATTACCTCATCCAATGGTCGTCTTGGCAGATCAAGATCAGCAGTAGGTTCCAACGAATGATCGAGGATTGGGATAGGCCCATATTGCTCGAACAACAAATAATGATAATAGGCGCGCATAAACAGCGTATTTGCTCTCATCGTCTTAAATTCTGCTTCTGTAAGCTGATCTGCATCCGATCCGGTGGACATAATCGGCTTCGCTTTTTCCAGGAAAATATTGGCCTGCCGGATCAACTGATACAGCGTTCCCCATCTTTGAAAGCCCATATTGGTGCTGTTCTTAGCGGAAATATTATACCTTGCTGCATCTCCATAACCCACCGTAAGTTCGTCGGTCATGGCTGTCCAGGGATTATGAAGCCCGTTCATACCTACTCCAATAATGGTAGAATAATCCGGTACTCCTGACATCACATTGGCATACCAGCGCTTGGTATAACCAGGGTTTTCAAAAATCTGATCTGTGGAAGTTAAGCCACCAGCCAATTCATCTGATACATCTAAATAACCTTTCTTACAAGCCGTTGTGGCCGATATTAAGAAAAATACAATGACCCATATTTTTAATTTCATCTTTATCTTATTTATAGGTTTTTAAAAAGACACTTCTAAACCGAAGGTGTAAGTACTTGGCAAGGGATAAGCATTTCCGGCATTGACATTTCCAACTTCCGGATCCCAATACTTGATATCGTCCCAAACACCCAGATTATAGCCCATTACATAAACTCTTGCCGTTTGTAACATCAGCTTATTTAGAAATGACTTCGGTAGATTGTAACCAACCTCTACGTTTTTAAGTCGCAGAAAACTGCCACTTCTAAGCCAGAAAGTACTGGCTACCACATTGTTCGCATTATTAACATTCCCACTATGGATTCTTGGCATCAGCGCATTTTGGTCCGGATTGGCTGCTGTCCACCTGTCTAATGCAAAAGTTCTATAATTAGACTGGTCATTTCCCCAGGTAAATGGAGACCAACCTTCAGGGGTTACACCACCCAGAATAACCGAAGTATTTGAGGTTCCCTGAAAAAATGCACTGGCATAAAAGCCTTTATACTCTACATTTAAACCAAAACCATACACCACTTCAGGTTTGTCCGGATAAGCCAGACCACCTCTTTGCCTGTCAAAAGCATCGATTTTCCCATCTCCGTTTAAGTCTTTATACCTGATATCTCCGGGGCCTATTAAACCGCCCAGTGTTGGTGTTGGCAGGCCTGGTTTCAGCTGATAAGATTCCGTGCCATTCGGATTTTTGCCGATGGTAAAATCTTCTCTGGTATACAGTCCATCCGCAATATAAAGCACCTGTTCTCCTACTCTTGTTCCTGTAGTTGCCATCCATGGATAAGGCTGTGTCAGTTCATCAAACTCGGTAATTTTATTTCTGGCGAAAGTATAAGTACCTCTGGCACTCAGTTTAAATTCACCGATAGTCTGCCTGGCATTAATCGTTCCGTCAAAGCCATGATTTTTCACCTTACCAAAATTTTGCCATGGTGCCGATCTAAAACCTGCCAGGTTTGGAATAGTCTTTCTTTGCAATAAGATTCCTGTTCTTTCTGATTTGAAATAATCCGCTTCAATTTCAATTCTTCCATTAAACAAGCCCAGGTTAACTCCGTAATTTTGTTTGTCTTCGATCTCCCAAACTAAATATGGTGCTTCAAATCGTCCTTCCACAATTCCAGCTCCATAGCCATTTACACCTCCGGAAGTACTCATCCCCTGGTTAAAACCTCCGGCATCCATGGCATAGGTCGGGCGATATAAAAATCGATCCGTTCCTGTATTGTCGTTACCGGTACGCCCGATAGAGGCACGAAATTTCAGGTTTGAAACCACTTGTTTCAATGCTTCCGGATAAAACTTCTCATTAGATACCTGATAACCCAGACCAACAGCTGGGAAAAATCCAAAACGGAAATTCTCTGCAAAAGCCTCACTACCGGTATAACCAAAATTCCCTTCCACAAAATAACGGTCATCATAACCATAGGTTACCCGACCTACCACACTTTGCTTTCTAAAGGCCAGTGGGTCATTCCAGTTCTGAGTTTCCTTTTGCATGTATAGGGCCATTGCGCCTACCGTATGCTTGCCAAAAGTCCGGTTATAATTCAAGGCGCTTTCGATGTAAACTTTCTTTACTGAGCTACTCGTTGCCGTTGCAGTTCCCAGATCCGGACTTCCGGAAAAGGTTTTGGAGAAGATCAGCTTACCATTGGCATCTCTACCCGTTGCGAAATAACGACTCGGATTATAGCCCCTGCGCGAACCGAAATCTCCGTCGTAGTCATAACTGATGTTCCCTCTTAAGGAAAGTCCTTCTGTGATAAAATTCAACTTCTGATTGATACGCACATTAGATTGTATGCCACTTCTCCATTCCTTCGCATAACCAGAATTCATCAATTGATTGTAAGGATTTCTCATGTTGTTATCGCGCTCCTGCTTATAAGTCGCAATGGTTCCATCGCTATATCTTGCAGGGAAAATGTAAGGTGGCGTCAACAACATCTGGCGAAAGATACTAGCGGTTCCAATTCCCGGATAACTGGTCATCAGGTATTGTCCGCTCAGGTCTACACTAACGGTAGTTGTCTTAGAAATATCAAGATCTACATTGCTTCTCAGGTTGTATCTTTTTAACCCAATATTAGTATCATATCTATTGTCAGGACTATCTTTAAAGATTCCATTTTCTCCGTAATAAGCACCCGACACAAAATAACGTGCCTTTTCTGTACCACCACGGGCATTAATGGTATACCTCTGATTTGCGGTTGTCTTTTTCAACAGCTCGTCCATCCAATTGGTATTCGGATAGAGGTCCGGATCCGCATTGGTACGATATTTATCAATCAGCTCTTCAGAAAATATCGGTGATAAACCATCATTGGCCAGGGCTTCATTGTATAAGTTCAGATAATCTACAGAGCCTACAAATTCCGGAAGCCGCGTTGGTTTTGCAATACTATGTTCCGTCCGGAAAGTGATGACCGGCTTTTGCACTTTCCCCCTTTTGGAGGTGATCAGGATTACCCCATTCGCACCCTCAGCACCATAAACAGCAGTTGCTGCCGCATCCTTCAATACGGAGAAGGTTTCAATTTCATCAGGCTCAATATCACTGATTTTCCTTGGAACCCCATCTACCAGTACCAGCGGAGAACTCCCCCCGGCAAAAGTACTAATCCCTCTGATCCAAAAATCGGAGTTGTCATAACCCGGTTCACCGGAGCGCTGAATCGCGAGTACCCCGGATACCTGACCGGCAATATTATTGGTTAAACTCCGCGTAGGAAACCTCAGTTGATCCCCTTTTACACTGCTAATGGAACTTACTACACTTTCTTTTTTCTGTGTACCGTAACCTACGACCACTACATCTTTCAGGTTATTTTCATCAGAATGCATCACCACATTGATATCGTCTATGCCACGCACCGCAATTTTTTGTGTTTTATACCCCACATAGGCAAAGACTAAACTGTCTTTCAGCTCCACTTCAATGGAATACTTACCGGTATTCCCGGTCACGGTACCTTTATCGGTTCCCATTACACGGACGGAAACACCAGGTACTGGCAGGTCCATTTCATCTTTTACCAGACCAGAAACCTTGAAATTAACGATACTCTTTTTCGAGGGTAAGGATGGTCTCTCTTTGACAATGATGGTTCCCGGTTCTAATACATAGGTTAGCGGTTGATTGATAAAACAGGCGGCTAAAACACTTTCCAGGGATGCTTTTTTAACATTTATAGTGACCGGTCTCGCTGCATCAATATTGGTTGAGATAATGAGCAGATTATAGCCAGTTTGTTTTTTTATTGACTTTAAAACATTTTCAAGTCTGGCATTAGTCTCCGATAAAGTAACTTTTTTCTGAGCAATGGTGCTGGCATTTACATGCAGTAAGACTGTGGTTAGCAGTATAATGGTGAGTTTCATGCTGAGTAGAATTTTCTTCCCCATACTGGAATTCCAGTACGATTTTAAATCGTAAATTTTCATACATTTGAATAGTTTGGTTTAGGAAAATGAGGGCAAATTTCCCTCATCATCTTTGGTTGCAGGTAAAATCGTTTGAATGTAATTGACTGTCTAATCCAAATTTTTATAAGCCGGGGTGCACTAACACTCCGGTTTTTTTTTGAAAGATCAGTAAGCGTAACCAGGTAGTATTATGGCATCACTGAAACCCTCCTTCCTTGCACTTTAAATTTAAACTTGTCTGTTTTTTCCAGCATGCGGAGTACTGTCGGCAAATCTGTATTACGGGAAACTGACCCGATTACTTTCACATGGTTCAGGCTACCATCATAAGCGATGTCTACATCGTACCAGCGCGATAATTTCTTTAATATCCCTTCCAGATTGTCGTTTTCGAAAACAAAAAAGCCATTCTTCCAGGCGATCACTTCTTCCACATCGATCTCTTTGATTTTCAGGCCCGCATTACTCCTAACCGATTGCTGTCCGGGTACTAGCAGTTGAGTTCCAATCTTAACGGAACCTTCCAGCAGTGTGGTTTTGAGGCTAGATTCATTAGAGTAACTACTTACATTAAAATGCGTGCCCAGTACTTCTACCCTTTCTTTTAAGTCCCCGGCAGCTATGGCCATCACTTTAAAAGGCTTAAACTTGTCTTTGGCCACTTCAAAATAAGCCTCCCCCCTGAGCTCCACCTCACGTTTGTCCAGATTTGCAAAACTAGCAGGGAATTTTAGTGAAGATGCCGCATTGAGCCATACTTTAGTTCCATCCGGCAATACAATCTGATATTGTCCGCCTTTGGGTGTTTCCAGTACATTATATTCCAGAGGAACTTTCTTGCCTGAAATCTGCCCGGAAACAGGTTCTGAAACCGACCCGGCTTCCAAATCTTTCATGACCTGATAAATCAACTCGCCGTCTTTGGTTTTTACAATGGAGATTCCCGATTCCTGAGCAAGGTTGCCATTTCCGATGTCGTTTAAAAACAGTCTGGTGCCATCCGACAAGGTTAAAATGGCTTCGTTGCCTCCAGGAGCAATCGGTTTTGCAACAATGGGATTTACTGATTTTATAGCATTCTGATTCCCGAAAAACACCAATGCAACAGAAACTGTCAATAAAATTGATGCTGCCAAAGCATATTTAAGACTCAGATATTTTTGTGGTGCTTTAAAAATACGGCTCCGAATGCTTCCGGTACTTTGCTTACTTTCAGCACTTAGTTTACTTTCCATGCCTTTGTCAGTGCCTAAAATAAGTGCCAAACGCTGGTCAAGACGTTTTTGCAAATAATCATCAATTTCATTGGGCTGGACTTCTGAGGCTAAAGTATTCCGTATTAACTGCCCATAACGCTTCTGGTACTGCGCTTCATTTATTTTACGAAGGAAGTCCTCAAGTTCCGTTTCAGAACATTGATTATTCAATAACCGATGAAATTCATTTGAGATAGGGTCCTTCATTTGCAAAGCATTCTTTGACTAAAGACGCTTCAAAAAATAATATGGGGGGGGGCAATTATATAATTTTTATCTGAGCAATAAGAAGAGCAAAATACTCATCGAGATATCCAGGTGATCTATCAGATACGCTTTGACCAAAAAGCTGGCCTTCGTTAAATACTCCTTTACAGTATGGACAGATATCCCCATTTCTTCGGCAGCTTCTTTATAGGTATATCCCTCTATTTTACAGAGTTGATATACTTTCCTTTGTTGAGCCGACAATTTATTTAACGCTTTTTCAAGCAGTTCTTCGCTTTGTTTCAAGTGCAGCGCTTCTTCGATATGCGAATAATACTCTGTAACCACACTGCGAAAGCGTTCCTGCATCTTTTGGTTACGCTGAAGTTTTCTAAAAAAATCATAAACCAGATTTTGTCCTGTTTTATAGAGATAAGCTTTAAAATCGATAGCGTTATGAATCAACTCCCTTTTATGCCAGATTTTTGTGAAAAGTTCCTGAACCAGTTCCTCGGCAATTTGCCCGTCTTTCACCATTTTCAGGATATTGACATACATCTGTCCGCTGTACATTTTATAAAAATGGGTAAATACAGATTTGTCGCCATTTTTAAGTTTAAGCAACAATTCTATCTGGCCATTATCTTTTAACTCTTCCTCAGCCATTCAGCGTAATATTTGTCTAAGTTGAGAACCAAATATAATAACTTAACTGAGATATATAGCCCAAATAATCTATGCTAAACTTCCTTAGGGAATGCTTCAGCAGGGAGATTCTTGTGGATATTTCCAGGAAATATAAAAAAGATCAGGTAGTGTAAAAATCCCTATCATACTTTAGATTATTTACTTTATAATGAACAGAACTTTCCATAACTAACTTGTCATCATTAAAAATGGCCAGATTATAGCGCTTTTCATTCATTGCGCTCTTGTACTCTACCGCGTCAAAACCCGTATTCACAAAGGAATTGTGTGGGCAGATCATCGAGATGAACATCCTGCTTACGCACAGGTTTAGAAAATTCATTTTCCAGTTTTTGCAGATAAGGGCGGAACCTGATAAATTCGTCGGTTACAAAACTTTGGTCCATGATCTCAAATGGCCCAAAATTGGCTATATTTTTTAGCGAGACCACATTGAGCGGTTCAGTTAACACAAATTTCCCGATAAAAACACCCTCATGACGATTGTTGGCCAGCGTAGAGAAATTGGTTGGAGAGATCACAGAAGTTGCCGAAGTCATCATACAAAGCTATTAACAATCCACGGTAAATTAATTACGCGCAGCCAGCACGAAAACTTTAAAGAACAATCATAAAAAAAGTCCCGTATCGAAATTCGACACGGGACTTTTTCCTATACTTAAGAAAGCTTAGATACCTAACAGTAATCTTGCCGGATCTTCTAATAATTGTTTAACTCTTACTAAGAATCCTACAGACTCTCTGCCATCAATGATACGGTGATCATAAGACAATGCTAAATACATCATCGGACGAATCACAACCTCACCTTTTTCTGCAATAGGACGCTCAATGATATTGTGCATACCTAAGATCGCTGATTGTGGAGAGTTGATGATTGGCGTAGACATCATAGATCCGAAAACACCACCGTTAGTGATGGTGAACGTACCACCTGTCATCTCTTCGATAGTCAATTTGCTATCACGAGCTTTAGTAGCCAATTCAATAACTGTTTTTTCAATCTGAGCCAAAGTCATGCTTTCTGCATTTCTGATGATTGGAACAACCAATCCTTTAGGTGCAGACACAGCAATAGAAACATCTACAAAATCATTGTAAACGATCTCTTCACCATCAAGTCTGGCATTTACAGCAGGGAAATCTTTCGCTGCTTCACAAACTGCTTTAGTGAAGAAACTCATGAAACCTAAACCAACACCATATTTTTCTTTAAACTGATCTTTATATTTTCCACGAAGGTCCATGATTGGTTTCATGTTTACCTCGTTAAAAGTAGTCAACATCGCTGTTTCGTTTTTCACCGCTACCAAACGTTTGGCAACAGTCTTACGTAATGGCGACAGTTTTTGTCTACGTTCTGCTCTTGCGCCGGCAACGGCAGCAACAACTGGCGCAGCAACAGGAGCAGCAGCTTTAGGGCTTGCTTTTTCTGCTTTTAACGCGTCTTCTTTAGTGATTCTTCCGTCAACACCAGTACCTTTTACAGCAGCAGCTTCTACACCTTTTTCTGCAAGGATTTTTCCGGCAGAAGGAGAAGGTGTACCAGTAGCATAGCTATCTCCGGATTTTGCAGCAGCTACAGGAGCCGCGGCTTTATCTTCAGCAACAGCTGCTTTAGGAGCTTCTTCTGCTTTAGCAGCAGGAGCAGCACCACCTTCTTCAATATTACAAACTACTGCACCAATAGCAAGGGTATCACCTTCGCCAGCAACAATTCTTAAAGTTCCAGCCTGTTCTGCAGTTAATTCAAAAGTTGCTTTATCAGATTCTAATTCCGCAATTACTTCATCCATTTCTACTGCATCACCATCATTTTTTATCCAACGAGACAAAACAACTTCGGTGATCGACTCGCCTACTGGCGGAACTTTTATTTCTATACTCATAACTGATGTATTATATTTTCTAATCTACGTTATATACTTTACTCACAGACTTTTTAGCAATATCCTGCTCTGTTTTAGACACCGCTACTTCAAAAGATTTCGCTAAAATATAAGCTTGCTGATCCGCATGTTGTTTTGCAAAACCAGAAGCAGTACTGCTACTTTCTTTTCTTGAAATTACTTCAATATCACTAAAGATAGTTTTTCTTAACCTACGTAGCAAATATGGCCATGCACCCATGTTCTCAGGCTCTTCCTGAACCCAAACGGCTTCTTTAGCATTTTTATATTTAGCATAAACGGCTTCCATTTGCGCTACCGGAGTAGGATACAATTGCTCCACCCTTACGATAGCCACATTTTTAACCTTATCTTTTTGTTGTTTTTCTAATAACTCATAGTAAATTTTACCGCTACAGAATAACACTCTGGTTACCTCAGCAGCTTTTACATTCGCATCATCAATCACTTCCTGGAACTTACCTTCTGTAAAGTCGGCTAATTTAGAAACACAGGCAGGGTGACGTAAAAGACTCTTCGGTGTGAAAATCACCAATGGCTTTCTGAAATCACGTTTGAATTGTCTGCGGATCGCATGGAAGAAATTCGCTGGCGTTGAACAGTTGGCAACCTGCATGTTATAATCTGCACAAAGCTCCATGAAACGCTCAATACGTGCGGAAGAATGTTCCGGACCCTGACCTTCATAACCATGTGGTAATAGCATCACCAAACCATTTTCACGTTGCCATTTCGTCTCTGCACTGGCAATATACTGATCTACAACAATCTGCGCACCGTTAAAGAAATCACCAAACTGTGCTTCCCAAATCGTTAATGCATTTGGATTAGCCATGGCATAACCATATTCAAAGCCCAATACACCATACTCAGACAAGTGAGAATTGTAAATATCAAAAGAAGCCTGATCAGCAGATACATTCGCTAACGGGATGTACTCCTCTTCAGAATTTTCTAAAGTCAGCACGGCATGACGGTGAGAGAAAGTTCCTCTTTCCACATCCTGACCGCTTAAACGAACACGTTTACCTTCGGCCAATAATGTACCGTAAGCCAATTGCTCGCCCATTGCCCAATCAAACACATGGGTAGTATTTGCCATTTTGCTACGCTCATCAAAAAGCTTCTCAATTTTCTTGAAGAACTTTCTATCCGATGGAAGCGTAGAAATGCTTTTAGCCACACCTAATAAAGTCGCCTCAGCTACTGAAGTATCAGGAGAAGTTTCGAAATCTTTTACGGTAGCAATACGCATGTCTTTCCATGCACCACCAAATTTCACATCCTGATAAGTAGAAGTGATCTCTTTGGCTTCATTTAAGCAACCTTGCAAAATAGCACGGAATTCTTTTTCCATTGTTTTTGCAGCAGTCGCTTCTAATTTACCTTCTTTAACCAACTGATCTACATAGATATCACGAGGATTTGCATGTTGCTCAATTGCTTTGTACAATAAAGGTTGGGTAAATTTAGGCTCATCAGACTCATTGTGACCGAATCTACGGTAACATAAGATATCGATGAACACATCATTTTTATATTTCTGACGGTACTCCATGGCCAGATTAATCGCGTAAACCAAAGCCTCCACATCGTCACCATTTACATGGAAAACCGGTGATAAGGTAACTTTAGCGATATCTGTACAGTAAGTACTCGAACGGGCATCTTTGTAGTTCGTAGTGAAACCGATCTGGTTGTTGATGATCAGGTGAATGGTACCTCCGGTTTTGTAACCGTCTAAACCAGCCATCTGAATTACTTCATAAACAATCCCCTGACCGGCGATAGAAGCATCACCATGAATCAGAATTGGTGCAATGCGGGCATCATCACCATCATATTTGAAATCTATCTTCGACCTGGTCATACCTTCAACTACTCCGTTTACTGTTTCCAGATGCGAAGGGTTAGGACATAAACTCAAGTGAACATTTTTACCATCATTGGTGGTTACATCTGTAGAGTAACCTAAGTGATATTTCACATCACCACCAAACGGTGATTCTGCACTATAACCTTTACCTTCAAACTCAGCGAAAATATCTTTGTAAGACTTTTGCATGATGTTGGCCAAAACGTTCAGCCTTCCACGATGCGCCATACCAATCACAAATTCCTGAATACCTAAAGCAGCACCCTTTTCAATTACAGAGTCTAATGCCGGAATTAATGCCTCAGCACCTTCCAGAGAGAATCTTTTTTGTCCGAGGAACTTAGTACCCAGAAAATTCTCAAAGCATACTGCCTCGTTCAACTTCCTGAGGATCCTTGTTTTCTCCCCGATAGAGAAATTAGGGGTGTTACGAACACTCTCCATTTTTTTCTCAATCCAGGTCAATACTTCCGGGGTACGTACGTACTTGTACTCCGCACCGATAGAACGGCAGTAAGTCTGGTTTAAGAAAGCAACGATTTCGCTTAGTTTTACCGCTCCGATTCCCAGCTCAATACCTGCATTGAATACAGTATCAAGATCAGAATCAGACAAATTGAAATTTACCAGATCTAAAGTTGGCAAGTGCTTGCGTCTTTCTCTAACCGGGTTAGTGTGCGTAAACAAGTGGCCACGCTGACGGTAACCGTTGATCATGTTTAAAACACTAACTTCTTTTAGGAAATGTTCAGGCGTTTCCTCTCCTGTAACCGGAGATGAGCTTCTCCCGAAGTCAAAGCCTTCAAAAAATTTCTGCCAACCAAATTCAACCGAATTGGGATCTTCCTTAAATGCTTGATAAAGGGACTCTACGTATTCGGCGTTTTCGCCGCTGAGATAAGATAAATTATCCATTATGTGTGAATATGCTATATTGAAGCAAAATTAGGATTTTACCTATTAAGTAGGGCAATTTTCTTTATAAATATTCCAAAAAATCCGTCATATCACGGACATTCTTTAGCGGGGTTAGCCGATCTTGAACAAGGATATCAAATTCAGAGATTAAACTGCCTGTAACTAACAGGGGCACGTTAAGGTGATCCATCACTTTACCTATAATTTTATTGACATTTTTACCCAGATTTAGAGAAGTTAAAACCGTAAAAGCGAAGTCTGGCCGATACGATTCTACTACTTTTTTTAAGTCTGAATAGGGTGTCTCTAATCCGAGGTACAAACTATCGTGCCCCCGGCTTTTCAACAGGTAACGGGCAAAAAGCAGGCCATTTTCATGCATTTCAGCCTCTGGAAGGAAAAGAAGAAATTTTCTGGTTTTTGAAAGCTTAGGTTGCCCCACTTTATTGATCTCTATAATGATCCGCTCGCGGATCAGATTGGAAGCAAAATGTTCATGTGCAGGATCAATGGCACCGGTTTGCCAAAGCATCCCGATTTTTTTCATAAAAGGGAAAATGATCAGATCCATGGTTTTCACTAAACCCATTTCCACAATACAGCTGTTCAGCACGCTCACAAATTCCGTCTCATTAAAAGCAATCGTCGCTTTGCACAAACTCATCATCTGCAAAGACTCCGGATTTAAGTCGCGTTTTAACTGTACCACAAGATCAGAAATGACCATCATGTCCAGCTGCGCAATTTTACTGATTTTATAGCCGTTCTCGTTTAAGGCTACAATATTGAGTAGCGTTCTGAGGTCTTCCTCATTGTAAAAACGGATGTTCGTTGCGGTTCGTTTTGCAGGAACGAGGTTATACCTCAACTCCCAGGCCCTAATGGTATGTGCTTTAATGCCAATCAGACCTTCGATATCACTTATTGAAAATTTTCTCACGTTATAAAGAGAACAAACGTCCAGGTGCTTTGTTTAAAAACAATCCGGGGTCAGGTTATCCTTTCATTAAAGAAAGGCGTTTTACCTGGGCAGCAAAACGCCTGCCTATCGGGATTTCAAGCGCATCGATCTCGACATCATAACTGGTGAAAGCGGTGATGCGTTTGATAGAAACAATAAAGGACCTGTGAACACGCATAAACAGATGATGTGACAAGATGGACTCTAATGCACTTAGCGATTGCTTCACCAGTAAAGGTGGCTCCTGATCTCTATATATTTTAATATAATCTTTGATGCTTTCTATGTAGATAATGTGATCCAGGAACACCTTTACGGTCTTTCTATTTGCCCGGAAACAAATAAACTCCTCACCGGATCCCGGAAGCGGGCCTTCCGGAGCAGCGCCTTTATCGATCACTTTATTTACAGCCTTTAAAAAGCGCTCCAAAGTAACCGGTTTCAATAGAAAATCCACGGCGTCCAATTCAAATGCCTCAACGGCATACTCCCCATATGCGCTCACAAAGATTACTTTTGGCGGATGTAGCAGCGTCTTTATCAGACTGGTTCCCAGCAATCTTGGCAGCTGTATGTCCAGAAAAATTAAATCCACTTTCTCCGTCTTTAAGATTTCCATTGCCTGAAAAGCATTGCTACAGACCCCAACCAGTTCCAGCTGTTCCACCAGACTAATGTACTGCCTGAGTACTTTTTGCGCAATTAATTCATCATCGACCAATAAACATTTTAAGTTCATATTTTACATCCCTGGAAAAATCACAAAAACAATTGCCCACATCTGCAGGGCAAAAGCTTAACAATAACCATAATCAGGGATGAAATTAGTATAGGCAATAAACAGAAAACAAGTTCAATTCTTTAACAACACCTGGCTGCGAAAAACGTTTTCCAATGAACAACATAAAAGTGGGCATGAACAGCCTGGTTCCGGTTACCAATCACGAATTTCAACCCACAAATCGCTTCAGACAGATAAACAGGTAGTATAAACGTAGACATCCGGCATCCGGATAAATTTGATTTTTTGTGTTGTTAAGCCAGCGATATTTAGCAGACACTTAAACTATAATGAAATGAAAAAGCTAATCATTTCCCTGGCAATTATCGCTTCCATGATTTTCATGGGCATAAAAAATGCGAATGCCCAGATCAATCTGGAAACAGTTACCATTAAGGGGAATACCACAAAAGCTGTGGTCACAGATAAAGTAGCGAATTCCTTCAGCACCCTTTTTAAAGATGCAATGGAGCCCCAATGGCTGGAAATCAACAAAAGATTTGTCGTGAATTTTATCCTCAATGACCAGAAAAATAAAGCCGTGTTTACAAAAGGTGGATCTCTGGTTTATCACCTTGCTTATGGCACAGAAAAAAACGTACCGGATAACATCAGAAAACAAATTCAAAACATGTATGAAGACTATGACATCACTTATGCGGTCAGGGTCAAAACACCAGATGTGCTGGTTTGGGTGGTGAACATAGAAAACAACAAAAAGATACTGATTCTCAGGGCAACAGATGACGAAATTACTGAGATCGACCGTATCATAAAATCTTAGCTAAATAAACCAGAATTACTGGCTAAGCTATGGTGGGAGTATCAGAAACGAGGGTCTCCAGTAATTTAATCTGCTTTTCCAGATCAAATGTATTTTTAGACTTGAGGTCCTTACCTACACCGGCAACATTTGCCCAGTTGCCCCAATTGCTTGCCGGTGCATAGTCGATTAGCTTTTCCTCAAAATATACCGCCCCATTGGTCCAGTGGATTTTCAAAATGTGAATCAGAAAAGTAGAGACCAGCAAGCGTCCCGTATGGGGAATAAAACCATGCGCATTCAATTCCTGCATATAACGGTCGATGATCAGATGACCGGTATTTCCGTTTTTCCATTTCAGCAAATCGGGATGCTCATTATCTATCGCATCAAAAAAACCCTTTTCAACATCCTCCGGATCCTGAAAAAATGCAATGCCGTGTTTTTTAAACATGAATCTGAAATAGTCGCGCCACAATAATCCCAAAAGAATCTGATTGAAATTTGCATTGCCTCCAAATTCAGCTTCCGCCTCCTTCAACATCCAGTAGACTTTCCTTGGAGATAAACAGCCCAAAGAAAGCCATCCTGATAATCTGGAAGAAAAACCTGGCTTATCTCCTGCGTTTTTCACGGGTTTTTGATGAATCTCCGAGCCTTCCAGCAACAATTCCTTCAAATGCGCTAATCCGGCAGCTTCGCCACCTTTAAACAACTCCGCAGGAAAATCTTCCTGATCTGCCTCAAAACCTAAATCAGCGAGTGTTGGCAAATTGCCCCAATCTTCATTTTCCACAAAGCTGATCTCTTCCGGACTCAGAAAACAAGATTTCACCATCGCATCACGCTCTGTTTTCTTCTTGAATTGTGCAAAAACGTCTGGAATATCCTTGATCGGAAATGGAAGATCCTCCTTATTATATAAGGTATGACCAATGAAATGTTTTAGATTGATCTTCTGTTTCCATAAAAGGTCCTCCATCTTTGTAGAGATTAAGGTCTCTTCCGGAGCAACCTCCCGATGGTGGTAGACTTCAGAAATATCAAAATCCGTGACCAGCTTCGTCATAAAATCTTCCGGACTCCCATGAACCAACAAGATATCTCCACCCAGCTTTTGAAAAGACAGCCTTAAGGCCGCAACACTTTCCAATAAAAACTTTGCCCTATGGACGCCGGTCTTTAAAGTTTCAAATCTGGTTTTCTGAAAATACTGAGGATCAAAAAAATAAACCGGTAAAATACTTTCAGATTTAGCAAGCGCTTCAACCAACATTTCATTGTCGTGTAATCGAAGATCATTTCTAAACCAGACTAGTATTCTTTTAGATTTCATTAAGGACTGAGTAACTGACATAACAATTAACAAAAATATACGAATTTTTAGCTTAGTACGAATCCATAAAGTAATATTTACATAAGCGCAACAAACATTTGCAGATAAATCAGAGATATTAAACTAAAACACAATTAAGCGGTTATATAAATATGAACAAGCACGTACTGATTACCGGAGCTACCGGGATGATTGGTCAGAAACTCATCCGGATATTATTGGAAAAAGGCCATAAAGTAGCCATATTGTCCAGAAAAAAGGTAACGATAAAGGACGTAAAAGTCTATTTATGGGATGTCGGTGAATCTAAGATTGACGCTAATTGCTTATCCGGCGTAGACACCATTATCCACCTCGCAGGAGAGAACATTGCTTCAGAGAAATGGACCGAAGCGCGCAAGAAAAAGATCATCGACAGTCGGGTTTTATCTGCCCGGCTACTTTATAAAACCATAAAAGAACAAAAGGCAGCCGTAAAAAACTTCATCTCCGCAGCAGCAGTTGGCTATTATGGCGATGCCGGCGATGAATTATTAACAGAAGACAGTCCCAATGGAACCGGATTTCTGGCCCGCTGTTGCAGGGAATGGGAAGCCGCTGCAGATGAAGGGCTAGCCATGGGAATCAGGGTGGTAAAATGGAGGATAGGTTTCATCCTTGCCCGGAATGAAGGTGCCCTCAAAGCAATGGATCAGCCGATCCGCTATTTTGCAGGCGCAGGACTGGGCAGCGGAAAACAATGGGTACCTTGGGTCCATATCGATGATATCCTTCAAATGTTTAGCCAGTCTGTAGAAAACCAAAGCTATTCAGGAGCATACAATGCTTGTGCGCCCCACCCGGCAAGCAATCTCGCATTGACCAAAGCCATTGCAAAACAATTGCATCGCCCGGTATGGCCCATCAATGTACCAGAGTTTGTCTTAAAAATCATGCTTGGAGAACTTAGTGAAGTGGTCCTGATCAGCAACAATGCAAGTCCGAAAAAACTACTGGATACCGGATTTAAATTTAAATACCCGCAACTTGAACCTGCTTTATCCGATATTTACCGCGCATAAATTCACCAATCCCTAATGAAGTTCATTAAGCCATGATCATGAAGCCGGAAATTAACATCTGCTGGTTGCGAAGAGACCTGAGAATCGATGACAATGCTGCCCTTTACCATGCCCTAAAAAGCGAGATCCCTGTATTGCTCTTATTTATTTTTGATAAAAACATCCTCGGCAAACTGGACAATAAACAAGATGCCCGGGTAAGTTTCCTGCATCAAACCTTAACCGGACTCAGCAATGAACTCCAGAAAAACCCGGGGACTTCCATCCTGGTTAAACACGGAACTCCGGAAGAAATCTGGGCAGAACTCTGCGAAACTTACCAGATCCATGCCGTTTATACCAACCATGATTACGAGCCTGATGCTATAAAAAGAGATGCGGAAATCAGGGAGCAACTGTCCTTAAAAAACATCAGCTTCAACAGCTATAAGGACCAGGTGATTTTCGAAAAAAGCGAAATCAGCAAAGCAGACGGCCTTCCTTATACCGTATTTACCCCCTATTTCCGTCAGTGGAAACAAAAGCTAAACACCTTTTATGCAAGCGCTTATCCCACAGAAAAATACATCCATAACTTCTGGCCTACCGCAGCATTTACCATCCCGACTTTACAAGAACTCGGATTTGAACCTGGTATACAGGTATTTCCGGGCAAAGATTTCGAAGATAAGCTGGAAGGATACGAGCTAAACAGAGATTTTCCGGCGGCGGACGCGACCTCACACATCGGCGTTCACCTGCGTTTCGGCACCATCAGCATCCGGAAAGCGGTCAGAACGGCCCTGGCCCAACATGCTGAAAAGTGGCTTTCGGAACTTGCCTGGCGGGATTTTTATCAAATGATCTTATGGCATTTCCCACATACTGTTCAACGTTCCTTTAAACCAAAATACGACCGTATCCAATGGAGAAACCGGCCGGAAGAATTTGAGGCCTGGTGCCAGGGAAATACCGGCTACCCTTTGGTAGATGCAGGAATGCGACAACTCAATGCGACTGGCTACATGCACAACCGCGTACGTATGGTGGTGGCCAGTTTCCTCTGTAAACACCTGCTCATCGACTGGCGATGGGGAGAAGCCTATTTTGCAGCAAAACTATTGGATTATGAAATGGCCAGTAATGTGGGTGGCTGGCAATGGGCTTGCGGGTCCGGCAATGATGCTGCCCCTTATTTCAGGGTATTTAACCCTGAGCTACAAATGAAAAAATTTGATCCTCAATTGAAGTATGTAGACCATTGGGTTCCGGCCTATAAACAACTAAAGCACGTCCCACCTTGTGTAGAACATGCTTTTGCCAGAGAAAGGGTCTTGAAAGTTTTTAAAGCGGCATTAAATGAATAATGCCGCCGTATATTTTATGGCGTTACCGCTAATACTTCTACAGTATAATCTAAGCAGGAGTTTGCAGGAATAGGTGGCGTACCAGCAGTCGCCGCACTTCCATAACCAAGGAAAGAAGGAATAAACATCCTTACTTTAGAGCCTTTAGTGAATTTAGGCATCATAATCCGGAATGCCGGAATCAAACCTTTAGGCGCTACCGTCATCGTGGAAGCCTCATTAACACCTCCATCAAGTGTTTTCAGCGTATAGCTAAAGTTCACCAATGAAATCAGCGTGATCGGATCAGTACCCGTACCCGCAGTAATGGTTTGCAAATATACCCCGGAAGGATCTTTAACCGCAGTAATCGCATTGGCCGTTAAATAAGTGTTGATATGGGCATCATCCAAATCTTTCTGTGATTCTTTATAAGTGGTAATGCTTACCACCATAATTTCATTGGAAGGAATATTTACAGCTGGAAATCCATTTTTACCGAAAGCCAGATAAGAAGGCAGGTAAATTTTAGTAGAGCCACCTGGCTGTAATTTATTAAGCACTTCAGAAATAGCAGGAATTGCTTTACCGAAAAATCCAAACGGACTACCTACACGTTGACCTTCATTACGAAGCGCAGGCGTAGTCTCGTAAGCCGTTCCGGTAGAGAAACCAGTTAAAGTAATGCTGTATCTTACAGAATCCGTCAGCTTATAAGCCTCGCCCGCAGGAGTTCCCGCAGGCTGGTTTAGCACATAGTAATAACCCGTCTTAGCATCATCTGGAATAGCATTGATATTATTTTTTTTGAAGAAGTCTGTCAGCGTGGTTTCATCCATGGTCTGAACAGTCTGATAATCCTTTTTGCAGGAACTAAAAATAACTATTGTCGCCAGTAAGGCAAAGGTATAAAGTGATAACTTTTTAATCATTTGTATTTTCTATTTTATATTCACTAGCGTAATGGTATAATCTAATATGGAGAATGGCGGAATCGTGGTTTGACCAGGATCGCTAAAATTTCTGTAAGCTAAAGCAGAAGGAATGATCATTCTGATCCGGCCTCCCTTTTTAATTTTTGGCATTCCAATTCTCCAGCCTTCCATGGCATCCCCGAGTTTTAGGGTCACCGAATCCGTATCCGAAATCGTCTGAAAAACCTGCTCCTTGCCTAAAATACGACCCTCAAAACGAACTACAATACTATCTGCGTCTTTAGGGAAATCCGTTCCCGGACCCAGCTCTATGATTTCGTAATTTAGACCCGAAGGATCAACCGTCATTTCCAGATTGATACTTTCCTTATATTTTTTTATGATTAAAGCATCCAGTTCCTGCTGTTTCTCCACATCATAAGGAGGTGTTTTCTCGCATGCAGCAAATAAACCGCATAAAAGAAGCACAGACAGCAAAATCTTGTTTTTTAACATAATAGACAAAAATAGTCTTTTATTGGCTATGCCGCAATATTTAACCAATTTTAACAAATAGAAAAACTAAGGCAAAAAAAACGCCCCTAATTAGATTAGGAGCGTCCAGTTTATTATGAATCAATAAGATTAATAGCAATATTTATTAGCCGCAATGACTTGTTGCGCTACCTTTTGACGGGTTTCTTTTACATTGAAAGCTTCCATTTTGGTAAAGCGGCGTAAGCCCACCATCATCATGCGTTGTTCATCACCATCGGCAAATGCCCATAACGCCTCCTTACCTGCTTTTTGCAAAGCATCAACGGCTTCCACAAAATAAATCCGCATCATGTTCAGCTGACCTTCGCAAGCGGCTTCACCACGCAGGCTCACCAGTTTTTCTGTTCTCAGCATCGCTGATTCCGCCACATAAACGTAGCTGGCCATATCTGCAATGTTCATCAAAATCTCCTGCTCCTTAGAAAGGCTCATCATCAATTTCTGAACCGCAGCACCGGCAACCATTAAAGTAGCCTTTTTCAGGTTTTTAATGATTTTCTTTTCTGCTGCAAACAAGGCATCATCTTCCTCCCCGAAATCAGGGATAGACATCAGCTCTGCTGCCACTGCAGTTGCAGGTGTCATCAGGTCTAACTCGCCTTTCATCGCGCGTTTCAACATCATATCTACGGTTAACAAACGGTTGATTTCATTTGTTCCTTCAAAAATTCTGTTGATCCTCGCATCACGGTAAGCACGGTCCATCGGCGCTTCTGCAGAGAATCCCATACCCCCATAAATCTGTACCCCCTCATCTACCACGTAATCCAATACCTCAGAACCCCAGACTTTCAGGATCGCACACTCTACAGCATACTCTTCCGTAGATTTCAGTTTGGCCTTACTAGCATCCATTCCTCCGGCAACCAAACGCTCGTAGGCATCATCAATATTCTGACCAGCGCGATAATTTGCAGATTCTACGGCATATACTTTTGCCGCCATTTCAGCTAATTTATACCTGATGGCACCATATTTAGAAATCTGACGGTCGAACTGAATTCTTTCATTGGAATAATTAATTGCGGTATCGATCACTGCTTTAGAAGCCCCAATCGCTGCTGCCGATAATTTAATCCTTCCGATATTTAAAATATTTACGGCAATTTTAAAGCCATTCTGGCGATCAGAAAGCATGTTTTCTACCGGAACCGGGCAATCATTAAAGAAAACCTGTCTCGTAGAAGAACCTTTGATCCCCATTTTATGTTCCTCCGGATTCATGGTAATGCCACCGAAATCACGCTCTACAATGAAAGCAGTTAGATTGGCATCATCATCAATTTTAGCAAACACAATAAAGATATCTGCAAAACCACCATTGGTGATCCACATTTTCTGACCAGTGATCAGGTAATGTGTGCCATCCGAAGAAAGTTTTGCTTTAGTTTTTCCGGAATTGGCATCCGAACCAGAATTTGGCTCTGTTAAGCAATATGCTGCTTTCCATTCACCCGTGCCCAGCTTAGGAATGTATTTCGCTTTTTGCGCTTCATTACCATAATATAAAATGGGCAAAGTTCCGATTCCGGTATGTGCAGAAAGTGCTACGGCAAAAGAATGACCGGCACCAATCACATCCGCAACCAGCATTGAAGTATTGAAGTTTTTCCCAAAACCACCGAACTCCTCGGGAATAGAAACACCTAAAATACCCAATGCACCTGCTTTATCCATTAGCGAAGGCATCAAACCTTCTTCCTGTGTATCGATACGATCCAGGTTTGGGTAAACTTCTGCTGCCAGGAAATCGCGGCAGGTCTGCGCAATCATTTGTTGTTCTTCATCAAATTCTTCAGGAATAAATACATCCTGGAAATCGGTTTCTGTAATTAAAAACGCTCCACCGTTAATTGCTTTTTTGTCTGTAGTTTCCATAATATCTTATTAAAGCATTTCAAAAATTCCGGCAGCACCTTGTCCGCTACCCACGCACATGGTCACCATACCATATTTCTGATCCCTTCGTTTCAATTCATTAAATAACTGTACTGATAATTTAGCGCCGGTACAACCTAATGGATGACCGAGTGCAATGGCACCACCATTCACATTTACCTTTTCGGTATCCAGACCTAAAGTGCGGATCACGGCTAGCGACTGAGAAGCAAAAGCTTCATTCAGTTCTATCAAATCCAGTTCTTCCAGTTTCATCCCTGCCATTTTCAAAGCTTTCGGAATGGCTTCAATCGGACCAATACCCATGATTCTTGGTGGTACACCAGCAATACCATAGCTTACTAAACGTGCAATCGGATCAACGCCCAATTCTTTCATTTTCTTTTCAGAAACGACCAGTACAAAGGCCGCCCCATCAGAAGTCTGAGAAGAATTACCGGCAGTTACACTACCATTAGCTGCAAAAACAGGTCTCAGTTTAGCCAGTTTATCCAGAGAAGTATCCGCTCTTGGCCCTTCATCCGTATCCACCACATAACTGCGGGTTTTCTTTTTCATATGGCCATCCAGGTAATTTTCTACTACCGTGATTGGCGCAACGCCAGCTTTGAGATGACCATTTTTAATAGCTTCCACCGCTTTCATATTCGATTGAAAAGCGAAAGCATCCTGATCTTCCCTACTCACTTTATATTCATTGGCCACTGCTTCTGCGGTTAGGCCCATTCCCCAATACCAATCCGGGTTTTTCATCGCCACATCTGCATTTGGAACTACTTTCCATCCGCCAAAAGGCATACCTGACATGACTTCTACGCCACCGGCAATAATACAATCTGCCATTCCGCTTTTGATTTTTGCCACCGCAGTTGCGATAGTTTCCAATCCGGAAGCGCAGTAACGGTTAATCGTTACACCCGGTACTTTATCGGTATCCAGTCCCATCAGCGAAATCATACGCCCGATATTCAGGCCCTGTTCCGCTTCCGGAGTCGCATTTCCAACAATCACATCATCAATTTGTGTGGTATCCAGATTGGGTACCGAGGCCACCAGCTGTCTGATCACATCTGCTGCTAAATCATCAGCTCTGGTAAAACGAAATACACCACGTGGAGCCTTGCCTACTGCGGTACGATATCCTGCTATAATATATGCTTCTTGCATGATCTGTGTCTTTTAATAGAAAAAAATTAGTTTCTTAAAGGTTTCCCTTTGGTCACAATACTTTGAATACGTTCCAGCGTTTTACGTTCTCCGCAAAGCGACAGGAAGGCCTCCCTTTCCAGGTCCAGCAAATATTGTTCTGTGACCTCCGTTGGTGCGGAAAGATCGCCACCACACATCACCCAACCCAGTTTTTCCGAGATTTTCTTATCATGTTCAGAAATATATTGACCGGAATACATGGTATTTGCGCCGGCATAAACGATGCCCAGACCTTGTTTCCCCAATACCCTGATGTCATTACGTGGTACTGGTTTCGTATAACCAGCATCTGCCAGCTCAATAGCTTTTGCTTTTGCATCGGCGATCAACCTGCTCCTGTTCATCGAAATCGAATATTTATCTTTCTGCAGATAACCCAGCTCAAAGGCTTCTACAGCGGACGTGGAAACTTTCGCCATACCAATGGTGAGGAACCTGTCTTTCAACACATTTTGCACAATCTGGTCTTCTTTATACTCATCGGAAGCACGCAAAGCAAACTCCTTGGTACCACCACCGCCGGGGATCACCCCAACGCCAAACTCTACCAATCCCATATAAGTTTCCGCATTCAACTGCACATGGTCGGCATGTAAACTAAATTCACAACCCCCACCCAGCGTTAAATTATGTGGTGCAACTACTACCGGAACCGAAGAATACCTGATGCGCATCGAAGTGTTCTGGAACATGCGAATCGCAAGATTCAGTTCTTCCCATTCCTGCTCTACAGCCATCATGAAAATCATGCCCACATTTGCACCGGCAGAGAAGTTAGCACCATCGTTTCCGATTACTACCCCTCTGTATTCTTTTTCTGCAAGGTCTATCGCTTTATTGATGGCTTGTAAAGTATCGCCGCCAATGGTATTCATTTTAGAATGGAATTCGACATTCAGGATGCCATCACCAAGATCAATGATGGAAGCACCACCATTTTTCCAGATCGTTTTATTGGCTCTTAAATTATCAAGGATGATGAAAGCTTCTGTTCCCGGAACCGCTTTATAAGCTTTAGAGGGAATATCGTAATATTTTTTTACGCCATCTTCTACCTTATAGAAAGTCGTATGACCGGCGGCCAGCATTTCATGAACCCATGGTGCAGCCTCGTGTCCATATTTTTTCATGCCTTCGGTCGCATCGGCAATACCTACTGCATCCCAAACTTCAAAAGGACCTAAATCCCAGGCAAAGCCGGCACGCATGGCATCATCAATCCGGTAAAGCTCATCAGAGATTTCCGGAATACGGTCCGATACATATTCAAACAATCCGAAGAAAGAGGCACGGAATAACTCTCCGGCTTTATCTTTTCCTGCGGCAAAAACTTTCATTCTGTCTTTTACATTCTCAATAGATTTAGTGAGATCCAGCGTGGCTGATTTCACTTTCTCCTGAGGACGGTATTCCAGGGTTTTTAAATCCAGGGCTAAAATTTCTGTCTTGCCATCAGCAGTCTTTGTTTTTTTATAAAAACCTTGTTTGGTTTTATCGCCTAACCAGTTGTTGGCTTCCATTTTCTCTACATAAGCGGGAAGCTTAAAAAGATCATGCGCTTTATCCTCCGGACAATTGTCGTAAAGTCCTTTAGAAACTTTAATCATGGTATCTAATCCGACCACATCAGTAGTACGGAAAGTTGCCGATTTTGGTCTGCCTAAAGCAGGACCGGTAAATTTATCAACCTCTTCTACGGTAAGGTCCATTTTCTCTACCAGATGAAGTAAAGACATAATAGAATACACACCTACCCTGTTGGCAATAAATGCCGGGGTATCCTTACATAACACCGTTGTTTTTCCTAAAAATTTATCGCCGTAATGCATTAAGAAATCCACCAGTTCCGGATGTGTATCCGGTGTAGGAATGATTTCCAGCAACCTCAGGTAACGTGGCGGATTAAAGAAGTGGGTACCACAGAAATTCGCTTTGAAATCGTCGGATCTTCCTTCTGCCATCAGGTGAATCGGAATTCCCGAAGTATTTGAAGTGACCAATGAACCCGGTTTACGGAATTGCTCTACCTGCTCAAATACTTTTCTTTTAATATCCAGATTTTCTACCACTACCTCAATGATCCAGTCGTAGGTGCTGATCTTTGACATGTCGTCGGTAAAGTTCCCTGTAGTAATTTTATTCAATACCTTTTTGGTATACACCGGAGAAGGATTGGTCTTCACCGTGTTTTGCAAAGCAGCATTTACAATTCTATTCTTAACTGCCGGGTGCTCCAGGCTCAGCCCTTTGGACTGCTCCTCTGCGCTCAGCTCTTTCGGAGCAATGTCCAGTAAAAGTACTTCAACTCCAATGTTCGCAAAGTGACAAGCAATACGTGAACCCATAATACCTGAGCCCAATACCGCTACTCTATTTATCTTCTTGTTCATAATTTTCAGTAGGAATTTTATATGCCAGTGTAAGTTTATTCAGTTTCTGTAAAGAGGAAATCAAATTGTTCTTTTCCTGCGTACTAAAATGGGTGTTCAGGTATTCATTAAAGGAGATCACGACTTCCCTTGCGAGTAGTCTTTTCTCACGGCCCAGATCAGTCAGGAAAACTTTCACCGAACGCTTGTCGCCGATGGAAGTCTCTCTATATATTAACCCCTGTTCTTCCATATTGTTTAGCATTCGTGATAAACTGGTTGCCTTAACGCCCAGTAATCCCGCCAGCTTGGAGACAGCGGTACCTTCTTTTTCAATATTGATCAGCACATAGCCAATGGCCTGCGTGATTCCGAACCCGGAAGCGATCTGATTATAGGTGTTGGAAACGTTCTGCCAAACCACCTTCAGGAAATAATCTACTGTCTCTTGTTGTTTCATTAATTACTATGCTTGCATAACAAAGCTATCGAATAAATAAATCAAATGCAAGCAAAGAAAAAAAATATTAAATTAATTTATCCGGCAGAAAATCAGGCTGATTACCTGCTTTTTCAACTGAATAAATCGTAAATTCAATAAAAATGGACAAGCTCAGTAAGCAGGTAATTTTTAAGACCAAAAGAATTTACGAAGAACCGGCCACAGGCGATGGGTTCAGGGTACTCGTGGACCGGCTTTGGCCCAGAGGCTTAAAAAAAGAAAACGCACACCTGGACTGCTGGCTTAAAGACATTGCCCCGGGCACAGCACTCCGAAAATGGTTTAACCACCGGCCGGAACGATGGTCAGATTTTAACCTTCAATACAAAGAAGAACTGGCAAAGAATCCGGCAGTAGCGGAGCTCCTTGAAAAAACAAAGACACAGTCCTGCATCACCCTGTTATATGCCGCGCATAGCGAGACCTATAACCATGCGCAGGTATTGCTTGGTTTTCTGAAAGAACAGCTGATGCGGGGTTAACATAATCAGCCAGATTCAGCTTAAGCTCAGGAAGGTTTCCCCGGCAGGTGTTTCAATTTATCTTTTAATACCTGGTATTCCCTTTCCAGGCACCGGAATGCTTTGGTTGCGATGACTCCCTCCGCGTAGTCCATTTTTTTCTTTTCGTAATCTGCAGCAACCTGATCAAAACGCGCTTTAATAACACCGTACTTTGCTTTTTCTGCGATTTCAAGCGGGCTATCCGGAGCGCCATTCAGGTTCCCTGCATAAGCACTGTCAGAGATTAATCTCTCATTGGAAGATTTAAAGCAGACATAAACTTCCATTTGCGCTTCCATCATCCACTCTTTGTCAAGCGGAAGGAAACAGCTTCCATCTGCCCTTCTTGCAGCATTCAGATAGGTACTTGCGCATTTTTTTGTTGGGTGACTGACCAGTACCATCAGGATATCATCAATAGCACCATTTTCTTCGATACCGGAATCCCAGCTTAAATTGAGCCCATCTGTTCCTTTGCTCACTTTCAGATCCGCCGCCATTTCCAGTGTTCCTTTACTAAGGATCACTTTGGCATAATCGACCTTAATATTGGGATACTCGCCCGTTAAAGCCTGTTTCTTGTTATAGGAAGTCGCCAGATTGTGTGGATTTTTAAGCGTTCCTTCTGATTCCTGCTTAAAACTGACATTGATAAAATCCTTCATCGGTTTCAGCAGTTCCATCGTTACCGACATCTCCCCGCGGTTGGCTTTTTGTTTCAGGCTGGGTTTACCAGGTTTACCGTTAGTGCGGCATATCAATTGCCCTCTGGACATATAAAACACCACATCCCCTAATTTCCCCGTAGGGTGCCCAAAAGGGCCCACTTTGCATACTGCCATAATATAATTGATTAATTCGTCTGAATTGACTAGAACCAAGATACTGACAAATAGCAGCATATCCTATAAATTCCCTATAATGATACTAAATTATTTAGTAATTTATCCGTAACCTAAACCAACCTCAGCGCAGGGTTTTCAGGCAATTTCAGCAAGCAAGGCCCTAGCAGCTAACAGCCAAAACCGCAGTAAAAATCACAAGGCTATCAGCTCATCTCAACGTCTGTCACCCGGCTACTCCCGGACAAGCTCCGCTTAAAAATAGCAATACCAGAGTAATTGCCCCCCGACCTACGACAGCTAATACGACGCCAACAAAAAAACCGCCTTACCTTTCGGGTAAGACGGTTTTTAAAATGATATTAAAATCAGACTAGTAAAGTGTAAATTCTACTCTTCTGTTTAATTGACGACCAGCTGCAGTTTTGTTAGTTGCAATTGGTTGGTTTGGACCATAACCTACCGCTTCAATACGTGAAGGGTTAGCGCCTTGTGATACTAAGTAAGCTTTTACTGCTTCTGCTCTTTCTTTCGATAAGCGTAAGTTTAAAGCCATAGAACCTGTGTTATCAGTATGACCAGCTAATTTAAGGCTAAAGTTTTTCTCTACTAATAATGCCGCAACACGGTTTAAAGTAGCGTAAGATTTAGAACGGATAGTAGATTTTCCTAAATCAAATTCTAAGTTTTTAATCGCCTCTTCCACTACCTTACGGTCAGCTTCAGTGATGATTACTTTCTCCTGAATTACAGGAACAGGAACTTTTAAAGGACAACCAGAACCATCAACAACGATTCCTGCCAAAGTACCCGGACATTTGTCCAATTTATCAGCAACACCATCGCCATCAGTATCTTTCAACAAATCACTCATTTCAGCTCTCAATTTATCATTGTCAGCTTTCAATGCATTTGCAGTTTGTTTAGCCGATAAAGCTTCTTCGTAAGTTAAAGCTACCGGGTTGTGCCATGCCATTTGTTTCGAACCTTTTCCTAAAGCAAATTCTAAACCAGCATAACCGTAGTTATATTTATCGTTGTTACCACGGTAAACACCATCAAGGTTATCACCATCAACAAAGTTAACTGTCCAGCCTAAATCTAAATTTACGCGTTCTGCCACTTTGAATTTAGCACCTAATCCAACAGGAATAATCAATTCAGAGATCGTTTTATGATCTGCATAATCAACTAAAGCACCGCCAGCGGTAGCCGAAGTTCTCACTTTGTAACCTGCTAAACCAGCACCCGCAGAAGCATACATTTGTACCGCACTGTTGGCATTGAACATGCTGATGTTAAATAAGTTTACTACTGCATTTAAACTACCTGAATAAGTAAGGTCAGTTTCAAAAGCATTTACAGCACTTGTATTTGGCGCACCGCTTTTCCAGTTTTCAGAGTTGTCACCTTTCAGTTTACCTCTGACACCGTCTAAACGAAGGGAGAAATAAGGAGTAATTTGATTCTTAATGTACAATCCGTAACCCAGACTAGATTTTGAATTGGAAAAATCATTTTTTCCACCCAGAGGAGATAATGGAGTTAAAACCCCGGCATTAACACCAATAGACCAGGTAGTCAATTGGCTTGAGTTTGCACCTGCTTGATCCTGTGCCTGAACAGAACCTCCAACAAGGAGCGCAGCAATAGCTACAGGCAGGGTTTTAAATAAATTTTGTTTCATAAGATAAGTATTGAATTATTATTACAATGTTTAATCACGCAACTCATTTCAATACTCAGGCCAATTATTAAAACTGCTTTAAACGACTGTAATTTGGGGGTAAGTGTGCAGAATTTTAGACAGCTACCAACCCAGCCACTGATCGTCTCCACGTGGATCTGCACCGCCCTGATAATTACCTTGCCTGGTTTTCAGGATTGCATCTACTCTACCCATTGGCCCTCTTGGCTGAATGATATAGCCTTTAGACTCCAGTTTAACGCGGGTAAGGGAATCAATCGCTCCTTTTTCCGCATAAATCAAATCCGGTAACCACTGGTGGTGAAACCGCTTAGCAGATACCGCCTGCTGCATATTCTGGTCGAATTCGACCACATTTAGAATGGTCTGAAAAACGGACGTTATAATTGTTGATCCCCCGGGGGTACCAACCACCATAAACAGTTTTCCGTCTTTTTCCAGGATACAAGGGGTCATAGAACTTAACATTCTCTTGCCGGGGGCGATGGCATTGGCCTCGCCACCAATTAATCCGTACATATTTGGCGCACCAGGTTTCACAGAAAAATCGTCCATTTCATTGTTGAGCAGAAAACCGGCACCTTTGACCAGCACTACCGCACCATAGGAGCCATTCAAAGTGGTGGTTACCGATACGGCATTTCCAGCTTTGTCGACAATAGAAAAATGGGTCGTTTCTTCGTGTTCTTTTCCCTTAACCTCACCTGCCTTAACGCTGCTGCTCGGCGTAGCCTTAGACCAGTCGAAAGTTTTCATTCTATCCTTAACATACTGAGCTTCCATCAGCGCATTTGTGGGAACATCATAAAAATCGGGATCACCAAGGTGAGTGGCACGATCTGCATAGACCCTCCGTTCCGCTTCTGCCATCAGTTGTATGGTAGAGTCCTGCTGGAAACCCCATCTTTTCAAAGGATAAGGTTCCACAGATTTGAGCAGTTGAATCAAGGCAATTCCACCACTGGAAGGCGGAGGCATGGTAATGATCTGATATTGTTTATAAGCACCGGTAATGGCTTTTCGCCAAATGGCCTCATATTGTTGTAAATCTGATTTGGTCAGGATACCGCCACCGCGTTTCATTTCGGCTATGATCTGATCCGCCACTTTACCTTCGTAAAAGCCGGCTTTTCCATGATCGCGGATCTGTTCCAGCGTAGCCGCCAGTTCTTCCTGTTTCAATAATTCATTGGCAGCCCATTTTCCGGTTTTCAGCAATGCAGTCCCATCGGGATTTAATTGCATCAGCTTTTCAGAAAGACCGTTTAATTCATCCGCCTGTTGGGTACTCAGCGGAAAACCTTTTCTGGCCAGCAAAATTGCCGGTTCCAAAAGCGTCGCCCAGGGCAAGTTCCCGTATTTTTGATGGGCGGCGACCATTCCTGCTACCGAGCCCGGAACACCTGCTGCCAGCTGCCCGTACAAACTCTTATCCACTATCGGCACGCCGGATTGATCCAGATACATATCTCTGGATGCTGCAGCACCGGCTTTTTCTCTAAAATCAAGAGTATTGGTTTCGCCACTTGCGGATCGGTACACCATAAAACCACCACCACCGATATTTCCGGCATTGGGGTACACTACGGCCAGCGCAAACTGTATGGCTACTGCCGCATCTACCGCATTACCACCCTTTTTCAGGATATCCAGACCTACTTTAGACGCAAAAGGACTGGCAGAAACCACCATCCCATTCCGGTACTCCGTTACCTTATTTTGAACAGGTGCTCTACCGGCACATCCTGACAACAGGAAGGCCGTGATCAGCACAAATCCATTTACTTTTAAAAACACCCGCTCCTTAATCAAAACCTACCCTTTATAATCTGCTGCATCCGTATATATTTTCTCGATCACCACTCCGTTTTTCTCCAGAATGACTTTTCTTTTTAAGCTTAATTTCGGGGTCAGTTCACCACCATCAATGCTCCATTCTTTGGATAGCAGCGCGATGCGTTTCACTTGTTCCCATTTGCCAAATTCCTTGCCGCTATAAGCCACAATTTCATCGTATTTTTTCAAGACCTGCGGGTCTTTGATCATCAGTTCATTGGTAGTATAAGGAATTCCCTTTTTCTCACACCAGGTTTTCAAGGCTGCAAAAGTGGGAATAATTAATGCTGAGGGGAACTTCCTGTTTTCACCAAGTACCATGACCTGTTCCACCAATGGCGATTCTTTCAGTTTATTTTCCAGCATTTGTGGTGCTACATATTTACCGCCTGCGGTTTTAAAAATCTCTTTCTTACGATCGGTAATTTTTAAGAACCTGCCTTCTATCAGTTCGCCGATATCTCCGGTATGGAACCAGCCATCCTTATCAATAGTTTCTGCAGTCAGGTCTTCGCGGTTGTAATAACCTTTCATGATGTTATGTCCACGGGCCAGTACTTCGCCATCCGGCGCAATTTTAACCTCTACCCCATCAATCGGAGGACCTACGGTTCCGAATCTGGCGGCTCCGTGATAATTTACGGTAATCACCGGAGATGTTTCTGTGAGTCCATATCCTTCGAACACCGGCATTCCTGCCGCCCAGAAGATGCGGCATAAACGTGGGTTTAGCGCGGCACCACCGGAAACGATCACCACGATCTCCCCGCCCAGGGCTTCCTGCCATTTTTTAAAGACCAGTTTTCTCGCGATGTTCAGTTTAAAATTATAAAAAGCACCGTTATCGAATTCAAATTTCTCCGCTACGGATAGCGCCCAGAAGAAAATTCCTTTTTTAATCCCGGTTAGGGCTTTCCCCTTTTCCATAATTTTATCATATACCTTTTCCAGCAAACGGGGAACAGTAGAGAAGGCATTAGGTTTTACAAACTGAATGTCTGCTACAATGGTTTCCATACTTTCTGCATAGTAAATGGCGGATCCTTTATACATGTAGAGGTAAATGATCATGCGTTCAAAAATATGCGACAATGGCAAAAAGCTCAAAGCCTTGTTTAATCCCGAAGGAACCAGTACAGACGATTTTTCAAAGTTTTTCACCAGGTTATCATGCGTGAGCATCACTCCTTTTGGGGTACCGGTTGTACCGGAGGTATAGATTAAGGTTAAGATATCTTCCGGTGTTACTGCTTTACGGTACACTTCCAGATCAAGGTCTGACTGTGCTTTTCCGGCTTCAACCAGTTCTTCCCAGGAAGCCACATCCTTTACCGGATTGAAACTATAAATTTTCACTTCATGTTTCAATCCTGCGCAAGCCAGTTTCACTTTTTCATAGATCAGGTCATCGGCAACAAAGACGATGGTCACTTCCGCATTTTCCAGAATAAATTTGATATCATGCTCGGCGAGTGTCGGATATAAAGGAACCTGATAAGCGCCCAGCTGCACAATGGCGAAATCCGTAATGTTCCATTCCGGCCTGTTGGCAGACATAACCGCCACCCTCGACCCTTTTTTCACACCAATGCCAACCAGTCCTCTGCTCAATGCATCAACGGTTTCGCAAAAATGTGGTGTACTATATTTTTTCCACTCCCCTTTAACCTTACCACTGATAAACTCCTCTTTGGGAAAATTCTCTAAATTGTATTGAAGTAAATCAAATACGCGCGTGATATTTACAGCCATATGTGGTTATTTTTATATTTAATACCTGGTCCTTTCTCAAATCTAACAAATTAAATGTGCTATTAAAACCAATTATTATAATGGTATGTTTTCTTTTATTCAGAATAAACAGGAGAAGATTCTGTAGGCCAGAAGTCCATTTTATGAGCTTACCTTACTACCTGCAGCAGGCATTAAGCCTGGATTTCTCTGACCTTCTTATCGTGATATTTCAGAAAAAAAACACAATCGCACTGAAATAATACAAAAAAACCACTTTGACATGACTTACGGCACAATAGTTGTAAGGGTACGAACCGGTTACAAAAATTAATTAAAAACACAATTATGAAGAAATTACTTACTATTATTTGTTTATCAGTGATTGCTACGTTTGCATTCCAATCTACTTCAAACGCGCAAAGTTACAAGAATGCTATTGGTGGACGCTTTGGTGCTGCTAATGGGGTTACTTTCAAAACAACATTGGGTGGAAACAAAATGGTAGATTTAATTGCCAACTTTAGATCAAGCGGTAACTATAGCTATTTCCGTGTAACGGGTTTATACGAAATCTATAACCCAATCAGCAATGCTTCCGGCTTAAACTGGTACTATGGTATTGGTGGTACTGTAGGATCTGTTAAATACAAACCACATAATGAAAGTGATCTTTACTTAGGTTTAGACGGTGTTTTAGGTTTGGATTATAAATTTGCTGATGCGCCAATCAACCTTTCACTAGACTGGAAACCAGCAATCGGATTGGTTCCTGAAACTGATTTTGATGCTTCTGGCGTAGGACTATCTTTACGTTTCACTTTCTAAGTAAACGCAATTTCCAGCTGGCACCTGATCAGTCAGCTGAATGCCAAATCAGAAAAAAAGCATAAAAGGAAAAAGGGTTAATCTGCATGAAATCATGCAGATTAACCCTTTTCCTTTTTTAACGATATCTGGTTTTAAAACATCTTGTTTCTAAACGCCCATCCAGCCTTTACGTACGGCAACTTCTGTTGCTGTAGCATTCGGGTCGATCTCTGCGATCAGTTTGATGTTTGGGTTCGCTTTTAACGTCACATTGAAATCTCTCAGTTCACCGTCTCTTTTCACTTTCACAGTAACCACATCACCAACATTGCTACCAGCAATTACCGGCATGCGTTCCAATGCAGCTTCTACCGGAATCCCGTTTACACTGATCACCTCATCGTTTACATTCAGGCCATCTACCCATGCTGCCGAATTTCTCGATACTGCAGAGATATAGATTTTACCTTCTGTTTTCTTAGAAGCTACGCCGATGTAAGGAACTTGTTTTCCTTCATTTTCATTTTTAACGCGGATACCTGCATAACCAAAGTATTTATCATACTCCAGGGGATGTGTACCTGTTACATATTTAGCCCAGAAATCAGTAAAGTTTTTTCCGCTGATTTTTTCTACCATCGCTTTAAATTCAGCATCGGTATATCCTCTGTTCAGTTTCTTTCCCTGCAGGTACATTGCTTTCATCACATCGTCCAGGCTTTTCTTTCCTTTGGTTGCATTTGCAATTTCGATGTCCATTAAAAGGCCTACTACTTCACCTTTGCTGTAGTAAGAAACGCCGGTGTTGCTTGAATTTTCATTTGGTCTGTAACCTTTAATCCAGGCATCATAGCTAGATTCTGCTGCCGACTGTACCTTAGCGCCCGGTGTGTTTGATACCGTTGCTACGGCCGTTGCCAATCCATCAACAAAAGCTTTCTGGTCTACAAAACCTGCACGTAATACCAGTTTGTTCTCATAGTAAGAAGTAAAACCTTCAGACACCCACAGATTAGTTGTATAGTTTTCATTGTCGTAATCGAATGGGCCTAAAGCAATCGGGCGCATTCTTTTCACGTTCCATAAATGGTAGTATTCGTGTGCTACTAAATTCATGAAGCCTAAATAGCCATCTGTTGTGTTGTAGGCATCACGGGAAGCGCCAAGAACCGTTGAGTTCAAATGCTCTAAACCGCCGCCACCTTTTACAAAGTTGTGTACAATAAAAGTATAATGCTTGTTGGGATTTTCACCGTAAATGGCTGTTCCAAGTTCAACAACTTTCGCCATATCTACTTTTAAGCGTTCTTTATCGTAGTTACCACCACCAAACATGGCAACCGTATGTTTTACACCGGAAGCTTCGAAATCAAAAACATCCTGGTTTCCTACTTCTATCGGGCTATCAAATAAGATATCAAAATCTGCTGCTTTGTAGGTGAATGCCTGACCTGCTACCGGCTCTAAACCTGTAGACACTTTCGTCCAGCCTTTAAAAGGAATTACCTTAACCGTGCTTGGCAGGTTCAGCATCCCATCAGGATACATGAAAATCCCTGTGCTGGACAGGAAGGCGTGACGGTCGTCGATGAAAGAAGTACGCACAGAAACTTCAAATGCATATACTCTATATTTAATTTTAACGTTTTTTGCTTTCGCTGAATAGACTCTCCATGCGTTCTTTTTTACTTTCTCAACTTTCGCTGCTTTGCCGTTAGCTGTTGCCGTAAAATCTTCTACACTTTTCTCAAATTCACGGATCAGGTAAGAACCTGGTGCCCATGTTGGCATCTTTACATCTACAAAATCTTTGGTCAATCCGGAAATGTTCATTTCCATTTCTACATAATGTGCTTGTGGCTCAATAAAGCTCACCTCGAAAGCTACTTTCACCTGCGATTTTGCGGTCATACCTAATGATAGTAATACTACTAATCCTGTTAATGTTTTTTTCATTGAATTGTTTTCCTGCTTATTTTAATATTCCCCTGCACTGCTGCTATCAAAGCGGTGTTTTTCTTTTGTCACACAATTATTATATTAAACTCTTGAAAAGTCGCTAAACCATCCGTCCTTTTCAGCGTCCTACTGTTTCGCAAATTTATAATTTATCCTTTTCTGTTGCCTTTAAATTGGCAATTAAGCTGTAACATACTTAATACAAGCTATTAGAGGCGGTTTAAATAAATATTTTTGCTTGTTAACTTATCCCATTCAGCACACAAATATGAAACTAAGGTACATTATCTATACCCTCATCGCTCTAGGCATCGCCTATTTAGTTTACTATCGGATTTCTGCAAATAAAAAAATAGCCGGTGATGGTCCTGGAATGTCAAAAGGCAAAGCTGGTCCGGCAAAGGGATTACAGGTAAACGGTATGGTGGTTTCGGCTAGTGATTTCAGCAGTAACCTGGACATTACCGGAACGCTGGAGGCCAATGAAACCGTAGATCTGCGTGCTGAGGTATCTGGGTTAGTGACCAAAATTAATTTCAAAGAGGGTTCTAATGTAACCAAAGGCAGTTTATTGGTAAAAATCAACGACCGCGACATACAGGCACAATTACAGGATGCCTTAACCAAACAACGATTGAGTGCCACCAATGAAAACAGATCTAAACAGCTGTTGGAAAAAGGAGCGATCAGTCAGGAAGAATATGATACTTCTCTTGCCAACCTGCAATCTTTAAAAGCACAGGTACAATTGGTGAAGGCACAACTTGCCAAAACCGCCATATACGCCCCATTTAGCGGGAAGATCGGTTTACGCTCCATTTCTGAAGGCGTTTACCTGACTCCTACTATGGTGATTGCGAATTTATCCAGTATCAACCCCTTAAAACTCAGCTTTTCTGTTCCGGAGAAATACATCGGACAGATTAAATCGGGTGCAGACATATCCTTTACAACCGATGGTTATTCAAAAACATTTACCGGTCGCGTGTTTGCGATAGAGCCGGGCATCAATACTGCCACCAGAACTTTACAAATCAAAGCATTGGTACCTAATGCAGATCAGGAACTTCGTCCGGGTTCTTTTGCGAAAATCAAGATTGCTTTGACCACCACCAAAGATGCCATCCTCATTCCAAATGAGGCCATCATTCCGGTGTTAAAAGGGAAAACGGTGTTCATCAGCAAAAATGGCAAAGCACAACAGATTCCGGTAGAAGCGGGTACCCGTACTGCGGAACACATTATGATCACTTCGGGATTAAGTTTGGGAGACACCGTGTTGACGACCGGTGCAATGGCCTTAAAGCAGGATGCTCCTGTGAAGGTAACTGTGGTAAAAAATTAAGTTTTAATTATGAGTATTTCAACCACCAGTATAAAAAGGCCCGTTCTGGCCATCGTAATGAACCTCATGATCCTCGTTTTTGGGGTGATCGGCTATAATTTTCTTGGTGTCCGGGAGTACCCGAACATCGACCCTACCGTAGTTTCTGTGCGGACCTCCTATCCCGGAGCCAATTCAGACATTATTGAATCACAAATTACCGAGCCTCTGGAGAAATCCATCAACGGGATCGACGGAATCAGGAACATTTCCTCTTCCAGTAACCAGGGGAGTAGTAACATTACCATAGAATTCAACCTGAATAAAGACATTGATGACGCGGCAAATGACGTGCGGGATAAAGTTTCCCAGGCGGCCAGGAGTTTACCGAAAGACATTGATGGAAATCCGGTGGTGAGTAAGGCAGATGCCAACTCTGATGCCATCATCACGATGACCATTCAGAGTGACAAACGGAATGTAATGGAGCTGAGTGATTATGCAGAAAACGTAATTGCCGACCGCTTGCAGACCATTACCGGAGTGAGTAGTGTACAAATCCAGGGACAACGTAAATATGCGATGCGTATCCGGATTTCTCCGGATAAACTGGCTGCTTACGGCTTAACCACGCAAGATATTGTCACGGCACTCAACAATGAAAACGTGGAGCTGCCTTCCGGAAAAATTACCGGTGCCAATACTGAGTTGATTGTAAAAACACTGGGTAAACTAACCAATGAAGAAGAATTTAACAACCTGATCCTGAAAAACGACGGCGATCAGGTGGTTCGTTTAAAAGACATCGGTTATGCGGATTTGGGTTCTGAAAACGAAGAAACCATTTTACGGGAATCGGGGAAACCAATGGTTGCCGTTGGTCTGATCCCTCAGCCAGGTGCCAATTACCTGGAAATCTCCAAAGAATTTGACAAAAGATTTGAGCAGTTAAAGAAAGATATTCCGGAGGACATTAAGCTGAATATCTCCCTGGACAATACAAAGTTTATCAAGATGTCGGTTACGGAAGTTGCGGAAACCATCATGTTATCGCTGGTATTGGTGATCCTGATCATTTACCTGTTTTTCAGGGATTGGGCCATTGCCATCCGTCCTTTGATTGACATTCCGGTTTCGCTGGTCTTCACCTTCTTTATCATGTATATTTTTGGCTTCTCCATCAACGTATTGTCGCTGTTAGCGATTGTACTGGCTACCGGTCTGGTGGTGGATGACGGGATTGTGGTGACGGAAAACATTTTCAAAAAGGTGGAGGAAGGCTATTCTCCTTTCGAAGCCGCGATTAAAGGTTCCAATGAGATTTTCTTTGCCGTGATTTCGATCTCGGTGACGCTGGCCGCAGTATTCCTGCCGGTGATCTTTATGGAAGGATTTGTGGGGCGGCTCTTCCGGGAGTTCGGGATTGTGATTGGCGCCGCCGTCCTCATTTCCGCATTCGTATCCTTAACCTTAACACCGATGCTGAATGCCTACCTGATGAAAAAAACAGGGCATAAAAAATCTAAGTTTTACAACATGACGGAGCCTTACTTTGTGAGGTTAAATGAAACTTATGCAGAAAATCTGAATAAATTCCTGAATAAAAAATGGCTGGCCATTCCGATTATTGTGGTCTGCGTAAGTATTATCGGGCTTTTCTGGCAGCTTTTACCAAAAGAAACGGCTCCATACGATGATAGAAGTGCCATCAACATGAGGGTAACCACCCCGGAGGGTTCTTCTTTTGAATACACGGATCGTTTCATGATGAAAATCCAGCAGATGATCAGCGATTCTATTCCTGAAAAGAAGGTAAACATTACCATTACTTCTCCGGGATTCGGCGGTTCTGGTTCTACAAATAGTGGTTTCATCCGGATGGGCTTAACCGATCCGGGAGACCGGACCCTGACCCAGGATCAGCTGGCTGCAAAACTAACTAAAATCACCAGGGGATACACAGAAGGTAAAGTAGTGGTTACGCAACAGCCTACGATTTCTGTAGGCCGTCGTGGTGGATTACCGGTCAACTATATCATTCAGGCACAAAACTTCGATAAGCTTCGTGAAAAAGTGCCTTTGTTTATGGATGAGGTAGCTAAAGACCCAACCTTTACCACTTCTGATGTAGACCTTAAATTTAATAAACCAGAGATCGATTTAACCATCGACCGTGATAAAGCGAAAAACCTGGGGGTATCGGTTTCTGATATCGGCCTTGCCTTGCAACTGGGCTTAAGCGGACAACGTTTCTCTTACTTCTTTATGAATGGCAAGCAATACCAGGTCATCGGACAGTTTGAAATGAGCGACCGTAAAGATCCTTTGGACCTGAGTTCTGTTTATGTACGGAATGACAAAGGAGAGCTGATCCAGATTGATAACCTCGTGACGGCAAATGAGAAAAGTAGTCCGCCGCAATTGTATAGAAATAACCGTTTCATTTCTGCGACTGTTTCCGCAGGTCTGGCTCCGGGTAAAAGTATCGGCGAAGGTATTGCTGCAATGGACCGGATTTCTGAAAAGATACTAGACGAATCCTTTTCTACAGATTTAGGTGGAGAGTCCAGAGATTTCCAGGAGAGTTCTTCCAATACCTTATTTGCCTTTGGTTTGGCATTGTTACTGGTTTACCTGATTCTTTCCGCACAGTTTGAAAGTTTCATTGATCCGATCATCATCATTTTGACGGTTCCTCTGGCTGTTGCCGGCGCATTTTTATCGCTCTGGCTATTCGGGCAAAGCTGGAATATTTTTAGTCAGATTGGTACGATTATGCTCATCGGGCTGGTAACCAAGAACGGGATCCTGATCGTTGAGTTTGCCAATCAGCTGAAAGAAACCGGCAAGAGTGTGCATGATGCCATCCGCGAAGCTTCGGTTTCCAGATTAAGGCCAATTTTAATGACCAGTCTGGCGATTGCCATTGGTGCGTTACCGATTGCGATGGCTTTAGGTGCCGCCGCAAAAAGCAGAATGGGTATGGGTATTGTCATCGTTGGGGGAACTTTATTTGCCCTGATCCTGACCTTATTCGTAATCCCGGCCATTTACTCGTACTGGTCAAAAGAACATAAAGCAAATACAGAATTAGACCTTTCACTGAAAGCCGCATTGGCTGAAGAGGCGCTAGAAAAACAAGTTAAGAATCATGAACCAGCTTAAACACTTTCAGCTCCTGAAATTCAGGAAGCTATTGTTCCCGATTGCCCTGTTGCTAATTGGCAGTACGACTGGTTTTGCACAGCAAAAACTGAGTCTGGAAGAAGCCATCAGCACTGCGTTAAAGAACAATTACGACATCAAGCTCGTGAACAATGATATCCGCATTGCGAAAAACAATGTGAACCCTGGTAATGCAGGTATGCTGCCACAACTGACCGCCGATTACAGCAAGGGTGGCAGCAGACAGAATACTGTACAAACCGCAGCTACCGGTGTAGAGAAAAAATCGGACGGCGTGAGGAGTACCAACCAGAATTATGGTGCTTCACTGGGCTGGACCGTCTTTGATGGTTTCCAGATGTTTGCCAATTATGACCGTTTGAAAGAATTGCAGAAACTGGGAGAGGTAAATTCGAAAGGAACCATCTTAACCACCGTTGCCGATGTGATCAGTGGTTATTATGCGGTTGCCAGACAACAGCAACTGGTGATGGCGACAGATACCGCCCTCGACATCTCTAAAATGCGCTTAACCATTGCCCAAAATAAACTGGCCATTGGAAGAGGTTCAAAGCTGGACGTACTTTCTGCAACGGTAGATTACAATGCGGATACTTCCGCTTACCTGCAACAGAAAAACCTGTTGAGAAATAGCATGGTGACTTTAAATCAAATCATGGCCAGAGATCTGAATCTTGTTTTTGAAGTTGAAGAAGCAATTAATATAGAACAGAACCTGAATTATACGGAACTGGCTGGTTTAACCGAACAGTTGAGCCCGGCTTTACAGACCGCCTTTATCAATAAGAAGATTGCAGAATTGAACTTAAAGCAGGTAAAAGGACAGCGCTACCCTACTATTGACTTAAACAGTGGTTATGAGTTTTCGAATAGCACCAGTCCGACGGGATTTAACCAGAAGTTTCGCGCCCGGGGTTTCACTTATGGTGTAACCGCCAGTCTGAACCTGTTTAACGGCTTTTTACAACGCCAGAATGAGCGCAATGCGAAAATAGAAATCAATTCTTCGGAGCTTAACCTGGAGAAAATGCGACTGGATCTGAATGCGCAGTTACTTTCTGCTTTTCAGAATTACGAAACCAACCTCGACCTGTTGAAAGTAGAGCAGCACAACCTGGATATTGCGAAACAGAATCTGGACATCACCCTGGCTAAATACCGCCTGGGTAGTATCGCTCCATTGGAGCTCCGGGAGGCACAAAGGAATTCTATAACGGCCATCACCCGCTATCTGGATGCACAATACCAGGCAAAATTGACAGAAATTAGTCTAAAAGAAATTAGCGGAACGTTAAATATTCAATAAGATTGTTATTTTTAGCGAATGATACTAGTAGCAGACAGCGGTTCCTCGAAAACGGATTGGATGGGGTACACCCCGGAAGAAACCATTAGCTTTAGCACTCAAGGAATTAATCCTTATTTTCTGAATGCTCATGACATTTTTAAGCTTTTTTCGAAGAAGAAAGATATTGCCGCTTATGCTGATCAGGTAAAGGAAATTTACTTTTTTGGTGCCGGCTGTTCTTCGCCGGACAAAGTGGAGGTGATTTCTAATGGGATTTCTTCTTTTTTCACCCAGGCCTATGTTTCTGTGGAGCATGATCTGATCGGTTCTGCCTATGCAACCTGTGGCGATAAGGAAGGATTAACCTGTATTCTGGGTACCGGATCCAACATCTCTTATTATGATGGGAAGAATATCCACCCCGGACATCACGGACTAGGTTATGTATTGGGTGATGAAGGTTCGGGCACCTTTTTTGGCCGCAAGATGATCACCGGCTACCTTTACGGAACAATGCCGGCAGAACTTCGTACTGCTTTCGCGAAGGCTTATCCAGTGGATAAAGAAACCGTAGTGACCAATTTGTATCAGAAGCCTTCCCCAAATACTTATCTCGCATCGATCAGCCGTTTTATGGCAGACCATACGGACCATCCCTACATTATTCAGATTTTAAGGGATGGATTTCAGGAATTTGTGGACAGCAATATCAAAGATTATAGCAATTACAAAACGTTGGATTGCCATTTTGTAGGTTCTATTGCTTTTTATTATCAGGACATCCTTCGGGAGATCTGTTCAAAAAACCATGTACGTGTAGGTAAGATTTACCAGAAACCGATCACTGGCATTTTCAATTATATCTTAAGAAAAGAAGGCATTACAGTTTAAGTGACAGCCGTAACATATCTTTATGCTGAATGCCGTTTTCAAAAACGGCATCAGGATAATTTAATAGAAAAAAGTCTTTGTCAACCCGGTCTACCCTAAATCCTGCGCGTTGATAAAAGGTCAGCTGATATCCAAACGTCCCTGTTCCAACCTCGATATGCTTCCCTTCCAATTCTTTCACCACTTCGATCATGTGGTTCAATAATTTGGTACCTATCCCTTTATTTTGAGCAGGAACAGCTACAGCGATATTTTTAAGTTCATAAAGATCATGACCGGTCGCCTGCAGGATATATCCTCCTACGACTTCCTCCCCCATCTTTGCGACATATACCAGGGAGTTATGCAGGTATCCCAGTACACTATCTTCCGCTGGATCGGCCAGCAGGAACAATTCCATAGGAATCGCCTCCTTTGTTCTTAAAATTCTCAAGAGGCTGCTATTCTTCTGTTCATTTCCAGTCTGACCAACAGGGCCATTCTTTCCAGCTTTCTGCGGTCTTCTTCGCTGAATACCCTTGGATTTTTATCCACGATACAAACAGAGCCTACTCTAAATCCTTCATTCGTGGTAATGGCAGCCGCAGCATAAAAGCGCAATCCGGACTCTCCCACAAACATTGGGTTCGACACTAAGACCGGGTTCTTAATTAAATCTTCAAAAACCGTTACACTCTCGTTTAAGATGGCCAGCGAGCACAGGCTCATTCCCCGTTCCATTTCTTTTCCGGTTTGGCCATGCTGGTCTGCTTTTGTCCATACGACATCTCTATCCACGAAGTTGATCATTGCGATAGGCGTATTCATCATGGTTGCCGTGATGGCTGCCAGCTGATCAAAATAAGGTTCCGTTTTCGTGTATAAAATCTTGTATTTTTTTAAATTTTCTAATCTTGCCTCTTCATTTGATGAAACCAAGACACCCCCCGTGTTGTTTTCCAATTCTTTACGATCTAATTATTACCCTTTATCAATTACCATACCCGGGGTATGGCCTATCTCTATGGTAAACAGGAAGAAAAGTATATTAGAAATAAATCAATCCCTATGGCATCTTTGCGCAGAAATCCTGCCAAATGCGGAGGTGCCCACTACTACCCGAATAACAGCCGGCTCAAAACAGGTCCTAAAACCCTGGCTTTTGCAGGGTAATTATTACTCATTTTGTTGATATAATAGCCTATTTAACTACGCTATTGAATTTATAAATACTTTAATATCCTATATTCAAAATAGAGGTGCCCTCACACCAATCCAGTGTATAATACTGAATATCAATCAAAAGTAAACAAATTCCTGAGGTTTCTTAAAAAAAAATAATTGCAACGTTTTAACGAGTCACTTTTTCCGATTTGCTAAATTCCCATACATTTTTAGCAGATTTCAGATATTCTACCTTGTAGCTCTCGTTAGGGGGTAAAGTGAAGTGGAAAACCAAAGTGGTTTCATTGGGATCTTTAGGTAAAAAGCCGGGAAGTAAGGTATCCGCAACCATTTGTATATGACTTTCTGGGTAATTCATATACAAATCTAAGGATAGAAATCAGTATCATGTTCAACATCAGTAAAACTTATCTTAAAATTGATGGTCAATTAGCAATTAGGGACAATGAAACCAAATATTAAGCAGCGACCTGAATCTTATCCATAGGGATTTCGGGCAGAATGGGTTCACTGAACCGAAAAGTAAAACCCCGGTTGATAAAAGCGCTTAAAAAGGGCTTTCATCAACCGGGGTTTATCAGGGAACTTATTTTTAACCTTTGGAACTTATTATCTTTTAGTCACTATAAATTCGGTACGTCTGTTTAATGCACGACCGGCAGGATTATCTTTTCCTTTGATGGTATTTTCGGCTACAGGCCTGCTCATTCCATAACCTTTACTGGTCATCCGGCCTGGATCAATCCCTTTACTAACCAGGTAATCCACACATGACTTCGCCCTTCTATCGCTCAGGTCGAGGTTATATCCGGCAGTACCTTTATTATCGGTATGGGCACTGAGTTCAATTTCAATTGTTGGATTATCAACAAGAATGGTATACAGGAAGTCCATTTTTTCTTTGGAGTCTTCTGTCAGCTCTGCCTTATCAAATTCATAAAGCACATTTTTTAACTCGATCGGTCCCGGCGGCCATGGCACCAGGCAAATATCTTCGGTCAGCAAGGTATCTTTCTGTGCAAGCTGATCATAAGAATAGGACAGAATTTTATCGAAATAATCCTTTTTTGAGGCGGTAATTTTTAGCCGGCGATTGGTATTCAGTTGAAAATTATATTTCCCATCCGGGCCGGTGGTAAACATGAACTGTTGTAAGGAATCCGATACTGTAACCAGTACATTTTCCAGTGGCTTCCCATCCTTACAATTAAAGACCTGACCCCTTAGATTCAGGAATTCACGTTTCAGGTAGAAGACTTCCAGGCAGCATAAAGACTCCCTGTCGGAACTGATATAACCTGCTACATCGTCTTCATCTACCGATGTAAAGTAAAGGTCGTCTTTGGAAGAATTCATCGGGTAACCGAGGTTACGCGGATCGGACCAGCTGTCGAAGTCGCCTTCACTTTCATAGAAGTCGAAACCACCAAGACCTACTTTTCCATTGCTGCTAAACAGTAATTTTTTAGTTCTGCTATTGTAATAGGGAGCTTCTTCATCACCGGCAGTATTGATGGTATTACCCATATTGACAGCCTGCCCAAAAGATCCATCCGGACGGATGGCACAATACCATAGGTCATATTTACCGAATCCACCCGGGCGATCTGAAGCGAAGATCAGGTATTTTCCATTTTTACTCACAAAAGGCTGCATAGAATTGAAGCCATTGACATTGATACTTCCGCTCAGTTCTACCGGTTCAGACCAATCTGAACCGGAGGTATTGCGCTTTAGCTGATAGATCTTTCTGGTCTCTCTGGCATTCCATCCGGTCAGGAACATTGCTTTTCCATTTGGAAGGAAGGCTGGTGCCGCGAGTTCTTTATCTTTGATATTGGTAGTTACTCTGCTGACTGTGATCTTTTCCTTCATCAGGTTTCCGGTAGCTTCATAGATGGCATTTACATAAGGGCTTTGTTTTCTGGTCACCTTTGCACTGCCTTTATCATCAGATAAAACAACGCTTTTACCTTTGCTGTCTACTGGTCTGGAAGAGCTGAAATATAAAGTACTACCTCTCAGTAAAGGCGTGTAATTGGATCCTGCCTGATTGATGTCATTGTTTAATCTGGCCAGTTTAAATAGCCTCGGGTGGCTCACTTCATACAAAGCAAATTCGCAGGAAGCGATTCCCATGTTCGCGTTTCTTTGATATTCCCCCTGCCCATTATTTTTCTTCAGAAAGGTTTTGAAAGCGGTAATTGCTGCTTCATAATTCTGGTTGGCTCTAAGTGTAACGCCATACCAGAAATCGGCAAGGTTAAATTTAGGGTTACTAAAAGTGATGGCAATGGCATACCATTTTTCGGCATCTCTATAGTTTTTATATTGCCTTAAAGATTCGGCCAGCTGGTAGACACTATTTTCATAGTCTTCTTTCTTTGGGCTATCTTTTTTGAGTTTACTTTCAAAGCCGTAAGGCACTACAAATCCGGCGGTATCGGAAGAAATCTGCAGGGCTTTTTTATAATATTCCGCAGCGGCATAATACTCCTTATTTTGGTAATAGATGTCTGCAACCCTTTTACTATTGGTTACAAACTGAGCAGAAGCAATACTGCCAAGCAGCATAAAGACGAGTAATAATCTAAGTTTCATGATACGTAGGGTTATAATCTTGGACAAAAGAAATTAGGACCGGTAATTCCTCTTCTTCGGGTAAAGGAGATCGACAATTCTAATCCTCCCTGGCTTTGGGTGGCCTTATTGAGGCTTGAGGTATTGAAATCATAACTTACTCCAATCACCATGTTTTTAATATTCAGGCCGAAGAAGGCAATTGCCGCATCGTCTACTCTATAATTTGTGCCGAACATCAGATCTGTTTCCGGATTCACCATCATTTTGGCATAAGCACCAAAAGAAGTTTCCTTTGCATTACCTTGTTTCATATACAGGGCATTGGGTGTAATGTCTAGCATATCGGTTACCCTGACTCTTGCTCCGCCATGTGCGGCATATCGGATGGGCATTTTAACATCTGCTCCTAAAAACTTGTCGACAGGTCTGGTCAGGTGAGCAGCCATTGCCCCACCAAATACATTGACGGTCTGGTCTGGATTTCCATCAAAATACATGACCCCTACATTCACATCGGGAACGAGGGTATTTGTTGAGCCAAAATTTTCGCCGGCACCGAAGTTAGGGTCATAACCGGTTACGGGATTAAACTGACTTCCCAGGGTGATTTTGGAAGCATTAAAACTTTTATTCAGGATACCTGCCTGTACACCGAAGTTGATCATATTCAATCCGGTTTGTCCGAAGTGAATCCGGTAAGCGGCAGAGGCCATGGCACTCAGGTGATTGTAGCCAATGTCTCCGGCATTCTGGTTTAAGATCATTCCGCCAAAGGCCAGGTTTTTAACGGGGGCCATATCAAATGACGCGCCCCCGGTTAAAAACGAATTGGCAATAGACCCCCATTGTTGTTTTGCGTTTATTGACACCCGATAATCGCCGTCAATAACTCCCGTCATGGCTGGGTTTAGCCATAACGGATGGGCATAATATTGTGAGAAGTGAGGGTCTATCTGTGCGACAACCCTTTCTGCTCCCATATTTAAAAATGCGCTTAGTATAATAATTCGAATTAGGTTCTTCATAACAAATGTTATTTTAATTATCTCAATAGGGTTATTGTTCCTTTTTTAGTTGTTTTTGTACCGTCGTTCAACTCGCCTTCGAATTGGTAGACATAGACTCCATTAGGCTGTACCTGCCCTTTGTAAGTTCCATCCCATCCCGTCTGAACGTTAGTGGATTCGAAAAGGAACTGACCCCATTGGTTATACACGCGCAATCTCATTTTCGCGATTGTATTTCCATACACATACAATACATCATTTTTACCATCATTATTTGGCGTGAATGTATTTGGTATAAAGACCTGGTTACCAGCAGGGTTATCTGCTTTCGAACTGAAGGTAGTTGCATCACTCATCTGACAAGCCAGTTGTCCGGTTGCCCTCACGCTGATGCTGATTGCCTGATCTGGTTTTAAGCCTTCGATGGTATGTGTCGTTCCTGTTAATCCTGAACCTGGTGTGATCCAGGTATTACCACCGTCCACAGATACTTCGTACCCTCTTGCGCCAGCTATTGCAGGCCAGATAAAGGTGACACTTGTTGCAGTGGCTGATTGTACCGAAACTACCGGTGCGGCAAGTTTTGGCAGGATGGTTATGGTTACTGCGGTACGACTGCTGCTCTGACATCCGGTCTGCGTGTTTACACTAGCTACATAATAAGTAGTGGTGGCAGTTAATCCAGGCGTAGTAAAGCTGTTTCCTTCCGCTAAATGGGTACCATTGGTTTCTACACTGTACCAACGGTAAGTTAGTGCCGGATCAGGGTTGTTGACCGTTAATACTGCAGTGTTAGTACTACATAATGGATTTGTTGCACCTGACACCGATGCCGGTGCGTTTGGCAATGTTGATGGTGTCACTACTACTGCTGTACGGCTGATGCTGGTACAAGTAGCCGTGGCCGCTTCCGCATAGAATGTACTGGTTGTGCTGATCGGGCCGGTTGTAAAGTTAACTCCGGTTCCCAGTGGTGTTCCGCCTGTTGGGTTACTGTACCAGTTGTAAGTGATACCGTTGATTGGGTTAGCAATCGTCAGCACTGCCGGACTTGCTGAGCAGGTACTTACTGCTGCTGCGACTACCGAAGGTACTGCTGGTTTCACATTAACGATTACGGTTACTTTAACTCTTCCGCTTAACAAACCACATCCTGTGGTATTCGTTGCTAACAGGTAGAAATCTTTAGTCAGGTTTAACACACCTGTTTGTAAAGTTGTTCCGCTACCTAATAAGGTACCTCCTGTTGCAGCATCGTACCATTGGTAGGTAGTTCCTGTCCGCGGCGTTTGTACACTTAAGGTAATGTTATCACCTGCACAGATTCCGGCACCGGCTCCGTTCACAATCACCGGTACTTCCGGCAATGCGTTTACGGTTACGGTGATCACTTTAGCTGTACCAGGCAGATTTTCACATTTGTTAGCGCCTTTTACCGTCACATAATAAGTGGTGGTTGCGTTGAACACTTTTTCTAATACTGGTCCTGTAAACACGGCATTCATTAATGCTTCATCGGTGTACCAGGTAAACACCGGACTACTAACAGTAGTACTTACTGCAGTTAATTTTACCGGTGTACCTTCACAGACTGCAGTTTCTGCACCTGAAACGATCAGGTCTGTAGCTACTGCCGGTGGGTTTACAATCAGGGTTACAATTCTGGCATCGCCAACTGCATTCTGACATCTGTTTGAACCGGATACGGTTACATAGAAAGTGGTGGTAGTCGTTACTAACGGTTCGAATACCGGACCGTTCCAGGCAACGCTTGTTAAGGCTGCGTCACTGTACCAGGTAAATACCGGACTGGTTACATTGTCGGCCGTTGCAGTTAACAACGCTTTGGTACCTACACAGAATGGTGCATTGTTACCGGCCACATTGATGTCGGCAGCAACTCCTGTCGGGTTCACAGTTATGGTTACTACTTTGGCACCCGAGCTTAAGTTTTCACATCTGTTGGTTCCACGTACTGTTACATAATAAGTAGTAGTGGCACTCAATACAGGTTCAAACACCGGACCGCTGAAGGCTACATCCGTCAGGTTTGCATCGTTATACCAGGTAAACACCGGCGTATCTACATCAGGACTACTTGCGGTAAGTCTGGCAGTTGATCCTTTACAATAATTGGTATTGATACCTGTAATATTGATATCTGCTGGTGTACCCGGGTTGTTGACTACAAGGGCAACAATTTCTGCATTGCCTATGTTGTTCGCACATTTATTATCTCCGCTTACGGTCACGTAGAAGGTTGTACTTGCCGTAACCGTTGTCTCATAAACTTTACCTCTGAATACTTCTTTAGTTAAGTCTACATCAGAATACCAGATGAATTTAGGGTTATCTACCGTAGTGCTGCTTGCTGTTAATACTGCTTTTGTACCTGCACAGAAAGGAGTACCATTACCGGTTACGGCAATATCAGCATCGGTAGCTGGCGTATTTACGGTAATGGCCACTTCTTTTCCAGTTCCGGGAAGGTTTGGACATTTATTGTCACCGCTCACACTCACATAATAAGTGGTGCTTACCGTAACTAAAGTATTAAATACAGCACCTGTGAATATTGGAACCCCGCTTAGCTGCGCATTGGTGTACCAGCTAAATACCGGATTCACAACACCAGGGCTTGTTGCTCTTAAACTTGCTGTTGCTCCTGCACAGAATGGTGCAGCTGCACCGTTTACATTAATGTCAGTGGCAATTGCAGGTGGATTCACGATAATGGAAACAATTTTTGCATTTGCAGCATTGTTTGCGCATTTGTTAGTACCGCTTACTGTTACATAGTACATGGTACTTACGGTAACGACCGGGCTAAATACTGGTCCGCTGAATATCGGAGCACCAGCCAGGGTAGGGTCAGTGTACCAGTTAAATACCGGACTGTCTACTGTAAGGCTGCTTGCCGTCAGGGTAGCAGTGTTGTCTTTACATAACCCTTTTTCTGCACCTGTCACCGTAATATCAGCAGCTGTTGAAGCTGGATTTACTTTGATGGTGATTTTTGTTCTTGCCGCAGTGCTCACACATGAATTTGCATTTACAGCTTCTACGAAGAAATCATGATCACCAGTGATCAGGTTTGCCGCAGTAGTATAGCTAGCTGTATTTGCAGCCAGTAATGTTCCACCGGTTAAGGCGTCATACCAGTTGTAGGTTACTCCTGCTACGGCAGTTACTGCTAAAGTAGTCGCTGGTGAAGCCGGACAGATTGTTGCCGGATTTCCTGCTACTGCTACCGGTGCATCCGGTGCTGGCAATATCGTTACCGTTACTTTGGTTTTCGCACTTTCGCAATTGTCGCGTGTTACCGTTACATAATAATCATAGGTACCTACAGCAAGGTTGCCGGCTGTTGTAAAATTAGGTCCTGTCTGAGTTTCTGCGGTTGTTGATGTTCCGGTATACCATTTATAAGTGGCCGTAGCATCAGGGTTAAGTACGCTTAAAATAGCCGCAGTACCTACACAAGCTGAAACGGTAGCATCGGCTACTTTCGGTGCGATTTGTACACGTTGAACATAGTTCAGGTCGACAGTACTTAAAACTGCTACCAGACCTGATCTCAACCTCAACTCTACCCCGTCAAATTGTTTTTGCGGAACAAAGGAAAGGATACGGTCGCCATCATTACTTAAGATATCTAAGGTGATTAAAGGATTGCTCGCAGTAATCATGTCATTGTTGCTCACAAGGTTATTGTAAGTAGTCAATTCAAGGGCAGATAGTACGGCAACATTCAGCAGTTTACCAGGTGAAGTCAGGCGGATACGAACGGTATCTCCAACATTCGATAATCTGGTAAATCCAACATGCTGATAAACCGAAGCACCTAAAACACCTACCGGCATAACCAGTGATGAGGCAGAGTTTGCATCATTGTCTACTGCTCTTTCTTTATTAAACACATCAGTTAGTAAGGCTACGCCATCTACTCCTGATCTTACGGCAACCGAGGCAAATTCGCAAGGTGCATCTACCGGTGTTCCTGCCGGTAAAATAGTTACTGATACACTAGCTGCGGCAGAAGTACATCCGCCGGGAACTGCTGCGGTTACATAATAAGTATTCACGATGTTGGTCGTTCCGTTATTCATGATCGGACCAGTCTGGAAAATGGCATCCGTAGACACCTGATTGGTTAAGTCTACATCAGTATACCAGGTAAACACTGCTCCTGCAGTACTTGAACTTGCTGTCAATACTGCCGGTGTGCCTGAAGTTACTGTTAATGCTGATGGTGTAATGACTGGTTCAGTTAAGGCACCCAGTGACACGTTTGCTGTTGCTTTTGCTACAGACACGCCACAGGTAGCTAATGATGCTTCTACTGAGTAAGACACAGCTCCGGTTACATTTGTAATCGTGAAGGTTACCCCATCTTTACCTGCCTGATAAACATCGGCACTGTTATACCATCTGTAAGTCATGCCTGCGATCGGATCTTTTACCTCCAGAATCACATCGCTACCCGGACAGGTTACAACATTAGCCGTAACCAATGTAGGTGCCACAGGTAATGGCGTTACCGTTACCGATACTTTTGTTCTGTAACTTTCACAGGTTGCGGTATTTGCTGATACATAGAAAATAGAATTGGCATTTACCGTTGGGCTATAGCTTGATCCCGTAAAGAGTTCAACAGCTCCTGTGGCATCATACCATTTATAGATGATTGACGGATTTGGATTCCGGACTGTTAAAGTAACTGCCCCACCAGCACAAACGGTTTGATTAGGAACTGTTAATGTTGGAGCCAGTAGTTTTCTTTGTGCATAATTTATGTCTACGCTTGACAATACGCCGGCAAGACCTGCATTCAGACGGATTTCCACCTGATCAAAAGGAAGGGTTGGTACAAAAGTAAGTAAGGCCTGCGTATCGTTACTCAACAACTCAAGGTTAACCAGGTTGGTGTTGCTGATCGCCACTGCGTCATTGTTACTTGTTGCTCCGTTAAGGGTTCCGATTTCAATATTTGATAATAAACCAAGCGAAAGCAATCTACCTGGTGTATTTAACAACACTTTAACGGTATCACCTACACTGGAGACACTGCCAAAGCTTAGACGTTGGTATACGTAGGCACCTAGTGCGCCAACCGGCATCACCAGTGAAGAACCTGTTTGTGTATCCTGATCAACAGCCAGTTGAGCGTTAAACACTCCTGAAAGCAGGGCCACTCCGATTACGCCATTCGTTTCCGAAACGGCGGCTTCACAGGCTACCGGATTTGGATTACCGCCATTGTTTACGGTAATGCTTACCTGAACACGACTTAAAGAAAGACAGCCGGTAAGGTTTGATTTTGCTTCCACATAGTAGGTGGTATTCACTGTCAGCGGAGGTGTTACATAAGTTGGGCCGCTATAAACCGGGATAGTTCCATTTAGATCTGTATACCAGTTATAGGTTACATCGGCCAGCACCGGACTGATGTTTAAAAGAACCGTTTGTCCGGCGTTTACGGTAGTTGCAGAAGCATGAACCTGTGGCAGGCTTACGATTGGGTTAACCGTTACCGGTACCGCAGTACGGGTAGAACCGCCACATCCGGGGCTGATTGCTTCTACATAATAAATGGCATTTGCAGTTAAAGCAGAGGTTACAAATGTTGCACCCGTAAATACTGAGGTACCTCCTGTTGGAACGGTATACCAGTTATAATTTAAGCCCGCAGTTGCATTGCTTACCGTCAGACTGGCTGTGCTACCATAACATACCGGAAGTACAGTTGCCAATACCGGCGCTGTAGGTGCAGGAGTAATGGTTACGGTAACTGGTACGCGGTTTACATTGGCACAATTGCCTCTGCTTACTTCTATATAATAAGTAGTAGTTGCATTTAAGACCGGGGTAGTAAAAGATGATCCTGTTCCCAATTCCGTGCCGCTGTTTGCAGTAGCATACCATTTTAAATTGGTATCTCCGTTCGCGGTAGCAGTCAGTGTTGTTGTACTACCGGCACAAGTAGTTTGACCTATAGCAGCTACTGTCGGACCCGGATAAATTACGGTAGCTCCATAAATATCAAGGCTGTTTAAAGCTGAAACCACTGCACCAAAACGAATCTCTACACGGTCATAAACACCTCCCGCAGGGATGGTCAGTTGCGCTCTGTTTGGATTTAACAGGGAAAGTTGGATTAATGAAGAATTTAAAGGGTAAGTACTCACTAGTGTTGTTCCGTTATAAACGGTTACAGTAGCACCGCCCAGTACCCCTACATCAGCCAATCCAACAGCAGCACCAATATCCAGACGGATACTATCTGCAGCGTTACCTGGATTTGCAAAGATTAAGCGTTGGTAACCTGTTGCACCTACGCCTACCGTTAAATGAATGGTCGTAAAAGTATTAGGATCTGCATCGGTAGAACCTCCCGGATCGTTGGCACCACACAACAGGCAAAGACCGTCGATTGCAGTTTGCTGTGCTGTTGCCGCATTACAACTCGCATTGGTTGGCAATGGCGTAACGGTTACGGTTACAGGAACTCTGGTTGCACTCAAACAACCCGATGAGTTTTGAGTTTCGATAAAATAAGTAGTGTTTGCTGTTAATACCGGTGTGGTAAAACTACCACCGGTTGCCAGGGCAGTACCTCCTGTTGAATTGCTGAACCAGCTAATGGTATTTCCTGCATCAGCAGTAGCTTCCAATGTTGCTGTTTGTCCGGCAGAGATGATTTGATTTTCAGTAAGCACCGCTAAGGCTGGTGCCGGGCGTACGGTAATGGTTACCGGCATACGGTTACTAACTGCTGTACCTGAAACTGCTTCTACATAATAAGTAGTGTTGGCCGTTAATGCTGGTGTGCTAAAGGAATTACCTGTAAAGACCGGGGTACTTCCTGTTGCTCCGTACCAGTTATAAGTAACACCGCTAAGTACATTAGCTGGCGTAAGTGTTGCGCTTGTTCCTGCACAGGTGCTGGTTGATGCAATTACCGGGTCTCCTACTTTTACTTTAATGATAAAGTCGGTGGTAGTGGCATTGTTGGCTGCATCTTTTGCAGTGATCTGGAAGGTAAACGTTCCGCCAAGTGTTGGCGTTCCGGACAAGGTGTTCGTTGCCGGGTTGAAGTTTAATCCAGCCGGCACATTTGCCGAAGTATAGGTATAAGGTGAAGTTCCGCCGGTTACCGATGGTAACACTACCGCTGGATAAGCTGTGCCTACCGTTCCGTCAGCTAAAGCTGCGGATGGCAATGACAAAGCTCCGATCACTCTTAAGGCATAAGTATTGGTTGCTGTAGTTCCTGCCTGATCAGTAACGGTTACCGAAACACTGTATAGACCAGATTGTGCAGGTGTTCCAGAAATCACCCTTGTACCCGGATCAAAGCTAAGGTCTAGCGGAAGATTAGCCGCGGTATAAGTATATGGACCAGTTCCGCCTATGGCAGCCGGAATGGTTTGAGGAGTATAGGCTATGCCAACATTTCCATCGGCAAGTGTTGCCGGAGGAAGCACTAAGGCAGCACCGATAGTTAAAGGGTAAGTATTGGTTGCCGTTTTTCCTTCTGCATCAGTCACCGTAACCAATACAGTATATGGACCTGCTGTAGTTGGTATTCCGGTTACTTCACGTGTGCTGATGTTAAAGTCATGTCCCGGAGCAAGGCCAGTTGCCGTATAAGTATACGGTCCGGTTCCGCCTGTTGCTTCAGGGATTCTTTGTGCAGGATAGTTGACACCTACAGTACCGTTGGCTAATGTTGCTGCAGGTAATACCAACAGATCCTTAACTACAATGGTATAATTCTGAGTGATGGTATTTCCATTAGCATCGGTCACCGCTACCTGAACCGGGTAAGTACCCGCTTGTGTTGGTGTACCGGAAATGCCTGGAGTCGTGTCGTTAAATGTTAATCCCGGAGGCGTATTGGTTGCCACATAGGTATAAGGTCCCGTTCCTCCTGTTGCTACAGGAAGTAGTTGGTTTGGATAAAGAACTGATACCGTTCCATTAGGAAGTGTTGCCGAAGGTAGTGTTAGTGCCGCGGTTAGTTTTAAGTTAAACGCGGTAGTTGCAATACATCCTTTGCCATCTTTGGCTATGATTGAGAAATTATAATCAGTTGTTGCGTTTGCGGTTGGTGTTCCGGTGATCAATCCTGTGGTCGACAAGCTTAATCCTGCCGGCAGGTTGCCCAAACCCGGAGCCAGTGTATAAGTAAAGACTGGTGTTCCACCTGTAGCCGCAGTAATCTGTTTTGAATATGGGGAACTTGCAGTTGCAGCTTTTAAAGTAGTTGCTGCAAAGACTATCGCAGGGTTCACATTTACAGTAACCGGTACGCGGTCTGTATTAGCACAGCCCCCTTTGCTTACTTCTACAAAATAAGTAGTATTGGCAGTTAAGCCCGTTGGCGAATAAGTATTCCCGGTAGCCAGTGATGTTCCTCCGCTGGAATTCGCATACCAGTTTAAGATCGTACCCGCAGCAGGTGTTGCAGACAGGCTTGCTCCCGCTCCTGAACAGATGTCTCTTCCGGTAGTTGCGATCACCGGATTCGGATAAATTACTTCCGCAGCATAAACATTCAGTGAGGTTAATGCGGATAATAGTCCGCCAACTCTCAGTTCTACCCTGTCATAGATTGCTCCGGCAGGAATAGTGACTCTGGCAGTTTTGTTTTCCAGCAATTGCAGGCTGATCAAACCAGAGTTCAGCTGGTAGGTACTCACAATGTTATTGCCATTCATGACATTCACCGTAATTCCTCCCAATAAGGAAAGATCTGCTAATCCACCTGGCGTGCCCAGAACTAAACGGATGCTATCTGTTGCTACTCCTGCTGCCGGAAAAATCAGGCGTTGGTAAGCAGCTGCAGCTAAACCCACATTTACACGAATTTCGCTGAAAGTAGCAGGGTCTGCATCGATGGCATTGACTGGATCGCTGATGCCACATAAAAGACATAGCAGGCCTTCTACTCCGTTGGTTTGTGCTGTTGGACTTTTACAGTTCAATGCAGGAACTACTCCTGCGATGGTTACCGTAACCGGCGTACGATTTACACTTGTACAACCACCGGCTCCCAGTGTTCCTACAAAATAGGTGGTCGGGCTTGTTAATGCTGGTGTAGTAAAAGTGGTTCCGGTTGCAATTGCTGCACCGCCTGTTGAGGCGGTAAACCAGTTGATGGTGCTACCTGCTGTTGGCGCAGTAGCGGTAAGTGTTGCCGTTTGTCCGCTGCTGATGATGACATTGGTAACGGAAACCTGTGCATCTGCCGGTATTGGACTTACGGTAATGGTGGCTGCCTTGCGACTTGTACTTAGACAGGTTCCGCGAACAGCCTCCACGTAATAAGTTGTATTTGCAGTTAAAGCACCGGTATTAATTGAACTACCTGTGAAGGCAAGAACAGCTCCGTCAGCTGTAGTATACCAATTGTAAATCACTCCTACTTCCGCATTGGTTACTGTAAAAATACCTGGTGATCCGGAACAAACTGCATTCGCGGTAACATTAGGCACTTCAGGAACCGCAGTAACGGTTACCGTTACACTGTCCAGGTCTGACTCAGAAAGGCATCCGGTTTTCTTTGCAGAAACGTAATAAGTGTAGGCACCCGGAACAACTCCTGTTTCTGTGAAGGTCCCTGTTGCACTCGTACCACGTAAGGCAATTTCATTTTCAGGAGTTTTACGGTAAAAACTATAAGTAAATCCGCTGTTTGGACTAGTAATGTTTAAAGTCATACTATTTCCGCAAACGCCGGCTAAGGCACCGTTGGTTGCGCCAACAAAAGTTGGCTTTGCTACTGTTTGTTCAACCTCATGGATATTTAAGCCTCCAGCCAGTAGGTTCCCACCTACATTAAGAAAGTTGGTTATGCTGATTTTAATACGATCGAATGGAAGCCCCGGTGTAAAAAACACTGGAATTACTCTATTATTTGCGAACAAGGTGAGCAGATCAAGATTAATCAGATTACTGATTGAAGTCTCGGTACCAACCGGTGTAGTTCCATTATAGGCTTGAAATTTTATATTATTAAACAAACCGACGTTGAGTAAGCTTGCAGGAACAGAGACCGAAACTCTCGCGACATCGCTTGCTGATGACAATTGATTGAAAAAAATCGTTTGTGAAGTGGTATTTCCCAGTGCTACTAAACCCGTTTGTAATTGAGTTGCAGTACTTAATTGCTGATCTGCTGAGAAGGAAGGATTCTTTACCAGAGTCGACAAGCTTACATTGACGCCTGTGGTTTCTCCTACACTGGCAAAAGCAGAAATTCCGCAACTGGCTGATCCCATGGTAAAAGCATTATAAACCTTCAGGCTTACTGATCCAACCGCAACAGCCAAAAGCTTTGGTTCAAAACTCAGTCTGATGCGCACCGAATTATAGGCATTCGCTGAGGTAACCGCAAAATAATTATTTCCCTGACCATCCTGAACAATCATAGCTGTTACATTAGCTTCAGGCACTTTAGTGCCAACGCTGCCCGCTGCCGCCCCTGAATAAGCTTCCAGCTTCACTACATCAGTCTTCAGCAATCCTGTTAAATCACTTACGAGGCCTAACAGATCCAGGTTCAACCCCTCGCGTGTGAGTGGATCAAAACGGATATAAGTTGTTTGCCCTGCGGTGAGGGCTTGTGGAAACTTGAGTTGCAACCATGCCTCTCCTACTGTACCGGTGACCAGAGTCGCAGAAAAGTTAGCCGTCAATGTTGCAGCAGCCAAATCATTACCTATTGCCGCATTTTCAGGATTAACCACTGTTCCTCCTTCAGGATTAGGCACAGGTGCACTTGGAAACAGCCCAATCGTAGCTTTCGTTACTCCGATAGAGGGAGCTACTGTTGCATAATTTTTCGTTTGTGCATACGATTTAAAATTATTTAACGTTAATAAGACACAACTTATAAGAATAAATTTTATTACCTTTAAGTTTCTAAGCTTGCCCGGGAGGGTAGAAGTAGATTTCATAGGAGCGGAATTGGAACGATTTAATTATACTTTAGTGCAATTTTAGTCATAGCTAAGTTCCTAAGACCTGTTCGAATTGTTCATTTAAGCAAACCAGAATAAATTTCTTATTCATTTTGTTCATTTTGACATGCACCAATTTTCCTCTACGCGAAAAAACACGTATAAAAACCTAATAAGCAGGTATTTATACTGTATCTGCGTATTTTATTCTTTTTTTACTTTTTTTACCGCTGTTCATTATTGTGTTGAAAGCATTATATTCGTTTAGTTTAAGGAATTAACGCCCACTCAGCCTACCTATGGAGGATATATTTACCCTAAATGAAGTGAAGAGTCTTATCCTGGTGAAAACAGGAATTCGGACCATCACTCCTGCTGACTGTAAAAGGATCTCCATTGAAATCAGCAAAACACTTAATAAAAACGTCAGCGAAACGACGATCAAACGATTGTTTGGGTTTGCTGTTGTAAAACATAATTTTTCAAAATTCACCCTGACTACGCTTGCTGAATACGTAAATAAGGAAGATCCTAAAAGCTGGACTAATGCCTTGCCTGCCAATACTCAGGCGCCTGTTCATACCTGGTCTGATATCCGGGCGAATGCGAAAAAGGTGACTAATTTCACGTTAAAAGGTATTAAAAACAGATCTGGCATTCCCTACGAAATGACGATCAGCAGAAAGTTTGCTGAGCATGATTTTGATGATTTCTTTAAAAGCGATTATAGTTTTACCTGTTTCATTTCTCAACCTGGTTATGGAAGGACCATTTTATTAAGCCATTTAGTAGAAAAGTTTTTCCAGAGTGATGCAGCTACACATTTAGATTCAACAGCTTTATTCCTTACGGCGAGTAATATTTTCAATCCGGACCAGCATCACATCAGCTTTGAAGACCGCCTGAAAATGCAACTGGGCATCCCCCATCACGAAAGCTTGTTAGAGCACATCAGTGAAAACCATAAAGCCAGCGGCAAAAAATTTGTGGTGATCATTGACGGCTTTTCGGAGGTGATGGTAAAACGGGATCTAAAAAAACAGATGTTTGAAAACATCATCAGTTTTATCTGTGCTATTGAGCATAATGATGCTATAAAGTTGGTAATGAGCATGCGCTCTACCACCTGGATGAGGTTCTATGATTGCATCAGACATTCGGCCTTTTTAAGGTCTAAATGGTTTTCAGGGAATTATTTCAATCACAATGAAGTGTCTAATGTCCCTCCCCTAACAGGTCAGGAGATAGACCGGATCATTCATAAAATCAACAAATCGGATGTCAATGAATTAAATCCGAAGCTAAAAACTCAATTGAAGTTCCCTTTATATATTCAGCTTTATTATCAGCTGAAAGAAGAAGATCCTTATTTCAATTATTCCAGCAGCATTACTTTCCATGAACTGATTTCCAGATTCATTCAGGAAAAGATCTATAAATCCAATTATTACACAGAGAAAATCCTATTCCTGAAGAAGGTAATTCAGCTGACCGGATACGGCAAGAAAGCAAATTCAGTTCCGAAAGACCTGCTGATTGCGGAATTATCGGCCTTCAAGAATGCTTATATGGAATTGGTTTCTGAAGGTATTTTAGTAGAAGAAAAGAGCCAGGATGATTACCAGCCAAGGGAATATGTCCGTTTTATCTATCCGCATATCTTTGAATATTTTCTATTTATAGAGTTACTGGAAAAGTTTCATTTACAGGTCAACTGGACCTTCTTTGAATTTATCCAACGTAATTATGAGAGCAATAATGTTCGTTTTCACCTGCTGCAATGGACTATCCGTTTTATCATCAGGATTGGTGATTTCAGTGCATTAGCACATATATTTGATCTGGATCTCAATCATTTTGAGCGCAATTACCTGATTTTATTTATCGCTGAGAACATCCGGTTTCGCTCCAGATACAGTCCGGATACTTTTAAATTACTGACAGAACACAAGCTACATGACACGCTGATCAAACAACTCATCAATTTTGACTTTGTAGATTCCTGTTATAAAGAGGCTGTCAATGTATTGGCAGAGGTTACCGACAGTGATGAGAACCGGGCTATTTACGAAAGCATTTTAGCGATTTTTGATGTAATGAGCATGGATCAGGACCATATTGCGATACGGCTGACAAAAATCGCAGCAATGGACTTAACCGACTGGTCCATCAGCCCTTATGAAGTTTGCTGGTTGATTTACTTAAAACTCAGCAACCGGCCTGATGACGCCCATCCTCTTGTTCAGGATTTGGAAAATTTCAAATTTCCCCTTACAGAAAACAGGGCCGCAATTGACACCAGACAGGGCATTTCTTACCTGCTGCTCATCATGCTAAATAAATTCTATGGCACCGAAGAAGGCACCCTAAAAATCATTCAGCGCATCACGAAGCTACATCCAAGAATGTTTTCCAGGAGATCTCCTTTTACCATCTTTATGATGACCATTTTAGGAATATCAAATTCTAAAATTAACCCGGGAAAGAAAACAGATCAGCTGGAGCATATTTTAGCAGGCATCCATGAGAACAAGTCCAGGTTCAAGCTATCAGAATACTCAGAATGTATGTTTAGAATCATGATGGCCAATCAATTGAGGTTGCGTGGAGAATTCGTCAAAGCGTATGAATATTGCAATGAGTGCCTTCAGATTTTCAAAAGAAACGAACTCAATCTGAACTGCATCATGGTCTATGACCTGATGATTGCGATCTTCCAGGACTTGAATGACGCAGTCAAGGTAAATGAGTATAAGTATGAAAGGCTTTGTTTTATGGAGGAAAGAAAAATCCCCCATCGTTTATTAGTGAAAGCAGGATAATTCCCTATTGAAATAGAAAAGATCATTTAAAATAGAAAAGGGCCTGCGCTTCAAGAACAGACCCTTTTCATCATTCAGATTAGATTAACCCTTCTCTTACGCATAAACTGATCAGTTCGGAGCTGGTCTTCACGCCAGACTTCCTGATGATGTTTTTGCGGTGCGAATGCACGGTATGCAGAGAGATAAACAGCGTATCCGCAATCTCTTCACTCTTATTACCGAGTGCAATCAACTTAATGATTTCCATTTCTCTTTTGCTAAACTGCAGGTTTAAGGCATGGTTTTCCGACTCCGCATTGAGGGTAACCGGCCAGACTTTCTTGGTCCCTTGTGTGTCTACCAAAGAAGGGATGTAATTATTGACCGAGGTAATGTGATTCACATTGGTGTGAATGTGTAATACCTGAGCTATCCTACCCGAATCATCTTTAGAAAGATAGACGGATTCATTATGAAACAGTTCATAACTCCCGTCTGCCAATTTAAACCTAAGGCAGTAAGAGGTTTTATAATAGGTTTTTATACTTTCTTTATTCATTTGATCAAGCATGAAGCGCACGCTTGCCGATTCCGTCTGAGCCACATAATTGACATCCGCTGGATGTATACGGCCTAAGATATCATCAACTGTGGCAGATGTTGGGTCCAGGCCCAACACATCAGCAATTCCGGGGTCTACATACTTGATTTTTTTATCGCAAAAATCTACTACGTAATAAAAGTTCCCCGAGCTAAGAAATGAGGGTAGAAACTGATCTAAATTCAATTCAGGCAGGGCTATAGTCGAACGTGTATAAAAATCACTATACCTGTTCCAGGTATCGTAAATGACGTTGTTATTAGATTCCATAATGTTAATTAAATAGATTAAAAAAATAAAAAAGCGTGTTCTTTACCTTTTTTAAAAATGTAAAATGAGTAGCGCGGAGGGTTAATGTAAGTTTACCCTCTTTCGGCTACCAGATACAATTATTCATTAACAAGTAGACCTCTAAGGATTGATTTTCGTGTTGTTCACTGATTTCGCTGACGACTCGTGAAGCGAAATAATTAAGAGAATTTTTTAACATTGTAAATAGGGATTAGATTAATAATTATGGATTGATTAGATTCATATTTAAAAGGATACAACTCATGCTTTTTTTCATCTGCATCATCTTTTTCCAAATCAAAAACTATCATTTCCTACCGGAAGGCGCAAAAAAACAAGCAGCCTTTTCAGAAGGTATCAACAAAGTGACAATTGAAAAACGATATAAATGAAAGATTATTGCTTCGATTGAAGAGCAACAGTGATTTGAAAGGGTTAAACTAAAGATGAGCATCGGCATAAAAAACTAGTTATTTTAATTTAAAAGAAATTCAAGTGATTCACAACCCCTGAGCATATAAGCACCCAAAGGAATTAAACTTCTAAAGACCGGTTAACCGCAAAAATTAATCCAAGTACCCAAAAAAAGCATCCCTATAACTAGTGATTTTATTGAACCTGGATTCAACAAATGGATTACACGTAGTTAAAAGGATGCTTTTATACTTATTTATGAAAATTTTGAGGGATCAAATCTTCCGGAATGTGATACTTGTTCAAAATGACAGCTTTTAAAGCTCTGAATTTGTATCAAATAGCTACAAAACTGTCTCCAAATTCAGAAATCAACACACAAACACAAGATAGTGATACTCAAAAATGTCATTAGAGAAAATACGACTAAAAATATTATAAACTATTCTGAAAATAAGGAAACAAAATAGTTAAAAAAATACACAAGATATCTCTATTTAATCATTTTTAAGAGGTAGGCGCCGTAGCCGCTTTTCACCAGCGGGGCAGCGACTGCAGACAGCTGTTCTTTATCAATAAAGTTCATGCGGTAAGCTACTTCTTCAATACAACCGATCTTCAGGCCCTGACGTTCTTCTATGACCTGTACAAACTGCCCGGCCTGCATCAGGGAATCAAAAGTACCGGTATCTAACCAGGCAGTTCCACGGCTTAATACGCCAACTTTAAGTTTACCCTGCTCCAGGTATACCTTATTTACATCTGTAATTTCATACTCTCCCCTTGGAGAAGGTTTGATGTTTTTAGCAATTTCTACTACAGAGTTGTCGTAGAAATACAGTCCGGGAACCGCATAATCTGACTTGGGAACAACTGGCTTCTCTTCAATTGATACTGCCTTTTTGTTTTCATCAAACTCCACAACGCCGTAACGTTCAGGGTCTGAAACCTGATATGCGAAGACTACTCCACCTTCCGGATCAGCGCTACTTTGCAGTAATTTAGCCATTCCATCTCCGTAAAAGATATTGTCTCCTAATACCAGCGCCACCTTGTCTGTTCCGATAAAATCGGCACCAATCACAAAGGCCTGAGCCAATCCATTGGGCTCCTTTTGTACCGCATAAGAGAACTTACATCCCAGCTGACTTCCATCGCCTAGTAATTTCTCAAAATTAGGCAGGTCATGCGGTGTAGAAATGATCAGAATCTCGTTAATGCCGGCAAGCATCAGGGTAGACAATGGATAGTAAATCATCGGCTTATCATAAACCGGCATCATTTGCTTACTCATCACCAGGGTTAAGGGATGTAATCGTGTCCCGCTTCCCCCGGCCAGTATAATTCCTTTCATGTATTGGTTATTTTATTGCGTGAATACACTTAACCAGACTGTCTCTCCAATAAGGAATTTCAAGGTTAAATGTAGTTTTTATTTTAGTTTTGTCCATCACCGAGAAGGCCGGACGGCGTGCTTTAGTCGGATAAGCACTGGTAGGAATGGGATAAACCCTCAGTTCTGTCGCACTGATTTCGAAAATTGCTTTCGCGAAATCATACCAGGAACAGAGTCCTTCATTGCTATAATGGTAGGTTCCGTAAGCTTTATTTGCTGAAGCAATGACGTTTAATATGACCGCAGCAAGGTCTACACCGTAAGTTGGCGTCCCTACCTGATCTACGATGATACTCAGCTCATCACGCTCTGCACCCAGTTTAAGCATCGTTTTTGCGAAATTCCCCGCAAACTCTGAATACAGCCAGCTGGTGCGCAGGATATAATGGGCTTCTAAATGCTTCGCGATTTCCAGCTCTCCCTGCAATTTTGTTTTTCCATAAACATTGATTGGCACTGCCGGGTCTGTTTCTTTTAACAAGCCCGGAATATCCCCTTCAAAGACGAAATCAGTAGAGATATGAATCAGGGTAGCCTTAAATTCTGCACAAAGCATGGCCAGATTTCCAGCACCTGTGCTGTTGATCTTTTCGCAAAGTTCCGGTTCGTCTTCCGCTTTATCTACGGCAGTATAAGCTGCACAATTGACCACAAACTCCGGCGATTCGCTGGTAAACACCGACCTCAACACTTCCAGATCCAGGATGTTCCCTGCGATTTCATCCAGAAATACAAAATCCTGTATATTACGCGCTGTAGTTAATTTGCTGATACATTGTCCAAGCTGGCCAATTCCGCCAAAAACGATTACCTTTCCTTTATTGCTCATTATATTCGTATTGTTGTTTATAGTAGTCCTGATAATTCCCTGAGGTTACATTTTCTAACCATTCGTCATTTTCAAGATACCAATCTACGGTTTTTGCCAGACCTTCTTCAAATTGCAGAGAAGGCGTCCAGTTCAGTTCTTTTTGCAGCTTACCGGAATCAATCGCATAACGAAGATCATGCCCTGCACGATCTGTCACATAGGTGATCAATGCGGCAGAAGTTCCGCTTTCCCGTCCTAGTTTTTCGTCCATAATACGGCACAACAACTGAATCAGGTCTATGTTTTTCCATTCATTATGGCCACCAATATTATAGGTATCGCCAGCTTTAGCCTGGTGAAAAATCCTGTCGATAGCTGAAGCATGGTCTTCTACCCAAAGCCAATCGCGGATATTTTCCCCCTTCCCATATACCGGAACGGCTTTATTATTTTTGATGTTATTGATCGCCAAAGGGATGAGTTTCTCCGGAAAATGATGAGATCCATAATTATTGGAACAGTTAGAGATCACTACATCCAGGCCATAAGTATCATGGTAAGCGCGCACAAAATGATCAGAACTTGCTTTTGAAGCTGAGTATGGGCTATGCGGATCATAAGCCGTAGTTTCTGTAAACATGCCTGTTTCGCCCAGAGAGCCATACACTTCATCCGTGCTCACATGGTAAAAACGGTGATTGGCATAATCACCTTTCCAGCTTTCTTTCGCGGCATTCAACAAATTTACTGTACCGATGACATTGGTCATCACAAATTCCATAGGATTGCTGATGGAGCGGTCTACATGCGATTCCGCAGCCAGGTGAATCACTGCATCAGGCTTTTCAGTTTGAAAAAGTTCGCTTATAAATGCCGCATCAGTGATGTCTCCTTTGATAAAACGATAATTAGGAGCATCTTCCAAATCGGTCAGGTTCAGTAGATTCCCTGCATAGGTTAGCTTATCCAGGTTAATAATCTGGTAATCAGCATAATTTTTAATAAACTGTCTGACTACATGAGAGCCAATAAAACCCGCTCCCCCGGTAATTAAAATCTTTTTCATCATTTTTTATAGGTTAAAAGCTATTAGTAGGCGTTATCTTCTCCTTTGATCATATTGATAACTGTCATAAAGACAATCTTTACTTCCAGCATTGCCGTCCAGTTTTCAAGGTACCAGATGTCGTGCTGCACGCGTTTCTGCATGGAACCTTCTTCTTTGGTTTCCCCTCTGAGGCCATTTACCTGTGCCCATCCGGTGATCCCTGGTTTCAGGAAATGGCGTACCATAAACTGGTTGATGATGGCACGATATTCTTCGGTATGTTTCAGCATATGTGGCCTTGGCCCCACCACACTCATATTACCCATCAAAACATTAAAGAATTGCGGAAGTTCATCCAAACTGGATTTACGAAGAAATTTTCCGATTCCGGTGATGCGGTCGTCATCTTTAGTGGCTTGTTTCTGATCACTATCGTTGTTGACCTTCATGCTTCTAAACTTATAGCAGTAGAAAGGCTCGTCATTACGGCCACTTCTAAGTTGTTTAAATAAGACAGGGCCTCTGTTTTCCAGTTTAATCAGAATTGCGATTAACGGATATAGCCAGCTCATCAGAAATACGATTACGCCAACACTGAAAACGATGTCAAAAGCACGCTTTTTGAATCGGTTCCCGATACTTTCCAGGGGTTCTTTTCTTAGCGAAATGACCGGAAACTCCCCTCCTACGTAGCTAATGGTATAGGGTGAAGCGATGGTTGCGGCCATATCCGGAATGAATTTTACGCGGAGACAGTGCTTGTCAGCTTCCTGCAAAAACGGTTGTACCAGGGCCATTTTATGTGGCTCTAAAGCAACATATATGTCTTTAACTCCGTTCAATGCTGCTTTTCCCATTTTAGAGATAAAGTTTGTGGATAGGCGGCCGTTTTCATCCCCATAAATACGGCTGCCATCATCCAGGTATCCATAGAAATCTATATTGTATTGACGGTCAAAATAATGCGCCAGGCGAAGACCTGTCGGGTTTACTCCAATCAAGGCCACTTTCTTACTGACATTAAATTTATGAACCAGGAGCGACTGAAAAGCAGTCCCCAGGAAACGATTCACGATAAAACCGAACACCAATAAGGTATAAAATACCACAAGGAAGGTTCTTGAGAATTCGATATCTCTGGAGAACAGCAGGTACAAGGCAAAAATCACCCCGTGCAGCGCAACGCTTCGCCAGGTTCCTCTGTAAATTCTTTCCAATCTTCTGGAGCCATAATCGGTATAAAGGCCGAAAATCGCAGAGTTAAACAACCATGCAAGGTTACAAACGACCATATAATGTCGCCATAACTCGTATGAAACTGTTTTTCCCAAATATCCCGTAAGATAATAAGCTAAAATGTAGATCAAATTAAGCATTACGACATCCGTAATAGGCAAAATATATCTAAGTAGGTACAAATAACGAGTCTGCATCTGGATTTGGATAAATTAAAGTTGAATTATTAAAGTATTATCAATAAATAATGCTCAAAAAACAGGTTATCCGGGGAAAACAACAGGAAATAATCCTGCTATATTAAAAACCCAATAACAATTACCAAAATTAACTCCATTACGGAATAAAAAGCTCCCCACAAATAGGTATTTTAACAAAAACAACAACATTAACAACATCCACAGGACTTCATTTCGCAAAATGATGGGTATTTTTACAATAAAATAAGATTAAAAAATAAATCATTTATGAAAATCGCGGTAATAGGAACAGGGTATGTCGGTCTAGTAACCGGTACCTGTCTCGCTGAGACAGGAAATGAGGTGATCTGTGTAGACATCGATCAGCTGAAAGTTGAAAAGATGCAACATGGGATAATTCCAATTTATGAACCAGGACTTGACATCTTGTTTCTGAGGAACATTTCGCAGAAGCGATTGAGTTTTACTACAGATTTAGCCATGGCAATTAAGGATGCTCAGATCATCTTTATGGCCTTACCAACGCCTCCGGGAGAAGATGGCACAGCCGATCTTTCTTATATTCTTGGTGCAGCAGCGGATGTCTCAAAACTGATTACTTCTTATAAGGTAATTATCAATAAATCTACCGTTCCGGTGGGTACAGCAGATAAAGTAAAGGCCGTTTTCGAAGCCAATACAGCGGTAGAAGTCGATGTGGTTTCCAATCCGGAATTCTTACGTGAAGGTGTTGCAGTAGAAGATTTCATGAAACCTGACCGCGTGGTGATCGGGACAAAAAGCGAGAAAGCAATGAAACTGATGACTGAACTTTATGCCCCTTATGTAAGGTCTGGAAATCCGATTTTGTTTATGGATGAAAAGTCTTCCGAATTGACAAAATACGCTGCAAATGCCTTCCTGGCCACAAAAATCACTTTCATGAATGAGATTGCCAATTTATGCGAGCTGGTTCATGCAGATGTAGATGCGGTGCGTCTTGGGATTGGTTCTGACGACCGTATTGGAAAGCGTTTTCTATTCCCTGGCCTTGGTTATGGAGGCAGTTGCTTCCCTAAAGACGTGCAGGCCCTTTCAAAATCGGCAGAAGAACACCAGTATAATTTCCAGATTCTGAAAGCGGTAATGACCGTAAATGAAAAACAAAAGACAGTGCTGGTAGATAAGGTCCTGAAGTATTATAAAGGGAACCTGAAAGGAAAACATTTTGCACTTTGGGGCCTGGCTTTCAAACCGGAAACCGACGATATCCGCGAGGCACCAGCTTTATATATCATCAACAGATTGCTCCTTAATGGTGCTACGGTGACTGCTTATGATCCTGAAGGAATGAACAACATCAAGGCTTTATTAGGTGATAAAATCAATTATGCAGACAATCAATACGATGCTTTACAAGGGGCAGATGCCTTATTGATCGCCACAGAATGGTCTGTATTTAGAAATCCAGACTTTGAAAAGATGGAAGAAATCATGAGTAACAAAGTCATTTTTGATGGCCGAAATCTTTATGATCTTCAAAAGATGGTTGATCTGGGCTATTACTATAATAGTATTGGCAGGTCTTTAATCTCAAATTCCGCAGCAACTGATGCTACTCCCACTGAAGAAAAGCGCAACCCAAACGAACTTGTGTCTTTATAACACCTGAAAAACATGGATAAAAACAATTATGTATTGATTATGGCTGGTGGCGTAGGCAGTCGCTTTTGGCCAAAAAGCCGTAATCATTTTCCGAAACAGTTTTTAGATATATTAGGAACAGGAAGGTCATTATTACAGCTTACTTATGAACGCTTCCTGAAGTTATGCCCGGCTTCCCATATTTATATTGTCACCAATAGTCAATATAGCGACCTTGTTCTGGAACAGCTGGAGGGAATTTCTCCGGAACAGCTCATTTGCGAACCCAGCAGAAACAATACGGCTCCATGCATTGCTTATGCCTCTTTTAAACTGGCAGCACTGAATCCGGAAGCCAATCTGGTGGTCGCTCCTTCAGACCATTTCATACAGTATGAGGCCATTTTTGTAGAGAAAATTCTTGCGGCTTTAGCTTATACTGCCAGCCATGAAGCATTGGTTACTTTAGGTATTAGTCCGACAAGACCCGACACCGGCTATGGCTATATTCAGTATGGCAGGGAAACGGAAAAAGGGATTTACAAAGTGGAGAAATTCAGGGAAAAACCCAACCTTTCCACTGCTATAGAATACCTGAGAGAAGGAAATTATCTTTGGAATGCAGGGATATTTATCTGGAAAGCGAAGTCGATTATCCAGGCTTTGAAAAAACACGCCGGCAGCATTCATGATTTATTTGAAAGTGGAAATGCTTATTACAATCAGCCGGAAGAAAGAGCTTTTATCGACCAGAAATACCCTGAATCTCCAAATATTTCCATCGATTATGCCATCATGGAGCAGGCAGATAATATCTACACCATTCCGGCAGATTTCGGCTGGTCTGATCTTGGCACCTGGGCTTCGTTACATGAATCCGCGGATAAAGATGAATCAGGCAATGTCATTTCTGCAAAACAGATTAATGTAAAAGACACTCAAAACAGCATCATTCAGGTCAATGAAAACAAGCTGGCGGTGATCCGTGGGCTTGATAACTTCATTGTCGTGGATGATGGAAATGCCTTGCTGATTTATCCTAAAGATCAGGAACAGGAAATTAAAGAAGTTGTAAAGACAATGGCAGAAACTTATGGAAATCACTATGTATAAAAACTAAACAACCATCCCTATGAATGGCATCCAACCAGTAAAAAACGCGCTGCTCCCGACACTATTGCTTTTGACATTATCCAGTGTAGTTCAGGCACAAAAGCCTGAAATTAAATATTCACTGGAAGCACAAGCCATAGGAACGACGAACCAGGTTGTTCCTTTCTGGATGCGATCCAACCAGTTTGGCTCCATCCCGCTTTCCGGTATGTCGGGAAGTTTCATCGGAAAAGCGGAGAAAGATTACAGTGCTTACCTCCCTTCCGACAGTCCCGGGAGAAAGAAGCTTTTCGACTGGGGTTTTGGCTTTGAAGCCAGAGCAAATGCAGGAAAAGGCGCAAATGTCCAATTGATTTCGGCCTATGCGAAGGCAAGAATGGGCGTCTTTCAACTTAAAGCAGGCAGATCAAAAGATGTGATGGGTTTAAATGGCGACAGTGTGCTGAGTTCCGGCAATTTTTCGGTCTCCGGAAATGCCCCCGGAATCCCAAAACTGGAACTTTCTATCCCCAATTACTATACGCTACCCGTATTTGGTGGCCTTTTCGCTGTCAAAGGAAACTTTGTTCATGGCTGGATAGGAAGAACCCGGATCCTGGACAGTATCATTGCCGGACCCACGATTAAATATTACATCAACGATACGAAGCCCGTCAGCTATTTCCATCAGAAATCTTTATATGTGAGGTTAGGAAAAGCAGACTGGCGCTTTAAAATGTATGGTGGATTCAATCACCAGGTGTTCTGGGGGAATGAACAGGCCGCCTATGGCGACAATTTCAAGTTGTCTCCCGCCGAGACCTTTTTATATGTGGTGCGCGGAAAATCATACGGTACAAAGGGGGTTCCTACCTCCAAAATAGGGAATCAGCTGGGCTCTATTGACCTGGGAATGGAGTACGACTTTAATGATATTAAGGTGATGCTCTACCGACAAACCTTTTACGATGTTGGTGCTTTGTCGAAACTGGCTAATATCAAGGATGGTTTAAACGGGCTTTCTTTGGAAAACAAACGTTTCAACCCGGAGAGTTCCGGTTTTGCCTGGAAGAAAATCTTACTTGAATTCTTTTATTCAAAAGATCAGGCGGGATACCCATGGTCTACGCCTACCAAATCGGGAGACGAAGATTACTACAACAACTTTTATTATAAAAACGGCTGGTCTTATCAAGGCATGGGGATCGGAAATCCACTGATCACCCCGAGACATGATGCCAGAGCCGGTCAGGCGGTAAAACCGGCTGATTACTTTATCAACAACCGCGTGGTGGCACTTCATGCCGGACTTAGCGGAAGACTGTACCACTGGGATTTCATGACCAAAGTTACCTATTCAGATAACTACGGGACTTTTGGAACCAGCAAATACGGGAACTCCACAGGGGCTATCAAAAGCCCTGTAAACAGTGAAATATTTGAAACAGTTCCACAATTCTCCTTTTATTTGGAAGGCACTAAGCCGCTTAAAAACGGGTATAGTGCTGGTTTTGCAACAGCGGTGGATCAGGGGAAATTGCTAAACAATTCTTTTGGTCTGATGTTGAAACTGAAAAAGGATTTTCAATAACCAGCAGCAGGATTTTCAGTAGATAAATATTCCAGGCAGTATTGCGGCGCAGGTTAACAGCGCTACAATACTGCGTATGGAAAACGCCCCCCAGCGCGTCTTTTAAGCTTTTAAAACTACCTTGTCAGCACACCTTTTACACTCAAAAGGTGCTTTTCATATTGATCCACGATCAATTCCCAGTCGTATATTCCGGTAATCTTATCGCAATTGTTTTTCTTCATCATTTGATACTTTTCAAGGTCATAACGTACCTTTTTCAAGTGATCTGCGACTTCATCGGCAGTCCTGAAATAAATGGCATCTTCCCCTAGTATATACCTGTTAAAAGGGTTGTCATTGGCGCACATCAGGCTATTGGATGCCATGGCTTCTAATAATGACGGGTTTGTTCCGCCAACGGTATGGCCATGGAAATAAATATTGGCGTAATACCGCAGGTTGTTTAAAATATCAATGTTGTAAATCCCCCCGATGAACTTAATCTGCGGGTAGGCCTCGAACTTCTCCTTTAAATAATTACCGTAGGTGGTTTCATGTTTACCTACTACTAAAAACGGGCGTTTAACATTTGCTTTTGCCACGCCATCCAGGATAACTTCAATACTGTTTTCTGGCTCTAATCTGGCAATGAGCATATCATATTGATAGGCAACCAGATCATAACTTTTAAGGATTCCTATGGTTGGGTCCTTAAATAAGGTTGCTCCATAGGCGATAAAAGTAGAATCTGCATTGTATTTTTCTTTCAGATAATCCTGTATTCCAATGGAATCAGAGATCAGGTGATCGCTATATTTTACACCTAATTTCTCCGCCCACTGCAGAAACTTCCTTACTTTATCAGAGTACTTGGTACGTTTCCATTCCAGTCCGTCCATATTAGTAGTGACGACTACTTTCTTTGGCAACAGCCATCCCCATACAGAACCACTGGTATAACCCAGCTGTAAGATCACGTCACATCCCTGCTTTCTGACATCGAGAATGCAGTTCAAATCATAAATAAACTGGCCGGCAGTCCCCAGCTTATACTCGGGATCATAGCAATGACGTAAATCAACACCATTCCACTTACTCTTTTGATAAGGGTGGTTATGCGAATTATAAACCAGGACTTCATGTCCTTTTTTCACCAGACCCAACGCTAAATATTCTGCGCATTGCTCAAATCCTCCATAATGATTTGGGATGCCCCGGGTACCAATAATTGCTATTTTCATTATAGATTACTTAAATAAGTGTTGTATTTCATTCCAGATTCTATTTGTTATATGCGCCATTCCAATATCTGAAGGGTGCATCCCCACTCCTTGATTTTGATATTGCTGAATGGCGGTATTTTCATTTCTGTCTTCATAAAGACCCTGAAGGTCTACGTATATCCAGTTGTTGCGGGCACAGGCTTCCTTCATGATCTCATCTACATGTTCATTTGGCCAGAAGCTGCCTGCCAGACAAATTTTAGTTTTCTTACCCGCTGACAATTCATTAGCGAAGCGATCCAGGTGCTCCCCTAAAAGGTGTTTTACCGCAAGGGTATCGTTGATGTTCTCCCCTATTTCCAGCACAATTAAATCTGGATTCCAGTCTCTGAATTTTTTAAAATCCTTTTGATCATATTTCCAGAATTTCCGCTCAAAGGAGTCGGCAATATTGGCCCATTGAAATTCAGTCCGGGGACTAACCGCTTTTATCTTTGACCTCAATAAGTGGACAAAATCCTTTTCCGCTGCCGTTGCTGCCATCCCCCAGTTGCCTTTCCAGCCCACAGCAGGTTTCGCCCCATGCCAGGCAATGCTGTTTCCCAAAACCAATACTTTTAAGGGAATAGGATCCGCCAGGCCACGTCCGTAAACACGGAGGCTTACAGTTAAAATCAAGCTGTAAAAGACAGTTAAGGCTATATTTTTAAATATTTTTTTTTGGTTAAACAGTGGCTCTTTTTTCATTTTCGTTTTCCTTCTTTTAGGTTCATTTATTAATCATAAACCCCTTTAATCACACGGGCAGGAACGCCGGCTATAATTGAATTTGCAGGCATACTTTTGGTGACCACTGCTCCGGCAGCTATGATTGAATTGTCCCCAATCGAGACACCGGCCAGAATAGTCACCTTGGCTCCAATCCAGCAATTCTCTCCAATGGTAATTTTAGCACGGGTAGTCCCTTGATTTTTGATCAGTTTAGTCGGGTCATTGTAATTGTGATTTTCCGGGTGACAGCTAAAATATTGTCCGATGATGGTGTTGTTTCCGATGGAAACCCCACCAGAACCACCAATGCTGGCAAATTGCCCGATTCCTACCTGTTTACCAATATGAATAAACTCTCCTAAATTGTTAAATGAAGTAGAAATGACCACTTGTGAGTAGGCCCCAATGCCGGAAGAATCTCCAATGATCAGTTTCCCTTTACCCAGGCCACTCAAATAGACACCGGCATCAATTTTAACCCATTTTCCGATACTGATGTGCTGGTTATTGAAAGTCCGCACCCCTCTGCCTAAAAAGATAGGTTTCGGCTTTTTCAAATGAAAAATCTGGAACAACAGTCCTCTTAAAAGCTCAATGCTTTTGCTGACTGCCAGATTGAACAAGGTTCGGCTACTGATGTTTTCATCAAATTTGAAGGAAGGATTTCTCTTCCTGATTATCGATTGAAATATTGCTTTCATTAACGTAATGATTTTTTTTAAAGCTTTTAAACAAAGTTGGGTTATGGGTTCAGGAACAGGCTGTCGGTATCCAGTTAATCTGAGGATCCTAAAGCCTTTTTCACAGCCTCCAGGAGTCCGTTTTTATAGATAAGTGATGGTGTTAACCACGCTCCTTCACCGTATTCATTCCAGGCATAGAGTACTGCAATCTGATCCTTTGATCTGGTCGGATTGTTTTCCAGAACCCAATCTTTCAAGCCCTTAACAGACTGAAAAACCGATGCCGGAGCATAACCTTTAAAATGAGGAGAAGGCTTTTTTATTTTATTTATTTCATCCCATGCACGTGGGTCCCAGTTTAAAGTACTCACGGGGATGTAAGGCATGTCAAACTTTAAAAACTGAGACCATACTGCCCGTTCCCGCTTACTTATTGCCGTGATCGGACTAACCGATTGTCCATTGATTAGTGTCTGGTCATGGTAATTATACCCGGTCAACACATCAAATCCGGCTTTTTTAGCCAGTGCGACTTCCTTTTCATCAGGAGAAAGACTGATTCCGATATTTACGCCTTTTAATCCTCTTTTTACCGCTCCCGCTCTCAACTGATCCAGGGCTACTTTAATTTTTGCAGCGGAACCAAATGAGCTCATGAGCATTTTCAGACTTAAAAAAGTAATCAAAGGTTTATCATTAAATTTCAGATGAGCATCCATCTCAAAGAGGTCGAGCCATATTTTTGAGACTTTATCCCAGTCGGCAGGACCGATGATATATCCATAATGATTGGACACCAGCAAATTGAATTTTAAACCCTGTTTATCTTTTAAATTGACAAATAACCGAAGCGCATTATTTCTGGGTTCCGCCAGATTCTGCTTACCAAGCTCAGAGTAGTACCAGCAAAAGGTGAAAAAATCCAGGTCTGCATTTACTGCGGCAGTCACCTGTTTACGAATGCCAGCCGGCGTACTGGTTACCCAGCCCCAAACCGGAGCGCGTTCCTTATAATCCTCCTTTAATGACCTGGAAATATGACTTGTTTTACCTGTCCAGCCATCAAAATAATAAGCACCAACTTTCAATTGAGCACCAGTATTATTTTGCCCGTAAACAGGCGCACCAGGCGCTGATAATAATGCCAGAGAAACCAGAAAAGAGCAGAAGATTGTTTTTTTCATTTGATTTTTATGTTATTACATTTTCAATGTTAGTCCTTCGCAGGCCGGCTCATATTCAGACCAATTCATTTTTTGGATCTGCTCATTTTCAGGCGGGCCCGTTCTAAAGCCAGCCGGTTATCAGGCCGATTCCTTTTTAAAGGCTTCATCCAGTTTTTTATAAAATCCGATTAAAGAAAACTTTTCTTCAAACACCATTTTGGCATTCCTGCCATGTTTCTTTAACAATTCAGGATCATCAATATATTGGCTAATGGCCTTTATAAACGCTGCTTTATTATTTGGCTCAAATAAGAAACCACTGTATCCATGTTCAATAATTTCGGGCAAACCACCATGATTGGCAGCAATAACCGGTTTGTTTAAGCTCATGGCTTCAATAGCAATTCTACCAAAAGGCTCTGGCCTGGTACTTGGTACAATGGCTACATCCGACCAGCTATAAATTTCTGCCGTATCCCGGACAAAGTCCATAAACTCGACTTTATCAGTTAAGCCAAGCTGCTTTACCTTTTTCTTTAAATCTTGTACCATTTCCTCATTTCCAGCAGAGGTACTGCCTACGATTCTCAACAATACATCCGCATTGGGTATTCCAGACAATGCTTCTATGGCGAAATCCTGCCCTTTCCAGCTATTGATCCTGCCAATCAACAATATCTTTAGCGGTGCTTTTTCCGGTTGTTTAATTCCTGATCCGGCACTTTCTTTTTCAGTGTCAACACGTTTAGTTATTTCATTTCCAGCGGTTATTTCATTTCCAGAGGTCAACGTTTCCCTTTCAGAGATCAGCGACTCATTTCCGGTGACCAGAACGTCATGCTCAGGAGAAACCAGCGCTATTTCAGCCGGACTCTTTTTAGCAAAGCCTTCAAATGCATTGTGAATAACCAGACTTTGGGCTAAAGGACTAAAGCTATTTAACGTAGATTGGGAGTTGAATATGATTTTAGCTTTCGAACATTTCAAAAAGAACGACAGCACTTTACTGATTATACCATTTGGAATTTCCCTGATATGAATGATTTTCATTTGCTTCAGGAAGGGTGCCAGCAGGTAAAAGTCCAGGATCACCGAAGTGTTCACATAGACCACATCGTATTGGTCAAACAGTTTCTTTTTAGCTGAAAATGAAAATAAAGGAAATATGATTTTCCCCCACTGGAGTTTCATCAAATAGGTTTTACTTAATAAAGAGAGGTTCATGAAAATGATTTCCACCTTTAATTTTTCCAGTTCATCGACCAATGGGCCATTTCGCGGAAGAACAACGGTTATCTTTTCAAAATTGGGTGACAGGCTCAGGTAATTTACTACCTGTAAAAAACTCCGGTCAGAACCATACATATCAGCACTCTGGTGCACACAAATAATATTCATTATTAAGCGATTATATTTTAGAATTCTATTTCAATGATGATTTAAACATCGCCATTGCTGTCTTACAATCATTTCTGTCCTATGATCATTCGGTTCTATACTGCGGTCACTCCTGTCTTGCAATCATTGTGACCATCCGATCATTCCCTCTCACACTGCGATCATGCGCTCCATGCTAACGGGCTAATAAAAACTTACTTCAAAAACCTGGTATCCTGATATTTAAGCGCCATTTTAAAAGACACGGCCATACTATAAAAATAAACCAACACCCGTGCTACCGGCCTGTCTGACAAAATCTTAGGCCAGGCACTTTTCAAATTCCTAAACCTACCTAACATGACATCGGCAGAAGGATTGGACCACAATACGGTATCATGAGCAAATTTGATGGGCAATACGCACAACTGTTTTTCAAATTTTGAGAAATTCAGCATAAAGCCGGTATCAATTCCATACAGGCTTAAGCGTTCATCAAATTTCATTTTATGGACACCAAACATCTTAGCGGAGATCACCATTCCACTGGTAATAGCCAATACATTCTTTGCGGGAATGATTCCCGTTTTTATCTTTTTCCAATGTTTTCCTTTGAAATAAACCCAGGAACCAGGGCTCACTACCTTTTTCTGATGAAGCACCAGAGGCAGGAAAAGCGCAACTTTCGGGAATTTAAAAAGAGCCTCATTCAGCTTATCAAAATAATAAGGAGGAATATTTGTATCCTGATCTAACAACAAAACATAATCATAAGTATGAGCTGACAGCACCTGATTATAGAGTTTTGACAACCAGGTATTTTCCGCTGTCCATCGGTATTGAAACTGACCAAAATCCTTTTCAAGTTCATTGATCTGAACTTCCGGACATTTCGCCGGACTGTTATCCCAAATCACCAGCTCGATTTCAAACAAATCCCTGTGCTGTAGCAACAACGTTTTAATCGTTGGGGATTCGGAAATCATCTTTTTATACAACACCACTAAAACGAGTAATTTTGGTTTAGCAAACTGCTCTTTTATTCCGGTAGCTGCTGTCTTTTGATGAAATGCTGGTGACTGTTTTTCAATGTTTTTCATTTACTTATCAATTTGTCTGCTGTTCAGGTTGATAACCAGGTAAATCCCGGTTACAGCTTATTAAGCCATATTAATTATATATCGCCAATCTTTTGTCCATCAGCTTTTCATAAGAGTTCTCTTCATTTAAGGTGTTCAGCGCATTTTTTGATAAGCGACTCCCTAAATCATTTGATTCAATAAGTTTGGCAACAGAAGAGCAGAACTCCTGAGCTGTATTTCCAATCAAACAATCCTTCCCGTTTTGAAAACACAGGCCCTCTACTCCTACTTCTGTAGAAACGAATGGGACTCCCATATTTACGGCCTCAATAATCTTCATACGAATACCACTACCAATACGAATCGGAACAATAAAAATGCTGTTTGCCAGTACCGCAGCCAGGTCTTCCACATAGCCCATAAAGTTTACGGAATCCAATTCTGCCTCATACTCGTCTATACTTGCCTGGTGCCATTTTCCGATGACCTGCAGCTCCAGCTTAGGGTAATTTGATTTTAATCCGGACCAGCAGTTTCTTAAGAACCAATCCAGTCCTTCTTTATTTGGAAAATGATCTTCTCCACCTAAAAAAACCAGCTTATGATCAAAGGAATAATTCATTCCGGAGCTCAAAGCTTTAATGGGAACAGGTGAAGAAACCAGACGTGCTTTTTTCAGGTCTTTTTCAAGGATGATTTTATCTACTTCTGAAAGTGTGCAGACCATATCAAATTTTTCCAGGGCAGACAGTTCATATGATTTATTCCTTTTATATACGCGGTTTAGAAAAGCAGACTGAAAACTAAAAAGATCAAGTTCTCTTTTTTCTCTTACGAATCTTAATTCATGATGCACAAAAATCCGGTAAGAACTTTGCGGAATATATTTTGCAAAAGAGATCAGCTGATGAAATTCTACCTGTACAAATTCAAAATTATTCTCCAGCAGGACATTCCTGAAATGGTCAATAAATGCGCGGGGGAAGCCAAAACTTTTGGACCTGAATAAGGTCGTATTTAGCTTAAGCAGGCGATCTAAATTTGTTTTACAAAAGGCATAAAACACGCCTTTTCCAATTAAGCGGTTCAGGAATTCCGAAAACCGGAACATCACCGAACTAAACTTACCTGAAAGAGATTGTTCCGTAATCAGGTAAGGCTTAAACTTCACATTCGGCCATAATGCCTTCAACTGCTCCAGATCTTTCTGATCGGCGGCTTTCATGGTAAATGCGATGGTCATATCAAAATGATGGCGCAACTCGTTATCAAATTCGAATTGGGCAATCCTGCCTCCGGAATTTAGAGGGAATGGCATATAGGGCGTAACAATTAATATCTTCCTCATTGTTGTCTATATTTAATTGAAAAAAAGGTGATGAAAAGAAATAGGGGTAAAATGGCGGTTGAAAATGGAGCCCAACCGCTAAGCCCATAAATTATGTAGGCTATAAACATGCCGATCATACTAAGGGAAAGGATTTGATTATGTCCCTCACTAATTTCTTTTTTAGCTTTAGAGATGTTGCCGAATAAAAAGCCGAGCCATAAGATCATGCCCAAAATCCCCACTTCAGCGAGGACAATCAGGTGGATATTATGGATAGGATTGATGGCAAAAAAATCATCAGTTGTCATTTGATTTATGATTCCCAGATGTTGGGAGAGGTAAGAAAGATGCCCGTTTAATCCAACACCGATAATCGGCGAAACATCAAACAAATGAATGGCCATCAGCCAATGCACCATCCTGTTGTCGTACTGATCCGAAGAATCGCTACCCATGAAAAGTTCACTCAAAGGAGAATAGGCGATCAGGTAAACCAATGCCAATACTGTTGGCACGACAAACTTCAGGACATTCCCAACTGAAAAAAGGTTTTTATGGGCATTTTTATTCAGGTAATAACAAGCAGAAAGGGTAATGATCAGCGCCAGATAAGAAGTCCTGGAGTAGGTCAGGAAAATGATCGCGACGCAAAGAATCAGGGCTGTTTTACTAGCCTTTTTCCTGAAATCATAAAGATAGGTAGACAGGAAAAAAGCGGCTGTAATCACCATGAATAAAGCCAGTCTGCCGGGGTGGTTAAAGAAACCTACGGCCCCGCTTCGGGTATCCAGTCTGGTGGCCCAGATCTCTGCGGATTCATGAAACAACTTTGTCACCGCAGAAATGCCCAATACCGGAAAACAGATGGCCAGAAAAAATTGTGCCCCTGTCAGCAACATCAAGCCATCAAAAAGGCCATTCAATACATCCTCCATACTCAGAAAACTGCTGAGCATTTTAAATAAAAGTATGTTTGACAAGAAGAAGATGGCCAGTACCCAGGTTCCGGTAGGGAAAGAATTGTAGGGATTCAGAAAAGACAATATCAGTAGCAGGCCAACACAGTTGACCCAGTTATTTGGTTTAAAGGAATACTCCATCCATCTCCTTTTTGCAGAAGGCAGTACCGCAATGATCAATCCTATGGTTAAGGAAATCATATAAATCGGCTGCACTGTTCCGGCTATCTCGTTGAATTTCGGGGTGTTTAATGCCTTTCCAAATTCAAATGGAATGCAAAAAATGAAAAAGCTCACCCATAAAAATTTAGTATCCTTCTTTTTAGATTTAAGGACTACCGATCTGAAGATATAGCAGAAGATGACTAGAAATAATAATATTCCTTTACCCATGCGTATAGTTGTTAGTTGTTTCCAGCTTTACGCTGTTAATGTTCTTATTGACACTATTTTGGATAGCCCCGAAGTTCTCCGTAAACAGGCGAATCTTCTCTTTTGAGTTGTCCAGCTTATCATAATCGATCAGGCAGAGGTTCGGATCAATTTCAAACAACTTCACCATGCCTTCAAATTTATTGGCGTAAGAAACGCCGAACATTGGCCTGGCGTAAGTCAGTCCTGAAATTCCCAGATGCATCCTTCCGGTAATGGTAAAATCGACCAGGGAAACGTAACCTTTCAGTTCCACCCCATTTTTGATCTGATCGGTAAAGAAGCAGTCCACACCTTTAGCACGGAAATATTCGTCCAGAATACAGCTGATGGTACTGTCGCTGGCCTCATCGCAAATCGGCCTGATGTCATGATAAAGAAATACAAACGCGTAGTTACCCGTATCCAAAAAGCCTTCCAACAGGCTCTTGAAACCAGAAAGATATTTATCAAATCCAATCTTTTTAGCCTGGATGGCATTCGGACAAACCCCGATAACGGTTTTACCATTTGCCTTTACCGCAGACACCCATCCCTTATAGATTTCATAAGTTTTACTTTGGTACACGGCCGGAAGATCCGGACAAATAAAAGCGATATCATTGGTCAGGATCAATCTGTCGGCAGGAATAAATTCTTTCATTCTGACATAAGATTCCACATCCCTGATTTTCAATTTAACGTCTTTTGATACTGCCGAAAATTTAGCTTTCACTACTGGCAGTATATTTTTGCTGACGCTAAATCCGGAGATCTGAGCTTTCACACCAATGCGATGCGCCAGCTCAATCACTCTCAAGCGGTTGATAGAATTGTGAACGCGATAAGTTCCATCCATGATATCTGCGCCAATCACATACACTAAAGCGCAGTCTTTCATTAGAAACAACAGTTTCAGAAAATTAACCTTTTCATTAAAGCCATCCAGAAACACCACATTTTTATTGATCGTTCTATAGTCTTCACGAATGATTTTATGACCGTTTAAAATACAAACCTGCGCATCATTTGCGAAGTTATTGATAAAGGAAGTGATCATAATATCTTCCCCAAAACCACCATTCAAATTGGCAGCAGGAAGCACTAACACCTTCCCTGCATCTTTTTTACCCTTTACAAAAAGGGAACAAAAAAGGGCTAAAGACCAGAATAACTCTACATAGATCCCTTTAAATACTTCTTTTAACTTGTTCATCAATTATATATTAAAAATTAATTCTATTATCTTACTTCAACGATGTCAGCCAATGGTCTACGCTCTGAAATAGCCACACTATAATTGTCTTTGAGGTTGCCCACTGCTAAAAACATGATCGGAGCACAGTCGCTATCCATTTCCATGGAATTTGTAAATGCTTCGTACTGCTTTTTGGCATAACTGGTATTCAGGCAACAAACTCCTAATCCCTGTGCATGTAAGCCCAGAACGATTGACATCGCGAACATTCCGCCATCGATATAAACCTGATTTCGTTCATAAGCGAAAAAAGAAGACAGCTTACCGGTGATGACAATTAAAGAGCTGATGTGTTCGCCAAAACCCTTGTTACCATTTTGCACATTCAAAAGTTTCCGCTTCAGTTCCACATTGGAATGTTCAATGACATAGACCTTCCAGGACTGCCTGTTACACACCGAAGGTGTATACCTGGCCGTATCAATTACTTTAAGTATGGTGGCTGTAGGCACCGGTTCATCAGAAAAATCTCTGACGCTATTTCTGGATTTGAAAAACCTTTCGTAATCAAAATTCAGGGTATCCAGAATTTCCTGTTTAGGGACCATCTTTGTACCTCCGGTTTTGTTCAGCGTTGATTCATCACATCGCAATAACAGCCGCTCCAGTTTATCCTTTAATTCTGCGGATACCTGACGGTGGTCTTCATCAAAGTTCAGGTATTCGCGAAGCGTGTAAGCGGTCATATCAGTAATCGCATCTACTCCGTACTTAGTCACATAATCATCCACAATATCGGCTAATGCCCCAATCCTTGGCCCGCCAAACCCCGGACGCGGTTCGCGCAGGGCCAGTCCTTTTTCCACCGCATGATATTCCTTAAGGATATATGCCTGCATCATTTCTTTACTTCTTAGCTTAAATGAGGCAGATTCTCTTTTAAACTTCCGATAATCATATATATAATCTTTAATAATCGACAACTGAGTTTGCTTCGATCTATAAAGCCTTTTAGCTGATTTTGGGACGATCTTTTTAATTAAATTTTTCATTCGGAGTGTTATAATTTTTAAACGGTGGTCATACTTAAATGCGCCGAAATCATTTTTCGGCGCGGATTAAGTTCATCTGGATTTTATATTTGGTTGGTTTTATGTATGTTTCAATTGTTTCTTTACCTGCAGTTTATCAAGCAAAGCCGGAATCATTTTTTTCAGGAATAACTTCTCATCGGCACACAGTCCAAAAAAGTAGATACTAATTGCAAAGACCAGTACACCAGCAATTCCGGTAAAGAAAAATCTGAACTCGAAATGGAGGTAAGAAACGGACAAATAGCAGGTCAGTATCAGTAGGAAAAGTGGGATGATGATTTTGAATATGACATTAGAAAAGTATAGAGAGATAGACATCCCTGCAATACTTCTTAAGAAAAACAGCCTCAGGATACAGGCAATCAATTCAACAAAACAATAGCCGATAAACACATAATACGGCGGGTATCCTAATTTTAACAGGCCATAAGCAAGTGGTAAAGCCAGCAATAAAACCCCACCCACTACAATTTGGTAAGCTTTCACTTTTCCCGTCGCCTGTACTGCAGACTGCAAGCCTATCGTAAGCTGATTAATTAGCGTTGCGCATAACATTAAAGAGCAAAAGACCACGGTATATTCCGGAACGTTCGTTAACCATAAGTTCAGGATGGTGTTCATTTCAAAAATGCAGGGAACGGCTACAAAGGCTAGCAAAAAGAATCCAAATTTGCTGCCGATCATAGACAGTCTCAACATCTTTTCCCTGTTATTAGCGCCTTCACTTTTCATGATTTGCGGATTGATGGCACGCAACATGGTCAGGGAAAAAAAGTTAAGTTGCGCAGCAACCTGGTTGGCGATGCCAAATGCAGCGTTGACTACTGTTCCTAAAAATATATTCAATAAAATGGTCAGGCCTTGCACCCTACCTAAGGCACACAGGGAACCGAATAAATTCCAACTGGCAAAGGAAGTCAGCTCTTTGATCAGTTTACGGTCAACGGAAAAAACACCTTTTAAAGTACAATCTTCATATTTACGAAAACAGTAAACGCCATATAGTAAAAAGCTGATGATGCTTATTCCTGCGGTCAATATCCCGTAAACGGCCAGTTTATCCTGCGCAATCACATATAACAAATAGGCAATTCCCAGTTTCAACAGTGTTTCCACCACATTCACAACTGCCACCCAAAGCATATTTTCATGAGCTACGAGTGAACCTGTAAAAGGAACGGCCAACACGGTAAAGAAAACCGTAACCGACATAAAATGATAAATCATCTGAGCGATATGGATTCTATCTGCCGGGATATTCAAAAATCCGTTGAACAAGAATAAACCTGCGATCTCCAGACCGGCAACAACCAGGACTCCGATCCCCAGGTGCAAAATAAGGCTGTTTGTAAAAACCTTTTTCTGCATGGTCAGGTCATTTTTCCCCTGATAAAAGGAAAGATAACGCTGGGTCGAGGTTGCCATCGCGGTATTCAAAAAAGAAAGCATGGCGATAAGTCCGGCGATCAGGTTAAAAACCCCATAATCCACCGCTCCTAACGCGGTTAAAACCAACCGTGTTGCATACAATGAAATCCCCATGGTAATCAACATCCGCGCATACAATATGCCCATGTTCATCACTACCTTATTTCCTGATTTCATTTGATCTGATTCTTATTTTTATTTAAATAATTTATTAAAAAACCCTTTTTTCTGAGGACTGGTGCCGTAGTCGCCATAGCTGTATCCATAACCATATCCTTTAGTTGCTTCGATATCGTTGATTACAATGCTTAATCCCTTCATCTTTTGACTTCTTTGCAAGTCATCCACAATTGTCAATTGTTGTTTTAACGTATAGTTTTGTCTCACCACATAGATGCAGACATCGGCATAAGAGGCCATCAATTGTGCATCTGTCACGATGCCTATCGGCGGCGCATCAATGATGATATAATCAAATTTCTGTTTCAATTCTTCCATCAGCGATTGCGTGCGTTCACTCAGCAGCAACTCTGCAGGATTTGGAGGAATCGGTCCGGAACTTACCATAAACAAGTTTTTCTGAATCTTCAGCGGCATGATAATATCATCGATATTAAGTTCAGTATTGGCAATATAATTCGTAAATCCAACCGTACCGGGAAGTTGTAATTTCGCTGAAAGCCCGGGTTTACGTAAATCCAGTTCCATCAGCAATACCTTTTTATTGGCCAGTGCAAGGATATGCCCCAGGTTAATGGCGACAAATGATTTTCCTTCGCCGGACATGCTACTGGTCAGCAGGATCACCTTCTCATCTTTGTTCTTAAAGAAGAACGACAGGTTAGTCCTCAATGCTCTGAACTGTTCTGAAATTGCAGAACGTGAACTGTTGGCAATGCCCATGCTTTCATCCTGGTGACTGATCTCTCCAATCACCGGAACTTTTGTTGCCTTGGTCACATCTTCTTTCAGCTGGACCTTATCATTTAAGAGGTCTTTCAGGTACATTATTCCCAGAGGGATGGCCAATCCAGCAATCAATCCAAAAAGGTACAGGTAAGCTTTTTTAGGGCTATATGGCTTGATTTCAGATTTAGCCGGATCTATTGTTCTTGAATTTGCGATGTTAGCTGTTTTTGAGATGGCTGTTTCCTCGCTTTTTTTCATCAGGAAGATGTAAAGCTCCTGTTTGATCTGCTGTTGTCTGGCGAGATTCAGGTAACTCCGCTCCATCTGAGGAACGTTTTTTATCTGACCTTCCGCCCTTTTCATTTGATCATTAATGCGGTTTCTGGCGATCACAAAGCCACTCAGTGTACTGGCAATATTGGTTTCAATATCTGCTCTGGCATTGAGAATTTCCTTATCCATCAATTGTATGGTAGGGTTAGATTCAGTTACCCCAATCATGCGTCTGGCTCTTTCTAAAGTCAGGGTATTGTATTTCTCTACAACCGCATTGAATACCATATCTGTAGGGACCAATGAACTTGGCAGCACTTTTTTATTCTTGCCTTCATCTTTTAAATAGTCTTGCAAACTACTTAAAACACTGATCTGGGTTTCTATTTTTCCCAGTTCATTAACATATTGCCCGGTGGTCTGTACCAGCAATTTAGATTGCTCAGACATATCCGCCAGGTTATTCTTCTGCTTGAAATTCTGGATATTCCCCTCCAGTCCACCCAACTCATTACTGATGTGTGCCAATCGGTTATGAATGAATTTCACGGTACTATCGGCTACTTCATTCTTATCTTTAAGGTTGGCTTGTACATACTTTTCAATAAGTTTTCCTAAAATATCTTCTCCTTTTTTCGGAACCGGATGATTTAAGGCCAGGTCAATAACGGTCACCAGCTTATTTTTAACTTCTACAGTTAATGCGGACATCAGGTCAATTACCCGGGAGTCAACAGACATAATGGTAAAGCTATAATCTTCATTAGCAGGCGAAATCGCTGGATTTTCAACAATCTGCACTACACCGACGTCTGGAATCTTAAAGGAACGATCAAAAGCGACCAATGTATCCAGGCCATCAGCTGTTACTGCTACTTTCCCTTTTTCTGCGAATTTCACTTTTACTTCGACGGACTTAATCGTATCCATCGGGGCTAAAACCTTTACCTGATAAGGGGATTCATATAATTCTACACTCTTAATTGCTCCTTTTTCATAATAGGTAATGTTCAGGTTCATATCCTTAACCACCTCTTCCATCAGGTTTCTGGTTTTAAGAATTTCTGCTTCATTATCTACGGTGCTTTTTGTGCCCAGAAGGCCTCCAATGTCACCTAAAAGATCGCCTCCACCTGATAATCCGGACCCCTTTTTCTCATCATTTACCAGTACCCTGGCTGAAATTTTATAGTAGGGCGTTTTATACTTCCCATATAAATAAGAAAGCCCAAGACAAAGGAGTACGGATAACGCAATCCAATACCAATTGTCCAATAAGCGTAGTAAGAGCTGTTTAACATCCAGGCCATCTGAATTTTCATGCGCGGTTTTATCTTCAGAATTTATATTCTTCATTTTTATTGTCTAGCGGTTAATAAAGTAATGGCGGTTAAATCCTTGAGAACAGTACAATTAAAACGGACAGGACTGTTCCGATGACGGCAAAAGTTTGTGTTCTTGCCTGATTCAATGAGGCTGCTTTACCTTTATTAGGCTCCACATAGAGTACATCATTTTGTTTCAGATAATAATATGGACTGTCAAAAATCCGGGAGGAATTCAGGTCTAATCGTGCAAATTCTTTTTTGCCATCATTATCCCTGATTAATAATACATTTTCCCTTCTTCCAAAAATGGTGAGGTCACCAGCCATACCCAGGGCATCCAGCACACTCACCTTTTCATTTGGCAGGATATAAGAAGAGGGTCTTGCGACTTCCCCCAGTACGGTCACTTTGAAATTTGCATATCGGACCTGCACATTGGGGTCTTTATAAAAGACGGCGGCTTTGGTCTTCAGGAGCTCACGGGCCTCATAAGTGGTTAGTCCTGCGACTTTCACTTTACCAATAATGGAGAGGTCTACTTCTCCGTTTTTATCTACGAGGAAGCCACTGGCAGCGGAAGTACTGCTCCCTGCTGTTGCAACTGCAGCTACAACATTACTGCTTACCGTCTGACTAGCCAATTGATTTACCGGCATACCGGTTATTGGGTCAACAGTTATCAGAGAAATTGACAGAATATCGTCAGGATCTATCGTTAACCCTTTAAAAGCAGCACTGTTTTCTGCACTTGATTGACCAGTAGCAGTAATATCTTGAAAATAAGGAACTTTTTTTGTCGTAGAACAAGCGTTCAGTAAAATAACACAGAAAATAGCCAAATAATTCAGGTATTTTCTTGATAACAAAACTTTAACCATAGTAATTTCGATCTAAAAAACGGCTTAATCACCAGAATCATGTGAAAGCAAAAATAATCGTTTTAAATTTCAATTACACCTAGCTACAAATGGGTATTTAGCTAGAAAAACAGCTCCATATTCTTGAAATCCACATTTCCGACCTTCTCATGTAGTCTTCCACTTTGTATTTCACGGGTCAATGCATGCAAATGTTTCTCATGATGCAGATCCGTTCCCGCCAGATCATAGTATTTTTTTTGAAGCAGATACTCTGCGAGTCTTTTCACATCTTTTCCATAATAGCCGGATACGGAAAGCAGATTCAATTGAAACAATACCCCCATTTCTTTGAAACGATGAAAACGCTGGTGTTTATCCTGATAAAAACTGTAGCGTTCAGGATGTGCCAGAACCACTACATATCCTTTAACCTGGAGGTTAAAAATGATCTGCTCTATATTCGGCATTTCCGAAACATAAGACATTTCTATTAAGATGTGCTTTTTAGGGAGGCACAAAAGGTCGTTGCTAACTTCAAAATCCTCATTCACCATATATTCGGCCGCAGCAGCAGTCTCTATCTGTAGCGAAGCTGCTGTTAGCGCCTGTCTGGTGCTTTCTAAGGTATTTCCAATGACTTCCTTATCATTAGGATACAATTCCGCAAAAATATGAGGTGTCGCCAGCAATTTCTTAAAGCCCAGTTCCTGCAGGCTTTTCATAAAATTCAGGGCCGATGCCATATCTTTAGCACCATCATCAATACCTGGTAACCAATGTGCATGCATGTCCACACCCAACCATTCAATATGATCAACGTGCGTTTTTTTGTTAAAAAAAGAAAACATCTTAGAATTTTTAATTTTTTTGAAAAACAAGCCCGCATTTCATAACCCCATACAAAATCTGCTTGTCATTTTAACAAAAATACAATAGCGAAGGATTACCTGCGTTATAATTTGTTGATTCAGCTTGTAATTAAGGAAATATACCCAGTAATGGGTACTGATACGGGCCATAAAAAAAGGCCTGGCATCGGTCGATACCAGGCCTTTTTTTAAAAGAATTGTAATTATTTCTTGTATTCAGCAGCCAATTGAAGTGCTTTATAAGCATTCACTATACCACCGCTTATACAAAGGTCAGCAAAAGGAACTTCGTTCACTTTATCACCTTGTTCTACTTTCACTACCTGATCTACTTTAACAACAGACTTCATAATGATGTCTTTTACTTCAGATGCGGTTAGCTGAGGATAGTAAGAACGAATCAAACCAGCCAAACCAGCTACAACCGGAGCTGCCATACTGGTACCGTTCAGTTTTTGGTATTTAGAACCCGGAGTCGTAGAATTGATGTTGACACCAGGTGCAAATACATCTACTTTAGTTTTTCCGTAGTTAGAGAAATCCGCTTTCACAGTTGCGTCATTCTTCCATCCTGAGGCACCAACAGTGATCCATGAAGCTGCAACACCACCATCCAGGTACTCCGGATTAGGGAAATTCTGCGCTTCATCCAGGTTTTTATTATCATTTCCTGCTGCATGAACTAAGAGAACATCTTTTGATACTGCATATTTCACGGCATCATCAACGATCTTTTTATCCCATGCATAGCCTTTTCCAAAGCTCATATTGATCACTTTTGCACCATTATCAACTGCATAACGAATACCGTTAGCCACATCTTTATCACGCTCATCACCGTTCGGAGTGTTGCGAACAGGTAATATGACTACATTATCCGCCACTCCATTGATACCGATTTTGTTGTTTCTTTCTGCAGCAATGATTCCTGCAACGTGAGAACCGTGTAAAGCATCTGGTCCGGCAACATCATTATTACCATAGAAACGGTCTTTTACATCATTAGGATCATCCCCAACGATTGATCTTGGATCAAAGTCAATGTTCAGGTTGTATTCCACCTGATCTTTAAAGTGGTCATATCCACCCTTTACCTGATCTTCATAAAACTCATTGAAACTGGTGTTTTGCAATTGCTGCACCATGATTCTCTGAACGTTTTTTTCCATATCATTTGCAGGAGTGAAATTCTGGAAATCCGCAGCTGTAGGGTTTTCTTTACCTATCTTTTTCACCACTTCGTCAATTGCCATTTTCAATCCGGTATAACGCACCAGGTTTTCTTTAGCTTCTGCAATTTGCTTTTCAAATTCTGCTTTATTCTTTTGATAAGCTTTAAATGCAGGAAGGTCTGCTGGTTTTACCGAAGCTGAGTCCAGGTTTGCAAACTTAGCATTGTCTCTGCGCACTAAGCGGGTCAACTCCAAAGTTTCATAATTGATAGAACCTTTATCCGATCCTAAGAAACTCCAGCCGTTTACATCATCAATGTATCCGTTTTTATCATCATCTTTTCCGTTTCCGGCTTTCTCTTTTTTGTTTAGCCAGATCACCTTTTTAAGGTCTTCATGTTTAATATCTACCCCACCATCTAACACTGCAACGATCACAGGTTTAGATTTCTTCCCTTTTAACAATTCGTTATAAGCTTTTTCGGTACTGATTCCAAAAGTTGAATCTGTATTAAGGTCCAGGTTCTGCCAATTTGGTTTTTGCGCTACTGACACAAATGGAACCATTGCCAATAAGGACAAACTTAATATTCCACGATAGCAAAAGTTCGCTTTCTTCATATTCATATTATATAGATGTTTTGTGCAAAGTTAAATAATAATTGAGGAATGGTGTTCGTATCAAATATGCGACGATCACCTATATTATTCCGATAAACGTAAAAAAGCCGGATAGAGATATCCGGCTAATCTTAAAATTCAGGTTTAATAGTTATTTTGACAATACCAGGAGCTTAGTCCTCCGGTCTGTTGTTTATTGCATGGCGATCAACTCATAGAAATTTTTGATTCTGGCAAAAGAAGGATGTAAAGAGACGACATCACCAAATACCAATAGTGCAGGTGCGGAGATCTGATGATCTTCAATAAGCTCGGCAATAGTGTCTACCACTCCTATCTTGATGTTTTCATTTACAGAAGAACCATTTTCAATTACGGCCACAGGTAATCTGTTTTTCCCTTCCTGCTGAAAAATCGCTGTGATCTCTCTGATTTTCTCAATCCCCATCAATACGACTACCGTTGCTTTAGATTTTGCGGCAACTTTCAGGTCCGGAGAAAGCTCTCCCGCCGCATTTGTACCACTCAATACCCAGAAGCTCTCGCTCAGCGTATCATAGGTCATTGGGATTTTATGTAAACCCGGAACTCCTAAAGCACTGGAGATTCCCGGGATGATTTCGGTTTGGATGTTATAAGATTCTGCATAGTCCACTTCTTCAAACCCACGGGCAAACACAAAAGGATCACCGCTTTTCAACCTCACCACATGGCCAAAGTTTAAAGCGTAATCAATCATCAGTTTATTGACCGCATCCTGAGAAAAGGAATCATCGTCAGATTTACTACCTACAAATATTTTAATTGCTTTTTCAGGCGCATGGTTTAGCAATGCTTCATTCACCTGTGCATCATACAGCACTACATCCGCTGTATTGATGGCTTTCACTCCCTTTAAACTGATCAGTTCAGGATCACCCGGACCAGCACCTACCAATGTAATTTTAGGTTCTTTTACACCATTTTCAATCTTGTTTAAAATCATAGCCTTAGGTTTAAAGGGATTATATATTTGTATTGATGACACAAATATATAAAAAGACTATAGAAGTAGTAGACTTTATCTGAAAATATTTATTTACTCTCTGAAATTACCATCCGTTTCGCGTGCAATCACATCTGCAATAGAGGTTTGCGCCAACACTTTTAGTGTAGCATCGCGTACATCGATAAAGGTTTTCCTAATACCACAAGTGATTTCATCATGGCATTCATCGCATTTGCGATAGAATTTAAGACTGGCACAAGGCACCATGGCAATAGGCCCATCGGTGATACGAAGGATGTCCGCCAGGTAAATATCACCTGGTTCTTTATTTAAGCTATAACCGCCACCGGCACCTTTCTTACTATATAGATAGCCTGCATTACGCATATCCAATAGAATTTGCTCTAAGAATTTGCGGGGGATCATTTCCTGTTCTGCTAACCTTACGATCTGCATAGGAGGATTTCCAGCATTTTTTCCGAGCGCAACAAGTGCCTTTATTGCATATTTAGTCTTCTTAGATAGCATAAGGCAAAGTTAAGAAAAATCCGTTACTTTCTCATCAGGTAATAATTTGTCAGAAATAGCCGGCAAAGCAGTTATACCTATATAAACAGCCCATTATTACCAAATCACCAGGTATTTCCCTGCAGCTTTCCTCCATAAGCCGTCGCTTTACCGCCATTAGTGACTCCTCCTGTTTCTTTTAACCACAAAGTGTGGAACAATGCAACAGTTCTTGTTTTAGCATAAATCAAACAAACACTGATTATCAGCTAATTAAGGCACATTCATTGGTTTTGGCACCATTATGAACCTTATCTAATCGTAATTGAAACAAAAAGAATTTAAATTTAAATATAGAGTTATGAAAAAGATCATCTTATCAGCAGCAATTTTAGCATTCGCAGGATTAACACAAGTAAAAGCAACAGACGTTAAAAACCCGGTTATCATTAGCGTTAAACAAGATAGCACAACAAAAACTCCGGTTGAATTGAAAGATCTTCCAGATGCAGTTAAAACTACATTGGCATCCGACAAATATAAAGAATGGACTCCAGCAGCAGCATTCTTAATAGTAAACGCCGACAAAACTGAATTCTTTCAGGTAGATGTTAAAAAAGGTGACGAAGCCGCTTCTTTAAAAATCAGTAAAGACGGTGCTATTATTGAGTAAACCATCGCTATTATTGAGTAAACCATCAATAAATAACAATTAATATAGTGTACGAAAGCCGGATGTCCCCCGGCTTTCGTATTTTTGCTATAATTACAAGCGAGATTCTTATGGCAAAAATACTGATTATTGAAGACGACCTTACTTTTTCGCAAATCCTGGAAGGCTTCCTGACCAAGCATGGGCATGAACCAACCGCAGTCAATGAAGTAAAGAAAAGTCTGAAGTTATCAGCCGAACAAAATTTCGACTTATTCCTGGTAGATTACCGCCTTCCTGATGGAACAGGACTCGATGTTTTATCCCATATCCGGGGAATGGGGATGACCCAGCCGGTGATTATCATGACCAGTTTTAACGATGTCAGAACCGCTGTAAAATCTATACAATTAGGTGCCTTCGACTACATTACGAAGCCTGTAAATCCTGATGAATTGCTGATGATCATCAACAATGCTTTAGGTAAAAAAGAAAAACCCGCTACCGGCAATTCGATCGAACATGCCGATGCCATCAAAGGAAAAAGCAGCATCGCTGATAAATTATACGAACACATTAACCTGGTTGCCCCAACAGATATGTCGGTCATCATTCAAGGTGAAACCGGAACAGGTAAGGAATATGCAGCCAGAGCATTACACATGCACAGCAAGCGTAAAGACAAACCTTTCGTGGCGATAGATTGCGGTGCCTTATCAAAAGAACTGGCCGCCAGTGAGCTATTTGGCCATGCTAAAGGAGCCTTTACCGGCGCACTCAATGATAAAAAAGGTCAGTTTGAAGTAGCCAACGGGGGAACCTTATTTTTAGATGAGGTAGGAAACCTGAGTTACGAAGTTCAGGTGAAGATGTTACGCGCTTTACAGGAAAGAACCATTCAGCCATTAGGCAGCACAAAAAATATTAAAGTTGATGTCAGGATCATTACTGCAACCAACGATGACCTTAAAAATAGTGTGAGCAACGGTGATTTCCGCGAAGACCTTTACCACCGTTTAAATGAGTTTAAAATCCAGCTTCCACCATTAAGGGACAGGGGAAAAGATGTGGAATTGTTTATCAATCACTTTATAAAACTTTCAAATGAAGAGTTGAACAGAAATGTTCAGCACCTTTCTCCGGCTGCAAAAGACCTGTTGCTTCAATATGACTGGCCTGGAAACCTGAGAGAGCTGAAAAATGTGATCAAAAGAATGGTGTTACTGACGCCAACTGAAACCGCAGAGATTGATTCTTTGCCGGAAGAAATGATCATTGCGATCAATCAGGTTCCTAAACCTAATGGTTCCGATCTTAAAGCCATCAATGAAGTCAACGAAAAGATGTTGATCATAGAAACCCTGATTAAAGTAAAATACAACAAATCAAAAGCTGCCAAATTACTGAATATCGATCGTAAGACGCTATACAGTAAAATGGAACGCTATGAAATAGAATAAGCAAGCTACATCGCGCGGATCTGAGCAATCAGTTTCTTTAATTTCTCTGATAAATCCCTAAGCATTTGCTTGCTGTTTTCATCAGGATTATCCTGTTTATGAAGGGCAATCTCCATCTGCCGGAAATCTGAAGCCAGGTTTTTGGAACCGATCTGTGCGATACGTCCAGCCAGCCTATGGCTCAGTAAGCTGAGCGTTGCCGCATCCTCATTTTTCATGGCCTGTTCAATCTCTTCCAGATCATTTTCACAATCCAGGGAGAACCTTGTCAGGATCTTTTTCAATTGATCTTCATCATCAAAAGTCATTTTTCTTAGCGGAGCAAGATCGAGTTCAATTGCAGCATCAGGCGTATGTTCCTGTTCTTCCGGTTTTTCTTCCCCGGCTTCTTTGGAAAAAGAGGTGGATTCCAGCTCTTCAGAGAAAACTGCCAGCAATTCATTTTCACGGAAAGGTTTCATCACCAGTCCATCAAACCCATTGTTCAAAAGAAACTCTCTTTCGTCGGGTAATACCTGTGCAGTAATGGCAAAAATCTTAACACTGGTTCCCATTTTCTCCCGCAGCAGTCGACAAAGTTCTATACCGTTCATTTCCGGCATCCGCATATCCAGCAGGATATATTTTAAACCTTCCGCTACATCTGCCTCATGCAGGAGTTCCAATGGAGAATGGAAGCTTTTATAATCAATGTGGTTGCGTTCAAATATAATCGTGCAGAGCTCTAAAATCAGCGGATCATCATCGACTACCCAGACTTTAAATGGTTTCCAGCTCAACCTGTCTTTTGATTGAGACAAAGTCTCTTCTATCGGCTTCTCCGCAACTTTAAAAGTAAGGTAAACCGTGAATACACTACCTGCCCCCTCTTTACTTTTCACATAAATCCGTCCCCCCTGGGTTTCCACAAGAGACTTAATAATCGTTAGGCCCAAACCTGTTCCGGCCTGATGTAATACCTCCTGATCATTCGCATTAACCTGCTCAAATTCATTAAAAATCAGGGCTTGTGAAGCATCAGAAATACCAATACCAGTATCCCTTACCATAAACGTAAAATGCAGACTTTCACCCTGTCTTTTATAAAAAACAGATAAGACCACCTCCCCTTCATTCGTGAATTTAATGGCATTACCCAATAAATTATAAAGGATTTGTTTTAAGCGGAAAGGATCACCACTGATATATTTTGTTTCATGGAGGGAGATCTCTGTGAGTAGATTCAGGGATTTCCGCTCTGCCTGTGGACGCATGACGAAGACCACTTCTTCCAGTAATTTAGCAATGTCAAAAGGCTTTTCTACGAATGTAAACTTCCCGGAAATGATCCGGTTATAGTCCAACACCTCATTTACGATCTGTAACAGGTGCTCGGAAGAATGATAAATGGCATCAATATCCTTCGCTTTTGGCTTTTCCTGCTGACGAATCAGCTCGGCATAGCCGATAATCGATTGAAGTGGCGTTCTGATCTCATGACTCATGTTGGAGAGGAAACGCTGTTTGGCCATTCCGTGATATTCGGCCAGATCTCTGGCCTGTTCCAGCTCATTCTTATATCGGTTACTTCGCGTAATATCGACCAGAATAAAATAAAGCATCAGCAGCATGAGCAGGAAAAACACCAGCATAATGATACTGATGGTAGTGATTCCTGTATTTACTACGTGCTTGGCCTGAATGCCATTGAGCTCAATCTGCGTCACCACCTCACTTTCCACCTTACGGAGGATGTCCAGCATCTGATTGATCAAAAGGTTATTTGCATTGGCCAGCTCCGCTTCTTTATCCAAAAACCGCGCACTGTTGATGCGTTGTTCTTTTTCAATATTCCGGAGGGTCTCTTCCAGACTTTTAGAAGTTTTATCCTCATTTGAAAGGGAGATCGTATCTACTTTCAAATTCTTTTCATTGATAATCTTATAGGATTTATTGTCTTCACTTTCCTTCTTTTTTCCAAAAAGGCGACCAAAAAAACCTCGGTTTTTATCTTCTGAGGAATAAATGGTCGTGGTAGAAGTTTGTAACTGAGAAGCCAGAACGGTACTGTCATTCCCACCTTTGTTCACCAGTTCGCTCAGATTCTGCACCTGTGTGGAGAAAGATTTGTTGTTCACCAGTCGCTCTCTAACCTTCAGGTAATTGACAAACTGGTTGTCACGTTCCTTTAATAGTTTCTGAATACTGCTGATCCGCTGAAGCTGTACGGAATCTTGCGCATATAAATTAGATAAAGAATCCAGAGAAGTACGAAGCTCCCTGGATTCTTTTAAAAGTTTACTATAGTTTTTTGGATCATTTGAAGCTTGCGTTTTTTGCAATTGATCCAGCCTGCTGATTTTTAAAGAGATGAGGTTTACCATCCTCAGTCGTTCACTAGGCGTAGAAATGTTCTCTACGGTATTCAGCATTTCATTAAAAGCCACCTTACTCACCGCCCAGGCCATAATCAGCGCAAAACAGGCGAGTAAAACGGCTAAAATTACTTTTCCTTTTATCGCTTTAAACAAACTTTTCTTTGGGGTATCACTCATTTTCACAAACACAATTTCAAATGTACAGATAGACCAGCAAGGAACCTGCCATGATCTGTGATTTCAGAAAATTTAGCTGTTCCCAAACAAATAGAAAGCAATAATCAACGTAATGATGACATTAAACAACTGCGCAATCAGGAAGGCATACAATGGTTTTTTACTCTGATTACCGAACAAATCCTTAAAATTTGTCTCTAAACCAATACTGGTAAATGCCAATGCAAACCAGGCCCCCTGCAGGTTTTTTAAGCTGTCTTTCACATTAGCAATCGTCGCTTGGGGCAGGAAAAAAGAGAACAATAAAGAAGCGGCAATGAAACCCAGCACGAATTTAGGAAAGCGCTCCCAGATCACACCAATGGTTGGCTTCACCCGTTCACCATTTTCATCTTTATGATTGGTATAAGACCAATAGATACTGATCGCAAAAGCGGCGATCCCCAGCAATACATTTTGCGAGAATTTAACGATTGTACTGATTTTTAAAGCCTCTTCTCCGACTAAACTTCCTGAAGCTACTACCGCACCGGAAGTATCAATACTTCCACCTAGCCAGGCACCGGTTACGGCCTGCGGAAAGGAAAAATAATGGGCAATGTAAGGCATAAAAATCATCATCGGGATGGCGGTAATCAAGACCATCGAGATCACATAAGATAGTTTTTTGGAATCTCCTTTGATGGCTCCGGAAGTAGCGATGGCAGCGGACACTCCACAGATAGATACCGCACTGGAAATCATCATCGTCAACTCATCATCTACTTTTAATTTCCGGCAAAGCCAGTAAGCGAAATACCATACAGAAACCACGACAACCAGGGCTTGAATCAGCCCCAGAGAACCTGCTTTCAAGATATCGGCAAAGATGACAGTGGTACCCAGTAACACCAATCCGATCTTTACAAAAAGCTCGGTAGACAGTGCCGAGGTAAACCATTTTGGAAGTTTGAAGAAATTACTGATGGCCAGGCCAATCATCAGACTAAAAATTACAGCTTCCAGATTCAGGGCGCGCATACCGGAACTCCCTGCAATTAACAAGGCAATAATGGTGAGTACATAGACTACCGGAAAGCCCTTTAAAAAGCTTTTCACAGATTTGCCCATGATGAATGCACCTAAAGCCCCAATCACACTCATAAATACAAATTGTATTAAAATCGCGCTTAGGTTATTCAGCTGAAAGATTTTGTCGGTTAAACTAGCTGTGTTTTCCCATTTGAAAACAGGAATCGGTAATAAGAAAAAGAAAAGAGTACTTAGGATAACGAGTGATCCCAGGATCACTACAGCCCAGTCTTCATGAATTGGAAATTTGTTGGTTTTGGTTGAAATTTTGGTCATTTATAGGTTCATTTATTTGTGTGTCGTAAATTAATAATTAATTCCTTAAGGATTGATCCCCAAAAACCTTGATTATCGGACTCCGGACAATAAAAAAGCCAGGTCATCCAACCTGGCTTTTAACCAAACAAAACTTAGATCTAACCAAACATCTAATATTTTTAAAGCATCAGTCCGGATGAACTGAGAATCAAATTCTTAAAGCTTTCTGGTTCAAATATAATAAAGTCTACTAATTTAATAGAATATATTTGTAAATAGTTTCATTTAAGGTTGGAACCAGCCTTAATTAGCAGTTAAAGGCTGTATTTGACCTCTCATTGCCAGTATTAACAATGGATTTGGGGAGAAAAATTGAATAATTAGAAGGGGATCACTGAGGAATTAAAAAGTTAATTCCACAAAAAAGGCTGCGAAAACAAAGAATTTCCGCAGCCTTTTATTAATGTATTACTATTATTTACAATCTACCGGAGCAAAAGTAAACCTGCCTTTATCAAAAGAGATTGGCTTTCCTTTTACAAAATAAGATCTGCCTACAGAAGTTTCAATCTGGCCGACACCTAGTATCAACTTACCATCTTTCTTTAAAAATGCCAGTGGGTTTTTATAAACTACCGGATTTTCCTTACCTATTTTAAAGGTATAATCCACAAACAAGGTATCCCCTCTAAATTCTCCGGCTACTTTACCTACGTTATCACCCTTATCCTTAAAATTGATGACAAGATCCCCGGTAATTTTCCCCTTAGCACTGGTATTCAGGTGAAGATCCGCAGTATCTAAACTATCAATAGCCAGATAACACGCACTACTCACAGTGGTATCAACCATCGCAGCAGCTGTTTTTTCTGAATTGTTACCCTGAGTACAGCTATACACCAATGGTACTGCCATACAGGCCAGATAAAGAATTGATTTTTTCATAATAAAATGATTTCGATAAGTAAATGGTTAATGATTAACTGAATATAACGAATAATTATTTTTAATGAAACTCCTTAGCATAGAGATTAGCAGATTCATTATCGAAATAAACAAGGAAGGGGGAAGTATTGTTCTATTTATTTAACGCAAACAGCGCCCAGCTGATCACAAAAAAACCCAAACCAGTAATCACCGGTGGCAACATCAGTTTAGGACCGGACATACCCACAAAAATAATAGCAATGCCCAAAATGATTAACAAAAATGAGGAGATAGTTAAAACCGTTCTTTTTTCCATAGTTTTTAGAGTCAGGTCGCAATATATCGAACTTTTATGGGGATTGAGGAACCATTTTCGACTGCAATAAAGTAGCAAAAATCAGATGATCTATGCTGATCCAGCTTTTACTACCCTGGTTTATGCCCCATGATTAAAACAATCTTACCATTTCCGGGCCAATGTTCAGTACTTATTCCGGGGATTTCCTTTATAAAGGAGGAATTATAAAGCGATAAATCTTTTCCTTTCTTGTCTTTCCAAGCAGCAGAACCTGTATAATTTGTAGTGGAATCGCTACCATGCCTCACAAGAGATTGCTTAATTAAAGGCATAAATATGGGTTTGGCACCAGTTTATATTGACCGGATGGATTGCCGCAATTAACATTTTCGAGGAAATAATAAAGGATAACCTAAGCTTTGGCAAAGTCTAAGGTAATAAAAAACCAGGATTGGACTGCCTGAGATCAGGATCAGTTCTACAATGGAAGCAGCAGAAACAGGAAAAAAATATGGAAATGCTGTAAAAGCAAAAAGCCGCTCTACTTTCGTAAAGCGGCTTTTGTAGCCCGTAGGGGAATCGAACCCCTATTTCCAGAATGAAAATCTGGCGTCCTAACCGGTAGACGAACGGGCCATTTAAGGTTGCCTTCAACTTAACGTTGACGAACCTGTTTTGGTAGCGGGAACCAGACTCGAACTGATGACCTTCGGGTTATGAGCCCGACGAGCTACCAACTGCTCCATCCCGCACTCTATGTTAATACTCTCCTACCACTGTAGTCAAGTTAATGATCTTTCTTTACATTGTAAAGGAAGATTGTAGCCCGTAGGGGAATCGAACCCCTATTTCCAGAATGAAAATCTGGCGTCCTAACCGGTAGACGAACGGGCCATTTAAGGTTGCCTTCAACTTACGTTGACGAACCTGTTTTGGTAGCGGGAACCAGACTCGAACTGATGACCTTCGGGTTATGAGCCCGACGAGCTACCAACTGCTCCATCCCGCACTCTATGTTATTACTATCCTACCTCTGTAGTCAAGTTTATTAATGTCCTCCTTACACGTAAGGAGGATCGTAGCCCGTAGGGGAATCGAACCCCTGTTACCAGAATGAAAATCTGGCGTCCTCACCCCTAGACGAACGGGCCATTTTGATTGCCTTCAACAACATGTTGACGAATCATTTTTTGGTAGCGGGAACCAGACTCGAACTGATGACCTTCGGGTTATGAGCCCGACGAGCTACCAACTGCTCCATCCCGCACTATATACAATTCCGATTGTGTTAATTAATTGGTTAACTCTTCCTCCGAATTGGAATGCAAAGATATAATTCGTTTCTTTGCGGTGCAAATTTATTTCAAAAAATATTTTCATGTCACATAAAGCAGGTTTTGTAAGTATAATTGGTAAGCCCAATGCGGGTAAATCAACGTTAATGAATGCCCTGGTGGGTGAAAAGCTTTCTATCATTACTCCGAAAGCTCAGACTACCCGTCACCGTATTCTGGGAATTGTCAATGAAGAAAATTATCAAATCGTATTTTCGGACACTCCGGGGATCATAAAACCGCGTTACGGTTTACAAGATTCTATGATGAGTTCTGTAAAAGGAGCGCTTACTGATGCAGATCTTATTCTGTTCGTTACCGACATTAACGAAACACATGATGAGAATGATGTATTAGATAAAATCATTGACACTACGATCCCGATGATTGTCCTGATCAATAAGATCGACAATGCAACACAAGAAGAAGTAGAAGCGAAAATGGCTTACTGGCAGGAAAAGTTAAATCCTAAACATATATATGCCATCTCCGCATTACACTTATATAACTTAGATGGCATCATGGAAACGGTATTGGATCAATTACCGGAACATGCTCCTTTCTATGATAAAGAAGATCTGACAGACCGTACACAAAGGTTCTTCGTTTCGGAAATCATCAGAGAGAAGATCTTCAACAACTACCAGAAAGAGATTCCATATAGCACAGAAGTAGTAATTACTTCCTTCAAAGAAGAAGAAAAAATTACCAGGATTAGTGCAGAGATCATCGTAGAACGTGATTCGCAGAAAAACATCCTGATTGGTAAAGGTGGCGCAATGCTTAAAAAGGTTGGTACTGAGGCCCGTAAGGATATTGAGAAATTCCTGGATCAAAAAGTCTTTTTAGAGACCTTCGTAAAGGTGGTTCCGGACTGGCGAAGTAAAAAGAACTATTTAAAAAGTTTCGGGTACGAAAATTAAGCTTACCTTTGCAACCCCTTAATAATTAATACAATTCATACATACACATGAGCAACATTATCGCAATCGTCGGAAGACCAAACGTAGGCAAATCTACCCTATTTAACCGCTTAACAGAGAGTCGTAAAGCCATTGTTGATGATTTTAGCGGTGTAACCCGTGATCGTCATTACGGATCGGCAGAATGGACTGATAAGCAGTTTACTGTTATTGATACCGGAGGCTATGTAGCCAATTCCGAAGATTTATTTGAAGCAGCTATCCGCGAACAAGTGGTAATTGCTATCGAAGAAGCAACTGTATTGTTGTTTATGGTGGATGTCGTAACCGGCATTACCGACCTGGATGACGAAATTGCACAGTTACTTAGACGCAGCAATAAACCTGTATTCATCGTTGTAAATAAAGTAGACAATACTCAATTACAAAATGATGCTTCCGTATTTTACGGATTTGGTTTAGGTGAGATCTACCCGATCTCTTCTATGACTGGTTCTGGAACAGGTGATCTGTTAGATGATGTAATCAAACACTTCGAAGATATCGTAGAAGAAGAGAATGCATTACCTAAACTGACCATTGTTGGCAGACCTAACGTTGGTAAATCATCACTAATCAATGCACTGATTGGTAGAGAAAGAAATATTGTAACTCCAATCGCCGGAACTACAAGAGACTCTATACATATCCACTACAACCAATTCGGACATGAGTTCATGTTCATCGATACGGCAGGTCTTCGTAAGAAAACTAAAGTAAAAGAGAACATCGAGTTTTATTCTGTAATGCGTACCATCAAAGCTTTAGAAGAAGCGGATGTGGTGATCTTAATGATCGACGCTATGGAAGGGTTAGAATCACAGGATGTTAACATTTTCCATCTTGCTGAGAAAAACAAAAAAGGTATCGTAATCCTGGTCAACAAATGGGATTTAGTAGAAAAAGACTCCAAAACCACTAAGATTTTTGAAGAGCAGATTCGTACTAAATTACAACCGTTCACAGACGTACCAATCGTTTTCACCTCTGTAATCACTAAACAACGTATCTTCCAGGCAGTTGAAACTGCTTTAGAAGTATACAAAAACAGAGGGAAGAAAGTTCCAACCTCTAAATTAAATGATGTGATGTTGCCGATTATTGAAAAATATCCGCCACCATCATTGAAAGGAAAGTACATCAAGATCAAATACATTACGCAAATCAATGGTACTTCACCAATGTTTGCTTTCTTCTGTAACTTACCTCAGTACATCAAGGAACCGTATAAACGTTTCATTGAAAACAAACTACGTGAAAACTTTGATTTTTCAGGATCACCGATCCAGATTTATTTCAGACAGAAATAGTATTTGAATTACTGCAAGCTGGATAATGCCTGTTTGACCATCGCATCGCTTAAGTTGAGTGCTTTGTAATAACCGGCATCACCCAGGTGGTATTTACAAAGCAAAACTTTAACATCATTCAGGATTAAAGGTTTTGCTGCCTGTAGTAATTTAGGCTCTATCACAATATTCTTACTTTGAATATATTTAACTAAATCCTTGTAATCTGCATCATTAATGGTAAAGGTTGCAAGGTTTTGTTCTAAAAAAGAAGCGGTATAACGATTTCCCAATACGTCATACACAAAATCAAACAACACTTTCTTCGCAATCAGTTTCGCATAAAACCTGTTGAAACCACTGGTATCCATTTTTACATAGATATCCGGCTGGATGCCACCTCCTAAAAAGGCCTTACTCTTCTTCAGACTGTCTTTTGCACTTACGGAAGTCAGCTCCCCATCATTAAAACGGTCTTCAATCTCATTCTGATAGGCATTGTAGCCCTTCTTATAAGACTTCTGGATACTTCTACCCAATGGCGTATAATACCTCGCAATGGTCAGGTTTAAGGCCGAGCCATCCACAAAAGGAAATTGCTCCTGCACCAGACCTTTACCAAAAGAGCGACGTCCAATGATCACTCCACGATCCAGATCCTGTACCGCACCGGCAAGAATTTCACTGGCAGAAGCCGAGTTTTCATTGATTAATATCGCCAGTTTCCCCTGTTCAAACTCCCCGCCACCGGTACTAAAGTAATCGGTACGTGGTTCATGTTTTCCCTGGGTATATACAATCAGCTTGTTTTCTGTAAGAATCTGATTGGCCAGGCCAGTTGCGGCAGTCAGGTAACCTCCCCCATTGTCGCGCAGGTCTAAGACCAGCTTTTTCATGCCTTTTCCTTTCAGATTACGCACAGACTCGACAAAGTCGGAGTCTGTATCTGCACCAAACTTACTGATGCGCACATATCCGGTTTCCGGACTCAGCATATAAGCGGCATCAATGCTGCTCACTTTTACCCTTGCCCGATTTACGGAGAGTAATACCGGCTGAGGATTTCCAGGATGTAAGATGCTTAATTTAACCGCAGTTCCTTTTCTACCCTTGATCTTACCAATCATTTGTTCTCTCGGAAGATCTCTTCCACTCACAAACACGGTATCGATTTTAAGGATTTTATCTCCCTGGCGGATTCCGGAAAGAAATGCCGGACCATCTTTAACCACATTAGTGACCAGTAAAGTGTCATTTAAAATGTAATACTCAATCCCGATCCCCTCAAAATTACCGCCCAGTGTCTCTGCAAATTCATTGGCTTTTGCCGGCGGCAGATAAACACTATGTGGGTCCAGCTGATGAAGTAAACTATCAATCGGCAAATGGTGCATACTGTCTGCATTCACCTCATCAACGTAGTTTTTATTGATGATATGAATGATTTCATCGACCTTCCTGCTACTATCCGCAGCATACGCCATTGGCTTTTGAAGCTGATACCCCTGATCTTTTAAAAACTTAAAGCCAACAACCATCCCCCCTATTAAAGTCAGAGAATAGGTGAGCGCGATTAAAAGGTGGTTGCGGGTGGTCTTTTTCATGGTTTATTGCTGCGTAAAGTTATGAAATAACCCTATCATTTAGTAAATTAAGTCCTAATCATTAACAATTGTTTACTCTTTATAAGAATTAACAAGAATGTTGCAGGTTTGTTCCCGAATAAGCAATATGAGCCGGGATTATTTCGCGTTTAAAAAGAAAATCCCGAGTTTTAACAAAAAAAACATGATCAGAGTAACGGAACAGGAATCAACACATCAGCACATTGACCAGATGTCTGTCCTTGAAATTCTTCAGGGGATCAATAAGGAAGATCAGACCGTTCCACTTGCCGTGGAAAAGGTGATTCCACAAATAGAAAAACTGGCGATTTCCGTTACGGAACGCATGAAAAATGGTGGCCGCTTATTTTACATTGGCGCAGGCACCAGCGGCCGTCTGGGTGTAGTAGATGCTTCAGAATGCCCGCCAACATTTGGCGTTCCATTTGATTGGGTAGTCGGTATAATTGCCGGTGGCGATACTGCGATCAGAAAAGCCGTAGAAAATGCGGAAGATGATGCAGCGCAAGCCTGGATCGACCTGCAGGAATACCAGATCAATGAAAAAGACTGTTTAATCGGATTGGCTGCTTCGGGTACTACGCCCTATGTGGTTGGCGGATTAAATACCGCACGTCAACATGGCATCTTAACCGGCTGTATCGTGTGTAATACAGGTGGCCCGATTGCTGCTGAAAGCGATTTTCCGGTAGAAGTAGTCGTAGGTCCTGAATTCCTGACCGGCTCTACCCGCATGAAATCCGGCACGGCACAAAAACTGGTTTTAAATATGCTCAGCACAACTGTCATGATTAAACTCGGCCGTGTCAAGGGAAATAAAATGGTAGACATGCAGCTAACCAACCATAAATTGGTGGATCGTGGCATACTAATGGTAATGGAAGAACTAAACATTGACTACGCAAAGGCGGAAGACTTGCTATTACGCTACGGCAGCGTGCGTAAAGCAGTAGAGGCCGGCAGCAAATAACCGGAATATTATATGCACGAAATCGAACCTTTCTACCTGTGGCGTGATGATTATATCGCGGCGGAAGATGAACGTTCTCCATTTTATAACACCGAATACTCAGAATTCTATTTTGACAAACAACTTTACAATTTCCTGATCCACCCGCAATGGGATGATTTCGGCTCCAACACCCTATACATAAAAGTATTGTATGCGGATTACGACAGGAATTATGCGATTATTGAGTTTATCGGGGAGTGGAATGATGCCATCGACAACGACATCATGCTCCTGAAAAGAGAGATTCTGGAACTCATGATTGATGAAGGCATCAACAAGTTTATCCTCATCGGAGAAAACATCCTGAACTTCCATGCTTCGGAGGACAGCTATTATGAAGAGTGGTTCCAGGATGTGGAAGATGGATGGATTTGCGGCATCAATTTCCAGGAACATGTGATCGAAGAGTTCAGAAGTGCAAACCTGGATTACTACATCAACTTTGGCGGTCAGCTTGACGATTTGGCATGGAGAACCTTAAAACCACTTCAAATTTTCAAGAAAGTAGAAGAAACGCTGACAAAAAGGCTTGGGGCATAGGTTTTGTATGAACGTAAACTAATTAGTATCTTTAACTATAAAATTTAAAAGAAAAATGGATAACAACAATAATTACGAATGGGCAAACAAATCAGTATTTGTCGAGCAGGAAAGAGGAGTCGTTGCTAAGAAATTCTTCGCAAATGTATTCTTATGGATGTTCGTTGCCTTAAGTGTATCTACTTTGGCGGCCTTCGTTGTATCAAACTCACCGGCATTATTAAGCCAGTTGATCAACTTTGAAACCGGAAGAAGTACAGTTTTAGGATATATCGCCATGTTTGCCCCACTGGGATTAGTCATGTTAATGGGAGCCGGCTTTAGCCGTCTTTCTTACGGCGCCCTACTGGGTGTATTTATACTTTTCTCTGTCTTATTAGGGATCAGCTTAAGCTATATTCTGTTGGTATATACTGCAGGATCTATTGTAGCCTGTTTTGGTGCCGCAGCAGGTATCTTCGGTATCATGGCCTTCTTAGGATACACCACAGAAGTGGATCTAACGAAATTTGGTCCGATCTTAATGGTAGGTGTAGTTGGTTTATTTATCGCCAGCATCATCAATATGTTCTTAGGTAGCCCGACATTCAGTTATGTAATGAGCTTTTTCGGTGTAGCCATCTTTACGGCATTAACCGCTTATGACGTTCAAAAGCTGAAACGTATCGGTGCAGGCCTGGAAGAAAGTGGTGACCCAATGGTACAAGCTGATGGTAAAAAATTAGCCATCATGGGTGCATTATCCCTATACCTTGACTTTATCAATATCTTCTTATTCTTATTGAGAATCTTCGGAGACAGAAAATAAGCAGGAGTAAATTATAAGCAAAAGGGCTGTCAAATTTTTGGCAGCCCTTTTTGTTGCGGGATAATCCCTGAATCTCCCGAAAACCCATAATGCAAACGCCCCTTAAAACGACTCTTCTGAACACAAACCCACAGATTTTCAGAATATTATTCCGAACCACCCCGTAATACCACTGGCAATTGCAATATTATATGCTTTAAGTGCTGTTTTTTTGGAAATGATTTTTCTTTGTTGCACTTTTGTAGAGCTTATAGAGAAAGACGGAGGGATTAGACCCTGCGATGTCTTAGCAACCTGTGCTTACAAGGTGCTACATTCTACTGGAAACCGGACCATTGGTTCCCGAAAGATAAGTTAAAGTCGACCCGATACCGGACTTTTCAATAAGCTTTTAACTGCGTACAAAACTTAACCGACAGGGCATTCCTATGCGGCTATAAAACCATACGCGTTACCCGGAGAACTAAAAAAATGGACATTAGAGCAGAGTTAGAGAAACGCATATTAATTATTGACGGAGCCATGGGTACCATGATCCAGCGTTACATCTTAACAGAAGAAGATTTTAGAGGTGAACGATTTAAAGATCACCCTTGTGATGTGAAAGGCAATAATGATTTGCTGAACCTTACCCGTCCCGATATTATCAAAGCAATACATACCGAATACCTAAAGGCCGGTGCTGATATTATTGAGACCAACACTTTCAGTACCCAACGCATTTCCCTGGCAGATTACCAGATGGAAGAGCTGGACTATGAAATGAGTTTTGCCGGTGCTAAAGTGGCACGTGAGGCAGTAGACGAATTCATGGCCGCAAATCCAGACCGGGTATCTTTCGTAGCAGGAGCCGTAGGGCCAACCAACAGAACCCTTTCCCTGTCGCCGGATGTGAACGACCCTGGATACAGGGCCCTAACCTTTGATGAACTCGTATCCGCTTATGATCAGCAGGTGCGTGGACTGGTAGACGGTGGTTCTGATGTTCTATTAATTGAGACTATTTTCGATACGCTGAACGCTAAAGCAGCTATATATTCCATCAAAAAATACGAGAAAGAAATCGGTAGAACGATAGATATCATGATCTCCGGTACCATTACCGATGCTTCAGGAAGAACCCTATCCGGACAAACGGTAGAGGCTTTCTTAAACTCTGTAATTCATGCCAACCCAATCAGCATCGGTTTTAACTGTGCTTTAGGGGCAAAAGACATGAGACCTCACATTGAAGAGCTTTCTGCAAAAGCCACTTGTTATGTGTCTGCGTATCCAAATGCAGGATTACCTAATGAGTTTGGTGCTTACGATGAAATGCCGCATGAAACTGCTCACCTGGTAGAAGATTTCATTCAGCATGGCTTCGTAAATATTGTAGGTGGTTGTTGCGGAACAACGCCGGAACACATTGCCTGCATCGCTGCTAAGGCCAAAAAAGTAAGTCCGAGAAAGATCCCTACAGTAGCCCCTTACCTGCGTTTAAGCGGATTAGAGGCGGTAACCGTTACTCCGGAAAGCATATTTGTCAACATCGGAGAACGTACCAATATCACCGGATCTCCTAAATTCTCCAAGCTGATTTTAGGTGGAGATTATGAAGCTGCCTTAACTGTTGCCCGTCAGCAAGTAGAAGGTGGTGCTCAAATCATCGATGTAAACATGGATGAAGGGATGTTGGACGGTGAAGCGGCCATGGTTAAATTCCTGAACCTGATTGCTTCGGAGCCGGATATTTCTAAGCTTCCAATCATGGTTGACTCCTCTAAATGGTCGGTAATTGAAGCCGGACTAAAATGTTTACAGGGAAAAGGAATCGTGAACTCCATCTCCCTGAAAGAAGGCGATGAAAAGTTTATAGAAAGTGCTAAAAAAATCATGAACTACGGTGCAGCGGTAGTGGTGATGGCATTTGATGAAAAAGGACAAGCGGATAACTTTGAACGTAGAAAAGAAATCTGTAAACGTTCTTACGATATTTTAGTAGATGAAGTAGGCTTCCCGCCACAAGACATCATATTTGACCCGAATATCCTGACCGTTGCTACCGGTCTGGAAGAACATAACAACTATGCCGTAGATTTTATCAATGCGACACGTTGGATTAAAGAAAACCTGCCTCATGCCAAAGTAAGTGGTGGGGTATCTAACATTTCCTTCTCTTTCCGCGGAAACAATACCGTTAGGGAAGCGATGCACTCTGCCTTCCTTTACCATGCCATTAAAGCTGGTTTAGATATGGGAATTGTGAACGCAGGGATGTTAGAAGTGTATCAGGAAATTCCACCGGCCTTACTGGAACGTGTGGAAGATGTGTTGCTGAACCGCAGAGATGATGCGACAGAACGACTGGTAGAATTCGCGGAAACGATCAAATCTAAAGGCAAAGAGATTGTCAGAGATGAAGAGTGGAGAAAAACTTCAGTTGAAGAAAGACTTTCTCATTCCCTTGTTAAAGGAATTATAGAATACCTGGATGCCGACGTAGAGGAAGCCAGACAAAAATATCCAAAACCTATCCACGTGATCGAAGGTCCTTTAATGGACGGGATGAATATCGTTGGAGACCTTTTTGGTGCCGGAAAAATGTTCTTACCACAGGTAGTGAAATCTGCCCGTGTGATGAAAAAGGCGGTAGCTTACCTCCTTCCATTCATTGAGCAGGAAAAACTGGACAATCCTGATGGAAAAACCAGCTCTTCGGCAGGAAGAATCTTAATGGCCACTGTAAAAGGTGATGTACATGACATCGGTAAGAACATTGTAGGCGTAGTATTGGCCTGTAATAATTTCGAAATCGTAGATATGGGCGTCATGGTACCCGCACAAACCATCATTCAGAAAGCCAAAGAAATCAATGCCGACATCATCGGACTAAGTGGTTTAATTACCCCTTCACTAGATGAAATGGTACATTTTGCCAAAGAAATGGAGCGTGAAGGATTTACCATTCCATTGATTATTGGTGGTGCAACCACTTCCAGAATCCATGCCGCTGTAAAAGTAGCGCCAAACTATTCGGGCCCTGCAATTCACGTATTGGATGCTTCCAGAAGTGTAACGGTTTGCAGTACCTTAATGAATCCGGAAACCAGAGGGGCTTATATTGATGGCATCAGACAGGAATACGATAAAGCAAGGGAAGCGCATTTAAACAAGCGTTCCGACAAACGCTTTAAGACATTGGCAGAAGCCAGAAAAGATCAGTTTCAAATTGATCTGGATCAGGTTGCTCCTGCCCCTGCCTTTACCGGAACTAAAGTATTTGAAGATTACCCATTAGAAGATCTTGTTCCATATATCGACTGGACGCCTTTCTTCCATACCTGGGAATTGCGCGGCAGCTATCCTAAAATTTTCAACGACAAATTGGTTGGAGATGAAGCGAAAAAACTGTTTGATGATGCTCAGGCCTTATTGAAACGCATTGTAGACGAGAAATTACTAACCGCGAAAGGTGTGATTGGATTCTGGCCTGCAAATACGGTTGGCGATGATATCGTACTGGACGTTGAAGGCAAAGAAGTAACCATCCATACGCTTCGCCAACAGGCGGAAAAAGTGGCTGGAGAACCTTATTATGCGCTTTCCGACTTTGTGGCACCGAAAGAATCTGGTGTAGCCGATTACTTCGGAGGCTTTGCAGTCACCACAGGAATTGGTTGCGATGAGCTGGTTGCAGAATTTGAAGCCAACTACGACGATTACAACAGCATCATGGCAAAAGCGCTGGCCGACAGGCTTGCAGAAGCTTTCGCGGAAAGAATGCATGAGCTGGTACGTAAAGATTACTGGGGTTATGCGAAAGATGAAAAACTGAGCAACGAAGACCTGATTAAAGAAGAATACGCAGGAATTCGTCCGGCACCAGGTTATCCTGCCTGTCCGGAACACAGTGAAAAAGGAACACTTTTTGAATTGCTGGACGCCGAAAATAAAATCGGACTCCGCCTGACAGAAAGCTATGCCATGTACCCTACTGCTGCTGTAAGTGGTTTTTATTTCGCCCACCCACAGTCAAGATACTTTGGATTGGGAAAAATCACCAAAGATCAGGTAGAAGAATATGCGACCAGAAAAGACATGCCACTGGAAGAAGTGGAAAGATGGTTAAGCCCTAACCTGGCTTACTAAATAACAGATACCGAAACCTAACAAGTAATATTTTAATGAAGATCGTAGACCATATCAGTAACGCAAAAGGAAAAACCCTTTTCTCATTTGAGCTCTTACCACCTATAAAAGGACAAAGTATTAAAGGCATTTTTGACGCCATAGATCCTTTGATGGAATTTAACCCGCCTTTTATTGATGTGACTTATTTAAGGGAAGATTACATCTACAAACAACATGCTAACGGCCTGTTAGAAAAAGTAGCTTACCGGAAACGTCCGAGTACCGTAGCCACTTGTGCCGCTATCATGAACAAGTACAAAGTAGATGCCGTTCCTCATTTGATTTGCGGAGGTTTTACCAAAGATGAAACTGAAAATGCATTGATCGATCTTCAATTCCTGGGCATTGATAATGTACTGGTATTGCGTGGTGATGCCCGAAAAAGCGACAATGCATTCATCCCTACACCGGATGGCCATGCCTATGCCTCAGAATTGTTACAACATGTACAAGACATGAACAATGGCCGTTACCTGCACGATGATATGGAGAACTCTGAAAAGACAGATTTCTGTATCGGCGTAGCCGGATATCCGGAGAAACATTATGAGTCGCCAAACCTGGATACGGATTTCAAATACTTAAAACATAAGGTAGATCTGGGTGCAGATTTCATCGTTACCCAGATGTTTTTCGACAATAAAAAATACAAAGCACTGGTAGATAAATGCCGTGAAAATGGGATTAACGTCCCTATTATCCCGGGATTGAAACCAATTACCAGTAGCAAACAACTGATCAGTTTACCAAAGATTTTCCACCTGGATATCCCTATTGAACTGAGCGAAGCGATCCAGGCCTGCAAGTCTGAAAAAGAGGTGAAAGAAGTAGGTATTGAATGGATGATCAACCAATGTAAAGAGCTAAAAGAGATGGGCGCACCAGTGCTTCACTTCTATACGATGGGTAATCCTGAGCCTACTAAAAAAATCGCCAACGCTGTATTTTAGGCCTTCCTGATAGCCGATGGGTATTTTTTGGAATACTCTTTGTACCTTTCGGCTATCATTTAAATCCTAAGGCTATGAAAAGAATCATCATACTGGCATTTGTTGTAACCAGTACTTTCGCTGCATGTACCACCCTAAAACCTGGATCAATAGGAAACGGTGGCTTGTCAGAGCTTGGAGGAACCTGGGAACTGAACTATATTTCCGGCCCCAGAATAGCTTTTAACGGATTATATCCCGCAAAAAAACCAACCCTTACATTTGACATTACCAACAAGAAAGTTAGCGGCTATAGCAGCTGTAATTCTTTTTCCGGCACTTTAGTGGCGGATGACAGCACGATCAATTTCACCCATCCGATGGCCATGACAAAAATGGCCTGTCCCGGTGAAGGAGAGGCCACTTTTATGGAAATGCTGAAAAAAACCAGCAGTTATGTTGTCAGTGATAGCACCCTTAATTTCATGATGGGCGATATTGCTATTATGCGTTTTCGTAAAATTTAACCAGATAATTCTTAAAAGAACTGTAAGCAGTATCCATTTTCTCCAGTTGTTTGGTTTTAAGATCCAGTTCTTGCACAGCAGCCGGAATCTTGATTTTTGCCGCTAATTCTGCAGGAAACACATCCGGAAACTTACAGGCATGAGCAGTAGATAAAAATACACCCGCAGCATTTTCCTGTGGGTTTTCTTTTTTATAATCCTGCAAAGCCAGGGCAGCAATCGCAGTATGCGGACAAGCGATATACCCAAACTGATCGTAAATAGACTGGATACCGGCCAATGTTTGCGTATCCGTATAAGTATAGCTTTTCAAAATCTCTTTTAAAGCACTGCGATCTTGTTTAAAAAGGTCCATGATCCGCACCCAGTTGCTCGGCGCACCAACATCCATTGCGTTCGCATAAGTCTGTACAGACGGCCTGGTTTCATATACTCCGGTCTCCAGAAAACGCGGAACCGTGTCATTTACATTGGTTGCTGCGATGAACTGTTTAACCGGCAAGCCCATTTTATAAGCGAGTAATCCCGCAGCAATATTCCCGAAATTGCCACTAGGTACAGAGAAGATCACCTCCGTTTTACCTGCCCTGCGCAGTCGTGCCCAGGCATTGAAATAGTAAAAAGTCTGGGGGATCAACCTGGCAATATTGATAGAATTGGCAGAAGTTAAGCGCAGTTTCTGATTGAGTTCCACATCCGCAAAAGCCTGTTTCACCAAATGCTGACAATCATCAAAAGTACCATCAACGGCTATCGCATGGATATTATGGCCATTGGTACACAATTGTAACTCCTGGATTTCACTCACTTTCCCTTGCGGATAAAGAATGGTCACCCTGGTATTGGGCACACCAAGAAAACCCAGTGCCACTGCACCACCGGTATCTCCGGAAGTAGCCACCAATACATCCAGCATTTGCTCCCCGTCTTTTAGGAAATAAGCCATCACCCGGCTCATGAAACGCGCGCCAAAATCTTTAAAAGCTAAGGAAGGGCCATGAAACAATTCCAAAACATAGGTATTCTCTTCCAGTTCCACCACCGGGGCATCAAAACTGAGGGTCTCATCAATGATTTTCACCAGATCATCCAGAGGAATTGCGCCATCCAGTAAAGTAGAAGCCACCTGGAAAGCAATCTCCGGCATACTGTATTTGTGGATGTTCTGAATAAACTCCTCGTCCAGCAAAGGAACATTTACCGGCATATATAAGCCTTTATCCAAAGGCATGCTGTTAAAAACAGCTGTTGGAAAGTCAACGTTTAATTCGTGGTTGTTTGTACTGTATAATTTCATCGTTCTTAATCTAAGATAACAGGTCCTTTTTTATTTACTGATGACACAAAAGAAAGGCTGTTGATGCCAATTCCTTTTAAATGCTGCTGAAGTTTTTGCGTGATTGCTCTTGCGGTACCTTCGTCTTTTGTTAAGGCGAAAACTGAAGGGCCGGAACCGGAGATTCCAAATCCAATGGCACCGGTTTTCATCGCCAGGGACCTCATCTTGTAGAAATCAGGAATCAGAATAGAACGGGTAGGTTCTACCAGGATATCCGTCATGCTCCTACCAATCAGGTCATGGTCTTTTAAAAACAAACCACTCACTAAACCTGCCACATTACCCCATTGCGTAACCGCATCTTTCAACAATACTTTGGAACGGATCATCTGTCTGGCATCTTTCGTAGGCACATCCACCTCCGGATAAACGATTGCAGCATATAAATCCTCAGGGTGTGGCAAACTGATGATGTCTAAAGGCTCATAACTTCTGATCAGTACAAAACCGCCTAACAAAGCCGGAGCCACATTATCCGCATGTCCATAACCACAGGCCAGTTCCTCCCCTTTCATCGCGAAAGGAACCAATTCTTTATTGGTCAGTAAACTATCAAATAAATTGTTCACCGCGAACAATCCCGCTACTGTGCTGGCAGAGCTGGAACCTAATCCGCTGCCAATTGGCATTTTCTTATGGAGCTCAATTTCTATCCCCGTATCCGGTTTCCCGATGTGGTTTAAATAATGTTGCACACTGGCACTCACGGTATTTTTCTTCGGATCAAGGGGTAAACGCCCCTCATCACCGGTAATTTTTGTAATGGTGATTCCGGAACCACCAGTTAATTTCATGATCACTTCATCACCCGGTTCATTCACCGCGAAGCCCAAAACATCATATCCACACACCACATTGGCTACAGTAGCCGGGGCAAAAACTTTTATAGATTCTCTCATCGTTTACCAACGTTTATAATATCAGCGAAAACACCTGCGGCAGTCACTTCTGCACCTGCACCAGGGCCTTTAACTACCAATGGACGGTCTTTGTAACGGTCCGTGGTAAATGAAATAATATTGTCACTTCCGGAAAGCATGTAAAAAGGATGGTTATCATCTACCATTTGCAGGGTAATTTCCACCTTCCCTGCTTCCAGTTTCCCGATATAGCGCAACACTTTATTGCCATCAGCGGCCTGTTTCTTTAACTTTTCAAAATACTCAGTATTGTTCTCCAGTTCCTGGTAGAAGTCGGCTACAGTAGCTGCTGCCAGACAAGCCGGAGGAAGCATACTTTCGATCTCAATGTCAGCTTCTTCCAATGGATAACCTGCATCACGCGCCAGAATTAACATTTTACGCATAAAGTCTTTCCCGTTAAGGTCGTCTCTCGGATCCGGTTCAGTATAACCTTTATCCTGGGCTTCCTTAACCACTTCATGGAACAATTTATCGCCTTTATAATTGTTGAAAATATAAGAGATGGTACCCGATAAAATGGCTTCAATGCGGTGAATCCGGTCTCCGCTCATCATCAGATCCTTTAAAGTCCGGATGATCGGCAGGCCTGCACCTACATTGGTTTCATAATGAAAATCTACACCATAAGTTCTTGCTGCCTGTTTAAAAGCCACATATTGCTCGTAATCGGCAGAATTACCGATCTTGTTGCAAGTCACCACAGAAATACTCGATTGTAACACATCCTGATAAAACTGAATCGGATTGTGACTTGCAGTATTGTCAACAAACACACAATTTGGTAAGTTCATCGCTTTCATCTTTTTGATGAACAGCGGCAAATCTGCTGGTTCACCATTGCTTTCCATGTTCTCTTCCCAATTGCTCAAGGCGATACCATCCACATTCAGGTGCATTTTACGGGTATTACAAACGCCCATCACCTTTACCTGAAGGTCGTTATTGGTGGCAAGGAAAGTGGTTTGCGCTTCCAGTTGTGCAAATAAGGTTTTCCCGATGTTACCTGTTCCCAGACAAAAAACATGGAGTGTTCTTTTCAGATTCGCATAAAAAGCATCATGCACTGCATTTACAGCTTTCGACAAATCTGGTTTAGAGATGATTACCGAGATATTATATTCCGAAGAACCCTGAGCGATTGCCCTTACATTGACCCCGTTTCTTCCTAAAGCATGGAACAACTTTCCTGACATACCTGGAGTGCGTCTCATGTTTTCGCCGACAATGGCCAATGCGGCAAGCCCGTTTTCTACTTCCGGATATTCCAGTTTACGTGCCTGTAATTCCAATTCAAACTCTTTATTAATCAATGCCAATGCTTTTAAGGCATCGCCTGGTTTCACGGCGAAAGTGATGCTATGCTCAGAAGAAGACTGTGTAATCAGGATCACATTGATCTGTTCACGGGAAAGCATGGAGAACAAACGACCGCTAAAACCGGCTTTCCCAACCATTCCGCTACCGGAAAGGTTCAGCACACTGATTTCATCAATAGAAGAAATCCCTTTGATTGGTAATTTTGAACTTCCTGCGCCATGCTTGATATAGGTACCCGGGAAATCAACATTGAACGTGTTTTTGATGACAATAGGAATCCGCTTTAGAAAAGCAGGGATCATGGTTGGCGGATAAATTACCTTGGCGCCAAAATAAGAAAGCTCCATCGCTTCGGTATAGCTCAACTCGGCAAGAGAAAATGCTTTTTTCACCATCCTGGGATCGGCAGTCAGCATCCCGTCTACATCTGTCCAGATCTGAATTTCCTGTGCATTCAGGGCAGAACCCCAGATTGCAGCAGTATAATCACTTCCTCCCCTTCCTAAAGTGGTAATTCTACCTTCTTCATTACTCGCAATAAAACCGGTTACGAACAATAGTTTATCAGCATTCGTCTCATAAAAATCCTTGATTAAAGTTTCTGTGAGGTAGCTACTTACTTTCGCCTGTCCGAAGTTATGGTCAGTTTTGATCAGTTCCGATCCATCTACATATAAGGCTTCCGGAAAGGTTTGCTTTGCGATATGGCTCACCATTACTGCCGAGCAACGCTCTCCATAACTTAAAATCAGGTCTTTGGTTTGCAGGCTCAGTTCTTTCAGGTTGTAGACCGACTGCAAAATATCTTCCAGTTCATTAAAGTAAATTTTAAGCCTGGTGAGTACCGGGTTCTGAGCACTTGCCGGCAATAACGCACGGATCACCTCAAAATGTTTCTTTTCAATTGCGCTCAGTTCCTCGCCGTAAGATTTCCCTTTCCCTGCATTTTCTGCCATATCAACCAGGGCATTCGTTACCCCGCTCATGGCAGATAAGACGACGATAGGATTTTCAGCCCCTTGCTGCTCCTTTAAGATACCCAGCAAAGCAGTGATGCTTTCCAGGGAACCAACAGATGTACCTCCAAATTTTAAAATATTCATAGTTTTAGGTTAAAAAAAAAGCGCCTTCCCCGATTAGAGGAAGGCGCTTTTTGTGGTTTTTATTTTTAGTATTTTATACCCATTAGCTATCCTCCCTCCGAGATATCCCGGTGGTAATAATAATGGAAATAATGGTTGAATTATTAAACATTGTACTTTTTACACTTAGTGTGCTGTGGCGTAAAGTAAAGTTATATTTTTCTAATTAACAAATGATTACATAAATATTTGCTCGATTTTTAAAAAAATTGCGCTTAAAGGGGGTAGAGATCGGTTTTTCGGGTATCGACTGTTAATACACTCATTTTCAACACCAAAAAACAAGAAAGCGCTACAGCCGCCCAAATTTAGCCCCGTTTTGCGGAAAGCAACAGCTAAGCGCTTGTAAACCCTGATTCCCGACAAACATTTTCTTACCTTTGCGCCATCATATGCAAGGATTAGTCATAAAATCAACAGGAAGCTGGTATCAGGTACAGGCGGAAGACGGCAACAGATACGACTGCCGTATTAAAGGTAAGTTCCGGATCAAGGGCATTCAAACCACCAACCCTATTGCCGTAGGCGATCAGGTAGACTTTGAGCTGGAGCCAAACTCAGAAAACGGGGTAATTCATAAATTACATGAGCGGAACAATTACATCATCCGTAAATCCATCAACCTGTCTAAGCAGGCGCAAATCATTGCCGCCAACATGGATCAGGCATTTTTGGTGGTGACCCTGGTTTCGCCAAGAACCTCTTTAGGTTTTATTGATCGTTTTCTGGCAACTGCCGAGGCTTACCGAATTCCAGCAGTATTGATTTTCAATAAACTGGATTTGTTCAATGAAGACGGACTGGCGGTTTTAGAAGAATACAAGCACATCTATGAAAACATCGGCTATCCTTGTTATACAGTATCGGCTTTGGAAGGAACTAATATCCCACAAATAGAAAGCCTGTTAAAAGACAAGACTACCCTGTTTTCCGGACACTCCGGCGTAGGAAAATCAAGTCTGATCAATGCCTTGCTGCCCGATAGACACATCAAAACCGGAGAAATCTCGGAAGCGAGTGACAAAGGGCAACATACCACCACTTTTGCAGAAATGCATGTCTTACCTTTTGGCGGATATCTGATTGATACCCCCGGCATCCGTGAATTGGGTATTTTCGACATCAGACCTGAAGAACTGGGCCATTATTTCGTAGAAATGCGTGCCTTAATGAACAAATGTAAGTTTAATAACTGCAGACACGTCAATGAACCGGGCTGTGCCGTGCTTAAGGCGGTAGAAGATGGAGAAATTGAAATCAGCAGGTATGAAAGCTACCTGAGTATTTTCCATGGCAACGAAACCCGGGCTTAATCCCGCTTTTTAATCCCTATGAGAGCAATTATACAAAGAGTAACCGAAGCCAGTTGTGTAGTAGAAGGAAAGACTACCGGCAGCATCGACACTGGTTTTCTGGTATTATTGGGTATTGAAGATACCGATACTTCAGAAGAGCTGGACTGGCTCAGCCAGAAAATCGTCAACATGAGGATTTTTGGCGATGAAAATGACCTGATGAATAAATCCCTGGCAGATGTTGGCGGAAATATTCTCCTGATCAGTCAGTTTACCCTCTTTGCGGCAACAAAAAAAGGCAACAGACCTGGTTTTACCAGAGCTGCAAGACCTGATAAAGCCATTCCGCTATACGAGGAAATGATTGCCAAACTCTCAAATCTCCTTCAAAAAGAGATCAAAACAGGGATATTTGGTGCAGATATGAAGATTAGTTTAGTGAATGATGGACCTGTCACCATTATGATGGATACTAAAAACAAAGAATAACATGACTATAGCAGAAGCCCAGGAAACCGTAGACCAATGGATCAATAAAACAGGAATCCGTTATTTCAATGAGCTCACCAATACCGCAATTCTGATGGAAGAAGTGGGTGAAGTGGCCAGAATCATGTCCAGAAAATATGGCGAGCAATCCTTCAAGAAAAGCGATGAAGCGGTAGACCTTGCCGATGAAATGGCCGATGTGTTATTCGTGCTGATCTGCCTTGCCAATCAGACCGGAATTGACCTGACCAGCGCTTTAGAAAAAAATCTTGTTAAAAAGACCATCAGAGATACCGACCGTCATAGAAATAACGAAAAGCTGAAATAGTCTTTTATTTATCAATGGTATAGGCCGTATTGTGCTTGATTTCTGTCATCACAAACAAACTGTTTACGTTGGCAATGTTCTCAATTGCCGCCAGCTTATTCGTTAAGAAATCCTGGTATCTGTTCATATCATTCACCACTACTTTCAACAGGTAATCGTAGGTTCCGGCAACGTGGTAACATTCCATGACTTCGTCCAGCTTAGTCATTGCAGCCTCAAACTTCTTTAATAATGGAAGCGAATGCACCTGCAGCGTCACATTACAAAATGCAGCCAGGGTTTTTCCAATCTTTTCCCGATCCAGCAGTGTCACATAATTTTTGATTACTCCCGTCTTTTCAATCTTTTTCAAACGCTCATAAGTCGGCGTTACGGTAAGCCCCACCTGATGCGCAATCTCCTTCGTATTTAGCCTTGCATTGTGTTGTAACGCATTTAATATGCGCTGATCCATCTTATCGAACTGTTCCATCTAGTTTAGTTTTTCTGATTTTTACAGCAATCCGGCCTCATTAAGATAGATTAACCTGTATAACCCCAAAATTAAGTGTTTATTTTCTAATATTAACCACATCTAAGATCAATTGAATGGAGAATTATAGATTTGCAGTCTGAACCACCTACAGAAAATGACTACAAACCTATCATCCGGGGATAACAAAAGATTATCAGAACTATACGAAAAAGTACAGGATAGAACCCGTTTGTTTCTGGGTTATCCGGTTTCTAAAGATTTTGACTATACCGAACTACTTCCTTTCCTTCAATATCCGATCAACAACCTTGGAGATCCATTTACGGAGTCCACGTATGCGGTAGATACGAGAGAAATGGAGAGAGAAGTCATTGAGTTTTTTGCGCAGCTGTTTCGTGCTCCTACCGGCAATTGGTGGGGATATGTGACGAATGGTGGTTCTGAAGGAAACTTATACGGCCTGTATCTGGCCAGAGAGCTTTACCCAAAGGCGATGGTTTACTATTCTGACGCCACACATTACAGTGTACAGAAGAACCTGTTATTGCTAAACATGCCAAATATTGCCATTCGTTCGCAGGAAAACGGCGAAATGGATTATGAAGACCTGCACAATAGCTTATTGATGAACAGACACCTTCCGGTCGTGATTTTTGCCAACATTGGCACCACGATGACCGAAGCGAAGGATGATGTTAGAAAGATCAAGGGCATCCTGAAAAATCTGGCGATAAAAAACCATTACATACATGCTGACGGTGCTTTATCCGGAAGTTATAGTGCCTTTATTGAGCCAAGACCGGCTTTCGACTTTGCCGATGGCGCAGATAGTATTGCGATTAGCGGACATAAATTTCTGGGTTCCCCAATGCCATGCGGCCTGGTGATTGTTAAGAAAACCAACCGGGACAGGATTGCACGCTCCATTGATTATATCGGAAGCGTTGATACCACCATTACAGGTTCCAGAAATGGCCATACGCCATTGTTCCTGTGGTATACCCTGAAAAAATTAGGCTTAGAAGGTCTAAAAGAAAGAGCATTGCACAGCCTTAGGGTTGCTGCCTATGCGGAAGCACAGTTGAAAAGCATCGGAATCGAGGCCTGGAGCAATCCAAATGCCATCACCGTTGTTTTCCCTGCCCCATCCAAATGGATCTGTCAGAAGTGGCAGCTGGCCTCAGAAAACGGTCTTTCACACCTCATCTGTATGCCCAATGTAGATTGTGCTCAGATTGATGAACTGATGGCTGATCTTATTTCTAATCCGGAAGGCATCAATTACAGCTTCCAACAACAACAACCTGCCCCTACATTTACCCCCCTATAGAAATCGGCTGCCCGGAATTCCCGGGCAGCCTTTCATTATTTCCTCTGAAAAGAAAAGAAATCAAGCCCGGAATTCCATAAAATCACAAGATCGGGATGTGCCTGGGTTGTAGTCGGGAAGAAAGGCATGTTGTAAAAGGGCACAGCATAGGTTCAGTATAGGTTGCCGTAATAAAACCTATAGCAACTGTTACGCAACCCATAGCGAGCCTTACAGCAACCTATCGGCAACTAAACGCTCTTCCCGACCACAATCAGCGCAATCTGCCAGTCATTCCATAAAAAAAGGGCGCCTGTTAAGACGCCCTTTTCAATTCGGGTAAACACCCAATGCTTTTATCTGTTAAGCAGTAGTTTCATTCAACGCTGCTTTGATCTTTAATGCTGCTTCCGCCAATTCTTCTTCAGAAGGTTTCAATTTTTCCTTACTAAAGTTCATATCGTTCACTGCGTTCATAGGGATCAGGTGTATGTGTACATGCGGTACTTCCAGGCCGATAACGGCTACGCCTACTTTTTTGCAAGGGAACGCGACCTTTAGCCCCGTAGCTACAATCTTAGCAAATAAGGTCAGACCGAAATAGCTTTCCTCATCCATATCAAAAATGTAATCAATTTCCTTTTTAGGAATGACCAGGACATGGCCCATGGTTAGGGGATTAACATCTAAGAACGCCATGAATTCGGCTGTTTCCGCTACGATATGCGCAGGGATTTCACCAGCTACTATTTTTGAAAATATACTTGCCATAGAATTGGGGGGATTAAGGATTATCGGGTGATCTCTAATATTTCAAATTCAATCATTCCTGCAGGAACCTGAATCTCGATGGTATCCCCTACTGATTTACCAAGTAAACCTTTGGCAATCGGCGATTTAACGGAGATTTTTCCGGTTTTAAGATCAGCTTCACTTTCTGCTACCAACTGGTAAGACATGGTGGAACCATTCTTTACATTTTTGATCTTAACTATAGATAATGCCAATACTTTAGAAGTATCCAGCTTCGATTCATCAATTAATCTGGCGGTAGAAAGTGTAGTAGACAATTTCGCTATTTTAGCTTCATGCAAACCCTGCGCTTCCTTCGCTGCATCATATTCCGCGTTCTCGGAAAGATCACCCTTATCTCTGGCTTCGGCAATTGCCTTAGAGATTTGTTGTCTTCCGGTGGTTTTCATATGGTGTAATTCTGCCTTTAGTCTGTCTAAACCATCTTGGGTATAATAGGTAACCTCTGTCATAGCTCAATTTATTTTATGTAGTACTATAAAAACAAACAAGACTATATAGGCTGTTATGCCTACATAGTCTTGCTTCAATAAAAACGAAGATAATGGGGTATAACCACAAAAACAAATTATTTAATTTGATTTTGGGCAGTTTATCAAAAATGTCTGTTTAAATGACAGTCGAAAGCTTATCCGCTAAAACTTCCGATATTTTACGGTAAGATTCAAAGGTCCAGCCCCCAACATGCGGGCTCAGGATGACTTTCCCGGCCGATTTAAGGTCATTAAACCAGGGCGTATTTTGTAATGCCGGAAATTTCTCCACTTCCAGCACGTCTAAACCAGCGGCCAGGATTTTCCCTGAACTGATGGCTTGTAGCACGGCTTGAGTGTTAACAATTTCACCTCTGGCAGTATTGATAAAGAATATCGGCTTGCGGAAATGGAAGAAATACTCCTCATCTACCATCTGGCGTGTTTCTGTGGTCAGGGGAATGTGTAAACTCAGCACATCGCTTTGTCTCACGATCTCTTCCATGCTTACCTCTTTGGCATAAGCATCACTGAAACCAGTCTTATACTTATCATAAGCGATCACGTTTACTTCAAATCCGGCCAGCTTCTTTGCAAAGCTCCTGCCCATAAATCCGTAACCAACAATCCCAACGGTTTTACCTTTCAGCTCATAACCACGGTTGCCTTCCCTGTCCCAGGCGCCATTACGGACCTCCATATCGGCGTTACGCAAGTTGTTCATCAATGACAACAACATTCCTGTAGCGTGCTCTCCTACGGCATCCATATTACCTTCCGGCGCATTTAGCAGTTCGATGTTACGACTCTTTGCGTAATCCACATCAATATTGTCTAATCCGGCTCCTGCCCTTGCAATAAATTTCAGTGAAGGTGCAGCGGCCATCAGCTCCTGATCGATTCTGAATTTCGTTCTCACCGCAATCCCCTGATAATCGGAAATCGCTGCCAGTGTCTGCTCACGGGTATATAATGGCTGATCGTCCACTTCATATCCTAAAGCGATGGCACGTTCCTTAAACACAGGATGCAACTCATCCACTATTAAAATTCTTCCTTTACTCATATTATTGCTGATCAATTATTAGTTATAACCTGATGAATTGCCACCTATGGATGATGGCTTTCCAACCGGAAAATTATTGTGAAAGATGAGCTAAATGTTGTGTCAGCTCAATAAACTGCGCTACACTCAACTGCTCGGCACGTTTGTCGAAGAAAATATGGTCGTCCATTTTCTCTTTTGGAACTACGCCGGAAAGCGCATTTCTTAACGTTTTTCTGCGTTGGTTGAAACCAGCTTTCACCGTACGCCAGAACAGTTTTTCATCACAAGGAAGTGTTTCCACGTCATTACGACTCAACCTGATCACGCCGGAATTTACTTTTGGCGGTGGGTTAAACGTACCCGGTTTCACCGTAAACAGATATTCTATATTGTAATACGCCTGAATCAGGACGCTTAAAATTCCGTAATCTTTAGTTCCTTCTTTGGAAGCACAGCGCTCTGCAACTTCTTTCTGGAACATCCCTACCATCTCTACCACCTGACCTCTGTTCTCCAATATTTTGAAAAGAATCTGTGAGGAGATATTGTATGGGAAATTGCCGATAATGGCATATTTTTCTTTGAAGATCGCCGAAAGGTCCAGGGCTAAAAAGTCGCCGTTGATTAACCTGTCGCCCAGCTGCGGATATTTCTCTTTTAAGAAATGATAAGACTCCACATCGATATCGATCATGAAAGTTTCTAAATCTTCTCTTTCCAAAAGCAGGTCTGAAAGGATCCCCATTCCCGGTCCAACTTCCAGTACCTGTTTGTACTGATCGGTATGTACCAGACCGTTTACGATCTTCGCGGCAATCTTTTTATCCGTTAAAAAATGTTGTCCTAAATGTTTTTTTGCCCTTACCAAACTCATATATTATCCTTCTAAAAGCTGCAAAATAAGCAAAGTTTTGCGAGTATCAGACCAACAATCGGCTAAAACAGCCTCTACGGCCTTAAAAATAAGGATATCATTTTTCTATCGTTTTCCAGATCCCTCCTGATTTCCAAAAAACCGTAAATACAAGCGCATGAAAAACCAACCATTTTAAAATGAATTCTGTAATTTGCGCTAAATTTTTTTGAAGTATGAGCAATAAGATTAAAATTGGAATCAGTATAGGAGATGTGAACGGTATCGGTTTAGAGGTCATCCTTAAGACTTTAGCGGAAAGCAAAATCCTCGATTACTGTACCCCTATCGTTTATGGACATACCAAGGTTGCTTCATACCACCGCAAGGCTTTAGGGTTGAGCGATTTCAACTTCAACGTGATTACAGAGGCTGCACTGGCCAATCCAAAGAAGGCGAATATGATCAACTGCTGGGAGGAAGATGTGAAAATCGACCTTGGCGTAGCCAATGAAATTGGTGGAAAATATGCTTTGCTTTCTTTAGAGAAGGCGACAGAAGACCTGATCAAAGGAGAAATTGATGCATTGGTAACTGCCCCGATCAACAAACACAATATACAATCAGATACCTTTAAATTCCCGGGCCATACCGAATACCTGATGGAACGCAGTGGAAGCAACGACGTATTGATGCTTTTAGTGAGTGAAGACATTAAGGTAGGCGTAGTAACCGGACATATTCCGATCACGGAAGTTTCAAAAAACATTACAATTGAGAAGATTGTGAAGAAACTGGTGTTGATGAATGAGAGTTTAAAAAAAGATTTCTGGATTGAAAAACCGAAAATTGCGGTATTGGGATTGAATCCACATGCCGGTGATAACGGATTATTGGGCACAGAAGAAGCTGATATTATTATGCCGGCGATTCAGCAAGCCTTCGATAAAGGGATCATTTGTTTCGGTCCATACCCTGCTGACGGTTTTTTTGGCAAGGGAAGTTACAAGCAATTTGACGCGGTATTGGCGATGTATCATGACCAGGGATTAATCCCCTTTAAAACCATCGCTTTTGGCACCGGAGTGAACTATTCTGCGGGCCTTAAAATCGTGCGTACCTCACCGGATCATGGCACAGGATACGACATTGCAGGAAAGAACCTGGCAGATCCGACTTCATTTATAGAAGCCTTATTTGCAGCAACTCACATCGTGCGGAACCGAAGAGAACAGGAAGAATTATTGAAAAACCAACTGAGAAGCGGAGGAAAAATTATAGAAACTGCGGCCGATATAAAAGACGACGCAAATTAGAATGAAAAAACATTTTAATTCTATAAAATAATTCCTACATTTGCGGGCTAAAATTTTGTTACAATTGAAACCTATAAAACAATTCACGATTCCTTTTACCGGCTTAAAAATTGGCAAGCATCAGTTTGATTTTGAGGTAGATAACACTTTTTTTGACTCCTTTGAATACTCTTTAGTAAAAAAAGGAAACTTAAAAGTTGGCATTGAACTGGATAAACAGGAAACAATGTTACTTTTGTATTTCGATATTCAGGGAACAATCGTATTGGATTGTGACAAGTGTTTGTCGGAGTTTAATGCACCGATTTCAATAAAAGAAAGGCAGATTGTAAAGTTTGCTGAAGATGAGCTGGAAAGTGATGATTTAGAAATCATAGTCCTGAACAGAAAAGAGAGTGAGCTTGATGTTTCACTTCCGATTTATGAGCTTATCAACGTATCGGTACCTTATATTAAAGCCTGTGTGCAGGATGGCAGTGGCCAGAAATGCGACGAGGAGATGATTGCAAGACTGGAAAGTTTTTCAATCAACACACAACAAGAACAACAAGAAGAAAATAACGATAATGACCCGCGTTGGGCAGCATTAAAAAAATTAAAATAATAATTAAACAAATCAGCAATGGCACATCCAAAACGCAAGATTTCTAAGAGTAGAAGAGATAAAAGAAGAACTCACTATAAAGCAGTAGCTCCTTCTTTGGCTACTTGTCAAACCACTGGTGCAATTCACGTACCTCACCATGCATACAACGTTGATGGTAACCTATACTACAACGGTAAATTGGTTATTGAAAACACTTCAATAGGTTAATTTTCTTGAAAAATAGTTTGTGTTTTAAGTCTCTGAAAGTTTACCTTTAGCGACTGGAAACAAAGGCAATTTTGCCTTCTAACACAAACTGATTTTTTACTATGAAAATAGGTCTCGATATAATGGGCGGAGACTATGCTCCTAAAGCTAACGTTTTAGGAGCAATAGCTGCCCATCAATTGTTATCTCCCGGGGAGCACATAGTGTTGATCGGAGATACGCAGCAGATTAAGCCCCTTCTCACTGAAAACGGATTCAATCCGGATCACTTTGAATATGTTCATACCGAAGAAGTGATTGGTATGGGCGAACATCCCACTAAGGCTATTGTTCAAAAGCCTAATTCCAGCATTGCTGTCGGCTTTTCCTTACTTAAAGAAGGTAAAATCGATGCTTTTGCGAGCGCCGGTAATTCTGGTGCAATGCTTGTTGGCGCCGTGTTTAGTGTTAAAACTATTCCGGGAATCATCAGGCCATGTATCATTACAATTCTTCCAAAACTCAGTGGAGGCTTAGGTTTAATGCTTGATGTTGGCGCAAATGCCGATTGCAAGCCTGATACTTTGCTTCAATTTGGTGCTGTAGGTAGTTTGTATGCTGAATGTATGTTTGGTATAGAAAAACCTAAAGTAGCCTTATTAAACATTGGCGAAGAAGATGAAAAAGGCAATATGCTTAGCTTGGCAACTTTCCCTTTAATGAAAGAAACCGAACTATTCAACTTTGTGGGTAATGTAGAAGGAAGGGACTTATTCAACGATAAAGCTGACGTGATTGTATGCGATGGATTTACAGGAAATGTGATGCTGAAACTGGCAGAGTCATTTTATGTATTGACACTAAAAAGAGGATTAAAGGATGATTTCTTTGACCGCTTTAACTACGAAAACTATGGCGGAAGCCCGGTTCTAGGTGTCAATGCCCCTGTGGTCATAGGTCATGGCATTTCAAGTCCGACAGCAGTCAAAAACATGATTCTTCAGTCAAGAGACATGATTACTACTGGCTTGGTAGGTAAAATTCAAGCTGCATTTAAATAAGAACATTGAAAATGAATAAAATTCACGCTGCGATTACGGCTGTTAATGGTTACGTACCAGATTACGTACTAACTAATAAAGAGCTAGAATCCATTGTAGAAACTACGGACGAATGGATTTTATCCAGAACCGGGATCAAGGAGCGGAGAATATTGAAAGGTGAAGGATTGGGTACTTCAGACATGGCAGTTCATGCCGTGAATGGCTTACTTAAAAAACGTGGAATTACTGCAGAAGAGATCGAGCTGATTATCTTTTGTACCACGACTCCGGACATGCCTTTCCCTGCTTCAGCAAACATTCTTGCCGACAAAATCGGCGCTAAGAATGCCTGGGGTTATGATTTACAGGCTGCCTGTTCAGGATTCATCTTCGGATTATCTACAGGAGCACAGTTCATCGAATCCGGTAAACATAAAAAAGTATTGGTTGTTGGTGGCGATAAAATGTCGTCTATCATCAACTATCAGGACCGTACTACCTGCATCATTTTTGGTGATGGTTGCGGTGCTGTTCTTTTAGAGCCAAATGAGGAAGGAATGGGCATCCAGGACTCCATCCTGAAAAGTGATGGTGCGGGCCGTCAATTCCTACACCAAAAAGCTGGCGGTTCTGCCAGACCGGCAAGCCATGAGACTGTGGACAATAATGAGCACGTTGTGCATCAGGAAGGTCAGGCAGTATTCAAATTTGCGGTTACTAATATGGCAGATGTTGCGGCCGAAATCATGGAACGCAATAGCCTTACTTCTGATGATGTAACCTGGTTGGTTCCACATCAGGCCAATAAAAGGATCATCGATGCTACGGCATCAAGAATGGGCCTTGGTACAGAAAAGGTAATGATCAACATTCAACGTTACGGAAATACCACTAATGGAACGATTCCACTATGTTTATGGGAATGGGAAAGCCAACTTAAAAAAGGCGATAACATCATCCTTGCGGCATTTGGAGGTGGTTTCACCTGGGGTTCTGTGTACTTAAAATGGGCTTATTAAATTTTATAAAATAATTAATCTTAACTTAGATAATTGTTAAGACATACTGTTTTCTCTAAAAAACACCAAAAAATGGATATCAAACAAATTCAGGAACTTATTAAATTTGTTTCTCGTTCGGGCGTAAATGAAGTCGCTATTGAGCAGGAAGATTTCAAAATAACGATTAAAACCAATCAGGCTCCTACCTACGTTCAGGCAACGGTACCAGCACAGATTGCTCCAGCAGTAGCTCCGGCAGCGGCAGCTCCGCAACCAACTACCCCAACAGAAACAAAAGCACCTGTTGCTGTGGAAGATGATTCTAAATACATCACCATAAAATCACCAATGATCGGAACTTTCTACCGTTCATCTAGTCCGGATAAACCTTCTTTTGTAAATGTAGGTGATGAGTTCCAGGTAGGTAAAGTGATCTGTATTATCGAAGCGATGAAATTGTTCAATGAAATCGAAAGTGAAGTTTCCGGTAGAATCGTTAAGGTTTTAGTTGAAAATGCTTCTCCGGTAGAATATGACCAACCGTTATTTTTAGTTGAACCGATGTAATTCGTTTTGTTGCTTAATATACCCCGGCAAAATTCGGGGGGGAAAAGAAAAAATATATGTTTAAAAAGATACTAATTGCCAACAGGGGCGAGATCGCTTTGCGTATCATCCGTACCTGTAAAGAAATGGGCATCAAAACCGTAGCTGTTTACTCTACTGCAGACAGAGAGAGTTTACATGTACGTTTTGCTGATGAAGCCGTTTGTATTGGGCCACCGCCAAGTAAGGATTCTTACCTGAGCATTCCCAATATTATTTCAGCTGCTGAATTAACTAATGCAGATGCCATTCACCCGGGTTACGGTTTCCTTTCTGAGAACGCTAAGTTTTCTTCAGTTTGCCGTGATTATGGAATTAAATTTATCGGTGCTACACCGGAGCAAATCAACTCAATGGGTGATAAAGCTTCCGCAAAAGAAACGATGAAAAAAGCAGGTGTTCCAACCATTCCAGGTTCGGAAGGTTTGCTTGACAATTTCAAAGAAGGTATTAAGATAGCCAATGAAATGGGCTACCCTGTCATCCTTAAAGCTACTGCCGGTGGTGGTGGCCGTGGAATGCGTGTAGTCTGGAAAGATGAAGATTTTGAAAATGCATGGGATAGCGCAAGACAAGAGTCTGGTGCAGCCTTTGGAAATGATGGTCTTTATTTAGAGAAATATATCGAAGATCCCCGTCACATTGAAATCCAGATTATCGGAGATCAATATGGTAAGGCTTGTCACTTGTCAGAACGTGATTGTTCTATTCAACGTCGCCATCAAAAGCTGGTTGAAGAAGCTCCATCTCCATTCATGACACCTGAACTTCGGGAGAAAATGGGTGAAGCAGCCATCAAAGGTGCCATTGCGGTACAATATGAAGGTGCCGGAACAATTGAGTTCCTGGTAGATAAACACCGTAACTTCTACTTCATGGAGATGAATACCCGTATCCAGGTAGAACACCCGGTAACCGAAGAAGTAATCAACTATGACCTGATCAAAGAACAGATCAAAGTAGCTTCCGGCGTTCCAATCTCAGGAAAAAACTATTTACCAAATATGCACGCTATCGAGTGCAGGATCAATGCTGAAGATCCGTTTAACAACTTCAGACCTTGTCCTGGAAGAATTACCAATTTCCACTCTCCGGGTGGTCATGGGGTAAGGGTAGATACGCACGTATATGCTGGTTACCAGATTCCTTCAAACTACGATTCAATGATTGCTAAACTAATTTGTGTGGCTCAAACCCGCGAAGAAGCTATTAGTACCATGGAGCGTGCTTTAAGTGAATTTGTAATTGAAGGTATTAAAACGACGATTCCATTCCACTTGAAACTAATGAAAGATCCGAACTTTAGAGCTGGTAATTTTACCACTAAATTCATGGAGACTTTCGAGTTTTCGGAATAACAATTAGTCATAGCATAAGCGGGATTTATACTTGTTACAAAGCAAATTCCCGCTAATAAAAACTATTTAGTAGATTTAAAACGTAAATACCATTCTAAACAAAATAGAATGGTATTTTTGTTTTACAAATAACGTACATGAGTGATACTAAGAAAAGGGACCTTATTGGTGCTATAAAAGAAAAAGGAAAAAGTTTAGAGGCAGAAATGTCCTTCTTTGATCATATCGATATCCTCCGCAAGCATCTGTTGCGCGCATTAGCAGTAGTTTTATTATTAACAGCCGGAGCTTTTTATTTTACTGATTTCATTTTTAATACCATCATTATGGGGCCTAAAAACCCTAATTTCTGGACTTACAGAATGATGTGTAAACTGGTAGAGAAATTTCCTTCTCTGGGCTCCGACCTTTGTATTACGAAGATCGATGCGAAGATTATCAATACAGAAATGGCAGGTCAGTTTACCCTGCAACTAAATTCCTGTGTGATGGTGGGAATTATCCTGGGTATCCCCTACCTGTTATTCGAACTTTGGTTGTTTGTGAAACCTGCCCTTCATGAAAATGAAAGAAAGTCAGCAAGTGGTTTTGTCGCATTTGCCTCTTTCCTTTTCTTCCTGGGGATTATGTTCGGTTACTTCCTGATCTGCCCTTTATCTATCAACTTCCTGACCAATTTCACCGTGAGTCCGGATATTGAAAATACATTTACCATCGATTCTTACCTGTCATCTGTGATGACCTTAACCATTGGTTCGGGTGTAATCTTCCAGTTGCCGGTGATCATTTATATCTTATCGAAACTAGGCGTCATGACACCAGCATTTATGCGTGCCAGCAGACGATATTCTACGATATTGATCCTGATCGTTGCAGCAATCGTTACGCCTACTGCAGATCCATATACCATGTTAATCGTAGCTGCGCCACTATTCTTGCTTTATGAATTGAGTATCTATATTTCAGCAAGTATTGAGCGTAAGAAAAACAAAGAACTTTATGGTGTAGCCAGAATTAGAAAAAACTAACCCAATATTTTCGAAGATGTCAACAGCCCCAAAAATGAAAATTGCAATCGGCGCCGACCATGCCGGTTTTGAATACAAAGAATTATTAAAGTCTTTTCTTGCCGACTACGAGGTGAAAGATTTCGGGACCCATTCTACACAGTCTGTTGACTACCCGGATTTTGCTCACCCTGTGGCATTGGCAGTAGAAAGCCAGGAATATACCTTTGGTATTCTGGTTTGTGGCAGCGCAAATGGCGTGGCCATTACCGCCAATAAGCACCAGCATATCCGCGCAGCCATTTGCTGGTTGAACGAGATTGCAGCTTTAGCAAGAGTGCACAACAATGCCAATGTTCTATGTATCCCGGCTAGATTTGTTTCAGAAGAACTGGCAAAAGAAATGACCAGCACCTTTTTAAATACTGAATTTGAAGGTGGAAGACATGAGCTTAGGGTCAACAAAATGTCTTGCTAATCAAAACTAAAATTAACAGATGAAAAAACATTTATTGTACGCCAGTCTCGTACTGACGATGGCTTGTTCTGCTACTGCCCAAAATAAAGATGCAGTGAAGTTCAGTAAAACCATCACCAAAGACAACGCTTATAAGCACCTTTCCGTACTTGCTTCAGATGCCTATGAAGGTAGAGAAACAGGTAAAAAAGGAGGCTGGATGACGGCTGATTATATCAGGACTTTCTTTCAGAAACTGGGTTTAAAAGGTCCGGTAAACGGCGATTACTTTCAGCCGATTGATATGGTTACCATTTCTCTGTCGCAGGTCTTAACGATCAACGGACAGCCTGCGGAAGCGTTAAAAGATTTCTATGTTGTTCCACAAACCGTTTCAGGTGCGGGTTTCGGCTTTAATACCAGCAGTGTTTTATTCGCCGGTTACGGTTTGAAAAAGGAAGCTTACAATGATTTTGAAGGTGTAGATGTTGCCGGAAAAGTGGTGATGATCTTCAAAACAGGTGAACCTAATGGTACTGCCGGTTCTACGAACAGCAGGTCTGTGGCTGCTGCAAAAATAAAATACTTAACCTCACAAAAAGCGGCAGCAGTATTGATCATCGACCCTACGGTAGATGCTATGCCTGAAAACCTTAAAGCTTACCTGAGCTCACCGGCATTGGTGATGAAAACGAAGGAAGAGCTGGAGAAAATGGATGGTCCGCAGGAAACTCCGGTGATCACTATCGGAACAGTACTGGCCAATCAGATCTTTGCTGCAGCAAAAACCAGCGTAACTGACGTTAAAAAGAAAATCGCTGAAAGCGGTAAGCCTGCAACTCAGGAAATCAATGTTTCAGTTTCAGCCTCTGCGAAGCGGGTAGAAGCGAAAGTGAGAGCAGAAAACGTATTGGGCTTCCTGGAAGGTTCTGATCCTAAGCTTAAGAAAGAAGTACTGGTGATTACCGCGCATTATGACCACATCGGTATCACACCGGATGCTAAAGGCGATGATAAAATCAACAATGGCGCAGATGATGATGGCTCTGGTACAACCGGTGTATTGATGCTGGCAGAAGCCTTCTCCAAAGCGAAGAAAGCTGGTAAAGGCCCTAAAAGAAGTATCTTGTTCATGACCGTTACCGGTGAAGAAAAAGGGCTTTTAGGTTCTGAATGGTATTCTGAACATCCGGTATTTCCTTTGGAAAACACAATTACCAACCTGAATATCGATATGATTGGTCGTGGTGATAAAGAACATCCTGACAATAATTTTGTGTACATCATTGGTTCAGATATGTTGAGCTCTGAGTTAGATCAGATCGGTAAAAAAGCAAATAAAGATTATGTGAACGTTCATCTTGATGAGACTTACAACAATAGAACCGACCCGAATCGTTACTATTACCGCTCAGATCATTATAACTTTGCGAAACACGGTATTCCGGTGATTTTCTATTTCAATGGTGTTCATGAGGATTACCATCAGCCGGGAGATGAAATCAGCAAAATCGATTTCCCTATGTTGGCTAAAAGAGCGAAACTGGTTTACTTTACAGCATGGGAACTGGCAAATCGTGCCACTCGTCCTAAAGTAGACAAGAACGAAGACGGTAGCAAAAAGAACTAAAAAGGGAATAGTTATCGTCCTTAAAATATTAAAAACCTGCCTGGTGCAGGTTTTTTTTATAGCAAAAAAAACCACCCCGATGTAGAGTGGTTCTTCGTAAAACAGGTTCCGTTAGGTGTATCGGCTCTTTTGGGTATGGTAGGGACCGTGTCTAAGCTATGACTACAATTTTGCGATCACAAAATCATTCAGGTTCAATTTAGAAACGCCATTGTTAACCAATTGGTGTTCTGCTGATGATCCGCTTAATTTCAAATCAGACTGACCGCTTAGATTGGTGTAAAGACTTCCTACTGTCGCGTTCACATTTGCCTTAGCCTCGTCTTTTAAGAAGACCTGAAGTACTGCAAGGTCAAAGTTACCACGTGTTTTAACGGTTGCAGTATTGGCCACATCAATTCTTTGCAGGTCTTTTACCTGGATGTAGATCGTGCTTTGATCACTGGAATTGATGTACAAAGTATATCCTTTTTGTTTCACACTGGTGTTGCTTTCATTCAGCGCATCGTAGCTATTGATGGTTTCTCTGTTTCCTTGTACCAGTACTACCTTCGCATTTCCGGTGACTACCACTTTATTGAATTTTACCGGCGCAGTGTTGGCTGGTGATTTCTCTTTGGCGATGGTTGTAAACGCTGAAGAAGTTAAAACGATAGCTGTTAATGTTGAAGCGATTAGAGTTTTGATTGCAGTTTTCATATCTTTAATTTTTAAGTTTTTAAGGTTGTTTTGTAGTTAAGACGTGCTCAAAGGAGAAACGTTTCAGCGGTTTTTGCCGCTTTAGACCATGACAGTGTACCTCTCGACGAAATGCCGGAACTTCTCGACCAATCGACGAAAATATTTTCGTCGATACTCACCTTCCTTTCCTTATATTGTGATTTATGCTTAGGAATTCCTTTCAAATAGCTTTTGGACTTTGCTTTAAAGCTTTTGATCCTTAAATATGTGATGCAGGTCTCACCCGAAGCTTAATTATTTTTATATTTGATGACGATGAAGATATCTGATGAATTTTTGGTTAAGGCCGATGAAAAAGCCTTTGATTTAGGGCATCGCAAGACAATTAATCATAATATTGGCAAGTATAATGTTGCGGTAGAGCGGGGTGTATCGAGGTTTGAGAATTTAGAAAACTCGAAGAAGAAAGCGCATGTGATTAAATGGAGGGTGATGGAGAACCTTGATAAGTTTCTTCCTGAATTTGAATCCAACTTTCAACGTAGAGGGGGGAAAGTAATCTGGGCAAATGATATAGAAGAGGCACAGAGAGAGATATTAAACATCATCCAGAAAAGTGGCGGAAAGACGGTAATCAAGTCTAAATCGATGACCACAGAAGAAATCCACCTCAATGATTTCCTGGAGAAAAATAACATTGAATCCTTAGAGAGTGACCTTGGCGAATATATTGTTCAGCTACTGGGCCAGGCTCCATACCATATTGTTACTCCTGCAATGCACCTCAGCAAGGAGGAAATTGCCAGGCTGTTCCATGATAAATTTGGAACACCAATAGATGCAACCCCACAACAACTGACTCAAAAGGCCAGAGAATTGCTAAGGGAAAAATACCTCAGAGCAGACATCGGCATCTCCGGAGGGAACTTCTTAATTGCCGATACCGGTAGTGTTGCCTTAACGGAAAATGAGGGAAATGCGAGGTTATGTACCACTTTTCCTAAAATCCATATTGCGATTGTCGGTATTGAAAAGGTGATTCCTTCTATGGCTGATCTGGACTTGTTCTGGCCCTTACTTTCGAGTCACGGAACCGGACAAAATCTGACCGTTTACAATACGATATTGAGCGGTCCGAGACAAGCAGGAGAAACAGATGGCCCGGAAGAAATGTATGTGGTACTGCTGGACAATGGCCGTACCAATCTGCTGGCACAAAAAGAACAACGTCAGGCCTTATATTGTATCCGTTGCGGGGCTTGTTTAAACGCTTGTCCGGTGTATAAAAATATCGGCGGGCATACCTATAACACCACTTATAGCGGTCCCATTGGTTCCATCATCACCCCACATTTACAGGGCATGAAGGATTTTAAACACCTCAGTAATGCTTCCAGTCTATGCGGTAAGTGTACCGAAGTGTGTCCGGTGAAGATCGACGTACATAAGATGTTATTACTGAACAGAAGAGACGCTGTGGCTGACAATCTGAACACGAAAGTGGAAGAAATCGGTTGGAATGCCTTCACAACAGGGATGCAGAAAAGATCGAGGATGGATATGATCGGTGGAAAGATGAAAAACTTCTTTCTCAAATTCTTCTTCAAGAAGACCTGGGGCAAATACCGGAATATGCCGGAGGTTGCACCTAAGTCCTTTGCGAAGCTTTACGAAGAGAAAAAGAAAGCAAACAAAAACCCTTAAATATGCAGTTTGACAGAAAAGATAAGAACGATGCGGTATTACTAAATCTATATACGCAATTGCTTTACCCCAGAATGGTAGAGGAAAAAATGCTTATCCTATTACGTCAAGGCAGAATTGGCAAATGGTTTTCCGGCATCGGTCAGGAGGCCATTGCCATTGGAAGTACGCTGGCGATGGAGGAATCCGAGTATATCCTCCCTATGCACAGAAATCTGGGGGTGTTTACCGCGCGTAACATCCCTTTAAAAAGACTGATGGCACAATGGCAGGGGAAACTGAACGGCTTTACCAAAGGCCGCGACCGCTCCTTCCATTTCGGTACTCAGGATTATAAAATCATTGGCATGATTTCCCATCTGGGCCCTCAAATGGCCGTTGCCGATGGGATAGCCCTTGCCGACCTGATCTCCGGTCAGGAAAAAGCAACCTTAGTCTTTACCGGCGACGGCGCCACCAGTGAAGGTGATTTCCATGAGGCCATCAATGTGGCCGCCGTATGGAACCTTCCGGTGATCTTCCTGATAGAAAACAACGGTTATGGCCTATCTACCCCTACCAGTGAACAATATAAATGTAAAGATCTGGTAGACCGGGCAATTGGTTATGGCATTGAAGGGATTCAAATTGACGGGAATAATGTCCTGGAAGTTTATGATACTTTAGCCGGAATTGCTGCTCAAATCAGGAAAGACCCGAAACCGGTATTGGTAGAGTGCTTAACTTTCCGAATGAGGGGCCATGAGGAAGCCTCAGGCACTAAATACGTTCCACAAGTTTTGATGGATGCCTGGGCAGAAAAAGATCCGGTAGCGAACTTTGAACGCTACCTGCTGGCGGAAAACGTCTTAACAACTGAACTTATCGCAGAGATTAAAGCCGATTTCAAAGCCGGTATCGAGCATGAAATAGAAGCTGCATTTCAGGAAGAAGAGCCGGTAGCTAATGCCCTGGCGGAACTCGAAGATATGTATGCGCCTTTTAATTTTGAACCTGCTCTCCTTCCAAAGGATGCCCCTGCTATTGAAATCCGGTATCTGGATGCCATTACTGATGCCCTGAAAACCGGCATGTACAAACACAATAATCTCGTGTTAATGGGTCAGGATATTGCAGAATATGGTGGTGCTTTTAAGATTACTGAAGGTTTTACCAGTCTTTTTGGCAAAGCAAGGGTTAGAAACACCCCCATCTGCGAATCTGCAATTGTAGGCGCCGCATTAGGCCTTTCTATTAACGGTTATAAATCAGTAGTAGAGATGCAGTTTGCAGATTTCGTGACTTGCGGCTTCAATCAGATCGTAAACAATCTGGCGAAAACACATTACCGCTGGGGAGAAAAAGCGGATGTCGTGATCAGGATGCCTACAGGCGCCGGAACAGGCGCAGGTCCCTTTCATTCTCAAAGCAATGAGGCCTGGTTTACGAAAACCCCGGGACTGAAAATCGTATATCCGGCATTTCCTGAAGACGCCAAAGGGCTGTTGCTTTCAGCCATCGACGACCCTAATCCGGTATTGTTTTTTGAACATAAATACCTGTACAGGAGTTTAACGGGACTCGTTCCACAAGGAGAATATCACCTGGAAATCGGCAAAGCCAACGTATTAAAAGAAGGCTCGCAGCTGAGCATCATTACCTACGGACTCGGCGTTCACTGGGCACTCGCCTATATCGGAGAACATCCGGAGCTGAGCATCACCCTGGTAGATTTACGCAGCTTGCAACCCTGGGATAAAACCGCAGTAAGCGCAGCTGTAAAGCAGACAGGCAGGGTTCTGATCCTTCATGAAGACACCTTAAGCAATGGCTTCGGGGCAGAACTGGCAGCATGGATTGGCGAGCATTGCTTTAGCGATCTCGATGCTCCCGTGATGCGTTGCGCCAGTGCTGATACCGCAATTCCGATGAGTAAAATTCTGGAAGAAGATTTTCTTGCGAAAAGCAGGTTAGCAGCAACTATTGATAAATTGCTGGCCTACTAAGAAGTATCGCTTCTTTTGCATGGCACGATAATCGCGTTCTATTGGTTAATTACATTTAAGATTAACCTATGAAGCACGCTCAGCTATTATTCCAGATACCACTATTATTGTCCCTGTTTAGTTGTTCACAACAACCCAAACACCCCCAGGCAGACCTGATCAACCAGTCTTCTGCGACTGCAATGACCGATGACACGATTCTCAGATATGCAGACTCTATCAACGCAAGCCTCCCTGCACTGGAAAAACAAAGCAGCCTTATATTCCTACAGGGCGAGCAATCAATGTATGTAGAAAAGTACAATACGAATGGCAAGCCGGTCTTATATGAAGAATATCTGGACAACAAGCTCATCAGCAATCAAAGCAAAAAATACTACCTGAAAAACGACAGCTTAGTGCTGTTACAGGAAAAGATAAAGAATAATAACGGGCTAACGGAAACACGTACCTTTTTCAGGAACAACATTGCCTTTAAAAAGGAACAACGTACGGCCTCCGATGATGCAGCCCTAAAAAAACAACCTTACCTATCCGTAAGATCGGCTACCACCGCTTCTCAAACCACAGAGAACGAAGAAAAACAATTGAAAACACTGGAAGATGCCATTGCACAAAACGGCCTCTTTGCGATGCATTTTGAGCAATTTATAGACATCCCGGAAGAAAGCATTATACAGCTTAAAGGCAGCGGACAAAACAGCTATACCGCGAATGTTATCGTGAGAATCCCGGATGCCCTGATCGACAGTCTACAGAAAAGCCCTGCAACATTCAAGAATGAAAAGTTAAATTTTAAATGGGAAATTGCCGATAAAGAAGCGGTTTATGTACCTGTAGCGGCTAGTATAACTTCAGCCAAAGGATTAAACAAATAGATATTGCCGTTGTCCAGACAAAGGCAGCGGTATCTTTTTCTGAGCTTCTCCCCTTTCTTAAACTGGCGACCGTCTTTGATGGTAAACACGGCGTGTAAAGGCAGTTCTTCCAAACGGGAAGCGTCTTTTAATGCATCGTGCTTTTTTAACGCACGGGAGAGTTTTAAATCGGTGCAACTGGCGGCGGAAGGGTTAGCAAGGTAACTGACAATAGCCAACTCCACATCCTGCGGAAAAATACTTTGCTCAATAAAAGGCGCCATCATGCGCTTAAAATTATGCTTCCATTCTCCGCCATGCGGCTTGACCTTATTCTTATGGTCGTTCCAGGTTAGCAAATGCGCAAATTCATGCACCGTTGTCACGAGGAAAGCATAAGGATTCAGGTCGTTGTTAACGGAGATCTTGTGCCCCAACCCTTGATAGGGATGGCGGTAATCGCCCAGTTTCGTCACCCGGTTTTTAGATATTTTAAATTCACATTGAAAATAATCTATCCACTTCGCGATGATTGGTGCTGCCGCCGGGGGCATGTATTGCGCTAAGATATCCTTCTTTTCCACCTCCCCAAGATAAGTAAATTACTTCAAAAGCTGGAAGGCGATCAAACTGGCTACATAGGCCATTGCGGTCATGTAAGTCAGCTGAATTAAAGGCCATTTCCATGATTTCGTTTCCCTGAAAACTACGGCAACCGTACTCATACACTGCATGGCAAATGCATAAAAGAGCATCAATGAAAATGCGGTAGCAAAAGTAAACACAGGTAAACCAGTATCCGGATTCACAGCTGCCCTCATCTTATCCCGGATCGTACCTACGGCTTCATCTCCACCATCCACACTATAAATCGTGGCCATGGTACCTACGAAGGCTTCCCTTGCGGCAAATGAAGTGATCAGTGCAATCCCGATTTTCCAGTCGAACCCTAAAGGCTTAATTGCCGGCTCTATCGCATGACCTAATATCCCTGCGTAAGAATTTTCCAGCTTCTCTGCCGACTTATCTCTTTCCAGCGTAGAAATCTGCACACTATCTTTTTGAGCCTCTATAGCGTCGTATTTCTTGTCAATCATGGCAAAGCTATCCGAAGGACCGTAAGATGCCATCACCCATAGAATAATGGAAATCGCAATAATCACCTTACCCGCTTCGAAAACGAAAGTCTTGGATTTCTCATACATCGTGTACAGCACATTGCCCCAGCGAGGCATCCTGTACACTGGTAATTCCATGATGAAATAAGACTTCTCTTTCGCTTTGATGATAAATTTCATTACAAAAGCAACCAGAATTGCGGCAACAATACTGATCAGGTACATCCCCATTAAGGTTAAACCCTGCAGGTTAATGAAACCCCAGATCATCTTTTCAGGTACCACAAGACCGATCAGCAACGTATATACCGGCAATCTTGCCGAGCAGCTCACCAAAGGAGCCACCATAATCGTAATAATTCTATCTTTCCAGCTCTCGATATTTCTGGCACTCATGATGGAAGGAACGGCACAAGCCAGACTACCAATCATCGGTACGACAGACTTACCACTCAAACCGAATTTCCTCATGATTTTATCCATCATAAAGGTCACCCTGGACATATATCCGGTATCCTCCAGGATGGAGATAAATGCAAAGAGAATGGCAATCTGTGGAATAAAGACGATGACACCACCTAAACCTGCCAGGACTCCATCGAGGAATAAATTAGTCAGTAAACCTTCCGGCAAATAGGTATGACCCAACTCTGTCAGCTTCATAAAACCCGCCTCGATCATCTCCATCGGGTACGTTGACCAGGAGAAAATAGAGTTGAAAATAAAGAACAGGATACCAATAAAGATCAGGAAACCCCAGAACTTATTGGTCAGAACCGCATCGATTTTATCAGAGAATGCAAATTTTTTCGCCGCACCGGTATCCTCAATTACGCCACTAAGAATAGTCCCTAAATGACGGTAACGGGCAATCGTTTCTGCAGCCTGTAACCTGGAAGTTTCAAAATCATGTGCTTTCTTAATCTTTTCAAAAGCCGCATGATCTTCCTCAGAAAAGAGGTCTAAATGCTGATGCTGGTGTAAAACCTGCAAAGCATAATAATCGTTATCTGTTTTTAAACGCGCTTTCACCTCCTGAATTGCTTCGGGAGCCAGCGCCAATATATCTGCACCTTTCGCCTGAGTGGCGATTTTGGTGGTATTTTCTACCGCTTGTTTTAATTCCTTTAATCCGGTTTTGCTTCTTGCCGAAATCGCCACCACCTGAATACCCAACCTTTCGGCCAGCATATTCACATTGACGTCAATCCCTTCCTTCTGCGCCATATCGGTCATGTTTAGCGCCAATACCATCGGCACTTCCAGATCCGCAACCTGCGAATAAAGCAATAAATTCCTTCTCAGATTGGTCGCATCAGCCACCAAAACGATCACATCCGGATAACTTGAATTCGTTTTATCGGCCAGTACCTGGAACACGATACTTTCATCCTTACTTTTCGGATATAGACTATACGTTCCCGGAAGGTCAATAATTTCTGCAACCTTGCCATCGGCAAGCTTACAATAACCAACTTTCTTGTCGACGGTGATACCCGGAAAATTACCGATTCTTTGATTTAAACCTGTCAGCAGGTTAAAAAGAGTAGACTTGCCTGTATTGGGATTCCCAACCAGCGCTATTTTCAAATCCTTAGCCAATATGATTACTGAATTATGATGACAGATGCTTCGTTCTTACGCAAACAAAGTTGATAGCCGGCCACACGGATCGCGATTGGATCACCAAGTGGAGCAAATCTTTCTACCTCAACAATCTCACCGGGCAGACAGCCCATTTCCATTAGTTTTACAGACATTTCAAGATCCGTAAACTCAACTATAGTACCTCTTTCCCCTGGATTCAATTGTGATAGCTTCATCTTTCTATAGGTTATTTAAGTTCGGAGCGGATATGATTTCCTTTCCTGAACCAGGCGCAATTTAGCCTTAATTTATAATAATTCCAAATACCGGAACACGAACCTGCCCCCTTAGAATCCAGTTTAACAGGCTAATAAGCGCTATTACATAATCCTAAGGTCACAGTAGGGTAACTATTTAGATACTGGCCAGTTTTATCGCTTTTGGAGTGCTGTTATAACTCACATGCGGACATTGACATCCCGGCCTGAAAATACTGCATCCACTTACCGCAACGGCGACAAATAACAGCAATAGTTTAACCTGTAATTTTTTCATGAGGAAGAGGTTTATGGTCCTGAACAAGAGATTTAGCATCCCTTTGCAGAGACTTATGATAATCCGATTTATGTAACAATACAAAACTGAACACCCCCATAAACACACCGATCATATCGCAACCAAAATCCCACCACTCTGCCGATCTGTAAGTAAACACCTTCCATTGCAGGAACTCAATTCCTGCACCTAGAAACGCAGTAATCAGAATCACCTTAAAGATCGTTAACGAGCCAAAGCTGTAGCTATGTGAATAATTGATCCTGCCGTAAAACAGTAAAATGGTCAATACAAAGAAAAAACCAAGGTGTACCAGCTTATCAAATCCTTCAAAAAAAATGCCTGACCCCGAAGTAGAGGCAGGCATTTTCATATTACAAAGGACTAAAATGACCAGAGCCCACAGGATGGACCAGATCTGATATTTTAATGCTTTAGAATTCATTGATTAAGCTCCTACAAGAGCTTTATAAGCATCAGCATCTAATAAATCTGCAACTTCAGCAGCATCAGAAAGCGTTACTTTAACCATCCATCCTTTTCCATAAGGGTCAGAATTTACTAATTCAGGGTTGTCATTCAATTCAGGATTAGTTTCAGTTACCGTAGCAGTAACCGGCATAAACAAATCAGAAACAGTCTTAACAGCTTCCACTGTACCGAAAACATCGTCTTTGCTTACTTCATCACCCACTGTATTAATATCGATGTATACAATATCACCTAACTCACGTTGTGCAAAATCAGTAATACCAATATAGGCTTCGTTACCTTCAATTTTAACCCATTCGTGGTCTTTAGTGTACTTTAATTCTGATGGAAAATTCATGTGTATAATTTTTTATTGTCGTTGCTTAAACCAGGCTTCCGATTAACTTCTGCCGGTTCAAAGGTAATTAATATAAGCATTTATCACAATGCCTAATTCAGGGTAACTCTCAAACTAAATCCGAAATTACTAAATGACGTATTAAAGGTTTGCGAGGTATAAGGTTTAGTCACATTCGAGTCGTAGAACAAGCGCACATTAAAACGTTGATTCAGGATATAATCCACACTCGGTCTTAACGTAATGTTCTTTGCACCGGAAGAAACTTCTGCTTCCAGAATGTCTGCACGATAAATCACCGTCTTATTATCTCTAACGGCAACATCCAGTTTAAAGTCCATATTGTTGTCCATTTTTAAACTTTTAAACAAGCCGAAGGGGAACCTGAACTTCGTAGTACGATAGCCCAGACCGAACACCATATTGTTCTCCGTTAGCTGTGCCAGCTGGCTATTCGCCATGCTTAAGCCTAGTAAACGCGACCTGCCAATCTCAAAATTAGCCGTCAGGTTGTTTTTCAAACGGGTATCAATACCGATCAGCGGCGAGAACTGTTCTGCAATTGTCACCTGTGCATATTGGAAGGCCGGCAGGAAGTTGTCATTCAAATCCCTGCTCACTACCGCACCATCATTCTCCTGGTACTTCAACAGTGAATTAAAGCTGCTGATGCTGTACACAGAGCGATAAGAATGTCTCAGATCAATAGAGCTGAAACGATCTGCCAGGAATTGAATTCCGATCAGACCGCGGTAGTTTAAGCGCCAGTTAGGCAATGGAATTTTAGGCATAGAACTCAGGCTCGACGACCTGGCGTCCTTACCCGAATAAGCGGCAAGGAAAGCAGCGGTCAACACATCCTGCGACTCTCCGCCATAACCATCGGCATATAAACCACTTCTTACCCCACCGGAGTTTGGATTCATCGCGCCTAAGCGTTGCGAGATCACTACCCTGTTAGACATAAATTCATTGAACAACTTAGACACCGTGCTACCCAATTTCTCCGCGAAAGCAGTCCCTAAACTGATATAAGAAATACTGTAATCACCCGTTGTGAAAGGGCTGAAATTCTCAAAGCCACCAAACTCCTCATCATACCTGAAATTGGTAGAATAATTCATCGTTTTATTTCTGTTGGCAGTTAGTGTAATCGACAAATCTTTGATCGGCTCCACCAAACTCGTTAAACTTAAATCTTCACGCATCGTGTTAATGTACAATTGCGCCTGCAAGGTATCTCTGGTGATCCAGCCTCTCAATAAAGCTTCATCTCTAATGTCACGCTGACTACCCAATACGAAACCTAATCCCGGAGCACCAGTCGCCTGGTCGATACCGAAGTAATTTGTTTTTGGCAGATAACCCGGCAGGAATATACCCTTGGTCTGCGTATAAGCACCTACCACATTCTTCACACTTGTTAACAAGCCTATCCAGACATTTTGTTTCCCGGCGCCGCTTCCTTTGCGGACAAAACCGAACTTATTGTAAAGTGAAGCCAGGTTTAAATTAGGATTGATCTGAACCGTTCTTGAGTTTTGCACCGTATTTCCAAGGTTGATATTTGGATCTCTCAAGGTAGAAAGCGGCTCTGTTTGCCAGTTAAAGTTGGTACCGTAACGGGTTGCCACACTCACCCAATCCAATCCCGGAATCTTATTGACCGGCAGGTTATACGTAAAATTCAGGTTGTGACTATAATCTGTTGTACGCCCTAACCGCATCATATTCTGCCATAAAGTATCTCTTTTTAAACCTTCAATCCTACCATAAGGCTCATCAATGATCGAATAATTGGTCGCATCAATGTCCATGGTCAGCGACTTACTCAGGTTCCAGGAAATACCATAAACCCTCGAAACCAGGAAGTTTTTATTAAAGGTCGTATTGATCGGAATGTAATTGTTCGGGTCATTGTTTCTCAAACTGTTTTCAGCATAGAAACGGTCCACATCGATTCTGAAATTAATCGAAGAAGGCATCAGGCTAAAATTGAAATCCTTCAGTAAAGCCAGGGTATTCGCTTTGATGATCTTTTTAAAAGGCTCATAATTCTTCGGCAGTCCGGCATAATTATAACCCAGGGAAGCCCTGTAAGTCTTCTGGAAATTACTTTCTATGATAAAATCGCGGTGCGAATACTTGGTATATGCATAGCTGACATTAAAGTTTTCAATGTCCCAAACCTTAGGTTTAGCTTCCAGATCTGTTCTTTCTTTTCTCACATTCGTGAAATTGATACTGCTCCTTGTCGTATAATCCTGTGCAAAGTTCAGGATAGAATCGCGTTGTGTTTTCGAAGCGGCATCCAGTGCATTTTTCAACTCAATATCCGGCATGCTCGGGTTGTACTGAGGCGTAGCCACCTGGCTCGAATAACTCACAAATACCGGCACTTTAATCCCTGTTTTCTTAGGGAAAAACTTGCCCAGCTCCAGACTCGAAGAGATGTCAAAAAACACGTTATCCGCTCTGTTTCTTTCGCTCACTCTCGCTTCCAGAGAACCGAAACCAATCGTCGATTTACTACCCGACACATTTACATCGGCAAAATCGGCCAGTTTTGCATTCATTCTGGCGGTAGCAGCCCATCCACCACGCTCATCAAACTCTGTTAAACGAAGTTCATTGAACCAGAAAATTCCATTCTTATCCATCAAATCATCACCATTTCCTCTGTAAGGGTTTTTAATCCCCAGCATATACACCCTGACCTTACTCATATCCGGTTGCCCTTTGATGGTAATTGTTTTGCCATCTACGGTATAGTTATAAGGTATATTGATCGGCCATGGCGCACCAGTACTTGTTTTCGCATTATTTCTGGCGAGTTTCGCTTTCTGGAAAAACTCCAGGGTAATGTCCATTTTGTTCTGTTCCGGCCAGATGGCGTAAGGGTCACTCGTTCCTGGAAGCGTCACCTTTAAAGGCTGTGTATACTCGTAATAATTGTCCTGATTGTCGGTACCAATTCTCAGGAAAGCACTCAGGTCATTGTCTTTCAATGTACTTGAACCTAAAGCCTCTGCATGGATATACATTTCCAGGCGTTTATAAGATCTAAAATCGTTGAAACCGGTTTTAAAAGCCGCCCTGCCATAGCCATCTCTCAGGTTTTTGATCGTTACCGAGAGCGACTGCTCATTCTGACGCGTATCACCACGGTAATTGCTAAAATCACGTTCTCTTTCAATGCCCGGAGGAATCACATAAGGAATCGGCGTACGCTTACCATTTTCTTCAATATTCACCGTAGCCACCTCAATCGTAGAACCATCCGGAGCGATCGTCGCTAAAGCCGGGTCTACAATCGTTTGTGAAGGATCATTGTTTGCATTATATTGTCTCCATTCGCCTCTAACCAACTGGATTTTTCCAAACCTCAATACTGTGGTATCGGCAAAGTTGGTCATGAACATACGGATGAAACGGATGGATTTGAAATCCTGAATCCCACCCACACGGTCCTGGTATTGTGCCAAAGGAATACGAATCTGATACCAGGTAACCGGCTGCGTACTACCGTTAGCCAGTTTCACCTGAGAAGTTACCTTATCCGTTACAAAGTTTTGCCCCACCATCAGATCGGCCGGACGCATAGAAACTTTGTACTGGAAGTACTCATCAGATTGTGTCATATTGTTATCTCTGTTGATGTCTTCCCCGTCAGGTAAAGAAGTCGAGGCCGAGTTCTCCACGCCAAGTTCAGCACGCGATTGCGCTGCGGTTTTAGAGTTTCCTTCAGTACCGTTAAAGTGCTGGTAACGTTTTAAAATCCCTGCGTTTTCACGGTCTAACTCCGGACCTCTGAAATACACATAATCATCAGAAGAAGGGTCAGTTTCAATAGAATTGGCCGCGTCTGGATTCAGCTGACCTTTGATCTGGTTCACTAAAGCCGAGAATTTCGCCTGCTCATCTTTATTGGCCATACCGTCTAATCCCACATCCTGCGCTTTTCTGGCATTCGGATCATTGTCGAAAGCCTGAACAACCGGTTGTAATTTCGGCACCCTACCCCAGTTTGTTTCATCAAACTTCGAAGGATCGCCATCGGCAGGAAGACCATTCTCCAGCGACTTTCTTCCGTCTTTCAAAATGTCTTCAGAAAGGTTACCGATGTTGAAATACAAATCACCTCCTAAACCAGTCGGTTTATAAATATTCGGGTCCATTACCCAAAGCTCGATGAACTCAATATTCAGGGCTTCAAAATCATTGGTTTCGATTCTTCTGAACAAACCGCCCCAACGACTACGTGGATTATTCAGCAAGCCATTAGGTGTAAATCCTGTAGGCGTATAATTGTAAGGACCACGAACGGTCGGATAAAAAGCAACATCTAAAGTCGGCAATGCGAAAGGTTGTCCTGAACCTGTTTCTTTAAAAGGAAATACCTCCTGCTCGATAATCTGACGAACAAAATGGTTAGAAAGTTCCTGTTTGTTATTTCTTAAACCGGAAGGAAGTGTCGCATCATTTCTATTGTAAAAAACCGGATCGATGTTGTAGAAAGCGATTAAAGCCCTGTTGAAACCATAGCTCAGGTCGTCCATCCTGTTGGATTCAGAAAACAGCTGTGGCGTACCAGACAACTGCCAGGCCATGGCACTTTTCAAATCAATTACGGAACGCGAAGCTTCAAAATCATCCAGGTAACTCACGCCACCTTTCTGGCCGCCAACATTCAGCGCTTTCGGATGCCCCGGAACCAACTGCGCAAACTCTCCGGAGAAAGTCAGGCTGGAAGGAACTTTTGTAGAAATAAAGGGCAGCTTATCGATCAGTTTCGTTAAGAATCTGGAAGGTGTGCTGTAATTTAAATCCAGTCCCCACATTGTGTTGGAAATCGGCTCTTCACCCACATTCACCTTTGGCGTCAGCGGCTTTTCCGTCAGGTTCATCAGGGTAGCCCCTAAATTCAGTTTATTGTTAACCTTATAATCAAATCTGGTTCCGAACAACGAACGTTGCTGCAAACCAAAAAGCTCATTATTTTCTGTCGATATTCTGATCGGCTGACCGGAAATCAGGATCGCAGTATTCAGGATTCTCACCCTTCCACCTTGATAATCCACGGTATAATCCACCCCTTCCTGCAAAGGAATCGTACCGGCAAACACCTTTACAGAACCTTCCGGAACATTGATGGAATTTAAGCTGAATTCCGAAGCTACCTGACTCTGGTACGCTCCCTTAATGAAATAGCGGTTCTGGTTGCTGAACAACTGTTGCGCCACTACTTTTGTGGAATCGTATAAAGCCGGATAAGTATACTGATCTATGAATTGACCTTCAGAAGCGTCAAACTGGTCTGCTAAATCCTTACCAAAAGGTTCGATTAAAGGGAAGATTACCCGACCGTTCAAAGGATCGATGGTAATATAACCACTACTGGTATTGGTAGAGAAATTGGTCAGATTGGTATTCGAGGCATTGGTATTTCCCGGGTTGTTGTTGCTGTTTATCGGCGTATTAAACGCGATATTATCATTGGTACCAAAAGGTCTGTTTTCCGCTTCAAAGTCAAACACCCCATCCGGACTACGTTCTTTCTGTTGATTTAAACGGTCTAAGCCCGTCACCTGAATCCATTGTTTGTTCTTCAAAGGCCTCCGGTCTGCATCCAGCTTCTCCCCCACCTCGATATAAGGTTTCTCCACCCCTGTTTTATCGTCAATGCGGAAAATGTCCAGCTTAAAGTTCATCGGACTGATCTGATACCCCCCGATAGAATAGATGTTTTTCATCATCAGGTCCCAGATAGGCAACCTGGTTTTCAGGGTTTCATTTTTCAGCATCTTCGCGAACAACACCTTTGGCGCCGCCGCATCAAAAGAAATATCTGTGGAGAACTCCCCTACCTGATATTCCACCCCACGGTAAGTATACCGGTAAGAAACTGCCAGAACCTCATCGGTATTCAGGGCATTGTTCAGGGAAATATAACCCAGTTGCGGGTGGAAAGTAAACTCTCTGTCGGCCAGTTTTCTAGCATAGGTTAGCTTGGCATAGTTGTCTGTGCCACCACTGGGTGCAAAAAACGGAATAATCGCATTGGAATTGGTAAATCTGGCATCAGCCGGCAATTGCGACAATAAATTATTGGATTGTCCTGGGAACTGAGGATTGTCAAAACCAGAAGGAAGGCCGGAAAGCCCACCGGTAATGGTCGGATTATAAGGCGCATTTTCTGCCAGATCCATTAAGGCCATCACGTCTCTGGAACCCTGCGTATTTCCGGTTTTATTGGTAATCCAGACTTCCACCCTGGTAATCAACACTCCTGAAGTAATTGTAGGGGGCGTCGACAATGTTTTATTATAGTTCTGTCTAAAATACTGCGCTAAGAAATAGTGTTTATTGGCCTCATAATTATCGGCACTCAATCTGAATTCGTTCTGTTGTGCGCCATTATTGATGCGGATTTCCCGCGATTGCGATTTCTGTTGAGAGAACACCGTACTCACATTCAGCTTCCCGAATTGTAATTGTGTCTTCACCCCGAAAAGGGCCTGTGTACCGTTAATCAAGGAAGTGCTCAGTGGCAAACTCACGTTACCGGCTTCAATCTTCTGGATGATATCATCCTTACCACCCACATAATCCAGTTTCACCTGATTCTCAAAATCAAACTGTGCTTCGGTATTGTAGTTCATGTTCACCTTCATCCGGGTACCAATACTACCGATCAAATCCATCTGAATGCGCTGGTTAAAATCAAAATTCCCCTGTACGCGCTGACGCTCGTTAAACAGCGGATTTTCATTCTTATTGACCCTTCCGAGGAAAGTAAGTTCCGCCTCACCACGAGGCTGTATATCTATGGTAGTACCGCCAAAAATCCGTTCAAAAGCTTTGCTATTGATCTTTAAACTAGGAAGAACTCCGTTTTTTCTGACTTCATTAATTTCTTCGTTGGAATACATGCGCCAATTGTCGCGTTTCATCTCCGAATTTACCAGACGTTGATACTCTTCAATCGTCAGGTATTGTGGGGCGGCGAACAACTGGTTGCCAATGAGCTGGCGGATGATGTATCGTTTATGCTTCGCATCATACTCGACCTCCCGTTTTACATTGTCGGGAAGTGGTTTGAAGGAATTGTTGAGGTTTCTAAGGCCTAAGCGTTGTTTTTCCTTCAAACTGAAGGAATTTCTTGTGGTATCTGAATTTCTTACCTGAGGCCTCACTGTTTGTGAAAAAGCAGCTTGTCCGCCAAGGCAGAGCAGAAAGGTAAAGAGGAGCGTTAATAAGGTTTTCAAGGTAATTCTATAAGTTCTTCAAAGCGATTTTTATCATTTGTTCTACTGTTAAATCTGTACCTCCATTTTTTACTGCACTGTCAATTGATTTCTCAGCCGGTTGTTTTGCAAACCCGAGCATCATCAAGGCAGATAGGGCTTCTTCTCTCGCAGTATTATTTAATGGTGCAGCGATCAATGATCCTGTACCTTCTTTTTTCAACTTGTCTTGCAGCTCCAATACCAGGCGCTGCGCGGTTTTTGCACCAATTCCTTTAATCCGTTGAATTAAAGGTAAATCACCATTTACAATAGCTGTTTGGATTTCCACAGGAGTGATCGAAGAGAGCATCATTCTACCCGTATTCGGGCCGATTCCGGAAACGGAAATCAGATGAAGGAAGAGCCTGCGCTCTCCCTCCTCTGCAAATCCATATAAGGTATGTGCATCTTCTTTAATATGTGTCCAGAGGTAAACCTTACATCTTTCCACATCTGCCAGACTGCTATAAGTATTTAGCGAAATATTGATATGGTAACCAATCCCTCCGGCCTCCACAACAATATAAGCGGGGCACTTAAAGGTCAGTTTACCATCAATATATTCGAACATATCTTATTTCTTAATTATTCTTTTTAATAGACCACCTTTTTTAGCCAGGGCTTCCTGTTCTTTTGACTGTACATCTAACACAGCTAAAGTTACCATGTTTACAATCTCACGAACTGAACTACCTAACTGTACAATGTGAACAGGTTTGTTCAATCCTAATAAAATCGGACCAACCGCCTCTGCACCACCAAGTTCCTGCAACAGTTTGTAAGCAATGTTTCCAGACTCCAGATTAGGGAATACCAGGGTGTTAGCAGGTGCATCTACTAAGCTACTAAAAGGAAAGTTATCTTTCAATAAAGCGTTGTTAATTGCAAAATTTCCTTGCATTTCGCCGTCTACGATAATTTCAGGGTGTTTTTCGTGAAGAATTTTCACCGCTTTTCTCACTTTTTCAGGAACAACACCTTCGTTTGACCCAAAATTAGAGTACGAAAGCAGGGCAATACGCGGCTGAATGTTGAATTTACGTACAGCAGAGTCTAATAATAGCGTAATATCTACCAGTTCTTCTACTGTAGGGTCAACATTTACGGTAGTATCGCCAAAGAATACCGGACCTTTTTTAGTCATCATCATGTACATTCCGGCCACGCGGTTTACACCTGGCTCCGTACCGATAACGTGTAATGCAGGCTTAATGGTAGACACATAGTTTTTAGTCAGACCAGAGATCATGGCATCTGCTTCACCGAATTCTACCATAGAAGCACCGAAGTAATTTCTATCGCGTAAGAATTTATTGGCTTCGAACAAGGTTACCCCTCTTCTTTGTCTCTTTTGATACAAAGATTCTGCATATTTCTTCATGCGTTCCGGCTCCAACATTGGATCAATGATCTCTACACCTTCTAATTCCAGTGCATTTTCTTCAATGATCTGCTCGATAATCGCTCTGTTTCCTAATAAAACCGGAATCGCAATATTTTCATCCTTCACGATCTGAGCCGCTTTCAGGATTTTATAGTTATCCGCCTCGGTGAATACCACGCGTTTCGGATCAGATTTAGCTTTGTTGGTGATGGCACGCATAATCGCATCATCCATACCCAATCTGGTTTTCAATTCTTCAGTATAAGCATCCCAGTCGGTGATGATTTTACGGGCAACACCAGACTCGATTGCTGCTTTGGCTACTGCCGAAGAAACATTGGTCATCAATCGCAAATCTACCGGCTTAGGAATGATATAATCCTTACCAAATTTGATGTTTTTCTCGTTGTAGGCCATGTTTACAGCCTCAGGAACAGATTTTTTAGCCAGCTCAGCAATAGCTTTCACAGCGGCAATTTTCATTTCCTCATTGATGCTGGTTGCCCTGACATCTAATGCACCTCTAAAAATGTATGGGAAGCCCAGTACGTTATTCACCTGATTAGGATAATCAGAACGTCCTGTAGCCATAATTAAATCTTTACGGGAGCTGATCGCCAGTTCATAAGCAATCTCCGGGTTAGGATTCGCCATTGCAAAAACAATAGGATTCTTAGCCATAGATTTCAACATATCCACTGTTACGCAATCCGCAGAAGAAAGACCGATAAACACATCACAATCTTTCATTGCTTCTTCCAGCGTATTCAAATCTCTGGTGGTTGCAAATTCAGCTTTAATGCTGTCAAGAACTGCTCTGTCTGCTCTGATGACGCCGGTACGGTCGCACATCACGATGTTTTCTTTTTTAGCACCTAAAGTAACATAAAGACGGGTACAGGAAATCGCGGCGGCACCGGCACCATTAACCACAATCTTTACCTTATCCATTTTCTTTTTCTGCAATTCACAGGCATTGATTAATGCTGCTGCAGAGATAATGGCGGTACCATGCTGATCGTCGTGCATGACAGGGATGTTCATTTCCTCTTTCAAACGACGCTCAATTTCAAAGCACTCCGGTGCTTTAATATCTTCTAAATTCACCCCGCCGAAAGTTGGCTCAAGGGCTTTTACGATTTTCACAAAGTCGTCAACGTTTTTAGTATCCAGTTCCAGATCAAAAACATCGATATCAGCAAAGATCTTAAAAAGAAGACCTTTACCTTCCATCACCGGTTTACCCGCTTCCGGACCAATATCACCAAGACCTAAAACAGCTGTACCATTACTGATTACAGCGACAAGGTTACCTTTGGCGGTATATTTATATACATCTTCAATGTTTTCTGCTATTTTTAAACAAGGCTCAGCTACCCCTGGAGAATACGCCAGCGCCAGATCTCTTTGAGAGTTCGTTGGTTTCGTGGGTATAACTTGTATTTTTCCCGGTCGCCCTTGCGAGTGGTAATCCAAAGCATCTTGCTTCCTGTTAATTTTACTCATAAATCAGTCATTTATAAAGGGCCAAAGTTACAATCTTTTAATTAGCCCTGAAATAAAAAAGGAATCAGTATCAGGAAGCAGAGATTAGCCTTTATGGGCGGATAGTTTACGTTTTTCGGATTCGGGATTATGGATTTTCAATTTTTGGCCAGGTACAATAGAAGAGCTTTTAAGACTATTCCACACTTTTATGTCCTGTACTTCTACGTTGTATTTATTGGCAATAGCGCTGAGTGTTTGTCCGGGCGCAACCTTATGGTAGCTGATGGCAGCTGCTGGTTTTGCCACAATTTTCTTCTTCATCCGCCTGCGGTCGTCATTAGAAGCCAGATACACATTCTGGTTTACTTCCAATTCGGTATTGTTCAGCACTTCATAGATCTCTGCAAACTGCGCCATGTTCACTTTAGGAATCACAATGCGTTTAGGCTCATCTTCTGTGCCATTCACAATCTTCTTTTTATAAGCCGGATTGAGGCTGCACAGGGCATTTTCTTCGATGTTTAAAGCAGCCGACAATTGTGCCAGTGACACGAAGCGGTTCACATGAATCGTATCGGTATTTTTAACGAAGGGGGATTGTTGTGCTGTAATCTGGTGTTGTCCTGAGCACTTCATCACGTAGAGGGCTGCAATAAATGCAGGCACATAATTACGTGTTTCCAAAGGGAGGTAAGGTCTGATTTCCCAGAAATCGTGGGAATCAGCTTTAATGATGGCTCTTTTCACATTGCCCATTCCGCAGTTATAGGCGGCAATGGCCAGGAGCCAGTCGCCAAGTTCCTGATAAGCATCTTTAAAATAAGCTGCTGCAGCGTAACTGGCCTGAACCGGATCTTTTCGCTCGTCCACAAAATTGTCCATGTTCAGTCCATAATCTTTTGCCGTAGCAAACATGAACTGCCATAAACCTGTGGCCCCTACCCTGGAAACCGCATGGGCATTCATCGCAGATTCGATAACGGGCAGGTATTTAATTTCTTCGGGAATATTATAGTATTTCAGTGCTTTTTCAAAAACGGGGAAATAATATTCGGACAAGCCGAGCATTTTTCCCATCATGTCTTTGCGGCCGCTATAAATGTCGATGTACTTCTGTACATGTTCATTATAGCTGAGTGGAACCATTTTCTGAATAGAATCCAGTCTGGCCTTAAACACGTAATTATGGTTGTAAAAGGTGGGTGTTTCTGCTAAAATCGGTACGGCAATCGTATCAACATTTTGTAAAGCTTGTAGTTGTTGCCGTTGTTGCTGAGCTGCTGCTGAAAAGCTGGTTAATGCTAAAATACAGGATGCAAATAGTACATTTATTTTCATAGGCAATGTTTGGTGACATGGGTCTAGGTTAAAAATGTATGGGACAGAGATAACAGTTCCTGTTCCTTAAAGTGCTTTGCCATAAGCTGTAAACTTAACGGTAATCCTTCTTTATTATTGCCCAAAGGAATTGCGATTGCCGGAATTCCTGTCAGCGATGCCAGTACAGTAAAAATATCTGCCATGTACATGACCAGTGGATCGTCCATATTTTCGCCGATTTTGAAAGCAGGAGTTGGTGCAACCGGACTTAAGATCACATCAAAATCCACCAACATTTCTTCCATCTTTTCGCGGATCAGTCTTCTCACCTGTTGTGCTTTCTGATAGTACGCATCGTAGTATCCGGCACTCAAAACAAACGTACCAATCAGGATGCGTTTTTTCACTTCGGCTCCAAAACCTTCCGCTCTGGAAGTCTTGTATAAGTCGTTCAAAGTAACGGCGTCCATATTGCGGTGGCCATAATGAACCCCATCATAACGGGATAAATTAGCCGAAGCTTCGGCAGTTGTTAAGACATAATAAGCAGGAACCAGGTAATCCAGCAAATCAAATGATACATACTCTACCGTATGCCCCTGACTTTTAAAACGCTCGATTGCGCTGAGAATAGATGCTTTAATTTCCGGATCTAAAGCTTCACTTTCCAGTGTTTCTTTTAGTACGGCAATCTTTTTCGGACCTCCTGCTGATAAACCAGTGGTATAATCCGGCACTTCCCGTTTAGAAACGGTGCTATCATAATCGTCTGCACCCGCCAGAATTTCCAGCAATAGCGCAGCATCAGAGACAGAAGAAGTGATGGTACCTACCTGATCAAAAGAAGAGGCATAAGCGATTACGCCATATCTGGAAATGCGGCCATAAGTAGGCTTCATACCAATACAACCGCAAAAAGCAGCGGGCTGTCTGACAGAACCACCGGTATCGGTTCCCAATGCTGATAAGCATAGGTCTGCCTGTACCGCTACTGCCGAACCTCCTGAAGAGCCTCCGGCAACACGTGCTTTATCTGCAGCGTTTTTTACTACGCCATAATAAGAAGTTTCATTGGAACCACCCATAGCAAACTCATCACAATTGAGTCTTCCGATGATGATGGCATCTTCGGCCAACAGACGCTCTACTACGGTAGCAGAATAAGGGGAGACAAAACCTTCCAGCATTTTGGAAGATGCGGTAACGATGTGGTCTTTATAACAAATATTGTCTTTAATACCAATCACCATTCCTGCCAGCTTGCCGGCAGTTCCATTGTCTATTTTCTCTTGTACTACTTTAGCCTGAGCGGCCGCAGAATAAAAAAACACCTCATTAAAAGCATTGAGGTGTTCATGAGTTTCTATTTGCTTAAAATAGTGATCCAACAGCTCAGTTAAACTAAGTTTTTTTTGAGCAATAAGAGTTTGTATCTCTGATAAGGAGTTATACTTCTTCAAATTTCAAGAATAGGTTAAATTTAAAAATCGGATTAAAACCTATAGTGGTTTGTTAGTGCGGTTTTGTTCTACTTTGTCAGCAGCATCATCCATCCCGTCTTTTCCGTCTTTAAATTCTTTAATGCCTTTACCTAAGCCACGCATAAGTTCCGGAATTTTTTTACCACCAAAAAGCAATAAAACAATTACCAAGATAATGGCGATTTCCGCGCCACCTAAGCCAGCTATTAAGAATGTGTTTAACATGATATTTTAGTTAAAGTTGTGTTTTATCTGTTTCAATTTTTGGATTTTCATTACTTGTTGCAGCAACTACATCCTTTTTTTCTAAGTCAATTCCTTCCGCAGTAGTTTCCGCAGCAGTGGTAGTCGTATTTGTGCTACCAGGGTACATTTGTTCCTCCAGACTAGTTTCTTTCGGATGATGACGGCTATTGTCGTTGATTACATCGTTAAGATCATCTACGATACCTACGGAATTAATATTGCGATGGATTTCTCTTTTCACGCCATCTGAGGCATCTTTAAAATCGCGGATTCCTTTTCCTAATCCTCTTGCCAGTTCCGGAAGTTTTTTACCTCCAAATAACAAAAGAACAACGGCCAGGATCAGCATAATCTCACCACCGCCCATATTTAAGAATTCCAATACTGTTCCTGAATACATTTTAAGCTCTATTTTTTAAGTCAATATACAAATATAAACATTTCTCGCGCAATCCTCTATTTTGCAGACAGCCAACCCGCAGGATTTTGTGCAACGGTACCTCTGTAGATCTGGAATTGAAGTTCCGGCATATCGCCTGAGGAAGCGACAGTTCCGATGGTTTGCTTGGTGCTTACATCGTCTCCCTGCCCTACGCTAACAGATTTAAGGTTCTGATACACGGTAAAAAACTGTCCGTGTTTGATCAGCACATAATACCTGCCGAGTGCGTTTCCTACTTTAGTAACTTTTCCGTTAAATACGGCCCTTACCGCAGCGCCTTCGTTGGTTTGTATGGTAATACCGGCATTGTCATAGCTGGCTTGTCCTTCTTTGTGTTTACCGAAAGTCTCCGTGGTTGTTCCGGCAGCAACCGGCCATGGTAGAGAACCTCTGTTGCTTTCAAAAGCAGCGGATAGTTTTGCCGCTTCCGGAGTTGCAGTCAGGTAATTGTTACTGCTGTTTGCGGTGGCTGCTTTTTCCTTCGCTACAGGAGCAGCGGCCGGGGCAGCGGGAACCGGTTTGTTTTCGGCTTTTGCTTTAGCAACCGCAGCCGCTCTAAGGCGATCGGCTTCGGCTTTGGCACGTACAGCCGCAAGTCGGGCACGTTCTGCTGCAGCTCTCGCCTCAGCTTCCGCTTTCTTTTTCGCAATCGCAATCTCGCGGGCAATCGCCGAACGGATGCTTCTGTCAATCTGTGCCTGTTGTTTTTTACGGGCTACAATATCCTGTTTGTATTTCTTTTCCTGGGTGTTGAATTTGCTCAATACCTGAGCCTGCTCATTCTTGTTTTTACCCAGTTTATCTTTTTCACTTTCCTGCTCATGCAGCAAACTGCTTTTTTGTTTCAGGTTTTTATCCAGCACCACAATCTTATAGTTCAGGTCCTTTTGCGTCCCCTGGATATATCCTGCCTGCTTTTTCCGGTACTGACCGAACTGTTGCAGGTATTTTATCCTTTTATAAGCCTGGTTGAAATCGCTGGCCGCAAAGACAAACATCATCTTGTCGTACGCATTCTGGTTGCGTTGTGCAAAACGAATCATCCCCGCATACTCTTTTTTAAGCTGCGACAATTGTCCTTTTAAATTGACTACTGTGTTGGTATTTTCATGAATCTGGTTGTCCAGGTTCTTAATCTCAGAATTGATCACCGAAATCTTGTCCTGCATTAAACTGATTTTCGTGTTTAAGGCATTGATCTGGCTCTGCGTAAGTTTCTTGTTTTTAGCCGTCTTCGTCAGATTTCTCTGAAGCAGTTCTATCTCCCGTTGTATGGCGTCTTTTTTTCTTTTAAGCTCTGAACTGCTCTGCGCAACGGCGAAGTTGGCTGATAATAAAAATAAGAAGAGGAATAATATTTTATTTAGCTTCATTGCGTCAAAAGTATAAAAAAAATCAGTTTATTACTTCATACTTCCCCGGAACATTAAAGGGGAAGTCTACCGGAAGATTACTTTCTACCTTTGAAAAATCAATATTCAGCGCTATTTTTTGCGTTCCTGCCATAGAGTTGATCTGGATTGTGGTAGGAAACAAGGTCCCATTCATATTTTGGTAATCACCGTAAACTACCTTCAGTGCTTTCGCAGATTTCAGATCGTTTAACTGGTACTCCGACACCTTAAACAAGGTATTGAATAAGGCGAGGTAAGCAAGATCTGCCTGCTCGCCACTGATTTCCCAAACGCCGTTTTTAACCAATACATCCGCGTCCGTATTCATGAACTCCGGAATGGTATTTCCAGACAAAATGGCCTGCAATAATTTATAGGTGACCTGCGGGTTTGTAAAACGATGCACATAGCTGAAAGGCTTGCCCAGATACACCCCCTGCCATTTATTCAGGACCCTGATGCTATCCGGAGTAAGTATTGCCCTACCCACTTCAATCCCCATCGGACCGCCAATGGACACCCAAATCCCTTCATCCTTACGAATGCGGATGTTCATGCTCACATTATTGACGTTCCCGTTGATGTCCATACGGGCTTTTCCCCTCAATGACAAAGTGCTATAGGAAATATCCTTTTCCTCCAACATCTTTATCGTCTCCATTTTTTTGGCATCTACCGGAGCAACACCCGTTACGGGAGGAACCACTACTAACTTTTTCTTTGTTTTACAAGCCATGGTTAAAGAAACCAGTGCCACAAAAAGCAGGCTATTTAATATATTTCTTCTCATTGATCTTTCGTTTTAAATTGGCAGCATCATTTCCTGCATCCTTTGCTTTCTGCCATTGGATCAACGCGGCTTCCTGTTCTCCGTTTAAAAACAGGATATCAGCATAATGTTCCAGATAAAGACCATTTCCGGCGCCATCATGCTGGATGGCCAGTTCTGCCCAGGTTTTCGCTTTATCGTACTTGCCACGTTTAAACAACACCAGTGCATACGTATCCGCAACCGAGGTATTCCCGGGCAAGGCCGCTGCTGCTTTCGCCACCAGGGCTTCTGCTTTCTCCAGGTCCTGATTACTCAACGCGAGATAAAAGGCATAATTGTTTAAGAGCAGGTAATTATTCGGTGCCAGCGTCACAGCCTTATCAAAGGCCGTATTTGCTTCCTTAAATTTCTGTTCATCCAGAAAGATTTCTCCCTGCAAAGCAAAAACAAGGGCCTGAAGATCCGGATTATCTCCGTCCAGCTGCATTGCTGATTTAATATTGGTCATCGCCGCCGCATTCTGCTGATCGCGATGCAAGGCAAAAGCCAGGTAATAGTAAAGAATCCCCTGATTCGGAAAAATGGCCAGGGCCTCTTCTCCGGTTTTCGCGGCAGCTTTATATTTCCCTAAGTTATTTTGAATGGTTAATACCCGTTCCCATACCGGATACAGCTGACCGCTGATTTTCAATACCTCCTGATATTGCTGTAAAGCAGCGGATAAATCTCCTTTTTGATATAGTAAATCGCCATATAAAGCGAGCATATTGGGATCCTTTTCTGAGGCTTGCAAAGTCAGCCTGGTCAATGCTAAAGCTTCTTCTAAGCGCAGGGAGTTTTTAGCACTTCCGGCAATCATCAGGATGATTTTACCCTTCCTTTGCGTCGGCATTTCCGGGTTGGCAAAAGCCTCCCTCAATGCCTGTCCGGCTTCCATATTTTTCTTGATATTCTGATAATAATCGGCTAATGCCAGATCAATTTCATAATCTTCCGGAGTAATGCTTTTCGCTTTCTTAAGCAATGCTAATGCATTTTCCAGTTGCCCTTTTTCTAACATAGACTGACTGAGGTCCAGCATACCCGGTACATCATCCGCTCCTGCGGAAAGCATGTCTTCCATAGCAGCTTTACCAGCCTCTTTTTTGTTGCCCAGGTCGATCCGTTGTCTGGCCTGAAGCAGCGCTTTGGAGACCCCGAATTTCCTTTCCAGGTCATCGTAAGCTTTTAGCGCTTCCGTGGTTTTACCCATTAACAGATAGGCATTGCCCCTGTCAAAATAAAACGCATCATTGTCGGGCGCCAGGCGGATCAGTTCATTAAATACACCAACCAGCCCTTCCATATCTCCCTTGCGTTTATACAGCTCGGCCATCATCTTCCAATACCAAAGGTTGTTTGCATCCAGCGTCACAGCTCGTTTAATGGCCGTTTCTGCTTCCGCTAATTTATTCTGGCGGTAGTTGAGACTCGCGATTTCATAATAAACGGCAGCATTTTTCGGATCTATGGCCAGGATCTTCTGGAAACTCTCTCCCGCCTTGCTGTAATTTTCATTCAGCTTCTCCCGCAATCCGGCGAAGAAAAGGGTCTTCACTTCAGTACTATCCAATTTTGGATTTACAGGTTGTTGTGCCGCAGCCGACAAGCCTGCAAAAAGTAATGACAGTAAAAGAATCCTTTGCTTCATCGTTATTTTATTTATTTACCAGTATGGCCGTAACCACCAGCACCACGTGCTGTATCCGACAATTCTTCTACTGCTTCCCATGAAATGGTTTCATGTTTTGCAATCACCATTTGTGCGATGCGATCACCATTGTTCACTACAAAATCTGTATCAGATAAGTTCACCAACAATACTTTGATCTCTCCGCGGTAATCTGCATCGATTGTTCCCGGAGAATTTACAATACTGATGCCATGTTTATAAGCCAATCCGCTACGAGGACGAATCTGTGCTTCAAAACCTACAGGCAACTCAATGTGCAACCCTGTTGGGATCAATATGCGTTGCAAAGGTTTAATGGTGATTTCAGTTTCCACAAACGCACGCATGTCCATTCCTGCCGCATGAGCAGTTTCATATTGAGGTAAGGCGTGTCCGGAGTTGTTAATGATATTGATCTTCATTGTAATAATTGTTTTTATTTATTGTTCTGGAAGCGATCAACCTACATTTTCAGTATTGAAAATGAAATGTCTACTGATCAGTACTTCCGTTTATTCTAATTTTTTAACCGCTTAGGTTTTTAATCCTGTTAACTTTTCCTTTTAGCGCTTCCCGGCTTTTAACCGGTTTAAATTTAACCTGCTGATCTTATTCAACCTTGCTACTTCTTAAACAGGATGCGTTTCAACTGGTCTTTCTCGAAATAGGCGATTCCGCCGACAAAAGCAAGCAGCAATACATTTCCAATATAAATATTCCTGTTGAACACCCAGAAAGATAAAACGACCAGCACCACTGAAATGATTAAATAGATCAGAATTCTTTTCAGGTCATACGGTATCGGATAATATTTCTGGCCTAATATATAAGAGATCACCATCATCACAAAATACGCCAGCATAGAAACCCATGCAGAGCCCATATAACTGAATTTCGGAATCAGTACGAAGTTAAATACAATGGTAATGAATGCACCGATCAGGGAAATGTACAAACCGAAACGGGTTTGATCTGACAAACGATACCAGATAGACAGGTTCGAATACACCCCCAGACAAACATAGCCGAACAGCAAAAAAGGGACTGCCGGCAGTCCCACCCAATATTCCGGTTTGCTGATAAAGTGTTTCAAAAGTTCGATATTGGCAATTAAGCCCACAAATAAAATCACCAATGCGATGACAAAATACTGCAGAATGATGGCGTAAGTCTGCCTGGCATTCTCCTTCTTCGCATGACTAAAAAAGAAAGGTTCTGCACCTAAACGGAAGGCGGTAACGAAAATACTGATGAAAATGGCAATCTTACAGACTGCTCCGTAAACCCCTACCTCATAATCTGCGATTTCATCCGGCAATAACCTGCTCAATACAATCTTGTCCAGATTCTCGTTCACGATAAACGAAAGGTTGGCGATCAATACCGGCCATGAATAAGAGAACATTTTCCCGAAAAGCTCCTTGTCAAACTTCAGTTGAAGCTTTAAAAACTCTGGCAGCAACAAGATAAATGTCACCACACTGGCAATTAGATTGGCTACAAATACATAACCCACCCAAACGCCACGGTACCAGGACGACAACCATTCGGCCATTGGCCAGTCGTGTTTAATGATCCATGGAATCACATAGATAAACAGCAGGTTGAAACCTACAAAACAGCCAATGTTCAGAAATTTAATCAGACTATACTTTAATGGACGTTCATCTGCCCTTAATTTGGCGAATGGAATCACACAAATCGCATCGATAAACAGGATCCCTATAAAGAACTGCACATAATGTTTATAATCTGTGAGTTGTTTCGGGTCATCTGTTAAATAGGCCGCAATCGGATTTGCCAGCACCAGTCCTGTAATTAAAAACAGGGTAGAAATGAAAGCGATCACCAGGAAGGAGTTGTTGTACACCTCCTGCTTTCTATCCTCATGTTTATTGAGATACCTGAAATAGGTACTCTCCATCCCAAATGCCAATATTGCATTGATCATCGAAGCATAGGCATACATTGTCGTGAAAATACCATATGTCCCCGCAGCAAACTTGCTGGTATAGATCGGGGTCAGGATAAAATTAAACAGTCTGGAAAATACAGTACTTAAACCATAGATTGCAGTCTGACCGAGGAATTTCTTAATGACAGACACGCGTTATTTTTTGATGATTTCGAAATTACGGTAGCCCTTCAATTCTCCGGGAGTTACTTCTACAGTTTCAATCTTTGCTCTATCCGGACCTTCATTACACCATTCTTCAAAAACTTCTAAAGAGGCATCATCGCCTTCTGCTTCCAGGTATAAGGTACCGTCTTTCTCATTCTTCACTATTCCGCGGACACCCATTTGATCTGCGATTGCTTTTGTGGTTTCCCTAAAGGACACCCCCTGCACCTTTCCGGTAACTCTTATATTGATGTGTTTCATTCTTAATTATTTTGTATATTTTCAATGCTGGTTAAGCAGCTAATTACTGAGGATATTTTTCAGCTCCATACGCTACTTTATCATCGTCTCCAAAGCTAAAAATTCTTCCATAATACTACACAGAAGTCTGTCATCTAATTTACCAGAACTTTAGCTGAGAAATTCTATCCTTTTCCAATAGAAACTCCTGCCAGATGGCATCCAGTATTTCCGCAGCAGGCTTTATTTCTTCTAACATTGCAGACACCTGTCCGATTTCCAGTTCCCCTTCTGCTATATTACCTTCAAACATTCCTGATTTGGCTCTTGCGCGACCTAAAAGTTGTCGCAGTTCATCCGCATCGGCACCCTCAGCTTCAGCTTGCGCAACGGCTTCGGCAAAACTATTTTTCAGCAACCTCACGGGAACTATTTTTTTCAGACTCAACCGTGTATCTCCTTCTTTAGCGGCAATGATTTCTGATTTAAAATTCGGGTGCGCAGAAGACTCTTCCGCTACGGCAAAAGCCGATCCAATCTGAACCGCCTCTGCACCCAATGCAAAAGCAGCAAGCATCGCGCTTCCGCTACTGATACCACCGGCAGCAATGACCGGAATTTCCACTGCCTTTGCGACCATCGGAATTAAACACATCGTAGTGGTCTCTTCTCTCCCGTTATGTCCGCCGGCCTCAAAACCTTCCGCCACGATGGCATCCACCCCACAGGCTTCTGCTTTTAAAGCGAATTTGGTATTGGCAATCACATGGACCACGGTAATTCCTTTTTCTTTCAGGAAGCCCGTCCAGATGGCCGGATTTCCGGCAGAGGTAAACACAATCTTCACGCCTTCTTCAACAATGATCCTCATGACCTCTTCCACATTGGGATAAAGTAAGGGCACATTGACTGCGAAAGGCAAATCCGTTGCCTGTTTACATTTTACAATATGTTCTTTTAATACTTCAGGGTACATTGATCCGCCACCGATGATGCCCAGTCCGCCGGCATTGGATACGGCCGAAGCCAATCGCCAGCCGCTACACCAGACCATTCCGGCCTGAATCACCGGATATTTGATTTGAAATAAGGTCGTAATCCTGTTTTTCATTTATGCTAATCTTTTAATCTTACCTGTAATCCACATTTCCCCATCTTTATCCACAAATTCGAGCAGATTGATACCAGGAGTTTTTCCGGGGCTAAAACTTCCGAAACGATCCTCAATCCCTAAAAACTCAGCACCGTTAATTGTTGCCCAGTTCAGCAAGTCCGCTAAAGAGATTTTGAAATGTTCCTGCAATGTTTTCATTTCTGCTACAATACTCAGCTGATCGTTGCTGGCCAGACTGTCCGTCCCCAGTGTGAGCTTTACACCGGCTGCTAAAAACAAGGGAAGCTCCGGCAATTTATTCTCTATGTATAAATTTGCATTCGGACATAAACACCAATATACCCCCCGGTGGTTTTCTTTTGCAAAGTTCAGGTCGGACTTGCTGGTAAATGTATTGTGTACTAATAATGTTTTTAGTGCGGGAGAGAGTTTGGGTAAATAAGAGCGTAGCGAGGTTTCTCCTGTTGCTTTGAAAAAGTCAATATTTAAACCGAGGAATTCATACAGTTTCAAAAAACTTCCGGATTTATGTTCGAAGAACTCGTTCTCTTCCGGGGTTTCCTGATTATGAATACTGACCAGGTCCTGATGTTCTTCCGCTTCCCTGCTGATTTCCTTAAAAAGATTATCGGAGACCGAGTAAGGCGCATGTGGAACGATCGAAGCATTTAAAGGTCGAAAAGCTTTTTTCATGATTTTCGCTGCTTCGATAATATCGGAAGCTTTCTCCGGGTTGAAACCCATTGCTTCTATAAAGGTATGGTAATAGATTCCGCTGATTTCTTTGACTTCTTTCGAGATCAGTTTATTGGAAATATCCCCAACCGCCACAATCCCCTGCGCATACATCTTTCTATCTGCGGTTTCCATGGCATCAATTACTGCTGCATCATCAGCCTGTCTTTGTCGGATCACCTGCTCCACAAATCCCGGAAGTCCGGTATGCTTTGCAATTTTTCCCTCCAGGTGAGAGAGCTCCAGATGGCAATGGGTATTCACAAATCCGGGAACCAGGATACCTTCATAAAATTTAACATCGCTGATCCCTTTCGACTGCGCTTCGGCGGCCGTCAGGATTTCCAGAATTAAACCATTGGAATCCAAAGCAATTACTCCTTCTTTCAAAGGCCCGGAACTTACCGGATAAACATACGATGCAGAGATATAGGAAATCATAGGTACAAAGGAAAGATATTTTTTCCAATCTCTTCCTTCCTTCGGGATCCGTTCTACCTCCGTTCCAGCTGCGCCCCTATCCTGATGACCATTATACAATGGTTACAAGATGGTTGGATGATCCTTCCTTGATCCTCAGGACCTTCCAAAGGTTGAGTAAGGGTTATGTACCCCCTATGTAACGATTATGCTAATGTAGCCTCAGACTGAACCCATACCGGACACATCCCGAACGCAATCTGTATATTAGTAATACACTGATTGCTAATTCATTAATCATCAAACTATGGGAAGTTTAAACAATGGTTTATTTGGCGCTTTTAATGGCCGCGTAGGCAATCTGGTAGGCTATACGCTCAATGGAAAAAACGTGATCAGGGTAATCGGACATACCACAAAACCGCCAACCTTACCCAAGCTGGCCAATTTTCAAAAGATGACCGTTGTGAATGAGTTCCTGCGGAAAATGCAGGGTTTCCTCAAAATAGGTTTCCAGCATGAAGTATTGGGGACAGATAGAAACACCTATAATGAGGCGCTTTCCTATAATAAAAAACACGCTTTAAAGGGTGAATATCCAAACATCAGCATCGATTATCCTAAAGTGATGCTGAGTAAAGGCAGCCTGCGTCCGGCAGACCATCCAATCATTTCAAAGCCAGCTACCGCTGAAGGCATCGTATTTCAATGGGAAGTACCTGCCCATCTGCAAAACGGACATATTCACGACAGGGCCATGTTGCTCATACACTTCCCCGAATCAAAAACTTCTTATTCCATCTTTAGTGGCGCAAGAAGGCATGAAGGAAAAGACACGCTTTATATCGATCCCAACCTTTACGATGAGCAGATGGAAGCCTATATTACTTTCATTTCGCCTGACGGCGAAGAGATTTCAGACAGTGTTTATGCTGGTTCCATCGCCAAAAACCCCGTTAAGGAGGTTAATAATACAGAATTGATTGAAAAGGTAAAAACCGAAAAGGAAAACACAACTCATGATAACGCGGGACCTGCAGGAAGTAAAAAATCCAGCGCAGCAACAACAGCGCATCAACTCCTTAAAGCATCAGCCATTGATAAAACAACAGGCAAACCACTTTACAGCAGCAGTTTTTGCGCCCGGATTACCCAGCCGACAAACCTATTTCAATTCTCCGACAGAAAAAACCACAACATATATCCTCCTTTACTGACTATTTTACCGGCAGCACCTTGCTGATCCTCCAAAATTAACTATAAAACAGGCTAAAAAATAAAACCGGCTGACATAGGGTTGTCAGTCGCTCCTCTTTTCTTTGTGCTACAATTCAAACACAAGCTTTATAACTTAACTGTTCTACCATTCAACACACAAGTTCTAAAACTCAACTGTTCTACAATTTAAAACATAACGAAATGGAAATGATTAAAATGTTCCTGGAGGAACTCGCTCAGGAAGCACAGACTACGCGTAAAATGCTGGCCATCATACCTGCTGAAAAATTCGACTGGCAGCCACACCCAAAAAGCATGAAGGTAAAAGCACTTGCCAGCCATATTGCCGAGTTACCCACCTGGATTACCTATGCGGTAACTACTGATGAGCTGGACTTTGCGACCATGCCTTATGAGCCAAAAGACTTACAAACCAATGCTGATCTGATGACTCTTTTTGAAGAATCTCTGGAAGATGGCCGTTCGCACTTATCCGCAGCAAAAGAAGAAATCCTGTCGGAACCCTGGATTTTACGAAATGGAGAACAAATTTATTCTACGTTCACAAAGGGTAGTCTGATCCGACACACTTTATCCCAGATTATCCACCACAGAGCACAGCTAGGGGTCTTTATGAGGTTATTAGACATCCCGATTCCGGGCAGTTACGGGCCTAGTGCTGACGATCCTAAATTTTAGAATATCATAGCTTTACAATATTTTGATAGTTTATGTGGGTATATTTTGATTTCTTTGTAAACTGAAACAATTTATACCCATACCCATGTCTGATTCTACCACCCGATTAAATAAATACATTAGTGAGAGCGGTCTGTGCTCCAGAAGAGCTGCAGACAGATACATAGAACAAGGAAATGTATTTATCAATGGCCGGAAAGCCAAAGTAGGCGACCAGGTATTATTCGGGGATATCGTTACGGTGAATGGCCAGACCATTGAGCCAAAAGAAGTTGAAAATTCTATCTTAATCGCTTATAACAAACCTGTCGGCATTACCAGTACTACTGAAGCCGGGGTAAAAAGCAATATGGTGGATCATGTAAACCACAGCGAAAGGGTTTTCCCTATCGGCCGTCTGGACAAAGATTCACAAGGCTTGATTTTCCTGACTAATAACGGAGATATTGTAAACAAGATCCTTCGCGCAGGAAACAACCACGAAAAAGAATACGTTGTAACCGTTAACAAACCGATTACAGAGTTATTCATCACTGGCATGGGCAAAGGTGTTCCTGTATTGGGCATGATGACCAAAAAGTGTAAAGTAACTAAAGAAAGTACTTTTACTTTCAAGATTGTGCTTGTTCAAGGCCTGAACCGTCAGATCAGAAGAATGTGTGAGCATTTCGGATTTGAGGTGACGAAACTGGAACGTACCAGAATCATGAATGTAACGCTAAAAGGTATTCCTGTTGGCGAATGGAGAGAACTTACTCCGGCAGAGCAAACAGAGATTTTCAACCTTGTGGCGAAATCAAGCTCTTTAGAAGCAGCATCAGCAGCGAAAAAAGCAAAGAAACCAGTAACAGAAGAATTCGAAGCAGCACCTGCTCCGAGAAAGTTTTCTTCAGGCAGACCTGGTGGCCCACCAAGACCAGGCTCAGCAAGAGCTGGCGGAGCAAGATCAGCCGGACCAAGATCAGAATCTGACGGACCAAGATCGGCTTCGGGTAAACCAAGAGCGGATAAAAAATCAGGCAGTCCTTACCGTGGTGCTTCCTCAACTACCGATTGGAACAAGAGCAACGGACCAAGCAAAAGACCAGTAAGACCTTCAAGAGGAAACTCGGGTGCACCTGGAAAAAGCAGAGGACCAAAGCGTTAAACATAATTTGACTGTCATAATCCGGCAGTAAATCCATACTTTTTAAGCCAGCAAAATCAATTTTTGCTGGCTTATTCTTTTTTTAGGTAACTTTGCATCAAATGCTTACTACAAAAAAAACCGACATACGTTCACTGGACCTTCCTCAGCTGCAACAACACTTTATTAACATGCAGGAACCTTCTTACCGTGCCAAACAGGTCTACCAATGGCTATGGGAGAAATCTGCGCGCTCATTTGAGGAAATGAGTAACCTTTCTAAAGACCTTAGAAAGAAACTGGATGAAAACTATGCGATCAATGTAGTTGAAGTAAATAACTCCCAATTTAGTAATGACCAGACCATCAAAAGTTCGTTCAGACTCTATGATGGTAATATTGTAGAAGGCGTACTGATTCCTATGGAAGAGCGTATGACCGCCTGTGTGAGTTCACAGGTAGGTTGCAGTTTAACCTGTAAATTCTGTGCTACAGGATATATGGACCGCAAACGTAACCTGAATGCTGATGAGATCTATGACCAGGTGGTTTTGATTGATCAGCAGGCGAAGAAAAACTACAATGCCCCTTTAACGAATATCGTTTATATGGGCATGGGTGAGCCATTGCTAAACTACGCCAATGTATTAAAGTCTATTGATCGTATTACCGCACCAGACGGATTGAACATGTCGTACAAACGCATTACAGTCTCTACTGCCGGTATTGCCAAGATGATCAAGAAACTAGGCGATGACGGGGTTAAATTTAACCTGGCCATTTCTCTGCATGCGGCAAATGATAAGAAAAGAAATGAAATCATGCCGATCAATGAGCAAAACTCCTTGAAAGCGCTGGAAGAAGCTTTAAAATACTATTTCTCTAAAACAAAGAACCCGGTTACTTACGAATACATTGTATTCAACAATTTCAATGATGAGATTGAAGATGCGATGGAACTGGCAAAATTCTGTAAACACGTACCTTGTAAAGTAAACTTAATTGAGTACAACCCGATTCAGTTTGCTGACTTCCTGAATGCAGAAGGTGATAAAATTGATGCTTTCTCTACCTACCTGAAAAATCAGGGTGTAAATACCAACATCAGAAGAAGCAGAGGTAAGGATATTGATGCTGCCTGCGGACAGCTTGCCGTAAAAGAGCAAAACTAAATCCCGTATTTCAACCAGGCAATGGCTAATCAACATAGATTAGCCCATGCCCTTCTCCATTAAGAAAATTCATGACCTGATACAGCTGCTGTTTCCAATGGCCTGTTATGGTTGTGCGCTGCCTTTAATGAACGGCGAATCGGAAATTTGCAACACCTGCCTGGAAAGCCTGCCCTTTACCGACCACCACCTTCACCAGGAAAATCTGGTGGCCAAACAGTTCTGGGGACGAATCCCCCTGAATGCAGCCATGGCTATGCTTTTCTTTAAAAGAGGAAATGCGACAAGACAACTCATCCACCATTTAAAATACGGCAACCACCCGGAGCTTGGGCTAAAGCTGGGTATCCTGCTCGGAGAACGATTACTGAGCGCTCCACAGTATCAAGCTATAGATTTCCTGATTCCAGTACCCCTGCACCTTAAAAGAGCAGCACAACGTGGCTATAACCAGAGCGACTATATTGCCCGTGGCATTTCGCAGGTATTGGAGGTTCCCCTGAGCAACCGCCACCTTTTCCGCAAATCTGCAACCGATAGTCAGACCCGAAAAGGCAGGTTCCTTCGCTTTGAAAATATGGCCACCGCCTTTGAACTGCAAAATGCAGAAGAACTCGAAAACACCCATATCTTACTGATAGACGATGTGCTCACTACAGGAGCAACGATGGAAGCCTGTGCGCTAACCCTGCTCCAGGCCATGCCGGAGAAGATCAGCATTGCCGCTCTGGCTTTTGTAAAATAAAAAATCAGCGTTCATGAAACAATCCTTTACTCCGCTCGTTTATATAGGTGAGAGCGTTAATTTAAGATGGTAAAGGCCGGCATACCTGGTATAGGTTGCCGGCCTCTTACTGTCTAAATCAAAAGCAAGGTTTCTGCCCCCGGAACGTCATTAAAGCTCATTTCTAATTTTTTTCCGGTTAACTCAAGTAAATTCACAAATAAATCTAAAAACATTTTGATTACTCAAATATATTCCTTTACTTTGACCCTGAGAGCGTTAATTTAAGGGTCGATACCTTCACTTCTGTGGAATATCGGCCCTTTATCATTTCTAATAATTCCGCTTTTACAGCCCCTTAATTTTAAGAAAATCGTTGATTACGTATGGAAACGTGGTTTTAACCGAATGCGGCTAACCTGTTGAGCTCAGGTAGTCGGAAAGTACATTTCTCATGTCTTCCGGTTTAAAGGGCTTTAAGATATGTCCGTTCATACCGGACTCCGCAAACTTATTGTGTTCATCGTGTAAGGTAGAGGCGGTTAAAGCAAGGATAGGCACATTTTTATAATAATCGCCTTCCATGGCCCTGATCAGGGTAGTGGCTTCAAAACCATCTATTCCCGGCATTTTAATGTCCATAAAGATCAGGTCGTACACATTATCGCGTACTTTTTCCAGGGCTTCTTCTCCGCTGGCGGCAAAATCAAGACTGAGTCCCCATTTACCGAAGATACGTTTGGCAATTAAAGCATTGATCTCATTGTCGTCCACTAAAAGAATGCGTTTATCACTAAACATATCCGGTTCTGTGAATGGTTTTACCTGAGGCACATAATTGCTTGCCTTTTCAAAAGATATACTGAAATGGAAAACGGTTCCTTTCCCTTCTTCACTTTCCACCTGGATGTCTGCACCATACAGTTCCAGCATCTTTTTGGTGATCGTTAGTCCCAGTCCGGTACCTCCATATTTTCTGGAAATATCTGTTCTGGCCTGAATAAAGGGTTGGAAAATATAAGCCAGTTTTTCCTGTGCGATTCCGATTCCGGTATCTCTTACCTCAAAATAAAGCAATACACGGTCTTTCTCTTCGGAAAGCATTTTGATTTCCAGGGTAATCTTACCGTCCTGTGTAAACTTAATCGCATTCCCCAGAAGGTTCATCATCACCTGGTACAGGCGGGTTTTATCTCCTTTAACAAATTCAGGGATACTTTCCTCACAGCTCAGCTCCAGCTTATTATTTCTGGCCATCACATTCATCTGTAAAGAATTGATCACATCAGAAGCCAGGGCCTTGATACTAAAAGGAAGCGTTTCCAGCTGTACATTCCCGGTTTCCATTTTGGTAAGGTCCAGGATGTCATTGATGATGTTCAACAGGTTTTCGGCAGAGAAACGCAAGAGATTTAAATCCGGTAACTGTGATTCTTTAGGGTCATTATCGAGCAACAGGTGCGCCATTCCGATCACCGCATTTAGTGGTGTTCTGATTTCATGGCTCATCACGGAAAGGAACATCTCCTTTGCAGCACTCAGCTGTAAGGCCTGTTCTTTAGCTTCTACCATTTCCTTTTCTACCTGTTTCCGTTGGGAAATATCGGTGATCAGGTCAATCTGGCGTTCTACTTTTCCTTTCTCATTTACGATGGGCGTATTGGAAACGGATAACCAGATGGGTTCTCCTGATTTCTTTTTCGCCTGCACTTCTATCGAATAAGACTCCCTGTTGTTAGCCTTCTGTCTGGAAGCCACAATCAGTTCTCTTTGTGCTTCATCTTTGGAAAGGATATCTCCCAGCCTGAGGCCTTGCAACTCGTTCAGTGTATAACCGGTCAGTTTCTCCATAGAATGGTTAATCCAGGTGGTATACCCATCCCCATCGGCAATATTGACACCGGTATCTGTTTTGCTGGCCACTAAGGACAGCAGTTGTAATTCTTCTTCTGCTTTTTTCTTTTCGGTAATGTCGAGGATGATCTCCACTTCTATTTCCACTTTTCCTTCGTCATTGAAGACGACGGTATTGTAGATGGACAGCCAGATGGGCTGTTTGTCTTTACGGTAGGCCAATAGATCTACAGTGAAAGACTGGTGTCTGTTGGTGAGCTCTCTGGCCTGTTCTATCAGCTCCAGATCCGTTCCCGGTCCCTGGATCATATCGCCGAGGCGTTGCCCTTTGATGTCTTCCAGTGTAAATCCGGTAATCTTCTCAAATGCGGCATTTACCCAGGTCACATGGTTATCGGAATCATTGATTACGACTGCATTGTTCACTTTACTCGCCACGAAGGAGAGTTTCATCAGTTCATTTTCTACTCTTTTATTCTCCGTAATGTCTCTTCCATATGCATACCAGCGTCTGTTTTTACACACCATATTCCAGCTCAGCCAGCGGATTAACCCGCTTTTGGTGACAATCCTGCAATCGATATTAAACTGCTTTGTACCCGCAGCAAGCCCTGCTTCTATCGCATTAACCACCCTGTCGATGTCATCACGGTAGCAGAAAACCCAGGCAGTTAAACCAATGGCTTCTTCCACTTCATATTCCAGCACGGTAGTAACAGCATTGTTCACAAAGATCAATTCGCCTTTATCGTCCAGGATGCAATGAATTTCGGGGGATACCGTAGAAATATTGAGGAGTTCTTCAAAGCGCTGGTTTTTAAGGTTCAGCTCTCTGGCTTTTTTACGGAGGGAGATGTGGGTAATGACTTCTTTGGCAAGGATCTGTAGTCCTTCTTTCTGCGCTGCTGTCAATTTTTGAGGCATCCGGTCGAATACACAGAGGGTACCTAAACGGAAGCCATTTTCATCGATTAAAGGGGCGCCGGCATAATACCGTAAATGAGTCTGGCCGGTAACGAAGGGGTGATTGCTGAAGCGTTCATCCTCCATTGCATCACAGACTTCAAACACTTCATCCGATTGCATCACCTGCTCGGCAAAGGATACCTCTCTGGGCAGCTCCTTAAAATCGAATCCTAACACCGATTTAAACCATAACCGATCTTCATCAACTAAGGCAATGACAGCTACAGACGTATTGCAGATCAAGCTGGCCAGCTTGGTAATATTATCGAATTCCTCTTCCGGAGGAGTGTCCAATATATCATAATCCTGCAACGCCTTCAAGCGTTCCATTTCATAAGTTGATGAAGTCTGGTTATTCGTTAGCATGGAGTAAGTTATTCCCGATTATTTGTACAAAGGGAACTGACTTACCAGGCTGATTACTTTTTCTTTTACCGCGCTTAAATTATTCTCATCCTCAGAATTCGTAATTACCTGATCAATCAGATCAACAATGATATCCATTTCTTGCTCTTTGAAACCTCTGGAAGTGATGGCAGCTGTACCAACACGAATACCTGAAGTTACAAAAGGCGACTTATCATCGAAAGGAACCATGTTTTTGTTTACGGTAATATCTGCTTTTTCAAGCGCATTCTCCGCGGCTTTACCAGTAATATTTTTATTGCGAAGGTCGATCAGCATTAAATGGTTGTCTGTACCACCAGAAATAATACCGTAACCTCTTGCTACGAAAGCTTTAGCCATTGCCTGTGCATTGGCTTTCACTTGTGTGATGTAAGTTAAATACTCATCGCTTAAAGCTTCACCGAAAGCGATTGCTTTTGCAGCGATAATGTGCTCTAATGGTCCACCCTGAGTTCCAGGGAATACTGCCATATCTAAAACAGAAGACATCATTCTGATTTCACCTTTAGGAGTTTTCAATCCGAATGGGTTTTCGAAATCTTTTCCCATCATGATCATACCACCACGGGGACCACGAAGGGTTTTGTGGGTTGTAGTCGTTACAATATGGCAATGAGGAAGTGGATTAGCTAATAAACCACGTGCAATCATACCTGCAGGGTGAGAAATATCTGCCAATACCAATGCACCGATTTTATCAGCAACATTACGGATAAAAGCATAATCCCACTCTCTTGAGTAAGCAGAAGCACCGCAAATGATCAACTTAGGACGTTCCGCTAACGCGATTTCTTCCAGTTTAGCATAGTCGATTAAACCATCTTCTTTCTTTACTCCATAAAACAATGGCTGATACAATTTTCCTGAAAAGTTAACCGGAGAACCGTGTGTTAAGTGCCCGCCATGAGAAAGATCAAATCCTAAGATTTTATCTCCCGGCTGGATCACTGCAAGCATTACTGCTGCGTTTGCCTGTGCACCTGAGTGAGGTTGTACATTCACCCATTCTGCTCCAAAAAGTTGCTTTGCGCGCTCAATAGCGATGGTTTCAACTTCATCTACTACCTGGCAACCGCCATAGTATCTCTTTCCCGGAAGGCCTTCAGCATATTTATTTGTTAAACATGATCCTGCGGCTTCCATTACTTGTTTGCTCACAAAGTTTTCAGAAGCAATCAGCTCCAGCCCATTTTCCTGACGGTCCAATTCCCTGTCAATCAAATCAAAAATTAAAGTATCTCTAGTCATTTATTGAAGTATTAATTTGTAAAATTAACGATTTTCCTTCTTAGTTTGGTAACAAAATACCTTACTTTGTAGTTGTATTCTATAAAACACTGCATGGAAGATATCACCCGTCCATTATTACCAAACATAAATTATCCTGCTGATTTAAAGCAGTATAAAGAAGAAGATCTCGAACAAATTTGTCAGGAATTGCGTCAGTACATCATTGATGTAGTGAGTGTAAACGGGGGGCATTTTGGCGCAAGTCTGGGTGTAGTGGAACTCACTGTAGCCTTACATTACGTTTTAAATACGCCTTATGACAAGCTGGTCTGGGACGTTGGCCACCAGGCTTACGGACATAAAATCCTGACCGGAAGAAAATCAAAATTTCATACCAACCGCCTCCTTAACGGGATCAGCGGATTCCCTAAAATCAGTGAAAGTGAGTACGATACCTTTGGTGTTGGCCACTCTTCCACTTCTATTTCCGCAGCATTAGGGATGGCTGTCGCTTCTCATTATAAAGGAGAAACCGACCGTCAGCACGTTGCCGTTATCGGCGATGGCGCGATGACCGCCGGTCTGGCTTTTGAAGGCTTAAACCATGCGGGCATTGAGAGCTCTAACCTGTTGGTGATCCTGAACGACAACTGTATGTCGATCGATCCCAATGTGGGCGCGCTAAAGGAATATTTAACGAGTATTACCACTTCCAAATCATACAATCGCTTCCGCGATGACATTTCCAATGTTTTAATTAAACTTTCTGAACTGGGGCCAAATGCCCACAAGTTTGTGAAGAAAATTGAGAAAAGCATTAAAGGCACTTTATTGAACCAGAGCAATCTATTTGAATCCTTAAATTTCAGGTATTTTGGTCCGGTAGACGGCCATGATGTGGTGCGTCTGGCACAGGTGATCCGCGATTTAAAAGACATTCCGGGCCCTAAACTGTTGCACTGTGTAACGGTCAAAGGAAAAGGTTTCGCCTTAGCGGAAAAAGACCAGACCAAATGGCATGCACCAGGTTTGTTCGATAAGATTACCGGTGAAATCAAGAAATCTGTGGTAGATAAACCTCAGCCGCCAAAATATCAGGATGTTTTCGGACATACCCTGGTAGAACTTGCGGAAGAGAATAAAAAGATTGTCGGCATTACGCCTGCAATGCCATCAGGGTCTTCGATGAACATCATGATGAAAGCCATGCCTAACCGCGCTTTTGATGTGGGTATTGCAGAACAACATGCGGTTACTTTCTCTGCCGGACTGGCTACACAGGGGCTTGTGCCTTTCTGTAACATCTATTCCAGCTTTATGCAAAGGGCCTATGATCAGGTGATCCACGATGTGGCCATTCAAAACCTGAATGTAGTGTTCTGTTTAGACCGTGCAGGTTTTGCAGGTTCTGACGGGGCAACCCACCATGGTGCTTACGATTTAGCGTACATGCGTTGTATTCCAAATATGACTGTTGCTGCGCCAATGAATGAAGAAGAGCTCAGAAATCTGATGTATACTGCACAATTGGAGAATCAAGGTCCGTTTTCTATCCGTTATCCGAGAGGAAACGGGGTGTTAACCGACTGGAAACGTCCTTTCAAAGCCTTAGAAATCGGTAAAGGCCGCAAAATATGTGATGGAGAAGATGTGGCGATACTGACCATCGGTCATGTGGGTAATTTTGCCGTTGAAGCTTGTAAAGAGCTAAACAGCGAAGGCATTCACCCGGCACACTACGACATGCGTTTTGTGAAACCTTTAGATGAAGCTTTATTGCATGATGTATTTAAACGCTATAAAAATGTAATCACTGTAGAAGATGGTTGCCTGCAGGGCGGCCTTGGAAGCGCTGTGTTAGAGTTTATGGCCGATCATCAGTACAATGCTAATGTAACACGTTTGGGCATCCCTGATGAGTTTATTGACCATGGTGAGCAACAGGAATTATGGGCACTGTGTGGTTATGACACTGCCGGCATCATTTCTGTGGTAAAAAAAAACGCCGTGAGGAGAACAACAGCAACAATCGCTTCTTAACTGAATAATTTTCGGGTCTCCCGATCAACAATATACCAGAAAGGCCTGCTCATTTTAAAATGAGCAGGCCTTTTTCTTTAGCTGGCGCGTCCTAAACCAGGTTGACTATTTTCAGGACATGACAATCGCTTTTTTCTGATCTTTTTTTCTGATCAAAATTACTTTTGTTAATATTCGTTTCTCATTGCTTAACTGGCTTTTTGAGCAAATTCAAGCAGTGATTTTTCAATGATGACCAGACATTCTTTAATCTGTGCTTCGGTGATCACCAATGGAGGTGCCAAACGGATCTTATTGCCCTGGGTAGGTTTTGCCAATAATCCATGCTCCTGGAATTTAACACAGATATCCCAGGCCATATTAGATTCTTCCGGACAATAGATTACGATGGCATTCAGCAGTCCTTTTCCTCTAACCAGTTCAATGATGCCTATTCTTTTGGCAATATCTTCCAGACCAGCTCTTAAGACTTCTCCTAATTTAGCGGCATTTTCAGCCAGCTTCTCGTCCAGCACAACCTGCATTGCTTCGCGGGCTACTGCACAAGCCAGTGGATTTCCACCATATGTTGAACCATGTTCACCCGGTTTGATGGTCAGCATGATTTCATCATTGGCCAAAACCGCTGAAACCGGCAATACACCGCCTGAAATTGCTTTACCTAAGATGATCATGTCCGGCTGGTTAATTTTATCCTCCGAATTCACTTCATAAGAGGCTAGCATACTTCCGGTACGGGCAATCCCTGTCTGGATTTCATCCACAATAAACAAAACGTTGTACTGCTTACACAAAGCTTTGATGCGTGACAGGTAATCAGCATCCGGTACCACCACACCAGCTTCCCCCTGAATCGGCTCTACGATGAATCCTGCAATGTTCTTGTTTTCCTTTAACAGCGCTTCAAAAGCATCCACATCGTTATAAGGAACACGGGCAATCCCGCCTACAAATGGTCCGAAGTTGTTTCTGGCGCTATCGTCATCAGAGGCAGAAATCACAGAAATTGTTCTGCCGTGGAAGTTACCATTGGCAAAAACTATCGTTGCCTGATCGGCAGGGATACCTTTTACCTGATACGCCCACTTTCTACAGAGTTTCATGGCAGTTTCTACGGCTTCAACACCAGAATTCATGATCAAAGCTTTATCGAAACCGAACAGCTTGCAAAGGAATTCTTCGAAAGAACCTAATTTATCGTTGTAAAAAGCACGGGAGGTTAAGGTTAGTTTTTCGGCCTGGTTTTTTAAAGCGGCAATAATCCTTGGGTGACAATGACCTTGATTAACAGCCGAATATGCCGAAAGGAAGTCGTAATATTTTTTTCCTGCTACGTCCCAAAGGAAAACCCCTTCTCCTTTTTCCAATACCACCGGCAATGGGTGGTAATTGTGCGCACCATATTTATTTTCTTTTTCTATAAGCGCTTCGGCTTTAGTTAAATCTGCTGAAATCCCCATGGTTTAGTATGTCATTTTGGTAGGCTGCTAAGGTAATAATAATTTTTCGCCCTTAATTTAGAAGGCCGTTTACCCCTTACGGGGAAACGGCCTTCAGCTGATTTATTTTTGCGGAACAAAGTTTGGATTAGTATCCAGGGGTTTGAACCAGTACCCCTTTTGACTTATCGATTTCGATCTGTGGGACCGGCATCAGGTATAATTTATCTGACCATACACGTTGCTGAATCTGGCTGTTTTTAACATCAACTATACTTTTCATGACAGTTGGTGCAATTTTCCACCTTCTGATGTCCATATAACGCTGACCTTCTAAAGCCAGCTCTACTCTACGTTCTGCTCTGATAAACTCTCTTAACGCTTCTTTCGAAGCATATTTTGTTCTGTTTACCACTGGCATTCCTGCACGTGTTCTGATTTTATCTAAAGCTTCATAAATCGTGTTATCCGGACCAGAAACCTCATTCTTAGCCTCAGCATAAGTCAACAGAATCTCTGCGTAACGGATTAAGATCACATTTGCGTGGTTATCGATCTGCAAATCATAAAAAGCAGGATCTACCATTTTACGGAAGTTATAGCCTGTTCTGGAGAAGTTATTTCCAGCGGTCCATTTAAAGACATACTTAGCTTCTATCCCATTCCATTCTGCACCATCAAATAAGATACTTGCATAAAAGCGTGGGTCACGGTTTTTATATTCCTTAGCAAAGGAAACTTTATCATTAGCATACCAGTCTGCACGTTGCGCAGGACCTACAGGAACAATCGCTTCACCTGTTTTATAGTCGCCATAAGCATCAACCATGGATTGAGTTGGCGTTACAGAACTCCATCCACCTAATGTTGCAGGAGGTAAATACGTGTTTAAGTAATTGGCATCAATCTGAGGAATGTGCTGACGATCTAAAATCACCTCCTTATTACCTTCACTTTTCTGATAGAAAAGACGCTCATAATTACGCAATCCTCTAAGGAAATTCGTTTTATCATCTGCATCTGCAAAATCTACCCATTTGGTATAGTCATCCAGTTGATCATTTTTCTCTACCTCAGTGGTTGTGAACAGGTCATACCCCAGGCCCATTACCTCAGCCGCAGTTGCTGCTGCCTGTTGGTAATCTCCTTCAAATAAAAGAGCACGGGCTTTCAGTGCTAAAGCAGCTCCTTTAGTTATCCTACCTTTTTCATTTGGTCTGCCTCCTGCATATTGTGCCGGAAGTATTTTTGAGACTGCTTCCAGTTCAGACAATACAAAAGCCAATACCTCCTTCTTTGGTGTTCTTGGAAGATTTTCTTCTCCTAAAGCCAAAACTTTGGTCACAAGAGGTACATCTCCAAAAGAGTTCATCATTCTGAAATAAGAATAAGCACGCAGGAAACGTACTTCCGCTTTATATCTTTCCAGCAGATCAGCAGAGATAACGGTTACTTTGTCTGCATTTTCAAGAAAATAGTTCACACGGCGAATGTCTTTGAAATCCCATCCTGCATCTTCGGTAGAAGACATCGTTCCCGCAGAAACACTACTTGCAGTACTTTCCCATGCATTTTGCACATGCGCATTATCTGTGGCACCATCATCGTAAACGATTCCATCACCTGGCATTTTGGCATAAATACCCATTACTGCCTGATAAACATCATTCTCTCTCTTCCAGAAGGTATCTTCAGAGAGTTCGTTCAATGGAGGTCTCTCCAAAAAATCTTTTTGACAAGCGGTGATTGATGTTAACGTCAACAAGCCTGTTAGTAAATATATTGATGATCTTTTCTTCATTTTTTTAATTTTAATATATCTGTTAAAAAGCTGCACTTAAACCAATTGACCAGGTTTTAACACCAGGATAGGTTGCTCTCTGTGAAGCCGATTCAGGATCAAAATCCTTCAGGCGTTTATCCGCCATAAAAGTGAATGGATTGTTTGCACTACCATAAACCCTTAGGTTAGTCATTCCTAATTTTTTCACCATGAGCTGAGGGAAAGTATAACCCAATGTGATCGCTCTGATTCTGAAATAAGAGGCATTAAATAACCAGAATGAAGAAGTTTCATTATAGTTATGTTTACCATCACCAGAATTCAGGATGCGTGGGAAATCTGCATTTGCATCAGGATTTTCTGCTGTCCATCTATTTTCCCAGGCAGTCTTCACACCTGCACCATTGAAGAAAGGATAAGCCGCTTCTTCAGAGAAATAGGTTTGTACATTACCTACACCATAGGTCATTACACTAAAGTCGAAGCTTTTATAGTTTGCACTTAAGTTAAAGCCATAGTTCAACCATGGCACATCGTTACCAATAATGGTACGGTCGCCCGGATCCCATGCACCATTGCCATTCAGGTCTTTGTACTTGATGTCACCAGGTTTAGTATTAACAGTTTGGAAAGGATGGCTATCAATATCTGCCTGATCAACAAATAAACCATCAGCTTCATAACCATAGAATGAGCCTATCGAATTGCCTACTCTTTGAATAAATCTACCTTCCAGGAAGTCTTCCCCGGTTCCCAATGAAGTAATTGTGTTTTTAATTACAGAAAAGTTACCACCGATACTGAACCTGAAGTCATCACCAATCTTATCATTATAAGTCAGGCCAATCTCAAAACCTTTGTTTCTGGTAGAGGCACCATTCGACAATGGTAAACCTGTAGTCCCACCGACAAGTTCTACACCAATTGTGGCAAGACGGGGAATCCTGATTAACAGATCTTTGGTATCTTTAATGTAGTAGTCTGTTACCAGGTCTAGCTTTCCACCAAAGAAAGTTGCATCAATTCCAAAATCGGTCATGTATACTCTTTCCCATGTTGTGTTTGGATCAGGTAGTTTATTTTGATAAACACCCGTTTGAGGGTTCCCTTCAAAACTATAGGCATAGCCGGTTGCCAATAAATTGTAGTAGTTACCAACTCCTACCACTTCCTGATTTCCTAATGAACCATAAGAACCACGAAGTTTAAGATTATTGATCCAGCTGATGTCTTTCATGAAATCTTCTTTATTCACATTCCAACCCGCTGAGAAGGAAGGAAAAACAGCCTTACGCTTGTCTTCACGGAATCTCGAAGAATAATCGAATCTGATGTTTGCCTCCAAAAGGTATTTATCTTTGTAAGCATAGTTGAAACGACCAAAAACTGAGCGCAATGCCCATTCTGTTTGTAAACTACGGTTTGCTTGTCCGTCATCATCAGAACTTATATCTTCCGGATTGGTTGAACCACTGCCAACAGTAGTCATGTCATTGTTAGGGAAGTTTTTTCTACCCAGAAAAGCATTTCTACTTACGTTACTTTCCTGACTTGCACCAGCAGTAATTTTACCAAAATGATCTCCAAAAGTACGTTGATAATCTACTGTTCCCTGAAGCAATACCTCCTGACGCTTGCGCCAGTATTCCTTCATTTCATTGATCTTTACTTCTGTCGTTGCCATTGGCGCACCAGTTAGAAAATTGTTCACTGGTGTCATGGTATTAGTAAAGGACGATGAATTAGAATTGAAGTATTTTAAGGAAGCCAATCCATTAACCGTAAGACCTTCCAGTGGGGTTAAAGTTGCATTCACTGCAGTTTGCAGGTAATTGTCTTTATCCCATGAACGACCACCTTCTGCCAATTTACGTAATTGGTTATTTCCGGCAATGTTTGGAACAGCCACTCCATTGCTAATTGATCCCCATTGTCCATCAGACTGGCGTGCTACTGAAATTGGTAGCGCACGACTCAACTCTGTCCATGACAAATCTCCTCCCTGGCGGGAATAGTTCTGACTGATTAAGGAGATATTGGTTCCAACGGTTAATAAATCAGGGATAATTTTACTGTCTGTATTTAATTTGGCTACAAAACGATCTTGTTTTTTACCCGGAACCAACGATTCCTGATCCATGTAAGTTGCCCCTAAATAAGAGCTGGTAGTTTTTCCCGGAGAATTGATATTCAAACTCAGGTCTCTTTGCGGTGCACTTTTTCTAACCACCTGATCAAACCAGTCTGTATTTGGATAAAGGTCAGGCTGACTGCCATTTTTATACAATTCAATCTGGCTATCTGTAAACTGTGGTTTTCCACCACCGTTCACCAGGGCTTCATTATACATGGTTGCATAAGTTGCAGAGTTTACAAACTCAGGAAGATAAGCGGCCGACTGCCATCCGTAATTTGCATTCAGCTGCACCACTGTTTTTTCTCCTGAACCTCTTTTGGTGGTCACCAGGATTACACCATTGGCAGCTCTTGAACCATAAAGAGAAGCAGAAGCTGCATCTTTCAACACAGACATATTAGAAATGTCATTAGGATTCAAAGTAGCAAACTCCTGTGAAGTGGCAGGAATACCATCAATGATATACAAAGGATTATTTGCTCCACTTAAACTGCTTCTACCACGAATAGAAACTGTACCTGTACCATTTGCGGTTCCATCAGCAGAACGGCCTACATCGCCAGGGCGTTGTAAAATTGTTAATCCGGGAGTTACACCTTGTAGGGCATTCTGAACCGAAGTTACCGGTCTGTTTGCCAATGTTTTTGGGCTGATAGTGGCCACAGCACCAGTTAAGCTAGATTTTTTCTGTGTACCATAGGCTACTACTACAACTTCGTCCAGGTTATTTGACTCAGTTACTAAAGTTACGTTGATTAGTTTTTGATTGTTTACCGGAACTTCCTGCGGCGCGTAGCTTAGCATTTTGAATACCAACACACCGTCTTCCGGTACGCTGATGGAGAAGTTTCCGTTTGCATCTGTACTGGTACCACGTCCAGGTGCTGATTTTAAAGTTACTGTTACGCCTGGTAATGGGCCTTGACTGTCTTTAACAGTTCCTTTAACAACGATATCGGCACGGTTAGTCCTCACGTTGTTTTTTTGAGCCCGGGGCTTAACCGCAGCAATAGCATCCTGCACGAACAGAAGCATCACTGCCATTAAAACCCAGATCCCTGTGGTTTTAATTAGTTGGTGTTTTTTCATTATAAAATTTGGTTGTTTAGAAGTAATTTGAATCAATGTTACGTATAGTAATCACTATTTAAAGTACTTTAAAGGCGTTTGGTTTACGCAAACGGTTGTGCAGATCATTGCCGTCTAAAGAAATTAGCGGCAAATACTTGTTTTTTCATGAAAACCCTGTTTCCAGAACAATACGCTAACTATTTAACGATGAGCACTTAGCATGCGCTAAGAATGCAACGACATCAAAAACACTTTTATAAACATTTAATCTAAACGATAATCAGATATTAACGTCAAGCTCCTTTTGCGCAAACGGTTGTATAATCCTTCATGGTGTCTTAACCGGTCTTTTTGAAGCGCGGGATTCTCTTTTTGTTTTCTTAAGAAAACATCAGCGACAACGTGACAAATCTGAAATTATTGTGGAGCCTCCGTAATTAAAAACAGCGTTTAAACATATAATTTGGGGCAAATAAATTACCAGCCCTCTGCGTCTTAATCATTCGTGTTAGCTGACGGATTAAACCAATTAGTCAGGTATTCAATGTTATTATTCCCTACTTAGTGTAAAAATACAAAACAGATATTCAAGTAGTTAGCTTCAAAAACAGAGGTAATGACAATCTTTTGACATAAATAATTCTATTAAGACTACTTTTGCGCTCCTAATTATTTAGTTAATTAACATCTATTTAAGAAAAACACAATTATGAAAAAAGGATTACTTATCGCAGGACTTGCGCTTTTCGGAGCGGCAGCACAAGCACAAGATCTTAAGCCTGTTGCAGGTGACGTGACTACTGAGTTTGGTTTAACTGGTGGTATCAATGCTACTAACTTCAATTTGAATGATAACGCAGGCATGTTACGTTTCCGTTACTTCCAAAAAGAAAACCTTGCTTTCCGTTTAGGTTTCAACGTAAGCTCAAACAATGATAAAACTAACGTTTATGGTACAACTGCACCGTTTTTAGGTAACAAAGGTACCATCACTGAATCAGGTACTGAAGTAATGATCAACTTAGGTGTTGAGAAGCATTTCGCAGGAACTGCCCGTTTATCTCCATATGTTGGTGCTGACTTAATTTTCGGTACAACTTCTGGAAAAATTGAAACTGAAAATGCAATTTCAACTGGCCCTGGAAAAGGAACTTATGCAAATGATTTCTTCTCTACTAACAAATTAGCAAGCACTACTTCTTTCGGTCTTCGTGGCGTTATTGGTGCTGATTACTACATCGCAAAACGCTTATTCTTAGGTGCTGAAGCTGGTTTCGGTTTCGCTTATGAAAAAGATGGTAAATCAGAAATTTCAACTACAACCGGTGGTGTAACTGTTACTGATAAACATAAATCAGCAGGAAGCAACACTTCGATCAACCCAAGTATTATCACTGGTGTTCGTATCGGTTTCGCATTCTAAATAAAAAGCTGATCTGATCAGTTTAAAGGCTTGAAGGCGGTTTAAACAAGGTGATATTCATCTGGTTTAAACCGCCTTCTCTATTTTCAGGCTTATTTTGTGCTACCGGCTCTGCCTTACAGGCTCCTCATTCCGAGGCCTGTACTTCGTTCTGTTTAAAATTTACAAGCACCTTATTTCAGCCATTTTCTGAATACCTGAGCAATCTCTTCTTCGAGCACGGGTTTCGACAGGAAGTCGTTCATTCCGGAAAGGATACACTTTTCCCGCTCCCCTTTCACATTTCCCGCGGTTAACGCAATGATTGGCACATCTAACATATCCAGTTCGTTTCTGATGTATTGCGTGGCCTCGTAACCATTCATTTCGGGCATCTGAACATCCATCAGGATGAGGTCGGGTAGTTGTTTTTTACAATGCGCCAGGCACTCCAGTCCATTGGCCGCTTCATGAATCTGCGCCATTGGTACGATCCTTCTCACGATGGTTCTGGCGAGCAACATATTGATCAGGTTATCTTCTGCAATGAGGACATGAACCTGTTGCTGACTTCTCTCCATAGTTGTTCTTGAATTTTCCGTTCCTGTGCTGAACAAGTGTTTATTCATGGCCGGATCCACGCCCCATTCTTCTTCCTGCGCCTCTTCTACCTTCAGCAGGATGTCGAAGAAAAAGGTGCTGCCCTTTCCGGGACAACTGACCAGTTCCAGTTTGCTACCCATTAAACCCAGCAGCTGATTAGAAATGCTTAGCCCCAGGCCTGTTCCTCCGTATCTTTTAGTGGTAGAACCATCTTCCTGGGAGAAGGCTTCGAACACTTTATGATGTTTATCCGATTTAATCCCGATTCCGGTATCGACAACCTGGAAGCGAATGGCCATCATACCTTCTTCTATTGGTGATAGCGGGGCGATTTTAAGCGCGATCTCCCCTGTATCGGTAAACTTCACCGCATTACTGAGGAGGTTGATAAAAACCTGTCTGAGTCGAACCCAGTCCGTCCAGATGAACCGTGGTACCTTTTCGTCGATGTTCAATTTAATATCCAAAGCTTTCCGCTGCGCCTGATACATGTTGATATCAATGGCCTGGTTACCCATCTCATAGAGGTCGCATTTCTCGATTTCCAGTTCCAGTTTTCCGGATTCAATTTTAGAAAAATCGAGGATATCGCTGATGATTCCCAACAGTGCATTTGCCGATTCATTGACGATGGTCAGGTATTGCTCCTGAGTCGGGTTGAGCTTGGTTTTTAACACCAGATCTGTAAACCCAATCACGCCATTGAGTGGTGTGCGTATTTCATGGCTCATATTGGCCAGGAACTCCGATTTCGCCAGACTGGCATGTTCTGCCTGTTCCTTAGCCTTGTTGAGCTCTAAGCCTTGCCTGCTGCTCTCAGTGATGTCCTGACTAAAGATCATGATGCCACCAATCTTACCATCAAACTGATACCATGGCCGCAATTCCCAACGCAGGTACTGGTCATGATCCCAGCCTTCCGGCCTCCAGATGTCAATTTCATTTTTAATCACTTCTCCTTCAAGGCAGCGGTCGTGAATATCCCTCCAATGCTGGCTCAGGTCTGGCAGCACATCAAAATGTGCTTTCCCGTAAAGGTCTGTTCCCTGCAACTGATGCTCTTCCAGCCATCGGTTACTGACCGCAATATAATTGAGCTTGCTGTCCAGCATCGCTACTGCGGCGGGCGCATGACTCACAAAAGCAGACAATCTTGCTTTTTCTTCAGACAATGCAATTTCCGCCCGTTTTTTCTCATCTATATTCTGGCAGGTACCGTAAATGCGTTTGCAGACCCCTCTTTCAAAGTCGGACTGCCCCAGCACCCTTACCCAGATTTCCTTTCCTTTGCCGGTCTGAATGAGGAGCTCCAGATCCCAGGCTTCCCCGGTTTCAATGGCCCTCTTTACCGTGGCGGCTATTTTATCGCGGTGTTCCCCTTCTTTATAAAACATCAGGGTAGTATCCATTGCAGGTTCATAAGCGGGGGATACTTCATGGATTTGTTTGGTGATTTCCGTCCAGCTTAACGTTTGGTGGATCAGGTCAAGATCCCAACCTCCGATCTGCGCGAGTTCATTGGTTTGTTCCAGCATTTTGGTGGTCCTTTCCAATTCTCTTTCCAGGCGGTGTTTTTCGGTCACATCTATCGCATTCACGATCACATACTTTTTCCCGGAAAGGTCGTGTTCGACCACGTTATTATAGAACAATACCTTTGGGGAACCATCTTTATGCATGATGGTCATCAAGCCTGATGCTTTCCCGTTACGCTTAATCTCTCTGAGGTACTCCGCTACAAAAGGCTGCTGTTTCGGAAAGGTGAGATCGAACAAAGTCATGCCTGAAAGTTCGCTGGCAGTATGGCCCAGCAGTAAGGCTCCCGCGATGTTCACTGCGATAAAAGCGCCCTTCATATCATGTGTACACATCAATCCCTGAGAATTCTGAAAGAAAGAGCGCATATTATTTTCACTCAGCCGGATCTTTTCATCACGTTCTGATTCGACACTAATGTCTCTGGCGATGGCAAATACGTGTTCCGTTCCGGGTTCCGGTGTGGCGGTCCACTGGAGCACTTTATAATCTCCTCCGGCAGTTAAAAAACGGTTTACAAAGTTGCCTATGTTTTTTCCGTTACCAAGACTTTCCAATTGATCGAAGCTACTGACCAGATCATCCGGGTGAACCAGGCTTAGAAAGCTATGGCCCATCATTTGCTCAGGTTTCCAACCCAGCATCTTTTCAAATGCAGGATTGATTTTCTTAAAGTAGCCATCTAGTCCGGCAATACAGATCAGGTCGTTTGACAACTCATAAAGCTGGTCGAAATACCGATGTTCAGCCTTTTCCCTACGGTTGATAATCAAGGTCATGGCTTGCTTTGACAGCAGAACAAGTGCCTTTTTCTGCACCTCAGTCAGCACTTTCGGCTCCGGCCCAAATACGCAGAGGGAACCGATTGCATATCCGGAAGGATCCACCAGCGGATGCCCTGCATAAAACCTGATGTGGGGCCAGCCGGTCACCAATATACTATTGCTAAAACGGTCGTCTTTTCTTGCATCTTCTACTTCAAAGATGGCTTCATTTAGAATGGTGTATTGGCAAAAGGCGATTTCTTTGGCAGTTTCCGTTACGTCGATACCTTTTTTAGACTTGAACCACTGTCGGTCTTCATCCAGTAAGGCGATGAGTGAAACCGGGGCTTCACAGATCAGAGCCGCCATTTCTGTAATCCTGTCGAATTCAAATTCGGCAGGAGAGTCCAGAATCTGATAGCGTTTTAAGGCTAGCAAACGTTCCTTTTCCTCAATTGGTACACTGGGTATTTTCATAGAGATGAGCAATCTATAAGGACCAGAACTAAGGCCCTAAAACAAATATAACATTTACAATAAACAATCGATACGGGAAAAAGGTCCGGAAAGATGATTGTTTAATCAAAATATTTTCATTTTCAGCCATTAGAATCCTGTTCCGGCTAAAACAAAAACGCCTCCGGAATATGAATCCGGAGGCGGTTTTGTTTGAAATCATAGGCCTAAGCCAATAAATGAGGTCTTTCTTTGTACGTTTTCCAAAGGAATTCTCCGAATATGGTATTTGTCCAGGCAAACCATGCTCTGGTAAATTTCTTAGGGTCATTTTTATGGAAGGATTCATGCATAAAACCGGTGTCACCATGGCATTTCTGCAACATATCCAGACATAACTTAATTTCTTTGTCGTCGGAACTGGTTAGTCCTCTGGCAATGATACTCATTGGCCAGATCATGTCTTTACCGATATGCGGGCCACCGATTCCTTCCGCAGCCGTTCCTTTAAAGAAGAATGGGTTATCATCCAGCGAATGGATCATTTTGCGGGTATTCTGGTAGATCGGATCATCTGCAGAAACAGCCCCCAGGTATGGCAATGCCAGTAAGCTTGGGATATTGGCATCATCCATCATGTTGTAACTGCCCATTCCATTTACTTCGAAAGCATATACTTTACCATATTTTTCATGGTTAAATACGGCATATTTCTGAAGTGCGTCCTGTACTTCTTTGGCCAGTGCATCCAGGTCTTTAGCCGTTTGTTCATCTGCTTTTATTGCTCTAAAGATTTCCGCAGCCTGTTTTAAACTCACTACGGCGAAAAAGTTAGAAGGGACAAGGAAAGAGAAAACAGTAGCATCATCACTCGGACGGAAGGTAGAGCAGATCAGTCCTACCGGTTTTACCGGATAGCCATATCCCATCATCGGAACTCCATCGGTTGCCCATGAAGTATGGCGCTGAAAAGAGTAAGGTCCGTCGTTTTCTTTACGTTGTTGCTCTTTAAAGGTCTGTAAGGTCAGTTTTACTGAATTCTGCCAGTCGGTATCAAATGGAGTGGTATCCTTTGTTTCTGTCCAGTAACGGTAGGCCAGACGGATGGGGTAACACAGGGAATCGATCTCCCATTTACGCTCATGTAAACCCGGTTTCATGTCCGTTACGTCGTTTTTCCACTCCCCTTGTTTATTCGGGTCATTGTAAAACGCATTGGCATAAGGATCTTTCAGGATACATTTCACCTGATGGTTGATCACGCCGTTGACCAGGTTTTTTAAAGGTTTATCTTTTTTAAGGAATGGCAGGTAAGGCCATACCTGTGCGGTACTATCGCGAAGCCACATGGCGTCAATATCACCGGTAATCACATAAGTATCAGGCTTACCTCCTTTTTCTGTATAGGTTACGGTGGTATCTAAAGTATTCGGGAAACAGTTATTGAATAACCAGGCCATTTCTTTGTTTTTCACCTTAGCAGAAAACTCAGTAATCGCGCTTTCTACGGCTTTACTGCTGAAATGACGGGAAGCAAGGGGTACCCTTACCGTCGGAAAATCCGCTGCCAAACCTGAGGAAGCAGGTGTTGCAAAAGAAACCAGGTCGCTGGCCATTAACCCTGCTCCAAGGAGCCCTGCTTTTTGAATAAATGATCTTCTTCTCATTTCGAAAATATTTGGTTGTAATGATGCTATTTTAAAAAGGCAATATACTACAAAGATTCTAAACCACAATCCTTGGCTATAGCCCTTAAACGAAGATATAAATAGTTTTAGCAAAATAAAACGATTGTAATTTGCCGGAGCAGGGAAGCCTTAGTTTTGTTTGCGGATATTGATCTGGCGCTTGCGTTCGCGCAGCTCGAAAACAATATGTTCCGAGTTTTTATGGAGCAGATCAGCATTAAAAGTGTCTTCCAGCAGGCGGAAGTCCTCTTCAAACAGGTCAGTATTGATCCTCACTTTATAAGTATCCTGAGGGAGGTTCATGAAGAACCCGCCATTTTCGGTGGTTAGTGTGCTAAAGCTTTCTCCTTTGGAATTACTGATCATAATCCTGATGTTGCCGGGGCGAAAAACACGGTTAGAATGGGGATCTTTCTGCACATTCAGCTTTCCGGAAAGGTATTGGCTCTGGCGGAAAGGCAGGTAGAAACTGCTGTTCTGACGCACTTCAAAAGTCTGCTGAAAGCCATTTGCAGGTCTCCATCCTTTTATATTATTGACCTGACTGAGGTCTATGGTATAAGCGCCCGGAGGGATGTTTTTATAGGCGATTTCTCCCTTTTTATTCGTCAGCAACTGTTGTGAGGCAATCATCAGGCTGGCATCGGGAATCAGCTCATCACCGGTATCATAGATTCCATTGGCATTCCCATCTTTGAAAAGCTGCACCTTCATGGTTACAAAACGCCTGATACCAGGTAGTGGCACACGGAAGCTTTTGCGGATGCTGAGACTCATGTAGTCGGACCGGTTCCCAGGGGTGGCCCTTACATTTTTAGCGCCAAACACGCGAAAGGAAAGACCTTGATCGTTGAGGTTCAGACTAAGATCTCCCCTGGCCATAAACTCCGCAGCAGGCAGGGAATTGTCGCTGGTATAGTCCATTTGCAGGCGAAAATGGAAGAGTTCTTTAAAAAAAGAGCGTTCATAGTAAGGGGCGATTTGTAGTCGCCGCGTCGAATATCCGTTATTCAGGTAGTTGATGAAGTCGAAATAATAAGAAGGGCCATCGTCCAGACGGGCAAAGAGGCCATAGTTTTTAGTACTGAGCGTACCGTAAGCATTCAGGCTATATTTCCCGGATCTAACCACCGGATTCCCCTGGTTAACGCCCGGATTTCTTTGGTTGAAGGCTATATTCCCTTCATTTAAAGCATTCCAGTCCGTTTTTGACACATAGTTCCTCAGCATATTACCGGAAAAGCTGGCAGAGATTCCTTTTCCAATCTCCATTCCGGTGTTAAAGTTCAGCTTAAAAGAGTTGATGGGAAGGAGTTCAGAAGAAGAATGCATCTGGCTGACCATTGAGGTAATCAGCGTAACATAACCCCTCTTGTATTTCCAGCCTGTTTTTAAGCCGTATTCGGCAATTCTTCCACCCAGCATACGGTATTTTAAGCTGCCGGTATCTAATGCCGGATTCAATTGGCGCTCGTTATAATCGAACAAAACTCCGATCGAGCTTTGTTTAAATTGAAGGGTAAATTCGTTATTGGATTGGAGTAAACCGCGGTTGATGCCGGGGTAATTGACATCTGTAGCCGTTAAACCGAATCTGGCTGTAATCCGCGGACTATAATACTGATAGTTTACCCCGAAGCTACTGCCGTTTTTTCTGAATTGTTGTGCAAAGGATTGTTGCAGGGCTGATTGCTGCGCCCGACTATAAAATTCTTCCGTACTTAATCCTGCGCGTAATATCAGGTGATGGTATTTATTCCAGTTCAGCTCATAAGTACTCTTATTCAGGAAGCTGTTGATCTGGTTTTCTTTGTCGAAACTGGCAATGGTCTGGTTTTCGAGCTGCTGATTTCCTCCGAAATTAAAGGCCTGTGTGCCACTTAATATCTTTGCATCGCCGATACGGCTATTGATGCCTAATACTTCCGCACGATAGCCCCTACCATTATCATAAGCCAGACGTGCGCCGAGCCCGTCGATGAGGAATTCACCAAAATCAGATTGATCGCCTGCTGAAATCAGCCATTGCTTACTGCGGTAGCTTAAAAAGGCGTACCTGGAAGAGCCATCCACCTGGGAATTGAAGTTATCTGTTCTGTAATTAAAGCTGATATCGCGGCCTTTACCCAGATCCAGCTTCCCGTTGCTGTTTACATACAGGCTTTTCTGTTCATTGGTAACGTTTTGCGCCACAAACTCCAGGCTCATCGGAAAATTATACCATCCGGAAGGGTTTTCACTAAATACGGTTCCGAAAGTTGAGACCTTTTGCAGGAGCAGCTGGTTTTCTTTCTTTTTATCGGTAATCTGCAGGGTAAGTTCCTGATTCTTGAAATCGTCCAGCATTTTCGCGGCAAGGGCAAAGCTGTAGGTCAGCAAGGTATCCTTTCCGGCCGCCAGTTTAACGGTCCTGTTTTTTCCCTGATCCAGGCTGAGGGAGGTATTAACCAGTATATTCAATTCTTCTGCTGAATTGCCTTTATTACTCAGCAGGAGCTGGAAACTATGCGCTTTATGTGCTTTTGACAGGACAAGATTGGGCTTGAGCAGGGAGGCCCGCCACCTGGAATTAGCGCCCACAATGGCCATAAAAGGATATGTGGTCCTTTCCGGATCCCCGGACACCTGGAGAAACAACCTGACCGGATAAACACCGGAAGCGGATTGTATCCCTGCTGCCAGTCTTAATGGTAAACTAAGCGTTTGATTTGGTGCCAGCTCGAACACCCTTCTATTGTCGAACAGCAATTGCCATCCTTCCGGGACTTCCGTGGCTATAGTAAGTTTGCGCGTGCTGGCAGTGCTATTTCTCAGTACTACCGTGTTAAAACTATAGGTATTGCCGTTTTGTGTTACGGTATCTTTCCCGAAAGTAAGGTTCACAGATTGGCCACTGGCTGTTGTAACAAAGCCAGTGCAGTGCAAAACGAGGAAAATAAAGAAAGCCCTGTTAGTCAGGGCTTTCTTTATCAACAAAATGATGGTCACCTACGAATTCTTATTGGTTAGTCATGGTGTAAACTACGCCAATTGTGTATTCACCGGTTTGATACGTATAGCCTGGAACTGCTTTATAATCCAGGGTGAAGTTTCCGGTACCACGTGTTCCTGAAGCTACTGTAATGGCCGATCCGGTACTTGCAGGTAAGGCCTGATAAGTACCGCCGGTTTTACGGAGTTGCAATACAGAAGTTGCCATTGGAGAAAGATCAGCCACTTTACTGTTTGCTGTAGCAGCGTAAACGAATTCCGGTGCATTTGCAATGGCGGTTACTTTCCATAAATGGTTGGATTTATAGCTCATGGTGTTGGCTGCTGCCAGCTCAATACCACCTGCTGCATCATAGTTCGACAAGGCGTCGAAACTGAAGGTTTGCAAGGTTCCCGGGGTTAACGCCAGGTCAAACACTTCTTTAATGATGATCTTCATGTTTTGTGTGCGGGTTGCGTTGGTTCCTGTCGCTACCTGAGCATTAACTGTCACAACTGTTGCGCAAATTACCGCAATGCTTAGTAAAATTCTTTTCATGTAATAAGTTTGTTATACATTTATTGTACCGGGACTAGACAAATGGCATGCCACCAAAAACAGGTATATACACCTACGAATCAACCGATAGACGGGGAACCTCCCTTATCAGAACACCCCATATTGGGTATTTTTGGGGAATATAATGCTCAGTATAAAATTGTAGCTCTGAGTTAAAATCTACTGCTCTGCAATTGTGAAATAAAAATCCCCGACATATTCCTGAGTTTCGTATTGAAAGCCCGGCAAGGCCCTCAGGTCGAAAGGAACCGTGTATAAACCACGGTTATTCTGCACATAAAAAGGCGTATTGTTCTGCACATTGGTATAGGTTCCGGCGCTGGATGCTTTGATACCGATTACACTTGCCGGCATGGGCGTAGGCGTAATTTGCGGCGACAGGGTATTATTTGACACGGTTAACGTTAATTTCCAGGGTACGTTTGCCTTAACTGTTGCGGTGATCATCCCTGCTTTATAAATCCCATTGTCATAATTAGTTAAAGCGGAAAAATCAAAAACAGCACTGGTATTTGTCAGGGAGACATCCAATACTTTATAAAGCGTGATTGTACGGCTGGTACTGAGGTAACGTTGCGACTTTACTTCCGTAGAAAGGAAGACGCTAATCGATAGAAAATATATGATTATTCTGGAAAGTTTCATGTCAATAATGGCATAATCTGAAGTGAAATTTAAGGGTATAGTTGCCCGGGGCCTGCGCATAAGTGTTCATCCCGGAAAGGCCAATCGTAAAGAAATACTCATCGCCGGCGGCATTTGTTGCATTCGATCGCTGCGTCAATAGCTGATATGCCCCGGAAAGCGCCGGTGTGCTCAGCGTGATATTATTAGGCGTGTTGCTGCTAATGACAGTTGGCGTGACCGTGAAATTATTCAAAGGAATCGGCGTGGTTACACCGGAAGGCAAAGTCAGCTCTCCGGCTACATAAAGGCGGTATTTCCCGCCCTGTGACCGTACATTCACCCGCATATTGTTGCTATAAACCTGTGCAGTTTCGAATTGATTTAATGCATTCAGCGTAAATGCAGTAGCTATTTGAGAGACCATAACCACCTTATTTTGGGCGACAGTGCCTTTCTCCAGACAGGTCCCCGGATCAGCTGGTTGCGCCCGGGCCACAGTCGAAAAGCCCAGGCCGGTAAAAAAGACAAAAACACAATACCATTTCATAATGCCATCTCAGAATATGGCGGCAGGATTGCAAAAATCGACCCAAAGTCAGCAACGGTTTTTTCCAGTATCCTTTAGCATCATTATTGCAAGAAGTCCGGGAAATATATACCCTACAAAAATCTCCTTTATGAAGCAGATGCGATGCTTGCTTATTTTAATCGTTTGCCTGTTTAGCTTTGCCGGCATCAGCCAGGCGCAACGGGTCAACATCAACCCAACGCAATTGAATTTCAATGCCGCGGCAGGGGAAACCGCCAGTCAGACCCTCACTATTTCCAATGTTTCAGACGAGAAACAGGTGTTCCAGCTTTCTATTGGTGATTGGCTGCGCGACAGCCTCGGTAACCATAAATACATGCCTTCAGGGACCTTAAAGCGCTCTTGCTCCCCATGGATCAGCCTCGAGAATCCTTTTATTGAACTGGAAGCCCGCAGCGCAAAAGATATCCGCATTACCCTGGTGGCACCTGCCGATACTGCTCAAATGAACGAGATGAAATGGGCCATGCTGTTTATTCAAAGTGTGAAAGAGCAGCTTCCCGGCAAAAAGAAAAAGGGAAAAGTGAATGCCGTGATCAATGAGATTTTCAGGTTCGGGATTCACATCTATCAGGTTCCTCCGGGGGTCCATAATTATGCCGCGAAAGCCATTTCTTTGCGGGAAGACAAGCTGGTGAAAGGCCTGTACAACTTTACCATGGAAAATACCGGCAACATCAACCTGCAATGCCATGCCCACCTGGAACTCACCAATATGGAAACCGGTGAGGAAATTAAGCTGGAAGCTACCGAATTCCCGATCTTTCCGGATGCGAAAAGAACGATTCCACTTCAACTACCGGCGAACCTTAAAAAGGGCCGTTATTCCGTCCTGGCTTTATTAGAATACCATGAAGATCTGCCTTTAGAGGCTATAGAAATGACTGTTGACGTTAAAACTTAAATCCGATAGAGAGGTACATTCGCCATGGATTGCGCTCGAAACCATTGGTTTTGGCGACTGCAAAATTAATCGGCCCAATAAACGACATATAGCCTAGTTTTGCGCCGTAACCAAAGAGATAATCATTGTCGAATGCAACTTTAAACGGATTCAGGCCTTGATTTTCCCAGGCCAGATTGACCTGTGGAGTCAGATAAAAGTTGGCTCGCAGGTTGTATTGCAGGGCCAGCCCAAAGCTGGTCACATTGGAAACACCGAACTCCCCTCTTTTTAACCCGATAAAATTACTTTGCCCGATGTCCTGACGCGGATCTATCCCACCCATTGAAAAATTCGCGTTTTCATACATGTAATTCGAGTTAAAGCCATATCTATCCGAATAATTAAAGCCCCAGGTGGCGCTGGCATTCAGTGAAATCCGCCTGCTCAGCCTTGCTACATAGTTTTCATTCAGGAAAAACCGGAACACATTTCCCGGCAAACCACCTTCCGGTGGATTGAGGAAATCATAGATCAATTGCCCTTTTTCATCTGTTGAATCCGGCAATTTGGTACTGATCCGGTTGTTGATCAGGTATTTTCCCTGAACAGTCAGCATATTCCCCCGTTTTGGAAAATAGAGGTGATCTAAAGTATTTTGCCTGAACAACAACGCGATGGCCTCATTGCTATGGCGATAGAGGGTACGAATATCATTTCCTTCTCCAAAGAAGCGTTTGAAAATATTTGGCCCTCTTTTGATGGCTTCATTCTCATTGCTCAGGCTCAGAGAGATTGCACTGGAACGCCCGAAACTATAGCCAAGCGCGACTTCAGTATTCAGGGTGTTGTTGAAGTAGTTTTCATCAGAAATCAACCGGTAGAGGATGGAATTGTTCTGCAGTGCCTGGTAGTTGAAAGCTGTTTTAAACCACAGTCGGTTACCGTCGAGGAATTTATAGTAGTCAAAACGAGCTTTGAAGCGCTCAGAAAGGTCTACGGTGGCCAGTAGCCTGGATTTCCTTAAGAAGATATTCCGGTAAGTATAATTGATGATCAGGCCGGCGCTCTGTTCCGTATCGTAATGTACGGCAGCTTTAAACACCCCTGGCTTACCTTGTTTGAGCCTCATATTGAGCGTCAGACCGGTATCTGCATTGTTTTCAAAAGTGTAATATACCTTATCAAAAAACTGGGTTCCGAAAAGATCGGCCACCCCTTCGTTCAGGGCTTTCGCTTTGATGGGTCTTCCTGTTTTTAATCCGAGGCGGGAATTGGCGAATTGCTCCATCACCGGCAGGTCCAAAGGCTGGCCTTTATCATTCTGATAGACGATTTTTGTAACGGGTAAATTGGGGTCTTTTACGACTCTGGAAACGCTGTCGAGATGGTATTTCTTTTGATCTTCTGCGATTTTGATCAGCTGAGGCAGGTATCTCCTTGCTTCCTGCTCGCCGATTTCGATGATGCGCTTGTTTCTGTAGAAATCCGCAGCAGAGAAATCACTCAGCGCCTGGGTAAAGTCGACCACCACATCTGCCAGTGCCTCTTGCTTTCTGGAGTCTTCTACCGACCTGAACGCATGGGTCTGATAGATGAGTTTCATTGGGTTTTCAATTTCTTTTTCGCTGAAGAGGCGGAAGCCGGTATAGCCGCCAATCACGATATCAGCCCCCACATCCTTCACTTCCTGCACCGGAAAATTGCGTTCTAAACCTCCGTCTACCAATAGACGTCCGTCGATGTAAACGGGTGCAAAAGCTGCCGGAATGGCCAGTGTAGCCCTGATCGCCAGTGGCAAAGAGCCTTTATGCTGTAAAACCAATCCACCATTTACAATATCCGAAGAGGTGATCGTGATGGGTATCGGGAGTTTATTAAAATCGTTGATGTGTTTGGCGGAATAGGTTAACGTATTCAGGATTTCTGACATGTACTGCCCTTCTATCATGGCACTGGGTAGCCTGGGTCTGCCGCCCAACACCGGAAATTCGATCATGTAGTTATCATACTCGTCTTTTTCCTCAATATTGATTTGCCTTAAAGGGACTTTATTGCTCAGTACCCTGCGCCAGTTGATCCTTAGCGCAATCTTTTTCAGGGTATCAGGGTGATAACCCATTGCGTATAAACCGCCGAAGATACCTCCGGCACTGGTTCCGGAAATGTAGTCTATTTTGATCCCCAGAGAGTCGATCAGCCTTAACAAACCAATGTGCGCCATTCCTTTGGCGCCACCCCCACTCAATGCCAATCCTATTTTCGGTCGGCCGCCATCTTTTGCTTTCGTTTGAGCAGTTACCGTATTGCAATTGGCGCAATACAAGTAACATAAAAACGATAAGCAACAGACAACTCTCTTGAACATAAGCTTTTCATTTGGGATTCCTAAATATCAGAATTTTAATACTGAAAAAGCGAATCATTAAGTTAAACAGGCCTGAAACAGCCAGATTAACCATAAAGCAGGGCGATAGTTAATAAAAAATTAATACAATCCGTTCCCTGACACAACATCATTTGCTTCTTTTTGCAGCTTCAATTAACACAAATATGTGCGGGGAAAATGACTTGATCATTCAGGATTTAATTTCAGGCAGCGACAAAGCTTTCGCTGAGGTTTACCGTAATTACCATGCCCAGGTCTATACTTATTTGCTGCGCCGTACTTCATCGGTAATGATGGCAGAAGAATTACTCCAGCTCAGCTTCATCAAGCTTTGGAAAAATGCCGGCAATTTAAATCCCGGACTCCCCTTAAATGTCCAGCTATTCCGTATTTGCAGAACGGTAATGATTGATGAAATCAGGCGGCAATCCACTATTAAAAAAACGGAGACCTTTTATTTCGAACAATTTCAGGAAAGGAGCAGCAGTAACGAAGCCTTAACCTCCCAGCTCAGCAAGGACATCCATACTGCCCTTTCGGAACTCCCTCCTGCCAGAAAAAAGATATTTGAGCTGAGCAGACTGGAGGGATATAGTCATAAAGAGATTGCAGAAACCATGTCCATCTCTATCCGTACGGTGGAGGATCATATTGGAAAAGCGCTTAAACTTTTACGCAGGAAACTTCGCGACAGCATCCTGTTATTCCTGTAACCTCTAAACGGCCATGTTAGCCTATTGTTAAGGAGATTAAGTTTCTGTAAACAGCCCGTGTAAGTCCGTTTTGCTTCGTATTCCCTATACAATACGACAAACATGGATCAGCAGCTGCTAAAAAAATACCTTCAAAACCAATGTACTCCTGCAGAAGCAGCAGCGGTATACCAATCCCTTCAGCAACATCCGGAACTCCTGGATCAGTTGCTGCCTAAGGAAGAATGGGACCTGGCAGGGCAGCATGCTGAGCCTGCAAAAAATGCGGCGGCGATTTTTTCCCGGATAAAGCCGCGACCGACCGTCCGGATGCGAATGGAGTACTGGTCGCAGATTGCCGCAGTATTTGTTTATGCAGTATTGACCGCACTCAGCTTCCAATACCTGATTCCAACAGAAAAAAGCCAGCCGGGCCTCGTTCAACACGCAAAAAAAACCCATCAGGAAGTCTACCTGAAAAACACGGGTAACCATATCCAACAGTTTCAGCTGGAAGATGGAAGCACCGTTAAGCTGAGCCCTAACAGCAGTTTACGGTATCCGAAACCCTTTCCTGCGCAACACCGGCAACTGATACTCAGCGGGGAAGCCAGATTTGATGTGGCGCCCGACAAAAACCGTCCTTTCAGTGTTTTTTCCTCAGGGATAAAGACCACTGCGCTAGGCACCTCCTTTCTGGTACGGGCATGGAAAGGAAACAAAGCAGAAGTACGACTCTTCCATGGGAAAGTACGGGTAAGCACCGGAGCTTCTGCCAAAAACAAGGCCTTCAAAGCGGTTATCCTTTACCCTGGTGAGCGCTTCCAATACCTTTCCGGCCAGATCCTGGTGGAACGGTTCAGCCCGAAAAGGCAAGCCCTGCAAAAATCGAAAAAACCCGTAGCGAAAGCCACGGCAGCCATGATGGTTGGCGGCATCCTTGAGTTCGACAAAACGCCGTTACCACAAGTCTGCGCTGAACTTTCTGAACGATATGGCCAGCGCATCAACTGCGATCAGGTCCATAAACAAATCCTTTTAACCGGACAATTCAATGAAAGTGATACCCTGAAAGCTATTCTACACAAGATTGCGCGCTTAAACAACTTAAAAATAACCCTGAATGCAGACGGTTCTTTCCTTCTCAGGGAGGAAAGTTCTGTACTGAATATTGAAAAAACCAATTAACAAACTAAAAATTATGCAGTTAAAATTTACCCGGCTATTGAATTGCCATTGCAATAAATGGCTGTTCCTATTGCTCCTGATTTCAGGCCTCAGCGGAAGCGCGCTGGCACAACAAAAAGGCATGGTTACCGGATCTGTCAATGACGACAAAGGGCTTCCTTTAGTCGGCGTATCCGTCCAGGCCCTGAATGCGGGTACCTCATTTAAAAAAAACACTTCCAGCGATAGCAATGGACTGTTCAGCTTTACAGACCTGCCATTAGGCAAAGGCTATTCCTTCTTACTTACTTATATCGGTTTCCGTACCCAGCACCTCAAAAACTATGAGCTAAAAGCCGGCGAGAAAATCACCTTACTGGTAAAAATGCCCGAAGATCTGAGCGACCTCAACGAGGTGGTTGTGGTGGGTTACGGCACCCAGAAAAAGGTAAACCTTACCGGGGCAGTGGCCAGCATAGACGCTAAAACATTGGAAGACCGTCCCATTGCCAACATCACCCAGGGGCTACAGGGTGCTTCTCCAAACCTGAACATTTCCTTTGGAGATGGCAGACCAGGAGCAGCTGGTAAGATCAATATCCGGGGCTTCACCTCTATCAACAGCGGTAAAACAGGTGGCGAACCGCTGGTACTGATTGACGGGGTTCCCGGCTCCATCAATAGCATCAACCCAAGAGATGTGGCCAATATTTCCGTCCTAAAAGACGCGTCTTCCGCTGCTATTTACGGTGCAAGGGCAGCCTTCGGCGTGATTCTGATCACCACCAAAAACGGGAAAAACGGAAAAACGAGCATCAGTTACAGCAATAACTTCGGCTGGTCCACTCCCACTTCAAGCACCGATTTCATGACCGATGGTTATGATGCGGCGATGATGAACGACCAGGCATTTCTTGCCGCGGTGGGCGATACCTATACCAAGTATACCGATGAAGATTACGCGTACCTGCTGAGAAGAAAGACCGACAAAAGCCTTCCGGATTACATCATTGACAATAGAAAGGGAAAAGACCAATATGTCTATTATGGCAATACCGACTGGTGGCATACCGTTTTCCGTGACACCCAAACTTCCATGAACCACTCCTTAAGCATCTCTGGTGGCGGAGAAAGTTCAGATTTCCTGATCTCCGGACGCATGTTCGAGCAAAACGGGATGATGCAGCTCAACCAGGATAAATATAGTACCTACAACTTAAGGGCAAAAATCAATACTAAAGTCAACAAATGGCTGACTATAGGAAATAACCTGCAATTTAATGCTTCCAACTACGATTATCCGGGATGGGGTGTCAACAGCAATTTTGTATCCGTATCCGTACATGCGCTACCCTCCTATTTACCGGTTAACCCGGATGGAACAGCGACCTACCGGACGGAATTAAACAACTACACCATAGGTGATGGTATTTTCGCAGACCTGTTGAATGGCAAGTCAAAAGGAAATGAAAAAAAACAGGAGTTCAGCAATCTCTTCAATGTTGCTGCACAAATCACCAAAGACCTGTCTATCAAAGGAAATTACGCTTATACCTACAATCCATACAGCATCTGGAACCGCAGAACACAAGCGCCATGGTCTATCTTTCCAGGAGTTATCAGTCAGTTCGGCTTTGACCAGCTTTCTGAAACCAATTACACCAAGCAGGCACATGTGCTTAACCTGTACACGGATTACAATAAAACCATTGGACAGCACACTTTTAAAGGCTTATTGGGCTACAATCAGGAACTCAACACCTACAAAAGAGTTTTTACACAAAGAAAAGACCTGGTCTCTCAGGACCTCAATGATCTGGACCTGGGATCGGGGGATATTGCTGCAGGTGGAGGCGCCGATGAATACGCGCTATTGGGTACCTTCTTCAGGTTGAACTATGACTATGCCGGAAAATACCTGTTGGAGGTTAACGGCCGGTATGATGGCAGTTCAAAATTCCCTCCGGGCAAGCGTTTCGGATTCTTCCCTTCTGTATCTGCTGGCTGGAGATTAAGTCAGGAGGCCTTTTTTGAACCTTTAAAAAGCAGCATCAACGAGCTGAAGTTTCGTGGTTCTTATGGTTCCTTAGGCAACCAAACGGAGGCCGCCAAATATGGCTACATCGAGCTCCTGTCCCGTGGCACGATGGATTACATCATCAATGGAAAGAAAACGGAATACCTGGCTACTCCGGCACCGATCTCTAATAACCTCACCTGGGAAAAAGCAAGGTCTGCCAATTTTGGGGTAGATGCCGGATTCTTTGACAACCGTTTAACGGCTTCCTTCGACTACTATGTGCGAAATACCATCGATATGTTGACCAGCGGAAAAACCGTATCCAGTGTATATGGCTCCTCTCCACCAAGAGAAAATGTTGCCGACCTGCAAAGCAGGGGATGGGAACTTGCGGTGAACTGGACCAGCAACGGGAATTTAGCAGGAAAACCATTCCGCTGGAGTGCCGGACTAGGCCTGTCAGACTACAATGCAGAGATCACCAGGTTTGACAATACAAACAATCTGCTGAGCAACTATTACGTCGGACAAAAGATCGGGGAGATCTGGGGCTATCGCACAGATGGCATTTTCCAAACCGATGCCGAAGCAAAGGCCTACCCAATCAACCAGGATTATGTAAACCAGCAAAGACTGCGGGCACCGGGCGACTGGTCTAAACTAGCTGCCGGAGACCTGAAGTTCAAAGACCTTAATGGCGATGGCGTGGTAGACAACGGCCAAAACACCTTAGCGGATCATGGAGATCTGGAAATTATTGGAAACTCCCTTCCCCGCTACTCTTTTGGCATTAATGCCGGTGTTACCTGGGGTGATTTTGACCTTTCGGCCATCTTCCAGGGTGTTGGAAAACAACAATGGTATCCGGGAAATAATGCGGATAAATTCTGGGGTCCTTATTCCCGCCCCTATTACTCCTTCGTACCAAAAGATTTTATGGTTGATGTCTGGACTCCGGAAAACCCGGATGCTTACTTCCCAAGGTTAAGGGGCTATGAAGCCTTAAATGACCGTGGATCACTGAATGTAAAAAACGATCGTTACCTACAGGACCTGGCCTATATCCGTCTGAAAAACCTGACCATCGGTTATTCACTCCCGGAAAATCTGGTTAAAAAGTTAAAAATCGGCAGGGCAAGATTTTACTTCAGCGGCGAAAACCTCTTCACTTTCACTAAGCTAAGAACGGATTATATCGATCCGGAGCAGGCAGCCGGAGATTACAACAATGCTGCAGAAGATCCAAATGCCAGAGTATACCCTTTTAATAAGATGTATTCCTTCGGTTTAGACGTATCCTTTTAACCTATAATCTGAACAAAAATGAAAATTTACCCGATATATATCCTTGCCCTTTGCCTGCTGCTGACCTCTTGTAAAAAAGGCTTCCTGGACAGGCAACCACTATCTTCGATTTCTCCTGATGCCTTTTTCAAGACGGAAAGCGACCTGAACCTATACACCAACTCTTTTTATTCTACCTTTCCATCGGCAGAAGGGATTTACAATGAAAGTGCAGACAATGTGGTCAAGTCCGACCTTGGCGAACTGATTACCGGAAAGCGCACGGTACCCATCTCCGGAGGGGGCTGGAGCTGGTCTGAGTTAAGAAACATCAATTACTTCCTGGAAAACTACGATAGGGTGATGAGCCCGGCTGCAGGGAAAAAATATGCCGCTACTGCACGCTTTTTCCGAGCCTATTTCTATTTTGATAAGGTCAGCAGATTTGGCGATGTACCCTGGTATTCAGGTACGATCAACATCAATGACGAAGGTGCTTTATCCATGCCCCGCAGTCCACGTGCCTTAGTGATGGACTCGGTTCTTGCCGATATTGACTTTGCCATCGCCAATATGGATGCGGGCAAGAATGTCGAGAAAGTAACAAAATGGACTGCGCTGGCCCTGAAATCAAGGATCTGCCTGAGCGAAGGAACCTTCCGGAAATACCATCCTGAATTTAACCTGCCTAATGCAGACCTGTTCCTCAAAGCAGCAGCAAGCGCAGCCAATACCCTCATGACTACAGGTCCGTACAGCATTTACAAAAGCAGTCCGGAAAAAGCCTACCTGGAGCTATTCTCTTCTAAATCTTCGATAGATCAGGAAGTTATTCTGGGCAGAAGGTTCAGCGCCGGTTTACAGGTATTCCACAACCTAAACTATTATACCATTACGGCCTCCTACGGCAGACCCGGCTTAAACAAAAGTCTGGTCAATACCTATCTGATGAAAAACGGCAGCAGATTTACGGATCTGCCGGGTTATGAGAAGATGGAGTACTTTGAGGAGGTTCAAAACAGAGATCCGAGGTTGTCACAAACCATCCGTACGCCCGGTTACACCCGCATCGGCAATACCAAAGTTCTGGTTCCTGAATTCAGCGCCAGCACCACAGGTTACCAGCTCATCAAATTTGTCACCTCCGAGGCAGGAGATTCCTTTAACAGATCGGAAAACGACATGCCAATTTTCAGGATGGCCGAGGTGCTGCTCAACTACGCTGAAGCAAAAGCGGAATTGGGAGAAGCTACTCAGGCAGACCTGGACAAATCCATCAAGCTCCTTCGCGATCGGGTAGGCATGCCCAATCTGGATCTTGCCTATAGCAATGCAAACCCGGATCCTTACCTTGCTGATCAATACCAGCATGTAAATGCGGCAAACAAGGGGTTAATCCTGGAAATCCGCCGCGAGCGACGCATAGAGCTGGTGATGGAAAGCTACCGTTGGGCGGATCTTATCCGCTGGAAAGAAGGTCGTTTAAATGCACAACCTTATAAAGGCATGTATTTCCCGGGCCCTGGAAAATATGATCTGGATAAAGATGGCAAGACCGATATAGAAATCTATACCGGCACAAAACCTACAGGCACCGGCATCCAGTTTCTGAAGCTTGGCAGTGAGATCATTCTGGAAAACAACACCAGTGGAGGTAATGTGCTGATCAATCCGAATACCCCGAAAACCTTCCGTGAAGACCGGGATTACCTTTTCCCACTTCCTATAAACGAGTTACTGTTAAATAAAAACCTGGTACAAAACCCAAACTGGGAAGGCCGAAATTAATTTAAAATGAGCGTTATGAATTCCTTCAACAAATTTTTAAGCATCGCATTTTTGTTGTGTTTGTCCAGCCTGCTGACTATCGCCGCCGGCCCCGGCCCAAAAACACTGAAAGTGATGACCTATAACATCCATCATGCCAACCCTCCTGCACAACCTGGCGTGATAGACCTGCAAGCCATTGCAGCTGTCATCAATAAGGAAGCGCCTGATCTGGTTGCTTTACAGGAGTTAGACGTATTTACCAAACGCAGTGGCGCGGTAGATCAGGTTAAAAAGCTCGCAGAACTCTGCGGGATGTATTCTTTTTTTTCCAAAGGGATAGATTTTGAGGGTGGTGAATACGGCGTTGCCATCCTTTCCAAATTTAAGATCAACCATACCGAGCGCTTTCCGCTTCCCTTTAAAGAAGGCATCAAAGCAGAGCAACGTTCGCTGGCCATCATCAATGTCAGCCTCCCTGATGGCAGTATGCTGGACTTCGCCTGTACTCACCTCGACTTAAACAATGCGCATCGTTTATTGCAGGTTGCGGAGATCAACCGGATTCTTGGAGAGCGGAAAAACAATGTGATTCTTGGTGGAGATCTCAATCTGGAATCCAATACACCTGCAATGGCGATCCTGGAGCAGCATTTTACCCGCAGCTGCCTTGAAAACTGTGCGCCAACCATTCCTGATGTGAACCCTAATAAGGAGATAGACTTTATACTGCTTAAAAAGGGCAGTGCTTTTAAGGTCATGAAACACCTGGTGATCCGGGACATCCATGCTTCAGACCACCTGCCGCTGGTTGTCACCTATAAAACAAAGTAAGTTCCTTTTAATTCCAGCTCCGGTAATCCGGAGCTGGAATTATCAATATTGTTTAATAATCTACATGATAATCTTTAGGAAATTTCTGACTACTCCATGCTTTCTTTGCGGTCCAATCCGCCTTTTGTGCCGACCAGAACTGGTCTTCAGCAGGTAAACCCAGGGGTAAAAAAGAAAGGGTAGCCATGTACAAACTGCCTGTAGAGGTATAATAATCGGCGATTTCCGGATCATGACCTACGAAACCAAGTAATAACCAGCCGTTTTTATCGAATGTTCCGGGTACATCATACATATTTCTCTTGACTTGTGTAAGGGCAGAACGTACCTGTTCCGGCTTAATCGTGTCCGGAAGTTTTCCGAGCAGCGCCACCTGGCTTAGCGCCTGAAAAGCACCGGTGCGGTAAGTGATAGATCGTCCGATTGGCGGGAATGTGCCTTCCGGAGAGATCATGCGCTCTTGTCCGACTGCATACCTGACCATCCTTGATAAGGCCAGTTCATATTCTTTTTCAGTCACCAGCCCTTTGTCCATCATGATTTTCATCGTGTCTACCATCATCGGGTGGATCACAAATGAGTTATAGTAGTCAAAAGCGAAGTTTGGTCCGTCGCCGTAACAGCCATCGCCTTTGTACCATTCGTTTAGCTTTTCAGGACCTTTCCGTAGTCTTTCTGCATCAGGTTCTTCTCCGATGGAGAGTAAAAAGGCTTCGGTAATGGAGCCAAACAACAGCCAGTTGCTATTGAAAGGTTTCCGGTTTCTTAAGGATTTGAAAGCGGCAATGATGTTTGCTTTGGTGTTTGCATCCAGTGGCTCCCATAGTGCTTTTGGTGCCCTGATGAAGGTCTGAGCGAGATAAGCGGCATCAACAATCGGCTGATGATCGGTTTTAAAGTTTAACTGGTCCGGACTGGATGGTTGGAAACAACGAGTCAGTCCTTGCAGGACATCCTTTCTCATTTTTTCTCTATGACGGCTCTCTTCTGTCTGATCATCAGGGAGGGCCAGCCATGGGGCGATGCCGGCAAAAGTTCTGCCTACTGCTTCCAGATAGGTGACATGGATGGATCGGTTGTCAAACGTAGGCGATTTCTCTACCAGCATGTTCTGTTTTAAGGTGCCATTGGCGAGATTTTCTGTTACCGGATTTGCGATTTTATACAGGAGTTTCCACCAGTATTCGCGGTCGTTTTTAGGTTTGCTCCCGGCAGGAAACACTTGTTTTTCTATTGCTAAAAGTTGGTTGGGTTGTAACGTTCCAGCCATTCCTACCAGTGATACCGCAGCTAAAAATTTCCTTCTTTCCATATCGTTTAATTAAATACCTTAGTTCGAATATAGCAGAGATTCCTTGTTAATTACAGGGTTTAGTTGCGCAAACGTTTGATATTTAATGCCAACAGTGATTTCATGATAAGTTCAAAATCCGGTGCCAGCTATAAATTAAAAAATCAGCAGCAGGTATGCGGAATACCGAGCCGGACCTGGCATTAACAGGAGATCCGGACCAGTCAGAAGTTAATCAAATGAGTACAGTAACGAGCCTGATCAGCAACCAGAAAACCAAAACAGGAAACCAAACCAGGAGTACAAACCAGAAACACAAACCAAAATTATAACCACAAATCAAAACCCAATTCTAATGAAAAAAAGACCTTTTCAATTTATCTCCGCTTTTGGCGCCCTCTTAGTCTTTTGCAATTTCCTAAGCGTAGCAGTCATGGCGCAATCGAACCCAAAAACCCTCAAAGTGATGACTTATAATATTCATCATGGAAATCCACCGGAACGTCCGGGCGTAATTGACCTTCCTGCGATTGCAGCGGTAATTAAGCAGCATACTCCGGATCTCGTGGCCTTACAAGAAATTGATAAGCTAACCAAAAGAACCGGACAGGTAGATCAATTGAAAACACTGGCCGAGCTCACCGGAATGTTTTATTTCTTTTCAAAAGGGATAGATTTTGAAGGTGGCGAATACGGGGTAGGCATACTTTCCAGATATCCGATCAACAGTAGCAACCGCTATCCATTGCCTTCTAAAGCAGGATTAGATGCCGAAGCCCGCAGCCTTGCCGTAGTTCAGGTGACCCTGCCTAATGGTAAGCCTTTAAACTTTGCCAGCACACATCTGGATTTGAATAATGAACATAGAATGCTGCAAGTGAAAGAGATCAACCGCCTTTTAGGTAGCAAAAAGGGAGATGTGATCCTTGCAGGAGATTTAAACCTGACTTCAACCACACCTGCTATGAAAATTCTGGAACAACATTTTACCCGCAGCTGCACCGAAAATTGTGCGCCAACCATTCCTCAGGATGTTCCTACAGAAGAGATCGATTTCATCCTGTTGAAAAAAGGAAGTCGTATGAAGGTGATTTCACATCAGGTATTTCCAAATATTGATGCTTCCGACCACCTTCCTGTGATGGCCATCTATCAGCTTCCTTAATTCGAATCCTTCTACCTTTTTTGATTTTTAAATGCTCCGATCATTTTAACTCAAAAGAGGTAGAAATTTAAAATTCCTGATTTTTAGCGCGTTAAACAAAAACCCGGTAAAAAAATTTGGCAAAACGAAAGAAAAACCTACTTTTGTGGCCTCACCAGGAAATCAAGGGCATTTATTTACTCTTGATCCATAATAAAAGCCTCCTTAGCTCAGCTGGTAGAGCAACTGACTTGTAATCAGTAGGTCATTGGTTCGATCCCGATAGGAGGCTCTTTATTTTCCCTTCCCATATCCATTTCTTATTCTATTCAAATTGACTTTGCTTCATATAGCATTGGTTGTATACTCAACTCTCGCTACGCTGTCGCGACCATCTCATTTTGGATCAATGCCAAATGTTGTGGGGCAGTGAACACCAATAGTTCGTACTAAAAGCAGAACTATTGGTCGCTTTTTTACTGTAGCCTATAAATGAAGAATACAATTAGGACATTCGAAAAGAAATAAATAAATTTAGAAGATGAGAATCAAGCTACTACTAGCTTTCCTATTGGTAACCTTTTCAGGCTTTGCACAGGAGGACTTCACCATAACCGGTCATTGTGATGGTTTTCAAGAGGGCGATAAGATCTTTCTTTCTTACCGTTCGACAAAGGGTGTTGTTCATGATTCGGTAACAGTGCACAACAAATCATTCCAGTTTTCAGGGTCAGTTTCGGGGCCAATAAGAGCAAGCCTCTACCGTAATCAGAATCCAAAATATGCAAATATAATATTCGATGCAGCCACGGTTTATCTGGAAAAAGGCAATATTACACTTCACTCTTCAGATACTCTTCGCCATTCCACAAACGCTGGTACACCACTAAATATGGATTATGATGAACTAAGGGTAGCACTTCGACCTTATTTTGATAAAATGACAACCATGCGTGACCCCTCTGAACTAAGTTTACAGGAGCAAAAAGATAAGGCCCTGGTCGCCCGCTTAAAAAGTATATATCACGCTCATCTTGATTCGATGGTACCGGTCCAGTTTTCATTTGTGGATAAACATCGATCATCCTATGTTAGTCTGGTTACATTAGGCGAGCTGATTCGTGACAGCCGCTGGATTGAAAAGGTTGAAGACAGTTTTAACAAGCTTTCTTCTAAGCTTAAGGCTTCGGTACAGGGCGAAAGCATAAACCAAAAAATCCAGCTCGGAAAAAAAATGAGCGTTGGCAAGCTGGCAAAGGACTTTGCCCAACCTGATGTTAATGGAAACATTGTACGCCTCTCTGATTACCATGGCAAATATGTATTACTAGATTTTTGGGCCTCATGGTGCGGACCATGCCGGGCCGAAAATCCAAATGTACTTTCGGCCTACAACAAGTACAAAAGCCGGGGATTTACAGTATTGAGCGTTTCGATTGATGAGAAAAAAGATAAGGAAAAATGGTTAAAGGCGATTAAAGAGGACGGCTTGATCTGGACACAGCTCTCTGATCTTAAAGGAAATGAAAATCTGGCTTATAAGATTTATGGTATCACAACCATTCCGGCTAATCTGCTGATTTCTCCCAATGGTATAGTGATTGCAAAGGATCTGAAAAGAGAGGCTTTACATTCCACACTTGCCGATATATTCAGGTAGAAAATGATTTAAAAACAAAAAAACTCAAGAATTCCGCTTGATCTAATCTTATGCGATTCAGTTTGTAATTGGCTTTTTAATTTACCAACTACAAACTAAACCACAATGACCAGACCTTAGTCTTTCACAAAGTGTTCTCTTTCTGCTTTAAACTGTTCAATTGGCATGTCATACAACCAGGAATGTCTTTCGTCTTTACGCTCCACAAAGTGGACAAAAGAGATGTCATTTTCCACGATATGGATGTTATCACTAGGCGTCACCACAAGCAACTGTAAATGCAGCTGTCTGCATAAAGTGATCAGGTAACGTGCTTTATCCTCATCCTGGGCCTTAAATGCCTCATCAATGGCGATAAAACGGAAGGAATTGTTTTGCAATCCTTCTTTAGTCAGGCCGAACTGGTAGGCAATGGCAGAACCCAGGATCGTATACGTCAATTGTGCCTTTTCTCCACCGGAAAGCTGGCCCATATTCTCATAAGTCTTGTATTTCTGACCGGTTTCCTTATAAAACTCTTCCGCTTTATAGCTGTACCAGGAACGCACATCCATCACTTTTTTGCGCCATTCTTCTTTCTCTAATTTCTCAATTAATGGCTCTATATTCAGGTCGAAATGACGTTTCTTACCTTCAATCAGGTCGTCACCTTCCTGGCCGTTAGGGATCGCATTATTCAATAAGGTTCTAAAAGTTTTCACATCTTCATAAATCCTGTCCGGTGCAACCAGCTGGATATACGTTTTCGGCGTGCTTTTGAAATCAATCTCGAATAATGCTTCGTTTAAGACCTTTACGTTCTCCTTGATAGATTCCGCCCAGTTCTCAAAGAACATCCTGAAATCACCGATCTTATTGATGATCGTTTCCTGCAGGTAGGCTTCAAACTTCTGCTCATATTTAGGCAGATTGTCTTCCTTAAGCTGTTGCAAGCGCTTTTGATACTCGCTGATGAACTCCAGATTCGTAGAATCCGGCAAGCCATTCACATCAGAACGCCAGTCTTTAAACTTCTGAATCAACTGCTCATTTGGCTGTTTAAAATTGTTGATCTTGATTCTGGCGGCATTTTCTTTCTTATGCTTTTCAGCGCGCAAGTCATTTCCAAGGTTCATATTCTGCTCCCTGAAACTATCCTGCGTTGCCTTAAAGTTCACATGCTGAATGTTCAACAAATGTTCATGTGTCGCTTCAAATTCGGCAACATCCAGCACATGACCATCAAACACCGATAAGGTGTCCTTGTTCAGGGCCAGTTCTTTCTCCAGACTCTGCTTCATCCACTCCGTATCGTGCTTCAGCTTCACGCTACGTTCTTTTTCTTTATCAATCGAGTCTAATTGTCCCTTTACGATTTCCAGTTGCTTTTGCAGCTCCCTGACCTTATCGTTGGTTTTCTCCAGACTTTCTTTTATAGTTTTCTTTTCTTCAATCTCCTGCGCATAAACTGCCCAGTTCAGGTCTTCAAACACCGCATAATCAGAATACAACTGGTAGAATTTCTCTTTCAGCTCCTCCATCTTTTTGATAGATTGGTTGATGAATTCCAGTTGCTGCTGGTTGTCCTTTTGTTGCTCCTGGAAAGCCGTCAGCTCATTTTTCAACAGCGTGATCTTATCCTTATTGTCCCATCCAAGTACAAAATTCTCTCTTCTGGCGATGTGTGGACGGTCGTCTTTTTCATGCTTTCCTTTGACCGCATTGATCAGCCCTTCTTTCGTCAGCGCTTTCTCTTCATAGCGGTTAAATTCTTCCAGACTTTCGGCACAACTGTAATTATACTGACCGGCAATCGCGTCTTCTAACCATTCCGAATACGCGCTGCCTTCCTTAAATTCCAGCTTGTTGACCAGTAAATCCCCATCATGCGACCTCCTCTTCAGGCTGCCCATCGAAGTAAAACCCTTGTATCGCTGATACGTAATCCGCCCTTTCAGGTTGGTCCGGTTCACATAAGCATTGACCTCATTGTAATATTTTTCCGGAACGATCAGCCTTAAAGCGAAATTATGCAACACTTTTTCTATTGCCGGCTCCCAGTCCAGGTCTTCTTCCCTTACGCGAATCAGTTCCCCGATAAATGGCAGTTCATCCTTCGTTGCGCCAACATGTGCCAGGATATCTTCCCTGATGTCTGCTTCTCTTCCGGAGATGTTGTTTTTATTCTTTTGAAGAGAACCAACTACCGCCAACAAGTTATCCACTTCTACCTGCAGCCTGTCGATCTCATTCTTGATCTGTCTTTTCTTTTCTTCTTCCAGTTCGCGCTGCACATCTACTTCCGAGCGTTTTTCCTGCGTCAAAGCCCGCGAATCAGCAAATACATGAGCATCCGGATTTTGAGGAAGCTCCAGCTCTTTCACCAAACGGTTATAGCTTTCTAACTTATGCTGACGGTGATTCCGTAGTTTCTCCGCCTGCTTAATCTCCTCTTCAATCTTTTCAATCTGCTTCCAGACCTCTTCATTTTCAATGGACATGGAAAGTGCTCTTTCCTGTTTCCTTGCGGCCTCATCTTTTTCCTTGAGCAGGATCAGGTCCAGTTTCAGCTGTTGCAGCGTCTCCTTGTTTTTCTCCAGCTTGGCGCTGATCAGCTCTACTCCTTTTCCGGCGAACCAGAAAACAGCAGTATCCTTATCTTTCTGTAAAACCGACAACTTGCTTTCAATTTCCGCCAGCTGCGTCGCCAGATCATTGATTGGTGTCAGCTGTGCAATCTGTTCTTTCGCCTTTTCGATGTTTGTTTTGGCATCCATCAAAGTGATAAAACTTTCTTTCAGCTGGATAAACTCTGCTTCGGCATCCTGATATTCCAGCATATTCATGCGGATAAACTCATCCAGATCTTCCAGCACTTTTACCCCTACTACCTGATTAAACAAGCTCAACGCGTTTACAGAACGCATGCCAAACAAATGCGCCATTCTTTCTGCGTACTTGGTTGGACCGTCCAGAAACTCTACGCGCTTTTTAGAAACCGCATAATTATATATTTTGTCCAGGCGTCTTTTCCAGATCCCTTTACCATCAAACTGGCCAAAGTCTTTTTCAATTTCAAGTGGCACATGGGCAATACCGAAGCTTCTTTTCAGCTCGCCATTGCTAAACCAGCGCACCTGAAACAAGGTGATCACCTGTCCTTCTGTATTTTCAAAGCAGGCCAGTAATACGGAATAAGCGGTATGGTCTCTCAGCTTCTGGGTAGTTGCTTTTAGCTCTCCTTCATTCTGAATATTGCCATAATGGCCATACACATACGTTTCTTCCGTTCTATCTCCCTTTTTTTCTACACCAGAACTCTGGTTGTAAAAACGATCCCCTTTCACAGGAACCAACAAAGTGAGTAAAGCATCAATAAACGTACTTTTACCAGAGGCATTTGCGCCCGTTAGCAGGGAATTGTTTCCTTTAGGCGAAATCTTGAAGATTTCCCCATCAAAAGTTCCCCAATTGTACACTTCCATGTATTGCAAACGGTATCCTGCTTTATCGGAACTCGTGCTAAATAAACTATACATAATCCTCCAGTTTCAGTTTAAAATCTTTTAAAACATCCAGGGTTACTTTCTCCTTGATGATGCGTTGAATCCGGTAAAACGGCTCTGCATCAGCTTCCTGCTGCTCTTTCAAATAACCCAGCTCCACAACCTTGCGGATATAGCTGTCCAGTTCTTTGAGGAATTTCACGCGGTTATATTTTTCGGGCAGGAACAATTCAATCTCTTCACGGATCTCTTTATGGCTGATATATTTCTCATTGCCATCGATTAAGGTTGGGTTGCTATCAAAATCTTCGAGCATCTGGCGTAAGATCACCAGGACGATAGAGGTTTCAAAGCCAATTTGCCGGCGGGAGATGAGTCCCATCGTATTGCCTTCATTGTTTTCGAACTGTTTAAAGAAAGCCAGGCCTTCTTCTTTTTTCAGAATCAGTTCCAGACCAATCACATTTAAATAGTGTTGAATCTCTCGCTGGTAATGAATAATGTCTTCCCAAACGCTCGATTGGGAGTACACCGGGCCTTTCAACAGCCTGATGATCGCCTTGGAATAAGGCTTTATTTTATCTTCAAAATTACTCATTCTTCAATAGGATTACTTCAGGTACGTTTATCGATTTCTGCCCTTGAGCATCAAATAAAATACGCTGTGTGTTTTCTGGGTTGATGGTATGTTTAAATTCTTTGGCGACGGATAGATAGCCAAACAGCTCCGGAAGGCCATCTGCGATACCACCGTCCGCTTCAATAATTTCGAACAGGGAAACGCGGGCTCTCCCTGACAATACCGTTCTGATTTTTTTCCGCAGCACTTCTTTATCGATCTTCGTCTGACCGAATAATTTACCAAGATGGCGCGAACTTAGGATGTCTTTATCGGCAAGCTTAGGCCTTACTTTATAAAGCAACTCTTCCGGTTGTTCCAGCATTAAACGCTGTTCAAAAAACGGATAGATATCCAGGTTTGACTCCAGGACCAATCCAATATCCGGACGGTTTTCCTGTTTGCCCACCTCGATCAACATCGTTTTAATCTCCTGGATGATGTTCTGTGTAACCTGTATTTTGGAACCTTCAGATTCTCTAATGATACGGCCGAGTTTCTCTGCCATCTTATCATTTGCTTTATAGACCTTCTGTCCGGAAGCATGAAGGTATTTCTTCATTCCTTTCAGGAAGAAATCACCCACCACAATACCTCTTTCGTCTAATCTTTCGAATAAAGTGTTGCTCAGTGTGGTCCATTCCTCCTGTAATACCGGATCTAACAAGAAGGACCAAAAGGCATAAAAACTTTTACCCTGCTGACTGTCTTTAATCTGATCTAAAGCATCGAAAGTAAATTCCAGAATATGGTCTTTGGTTAAGCTGCCTTCCGCGTGTTTCTGATAAATCTGTCTGGTGATGTCTTTAAAGTTATCTTCCACCTCTTTAAAGTCCGACAATAGTTCTTTTGCCCCTTGCGTGAGTTGGTTGTATCGTGGAATCACCTCATAGTCCTGGTAAACCTTCACCTTTTTACCTGCTTTCAGTTGTTCGATCTGGCTTTCAATTTCCAGTCGCTTTTCCTCTAAAATGGCCAGGCGATTGTCCCGGTCTCCATTGGTAAACTCCACCAGTTCTTTCAATTGATTGAAAATATCTTTAAACCTGGATTCTGTACCTACAAACTCTTTCTTCTGCAAGCTCATTAACCAGTCGATGGTTTTACTGGAATGCACAGAAATCTCGTAGAATATTTCCCCCTGGTCGTCCTGGTAATTGGTCAGGAAACCACTGTCCGTCCACTTCCTCACATATTTTCTAGCCTTTACCTCGTAAGAGTCAAAGCTTTCAATCTCATTCTCCTCATCTTTATCCACCTGCTTAAGATCCAGAAAATCAGCCAGCAAGGAATGAACATGATCGGAGGAAACGGTTGCTTCCTCATTTATAAAAGTATTGATAAGAAATTCTATCACAATATCCCTGTTCCTCAGCTTCAGCAAATTCACACTTGCTGAGCTATTGAGTACATCAAGAATTTTGGCACTGTCTATCATCGGCATAAGTTAAAAAGACCGCAAAAGTACGCAAAATCCAACCCAAAGGCCCATTTTACCGCGATATTTTCAAGAATTACCAGGTTAGATTCCTGGCTTTCCGGAGCTCAGGAAAGCTCCGGACCAGGACATGAGAAAGAACTGTCTACCAGACAGATTGCAAGAAATTCAGGAGCATAACTGCTGATATTTTTAAAGAACCTAAGCTGATATTTTTTATTATTTACAGGAATCAGGGAATTACCTTGGTAAGTCCGGTCTTTTCATATGATACTGTGTAGCTGAAATCGCGTTCATAAAAGCAACGACCGCTTTGATCTCCCCATTGGTTAATTTCAATGGTTTTAACAAGGGATCTGTTTTCGGAAACAATGGATCAGCTTTAGCTTGTGCTTCCGTTGGATCAATCATGTGCATGCCACTATTGTAAATATTCACAACCCCGGTGATATTGTCAAAAAGACCATTGTGCATCCATGGTCCCGAATGCATCACATCTCTAAGCGAAGGTGTTCTGAATTTCCCTGCATCTTCCGGTTTTCCGGTGATCAGGTGTCTTCCTAAGTCTTCGTATTTGCGTTTATAATAGGTAAGGCCGATGTTATGAAAGGATTCATCCGTCAGGTATTTACCATTGTGACAGTTCATACACCTTGCTTTGGTGCGGAAAAGGTGTAATCCATGCAGTTCCTGATCGTCCAGGGCTTTCGTTTCTCCATCCACAAAACGGTCAAAGCGACTTCTTTTGCTTCTGATCGTTCTTTCAAATTCACCTAAGGATTCCACAATTTGTGGATAAGTGATCTTTTCCTGTCCATAAGCTTTCTTAAACAACTCTCTATAGCCTTTGATTTTCCCTAATTTCTTCGGCAAAGCCTGAGGCTTCATATTCATTTCATGGTGTGCGGTAATCGGACCATCCACCTGGGCTTCCAATGTTGCCGCTCTGCCATCCCAGAACAAGGTTTTACGTTCCGCCACATTGAGTAAGGAAGGCGTGTTTCTATTGCCTTGCAAATGATCATTTCCGAGTGCTACAGCGCGTTTATCAGCCCAGGAGATTTCCGGATCGTGACAACTGCTACAGGAAACCTGATTAGAACCGGAAAGCAGGGGATCGAAGAACAGGATTTGTCCTAGCATCACCTTTGGTTCAGCCATCAGGTCAAAATAAGTACTGTCAATTGCAGGAAGAGAGCTCATTTCCGTCCAGTTTACACCGCTGTCAATCGTAGGTTTTGGCCATTGGCTAACCGGTTTACTGTACTGTGCTCTTAACGTTTCCTGCTCATCTTCTGCATAAAAAGCAGAGCCGATCACGAAGATCAAAAGAAAAGAAAGGATGATAAATATTCTGTTCATTGTCATTTATTAAAAAGTAATCCCTCCTGTAAGCAGGAACTGATTTCCGGTATATTTTGAGTCGAAACTGGTATAACTATAGCTTGATTTCAGCGAGATGCCCATTCCGTTTTTAAGTGGATAATCCCATCTTGCGGACAAATTTAACTGTTGATAATCGGAAATATGGTAGGCATAGTTATTTTCCAGCATGCGGTAAACCGCGCTGGAAGTGTTTAAATCTGACCATGAGCGTGTTGCATTGGTGTTTTTAGAAAGCATTGCACCCACTGAAGCCTGTACTAATGATTTTCCCATCAGACTACTTAATCCAACATTTAAACCACCACTAATGGCGGCAAAATCCATGCTTCTGGCAGGGTCTACATATTCCGTTCTATCTGCCGTATAACCGATATCGGCCAATAGCTGCCATGATACTGCTTTCTCCTTTTGTACATTGTAAATCCCTGTTAACCGGAATTCCGACTGCTCATTCAGATAGTTCTTACTGGAAGCGATCTGTACAATATTGTCTTGTCCACGGTTGTCAAATTTCGCTTCAGTCCCGCTTCTTTGTTCGTTCCCGGCCGCTAGTTTTACACCATACTGTCGTTCCTGATCTCCCAGTAAATAAGCCAGCTCCCCTTTCCAAAGCTTAGATTTAAGCTCCGACATCGGCAAGACCTGCAAAACTATCTGTGTTGTTTTTTCAACAGAGAAATCGCGGTACTCCAAAGTAGAAAACAACCCGATCTTATCTTTTGGGGCCAGCTGAAGCTGGAAACTATATCCTGAACCGGTGTAGTAGTTTTCCAGTTTATTCCCTGCGATCAGCTTGTTATCTGTCCCCAGGCCCGTCATGTGGTAAACCATGGGCGTACCCAGCGGACTATAAAACTTCATGATATTCTCCTGGCTGTATTTTCTGGCAGAAAGGCCCATGGCCAGCTGGTATTTCTGATTTAATGCACGGGAGGCGCCGATTTCGATCTCCAGATCCGACACTATATTTTTAGGTCTCGGATCAATATCTCTGTATTCGAGCAATGCCCGATATTTTCCGGTGATCCCCAGCGTCGTTTTACCGAACAGGATCCCATATCCGCCACTAAAAGAATATTCTTCATAAGCAAGATCGCCACCCACCGTATCTGCCATCACATAAGGCGCAACAATGGCATAATCAGAACTTTCATTCCAGCGCACATTTTTTCTTTTTCCGTTGGAATAAGCCGCCGAACCCCACAGGGCATCCTTGCCTTTATGCTTCAAAAACGCCTCTGTATTGAAGCCAAAGCGTTGCCCACCATTTCCCTGCTGCAATTCATACCTCCCTTGTTTGTTTGCATTATAGCCGGCATTCAATTCTGTTAGCGAAGAATTCCTGGCGTAATATTTCAAGGCAGGATTGCTATAAAAGCCATCGGTAAACTGTGTGACTGGTGCATGGTATTCCCTGACTCTTTTCAGCAGCGCAAGGCTATCCACCATAGTGGTATCACTGGCATGGGAAAAACCGATACCAGCGATCATGATCACTATAAAAACCTTTAATTGCTTCAACATTTTCTTTTATTACTTTAAGGAAGGAATCGCTTCCGCATCAAAATCAAGGCTGGAGTTATTGGTATCTTTCAGGATTACCCTACCTTCAGTCGTTGTAGAAAGTATTTTACGTCTTACACTTTTACCATATCTGGTTTTATCCGAGGCAATTTTACCGCAGAAAGTCCATCCCATATCTAAAGAGGGGTCTGTTACGATCCATTGAAATTCCGACTGGACGCTTAAGTTTACCGCATCGATGATCCAGCTGTTTGGAATTTTATATTCTTCCTGATCCATTGGATAAACCACACCGTTTACCAGCAAGGAATAGCTATAATCATATTTTTGATTGGTCAAAAAGTCGTCAGTACCATCCGGGAAATGAGCCAATACATAACTGGTGAAACCTCTGTCATGGAAAACCATTCTGCTGTATACATTTTCCATATTTTGCACTTGCGGATTGTCGATATCTTCTCTGTTAGGCGTGAAAATCTCGAAATTTGCTTTTGTCAGGTCTACAGAAACCGGGTTAAATTCTTTGTGGTTGATCCCATCATCGGCGATGACAATAGATTTACCCGGCAATACAGGGTGATCTTTTCCGGATCCAGGGATCCTGATTACTGCCCCAACTGCTACTGCCTGCGACATCACATCCGGCGTATAGGCTCTTTTCTGAGTCGTTAAAAAGTCCGACTGTGCAATCACCAAACCATCCGCATACAGCGTTTCTGCGGAATTGTTAAAGATCACAAAGTACTTATCACCAGTATAGGGCTTGTTTTGTGCCGTTTGTGTTCCGGTGAAAAAGATCTCCTGAATCACAAATCCTTTACCTTCCAGCACGGTAAACATGGCTAGATTTTCTTCGTGTTGCGTTCCGGTGAGCACCAATCCTTGTTTCAGGGCGCCTACTTTCCTGCTCCTCGTTTCTCCGTTAAGTTTATATTCGACGGTTCCTTCCAGACTCACATCATAAGAACCTTCGCTCAGGGAGATGTTCATTTTTTGATCCTTTACATTGGTAGATACGGTTTCCTTACCACTATTGATCTCTTTAAAAGTCACTTTCAGCACCGATACTTTTGCATCAGTAAGCTCGGGTGGGTTTGCAAGTGTCAGGGTTAAAGCCACCTGATTCAGCTGCAAAGTGCTATCTTTTTTACAGGCATTGAGCAGTAATAATGCACAAAGGGGGATCCATAAACTACGTAAAGTCATCTTTATCATCTCTTTTATTATAAATTAAAATTCAATTCCATTCCAAAATAAGGGCTGTTTAATCCAGTCCTTCTGACTGTAAAGCCATTTACCTTATAATCCGGTGCATAGTTAAATAACCTGTTCACGAACATGCCCACGCGGATTTTATCTTTAAAGTTTTTGACCACCTTAAAATTGACGTCTATATCCATTGGGATTGTGTTTTTCTGGAACAGCACTTCCGAAACATTCGTGTTGAGCCATTGCAGGTACTTATCGGATTTATCGGCCTCCGTATAAGGGTGACTGATGCCATCGACGCCGACATATGACATTGGGGTTCCGCTTCTACGGGCATTTTGTGTGCTGGAGAACCACCTGCTCTGGATAGATGTAGAAAACTCCAGTCCGATTTTCGGCAGGTAGGTATCGATCATCATATTGGTGTTCAGCTGCGACCTGATGTAACCATCATTTTCCGCATAGAGACCGGCATAGGTGAAATCTTCGTTATCAATCACCAGGTCTTTAGTTTTATAAACCGGTAAACTATTCTGATAAACCGACTTGAACCAAGCGCCATCTATGGTAACCCGGGTATTGATTTTTTTCATCCTTGCGCTGGAGAAACGGTATTCGATACCTTCCTTATATAAAGCGCTTCCATTTTGCACCACACTTAGCAACTGCATCCTTCTCCAATCTTTATAAGGAAGATCTTTAATATCCGGTGCCGCAGTTATCTTATCCGGATCTATGCCGGAAGTATTGTACTTCTTATAGTCCATAAACCTCAACTCTGTGCCATTTCTAAAGGCATTGGACATTGATTCTTTGAAATAAGTAATGCTCAATCTGTTGCGGTTCATGGAGAAATCCGCTTTCAGCTCCCACTTTTTATTTCTTGCGGGTTGCAGGTTTGGATTCTCTACCAAAAACTTATAGGTCATGACATTGGCTTTTCTATATTCCGGGTTATTGTGGTAATAGTTGAGCTGTTCCAGATCAACATAGGTATAATCCGGATAAAGCTGAGCGATGACCGGGAACTTGCTTTGCCAGCCGATTCCGGCTCCCAGTTCTATCTGTAATTGTTGAGTACCAATGTTGATTTTCGGCAAAGTCCAGTGTGCGTTGGCACGGGGATCTATTGCTGACAGGCCTCCCATCATCATTGCTCTGGCCCCGGCTACCATTTCGAGCTTATGCGCTCCTAGTTTAACATCAATACGGTCTTCTGCAAAAAACGACAGGTCTTTCGTTGCAGGGATGTCACTATAGGCCCTTGGTCTGGTCGTCATGCCCTTTGAAGGTGGAAGATAAGGATCGAACACTTGTCCGCGGCCCATGTTTTTACTGTAATTCGCTTCTGTTCCTGCCAGGATCGCATGGTTGACTTTTCCGGATTTAAAACCCATGTTCGCCATAATTTTCAGGAAACCATCTATAGGTTTACCATCTACCAGCAGGTGTGCGGTATAATTTGCAGGGAGGTAGCCGACATCATGGACGCCTGCTTCCGTAAAAGGGTTTAAGATTGCCGCAGCATCTGTCTGCACCCATTTTGTCTGGTTGATCTGATCGCGTTGCATACTCAGTGAAGAGTTGAGCACAATAGATTTCAGGAATTTTTGCTGATGAAAATCGATGTTCAGGCTATTGGTAAAAGCCAGACGGTTATACTCAGATTTATATTTATCTACGCCCAACAGGTCGATATCAGGATCGGTACGCTGGTTGTCCATGGAAGTTCCATAATCCAGGCTACTTTTCAGGTTGATGTCTCTGGTGTTATTTTCCCAAAGTTTGTTTAAGCGGATGGAGGTATTTATTCTTTTATAGTTTTCGTAACGGTTGGTGGGATCGGATTTAGCATCGAGGAAGTCAAAATCTACATTCAGCAGTATTTTCTTATCAGGGAAGGCGAAACCTTTTCCAACATAAGCGAGTTTGCTGAATCCATCGGCCTTAAACCTCGCTTCAACACCGCTTTCGCCTTGTTTACGGGTGATTTTTATGACCCCACTGGTGATGTCACCATATTCTACAGAAGGGATCCCTCTGATCACTTCTACCCGTTCAATCTGATCGGTGGAAAGGGTCCGCATGTCTAAGCCTTTAGCCGTCACATCTCTTTTGGTGTTGAGATCGGTTTGTCCGGTTAAACCACCGGTATATTGCATATTTGCACGGGTGCTGATTGGCGCGCCGTCAATCAGGAATGAGGTACCTAAAGAAGAAATATCGTAGTCGGTGCTGGGCGTACCTGTCTGCCTTAAACCAATTAAATTGGCCGTTTTTAGGTTAGGATCTACAGATCTCCCTCCTGGTAACAGCGCCAGTAAATCCGTGAAACTGGAAGGTTGCAAGTGCTGCATTGCCCGACGGTCAATGATCGAAGAAGTGCTTAAACCTTTGGATTCCTTAGCCGTGATGACCACTTCCTCCAGTGAAATCTGTTTTGCTTTTAAGCTGTCGACTTTGTTGTTTACTGTATCCTTTTTAGAAGGATTGTTTTTTTGGTCTTTTTGTTGCGCCTGAGCCGGTAATACGAGTGTTACTGAAATCAGACAAATAAGTATAAAAAGAAAATAATCGCTACCCCGCATCCTTGTTATTAATTGAAAAATAACGAATTAATCCTTATTCGTTATTTAGAAGAAATCTAATTAAACGCAAAAGTAGGTTTTATTCTCTAAAAAAAAGAGAAATTTCAAAAATGATTCCTTTTACCATGATGTGTTTTAACCTTAAGTGAATTGCAAATTCGCGATTCGCGAATCGCGAATTTGTATCCATGAGCTTGAATTACAAATTTTCGCAGGATTCATCCATTCTTCTTTAAGATTATAGACCAAGTCTCTGCTTCTCTGTATCATTACCAGAATTGTTTCCTTTTTTAGGCTTCAGATTTTTCTTTCCAAAAATGTATTGGAAACTAATTCTTACTCTTCTGGTATCGTTTCTGGTATAAGCGGTTTCAACAATAGGGATATAGTTAGAAGTTACCGTTACCTTGTTTTTCCAAAACAGGTCACTAACCCCTACTTTAACAAAAGCCTGTTTATTCAAGAATACCTTTTTAACACCTAATGTTACATTTGATAACTGTGAGACATTGAACAGGCCGAGAATGGATGGAGCATAATAGATGGCAGCAAGCTCAGCAGACCAACTTTCTGAAAGTTTAAAACTGTTAAAAGTATTAGCGGTAAAAGAATACTTATCTCTCAGCTGCAGGCCTAAAAAACTCGATGGATCACTATAATTGATTCTTTGATACATCCCATTTACACTACTGGTATTCTCCCACCATGAGCTGAATTTTATGGGAACAATCACATTCAGACTCCACAAGGTCCCCTGTTTAAAGTTACCGACAGTCTCGCTGTAGCTGAAATTTTCCGGATCATAATTATAGATGGGTAAAATCTTATTTGTTGTTCTCGTATAGGAAAGAGAAGCACTGTATTTCTTATAGATGTTAGTCCATGAAAAATCATGCGCTAACTCTGGCTTTAACAAAGGATTACCAACAAAAGAAGTATAGCTATCCCTAAACACCATATAAGGAATCAAGCTGTTAAAGGAAGGTCGGTTTATGGCCCCTCTATAAGATACCGATGTACTATAATCACTGGTCACTTTATATTCAGCAAGCATATTAAAGAATACATTGGTATAATTGGAATCAATATTAAATGAGTTTATTTTATAAGCTGTATGTTCTAATCTTAATCCAGCTTGTACTGAAAATTTTCCCCAGGTTTGATTGCCTTTTAAATAACCGGCATAAATTGCTTCTTTGTATCCGATATCAGAAGACATCTCTCCATTAAAAAACTGATTACTATTGTTGTTTGTCAAGGCATATTTTGCGCCCATATCAAATTTTAGGCTTCCAGAAAATGCTTTTGTATAATCCACAGATGTGGTATAAATATCGTAAACAGAGCGTGTGACATTTTTAAACAAAGAGGCTCCACTTACATCTGAAGGAGAAATAACCTGCGAGAACTGTTGATCAGTATTGTATAAATACCTGGAATAATTAGCGTTCAACGAAAGGTCAGAACCGATAGTGTCAAATTTGGTTTTATAGTACAGGTTGTAATTCGAGAAATCGACATTTGTTTTAAGTTTGTTATCACTGACAGTGTTCCCGGTGGATAAATCAGCTAACTGAATGATGTTTGAATAGACATTACCTTTAGCGTTAATACTGGATTTTATATAGTCAACATCTGCTCCCAACAAGGACTTAGCACTCAGGTGATAGTTTATACTTGTTGAAATGTTTAGCGATCCGAGGGTTTTATCCGGGTAGCTAAAGGTCTGCTTAAAGTCCGCCACTTTTTCCGTCCCGCGATACAAGTCCCGGTTACTATAGCCCTCTTCTAAATCTCCTCTTCCACTATATCCTCCATTCAAAGAGAAACCCACTTTTTTAGAATTATATCTAAACCCGGCATTTCCTGCAGCACCTGCATATCTTCCCTGATTATAGTTCCCTGTGATGTTGGCATTCCAACCTTGTTGTTTATCTCTTTTAGTCAGAATCTGAATTACCCCACCACTTGCATCCGCATCATACCTGGAAGAAGGCTTTGTAATCAGCTCGATACGATCTATCTGATCACCAGGAATGCTGGCAAGAATGCTTTCCAGACTTGCGCCGGGAATTTTCTTACCATCCAGCAGGATTAACACATTTGACTTCCCCTGCAGGCTCAACCTCCCATTTATCAATTGTACAGCAGGTGCAATACTCAATAAATTATAGGCATCATTACCGGCAGCGAGTACGCTACCAGCAACATTCATAATGATCCGGTCAGGTCTTTGCTCAATGATTTTTTTAGTTTTTGTTGCCGTGATGTTCACTCCCTCAAGGCTCAGTGCTTCATCTATCAGCATAACATCGTCTATGATTAAGGAATTTTTAGATGCTACGACTTGTAATTCTTTGGAAAAGACCTTAAATCCCATCATAGTCGCGCTGAAAGTATAATTTCCCGGAATCACATTTTTAACCAGAAAATACCCGTTGTTATCTGCCAAAGCAGTGATATTTTTATGGATCGGCACTTTAGATTTCAATATTACCATAGTAAAAGGAACAGCCCCAATATTTCTATCTACGATACGACCACTAACCTCAACCTGGCCAATCGCATCAATATTTAATCCTATGAAAAAAAATACAATTAAAAATTTAATAGCATTAACATTTCTGGTTACATTCGTCAAGGATATCAAGGTTAATTTATACATCATCTCAAATTACGCTCAACTTATTCCCCTGTAGAATTATTTTCGACGAAACACTAGAATACACATGACAAAACACCCGAATATCCGGCAAGAAAATAACAAGGCTGCGGATTGGATAAGTTCTATTAATTGGGATCAGATATATACACCAACTTTAAGAATTTCATTACACCTGATATTATGGGCATTTTTAACCTTAAATTACTATTTAGCGTACAGCAGGTTTGACCCAAATCCTGCAATAGTTTTTTCATTAGTATTCAAGGATCTTTTTACTGTAATTACCAGCTTCTATTTTATAGCTTATTACATCTTTCCAAAGGCGTTATTTAAAGGGAAGCTCTTAACTACATTCCTATGGATGGCGGTCGTTTATTTTTGGTGGCTGATCGTCACCTATTTAACCATTAAATACATCAGCACCCATTTTACCATGTCGACCAGGATGACTTTGTACGCACACAGCGTGTTAGATGGTGGTATAAAAAGCATTTTTCTTCCAAAAAAAATCGTTTACACGCTAATTGACGCCACTTACATCTTTATGCCTCCATTAAGCATAAAACTAATTAAGTCCATTTTTTCACTTAGCACCAGGAGCATCGCACTCGAAAGAGACAACCTAAACCTTGAAATCAATTTTTTAAAATCTCAGATAAACCCTCACTTTTTATTCAATTCCTTAAACAACATTTACACATTAAGCATCAAATCTGATCAACGAGCCTCCACACTGATATTGCACCTATCGGATCTGATACGCTACACCTTGTATGAGTCGGAAGCGGAGAAAGTATTACTCTCCAGAGAATTGAGCTTTTTAGAGGATTTCATTGAATTAGAAAGGGTAAGGTATGGAAACAATGTTACGATTAACTTTCGCATTGAAGGAGAAGTGGAGGATCAACCTATCGTCCCACTGGTGTTGTTTCCTTTTATTGAAAATGCTTTTAAACATGGAGCAGATGCGAGTATTGGCCCCGCCTGGGTTTCTATCTTTTTAAAAATCGAAGAAAAAACCCTTCTTTTTGAAGTGGCCAATAGCGTAGGAAAAGGGGTGGTGAAGAGTGAATTTAATGGCGTCGGGATAAACAATGTAAAGAAAAGACTACAATTACACTATGCTAATAATTACAAACTAAATATTGAACCCGCTGAAAGTCAATATAAGATTACCTTATTGATAAACATATAAGCGCTTCGCCTCTCTAAATTCTAATAAAAAATGAAAATTAATTGCGTTATCATTGACGATGAACCATTTGCACAGGAACTCATTGAAGGCTATATACAGAAAATTCCCTACCTCAACCTTGTAGCAAGTTGTGGAAATGTTTTTGAAGCTATTGAAATCTTACAAAACAACGAGATTGACTTGTTATTTTCAGATGTACAAATGCCTGAAATCAACGGAATTGATTTCATTCGTTCTCTTAAAACACCACCTTTCGTGATTTTCATAACCGCACATCCAAATTTTGCAATTGATGGATTTGAGCTCGATGCAGTGGATTATCTGGTAAAGCCAGCATCATTCGATCGTTTTTTAAAGTCAGTAAATAAGGTATTGAAAGTCATTAAGGAGAAACCATCAGTAAAAAATCCAGTTTCCGAATCCTTATTCGTTAAAGAAGGCCACAAACTTCAGCGCATTCGCTTTGATGAAATATTCTACATAGAGGGAATGCGTGATTATGTAAAGATCATGATCAAAGATAGAATGATTGTAACCCATATGACCATGAAAAGAATTGAAGATCAACTGCCTAAAGCGCAATTTATTCGTCTTCAGAAATCTTACATCGTAAGAATAAGTGCCATAAAATCAATTAACGGGAATATGGTTGAGATTTATGATTTTCAGGAGAAACTCCCGATTGGCAAGCAGTACAAAGATAATTTGTTCAGCACATTCGGCTTGACTGATCTTTAACGTTATTCAAAGCATCGTGAATCAATCCCATGCAATGATCTTGAGTTTACAGTTACAGGAATAGAACAATTTTCAACATTGGATAATTGGAGAGCCGTGTATAAACGAAAAAAAACCGACCTCTGTCAAGCGACAGAAATCAGGGTACTACAACGCAAAACAGGATCCTGCCGGAATATCTTTTACACTAACCATCTTCTAAATTAACCTTAGATTAATAACTAATATATTAATTAAATCTTCTAACAACAATCACCAAATTTATTTGCACAAAAGATTTGACAGTTGTACAATGAGAACACTGGGTAGGTTATGTAATTTCAAAATGAAAGCTATGTAATTTCAAAGTAGACTCTATGTAATTTCAAAATAGAAGTTATATTTGTGACATGAAACAGCTTATACAGAGGCAAATAGCGGAAAAAATAAAACAACAAAAAAGCAAGTTCCCTGTAATAGCAGTCACCGGCCCAAGGCAATCAGGAAAGACCACGTTATTAAAGCAAATATTTGCTGATTATAGATATGTATCTCTGGAAAACCCTGACATGAGAGCCTTCGCAACGGAGGATCCTATAGGATTTCTAAAACTATATGATGAAAATGTTATTTTTGATGAGGTGCAGCGTGTACCCTCACTCTTCTCTTATATCTAGGGTATTGTTGATGAAAGCGGAAAAATGGGTCAGTACATTTTATCCGGTTCGCAAAACTTTCATCTACTGAATAGCATTACCCAAACATTGGCTGGTAGAGTCGCACTATTCAAACTCTCACCCTTAGACTTCAGTGAACTTAAAAGCGTAAACCTGCTTGATGACACCTACGCAGAGACAGCCGTTAAAGGATTTTATCCTGCTATTTACGATCGGGAAATAGACCCGGTAGTTTTTTATGCAAATTATATTCAGACCTATATCCAAAAAGATGTTACTGAATTACTAAACATCAGGGACCTTAGCTTATTCCGTACATTTATAGGCCTTTGTGCAGGCAGAGCAGGTCAGTTGCTCAATATCAGCGCGCTTGCAAATGACTGCAATATTTCTCAACCTACAGCCAAATCCTGGATCTCCATACTGGAAAGTAGTTATATCATATTCCTGTTGCAGCCTTTTCATCAGAACTTTAATAAACGACTGGTAAAACGCCCTAAACTTTACTTTTATGATACGGGCCTGCTTAATAATCTATTAGGGATCAGAACTCCTGATGATTTTGAACAAAACAGGCTAAAAGGCAATCTCTTCGAAAATATGATTCTGGCCGAATACCAGAAAAAAAACAACCATTTATACCTACATGAAGAATATTACTTTTGGCAAGAAAGTAATGGACGCGAAGTTGATATACTGTTAGAAAAAGCTAATGGTATCGATATTTATGAGGTCAAAGCAACACAGACCATCTCCAGCTCTCTTTTCAAAGAGATGGATTACTTTGAAGAACTGAGTCCTGAGTTAAAGGCGACAAAAACATTGATCTATGGTGGCACAGAAGATCAGGAAAGATCAAAATACACGATCACAAGCTGGAGGAATGTTTAATGACAAAAAAACGGCCAGCGTTTTGAATGCTGGCCGTTCCCATGAATATTTTCTAAACAGGATTACATATCCTGATATAAGTTTCTGAATGTGCTTCTTAACCCGAATGTGATTAAGTCCGTGTTTTTAGTGCCCAAATCATTGCTTTCTCTTCTATAACCCCCTCTTACTTCAAGGCGAAGGTTATACTTTGGATTTAAAAGGTAGGTTACATAGCCCAAAGTACAGATTAAGTGTAATTCCTTCCCGATATAAGATTGATTATTTAAACCTTTGTCATTTCAGGTACCTCAATATTTTGTTTAGTAGTTGAAGGTGATTTCTCTTCTCTGTGCATACCCTCATTACTATCATTTATTTTAGGTTTAGTAGCTTTCTGACCTATAGACCATCTAAGTCGAGTACCCATAATCAACTTAACAATAAAAAAACTCAAACCGTAAACCACAATAAATCTCACTACATGATACGCAAGCCTCTGATATATATTCAGTTCTTCTGCTAAAATTTGAAGTCCCATGGAAAAAAATAAGGGAAGGCCATACAAAACTACAATCATATGCACCAGATAGATTCCAAAGGTAGTTTGTCTGGGCTTAAGTGTATTGATTAAGCCAGGGATTTTTCCAATCTTCAATAACAGTATAAACATGCTGATTGAGAACAGAATATTTGTTATGCGTAATGTATTGAGCGGATCTTCAGCCCCTATATTTATTAAATGTAGCGATTCTCCACAGGCTGAAATAAAAAAAACAGTATTGATTAATATTAATTTCTTAAACGAAGTAGTATTGATAAAAGCCATCACCTGCTTATAATAATAATTCATATAAACCCCCAACCAGAGATAGACAATAAATCCAAACAAGGCTATTGTATGTGCAGTTGAAAACCAGCCATAATAAATATTCAAGCTGTAAACTAATGATAAAAGCCCACAGCAGACTCCAAAGCTTATTTTGTATAGATATTTCTTGAAAATGAGTAAAATAGTTATACATATCAAGAAGTTAAGCACGAACCAGAAGCTAGTAAAAAAGACAGTATTATAAATTTCTGCGCTTAAAAAAGTCCAGATTCCTGGCAGTTCCATTTGACCCCCAGATTTAAAATATTTATACACCAAGCGTATTGCATCTAGGGCAATCAATATCATTACCCAAAAAGCCCATGGTCCAATAGTACTTTTTAAACGGTTTCTTAGATATTGAACAGGAGTATTCTCCGTAAACTTGTGATTTATCAAAAACCCACCGATAATAAAAAAAGCGATGGTAACAAATTTGAATAGTTGCATTGTAGCAATCATCAAAAGGTTGTAGGATAATTGATCAGATTTTGTAACCCAAGCTACTGATGTATGTTCAAAAACGATACCCATCATTGATACACATCTAATTGTATCTACAAAATCAAAATTTTCATTTACTCGTTGCACTTTCGCCTTCTCTAAACTTGACATTGCGGCAAAATAACGAATTTTTTTTCTTATAAGGAACTAAATGTTTGTTAAAATTTCATAATTATATGAGTAATTTCCTTTTGTTTCATCAACAATGAACTGAAATTCAAAGCCCTTTTGATTGATATAAGACTCATCTTAAATCACTTAGAACTTAGCTTAAATAAAGCCAAGTTCCCATCTGGAAGAATCTCAACAGACTTTATGCTTAGCAATAGATACATTTTTTAACGTTTAATCTAACGGGAGAAAATCATATCCGAACACTTGATCACATAATAAATTACATAATTATGTTTTTTATATGACTAAAGTCATTTGATTTTTTTACATTGAGCCGTCAAGTAGAAAAATCATGAAAATTGTATCTTATAAATTTGGTCTGCTCCCTATATTAGTTGTCGCACTATTGTTTGGTTGTAAAAAGATTTCAGACACTAAAAAAGCAAAGTCTTTGAATTCAGACACTAGTGTAGATGTTGAATATAAGCCTTGGATGGATAGATTTTCTAGTCAATTTTTAAATTTTGAAAATACGGATAAATTGGCACTAAATAACTATGATTTTATTTTCATAGGCAGTTCCATGATTGAGAAATGGGTGACTTTAAGTACGGACATGGCTCCCTTAAAAGTCGTAAATAGAGGGGTAGGTGGTGCAACAATCAGAGAAGTTATTTTTTATCTAGAGAAGCTAATAGGACAAAGAAGCCCTAAAGCAATAGTAGTATATGATGGAGACAATGACATTTCAATTATGCGTGATTTTGGAATAGACGACAGTTTAAATGGAGAAGACATTTTCCATGCCTTTAAAATACTACACAGAAAAATCAAATTACTTTACCCAAAAACAAAATTGATATATATATCTATTAAACCAGCTCCAGCAAGGATTCTTACTAATTATCCGGAAGGAATTATAGCGAATCGTTTAATCAAGGAATATTGTTCAAAAGAAAAGGATTGCTCCTATATAGATGTTGCCACTAGAATGTTCGATGAAAAAGGGAATATAATATCTGGAATATGGCAACCTGATGGTAATCACTTTAATAATGAAGGCTACAAACTGTGGAACTCTATAATTAAGCCTGTTTTATCTAACTTATAATTCTTGTTTATTATATCTCATCCAGTGTGTTTTGAAAAAAAGAGCGTATATGAATCAATAGCCCCCTTATTTCAAAACAAATGTTTATTGAATCTATAAATTCTTTGGGGCAATGTTTAAATGCTTACATATCCTGATATAAGTTTCTAAACGTACTTCTTAACCCGAATGTTATTAAGCCAGTGTTTTTTGCGCCCAGATTATTGCTTTCTTTTCTATAAACCCCTCCAACTTCAAGAAGTAGATTATATTTTGGATTTAAAAGGTAAGCCACACGCCCTTCAGCAAAGTACAAGTTAGTTTTGATACCTTGCCCGATATAGTTCCCATATTGGGATACCCTGGTCTCATAAGGCTTAAAAATATCCTTACCGTAGTTCTTTCCTTCCGGATCCAAGCCATATCTTGCATACATTAACTGTCCTTGAAAGTCGAATCGTTTATAGCTATAATTCATGAGTCCCAACACTTCTTTAAAGTTTGCCCCCATTGGATGTGCCAAAGGTTGGTTCATAGCAGCATAGTTGGATACCCTGTCAAAGTGTGCGTAAGTGTAAGGTCTCGCTGTATTAAACTCAGCAAGATAATTTAAACGATCTACTTTAAACAAGTCAGAACCTCTAAAACCTATCTGTAAAGCCCATTTGTTTGCCCAATAACCTTTGTTGCCAAAAAATTCCTTGGCCGTAAATTCATCGATCATAAACTGACCGTAAACCGTTGTTTTATCAAAAATTTCATACTTGGTATTGATTCCTAAACGCATCTTATCGGGAGAAGTAGTATTTGCACCCTCTACAGAACGAAGGAATATAAAAGGATGGATATAATTAAAGTCAAAACCTCTCTTGCCTTCCGGCTCTGCATCGGCCCAGGTTACTGCCTGGAAGAATCCGATAGAGAAGCGTTTTGTTGCATTCCAATCTATATAATGCATCGCTGCCCATTTACCACGATCTCCTAAACGTCTATCTGTAGTCAACTTTTCTGCACCCGGATCCAGCATATAGCCAAAAATCGTTTGATACTGTACATTTCCTAAACTCGCACGCAACCTTACAAAAGAATAGTTTGCTGCTACATCTGAAAGTAACATCGAACGGTACCCGTCCCCAATAAAATTTTTATCGTAACCTACAGCAAGATTCAAATGCTTATTGGGTGTATAGGATAGCAAAGCCGTTGCATAAGACCAGTCTTTTGTGGTCCCACCTAGCTTACTACCAGCCATCTGGCTTGGCACCACCTGATTGGTATTGATATAATCTGTCAGGTAATTCGCAAACACCCCTTGATTTTCATATACATTGGTATAAAACGAAAACTGCTTCCCAACTGTTCCACCTACCTGAATACCTCTGGTATTTATCCAGGTTGTTTTCCCTTCATTAAATTCCCTCCCAATCTGAAAATCAGGCAGAAAATCAGCATAGACTTCGTAATCTTCGCCTTTAAAATTCAGTAAATGTTCTTCTGTGATTTTTCTTCTTAGCCATGAACGGCGATTTAAAGAATCTGTACCCATTTTCATCAACTCACTATAGCGATGCACCAACAAAGAATCATCTGCATAATATCCCTTGATAGAAGAATGCGATCGATTATCTACATCGTAAACAGATTTGTTTAGTTTTTGATAAAATTGGTAAGAATATGGGATATTGACATTTGGTGTTTGCGCTTTCAGGTTAAGGCTACCAAAAATGAAGGCTCCTATCCAGGAGAGGTGTTTAATTTTGAAATTCATGAGGGGTGTTCTAGTTCTGTGGTATTTCAGGAACTTCCTGACGTGCCACATCCAACTCTTCGAAGATGGAGTTTTTACTTTTAAATTCTGGAACCATAACTTTCATTTGTTGCACTACCTTAGTGGTATGGTCGGTTACTGCATAACCTGCTAATTTCACCAATTGTAATTGTACTTCATTAAAGTCATATTCTCTCACCTTCCCAATCATGATTTTCTCATGGTGGGTAGGCATTGTATTTTCATTATCATTCAAGAGTTCTTCAAATAACTTTTCTCCTGGTCTTAAGCCCGAATAAGCAATTTGAATGTCTTCATTAGGTACTAAACCTGCTAAACGGATCATCTTTTTAGCCAATTCCACAATCTTTACTGATTTTCCCATATCAAAAACAAAGATCTCTCCGCCCTTCCCCATACAACCTGCTTCTAATACCAGTCTACAAGCCTCAGGAATGGTCATAAAGTAACGGGTAATTTCCGGATGAGTTACAGTAACTGGCCCCCCCTTCTCAATCTGTTGTTTAAAACGAGGGATTACCGATCCATTAGAACCTAAAACATTTCCAAAACGTGTGGTAATGAATTTGGTGATCGGCTTTGTATTTAAGTCATTGATATAACTTAGCCCATTACTAAAAATATGATCGGTATGGTGCAAGGAATTGTTTAACGACTGTACATAAATCTCTGCAATTCTTTTGGAAGCTCCCATTACATTGGTAGGATTTACCGCCTTATCCGTAGAAATCATGACAAATTTCTGGACACCATGCTTCACTGATTTATCTGCAATCATCTTGGTACCCATTACGTTTGTTTTGATGGCTTCAGCAGGATTATCCTCCATTAGAGGAACGTGTTTGTACGCAGCAGCATGGTACACATAATGCGGTTTATAGGTTTCAAAAAGAAACTCCATTCTCTTTTCATCCTTTACATCCCCAATAAAAGCATGGAAATTGGTATTGGCATGAGTTTCCTCCAATTCTAAATAAATATTATGGAGTGCGGTCTCACTTTGATCGCAAAGAATAATCAAACCAGTTTCAAATTTCAATAGTTGTCTGACAACCTCGCTTCCTATAGAGCCGGCAGCACCGGTTATTAAAATCCTTTTATCTTTCAATTGATTTTGAATTCCATCAATATCAATCTCTATTGTCTTTCTGTTTAAAAGATCTTCGATGTTTAAGTTTTGAATCTGAGCTGTAGTTACCTGTCCTCTTGCCCATACATCAGGCGAAGGAATGTTCAATATTTTCACATTATGTTCTAAACAAACATCTACCACTTGGTTTTTCCTGTCTGGTAGTATAGTGTAGGAAGCAAAGATGATTTCATCTACTTCATGTTTCACTATCAAATGCTCCAGCTGTGAGGCATCCAGAATCTTAACCCCGTCAATTGTTTTTCCTACTTTTCTCAAATCATCATCTACAAAAGCAATGATGGTCTTATTTACTTTAGCATCGTGATCAAAAGTCCGCTTAGTAGCTACACCAGCTTCACCCGCGCCGTAAATGATCACTCTGATTTTATCCAGTTTTGCGTTTTTAAGGTACATAAAGAAATATTTCACAATAATTCTATAGGTAATCAACATGAGGAAGCTAAACAAGGTATAGATCACTATGGCGACATTACTCACCACAGAAGAACCGGTGCCCACAATGATCACCGCATTGGTAAAGAATATAACTAAGGAACTTAGAATTACGGAAAACAAAATCCTAAAAGAATCTTGTGCAGAAGTATATCTGACAATACCTGCAAAAGTTTTCACACTATAGAATACCAAAGTATTCACGGCGATCACCAGCAGTACTGATTTGTAGAACCCAATAAAATTAATCTTATCAATGATAAAGTTATGCTGTAAAATAACAGCAAATAATAAAGCCAGGAGGCTCAGGCAGATATCAATGGTAAAGATAATCCAGCGGGATACAATTTCAAGTTTAGTGAACATAGAGCTTAGTTAGTACATCTTGCCAAATTTAATAAAAAATAAACCATAAAGTAATGCTTAATCTTAGCTATAAATTACATTTCCGTCACTACAATTATTCGAGGTTTAACCAAGCAATAGATCAAAACCAAAGGTATCGTTGTCACTAAAAAAACAGATAGAAAACTCCATGGTGAATAGATCACTGCAACAATAATGCCCAATTGTAATAATGCATATACTGAAGAGACCACTAAATGTGGCCATTTTTGTTCATTGGCTAAAATCTGATAAAAATGCAGGCGATGTGCATCAAAGATATTTTGTCTTAATTTTAAACGGTGTATAATTGTCAATACAGTATCTACACCGTAGACAGCTAAAAACAATACATAAGCATAGTTCTCGGACAACATCACCAATTTCATCACTAAAAATATAATCCAAAAAGCAACCGTCACACTCCCTACATCTCCGGCAAAACATTTTGCCCGCTTTCTGAAATTGAAAAATAAGAAAACTAAAGAGGCTAAAATTGGCAACCAGATCAGATCAGCTTGAATAAAGTTAACCACTTCGTAGTTTACAAATTGCAATCCTCCAAGGACTACTATGCTATAGGCACCTGTAATCCCATTAATCCCATCCATGAAGTTGTAAGCATTAATAACCCCAATGACCAGAATGTATAGCATGATGCTAGCCCAGAGGGGTAAGATTTGGAACACCCCCAAAAAAAGAAAAAGCAACGTAACTGCGGCCAGATGGAACAAAATCCGAACCTTACCAGACAAGGTGATCCGGTCATCTGCAAAACTAATGATGCCGATAATAAATAAGCCCAAGATTGGCAGCCAGAATTCTGGATGCATTATCAACGCTATCAATGCTGCGAAAAGATAGATAATTCCACCTCCGCGAATGGTAACCTCCGAATGAGAACTGCGCTCATTCGGATGATCAATAATATTATAATGGTCTGCAATCTTGAAATACAAGAGCATTCCGACAAAAAAAAGGGGCACTAATATTATGTATAACATCTATTATTAATTGTACAACTATCTAACATTTTACAACTTCAAACTACAAGAATCCCTAGTAAGATTTATGTCTCTTATAGTTTCACCTTAGATAAAAATATTATAAGTATTGATTTCCAAAATTATCTGCCATATTCTTAGCTACTTCTTTGATCTCCTGCTCATCAGATTTCGGATATATTAGAAGAACTTTTTCGTCATCAACTATAATATAATCCTTTAACCCCTTGATTACAGCCGCCTTACCTGCTGGCAAATTAATAATACAATTTTCAGTTAGATTCAGGCTAACCTCACTGCAGTTTAAAGAATTTTGATTAGCATCCTTCTCAGCTACAGCATGCAAAGATGCCCATGTACCTAAATCTGACCAACCAATATCAGCAGGAATAGTATAGACATTGTCTGCTTTTTCAAGAACTGCATAATCTATAGATATATTTGGGGATTTAGAATAATTTTGAGCTAAAAAAGATCTCTCAGAGTCTGTATTATAATGCGAAGAACCTTCATCAAATATAGCATCAATATCTGGTGCATACTTTTTAAAAGCTTGCTTAATTGCACTTCCAGACCAAATAAAAATACCTGCATTCCATAAATAATCACCACTCTCCACAAATTCTTTTGCTTTTTCTAACACAGGCTTCTCCATAAAACGCTCTACCTTATGAATTCCATTAGCCGAAGTTTTATTAAAATTCACATAGCCATATCCAGTATCAGGTCGTGTAGGTTTAATACCTAAAGTTAATAATGCATTATTTTCTGCTGTGAAATCTAAAGCTTCTTTAATTTTAGTCAGAAATTCCACTTCTTTCAAAATCAAATGATCAGAAGGAGCTACAACTATATTTGCTTCCGGATTCAACTGCATAATCTTGTAACATGCATAAGCTATGCACGGAGCTGTATTATTTCGACTTGGTTCTAAAAGAATCTGTTGCTCATTAAGACCTGGGATCTGATTATTAATCAAATCCTTATATTGCTCATTACTTAAAATATAGATATTTTCTGCAGGGCAGATATTTAAAAATCGGTCATAGGTCAATTGCAGTAAAGATTTCCCCACCCCCAAAATATCAATAAACTGTTTAGGAAAACTATTACGACTCTTAGGCCAAAAACGGCTACCGACCCCACCAGCCATTATTAAAACATTAATATTACTCATCTATTTAACTTTAAATTCACTTAATACACATTTCGGATTCCATCCAAACTTCTCTCTTGCTTTTGAATCATCAAAAGTCAGACTAGAAATTATTTTAAATAATTTATTAGAATTGATTGGAACATATGATCCCAAAAGATCTCCACACTTTGCCAAAACCTTAGCGAACCATAAATCCAAATTTAATGGCTTTGATTTCCCAAGTTCACTAGCTATTTTTTCAGATAAACTCAAAAAAGTTGGATGTCTACCGTCAGTGAGATTATAAATACCTCCTATACTTGAGACCTTAATTAAAACTTCAGCAACATCTTCAGCTAACACAATACTTTTTTTAGCTCCGCCACCATCAACAGTAAAAAAATACCCTTTTCTTATTCCATTAATCATGGCTCCCAAATTCCCTGGTGGAGTCGGGCCTGCTAGTAATGGTAATCTTAAAATTGTACAAATAACCTTATTTTGATTACACCAATTCTCTATGATCTTTTCAGCTTTTATCTTACTAACACCATATGCGTCTTCAGCTTGAAGTGGGCTTTCCTCGTTAATTAAAACGCCAGTTGTTTTTCCGTAAACTGCAACTGTACTTATAAACACAAAACTCTTTGGTACTGAACCAGATTTTTCTAAGCTTTCTAGTAATTTTTTAGTCCCTAACACATTCACGTCATAGAATGATTGCTTTTCTTCAGCAGAAGTTGGAACGAAGTGTGCCTTACCTGCTGCATGGATCACAATATCACTTTTTGGCAATAGCGGGACTTCACTTTCCAAATCCATATAAATATCAGATTTAGATCTCCCCAGAGTGAGCAGATCATATGGAGAAAGTTTCTCTTTTATGATCTTTCCTAAAAACCCAGAACTGCCGGTCATTAAAATTTTAGTCATTATTTATTTCATTTAGCTGGGTCATAAATGTTTTCTCATATGCATCCCAAGTATATGTTTCCTTAATAAGAATCGCGGCGTTCTTTCCTATATTAGCGAAAGAAGATGGATTAATGAAAACTTCATTAATCCTTTCTGCCATGATAACAGGATCATTTTCAACTATAAAGTGTTTATTGTTTTCAGCACCAATTATCGGGTCAGCTGCATAAGATGTTAGAACGTTCACCTTTCCCATACCCATTGTTTCGATTATTTTATTTTGTATCCCACCACCATTCTGCATAGGAGCAATAATTGCAAAGCATGAATTAAGAATAATATAAGGATCATCAAGAAACCCTGTTATTCTTACATTTTTCCTTTTCTTAGCTATGTTTAATATACTATTAGAAGGTCTGGCTCCAATTATAAGAATCTTTATTTTGGGGTCTAAGTGATCTAGAACGTATTTATCAAACCAGATCATTGCATCAACATTAGGCTGATAAAACATAGCTCCAAAAAATGCCACGCAATCATTATAATCATTGCATTTTTTTGTATAATTAAACAAAGATTCCTTTACTCCATTAGGAAGCCATTTAACCTTCCCATAACTACTTAAATTTTTGGCATCATCTTGATTCACACAAAGTGTAAGGTCAACCTTTTCAATACTCTTCTTCTCATACTCAACTAGCCTATCCCCTTCAACCCCATAGATAAAACTATAGACTAAAGAACTTGTTGTTTCCTTTGACTTTAGATAACTTCTTGATAAAGAATCCACCATATCTAAAATAATTGACTTATCTGCCAGTACATCTAGATAGCCACCTGTTCTAATAAGGTTAAGAACAGCATGTGTTTCTTTTCCCCCATTATTTATTATATACCTTTTTATAGAAGGTAAAGTAAAATAAGCGACTTGAAAAGGTATTGTTGAAAAGATAGATTTGAATAATCGAAAAAATGCGCCAAACATACCGATTTTAAAATGCTTACGCCTATAACTATTTTGAATCATAAATTCTCTTTGTTCCACTGTGACATCTTCTCTTGATATACTTATAATATGTAGATCAAAATGTTTAGCCAAAATTAAGATGAAATTATAAATCTTCAATTTATGGCCATCGACAGGAGGAAAAGGTATTCCAGGAATTATTACAAGACATTTTTTCTTCATTTTTATTCAGGTCTCTTTACTAAAATTTCTATGTGGGTGGAAAAACGTTTTGGAAATAGTCTTAAAAAAGCATTTTTTATCGCTCCAAATCTTTTATTCTTATATAATTTATATCCTGGTATAAAATTAACATAATTGGATTCTAAAATTAGAAATCCTGATTTCTCAAAAACACTTACAAGTTCATTTAAACTATAATATCGACAATGTCCAGGATAAAAGGTCCCTTCAGTTTCAATAGGATCTAATATTGGTTTGTTAAGAATTAACTTAACTAAATAGCCAATATAAGACTGATTATTAGTCGTTAAATATAAAACGCCTCCGGGTTTGACCACATCAATTATGCCTCCAATAAACTTATAAGACATTCTAATATGTTCTAATACCTCCATAACCAAAACAATATCTGCCTGACCCGATAGCTCTCCCTTCTTAATATATTCAAAATCTATATCTATCAGTTTATGGCCAAGAGAAGTTGTTTTTTTTAAGAAATCAGGATTTGATTTACCTACCCCTAGTATATGATTAAATTCTCCAAAATAGTAAATACCTGTTCCAGGATAAGGACCTAACTCATAAATAGTCTTACCTCTTGGGTTACTTAACAAAGTAACGGCTCTTTCAAATCTAAATTTGTCTTTAACATAAGGTGTTACTCCATCCTTGAAGAGTAAATCTTTGGATTCATTATTAAAAAAAACTTCATGTACCTTACTTTTGTATTCACTTCTAATAGACATAATTTGTTTTAATGGTGAAAATTAAACTTAAGTTCTCTGAAATATTTACAGCAAATCTAAATATTGTCAAAACTCTCAGAGAACCAAAACCTTATCTTTTCCGCAAACAAATCCGAAGAATATTTTTTTACCTGATCATATCCAAATTCTATATTTTTTTCAGTTTCTTCCACTTCCATTATTGAAGAAACAATTGCTGACGCTATAGAAGTATAATTAGCAGGATCAAAGTATCGTGCAGCATTTCCAGCTATTTCCGGGAAACATGAGGTATTACTACACAATAACGGACAACCAAATTTGAATGACTCAATAATCGGTATCCCAAATCCCTCATCAAACGAAGGAAAAATAAACATTTTAGCATTCTTATAGAGCTGTATAATCTCCTCATCAGTTTGATAAGCTAAGAATTCGATCGCTTCCGAGATACCCAAGCTTTCAGCCAAGGATTGATATTGATTAAGGACTTTCTTGTCTCTTATTCCGATCATTTTAACTTTGTATGATTTCCTTACCTCATCTGGAAGCTTACTAAAGGCATATAGTAAAGATTTAGAATTTTTATATTCAGGCTCTCCTCCAATATGAAGGATATAATTATCCCTTTGATTGTATTTTGGATTATGATTTGCCTCTTCTAGATTAAAAATTATAGAATTGGGTATAACTTCTATTTTATTACCATCTAGATTAAACCGATTCAGTAATTGCTTCTTTGAATACTCAGATACAGTGATAATATGTTCAAATTTATTTATTACCCTAGGAACCACGAAACGCCTATAACTGGCACCTAACCTTTGCTTTAATGATTTAGTTTCAAAATCATTAAAGTAAATTAAATCGTGAACAATTAAAACATTTGATGCCGACTTCCGGGAAAAAATTGAAGCAGTATTATAAGGGTAAATTATGACTCCTTTAAACTTTCGTGAAAAAAAATACATTGAAAGCTGTTCCCATAGTATATATAATGAGAACCCAAATGAATGATAATCCCGACTTGGAACAATCTTCGTCCCACCTTTTAACAGCCCTATTGTCCTTAATCCCAAGTTAACATTCAAAACATTAATAAAGTTATTAATATATTTCCCCATGCCCCTATGCTTGTTAATCGCAAAATTGGCATCATAAACAACATCACTATCATATTTCATAGACCAACTTCTCAATTTTCTCAACACACTTTGTAATTATAAATTTTTCATTAAAAATTTCAGAAGAATGATATCCATAAGACGCTCTCAAACGAGTATTATTGCATAGACTGAGCAAAGAGTCTTTTAATTGTCTGTCATTTAAGTAATTTATGAGATAACCATTCTGACTCTCTATGACCATTTCCTTTACTCCTCCTGTATCTGTTGCAATAATAGGCAATCCAAAAGACATTGCTTCCAGTATAGATAAAGGAAAAGATTCAAATTTAGATGGCAGTACGAAAACATCTGCTTTAAATAACTCAGAAGGAATATCATCAACAAATCCAAGTAATTTTATATTCCCTGTACCCTTACCTATATAATCATTCAAGTATTCATAAAGAGGTCCAAAGCCTGCAATGGTAAGCTGTATATCTTTATTCCCACCAAAAGTATCTAGAAAAACTTTTACTAACCAATCAACACCTTTGTTTGAATCAAGCCTGGAAACACAAAGAACATTGACTATTGATGATTTTTTTTCATCTTTTAAGTCCCGAGGAGACTCAACTCCATTATTAATAATTCGAACCTTCTTTTTATTCCAAAAGACTTCTGTTATTGCGTCCTCAAATAATAAAACTATTCTATTACAAAATAAATAACAAACATTTAGAAGGAGGTGTCCTAAGATCCTTCGATGAGCTCGGAAGGCATTATTTGAAGTATGTTTATATGCAATTTTATTTTTCACCCTGATAAACGGCGAAAAATAGATTGGTCTATTTCCATTCAAAATAATAACATCAATGCCATTTTGCAAAATAAAATCATTCACTATCCCAATTTGAGAAAGTAGGTTATCCGACTCAATCAGGCATTTATTTTCTCCTAGCAATTGATCAAAAGTGTTTTTATCTTTAACTAAAAAATAGTAGCTGTCTTTATCAGACAAATACTTCTGTATAGTCAATAAAAACTTTTGGCCACCACCAAAAAAAGGACTCAGATCCAGGAATGCTACCTTTTTACTCATGTCATTTGTTTTTCAAGTGTTTTCATATAATTATGGATAAATATAAATCCCATGTAAATAATAAACACATAAATGGAAAACCTCATTAAAAAATTCCCAGGGTCATAAGCAAACCATCTAGGATAAAGACTTAAAACAAGAATTGGCACTATTTTAAAGGTTTTCTGGTCCGCAGAAGCGTATGTTTTATTAAATAATGATGCCAAACCAAGACCAATCAGAATCGGCCCTAAATATCCAAACCACACATAAAAATAAGCTGAAATCAATCCACCCCCTCCTAACGTAGTGTGATCTAAAGCAAAAAGTGGTAAGCGAGCCTCCTTCCAAACAAAAGAAGATGGGACAAACCAATTCCAAACAAAACCTAGTGCAGACCATAATCTTAAACCCAACGAAAAAACACCGTCTTTAATTAAGCCTAAAAAAACCACAGAAGAATAGAATACGTCTGTCTGATTGTTAATAATAATACCTTTGTCTGCCTTATCAAATAATGTCATCATATCGTCGAATGACACTGAACCCATCATCTTTAACAAACCAACAATCTCTGAAACAATAAATCCAAAAAATGCCATTATCATCATGTAAATTGTTTTAAACTTTCCATCAAAGAACAATACAAAAGCCAAAATAATCATTTGAACAAATTGGATTCTATAACCACGAGTTATTGTTATAAAACAATAGTAAATCACCAGAAATAACAGGCTGTATCTTAAAGTAGTATTAGTGGTAAAAAAGAACGCGATCGTAAAGAAAATGTAAAAATACTCAACACTTCCACCTTGTTGTTCTAAGTTATCAATATAAGTACTATATGAGCCTCCCAGAACACTTGACCCTTTTATTGAAAAAATAATTGCTAGTAGAATCAAATATAAAAAAGAAAACACTACCACATTGTTACGTGGTTTAATCAAATCTTTTATTTTTAAATAATTCACATTAATCTTAATCTTAAGAAAGAGTAAAAATGAACTAAGAAAAAGCAGGTGGATACCTAGCACTTGATCATACAATTCCCTTTTATAATACTTAACATGTGCGGAAATAATATAGTCATTAAAATAGTATGGAATTAAGTACATAACGTATGAAAGAAAAAAAACACCCATTAGCACTGCCGGTTGTATTCTTCTCATTTCCCAGATGACAAACACATTTGTCACGATAGCCATTATCAGTAAACCTTTACCTAGGTCAAAAAATCCACCTAATATTATTAAGAAAACATTAAGGGAAACCAATAATACTTTTAGCAAAAAGTGCTTTTTTACATATAATGCTTCTCCAGTTTTAAACATTAGAACCAAATTCGAAAAGAAGAATCCACTAAAGACAGAATTCGGGTATACATCCTTAAAGCAAATATTTGAAAATTATCAAATCCTGACTTTTTGTTTTTAAGCTCCAATACTGTTAATAAGTTATTACAAGTGTGATATCCAAGATCGAAACTTCTTAGAAAAAAATTACTACCACGTATATCCTTTCTGATTAATTCAATCTTTACCTTCACCCTTAAATTAGTGTCTCTTTTTAAACCATCGTTAACGCTAAAACGTATAGACGACAGCTTCTGATTAAGATAGAATATGGTTCGTCCATCCTTTAAAAATTGATAAAGAAAAGCATAGTCAGGAATAGGGTTATACTTTGAATTAAAGCCGCCATGCCTTAAGACTAAATCTCTCTTAAAAAATATTCCAGTATTAGGAGCCGGATTTTCAAAATAAAAGTCAACGATCTTGAGCTTTATTAATCTCCCCCTTCGAACCTCTTTAATCCTCTCTTTTAGCCATGCATATAGTTTATTCGCCTTCGAGAGCACATCCGTCTCCATAAGAACCTGAGAGTCAGAACAAAGTATATCAATATCTTTATTCATCTTTGCCAGACGTGAGGTAACGGTTAAATGATTTGAATTAAGCAAATCATCATCATGTAACATTACAATAAAATTAGCTTCTGCCTTAATAATCCCCATATTCCAACCATTAGAATGGGATATACATTTATAAAATCTAATTTTACAATTTTGAGGAACTGTTAATAATTTCAAATTCTGAATTACCAACAAAAAAGACTCTTTATCTGAACAATTATCAATAATTACGATTTCATAATTTCCCTTATAATCTTGTGTTAATGCACTATTTAGTGCTTCAAACAATAGTTTAGGTCTATTATAGGTTGGTATCATTATGGAAACATCGGGAATAATAGATATATCACCTAATTCCAAAATTAAATCTGCCTCCAAGGCTTCTCCTTCATTAAAAAGTATTGTATAGTCGATAGGTTCCATATTAAACAGTGTTTTTTTTGTCCAAAAATTTCCTTAAAACTCCCTTATAAATATTTAATGCCCAGGGAAGGTTTACTAATAAGGTGCAGCCAACCATAAATAGAATAAAATGAAATAGAGAATAATACTTAATCAAGATTATTGAGAACAATGAATTAATAATACCAAATACAATAGAGTTAATTAAAAATGGTTCATTCTTGTCAGATCTACAAAATGAGGCTAATCCAAAAATAATAACATTAATCAAAGAATTAAATAGTAAAAGGTAAATTGAAAGATTATCCAAAAGCCTGTTATTAAATATCAACTGGTAATAATCAATAATAACGACTTTAAATATTATAAAACAGATGCTAAGCGCTAGATGAAATAGAACACAAATTGCTAATGTTTTTTTAAAAAGCTCCCTTAGTTCCGTGATTTGCTTATTAGCAACTAGAGTTGCAAACATAGGCGCTCTAGTGTTAAACCAAACCATCGAAATTGTTATTATACCATTAATCAAACTTAAGGTCAAACCTAGTTTTCCAGCAACTATAGGTCCCTGAAATTTAAACGTCAATAGGTTTATGAGTTGAAAAATTAAAAATCCAGAAATCGTACTTACAGCAAAGCGCCATTGATAAGGCAATAAGTCCTTAGCCCACATTATCTGGTCAGCATTCTTATCTGAAGCAACAATTGACTTATAATACTTCCAAATTTTCAATTTAAAGGTAGCGATTAAGCTAATACTTATTGATAATACTAGACCAATACCATAAGCATAAAGCTCAGCGCCAGAAAATACTAAAGCAATAAAAATTATTAGGAAGCTTACCGTCTGAATGATCTTAATAATAGAAATCTCATAAATAAATCTGCATCCTTCAAAAAAAGCATAAATGCCATTTAGCAATAGGTTCATTCCGATTGCAATTGACAGTACTATTAATGGCCCTTGCCAGTTTACATTATTAATAGCCTGATGACTAAAGAAAAAAGGCGATGAAATTACAACAAGCGCTATAAATAAAAGCGAAGAGATAAAAAACCATTTATATGTGAAACTAAATAGAGAGGAAAGTCTATTTAGTTTTATGCCTGGTTGATCAAAATCCGCTCGAACTAATTTTGCACTTTCATGTGCCGCATTCTGCATAATCACAAAAGACACCCCTAACTCAAAAAACACTGAAAGTGCAGTATAGCTATTTAGTACAAAATAATATCCAGCAGTAATTGGCAGGAAAAAATGCCCAACAATTACTACTGTAGATAGTTGCACTAATATATATAATAACCTAAAAATTAAACTGGAAATAATTTCCCTTTCAAGGGATTTGTAAATCTTAAACGGATTTACCATAGCCTTCTCGTATTTTTAAAACTAAAAGTGATTGACTCTAATAAATCTATCATTTAATATACTCTCTTATTGTATCAGCGATATAGTCATAATGACTTTCATTTAGACCAGGCCATACTCCTAGCCAAAATGATTGATTCATAATAATATCAGTGTTAGTTAAATCCCCCACCACTCTATGCTCAATGTTAGCATATGCAGGCTGTCTTAATAAATTACCACCAAACAATAGTCTCGTTCCTATTTTTTTCTCTTCAAGGTGCTGAACCAGCATATGACGGTCTGTTGAATCTCCCTCACGTAAGGTTAATAAAAATCCAAACCAAGATGGATCAGAATTTGGAGTTGGTTCAGGAAGAATAAAGATGTCTTCAAATTCCTTCATTCTTTCGTATAATGCGGCATAGTTTTCTTTTCTCTTTTCAACAAACCGTTCGATTTTTTTGATCTGAGAAACACCGAAAGCAGCCTGCATATCGGTTACTTTCAAATTGAATCCAATGTGCGAATAAGTATATTTATGGTCATAGCCAAAAGGTAACGATCCTAATTGCTGATCAAAACGACAGCCACAAGTGTTATCTTTTCCTGGCTCACAGTAACAATCTCTACCCCAATCTCTGAAACTTTCTGCTAGTTTAGCCAACTCAGGATTATTAATTACAACAGCTCCACCTTCTCCCATAGTGATATGATGTGCAGGATAAAATGAGAAAGTTGAAAGATCTCCAAAAGTTCCAGTCTTCTTTCCGTTGTAGGTTGCGCCTAATGAATCACAATCATCTTCAATCACCCAAAGATTATATTTTTTTGCAACCCTCATCACTTCATCTAAGTCAAAGGGATTACCTAATGAGTGCGCAATCATAATTGCCTTAGTTTTCGGGCTCACAGCTGCCTCAATCATTTCAGGTTTAACATTATGTGTTGCGATATCGACATCTATAAATACTGGAATTGCACCAAATTGTATAATTGGATTAATTGTGGTGGGAAAACCTGCGGCCACAGTAATCACCTCATCACCTGGCTTTATCGCTCTATCACCTAATTTTGGAGAAGTAAGCGTATAAAATGCGACAAGGTTAGCTGAGGACCCAGAATTCACTAATAATGCCTTAGTAGCTCCAAAATATTGAGCAAAATCATATTCAAATTTATTAGCAAAACGTCCAGCTGTTAACCAGCCATCTAATGCTGCATCCACACCAAAGAGAATATCCTCTTCATCTATCACCTTACCAGTAACTGGAATATAATTTTCACCAGCAATAATCGGTTTATTAATATTTTTTTTTATACTGATTTCTAATAAATCCTTTAGTTCTGGTGTAATATTATTTAAGTTCATTTGAGATATTTATTTTTTTATAACTTTTTTGTTTAGTTGATTCCATATTATTGTTCTGCTTATTGAATCATCCAAAGCTGATGTTTCATTCACTTCTAAGCTCTTAACAATTTTGGAGGTATCAGGAACAAGCCTTGATAAATAGGTATAACTTTCTTTAGAGGACTTAGAGACAATTTCAATGCTGTTATTGATTTGACTACTGATCTTTTTGGCAAGATCCACCAAGGAAATAGCTTCGCTACTACCTAAATTGTAATTTTCTCCAACTCCTCCATTGACTAAAGCCTTTAAAATCCAGTAGGACATATCGCTTCCGTAAAGGTAACTTCTAACAGTTGATCCATTCCCTAAAATTCTAATAGGTCCGCCTAGAATCCCATCTCTAATAAAATTATTTATTGCCCAGGGTTTTTCGAGGTCTTGATAAGGTCCGATAAAAGCAAATGGTCTAAGTACAACGATTGGCAACTTAAATTGATTTCTATAGGCTGAACATAATGTTTCAGAAATACGCTTAGACTCGGCATAGGTATTACTTAGACTATTGGGTTCTAGTTTACCAATAAAGTTCTCTCCAATTGGTGATTCCAGTCCGTTTGTGCCATAAATCTGGTGCGAACTAATATGGACAATTCTTTTTAGGTCAGGAAGGCGTGTCGCTGCATCTAACACCGACTGAGTTCCCTTATAGAAGGTTTCAATCGTTCTTAAAGGCTGAGAAACATGATCTCTGTGATCCGGTGAGCCCGCAGCATGTATAATATAATTAATGTCAGTAGGTAAATCCCTAACGTTCCTAACATCTTGTTCAATAAGTGTAATAAATGATTTTTGGGCTAAATGGGAAACTTCCACTTTAAACTTTGCAATATCCCTGCCTAAGAGGTAAAGTTTAATATTAAAATTAGCAGTTTCATTTACATAAGAAACCATCTCAGCGATCCATTTACCCATAAACCCTGTCCCACCTGTAACCAGTATAGATTGATCATTTAAGGATGAAAAAGAATCCGGATGCATACACGATCTTTTACAGTCTTCAAAGGTGAAATTCTTTAATGCTTCAGTCATCATTTACGGTTTCTAATTAAATCCATAACTACTTCAATTATTATATCTTCCTGTCCACCTACAACCTTTCTTTTCCCCAATTCCCGGTAAACATCTCTTTGGTCAACATCATATTCCTTTGAAATTCTAGTGACATGTTTAGCGAAACCAGAAAAAACACCTGATAAACCGCTTACAATACTTTCAGATTTAATCACTGGAATTTGAGGCATAATTTCTCTTTCAGCAATATCAGATGCATCAAGCATTCCATAAAAATCAATTCCAGTAATGTATCCCATCTTTTCTAATACTGCAACCAAAACTTCCAATTGCGCATTACCAGCACCAGCACCAAACCCTCTAGCTGTACCATCTAAAATTTTAGCTCCAGATTCCACTGCTGTTATAGAATTAGCGATTGCCATGCCAAGATTATTATGTGCATGAAAACCTACAGGCACTTTTAGATTGTTAACCAGCGCTGTAATCTTTTCTTCAACATCCGATGGTAAATAGGCTCCTGCTGAATCCATAATTATAATCCCCTCAGCGCCGTAAAGCTCCATTTTCTGGGCTTCTTCCACCAAAGTTGAAGCAGAAGCCATGTGGGTCATCATTAATACCCCATAAGCTTCTTTTCCGCGTTCACGAACGAAACCTAAATGTCTTTGAGTAATATCTGCTTCTGTACAATGTGATGCAACTCTAACCACATCAACCCCTATGTCAAGTGCTTTAATTAAATCTCTCTTAATGGTAGCAAACCCCGGAATCACGTGGATCCCCAATTTACTTTTTGAAAGATGTTTTCTAGCCGTCTCTAGCATAGTTACATCATCCTCTAAACTGAGTCCTACTTGCATTGAGGATGCCCCTAAACCATTGCCATGTCCAACCTCTACAATTGGTACACCTGCTTTATCAGCAGCTTCAGCATATATTGCTATTTGCTTAGCGCTTAATTGATGTGCAACGGCATGATTACCATCACGCAATGTAGGATCGCTTATTAATATCTGCTTAATCATTAAAAAGGATTTAATTACTATTATTCTGAACTTTTGAATATTCCTCTGCAACTGCAATAGCTGCACAGTTAATTATATCTAGATTGCCGGCATATTTGGGAAGGTAATCTCCTAAGCCTTGAGCTTTAACCATAATCACAATTCGTCCATTTTCATAAATTGGTGAAACGAGTAAGCTATAACCCGGTACATATTTCCTAATTGCCTCCACCATAATATTCACCTCTTTAGTTAGTTCTTCCATATCTGGATTTTCAACCTGTGCAAAGATTGTGGTTTGCATATCTATACAAGGATCTGCAGGATTTAGATTTAGTATTGCCTTAGTCTTCTTTGCTTTAGAAAAATACATTAAGCCCATTTCTGTTGTATCTACATATTCATCGAGGTTCAGCCTGGTTGCGGGGCCTGCACTTCTAGAAGCTATACTTGAAACAACTTCAATATAATCAACATTCTTTTGTGTCTTACCTATTACATAGGCCATAGGGATAGACGCTTGTCCGCCACAAGTGATCATGTTTACATTTTGTTGTTTAACCGCTTCAGCTAGATTTACAGCAGGAATACAAAGCCCACCTAATTTAGCAGGGGTCATATCTACAACGATTTTTCCTAGCTTTTCCAAAATACTCCAATGATGGGCTGCATCTTTTGCCGAAGTAGCATCAAAAACTAAATCAATAGCATCAGGATCTTTTTCAATAGCTTTAATACTTTCATCAGAGACCTTTACTCCCATAGCAATTGCTTTTGCCATACCTGGAGAAGACAAATTTCTTCCAATGAATAAAACACATTCGAGAAATTCGGATCTCTGAATTTTGATTAATAGATCTGTCCCAATATTTCCACTGCCCAAAATGGCTACTCTTAATTTTGTCATATTAGTTTTGTTAAGCATCCATTGCTGCTGATTTTTCATGCAAACCAGAAATCATATTACTTTTCAGTTCATTTCTTGATAAAAGCGGAGAAAGATCTTCCAGTGGAGGGGAGATTAAAGTACCATCCTTTTGAATAGATAAAGATAATTTAGGTACAAATGGCTGATTAGGATGCATAAAGACCTCACAAATCACTGGACCACTAATCTCTTGAACCTGAGGGATTATTTCCTCAAAATCCTCCCAAGTCCGAATTTGGAATGTCGGTATCCCGAAAGCCTTACCCAATTCACTGAAATCAGGGCATGAAACTCCAGATTTCCCATCTACGCCTGCTCTTCTACCATTAAAAAGAGCATTTTGAGTATGTTTAATCATCAAATAACCATCATTATTAAAAATGAATAACTTGACTGGTAATTTATAATGTACCAAAGTTTGTAATTCTTGAAGATTCATCATCATTCCTCCATCACAATTCAAGCACATTACTTCGCCTTTATCTCTGGCAATTGATGTTCCAATTGCAGCAGGTAGTCCATAACCCATTTCTCCCAAGCCTGTAGAAGTCATCAGTCTTTGATCCTTGCTCATTTTTAAAACCTGATGTCCACTTAAAAGAGCTGTTCCCATATCAGTAGTCACATGTTGGTCTTCTTTTAAATGTGTATTTAGTTTTTCTATGAATTTATAAGAGTTTATAAATCCATCTCTATCAGGATGATCCTGGTCATTAACCCAAGGATAATCATTACGATATTTATCACATTCCGCAATCCAACTAGAGTAATCAACAGATTTTGAAGGCTCTTGACCTAATAGCATTTCAATAAAATCTTTTGCATCTGCATTTACAGAATACTTATAACGATCCTTATATTTTTCTAACTCAAATTTATCAATATCAACAACCGCAATATCCGCTCCCCTGGCCAATTCATTGATTTCATAGCCGATTTGAGAAATTGCCATCCTTGTACCAATACAGATTAACAGATCACAATTTTGGAGGACAAAATTTCCGCATCTTTGACCATAAGTTCCTGCTCTACCATAAACTAATGGGTGATAAGAATCAATTAAATCAATTCCAGCCCAAGTCACCAATGCCGGGACATTATATTTATTTAATAGCTCCTCTAATAAATGTTCTCCTCCACTTAATCGTATTCCATTTCCCAACCAAAACAAAGGTCTTTTAGCACTCTTTAAGGCATCAGAGATTAGTGACACACTTTTACTTAACTCCTCATTACTATCTAAATTTAATACTGGTAAATCGGAAGAGTTGAATTGAATCAGATCTTTTTCCTCAATATTACTAGATTGTATATTCATAGGAATATCAATCCAGCAAGGACCTGGACGACCATGAGTGGCTATTTGGTAAGCTTTTTCCAATTCAAAGATTACTGAATTAGTTTCAGTTACCTGTTTAGAATATTTTGTTACTTTGTCCACCATTGCGGGGCTATCATAACCTTGAACTCCCCACATCCTTAAGTCTTTATGAAGCTCCACATATTTTGAATGTTCATTACCTGATATAATAATACCTGGAATAGAATCTGCCCATGCACTAACAACACCTGTTACTCCATTTGTGGAGCCTGCACCTGTGGTTAAAATTGCAGCCGTTACAATGCCAGATGTCCTATAATATGTTTGCATTGCCATACAGGCAGCTTGTTCATGATGTACACATATAATCTCGGTATATCCTTTCTTATGAATGGAGTCAAAAATATGTGCATTTCCTGCTCCTATAATACCAAAAACATGTTTGATTCCTTTTTCTTCTAAGAAGTCTGCAATTAAATCTGCTACTTTCATAATTCTATCTATAACTTTGAATGGTCCTTTTAAATCCCTCAGCAACATCTATGCTTGGTTTCCAATTTAGCTCACTAATTTTATTAATACTTGGAGAATTTCTTTTCAGAGGGCTCTTCAAATAACTATTGTCACCCTGCTTTAATTGTCTGATAACTTTTAACCCCTTATCTGGGTATATGTTAACAAGTATTTCTGCTAATTCTAAGATGCTATGTTCTTCTTTGGAATTCCCAACATTATAAGCTTCTCCATTACCTCCTTCAAGTAAAACCTTAAAAAAACCGATTGTTGCGTCTGATAGATAACAAAAAGCTCTAATTGCAGAACCATCACTTTGCATACATATATCCTGGTCGTTCAAAATATTTGCAACAAAATCAGCATATACCCTGCCGTCATCCAGCTTCATTTTAGGACCATAAGTATGAAATGGTCTGGCAATTTTAGCTGGCACTCCAAATTGGTGAAAATAACTTACGCAAATATTCTCGCCCATTCTTTTACTTTCGGCATAACATGAGCGAACATTCGTAGGATTAACATAACCGTACGAGTTCTCCTCTATAGGTATCTTACTGATTTCAACTTCACCATACACTTCACCTGAACTGAAATATAAAAAAGATTTAATTTTATTTAAAAGAGCAAACTCCATTAAATTTATTGTTCCTAAAACATTTGCCTTTAATGTACCTACTGGATCAGTGCCATAATATTTAGGACTCGCCTGGCTAGCTGCATGTATAATATAATCAACCTTTTCAACTAACGTAATGGGTTCGGAAACATCCTGCTGGATAAAACTCAAATTAGTATTGGAGGAATACTCAGAGAATCGGATTTTTGCATTTGATAAACTTCTTACCAATGCAATTACCTTCACATTTAGTTCTGGCCTTTTAAGGTTCAAGTACAGAATAGATTCAACAAGGTAAGCAGGTAGAAATCCACTAGCTCCAGTGATCAAAACAGTACAATTATCAAATTTTGACCAATTAATATCAGATTGATATATAGATTCTAAATCTTCTTGAATTATGGGGTTTTCTGTCATATTAACCTGATATAAAACTGCTAATTTGTGCAGCTGTTAACTCATCAATTTTTTCCTTCTCGTTATAAAAAGATTTATACCATAAAATGGTTTTTGCTATTGCCTCCTCAGCGGACAATTTCGGTTTCCATTTTAGTTCTTTAATTGCCTTACTGATGTCCAACATTAACAAACCAGCTTCATGTGGTTGATTTTCCAGACCTATTATTTCATAATTATTTCCTGGCCATTCGTTTATAGCCAGCTTTACCATTTCCGTTACCGAAAGTGCATCATCCGCATTTGGCCCAAAATTAAAAGCCTTCGAAAAATTAATAGGATCTTTGACCAAATTTAATCCAAGTAAAAGATAGCCCAATACAGGTTCAAGAACATGTTGCCAAGGTCTAACTGAGCTAGGGTTACGAATACTCACAATATCGTTTCGACCAAAGGCTTTAGCTATATCTGGAATTAATCTGTCTTTTGACCAATCTCCGCCACCAATCACATTTCCTGCCCGCCCAACAGCAATTGCTTTTTCATGCTGAGTATAATTATTTACATTAAAAAAAGAATTCCTATAAGAAGAGATCACAAGTTCAGTACAAGCTTTACTTGCACTATATGGATCATATCCTCCCAATTTATCTTCCTCTCTATAAGGGTATACCCATTCGTTATTATGATATACCTTATCAGTTGTGATCAACACAATACTGCATTTTTTATTAAGCATTTTAACACCATCCAATACATTGGCAGTACCAATAGCATTTATTTCAAATGTTTCGGATGGAATTTCGTAAGAAAGTCTTACTAGTGGTTGAGCCGCAAGGTGAAAGACAAAATCTGGTTGAAAATCTACAATAGCTTCTTTAAGGCGATCTCGATCGCGTAAATCAGCTATAACAGAATCACAAAGTGAATTACCATTTATCAGATGGTATAAATCATTTGAAGTATAAGGTGCTAAAGCATATCCTTTAACTTCAGCTCCAAGCATAGATAACACCTTAAGCATCCAACTTCCTTTAAATCCAGTGTGACCTGTAAGAAATATCTTCTTACCCTTGTAACATTCTTCCAGTTGATTTAACATACTTACCATTTTTTCCACGGAAAACTACCTTTTTCCCACATCTCGTTTAAATCATGTTTATCTTTCAGTGTATCCATTGGGCGCCAAAATCCATAATGTTTGAAAGCATTCATTTCACCTGCTAATGCGATATTTTGCATTGGCTCCTGTTCCCAAACCGTTGAATCGCCATCTTTTATAAAATCGAAAACACCTGGTTCACAAACCATATATCCGCCATTAATCCATGAGCCATCACCTTTTGGTTTTTCCAGGAATGATTTTACTTCGTTTTTAGAAGATAGATCAAGTGCACCAAAACGCCCTGATGGCTGTACAGAAGTTACTGTAAATAGCTTTCCATGACTTTTATGATATTCTACAAGATCTTTTATATTTATGTCTCCTACACCATCACCATAGGTTAACATAAATGCTTCATCATTTACATATTTTTGAATTCTTTTGATTCTTCCGCCAGTCATTGAACTATCACCGGTGTCAACTAACGTTATTTTCCAAGGCTCCGCCTCGGATTCATGAACCTCAATAGAATTATTCTTTAAATCTATCGTTACGTCAGATTTATGCATAAAATAATTTGCAAAATACTCTTTCACAACATAGCCTTTATAGCCTAAACAAACTACAAAATCATTAAATCCATGAGCGGAATAAATTTTCATAATGTGCCACAAGATGGGCATACCACCTATTTCCACCATTGGTTTTGGCTTAACTACAGTTTCTTCTGATAATCTGGTGCCTAAGCCCCCTGCAAGGATAACAACTTTCATATTATTTTCTCATTTCTTAGATTTCGATGCAAACATCCATTGTTAAAGGATGACTACAGCAAAGTAAATATTCATTAATCATTAAATCAGATCTTTCATTAGACAGACCTATCATTTTTAATTCACCTTTTATGCAAATACCCTTACAAGTACTGCAATTTCCAGTTTGGCAAGAGTATGCCAATTCAATTCCTGCATCCAAAGCCGATTCCAATATACTTTTACCTTTTATAACCTCTAGCGTATAGTCTACATTTTCAAATTTAAGGTTTATAACTTGGGTATGTATATCTTCAAAATCTTTAGGATCTTTAACTAGTTCAAAGTCTTCCACAAAAACATTTTCCAGTGGCACTCCAATATTATTTAAAACAGTTTTCACTGACTCTTTTAATCCACTAGGTCCACAAATATAATGCAAGGATTCAGGAGCATATATCTTTGTTAAAATATCTAGTGCCCGATCTTCTTTTATACGACCTTCAATTACATGTGTATTATCCTCACTTAAAACAGCTTGGGTATGAAAATGCCATACTTTAAATTGGTCTTTATATTTAACTAATAATTCATTAATAACATGATTAAATATAGTGGTACCAAAATTTCGATTTCCATATACGAGGTTAACCTGAATCTCACTATTCAAAGCTAAAATCTCTTTAATTAAAGACATTAAAGGAGTTATACCGCTACCAACGCCCCAAAAATAAACGTTTCTTACATCTTCATTAGGATGATATATGAATTCACCCATTGGCTCGAACACTTCTACAGAATCTCCTGTTTTAATTTGATCATGAATGTGATTAGAAACAATTCCATTTGGAATTCTTTTAATAGTTACTTCTATTAATTTATCAACAGATGGTGCAGAAGAGAAGGAATATGGTCTAATATATCTCCTACCATTAATTCGAAATATTAAAGTAAGATACTGCCCTGCTTTATATTTAACTTTACGTAAAGCCGGTTGCTTAAAACATACTGTTACAGTATCCTCCGTTTCATTTCTAATATCTACAATTTTCAGTGTGTAAGTAACCATACTATGCCATAATACTTTTAAAAAACCTCTTCACTAAAAGGAAGAGAACGGTCAAAAATCCCCCAATTACTCCTCCAATTAAAGTTGCCTTAATTTTTCCAATTTTATCCTTTTCAAGCGGAAATATTGGTTGATCAATTACTTGAATTAATGGCGTTTCCTTCCTTAGGGAAATCTTGGATAATTCTAAATTTTTTAACAACTCTCCAAGGATCGTTTTATTTGCTTCTGCATTAAACTGAGCTCTTTGAACAGGCGCTCTTAAAACTTGTCGTGTTGGGTTTAAATTAGGTGTAGCATCAATGGTTGAAGCCGAAGAATAAATAGCTCCGGACATTATCATTCGAACTGAATCAGTCTTCTGCTGTAGAATAGCTATATTCTCCAATGATTTTTTTGTTTTAGTCTGTAGGTAAAAATCATTAACGTTCATAACCATATTATCATCGAATGATTTAGAAAAAAATTCATCTTCAGATTTAACATCAACCTTAATTATACTTAATTTCTTATCTGGCTTTCCAACAGTGAGGTAATTTTTATTAATATCAGTTACAATAGTCCCAATAATACTGTCTTGAAGACGTGTAAACTTTTTAGAAAAGTCGAAACTAATGTTAGTTAGTTCTGGTTTATTTACCCACTTCTCCTTAAGTTTATTGAAATCAATATACCTGTTTATTAATAATTGTTTTCCACCTTCATACTCTATTGGCGTTAAAAGGGTCTTTTCAATCATTTTTCTTGATTTGTATAATTCAAGAATATTATCACCCTGAAAAATCCCTCCACCTGAGCCTACATCAATACCTACCATTGAAGCAAGGCCTCCTAAGCCGCCTAATCCCCCAGAAGCCCCAGCCCCCCCCTCTTCTAATACAAAAGTAGTTGAGGCCGTATAGTTAGGTTTCTTAAAATAAGCATAGCCAAATCCAATAACTGCCCCAAAAAACGCCAAGGACAGAATTAACAGGGTTTTCGATAATAGATACCGATACAAATCTTTGATTTTCAGGATGACTTCCTTTAAAGAAATTTCATCTGCCACTTCGGACTGTTTAATTTTATTTTCTAAATTCATTTAATAAAAGAAGACTTTTAATGTATTTATCTAAGCAAGGATACAATAATTGCTCCCATAGAAGCAATAGCAGTCCCTAATCCTATCCAGCTCTGCGCTGTCATTCTTTCTCTCTCAGCTTTCTTAGGGACCATGATCTCTGCCCCAGGTTTCACCTTAGGGTAGTTATTAAAGAACAGGAACTTTCTTGCGGCCTCTACTGATCCATTAGCATATTTAATGTAAGCACCTTTCTTGTGGGCATTAGAAGTATATCCACCAGCACCATTGATGTATTGCTTAAAGTTTTTACTTGGCAAATAAACTATTCCATTTGGATTAAGGACTTCACCTGTCACTTTAACAATTTGTAATTGTCTAGGCACACGGATAACATCGCCATCCTCTACAATCAGATCATATCTTGATTGAGGTTTTTTCAAAATCTGAATTAAATCAATTCCAACTAAATCTGATTGAATCAATTTCTGTTCCAACTCAGCCTTAGTCGTATCCTTTGCACCTACTTCCTGCGCGCGCTTAAGGCTTAAGAACTTCTTATCGTCTTCTTCCTTATTATCAATTGCGTTTTTGTCATTGGGATTCGCCTTCTCTGCACCTGGTCTCTTTAATGAAGCCCCATCAGGATAAGCTGTATGGGTTAAGCCACCTGCCCTTTTAACCACATCAGAAATCCTTTCATTTTTCTGCATAATGGTATAGGTTCCCGGATATAAAACTTCACCTTCTAATTTTACCTGTTTTTGAATCTGATATCCTTCTGCACTACGAATTGAAACCACATCGAATGGCTTTAAAACAAAATCTGTATCTACAATCTTAAGGTTAGGATCAACACTAACATTAAATACCTCAGCCGTTAATGCAGAAGCAGACATCGCATCACTGTTTTTAATCCTTCTGGAGATTTCAATACGATTTGGGGTTGCCCCTTCTTTAAAACCACCAGCCATTTGAATCACGTCTTCCAATCTCATGTTATCCGCATATTCAAATATCCCAGGCGCTCTTACTTCGCCTTGAATAGTCACTTTATATTCGTCACGCAAATCAAAAATCGAAGAAATCGTTACTTTATCTTCACGGAACAAAGGCACATCGGCCTCCGAACCATTTAATACCTTATTCAAATCAAAGGAGATTAAGGCCAGACTATTATCCGGATTTAATCTGGAAATATACCCTCTATTTAAAAAAGCGTCTTCTCTGATTCCATCAGCTTTAGCAATTAAACCTTTTAAGGTTAAACCTTTTTCCAGTTCAAACTGTCCGGGACGAAATACTGCACCTACGATCTCGACTCTGTTCTCAAAACGATCCAGAATGCTTTCTACAATATATTTATCGCCATTTAATGGTCCATAAGTACCAAACTGCTCGGCAGGTACATCAGAAATTTTGCGTTCTTTATTCGTATTTTGTAAAACTTTGATCTGAGCGGTATAAGCTTTATCAGAAAAACCACCAGCAAACCTGATCAAGTCTTCCAGACTTTCATTACTTAACACTTCAAAAAGCGCCGGACGTTTCACTTCCCCGGACATCTCCACACGACTTTGGTAAACCGGAATGTTAATCACATCCTGATCCTGCAACCTGATGTTGTTTTTCTGAATGCCATTCAACAAGAAATCATACACATCAATAGTAGAAACAACTCTATTTCCTCTAATGACTTGAATTTTACGGAAGGAACCATTAGAATTTGGACCTCCGGAAGCGTTTAATGCATTAAATACCGTTGATAAAGAAGATAGAGTATAAGATCCTGGTTTAACCACCTCACCTAATAAGGTGATTTTAATGCTTCGGATATTTCCAAGGTTAATTGCAAGATTCGTTCTACCACTTCTCAAAGCAGGATAAGTACCTGACATTTTTGTCTTTACTTTTGATATTGCCTGCTCAATGGAAAGACCTCCTACGGAAACAGGGCCAACAAATTGTAGAGTAATAATTCCTTCTGGATTTACTTTCAACTCATAGCTAGCCTCATTATCCCCACTTAAATCAATTAATAACTCATCATCAGGACCAATTACATAACTTCTTGGAGTAGCCATTCTCAGATTTGGCTCAAAAGTAATATTGGAATTTTTGAACAGCTCTGCACCGAATATTTTAGGTTTTAAATCCAAAAAAATATTGGCCATATCTTCTTTACGCTGTTCTTCTGGCGTTTTAATCTTTAAAGAGTTCTTTGTGGTGGTAGAATCTTTCTCATTTTGATAGGTCCTTCCTTTATCCGAATCAAGTTTAGTGTCATTTTTTAGCCCATCCTTTGTAGAAGTATTGCCTTCTTTCCTTATTTTCTCAACACGCAACTTTAATTTCTGAACTTCCGCAGGTTTCATCCCCTGAGCAGCTGCCATTTGCTCTAGCTGAGCATCACTGTAGCCAACCGATTCTGCACGCTCGATCATCTGTCTCACTTGTACATCTGTCAAATCATCGACTTTAACATCAGCATAATTAGTTTGTGAATAAGCATTTTGTGCAATCAGCACTGCAACAAAAAAAAGAACTGCGGTAATGGTATTTTTAAAGTTCATATAGTAAAATTTGTGGCCCCCGTTCTGATCAAAATCAGAACTTTTACTAAGGAGCGGAAGCCGCCCCCTCAATAATTTATTGTACTATTTTATATTTTATTCAAAATAATTCAAAGTCTTATACCCTCCTTGTTTCAGGTATTCATCTTTCTTCATCAAATGAAGGTCTGAATGCACCATATCCTTAACCAAGGCTGGTAAATCATACTTCGGTGTCCAACCCAACTGCGTATTTGCCTTTGTAGGATCTCCCAATAACAAATCAACCTCTGTTGGTCTGAAGTATTTTTCGTCCACCTGAACAACAACCGTACCCGGTTTTAAAAACTCGTCGTTTAATCCTAATTTTTGTATAAGTTCCTGGTCTACATCGATAATCACACCACGTTCATATTGATCTTTTCCACTAAACTCAACTTCAATTCCTAACTCCGCGAAACTCATTTTCACGAAATCACGAACTGTAGTGGTTACCCCGGTTGCGATCACATAATCTTCCGGCTTTTCCTGTTGAAGAATCAACCACATGGCTTCAACGTAATCTTTTGCATGTCCCCAGTCTCTTTGCGCAGATAAATTACCCAGATACAAAGTATTCTGCAAGCCTAAAGCAATTTTACAAGCGGCACGTGTGATTTTACGCGTCACAAAAGTTTCCCCTCTTACCGGACTCTCGTGGTTAAACAAGATCCCGTTACAAGCGTACATGTTATAAGCCTCTCTGTAGTTCACTGTGATCCAGTAACCATACATTTTTGCTACTGCATACGGAGAACGAGGGTAGAAAGGTGTAGTTTCACTTTGTGGAACTGCCTGCACCAATCCATATAATTCTGAGGTCGAAGCCTGATAAATTTTAGTTTTTTCAACAAGCCCCAGAATTCTGATGGCCTCCAATAATCTCAACGGACCAATACCATCTGCATTAGCGGTATATTCAGGGGTTTCAAAGCTCACTTTCACATGGCTCATTGCCGCAAGGTTGTAAATTTCATCCGGCTGAGTTTCCTGAATGATCCTGATCAGGTTGGTAGAATCTGTTAAATCGCCATAATGCAATTTAAAATTCAGATTTTTCTCATGCTGATCCTGATACAAATGATCTATACGTTCTGTATTAAACGAAGAAGAGCGTCTTTTTAACCCATGCACAAAATATCCCTTTTTCAGTAAAAATTCGGCAAGATATGCTCCATCCTGTCCTGTGACGCCTGTTATTAATGCAACTTTCATTTATTATTTTATAGTATAGGTGTAAGGAGCAAATATATAGGATTTTATTTGAATTGTTGGAAATTCATGACAATCGGACTTGCAAAAATTAGAAGTTGAAACACACCTCATTAGATACCATAATATTCTTGTAGTAGAAAAAATGAATAAATTTGAGAAAATAGCGATTTTTTTTGAAAATATGGATAAAAGCTTAGTGAACTGATCTATAAAAGAAAGCTATTCAAGCTGAAATGGAACACAAAAAAACCATGACGCCCCCTAAACGCCATGGTTACAAAAATTAAACTAAGCCACCAACCCCAAATACTGGCTCTCAGAATTCCCCCCTTTTTTCTTCCCTACTGTAAACACATAAACATGCACCTTACAGCCAATCCTATCGCAAACCACAAACTCTGCCTGCTGCCGACTAACGTTCGCAAGCTCCATTGTATAAGCAACACTGTTTTGAGTCTCTTCATAGAGCACGAGAACCAGCATATCGTCCTGACTCCGGTTGCATCCACAAGACTTCCATGTCAAGCCAAAAAGCCCTCCACCTTTATCTTCCATTTTTAAATTATACAGATCGGAAGCATTACCTGTACTTAACTGCAATTCCTTGTAATTGATGCTCAAGTATGGAAAAGTACCAGTCACCGCAGTTTGATAATTCAGTTTAAATGCTTTCGCTCTCGCACCAATTTTACTTTTGTACTGCTTAAACCCTACATCTATAACAGGAGCAAACGGCCTGATTAACCGCGACACCAATTTAAATTTCTCCTGGTTAGCCAGCTGCGCTTTCGTAGGTGGTTTCTTCGGAGCCAAAGGATCAGGCTTACACCTGACCATTGTAACTCCAGCTACTGAAGTATAAACATAACCTCCGAGCTGCCCGGTTATTTCGCTGTAAATTCCTTTTTTTAGAACTGCCATTTTTTGTAAAATTTAAAAGATAAATAAATACCCAAACCACAAATCAACACCCATAACAACCAATCCGGATTTGACTCCTTAATCACCAATTCTTCCCCGGCCGAATAATGCGCTGTGCTCATTTCCGCGCCCACATTTGCGCTACGTCCAACCCCTTTAAGCTGAACCTTCTCCGCCTCCCCGAAAAAACCTGTCCCCGGCGAAAAACTGAATTTCCCTTTTGGCCAGATCAGCACTTCCTCTTCATAACTGCTGGAATCACTATAAAACCGAAGCACCCTTGAGTCTGACTCCAGCGTTTTTGAACTTTTCGATGTATTTTTTAAAAGACCACAATCGGAGATACAAAAGCAGAAAGACAACAGCATCACGATAAAATACCGGCGATAATAGCGGTTCATAAACTCCTCCTCCCATTACTTACCCAGTCTGCAATCTTATAAACCGTTTTTCGATGCCTTCTTTTCCGGTACACCCCATCACCTTCCCTGCTTCCCGTCATATTGGTATTACCTTCCAACGACACCAGCCAATCCCCATCCTGTTTTTCAATCAGTCCGACATGTGCGATCCGCTTTTTCTCCGGAAAATAAATCCCGATCAGGTTTCCCGGCAATGCAGATCTGGCTAGTCTGGAAGCAGGAAACAAATCCGGCGACCAACCTGATCTTGGTTTTGCAAAACCCGCTTCGGCAAAAACCCAGCTGATATAGGCGGCACACCAGGGTTCTGCGGTCTTCAGGCCAACACTGGCTAAAAACTCAGCAACGCGTTTTCCGTCATTCCGACCGGTTTTCTCCCTCAAGCCCAACTCGCCCTGCGCAATCCTAACCAGCAACAACCGGTATTTACGATCTTCGACAAGCTCAGCTTTAGACAAGCTTGTCTTCGCCGGTTTTAGCACAATGCGATCAGGCAACCAGTAGCTGCCAACAAAAGCAATCCAAAAGAGGCCAGATATAAGCGGACTTGCTGCCATAAGTGAAGGGTGTTAAACTGTGAAACCATTAATGAAATTGGTGGCAGCTCTATGGCTACCCAGGCGCGGTTTAAAATCCACCAGCACAAACCAGTGATCAGTAAAAAACTAATGATACTGAGTAAAACCAGCAGCCAAATGCTTTGATCTATACTTCCGGTCGTATCGTCTATCCCCCGAAGAACGATTGGACCGAAAGTCCATAAGACCATTAACACGATGAAAACTCCCGCAGGCTCTTCCCATCGGAAGACCGGCAGCTTTAATTTTTTTGTATCCATGATTTCTTTTTAAATAAATAGAGATTAAAGAAGCCCGGCAGGGCCTCATAAACACTGCCGGGAATCTTTTACATTAAGCCAAAATGGTGACCACACCGAGGTATGCCGTAGCAGAAACCTCCTTATTCTTGACCGAAGCAAAGAACAGCCAGCAATGCACCTTGTCGCCGATAAAAGAACCCGGAACATACAGGTTCACAGGACTATCCCCCCTGACTAATCCATCTCCTGATTTGATGGACTTATGCTTATCCGCATTGTAAAGCAGGATATACACTTTATCTGTGGCATCCGTCACTTTACCAGGTTTCGTATCCATTACCCAGCTTACCTGAACTGTTTGCTCCGGAAGCACCTGAACACTTAATTTCGAGCCCAGATCCAGATTTCCGTCTTTACTCAAACTGATCTTAGGATAATCCAATACGTAATTCGGATAAGTACCCGTGATGCAGTCTTTCAACAATTGCTTTGCAACGATATTTGTTGGCGTCACATTGCCTGCCATTCCCCTAAATCCGATAGCAATCATCTCGGCAGCTTTTCCTGCAAAAGTAGTTCCCAGTCCAAATCTGGCACGCTGATCTATCTGTGTCACTGTAGCCGGCTTCTTCGATTTCGCCGGACGATTTTTTACCACATTGACATCTTTCCATTTCGCGGCAACTACATCGCCAACTCTTCCATTGAATGGTCCAAAAACACCAGGTTTATACGTTCCCATAATTTTAAAATTTAAAAGGTTTAATTATTCTGTTTATTCAAATCAACTGTATACCGGTACCTTGGATTTGTTGAACGAATGTAGAGATACAACTCATAACCTCCTAACCTACAGAGCCATATTACCCGAGACAACCCAACTTTACCCACAGATTACCCGGGATTACCTCCGGTATGGTCAACCTTTTTCAGCAGGGAATAAATATCTGCCTTCAAATAATAGCAGGTGCCCCCAATTTGCTTAAACCTAAGCTGCCCTGTTGTTCGCCAATTATAGATCGTTTTGCGGGACTTCTTGAAGACCTCCATCACTTCCTCCGTATGCAGCCAATAGGCTTCCTCTTTTATTGGCACCTCAACAGGTATCAGTTTCAACAAAGCATCGAGCTGATCCGTATGTATTTTTAACAGCTGCCGGAGTACCAGCAGAATCAAGTTAAGCGTTCTCATTACCAGGTTACTTTTCCAGTATACACACTATTGGAAATGCTTTTTCTATCGTTAGAAATGAAGGCGATATAGGTTTCTGCAACTACACCATGTGCGATATCAAATATGGGCAGCAGATCGGTCCCCTCATACCTGGCTACACCGGCAGTCCTGTAAGCGGCTCTTTTCAAAGCAGGAAAATAAGCGACAAGCATCACCTGATCCGACCAATGTGTACCCGACAGACCTTCCTGTACCGCCCAGCTAAAATTAAAACCTCCTTCTGACGCTACTACCGTCAGCCCTTTAGGCAAGGGCATGGAACCAAAAGCGAGCAGTACCTTTGAAAAATTTATCCTGATTCGTGGATAACTTCCTGCTGAAGCATGTTTCCAGTTGTAACGAAATGCCTGATTTTGGGGGAGTTCCTTAAATTGACGGGCATCCAACTCATAGCCTACCAGGATGAATTCCTTAAGTGTCTGTAAAAATTTAGAGGTCAGTTTAGTCCGCTGACGAACTGCGTTCTGTAGGTCGCTTGCTGGTTTAGTTGATTTTCCAATCGTACGTGTGACCAGCTTTCCGTTTAATAAATAAGTAACTGTTTTGCCAACCTTACCTGATTGGCGGCCGTTTTTGATGGTTCCCATAATTAAAAAGTATTTAGTTTATAAATGATAATTCGACTTATAACAGGTATTGATACTGGTCGGGAAGAGCGCTGATTTTAATTAGGGTTGACTAAGCTATTGGAAAGGGTTCGGATAGGTAAACCTACAGCAAACTACCAGCAACCGTTACTGAACCTGTACCATACCCTATCCGAAGATGCCGTTCTTCCCGACTACAACCCGACCACTTCCCTCGATCTACTTTCCAGCGTATCGCGGATCATTTTCATGGGTAATTCTACCGAGGCCCAGTCTTGTATAAACAGGCTGACCCGAAGGCCATCGATCGGTTCATCCGGTTCAAAAGCAAAATTTTCTTCTTCATGAAAAAGCAGGTTTTCCATAAATCTGGCTGCCAGTAGTCCTTTGAGTGGCGTATTAAATTTTATAAAAGCAAAAGTCCCGCAGTCGGGGAGAATCAGGGTGGCGAACCGCTCCAGGTAGTTCAGGAAAAGTATGTTCAACTTATAAGCCCCTCTTCCACGCCATTGATTGCCACTGATTACCTGAACCCCTAATTTTGATTGGGATAAAGCAGCTGGAAAGGCTCTTCCCGGAGACTGGTCGATGAAACCTTTTTTTACCGCTTTACTGAGCTCCGCAATAAAATTTTCCGGACCTGCAACCATACCGATCTGATGAAGACTGCGGAATACTTTACTGTAAGGAGAGATGTAAATCACCTGTCCACCTTCCAGAGAAATGGTTACCGGAGGAGTTTTTTTGCAACGAAATTCATAATCCTCCTCCAATACCAGAATACAAAAACCATATTGCTTAGATAAGCTGACTACCTGGTTCCATCGTGCAGCGTCCATGCTAAGCGGAATAGGAAAATCAGGTTCAGGCCGTATAAACACGACTTTCACCGCTTTTTCCCTGCAAATTTCTTCCAGTTTTGTTACCGACATTCCCTGTTGATCTGCTTCGCTGAATGCGAGATTTAAGCGAAGCTGAGCAGCGGTCTCTACCAGATGTAGATCATTTACAGAGGTCATCACCATCAAATCCTCCGGATTGGTGATCATTTTTAGCACTTGATAAATCGCCTGTCCATTTGAAATGAGGCAAAACTGTTGCGCATTGTTAACGAGCGCTCTTTTGCGGAGTATTCCCAACGCTCCATTCAGAAAACGGATTTCATTGGCATTTGCAGCTGAAAGAGAATTTTCAGCGCCGGGGAGGTTATTTAGAGCTGATAAACCCTGACATCGTACCCGATAGGTTTTACCCAGAGTCAGGATGTTCATGGATTGATGTTCCTGGTAGGCTGAACGCCCTGCAGGTTTCAGGTGAAAGAAAAACTCAGCAGAACTGGCGACAGCAATGGCAGGCCTTGTCTGCGGATGAGCATACATATAAGTGCCCACCCTATTTCTGGTGTAAAGAATCTTCTTCCGCGTAATCCAATAGCTGTACGCATTTGCCACCTGTTCCCGCTGGAGCCCTAAAAATTTAGCAAGAGTTCTGATAGAGGGCATCCTGAAGCGATCCGGGAAATTCCCCCGTTTATATTCCCAATCAATTAAACTAATCAACTGCTTTTGACTGGCTTCTCTGTCAGGGCCAAATTTAGATTTCCAATTTACATTCCAACTGTGGCGAAAAGTATTTTTTATCATATAAATTATTAATTACTACAACTATAAGTTTTGAGCAATACAAATAGCCATCTATAATTATCAAATTCCTAATTAAAAATACTGTCTGTAGAAACATGCAGCATCTGTCTGTAAAAAACACCAACTTATTGGACTAAATATTATTTAAACGCAAGAAAAACAACACATTAACACTAATAGGCAATATTTAAATGTTTAAAGGAAATTAAACTGGTTTTTCTAAATTAAAATACAGAGTTTAGACCAGATCATATTGGTTTAGAATTAAGGGCATTTCCAGGAAGACAAAGGATTTCCCGTTAACAGGCTGATTTTCTGGAAATCATCATAAGGACTCATCCGGATTCACAAAAATCATCAAACGAAATATTTAACCCGAAATTATTGTTGTAGTTAAATATTTGAGTTATATTAGATAGCTAAGTTAGAAAAGGTATGGAGCTCAATGATCCCAGGCAAGGCAATTTGTATGACAAGGTATTTAAGGAAAATATGGATGCCAATCTGGACGGTATTGTAGCACAGGTGTTGAGTATGAAAATCACCCGCAGCGAGGAAATTTCTGATGATTTACAACAGACCAAAGAAAGAAAAGCAGATCTGTTAAAAAAGGTGCAGGATGAAAATGGTCAGGTGTTTATTTTACATATCGAGTATCAGCGGCAAAATGATCAGAATATGGCTTACCGAATGGCGGAATACTGTATTATGTTACAAGTTAAACATACCTACGCATATTGATACGAAAAACTTTAAGTTCTCTTATGATGCAAGAGCTATAAGTACCATTGATTACAAGCTATTCCTGCATCATGAGGTGGTCGAGATGAAATTACTGACCATACTAGCGGACTTATCCGGAGTAGACCCGAAAGCAGTGTTAACGGAACTGGTCATCGAGATTATCAATTAAGAACCCTTGCCCAATTAAGGGATTTGGGACCAACATTAGAAGAAATTATGGACGAAATAAAAGATTTTTTTGTAATGGAAAAAGACCCTTATTATAGGATTGGAGAAAGAAAAGCCTATTTAAAAACGGCATTTCAATTGAAAAAAATAGGCTTATCGATTCTTTTAATAGCTAAAGCGACTGGTTTGACCCAGAAAGAAATCCGTAATCTAAAACAGTAGAATAAGCCCGCCCAAAATTCTTTTCATGAACCTTCGCGCTTTATTTGACCTATATCCAAATAAAGCGCAAAAGCAAGAAATTAATTCTTATTTATTGCTTCCTATATGAAAGCTTACTCCTACAAGAATCGGGTTTAACAAAAACTCTGATTTATTCGTTCTTGTTAACGAGCGGTAATTGTTTGCGTCTTCCGTTACCCCTTCTTGTCGTTCATAAGAATAGAAGAAATCAAGGCTACTTTCCACAAAAACCGTGAACTGTGGCGTCGGATGAACCTTAATACCGATTACCGGAGAAAGTATAAATCCATTTTTTGAAGTTTCCATTTTAACAGGAGGTAACTTCACCGCAGAAGCCTGTTCTGCTTTTAAGGCATTCACATTTTCAGCGACTCCGATAAATCGATTGGAGCGATACCCTACGTCTGCACCTATATAAGGTTGCACTCTTGCGAAGTTCATGTTTTTCTCAAAACCCACTTTAAAAGTATAATCTGTCACATCGCCCTTCACTATGTCACAATTGTTACAATTGTTATAGAAAGTTTTCGATTGTTTGATGTAACTTCCACCTAATCGATAATTGATCTGGTTGTCGTTAAACTTTACCATGAGACCAGAAAAGTAGGTATTGATATACCGAACCGGATCTGTTTCATTAAAGAGTTTCGGCATTTGCATTGATCCATAACCTCTTGAGGTAATGGAATAGTTGTAGTCTGAATTCATCTGAGAGAACGCTGTCCCCCCGGAAAATACCAGCATAAGAATAAGTAACTGTTTTTTCATTAATTTTCCCCCACGGATTTTAATTGAGCCCTAAAAATACGGCAATAATTGACATAAGCAACACTTAAAAACTTGACTTTGACATCATTGAAACCGGAGAAGAATTTTTTAATTAATAGTATCATATCTGACTAACTATTGAATTAAAAAGGACATTTTTCATTTGAAAAAGTCCGCCGATGGCAGTATAGAACGTTAATATCATCATTTTGAACATGATAACCAAAAACGTGCCACAATATTATTCTAGAGATTTTGTTTGTACTAAAGTCTGGCGTCTGTGAATTTACGGTCAATAAAGGATTTCGTATCAAAAATAATAGCGCCGTCACGCTGGTATTTTCCATAATCGATGGTTAAAAATTCCTGGTGGGAAACAGCCACAATAATTGCCTTATAGTTTTTATCTATAAGCACATTATCGGGTAAAAAACCATATTCCTGTTGCACCAGCTCAGGATCTGCCCATGGATCATAGACGCTGACTTCCATTCCAAATTGTTGCAATTCATGATAAATATCGATCACTCTGGTATTTCTGATGTCCGGACAATTCTCCTTAAATGCGAAACCCAGGATCAGCACCTTCTCCCCTTTCACGGGATAGCCTTTCGCGATCATCAGTTTGACTACTTTATTGGCCACAAACATACCCATGTTGTCGTTTACTCTTCTTCCAGAAAGGATCACTTGCGGATGATAGCCTAAAGATTCGGCTTTATGGGCCAGATAATAGGGATCTACACCGATACAATGCCCACCAACCAATCCCGGTTTATACTTCAGGAAGTTCCATTTTGTACCCGCAGCTTCGATCACATCCGTGGTATCGATGCCAATGCGATCGAAAATCAGGGCCAGTTCATTGACAAAAGAGATATTGACATCCCTTTGTGCGTTTTCTATGGCTTTTGAGGCTTCGGCGACTTTGATACTAGGTGCTTTATGTGTGCCGGCAGTGATGATCTGTCCGTATAACTGGTCTATTTGTTCAGCAATTTCCGGTGTAGAACCGGAAGTCACCTTTTTTATCTTTGTTAAGGTATTGATGCGGTCGCCGGGATTGATCCTTTCCGGAGAATAGCCACAGAAGAAATCTTCGTTGAATTTCAAGCCGGAATATTGCTCCAGCACAGGTACGCAATCTTCTTCCGTACATCCTGGATAAACGGTAGACTCGTAAATCACGATGTCGCCCTTTTTTAAAACCCGGCCAATCATGGCGGAAGCTTTTAGTAAGGGTTGTAAATCTGGTGCTTTAAAGCGGTTAATGGGTGTAGGAACAGTTACAATATAAATCTGGCAGGATTCCAGGTCTGCGGTCGTACAAGAAAAAGCCAATCCGGTATTTTGTATTTCCATATTGGACTGCATTGCAGTATTTACTGCCGCCGACTGCAATACTTGTTGCAACTCTTCCAGGTCTGCCTCTCTGGTCCGGTCTTCCCCATTGGAAAGTTCCTGGATTCTGAGTTCATCGATATCAAATCCGAGTACTTTATACTTTTTCGCGAATTCGATGGCAAGCGGCAACCCCACATAACCCAAACCTATAATTGCAATTTTATACGCTTTATCCATTTTCATTTTTCTTTTCCTTTAGCACCGGGAGATCTCTATATCATCTGATCAAAACTCCCAAACCGTTTTAAGAAATTTCCGGATCATTTGATCCTAATTTCCAGAACGTTTTAAAGGTAGAAAGAATTTTAATTGTTCAGAGGTACGGTTATTGAAATACTTGATACAGATTTTCACATGATCTCCCGGAAAAATGAAAACAATCATCTTATCAATCTTAGGTCTGAGCTTCGGATTATTCCAGCTGAAAGCACAAGACAGCACAGCTCATAAAGTAGATTTTATGGTTCCCCCTGCAGCAAAAAAGGTGGTCCATTTGAACCGCTCTGATGCAGCGCTGGGAATTTCCGCAAGCACCATCGCCAAACAAAAAACCAGACAAAACCCACCGGTAAATATTGCCTTGTTTGCAGTAGACAGGCGCACAGAAGGGGAGGCCGGAAACTCAGATGTGGTGATGGTGATTTCTATTGATCAGCTCAGCGGAAAAATAAAAATGTCTTCCATGATGAGGGATACGTATGTGAATATCGAGGGTTCAGGCATGAATAAGCTCAATGCAGCCTTCGCCATTGGCGGCCCGCAGCTTGCCATAAAAACCATCAATCAGAACTTCGGTCTGGACATCAGAGACTATATCAACGTTGATTTTTATGGCGCAGCAAAGATTGTTGATGCTTTGGGAGGCGTACAGATTCCGGTAAAAACCGAAGAGCTTCCATACCTCAATACTTACCTTCAGGAGCTGTCAATTTACGACAAGCTTCCGGTAGTCCCAATCACACAGGCAGGTTTGCAAAAGCTTAGCGGAAAACAGGCCGTTGCCTATACCCGGATCAGGGCTGTAGGCCATGGAGATGCTCAAAGAACTGAGCGTCAACGCCTGGTACTTATCGCTATTTTTGATCAGTTGAAAATGAAGGGTAAGGAAATATTTCCCGTTTTTGCCACAGAAGTCCTCCCTAATCTGGAAACCAGCATGAACAATATGACCCTTTTCAGTTTTGCCGGAAGTATTTTAAATTCGAAAAACAAGACGATTGAACAGGCCAGATTTCCACTGGATAAGGAGAGTATTGGAAAAAGAATTGACAACATCTGGTACCTGACCACCGACTTAAAAACAACCAGTAATTCCTTACATCAATTCATCTATGGTACAAGTCCGGCAAAAACCAAACGCTAGTGGTATAAAACAAAGCAAAACGAGATTAGCTTTCGACTAAAAACACGCTGTTTTTCAGTCATTTACACCTTAGCAAACAGGATTCTCATCTTCACAACCGATCTTCCCAAAGGGTCGAAATATACTGGTATGATCAAAATTTAATAAATTTTATAAATTAAATAATCTAACAACCAAGGGTTGTAGCGTTTAACCAAAAAACCATACCCTATAGTATAAGTTTTCAGTTTTACACTCATCCTGCTTTTTTTTACATATTTTTACTATAAGTAACTGATAATTAACGCCTCAACCTAATTGTCTCATGGAGATTTACCTTTTTATTAAAGGAAAATTACTAAAAGATCAAATTTTCAAATTTGTGTTTCTGGTAATTAAGACGTCCCTCAATTCCCGTATAAAATATCTTGATTGTGCCTTCACGGCTTCCAATTCCTATGGACTAAAACCAGGGATTTCCTTTCGCTACTCAAATCAACCGATCAATTATATTAAACCAAATTTTTTATGGAAGACTACTTAGGAACCATCCGGGCATTCGCCGGGAATTTTACACCGAGGGGCTTTGCTCCCTGCAATGGACAACTCCTGCCAATTGGAGACAATCAGGCACTATTTGCGCTTTTAGGAACCATTTATGGGGGAAACGGACAGGATACTTTTGCCCTACCTGACCTTAGGGGACGGTCTATGGTTGGAATTGGCCAGGGCCCGGGTTTGTCAAACTATGACCTTGGTCAGCGGTCGGGAACAGAAACCACCACCATTTTAATCACAAATATGCCAAGTCACAATCATGCCGCTGTTTCTACAGCCGTTTTAAATGTGAGTGATCAGAAAGGGAATATCACTGTTCCAGCGGCAGGAAATGCGATTGCTGCAATGGTAGATACCAACACAGATGCTGTATCTGGCTACACCGCTCAGGCTCCAAAAATCCCAATGGCAGGGGCTTCAGTAACCACTAACACGGCACCTGTTGGTGGAGGCCTACCTATACCTATATTACAACCTACGCTTGCTATAACCTATTGTATTTGCATCTCGGGCATGTTCCCCAGCAGGAACTAACCTTAGTTTTTGAACTAATGCATCCATATCAATTAACGCTCTCCAAATGAAAAATATATTAAAAAACACAACAGCAGTTCTTCTACTTACTTTATTTTGCCTTTTCGCAAAATCAAGTACTGCACAAACCACACTGGTTCCCGGTGATTTAGCGATTATCGGTATCAATAATAAAGGAACAACCGCCAACCTCGCTGTTGTGGCCTTAAGAAATATCGAAGCCAGTACCGTCATTAAATTTACCGATAAAGGATGGCTGGGCGCTACTAAAGCACTATCACTATCAGCTGCCGATGGAACGATTACCCTCACCACAGGTACAATTACTGCTGGAACAGCTTTCACCTTTACCATTCTTGGTGGCCCGACTCCATCAGTTACGGTGTCGCCAAATGTGGGATCAATCAGTATGGATGGCGGATGGAGCGCTCCCAACATAGCCGGTAATGCAGGTGATTCCTGGCTAATTTATACCGGGACCGAAGCCGCCCCTGATTTTATTTATGGCCTGGCCAACTGGGCTACCGTAAATCCATTAGGTGCTGCGCCAGACCAATATGGATGGGTAAGCTCAGGCACGACCTCAAACTCAACAGTCTCTTACCTTCCTGATGCTTTGAAAACAGGAGATTTTCATAACAATTTAGCGGGCGCCAACTTCTTGATTTATAATTCCTATTCAAATTTAAGCTCTTTTACCGGCACAAAAGCTTCTATTCTCACCGCTATTAAAAATCGAACCAACTGGACGCAATCGGGTTCTACCTTCTTAGATTTAAACCCGGGTACAGGGAATGCCTTTCCAGCTACCCAACCTACTTTCAAAATTGGTAGTGTACCTGTCGCTGTAACCTCAAACCCTTCCACAGGAACCAGAACCATTGGCGCATCGATTGCGATAACCGTTAATTTCAGCGACAATGTAACCGTAACCGGAAGCCCCCGAATCAAACTCAATTCAGGCGTCAATGCCTATGCTAATTATACCTCAGGAACCAGCAGTAAAGACCTCATTTTCTCCTATACAGTAGCCGCAGGAGAAAGCAGTGCCGATCTTGATTATAGCAGTAGTGCTACACTTGAACTCAATGGAGGAAGCCTTAAAGATCCACAAAATGAAGATGCGACACTTACGCTACCCGCTCCGGGAAGCGGCTCATCTTTGGGCGGCAGCAGCAGTATTGTGATTGATGCCATTGCTCCTGCTGTTACTTCTGTAACCGCGGTTACGGCAAATGGCAGTTATCGCGCCGGACAAAGCATCGATATAAACGTAAATTTTTCTGAAGCGGCAACCGTTACCGGCACACCAACACTCAGCCTGAACAACTCAGGAATCGCCTCCTATGTATCCGGAGCTGGAACTTCCAGCTTAACATTCCGCTATTTAATCGCAGCAAATCAGAATACCACCGACCTTGATTATGCTACAGTAAGCTCACTTTCCTTAACATCAGCAACCATAAAAGATGCTGCAGGAAATAATGCAACGCTAACGCTCCCTACTCCCGGAGCAGCCGGATCATTAGGAGCCAATGCCAACCTGATCATAGACAATATTGCTCCAACTGTTGCCAGCGTAAGCGGCATGAGCTCGCTCTATAACTTAGGAACAACCGTACCCATCACCCTGAATTTTTCAGAAACCATCAATGTAACCGGAACCCCGCAACTGGCCTTAAATGTAAGTCCTGCCGGATTCGCATCTTATGCTAGCGGAAGCGGAACAGCGACATTGACTTTCAATTATATTGTAGCTGCCGATCAAAGCAGCGATGATCTCGATTACATCAGTACAACCTCACTTTCCTTAAATGGCGGAACACTAAAAGATCTTGCCGGAAATAACCTGACACTCACACTCCCGGCACCAGGTGCGCCAGGTTCTTTGGGAGCGCTTTCCAATATTTTGATCAACGGTATTCAGCCAACAATACTTAGTATTGTTAGAAAAAACGGCGCCGCTTCATTAACCAATGCCACTACTGTTGATTTCACCGTTACCTTTTCTGAACCCGTATCTGGAGTCGGTACAAGTGATTTTAGTTTGAAAGCAGGCTTCCCTTCTGGAAGCTCAATTAACTCATCTACACCATCCGGCTCAACAGCATATACCATTAATGTAACTACAGGAACTGGAAATGGTACGGTAGGTATTGATTTAAATAGTTCCGGAACAGGTATTATCAGCGTGGCGTCCGCAAATGCCATCTCAGGTGGATATACTGCTGGCGAAACTTATACTATTGATAAAACGGTACCAACCCTTACAGCCATCACGATTCAGTCCAACAGCGCTGCAGGTACAGGTCTCGCAAAAGCTGGCGATATCATTACCCTCAGCTTCACAACCTCTGAAACGATCAATACGCCTGTAGTGAGTATCAATGGGAACACCGCTTCAGTTGTCAATAACACAGGGAATAACTGGGTAGCGACTTATACTACGAAGGCAACAGACAACAATGGATTAGTTCCTTTCAGTTTCACTTATTCGGATCTTGCCGGAAATGCAGGTACGCCAAGAGGTACAACAACCGATTTTACTAATGTATTTTTTGATAAAACGGCACCAACTTTACCCTTCGTATCTATTGTAGCTAATAATGCTTCCTATCCTGCTTATGCAAAGGCCGGTGCTTTAGTTACCTTATCTTTCAGAGCTTCTGAAAGCATCACGACCCCAATAGTAACTATTGGAGGCGCAACGGTTACGGCATCTCCTGCGGGAGGATTTAACTGGGTAGCGCTCTATGTCCTACCTTCGGGTCTGGCAGAAGGCGTAGTTCCTTTTACCATCAACTATACAGATACTTATGGTAATCCCGGAGCGCAACAAACTACAGTCAGCACCGGCTCCATGGTGACCTTAGATAAAACTACACCTACACTAAGTAATGTGAGTATCAGCAGTAATAACCAAAATCCTGCTTTAGCGAAACCCGGAGATCAGGTGACAGTTACTTTTACTGCTTCCGAAGGTCTGGGTACACCAACCGTATCCATTGATGCAATGCCAGCAACGGTGCTATCACTTGCAGGCAATGTCTGGACTGCAACGCTAACCCTAAGCCCCGCAAATACAACAGGACTAATTCCTTTTCAGATCCTATATTCAGACTTTGCAAGAAATGCAGGCGTACCGGTAATCACTACCAACGATGCTTCTACCGTTATATATGATAAAACACTTCCTGCTGTGCCTAATTTTCTGGGTGTAACGGCGGGAGATACGCAAAAC
>NZ_JAPIVQ010000008.1 GCF_026239675.1 Pedobacter sp. PLR
CTCGCACAGTTGTTTAAGGTGACCACTAAAGTATATTTTCCGCTTTCCGTAGCGATGTAAGTCTCCTTATCCGCGTCGGGAATTGCCAGACCATCTTTGTACCATTGATTCCCTGTAGCCGAAGAAGAAGTCAGCAAAGTACTACTACCCTCACAGAATTCCAGTTCAACTACTTCAATTACCGGTGCGTCAGGAATTGGATTTACAATCACTGTTACCTCTTTAGCATCAGCAGCAGCATTCTCACAAATATCCGAATTCCTCACCGTAACAAAATAATCAGTCGTAGCTGAGGGCCTTACTTCTAAAGTTGATCCTTCCTGGATCTTATGCTCCAAAAGGGCATCGCTATACCAGGTAAATACCGGATCTTTAAGGGTGCTTTCCGCAGTTAGCAGTACCTTCTCCCCGGCACAAATTGTCTGATTTCCGGCAGTAATATTTCCCGCAAGGGCTCTGGGTTTGATGGTAACATCAACAGCAAAAGACATCACCTGACAGCCATTTGGACTTTTAGCTTTGACTAGATATTTACCGCTTTTTGTGACCAAAAGAAAACTATTCGTTTCTCCCGGTAAATCCCCTGTGTTACCTACCCATTGATAAGTAAGGTTGAGGTCATTAGTGGTTACAGATAACCTTACCTCTTCACCACTACATGAAATCGCATTACCTTCCACAATGATTTTTGAGATTTTCGGTGGAGTCTTTACATTAATTTCAATAGAATTATCCCCTTGTGTAGAACAACCAAATTCATTAGTCACTACAACAGTATAAACCCCGGACTTGAAAACCATTAAAGTTGGATCGGTTGCATCTTGAATAATCACACCGTCTTTATACCATTGATTACCTTCCTCATACGAAGAGGAAAGCGTAGCAGCACCGCCCTGGCAAAATTCCAACTCAGTTGAACTAATCGTTACCGTTGTTGGATTCTCCGCCACTTTCAATATTCCGGTAGTTTCCGCATCGCAGCCAAAAGAAGAATGCACCAACACCTTAATTTCTTGTTTATCGGAAGTCAGAGGCACATTGCTCAGCGTCAGCACACTTGTGGTAACTCCATGAACATCAGCTCCTTCATCGAAAAACTTCCAATCGTTATTACTATCCTTGTACTGCCATTTATAGGTGTTGTTTTGTCCATCAGCTGTCGCAGTAATCGAGATACTACCTAAATTACAAACGGTCAGGGCTGTAGGAAGCGTAACCACTGGTAAAGCAACCACATGGATCAAATAAGTTGTTTTATCCTTATCATTTCCAGTCGTTCCAAGTGTAAAAGATCCTGTTGCAGTCGGTTTGCCCGTAACGTTCATTAATTGACTGGCATCATTCCGTCCAAAACTAAGGGCTGGAACATTTCCGAGAACAGATACAATTCCAGCATTTCCCTGGTATGAAATCGGGCTGATATTTGAACCTGAACAAACCTCATAAACCTGAATGTGGTGATATTTTATATTATTACAATTCTCTATCGTATTGCCATTTTTACATTCCAGATGTGGATCAGTGGGGCCCTTTCCATCGGGGGTAGCATTCGGGTTAGTTGCATCCGGATCTGTTACATCTGCCGGACGAAGGATGCTGGCTTCAGCAGTAATTACAGGAACAGAAGGTGATGTGATCAACTTTCCGGTGATTGTAAATTCCACCTCACACTTATTGTTCATATCCAGCATCGCTGTAAACCTTTCAGCACTAACCAATGGATTTCTGACCATTCCAACACCATTAACACTGAAAACGGGATTAGTAAGCGGATCTATCTCGAATCCCGGTGGATTAACGAATGTAAAAGCGGCTCCTGTTACATCGCTGGGTCCATCATTCTTCACTTTAACTGTATAAGTAACCTGCTGATTGGAAAGGAAGGAACTGAGGTTCGGGGTAATACTTACAATTTGAAGATCTGCCACTTTTATCGTCAGATCAATAGGATTGTCCTTTTCACTACCCTGAATATATGCCCAGGTATCCATAGATTTTTTATTACCAAAACTATAACTGCCACTCCCGGAATTTTCTGGAGAGACCGCGGAACCCGATTTATAAGCCCCCCATTTATGTCCGTTAGTTGTGCTTAGAAGTCCGTTTACAGCATTTTCAAATGGATCTGAACTTTCATAACCTTCGGCACCCGCACCGGTAACGTTACTGTCGTCCCAATAAATTCTGCTACTATATTTTGACTCATCTTTCTCATTAACATCGATACCGTAATTTGTCGTGTTATCCGTTAGCTCGATAATCAATCCTTTTGGATTAATTTCCATATCTATATAGGGAAAATGCACTTCGGCGGATTGTAATTTCGTTTTAAGTGTGCTCACCAGATTGGTTGGCAACAGATAGTTCCCATTGGCATCTTTCCCATCCCAAAAAACATGATTGGTACCTGCCTGAGCCACACCGATGATGACCCGGTTGGCACTTACTCCAGCAATGGTCACCGGAATGGTAATTCTATAGGTTCCGATTGTACTGGATTCGAATTGAATATTGGCACCATTCTTTCCTGCAAGTCCGGGGCTACCCTCTGCCCCAATCACCTTAAGGTCTGAAATTTCAGGAAGTTTTTCTTCATTTTTTAACCAGGTTAGCCCCCCCGGATAATTTGCGATCCGGGCTGTAACCGGCAAATCAGGATTAGGCTTATTGTAGAATATTTTATGGGTGGTATTGGTTCCGTTATCCGGTAGCGTTGGATTATGTGTGAAAGCAAGAATATCTGCAAGTGTAGATTTATCTAAGCTTTTGTAAGTAGGTACCGAGTTTACAGCAAAGCCGTTGCTGTTAGAGAAAAAAGTAAAACCTACCCCATTGCTACCATTGGTTTTCACCCGATAAGCGCGTCCATCCTTAGTGAGGACATAATGGGTTGCATAATAAGCTTTTGCTGAGGTGAAACTTCCATTCAGATGAAGGTTTAATACATTCGCATAAACCCTTCCCGTCAACCAGTCGTCCCCGCTTATATTCAGTACAGACACATCCCATGCGGCAACATGATCAATGTTACCAACAGGATTTTTGTTGCGATCTATGTAGGGCTGCTCCCAGTTACCAATAGCCGTAATATCCTCAACACTAGTTTTATTATCACCATCAAGTCCTGATGGAGGAAGAAATTCGACCTTCCATATCCCTTCTGTCTCCGCAGTAACAACTATTTTAATAGGGGTATAAACATTGGCTACGTCATTCTTTCCTTTTTTTGGCCCGGCGAGTTCCCTCTTCCGGTCAGGGATATTTCCAACAGGGGACACTGATGTTATAGGAATTTGTATCCCCAATGGTGAGGTAACCTTGATATCTCCCTTTCCAATTCCATACGCACTCGAAGCTACCGCAATAGTTTCTCCGGCCTTAGCATATACATAATGAGTTCCAGCAGTTTTAAACGGCCATGATTCGGTAGGCAGGTTATTAGAATTACAATTTAAAAATGCACGATTACCTTCTGCCCCATTCGGATACAAGTCTTTGCTTCCTTCAGCATATACAGTCGAAAAACCGACTAATAAACAAAGTACAGCCAGACAGCACAACTTGTTTATTACTGAAAAAGACAGATGTCGGAGCGTTTCTAGTATCATACATAATGACATAGATGTATGCCCTTTAAGGAGGTTTGGAAAGCGAGATCAATTCTTTAAATAAGCAGTCTTTCTCAGAAGGTGATCAGCCAGCAGTTTATTTTCTTAAAGGTTAACTCTATTTATCGCTACCAAATTAATTAGAATTTTGATAATATTCCTACGAAGAGTACAAAAATATGTCTTTTTTAATAAAAACCGGGCCAAAAAAATACACTATTCATAAAACAATATTTAAACCACAAAGAAGACACAAATTATTCATAAATGACAAAATAATCAAAAACACAGTCAACAAAACAGAGATAAAGAAGTAATCAATTCCCCGTAATGGGGAATATTATACACACATAAAATACACAAAGTGTAGTGCCAGATATGCATCGCACAAAATCATACTTTAAAAAGCGCTAAACATTATATCATTTAGCATCAAAAGGAATAAATAACAGAAAACAAGAGAAATCAAATATGCTTAAAAAGACAAGCACCAATCAATAATCCATTAACCATTAAACTAATACAACAAAACAGAAAGAAAACAGGGACACAAGGTTAGGCATGAAGAAGATAACACACCTGTTAACCGGCGTTCAAAAGAAAAACTTAAGCATAGAAATAAAACCACAAAAAGCTGTATAACAGCACACATACACCTGTATCTACTAAAAAAATCAAGAATTGTGATGAAGATCATTTTTTTTTATTTGGCAGGAATATATATTTGAGGATAATTTATTCTACACGATGGATGTCGGTATAAAGGGGCCCGTTCCGGGAAGTTCGGCCCCTTAAATTCCCCCTCCTATCTATTGATAAAACTTCCTGATCAGTGCAGGCAGCACGACTAACAACAAAGGCATTGCCATCAAAAATCCCCCGATAATCGAAATTGCTAAAGGCTGGTGCAACTGTGCCCCTGCTCCTATACCTAATGCCAATGGACTTAAAGCAAGAATAGCCCCCAAGGCCGTCATAAGCTTAGGCCTGAGTCTGGTAGAAATCGCAAACACCAGCGCATCATCCAGTCCCCTTGTAGTCCGCGAACTTTTAAACTGCAGGAAAGTGAAAATTGCATTCTCTGCAACAATCCCCACCATCATAATCATACCGGTATAACTGCCTACATTTAATGGTGTCTGCGTTATAAATAATGCCAAACAACTTCCAGACACTCCAAAAATGGCAATCAATAATATGATAAATGCAATTTTAAACTCTTTAAAAACGAACAAAATCACACTGAATACCAATAAACACGAAAGCATTAAGATCACAAATAGCTCTTTAAATGACTGTTGCTGTTCCGCATAGGCACCTCCATAGATGATGTAATAGCCATTTGGAAGTCGGACTTTTGCAGAAATCTCCTTTTGAATATCTCCCATCACACTCCCCAGATCCCGTTGATCCAGTCGCGCGGAGATCAATCCTATAGACTGCAAATTTTCCCTTTCTACTTCTGCCTCTCCGGTTTTAAGCTGTACCTTCGCCAGCATACGGATCGGAATCATCTTCCCATTGCCCAACAATATATTCATTTGACTGAGCGACTCCATATCCGGTTTTTTCCCCTGAAAGGAAACCATCCTGATCGGATACAACTGTTGCAAACCATACATATTCCCGATCAGCCTTCCTTCGAGGGCGGTCTGAACCTGCAACTGAAATGCTGATGGCGAAATACCATATTGTGCCAAAGTCGCATAGTCCGGAAGAATATCTACAGAAGGTCCGGCAATCACAATCCCATCAAACACATCGGCAGTGCCCTTAACCTTTGACACCACCTCAGCTACACTTTTTGAAAGCCGCTGCAATACCTCCTGGTTTCCACCAAATATTTTAAGTTCGATGGGCTGCGTTGCGCTCATCAAATCCCCCAGCATATCTCCGATCACCTGTCCGAAATCGACAGTTAAAGCGGGCTGACTATGCTCTATTTTACTCCTGATCTCATCAATAACCTCATTGGTACTCCTGTTTCGGTTTTGCTTTAACTGAATCAGATAATCTCCGGTATTAGGCGCTGTAATAAAAAAGCCCATCTGCGTTCCGGTACGTCTGGAATAAGTCTCCACTTCCGGGATTTTTACAATCATCCTTTCCACTTCAGTCAGGATCCGATCCGTTTCCTCTAAAGAAGTACCTGCCGGAGTTTTATAATCGAGCACAATACTCCCTTCATCCATTTCCGGCAAAAAGCCAGTTTCTAAACGAGGGAACAAAACCACCATCAGCAGCAACAGTAAGGCTAAAAAGCCAAAACTCAAATAAGATCTCCTGATAAAAAAAGTAATCCAGGCAGCACGCTTTGACGCTTTGGTTTTGGGAGCCGACCTGGATTCTGCAAGCGGAGGGGATTCGAACACTTCATCTGCTGATACCATCCCTTCTTTTTTTGTCAGCATCAGGTAAATCACAGGCAAGCCAATCCAGGTCACGAAAAAAGAACAAACCAGAGTGATGACCATCGTATTGGTCATCACCTGAAAATACGCCCCTGCAACACCAGTCATCAGTATAAATGGAATAAAAATCACGATGGTACTGATTGAAGAACCCAACATCGCAGGAAAAAGATACGCTATTGCCTTTTTCAACAACCCGGATGTTGGCGCTCCCGGATGTTCTTCATGAGTCCGGTGAATCTGTTCTACCACTACAATAGCATCATCTATAATCAAGCCGATAGCCGCCGCAATGGCACCTAAAGTCATGATGTTGAAAGAATAACCGATGGCATACAAACAAATCAATGTTAAACCCAGGGTAACCGGAATGGTAAATAAAATAGTCAGGCATGGTTTCAGGGATCGCAGAAAGAAGATGGCGACAACTATCGCCAGCACCAAACCGACCCACAAACTTTCGGTTACACTTGTTACCGCGCGGTTTACGAAATCTGCTTGCAGATAATATGGTTTTATGCTGACTCCCTGAGGCAGAATTTTCCTCAAACCGGCCACCTTTTGTTCCATTTGGGCAGAGAGATCAACCAGATTAGCATTGGGCTGCTTGATGACTGCAATCAAAATCCCCGCTTTACCATTGGCATTAACCCTGGTATACGCTATTGCTTCCTCCGCGTTTACCTCCGCCAGGTCTTTCAACCGGACCGCTCTATTGTTCTTTTTACTGACGATCAGGTTTTCAAGATCTTCCCTTGTTTTCAAGGTGGCATCGGTTACCGATAAGTATAAATAGTTAAAATCAGCTATATAACCGTTAGACTTCACAAAGTTGGTTTGAGCCACCGCACTGGCGATCTGATCCGGCGTGATCGCCAATGCGGTCATCTTTGAGTAATTCAACTTTACCCGGTATTCTTTCGTTTTCCCACCAATTATCCTGATTTCTGATACGCCTTCTACCTGCATTAAAAACGGCTTAATGGTATAATCAGCCAGCTGTTTAAGTTCAACAGGGGATTTGACCGCACTCTCCAGCGTGTAGCCACTTACCGGAAGAATTGCGGGATTCATTTTCTCTATGGTGAGGTTCAATCCGGCAGGAAGACTGTTTTTAATTTTAGCAATTTGCGATTCTATCCTTTGCTGACTCAGGTCGATGTTGGCGTTCCAGTTCATGTAAGCCGAGATTTCACAGCTTCCTCTGCTGGTTACACTACGGATCAGCTTTAAATCAGGCACCTGTTTCACCACGTTTTCCAAAGGCCTGGTCACCGTTAACATCATTTGATTGACCGGCTGCAATTCCCCTTCTGCAATGATTTTTATCTTAGGAAAAGTAATCTCCGGAAATAAAGCGGTTTTTATCCCGGTATAAGAATAAGCTCCAGCCAAAAGAATCAGCAGTAAAACCGCAATCAATGGTTTCTTATGAGAAATGAAGAAATTATTCATAACTATCTCTTGATTTTAACTTTCGCCGTATCCGGAAGACCGTAATTACCTGCAAGTACAAACCGATCATTTGAAACAAAAATTGGCGTCAAAATCTCTACCTGCTTCCCGTCATCTATTCCTTTTTTCACCAGCACTTTCAGCGCCGTAGAATCATTACTCAATTTCATTACCCAAAACTCATCCTCCGTTTCATTACTCAGCAGCGCAGCTTTTGGTAGGGTTACCGCATTAGGGTGAAACAAATTGACTAGCCTGGCTACAGCCACCAGATTTTCGGGAATGGCATGACCCGGAGCAACACGAATCATAAAACGCTGCGTCTGTGCTACAGAATCTACCGTAGCCAGAGCAGAACCAATAGTCCCGTTTAGCTTTTCCCCATCGGGTAAAGTCAGCACTACCGCCGCATTATTTACCACATTTTGCCGCATTGCATAGGGCACATCCAATAAAAATACCAGACTGCTTTTGTTGCTCAATACCGCCAATGTCTCCCCTTCGGTAACATAATCCCCTTTCTGGTGATTAACCATGGTGATAAAACCAGTCTGCGCGGCTCTGATATTTGATGTTCCGGAAAACTTAAATGCAGGATCCAGCCGGTTAATCGAATTTCCGATCGCCTGAGCTTCTTTAGTGACCAGGATAAATAACACCTGGCCACTATTGACAACATCCCCCATTGTGACTTTAATATCCCGCAGGTACCCATTGATACTTGCTTTTATATAACTTTTTTCCAGATAAGTTGCACTGGCATTTAAATCTACATAAGACGCCATATCGCTATGTTTAGCCAACGTAATCTCCACCGGTGTTTGCAGATCCGGTTCAGTTTCTTTCGCTGGACTTCCACAGGCGGCTAACAACAGGCTGAGCCCTAAAACAGTTGTAATTTTCATCAGCTTCTTCATATTATCTGTTCCAATAATTAAATTGATTGATCAGCTTCAAGCCATCAATATGTGTTTGGCGCAGCAGGTTCTTTGCGCTCAGATAATTATTAATCGCCAGGATATAATCTGCAATCCTAAGGTCGCCGGTACGTAACAGCTGACTGTCTACTTCCATCAGACTTTTGGCAAACCGGATTTGTTCGTTGATTCCCGGATACAAATTCTGGTGCTCCCGAATCTGCTGCAACAATAGCTTCAGCTGTTGTTCGTGCTGCCGAACGAAAAACTCCTTATAGGCAGTACCGGTTTCTTGTTGAATGCTGAGCTGAGAAATTTGCATCGCTTTCTGATGGCCATCATAAATTGGGATAGAAATCATAAATCCTGCACTCGTTCCAAAATTCTTGTAAGGCTGAAGCAAAAAGGAAGAATTATAACCGCCGTTTACATAGACATTGGCTTTAGGCCGATAATTAAGCGACACTCCTTTTTTATCATTTTCATTTTTCAGGCTATCCAATTTATAGCGGGTTGTAAAAAACTCATGGGGCACGATAGCAGAAACACTGATTTCTGGTGCCTTTATTGAATTCACAACCGTATCTGCAACCCCACACAGATAGTTTAACAGCGCATAATCGTTCTTAAACTTTACTTCCGCTTGCTTCCATGCCAATTGCTGTTGCTGAAAGGTGACAAGAAACGTGAGGTATTCTGATTGTTTATAGGTGTTTGCCCGGGTCAGTTTTTTAAGGATCAGCTCCTCCTTTTTCAGCAACTCATAAACCTCTGCATTAAATACCATTTGCTCCTGACTGGCATAGGTATTTAAGTATTGATCAGTGATGTTCTTCTTTAAATCCAATACCGACCAGGTGGCGGCGAAGGACAAGGAATCTCTATGAATTTTAGTTTGTTCCAGTTGCTGATTTATTTTCCCTTTCCCTGCCAACATATAATTTACAGTTAGTAATGCTTCCAGGGATTGCCCGTTACTTAGTGCCTGATCATATCCATAACCTTTGATCACCGGTGCGTAGGTTCCAGCTGAACTCGCCGTTAGTTGAGGACGATAACCAGCTCTCCACCTCAGACTGTCGATCCGGTTACTCAATTGCCGATTCCTATAGTCGTTCAATACCGGGCTTGAGTTTATCCCCTGCCGGATAAAAAAGTCAAGGTCCCTCCCGGGCTTAACTTGTCCTTTCCCGATAAGCGGTAAAATGCCCAGTATTACAAAGCAATAAATGCTGTTTTTAAAACGTTCCATGGAAGGAAAGGCCAAAGGATTTATCCTGATAAACCGGCACCATACTATAACTAAGCGTCTGCTTCCCGATGAGGAGTTTCTTTACATGAGGATATAGGAAATAGGCAAGTTTAGTGGAAAGAATCCCTACTCCGGCCCCTGTCACCACATCACTCAGCCAGTGTTTATTGTTGTACATCCTCAATGTTCCTGTGGCCGTTGCTACCGCATATCCGGCAAAGCCATACCAGGGAGAGACATCTTTATACTCTTGTTTTAAAAATTCTGCCGCAGCAAAAACCGTAGCTGTATGTCCGGAAGGAAAGGAATTATAACCGCTTCCATCTGGTCTTAAACGATGTGACTCTTTCTTTAGCAGGAATACACTACCGCCCATAATTGCTGTAGACATCACATATATCCCTGTTGCATCTACCAGACTGTGCTTACCTTTTATCCCGGCCAGATTTAAAGCATAAACCGCAAGGGCCGGAGCAAACTGGGTATAATTGTCCAGATGTGCCGCAAATAAAGGGTGATCTTCCTGAAGTTCAGCCTTTGTTGTCAGGTCTAAATCCCTGATTGGATTATCCCCAAAAGACAGCGCACCATAGGTAATAAATACCGCAGGGAGAATCAGTTCTTTTACCTTTAATGGATGCGTATTCTTTATCGCTAAAGAATCAGAAGACTGAGCCTGGGCATACAAAAATCCGGGAAGGAGAATTGCAACAAAAAGACAGTGAAGCTTTTTCATTATTTGAAAGTTTAGACTAAAGCTAACATTCAAATATGTAGTAATTCTGTAGTCGATTTCTAACTAAAAGGTTCCCGACATAGAAAACCCAATTGTTTTCTGCTGGTAAGCTGGCATCAGGTTAAAATTACTTTGTTTTCGGCCCATGATGAGCTTTTTAAGCTGAGGATAAACCAGATAACCCAATTTAGCGGACAAAATACCCACGCCGGCACCTGCTACGACATCACTTACCCAATGTTTATTATTATAGAGTCTGAAAATTCCGGTAGTTGTGGCCACTGCATAACCAGCGTACCCAATCCATGGAGAGACGTCTTTATATTCCTGTTTTAAGAATTCTGCCGCTAAAAAGGAAGTCGCACTATGGCCGGAAGGAAAAGAATCATATCCACTGCCATCAGGACGGAGCCTGTGGGACTGCTTTTTAGCGAAAGCCACCACTCCAGTCATAATTCCCATAGACACTACATAATTACCAGTAGCATCCAGATAACTGTTCCTGCCTTTTACCCCTGCCAGATTAAGGCCATAAACCGCCAGTGCCGGCACATAACGCATAAAATCGTCTGCACGTTTGGAGAAAAGCGGATGATCTTCCTGAAGTTCTGCCTGAGTAGTACGGTCTAAATCTCTGATAAAATTATCTCCTTTTGCCATCAGGCCATACCCAATAAATACGGCAGGTATAATAAAAGGGGCAATTTTAACTTTATTCGGGTTTGCCAATGAATCGGCCTGCTGGCCTTTGCTGATCAGCGAAAAACACAACATTAGCAAAAGGCTACACTTCAATCTCAACATTATTCTAAGTTCTTTTTCAAAACTACCGTTCAATTCTGTAGCAATTCTGTGGGTTAAAGCCTTAATTTAGGCTTTAATTTCAAATTTACAAAAATCAAAAGGATTGATGGCATCATAAATGTGCCTACCTTCAAAACAGAAAAAAAACACCTGATATGTCTAAAATTCAATTCACACTGGATCAATTGTTAATGAGCTTATTAGCTCGTATACCTTCTTTTTTAACAGCGATCATCACTTTGCTTATCGGCTTATGGCTGATAAAATTCCTGATCCGCTTTTTAACGAATCGCTTTACAAAAGGAAGAATTGACATTTCACTATCCAGCTTCCTGTTGAGTGTGATCAAAGCAGTACTTTATATCCTGTTGATATTAACCGTTGCTTCTACATTAGGTATCCAAACCACCTCTTTCGTTGCGGTTTTAGGCGCGGCCGGTCTGGCAGTAGGTTTAGCCTTACAAGGCAGTCTATCCAATTTTGCTGGTGGCGTCCTGATCTTACTGTTTAAACCATTTAGAGTTGGACATGCGATATCTTCAAATAACGGGGTAAGTGGAACGGTAATGAAAATTGACATTCTGTATACTACGCTACAAGCAGGTAATGGCACCACGCTATATGCTCCGAATGGTCCTTTGGCCAATGCCGTGATCAACAACTTAACCGATAACGAAACCAGAATGATGGAATACGTAATTGGTGTATCCTACGATTCCGATGTTAATACCGCCAGAAACGTGATTACAAAAGTTTTAGCCGCAGATCCGCAGATTCTTAAAGATCCGGAACCTAAGGTATTGGTAACTGCATTAGCCGACAGCTCTATCAGCCTGACTATCCGTGCCTGGGCAAAGAACACTGAATTCTGGCCGGTATACCACAGGAATTTTCAAATGATTAAAGAAGAACTGGATAAAAACAGCATTGGGATTCCATATCCGCAACGTGAGGTCCATGTGATTACAGGAACCGAAACTGTAAAGTAGGTCCCTAAAGAAATCAATGTATACGAAAAACGAGCATACCTTTTGGGTACGCTCGTTTTTTATGCGCTTATCTGAAGATGGATTAACCCACTTCTTTAGCTTATTTACCTTCGTATTTTTTGAAGATTGATGTTGCAGTATGCCCACCAAAACCAAAGGTATTGTTCATTACATAGTTAATCTTTTTAGCTACTGACTTACCTAAAACGATGTGTAATCCTGCCGGGATTGCTTCATCAAGTGTTTCAGTATTGGTAGTACCAGGAACCATATCATGCTGAGCAGACAGCACACTGATCACCGCTTCAAGGGCACCTGCTGCACCCAATAAATGGCCGGTCATAGATTTTGTTCCGCTAATCAATACCGGAGCATCATTAAATACTTTTTTAATACCGATCAGCTCGCTTAAATCACCAAGACCTGTTGAAGTTGCGTGAGCATTGATATAATCGATTTGTTCTGGTTGAATTCCGGCATCAGCTAATGCTTTTTTCATTCCTTGTACAGCACCTAATCCTTCAGGATGCGTTCCTGTTAAGTGGTAAGCATCAGCAGCCATACCGCCACCAACCATCTCACCATAAATAGTCGCGCCTCTGGCAATCGCGTAATCGTAATCTTCAAGGATCAATGCAGCAGCACCTTCCGCAATCACAAAACCATCTCTGTCTTTGTCAAATGGACGTGAAGCATTTTCCGGCTGATCATTTCTTTTCGATAATGCCTGAGCAGCATTAAATCCTCCAACAGAAGAATCTGTGATTGCTGCTTCAGAACCACCTGCAATCATGATATTTGCCTTTCCTAATCTGATGGTATCAAAAGCACTGATAATAGCAGTGTTTGAAGATGCACAAGCAGAAACCGTACAATAGTTTGGTCCATGCAGGCTGTTACGGATAGAAATTACTCCCGCAGCAATGTCCACAATCATTTTAGGAATAAAATAAGGGCTGAATCTTGGAGTACCATCACCCGAGTGATATTCTTTCAATTGTTGTTCAAAAGTACCGATTCCTCCATTTCCGGTTGCCCAGATCACACCTACTTCACAACGGTCTTCTTCAGACATGGTAGAAAAATCTAGTCCGGCAGCTTTAATAGCCTGATCACTTGCTGCAATAGCATACTGAGTGTAGACATCATACTTTCTGACTTCTTTTTTCTCCAGGTAATCTTCTGCGTTAAAGTCTTTGACCTCACAGGCAAAATGAGTTTTAAATTTGGTAGAATCAAACTTTGTGATTGGTCCTACGCCACTCTTACCTGCAAGAATATTCTTCCACAATTCATCTACAGAATTTCCTAATGGACTAACAACACCCATTCCGGTTACGACTACTCTTTTCATCCTATTTTTTATTTTATTTAATATTGTTTGTGGCTAACAGCCATTATATCTTCTATACTTTATTTGTGATCTGTAATTCTTCCGGTTTTTTTCTTTCCGTCCGAAGCAGATTACTATGGCCTTTGGCAATGAGCCGCGTTCTGTTTTCATTCCAGACTTCGCAGGTTACATTGGCAATTTGCCGGCCTTTCTTCACCATTATGGTTTCTGCAATGATCAGCTCTCCTTCTTTCGCAGCAGCGAAATAATCTACCACCAGGTTGATCGTTACATAATAATGCGGTTCATCATAGGCAAACAGCGTAGCACCGATGGCATCATCAATAATGGCAGCGGTGATTCCGCCATGTAAGATTCCCATTGGATTCGTCATTTCTTTCCTCACCTTATGCTGCAACACCAGCTTTCCTTTTTCTACAGCCAGAATCGTTGGTTTTAACCAGTTCAATACCGGCGATAAGGATGTATTCATCTCTTGTCCGATGTGCTGTATGAAAAATTCTGAGGGTTTAAGCATCTGTCAGTTTTAAATTATGGTGAATTGGAGAAGATTTTTAGATCCATGCAGCTCTGGACGCTATAAATTCCAGAGCGCAAATATACCCACCCTTAGTTGAAAAACAAACTAAAAGGCCGAATGAATGCGGAAAAGACTAGTAAACAGAATCGCTTTTCCCGTATTCTACTGTTGCCGGCTCAGCTAAAGCCTGAGTTTGAACAGCTATTTTCTCGTTTTCTATTGCAGTTAGCCCTTTATTGATTTCATTATACATATCTAAAGCCTCCGGATGCAAGGCAAGTATTCCGTTCACCTGTTGCGTATTTCCTACAGCCAATTGCTCATTTAACAAGATAACATCCGAAACATTCAATTGTTTATTTTCAAATTTAGCTGTCCAGTGGTTGATGAAACCGGCCATTTGTTTAGTTTCCATTTCCAGGGTAACAGGGCTAAGGCTCTTTTTCAGCATTTCAGCTTCGTAGCTGCCCGGATTGCAGGAAGGATTAAAAGCCTTAAGAAAAGGCATATTAAATTTGTTTAATTTTCTGAACGAGCTGAAAAGGTAAGGAACAGCGACAAGCGTGATTAGAATTAGAGCGCCAATTGTAAAGTAGTTCATATTTAAGGTTTGATTTGATCTTTTCGTTGATACCGTACAAGGGTATGACAGGCAAAAGTAATAGAAAAATGAAGAATATTAATACTCCCTCAGTCATGTACACACATAACAGCAACAAATTGACGCTTTTAGCCGCAGTAAATTTCGTTAAATGAGGAACTTAAGCTCAGGAAAGCATAGATTGCAGTTCCATACATTTTTTTATAAGTTTGTATGGCACGCTATACACGTATATACATGAGTTATAAAATAGACCACAAAAGCCCTATTCCCCTGCATATTCAGGCAGAACAACTGTTAAGAACGCTGATCAAAGAGCAGGAATATCAGGATGGAAAGATGTTACCGAATGAGGTGGAACTGGCGAAAGTGCTGGCCATCTCCCGCACCACCTTGCGTTTGGCCATCAATAAATTGGTATATGAGGAACTTTTAGTCCGCAAAAAAGGGGTAGGCACTAAGGTTTCAAGTGGAAAGTATAGTTCGAAATCTAAAAACTGGCTGAGTTTTTCACAGGAAATGACTGCCAGAGGTATTCCGGTGAAGAACTTCGAATTACACATCAGCTGGGTGTATCCGGATCAGTTCATTGCTAATTTCTTCGACATCAAGACCGACAGGAAAATCCTTAAAATGGAGCGTTTGAGGGGAAAGGTGAATGATCCTTTTGTATATTTCATCTCTTATTTCCATCCGAGAATTGGATTGACAGGAGAAGAAGACTTCAAAAGACCGCTTTATGAAATCCTGGAGCAGGATTACCATACCATTGCAGAGCTATCCAAAGAAGAGATCTCTGCTATTGCAGCGGATAAATTTACGGCTACAAAGCTGGAAGCAGAGGTTGGATCTCCCATCCTATTGAGAAAAAGATTCGTTTACGACCAATCAGAGCGCCCTTTGGAATACAATTTAGGATATTACAAGGCAAACAGCTTTACCTATGTGGTAGAAAGCCGCAGAACCGATTAATGAATCCTTATCAATTCAGATCAAAACGAGGGGAAACCGGGGCATGCTGCCGCAATTGACTACAGTCTTTCAAAAAGCAATTTACCGTTCTCAAAAGGGTGTTTATGGTAAAAGGTTTCTGTAGAAAGGCATCACATGCATTGGAGGGTATCAGCACCTTAGGAAAGCTGGAGTACATGATCACCGGAATTTCGCAGGTATGTCGCTGCATCCTTAACTGGCTGCAGAGCTCGCCTCCGGTTAACCAGGGTAACAGGTACTCCGTCAGCACTAAATCGGGATTGAAGTTCTCTGCAATCGGCATAATATCATCTACCTGATGATAGATTTTATGATTAAAACCCAATTTCCAAAAAACACGGGATATCCTTTCACAAAGAATTTTATCATTGTCTACAATAATTATTCTTGGCGACCGGCTTTGTAAAATAGGATAACTTTCCGGTCTATATTGTTGTTGCAAATTTACCATGAGAATCATTTTTTTTATAAATTTACAACAATTAACCGCGCTGGATACCCGTTTTTATACGGTTATATATTTGAACAAATACCTGTTTTACAGGTGATTAAAACCATCAGCATTTAAAGTAGCCGAACTCAATACTTAAAACAGCCTATGCTGACAAGTCTGGCAGGTTCAGCTCTTTTGAAGTAATTAAAGGAATCCAGGCAGATCAGTAGCCGGCATCGGAATGAAGCTCATGAGCAGAAATCCGCCTATAATGTAAGAAACGATTAAAATTGGATTGGTTTCTTAGGATTCAGATCCCCGCAAGTATACTTATTACTTACTGGTTTCAGCAACATATATACACCGAGTCCGATTAACACCAATGCGCCTTTAAATCCAGACAGGTCAATGAATGACAGGTCGCCCAAAGTATAAATCCCTCCGATGATGACCATAATCAGCCAGCCGGAAACCTTAAAATCTTTACGATACCCCATCCATAATCCCACACCAAGCAGAATCGTGTGCCATGACAATAGCCAATCTGGGAACTCCAGCCCCAGATTATCGAGTATCATGAGTAATCCGATCGCCAGAATACCTGATCCTGCAACGATATGAAAGTTTAGTTTGTTTGTTTTCCCTTGCGTTTCCATAATTGTTTTTTTCTTCAAAACTAGGGCGCAGGGCAATGCAGATCAAGCGGTCTTGTTCGTACCTACGTCTACCATCGGTAAAAGGAGGAAAAACACCGGTAGACCGCTTGTCAGTTAAACCTTAATTCTTTCAACAACCGGTGTATTGGTGGCCGTATTGATTCCGCTAAGTTCTACATATTTCACATTAGGCAACCAGAAAGAGCCTCCTTCGATCCTGACAAAGATCTTAGACAATTCAATTCTCTTGTTATTTACCGTTACATATACATGAAACTTTTGATCCTCTTTTGATTGCATCAGATACATTGGGATTTTCTTATGAGACACAAAACGAATCTCATATTGATCTTTCCCCAGTGCTTTCGTCTGGATGCCATAGGCGAATTTCCTTTGGATATAGTTTAAATCTTTCTTCTCACCATTTTCGTCATAACGCAGCCAATATACCAGTATCGGTTCCGTTTTGCTGACCTCACCTCTGGCGTTTACATTCAGCTCATAAATGATGGTATTGGTATTCGGATCTCTTTGTAAATAGAACATCTGGTTCTTAATTCCTTTTGGCGTAGGGAACTTTAGCGGAGAAGGATTACTCCGGTCGGCAGTCTGTGCATTTACTGTTAAAAATGTACACAGAAAAATAAACCCAACTAAGCAGTTGCGGCTTATTTTATTAAAAATCATAGAAGTCATGGTATAGTATATTTTACTCCATTAAGCAGCCCTGATATTAAGTCTGGAGGGAATAAGGTAAAGCAAAGCTATAGATTTCTGAAAACAACTTATCCAGTTGATTGTCAAAATAATTAACAGAATTACATTTTTATCAGAAAACCTTAGCCTGTATTTCTTGTGATTTCCGGAACATATGGAATCAGCCCGCTCTTCTATTTAAGGTAAATAAACACATCGAACTAAAACACGTAAACAACTGAATATAAAATACATATATCATAGTTGATAATTTGTTTTAATCAAATGATTAACGGTATTAATCAGGCCTGTAAGGTTTTCAGCATGGCTTCCATCCAGATTGGAATCCAGTGTTTACGTTCTTCCATCAGCTGATCAAATTCGGCTTTGCTCTGCTCAGCTGTACCCCTTAAAACCGGACTCGCTACAAAAGGAAAAACAAGCACACCAAGCATGTTCATGATAAAATGCATAGGCTCTACCTTCTTTTGAGTTGTGGCTTCCAGTTGCTTGTAAAAGTTTGATTGGGTAAGCATTTCCTTTACTACTACGTTGTCATCGAGCCTGGATGGGTTAGCCTTGATTTCAGTCAGGATGAATAAAGGAAGATCAGGATGCTTTTTTAACAAGTCTATATAGTGGATGGCGATCCCCGCAATCTTATCTTTAAGCACGGTGTTTACGTCGTTCAGGATCTCTTCTAATCCAACTAAAAACAGCTCCAGGCTTTCTGTCATGACCACTTCAAACAACTTCTCTTTACTTCTGAAATAGTAATTGAGCAAGGCGAGGTTAATTCCTGCTTCACTTGCAATATCACGGGTTCTTGTTGCCGCAAAACCCTTCTCTATAAATATTTTAGTAGCTGCTTCCTTAATCTTTTCTTCAGTAGTCAGCGCTACCGTCACTAATGTTTCTTTCTCTGCCATAGATCAATTGAGTATACTCATTAACTCTTCACAAAGATAGAAAACCCTCCCCCGTTTAATCAAATGATTAACGAAAATCTATCTCGTCATTTCAAAAAAAACGGGATGTGGCCATGACCACATCCCGTTTTAAAATAGCTTGTCCGGAGCTTAGAAATCAAACTTCACTCTGGCACGGATACCCCAGTCCGAAACATCCGGGTTATTGAGGTAATTGAACCTTTTTACCGCATCTACGCGCAGCACTTTAAATATATTCCCAACACCAACACTACCCTCCATATAAGGGTCCTTATTCAGGGAATTGGTGATCGGCTGTCCATTGTCATTACGCACAAACTGCATAGCTTCAGGGTTCATATCCGGGTTATTTTCATTCCTCAAACCGCCATACAGGGCTTTAAAGGAGATGACTTCTCTTAACTTCAACTTCTTCAGCAATGGAATCTTATTGAAAAAGAAACCATTGAAATTATGGTCCAGGTTAACACTGGCATAGTGATCACTCACAAACTCAAGGAAGTTCATCAGGTTATAGGAGTTCAGCTGATACGCATAAGTCTGATTGGCCCTGTGGATCGCCAGCAGTGGAAAAGGGACCTTACCGATGATGTAAGCACCCTCCAGCGTCACATCTGTATAACCCAGCTGACTCAGATAAACACGTTTATCTATACTTCCCATAAAATTATGGTAATTATACTCCCCGCCTAATACCCCTTTAATACCTGCGGTATAGCGGAAATTGAACACAGGATCTGGCCCTACAAATGGGGTACGGTAAACTTTACTCTGGTAAAACTTCTCATTTGGCGCATACCTTAAACCCAGACTGATCTCTGTGGTGTTAATATGATCCGTACGACCGGTTAAGCCGTTCTCAGTGACGTTACTGAAGTACAATGACCCTGCAGGGCTCTGTTTCCATTTGCGTAGCCCCAGGGTGTACGAGAAGTGATTTTCAAACTCATGCACATAATCCAATCTGTAAAAATCATTATACAGCATCATATTATTTTCCCCTCTTTTGAAAGAAAGCAGAAAGTTATCTTCCTGAACGAATTGAAGCTCTTGTCCGGGGATTTTGGTATCTCTTTGAAAACTTGCTCTGATATAGTTTTGAGGGAAAGCATAGATAGACTTATTATTTAAAGAATAAGTACCGCTCAGAAAGTACTTCCACTTTTCATCTTTAAAGCCGTAAGCCGCATAAGTTTCAAAATAATAACGCTTACTTAAGGCCGGAGTGGTTCTTCCTCCAAGGCGAAGGCGAAAGCCTTCTACGCCATTAAAGCTGTAAAAAGTATTGACCGGTCCCATTTCAAAGGGGCCAAAATCTTTGTATCCCGCAAAGAACAGGGTTACAATATCCATTGTACGCTTGAAAGAAGGGATGGTCTGCAAAGTATCTATGTTGCCATAAATCTTCATACTCCCTGCACTTAGCGGTTCCGGACGGTTAATTGCCCAAAACTCATCTGATTTTTTACTGGCATCAGGCACCACTACCAATTGCCCTGCGGCCTTGTAAACGGTATCCGCGCGGGGCACGTTCACTTTAAAATCTTTAAAGGCAACGGTTCTTTCCCCTGTAAAACCTCCCCCACTCTTCTTACTGAGCCCAAAATCAACAATCAGGTTACTTTTACTCAAATGATACCGTTGGTCAGGGTTCTTCTCAAAGTCGAGCTTAACCTCCAGTGCCCGAACGAAATTCAGGTTAATATCCTTATTCACAGTCAGGAATGCGTTCTGAATCGCATAATTCCCATCCATCGTCACATACAACTTCCCTTCAAACAACAGATCGGTCTTGTTGCGTGGGGTAAAAGCAAGCTCTATCAACTGCGGATTGTGGTTCTTAATGGTATCGGTAATGAAAAACTTATAGAAAGCCGGCGCTGAATCCGCAATCGGACTTAACAACTGATTACTCACAACGGAGATGTTGTTATCATAGATATTGATATCCTGATACATGCGGTCGAAATAAGCCGTCAGACCTTTGTTGTCAATAAAACTCTCATCAAAGTTGACTCTCTTATCTGCAATGACTACTGTTTTTGTCTTTTCAGGGTTCTTTTTGAAATAGAAGTCGCTCAGCTTTTCTTCCTGAAACACAGGGAGGAAGTTCTTCCCGCCAATCTGTGTGGAGTCTTGTTCCTGGAATAAGAACTGGTAATTACGGAAGATTCTCTTGTTCTTAAACTTATCCGAAAGGTTACTTAAAGAGAACTTCATCAGTTCGTATTTCTGGTATTCTACGAAGTTGTAGTTTTCCATCTTGTTTTTAGCCTTGTTGGCGATCACTTTTCTGATCAACTCCACTGCAGGGTTTTCTTTGTTCCGGTATCGGGGCTTTTTCCCTGCGGAGATCACCACTTCATTCATCAGCATGGCGTCTGGCATCAACTGTACATTGATCACCTGATTCCCTCCCGGCTTGATGGTTTTAGTTTGAGACTTATACCCTACATAACTAAATTTCAAGGCATTACCCACTCCTTTCAGACTGATGCTAAATTTACCATCCGCGTCGGTTCTGCCACCAAGGGTAGTACCCACAATAAGGTAAGAAACATAAGGAAGGGTTTCTTTTGTGCTTCCATCCGTCACGGTACCAGTCAGCAGTGTTTGCTGGGCATGTGCCCGGTTAGAAAATAATAAGATGAAGAACAGAACCAACAGACTGATTGGTTTCATATAAACCAGAATACCGCTTCTTTCAGCTATAAATGAGGTTTTTAAGGTTAAGGAAACAGGTTTTTGGCCTGCTGAATATGGGTATGGTATGTGCACGATTCCGGTTAACTTATTTGATGCTAAATAGACTAAGTTCTGAGAGCGGGCACAAATATATAGCTAACATCTGACTATCTATACTGTTTTAGTCAGCACGAAGGTCAAAGGTAGATGTTATGACATCTAAATGAAAATTCCGGAAAAGTTAAGGGATTACTTTGCGATCCAGGCCTCTGGGTTAAGTTTATTCTGGCCTCTCATAATTTCAAAGTGAAGCACTGGCCCATCTTCTTTCGAAGCGACCACACCAAGCGTTTGTTTGGTTTCTACTTTATCGCCTTTGGCCACGCTCACCGATTTCAGGTTCTGGTAGATGGTGAAATAGTCGCCATGGATTAAAGCTACAATGTAAGTTCCATACAACTCTCTGACAAACAACACCTTACCTTCGAATACCGCTTTTACTGCAGCGCCATTCTCCGTCAGGATATTGATCCCATCGTTATTATAGCTGGCCTGACCTTCAGTATGGGCACCAAAGCGCTCTACAATAGAATATTGAGCCACCGGCCATGGCAAGCGCCCTCTGTTGTTTTCAAACCCCGCAGACAGCTTTGCATTCTCAGGGGAGGCAGTAAGGTAGCTGGAATTGGTTTTTTCTTTCACTGCGGCAACAGGTCTGCCTTCCGCAATAGCTTTTTGATTAGCCAGACGCTCTTCTTCTTCCGCTTTTTTTCTGGCTAGTGCGATCTCTTTCTGAATGGCACTTCTAATGGCACGGTCAATATCCGCTTGTTTTCTTTTTCTGGCTGCCAGATCCTGTTTGAATTGCTTTTCCTGACGGCTGATCTGGTTGAGCATCACCGACTGCTCAGATTTGTTCTTGCTCAGCTTTACCTTTTCGTGCTCCTGTTCTGTCAGCAGCGTACTTTTCTCCTTCAGGTTCTTATCCAGCACACCGATTTTATACTCAATATTTTTCTGCGTTCCCTGTAGGTAATCAGCTTGTTTCTTGCGATACTGCCCAAATTGCTGCAGGTATTTAATCCTTTTATAAGCCTGATTGAAACCATCAGCGGCAAATACGAACATCATCTTTTCATAGGAGTTCTTATTCCTTTGTGCAAAGCGGATCATGCTCGCATATTCTTTCTTTAACTGTCCCAGTTGCCCTTTTAAGCTGCGCACCTCATTGCTATTCTCATGAATCTGGTTGTCCAGGTTTTTCACTTCTGAGTTGATTACCGCAATTTTGTTCTGCATCAGGCGGATCTTTGCATTTACCGCCCTGATCTGTCCTAAAGTCATTCGCTTATTGCTGGAAGTCACGTTTAAGTTTTTCTGCAATAATTCAATTTCCCTTTGAATGGCTTCTTTATTCCTTTTCAATTCTGCACTGGTTTGCGCAAAAACAAGGGTAGTAACAGCCGTAAATATGATGGTTAAGAATAATTTCTGGAGCTTCATTATGTGTAATAAGTAACTAAATACCGTAGCCATGCTAGTGTGTTAAATTAGCAATGCGATTCTAAAACTATTCAAATCGGGGCTTAAATGCAAATCATAACGCAAAACAATCAAAAATATCGCAGTATTCTCAATTTAAAAAGAGATTATGACAACTAGTCAACTTCGGCTAGCATGGACTTGATGGAGTTGAACCAGAGTAGGTTATTGGTAAAACTCATCATATTGTAATCAATAAAAAGATAAAGAACACCAATACCTGCTCCTACCTGTAAACGCAGGGGCTGCGCGGTCATTCCGAAGTTTTTAACCAGGGTCCGGGGGAATACCTCATCAAAACCAATGAACAACTGTTCCAGGTCTCCGAGGTTGAAAGAGAGGTCCACATCGCCTTCCATGTAAATCGCCTTCTCTGTTAAAGCGATCTGGCCAGCGTGACAGTGAAAAGGACCTGCGCCGGAAACATGAACACCTACCTGATCTACCGTATTTCTATGGAGCACTTCCTCTTCCGTACTCCATTTTACATTTCCAGAAAGCAATATATTTTCCATATCAGGGGTATAGTATAGGTTACTCCGGTTTCAATAAACTATAAATAACGCTATCCAGGAACTTTCCTTCAAAATAGAAATCTTCCTTAAAATGAGCTTCTTTAACATAACCTTGCTTCACTAAAACTTTAGCAGATGCCAGATTATCCGGATCAATAACTGCATAGAGCGAGTGTAATCCTAATTCTTCAAAGGCAAATTTGTTCATGAGTCCCAAAGCTTCGCTGGCAATACCTTTACCCCAAAATCCGGGGGCCAGCATATACCCTACTTCCGCGCGGAAATTGGGAAAGTCAAAGTGCGGAAATCCGATAAAGCCAATCATGATATCCGGTGCTTCAATTAAAGTAATGGCCCAACCAAGGTTTTCTTCTCTCAGGGTTCCCTGCTTAATCTCCTCGATTAAGGCATAAATTTCTTCTATATTTGCCGGTTTTGCCCTCGGCACATATTTCATGACTTCTTCATTAGTTCTCAAATGAAACGCTGCTGCTGCATCTTCCACCGTCTGTTCCCGGAGTAATAGTCTGGCGGACTCCAAAACAGGAGGTATTTCAAAATTAAATTTCTTTGGTTGATCCATCATTTTATTTACTTGATATCAAGCTCGAATATAACAGTTTTCATCGATTTCATGATTCGGAAATCACATTCTATACCAATCTCATAGAATTAATCGCGTTTCTAATGCCCTGAAACGTTATCTTTGTCAAAAAAACTTCCGGGTAATGATTGAATTAAGAAATATAACGAAGAAGTTTTTCCAGAAGACGAGAGCGATCACTGCCCTGTCCGGGGTTTCCTTAACTGTACCTGAAGGTAAAATATTCGGGGTAATAGGTAGTTCAGGAGCAGGCAAAAGCACACTGATCCGCTGCGTAAATCTACTTGAAAAACCAACTTCCGGAGAGGTGATTGTTGATGGTCAAAACCTGATGGATCTTTCCCCGAAACAGCTGGCCAAAGCCAGGAGACATATAGGAATGATTTTCCAGCACTTCAACCTGTTATCTTCACGCACGGTGTTTGAGAATGTTGCCTTTTCCCTGGAGTTAGACCATACACCGAAAGCTGAAATTGAAAAGAGAGTAACGGAGCTGCTTGATTTAGTGGGTTTGAATGAAAAACACCATGACTATCCGGTAAACTTATCCGGTGGACAAAAACAGCGGGTAGCAATTGCCAGAACGCTGGCTAGCAACCCTAAAGTATTGCTTTGTGATGAAGCAACCAGTGCACTGGACCCTGCAACGACCAAATCTATACTCGCTTTACTGAAAGACATCAATAAGCGACTAAACATCACCATCCTGCTCATTACGCATGAAATGGAGGTGGTAAAAGACATTTGCGATGAAGTTGCAGTGATCAGTGAAGGTAAATTAATTGAGCAAGGCGCGGTGAGTGAGATCTTTTCTCATCCAAAAACGGAGTTGGCAAAAGCATTTATTGCCTCTGCCCTGAGCCTGGATATTCCCGCAGACTATAAAGAACGACTGGTTTCTGCACCTGCGGAAAACAAACGTCCATTACTGAAACTTGAATTTACGGGACAGTCGGTCGATGATCCTGTATTATCAGAAGTTGCCCGTCTTTTCCAGATTGACAGTAATGTGATCAGCGCAAGAATGGATTATGCCGGTGGGATTAAATTTGGCGTGATGCTGATTGAAGTCTTCGGAACACAAGAAAACAGCCTTCAGGCGATAGAATTTTATAAAAGTAAAAATATTAAAGTAGAGGTAATAGGTTATGTCTGATTCAATGATTTTGCTCCTTGCTAAAGGAGCCTGGGAAACCATCGTCATGACTTTTGTTTCCGGCTTTTTCGGTTTCTTAATCGGCCTACCTACGGGTGTGCTTTTATTTATGACCAGGAAAGGACAGGTTTTAGAACATAAAACCTTCAACCATACTATTTCAATTATTGTGAACATCTTTCGTTCCATTCCCTTCATCATTCTGATCGTTTGGATGATCCCTTTCACCAGAGCGCTGGTAGGCACTTCTATTGGCGTTGAGGCGGCAATTGTTCCTTTGAGTATTGGTGCGGCTCCGTTTATCGCCAGATTGATTGAGAACAGTCTGATTGAAGTCCCGGGTGGACTGGTAGAGGCCGCAAGAGCAATGGGGGCCACTCCTTTCCAGATCGTTTATAAAGTATTGTTACCGGAAGCTTTACCTTCCATCCTCAACAGTGCTTCCGTTACCCTGATCACACTGGTTGGTTATTCGGCCATGGGTGGTGCAGTTGGTGCCGGTGGACTTGGCCAGATTGGCTACCAATATGGCTATGTTGGGTATGATGTATTTGTCATGAATACCGTACTGGTATTGTTAATTGCACTGGTATTTATCATCCAGTTTCTGGGTGATTTTATCGCTAAAAGAGTAGACCACAGGTAATCTTCCCGAAAAGCATCAAATCGGAAAGACACCTATCAAATAGGAGAAACAAATGAATACAAAAATCAAATTTATCGCGGCAATAGCGATTTTAACAGGTTCAGTAGCTTTATTTAGCTGTGGCCGTTCGACAAAAAACACCGATCCGAACTATATTCAGGTTGGTGTAGAATCCGGTCCGGAATATAGCTTAGCAGTAGCGGCGAAGAAAGTTGCCAAAGAAAAATACGGTCTGGAAGTAGATCTGGTACAGTTTAACGATTATGTGATGCCAAATGAAGCGCTTCAACAGGGAGACATTGATCTGAATGTTTTTCAAAACAAGCCTTACCTGGATGTGCAGACCAAACAACGTGGTTATAAATTTGCCATCGTAGGAAACACTTTTGTTTTCCCTCTTGCCGGTTACTCAAAAAAGATCAAATCTTTATCAGAACTTAAAGACGGAAGTACGGTAATTATTCCTAATGATGCCACTAATGGTGGAAGATCATTGTTACTAATGGAGAAATTCGGCCTGATCAAACTAAAAGAGGGTGTTGGCCTCTTGCCTACTGTCAATGACATTACAGGCAACCCTAAAAATCTTAAAATTCTGGAACTAGAGGCTCCACAGTTGCCAAGAGCATTAGACGACCAGAATGTAACGATTGCCATCATCAACAATACCTTTGCAGCCCCTATAGGCTTAAGTCCGGAAAAAGACGGCTTATTTGTGGAATCAAAGGATTCTCCTTACGTAAATTCTATCGTAGCCAGAGAAGACAATAAAAATGACGAAAAAGTATTGAAGTTTGTCAAAGCTTACCAATCTGAAGAAGTAGAAAAAGCCGCAAAAGAAGCCTTCAAAGGAGGTGCAATTAAAGGCTGGTAATCTTCACAAAAAATATTTTCTGCTGATGAAGGCAAATAAAAAGAGCTGACTATCAATTGAAAAGAGCCATATTTTACCCAAATCCCCCATAAAGTCAGTCGCTTTTTGGGGGATTTTTTATGCCTTACCTGCTTAGATACAAGCAGTAATCCAACAAAAAAATCACATTTGTTTAATGCAACTAAACATCTTAACATATATATTTAACTTTTGAATACGATTAACCATAATAAACCACACAAATGAAAAAATCAATTATTGCCTTTTGCCTGCTTTGCGCTGGTTTTAGCGTTAATGCACAGGTGAAAAATGTAAAACATGTCATCCTGATTGGCTGCGACGGCCTTGGTGCCTATGCCATTCCTGATGCGCAAATGCCCAATCTTAAAAAGTTAATGGAAACAGGGGCTTCCAGCCTTGAGGCCAGATCGGTACTTCCATCTTCCAGCGCGGTAAACTGGGCTTCTATGTTGATGGGCGCCGGTCCGACGGAACATGGTTATACGGAATGGGGAAGTAAAACGCCTGAAATCCCTTCGGCAACCACCACAAAATACGGTCTCTTTCCTTCTATCTTTAGTGTGATCAGAGATCAGAAGCCGAATGCGAAAACTGCCGTGATTTACAGCTGGCCTGGAATCGGGCCATTGGTAGAAAAAGATGCCATCAGCATTGTGGTACCAGGCAATGACAAAGATGATTTCTGTGCAGACACCACTGCAACGATTATCAAAAGAGAGAAACCATATTTCACTTTCGTTCATTTTGATGAACCAGACCATACCGGTCATGAGATTGGTCATCGTACCCCTGCTTATTATGAGCAGTTGAAAAAGGTAGATGAGCGGATCGGAAAAATCGTACAAGCGGTAAAAGATGCAGGAATTGAAAAAGAAACGATCATCATTGTTTCAGCAGATCACGGTGGTACCGGTAAAGGACATGGTGGAAAAACCCTGGATGAGGTACAGATTCCATGGGTAATCAATGGAGCTGGTGTTAAGAAAAACCATAAGATCAAAGACGTGATCATCACTTACGATACTGCAGCAACCCTGGCCTGGATTATGGGCTTAAAGCTTCCACAAAGCTGGAGAGGTAAAGCGGTTACGGATAGTTTCGGCAAGTAAACATATCCCTGTATAAAGGGTTAACACATTGAAAAACATCAGCTGTGCTAAATGATTCAGCATTCGCAAATAGTTTTTTAAGAAAGGAGCAGGCTAAATCTGCTCCTTTATTGTTTTAGGGCTTACTGAAGCGCTATCTCTTTTTTCTGACTACGCAGCCTGGTTCGGAGGCTCCATAATTTTTAGTGAAAGGCTATGGCCTTATAATTTTCAATCTGTAGAGGACTAAACTGATTTTAATCAGGGGTATTTTCCAGGAAATCAGCATAAAAATCAGGGACAGGACTGCTTCTAATACCTCTGATCGTTTCCTCTATTGGATAAGCTATTTTTCGGATGAGGGGTTTGAGGCGATGAAGTCCGACAGCATCGCTACCACTTAGAATTTCCAATTGCAGGTAACAGGCTTTACGGTCTTTTTCTTTTGAGCGTCCTACTGAACCGGTATTGATCAATAGTTTTGTCTTTTGGGGAGTTGACCCGGGCCATTCCTGATCAGTTGATTCCGGCAAATTTTGAACAGGTGATTCTGACAGATAACGAATAAAAGGAACATGAGTATGTCCGGAAATAATCACCTCCACTTGTGCTTTCCTGAACATTTCAGAAATCCTGCTTTCTTCGGCATCTTCATAAAGATACTCCTCATTACTATCAGGGCTTCCATGAACCAATAAAATGGTCATTCCTGCTAACTCCAGTTTTATTGTGGCCGGTAAAGCGGCCAAAAAAGCTTTATTAGAGGCCGTAATGTGCTGTTTAGTATAGTTAATAGCTTCCAAACGGGCCTCTTGTTCCCTTAAGTTGTGTTTGGTAAGCGGATAAACCGGATGGTCAAAAGCGATACGTTCATCATGGTTCCCCATGATGGTAGGAATATGCTTTGCTTTAATCAGTTCAATCACCTCATTATGCCATGGTGCTGCGTCTGTTAAATCCCCGAGACAATAAATTTGATCCGGATTAAAGGAGGATATATCTGCTAACACTGCTTTTAGTGCGGGTAGATTGGCGTGAAGATCACTAATAATTGCTATTTTCATTTGAGGAACAGTATATTTCAATTGATTACAGAGTATTTCATTTGAGATGCAATCCAATCAATTGATCTGTACTGTAAACCCAACAAAGGTCACATTTCAGGAACGGCTAAAGTTGTAATATTAAAGGAAAACTTTGTACAATCAACAGAAATCATGGTATACAGCTAAATCATCCGGCTAAATCCCATAAAAACTATTAGCCAGTCTCTAAATCATGCTCATTACGGATCTTGTGCACAAAACCGGCAAGTTCTCTCGTATAGTTGTCCAGCATAATTGCCGACTCTTTGATCCCTGCGATCATGATTTTCAAATCTTCCGCAGAATCAGGAGCATGGTCTATCAATTCTGATAAACCCAGAATTTTCACCACGGGTTGTCTAAGTTCATGAGAAATTTTGAACAGCATCTGTTCCATTGCATTGACCTGATCTTCCCTGTCTCTTTCTTCTTTTTCTTTTCGTTCAGAAATGAGTGTTCTTAGAGAAAGGTATTGCAGGGGTTTACCAGACAAATCTTTGATCGGGACAATCACGCTATCCACCCAGTAAAATGAGCCGTCTTTGGCTTGATTTTTAATTTCACCATGCCAGACCTCCCCTTTTCCGATCGTCTTCCACATCTCCCGGAGGAATTCTTTAGGGTGATAACCGGAATTGATGATGCGGTGATTTTGTCCCAGTAACTCGGGTCTGCTAAACTGAGAAACTTCACAAAAACGTTGATTTACATGAATGATGGTTCCCTTAATATCTGTAATGGAGGAAATTATACTGGTATCCACTGCCTGCTGATAGGCCATTAGCAATGGAACCAATCGTTCCTGAGAACCATCCATCATGTACACCTCATCCTTCTTTAGTATTCCCATAAGCGCTCAAATTTACGCTTTACCCAACTTTTATCTGCAATAAAAATCAAAATAGGAACAACAGTTAAATTTTAGTAACCCTAAAGCACAGTATGAGTCTCCGGAGGAAATACGAGCAAGGGCAGTTTTACATGAACGGCCATTTTCTGGGTATGACTACCTTCAAATAATCTTTTGATAAAAGGATGCCTGCGATGAACCATAGCCAGCATATCAATGTCTACATGATCGGTTAACCAGGTTAGGCCCTCATCAATCCCCATATCTTTAACATGACGGTAATAAACCTTATGGTAATGCACCTTACAGGTCACCTCATTTAAAAATGAATCGACTTTCTTTTGATGGATTTCCGGATCAAAATCATCGGGAGTGATGTGTACAATGAGAATTTCTGCATTAAATGGTCGGGCAAAATGTGAGAGTGAATGAATGAGTTCCATATCGCCATCACTGAAATCTGTCGCGAATGCAATTCTTTTCAGTGGTTTAAAATCCGTTCCAGGCGGAATCAACAGGATTGGAAAGCTGCCATTATTTATTAAGTCCCTGCTGGTACTACCCAGAAAAAACCGGTTTAAACCTCCTACTCCTGAGGTTCCCATAACCACAAGGTTGACTTCCCCCTTCTCTGCCAACATATTTAACACTTCAGGGACGGTTCCTACCTCTGCCAAAACCTCCACTGGTGGATATTCTTCGCGGGAAGCACCGGTATCTTTAATGTGCTTTTTCAACTTTTCAGAAACTTGCTTAAGCTGGCGGTTGGCATCTGCTCTCAAAGTACCAAGGTCCATCAATGGCCAGGCTACTTGTCCGGACATACTGGCTGATGCCGGTACCATGACGGCATTACATAATTTAAGACTGGCTTTCATGTTTTTCCCTAGTTCCATAGCGTACAGTGCGGCATGGTCTGCATTAGGAGAAAAATCAGTGGGAATCAAAATAGTTTTCATCTGCTGTGTTTTAATTGATCTTTAACTAAGATGAATAATCCTGAATTAAAGAAACATGATATGTATCATATTAAACACTGATAGTTAGCCTATTTGTTTTAAATAAAAAATCCTGTCTTCGTCAGGTCGCTTAAAACCAACAAAGACAGGACTATTTTTTTTGATCAAATCAGGATAATTTCCCTGAACAAATCAAGGTACCTTCTTTTGAAAAACTAACTAGAAAACCAATTCCGCTTCAACCTGAAAATCTTCATCTCTCAGGTGTACCACTTCCATACTTTTCTCATAGTTTGTGGACTTCTTAGAGAAGAAATCATGTTGTGTTGTTTCTCCGTTTAAGCCATTTAATACAATAGAATTAACCGATTTCACTTCAAATAGCTCTTCAAAACCAAGGTTCATCATTGCTTTATTGGCATTGTACCTTACATACTCTTTTACATCGGCAGTAAGACCAACTTCCGTATACAATTCATCCGTATACTTCAACTCATTTTCATAAAGTTCCATCAAAAGATTGATCAGCTCTTGTTTGCTTTTTTCCGGATCAGGCAGTTTTTTGTAAAGATCCTGGGCCAGTAAACCTACAAACACACCATGAATAGACTCATCAGCTACAATCTTTTTGATAATGTCTGCACTGGCTACCATTTGCCCTTGTCCAGCCAACCATAACGGCATAAAGAAACCGCTATAGAATAAGAAAGATTCCAGCAATACAGAAGCTGCAAGGCCCATAAACAAGGTCTCGTCACTCACTTTCTGTGCATCCAGATTTCTATAATACTTGTCAATTGTAGCTGCTTTATGTTGCAACAGCTTATTATTTTCTACCCATTCAAATAGCTCATTGATCTCCGCAGTGCTATTTACCGTGGTAAAAATGGTAGAATAAGATTTGGCATGAATCGCTTCCATCATACACATAAACGACAATACCGCTTTATTTTGCAGGCCATCGATATGGTCTAACAGTTTAGGCATTCCGGTATGACTTTGCAGGGTATCCAATAAAGTAAGGCCACCCAATGCTTTTTTATAAGCTTCCTGAATTTCGGGACTCAAAGACTTCCAGCTGTCAATATCTTTTGAAGGAATATATTCAGTATCCACCCAAAACTGACGAAGATTTTGCTCCCAGAACATTCCTGCGTAATCATTTTCAGGTGTATTCCAGTTTACTGCTTTATATGAACTCATTTATATAATTTAATAAGGTAATTAATTACTGCCTGGAATTAAACCGAGCAGGATACACATTCATCAATAGTAGCTTTACGCGTCCGGGTATAATACAGCGATTTCAGGCCCATTTTATGCGCATAGATATAGTATTTGGCGATATCACGTGTGCTGTCTTTCGTATTGGTATGTAAAATCGTTGAAATCCCCTGATCCACATGCTTTTGAATTACTGAAATCAGACGTAGTACGTTCTTCTGGTCCATATCATAAGCCGACTTATAGAAGAAATAATTGTCATTATCCAGGTAAGGCATTGGGTAATAAGTGGTACTATCGCCATATTCCCTAACCTCAATCACATCCACTACCGGCATCACGGAAGCTGTTGCATTCATGATATAAGAAGTCGATTGATTTGGCGCTATTGCCAGACGGTAAGCATGATAAAGACCATGAGTTTTCACCTCATTCATCAAGGTAGTCCAATCAGCAACGGTAGGAATGGCCATTCCTTCGAATAAACCAGCAATTTTATCACTCACCGGTGCAATATCCTTAATCAGGTAAGGTTGGAAATAATTACCGTTTGCATATTCTGATTGCTCAAAGCCTACAAAAGTTTCTTTTTTCTCTCTTGCGATTTCCATTGAACTTTGAATAGAATAGAAATTGACCATCATAAAGAAAACATTACAGAAATCAAGTGCAGCTGCACTTTCATACATGATAAAGTTTTTAGTCAGGAAACCATGTAAGTTCATGGCGCCAAGACCCACACTATGCAATTCTTTATTTGCTTTCTGTACAGAAGGCACCATGGCGATATCGGTAAGGTCGGAAACCACGGTTAAAGAGCGCATAGCGGTAGCAACAGCCTCTTTAATCCTTTTATTTTCCATTACCGTAGCAATGTTCAAAGAGCCCAGGTTACAGGAAATCCCGTAACGGATAGTATCTTCTTTACCATAGATTTCGATATCTGAGACCTCTGAAATCTGCATGATTTCTGTACAAAGGTTAGAGAATTTCACATTTCCAAGTTCCTTTAAAGCATGTGCTTTATTGGCGTTTCCTTTGAAAAACAAATACGGATAACCACTCTCTTTTTGTGTCTGAGCGATTTTCACCATCAAATGACGGGCATTGATCTTTTTCTTTTTCACTAAAGGATTGGTCACCAATTCCTCATACATCTCATTCATATCCAATTCATCCAGATATTTACCATATTGTTTATATACGGTATGTGGATAGAACAGGTAGCAAGCTTCATCATTTTCTGCAAGTTCCATGAACTTATCAGGTACAATGACACCAATTGAAAGGGATTTTATGCGGACTTTCTCATCCACATTGATCTTTTTACAGTCTAAAAACTCTTCAATATCGGTGTGGAAAATATTCAGGTATACCGCTCCTGCACCAGGGCGTTGACCGAGTTGATTGGCGTAGGAGAAAGTGTCTTCCAGAATCTTCATAATCGGCAATACTCCACCTGCACGTCCTTCAACATCTTTGATGGACTCTCCTCTTGCACGTACTTTAGAAATGTTAAAAGAAACACCACCACCGATAGATGAAAGTTTCATTGCAGAATCGATTGCGTATCCAATTCCATTCAGGTTATCACCGATTTCGTCCAAAAAGCAGGAAACCAATTCACCAGAGCGTTTTTTTCCTGAGTTTAAGAAAGTTGGTGTTGCCGGTTGATATTCCTGATTGATCAGCAGTTCAGCATATTGTTTGGCTTGAGGAACATCGCCTCTGGCCAGGAATAAAGAAACTGCAACTACGCGATCTTCATAACGTTCCAGAAATTTCTCTCCGCTATCATCCCTGAGGGCATAACTTTGAAAAAATTTGAAAGCACTCATGAAGGATTGGAACCTGAATTTCTTTGCATAAACCAGGTCGTAAACTTCTTCCATTTGTTCAAATGTATACCATTGATAGAAATCAATGTAATACTCCTGTTCAATCAGGTAATCGATTTTCTCTTTCAGCGTATAAAAGAAAACCGTATTTTTATTTACATAGTCTAAAAAATAAGAACGAACTGCTTCCTTGTCTTTGCTAAGGCTGAATTCGTCGTCTTTTTTAACCATGATCTCGTTGTTCAACAAGATCCATTTTTTAGTTACCATATCTTTAGCCTTCTATATTGTCTATAAATTTTTGAATATCATCTGCGGTTCCTGAGAGCTCAAACTGCATCAATACCGGGAGCTGAAACAGGGCAGATATTTTTTTCGCAGCAAGTCCATAATTAGGACCCCAGTTTTTATTTCCACTGGAAGTAACAGATATAATCGCGCTGCTATTTTCTTCGAGGAAACGCAAAGTGGACACCGGTACTTCGCCAAAACCTGTGGTATAAGTGATCAGGTGTCCTTCCTTTAAGGGTCCGGACACTTGATCAATCTTTTGAATATTCCAGTCGCGCTGTAACTTTAAGCGGTTTACAAACCGTTCTACGTTACCAGTCTTACTGTCATAATAAATGCAGGTCATCAGAAAAACAAGGTTATCCTACGGCTAATGCTGCCAGTTCTTCCGGTTTATAACCGATTACTCTTGCCAGTTCCTGTTCTGCTTCCATAAGAATCACCGTAGGTACCGAACGTACTCTGAATTGCATGGCCAGTTCAGGTTCATTAAAAGGATTGATGGTTTCGTATACCATTCCTTTTCTATCCAGATATTCAGAGACCATATTACATGGGCTACAATCTTCTTTTTCGAATTTGATGATTCTTTTAGTACTCATTTCGTAGGATTTTTTTAATAAATCGGCCCTCATGCAGGGCTGTTGATGGATTTCAAAATTGGCGAATATTATCTGGAAAGACTCTAAACGGTTATCCACATTCGGTGGAAAAACAATTCAATTTATGACAAATGAAATGCTGGAAAAATGGTGCGAAATGATTACACTTAATAGGGATTATTCTGTAAAGTGTTCTTATAAAGATTATTGAGAAAAATAACTTCATGATGGAAAGAATTCCGGTCAGTTGAAATCAAAAAAAGCTATACTCCGGACCATGTGCTCCCTTGTATAGCTAATCTATAAATGACAAAATTCTGTTTGGAAACTATTCGGTTTCTTCGTCTTCTTCTAAATAGATTTCATGGACTAAGAATTTCACTTTTTCCATGGTTTCTAACAGGTCTTCTATATCCTCAGAAAGAATATGATGGATCAGGTCGCCTGTTTCCGGAATCTCAGAGTTGGGGATTAATTCAAAGGCTTCGATACTGCCTCTTAAATTAAGGTTAACTATTTTCACATAATTAACTCCGTTATCGATCCAATCTTTCAGAATATTGGCATCGAACTCCACATACCCTTCAATGTTTACCTTTTTCATAGGGTAAATCTAAGGATAATTCGGGATCAATCCTTATTTGGCAGTAGCCCTGGCCTTATTTTGCGGGGGATCTCTCCTGATCTGACAGGGATTATGGCCCTGCAAGGCCCCGCCAACCCCTGCTCAATGGAGGGGCAAGGCTCCCGATACCTGAATGTCAGACAACAGCGTAAAATTTATCCAATGCTCAAAAGCAAAAAACTGACCCCTGGATAAAGGTCAGCTTTACAAATATTATCGAATTTGCTGTTATAAGAGATTGGAATCCCTGAATTCTTTGATTTAATCCCAATTAAGTGCTTTAATTAAGGTGCAATAATTGTGAATAAGTAGACTGCAAAAATGACCAGTAAGACGATTCCCTGTAAAATATTAGTTCTACCGGTGGCTAAGGATAGCATAATCGTAAACAGAGACAACAATAACAGCACCGTAGATTTCATGTCAATACCTAAAGTAATGGTCATTCCGGTCACCATAGATACAATCGCCACTGCGGGAATGGTCAGCCCAATACTGGCCAGTGCAGAGCCCATCGCCAGATTAAGACTGGTCTGTAGCCTGTTCTTTTTTGCAGCACGATAAGCAGCCAGGCCTTCCGGCAGGAGTACAACCGCAGCAATGATCACCCCTACTAACGATTTAGGGGCACCCGCTTTTAAGACAGCCAGCTCAATATCAGGCGCAAGTGCCTTGGCAAGCAAAACTACTACTCCTAAACAGACCAACAATAACAATGCACTCCAGAGGGCTACATTTTTAGCAGGTGGATCTGCATGCACATCTTCATTACCATCAGCTTCCGGAGGAAGGAAGAAATCGCGGTGTCTAACGGTCTGAACCAGTACAAAAGTACCATACAAGACCAGAGAAACTACGGCTACAAAAGCCAGTTGGGCACTCGTGTACACTGGCCCCGCCTTACTCGTCGTATAATTAGGAAGGATTAAGGTAAGTACAAGAATGGCGGAAAGCGTTACTAATGCCGCGCTTACCCCCTGCAGACTAAACACTTGCTCTTTAAACCTGGCACCGCCCACTAATAAACAGGTACCAATCATTCCGGTTAAAATAATCATCACAGCAGCCAGTACCGTATCACGCGCCAAAGCGGTGGTTTCCGGTCCGCCTGTCAGCATCAGTGACACAATTAACGCAACTTCGATCACGGTTATGGCCAGTGCCAGCAGTAAGGTACCGTAAGGTTCACCCACACGGTGAGCAACCACTTCAGCATGGTGTACAGCAGCCAGTACGCTACCGATTAATACTGCGGCAAGTACAAAGGAATACATATTTCCCAGGTCTAATGACATCCCGAAATAAGCAACCCAGGCTAAAATAGGAATGGCAATGGTCCATAATGGAAGAGGTAGTGTTTTTTTCATAGTAGAAGATATTTATTTAAAACCAAAAAAATCATTAATTGTTTAAAAAAGCTGGATTTAACCCTCATTGCCGGACTGCTAAGGGGGTATTTTTACCTGTTTTTTTAATAGGGTATTTTCACGCTTACTGTCATTAGAAACTAGCCCTAATTTAGAGGAATAGAAATATCAACCTCCAATGATAACTGAACACCTACAAACCGAACCAATAAATCTACGCATCCTTAGTGATGGGTTATTTCAACCTGTGCTTCATTTAAATTTGCAGCAACATTGTTCAGGTCTTATTTCCGGAACAGCAATCATCACGCTAAAAGAACTAACTGGTCCGCTTAATTTAAGCTTTAAAGTGCTCGGAAGTTACCAAAATCATGCCCGGCATGCAAGTGTATCCCTGCAACTTAAAGGTCATAAATTGATGGATAGCGAACAAAACCCTTGTTTATTTTTGAATTTAGAGATGAATACAGCCTATACTACCGGAATTTGTAATTACCATTACCACAGCGAAGTCAATAAATATATCAGAAATGCAACCGTATCCAGTATCCTGTTTGCAACTACACCATCAAAAAAACTATTTAGTATAGCTGATATACCTCAAAATAATCAATACGCTCTATTGTAATCAAGTATATCTTAAACTATTATTTGATTTTTGTTAACTGGCAGACCCCCACCTGCCAGTTTTTTTACGCCTGAAAGTTTTACAGGACAGCAATATCAAAATATGAAATAATAAGTCCAAAAGTTTTAATAGCTGATTTTATTTATATAATTTCATAACAAAAGAAGACTTCGATTGTATAAACTTAAGTTTTCTCAGACCTATTAACATTTTTTCTATGCTTCCAGATCAGGCAAAAAAACCAAACTATCATCACTATTTAGAAGGAGGAGGAGAAATGGGAGGGCTGATTCGTGCGTATGACTGGTCAAAAACAGTGATAGGATCGCCGGAACAGTGGTCGCAAAGCTTACTGACTACAATTTCCATTATCATTTCCTCACGTTTTCCTATGTTTTTATGGTGGGGACCTGAATTGATACAGTTTTACAATGATGCTTACCGTAAAAGTCTGGGCGATGAAGGGAAGCACCCTGCCGCCCTCGGTCAACGCGGTGAAGATTGCTGGCCGGAAATCTGGGATACCGTTCAACCGATGATTAACCAGGCCCTGACTGGTGGCGACGCGACCTGGTGCGAGGATGAATTACTTCCAATTTTCAGGAATAACCAGCTGGAGGATGTTTACTGGACTTTTAGTTTTAGCGAGGTAAAAGATGTGCCGGGACAAATTGGTGGTGTATTGGTGATCTGTTCTGAAACTACAGAAAAAGTACAGGCCAATCGAAAGATAGAAAAAACATTAGCGGAGCTGGCCGACAGCGAGTCTAAAATCAGATACATGCTGGACGACGCTCCGGTTTCAATAGCCTTGTTTACCGGACCGGAATTCATTATTGAGTCTGCCAATAAACAGGTTATGCTGGAATGGAATAAAGGAGAAGAGGTAATAGGCATGCCACTGGCACTTGCTTTCCCCGAACTGAATGGTCAGCCATTTTTTGAATTATTAGATACGGTACTCGCCACAGGCGAACCCTACTACGGGAATGAAGTGAGGGGGTTACTGAAGCAACACGATAAACTGGAAGAATTCTATGCCAATTTTGTTTACCAGCCTATGAAAGATAGCCATGGGAAAACGAAAAGCGTTTTGATGGTGGCCAACATCATCACAGAGCAGGTACTTGCCAGAAAAAAGGTGGAACAGGCGGAAGAAATGCTCCGGTTATCTATTGAATCTGCAAATGTTGGTACCTGGAGACTGGATATTGAAACGAATATGTTCTTTGCTTCTCCAAGGATGAAAGAACTGTTTGGCTATGGTCCGGAAGAAGAGATTTCCCTCGCTAACACGCTGGATCAGGTTCATGAGGATTACCGTCAGCAGGTTGCTGATGCCGTAATGAAATCAATTAAAACCGGAAAAGACTTTAGTGTAGAGCATCCAATTATGTGCCGTGACCATCAGGATACCCATTGGGTAAGGGCATTAGGACGTCTTTATCCCATGGAAATTGGGCACCCGGCTCATTTCTCAGGGATGATACTCGACATCACCGAACAAAAACAAGATGAAATCCGCAAAAATGATTTCATAGGTATGGTGAGTCATGAGCTAAAAACTCCGCTGACTTCTTTAAATGGATATCTTCAATTGATGATGCTCAAATTAAAAGAACCAGACGATCTCTTTATTGCTTCCTGTTTGAAAAAAGCGAATGTACAGGTCAAAAAAATGAGTAACATGATCAATGGTTTTCTCAACCTTTCCAGGTTAGAATCCGGAAAGATCCACCTGAATATGGAGAATTTTGATCTTGATCAATTGATCAGGGAAATGATTGAAGAGACCAACCCTACCCTTCAGCAACATACCATTTCCTTACATTCCTGCGAAGCGGTTACCATTAATGCCGATCGCGATAAAATCGGTTCTGTGGTTTCTAATTTATTGAGTAATGCCGTGAAATATTCGCCGAAAGGCAAAAAAATAGAAGTGAGTTGCAGGATTACCGAATTAGCCGCGCATATCAGCATTAAAGATGAGGGAATGGGGATTAAGCCACAATCGCTGGGGAAATTATTTGAACGTTTCTTTCGGGTAGAAACCAAACACACAGAAAATATCTCTGGATTTGGTATCGGATTGTACCTCTGCTCAGAGATACTGGAACATCATGGCGGTAAAATATGGGTGGAGAGTGAGATAGGTATTGGCTCAACTTTTCATTTCAGCCTACCTATTATTAATTAACTCACGCTCCAACCCTTATGTTTTTATTTTACTTTAAATTCTACGCGGCGGTTTAAAGCTTTTCCAGCTTCAGTAGTATTTTCAGCTACTGGATTTGTTGCGCCATGGCCTTCAATTTTCAGCTTACTGCCATTCAAACCTGCATTTACCAGGTAAGATTTTACAGCATTTGCACGATCTACCGATAAAGACATGTTGTGTGCAGCAGATCCTTCTGTAGAGGAGTTACCATGAATCGTCAATTCCGAATCCGGTGATTTTTTCATTTGACTAACTACCTGATCCAGGGTTGCGAAAGATGAAGTTTTCAAGACGTCCGAATTGAACTCGAATTGAACATTACTGAAATTAAAGTTTGCTTTTTCTTCAGGTGCAGGTGCTTCTTTCTCTTCTACCGGCGCAGGAGCTGGTTTTTCTTCCACAACAGGTGCTTTGGTTTCCACAGGTGGAGTAACAGGTTTTGCGACTAATTTTTTAGTCTTACAGGCTTGCATCGAAAGGGTCAACAACCCAATCGCAACGATTAGTGTACGTGTTCTTAGAATTTTCATTTATGTTTTGTGTTTGTTAAAAATAAAAATTATTATCCAATGATTAAGGAATAAAACGAATTAGTTATGATTATAGTGTTAGCCGCAACAAAAGGAAATGTCAGGCAGGCGTATTTAGCTCCTGAATCAGGCTGTTTTTACAGGACTATCATCTGAAAATCAACTCGCTACAGCGAAATCAAAAGCTTCAAAAACTCCAAAACCCGGACAAATTATTAGTCCTTGCCAGTCGAATTCAGACCAATATTTTTTTAAAATTACTTTTTACCCCTCAAAATCCCACTGGAAATACCAAAACGAAGGTAGCTGTACTTATCCCTATAATATATATTATAAGGATCTTCGCCGTAATACCCGGCAGCAGCCATCAGGTAGGCATTGCTCATAAATGGGAAACTAAAATGAAAAGAAAGCTCTGCGTTCAGTCTTTTTTTGATGGAGCTGAGCGTGTATTCCGTCATTCGGTTAACGGCGTAACTGATTTCTGTATTTAACCTCCACTGCTCTTTTGCAGGTTGGTAATTCCGTAATGAAAAATTGTAAAGGAATCTACTAAAGCCATAATTATCTTTCAATGCCTTTTCATAGCGAAACCATTTATGCCATTCAAACCCGGCTTCATGATTTAAGGAATAATAACCATTCTTTCTTTGCTTGTGGAGATCCGTTCCGAAATGGTAAGACAGGGTTAAATAGTTAGTCGCAAAATTACCGGTCATGGTATTGATGCTGCCGTCAGGATTTATAGCTTCGCCATCCTGACCATTAGAATGGTGCGTAAATTTTAAGGTGGCATATTTATAATCCGGGACAGACCTGTCCAACCTGACAAACAGAGCGCCACCCATTTTAAAACTTGGTGTCCGTACTCCTGCAGATTTCTCTTCTCTTACTCTAACCGTAAAATCCGGCACTACTGCAAAAGCGACGGGCAGTTTTTCCGTAGCGAGGAGAAAGTAGCTCGTGGTGAGTCTGCCATTGATCACATATTTGCCCGGTGCTCCTATTTCTCCTCTTGGGGCGATAAAAGAAAGCTCCGTATTTTCTTTATATAGCTGAATAAAATCATTGTTTATCTCTTGTTGATTTTGAGCTTTAACCGATACCGCACTTAAGGCATAGACAAGCATCATTAAGCCTGAGGTTTTCATTGGAAGCCTTTAGCATAGATACGCATCGAGGGGCAAAAAAGTTTCATGCTCCGCAAAAAATAAAGCGACAGCAAGAAAAGTCATCTGTATAAATGATGCTGTAGAACCCGGCTAAAAATCCGGATTAATCCCTGTTGAAAGCATTAAGAGTCGCTGTTTTCCAGCGCACATATCCTAATTTATCACATTGGGTTGCTACTTCGGTAATGGCTGCTTCAGGTACATCATTTACAATTTTCCAGCGTATACCTTGTTTACTGTTATAGCTGATGTAAATTACGATATCATCAAATAAAGGCTCCATTAATTCCAGTTCTTTAAGGTGTAAATCCTGGAGTTCTCTGGCCATTAGCACCAGCTGCTCATTCATCACTTTTACTAAGGGCTCTGCCGGTTTAATATCCGGTTCTATAATTGGAAGTACGGTTATGGTCATACGCTTGTTCAATCTAGGATCCTCTCCACAGCCTGCCTATCATATTGATGCAAGCCATAGGAATACTACAAATATTAGCAAATATAAATATTATTATGCATTAAAAGAAGTGCTTTACTTATCTCCACGCAGAAAGCCCATTGATAATGCCGATCCTGTTCCTAAAACTGCTCCCGCAGCCACATCTGTAGGATAATGGACGCCAAGATATAAACGGGAAAAACTGACAGATCCTGCCCAAAGGAAGGCTGGTGCAATGACATACCATTTCCGGTAACTATTGGATAAAGCAGTTGCTGTAGTGAACGCTGTAGAGGTATGCCCTGAGGGGAAAGAATAATGAGCAGGTTGATAAACGGCATTAATTTTCACCAATCCATTAAAAGGCCTTGGCCGTTTCACCAGTTTTTTGATGAGCAGGGTCGCTACCACATTTACTGCAGCGCTGCTGGCCACATAAGCCGCATTCTGGCGCATCTGTTTATCATCTGACAATACCCCCGCTGCCATCAGTCCTACCGGAACGCCAACGTTAACCACATCATTATACTTTGACAGGAACATAAAAAAACTTGTTTTTTCCGGGGTTCTTCGTTCAGAAAGACCGATTAGAATCCGGTCATCCAGCTGCTGTAACCGATGCTGACCAAGTACTTGCATTGGGATAGCCATACCTATAGTCAACTGAAATAGGATAATATATTTTAGAAAGGTGCTTTTCCTGCTGATCATGGCGTAAATCTACATTTTATTTTTTTAAACTTATCTTCGGAAGAAATTAAGCAAATGATCCCAAGAGGCAAACCAGACCTTACTTTTTCAGATACTTTTGCGGGCATTGGCTATTGCATAGCCGAGCTGTTTCGCCATAGAAATAATCAGCCTGTGTTTCCAAAAGAACGCGACAGGATGGTTACACTTTCTGTACGTACCGGTCTGGATCTCCTCCTGACGGCTTTAAACTACCCTCCAGGTACAGAAATTCTGGTTAGCAATATTAATATTCCGGACATGTTTAACATCATCCGGGCTCATCAATTGATTCCTATTCCGCTGTCTGTAGACAAAGACACCCTATCAATTGATCTTGCACAGCTTACAGCGGCCATCAGCCCTGCCAGTAAAGCCTTGCTGTTGAGTCCGCTTTTTGGTGGTGTTATGGAGATGGAAGGTATCATCGCAGTTGCGAAAAAGCATCAATTGATCGTCATTGAAGATGCAGCTCAGGCTTTTATGGGGGATGCTGCTCAGCATTCTACAGCGGAGCATGATTGCTGTCCCGGGCATCCGGAAACAGACGTACTGCTGTATAGCTTTGGACTGATAAAAACGAATACCGCAATCAGTGGTGCCCTTATTAAAATAAAAGATCCGGAGCTTTGTTTAAAAGTCAGGCAGCTAAACGATGGCTTAACGAGACAAAAAACAAGCATATACTTGAAAAAGGTCTTCAAAGTTTTATTGATGAAGGTGTTGACGATCAACAGCTTTTACACGCTTTTTTATCATTTGATACGTAGTTCCGGAAAAGATTTTGATGAGGTTCTCAGCGGTTTTACCCGTGGATTCCCGGGCAATGATCCACTAAAGAAAATCAGATTCAGGCCCTGCCTTCCAAACCATCGCCTACTGGAAAGAAAATGGAATAATTTCTCGCCAGACACGATTAAAGAAAGAAAAATGCTGGCAGATGATGTGTTAACAGGACTTCCTGATTCGGTAAAGATTGGTCGTTTGAATAAAAACCATACTTATTGGGTGTTACCAATCCAATGTGCTGATCCAAATAGAATGATTCAGTTACTTCGCAGGCATGGTTTTGATGCGACTGCAAAAGCATCCAGTCTGATCAAACTTGATCCGCTGAAGCCGATAGCTGAAATCCCCTTAGCCCTGTGTTTGGAGCAAATCATTTATCTCCCTATGGATACTCAAATGAAAAGTTTAAAACGTGCAGCACTTAATTCAGTACTTCTGAAGAATATAGCCGTATCAAATGATCACAACCAGGCAGAGGCCAGCGTTAAAATTTCCTTAAGCCGGGGGGATAAAGCGCGTTAAATGACAGGATGGACGGCTATTCCTGATATCCCTGGAGATGTATCAGGATAAAAGCCCGGATGCAAGTTATATTGCCTATGTTCGTAAAAAAACATGGGTGTAAAGAAGCATTTATTAGACGCGGAAGTGAAATTATCAGGAGGTAAAGTGGTTAAGGGGCCGGTAACGACCTCAGATGATAAAACCTATTATTTCAAAAGCCATTCGGGAGGCTCAGATTTTTATCTTTATCTGATCAGGGATGACAATGGCTGGTATGAATCCGGTGGAAATGAGGCCGGACAACCACAAGAAATAGTAGATCAGATTGGTCAGCAGATCGATACTTATCTAAAAGAAAATCCAATTCTTAATTAAGCAGCTAAAACATTTATATAGCAGAGGTTATGTAAATGTTTCTTATAAAAAAATGGCCGCATCAAAAAAATTGATGCGGCCATTTTTGTTTTTTATTAATTAGTCCATAATCAACTGTCCTAATGCTTCTTTTGTGAAGCCTTTCAATTCGTCGACACGATTTTCCTTAATTTTCTTTACCCAGTTCGGATCAGCTAATAAAGGTCTCCCCACTGCCACTAAATCAAAATCTCCCCTATCCATACGGCGGATCAATTCATCTAAAGAACTTGGCTCAGCACCCTCTCCGGCAAAAGCTTTCAAAAATTCTCCGTTTAAACCTACAGACCCAACGGTAATTGTTGCTTTTCCTGTTATTTTTTTAGCCCAACCAGCGAAGTTTAAATCAGAACCTTCAAATTCAGGTTCCCAGAAACGACGTTGTGAACAATGGAAAATATCTACTCCTGCATCGGCCATCGGATTTAACCAATCTTCCAGTTCCTGAGGTGTTTTCGCCATCTGATACGTATAATCAGCAGGCTTCCATTGTGATAAGCGAAGAATAACAGCGAAGTCTTCTCCTACTTGTCTGCGTACTTCTTTAATGACTTCTATTGCAAAACGACTACGTTCCGGCAATGTTTTGCCACCATAAATGTCTGTGCGTAAATTTGTGCCTTCCCAGAAAAACTGGTCAATCAGGTAACCATGTGCACCATGTATCTCTACAGTATCAAATCCCGCTCTTTTTGCCTCGGCCGCTGCTGCACCATAAGCAAGAATTGCTGCTTCAATATCGGCTTCAGTCATGGTATTTCCGTTAATAAAACCAGGTCTGTTTAAACCTGATGGACCTTCAAATGGTGTAGCGGGCAGCCAACCAGAATGGTGATTGTCCATAATTCCCATATGCCAGATTTGAGGCCCCATTGCACCGCCTTGTGTATGCACCTCATTGATTACATTTTGCCAGCCGGCCAATGCCTCAGTTCCATGAAAATAAGGCACATTTGCATCATTAGAGGAAGCCGGACGATCAATCACTGTTCCCTCAGAAAGGATCAGGCCAACATCTCCAGCTGCTCTTTTACTGTAATAAGCGGCTACATCTGCTCCCGGAATTCCATTTGGCGAGAAAGATCTCGTCATTGGTGCCATCACTATTCTGTTTTTTATATTTAAAGATTTCAGACTAAAAGGTCTGAACAAACTATCTGTATTCATAATTATATTATTTATATATCGGATTCAATGATTTTACTCAATTCAATAAATGTTTCTTCATTTCTTTTGTAATACGTCCACTGCCCCACTCTTGTTGAAGAAACCAGGCCAGCACGTTGAAGAATGGACAAATATTCAGAAACGGTAGATTGTGTTAACCCTGCCTTTTTTTGAATTTCGCCAACACATACCCCTACTTCAAACCCTGCATGTACCTGTTCAGGAAAACTTGTCGCAGGATCCTTTAACCATAGGAGAATTTCCAGTCTGGTTTTGTTGGAAAGGGCTTTAAATATTTCTAACTGTTTCATGCTACAAATATATATCGACTTTTTCCGATATCCCTATTAAACTGAAAGAGATGACATTAGCCTGATCATATCGGTTTTTCCCGATATCTACAGTTGATTTATGCGCCTGACTGCTCTCCTCCTGACGATCATTCCGCTAAGCCCCGCAATCAAATAGCTGAATAAATTAAAATCTTATATTCTACAGGAAAATCGGATATTTGAATCGTATCGATCAAATAATCTCCTGTTTGAACCGGGCAAGGTGTCCTATTTAAAATTTATCCTCCCAAAACACAGACAGATCAATTCTAAAATGATGACGCTTTAAAAGCTTTATGAAAAAAAGAGAAAAACTGGCGGTCATACGTCAACATTATCCAAATGCAATCTCTACTATCGACAGTATCAACAGGTTAATTGATTTTGTTGAAGAGAAACTAGATCTGGAACCTGCTCAGATCATGATGGCCGACAGTATTTGTAGTGATGATGTAAACAGCATTCAGTTTCCGGTCAGGTCCAATGAATTTCTGGGCCCTTTTAAATTGGGTGGCTTAGATGGATTTCCTTTCGCCGGATTGAGTGGAATGGGTGCCTTTGCCAGTCATGTGCCTGACGATGGTGCTGTTTTAGTGTATTATGGCCCACATATTGGCATTTCAAAAGAAGGTATACTTGGTGAGATTCACCGTCACGGACAGCAAAACAGCACGGATTGTTGTGGTGCCGCAAAGGGCGCCTTAAAAAAGCTACATGCCAATGCGATTGTTTTGGGCCACCTGGAGGATATGGACTATCAAATGAATACCATTGAGCAAATTATCCTGAAAGAAAAGGAAAGAATTCTATCGGCAATACATCCATTAAAAGAGACTACAGAGGTCATTTATGAGGCCATAGATGAGCGCATCAATGAATTGGTAAGCCAGACAAAATACACCTGTAAATATGTGATTTTACTGGGCACCATCCACATTAACAGCGACACTGATATGGGCTCTTTTACTTCTGCTAAACGCTTTGAGCTCATCAATCTTGCAACAAATGAGCGACAAAACCTAATGGAAGAATTTTTCAATTAAAACTCTCTTCAATAATAGTATATTAGAAAAAATTATCACGTTAATCATTAGCTATGAACTTGAATAAAGCCATCCTAACCTCTACTTTAATCCTTGGGACTATCGGTTTCACGAATGCACAGGAAGCCAAACATGAGGACACCGAATTTTATACCCCTGTTCCACCTGTAGTTACCCCTGCAAAAACATCAGGCAATGCACCATCTGATGCCATTATCCTATTTGATGGCAAGAATCTGGATCAATGGGTGATGACCAACGACAGGACTCAACCTGCAAAATGGAAAGTAAGTAAAGGGGCGTTTTCGGTAGATAAACAAACCGGAAACATTGAAACTAAACAGTATTTTAACAACTATCAGTTGCATTTGGAATGGAAAGTCCCTGCAAATATCACTGGTGAAGGACAGGCACGTGGCAATAGCGGACTTTTCCTGGCTTCTATAGGAAAAGGTGACCTGGGTTACGAATTACAGATCCTGGACGCTTATAACAATCCTACTTATACGAATGGAATGGCAGGAAGTGTTTACAAACAAACTACGCCAATGGTCAATCCTTCTAAAAAACCAGGAGAATGGCAAACCTATGATGTACTTTGGACCGCACCGGTATTTGAAACAGATGGTACCTTAAAAAGTCCGGCAAAAGTAACTGTTCTTTTTAATGGAGTAGTGGTTCAGAACAATTTTGAGTTGAAAGGCCCTTCACAATACGTAGGATTGCCTTCTTACAATAAACCACATGGCCCATCACCTATAAAACTGCAGTCGCACGGAGATAAAAGTGAACCACTTAGTTTCCGTAACATCTGGATTAGAGAACTATAAACAACATCTAAAATAGAATCTATGAAAAAGTTAATCCTTCTTTTAGCCCTGGGCTTCGGTTTTGCAGGGTGTAGCAGCATGAAATCATCAAAAGATGCGAATGCAGTTAGCTTAACCGGTAAAATTGAAAAAATGGGAATGACAACGTACCAATATGGGACGCATACCATTGAATCTGATCACAAAACCTACGCTTTGAGGAGCAGTACGGTAGATCTTAATACTTTTGATCAGAAAGAGGTTCAGCTTACCGGAACAAAAGTTCCGGGTTATCCTGTAGAAAATGGCCCTATACTTATTGAAGTCAGTTCAGTAAAGATTAAATAAACACTGCTTAAACTAAAAAAGGTCTGCTGTTAACACTAACAGCAGACCTTTTTTTTGGAAGTTTCAGAGAATTAAACTGGATTCCCGTTGTTAAAAAACTGATCCTGATAAGATTTCAGGTCATCTTTCAAAAGCGCTCTCGCTACATGAATTCTTGTTTTCACGGTCCCTATCGGGATATTTAATTCCTTCGCAATTTCGTGATATTTATACCCCTCAAAATACTTTACGAAAGGCGTGTAATATTGTGGCTGCAGTTTTTTTAGTGCACAATGAATGTCGTTCATAATACACTTTCCCATCCCTGCATTATGGGATGCACCTAAAGATGCTCCGGTAGTGGTGATGTCTACACCATAATTCATAAATGTTTTTGCCAGATTTCTGCGCCTGTAGCTATTGATAAAGGTATTCCGCAGGATCATGTATAACCATCCTTTGAGATTGGTGCCCTGTTTAAAATTCTTTTCATAACGAATTGCCTTTAGCATGGTGTCCTGAACCAGGTCATCAGCATCATCATCGTTCTGTGTAAATGCCAGAGCAAAAGATCTCAAGTTGTCCTTATAGCTCCATAATTGAAAGTTAAAATCGATTGTGGTCGTGTTCATAGGATTAATGGTTAATACACCATGAAAATATCAAATGCTATGCCCTCCAACAAGTAAAATTCACTAATACGTATTTATCAGAAGCAAAACGAGTAGTGACCATCAATCTCACGTATTTTATCCTAAAAATACCTATAACCTACTGAAACAAAACCATATACACAAAAGTCGTTTTTTCTATTGTATGAGCCCATTTAGCATCGCGTAATGAATCAGGGCCGCTGTATTCCTGGAGCCTGTTTTATCTATCAAAGCCTGCCGATGGCCTTCCACGGTCCTTTTGCTAATGAATATACGCTCAGATATCTCAATGTTGGTCAGGCCTTCTGCAATTAAGGCCAGGATTTCAATCTCCCGGTCAGAAAAGTCATGAACTAATTCAGGATAGACTACATGACGTGTTCCATTTTGACTACATTTTTCCAACAATCTCATGGATAGTTCAGAACACAAGTACTTCCCTCCTGCATTGACATGTTTTAAAGCAAAAATAAGTTCCTCTGCACCTACACTCTTCAGCAAATAACCAACAGCACCAGCCGAAAAAGCCTGTGTTACATACTTTTCATTGTCATGCATAGATAACATCACGATTAGCGTTGAAGAATTCATCTCTTTCATCGCCTTCAATAACATCATACCATCTACTTCCGGCATGTTGATATCAGCAAGCACAATGTCTACTTTTTTTCCGGTAGCGAGATAGGCCAGCGCTTCTACGCCATTTACTGCCTCCGCAACTACATTTATATCTTCATCCGTTTCTAATAACATCTTAATGCCATTCCGAACAATATTATGATCCTCTGCTAATAATACCTGTAACATGCTGCTAAATTTTATATTTTACTGTGAGTCATTCTAATCCTTCTTATACAGGTTTTCATTCAAATCCAACAACATACTTTTCAAGCGCTCAATATGGACTTTCATTTGCCCGGCACGCTCAATTCTGCTGTTACTATTATCGGATTCCATGGCTTCCAGTAGATTTTTTCTTTCTTCCATCATCCTTATGGCTACCCACAAAGATTCTTCTATTCTTTTTATCTTTTCAGATTCCAGTGCTTTTTCTGTATAAGTATGTCCTGTATAACAACGATATCTGGCAATCTGGTCATTTTTCACTTTCACCAATACACCACCGCAATCCGGACAAGTGAAAGGCGTAAAAGGCCCTAATTTCTCCAGATCCTTCACACTGCTACTCATTCTCATTGTTATTTGAGCTTCCAGCTTCACATCGGCAGGAACTTTTCCAACTTCACATTGTTTTCTCGAAAACAGATCAGACAAAATATACCCCATTTCATTAATGGAAACTTTGTAATCGACCTCCATACTTTTCAAGACACTATTTGGCATATCCGGGAAATCTGCTTCCTCAGGATCCTGTACCATACACCGGCCGCCACTTCTTTTAATAGCTGACATACCAGAGGTACCATCATCCAGTAAACCGGTTAAAATAATTCCGGTAACACAGGAATCGTAAGCCGCAGCAGCGGAACGAAATAACACATCTATAGAAGGCCTCCAGTGGTTATCATATGCCCCTTTTCTGATCAGAATTTTCTTCTTTTCAATCATCATATGGTGGTCTGCCGGTGCCAGATAGATCACCTTATTCATGATTTTTTCTCCATCTTTTGGGGTAACACATTTTAAAATCGTATGTTTCTGAATCTGGCTCAGAATTACTTCCGTCAAAGAATTTCTGGAAATATGAATCACCACAAACACTGCGGCATCAAAATCCTTATCAAATCCTGCAACTAATTTTGATACGGCATTGATCCCTCCTGCGGAAGTTCCGATAACAATAATGTTTTTCACCTCATTTTTAGACATAAAATAGGATTAAATCCCCCGATTTTCTACCAACTCCGGAGCCTGATTGATCTGAATGCTAACTGTAGTCCCATCCTTCCCCGTACTTACATTGATTTTTCCATTTAAAAGAAAAATACGACTCTTGATTCCACGAATTCCAGAACCTAAAGCGAGGGATTCATTTACTCCTTTTTGAAATCCACGACCGTTATCGCTAATGACTATATTTATATTTTCATCTATTGATGAAATGGTGATCTTTGCTTCTGAGGCCTGAGCATGTTTGATACAATTATTAATCAATTCCTGAATCATCCTGAACAAATACAATTGTACCTCTTCATTAATAGGAAAAATGTCATCCTTTATAGTTGTTTTGATTTGGAATCCCGGCGTACTTAACCTTTGGGCCATCTCCTTAACACCGGAAACAAAACCAAAATCCCTTAGCACTGAAGGAGTCAACTCATAGGAAAGCTCTCTGGTTTCCCGAATTGCCTGATCAAGTAGTTTATTGACATTCACAAACTCACCTTTTAGGTTTTTACTGAGCTGTATGTTCAAAAGATTTAACCGGATACCATATAAAATCTGACAAACGCTGTCATGCAATGCGCTGCTAATCTTATAACGCTCTTTCTCCTGAGCATTAAAAGTAGTGGATAATATCAGTTTCTGTTGCAGTTCCTGCAAGTCATCAGCTTCTTTAGCCAGTCTTTTTTGTGATGTAATATTCATCAGAATTCCAACAAAATAGCTGGGCGTAAAATCATTTACGACTTCATGTCCTTTTGCCAGAATAGTCTTTACTTCTCCGTACTTGGTGGTGATTCGAAATTCCAGATCCAGGTCATCAAAAGTATGAAGCGTATCAAATAACATCTTCCTTACCGCTTCTTGATCTTCAGGATGTATTAATGAGATCAGGCTTTTAATTGTACCGTCGAATTCCCACTTCATCAGCCCAAGGACTGAGTAACTGTATTCATCAAGAAATAATTTATTATTGCCAACCTCCATCGTCCATGTCCCTGCTCCGGAAGCATTCAAGGTCATTTCTAACCTTTGGGTAGTTTTCATCAGTTCCCGTTGAGCGCGCTTACTTTCAGAGATATCGATTACAGTTACATAATATTTATTCTTGTTTGTAGCGGCGTCAAGAATGGCTATTCCCTCCATTCGGGCGTCATATTCATGATCATTGAACATGCGGATCTTAATTTCGCAACTTTTCTTACTATTTCCGGAGTTCATCTGGTGCACAAAGCCATAAAAAACTTCCAGTTCCTGAGGCGCAAAAAAACTTTGGAATTTCTTACCGATAATCTTAGATTTTTGCATGTCCAGCATATCAGCACCTGTCTGATTAGCCTCTTCTACCAAACCAATATGATCAACGATAAAATAGCCCACGGGCGCAAGATTAAAGAAGTCTACAAATTTAGTACGTTCCAGTTCCAACATTTGATAGGAATTAGAAAGTTCATCATTCTGCATTTCCAATTCCAATTGAAAAATCTGCAATTCTTCCAGCAAGACTTCCAGTTCATGATCCGAAATCTGTTTATCCAAAGACAATGAAGGATCATTGGATCTTCCAATTCTTGCACGTAACAAGGAAATAACTTTTTCTCTCTCGCTTCTTTTACTCACTTTCTTTTTCTATGAAATTTACAATACTAACCGTGTACTCTTCCTGTTTTGCTTCAGGAACATATTCTACATGTATCATTAACTTCTTCATACCCAGACCAGGAAAATCATGCTGAAGGTATAACTTAGGATGTTTCTCTTCAGTTAAGAATAAGGCATCCAATTTATCTGTATTCCATCTATTATGAACAATCTCCATAAAAAATTGTTCTTTTATTTCTGATTCTCTCATTTGGAACATCTGTAGAAAAAAACTGTTTACGACCATGACTTTCCCATCCTTATCCAGGATAATTGCGGCGTGGTGCAAATGGTCTACAGTTGCCTGAATGTAAGAAAGCAGACTGGAAAACTTCCTTTCCAAAGCCTTAACCGGAGTGATTTTCGTGAAAGTAAGGACTGCACCACTAATGAAATTATCCATTGTGCGGTAAGGCATTATCCTCAGATTATACCAGTCATTGGTTTTTGTTTTCACTTCCAGTTCTTTACCATTGAGTTTTTCAATGACTTCCAAAATGGCCGTTTCAATTGAAGGGTAATCAAAATTAGAAGCGATATGTGTGATTGACCGACCTACATCAGAATTGATCACATTGAATAGTTTATTTACCTGTGGTGTAAATCGCAGTATATTGAGGTTGTTGTCCAGAAAGATTGTTCCAATATCGGTATTGTCCAGTAGATTTTTCATATCATTATTCATACGGGTCAACTCTTCCGCTTTATTCTGATATTGAAGATTAATGGTCATGAGCTCCTCATTTAGAGATTGCATCTCTTCCTTGGTAGTCAGTGCCTCTTCATTGGTACTCTGTAATTCTTCATTTGTACTTTGGAGCTCTTCATTTGTTGATTTCAATTCTTCTAAAGAAGTCTCCATTTGTTCAATGGTGGTGTGTAACTGCTGTTTGGTATAAGTCAGTTCTTTTTCCAGCCCTTCTACTGCGGCACCTTGAATTGTATTCCGCTTTCCAATTGCCCCGGGTTTCTTTTTTACCGGTCCCCTGTCTATAAAAACCACTACAAAAAGATTTTGCAGCTGAGTATCATCAAGGCGGTCAACGCTAAAATCTACTAATTGGGAAATCCCATTAAAGTTTATTTTCAACCCGGTATATTCTACTTTAGCCTTTTCTAACACCGATTGATGGATCGCATTCCCCAAGGCATACCTCAACTCTTCCACCACAACTTTATGGATGTTCATGGAGGCCTCTCCGGAAGGGAATTTAAGGTATTTGTCTACCTTTCCATTGATGTATAAAATCTCGCCTTTATCATCCACCAGCAGTGAAGACGGTGTATAAGCCTCTAAGAGTACTTTATGAAATCGTTCTGCCAATAAACTTTTGGCCACCGGTTTTTCCTGTAGTCCTTTCATATTTTTATCCGATTGATTGGTAATATTAAAAGGAAAATCAATCATTTTCCCTGCTACTGAAACCCCGTCCTTACGTTCATAAAGTCTCCATTTAGAATCAAGCACATTAAATGCATCGTTAAAAATCCCAACAGACTCTGCGGGTCCTAAAAATAGAATTCCTCCGATATTCAGGGAATAATGAAATATAGGCATGAGTTTCTTTTGCAAATCAGCTGTCAGGTAAATCATCACATTACGACAACATAGCAAATCCAGCCTGGTAAAAGGGGCATCCTTAATGAGATTGTGTTGTGCAAAGACAATCAATTCCCGAACTTCCTTTTTCACTACATATCCATTGTTTTTCTTTATAAAGTACTTATCGAGGTGTTCTGCGGAGATTTCAGAGCTAATATTAGAAAAGTAAAAGCCCGCACGTGCGTGATCAATAGCATTCGGATCTAAGTCAGTAGCAAATATCTGTACTTTAGGCTGAGGTCTGGACTTCATCGCACTTAAAAACTCCATCACAAAAATGGCGACAGAATAAGCCTCCTCCCCTGTAGAACATCCTGCAATCCAGATGCGGATTGACTCGTCCGGACTTTTCTTGATTAACCTGGCATACAAATACTCTTTCAATTGCTCAAATGCAGGAGTATCCCTAAAAAACTTAGTCACCCCAATCAACAATTCCTTAAAAAGGATCTCAATCTCCTGTGGGTTTTCCCTGAGGAAATTTACATAATTAATATAGTCCGGTAGCTGATGAAAGGCAATTCTTCTTTCTACACGCCTGGTAATGGTGTTTTTCTTATATAATGTAAAATCATGCCCGGTATGCGAGCGTAACATCATCAGAATTTTATTAAGATGTGTATGATTATTTCTTTCTTTTAACAATTCATCAGTACCAACTGTTTTTAGTGCAGGATGGTTTAGGTATTGAATTAATTTGCCGGGCATCTCTTCCGGTGGCAGAATATAATCAATCATCCCTGTCTTTATTGCGGCTTCAGGCATGCTGCTATACTCGGCTGTTTCCGGAAGCTGGACCATGGCCATTCCCAGTTTTTCTTTAATCATCCTCAATCCTGTTTCTCCATCAGCGCCCATTCCGGAAAAAACTATCCCCACCGCATAATTCCATTGATCTTCCGCCAGACTTTGAAGAAAATAATCAATACACATATGCGCTCCTTTTGACCTGGACTCATTAAACAGCAGCAAATGACCATTATGAATACCCATATCACGGGCAGGGGGAATTACATAGATGTGATCAGGTATTAATTTTAATCCATCTTCTGCTTCAACCACAGGGATAGAAGCTGATTTTTGAATCAGTTCAGAAAGTCCGATATTTTGTTCAGGATCCAGGTGCATAATAATTACAAAAGCAAAGCCGGTATCCTTAGGTGTATGCCTAAAAAAAGCTTCAAATGCATGAAAAGATCCTGCGGATCCTCCCATAGCAATAATTGGAAAAAACTTCTTTTGCTTACTCTTCTCCGTCAACTCCTCAGTAAGCTCAGAAAAATCAGCTTCCTCTGTCTGCTGACCGGAACTATTTTTGTCTATATCCATATTAATAGCTAATGTAAGATTAATATAGAGTGATAAAAAATTATTCCACTACGAAAATAGCTCAAATTACCCCTATAATCCACAATTTACTGTAAAGGAACATATTGGTATTCAAAAACAAGTCTTATTTTAGGTATCCATTGACTACAGCATAACGGATTAAAGAGGCGGTATTCCGTACCCTTGTTTTTTCAATAAGCGTTTGCCGATGTCCCTCCACCGTTCGTTTACTAATAAATAATTGGTCTGCAATTTCATTATTTGTTAATCCCTCCCCAATAAAATGAAGAACTTCAACCTCTCTTGGAGAAAGTTCAAGGGGAGTTTGATCTAAGTATTCAGAAAAACGACCGGGGCGGTGAAAGATCTCTTCTAAATATTGAAGCCCCAATTCAGCACACAAGTACTTCTGCCCGTTTTTTGCCTGCCGTAATGCGAATAAAAGCTCCTCCAGTCCTACACTCTTCAATAAATAACCCATTACCCCTTCAGAAAACGCTTCGAATACATATTTCTGCTGATCCAGCATAGAAAGTATAACGATGTTCACCTTTGGGTAACGAATCTTCAGGGTTTTAATCAGCGTCATCCCGTCCATTTCAGGCATATTCAGATCCGCCAGAATCACATCTACTTCAAGCCCCTCATCTAACAATTCTATAACCTGAGTACCATTTGTCGCTTCACCGACAACCTTAATACTTTTCTCTTGTCCTAACAACAACCGAATTCCATCCCGTACAATATGATGATCTTCAGCTAATACAACTCTTAAACCTTCCATAGCCATGAATTTCGCGAAAAATCACAACAGTCAGCTCTAAAAGAAGAAATATTTCATCTTGATCCAGTAAAATACCGTAGAAATACGTAAACCTAACACGTATTAATTCATAAATAAAAATAATTACGACTAAATTAATCGCATTGATTAAGAAGGAACGTTGGGAATGAGTACTGAAATTACCGTTCCTTTCCCTATAACAGAATTAACAGCCAGGCAGCCATTTAAGAGCTTTGCTTTATTTCGGATTGCTTTCAGGCCGATTCCATGATCTCCAACCAGCTCCGGATCAAATCCTTTTCCATTGTCATGAACCTGAACATGAATTACGTCCTCATTGGCATTAATAGTCAGGTTAATCTTTGTAGCTGCCGCATGTTTAACAACATTCATGATCAGTTCCTGAACCACTCTGTAAATAGAAATTTCTACAAACTTATCCCGTTTATTTTCTAACCCCGTATATACGGTATGTATAAGAATTGCAAGTTGAAATTGATTGCAAATATCATCCAATGCAGCTTTTAATCCAAAGTCTTCCAATATCGCGGGCATCAGCTCGTGGGAGAGCCTCCGGCTTTCTCTGATTGCATCTGCCAATAGCCTATCTGTGTGTTTTAGTCCTTTTAAGTGCGCTACTGAAAGTAAATTACCATGACTGATCATATTTTGAGATAAACTAAGCTTAACGCCATAAAGCAGTTGCCCCAGTCCATTATGCAGGTTTTCAGCGATCCGTTTACGTTCCGCCTGTTGGGTTTCCAGAATAGCCATAAAAACCTCCTTCTGTAGCAATTCATTCTTTTTAAAGAGCTCTACCTGCACCGTCATATCTATATCTACACCTAATACCTTTAATGGTTTTCCATTTTTATCGCGATGTATCGAAGCCTTAACTTTCAAAACCCTGGGTACCTCATCCACTAAAATTTCAATGGTTTCTTCAAATCCGATCGCTCCGGTTTTCAGAAGCTGAGTAATTTTTTCCGCTACAGCTATATAGTTTGCAGTAACATATTGAAGATAAATTTCCGGTACGGGCAATACTTCTTTCTGAAGATTAAAAAGGCGGTACATGCCTTCCGACCAGCTAAAGGCTTCCGTGGTCAGGTCATATTCCCAACTCCCGGCTTTTGCCAGCTCTTCAGATTGTTGTAAGATCATCAGGTTTTTCAACTGCTCCTGCTCTGCAAACTTACGACTGCTGATATTCACTGTTGTCGCGAGCAAAGCATCTCCGATTTTCGCAAACATACTGGAAAACCATTCATTAAAACCATCATAATGATAATGATATTCTGTTTGTTGCACTATTGATGTATCCATGACCTGAAGCATTACATCAAATAAACCGGAGGACTTTACCCCCGGATATTCAGCCAGACAAAGCTTACCAGTCAGATCATCCCGTTTTGCTTCTCTTTCTAATTCCCGGCTAATCATTTCAATCCGGAAATCTATGATCTCCCCTGAATAATTTCTTACCGGCCTTAATAAGGATACCCCCAGCAAACTTGCATCAAAAACGGACTCAATCAAATCTTTACTTTCTTTCAATTCCGTCTTTGTATGGTGCTGTGCCGTCAGGTCCTGAATTACCCCATAAAAACGGGTCCCGCCAATACTTTTGTCGAATGAAAACTCCATCCGCATATTGATCACCCTCGTGTCCAGCTGAGCGGTAATAATGCGGTAATCCTGTTCAAAAGAATCTTTTTTCAGCAATTGATTTTGAAAAGTATGAAGCGCTAAAAGCCGGTCTTCCAGATAGAAATAAGAGAACAACTGTTCAAGACTAAAAGATTTCTCTTGTGGTAAAAGACCGTATATACGATACAGTTCGTCGCTTAAATAAAGGGAATCGGTCCCCGTTAACCCTTCAAAATAGCCGATACTGCCCAATTCCTGAGACAACTTTAAACGATGTTGTTCTTCTAATAACTGAAACTTAGCAATGGTAACTTCAGTGACATCTGTAAACATTAACACCACCCCGTTTTCAGAAGGAATAGCATGGAGAGAAACCCAGATTTGAGTAAGGCCACAAAAATATTCGGTAATACTTGCTTTTTTCTCAAGAATAGCTTTTTGAATGGCATTAAAAGCTTCACAACAAGTGTTTTTATCAAAAAACTCCCAGGCATTTATTCCTATAGTTTCCTCAATTTCCAGTTGAAAAAGTAAACCGGCCTTTCTATTTCCATATAAAATCACATGGTCAACATCCAGCTGTAAACAAGCTACATCGATTAAATTCAAAATATATTCTGCGCTGGAATTTTTAGGTAAATCCACGCAGTTTTCCTGGGAAATACTGATCATAAATAAGGGGGAAACTGAATTATCAATTTCTTAAATAACAAGTCAATACTGAAAGTGTTTTTCTGCGATAAAAAAATCAAATGCGCTGCCAGGAGGAAACCAGGCAGGTTATTAAAATTATTCCAGCTAATTAACCATACATAGTTACGTATTTATACTGAAAATAAAAAAGTAAAAACACCAGACATAAGAGTGTAAAATACCTGAAATCAAGCCCTAAGCTCCCAAATCATTTCAAACTATAAACATTTCTCTACATTGCTTGTTCCGGTGAAATAAATAAAATTGCTATGGAAAATAATAAGGTAAACCTGGAAATTCTAAATGATCTGATTGAAATTCACAATGACCGCATTTTAGATTATGAAAAAGCAATAGATGAATTAGAAGAAAGAGATGCCGACCTGATTGAGCACTTTAATGAAATGATTCAGGAAAGTCACCAGCTAAAGGCAGACCTGAAGAGAAAAATCCTTTCAATTGATGATCAGCCAACAGCGGGAACCAGTACTGCCGGAAAAGTCCACCATGCCTGGTTAGCTATTAAAATTCCATTTACAGGACCGGACCGGGAAAGCATACTTAGTCATTGTGAATTTTGGGAAGTTGCCGCACAAAAAGCTTATCAGACTGCTTTGAAAACCGAAGGATTGTATATTGACATACGCCGCCTGTTAACAAACCAACAAGCGCGACTAACCAGTGCTCATCATCATATCAAAATATTAAGCAACCAAATTGTATAACCAAAAGGACATCAATGCTTGCAGATTCCTTAATCAGTCTAATAGAAACCACAAACTTTACACCATGCAAAAAGGAACAGTGAAATTTTTTAATGCAACAAAAGGATTCGGATTTATTGTCCCTGAAGATGGCGGTGCCGAAATCTTCGTACACTCTTCAGGATTAAAAGAACCTATTCGTGAGAATGATACCGTAAGTTACGAAGTAGCTGACGGTAAAAAGGGCTTAAATGCAGTAAACGTAAGAAAAAGTTAATCTTTCATTTCTTTCCCCCTAAAACACGGCCTGCATCAATTATTATATTCTTGCAGGCCCTTTTTTTTGCCCATTTACCTTTGCAACTACTACTCCGGCCAGGGGAACCCTTATCCTGCAAAATATAACCATGGCCAGCTATTAAAAATACCTGCAAAACATAATTATTAATTATTGTTTTTTGTATAATAATTTATTTAAATACTTAACTTTAGTTTAGAATTAAAACAGAATTGAGCATCCTATTACTTTGAACCACCTAAAACCAATTAAATTACAAATCATAAACAGCATATCAGACATAAACGAACTACAAGCTAATACAATCAACCAAATTAACCACACCACATAACGAAAAGACAAATACACTTATTGATACTTAGTCATAAAAATCAATACTATTCTTTTCTTATTTATTGCGCTCATTATGAATACAAAATCGAAATTTGAACTAGAAATTGTCCGTAAAGTACGAACGATCAGAAAAGAAAGAAACAAGGGGCAAACCTATATTGCCATGGTTCTGAAAGTTTCTGATGGTTATATCGGACAGATTGAGGGAGAAAGATGGCCAGCCATGTACACCTATGATCAACTCAATAAAATAGCTATAGAGTTCGGCTGTAGCCCTCAGGATTTCATCCCAAATGAAAGCATCCGGGAAAACTACAGTTAACAGTAAATAAAGCATATAAACTGATCAATCGGGGGTTTGATTTTAAAATTTTCATTCATCAGTTTATATGCGCTGTTTAGAACCAGCTCAGTATCAGGGAGATCAGGAACCAGACAGCCACTAACAGGATGATGAAAATTACAGAAATCGCTATAATTGCAATAAGGATTGTACTTTTTCCGCTACCTTGATGTTTACCTTCTAAATAATACTGTTCCATAAGTTTCATATTGCGGGTATTGGATTTAAAAAAGAAATCCCAAACCTGACCGATACCCGGAATGGCACCAAAAACGCTGTCTAAAAGAATATTAATACACATTAATACCACAATTTTACTTGTCAGCCCCTTACTTGCCATAGCCAATACCAGTCCGCTGGAAATTAAAAACCCGGTCAGATCACCAACAAAAGGAATCAGATTGAATATTGGATCTAGTCCAAAACGATATTTTGTTCCCGGAATCCGAAACTGCTCATCCATCAAAAAAGACAGTTTCCTCACAAATTGAATGGTGGGCGTATTGGGAATCCCCTGGATATTCAGTGCTTTTTCTGCCATTTTAGAACAACATTACCTCATGATTTTTTTTACTTCAACACCACAATCCGTTTCGCTTCCAGCTTAAAATGAACTGCCCCTGACAGCTCGAGCTGACTCAATACTGTTGAAAGCTCACCAAACCTGGAAAATTCTGCACTGAATAGTTGATTCTGATCAACGTTCTCATACACAACCGGAACATCATACCAGCGGCTGATCTTTTTCATGATACTTCCCAGTGGCTCCGACTTAAATACAAACGATCCATTTTTCCAGGCCACCAGCTCTGCTACATTAACATTTTCCACTTTAGCGGCTGATGGGGTCAGTATAAGCTGCTGTCCGGGTTTCAATACCGTTTCTTTATTTCCTATTCCCGGATGATCAACCAGCACAGCACCACTCAACAAAGCAGTACTAACAACTTCATCATCAGGATAACTACTGACTTGAAAATGCGTACCTAATACCTTTACATACTGCCTGGCCGACTTCACAACAAAGGGACTTGCAGCATTGGCAGCGACCTCAAAATAAGCTTCCCCATTAAGGACCACCTTCCGTATCTTTTGCGTTGAAAAAACACCTGGAAATTTAAGGGAAGAGGCGGCGTTTAACCACACCTTAGTCCCATCAGACAGCGTCAGCATATATTGACCTCCATTTGGGGTTTTAAGGGTGAAATCCATGCCATCAGTGAAAACCGGCAACTCAGTCCCATCGTTATACGTAATTCCTGACTCAGTGATCAGTAATCCGCTTTTAAACTCACTCAGGTTAATCGTTTGTCCATCTGGCAATAAAAGCGAGGCCTTATTACTCCCCGGAACAATGCCATAAGAGGCTGAGCCTGTAACCGGATCATCAAATTTTGAAGCCCTGAATTCCCGATAAAACAAGGACATAAAACCTGTTACCAATAAAGCGAGACAGGCTATTGCGAGATAAGCGAAAGACCTTTGTTTATAAAATGGAATGAGCTTTATCTTATGATCAGCAGACTTAATCACTGAACTCAATAAGGGGTAAAGATCAGCGATATGTTTTTTTAAGCGCACATCGAAAAAATCCTGAGGTAACTCATCAGATAAAGCTTTTTGAATCAGTAAACGCAATTCTTTTTCAGAAAGTGTTCCGAAATGTGCCATCAAAAGCTCTGTTTCTTCATCACTGACAAATTTTCTGAAATAATCAAACACCAGCTTTTCTGCTGTAGTATTCAGCTGAATCCTGAAAGCCGTCTTAAGGGAAATCGTATTCTTATTATCCCATACGGTTAAAAATAAATCCTGAACCAATTTATCTGCTAAATTCTGATCTTTTAAGAGGTATAGCAGTTGCCCGTATATTTTTTCGCTGAAATGCGCATAAAGTTTCCCGAAGGCAACCTCATCTCCTGCTTTCAGTTTGATCAGTACTTCTTTTTCATTCCAGTCTTCCGGTGTTTTAATCCCCATAAATTTTTAGCGTTGTCCTGATTATTTTAACGTCATCCTGATTAATTGAGTACAAGTTTTTCGTACTCAATTAATCAGGAATAGAACAATTAATACTTATAACAATAGTTTAACACAAACGTTTGTATTAAAACGCAGTACTTCTGATTTCTTCTACCTCTTCTACCGAAATCGCCAGGTCTTTACCCAGTTTTCTATAGCCATCAGTGGTAATCACATAATCATCCTCTACTCTAATGCCACCAAAATTCCGGTAAGCCTGTACTTTATCGTAATTGATATATTCTGAAAACTCATTACTGCCCTGCCACTGATCGATTAATTCAGGAATAAAATATAGCCCTGGCTCTACAGTTACAACATACCCTTCTTCCAGTGCTTTCCCCAGTCTAAGTGACTTTAAGCCAAACTGTGTGGTATTTTTCTGAAGTTCATCTGTATATCCTACATATTGTTCGCCAAGATTTTCCATATCATGAACATCTAATCCCATCATATGCCCCGTACCACATTGAAAAAACAAAGCATGTGCGCCTCTGGCCACTGCATCTTCCAGGTTTCCCTTCATCAGACCAAGATTTTTTAATCCTTCAGCAAGACTTAAACAAGACTGATAATGCACATCGATATACCTGACACCAGGTTTTAGTGCTTCAACTGCCTGCTGGTAGGCATGAAGTACAATATTATAGGCATCTTTTTGCTCCGGAAGGAACTTTTTACCCGCCGGGAAGGTGCGCGTAAGGTCACCAGCATAACCCATAGGCGTTTCTGCCCCTGAATCATTCAGTACCATATCACCTTCTTTTAAGATATTGCCATGATAATGATTGTGTAAAATCTGTCCGTTTACCGTTAAAATGATGGGGTAAGAAAGCTGTCCGCCAGAGGTTAAAGCCACCTGATGAACGGCTGCTGCCAACTCATTTTCAGTCATACCTGGTCTGGCAAGTTGCATCGCTTTCAGGTGCATATCTGCAGAAATCACCGAGGCTTTATCTAATTCGATTAATTCCAGTGCTGATTTTACCGAACGTTGCGCCACTACAGCCTTGATAAAAGGAACTGAGGCATTTTCTTGTACCTGTACCGGTTTTATATCCAGCATTTCTGCCAGTTTTATTTTATGCTCTGCGCGATAAGGTGGTAGAAAATGGATGGTTCTACCCTGCCCTTTTGCTTTGGTCAGGTATTGATCCAATTGTTGAAAAGGAGAAAGCCTGGTAACTCCTGCTTCTTCCGCTTTGGCTGAAAGTGTTTTTTGTCTGCCCATCCAAACGATAGCATCCATACTCATCTCATCGCCAAAAAGAGTCACCTGGTTTTCGTCCAGATCTATCACCGCGGCAAGCTGTGGTTCCGGAATCCCGAAGTAATATAAAAATGTGCTGTCTTGTCGAAAGTGATAGGTGTTGTCCAAAAAGTTCATCGGACTTTCTTCATTTCCCAGAAAAAGCAAAATTCCAGATTTAAACTGTTCAGAGAGTTGTTTTCTTCTTGCTATATATTCGTCTTTATGAAACATATTTTAATGGTTTTTAACTGCTTGTTCAAAGTTAGCGCTTAGCTGCAAGTATTCTATCTTTTTCAACGAAATAAAGAGCGGGGGAAGATCAAATTGGCGCATATGCCAAATGATTAAGAGGTTTGCGATGCAGGAAAGACCGCTTTCCAATAAAAAAGGCTACCTCAAAGAGAAGTAGCCCTTAACAAAATGTTTATTTCAATACATGAAAGGCCAGTACGTTCTGTACATCGAACACATTTACTGACTTGTTAAATTTCTTTCTGATACTAGGATGAGCTTCACCGGAAATCCAGATTTTAAGTTCTGCATCAAGATCAAAAGTCCCGGCAGTTTCTACACTAAAACGGGAAATACTTTTGTACGAAACAGACATGTATTCCGTTTTACTGCCTGTAAGTCCTTGTATATCCACCAGAATAAGGCGTTTTGAAGTAAAAATAAAGGTATCCCTGAGCAGTTTAAATCCCAGTTCAATTTCCTCACCTTCAGTTAGCAATTTATGATAATCCTGCTTCAACTGATCGTTATTTACAATACCTGCATTGCCCATCAGGGCAGAGAATAATCCCATATTATATTTTAGTGTTTGGTTTTAAGGTTTCGGCTTTCAATAATTTAAAAGAACTGGCTTTAAACCGGCCGTTTACGACCTTTCCGGTCACTTCTGCTTTTCTAATTTTATTGCAGAAACCATCTTTAGCATGTGCATCACCGTGATCGTCAATATCAGAGCCATCTACAAAATAAGCATGACCATCGATTCGTACCGCAAGATCACATTCTTTTCCCGGAAGGCCGAATTTACATTCCCCACAAGCGGTTTCTACCACATGTGGTTTTTCAAAATTCAGGACAGTGGTTGCTTTTTTTGTTTTTTCCTGAGCCTGAACTCCAATAGCCAGTCCGGCGAAAAACAGAAGCGTAATAAACTTTTTCATAACGGTTTAATTTTGTATAAAAATATAATAAAATCAGGAGAAGCAAGCCAATAATTTTTGCCTTACAAAAAATTCCAGTCTTTCACCGGGGAGTCCTGATGTTCCTTTTTTACAATGGCTTGAAATTGCGCGACCAGGTCCGGATGACTTGCTGCCAGATCTTTAGTTTCGCTTCTGTCAGTTTTCAAATGATAGATCTGCCAGGGGCTATCCCGATCTTTCCTCACATTGGTTCGGACACCTTTCCAATCCCCCATTCTAATGGCTACCTGACCTCCATTTTCAGGAAATTCCCAATATAAATATTTATGTTTTCCCTGTTGTTTTGCTTTCCCCAGTAAAGTGGGTAAAAAAGAAATCCCATCTGTATTTTCGACTTTCTGTCCGGTTAACTCCCCCATTGTTGCTAAAAGATCAAATTGTGCAGAGATCAGATTGCTCCGGGAACCAGCCTTAATTTTACCAGGCCACCTCGCTATAAACGGCTCCCTGATTCCTCCTTCATACACCTCTGTTTTCAACCCCCTAAGGCCGTCCACACTATTAAAATAGGTCGCATTCACCCCCCCGTTGAAAGTTGTACCGTTATCACTGGAAAACATAATGATCGTATTTTCATCTAATCCCAATGCTTTGATTTTCTCCATAATGATCCCTACCTGAGTATCTAAAAAAGTAACCATTGCCGCATAAGTTGAATATGGATACCTGTTTGGCGCATATCCTTGTTGCCCGTAATAAGGCTGCTCTTCAAATTTCCCGATATAAGGCTGCACAAATTCGTCCGGCGCTTGTAAAGAGACATGGGGCAATGGATATGGAAGATATAAAAAGAAAGGATTTTCTTTATTCTGATCGATAAACGACAATGCTTTTTCCGTCATTTTTTCAGGGGCATAAACCTTCCCTTTATAGTAATCGAAATCTTTAGCTGTAGCTTTTTTGGGATCCAGCGCCCGGTGAACATTTATAAAAGTATTGTCCAGCGTATCCCGCTGGTCATTTTCCCATAAATGTGTTGGATAAAAACTATGTGCTTGTTTTTGATCCAGCAATCCATAATAATAATCAAATCCCTGCTTCAGGGGAGAGCCAGAAGTTCCATTCATCCCCAGTCCCCATTTACCAACCAGACCTGTTTTATAACCTGCCTGCTGCATCAGATGACCTACAGTAAAAGTCCCTTCCTTTAAGGGCAACTGGCCTCGTTCCTCACTATCCGGAAAACCACCAAGTTCGTAATTGCCACGAATATCAGCATGACCAGCATGTTTACCAGTCATGAGCATGGCCCTGGCAGGCGCGCAAACCGGCGTCCCGGTATAATGATCAGTAAATTTCATCCCCTCCTTTGCCAGGCGGTCCAGATTGGGAGTTTTGATCTTCTGTTGCCCGTAAGCTCCGATTTCTGCATACCCTAAATCATCAGCATAAATGTAAATGACATTTGGCTTTTTTTGAGCAAAGCCATTATTAACTGGCATCAATCCGAAAATAAATTGAACAAGAATTCCTAAAAATACGACGGGTTTTTTCATTGCTGTCTAAGATATAGAAAGATCCCTAAAATATTGTCGTCTGCTTTTCGTAATTTTGCGCTCCCAATTCGGGACAATATTTCAAATTTATCAGCTAAACGTCTGATTTACCCCACTTAAGACCTCCACATTATGAAAAAACATAGCCTGCTTAATATCCCTCCATTACCCGCAGTGTTATTGGCCATCATCAGTGTTCAGGCGGGCGCAGCGATCGCAAAAGGACTTTTTCCGGCCATTGGCCCTACTGCCACAGCCTCGCTACGTATCGGATTATCGGCAATTATTTTGTTGCTGGTAAATCGCCCAAACTTATTTAAACTCACAAAAGCGCAATGGAAAGCTGTGATTCCTTATGGTTTGGCATTGGGTGCGATGAATGTGATTTTTTACATGGCAATTAAGCGGATTCCACTGGGCTTAGGTGTTACCCTTGAGTTTATCGGCCCCTTGTTACTGGCCGTATTCAATTCTAAACGCGGACTGGATTACCTTTGGGTATTGCTTGCTGCTGTAGGAATTGCCTTAATTGCACCATGGTCTAACCAGGGATTAGACCTGATCGGGGTACTATTGGCCTTATTAGCCGGAGGATTCTGGGCAGCATATATTGTACTGGGTAGCCGGATTTCCAAGATTATGAAAGGTGGCGATGCCGTTTCTGTGGGCATGATTTTTGCAACGTTGCTTGTGGTTCCTTTTGGATTTATCGGTGGTGGATTCGGCGAAATCACACCCACCTTATTATTACTTGGTGCTGCATTAGCCCTTTTATCAAGTGCCATTCCTTTCACTTTAGAAATGAGTGCCCTCGGTCAAATGCCGGCACGTACTTTCAGTATTTTGATGAGTATGGAGCCTGCTGTAGCCTCTTTAGCAGGAATAGTATTTCTACATGAACACCTTTCTCTTTTTGAATACCTTGCCGTTGCTTTAGTCGTGATTGCCAGTGCTGGTGCAACCCTGACTTCCAAAAAAGAAACCTTATAAAAGATTTATTCTGAAAAACCGCTCCATGAACTATTAATCATGGAGTGCTAAAAAGCTCAATAGCTCTTCTTTTTCTTCAGCTTCCAGTTCTACGATTCCTTCGATTACCCGGAACAATTGTCCTCTTTCATTAGAATTGAGTAACACATGGGTTAACCTGACAAAAGCTTTCTTTTGATCAATACTCAGTCCACTAAACAACTTTGGCTGCAGCTCATACATCACTTTTAGGGTCTCTATCAGGTCCGTCCTTTGCGCGGCATCCGCTTCGCTAAACTGAGGTAATACCCCTTCCATGGCATACTTCTCCATCAGTTTACTAGAAAATTCTTTCAGGAAAGGTTTTCTTTTGGCTCTCAACAGCTCGTTTACCTTTTTGATCAGAAACTTATACTCCGGAGAAGATTTTGTACGGGCATACAGCTTTACCTGTGCCTCATAATCAGAACTGCTAAAATCAAACTCATCAAAGAACTCGCTCTCAATGAAAACACTATGATAATACTCATCGGCTTTCTTATTCAGCGTAGTGTAGTCTTTATAAACTTCCTGACCTTTATCATTGACAAAGTAATTCTTAGACAGTTCCTTGTGCAGTGATTCCTTCCATTGGATGAATTTCACTTTAAATATGGTATTGCTTTCCGGATATCTAAAAACCAGACCATCTTCCTGATCAATGATATTTTCCTGATAAGCTAAAGGTTCGCCATTGACAACAATAGAAAAACCCCTGTTTTTGTGCAGCTCCAGAAACCAGCAGAATTCTGCTTGTAAATAAGGAATGATACTCAATTCCATTGCTTCTTTTGAAAACTGTACATTAGAAAATGAAACGGTAGTACCTGTGGATTTCCCCTTTACATCTTCCGCTAAAAGCTTCGCTTCATAATTATTCAATTCTCCGACTGCGACCTTAATGCTCCCGTTTTTCAACAAACCATTTTCTTCATAGGTCGTATTCCATTCCGCCGCATGCGCAAAAGTAAAAAAGGTAAGTCTACCAACCCCATTCTTTCCATGCATCGTCGATTTATGTAGCTGAATTCGTTGTTCGAGTGCTTTTTCGGATTCATAGAATGGATTAAACTTATCTTTCAATAAAGAAAAGTTGATCCCATACCCGTTATCAGCGACTTTCAAACTTTCTATGCTACCAAGCGCATTAAAAGTATAATCAATCAAAATGGTATCCGCTTTTGCATCAAAACCATTCCAGATGTACTCTGCAAGCGCCTGTTTTTCATTATAAAGACGCAAAACTTTTTTAATCCCTGTGGAAGTGATATTTACATTATTGGCCATGCTGAGTTAATTGGAGTTTGAAATTCAAATTTAAGCTTTTGTCTATTCTTTATCAACGTTAGGATTAGAATCTATACCTGTTTTTACACCGCAGCCGAACGACTCTGCTCAGCATCGTCAGACTGCTCATTCAAGGATCCAGGATTAAAATTTGCAGATCCAGAGCTAAGATTTGTGATCGAACCGGAATAAACCATTTCATAATGTTCCACGGTTGGAAAAGGATCATAATACTGATGCAGTAATGCTTTCCAATCCAGATATGCTGCGGACTGCCTGAAACCGATGGTATGGTCTGTTAACTCCTCCCAGTTCACCAATAAAAGATATCGGTTTGAAACCTCCAGACATCTTTGCAACTGATGTCCGTGGTATCCTTTCATGCTGCTAATGATAGCTGATGCTTTTTCAAAATCTTTCTCAAAAGAAAGTGTCTGTTGCGGAATAACTTCTAATATGGCGACTTCTAAAATCATTTCTTTTCGCGGGTGTAAGTGATGTACATCAGGTCAGGGGCTGTACTGAAGAAAGGCTTCATCAGGCTAACGATTTGTCCCTGATGGTAGGCGGAATGAACAATCAGGTGGGTTAAGATATCCGATATCAGGCTCTCGTAAGAGATTCCTTTGGTATTGTAATAACGCACTTTGCGCTGAAGGTCTGCTGCGTCCAGCTGTTCCAGAAAACCTGTCATCAGCTGATAATTCTGATCCAGCAATTGCTGCCAGTCCTTTTCATCAAACTTTTCCCAGACTTCCACATCCTGCATTTCTCCAACCATCCGACTCCGCCATACCCTTGTTGTAGCGAGTAAATGGTTAAAAAGATCTTTTGCACGTTGCGGAATCTCCTCAGCCGCCTGCATGGATTGAATTAGCCTGACATTTGTCCAATAGTCAAAAGCCAACAGGTTAAAAAAATAATCCTTCATAAATCTGAATCTATGAAGGACAAGTTATAAAAATTTCCGAAAACAATTCTTCAAAGAATTATAAGACTGTTAAACTGTCGGCATCATAGATCAGCGTTGCTTTATCTGCTGTTTTATATAGTTTTCCAGCCATCACTACTTTCCTGGCTGCTAAATTTCCAGCCTCCTCTATTTTCATTTGATGGTTCACTTTAAGTAAGCTCCCATCATCAAGAATCATTTCCAATTGTCCGTTAGCTGCAACTGTAGAAACCAATCCTTTAATTTTCAATTCTGCGGATGTTCTCTTTTTCATAAAAGACCTTACTGACGATAAATCGATAAGATCTACATCTTTCAATGGGGCGCCAAAAACAAGCTTCCCGGTCACCACATCAACAGGCCTCAGCTTAACCACATCAGCATCAGGCTGATAAAAACGATTACCAATCACAAAAGCCAATAATAAAAGTACAACAAGCTTAAGGATACGCACACCCTTATCTGTGTAAACGAAATATGTTTTTTCGCTGTTTACCCTATTTAAGATTTCATTTACAGCTAATGAATTTTTCCTGATCAGATGTCCCATGTCATTTATGATTTATGATGGGTCAAATTTCCTGTTTATTTCCCCCCTCATTGTTGACCTATGGTAAGTAATCATAAAGCCCCTAAAAAGATGACGATAACCTGAATAACATCGACGAAAATAATTTCGTCGATTGGTCGAGAAGTTCCGGCGGTTTGTCGACCGTTCTTTTGATATGGTCTAAAGCGCCAAAAACTGCAGTAACCTTTCTCATTTGAGCTGGTCTTAACTACAAAAAACCTTAAAAAACTTAAAAACAAAAGATATGAAAACTTCCATCAAAACCCTATTCGCTACAGCTTTAACAGCTATCGTTTTAACTTCTTCAGCTTTCACTACTATTGCTAAAGAGAAATCGCCAACAAGTAACCGTGCTACTGTAAAATTCAATAAAGTAGTGGTAACCGGAAATGCAAATGTAGTCCTGATCCAGGGAAACAAAGAAAGCATCAACAGTTATGATGAAGTTCAAAGCAGCAATACTACCGTTCAGCAAAAAGGCTACACCCTGTACATCAATTCTACTGATAAAAGCACTATTTATGTACATGTAAAAGACCTCCAAAGAATTGATGCGGCGCAAACTTCCACCATAAGAACCCGCGGCAACTTTGACCTTGCTGTACTTCAGATCTTCCTGAAAGATAACGCTAAAGCAAAGGTGAATGCGACTATCGGAAGCCTGTACACAGAGATGGATGGAGCGTCTGATTTGAAACTAAGCGGATCATCAACTGAACACAAATTGGTTAGAAATGATGAAACCAGATTAAACCTAACCGGTTTCGTCATTGCAAAATTGTAATGACCAGGATTATAGCCCCGACCACATCATGAAGGCAGGTTCCTTCAGCTAAAAAACGAAAAACCGTTCAGAAGGAGAGCGGTTTTTTTTGGTATATAAGAAATGTACTATTGAAAAAAGCCGCTACAACAAATCATTAGCCAGATTAGCCAGCTCACTACGCTCCCCTTTATCTAAGGTAATGTGTGCATATAGCGGATGATTTTTCGCACTTTCAATCAGGTAGGATAAACCATTACTTTCTGCATCCAGATAAGGCGTATCAATCTGGTAAATATCCCCTGTAAACACAATCTTAGTGTCTTCGCCTGCGCGGGAGATAATGGTTTTGATCTCATGCGGGGTCAGATTTTGCGCTTCATCTACAATGAAAAAGATCTTTGTCAGCGTTCTCCCCCTGATATAAGCCAACGGAGCGATCAAAATCTTTTCTGTCTGGACAAACTCCTCAATCCTTGCCTGGGTTTTAGGATCATGCTGAAACTGCTCTTTAATAAACCTCAGGTTGTCCCATATTGGCGCCATATAAGGATCAATCTTTGATTTTGCATCACCCGGCAAAAAGCCGATATCTTTGTTACTTAAGGCAACGATAGGCCGTGTCACATAAATCTGCCGGTAATCTTTACGCATTTCCAAAGCACTGGCTATCGCGATTAACGTTTTCCCTGTCCCTGCTTTCCCCTGAATGGTCACCAGCTTCACTGCCGGATTCATTAAAGCATTAATCGCCATGCACTGCTCCTCATTTCTTGGAGAAATATTGAAAACCTTTTGAGACTTCAGGCGGATCAGCCGGTCGGTCTGAACCTCATAATAGGCCGTCTGAGTTTTTCGTTTACTTTTCAGAATATAAAAATGATTTCCGCCATCCGCTGTCAGCTTCATCTCTGCAGCTGAAATACTCCCTTCATTTTTCAAAGCCTCAAAAAGCTGCGCCTCTACATTTGGAAGAATTGTTTTTCCGGTATACAATGCAGCTACATTTTTGACTTTCCCTGTTTCATAATCTTCCGCATGAAGGTCCACAGATTTCGCCTTTAGCCGCAAGCAAATGTCTTTAGAGACCAGAACTACCTTCTTTTCCGGAAACTCTTCCTGCAAGCTCAGTGCTGCATTTAAAATACGGTGGTCAAATTTCCCTGCGCCAAAAATAGCCTCAGCATCATAAAGCGCAGGTTTCTTATCCATGACCACTTTAAAATGCCCCTGCTTAACACCCTTCAAAGGAATCCAATGATTCATGATTTTATCTCCGGAAGCCTGGTCCATCAAACGGATAAAGCTTCTGGCTTCCGCATTGCGTGTTTCATTCCCGTTTTTCATGTTGTCCAGCTCCTCCAGCACCTGTATGGGGATCGCCACATCATGTTCCTGAAAATTATTGAAGGCATTATGATCGTACAGGATAACTGAAGTATCCAGCACAAATATCTTTTTCTTCACAGAATTACGCTTTAAGGATGGTTTAGTCATGGTTCTTAAATTTAGCGATTTTCCGGAAATCTACCACAATTACCTGACCTTCTTTTTCTTCTTCAGATCCATTACCTTAAGCAATTTATAAAACAACTCATTATTCGGATAAGTTCCCTTGAATTCTGCTGATCCGGGACCATATGCAAACACAGGGACCATAATATTCGTGTGGTCATTTGTACTAAATGAGCCGGTCACCATCCCCTTTTCTGCTGAAGCATCCAATAAAGTTAGGCCCCCGGTTTCATGATCAGCAGTGATTAGTACTAAAGTCTCTTTATTTTGATCTGCAAATTGTAATGCAGCGGCAACGGTCTTATCAAAATCATGAAGTTCCGTAACCACATAAGGCAAATCGTTCACATGGCCACCATGGTCAATCTGAGCACCTTCAGCCATGATAAAAAAACCGTTACTATTCGCCGACAAGATTTTCAAAGTATGCTGTAAACTTTCTTTTAGCAGCTCCCCACGTCCATCTTTTACAGATCTGATGGCACTATCCGGTAATAAAACCAAATGTTTCCCCTGACCATGTTTAAAGAAATCTGTGGCTTGAGTACTCAATTGAAAACCCTGCGCTTTCAACTTGCTCATCAATTCGACATCCTTATTTTTCAGAAAACTCTTTTGATTAGAGCCCAGCAGAATCTCGGCCTTGCTCTGCAATAAATCTGCCGCAATCTCCTGTGACATTGCCCGGTCTATCTGGTGTGCATAAAATGCCGCATTAGTCGCATCAGTCAGGTCACCAACACTGATAATCCCACTTTTAACCCCATAATCAGCCAGTGTATCTACCAGATTGATCATTTTTCTTCCATCAGGTCCAACCCCGATATATCGGTTATTCGTTTTTCCACCTGTAGCAATTGCAGACGCACCCGCAGCAGAATCTGTATTTCCTGCATCGGCAGCAGCCGTTTGAGAAAAACCAATATTACGGACATTACTCATGTTTAACTGTCCGTGATTGGCAATATAACCTGCATGAATCTGTGCCAGCCCCATCCCGTCACCAATCAACAGGATGACATTTTTAACCGGCTTAGGCAGTCCGTCCACCTTATATTCCGGCGTATAAACCGGATAAGCAACCGGATTGGTATAAGTCAGTTTATCTTTATGAACATAAAAATCCTTTAGTTTCCCCGGTTGATCCGTATTTATCCAGTCGGCACCCAGCCTTTCCAAAACGATCCAGGTATTAGGACTGTCCTGTGTTGCCCAAAATCTAAACGGTTTCTGTTTCAAATGTGCAGCATCAATTAATGACTTCAATGTTGCAAGATCAACAGGAGTCGGGTTTCCTTTCCCATTCCAGGAGGTGTAATTTTTCAAATCATCGCTGATCATCGCTATTCTTTTCAATTGATCAGCGGTATAATTGATATTCGGCCTGCCATCAAAAGATAAATAGTCCGGGAAATCAACGAAATGCTGAGGTTTAGGCATATCACCACTAATGACGATACGAATCGCATTTGGATTCATTTGATTATTGAAAACTCCCGGATAAGCGGAAAGATCTTTGATCAGTTGTGCCAGGACCATTGGATGATTCTCTTTAATATCAACCACCAATTGTAGTTTCATCTTTGCATCGGCATAAGCTTTATTGCCATTCTGCCGGAACAACTTAGCCAAAGGCTCCAGATAAAAGCCCTTCAATGTGGCATCCGCCTTAATTTCTGAAGGATCGTGGGCCACATACAAGACTCCGTTTTTCAGAAAAACGTCTGCTTCAATAGCGCCCATCCCCGCATAATAAGCGGTCAATAATGGAATATTCTGGTGATAATCATTGTGACTATGACCGGAATTAAAACTTAAAGCATGTTGTGCTCTGGCATCCATTGCAAATAAGACTCCTGCAAAAACTGCAGTGCGAATGATATTTTTTATATCCATATTTTGTTTTGTATCAAATCTTATTCAAATGACAAGCAATCTGCTGCAGATCAAAAGAACAAATTCGTAGGTAAAAAAGAAGATGATCTAAAAGAATTACTGAAAAAGAACAATTTTGAAAAGCAACAGCAGTCTGGCTCTAAACCAAAACTGCTGCTGCTTTCAGGATAATAGGGCGTCTATCCCTCATGTAATGTTGCGTAAAAAACTAACGCTAAAAAAATCAGGTTAAAACCTGCTGATTTACCAGCCCGGGTTTTGAGTAATCACACCGCCACTGTTGTCGATTTCTCTTCGTGGAACAGCCCAGACATCATGCACCTCAGGATTAAATACTCTGGATGGCCAAATCACATTTCCTTGTGAATCGTGTAAGGGTAAAGCATAAACAGCCTTTGCATCGCCCCATCTCACTAAATCCCTGTGGCGATCTGCCCATTCACCAGCCAGCTCACTACGACGTTCCCGCTTCAAATCCATCAGATTCATTCCTGATTTCGCGATTAAACCTGCACGAACTCTGATTTTATTGAGTTCGGTATCCCCTGCTCCAGCTCCACTGATCATAATGGCAGCTTCCGCTTTGATCAGCAAGACTTCTGCAAAACGCATCAAAGGAACATTCAAATCCGTTGTCCCGTTATCCCCGTTCGGATTCACATGGGTTGGTATTGGATTCTCATAAGAAAAAGGCTCCATATATTTTTTAAACTGATAATCAGAAGTGGCCCCACCATCTTTTGTAAAACTACGCTCCTGACCAAAGTAAAAGAACTTATCGCCGGTTTTTAAAATGGTAGCCTCCCTACGCTGGTCGTTCGCTTCATACGAATCATATAGTTCCTTTGTTGGCAGGTAATACCCCCATCCATTGTAAATACCCCAACCTTTATTGGTCAACATGACACCAGGAAGCTTACTTCCCCAACCCGTACCACCACCGCTAGGCGTACACACTACGGACCAGATGTATTCTTTTGACCAATTGTTTGAGGCTTTGAAAACATCTGAAAACCTGGTCATCACCAAATCATGCTGTCCGGAATTAATCACCATATCTGCATATTTTACTGCATTAGGATAATCCTTTTTATACAGATAAACCTTCGACAAATACGCCCATGCGGCAGTTTTATGTGCTTTCCCGTAATCTGTGGCTTTCAACTCCGAAAACAAAGGCAATTGATCTGCTGCTTTCAAAAACAACTGAATGATATAATCATAGTTTTCATTCACGTTCTTCGCTCGCGGAATCGCCTTTGAAGGATCAGTATCCGGACTTACAATTGGTACTCCGGCTTTCTCATTTCCATAATTGGCTGCCAGTTGGAAATACACCAATGCAGCATTAAAATAAGCATCACCGATCACTTGCTTCTTCAGTTTTTCATCCATCTGAATGGCCGGAACATACTTAATAATGTCATTGGCGCGCTTAACTACCGCATAACGCATAGACCATTGCGTCTCCGTGTATCCACCACCAACATAAGTTTTATTAAAGTTTTTAATGTTATCAGCCTCAGGCTTGTTTCTACCGGTTACCATATCATCGCTGGCATTGATAAACCAGAACATCCCTCTGCCATAAAAATCTTCTTCGTTATACTTCTCATACAAACCGTTTTCTGCTTTAACTGCATCTTCCGGTGTTTTCCAGAAATTCTGAGCAGATGGAGCGCCTTCCGGATCGATATTAAGCTGTTTTTTACAGGAGCTTAAAATTACCAGTGCTGCAATGGCAACATACTTTATATTTCTTTTCATTTTTCTTTCTTTTAAAACTATAAATTCACACTAAGACCAAAGAGGAAGCTTCTTGCCTGAGGGTACCTGCCGACATCCATACCGTAGTTATCCATTCCTATTTCCGGATCAAAACCGGAGTAATTAGTAATGGTAAACAAGTTGTTTGCCGTCCCGTAAACACGGATAGCACCTGTTCTCAGCTTATTGGTAAGGGATTTAGGGAGCGTATAACCCAGGGTCACATTGCGGATACGCAAATACGAACCATTTTCAATGTAAAAATCAGAGGCATTAAAGTTTCCATTGTCATCGGAAGTAGAAATGATTGGCACTTTTCCACCAGGATTTTCCGGCGACCAGGCATCCAGAATACCTGTTAATTTATTATAAGAAGGGCCGCTGGCACTATAAGTCGTTCTTTTCACGGCGTTAAACAACTTATTTCCATAAACTCCCTGTGCGAAGATATTCAGGTCAAAGTTTTTATAACCGGCATTAAAGCTGAAGCCGTAAGTAAAATCCGGATAAGCACTACCCGCAAAATAACGGTCGCCACCATCAATAGAACCGCTTTGGTCTAAATCCGCAAACTTAAAATCTCCTGGTTTTGCCTTAGGCTGAATCTTTTCCCCTTTGGCATTGGTATAACCATCCACCTCGGCCTGAGTCTGGAAAATCCCCTGAGTTTTCAAAACATAATAACTGTATAAAGGCTGTCCTTCTTTGATGAACAAGGGTGCCAGCTCGTTTCTAAAGTTCTTATCCACTGGAAAGCTTTCCAAACCCGGAGCCAGTTTAATCACTTTATTGTTCACTTTGGTCAATGTTGCACCAATAGAATAGTTAAATGCCTTATTCCTGTCGCTGTTATAATTGAGACCTAGCTCAATCCCGTTATCCCTGATCAAACCCGCATTAATAGTTTGCGTATTTAAACCCGCTGTTCCCGGAAGCTGTTTAGTGAAAATCATTCTATCCGTATTTTTGATAAAATAATCAGCTGTTAAAGTGAATGTATTCTTCATGATCCCCAGATCCAGCCCAAAATTGGTCTGTTTAGATTGCGCCCAGGTCAGGTCAGGATTTTCCAGCACGGTAGACACATAGCCATTACCAACCGCAGGTGTCTGACCAAAATACGACAAGGTTCTACTCAGTAAGGGACTCACATCCGTAGGAGATAAGCTTCCCAGGTTACCGAGAACCCCATAACTACCTCTCAATTTCAACTCATTTAACCAGGTAATCTCCGACAGGAAATTCTCTTTCGTCAACACCCAACCTGCGGAAACAGAGTAATAATCTGCATATTTATTCTCCGATTTGGGCACCATAGATGTTCCATCGCGACGACCAATCAGGGACAACAGGTATTTCTCCTGATAATTGTAATTCGCTCTCAAAAACAAGGAAGACAATGCCGTTCTCTGCATCCCACTCACTGCCGGTTCAAATACCGAAGCATTCACCAGATATCTTTTAGAAGGCGATTCATCATCAAAACCTTTTCCTACTACATAAAACTCGTCATACCTGGTTTTCTGGAAAGAGAATCCTCCCGTAAAATCTAACTGATGACTACCGAATGCTGTTTTATAGTTCAAAACCTGCTCTGCTAACAAGTCGTTTTTCCTGGCAGAACCCTCTTCCAATGAATTAATCAGTAAAGGTTTTCCAACTTCCGGACGTTTTGGTGTAAAGATTTTTCTATTGTTAAATTCCTTCGTTAAGCTAAAATTAGATTTAAAAGTTAAGCCCTTTGCAAGGTCTAAAATCACATAGGGATTGATTAAGAGCACATTTTGAGGTCTGTTGATGTCTATACGTTTCAATTCCGCAACAGGATTCACAATATCTCCATAATCACCGGCAAAAGCACCACCAGGTAAACCGGCGAAACTGCCGTCCGGGTTATATGGCGTTCCATTAGCTGGGAAGTATATCGCGGATAAGAGCGCACCAGTATAATCACTACTCGTGTTTGCGCCCTGACCGTTCGTGCTGCTAAAGGAAAGATTTTCTCCTATTTTCAACCAGGGAGTCAGTTTATGATCAGAATTGATTCTGAAATTATAGCGTTCTACCTCCGTATTTAAAACAATCCCATCAGCTTTACGGTAATTGAAACTTAAATACATACTTGATTTTTCAGATCCAGCAGAAACACCAAGGTTATAATCCTGAGTTTTTCCGGTTCTGAAAACCTCATCCATCCAATTGGTACGGGTAATTCTTCCTTCCGGATATTTCGACGTATCAAAAGCAGGAAGCAAAGTCGTTTTACCATTTTTAGCAGCGGTTTCTGCCACTATAGCTCGTTGTTCCGCATTTAATGGCGTTAACTTTTTCCAGGCACTTTGGGTACCTGTTTTCGCATCAATGCTGACTTCCATCTTACCAGTTTTTCCTTTTTTAGTAGTGATTAAAACCACTCCACCTGATGCTCTGGCGCCATAAATCGCGGCAGCACCATCTTTAAGTACAGAGATCGACTCAATATCATTTGGATTAAGCACTGGTGTTCCCGGAAATATAGAGCCATCTACTACATAAAGTACGCTCTCTCCATTGATCCCTCCAGAGCCACGAATGTTCACCCTGGGACTCGCAGTCGGGTCACCACCTTCATTGGTCACAATTACCCCCGGCGCTTTTCCAGCCAATACCTCCCCGATATTATTCATTGATCTTGAAGATACTTTGTCTAAAGAAACCGCGCTCACAGCACCTGAAAGCGTTGCCTTCTTTTGCGTTCCGTAACCAACTACCACCACCTCAGACAATTGCGATTTATCTTCCATCAGCACGACATTGAGCTCCTGGTTTTCAGCAACTTTCAATGTTTGCGTGCTGTAACCAACCATAGAAAAAGATAAAGTCGCATTTTCTCCAACCGTGATCAGGTATTTACCATTTACATCGGTAGTAGTCCCCTTAGCCGTCCCTAACACCTTCACCGATACACCCGGCATCGCTATACCTAAAGAATCGGTTACCTTTCCCGTAACGTTACGCTCCGGTTTTGCCGGAGGAACAGGGATTTTCCTCAGGATGATGTGACCGCCTTTTTCCTGGAAATTAAAACCCATCAGGGTAAGTAAGGAAGAAACGCGTTCATTTTTTAAAGCCACATTTTCTTTGATTTGATGGTCGCGTACTGCGTCCGGATTATATACAAAATGAAGTCCCGTACCGGCTTCTATTTCTTTAAGCATCGCGGTTGTAGCACGGTTCGGGCCAACCTTAATTGTAATCCTGCTTTTCTCTAATGCCTGCGCCATTGTGGAAGAGGCAAATAATGCCCCACAAAAGGTGGAAAGTATAAAGAAAGTTAACACTGAATATTTCATGACTTTGAAGAGCGCTAATGACCTCTTTAATAAGTTTTTTTTCATATTTTTCGTTGTTTCATAACATTGGTTTTGGGTTTAATTGTTCCGGTTTGGTAATTCTGGTTAGGAATCCGGTTTTAACATTTACGGGCACCAATCTGATCAGCGCCGGTTTATTGAGCCGCCTTATCTCTTCATTTTCTATACAGATTAAAAGTTTTGTGATTTTCGCTGGTCCTGAATTTCAATCGATGGAGACTGCAAATGATCTCCAGAATCTCCTCAGGGCTTTGCCTGGTATTAAAGATTCCGGTACATTTCAATTTCCCTAACTCAGGACTACTCAGTAAAATATGGATGCTATAAGCATATTCCAGCTTATTAATTAATTCTTCCAACGGGATACCTTCGAACTTCAGATCGACCAATAATTTAACAGGAGTCTGCTTAATTACTGCCCTTTGGTTTACTTTATCATAAGAGATTTCCTGTCCCTTAACCAGTGTACCAAATACCTGATGTGCATTTCCAACGGCCACCTTTCCTGTGGCTACCTGAATAGAAATATCGTGTTGCTTTTTAAAAGATTTGATCCGAAAGGAAGTCCCCAGCACTTTAGTGTAGAGGTTGTTACTGGTTTTCACAATGAAAGGTCTGTTTTCCTCATGGGCGATATTGAAAAAGGCCTCACCTTCGGTCAGCGAAATGGTTCTGTTGCTCCGGTTAAATTTCAGTGGATATACCAGCTGCGCAAGCGGTGCCATGGTCACCTTTGAACCATCTCTGAAAACAACAATTTTCTGCTCCCCGGCAGCTGTGTTCAAAGTGAAAAACCTTTCTTTAACCACCGGTGTTCTGTAAACCGACCAGCAGGTAATAGCGCCGGCCAAAACAAATAATACTGCCGCTGCAATCTTACCTAAAGGGTATAAAGCAAAAAGACGGTAAGATTTTATCTGCTTCTCAGGCTCCATTTCGCGCTGGAGATTCAAGAGTATGCCAGCGGCCACTTCTGATTTCCTTCCCTTTGCTAAAGTATCCTGAGCCTCATAGGACTGATACCATTGTTCTACCTGTGTCCTTTCCTCCGGACTGGCTTCCCCCTTTAAATATTTATTGAGCAGCAATTGCGCCTGTTCTTCCTTTGTCATCTACAACTAAGTCAAATGAAAAGAAAAAAGGTACTAACCAAAGATGTTATGCTTAGGTTAAGATTAGATGAACAACATAAAAATAGCCAAGGTAAGGAGGTAAGACAGTCTTTTCTTCATCACTTTTAATGCCGAAGAGATTTGATTTTTCACCGTTTGAGCAGAAAGGTTCAGTTCCTCAGAAATTTCCCTGATAGATTTCTCCTCCTGCCTGCTCATGGAGAATATCACCCTCATTTTTTCAGGTAGCTCCTGAATTGCCTCGTCCACCTGCTGCTGAAGCTCTTTGAGTATTAAACCCTGAGCGGCGGACAATTCGGTTTCAGCACCGATCAAAAGACGCAGGTCTTCCTTGTGCTTTTCTTTTATTTGAGAAGAACGAAAGTAATTGATCACGCGGTATTTTACCGCGCCAAGAAAATAGGCCCCCAGGGCACCCTTCAACTGAATACTTTCCCGGTTTTCCCATAGGGAGATGAAAATCTCCTGACAAATGTCCTGAGCAATTTCTTCATCCTGCACACGTTTGTAGGCAGCATCCAAAACATCCTCCCAATAACGCAGGTAAATATCCTCCATTGCTTGATGTGATCCGCGCTGTAGCAGCGAAAGCAATTCAGTCTCTGATCGCATTTGAATATTCCCCCAGGTAATTTTTCCAAAGTTACCGCAGTCATATTCCCTTAATGTTAAGAAATCTTTTTTTAATAATTAAGCTGCTAAAAGGGATTAACACTTATTGCGCCTGAGTATAAGCTGATTTGAATCCCCCAACGCTGAATCCGGAGGCAGCCCAAAATTCCGGGCAAAAAGAAAACGGAGTCCCTCTTCTAGCGATTTGGTTCTCCGTTTTCACATATACGTTGCCGTAGCATCGAATATGCATCAAGTTTTCTGTCATTTAACCTTCTTTGGTCCTCTTAGTATGTTTCAACTTCGATCCCTCTGAAATTTAATTTTCTCATCGTTCCGTAGAATAATGGAGAGTTTTAAATGTTTGTCCCGAATCCAGTGAATATACCTTTGCTTCACAGTTTAGGTATTTTAAGCATCATTTTCTCCGTCTCCTTTGAATCTGATCTTTTACTAATCCTTTGAAATCTTCAGAATCTTTTGCCCTTCGGCACATATTCTTTTTGAAGTCTTTCTTTCAAACAGCTAAAGAACTTCTGTTTTGATACATCTAATTTACGAACTATAATGATCTAATGCAAAGATATTTACAAATAATTTTTAACACACACTCCACATCTTATCAACAGGTTACTAACAGGTTTTACACACCCCGGATCCACGGCCTATCACAGCTATTTCAGCCCCCATTCTGCTTCTATCGCTGTGATTTTATCCAAACGCTTCACATGACGCTCTTCTCCCGAAAACGTTGCTTTTAAAAAAGTAAAAACAATATCTTTTGCCAGCTCCAAACCAATCACCCTTGCACCTAAACACAGAATATTAACATCGTCGTGCTCTACAGCTTGATGTGCGGAATACGTATCATGACATACTCCGGCACGAATACCTTTAAATTTATTAGCAGCAATACTCACCCCTACCGCACTTCCGCAAATCAAAATCCCCCGCTCACCTTCTTTATTCATGATGGCTTCGGCTACCACAGCAGCATGATCAGGGTAATCGCTTGGCGTCACAGTATGTGTACCCAGATCAAGCACCTCATATCCTGCATCTTTCAAAGTCGCAGCTAATATCGTTTTATACGGGAACCCTGCATGGTCCGAACCTAGAATAACTCTCATAACGCAAGGCACGCAAATTTCATTCCCAATTCCTATAATACTAATCTACCAGAACTATTGTAGCGTTTCGCCAGCTCATCTCGTTTTAACGAATAACATTCTAAAAAACATTCCATATGAATCTTTCTACAATCAAAATTACCGGGAACCTAAACAAACTGATGACCGGCACTTTATTAACGCTGAGCACCTTATTTCTGGCGGCCTGCTCCACTAAAGAAACACCAACTCCGGAATCAGCCTCATTAATGTTAGTCAACACCTCACCTACTCCTGCTACTTACAATGCCTATATCAATAACGGACTGGCCAATCAGGGAGCGATTCCATTTGGAGGTGCCTTGTCTTATTTAAGACTCAACACAGGCGAAAACTCCGTTAAATTCACCACTGCGAGTAGTTCAGAAAGCCTGATTACCAAAAAGGTAACCCTGGAAAACAATAAGGCCTACTCCCTTTTTCTAATCGGAAAAGAAGACAAACTAGATTATTTAGTAATCAATGATATCATCACCAAAATGCCAACGGATAAAGCATCGATCCGTTTCATCAACCTTTCTCCAGATGCAGGAGCATTAGACCTGGTCATCAAGGATGGCGCGATCCTGGTTGGCGATAAGACCTATCAGGCCAGCAGCGATTTTATTGAGGTTGAAGCTAAAAAACAAACCCTTCAAATCAAAGAAAAAGGAACAGGATTGGTGATCTCAGAATTAGCAGACGCAGACCTTAAAGCTGGAAATATTTACACCATCCTGAGTATTGGAATGGTTACTCCAACAGGACTGGAGCAGAAAGCGATCACAAAACTGATCAGCTATAAATAAAAACAAGCACACAAGAAAAACGGGCCTTTCCATTAAAATGGAGGGCCCGTTTAATTGGGATCCACCCCTGAATCCCTTAGTCTTTATTTGTGTGTGTTATTGTTAATGACCACGACCATTGTCATTCCCGCGTTTCCCGCGCTCATTTCCATTTTTAGTCTGATCATTTCCACGATTATCCCTTTCATTTGTGCGGTTTAATCTTTCATTTCCTCTGCTATCTCTCGCTTGTGGCCTTGAGACTCTGGCCGGATATTTCTTTGCCTGTCCGGGAGGCATTCCATGTGGGTGCCCTTTCACCACATAATATCTTTTGTCATTACTATTTCTGATCACCTGTTGCGTACGTACATTTTTGTACCTCGCATACTGGCGGCGGTCATTGTCAAAATTGCGGTAAGGATCTCTGGAATTCACGACTACCTTATAACCGTTATATAAGTCGTAATTCCTATATCTTGAAGGCAGGGATCTTGAGAAGATCCATCTTCCTCTTTCCTGATAGACAAACTGTTGTTTAGGCACATAGTAATAACTCTCCACATCAGGCAAATAATAGTATTCCACATGGTCGTAACCTACCGGGCCCCATAAAGGCTGTGATCCAATATTTATATTTACACTGATTTGCGCAGCTGCACGGAAGGGTAAAATCCCCATTACTCCAAGCAAACTCAATATTATTAGCTTTTTCATATTAATGCTGTTTTATAATCAAATGATTAATCTCTGCCTCTTCCATGTCCCCTGTTACCACCGCGGTCATGCTTGTTGTCACCACCACGGCCGCCACGGCCACCTTCATATCTATCTCCACGACCTCCACGACCATTTTCTCTGCTCTCATAGCGGTGGCCATTGTCACGGTCGTATTTCTTATTACCTTTCCAATTATTGTGCCCTCTATCGTTATCTCTGTAAACGTGTCTCTCGCCTCTGCCATAATAAGGATGTCCTTTTACGACATAATACCTGGAATCCTGACTATGTCTGATCACATGCTGACTCCTGTTATTTCTATATCGGCCATAGCTAACGCGGTGATGGTCAAAATTGCGGTAAGGATTTCTTGAATTTATCACCACCTTATACCCGCTATACAGGTCATAACCTCTATATCTTGAAGGTAGATTAGAAGAATAAATCCAGCGACCGCCATCCATATATATAAACTGACGTCTCGGCACATCATAATAGCATTCTATATCCGGCAAATAATAATTATCTACATGGTCATAACCTACAGGTCCCCATAAAGGTTGAGAACCAATATTCAAACTGACACTGATCTGTGCCGAAGCCTTAAAGGGCATCCATCCAATTACGCCAAGTAGCCCTAATACTATTAACTTTTTCATAACCTTGTATTTAATGTTTCATTTGTGTGTTTGTTGATTCAAATGTCTATAGCCAACATGAAATGAACATGAATTTTTGAAATTATTTACTTTAATTTCCTTTTTCATCTTAATTTCATCTTCGCACCGCATCTTCGTATCATTCAATACAAGTGGCGCAGATAATAAAACACACACACAATGTTTTAATGAGGGGGGCCGGTTTGCCTCGCAAGAGGCAAACTTTCCATATATTTACATCATGAGCACTATTAAATCCTTACGTTCATATACCGCAGCCCTACTTTTCGCAGGACTTCCCTTTGGCACTTTTGCCAGCGACAAACCCGCTATACCCCTGTTTCCCAAAGAGAATACCATCAGTTCAAATGAAAATTTTTATCAGGATAACAGAGGTAAAAGACAAGAACGTGGTAAGGAAAGGAAAAAACCAGATGTCAAAGAAGTACCTCAATCCAGAAGACAGGAAAAACCCGGAGAAGTAAAACCAGGAAAAAGAGAATCTGAAAAGAGAGAACGTCCTTCAAGGGATGATAGAAGAAGAAAAGACTAAACAACCCGCATGAAAGTCCTGATTGTAGAAGATGAAAAAACGCTGGCCTATGAAATGGAAGACTTCCTGAAAAAGGCCTTCTATATTTGTGACCTGGCCCATACCATTCACGATGGTTTGGAGAAAATGGAAAGTAACAGCTACGACTTTATCCTGCTGGATCTCGGACTTCCTGATGGCGATGGCCTGACCTTATTGCCTAAAGCAAAAAAACACAACCCGGATGCCGCATATATCATTCTGACGGCCAGAGGGAATCTGGAAGACCGCATTGCCGGACTAGACCTGGGTGCCGATGATTATCTCCCAAAGCCTTTCTCTTTATTAGAGCTACAATCCAGAATGCAAGCCATTGCCCGTCGTAAATTCAATGTCAAAGAGGAATTGTTACCATTAGGTGATTTTCAGGTAGATCTGCAAAAAAGACTGCTCCTTTTCCAGGAAAATCAGATAGAATTATCCAGAAAAGAATTTGATTTGCTGAGTTATCTTTTCCTGCACAACAACCGGGTACTGACCAGAATGCAGCTCAGTGAACACATCTGGGGTACATTTGCAGACGACGATTACGACTCCAACTATATTGATGCTCACATCAAGAACATCAGAAAGAAATTGAATGCATGGGCACCAGCCGATTTCATCGAGACCGTCCGTGGCGTAGGTTACAGAATCAGAAAATAAATGAAATTATCATCCAAGCTCATCCTGTTTATTACCAGCTCCAAACTGGCTGTTGTCCTGTTATTTGTCTTATCACTACCTTTTCTGGTCAACCGGATTGTTTCCCAATACACCAATTTCTCGCTTAGAAGTCAACAAGACAAAGTAATTAATGTGGTGCAGAAAAATGGTATCGAACACTACCTGCAGGGAGATGACAGCTATGGGAGTTATACCATGCTTAAGGAAGAATATATTGCTTTGGAGCCAGCTGCTAAAAACACCTTCATTGACACCATAAAAACAGCTCAGCGCGTTGTAGAACGAGATACACTCACCTACAGAATTCTCATTCATACTTTCAGATACGACCAGAAAAACTACCTGCTGGAAATTGGAAAGAGCATATCCAGCATCAATCAATACAATAAAACTTTACAGAAAACCGCCTTATATGTGCTAATGGGCCTGATTGCCCTCACCCTTTTGATTGACCTCATCTTTACGCGGATACTCATCAAACCTTTAGGTAAAATCATAAAAAGTAAACTGATCAATAGAAAATTCCCATTCAAAGACTATTCTCCCCCGGTTCCCACATCTACACAAGACTTTAAGTACCTGGATGAATCACTGATTCTTCTGATGGATCAAATCAATGAAGCTTTTGAAAAGGAAAGAGAATTTACGGCCAATGCCTCTCATGAACTCATGACCCCGATCAGTATCCTTCAAAATAAGATGGAAAACCTACTGGGAGACGAGAATCTTCCGGAAAGTGTCGTATTGAAAATTATTGAGATGATGAAAACATTGAGCCGCCTCAAGAAAATTTCCAATTCTCTCCTGCTGATCTCCAGAATTGAAAACCAGCAGTTCGTAAAATCTGCCAGTGTCCAGCCTTCTGTGATTATCAATGAAGTGATGGAAGAAATCAGCCATCGGTTACTAGATCAGGAAATTGAACTCAAAGTTGAACTGAAAGTGGATCAGCTATTGACAAATGTGAATCAGGATTTACTGTTCCAACTGTTCTACAACCTGATCAATAATGCTATTAAATACAATGTTTATCAGGGGAGCATTCTGATTACCGACGGTTTTACTCCTGAAGATGCCTATTCCATCACCATTCAGGATACTGGAATTGGAATTGCCGAAGAAGACCTGGATTTCATCTTTGACCGCTTTAGAAAAGCAAACCTTTCTGAAAATGTAGGCTATGGTCTTGGTCTTTCCATCGTTAAAAGTATTGCACTATACCATGATATTGAGATCCAGGTGAGCTCAAAGGTAAAAGAAGGCACTACTTTTACGTTAATCTTTCCATCCAGCTAAAAAACCTTCAAGCACTTATCCAACTACAATACATTATACTCCACTATCTCCACTCACCATAGCCTCAACAAATTCGCATTGCTTTTGTGAAACCTAACACCTGTATTACAGATGATTACGTAAAGAACTATACAAATAGTTAGAAAACTACATAAATAGTTTGCTAACTATAAAAATAGTAGTACCTTTATTTAACAATTGTAATCAGGTAATAAAATGAGAGAACTTACTAAGGCAGAAGAACAGGTGATGTTGATTTTATGGGAAATAAAAGAAGGCTTAACTAAAGATGTGATTGAAAAAATGGATCCACCTAAACCTGCTTACAATACCGTCTCCACCGTGATCCGTGTATTAGAAGGCAAGGGTTTCATTGACCATAGGGCCGTTGGTAATACACATATCTATTTCCCGGTTATCACGGAAGACCAGTACAAACACTTCGCATTTGATAAAGTAATGAACAATTATTTTGAAAACTCCTATGAAAGTCTGGTGTCTTTTCTGGTAAAAGAAAAAAACATGGATATGGAGGCGTTGGATGAATTAATACAGATGGCTGAAAAACTTAAAAACAAGAAATGATGAACTGGTTCTATTATCTCCTGGAGGCTAATTTATACCTCGCCGTTTTTTACGGCTGTTACCGTTTGCTGTTGCACAAAGAAACATTTTATTCTGCCAACAGGTTTTTTCTGATCCTCAGCACTTTAATGGCCTTCAGCTTACCCTTATTACAAATGGGATACCTGAATCAGCTATTTGAAACCGGAGTTGATCAACAGGTAGGGGGTATTTTAGTCGGAACCAGCAGTAATGAACCCGAATTTTCAATCCTGAACTTAGCAATCTACCTCCTGTATGTCGGGGTGGCAATCGCCTTCAGTTTAAAGTTGCTGAGAGACCTATACCAGATTTTCGCCTTATCCAAAAGGTCTGATCGGTTTCAGAAAGACAAGGTCACCTATATTAGTTTAAACCAGCACAACGTAGCCTTTTCCTTTTTCAATCTATTGTTCATCCAACCAGACATCCAGGGAAAAGAAACTATCCTGAAACATGAATTGGTACACATTCGTCAACGACATAGCCTGGATATTATCTTTTTCGAAGTCATTCAGATCCTGAACTGGTTTAATCCCATCACTTATTTAATCAAAAAAGACATCAAACTATTACATGAATACATTGCAGATGAACAGACCACTTTAAAAGAAATTGAAAAATATGATTATGCTTTATTTCTGATTAAAAATTCTTTTGGAATGGAAGCCAACCCTTTGAGTAACCACATCTTTAATCAATCCATACTAAAACAAAGAATCAACATGTTAAACAAAGAGAAATCAACAGGAAGAGCAAGGCTCAAACTCCTGCTCGCATTGCCAATTGCGGCCGTAATGTTGGGTACATCCACCATGGCTTTCACCAAAGATTATAGTCTGGTAGATTTATATCCGGAAAAAGTAACCAGCAACATTGGTTCAGCAGAAACACTAAAACCAATACCCTTTTCAGGAGTCCAGGAACCTGTTAAGACCAAAGTACAGAAAACTACTAAAAGCAGCGGAGTACCACCAGCGTCGAAATCGCCTGCTGTTCAACCGCCCCCTCCTCCTCCTCCCGTTCCTGCAGTTCCTCCGGCGCCTCCAACAAAAGCAGCTAAAGTGAGGTTTCCCCCTCCAATAGTAAGACCCGATAAAAAACCAGTTAAAAAAACATCAGGAACTATAAAAATAGATAACATAAAATTCCCACCTCCAATTGTAACACCAGATAAAAAAGCGAAACTACAGCCTCCAACGATACCAGTGGAGAAGATCCCCGCTAAAAAAGAACAAGAGGAACCACACTATTCAATAACAGTTAAAGAACCGACCAAAGAAAGTAAAAAAGAAGCAAAGTCTGACATTGAAATTCGTCCATAAACACCAAACGTCATCCTGAATAAAATCATGATGACGTTTGGTGTTTGTGTTGTCCCTATAAAAAAGACTCCCTATAATATTCTGTTGACTACGTTTCCTTTCGCGTCAAAAACTACTTTCTTTTCTTCTCCGATTTTCTTGAATTCTACTTTATAAAGGAATACTTTTCCTTCTTCAAACTGATCAACATCATCGATTCTATAACCACTATAGTTCTTCTTGATCACATTTAATACTGCTGCCGGCAGCTCTTTCGATGTGATTTCTTTTTTATGTTTAACGATCGATCCTTTGTTCGTAAACCAGACTTCATGATCACGTCTGCCGATATCAAAATCTGCGTTATACAAATCACCCTTCAATTCCCATTCTACTTTTGTAGCATTTGGAAAAACTTTCTGAAAGGAATTCCGCACGGCTACAGGAACGTCTTTTGCCGGAATATCCTGTGCATAAGTGAGGCCGGAGAACAACATGGCTACTGCTAATAATAGTCTTTTTTTCATGGTAAATGATTTTATGTTTCCCTGCCATACCACAAAGAAAGCGCCTAAATTTACCGGCAAATCAAATTAAGCAAAACAATAGTGTTCTTTAACGCTTAAACAGCCATTTGAACGCGATTATTTTAATCCCTAAGGATGAAAATGATTTTCCAATGCCTGTAAAAGAATACGTTACTAAGCCTGAGGATGCAGCTTATGCCCTGCTTTTTTCCTATAGAAAGAATCGATAATAATCAATAGCATTCCGCCCATAATTGATAGGTCTGCGGCATTAAAAACACCGGTCTGAAACACAATAAAATCAATGTGCAGAAAATCTGTGACTGATCCATAAAGGATTCTGTCATATAAATTACCAATCCCACCACCAATCACACAGCAAACCCCAAAAACCATGGTAGGACTCAGGTCCTTTCTGGTGAACACGAAATAAACACCCATTACTAAAACCGCTACAGGCATCAATAAAAGCAGGACAAATTTAACTCCCGAATGAAGAGAATCACCCATACTCAAAAAAGCACCGGAGTTTTCAACTTTAGTCAGCGTGATGTACTCACTGAAAAGTTTTATATTTTCATAATAATCTATGTGTTCTCTGACAATAGACTTGCTGATTTGATCACAGCCCACATTTAACAATATAATTACTAAGATCAGCACCTTACCCGCCAGACCACTAAATTTACTTTTTTCCATTTTGGCACCTCAATTGATAAATGTGGGAATAGTATTTTTTAATTCAAATGACACATTCTTCAAATGAGAACGCGATATTGCCAATATTAATCAATAAAAAGAACTTATGAAATCACTTTTCTTTTCCCTTTTATTCACTGCATTTTCAATTGGCGCATTTGCGCAGGGACTGGTACCAGGATCAACAATGCCTAATGCTGTTTTTTACAAGGAGAATGCCGCTAAATTTTCTACTGACCAGATCCCAAAAGGTAAAAAATCACTGATCATGTTCTTTGATGCCACCTGTGAACATTGTCAGAAAGTAGCTGGAAACCTAAGTAAAAATACAAAAGAGCTTTCCAATGTTAACTTGTACCTGGTTTCTCAGGACGTATTTCGTTCCATCAATTACTTCGTAGATACTTTCGCAAAACCTTTAAAAACCATGAAAAACGTGACAACCCTACAAGACAAGGACTATGTTTTCATTCCGTTATTTCATCCCAGACAATACCCATCTTTATACCTATACGGAGCAGATAAGAAACTGATCTTATTCTCCAGTAATGAAAAAGATGTGCCCAAATTCCTTAATCTAATGAAATAAGGAATTCAAACACATCCATCTGTCAAGTGATCAGAGGTTGTCAAATGATAATGATAAAAAGTTATGGATATCATTTGACAACTTAATAAATGAAAATGCCAATTGAAAGTATCAATTGGCATTTTCATTTTATTTATCATTTCCGGTTACTTTTTATAATTAACCCCCATGTTATAAAACAGGAAAGCCCATCTGTCAGCAATCTCTTCTATTGCCTTATCGGTTGGTTTTCCTGCCCCATGACCGGCATTGGTCTGTATGCTGATTAAAACCGGTGCATCACCAGCCTGATCTCTTTGTAAGGCTGCTGCAAATTTAAAAGAGTGAGCAGGAACCACACGGTCATCATGATCAGCAGTTGTAATCAATGTTGCAGGATACTTAACCCCTGGTTTTAAAGCATGAACCGGTGAATATTTGTACAGGTATTCAAACATCTCTTTTGAGTCTTCAGCTGTACCATAATCGTAGTTCCAACCTGCACCAGCAGTAAATTTATGGTAACGAAGCATGTCCATTACCCCTACCGCAGGGAAGGCCACCTTAAACAAGTCAGGACGCTGCACCATCGTAGCACCAACCAACAAACCGCCATTTGAACCGCCCATACTCGCCAGGTAATCTTTTGAAGTATATTTACTGGCAATCAGGAACTCTCCCGCAGCAATAAAATCATCAAAAACATTTTGCTTTTGTAATTTCGTTCCAGCCAGGTGCCATTTTTCACCATACTCTCCGCCACCGCGCAGATTGGCTACTGCATAAACACCACCTTGCTCCATCAGTACAATATTAGCCGTACTAAATGCCGGAGTCAGACTGACATTAAAACCTCCATAACCATATAAAACAGTAGGGTTTTTACCATTCAGAACAATGCCTTTTTTATAGGTAATGATCATTGGTACCTTAGTACCGTCTTTTGAAGGATAAAATACTTGCTTAGACTCATAATTCGAAGGATCAAAATCCACTCCGGATTTCTTATAAACCTCCGACTTACCATTTGCGATCGCATATTTAAAGATCGTTGATGGATACACATAAGAAGTGAAAGTATAGTACAACTCCTTATCCTCTTTTTTACTTCCAAAACCACCGGCTGTTCCGATACCAGGAAGCTTGATTTCATGCTCCATTTTGCCGTTCATATCATATTGCAAGACCATTGATACTGCATCTTTGATATAATTGGCGAACAATTTACCACCACCTGTAGAAGGACTCAATACGTTTTCAGTCTCTTTAATCAGCTCTTTCCAGTTTTCAACACCAGGGTTAGCAGCATCTACTGTCACCACACGACCGTTAGGCGCATTCAGATTAGTATAGATGAACAACTTCGTTCCAATGTTATCAATGATATTATGGTTCTTATCAAAATTAGCTACTACAGGAACAATTGCGCCATCCTTAGCCTTAAGGTCTTTGAGATATAACTCATTACCAGAAGTAGAATTTGCCGCAGAAATGATCAGGTAACGTTCATCTTCCGTTAAACCGGCACCGATATAACGTCTCGGGGTTTTGTCGCCACCAAAAATCAATTGATCTTCCTTTTGGGCAGTACCCAACTGGTGAAAAAACAGTTTATGGTATTGAGTTAGTCCCGATAATTGACTTCCTTCTGCTGGTTTATCATAGCTACTGTAGTAAAAACCATTATTCCCTTGCCAGGCGATTCCTGAAAACTTCACATCGGTCAGTGTTTCACCAACTACAGATTTATCACTTGCTTTCAATACGATCACTTTTGTCCAGTCGGAACCTCCATCTGAAACCTGATAAGCCACCATGCTTCCATCTTTTGAAAAGTTTACACCTGCCAAAGAACTGGTTGCATCTTTTGAAAATGTATTGGGATCAAGAAAAACCTCCGGTTCGCCACCTTCTTTCTGGCGGTATAACACACTCTGATTCTGTAGGCCTGTATTCTTGTAATAATAAGTATAGCCACCTTCTTTAAATGGCTGAGAATACTTTTCATAATTCAACAGTTTTTTCAGGCGTTCCTTGATGTCATTCCGGTAAGGAATTTTCGCCAGATATTCTTTAGTCACCGCATTCTGTGCTTCTACCCATAATTTAGTCTCTTCCGACCGGTCGTCTTCCAACCAACGGTAAGGATCTGTTACAGTAGTACCAAAGTAAGTGTCTTTTACGTTTTCTTTTTTCGTTTCAGGGTAAATCATAGGTGTTTTTGGGGTATTACTCAGCTGGGCTTCCGCAACGAATGGAAGCATAACGGCGAGAAATATTAACCCTTTGCCTGAGTTTTTCATAAATTCTATTTATTCGTTAATAATGAAGTATTATTTGAAGGATTCAGATACTGATGAACAATCGGAATATCCGCTTCGGCCCAATCGCAATTTAGTAAATCTGAAGGCTCCATCCAAGCGTAAGCCGCATGCTCTTTCAGGAGAATTGTTCCGGCAACAATACGACATAAAAAAGGTAGCAGAAGGATGGAAAACTCCGGATACTGATAGGGAGAAGCGGGCCCGGGACTGATAATTTCAACAGTAAGGTCTAACTCTTCTTTTATTTCCCTGATCAGGCAATCTTCCGGACTTTCGCCAGGTTCAATCTTACCCCCTGGAAACTCCATTTTCAAGGGCATAGACATGGTGGCACTACGCTGAGTAACCAGCACCCTACCCGCCTCATTCACAATAATTGCACAACAAACTTCAATCATAGCCGAAGATAATTAAAGAATGGCGGTATCAATAGCGCTTTCAGGACCTGACTGAATAATTGAAACTAAAAAATCCGCTTATTGTTCCATTATTAAATGGTCAATAAGCGGATTTAAAATTATTAATCCTAAAAATCCAATTACTAGTCCAAAGGAGTTCAATAATTCTCCCTTAGATTTTAAAAGGGCTAGTCCAGAGAAACGAACAATTCTGACTGTGTCAACCATACGCCATCAATCTTGCGCCACATGGCTGAATAATTGCCTCTGAATGATTCGGTTTTATAACTCCAGGCACCGGTTTCCCAGGCTAAAATCCCGCTGTCACCAATCACAATCGCCGAAGGAATACGCTCGAACAAAGGCGGCTTGCCTGCAAACATCTCTTTCCATGTTTTCAATAACTTCGCTTTACCTGAATACTGTCCCCCTTCACCGGAGATCACAATGATATCATCCATCCAATATTTGGCAACTCCTGCAACATCCTGGTTAGAGATGGCCATATTTGAGTCCATCCTCGAAAGGCGGATGGCTTCTTCTTCTTGTCTTTTAAAAAATGATACTGAACTCATAAAAAATTAGCTTCGTCTTGTTTGTTGAACTGCTAAGATGGTAAAAATGCGCCGATTTTCTATTGTTTTTTACGGTTCATGATGGCCTGATACGCACCATCCCAAAGTCTGGTTCTTTTTCTTAAAGACTCCATACTCATTTCTTCTGCTGCGATCCAATGTGCCTCATTTATGCCACAAAGTTCAGCAGTCATTTCCAATGCCAGGTGGCTATGGTGATCTCCATCCACTTCAATATGTCTGTCGAGGTAATATTTAAACAAAGAAATCTGATCCGGAAACTTCTGATTCAAGTCATTAACCATGGTTAAAAACATATTTGGAATCAGGTCTTCCCTACCAAAAGTAAAAGTACTGGCTTGTACGTGTGCTTGTTTTCCATGAATCACCTGAAAGGTAAAATCAACAAAATCTCTGGCCTCAACCGGAGTTCCTGCAGCCTGATAAGCTGCATTCATCGTTTCACCTGATTTTAAGGCATCGATAAATCTGCCAATCGCGCTGATATCTGCTCCACATTGCTCCATGGCATCCAGGTACATTTCAAAGTGACTTTTCTTATTACCCAGGGCATCCACATCGGACTCTTCACCTGCTACGATTTCATTGATCAGGGAACGGGTATTGCCCGAACCCACCGGAAACCATGGAATGCTGGTGCAGGTCAGGTTGATCTGCAAAGCCTTCAGGAGGGACATAAAATCCCAGACTGCGTAAATATGATATTCCATAAAGATCCTTAAATCTTCCAGGTCATTGATCACACCATAAACTTTATGCTGGATAATTTCCTGTCTCAAAGGCTCAATATGTTGTTGAATTTTTTCTAATGTGGTATTTGTTATATTTTCCATGGTCGTAAAAAATGCAAATGTATACATTCAGTACGATTATTTACCGCTGTTTATTTACCGGCAGTGATGACAATAATGTCTCTTTTCACATCCATACCTATATTATTTGTCACCTGCTCCTTCTCTTCCCATACTTTTATCACTTCAAAACCCACCTCTTCCAGTAAATCTTTTACCATCTGCGTGTCGTATAATTGAAAATCCCACTTGGTAAAGGGCAGTTGTTCCATGAAATTTTTGTCGGCAAAACCGATGCAAAAGTAACCGCCTGGTTTTAGCGCTTTATAAATCTCTGTAGCATAAGCTTTGGGGTCTTTCCAGAAATACAGCGTATTAACCGTGAAAATCTTATGAAAAGTCTGGTCAGGAAAATTGATATGTACACCATCCGATAAAAAAAAGGTGACTCCACCGGTAGCTACCAATTCCTGATTAATGCGGGTCGCCTCTCCGATCATAGTCTCAGAAATATCGATTCCGGTATAATGTAGTCCTTTTGCCTGTGCCATAAGCATAGCAAGGTGCGTTCCATTTCCAGGTCCGATTTCCAGCACCTGCTGTTGATCCGCAAGTTTCATGGCATCAATCGTACGCTTGATCATATTTTCATTTGAAACAGCCATCCGTTCTCCGGTTTTCTTCCCGGCTTCACCTTTTGGCGAACTCAACTGACTACCGACTTCTTTCAATTCGTCTTCATTCATTTTATTTTCCATAATTGAGCTGATTAAATCCGTAGTATCAAATTGAATGATCATTTTATCACTCGATTTGTGCTACAAGATATAAAACAAGTACGGGGAAATAAAGTTACCTACCGGATTTCTAATGAAAACGACCATTTTCCCGCAACCCGAAAAAGAATTGATAATATTTTTCTGTTGTCTATAGTATGAAAACCGAAAGTATTGCGATATTGCGGCCCTTTTTTAGCTATAACTATGATGATGTTTTTCCTGGTTGCAATCAATGCAATGATTTTTCTTTTCCTGGCTTTTTTACATATCTATTGGGCATTTGGCGGCACCTGGGCATTGGAAAATGCACTCCCTGTATGCTCTAACGGAGAAAAACCCTTACAACCTGGTAAAACAGGCACATTAATGGTTGCCCTTGGACTGGTAGTTTTTGCTTTCATTACGGTAGCCAATACCGGAATTACCGGAACCTTTATTCCAATGGTCTATATCCATATTGCTACTTATTTCATTGCCGGAATCTTTTCTTTACGTGCCATTGGCGATTTCAAATACATCGGTATGATGAAAAGTGTTAAAGGAACTGGTTTCGCAAAAGAGGATACCAGGACATATATTCCTTTGTGCCTGTTAATTTCCCTTTTTAGTTTATCAATTCCATTGATGTCTTGCGGGAAATAAGAGTTCTAAGCGGAAATAAGTGATATTTCCTTAAAAACATCTGATGCCTTGCGAAAAACAAGTCATTAACGTAGCAAAGCGGCAATCAATCTGATGCCGCGCTCCATTTCTTCGGCTTCCAAAGAAGCATAGCCCAATCGCAATGCATTTAAAGGCTGTTCATCAAAAGAAAACCTTTCTGTGGAAATCACCTGTACCCCATTTTTCAGCAACTGTTCTGCCAGCTCAACAGTATTTATCGGTTTCTTAAAGACCAGCCAGAAAGCAAGTCCACCTTCCGGAAGTTCATAATCCGCGACTTCTTTCATATATAAGTCCAGGTATTTAGCCATCATGCCCCTTCGCTCCCTATATACCCCTAAAGCCCTTTTTGCGTGCTTATTGACCAATCCCTCTTCCATCAGTTCGGCAACAGCATTTTCCATCACCGGATCTCCCTGACGATCGATAGTCATCCTTAATGCAGCTAAAGAATCGATAAAATGCTCCGGACCAGCCACATAGCCAACTCTTACCGCAGGTGCAATCAACTTACTTAAAGAACTGATATAAATTACGTTATGCGCATCCAGATAACTTGCCAATGGCTGCAAATTTCTGCTTCCAAAATGATAATCATGGTCATAATCATCTTCTACAATTGCAAAACCATACTGATTAGAAAGGTTCAGCAACTGCAACCTCCGATCTGCTTTCATACTTCTGGTAGTGGGAAATTGATGGTGAGGAGTCACATACACCGCTTTTATGGTCTGCAACTTGCAAAGCTGTTCCAACTGCTGTACATCAATGCCCTGTTCATCCAGAGCAACAGGCAACATAATCGCTCCTGCATGCTTAAATACATCAAATGCAGGTCTGTATCCGGGATTTTCAATGGCTACGAAATCTCCCGGCTTCACTAAAACCTGAGCAGTTAAATAGAGGGCCATCTGGCTTCCTCTGGTGATACAGAGCTGATTGACATTGAAATTCAAGGCCCGATCCATGCTCAACATCGTCGATATAGCGCTCCGGAGTCGCTCCTCTCCTCTTTCATTGGCATAACCCAACATACGCCACCTGGCCTTCTGCTGAAATATCCTTTTGTAAGCTCTGGCCAGCTCATCCAAAGGCGCAAGTTTAACATCGGGTAAACCATCATTAAATACGATCAATGGCACATCTGTAGGAATATCTATAGGAATTCCCGCATTATATGCCGTAAAAGAGAAGTTCTTCAGGGAAGAAATGCTGTCTTCATTTTTTTGCTTGCGGCGGATCTTTTGCTTAGGGAGTTTCTCAGAAACGAAGGTTCCTTTTTTGTAAATAGCTTCCAGCCAGCCTTCTGCAATCAGTTGCTCATAAGCAAGGACCACTGTTTTCCTGTTTACGCCTATATCCTCTGCGAGGATCCTGGTTCCCGGTAAGGACATTCCTGGTTTCAGTCTGCCTTTGAGGATTTCTGCGATCAGTCCATCAGCAATTTGCTGAAAAACAGACTTTTCTCTCCCCAATTCAATATTTAATACGGTCTTCCAAGGTCTTAACATCTGGCCCATTAGTTTTAGTGAAAACTGGATGATTTTAGTCCACCAAAAATAAACAAATTTTGCAGTGTCAAAACGAATAAATAGTTAAAAAGAATTCACCATTAAACGATAAGATCATGAGTACAGTAACAAAAGAAAACAGCAATCCACTATCATCAAAAGATTTTCATCAAACTTTTGCACGTCCAAATTACCAACGCCCGGAGAAATTCATCCATAAGAATGTAGAGCAGGCAGGGGTTCACAACCAGTTTTCATCTGAAAGAAAGCATCCGGTATTTTTTGTAGACCTACCCACAAGAAATGTGAGCATGACCATCGGCGGACTTTTACCCGGACAGCTGACTAACAAACACCGTCACACTTACGAAACTGTTTTATTCGTGATTGAAGGAGAAGGATATACGGAAATTGAAGGTGAAAAAGTAGCATGGCAGGCAGGAGACGCAGTTTACATCCCGGTATGGGCATGGCATAGGCATCAAAATACGAGCGATAAAAACCCGGCAAAATACATTGCCTGTGAAAACGCCCCACAGTTGCAGCACTTAGGTGTAGCCCTTCGCGAAGAAGAAGGCAGAGACTAATACATCCTTTAACCCCATTAAATTATAAAAACATGAACAAATGCATATTTAAAGGCATCATCGCCTATCCTATTACCCCATTTAACGAACAGGAACAAATTGACATTCCTCTTTTCAAAAGACTATTGGAACGGTTGGTCGTTGCCGGCACTCATGCCATAGCTCCATTAGGCAGCACCGGAGTGATGCCTTACCTTAGTGACGAAGAAAAAGAAGCGCTCACCGAAGCCACTATCAACCAGGTCGCAGGAAGGGTTCCTATCCTTACCGGCGTGTCTAACCTGACTACGGAAAGAACCATTTATCATGCTAAATTTGCCGAAAAAGCAGGTTCTGATGCGGTTATGATCTTACCAATGAGCTATTGGAAACTCAACGACAAAGAGATTTTCGCTCATTATGAAGCGGTTGCAAAAGCCATTTCTATACCGATTATGGCTTATAACAACCCGGCAACAGGTGGTGTAGACATGTCGCCGGCCTTACTGAAAAAGCTATTGGAGATTCCAAATGTGACGATGATTAAAGAAAGTTCCGGAGACCTTCAACGGATGCATACTTTACGTAAGGATCTGGGTGAAGAAGTGGCCTTTTTTAATGGTTCCAATCCATTGGCTTTGGGTGCATTTGCTGCCGGAGCCCTCGGCTGGTGTACTGCGGCAAGTAATCTGATTCCAGAACTTAATATTGCCCTATATGAAGCGATCAACAAAAACGACTTAAAGACAGCACAGGATCTGTTTTACAAACAGTTAGATCTTTTGAAATTCTTACTGGCAAAAGGATTACCAAAATCCATCAAAGCCGGACTGGAGTTATTGGGAGAAGACGCAGGACACCTCCGGGGTCCATTGAAACCATTGACACAGGAAGAAATAGCAGAATTGAAGGTTTTACTGGAAGGTTGCGCGTAAACACACAAAAGCAACTGAGAAGTACTCAGACTTTATCTCTTTCGCGAACATGGTCTGCAAGTTCATAACTTGTAGCAGTACTTCCTTTTTCGTCCATAAATAGCAAAACGATCAGCGAAATGATGGGAATCAGGAAAGAAATGAAAAACCAAAACCAGAAACTCCTGCCCATACTAAAAGCAAGGACACCGGCCACGGTCTGAGGAATTAACAAGACACAAATCAGGAGTATTTCCGGCATATTTTGAATGCTATGGCAAAAAAAACATAGCATTCAAATATAAGAAGTTCTATTTTAAGACCAAAGTTAATCTGCTTTAAGACATTGAATCGGGTTTACTGTTGCGGCCTTAACCGCTTGAATCGCTACCGTTAACCAGGAAATCAACAAGGCCAGTAATCCTGCGGCAACAAAATACCAGAGCTGCAATTCTATACGATAGGCAAAGGTATTTAACCAATATTGGGTCATGATAAAGCTAACTGGCAAAGCGATCAGGATGGCTGCTATGACTGGTTTCGTGAAATCTTTTGATAATATCATGATGATACTTGCTTCTGAAGCACCTAACACCTTCCTGATGCCAATCTCTTTCAATCTTCTTTCGGCAGTAAAAGTAGCTAATCCGAATAAACCAAGGCAGGAAATGATCACAGCTATAGCAGAGAAATACCTGGATAAAATGGCTACCCGGGCCTCAGAAACATATTGATCCTGAAAATCCTGATCCAGGAATCTATAATTCAGGATATACCCGGGATTAAACTTTTTATAGAATTCCAGAATCCCGGAAATGGTTTCTTTTTCTGATCCGGCTTTCATTTTGATCATTATCCGCGTCAAATCCTTGTCTGCGAATTTAAAAAACATAGGTCTCACCTCCTGGTGCAAGGATTCATAATTAAAATCTTTGATCACGCCAACAATCTGATAATCCTTACCCCAGATCCCAAATGTTTTACCCACCGGATCTTTGATCCCCATTACTTTTATCGCGGCTTCATTGACTAAAACCTTCGCACTATCTGCACCAAACTGATCAGAAAAACTTCTTCCTGCGGCCATTTGCATGCCCAAAGTCTCCACCATATCCGCACTAATTTTTCCTTTCTGGAATTTGATGATTTCTTTTGGATTCCTGCCCTCCCAGTTGAAATCACCTGTGGTGGCACTGAGGTCCCCTAAAAAGTTCCGGTCCATTCCCCCGGCTTTAAGGACTCCGGGAACCTTTCTGATTTCCCTAAGGAAAGAACCGATGTTATCCTGTGACCTTCCTTCTGTCTCAAAATACATCACATTGTCCTTTTTAAATCCTGGATTTTGAGTCTGTACAAATTCTATTTGTTTATAAATGACAAAGACAGAAACAATAAGAATCACGGAAAGTGTAAACTGAAAAACCACTAAGCCTTTTCGAGTCCAGAGTTCGGCCATCGTGTTGCCCAATTTCCCTTTTAACGCTGCTGCCGGATTAAATCCTGACAAGTATAATGCGGGATAACTTCCGGAAAACAAACCCGTAAACAGGGTGATCGCCAACAATACCGCAACCATTTTTAGGTCGAAATGAAGGCTTAACGTTTTACCGGTAATGGCATTAAATTGTGGCAAAAACAGCTCTACACACAACAATGCAAGGAACAATGACAACACAGTCAGCATTACAGATTCCGACATATATTGAAGAATCAACGATTTACGACTCGCACCCATCACTTTCTTAATCCCTACCTCCTTCATTCTTCTGGAAGCTTTTGCTGTAGATAAGTTCATGAAATTGATACAGGCGATTACCAGAATAAAAACAGCAATCAAAGAAAACAGCTTGACATAATCAATTCTTCCGCCGGTAACCACGCCGTTTTCATACTTCCCATATAGGTAAGCATCCGTAGCAGGGCGAATAAACAACCTTCGGTAAGGGTGACCTTTTTTAGCCATAAAATCTTCAATTTTAGCCCCAAACTGCGCCGGATCGGTCCCCTTTTTCAGTAAAAGAAAAGTATTTGGACCCAGATTACCCCATTTCAAATAGGTAGAATCTCTAAAAAGCACCTCTAAAGGAATCAGAAAATCAAAGTGTTCAGAAGAATTTGCAGGAATATCTTTGAAAACACCGGAAATGAGCGCATGATTATCCCCTTCCATTTCAGAGTTACTCCAAATCATTTCTTTTCCCAATACGTCTGTACTACTGAATAGCTTTCTTGCCAATCCTTCGGAAATGGCAATGTTATTTTTGCCGGTCAGCATCTGGCTGGTGTTTCCAGCCACTAGTGGATAGGAAAATAGTTTAAAAAAGTCTTTTCCGGCGAACTTCCCTGAGGCTTTTATACCCGGGTTATTCCCCATACTCACCTTGCTTTCTCCAAGCCAAAAATCCGGGGAAGCCGTCACTGCTGCCTCCACTTCCGGCATATCCTTAACCAAAGATTCACCAAGTAATCCTGATGTAGCGTCTCTTGTATTGATTCCCGAGGCAGTTTTTTCATTTTCCATCACCTGATAGAGCTGATCATTATGGACATGAAACTTATCCATACGCATTTCATCCATTACCCAGAGGTAAATCAACAGCGTACAGCAAAGACCAGCAGTAAGCCCAAGCAGGTTAATTAAAAACGAACTTTTATATCTTTTGAAATTCCGGTAAATCAGTAGCAGGTGATGTTGAAACATAAGAATAGGTATTTTCACATCCCATAGCCAATCTATATGCCATACTGATGAATGTTGCGTTAAGCCCTAAAATACACTATTTTACCGGAGAAGATGTCCATAAGCGAACAGCGGACTGTTCGGTTATGAACAGTCCGCTGTAAAAAGAAGATCAATGGATTTATAGATATCCATTCTATCTTATATTTTCAACATTAAGATGCTATAGCCAGTCTTTTAGTTCTGGAAATCAGTAACCAGGCAAAAACAGCACCTGTTAAAGCCATCACTGTTCCTACCCAAACCGGAGAAGTATAATCATAACCCGCAGCCAATGGTAAACCTCCTAAAAAGGCACCTAAAGCATTTCCGATATTAAAACTCGCCTGACTCACTGAGGCGGCAATCATTTCAGAACCTTTAGCGGTATTGATCATCAACATTTGTATCGGGGCAGCTACTGCGAAAGCAATTGCACCGGTAATGAAAGTCATCACTAAGGAAAGGGTCTGGTTATAAGAAATATAATGGACGATAAATAAAGAAACCGCCATGGCTATCAAAAGAGAAACTGAAGCTTTCGCCGGCGAGAACCGATCTGCCAGTTTACCACCGATAAAGTTACCCACGAGCATCCCTAAACCGGCAAGCACCAGAATATAAGTGATGGAATCCGCAGAGAACCCGGAAACATCGGTAAGTAAAGGCGCAATGTAAGAGTACCAGGAGAACAACCCTCCGGTACCAATAGCAATCATCAAAATGATCAGCCAGGCTTCAGGAAGTTTGAAAAACGCCAATTCTTTTTTCAGGTCTCTATCTTTAGTTGCAGAAAGATTAGGCATCCATAATTTCAAGCTTAAAAGCGTAATTAAGCCTACGATCACGATGATTACGAAAGTATATCTCCAGGAATAATGGTGACCTATATAAGTTCCCAAAGGAACCCCTACCACGTTTGCAATCGTTAAACCGGCAAACATTAGGGAAACCGCCTGGGCTTCCTTACCTTTTCCGGCAATCCGACTGGCAACTACAGATCCTACACCAAAAAAGGCACCATGAGGAAGTCCGGCAAGAAACCGCGCAGCAAGCATCATGGTATAATCCGGAGAAAAAGCTGATAAAGCGTTAAAAACAGTAAACATCACCATCAAAGCGATCAGGATCTTTTTTGGAGGATAACTCCCGGTAATGGCCACCAATAATGGTGCACCTACCACTACCCCTAGTGCGTAGGCAGAGATCAAATGTCCTGCCTGTGGGATGGTAATGGCTAAATCTTTGGCAATATCTGGCAACAGGCCCATCATTACAAATTCTGTAATGCCGATTCCTAGTCCGCCAAGCGTTAAAGTTAGTAAGCTTTTCTTCATAATCAACTGTGAGTTAGTGTAATAAATACACAATGCAAAATTAGCTAAATCATTTGCTTTATTTCGTCTTCATTCTGTCAAATAGAATCGGGATAATTTGTTTTTTTTCAAACACTTTGGAAGAACACTTGTTCCTATATCACACAGGTTATCATCCAATTAGATGGAACCACAAAACCTATTCCCATGAAATACAATAATTATCGTAATGCACTGTCTTCATTAAGCGCGCAAAAAACTGATTCGACTTTGCCAGTAGTAGCATTGTTAGCCGGACTAGCGATTGGAGCTGTAATAGGTGTTTTGTTTGCACCAGAAAGAGGCGCGGATATCAGAACGAAAATATCGGATAAAGCAAAAGATCTTTCTGATGCTGCGAAAGACAAATTACACCTGGTGAAAAGTAAAGTGTTGTCAGAAGCGGATCAATTGGCTGAACTTAAAGATCAGGCCCTTGAAAAAGCAAAAACAAAATCAAAAGAAGCCTTAAATGCTGCTGGGGACATTGTGGACCAGCTAAAATCTAAAGCAAAGGATCTGGAATCCGACGCAAAACTAACTGTAGAAAAAACCCTAAACAGCTAGTCTCCCCCTTCAACCTTCCTTTTATCAATATCAGAAGCCTATTCCTTACGCTGTAATCGAATAGGCTTTTGATTTACATGGTCTTTTTCTGAATCAAGGGGCTCCGGATAGCTACGCGCTCTTCAATCTGAGTTCGGGATGAGTTCGACATGCTTCCCTATTACCTTCACATTTTCTTCATATTTAACAGGTCCTTGTACCATCCTTGAAAGGTCCTCAAGACCTATCAAGGACCTATCAACCACCTATTAAGGATGTATCAAGGATTAATAAAATATGAGTACAATACGGCAGCAATCCGGAGGTATCCCGAACGCAGGAGGGAAGTCAAAAAGAAACTTAAATATGATTGATCTTTATTGCCGAAATAAGATCGGTCTGGTCGTTACGGATAACTCTTCCGTATTGCCACTGATTGATTTGATATCACCAAACCTGTCATTAATGTCAAATGTATTGTAATACTTGATCTGAACTTTACCAATAGATTTTACACGACCTTGCGGATCATGAATATCAAAGGTGTTATAATAAGTAATTTTGATATCGCCAACCGATTTCAGCGTGCCTTTAACATCATGAATATCGAAGTTATTGTTGTATTTAAACGCCACATTGCCAATAGATTTCAATTTTCCCTTTTCATCATGGATATCAAAATCTGTATAGTACTCAACGCGCGGTCCCATTTGATCAATATTTTCAATAGGATAACCGTCAGTCGTCCCGATATATTTGATTCTTCCTGCGCCGGTGACCACCACTTCTATTTTATCATCCAGCAGCAACTGAATCGACCGAATTCCTTTTTTGGAAAGCACAAAATTTGCAGCAGTAATCTGCTGCGCTTTGATCATAAGCACTGGAAAAAGCAATAAAGCAACTATCAAAAATCTTTTCATTTAACTGGTTTGGTGGGTTGTAAGGTTAAATAAGAACAAAAGAAATTATTCGCCTTCTTTATTTGTAAGTTTCTGGTGATTGAAGAACATTTTGGTGATCGGAATGAGCATCAATCCACAAATAGCAAAAATGATAAAGGAAACCCTGAGGTTAAAAGCATGCGCCAGATAACCGATTAAAGGGGGGCCTAACAGCATGCCTGTAATCGAATACGTGGCAATGATAGAAATGGCCATGCCTGCTGAGTATTTTTTTGAGGCTCCGGCAAGGGCATAAGACATCGGAATAATTGATGCCGTTCCAAAACCTACCAAAGAGAAACCAATCATTGCAGGCCAGAAAACCGGAAAGATAATCGCCAGACTAATCCCTGAAACGATAAATGCAGCACTCATAATATAGGTTTTCGGCATTCCGATTTTGCCAATAATGATGTCTGACAAGAACCTTGAAGCTGCCATGAAGGTCATAAATATCAGGTAGCCATAAGTGAATATCTCCACTTTAATCACTTCCTGAAAATAGATTCCACTCCAGTCAAACATCCCTCCTTCACAAATTGCACATAAAAACACGACAATCCCAAGGTAAAAAATGTAAGGATCAGGTTTACTCAGGATCAGTTTATTACCGGTTTTAGCACGGTCACCACTCAACAGGAACTGGTAAGAGTAGATCGTAATTGCCAGCATAGCAACTGCTACAATCACAAAATGAAGCTGAATAGATACATCAATCGCCAGTAAAAACGTAGACAGGCCAATCCCTGCAATTCCACCGATGCTCCAATAGCCATGAAAAGAGCCTATGATCTTTTTGTCGAATTGCTTCTGTAAGGTTAAAGCCTGCGTGTTCACAGAAATATTAAAGATCCTGGTGGTAAAAGCGAATAGAATAACTGCGCCTACCAGGCTATAGATATTGTGTGCAAAACCGATTAGCGCCAGAGAAAAGGCGTTTAACGCATATCCACCAGCCAGTGGTACTTTACTGTTGAATCTGGAAATCAACCAGCCAGAGATCGGTAATCCAAGTAATGATCCTATGGGCAAGGCCAGTAATACACTGCCCAACTCCGCTTCATTCAGATCGAATGCCATCTTTATCGTTGGAATTCTTGATGCCCAGGTGGCAAAACTAAAACCAGACATGAAAAAGAAAAGACTTAAAAAGAAACGGTGTTTTTGCTTAGAAATCATTAGATGCAAGAATTATTTCACAAAAGTAAGCAATCATTTTGGACCATTCCCAGAATTTCCCCGGACAAAACCAGGATTTCAAAACCTGTTTTTTAAATAAGTTGCCTTCGTGTACCATAAGATAAGGAAAGACAGTAACAGATCCTGTACACCAGACCGGCTGTATTTTGATTCCGAAAGAAATGTCAGGGATAAACTATGCTGTCTTTAAGAAAGAAAACTGAATTATTTCTAATGAACCTTTAAACAAATTTTGCGTTGGACTAGTTTATAGGGGGCATAAGTCGAACCTAAAGAAAAACGAATTATGGCAACTACAAAAAGTGGCAGTACTAAAACTGTAGCCAATTCAATGGCAAAAAATGATAAAATGGAGAATTCTGAATTCCACAGGTTCTTTATCGATGAGCTGAAAGACATTTACTGGGCCGAAAAACACTTATCTAAAGCTTTACCAAAAATGCAAAAAGCCGCTACCAGTACAGAGCTGGCCGCCGCATTTGAAAAGCATACCGAAGAAACAAACAGGCATATTAACATACTGGAAAAGGTTTTTGAGCAACTGGGCGAAAAAGCTCAGGCTAAAAAATGTGATGCAATGGCTGGCCTGATAGAAGAGGCAAATACCATCATTGCGGATACGGAGAAAGGTACATTGGTACGTGATGCCGCTTTAATCCTCGCCGCACAAAAAGTGGAACATTATGAAATTGCTACTTATGGCACCCTGAGAACATTTGCCATAAACATGGGCCATACCGAAATAGCGGAATTGCTACAACAAACTCTCGACAATGAAAAAGAAACAGATGTAGCCTTAACGGAGATTGCTGAAGAGTTTATCAACGAACAGGCTGCCGCTGAATAATCAGGCAATGTTTATTCTTACATCTTTAGTCCAGGCCCCTCAGGTTCATTTCCTGAGGGGCTTGTTTTTTTACCCCCGGATTTTGTTTTCCAAAAAAAAAGTCTAGTTTTACAAAAAAACTTTAGGGGTGCCTTGCGCTGAGAAATACCCTTTGAACCTGATGCAGTTAGTACTGACGAAGGGAAAAGTAGAAGCAAATCCGTTTGCCGTCTTTTCATGCCTGTAAAAAGGTCATGCCTATAGTTTTTCCTATTTATCAAAAAAATGGAAATAACTGTAAATCAACAAAACTATCCGATTAGCGAAACTTGTTCCGTAGCACAATTGCTCGCAGAAGTATTACAGATTCCTGTTCAGGGAATTGCTGTGGCCATCAATCAAACCATCATTTCAAAAGCGGAATGGCCGGAACGGCTGTTGCGGGATGGCGACCGGTTAACGGTCATTAAAGCCACTCAAGGTGGCTAAGCCCCTATTCTTCCTTCAAAATCACCTTTTTTTTTTTTACAAATACCTATTCATTTTCTACACCAAGAAACCGACAATATGAAACAAGAAAAAACGCCAACTGAGCAAGTCATCAGCCGCACTCCTTTTCCGGCCTCAAAAAAGATTTTTGTCCCGGGACAGCTTCATGACATCCAGGTAGCGATGCGTGAAATTACTTTAAGTGAGACTAAAATCCATAACGGTTTTGGCGCTACAGAAGTCAACCCTCCGGTTACAATTTATGACACCAGCGGTCCTTACACCGATCCGAATGCGGATATCGATGTAAAAAGAGGATTGCCGAGACTGAGGGAAACCTGGGTTACCGGAAGAGCAGATGTTGATCAGCTGGATCAGATTTCTTCTGATTATGGTCAGGAGCGACTGGCAGATGACAAGTTAAATGAACTCCGCTTTTCTCATTTGAATAAGCCCTACAGAGCTAAAACAGGCATGAATGTTTCGCAAATGCATTATGCGAAAAAAGGAATTATTACCGCAGAAATGGAATATATCGCCATCAGGGAGAATCAAAGGATTGATCTTTTGAGCGAACAACTTGGTGCGCAATATGGGGTAATGGCACACCAGCATCAGGGTCATAGTTTTGGAGCAAATACGCCAAAAGGATACATCACACCTGAGTTTGTGCGCTCGGAAGTGGCTTCCGGCAGGGCAGTTATCCCTTGTAACATCAATCACCCGGAATTAGAGCCGATGATCATTGGCCGGAATTTCCTCGTTAAAATCAACGCTAACATCGGGAATTCTGCGGTGACTTCTTCTATCGAAGAAGAGGTAGAAAAGGCCGTATGGGCTTGCAGATGGGGTGCAGACACGATTATGGACCTTAGTACCGGTAAAAACATTCATGAAACCAGGGAATGGATCATCCGCAACTCTCCTGTTCCGATTGGGACGGTTCCGATTTACCAGGCTTTAGAAAAAGTAAACGGTAAGGCCGAAGACCTGACCTGGGAAATTTTCAGAGATACCTTAATCGAACAGGCAGAACAAGGGGTGGATTACTTCACGATCCATGCCGGTGTATTGCTTCGTTATATCCCGATGACGGCAAAAAGAGTCACTGGAATTGTTTCCCGCGGTGGATCTATCATGGCAAAATGGTGTCTGGCGCACCACAGAGAAAGTTTCCTGTACACGCATTTCGAGGAAATCTGTGAAATCATGAAAGCTTATGATGTAGCTTTTTCTCTTGGCGATGGTTTGCGTCCGGGCTGTATTGCCGATGCAAATGACGAGGCACAGTTTTCAGAACTGGAAACTTTAGGAGAGTTGACGAAAATTGCCTGGAAGCACGATATCCAGACCATCATCGAAGGTCCGGGCCATGTGCCGATGCACCTGATCAAAGAGAACATGGAGAAGCAACTGGAACATTGTTCGGAAGCGCCGTTTTATACTTTAGGTCCGCTGACAACAGATATCGCCCCTGGCTATGACCACATCACTTCTGCCATTGGCGCAGCGATGATCGGCTGGTTCGGTACCGCGATGCTTTGCTATGTGACGCCAAAAGAACACCTCGGATTGCCGAATAAAAAAGATGTAAAAGACGGGGTGATCACTTACAAGATTGCTGCGCATGCCGCAGATTTAGCCAAAGGGCACCCTGGTGCACAATATCGCGACAATGCCCTGAGCAAGGCGAGGTTTGAATTTAGATGGGAAGATCAGTTTAACCTTTCCCTGGATCCGGATACGGCAAAAGAGTTTCATGATGAGACGCTTCCTGCGGATGGTGCTAAAATCGCACACTTCTGTTCGATGTGCGGTCCGAACTTCTGCTCGATGAAAATTACGCAGGATGTGAGGGACTATGCCGCGAAGCAAGGCCTGGAAGAAACGGAAGCCTTAAATCAGGGGATGGCCGAAAAGTCTAAAGAGTTTGCAGAAAAAGGAAGTGAAATTTATTTGTAATTGGAACTGATTGTCATTTCAAAACCCAGCTTTTTCAAGGGGGAAGCGCAGCTGATCAATGGTCTGTTTGACCTGGGTATGCAGCGCTTTCACCTGAGGAAGGAGCGTTCCGGAAAAGCGGCTTACCGGCAGTTACTTGCCGGGATACGTCCGGAGTTCCGTGTGCGCATTGCCTTGCATCAGTTCCATGAGCTGGCCGCTGATTTTGACATCCAAAGGTTTCATTTCAAGGAGCATGAACGCTTGCAGGGTTTGCATTCGGTTTTTGAGGACAAACCCTCAGCTACCTTAAGTACCTCTACACATTCAATTGATCATATACCTGATTTAAAAAGCTTTAAATATACTTTTTTAGGTCCTGTTTTTCAAAGTATATCCAAAGAAAACTATCCGGGAGTCATTCCGGGGGATTTTCAATTGATCCGTTCTGCGGATACAAAAGTGATTGCATTGGGCGGGATCTCTGCTGCAAATATCAGCCAGGTTCAACAAATGAATTTTGATGGGGCAGCAGTTTTAGGGGCACTATGGAATGCTCCGGAACAGGCCTTACAAACTTTCAAAAAAATAAAGAAAGCATGTCAAACGACAGGATAGAAAGCAGGTCTGAAGACAGACCTTACGTAATCAGTATTGCCGGCCTCGACCCTAGCGCCGGAGCCGGCTTGCTCTCCGACCTGAAATGTTTCGAAGCAAATCGGGTTTACGGATTTGGAGTTTGCACGGCCCTGACCGTTCAGACAGATACGGAATTCCTGAAAAACGATTGGCTGGAAACGGAGCAGATCATTGCACAGCTGCAACCTCTGATTGAAAAATTCCCGATCCGGGCCGTTAAAATCGGCTTGATCAAAGACCTGGAAACTTTATCAGCGGTTTGTGGATTTTTAAATTCATTTGATCCCGGGATTAAAATCGTGCTGGACCCTATTTTAAAGGCCAGTGCCGGCTATAACTTCCATGATTGGAATGGAGAGGCGGAAGTTTTTAAAAGTGTCTTAAAACAGCTGTATTTGATTACTCCGAATTATTTGGAGATGCAGGAGCTGAAAGGCGATGATCGGGAAGTTGAGGAGCTTTGTCAAAGTTGGTCGGAGGACTGCGCGGTTTTACTCAAAGGCGGACACCACCCTGTTACTCCAGGCACCGATTACCTCTTCCAGCAAAAAGAACGACTGGAATTCAAATCCGGCACTTCTTTCGTCTCTGCAAAACATGGTTCCGGATGTGTCCTCTCTTCTGCCATTACCGCCCAACTTGCTTTGGGTAATTCAGTCCCGGAATCCTGCGGATCAGGCAAGCAGTATATCGAAAAATTTTTAAACAGTAATACCGGCCTTTTAGGCTACCATAACTCATGATAGACAGACTACATTATATCTCCCAATCCGGCGCAGAATGCAGCCATTTGGAAGCCATTGAGCAAGTGCTCTCGGCTGGTGGAAAATGGATCCAGCTTCGCGTAAAAGACCAGCCGGAAACCGAGGTTTTAAACCTCGCTAAAGCTGCAAATGACCTCTGCAAAAAATTTGCAAGCAAATTAATCATCAATGACTTTCCCTTGGTTTCGAAGGTCGTTGACGCCTATGGAACACATTTAGGATCAAATGATATAAGCATCATAAAAGCCAGATTACTAGTAGGTAATACTAAAATTATCGGCGGCACTGCAAATACTTTTGCAGACTTACAAAAAAGAGTTGCAGAAGGTGCGAATTATATTGGCTTAGGCCCTTATCGCTTTACCAGCACCAAGAAGAATTTAAGCCCTATTCTCGGTCTGGAAGGTTACAAAAAGATCATGGAACAGGTGAGAAATGCCAACATCAACATCCCTGTGATCGCCATTGGCGGCATTACTCCAGACGACCTTCCGGAGCTGCTGAAAACCGGCATTTACGGACTGGCACTTTCGGGCGTCCTTACCAATAAAAAGGATGCTGATGTGCTCATCAGACAGCTCTACCAGGAGTTCCAAAATCACCCTTTCCCTTCCCTGTTAAACCCTATTGAATCATGTTAAAAATAGCAGATAAAACCTTCCATTCCCGCCTGTTTACAGGTACCGGAAAATTCAGTTCCAGCGCAACTATGGAAGCCGCACTACTGGCCTCAGGATCAGAGCTGGTCACTGTCGCCCTGAAACGGGTAGACTTAAACCACGGCGCAGACGACTTGTTGAAGCACCTGAACCACCCTCATTTAAACCTGCTCCCTAATACTTCAGGGGTTAGAAATGCCAAAGAAGCGGTTTTTGCTGCCCAAATGGCCAGAGAGGCACTGGAAACCAACTGGATTAAGCTGGAAATCCATCCGGACCCCAAATACCTGATGCCAGACCCTATTGAAACCTTAAAAGCCACGGAAGAGCTGGCTAAACTCGGTTTTATAGTTCTCCCTTATATCCATGCAGACCCTGTGCTTTGTAAGCGACTGGAAGATGTAGGCACTGCCGCAGTAATGCCTCTGGGATCGCCTATAGGCAGTAACAAAGGGCTAAAAACCATTGATTTTCTGGAAATCATCATCAGTCAGAGTCGGGTACCCGTCGTGATTGATGCCGGAATAGGCTCCCCTTCTGATGCTGCAAAAGCCATGGAAATCGGGGCTGATGCCGTATTGGTGAACACTGCAATCGCTGTCTCCGGAAACCCTGTACTCATGGCTGAGGCCTTTAAAATAGCCGTTGAAGCAGGCAGAATGGCCTATCTCGCCAGATTAGGCAGTATAAATTCACAGGCTGTTGCGAGCAGCCCATTAACCGCTTTCCTTGAAGATGAGATTTAACGGGATTTTTCAAAACCAGAACTGGGAAGAGACCAGCAAAAGTATCTATGCGAAGACCAGCAGCGATGTAGAGCAGGCTTTAAACGCTTCAAAAAGGACATTAGAGGACTTTAAAGCCCTGATCTCGCCTGCGGCCGCTCCTTATCTGGAAAGAATGGCGCAATTGAGTCAGGAGCTTACTTTAAAGCGATTCGGGAACACCATACAGATGTATGTGCCGCTTTACCTGAGCAATGAATGCAACAATATATGTACCTATTGTGGTTTCAGCTATGATAACAAGGTGAAACGCAAGACACTCTCCCCCATGGAAATCATGCAGGAAGTGGCCGTAATCAAAGAAATGGGCTACCATCATGTGTTATTAGTGACCGGAGAAGCCAATCAAACCGTTCATACCGACTACTTTAAAAAGGTTTTAGAACTGATCAGGCCTCATTTCGCACATATTTCCATGGAAGTACAGCCTTTAGACCTGGCTGATTATCAGGAACTGACCCCCTACGGACTGAACACGGTACTGGTTTACCAGGAGACTTACCATGAGGAAGACTACAAAAAACATCACCCAAAGGGTAAAAAATCCAATTTCCAATACCGTTTAGACACCCCGGACCGTTTAGGTGAGGCTGGCATTCATAAAATGGGATTGGGCGTATTGATTGGCCTGGAAGACTGGAGAACGGATTCCTTTTTCACCGCAATGCACCTGGATTACCTGGAAAAGAAATACTGGCAAAGCAAATACAGCATCTCTTTTCCGCGGTTAAGGCCCTTTAGCGGCGGATTAGAACCGAAGGTGGTCATGAATGACCGCGAGCTGGTACAACTGATCTGCGCCTACCGACTTTTTAATGAAGAGGTAGAGTTGTCGATTTCTACAAGGGAGTCCGAGGTTTTTCGTGACCATATCATCAAACTAGGGATCACTTCCATCAGTGCGGGTTCAAAAACCAATCCGGGTGGCTATGCCGTAGCGCCGCAATCCTTAGAGCAATTCGAAATATCCGATGAAAGAACGGCTACAGAAATCGCAGAAATGATTCATAAACAAGGTTATGAGGCCGTATGGAAGGATTGGGACTTGAGCTTAATGAAATAAAACAATGGAAAACGAAGGACTTAGAAGATACAACAGGCAGATTTTGCTGGAAGAATTGGGTATAGCAGGGCAGCAAAAACTACAAGAAGCTTCGGTGTTAATTGTTGGTGCCGGCGGACTGGGCTGCCCCCTCCTATTCTACCTTGCCGGTGCCGGCATAGGTGAAATCGGGATCATCGACGGGGATACGGTAGCAGAAAGCAACCTACACAGGCAGATCCTTTTTCAGCAACGGGACATCGGCATGAACAAAGCTTTAACCGCTGTAGAGCGGCTAAAACTGCTAAACCCTGGTTTAAAATTACAGGCTTATCCATTTCATATAAGCGCAGAAAACGTCGCTGATATGATCAGGGCGTATGACCTTGTAATTGATGGCTCGGACAATTTCCCTACGCGCTACCTTGTCAATGACAGTTGCGTTTCCCTTGAAAAACCGCTGGTATTTGGTTCTATTTTTCGTTTTGAAGGGCAGGTTTCTGTGTTTAATTATCAGGGAGGTCCCAATTATCGATGTTGTTACCCTGAACCTCCATTAAGTCAGGACAGCCCAAATTGTGGTGATAGTGGTGTAATTGGTCCCTTGCCAGGTATTATTGGAAGTATCATGGCCAATGAGGCAATCAAAGTTATCTGTGGTTTTGGCGATTGTCTTTCCGGAAAACTCCTTATCTTCAATGCACTAAACAACGATATGCAGCTCTTCAATATTCAACCAGAAAATCAAGACCCTGAAAAGGATCTTAAAACAACCGCTAAGCAGGGAAACAAAACTGATCAGTCTGATCTTAATACCGGTAAGCAAGGCCTGGACAGCAGTCAGCCGGGCCTGGTTACAGATCAACAGGACCTGGGTACAAATCAACAGGAAACGGACACAAAACAGCAAGCCCTGAGTACCAATCCTCCTGAACAAAAAAGTAAAAATAAAGCGGTGGTGTATCAGGAAGTTTTTCCAAAAGAACTCCTGGACTGGGAAGAAAACAAGGTGCCTTTCTGCCTGATAGATGTTCGGGAAGCTCATGAATTTGAAGCGCACAACATTGGTGGGATTCACATTTCGCTATATGATCTGGCGGAGAAAATCGACGGGTTGCCTTTTCAAAACCGCCTGGTATTTTGCTGTACTTCCGGCGGAAAAAGCAGGATGGCCACAAAAATTGTCGGCACAAAAAGAACAGAAGACTTATTTATTGTCAGCTTGTTAAACCAATAATACTCATGCTTTAGTTCAGATAAAAACGCTTTATACTTCCTGAAGGTCAGTCCGGTAATAAAAGAAGAAAAAGTAAAGAAAGTAAGCACTTAACATCAACAGACTAAAGGCTACTGCGTAACCACTCAGGATCACAAACATGTTGACAAAGAAGAAAGCCAATAGCCATTTGAAGTAGCGGTCCAGGTCTAGTTTAATCCAATACAGCACCATTCTTAAGGTCATCAATCCGGCCATTCCAAACAGTAATCCGACTAAAAAGGGTTGGACTTGCCAGTCAAACCGGTACAGATAAAAGAAGATCTCGGGTAGAAAAAGAACCAGAAAAACAAGCAGATTCTGCCCTATTCTGGTCCTTAACTTTATCGGCAGGCTCCTGCTAAACGAAAGCTGATCCATTTCTTGTCTGAGCATCACCTGAATGAGCATGCTATGAGAAAGTACTGCTGCTAATATGCCGATCAAGGCCACCCTCAGATCTTTTGAGACATCAGCAAACACCCACATCACCAGGGTAAACAAAGAAAAAGACAGGATTTTGCTCCCGAACAGCATGAGCGTTTGCCCGGTTAACAGGTAATATAAAGGCCATGTCCAGTAAGGTTTCTTCAATTGGGGGCAAGGGAAGGAAAAATAAACCTTTACCGGAACATGGCTATAATTAATGATCCGGAACATATATCCGGATACGGTACTTAACAGAATGATTACAAAACTAATCGTGGCCAATACCCCGATAAAGTGCCTTTCGGCTAGCCCTACATAAATGAAGGGGATGATATAACCTAAAATTGGTAACAGCAACACAACATACACCTTCAGCCACAGTCTGAATTGCTTTTTCTTCCCGGCAGTTGCCAAAAGAAACACAAAATGATACTGCGCTAACTTTAATTGTTTTCTAATGAAAAACAAGCATTTGAGTACATAAAGCAGCCAAAACAAAAATACAGAAGCCAGGATCAGCGGAGAAGAATACACCATCAACATTAATGTTTTATGGTAACTCAACAGCTGCGAACCTTCTACCACCCCAAAAGCCAGGTAAAAACCAAAGAGAAAGAGGCCGGCATGTGCCGCATAGAACTCTTTGCTTAAGGTTTTTAAGATCAGTTTTAGCATGGCTGTAGCTGACGGTCTACAATTTTAAACACCTGCTTTATCGGCAAATGATTCATTTCCAGTTCCTGATGAGAGGAAAGCAAAAAGGAACAACCCTTTTCATGGTAGGTTTTAATGAGCTGATAAAGTACCTCTGCGGCATCTTTATCTATGGTAATCAATGGCTCATCGAGGATATAAAGTTGTATATCGCCAACAAATGCACAGATCAGGGAGAGTTTTTTGAGCATTCCGCTGGAATAACTTCCTACTTTTTGGTCCATAAAACGGCTCATACCTAAGGCTTCCACTAATAATACGGAAGCCTCCTTACCCGCATTGCGAACATCAATATGGTAGTTTAGCAGTTCATTTCCGGTAATAAAGGATGGATATTGCGGCTCGGCCTCCGCATAACTGATCATGGATCTATAGTTAACCGGCTGATTTTTAAGACTAATGTCATTTAAAGTCAGCATACCTTCGAAAGGAATTTGTCCGGCAATCATTTTAAACAAGGTGGTCTTCCCGGTGCCGTTTCCTCCTTTAAGCCAGTAAACACCATGATCAAGGTCCCATTTCTCAAAAGAAAATATAGTATGATTCCCGTACTTTTTATCAATATCCTGTAACGCGAGTCTGATCAATTTCGTTTATTTTTTACATTTAGATGCGGCTATCATAGATATGTTACTGCCTATATCGCTACCTTTGCAAAAATGCCTGCAAGAACATGATAGAAATAGGAAGATATAACGATCTAAGAATTATAAATAAAACTGAACACGGCCTCATCTTAACCGAAGGTGATAAAGAGGTGCTTTTACCATACGTAGATGTCCCTAAAAACATCGAAGTTGGGGAAAACATCAATGTTTTCGTGTATATGCACAAAGACGGCAGATTGATGGGTACTACTAAAAAACCTTTAGCCTGCGTAGGTGATTTCGCTTACCTAACTGTTGTTGATGATGGTGAAGATGGTGTTTTCATGAATCTTGGTATCGACAAAGACATCTATGTTCCTCAACGTGAGCAGAAACGCCCGATGTTTAAAGGTGATAACCACGTAGTTTATGTGTACCTGGATGAGAGCAATGACCGTATGGTAGCCTCTTCCCGCTTAACTAACTATGTGGAAGATCAGGACATCGACCTTGAAGAAGGTGATGAAGTGAGTTTATTGATCATTGACCGCTCTGATCTGGGTTACAATGCCATTGTAGACAATAAATACATTGGTCTGTTGTATACTAACGAACTGTTTGACCAGTTAAATCCCGGAGAAGTCAGAAAAGGATGGATCAAAAAGATTCGTGTAGAAGGTAAAATAGATTTAAGCCTTCAACCAATGGGTTATGGTCATATCCTGGAGAACAAAGACGTGATCCTGGATGAACTGAAAGCTTGTGGTGGTATCGTTCATTTAGGTGACAAAAGTGCACCGGATGATATCTACGACCGTTTTAAAATCAGCAAAAGTGCTTTCAAGAAAGTAATTGGTGGTTTATACAGAGACCGTTTAATCACCATCTCTGATCACGAAATCAAGTTATTCGTAGACGAAGAAGCAGACTAAGCTTCTTTCCATATAATACCCAAAAAAGCCGGTTCTTTCCAGAAAGAACCGGCTTTTTTGGGTTTAAAACTCTTGTGTTCTACCAGAACATAAAATACCTGATTAGAAATTAAATCCTACAGAGAAATAAGGCATTGTCGCTTCTTTGGAGAAGCCCAGTGTTCCCTGAATCAGGAACTGATCCCCTGGCATCACATATAATCCACCACCATAGCCCTGATGCCACTTGCCGCTGGATTCTCCTGGTTGCCATACCCTACCCACATCATTAAAAGCGATCATGCCTACTGTTCCGGGCACCAGGTATGAAGTAAAGTTAAACAACTTCATTCTCAGGTCCAGGTTATGATATAAACCCGTACGCCCTGTAAAACGTCTGCTGTTGAAGCCTCTAAGGCTGTTTACACCACCCAGCTGAATGTGTTGAAAGAATGCCGGATCTCCTACTGTAGTTCCGCCACCAATCCTGTTGGCGATCACGAACCCTGATTTCCCCGGATTCAGGTAAAAGCGGAATTCCGTATTCAGGACACCATAACGCTCGTCCCCCCCATTAACGCGTTGTTGCGCAGAAATAGTGGTTTTCCAGAAAACCCCCTTCGTAGGGATCGCAATATTATTACGGGTATCATAGGCCCAACCTGCGGTTAAACCTGCATAGAAGCGGTTAGCAAACACTTCCTGATCTGGATGTAAGGCATCGTAATCATTCAAAAAGCGTTCCTCATTTTCCTCGCGGTCACTGGTATAGTAAGACAATAACAGCCCAGCTTCTACCGTCCATGACTTATCCAGGGCCCTTTTCAACTTAATATTGGCATTCAGGTAGTTGTATCGGTTACGGTAATAAGAGATCCCATCTTCCCGTTCATGAGCGCCGGGTAGGTCATCATGATCATCTTTCTGATAAACTGTGTTATTCCCTAAACCGAAGAAGTTACTCAGGTTATTAGGACCTAACATATTGATCCCGATGTTAAGGTCGTTATTGCCGATTGCTTTCTTGAAATCGCCTTTGTAGTCCAGAATAAAGGATTTTCTTCCGGTAGAATAATGCGCCCAGATCTCTTGTTTAGACGCATATGGCGATTTTCTAAAGCCTTGTTTCTCTAAGATATAGCCCAATCCAACCTGAATTCCCTGATCGATATTGTAATTCGCATCAAAAAGAATCCCTTTCCTATCGTATAAGAAGCCGTTTTTATTGAACTCGTTGACTGCTGAATCTTTAGCCAGCCTTAGTTTAGCATATCCTTTTTGGGGAAGTATATTCGTTTCATCGGAACGGTCGTAGATGAAGAGTCCTGATTTATTTGGCACATCTTCGGCTATTTTAAAGTCATCAACCTCAGCTCCACCGATCATTCTCACTTTTATCGGCGATTCATTTTTACCCTGCACATTGAAAACATCTTTGCCACCTAATCCGAATAAACGGATTTCTTTGGTCACCTGAGGATCGAAAGTACGGCTAAAAAAGCGACGTCCTTTGCTGCCATCCTTCTTGATATTAAATACATGTAGTTTGATTTTTCCATCTTCTTCCTGTTTTACATCGAAGTATTCCGTCTTATCGGAAGCAGGGATATCTACATTAATGGATAGAAAACGGTAGTAATGTAAGGCCAGTTCTTCCAGTTGATTTCTTCTGGAGGTAAAATTGGCAATCAACTCAGCACCACATTGCTTAAAGATCGGATCAGGCATTTCCCTGAAGGCTTTAGCAATCAGTTCATCCGTCATCTTATCCTGCACCTCTTTCACGGCTTCTTTCCAGTCTTCTTCGTTTAATTCATTCAGGAAGTACCTGTCGAAATATCTTTCATTAAAATTCCAGTGGTCTACATCTCTGATTGTTGGAGAATAGGGTTGCAGGTGAGATTTAAGCCATTGGTGGCTCAGAATCCAGGGAAATACCCCGGAAGTTTTATAGAATACCTTGTCGCGGTCGCGGGGTACCGGCGTATAAGTGGTTCCATCTACGGTTTTATCACCGGCCCAACGCCAGTTGTCCTCATGCCTGTCCCAATCTCCCAACAGGAAATCCAGCAAACGCGCCCTAAGGGTCAGTTTCTGGTCTGCCTTAGTATCATTATCCTTTTGGATTTTCTTTTGTACCTTCTCTGTATTGTCGGTTTTCTCCTCAGAAGGGGATCTTTCTTCGAAAATATAGGCTGCATTTGCAAAGTCCTTGCGGTATTCGCCAAGTCCCGGATCATCAGCTATATACACCATTTCCGGTTTTGCATGTGGTAATTCCAGTGCCGCTGCCAATGGTGGCACAATTAAGGCTGCAAAAGGGTGATTGGTAGACACCTGATCCTGCGTAATATCTCTGGCAATGGTTGCCCTCAGGTTTTCCGGCAAGCTCCGGTCTGCATATTTCTGAACGGTTCTCAATACCCATTCTTTTCCTGTTGGATCTGCCAGACGTAGGGAACGGGTCTGCATACCACCACCTAATTTGGTGATTTTCAGTCCGCCTTTTTCCTTTTGGAGCTCCATAATCCGCAAGGTTACAGGCGTTGCCCATAGCTTACGATAGCTTTCTCCTAACCAAAACCGGTGAAAATTACTGACTTTATCATATTCCGGCGCGATGGCTACGGTAATAGAATCTGATTTTACTGTGCGTTGTGCGAAACCCACAGCAGGGATGGCTCCAAGCGCCATATTAATGATTAGTGCCGCTTGCAGCTCCTTTTTAAAACGCATATTGAATTTATTTAAGCGTTACTCCTATTCTGAGGGCTTTTAATCCCTCTACTCCTTGCAATTCTTCAATATCCAGATACTCCAGGTCATCGTTCAACAAACCAATCTCCTGAAGCGTTTTGATATATCCGAGATACTCCCTGGCTTCCCAGCTGTTGAAATAGACGATGGCTATTTTTCCAGGTTGGGTAATGCGCTCAGTAGTATCCTTTACATGGGCTTTATCTATTCGTTTTTTGACCATCTGGTAGCGGATATTATAGCTACCTTCTACATCAAAGCGTTGTTCATCGATCCTGAAACTGATGTCAATCAGCTTCTCATAGACGAAAATCAATTGCGTAGTTTCCAGTGGTAAAGAAAAGTAAGGGGCTAAACTATGACTGGTTTGTGCCACTTCTGCCAGTACTTTCAGCTGTTTCAGCCGGAATTGATAAAGGATTTCCTCCGAAAAATCGGTATCCGGGGCAATAGAACGACCTAAATAGATGTCAAATTCTACCCCATCGGTGCGAAACTTTTCAAAATAACAAGGATAAATCTCCTGAATTTCTCTGTTAAACACATCTAAATGCCTGGTTACTGCCAGATTGATCATCTGAAGGCTCTTTTCGTACCTGTCGCGGTGCTCATAGCTTTTTCCGTCTACAGCAGTCCAGGTAAAGTACTCGTCTATAATCGGCTTCAGCTCCGGATGGGTGTCTTTTAAATGCACTAAAGCCGAAGGAATCTGCCTTTGGAGGTAATCTTCTGTTTTGAGAATCTCGCGGTCGGTCAGGTCTTCAAACCTGGATTGACTCCAGATTTCGTACTTTTTAGGAAGCTCATCTTCCAGCGATTCACATACTTTCTTTTTAATGATATCCAGTGTCTTTTGAAGCATTTCAAAATGCACACTCAGGTCTTTGCGGACTGCCATATTTCGCAATATGCTGGAATTCCTGATGTCTACAGCCCCATAAAAAGGGTGTACATTCTTAAAGAAAACCTGTTCTACAGGCAGGTTACGCTTTTTTCCGCCAGAGCGGAGGTAATGATAAGCAGCCTCATTGAAACGCCATTGTACGGAAGGCTGTAAGGCCGTAAACTTATCGGTTACAATCTCCGCGATTTCCTGATTGAAATCGGCGATAATATTTTGATATAGCTGTGCTAATAAAGGAAAAGCAAGGTCTAACTTGGTGAGGGCATTGCCATTAAAATGACTGGATTCTTTAGTATACAATTCCAGGCAGCCTGCCAGTTTCGCATTATAATACAAAGGAAATAAAGCATAGGACTTGATTCCTTTTGCCCATAACAAACGAAGTATCGGATATTTCTCCTGTTCTTCGGCTGTGATTTCTGGAAAGATCAATGTTCTTGGATGCTTTAAATAGTCCTGTACCAGGTCAAATTCTTCCTCATCCTTCCATCCGGCCTCTTCAGCCAGCTTGATCAGGATGCTATGAAAGCCAGACTTTTCATTGATCAGAAGCTTATTATTTAACTTCAGATAAGGCAGCAGACCGAATTCCAGATGCTCAGACCCTGCCAATGCTTTTAGGGCATTACTGATCTCCTTACCATAGTTTACGTTCTTTGATTCGTGATGATCAATCATCACATTCTTAATCGATTCCAGCGCATACTCCCCTGTTACATCGGTTAAGGTTACGATAGAAATACCCTCAACCGTGAAAATGTCAGGTGGGATCAGCTTAGTCAGTATATCGAGGGTATTGGTCTCATCCTGGATATAATCCTTCACAATATTCAGGTCATACTCCGGCAATTCCACATTTGCGGTAATCGTAAGAAACCGCGTATCCACATTTAAGCGGTAATATTTAGTCAGTTTTGTTTCCGGATCAACAATTGAATTTACCGTAAACTCGTTGGCTGTTAATGAAAAGTTATAAAAACGGTGCAGCACCATATTATAAAATGCAGACAGCAGGCTTTTCTTCATTTCTGATTTTGAAGGAAGTGACAGGTCGGCTTTTAAGGTGCAGGTAGAAGGCTCCAGCAATACGTTATAGAATGCGTTGGTACCATAATGAAAGCAAGGCATCAATGGGGTACTAATCGCCCAGAAATGTTCTTTTTCTTCGTTAATAATAGGTGATAATGCGGTATAAATCAATTCAAACAAGGTATTATACTTCCGGACATTCTCCATTGGAATGGGATCCTTCAGCTCAGGATATTGTTTAAATTGTTCAAGAATATAGCGGTAGAAGTTAATTTTCGCAGTCTTTTCAGTATTTGCCTTCTCTTCCACGAAAGTGATAAACGGCTGCAAAGACAACTTAATCTCTGCTCCCAATGGGGGACGTTCTTTTAAGCCAGTAATACTATTGTTCAAATCCAGCGTGATAGCTTGCATTTTTCGTGCTGTTTATTGTTTTACTTTTTTACTGATGTCGTGTATTTAAACCTAAGGATATTTCCATTGGTCAGTTCATCCCCTTCGTTGGAAATATACAAGTTCATATCTTTATCAAAAGCTATGCCTTCCGGTTGATTGTATATGGAAGAATTCAGGCGGTGTACTTCTTTTACTTTCCAGTTTTCATCTGCAATAACTAATAGTTTATTGGCGGACGCGAGGATGTACCATTCTTTTGTCTTTGTATTTTTCGCTAATGCCGAAGGACTCAGACTTGCTTTTAACTTCGGATTGAGTGCTTTTAATTGCTCCAGGTCAATGCTGAAAGTACTTTCCGGGATCAGGCTGTCTAATTTAGACTCGTAGTTTAACACATAACCTGTTACGGTTTTCTTTTTCTTATCTACCGGACATGATTTACACAAAACATAGACTTTATTGGTTTCCGGATCGGCATATAAACTTTCATACTCCCCTTTAGGCACCAATTTCTTATGTATTTTCAGCTGCTCTGTCTTTTCTTTTACCGTTTCCGAAAAAGGAAAGGAATAAAGCTGGCCGTTACTTTTTAGGACGAATACCTTTTCACTGAAAATAGCGATGTCTTCATAATCACCTTTACCCGCAAAACCAACATTCTTTTGCTGTTTGACACCCCATTTTTGGCGAAATACACTACCTTCTTCATCTTGTATGGAATAGATGGTATCTGGTAAACCTTTATAAAAGGCAATTCCTGAGATTTCCAGCAAGCTTTCCGGCATATTGAATTTCTCCGGATGCTCCAGGTCATAACCTACTGGATTACTAAATTTTGAAGCAGCGGGTTTACACGCATAAAACGCGATTAATGCCACAAGAGGCATTATATATAATAATTTAGTATAGATTCTTTTCATAAATATAGGTCCATTTACTCCTTATTAAACGCTTGTAACAAATGATAAATAGCTTCCTGAGAACGTATTGCAGGCGAACCATTGATTTCTTCATTCTGCAGTTTGCTGTTGATATTTACGGCCTGAATGTTATCTTGAAGCTGCAAGGTAATAATTTCCTTCATTAGACGTTTCAATTCTGCGTCATATAAAGGGAAGCAAACTTCAATTCTGCTGTAAATATTGCGGTTCATCCAATCTGCAGAGCCCATATACATTTCTTCATGGCCATTATTGTCAAAGATAAAGATCCTTCCGTGTTCCAGGAAACGATCTACAATTCTTCTTACCCTAATGTTTTCACTGAGCCCTGGTTGTCCGGGAACCAGGCAGCAGATGCCGCGGATGATCAGCTGTATTTTGACTCCTGCCTGTGAGGCCTCGTATAATTTAGCGATCAGGATCTGCTCTTCCAGGTTGTTCAGTTTGATCGTAATCGCGGCAGGTAAACCTTGCTTCGCATGGGTTAATTCGCGTTGAATCAGGTCCAGGAAATCTTTATGCAGGTTAAACTGCGCAACCAGCAGGTGCTTAAAGTCAATTGGCTCTTCTACCAGGGCGGTCTTATCTTTCCTGCTCAAAAAATCAAACAGCAGTTCCAGCTCCTGCAACATCGGCTGATGAGCAGTCAGTAAGATATGATCAGTATAGAATTTAGCGGTACTTTCATTCAGGTTTCCGGTAGCTAAAAGCCCCAGATATTGAGTTTCTCCTTTGATCATCCTCTTCACCAGGGCAACCTTAGCATGAACCTTAAGGTCAAGACTACTATAGATGATCTTCACCCCTGCTGCTTTCATTTGTTTGGCCCATTTGATGTTATTTGCTTCATCAAATCTGGCTTTCAGCTCAACCAGCACGACCACCTTTTTACCGTTTTTAGCAGCGGTCATCAATGCGTTTACAATTCTTGAATTGCGGGCAACCCGATATAAAGTTACATAGATCTCGTTGACATGGAGATCATTCGAAGCTTCATTGAAAAAGCGCAATACCGCATCGTAGTTCTGATAGGGGACATTGACCAGTATATCCTTACGGAGCATATGGTCGAATAAAGTTTCTTTTTCTGCAATCTTTACTGCCCTTGAGGCTGGCCATTTGGGATAGCCAAAAATGGTTTCATCTAAAGGAAAAGCGCTGAGGTCTTTCAGGTTATGATAGCTTCCTCCCTGTACTAGAGCTGCTTTTTGCAGGTTTAGTGCATAAATGACCCGGTACAGGTTTCTTAAGGGGATTCCCGGCTCAAAAAGAAAACGGGTAGCAAAGCCAAAATCACGGGCTTCCAATTGTTTTTCAAGGGCAATAGTAATGTCTTCGGAATAATCCTGGCCGATTTTTAATGCGGCATTACGGGTGATTTTAAGGTTATAAGCCCCCTGAATTTTATCATCAGGGAATAAGTAAGAGAGATTATATTTGATGATATCTTCCAGAAAAACCACGTACTGCGCTCCATCAAGCGGAATCGCATATAAACGTTGTAAATCTTCGGAAGGAATACTGATCAGCTCCATACGCTCCTCTCCTGCGGGGTTTCGCAGCACAACCACCTGATAGAGCTTGTTATTTTCAGCAAAGAAATCTGCCAGTCCCCGATCAATACATTCCGAATGGATATAAGCCAGTACCTCATTGAAAAAGAGTTCTGTTACCTTTCCGGAAATAGCCGCTGGAATTGGTTTATTATACAGCCAATATACCTTTTGAGCTTCCAGTGCAGGTAAAATCTGTGTTCCGATAATCTCGCCATAGCGTTGTTGCTGTTGATCTATCTTCGCTTTTGCCAGCTCATAATCCCACATCATAACGGGCATCCTCACCCGATAAAATTCATCAAGATTAGAAGAATAGATCGACAGGAAGCGGATTCTTTCTAAAATGGGTACTGCCGGTCTTCCTGCCTCCATGAGCACGCGCTCATTGAAGCTCAGCCAGCTTAAATCCCGGTTAAAATAAACAGCATCGTCCATATTGACTTATAAGGTAACTAAAACTGATGCCGTAATAAAGGCCAGTACAGAGGCGATAATTCCAAACATAAACACATTATAGGCAACCCTTAAAAGGCGGTATTTACGACCTAAAACCACACCCTGAGCATATAAATCCCGGATCAGGCTTCCATAAAGGAAATCACGGTCTTCCATCATTTTCAGCATCCCTCCTTCATATTCCGGAAGAGACATTCTATAGAAATTACCGAAGAACAAGAGGTTTACTCTTTTCTGAGCGATATCTTCAGGAGTAAATACCCCTTTTGGAATGGATGGACGGGTAGCTAAAATAGAGAACACCATAGTCACCACACAAATGATCAGTAAGATCAAAGTGGGAATGATTAAATGTGGGTTATCTTCCAGTTTCCGCAACAGGATACTCAGTATCACCGACAGGATAATGGAGTTGGTGGAAATCATAATATGCGCCTTATTATCCGCCATATCACTCAACCTCTGGTGATTTCCGGAAGTGATCCTGAACATGGTTTCAATTCCTTTATCAGGGCGGTCACTCTTTTTCTTTTTTTCTTTTTTTACTTCCAAAGGGATCGTCTTTTCCGTTATAATAGTCGGATTTGCTGAGATTAATACCGAAGGATTCTCCACTACCTTTTCTGCTGCTTCGGCTTTATTCTCCAGCGCGGCCAGATTTTCTGCTTTTTTTGCATTCAGCAGTTGTTGACAATAGGCCGTATGGTAATGGTGTGTTTTAAACAATTGAATGGTTTTCAGTCTCCATTCATCTTTATCCAATGCTTTAGCACAGAAAGCTTCCGCTTCCTTACGCATCAGTTTATTTCTTTCTTTAAAGCTATCGCTTCCTAAATGGTACAAATCAGCATCACATACAATTTGCTCCAGTAAACTTTCCGGTTGCTGAGGCATTTTAGTGGCGAGGATACACTTCACTATTTTAATATTCACCTCCTCACTAACGCCCTTTTCTTTTAAAAAGTCACCTGCAAGACCCGCTCCACTGGCTTCATGATGTGCACAATCGAAGAAATATCCCAGATCGTGAAACCAGCTTGCAGCAGCCACCACGAAGAAATCTTCATCAGTAAGTTGGTAATGGTTTGCAATTTTGACGGCATTTTCTACCACTTGTTCCGTATGATTTAAGTTGTGGTAAATCAGTCTGGAATCACTTTGTGCCTGAAATACACTTGCTACATGTAGCCTTAACTGATCTAATATCTCCCTGTAATTCATGCAGTATTTATTTGTTTTTCATTCATAAAACAATTTGTTCTATTTGTGGTTGATCATATAAATATGAGGGTTTTAATTTTCATATTAAATAGAAAGTTTAAAAGATGTCATTACGAACGTTTTTCTGATTTATATCAGGGCATAACGTGACCATCATCATATTTAAACCTGGGGGGAAGATAGAACTTTGACAGCATCAATTTGCCCCTATGATTAAAGAAAAAAACATAGCCCAGGAAACCCAATGTTATCATTGTGGTGATGATCTTCCAAATACGCCTTATCTACTGGACAGCAGATCTTTCTGTTGCCTGGGCTGTAAAGGTGTCTATCAATTGCTTTCGAATCACAACCTGGGTAACTACTACGCGTACAACGATGTACCCGGACAAACACAGAAAAACACCAGCTCACATTTTGAATACCTGGATGAAACGGCTATTGCCGCGAAGTTAGTGGACTATAGCGATGATAAGGTGAGTGTCATCACACTTTATATCCCTGCCATTCACTGTAGCTCCTGTATCTGGTTGCTCGAACATTTACATCAGATCAATCCTGGTGTGATGCAATCCCGGATTGATTTCCTTAAAAAGCAGGTGGTCGTCACCTTCAAAAATCAGGAGCTATCCTTACGGAAACTGATAGAAATCCTCGCTTCTATTGGTTATGAGCCCCTCATCAGCCTACAGGATGTGGTCAAAAAACAACAATCAGATCATTCGGAAGGCCACCTGATCCGCAAAATTGCCGTAGCAGGTTTTTGCTTTGGAAACGTAATGTTGCTGAGCTTCCCGGATTACTTCGGATTGAGTGCGCTGGAACAAGAGTTCAGGACCTTCTTTGGCTGGCTAAACCTGGCCTTTGCGGTCCCTGTAGTATTCTATAGTGGTCGTGATTATTTCATTTCTGCCTGGACCAACCTTAAAAACGGCATTTTAAACCTTGATTTTCCATTGGCTTTAGGGATTGCCGTGATGTTTATCCGCTCAATAGTGGAAATCATAGGTAATACCGGAGCTGGATTTGTAGATACGCTTTGCGGACTCGTGTTCTTCCTGTTGATCGGGAAATGGATGCAGCAACATACTTACCATCACCTTTCATTTGAAAGAGATTACCGTTCTTATTTCCCCGTTGCAGTCACCCTGATCGAAGGAGAAAAAGAAAAACCACTCCCATTAAACGAATTGAAAGTAGGCAATAGAATCCTCATCCGCAGCAATGAAATCATTCCGGCAGATGCCATCTTATTAAAAGGAGAAGCAGAAATGGACTATAGCTTTGTAACCGGAGAATCTATACCGGTGCAAAAAATACTGGGTGAAGTCGTTTATGCGGGCGGAAGACAATTAAAAGGGGCAATTGAGCTGGAAGTCGTCAAGCCCGTATCCCAAAGTTACCTCACTCAACTGTGGAATAACGAGGCCTTTTTTGGCGACAAAACCATGATCAGGACCTTTGCTGACAGGGCCAGCAAGTATTTTAGCATCATTTTACTGAGTATCGCCATTGGCGCCGCAGCCTGGTGGATGCTCCATGGTGACCCGACAAAAGCAGTGGCTTCTTTTACTGCAGTCCTGATTATCGCCTGCCCCTGTGCCCTGGCTTTAAGCTCTCCTTTTACCCTTTCAGCCGTACTCAGCATCTTCGATAAAAACAAGTTTTACCTTAAAAACACTGCTGTAGTTGAAGAACTGGCGCGTATCAACACCTTTGTTTTCGATAAAACCGGGACCATTACCAATCCGGAAAACACAGGTTTTACCTTTGAAGGAGAGATTACAGACGAAGAAAAACAATGGGTAAACGACCTGGCCAGGAACTCGGGTCACCCTTTAAGCAGGGAGCTGGTGAAATGGCTGAACAGACCTTCCAGATATACAGCTGTAAAATACATGGAAAAGGTGGGCCGCGGAATTACAGGTAACATCAATGGAAATGAACTGAAACTGGGTAGTGCTTCTTTCCTTGGCTTAAAAATGAAGACTCCTGCACAAGGTGCCGCTGTTCATATCATTATCAACAACAGGTACCTGGGGTTTTTCTGCTCCAAACAACAATGGAGATCCGGATTTAAAGACCTGATTTTCAAACTGGGAAAAGATGCAGATTTACACCTGTTATCCGGCGACCAGGATCAGGACAAACAAACGTTGATCCCCTTCTTTCCAAGGGCACAGCAAATGCATTTTGCCCAGAGTCCGCAAAACAAGCTGGATTACATCCGTAACCTGCAGTATTCCGGAAGAAAGGTACTCATGTTTGGCGACGGGCTGAATGATGCCGGAGCTTTAAAACAAAGCGACCTGGGTATTGCGGTAACCGATAACATCAACAACTTCTCCCCTGGTTGCGATGCCATTCTGGACGGTGCTGGTTTTCAAAAGATCCCTATGTTTATCAAACAGGCAAAAGATGCCGTAAAAGTGATTCACATCAGCTTTGGGATCTCACTGACTTACAACGCAATCGGCTTGTATTTTGCCGTACAAGGCATGCTTTCTCCGCTGATTGCAGCGGTATTGATGCCGATTAGCACCATCACGATCATCCTGTTCACCAGCATTGCAGTGCGACTGTATGCCAAAAAAAACCAGCTCTTATGAACATCCTCTACCTCCTGATCGGCTTTAGTATCCTATTGGCTTTGATTTTTCTTGCCGCTTTTTTCTGGGCCAGCAAGACGGGTCAAAATGACGACACCTATACTCCCGCCGTCCGGATTCTCTTTGATGATGAGCTTCCTGATCAGAAGGAAGAGATAAAAAGTGATGAAGATCACACATAGCCACAATTGATGTCATTCTGTACCTAAGCACACCGACCTAATTTTACATCCATAAACAAGCAATCCAATTTTTAACATGACTGAAAAATTTTACTACGACAACAAGATCGTCAGGAACTTCGCAGTAGCCACTATTATCTGGGGCATCATCGGAATGACGGTCGGATTGCTCATTGCCATGCAGCTCTTCAAACCTGCATTAAATATGGGCTCCCAGTACACAACTTTCGGCCGGATCAGGCCGCTACACACCAATGCAGTAATCTTTGCCTTTGTAGGGAACGCGATTTTTATGGGTGTTTACTACTCTCTCCAACGACTCCTCAAGGCGAGGATGTTCAGCGATGTCCTCAGTAAAATACATTTCTGGGGCTGGCAGCTGATCATCATTTCGGCGGTCATCACCCTTCCGTTAGGCCTGACCTCTTCCCATGAATATGCAGAGTTAGAATGGCCGATAGACATTGCCATTACGGTGATCTGGGTTGTGTTTGGTGTCAATATGTTTGGTACCATCATCAAAAGAAGAGAGAAACACATGTATGTGGCCATCTGGTTTTACATTGCTACTTTCGTTACCGTTGCGGTTTTACATATTGTAAACTCCTTCCAGCTTCCGATATCCGCATTTAAAAGTTATTACCTGTATGCAGGTGTACAAGATGCACTGGTACAATGGTGGTACGGACACAATGCGGTGGCTTTCTTTTTAACCACGCCCTACCTGGGGATGATGTATTATTTCCTTCCTAAAATGGCAAATCGCCCGGTTTATTCTTATAAACTGAGTATTCTCCATTTCTGGTCCTTAATTTTCATTTACATCTGGGCAGGACCCCACCATTTATTATATACTTCTTTACCGAGTTGGGCACAATCGCTTGGTGTGGCCTTCTCGATCATGCTGATTGCACCAAGTTGGGGCGGGATGATCAACGGATTGCTGACGCTTCGTGGCGCCTGGGATAAAGTAAGAGAAGATTCCAGACTTAAATTTATGGTGGTCGGAATTACCGCCTACGGTATGGCCACCTTTGAAGGACCAATGCTTGCTTTAAAACAGATCAATGCCATTGCCCATTATACCGACTGGATAGTTGCACATGTACACGTTGGCGCGCTTGGCTGGAATGGTTTCTTAACCTTTGGTATTTTATACTGGTTGATTCCAAGAATCTACAGAACGGAATTATACTCTAAAAAACTGGTTTCTTTCCACTTCTGGATTGGAACATTAGGTATCCTTTTCTATGCAGTGCCTTTATATTTCGCGGGTTTCACCCAGGGATTGATGTGGAAAGAGTTTACAGAAGACGGAATGCTACGTTACCCGAACTTCCTTGAAACGGTGATCCAGATTCTTCCTATGTACGTGCTTAGAGCTATTGGTGGCGCATTATATCTGATCGGTGTAATTGTGATGACTTACAACTTAATCAAAACTGTGCGTTTAGGTAAACTTTTAGCAGATGAGCCGGCAGAAGCGATGCCAATACCCGCAGATTATGTTCCTCAGGGATCTGAGAAAAAATTCCACAGGGTGCTGGAACGTAAACCAATGGTTTTCATGGTACTTTCCTTAATTGTCATCCTGATTGGTGGTATGATTGAAATGATGCCGACGTTCACGATCAAATCGAACATTCCGACCATCTCTACCGTACAACCTTATAGTCCGCTGGAATTACAGGGACGTGATTTATACATCCGCGAAGGTTGTGTGAATTGTCACTCTCAAATGATTCGTCCATTCCGCTCAGAAACGGAAAGATATGGCGAGTACAGTAAAGCAGGGGAATTTGTATACGACCATCCGCATTTATGGGGTTCTAAACGTACCGGTCCTGATTTACAACGTGAAGGCGGTAAATATGGTAACGCATGGCATTATAATCACATGCTGGATCCGCAAACGATGTCGCCGGGTAGTATCATGCCTCCTTATGAGTGGTTGATTACGCAGACGCTGGATACCACCACCACCATCAGCAAGATTAATGCGATGCGGACTTTAGGTGTTCCTTATGCCGAAGGTTATGAGCATAAAGCAAACCGCGCCCTGGACAAACAGGCCAAAGCGATTGCCGCAGACCTTAGACAGAACAATATCAAAGTAAAAGATGATAAAGAAATCATTGCGCTGATTGCCTATCTGCAACGCCTGGGAATAGACATTAAAGCACAATAAAACCTAAACAACAAAACTATGTTTAAGCAATTTTTAGATCAGGTAGAAGGAAGCCAGGTGTATTTAATCACCTCCCTTGGCATATTCCTACTCTTTTTTATCCTAGTCGGCGTGCTCCTCCTGACCATGAAAAAAGAAGAAATAAAATATATGAGTGAATTACCTTTAAAAGACGATGAACAATGACAGATTTACTAATTTGGGCCCTACTATTCACTGCAGTACTTATACTTGTAGTTTCCATACTGGTATTGAGGGTCATCAAAATCTACATCAGGGAAACTCTTCATCCCACCAGATTCGCGTCTGAAGAAGAAAGGGAAAAATACAGACTGGAGCAAGAGCAACTTGCAGTGGAAAAAGTGGAGAAACCATCATTCTGGACCAAATTAATGGGATTGAGACCTATTTCCGAGGAGAAAGACATCATGATGGAACATAAATTTGATGGCATTGCGGAGCTGGATAACCCTACTCCTGCCTGGTTTATGGTCTTGTTTTACGGAACGATCATTTTTGCCATCGGATATATGCTCAACTACCATGTTTTTGGCTGGGGAAAATTACAGGAAGAAGAGTATGCAGTAGAACTCCGCCAGGCGGAAGCAGATCGCATCGCTTTCCTTCAGAAGCCTGGTTCGGGCGGTCCTAAGATCAACGAGAACAACATGGAAAAGAGCGACGATCCGGCAATGATTCAAAAAGGAGCTGCTTTATTCAAAACAGTTTGTACACCTTGTCACGGAGAACATGGCGAAGGTGGCGTTGGCCCCAATTTAACAGATGAATACTGGTTGCATGGCGGAACTCCAAAAGACATCTTCAAGACCATTAAATATGGTGTTCCTGAAAAAGGAATGGTGGCCTGGGAGAAATCTATGAACGCCCAGCAAATATCAGACATTACCAATTTTATCCTTTCTATACAAGGAAGTAATCCTGCCGGTGCGAAAGCTCCTCAGGGCAAAAAAGATTAACTATGTCACAAAGCCCGGATCATTTCAGAGATCAGATCTCCACTTTAACCGACGACGGACAGGCCCGCAAATGGCTTTATCCGAAGGTGATTAAAGGAAAATTATATCAGTACCGCTCGGTGGTCAGTTATTTTTTTCTGACCTTACTATTTGCCGCCCCCTTTATTAAACTAAATGGGGAACAATTGGTGTTGCTTAATGTTTTAGAGCGGAAGTTTGTGTTCTTTGGGGTGATTTTCTGGCCTCAGGATTTCTACCTGTTTGTGTTGGCAATACTAACCTTTATCGTATTCATCGTATTGTTTACAGTGGTTTTTGGACGGGTCTTCTGCGGATGGGCCTGTCCCCAAACCATTTTCCTGGAAATGGTTTTCCGTAAGATAGAAATCTGGATTGAAGGGGATTCCAACAAGCGTAAAAAGTTAGATGAAGGGCCATTAACCCAAGAAAAGTTCTTTAAAAAAGGGTTTAAACATTTGATCTATCTGTTGATTTCCTTCTTTATTGCGAACATTTTCCTGTCTTATTTAATTAGCGCTCCTACCCTGATCAGTATCATCACGGAGCCTGTTTCACTACATTTAAGCGGCTTCATTTCGATCTGTGTATTTACCCTGGTTTTCTACCTGGTGTTTTCCAGGATGAGAGAATTGGTTTGCACGGTGGTTTGCCCATACGGACGTTTACAAGGGGTATTGTTAGACAACCAGAGCATCATTGTAGCTTACGATTATGAGCGCGGAGAACCGCGTGAAAAACGTGTAAAAGGAGCAGTGAATACTGGTGGCGACTGTATCGATTGTAAGCTTTGCGTACAGGTTTGTCCGACGGGAATTGACATCAGGAATGGCACACAAATGGAATGCGTAAACTGTACCGCCTGTATTGATGCCTGTGATATGGTGATGGAGAAAATTCAGCGTCCTACGCGTTTAATTGGCTTCAAATCTGAGGATGAGATTAAATCGAAACAGCCTTTTAAACTGAACAAAAGGGTCTATGCTTATTCCGCTGTTTTATTTGCGCTGATTGCGGTACTTTCCTACCTGCTGATCACCAGAACTGACGTTAAAACTACCATCCTACGTGCCAGCGGAACACTGTATCAAATGAGAGATAAAGAAAAGGCAATAAGCAACTTATTTAATGCAGAGCTGATCAATAAAACCAGCAAAAGCCTGAAATTTGAAATCGTACCGGATGATCCTGAAGTGAAAATTCAGTATATTCAAAAACAAGATACCATCGCTTATGGTGGCGTAGCAAAACTTACTTTTTTTGTGATTATGCCGCAAGGAAAATTAAAGAAATACAAATCAGATATTGGTTTTAAACTGGTGTCGGATGGAAAAGTAGTGGACACATTTGAAACTACCTTCATCGCACCGCTTAATGATTAAAGATATGAAATGGAACTGGGGAACAAAACTGATGATAGGTATGGCTTGCTTTATGAGCTTTATCATCATCCTTGCGATAAAGATGTGTAACAGCAGCCCCGACGCGCTGGTAGACAACGATTATTACGAGAAAGGACTGAATTACGACAAAGAGTACCAGCTTAAAGAACAGGTCAAAACCGACCATGCCAGACCTCAAATCCAGGTCGGCAGCGAAGGGATTATCCTGACTTTTAAAACTGCTGCGGAAGGCAAAATAAATATGGTCCGCACATCGGATAAACGGATGGATAAAGTGATTCAAATCAAGACTGATGAGCAGCATCGCGTAGCAATTCCTTTAACAGGCATTGCAAAAGGCCGCTGGAAACTCATCATCAACTGGAATAGTGCAGGTAAATCCTATTTGGATGAGCAGGAGGTCATGGTAGAATGAGTAATGAAAAACTCGCCTTCATGATTGGATTGTTAGGGAGCGTACATTGCATTGGCATGTGCGGTCCCCTTGCCTTTGCCGTCCCATCCTTAAAACAGGGATGGGCTTTTCTGGTATTGGATAAATTACTTTACCAATTGGGAAGGATTCTTTCTTATTGCTTTCTAGGCCTGATTATTGGTTTAATCGGACAACAATTGTGGATGGCAGGTTTGCAACAGGGCTTAAGCATATTTAGCGGAATCCTCATTGTCATGGCGGCCTGTTCCAGGTTGTTCAAAATTCAGATGCTCAAAAACACCCCTTCGGCATTCCTTAAACCCTTCCATAAGCTATTTGGCTACGCCTTAAAACATAAAGCCAATCATTTGATCATTGGTGTGATCAATGGCTTTCTTCCCTGTGGCTTCGTTTATCTGGCCATGGCAGGCGCCTTAAACACGGGTAGTGTAAGTGGCTCTGCCATTTATATGATCTGGTTCGGCCTGGGCACCTTGCCTCTGATGTTCATTGCTACCCTCAGTATCGGTTTTACCGGTGCTTTAGTCCGTAAAAAGATCAACCGCGTGATTCCTTACTTCATGCTCTTTCTGGGGATCTGGTTTATCCTGAGAGGAATGGAGTTAAACATCCCCTATTTAAGTCCGGCTAGTACAGCGCAGGGCGTTGCAGAATGCAGGTAATTACCTGAAATCATCGTAAATTAGTACCATAATGACAACTACTCCTATAAAAAGAGATATTAAAGATCAGGAAGACATTCGTTTTCTGGTGATCGGATTTTACAATAAAGCCTTAACAGATGAGGTGATTGGACCGGTATTTAAAGCGGCAAACTTCTCTTTGGAAGCGCACATTCCGGTGATGGTGACTTTCTGGGAAACCATCTTATTGGATGTGGTCACTTATAAGGGAAATCCGATGCTCAAGCACATTGCCTTAAACAAAGAAGTACCCTTACATGGCGAACACTTTGAGCGCTGGATGAAAATCTGGGAAGAGACTATTAAGACTAACTTTGAAGGGCCTGTAGCAGATCAGGCGATCTCCAGAGCCTCTTCTATCGGACAATTGATGCAATACAAAATCAAACAGGCGGGTTCTCCCGGGGGCTTATAAAAGAAAATGGCGACCGTTTATCACGGGCGCCAATTCTGACATTTGAGACGTAAAACTAAAATCTTTATCCGGTAAGGCTGAACAATTCTGTTTTTGGCTGATCTGCCCAATACCTGTAATCCAGGGCCATACAGATGTTTCTTAAAAACCTTTTCCCTAATGGAGTAACCCTCAGGTTATCCTCAGAAAGGAATACCAGGCCATCCATGGCCAGCCAGCGCATCCGGTGTAATCCTTCTGAAAACTCCGGAGAAGCTGCTTCCGCTTCCGTCCAGTTGGTATATCCTTTACACATGATGTTCAGAATATGCTTGCGTGTAACCATATCTTCGGCGTTTAACAAGTGTCCTTTTACTACCGGAAGTTGCCCTTCATCCACCATCTTCAGGTATTCTTCAACGGTTTTCACATTCTGAGCGAAAGCAGTCCAGGTATCACTGATAGAAGACACCCCCAATCCAATCATTAACTTACTATATTGATGGGTATATCCCATGAAATTCCGGTGTAGTTTTCCTTTGATTTCGGCTTCATATAAACTATCTGTTACAAGTGTAAAATGATCCATTCCAACATCCAGGTAGCCTCCATTTTTCAATGTTTTACAACCCAGCTCATACAAATCCTGTTTTAACTTGTGGGAAGGAAGATCCAGTTCGGTATACCTTCTTTGCCCCGGTTTAACCCATGGAACGTGTGCATAGCTGTAAAAAGCAATGCGGTCTGGTTTTAGTTTCAATACCGACTCCAGTGTATCAGAAAGTCCCTCAATCCGTTGGTGTGGAAGACCATAAATCAGGTCGTAATTGATGGAGGTATATCCTAAAGCTCTTGCTTTCAAGGTCACCTGTTCTACTTCTTCATAGGTTTGCATCCTGTTGATGACCAGCTGCACCTGTGGATCAAAATCCTGGATACCTAAGCTTAATCTTCGGAATCCTAAGCGGTTTAAGATGACCAAATGTGCATCAGTCGTATTCCCGGGATGTGCTTCAAAGCTAAATTCAGCCTCCTCATGTAAGTCTGCATATTGCAGAATACCATCCATCAGCAGCTTTAAATTCGCCGCACTAAAGAATGTGGGCGTGCCACCACCTAAATGTAATTCCTTAATTAAGGGCCTGGTTACAAAAAGATTCAGGTACAACTGCCATTCCTTCAATAATGCTTCAATATAAGGCGATTCTACTTTATGGTTTTTGGTGATTCTGGTGTTACATCCACAATAGGTACATAAACTTTCACAAAAAGGAAGGTGAATATAAATACTGATCCCCTCCTTGTCATTACTTTCTCTAAAGGATTGGGTAACGGCTTTTTCCCAGTCATTTACGCTGAAATCTGCAGCATTCCAATAAGGGACAGTAGGATAACTGGTGTAACGTGGGGCAGCAACATGATATTTTGAGATCAGATGATTCATACTAATGATGATGAGGTTTGCTATCCGGGTTTAATAAAGGATGCACCTGATCACAGGATCTGGAGCATACACAGGCATTTCCCAGGCACTTCTTTTGCTGCCATTTATCGAGGTTGATAATGGTTTCTACAGCTAATGCCATGGGTAATTCCTTTTCCGAAAGTGCTATCAGCGCTTCTAAAGGAACATTGGCAATCTTTATATTTCTTAAATTGGCAGCTTCCTGATCGATATGATGGGTTGCGGTGGAGCGTGTCGCGATAAATTTCACCCCAAGATCGGCTAACCGGTTGATTACCTGAGCAGAAACATCATCTTCACTGAATACGATTACCGCTTCTTTACCTGCGGCATAAGAAGCTGTTTCCGAACCCAAAGAATTGGATATCAGTGTAATATCGTGTTTTTTATTATTGGCGATGGCCAGTGGTTCTTTTTCAAATGACTTTATGCTATATGCGACAACTCTCATGCTGGTTCGATTTATTAATAATCAAAGTTAGCAGGAAGCAATAGCAGGGGGAATGAGTTAGATCAGTTGAAAAAGTGATTCTCGTCAGTTTTTCATGTGTTGCAGTTTCAATTGATCAAGAACAATGATCTGACTGCCTTTTCTTTCTATGATGCCTTCATCTTTAAAATCACTGAGGATCCGGCTTACCGTTTCAGTGGCCATACCAGCCATCGCTGCCAGGTTATCTCTGGAAACTCTCAGGACCAGTTCGAGCCCTTGTTCTTCCTGCTTGCATAATCTGGCCAATACTTCGGCCATTCGTTTTCTCACAGAATGGTAAGCCAGTTGCAACAACTGCTCCTCTTTATCCTGTAGGTTAGTAGAAATCAATTGAATAAACTGTCGGGCTACATCAGGAAAACGGCTAAGTAAATCATCCATTAAATCTTTTGGCAGCATACATACCGTACTATCCTCCAGCGCTTCAGCGGTTTCTTTGTAGGGTGCATTGAGCAGTAAAGAAGTAATCCCAAAGTAATCCTCAGTGCCATACATTCCGGTGAGCAGCTCCCGTCCATCCTCGCTTAACTTAAAGGTTTTCACCTTTCCATTCATCACGAGGTAAACGCCGGAAACGTTATCCCCTTCATAATATACCACCTGTCTCTTTTTAACGCCACGAACTTTCCTTGCAGCGATTATTTTTTCCAGTTCCTGTAAACCGGAAGTATTACTGAATAAGACACTCAGTTTTTCGAGCGACTGGCTATAAAAAATCTGTTGTTTATCTCTTTTGCTGAGCCTGCTTTCTATGGCATTTAACAATTCTACATCGTCAAAGGGCTTGGTCAGGTAATCATCAGCACCCATTTCCATTCCTTTCCGCATATCCACCCGCTCGGCTTTTGCCGTCAGAAAGATAAAAGGAATGGTTGCCGTTTGTTCATTTTTATGGAGTAAATAAAGGACCCCGTAGCCATCCAGCTCCGGCATCATGATGTCACATAAGATCACATCGGGTAGATGACTCATGGCGAGATCGACTCCTGTCCGCCCGTTAACGGCTTGCAACACGTCGTAATTTGCCAGCTGCAATATCTCCGCAGTACTTTCCCGGATGTCATCGTTATCTTCTATAATGAGTATCAGTGTCTTCTTCATTCGTGTTTTTATTTATTAAAGGACAAAACAAATTTAGTCCCGGTATGGATGGTACTTTCGAAATACAGTTCGCCTTTCATCAGCGATGCATAACGGTGTACAATATTCAGTCCTAATCCTGTTCCCGGGATATTTCCTGTATTATGGGCACGGAAAAATGGTTGAAACAAGTGTTTATGGTCTGATTCAGGAATTCCGATTCCATTGTCTTTTATCGTCACTACACACTGTGTTCCCGTAATCTCGGTATTAAATTCGATAAAAGTGTTTTCACCTGAATATTTAATTGCATTGGAGATCAGATTGATCATACAATTCTTTAACAGATTGGGATCCAGCAGCACCGTGCTTTCCAGTCCGGTATGTTGATAAATGATGTTTTGGTCTTGCTTCGCCATCATTTGCATTTCTTCCGTGATCTCTTCTGCTAGTGTAACCAGATCAAAAGGAGTAAAGGTAGGCTCCACTTTTCCAGCTTCCAGACGTTCCAGAGAAAGGAAATCATTCAATATTGTGGTCAGATTGCTCACCGCATTTTTGATCTTACTGACATGCTTACTGATGTTTTTATTATCATATGGCTCTGCGTACTTATCAATCAGCGAGGCTGAAAGCTGTACGGAACTTAATGGTGTTCTGAATTCATGGGAGGCCATGGATACAAACCTACTTTTCAATTGATTGAGTTCCTTTTCTTTTTCAAGAGAAAGGCTGACCTCTTCTTTTGCTTCACTTAAAGCTGTTACTGTTTTTTTGAGAGATTTCGTACGTTCTTCTACCAGTTCTTCTAATTCGGCAGCGTATTCTTTCAGGCGTTCTTCTGCTTCTTTTTCTTTGGAAAGGTCATGGATAAATCCGGTGTAAATGATACGGTTTTCATACTGCACTTCACTAACGGCCAGGCGAAAAGGAAAAGTACTCCGGTCTTTTCTCAGACCTTTAACCTCTCTGCCTTTTCCAATGATTCTCTTTTCTCCGGTCGATTGATAACGGTGAATGTAACCATCATGTCCGCTTCTATCCGGTTCCGGCATCAAAAAGGAAATATTCTTCCCTTCTACTTCATCGAAAGAGTATCCGAATAACTTTAATGCGGCCGGATTAAGGCTTTCAATTTTACCCCTGTCGTCAATGGTAATAATTCCATCAATAGCAGTCTCAATAATGGCCTTTAATAACCTTGCCTCTTCCATGTTGTACTTTTTACAAATATAATAATAACGATTGCACAGGGCTAATAACCTCAATCATACAAAAGTGTGACTAATATCATGTTTTTAAAATTAAATAGTCTGTTCATTTGCGATTCAAGTACTATTTATCTGATCCAATGAACCATACTTTTCACATCCCCGTCTTAGGCTTAGGCTATTCTATTGATACACCTTTAAAAGTAGCCAGATATGGCATCTCCTCTGTTGTTTCCATCGTAGATGATGAACTGACGGAGCGCATGAGAAAATACCATGAGGAACAAACCGCAGGAACATTTACACTGATCGAAAAAACAGCAGAAGACAGCAGGGCCAGAAGAATTACCGCTTATCTCAACTTACTGGATCTGCAGGTAAAAGATCAGTTTGAGGCCTTAAAAACGCAGTCTTTCGAAGCAGGAACAGACCTCAGTCATTACTTCGAACTGTTGCCTGAACATTCACTATGGAAACACAAATATCAGGAAATGAAAAGCTTGCCGGAGGGCCCGCAGAAAACAGCGGAACAGTCTGAATTGCTTCAGGCTATGGTACCCGGGGCGATAGATGTGAATATTATGTCTAAAGTGGACAAGGTAAATTACAACGCAAATCAGGAAAGTAAAGGGGATGATTTTACGGATGCACTGGCCGCAATGCGCGGTTTCAGCAACAGCACCTTGAATTCTTCGGTGATCATCTCTGCAGGATTAAACCCCCGCTTATATGCTTACATGGAGAAATGCCTTGCCTTTTACCCGAATCATACCGGAGCGTTTTCCAAGAAAATCATTCTTAAAGTAAGTGATTTCCGTTCCGCATTAATTCAGGCGAAGATGCTGGCAAAAAAAGGATTATGGGTATCTGAATTCCGTGTAGAATCCGGACTAAATTGCGGCGGGCATGCCTTTGCTACAGAAGGATTCTTACTGGGCCCGATTCTGGAAGAATTTAAGCAGAAACGCAGGGAACTGGCAGAAGAGCTTCACCAGATGTATAATAATGCCCTGAAAAGCAAAGAAATTGAAGAAATAGCCCTACCTGAGCAACGCATTACTGCACAAGGTGGAATTGGAACCGCTGAAGAACATCAGTTTCTACTCAACTATTACGAGCTGGATGCTGCCGGATGGGGCAGTCCATTTCTATTGGTGCCGGAAGCGACAAATGTAGACGAAGAAACCCTGAATCATTTGGCAACAGCGGTTGCGGATGACTATTATCTGAGCAATTCCTCGCCATTAGGGGTCCTTTTCAATAATTTCAAAAAAAGCACAGCGGAAGAACAACGTCTCCAACGCATAGAAAAAGGACGTCCAGGCAGTCCCTGCACCAAGAAATTCTTATGTACCAATACCGAATTTACTGCAGAACCTATTTGCACGGCATCCAGAGAATATCAGAACCTGAAAATAAAACAACTCAAAGAACAGGAGCTTACGGAAGTTAATTACCAACGCCAGTTTGAAGCCATTACGGAAAAAGTATGTCTATGTGAAGGGCTTTGTGCCTCTACCTATTTGAAAGTTGGCATTTTGAAACCAAAGGAAAATAAGGCCGTCAGCATTTGTCCGGGGCCAAACCTTGCCTTCTTTCAGGGTAAATACTCTCTTAAAGAGATGATCAACCACATTTACGGTCGTGAAAATCTGCTTGCAGATGTTGTCCGTCCGAACTTATTCGTCAACGAACTCAATTTATATGTCGACTATCTGAAAAAAGACATATCCAGTCAGCTGGAAGAAATAACGGCTAAAAAAGATAAGTATTTCAACAAGTTTAAAATGCAGTTGCTGGATGGTATCGCTTACTATCGTGCGCTGATTCCTGAATTAAAATTCCAGGACAGCTTATCTGTTGAAGCTATGTTAAAACAACTGCTAATCGCAGAGAAAAGTTTGGGTTAAACGGCAGAAACACCCCTAATGCAATAAAAGACATATAGCTTTCCCTGGCTTTCATGAAATGCATTTTTTTACTATATTAGTTAAAAAGGAATTTCGATACTATAATCAAAAACACCATGGAAAAAGAAGCTATGAAATCATTACTGGGCATCATTGATCAGCAAGTCAGTTCTTCGATTTTAGGAGGAATGGAAGAAGAGTATGAAGAATTAGAAAGATTAGGATACATCCACATCAACCGGGACCGCGTTCAGCACGCTGCCTCTATCACTCCTGAAGGGATGGAATTCTTATATCACGATAAAGAATAAGACCATATTGTCATTAAATTGTTTTTATTTTTCAAGCCTAAAACTTTTTAATACCAATATCCGTTATATGATCAGTTTGTTTGGTTTAGGTTGATCTGTGGTGGGTCAGCCATTATTAAAAACAGGGATAGATCTCTCCGATTCATCCCTGTTTTTTTGTTTATAGCCATTTATGTTCATGCGCTATTTCCCTAAGATCCTGTCAATTGACCTGGATACTTCGTCCTCCTCTATTTGTCGTATCAAATACCCGAAACTTTGCCCCAGCCTTGAAAGGTATCGCAACAGCATAGATTTTGCTGCTGGCCTCAGGCTCACTGCCATCAGTCGTATAACGGATGATGAAGCCCGGTAATTGCAGGTTTGCGGCGATTTGGCCATCCTTAACGGCTAATCCCGGAGTTGGAATACGGTAGTTAAAACCACCTGCATAATAACTTAATCTCGGCAATTCTTTTTTACCCAAAACATTTACAAACTCCGACCAGGCCTGATCATATAACAGTTTCCCTTTTTCCGGATTTTGTTCCCTGGACCAATCCGGATCTTTTGCCCAGGCACGTTCTGCTAATCCCAACAATTTAGGCAATAACATATATTCAAATTGCAGCGGAGTTTTGATATTTTCACTCCATAATGGCGCCTGCAAGCCAACGATATTTGATTTGCCCGTCGCTGTTAAGCGCGCTTTGTTTTTGTAACGCTCCGGATCCGCAGGATTCCCTTCTTCATCTTCTTTTACATTCTGATAATAGTTGTAAGGAATGAAATAGAAAAGCTTGTCCACATCTACATAACCACCCCAATTTTGTCCGGTTTCCTCAAAGCTTTTATTCACGGTCAGGTCTATATAAAAATTGGTAACCGGGGTTAAGACCACTTTGTAACCCGCATTTGCCATTTTATAAGCGAGATCCTCATTGCCATGGAGGTTATTCCAGACATCAACATGAAAGTTCTCCTTGAAAAAGCGAGGTTCAGGCAGCATTTTCATTTCCCCGTTTAGCGCTTGTTTACGGAGTCCGATTTCTTCCCATCCGGATAAATACAGTGATTTGGATTGCAACATTTTATTCAGCTTACTAAAGAAGTAAAACCACAATTCATCGGTTCCTTTAACTGCCGGGTGGGTGATCGCCAGTTGAGCCGCAGCCGGTGATTTCTCCCATACCCCTGCAGGAACCTCATCTCCACCAAAATGGATGGTGGTTAATGGTGCATTTGCCTCCTGATGCATAGCGATCAACTCATTGGTTACTTTTTCCAGGAAGTTATAGCTGGAAGGTAAGGCTACATTGATCACGTTGTCATCAAAGCCCTGCACGGAACGGTATTTACTCTCATCTTTTAAATCCCTAAGCAAATAATATTCAGCGGCCTCCTTATCTCCTGCTTTTATCAGGCGCTGATATCGGGCATCCATTGCTTTAATGGCGGCTCTGGCATGACCAGGCGTTTCAATTTCAGGAATCACGCGGATATGTCTAGCTGTAGCATATTTAAGAATTTCAATGTAATCTGCTTTCGTATAAAAGCCTGTTCCTGAGTTTAGGCCAGGCGTAGGTCCGGAGCCATAAGCGGGTAAAATTTGTGAAGCTTCCCCTACCGAATGACCGCGCTGTCCACCTACAGCAGTCAGCTCCGGCAATCCGGGGATTTCTAAACGCCAGCCTTCATCTTCTGTCAGGTGAAAATGAAAGACATTCAGCTTATACAAACCCATTAAATCCAGCACCTTTAATACCTCGGATTTAGGTTGAAAATTCCGGCCTACATCCATCATAAACCCTCTAAAATCAAACCTCGGACTATCATGAATCTCAGCTGCGGGCAAATTGATCTCCTTTTTCACCTTTGCCCCGGCATTTGCAGGAAACATACTTTTCAAAGATTGTATCGCATAAAAAGCCCCTGCCGGAGTTGAGGCAGCAATAGTTACTTTCTTTGGGCTAATGCTTAGGTTATAAGCTTCCCTGCCCAGTTTACCATCCAACAGGAAAACGATTTCTCCAGCACCTGGCTTTGTCTTAGCACCTGTTTTTTCGCCCAACATGCCGGCAATTTCCGCGGACAGTAATGCAGCTTCATTTGCAAAAGCAGGTATGGCCACAACACGCACATCTGCGGTTAAGTTAAAAACACCATCCCCTTTAACATACTGTACCGGTGTAGGAAAAACCAATGGGAGTTTATTTTCAGGAATGTCTTTAATCTTTTTATTCTCCTCGTAAGCTTTCGCGGCAACTTCCTGTTCTAGTGTCAAATGCGCAGCGAAAGGCTGAAATACCACGTTTTTAATGGTGGTACCCTGATCAGGTTTCTGATCCCAAACCAGGTAAAAACCCTGAGGTCTTTCTGTGATGTTAGGCATCGCTTCCGTTGTCAAATGGAGTTTAATTGCTGCTCCGGGAGCAATAGACTTAAATGACTGCTTTGGTGACAAACGGAATAAGGCCCCGTTTACCAGCTTCACATCAGCCACAAGCGTATCTGCTCCCAGGACTTTCAACTCCCTGGAATTGAAGTAAATTTTCCAGCCGGTAGCTGGTAAAGGAGTTTTACCATTATTTTTTATGGTCAGTACCAGCGCATCTTTAAGATTCGTCTGCTCCCAGTTCAGGCCCAGATCAGCAGCAGAGAAGGGGGCTGATTCCTGAGCAACAGCAATACTACAGCTGCTGAATATTAAAAAAGAAGCAAGGATATAAAGTTTCATATGCATATGTCTTTGAATTTATGAGCTATTTGCAGGAGAAATAGCTCCATTTATTAGTGAGGAATCATTTCATTTATTTTAAAAACCACAGCTTAAACCCTGATGTATATTTTCTTCTTGTCCAGAATATATCCAATCAGCCAACACACCAGCATAAAGCAGATGGCAAACAACAAGGAGCCTAAGGGGCCGGGAGCAATTGACTGAAAAAACACGGTATTGATCCAACCATTAAAATCAGAATTCGGAAATATCGTATTTACGATAATCAACAGTAAGTCAGCTACAATATAAATAAACAGCGGATTCTTACCGAACACAGTAAAAAAGCCGGTCCATTTCACAAAAGACTTTACTTCAATGAGGTAAATTAATGCTGCGATGATCATCAGATCCAGGCCACAGGTAATCAATACGAAAGAACTGCTCCATAGTTTTTTGTTAACCGGGAAGGAAAAATTCCAGCACCAGGCAAGGAATACCAGTACTACCCCTGCTAATAACAATTTGGCAATACTTTCAAAGCCCTTGCCTTTTTCCTGAATAAACTTACCTGCAAAATAGCCTATAATCACATTGACACAAGATGGAATGGTACTCAAAATACCTTCGGGATCAAAAGGAATACCTTCACCATGGTATAAGTGTGCATTACCTAATAAAAACTGGTCAAGATGCTGCCCTGCGTTTCCGGTCATACTTAAAGGATCGCCTGAATCTCCAAAAACCAGCAACACCAGCCAGTAGCCGATTAAAAACAACACACTCAGGACAACCACCCACCTGGCCGACAAATAATGAATCATTAAAGAAACAATGCCATAGCATAAGCCAATCCGCTGTAAGACCCCCATAATCCTGGTATTACCAATGGGAGAAAAGCTGATTCCTCCGGCCTCATTGTAATGAAAAAACGGGAACCAATACATCAGGTAACCGATCAGAAAGATGAGCAGTGTTCGTTTAAATATTTTAGTAAGCACGGCGCTGTCATTCATTACCGCAAACTTTTTCATAGAAAAGCTCATGGCATTACCTACTGCAAAAAGAAAAGAAGGAAAGACAAGATCTGTGGGGGTAAATCCATGCCATGCGGCATGTTCAAGCATAGAAAAAGGCTGGGCTCCGCTTCCGGGCGTATTCACAATGATCATAAAGCAGACCGTCATCCCCCGAAATACATCCAGTGATAAAAAACGTTGTGGTTGGTTCATCAAATTAAGAAGTTATAGTTAAGTTTAACAGGAATGAAAGAGTGGCAACGCCACTCCTTCATTAAATATACCCCGGAATAACCGGTTTTAATATCCTGTATTCTGTTTTAAAACAGCTGCACCATTGGCGCGGCTCAAATCAATTTGTCGCTGTGGAATCGGGTAAATATCATTTCTCCCTTTTATGTATTTTCCATTTCTAACATCAGAAGTTATTTTCCCCTGGTAGTTAAAATAGGCATTCAGTTCTGTGTCTGCTATTCCCCAACGTACCAGGTCAAAGAAACGATGACCTTCCATGGCCAGCTCAATTTTACGCTCAAAATAAATAGCTGATAAAGCATAGGCTTTTCCTTTGCCAGAAAAATCACCGGCTGGATATTCATTTATTTTATAATTAGCAGCTGGTGTGGTTGAAAATCCTCCTAAAGGATTTCCTTCATCCTGGTATTTATACACCCAACCAATAGGATTTGCGGCACGCGCCCTCACAATATCTACATATTCCTGAGCTTTAGACAAACTTCCTGCCTGGGCTTCGGCTTCCGCTCCCATCAACAACACATCGGCAAAACGAATCACCAGGTAATTGATTGCAGAACCCGGTGCCCAGGTGGTTTTATCCTCATCTGTTGCCCTTGTTGCCTGCCAGTAAATGTTCTTTTTTGGGCCATAAGGACCTCCGTAACGCTGGTCTCTGATCCATGGTTCTCCAGGATAATTTCCCCAGTCTAAATAAGGAACCCCACGTCTTCCTGCCGTCCAGTCCAATCGCGGATCTAATGTCCCCTGATCTGGCTGAAAAGGTTCTGCACCTTTAATTCCCATATCATTTTCCACAGCATGATCGTTATAAGTGGTCAGGTACGGAAGCCCGGTCAGCGCATCCGTTCTAAAATGATTAACCAGATCGATAGAGGGCTGAAAAAACCCACAGCAACCAAAAGGACTTTCCCCGTAAGGGAAATTCAGCATATCGCCATTATTCCCCAGAGAAGGACCATTGGCATCTACATTGGCTGACATTTGAATCGCAAAAACCACTTCGGAATTGTCTTCCTTACTAGGTTTAAAGTTATCTGCGAATTCTTCATTCAGTTTGTATTTTTTACCACTACTGGTTACTCCGGAAGAGATCACGACATCGAACAGCTCTCTGGCTTCTGTAAATTTATGCTGATATAAATAGGCTTTGGCAAGGTATGCCCCTGCTGCCCATTTATTGACCCTGCCAATTTCCGACTGTGTTGCCGGCAAATTATCATAGGCAAATTTAAGGTCTTCCGTGATTTTTGGCCAGATGTCCGTATTGTTAGGCTGGTTAAAAATCGTCGTCGTTTCATCAATCCAGGGTACCATATTCCACATTTTCTTCAACTCAAAATAATAATGTGCACGTAAAAACTTATCCTGTGCCTGTATCTGAATACGTTCATCAGCGGTTAGATCCGTAGCCTGCGATAAGATAGATAACACATCATTTGTTCTTTTTACCCCTTCATATAATGCTTTCCATTTACCATTAAAAAAAGAATTTGTGGCATCGGCATAAAACCTGGCAATAGGATCTATTCCCGGCTGGTCACTTCCATCACTTCCTTTGGAAGCATCGCCGCCGGCAATGGCGCCGAATATCCAGTTACTTGGAGAACCTGCATAAGCATCCCCACCACCAAGCGCGGAATTTCCACCAGCCATGCCATCAAGGGCCGCATAGGCACCTATCAATAAATTATTCACCCCATTTTTGTTCGTAATAATTTCTTTGGTCAATGATCCTAGGGGCGGTTGTTCTAAAGCTTTCTTGCAAGAAAAAAATGATTGTCCTGTAAAGAATAGTACAGTTAACAATAGATATGTTGATTTTTTCATTAGTTTCATCTGTCTAAACTGTTAATGATTAAAATTTCAAATTTAAACCCAGCAGGAAGGTCCGCTGACTTGGGTAAGCACCGTCATCCACTCCAAAAGCGGTTTGATTGTCCGTTTCGCTGGAAGTTCCAATTTCAGGATCAATACCAGAATATTTAGTGATGGTGAATAGGTTTGCAGCAGAAAGGTAAACCCTTAATCTGCCTACCCCAAATTTCTGCAAAGTCTTTTCCGGCAGGGTATAACCAATCTGGATGTTTTTAAGTCGCAGGTAAGAGCCATTTTCTACAAAATAAGAGTTGGGTACCCCATTAGAACTAAAGGACTGCTCTTTTTCCTGAATTGGCGCCTTCGCATTTCTATTGTCAGGTGTCCATGAATTGTAGAGTGCAGTATGACTTTTTGCGCCTCCAAAAGAAGAGGAGAAATCTGTCCACCATTTCACCTGGTTCCAGATCGAGTTTCCCTGAACCCCATAAAAGAACATGCTCATGTCGAAGTCTTTATAATTCATCGCGAGGTTCAAACCATAGCTAAAATCCGGGTTGGCATTACCGAGAAAAGTACGGTCGTCTGCATTAATCAGGCCATCGCCATTCACATCTTCATACTTGAAACGGCCGGGAGCAACAGCATTCTGATACACTGCATTTGGGTCTGAGCTTTGCTGCTGCACTTTTAAGTTTGCCGCATCAATTTCTTCCTGCGACTGCCAGAAACCGGCCACTTTGTAACCAAAAAACTCACTTACAGAATGACCAACCTGGTTACGAACGATATTACTACCATCAAAACGGCGGGCATCAAGATCATAATAGTCGGCATCACCGGAAACCTTTTGAATCAGGTTATTGTAAGTAGTAATCGTAGCCGTTGCACTCAGTTTAAAATCTTTACCAATATTGGTACGTCCGGTAATGGCCAGATCCAATCCTTCATTTTTCATTTTGCCAATGTTCAAAAACGGCGTACTGGACGCTCCTTCTGTGGCGATCATTTCCGGATTAAACAATAAATCAGTAATATTCTTTCTATAGTAATCTGCAGAAACCTCCAGTTTACCCTCAAATAAAGTCGCATCAATACCAATATTGGCATTGGTGTTTTTCTCCCATTTCGCACCCGGATTACCGGTTCTGTTTTTATAGAAACCAGAAACTACATTATTCCCTCCGCCTATTGCATAATAAGAAGGTGCGATATCGCTACTATAAGTATCAAATGAATTTCCTTCGGACACATTTAGCTGGTTACCCATCACACCCCATCCACCTCTGATTTTAAGGTCCGAAATCCAGGTTACATCCTTTAAAAACGATTCCTGCGAAATCCGCCATCCCCCGCTTACTGCCGGAAACCAGCCATAGACATTTTCCAAAAACTTAGAAGAGCCGTCTCTTCTCAGGGTACCACCAAATAGATATTTGTCTTTAAAAGTATAATCTACACGTCCGATTAAAGAGAACATCGCACTGGAAACCCGCTCGCTATTGGCATCTTTTGGCCCGCTACCTGTAGTCAGGTTGGTATAGTTCGGATCAAAAGAAAAATAACCTCTGTTGCTGCCACTCATTGTACTGTAACGGTTGCGCAAATATTCTGTACCAACCAAAGCTTTCAGGCTGTGCACACCTATTTGCTTGTTAAAAGCAAGGGTATTGGTCCAGGTATAATCAAAAGACGCATAAGATGATTCTGAATAAGAATTACTGGTGTTATTTTCCGCATTTTCATATTGGGGATAGACAAATGCGCGACTATTTCCAGATGAATTAGAACCACCGAAAGAACTTCTCAAAGTAAGTGAAGCAGGGAGATCGGCTTCAATAAATACATTACCAAATAACCGGTTATCAGTGGCCTTATTGTTCTTTGTTCTGCTGAGCATTGCTACCGGATTATAAGCATCTCCGAGTTCGCCACCATAAGAGCCGGCAAAATTCCCCATGATGTCATGTACCGGAATGATTGGCTGTTCTCTAAAAGCATGACCAATGGCATTATCGCCGGTTAAACCTCCAATTTTAGGGTTATTACTGATAGAATAAGAAAGGTTTTCACCTACTCTCACCTTTTTCCCGATATTAAACTGTGTATTTGAACGCAGGGTATATCGCTCCAGATATGTGTTCATCAGGGTTCCCTGCTGGTTAAAATAATTGGCAGAAACCAGGTAATTCCCAAGGTCTGAACCACCACTAACAGAAACATTATGGCTGGTAATCGGTGCCGGACTGAAGATCTCTTCATACCAGTTTGTTCCGGTTTTATTGGCCCTGGTAATGCGATAAAACTCCTTGTATTCTGCATCCGAAGTAAAAAATGGTTTTACATTATATAGCGCCGGATTTACGGAAGGATCTCCCTCCATAGCACCCTTTGGCAGGATATAATCCGGAACTACATAGGTAGGGCCATTTCCATACAAATCATCATTCAGGTTTGTTTCTCCGGAATTGATCAGCATCTGACGTTTCAATGTGGCCATTTCATTCGGATTCAGAATGCTCCATACATTTCCTGTTTTCGGACGTTGTGTTCCATAATAGGCATCATAAGCCACCTGCACTTTCCCCTTACCTTTTTTAGTGGTGATCACAATCACCCCATTTGCGGCCCGGGAACCATAAATAGAAGCTGCACCAGCATCTTTTAAGACCTGTACAGATTCAATATCATTGGGATTAATATCAGAAACACTCTCTGTTGGCACGCCATCCACCACATATAAAGGGCTGTTGTTTCCGAAAGTATTGATTCCCCTGATCTTTACCTGAGGCTCTTCTCCCGGTTGTCCGGAGCCTAAAACAGTCACCCCTGAAGCCTGTCCTTGTAACAAATTATTCACTGAGGCTGCTGGTTGTTTGAGCATTTCAGACACGTTGACAACCGAAACCGCACCAGTCAGGTCTTTCTTCTTTTGTGTAGAATATCCTACCACCACCACTTCCCCCAGGGAAGTAGGTTCTTCAGTTAGCTGTACGTTAACTAGTGTTTTACCTGCAGCAGGCACTTCTTTGGTCATAAAACCGATGTAAGTGAAAACCAGGGTCACGTCTGCAGAACTTGCACTAATGGCATAATTACCGTTTGTATCGGTCATCGCTCCAATCCCGGTCCCTTTTATTTTAACACTAACTCCGGGTAGGGTCTCTCCTTTCACAGAGGTCACCTGTCCTTTGATGGTGACTGCCGGTTTTTCTATCCCGGCTTCAACCGCAGCAAGACTACCTTTATCATACAATAAAATATGTTGATCTACTACCTTGTAGGTAATATTCAGTGGCCCCAGTGCCTCAGCCAGAATATCTCCCAGCCGCTTGTTGACCACATTTAAAGAGGTGATCCGCTCAGATTTGATCGCCGAAGGGCTGTAAATAAACTTCACTTGAGTCAGGCTTTGTATTTCCTTTAAGATCTGTTTGATTTTACCTTCGGTAATGTTTATAGAAATTTCTTTGTTAAGTACACCCTGAGCCTCCGCGTTTTTCGCAAAGGTGCTACAGCTGAACAAGATGACAAGAAATATTTGGCTTACAGATATCCGCATTGCTGTTATTATTAAAGCAACAAATCGCTTTTTATTCATACCTTTAGAAGTTTTTGTTCGTTAATGTGAAAGTTTCGTTCAAAATCATTTTAACTGGCAATGTTCCGCAACATTGTCAGTTTTTTTATAGCCTTTTTTCTAGTAAAAGTTTCTCTTTTTCATACGCATTTGGTTAGGTTGGTTAGGTTAGGTTAATTGCAATCCCGGTTTTAACGGGCATTATTTTTTACTTTTAATGATGATGGTTGTTCCGGAAACCTCATAAGATGCCTTTACAGCAGCACAGAGAAAATCCAGTTTATTGTATAAGTTTTGTTCCGTAAGATCACCGGTAAAAGTATTGTCCAGCAAGGACTGATCTTCTATCTGGAAGTCTATCCCGTAAGTCTTTTTAAGTGTTGCAACCACCTCCGCAAGTGGTGCATCATTAAAAGAGAACAGTTCTTTAACTTCCGTTTTATTTGCTACATATAAGGGTTCAGGATCAGTCACGAGGCTTTGCTCAAAACTATGGTCCGCGGCTTTGAAAACCGTTTTTTGATTCGGGGTCAGGATCACTTCTTTCGTATGCCCCAAAATGTCGTCTACCAGATCCAGTCGGCTGTAAATTGGAGAAACGGCCACCTTGCCGGTTTTAACCGCAATTTCCGTTGCACTGTTGTCCGCATTTGCGCGCACCTCAAAGCTGGTTCCCAAAACTTTGGTCACCACATCTTTACTGTACACCATAAAAGGTCTGGAAGCATCCGGACTAATCTGAAAGAAACCTGTCCCTTCCAGCACCACTTCCCGTTTATCTTTCAAAAAATGGCTTGGGTATTTAATACTGGCATTGGATTCCAGCAGCACATAACTGCCATCCTCGAAGATTACCTTTTTCGGTTTTCCATCCAGGTTGAGCTGTTGTTTAATATCATTTGATAAGCCGGCAGAGATAAACTGAGGACTGGAAACCTGCTCTTTAAAGAACAAATATCCGGTGATTAAACAGAAGCCGGTAATCGCGGCAGCAACAGCAGTCCAGCGCCAAACTCCTGAACGCTGAATTTCAGGAACTGGTTCCGATCCTGTAGAAATATCCGTATGGATCCGATCCCAGAGTTTCTGTTCAATTGTGGTGATTTCCCTGGGATTAATTTCTTCCAGATCGGCTTTATCCAACATCCCATACAACTCTTCAACGACACGTTTTTCTTCTGCCGTGCATGTTCCTTCCAGATACCGGTCCAATAAAAGATGAAATGCTTCTCTACTCATTATTATAGCTTTTAAACTATATGTCAGCTAAAGCAGCGCGATCCCTAAAGAAAAATAAAATATTTATTGGTGCCTATAGAAACAGCATTAGGAATAAGGGCAGAAAGAGGTAATCTTTTAGGTGAAACCGCATAGATTTAAGCGATTGCGTGATGTGGTATTCTACTGCTTTTTCAGAAATATTGAGTTCTCTGGAAATGTCTTTTACGGAATAATGCTCTATCCTGCTCAGTTTAAAAACTTCTCCGGTTTTTTTAGGCAATCGTGCGATACCCTCACTGAGTGCATCCGTCAGTTCGTTCAACATCAACAGGTAATCGGTATTGTCTACACTGTCATTGTGCTGCACTTTGAGGTGATCCTGATACTTTGCCCTGACCAGCTGTGCTCTATAATGATTGATGATGCTGTACTTCAGACTTCCGAAAAGGTAGTTGCTGATAGAGATAACCGTGATATCTTCCCGTTTTCTCCAAAGTTCCACGAATAGGTTTTGTGTGAGTTCTTCGGCCAGTTCCTTATGGTGTACCTTTTTATAGGCTATCTGGAATACCGATTTCCAATAACGACTATAGATTTCTTTGAACGCAGATTCACTGCCGTGCTTAAAAAGAACGATCAATTCGTCATCGGTCAGAATTGAGAGATTCATAATTCGTCAAAGTAGGTTAGTTAAGGTCTGGCTCTAACAAACTTAACAATTAAAACCGAAGGTTTATAACAAATTCTTTACAGGGTATAAGCCAATGACTCAGCAGGATTGACAATTCCTGCTGAGGTTTATTTACTAAATAGACAATTTATTATTAAAAAGGAAGGGAAACGTGAACCATCATGCGATTCCCTGCTTTAGCTCTACCAGCCGCCAGGTCCTGTGCACGTACGTTTTGGTAATTTGCACCCAGCGTCAGGCCCTTTAAAGCCAGCTCTACACCTGCCACCGCTGATAAAGAATAACCACCGGAAACCTGCACATCATACTTATTATTTTCTACATCTTTTTGAGCGGTTTCATACAATACTCCTGCATTTGGTGCAATGGTTATTTTCTCTGCGACCCTGAATTTATAATAGGCCAGCAAATTAGCGGTCAGTTTATTGCCATAGCGGTAGTCATACTTATTTTCCGTGTTCATTTTATAATTGACATTTGCATTTAAGCCCAGGTCATTATAGCGGATATCGTAGGCTGCATTTATGGTAAAATCAGTGCTGGCCGTCCCCAATTGAAAGTTATTAGGAGATTCACTAACCGCTAAACGTTCGGTTGGTTCATATCTTCCGGTAGGCACTTTTATTCCGCCACCAATCCAAACCGACTGCACCAGTAAACGATCACCAAGCGTTCCCGTCTGGTCCAGTAATTTATAGTAACCCATTAAAGCGATGTCTCCTAAACCCGTTTTAGTGCCATTTCCTGTCTGACTTACCCTGTCGTTAAAATTATAAGGAACAAAGGCCAGGACCCTGAATTTAGTGCCGAAATTCCATCCTCCCCAAAGCTCCATACTCTGGTATGTTTCATCGGCTGTAATTGGCGTTCTTTCTCCCAATGGCCCCAGGTGGGTTTGTAAGGTTTTATGTTGATACCTTAATCCGATGAAACGCTTATTGTATTCCGGCAAAATCCCCAGGTAATAACTTCCTACACCACAACCACAAATGTCACAAGCCCGACTTGCGGTAACTACAAAAAGCATCAATACGGTAACCAATATTATTTTATTTCTCATTTTCTTCCAGCTATTATTGCATAGTATTGCTATGCTCCATTATTGTAAGTTCTTCTATATTATTGTTCTGAAAAGCGTTTATCATTGATAAATACCTCATCATTTAGCGTCCCTAAGAACGCGGTTAATCTCTGTTTGTCTGTTGTCGTCAACTCAATTCCTAACCTGCCGTTTTTACGGAGTAAAGGGTCCAGATTTGGTGTATCTTTAACCTCCGAATTGTAATGTTCCAACATCCCATCCAGGGATAAAAAACGACCATCATGGCTATAAGGAGCCGTATATTTAAGATTCCTCAGGGAAGGCACTTTAAACTTATAACGGTCGGTCTGAATCAGCGTTACAGCGTATAACCCCTGGTCATTTACAGCACTGGTTCCCAGGCCATTGTTCCGGAAAGAGCCATCAGTAAACAGCGGTTCAGAATGACAGGAGGCACATTTCTCTTTGAACAGCACATATCCTTCCTGCTCTTCAGCAGTAAAAACAGCACCTTCTTTGCGCATCACCTGATCATACTTTGAATTGCTACTCACACACATCACCATGAACTGAGAAAGTGCTTTCATAAACCTCGTGGTAGTCACTTCTTCCGTACCAAAAGCCTGTTTAAACATCGCCGTATACTTCGGTACTGCCCTGATTTTATTCAATACATTTTCCAGGTTTTCATCCATTTCCTCATGTGTGGTAATTGGCGCGACCGGCTGAAGATCCAGGTCGTAAATACCACCACCCCACATAAAGACCTTGCTCCAGGCCAGGTTCATAATTGGCGGGGAATTTCGCGTACCCAGACGGTCGTCAATTCCATGGCTCACATCATGCCCATGCTGCGTAAATGCAGAAGACTGAATGTGGCAGGATCCACAACTGATGGTATTGTTACGGGAAAGTCCTGGCTCATAAAACAAGGCCCTTCCCAGCTCAAAACCTTCCTTGGTCACCTTGTTATTGGCGAAATTATACACCGGCTCCGGGAAGTTTGAAGGCTTTTGAAACCCCAGGAACTTCTCTATTTCTTCTTTAATCGGATGGTCCTTTTTACAGGCCAGCACAAACAAGCCAAAAACCAGTAAAACCATCCAGTGTTTCTTTGTCATCATGGATTAATTTTCAGTATGATCGTGCTTGAACATTTCTACATAATTCCCTGCCACCGTGCTGCTAAAGTCATTAAACATTACGTTTGGATGTTCGGCAATACTAAAGGCTTTCTTTCCGTTAAAAACCTTCATCAGGTCCACAAAAAGATGCACATTACTTTGTCTGTCTTTTCTGACTCTGGCGATACCTGCGGCATTTAAATCCATGGTAATCACTTTGATATTATTGATGGTCGGTACAGAATAGCCGCCAAAAAAGCCAATATGGTATTTGAACTGCTTTTTACCGGTAGGATCGCCATTGGCGTCATCGGAAATGACCTTAGCATTACCCTCATATTTAAAGAAAATATAACCGTTATTCCAGCCCCAATACATGCCACCGTTTTCATGATCGCCACCCGCAGCAGGGTCCAATACACCTGTACGCTTATCAATAGGCATCGTACTGCGTAAACTGTCCACACCTAACGTAAAAGTAAGTTTGGTATAATCTCCTTCAGGCACGCTTACCTTCGCAAATCGCGAGGCTTTATCTGCACCTTTAATCAGGAAATAACTACTGTCAGGGTTTACCGTATAGCTTTTCCCTGCCGCTGTTTCTACTTTAATATTGCTGATGAAATACTGTAAAAAGGAAATGGTAAACTCCTCTCCTGCGGCATTTTTATATGGACTTCCAGTATTGTTTAACGTGAAAGTTCTGGCCCCTACAATATTGTCGAACTCGATAGATAATGGTGCCAGATTTGTTTCCTGAAACTCAGGTGCAGGATTGTCTTTTTTAGAACATCCGGCGAAGCTAAAGCTGAGCGCAGAAAGTAAGGTTGCTATAATGATGTTTGTGTTTTTCATGTTGCTATTATTTAATTGCACTGAATTTTGTATTGGTGATAAATTCCTGATCCGTAAGTGTATTCAGGAAGGTGATGATGGCTTTTCTTTCGGCTTTCGACATTGGAATACCAGGTTTTCCCTGGTTCTGAAAAAGGCTGACATCAGTAGTTAAAGATATCTTGATATCATACTGGTAATGATCCAATACCTCTTCCAGGGTTTTAAATCTTCCATCATGCATATAAGGAGCGCTTAGCAGGATATTTCTCAGCGATGGCGTTTTAAACTTCCCTAAATCGGAAGGGTTAAAACTCACTCTGAAATGCCCCTGATAAATCCCCTCTTTGTCGTCTGGAAAATGATCGTCAAGACCGTTATTATGGAAACTTTGATCTGTAAACAAGGCTCCGGAATGGCAGTTACCACACTTTTCAGCAACCAGGTTCATCCCAAGGCGTTCTTCTTCGTTCAGCACAGCTGATTTTTCCTGACGGATATACTGATCGTAAGCAGAATTGCCAGAGATCAAAGTCCGCTGAAATTGCGCCAGTGCTTTCACCACATCGGCAGACCTGATCTCTGATTTAAAAACCTGTTTAAACTGTTTCACATAATCCGGTATCGCCTTTAATTCTGCTTCCAGTTCATAAAGATCCTGGTGCATTTCCTCTTCACTGGTTAATGGCCCGAAAGCCTGGGATTCCAGATTTTTAGCCCCTCCATCCCAGAACAAACCCTGATCTGCCCATGCCAGGTTAAACAAAACCGGGGCATGTCGGCTCAGCTGTTTTCCGGAAAAACCCTGAGAACTTAAAGCCAGTCCATCCGAGAAAGCCAAATCCTGATGGTGGCAGGAAGCGCAGGAAATCCGGTTGTTGCCGGATAAGCGAACGTCGTAAAACAACTTCCTTCCCAGTTCAATTCCTTCTGCTGTTAACTGATTATCGGGCTGTTCTACTATTGCAGGAAAGTTTGCGGGCCGTAGTAATTCAACAGCATGTAAGTCATCCTCCGTCAAAACGGCTGGCACTTCCTTTTTACAGGAAATCAACAGCAGCGCGGTCAATACCAGCAAGCAGGCAGCCCGAAAACCCATCTGAAAGCCATAACCCGGCAAGCCGGAAATCCTGAAACCATAGACTGGAAAACGGGAAAACCGAAAGTAAGGGCCAGGTAAACCAGAAGAAAAAGAAACCAGGTTAGAACGCATGATCTTTTAGTTCACAGTTTTTACGGTAAATACTTTTGTACTGTAATTAACCGCCACAGCAGTCATTGTAGCACTTTGTGCTGCGCCTACTACCGGAGTAGTCATCACATCTATCCCCTCTAACGCTTTTGCCAGGTCTACATTTAAAGTAATTCCTGATGATTTTAACGCCGTAACTTTTAAAGTCTGCGGTAAATCCAGCACTACTGTCTTGTAGTTTACATTCAAACCGGTTTCAATTTTCAAGTTTTTTGAAGTCGGGCCCTCCGTTACTTTTCCTGTTGCGGAAGTAAAAATATAGCTGGTCAGCCACATCCAGGAAACATTGGTCATCCCGTTTAAAGGAGAGAGTTCGCCTGACAGTAAGCTGAGGTTATCATTGTATTTTGGATCTACCCCTACAGAGAATTTCAGCGTTTTATAATCCCCTGCTTTCAGGTCTTTCAACAGGATATTTTCTCTTTTAGTGGCTGGATAAATTGTTGTAGGAAGGTCGTTATTTACGCCTGCAAGGGAGATTACACCCGTTTCTTCCATTAAAAAATACGAGGCCGGGATTTTTACCTCTTCGCCATTGGTATTCACTAAAACAACGTTGCTGATCCAGTACCTGAATTTATTGAAGTTAAAAGTCTTTCCGGCTGTTGTAAAGTCGGTATTCAATGCAAAATCCTGATTTCCAAACCTTGCATCGAAAGTAAGGGTCGTTGTACCATTGCCTTCTACGGCATTAACAGGGTCTTTATCTTTTGAACAAGCGCTGAACAGCAATGCTGATAACGTAATTAGGGTAAGTATTTTTTTCATTTTATTTGAAATGGCATGGCCATAACCCTTCCGTTAAGCCGGAAGAGCGGCATTTTTTTTTGTAATTAATTGACAATTATTGGAAAACAGAGCTTGTTATGCGCTGACCAGGGTATGTATCATCCTGAGCAGAGGAAAGCCGTCATGTTTTTAAGAAAAAATGAAGCGTCTGCCGGGGGGCGGATGAGGAATCTCAGTACTGTGTTCAGGGAGATCAAAAGCAATTTCTAAAGGAAACTGAGCTTGCGCTACCGCAAAAGGAAGGACAGGCAAAGCAACCGACGTCAAAAAGAAAACATCCTGCGCATTTTTCTTTTGTGCATCTCTTTCTTGTTTCTTTTCTTTTTCCTCTGCCTGTTTCAGCTTTTTGCTCAGGTAACATTTTCCATTACAATGCATTGCCGGTTTATCTTTATTTTCACAAAGTACCGTCGCAATATATTGCTCATTCAGCTCAAAACCCGCATATACGAAGACCCTGCTGAACTGAGCCAGTAGCAAGGTGATCAATAAAACGACTGCGGTAAAGCGTTTGAACATGAGCTTATTTTTTATACTCTTTTAACAGGATATCCATATCGGTCATCAATTGCTTAACTTCCGCGTCCAGTGTCCCGTCATAAGCACCTCTGATGCGTTTTTCTTTGTCTACCAGCACCAGGTATCCCTGATGTATAAAACCACCGGGTGCTTTCTGATCTTCTTGTGCAGAAACCAGGTAATTGCGCGCTGCAAGGGCATAAATCTCGTCTCTGCTGCCCCATAAATATTCCCATTGTGTGCCTTTCACACCTAGTTTTTCTGCGTAAGCTTTCATTCTGGAAGGCGTATCATACTTCACATCAATGGTATGGGAGGCCAGTTTCACTTCGGGATTGCCTTTATACTTCTCATAAACCTTCATCAGGTTACGGTGCATCGTCGGACAAATCGTCGGACAGGAAGTAAAAAAGAAATCGGCCACATAGATCGCTCCATTGAAGTCTTTCTCCGTCACCACTACACTATCCTGATTAAAGAGTTTAAAGGCCGGAATCGTCCTGAAAACACTATCTATCACCGTCTTGCCATCAACCAGGCGCTCTGTCTGCTCCAATTGTAAAAAAGGCAATCTTTTTGGTTGTTCTTTACAACTAAAAAGAAACAACATAGCGCCAGCCAGGCCTGCTAAAATTAACCTCATTATTTCCTGAATTTACTGAAGTAATCCTCCGATGATTTAATCTCTTTTTTATACAGGCTGTCGACCGCCACAATCTTCGCTTTTTCCTTTTGGAAATAATGAATGGCTTCTTCATTTGATTTACCGGTGATATCCGGTTCAAATTTATGCATCCAATCATTCATACTATCTTCAGCAGCAGTCAGGTCTTTCAAAAGAGCAGTAATGGTTTCCTTTTCTTTTAGCGTATCAATCTCCGGATACTTTGTTTTCAAAACCGCCATATTTTGCTGTAACGTATCCAGTTTCATTTGATAGTTTACAATCGTACTATGGTCGCCCATCACAACATCATGAAATTTCATGACTGCATCGCGTTCTTTTTTATAATCTACAGGTTGCGTGCAGGCCACAGCAGTAATTGCCAGTAGCATTGCTCCAACTAATTTCTTCATCTTAAAATTTTTAATAATACCGGTATATAGGTCTTGATTTTCTAGTTTCATGACCCGGGAACAGACAGACCTATGCCTCTCCTTCCTAAGAAAAGAAAACTAAAAAAAGACCAGCATATGAAGCGCATCAAAAAACAGCGCATTCAAAAAGCAGACAGCTGATCTTAAAATCAGTCATCTATCATCTGTTGATTATCCGATAAATTGAGGAGGGTGGAAAATGGAGTTACGAATCGCCTGTGGCATTCCGGTAGAAACAGGAACGTGGCGTGTAATTTCCGCGAAAGGGTATTGTTTAAACACCAATGGCGTAACCACTAATGCGTCTTGAATTTGTGTTTTCTGTGCTTGTCTTTCCTGCTTTTGTTCCTTGTCTTGTGCTTGTTTTAACTTTTTCATTAAATAGCACTTCCCGTTACATTGCAATTGGGGTTTATCTTTATTCACACAGAGTTCAGCGGCGATATAGCGCTGATTCATTTCAAAGCCAGCAAATACAAAAGCATTGGCAAAGTTTAGGGTAAGTAAACTGAGCAAAAGCAATATGGCTGTTGGTTTGATAAACATCTGGCGCAAAGATAAGGAACAAATACGGGGATTTTACAAGGAAAAGCATAAAAAAAGCAGACCGGAGCCTGCTTTTCAATGGATTATTTTAATATTTTAATCGGTTTCTTGTGTTCGTCAATGGCTACAAATGAAAACTCTCCGGTAACCGCTTTTTCACGGTCTTCGGAGTACATCTGCTCCACATATATTTCGACTCTCACTTTTAAACTGGTATTTCCGATATGCGTAACGGTACCGATAAGCTCAACAATGGTTCCGGCAGGAATAGGCCTTTTAAAATCAATCCTGTCGCTGCTTACGGTCACCATGATCTGTCTGCTGAAACGTGTAGCGGTGATAAAAGCCACCTCGTCCATCATGTGCATGGCAGTTCCGCCAAATAAGGTGTCGTAGTGGTTGGTTGTATTAGGAAACACAGCTTTAAAAATCCGTGTCTCAGAAGCCTTAATTCTGTCTTCTACAGTAATGCTATCTTTAATGCTATCTTCTACTATCATTTAATTTTCTTTAATCGTTTCCCTTCGGGAGAAATACTATTTCCCTCTTAGTTTGCCCCATTTTAAATAGGTAGCACCCCATGAGAATCCAGCACCAAATGCGGTTAACAATAGTTTATCGCCGTATTTGAAATCGTCTTTAAAATCCCATAAAACCAATGGAATAGTTGCAGCAGTGGTATTTCCGTAACGCTCGATATTCACTTTTACCTGCGATTCCGTTAAACCCAATTGCTCTCCAACGGCCTGGATGATCCTTAGATTAGCCTGGTGAGGAATCAGATAGTTGATTTGTTTGATGTCCAGATCATTTGCTCTTAAGATTTCTCTGCAAGTATCTGTCATGCCCTGAATTGCTGCTTTAAACACCACACGACCATCCTGACGCACATAATGCAATTTCTGATCTAATGTTTCCTGAGTTGCAGGATATTTAGAGCCACCGGCAGTTACAATAAGGTTTTCCTTACCGCTACCATCAGTTCTGAAAAAACTATCAATTAATCCAACTTCTTCTTCTGTTTGTTCTAATAAAACTGCTCCGGCACCATCACCAAAAAGAATGCAGGTATTGCGGTCTTTATAGTTAATGATCGAACTGTTTTTATCGGCACCAATTACCACAACGCGTTTGCAACGGCCACTTTCAATCATACTTGCCCCTAAAGTCAATGCATAAAGAAAACCACTACAAGCGGCATTGGTATCGATACCCCAGGCATTTTTCAGGCCTGCTTTTTCACACACCATACTCCCTGTAGAAACCATCACATAGTCTGGAGTTGATGTAGATACAATCACACAGTCTATATCATCCGGATTTACATTCCCATTTTCCATTAACCTCAACAAGGCTATTGTAGCCATATCCGAAGTGGCCATATTCACATCGTTTGCTATTCTTCGCTCCCTGATCCCTGTTCTGGACACGATCCACTCTTCGTTGGTATCTACCATCGTTTCCAGATCATGGTTGCTCAAAACAGTTTCCGGAACATAACCACCAACTCCGGTTATCACCGCATTTTTACGTATTCTCATTCTGTGTGCTGTATCTATTGAAACAGGCAAGCATGCAACTTGCCTGTTATATTTTTTTTACAAAGTTACAGCTTCTTCAACATATTCCCGCAGTACTTTTGCAGCAGCGACCATTTCTATTAGTGCTTTTTTTGTTTCCTCCCAATGTCTGGTCTTCAAACCGCAATCCGGATTCACCCAAAGTTGGGCTGCAGGGATCACTGCGCGGGCTTTTTCAAGCAGAAAAACCATCTCTTCTTTGGAGGGAACTCTTGGCGAATGAATGTCATAAACCCCTGGTCCTATTTCATTTGGGTACTTAAAGTCTGCAAAAGCATCCAATAATTCCATCTGAGAACGCGAACATTCAATGGTGATGACATCGGCATCCATGTCAGCAATATTTTGAATGATGTCATTAAATTCAGAATAACACATATGTGTATGAATTTGTGTCTCATTTTCGACACCACTGGCCGAAATACGGAATGCACGTACCGCCCATTGCAAATAATCGGGCCAATCTGCCTTCCGCAGCGGCAATCCTTCGCGAATTGCAGGCTCATCAATCTGGATAATTTTTATGCCTGCGCGCTCTAAATCGACCACCTCATCTCTGATCGCCAATGCAATTTGCGTACAGGTTTCTGAGCGTGGCTGATCATTGCGGACAAAGGACCATTGTAGTATCGTTACCGGACCAGTCAACATCCCTTTCACCCATTTACTGGTTAGTGATTGAGCATAAGCCGACCATTTCACCGTCATCGGTTCCGGACGGTATACATCGCCATAAATGATTGGTGGTTTCACACATCTGCTGCCATAACTTTGAACCCAACCGTTTTTGCTGAACGTAAATCCTGCCAGTTGTTCTCCAAAATATTCAACCATGTCATTGCGTTCAAATTCGCCGTGTACCAACACATCTATCCCTGTTTTTTCCTGGAATAAAATGGTTTCTTTGGTTTCTTCAGCAATCAGATCATCGTATTCTTTCTGACTCAACAATCCTTTTTTATACTTCGCTCTCCAACTTCTTACTTCTGGAGTTTGTGGGAAGGAACCAATTGTGGTAGTCGGGAAGAAAGGTAATTTCAAGGCTTCCTTTTGTGCAATACTTCTTACCGCATAAGGCTCTGAACGGTGCTCATCCTGCTCGGTAATTCCTGCTACACGTTGTTTGACTGCAGTATTATGGATTAACGCAGAAGTTTTACGATTTTCATGTGCCTGGATATTACTTTCCAGCTCAGGCAATGCAAACGGGTCATTTTTAGTCAGTTGTCTCAGCGTCACCACTTCTGCTACTTTCTGTTTCGCAAAGGATAACCATTGCTTAATTTCAGGGGTTAAAACGGCATCATTGGTTTCCAGATCCAGGTCGCATGGCGAATGGATTAAAGAACAGGAAGGACTAATGATCAACCTGTTGGCGCCTAATTTTTCTTTGGCAAGCTCAATCAGTTTTAGTGAAGCCCGGAAATCATTCTTCCAGATATTACGGCCATCTACTACGCCTAAAGATAGTTTAAGTGAAGCAGGAATAGCCGCTAAAATACTTTCCAATTGTTCCGGGTTTCTCACCAAATCAACATGTAAGGCATGCACAGGTAGCGCCAGGGCCAGTTCAGTATTGTCTTTTAAGGCTTCAAAATAGGTAGTTACTAAGGTCTTAAGTTTAGGGAAAGCTTTCTTGATCTCTGCATATACATATTTGAAAGCCGCTTTATCCTTTTCCGTTAAATCTAAGGATAGGAATGGCTCATCAAACTGTACCCATTCTACCTGTTGTTCTTCCAGCTTTTTAAGCAGGTCGATATAGACCGGTAACAGGTTTTTAATCAGGTCAATTCTCTCAAAACCACTCTCTTTTTCTTTTCCAAGCAGTAAATAAGTCACCGGACCAATGATTACCGGTTTGGTTTTAATCCCTAGTCTTTTACTCTCATTATACTCATCTAATAATTTTGTAGAGAATAATTTAAACTGCTGGTCTTTGGTGAATTCAGGAACGATATAATGGTAATTGGTATCAAACCATTTGGTCATTTCCATGGCCGTAATGTCCAGACCGTCTTTCTGATAGCCTCTGGCCATTGCGAAATACAGGTCCAATTCTGAATTTTTAGAATTCAAAATCACCTCATGGTAACGTTTCGGAATCGCTCCTACGGTTAGCGACAGGTCTAATACCTGATCATAGAAGGAGAAATCATTAGAAGGAATCAGGTCAATTCCCTGTTCTTTTTGCAATTCCCAGTTCTGCTGGCGAATGTTTTTTCCTACTTGTACGAGGTTTTGAAGCGTACTCTTCCCTGCCCAAAATTGCTCACAGGCTTTTTTGAGTTCTCTGTTACTACCTATTCGCGGGTAGCCTGGATTGTTTGTTAGCATTGTCTTGCTTTTTAATTGATGAAAAGATCAGTTAAAAGTTCTTGTGCTGAAATCACAATGCTGACGAAAGAAGAATATGGAAAAACAAATGTATAGGCACAGGCATACCATAAAGGTATGTATGGGGTATACACCTACCTGACCCATGCTTCATCTCGCGAAAGCATTGTCAATTCGGTAAAGGCAGGTCTCCTGACTTGTAACATTTTTACCATCCTTCCCATTCCATTTCTGGAACAGTGGACATCCATGGGTAAAAACCTTTTTGTGTTACTTACAGTTGCGCGACAGTTCGTGATTTACACACGATTCCCTATTAATCTACAGCTAAGTAAAACCTCTTCCGGTTGATGATTGAAAAAATTAAAGAACTTATTAAAAACAAATGTAGCGAAAAATCTCTCTCCTGGTATATATTATGGGGCAATAGGCAATGAAAAACAGAATTTACTGCCTTCACCTAAGGCACTTTCCACCCAAATCTGCCCGCTTTCAGCTTCTATAAAATCTTTGGAAATCGCTAGTCCTAAACCAGATCCAGATTTATTATTGCCATCTGTAGGCACCTGAAAATACTTATCAAACAACCTTTTTTGGTATACTTCTTCAATTCCTTTTCCGAAATCACGGACTGAAAACTCAATATGATCTGCATTTTCTATGACCTGAATCACCACCTTAGATTTTTCAGCGCTATAACGAAGTGCATTGGAAAGGAAATTGACCAATACCCAGGCTGTCTTCTCTACATCTACATAGATTTTAGGCAAATTATTCCTGCTGATCAGCTCCAGTTCAATTGATTTCTGTTCTGCCTGAAAACGCACGGAATCCATCGCATAAATGGCAATCTTACGGGGGTCAGACTTCACGAAATTCAGCTGCAGATTTCCTGTTTCCACCTGCGCCAGGTCTAAAAGTTCGGAGGTAATTTTCAATAAGCGGCCACAATCTTCTTTGATGTGCTGTACCAGTTCTTTCTGCTCCACATTCATTGGCCCCACCCGCTCATCGTCCATTAGTTTCAAGCTCATTTTTATAGACGATATCGGAGTTTTCAGCTCATGAGACACCGTTGCGATGAAATTTGTTTTAGCTTCATCCAGTTCTTTAAACTTCGTGATATTTTTCAGAATATACACCTCACCTGCTGCTTTTGCGGTTTGTGACATGGCCACATCACCTTCCCCATCGTAGGAAGGAACTGTAATTTCTCTTCTTTCCAATTGAAAATAAGACTCTTTCTGATCGGCATAAATCTTCATCGGTTTTTCCGTTGGTTTATCCTGGAGAATGCGGTTCAGCAAGTCATTTCTTTTCATTAATTCCTGTGCATTTTTACCGATCACTTCCTGACCGTTCAGGTTTAATAGCTCAGCTGCTACTTTATTAAAAAACAGGATTTCCTTTTTCTCATTCAATCCGATAATTGCATCCTGCATCTGTTCAATAATCGCCTCAATTCTTCGCTTTTCAGATTGAATTTTGGAGAGGTTACTGTTTTCCCATTTATTCAATTCCTGAGTCATGGCATTAAAAGAAGCCGCCAGTTCAGAAAACTCATCTGTACCGTTAAATTCCAGCCGTTGTTTATAGTTTTTGCGACTAATTTCCCGGATGGCTTCGGAGAATTCTCTTAAAGGGTTGGCCACGAAACCAGGGAAATTTACAATGAAAGAAAACAGGATTAAGAAACAAATAGAAGCTGCAAAGATCACATACATCGCTGCTTTTTCTACCGCCTTTTGGGCTACATCATTTTTACGGACAATGGCCGCCATGTTCAATTGGTCAATCTCCTTTAATTCCGCACGTAATGCTGTCACAGCCTTGTGCACCTGTTCCTCAGTAGCCCCCGGCAGCAGCATTGCCTGATATGCTTTACGCAAACTGGAAACCGCAGCGCCTTCTCCTTTCTCCGTCACATTTTCACCTTCCATTGCCATGTAGCGATCAAACTGCTCTTTTGCAGCGCCATACAATGGCAAAGGGTGTTGATCCAACACCGCACGCATATTACTCGTATAGTTTAAGGTCTCATAATTATCCTTCAGAATCACCTTTGAGCTCAAGGAAATCTGATTCATGTAAAACAATGAAATTGCTCCAAAAAAGATCACCACAACGAATAGGAATCCGAATCCGAGGCGAAGTTTGGTTTTTATTTTCATGACTTTATTTTGTTATTTAAGAATGGTGTGCTGATTAGGTTATCCTGATGTATTTTATTGGTCTTCTGCGCTGAAATCGATTCGTCTTTTCTCCATTTAAGACAAAATGACAAGATCGGTTTCCGTAGTAGAGATATGCTTTAAAAGTTGATTAAATATTGCCGTTCGCCATACGATTTGGAAAAGGTTCAAATGCGGTTTTCCGATACAGATCGTCGTCACTTCTTTTTCATCTGCAATTCTCATAATCGTTTGGGTAACCTCATCACTCTTCACCTTGATCACCTCTGCACCCAGTTCTGTGGCTAGCTTTAGGTTATTAATCAAATGTCGCTGCAAATCTAACTTAATTCTGTTACCACTTTCGCTGCTATTCTGTACGTACAATACAATCCAGGGGGAATTATAATAAGAAGCCAACCTTGCCGTTTTTCGAATCACTGTTTTCGCTGTCTCATGGTTACTCGATATACAGGCCAAAAAGCGCTCCGGTCTTAATTTTATTTGCTTAGGAATTTCTATACTTATTTTTCTTTCCAGACGATGCGCTACCTCTTTCAAGGCCATTTCCCGCAACTGCAAGATCTTATCCGACTGAAAGAAGTTCCCTAAAGCTCTGGCAATCTTCGTCTCATCATATATTTTTCCTGATTTTAAACGATCAATCAATTCATCCGCTGTCAAATCGATATTAACAACCTCGTCTGCAAACTCTAAAATTTTATCCGGAATCCGTTCGTTAATAGCTACACCGGTTATCTTTTCAATTTCGGCATTCATACTTTCCAGATGCTGGATATTTACTGCCGAGATTACACTAATTCCTGCTTCTAAAATATCGACCACATCCTGCCAGCGCTTGGTATTTTTACTGCCCTCTACATTGGTATGTGCGAGTTCATCAACAATGACCACTTCCGGATGAATATTTAAGATCGACTGAAGGTCCATCTCTTCCAGTTCTTTGCCTTTATAAAAGATTTTGCGTCTGGGAATGATAGGAATCCCCTCCAGGAGAGCATGTGTTTCAGCCCGATTGTGTGTTTCGATATAGCCGATCTGCAGGTCCAATCCATTTTTTAACAAAGCATGAGCTTCTTGTAGCATCCGATAGGTTTTTCCTACCCCTGCACTCATGCCGATGTAAACCTTAAATTTCCCCCTGCGGGAACGCTTTACCAGGTCTATAAAATCTTTTACTGTGCTCGACTTGTTATCGTCCATCTTTGCTTACCATTTAATAATCACGTACGCCTGATCTATCAAATACCACAATACCATCACCAGTAGCAAAGCAACACTTAGCACTGGTATAAGTTTAACAGTAGTGGTATTGTAATTTCTTTTTTTCATGAATATCCGTATTAATTACGCTTTTTTTTCTTAAAACACATTCATCATTTTGAAATCACCACAAATCTCCGGACAGGGGAAATCCGGCGCTTTTGGGAAACAAAATGATGAAAGTGTTCTTTTTATTTAGAATGATTTAGAAAGCAACCGCAATACTTGCTGTTACTGCTGCATTGTAATTCACAGCACTTGCTTTACGCATAAATATCTTGTCTTTGCTGTCGTAAAGTTTTCCTTCCAATCTAACTACTGCATTCGTTACCGGTGCATAATCAAGATTTAAAGAATAACCGGTCGTTTTAAATCCTTCTGATGTTCCTGTAGCGATTAACATTCCGTTTCTATCCTCATAATACTCTACCCTTCCAGCTACTGCCCAATTTGAGTTGAAGCGGTACTGAGCGATAGCTACCGGAGAAAGCACTTCATTTTTCGCGGATTTCCCTTTCTCTTTTTGTTGTGTCCCATAGTCTAATCCAAGTGTTAAACCAAAATGTTCTGTTACCTGAAAAATGCCATAAACATTGTGGTAAAAACGACGTACACGTACCGAATCTGCACCTTCTGTTCCTAAATAATTGCTATAATTTACCGTGATTTTTTCCGTAGGCTTCCAGGTTAACTGTACACCACCGGCAGGCTGAGAATTTGCATCCTGACGGGTAATCCTCTGCCATCCATTCAGATAAAGCACTGATGCACTGAACTTCCCATCTGCTGTTCCGTAACTGATTTTAGCACCTGTCTCAAAATACGGTGTATTTTCAGAAGAGATATTCCTGGTGAGTACCCAGCAATCTTTTGATACGGCACTTTCAAAACCAATATGTGAAGAAAACACACCTGCATCGATCCATAAGTTCTGAGTTTTTGAAAGTTTAATACCGGCATTTGCTTCATAAATATTCTTCAATACACCTGGTTCGGCGGCTAAATTGGCATTGGCATAAGAGCCGGCCATAATGGCCATATTCGCACGAACTGCACCATTGTCGTAATTTGCTTTAATAAAGCCTAAATTCAGATTCACTTCATTGCTCCGGTTATGGGAATAAATAAAACCAGGTCTGTTGTTGTTTGATGGCTTATTGAAATCATAACCATAAGAAGTTTCTACATAACCTGTGACCTTAATCTTTGATTCTTCCTGACCGTAAGTACAAAGGGCAGTGCCTAATACAGCTGATAATGTTAAAAATTTTTTCATTGAAATATATTTGTTTTTTATCTGTTTTGAAGCGATCATCAGTCTATTCATCATGTTTGTGAGTAGTATGCTGATGATGCTTTCATTTTTAATTGAATTTTTCTTCCCTCTCATGCTGCCAAACCTTCTGGTTTGGCAAACGCGATTCGTTTAGGCAGCACAATCGGGCGGGATACTTATTTCTTTAACTCATCAAGGGCAACATTTAATTTGAGCACATTAACTTTTGAGGGACCAAACAGACCGAACAAAGGCCCTTCTGTATTTTTCACCACCAACTCCGCAACAACTCTGTCGCTAAGTTTGCGGTAAGCCGCTACTCTTTTGATCTGCATAATGGCCGCAGTTTCCGAGATATCAGGGTCTAATCCACTTCCGGAAGCGGTAACCATATCCGCAGGGATATCTGCTTTTTTCAAATAAGGGTGGTATTTTAACAGGGTATCGATTCTTTCTGACACCTGTTTTAAGTAATCCGCATTCGTTGCTCCTTTATTGGAACCTCCGGAACCTGCCGCATTGTAGGCTACTGCCGATGGACGGCCCCAGAAATATTCTGGTTTAGTAAAGGACTGACCGATTAAAGCATAACCCACTACTTTACCGTTTTTAGTGACTTTTTCTCCACTTCCTTCACCAGGACTGAATTTCCCGATAAAAGCAACGGTAACCGGATAAATGATACACAGCAGTACCATCAGTACGCCGGTTAATCTTAGTGATTGTATGATGTATTTTTTCATGACAATTTATATTTATATTATTTTTTTTGCGATCCTTTAAAAGCGACGGTTAAGCCATTAAGGAGATCACCATATCGATTAATTTTATTCCGATAAATGGAGCAATGACCCCACCTATTCCGTAAATCAGCAAGTTGCGACGTAGTAATGCACTGGCTCCAATCGGCTTATAAGACACCCCACGCAGGGCTACCGGTATCAGCAAAGGAATTACGATTGCATTAAATATCACGGCTGATAAGATGGCCGTTTCCGGACTGTGCAGGTTCATGATGTTCAGACTACGTAAAGCAGGAATCGACACGATAAACAAAGCCGGTACGATGGCAAAATATTTCGCCACATCATTGGCAATAGAGAAAGTGGTTAAAGTACCTCTGGTGATCAGCAATTGCTTACCAATTTCTACGATCTCGATCAGTTTGGTCGGGTCGTTGTCCAGATCCACCATGTTACCAGCCTCTTTTGCAGCCTGAGTACCACTGTTCATGGCCACACCCACATCGGCTTGTGCCAGTGCCGGCGCATCGTTGGTACCGTCACCCATCATCGCAACCAGCTTACCAAGCGCTTGTTCTTCTTTGATATAGTTCATTTTATCTTCAGGCTTCGCCTCCGCAATAAAATCATCTACACCTGCTTTTTGTGCAATAAACTTAGCGGTTAATGGATTATCACCGGTCACCATTACAGTTTTCACGCCCATCTTACGAAGACGTTCGAAACGCTCGCTGATGCCTGGTTTAATGATATCCTGCAACTCAATCACCCCCAATGCCTGCTCATTTTCTGAAACGACAAGCGGCGTACCGCCATTACTGGCAATTCTTTTCACCTGTTCTTCAATGTCCATTGGGAAAGGATTTCCCGCAGCAAGCACAATGTTTCTAATCGAGTCAAAAGCACCTTTTCTGATGCGTCTGCCATCCTGAGTATCTAAACCACTGGACCTGGTTTCTGCGGTAAATTTGATGAACTTTGAACCTTCAGGGGCAGTACTGATCAGTTTGGCATCCTGTGCAGCAGCCAGTTCAATAATCGACTTTCCTTCCGGCGTTTCATCCGCAAGAGAACTCAATACGCAGGCATCAGTAAATCTTTTAATGATGATCCCGGCGGTTGGATAAAAGTGCGTTGCTTTACGGTTACCGATAGTGATCGTTCCTGTTTTATCTAACAACAATACGTCAATATCACCTGCTGTCTCTACTGCTTTTCCTGATTTAGTGATCACATTGGCTCTTAAAGCCCTGTCCATTCCGGCAATACCGATGGCCGACAATAAACCGCCAATCGTAGTTGGAATCAGGCATACAAAAAGTGCAATGAACGATGCAATAGTAATCGGTGTATTCGAGTAATCAGCGAATGGTTTCAGCGTGATACATACAATGATAAACACCAGGGTAAAACCGGCTAATAAAATTGTCAATGCGATTTCATTCGGGGTTTTCTGACGGGAAGCACCTTCCACCAAAGCGATCATTTTATCGAGAAAGCTTTCGCCCGGAGCGGTACTCACCTGTACTTTAATATGGTCAGACAGTACTTTAGTCCCACCGGTTACCGAAGACTTATCGCCACCGGATTCCCTGATTACCGGAGCAGACTCCCCTGTAATTGCCGACTCATCGATAGTCGCAATACCCGAAATAATCTCTCCGTCTGTTGGGATCGTATCTCCGGTTTCACAGAAAAACACGTCTCCTTTTTTCAATTGATTAGAAGAGCGGATTTCAATAGTGCCATCGCTCAACACGACCTTTGCAGGGGTTTCTTCCCTGGTTTTACGTAAGCTATCGGCCTGAGCCTTACCTCTTGCTTCGGCAATTGCCTCCGCGAAGTTGGCAAACAGAACAGTTAGCAGCAATACGATAAACACCACAAAGTTATATCCGAAAGAACCCTGACTGGAATTACTGATGGAATAGATGGTGACACACAGCATCACAAATGTTCCAATCTCTACGGTAAACATTACCGGATTGCGGATCATCAAACGCGGATCAAGTTTGATAAACGATTGCCTTAATGCAGTATTCACTAAAGCAGGTTCAAATAATATGTTGGATTTATTTTTCATTGGGATCTTATTGTTTTTCAATGGTAATGAAGCTATCGTTGATGGTTTCATTGGGATCTTATTGTTTTTCAATGGTAATGAAGCTATCGTTGATGGTTTCATTACCATATTTTTGTTTTTTATGGATTACCTAATACTGTTACCTATTTGATCATGCTGAAATGTTCAGCCAATGGACCAAGCGTTAGCGCCGGGAAAAAGGCAAGTGCAGCGATAATGACGATCACCACAAAAGTCATCACACCGAAGGTTAACGTATCTGTTTTTAAGGTACCTGCGGATTCAGGAATATATTTCTTCGAAGCCAGTAATCCTGCGATAGCCACCGGACCGATGATCGGAAGGAAACGTCCAAGAAGTAACACAAAACCTGTCATCACATTCCAGAAGATGTTATTATCCCCTAAACCTTCAAAGCCAGATCCATTGTTTGCTGCTGCCGAAGTGGTTTCATACAACATTTCAGAGAAGCCATGGAAACCAGGATTATTCAGCCAGTTTGCCGGTTTCACCACCCAGTCCGCATCCGGAAAATTAGTGACCGTATAAGCCGCAAGCGCGGTACCTACCAGGATAATAAATGGGTGTAAAAGCGCGATGATGGAAGCAATTTTAACTTCTCTTGCCTCTACTTTATGTCCCAGGAATTCTGGTGTTCTACCCACCATCAATCCGGAAATGAATACTGCAATGATGATAAAGATGAAGTAGTTTAAGATCCCGACCCCACAGCCTCCGTAGAAGCAGTTCATCATCATGGCAATCAATTGATACATGCCGGTTAAAGGCATCGCACTATCGTGCATCGAGTTGATCGAACCGGTAGAAATAATGGTTGTTACCGTACTCCAGTAAGCGGTTGCCGTTGGTCCGAAGCGAACTTCCTTCCCTTCCATGGCCCCTGTGAGCTGACTGACCCCCATTTTTGCAATATTTGGACTACCTCCCGTTTCAGAGATGACGGTTGGAACGAGCAATAACATCATCCCCAAAGTCATAATTCCGAAGATCACCCATGCCATTTTCCTTCTGCGGATAAAGTATCCGAAAGCGAAGACCATTGCGATTGGAATGATCACCTGTGAAATCACTTCTACCATATTGGTGAGATAGTTTGGGTTTTCCAATGGATGCGCGCCATTGACCCCAAACCAACCTCCACCATTTGTTCCTAAATGTTTAATAGCTACAAAACCTGCCGCCGGACCACGGGAAACATTCACCGTATCCCCTTGAAGTGAGACAAACTGGTCTTTACCTTCATAACTTGTAGTCGTTCCGTTAAAAGCAAGGATCGTTGCAACAACTATAGAAAGTGGCAACAATAAGCGGGTAATGGAACGGGTAAAGAATACCCAGAAGTTACCAAGATTAGTGGTTGTTTTGTCTCTGAATGCTTTAAACAGCACTACCGCAGCAGCAATACCTGTTGCAGCACTCACAAATTGTAAGAACATAAATACAAAATGCTGTGTGAAATAGGTTGCGCCGGTTTCACCTGAATAGTGTTGCAGGTTACAGTTCACCACAAAACTAATGATGCTGTTAAAGGCAAGATCCGGTGACTGGCCAAGGTTACCATCTGGATTTAAAGGCAGCTTATCCTGATAAATCAGTGCAAAAAATCCATAAACCAACCAGACCATATTGATCATTAACAGCGCTTTCATGTGCTGCTTCCAGTTCATGGATTCTTCAGGGTTAATCCCTGATAATTTATAGATTCCTTTTTCAAGGGGTTTTAGAAAGTCAGTCCAGACTTTCTCCCCTGCAAACATCTTTGCCAGATAGATACCCAAAGGTATTCCGATCAGCAAGGTTAGGGCGTAGGTGGCAATAATACCTAGTAATTCAGTGTTCATAACTTTAATTAAAATTTTTCGGGTTTAATCAGCACGTATACCATGTAGATAAATACTGCGATTGCGATAAGAAATAATGCGATCATAATTTTTAGATTTTTTCGAACCAGTCGATGGATTTGTAGAATACCCAGACCATAAGGAGCAGGGCAAGAAGTAATTCGATTGTTAACATATGTTGGTTTGTTTTAGTACCCCTATGCCAATCCATATACCAAAACCGGAGTTAACTCTACAAACCGCTGATTTACAGTCAGCAAACCGTGTTTTTAGAGATTTGGAAAAATCAGTAACAAAAAAACCCTTCCATTTTGGAAGGGTTTTTTATCATTATGAATGGTTGCTGGTTTCAGTCTTAGCTGATTTTATACTCTTCCATTTTACGGTATAGGGTGGTTAAACCGATCCCAAGGAGCCTGGCGGCTTCCGTTTTATTACCTCTGGTATGTTTTAACACTTTATTAATGTGCTGTTTTTCTATCACCTGCATTTTCATAGAATCCTCTTCCTGGGCTTCCGCATGAAACTCATAAGGCAACAGGTTGGCCGTAGCGATGTTTCCATCCGCGAGTATGACTACCCTTTCCATCACGTTTTTTAATTCCCGGATATTCCCCTTCCAGACATGCTTCATCAGCAGATCGGAAAAACTATCGTCCATCGTAAAATCGGGTTTATTCACTTTTGCGGAGAATTCCTTTAAGTAATGCTTAGCGATCATCATGATATCCGTTTTCCGCTGCGCGAGATTTGGCAATTCAATAGAAAACACGGAAAGCCGGTAATAAAGGTCTAATCTAAACCTACCCGCATCGGCTTCTTCCTTAAGACTCCTGTTGGTGGCAGCAATAATTCTGACATTCACTTTGCTCGTCTGCGTATCCCCCAATTTGATAAAGGTTTGATTTTCCAGCACCCTCAAAAGTTTGGCCTGTAAATCCAGATTCATCTCTCCGATTTCATCTAAGAATAAGGTACCTTCATGGGCTTCTTCCAGCAAACCTCTTTTATCTTTGTTGGCTCCGGTAAATGCACCTTGTTTATAACCAAACAGTTCGCTTTCCAGCAGTTCCGGATTAAATCCGCTACAGTTGAGCGCGACAAAAGGTTTGTTTTTTCTGGGGCTTTCGTAATGAATTGCTTGTGCAAATACTTCCTTTCCGGTACCTGTTTCGCCGAGTAAAAGTACGGTTGTATCTGTACCCGCTACTTTTTGAGCCAGGTCCAGCGCTTCTTTCATGGCTTTTGACTGCCCGAGAATGGTACTAAAGCTATATTTTTTGCTGATTTTATTTTCCAGCTCATACACCCTTCTTTGAAGCTTCACTTTATCCATGGCTTTATAGACCAATGGAATGATCTTATCATTGTCATCACCTTTGGTGATGTAATCAAAAGCACCGTTCCTCATGGCCATGACGCCATCAGAAATGGTTCCATGTGCGGTAAGGTTAATGACTTCTACATAGGGCTTGATCTTTTTGATCTCTTTTACCAGTTCAACACCGTTGATATCCGGTAGTTTCACATCGCTGATTACGACATTCACATCCTGCATGGCGAGGGTTTTCAATCCTTCCTTTCCGGTGTTTGCCTGAAACACTTTAAATCCTTCCAGCTCTATAATCCTTGCCAGAAGGCTACAGATTTTTTTCTCGTCATCTATGATTAGGACGGTGTCTTGCATATCGTTAATTTCAACAATTATAATAATTATCTGACACAAGTAAGTTTTTCTTCCGGTCATGGTTGCTAAATAATTTCTCCAGCATCCAGATGTAAGTTACAATTCCGGCTCTGATTTCTTCTACATAGATGAATTCATCGGCCGTATGGGACCTGGCGGAGTCCCCAGGACCCATTTTTAAGGAGGGAACATCCAGCCAGCCCTGATCGGAACTTGTTGGAGAGCAATAAGTTGTTTTTCCAATTTCTCTACCTGCCCTCACTAATGGATGATTGCCATCAATAAAAGAAGGTTTCATGATGTTGGGCCTGACTTTTATCTGGCAGGTCGTATGGTTTTGAATGGTGGTTAATATTTCTTTTGGCGTATAGCTGTGGGTAAAACGAATATCTACGGTAAAGTCACACTCTCCGGGCACAATGTTATGCTGCAAACCGGCATGTACTTCCGTTACCGTCATCTTAACCGGGCTTAGCAAATCACCTTCGATAGGGAAAATAAAATCTGAGAACCACTGGATATCCACCAGGGCCTTATAAATGGCATTGTCGCCCTCTTCCCTTGCGGCATGGCCCGGTTTTCCGAAGCTGGTACAATCCAATACCATCGATCCTTTTTCTGCCACTGCCATTTCCATTTGTGTAGGTTCTCCTACGATGGCAAAACCGATATTATGAAGCTCGGGAAGGATGCTTTTCAATCCATGCTCTCCGGAAGTCTCTTCTTCGGCTGTTGCCGCCAGACAGAGGTTGTAAGGCAGGTTTTCAAATTCATGAAAATGCAGGAAGGTAGCGATCAGGGAGACCAGGCAGCCACCGGCATCGTTACTTCCCAAACCATAAAGTTTTCCTTCCTGGATAAAAGGAAGAAAAGGATTGAAATTATAGGCTTTCGTTGGCCGTACCGTATCGTGGTGCGAATTTAATAGCAAGGTAGGTTTTGCGGGATCAAAGTTCTTGTTATAGCACCAGATATTATTGCGCTTGCGAAAAGTGAAAACATCATGATGGTGCAGGAAAGATTCAATCAGATCGGCAGTATCATTTTCTTCGCCACTAAAAGAAGGTGTGGCAATTAGTTTTTTTAACAGTTGAAGCGGGTCTTCGCTTAAAGTATAGAGGTCTGGCATCTGGCCTGATTTGTTTTCTGAATGGGTATTCATAGCTAGGAATGTTTTGTGCTCGAAAAATATCGTTGATAAGATTCTGGTGATAACTGTAATTGCTGTTCTTGTTTTACCTTTTCCGGATCAAACAGCATGGCGGTACACAAGCAGTTGCATTTTTTCTTACCCTCCAGAACTTTGTAATTGACACAGCTTTTACAGCCTTCCCAAAAGTTGGGGTCATGGGTAATCTCTGCAAAAGTGACCGGTTCGAACCCCAGTTGTGTGTTCATCTTCATGATGGCCATGCCAGAGGTAATACTGAATACTTTTGCCTGAGGGAACCTTCTTCTGGAAATCCTGAAAATCCGCTCCTTAATGGCTCTGGCTACGCCGGACTTTCTGAATTTCGGGGAAACAATCAATCCGGAGTTAGCAATAAACTGGTCATTTTCCCAGGTTTCAAAATAAGCAAAACCGACCCAGTCTCCGTTACTGGTGACCGCAATCACGGCTTTTTCGTCCCTCATTTTCTGCGCCAGCGATTCCGGCGTTCTTTTTGAGATACCCGATCCACGGGCAATAGCAGAGGATTCTGTTTCCTGAATTATTTCATCTACGTATTTTATATCATTTATGGTAGCAATACGCACAAAGATCATTGGATTTTCCATTAGTATTCTAATTTTACCAGAGCCCTGTTCAAATGGGATGCCTAAGCAGGAAAAATCAACGAAAGCGGCTTTTAGCGTTGATTAAGACGGGAATATTAATTTCATGACGTTGTTGTGGCAATAGTAGACCTTACCAAAATGAAAGGGTTAATTTCATTTTAGTTACCTTTACCGAAATTCAATAGTTAAAAAATTATGAAGCTAAACTTTTCCCTTCCCACTTCGTTTCTATTTGCGCTCGCTCTCTTCGTTTCTTCCTGTCAGGACAGTAAAAAACTACCCATTTTAGGCCCCAGAGAAGCGGTGACTGTTAAAAATCCGGATGGTTCAATGGGTGTGGATACGGTTTACAAGAGCATTCCTGCTTTTAGTTTCCTGAATCAGGATAGCATTTTGATCACGAACGATACGTTCAAAGACAAAATTTATATCGCTGATTTCTTCTTTACCTCATGTACTACAATTTGTCCGACGATGCACAGGAATATGAAAACTATTTTTGAGCAGTATAAAGAAAATCCGGAAGTGATGTTCCTTTCCCATACGATCGACTTTAAATATGATACCCCTTCAGTATTAAAAAAATACGCACAAAAGTTAGGTGTTGATGGCCCGAAATGGCAATTTGCATACGGATCAAAAGATAGCGTCTATAAAATCGCTGAAAAGGATTATCTGGTAGCCGTAATGGAAGACAGCACCAACAGAGATGGTTATATTCACCAGGGATGGTTGATGTTAATCGACAAGAATAAACGTTTGCGTGGTGCTTATGATGGTACTGACGACAAACAGGTAGCACAGCTGATGAAAGATGTGGCCATTTTACTTGCTGAAGATAAAAAATAACCATGCGCAAACTCATCATCGCAATTCCTGTACTCCTCACGTTCATCATGATGATTTACTCCTGCCAAAGTGCAGATCAGGTAAAACAAGACATGTATTATACCAACGGAAGAGATTACTATATTAAATATTGTCAAAACTGCCATGGGGCTAAAGGCGAAGGCTTAGGTGCCCTTGCTCCACCGCTTACAGATACTGTATTTCTAAAAGAAAATAGAAATAAGCTTGCTTGTTACATTAAAAACGGAATGAGCGAAGCCATAACTATTCATGGAAAGAAGTATGAAGAGAAAATGCCCGATTTTCAGACACTGGCCAATATAGACATTGCAAGGATTGTGGTATACATCACCAATTCTTTTGGAAATAAACAAGGCATGTATACCGCAGAGCAAGCTGCCGAAGACCTCAAAAAATGTAAATAGGTATTTAGGCCTCCGGGCGTAATTCCAGTCTCTCTTATTTTTAAATGGCTGAACTTCTGATTTTTATTCAGAAGCTCAGCCATTTTCTTTTTGAGCCGAATCTCAGCAGCTGTCTGTCTTCCTGGTATAATCAAATACTGATCAGAAACCGAAGCGGTTAACTTTTAATTAACCTACAAACACCCCGTATTGTTTCGCTGAATTTCCTTGCTATACACTTGCTTTCCTTTTGCTCTTCTTTTGCTCAGGTAAAACAAGAGCAAAAGGAAAGCAAAACAAGAGCAAAACAAGAGCAAAACAGATAGCGGATTCTACATGGTTTTATTACGGTCGAAATAGGAGCAAATCAGGGTATTAATCTGTGAGGATTCTCTGTTTATAAAAACAGATTCCTACACTATCCTCCTTTTTTTCTAAAAAAAAGTCAATTCAACAAGGAAACGACTATTTCTACAGATACTTCTTTTATTTCCTAATTAAACATACGAAAAGTTGGACGGGAATTCACTAAAGCTGAGCTGGCTAAAACACCGGGTGTAGATTGCCGAAGAACAGATTTCCTCAGCAACCTCCGGTGGTACTCCGGCAATAGAACAACCTATATGATAAAAAACTTATGGTGCAAATTCTTATGCACTCAGTGATGATCTGATCTCAAAAATTCTAAAAGACTTCCCTTATACCAAATAAACGCCGTTTTTTTATATCTTTGTCGCACAAAAAATGCAAGCTGTTCTATCGCTGCGATTTATCGGAGAGGAAAGTCCGGGCAACACAGAGCATCCCGCTTCCTAACGGGAAGAGGCTTAGGGGTGAATACCTGAGTTATGGAAAGTGCCGCAGAAAACATACCGCCGATGGCTTTTTAAGCACAGGTAAGGTTGAAAACGTGAGGTAAGAGCTCACGAGTATTCCGGGCAACCGGATTGCTGGTAAACCCCGGGAGTTGAAAGACCAAATAGGCTAACGCATGTAGGGCTGCTCGTCCGATGTTAGCGGGTAGGTCGTTAGAGATAAATGGCGACATTTATAGTGGATTAATGGTAGAAACTCTGAGCAATCAGTTTACAGAACCCGGCTTACAGGCTTGCATTTTTTTGTTAATCTCAAAAAAGTTTTATCCTGCCGAATAAATTACGGAACCGCTGTATCATCAGCGTAAAAAGTAATTTTATTCAAATGAAAATAATATATTCGTATTCCTATTAAAATTGATGAGCAATACCTATGGCAAAATTATTAATAATTGATGATGAACGCGCAATAAGGAGCACACTTCGTGAGATCCTCGAGTATGAAAATTACGAAGTAGAAGATATTGATAATGGTGTTGACGGTTTAGATCTGATTAAGAAAAAGAAATTTGATCTGGTTTTATGCGACATTAAGATGAATAAAATGGACGGAATGGAAGTGCTGGAACAAGCACAGGCCTACAGTCCGGATCTTCCTTTTATCATGATCTCTGGCCACGGAACAGTGGAGACTGCGATTGAAGCCAGTAAAAAAGGAGCCTTTGACTTTATCTCTAAACCACCAGATTTAAACAGATTATTAATCACTGTAAGAAATGCGCTGGACAGAGGAACTTTAGTAACAGAAACTAAAGTATTAAAGAGAAAAGCCAGCAAAACAAGAGATATACTTGGTAGTTCTGATAGCATTGGAAAAATCAAAGAAACTATTGAGCGCGTTGCCCCTACTGATGCCCGTGTATTAATTACTGGTGCCAATGGTAGTGGTAAAGAACTTGTTGCACGCTGGTTACATGAAAAATCTAACCGTGCGGACAACCCTTTAATAGAGGTCAACTGTGCAGCTATCCCTTCCGAACTGATCGAGAGTGAACTTTTTGGACATGAGAAAGGATCTTTTACTTCTGCTGTAAAACAGCGTATTGGTAAATTTGAGCTGGCCAATGGCGGAACTTTATTTCTGGATGAGATTGGCGACATGAGCCTTTCTGCTCAGGCTAAAGTATTGCGTGCTTTACAAGAGCACAAAATCAGTCGTGTGGGTGGTGAAAAAGAACTGGAAGTGAACGTAAGAGTACTTGCAGCAACCAATAAAGATCTTTTAAAAGAAATTGAAGATGGTAATTTCCGTATGGATTTATACCACCGCTTAAACGTGATCAATATCCATGTACCTCATTTAACTGAGCGTATTGAAGACATTCCGGAGATCGCACAGCACTTCCTTGAAGAAATCTGCAAAGAGTACGGCATGCCGGTTAAAAAGATCGGTGATGCGGCTATGGCAGCCTTACAGGCTTTACCATGGACCGGAAACGTGCGTGAGTTACACAATATGATCGAGCGTTTAATTATCCTGAGTGATAAAGCCATTACAGAACAAGACGTAGCCGCTTTTGCAAACCCTGGTGGGGGAACAAATATCGGTGCTGCACATGCCACTTCTGCTGGTCAGCAGGCCGCACGTACGGTAAGTCAGAACTATGACAGCTTTAGTAACTTCCAGGATTATAAAGATCATGCTGAAAAGGAATTTATCAAGTTCAAACTAGAGAAAAACAACTGGAACGTGTCGAAGACAGCCGACGACATCGATATTCAGCGTAGTCACCTTTACAGCAAAATTGAGAAATTCGGATTAAAGAGAACTGCAGAATAAGCCTTAAAAAGCAATATAAGCATTCGTGTTAAGTAAAAAGCCAGCTCCTGTTATAGGAAGCTGGCTTTTTGTTATTCCATGTAATCAGCCTGTCGGGCTAATAATTTCCGGTATTTATTAAAGATGGTGGTTTTAGAAACGAAGCCAAGATACCTGCCTTCTTCTGTCAATACAGGCAATGCCCAGACATTCTCTTTCTCCATCTTCTGCATCACAATTCTCATCGGATCATTGATATGGACGGTATCAGGAGCTTCCACGATTAAATCGTTGGCGGTTGCTTCCAGGTGATCCACATGGTTAATTCCTTTTTTCAGCAGTTCTTCTAAATAGATGATGCCTTTAAAGCTATGGTCTTCTTCGGCAACCACTGGAAAAACACTCCTTTTAGATTGCAGAATCTCTGTTAGGCGGTCAGCAATCAAATCATCCTGAATTAAAACCAGGTAATCTTTTTCCACCAGGTACCTCAATTTCATCATATTCAATACTGTGGAGTCTTTGTCTTCATAAGAAAGCAACTCTCCTTTTTCAGCGAGCGGTTTGGTATAGATTGAGTATTTATTTTTACTGCGGTTGATCAGGTAAGAAATGGCTGAAACAATCATCAGCGGCACCATTAACACATAACCACCGGTAATTTCAGCGATCAGGAAGATTCCGGTCAGCGGCGCATGCATGATGGCGCTTAAAGAACCTGCCATTCCGGCTACAATAAAGTTGGCCACATTGAGCTGTGCAATACCCAGGGTATTCACCGTAAAAGCAAGCATAAAGCCCATCAATCCACCCATAATTAAGCTGGGCGCAAAGATTCCTCCGTTTCCACCGGCACTTAAGGTAATCAGCGTTGCCGCAGATTTAGCAAAAAGTGTGGCCAAAGTAAAGATCAACACCAACCATGGCAGGTGGCTGTATTCAGAGAAGATACTGTTGCTAACGACTACAGAATAGTTTCCACCCAACAGGTTTTTGATCGTAATGTATCCCTCTCCGTATAAAGTAGGGAATAGAAACACCAGTAAACCTAACATTAATCCACCTAAAACCACCTTTTTATAAGGGTGTTGAACCTTGTAGAATGAGCTTTTTATAAAAGCACTTACTTTGGTGAAATAGATGGAGAAGAAACCGATGAACACAGCAAGGATCACATAGTAAATCAAGGCTTCCATTTTCCAACCTTCAGTCACCAGGAAGAACAGCTGTTCATTGTAAAACAACCTTGCCACTACCGCTGCCGTAGCCGAAGCCAGCAACAAAGGGATAAAGGCCGGAATACTGAATTCAGGGAGCAGAATTTCTACGGCGAACACAATCCCTGCAATCGGACTGTTAAAGGCACCTGCGATTCCCGCAGCGGCTCCACAAGCCAAAAGCATGGTCGTTTCCTTATAGGACAGGCCCAGGAAACGGCCAACTACAGATCCGATACCGGCACCACTGGTTACAATGGGCGCTTCCAGACCTGTAGAACCACCAAAGCCTACCGTTAAGGCGGCAGTGATGATTTGGGAGTAAATATTATGCGGTTCTACCTTACTTGATTTTCTGGAGATGGTGTACAGCAAAGGGGTCAATCCGGTTTCAAACTTCCCTCTTCTAATGAAACGCCGGACATACATGACCGACAACAAGATCCCGATAAAGGGAAAAAAGAAGAAGAGGTAATATTTGTACTCCCAGTGAAACCCTGTTTGCAGGAAATCCTCGATATGGTGCGTGATGGTTTTTAGCAAGGATGCTGCAAGTCCGGCAAGGACCCCAACAATCAAAGCGGCGATTACCAAAAAGTTCCTGTTTGAGATTTTAGTCTTCCGGTATTGGTTAATTCTGTCTACATAATTTACCATCCGTACATACATATCTTACCGTTTAAGCGTCAAATTTATCAAGTAGTTTAATCAGGGTTGCAAAATCCTTAGGATATGGTGCGTCGATTACGATATCATTACCGTCCAATCCTTTAAACACCAAATGTCTGGCATGTAAAGCAAAGCGTTTCATGATCGGAAGTTCTTCATCATCTTTTGCAATGCGGTAACCTTTTTTCATGGTCGATAAGAACACTGGTTTTCCACGGTACATATCATCACCGGCAATTGCGGCACGTTGTGTAGCCAAATGGATCCTGATCTGGTGCATACGGCCGGTAATCGGCTTACATTCTACCAGGGTATAATGACGGTAATTTTTTATGGAATTAAAAATGGTTTCTGCACGTTTACCCTCTTTTCTGTCGATGGTAACGCTCTTATTCCCGTCGTTAAGGATGGGAAGGTCGATAAACAGGTCGTTAAAAGTAAACTGTCCGTCTACCACAGCATGGTAAACTTTGTTTACTTTACGCTTTTCAAATTGGATCGCAACGTTGCGATAGGCATCAGGAGTTTTCGCGATGATAATCGCGCCTGAAGTTTCTTTGTCTAAACGATGACATACCTGTGCATCAGCAGAATACTGCTTTGCCAAACGTAATATATTGACCTCGCCTGATCCGCCACGCTCATCCAGCGAGGCTACAAATGGAGGTTTATTTACGACGATATAATCATCGTTTTCGAATAGGATAAGATCTTTAAAAGAAGGATATTTCAATACAGTGGATTTAATACTGTACAAAAATACTAAGAAAGTTCGAATTTATAGCCTACACCCTTTACAGTTGCTACATAAGTCTCGCCTAATTTCTCACGAAGTTTGCGGATATGCACATCAATTGTACGGTTGGTGACTACCACTGAGTCTTCCCAAATATTTTTAAGAATAGATTCTCTGGTGTATACTTTTCCCGGTTTAGAGGCTAGTAAGTACAATAATTCGAATTCTTTTTTGGCTAAGACTACTTTTTGTCCGCCTTGAAATACCAGGTAAGCTTCTCTGTCAATTACCAGATCTCCGATTTCTACTTTATTATCAGAAACTTCATCTGCGCTTGAATTTCTTCTTAATATGGCATTAATTCTACTCACCAATGCACGTGGTTTAATCGGTTTGGCGATATAATCATCCGCGCCTACATTAAATCCGGCAATCTCTGAGTACTCTTCACTTCTGGCAGTCAGGAATACCATGAAGGTATTTTTAAACTCTGGAATGGCACGCATTAACCTGCAAGCTTCTATCCCATCCATTTTAGGCATCATGATATCAAGGATGATCAAATCAGGGTGAACTTTCTTTGCTACCGTAATTCCTTCCTGACCATTACTAGCCAAAAAAACCTGATATCCTTCTTTTTTCAAGTTGTACTCGATCAATTCAAGGATATCAGGTTCATCATCCACAATCAGTATCTTTTGTTTTACGGTGCTCATAGCTTTAAATATTTGTTACGAAATTAAGTAATCAATTATAATATACCGTTAAACCCAAGTTAACAAATTGTTAAGTAACTCCAGTGTGTTAACACGGATTTAGGATTATTTTAAGGTTTTATTTAAGAAAGCATCCAGCGCTTCACCACGTAGGTTCTTAGCTATGATCTTTCCGTTAGGGTCTAATAAAAAGGAACTTGGGATCGCTTCGATCTCATACTTTCTCACTACAGGACCGTCAAAATCTTTCAATTCTCCGGCATGAGTCCATGTTAAGTGATCTGCTGTAATGGCATTTTTCCATGCTGTTGCATCTTTATCCAATGAAATTCCAAGGATGGTAAAGTTCTTATCCTTGTAAGTATTGTAAGCTTTTACCAGGTTTGGATTCTCCTGGCGACAAGGCATACACCAGGAAGCCCAGAAATCAATCAGTACATATTTACCTTTAAAATCTGATAAATTCACTGGTTTACCGTCTAAACCGGCAATGGTAAAGTCTGGTGCCTGTTGTCCTACTGATAAAGATTTAAGCTTAGCCATTTTCGTTAAAAACTCCGTTACCGAAGGATTGTCATTGAAACTACTTTTGATTTTATCTGAGTATTCCACCATTTCTTTCTCGAATTCAGCAGGGTTCAATAAGTTGATCGCATAAAAACCAGCTAAAGAACTGCTGTTTTCCTGTGCAAATTTCAATACTGCTTTATTTAATCCGTTGATTTCTTCGGTGTATTTAGGTCTGATTTGCTCCATAATCGCCTCTCTTTTATCAGGCTGTGCAGCTACTGCTTCTTCAAATTCTGCCTGAATTTTTGCTAGTTTAGCCATATACTGGTTTTTGACTGTATTCAGTTCCTGTAATTTATCGGCTTCCATTGCACCTGACACGGTATACCCTAAGTTCTTATCTGATAAATCGGCAGCGATTTTAATGTCGTCACCATTCTTTGCGATGATCATGTATTCACTCTGTCCGGCAGAAATTCTAAAAAAATCTACACCTGGTGTGCTGTGTGAGAATTTAAACTCTCCTTTTTCAGAAAACACGGTAGAATCCAAAGGAAGTACATTGTCTTTTTGCAATCCGTATAAGTACACTTTACTTTGAGGTGTTGCATTTTTAAATTCTCCGCTGATGGTAAACTTACTTTTGTCCTTACATGCAGTAAATGCAAAACAGATCAATAATAGATATCCGAGTTTTTTCATTTGTATATATTTGTCTTTTAACGGTTATGAAGCTATCATCAGCACATTCATAAAGCTTGCCAGCTGATGATGGTTCATTTGTATTCTTTTACTTTAATTTTTCTTGTAGCAATTCGTTTATTTTCTGTGCGTCGGCTTTTCCTTTGGCCAGCTTCATCACTTCTCCTACAAATAATCCCAACACGCCCTTTTTACCTTTTTTATAGGCTTGTACCTGGGCATCAAATTTCGCCAGTACTTCCTCTACAAAGCCAGATAGCTCATCACTGTTCTCTACAATCAATAGATTTAGGGAAGCAGCCATTGCCATCACTTCTTTTTCAGGGTTTTTAATCAGCTCAGGAAGCAACTGTTGCAAAGCAATTTGCTGCGTAATCTTTTTATGGTCTACGAGGTTGATTAGTCCGGCCAGTTGTGCGGGAGCCAGTTTAAAATCAGCAATGCTGATCTCCTGCTCACTTAACAAAGCTCTGACAGAACCGGTAAGCCAGTTTACCAGACTTTTCTTGTTGTCTACGCCAGGTAAAGCGCTGTTAAAATAGGCCAGCAAATCGCGATCTTCAGAAAGCATAGCAGCCTCAGAAGCATTAACGCCAAAATCGGCAACTAATTGTTTAGAGATTTCTGCTGGTAATGCGGGCATATCAAACTTGATTTGCGCCAGCCATTCGGCAGAGATATGTATCGGTGGAAGGTCAGGATCAGGGAAATAACGGTAATCATTGGCCTCTTCCTTGGTTCTCATCGGGGCAGTTGTACCCTGATCTGCGTCGAAAGTTAAGGTACTCTGGATGATTCTTCCCCCCTCAGAAATTACTTCCTGCTGACGGTTGAATTCAAATTCCATCGCTCTTCGCACATTACGAATGGAGTTCAGGTTTTTCACTTCGCAGCGCGTTCCGAATTCCGTAGTTCCGAATTTACGGATAGAAATGTTTGCATCGCAACGCAAACTACCTTCCTCCATATTTCCATCGCTTACATCCAGGTGACGCACCAGTTTCCTGATTTCTAATAATAATGCCGAAGCTTCTTCCGCAGAACGGATATCAGGCTCTGTCACAATTTCTATAAGTGGAACTCCTGCCCTGTTCAGGTCTACAAAAGAGTAACGGTCGTGCTGATCGTGTATGCTTTTTCCTGCATCCTCTTCCAGGTGGATCCTGTTGATTCCTATTCTTTTCTCCTCGCCATTTGGCAAAGTCACATTCAGGAAGCCATTGTGACAGATCGGCTTATTGTCTTGCGTGATCTGGTATCCTTTCGGAAGATCCGCATAGAAATAATTCTTCCGGTCAAAATAATTCAGTTCATTAATGCTGCAATTCAAGGCCAGCCCCATTCTAACGGCTTTTGCGACCACCTCTTTATTGAGTTTTGGTAGCGCACCGGGTAAGGCAAGCGAGACTGCTGAGATGTGTTCATTGGGTTTAGCCCCGAAAGAAGCACTGTCTGAGGAGAAGATTTTTGATTTTGTATTTAGCTGTACGTGGATTTCTAAACCAGATACCAATTCAAATTCTGATGGAGAAACTGCTGTATTCGTACTCATTTATAGGCAATGTTTAAAACTTGATTTTCGATGTATTAGATAGACAAATATAACGGAATTGAGCATTAACCGGCTAGTTTCCATCTATAATTATACATTGCAGCAAAACTTTGATTGTTCTGTTACCAAAAATTCTTTGTTTCGCCAGGCTGAGGGAAGCTTCCGGTTCTCTGTTGCAAGCCTGGATTCCGTTGCCATTTGTTACTTAGCCATGAGCTGGTATACTTCGTTCATATAGATTGACTCGTCAATCGCGAGCTTAAAACTTTCAAACTCCTCGTAACAGAAGGCAAAACAGATGTCGTCATTCGGGGTATGCAAAATAATCCGCTCCACTTCATCTGGAAATGGCAGGCTGTTTTTTTGAAACGGAAGGCTAAATACGACACCTCTAAACGCTTCAAAACCGTCCATACTGAAATTCAGCAACAAATTATTATGCCAGAGGTAATACATTTTGCATCCCATACAACTGCTGATCACCGTATCTCCTTTGGTACTTAATACTCTCGTTTTACACATGCTATTTTATAATTTAAATTCCTCTTTATTCTTCTTTGAAGTCCTGTTTTCCATTGGCCCGGAAGATTTCCAGGGTAATAAGTAATTCTTTCCAGCGTTAAAAAAGACCATTTACACTTAGTATTATTTTTAATCATTCTAAATAGTAGACAAATATGCTTACATTTACCAATATGTTAGCAACGCAGGAGGGATTTTTTTCAACCTTTTTCGAAATAGCAGGTACAGAGCCTTAAAAATACGAGCGTACAAATCAATTTATTTTAACCCAACACCTTATCCTGATATGATTACCGCAACCAACACCCTTAAAGAAAAATACGAAGCCTATAAAATTGCCAATCCAAAGAAACGCATCAGAGAAGCGGCACAAGAGCTAGAAGTTAGTGAAGCCGTGTTATTAATGACCGGATTAGGTACTACGGTTACTTTTCTGGAATCTGACTTTGAAAAAATACTGGAATCTGTAACCTCATTGGGTTATGTGATGGCATTAACCCGCAATGAATATTGTGTGAACGAAAGAAAAGGTGTGTATGAAAACATTTCCTTTACCCCACATGCCGGTCTTGTTTTAGGTGCAGACATTGACCTGCGTTTATTCTTACGTCAGTGGAAACATGGCTTTGCCGTGTCTGAAAATGACCGTCAGAGTTTACAGTTTTTTGATGCTCATGGCAATGCTTTACATAAAATTTACCTGACAGACCGTAGCAATGTGGAAGCTTACGAAGCTTTAGTTGCCAACTTCCGCAAAGCTGAACAGGAGGCAATCGGGATTGAACCAGCACCGGAAGTTACTCCGCAAGCAGAACTTCCAGATTCAGAGATTGATGTAACTGGTTTCAGGGAAGCATGGAACAAGATGGGCGATAGTCATGAGTTTTTCATGTTACTGAGAAAGTTCAAGGTTACCAGGACACAAGCATTGCGTCTTGCACCGGAAGGTAGAGCAAAAGAAACTACTGTTGAAGGATTTAGAAAAGCGATGACGGCCTGCTCAGAAAAACAGGTTCCAGTGATGGTTTTCACCGGAAATTCGGGTTGTATCCAGATTCACAGTGGGAATATCACCAAATTGGTAGATATGGGTCCATGGTTTAATGTTTTAGATCCAGAATTTAATTTGCACCTTCGCGAGGATGAAGTTCGCAGCGTATGGCAGGTGGTAAAACCCTCTACCGATGGCGATGTCAACTCTATCGAATTGTTTGACAAAAACGGAGAAATGATTGTTCAATTTTTTGGTAAACGTAAGCCTGGAATTCCTGAATTAGAGAGCTGGCGTGAAGTCCTGAAAGAATCACTTTAATTATGACAAATAAACCCACATCAGAAAAAAAGGCCGCCATTTTAAAATGGGTAAAGAAGTTTGGAGTCTGGGGATTTTTATTCTTCCTGATCAAAGGCCTGTTATGGCTGGCATTTGGTTACTGGGTCATCAAATGATAACTTGATCATGAAACAGGTTGTTTTGTTAAGGTTCATACCTTTTAAAACAACCTGTTTCTGCTTTGCAGCTCCTTTCGGGCTTCTTGTCAATCTATTTTGTGCTCAGTTTTTCAATCTGACTGAACACTTCATTAATTCCGCTGAGTTTCCCGGCTGGAATCAACATCCCATTGGCTAAAAATATAACGGTGATATCCATCCAGTGATCTGGATTCTCTATATACCCTGGCTCAATTAAGCCTGCAAGGATTTTTATGATTTATAATACCGGTACTTTTTTCAGGATTTAATGCTAAAAAAACTATATTTGAATCTAACTAAACCGCAATACGATGATAGTTATTTCTTTCCTTTAAGGTTTTAACACCCGGGGATCTCCCCTTTCTTTCTATTAAAATTTCGGCATTTCGATGCTGATTTCTGGTTTATTCCCTAATTTTTCTTTTTATATGTCTGCACAACAAACAGCTTCAAAGGGCAAGCTATCCCGAATTATATCACTTTTAAAACAAGCCTTAAAAGGCGAAGACCTTGACTTTACTCAGGGAAGCATCCGTAAAGGGGTGCTATTACTGGCCATTCCGATGATGTTGGAAATGGCGATGGAATCTGTATTTGCACTGGTAGATTTATATTTTGTAGGTCACCTTCCAAATAGTAGTCATGCGATACAAACGGTAGGGTTAACCGAGTCTGTGTTGACCATTATTTACTCCCTGGCCATAGGAATGAGCATGGCCGCCACGGCAGTAGTAGCGAGAAGAATCGGGGAGAAAAACCCTGAGGCCGCAGCAAAGGCAGGTGTTCAGGCGATTATTATTGCGGTTGCATTTAACCTGATCATTAGCGTTATGGGCGTCATTTACGCTTCGGACATCCTGTTATTGATGGGGGCCTCTGCAGAAACCGCTGCTCATGGGACTACTTTTACTCAGATAATGATGGGTGGCAGTGTCATCATTGTCTTGCTGTTCCTGATCAATGGGATTTTCAGGGGTGCCGGGAACGCTGCTATAGCGATGAAAAGTCTATGGATCGCCAATATTGCCAACATCATTTTATGTCCGGTTCTGATCAATGGACTTGGGCCAATCCCTGCTTTTGGCTTAACAGGTGCTGCAATTGCCACCACGATCGGAAGAAGTATGGGTGTAGCCTATCAGGTCTGGCACCTTGTAAATGGCAGAGGTCTTTTGAAAGTACAGCTCTCCTATTTCAAGCCTCATTTTGAGCAGATGAAAGCTTTGTTAAAGATTGCTACTCCCGGTATATTTCAGTTCATTATCGCTTCCTGCAGCTGGATTTTCCTGGCGCAACTGGTTGCGAAAACCGGTGGAGACCATGGCTCTGCGGGTTATCAGACGGCATTAAGATTGATGATGTTTTTTATGCTGCCTGCCTGGGGAATGAGCAATGCTGCCGCAACCTTAGTTGGACAAAATCTGGGTGCCAGACACCTGCAACGTGCCACAGATTCTGTGATGAAAACTGCAAAATATATCGTCGTTTATATGGTATTGGTGATGGCATTTACTTTTATAGGCGGCTATTATTTCATTTCCTTTTTCACTAATGATAAAATAGTTCAGGAGGTCGCGCTTCGTGCCTTGCAAATCATGAGCCTGGGCTATATCTTCTATGGCATTGGAATGGTATTGGTGAGCACTTTTAACGGCGCCGGGGATACCTGGACACCTACCTGGGTTAACTTTTTCGGCTTCTGGCTATTTCAAATCCCACTGGCTTATTTGCTGGCGAAACACTTTGAAATGGGCCCTACGGGTGTATTTATTGCGATTCCCGTTGCAGAGATCGGTATCGCCATTGCGGGATACATCTTATTTAAAAAAGGAAGATGGAAAACTATTCAGGTTTAACACCACAAAATACATATTTTAGCCCGCTCAAAACAAATTGTATTTATATGAAAAAAACCTTTACTAAAACAATGTTAATGTGCGGTGTGATGGCACTTACGCTTTCAGCTACCAATAGCTTTGCCCAACAGGCGAATCAGGGAGATGAAAATGGTGATGCTAAAAACCTGGTCAAATGGAATGTGGCTGCTGTAGCTTTAAAGACCTATTCTTTCCAGTATGAACGTGCTGTTGGCAAAAAGATTTCCGTAGCTATGGGATTCAGATTGATGCCAAAATCTCATGTTCCTTTCAGTTCGACTTTTAAAAGTCTGATTGATGACGACGAAACCTGGGAAAGTATTAAAGATTTCAAAACCGGGAATTTCGCAATCACACCAGAGGTTAGATTTTATCTTGGTCAAAGTGTGTTCCGCGGTTTTTACATCGCTCCATTTGTAAGGTATGCAAAATATGATGTTAGCCTTCCATACAATTTTGAAGCTACTGATGGTACGACTACGGTAAAAGACAAAATAGACATGAAAGGCAGCCTGAACACCATTACCGGTGGTGTGCTTTTTGGTGCACAATGGAAACTGAGCAAAGCGGTTTATCTGGACTGGTGGATTTTAGGTCCTAATTACGGATCTAATTCCGGTACGATTTCAGGAAAGAAGAACTTAGGTCCTGAGGAGCAACAAGCGTTAAGAGACGCCTTGACTGACCTGGAAGACCTTCCATTGGTTAAAGTAAAATCTACGGTAGATGCCGAAGGTGCTAAAATTGATTTCAACGGCCCATGGGCAGGAATGAGATCAGGAATTAGTATTGGATACAGGTTCTAAGCAGACCAGGGTTAGAAAAACAAGTTTACAAAAAAGGGTCTGTTGATAAATTATTCAACAGACCCTTTTTTGTATTTATAACCTTATGCTTTTGCCTATCGGGCTTTAGCTAATCTTTTATTTAGCCAACACCTTCTTAGCCTATCGTTTCTTTAACCAGTTTGGTGTAAAAATCATTCAGTTTCATACCCATTGCGGCAACCTGCTGTGGAATAAAGCTTGTTGCTGTTTGTCCGGGAATGGTATTGACCTCAATAAAGTAAAAATCACCTTCATCTTCCGTCAGGATAAAATCTATACGGACTACCCCACTACAATTTAACTTCGCATATACATCTTTGGCAATCTGCTCTACTCTGGCTTTAGTTTCCGCTCTGATGTGTGCAGGCGTGGTTTCTGTGGCTACCCCAGGTGTGTATTTAGCTTCAAAATCAAAAAACTCTTTTGCCGTTTCCACTTCTGTTACCGGAAGTACAACGACTTTGCCATCCAGTTTTACTACACCTACTGTGAATTCCCTACCGGAAATAAACTCTTCAATCAGCAACTGACTATCTTCTTTAAAAGCTTTTTCTATCGCTTTTTCTAAATCGGCACCATGCTTTACCTTGCTCATTCCAATACTGCTACCACCATTATTAGGTTTTACGAAGTAAGGTATTTTAAGGTCTCTTTTGATTTGCTCCACACTGTAAGCAACGTCTTTGAAGATCTGTGCAGACTTGGCTACATGCAGATTTTCTATGCCCTGAACAATAGCTTTAGTATAGCCTTTATTCATCGTGATGGCAGAAGTTAGCGCATCACAGGTGGTATAAGGCAGGTTTAGCATATCGAAATAACCTTGTAATTTACCATCTTCACCCGGAGAACCGTGAATGGCAATAAAAACGCCATCAAAAGTGACTTTTCTACCTTTAATATTCAGGGAGAAGTCATTTCTGTCTACTTCAATTTTCACAGAGTCTGCCGGTTCATAAAACCAACCTTGTTGGGTTAGCATTATTTTATAAACATCAAACTTGTCGGCATCCAGATTTTGGGCGATAGTGGCTGCACTTTTAACTGAGATGACCCACTCACCTGTGGTCCCACCGGTTAGTAATGCTAATGTTTTCTTCATTTTTAAGCGTGTTAAAACCTATTCAAAGTAATAAGTCAATTGTAAGCACAAATATAAATTAGTTGACCCAGATGTCATTTTAATTCCAATAAAATATTTTTTTAGCCTAAATTTGGGCGATATACCTTAATGAATAGAAAATTCCTATGAGCAAATTCATATCTTACCTAAAGACTAAATCCTTTAGAACCAACATCATTGCCGCGATAGTTACGGTAGTGGTCATCATCCTGGCGGCTTTCTTTAGTTTAAGATATTACACCAAACACGGTCAGGGCTTAAATGTTCCGGCAGTAAAAGGGCTGTCTTTCACACAGGCGGTAAGCAAGTTAGAGGCATTAGGACTTCGTTATGAAGTCGATTCTGTGTTTGTAATGGATTCGCCTCCGGGCATTGTGATCGATCAGGATCCTGAAGCCAGTACTTTTGTAAAAGACAACAGGACCATCTATTTAACGGTTAATGTGGCTATGGCTCCCAACGTTAAATTTCCTGATATCGAGTTCAAACCGTTGAGACAAGCACAGGCTTTGATTGAGAGTTTCGGACTAAAACTAGGAGATACTACTTATAAATCCGATGAAGCCAGAGACGTGGTATTGGAAGCTTTATTTGGCGGACAACCGATTAAAGCAGGAGAATCTATGCCTAAAGGATCGAGAATTGATCTGGTTTTAGGTGATGGAAAAGGAAACGAACAAGTAGATATTCCGGATTTAATTGGTTTAACGAAAGATGAAGCTATGTTTGCCTTAAAAAACGGCGCCATGCTGTCCTTAGGAAACGTGACCTACGAAGGAGAAATTACAGATACTGCCAATGCGGTTATCGTAAGACAGGATCCTTTCTTAACGGATTCCGTATCGAAAGTTAAAATCGGTACACCAGTAAACATTACCTTGTCCAATAAAAAATAAATATTACCATCATTATATGTCAAACGAAAACGAGAAAAGCTTTAAAAAAAGTACTAAAGTAATATTGGCCGCATTGCTGGTCGTATTGGTAGTTGGTGGTTACTTCGGGTTGAAATTCTACAAAGTCTTCTTTGCCCCTAACATCACCGGTAACGAAAAATATGTCTATGTAAGAACCGGAAGCCATTTAGACGATCTATTTGAAGAAATACGCAAGAAAGATATCCTGACAGATATCGGGTCCTTTAGTCAGGCAGCTGCGAAAATGGATCTTGCACAAAACCTGAAACCAGGTCGATACAAAGTGAGCAAAGGCATGAACAACAGAACGTTGATCAACATGCTGAAAGCTGGCAACCAGGATCCTGTTAAATTAAAATTCCAGAACATCAGGAAGAAAGAGGACTTTGCAGGATACCTTGCGAAAAACCTGGAAGCTGATTCTTTAACGTTCATTACTGTACTGGATTCTACCTCATTAATTGAGAAATACGGTTTCAATAAAGACAACATTTATACAATGTTTATTCCGAACACTTACGAAGTGTACTGGAACATAGCTCCGATGGAGTTTTTCGAGAAAATGCAGAAAGAATATTCAAAATTCTGGAATGATGAGCGCAAACGTAAGGCTGCTGCTTTAAATCTAAGTCCTATTCAGGTTTCCATACTGGCTTCTATCGTAGATGCAGAGGCTTTATACGACAAAGAGATGCCAATCATCGCTGGATTATACTTAAACAGGTTGAAAAAAGGCATTTTACTTCAGGCAGATCCAACTGTAATCTTTGCAAATGACGATTTCACGGTAAAAAGAGTAACAAACAAGCTGTTACAGGTTCCTTCTAAGTACAATACTTACAAGTATGCAGGTTTGCCTCCGGGGCCAATCATGATGCCAAGTATCAATGCAATTGATGCCGTATTGAATAAAGACGATAACAATTACATCTATATGTGTGCTAAGGAGGATTTCTCTGGTTTCCATAATTTTGCTGTTACTGTTCAGGAACATGAGATCAATGCGAAAAAATACAGAGAGGCTTTAAACAAACGCAACATTTTCAAATAGAATGTTTACACATAGCACGAAAGTAAGGGTACGATACGGGGAAACGGATCAGATGGGTTACGTATATTACGGAAACTATGCGGAGTATTATGAAGTGGCGAGGGTGGAAATGTTAAGAAGCCTGGGTATGGATTATGCGGGTATGGAAAGCAGCGGCGTGATGATGCCGGTTTTAGAGCTGAATTGCAAGTATATTAAACCTGCGCTTTACGACCAGGAGATTACCATCAAAACGACTATACACGAGTTACCTGGTGTTCGTATACATTTTGTCTACGAACTTTTTAATGAGGCAGATGAGCTGATTAACATCGGCAAAACTACCCTTGTATTTGTCGATATGGCAAAAAACAAGCCTTGCTCCCCTCCTGAAAATTTCATGGAGAAGTTAAAGGTATTTTTTAATTAAATTTGATAGATGGAGTGGGTTCATAAGCAACTACTAAAAATCAGGATTTACGCTTTGTTTATCGATTGGACCAAAGTATGCATACTTCCTGGTTTCAGTCCGCTGCCCCTCTATACGGTTGCCACATTTTTCTTTACAGAGATCGGGAAGGATTCTTTAGTCAATAAGGCTTCTTCCCTTGCCTATAATTTTATGCTGGCCCTATTTCCGGCGATCATCTTTTTATTTACACTGATTCCCTTTATTCCTAAGCGTATCGGCTTCCAGAAGCAACTGATGGAGCTGATCGTGCTCATATTGCCAGCCGACGCCTATAAAGCCTTTGAAGCCACCTTAAATGAGATTGTAAACCAGCAGAACGGAGGATTGTTATCCTTTGGATTCTTTCTGTCGTTGTTTTTCGCTACAAATGGGGTGCACAGCCTGATGATGGCCTTCAATAAGTCGTCGTTAATCATCGAAGACAGGAGCTGGTTAAAGCAGCGCCTGATTGCGGTACTGTTAACCATTACCATTGCCTTGTCCGTCATCATCTGCATCGTGGCCATGACTATCGGTGTGATCATGTTAAATAAACTGAATATCAAAGGGAGCTTTACGGTTTATCTGATTCAGTTAACCAGATGGGCGTTATTAGGGGTGCTATATTTTGTCACCATTTCCATTCTGTATAAATACGGCCCTTCGCATGTTAAGAAGTGGAAATTCTTTAGTCCCGGCTCTTGTCTGGCAACGATACTTGCCTTTCTTACAATTTGGGGGTTTTCCTTTTACATTGATAATTTTAGCTCTTACAATAAAATCTATGGTTCTATCAGTACGTTAATTGTGTTGATGATCTGGCTTTATTTGAATTCTTTGATACTTTTAGTCGGTTTTGAGCTAAATGCGAGTGTAGACTTATCGAAAAGAAGTGTGAAAATCCTGCGTCCCAGCTACAATTTATTCAAAAAACAGGGTCCTACGCCTGATCAGACGACAAGATAGAAAATTATTCTATCTCATTTTTAAGGGCTTATCAAGTTTTCGTTAAATTATCTAATTCTTAATTTGCAGAATCAACCGGAGTTTGTACTTTTGTCGCGGAGAGTTGGCAGAGTGGTCGATTGCGGCAGTCTTGAAAACTGTTGACTTGTCAAAGGGTCCGCGGGTTCGAATCCCCCACTCTCCGCTAAGGTATCAAAACCTACTAAAAACCTGCAAATCGAAAGATTAGCAGGTTTTTTTTATTTACAAACCATATCAAAATCATGCAAAATCTTAGTTGTGGCTGTTTGATTATGCAAGTTCATTTTTTAGTCTTTCAAATTCTTTAATGTATTTGTCAATTTTCACTCGGTCTTTAGTTGAGTGGACAAACCATTTTAATTGACCCCTCTCCACCATTTTCAAAACAGCATTTAATATCCTGATCATTACTGCCAATGGGGGTCAATGCAAAATTGGCGAAGGGGGATCAGCTTGGCGTGGTTTATCCACATAATCATCAAACCCTGGCGATTCTAAGGCTTAGCCTTAAAATGATCACTCCAGCAGTCGCTTGAAATTTTGATAGACCGACAATTTCATTTGTGCTTCAGTTAACCCAAAAATCTCCGCAAGACCAGTTAGGGTTAAGCTCAGTGACTTTAGTCTGTTGTCAATTGCAGCATCAAAAGTAAATGGTGCATCGGTTTCTGTTAGTATTCGCTCGATTGGTATTCTTTTGACTAGCTCTATTGATTTTTTGCTCTTAAGCATACGGTGATTGACCGAGAAGTAATAACCGTATTCCAGTGCTCTGGTTAACTCAGGCAAACTGCCGGAATACCAGTGCAGGATTACCCTGGATTCATTTGCAGAGAGATGATGGTGCAGGAGATCTATGGTCTCCTTTGCCGCGTTACGCGTATGTACGGTGAGGATTTTAGCCTCGCTTTTGGCTACCGCTGTGAGAATCAATTTTAAATTGGAGACCTGGGTAGTATATCCGCCCGAAAAATCAGTGGACCCGTCCAGACCGATCTCTCCGATAAATCTTGCATCAGCAATGAGGTCCGACATCATCGTAATATTTGGTTTCCCCTGTAAAGAGAGCTCGGGATGCATGCCCAGCGCAACTCTGATATTTTTGCTCCCCCTAAAAAGGTTTACATTGGGTAGGTAGAACATTGGGCTATTGGTCACTGTGATGGTTTTTATACCCATTGCATCCTCCTGCGCGGCGAGGTTTTGAATGCCACTGATCAGATCAAGATGGCAATGGGTATCGATAAAAGGGATATTGCTCATATGTTTACACCATTCAACAATTCCTCCACCTCCTTGAGTCCTCTTTTATAGGTGGAGATGAAGTCGTCGACATTGTTCCCCAAAGGGCCGGTTGTTCTGATCAGACCTTTGATATATTCGGGATTTTGACTGCTTTTTTCGATCATGTATTTAAAGGCTACAATATTATCCTTTTTTGTTGGGGTATCCAATTGGGCGGGATCGAAAATGTCAGTACGATAGTCTTTTTTTTCGGTCTTGCCAGCGTATTTGAATGACGCTAGACGGATGATGCACGGAACGCAGGTTCCGCAGTGGCCGTTACCGAGCCCCTGAAACCTGCCCGAAGGGTGGCTGCAGGACATGGTGCTTGTTTTTTCAACCAGTGAAGCCGCTGCACATTCGGCGAGCATCTCCCCTTTGGTTTTGAACTGATAGGGGTTTTCAAGTTTTACCTTCAAATCCAGTGCATCTAAGAGTTGTTGCATCATTTCCAGATAATGCGGATGTGTTGTCCGCGTACTGTGCGATCCGGTGCGCATGGGTGTCAGAGGAAGGTTGAGACTAATGAGTCCGTTTTCGGGGATGATCAGCCTGGAGTCTGCTCCCGGATGAAGCGCTGAGGCACAGATCGAACCCAGGGTCAGAAACAAAAAGGATCTTCCCCGTTCGGTTTTCTCTTCCTGAGCGAAAAGATCTTTCTTTGGAACACGTACAAAGGCATATAGGCGGTTAAATACGGTTTTGGGGAATGCGGTGATTAAAGCCTGTTCGCAGAGTTTCTGGTTGGGCGAAACATCTGAGGATTTGGCATGGCCTAAAAACAGGGGCTGCACGCCTTTTGACAACAGGTCAATGGCGCCAATAAAACTATCCATACCGCCTGAAAAAAGACAGACGGTATCGGTATGGTATTTCATGCCAAACTTTTTGAGTTTTGTGACCGGTGCAATTTGTGACATACCGGTCCTGTCGCGGAAGGTGATGTTCCAGAGGTCGCCGGTGAGGAAACCAAATATTTTTTTCAGCAGCGGTACCTGTGCATTCCATTTTTCCACATCACTGACCGGGATGAACAGATCGATCTGTCTGGTCCAGCTATCGTCCGATGTTTTAAGGCGGTCGATCCGGGTATCGGCGCTGTACATCGAGCAGGCAATGATGAGCATGTCCATTGCCAGCTCACCTGGCTGGAGCTTGAGGTGTTTCATACCCAGAAAGAGTTTATTAAGTTTGACCTCATCTCTGTTACCGCTGCCCAGGATCTTGAGGTCTGCTGTCTGGGTGTACTCAGCAGCAGTTAAGGCAACGCCGGTATCGGCATTTCCAAGTTTGGTGATCAATGCAAATCTTGCCATATCTTAATCTTCTAAAGTTCCGGAGATGCAGTCAAAGGCAATCCGGTAAATGTTTTCTATTTTTTGTTCCAGTGCCGCCTGGTCACCGCGGTGGGTGGCAATAATTTCCGGCATAATCTGTATCCGGACCAAACCGCTGACGATCTGATAGATGCTTTCTTCGATATCAATGATCTCGGAGCTGGGTTTGTCTTTTTTGAAAAGAGACAAGCCAATGTCGCAGATCACCCTGGTCGCGATGGTCTCCTCGATAAAGATAGCGGTCATCACTTCAACGTTTTCGTTGGACAGGTGGTCCAGGTCAATTCCTTCCTCATCGGCAATTCTGACAATGGTCTGCGAATAGGCGAGTTTATTGATGCTGTCATCCTGGATGTTGGCATAGGGGCTGTTTTCATCAAAGATGACATCGGTGAGTGCACCGAGCACATCCAGTAAGGGTTTGCCAAGGTAATCGTTGAGGTTTAAAAACTTGAGCGCATTCTCCAGGCCGCCACGGATGTTGTCCATAACGTTGACGAAACCGGATACACGGGCTGCTGCCGGGCGCATCCTCTTGGAGAAGGTTCCCGAGCCGCCACTGGCTTTACTCACATAACTTCGCAAGGCATCCCTCACTGCCCCAGTATTTCCAGCAGATGGGTTTTTCACGTAGGAATTAAATCGGTTACGGGCTTCCGCGAACCGGTTTTCCGGTTTTTCGGGCTGAGCCTCTTCTGGCTTTTGCGGTGCGTCCGGGGCCTCCTGTTGATCAGGCTCGGGATTTGGACTGTTCTGATCATTGATCCAATCCGGAATGAGCGGTGTAGCAGGTCTTGGTCCTGTTCCTTGTTTTGATGTTCCCATAATATTATTTTAGGCTTGGTAACTGTGAAGCAAGGGTCTGTAGTGTGCCGACTGCCTGGACTTTCCAGATTTCCAATAATTCGTTATAACGTTCCCTGGCCGGCAGGGTCACAAAACTGGATTCTGAAACCGCCCACGGACCTAAGCTTGACGCTGGCCTTGTTGCCAGGAATTCTAGAAACCTGATTTCAAGATTTGGGAAAACCTTGATCACGCGGTATAAGCCCTTCACTTCATTGGGCTGCGAGGTCATCTTTTCCATCTTTTTACAATTTTCGATCAATTTTTCAAATATGAGGTTGGCATCCTGTTGGCTGATATGCTGCAAGTCCTTTTCGGCCGCATTCCGTTCGCTAAGCGATCCGGTCCCAAGCCGTTTGAGCATCGTGACAACGGTCTGTGACAACAGGTTCTCTTTATCGAAGGAGATGGCTTTCTCTTTGGAAATGAAGATATAAGGCCTGAGGTCTTCGGTTTTGAGCGAGGGTTCTAACTGGTTCCAGTCGACCATGGCCGAGTCGAGTTCTGTGTCGTTAGGATCGGCATCCTCGAAGAGTGCCGCTTCGGCATATTGCCCATCACCCGATGAGGACACCTGATTGATGAGTTCCTGGTATCTTTCGTCATTGAAAATCTCCAGCAGCATCAGTTTGGAAAGCACGTCCAGCCTGATCATGGCTTTCAGGCCGTGGATCTCCCCTATTTTCATCCGTAAAAAAAGGGAATTGAGGAAGCGCTTAGTATTCCTGGGGTTGCCTTTCAGGCCGGTGGAAAGCACCGGATAAAGGGTGTCTCCGACAAGTAAGGTCTTTCTCAGCGCTTCTGATTCACCGCCGAAGGCTTCCCTGACAATCTCATAGGTGAGTTCGATACTTTCGTAAGGTAATTTCTTCTTCGACTCGTATACATCATAGATCCGTTCCACCTCTTCCATATCGTTGCCAAGATGGTTTTGCAGCATCAGAAACTTTATGTAGTTGCCGGTCTGCAGCTTGTTCATCAGGGGTATCCGGATGGGAATCTGGATCAGTTTTTCAAGGTAGTTGCGGGTATAGTCTTTGTAGTCCGAGGGAAGATTTGGAAAGTGGTCGCGCACGGCGTATTCGATCATGCGCTCATCTGCCGAGATCACGAATACGGTTCCTTCCACAAATAGGAACAGGCGTATGGCTTCGAGGATTTCGATCACGGCTTTTGGCAGACAGCGGTCCAGGTCATCAACCAGCACAATGAGCTGTTCGATTTTGGAGGTTTCGATAAGTTCTTTAAATTCTGTCCTGAAGGCGTGGATCTGGCTCGGTACGGTCTGAGCTTCTTCTTCTCTGAGCCAGGCATCATCATCTGATCCTTTGCTGCCTTCTCCCAAGCCGATCTTTTCGCCGACATTTTTTGCGAGTTTGGCGGCCTCTCCCAGCAAGCCCGGATGTGGGATACCAGTCATACCTGTCCATAGTGCGCCAGCGGATACTTTGGCGACTTTTAGCCACTTGATCCTTTTGAGCAGTGACTGGGTGAGTGTTTTGATTTTTTCGACAGTTGGTTGTAGCCTAGCCAGATCGGTAACGATTGTTTCCATTAGCGCGGACTTAGTATCCTCATAACCCTGAAAAAGCCAGCCATTGAACATAATAGTATGGATTTTTTTACGCTTTTCTACCTCCAGGTTTTTTACCTTTTTCTGCAACAGGGCGAGTATTGAGGATTTGCCCACGCCCCAGTCGCCATATACGCCAATGGTAAGCGGCCTGAGGTGGTTGTCTTTTACGATCTCATGTATAGTTTCTGCGATTTTCTCGTAGCCCAGGAGATCGACGTCTGTTTCTTTATCGTTCCACATTTTTTGATATTTGGTTTAATCCGGTGCTTGATGAGCCGGAATTATTGTTAGGCAAGGTAAAATTCTTTAAAACTGTTTTTTTACGGTAAACCGTAATGGGGCAATAAGGGTGAAATTTAATGCTACGCCACAAGGTGGTTATGTCAACCGGGTATTCTGCGAGTGGTTAAATCTTTGACACTGGTTTTACGCTAATGCAATAAGTTCGCTTTTCCTTATCGTTCCGGTAAGGTTTCTGAGTGAGAGCTGGTCCAGGAAATGTTTGCTAATCGGAAAACAGGATGTGGTTTTCTTGGGCTGGTGGTTCCGCGAAATTGCGGAGTGGTTCATGATAGTTTGAGTTTGTTAATTTTTTCAAAAATTACTAAAAAAAATCACAAATAAAGAAACGCTGACAATTTAACTTGGGCTTTTAATGGTTACATACACCAAGAGCGGCTTAAGATTGAAGCCCCCTCTTGATATAAATATTTAAAATGTAGTTTGTAACCCCAGATTGAGATTTAGAAAAGCATGAGCGCTGATATTGGGCGATCGATTATTTTGGCGTTTTATTGATGCAGCTATCTTTTTCTCAAATTCTTGAAATAATTCCCAACCAGAATACTACTTGCAGTCTGAAATTGTAAAGGATTTCACCTCGGTGCCCCCCCCCCCGAAATCCTTTACAATTCTCTCAAAAATTATGTTGTAAATTCAATCTTATTCATCAATATTTTATGAATCAGACCGACACTATCAAACTGAAAATGTTTGGCTTACCAGTAATTATAACATTGGATGATTTTTCGTCTCTCGCCCATCCTTCGCCCTACAAACTATTTTTTCATCGTCCTCCTTTGTTGTGAGAAAAATCTGGATAAAACATTTGCTCCATGTTTAATAAAAAATCTTGTAAAAGTAAAAAATTGGAATTGGATAAGAGGTTTGGAAGTATAAAAGCCTAGTCTTGGAATAGAATAGGCTTTTTTTTACTTAAGATATACTAGGGTCGAACCATCAACCTAAGAATTATCATACTTCAAGTAAATAAACATATAAATAGCACTACAGACAAAATACATCAAATGCACTTTATTTGCTTACCGCCAATTATTTATGTAAATTTCAAATATACAAGGAATAGCAATTTTGTGTTGTTTTGGTGGTGCCCCATTTAGGTGCCCTAAGAAAAAAAAAATATAAAATACGGGTTCAAGGGTGTTTAAATTCGGTTTATTCGAATCCCCCACTCTCCGCTAAGGTATCAAAACCTACTAAAATCCTGCAAATCGAAAGATTAGCAGGATTTTTTGTTTAGCCGAAAGCTATTTTGAGTTTCCGCTCATTGTCTGCGATAAAATTAAAAGCTAATTTCTACTGATCATAGATGGTACGGAGCGGATACATACGTTCGTGCATTTATTTCAGTATGTATTTTACACTTACTGTTGCACTTACTTTTATTTTCTCAAATTCAATTTTCGGTGCTTCATATTTCCCTTTGTCAACTGAACTATAACCACGAATTTGAACACCAGCAACTCGTCCTTGTAGTTGATTGTCAAAATTTGTTTCATTGTCTGTAATATGAATTGCATTTCCAATTGTCTGTGAAATTGGTTTTGTCAAAGCAACTGCTTTTTTATGCGAATTTTCAATTGCCTTTGTTCTACAAATATTTTTTAAATTCTCAATATCAGAATGGTCTACCTTATGCATTGAAGTGTTAGAAATACCAAGGTCTTCAAGTTGCACAAAAATCTTACTTGCTGTTTCAGCAGTAGTAACTTTTAAAATATATTCTTTTGTCTTTAAAATGTCTTTTTGTTTTAAAAGGTAAAATTTGTAGTTGCTTAACATATCGCTTGTTGTCAAGTCAACTTCTGTATTTATTCCCAAATTTTTAAACGCTGTTATCATTTTATTTTCTTGTTCTTCAAGTGAGATTTTGTCTCGACTATCTTTTTCAGCAATAATGATTTTTATATAAATCAGATTTGGCGTTACTAATGTATCAGAATATCCACCAACTTCAATGTAAGGTTGGTCAATAAAAGTCTTTGTCTGTCCCATTGCTGATATGCAAATTGTCAAACATAAAATCAATGTTAGAAATGTTCTATTCATATGGATTGTTTTTTGTTTACGGTGTTGTTGTATGACGGCTAACGTTGAAGCAATGGCATTTTAGGGACGTTATTTTTCTATGACGGTTTGTTGCTCGGCACAGATGTATCAATCACAATAGTTTGCGCCCACATATCACCAAGCCTCTGGTGTCTTAAAGAATACTTAACGGCTATAATTGCAGGGATTCCATAACAAAAAATATCAATTGGATCTAGCAGATGTCTCTTAAGAGCATGGGTAAATTCAACGTCTTTCCTGTCAATCGTCATCACTTTTAGATTAAAGCTCTGATGCCCAAGAGTTGCCCCATACTCAGCTTCAATGACGACAAAATAAAGAAACCAAACAATAGGAATAAGGAATGCCTTTATGCCATATACTGAAATAGTACCATTTCCATCACTCGTCCCAAAAAATAGAATATATGCAAAAGATACAAGAAACATCAAACCATAATCCAGAATTGTTGCATACACCCTTTTCTTTAAATTAGATTTTAACTTCATAACATTTTAAGCCAATCAACAACGTGCATATTTGAGAGCTGATAAGGGCATCCTAATGTAGAAAAACTTAAGTTATGATCAAAATTTACACAAAGCACCTATTAATTCCGATAAAGGCATTTACAGAGAGGATATAGTTTTTGTGACAACTTACTCTTTTTGCTTACTAACAATTATTTGTGTAAATTGTAATCATACAAGGAATAGGGATTTTGTGTTGTTTTGCTGGTGCCCGAATCAGGTGCCCTAAGAACAAAAAAGATATATAATATGGGCTAAAGAGTGTATAAAGTTGGTTTATACCGATCCCCCACTCTCCGCATCATGGTCATCAAAACCATTCAAAAAGCCTGGAATCGTAAGATTTCAGGCTTTTCTGTTTTCAAGGGGCACCTAAAATTCAAAACCTAATTAACTCCTTTCAACAGCCTGTTCCATCTGATTTTATGAAAAAAAGAAGCGCCCTTATCCCAGCTCATCCAAATAAAAAGGGCTTTACCCACGATATGATCTTCGGGTACAAAACCCCAGTATCGGGAATCGATTGAATTGTGCCGGTTATCACCCATCATCCAATAGTAGTTCATTTTAAAAGTATAAGTGGTTGCAGGTTTATCATTTATATACCAGGCATCACCTTTCTTTTCTACTTTATTGCCTTCGTAAGTTCTTATTGCCCGATAATATAATGGCATCGTATGGCTATCCAGTTGAACTCTCCAGCCCTTTGCCGGAATTTTTATAGGCCCGAAATTGTCTACATTCCATTTCCGGTTAGTATCAAGCGGGAAAAGATCTCCATCATCTGCTGTTTCTGGCTTTACGGATAAATCAACAGACTTTATGAAATCGAGTGATTTCAATTTGTCTGTCATCTCCGGAGTAGCATTGGCGATATAGGTATCCGCATCTATCTGCGTCATTTCATTCACCGTAAAACCTAACTCTTTAAATACATCAAAATTAACATCGGGTGTTTTCAACTGAATTTTATAGGGCATTTGTCCGGTGTTCTTTAAGGGTTCTGTTTTACCATTCACACTGACCACACCTCCTTTCATGCTGATGACATCGCCAGAAATCCCAATACATCTTTTGATGATATTCTCTCTTTTATCTACAGGTCTACTGGTGATGGTATATTGACTATTCACAACGCTCCAACCTGATTCGCGGACTAAATTATAATAAGATGGCTCCTGGTTTTCCAATGCAACCGTATCTCCAACGGGCAAATTAAAAACCACTACATCATTTCTTTTGACGTCAGATAAGCCTGGTAAGCGACGATATTTCCACTGTACGCCATCCCAATAAGCTTTTGTTCCTGTGACAGGCATGCTGTGATGGGCAAAGGGGAAAGCAATAGGTGTAATTGGAATTCGGGCTCCATAATTTACCTTACTCACAAAAAGGTAATCGCCAATCAAAAGAGATTTCTCCATTGAACCACTCGGAATGGTATAGGCCTCAATAAAAAATACCCTAATTAACGTTGCCGCAATTACAGCAAAAATTACGGCATCAAACCATTCCCTTTTTTTAGTCTTCTTTTTCTTATTTACATCACTCTTGTTCGGGGAGAATTTCCAGTTCATGTCTAACACTCAATTAGGTTTTAGTTGTAAAACAGTTCGTTATAGTCCTTTTTTAGAGAAACAACCCTTTACATTGTTACAACAATCAATTTCATATGAACTGATTGTTGTAACACAAACTAAGTTTGTTTAGTTATGATTAATGTATTGTCGAAAATTTCCGTGTAGCCGGTAACCACATTAATCTTTGAAACTTCTGCTATTAAATGATCCGCCTTACTTTCCAGGCTTTGCAAACTTATAGATACACTGACTTGCATCACATTAATCTTGTTTTCTACATTTTCTATACCTGCAGTTACGTTAACCTGCATTAGGTCAACCTTGTTGTCCATGCCTAATATACTGACCTGCATCAGGTCAAGCCTGCTATCCAGACTTTCAATACTTACAGATACATTGGCTTGCATCAGGTTCATCTTATGGTCTAAACTTTCCATGCTTACAGAAGAGTTTCCTTTCAAAACGACCAGTTTACTGTCGAGGGAATCAATTCTTCTACTCAACCGAAGAGCCAGATGATCTACCCGATCTTCCAGCTTGTCCAAACCAACCTTCATCCCAAGTTCCAGCTTAATCATCCCCTCTTCCAGCTTACCTAAACCAACCTTCATCCCAAGTTCCAGCTTAATCATCCCCTCTTCCAGCTTACCTAAACCAACCTTCATCCCAAGCTCCAGGTGATCAAACCGATCTTCCAGCTTATCCAAACCAACCTTCATCCCAAGCTCCAGGTGATCAACCCGATCTTCCAGCTTATCCAAACCAACCTTCATCCCAACCTCCAGGTGATCAAACCGATCTTCCAGCTTACCTAAACCAACCTTCATCCCAAGCTCCAGGTGATCAAACCGATCTTCCAGCTTACCCAAACCAACCTTCATCCCTAGCTCCAGGTGATCAACCCGATCTTCCAGCTTATCCAAACCAACCTTCATCCCAACCTCCAGCTTAATCATCCCCTCTTCCAGCTTACCCACCCTTTCTTCCCCTCTATCCAACCTTTGATGAACCAGCACCAGATTCTTATTCATGTCTTCAAAGCCCTTGACTATAAAACCATGTAATTCCTGAATAGACTTCAGTAAATCAACATTTATTATTTCCAATCCATTTACCCTACCTGCTAAAGATTCCATAATGTGCTTTATTTGATTAATACAATTATACATAATTAATCGTAGTATTGTTTAAAGAAATTATTATTAATCAAAAAGAACATTAAAATCAACAGTTTTCACCATAATAACAATGCTTATTCCTAAGAAAACCGCTTAACAAATACCCATTAGTTAAAAAAAACAAAACAAATAGCAACAAAATCCGTTAATATTTAATATAATGATAAGAGAAAGTAAAACGATCATCATCTCCAACCGGTTACCGGTAAAAATAACAGAAGAAAACGGCGTCTATCAATTAAGTCCCAGCGAAGGCGGGTTAGCCACTGGCCTCGGCTCCATCTACAAAGAAGGAAACAACATTTGGATTGGCTGGCCAGGCATAGAAGTACCTGAAGAAAGACAGGAGGAAGTGACCAAAAAACTGGCCGAATTAAACCTCATCCCTGTCTTTCTGAGCACTGAAGAAATTAACGGATATTACGAAGGATTTTCCAATGAAATTTTATGGCCGGTATTTCATTACCTCGTCACCTATGCAAACTTTGAGCAATCCTATTGGGATGCTTACCAGGCCGTAAATGAAAAATTCAAACAGGCGGTGACGCAGCATTTATCCAGTGGTGATAAAATCTGGGTACACGATTATCAGCTGCTACTATTACCAAACCTAATCCGGGAAGAACAACCATCGGTTACCATTGGATTCTTCCAGCACATTCCATTTCCATCATTCGAAATCTTCAGACTCATCCCATGGAGAGAGGAAATCATTGAAGGAATGCTTGGGGCAGACCTTTTGGGCTTTCACACCTTCGATGATGCCAGACATTTTATAAGTGCAGCATCAAGGTTATCTACCAGTAACCCTTCCGACAATATCCTCATCTACAAAAACAGACAGGTAGTCGTGGAGGCATTCCCTATGGGCATAGACAATGAAAAATTTGACCGACTCACCAGAGATCCAAAAGTGGCAAAATTCACTGTTTCCATTAAAAACAGCTTAAAAGACATCAAAACCATTCTGACGATAGACCGTCTGGATTATAGTAAAGGGATTTTACAAAGGCTACAGGCATTAGAGCTTTTACTGGATACACGTCCGGAATATATAGGAAAACTAGCACTCTATATGATTGTGGTGCCATCAAGAGATACGGTCCCTAAATATAAAGAGCTAAAAGACCAGATCGACCAATTGGTGGGTAATATTAATGCAAGGTTCCGAACCATCAGCTGGCTACCCGTACATTATTTCTACCGCTCATTTTCTATAGAATTCCTTTCCGCCATATATAGTGCCGCAGACATCTGCCTGGTTACACCAATGCGCGATGGAATGAACCTGGTGAGTAAGGAATATGTTGCCTCCAGATTAAATGAAGATGGTGTGTTGATCTTAAGCGAAATGGCCGGTGCCTCAAAAGAACTGAATGATGCCCTGATTGTGAACCCGAATAATATCGGAGATATGGTCACAGCCATGATTCAGGCTATTAATATGTCGCCGGAAGAACAACAGGAAAGAATGAAAAGTATGCGGGCCATTGTCAGCAAATTCAACATACACCTCTGGGTGAAAAACTTTATGGATAAATTAAAAGAAGTCAAAACGATGCAGGAATCATTACATACCAAACACGCGGTGGCATCGATTAAAAATCAAATCACCAACGATTATAAAAATGCAAAAGACAGGTATATCTTTCTGGATTATGACGGAACGCTTGTTGGCTTTAATGCTGATATCAATCAGGCAGCCCCTGATGAAGAACTATATGACATCTTAAAACAGTTAACAAAAGACCCTGCAAATCAGGTGATCATCATCAGTGGCCGGAATTACCAGACCCTGGAGCAATGGTTTGGACATTTAGATCTGGACATGATTGCAGAGCATGGCGCATGGCAAAAATATAAACATACCGACTGGAAACCATTGCCCCTGCTCACCGACAAATGGAAACAGGAAGTAAAAGTGGTTTTAGATACCTATACGGACCGCACACCGGGATCCTTCATTGAAGAGAAAAGTTATTCCCTGGTATGGCATTACCGAAAGGTAGAAGAAGGCTTAGGAGCGCTCAGAGCGAACGAAATCATCAATCACCTCCGTATGGTCATTGCCGATAAAGGATTGCAGATGATGCCAGGAAACAAGGTCATAGAGTTCAAAAACATTGAGGTTAACAAAGGGAAAGCAGCACAAAACTGGCTTTACGGACAAAACCCTGATTTTATCCTTGCCCTTGGCGACGACCATACCGATGAAGATATCTTTAAGGCGTTGGAGCCGGAAGCTTATACCATCAAGGTTGGCAGCAATATCTCCGCAGCGCGATATTATCTTAAAGACTTCAAAGAGGTCAGAACATTACTAAAAGAACTGGTTCAGTAAAACTAAAAGAACTGGTCAGATAAAGACCAGTTCTCCAGATAAAATTTATAAAAATGAGGGTATGTCCAGCTTTATCGCAATCCGATGGGCTGCATTCATCAAACCAACATGACTATAGGCCTGGGGGAAGTTCCCCCACTGGCCTCCGTCAACTTCATCTACATCCTCGCTAAACAGCAACAAGTGATTCGAATATTTAATGATGGATTCAAATTCTCTGATCGCATCATCAAGTCTTCCTACACAAGCCAGGGCTTCCACATACCAAAATGCACAGATTAAGAAAGTCGTTTTCGGCTTACCAAAATCATCGGTATGAACATACCTGTAAAACAAGCCATTTTCCGCCTTAAGCACTGATTCTAAAGCGATCAAATGATCTTTCGCCCTTTGCGAATCCGGATCAAGGTAGTTCATTAAAATCAGTTGCAAAGTACTCGAATCAAGGTAAGGACTTCCCACCGCATGGGTGTATACTTTACGTACCGGATCATAACAATCCTCAATATGTTGCGCTGCTTTATCTATTAAAACCTGCGCACGCTCCTGAAAACCCTGGTTATCTATGGTTTTGGCCATTTTTAAAGCGGCCTTTGCCCCTGCCCATTGAAACAGATTGGTGTAACAATGCGTATTCGGAAGGTTTCTGAACTCCCAGATTCCGGCATCCTTTTCATCAATAGTACGCTCAATCTTTTTCAACAGATAATCCAGCCACTTCTCAGAATCTTTTCTTTCCGAATAAATAAAGCGTCGATCTGTATATAAAGGAAGCATAGAAATCAGGACCTGCCCATAAATGTCATTCTGAATATGCTCATAGGCCTGATTTCCGATTCTGATCGGTGTATTACCTAAATAACCTTTTAAATCGGGAACGATATGCTCGGTTAACACCCTTTCTCCGGCAATACCGAACAGTGGTTGATAACGTTCTTCATCTCTAAAAGAAAGATCGGTGATGTAATTAAAATACCTTTCCATCTCTTCAAAATGTCCGATATGGTTTAAAGAGGTGATAACGTAATAGGTATCTCTCATCCAGCAATAGCGGTAATCCCAGTTTCTGCCACTCCCTTGAGATTCCGGCAAACTGGTAGTACTTGCAGCGATAATTGCGCCTGTATCTTCGTATTGGTGGATTTTTAAAGTAAGCGCCGAACGGATAATATAGGACTGATAAAAGCCGACAATCGTGGAGTGTTTAATCCAGGTTCGCCAATACTTAATGGTTTCCGTTAAAAAGCGTTCGGCAGTGCTGATGATGGGTGCATCCAGTTCATTCCCATAAGTTAAAATCAGGTATTTCGGCTCATTCAAAGCGAAATACTTCTCATCCTCGATATAACTCAAAGAGATATTGGTACTCAGCTGCATATCCTCTGTATCGCCGGTAAATTCCAGATGGTTACTTCCCCTGCTGGCATTTTGTTTTTTACCTCCGTATTCACATACTGGCTTACAGGTTACTTTTATCCTTGGATTACCTGTTAAAGGCTCTATTTTCCTGATGAGCATCAGCGGCTTAAAATAGCGTTCAAACTGATGAAAACGCGGCGCAAAATCGGTCACGCGGTAACTGCCCTCCGGATTGGTAATCTCCGTGCAAATGATATTGGTGTTTTCCAGATAATACTGTTTTGATAAGTACTCACCGGCCGGGAGAATAGAAAATTCACCCCCTTTTTCCTGATCTAATAAACCACCAAAAACAAAGCTGCTGTCAAATCTAGGCCAGCATAACCAGTCGATATTAGTGTTTTTATTTACGTGAGCGAGGTAAGCGCAATTTCCAACTATTCCGGTTTGATAAGTGTGTCTCTCTGTCATACATTATTTCAATTGATATAATATACAACAGGAGTTTCCCATATTTGTTCCTGTTTTTTCTTAAACCCACACGCTAACAGCCCGTTATAAACAGGAATAAGCGGTATTCAGAAAGAAAATCTTAATTTTTGATGGACCCTGCTTTGACCATTGCCCTTTGATAAGCAGGCAAAGTTAAATCATCCACCACTACCCCACGGGTAGTAGAAGCATGGACAAAGAAATTATCATTCAGGTATACGCCCACATGATCTACCGATCTGCCGCCAAAAGAGAAAAATATCAAATCGCCTTCTTTGAGTTGTCCGACACTTTTAGTGCGGATCACCCCTGCCTGGTCGCTGGAACGTCTTGGAAGTTCATTTCCATAAATATTCTTTTGTAATAGCAGCGCGAAACCAGAGCAATCGACGCCCCGCTTATCCAGTCCGCCTAAACGGTACCTTACCCCTGTCCAGTCGTTGATAAAGCGGTACAAGGGTTTACTTTTCAATTGAGACATCACTACAGATGCCCTCGAAGCAGTAGTATTCACTTTGGTATTTTTTCTGCTGCTACACGCAGAAAAAACGAGCAATACCATTAACAACATCAACAACTTAAATCTTCCTTTAAGAGCGGTCTGATTAATGGTCATATCCTTTATTGTTTAATGATGCGTTGAATTTCATCCAGTTTCAGCAAAGCCTCTACCGGTGTCAGAACATTTACATCCAGGTTATTTAACGTATCTCTTATTTTTACCAGAACAGGATCATCAATCGCAAACATGTGCAATTGATACGCCTGATTCTGCACTTTCTTAATGCTATCCTTAATACTCTGACCTTCCGTCCGGTCGATTTCCAGTTTCTTCAGAATCTCATTAGCCCTGTTGATCAGCTTAGGAGGCATACCAGCCATCTTCGCCACATGGATACCGAAACTATGCTCACTACCACCAGGCACCAACTTACGCAGGAAAATCACCTTATTGCCCACTTCCTTGATGGAAACGTTAAAGTTTTTGATTCTGCTCATGGTGTTTGCTAACTCATTCAATTCATGATAATGCGTAGCAAATAAAGTTTTAGGTTTTGCCGTTGGATGGGTATGCAGGAATTCTGCGATGGCCCAGGCAATGGAAATCCCATCGTAAGTACTGGTACCTCTACCGATTTCATCCAATAAGATCAGACTGTTTTCCGAAATATTATTCAGGATACTTGCCGTCTCATTCATCTCCACCATGAACGTACTTTCCCCGGAAGAAAGGTTATCCGAAGCACCAACTCTGGTAAAGATCTTATCCACCAGGCCGATGGTTGCCGCTTTAGCGGGAACAAAACAACCCATTTGAGCCATCAGCACGATCAATCCGGTTTGCCTCAAAATCGCCGATTTACCCGACATATTGGGACCCGTTATGATGATAATCTGCTGTGTCACATTGTCCAGAAAAACATCATTGGTAATGTATTCTTCACCTACAGGTAGTCTTTTTTCAATCACCGGATGTCTTCCTCCTTTGATATCTAAACCTTTACCCTTATTCATTGCCGGTTTCACATAGTGATTTCTAACCGCCAATTGCGCGAAACACAACAACACATCCAGTTGTGCAATACAAAAAGCATTCAGCTGGATTTGTTTGATATAAGCACTCACCAGGACCATCAACTCTCCATAAAGGCGGATTTCGATCTGCATGATCTTCTCTTCCGCACCCAGGATCTGCTCCTCATATTCTTTCAACTCTGGTGTGATATAGCGCTCTGCACTCACCAGTGTCTGTTTCCTGATCCATTCGGTAGGAACCTTATCTTTATGCGTATGCGTTACCTCCAGGTAATAACCGAAAACGTTATTAAAGGCAACTTTAAGCGAAGGAATGCCCGTAATGGCAGCTTCTCTTTTTTGAATTTCTACTAAATAATCTTTCCCACCAAAGGAGATCTTACGCAAGCGGTCTAATTCTTCATTAACCCCGTCTGCAATCACATTTCCTTTGATCAGTAAGGCCGGAGGATCTTGCTGTAATTCCCTTTCCAGTTTCTCCCTGATGGATAAACAAGGGTCTAGTTGCGCTGCAAGAGCCATTAAAAATGGGTTTTCGGAAGCATTAGCAATCTCTTTCACCGACTCAATATGGTACAAAGCTTTTTTCAGCTGACACAATTCTCTCGGGCCAACTTTCAATAAACCTACCTTAGAAATCAGGCGTTCCAGATCACCGATCTGTTTGATATGGTCTAAGAACTTCTCTACCAGTTCTTCATCTTTCACCAGATACTCCACCATCCCCAGACGTTCCTGAATAGGCTTCAGTTCTTTAAGCGGCATGATGATCCAACGGTGTAGCAAACGCGCCCCCATTGGCGTAGAAGTATGGTCTAAAATCTGAAAAAGTGTGACTGCATTTTCATTGTTAGAGCTCACCAATTCCAGGTTGCGAATCGTAAAACGATCCAGCCACATGTATTTATCTTCCTCTAAGCGGGAAATAGCACTGATGTGTTTTAAATTCTTGTGCTCCGTTTCATTCAGATAATGAAGGATAACCCCTGCGGCAATGATACCGATAGACAATTTGTCTACGCCAAAACCTTTTAAAGAATTAACTTCAAAATGCTTCTGTAAGGTTTCAGTTGCATAATCAGTGGTAAAAGCCCAGTCGTCTAAAGTGAAAGTATAGAACTTATCTCCGAAAAGCTCCAGGAATTCCTGCCTTTTACTTTTCTGAAAAATAACTTCTGTGGGCTTAAAGCCTTGTAAAAGCTTGTCGATATATTCTTCATTGCCCTGAGCCACATAAAACTCTCCGGTAGAAATGTCCAGAAAAGACACCCCTAACCCTGCTTTATCGAAATAAACGGCAGCAAGGTAGTTGTTAGACTTCTGACTCAGGATATTGTCACTATAAGCAACGCCGGGCGTAATCAATTCTGTTACCCCGCGTTTCACAATGGTTTTGGTCATTTTTGGATCTTCCAGCTGATCGCAAATCGCGACCCTTTGTCCGGCCCTAACCAATTTAGAAAGGTAATTGTCTAAAGAATGATGTGGAAATCCTGCCAGTTCAATATGACCACCGGGTCCATTTCCCCTTCTTGTAAGTACAATCCCCAAAATCTGGGAGGTCTTTACGGCATCTTCACCAAATGTTTCATAGAAGTCGCCTACTCTGAACAATAATAATGCACCGGGGTACTTTGCTTTAATAGCATTGTACTGCTGCATTAAAGGTGTCTCTTTAGTCTTGTCTTTAGCCAAAATGTATCTTATTTACAAAACCGTAAAGATAGCACCTGAATAGCGAACCTTTAGGCTTTGTTGAAAACTATAAATTTTACAATTGTTCTATATAGGATAAGAACAAGTTCAATGCTTCGCGTTTTTTATCGGTCAACTCAAAATCCAGTTTATGACACAGGTAATCTTCCATATCAAAATCTGCAATTTCCGGCAACTCCTTTAGCAACTCTCCACGATGGGAAAGGCCAAAAGCAAGTGCCTGATTGAATTCCGCGATAAATGCTTCAGGAATCGTTTTATTGGCAACCCATGCCGCGTAAACAAAAGGTAAACCCGTAAATTTCATCCATTCTTCACCCATATCATAGGCATAAGCATAATTGGATTTTTTACCGAAAGTACGGTCGCCAATTAAAACCATGGCATCAGTTTGCGCCTCCGGATCGGTGGTAAAATCCACTTCTTGTTTCCAATGGAACTTCAGCAATACCTTAGCCAGATTATTGGACGTGCGGGAATGACTATCCAGCTTTACCGTTTTAATCTCAGAGAAAGGAACACTGCTAAACACAAATACGGAATTCACCGCACCTACAGAGCCGATACAATAATCGGCCACAATATTCGCATTGGGCACCTGAGGGATTGCCGCAACGGGAATCAGGCCAATATCCACCTGGTTGTTAATTAATTTAGCGGCACAATCCGTAGGAATATCTAAACTTAAATCTATTTTATCCATCAGCTCTGAATGCTCAATACCATACATAAAAGGCTTGGTATTGGTATAAGAAACTGCGGAAATCTTAATCTTACTCAATTGGAAATAATTTTAAATGATCCGTATTATTGAACTCCATGATCGTAAACTGACCATCGTTCAAGTCGACTTTATAGAGCGTCGTATTCTGATGCGGGAAATCTGTCATCTCATTTAATGATCTGCCGGTAAGCAGGCAAAGGAATAATCTCATCGCCCTTCCGTGCATACAGATCAACACCTTTTTCTCGTTTGGAGCCTTTAGAATAACCTCTAGCGCTTCTTCAAGTCGGATTTTCACTTGATTCGGGCTCTCACCGCCTTCAAAATGACTGTCGAAATCACCGGACTGCCACTTTTCCATCATGCCTTTAAAAGCAGCAATGGCGTGTTCATCATTGGTTTTTCCTTCCCATATACCCCAGGCCAGCTCATCCAAACCAGACAACTGTTCCCATGGCAAGCCAGCATCGATAAAACCTTTAACGGTTTGATGCGTACGCTTTAATGAAGAAGTATAGATTTTATCAAAAGGGACGTCTTTATACACGGCATAAAATGCCGCTGCCTGTGCCCTTCCGGTATCATTAAGATCACTGTTGATCCCTCTACCCTGTACAATTCCCTGTTTATTTAAATCGGTTTCACCATGTCTGATGATGTATAGTTCTTTCTCCATTAATTGATGACCGGCAATTTATAATACTGTGGTTTCACTTCTCCTTCAAATACAACGTCTGTATAATCTGTTACCACATTATAAAGGGTATCTCTTTCTATCGGTTTACGGTTCACCTGTTTGATCAGGTTCACTAATTCTTCCGTATTCATTGCCGGATGCTGCTCTTCTGCACCTGCCATAGAGTAAATTTTGGTGGTATCATCTAAGGTTCCATCAATATCATCCACTCCAAAGTTCAGGGAAAGTTGTGCGGTCTGACGGCTAATCATCGCCCAGTAGGCTTTGATATGGTCAAAATTATCCAGGTAAATCCTTGCAATGGCATAATTCCTTAAATCTTCAATCACAGAAACCTCAGGCACGTGGTCCATCTGGTTGTTCTGATTTCTGAATTTCAATGGAATAAAGGCCTGGAAACCTCCTGATTTATCTTGTTGCTGACGCAGGCGTTCCATATGGTCAACCCGATGCCAGAATTTCTCTATATGTCCGTAAAGCATAGTTGCATTGGTTTTCATGCCCAGCTTATGCGCTTGCTCATGAATATCCAGCCACTGTTCTGCATTACATTTATCGTGTGCAATTTTCTCTCTTACTTCCGGATGGAAAATCTCTGCACCACCGCCTGGCATAGAATCCAGACCGGCTTCCTGCAAATACTTCATGCCTTCATAATGGGTTAATTTCGCCTTTTTGAAGATATAAAAATACTCTACCGGAGTTAATGCTTTAATATGTAAGTCTGGACGGTGTGCTTTTGCCTTTCTAAAGAAATCGCTGTAAAATTCCAGATTTTGCTTTGGAACTACTCCACCAGTCACATGAACCTCCGTAACCGGCTCATTATCATATTTCTTAAGCACATCCATCATTCCGTCTACGCTCATTTCCCATCCTTCTTCACGTTGTTTGATCAAACGGGAATAAGAACAAAATTTGCAGTCGTACACACAAACATTGGTCGGCTCAATATGAAAATTGCGGTTGAAATAGGTTTTATCGCCGTGTTTTTGCTCCCTGATATAGTTGGCCAAAACACCCAGATAACCTAGTTCGGCATGTTCATAAAGATATACGCCTTCATCGAAGGTGATTCTTTCCTGATTCTGTACTTTATTTGCTATTGCTTTAAGTTCGGCAGACAAATCATTGTCGTTAAGCACTAAAGCCAGCTTTGAATTAGCATCCATGTATAATGAGATAATGGTACAAATGTAAAAAGACAGGCGCATACAAAGAATGGCCTCATCATGAACAAAAGTAGTATAAAATCATCATATACCCGTTTTTTAAACAGTTTTTAGCTGTCAGCATTATGTAAAAGAGCACATTATTAAAAAAACAGCGCGAACAGTTTCGCTAATTTATTTTTTATTATTTTAGATCATCCTTTTAATGAATGAGCCATGGAAAAATACGACCCTAGAATTGATACTTATATTGATCAGGCTGCAGAATTCGCACAACCCATTTTAAAACACATCAGGGCATTGGTCCATGAAGCTTGTCCGGAGATTTCAGAAACCATGAAATGGAGCTTCCCACATTTCGACTATAAAGGAACGGTCTGCAGTATGGCTGCTTTCAAAAACCATTGTTCTTTCGGCTTTTGGAAAAGCACGTTACTTCCTGACCCCAAAAACATCCTTAGAGTAGATAAGGAACAAGCCATGGGACAACTAGGAAGAATCACCAGCATCGCCGGTCTACCTGATAAAAACATTTTCATGACGTACATCCAAAATGCGGTCATCCTCAACAAGGAAGGCATCAAAATGGATAAAAAACCATTAGCCCCCAAAACCGAATTACATATCCCTGAATATTTCAGCAATAGCTTAGCTGCAGCACCTGATGCACAAAAACATTTTGAGCAGTTCAGTTATTCTCAAAAAAAAGAATACCTGGAATGGATTACTGAAGCTAAAAGCGAAAATACCAGACATAAAAGATTGACCACAGCTTTGGAATGGATTGCCGAAGGAAAATCAAGAAATTGGAAATACCAACGTTAACAGATTTTTCGGCTTATTATTGTAGCGTCATCTTATTGATAAAAGCATCGTCAGTTAATGTCTTCAAAAAGGCAATTACTTTCTTCTGCTCCGGATCCGTTAACGGAATCCCTGCTTTCCCATTGGTTTGCATCAAAGGATCTAACTCCTTTTCGGAATGTACACCGGTAGCATAATGTTGCATCACCTCTTCCAGAGTACCGAAACGGCCATCATGAAAATAAGGAGCTGTTACCGCGATATTTCTTAAAGAAGGCACTTTAAACTTTTTCACCGGATCATTTGCGGTAGCCGTACCGATATTTCTTAAAGACTCGTCTGTAAACAAATCTCCGGAATGACAAGTCGCACATTTTTCCTTAAAAAGCCTCAATCCATCCAGTTCTGCTGGCGTAAACGTATTTTCCTGTTTAACGACCAGCTTATCGTAACGTGAATTTGCGGATACCAGCGACAATAAATATTGCTCGATCACCCCTGTTACATCGCGCTCCTGAATCGTATCTACCCCTAAAACCGACTTAAAATAATGCTTATATATCGGCGAATTATTCAATTTTTTCACCACATTATCCATAGTCTCCCCCATTTCTGCCGGACTGGTTAAAGCGTTGATCGCCGTATTGCGCAAATGCGATTCCCTGCCGTCCCTGAAAAACGAAGTCTTCCATTGCAGATTCATTAAAGCAGGTGTATTTTTTGTCCCATGGATGTTTTCATTTACCCCTGGATTGATTTTAATCCCCTTACTGGCATAACCGTCCGTTTGATTGTGACAGGAAGCACAGGCTACTTTTCCGTTTTTTGAAAGCAAAGCATCATCAAATAACTTTTGCCCAAGGGTAACCCCTTCTACCGTTAAAGCAGGTCCTTGCTGAACGATTGCAGGAAAATTAACCGGCCTTCTTACGGCAACATCGGTCTTAATAGTAGACAAGCCAAAGGCGAAAACAGCGATCAATAAGCCAAAAATCAAAATCGCAAATACAAATATTTTATTCTTCTTCATTCAATATCAATTGGGTCTGGAAAAGACAACACTCCTCAAGACCATAAAACAACAATTATGCTTTGATAAAAATATCATAAGCAAACCTCAGGATCGTCCCGAAAACCACTAGTAAAAAAAAGATGCGTATAAATTTATTCCCTTTCAACAGGGCAAGTTTAGTTCCCAGAAAAGAGCCGCCCACATTACAAAAAGCCATCGGAATGGCAAACTCATAAAGGATATGCCCGGTACTTCCAAAATAGCAGATGGCTGCGATATTGGTCGCCATATTGATCAGCTTTGCGCTGGCACTGGCATGCAGAAAATCGTAACCCATTAAAGCGATGAACGCAAGGATAAAAAAGGTGCCTGTCCCCGGACCAATTAAACCATCATAAAAGCCGATGATAAAACCGAACAACAGCCCGATCAGCACCTGCTGCATTACCGTATGCTCCTTTTCCTGATGAACCCCGAACTTTTTATTGAAATAAGTATAGACTGCAACTATGATGAGAATAGCAAAAACAATGGGCTTAACGATGGTATTGTCGATCAGCGTGATGCTGTGTGCGCCCAATACCGCCCCTATAAATGCCGCCAGTGCAATATAAATGAGTAATGGCCAGTTCAGTTTTACATTTTGTGAGTACTTCCATGCCGCGAATGCAGTTCCGGAAAGAGAAGGGATTTTTGTGGTTCCAAAAAGAGTGGCCACCGAATATTGTGGCAACACGATCATGATTGCAGGCGTTTGCAACAATCCACCTCCACCAACAATCGCATCTATAAAACCGGCAAAAAAAGAGACTATACAGAGTATAATCAGGTCTGACATCATAGTATTCCCTTAATGCCGCAAAATTAGGGTTTTTTAAGCACAAAAAAGGGACCCAACCACGAGTCCCTTCAACCTAAACCAAATTTAACCAAAAATTTATTTTACTGCTTTCGTGAAGTGCAACACAATATAAGCTGTTGAATTACCATATTCAACTGGTGATTTGATCACCAATGATTCTTTTGATGAAGTAGAAAGCACTAAACGGTAACCTTCAGTTACGTTTTTAGCTTTATCACCTTCGTATATTTTCTTAAACTGGAAAGTCTGATCAGGTACACTTGCAGACCAGTAAATAGACTGTACTTTTGCTGCGCAATTGCCACCACCAGGGATACTGTAATTTCCGTTACCGCTATTTGTTAATCTCCAGGTACCGCCAACAAAACAGCTTGGGGCAGCTTCGCCAAATAATGTTTTTACAGAAGCCTCAGGAATACCTTCGTACGTGATATCATTCAATACCCATGTACCAGTCACATCACCTCTCTTAACAACTTCGGTACCAGCTCCTCCTTTTGGAGAGCAACTTTGCAATACCATTAATGAACTGCATAAAATGGCTGCGATCAGGAATATTCTTTTCATATCAATCTGTTTTTTTATTTGTTTAATTTTATTTTAGTCTTTTTGGAGCCAGCTGACAAAAATGTACTTTTTACCATATAACTCCGCAATGACCTTTCAATTACATAAATCTTGCCAAAACTTCAACAGAATAATTTTTACCTTTAGCTTTGTGGGATTCAGATCCCTGATTAACTATTTATCCTACTGAAAATGAAACCAGAAACTTTAGCTATACATTCCGGAAATTTGTATAAATCCACTACCGGCGATGTCACACCGCCTATTAATTTGTCCACAACCTTTTTCAGAGATGAAGATGGTGGCTATTCTGGCGGACATATGTACAGCCGTGTCAGCAACCCGAACCGCTCTGCTTTAGAGAAAGTTTTGACTGATCTTGAAAATGGTGTAGATGCCTGTGCGTTTTCTTCAGGAAATACAGCAGGGATGTCCCTTTTTCAGGCCTTAGCTCCCGGCAGCCATATCATCGCTCCTGACGACATGTACTGGGGTTTCAAAAAACAACTACAATCGATCTTTGCAGATACCTTAACCATAGACTTTATTGACCTGACGGATGTTGCAGGAATTTCTGCCTATATAAAAGAAAACACGGTGATGATCTGGGTGGAAACACCATCTAACCCTTTATTGAAGATCACAGACCTGGTTGCTATTTCTGCAATTGCTAAAAAGCATAACCTGTTACTGGCTTGCGACAGCACCTTTGCTTCCCCTTGTTTACAAAACCCGATTGCACTGGGTGCAGATATCGTGATGCATTCTTCTACCAAATATATCGGCGGACATAGTGATGTGCTGGGTGGTGCATTAATCACCGCTAAAATGACTCCTTTCTGGGAAAAAGTTAGAAACATACAACAGATTGGTGGCGCAGTACCTTCCCCATTCGATTGCTTTTTACTATTGAGAAGCATCAAAACCCTGCCTTACCGCATGCGGGGTCATTGCGAAAACGGCATGGCACTGGCTCTTTACCTGGAAAAACACCCTAAAGTGGAAGCTGTATTTTATCCCGGATTACCTGCACACCCGCAACATGAAATCGCAAAACAACAAATGAGCGGCTTCGGTGGAATGTTATCTATATTGGTACATGGCGGTGCCGGAGAAGCCCGCAGGGTAGTGAACACAGTCAGATTGTTCGCACAGGCAACCAGCCTGGGTGGCGTAGAAAGCCTGATTGAGCACCGCGCCTCGGTAGAAGGTCCGGACACCAGGACCCCACAAAATTTAATTCGGATCTCTGTTGGACTAGAACACATCGATGATCTAATCGAAGATTTTAAGCAGGCTTTGGGTTAAAAACCTAAAATCACCATACCTCAGCAGTGTAATAACATCATTTTATTGCACTAACAATCAGCTAATTACAAAATAATCAGAATTATATTTTGGTTATTTTGTGACTTAGCTTTACATTTGAATTATTCTTAGCGAAAGCTATTCAAGTCATCACCTCCTTAAAGCTGGTTTTGATTTATAAAGAAGTGGCGAGAGACAGGCTCTTTGACCCACTGGCAACCCTCCCAAAATGGAGAAGGTGCCAATTCCTGACCGGTTCGCATGGTGCGTTCTGGAGAGATAAATTAAGACAATGAAAACAGTTAACAAAACACCAGGTTATTTTAATTATTGTAGTAAGCAGCGTACAATTTGTATGTGCTGTTGCATGCGATAAATTCAAAAATCTTCCTTTTGCATTCTTGATCCATCCGGAAGGCCTCCATAGAGGTACGCTATACGCCTATATCCAATCCTAATTCAAACTCAGGAAATGGAAAACCTAAAACCTTACTTACCAACCTTTTAAAAAGAAGCCACATGTCAACCAACCATAAATTCGAAACACTTCAGATACACGCAGGCCAGGAAATTGATCCTACAACAGGCTCAAGAGCAGTACCTTTATACCAGACTACTTCTTATGGATTCAAAAATTCTGAACATGGTGCAAACCTGTTCGCTTTAAAAGAATTCGGTAACATATACACCCGCATCATGAACCCAACCACAGACGTTTTCGAGAAACGTGTGGCGGCATTAGAAGGCGGTGTAGCAGCGGTAGCCGTAGGTTCCGGAATGGCAGCACAATTCATCGCGTTAAACAATATCCTGGAAGCCGGAGATAACTTTGTGTCTTCCTCACATTTATATGGTGGTTCTTACAACCAGTTCAAAGTCGCTTTCAAACGTTTAGGTATTGAAGTGAAATTCGCCAATGGTGATGATGCCTCAGATTTCGAAGCAAAAATTGACGCGAATACTAAAGCAATCTATTTAGAGAGTATTGGTAATCCCTCTTTCAGCATTGCTGACTTTGAAAAAATATCGGCCATTGCCAACAAACATGGTCTGCCATTAATTGTAGACAATACTTTCGGTGCAGCAGGTTATTTGTTCCGTCCATTGGAACATGGAGCGCATGTTGTAGTTCAGTCGGCTACAAAATGGATCGGCGGACATGGTACCAGCATTGGTGGTGTGATCGTTGACGGCGGAAATTACAACTGGGGTAATGGTAAATTTAAACAGTTTACTGAGCCTTCGGAAGGTTACAACGGACTGGTATTTAACGATGTTTTTGGCATCGGTGGCCCATTTGGCAACATACAATTCGCCATCCGTGCCCGTGTAGAAGGTCTCAGGGATTTCGGTCCGGCCATCTCCCCTTTCAACTCCTTCCTGTTGATCCAGGGATTAGAAACACTTTCCCTTCGTGTGCAACGCCATGTAGACAATGCGCTGGCATTAGCCACCTGGTTAGAAAACCATGAAGCCGTGAAAAAGGTGAACTACCCGGGTTTGGAAAGCAGCCCTTACCATGCTAACGCGAAGAAATACCTGCAAAATGGTTTCGGTGCGGTACTTTCTTTTGAACTTCATGGAGAAAAAACTCAGGCTACAACATTGGTTGATTCCCTGAAATTAGTGAGCCATGTAGCCAATGTAGGTGATGCAAAAACGCTGATCATCCAGCCTGCTGCAACCACACACCAACAATTGAGCGAAGCAGAACAAATCAGTGCAGGTGTTACACCAAACCTGTTGCGCGTTTCAGTAGGCATCGAGCATATTGACGATATCAAAGCAGATTTTGAGCAGGCATTTGCCATCATCTCCGCTAAATAATAACCTTACTACCAAAGCATAACAATGAGTACTACCTCCACATATACCCACACAAAAGTTTTCAAGCTTGAAAGCGGCAAGAAATTGCGCAAAGTCGAGCTTGCTTACCAGACGTATGGAAAATTAAACGCCAAAAAAGACAATGTGATCTGGGCCTGTCATGCATTGACAGCCAATGCAGACGTATTGGATTGGTGGAAAGGTCTGTTTGGAAACAATGACCTGTTTAATCCTGAAGAACATTTCATCATTTGCGCCAATGTACTGAGCTCCCATTATGGCAGCACCAGTCCGCTAAGTGTAAACCCAACCACCGGATTGCCTTATTACCTGGCCTTCCCGGAAGTAACCATCCGGGATATGGTGGCTGCACACCGTTTACTGGCTGCACACCTGGGTATTGAAGAGATCAAAGTACTTATTGGCGGATCATTAGGTGGCCAGCAGGCCGTAGAATGGGCTATTAAAGATAGCTCAGCCATACAAAACCTGATTCTCGTAGCCACTAACGCAGTACATTCCCCATGGGGCATTGCTTTCAATGAAAGTCAGCGTTTGGCCATCAGCTCCGACAGAAGTTTTTACGCAAATAAACCTGACGGCGGATTAAAAGGATTAAAAACTGCCCGTAGCATCGCTTTATTGTCTTACCGCAGTTACGATGCCTATACTGCTACTCAACTGGAGAGCGTAAATGAAAAAACCGGCTCCTTCCGCGCTTCCTCTTACCAAAACTATCAGGGCGAAAAGCTTTGTAACCGCTTCAACGCGTATAGTTACTGGTACCTGAGCAAAGCGATGGACAGCCACAATGTAGGTAGAAACAGAGGCAGTATTACTGAAGCATTAGCTTCTATTAAAGCCAATACCTTAGTAATCGGGATAGAAAACGATGTGTTATTCCCGATTTCTGAACAACTGTTCCTGAGCAAACACATTCCTGACGCAGAATTTTTCAGTGTAAAATCTGCTTATGGTCATGATGGTTTCCTGATTGAAACGGATGTCCTGACCAATGTGATCGGGAACTTCCTTAAAGAAAGCACAAACAAGAAAATAATTAAATTACATAAAACAGCATAGTACTTAGATAGATGAGCAAGAAACTTAAAATTGGTTTATTTGGATTTGGGGTGGTAGGTCAGGGATTACACGATATCATTCGTGGTCAGGATCTGAACCTGGAGATCATTAAAATCGCCATCAAAAATCCGGAAAAGAAACGCAGTTTAGACGCGCAGCTTTTCACTACCGATCACGACGAAATCCTGAATAACGAAGAAATCAATACCATTGTAGAATTGATTGATGATGCAGATGCAGCGTATACCATTACCAAACGCGCATTGATCAGCGGTAAAAATGTGGTTTCCGCCAATAAAAAAATGATTGCCAATCACCTTGCTGAACTGGTAGAATTGCAGGCAAAACATGGTGTATCTTTACTTTATGAAGCTGCAGTATGTGGAAGTATTCCAATCATCAGAAACCTGGAAGAATACTACAACAATGAATTGCTACATGGCATCAGTGGAATCTTTAACGGTTCTTCTAACTACATTCTTTCTAAGATTTTCAATGAAAACATGGAATATGGTGTGGCCTTAAAGCAGGCGCAGGACCTTGGTTTCGCAGAAACTGATCCGATTATGGATGTGGGTGGTTACGATCCGAAATTCAAACTGGCCATCGCTACAGCACATGCTTATGGTTTGTTCATCCGTCCTGAAGACATTCTGAATATTGGTATTCAAAACCTGAATGACGATGATATCAGATATGCAAAAGAGAAAAACTTCAAGATAAAACTGGTTCCTACAGCACGTAAAATCAGCACCAAACAAGTGGTAACGTATGTATTGCCGAAGTTTGTGAAATCTGATGATTTCCTTTTCAACGTAGAAAATGAATACAATGGCGTAACTGTTCAGGCAGCTTTCGCTGATAAGCAGTTCTTTTTCGGTAAAGGCGCTGGTGGTCACCCAACAGGTGCTGCTGTACTTTCCGACATCGCTGCATTAAGATATGATTACCGTTATGAGTATAAAAAATTCCATCAGCAAAATGGTTTGATCCATACCGATAACGTGAACATTGAAGTGTACCTGCGTTATTCAAATGAAGATACTTTAGCTCAATTGAAGGTAGAAAATATTGTGGAGCGCTTTGCACGTCAGGATTACAAATATGTAATCGGTAGCATCAGCCTGAAAACACTATTGGAAAACCGCAGTTTACTAGAGCAAAAAGACATATTTATTGCCCATACCGGAAGGTATACTTACACGGAACAACAGGTGCAGACTGTGACCGAAGAGGAAGTGTTTTTTAACTAGTATTAGTTTTTGTTTTGATTGCAAAAAGGCCCCGAAATTTCGGGGCCTTTTTCATTGATTCACATTTTTATGCGCTGGTTCCAAAATAAATATTGTAGAACCAGCTGTTAATTTTTCTAATCAGATCTCTCTGTTAACGTCCCAGTTTTCCAGGTAATCTGCCACGCGGCGTACAAAAGATCCACCTAATGAACCATCTACTACCCTATGGTCGTAAGACAGGGAAAGGAACATCATGTGACGGATTGCAATCACATCACCATATTCTGTTTCCAATACTGCTGGTTTCTTTTTAATGGCACCTACCGCTAAAATAGCTACCTGAGGCTGGTTGATAATTGGTGTTCCCATTACGTTTCCAAAAGATCCTACGTTGGTCAGGGTGAATGTACCACCTTGTGTTTCGTCTGGTTTCAATTTAGACGTACGTGCACGGACTGCAAGGTCATTTACCGATTTGGTTAAACCAAGCAGGTTCATCTGGTCTGCATTCCTGATCACCGGAACAATCAGGTTGCCACTTGGCAATGCTGCTGCCATACCGATGTTAATGTCTCTTTTCTTGATGATCTGTGTGCCGTTGATGGATACATTGATCATCGGGAAATCCTTGATGGCTTTAGTTACCGCTTCAATGAAGATCGGCGTAAAAGTGATCTTTTCATTTTCACGTTTCTCAAAGTTACGTTTCACTTTTTCGCGCCACATCACCATATTGGTTACATCGGCTTCTACGAAAGAAGTTACGTGTGGTGCAGTCTGCACGCTCATCACCATGTGATCAGCAATTAGTCTGCGCATCCTGTCCATTTCAATGATTTCATCACCACCACTAACGCTAACTGCAGGAGCTGATTTTGTAGCTGACTGGTTCCCGTTTACCGGCGCTGCCGCTGGTGTTGCAGTTGCCGGAGCAGGTGTTGTGGCTGCTGCCGAAGTAGTAGCAGCAACTTTCGCTGTACCACCTGTTTTTTGTTGTATATAGTTTAAAAGATCGTCTTTTGTTAAGCGGCCTTCTGCTCCTGTTCCTGTAATGCGATCCAGCTCACTCAGTTCAATATTTTCCTGAGCGGCGATGTTCTTCACCAATGGAGAATAAAAACGATCTGAGCTCGCTGTAGCAGCTTCCCCGGTGTTCTCATTTGACACCAACTGTTCTGTACCTGGAATTTGTGCTAAAACGGCATCAGCTTGTTCTTGTGGTACTGCAGTTTCGACAACGCTTGCTTCTGCTACTGGTGTAGCTGCTGCATTCGCATCTGTTTCAATAATTGCAATTACCGCACCTACCTGAACTACCTCATCTTCCTTAAATAACTGCTTAATTAACTTACCGGCAATTGGTGATGGAACTTCAGAATCCACCTTATCCGTAGCTATTTCTAAAATCGTATCATCCAATTCTATCATATCTCCTGGTTGTTTAAGCCATTTGATAATGGTTGCTTCTGCAACGCTCTCCCCCATTTTAGGTAACAATAATTCGTATTGAGCCATTTTTTATTTTCTAATTGGTAACAGGTACAAAAGTAAAGTATTTCGGACACTTAATCCTCATGTTGCCTGAGTTCATTCAAAATCATTGATAGCGCAGCTGCTGCTGAACGCTCAATATTCTGTGTTCTTTTGCTGCCGAAGCTGAAAACTTTAGACACCACACCTTTGGCATGAGCTACTGCAATCCAGACAGTTCCAACCGGTTTATCCGGCATTCCGCCATCCGGACCAGCGATGCCACTCACGGCTACTGCGTAGTCTGTTTTAAAATTTTTAATTGCACCTACAGCCATCTCTTTTACCGTTTCTTCACTAACCGCGCCATATTTAGCCAGGGTTTCAGCTTTAACACCGAGAAGCGACATTTTTAGGTCGTAGGAATAAGTAACCGCACCACCTTCATAAACTGAAGAGCATCCGGGATGCTGGGTGATCAGGTGGGCAATATAGCCGCCGGTACAACTTTCTGCGGTGGAAAGCGTCAGTTTCCTTTGCTCCATAAAATTCAGAATGGCTTTTTCCAGCGAGATATCTTCCTCGGCAACCAGGTGTGTTTTTATTCTGGCGATGATCTGTTGTGCATAAAAATCTACTGCTGCTTTGAGCGGAGCTTCTTCTTCGCCGGTTGTACTTAAGCGCAGGCGCACCTGTCCCAGTTTAGGGAGGTAGGCCAGTTTAATGCTATCAGGTAAGCTGTTTTCTATATCTTCAATTTCCATGGCGAGGAAGGATTCCCCGATGCCGGAAGTCAGGATGGTTTTATGGTGAATAACGGGCAGTTTAAAAGCCGCTTTAAGCCTTGGCAGGATTTCATCATCCATCAGGTACATCATTTCGAAAGGAACACCGGGCATCGATACAAAGATCTTTCCATGCTCCTCAAACCACATGCATGGCGCTGTGCCGTTTTTATTCTTAATCACGGTACAACCGTCCGGAACATCAGCCTGTTTTCTGTTGAGCTCAATCATTGGGCGGTTAACGCGGGCAAAGATCTCCGACACATGGTTCAGCGTTTCTTCATCTCTGCGGAAACCCATATTGAAATATTTAGCGAGGGTAACTTTGGTGATATCGTCTTTCGTCGGACCTAATCCGCCGGTCATCAGGATCACATCGGCTCTGCTTTCTGCCAGTCGGAGTGCCTCCATGATATGGTCGGCATCATCGGAAACGGAAGTGATCTGTTTCACTTTCATCCCAATCTGGTTTAGCTGTTTCGCCATCCAGGCGGAATTCGTATCCACAATCTGACCGATAAGGATTTCATCGCCTATGGTAATAATTTCTGCCAGCATATTAAGGGGTTTAATATCTTGTGTAGTAGTTCTTTCTTTTGCTCAGTTTCAGATCCTGTAATACCGAAGCTTTCACCTTAATATCTACAGAATACATTTGTTGTGTTCCGAAAGGAATCCAACTGAAACTCATGTCCCAGCAATGCAGGTCGCGGTAAATACCAAATCTGGTAATCGCGAAACTGTTGGTCTCAAAGTTCCATCCGGAGTCAAAAGTCACCTTCCATTTTGGGGTGATGTTCGCGTCTCCGTTAAAAGACAAACTATTGGTGATTCTTCTGTTTCTACCCACAGCATCAGTACTGTAGTCAAAACTATATCTGAAAGCAAAGTTCCAAGGAATGTTAAAGTCGACAAAGGCGTTAGGGTCTCTGCTTACTTTTGCCAGGGCTTCCGATTGTTCCGGAGTTAGTCCTTTTTGAATGGCATCCATCTTACGATCCTGCTCCGTATCATTTCTACGCTTTAGGGCTTCCGGGTTTAAACTGTAATCAAAAGAGAAACCAAAGGAAGTTACGCGTGGTAATCTCCCCCTTTGCCAGCTATAGGTATCCAACAAAACTTTTTCGGGCAGGCCATTAATGGTCGTATCTCCAACAACATAAGGATTCAACACCGCCTGATAATTCACCTGAAACTTATCAGAAAAAGGCGTACTTCCAGAAACATTGAAATTAGACAGTTTAAAACTCTTTGCTAATAGGTTATACGATGAGGTAATGGATAAGTTATTGATCAGCGGTATTTTCTTTTCCCCTTTTCCGGTGGTGTCATTAGGCACTAAAACCTTTGCTTCCACATTATTCTGGATCCCGAAACTGATGTTGGCAGAACTTCCCGTTCCCGGAGGGCCATATAACATACCTTCCTGTTTAGCATAATATACTTTATTACCTTCCTTATCTCTCACAGGATCCTCTAAATTCCCTCCATACAATGCCGGTAAATAGTTTCCATATTTAGGATCTGCAAAATTTGGTGTATAGCCAAAACTCACACTAGGCGTCATCACATGTCTGATGGCTTTTAGCTTGCCTAAGTTGGTAAATTGTGCAGTAGAATAGATTTTAGTAGTCACACCACCACCTACCGTATAGGTGCCATATCGGTTAAAGCCCGGGATAGTATCTATCTTCACTAAATCCTCACCACCACCGGTAGCTTTCATAAACTCTTTTCTGATCGACTGGAAATGCCAGCGTTCGGTATAATTGATACTGGTATTAAAGTTGAAATACTCCAGCACGTTAAAGTTCATGGCAATCGGAATATTATGCTGAACCCCATTTCTGAATTTATTCAGGGTACTTCTTTCAAACAATACACTATCGCCCGCAGTAACGGAGTTAGAACTTTGCATGCTGTAACCCACAGAAATCTTTTCATACCACTTTGGATCGCCCACGCTATTTTTAGAAGCGAAAGGATACAGATTTCGGGTCATCCCTAAATTCACATCCGGTAACAGCAAGGTGGTTACACCCAGGGAAATATCCTGGTCAACTCTGGCTGCCATGGAAAGATTAAACAAACCACCCGCCAGCATTTTGGTATAGGATATGGAAGAGCCCAGATTATTCCGGGATAACTGTGTCGGGTCATAATAGCCCCCAACTGCAGTATTCTTGTTATATCCCTGACTTCTGATATCTACACTTGCAGAAAAGGTACTCCCGGGATTTGCATTGGCATTCTGGCTATGAGACCAACGTATACTATAATCTTTTACAGGCTGGTATTCCGGCGTCCCTTCAATACCATAACGGTTACTCCCATATGATAAAGCGACATTACCATTGTACTTATACCTTTTGGTATAATTGGAACTCAGGTCGAGCTGGTGAGAACCACGGGTATAGATGGTTCCTAATAATTTGGCATCCCAATAATCATTAAAGCCAATGTAATAACCCCCTTCTCTCAGGAAAAACCCACGGGTATAATCCTCACCCGGAGATGGTAAAATGATTCCTGATGACTTTTTATTCGGCTTTGGAAAAAAGGCAAATGGTAATCCCAATGGTAAAGGAATATCTTCTATTTCTAAATATACAGGTCCGGTGATGATTTGTTTTTCGGTAACGATACCTTTGGTAATGTGGAGTCCAAAGTGAGGATGTGGTAAATTACAGGTACTATAAATCTGTCCCTTACTGTGAATCTCATCATCCGGTTGTTTTTTTGCAACACCACCGGAGAAGAATCCACCCTCCTGTTCAGAAAAAACACCATAGATTTTTCCGGCACCGGTTTCCGTATTGTATCGCAGGGAATCGGCAATGGAGTTTCCTTGTCCGGGCATCTTAAAGATCGGTCTGCCCACATACTTCCCCTTGCTGTTTTTCACGCCACTGGCGAATATAGTTTTCGTCTTGTCGTTATAAGTAATGTAATCGGCATCGAGTTCCAGGCCCTGGTAGATTACCCTTGCCCTGCCATATAGATAAACGGTACCATCTTTCTTATTAACCTTTGTAGAATCTTTTGCAGAATACTCGAGCTTATCGCTGGTCTTGGTCGTATCCTGTGGCGCAGCATTCACCGGCGCGCTTTTTTTGTCGCTACTTATCGGGCCGTTTTTGATATCGGCAGGTATTGCTGTACTTTTTGTATCTGCTGGTACCGGCACCTTTTTGGAGTTCCCCTTAACCGGAGTAACTTGCTGAGGGCTGGAAAAAACGGGTGATACAAATGTCAGAATACCAACAAATGTCAATAAAACAAGGCGTTTAGTAAAAATGATGTCGGTTAAAAGTTTCAAATTCGTGTGTGAATGTTATTTTTGCATTGATGTTTAATCCAAAACGTTCAAAATTAATGAAAAATATGCCATTGCTTAGACCAAATGCAATTTTGATCGTATTTATTTCCATGATAATAGCTACTACCACTAGTTATCAGGGACTTGCACAAGAATATAAAATAAAAACCATCGTATTAGACGCTGGTCACGGGGGGAAAGATGGCTCTACCAGAGGGGCTTATTCGACTGAAAAAGATGTTGCTTTAAAAACGGCCTTACGTCTTGGCGCAGCAATTGAAGCCAATATGAAAGACGTAAAAGTGATTTACACGCGTTCGACTGACGTTTTTGTACCACTTTATGAGCGCATATCGATTGCCAACAATGCAAAAGCAGATCTTTTCATCTCCATTCATTGTAATGATATGCCGATGATCCGCTCCAGCGTGGTGACCGGCTCCCGTAAAGGAAAAAATGGCAGGAGAATCCCGATTACGGAAAGCGTGTATAGGAAAAGTACTTCTACCCGGGGCGTAGAAACTTTCGTATCTGGTATGGGTAGAATCAATGAGCAGGATGAGGTAATCAAAAGAGAAAATGCAGCCATCTTTTTAGAGGAAAACTACAAAGAGAACTATGAGGGATTTGACCCTAATAATGCAGAGAATTATATTATACTATCTTTGATGAAGAACACCTTCCGCACCCAAAGCCTGAAACTGGCCAAACTGGTGCAGGATGAATACGTAAATGTAGGCAGGGTAAACCGTGGCGTTCAGGAGAAAAGTCTGGCCGTTTTAGCAAGAGCAGGGATGCCCGCCATATTAACAGAAATAGGATTTATCAGCAACCCGGACGAAGAGGACTATATGAACTCAGAAGCCGGACAAATAGAGATTACAAGGTGCCTGTTAAAGGCCATACAGAGCTATCAACATAGGATAGAAGGATAATTAGATTACAAGTAAAAATTAAGAGTTAAGCCCGATGAGATTGAAAAGAAGTGTATTCTTATTTGCCGTTTTATTATTTATCAGTTCAGAGTTTGCTTTTTCCCAGGGATACAAAGTTAAAACCATAGTCATAGATGCCGGGCACGGCGGTGGTAAACCCGGTGCAGCAGGATCTTACTCCGTAGAAAAAAATGTCGCCCTTCAGGTCGCCCTAAAGCTGGGTAAGAAATTTGAAGAGGACCTTCCGGACATTAAAATTCTTTATACCAGAAAAACAGATGTGGATGTCGACTTTTACAAAAGAGCCGAAATTGCCAACGACGCAAAAGCCGATATCTTTATTTCTATTCACTGTAATTCCATGCCCGACCGCAGGGTGGTATCAGGTTATACCAAAGCCAAAAATGGCCGCAAAATTCCAAGATATGCGTATGTAAAAAACACAGGAACCAGTGGTACGGAAACCTTCGTTGCCGGTACGCATCGCCTTAACGAACAGGACGTTGCCATCAGAGAGAATGCCGATATCAAACTGGAAAAAAACTACAAGCAAAATTATGACGGCTATGATCCCAATGATCCTGAAACATTTATTATACTATCTTTGTTTAAAAATACATTTAGGGATAAGAGCCTAAAATTAGCCAGATTGATTCAGGACAACTACACAAACGAAAATAAAAGAGGCAACAGAGGGGTAAAAGAGCAAGGGATCCTGATCTTACAAAGAGTAGGAATGCCGGCCGTACTAACCGAAATTGGATTTATTTCCAATCCCGCAGAAGAAAACTATATGAACTCTGCCAGCGGACAGGCGGAGATTGTAAATGCCATATTTGATGCCGTAAAGAAATACAAAAAACAAACAGAAGTAAATTAAGTAAATACACATACGTGAAAATAGCAAACGAAACCAAAGTAGGCATATTAGCAGCCTTTTCAATAGCCTTATTAATCATTGGCTACAACTTTTTAAAAGGCAACGCCATCTTTTCCAGCGAAACCGTATTGTATGCCAGATATTCTCATGTAGACGGTCTGGGCGTTTCTAAACCTGTTTTAATCAATGGTTACCAGATTGGTCGTGTAGATGCCTTAACCCTGCAACCTGATGGAACCATTATCGCTACCTTAAAGATCAAAGGAAAATACGAAATTCCAAGTAACAGTATTGCCAGACTTGAAAGTGTCGACCTTCTGGGTGGTAAAGCCATTGTGATGGCATTAGGAACCGGTAATGTGTTTGCTAAAGACGGAGATACTTTAAATGCGAATGTGGCTAAAGGCATCCTGGAAACGGTACAACCAGTTCAAAAGAAAGCAGAAATGATCATTGCGAAAATGGACTCTATCTTAACCAGTGTAAATTCAATTCTTAACCCTAACTTCCAGAAAAACGTAGACAAAAGCTTTAACAGCATTGCAGCTACACTGGCTTCACTGGAAGAAACTTCTAAAAAAGTTGACCATCTGGTAGGCTCGGAAGGCTCGAGAATCTCCACTATTCTGGCTAATGTAGAAGCGATTTCTAATAACCTTAAAAACAACAATGAAAAGATCAATGGTATCCTGAACAACATCAACACGGTGACTGATCAGGTGGCTGCTGCGAACTTCAAACAAACCATTGACAACGCCAATAAATCTATGGCCGACTTACAAAGTATTGTAGGAAAAATCAATGAAGGAAAAGGTACTTTAGGATTATTGATTAACGATACAAAAATGTATGACAACTTAAGTAATGCTTCCAGCAATTTAGATAAGCTGGTCATCGACTTAAAAGAGAACCCTAAGCGTTATGTACACTTCTCGGTTTTCGGTGGTGGTGCTAAAAAAGAAAAATAAGCTGACCTTGAAACATAAAAAAGCCTTTCAGAACTTCTGAAAGGCTTTTTTATGTTTCAAGGATTTATCCTGTTTACTTTTAAGCGCTGGTCATAAAACAGAATCCCGGAAGAATGAGCAAGCTGTGATCCTCCGGGAATTGACTAATGAATCAATCCCTTTTCAATTTCTTCCAATGTCTGGCCCTTTGTTTCCTTTAAATTCCGCTTCACATACCAAAACGTGAACAGGCAGAAGAAAGCGAAAATAAAGAAGGTGGCAGGAATCCCCAGGCCATCTCTCATCAATGGGAACATCAGGTTTACAAACCAATCTGCAATCCACATGGTCATGATACAAATTGACAAAGCGCGACCGCGAACTGCAGTTGGAAACAGCTCTGTAGCAATCACAAACTTCAATGGCCCTAAAGAGAAGGCAAAAGCAAACAGGAAGGCGATGATGCAGGAAACCAATGCCAGGCCTTTAATCTCTAACATAAAGCAGATACCGGTTAATGCCAGCGCAATCGCCGCCACCATCGCACCCGTCAGGTATAAGGGCCGGCGACCCCAGGTATCCACCTTCCAGATCGCAATAAAGGTGAACAGCACATTGGCCGCACCCAGTACCATCTGGTATAAAAGCGCGTCGTTGGTTACAAACCCGGCAGACTTCAAAATCGTCGGACCGTAAAAAATCACGCCATTGATACCACTAAACTGTGCCAGTGCCGTCAGCACCATCACCAGGATCAGTACTTTCTTTACCGGCCCGCTAAACAAGGCCTTAAAGGAGCCTTCCATCTGAACCTTAGCCGTATTCATTCCTGCCAGTTCCAGCGCGCCTTCGCGCTCCCCGTTGATCTGAATCAGAATGGCTTTAGCTTGCTCAACCTTCCCGTGCTGCAACAACCACCTCGGGCTTTCCGGCACAAAAAAGATCAGTACAAAGAACAAGGAAGCTGGGATTACCCCCACCAGAAACATGCCTCTCCATACTTCTGACACGAACAACCAATGCATCACATCAGGATTAGCCATAAAAAATGAGGAGCTGGCATGACCCTGCAAGAGGTAATTACTAACATAAGCCAGCAAAATACCGAAAGTCAGCGCCAGCTGATAATAAGTAACCAGGCGACCCCTGTTTTTCGCCGGCGACATTTCAGAAATGTAAAGCGGGGAAATATTGGAAGCTACGCCTACCCCTATTCCCGCAAGGATTCTGAAAAAGATCAGCAAGGCATAACTGCTGCTTGCCGCAAAACCTATCGCGCTGACAAAAAACAGGAAGGCAGCAATGAAAAGCACCTTTTTGCGTCCGATTTTGTCGCTCAGGTAGCCGGAAAAGGCGACCCCAATAATACAACCCAGCAGGGCGCTGGAAACAAACCACCCTTCCTGTGCGGAGGATAGGTTAAATTGTAGTTTCAGGGGTTCAATAATTCCACTCACCACCGCCATATCGAAGCCAAAGAGGAATCCCCCCAGGGCAGCGATCATGGTGATGAGTAGCAGAAAGGTTTTGTGGTTCTTCATACTCGTTTATATTTGGTATTGGTTATACTTGGTCTTCCTTACAGGCTGTTGTCTTTTACGAATGCCTTTACGACTTTCCCTCTCCCGGCTCCCGGATAGGTCATCGTATATGTTTTTACTGCGGCAGGCACAACAATCGTCTCCGCATAATTGTAAATGTTACTTTCTCCATTGGCCGTAATTTGCACCTGGCTTCCTTCTACCAGCATCAAAATATGGCAATGTTGTTTGGTTTCAATAGTTATTGTACCCTCCCATTCATAGCGTTCTACATCGTAGAAATGCTCCTCATGGGTAGGCAAATGCCAATGCTCAGCTGTTGCAGTTTGTTCCAGCAACACCGGCTTAGAAATCAGTTCCTGCTGCACCTTTTCGCCTTTTCTGGAGAAATCAATATTCTTCATGCCATGGTCGATGTTGATCGGCCTTGGCATCCCGTTTAAATCTTTCCTCACCCAATCGTACAACTTGAAGGTGAATATATAAGGCGTACTGCTGATTTCCAATACCAGGTTATTAATCCCTGCACTGTGTACCGTACGATTAGGAATCAGGAAGAAATCATGTTTTTTAGCAGGAATCAGTTGTACATGCTGCTCAATATCCAGCGCAGTTCCGTTTTCATAGCTGCTTCTCAAATCTTTTTCAAATGATACCGGATCACTGTCTGCGGTGAAGCCAATGTAAACACCAGCATGCTCTTTCTGATCCAGAATGTAATAAGTTTCATCCTGGGTGATTTGCTCGCCGAAGTTTTCCTGTGCGTATTTTAAAGAAGGATGGCATTGAATCGACAGGTGATCGCCATCGAAAGTATCGAGGAAGTCGAAGCGGATCGGGAAATAAGTGCCAAATGTTTCGGCGGCTTTTCCCAGCACTGCTGAGGAATGCGCAAACATCAGCCAATCAAAAGAAAACTCCAGCATCCTGCCTTGATCTTCGATCAAAATACCATTCTCCGGACTGATCAATTCAAAAGACCAGGCATAATTCGGAACTCCTTTCGGTAAATGAGGAATGTGTTCCATCATCCAGCTGCCACCCCATATTCCGGGTTCAAACCATGGACGTGCACGAAAAGGATGTTCGCTTAATTCAGCCAGTGCTGCCCTGAAAGTATCACCAGTCGTCCATGGAAAAACCAGTCCGTGCTGAGCATCTATAAAATAATCTATCTGAGAAAGGAGTGCTGCTTTATGTCGGTTCAATACCGGCCAATCTACAAAATAAAACCGCTTGTATTGTGCTTTTGGATCTGCGGTTTCATTGGCGCCTACATTCAGTACGCGCCCTGCTCTGGAACGAAACTGAATCTCATTCTTAGGAATATCCAGGTAAATCAATGTTCCTTCCCAACCTGCTAAGGCAGCACCGGTACCATAAATGATGCTTCTTGTTTCAGAGGGCTGTAATTGCTCCAGCTTTTCTGCGTCAAAGAAATCGGATACTGCTCCGCTAAAGGCTTTGCCAAAGATAGAGTTTTGGCCATCGCTATGAAGGTAAGGATGGATCATCTCTTCAATTTCCGCTGCCGGCTTTAAAGCATCCGCTACATTGATCCAATGCCAATCAACCGAGGTCTTAGCCAGCAACACTTTACTATGCGCTACAAAGGCTTCCCAATCTACACCTACGTAACCATCAATGATCAGGTTCCCTGTTGCAGGAAGCCCGGAGAACAATTCTGCCAGATCATGACTAATATGGCCCTGACTGATCTTTCTGGTCGGATAAATATCATACTGATTGGTCTTAGCCAGGGGCTTGTTTAAAGGTAAAAGCTCCTGTTCTGTTTTTCTGGCTTCTTTCTTAAGATTTTCTGTATCCATAATACTTGATGAAACACAAATATATTATATATGTTCGTATGTACATACATACTTGCCTCATATAATAAAAACATTAGACAAAATCCTGAAAATCAAGGCACTAAAATGACACCCCGAATGTACATCCGGGGATTATTGATTGGCTAACCAGAAATTAGATAGAAAAAGTACTGCCTTCTGTGGCGAGCTGCGTATGTTCAAAAACCTGTACCGCTTCTTCCAGTAAAGGCATTAAAGTCTGGTATCTGGACGAGAAATGTCCGATCAGCAACTTCGCTGCGCCGGTCGTTATCGCCGCTTCAGCAGCTTGTAAGGCCGTAGTATGGTGGGTTTGATTCGCTCTTTCCAACAGTTCATGCAAGAAAGTAGCTTCATGATACAAGGTATCACAATCTTTAATTTCTTCAAAATAGCTGCCATCGCAAAGGGTATCGGAACAATAGGCATATTTCCTCGGACGGTCAGAATCTACGGTATAGTCCAGGTTTAGCAGGATTCTACCATCAGGTAAAGTCAGGTCCACCCCTCTTTTTAACAAAGGATAGTATTCTAACGGAACGTTTTCTGCTTCCAGCTTTTCGATCACTACTTTACGCAACCTTTTCTTCTCTGTAAAGGTAAAACCAGTACAAGGAATTCTATGGTTGAGGATGATGGTAGACACGATCAGGTCTGAGTTTTCGAAAATGACAGTAGGTAGATCTGCGGTGATGGCCATAAATTCTATCGGGTACCGGATAATGGTTTCAGAATGCTTAAACTGCAGTTCCAGAATCTCCATTAAGGCTGGAGGCCCATAAATCCGGATGGGTTTGATCCTTCCGTTCAGGTGCATGGTCGACAATAAGCCGATCAATCCGAAATAATGGTCACCATGCAAATGGCTGATGAATACAACGTCTATTTTACTCGCTTTGAAGCCAAAACGAATCAATTGCTGCTGAGTTCCTTCTCCGCAATCAATCAGGTAAAACTTCTCATTACAGTTTAAAAGCTGTGCACTTGGATTTCTATTGTATACTGGGGTAGCGGAACTGCTTCCCAAAATGGTAACCTCAAACTTCATTAACCTTTATCTACACTCCCCAATAATTCCTTCTCAATCTCTTCCATAAAGATCAGGTCTGTTGCCTCATCCAATTTAGATACGATCACCAGCGACTGGTCCAGGTTAGACATTTCTAATATTTTAGCTACAACAGGGTTGATACCGGTAACGATAAACAATCCGTTTGCATTTTTGCACAGGCGATCTCCGACTAACAGGCTGCTTAAATCCTGAGAATCATTACACTCTTTTACCGAGGATAAATCCAATACGATGTTGTGATATCCTTCTGCGTTCAATAAAATGAACTCAGATTTTAACTTTGGCGTATTGTCATTGGTAAACTTAGACTCTCTAAGCTTAAGAACCACATATTTTTCGTGCTTGTCAACTGAAAATTTCATGATATTGATTGGTTTATTTCTATTGCTAAAGTAATTAATTTTATCTGTTATTAGCGTCAATCGGGCTAATAAATCATTAATAAAAGTCCAGGTAAGGGGATTTGAACCACAAAAAACAGCCGCCGATATCAGGAAAACCTGTAACCGGCGGCTGTAAATAACCTATAAAACCACAGAAAGGATTAGTTTCCTAAAAGCTGGTTCAGAGATTTAGTAACGTTAGCTTCAATACGTTGAATCACATTCGACGCTTCGTTTTTCACAAAAGTATCACCTGTAATCTGCTCATAAAGCTCAATATAACGCTCAGAAATAGAGTTTACAATCTCCGGAGTCATCACCGGAACTTCTTGTCCGTCTTTACCCTGGAAACCGTTCTCGATTAACCATTTACGTACAAACTCTTTTGACAATTGTTTTTGAGGCTCATTGGCATCCTGACGTGCTGCATAACCTTCCGCATAGAAATAACGGGAAGAATCAGGCGTATGGATTTCATCGATCAAAAAGATCTCATCGCCAACTTTACCAAATTCATACTTTGTATCTACGAGAATCAGGCCGCGTTCTGCTGCCATTTCTGTACCACGTGCATAAAGCGCTAAAGTATAAGCTTCCAGCTGTGTATAATCTTCAACAGAAACAATCCCTTTTGCCAGGATATCTGCTCTTGAAATGTCTTCATCATGACCTACAGCAGCTTTAGTAGTTGGCGTAATGATGGCCTGAGGTAATTTATCATTTTCTTTCAGTCCTTCTGGTAAAGCTACCCCGCAAACACTACGTTTACCGGCGCTATACTCTCTCCAGGCATGACCTGCAAGGTATCCACGGACTACCATTTCTACTTTGAAAGGCTCACAAATGCGGCCGATGGTTACCATTTCATCCGGTACATCGATTACCCAGTTTGGTACGATATCTTTGGTCGCATTTAAAAATTTAGCGGCAATCTGATTGAGTACCTGCCCTTTAAAAGGCACTGCTTCGGGTAATACTACATCGAATGCAGATATTCTATCGGTCACCACCATCGCCATAAACTGGTTGTTGATGGTGTATACGTCGCGCACTTTTCCCTTGTAAAAATTGCTTTGCTTTGGAAAGCTGAAATTGGTTTCTTTAATTGCTGTCATGGTATTTGCCAAAGAGCTGTTGTGTTATTTGTTCTTAATTATTGGATATCGCCGTAGGCTTGTAAAATTCTTTTTACCAGTTTGTGCCGCACTACATCTTCCCCCGTCAGGTAAACAATTTCAATACCAGGAATATCGTCTAAGATACGCAGGGCGTTAAACAGGCCAGACATTTGCTTTTTCGGCAAATCGATCTGGGTGATATCGCCGGTCACAATAAACTTAGCAGAAGGGCCCATCCGGGTGAGGAACATCTTCAACTGAAGGTCAGTTGAGTTCTGGGCCTCATCCAGAATCACAAAACAGTTATCGAGTGTCCTGCCACGCATAAATGCCAAAGGGGCAATTTCTATGGTTCTATTCTCAATATATTGCTTTAATTTTTCCGCTGGAATCATATCATCCAGGGCATCATATAGTGGTCTAAGGTAAGGATCTACTTTTTCCTTCAGATCGCCGGGCAGGAAGCCCAGGTTTTCCCCTGCTTCTACCGCAGGTCTGGTTAAAATGATCCTTTTAATTTCTTTATTTTTCAATGCCCGCACCGCCAATGCTACTGCGGTATAGGTTTTTCCTGTTCCTGCAGGGCCTATGGCGAACAAAACATCATTCTTCACCATGCTGTCTACCATACGTCTCTGGTTCGCGGTTCTGGCTTTCACCATCAAACCATTCGTTCCAAATACGATAACCTCACCACCACCTCCGGTAATTACCGCAGGCTTTTCCGTTCCACTTTCAGGAACAGCCTTTTTCAGGCTGGCATGAAGGATGTTTTCCACGTCAATGGTGTTCAAACCCAGGTTCTCTTCCAGTCTCGTCAACAAAAGAATATACTTTTGCTCAAAAACTTTAAGTTCTTTTTCATCGCCAAACACTTTCAGTTCAATCCCTCTTGCCACCAATTTAAGTTTGGGAAAAGCGTTCTTAATCAGCTCATAGTGCTCATTATTTGCTCCCCAAAACTGTACCGGATCTACCGATTCTAATGTTAAAATAAGTTCGTTCAAAATATTGTTTTTTAGTAAGAGGTGTATATTTTGATATAAAAATTGAATATTTGTAGGCGAATTGCCGCTTACGCAAGATTAAGAATAAATATTCAATTTTTAATGGCCATAATTACATTAACAACAGATTTAGGTTCAAAAGATTTTTATCAGGCTGCCCTTAAAGGCAGTATCCTGAGCATCTTGCCTACAGCAAATATTGTTGATGTGACACATGAGGTTCCTTCCTTCAACATTTCTTATGCAGCATTCGTTTTAAAAAATGTTTACCCTTATTTTCCTAAAGGCACCGTCCATTTAATCGGAATTGACTCCGTTTTTAGTGAAAACACCCGATATATTGCGTTAAAATACAGGGACCACTTTTTTGTTGGTGCCGACAACGGGATTTTTTCTTTATTGTTTGAAGACCTGCCGGAAGAGATCGTGGAACTGAACATCATGCAGGACCTCAAATATCTCCATTTCCCATTGGTAGATATCTTCGTAAAAGCGGCCATTCACCTGGCTAAAGGTGGCAGGTTAAAAGACATTGGGATGCCTACCGACAACATCGAGGAACGCATGCTATTAAACCCTGTGATTGAGCGTGATATCATCCGCGGAAGTGTCATTTATATCGACACGTTCTCCAATGTAATCACCAACATTACGAAAGAACTATTCACCAAAATTCAGCGCAACCGCGACTTCACCCTGTACTTCCGGAAAAGCGAGACCATTACCCAACTCAGCTGGCATTATAACGAAGTTCCTGAAGGTGAAAAGCTATGTCTTTTTGGCATTAGTAACCACCTGGAAATCGCGATTAACAAAGGAAAAGCAAGCGGTTTATTAGGCTTACACCTCAATGACATCATCAGAGTCGAATTTCATCCTTAACCTATAAAAAATGCTTACTCGTCTGGTAAAAATGCAGTTTAACGCGGACTTTGTAGCGGAATTCCAGGAGAATTTCAAAGCAGTACAACCTCAAATCGCTGCGTTTAAAGGCTGTAGCAGCGTTCAATTGCTGCAAGACTCACAACAGGCCAACACCTTCTTTACCATCAGTCACTGGCAGGATGAGGCCCATCTGGAAGATTACAGGCGCTCTCCCCTATTCAGAGAAACCTGGGCCAAAGTAAAACCCAATTTCGCAGCTAAAGCTGAGGCATGGAGTTTGCTGATACCATAGAAAGAAACACACACAAATGATTAAAAATTGCTTACTGCTGCTTTTGGCTGGATTTTTCAGCTTAAATGCGGCAGCCATACGGGTTGATACGAGTGCTTACCAGTTGCAACGATTGAAAATCAATGCCTTACTGGCAGAGCGCAGCGCGAGATTCGGACAATATGACCAGAGTCTGGACGCCAGAACGGGAATATTTGGTTTTCAAACCAAAAGAGACATCAAGAATTCTAATGAAATACTCCGACAAATTGTCCTGAACGACAATAACGTTTTCAAGGAGCTGAAAGTACTCATGGATTATAAAGACCAGGAGGTAAAAAACGTGATCATCACTTCCAATACCTCAAACGGCAGAATCCAGAGTTACATGCTGTCCATCAAGAAATTGCAGGACCAGAATCAGAACCTGAAAACGGAAATCAGGAAGATAGAAAACGGGAAAAGCTTTTACTATTGGGTCATTGGATTTTTAGGTTTACTGATTGTTGGAATGGTTTGGTTCGGCTATAAAAAAGGTTTGTTTAACGACCTGCTTAAAGGAATAAAAGGAAACATTAAGCTCAGTTAAAATAACTTAATTAAAATAATTCGTTAAGAGTCCGACTAAAAACTTCGGCTCTACCCATGTTGATTTCGGTGGCATGACGCCATCAGCTTCTGCCACTGCAATCACCTGTTCAACTGAAGTCGGGAATAAAGTAAAAGCAATTACAAACAAGCCATTATCCACTTTCTCCTGCAATTCACTCAGCTTTGTCCGCCCTCCTTCAAAGGTAATCCGCGCATCCGTTCTCGGGTCTTTAATGCCCAGAACCGGCTCCAGAATGAAATTCTGTAGAATACTCACATCCAATACCCCTACCGGATCATGCTCGTCATAAATGCCCGACTTAGGTTTCAGCACATACCATTGTCCGCTGAAATACATCCCTATTTCATGTAAATGAGCAGGCTTCACTATTTCCTGCACCGGAACAACCTCAAAATTCTGATTTAAAGCGTCCATAAAATCAGTTTCAGTCAGCGCGCCTAAATCCCTGACCAGCCTGTTAAATTCCAGCACCTTTACCTCTTCGGTATTCATGTAAACCGTCGTGAAATAGTTATAGAGTTCGGATCCGTTATGTTTACCGCCGTTTAAAGCTTGTTTTTGCAATCCCATTTTAGCCATTGAAGCAGCGCGATGGTGACCATCGGCAATGTATACGGCAGGAATTGCAGCAAAAGCAGCCACCATTTCCTGTAAATCCTGAGGATCAGCGATTGCCCAGATCCGGTGTTCACTATGGTCCGCAAAAACGAAATCAAGCGCGGGTTCCAATGCGGTGTATTTATCAATCAGCCTGTTTATCGTAGGATCAGGATGGTAAGTAATCAGGACCGGATTGGCATCCAGACCGGTTTGTTGCAGGTAATCCGCCAATAGCTTCTCCCTGCGTTCTACTGTAGATTCGTGCTTTTTGATACGCCCTTCCAGGTAATCATTGATGTGCGTCAAGGTCCATATTCCGGTCTGACACAGGCCATCATGCAACACCTGATACACATAAATCACCGGTACGGCTTCTCGCTCCAGATAATGATGTTCCAGAAAACCTTCAAAGTTCTCGGCAATTTTCTTGAAAATCAGTTCTTGTCTGGTGCCTCTGAGGTAAGGATTGTCCAGTTCGGGATTAATCAGGTGCAGAAAGCTGCAACTGTTCTCGGAAGCGATCAACCGGGCTTCCCCTGATCCATAGTGTTCCAATGGACGGGTTACCACCTTAGATTGCAGGTGTGATGCAGGTTTTAATCCGCAAAAAGGCTTTATATTTGGCATAGGAGGAATAAATAAGGTGCCCAACACTTAGGGCACCTCATTAAAAGCTATTGATACTATTTATTAAAATGCTCAATAATCAGGCTGGCTAATTCTACACCGATACGCTCTTGTGCTTCATTAGTTGCCGCACCGATATGTGGCGTTAAAGAAATCTTAGCATGTTGAAGAATAGCAGCCGCTGGTGTAGGTTCGTTATCGAACACATCTAAACCTGCGAAAGCAACTTTACCACTGTCTAAAGCAGCAATCAGGGCCGCCTCGTCGATGGTACCGCCTCTTGAGCAGTTCACTACACCAACACCTGGTTTCATTTGCTCAAACTCCGCAGCACCTAAGATAGGCTTGTCTGCAAATGGAGTATGTAAACTGATGAAATCACTGTTGCTGATCACTTCTTCAAGAGATACTGTTTTCACTGGAATGTCAACTTTGATACCACCCTGAAGGTTCAAAGTCAGGTTTCCGTCGAAAGGGAAAAGATCATAAGCCAGTACATTCATGCCTAAGCCTAAAGCTACTGTAGCTGTTTCTCTTCCGATTCTACCGAATCCGATGATACCGATTGTTTTACCTCTCAATTCTACACCTTTAGCATACGCTTTTTTAAGGGCATTGAATTTAGTATCACCTTCAACAGGCATTTTTCTGTTAGATTCCTGTAGGAAACGAACACCTGTAAACAAGTGCGCGAATACCAATTCTGCAACTGATAAAGAAGAAGCAGCAGGTGTATTGATTACCGCCAGACCTTTACTTCTTGCATAATCAACATCAATATTATCCATACCAACACCACCTCTACCGATCAGTTTCAGGTTAGGGCATTGGTCTATCAGTTCCTGACGAACTTTTGTGGCACTACGTACCGTAATTGCATCGTAATTTTGTAAAGCTTCAGCTAATTTATCCTGAGCTACGGTTTCTGTATCTACTACAAAACCCGCTTGTTCCAATAAGGATTTACCGATAGGATCAATCCCATCGTTGGCAAGTATCTTGATCATCAAATATATATTTTACTGGTTTTTCTCTGCAAAAATCTGCATTAATTCAATTAAAGTATGTACGCTGGTAATCGGCAGGGCATTGTACATAGAGGCTCTGAAACCACCTACGCTTCTGTGACCTTTGATACCTTCGATACCATTTTCTTCTGCATATTTCAGGAATGGTTTTTCCAGTTCAGGATTTTCCATTACGAAGCAAACGTTCATTCTTGAACGATCTTCTACTGCACAAGTACCTTTAAACAATGGATTTCTATCGATTTCCGCGTATAAAGCTCTTGCTTTAGCAATGTTTTCCTTTTCGATTTCTGCAACACCACCTTTAGATTTCAACCAGCGAAGGTTTAACATCGCAACGTAGATAGAGAATACCGGAGGGGTATTGTACATAGAACCACCATCGATATGCACTTTATAGTCTAACATAGAAGGGATCTTTCTACCTGATTTACCTAAGATCTCGTCTTTCACGATCACTACAGTTAAGCCGGCAGGGCCGATATTTTTCTGTGCACCAGCATAGATCAGGTCGTATTGAGCTACGTCGATCACTCTGCTCATGATGTCAGAAGACATGTCGCAAACTACAGGAACTTTAGTTTCCGGCAATTCGAACATTTCCGTACCATAAATGGTGTTGTTGGAGGTACAATGAAAATAAGCACTATCTTCAGGGATGCTATATCCTTTAGGAATAAAGGTATAGTTTGATGATTTTGATGAAGCTACAATATTTGCAGTTCCAAAGTTAGCGACTTCTTTAATCGCTTTGTTTGCCCATACTCCTGTCTCCAGGTAACTGGCTGTTTGGCCTTCAGGCAATAAGTTCATAGGAACCATTGCAAATTGCAAACTCGCACCACCTTGTAAAAAGAGAACGGAATAACCGGCAGGAACATTTAACAATTCTTTAACCAACTTTCCGGCCTCTTCCACAACACCTTCGAATTCAGGTGTGCGGTGTGAGATCTCCAGAATAGACAAGCCGTCTTTAAAATCAAGTACTGCTTGTGATGCTTGCTTGAAAACTTCCTGTGGTAGGATACAGGGTCCAGCGCCGAAATTATGTCTCATTTTTATGTTTATTTTTATTGGTTGTAAATGTAATATTTTATATGATTTAATGATTCTAATTTCTGAACTTAATGAACATTTATGGCCGAATCCGACTGCCAGTTAAATAATTAGCCTGAAAATCATCGAAATAAAAAATACAGATACCTGCCACTACGCTGCATAGTAAAACAGCGTTTAATAACCTATAAGGCTGGTTTAAACATAAAGGGAGAATCGGAAAAAATCTCTTGTCCGGAGGATAGAAACTTAGATTTTTAAAGTACCTGTATTCAGGTTTTTCATGGCCGAAATCATTTCCATTGGCGCTTCAGCGCTAAAGATGGCATTACCGGCAACAAATGCCATTGCACCTGCATCCATTAAATCTTCCAGGTTATGGATCCCTACCCCACCATCTACTTCGATGATCAGCTCAGGGTTTAACTTCAGGGCCATCGCTTTTAGCTCTCTCAGTTTACTGAAGGTGTTGGGAATGAATTGTTGTCCGCCGAAACCAGGGTTTACGGACATTACCAATACCAGGTCTAAATCCGCAAGGATGTCTTTGAGCAAGGCTACAGGCGTATGTGGATTTAAAGCCACACCAGCTTTACATCCTGCCGCATGAATCGCTTGTACGGTACGGTGAAGGTGTACACAGGCTTCATAATGAACGGTGATCACCGCAGCACCTGCTGCTGCAAAGCGTTCGATATACTGATCAGGGTTTACGATCATCAAATGCACATCCAATGGTTTGGTGGCATGTTTCTTAATCGCTTCCATCACGGGAAAACCGAAAGAGATATTCGGCACAAAAACACCATCCATCACATCTACATGAAACCAATCTGCTTCGCTGGAATTGACCATTTCAATATCACGTTGAAGGTTTGCAAAATCAGCAGCAAGAACAGAGGGGGCGATGATGTGTTTCATAGGATCGTTTTATCGTTAGGTAAATATAACCGTTTTAAACCAAAAAACCCCGCAATTTGCGGGGTTTTAAATGTTATGAAATTATGCAGGAGTGTTTTCTGTTCCTTCTGGTTTAGCTGGACGAGGCAATAAAGCTTTTCTAGAAAGTTTCATTTTTCCTTGTTTGTCAATATCCAAAAGTTTCACCTGAATCCTGTCACCTTCTTTGAACACACCGTCCATCGTTTCTAAACGAGTCCAGTCGATCTCAGAGATGTGTAATAATCCGTCTTTTCCTGGCATGATTTCTACGAATGCACCAAATGGCATGATAGATTTCACTTTACCATCATAAGTAGCACCTATGTCTGGTTTAGCAGCAATCGCGTTGATACGACCTACAGCCGCGTCAATAGCCGCTTTATTATCAGCAAAGATTTCAACGATACCTTTGTTACCTACTTCTTCAATAGAGATAGATGCGCCGGTTTCGCGTTGCATTTCCTGGATAATTTTACCGCCTGGGCCGATTACAGCTCCAATAAATTCTTTATCAATAGTTAGAGAAACGATACGTGGCGCGTGATCTTTGTAGTCTTCACGTGGTGCAGAAATCGTTTTCTTCATTTCGTTTAAGATGTGTAAACGAGCTTCTTTAGCTTGATTAAGGGCGTTAGTTAAAACTTCCCATTTCAAACCATTGATTTTTAAGTCCATCTGACAAGCAACGATACCTTTTTCAGTACCAGTTACTTTAAAGTCCATATCACCTAAATGATCTTCATCACCTAAAATATCCGAAAGGATCGCATATTTACCAGTTTTCTCATCAGTGATTAATCCCATAGCAATACCAGATACTGGTGCTTTGATTTTAATACCTGCATCCATAAGTGCTAATGTACCAGCACAAACAGTTGCCATTGATGAAGAACCGTTAGATTCTAAGATATCCGAAACGATACGAATCGTGTATGGGTTTTCTTCTAATCCTGGTAATACTTTCTTCAATGAACGCATAGCAAGGTTACCATGACCAATTTCACGACGACCAGCACCTCTGTTCGGGCGAACCTCGCCAGTAGAGAATCCAGGGAAGTTATAGTGTAGTAAGAATTTGTTGTAACCATTGATGAATGCACCATCAATCATTTGCTCATCATCTTTAGAACCTAAAGTAACTGTGGTTAATGCTTGTGTTTCACCACGAGTGAACACTGCAGAACCGTGAGCAGAAGGAAGGTAACTTACTTCAGACCAGATTGGGCGTACTGTACGTACATCACGACCGTCTAAACGAATTCCTTCGTCTAATACTAAGTTACGGATGGCGTCATATTGTACATCATGGAAATATTTCTTAGCTAAGAATGAAGTTACGTCATCAACGTTTTCACCTAAAGTAAGTACAAATTCAGCAAGGATAGCAGCGAAAGCGTCAGTACGCTCACCTTTACTAGTGTTGCTTTTTGCGATTGCATATACTTTATCATAAGTAGCAGCAAATACTTCTTTTCTTAATTCAGGATTGCTGTTTTCATGAGAGTAAGTACGTTTAACGGTCTTACCTACTAATTCAGCTAATTCTTTTTGAGCCTGAACCTGAACGATGATTGCTTTATGAGCGAACTCAATAGCTTCAACCATATCCGCTTCAGAGATTTCATCAGCTTCACCTTCTACCATTACGATATCGTTTTCAGTACCGGCTACAAGGAATTCCATTGTTGCGCGTTCTAAATCACTTACATAAGGGTTGATGATAAATTTACCGTCGATTTTAGCAACACGTACTTCAGAGATCGGCCCGTTGAAAGGGATATCTGAAACCGCGATAGCAGCCGAAGCAGCTAATCCAGCTAAACAGTCTGGCATAATATTTTTGTCAGAAGAGATCAAAGAGATCATCACCTGAGTATCAGAGTGGTAATCTTCAGGGAACATCGGACGTAAAGCACGGTCAACCAAACGAGAAATTAAAACTTCATAGTCTGATAATCTTGCCTCACGACGTAAGAAACCTCCAGGAATACGGCCAGCGGCAGCATATTTCTCTTGATAATCTACTGATAATGGTAAGAAATCTACCCCTGCTTTAGCACCTACTGAAGATACTACAGTAGCTAATAACATGGTGTCTCCCATTCTAACAACTACAGAACCATCAGCTTGTTTCGCTAATTTTCCTGTTTCAATTTCGACAATTCTTCCGTCGCCCAGGTCGAACGATTTTTTTATTACATTCATTTAAAGAGTGTTGTGGTGTGTTTTCCTCTTTCTACACACCTGATTTATATATGTTAATTTTATTATTCAAAGTAAAAAAGCCATCCCTAAGAATGGCTTTTCCTGATATTTTAACGCTTATTTACTATCTCTAGATGAACCTAGAGGTTTGATGATGTCCCTTAAGCCTAAAGCTTTGATGACAGCACGGTAGCGAGTGATATCTTTTTTAAATAGATATGCCAAAATACCACGGCGTTTACCTACTAATTTTTGAAGAGATAACTGAGTAGAGAAATCTTTACGATTTTTCTTTAAGTGTTCAGTTAAATGTGCAATACGGTAAGTAAACAATGCTACTTGACCTTCAGCAGAACCAGTGTTAGTTTCTACTTCGCCGTGTGTTTTGAAGATTTCGGCTTTCTTTTCTTTACTTAAATACATTTCTTGAATGATACTAAAGTGTGTATGGATTAATTAATTGTGTGCAAAGATAGTCTAAGTTTATTTGAATCGCAAAAAAAACAATTGTCATACGGGTTCAATTTACGCCTCCTGAACCAAATATATCAAATTCTAAACCTTATTTTTGGCGCAGCACGAAGAATCGTTGACACAGAACGTATAAAACATGGAAAAGAACGAATACAGCATATTTCAAACTGAATTAAAAGTACGCCCGGATGACATAGATATGTTCCAGCATGTGCACAATAGTAAGTATTTCGACTATGTGCTCTCTGCCCGTTACGATCAGATGGAAGAGTTTTACAACATGTCTATGGAATCTTTCCTGGAAAGTGGCTATGGCTGGGTAGTACGCACCGCTCATGTAGACTTTAAACGTCCCTTGATTTTGGGTGATGTGGTCCTGATCCGCACCGGTATCCTGACGATCAATGAAAAAGGTTGCAGGGTTCAGTTCGAAATAGAAAATAAACGCAGCAAAAAAATCGCTTCTGATGGTTGGTTTGATTATGTGATGATCGATACAAAAACCGGAAAAGCTTGTAAGGTAAGTGATGAAATGATCAAGGCTTATAGCATATAGTAAGTATAAAAAAAGCCCTCAGCTTTAAAAACTGAGGGCTGGATTGAATAAGCCAGAGCTACTAATTATTAGATAATCTTCTCTTAAAAACACTAATTATTTAATTTCAATCTGACGCACTGCATTTTTTGCTTCTTCTTTTTTAGCTACTTCAATCACCAATACGCCATCTTTATAAGTCGCATCGATGCTGCCATGATCTACTGAATCAGGCAAGGTGAAGGAACGTAAGAATGAGCTATAACTAAACTCTTGTTTCTTATATTGTTTTTCTTCTTTTTCTGCTTCTTTTTTAATCTCTGCAGAGATAGTCAATACATCTCCTTCAAGATTTACTTTGAAATCTTCTTTCTTTAATCCTGGAACAGCCATTTCAATGTGGTACTGATCATTGTTCTCGCTGATATTTACAGCAGGTATTTTAGTGATCAGATGACCTGGCAATAAAGCATCAGTAAATATTGATCCGAAAACATCATTGAAATCGTTCATTAATCCAGTGTTTTTTGCTCCATTATTAAATTTTACCAGTGACATATATAATCCTCCTTTTATTTTTAGAATCTGTTTCTAACCATTAAAAAATTCAAATACACCAGGTTTATTTCAAGTCCTGTGCCAATCCGAAAAACAGCGTTATTAGCGCCTCAAAGCAGATATTAGCTGAAAAATTTTCAGTTTCTGAAAGAAAATATGACAGTTTTAAAGAAAAAAAGTCAGTTATTTCATAGGCAAATAACAAACCATCTATACTTTATTTCGTCAGGAAATCGAGTTCTGCTATAGCTAATGTCTTTTTGTTACCGGCAATGCCTGTTGCCTGTATCTGAACATACCTTGCTAATACCTCGTTTTTCAAATAGTGGGTTCTTGGTGTCGGATCGTTGATTAGGTTACCAAATTCAAAGTTTTCTATGGTCTCCCAGTTTTTGCCATCGTTACTAACCTGTATGATACCTTTTTCCATCATCCCATCTAAAAAGTTCTTTGGTGGAGTATAAACAAAGGCGTTTAAACTATGTTCAGCACCTAAATCTATGGCAATCTGTTTTTTCTCTTCAAGTCCGGAAAGCCAATAACTACCCTTGTTGGCATCAAAAGCCTTTGTTCCTTTGTTTGTATTTGCTTCCGATAATAATTTCCAGTCTTTCTTGATCAATCCAAATGTTTCTGTGGCAACACTTCCCTTATCTTTAGGAGCGATAGCAATTGCTTTAATTTCTCCTTTGGCTATTGAAACCGGACCCTGGTATTTTTTTGATGTCCTGTTCGGTTCGGTACCGTCGGTAGTATAATAAATTTCAATTCCTTTGCCCAGATTTTCTGTGGCATTTTGGCCATGTGGTTTCCATCCAAATTCATGTGTTTTTGGCGATATGGTGAGTAAACCATTAATGTCTCTGTCAAATTGTAACTGAGGTGGTTTCGGACTATAATAATGTGCTTCAATTGTAGCAATCGCAGGTGATGCTCTTGATGATAGTACTTTTAACCTGAATTTTGAGGCTGTAACTGCTGGAAAACGCAAGATACGCTTATAACCAATATTTGTTGCTGAAGCAATTTCCTGCCATTTATTGTTTAGCCAGGCCTCCAGAATATGCTGTTCTACCCGTTCGCTATGAGATGTTATTGCTTCCTGCAAAACTATTCTGTTTATAGTAACCGGTGTTATGGTTGTAATTTCGATGCTTTTTTCTGGCTTTGCTAGTAACAGAAAGGTATTTGAGCTATTATCCAGCACTTGTTTTGGACCTTTTGCACCGGCAAATAGATTTTTACCATAAGTTTCGTTAATGCGTTTACCAACTTCGGTCAATACTTTTACATCCTCAGGAGAGAATTTACCTTCACGGTTTGGCGGGATATTAAGTAAGAAAGTAGAATTCCCCCCGACGGCTCTTTCGTAAATATCAAAAACATCATCAGAACTACGTACTTTTTGTTTCTCGTCATCACGGTAAAACCATCCCTCCCGAATGGAGGTATTTGTTTCTGCCTGCTGGTAATGCAAATACTTTCCTTTGTACAGATCGTCCCTACTTCCTAAAGATTGGTCGGTTAAATCGGGAAAATTGTTTGCAATATTCGGGTCCGTTGGATAGGGAATGATATTCCATTCGGTGTCTCTCGTTGCTCCGGCTTCATTACCGCACCAGCGGATATCTTCTTTACCAAAAATAACAGCCTTAGGTGCTAAAGTATGGATCAGTTTTTTCCAGGCCGCATAATTGTATTCCTGACCACCTTTTGTTTTAGGAGTTGCTCCGTCGAACCAAACCTCATCAACCTGACCATATTCTGTTAAAACTTCAAATAGCTGGTTAAGAAAATATTCGTTATAATCATCTACTTCAAATTCGAATTTGGTTTTGTTGGCAAAGGGTCTTGCTGAAACCTCACGTGGAATACTACGTTTGCTAACTTTGCTTAGGTTGCCGTATAAACCTGTAGGACTTTCGATCTGGAAAAGGTCTGCAGGAGATAAATAAATACCCAACTTCAAACCGTATTTCTTGCAGGATGCTGATAGTTCTTTTAAAATGTCACCTTTTCCATTTTGGAAACCAGTAGACATGATGCCATGGTCAGTATAACGGCTCTGCCAAAGCACAAATCCATCATGGTGTTTTACGGTAATAATGACCATTTTCATACCTGCCGTTTTCATGGTCTGACACCACTGGTCAGTATGGAGTTCTTTTAAATCGAAAACTTTAGGATCCTCTTTACCATCCCCCCATTCCTTGCGGGTAAATGTATTTGGACCAACATGTATAAAGGCAATAAATTCATTCTTTAAGGCCGCAAACTGGTTGGCTGTTGGTACCACCTGCGCCGCCTTGGCTATAATTGCAGCTTTGGTATCATTTGTAGCAACAGGAATTGTGTTTTGTAGTTTTATGCTTTGTGCAGCAGCACTATAATAAAGTGCGGAACCGACTAATATGGTGATAAATGTTTTTTTCATTTAATTGAATTTGGTTTAGGTTGGTGATGTAAAATTACAATTTGCTTTGAATAGCTGGCTATCTATCTGTGTATGCCCATTAAAAAGCAATGCCTTAGCCAGCTTCTCCTGCTCCGGCAAAGCGATCAATCCAGCCATTCCCGCCGTTTATAAAAGATATAGACAATAACAAAAGGACTTTGGGGGGTAAGCTTTAAAAATATTCAGCCTGGAGTTTGCGCCCATACCGGCGCAAGACAAGAAAAACCCGTATCACTGAGTTTGTGATACGGGCCTTTTTTGTCTTGCATTCCATTTTCCGGTTGAAAATAACCATCTTAATCCCAATAATAGCGGGATGAGGAGTAAAACCCACCACCATCCCGAAACAGGAAACCTTTCCTTTATAGTGTCCTTTTGAGCTGCTGTGATTGCTTTTGTGTTTTCTTCTTTCAACGAAATATCCCTGGATTGTTCCTTCAAGCCGATTCTCTCTTGAGTTAGCTTCCGACCAGATTTTATCGCTCCGGTAATCTCTATCTTTTCTGCCATTCCTGAAAACCCTCCTGATGGAGAGAAACTAAACTCCCCCTTTGGCCAGATCACTACCACCGAGGAGGAGTTTAAGGAATCATCCATACGCGATAAAGACCAGCCAACGCTTTGATTCCGTGTATTCAGCTGCGCAGTTTTAACAGATTCTTCTTTCGTTTTCATCGCAGACCTCAAGCTACTTGTTTTGGTTTTCTGAAATAAACCGCAGCCATAAAATAACAGAACGCAGCAGATCAGTGTAAAAACGGCGCGCCTCATGATTGGTGTTCTTGTTTAATCCAATTGGCAAACCGGCTGATCGTACGCTTATGTCTTCTTTTTCTAAACACCCCATCTCCTTCCCTGCTTCCTTTTACATTTGTATTTCCTTCCAGGGTGATGACCCAATCGGAACTGATCTTCTCGACCAGTCCCGCATGAGCGATCCGCTTTAAAGCCGGAAAGTAAATCCCAAACAGGTCCCCTGGAAGGGGTAATTTCGTCAGGCGCCGGAAGGGAAACAAATCCGGTGTCCAACCTATGCGAGGTGATGCCAATCCGGCTTTAAGATATACCCAGCTCAGGAAAGCACCACACCAGGCATGACCCTTTCCCAATTGAATCGACTGCAAATAAGCCTCTACCCTTTCCCCGTCATTCTTTCCCGTTTGCTCTCGTACACCCAATTCTCCTGCAGCAATCGCAACAATCCTTTGTCGTAATGCTGTTTCCGCTTTAATTGTGCTGATTTCTGTATTTAGCAGATGGCGATCAGACATCCGACTCCCGCAAAGAGCAAGGATGCAAAGCACGCCCATAATAAACCTAGCTGTTGCCATAATTCCATATTTTTAACTTGTAAAACCATGATATCTATCTTTGGAAGCCCTAAGCCTTTCCATAACCATTGGAGGAGTAAAAAGCTCAGTCCAACCATAATTAAAAAGGCAATGACACTGAGTAATAGCAGCAGCCAGATCCCAGGATCTATATAACCCGCATTCACATCCAGGCTCATGATCAGTTGCTGTCCGAAAGGCCATAACCACAGCAGAGCGGTCAGCAATAACCCTATTTTGACACCAGTACCCAACATCACATCAGGCATATTTATAGTTAATTGTTTCATCTTTTCGTTGATTTAAGGAGTTGAAATATTTGTTTAAAAAAAACACCCATCAGCCTTCGGCCAATGGGTGGTCATTAATTAAGCTTTCAGAAGGCTACCTACATATTGTGAGTCAGAAACCGTTTTCCCGTCTGCACTGGTAAAACAGGCATAACATTCAATTTGCTGGCCGTTAAAAACATAAGGAATCGGCAAATCATACTTCAATACAGATCTTTCAATCGCTTTTAGCACTCCTGTACTGCGCCCTAAAGCAGGGCAATGGACTATGAAAGTAAGGAGATCAGTATCGTTTATTGCCTTAAGATTGACATCTTTCAACCAGGAGAAAGTCAACAAATACGATTCCTCCAATGAATTAATCACATTCATCACCTGTGCTCCCGGCAACTCACCAAGACTTAAAGTGAATTTAGTATAGTCAATTTCCCTGTTCGGCGATACTCCGGTTACTGCGTTTTTTAAATTGTATTCTACCGCGGCCATCCTTGCCGATTGTCTGGAATAACGTTTTCCAAATCCAGCTTCTACGGTGTCATCCCAATGGTTAACGATATTATTGACTCTTCCAAACACATCCTGCTGATTTAGCTGATGTGGTGTTGCTGGTTTATTAGATTTGTGTGGCTTAACAGCCAGAACGTTTACACCGTTTACATAACGTCCTACGGTGTTTCCTACTTTGCCCTGGAAATCGCTCCATGGACCTGCAAATAATTTTCCCATTTTTTTAATTCTTAAGTTTTCTAAATCTGTTGAATCGTAAGTTGCTTGCAAGCCGCTTTTTCCGCGGCGCCACGGAAATCGCTTTAAACATTACAATCCAAACGTATGGATCTGAAAACTAATAACCTAGCAACCAGCCGCTTGTGGTACAGTTTGGCACAGACTGGTTTAATTTGGGTTGATCCGGGAGTCTGAAGCTCAAATAATAGAGGACTTTAAGTAGTATTTCCGTCCGGCAATTTCCTTTTCTACCCAGCCACAGGTCTTTAGTTTCCGGTAAAAACTGCTTGTACCAATACGCAATAACTTCATCACGTCGTGCTTGTCCAGCCATTCTTCTTCTTTAATTTCTGTAATTGGCTTTAAATAAAGTCTTTCTCTTGACATCAGTAGCTTGTTCAAGATCCGTTCGATCCTTAATAAAGTCATTCTCATAGTGATTGGGGTTTAAAAGAGGTCATTTTGGAGCACAGCAGTAGCCATGCCCTGTAAAAAATGGCCTTCATAGTTTAACTAATAGAGGTTGATTAGGTCGGTAGATGAGTTTTTAATACGCCTGCTGCGCTTAAATGGGAGTGAGATACCTGGTCATTTGCGTGTGTTAAGGTTAAACTGAATAGAAATACCCCCCAATAGCAAAATTATTTAGCAAGAAATGCCACAAAAAAGACATTCAAGAAAACAAATAAGATACTATAAAGTCAAAAATTTGTTAATTAATAACAGTAAGATAAATATAATCAATTATTTAGCAAAAACTAATAATTTCACAACTTAAAAGAATACAATTAAATAGTATCGAGGGAATTAGCTGTCTTAAGGTCGATCAACCTCCTGGAATGAATCAGAAATAGCAGCATTTTAATAGTTAAGGCGCTAAAAACACCGCCAACCTTTTGTCCAATCAGCGTGAGTTAGTTTAATCAACTCAGGTTCAATGAAAATAATGAGCCGATTAGCTGAAATAATCGGCTCATTATTAAATATTCTATACTCAGTAAACACATAAATCAACTCCTCGCGTCTGTTTTGATGGTATCGCATTTTGCGATACCATGTCTTCTACCTCCTGATCGCTAATAACTTTATGTACGATCCCTGATTGGTGGAATAATTACTAGATGTCGCATTTTGCGACTTCTAGTCTAAAAACTCTCGCTCAGTCAAATATTGGACAGGATTAGAGATGTCCTATCCAACCTTAGCAGTAAGTATTTCAATTTTCTCCCTTTCTACACTTAGTAATCTTTCATAAAGGTTCGTGTTCTTATTGTAAAGCATTTTGAGATTTTCCATCGCCTCAATCAGCTGATCCACTAAATTATATTTACCTCCGCTGCCAGCCGCATTAACCGTACTAGAACCAGTACCGTTATTTACCGAATTATTCGCACTATCAATAAATGTATTGAAGTAATTGATCGCTGCTTCTTCAGTGAAATTCTCCAGAACCTCTACCGGTATCTTTAAAGCAGTTGCCACCAGGATCAACACCTGTTGCTCTACAACTTCCTTAGCTTCCACCAATGAAATCCGCTTTTGGTTCCATTCATTCCCCATTTCCTCCGCCAAACCTTCTTGTCTTAAACCTAACATTTCTCTAAACCGTTTAACATTTTTACCCTGATGAACTCTTAACTCATTATTTCTTGTTGTTTTCATAATAACACCTTTAAATTTAATGTTAAGTTAAATATTAAACTTCAAATAAACAATAGCGACTTAAAATAGTAAATAACATTCTTATAATTACTAAAAACTTAAATAGAATAGAAAAAGCATGGTTTAGAATTTCAGCTATGTAGTTATTCGTTTCAATCCTATCGGGAAGAATTAACGAACCATTCATTTAAAAATTAAAGACATGAAAACACAATTAGTAAACACAGCACAAGAGTTTGATTTCAGTTATCTAAACAACGATGACATTGACAGTCCACTTTATTGCATCGGTTATTTTTATACAAAACAAGTGTATATAGAAGAGCTTCGCCAGGACATTCACAACTGGGTAAAAACAGCCTGTTCCCTTTCCAATGACCAGTTTGGAGATCCGGATCAGTTCCCATTAATTCATCAGCACTGCACTAAATTATTGGAGATAGCCTATCTACTACAACACGATGACATCGACCTTAGAATTGATAAAGACCATCCTATTTACCGCCTAAACAACGATTGCTTCGGATGGCACATAGAGAATACGCAAACACTGAGCTGTCCGGATCTTTATTACAGAAACCTTTTAGGCGATGAAATCAATGATGTTAAAACCTTCTTTGAAGATTTATTCGAGTTTAATACGCTAGACCAATGGTATAAAATTCTGGGTCTGTTGTTCATCCATTCGAAACAGGAAACCAGCTTTACGCAGCAGGAGGAATACGGTTATATGATTATCGAAATTCAGGAGTACCTGGAAAAGGCATTAGAATCCATATCAGTAGTTTATGAAACCCAAGCCCTTCCTTACCTAAATAAATACTACCCTGAACTTTTTGATTAGCCACAATTCTCCCTCTTGTAATTAAAACTTTATCCATTATCCGACAAAGTCAAGAGGGAGAATTTAAAGTCTTTTTCAGCTGGCTTTTAATTACTGGTAGTGTTAAGTGCAATCTAAGCTGCCATACTCATAACTGTCCTATAAACAGATCATCAAATTATTTCACAATTGACTTATTCTAATTTATAAATAATTGATAATTTATATAATTAGCCAACTTAATATCCCTAAAAGAACGCTAATTGGAAAAGCACGCTAGCTACGTAACGTTATTTCTTATTGTCAGCGGATTTAGTGAAAGTACCCGGGATTAGTTATTTCAGAAAAATTACAGGCACTACCTTTGCAAGTGCGCCGGTACTTGAAGTACTAATCATCTCCTCCTATTTTTTCAAATTACCACCCGTTGGAAGATTCTTATCCAAGTTTATCAAACACTTATGAAAACCAATTTTACTCAAACCCAGGGGAGCAATTCAGTGCGCAAACTCCCACGCCACTCAAAAATCCATCAAATGTTATTTTTGGGCGCTTTAATACTTTTCACTTTTATTGGTGCATGTAAAAAAGATGATTCAACAATCATCCATACAGTGAGCCTAACGGCCAGCCCTGCTATTGGTGGTGTGCTTACAGGAGCAGGTGCATTTGCACTTGACTCATCCGTTGCGATTACCGCAGTACCTAATACAGGCTATACCTTTTCCAGCTGGACAGAGAATGGCGAAGTAGTTTCTACTAGTTCGGGTTACCAGTTTACCATTACAAAGAACAGGAATTTAGTTGCAAACTTTATGGCGGTCCCTCAGGGTAACTTTGCGGTCAACTTATCATCCAGTACCGCTGCAGGTGGTACAACCACTGGTTCCGGCGCTTATCCCATTGGTACTTCTGTTACAGTAGTTGCGGCTGCCAATGCAGGATATTCTTTTGTAAACTGGACAGAAAATGGTAACGCGGTATCTGCAAGCTCAACTTACCAGTTCACAATTAATGCAAACAGGAACCTGGTTGCGAATTACAAGGCCACAATCCAGATAGGGTCAAGTGTTATAAACCTCGGGGCTGCAGGCGATTTTGCAATATTGACAAAATCAGGTATATCTACCACTGGTACTACATCTGTTACTGGTAATATAGGGGTGAGCCCGGCGTCGGCAACGGCAATTACAGGCTTTGGGTTAATTATGGATACCAATGGTCAATCCTCTCATACGCCAATTGTAACCGGCAAGGTATATGCATCTGATTATGCCGTCCCAACTCCTGCTAATATGACAACAGCAGTCAGTAATATGGAAAACGCATTTACAACCGCTAATGGTTTAATTACCCCAGCACCTATCGTAAACTTATATGCCGGAGATGTTAGTGGCAGGATATTAACTCCAGGGCTTTACAAATGGTCCACTGGTGTATTGATAACAAATGCAGGCGTAACTTTAACAGGCGGACCTAATGATACCTGGGTATTCCAGATTGCGCAAAACCTTACTGTTAATAATAGTGCTAAGATCACTTTGTTAGGCGGGGCCCAGGCCAAGAATATATTCTGGGTGGTTAGTGGACAAGCTACACTTGGAACCAATACTGATTTTAGTGGGATCATTCTGAGCAAAACACTTATCTCTTTAAATACAGGAGCAAAAGTTACGGGCAGGTTACTGGCACAAACTGCCGTTACTTTAAACGCCAGCACAGTTATTCAACCTTAGTCCTTTTACAACAGAACGGTTATCATTGATATAATTTCAAAAAATTAAGTTCTAGAATATTTAAAGCAAGCCGCTATTAATTTAGCAGGCTTGCTTTAATTGTAATGGCTCCATCATCGTTCAGTAGCTTTCGATTTCTTAAGCAAAAGTTACAGGAACATTTTCCTCCTGATACGGCTCAGGCTTTCCGGCTTCATACCCAGAAAAGAAGCAATATAAGTGATGGGAACATGATGTAAAATTCCGGGATAGTTCCCGATGAGCTTCTGGTAGCGCTGCTCAGCAGAAAGGGTTGCCAATTCCATAGATCTGGTTTCATTATAGGCAATGGATTGCTGAAAAACGCCAATACTGAAGTCTTTCATTGCCATACTTTTTGAAGTTAAGCTTTCCAGATCTGCCTTTGTAATCCGTAACAATTCACAGTCGGTAATACATTCAACATTGTCATTGGACTTAGTCTCATTTACAAAGGGGAAGTAGGAGGTAAAAAAACCTGGAGGGCAATTGATATGCGTTGTTATTTCATCACCAGCTTCATTATAATGAAATAAGCGCAGGTAGCCGGAAACTACATAATAAAGATACTTCGGTACTCTTCCCTCTTCTTCAATAATACGATTTTTCGGAAAAAGTACCGGTTCAAAATATTGGACAACCAGATCCGTATCCTCTTTTGAAAGCCTATGTCCGGATTGGATAAAGTCAATTAATTTCTGTTGCAGCATACCTTTAAAACCCTTTCAAATTTACACTAACTATTTTAATAACTCCTTATGCTCCATTAAGTATGCTAAAGCTTCTGTTACTGCCTTTTCAGGATTTTTGGGACTAAATCCTAATTCCTTTCTGGCTTTGCTAATGTCGAAATTCTGTTGCAAACCAGAAAACATCGCAATGTCCTTTCTTGTCAATGCAGGGGCCTTATTACTAAGTTTTGCTAAAAACTCCATGATGCCCGCAATAGCAAACAACATAAATTTTGGAACAGCACCAGGTATTTTAAGTGCTAATTCCGGATATAACTCACTGGCAAGCTTAGTGGTGTCGGTAATCGTCATACATTGTTCATTTGCCAGTATGTATCGCTCCCCATTTCTTCCTTTTTCCGCAGCCAGCCAGCAGCCCTCAGCTACATCTTTTACATCAATCCAGTTCAGCGTTATTTTGGTGTCAACAGGAATTTGTTTTTTCAGAATAAGTTTAAGCACTCCGTAGGATACGTTAAGAGGCAAAAAAGCTTCGCTACCAATCATGGCAGCAGGCATTACCACCACAAGTTCTACACCTAAGTCCTTAGCGAGCTGGAAAGCCAGCCTTTCACCATCATTTTTAGAATTGTAATACATGTCCCTCCGATCAGGGTTATATCCATAACTTTCTTTAGCTGGCAATTTTGCATAATCCAGGGCTGCGATTGAACTGACATAAACAATGCGTTTTACACCAGCTTCTGCAGCAGCTTCAATAGTGTTCTTTGTTCCCTGAACATTGACATCGTAAATTTCCTTTTTGGCGTCTTTAGCCCAAAGTTTGAATGACGCGCCAACGGCATAAAAGGTTTCTACACCTTGTAAGGCTTTTACAAAAGAGATCTTATCCGTAATATCTGCCTGTACCACCTCGCAGTCCAATCCTGCAAAAGGTGTTTTGTTATTGATATTGCGGACAGAGGCCCTCACAGGGATACCTTTATTTAGGAGAAACCTTACCAGATTATTTCCTAAATGTCCATTTGCTCCCGAAACCAGTGCTAATTTTTTCTGTGTCATCCTATCTTAATTATTGAAGACACTAAGTTCCTATATAGGTTCCCGGATACACTTGACTTTTGTTAGGAAATGGCTTTGGGTAGAGATTCCGTCAACTGTTACGAGAAGAGGTCTATTATCTATCAACCTTGTCACAAATAACATATTATTGATATATTTTGGTTACACTTTTTATAATTATTAAAATTTGTTTTAACTTCGTAACAACAACAATTTAAAACTTATGGCAATCGGAGAATTAATCGCATCCTACAGGGAAAAAAACGGACTTTCACAACAGAAAGTTGCTGATTACCTGAATATCAAAAGAGAATCCCTAAGCTATTATGAAAACAATGAGCGCGAAGCGCCCCTTGATGTCCTTGAGCGCCTGGCTGATTTATATGGCGCAGACCTCACTGACTTCTTTGAGACCGACCCGCAGCTAATCCAGAATAACATCGCCTTCGCCTTCCGAGCTGAAGAGATACAGGACGGCGACCTTCCACACCTTGAATCCTTCCGAAAGGTGGTAAAGAACTATTTTAAGATCTGTAAGCTCGAAGAAAAAAATGTCAGTTAACTATATCCTACAGAATACTGCAGCCAAGTTCCGCGCCCAGAACGGCATTGGCCCATGTGACCCGATTATATTAAAAAGCCTTTTGCTGAAACTTGGCGTAATGGCCATGTTCAAGCCACTCTCGGACAAATTCTCGGGAATGGCGATCAAGAACGGCGGCTTTAAATGTATGCTTATCAACTCCAACCACAGGGTTAGCAAACAGAACTTTACAATCGCTCACGAACTCTACCACCTTTTCATACAGACCGACTTTACCTCGGAAGTATCCAGCGCGGGCAAATTTGATAAAACAGACAAGAACGAATATAGTGCGGACTGCTTTGCAGCCTATCTTTTGATGCCCGAAGAAGGGGTAATCAGTTTGATACCCGAAGCAGAGCTGACCAAGAACAAAATCACTTTAGCAACAATCGTAAAGATCGAGCAGTATTTCGCCTGCAGTAGGGCATCTGTACTTTTCAGGCTGAGCGAGATCGGACTGATCGAATTCAAAAAATACACTTCGATGCTTGAAAATGTTAAGCAGACAGCAATAATGCTCGGTTATGATGGCGACCTATACAATCCGGGGAACCACAACCTTGTGATCAGCAATTATGGCGAAAAAGCAAAGGCACTGTTTGATAGGGAGGTAATTTCAGAGTCCCATTTCATCAGCCTGATGGGCGACATCGGCGTTGATATTACCAATATCACCACTGGCCATGAGCATGAGTAATGCAGCCCCTTTGATCCTGCTCGACTCCGATGTGATCAGGCACTTTATCAGCGGAGGACTCCTTGAAAACCTCCCAGCCATATATGCAGGACGGTTTATTATCTTAGACAAGGTAAAAAAAGAAATCTGCAGGTCTTCATCAATCCGGCCAATAGTTGAATTATTTATTCAAAACCACAACATCCATGTGATGCCATTTCCTACAGATATGAATATCATCATGGAGTACGCCTACCTCCATCGCGAATTTGGTGAAGGAGAAAGCGCCTGTATGGCTGTTGCCAAGCACCAAAATAAGTTCATTGCCAGCAGCAACCTCAAGGACATCGAAAAATTCTGCACTAAAAATTGTATTACCTACCTGACCACTATGGACATCCTGGACCAGGGCCTGAAGGATGGTCACTTTAATAAGGGGCAGTGTGACCAGTTCATATTTGACGTACTGGCTAAGGGCAGTAAGCTTCCTTTTGGTACAATGGATGAATACCACAAAAGCAAACTAAGTAAATCTGCCTGAACCATGTAGATACCTGCTGCCATCTAGACTTTTGGCTAACTTAGCCTTTAAATCATAAATCTAAAGGCTTTTCTTGTAGCGGTATGCTTATGCAGGTTTCATTTTTCTAAGATTGATTTAATCCGTTCTTCTATTTCATCGTTCATACTTCCGGTAACCCGCATCAGGATTTTTCCGTTCTGATCAAGCAACAGTTTAGTAGGGTAACCCGTAATTCCATATTCAGCAATAATGCTTGCTGCTCCTGTTCCTTCATCGTCCAAAACATGTACCCAGTTAACATCGTCCTTTTTAATGGCAGCAAGCCAGGCTGTCCTGTTTTTAGTTACATCTTTGCTGTTTTCCCTGGCTACAGCCACAATCTCCAGTCCTTTGTCTTTATATTTTTCATAAAGCTGCTTTAATTGCGGATGTGATTCCCGGCAAACCATGCACCAGCTCCCCCAAAAATCAAGCAATACCAACTTGCCCCGGTAATCGCTGAGTTTAACCGGCCGGCCATGCTGATCTTTCCGGCTAAAGTTTTTTGCTGTTTTCCCGGTCGGCGTTACCGTCGCCCGTTCAGTTCTCTCCTTTATGACCAGGCCCGTTTTAGTGTTCTTCATACGGTCAGTCAACTGCTGATAAGCTCTGGCATAGCCATCCACGGTATACGCTAGTTCCAGGTCGTTCAATTGATACAAACTGACATAGGAATCCGGATGCGCTACAATAAACTTTTGTGTCATTTTCCTTTTCTCATTGGACAACGGAACACCCTTTTCAAGTAGGATATTATAAATGGCATCCTTGTCCTTAGGATACTCCAGCTTATCCATTTCCAGGAGCATGGCCCGTTCACCGATATCTGTTTCTAAAATGGCTTTTAAGGCAGCATAGTCTTCACGAATATCCTGCTCAGTGATGTTTTCTTTGGAAAGGACAGTCAGTATATCATTCATTTTTAATAAAGACAGCTCCGCAGGTACAGATTCCTTCAGTTTCTCCCTTAAGAATTCTCTTTCCTGATCAGGACGAATAATCTTTCCATCGGGATCTATCAAAAAACCGTTAGGAATCATGGTGACATCATATAGTTGAGCGGCTTTATTTACCGGAACATTCAGGTCTGCAACCTGCAGCCATGGAACATTGTCTTCCTTGATGGCTTTTAACCATGCAGATTGATCTTTATCTAAAGATACCGCCAGAATAACGAACTTTCCTGTAGCATTAAACTCATTGTAGATTTCTAACAGTTTTGGCTGTGCTGCTCGGCATGGCTTACACCAGCTGGCCCAGAAGTCCAGCAGCACATACTTGCCCCGAAAATCGGAAAGCTTAACTGGGTGTCCCTCCTGATCCCGGAGCGTAAAATCCGGCGCCATTTGCCCCGGTCGGATCGCCATGGAAGTCTTTACTGCCATGCCCAGCTCTTTTCCCATTTTGGTTTGTTTTAACGCAGTTGATAGTTTAGGATAAGCGGTAATTACGGTACTGTCTCTTGCCCCAATGAGGTACAACCATTCCAGGCTCACTCTTGAGGCAGGATGAGCATCTACAAAACCTGCCATTGCTTTAAGTTCAGCAAATACCTTGTTGCCTGATAAATTTCTCATCAGTTTTAACCGCATCTGGTTATCTATGTTGAGCGGCGTGCCCCAGATTTTACATGTGACCAGGGAATCTTTCCCTTCAATGCGGACTACCCCGTTCTCCAGGTAAACAGTTTGCGCATCCAATTGATCATCCATAGGCAGGAAGCCTGCATGGCCCAAAACCAATGATGCTTCCACAGGTTCTTCGAGGGTACCTGAAAACTCAAATGTACCATTCTTCAAACGACAGGAGTCCACAATCATCTTTGGACCAATCTGATAGACCAGATAAGCCTTCGTTTTGAGAGAAGTGCCACCGACTGTTCCTTTTATTTTAAATTTCTGCGACTGGCAAATCCCAAAAACAGGGATAGCCAGCGCAAGTAAGAGTAAGGTCCTTTTCATATATCTCTTATTTTGAATTTCCAATAGCCTGTAAATCCACATTATACTTTACCTTATAATAGTTCGTGATCATGTTGTATTTAAATCTAAACCTTCCTTCCGGATCATTATCTAAAGTGAAAACTGCATTTTCCAGTTCCTCAGCTGTATGCGTAACAATCGCTGCTATATATCCCAGAAAATCATCAGTGGCATTCATTCCATTAGAATAATGGAATACACCATACTGATTTTTGTTGAATTCCATCACCATAGAATAATCTGTTGCGGCAGCAAAGGAAGGTGGAAGCTCCATCTTTTTGGTGTTGATGGCCTGCTGCCAATAGGCTACATGCATGTCCGTTTTTAGATCCACTAATTCCTGATCTGTCAACTGACTGAAGCGGCGACTGGTTTGTCCGAATGTAAAATGGCTAAAAGTGCTGATTGCAGGAATAGGCGTAGCCAGCGTATCCGGCAGTTTAACGACTCTTATTCTGGATGACAATAAAATTTTGTAGGGTAGCGTAAGCTTCAAAAATCCCTCATTATAAAAGCTAAACAGCTTTTTATCCAATACGTCTAAGGATTGTTCCACATAGTCCTGATCGCCTTGATCGGCCACATATAAAATATCATCAGTAATGTTCCATCGAAAATCCTTACTACTAAATTTATACAAAATATAAGTACCATACTTATTGTAAAAATCGAGGATCTTATGATCATATGGATGATTTCCTTGTGGAAGCTGATACTCAGGCTGTATAGTATCCGGCTTAATCACCGGTTCCTTCTTACATCCCAGTATCGATATGATCATAAAGGATAGTACAGGAAATAATAGTTTTAGTTTCATATTCTGCTGCTTATTGTCCGACACGAATGGCAGGCTTAGGGTTATCAACCAGATTTTTATTTAGGATCAGGCCCTCTTTGGGTATCTGCATCAGATAAGCCGGGTCATGATCCTGGAGCACATATTTTAACTTTTGTCCTTCACTTTCATAATAAGAATGGCTGATGGAGGGCATACCATGGCGTCGCAAGTCGAACCATCGGTGCTGTTCTTCTTCAAAAAACTCCCTGCGTTTTTCATCATAACACTTCTGTAGCAGATCATCAGCATCAACACTCAAAAGATCTTTATATTGAGCAGTAGAGAACCGTTTCTTTCGCAGGGTATTTAAATCATTTAAAGCCAGCTGTGCATCCGCAGCCCCCCCCTCTTTATTTAATTGGGCATAAGCTTCCGCTCTGTTCAAAAAAGCTTCAGATACCCTTAAGGACTGTGCCGTTCTATTGAAACCGACCTGATATTGTACCCTTTTAATTGATCTCGCAGCCTTGATATAGACGCTCCGCCTCAAATCCCCATCTTCATATAGAGAAAGCAAGCTTGCCGAAAGCTGGTAATTATCCCGCTCACTATTCCCCCCATCAAAGGTCACATCATCTTGTTTTCCAAATGCCCATATCGTTTCCGGATTATCGCTTCTGATCACAGGTTTATTGTTCTGATCAGGCGTACCCCAACCATTCAGATCAACAAGCGTAGATTTATTGTTGATCACCTCAGTAGCAGCTTCTATTACTTTCTTCCAGTTGCCCATATACAAATTCACCCTTGAGCTTAGCAAATAGCCCGATAGATAATTGATGCGATAAATGCCATTGTCTTTTCTGTATTTTTCCAGGAGCGGGATTCCTTTTCCAAGATCATCCAGAATCTGCTGATACACCTCTTTTACCGTATTACGCTTTTTCCCTTCCAGAGATACGCCTGATTTAATGATCAAAGGCACTCCCGGGTCCAGATCCGGAGCAGATAGTTTATCCGTATAGGGTTTACCATAAAGGTTTACAAGTTTAAAATAATAAAATGCCCGAAGCAGATAGGCTTGTCCATTTAAATTATCTTTGGCGGCCTGCTCTCCACTAACCTTACCCGAGTAATCCAGCGCTACATTACAGATCTGGATCAATTTGTAATAATTTACCCAGGGAGAACTATTCCAGTCAATTCCGTACAACGATTGCTCCTGATCCGGCTGCCAGGTGTACACATAATAGGAGGCTTTGGTCCCAAAAAAAAAACCATGGTGTTCCTTGTCATCATCATAGAAGACAGGAATGCAGCCTACCGCTTTGTCAACGCCCTGGTACCCCTCTCCCAATAACAATTCATTTAAAGATTCTACTGTTTTTGGAATGACTTCTGTCTGAGATTGTTCCTCCAGAAATTTCTTGCAGGATAAGGATATCAGACAAAAAAACAGAAGGCATAATACAGGTATATATTTTTTCACGTCTTTCATAATTATTTATTAAAATGACAAACTAAGTCCAAGGTTAAAAGCAGGCACAATTGGTAAGGCTGTAGTACCTACTCCATCCGTCTCCGGATCCTGACCCCTTAATTTTTTATCAGCAATTACAAAAAGATTAGTTGCTGTAGCCGTTACAGACATCTGTTTGATTCTGGCTCGTTTCAACCAGCCTGCCGGCAAAGAATACCCCAGGTTCATGGAACGGCACCTCAGGAAATCTCCTGAAACCAGGTTCAGATCTGAATGGTCATACAGATAATAGCGGCTATAGCGGTTAGCGTAGGAAACCTCAACCTGCTGATCCGCTTGCACATAACTCACAAATCCAGGTATATTTGTAAAAGCTTCATCGCCTGGTTTGCGCCAGCGCTGTTCAAAAATGGCCGGCATATTCTGGTCAGGCATCGGGATAAACTGATTATCACCTGCATACATCGCGTTTAACAACCGCTTACTGCCCAAACTAAAGGCAAATGAAACCCCCATTGAAAATGCCTTATACCTTATAGAAGTTGTCAGCCCTCCTGAAATATCGGGCACACGATTACCACCGATCACCAGCGCATCCATAAAGGTCCTGTCCAGATAAGAGCTACCATCATCAATCTTATTGAAAAGAGGCATTCCGTATTTTGGATCCAGTCCTTTATAAGAGACAACGTAGAAAGTGCCGGCGGGCTGTCCGGTTACCTGTGCAGTACCATTGAGATAATCGTTTAGGGTATAGGGGATCTCACTTACACCTTGCTCTACCTTGTTAAAGTTTTTAGATACATTGACAGATACTGACCAGTCAAAGTTGGAACCGCGAATAGGATTTAAATTAAGATTGGCTTCGTAGCCATGATTACGCATATTGCCTCCGTTTAGGTACATGGTCGAAATCCCATATTCCAAAGGCACTTTCCGGCTGGTGATGATATCAGATCCTCTTTTATCATAATAAGCGATCGTAAAGTCTGCAAATGAGTTGAACAAGGAAGCATGTAGTTCCATATTATAAGAGCGGGTCTTCTCCCATCGCAAATCAGGATATGGCAATGACTTCAGTTTAAGAATGTACTGTCTGGCTGCCGCATCAATTGGCGACCCTCCCTCCGGGATACTGGCAATAAGGTCTGGTCCTACACTGGTCACCACATTTCCCTGAAACCCATAGGATGCTTTCAGATCTAATGCATTGATCACTTTGCCGTCTTTCAACCATGGCTCTTCAATCATGTTCCAGCGTGCGGCGATACTCCAGACAGGTAAAAACCGACTGTTGGAATATTGCCCGAACCGGTTAGAGGCATCCGTACGGATATTGGCATTCAGGATGTATTTATCTGCAAAACTATAGGAGGCCGAAACAAATGCCGAAAGCGCATTGTCTACAGTATTTGTTTTTCTAGGAGCAAAGAAAAAATAAGAATTTGGCAGTTGAACAAATGATTCACCCTTATCCTTAAGATATCCTGGTACGCGTTCAGAGAAACCGTTATACTTTACAGACCTCATTTCATGGCCGGCAAAAATGTTGACCTGATCACGTTCGCCAAAAACACGTTTGGTATACTCCATAGAATTACGAATGGTATAATTATAACTGGTGATGTGATCAGTCGCCATGGTCCCGCCGAATGGTAAAGACGACGACTGTTCTTCTATTCCTCCCGGAACCACGCTTCCGTAATCGTAGCCACGGCTGTTGGCTATGTAGTTGCTGCGTTCCGTAGCGTATTGTTCTGCATTGGATTGCTGGGAATTGACACCCAACACGGAATTGAACCTAAGCCCGTCTATAATGCGGTAGTTAAGTGTAAAACTTGCATTAATCTCGGTGACTTTTACAGTGCTTCCACTTTCATTTATTTCATTTTTTAAGTTGTAGCTCAGCAGAGTTCCGTTCCCCTGAGTATCATAAGTTGGCGTACGGGTGGGATAAAAAACATCTGGACCTATTGTTCTGCTTGTTTTTAAAGCATAATCCAGTGGATTTAACTGAAAATAACCATTGGAATTACGCTGGTTACCAGTCAAACTAAAATCAAGTTTGAGCCGGCTGCTAAGGTCTGCATTCAGCCCCAGTTTCCCACCGACTCTGTTTTGCCAATCCTCTTTTGCACTGCCTTTACTATTGTCGTACGACAAAGAGGAATAATACCTTACCTTTTCTGATCCACCGGATAGATTTACATTGTGTGACATATTAAGGGAATTCTGAAACAGTACATCAAACCAATTGGTGTTGATCGTTTCAAAATGTGCCACTTGTTTCTGAAACTCTGCCTCTGTAATTTTTCTATTCATCAAATCCTGAAATGCACCTTCATAGGAGATATTAAATGGAACGCCGGGATAGAAAAGTCCGTCTTCATAAATTTCCCTTGAAAACCGGACTCTTTGCTGAGAATTCATCATCTTCATCCCGGAATAGGATGGCTTTTGGATATAACCGGTATTAAAATTATAGCTGACTACGGGTTTACCGCTCAGTCCTTTGCGTGTAGTAACCACAATTACCCCGTTAGCAGCCCTTGTTCCATATATAGCCGTTGCCGAAGCATCCTTTAAAAAAGTAATACTTTCAATATCGTTCACATTCAGACCACTCATAGAATTACCTATTAAACTGGCTTTGGAATAGGCGCTTTCTTTACCCAGAATCATGTCCATCAGGGATGGGTTTGTACCCATCACATTATCAGGATTGCCGCCATCAGGATTCTCTCTTACAATCCCATCAACCACCCAGATCGGATTCGCATTCCCCAATAAAGTAGAGGTTCCCCTTAAACGCAATTTTGGCACTGCATTCGGACTTCCTGATGTATTTATGACCGAAAGCCCCGGTACTTTCCCCTGAAGCATCGCGGTGATATTTGGCACCCCCGGCGTTTTTATATCCGCCGCCTTCAGGGTAAAAGTTGAACTGGCAGACAGGCGCTTACTCACTTCCTGATAACCGGTTACCACGACCTCTTCCATCTCATTTTGAAGGGGTTTCAGTTTAATGTTAACTATTTCTCCCGGCTGTGGTTTCAGTGTTTTTTTTTCAAAACCAACATAAGAAAAAGAGATAGAATTTCCCTCTTCTATATCAATCGAAAATCTCCCGTTTTCATCCGTCTGAACTTGCCTCTGCTCACCGGTTATACTGATATTAACCAATGACAGCGGTATGCCGATATTGTCCGACACCTGCCCTTTAATGACCCTGGTGGTTTTTCTGATCTCCTCCTGTTCATCTTTCGGTCCGATCACCAGTACATCATCCTGCAGTACAAAAGTAAGGACAGATCCTTTCAACAAACGTCTGACCACGGTTTTCAAGTCTTCATTACTGGCTGCAAAGTTCATACGTGGCGCTTTCTGCACCAGCTCATGGTTATATACAATTCTAACAGATGTTTGCTTCATAATGGATTGAAGAATGCTCTCCAATGTACCATTACGTACATTTAACGTAACTTTATTACTGTTTTTCTGCTGCGCAGAAGCTGGCAGCAAAAAAACAATAAGAAACAAGGCACTGTAAATGACAGTACGGATTATTCCATAAAAATTATTCATTAGTTTGGTTTGGTTTGGTTTGGAAGGTAGACTATTTGAGTATCCTGGTTAATGCACTTTCCACTACCCTGGATCCCGGGTCGTTACTTTCACGATACGCGACACCAATGATCTTTCCATTTGGATCAATCATAAAGTTTGCAGGGATTCCCATAACTTTGTAAGCGGATGCTGCATCATTCTTATCTCCTTTTAAGTCTGACAATTGAGTCCAGGGAAGTTCTTCATTTTTAATAGATTCCAGCCATTTAGTTTTGTCCTTATCGAGAGATATGCTGACTATTGTGAAGTTCTTATCTTTAAATTTCGCATAAGCTGATTTAAGTCCGTCCATTTCAGATAAGCAAGGTGTACACCAGCTTGCCCAGAAATCTACCAGCACGTATTTACCTTTGAAATCGGATAAAGAAACCATTTTACCATTCACATCCGGCTGACTAAAATCAGGGGCATATTTACCAACCCATTGATCGGAAGAGCCTGTTAAACTAGAAAGCATCATTCTGGTAATTTGATTGTCCTTTGCATTTCCGGTAAACTTGTTCAAATAGCTTAATTTTTCCTCATTGCTAAGTACAGTGCTTAATGTGGCGTTCAGCACATATGCCGAAACCCCTGAACTTAAATGTTCGTCCATATACTTCTTACCAGCCGCAACAGCCTTTTGGACTAAAAGGGTTTTTTGGGCATTTAAGGATTTCAGGGCATCCTCATCACCCAATTTCGTGGCCTGTCCTATGCTGACATCCAGTGCATCAGCAGCGTTAATATCAGCCTCAGCACCTGCCATTTTCCTGGACATATCTACCCAGTCTTTTACAAATGCATCTCCATTCAGGTTGGCCAGGTCAAAGCCTTTAGCTGTCCCCGAAATATTTATTTTCCCGGGCTCCAGGTAAATCATCGTCCCAAGTCCATTTGCCTCATTGTAAATACCTGCCTGCAAAATAAAAATACTTCCGCCTCCATTCATGGGTTTGGAAAACGAGAAACTATTGTTTTTAACATAGGTAGAATCCGTCTTCTTATCAATGGGGTTCCACAGATACACGATCATGTTTTCCGTAAGTTCCGGCAATTTTGCTGTCAGTTCAAGTCGGTCCTGAGCAAAAACGCCCGATATACCCATTACCAAACTACAAATAGTTAGTATTGATTTCTTCATCATTGTTTTTAAGTTTTGGTTTGTTTAAGTTGATAATGTATAGGCGCCGGCTAAATGAAAAAGGGTGAAAACAATTTGAATTATTTTCACCCTTTTTTAATAAAGTCCAACAATTCATCGCCGCTTTACCTCAACCACATTCCCTTTTACCACAAAACTGACTTCATTTGTACTTAATCTGATGTTGTTCAAAACCTTTTGAATATCATCTTTAGGCATATCTACCGTAAAATGCAACCTTTTAAGTTCGGCATCTTCGAAAACAAAACTGAGGTTATATTCCCGTTTCAATCGAAATACAATTTCTTCGAGGGTATTGTTGTCGAAATAGATCTCCTCATCTTTCCAGGCGGTAAAACGCTTCAAATCGGCTTTTGATTTAGATAATTTGCCTTGTTGTTCCTGAAATGCACCCAAATCTCCTGGTAGCAGGATCAATGATTGGTTAGCAGTCTCCAGGCTTACCTTACCCCTTACCAATGCTGTTTGCACCGTAGCACCAAAGTTATTGATGTTAAATGCAGTTCCTAATACCTGTACATTTAATGCCCCTACATGCACAATAAAAGGCCGTTTAAGGTCATGGCTCACTTCAAAAAAAGCCTCTCCATCCAGGGTCAACTCTCGTTTTGAAGCTGCAAAACGTGTAGGGTAGCTCAATTTTGACCCTGCATTTACCCAAACCACCGTACCATCACTCAGTTCTAACCTGGTTTGTTTACCATATGGTACTTCCAGTGTATTTATGCTAAGTTTTTCAGCTGTAACCGGAGCCAATTCGCTTTCCTTTTTATAGACCAGCGTACTCCCATTGAAAGAGGCCCCTTCAGATTTTAAAACCGGGGCCTGACTTGCGGCCAATTCCACCTGCTCGCCATTGGCCAGCGTAAGTTGTATTTGCGCTGCAATATGCTGACTGGTTTTAATGGGTTCCGTTTGCCGGAACTGAAACCACCAGCCTGCCCCAATTACAGCCACAAACATAGCTGCCACAGCCATCAGCCGATACCACTTGTTCCAGTTAACCATTACAGCTTCCTGTTTATTCTGCGCTTCATACCTGGTTTGCAACTCTTCCCAGCCCGGTTCTACCGGAAATTGCTTTTCCGGATCTATTCCCTTTAACCTCATAGTCATTTCTTCTGCCAGCAGCAGCATTTCCAGCTCCTCCTGATTCAATTCTTCAGCTCCTGGTTCTGCTTCTTTATCTCCTTCAAGATGTTTTAAAAGCTTTTCCCAATTAAATTTTTCTTCCTGATTCATATCCAGTTAATAAAATCCAATCCATACATAAATTAAAATCACTATTCTGATGAGCGACTGGCATTCTCTCCTTAAAAACTCATAAGATAATTTAATATGTGTTTTTACCGTATTTACAGAGATATCCAGCTGTGTTGCAATTTCGGTGTACTTTAAACCATCTTTATTGCTCAATAAAAACACATGCCGTCGCCTTTCAGGCATTTGTCCGATGATTTGCCATAAAACCAGATCCCGCTCTGCTTCCTGCTCCTGTAGTTCATGTTCTGATGAACTGATCAGGTTAGCAGCCGTGTGCTGCAACAGCTCATCATTATAATCTACTTTCTTCGATTTCTTTATATAACTTAATGAAGCGTTTCTTACTGCCCTGAATGCATAGCTTTTAAAACTTACGATAACCTCCAGTGTAGAGCTCTTATCCAGGCAATACAGAAAAAAATTCTGAACGATATCTTTCGCCACATCTTCATCTTCTACCACTTTAAAAGCAACAGTACATAAAAACGAATAATGCTCCCGAAACAAGAATTCTATCTTTGAAAGTTTTGCCATTAGGCTTTACATTTTATGGTGTTTAATTTATTTTAGCTGTTGCTGTAATCACTTTATTCATAATACGCAGGCTCTTCTCCACATACAGATCGGTCGAAATAACATCCAGCCATTGCTGATACCATTCATTGCCCGACTCCGCAGCATTTTGCATTGTACCCGTTATTCTTATTTTTTTAGAAGAAGGCAGTATGGCCGCCTGGTCTATCTTTTTGGTATACGCCAACAGATTCTGCTGCATTTTATTAAATTGATCAGCGTTTAGATGAATGGGGGCCAGCTGATTTCGGGCAATTAACTTGCTGGTTTCGTCAATGGTCTTAAATCCTTCCTCCTTTCCGACAGCTTCCTTCGCTAAATTTATAATATTATTCCAGGCTGCGGGTTTATTAATTTCAGTATAAACTGCTGCCGGGATACTATCCCAGCTTAGCGCAGTTACATTATCCTTTTCTTTGATTTTCAGATAGGCTAGTTTTCCGGGCAATACGACATCGGCATTTACCCCCCGCAGCTGAGTTGAGCCCCCATTAACACGGTAAAACTGATATTCTGTAAGTCGGAGTGAACCATAACTCTGGTCAGGAATTCCTTTCGCTTTATCACCCATCTTACCCATTGGCACGGTTGCTTGTGCTGTTCCTTTTCCATACGTAGCAGGACTGCCGATCACAATTCCGCGTTTATAATCCTGAATTACCGCAGCAAAGATTTCGGATGCAGAAGCGCTCTGCTCATTGATCATCACCGCTAGTGGGCCATTGTATAAGGCTGCGACGCCAGAAGTGTGAATTTTCACACCAACACCATCCTTCAATTGAACTTTCGGCCCTTTACCTAAAAAGAAACCGCTCATCTTAATCACTTCGTCCAGAGATCCGCCACCATTGTTCCTAAGGTCTATGATGATTGCATTCACTTTAGCTTCCTTCAATTTCAGGAGCTCTATTTCTACATCGGTAGCCGCATGAGCACCAGAAGCACCGGCTACATCGGCATAAAACTCCGGTAGGTAAATGTACCCTATTTTCTGTCCCTCCTGCTCCATTATGGCACTTCTAGCTCTGCCTTCTTCATCCTTTACTTCAGCACGTTTCAAGGAAACGGTTCTTTCCAAACCATTACCTTTCAATAAATCCAGGGAAACCTGCGTGTCTTTATCTCCACGAATTAAATCAGGAATGTCCGTAATGGGCATCCCAGCTATATCAACCATGCTTCCTTTGGTGTCGCTAACACGCAATATACGATCGTTGATATCTATCAGACCACTTTTGAGGGCAACACCACCCGGTCTAAGAGACTTTACAAACACATCTCCTTCTTTATCTTGTAATTCTATGCCAATCCCAAAAAAACGTTTAGCCATTTGATCCTCCATGCCCCTGGCTTTAATAGGCGCAGCATAAGAACTATGTGGATCAACCTCTAAAGTAATCGTATTAAGATATTGACTAAACTTTTCATTTAAAGCGTATTCAGCCCTCAAAGTTTTAAAACTACTGGTTAGCCATTTTGCTACCCTTGCTCTGGCTTCCTTTTCCAGTGCCGGACTATTGAGTTTATTTTTATCCAGATCGAACATTTTCTTCAACACCAGGTATTTTGCTTTTTTTCTCCAAACTTCCTGTAGTGCCGATTTATTCACCGCAAATTTCAGTAAACTCCCATCAAGCTGAATCGTTTCATCTTTACTGAAAGTCATCGGGTTCCCCAGAATTCTTTTAAAACCAAGCTCAGCCTCATTCAACCGCTGTTGATAGATCTTAAAAGTGGCAGTAAAGAAATCTGTTGTTCCGGCATTCAGTTCATCATCTATACTCAGTTCATATTTCTTCAGGGCATTCAAGTCGCTCAAAAGAAGAATACTTTTATTCGGATCTAGTCCTTCAAGGTATCTCCTCCAGATGATTTTAGAAAAATTATCGTCAATCGCTTTAGGCCGCACATGTTTCTGCTTCAGATTTCTAACAACAGCCTCGATCGTCTTCTTCTGAAGGCTTTCTATATCCTGCGGGCTAGATTGTGCTATCGCTTCATGTGCCAATCCAGAAAACAGAATCGCAGCAAAACTGAATACACGGAATGTATTTGAATGGTTACTTAGGTTCATTATAACAGTTTAAGTTTTGTGATTACCTTAAAGGCGACCAGAAAGCAAAAAGGGTGAAGAGATGTATAAAAATATTTTTATTGTTTTTTAGCGATTTCTATAAAGACATCAAGGACTAACAGTAATCACCTGTACGGTTTTTTCAGGAAGAAACAATTCTGTTCATCCCGAAGAATAGAAATTACATTGCTGTTAACAATTAAAATTCTGTCAGTTTAATCAATATTCTGTAACTAATCTCGAATATTTGTACCTTGATCCGTCATGAGTACAAAGTTTCAAATTAATGATCCATCCCTGGAATCTCAATGGAGATCATTAATACTGTTCGGAAAGAATTCTGCTACTTATAAATTCGCCTTTGCAAAATCATTAATAACCCTAATTGGCAATCAAACTACATCTATTAGTTTAAGTGATTTAGCAGTACCTTTTGCAGGCAATATTATAGAGCACCTAAAATTTAATGACAAACAAGGTAGCTCACAGAGCAGTAAATTTTTAAATAGTTGTCGTGCTTTTATAAAAAATGAATTGAATCAAGATCAGCTTTACAGGGATACTGAAAAATTCGGCTTTGTAAACGTAATTGATGCATTTCAAAATGTTAATGGTGGCGCCATACCTAACCCATTTTATGAAAAGAACTTTGCCGTAGGCAAAAAGGAAATTATAATTACTGATAGTCTGCTCAAGCTATTCGATACCTTTCAGTTTAAGAATCTGGATCAAGAGGTTGAAGCAAGATGGAACCTGGTAGAAACTGCATGGAGTTTAAACATAAGTCCGAACATACTTGAAGTAAAATATGATGATGTTGAATCTTTGTTATTTGTACAGAACAATTTCATGAGAAGAGTGAACATTACTTCTGTACGAGACGCGCTTAATGGCTATCAAAAGGGCAAGTGTTTCTACTCCTTTCAGGACATTTCTATTTATAAAAATGATGAATTAAACATGTGCGCCATAGACCATTTTTTACCGCACCTCCATAAGCAATACCATCACAATGAAGGTGCAAATATAAATGGTGTTTGGAATCTAGTGCTATCGGATAAACAAATAAACAACAATAAGAGCGCTAGGATACCTGAAAAGAGATTTCTGGAGAGGCTTTTTAACCGGAATGAATTTTATATTGAAAGTAAGCACCCTTTGGCCGAAACCATCATCAACCAAACAGGATATACACGAGCGCAAAGAATAGCATTTTTAGAAAAACAGTATAACTTAGCGTCAGAATTGGCTATTCAAAAATGGCAACCTAAAATTGAACTAGCAGGAAGTTTTTAATGAAAGATTTTTTAGATATACCAAAGCACAAAACCATCTATAGTAACGATCACTTCTTTATAATTGAAGACGCCTTCCCTGTTTCCCCAGGCCATCTTTTGATTATTTCGAATGTTATTAGAGCAGATTTTTTCAGTTTGACAGTTGAGGAAAAACATAGCCTTGTTGATACAATTGAAAGTGCTAAATCTCTGGTATTAAAAAAACATAAGCCTGACGGCTTTAATATCGGAATGAATTGTGGCAAAGATGCAGGACAAACAGTTTTTCATTTTCACTGCCATTTGATACCAAGGTACAAGGGAGACATGGAAAACCCGCGTGGCGGAGTTAGGTATTGTATTCCGGAAAAAGGAAGTTACTAAGGATATCTAAAGCAAACACCTCCTATCACTAGATATTTCTGTCGAAATGACGCCAGTGTTCCACCCTAAAGTATAATCAGTTTTGACTGGCCCGAAATCACCGATGTATACAGGGGATTACTGCACAAAAACTTGCCATTTGGTTTCCTGATCAGATGGTATTAGATTTGAATTAAAATGAGCAAGGCGGTAACTCTAATGAATCACCGCCTTGACACAGTTTATTTTACATACCATGAATACTGTCTCTATTTTTTAAAAGTCCAGTCTCTAGCAACGGCCATTGCTTTTAATTTTTTTGCCTTGATCTTGGCTTGGGATTTATTCAAAGTAATAAAATCTATAAAAGAATGTCCGTCAAAAGGAAGATTATCCTCTGTTGCAGTTAAATCGATAGAAATACACTCTTCCACGGACACGGATACAACTCCTGCGGAGTCTAATTTCTCAATATAATGATCATGGGATTCCTCAGCACTAAATTTATCACCATTATAAACTGAAAGCTGATTGTTATCACTATCTTTTGGAACAAAAACTGAAGAAGCTATTTGTCCTACTGGTAAAGACCCAATCTCAAAAGCTTTTGAGGAAAACTTATTGTCTTGAACTAAACTAGGATGTACTTGTCTGTGAAGTATAGTAGAATCTTGCATATTTGAGAACATTAATTAGCTAAGGTATTTTGTGAGTTTATTCCACTCTGTTTTCTTGGTGAGATGGATTATCTCTTCGATAACATCATCACTATTGACATCAACAGACATAAATTCGGCATTAAAATCATCCAGATTAACCTCTAATGAAATTTCTTTGGTTCCTAAGGTCCATTCCAGCTGGATATTCCCTTCAAGTGTTGGAAATATTGTTGGTAAGGGCAAGCTTTCTGAAAATGATTCTTTGAATAGATTTTCAAATTTGATCAGGTTAGCTTCCTTAGGCGCTATTCCTTCATGATTATACCACCCGTCTTTAAGTTTACTCAACTCTGATAACCTCAAAGAAACATCTAATGGATCTAAAATATCCATTGTGGTAATAGAATTTATTTTAATTAACTTATCATTCCTATTATATAACCCTTCTCCTTCGATCGAGACATATGTATTGGAATAAAACTCTGTGAAAGTTGTAATAACCGTTTTAAAATTGGTATGATCCAATTTAGCTGTAATTCTTTGGCCATCTATAATTAGAGTGAAATTCTTATCAACTTTATTGATCGAGGTTATTAAAGCAGTTATAGCAAAGTTATCCGTGTAAGTGGAATCTGAACTGACGGAAAGCACGATTTTATTACGAGTGCTCTTATTAAGTTTCACCCCATTACTAGATGTTGATGGGTTTAGGTAAATTGATTCATCATCTTTAAGATTTCGGCCTATTCTATTAAAATATGTTAAATATTTAACAGGCAGGACACTTCTAATATCTTCACCCTTCTCTGCAGCAGCAACAACTGCAATAACTCTATTTTTGGCTTTTTCAAAATATGTATAGGCGTGAGAATCTTCGCCCAAGATTGGAGAAGTTAATAAACTTGTCGCAAGAAAAAAGTTTAAAATCGCACTTCCATCTTCAATTTTATCTAAATTTAAAGTAACTCCTTCTGTAAAACCTTTTGGAACACGTTTCCTTTTGGGATTGTCCTCTAAATAAATATTTTTCGCTAATTCAATAAGTAGTTCTTGGAGTGCAGCAAAATCCTGCAAAATATCAACAGGGACGGAATGATCGTCGAATCTTTTCCCTGTCAATCTAGGTGATAAAAAGTGTTTTGAATCCGACATACAATTGGTTGAGAGCGTTTAATTTGTTCAAATTAGATTTATCTTTCTATTCTTAAACAACGTCTAAGGTAAGCAATGGTTTGATTTCTCCAAATATTTTTCACTTATAAAAGTCAAGATTTAACATCTTTTAACATGGAATGACCTTCAAATCCCAATTCAGAGAGGTTAAAAATATTAAATTTTCCTATTCAGAATATCTAAATTGTAAACGAAAATTCGAAAAAAGCGTCATTGTTCCACGATTTCTGGCATTGATCCAATAATCGGTGGATCATTTGGTGAATGATTAATTTTAAAAAATTCAGTCGACCTATCTTTAGAGGAAATTTCGAAAATTTGGTATAACGCTAATAATGTGCACCTTTGAAATTATAGCACCTTTATGCTTTACAATGCAATTCTAAAATGAAACTCTCAAACCTCTATCCCCATCAGCAACAGGCCATAACTATTGTATTACAACAAATTAAAGAAGGGAACAAACGCATTTCAATAGCGATGCCAACCGGATCTGGAAAAACAGTTGTAAGCGGTTGTATTGTTAATGAGTGTTTAAACTCCGATGCAATTGATAAGACAGCACACATATTGTTAGTTACAATAAATAAGGAGATTCAACTTACTGTGTCGGAATCATTAAAACAATACGTAGGTTTAGAAATTAACACACATATCAAGTCAGAGGACAAGTCATTTAGAAGAGTCACTGTACTTTCATTGTTGACATTAACAAAACAGCAGACCATGGCTGAATTGGAGACTGTCGAGAAAAAAATTGGGTTAATATTATTCATTGGAGGCGACTTATCTACGGCCACTCTTAATGATTTACTAGATCTGTATCCTGAAGCCATTCAGCTTGCTATCACTGACAGACCACAAACGGATGAAAGATTTGGTAAGCCTGTATCAATTTATACCTTAAGGAATGCAATCGAAGATGCATTCCTTTTCACGCCTTACAAAGTCACTCATCTCACCCCTTTGTCAGAAGAATTACGTGAAGAACTCAGTAATACAAATCCCGAGATATCAGAAAAAAAGATTGTTTCTTCCCGGATCTACATAGAAGCGGCGGCAGTTCTATTATTAGCCAAGATAAATCAGGACAAGACAATCATTTACTGCCCGACTATAAATTTTGCTAAAAATCTTGCTGAAATACTGAATAATCAGATTGGCAATGGAACACATGCAGTAGCAATACATAATGGTATGGCAAATGACATTCGCAAGAATGTAATAAGCTCTTACAAAGAGCACACAGATGAGCCTTTCATTCTATGCATGGTATCTACAAATGTTACAGGAATCGATCTAGGTTGTACGAGATCTGTAGCCATTTTTCGAAAAACAGATAGTATTAATTTACTTCAGAATATGTTAACTCCCTGTTTAAGAACATACCCTGGGAAGATCGAATTAAACATATTGGATTTTATGGGTATGGAAAACCTATTCGATCTACTTGCTGAAGAAGAAGTAACTCCAGAAATACCTCCAATACCGATTTCTCCCACAGAAAAGTATTTCAAAAAGACCAATGTCTCTTTTCGCGACAAGAAGGATATTGAAGGGGTGCTTGGTGTAAATGATCTAGCTGAAGAACTTGCAGGAATTATCAATATGATGCCTCCAGAACAGGGCTCAATGATCGGAATATTCGGGAAATGGGGACGTGGAAAAACTTTTTTAATGGAACAAACCTGGACTAAACTTGCCAGGAACGACAAATTCATCAAAGTCGATTTCCATGCCTGGAAGTATCAAGATACACCTGCTACATGGGCTTACCTATATGAATGCATATCAGAAGTATATCTTAAACCAAAATACGATTGCTGGATTTCCACTTGGTGGGTTCAAGCAACAAGATTAATTAAACTAAACTTCAAAAGAAAAAGGTTATGGCCAATCCTTAAACTTTTAGCAATAATTTTTGCTGCTATATTGTGTTTTATATTGGGTAAAGAGCTTTTTAGCTTTATTGATGGCAAATTAAGATCAACATTTAATTTCTTCGGGGTTGCATTTATGAGTTCAACAACAGCATATGCACTCTATGTAACAATAAAGAAGGAATACAGCTCAAAGGCAAAAGATCTTTTTTTGAAATATACGACGAAACATTCTTACAAAGAGCACCTTGGTTTACAAGCTGAGATACAAAAAGAAACACTAATCTTGTTAAAAACATGGATTACAAAAAAAAATGTAAGGAATAAAAAAATAATTCTTTTTGTGGAGGATATTGATCGATGTAATGAATCCAAAATCATACAGATTATAGATTCTCTGCGTGTATTACTTGAAGATCCTGAGATTGCTGAAAGGCTAATCGTAGTCGCTGCAGTCGATGAAAGAATCCTGAAACTGGCCATTAAAATGAAGTACCATTCGTTGATTGGGCTCGATAAAAAAGAAGAAGAACATGCAAAGGCCTTAAGTAAAGTCACAGATGAATACATTGACAAGCTTTTTATTGCTGGGCTAAAACTCGGTGATTTGTCTACTTATGATTCTGATGAGTTCTTAATTGCTCTAACGCAGCCTGACCGCGAAAAGTTAGAAGTATCTGAATTAAATGAATTGCTAAGTCAGGAAACCAGACAAATCCATTCAAGACAGAGCCAACTAATTCAAGATGCTCTATTGGACTATCAAATTGAGCAATCTCAAATGCAAGATGACTATATAGATTATGAAGAGCCTGATTTTGCAACTGAATATTTGGAAAACTCCATATCCTTAGAAGAAACCGCTGTCATTCAAAACGAAGGTTCCACAGCTATCACGGATCCCATTAAAAGTTTAGCTAATGACGAAATCGATATTTTAAGGATTGCCATAACTAAATATCATGGAGCTACACCAAGGCAAATCAGGATTTTTTATTATCGCTACCTAATTGCAAAAAATCTGCTAATCAGACACTATAAAACTTTAAAGAGGACTAACGTATGGCAAAGCAAAGCCAATTGCAAAATATTGGCAACGCTAATTGTCATGTATACGTTAAATGAGGAAGACGACTTATTGAAGAAGCATTTAGACACAGCATTAAAAGGCACAAATGAATACCAGTCTATACAACTAATGTCAGAAACAATGGTTAGTGGTTTTGATTATAAAGAGTTGCTTAAAGTATTGACTGTAGTAATTGCTTATTAAAAAAAGTGAAGGCCATACAGACAGTGTACTAATTCAATATAAAGTCATCTCGAATTCCCAATAATTAAAATTAAATCTGTAAATTAGTGTCATAGCATTTGCAGCTATAAAAGAAATTAAGATCGGTGAGTTGGTGAAATGTACACGCAAACCTGTGAAATTCAAGATCCCAGAGTGGTAATACAGATTCCTTGGGTATGTAAAATAAACTGTGTCAAGGCGGTGATTCATTAGAGTTACTGCCTTGTTCATTTTAGTTCAAATCTAAT
>NZ_JAPIVQ010000009.1 GCF_026239675.1 Pedobacter sp. PLR
TTTGTAACGCGTTGAGCTTTGATCATTTCATGATTCTGGTGCATCATCTGTGCATTCTGATTGATTTGAAACTGCTGGTTTCTTAATTGCTGAGACTTGAATAGTTCATCTTCATAAAGATTGAAACCTTCTTTGAGTGTATCTATTCTTTTATTTACAAAATAATTGCCAATAGCATCTACTGCATGAAGAGTTCTGTATTTCTCAGGTAAAACTGTAAAACTATCCAGCTCTTCTACAAGCTCATTCATTCTTTCCGATAACCTTAAAAGTTCAGGTTGGATATCACGCATCAGTTTTTTCCTTTTAAAATAATCTAATACATCACCAATAATAAACCTAATGCATACAAATGCGAGTGGTGCAACGACGATTATAGGGATGAAGCTTATTATACGGTCGGAGCCAGCGTTTAAAATCCACATAAATAAGACCGTAGCAACCACTGACAATAGGTTAAACAACCTCTTTCTATTGTAGTTTTTGATTTCAAACTGATGTTGCCATATTTTATTATCGAGGGCTACATAATCGGAAATCAAAGCTCTTGAGCTTTTCAGATTACTAAATATATGTGGTAATTCCATTTGCGTTAATTTCTTATTATGATTTTACAAGTATACGATGAGAAAAGTTTATTCGCAACTCTACATGACTTATGAGAATGGCTATATCCTATATAGTTGTACTGTTTTGAGTTATGTTATAACCATGCTATTCCATAAAACAGGAAAACGCCGGGACAGGAGAAAACAAATCGGTCATTTACTGTAAAAAACATAAAATACCAGCCATATCACAGAACAGTTCTTTTAATCAGAATTAACACTATATTTAGTTTTAGCTAATATGAATCTAATAGTTTTGTGCAGCAATGTTGAGCTATATCCATAATTTAAAATCGGGCAATCATGAGTCTTTTGAAATAGTCTTTAAACTATCTCATAAAAAGGTTTATGGCTATTTTTTTAAGAAGACTAACGATGAAGATATGGCTCAAGAGTTGACTCAGCTAGCTTTTATCAAATTATGGAACTTTAGGCACACGCTTTCAGAAGAACATGAGCTGGACGTACAATTGTTCCGGATTGCAAGAACCACCTTGCTGGACTATTTCAAAAAGCTGAGTAATGACGGGAGAAATCTTAAACTTTACTATAGCAGCATCAGCGAAGCATCCGCAGAACAAAATCAGAAGTTCGAAATCAACCAGCAATTGGAAGTTGCGCTGAGTGTGCTTCCTCCAACCAGAAAAAAGGTTTTCATTTTAAGTCGCTTACAAGGTTATTCTTATAAGGAAATCTCTGAGCAGCTTTCTATTTCTCCGAGAACGGTAGAAAAACACATTTCATTAGCCATAAAACAGCTTGACGGCTATGCCTACGTCCCCATGTTTATCCTGCTGACCAAATTTCTCGGATAATCAAATTCCCTGGCAAATCAAACTCCTGGCGTCATTAAATATCTTTCGTTATCAATTCCTTCGCTGATCTATAAATATATTTTCATCGCGTTAAGGGTTTCCCATGAATTCAATCGTATTGGTAGTATGAGTGTCTCTGAACAGTTGTTAGATAAATATTTTAAAGGACAGTGCAGCCCCGAAGAAAAGCTTTTGGTGTTGAACTATTTGAATGCTATTGAGGACCTGCCAGATCATTTATTAAGCAAAGCTGAATGGGATGAAACCAGCGAGGCTGTACTCGATGAGCTGAAAACTGAGGAGATTTTTAGTGCGGTAAAAAAGGAGACTATCGCTAAGACTTACCGTTTAAAATGGATGAAAATCATCTCAGCGGCTGCAATAGTTTTGGTGGTGCTTACTGTGGGTCTTTTAAGTTTAAACCAGCAAACCCCTGGTCTGTCGCCGGGCGAAAACCAGGTTGTAAGGACTGAAAATTCAGATATTATCAATTGGAAATCAGTTGTCAATTATACCGATCATCAACAATTGATTCATTTACCTGATGGCTCTACCGTTAAAATATTTCCGGGAGCAGAGTTGAGGTATGCCATTCCATTTGTCAAAAACAAACGGGAAGTGTATTTGAATGGGAAAAGCTTTTTTGAAGTTTCAAAAGACAAGGATCATCCTTTTGTGGTGTATGCGAAGGGAATTTCGACAACAGCTTTGGGCACTTCATTTACTGTTACCGCTTTAAAAAACAGCAGGTTTATTAAAGTACAGCTGCATACCGGTAAGGTTCTGGTGAAAAAGACCGATTCCATTTCTGCATTTAGCAAGCTCTTACTTCCAGGCAAAGAACTGGTTTACAACAGCAGAATAAATAAAGTGAGTGTTTCCGACACCAGAGTTTTACAGGTAAAAGAGGAAAACAAACTAAAAGAGCTGAATTTCCAGCAAGCCTCCTTAGTGGAAGTCTTTGATCAGCTGGAAAAACACTATAAAGTTGACATCACTTACGACCGTGCTGATTTGGCCGAAATGTCGTTTACAGGAAGCCTGAAACTTACACAATCTATAGATACCATACTTGAAGAAATTGCCGAACTAAACAAACTAAACCAAATAAAAACAACCGACGGTTACCTGATTAAAAAGTAAATCCAATCCTATTATTTTAAACCCTTTCACCCGCTGAAAAAGAGCGGGAATAGGAATCCTTTTGCCTAAAAACCAATCAAATAAATAAACTATGCTTAAAACGTTTACTAAACACTTGTTCTTTTGTCTGCTGATGTTATCAGTATCGACAAAGGCCTGGGCTCAAACATCAGAGATCACCGGGATTGTAAAAGATGAAACAGGGCAGCCGCTGCTTGGGGCCTCCGTACTTTTACTGAACACAAAAACCAATGAAAAGAAGGGGACTATGGTGAATTCCTCGGGGCAGTTTTCGATAAAAGGCCTTTCTGCAAATGTTCCCTACAACATCAGTGCCTCCTATCTTGGCTATGAGACAAAAACGATCAGCAATTATATCCTCAAACCCGGCGAACAGGCCACGCTGCTGATCCAGCTAAATCCCAATGCCAACAATCTATCAGATGTGGTTGTGGTGGGTTATGGAAGTCAGAAGAAAAAGGATGTAACCACTTCAATTGCCAGTATTAAAGCCTCGGATATCGAAAATCAGCCGATCAGTAATGCGGCAGAAGCCATGGTCGGAAAGATGGCTGGTGTACAGGTTTCCCAGGGTTCTGGTGCTCCCGGTGGAGCGCTTAACATCAAAGTAAGAGGGGTAGGTACCATTACAGCGGGTTCTAATCCATTGTATGTAATTGATGGTGTACCTATTTCAAATGATAACATTAATACTCTGAATACCAATGACATTGCCTCTATTGAGGTTTTAAAAGACGCTTCTTCAGCTGCGATTTACGGCTCCAGAGGTTCTAATGGGGTGGTATTGATCACCACAAAACAAGGAAAGAGTGGCGTGACCACAATAAATGTGAACAGCTATACCGGCTGGCAGACTTTGGCGCACAAAATCAAGATGATGGACGCGTACCAGTATGCACAAATGGTTTTGGAGTCGAGGAACAACTCCTATACAGATGTGATGGAGGCCAATAACAGAAATAATCTTGCCAATGGAAGACCTCTGGTTAGTTTTAGTGTAAATGATAATAATGCCATCCGTTTAACCAATACCGGCAACAATACCAATACGGTAATGCCCCTGGAGGTTTTACCTTATTTACAAGGTCAGCAGGGTTTAACGAATACAGATTGGCAGGATCAGATTTTTAGAACTGCGCCAATTCAAGACCATTCAATCTCGGCAGCAGGGGGATCTGAGTTGATGAAATATTATGGTTCCCTGGAATATTTTGATCAGGATGGTATCATTTTAAACAGTGGTTTCAAGCGTTACAGTGGCCGGATTAACCTGGAAGGTAAAAAAGGCGCGGTGAAATTCGGCGTTAATTTCAGTCCTTCTGTGATCAATGAAAAGAGAGTAAATGCAAATGGCGCCTATAATTCTAATGGCGGTGGTATTGTGGCCTCGGCCTTACATTATGCGCCAATTTTCCCGGTATACAATCCGGATGGAAGCTATAATTTTGACCAGAACGCCTGGAGTGCCGGTACGAAAACCATTTTGCCTGGTAACAAAAGCGCGGACGGTAACGGTGGTACACAAGCCTGGAATCCGGTAGCCCTGGCGATGCTTCAAAAAGACGATGTGACGGCGACAAGAATGACCGGAAGTGCTTTTTTAGAAGCTGAATTGTTCAAAGATCTGAAGTACAAGATTCAGTTGGGAGTTGATTTGTTTAACAGCTCGGAAGATATGTTCAGACCTTCTACATTTCCACAATCTAATACTGCAGGAAATCCACTTTCGGAGGCAACAGGTTCTTCACGCACCATTAAAGAAACCAATTGGTTGTTAGAGCAAACTGTAAACTATGCGAAAACTATTGGCGATCACAGTATTAATGCTTTAGTCGGTTTCTCTACACAAAAGGACGATTTAAGTGGCAATTATGCTTTTGCTTCCAAAGGTTTTATCAGTGATCAGGTAGAGTTTATTAAGGCTGGTTTGGTAACGAATGGTACCGGTACCAGAACACAATGGGCTCTGGCTTCAGGGATTGCCAGATTGCAATACAGTTACAAGGGAAAATATTTGTTTACAGGTTCGATGAGAGCTGATGGTTCTTCTAAGTTCGGGAAAAACAACAAATGGGGATATTTCCCTTCTGCATCACTTGGATGGAGATTAACGGAAGAGGATTTCCTGAAAGACTCGGAAACTATTTCTGATTTGAAACTAAGGGCCAGTTATGGTTTAACGGGTAATTTTAACATCCCGAATTATGCAGCTCAGGGTTCGATGAATAATTATGGCTATGTGTTTGGTGGTACGCCTCCGGGTGTAATTAATGGTGCAGCGCCAATTGCCAAACCTAATGATGACTTACAATGGGAAAAGACCGCACAGCTAAATCTTGGTTTTGATGCTGCTTTTTTCAAAAATCAGTTGACCTTATCTGTAGATGTTTACAATAGTAATACCAATAACTTGCTGTTAGATGTGCCAGTGCCTATCTCTACAGGTTTCGCTACAGAATTGAAGAATATTGGAAAGGTAAATAATAAAGGGATCGACATCAATCTGGGTACACAGCAACAATTTGGTGCAGTTAAATGGACGGCTAATGGTAATTTCTCTAAAAACATCAACAAGGTGGTAGAGTTGGGGCCGGGTAATGCAGACATTATCAAAACCGGCTCTGTGGCCAATGCTTATTTTATCACCCGGGTGGGAGAACCTATTGGTTCTTACTATTTGCCGGTAGTTTTAGGTGTATTTAAAAACCAGGGAGAAGTTGATGCTTATCCTCATTATACCGATACTCAGGGTAATTATGATGTGAATACTTCTAAGCCAGGAGATTTTAGATTTAAAGATGTGGATGGTGATGGTGTGATTGATTTGACAAAAGACAGGGAGATTGTAGGAAATTACCTGCCTAAGTTTACCTATGGTTTTGCTACTTCTTTTGAATATAAAGGGATAGATTTAAATGTGGCGATGCAAGGGGTTTATGGCAATCAGATCCTGAACCTTTCCCGCAGGTATTTTGCCAATAAAGAAGGTAATATGAACAACATGATTAGTTCGCTGGACCGTTGGAAATCACCATCTGATCCGGGTAGCGGTCAGGATGTAAGGGCGAATCGCGCGGCCAAAGGAAGCAACGGCACCACGTCGACCTGGCATATTGAAAATGGTTCTTATTTACGTATTCGTAACATCGCCATGGGTTATACATTGCCTGAAAATCTGGTTAAGCGCCTGACTTTAACAAAAGTAAGAATCTATGTAGCGATGCAAAATCCTTTCACTTTCACCAAATACACAGGATACAATCCAGAGGTGACCAATCGTAGCGATGCCACCACAAATGGCGAGGATTATGGGGTTTATCCAACCGCAAAAACAACATCAATAGGCATAAACATCACTTTATAACATTAGAAAGATGAAAAAGTATATCATATTTATTTGTGGTTTAATGATCACAGCAACTTCCTGCAAGAAATTTTTAGATTTAAAACCGCTGGATTCTTATACTGAAGAGACCTTTTATGTGGACGAGAAAGGGCTGCAGGGAGGACTTGTTGCATGCTATGACGCTTTGCAAAGTGACAGCCTTTACGGGAATAATTTATTGACTTTGGGCGAGCTACGTGGCGATAACCTGATTGACAATGATCCGGGATCTGGTGCCGGTGTCCGTAACCAGATTGAGGTCTTTGCCGAAACTTCTGCCAATAGTATTCTTTCTGCCGCCTGGACGGGTAATTACAAGGCGATATACCGCAGTAACCTCATTTTAGACCGTGCGCCCGGTATTGCCATGAATGAGACGATCAAGAATCAGATCATCGGTCAGGCGAAATTTATCAGGGCGCTGAGTTATTTCAATTTAACGCGGATTTGGGGCAATGTTCCTTTGGTGCTAAAGGTTCAAAAAACAGAAGAGGCCAGACAAAATACCCGCGCTACTGCTGCACAGGTTTATCAGCAAATTATTGATGATTTGACGGATGCCGCAGCTAAACTTCCGCCAACATGGGGAGATCCGCAACGCGGAAAGGCAACGAGTTATGCGGCCTCTGGTTTGCTGGGTAAGGTTTATTTGTACCAGAAAAAGTTTGATCTGGTCGCTTCAACTTTGCAACCCGTAGTAACGGCCATTTATAGTGGTACAACCCTGGCAACAGTGCCGCAAAACCTGACTTTCCCTGGGAATTTAAAAACCAGTAAGGACATTATTTTTGCTGTTCAATATCTGATGGGCGGGGTAAAAGAGTTTGTACACCAGGATAACCGCTATAGAAATAACAACAATACGAACATCATAAACATTCCGCAGTCGCTGTTTGAACCCGGGGATAACCGTCAGCCTTTGGTCGCGATCACAGGGACAGGTGGCAGACCAGGTAAGTTCAATTCTCCGCAGTTAAACAATGAAACCAGTGGTGATTTTCCGGTGCTACGGACTACGGATGTATTGCTGATGTATGCGGAAGCACTGAACGAGACCGCTTACGGGAATACGGAGGCCTTTAAGGCGCTGAATGCGGTTCGTACCAATGCGAATGCTTCTGTGAAAACTGCTGCGCTCCTGACTTCTCAGGTGCAATTTAGAACTGCGGTTTATTTAGAGAGAAGATTGGAGCTGGCTTTGGAGGCTGATCGTTGGTTTGATATTGTGAGAACAAATCAGATGGGCGTTGTTTTTCCTGGGATTCCTGCTTTCAGAAGTCTTTATCCGGTACCACAGGTTGAAATTGATAACATTATCAATAAAAGCGGCTATCAGAACGACGGCTATTAGTCAATTACGGTATTAATTTGATCACCGGTATCTTTTTGGGGTGTAAGCTTTTGCTGGCTATACTTTCAAAAGGATACCGGTTTTTTGTGTTAAATGGATAAAAGTTAAATATCCCGTTTACGATATCATCAAAAGGAATCCAACAATTACGCCGTATTCCCCTTAGTTTTCGGTATATTTATAGTTCTGAGTCCTATTCTTCTTTTGGTGTTCAGTTATTCAACTGACATTTTAACTAAGCATCAATAACATCGTAATCCATGAAAAAACAACATTGCCTAACCCAACGACAGGATGATTGATCCGGCATATATTATCGCAATTGGTGCCTCAGCTGGTGGTTTAGAGGAAATCAATACTTTCTTTGATCATACCCCTTTAGATGGAGTTTCTTACGTGGTTGTTCAGCATCTTTCCGCGTCTTTTAAAAGCAGAATGGTTGAGGTGCTGGCTAAACACAGCAAGTTAATTATAGAAGAGGCTACCGATGGTTGCCTGGTTGAATGCAATCAGGTTTACCTTATTCCACATGATAAGTATATGACCATCTCGGGTGGCAGACTATATTTAAGAGATAAAGCTGAAAATAAAACTGCGCACCTTACTATTGATACATTTTTTAATTCTTTAGCAGCTGATTGCGGCAGTAAAGCAATTGGTATTGTCCTTTCTGGTTTAGGAGAAGATGGGTCGGGGGGGATTATTGCTATTAAAAAAGCTGGAGGAATGGTCATGGCCAGGAATCCTGAAACTTCTACTTTCCCGGGTATGCCATCTAAAGCTATTGCCACAGGGATGGTAGATTTTATATTGGAACCCGCTGCAATGCCGGGAGCAATTGAAGATTATGTGGAGCAGGAGGGCTCGTTGAAACTCGATAATCACAACGATGAGGTTAGTCTTAAAGCAATTTTAGAGCTGATCAAACAGCAATCTCCACTTGATTTTTCTGATTATAAGACCTCCACAATTTTAAGGCGGACTAAAAGAAGAGCCACGTATCTGGATTTTAATACCCTCGAAAAATACCTTGCCTTCCTAAAAACCTCAGCGGCTGAAATCGATGCATTGTCAAAAGAGTTTTTGATTAGTGTGACTTCATTTTTTAGAGATAAAGAGGCTTTTGAGTATATAAAAAACAATGTATTACCAGGTATTTTGAAAAGGCTTGGCCCCAAGGAAGAACTGAAAATCTGGGTAGCAGGGTGTGCTACCGGTGAAGAAGTATATTCTTTAGCCATCCTTATCTCCGAGCAGTTGACAGGTGATCTGGAACATGTTGTTGTTAAAATATTTGCTACAGATATTGACAGTGCTGCCTTAGTGACGGCTGGGAAAGGCATATACGGACGTGATACCTTGAAGGATGTGTCAACAGAGCGATTGAACAAACACTTCATCAAGGAGGGAAATCAATACCGTGTCAAACCAGGCCTGAGAAAGATGGCCATTTTTGCACAGCATGATTTAGTCAAAAACCCTCCATATTGTAATATGCACTTTATCAGTTGCCGGAATCTGTTGATTTATATGGCTCCGGTACTGCAAAAGAAAATATTTGCAATGTTACTATTTGGACTTAAAATGGATGGTTATTTGTTTTTAGGTTCCAGCGAAAATCCGATGCCAATTATCCAGAATCTTGAAATTATAAACAAACAATATAAGTTATACAAGAATATAAAATCAAAGAGGATGGCTAGTTTTGATGCTTTTTCAATGCCTGATTCAGTTGAGGTGAAGAACAGACCTGTTTATGTACGTAATGAGGAAGAAGGTATTGATCAGGATCCATCACTGACAGAGCTGATGCATACCAATCTCGCCGAAGAGCAGGGCTATCTGGTGGTTTGTGTAGATGAAAACAAGGACGTTGTGCGGTCTTATGGAGATACTTCAAAATATTTACTCCCTAAGCATTTCACCTCCAATCTTGAAAAGTTATTGCCAAAAAAATTGGCGATGGTCTTCAATACATTAAGCATTAGTGTGCTAAAGACAAAGGAAAAAGCCAGCTTGAATGGGATAAAAATTAAACAGGGAACTGAAATTATTAAAGTAAACCTGACGGTTAGTCCGCTGGATTTGAACAGGAAATCCCAAAAACTTTTAATGGTCACTTTTACAACAGACAAAATGTTTGTTGCTACTGAGCAGGAAAGTAAAGATTTTGAAGAAAACGGTTTTCAAGATCAGTATACGATTAATTTAGAACTGGAACTGAAGGAAGTGAAAGAGAAGCTTAACTCTGTTTATGAGCAACTGGATGCTTCCAATGAAAATATGCAATCCTTTAATGAGGAAATGATCTCTGCCAATGAGGAAATGCAAAGTACAAATGAAGAAATGCAGTCCGTTAATGAGGAGTTGGATACCATTAATTCAGAATATCAATTGAAAAACAAGGAGCTCCTTGAAATTAATGATGACCTAAATAATTATTTCAGGAGTAATATCAACGGGCAGTTGTTTATCAATAATGACCTGCTGTTAATGAAGTTTTCCCCGGGTACGGTGAAGCAAATCAATCTGCTTGAATCGGATATCGGGAGACCATTGAGCAACATTACGACCAATATAAAATTTGAAACGATTATTGAGGACATTAAAAATGTGCTTCGTGACGGGATTATTATTACCAAGGAAATTGAGACCAATAATGGAAAATGGTATCAGGTAATGACGATGCCTTATATCCGACAGTCTGATCAAAAGAATAATGGTGCAATCATTACTTTCAATGACATTACTCAATTGAAAAAGACGCAGCTTGATTTGGATATCAGCAATAAAATGCTGGGTATGACTATAGATTCGGCCGAATTGGGCACTTGTTCTATTCATGCAAAAACGATGGAATTTCTGCCATCCATTCATTTTAAGGAGATCTTTGGCATCTATTCAGATGAGGAATTAACCTATCAGGCGGTTATCGACCGGATTGTGGAAGGGTACAGGGAGCGGTTCATCAATGCCATTAATACAAGTATTATGGGCGGTGAGAGATGCGATCTGGAGTTTCCTTTGCTGGTCTTTAAAAATAACGAGCTGAGGTGGGTTAGGTTAATGGGGAATCTTTCTTATGATAATGAAAATAATCCGGCTTACTTCACAGGAGTATTAAATGACATTACGGTTCACAAGCAAGATGAACTGCGAAAAAATGATTTTATTGCGATAGTTAGCCATGATTTAAGATCGCCACTTACTTCTATCCAGGCTTATATGCAATTGATTACCCGGAAAGTTGAAAAAGCAGGCGATGTTGCCATGAAACCTTCGCTGTCAAGGGTGAATGTTTTAATCAAGAAAATGAATAGCATGATTAATGGATTTCTAGCGGCGTCAAGCTCAGAAAGTGGAAAAATCCTCTTAGAGCTGGAGACCTTTGGAATGAATGAATTAATTGATGAAGCTGTTCAGGAATCACTATTTATAAATTCGGCGACTGATATTATTTTCTTAAAAGGGCCGGAAATACAAGTAACAGCGGACCGGGATAAGATTGGACAGGTACTTTCCAATTTCCTTAGTAATGCGATTAAATATTCAAACCCTAAAGAGGCAATCGAAGTGTCGTCAGTAGTAGCTAATGGTATGGTTCTGGTTTGTGTGAAGGATAAGGGGATAGGTGTCAAAAAACAAGATCTTGAAAAGCTGTTTGAACGGTATTACAGAGTGGAAAGTGAGCATAATAAAATAATTACCGGCTTTGGTTTAGGACTTCATTTATCTGCTGAGATTGTCAAAAGACATAGTGGGAAAGCATGGGCGGAAAGTGAAATTAATCAGGGTTCCTCATTTTTCTTTAACCTTCCACTGGAGACTGCTCAAAACTAAATTATTTTACGGATCTAATCACCGGTACCTTTTTGGCTAGCCTGCAACTTCGGTAGTCTGGCCAAAAAGATACCGGTTTTCTGTTTTAAGGGTCTTTTATGACTTAAACTGTATGCAGATAGCTGAGTTTGACGCCATCTATCTTTTCAATTTTCCCTAAGACCTGGTTAAGCTGCGCTTTTCTTACTTCAAATTTGATGCTGCAGGAATTGTCAAACTCCTGAGAAAGAATGTGAAGTTGTTCTTCTTTGAATAAACGCATTACATCATTCATGCTTAAATAATCGAAGGTAAGCTCATAAACATCGTTCACGGTTTTTTCTACGATCTCTGCGGCTTGTATGGCTTCAATCGCTGCCGACTTATAGGCATTGATCAAACCCGGGACACCTAGTAAGGTTCCTCCGAAATAGCGGACCACAACAATCAGGATATTGGTTAAATCAGTAGAAAGCAGGGTGTTTAAAATTGGACGGCCGGCAGTTCCTGAAGGTTCTCCATCGTCCTGGATTCTGAAAATGGAACGGTCAGGACTTAAACGTAAGGCCCAGCAAAAATGCCTGGCTTTTCCATGCGCTGAACGCAATTGGGCAAGTATAGGTTTTACTTCGTCTTCCGACCTGATGGGGTAAGCAAATGCAATAAATTTACTGCCACGGTCTTTAAATAATCCTTCAGCAGGGGCAGTTATTGTTTTATAGGTATCGTCAAATAGCATGAAACTGTGATAAGGTAATGAAGATGATTGCAATCAGAGCGAGTACAAGTCCTACGTAATTTAGCTTATTCAGCTTTTCTTTAAACAGGAGTATGCCTACAAGGCTGCCCAGAATAATCACACCTATATTCATTGCAGCGAACACCGTAGATGGATTTTCTGCCATTGCACGATGCGCTTTCAGGTAAAAAAGGATGTTTCCAAAGTTGAAAAGACCAAGAACAGCTCCGCAAGCAAAGTTGATTAGTTCCAGCTTTTGCTTTTTAATAACCGCCAGATAGATGATCGCAAGGAGTGATAAGATAAAGGAAATGGCGAAAGTCAGGATTAAAGAACTGGTATAAGGAAGGTCTTTAATTTGTGCAACTTGCTTAAAGAGAATATCAATAAAGCCAAAACCGAAGAAAACCAGTAAAGGATATATCCAGTTACCGCCGGATGCCGGGGTATTGGATTTGCGGTAGAGGGTGAAAATAATGGCAGTAAACCCAAAGCCTAATCCCAGAATTTTTAAGGTATTAAACTGATCTCCAAACAGGAAATAAGCAGCGAGAATTGAAATAAACAAAGACAATCGCTGTGCGATATCTGTCCTGGCTATTCCAATATTTCTGACAGAAGCGCCAAGAAACCAAAAGACCAGGGGTAACAGGACGCCTAGTCCGAGGTAAACCGGTGATATTTTAGCAGTGGTTAACTCTGTGATGCCAGGTTTGAAAAAGAAGAAACTCAGCGCAATCGCAAACAGGTAGTTCCAGGTGATGGCTTGTAAAACATTGATTTTATACCTGCGTGCCAGTTTTAGAAGGACGGCAACGGTAACACTGCAAAAAATGCTGATGATTAAATAGATCATGCTTCGCGGTTATTTTGATAAATATACAGTTGATCATTGCCTATTTGATGCTGAGCGGTAATGGTTTTACTGATTTTCGGTGCCGGGATTCCATCCGACCAGGCGTTTTTTGCGGTAAATACCCGGGCTTCATCCCATAATCCGGCCTCAATAAACAAGTTGAGCAGTTGAGCTCCGCCGTCTATGATCACTGATTGTATGTCCATTAAGTACAGTTGAAAAGCGATCTTTTGAGGAAGGTAAAAAGACATATCTTCCATTTGAATGAAGTGTATGTTTCCGGCTACATCAGTTTTTACTTCATTAAATATAATGGTTTTAGCAGCGTCGTTGTAAATGTGATGGGTATTTGGGACTTCCAGGTTACGATCAATCACGATACGGATTGGATTTTTCCCTGGCCATTCACGGGCGTTCAGCTGTGGATTGTCGACCATTGCAGTTCTTTTACCTACAATAACGGCGTCTTCTTCAGTTCTCCATTTATGTACCAGACGTTTGGCCAGAGGACCGCTGATCCATTTTTGTTCATCATCGACTGGTGCAAAATAGCCATTGGCGGTGCTGGCCCATTTTAAGATGATATAGGGTCTTTGCTGACGAATCCTTGTGAAAAACCTGCGGTTTAAATAGGCACACTCTTCGTCAAGGACACCGGAGGTTACTGATATCCCTGCATTTTTCAATTTAGTAATGCCCTTACCATCTACTGCATCGAATGGGTCTTTGTTGCCAATTACGACTCTTTTAACCTGATGTCTGATTAGCAGATCCGCACATGGTGGTGTTTTTCCAAAATGAGCGCATGGTTCCAGACTCACATAGGCAGTTGCTTTTTTGAGTAACAATGCTGCTTCTGTTTCCCCATATTTGGCAAATACTGCTTTTATGGCGTTTACTTCGGCATGTGCTTCACCGATTTTCTCATGGTATCCTTCTCCAATAATGATTCCGTCAGTTACGATCACACAACCCACCATTGGATTTGGACTAACGTTTCCGGAGCCAAGAATAGCGAGCTCCAAACATCTTTTAATATATAATTCGTCGGCCATTGAGGCAAAAGTAAGGTATATTGTTCGATTTACTTACTTTTGCAAGGCATGAATTTAAGCCAGTTATTAGCGCATTTTAAGACAGAATTAAAAGATGTTTATGAGGAAGAGGAAGTTAAGTCAATTTTCTCCGTTACTGTAGAACATCTGCTTAAGCTCAACAGGAGCAGTTTGATGATGAATTGGGACAAAGAACTCAACTCAGAAGAGGAAGCTCAGTTTATTTCGGTTGCAACCGGGTTAAAAACGCATAAACCTATCCAATACTTATTGGGGGAAGCTTATTTTTACGGATCGTTTTTTAAAGTGAATGAGGCAGTGTTGATTCCAAGACCGGAAACAGAAGAACTTGTGGATTGGATTTTAGAAGAGAATCTGGCAAATAAAGCGGTTATTGACTTTGGAACGGGGAGTGGTTGTATCGCCATCGGCTTAAAAAAATACGGTAAAGCAGCAGCAGTTACTGCAGTCGACATTTCTGAGGCGGCATTAGCTTTGGCTTCGGAAAATGCTTTAAGGCTCGATTCCGCAATTAATTTTATTCATGCTGATATCTTGAATCTGGATATTGAGGGTCAATTTGACATCATTGTGAGTAATCCGCCCTATATTACCGGGACGGAAATGGCCGAAATGCATCAAAATGTTTTGGCACATGAGCCTCATCTGGCGCTATTTGTTCCGGACGAAAGACCCTTGTTATTTTATGAAGCGATCGCTGACTTTGCAATCGGACATTTGAAGGAAAACGGAAAGTTGTTTTTTGAGATCAATGAGTATTTATCAGAAGAAACGATTCAGATGTTAAAAGATAAAGGGTTTACAAATACCGTTTTAAGGAAGGATATGCAAGGAAAACCGAGAATGATTCTTGCGACAAGGGATTAGATGAGTGTTTAGATCTGAAATCTTCATTCTATGCGAAAGGACTACTTTGGTTTGTGGAAAACAAGCTGATTTTATTTTCAGGGAACAGAACTGTTTTTAACTTCTGGGATGAAATCCGTTAATAATGCCTTTCAGGTAATCCCTGTCCAGGTGTGTATAAATTTCGGTGGTAGTAATACTCGAATGTCCCAACATTTCCTGTACAGCACGCAAGTCTGCACCACCTTCGATCAAATGGGTAGCAAAGGAATGTCGAAAGGTATGTGGACTAATGCTTTTCTTTAATCCGGATGCTAACGCGAGGTCTTTGATGATGGTAAACACGGATATCCTTGACAAGCCCGTGCCTCTGCGGTTTAAAAATATATAATCTTCATAGCCCTTTTTAATGGGAACATGAACGCGGCTTTGTTCCAGGTATATCCTAATATATTTTAATGCCGTTGCTCCAATAGGAACAATCCGCTCTTTATTTCCCTTGCCCAGGATTTTGATAAACTCACTATCAACGAAAATGTTGGAGATTTTAATGTTGGTCAATTCTGAAACCCGCAACCCGCAACCATACAACAGCTCAATAATGGCCTTGTTTCTCATGCCTTCCGGTTTTGAGGCATCGATAGCTTCCAATAGCCCGTTGATCTCTTCGATGTTTAGAACATCCGGTAACTTCCGACCTAATCTCGGACTTTCCAGCAAAGCTGAAGGATCTTCGGCAATAATTTGCTCCAGCATCAGGAAGCTGAAAAATGATTTTAGTCCGGAGATGACCCTGGCCTGTGTAGCAGGTAGCATTCCCAGTTCGTTGATCCAGGTGATGAATTTTTTTAAATCAGCACTGCTGATTTCTTTTACAGAAGGAGCTTTGTCAATGGATTCAAAATATTGGAATAGTTTCTGAACATCATTAATATAAGCCGCAATGGAGTTTCCGGAAAGCGAACGCTCCAGTTTCAAATAGGCTTTAAAAGAGGGTATATAAGGGTTATTAATCACACAAAAATTTTCTACTGTAAGTTTTTAGCTTTAAGTTTGAGCTAATGAAGATACAAATTATTAACGGCCCAAATTTAAACCTTTTAGGCGTTCGCGAACCAGGAATCTATGGAAATTTAGGTTTTGATGAATATATTGCACAATTGAGAACGATGTACAGCATCCTTCAAATCGATTACTATCAGAGTAATGTGGAGGGAGAACTGATTAATAAGTTACATGAAGTTGGTTTCGAATATGATGGTATTGTGATCAATGCAGGAGGGTATACCCATACTTCTGTGGCCCTGGCAGATGCGATTGCTGCAATTAACACTCCTGTAATAGAGGTTCATGTGTCTAATATCTACGCAAGAGAAGAATACAGGCATGTATCCTTAACCGGAAAAAATTGTAAAGGTGTATTGACAGGGTTTGGTCTGGATGGTTACCGCTTAGCCATTGAAAGTCTTTTAAAAAGCTAAACACCATTATGAAAAAGATTCTTCTATCTGCGGTATGCCTGGCAATCAGCGCATCTGCATTCGCGCAGGCGGACATTACTGAAAAAGAAATTAAGGAACACATCTGGACATTGGCAGCTCCGCAAATGAAAGGACGTTTTCCTGGAACCACAGAAAACAAAAAAGTTGTCAGTTATTTGGTAAAGCAGTTCAAGAAATCAGGAATTGGAGCATATAACGGAAGTTATATTCAAGAGTTTACCGCAAAGATGAGGGTAAAAAAAGGGGTACAGGATACGCCTTATGTGAAAACCCAGAATGTTATCGGTTATATTGAAGGCTCAGATCCTGTTTTAAAACACGAGTTTATTGTGATTGGTGCACATTATGACCATCTGGGAACAGGAGGGGCATCCTCGAAAAAACCAGACACTGTAGCCATCCATTTAGGTGCAGACGACAATGCCAGTGGTACTGCTGCGCTTTTGGAAATTGCAGAAAAGCTGGCCGCAAATAAAGCCTCATTGAAACGTAGCATCATGGTGATTGCTTTTGGTGCAGAAGAACAAGGTTTATTAGGCTCTAAGTATTTTACAGAACACCCTTTAGTACCTTTATCTCAGATTAAACTGATGATTAATATGGACATGGTGGGTAGGATGAATGCGGAAAAGCATTTGTACATGGGTGGTGCTGCCACTTTTGATGGCGGCGTGGAACTCATGACCAGTCTGGGACCAGAAATTGGCATCCATCCTTTGGTAAATCATTACGATGTTGGTGGTTCTGACCATGTATCGTTCTACAAGAAAAACCTGCCGGTATTAGGCTTTCATACTGGCGGTCATCCGCAATACCATACACCAGAAGACGACAGAAGGCTGATTAATGTACCTGGAGAAAAACTGGTATGTGATTATATCTATAAAGCATTAACCGCTGTTACGAATAGACCGGGGCCGATTATTTTTGTCCCTGAAAAGAAGTAATTAGTTCATAAACAAGAATTCCCTTACTGATCAATTGACAACTTGTTTGCATTGAAGGTAAGGGAATTCGCAGTTAACTGCTATTGAGTTTGTTTAGCTTAAATACCTAAGCCGCTAAAAAATCTGATTTTCCTGATAAAGTAAGCATAAACAATACTGGAAGAATAATGTCCGGTGTGTTCATGGTAAGCAATCTGTTTTTTCGTTCTTTTCTTGCCGTTGACAAATATGTATTTGAAGAAATGAACATGAGCTTTGCTGACAGACATTGCAAAATCTGTTTTTCCTTGTACTAAGAAGTGAATCAACGCGACAAAATCTATGAAAAAACGGATAAAAATCCTGAAATATGCATCTGCAAGCGGCAGGTTTTTCTGCATGATGATCAGGTTATTTCTAAAATTTAAATAGGTTTTATAAGGGTTATTGGCGTCCAGTGTTCCGCCACCAACGTGGTAAACTTCAGCATCCGGACAGTACATGATTTTATAGCCAAGGTTCTTTAAACGCCAGCAAAGGTCAATTTCTTCCATATGTGCAAAGAAATCGGGATCTAATCCACCAGATTCTTTCCAGCATTTACTTTTAATGAATAAGGCTGCACCACTTGCCCAAAAAATCTCTCTGGCATCATTGTACTGGCCATGATCATCTTCTACCGTATCAAACAAACGCCCTCTACAGAATGGGAAGCAATGTAAGTCCAGGTACCCGCCGGCAGCACCTGCATATTCAAATTTAGTCTTGTCTTTTTGCCAGATAATCTTTGGTTGTGCAGCCGCGATTTTATCGTCCTTTTCCATGAGGTCAATCACCGGCTGAATCCAGTTTTCAGGCACCTCAACATCAGAATTCAGCAATACATAATATTCTGCATCTACTTGTTCCAGTATTTTGCGGTAACCTTCAGCAAAGCCGTAATTCTTATCGTTTTCAATTAAGCGGATCTCCGGATAATTTTTACGCACAAATTCGACAGAGCCGTCTGTAGAGGCATTGTCGCCCACTATAAGTTGCAAATTAGGGTAGACCGATCGTACTACACCCGGTAAAAAGTTCTCCAGAAGTGTTTTTCCGTTCCAATTTAAAATTACTACTGCTACACTTGCTGCTGTCATGATGCGTATTCTCGTTTTGTTTTCCATCGCCTGTGGCTCCATAGCCAGTAAGACGGTTCTTCGTTAATAATTCGTTCCAGTATATTGAAATGGATATCGGTGATCTCGTGTTCCTTTGTCTCTTTGGGTACCGGACAAACAGGTACGCAATCTACTTCGTAATAACCTCTTTTGATATATTTCAACTTAAAATAAAAGATAGGTCTGTTGGTTTGCATGGCAATTTTTTCCAACCCTAATAAGGCAGCCGTATCCTGATTTAAGAAGTTGAGCCAATAATGAGCTTCCCCGCGAACCGGACTTTGATCACTCGCAAAACAGAACATACTAGCTTCATTTTTAGTGCTGGTCAGCATCCGTAAGGTTTGTCGCATGGGTACACAGACATTCCCGAATTTACTTCTCATTTTGAGAAACCAATTGTCAAAAATTTTATTATTGAGTGGTTTATAGATGACGTAGGCCGTTTTTGAAAGATGCGAGCCTAATGCCAGCATTCCCCATTCCCAGTTGCCATAATGACCGGTACAGGCCAATACACTTTCCCCTTTGTTAAAATGTGCTTCTACTAAATGTAGGTTGGTAAATTTTACCCGCTTCAATACTTCCTTTTCAGAAATAGATTGCATTTTGATAATTTCAACCGTTAAATCCGCAAAGTATCGGAAAAATCTCTTTTCTATGCGAATGATCTCTTCCAGACTTTTTTCCGGAAAGGAATTAACCAGATTTTCACGTACAACCTTTTTTCTGTATCCTACCATATAATACAGGATATAGTAACAGATTGAAGCTATTAAATACAATACCTGCATCGGTAAGATGGAGAAAAAGTTTAAAAAAACTATTCCAATATGAGAAAAGCTTTTTTTTATCATTATTTTGGCGGATTAAGAGTGCAAACATAAAATAACAGATGCAAAGTTTAGCTATATTCCCCCTTTTTTATCTTCCGCCAGTGAGTTATTTCAAAGAATTGAAACGTTTTGGAAACGAGTTTTTGATGGAAAAAGAGGAGCATTTCCCAAAACAGACTTTCAGAAACCGGGCTACAATTTACTCACCTAATGGTAGTTTAGACCTGATCGTACCGGTGATCCGTGGCAAGCAGTTGCACACCAAAATGAAGGATGTTAAAATCAGCAATGATTTTAACTGGCAGCGCTTACATTGGAAGAGTTTAGAAAGTTGTTACAGAAATTCCGCTTATTTTGAATATTATGAGGATGAATTCGCCAGATTTTATCACCAGAAGTTCGATTCTCTTTTTGATTATAACCAGGAGATCATGGACTGGTTGTTCAAACAACTGAAGATAACCGCAAAATTTGAACTGACTGAGGAATACGGGAGTGAGGTGCCAGTAGAGCTTGATTTCCGTACAGGTCCGGCATTTAAAAAGCCTGAAGGTGATTTTAAACCTTATTTCCAGGTCTTTGACGACAGGGAAGGATTTAAGCCAAACTTAAGTATTGTGGACTTGTTGTTTAACCAGGGGCCACAATCGAAATCCTATTTTTAAATATGGCTAAATCAGCAAAGCACAAGAAGAAACGCCAGCACATCGCGCTACCTCATGCCGGATCTAGTCCGGGGATGGTTTATATTGATCCAAAGGCATTAAAACCGGTCATCAACCTTTACCGTTACAATGCGGAAAGTTATGAGGTCAGGGAACTAAATGACATCAGTAATCTAAAATCCCTGTTACAGGATAAAACGCATACGTTTTGGGTAGAAATTAAAGGCTTTAATTCTTTGGCTTTGTTTGAAACTTTAAGCAGGGATTTCGATGTGAATAAACTGATTCTCGAAGACATTACCAGAACTTATCAACGTCCAAAACAGGAAGAATACAACAATTACGTTTATGCAGTAAGTAGAATGCTGCAATTGGATGAAAACCAAAACCTGGAGAATCAGCAGTATTCATTCCTGCTGACTGATAATGCTTTGTTTACTTTTCAGGAAAATTATGACGATTGCCTGGATCCGGTGCGCTCGCGACTGAAAATAGGGAAGGGCAATATCCGCCTTGGTGGGAGCAGTTATCTGATGTATGCCCTGATGGACATTATTATCGATACTTATTTTGAGATTCTGAGTGCCTGGGGTGATGAACTGGATAATATTGAAGACCGCTTATTTGATAAACCGGATAAGTCGGTCATGTTTGATACACAATTGATCAAAAGAAATCTGATCAATATCAGAAGGGTGGCCTGGCCGGAACGTGATAAACTAAATGATATTCTTCGCAGCGATACTCATTTGATTTCGGATCAAACGAAAATGTATATCCGCGATGCGTATGACCATTGTATTCAGATTATTGATATTGTGGAGTCTCTGAAAGAGATATCTGCTAGTAATATAGACATGTATTTGTCCATTATCAGCAACCGGATGAATGAAATTATGAAGGTGCTGACCATCATTTCTTCTATTTTTATTCCTTTAACTTTCATTGCCGGAATTTACGGAATGAACTTCGCAAATATAGATCCGATTACGGGTAAAGTGCTGCCACAGAACATGCCAGAACTTTATCAGGCAAACGGTTATGTGTATACGATGGTGGTTATGGCTGCTATTGCAGTGCTACAGGTCATATATTTCTGGCGCAAGGGATGGTTTAAATAACGGTGATTATTGTAACTTTGGCAATAGATGCAATCCTTCGACCTGGACAAAACAGACGTTTCTAAACTTAAAAACGCCTTAAATAGTGATGATGAACAACTTAAAGTTATTCTATCGGAGTATCATGCCTCAGAAATAGCCATTCTTTTCGAAAGTATCACTAAAGAAGACCAGGAACGGATCATTAATCTTTTGCCAGTAGAGATTGCTTCGGAAGTCATCTCCGAGATGCATGAAGAATCTCATCCAGAGGAATTATTGCTGCAACTACATCCGGACAAAAGAACCGAAATCGTAGAGGAGCTGGATTATGATGATGCTACAGACATTATTTCCCAGCTGGAAGAGCATGAACAAAAGGAAATCCTCGAAGATTTAAGTGAGGATGACGCTTCCAGTATCCGGAATTTATTGAGTTATGATGAAAAGACGGCCGGTGGTTTAATGAACACCGAGTTTATCCGCGTAAATCTTAACCTCACTAAAAAAGATGCTATTGACGAAATTATCCGTCAGAGTGAAGAGATCGAAGAATTCTATACCATTTTTGTGATTGATGATGACAACGTTTTTCAGGGGATCGTTTCTTTGAAAGATATCATTAAAGCAAAAGGGAATGTACATATCACAGAACTAGTTAAAGCTGAAGTGGCCTGGGTAACGCCTGATACGGATCAGGAGGAGGTTGCCCGGTTAATTTCTCAATATAATATTACCAGTATTCCTGTTGTCGACAATGATATGAAGTTGTTGGGCAGGGTTACTTTCGATGACGTTATCGACGTTTTGGAAGATGAAAACACAGAAGATATCCTGAAAATTTCAGGGGTTTCTGAAGATGAGGAACTAAGTGGTAACTGGGTGGAAGCGGTAAAATCCCGTTTACCATGGTTGATTTTAAACCTGGGAACCGCATTTTTGGCTTCGGCTGTAGTCAGGCATTTTGGTTCTACTATTGAAAAAATCGCCGTCCTTTCTGCTTACATGACTATCATTGCCGGGATGGGTGGAAATGCGGCAACGCAGGCCCTGGCCGTTACGGTAAGAAGGATTTCCTTATATGACCTGACCGATAATCAAGCTTACCGTACCGTACTTAAAGAGTTTACCGTAGGTTTAATCAATGGTGCCGTTACTGGTTTGATCGTGTTTATGTTCGCTATATTTTTTGACAGCAACCCGCTATTGGGTGTGGTTATATTTTTAGCTATGACGGGTAACCTATTGATCGCCGGGGTTACTGGTGCCGGTATTCCCTTAATTCTAAAAAGGGTAGGGATTGACCCGGCTATCGCATCATCCATTATCATTACCACATTTACAGATGTTTTCGGATTTTTATTGCTATTAGGATTGGCCAGCAAACTTTTACTATAAACTGGTTTTTCTCAACACATAAAAAAGCCCTGTTAATTTACGAGAATTAACAGGGCTTTTCATGTACAGGGTTTGTTATACTGATTTAGCTAACAGTCTGGTTTTATTCTGGAACCTAAAGAATAATAATACGGAGGCAGTTAGCAGACCAAATGTTAAGCCGTACCATATTCCATTTACGCCTAAATCTAATTGAATGCCCAGGTAATATCCCAATGGAATACCAATTACCCAATAAGCGATAAAGGTGATGAATGTTGGAATATTTACATCGCCAATCCCCCTTAAAACACCTAATCCAACCACTTGAGTACCATCAAACAGCTGGAAAAATCCGGCAATGATCAACAGCTGAGCTGCGATATTAATCACCGCTGAGTCCTCTGTATAGATATATGGAAGTAAGTTGTTTGCCGCAATAAACAGAATTGCGGTAATGCTCATGAATAAAATGATGACATGGTAACTTGCAATTGCGGATTGTCTAAGGTCAAGGAAGTTTTTCTTTCCAAAGTTGTTTCCGGTTTTAATGGTTGCGGCAGAAGCAATCCCACTGCCCATCATATAGGTTACAGCGGCTAGATTCATGGCAACCTGATGAGCTGCTTGTTCTACAGCACCAATCGTCCCGATTAGAATGGCTGCACCGCTAAAAGCACTGATCTCAAAGGAATATTGTAAAGCTACAGGGGCGCCAATCCTGATGATTTTTTTTGCCCTTACTTTATCAAAGAAGCTGATTTTAAAGCTTTTGATGTATTCTTTAAAATATTTAGACTTCAACACATAAATAGACATCACAATAGCCATCAGCGTACGATCTACCAGGGTGCTTATACCTACACCTTTTACACCCATAGGGGTAATTCCAAACATCCCTTTTACCAGGATAATTCCTAGAATAATGTTGAGCAGGTTTCCCCAGATAGACACAAACATGGCTTGTTTAGTAAATCCAAGGCCTTCTGCAAATTGCTTAAAGGTTTGGAAAATCATCAGGGGAATGATGGAAATCGCGAGATAGCCTAAATAAGGTTTTGCATAAGCAACCACTTCCGGCGATTGTCCGAGATGATCGATAACCAGTAAGGTTCCGAGATGAACAAAACCATATAGTAAAATAGAGGTGATGATGTTAATGATTAAACTGTTGGATAGTAATTTCCCACATTCTTCGTAGTTCTTACGACCGTTTTCCTGTGCCATTAATGGGGTCAGTCCATAAGAAATCCCCATTCCTATAACGAGAATGAGCATAAAAAGACTGTTTACCAGCGAAACTGCTGCCAGCTGAATGGTGCCGGCAAAATGCCCTACAATTACACTGTCGGCTAAATGAACCAGGGTATGTCCCAATTGAGACACCACAATCGGCATCGCCAACCGCAGGTTATCGGAGTAATAAGGTTTATATTTTGAATAAAGTGTTTGTAGCATTGCTACAAAAGTCGGCATTTCTTCCCTCATTATTTGAGGTTGAAATTATTTATCCTGAAGTTGTTGTGGAATTGTTGTAAAATATTCCTCCATTTCCGAACTATGGGGCTGAATGGCACCACAAAGGATTTGCGCTACGAGTATTTTCTGTGCTTTTTTAAAGGACGTTTTAAGGAGCTTACTGTATTGCTTTAAAGTGATGCGTCCTTCCTGTGTTAAGTAATCGAATAACAATTTTTCCTCTTTTCCAGGAGGGATTTGCGGGACTTGTATTTCCGTACTTTTTTTAATGACATCTACCAGAATTTTACTGGCCAACAGACTTTTGTCCTGAATTCTGAAATATACCCACCATTTTTTGTTTTCGTCCAATGCATAATGGGGTTTCGTTTCACTAGGCTTAATATTGACGACGAGGACGATTTTGTCCTCAATATGCACCTCTTCAAAACTTAAATCAATGGAAGGTCTGCAAAATTCCTGTGCAGATCTGAGGAGCATATATCTTTCTTCGTCCTCAGATTTTACGCCTTTAATCGTGCCATCATCGGCTACGCCAATGAGTAATTGTCCGCCTTTATGGTTAGCAAAGGCAACGATACTACGGGCAATTTTTTCATAGTTGTTTATGGTTCTCTTGAAATCAAGGGTAGTCCCTTCGCCTTGTTGGATGAGTTTCCTGATGTTCATAATTTAAATAGGCAATACGTATTTTAATAGGCAATACGGGATTTTTCACCCAAATGTAAGTTTCGTACATAAATTTCATTCATTACCGTCGCACATAATTCTCCGGCAGAATTGGTGATTTCCATCGGATAAGCTTTTACAAATTTGCCTGTTGTATTCATCGCTTCTATGGCTTCATTGAGCATGTCGTCTGTTACTGTGATGGTAAAAAACAAGTCTCCATGCCCCGGTTTAAGGTATTGTATCGAGGCACTTTTTAACCATACCCGCACCTTAAAGCCTTCCCGTTTCAGGAGCTGATCAAACAATAAGGCGTAGAAAGGGTCTGTTGCCGCGTAGATCGTTCCTCCGAAAATAGAGCCGTTGTAATTCTTATTGAAAAGACTCCTGTTGATTTTTACATCTACACCGCGAAAACCTTTATGAAATCTTTTTACCCATATCCGCTGGAATAATAGTGGTGGATACAAACAAAGTCCCCATTTAAGCGTTTTTTCTGATACTACCATGATGCTTAAATATCTGAAAGTTTATTGAACTATGAAATTTAAAAAGGTCCATACTACAATTATTTTTTATTAAATTAGAGCTATGTATATTTATGACACCCTTACCGATGCTGTTGCTGACCTCGAGAAGAGAGGTTATGAGTATGATTTCATTCTGGCACCAGACTGTATAGAATGTAAGGCAATTGATTTGCAATTGATGCCTGAAGAATTCGAAATCGATGAATTTTACCGTTTTGAAGGGATGACTGATCCCGGAGACAGTGCGGTAATCTATGCGATTTCATCCCCCGTGGGAAACCTTAAAGGCGTATTAATTGATGCCTATGGGGTATATGCAGAAAATGTCTCTCCGGAACTTTTAGATAAGCTGAAAATGCACCACGATTAATGGTTCTGCTGGTTTTAGGGGCATAATGTCAAAAAAATGTACTATCTCAACTTTAGCTGCAAAGGGGCTTTTTTTAAAGTTAACTTTGAGGATAAGTTTAAGAGAAATGGTATTTAAAGATAAAGTAGTCGCAGCTTTCCAGAAAATTCAGGACTCCATTTGCCAGGGTTTAGAACAAACTGATGGTAAAGGAAAATTTGAAGAAGAATTATGGAGCCGTGAAGGTGGCGGTGGCGGCAGAACACGAATTCTGCAAAACGGAAATGTAATCGAAAAAGGGGGCGTAAACTTCTCCGCAGTACACGGCAAACTGCCGGATGCGATCAAGAAGTCTTTTAAGCTGGAGAGCGATGATTTCTTTGCAACCGGTGTTTCTATTGTGATGCACCCTAATAATCCCTTCGTGCCTATTATACACATGAATATCCGTTATTTTGAGATGGATGATCAGACCAGGTGGTTTGGCGGTGGGATAGACCTGACGCCGCATTATGTGATTGATACGGATGCGCGTTTTTTCCATCACTTGCTGAAACAGACCTGTGATAAATTTGATGCGTCTTTTTATCCTAAATTTAAAGCGCATGCTGATGATTATTTCTTCATCAGGCACCGGGAAGAAACCCGTGGAGTTGGCGGTATTTTTTACGACAAGCTAAAGCCTGAAAACACCGGATTGGATTTTGACCGCTTGCTGGATTTCTCAGCAGCAGTTGGAAATACCTTTCTTCCAGCCTACACAGAGCTCATCGACAGAAACCGGGATACTGATTTTAATACCGAAGAACAGGAATGGCAATACTTAAGAAGATCCCGTTACGCGGAGTTTAATCTGGTGTATGATGCAGGGACTAAATTCGGCCTGGAAACCAATGGGAGGATCGAATCTATCCTAATGAGCTTACCGCCAATGGCCAAATGGGTATATAATTATCAGGCAATACCGGATAGCGCGGAAGCGGATACCTTGAGTAAGCTAAAAAAAGGCATTGAGTGGGCTTAGCCGCCCTTTTTAGTCCTAAAATATATACGATAAATTTTTTCCACAATGCGCCTTTATGGCGCATTTTTTATTAAATTCGCAAGGTTATAAGAATACCACGTTTAAATCGTTCTTAGGGAACATTACTATTTATGGCAGAAGATTTAGAAAATCAAGAAAACGACAAAATAATAAAAATCAATATTGACGAGCAGATGAAATCCGCTTACATCGATTATTCGATGTCGGTTATTGTATCAAGGGCTTTACCTGATGTTCGTGATGGATTAAAACCAGTTCACCGCCGTGTTTTATACGGTATGTTGGATCTGGGACTTGCAAACAACAAACCTTATAAAAAATCTGCCCGTATTGTTGGGGAGGTGTTAGGTAAGTATCACCCACATGGTGATTCTTCTGTTTACAACACCATGGTTAGGATGGCTCAGGAATGGAGCTTAAGGTACCTAATGGTGGAAGGTCAGGGTAACTTTGGATCTATTGATGGTGACTCTCCGGCAGCAATGCGTTATACGGAAGCACGTTTCCAGAAGATCGCAGAAGATATGCTTGCTGATATCAACAAAGATACGGTAGATTTCCAGTTTAACTTTGATGATTCCCTGCAGGAACCAACGGTTCTTCCAGCTAAAGTTCCAAACTTACTAATCAATGGTTCTTCCGGTATTGCGGTTGGTATGGCGACTAATATGCCGCCACACAACATTACTGAGGTCATCAATGGAACCATTGCCTATATCGAAAATAATGAAATCACTATACCTGAGTTAATGAAGCATATAAAGGCCCCTGATTTTCCTACAGGAGCAATTATTTACGGATACACAGGTGTTCAGGAAGCGTTCGAAACTGGTAGAGGCCGTATTGTAATGCGCGCTAAAGCGGAGATCGAAACGAATAAAGATCGTGAAACGATTATTGTTACAGAAATCCCTTATCAGGTAAATAAAGCGATGATGATTGAGCGTACCGCTGAACTGGTAGGTGAGAAAAAAATCGAAGGTATTTCAAACATTAAAGATGAATCTAACAAGGATGGTATCCGTATCGTTTATGAAATTAAACGTGATGCGAATGCTGCAATTGTTTTAAATAACTTATTCAAACAGACTGCTTTACAGACTTCATTTAGTGTAAACAATATTGCGCTTGTGAATGGCAGACCGCAGATGTTGAACGTGAAAGATCTGATTCGTCATTTTGTTGACCACAGACATAATGTGGTGGTTAGAAGAACGAAATTTGAATTGGCAGAAGCTAAGAAAAGAGCGCATATTCTGGAAGGTTTATTAATTGCTTTAGATCATATTGAAGAAGTAATTAAATTAATTCGTGGTTCTGACACTCCTGAAGAAGCGAGACTTGGGTTAATGGAAAAATTTGGTTTGAGTGATATTCAAGCCAGAGCAATTCTTGACATGACCTTACGTAGGTTAACAGGTCTGGAACGCGATAAAATCAAAGAAGAATTCGATGAATTAATGAAAACTATTGACTACTTACAATCTATTCTGGATTCAGAAGATTTACGTATGCAAATCATTAAGGATGAGTTGACTGAAATGATGGAAAAATACGGTGATGAGCGTAGAACTCAGATCGTACATTCTGCGGAAGACATGAGCATGGAAGATTTCATCGAAGATGAAGACGTAGTGATCACGATTTCACATGAAGGTTATATCAAACGTACCCCTGCAACTGAATACCGTACTCAAGGTAGAGGTGGTAAAGGTTCTAAAGGTAGTGATTCAAGAAATGAAGATTTCATTGAGCATTTATTGGTGGCTTCAAACCACAATTATATGTTGTTCTTTACTGAATCAGGACGTTGTTTCTGGTTAAGAGTTTATGAAATTCCTGAGGGATCGAGACTAAGTAAAGGTAGAGCGATTCAGAACATCATCAATATTCCTAAAGAGGAAAAAATTAAAGCATACATCAAGGTAAAGAATTTGAAGGACCAGGAGTATCTGGAAAACAATTACATTATCATGTGTACTAAAAAAGGAACGATTAAGAAAACCTCTTTAGAAGCTTATTCAAGACCACGTGTAAATGGTATCAATGCGATTAACATTAATGAAGGTGATCAACTTTTAGAAGCAAGTTTAACTACAGGAAAAAGCGAAATTGTAATGGCTTTACGTTCTGGAAGAGCAATTCGTTTCAACGAGGAGAAAGTTAGACCAATGGGTAGAACTGCAACCGGAGTAAGAGGGGTGACACTTGCACATGACCAGGATGAGGTTGTTGGCATGATTGCTGTGGATGATCCGGGTGTAACTATTTTGGTAGTTTCTGAAAAAGGTTACGGTAAACGTACTGATATCGAAGATTACCGCGTTACTAACAGAGGTGGTAAAGGTGTTAAAACCATTAGTGTAACGGAAAAAACCGGTGCATTGGTAGCCATTAAAAACGTAACTGATGCGGATGATTTAATGATCATTAACAAATCAGGTATTGTGATCAGAATCGTTGTCAGCGAACTTAGGGTAATGGGAAGAGCAACTCAGGGTGTGCGTCTGATCAACCTTAAAGGAAATGATGAAATTGCTTCAGTTGCTAAAATTGAACATGAAGACGAGGAAATCGAAGAAGAAGAAGGTGTAGAAGGTGCTGTTGTGGTAAATGACGCAATCGTTACTGAAGACGCTGCAGATTCAGATGAAATCATCGAAGCCGAAGAAGAAGAGGCTGAAGATGAAGACAGTGAAGAAGAAGAAGAAAATTAAATTTTTGACCCATAAATTAACAAGATGAAAAAAGTACTTTTTAGTATGTTACTTGTAGGTGCTGCCACCTGTGCAAATGCACAAAAAAGTGAAGTAAATGAAGCTAAAAAAATCTGGGGAATGTTATTAATTCCTAAGACTGAAACCTTAGCGGAAAGCTTGAAAACACTTAGTGGAGGTTTAGCTCATACTGATGCCGCAATTGTTCATGAGAAATCTAAAGCAATGCCTGAAGCATGGTCTTACAGAGCTTTATTTGCATCTAGAATTGCATTAGTGGATTCATTAGATCTTAACAATGCTAAGGCTAACCAGAAGATTGCCGAAGAAGCTATCGTACAAGCAAAAGCTTTAGATACTAAAGGTGCCGAGAAAGACAATATCCAGCAAGCAGAAATCAATGTAGATAATGCCATGAGAAATCGTGCTATTTTTGCCTACAACAAAAAAGATTTTGCTGCTGCATTAGCTGCTTTCAATGAGGTAACGGCTAAAAATCCAACGGATACTTCTATGTATGTAAACGCAGGTGTTACTGCGAAAGCAATAGAAAACTATCCTGAGGTGGTTAAGAATTTCAAGAAAGCAATTGATTTAGGTTATAAGGATTCAAAAGTACTTTACTCTGAAATTGTAAATGTTACTTTCGACAAGTTAAAAGACACAGTAGCTGGTTTAGCTTTATTAAAAGAAGCGGGTACTAAATTCCCTGATGATTCTTATTTCATCGGTCTCGAAACGGATCTTTATATCAAATCTGGTGATATCGCTAAATCTCAGGAGATGTTGAATAAATTAATTGCTAAAGATCCTAAAAATGCAATCTATCATTATTTATTAGGAGACACTTACTACAAACAAGCTTTAGCATTACAAACGGAAAGAAATAAAATCGATCCTAAGAAAACTAAAGAGTTTAATGCGGTTAGTGCTAAGATGATTGCCTTTATTGATCAGTCAACTCCTCACTACAAAGCTGCTTTAGAATTAGATCCTAAAAATGAAAATGCTTTAGAGAACCTAAAAATCATTTATTTATTTAAAGATGATAAGGTGAACTATGAGGCAACCAAGAAAAAACTGGATGCTTTAAAAGCAACACAACCTTAATCGGTAAATAATAATTCTAAGTAAAAAGGAGGGGTAATTTTTATCCCTCCTTTTTTTTTATAAGTTTGTAGTTAGAACACACCCTGGTATGAAAAAGATCTATTTATTTAATGCTGCTATCCTTGTTTTATTGAGTGCTAACCATGCTTTTTCGCAAAAAAGCCAACTGCAAATTGCGAGAAATAGTGTTGGAAAACTTCAAATGGCCATTGCCGGCAAACAGGATGAGAAAAAACAGCTGAGTATACTAGGAGAGGGGATCAAGGCCGCTGAAGCCGCTCAGAGTGACAAAAAGACAAAAAAATGGCCGGAAACCTGGGCAATCAAAGCTTATTTAAGTGCTTACGTTTCTATTATCGATACCGACGTCAGCAATTCTGATCGCTATTACACCTTAGCGGTTGAAGCGATTGATTCTGCAAAAAGATTGGATAAATTCCAGGCAAATACGCAGTTAATCTCGGCCGCAGTATATAATGTGAACATAAAAAAACAGGATAAAGGAAATTCTGCTTTTGCCAGCAATGATTTTAGTACGGCTTTTGAACTGTTAAAAGAAGTAAGTGATTTTTTTCCAAAAGACACAACACTAGCGATTAATACCGCTTTAGCTGCACAGAATTTACAATCCTTAGATAAGGCGTTGGTGTATTATAAACGGGCTAAAGATAATGGAATTAAAAATCCTGTCGTATATCAAAAGCTCAGCGGAATTTATTCTTCTAAATTTGAACATGAACAGGCCTTGAAATCGTTGGAGGATGGCTTGAAAATGAATCCTTATAATGTATACCTGACCAATGATTATATCAATTTATTATTGGATACTGAAAAGTACGAGGACGCGATCCGTGTGATAGAATCTACTTTAAAGACAGAAAGTAAAAACAAGTTGTTGTATTTTCTTTACGGATACCTGCAGCAGAATAAAACAAACAACAGCACAGCGATTTTAGCATACAATAAAGCACTGAGCATTGATGAGAATTATTTTGATGCGCTTCATCAACTAGGAATTGCTTATATAAATGCAGCTAATGAATCGCTTAAGCTAAAAAAAGCTGATAACGTACCGTCATTTTCATCTTACATCAACCGTGCAGAAATTGCTTTGTTGCAAGCTCATGAAATCAATCAGAACGACAAATCTACAGTTCAATTACTGATTGATATTTATACCAGAAAAAACAGGCTGGACAAAGTTCAGGAGCTGAAGGGGAAACTGGAAGAGTTTTAAATAGCATCCACAAACATTACTGATATCATTAAATAGCTTACCGAGTAGGCTATTGTATAATACTACTTAACATAATATTAATTATAGGACTAGTATTAAAACAAGGTTTTGGGAAGTGTTTTGGCTTTAATCTTACAATCAGGTTGTTTGTGATTGAAGGCTGTAATGGCTCTTAAGTTAAACCATACAATGTTAAAACAACTTATTATTAGCCAGAATTGGCTGGATTAATACAATTATTCTATAATAATTATCAGTGATAATAGAATCACCATTCCGCTGATTTAAAGCACCTTAAGCCTGAGTCAACCTATACTACACAGGTTAAATCTGCCTCGATCCTGACTCAGATTCAATAAATGCTTGTTTTTTTTAGCACCAGCAGACTATTATTGACCTTTTTGGAGTAAGAAAATTCTTTTAATAATCTAAAATAGAGAAAAACGTTCACATTTCTTGCAGTAAGATTATCAGAATAAAATTATTATTAGATCTGAGGCAATAAATCTTAATACTATGGTATGATTTTGTTATTTTGCATAAAGCAGTTGTTAATGGCACAATTGATGATTGTAAATCTATTTTTATGCTATGTTCAATCGTCCAGTCAGAAGTATCCAGGATTTTTTATTAAGCACATATTTTGCTGATGGCCTCCGGATTACTTTCGGTGTCCTCTGCCCTTCTCTTATTCTAGCTCAATTTGGCTTGCTTCAGTACGGAATGACCTTATCCTTAGGCGCTTTGTGTGTCAGTGTAGTTGATTCTCCCGGCCCGATTGTACACCGCAGAAATGCCATGTTGATCACTACCGGTTTGATAACAATCATTTCAATTGTAGTGGGTTTAACCAATAGCAACGTCTATTTCATTGGTACTCTGCTTTTTGTCTGTTGTTTCATTTTCTCGATGCTTTTTCTTTATGGCTTAAGGTCTGCTGCCATTGGTACTGCCGCCCTACTCATTATGGTATTAAGCATCGATGATGTCAGGCCATGGAAAGAGGTATTGGTGTTTGCATTACTCATATTTATAGGTAGTATTTGGTACACTCTGCTGAGCTATTTTGTCTACAGAATAAGGCCATTTCGCCTGGTTCAACAAACTTTAAGTGATTCTATTCATGAAATTTCTGAGTTTTTAAGGGCTAAAGCGAGATTTTATCATCAAAATACTGATTATGATGAGAACTATGCAAAGCTACTTCAGTTACAGGTTCTTGTTCATGAAAAACAGGATGCAGTTCGTGAAGTCTTGTTTAAAACGAGGGAAATTATTAGGGAATCAACCCCGGAAGGACGTTTTCTTTTGCTGGTATTTGTCGACATGGTGGACCTTTTTGAACAGGTGATGTCTACTTATTATAATTATGAACATCTTCATGATCAATTTGACGAGTCGGGTATTTTAGCACACTATGAATCTGTTATTATAAAGATTGCTGATGAGCTGGATGAAATTGCATTTTCCTTAAAAAGTGGTGGCGTTCCTAAGTTTCCAACTTCTTTAATTGAAGATGTAGAGACGCTGAGGAATGAAATCACAGCACTCGAAAACAACAATACGGATGGTAAATACAACACTTTAGGAATTATTGCCCTTAAAAATATTGAAGTAAATATTGAGAATATACTCTCCAGAGTAAAAACGGTTAATGGTTATTTTAATAAAAAAGAAAAGAAGAACCTGAAACCCAGAGAAATTGATGTCGAGCGTTTTATCACCAGACAACCTATTGATTTAAAATTGTTATTTGAAAACTTAACTTTTACCTCCTCTACTTTCAGGCACTCTTTGCGCGTGGCAATTGTGATGTTGATTGGATTTGTGGTTGCCAGACTGTTGAATTTCTCCCATAGCTACTGGATTTTACTGACCATCCTGGTGATTTCCAAACCCGGTTTCAGCCTCACAAAAAAACGAAACTATGAGCGTTTAATTGGTACAGTTATCGGCGCATTTATCGGAATGGGAATATTGGTCTATGTCCATGATAAACACACTTTATTTATCATTCTCCTTTTCTGTATGATTGGCTGTTATAGCTTTCAGCGTAAAAATTATGTGGTGAGCGTATTATTTATGACCCCCTATATTCTCGTGCTTTTTGATTTCCTCGGTATGGGAGGATTGTCTGTCGCTCGTGAACGTATTTATGATACACTAATTGGTTCAGGAATCGCCTTGCTGGCAAGCTATTCTTTATTCCCCAATTGGGAGCATCAAAAGCTAAAAGAAGCAATGTTGGCCACATTAAGGGCAAATATGAACTATTTTGAACAGGTTACTTTTTTATACACTGATGCCACACACAATATGACAAATTATAAGGTGGCGCGGAAAGAAGTGTATGTAACAACGGCAAATCTTGCCTCTCTCTTTCAGCGTATGTTTTCTGAACCCAAGAGTAAGCAGCTGCGCATGAAAGAGCTTCATCAATTTACGGCTTTAAATCATCTTTTATCATCCTATGTAGCAACGCTTTCTTTGTATAATAAAGAACATTCTTTTAAGATTTCGAATTATGACGACCTGAAACCTGTCGTAAATAATACCACTTACCTGATGAATTTATCTATTGAGGTATTGAATAACCACAGTACTGCCTTGAGCAATGTACCACTGATCAGGCAGCAGCTAAAAACCGAAAAACCGAGCCTGGACAGCAATGACGATATTATCCATGAGCAGTTTGACATGATCCAAAAAGTAGCGTATGATATTTTTAAGCTCTGTGAAAAAATTAAAATCTAAAACTTTCGCTGGTTTGGAACTGTTGTAGTGGTATTAAAAGTTAATTCAAATTATGGAAAAAATATATACAGCATCCGTTACGGCAAAAGGTGGCAGAGACGGACATATCAAATCAAGCGATGGAACAATAGAATTTGACTTAAGAAAGCCTAGAGAAATGGGTGGACAAGGTGGAGCAACTAACCCGGAACAATTGTTTGCAGCAGCCTGGGGCCCTTGTTATCTGGGCGCTTTAGGTGCTGTAGCAGCTCATGATGGTGTGGATGTTTCGGAAGCTACCGTAGAAGTCCATGTATCTTATAATAAAGATGATAACTCGTCCGTACTGTCGGCAGATCTGGATGTACACATTCCAGGTATCACCATAGACGAAGCGCAAAAATTAGCTGACAAAGCAAACCGTGCTTGTCCATATTCAAAAGCAACACGAGGAAATATTGAAACCCGCGTAACTGCAATTTAAATCATATTCAAAAATAAAGGGTTCTGGAATAAGTTTTCAGAACCCTTTATTTTTTAGAACTTTTTCTGATCATAAAGAAAAGCATCACAAAAATAGAACTACAGCAGTATCTTTTTTTAATCCGATTCACGCGGAATCTCTTCCCTTTTTCAGGGATTTGTAGTAGTTAAGGTCTTTTTTGGAAACCCAATCCACCTTTAGACCTGGTATTTAAACCATCTGTTTTTACAGAGATTCACACTCCGCCAAACTAAAAACATCAGGATCTTATAGAAATAATTTTGTAGAGTCAAAAAGTTATCCTACTATTGTCTACTAAATCGATAGACTTTGTTAATTAATAGAAGCTATAACAATGATAAATTTAAACAAATAACAAATTCCAACGCAGGATACTAATGAGTTTACAAGATAAAGAAATTACCTTATCCCTAAAGCAGGGTACTTCGCAAGAAAAGAAATGGAAGCGCATTGCGTATTTATGTCTATTAATTTTAGCTGCCCTGTTTATTGGCTATGCCATCGCATCCTACCTAAGTTATGAATCAGTGATCGCTTTTGGAAAAGAGGTTTACTTCCAAATGGATGAGAAATTCCTATGGATGTTAGCAGTTGGCTTTTTGGCACAAATGGTAGATGGGGCTTTAGGAATGGGCTATGGTGTCGTTTCTACCACTTTATTATTATCCGGGGGTATGAACCCCGCTGTGATTTCCGGTAGTATTCATACTGCGGAAATGTTTTCAAGTGGTGCTTCTGGTTTTAGTCACTACCGGTTTGGGAATGTCAATAAAAAGCTTTTTAAAACCCTGCTCATCCCCGGCGTATTAGGCGCGATTGCAGGGGCGATTTTATTGGGCTATGCAGGAGAAGCTTTTTCAGGATACATCCGACCAGTCATTTCTGTTTATACTTTAGCATTGGGAATAAAGATATTAACCAACGCATTTAAGGAAAAACCCAAACCTCAGAAAGTAAAACGTGCAGGTTGGCTTGCAGGTGCAGGGGGATTTCTGGATTCTTTTGGTGGTGGTGGCTGGGGGCCTTTAGTAACCTCTACCCTGATTTCAAAGGGACGTACGCCGAAGTATGTGATTGGGTCTGTCAGCTTAACTGAATTCTTTGTAACCATGGCCAGTGCGGTAACCTTTTTCTTCATCCTTGGTGTTAGTCATTGGCAATCTATTATTGGATTATTGATTGGTGGTGTAGTAGCGGCACCAATTGCAGCACGATTGGTAGGAAAGCTTCCCATTAAAAAGATGTTTATTGGGGTGGCGGTAATTGTCATACTTTCAAGTTTGAGAATTATATGGATGGCTATCGATAAAGTCGTTTAAAACAGATATTTAAAAATAAATTGCTTTTAACCTTTATAATTAAACGCAATTTATTTTATTTTGAAACCAGATTATGTATAGCATAATCTGGAATAAAAAACCCATGAGTACTTCATTTTCAAAAGATTAGCTATTTGCAAAATAAAAGAATAGATTTGTTCTATTATCAAAATGGCAAATGCTCTCTATCTATTTCTGAGGTACTTTAAAAGACCTGCTCTGGACAAAATGATCATGGAGGATGAAGTTAGTTCTACTAACCTTGTCAGGTGTATTACTATAACCGGTTTATTTGTTCCAATTACATTAATTATTCACCTGTATTTTAGGTTTGGAAACTTTAAAGTCGGTCCGGAGGAGACGACCTGGTTAAACGATCTTTTCTTTTTAAACATGCTCATGGGGCCGGTATGTCTATTTTTAAGCTTAACCGGACTCTTTTTGAAATTCACCAGGAGGGAATATTCCTTGATGAGTAAACTATTGCCTCATCTGGTTTTCTTTGTTTTTGCGATCTGTGGCGCATTGTGTGCTATCTTTGGACAGTCTTTAGACAATGCCATCATTACTTTTATGTTGGCTTGTGTACTCAATGCGGCTACCATTTTAATCCGACCATTATATGCTGCCATTTACTTTATACTGATTTATTGTTTTTTCTGTTATGGGGTAACCTTAACTCAGCCGGATCAAAACACCATTTTGTTCAATGCGATAGACGGACTTTGTGTAATTGCCGTCTCCTTTGTAATCTCCTGGGTCCTGTGGAACAATAATATGACCCGTTTTAAACAGGATCGGCTGATACAATCACAAAAGCAAATATTAGAATATCAATATGAGAAACTGACGATTGCGAATGAGGAGCTCGAAGATACAAATTCCAGCAAAGATCAGTTTTTCTCCATATTAGCACATGATCTCCGTGGCCCCCTTAATTCAGCCCTTGCCTTAACCACATTTCTGGAAGAAGGTGCATTTGAAGAAGATACTGAAGAGCGTAAGAAAACCTACAATCTCTTACAAAATAGTCTGAGTAATAGTGCTAAGCTGTTAGAGAACGTGTTGTTATGGTCTACAAATCAAGCAGGAATCCTAAATTTTAAACCCTGTACGCTGGATGTTCTGGAAACATTGAAGTCCAGCATAGACGTTTTAAAGATCGTTGCTGCCCAAAAGAATATTGAAATTATTAACAATGTACCCGGTAAAATCATGATCTCGGCTGATGTTGATATGATCCACACGGTTTTTAGAAATCTATTGTCAAATGCGATTAAGTTCACCCCTAATTTTGGAAGTGTGGAGATAAATGCGGAAATATTGGATACAGCCGTAAGGATTTCAGTGATTGATTATGGTGTTGGTATGAGCAGTAAAACGCTCAGCAATCTGTTCCGTATTGAAAAGAAAATGCCGGGTAGAGGGACCAATAATGAAACCGGAACTGGTTTGGGACTAGTGTTATGTAAAGATTTCATTGAAAAACATGAAGGAAGTATAGTTGTGGAAAGTAAGGAGAATGAAGGCAGCAAATTTATTATAACTTTACCCGGCCGAACCTAACCATTTAATTGATGACTCCCGCTTTAAAGCAACATTTCTCTCAAACTTTTGCTAATTACCGATGGCTGATCCACCTTCTGTTTTGGACACTTTTTGTAACCTTTATCTATCTGATCACAAGTAGTAACGGACTTTTTAATAATCCAAAATTCCCAAAACCATTTCCAATCCTGTCTATCAGCACATTTTGCCTGGTGATTTTTTTGCAATCTTATACTTTTCTTTTTGTTGTGATTCCTTTACATAAAAACAAGAAGATCATCTTCTGGCTGAGTTTTCCAGCGATGTTACTATGCTGTTTTTTGATCAATGCAGCGATCACGAAGCTAGTGATCAGCACGATTCCTATTATGAGTAGCAGACCAGAATTTAACTGGGACAGGATGTTCGGCAACCGCCTCCTACTGTATCTTTTCATCTCCTCAATATTCATTGCTTTTTATTATTTCATTGACATTTACGACAGGCAAAAAGAAATCCAGCGTCTTGAAGGATTTAAATCTGAGAAGATCGAGTTGGAAAGCCGTTTTTTAAAGTCGCAGGTTAACCCCCATTTCCTTTTCAATACGCTCAATAATATTTATGCACTCAGTTTAAAAAAATCTGAAAGAACCCCTGTTATTATTGAAAAATTAGAATCTTTACTTCATTATATGTTGTACGAATGTAAGGAGGATCTGGTGGAGCTGGATGATGAATTCACGTTCACCAACAGTTACATTGCGCTGGAAAAATTAAGGCATAATGAAGAGCAATGTACCATTACGACCACCATAAAAGGAATGACTTCAGGTCATAAGATCGCACCCCTATTACTGATTAATTTCCTGGAAAATGCTTTTAAGCATGGCACTAAAACCAGCTTTGGTAAATCCTGGATCAATATGGATATTGAGGTTTTAAAAAAAGAGCTTCATTTTAAACTAAAAAACAGTAAGCCGGAAGGTGCTACGCATCAGGTGTTTTCTGAATACCAGGGCGGTATAGGCTTAAAGAACGTAAAAAGACGGTTGGAAATTCTCTATCCAAAACGTCATAAATTAACGATACACAATGCTCCTGATCACTTTGAAATCTACCTAATCCTTAATTTTTAAACATGAGCAGTTTTGTACAACAAGAAATTAACGAGCGCAATCGCTGGGTTTATTTTAATAAATACCGATGGGTTGCTCATCTGGTTTATTGGGTCTGGGTATTGGTTGGTGCTACGATTATGCAGGCAAAGGGACCGATTACATTTTCATTAATTTACCATCATTTTTTTCTAACGAATTTATTGATCGCCACCTTTTTCTATCTCTATTGCTTATACTTTATCCCGTATTTTTTTAAAAGGAATAAAAATCTGCAATTCTGGCTTCTGGTCATTATCGGTTATCTGGGAATATCGGCTATTGATGTCCTTTTTGGTAAGGCCTTCATTCATCTGACTGACCCTATAGAAATAGATAAAGACCTTAGCTTCGCTCACATATATTCGACTAAGTTAACCAGTTATCTTTTAAACTTCCTGTTCTTCTCTATCATGCTCTTCTTTATGGAGAAGAATGAAGAAAACAGTACACTTTTAGAATTGGAAAAGGAAAAAAAGGAAATTGAGCAGGTAAAACTTGACCTGTTAAAAAACAACATCAATCCTGACTTCTTAATGAGGAGTTTACATCAGTTAAAAGAATCGGCTAAAATACCGGAAGAAACGACACCTGAAGCCATTCTTACCTTTTCAGATTTGTTGAGGTACCGGCTGTATAGAGGCAGACAATTATACAGCCCACTCAAGGAAGAACTTTCTGCTTTTCAATCTTTTGTCCACTTCATTAGTTTGGATCATTTACATCATCAGCTCCATATTAAACTAGCAATTCAGGGAGAAAACAATAATAAATATATTGCGCCTCTTTCTATAGTTAACCTTTTGGAACCTTTTTGTAAAATAAGACACCATCAAGCCGTTTCACTGGACATTATAGTATTGATTGAATCGGATGAACTCCATCTGGAAATGGACTACGGTGCTGGTGTAACAGCTCAACTTTTAGCAGACCTGGAAGAATACCAAAGTAATTACAGTCAACTTTACGGGGATGCAATAAAACTGAATTATGAGGACGGGGAAACTAAAGATGCTTTCTTTGTGCATTTAACCCTACCATTACTGGAGCAACAAGTGTTAGAGCAGCAGGTATTGCAAAATGTCTGATAAGTACCTGTGAATCGCTCAACTTTTAGGAAAAACAAAAGCCTTGCAGGATTGATTCTGCAAGGCTTTTGTTTTTTAACACCAGTACCTCTCCTTCTGAATGAATCAGCAGACCAGGGTTAGCGTGATTCCCAGGCTTGATTTAAAGCACCTAGAAATGTTTCCGGTGGTTGTGCACCTGAAACGGCCAGTTTATCATTGAATACGAAAAATGGAACCCCGCGAACACCTATTGTTTCCGCAGTTTTCTCATCATATCTTACTTCATCAGTAAAACGATCACTATTTAACATTTCCTTGATCTCTAAGGCATCTAAGCCAATAGAAACCCCGATTTGCTGCAATGATTCATGATCATCGATATTTTTTCCATCAGTAAAATGAGCTTTAAACATAGCCTCTTCTATTTCATCGCCAAGGCCTTTTGTTTTTGCCAGCTGAATTAACCGGTGAGCATCAAAAGAATTGGCCACAATTGCCTGGTCAAAATTAAAGGTAAGTCCAACTGCGGCAGCGGCATCGGCAACATTTTTATGGGTTTCTGCTGCCCATTCTTTTGACTTCCCATAACGTTCTGCCAAATATTCTTCAGAAGTTTTATCGAGTACTGTTGCCGCATTCGGATCCAGCTCGAAGCTATGCCATTCCACTTCTATTTCTCCCTTGTGTTCAAAATCTGCGAGCGCAGTTTCAAACTTTCTCTTTCCTATATAGCAAAACGGACATCTTACGTCCGACCAGATGTCGACTTTCATATTAATTATGTTCTATTTTATAAACTGTAGTTTGTGTGTAAGTCTCTCCGGGTCTCAAAATCGTACCCGGAAAAGAAGGGATATTGATCCCATTTGGATGGTGCTGTGTTTCCACGCAGAAGGCTTCATAAGGATGGTATGTTGCACCTCCTTTTCCTTCTTTTACCGATAAGTATTTAGCGGTGTAAAGATGCGCAACAGGCTCAGTGGTATAGACCGATAGTTTTAGTCCGCTTTTCTCTTCAGAAGTCTCGGAAGCTAAAGTAAACTCACCATAAGGTTTATCTAAAACATACGTTTGATCGTAACCTTCTTCCGGATTCCAGTCATGAGCAAAGGTTTTTCCGCCAAGGAAGTCGTGATTTGTGCCCTCTACAGGGATTAACTTTCCGGTTACAACATAGTTATCATCCTGTTCCAGGTAATTGCTTGCAGGCATTCTATGGAAGTGCTGATCAATTACACCCAGATCCGGAGATAAATTGAAATAACTATGATGGGTCAGGTTGATGGCAGTTGCTTCATCTGTTGTCGCTTTATAATCCAATCTCAATTCATTATCATCTGTTAACTTAAAGGTCAGCTGAACGGTCAGGTTACCAGGGAAATTCTCTTCTCCCGCAGGACTGATATATTGTAAAGTCAGGCTTGGATCAATGGTTGGTAAAATTGTCCATACTTTTCTGTCGAAGCCGATATCTCCACCATGAAGGCAATCTCCGCCTTTAGCTTGCGACAACTGATGAACTTTTCCGTCAATGGAAAATCTTCCGTTTTTAATACGGTTGGCATAGCGCCCGATTACCGCCCCCAGGTAAGGATAATCAGCCAGGTAATCTGCATTAATATATCCCTCAAAATCATCAAAACCAAGAACGATATCCTGCTTTTCACCATGCTTATTGGTCACTATGAACTTATTGATGATTGCACCATAGTTGTATATTTTTACATAAGTACCATGCGTATTTGTTAACTCAATTCCGAAGACTTCTTTATCGTCAATAAATTTCCCGGTCTTGATTAGCTTTGTTTCCATAAATTGTATATTAGGGCGGTTGTTATTTATAACAATACTATCAATACTTTACTTAAAACAAAAACATTAATTTAAAAAATTACAATGAAAGCGGAATTGACCGAAAAATTCTCAGCGCTATATGGACAAGAACCAAAGGCGAACTACTTTACCCCTGGACGCGTTAATCTGATTGGCGAGCATATTGATTATAACGGTGGATTAGTGATGCCCTGCGCGATAACACTAGGTACCTGGTTAAGTATTGCCCCTAATAATGACCAGGTAATTCGCTTTAAAAGTTTGAACTTCCCTGAGGAACTGGAGATTCCCTTACAGGATACTTATACTAAAACCGGCTCTGAATGGTACAATTACCCATTAGGTGTATTCCACGAAATTCTTAAAAAACATAAAATCCCTACCGGGCTGGACTTGTTGTTTTACGGTAATATTCCTATCGGATCCGGACTTTCTTCTTCCGCTTCTATAGAAGTGGCGATGGCTTATGCATTGAATGATTTCTTTGGTTTAGGTTATGAGAAAATTGAGATTCCATTGCTGGCACAGAAGGTTGAAAACGAATTTATAGGTGTGAATTGCGGCATAATGGACCAGTTTGCCGTTGCATTTGGAGAAGAACACAAAGCTTTAGTGCTGAATTGTGATACTTTAAAATACAAATCAGTAGCCTGTAACCTTGGAGATTACCGATTAGCCATCATCAATACGAATAAACCAAGAAAGCTTGCGGAATCAAAATACAATGAAAGAGTTGCTGAATGTCAAACCGCTTTAGCAGATCTAAACAAGGAAGTTAAATTGAATAATCTATGTGAATTAAATGCAGAGAAGTTTGCTTTACATAGTCAATTGATCACAGATGAAACGGTATTAAAAAGAGCTACTCATGTGATCAGAGAAAACGACCGCGTGAATCTTGCCGGGAAGGCATTAAATGAAGGCGATCTGCAAGAATTTGGTCGCTTAATGTATGCTTCGCATCAATCCTTAAAAGATCTATATGAGGTTACCGGTAAAGAACTAGATGCTGTTGTTGAGTTTTGTAGTGATTACGAGCACGTAATTGGTGCAAGAATGACCGGTGCGGGTTTTGGCGGGTGTGCTATCGCCCTGCTTAAAAAAGGTCAGGAAGACGATTTCGCTAAACAATTGACTGATTTCTACGTAGAACGCATCGGATATCCAGCTTCGATCTATATCAGTGAGATTGGCAATGGTGCTTCTGCAATTTAATCTTATTTTTGCCGCCTAGAATAATAGTCCTTAATGAAGAAATTAAAAACAGACGAGCTAAACCGCGTAGGTGTAGAAGAGTTTAAAGAACAGGAAAAATTACCGGTTATTGTAGTGTTGGATAATGTGCGTAGTATGCACAATATTGGCTCTGTATTTAGAACAGCTGATGGTTTTGCAATAGAGAAATTATATCTCTGCGGCATTACAGCTCAACCCCCACACCGTGAAATAGAAAAAACAGCATTAGGTGCCACCCAGTCGGTAGCCTGGGAACATTTTGAAACCACATTGGATGCTGTGGCCAGTTTACGTAAGGATGGATATGAAATCATAGCCATTGAACAGGCTTCGGGAAGCACCATGTTGAACACATTTCAGCCAGATACACAGAAAAAATACGCCTTAATCTTTGGAAACGAAGTGAACGGCGTGAGCGATGAGGTAATGACACAAATTGATGAATGCATAGAAATTCCGCAATTTGGAACTAAACACTCTTTCAATATTGTGATCTCTGCAGGGATTGTATTGTGGGATTTCTTTGCCAAACTAAGATTATAAATAACGTTTTAACGCATGCTGATTTATGGAAAACAAATTACTCAAAAAACTACATGTAAAACCCGGGTACAAAGTTCTCATTGAGAATGCTCCGGAGAACTTAGTGGAAATATTGGGTGATTTTGATGCAATACAGCTCAGCTTTAATCCTGAAAAAGAGTTTGATGCGGTCATATTATTTGTGGCCAATGGTTATGAACTGGAGGAGCATCTGGATGGATTACATAAAAAGCTGCAACCAAATACCTTATTCTGGATTGCTTACCCTAAAAAAAACTCAGGAATACCCACTGATTTAAACATGATGGGGCCATGGAACGAGTTGAAAACTTATCAATTGACACCCTGCGCCTCTGCATCAATTTCTGAGATTTGGACGGGTATCCGTCTTAAACCAATTGCATTGGTGAAAGCATCGGCAGTCAGGAATGAGAACATTCAAAAGAATGATTTCTCGAACTACATTGATGTACTGAATAAACAGGTGAAAATGCCTGAGGATCTGGAATTCGCATTAAAAAAATATCCTCGGGCGCTGGAATATTTCCTGTCGCTGGCCTACTCTCATAAAAAAGAATATGTATTGTGGATATTGACAGCGAAACAAGATAAAACCAGAATTGGCAGAATAGAGAAAACGATCAATATGCTGCTTGCAAATAAAAAGAATCCTAACGACAAATAACAAAATAGCTGCTTACCTTTAGGTAAACAGCTATTTTGTTTTAAAATCGGTCTTGTTTGTAAATGGGTTATTTTGCCCACCATACCGGCACCGAAGTCAATATTCCCTGTTGAGGCTGAGGGTTTGACGTAATCTCCTGAGAAGGATAAGGAAAACGCTGAGGTATATAAGGTCGGAATGCATTAACAACGACATTTAGCGTTGGATATCCGGTTCTACGCCAGTCATTATAAGCTTCCAGTGATAAGAAATTAGCCACATACTTTTCACCAATTAAGCTCTTAAGCGGAGTAGTTGGATCCAGTGTCCCGTGTGCAGTGATATAAGTGTTTATATCATTTGTACTGACCCCTAAAGAAAGCATATTTTGCCTGATGGCTTCTTCAAATATAGGCTGGGCAATGGCTGCACCGGATTTTATTAATGTAGCTTCAGCTTTAACAAACAAAGCCTCAGCATAGGTTGCCAGATAAACAGGTGCTGAGGGCCCTACCTGATCCAGGAGTAAATAACCACCAACTTTGGGTCCTACAGTTGCATATATTTTTGGATTCGGATCGGGATCCGTACCACTTTCTCTACCCAAAAAGACTCCACCAGTACCCGGAAGACCAAGGATAGGCAGCCTGGGATCGCTATTTGCAGTTAATAAGTCGACAAAAGTTTTGTTTAACACCACACCACCTGCACCTGGTAGCGTTCCACGGTACCATGGATTTTGTGATTTATCGCCACCTTTATACGTTACTTTAGCATTTTCGCTATTGTTTGAAAAACCATTTTGCAAAGCAGCGAGCGCAAGGTCAGCCTGTGTTGAAGCAGAATACCCTGCTGCCTTACTTAACCGCAGGTAATATCTGGCTTTTAGCGTGTAAGCAAACTTCTTCCAGGAAGGGAAATCACCACCATAAATCAGGTCATCTGCTTTTGCGGTAATCCCGGTTGGTGTAGTATTCAGGATGGCAATAGCTTCGTCCAGGTTTTGTTGAATAACCTTGTAAATATCTTCCTGACTATCATATTTTGGCTTTAATCCATCTAGTGCGCGAAAGGCTTCCGAGTATGGAATATCTCCGAATAGATCCGTACAAATTGCCAGGTTGTAGGCCAGCAATATTTTTCCTATGGCAGCATAACTATTGTTCCCCCCTGTTTCGGCTTTACCAATCATGATTTTCAGGTTGTTAAAAACGGCAGGGTAAAGGTCAAAACTCCAGGTATTGTTCACGTCGCTAGGGGTAATTCTGTAGCTGTCAATTTCCGGTGCAGGCTGATTTATAGCCAGTTGTTGCGTCCAGTAAGCAGCAACAGAGCCAGGAAAACCTCCTAGAATATTGGTCGTAGTATAGAGCTCAACAGGTGTTAAAATCAGCGCCTCCTGAACATCTAAAGGATTGTTCGGATCTTTATTGATATCCAAATATTTCTTACATCCAGATGCAGAAATCAGCATTAAAAATGCTACGAATAAATAATATATCTTTTTCATGATTGATCTGTTTAAAAAGTGACTTTTACAGCAAAATTGAAGCTTTTATTAGATGGCGTTACAAAGTTGGTAAAGCCACCTCCATTTCCTGTTCCATACAAACTCACTTCAGGATCTGAACCTGTATAATGTGGGGTATAGAACCATAAATTCCGGCCTGTAGCAGATACGCTAAGCCCTTTAAATGGCATCTTCTTTAATACGTCCGCTGGAAAAGTATAAGCCAGGGTTACTTGTCTTAATTTAACATAAGTCCCATCCTCTACTCCATTTTCATCCACTGCTGAAAAATTTTCCTGATAGTACTTTTGATCTAATGTAATTTGTTTTGTGTTTGGTGAACCATCTTCAGTCACCCCTTCAATAACTTTAGTTGCAGTTCTGTCTTCGGTAATTTTAGTAACCCCATAAAAGTTAAGGTAAAAATTATCAAGATTGTACACATCCCCACCCTTTTTCATGTCAAGTACAGCTGATAGGCTAATACCTTTATAGGTGAAGGTGGTGGTTAAACCAGCATTCCATTTTGGCACTGTATTTCCAATGGCTCCAAGTGTTTCATCAATTATAGGATAACCTTCATCATCAATGACTAGACTTCCTGCATCATTCCGAAGGTACCTGGAACCAAAAATAACGGCATAAGGTTGATCTTTATAGGCAAATACACCCGGGCTTACAAAGCCTGCAAACTGAATATTATCAAGACCTTGTCCGATATCAGTTACTTTATTCTTAATCTTCGTGAAATTCAGGCTAATATCCCAGGTGATGTCCTTTGTTTTGACAGGAGTACCGCCTAATACCAGTTCAAGACCACGGTTATACATACTTGCCGCATTGATAACAGCTGCATTAAAACCACTTGAAGGGGTAATTGGTGTTGTACTGATTAGATCCTGACTTACTTTATTAAAATAAGTAGCTTCAAAATTCAACCTGCTTTGGAGAAATTTGAATTCCAAACCAGTTTCAAATTCCTTTAAACCTTCATTCTTCAGGTTCTTATCGCCGTAAGTATTGGTTAATAAGAATCCATTCAGATTGTCATAAGGGAACTCTATATTTCCAATAACAGGTTTTACATATGGGGTTCCAATACTGTAGGGTGCAACGTTATCATTTCCAACATAAGAATAAGAAATACGGAATTTACCGAAATTCATAATGGGGTTTTTGTTCATTCCCAGTGCTTCGGTAAAGATAAAAGCAGCAGATGCTGAACCATATGGATAAAATTGTTTATTGCTGCTCAGGACAGAAGTTCCATCATACCTTCCCGTTAAAGACAAGGATAGCATTCTCTTGTATTCTCCTGTCATTTGCGCATAAACGCCTACTTTTCTATAATTACTTTCTGTAATTGTGGAGATTTGAGTGGATGCATTAGCAATATTATAGAAATCTTTTGCGGATAAACCTATACCCTTGTCAAAAACTGTTTTTTGATCAGAAGCCAGAATATTATTACCGATCAAAATGCTTCCAAAGAAATCCTCTCCGAAGTTCTTCTTCGCTTCGATGATCAGATCATGGTTATATTGTCTGAAATTAATCTCTCTGTTGTACATTTTACCATTATCAGATTCACCACCCACAATTCCGGGAGCTTCATGGTAATGAGTATCATCATTAAAGATATCTGCACCCAAACGCTCTGTGATAGTTAGCCATGGAGTGGGATTATAAGTAACAGTAAAAACCGGTAAAAATCTGTTTACCAGGGAACTGAACTGGACATTGTCCACTAACCAATAAGGATTATTCCTTGCGGCACGATAGACCCTTTGTGTTCCATCCGGATAAGTAGTAGGCAATGGATCCCAGGATATTGGTGCAGAGTAAACCGTCCAGAATGGGCTTGCAAGACTATTTCCCTCAGGTAAACGATCATTAGAAGTATTGATATAATTCAGCTGCCCAATAACATTGATCTTATCAGTAATATTATTCGAAAACTTAGTAAAGAACGAATGACGACCGAAATCTGTACCCGGCATTGTTCCCTTGGTTTTTAAGTAGGAATATGAAACCAGATAGGTTGATTTATCGCTCGCACCACTCACAGCAACCGTATTGTCGCTTGTGATTCCCGTTCTGAAAAATTCCTTTCGGGGATCGTGTTTTTGCACAGGAGCACCATTCACCATTAAGCCATCAATAAGTGGCCCCCAGGAACCTGAGCCTAATTCTCCGTTATTTCCGTCTACATATACCCCATTGTTACCTTGAGCATACTTATCCTGAAACTCGGGAAATATTGGGTGGTCTACCGTAATTCCTGTAGAGACAGAAACTGAAGGTCTCCCCTTACCTGTTTTTGTGGTAATAATAACAACACCCCTTGCAGCAGCAGAGCCATACAGCGCACTTGCAGCGGCACCTTTTAGTATAGTCACACTTTCTATAATATTTGGATCAATGTCAATAGCTCTATTGGCTGTACCTCCTGCACTTAAGGCGCCATCAGGATTTCCTGCTTCCGAGTTATTAATAGGTACGCCATCCACAACAAATAAAGCACCGTTTTCCCCGGTTAAAGAGGTATTTCCCCGAATCACAATTTTCGAAGAACTACCGGCGGCACCACTGGAATTCGTAATCTGAACCCCTGCCACCTTACCCGCTAAGGCATTCACCAGATTATTTTCCTTTGCAGCGACTAAAGCATTACCACCTACTTCCTGCGTGGAATAAGTTAAAGTACGTTTATCCCGCTTTATGCCGAGCGCGGTAACTACAATTTCATTTAAACTGGTTTCTTCATCAGATAAAGAAACATCTATCTGATTATTACTTCCAATTGTTTTCGTTTGGGTTTTAAAACCCAGGTAAGAAAACTCCAGACTCAGGTTTGTACCTGCAACTTGAATACTATACCTGCCAGCTGAATTTGTTAAGGTAGCTGTTTTCTGTCCAACCACCCTTATGGATACTCCAGGGAGGGGTTTTTGGTCACTTGCAGCTATCACAGTTCCCGTAATCGTACGAGTTTGTGCCCATGCGGCTATGCTAAATAGCAATAGAAGCATTAAAAAGAGTAGTGATTTTTTCATAGTCCTATTAGAATTAGTTTGTTACTTAAATTTAAGCAACAAACCAATTATTTGAATCAAACTGTCTCTTTTTTATTACAAGTTTCACAAATGTGGATTAAACATGTAAATTGGGCATTTTTTCGTCAAAAAAAAGCAGTATGAAGTTGATATTGAGCGGAATAAGACCAGTTTTACCTGGTCCGCAGAGGCAGGAAAAGACCATAAAGGATCACAGTGCAAAAGTTCTGTTGATTGGTTCTTATTTTGAAATTCCTAAAGGAATTGGCGATGAACTATTTCAGTACAGGAAAATAATTCATAAAAAAAGCAGCTATCAACACATAGGTGATAGCTGCTTTTAGTTAGATGGTGGAATAATTTCTACAAATTTATTCTTTATTAATTATGCGTAAGGAATACCGTCTTTTGAAGCGAGTCTGCTGTGACCCATCAGGTATTCATCTACCTTACGGGCAGCTTCTCTACCTTCAGAAATAGCCCAGACAACCAACGATTGTCCACGACGCATATCTCCTGCTGCAAAGATCTTTGCGATATTGGTTTGATACTTACCTTCTTCAGCTTTTACGTTACCTCTGTTGTCCAGCTCTACCCCTAATTTTTCAATTAAGCCTTCTTTCTGAGGATGTAAGAAACCCATCGCCAATAAAACCAGCTGACAAGGTAAATCTCTTTCCGTACCTGGTTTCTCTTTGAAGTTCAAAGGTCTGCCTGTAGGATCAATTTCCCATTCTACGTCTACCACCTTTAAAGCTTTAAGGTTGCCATTTTCATCTTTGATAAACTCCTTGGTGTTTACACCCCATGCTCTTTCGCAACCTTCTTCATGCGAAGAAGTCACTTTAAGCAACATTGGGAATGTTGGCCATGGCATATTAGAAGTACGTTGCGACGAAGGCATTGGCATAATCTCGAACTGCATTACAGATTTGGCGCCCTGACGGTTAGATGTTCCGATACAATCGGAACCTGTATCACCACCACCAATCACGATCACATCCTTACCGGTAGCCAGGATTGCCTCTTCTTCGAAGCTAATATTTTTAACACGCTTGTTCTGTTGTTTTAGGAAATCCATTGCATAATGAACCCCTTTTGCCTCGCGGCCAGTGATGTTCAAATCTCTTGGGATGGTAGAACCACCCGCCAAAACGATACTCTGGAACTCTCTCAGTAAAGTGTTCAACTCTACATTTACGCCAACATTGGAATTACATTTGAAAACAATACCCTCTTTTTCCATCAGGTTGATACGTCTGGTTACAATATCCTTCTGAAGTTTAAAATCAGGAATACCATAATTCAACAAACCACCTGGTGCATCATCGCGTTCGTATACCACGACCTCATGTCCAGCTCTGTTTAATTGCGCTGCTGCTGCAAGTCCGGCAGGACCTGAACCAATAACGGCAACTTTCTTACCTGTACGGATCAACGGCTCTTCCGCTTTGATATACCCTTTATTGAAGGCAATCTCAATAATATGTTTTTCAATTTCTTCAATAGATACCGGTGATTTGTTAATCCCCAGCACACATGCTGACTCGCATGGTGCAGGACAAATTCTTCCGGTGAACTCAGGAAAGTTATTGGTGCTCAACAATATAGTTGACGCCAACTGCCAGTCTCCTTTATATACCGCGTCATTGAATTCCGGAATCACATTTCCCAGCGGGCAACCCGACTGACAGAATGGAACGCCGCAATCCATACACCTTGCGGCTTCACGGTTTACCTGCTCTAGTTCAAAATTCTCTACAAATTCATTATAATGCTTTAAACGTTCTTTAGCATCTTCTTTTATAGGAGCAGTTCTCTCATACTCTAAAAATCCGGTTACTTTTCCCATAGTTAAGCTATATTTAGTTTAGTGGTTCTCGTCATTTTGTGTTTCAATTTACGGTGGTGGCTCTTGTTTTGTGCTGGACTATACTTAAACACTTACGGTAGCTCTTTTCATCATTACTGCTTTGTATTCTTTAGGGAATACCTTGATGAAATGTGCAGATTGAGTTGCCCAGTCACTTAAGATAAACTTAGCTAAACTACTATCTGTAAGTTGGATGTGTTTTTTCAATAACACATTGATGCGTAATTCATCCTGTTCATCCAGTGGATCAAGGTCTACCATTTCCTTATTACATTTATTGGTAAATTCTTGTTTCATATCATAGATCCAGGCTACACCACCGCTCATACCAGCAGCGAAATTGCTACCCGTATCACCGATCACCAACACTTCACCGCCGGTCATATATTCACAACCATGATCACCTAAGCCTTCTACTACAGCTGTAGCACCAGAATTTCTTACCGCAAACCTTTCACCGGCCTGACCTCTCACATACAATTCACCCGAAGTTGCACCATATAAGGCTACGTTACCGATGATGATATTTTGCTCAGGCACATAGCTGATCGTACTAAAAGGATAGATCGATAATCTAGCGCCAGAAAGACCTTTACCTACATAATCATTTGCTTCACCTTCTAATTGCAAGGAGATTCCTTTTGCTGCAAAAGCACCAAAACTTTGTCCCGCTGAACCTTTGAATTTAAAGTTGATCGTATCTGCCGGTAAACCTTGTGATTTGTAGATTTTTGAAACCTCGTTTGAAAGCATCGTACCTATAGCACGATTCGTGTTCTTTACTTCAAATTCTCTGTAAATCGGCTCTTTATTTAACAATGCAGGAGCAGCAGCTTTGATCAGTTGATGATCTAAAATATCCGTCAGGCCATGATCTTGTGTTTCTGTCTGGAATAAGCTCAACCCATTGTCTGGTGCTTTATATAAGATCGCAGAAAGATCCAGATCTTTTAATTTCCAGTCGCCCGGATCAATTGCACGTACGCTTAAAGCATCTGCCTGACCAACCATCTCTTCCACTGTTCTGAAACCAAGTTCTGCCATCGTCTCTCTCAACTCTTCCGCTAAGAATCTGAATAAGTTCACAACGTGATCTGCCTCACCGGTAAACAACTTTCTCAGGTTAGGATCCTGAGTAGCCACACCAACCGGACAAGTATTCAAATGACATTTTCTCATCATAATACAGCCAGCGGTTACCAGAGCTGCAGTTGCTACACCCCATTCTTCAGCACCTAAAAGGGCTGCAATAGCGATGTCTCTACCCGTTTTCAATTGGCCATCCGTTTGTAATACTACCCTGCTACGTAAGCGGTTTTTAACCAAAGTCTGGTGCGCTTCCGCTAAACCAAGTTCCCATGGTAATCCAGCATGTTGGATAGAAGTTAATGGAGAAGCACCGGTACCACCGTCAAATCCTGAAACCAGGATCACATCTGCGTGAGCTTTCGCTACACCGGCAGCAATCGTACCTACACCTGCTTTAGAAACTAGTTTCACATTGATTCTAGCCTCACGGTTAGCATTTTTCAAATCAAAGATCAGCTGTGCTAAATCCTCAATAGAATAAATATCATGGTGTGGCGGCGGTGAGATCAGACCTACGCCAGGTGTCGCATGACGAACTTTTGCAATCCATTCGTCTACTTTATCACCAGGTAATTGTCCACCTTCACCAGGTTTCGCACCTTGTGCCATTTTAATTTGTAACTCATCTGCGTTGCTCAGATAATAACTCGTTACGCCGAAACGTGCAGAGGCAATCTGTTTGATCGCAGAGCGCATAGAATCACCGTTAGGTAAAGTCTCATAGCGCAATTCATCCTCACCACCTTCTCCGGTATTACTCTTTCCACCGATACGGTTCATGGCAATAGCCAAAGTAGAGTGCGCTTCATGAGAAATGGAACCGAAAGACATTGCACCTGTTGCAAAACGTTTAAATATCTTTTCAATTGGTTCTACCTCCGACAAAGGCACTGAAGGACGTTTGTAATTAAATTCAAACAATCCACGGATCGTAAACGCTTGATTGGTTTGCTCATTTACGAGCTTAGAATATTGTTTGTATACGTTGTAATCATTCTTTCTGGTCGCATTTTGCAACAAGTGAATCGTTTGAGGATTGAACAAATGTTGCTCTCCTTTACGTTTCCATTTGTAATTACCACCAGTAGGCAAGATCATATCCGGACGTGTAGCCGAACCGAAAATCCTGTTGTGTTTGATCAGCGTTTCTCTGGCGATCTCATCCAACCCTAAACCACCGATTCTTGAAACCGCACCGGTAAAGTAATTGTCGACCACTTGTTTGTTCAAACCAAGAATCTCAAAGATTTGCGCACCATGATAAGATTGTAATGTAGAAATACCCATTTTAGAGAAAATCTTCAACAATCCGTTATTTACAGCATATATATAGTTCTGTATAAGTTTCGCCGGTTTAACCTCCAATTCTGTTTCAAAACCAGTAATCGTTTCTTCCGCTAAGTAAGGATTTACTGCAGTCGCGCCGAAACCAATTAAACAAGCAAAATGGTGAACTTCCCAAACATCACCAGCCTCTACTACTAATCCAACATCACCTCTATACCCCTTGCGGATCAAATGGTGGTGAACAGTTGAAACAGCCAATAAAGAAGGAATTGCGGCGTGTTCAGAGTCTAAAGCGCGATCGGATAGGATAATCACCTGGAAACCGTCTTCCACAGCATCAACTGCATAGCGACACAATCTGTCTAATGCTTTTGCCATAGCGCCAGGTTTACCTGTAGCTCTGAAATAAGTTTGTAAAGTTTTAGATTGGAATACACCAGTATCTATACTTCTAAGTTTTTCCAGCTCTAAATTCGTTAATATCGGATGCTTGATACCTACACAGTGACACTGTAAAGCATTTTCTTCCAGAATATTTCCGTTGTTTCCCATGAATCCCGCAAGACTCATCACCACTTTTTCCCTGATCGGGTCGATTGGTGGATTGGTTACCTGGGCGAATAACTGTTTAAAATAAGAAGAAAGGTGTTGTGGTTTTTGTGATAAAATGGCCAAAGGAATATCGGTTCCCATAGATCCGATCGGTTCTTTAGCATCCTTAGCCATTGGTTTCAGGATTAAATCGATATCCTCACGGCTATATCCAAACACCTGTTGGTATTTAAAAATAGACTCCTGAGAAAGACCGCTAAACACGACTCTTGGATCAGAAAGTTCTTCTAATCTAATCTGATATTGATTTAACCAATCTGCATATGGCCTGCGGCTACATACCAATTGCTTAATTTCCGTATCAGAAATGATCCGACCTTGCTCCATATCTACGACAAACATCTTTCCAGGGGTCAACCTACCCTTTTCAATAATTTTGCTTTGATCTAAAGCCAATGCACCAGCTTCTGACGCCATAATCACATGGTCATCTTCCGTAATGGCATATCTTTGCGGACGTAATCCGTTTCTATCCAACGTTGCTCCAATCAGGTTACCATCTGTAAAGGAAACAGCCGCTGGTCCATCCCAAGGCTCCATTAAAGTAGCATGGAACTTATAAAACGCTTGTTTAAGCTCGTCCATATCATCGTTACCGTCCCATGCCTCAGGAATTAACATCATCAAAACATGTGGCAGAGAACGACCTGCATGAACTAAAAGCTCTACTATATTATCTAAACAACCTGAATCGGAATTGGATTCATCAATTACAGGAAGTAAAATATTCAATTCTTCAGGCGTAAAGTGCGAGGAAGCCAAAGACTTCACGCTTGCTCTAAACCAGTTCAGGTTACCCTGAAGGGTATTAATCTCTCCATTATGGGCGATATACCTAAAAGGTTGCGCTAATTTCCAGGAAGGGAAAGTATTGGTTGCAAAGCGGCTATGGATTAGGCCAAAAGCGGAAACAACACGCTTATCGCTGAGCTCAGTAAAATAGGATCTTACCTGCAATGAGGTCAGCTGTCCTTTATATACTATAGTTCTGGAAGAGAAAGAGGCGATATAAAACTCCCCGTTAATCCCTTTTACTGTATTATTAATTGTCTTCGACAGGTAATTCTTGAAAACGTAAAGCTTGCGTTCAAAATCGGCACCAGCAGCGATTGCATACGGGCGTGCGATAAATACCTGTTCCATTTCCGGCTCTACAGATAGCGCCATATCTCCAATACCTGCTGTATTGGTTAATACTTTTCTAAAGCCCAGAACTTCTAGTCCCAGCTTCTCTCCTGCACGATAAATGATTTCTCTGCACTCTTCTCTCGCCTTAACATCTTTCGGTAAAAACAACATCCCTACCCCATAGTCTCCGGATTCATTTAAGCTGAATCCTATTTTAAGACATTCGTCATATAGAAATTCGTGAGGGATCTGTATCATGATACCTGCACCATCTCCAGTGTTAATTTCAGCGCCGCAAGCTCCGCGGTGATCAAGATTTTCAAGAATGGTTATTGCGTCGGAAATGATTTGTTGCGATTTTCTCCCCTTGATATGAGCAACGAAACCAATGCCACATGCGTCATGTTCAAAACGCTGGTCGTATAACCCTTGCTGATCTTGTGTTTGTTCCATAAGTTTAATTTATTGTTGGTTGGTATAGTGTGATTCGAACACTAAGTTACGAAAAAAAATCAAGTAATTATAATATCGGCATCTTTTTTAGGAAAAATGCAGTACATTTCAAATATAAAGTCTTTATATTACTATATTGATACCTGCAATCGATGTAAAATGCAATATTGGCAATGAAGACTTCCATATATAAGGGAGTTAGCATCAAAAGAAGCGACTATCCGCTTCAAGCCCTTTCCAACCTTAAAAAAAAGTTTAAAATTATTTTCACCTTCAAGCCCTTTAATTTCAGTTAATTAACTAAAAACCCCCTAGAAAAGTAAAATAAAAGCATTTTATACTTTGGTAGATTCAGATCTTTTCCTACTTTTGTGACGGGCAAGTCTTACACGATCAGCTCCTTTTGAACTCCCCCAGAGCGGGAACGAAGCAAGGGTAGAAGGTTGTAGCGGTGCGATGTAAGGGGCTTGCCCATTTTTATTTTTATTAGATTGATATGCTTCTGATGCATCCTCTTCTTTCTAACGACCAACACGAGTTAAATAAAACCATATATTTTCTTAAACTATATATCTTATGAAATTTTTCATAGACACAGCTAATCTTGATCAAATCAGAGAAGCTCATGACCTTGGTGTTCTAGACGGCGTAACTACCAACCCTAGCTTAATGGCTAAAGAAGGTATCACTGGCGAACAAAATGTAATTAACCACTACAAAGCAATCTGTGACATCGTTGATGCGAATGTAAGTGCTGAAGTAATTTCGACTGATTATGAGAGCATGATCAAAGAAGGTGAAGCATTAGCTAAACTAGACCCGAAAATCGTTGTTAAAATCCCTATGATTAAAGATGGCGTTAAAGCCATTAAATACCTTTCATCTAAAGGAATCAGAACTAACTGTACATTGATCTTCTCTGCCGGACAAGCTTTAATCGCTGCTAAAGCAGGTGCATCTTATGTATCTCCATTCTTAGGTCGTTTAGACGACATCTCTACGGATGGTTTTCAATTGATCGAAGACATCAGATTGATTTTTGATAACTACCAATACGAAACTGAAATTCTTGCAGCTTCAGTTAGAGGACCAATGCACATTATCAACTGCGCTAAATTAGGTGCTGACGTAATGACTGGCCCACTTTCTGCAATCCTTGCATTAATGAAACACCCATTAACCGACAGCGGTCTTGCTCAGTTCTTAGCTGATCATGCAAAAGCTGCAGGTAAATAGGCGAATCATAATTATATTAAAAAGTCCTGTTGATTAATTCGACAGGACTTTTTTTATGCTTTCATAAGTGATTTGTTCGTCAGGCTCGATCAGGATACCCTTCACTCCTGCTCCATTCGCAGCTTCTACATCTCTTGGTTTATCACCAATCATCACAGACAATGAAGGATCAATATTGTACGTAGCAATAGCCTCTAACACCATTCCCGACAAAGGTTTTCTACAATTACAAGGCTCAGATACCGTGGGGTGATGCGGACAATAGTAAGCATGGGTGATCTTTGCACCTTGTGCTTCAAATCTTTCTCCTAAGATGCGATGCATTTCAGCCAGTGTTTCTTCCGTATAACGTTTCAAAGCAATTCCACCTTGATTGGTAATGATAATCAGCATATAACCTTCGTCATACAGCTTTTTTAATGGTGGAATCTGGTATTCCAGGACTTCAAAATCTTCTACCCTACAGATATAATCGTAAATTTCATGATTTAACACGCCATCACGATCCAGAAATATTGCTTTATTCATTTGATTGTTCTTTTTTTCTGCAAAGATGAGGATATTATAATTGTTTATTCCTTCAAAATGTCGCTTTTCTTAAACATAATCACGATATATGATGTTATCAAACGTTGAACCTTTAAAATTTATAATATGCCCTATATCAAAAGAAATCCCGAAAACAGTAAATCTGTTAATATATTTTACGAAGATCTTGGTTCAGGAAAACCGGTAATTTTAATTCACGGCTGGCCGGTATCGCACGAAATGTGGGAATATCAGGTTGCCTCTATTGTATACAGTGGTTACCGTTGCATTGCTTACGACAGACGAGGCTTTGGTCAGTCTGATAAGCCCTGGAGCGGCTATGATTACGACACCCTTGCTTCCGATTTGAATGAATTGATTCTTGCCTTAGATTTATCCGAAGTAACGCTGGTTGGTTTTTCTATGGGCGGCGGAGAGGTTGTCCGTTATTTAGGTAAATATGGCAGTTCTAAAGTCGAGAAAGCAGTACTGATTAGTTCTGTTGTGCCTCTAATGTTGAAAACAGACGATCATGAAGAAGGTATTCCGAAAGAAGTTTTTGAAGAAATGATTGCCAATATCCAACAAGATCGTCCGGCATTCTTAACGGGATTCGGTAAGCAGTTTTTTGGTGAAGGTGTGTTGAATAAGCCTGTAAGTCATGAAATTCAGAACTGGATGCATCAGCTGGCTATCGTAGCTAGCCCAAAAGCCACTGTAGATTGCGTAAGAGCTTTCTCCGAGACAGATTTTAGAACAGACCTGAGCACCATTACCATACCAATGATGGTCATTCATGGTGATGAGGATAAGATCGTGCCTATTGAAGCAACCAGTGCAATTACTGCGATGTTGCTCCCTAATGCCGATTATTATGTAATGGAAGGTGGGTCACATGGATTATTTATCACTCATAAAGATGAATTAAACCAATTACTGGTTAATTTTCTAAAAAGATAACCTTCAAAACACAAACCCCTGTTAATTTTAAGATTAACAGGGGTTTTGTATTAAAACAACAAAGACTTAGATTTCTCTAAGTCTTTCTGTGATCCCGCTGGGATTCGAACCCAGGACCACTACATTAAAAGTGTAATGCTCTACCAGCTGAGCTACGGAATCAAAGCTTTTTTAGCTTTACTCTAAGCGTTTCCGTTTAAAGTGATGCAAATATAGGATTAGGATGCATATACTGCAAATTAATATCCCATAAATCCTATACTGTACTGATTTTAAGCGAGATTATTTATTTCCGACACAATTTAAGCCCTTTTTTTAAGGTTAGAACCAGCTGTTAATCTCCGGTTCATTCAGTTCTCCTCAAAAATTCGTTTCGCCTGATCGGACTGAAACAAACAGGGCTGTCAATACTATCCTATCGCTGCACAAATATTTTGACAAAGCATTTCCATTAACCTGCTAAAAAACACGTCATGGAAAGCTTTTAACTTAGAATGTCCTCAAAATTTCAAGACGGTTTTCCCGGCAGGTGTACGAGTTTATCTTTTAGAACCTGGTATTCTCTTTCCAGGTACCGGAACGCTTTGGTGGCGATGACTCCCTCCGCATAGTCCATTCTTTTCTTCTCGTAATCCACAGCAACCTGATCAAAACGGGCTTTAATAGCAAAATACTTTGCTTTTTCTGCTATTTCAAGCGGGCTATCCGGAGCACCATTCAGATTCCCTGCATAAGCACTGTCAGAGATTAATTTCTCATTGGAAGATTTAAAGCAGACATATACTTCCATTTGCGCTCCCATCATCCATTCTTTGTCAAGCGGGAGAAAACAGCTTCCATCAGCCCTTTTCGCGGCATTCAGATAGGTACTTGCGCATTTTTTTGTTGGGTGACTGACCAGTACCATCAGGATATCATCAATAGCACCATTTTCTACGATACCGGAATCCCAGCTTAAATTGAGCCCATCTGTACTTTTGCTGACTTTCAGATCCGCTGCCATTTCCAGTGTTCCTTGACTAAGGATCACTTTGGCATAATCGACCTTAATGTTGGGATACTCGCCCGTTAAAGCCTGTTTCTTGTTATAGGAAGTCGCCAGATTGTGTGGATTTTTAAGCGTTCCTTCTGATTCCTGCTTAAAACTGACATTGATAAAATCCTTCATCGGTTTCAGCAGTTCCATCGTTACCGACATCTCCTGGCGATTGGCTTTTTGTTTCAGGCTGGGTTTACCAGGTTTACCGGCACTGCGGCATATCAATTGTCCTCTGGACATGTAAAACACCACATTCCCTATTTTCCCCGTAGGGTGCCCAAAAGGGCCCACTTTGCATGTTGCCATGATATTAATTGGTTAATTCGTCTGAATTGACTAGAACCAAGATACTTACAAACAACAGCATATCCTACAAATCCCCTATAATGATACTAAACTATTTAGTAATCTGTTCGTAACCTAAACCAGCCTCAGCACAGGGTTTTCAGGCAATTTCAGCAAACAAGGCCCTACCAGCTAACAGCCAAAACCCCGGTAAAAATCACAATTCTGAAACCTTATGCTAACGCACATACTCCCTTTACAGAGTAGCCATTTCCTTCATAGTGAAGCTCAGTACTTCTGATAAATATTAAAACACTTTTAGCTGTAAAATATGTTTATCGATAAGCCGGAATCATTTATATTCAGTCAACCTTTTAAATAAACCAAATGAAGTACATTTTTACCTTTATCCTTCTGGGATGCAACCTGATCTATACTGCTGCGCAATCGCAGCAGTATTTGGGATCAAAAACACCCTACAAACCTCTTCAGGAGACTTACACCAGAGTGCCGGCCGGGTATAAACCGGTCTTTCTAAATCACCTGGGTCGTCATGGTGCCAGAAACTTAACTAAAGATGTCGCTAAATCTTTAGCATGGAATCTGATTTTTAAAGCTGACAGCGCTCAGGCTTTAAATCAACGTGGACAACAGCTAAAAGCTGCATTGGTGCTGCTACAGAAAGTAGAGCTCAGGCATCTGGAGTCCATTTCTGAAATCGGGAAACAGGAATTAAAGGAAATCGCAGAACGGATCTACGGCACAGAGCCCTTATTTTTTGCTCCGAACCAGACCATATTGCTGAGTACCACCAGCAAGGAAAGAACAAAACAGAGTGCTGTAGCATTTTTGGATGGCCTCTCAACAGCCACACACGGAAAAATGGCTACTATAAAATGGAACGAAAAGGATGATGTCAATCTCAGGTTTTTTGACTTATCCAGGCCCTATTTATCATTTAAAGCAACAGGTCCATGGCATTCCAGCTATGATCAACTTGCTAAAGCACTTAATCTGGAAGCAATATCTACCCGTATTTTCCATACTTTCTTTAGTGTAGACTACACTAAACGTATCGACTCCAAAGACAAAATCCGCTTTGTAGACGATCTGTATGGCTTTTACACCATCATCCCCGCCATTCATCAGGAGATCATGGAAAATGGGCTCAGCGATAAGGACATCGATCTAAAGACCTTTTTTAAATCCGAAGACTTAGCCGTATTATGCCGGTTAAATGATGCCGATAACTTTCTGAAAAAAGGACCAGGCAGAAATAACAATGGGATTCAGGTGAGCGTTGCAGCCCCTTTATTAGCCGATTTCATTAAGTCTACAGACGCTTTTATCAAATCAAGACCTTACAGGTCGGTACTTCGCTTTGCTCATGCCGAAACAGTTGCCCCTTTTGCAGCCATACTGAACTTAAATGGTGCTTCTACTGCCACAAAAGACATCCTCAGTTTTGACCGCATATGGAAAGCAAAAAACATCATTCCATTCAGCGCAAACATCCAGATGTTGCTTTATCAAAAGCCCGGGAATAATGGCTATCTGATCAAGTTCCTGTTAAATGAAAAGGAAACAGGTATCAGAGGATTAAGCACAAAAACCTTCCCTTACTACCCCTATAAAGAAGTACGTGCGTTTTATTTGAAAAAACTAAAGGCTCTCGGATTGGATTTAAACAGTAATATGGAAGAATACCTGAATCATATTAAATAAATTAACACCTATATTTGATTTCATATTCTAAAACATTTTTAACAAAACACACATGAAAAGATACCTTTTTATACTCTTTTTATTTACCTCCTTTTCAGGATACACACAAACCCTGACCAATTACAAATATGTAGTGGTTCCGGAAAAATTTCCTTTCCTTAAAACGGCGAACCTTTACGGATTAAATGACCTTGCTAAATTTCTTGTCGAACAAAAAGGATTCACACCCTATTTTGACAATGCGGAATTGCCGGCAGAAATTGCAAACAACAAATGTAAAGCGCTAAATCTGGAGGTATTAGAAAGAAAAACCATGTTTACCACTAATCTTACCGTGATATTAAAGGATTGTCAGGGCAATATTCTATTTAAAAGTAAGGAAGGTAAAAGCAGAGAAAAAGAGTATAAAGCCTCTTATAATTTTGCATTAAGAGATGCCTTTACTTCATTGGATACGCTGAATTTTGTGGCCGGCACTACCCCAACTACGATACAAAACCCTCAGCAAACACCTGTAGCCATCGCTCCTGTGAAATCTGAGGTTATTGCTGTTGCCGGTACTTTATATGCACAACCTATCGCTAATGGCTTTCAATTAATCAATACAGAACCTAAAGTGATACTGACCTTATTAACCACTTCTGTACAAGATTATTTCATCGCGAACAACGCAACTGCTCATGGCATTGTTTTCAAAAAAGCTGGAGAATGGCACTTTGAATACTATCAGGGCGATAAACTGGTCACTGAGAAACTACTGATTAAATTTTAATATAACTCAAAAAACCAGCTTTTCATAAGAAATAGTTGGTTTTTCACCTCTACACCCATATTTCTTGCAAAATATAGAGTGTTTACTCTATATTGACAGATTATAGAGTAAACGTTCTATAATTAGTATTTATAGAGTGTTTACTCTATATTTTGCAATTATAGAACAAACACTCTATATTTATAGTTTAATTAAGCCTAACTATGAAAACGCAAGCTGTCATCACCGGAGACATTATCAACTTCACCAAGCTACCTGCAACCAAAAGAAAACAGCTGATTAAGGATACAGACAAGCTACTAAAGACCTGGAGTAAAGCGCAAAAAAATGCAGAAATATTCAGGGGTGATAGTTATCAGGTGCTATTCGAAGAGGTACAGGAGGCCATTACCAAAAGCATACAACTTGTCTGCTGGTTTAAAAAACACTCCGATGAGGTCGCTAAAGTCTATTTAAGCACCCGCATTTCTGTAGGAATTGGTGAAGTCTCTTATCATGGTAAAAATGTTTTAAATTCTGACGGAGAAGCATTTCATCTTTCCGGAAGGAACTTTGACACCATGAAAGATGAAGAATTTCTATCTATTCATACAAACGACGAATTAAAGAATGATGGCATTAAAATAATACTTAACTTCGTAAATAAATATATAGAAAAGTGGACAAAAGGACAGTCTGAGGTAATTTATTTGCTTCTTGAAGGTAAAACACAGCAAGAGATCGCAATGCTCCTCTCGCTCTCTCAGCCCTCAGTCAACAGCAGGCTCAAATCTGCAGGCTGGAAAGAATTTGAACCCTCAATAAAATATATTGCAGACTTAGTAACACAGGAATAATGGAGATAAATTTACTACTCAGATTGATCTTTGCACATTTGCTAACCGATTTTGTGTTTCAACCCAAAAGCTGGGTGACCGATCGGGAGCAAAAGCATGGAAAATCCACTAAGCTTTACCTACACGTATTTATAACCACCATTGTTGCTTATATACTCTCCGGATTATATACCAACTGGTTGATTCCGGTAGTGATTTTCGCCTCTCATTTACTCATTGATTACCTCAAATCAAAGTCGGATAAAGACCGGTTCAGTTATTTTATAATCGACCAAATGGCACACCTGCTGGTCATTCTCCTTCTTTGGCTGTTCATTGAAAACAAATGGACCGCTGTCCAGGCGGCTATAGAACTGCTTAACGGGAGTCCAAAATTCTGGATTGTAGCAGGGGGATACTTATTTGTGACCTTGCCTTTAGGCATCATCATCGGAAAAGCAACCCAAAAATGGCGGGATCAAATCAGCCTGGAGAAAGCGCGGTCAAACTCAGCCTTAGCCGCTTCAGCGCAAGATATCCCTGAAACTGAAAATATAGAAGATCAAACAGAATCAACAATTCAAATCATCAGAAGTACCGAAGAACAGGAACTCGGACTTGCCAATGCTGGTAAATGGATCGGGATTTGCGAAAGGATATTGATCCTTACTTTTGTGATCATGGGTCAGTATACGGCTATTGGCTTCCTGATGACGGCAAAATCCATCCTAAGATTTAGTGAAAAAGAGAACAATACCCAGCTAAAAACAGAATATGTTTTGGTAGGAACGCTGGTTAGTTTTGCCTCCTCCGCAATGATTGGGGTACTCATTCACCTGGCAATAACATAATTTTATCCTCCAAAAGGCAACTAAACCACAGCAAACAACGTTTTTTACTTACTTTTACACAAAAAATTGAGTAATTATGTCTTTTACAGCCTTAGGTTTGTCACCTGCTTTATTAAAAGCACTTGCAGATCAGAATTTCACAGCGCCCACTCCTATTCAACAAACAGCTATTCCAGCTATATTAGATAAAAAAGATGTTTTAGGTATTGCCAAAACCGGTTCAGGAAAAACGGCCAGTTATGTGTTGCCGCTTTTAATGAACTTACAACAAAGTATTGGTGTAAAAAACCGCCATGCAAATGTATTGGTATTGGTGCCGACGCGTGAACTGGCTGAACAGGTAAAAGAAGTATTCAAGACTTTTAGTCCCGCGCTACTTAAGCCTGTTAAAACCTTAGCGGTGTATGGCGGGGTCTCAATTAACCCTCAAATGATGGGGATGCAGGGCGTAAATGTATTGGTGGCTACACCGGGCAGGTTATTGGAATTGGTAGACAACAATGCGGTACACCTGTCTGATATTGAAACCCTGGTATTAGACGAGGCAGATAAGATGCTTAATTTAGGCTTTAAAGAAGAGGTGAACAAAATCTTTGCTTTATTACCGAAAAAGCGCCAAAACTTACTGTTTTCTGCTACGCTAAGTCCTGATATTGAAAACATCAACCAAATCTTGCTACATGATCCTGTGGTGATTAAACTAGAAGCCGGGGAGGATACGTTAGACACGATCAACCAGGTGGCTTATATCGTTTCCGAAGAGAAGAAAGGACCGTTTTTACGTTACCTGATCAATCATCATGAAATGAAACAAGTATTGATATTTACTTCTTCTACACACCAGGCGGATGCTGTGGTAAACAAGCTCCGCAAAAATAACATTGATGCCAAAGCGATCCACAGCAAGAAAAGTCAGGGTTCCAGGACCGAATCATTGTATCTGTTTAAAGCAGGTAAACTGAGAGTATTGGTCGCTACAGATTTAATGGCCAGAGGAATTGACATCAATTTCCTTCCTTTTGTGATCAATTATGAACTGCCAAGATCACCTAAAGATTATGTACACCGTATCGGTAGAACCGGTCGTGCAGAAGCCGCAGGAGATGCAATTTCATTGGTCAGCAAAAATGATTTACACCACTTTGAAGTGATCCAGAAAAAGATGGGTAAAAAGGTAAACTTAATTGACGGCGAAAACATCATCTAATCCTAGATTAAAGAGAAACCCTTGCCATCATACGATGAGCAAGGGTTTCTCTTTATTTAAGCCAGGAAACCTGCTGTTTAGCGTCATGGGCAGCACCGATAATCTCTTTATACAACTCAGGTCTTCTCGCCTGAATATAGCGGTAACCTCCGGCCATTGTCAAGGGCTCCGGATTCAATTCCGCAATCACAAACTCATTGTCTAAAGACCTGCATTCAGTCATCACCTCTCCAAAAGGATCAACAATCATTGAACAACCATTTTTAAGCTGATCATCATCCATCCCGATTGGGTTAGAGAATACGGCATATATGGCATTATCGTAGGCACGGGCAGGCAACCATTTCATCAACCATTCACGGCCTTTCAAACCGTCAAATTCAGCACGTAAAACATCCTGATTACCAACCTTATCCTTCCAAAGATCCGCGTCCACAAAACCTGCACCTGGCCTGGTTGATGGCGTACACATCGTAACATGCGGCATAAAGATAACCTGCGCGCCTAACAGCCGGGTTGCCCTTACGTTTTCAACAATATTATTGTCGTAGCAAATCAGGATGCCACATTTCCAGCCATATAAGTCAAACACAGTAAACTCATTGCCTGGTGTAAGGTGAGGATTGATAAAAGGATGCAGTTTGCGATGCTTAGCGATCAGGCCTGTTTGATCCACACAAACGTAAGCCTTGAACAGGTTGTCGTCTGCATCTTTTTCAAATAAGCCCGCCAGAATAGCTATTTTGTACCTGCCGGCAAGTTCAATTAATTTCTGGACGCTGGGTCCATCAGGAATAAATTCTGCCAGCTCCAACATTTCTGACTTAGAGAGTGGCCTGGCGAAAGTATAACCAGTTATAGAGGACTCATGGAAAGCGATTGCCTCCGCTCCCTTTGCTGCTGCATCCTGAGCCAACTGCTCAATCACAGATAGATTATAGGTTTTATCCCCACTGCGATTTTCAAACTGAGCTGATGCTATTTTGATATTTTTCATTTTTACGGTAGTTTTAATTCAAAAATACAGGCACCCGCTCCCAAAAATTTGTATAAAACCGACAAAAACAAGAAGTAATTGAACATTGCTTAACTGACCGGCATGAGATTGATAGCCAATAGTTGAGCACTCTCTTTGTAATAACCTGGCGTAAGCCCTGTCATTTTCTTGAAATTGTTGTTCAGATGGGCCTGATCGTAATAGCCGGACGCATAAATCAGCTCAGCAATTTTTCCCTGACCGGGTTGTTTTTGAAGGAGTTTTAGTAAATGCTGAAACTTAATTGTATCTGCAAATCTTTTAGGCGAGGTACCTATGTACTCCCGAAAATTCCGTTCCAGTTGTCTTTCTGTTACCGACACTTTTTCCAGGATATCTACTATGGTCAGTATCCCCTGACGCTGATAAATGGTATCCATTGCCATTGCAATCTCAGCACTTAAACCACTTAACCCAATCAGGCGTTTCCATAAGAATTTTTCAATGATACTAATGGTGGTCTCAATTGATAAAGCAGTAAGCACTTGTTCTTCCAGATCACGGGCTTCCTGTCCGAATAAATCTACCAGAGGCAAGGTACAGTCCTTTAACTCATAAGCCGGAATATGGAAATGCGTAAACAAAGAATGAGGCTGTAAAACCACTACAATCATGTTCAGCTCAGCGCTTGCAGCAATTGTATTGTAACGACTGAGCTGCCCGTACACAAAACTCCTCGGTTGCAATTCTGGTATCAAATCCCCTTCCTTCCATTGCAATAACTGGTCTTTCAAATGAAAAACCAAACCTGGATTACCGTCAGAGAACATTCGGTAATACTGCTGTTTGTCAGCCTTCCGGCTCAATACCAGATAGTGTTTAACCAGGCCCTGAAGTGCAGCTTGAGGAGGTATTTGCATATATCTGATAAAGGTATAGATAATAACTGCATTCCGAAAATCCGCATGACCATAAGATCATAGTAACGAAAAACGCCCCAAAAAGTGATGTGCTTTCCGGGGCGTCTTCCTAGAGATCAAGGGTTGTTAGTTCCAGCCTCCACCTAAATCCCTGTAAAAATGAACCACCGCATTCAGTTGTTCCTTCTTAGTTTCAATCAGTTCGAGTTTAGACTCCAATGCGTCTCTTTGCGTCATCAATACCTCAAAATAATTCACTCTGGCGGATTTAAACAAATCATTTGAAACTACGATTGATCTGTTCAGCGCATCTACCTGCTGAGATTTCATACCATAACTCTTTTCCAGATTACTCATTTTTGAAAGCTGGTTAGCAACCTCCAGATAAGCATTTAAAATGCTGCGTTCGTAGTTATACATGGCCTGAAGTTGTCTGGCGTTAGCACTGCTAAACTCCGCTTTGATTGCATTTCTGTTGATCAATGGGCCCGCGATATCTCCTGCAAGGGAATAAAGCAGGGATTCCGGAAACTTCAAAAAGTAGCTTGGTTTAAAGGCCTGCAATCCTATTGCCGCTGAAATATCAAGAGCAGGGTAAAACTCTGCCCGCGCCACTTTAACATCTAGTTTTGCTGCAGAAAGCTCCAATTCCGCTTGTTTAATATCCGGACGATTCGCCAGCAATTGGGAAGGAACCCCGGATTTAACTACCGAAGGAAGCAAATTTAAAAAATCACCTCTATCTCTTTTGATCTCCTGCGGATACCGGCCCAGCAAAAAGTTAATCCTGTTCTCCGTTTCCTTAGTCTTTTGAACCAGGTCGAACTCTAAACTTTTTGAGGTCAACACCTCGGCCTGAAATTTCTGAACAGCCAATTCTGTTGCCCTGGCTGCTTCTTTTTGAACTTTTACAATTTCTAATGCATTCTTCTGCAGTTGAATATTCTGTTTTACAATTTCCAGCTGACTGTCGAGTGCCAGCAATTCATAATAAGAATCTGCAACTTCCGCGATGAGATTGGTCAGGGCAAAATTCCTACCCTCCAGGGAAGACAGGTACCTGCTTAAGGCAGCCTTCTTAGAATTCCGTAATTTCTTCCAGATATCCACCTCCCAATGCGCGTAAGCAGTCAAATTGTAATCCATCAAAGGGTCAGGTACCGCTTTACCCGGAACGATTTCCGTACCAGCATCACCTGCCCCCTGACTCGTATATCTGCCTACCTTCTCTACCCCGGTTGCAGCACGAAAGCCAACAGTTGGCAATAGTGATCCTTTTTTAATACGGATATCATTCCTTGCAATTTCAATTTCCTGCAAAGTGATTTTCAGCTCCTGGTTGTTTTTCAGGGCAGTATCGATCAGATTGATCAGGTTTTGATCCTTAAAAAAAGTCCGCCATGGCATAGCAGCGATACTGCTGCTATCCGCTGGAATACCGTCTTTATCATTTCCAAAAGACTCCGGAACAGCCGTACTTGCCGTATTCGTTGTCAGCGAGGGTACCTTGCAGCTTGAAACTGCAAGGCAAATGCTCAATGCAAGCGTGCATTGAGCTAACTTAAATTTATACATTATGATCAATTTCTTCGGTTAATGGATTTTCTTCTTCATTTTTAACAAGCTTGTGTTTTTCAGCTATGCGGCCGAATATATAATACAAGCCAGGGATGATCAAAACACCGCAAATAGTTCCTAAAAGCATACCGCCGGCAGCAGCAGAGCCAATGGTCCTGTTGCCGATTTTACCCGGCCCGTTGGCAAAAACCAATGGAATCAAACCTGCAATAAAGGCAAACGAAGTCATCAGAATCGGGCGAAACCGGACTGCTGCACCTTCCATTGCCGCTTGAAGTACTGTTGAACCGGCACGGTGTTTCTGCACCGCAAACTCTACAATCAGCACCGCATTCTTGCCCAATAAACCAATCAGCATCACGAAAGCCACCTGCGCGTAAATATTATTCTCTAATCCGCATATTTTCAGCAACAAGAAAGCGCCAAAAATCCCGCATGGTAGCGAAAGAATTACCGTTAAGGGCAAAATGAAACTCTCATACTGTGCCGCAAGGATCAGGTAAACAAAGCCCAGGCAGATCAGAAAGATGTAAATAGCTTCATTGCCCCGAGATACCTCATCTTTTGAAATACCAGCCCAGTCAATACTAAAGCCTCTTGGTAAAGTCTTTTCTGCCACCTCATTGATCACATTAATCGCTGCACCACTGCTATAGCCGGCGGCCGCAGAACCACTGATCTCAGCCGCATTGTACATATTGTGTCTTGTGATTTCGGACAAACCGTAAACCTTTTCCATTCTCATAAAAGCCGAAAATGGCACCATCTCCTCGCGGTTATTTTTCACATACAGTTTCAGGATATCTTCCGGCAATGCCCTATACTGAGGCAATGCCTGCACCATCACCTTGTACTGACGGTCATATTTGATAAAATTGGTTTCGTAATTACTCCCCACCAATGTCGAAAGCGTGTTCATTGCATTCTCAATCGTTACCCCTTTTTGTTGAGCGATGTCATTGTCGACCCGCAACATATACTGAGGGAATGCCGCACTGTAAAAGGTAAATACCGACGATAATTCGGAACGTTTGCTCAACTCTTTCACAAAATTCTTACTTACCGTCTCCATCTTTTTAAAGTCGCCAGAACCGGCCTTATCCAGCAAGCGCAGTTCAAAACCACCGGCGGCACCATATCCAGGCACTGCTGGCGGCTGAAAGAATTCAATTGTAGCCCCGGAAATCCCCTCAGATTTCTCCTCCAGTTCTTTCATGATCTCTTCCACACCGTGTTTGCGTTCGTCCCAGCTTTTCAGGTTGATCAAACAAGTTCCGGAATTGGCACTGGTTCCTTCGGTCAGGATTTCATAGCCTGCCAGGGCTGAGACAGACTGTACACCTTCTACACCCTCTGCGATTTTCTGCAACTTTTCTGCGATCTCATTGGTACGCTCTAATGAAGAACCCGGAGGCGTTTGGATAATAGCATAAAACATTCCCTGATCCTCATTAGGGATAAAACCGGAAGGAAGACTGTTGTTTAATACATATGTTCCGGCACAGAAAGCGATTAAAACCCCAAAGGTAATTACCCTGCGGTTCACAATCGCGCCCAGCACTTTTTGATACTTTCCGGAGAGTTTATCGAAACCATTGTTAAATCCTGCCAGAACCTTATCGAGCGCATTTTGCTTCTTCTGTTTTCCATGATGATTCTTCAACAGGATGGCACAAAGTGCCGGAGTCAGCGTTAATGCCACGATGCCGGATAGAATAATTGCAGTGGCCATGGTGATAGAAAACTGGCGGTAGAAAATTCCCACCGGCCCGGACATGAAAGCAACAGGGATAAATACGGCGGCCATCAGAAAGGTGATCGCAATAATGGCCCCACTGATCTCATGCATCACTTTTTTGGTCGCCTTACGGGCGGATATATGATGTTCCTGCATCTTTGCATGGACTGCTTCAATCACCACAATGGCATCATCTACCACCACACCAATTGCCAAAACCAGGGCAAACAACGTGACGAGGTTAATCGTAATCCCGAAAAACTGCATGAACACAAATGTTCCAATCAGCGATACAGGGACGGCTATAGCCGGAATCAGCGTAGAACGCCAGTCTCCAAGAAACAGGAATACAACCAATCCAACCAGAATAAACGCCTCTATCAGCGTATGAATCACTTTTTCAATAGAAGCATCGAGGAATTTTGAAACGTCATAACTGATCTCATAATCCACTCCTTTAGGAAAAGAAGTTTTCTTAATCTCCTCCATTTTAGCCTTAATATCCTTGATTACCTGACTGGCATTGCTACCATAACTCTGCTTCACCGTAATTGCAGCCGATGGTTTGCCGTTCAGATTCGAATAAATATCGTACATCGAACTTCCAAACTCTATATTGGCTACATCTTTCAAACGAAGAATCTCTCCTTTTGGAGTCGACCGCAAAATGATCTCTCCATAGGCTTCTTTCGTGGTAAACCGTCCGGGATATTTCAATACATACTCAAATGATTGTGACCTTTTTCCGGAACTTTCACCGGTTTTTCCTGGTGAAGCTTCTAAACTTTGTTGATTTAAAGCTTCCAAAACCTCATCCGCTGAGATTTTATAGGCCAGCATCCGGTCTGGCTTTAACCAGATGCGCATGGCATATTCCCGGTTACCAAGGATATCCGCCACACCAACACCATCCACCCTTTTCAATTCTGACAGCACATTAATATCCGCGAAATTAAACAGGAATTTCTGATCCATCTTTGGATCCTTGCTGTACAAGTTGATATACATCAGCATATTTGATTCTTCACGGGTGATTTTCACACCTTCCCGAACCACCAGTGGTGGCAGCTTATTGATTACCGAAGCGACACGATTCTGAATATTAACGGAAGCCTGATTAGGATCCGTTCCCAGGTTAAATATCACCTGAATAGTTGCTTCACCATCATTACCGGCATCGGAAGCCATATATTTCATTCCCGGAACGCCATTGATTGCCCTTTCCAGTGGGATAATGACCGATTTAATCATCAGTTCGCCATTTGCTCCGGGATATTCGGCGGTGATATTCACTTTTGGCGGTGAAATAGAAGGGAATTGTGTAACCGGCAGATGGCTCAATGCCAAAGCACCCAGAAACACGATAATGAGCGATATTACTATAGAAAGGACTGGCCTTTGTATAAACTTATTAAACATTTACTTAATTTTAAATGAGGTACCAAACTGGACTGATCTTGTGATTACTCAAAAGGCTATTATTCCGCTTTTAGTCTCAAATGAGAAATAACGGATTTAGGCTCCAGGTATTTGTACCTGATCTTTTCATCATCCTTAACTTTCTGAACGCCTTCCAAAAGGATTTTGTCTGTTTCAGAAATACCAGTTCCCACCACATACAGGTCAGGCATTTCACTTGCAACCGTAATGTTCCTGGAATGGATAACATCATCTTTTCCAACTACAAACACATACATCTTATCCTGGATTTCGTAAGTCGCTTTCTGTGGAATGATGAGTGCATTACGCAGTGGAACTGTCATTTGGATTTTGCCGGTTTCGCCGTTTCTTAACAGCTTGCTGGCATTTGGAAACCTTGCACGGAAGGCGATATTTCCGGTTTCACTGTTAAACTCACTTTCAATCACCTCCACATTTCCCTTATCCTTCAAGACCTCATTGTTTGCCAGTAAAAGGCTAACTTTCTTGTCGCCACGGTCTTTTGTATTCGTTTGATAAGCTAAATATTCCGGTTCTGAAACATTAAAATAGGCAAACACCTGACTGTTGTCTGAAAGGCTGGTCAGGAGTTCCCCCTCATCAATCAGACTTCCTAATTTCTGAGGAATGCGGTCAATTGTTCCATCAAACGGAGCCTTAATCTCGGTAAATGACAAATGGAGTTTTGCCAGGGAAGCTTCGGCTTTAGCGCCATCAAGTTTAGCCTGAGCCATGGCCTGCTCGTTTTTAGAAACTACATTTTTATCAGCCAGAGTTTTTACATTCTGCAATTCTATCTGTGCCGCTTTAACTTCTGCCTGAGCTTTTAGTAGCTCTGCTTCGTAGAATTTAGGCATGATACGAAACAAGAGTTGCCCGGATTTAACCGACTGTCCCTCATCAACATAGATATTTTGAAGGTATCCTTTTTCTTGTGCTCGAATCTCAATATTTCTAACTGAGCGTATTTGAGAAACATATTCTTTGGTAAACGAGGTGTCAGTCTTTAGCGGGCTTGTAATGGTAAACTGACTTTCTTCTTTTTTTTCTTCTTTTTTAGTGGTGCAACTTGTAAGGTTCAACAAGGCAATAGCGCCCGTAAACACGAGTATTTTCTTCATGATTGTAAATGGAAATTAAGCGAATAAACAGCTGAAACCCAATGATTCCAGAGGAAAGAAAAAGACATCAATTGTCTGAGGCAGGATTATAAAATCCCGTCATAAGCTATGAGGTAAACTCAAATGGAGATTACCATCTGAGTTTACACATTTATGAATTGATGTCGTTTATTGCTCAAATTCTCAGTACCCTTTGTCTGATGTAAATAGGAGACGAATTGCCGGAAAATGGCTGAAAGGTTTTATAATGCTGATGAGAATAATCTGCGGCTAAGCGTGGGTAAAATGTAAGATACCAGGTATCCGGGAGGTAATACTGCTGATGTAAGTGCCTGCATGGAACTTCATCACCACCAAAATGCTCCTCATCCAGGTCCAGATCTGCCTCTTCAATTATGGTTACATCCTGACCTCCACCTGTAAAATTCGCCTGTTCGCTTTTTGCGAGCTTCTGACTGGAAGAAAAGTTAGTACGGTTATGATGCGCTCCTGCATGAAGATAATGCCCTCCGCATAACAGGAAGGTAAACAGGGATACGAAAAATACGACTACTCTCATTTTGGTCGCAAAAGTAATCAAAGTATTGAAAGAAAAAAATCATTAACCCCCGTCCATTGTCATCATTCGTATAAAAGAAAAATAAACAAGCTCAAAATCAGTTTCAGCTCTGCCGGTCAAAACATGGAATTTTTATTTCCATATCCTGTTCCACATTGATCTGGTTCAGGAAATAATGGTCATGAGAAATCACGAGTAAAGTGCCTTTATACTCGTTAATTGCCGCAGTTAAAATTTCTATATTTTGCATATCCAGGTTATTTGTTGGTTCGTCCAGAACAATTAAATCAGGACTTTGATTACCAATAGTTAAAGCGCAAAGGATCAGCCTCATTTTCTCTCCGCCACTCAGCCCTGAACAGGGCTTATCCCAGTGTGATTTAGTAAATAAAAACCGATTAAGCCGAAGCTTTATTTCATGTTCCTGTAATGCACCTGAATTGAACTGCTGTGCCTGCTCGTAAACAGTCAGTGCCGGATCAATTAACGAATAATCCTGATCTACATAAATTGCCTGGAATGTTGCCCGTTCTATGGTACCGGATTGAGCCTGTAAGGACCCTAAAATCATTTTGATCAAAGTGGTTTTACCCGATCCGTTTGGCCCTTTAACCGCCAACCGATCCCCGGTCCGGAGTTGAAAACTTAATCCTTCTTTCCAAAGGGGCCAACCATCATAACCAAAATTAATGTCTTTTGCGCTGACCAGTATTTTTCCGGTATGGAGTGCAGAAGCAGCAAGATCCATTTTCATACGGTCTATACCCGGCACATCTTTACGCAATTGACTCAGCTCCTGAGCTATATTATCCAGTTTTTCGGCCTGTACTCCTTTTAAACGCGAAGTACTCTTCTCGGCATTATTTTTCAGGGTATTCATCATAATCGTTGGTATACCTGCCTTTTCCTGTTTCCGTTTCCCTCTTGCATCCAGTTTATGTTGCCGCGCTAAAGCGGAACGTTCCACCTCCTTAGCCTTGCGTAAGGCCTTTTCTTTACTTCTCAAAGTCTGATCAAATGCGGCACTTTCAATAGCACGCTGTGCAGCATAAAACTCGTAATTACCTCCATAAAAACTGATCCCATCCTGCGCTAGCACTGCCACAACATCTAACAGGTTCAACAATTCCCGGTCATGGCTCACTACCATTAAAGTTTGCCGGCTCGATTTAATCTCCTCATAGAGCAGCATTCTACTCTCCCTATCCAGGTGATTGCTGGGCTCATCCATCAAAACAATTTCCGGCTGATGAATACGGATTCCTGCAAGGAACACCTTTGTTTTTTGTCCACCACTTAAGGTGTTCATTTTTTGAGCTAAATCCAGCCCGTTCAGATTCCAGCAGGCAAATGCCTGCTGACAACGCGCTTCAAAATCCCAGTCGTTGTCCAGTATAGCCAGGTTTTCATCCCTTACCTCGCCGGCTAAAATTTCCTGTAATGCCTTTAACTTGTCTTTAAGGTGAAGTACTTCCGCAATGCTCAGCTCATTATAATCGTCCAGAAGCTGTGGCACGTAATAAGGAATAGAAGCCGCTTTGACCGATCCACTTGCAGGCAATAACTGACCTGATAAGATTTTCAATAAGGTAGATTTTCCAACGCCATTATTGCCTGTTAAAGCAATTTTATCATTGGGGTTCAGGCTAAGATTAAGCCCTGAAAACAGCAAATCCCTGTTGGGATGCTGGTAGGTAATATCATGAAGAGTCAACATAAAATCCTTTCTTTTTATTTGAATAGTAAGGAAACCCTTTTACCGGTTTCAATTATTTTCGGGAAAGAAATAAGATCCTACATGCTGTCTTTATTGATTTGATTACAAGTACAAAGGTAATAATTTCATTTAACTCTCACAGATTTTGAATTAACTCCTCCAGGTTTCATAGGTTTGTGAAATCAATCGCCGTACTTATGGAAAACAAAATATCAGCAGCAGATTTAATCATCAATCAGGATGGCAGTGTTTACCATCTAAATTTATTGCCGGAAGACCTTGCGCAAACCGTTATCACCGTAGGAGATCCTGACCGTGTCTCAGAGATATCAAAACATTTCGACCGTATAGAACTTAAAAAGGGAAAACGTGAATTTATTACGCATACCGGCTATCTGGGGCAGAAAAGAATTACCGTGATCTCCACAGGAATAGGAACAGATAATATCGATATCGTGTTTAATGAATTAGATGCGCTGGCTAATATAGACTTTAAAACGAGAACAGTAAAAAAAGACCTGACCTCTTTGGATATCATCCGTATCGGCACCTCGGGCGCCATCCAGCCGGATTTGCCAATGGGAACCATCCTTGCTTCTTCCTATGGCCTTGGACTGGATGCACTGATGCAGTATTATATCCATGAACTTTCTGTAGACGAACGTCCGATTCTGGAAGCCTTTCATACGCATTGTGCACATATTAAAGGAATTCATCCTTACTTAACCGCTGCTGACGACCACTTATTGAACACCATTGGCGCAGACATGGTACAGGGTATCACCATTACCGCTCCCGGTTTTTATGCGCCTCAAGGCCGGCAAGTACGCGCTAAAAATGCCATTCCTAATTTCATTTCTTTACTAAACAGTTTTCAGCATGGAAAACACCGGATCACGAACCTGGAAATGGAAACTGCCGGGATTTATGCACTGGCCAAAGTATTAGGACATAAAGCCCTTTCAGTAAACGCAATACTAGCCAGCAGAGTTAATTTTGAGTTTAGTAAAACACCAGACAAGGTAGTAGATCAGGCCATTCGAATGGTGCTGGATAAACTCGGTTAATCAACAACTTTTACGGCCAATTGAACTAAAGGATTTTAAAGAATTCCAAACAAAACAGGCCTTCCTATGTTCCATTGATAGATCTAGAACGAATAGTTATGTTTGAATTACTAAAAAATAAAGTAGGAATAATAGCTGCAACATCATTGTTAAGTGCGTACGATACAGAAGAATTAGATGCAGGAAAAAGATTTATTGCCATCCTTGCTGGTGCATATATCTTTCAGAAAGGAATCAGAGCAATTTCAAAACATCCTATAGTAGGGATACAGGAGGCCGTATTGGGTGGAATACTATTATATACCGGCACGGTGGGGATTCATAAAAAGATTGTTAAAAAACCAACAGAACTATCTGATATCAGGAAAAATCAGATTCAGGGGAATGACCCAAGATCATCGGTACCTGCTTTTGTTTAGTTTAGTAGGCCGGAGGACCCGGCCGTACAACCTAAAACTTAGATGACGACATCAGCTTTCTGACTGAACCGACGGAAAGGACTTATTGTCTGGTCAGGTATGAATTTCAATAAAATATTTTATATAAAAAAACGGTTCTGCTAAAATGTTTAAAAAACTTTAGCAGAACCGTGATTTCATGAGGCGGTATCTATATTTACAATCAATTAGTTGTTAATTAGAACCTTTGATACTAAACTTATTTTGCTTGTTTTGTCGGTTTCGATGACATGTAGAAAGTTAATTTACCACCTTTCAAAATATCTGAATGTTTAATCAAATTATTACTAATTAAACTCCCGTTTAGCAATACTTTCTGTACATAAATATTCTTGTCACTTTGGTTGATCGCATCTATCGTAAAGGTATTTCCCCCTTCCAAATGAAGTGTTGCAGATTTCACTGCCGGACTTCCCAAAGAATAATCCGCAGATCCCGGAGATACGGGATAAAATCCAAGTGAAGAAAACATATACCAGGCACTCATCTGACCGCAATCATCATTACCACCTAAACCATCAGGCGTAGGTTTGTATTGCATTTTTAAAATTTTTCTTACCCTTTCCTGAGTCTTCCATGGTTGTCCTGCCCAGTTGTATAAGTAAGCAACATGATGCGCCGGCTCATTTCCATGTACATATCCGCCAATAATCCCTTCTCTGGTAATGTCTTCCGTATCTGCAAAAAACTCATCAGGAAGGTGCATATTGAACAAGCTGTCTATCCTTGCTGCAAACTTCTGCTTCCCTCCCATTTTGGCCATCAACGATTCCGGATCATGAGGCACAAAGAAACTGTAGTTCCAGGTATTCCCTTCAATAAAACCCTGCCCGTGAGTACTCAAAACATCAAATTCCTTTTTGAAAGAACCATCTGCCAGTCTTGGGCGCATAAAACCAATACTTGCATCATATACGTTTTTCCAGTTTCCGGAACGTTTCATAAATTCTTCAAATACGGCCTGATTGTTTAGTTTTTTGGCGATCTGCGCAATACACCAATCATCATAAGCATACTCTAAAGTATTCGAAACTGAAGTTCCACTATCTTCAGCAGGAATAAAGCCCATATCAATATATTTTCCTATCCCTTCATAATTGCGGTGATTGGCAGTTGCTATACAAGCGTCTAATGCTTTTTGAGCATCACCATCATATACACCCTTGATAATCGCGTCAGCCACTACAGAAACGCTGTGGTAGCCACTCATACACCAATTTTCATTGGCATAATGCGACCAGATTGGCAGCATTTTTAACGAACTCTGTTCATAATGAGCCATCATAGACTTTACCATGTCATTGTTCCGTGAAGGCTGGATCAGGTTAAAGAAAGGATGTAAGGCACGATAGGTGTCCCATAGAGAAAAAGTGGTATAATTGGTATAACCATTAGCCTGATGTACATTCTGATCTAAACCTTTATACTGTCCGTTTACATCACCATAAGTAGTTGGATTGATAAAAGCATGATACATGGCGGTGTAAAAATTCACCTTATCGTCTTCAGCAGCGGCGATGTTAATTTTGTTGAGCTCCTTATTCCAACCGGCTTGTGCCTGTGCTTTTACCCCATCAAAATCCCAGCCCGGAACTTCTGCAGTCATGTTTTCTAAAGCATTAGCCTGACTTACCGGCGACAGGGCGAATTTCACTTTAACCTGCTCCTGTTCATCGGTATCAAAATCGAAGTGCATCCGGATTCTTTTTCCTGCAATTTCCGGGAAGTTATTGTTCTGGTCAAATTTTCTCCAGAAACCGCCATACACCTGTTTTTTGTCAAAATTCTTCTGTCCATAGCTTTTAAATGGTTTCGAGAAAGTCATGGCGAAATAAACCGTCCTTGTCCTCGCCCATCCGTTGGTTTGACGATAGCCGGTTAACAAGGTGTCGTTCACAACGCGGACATAAGTCCAGACCGTTTTTTCGTCATAATTATAAATCCCCGACATCAAATCCAGGATAATGTACGACTGGTCAGATTTCGGAAAAGTATACCTATGCATACCTACCCTTTTGCTGGCCGTCAATTCTGCCTCAATCTGGTGGTCGTCTAGCTTCACTTTGTAATATCCGGCTTCTGCCTTTTCATTGGCATGAGAAAAAGAAGAGCGAAATCCACTTCCGGGAACGTCCGCAGTGCCCGGGTTCATTTTTAAAACCCCTTGGGTAGGCATCACCAGAAAATCACCCAAATCGGAATGACCGGTGCCGCTAAAATGGGTATGGCTAAATCCAACAATCGATTTGTCTTCATATTTATAACCTGCACAGTACTTGTATACATCGCCGTTATACTTGCCATTCAGCTCGTATGAAAGGGTATCTGTGTCGGGGCTCAGCTGCACCGAGCCGAAAGGAACTGTGGCACCAGGATAAGTGTGGCCCATTTTCTGGGTGCCAATAATCGGTTTTACATACTTTACCAGGTCCTTTTGTGCCTGCGCAGAAAGGGCTGGAAGCAGTATACAAAACAATAATGCTTTTTTCATTTGTTTAAGTTGAGTTTTTTTATAATGCACTAAGGTATAAATATTTGGCAAAAAATCAGCTCTAATAACGTGCTATAACGTTTAATCTAAACTTTATACTTTTATCCTTTTTACAAGCAACTGACGTCATATATGAGAATGTATGGGTAAAAACCGCTATTTTTGCCCCCAGAATAAATTATAATGAGTAAACTCGGTAGAATATTGGTAGCCATGAGTGGCGGAGTAGATAGTTCAGTAGCAGCAGTGATGTTGCACGAACAAGGATATGAAGTAATCGGATTAACCATGAAGACATGGGACTATGCGACCTCAGGTACCAGCGGTAAGGAAACCGGATGTTGCAGTCTGGACAGCATCAATGATGCGCGTACATTGGCCGTAAATTACGGATTTCCACACTACATATTAGACATCAGGGATGAGTTCGGTGACTATGTAATTGATAACTTCGTTGATGAGTATCTTGCAGGTCGTACCCCTAACCCTTGTGTTTTATGTAACACCCACATCAAATGGGAAGCATTATTGAAACGTGCAAATAAACTGGATTGCGAATTTATTGCAACAGGTCACTATGCAAACGTTAGACAGCACGAAAATGGTCGTCATGTAATTTCTAAAGGATTAGACGAGAATAAAGATCAGTCTTATGTGCTTTGGGGTGTTTCTCAGGAAAACCTTGCACGTACTAAATTCCCATTGGGATCATTCGCAAAAGCGGATATCAGACAAATGGCTTTAGATATGGGACAGGAAGAACTGGCTAAGAAAAGCGAAAGTTATGAGATTTGTTTTGTACCGGATAATGATTACCGTGCTTTCTTAAAGCATAAAGTTGGTGATTTAGAAGGTCGCGTGGCAGGTGGTAACTTCATTACCAGTGATGGTATGGTAGTTGGTCAGCATAAAGGCTATCCATTCTACACCATCGGACAGCGTAAAGGTTTAGGTATCGCTTTTGGTGAGCCAATGTTTGTAACGCAAATCCTTCCGGAAAGCAATACCGTCATGTTAGGTAGAGCAGATGAACTGGAACGTCATGAAGCCCTGGTTAGAAATGTGAACCTGATTAAGTATGAGAATATTTTAGAGCCAATGAATGAAGTGGTTACTAAAATCAGATATAAAGATGCAGGAACCCTAAGTACTATTGTACAGGAAAATGATAAAATCAAAGTAGTATTTGATCATGCTGTTTCCGCAATAGCACCGGGTCAGTCCGCAGTATTCTACGAAGGAAACGACCTTCTTGGAGGCGGTTTCCTTTGTTAATTAGCTTATTAACTATCTAATTGATCTGAAATGGTATAAGGTGCAGCAGTTTTTATACGCTTGCCCTTATATCTTTCAAAATAATAATCCAGTCTACCCAGATTAATCCCTGCAAATCCCACCTGATTAATCGTCGTAATCTTTCCATCCAGATTCAATACATCTTCCGGCTGATCCATAAATGTATGGGTATGTCCGCCGATAATTAAATCTATATTTCTGGTGTTTTTAGCCAATAGCTGATCAGAATCTCTATCTGTATTATATTTATAACCTAAATGTGATAAGCAGATCACTAAATCGCATTTTAGCTCATTTTTAAGAAGACTAGCGGTCTGATTTGCTGTTTTCACCGGATCTAAAAACACGGTATCTCCGTAATTTCTATCCCCAACTAATCCTGCTAATTTAATTCCGATACCGAATACACCGATCTTTATGCCTTGTTTCTTAAAAACCTGATACGGCAAAGTCGATTTGTTTAATAAGGTATTAGAGAAATCATAATTGCTACATAAAACCGGGAAATTGGCATGCGGCAATTGCTTGTGAAATCCTTCAAGGCCATTGTCAAAATCATGGTTACCCATCGTTGCAGCATCATAGTTCATTTCAGACATCAGTTTAATTTCCAGTTCTCCGCCATATTTATTGAAATATGGGGTACCCTGAAAAATATCGCCTGCATCAAAAAGCAAGACGTTGTTTTCTGATGCACGTATCGATTTAATCAATGCGGAACGTCTCGCGGTTCCTCCCAGGCCCTGATATTTTGAGCCATCCATAGGAAAAGGCTCTATCCTGCTATGCACATCATTGGTATGCAGAATGGTCAGTTTTACCAGATCTCCTGCGGCAATGGCATCAAAAGCGTTTAAATTTAATGCGGCAGCTGCTGCGGCAATCCCCCCTGTTTTAAGGAAGTTTCTACGGTTAATCTTTAGTAATTCTTCCATCTAATTTTGGATTTATGGTTTTACCAGCAGCCTGGTTTTCTCTAATATAAGTAATGAGTGCATCGCGCATTCTGATGCCCATAATTTTTTTCTCTATCGGGTTTTTGAAACTCTGGACATTGTCGCCGCCTTCCGCTACATAATCAGAAGTTAAGATTTTGTAGTTTTTAGTCGGGTCTAATGGTTTCCCGTTGATCATCACTTCGGTTGGTTTGTCGTTTACGATTTTCATCCTTAACCCGGCAACCGGTTGTCCGCCAGTTTTTGCGATGTATTCCAACAGATTTTGTACATCTGCCGGACTCAGCACGTAAACCATCATTTCATTCTCAAAAGGCATCACTTCAAAAATGTTCGACAACTTAATATCTCCTTTTGGGAGCGCAACGCGAATCCCACCATTGGTAGAAGGCATCGCGAAATCTATCGTCGGATCATATTTTAGTGCTTCGTGGAACAAAGCATCAGAGAAGAAGTTTCTCAGCAGGTTTTCAGCAACAGGCTTATCGTCTTTTTTATCCAGCTTCTCCATTAACACATCAGCATGTCCGATTACCTCGTTCATCTCCTGATCCATCTTAATTTTATAAGGAAGATAGGTTTTAATCACCGCACTATCTACCGGCTGATTACTGTTCATATTATAGTCCGTCCGGTTGCTTTTTACCAGCATATAATGTGAACTACAGGAAAGCATTAAGGGTATCGCACCTAAAATCAGGTATTTTTTGACTGGATGAATGTGTTTCATATTGATTTGAAAGTACAAAGGTAAAATAAAAAAACACTTACAAATGTTCCTGATTTTTCGCTTCTTTGTGAAATATGATACGCTTTACCTCTGTTTTATTTTCGGCCAGCCTTCTCCTCATACTTGCGATATTAAAGCCTGAAGCCGCTTTCAGTCAGGAGAACCAATTGAACAGAATAAAGCTAGACTGGAGCTCTTACACTCATTTGAAAGACTCAAAACGGCCGTATATTGCCTATACCGCACATCAAACTACACATAGATATCGGGCAACTCAGAAAGGAAACCAGCTTTCGTTGAAATTCATGGTGGGCGTCTCCCTCGACAGGAAGCAGTCTATTGTTGACCTCAGTAGATTATCCGCCCTCGATGAGCAGGCTAAAAAATCCTTACTCAATCATGAGCAAGGACATTCAGATCTGGCCGTGATCTACGGCAGGATTCTTTATAAGAATTTATCTAAAGGTGTGTACAGCATCAAAAACTACCAGCAGGAAGTCAAAAAGATCTATGAGACCACCATGAAAGCGCTGGAGAAAATCCACTTCAGATATGATCTGGAAACTGCACATGGCGAAGAACAGGAATTACAGGATAAATGGGATTTGTATTTTAAGAACGAGTTAAAAGGGTAACATTTTGATGAAATAACGGGTTTATAATCCGGTGATAACCGCCAAAACTTGTTAGAATCGTAATAATTCGGTATTCTTGAGGCTACACAACACAAAAGAAACCAAATCATTTCATCCAACCGAAACCATTTTAAATGAACGCTAAAACGTTAAGTCCAGATTTATTAAAAACCAAAGAACACTTTCACCTCCTCGATGGCTTACGGGGAGTAGCCGCAGTAGCCATTGTCATTTTCCATTTCATGGAAGTGGTGTTTGTCCCTGCAAAGAATTTCATCGGTCATGGCTTCCTGGCCGTCGACTTTTTCTTTTGCTTATCCGGATTTGTCATCGGCTACGCTTATGACGACAGGATCGGTAAAATGGGCATTTTACCCTTTTTAAAAACACGACTGATCAGATTACACCCTTTAGTGATCATGGGATCGGTATTGGGCCTGCTGGCATTTCTCTTTGACCCTTTTAATCTACATGCAGAATTGTATAGTGCAGGCAGAATGACGCTCCTATTTTTAAGCTCTGTTTTCCTGATTCCTTATCCGGTAGTATCAGAAAGGTATTTTAATTTATTCAGCCTCAATGCGCCTGCCTGGTCCCTATTTTGGGAATATGTAGCCAACTTTATTTACGCATTAGCCTTATATAAAGCGACACGCAACGTGTTATTGATCTTAACAATTCTGGCAGCAGCAGCCATTTGCTATATCGGTTATACAAGCGGAAACCTGCTTGGCGGCTGGAGTGGAGAGACCTTCTGGCATGGTGCTGTCCGTATCTCCTACTCGTTTTTAGCAGGATTACTGATCTTCCGTTCTAAATGGATCATCAAATCAAACCTTGGTTTTGTAGGGTTAAGCGTATTACTTATACTAGCTTTCATGATGCCGGATAGCAAATGGAACTGGATCACTGAACCATTTGTAGTATTGATTTATTTCCCTCTATTGATCTGTTTGGGCGCTGGAGCTAAACTACAGGAAGGCCTAAAAAAACTATGCATTTTCTCCGGAAACATTTCCTATCCGCTGTACATGACACATTATATGGTACTATGGATTTTTGCTGGCTATTACTTCGCTCATAAACCAGATACCACCCAATTGTTTTTTATCATTACGATAGGCACCGCTTTACTAGTTGGTTTCGCATATATCGTGATGAAGGTTTACGATATTCCTGTTAGAAGGTATTTAATGTCTAAACTGAAAAAAGCATAGTACCCTACTTTTGTTATACAAAAACGTCCTTAAATCCGGTATTTAGCGGAAGGACGTTTTTTTTATGACTGGTAAATCCCCCATATTTATAACTTAGCCAAAATTTCAACGCTATGCCTGAACCAACTGAACCACAGCACTGGCAATCTTTTAAAGCCGGAAATGCGGATGCTTTCGAGTACCTGTATCGCAGTTATGCTGCTGGTTTATACAACTATGGATCGAAATTCAGTAAAGACAAAGACCTGATTAAAGAGTGTATTCAGGATCTTTTTGTCGGCATCTGGACCAGAAGATCTACGCTTGGAAACCCTGATCACCTCAAAAACTACCTTTATAAATCCTTTCGTCACTTACTTTTCAAAAAAGCTTTTCAGTTGCAGAACTTTGAGGTTTATGAAGAAGAAACCGATAATTACTCTTTTCAAGTCAGCTTAAACGTGGAGGAAGCCATTATTGATGGCGAACATCGCAGCAAGGTAACGGAACAGTTAAATCTGGCTATGTCCAAACTTACGGCCCGACAAAGGGAAGCGGTATTTCTAAGGTTTTATGAGCAGCTGAGTTATGAAGAAATCGCAGAAGTGATGGACATTTCAGTAAAAGCGAGCTATAAAATCATGGCCAGAGCCTTGGGATTCCTGAAAGAAAACCTGTCGAAAGACGATTTAATGCTACTCTCTTTACTGCTTCATTTGAAATTATTAAACTGATTACCAGATTGATAACTATTATTTTAAATTTTTATTCATTCTGGTGGGGTAATATGCTTCATTCTCAGCTAATAGGATCAAAAGCAACAATATGAAGAAACAAATTAGCGCATACGAGACCTATACCTTAGCAGAGCTGATCAATGATCAGGACTTCCTGTTATGGGTCTTGCATCCTGATGAAAAGTCAGACCTCCATTGGCAAAATATCGAAAATGACTATCCTCAGCTCAAAGACCCCATCCATCAGGCAAAAGCGATCGTTCTAACTATGCGTTTCGAAAAGGACGATTTAGAAAAAAAAGAACAGGATGAAATCTGGAATACCATCCAGGCGAAAACGACATTACTTACAACACCAGTCCGCAAACTTTGGTATCGCTATGCTGCTGCGGCAGTATTAGCCGGAGCGTTATTGGGAATTGGTATCCTGTATCAGAATAACCAACCTATCGCCATCAAAACGCCTTATGGTCAATTGAAAACGATCACTTTACCCGATGGCTCTTTAGTGACCTTAAACGCAAATTCTAAGATAAAATATGATAAGGACTGGAATAAAAATGAGATCAGAGAAGTCTGGATCGAAGGTGAAGCCTTCTTAAAAGTGAAGCATTTACATACTTCCGGGAAAATAGCAGACCGCGAACGTTTTGTGGTACACACCGGTGATGTCAATGTAGAAGTATTGGGTACTTCCTTTAACGTGAACGACAGACGCGGACGTACGGAAGTAGCCTTGTTGGAAGGTAAAATCAGCCTGGGCTTAAACGGCGCTACCGGCAAACCGCTGATCCTTTCTCCCGGAGATATTGCAGAATTTGACCATGGCAAACTGATTAAAAAACCGATTAATGTAGCGGAATATGCTTCCTGGAAAGATGGAAGGTTGTATTTCAAAGCTGTTCCTTTAGCTAAGATCTTCAATTATGTGGAAGATATTTATGGGTATAAAGTAGTGGTTGATGACCCGGAGATTCTAAAGAAAACTATCTCAGGATCATTGAGCACACAAAACGAACAGGTTTTATTTAAGGCCCTCGGGATGACTTTAAACCTCAATATTACCCCAAATCAAGATACTAAGGAACTAATGATTACAACCAAATAACGCAAAAAATGAGCAACCTAAAAACCAGTCTGATCAGCTTAACCTGCGTCATGATGTTACATCAGTTCGCAACAGCAAGAGAATTCCAAACCACGGAGAAAGAGATAATCACCAAATCCACCCCAAGACAGGCATCAATCCGAGCCACAGCAAAGCAATCACTAACTAAAACAAAAAAACAAGTCACACCCCAACGGATAACAAAACAAGTCCCACCAGAAAAACAACTACTAACCAAAGTTCTGACCGAATTAGCGACGCAACATAAAATCAACTTCTTATATGAAGAAGTTAACCTGAAACAGAAAACAGTCAATTATAGCGTGGCTGATTACAAGGGTAAACCAATTTCTGAGGTGCTAAATAGTTTATTACTCCCCTTAAACCTATCCTGGTATAAGGTAGATGCCCGGAACTATTCCATATTTATCACACCAAAAAAAGCAGAGGCTTCCGGTAAAGGCAAGGAATTCAGTACGAATCTTCCGGATTCCCTGAAAGTGGAAAAAGTAACCGGCTCCGTATTGGATGAGCAAGGCAAACCTTTAGAATATACTACCGTTACTTTATTGATGGCGCTGGATTCTGCTGTTGTGATCAATGCCTTGACAGATTTAACAGGGGTTTTTACTTTTCCTACAGTTAAAACGGGAACGTATAAAATCAAAGTATCTTCGATGGGGCACCAGGCCTATATTACTAAAGCCTTTCAAGTTGGTGGTGGTGCTCCAGCGGTTACCATAGCACCGATTGCGATGAAGGTTTCCGATAAAACTTTAAAAGAAGTACGGGTTACAGCGACTAAACCCATCGTAGAAACTAAAAGTGACCGCTTTATTTTCAATGTAGAAAACAGTGCGATGGCGGTAGGTAATTCCCTGCAAGTGTTAAAATCTGCCCCTTTTGTACGGGTTTCTGCGGATAATGTACTAAGCCTGCAAGGCAAGAAAACCATGGTACTGATCGACAATAAGCCGGTTCCGGACGCCTCATTGGAGAATATCCTGCTCACCATGCCGGCCGGAAACATCCTTAAAGTGGAACTGATCACTCAGCCTTCCGCTAAATACGACGCTTCTTATGGGGCAGTAATCAACATCATTACCAAGAAAACCCAGGTGGAAGGGGTCACCGGAAACTTACGCCTGGATGGTTCTTCCGGGAATTATGCCACCGGTAGTGCCAATGCCGGAGCCACTTACAAACGTAAAAACCTGACCATTTATGCCAATGCCGGTGTAAATAAAGGCGACAATTATTTCAGTATTGAATCGGAAAGGTTTCAGGACCCTACTGATCCCTCCTATTATTTAACCAATAACTGGACCCGTTTATCTCACAATCTGATGTACACTTTCCAGACTAATATGGAGTTACAGCTGGACAAGAACCAAACTGTGGGGCTTTTTGTGGATGTCAGTGATGTGGAATTTAAAGGCCCATGGACCACGACCAACAGCTTTGGCCGAAAAAATGGTGGGATTGATTCTGTGCTGTTTACAGATGGTGCTTTTAATCAGAAAGGAAATTCTCAGACTTATAACCTGAATTACCATCTGCTTTCTGATTCCGGGAAGAATGAGCTGACTGTCCTCGGGACTTATACCCCATGGCAACGAAATCTCCTGCAGTCCTTCCCTTCTGTAATGTACAATGGAGCCGGAGAAGTGATTAAAAATCCGCCCTTTTACCAGACACGGAACAGGGGAAATATTGATGTTTATATTGCCCAGCTAGACTATACCCATCAGTTTAAAAAGCAATGGTCAGTAGAAACCGGCCTCAAGCACCAACAAACCAACTCTAAAACATTGGTGGTTTATGAAGATTTTGAAAACGGAGAATTAGAGGTAGATCCTGCTTTTTCAAATGACAACAAATTGAAGGAATCAATCTCCGGGATGTATGGGATTTTAACCAAAGACTGGGAAAAAGATAAGCTTCAAATGGGATTGAGAGCTGAAATATCCAGTGTGAATTTTGCTGGTAATTTTAAGCGGGATAAAGTTGATTTTTTCCCAACCTTGTTGTATCAGCATACGATCAATAAGGACCTGAATTTTTCCGGATCTTATAAGAGAATCATTAACAGGCCCCGCTATACGGAAATGGTTCCCTACTCGGTGTTTCTGAATCGGTACAACATTGAACAGGGAAACCCGGAACTGAAACCACAATTCGACAATGTCTATACCTTTACCGCAAACATTAAGAAGTTAAATGTATCGGTTAGCTATACCGACACCAAAGGAATGATTGGCTTATTCCCCTCAAAGCAGGATTACAGCACAAAGATCACCTATTTCAAACGCCAGAATCTGAAGAGAGCATCCAACCTGGCGCTTAATGTATTCTTCCCTTACCGGATCAACGAATGGTGGGAAACCATGAATAGTGGCACACCTATCGGGCGTAACAGTGCGGAAGGTATCGTACTGGAGACAAATCACAAGCTTGCCGCTTTCTACTCTGATTTTAGAACCGCTCATATTTTCAAAATCACGAAGGATTTGAAACTACAAATAGATGGTTATTACTGGACAAAATACACCCAGGATTTAGGCAGTTATCAGGGGAATAAAAACATTGATGCCTCCCTGTTATTAAATCTGTGGAAAGGAAACGGACAGTTTAGATTGGGCGGCAGCGAACTGGTCTTTAAAAGAAATGACTATTTGCTGGAACGTGACTATGGAACTTTTAAATCAGCTGAACGCATTCGTACCGATAGCAGACGACTGCTGGTTGGCTTTACTTACAAGTTCGGAAAATCACGTATTGCGAAACCAGATTCAAAATTAGGTAACGCAGAAGCCTTGAGAAGACTGTAAAAACCAACAAAAAGGTTAAAAAAATCACCGGGACAACAATGCCCCTTTCTAAAGCCATCAGCGTAGTTCTGATGGCTTTTTTGTTTTTCATAGCGATTATGGTTACCGCCATGATGATCATCGATCCTGAGCCTCCATTTTATCGGTGCCTGGCGTCATGCGAACAGTTTTTTGTGGTTGTTTATTTATTCTTGATATAAAATCTCTGTCCTTAATTATTCCCACAAAAAAAGAAAGATATGCTTTGCTTGAAACCAGCAAAACACAGCATATTCTACTTTGCTATTGATATTTTCCCAATAAGAGAACAACACCCTTGATTTACGATTAACAAAATCACTTTATCAATTACGAAAAGATTACTAATTATCAGAAATTTACACAAACGTTTGCGCAGATAATCATTTTACTATTGATTTCAGCTGATTTAGCAGGTATTCTCCCAATTCGGCAGCGCCTCTGTCGTAATTGGAGAGTACAACAATGATATATTCGCTATCAGGAAAAATATAGGTCACCGCATTTACGCCTGGTGCACCGCCACCATGTCCCACTACCTGCTTTTCTGTGGAACCCGATAACTGAAAACCATAACCGTAGCTTTTCCCTAGTTCGTCTTTAAACATTTTGTGCTTTGAGGAATCGGTCAATAGCTTACCCGATAACAATGCGACGCCAAATTTATGGAGATCAGCAACCGTCGAATAACCACCCCCTGCCGGAGAACAAGTAGTAAAAGCCGAATTTGAAACGGCCTCATAGGAGCCATCAATTTTAGGGAGATACCCAACAGCCTGCTTCGTTTTAGTTCCTCCATCCGGATTAGCTTCACCAGGTTCTTTTCCTCCAAAAGTTCGCAAGGCAGAGGCCTCCATACCTGCAACCTTGTAAATATTTTCCTGTACATAATCGAAGTAGTTTTGCCCCGATACCTTTTCAATAATTGCACCCAGCAACAGCATTCCTGAATTACTATAAGCCCAGGATGTTCCCGGTTCAAACTCCAGCTTGTTCACTTTGACATAGGGCTTGTAGTCTTCCAATGTTCGAAACTGAGCAACAGGAGCTTCCAGAAATTTCTCAGTAAAAAAGTCGCCAACACCTGCACTATGGTTCAATAAATGGCTTACTTTGATTTGATCAGCGAGTGCTGCTGGCAACCAGGTACTATCCAAAAACTTAGCTACCGGATCATTCAAATTGAGCTTGCCTTGTTCTACCAGTTGCATAATTCCCACTGCGGTAAACATCTTGTTCATCGAGCCAAGATTGAACTTTGTAGTTAAAGTATTCCTGACTCCCTCCTCTTTTATCGCCGATCCAGTGGCAGATTCATATAAAATGCGGTCTCCTTTAGCTAAAAGAACAGCACCGGAAAAAGCGTCTTTTTGAGCTAAACGCTTTAAAGTCTGGTCTAAATCTGCAACAAGAGCTTCCACATTGCTTACTTTTTTAACCGGATCCTGGCTATAAACAACTCTGCTGTTAAACAGCTTTATTTTTCCCTCCTGATCAAGCTTTAAACTAAACTCAAACTCATTATTTAAATCTTCACTGGCATATTGGTATTCTCCAAAAAACGCATTCGCATTAAAATACAGTCGTTTGTGAAATTTAACACCGCCAGTAGCACGCCAGGCATTTTTTGCACGGAATAGAAAATTATCTTGTATGGCAGATTTGAGTGTTGCTGAAAAATTAGCATTCACAAAGTTTGTCAAAGCTATAAGGGAATTGGAGTTAATGGCCGCCACCAGCTGCTCCGCTTTCTGATCTAACATCGCACTAACCTGAGTACTGGTAAGCGCCGGCATTTTCTCTGGAGCATAGCCAGGAATCTTTGTCCATAGCTCCTGCCCTATTTTTAACGTAGAAATCTCATTATTGCTGTTTTTCAAAAAACTGAGACTATAACTACCTTTAGCGTCCGAAAATCTGGTGTCAGATTGTTGATCCAGCAACATTTCCTTACCATCCCAGTCTTTGATCTGTGTCAGTTTATTGCCTGACACCTTCATTTGAAGGTATAATTCTTTAAGCTCAGGATGCTGGTAATATCCATCCGCATTTTTTAGGATCGGAAAGGAAGGTTTTTCCTGGGCAAAAGTCACAGCACAACTGGCAAACGTTAAAGGAAGGAGCAGAAAAAGAGTGTAGAGCGGCTTTTTATAAATCATATCATTATCTATGGAGTTAATTAGCTAACTTCCTATATGAATATAGCAATTAAAACTAATTCAGGTATTGATATTTCTTCATGAGATCTCTGCTTTCGGATATCCCTAACTCCATCGTTTTAAAAGCACTGAGGATGTAGAGCGCGAAAAGCACTAATAGTATAGATACACCCGCATTGGTCGGATTAAATCCAAAAATGACCTCGCTAGCCGCTACATTGCTTTGGAAGAATAGAATAAAAATGAGCAGGGATCCCATAAACAGGAAATACTGACAAGAGACCTTAAAAGACAGGTACTTGTTCAATTTAACAGGAACATACTTCGCAATCAGTACGGCAATGATTCCGATTCCTGTAAGTCCTATAAATGCAGCAAAGCCCCATTCCTTATTAATCAACTGCTGCGACTGATAAACCAACACCACCGCCAACAACAGCAATAAGATATACTTGTAGCTGAAAAACGAAACGAAGGTCTTCCAGAAAAACCTGTTGTACTTCTGCTTAGGCCATCCAGTATAGCGTCTTCAATAGTAGAAAAACCAAAAACCCCAAAGCTGGTATGCCTGCGGATTCGCTTCCATCTTTTCTTCGGTTGCCGAAGCCAGGTGGTCTATGATTTCCAGCTGCACATCCAGATAAACAAAGCCTTTACACTGGACAAATTGCTTGATTTCTGATAATTGCTCCTGACTGATCTCCATATCAAAACGAAGGTTTAAGGTTCAATAGCAACTGTAGATTCTGAATGAAGTCCCTGGTTTCCTGTAGTTTATTAATCACCTCCTTCTCCCCTTCCCTCGATAATGAATAGTATTTAGAGCCCTTGCAGTCCTTAAAAATGTTTTATATTTTACAGTAAATCGAAACTATAATCCAAAACGGAAGTTCTGTATAAAAGGAATTAACATGAAGACACTAGCTCAAATTGCCATACTAGACGATTATCAAAATGTAGCACTGACTTACGGAGATTGGTCGGAAATAGAGGAACTTGCAGAAATCACTGTTTTTAATGATCATCTAACCGAGACTAATGAGATCATCGACAGACTTAAACCCTACCAGATAATCGCTGTGATGCGGGAACGTACACCGATGACGAGGGAAATCCTTTCCCAATTGCCAAACCTGAAACTTATTATTTCCACGGGGCAGCGAAACGCATCTATCGATATAAAGGCTGCTGAAGAGTTGGGAATTACCATTTCTCCAACAAGATATGAATCTAATGGTGCACCGGAACTGACCTGGGCCTTATTACTGGCATTGGCAAAACACCTGGTCCGGGAGTCTGACAATGTCCGCAAAGGCGGCTGGCAAACAGAAATCGGTGTTGATTTGAAGGGAAAAACCATTGGTATTATTGGTCTGGGGAACATTGGCAGTGCTATTGCCCGCTATGCCAGGGCATTTGAAATGGAAGTTATTGCCTGGAGCGAAAACCTGACCGAAGAAAAAGCGCATGCTCAGGGTGCAAAATTGGTGAGCAAGGAAGAGCTGTTTCGGACTGCTGATTTTGTAACGGTACACTTGATTCTCAGTTCAAGAAGCAGGAATATTATTACCGGAAAAGAGCTGGACCTGATGAAGCCAGGCGCATTCTTTATCAATACTTCCAGAGGTCCATTAGTGGATGAAAAGGCATTGATTGCCGTTTTGAAAAAGAAAAAGATCGCTGCTGCGGGGCTGGATGTATATGATCTGGAACCTTTGCCAGCCCAGCACCCCTTTCGGACGTTACCAAATGTCCTCGCCACACCACATATAGGCTATGTTACAGCAGACACTTATCAAATATTTTATGAGGATATCAAAAGAAACATAGAAGAATGGCTGGGGGAATAATCCCCCTACCTCCGTCGTCCCTTAACAGGAATACAGATTGCAATCAGACAAATAATAAGTACGAAACTAAATTCCATTCCGTTTCTTCCAGGTCCTACTACATACCATCCATCAGGGTAATGAACCAGTACAATTCCGATCAGTAAGATTATAACAAACACCGGAACAACATATTTCAGGAATTTTCCAAATAATATCAATATGGAACCAATGATTTCAAAAGCCATCAATGCCCAGGCCACATAAACACCAAAAGGAGCAAATCCCACCTTATTCAGGTAGAACTCCCCAAAGTCATTTACGGTGTGATTAATAACGCCATGTAAACTATGGGATAAAAAAATCGTTGCAATTGCTACACGAATCAGGAATAGTGGATTGAGGCCGTTAATTGTTTTCATCATTAAATATATATGTTTCCAATCAGCGCAACAAATTTAGGCTCCTTTCTGTTTCTCAGCGAGCAAAATGGCAGACAGGCTGGTCATGGAGAAATTTATTACATTAGTATAAATACTTTAGAAAAAACCTTTTAAACCATGAAAATAAAAGCAATTATTACCGGAGCGACTGGCATGGTTGGAGAAGGTGTACTGTTGACCTGCCTGGAACATCCGGATGTAGCACAGGTTTTAGTGATCAACAGAAAGCCGGGAGGCCTGAGTCATCCGAAATTAAAAGAGGTTATTCATAAAGACTTTTTCAACCTGGAAGCATTGGATCCTCAGCTAACCGGCTACAACGCCTGTTTCTTTTGCCTTGGGATTTCTTCGGTTGGAATAAGTAAAGAAGAATACCAGCACATCACCTACGACCTTACTTTAGCCGCAGGGAAACATCTGGTCAGCTTAAATCCGGAAATGACTTTTTGCTATGTTTCCGGTGCCGGTACCGACAGTACGGAGCAAGGAAAAATTGCCTGGGCAAGGGTTAAAGGGGCGACGGAAAACGCTTTGATGCGACTTTTCAAAAACGCTTATATGTTTCGACCGGGCTTTATGAAAGCATCGCCGGGACAGAAAAACGTTAAAAGCTTTTACAAATACATTTCCTGGATATACCCTATTGGCCGAAAATTTTTCCCTGCCGGATTTTGCACCTTAGCAGAAGTCGGACTGGCGATGATCAATTCCGTAAAAAAGGGATATCCAAAGCAAATCTTAGAAGTGAAAGATATCGTCACATTGTCAAAAGAGTAAACCAGAGGCCTAATTTCTAACAGGTATCAATATGGTGACGTTTTTTATTGGAACAGTAATTGCGCGTTATTTTACGAATCAAACACTAGCTTTGCTGAACTCGGGTAAGGCATTATCGGAAACACCTCAAAGGTTTAAATGCAGTTATTAATTTAAGTAAATTGAAGATTAAGCAATTCTACAAAATAAGCATAGTATTATTGGTCCTGAGCGGCTCCGGCTTAGAATACGGGTATGGACAAACGACATCCGTTAAAGATTCCCTGAATAAGGATAGCGTAAAGAACGCTTACGACATCGGTGATTTAATTCACCAGATCTTCCATCCGGGAAAGCCTCAAAAGCCGGCACAGAAAAAATCAGGTATTACGCCTATGCCTAGTATTGCCTACAACCCTAGTATTGGTGCCCAGATTGGCCTTAAAGCTGTCGCAGGAAAGGTACTTGGCCATGAGCCAAATACGCTGATGTCTATTGCGGCCACCTCGGCTTCTATCACCACTAAAGGAATCATTTACTTTTACCTCAGTCATAATATATATACGCCGGGAAACCGCTGGAATTTCCAGGGAAGTCTGGTTGCCGCGAAAACGGTAATTCCGGATTTCGGATTCGGAATAGGTGCAAATGTAACCGGAACACCGGAAGAAATTATCCTGGCTAATCCTGACCGCAAAGGTTATGTGATTCATGGCGAATATTACAATTTCAGAGAAAAGGTGTACAAACAAGTGATGGATCACCTTTTTGTTGGTGCCGGAGTTTCAATTGACATCAGAAGACAACTAGAGGACAGAGACCATCCGGACAACCTCACTCCTTACCATATTTATAGTAAAGCACGCGGATTTAAAACTGACCATTACCTTTCTAACGGTTTTCTATTTAACCTGCAATACACCACACGCGACCATCAGAACCGTGCCTACAAAGGAATGTATGCCGATGCCGGAGTTCGGGTAAACCAAACCTGGATCGGTAGTACGAAAAATGCTGTACAGGTGACTACGGATTTCCGAAAATACTGGAGCCTTTCGTCCAGGAATCCAGAACACGTGATCGCTTTCTGGAACTGGGGATCGTACCTGATCAGTGGAACACTTCCTTACCTGGAACTACCAGGAACCGGGAAAGACCCGGGTTTCAGGAGTGGCAGAGGCTATACTGTAGGATACTTTAAAGGCACGGATTACTTCTATTCGGAAGTAGAATACCGTTTTCCGATTACCAAAAACAAGTTTTTAAGCGGCGTAACCTTCTTTAACATTCAAACGGCAAATGACGATTCCGGAACTAAGTTGTTTCAGAAATGGCAGCCAGCAGGTGGCGCTGGTCTGCGCATCCTCTTTAACAAAGCAACAAGAACCAATTTATGTGTGGATTATGCTTTTGGTAATTACGGCGCTAAAGGATTATTCCTTGGTTTGAATGAAGCTTTTTAAACTCCTTTTGCGATTAAATCTTCAATAATCAGCCCCTCAAAAACAACTCATTATAGTTTGAAAAAGATCTTCTTCCGGTATAAGAAATAGCAAATCCCCCATTCTGCGGCAAAGGTCACCAGTGCAGCGATGACCAAAAACCAGCTGTGAGTTAAACCAATCAAAGGTTCTATCGGACTGAGTAGCATAATCACATAACCATTGAACCAGTTACGCCCTACGATATCGAAAAACAGGTAAATAAAGATGGAGTTCATCCCGAAAACCTGGAAAAAAAGCAATCCTTTCTGGTGTTTTCGGAGGTCAATCCACCAATAGCATAAGGCCACCATCCAACAACAGAACCCCAGAGAGACCAATACGAAGGAGCTAGTGGCAATGGGTTTAATCATTAAAGTTACTTCGAAAAAGTCCAGTGCATAACCTGTTAGATTCAAAGCCAGTCCAAGCGGTAACAACCAGGATAAAGGACTTTTGAATTGCATAAATAATTTCCCTACAATTACGCCGGAAAGCGTATGCACTGCAGTAGGCAACCAATTGATAAAAACATAGTGATTTTCTTTCTGTTGAAACAACAGAAAATCGATGTAACTGCCAATGTTATGGCCATCTGTATACCCCTCCACATATCCTGGAATATACCAGAAACGATACAGAAACTCCGTTACCAGTAAGATGCCAATTGCAGCCAGCACCTGATATTTGATTTTAAAATCAAATAATAGAAAAGCAATGATGCTGGTAAAAGCAAGTTGGGTTAAAATATCAGTGAAGTCCAATGCGTTTAAGGATAGCCAATCCGGGCTATGGATTCTTTTCATAATTCCCCAGAACAACAATAAGGCACTCCGTTTTAAAATCTTCAAAAAGCGATCATTCCAGGACATCCCCTGCGCCTTTTGCCGGGTTAAGGAATAAGTCATGGCGATACCGGCCATAAACATAAAAGCAGGCTGAATCAGATCCCAGAAATGTATTCCACGCCAGTCGTTATGAAAAAACTGGGTCATTACCGAAGCGGCGAAGCTTCCTTTGCGACATAAATGCTGGATATAAACATAGAGTTCAGTACTTTCCAGCGCTAATAAGACCATGATCAGGCCGCGCATAAAATCAAGAGAAAGCAAACGTTTAGAGGGCGAAATTGTACTGTGGTTCATTTTGTTTAAGCCGTTTAAATTTTGAGAATTACAGGATTCAGGAAGTTTAAAGCAAGGAAAAGGGCTGGATATTATCCAGCCCTTTTCAGTTAAAAGCAAATTAAGGTTTATTAAAGGAAGTTACCACAATTGTCCAGGTCTTTTTTGACCCGTCTGCGGCGGTCACTTCATATTGCTGTGGGACGGTCAGATTGGTTGGATCGCCCAATTTAGGCGTACCTGCCAATGGCTTAATCGTAGCGGCAGTAGAGATATCCATATACAACCAGAGGTTATTTTGAACCACTTTTGCACGTTCAGCAGCATTGAAACTACCACTAACCGCAGGCACGGTGATGGCCAGTTTAAGGGTCGCATTCGGTTCATCCAGCGTTTTTACCACATCTAGTTTTTTAATCACCACAACGGGTTGTCCGCCATATTGGTCAGGTCCGTTATAACGGTATTCCACATATACGTTATCTATATTGGTGCCGCCCCATTCCGGATACTCAGGAAGGCCCTTTTTTAAACAAGAAGTTAGCATCGTAGTTGCAAAGACCAGGCTTAGGCATAGCAGTGTTTTTATATATTTGTTCATAATTTTCATTCTATTAAGAAGTTATAAGATTACCAGCCCGGATTTTGCGGACCGAATTTAGGATTCTGATCAATCAGCGTTTGTGTGATTGGGAAAAGGTATCTTCGGCTATTGTCGAACACACGGATATTATTAGAGGAGAAAAACGAGCCTTGAACCACAGAAAATGACTTTCTATCTTTACTGATGTCCATTATTGTTGGCAGTTGTTCCAGCTCAGGAATCTTATCGCCGGAAGGTTTGCCATAGTTGGCATCACCGCCATAACGTCCCCAACGCAATAAGCTCCAGTAGTAATCGTTTTCCAATACCAGATCGATTCTTCTTTCGCGTTTGTAATCTGTCCAGGCTTCCGCGCTGTTTGCAGCCAGGGAAGCTGGTAATTTACCATGAGTTACTCTCGTTTTATTGAAGGTAGTTATCGCATTTGCCAAATCGCCTTTTAGTAAATAGGCTTCTGCAAGGTTTAAATAAACGCGGCCTAATCTGGTCACTACATAGTGATAATCAGTTGGTGTAGAATTAATATATCTCGGCGTAACGTTCTCATACACACCTTTTTTCCAATACAAATTAGAAAGACTCAGGTAATAACCTACCCCGTCAATTTTAATCCAGCGGTCTGCATTTCCTTTTAAACTTGTGGTGATGGTTTCCCCATAAAATTTGGTTGAATCACTGATGATGGAAGCTGCCCATCTGGCATCGCGACCTTTGTTGGTTAACGTCCAGATGCTTTCTGTACTTCCCGGCCTGATCATCCCTCTTTTGATGGAGGTCTCTCCTGCTGCCTTACGGATGGCTGTAGTTGGAATTACCACCGTTTCATCTACTGCTGCAAGGTATTGAGAAGTTTGGTTCCATGGTAATGCTTTTGTCGGATTTGCCTGATCGATGACCAGATAATCATCAGCCATATTTTGCGTTGGACCATGTTGCACCCAGGCTTCAAACACCGTATTTGTAGCTACAAACAATGGACTTCCCTGATTTTGCTTTACACGGTCGTTGTTCATATTCGGAATCATCAGCTGCATCGGGGTGCTTGATAAGGAAGTATTGGTGGCTTTACGATAAATACCAAACACCGTTTCTGAAGAAAGTGGGCTCTCACTGTTAAACATCGCCCCGTAATTCGTTTCTAGTGCATAACCACCTGAAATTACGATCTGCGCATTGGCGATAATCTTATCCAGCAATGGGTTTGAAGGGCTCACATTTGCCGCTGCCGGGTAATTTTCGTAGGCTAGTGCAGACAGGCATACTTCTGTTAAAAATGCAGCAGCAGTATACTTATTGGCTCTACCGGGGATTTTTGTAATTGGCAAATTGGCTACCGCATCTTCCAGATCTTTGATGATCAACTGGTAGGAAGCGGTTGGACTAGCGGTAGCAGGCAGGAAGAAATCATTTTCCGGCGTTAAAACCTGATCAATCCAAACCACGCGTCCGGTACGACGTGCAACACCATAATAGGACATTGCTCTTAAGAACTTGCCTTCTGCAATCAGCGTTTTTTTATCCGAATCAGAAATACCTGTAGATGCTGCCACTTTGCTAATGATCTGATTGCAACGACGAGCTGTAGACCAGTTGTTGAAATTACCCCCCGAGTTACGCTCTAAACGCTCATTAAAAACTGTAGCCGCACCACTGTAGATGTCGTCAAAGCCTAAAGTATTTAAAGTATAGGGATCAGTTTGCGAACCACTCCCATATTCATTCATCAGCCCATAGGTAGAAAAGATGAAGGTTTCTGCATTTGCTTTGTTGTTCCAGACCGTCTCTTCCGGGATTTTATTAAAAGGTTCGGTATTTAAAACGCTTTTCTTGCAGGAGCTGAACAACACGGTACCCACGATTGCCAGGGATACCATTAATTTTATATTTATTTTCATTGAATATTATATTTTATGGGAGATTAAAAACCTATGTTTAAACCAAAGGAGAAGGTTCGTTGAATTGGGTAATTCTCATTGTTCTGGTCTGATTCCGGATCAATAAAGTAGTCCATACTCTTGGAAGAGGTTAGTAAATTGGTTCCGGAGAAAAACAACTTACAGTTTTTTAATGGCGAATTTTTCAATACCGAGTTCTTGAAATCGTAACCAAACTGCAGGTATTTAAGTCGCAGGAACTTTGATTTTAAGACCCAGAAATCACTACCTGCACCATTGTTACCGCCATTTACACCAGCCGAAGAAACCTGACGCGGGAATAAAGCATCCGTATTATCGGCTCTCCAGTAGTCCTGTTGGAAACCATAAATCAAGATCCCCTGAGCGGAAGTTCCCTGAATAATAGGACCTAAATAACGATCACGGTTACCCGAACCCATCACTACAGCACTCAGGAAGAATCCTTTGTAACCAAAATCCATCGTTACACCGTAATTGATCCGTGGTTTAGTATTGCTCCCGATGTTTCTAAAATCTGAGGCATCAATTTTACCATCCCCATTGTTATCCGCATAGATTAAATCACCAGCCACCACATTGACCGAACTGATCCTTCTGGCGCCCATTAACAGGTCTGCATTATTGCCATAGAAACCTAAATTATTATAGCCTGTTTGCAGAAAACCCTGATCGGTACCGGAAATCCTGGTATATGGATTTTTAAGGGCGTTCTCATCTTCGTTGGTAGTGCGTTCCCAAAGTTCATTGAAATAAGTAAAGTTCAAACCTACTTTATAGCTGAAATCTCTTACTTTATCATCCCATGCCAGGCCAAACTCTGCACCTTCTCTGCGTAAAGCGGCTTCTTTAAAGTTAATCGGCGGTAAGCCAATTCCTAAAGTAGCGGAGAATTTCGGGTCTGCGGTCACATAACCAGTGGTGCGTTTGTAGAAATAATCAACAGAAGCAGTTAAACGGCTATTTAAAGAAGCCAGGTCCAGCCCGATATTGCGCTCTCTATCGCTGTACCAGGAGAAGTTTTTGCTGGCGAGAGATCCCGGTTCAGAAGTACCTTGTACAAGATTACCATTTACGGCCCAGGCATTAGCATTGACCGAATAACCCGGCACATAGGCATATAAATTAGTACCATTACTCACCGCAGATCCGCCCAATTGTCCTACCAATCCAAAAGAGCCACGTATTTTCAGGTAATCCAGGATATGTTTCTCTTTCAGGCTATTCATGAAGTTCTCTTCTGAAACGATATAACCACCAGATACTGAATAAAAAGTTCCCCAACGTCGGTCTTTTGGAAAGGCAGAGTTCCCATCGTAACGAATGGTTCCGTCTACAAAGTATTTAGATTTATAGTTGTAGGACAGTCGACCTACATAACCAGCTCTTGCGGTTTCATACTCAGAGCCAGAACCTTCCTGATCCACCGTTGGCCCTGCATTAAACTGATCGTAAATGATCTGATAGTTTCTTCTGCTGGCAAAAAGAGAATTACTAGTCAGTTTTGACTGCTCATAAACCCCGGTAAAATCAATATTATGGTCACCGAAAGCCTTGTTGTAAGTCACAAATCCCTGTAAGTTGAAGTTGGTACCATCACCTCTGGTACCACTTAAAGAAGGTGCTGCACCAGGGATAGCAACCGTACTGTTGAGCAGATAGCTTGGCGCAGAAACACTCCATAATTTACCAATAGAGTTCCACATGTTATAACTACCAGTAGCTTTCAGGTTCAATCCCGGTAAAAATGGAGCGGCGTAATCTAATCCCAGAATACCATTAAAGATGCGGGAAGAGTTTCTATTGTAACCTGATAATGGCGACAATTCTACCACCGGGTTATCTGTTGTACCGGAATATGGTAAACCAAATTCATTCATCGCCAGATCCTTTGATGCTTTTTGCTGAATATGCTGGTAAATACCTGCATAAGTACCCGCAGTACCAGAATATGGAACCACATTATTCTCTACATAGCCATCTAATCCTGTTGTTACCTTTAAATGGATTTTCTCAAATTCACTCACCGTGTTTAAACGGTAGGTATAACGCTCATTGTAATTGTTATCGGTTTTCAGGTTTGTTCCTTGTTTGAAATAGGATCCGGAAGCATAATAGGTTAATGCTTTAGTGCCTGAGGTTACGGAAAGGTCATGACGTTGCTCTAAAGCATGTTTTTTTAAGGTTAATGCCTGCCAATCTGTATTTGGGTATAAAAATGGCTGCGACTGGTCTTTGTACAAGGCCAATATTGCCTCTGAGATCGGCTGTGTTCTGCCTTCAGCTCTATATACTTCATTAATGGAGCTCAGATTCTCAAAAGAACTTAGTTTTTTAGGGAACAAGGTTGGAGAAGAAAAAATCTGGTTGAAGGAATAATTGATGTCTACCTTTCCATCTTTACCCTTTTTTGTAGTCACCATGATGATTCCGTTAGCACCCTGTTGTCCGTATAATGCGGTAGCACCAACATCTTTCAGTACAGAATAGGATTCTATATCATTTGGATTTAGGTTTTCGAAATCATTCTGACTACGCACCTGGTTATCGATGACATATAAAGGTGTTCCTCCACCACGAATGGAAATGCTACTTTTTGCTCCGGGAGATCCGGCAGCACTGGTCACAATCAATCCGGGTACCCTTCCGGCAACCGCATCATTGATGGACTGTACCGGCAATGGCGCCACTTTTTCCATCGACAAGCTACTTACCGCACTGTTAATTTTCCTTTTAGTGGAGGTTCCGTAACCCACCACCACAACATCATCAAGGATGTTTTTCCTTTCCCCCATCACTACATTTATGGTTTTAGTACCAGCAGTTACTACCCTTTCCTGCGTTTGATAGCCTACCAGGGAGAAAATCAAGACTGAACGTTCCGGTACACTTATCGTGTACTTTCCCTGAGCATCTGTTGAGGTTCCCTTTTTTGTGCCTTTTACCAGGATGGTTACCCCCGGCATGACCAGGCCAGCGCTGTCTTTTACCGAACCGCTGATGACCTGGTCATTGATCGAAGCAAAAGGATTGGAAATGACCACGAGACCTGTGTTGGATATGGAAAACTTCAGGTCGGTTTCCCTGAGTATTTGTTTTAAAACATCAGTCACCAAGCCATCCTTAACGGTTAAATTGATGTTTTTTGAAGTTGGAACAAAGTTAGAACTGTAAACAAAGTGATAATGGCTCTGTTTCTCGATGGCTTTCAATACATTTTCAATACTGCTGCTCTTGACATCAATAGAGACTTTTTCTTGTGAAAACACATTCGCAGAAACATTCAGACAGGTGATCAACACGGTAAAAAAAGCGAGTTTCATCAGCATAATGAGTTTGATGAGCGATCCAGGCCAGGACCGCTGTTTGTGGAAGTAATAAATAATCATATTTTTGGTTTTTGGTTTGCAGGTTTTTGACAGCCGATATTGCGTTGGCAACTGTCATTAGAGTAGATCAGAATGTACTCGGGGCGGTGCTTCAACACCGCCCTTTTTTATTCAGAGATCGTCACGGTTCTATCTTTCATTTCATAGTTAAAATATTGTGCTTTTTGTAAGGATCTTAAAACGTCTATAATGTTTTCGTTATTGAAATTGGCGCGGAAGCGGTAGTTTTTAACGGCTTTGGACTTGAATACGATTTCTATATCATACCATCTTTCCAATATGTCTTTCAGCTCGGCAAAAGTCTGATCGTAGATCTCCAGGCGATTGTTCTTCCAGGCGGTTTCTACAATAATAGTATCGTTTCTTTGGGTATAGTGTTGGATTCGAACGGCCGGGGCGAGTTTTAAATACTTGTCTTTGACGTTTTCCGCCAGCTGTTTTCCGGGATTTAGAAACACAGCCTGTTCGCTTGGTTTTAAGGTGATCCGTTTGGAATCAGGACTAGTGCCCCGCATCGCAATTGAGCCACGGACCAGCGTTGCGATCGCCTTAACATCGCCAGGATAGGCTTTTACATTAAAAGCAGTCCCCAATACATCGAGATTGAAGGCTTGGGTGTGCACTTTAAAGGGCTTGGTTTTGGAATGTGCGACATCAAAATACGCTTCACCCTCCAGGTCAACCTCCCTGGTTGTTTCATTAAAATCTTTGGCTAAAATCAATCTGCTTTCCGCATTTAACCATACGATAGAGCCATCCTGAAGTTGGATCTGTTTCTTTTCCCCGGTTCTGGTCTCAAACACAGTGGTATTTAAAGGCTGATTACTAACCCAGCCTTGCTTTTGGAGGTTAAAAAACAAGATTCCAGCTCCGGCAATAAACAGCACAGCGGCCGCAGCCACCCATGGACCAGAAAACAGCCCTCCGTTTTTGCGTGTCGGATGAATTTCCTGATGCAACCTGTGGTAGATTTCATCATGTATCTTTTCTTTATCCCCGGTATCAGCTGTCCATGCTATCCATTGAAAATCATCCCGATAGTTCTCCAGCAGACGGACTTCTTCAGCATTACACTGGCCGCGCAGATATTGCTCATAAAGTGCGATAAACTCTTTTTCAGACATACGTTTATACTTGGTGTTACCTATATAGTGCCATTTTAATTGTTGCACACACCTACTTTTAGGAAAAAAAATAAAATATACATTAGCAAGGTCCCTGTAAAAAATTCATTACTTTTAAAACGGGATTATTATGTATGACAAAACGGATACCTTCTGATCAGGAGTTATGGGGAGAAATTCAGCAGGAAAACAGTAAAGCTTTCGATTTATTGTTTGAAAGGTATTGGGAAAGACTCTACAGTACTTGTTACAGCTACTTGAAAAACGAAGAAGCCTGCAAGGAGATTGTACATAATATTTTTCTTGACATCTGGCAGAAGCGTGAAACCCTGGAAGTGATTTCTTTTAACAACTACCTGACCTCTGCTGCAAGGTATCAGGTATATAAGGTGATCAGGAAAGAAAAGCGTAACCCCATTCAGCTGATCGAAGATTATGACCAGGTGCCTCACCTGGATTGGGTCCGCAATCAGGGCGAAGAAAAAATGCGGCATGAAGAGATAGGAAGAAACCTGGAAGAAGTCTTAAACACGCTTCCTAAGCGATGCAAAGAGATCTTTGTACTCAGCAGAATCAAAAACCTGAGTAATGAGGAGATTGCCGGACAACTGGGGATTTCCAAACGCAGCGTAGAAAACCAACTTACCCAGGCACTCAAGGTATTGAGACTTGCCTTAAAAGGTGCATTGTATACCTTTATATTTCTCCATTTTCAACAAGCACCTACTCAGACAAACAAACTGAAGTACAACCAAATACACAGCAATCCCTTCCAATAAACGTAAATACCTCCTGCGAAGAAATATATTAAAACTATTTATCTATGTGCAATTTCTGCCACTGCACACAAAGCTTATACCGATGCGATGGTTGATGGTCACAAATCTACCCTTGAACTTATGAAAAATCAGCGAAAAATGGTATCGATGCTGATCTGAAATCTTTCGCGGCAAAAACAGAAATTACGGTACAAAAACACCTGGACATGATTCATGACCGTATGAAATAATAATTGCTAAAAATGGAAACTACGTTTCATGGAATGACCTCAAACATTAGCTTGCATGCAATCCATGAAACGTTTTTTTGTCTCAGATTAAAGCAGCATGGCTCCTTAATTAAGGAGTAGAACCTTCTCTTTTTAGAGCTGACACTATGTCCGGTTTTATTTCTTAACACACTAATATTCAGCACTAAAACACAACAAACATAATTATTTAGATTAGAAGGAATTAGTTCCAGAATACATACAATTAAAGCCGTTGACTAGACTTTCTAACAATCAATTTTGGTTTAATATTCACGGTCTTTTTGATCACTGCATCTGAGTTTTCCATCTCCTGGAAATGAAGATTCCCAATGGTCTTCCCCATTTCTACACTAAACTGATCGATTGTAGTGATAGATGGACTGGTGATTTCTGTAAATGGCTCATTAGAATATCCACAGACCCCTAACTCCTCCGGAATACGGATTCCCTTCGCTGTAGCGGCTTCCAACACCCCTAAAGCAGCAAAATCAGAAGTAGAAGCGAAAATCGCGTCCGGTGGAGATACCATTTCCAGTAACTTAACGGTAGCCAGGGCACCCAGTTCTTTGGTCCAGGCATTCGCATACATCAGCTCTTCTAATACCGGAAACCCCTGATCTTTGAGCGCAGCAATATAGCCTTCCTTCCGCTCTCTGAAAATATGAAGTTCCTGAGGGCCTTCTAAAAGCGCAATCCTACGGTACCCCTGTTCAATTAAATGTTTTGTTGCTTCATAGGCAGCTTTATAGTTGTCATTCACCACTTTAAAGGTCTCCAGTTCTTCGACTACCCGGTCAAACTGAATCAGCTGAATGTTACGGTCTAATACCTGCTGAAGGTGATTTGAACTTCCCTGTTCCGCTGCAATGGAAATCACAATCCCACTCACATGCTGATTCACCAGGGCATTAACACCCTCTACTTCACGAGCATGTAGCTCATTCGACTGGCAGATCACCAGGTTGTAGCCCTTTTTAAAAGTCACCTCTTCCAATCCGGCAATGATGTTTGAAAAGAAATACTGATTGATACGGGGAACAACTACGCCAATTGTGGGATTATTGCCTTTTCGCAGATTTGAAGCCATCGCATTCTGTTGATAATTCATCTCAGCAGCAGTTTTAAGCACCAATGCTTTTGTCTCCGCATTAATTTTATCGCTATTACTCAGCGCTCTGGACACGGAAGATGCCGCTAAATTGAGCTTTTGAGCAATATCATATATAGTTGTTCTTTTCTGAGGCTTCATAATGGGGTGAAATTACAAAAATAATTTAGGCAATCGATTGCAATTGCAAAACTTTCCACTAAATTCGTTTCCTGATAACCAAATATTCATTCCATAAAATCCATTAGCACACCACCATATGTTATTACTGGGAATAGACATTGGAACTTCTTCCATTAAAGTGGCCATCGTAGATGCACAAACGCAGCAAATCATTGTTACCGCGCAGTATCCGGAGGAAGAAGCGACCATCCATGCCCCCCATCCGGGATGGGCTGAACAAGATCCGGAGCTTTGGTGGGCACATGCCCAACAAGCTTTTGCGCTTTGCAAAAAGAAAGCTAATTTCCAGCCACTGGACATTGCTGCGATTGGTATTGCCTATCAAATGCATGGGTTAGTGCTTGTCGACAAAGACCAGCAGCTCCTTAGAAACAGCATTATTTGGTGCGATAGCAGAGCGGTAGCTCTTGGTAACGAAGCATATGATCAATTAGGCCATGACTATTGTCTGAGTCATTTCCTAAATTCCCCGGGCAATTTCACTGCTTCAAAGCTGGCCTGGGTGAAAGAAAACGAACCGGAATGCTATGCTAAAATTGATAAAGTGATGCTTCCCGGTGATTTTATCGCTATGAAACTTTGTTCAAGCGTGACCACTAGTATCTCCGCCCTGTCAGAAGGCGTTTTCTGGGACTTTCAATCAGATACTTTGTCGGACGCCTTGATGGCCCATTACGGCTTTGACCGGGAACTCATCCCCGAAATCAAACCCGTATTCTCAGAACACGGTCAGGTAAGTGCCGCCTCTGCACAGTTACTGGGCTTAAAACCTGGTATTCCGGTGAGTTATAAATCCGGAGATCAGCCCAATAATGCACTCTCGCTGAATGTTTTGGAACCCGGAGAAGTTGCTGCCACCGCAGGCACTTCTGGTGTGATCTATGGCGTAAGTGACCAATTAGCTTACGATCCGCAGTCCAGGGTAAACACTTTTGCCCATGTCAACTATACCGAAAGTGAGAAAAGATTAGGTATTCTACTCTGTATCAACGGAACAGGCAGTATGAACCGCTGGGCTAAAAGTCTGCTGGCGCAGGGCAGTTCTTACAACGACATCAATACCGCAGCAAAGAAAATCGCAATTGGTGCAGAGGGATTACGAATATTACCATTTGGAAATGGTGCAGAACGAATGCTCAACAATAAGATTGTAGGTGGTCATTTAGAAAATATTGATTTCAACCTGCACAGTACCCCTCATATCTTCAGGGCGGTACAGGAAGGAATTGCCTTTGCTTTTCGCTATGGACTGGACATTATGCGCGGTAATGGACTTCAACCTAAGGTGATCAGGGCCGGAAAAGCGAATCTTTTTCTCAGTAATCTGTTCCTCGAGGCATTTGTGAACAGCACAGGCGTTCCCGTAGAACTTTATGACAATGATGGTAGTGTTGGCGCTGCTTTAGGTGCCGGTATCGGAGCCGGAACGTATCGTAATTCCGCAGCCGCTTTTAGCAATATCAAGCCGGTTCAACTGGTAGAACCAAACGCTGGTCTCAACTATGAACCGGTATATCAGGACTGGCTACAAATATTAAAGTCAAAGATTAATTAAAAATACATAATATATTAGTTTACAATAACTAAAGACAAAACAAAAACACACAAAACCATCCCTCTAACCAGGGTAAAATCAACCCGTAAAAAATAAAGATTAACCTAATAATAGAACCACAATGACAACAGTAACCACAGGAGAAAAGGAATTTTTTAAAGGAATCGGACAAGTAAAATTCGAAGGATTAAACTCAGACAACCCATTGGCATTTCGCTGGTACGACGAAAATAGAATCATTGCAGGAAAGACGATGAAAGAACACCTGCGTTTTGCCTGCGCCTACTGGCATTCTTTTGTAGCCACAGGCGGAGACCCATTCGGGGAACCAACCATCATCCATCCATGGAATGAAAAAACAGATGCCGTAGAACGCGCAAAAGATAAAATGGATGCAGCTTTTGAGTTCATCACCAAAATGAACCTGCCTTATTACTGCTTTCATGATGTAGATCTGATCGATTACACGAATGATATTCATGAAAATGAAAGACGTTTACAAGCAATTGTAGACTATGCAAAACAAAAACAAGCCGCCAGTGGCGTAAAATTACTTTGGGGAACGGCCAACCTTTTCTCTCATCGCCGTTACATGAATGGTGCCGCTACCAACCCTGATTTCCATGTATTAGCACATGGTGCAGCACAGGTGAAATCGGCTTTAGATGCCACAATAGCCCTTGGCGGCGAAAATTATGTATTCTGGGGAGGTCGTGAAGGCTATATGAGCTTGCTGAACACCAATATGAAACGTGAACAGGAACACATGGCTAAATTCTTGCACTCGGCTAAAGATTACGCCCGAAAACAAGGCTTTAAAGGAACGTTCTTTATTGAACCTAAACCCTGCGAACCTTCTAAACATCAATACGATTATGATTCAGCAACAGTGAGCAATTTCCTTCGCCAATACGGTTTAATGGATGATTTTAAACTGAATATTGAAGTGAACCATGCCACACTTGCCGGTCATACTTTCCAACATGAGCTACAGGTAGCTGCCGACGCAGGTTTACTGGGCTCTATGGATGCCAACAGAGGTGATTATCAGAATGGCTGGGATACCGATCAGTTCCCAAACAACATCAATGAGCTTACAGAAGCGATGTTAATCGTACTTGAAGCCAATGGATTGCAAGGCGGAGGAATCAATTTCGACGCAAAAATCAGAAGAAACTCTACCGATCCTGCGGACCTGTTTCATGCACATATCGGAGGAATGGACACTTTTGCAAGAGCATTAGTTACCGCAGATCAGGTCCTTCAAAACTCGGATTACCTGAAAATCAGAAGCAACCGTTACGCTTCATTTGACCAGGGGGCCGGAAAAGATTTTGAAAATGGTAAACTGAACCTGGAAGACCTGCGCAACTATGCTATTGAAAAAGGAGAACCTAAAACGATAAGCGGCCAACAGGAGCTATTGGAAAACATCATTAACAGATTCATTTAAAACCAAATAACCCAACCCATATGAACTCATTGAGTACGTACGACTATGTCGTTTTTCTGGTTTATTTTCTGATTGTTTCGGTTTATGGCTGGTCGGTTTATAAGAAGAAGCAAGCCCATAAAGAGAATTCAAAAGACTTCTTTCTGGCGAAAGACTCGCTAACCTGGTGGGCAATTGGAGCTTCTCTAATCGCTTCAAATATCTCAGCCGAGCAATTTATCGGAATGAGTGGCTCCGGCTTCACTATGGGCCTTGCAATCGCTACGTATGAATGGATGGCTGCTGCAACCCTCATTATTGTTGCTGTGTTTTTCATTCCGGTGTATCTGAAAAACAAAATTTACACCATGCCTCAATTTCTTGGGCAACGTTACAACAGCACAGTTGCCATGATTATGGCGGTATTCTGGTTGTTGTTATATGTAGTGGTAAACCTGACCTCGATCCTTTACCTGGGTGCATTGGCCATCAACAGCATTTCCGGCATCAATACCACGGCCTGTATGTATGTGCTTGCCGTGTTTGCCATCATCATCACCCTTGGGGGTATGAAAGTAATCGGATACACAGATGTGATTCAGGTTTTCTTTTTAATCTTAGGTGGTCTGGCCACTACTTATCTGGCCCTGGAACTGGTAGCCACTCATTTTGGTACCTCTGGTGTGTTAAACGGACTGGCGATGGTGAAAGAAAAAGCCTCAGATCATTTCCATATGGTTTTCAAACAGGAAAATCCGCATTATATGGATCTACCCGGTTTAACCGTGTTGATTGGTGGAATGTGGATTGTGAATCTGAACTACTGGGGTTGCAATCAATACATCACGCAAAGGGCTTTGGGTGCTGATTTGAAAACCGCCAGATCGGGTTTACTATTCGCCGCTTTCCTGAAATTACTGATGCCGATTATCGTGGTATTGCCAGGTATTGCCGCTTATGTGCTTTACAAGGAAGGTTATGGTAATTTCCATACAGCGATGATGAAAAACGGTGAATTGAACGCGGATTCTGCTTACCCGGTATTGCTCAACCTGCTTCCTGCCGGACTAAAAGGACTTTCATTCGCCGCATTAACCGCAGCAATTGTGGCCTCTCTGGCTGGTAAAGCAAATAGTATTGCCACTATCTTCACACTGGATATCTACAAAAAAGTGATTAGTAAAGACGCCAATGAACATAAACAAGTGGTGGTGGGCAGAATCACGGTCGTGGTAGCGATGTTACTGGCTATTGTTATTGCACCACAATTGGGAATTGACAAAAAAGGTGGCTTCCAGTTTATTCAGGAGTACACCGGCTTCGTTTCGCCTGGTATTTTCGCGATGTTCTTGCTTGGCTTTTTCTGGAAAAGGACCACTTCTAATGCCGCATTGTTCGCTACAATCGGAGGATTTCTATTGTCTGTAGGGTTTAAAGCCCTGCCTAACTTCTGTAATCTGGAAGGATTGAGCAGTTGGGGATTCTCTAAATTAGCCGTACAAAAAGATGGTAGTATGATTTATGAAATTCCTTTTCTGGACAGAATGGGCTTTGTTTTTATCATCTGCGTTATTGCGATGGTCATCATCAGCTTATTTGAAAATAGAAAAGGCGTAAATCCTAAAGGATTAGATGTAGACCGCGGAATGTTTAAAACCAATGCAGGTTTTACCGCAGGAGCACTGATCATTATCGGAATCATCATTGCCCTCTACAGTATTTTCTGGTAGATTTTAAGACGTTCTCCTAACCGGGATATTTCGATAAGACTTTTCTTTTCGGAGTATCCCGGTTTTTTATTTTGTATGATCTTCATCCGGTAAGGCTAGCTGCCGCCATGGAGTTCCTGTTTTTCGAAAACATTATAGTTCGAATCCGTGTTAACCCTTGAACCGGATTCTTTTAAAGGAAAACTGATTTAGATTCTATCTTTCGTTTCTTTTCTAAGATTATCCGTATTTTGGAATAAATCTACTCAATGAATTCTCTATTTACCCCGATGCTTTTATCAACCTTATTTCGCTTTTTTCTGGCGAAATCCTCCACAAAATTAAGACCTGCTGCGCTTGTTTTATTTTTACTCCTATGCTGCAATAATCTTACGCTCTTTGCTCAGGAACAGCAAACGACCTCAGAAGTTGCCAGGCAAAATATGCCAAAAGAAGAAAAGCCAGATGGGCTGATCATAGAAAAAGGGCTAAGATTCAATATTCTTACCTTTTCACTGAGCAGCCGGAACGCCGTAAATGACAATAACCTTTTTGTCAATTATCTTGATCAAAAGAAAAACAGCTGGTCTGTCCGTGCTGATGGAGGTTATATTATAAAAAAGAACCTCGGTGTTGGTTTGGGCTTATCCTACGGACAATCAAAAGACAACAATCTGATTAAGAACAGTGATGGGAACTTAACCAGTAACAAAAGCTTTTCGAATAACTATGGCGTTAGACCTTTCATCAAGAATTTCATCCCTCTGGATCGTAAAAACAGGTTTTACATTGTCAATCAAACTGAAATCCAATTGTTATTCGACCGTTCTATCAAAGAAAGTGTTGTTGATGAAATCCTGACCCGAACCTATACTTCAAAAGATACTTACGGGGTTGGATTAAGACCGGGATTGATGATCTTTATTGTGAAAAACTTCGCATTTGAGACTACTGTCGACATTTTTGGTATCAACACGACTATTGAACGTGGGCATGCTACCGGAAAACCGGATTCCAGGGTAACCACTACGGATATGAACTTTAAAATCAACATCCTGAAAATCGGTTTCGGTTTTTCTACTTATTTCTAATTGGTTTTTCTACTTATTACTAAACGAACATGTTAAATTATAGATCCCTCCTTTTTGTATTTGCCGGAACACTGTTACTGTCTTCAGGATGCGTAAAGGAGACGTATTTTGGAAAATCTGCGTTCAAGAAAATTCTTTATTTCACCGTTTCAAATGAAACTGGTACTACTTCTATTAACCAGGACAGTTTAATTATCCGCCTTAATGTGGATGCGAAGGCTGATCTGACGAAGTTGTTTGCAGATTCGGTCCAGCTTTCCACCTATGCGCAATTGAGTCCGGGTGTTCGCGTTCCTCAGGATTTCAGTAAACCAGTTCGGTATACGGTAATTGCAGAAGATGGCAGTCAGGCGGTTTATACCGTGTTAGTGACTAAACAATCTGCAAATCCACAGCTCAGTAATTCTAATTTCAACGACTGGTATACTCCAAACGGGAAGAACTATAAACAACCTGGATTGGATGCAAACACAGAATGGGCGACTGGAAATGACGGCGTAGTAAGTCTTTCTTCTGCCAATACCACTCCTGTTGAAATTGCTCCGGGTGATCTCGCCGCTAAAATGGTCACCAAAGATCTGGGTGTTTTAGCGCAGTTAACCGGTCAGCGTATGGGTGCTGGAACTTTATTTACTGGCACATTTAAGCTGGATTTAGCTAATCCCTTAAATTCCGCAAAATTTGGTATTGCTTACACCTCAAGACCGAAAAGTTTTACGGTAAGCTATAAATATGCTCCGGGTACGGTTTATAAAAACGGATCAGGTCAGGTTTTGAATAGGCCGGACAGCTGTGATATTTACCTGTTACTGGAAAACAGAAACGGACAAGTAGTTAAAAGAGCTGCTACCGCCTGGTTCAGATCTCCGGATACGGTTAATGACCTGACGAAAATCACCATTCCATTGGTTTATGGCACTTTACCGGCTGGCAGTCCAGGCTATCAGCTTCCTGCTAACGGTTTATTTGCTGATGCTAATGAGGCCATCACACACCTCAGTATTATATTCTCTTCGAGCGCTTCCGGAGCGAAATATGAAGGTGGGGTAAATAGCACATTGGAAGTCGATAACCTGGTGCTGAATTATTAAGTAATTCTAAACACATGCGGGTCGCTAATGAGAAAACCCCTCAATTTCCATAAGGAACCTGAGGGGTTTTCTCATTAATGGTTTGCCTGATCAATTCCCGGCTTTAACAGCAGAAATCATTAAAAATATTGGCCTTTTGTTTTCAGCTTCCATTTCCGGATAAGCGGCTACCGTTTCTTCAGAAGGCTTTGGCTCGGATACCTGTTGAATCACAAATCCCGCAGCAATTAAGGCATTGAAGGTGTTTTCCAGGGTTCTATGATATTTTACCACGGTATGCCCCAAAAAGCTGGTATGTCTGATCCCCTGCTCCTGATACTGGTCTACCGGCCAATGCAGGATCTCTCCTTTTTCATTTCTTATCCAATCCTGTTCGGCTCTTGCGGTAAATATAGGGTGCTCCTGAGAAAAAATAAAGCTTCCTCCGGGTTTGAGACAATAGTTGATCTTTTGAAGGCTGGATTGAAAGTCTTTCACATAGTGAAAAGCCAAAGAGCTGATAACCACATCAAATTCTTCTTTTGAAAAGTCGATATCTTCAATTGCCTGCTGCAGGTATTTAATCTGAAGACCTTCGGATTTCTCTTTCGCTATTTTCAGCATCTTCTCTGAGAGGTCAACACCTACTACCTGATCAGCACCCTGTTCTTTGGCATAAATGCAATGCCAACCGAAGCCGCAGCCCAGGTCAAGCAGATTTTTACCTTTGAAATCGGGCAGCATTTTTTGCAATACATGCCATTCTCCGGCAGCATTTAGTCCCCCAACAGAACGTGGCATTTGTCCGTAATTATCAAAGAAATCAGGATCATCATATTTATTCTCTCTCATTGGTGTTTTTCGTTAATAGTGTTTTCAATTACCAGCCAATCCCATAATCTTCGCCATGATTACTGGAACCACCCCAAAGGCTGCCATGTTTCCAATCGAAATAAATCGCATTAATCGGGCCACTGGTCCGCGCGCCAAAGCTCAATATGTAGCCCATTTTTTGAAGCGCCTCACGTGTAGCAGATGGTGTGTTATTATTGAGTAAGATTTGTCCCGGCTTAGGCATCCGGTCTTCGGTTTTTGTTCCCCCTAAAGATAGCCAAAGTTGGTTGGTATTAATATTTGCCGCTTCGGAGGCTTGTTGTACGTTCATTCCAAACTCTGTTACGTTCAGGAAAAACTGTAACAGATTCTGATCCTGGGTATCTCCGCCCTGTACGGCAGAGGCCAAAAAGGGCTTTCCGTCTTTTAGCGCCATGGAAGGTGATAAAGTAACGCGTGGTCTTTTCCCCGGAGCAACCACATTAAAAGGGTTCAATGTGCTGTCCAACACAAAACTTTGCATCCGCTGACTCATCCCAATCCCTGTTTCACCAGCAATACAAGCCGGAAGCCATCCACCACTTGGCGTAACGGACACGACCCAACCTTCCTTATCTGCGGCTTCGATAGAAGTCGTTCCCAACAACAACCGCTCCTGATAAAGCTCATCCGGAGAAGTATTTAATTTTCCAAGGTCGTGTTTTGGTGCAAAATTCCGTTTAGTAGTATCTAATTCATAGCCTCGTTTTTGCAGGAGCTTTAGGTAAGGATTAGTTTTCCCTTCGTATGGATATGGATTTCCTGGTCCGATGTTCGGGTCATTTTTAACAAATTGAATAAGTTTGGCGCGTTCTTTTGCATAATCCTTACTGAGTAAACCTTTAATCGGCCCAGCTGGCTTTGTAGCAGGATCTCCGTAATAAAAATCACGGTCGGCAAAGGAGAGATTCATCGCCTGATACAGGGTGTGGATGTATTTTGGACTGTTGTAACCCATTGCTTTCAGGTCAAAGTTCTCCAGAATATTTAAAGCCTGTAGCATCACAGGGCCTTGCGTCCATTGTTGCAATTTGTAAACATCGATGCCTTTATAGTTAACCTGTAGCGGTTCCTCTTCCAGCGGTTTCCATTTGGCCAGGTCTTCCATAGTGATTAATCCGCCTTGCTCTTTGGCACCACGAACAAACTCTTTCGCGATATCACCTTTATAAAAACGGTCATACGCCGCCATTAATGCTTCTTTTCTGGTTTTTCCTTGTTTCAACGCTTTACTTTCCGCTTCCACCATTTTCGTTAAAGTGGCCAGGAGGTCTTTTTGGACAAAGATCTCCCCTGCTTCCGGCGCTTCTCTTTTCTCTCCGGGATGCGTTAGAAACACTTTTTTACTATATGGCCATTTATTGATATGTTCTTTACCTTTTTCGATGCTGTTCGCTGCCTGAGCTTCGATCGGATAACCAGCTGCCATTTCCATCGCCGGTGCCAATACTTCTTTTAAGCTTAGTTTCCCAAAATTGACCAGCATATAGATTAAGCCGCCCGGTGTACCGGGTGTTGTTGCAGCCAGAGGTCCATATTCAGGTGGGAAATTATAACCCTTACTTTTAAAGAACTCTACCGTAGCCCCTGTTGGCGCTACACCCATCGCATTAATTGCGATTACTTTTTTCGTCTTCGGATTATAGATCAGCGCTTGCGTTTCCCCTCCCCAGCTCAGCGTATCCCACATGGTGCAGGTAGCTGCCAACATCGCGCAAGCAGCATCAACCGCATTTCCTCCCTTTTGAAAAGTCATTGCGCCAGCTGTAGCGGCTAAAGGTTTACCCGTAATCGCCATCCAATTGCGACCATACAATACCGGTTTTTGGGTTTGTTGCGCCGACACTGGCAATATAGCTACCGCGGAAAGACAGAGGACAGAAAATAAATGTTTCATATAAGTTGGGATCAGGCTTTAAAACTACTTATTTTCAAAAGCTACTCAAAGGACTATATAAATGAAGGTGTCACAATGTGGCTACCTGCATTGAACTAACGCTGCGTTTTCGATCGTTTAATATATGGGCGGCCTATGAGAATGCCATTGATACGCTTAAGTATCCATAGCATCAGCTGTACTTACTTCGGCAAGTCTGTTTTTTCTTTCTTTCGCTTTTCTCAGGAAGCGCAAAAGCAACAAACCAATCATAATGGTAATAAATCCCTGGATCATGACGGTATCCGGTGTACCTATTAATTGAGAAAGACTCCCAACCAGTAAACCTCCTAAAGGCTGCATACCAAAGAAGGCCATCGCGTAAAAGCTAATGACTCTTCCACGCATGGCCGGGTCTACAGTAGTCTGGATAAGTGTATTACTAATGGTAATTTGCGACATCATCCCAAAACCTGATATGGCGGCAAAAACAAGGGCGATGGGGTAAAAAGTGGTATGAGAGAACAACACCAGTCCGACACCAAAAATAAGGGTATTAATGGCCAGGATTTTTCTTAAGTTTCTTCCGGTTTTTAGGGAAGCAAGGAAAATCGCTCCACAGAAGGCGCCCAGTCCGATTACGCTGTCAATCACTCCGAAAGTGGAGGCTGTACCTTTAAAGATATCTTTGGCATAAACCGGAATCAGTGTGCTAAATGGTAAGACCAACAAACTCATCAGTGCCAGCATAATCAGCACAAATGAAATGGAAGGCGTTCTTCTGATATATTGGAAGCCCTCTTTAAGTTCTCCAAATATGTTCTTGGTATGTGGAACGATGTTGAATTTTGGCAACCTCATCATCAATAAAGAACCGATCACCGCGATAAAACTAACAGCATTGAGACCAAAGCATACGTCTTCTCCAAATTTCTCCAGCGCTAAACCGGCAATCCCCGGACCAATCAGTCTGGAAAGGTTAACCATGGAGGAATTTAAGGCAAGAGCATTGGGTAAATCCGACTTATCCTCTACCATTTCATAGACCAATGATTGTCTGGCAGGCACATCAAAAGCGTTGATTAAGCCCAGCAATGCACTCAAAGCAATGATCTCCCAGACAGAATAATCCTTAAAAAAGATTAACATAGTGAGGAGTACCGCCTGGATCATGGAAGCCACCTGCGTGATCAGCAATAATTTATATCTATTGTATCTGTCTGCCGCCACACCGCCAATAAAAGAAAACACAAAAGAAGGAAAGAGACTGGCAAAAAGCGTCAGTCCCAGCATGAAATTAGAATGTGTTTTTTCGTAAATCACCCAGCTAACCGCAGTCTTTTGCATCCATGTCCCAATTAGAGATATAGACTGTCCTGTAAAATACAATCTGTAGTTACGGCTTTTAAACGCATTAAAGGTGCTAATATTCATAATTCTGCAGGGACCGCTGGATCGAAAATGGTCTAATCGGACAAGGTTAAAAGGAGGACAGAAATTGAGCCAAAAACCGATTAGTTAACTGATAAAAAAGAGAGCCCCTTTTGAAGGAATCAAAAGGGGCTCAACTTTTCTATTGTATAATGGATTGTTTTATTCTTTATTCTTCGATTTCTAAGGGCTCATTATCCAATCCGATCACTTTATAGGTGACTTTATTACCGTCTATTAGTTTTTCATAATAAACGCCATCCGGACTTACATAATATGTTGCTCCTTTGATCAGTATTTCTCTGGAATCCTCAGGCAGTTGATCTACAATATCCCCAATCTGAGCAGCAGGATTCACATACACTGTTTTTCCATCGGTATTCAAAACACCATCTTTACCAGCTACTACGTAGACCTGTTTTCCGTCTGCATTTTGAGCAGTTGAATAATAAACACCTTTACTTTCGTAATAGGTCTGTCCATTGATCACTACTTCTTTTGCATCCGTAGGAAGCGTAGGAACTTCTGCACCTACTGGTGGTACAACCACTTTATATTCTTTTTCGTATTGTTTGTAAAACAATCCATCAGAGAAATAAAAACGGTCAGAACCATAGTAAACCGGGTAATAACCAAAAGGCAAGACGTTTATACTTAAGCCAATATACGGCCTGTAATAGTTGTAATAACTATAGTGAGGTCTGTAATATGGCCTGTAATGAGGCCTATAACCTGGTCTGTAATTCGGCCTGTAGTTTGGACGGTAATTACTTCCAGGTCTGTTTGGTCTGTAATTTGGCCTGTAGTTATTATTTGGTTTGTTGCCAACAGATGGCCTGTCAGCTATTGATGGTCTGTTATTTATTGAAGGCCTATCACCTGCTGACGGTCTGTTTCCTGTTGAAGGCGTACCTATAGATGGTCTGTTACCAGTGGAAGGTGTGCCTACTGAAGGCCTGTTGCCTGTAGAAGGTGCGCCAACGGAAGGTCTGGTAGAAGGCCTGTTTATTGATGGTCTGGAACCACCAGTTGAGGGTCTGCTGACTGATGGTCTGCCACCGCCTCCACCACCTGACGGCCGCTCGCCTCTTTGGGCAGAAACATCTGTTGCTGTGATTCCGCTTGTTAATAAAACGGCTCCTGCAACGACGAACGATTTAAACCATGAACTTTTCATATATTTTCAATTTTTAACAGTTGGACTAAATAACCGTAAAAAGGATTATTCCAACTACAAAGAAACGAAAAAGCTGACCTACAAATGATAAAACTGCTTTATTTTTAGTATTTTGAAGCTATCACAACCTTTTATCATAGAACCTCTTAGCCATGCCGATCCTTTGGAAATATTTTAAAGAACAAAAATGGTGGGTGCTTTTAGCGCTTTTCCTTGCGGCGATTGCACAGTTACTAAGTCTTACTGACCCCATTATTTTTGGAAAGATCATAGACGAATATGCCGGAAACCCTGGTAACAAAAGTCAGGATGAATTGGTAAAAGGGGTTTTGTACTGGCTGAGTATTGCAGTAGCAGTTGCGATTGCGGCAAGAGTTGCGAAAGCTTTTCAGGAGTATTATACCCGGCTGGCCGTACAACAGTTTGGGATGCAGATCTTCAATGACGGCATCCGGCAGACCTTACGCCTCTCCTTCCAGGAATTTGAGGAAAGTCATAGCGGCGAAACCTTGTCTATTCTTCAAAAAGTGAAGACCGATACCGAGCGTTTTGTCAATTCTTTCATTAATATTCTCTTTTCTTCATTTGTGGGTATGGGCTTTCTAATTTGGTATTCCATTACCAAGAACTGGATGCTGGTACCGGTATTTGTTGTCGGGATTCTGGTACTGGGCTCGCTCACCGGATTATTGAGTAAGAAAATCAAAATGGTACAGCGTTCTATCAATAGAGAAACCAATAAGATGGCGGGTGTGATTACCGAATCACTTAGAAATATAGAGCTGGTGAAAAGTCTGGGGCTAACCTTTCCTGAAATCCGCAGGTTAAAATTACAGACCAAAAAGATCTACGATCTGGAAATGACGAAAACCAGACGGGTTCGGACACTTTCCTTCTTACAGGGGACCACGCTCAATGTGCTCAAACAATCAATTCTGTTCATTTTGCTCTGGCTGATCTTTCGCAATAAGTTGAGCACCGGTGAGCTGATTACCATGCAATTCATTTCGACTTCTATTTTCGGCCCTTTACAAGATCTTGGCAGTATCATTCTCAGCTATCGGGAAGTTGAAGCTTCCGTTCATAGTTTTGATCAATTGATGCGTAAACCGGTAGAGCGCAAACCGGATTCGCCCAGACAAACTGGCCCTTTGCAAAACCTTTCTTTTGATCAGGTCGTTTTTCGTCATAAAACGGCGCAGACGAATGCGATTGACGACATTTCTTTTCATGTCAATACCGGAGAAACGATTGCCTTTGTTGGCCCTTCCGGATCTGGCAAATCTACGCTGGTTAAACTATTGGTGGGCTTATACAGACCAGTTTCCGGAGCCATCCTGTTTAACAATATCCCCTCAACAGAGATCCGTTACAATGAACTCCGGCGACAAATCGGCTTTGTCACACAGGATACCCAACTTTTTGCGGGTACCATTAAAGAGAACCTTTTGTTTGTCAAAGGAGATGCGACAGAAGAAGAGTTGCTATTGGCGCTGGATAAAGCCTCCTGCACGAACCTCCTGGCAAAATCTGAAAAAGGAATGGATACCTTACTGGGAGAAGGCGGATTGAAACTCTCCGGAGGAGAAAAGCAAAGAATTTCTATTGCACGGGCGTTATTGAGAAACCCAAGGTTACTCATTTTCGACGAGGCCACTTCCGCCCTGGATTCCTTAACCGAGGAAGAGATTACGTCTACCATACGCGACCTTTCCATGAGCAGGGAACGGATTACCGTGGTCATTGCCCATCGCTTGTCGACTATTATGCATGCCGATGTGATCTATGTTCTGGAGAAAGGAAAGATCTCTGAGGCGGGTTCTCATGCCGAACTGCTGGAGCAGAAAGGATTATATTATGCCATGTGGCGACAACAAGTTGGGGAAAGAAAGTGATATTTTTCTATTTTTGTCCATGATACACGCCAATTTACTGCTGATCCTCGCCTTGTTCTTTGCAATGGCACTCCTTTATTTATTAAGTCAACGATGGAAAATCTCCTATCCTATTTTCCTCGTTATCGGAGGATTGGGTATCAGTTTTATCCCTGGAATTCCTGCAATAAGTATTGACCCTGATATTGTATTCCTTATATTTTTGCCGCCACTGTTGTTTGAAGCCGCATGGTATACTTCATGGAACGATTTCTGGAAATGGAAAAGATCCATCTTATTGTTAGGTTTTGGATTGGTGCTGATCACTTCCCTGGCCATCGCTTACTTTTCCGTTAGCATCATTCCCGGCTTTACACTTGCCTTAGGCTTTTTATTAGGAGGCATCATCTCTCCTCCGGATGCAGTAGCAGCCACTTCTGTATTAAAGGGTGTGAATATGCCAAAAAGAGGTTTAACCATGTTAGAAGGTGAAAGTCTGGTCAACGATGCGGCCTCCCTAACCGTATTCAGATTTGCCCTCGCTTCTATCCTGACTGGCCAGTTTGTTTTTCAAAAAGCGGCAACAGACTTTCTTGTGCTGGCCGTAATGGGTGTATTTGTAGGTCTTGCCATCGCGCACGTATTGTATCTTGTGCTGAGGTATTGGGCAAAATCATCGAGCATCACCACTCCAATCACTTTAATCGCACCTTATCTGATGTATATTGTAGCGGAGGAATTCCACTGGTCAGGCGTATTAGCCGTAGTTAGTGGTGGTTTGTTTCTCTCTTTCCGCTCCAACGATTTCCTGAATTATCATACGAGAATACAAACCAAGGAAGTATGGGCAACTGTAGGTTTTCTTTTGAACGGTTTTGTTTTCATTCTGATCGGTTTGGAATTACCGGTAATTGTAGCAGCATTAGATGGCTACTCGATTAAAGAAGCTATCCATTATGGATTGATCATCAGTGGAATTGTGATCGTTGCCAGGATCATTCTGGTCTATGTGGTTACTTACCTACCTAGACTCCTGAGTCCCAAAATCCGCAAATCGGAGAAAAGCCCGGGATTAAAACTTCCATTTATCATTGGTTGGGCAGGAATGCGTGGGGTTGTTTCTTTGGCTTCCGCTTTAGCGATTCCTTTAACTTTAGACAATGGCGAGGCTTTTCCTCATCGAAACCTGATCTTGTTTATCACTTTCATCGTGATTTTGGTGACATTGGTATTTCAGGGGCTTACCCTTCCTATCTTCCTCAGGTTATTAAAAGTGGAGGAGACCGATGATCATGTTCCTTTTGAACAACAAAAAGAAGCAATCAGATTACAGCTGGCAAAAGAATCTGTCACCTTCCTGAACAGTAAGTACAATCAGGAAATGAAAGAATTTGAGACTATTGCGAGAATCAAGGAACAACTGGAACGCAGTATCAATGCGACGGAACAGACTTTGACCGAGCAAAGAGAACAGGTCGCTTCTGTAAGAAAACTATACGGTAAAATCATGCTGGATTTGATCACGATGAGAAGAATTGAGCTGAATAAATTACGCGCAACAAAGCAGTATGATGATGAGGTAATCCGTGACCTGGAAAGCAGCCTGGATTTAGAAGAAGCTCGTTTGTATAAACAGTAAACTCCGGTTTTATAAATATTCAGTAATAAGGGTTGTCTTGTATAAGGATCAACCCTTATTTTGTATCAGGAATTTCCATTTCCAACCTCGTTTTAAGAATGCGCATACTGTTGCCAGTGTTAATCTGGCTGTGTTGACAACAATCCTTCCGCCTGGATTATTGTTTAGACTACGAAGATCTATCAAAAGAAAACACAAAGAACCTGCGAATGGTATTGAAATCCTGGCTTTAGTTTTCGCTTTACAGTGGATAGCAGTACTTATCTATTGGGGAATGATGCCCATGCTTTTATGGAATTAAGCGCATAATAAGTTTGGCAGAAACAGCGTTATCATTCGTGCCAGCTGCCAAAAGGGGGGCTAATTAAGACAAATAGACCTAAAAACAGGGCTTTTTATAGGAAAGCAAACATCAGTTACATTCAAATTGTTTAAATTAATTTCATTTTATCAAGCCGCTAAATTTTAGTTTGACAATCAATGATTTATACGCAATGCGTAGGTTAAAAGCGACATTTATTCGTAACATTTTAGCTACTTTATCTTGAGTTTTACCCGAAAAACAAAGAGTTTGGCATCATTTTTACAGGTTACCAGATGTAAACAATATTCAAAATTATGAAAAAGATATTTTCAGTAGCGGCATTAGCGATTTTATTATCTGCATGTTCAAATAATGCCAAAGAAGAAGCGATGATCAAACAACAAGCGATTGTTGCTGTAAAAGATAGTCTGAGATTGGATAGTTTCAAAAGAGCTGACGCAGTTGAAAAAGAAAGAATTGCTCAGGTAAAAGAGGAAGAAATCAAAACTGCACGTATAAGAGAAGAAAAAAGAACACTTCTTTTAGCTGAGCGTAATGATGCTGCCGAAAGAAGGTCTAATTCTTCGTCATCTTCATCTAATACAGTAGCTACCCCTGCTAAGAAAAAAGGATGGAGCCAGGCTGCTAAAGGTGCCGCAATTGGTGCTGGTGCCGGAGCTATCGGTGGTATTCTGGTAGACAAAAACAATGCTAGAGGTGCCATTATCGGTGGTGTTGTTGGTGCAGGAACCGGATATGTGATTGGTAGAGGTCAGGATAGAAAATCAGGTAGAGTACAGCCTAAAAACTAATACTTAACCATTAAGGATATAAGAATTACCAGGTTGTACTTAGGTAATCTGAAAAAGGAAGGTCGCGTAAGCTCCCTTCCTTTTTTTGTTGGTGTTTAGCTAAACTATAGCGCTAATTCCCGTATCTCATTCTTTAACAGCCGTCCAACTCCGACAAAGCAATTTCAAGAAGCATCAGTTTTTGATCAATTCGCATGGCATCTTCCAACATCCAGGATGCAGAAAGTCCGGACCAGGCAATGATCCATTGTAAAAGTCGTTTAGGATCCAGGTTCGCCGCTTTAGAAACTACCTTTACTTGCTGAGCCAATCGACCCTGTTGAATAGCAATAGTCATTTCAGGATTACAAAACAGATTGGCATAATCAAATCCACGTTCTCCATAAAGCGCTTTCGGATCTATAGCCAGCCAACCTAAATCACCTCCATCTAATATATTTCCATGATGAATATCTCCATGTAAAACCACCTCATCTATTGGATCTTTTAAAAGGAACCTGGCGATCTCAGCACATTGGCTAAAAACTCCACCAAGTTGATCACCGGCAAAAAAAAGAGATTTAAACCATTCTGGTAAAGGAATGAGGGCTAACGTTGGTAAAACTACTGCCTCGTGTAGCTTAGCTACAACCCCACAAATGATCCTGCTGGCTTCATCATCTGCACCATCCAACACCATTTTCCCTAAAGAACGCTGGCCAGATGCTCTTTCCATCAGTAAGGCATCCCTGGAATGTTGTAAAACCCTTACCGCGCCATTCCCAGCCCAATGTACCATCAAAAAGGAAGCCCGACGTTCTTCCTCCGCTATTGGGATTTTGAGCATTGCGGGAATCCCCTCATAAAGTACAGGTTGCAACAAACTGGAATTTGTCGAAAAAGCGTCCCCATCCTCTTGCAAATTCCAGCTTTGCCGATAATAATCAAGCTGAACTTTGCCTGAGGATAATTCATTGCTGTTTCTAGTCATCTTGCGTTGTTCTATTCATGTATTCCCTACCTATGCAGGAAACAATTCTGCTTTGCTCTAATGCTATTGTGTCCGTTAATTTTTCATATTACGACATCTGGCTGCAATAAAACTATTTTTTAGCCAGTGATTTGATCACCGCCATTACATCTTCTTCACCAAAGCCTTCTTGTTGTGCCTGCTGAAAACTATTGAATAAAGGATCAATTAACGGAGCCTCTAAACCTGCTTCTTTAGCCAGTCTAAGATCTTTAACCAGATGTTTCAATGCGAAAGCAGCAGGATATTCCTCATTTAAGATCGATGGTGTTTTAAGTTTTGTGATGCCATTTCCACAGGCGCCTTCATTAATAATGGTCAGCATATCACTTTTGCTAACTCCATTTTTTTCGGCAAAAAGTACCGTTTCTGCAAGTCCCTGTAAGTTTAGTCCCAGCAGATAATTGATGGCCAGTTTAGCAGAACTGCCTACTCCTGCCCCTCCAACATGGATAGACAGCTTTCCTAAAGCTTCAAAAGCAGGTTTTGCTTTTTCGTAGGCTTTGGTAGCTCCACCAACAAGGATGATCAACGTACCATCTTGTGCAGGCTTTACACTGCCGGATACCGGTGCTTCCAGAAAATCTATGCCAGCCTTTTCGCAGGCTTCAGACAAATATCTCGAAGTATCCGGTGAAACCGTACTCATATCAATGATCATTTTACCTTCAGCAGCTTTGGTTAATAAACCTTGATCTCCTTCAAAAACTGCTTTCACTGCCTGGTCATCGGCCAACATCGTAAAGACGATATCGCAGGTTTCCAGTAATGATTGCGGATTTAAAGCATTTGTAGCGCCATTGGCGATCAATTCTTCTTCTTTTTGTTTGGTACGGTTAAAAACGACCACTTCAAACCCAGCCTTTAGTAAATTCTTTACCATTGGGGTGCCCATATTTCCAAGACCTATCCAGCCTAATTTCAATCTATTCATGAGGTATGCTTGCTATAATTCAATGGCCTAAATTAAGCAATTCAGCGATGCTGCCCAACATCATAAGCAAAGACATCTTATTTATCAGCCTGGCCATAAATGATAAAAAGGAATTACAACGATTTTTAAGTAAAACAAAATTCGATTACGCTACCGTTCCAGGGCAGGAAGCGTATATGCGCGATCAGCTTAATGTAGAGGCTTATCCTACCCATTTCCTGATTAACAAAGAAGGAAAGCTAGTATATAGCTCAGAAGAGGTTGAGCAGATCGCGAGGCGATTAGAAAAAGAAATTGCTTTTAGTAATGGATTAAAATAACAAATAGCGCCTTTTCATGTTTAAAGACGCTATTTGTTGTTGAGTTCTATTTTTGATTATAATCAAAATTCACCATCCATTGAATACCAAATTTATCAGTCAGCATTCCAAAATAGGCTCCCCAAAAAGCTTTTTCTAATGGCATCACTACATTCGCTCCCGGAGAAAGCCCGGCAAAAAGACGCTCAGCTTCCGCTTCGCTATCTGCATTGATGCTAATCGAAAAATTATCTCCTACATTGAGCTTCTGACCCATCGCCGGAAGTACATCAGTACCCATCAGGACGTTTCCACTGCCAATCGGAAACGCAATGTGCATGATCTTTTCTTTATCTTCTGCAGACATATTATCTCCGTGAGGAGTGTCTTTAAAACGCTGAATCATCGCAAACTCTCCGCCGAACACAGATTTATAAAAGTTGAATGCTTCTTCCGTATTTCCAAGGAAGTTTAAATAAGGATTAATGGTGGCCATGGTTATGTTTTTAGGGTTTTATTAGTGCTGGTTAAATACAGCACCTAATATATTCAGTTAATTCTACAATTCAAATTTAAACGTTTCAGAGGTTCGCATCGATGCTGTACCGGACAATAACAGGGGGTAATTACGACAAAATTTTTCGTTGCCCCTATTATCAGTAAAATGTAATATCCTGAAAAAAGCTTCTCATTATTAGTCTCTCAGTTTTAAAGTTGTATTTTTGATGCAACTTTAAAAAACCACTATGCTTAGTACAACAGAAATAGGCTTGATCAAGGCCACAGTCCCAATTTTAAGAGAACACGGTTTATTATTAACGCAACATTTTTATAAAAGAATGTTCCAACATAACCCGGAATTAAGGAATACCTTCAACATGGGGAATCAGCAAAACGGAACGCAGCAAACTGCATTGGCACTTGCCGTTCTTGCTTATGCGGAGAATATTGAAAATCCAGGCGTACTCCTACCCGTGCTTCAGAGAATCGGTGACAAACATACCAGTTTACAAATCACCGCTGAACAATACGATATCGTAGGAAAACACTTACTGGCTTCCATCGGGGAAGTTCTTGGTGATGCAGCAACACCTGATTTGATTACCGCCTGGGCTAAAGCCTATGCTCAACTGGCCGACTTAATGATCAATCTTGAAAAATCAATATACCTACAAAAAGCGGCTGCCAAAGGCGCATGGACAGGCTGGAGAAAATTCATTATTGATAAAAAAGTACCTGAATCTGATGAAATTACCTCCTTTTATTTACGTCCGGAAGATGGATTAGAAGTAACGGAACATCAACCAGGTCAATATTTAAGCATTAAAGTATTTGTGACTGCCTTAGGAATTTACCAGCCTCGTCAGTATAGCATCTCTTCTGCACCAAATTCTGCCTATTACCGCATTTCAGTAAAAAGAGAACCTGGTAATGAGCAGAAAGAAAGTGGAACGGTCTCTAACTACCTACATGATCAGCTTGAGGAAGGTGCTGTAATTGAAGCAACTACTCCTGCCGGAGATTTTGTATTGAACACCACGCAAACTACGCCATTAGTGCTTTTAAGCGGCGGTGTAGGCCAAACACCATTCGTTTCTATTCTGGATTTCCTGACTAAATCAGATCAGCAGCGCCAGGTGAAATGGGCACATGCTTGTCGCTCGGAAAGCGTTCATGCCTTCCGCGAACAGATCAATGCATGGCAGGCAGAACACGATTGGTTTGAACATATTGTTTTCTATGAAAACATGGAACCTGCTTCAAAGGAGAGTCCGTTGTCAAAAGATAGTCGCGCAGGGCGATTGGATGTTGCTGAAATCAGCGAAATGCTCCTGATACCGGAAGCAGAATACTATCTTTGCGGCCCCAAACCTTTTATTGAAAAAACAATGAACGACCTGTCTGCTTTAGGCGTAGATCGTAAGAAGTTATTCTTTGAAGAATTTGGCCCACAAACGATTCAAATGAATTAATTGCTATAAAATGAAACTGAACCAATTTACCGATTATGGATTGAGAATCCTGATGTATATGAGTTGCAAGCCAGCACACCTGCCGGCAACGACCATTACTGAGCTGGCAGACCAGTTCGGAATCTCCAGAAATCACCTGGTTAAAGTGGTTCAGTTTCTTTCCAATCAAAACATTATTGATGCCCAAAGAGGCAGAGGAGGCGGTTTACGCCTGTTCGACTCGGCGGAAACGTACAGGATTGGCAAGCTGGTTCGCCTGCTGGAACAAGATGAAGAACTGATCAATTGCGAAAGCCCGCTGTGTATCCTTGCCGGAAACTGCGGACTAAAAGGTATATTGAATGGGGCTCAAAATGCGTTGTACCAATACCTGGATCAATATACCCTGGTTGATATCAGCAAACCTTCGGTCAGCAAAACACTGCAAGCCCTATTCAATAATCCCCCTGATCAAAAGATATAATCAGTATTGGCTTAATTTCTAACTAACTTAACTTCCAGTCAGGACGCTCAAAATGGCAGGTGTAACCATAAGGCACCTTTTGCAAATAATCCTGATGATCCACTTCTGCAATCCAGAAATCAGTTTCAGGAACAATTTCCGTTACAAATTTCCCCGGCCATTTGCCAGAAGCTTCCAGTTCTGCGATTAAAGCTTTTGCCGTTTCCTGCTGTACTTCATCCACAAAAAAGATTGCTGAACGGTAAGAGGTACCGATATCGTTTCCTTGTCTGTTTTTGGTTGTAGGATCGTGAATCTGAAAGAAATACTCCAAAAGACCACGGTATGTTAATATAGTCGGATCAAATACAATCTCTATTCCTTCGGCATGCGTTCCATGATTTTGGTAAGTTGCATTGGGAACATCGCCTCCGGTATATCCTACTACCGTAGAAATCACACCTGGCTGGTGGCGAAACAATTCTTCTACACCCCAAAAGCAACCGCCTGCGAGAATGGCTTTTTCAGTATTCATATAGTTTTCTTTTTAATGGGATAAAGGTATCAAATTTTTCAGCCACCCGATTCAACCATTGTTAACCTTCTATCATTTTTGAACGATTAGTTGTTAAGATAATTCTTTCTAAATACATTTATAAGCTTTCGTGATTTTTTAACGCTAACAGCTCTGTACAAGGAGCGACATATTAGAACCTATGCTTAACATTTATACTGCCACAGCAAATGATTTCCAGGTGATCCAGAAGATCGCCAATCGAACATGGCCAGCTACATTTGGTGCCATCTTATCCCCTCAGCAGATCAGCTATATGCTTGAAATGATGTACAGCACAGCTGCTTTAACAGAACAGGTAGCTCAAAAAGGCCATCATTTCTTACTGGTAAAGGATGCAACGAATTACTTAGGATATGCCTCTTATGAACTGAACTATAAAGGTTTACCGAAAACAAAAATCCACAAAATCTATTTACTTCCTGAAGCTCAGGGCAAAGGTGTTGGTAAATTACTGATGAAAACCATCTCAGAAATTGCCAAAGACAACAAGAATACCGCCTTGTCCCTGAACGTAAACCGCGACAATTCAGCATTCCAGTTTTACAAAAACATAGGCTTTGAACTAGTCGGAGAAGAGAATATCGACATTGGCGATGGCTTCTTAATGGAAGATTATATCATGGAAAAACAATTAGCATAACCCCCTATCCCTTTTGGAATATTTCAAAAAACTCCTTGAGTTATTAAAGATTGAACGCGAAGAAGACTTAAGGTCTTACTTAAAATTAACAGAATCTTCTTCTGTAACTACCCGTAGAGCAAACGGATTATCCTGGTATCCAATAGCCATCAGAGGTTCAGAAATGAGCCGTGGTGATTATTTAACTGTAGAGGTAGAACGCACTACGCATCAGGACCTTTCGCACCAGCTTCGCTTTGGCGCTTCGGCGGTATTGTTCTCGAATCATGACCCTAAAGATCGTGTGGAAGGCACCATTACCCATCAAAGTGGCAACCGCTTAAAGATCACTTTAAAGACGGACGAATTGCCGGACTGGACCCGTGACGGCAAGCTGGGTATAGATGTATTGTTCGACAATAACAGCTATGATGAAATGCAAAATGCCCTGAAACAGGCTTCTTCGGGATTAGAAAAATCAGAAGACAGCCGGTTGATCAGAATACTGACCGGTCAGGCCAGTCCCACTTTTTCTAATCAGGCACCTCATTATACCATTCCAAAATTAAATCCCGTACAACAACAGGCAGTAGATAAGATTCTTGCTGCACAGGAACTGGCCATTGTTCATGGTCCTCCCGGAACAGGAAAGACAACTACCCTGGTACAGGCTATAAAAGCATTAATCAAACAAGATCACCAACAGATCCTTGTTGTAGCGCCCAGCAATACCGCTGTAGACTTACTTACAGAAAAGCTGGATGAAGAAGGTTTAAACGTATTGCGTGTTGGAAATCCGGCAAGGGTATCAGAAAAACTATTGTCCTTAACATTAGATGGAAAGCTGTCGGAGCACGACAGTATGAAACAAATCCGCGCATTAAAGAAACAGGCCAATGAGTATAAAAATATGGCCCATAAATACAAGCGGAATTTCGGCCGTGCGGAAAAAGAACAGCGCAAAGCACTCTTTGATGAGGCACATAAAATCATGAAGGAAGTGGGCAATACCGAGCAATACATGATCGATGATCTGCTTGGTAAAGCGCAGGTGGTGACCGCTACACTCGTTGGCGCCAACCATTATACCATTCGTGGACTTAAATTCCATACCGTAGTAATTGATGAAGCCGGACAAGCTTTAGAGCCTGCCTGCTGGATTCCTATCCTGAAAGCACAGAAAGTCATCTTTGCCGGTGACCATTGTCAGCTATCTCCAACGATAAAGTCCAACGAAGCCGCAAGAGCTGGCCTAAGCACTACTTTATTAGAGAAAACTACCGCTTTACACCCGGAAGCAGTGACGCTTTTAGAAGAGCAATACCGAATGAATGAAACCATCATGAGTTATTCATCTAAGGTGTTTTATGAAAACAAATTGAAAGCACATGATTCTGTGGCGAAACACGTGTTGTTTTTAGAAGAAGCGCCATTGGCATTTGTAGATACAGCGGGTTGTGGCTTTGAAGAGAAATCTGAAGGCACCAGCACCACTAATCCGGAGGAAGCGGCCTTCTTGTTCAAGCACCTTACGCAACTCGTTACCACACTCGGCAGTCATTATACACCAGAGCATTTCCCTACCATCGCAGTGATCTCGCCTTATAAACAGCAGATTTTACTAATGAAGGAATTGATGCTGCATTCGCCGGAACTGATGGTCTATGCAGACAAAATTACGGTGAATACTATTGATAGTTTTCAGGGACAAGAACGCGATATGGTCTATATCAGCATGACCAGAAGTAATAATGAAGGCAGTATCGGCTTCCTCTCGGATATCCGAAGGATGAATGTAGCCATGACCAGAGCCCGAAAAAAACTCGTGGTTATCGGCGACAGTGCGACCTTATCCCGCCTTCCATTTTACGCAGATTTCATCGGCTATGCCGAAGAAGTTAATGCTTACCAAAGCGCATGGGAGTTTGCAGATCTTTAATCTGCAAACTTCTTCATCGTACCATTTTCACGTAGACGGCCATACCAGGAGAATGCCTCTTCTAACAGATGAGGTGTTTGTCCGCCGCGCACACAGGCCCTTTCATAATAATCCAGCAACTCTGCGCTGTAATCCGGATGGGCACAGTTTTCTATCACCACTTTAGCACGTTGTCTGGGCGCCAAACCCCGTAAATCTGCCAATCCCTGCTCCGTTACAATCACATCCACATCATGCTCCGTATGGTCAACATGGGAAACCATAGGAACAATCCGTGAGATGGTATCTGCTTTGGCAGAAGATTGCGTCACAAAAATACTCAGGTAAGCATTACGGGCGAAATCGCCGGAGCCCCCTATTCCATTCATCATATTCGTTCCGGCCACATGGGTGGAGTTCACGTTACCATAGATGTCACATTCCAATGCCGTGTTGATGGTAATGATCCCAAGGCGACGAATCACCTCTCCGGCATTGCTGATTTCCTGCGGACGCAGGACTATCTTGTCCTTATATTGTTCAAAATTATTGAATATCTTTTCATAGTATTCTTCTGAAACCGTGATCGATGATCCGGAAGCAAAAGTCATTTTCCCGGAGTCCAGTAAGTCGAAGGTACTGTCTTGCAAAACTTCAGAATACATGGTCAGGTTTTCAAAGTCGCCATCCATAAATCCATGAAGTACTGCATTGGCTACCTTGCCAATACCCGCTTGTAAGGGAAGTAATGATTTAGTCAGATTTCCTTTCTCTACCTCTGCTGAAAAGAAGCGCACAAGATGTTTGGCGATTGCTTTAGTTGCCTCATCCGGAGGAGCAATTTCCGCCGGACTATCGGTTTTATTGGTGATCACCACTCCTACAATCTTTTTAGGATCTATGTAAATAGAAGCACGACCTACACGATCTGCAACTGATACAATCGGGATCTCGCAACGGTTCGGATACTCTCCCGCAGAAAAGATATCATGCAAGCCGCAAACAGAAAAAGGAACGGCCATATTGACCTCAATAATGACCTGATCTGCCAGTGCAGCAAAAGAGGCCGAATTGCCTACAGATGTGGTCGGTATGATACTTCCGTCGGCTTCAATCCGCGTTGCTTCCAACACTGCAATATCAATTTCAGGAAAATGATTTGATTTCAAAAGCGTTACTGTTTCCCCCAAATGCTGGTCGATAAACAAGACTTCTCCTTTGTTAATTGCCTTTCGCAAAATAGGATCTACCTGGAAAGGAAAGCGTAAAGAAAGCGCATCTGCTTCGGCCAAAGCCCCATCGGTACCATGCCCCAGAGAAGCACCCGTCATTAATGTGATTTTAAGGGGCTCTGTCTTTGCGCGTTCTGCAAGTGCAGCTAATACGGCTTTACTGTCGCCGGCCTTGGTGAATCCACTGGAAGCCACCACCATCTTATCTTTAAAGAGCTGTGCGGCCTCTTCTGAGGTCATTATTCTGGAAATTAATTCCTCCCTCAGTATTCTATCTGCGTACATACATTTGGTTTAAAACACAAATCTATCCGCAATAATCAGCCAAAAGGTATCCTTTCCGGCCAATTGCATATCTTATTATGCCAGCATAGTATCTAAGCCCAGCACCCCTTTCATTTTCACATATTCCGATGGCCTAACCCCCAGTGTTTTATAAAAAGTAGTGCTGAAAGTAGGAATGCTGTTGTAACCGACCATCGAGGCAACTTCCTTCACCGACATCTTATCCTCCAACAACAGCTGTACCGCAAGCATCATTCTTTGAATGGTGAGGTATTGGATAAACGACATGCCTACATCCCCTTGAAAAAGACGGGAAAGACTTCTTTCACTCAGGCCAAATTTGGTTGCTAATGCAGGGAAAACGATGGCCTCCGATAAGTTTTCTCCCATAAAGTTAATGACTGAAGCCAGTCGTTTGTCCTTCGCATAAGGGAGTGCTAAAGGCAATTTATACAAACTCACCTCTGGTAAAATTGCCTTTAAGGCCAATGCAAAGCGATAAGAACTTTTGTCGGTCTGGTCGATATCTCCACTCCATCGGTTGCTGAATATGATCATTTGCAACAATAAATCATTGACCGGATAAATGCCTTTTTGTGCATAAAATGGGTTTTCATCGGCCTCCACCGGAAAATAAAGGTTCCTCATGGTTACATCGGCAGAACTTGGATGAATGCTGTGCACTACTCCTGGCGGAATCCACATATAGTGCCTCGCAGGCAAGAAATACGTCTTTTGCGCTGTGCTCACATGAACCACTCCACCTTCTGTGTACAGAAACTGTCCTTTAAGGTGCTGATGAGCCGAAATATCCTGTTCTCCCATGAGGTCATGCATGCAATAGATGGTTTCCGGTGCTTTATCAACCTCTGTTAAATAGTAATCTTTATGAATATTAGCCATGGCGGAAATGAATAAACATTTGACCAGCAAAGATAATCAAGCCAAGGGAAATGATTGCAACTTTGTAATGAAAATTCTACACAATGAAAAAGCTCCCCCTTATTGCAAGGGAATCATTTAGTGCCTTGAGAAATCAACAGAGAAGCTTTCTCGGCACCCTACTATTAACAGGAACCATCATCATCCCTGTTAAAGCACAACAGCAACAAGTTTTAACTCTGCCACAAGCCCTCATTATGGCCGCCGAACACAACAAAGTGGTTCATAAATCCAGGGTACAACAGGAAATTGCGAAAGAGGAAATTAGAGAAAAAGAAGAAATGAGGCTTCCTGATGTCAATTTCCACGCTTCTTATGCCAGAATCACTGACCTGACAGAGTACAAACATGGCTTGACCGACAAAATGGTCACTGCTACGATACCGGAACAGGCAGATCTGACCTCCTCCGCAATAATGCCCCTCTACACTGGCGGACAGCTTAAATACAGTATCAGGAAAGCCAGGCAGGAACATGAAATCAGCGCACTGAACGTCCGGAAGACGGTAAACGACATACAGATTGAAGTGGTAGCCACTTATCTGGGCGTGTTTAAGCTGATGGAATTACAGAAACTGATTCTGGAAAACATTAAGGAAGAAGAAGGCCGTTTAAAAGAAGTCAGGGCCTTTAAAGCACATGGAACGGTAACAGGCAATGAGGTGCTCAGGGCAGAATTGCAGTTGTCAGATATGCAACTGCGCCTTTTATCTAACAAAAGAAACATCGCTATTGGCCTGCACGACTTACAAACCTTATTGGAATTACCTGAAGAACAAGTTTTGAAACTGGACACCAATTCTTTAATCAACAGCACGCTGCAACTTATGCCTTATGCTAATTACCTGCAATCTGGTTTCCGAAAAGAAGAAATGGCTATCGCCGAAAAGCAGGAAGAGATTTCTGAGACGGACCATCGCCTTGCGAAAAGTAACTACTATCCAAAGCTTTCTATATTTAGCTCCTACGGTTATAACTACCCTAATTACCTATTCTTTCCGCCACATGATAACGGCTATACCTTTGGTAAAATCGGTATAGAAGCCAATTTCAGTTTGTCGAATCTGTACAAGAACAAAAGCAAAATGAAGCTGGCAGATAAAAGAATTGAAGAAGAAAAGACAAATACTGAAATTCTGAAAAACCAGATCAGCGATGAGGTTTTCAAACAATACACCAGGTACCAGGAGATAATGGATCAGCTACCGGTTACGGAGAAAGCAAAAAGACAAGCTACTGAAAACTACAGGATCATCAAGCTGAAATACCTGAATCAGCTGGCACTGGTTACCGATATGCTGGACGCAGACAATGCGCTATTCCAGGCAAAATACAATGTCGTATCCACACGGATTGATGCTTTAATGAAACACTACGAATTGCGTTACGCAGCAGGACAACTATAAATCAGCACCTTACCTTTACAATGAATACATCAAAAGCGCCTGCACCGCATGGCCCCTTCCACACATTATTTACTATTCTCGCCGGCTTAATTGCGGCGGGAGGCCTGATCATGGGCATCTGGTTTTTCATCTTTTACAACAACAATGAGGAGACTAATGATGCTCAGATTGATCAATATGTGACCCCTGTAGTGACCCGGATTACCGGTTACGTGCAGGAAGTAAAATACACAGAAAACCAGTTTGTACATAAGGGTGACACCTTAATCGTCATCGACAACAGAGAATACCAGGCCCATCTGGACATGGCTTTATCCGAAATTGAAAACGCAAAAGAGCATGTTGGCGTGTTGCAAAGAAACGTAGCGACCACCAGAAGTAATACAGCGGTACAGCAATCTCAGCTGGATGCGGCAAAGTCACAGGTCTGGAAAGCGGAGGAAGAATATAAGCGTTATGCTGCCCTTTTAAAAGAAGATGCCGCTACGAAACAGCAGCTGGAAACGATGAAGGCCAATTACGACTCCGCCAAAGCGCATTATGAAGAAATCTTACATACTTTACAATCCACCGCTTTGAGCACTTCGGAAGCTTCATCCCGCGTACCGGTAGCAGAAACAGTAATCGTTGGAAAGAAGGCGGCAGTAGACAATGCGGCCTTATACCTCTCCTATACCATTTTAACCGCACCTTATGATGGCTGGGTGGGTAAGAAAACTATTCAACCCGGACAATTGGTTAAAGAAGGACAAACCCTGGTTTCTGTGGTGAGTCAGGAGAAATGGATTACGGCGAATTATAAGGAAACTCAGGTTGGACAGCTGGTAATCGGGCAGCCAATTACTTTTAAAGCAGATGCCAGTGGCGATCAGGTCTTTAATGGGGTTGTAGAATCCTTCTCTCCGGCAAGTGGCGCAAGGTTTTCTATGCTTCCTCCGGATAATTCGACCGGGAATTTTGTCAAGATTGAACAGCGCATTCCCGTGCGGATTAGACTGACAGGCTCCCCAAAAGACACTGAATTTTTACGAGCAGGGATGAATGTGGTCGTTGTTGCTAACCATCAGAAATAACAGCCATGGCCAGCCAAACTGTATTTAAGCCCTGGATGCCTGATTGGGCAGTAAAAGCCGTGCTCATCTTTTGTATGCTACATTCCATGGTGTTATTAGGACTGTACACCTCCAATATGACTTACTCCGCCAGTTTTCTGGACGTCGAGGTCGAGGATTTGCAATATGCGATGAGCATCACTTATGGCACTTTTCTGGCCACTATACTGATTGAAAGCAGGATTTTCAAGTTCTTTCCCACCCGAAATTACTTCATGACCATCTATTTTCTGGCCGCCCTCACCTTTATCATTTCCGCATATACACATGATTATGTATTGTTTATCATTTTAAGGATGGTTGAAGGCGTGCTAATGGCCTTACCCTGGATTCCTTTGAGGCTGTTGCTGCTCACAAGATTTAAGTCTAAAAATGCCATTATTGTGGTCTTTTCCCTGACTTATGGCACTTTACTGATCGCCTCCCCTTTTATCATGAACATTGTGGTCTGGTTGCTGGAAAATTACGATTGGAAATACATGGCCTATGGCTCTGCATTTTTCCAGTTTCTTTGTGTAGCATTGGTGTTGATCACTTTTAACGGACATCGTTTTCATAAGAAAACCCCACTTTACCAGGTCGACTGGGCAAGTTTTGTATTGGTACATACCGCAATTCTTTGTGGGGCATTTGTATTGGTCTATGGTGAAAAGAAGTATTGGTTCCAATCAGCTGAGATCATCCTTGCCACCGCCATTACAGCGGTTAGTTCGGGTTTATTCCTGGTGAGACAGCTGTTGGTGAAGCGCCCTTGCTTCGATTTAAAGGTTTTCCGCTATGCCAACCTCCGCACAGGTTTGGTCTTATTTGTACTCTTTTATATTTCCAGAGCGAGTCTAAATATCTGCCACAGTACGATGAGTAAGGTTTGGAACTGGGAACCGGTCAGGGTAGCAAATATTCAATATTTCAACGCGCTGGGTGACCTTATCGGGATTTTTATTGCGGCAATCCTGCTTTCCCGTGCTGTGGCGACCAGGTATATTTTCATTCTTGGATTTAGTTTGATGGCGATTTACCATTTATGGTTCACTTTTCTCTTTGTCCCTGATGTGTCTTTGCAGGATATTATCTTTCCTTACGTCCTTCAGGGCGTCGCTGTGGGCGTTTTATTTGTTCCACTGGTGCTTTTTACAGTCTCCTCTGTTCCGGCGCAGCTTGCCCCTTTTTCCGGCACCGTGGGCGTGACTGGTAGATTCTGGGGCAGCACGATTGGCTTTTGTCTGATGCAAAATGCGCAGGTATTTTTGGAACAGAAACATTATAGCAAATTCAGGGAAATAATCGTTCCGGAACGTCCGGAGATTCAGGAACAGCTGGGTAACTTTGTTCAGAAGTTTCAAAGCAAAGGCTTTAGTCTGGATGAGGCTAGTAAACTGGCCCTGCAGCAGGTTACAGGAAACCTGAGGAAACAGGGTGTTTTGTTGTCTAATATGGAGATTTTTACCGGAATTGGTTTGGGATTGATTGTTTTGGTGGTGTTGCTCATTTTTAATCGTCACATGAGACAGACTTTCGATATATTTAAAAACAGGATTTGGGGCAGTTAGCGATGTTTTTTAGAAGATTTGCCAGGAAAGATTACTTGACAGGGCATTTATTCCTTTGTTTTGAGGGTTGACTTAAAATAAATATCAAAATAATTATCCTATTCTAAAAATCAGAAACATTTGATTACTAAAGCGATACAGCTGAATAAATGTAAGGAAACAGGAATTTGTTAAAAATTAACACAACTTTTTTCCAAATTAATTAGCAACTTAATTTTATTTTTCTACCTTTGCAATCCCAAAACAAGGGAACTTAAATGATTCCGTAGCTCAGCTGGTAGAGCATTACACTTTTAATGTAGTGGTCCTGGGTTCGAATCCCAGCGGGATCACCAGAAATAGCAACAAAACGCTTAAAAGCCTGCAAATCAATTGATTGCAGGCTTTTTGTTTTTATCCAAAACTACAATTTATTCAATAAATCACATATAAAATTGAGTGATTCGGTGAGTAAATTGAAATTCCCCAGACTCACCGAATAAACACACAACATTCTGACACACAGAAAGTTCACTCATCAAACGACTTGACATCCATTAACTGCAAGGCTACTTTTGTTTAACCTTTATGTATCTTTCTCCAATCCGTACCTATCTCCGGAAATATTTCGTAGTGAGACTTTCCGATCAGCTGTATATTCTCAAGGGCATAAAAGCTGATCCATTTATCAGGTACCGAGGAAACTGTAATGATATTTTTTAACAATTGAAGATTATCCATTTAGGATTGCAAGTGATGCTTTGAATTTAATGATCTGAGGTACGCAAATTTTTTGGTTGTATTTTGTCTGCTATATCTGTTCCATTAGAGAAATGTTGTCCAGTTAAGTATAAGCCAAACCAATCTTATCCAGCTCCATTTTTACAGCGCTTATACACCGATTACTGATCATGTAAGATGTAATACCATTGAGATTACATTTTTACAGCGAAACATTGCAGAAGGAGTGGAAAAAAGGAAAAAGAAGGAGTGATGACCACAATCAATTAAACCCTTGATCACAATCATGTATTTGAGAATAGCTTTTACACATCTTTGAGCATAAATAATAATGATATGGAAACGCTAATAGATTCGACATTGTCCGCTGAGTTTCAGGAACTATATCTTGAAAACAAGGAATGGTTATCAGATATTCTTTTTCTGGAAGATGAAATGCGGTTTTTCAAAAAACTTTTCGATCGGGTACTTTCTGGTACGATCGAAAGAGAAAACCTTCAGCAAACAGAGATGATCAGTGCAAAGCTGAATTTGATATTAGAACGACGAAAACAACTGAAAACTGTTTTGGAAAGCCGTAAAACTCAAATTGAACAGCTATTGGCAGGAAGTGCTGTAACGATTGGGATCGAATTCATTGAGCAGGATGCTGCCATCATAGCCGGGATCAGATCATTAATGGCTGATGAAAAGTTGCTCAGGGACAAACTGTTTATGCTTGCTGAACAACAAAAATGTAATGTGGGGCCTATTGTAGCTGCCAAACGTCTGAAGGTTCAGCGTTATCCCATTTTTTAGGCTGTTTAATTAATGAATACTAGCTAATGCGGTGGTTGGCCAAACTGTGCTGTAAATGAATAACCAGTAGACCGCATAAAAGGGATCACAAAATCATCCTGTTCAGGCATTCCGTTAATTCCAATATATGCAACCTGATTAGTGCTAAATTTCTTAATAACAGATTCCAGATGCGGGAATTCTGCCCTGCATGGCCCACATCCCGGAAACCATAAAGTAAGCAAGATTACTTTTTCTTTAAGGTCTTCCAGGGATATTTTACTCCCGGATTCGTAAGTTTGAAATGAAAAATTAGTGGTTGGTTCAGCATTAGCATGCCGCATTGCCCCTATTTCCTGATCAACCAGTATACTGTCCTTGCCTAATTTTGTCGCATATTTAAGCATAGCAGTTCTTAATCTATCGGAAGGTTTTTTACTATAATTTACAGCAATACTGTCATAAGCAGACTCAGTATTTCTTAACAGATCCGCAACCTAAGATTTAAGCAATAATAAACTTTCCTGCGCATAAATATAACTATCACTAAAGCCATTATTCAGTCTGATACCGTTAAGCACTACCAATGCTTTCCCGTACTTTCGTTAATGGCAAAACCGAAATTGCAGTAAGCTCACCAAAACGAGCAAAAGCTGATTTTGCTCTTAGAAAACCAGGATCCTCCATCCAACAATGGTCTTCTTTTTTTAAAAGCAATTCTGCGATAAGGTGCATCGCCTGACTAGAGCCATTAACCAACACAATCTGATCTGCAGTACAGCTGATGGAACGATTAGTCCTCAGGTAATCTGTCAGCGGCCTCCCTTAAAGGAAGAAAGCCTTGGGCACTATCGTAGCCCAAATGGAGTTTGTGAATATTGCGATACACATTAGCAGCAATCTTTGCCCATATCTGAAATGGAAAATCAGGTAGAGAAGGTATGGAGGGCTGAAAAGGCAACATCACTTCCTGCCCAATATAGTTTAAAACAAATTTAGCATGCAAAGGGATTTTGGCAGTTTCAACCAGTTGATAATCGAAAAACCAGCACTTAAAGCCCATGGAACAAACTATGAGCTTTTTTATTTCAACTTGCCAACATAATTGAGTAACTGGATAATAAAGGTTATTCAAATACTCCTTTGATTTGCTTATTTCATATCACAAAAAAAACACATGAATTCAAAAATTATTCTCTTTATCATTTCCTTGTTTTACACCACTAATTTATGGGCACAAAACAACCAGGTAATTATTATCGAAACCCAAAACACCAGCTTGGTTTTTAGTGGGGAAATTAATGGAAAACTATATCAGCGCTACCTAGGCAAATCATTACCAAAAGCTAATTATGCCAAACTAAGGAACATAAATGATGCCTATATAGGAGCCGGAATGGAAGATGTTTTTGAGCCAGCAATTCGTGTTGTTCACGCAGATGGAAATCCATCCTTAGACTTAAGGTTTAACAACCATAAACGTTGGACAAAAAGTAGATAGAGTTCATGTAATAGATAACGCTAATGAAAACATCAAATTAATGATTACAGAAGCTGGAGATAACATTTTAGATGTTGCGAAACGAGATGTTTTCATGTAAAGTATTAAAAAAATAAAACTTCAAACATAATTCAACAACAAAATGAGAAAAAAAACAATTATACCACTGTTTATTGGCTGCCTTGTAATTGTAGGCATTTCATTCTCCTTTATGAACAAACATAAGAATGATGTTACTCCATTTAAACCCGATGCCGATAACGCTGGACTAAAGTTGCCAGTTGGTTTTGGAGCAAATAAAGTTGCAGACAATTTGGGTAAAGCACGCCATATAGTGATTACCAAAGATGGTAGCATATATATTAAACTAATGAAAGTAGTAGATGGAAAAGGTATTTTGTTTCTTCAGGATAAGGATAAAGATGGAAAATATGAAGTTCAGACTGCTTTTTGCAATTACGGTGGAACAGGTATTACCATTAAGAATGGCTATCTATATGCCTCATCCGATAAAGAAGTATTTCGTTATAAATTAGATGAAAACGAACAAGTAATTGATCCTGCAAACCCAGAGAAAATCATTACTGGATTATTAGCTGGCAGGCAACATCAAACCAAATCTATTTTATTAGATCATGAAGATAACATCTATGTAAACATTGGTGCCCCTACTAATTCTTGTCAAGAAAATGATAGAGGATTGGAGTCTAAAGGCAAAGTTGGTTGTCCCATTTTAGATTCGGCCGGCGGAATATGGCAATTTAAGGCTAATAAGCTAAATCAATCTTATGCTGACGGCTTAAGATATGCTACAGGAATTAGAAACGTAATGGGCTTAGATTGGAATACACAAAATAATACACTTTATGTAATGCAACATGGTCGAGACAATTTAAACTCTTCATGGCCCAAGCTTTTTAACACAAAACAATCTGCCGAAATTCCGGCTGAAGCTATGTATATGATTAAAAAAGGAGATAATGCAGGTTGGCCGTATGTTTATTATGATACTTATCAGAATAAAAATATCCTTGCCCCAGAATATGGCGGAGATGGAAAAAAAGAAGGCAGTAAAGAATTTATCAATCCTATAGTGGCATTTCCAGCACACATGGCACCAAATGCCTTATTATTTTATACAGGTAATATGTTTCCTGAAAGATATAAACAAGGTGCATTTGTTGCTTTTCATGGCTCATGGAATAGAGCACCAGAAAAACAGGCTGGTTATTTTGTTGCTTTTGTTCCATTTAAAGATGGAAAACCAGCTGGCGAATGGGAAGTATTTGCTGATGGTTTCTCTGGTTTAAATGAGGTAATGGTGCCAAGAGAGGCATTACATAGACCTTGTGGTTTAGCCCAAGGACCAGATGGCTCATTATATGTTACAGATGATGTTAAAGGAACTGTTTATAGAATTGGATATAATATTAATAAATAAATTAAATGAAGAAAATAATATGTGCTGCCATTTTAATAATTGGATTTTTATCAAATTCAAATGCACAAATCAAAAAAAAGAATATAGTAGCTAAAACCCCTACAAACCAATTGGCAAAAGGAAAAATATTGTATGCCAAACATTGTGTAGTTTGCCATCAGGCTGATGGTGGCGGAGTAATGGGTTTAAACCCACCATTAATTAAAACCGATTATGTTTTAGGCGACCAAAAAAGATTGATCAATATAATATTAAAAGGCCTGGATAAAGAAATTGAAATTGATGGCGAAACTTACGCAAACCCTATGCCTGGACTAAGCCACCTAAGCGATCAGGAAGTAGCAGATGTTTTAAGTTATATCCGTAACAATTTCGGGAATAAGGCCAGTTTAATTAGTCCTGCTCAAGTTAAAGTGATCAGGGCTTCGAAGACTAAATAAATCTCGGAAATAACTAAAAAAGGCTGCCCCGGAAAGGAGGTCACTGAAAAAGCCCTTTAGGTTTTAGAGGTCATAAAAGGAGTAGAAAAACTAACGTTTTCTACTCCTTTTATTTTATCTTAAAGTGTCATTAGAACTACTTATTAATTTGATTTAGCGTCACTTGCAAACGCTAGTTGTTTTTTAATTGAAGGAGCATTATTCTTGTCAACAATAATACTTTTACTATTGGCACCTTCAACTCTTACTAAAGCTTGTGCCTCAGCCTTTACAGCGATAGCATTAACATTAGCTCCAATTACATTTTCCAGGCGGATAATTGCTTCAGCACCTTTTGTTTCTGGCAAATTCCAATTGCTAATGGTAATATCTTTACCATCTTCACAAACTAAAGCAGGGCGTACATCATTACTGCCTAAATTAAATTTCACATTAATCAATTTAAGGCCTTTTACATGACGAGCCCAAACTCCATAAGCTGGTATTTTTGGACCAAAGGTTTTAATTTCTGGATATTGATCTATTGCTTCAGGAACTACCACACGTGCGTCTTCTATATTACCTCCGCCAGCAAGGGTAATTTCTATATTTTCTAAGGTTAAATTGGTAATATCATGGCCAGGTACACCTGTAATTAACACACCAGATGGTGGGGTTAATTGTGCTGCATCAGCGGCTTTGGCTTTCACGTTTCTAATCACTACATTTTCAAAAGTTCCTGTGGCTTGTTTGGTTTCTGTATCCTTACGAAAAACACTTAATCTTGAACCTAACCTAAACAACATAGGCGTACGTACTTCATCCATTGTTATATCTGAAATAAGTATATTTCTGAGGTAAGCACCATCAACGGTTAACAATTTAATACCTCCGTTTTTGGTATCATAAATATGGCAATTGGTAATCTTAATATTTTCAAAGGGTGCCATAGATTCTGTACCCATCTTTATACCGGCTTGACTACTTTTTAACCTTAAACCAGACACTTCAATATCTTTACAAGCCATTTTACTTGATGTAGTTTTAAATACCAATGCATCATCTCCACTTACCACATCACAATCTTTAATGCGTACTTGTTGGCATCCGTCAATTCCAATCCCATCATTATGTGCAACGCCTACGCTTTGAATTTTTACATTTTCAATTACAATCTGTTTACTTTGAAAATAATGTGAGGTCCAGGCACCTGCATATTTTAAAGTCACTCCTTTTACAGTTACACCAGTACACCTTACAATTCGTACTAAAAATGGTCTTAATCCCCATCTTTGTCCTTCCGGGCGAGTATCTGTTAATATGTGTTTTGCTTTTATTGCAGAACCTTGTCCGTCTATTGTCCCTTTACCTTCAATGCCTATATTTTTTGCATCAACAGCAACGAGTAAGGCCCAACCAACATCTATCCCTAAACCTTCAGTAAATGGATCTAAATTTTGATAATCTTTTAAATCTATACTACCCAATAAAACTGCATCTTTCTGTAAATAGAGGATAACATTATCTTTCATGGCTATGGTACCTGATAAAAATTTACCCGCAGGGATGATTACCCTACCACCTCCATTTTTATGACAAGCATCAATAGCTTTTTGGATAGCTTGCGAATTTAAAGTAGTCCCATCACCAATTGCCCCATATTTAGTGATGTCAAAATCTACTGCCTTTGCATGGCTCAGAATGAATAGAAAAAACAATAATGTACTTAATTTTTTCATACAATTTACCTTTAAAAGAAAAGTATTAAACCGATTGGTCGTTTATATTTGATAATGCAACTACGTGATAATTAGTTAAGTTTTACCCAATTGAATTGTCCTTTTATTCAACAATATTGGCATCAAAAAGTGCGATCTGAACTTTTTAATGTACCTCTAATTGAAATTGGATTTAAGTACCCTACCATAACCATAAAGTGTGGCTGTTTGGCAAGTGGTTTATATATCATATGTATTATTCATTTAAAAATGTTTCAAATGCTTGAGGCAATAAATAAAATTAATTGAGTTTTAATAATGCTTTAGGATTTTTACCCTGCACATCATCATCGTAAAATATTTTATCTATTTTAATTTGAGATGCATTTTTTAAACCAATCACCGTAGGGTTATCCATCGGTTTTACCATTTTCAATTCCGAAAGCTCTGCACCAATTACATCATCTAAAAACATCACATAACGACTGTCCCTTTTCTCGTAATTAAATAAGCTTTTTTTAACCGTTAAGCCCATTACATGCCTGGCCCATAAACCATAAGAAGGCTGCACTTTTAAATTAGAGACATTATACTGCCCAACACCCAATTCTGGAGATACTTGTAAAGTATCAGCAACTACATTTCCCCCTTTCACTAAAACGTGTACATCTGTAAAGGATACATTTTTGATATAACCCGTATGTTTACCATTAGGGAGTTTAAAATCTAGTCCGCCTACTACTTCTGAACTATCAGGCAGCTTATAACCCGCTATGATCGGACTAGCTTTACGTTGTTTACCATCATAAGGCTTCCAACGGATATTTGCGTCGCCATAAGAACTTCCACCATAAACCTCCGCTATATCAACTCCGTTAATTATAATATTTTCTACCAAGCCAATGTTCACATTCTTAACCAGCAGTTCATCATGTTTTACTCCATTATCAGTAAAGGCATATTTACCTACTTCGGCACCTAAAATCCGACCCCGGTTAGAGATAGAGATAAAAAATGGTGTTGTAGAACGAAACATTTTAGACCTGGAGTGAAGAGATCCGGTGTGCCCACAATTAAGATGGATATTTTTAATGTGCGCTCCATCATTGGTCGAGATAGAGAAACCTGCTTTATTTGCTCCCAGAACATAAATATTGTCTACACAGATATCCATGATATCATCAGCAGTTTCTGACCCAATTTGAAATAAATTACAATTGGTATCGCCTATAATGTTGCGCACTTTATAATTATGTGCAGGTCTTGTAAAACCCAATGAACAATCTGAACCTGGTTTAACAATATCATCAGAGCTTACCTTACAATAAATATTGGTAACAGTAACTTCATTGCAGGCCATAAAATCGTAAATATCACGAACATTGGAAGTGCTGTTTTTTCCAAAATAGGTATTGTGAACATTGATTGAATCAGAACCAGTTGCCAACAACGCAAAATGCCCTGCCCTATCAATATTCAGCATGTTTTCTACGTTAAAATCCTTTGTACCATCCTTAGCGATATAATAAGGTTCATCTTTAATTGGATCATACCATAGGTCGTTAGCTTTAGCCAGACCTCCTATTTCTATATTGGTGCAAAGTTTTAATGTAAACATTTTATCGGCTCTATTATCGGCTGCATTGTTCATTACATTGTCGCCATTTACTAAATTGCCATCACCTGTAATTCTACCATTTCCAATAATTTTAATATTATCCAGGCGTTCGCCAAAAAACATAGTGTTTCTAAAATAATGATGACCTACATCTTGTTTAGTCAGGTAATTTTCTGGATCGGCATAAGGGCCAATGGCAGTTGGGGATAAGCCTGAGCGATATTTTTTATCACTAAACCAAGTAGTTTCAGGTGCATCAGCCCCTTTTACAGCTTTTATGGTAGCTTCCTTATCTATAAACAAGTAAACATTGCTTTGCAAATGAACCGTTTTAACTAAATATGTTCCTTTGCTAAACCACAGCGTGCCTCCCCCAATCTTATTCAAATAAGCTATTGCTTCATCAATTTTTTGAGTATCATCTAATTGATCATCTGCATTGACCCCAAACTTTTTAATAGCTAATTTTCCGGTATAAAATTGAGCCTGATTAGAAAACCCTTGGTGCTCGCCATCTTTTACCAATAACCTAAAACTATACAGTAGATCAGGCTTTAGGTTAATCACTTTTGCCGTTCCCTTTTTAGCATCGATAACTGCAGCAATAGTAGACCAGGTTTTGCCTTCATTTATAGATGATTGTAATTGTATGTTTTTAGTATCGCTAATTAACGACCATTTAAAGCTTGTTGAAGTATATGTTTGTTGAGATTCTTGATAGGCTAAGCTACGATTAACCACACGTTCAAAATCTGCAATGGTTTTGGTTACTTTTAAAACCGCTGTTTCATTTCCTGTTCCAGCGCTACTTAAAACATTTGGTTGAGCGGTTGTGTAAATAGCTTTAAAAGTAAGGTTCCCACTATCTTTTAACCTTACTCCATTTATGTTGATAATTAAGTCGGCTCCGTTTGCAGGTCTAAAATCTAAATGTTTAAGAGTGATCAGCGCTGTGCCATCTGCAGATTTAGAAAGAACTACATTTCCAACCTTTGTATATGAATAACGTGAGCCCACCCTACCAATTGACTGACTTGACAATTCGCTTAGCTTTACAAAACCTCTGCCTATCACGTTAATACTTGTGTTTTCTAATGCAGGCTCAATTCCTTTCGGTAAAAACAATTGAACAGTTGCATCTGGACTTCTTATTCCCGCTGTGTAGGAAATGGTGATGGTTTTAGTAGTCTGTTGAGTAATTTGAGATTGCGTTAAGCTCAACTTTCCACCTAAAGCCCCTGCTCTTAGTAAAATTGAATACTTTTTTGTGGTGTTTCCATCTTGTGCCGTAACCTTTAATACATCTCCTTCCTGCACAAGACCAGCACTTTTAACAGTTCCATCCTTAGATATAACCTGATAATGCTGCCTTGAACCATCAGCCGATTTAATTTCACTGATCAGTTCACTAACTGTTGCTTGTGTAGCAACCAAACCTTTATCCTCTGGTGTATCTACCGTAAAGTGATACGTGCTTCCTGTAACCAACACAATTTGATTGGTGTTGATTTGAGCAATGTGTATATTCTTAATGCCATAACCAATAGTAGTACTTGAACTAAGCGGAATAGCAAAAGTGTTATAGGTAATTAGTTGTGCAATGAAGAGAATAGCTACTATCAGTTTATTCATTTTAAAAATTCTTAATCTGTGAAAGATAGGGTATCACCAGGTACAAAAATTAGCATTTTAGTAAATGAAATTAACATCTGGTTTTTACATAAAAAAAACCTTCAGAGGAATCAATTGTTAAATTATACGAAGGTTTTTTATTAGGGCTGATGGCTTTAAGACTCTTATCTTAAACAAAGTCCAGTACTAACAAGTACTGGTTCATCTATAAAATTTGCATTTCTGTAAAACCTCAGCCATAATGTTAATATTTCCCTCAGCATCATAAGTTTTCCAGGTGTTTGAGATAGGCCAGCCATCATCGTCGTAGTTCCCTTTAGCTGCTATAAGATCCCCGGTGTAATAAAAGGTCCACTCTCCAGTCCTTTTACTCATCTTATTCAATTTGCCTGAGCTGTATACCGTGCCGTCTTCGCGAAATTGCCTGTTTTCCCCGACTCTTTGGTGTAATTGATTTCAGATTCAAGTTGCCCATTTTGATGGTAGGTTTTCCAGTTGCCTTGCTTATTCCCGTTTACCAGCTCCCCTGTTTCCTTTAATGACTTTCCATCAGGCCAGTACTTTTTATGGTTTTGGGCAAGGCTTGAGAATGAAAAAACAACGGTTAAAATCAGTAAAATTAATGTACCTTTTAAAGAAAGGATTGTGGTATGTTTCATGCCTATACTTTGATGTGAAAATATGGGAAATCATTATTATTTGAAATGTATTTCCTTATGGTCATTGATAAGTAATCCCTTCCTTCAGTGCCTCCTCAGCCCTGAAATTTTGTGATTTAATGTAAAAAAGAGGCATGGGAGGAGTAAAAAGGAAAAGATCTGTTGTCAAAATGGAATTTTATTGACACGCAGCATAACCAGAGCACGGCGACGTGCCCGGGCTTTTTTATTTGTCCAACTTTTTTTTATCCGCTCCAATATGGCTTTGTCGTGCTTTGATAACTTACCTGATAGCGCGGTATTCAATAAAGTTAAACCAACAGCATAATCCAGGTATTCACCTAACATATCACTTAGCTTATCCAATTCATGGGTATCCGCTTTACCAGCGATGGGAAGATAGTTTTGAACAGTAGCATGAAATGATTTCAGACTATACGTTACATCTTTCAAGTGTTTTTTTAAAGAATGTAATTCAGCATCCTGGATTTTTGTTGTTACCAATCTATCTATGGTTTTGTTTTTTTTGTGAATAAACTTTCCCAATGTTTCTTTTGATATCCGATCAGGTGCTTTCTTTTTTAGATGTGTTATACTTTTTTGAAAATGAAAATTTCTTATAGCCTTAAACAGGCTATACTTCGCTCCTGCTATTTGTGGTAATACTTTGCGTGGATAGCGCTCTGCTTTATTAAAAAACGGGACGATGTTGTGATCATAGATTTGCAAATCCCGGACTCTGCCTGCATACTTATAGATCTTCTTTAATTTTGAATGGACCTGCAGCTTTTTTTTTATTGAGGGCTCCTGTCCGGCTAGACGCAGAAAAGCTCTTAGTTTCTTGACTCCAACTCGTAACTGGTGTATAGCTTCTTCGTCTCCAACAGATAGAATAATTGCAGCATACTTTTCAATATCCGTCATCCTTTTTTCCAGGTACTGTTTTATCTTCTTCTTTTTCATAAAATTAAGAATGCTATTTTTACGGATGCCAGAGAAAACAGTTTTAAGCAACAAGAATCATGCTCATGATCTTTTTCCAGAATATTAAAGCAGACTATTATACCTATGGGCACAAAAAACAGGCTTTGATTTGGTCCATAGCCATAATGCCAGGCGCCGTTTTAGCAAGAGCAATTGTGGGTGCATATTTAATGTTCCAACACACAGTTTCCTTTTCGCACAAGACAATAAGTCAGCCAGTGATTAAAGTCGTATTATTTAATAACGACCTCCATAAAACACTTCTGTTTATCACTTGTTAAAATAGTAAGCAAAAAAAAAGTCCTTTATTTTATTGAAAATAAAATAGAATCTACTGATTATTCAAAGGCAACCCCAATGCAAATCTTCATTCATGAGTAGACCACTTTTAAAATAACAAAACTGATGATGAATAAAATAAATCAGATTCATAAAAACAGAAACTACACAAATGCCTTCCACGGTCATAAAACATTTCAACTACAACGCTGAAAAGTGCATTCTATACATCACATTTGTATCAGGTCTTACTTATGCCTACACATCAGTTCCTTTGAATATTGTAACTATGTTTAAAATGGCAGGATCAAAAGGCAGATACTTTAATCATTTTATTAAAGGCCATTATGCATATAAAAAAATACACAACAAGTCAACTTCATAAGAGCCCGGGGCAGAGTTAAATTTCTAGACCTGCACTTTAAAATTTCTGGAAGGCAATATAAGAAACAGAAGAACATTTCTCTTTTTTCATCATACACCCTCCCCGTTTATACGTCTGAACCGTTCTTCAAGAGCACGACGCCAGTCTTGAATTGCCTCCTCAAGCGTATTTCCACTCCCAAAAATACCAGTTTCGCGATCTGGTCCCGACAGACAACAGAAAGTACTGCCGACCAAATACATAGTAGGCTTTAACTTTTGTACAGTCTGGTCGTACTTGTTATAATCAATTTCTATTTTAGTATTGGGGTTTATCGAATCAGTTGTCATCGCCTTATGATTAAAATTTATTATGAAGTAAATCTCACTGAAAATGTTGCAAATGCAGACCTAAGTAATCTGCTAAATCTTAACGGGCTAATCTTAAACGATAGCTTTCAATCTCTCTTAATGCCTCCAGAATACCTGTGCGCTGGCGCTGCAATAATACAATATGATCTAAATGAGAGCCATAATCTTCCAACACTTTATCATATTTCGCAATTGCTGCTTTTTCCCCGGTCTCTATTGCTCCCAAAATAGCTGCATCGTCTTTGCTACTTAACGCTTGTTTGATGTCGATCCAGGTACGATGTAAAGCACCTAAAATTCCACCTTGATCATTTTCTGAATCCCCTCCATGTTGAGCGATATGTTCCAGGAGTTCTATAGCGAAATCTCCCCGCTGAACTGAATATTTTAGAAATAATGCTTTCAACTCACCGCTGTCCGTAACCTCACTGGCAGAAGCATAACCTTCTTTTCCATCATTTACAATGTCCACCAATCCTTTCAGGTCGTTGATGATTTCTTGGTTTGTTTCCATAGTATATCATTTTTTGTAAAATAATACTTCGAAATTGAGGTTGATAATCCGATTTCTTCCAGAGAGGTGTTCCTGGAAATGAACTTACAGATCTTCCAGGTTGTCCTCATCATCGTCGTCATCCAATAACTCAAGGTCTTCTATTTCCTCTTGTGGAGTAATTGGCCCGTCCGAGTTTAGTGGTTCGTCATCTTCGTCATCGTCATCTGAAACATTTTCAGCTAAATCATTCTGATTGTCATCATCAAAATCATCATCTTCGCGCTCATTTACCTCTTCAGGTATAGGGTGATTATTATAATTGTTCTCCTCTAATGGCTTTTGTTCAGCCCTTTTGTCTGGATCTATGCCATAAGTCAGGTCATCCCTATCTTGATCCTCATACTGATTTTGTGATTCAGGACCTACTGCCTGCTCAGGATTTTGATCGTCTGGATTTTGATTTTGAGTTTCCATATTAGTTGTTATTTAATGAAAATTAAACTTAAGAAAGAGAAACGTCAAAAGGATATAGTCAATAATTAACAGTCTCATATACACATTGTTTCGAATCAAAAAAAAATACCATTTCGGCAAAAAAACATATACAGATCGCCCGCGTAAAAGATAAATTAAACGCTGTGATAAGAACAAACTCCATAAAACTGGAAAAAAAGGATAATTTATGAAAAAAAAATAAAACCATTGCCCGGATAAATTGTTGAACATTTTATCTGATTTACTTATAGGTCGAGTGGCTGAGTGGTTAGGCAGGGATCAGCAAAGTCTCTTACGCGGTTCGAATCCGATCTCGATCTCTCTTAAAGAACTAAAAAAATATGAACTTTAAAAAATCGATCTCCTCTGTTTCACAGAAATTATTGCACACTTAGAAGTCTGATATTACTAAGAAAGCTGCATAATAGTTTAAGATTGTAAGCTAACATTATTGAAAAAGCAGTAAGAATTGATTATTTAAATCCATGACATATGGCAAAGTATTCAAAAAAAGCTTCAGAGAAAGTAGAAGCCACTGTGCATGAAATGAAAGAGGGAAAATTAAGATCAGGAAGCGGGGGAAAAGTTACTTCCAGAAAACAAGCAATAGCGATAGGTCTATCTGAAGCTCGAAAAGCAGGAGCAAAAGTCCCAAAAAAGAAATCCTGATAATTACGTGTCCAATTTGTTTCTCAAATAATCAATAAAAACAACCATGAAAAGCAATAGACCTGAGGGCCAACGCCTAAAATACCATAAATGAAACCCTATCAAAGTTTAATTTGGATTTTATCGATGATTGGTTTTAGTTCATCATCAAATGTCATCAGGGAAGAAGAAACCTATTCAGGATTAATTCTTGAAAAGTCACAAATACTGCCTTCTGCCTTTGGGGTAAAAGCAGTATTATTCAATCCGGAGGGAACAAAACTATATGCACTCAACCTGGAAGGTGGCAGCATTTATGAATTCAGCCAATCAGAAAAAACAATCAGTAAAAAGATCATATTCCAGCAGACGAAGGCTCAGGGCCTGGATTACAGGACACATCGAACCATTTCCTCTTTTGCAGAAAAGCCCGTAGAAGGCTGCTTTAGTCATAAAATTTTATGGGTTTCCTTTCATAATGCGGGGGGCATCATGCCAATTTCCACTGATTTTTTGCCGTTGAGTAACACGGATAAAAACCTCTCCTATACAAAAGCGGTGGTTATTGATCTGATTAACCAACGTAAAGACACAATTTCACTCCCGCTCATTAAAACCGGAAAAACACCAAAAGTAATTGCAAAAACTGCTGACCAGAACAATTTACTTGTCAGCAACTGGAGTTCCAACACCATTTCGTTATTGAAACTAAATGATACACTGGCGCCATATGGAAAAAAAATAGCCAGTTTTAACATGCCATCTACACCAAGGGGCATTGCTATTGATGACAAAAACAATAGATCTTACATCACGATAATGGGTGGGAATAAGATCATAGTCATCAACAACAAGACATGGAAAGTGGAAAGATCTTTTATTGTCCCGGCAAATCCAAGACATATTTTAGCAGGTAACGACAGTCGTTTATTTGTTTCTTTTAATGCCAGCGCAAAAATCGCTTGTATAGATGCCAGGACAGGTGAAATTTTATTTATCGCAAAAACCGGTTTACAACCCAGAACCATAGTACTGTCTGAAAATCAGAAATTTCTTTTTGTCACCTGTTACGGAGGAAATTCAGTAGACATTTTTAAGATAACATCCAGGGCTTTTACCCGGATTTACACGCTCAGCTGTACCGGCAAACCTGTTGGGATAGCTATTTATGAGAATGAAGATAAGCTCGAAGCCTGGGTGGGAAATTATATAGCTGGTAATCTGAAGGTGTTTACCTTCAAAAAAGTCTACTAGTCTTCTTCTATTATTCCTGCATCATTTATAGTTAATTTACCAAATTGAACTTTCCATAATTGCCTTCATCTCAGGTCTGCCGGAATCATCATCCCCACTCTGTTCCTTTTGCTTCAGTAATTCAACTTTCATACCGGCGATCCGCTGTTTATACTCCGGATCATTAATCACATTGTGTAACTCCTTTGGATCTTTCAAAAGGTCATAAAACTCCCATGCAGGTGCAGTTGCTATTTTCGAAGCATCTTTCATTCCAAGGCCTTGTCCGTAGTAAAAAATCAATTTATAACGTTGGTCTCTGATCCCAAAATGAGCCGGTCTGTCTTTACTATGCTCCCAATAACGGTAGTACATGGATTTGCGCCAGGATTTAGGGCTTCTACCTTTTAAATTATCCCTAAAGCTCTCTCCCTGTATGAAATCAGGTTTTTTAATCCCTGCATAATCTGCGAAAAGCGCTGCAAAATCTATATTTAAAACGATATCATTTAAACGGGTTCCCCCTTTAATTTCTTTAGGATAACAGATCACAAAAGGCATTCTTGATGATTCCTCATACATCATTCTTTTATCAAAAAAACCATGTTCTCCCAGGAAGTAACCCTGATCTGAGGTATAAATCACAATCGTATTTTCTGCTAAGCCATTACTTTTCAGATAGTCCAGCAGCCGACCGATATTGTCATCAATTGCAGCGGCACACCTCAGGTAATCTTTAACAAACTTCTGATAGATTTTTTTACGAGCCTGAACGCTATCTAAACCATTGATGGTAAAGGGCATTCCAGGATAAGTAGTCCAATACCCTTGAGGGTTCTTCTGATATTGTTCCCAACGGCGTTCCAGATCTTCTAAATCCTGTCCTTTAAAGCTTCGGCCATTAGTTTCCGGACCAAAATCGAGTATAGATACCGGCTCAGGAATCGTTACCCCCGAATATAAATCGTTGTACCTTTCCGGATATTCCCATGGCTCATGAGTAGCTTTGAAATGAGTCATCATAAAGAATGGTTTATTTTTATCCCTTTGCTTCAACCAATCGATGGAGTAGTCTGTAACCAGATCTGTGTTATATCCTTTATGCACCACACCAGCCTTTTGCCCATCATCCTTCCAATCCTTTTCCGTCTTAAATGTAGGGTTGAAATACACCCCCTGATCGTCCATGACCATGAAATGATCAAAGCCTGCTGGCTGCTTCTTTAAGTGCCACTTGCCAATTAATGCGGTTTGATAACCGTTTCCCTGCAATACCTTTGCAATATTTGGATGATCCGGATTTAAAGCATCGCCCAGCGTATAAACGTTGTTTTTCTGACTATACTGCCCGGTCATGATCGTCGCCCTACTTGGTACACATATAGCATTCGTACAAAAAGCATTGTTTAAAACGGCACCCTCAGCCGCCAACCTTTTTATGTTTTTATTGACTACATAATCTTTCAACACACCGCCATAAATCCCCCAGGATTGAGAGGTATGGTCATCTGCCATAATGAAAATAATATTAGGCTTTACAGCCGGTTTACTATCTTTTTTTTGAGCGAACAAAGAGCATGAGGCAAGAAAAAAAGTGGCAAGCAGGAAGTCTTTTTTAAACAATTTCATATATCTCATTTCTCTTTCAATGGGGTATTGAGCTTAGATTCTATAATATCTAAGATCACATTCTCTTTGATCACATACAAATACAGCCTGTAATTCATAGGATTTTCAGGAATGACTACCTTAACGCTTTCTCCCTTCCCAACCTCAGACATTGATACTGGTTTGTTAAATCTATCTAATTTTGCCAACTTCCATTCAAATGTTAAGTTTTGTGGCAAAGCACTCGCAAGTACCCACTGGTTATCCTTTTTAACAATCACATGATAAGTAAGCTGATGTCCGGGGAAAGTCCCCAATGCTGGTTTCAGGATCTTAACAGATGGCTTATTTGCTGGTAAAGGCCCCTTGTTCCAGGCATAAAAAAGCTGACTGAATGCAAGTTTCTTTCTTCCCTCTGTGTCTTTTATTCCATCAAGCGTTACCCGATCCGTTTTTCTCTCGTCCTGCCAGTTCGCTATAAATGTCCCCACCCTGGTATCATTTAAGCTATTGTAAGACGGAAGCGGGATCTCACTATAAAACCAGGGTACTTCCAGATTCTTAACTAAAACAGGCTCTGTCACCTTAGGGCCAACTACAAGTCCATACAGGTCAATTTCAGGGATCACCTTACTATATCTTTCTATTGTTGAATTCGTGTTCTCTGAAACTTCAATATCAACGGTAACGGGTCTTTTAGGATCTATTTTTTTGATATTGACAATCAGTTTTCTAAGCCAAAACAGGTAGGCATCCTGCTGATATACTAGTTCAGGTTTATAGTAATAAAGGTCCAGTTTCTGGAACACGGCATTTCCGATATTCCAGGATTTAATACTTTCTTCATCTTTTAAATCAGTTACAGAGGCCAGTATTTTATCACTTAATAAATCGAGTCCTTTAATGTCAGACTGAAAGTTAAGTTCATCAGAGACCCAATAGCCATAATGGATATTCATCCCTGTTTTCTTAGCGAGCCTCAATAGGTTACTATCGTAAATATCCGGACCATACCGCTTAATGGTATTTACCCCAATCTGTTTCATCTCCTCAAAATCAGCAACCATATCACGCATCGTAACCGTTTGATAGTTTTTTTTCCAATCTTGTCCCCTGTTATAGTTTACTCCTTTTATGGCTGCAAATAGATCCAGGTCTTTTGTCCGGGAGGAATCAGCTATCGTCTTACTGAAAGTGCCTGTTAATAACAGCGGTGTTTTAGCAATAACCGGGTGATCCAGACCTTTATGGTTTTCTTTCAATAATCGCCTCATTTCCTCAGGTTGCTGTATCCTCCAGTTCAATACCATCTCCAAACCGCCTTTCGGTACATTTTTATCATAACCAGAATCAAAGAACAGGAAGCCCTTGATTTCAGGATACTTATTTTTTGATTTGAAAGCTTGCTGAAACCACTCCTGCTGTCGGCCAGCAGAAACCAGTGAACCCATTTCAGCCAACATGACCGGCAGTCCGGAACGGAAAATCGGATTTTGATGAAAATACTTATATAAATCCTCCATCGACTGCCAACCCGAAGCGGAATACGGCTTGCCATAATTCAGGTTTGTTACCCCTATCCAATCTACATATTGCATTCCAGGAAAATAAGCATCAACGGTTTCTGGTTTCCATGGATTCCAAACCCAAATCACATTGTAAACGGCATTTTTTGAAAAATACTGATGTATATATTTCCATGCAGTTCTATACTCATCAGGTGTATTATCTCCTGATGGAGACCAGGGATAAGATGGATTGTCCATTTCATGGGCAAAGCGTAGATAAACGGGTCTGTTTAGTGCTTTAATCTGATCCGAAAACTTTTTAAGATAGCCATCATAATCACCATTCAGGACCCTCCTGAAGACCTTAAGGTCCTTTTTATCTTTCCCGTTGATCTCATTTTTAGCGAACAAATTTTGCCAGGGCTCCCAGGTCACCATAGGAATCGAACCGTTATTATAAATTGAATCAACAGTCCTTTGGGGAAGGTAACATTGCGATTCATCTCCCCATGGGATATAAATTGACACCAGGTCGAATTTTGTGTTAAATGCCCGTTGAAGTTGCTTAACCTTTTTTAAGGTGGAAATTCCATTCCCACTCTCCGGGGCAAATACGCCGGTTAGAAAATAATTCATCTTATGATTTAAAACAGGTAAACCTTCTTTAGTTTCAGCATCAGAATTGGCAAAATAAAGCACTGAAAAACAAAGTATCATGGTAATTATCAAAGCCGTACTTCTCACTCCGGCATAGATGCGTCTCCTCAAATACCAAAATTTGATTTTCACTTCCTTTAGCTTATCCATGAACCCATTTACAGAAGAATGGCCAGCCTTATATGCTCTAAATTGCTGCTGCCTGCTGGCGATGATGTTAAAACACATAATCAAACTGTTCAAACCTGCAAAACCAGCCATAATAATATTGTATGGATTCCAGTCATAATACAATCCATAAACAATCGCAATCAGGGACAAAGCAAGCACCACCAGATTCGGGACATTTAATGGCCAGTTATTAGCTTCATTACCATCCTTTGGTGTTGGGACATAAGGCACTTTTTTTCCAATGATGGTATAAACCAACCCCAGGATAAAGATCCACCAGGTACCGATCATCAGTAGTCCACCAACCACATGAAAGCCCCGCTCCTCATCTTCCATCACCCATTTTTGCACAAAGTGACGGATCAAAAGGGTCATGGTTACCAGGGGTAATACCGTAATTCCAAAAGTAGTAATGCTCATTTTAATCGGACTCACATCAAAAAACAAAGAAACAATGGGTATGAGGAAGTTGATTAAGTAAATCACTCCAGAGAAATAATGCAATGGGATGACTGCATAATGTAACTTTTGCTGCCAGGTAAATCCTTTAAAAAGTTTTGGATAGGCCGTAACCAGCAGGTCAAAAACTCCTCTGGACCATTTTAACTGCTGCTTATAATAGGCGGATAAAGTAGATGGAACCAAGCCTCTGGCTAACACAAGTGGCACATATACCGACTTCCATCCTTTGGAATGAAGTTGCATCGCCGTATGCATATCTTCAGCGAGGCCCGCTGCATGACCGCCAATGGATTCAAGAGCCGCACGTCTGAACGTACAATTGGCGCCAATGGCAAGCACAGTTCCATACTTGTTCATCGTCATCATCATCGGTCCATAAAACTGATAAGTTTGTTGCGCTGCGCCTTTAGCGATTAGATTTTCATCATTATTATAATAGGATTGTACAATTTGAACGAAGCCAACCTCAGGGTTGTTGAAGTGTGTGACGATAGGGTCCAGAAAGTTCGGCAGAGGGACATGATCAGGGTCTAAGACCAAACAAAGCTCTCCCGATGATAAACTCAAAGCATTGTTAATATTTCCAGCTTTTGCATTTATTTTCTTTGTCCGCGTAATATGGTGAACGCCTAGTTCTTCACAAAAATTCTTGAGGTAGGGATCATTTGCCTCATCGCATAAATAGGTTTCATGAGGATAGGTAATCGCTTTAATAGCAATTAGCGTTTCCTCAATCATTTCATAAGGCTCACCAGCACAAAATGTAGTAAAAACATCAACCGTATAGACCTTAGTGGACTCCGGTGTTTTAGGGATAGTAATAAAAAAATAATGAATCCATTCATGAACCGCTTTAAGACTCATAAATATAAATGTCGTCAACAACATCCAGTACAGTGGTAGAGATCCGACAATAGCCGGGTTCATCATGTTGTTTAGAAAATAACCAATACAGATTAATCCGATGGTAATCATCAATCTGAGCGTAAAGCGCTCTTTCTTTGTCGGGGGCGATGGAACCTGAACTACTTTCATTTATCCGTTACAACATAAAAAGGTGTATTACAGGTATCGAAGTTACCATTGTAATCATAAACTGTAGCAAAAACCCGATAGGGTCCTTCTACTTCAGGCACAACAAAATTGTTTTCCAAAAATTGATCTGTTTTAATTTCCTGAGCTATAGGCCGTAGCTTTTTATCATTGTGAAGGTTGTTTTTTTTATACCAATCTTCCCGATACAGCTCCCATTTTACATACTTAATTTTGTCCTTATTTAACATTAATACCTTCGCAGAAAGGGACTGTCCCGGCGATAAAAGAATATTATCTTTTGCACCCTTGCCATCTAAAAGCATGTATTTTACCCGGGGGAAAGGATAGTCAAGGTGTTTACCTGTCCAGATATACTTCATGGCATCAACAACCTGAGGTTTCCCGTCCTGTTCATCGAACATACTAAACCAGGTCTGGGTACCCTCCTGTTTATTGCCCCAGAAAAAGGCAAATGCGCCTAAAAACCCAGTGCTTTCTGTTGGCATGTGTTCTTTATAACGGTCCTGATACTGCTCTGCCTTTTTATTGCCGGTATCCTCGATATAAGCACCCCATGCCGTTTGCGCTGTTCCCTCCCAGGGACCATCAACGCCCCATTCTGTAATCATAAATGGTCCATTCCAAAACCAGGAAACGCTTTTAAGGTCATCCCTCAGGTAGGTAATTCTACCAAAAATATTAAAAGAGATCAGGTCAATATTACATCGAGTGATCAGGTTGAAAATGTACTTTTTATTGAAATTTAAAACCGTTGTGGTGATGGGATGATCGGGATCATCCTGATGTATCATCTCAGTGAGCTTATTAAAAGCTTTATAAAAGTTATTGTAAGATGGTTTAAAAGGAAAATCGAGTTCATTACCAACACACCACATCAATACTGAAGGATGGTTTTTATACTTGTTAACAATAGATTTAAATTTTTCGTACTGTACCTCAGTTTTTGCAGCATCATCATAGAAAGATTTATAATCACTATTGAAAATTGGCAGGCCAATGATTACGGCTATCTGGTTCGCTTTTGCACTATCTAAAATAGTAGCCAATCGGGTCGTATCCCAAACCCGGATTGTATTTCCACCCATTTCTTTTAAGGTACTAAAATGGCTAATGCCAGCTGCACCTTTTATATCATAAGGCTTCCCATCTCTAAACAAGGTATACTTAGCTTCAACTTTTCTAATCTGTACTTTCTTTGAAGTAGTATCTTTTGGATTAGCACAGCCCGCTAAAGATAAAATAATTAATAGATTTAGAGCCCAGGGTTTAATTAACGGACGTTTTTTATCTAACATTGACATACTTAATAACTCATTCTTATTAAAGATAAACAAAAAACGTCAGCTACATAACTTCTTTTGCTGGCGTTAACCTTTTCCGTATCTATTCTATCTAACACCAAAGCTTTTGGGGGGGTACATTGTACAAAACCCTTTTTTAACTCCTGAGTCATTAGTTTTACAACGGCGATATAAGTCTTTATGTTTTGGGTGGATAATGCAATTGGATTTGAACTACAAGCAAACAGCCCTTCAGAATACCTGAAGGGCTGTTTGCTCCTTTTAATTAATTTTAACACTCAAACCTTTTATCGTTTGCCAGCCTTCCTTATCGGTCAGCCTAATCATAAAATGATAATCCCCGGGATCAACATCTACAGGAACCTCAATCTCTGCATTTACCTGATATGATTTTAGTCCGGCAGGAATAATGATATTCTTAATCAGCAAAAATGGTTTTACCGCTTGTTTAACTGGCGACATCTCGCACTCCACCAACTCAGTACTGTGGGTATGATGGTCAAAATTATGATGAATATCAACGTTTAGCGACCCCAATTGTCCGTTATCACTCAGCAAAGCCTTAAACAGGAACTTCTCTCCTCTTTTGACTACACTGCATTGCTTAGGAAATGCATCGGGAAAGTCCATATTAATCTCCGGATAAATGGTATCAATAGGTTCTGCCTTATCCTTACTACAATTGCTAAAAAAAACCGCCAGCAATAAACAGCTGACTAATAAACTTTTGTTCTTCATTTTACTTATAATCTAAGGTGACCGGTATAACCTTATAAGCAGTTCTATTATAGGTCGTATTTTTATAAACTATAACCAGATTATACTTGCCAGACTCCCAGGCTTTTCCAGCATTGATAGCGTTTGGCGTTGGCTCATTACCATCTTGATCAGCTCCGATGACAATCTTTTCACCGCCATACACACCATTCACCTGTTTTAAAGTGCTGATTTTTGAAGCCGCCGGAAGGTCCTTATGTTCCACCCTGGAAATCACAACTGCTTTATTTAAATCAAGATTATCAATAGATTCAGGGTGATAATCAGCACTTTTCTTAATCAGTAACGTGTATAGAATTCCGTCACCTTTAATCTCGCTAACCTGTGCATGAGCAGTTAGTTCATCCCCTTTTTTGAAGATCAATTCTTTTTCTACCCAGGTCTCCATGTAGTAAATCAGTGTACCATTGCGCGAAATCATATCACGACCAATTTTAGGGTCCACCGGCATATTTGCAGGATCGGTAATGGTTATTTCTTCCTTAATTTCAAGCTTCGTACCATTTTCATCTAATACTATAAAGAAGAAATCATATTTCCCCTCCGGCGCCTCTGCTGGCATGGTAAAGTGCTTATGCACATTGGTATTTTTAACGCCAATGTATTCTTTCCAGTCGAACTCCAGCTTCCAGGTTGCGGTATACGTTTCGCCGGTTTTCTGCAAGATCCTCAGCTGAACTGCCTTTATTTTGCTTGCTGCGGTTACCTCTGCATTAAAATGGAAATCTCTTCCCTTAAGCGCCTGCTTGTTGTTGGCTGTACCAATTTCTATGTTTTCAGCCTTTGGCACTGCGAGTTCTACCACCTGCTCGTCCTTTTTACATGCAGAGAAAGCAGCCATAAAAATCAGCAGAATGGACATGATTTTTGGAATTCTCATACTTAATAGTGTGTTTGTTTTTAACATTTTGTTTGTGTTTATATATTTAAATTATTAATGATTTGATGGGATATTAAAAGGAACTTTTAAAGAGATGATGAGATTACGACCCGCTTCCGGAAGACCAATCAGCCGATAAAAACTGGTATGATTCAGGTAGCGGGTGTTCATCAGGTTTTGTGCCTGTAAGCTGATCAACACCGGTTGTTTTTGAAAACAGACTGCTGTGCCTACCTGTAGATTTATCAAACTGTAGCCCGGTGTTTTCTTTTCTGGCGGCACGATGTTATCCTGTTTTGCAGTAAGCCGGTAGTCAATTGAAAACCATGACTTTTGAAAACGCTCAGTAAATGCCGGCGACCAGGTCAGGTTGAACAAGGCCGAAGCCGGAGGAGAAAACGGAAGCGTATAGCCTCTCTTATCGCCGGAAAGCTGTTTTGCTTGTAAATATTCTCCTAAGAATGCTGTGCTCAGACTTTTCAACAGCTTAATTTTCAATTCTACCTCTCCTCCATACCGGAGTACTTTGCTTTGGGCATACTGAAAAATCTGATTCCCGGCACCCTGGTAATAATCATGTCCGGAGGTAGGATTTAAGTAGATGTAATTCGGGAAATAATTGTAAAATGGGCTGACCAGAACGGACCAGTTGTCGGCCGTCCAACCCAGACTCAAATCTGCCTGATAAGATTGCTCAGGATCAAGATCCGGATCTCCTTTTTCATAACTGAAATAATGGTAATTAACCCCATTTGCGCCAAGCTCCTTTGCTATTGGCATCCGGAAACTCTTCCCCAGATTGGCCTTCAATAAAAACTGCCCGGGATTGTAATTCAGTCCGACGGACCAAACCAGACTATTAAAGGACCTGCTCAAATCCTCCGACCTAACCAGTTTTTCCTGAACTACCTTACCAGCAACAGCGCGCTCAGAATTAAACCAATCGGTGTATTTAACCAGGCGGATGTGGCTTATATCATACCTTAAAGCACCATGCAAGATTAGATTTTCGTTTACCCGATATTTATCATACGCAAAAACCCCGGCCATCACCTGCTTAAAAGAAGGCACTAAAAAAGTCCAGCCATTGATGTTATTGTGCTGGAATTCTGAATTGAGCCCTGCGCTGATCTGGTGTCTTCCAACAAAGAATTGATCGCTGAGGTGGAGACTATAAACCTGTTTATCAAACTCCCGCTCCAGGTTTGGAGCTACAGACAGGGTATCAGGATATACAGGAGGCATATAGCCATGGTTTACATATTGGCTAAACTCTTGCCGGAAGTTGCGTTGATAACCCAGATCCAGCGCTATTTTATGTGTATTAACCTGGTATTCAGTACGATTGATGAGCTTGAAATGATTCACTTCCTGAGCGGGCATCAAAATATCCCTGCTGGAGGCATCATGCATTTTTGTATCCACATTTCTAGGCTCCAAACCATGTGCATTAGCAAAAAAGCCACTTTTGCTATAGACATTACTCAGGTAAAACACAGATTTAAAACCTTTCCCGACATAACCGCTGCTAAAATGTATCGCTGTTTCCCTTCCTGCCGTATTGCGCAATTGTCTATCATGCAGTTTTACGGCATAGTCATAGACAAAAATGGTGTCGGCAGGTACCCGATAATCTCCATAATTCTGATAAGTTAAGCGCGTATCAAAAAACCAATGTTCCTTCCGACCGTAAAAATTAACAGAACTACCGTACAGATTATTGTTGCTTTTGGCCAGCAGGTTTACCGACCCTCCCATTGAATTTACAGCTGGTATTGGCTGAGGTTTAACATTGATCACCCCGGCAATCGCGTCCGGGCCATACATAAATGAAGCTGCACCTTTGATCAGTTCTACTTCGCCGGCAGCAAACTGATCTATTTCCAGACCATGATCAGCACCCCATTGCTGCCCCTCATGTTTCAGTCCCTGATCAACCACCAATACCCGGTTAAATCCTAGTCCACGGATAAGCGGTTTCGACTGCCCCGAACCAATCCCAATGGTTTTAATACCGGGCAAACGTTCCAGAGATTGCATTAAACTTCCCCCCAGGTTGCGTTGTATAAAATCAGACCCAACAATTTCTACATTTAAAGACTCCTCTTTTTTACGCAGTTGCGATCTCCGGTCTTTAATCACCACCTCCTTAAGCTGTTTAACCGTGTCTTTTCTTAAAGACAATTTTGTAGTATCCTGAACAGGATGGTTGCGCTGCCCGAAAACAAGACCGTTAATAAATAAAAGGCAAAAAAATAGCGTATAGAATTTCATCATTCGGCTGGAAATGCTGGAAACAATAAGGACGGGCAGAACATTGCGCGCCAATTAAAAGGCCGCAGAAATTCATCCTCCTGGTTAAGAAATAATTAGATAAAACGGTTCCGCTCAAAAGGCGTCCGGGAAATTAAAGGCTATGGGGAGGCCCTTTATTGGTAAAACCCTGAATGGTGACTTTAGAAAACCCGGTCAGCATATAGCTTGTCGTGGTAACTACCCGGGCAAAAACCGGGGGCAGCACGAACAGATCATTTGAAAATATTTGCTTGCTCTGGATATGGAGGTAATAGTCGCAAACCGAACATTTATCTAAAAGCTGTAATTGCTCCTCTTCCCCGTGTTGCTCCTGATGAGTTCCATAAGGAGCCGTATGCGTATGTAAAACCTGAGCCGCAGAAATAAATACAAACAACAAGACCAGCAGAAAGGAAATTCCCTGCTTTAATTTTATCTGTATTTGTTTTCTGCTTCCTCTCACAACTGCAGCAAAGTTGCATTAATAATCTATAACAAACAAGATAAATGCAACAAAGTTGCTAAACAACTAATAAAGATTGACTTTGATGCCTGTAGGATTAGCTGTCTACCGTAACCACGCAAAACATAAAACCCTGCAAATCAAAATGAAATGCCTTCAAAAAGCCAGACACTTTTTGAAGGCAGTCCAGAAGAACTGCAGGACTTTACATCAGTTTCTTTGACTAATTACAGCGCAACCGAAATTTAACCTTTACTGAACTCCACTGCAGCTTCATCGATAAAGCCCGCTACTTCTACTGGCATAGAGGCTAATGAGGCATGGCTTGCTGCCAGGGTAATTATCTTTTTTGCACCAATTCTTGACGACATCCATTCTTGATTCTCAGGCGCAATCATCCTGTCTTCACTGGAGATTTGGTAATACGATGGCTTGTATTTCCAGGCAGGGTCAGTTATGCTTTGGCCAAAAGTACTTGCCAGCGGTGCCTTTTGTATAATCCCCAACACCAGTCCTTCCATTGGGCTCAAATCCTGACAGAAACTTTCATGATATAACGCTGGTTTAACCCACAAATACCCATCACTATCTGGTGTAAGGTTTGGCGCTGCAACTGGCAGGTGCTTTTGAGTAATTCCACCAGGGCTTTCGCCTGTATCCGGTGCAAATGCAGCAATATATACTAAACCGATCACATTCGGTTGATTGCCAACCTCCGTAATCACGGCACCACCGTAAGAATGACCAACCAGTAAGACCGGACCATCCTGCTGCGCAATCATCTTCCGGGTACGCTCCACATCATCGGCCAGAGCCGTGAGCGGCATTTCAACAGCACGAATCACTTCATACCCTTTGTTTACAAGCTCAACAATAACTTTACTCCAATGCGCGGCCCCACCCCAAAAACCATGCACAAGGATGATACTTAATTTTGTTTTCATAATTGATTGTTTTTAAATTAAAGGATTATTGCTATCAGCTGTTAGAAATCATTCCCTTCGCTGTTTAAAGCAAAGCATTTGCTCTTGTACAAACCAACACCTTACCCGCAAAATTGTTCTGGCAAACACAAGATTTTCGACACAGCGCAATTATCACACAGACTATCTAATCTAAGTACAGCTGGCAAGATATATTCGATGGAATATGCTCAGAACAAAATAGAATATCAGCGCAGAGATCATGCGATTATTCAATAAACTGAATCACTTATTTCTAAAACTCCGCTTTACTGACCTCTTCCGTTTCCGTATCAAAAATTAAGATTCCTTCCTTCTGATCGTCAAGTTGTCCTGCTAAACGTCCCTCCTTTGTCCAGACCGCGCTTCGTCCAGCGCTTTGAAAATTGTCGCAATGACCAACACAGTTAGACATTAATACTGGCATCGAAAACTGCTTTGCAATTGCAGGATAATGCAGCATTGCTTTGTCAATTCCATTTTGCGATTTGGCGACACTCGCTACATAAATTTCAGCGCCAAGTCGATGAGCATGAACTGAATGTTCAGGAACTAAGCTTTCATAACAGATTGCCGGTGCAATTTTCTGGTTGTTAATCCTTAAAATGAGTTGTTGCTCCCCATTTACAAAGTATGGAAATTCATCAGGGTGTAGCTGTTGCTTTGAATAGATCTGTCGGGGGCTGTTGGGCTGAAAAATCACCATACTGATATGTATGCCTTTGGTTGCTTTTGCTTTTGTCGGCATACCTAATCCGATAGTGATATGATTGTGGTCAGCAAGTTTCTGGAAGTCATCCAATTGTTTGTCCTCCGGGTGAGTTGCCAGCACATGGGCGAGCTCAGGTTCATAACCAGTGAGCGACAGTACAGGGAAAAATATGGCCTTCGTCTGGTGTGAAACAGCAAGCTCAATCCACTTTTTATGTCCGGCAATATTTGCAGAAATATCACCTTTAACCGCTCTTGTTTGTGCTACTGAAATCTTCATAAAGAAAAGGAATTCTTATCCGGGCAAAACAAAGACAATTTAATTGCTTTTCCAAAGTTAAAAAAGGAAGATGATGATAAAAGAGCCGGATCTCATTCAACAATCAGTGCTTTTACCCTTTTAATGGGCCATAGCGTTGATAAAACAGTCAAAGCCGCTGCAACCAAACCGATCGCCAGTGAGATTAAAGTACCATTGAACCCATAGCCTTTTGGTACATTCAGGTGTATCAATACCATCACCAATACATTTACAGAGAAAGAAAGCGCCCCATTAATGCCAGCCATCCTGAACATAAACTTGTTTTTTGCTAAATCCCCAGGCAACAAAAAACCTGCTTTCCCTTCCTCAGACAAAACAATTGTCTTTTTTAAAATATCATAGGTGATGATAAAAGGCAGAAACAGTGCCATGGGCAATAAGAATCGCGCCACACAATACTCGCCCTGAAATAAAAACACCGGACCTAAATCTCTCAAAGTAAGGTAAGGAATCAGGGTATTGAAAAATATATTAGGGAGGATATAATACAGGAGTCTCTTTTGAATAAACTTCCTGAATACGATATTGTCCGATTTTTTAACCTTAAGCATAAGCTACCATCACTTCAGTCAACAACAATTCTAACGCATGATCTCTAATCTCTTCCGCTTCTTTTTTACTCAAAAAAGCATCATTGGAGAAAAAGCTGAAATCCATCCTCCCCTTAAAAGTACTGACCACTAAAGTGTTCGCATTGCGCCATGGAAAGCCTACTGTAGGACTGTAAAGTGTCTCTACTTCAAAAGAATTGTAGTTTTCGGCAATTCCCAGACGACCCATATTAGAAAGCGTCAGGTCATGTGCACCATCGGTACTGCGCAGGTATTTAACCATCTTCTGCACTGAGCCATGAAAATATTCGCTCATCACCAACAGCTCATGAACCTTCATGGCCCCGATCTTAGTAGTCAATTCTTCCTTTAGGGTTTTCGCTTTAACCTGGAAACCTTGCTCTTTTGAGAGTGACAATTCCGCAATTGGGGCAAAGGCAAACATGGTATCTTCCCTGATCTCTGTCACGAACTTTCTCACGTCAACCGGACAAATAACCTTCCCATGCGCTTTAGTTCCTCTTACCGCTTTAAAAGCTTCCAGAAAGGCCACGCACAAAGCAGCATGCAAAGTAACGCCACCAGCCTTACACCCTAAAACCAAAGCTTTAGTTTCCTCCGCTTCCAGCTTCCAGTGCAGCATATATCCCGATCCTGCCGGATGTTTGTTAGTCGTAGATTTGAGCAGAAAAAACAACTTTGCAACAATAGAAAACAGCTTTGCTTTAACCACCTTAGCCCTTGTACTTGAAAACGTTTCCGCCAATAGCTCTTCAATAGAGTTAAATGGCAGATAAGGGACCAGCGACTTCTCCGGATGGTCTAACAGCATCAGCATCTCCGACATCAGTGCAACGAAAGTAGTCCCGTCACAAATACAATGCGGACAAACCAGCAGCAGTTCAGAAACCTCCGCTCCTTTTAACCAGACCACTCTTGCCATGGGCAGGTTTACCTCATCAAACAGCTTTCGCCATTCAACTTCCGATTCCTCCATCCACTGTCCATCATCCCTTCTTTCCAAAACCCTGACAGGAATTGCTTTCATATCCGTAATCAATTCGAAATAAGGCACACCGGCCTTATCTTCCTTCAAATTACTACGTAATAAAGGGTGTTTTTGCTGGATTTTACCAAGGGCAACAGCCAGGTTTTCCGAAGAAAACTCACCCTTTATTTTCACTGCAAAAACACAGTTTAAAGGCGTCGACTCATCTACATACATGATTCTTTCCCCTATGATCAGCTTTCTTTTCATAACTTTTCTTTTAAGCTCATGAGGCAATTTTTTTGCTAATGATTTCCATTATTTTCGATTGAATGGCGAGGCCTTCTTCGTAGGGAATGAAGCCTTCGCTCGCGATGAAAGTAAAGTCCATTTGTCCGCGGTAAGTGGAAGTAACCAGAGTGGTCGTATTGCCTAAAGGGCCAATTACAGAAGGACTAAAGATCGTTTCCAGTTCAAAATTTTGATATTGATGTGGGATGTTTACTTTTCCCAGATTGGAGAACATGCAATCATTGCCGGACTTTCCATACTTTAAAAAGTTCGTGAACTTATCCATCGAAGCATGTGATTCTTCCATCATCATGATGTTCTCATAAGCATCCAGCTTTGCCGTTTTCTTATTGATATCATCCTGCATCTTCCTTGCATTGCTGAAGAAGTCCAGCTCCAGATCTGCCGAAACAACGAACATTAAGCCAAAAGCGAAAATATTGTCCCTTTTTATCCTTGGGGCAAACCTCCGGATATCCACCGGACAGGAGATTTTATTGTGAAAGTTCTCTTTTCTTACGGCTTTAAAAGCTGCTAACACCGCTGCACAAAGCACCGTGTTTACCGTTACCTGCTCTGCTTTACACTTGATCATCAGCTGATCGCTCCATTCTTTTTGTAGCTTCCAGTGGATCATATAGTCCTTTTTGCGTTCTACCAGCTTTTTCTTTACCGGAATCAGCCAGAGGGCAAAAGTGGCCACACTGCCAATCAGCTTCGCTTTCACCCGCTTTTTCCTGTCCTTCAGGACTTCCGCAGGAATAATATCATTGACGTCAAGGATAGGATCTTCCTTTCCGATATCTACAGATCCATCGTCGAGTAGCATTAGAAATTCCGACAGGATTGCCATAGCAGACCCTCCGTCACAAAGGCAATGGTGGATCACCAGGATCAATTCCGAAGCTTCCGCTCCTTTGATCCATACCAACCTCATCAAAGGACCTTTTCGGGTATCAAAAACCGTAGCCCATTCCTGAGTAGTTTGCGTTTTCCAATCCGCATTACTTAATCGTTCTGTGATGCGAACAGGAATAGACAATCCTTCTTTAACCACAAACCAGGGCATCCCTTGTTCATCATCTTCAACAGCTGCGTTTAATAAAGGATGCTTCTCCTGAAGTTTTTTCAAGGCATGGTGTATACTTTCCTCAGGAAAAACACCTTTAATCTTTACCGGGATCAGGGCATTAAAAGGTGCTTCACCGTTTCCGTGAAGCATCCTTTCTGCAAATAAAAGTTTTCTTTTCATGGCCATTCCTTAGTTTACAACAGCCATTACCTGTTCAGCAGCGGCAAATTCTTCCAGCAACTGAACTGCTTTATCATTTCCTCCGGCAGCAAGAAAAGTATCCTTAATCCTTAATGCAGCATTTCTATATTGAGGATTTTCAAGGAGCTCAAATATGGCTTTCTTTAAATCTTCAATTCTTAGTCTTTTATAGCGGATTTTAAGACCACAACCGGCGTTTTCAATCAGCTTTGCGGTATGAAAATGGTCGTAAGCAATAGGTGTGATCAACATCGGCAAGCCGTTAATGAAAGTATCATTCACCGTATTAAAACCCCCGTGACAAATCACCACATCCATCTTAGGCATCAACTCCGCCTGAGGCACAAAACCACTCACAATAAAGTTATCCGGCCATTTTTCAAAGATATCAGGGCTAGTTGCCGCCACAATCGTTAATGGCGCATCGGCAAAAGCATCAATCAACTTCTGGAAAAATGCCGCTCTGATGTCGACCAGCAAGGTCCCCAGAGAAACAAAAACCTTAGGTGTGGTTGCTTTTTCCAGTCGCTCCCAATCAAAAGCCACATTATTTGGTCTTCCTTTTACCGGTCCAACAAATTTCATGTGTGGCATTGGGTCTTGTAAACCAGCAAATTCAAGCGAAGTAAACACCAGGTTCATCTTACGGGAATGGATCACAATATCGTCTCCATAAACCCCGAATTCCTGCTGTAATCCTTTGACTAAATTCTCCTGCCATTCGAATATTTTAGGGGCAGAATTGGCGGTATCGCCCATTACATCCGGCGGTACCGGCGTGGTAGTTACACAAGGAATCCCCTTAATATGCGCACATAAAGCACCTGCAAAAGTGATACAATCGTTCACAATCACATCTGGTTGCCAGGTATCTACAAAATTCCCTAAGCCCTTCATCATGATACGGGCAATAGGGACATAGGTTTCTTCCAGTGCCAGTTTCATCACTTCAGGACCTGAACAGGCAGGCCCGTCATCCTGACGTTTCAATATCTTTTGCAGCTCTTCCTGATATTCGACAAGGTCTGCTTCAGGGTAAATATATTCACCTCCTTCCGGAACATGAGTAGCGGCAAGTGGCGTGATGCCCAGCCATTTCACCTCATGACCTTTGGCAATTAAGCTGGCGCCAATACTTAGCGTCGGACTGATATGACCAAAAAACGGGGGTACGACAAATAAAAACTTTGACATAATTTCTTCTTTAATTATTTGATACTAATTATGGATACCACACTCAATTCTTCCAACAGGTCTGCGGCGGTTTCTGTACCTCCGGCCTCACGGAACGAGTCGCCAATCAGCATTGCTGCCTCCTTATAGCTCATATTGTTTAAAATTTCTTCTACTGATTCTTTCAGGTGTTTTGCTTTAAAACGGTTAAAGTTTAAGCGCAATCCAGCCCCAACACGCACTACTCTACCGGCCACGTGCGACTGGTCATAGGCGATCGGTACCACCACCATCGGCAGTCCTGCAGTTAAGGTTTCGCAGACGGTATTGTGTCCACCGTGACAAACCACTCCATCCAGATGAGGCAGCAGATCCAACTGTGGTACATTGCGCTGAACGATGAAGTTCTCCGGCCATCCGGCAAACAAATCAGGGTCTGAAACTACTACAACCGTCATTTCTGCTCCTCCAAAGGCTTCGATCACCTTTGTGAAAAAGCTCTTCTTATGCTCATGATCGAACGTAGTCCCGATACTCACCAATAACTTTGGCTTTCCATTCCCCTGTTCCAGCTTGTCCCAATCAAATGAGGTCTTTTCTGCTCTTTTATGGATCACAGGTCCTACAAACCGATATTGTTCCGGCAGGGTCATCTCTCCAAAGAACGATCTGGAGGTCAATACCATAGTCAGGAGCTCAGAACAGGCAATAGAATCTTCTCTTTTGATTCCAAATTCCTTTTGCAGGGCGATGATCTGATTGACCTCCCATTCATGGATTTTTGGCAGTTCATCCATCACTTTGATGGCCGCAGGTGCAGTTACGGTAGTGGTATACGGAATGCCTTTATTTGTGGCTGCAATAGCACCGGCAAACATCTGATGGTCAGTAATCACGAGATCCGGCTTAAACTGATCCAGCAAATCCAGAATCCCTTCATAACTGTGTCTGTTCAATGGAATCAGGACCTCCTCATACAGAAACTTGATGCTATCGATCCCGTAAACGATCTTTTTGGTGATGATGTCCAGGTATTTTTCACTCTCCTGCTTTTGTTCATCATTTTCAGCGTACTCAATGAGCAACAGCTGCCCCCCTTTTGGAAGTCTGGCTTCCAGCGAGCGGTCTAAACTAATCCAGGCCACCTCATGTCCGCGTTGCAACAAAACAGCGCCAATGCTTAGTGTCGGGTTAATATGTCCCGTTAAAGGTGGAACTATAAATACAAATCTTGCCATAGGGCGATTTCTTTAATTCTTAAAAAATGTTTCCATTAGGTTTCCAATGCTTACAGGTTGCTGGATAGGCACATTATGGTCGCCATCCACCTCCAACATCTCAACTTTTTTAATCCTGTTTTTCAACCACTTACCTGCACTCAGACAATTAGATTCTTTACCATACAAGAGCAACGCTTCCTGTGGAATTGCAGCGATTTCTGCCGCAGTAAAGAAGTCTCTTTCCTTAATCATGTCGCTCTTTATCGTGGTTTCATGGAAGAGATATTCGTACATGCGGTGGTTGCGTTCCATCTGTCGTTTACCCATTTTCACCTTTGTAGTATCGGTGAAATTGGTCACGTAATGTTCCAGAAATTCTCTGCTATAGTCATCAATGATGTCCCTCGTTTTGTCGTCGCCCGGATCCGGTGCTTCAATAATAGCCAGCTTTTTCACCCTTTCAGGGAAACGTGCCGCCATCTTTAAAGCGATCAGTCCGCCGAAGCTATAACCCGCCAGATGAACTGATTTCAGGTTTAACTGATCCAGCAAATCAGACAAGTCGTCCGTCATACTTTCTAAATCATAACCACCTGATGTTCTTTCACTTAAACCATGACTCTTCAAATCATACATCACCACATGAAAGTGCTTCGCCAGGATTGGCGCGATGTTAAAATAGTAGACAGAGAGGTTGCTAAACATGCCATGAACCAGCACCAGCGTTTCCGCTGCTGCTGTATTCAATTCCTGAATGTGTACTCCCCGTTTTTTTACGGTGATTACTGGCATTCTTCGATATAGTTTACGATTGTTCCCAGGTTCAGGTTGATCAATTGATCAAGATCCATATTCGAAAGCCATCCTGTAAAATCAATCTGCTCTCCGAAATGTGTCTTTATCTTCTCTGAAAAAGACACGATTTCTATGCTATCCATTTCCAGGTCTTTGGTGAAAGAACTTTCCATGGTAATGTCCATTTCTTCAACAAACTCTTCTCCAATCACTTCTGTGATAAATTGTGTCATCAGGTCAAAGATTTCGTTGCTGTTTAGTTTCGTAGTTGAGATTATAGTGTCCATCCGATTATATAGTTGTTGTGTTTAATAGTTTTTATGATGATTTCATTGATTCTTAATTCTTCGCCGTTGATTTCTTCAATCGCATAGGCTTTTGGATTCCCTTGCAGGCCTTTCCCAAGGTATTTGCCATAAGCTTCTTTGGCTACCCAGAAGCGGGTCGACCATTCGGCTTTGTCTTTATCTGCTAGTAATTGCATTTCCGGATCGCTGAAAACCATACTGTAGAATCCTTCCGTCCGCTCCTCAATACGCTCAATATCGATGCCTACAGGGCGATCATAACGGGCCACACCTACTGCATCCGTCCCTTTATGGGCAATGGAAATATGGATTCCGGCCGTCATATCGCCATGCAAATAAGGTTTGCGGACTTCGTCCGATCTGATCTCAAATGCAATGGGATAGCAAGCCTCGTTTTTCGTCTGGTTTAGCAGGTTTCTAACCGCGTCTTTTACTGCCACCCGGCTGATCATCCATTCTTTCCTTTTGTTCGGTAATAAAGAGTTGTGGTGTTTCTTTTCGTCCTGATTGAAATAACGTTTCAAAATAAAATCCCAGGAAACGACACGGCTATAGGCGTTATGGAACATGAAAATCCCCGGCGCCACCTCTTCCGACAAGCGGTTGTGGAGTGGCGACATCGATACGCGCCATAGCGCTTCGTCGATCTCCAGGCGCCTGTTTTGCCAACCAGTTAGGATTGCCCAGATTTTATGGTCTCTTTTCATGACGATATCTGCGGATGCAAATTCATCAGTCAGTTCAGTCAGCACGCAGGTACATTCAAAAGTTCCCTGCTGATCACTCATCTCCCCGAAAAACTCTATATCCTGTATTTTCACAGGGAAAGCAATCCTGTCCTTGGTCAGATAAAGCTGTAGCCAAAGGCCAAAAAGTTGTCCGGCGTTATCTAGTAAAGAACCTTTACCCGTACTGCCTTCGATGAGGCCAACAATACCCTTTTCCCCTACTTTAATCAGTTTTCTGATGCCCTGATACCCTGGTCCGTGGAACATATGTTCCTCATAAATCTGAGTTTCCGTACGGTCGGTATTTAAAGATTTACCGACATCAAAAGTCCGTTCCAGTGCTGTTTTCAGCTCCTTACTGAGCATTACTTCTGCATTTGCAAAACGCTCTAAGTTGAGGTACACCAAATGATCTGATTTCCATTCGCCGGTTACCGTTTCCCTGAAGGGTTTTGAAACATTCATCCATTGGAACACTTTAATGTTCATTAACCGATGTACATAAGTCCCCGGTAACTGCGCTGCAGCAATCTCACCGAACATTTCAAAAATCATGGTCATCGGAATTACCGGGTCCATATCCTCTACACAATGCCATCCTTTTGGCTGTCTCAATAAAGAGTGGTCTATCAGGTAAGGACAATTTTCCAGGGTAACATCCAGCGTTTTAGAAAAAGGAAGTTTTCCCTTTGCGATTCCGGCAGATGCCAGGTCAATTTCTTTGATCCCCGGGTAAGAGTCCGCACTTAAGGTCGTAGATGGACTTGCGACAAACCCGGATTGCGTTCTGTTCTGGAAAAAATGGAGCATTTCTGACTGGATTCCAATCATTTCTTCTACGTTTTCCTGAAAAGCTCTCATCAGTGGATGCGCCTGATCTTCCAATACATCAACTTTAGGTAAACTGTTTTTTGGCGTAATGGCCAGGTTTTTCAAGCCTTCCAATCCAGAAATCAGTGGCAAGCCCAATTGCAACTTAATTCCTTTTCTGACAAGGATTTCGGCTTTCCCATAGCCCATAAAGGTCATTCCTGCTTCCTTACCTTCCACGAATAAAGCGGCCAGTACCCGCTGTAATTGCGCAATTCCAGATCTCAAAGGCACATTTGCAGAAATCGTGCTGCATCCTTTACCTTTCAAAGTATCATCAATAAAACCGATTAGTCCTCCGGAACCTACCTGAATAAACATTCTGGCCCCCTCTTCATATAAGCGTTCGGTCAATTCACGAAAGCGAACCGGTTTAATCAGGTGTTCTACACTCAGTTCCCTGATGGCTTCGAAACCCTCCGGATATAACGCTAAGGTTGTAGCAGACCACAATGGGAATTTCGTTTTACGGAACTCCATCTGGCTCATTCCTTCCAGCATGATATCAAGTTTATCTGCCACAAATGGCGAGTGAAAACCAGACTGGAAAGGTAGTACCTGATGGAAAATCTGTTTAGCCTTTAAAATGGGCACCAGAATATCCAGTGCCGGATTGCTGCCACACAGAATTACCTGCTGTGGACAATTATCATTAGAAAGGTACAGGTTTTCAATGTCTGCAATGATCGGCTGAAGCTGTTCAATTCCGCAACCAACCGCGATAAACCTCGAATCTTTAAGTTCAAAGGTCTCCGGGTTCAAGAAATTAAGCAGATGTAATACCGAAGATTCCGCGGCGAGTTCCGAAGACCTTGCGGCCAGCCACTCGCCCAGGCTATGCCCGGCATTCATCTCCGGTAAAATTCCCAATTGCTTTAGGGCCGTATCCAGGACACTACTTTTATTTAATATTTTCAGGGCCTCATTTAACAGGCCTTCTGCTTTAGTATTGTGATCCTGAGGGAGGTTAAAGTACTCCGCAACCGTGTTTACTTCGCCACCAGCGAGCCCGTCTAATCCCGGAAACACAAAAGCGATCTTTCCGCCATTGCTTAATAAAGGCGCATTGCTATACCAAATATCCTGTTTATTACGCCATGGCATATTTTTACCGGCAATCTTCAAAGCCTTTTTTAACCTTTCCGGTGTAGGGTTAAATACAGCAATACGGAATGGCCCATCTCCAGGCAAACGGTCCTCGTTTTCTAAAGCAAGGAGTAATTCCTCATGACTGTTCCGCGCAAGTAATAACACCTCATCTGATACAATTGGATCAGCTACCAGGTTTAAACGGGAAAATTCCCCGGTACTCTGCGGCACATCATATGCTTCCAGTACTGCATGTGCATTGATTCCGCCAAAACCAAAAGCATTTACGCCGGCGATCTTCGGTAAACCCGAATCTCCCCAGTTCCGAGCTTCCTGAACTGCTGAAAAACGACTATCCTTCAATTGCGCCAAAGGCTGATTGCAATGAAGTGTAGGTGGGATAATCCCGTGATACAAAGCCAGTGAGGCTTTGATCAAGCCTGCAATTCCTGCTGCCGGCATCGCATGACCGATGTTCGATTTCACTGTTCCGATTCCTGCTTTAAGCAAGGTCGTATCATTTCCAAAAAACTGTGTCAGGGTTTCTATTTCTGTTTTATCTCCTAAAACTGTCCCTGTTCCATGGGCTTCAATATATCCGATGTTATTAGGTTCCAGACCTGAATTCCCCCAGGCTTGTTTAATGGCTTTCAGCTGTCCTTTTACGGAAGGGCTCATCACACTTGTGCCACTTCCATCACTGCTTACACCTACCCCTTTTAATACCGAATAGATCTTATTCTGATCTCTGACCGCATCTTCAAGGCGCTTTAGCACCACAAACCCGCAACCTTCTCCGATAATCAATCCGTCTGCCTCTGCATCAAAAGGGCTAATCTGTCCCTTTTTTGATAAGGCACCCAGCTGACTAAAAATACTCCAGAAAGCGGCATTTTGTCCGACGTGAACACCACCTGCAATCACCATATCACAGCGACCGCTGTTCAGTTCCTGTATCGCATGATCTACCGCAATCAATGAGCTGGCACAGGCGGCATCTAAAGTATAGGCAATACCACCTAAATTCAGCCGGTTCGCCACTAAAGAAGCGACCAGATTTGGAATCAGTCCCATCGCTGTATCAGGTCCAAAACGACCTTTACGCAGCTGATATTCTTTCTTCACCTGATCGATTTCCGCCTCCGGTAAATGAGGCATCAGGTCTTTCAACAGGCTCACTATTTGCTCCCCTGTTCTTACGATTTCTATAGCACGGGTGGCCCCCGGACCTGCATAGTTCCCTTTACCGATGATGATTCCCGTTTTTTCCAGGGAGTAGTTCTGCTCAAAAACACCTGCATCTGCCAGTGCTTTATGCACCAGGCTAAGGGTTAATAAGTGATCAGGCTCGGTACCTTCTACCGCAAGCGGGAGAATTCCAAAATCCGAGGGGTTAAACTCGAAATCAGGAATAAAACCGCCACGGTTACAGTAAAAGCGGTCTACACCGGAAGTTCCGGTATCAAAATGTATCGGATCAATGCGATCCGCAGGAACTTCCTGCGTCGCATCTACCTTGTTAATTATGTTGTGCCAGAACGCCTCTATATCCACCGCACCCGGAAAGATGCAGGACATGCCTACAATGGCTACCTCAGTTTTCTTCATGGTTACCAGTTATTTCCTGCCATGATGAGTACCTGAGACTCATTTCCGTACTTCAGTTCATTCAGGAATGATTCCATTCCTTCCTGCAATGGAATCATAGAAATCCCTCTGCGTTCGTATTCTTTTTCTAAGGAAGCGGATACCATGCCGGCACCTTTCCATGGGCCCCAATTGATAGCTGTCACTTTTCCTTTGATCTTTTCTTTTAAAGCCCAGGCGTATCTGTCCATCACACTGTTGGCAGCAGCATAATCCGTTTGCCCACGGTTTCCGTATACAGAAGCGATGCTGGAGAAAAAGATTACAAACTGTGTCTCAGCTTTCAATTGTTCAGCAAGCACCCTTAATGGGGTTACTTTCGTCTCAAATACTCTCTTAAAAGATTCCACACTCTTATCATGGAACAGCTTATCTTCCAGTAAACCGGCACCATGTACTACCCCGTCAATACGGCCAAATTCTTCATACACAGTGCTGATCAGCTGACTCAGTTTATCTTCGTCGCGCAGGTCCAATGCATAATAGGTAACTATAGAACCGCTCATTTCTAAAGCCGTGATGGTCTGTAGCGCCTGGTTGTTTTTATAAATCCTTGAAGTTTCCTGTTCTATCTCTGCCGGTTTTTTAAACTCGCCAAGTTTGATCAGGTAAGCCCTGATTTCTTCTTTTGTTTTCATGAAGGAGAATTGCTCTAATCCATTTGAACGTGGATCCGGAGAGCGGCCTACCAGAATATACCTGCAAGGGTAATCTTTGGCAAAACGCATCGTCAGCTCTGCCGTAATCCCTTGTGCACCGCCAAGAACCAATACCACTGCTTCTTTATCCAGCTGAATTTGTGCGTCAGCAGTTCCGATAACCAATTGTTCCGGAATCAACTCCATGGTTTGCCGGCCATTTTCATTATAGATCACTTCCGAAGGTAAATCAGGGTTCAATACTTCATTTAAAGTAAGGTCTGCGATCTGCTCAGCAGTTAACTTATTAGTTAAGCTCAACACCCTGAACTTAGTGTATTCGTACTCTTTATCCAGACTTTTAAATAATCCTGAGTAGCCTTGAAAACGTCTTAACTGAGTAGCATCAGCTGCATCTTTCATATAACCTTTCGTATCCGAGATTACATAAACCCATTTCATTTCTTCCATATCCAGCTGTTTGATTTGCCCAATGGAATCCAAAATATCCGTCTGATTCGGGGAACTAAACATGTTAAGCATCAACAGCCCCTGGTACCCTTTCAGGGAATCAGTTTCAGCAACGACCTCCACTATTGCGCCTTGTTTTTCAAATGCCGCTTTGATGGCAGCGGCCTGTGGTCCCTGATCATCGGTAACCGCGAAACGCATTCCTTTAAGCACTACATTTGAGGTGTTCGACAATTCAGATGACGCCAGTTCAAAGCGAAGTCTGGACAAGGTTTCGTTAGTTTTTGAGCTGATTGCGCTTTCTTTAATGATCTTTTTTGCTTCTAAAACCGGTTCGAAACTTTCAGATTCAATCTCTGCAATCCAGTTCAGTAAACCGTTCAATGTTTTCATAGCCGCCAGTTTTTCCATCAGGTCATCCGCAACATCCTCGCTCTGGCTAAACCCAATTTTCGTCTTTAGCTCAGCAATGATCTCCATTCTTTTAATAGAATCGATGCTTAAATCTGCTTCCAGATCCAGGTCCATTCCAAGCATGTCTTCCGGATAACCGGTTTTTTCGCTCACAACTTGTAAAATCGCTGATTTGATTAAGGCAGGAGTTAATTTAGATACTGCATTTTGTGCCAGACCATTTTGCGAGCCTGTAGCTACAGCCTCTTCCATACTAGTAGTCGGGTTGTTTTCCTTGATCCAGTTCACCAGGCCGTTCAGGGTTTTAATTCCTGCCAGCTCCTCCATAAAAGTATCTTCGTTTTTATCACCACCACTGAAACCACCTAATTCTGTACGTAATGCACCGATAATCTCCATGCGCTTGATAGAGTCGATACTCAAATCAGCTTCCAGATCCATTTCCATGCCCAGCATTTCCTGCGGATATCCGGTTTTATCGCTCACAATCTGCATCAACACCATTTTCACATCAATCTGGATAGGAATGGCTTTGGCTACCGGAGCATTCAGGATACCTGGAAACTGACCAGGTCCCTGCCCTTGTACCGAAGCAGCAAGCATTTGAGCCGGAGCAGCAATCCCCTGTGCCGAAGCAGAAAAGGATTGTACGGCAGGATTTTGAAACACCTGCTGAACCATTGGTTCCGGGCGGCCAGATTGATGATAATTCACAGGATTTTGTCCCAAAAAGGTCAACATGACATCACGTTGTGCCTGAATCATCATTTTCATGCTATTCAGGTATTCCTGCATCATTTGTTCCGCTGCATTTGCAGGAGCGTTATAGTTTGCAGTTAATTGTTCTTTATTTTTCAATTTCAGTGGTTCTATAATTGGTAATGCGCCATAAGCTGGCAGCTTTCCGACGGTTGGCACAGCATGTTGTCCATTCACAGACCAAACGGTGGGGCTTTTTTTGTATTTCAGCACCTCATCAAGATTCAGCAATTTCGCTTCGCGACCTTCAAAAAGCTTCTCCATTTTAACATCGCGACCGGTAGCTACATAAGCAGCAATGGTGCAGAGCAAATGGGTGATCTTGTTGTGTCCGTTGTCCTCTGCATAAAGTAGTAGCTCATCTTTAGCAATACAGGCCTTCACTAATGAACTCAGCACCTTTCCAGGGCCTACTTCAATAAAAATACGGGCACCATCAGCATACATTTGTTGTACCTGCTCTACAAACCGCACTGGTTTCACCAGGTGATCTGTGAGCCTTTCCTTTACTGCGATTGCAGTTTTAGGATAAACTTCGGCAGTGGTGTTAGACCATACCGGTAGATTCAGATCCTTAAAATCAACCTCATCCAGTACTTCCTTGTAAATCCCTTTAGATTTAGCAACCATCGGACTATGAAAAGCACAGGCCACTTCTAATGGTCTGAAAGAGATTTTTTCGGCTTTTAAGATTTCTGAAAGTTGCTTAATTGCCGGAGTTGTTCCTGCGATTACCAGTTGAGTTGGTGAGTTAAAATTAACCGCCCAGACATCTTCGAGTCCCTCAATTAGTTTCAAAAGCACTTCCTGATTGCCATTAACGGCAATCATTGCCCCTGTATCTTCTCCTTCTACGGAATCCAGAATTGCTTGTGCACGTTGCTCACTCAGGTAAACCAGCTGGTCTTCCTCAAAGGCCCCGGCAAAACATAAGGCAGGCAATTCGCCATAACTATGTCCGGCAACCATATCAGGTTCAATCCCTAAATCTTTCAGGAAATTAGCCAATGCCAGGTCCACAATACCCAATAGCGGTTGTGCCATGCGGGTATCTTTGATTCGTTCTTTTTGCGCCTTCAAAGAAGCATCATCAAAAACAGCATTTGGAAAAAGCACTTGCTCTAATACTGATTTCCCTTTTAAAAGCTTACGCATCGCTGGAAAGAGCACAAAAAGATCTCTGGCCATATTGATGCGCTGACTTCCCTGTCCGGGGAACATAAAGGCAACTTTACCTGTTTTCTTTTTGGTGATGTACAAATCCATGCTTTCCACGCCTGATAAGGCCAGGTCAATTTTCATGATCAGGTCTTCAGGATTGTCGGCAACCATACTAAACTGTACAGGTTTTTCATTTTCTACCGCCAGACTGTAGGCGATATCTTTTATAGCGATGCTGTCATTAACGTCCAGCAAAGTTTTCACGGTGATCAGCCTCGCTTTCGCCTCTTCATAGTTAGCACCTCTGAAAACGAAAAGCTCGGATGGCCATGACTTCAATGCAGATGCATGGTCGGAAACCGGATTACTACTTTCTATCACCGCATGGAAATTTGTGCCGCCGAAACCGAAGGCACTTACCCCGGCATAGCGTTTCTCTTCCATCCAGAGACCTGCTTCCGTATGAAAAGCAAAAGGACTTGTTTTACCGTTATAATAACTGTTAGGTGTTTTTAGATTAATTGTTGGCGGTTTAATACCATAGTAAGTCGACAAAGTCGCTTTAATTAAACCTGCTAAACCAGCGGCACATTTCGTATGTCCTATTTGTGTTTTTACCGATCCGAGGTGCGTCTGACTGGCAATAGCGCCGGATTGATTGAGCATATCTGTTAGCGCGCTCAACTCTGTTCTGTCGCCAACAACGGTTCCTGTTCCATGGGCTTCTACCAATCCAAGTACGGATGGCGAAACTCCCGCCTGGTTGTAGGCACGTTCTAAGGCTTTCACCTGTCCGGATTTACGTGGCGCAGTTAAGCCAAGGCTTTTACCGTCACTTGATCCACCAATTCCCTGAATCACGGCATATATTGTATCTCCATCTCTGATGGCGTCTTCCTGTCTTTTCAAAACAAGCATGGCCACCCCTTCGCCAAGAGCGATACCATCGGCTTCAGCATCAAAAGTAGCACATCTTCCTTTGCGGGAAAGCGCATGTGTACTGGAGAACATCAGGTAATCATTGATACCATTATGTAAATCTGAACCACCTGCAAGCACCATATCTGATTTCTCCAGGAACAATTCCTGACAAGCCAGATCTAATGCGGCCAGGGAGGAAGCACATGCGGCGTCTACGGTAAAATTCCGTCCGCCAAGGTTTAAGCGGTTCGTAATCCTTCCGGAGATCACATTTGCGAGAATTCCAGGGAAAGAATCTTCGGTCATTTTAGGCAAGGCAGCGTCCAGTTCTTCCGGCATTTCGCCGAATACCTGTTTGTAAAAACACCTGAAACTGTAGCTATTGGCCAGGTCGTTTCCGCCTTCTGCACCGATAATTACCGAGACATTTTCAGCATTGAAACCACCTTCTTTGTAACCGGCATGTTCCATCGCCTGTCTGGCCACCATTAAACTCAATAACTGGGTAGGCTCTATTGCCGCCAGCGACTGTGGAGGAATTCCGTACTCCAAAGGATCGAAATCGATCTTCGGAATAAAACCGCCCCATTTAGAGTGCGACATTTCTCCTGCAGTAGAGGTAGGATCGTAATATAATTCTTTGTTCCAGCGTTCGTCAGGAACTTCTGTTACTGCGTCTTTTCCAAGCACAATATTGCGCCAGTATTCTTCCAGGTTTTTTGCACCAGGGAAGATACAGGCCATACCGACAATGGCTACGTTAAGCGATTTTCCTGTGGCCTCCGGAGGTGTTCCAGGTTTCGCTTGCTGTACAAAATGGTAATTCCCATCCGTCACTTCCTTATGCAGGTCGAGGATAGAAACAATTTCATTGCACATAGAAGCAATCTGACCGATCATATACATACCAAGGTCCAGCTGTTCTTTTTCATTAATAGTCACCAGCTGATCACCTCTACGCTCAATTCCCTTCGCCGCAATCCGCAAACGTCCTACATTGAGGGTTTCCAGCTTAGCCCAGATTTCTTTTTTATCAACACCTTCTTTTCGAAGCTTTTCTTTTTCTGTGTTGAAGAACTCTGCAAATGGCGAGTTTAAACACCTGGTTTCATGCCCCGGGGCGGTCTCCAGCAACACAGTATCATTTGATATCCGTGCCTGCTCCTGGAATTTATCCTGAATGGCACCAGTACTTACTGCTTCTTTAGTATATAAATAGGACGTTCCCATTAACACCCCTACTTTCACACCTTTAGCCGCTAAAGGAGCAGCCATTACAGCGATAAAAGCGGTAGATAATGCGTCATGAATCCCTCCTGCAAAAAACACACTGATTTGCTCAGGATGATCTTCTTTTAGCAGGCGTTCGATCTGTTTTTCCCAAAGCACCATGCTCGATAATGGGCCTACGTGTCCGCCACATTCTCTACCTTCAAAAACGAACCTCCTGGCTCCTTCTTTCAGGAACATATCCAATAAAGATGCTGAGGGCACGTGTAAGAAAGTTTTAATCCCTAATTTCTCGAGTGGTTTAGCTTGCGAAGGTCTGCCACCGGCGATTAAAACTACCGGAGGAAGGTGAGTTTTGATGTAAGCCATCTGCTCATCCTTCAGTTCCTGTGGAGCAAAACCAAGTACGCCTACTCCCCAGGTTTTAGTTCCGGCGAGCTTTTTAGTCTCTATAATCAGGTTTTCAGCAATTTCTCCTTTTAACAGCGAAAGCGCGATAAAAGGAAGTGCCCCTGCTGAAGCAACGGCCTCTGCAAAAGGAGCTACATCGCTAACTCTGGTCATCGGTCCCTGCGCAATGGGATAAGTAATATTCAGGTCTTTGGCCAGTGGATTGTCTACACTAATTACATTCAGCGATTTGGCCTGATTCAGGTGACCAAAAACTGCCTCCTTCATTCCAAAAACAAGTTTATCCAGCTTTTTATAGCGCTCAGAAAGATCTATCGCAAGCGCGATATCTTGTCCGAGGGGAAGAAAACTCTGCGCCAGATCGAAGTCATTAAAATACTTTTCAAGGTCTTTTTCGCTGACCTGATCCTCCAATACCGGAGAATTAGGGCGTACCAATACCCGACAATTACCAATCAATCTGGTTTCATTTCCACTTAATTTTTCACACACCATTTTAATCGCCTTCGGAGCGGTACATTCCGGAAACAAAGCCAGCTGACTATCCAGGATTACCCCTGTTGCGCCGGCAGCAACCAATGCAGCGGCCGTGTGTATGCCTACACCGCCCTGAACATAGATATCTATGCCTTTTATTTCTTTTACAATGCGCTGAAAAAGAACATATGAAGATTCATATCCAACTTTTCCGGCACCTTCGTTGCCTTTAATAATGATACCCGCAGCTCCTTCAGCCTCCGCTTTCCGGGCTTCATCGATATCATGTACCTGATAAAACAGCTGCTGCTGCTTATCCGCGGTAAATTTCTTGCCATACGGCAAAATAATCATAGTCACCTGTGCAGGTAAAATGATGTCATTAAGATCTTCAGAAACCAGGCATACGCCAAATTCTTTCGAAGATCTTTGTGTCAATTGTTCAAGTGCTTCAGCAGCCCTTGCCCTATCTCTACCGAGATGGAGTACAGGAAAAGCTTTTGCATCTGAGAGTGAGAGAGCGAGATTCACATCGGGCCTTTCAAACGGAGTTATTCCAATAATTAAGGGTGTTTTCATATTTTGAGGGATGATTGTGGATTCAATTTTCGAGCAATTCTACAACTTTTAAGAGTGCAAGTTCGTAGAAACAGGATTTTTGAAGAGAAAACACCTTGAATTTTACTCAAAGTAGCTCTATGTCAATAATTTTATGCGTTTTACGGAAAATATTTCATTAATATCCTGAAAACACAATAAAAAGCTATAATCCTATGCTTTTGTTTGAGCAAAACTACTACTATATTCATGTAGCACTATGAAAACAAGGAAAATGAACAAAAAGAATAAGGATGAAAACGCAAAATATGGAGACACAGGGAGATAACTTAACTAATCCTTAATGAAAACTTTAAACACTCATAAAAAAAAATGAACATGGGCTATTTAGCATAGTAATTCTGGTCTACAATTTCACAGCGGGGAACTGAAAGAAAAGTATCCTAAACAGGCTCAACAATTGAACCTTGAAGCATATCCACTATCATTTAAGAACTTTTAAAAGTCTTGTAAGCAGAGCGTTAGATTAAAAATACTGTTGAGCTGGAATACGGTTTACTACTTTATACTCCCTAATCACCTCGCAATTAAGCGGATCAAAGTTATAAAGCTGTAAACCACATTTATTAGGCTTAAAATTGATGGGGAAATCAGAATGAATCTGTTGTTTAACCAGAAACAATTCATCATTAGTTGAATAGTGTTTTTTTGACCGGATTTGCTTTGCACTACTAAGAATTGAAACCAATTCATTATGCTGATATTGAATGCTCAGGTAAAAAAAGTCCCCATTATCTTCTTCCTCTTCGTAAGACTGAATTTGCAGTAAATCATTTGAATCATTATCAATGGTATAAGTATAATTAGCTTTTGCTTTCAGCTTGGGCTGATGACAAGTAATCATAATTACCGTTACTTTTCCGTCATTGCTTATACTTTCCTTCACAATATCTCCTTTCATTTTCCCGTAATAATATTCAGGAGCCAGTCCCCTTCTTAATTTAAGCTGTGGGTTACTATTAAAGATTAAGTTTCTCCCGGAAAGCGAGGTTAGATTGCAGGCTGATTGAATATTAATGCCTATTTTTTTATAACTATCCCTGCTAACAGCTAATTCAACAACAGCGGGTGTTACAAAATTTATGACACCTTCATTTAGCAGCCTGATTGTCGTACTATTTTCTGTAACTGACTGCCTCAGAAAACCTTGTTTTGAACTTCCGGTTTGATTTAGTTTTGAAAATGCCAAGGTTAAAATAGAATCAATAACAGCTCGCTTATTAAAGGAAATCTCCACCTCCGCTAACTCATTTGTTTTTTGTGTTAAGCTGATAACCTGTGCTAAGGTATCTTTTAAGACAGTCGTATAATCCAGGTAAAATGCACTTCTAACGGTTAAAGTATCTCCCTGCTTTGCTACCGTTTTAAAATCACCTTGATAATTGGAATTGCTCACATGTTTACTGTTAAGAATAATAGCAGCACCCCCAATAAGTTCCTGATCAGCCACCAGGCGACCCTTTAACACAAATATTTGCGCTTGCACTTGAAAAGAAGATCCAAACAGGAACAAAACCAGGCAAGTTTTGAAATTCAAAATTCTATAGAAAAAGATCGCCATTTAAGTGAATTATGGATAAGCATGAATACCATAAAACTACATAACGGTTTCCTTTTTAAAGGTATTAAATTCTTTTTGCTGGAACTCGCGTTGACTCTCCATAAACTCATTCCTTGCGATGCTTGCGGTCTTATGATCACCGGTATGACTCCATCCTGGTGGCATAAAAATATACAGGAATTTGTTTTTAAGACCTGGTGCGCTGTAAACGTCCTTTAGCAGACAGGCAAACTCTCCAAAGTAGCTATCCAAAAAGCTATTGGGTTTCATTTCTCTGGTAATGCCATATTCAATTGGAAGATTCCCTACTTCAGGCTGATAGGTACCAAAAACACGATCCCAGATATTCAGCAGGTTACAGAAGTTGGTATCCATATACATTGGATTTTTCGCATGATGTACCCTGTGGTGTGAAGGTGTCAGGATATATTTATACAGAAAGCCAAACTTTCCATCCTTCATCAGGTGCTCTCCGATGTGAATAAAACCGCCATAAAAGCCATCAATAAACATGATCACAAACAGCATTGGTGGGTTAACACCCAATAAGATACAAACTGTAGTTCTGATTACGTCAGCATAGGGTCCCTCCAGAAAAAAGTGGGCATAGGATACCGAAAGATTCATGGCCTGCGGTGCATGGTGGGTAGAATGCAGGCACCAGAATAAACGAACTTTATGCCCCAGATAATGATAGATAAAGTGCGCAAATTCCCAGACGATATACCCGTAGATAAACCAATACCAGGTGAAAGTAGTTTTAAAGATCGCGTATGGCTCAAAAAGTCCGATACAAAATACAATTGCTGCTATGGAGATAAATCGTCCGACAAAAGAGTTCAGCACATAAGAAAAGAAGGAAACCTTATAATCGATAGCGTTAAACTTCCTCAACACCAAAGCCGTTAATATCTCAATCACCAGGACGATCGGGAACAGCGGACCAATGATAGAAGTAAAACCTTTATAAGTTAAGAAGGTGCTGTAATCACCGGAGTTGACGATTTTTATGAAATTACCGATACCGAAGAACCCGATAATCCAATCATAAATTGCCTGAAAAAATTCCATCATAATATATTTGGTTAGTATGTATTATTCATGAAAGAAGGATCTCTCATAGTTTGTATATACATATATACTAATGTTTTTCCAATAAACATCCTTACTCACAAAAAAAAATCTAAAACAGTAGATTATCAAGCAGAAGCTGAGGGAGATTAACGCGCTACTTAAAGCACTTTATTACGGGAATAAAGGGCGTAATTTTTAGGACTGATTCCTGGTCCAGGCTCAGATCAGCTATACACCAGAATGATCCAGCGAATACTTCCGGTATTCTGCGATGTTCAGAAAGGTGTCTTCATCTTTAATTGTCTGGTATTCTCTAAATATAGAAAAGCCAAGTTTTTCCGGGATTTTCCTACTGGCTATATTTTCTTTGTCGACTGGATAAATCAAATGACTGTATTTAAAATTCTGCTGAATAAAGTTGATCAATGATTCCACAACCTCTGTACCGAGTCCTTGTCCATGAGTGCCGGCTTTCAACCAAAGGCCTAATTCAATGGAGTGCTCCGTAATGTTGTGAATCCCGCAACAACCTATAAATTCCTTACTCTCTTTGTCAAGAACGGCTAAAACAATGTCTGTTCTATTGATCAAGGCCAATTTAGCTTTGTCCAAAAACTCCTGAATTTCCTGCTCCTCACCATTAGGCGTATAAGGCATATATCTGGTGATTTCAGGCGTAAACTCAGCAAGAATATCGGCCTTGTATTGCTCAGATACCGGAACAAGCTTTAACCTACTGGTTTCTATTTTCATTTGTGATTGGATTGCTTATTGTAAACATGCAGCACGATATACTCATCATTCATAACGACTTAACCCCATGAATATTACTACAAATCACCGTGACAATGCTATTGCCAGTCCAGCTAAACAGCTTGGTTAATTCGAATTTCGGTAATCTACCGGAGATAAACCCACTCTTTGCTTAAATACCCTGGTAAAATGTTGTGGATATTTAAAACCCAGCTCATAAGCGACTTCACTAATGGACTTATCCAGATCAAAAATCCTTTCTTTAGCCAAGTCAATTACTTTCGCCTGGATGTATTCCTGCGCAGATTTCCCGGTTTCTTTCTTAATCAGATCCCCGAAATAATTAGCGGATAAATTCAGTTCCCCGGCGCAATAACCTACGGATGGCAATCCAATAGTTTTTGGCTTGTCGGAAGCATAAAACCCAATCAATAAATCTTCAAATCGCGCTAATATACCTTTGTGGGTATTGTCCCTCGTAATGAACTGACGATCATAAAATCGGGTACAATAATTAAGAAACAGCTCTATATTGGATGCAATCAATGTTTTACTGTGTTTATCAATTGACTGCTGCAATTCATATTCAATTTTCCCAAAACAATCCAGCACAATTTGTCTCTCCTTTTCTGAAAGATGCAAAGCTTCATTCACATCATAAGAAAAGAAGGAATAATCCGCAATATGCTTTCCCAGAGGGGTGCCTCTAATCAATTCCGGATCAAACAACAATGCCCAACCTTTAGGTTCAAAAGCTTCTACTTTCGGCTGTACTCCGATGACTTGTCCGGGGGCAATAAATACCAGAGTACCTTCCTGATAATCGTAATTGTTACGTCCGTATTTCAGCTCACCACACATCAAATCCTTTAAATAAATAGCATACAGGCCGAAATTAATGGTCTGTGCAACCATAGAATTTGCTTTTGACAAGTCTATTACGGTAACCAAAGGATGTAAAGTTTCTACACCACGCATTCTATTGTATTCAGCAATACTGTCCAGTTTTACGATTTCTTCCATAACGAGATTATTTTACTCATACAAATTTACACATTCCCTAACAGGTATAATCCCTGGTTCATACCAATCAGTAACATTGGTAAGAGAAGCAGTAATCTGTATAACAAGCGCCTGATTTTATATCCTGAGATTTGTTGTAGAAAATGAATCAGTCTTCATCAAAACACTAAAAACATGGAACATCACAACCGCAGAAAATTTCTACAGGCAGGGACAGCTTTAGGTGCTTCACTATTGTTTTCACCGGCAGTTCTCCTTGCTCAAACTTCTCAGAAAGGGAATCACCCAACAGGAAATCATATAGCAAATGCTAAAGCCAGAAGCCTGGGTACAGGTAACCATCGTATTGAGGTATCTGCATTAGGATTGGGCTGTATGGGCATGTCCTGGAACAGGAGTTTTGTTCCTGATAGAAAGTATATGATCGAAACCATCAGAAAAGCTTATGAAATGGGTGTAAACTTTTTTGATACTGCTGAAGCATACGGGCCATATATCAATGAAATATTAGTTGGGGAAGCGATAAAGCCCTTTCGGAAAGACATCACCCTATGCAGTAAATTCGGCTTTGCCATCGAAAACGGAAAATTCACGCAAGGATTGAACAGCAGACCAGAACAGATCAGGAAAGTTGTCGAGGCTTCTTTAAAGCGGTTAAACACCGACGTTATCGATTTGCTATACCAACACCGCGTTGATCCAAATGTTCCGATGGAAGATGTTGCAGGCACCGTGAAAGACTTAATCAAAGAAGGAAAAGTGAAACATTTCGGACTAAGTGAAGCTGGCGTTGAAAACATTAGAAAAGCACATGCCATACAACCACTTACGGCCATTCAGACGGAGTATTCATTAATGTCCAGAGATCCGGAAAAAGACATTCTTCCGCTTTGTGAAGAATTAGGTATTGGCTTTGTTCCCTACAGTCCGCTTTGCAGAGCCTATCTAACAGGGTATATCAATGAACGCAGTACTTATGTTGCCGGTAATGACAATCGTGGCTCCCTCCCGCGCTATGCACCGGATGCGGTAAAAGCAAATTGGGTGATGATTGATATATTGGAAGATTTTGGAAATGAAAGGGGGCTTACGGTAGCACAGGTTGCTTTGGCCTGGTTACTGGCCCAAAAGCCATGGATTGTTCCAATTCCAGGCACAACAAAATTAGCGCACCTTCAGGAAAACCTTTGGTCGGCAGATTATGTCTTTACTAAGGATGAACTGAAACAGCTAACAACTGCTGTTTCAAAAATCGAAATCGTTGGAAACAGGTATGCGACCCCTCAAACCGGATAAGCGTTTTCTAAAAGAACACGTTTTACAAACGAAAACAGCTTAGAGAGATGAAAAAGACAAGAAGTATTGCAACAATGATCATGATGGTATGGCGCATTCAATGTTATTATGGGAAGAAGAAGTTTTGCGGGTTCTAACAACGGCGGCATCGCCGAAACACAGGAAATGCTTGACTTCTGCTTTAAGCATGATATCGTCGCTGATGTTGAGACCATTAATATGCAACAGATATATGAAGCCTTTGTACGACTAGAAAAGGGAGATGTGAAATATCGCTTTGTAATCGATATGGCATCGCTTAAAAACTAAGCTCAAAAAGATAAGACTTTAAACAGCAAAACCGGGATATCCCGGTTTTGCTGTTTAAAGTTATAGCATGAAACTCTTTATCTTTAATCAGGCGCTTTACCATTTTTATAAAACTTAACATCCCTCCATTGCACAATAGCTTTACCGGTCTTCATAGTGCCATAACATCCATATTTCATATAATTAGTGGCATTTTCAGCATCGATTTTTTCAAATTTCTTCTCACCGTCAATATAAACGATCATCTTATCACCGGCATCGCCTTGTAAGTGTATTACATTGATGTGAACTTCCTTATTATGAACCCCTGTTGCTAAAACAAAGCTGTTAGAGATTTTTAAAGTCCCCCCATTCTCTGAAAATCCGCGAATCATAAGCTGAGTTGCATTTTCAGATGTACTACCAAAAATTTGAACCAGGCTTTCATCATTCAGCGGCGCATCAAATTTAAGATAGCCTGAAAACTGTCGGCTTCCTGTACTGTAATTATCCTCTACCCTGATCTCTGAACGATTTGATTTTGTATTTAAAATCTGAAATGTTTCTGTTAAAGTATTACTGTCATAGCTGTAATCCGCACAGATAACCGGAGTGCATGCTGATTTATAGGATGTCCAGCTATAAGTTTGCAGACCTGCTTCATTATCCAAATGAATCTTTTTAACCGGGGTATACAGTGCCCAGTCGGCACCCAGAAAAGAATTGGGTTGAATTACACTGGCAGATTTATATGCGGTATAGAATGCATCAATACTGCCCGCAGGTTGATATACTGAACGATACTCAAATGTATTGCCCAATTTAAAATTCGCTAAGGTCGCATTACCCGATAAGCTCGATACCGTTTGTAAGACATTTGCTGCATCATTATATTTGAAATCCATTCCGGTCAGTTCGGATCCGATACCGTTCCAGCTGATCAAAACTGTTTTCCGGGCTTCATTGAAAACAGCATCTTTGATCTCTCTATGAACCAATCCTGCTTCATACTTATCCCCATAAGCATGCCCGCTTACCGTTGTCTTTTCCGAAACATTCCCCTTGATGTCTATTGCAACAACAGAAAAAGTATAATCGCCTTCCAATAATTCATTCAGGATGATCTCCGTACTGTCAATTCCTTTAGTCAGAGGCATTTCCTTTGATTCCTTATCGGTACTCCCCCAACTGATCTTAAATTTCTGTAATTCTGAATTACCTGGTATTTTCCAGGAGAGCTTAACCCGGTTTCTGCCCGGATAACTGATTAAACTTGTTGCTTTCCCTACAACCACAGGTTTTTCACTGGTATCGACACCATCTACATGTTTCTTTTTACATGAAAAGCTAAAAGCAACAACTAAAAGAAGTAGATAAATTAAATAATTTGACTTCATCATCATATAAAATATATAATTAATTATTTGTAAGTTGTATTATTTATTAATCATAAAGTTATAGTTGCTGATCAATGAAAAAATCTACTTAATTAGCCGTGTTCTCAACTATCCTGGCAAACAGATAATCCAGTTGTGCAACTAGAATAACCGGAATGTTAGTGATCCAGATTCCCTAACCAGGCAAAGGGAGAATACCGATCCCCAATACAGGCATCCAGGATAAGCGGAGCTGCATTTTCGAAATTTTCACTGTTACTCATCAATATCACAGAGATCCCTTGATCTGGAAAAGCAACAAAATAATTCTGGTTTGCTTCGCCATGACCTGAATGGAAAAATGCTGATCCATACTTGCTTTTGAATAGCCCTGTCCCCAATCCCCAGGATAAGCTCATCTTGTCGTTTTCTGTGCTAAGGTTATCTCTCCGCGGACCGAAGCCACGTTCAGTATGTATCCGGATTTGTGGCGAAAACATTTCAGCATACACTTTTTTCGACAGCCCTTTCTTATTCATTAGCCGGGCGACAAACTTTGCATAATCTGCGGCTGTAGTGGTCATAGAACCTGCCGCTCTGCTGCTTTTCCTTCTTTCTGAACCGTATTTTTTACCGTCTTTAAAGTAGGCGTAAGAGAAATTTCCCTCAAATTCAGGCTCCCATACCATACTGGTGTGGTTCATTTGCAGCGGAGCAAAGACTTCTTCTTTCGCCAATTCGGCGAGCCCCTTACCTGTATACTCTTCCACGATAAAACCCAGGAGGTTCATCCCTTCATTGGAGTAATAAAACTTTTCAGCAGGCTTAGCGATCAGGCGGAGTTTGTTTCCATAGATGCTCCGTAAGATTGGCAAACCGGAACTGTGGCTGAGAATCATCCCTGGCGTAATTTTATGGAAGGCAATAGAATCTTCTGCCAGTTCCTGCCATTTGGGATATTCTCCAATTGGCAATTTCAGGTAATCCCGGATAGGTTTATCCAGATCGAAAATCCCCTGATCTACCAGGCGAAGAAATAGATAACTAAAAACAACTTTAGTCAGGGAGGCTGCATACATAACCGTACTGTCATTGAGTGGCAGTTGTTTTTCGACATCCTTCAAGCCGAAGCTCCCTGTCCATACGGTTTGTCTGTTATTGATAATAGCCACCTGTAACCCGGTCAGCCTTGCACTATCCAGAATGTGATTCAATCGTGCTGACAACGCAGCTGTCGGGATAGATTCGCCATTTAACTGTCTGATCGTTTTGGCTTGCTGTGCATAACTCGCTGTTAATATCCAACAGGAAGCTATTAAGAGAATTAGCTTTTTCATATTGCGTTTTTTTTACTAAATCTCGGGCTTAATCTATTCCGTTTCAACGACATCTGCACGTCACCTACCCGACAGATCAGCCCTTATTTCGTCAAAAAGCGTCTTTTCAAGTTTTAGCAGCTCCCGGGTTTAAAAAAATGCATAGGAAAATGGATATTTTACCGGCAGCAATTTAATGGACCGGTAAAGGTTAATCAGCGTCATACAGACCATAAAAACATAGACCATTGCCGTTAAAGGAAAGCCAACCGGAAAATAGAAAACCATCACCACAATGGAGGGGTATAATAGTATACTCATGCTGAGGTGAAAATTCAGCACTTGTTTTCCCTGCTGGTCATCCTCCGGAGTTTCATGTCTTTTGAATAGCCACAACAGGAATGGAAATATGATGTTTAAAATGGGGAGAATCAAGCCGATCAAGGCAGCCAGATGGAACAATGGGCTGATGGAAGAATTCTTTGCAGCTGGCTCCTCTTGCTCAGCTACGCTTCCCTCCGGTTTATCCATTAACAGTTCCGGGTCGATTTCCAGACAAGCCGCCAGTATTTTTAAGGTTTGGATATGCGGAACAACACTCCCTTTTTCTATCCGCTGAATCGTACGGGTGGTTACGCCGGATAATTCAGCAAGGTTTTCCTGGGTCAATCCTTTTTTCCGACGATAAACAGCTAGCTTGGAGGGGCGCATACATTTTATGTTTAATCTAAAATCGGAAAAAAAAACGATGAACAGCGCAACAGTTACTTAAAATTACACCTTAATAAGAGGCTCCGCTAAGCAAGCTCCATTTCCTTATCTTCCCCTTGTAAAGATAAGTTTAGCTCATCTTTATGTTTCAGTGTAAAAGCCAAAGCCTTTTTCACATAATCATTCCATGTGATATCATGAATCGCTGCAAATAGTGTTTAGGCTGCGTTCGGGATGCTGCCTACATGCGGCCTGATCATATTCATCATTCAACCATGGTTAGTTAATGGTTGATTAATCCCTGATAGGTCTAATTGACCTTTCAAGTATGCTTTAAGGATTACCAGATATTGAATTGATGTTTAATTTATTCCGGACATATATCGAACTCATTATAAGGGGATACGGAACTTAATGACTACATTAGAATATGCAACACACTGCTTATCAATAAATAAGAACGCTATGGGAAGTTTACAGAATGGACTGTTTGGTGGATTTAAGGGCCGGGTAGGCAACTTAGTTGGCTATGAGCTGAACGGTAAAAACGTCATCAGGACCATTGGTCATAGTAACAAGCCCCTCAGTCCTGCCAGAAAGATCAATTGCGACCGCATGACCATCGTTAACAATTTTCTACGTCCTATCCAAAGTTTCATTAAACCCGGCTTCAGGCTAAAAGTGATGGGAACCGACAGAAACTACTATAACGAAGCCGTTTCCTATAACAAAAAACACGCGGTAAGCGGTGAATTCCCTAATGCGCAGCTAGATTACCCTAAAGCTATGTTGAGCATGGGAACACTGTTAAAAGCAGAAAAACCGCAAATCCAGCTCATAGGCACTGAAATTGAATTCAGCTGGGAAGTCCCTGCGGATCTCCCATGGCGAAATACAGGTGACCGTGCAATGGTATTGCTTTATTGGCCGGATCAGCATCAACATACCCATTGCCTCAGTGGATCCCACAGAAAGGATGGAAAACACAGAATCCAGATTGCCCCTCATCTTGCCAATCAAAGAGTAGAGGCTTATATTTCCTTTATCAATGATGATGCATCAGAAATTTCGGATAGTGTTTATGCCGGAAGTATCAATCAAAACAAGTTGGAAAAAGCACCCACATTAGAGAACACTGATTCCCGGAAAAGAGCAGAGACCAGCTTGATTAAGGGCTTTAGAGCCATAGCAAAACCGTTGAACAGCACTAAAACCAGACAAAAAAACAAGATTACTACCCCATTAAAAGCCAGCCATTCAGGAAAACTGAAAGAAGTAGTACCACCTTCTGCAAATCCCCAAATTCCAGACATACCTGATCATCCAACGCCGGGATATAGAAGAAAAAATTAATGCTAGTCTATTTTAGCGCTTCTTAGTCTTAACGAGTTTAGGATAACGGACACTGAACTAAAACTCATGGCCAGGGCTGCAATCATTGGAGAAAGTAAGATTCCAAAAACAGGATACAATAAACCTGCTGCTACCGGAATCCCCAATACATTATAGCCGAGTGCAAAAAACAGGTTCCCTTTGATGTTACCCATTACTTTATGACTCAACAGTCTCGCTTTTGCGATCCCGTTCAAATCGCCTTTTACTAAAGTAATGGCAGCGCTTTCTATCGCCACATCAGTTCCGGTGCCCATGGCAATGCCGATATCTGCCTGCGATAATGCCGGAGCATCATTGATGCCATCACCAGCCATTGCCACCATTTTACCCGCAGCCTGTAGTTTCTTTATCTCGTTCAATTTATCTTCCGGTAGCATTTGAGCCTTGAAACCATCAAGATTCAGGGTTTCACTGACTGCCTTTGCAGTATCTTCATTATCGCCGGTGAACATGATGACCTGCAAACCTTCTTCCTGAAGTTTACGAATCGCCCCTGCGCTGGATGCTTTAATCTTATCAGAAATAACGACAAACCCCACAGCAAGCTTTCCAACAGACAAATAAGAAACCGTTTTACCCAGCTTTTGTGCGGTCTTAACCTGTTCGCCCAATTCAGGACTGATTTTCGCGCCTACATGTTCCATTAACTTTTGATTGCCTAAAGCGAGGTCCTCTTTGCCAAGCTTACCAATCACTCCTTTACCTGTTACCGCTTCAAAGTTCGATATAGATTGCACAGCGATCTTCTTTTCCTCCCCATAACGCAATGTTGCCTGCGCTAATGGATGCTCACTGCTTTTGTTCAAGGCCAGAATTCTTTCCAGCACATCCTTTTCAGAGAAATCGGGATCTACACTAACAACTTCTTCTACAGATGGTTTTCCTTCGGTAACTGTTCCGGTTTTATCAATGATGACAATATCTATTTTATTCATTTTCTCCAGAGATTCCGCATTTTTGATGAGGATCCCCGACTGGGCACCCTTTCCTACCCCAACCATCACAGACATAGGTGTGGCAAGGCCGAGGGCACATGGACAGGCGATAATCAGCACCGCAATCGCATTTACAAAGGCGTATACATAAGATGGATCGGGGCCATATATGGCCCATACTGCAAAAGTAGCAAGGGCAATCAATACCACAACCGGCACAAAATATCCGGAGATTTTATCTGCCAGTTTCTGAATTGGTGCTTTAGAGCGACTTGCAGAATTCACCATTTCAATGATTTGGGATAACAGTGTTTCCGAACCGACCTTTTCTGCCAGCATCACAAAGGTTTTATTGCCATTGATGGTACCGGAACTTACTTTATCCCCGGGTTTCTTCTCCACCGGCACTGGCTCACCTGTAATCATGGACTCATCAATCGTGACTTCTCCGGTTTTTATACTGCCGTCTACAGGAATCTTCTCCCCGGGTTTCACCCTAAGCAAATCTCCTTTTTGAATGTCATCAATTGAAACGGTCGTTTCTTTGTCCCCGACAACTTTTGTGGCCGTATTGGGGGCTAATTTCAAGAGCTCTTTGATGGCACTATTGGTTTTTCCATGCGCTCTGGCTTCTAAAAGCTGTCCGAGCAAGACCAGTGTCAGAATCACTGTTGCCGCCTCAAAGTATACGTAGACTGTCCCATGATGGGTTTTGAACTGGTCCGGAAAGACATCAGGGAAAAGCAGGGCAACAATACTAAAGAGCCAGGCTACCCCCGCACCAATACCAATCAGGGTAAACATATTCAGGTTCCAGGTAATGATAGATTTCCAGGCACGTTCAAAGAACATCCAGGTTGCATAAAACACAACCGGTAATGAAAAAGCAAACTGTACCCAGTTCCAGTATTTAAGATCCATGAGCTTGAAAAGCGGGTTATCAGGGACCATTTCAGTCATGGCGATGATAAAAATTGGCACCGTAAATACCGCAGCAACCTTAAATTTTCGCAACAAGTCTTCATAAGTATGGTCTTCCGCCTCAGCATCCAGGTCCATAGGGACCAGATCCATTCCACATATCGGACAAGCACCAGGCTTATCTTTGATGATTTCCGGATGCATTGGACAGGTGAATTGTGCGCTTCTTTTTAACGTTGGTTGTTTCAAAAGATCCATTCCACAGACAGGACAGCTCCCTGCTTTATCATAGGTTTTATCTCCCTCACAATGCATGGGGCAATAATATATGCCTGCTCCCTGATCTTTAGGTTTATGAACATGAGCAGTATGTGGTTTGTGCATATGTTCAGCTGTAGTATGATGGCCTTCCATTTCAATCCTATAATCACCTGCGGTGGACAATGCTTCCTGCAATTTTTCAGTTGCAATGTGTTTATCCATTGTGACAACTGCTTCGGCAGATTCTAAAGTTACGGCAGCAGTAATTCCATCAATTCCATTCAGTGCTTTTTCAACTTTAGTACGACAACCCTGGCAGGTCATTCCGCTTATCTTATAGGTATGCTTCATAGAGGGATTAATTATTGAATAATTCATGAGTGAAACTGTATAATTAACACCAGAATTACTTTAAAGTTTCCTTTATTACACTCCCCTATACCACAAAAGCCTCATCTGAGGCTTTTGTGCTTAATATAAATCCGATAATTTTTACTGTGGAAATACAATGTCGGAAATCTGGTAACCGGCTTTTTTAACTTCCTTTTTAAGCTTCCCTGTTTTGTCAAAAATATACAGGTTACTGAATGGCTCGCCACCTGAAAATATCTCCGGACTATCAGCGATATAAAGATCCCCGTTTTTTGGGTTGACCTTCCAGCAAGTAGCGAATATGATCCCTGCATCAGCATGGTCAACAAATTCTTCTGCCTTTTTGGTCAGGGTATTAAATCTGCAAATCACTCCTGTGGAAGTTTCCTGCCAATATAAGTACTCATCTTTTCCACCAGAAGTCAGCACCCCATTGGCTGGTACTTTAAAGTTAGCCGCAAGTTCTACAGAGTCTATTCCTTTGTTGCTTTTATCCAGCTTCACAAATTTGGCTTTGTTGGTTGCACTTCCCTGAACACCTAACCAGTAGCTATTATCCGAGCTTTTAACTATGCCGGATACGTTTTCTTTGTAGCTATTCAGAACGATTACTTTGCCATTCTCCACTTTGATCAGCTGTTTACCCGCAGCGGTAACAATGGTCTGATTAACGGTGTTTATCGGAATCAAGGTGACGTCCTTGCTTCCTTCCAGAATGGTTGAACTGATCGTTTTATTCGTCAGGTCTACCGGATACAAACCTGATTTCCTGCGATTGGTCACATTTACATAACCGGTTTTTCCGTCTGTGGTCGCAAAATATGTGACATTGCTGGCACCTGATTGACTGATCACATAATTTAGCTTCATGGTCTGTGCATCTACAACGGTCAGTGAATTTGGTCCCGTCGAGGAAGTGATGTAATATTGGTTATTAAAATGGTACAGGTTGTTTGCTTCCGGTGATAAGAATGAACCGGGATTAGCTCTCGAAAAGATGTTCAGCTGGATCGTTCCATCCTCGTCCATGTGCGATATGCCTGAATTCCCCATTCCGGTTTGATCGGTATAGCTTAACAGTAAAACGCCGTCGCCATAAGGTCCGGTTACTTTTACACGGTAATTCAAGGCGGTCTTTCCTTTATCGTTTTCTACGGTAAATTCTATGTTGTAGACACCCGGATCTGCTTTTTTAAAGGTGTATGTGGCGGTATTGGCTACTTCCTTTCCGTTTTCCATCCATTGATAGCGGTTAGTTTTTCCGGTGATCTGTGGTGCCAGGGTCAGCTCCTTATCCATCTTCAGGGTGATCAGGCTGTCGCTGGCAGTCTGATAAGCTAGTTTTGCGATTTCTGTTTGTTCTTTTTTGCAGGATACGGCAAGTATCGCCAGGCAGAACATTGCTACTATAGTTTGTTTTATTTTCATCTTCTGTAGTTAAACCACAGCAAACGGAATTATTAAAAATGGGTATACCCCAAAAGGTATCCTCATTCCAGCTTCAATCCCCGAAAGCTATGAATCATAAATGCAAAAGGCAGGTCTTCTGACTTGCTCCCCTAAGTACGGTCTTCCCATTTTTTCAAAACAGTGACCTTGTTAATGTACCTCGGTTAAGGAGCTTACAGCTGCGGGACAGTTCTGGAATTACACCAGATTCCCTTTTAATCCCGGTTGCGACACCGGGAACCAAAAGCGGCGCAAAGATATAAATCTATATGAACATCAGGCATTGGAAGCTGAATTTCATTCCTTAAGAGTAACCGATTGTAACATCACACAGAACCTAACATATTATTAATAAAGCCCTTGATTATGAAAAAAGAGTTTGTCTTTTTGTTTTCTGCTCTGTTATTAAGTTTGAGTATTCCCCCAGAAGTATGGTCTCAGGATCATAAAACACCTCTTACGGATAACCCCTTAAGTAGCTGACCTGCGGGATGAGATTAAAGACGCACTAAAATAACCCTGTTAATCAGCCTCCTTTATTTCCAGTATTTTCGCGCTAAAGCTTTAGAGAAATCAATGGCCTGATCAGAAAATACAGGAGGATGTTGCTTGTCCTTTTTTGCAGCCTTGTTGTACAGGGTGATAAAATAAAATGGGTTCTGTACGTTTTCAATCAGCTCTTTGCTATAGCCGTTGCGTACGATGATATCTGCCATGTAATAACCGGGATTGTGGCCGCTGGTATAATTAAATAAGTTGCGGTAGTCTTTGACGGTTTTAAATTTTACGCCGTTTGATTGTGCCATCAATTGCATCGAAGAGTCTAACTGCATCACAATACTATCTGGTTTGTTTAACAGCAATTCCTCAAAATGATACTCGTAAACGATATCCTTCGACTTATCAAATGAATACTTTTTATCGATCATATCTGCACTTCCTTCATTTAGGATGACTTGTAAGGCGTATAAGATCCCTTCTTCTGATGGATCAGTAGCTACCAGATTTCTTGGTTTACGGAGGACGTGGTGAAGTTCATGAGCCCCAACAATGCCATATTTCAATTTGTCCTGATTGTACACGTTCCAAAGGGTAAAGACAACCGTTCCGCGGTGAACCAGGGCATCATTATCAATACCAATAATGAATATTTTGGTGTTTGTGGTTTTCTGGTGCAAACGCTTTGGAAGCCATTGCCAGCAGTATAAATACATGCTGTCTAAGTAAGCGGGCTGGTCCAGTTTGGCCGCATATTCCTTCAGTTCCTTTTCATGGATTTTGTATTGGTTAATCTTATAAACCAGCCAGTTGTTCAACTTATCATCCACTAGTTTTTGTACACGCGCCTCGTTTTTGGGGTTATACACCATATTTAGAGTTTTACGGTAGCTATCCAGAAACTTCTCACTAAAATCCTGATTTTCTATATAGGTTTTGTTTCCTTCCAGTTGCAGAAAGGTCTTCCATGCTTCGCGGGACAAGGTATCCCCTTGCTTCAATCTATCGGTGATTTTCCAGAATGCATTTAAGGAATTGAGATCGATCTGCTGGGCCACAGCTGGTTTTCCTAAACAGAAAAACAATAGAAAAATCAGGCTAAAAGTCTTTAGAGAATGTTTCATATTAACATAGACCGTCAGGGATCAGTTTTATTACAGGCTTGCCCTATATTCTTATGAATGCGCATAAAAGAATAATCTCCAGGCTTCTTATTAATGCTCTTGAAAGAATTGGATCATTAATGACATCCTCTTTAATTTTCTCATGTGTAGCATCCAGCACAAATGAGGTTTCTTCTAGAATATGTTTTAGTAATTCAATGTTAGAAGGAAACATGCTCCGCTTGACTTAGGATATGGGGACCAATATATTTACTAAGAGATTGTGGGGTGACGACCTCTACTCTTCTCCCTAACAAATCTTCCAGAAAGAAGGATAAATCCATGAAATTATCATAACTCTTTTGCTTGGGGTCAAACTCTACCAGTAAATCCACATCACTATCGGCATGTAGCTTCCCCGTAATAAAAGACCCAAACAGGCTTAAATTCAAAACACCAAAAGATCTTATCTTTTGGCCATTAGCTTTTAGTAGAACTAATAATGATTGCTTATTTTGAACTGCTGTATGCATAATCAAAGATAATCAAAATTCATTAGAATTATCTCCTACCCCTTTACAACACAAAGCGCCCGGATCATGACGATCGGGCGCTTTGTTATTTCAGCTTATTAAAACAGCTGCTTTGTATTTTAACTTTTCTTTATTTCGAAAGAGTCCCTTTATTAGCAAACTCCTTACTAATCTCCTCATCGGAAAGCATTTTCCTGAACACTTTCAAGTCATCTACCGCACCAGAAAAGCCGTTTTTCATACTGCCTAAAGTCTGTAGTGGAAAAACCAACGTTTCTACCTTTAACATATTCGCTTTAGTATCCGGGAACAGGATTTCCTTGCCCATCATCTTCTCCTGAAGTTTTCCATTGACATACAATGACGTTCCTTTATGATCTCCGGTAATCGTCACATGAGTCCAGCTGTTTAGTGGCAACTGGTAGTTAAACTCATAATCCATCCCTTCTCTGGAGAAGCCTACCTTCTGAGATTTGGTAGAAGATTTAAACACTCCATTTCCTGAGCCAAACAAAATACGCTCCCCAACAGAGGTACTGTCCGGTTTTACCCAAACTGAAACCGTATAACCGTAACCGATCTCTTTAAGAGGCAGTTGAACAAAGCTGTTTTCCCCAGATAAAACCAGTGATTTACCATTTAACCCTTTGGCAACACTTACGTTAGTTTTAACACCAGCGCCGCGGTTATAGCTTGACTGATCTTTAATTTTTGAATCTTCAAAAGTATAGTTCAACACCAGTGAATCCTTTCCTAACACATAACCGGCTACATTTACACCCGGACCTTCTTTTACACCTTTACCTTTAACCAGGAAGTCTTTAAAAGGAATACTATCTGTACCAGCCCACATCTTTTGAGATAAAACCTGAAGCGCAGGGAACACACGGTCATGAACATCCTTCTCTGTAATTCCGTTTCCAGCCGGCGACTTATCATTCCACACGGCAAACATACCTCCTATAATTGAAGGATCTCCCGCCTGAAAAGTCACATTGCCAATATTTATCGGCTCCCACTTTCTGTACAGGTTCTTTAAGTTCAGGTAATCATAGTAATAACCTGCTGCCGGAACGATATATAACCAACCATCAGGAGTACTGATTTGCTTGTAACCTTGCTTCTTCATCTCTCTGGGCTCACCATAACCATTGTACCAGGAGTTCATCGTTACCCCTTTCGAAGTTACAGGAGTCGTTCCTTTAGCATGGGTTAACGCGCCCCAAACACGAGCTTCTTTACCAAATCCTTGTACATATTTGATAAAGTAATCCGTGAAATACCTGAACTTTTCCGCCTCTGCTTTTGCATATTCGTCGGTACCAATGTGGACTACCTTTCCCTGAAAAACAGGGTTCGAACCTTCCAGATATTCTTTAAATATATTACTTACAATTTCGTAGGTTTTTGGGTTATAAAGGTCCAGATGATCAGGGCCATATTTCTTACTACCTATTTCCGGAAGGATTCTGGTGATGGCCAATGAATGCGCAGGGACATCAATTTCCGGAATAATATCTACACCATAAATGGACGCCATTTCCTGAAGTTCAATAAACTCTTTTTTCGTATAATGACCGTCTTTAGCCGTCAGTGTAGGATAAGTCGTACTTTCTAAACGGAAAGCAGCAGGAACATCTTCCCATTTGTTTTTGAAATAGATTGGGAAACCATTGTCGTTTAAGTGGATATGAAACTCAGACATTTTATAGTAAGACATCATTTTCACATAGTCTCTCAGGAAATCTATCGTAAAGAATTTCCTACCTACGTCCAATACCAATCCTCTTACGGCATACTTTGGATAATCGCGGCTCTCCCCTTTTACGATACTGTGATTTACAGGATCCTGTTCCAGCAATTGCAACAATGTCCTGGTTCCCCAGATCGCGCCTTTCTTGTGTAAGGCTTTAATCTGAAGGTAATCTCCGATGATCAGTTCATATCCTTCTTCTGCCAATCCTTGATCTGAAGAATTCAGGGAAAGCAAAATATCGCCTGCAGCAGGTTTTCCTGATGTGCTGATTTCTAAGGAAAGATTCATCGCCTGAAGATCCTTTTGTAGTAAATTAGCTATCCCTTGTAAAACAGGATCTTTCTCTGCCAGGACGATTTTACTTTTCTTTTTCAATTGAAAAGTACCGGATGCACCATGCCACTCTCTTAAAGCAGGGATCACAAAAGGTTTTGGATTGACCGTTTGCTGATCATTAAACTGGCCTGGCACTTTTAATTTAAGCGTCTGCATATCCATCGTTACTTTGTCACTTTCGCGTTGTAACTGATAAAACAAAGAAACTTCTACATTTTCCAGGGGACTAAAGATCTTTCCATCGGCATTAATAACTGTTAAGCGGTCTGTACCTTTCAAAAAGGCGGAAAATCCTTTGGGCACTTTCAAGTCAGGGATCATGGTAGCTCCGGATTTCAGTCCGCCGGAAAAGGACACTTGTTTTCCGATTTCTCCAAACAGTACACTATCGGTCTGCTGGGCAAATACCTGTCCGCCACATAAAATGGCGCAGGATACCATTGCGTATAATTTTTTCATCTTCATATTTTAGGCTTTCATTGACAGCAGCATATTTAGACGCTGCAGCACCTGCACTTTTTTAATTCGCTTAACACTAATTAATGGTTCAGCACAGGATTGCTAACACAATGCTAATAAAATATTGGATAAGAGCAAGACAAATGACCCAGCTGAAATCACACAAACGTTTGCGTCAGCTACTGAGGAAAAAATAATGATCAGTTTCCTGAAAGAATTTACCCTTAAGATTGTCGCGTATGCCCCCTAAATATGACATATTACCACAGGGAGTACTTTACACCAGGAAGATATATTTGTATAAGCTTATGATCCTGGTCCAATTTCTAAAATCCATACCTGACCTTCCTTTGCCGGGAATTAAGGAGTATTCCATCGAAAAAGAGGAATGGTTCATCATGTTTGTATTTTCGGTCTGGGTCTACAGTTATGCTTGTTTATGGAGGAGTTTCCCTTTCCGGATAAGAAGTCTGAAAGTAAAATTTAGCCTTACTTTATTACTTATCAGTTCTATTGGATTAATAATTGCAGGGGTTTTGAACATGAATCCGATCCCTCCATGTAAAATAAGATGAGAGACCAATTCACAAGCCATTAAAACCCGCTTTAGATGAAAGACACAACAGATATCGTAAGTCAGAAAAACATACCCGCATATATCGCCACTTTTCCAGGTGAGGTACAACCGATTTTAGAGGAACTAAGAGAAACCATTAGAAAAGCAGCTCCTGAAGCGGATGAGACCATCAGTTATGCCATTCCAACATTCATCCTTAACGGCAATCTGGTTCATTTTGCAGCTTACAAAAGTCACATTGGCTTTTACCCTGCTCCTTCCGGAATTGAGACTTTTAAGAAAGAGTTGTCGGCATACAAAGTGGCGAAAGGATCGGTTCAGTTCCCGATTGACAAGCCGCTACCTTTAGACCTGATCAGCAAAATCGTAGCTTTTAGGAGGCAGGAGAATTTAGATAAAGGAAAAAGGAATTAAATTAATACCGGATCTCTGCTGTTTTGACGGGATAGCTTTCCTTATTGAATTTCAAGATGCTTTTATGAGGCTTCTTCTGTACTATAATTTCTTCGCATTCCTCCCCTTTCTTAAAGGTTTCCGTAGTGATCGTTTTGCTGTTGATGATCAGATCGGCATACCCATTGGTTTTATCCGGTGATACCGAAATAATAGTCTTCAGGTTTTTAAAAATGCCCGCGCAATTCATATCCCACTCTCCGTTATACCTTTCTAAAAGCAGTTTATCCACCACTTTAATTAAAGAATTTCCGCTGATTACAAACAAGGAAATGGTCTGTTCATTATAAGGGTTAGGGCCGGAATGCCCGACATGCTGGCCGGTGATTCCAAAAGCACGGGTATCCTTATTCAGGCGATAAGGTGCGGTATCTATGCCTATATCATCCAGGCGAACGGCATCAGATTCCCAATATCCTTTCTCATGGTACTTTTGTAGTATTTTACCTGTTCCTGATTCTACTACGAGAATATAGGCATCCATTACAAACGAATAATCATCGTCGTCTTCCCGCGCCATCACCGGAATACTAACAATGGTTTTAGTCCGGTCGTTTGGCATTGGTTTGGTCCGGATATATTCTTCTTTAATTTTGGCCATGGGGATCCGCAATTCCTTTATCACGCTTTTGACCAGCAGGCTATCGAAATCAGCCGCTTTACTATTGATATTTGAGGTGATCAGGAGAATAAACAGCAACAGTACATTTTTCATAAACAGTATTTGGGTGATATCATGCCAAATGTAATAGCTAAACAGGAAACCGATCTAATTTATTATAAGAATTAACGATGACCGGACTAAGCGTAAAAATAAGCCCCGTTTGTTTTACAAACAGGGCTTATTTTAAAGTTTTATAAGGATGCTTTCAGCTTTTGCCCTTTTCTCAGCTTAACTTCATAAACATCAGCTGTTTTTGTGACGCCTTTAACATTCCATTCAGGCACTATACCTTCAAAATTATCTTTGATCCGCAAGGTCCCCGTCCTACCGGCGGTAATACTGAAACTTGTGGTCTTATTGTTTTTACGTGTTGCGGAAACCAGGTGCCCGCCTTCTGCTCTAAGGTCTGTAAAGGAAGCATCAGCCCATTTTTTCGGCATGGCCGGGAAAACACGAATTAAGCCAGTGTTTAGTTCTCCCGGCTTAGCACTCCAGCTTTGCATCAACATTTCATGCACTGCCTGTGAAGCGAGGAAGTTTCCTTCTAAGGTAAAAGGACGGTAAGTAAAGCCGGAGTAACCGCTTTTGGTCTGATCACCGTTCACATGAAATCCGTTTCTTAAAACGAAGGCTTTCACAAAAATGTCCAGGTTTTTAACCGCAGCTTCTCCATCACCTACTCTTGCCCTTAGGCAGCTCATCCAGGAGAAGGTATAACCTACCCACTGTCTGGTTCCTAATTTATCCCAGTTATTTAAACTGGCGGCTATCATTTGGGTATCGGCTTTGCCGGATTCATTGTTGATCAGGTTAAAAGGATAGATACCCATAATGTTAGATAAATGTCGGTGGCTACTAGTCAGTTCATTTTTGGCATCCAGCAGTAACGTTCCATCGGCTTTGGTATGAAAATCACCCAGGGCTATTGCGGCATCGGACCATTTCTTTGCTTCCGTAGTTTTACCCATTTGTGCTGCCATTTCCTTTAAAGACAGGAACAGCATTTTTAAGCTCATCAAATCATAATTACTATTGGGTTCTAACCATGCCTTTGGACTATTATCGAAAATCTCCGGTGAAGAAGAAAGCGGCAGTTTCAGCAGGCCATTGCTGTCCTTTTTCAAGAGGCCCAACATACATTCCCCAACTTCGGAACTCCATGGATAGGCTTTTTCTTCCAGGAAAGCATCATCAGCGGTGTATAACCAGTGCAGGTAAAACAGGTGGGCACTCCAGGCGCTCATTGTTGGCGACATACTATATTGTCCCCAGCCACCTAAAGGTTGTCCGGAATAAGACATCACGCCCGGACAAGCCAGTCCTTTTGTACCATAAAAATCTCTGGCAAAATCTCTGAAGAAATCACGACGGTCCCACAGGAAATTCAGGTAAGAAGCCCCTTCCTCATATCTGCCGGATTGTTGATACGCCATATAAGTCATCTGCGTATTTAAATCGTTATGGTAATCACCTTTCCATGGTGGCAGTGTGCCGTTGTCAGCAGTCCACACCCCTTGCAATGGCATTGGTGGCGCATTTAAGCGGGAAGCAGCACCATAAAAGTATTGTACCAGGTTGTATTGTTTTTGAACTGCGGTATCAGGGATGCTGACACTTGACTTCTCCCAGAAGGCAGTCCACCATTTTACATGTGGTTTGAGCATCCTCCGGTATCCTTTATTCAGGGCATCGGAAACACGTTCACGTGCCAATGCTAAAGGATCTTTGCCATCTACGGTTGAGGTAATCGTTAATGCGATGAGGCTTTCCTTAGCCGTTTTCTTAGTTTCGATATAGACGCAATATTTAAGTCCGTCGGCAGCTTCCTGGATATACCATTCGGCATTGGCCGATTTCCCTTTGATCGCTTCCGGGTAACCGAGTTTACTGACAGATCCCCCGCTACTTGGTCCGCCGTCCCCTTTTATGGTTTTACGGTACACGTCCATCGGACTGAACAACTGTACTGCATCCGGCGATATTCCTTTTATAGATAACAAGGCAACCGGAGCACTCGCACTGTAGAAAGCATTCATAGTTGCTCCTGAATTGAATCTTGTGATTCCTTCTGCGGTGGCTTCCATCAATTCAAATTCCTTTACTACTTCTCCGTCCGGGAATTTAAGTTCAATCCGGCCGGCCGGTAGTTTGGTCGGACTTACGCCATTATAGGCTTCATCCCACCAGTTGTTAACCTTATCATATTCTTTTTTAGCAATCAGGTCTGCTCCTTTTTGATAGGTGTATTTTTTCCACCATTCCTTTTCTCCGTGGGTACGCTCATCCCATAAATCGCCTCTATCTAAAGATAGTCTGATGGTGTTTTTTTCGCCCCATAGCAAACCGCCCATGAGGCCGTTTCCTAACGGCAGTGCTTCGTCCCAGGTGTTGACAGGTGCTTTAAGTACTAAATTATAAGCTTGTTCGGGCAGTTTAGCTTGCTGAGCATTGACGGTTAAGCCAACACAGATATTTAAAACAAGGAAGCTGGTTTTAAAAATATTGGTTTTATACATAGTGGTATGATCTCAGGTTGTTGGTTTTAATATCTTCTTTGTGGTTAACAAGCAAAGTTAGCGGCATAAACTAATCAATAAATGGATTAAGTTATTATTTTAATGGATTATCGGATGGATAATACCTGGAATTTGGGCTAATCTGTATATTAGCGACATGAGTTTTACTGCACAGTTTCCCGTACTAGCGAATTGCACCTATCTGAATACAGCAAGTTCAGGCATAATGTCGAGCTCCATTATGGAATGGAGAAAGTCGCATGATGAAGAGTTTTACCTACAAGGAAGTAACTTCCGCTTACAACAGCGGGAGTTTTTACAGGATGTCAGGGAACACGTTGCCAGATTCTTTCATAGCAAAGCAGAAAACACCTTTCTGGTACAGAATTTATCCATTGGTTTTAACATCTTTTTAGATGGATTATCAGCTGACCATAAATTTCTACTGGTGACCAGCGATTATCCTTCCATAAATTACCCGGTAGAAAGCAGAGGATTTAGCTGTGATTATGCCCTGGCAAACGAACACCTTGAACAAAATATACTGGCCAAAATAGAGACTTTTAAACCATCAGTGCTGGCATTGAGTTTGGTTCAATATGCCAGTGGTATCAAGATAGACCTTAGTTTTATCAAAAAACTAAAAGAAAACTATCCGGAGCTGCTGATCGTTGGTGATGGCACTCAGTTTTGTGGGACTAACGCTTTTAACTTCGGGACATCAGGATTTGATGTACTCATCAGCAGCGGCTACAAATGGATGCTTGCCGGCTATGGGAACGGATTTGTGCTCTTAAAAGATCAGGTAAATCAGCATTTATATCAGAAACGAATCAATTACCCCTTGCCTACAGAACCTTTTTTAAAGGACCGGAGTTTATTATCGCTCTGCTTTGAGCCAGGGCATCTGGATACCTTAAATTTTGGTACGCTAAAGCAGTCCATTTTATTGTTTGAATCCTTAGGCACAGATTTTATTTCCAATAGACTGCAATCTATAGGCGAAATGGCCAGGAAAGCATTAACAGCACGTGGCTTACTCTCCAGCGCAGTTGTAGCACGCGGGGAACATGCTACGATTTTCAATATACCGACCAGTACTGAGCTCAATAAGAGACTCCAGGAGGCCAATATCATTGTTACTCCCCGTGGCGATGGATTGAGGCTGTCCTTCCATTTTTACAATACAGTAGCGGATTTAGAAAAACTATTGAGCGTACTTGATCAGAAATAATAATTCTCCAGGCAGCGCTTCGGCTGACCACGTTGAGCCTGATCGCTATAAAAAAACCGGATTCCTGCATAAGGAATCCGGTTTTTTCGTAAGTAAAAACGCTGTGTTGCAATACAAACAGGCTCGCTTTAAAACACTAGGGCTTTAAGTACTTAAGTGCAATCAATCCGATGGCAACTACTCCCCAGGCCAGTCCCCAGTATTGCAGACGGATGAAATACAGATCGTGCAGACTTTTCTTGTTTAGCCAGATTCCCAGCAGAAACGTAACCGGCGCAGCCGCCAAAAGACTATACAGGAATAGGTCATAGCTTATATTTCCTTTTACTCCAAAAAGAGAAATTGCAATCAGCATCGCGATCACCGGGATCAACAGGGCAAGAAAGCCCCATCCTCTATATATTAGCATTTGAATGATTTAAAATTAATATTCTTATTTATTTTTCGGACCGTAAGCGTTGATCTTAGCCAATAATTCTTCGGCGTTGCAATCAATATGAGAAGCGGTTAGGTAAACCATATAATGTCCGTTTTCATCCAGTCCACCGCTAACAGCCATTTTTGATAGTTTCTTACTGATGATTCCCTTGTAGTGGTCAACATTGTTAAGGTGAAGCGTAACTAATACATCTGCGCCCATTTCAGTAAGGCTCATTTCCTGGATATCTTTCCAGCTGATCAGTCCGGCTGCTTTACTTACCGGTGTTACCCTTGAGGTAATGCCCTCAGGTTTAAGTGCGATCATCGGCGACGTATCTTTTGCTGCAATTAAAGATTTAATAAGACAGAAGACAAGAACGATAAGACCAATTCCTGATATCACTGCCGCTTTAGGTAAATACCTCTCTGCGATGATCCCGGTACTGTATAATAGAACAGCCGCTAACATCACGATCAGTCCTACATAGATTAGAACAAGTTGGTTTGATTTCTTTTGATTTCTATAAAATTCCATATTAAGTTTTAATTAATCTTCCACATTTTATAACAAGAAGATTAAGGGTTTGAATTGGTAACAGGCTTAATTTGCCCATTTCAGCCCGTTCTTTCAAAAACCACGCCATTAAAGCCCATTTCCCAGATTTAAGTAGTATCTTTCTGGAAATCTGAAACATTCAGTTTAAGTTTATTTCGCAATTTCATTAAAATTGGCCTGAATAATGAGCAGGAATTCTATACCGATATTCTATTTTAAATTAAGATATTAGAACAGGATTACCGAAATAAATAAACTCATTACCTAAACAATCATAGTCTTTATCTCCCCACTATGTTACGAAGAACCCTGATCAGCTGCACATTCCTCTTAATATCCGGCATTTCATTTGGACAATCCAGCAGCTATGAGCAGGTGATCGATTCATTAAGTAACATCGGACAGCAGGCAAAAATCATCCCCTATCTGGAACAGGAATTAAAGGCAAAACCTAATGAAGAGCTCCTGCTGAGGATGCTGGGCTTTTACCATATTGAGGATAAAAACCTGGATGTTGCTGAACAGTATTATACACAAGCATTGGCGGTTAACCCTACATGCAGCAAATGCTATATGAACATCGGAAGGATTTATGCGATGCGCAATGATTTTAACAAGGCACTGGAAAACTTTAACCTTGGTGTTCTTGCAGCTCCAAAAGATGGGCTTATTGTACTTTGGAGGGCCAGACTAAAAGAATATCAGGGGGATAAAACCGCTGCGTTGGCAGATTACAACCTGGCGGTTAGCCTGGAGCCAGATAATGGAGCTGTTTACCAGCAAAGGGCATTGTTCCATTCCAGTCAGGGGAATTTCCCATTGGAACTTGCTGATTTAAACAAAACCATTGCCCTGGTACCAAACGATTTAAAACCTTACTTACATCGGGCAACGCTTCATTTTAAAATGGAAAACCTGGATAGTGCTTGTCTGGATTACGAAATGGCAAAAAAGCTAAGCGCTCAGCAGAAAACTAAAGATACTTTACTAACGGATCAGCTGGAAACCGCGGTTCAGGACATTTGTAATCCTGAAAAACCAAGCTATTATTATCAGAGAGGCATTGCCTTCTATAATCAGAAACAATACCAGAAAGCGATAGCAATGTATGACCTGGGCTTGAAAAAGTTCCCGGGCAATCCCTTAACTTTAAACTTTAAAGGAAACGCTTACCTGGCTTTACAAAAGCCAGATCAGGCACTCTTGTGTTATCAACTTGCATTACAAAGCAAGGACAGCTTCTTAAAAGCAATCAATGCTAATCCCCGGTTTTCTACGGATGGAAAAAATCAGACTACAAAGCCAGGGAATAGTGATGCCGGACAAGTTTCTAAAGCTTTCCTGGCGGAGCTTCATTACCATATCGCTGAATGTCAACTGGCGCTGGCTGCATTCCCTAAAGCCCTCTCGGAGATCAATCAGGCAATCGAACTAATTCCGGATACAGCCGGTTTCCCTAAAGAAATGTATTCCAATCTGCGCGAACAAATCATGAAGAAAATTAGACTTCAAAAAAATTACGTTAATTAGAGTCAAATCAATAATTTTAATTAATATTACACACTTAGAAGTCTAGCGAAAGATTTCAATTAATTATTTATAAATTTAATCTTAATGCCATTCTAATTTTAAAACAAAATATGAGATTAGGCTCCTACCCGGGGATTGAAAAATTGCGCTTCACTCATCTACAGCACTTGTTTGATGAGGAAAACAAAATGAACTTTAGTGTCATAATATCATTGGCTGAACTCCTATGTGAGGTCCCGATAGCTTTCATCGCAATTGAAGACGAAAACGGCAATTTAATAAAGACCAGCACTACCATTGCTGACCTTAAAGACTCCCGGACACTTCCCTTTCCTGACAACTTGCCTTTAGTCATACCTGATGTTACTCTTGATGACCGTTTTTCTAATCATCAGTTGTTAAAATCAGGCATCCGTTTTTATGCCGGTATCCCGATCCTGAATCCCGAAAACTATGCTGTGGCTTATCTGTGTATCATGGATAAAAGTCCGCGGGAGCTTAACAGCAAACAGCTCAATGGGCTGATATTACTGGCTCAGCAAGCTTTTGAAATTATCAGGGTTGAACTGGACAACCTGGAGCTTAAAGAGCTGGCCAATAACATAGTTACTCCTGCCCAGGAAATCGACACTATTTTTCACAATGCCATAGATGCAGTGATTGTGGTGGACGATAACGGGATCATCTCCCAATGGAATCCAAAGGCTGAAAACATCTTTGGCTGGCAAAAGGCAGAGGTTACCGGGCATTATTTCCATGAAGTAGCCCTTCCACCGGAGTATCAGGGACACTACCTTCAGCTATTGGAGAACTTTAAGTATAATTCCGCAGAAAACCACCCGAATACCACCGTGGAAATTTCTGCCATTCGAAAAGACCAGACCACTTTTGATATCGCACTGAGCATTTCTCCGGCAACAATCCAGGGAAAGCATTTTTTCATCTGTTTTGTGAGTGACATCACCAATCGGAATCAAATTTCTCAGGAGCTGGATAAACAACAAAAGTTTTATGAAAACATATTAAACAAACTGCCTACAGATATTGCCGTTTTTGATGCCAATCATAAATACCTGTTTGTAAATCCAGGGGCAATCAGTGTTAAAGAATACCGTGACTTTATTATTGGTAAAGACGATTATGAGTATGCGGCCTACCGCAACAGGGATACGGTTACCGCAGATTTACGAAGGGCACAATTTCTGGAAGCAAAAGAGAGCGGCACGCAAATCCGTTGGGAAGATAGTCTGAAGGGACCTGAGGGCAATACCATTACCCATTTACGCCGCATGTATCCTGTACACGATGAAAATGGGGAACTTTCTATGGTAATCGGCTTCGGTATTGACATTACAGACCGGAAAGTGATGGAAGAAAAACAGGCGGCACTGGTCCAACAATTGTCTTCACAAAACACACAGCTCATTGATTTTTGTAATATCGTATCTCATAACCTAAGGGCTCCATTGGTGAATATGTCGATGCTCGTAGAGTTTATTGAAGACACCAACAATCCTGAAGAACAGAAAACCCTGATTTCTAAACTGAAACCAGTTATTGAAAACCTCCACACTACGTTTAATGAGCTGGTAGAATCCATACAAATTAAACAAGACCTGGAAATCAAATCGGAAAACATTCTCTTAACAGACTGTATCCGCAGAACTTTTGAAGGGCTACAATCTGAGATTAATAAATCCGAAGCGATTATAGAAACCGATTTTGAGGATGCTCCATCGGTTTATTTTCCGGCTAAATACTTGTACAGCATTTTCCATAACCTGTTCAGTAACTGCCTGAAATACCAGAGTCCAAAAAGGAAACTTGTCATTAAGCTGGTCAGTAAAAAGATGGATGGAAAAATATTGTTGTCTTTTACGGACAACGGACTTGGTATTGACATGGACAAACATAAAGACAACTGTTTCAAGATTGGAAAGGTATTTCACCACCACCCAAATTCAAAAGGATTTGGCCTGTACATGACCAAAACCCAGGTAGAAGCCATGAAAGGCAAAATATGGGTAGAAAGTAAGATTGATGTTGGCTCTACCTTTTTTATTGAATTTACAAATCAAAAAGCATGAATTCGTTAAAAAAAATAGCGCTCATAGATGACGATAGCACTTTTGTTTTCCTGACAAAAAGAATGATTAAGCAGGCAAATATATCGACACACATCGATGAATTTAATGATGGTCTGCAAGCACTTAATTTCCTGATAGCCAACCAAAACAACGAAGAAGTATTACCTGACGTGATATTCCTGGACCTCAGCATGCCTGTTATGGATGGCTGGGAGTTTTTAGAAGAATATACGGTTGTTGAACCAGGGATAAGAAAACGGATCATTTTGTATATCGTTTCTTCTTCCATTTCTCCTCATGACATTGAAAGATCCAGAAATTTCAGTGTGGTATCTGATTTTATCATTAAGCCATTGAACAAAGAAAGATTTATCCAGATTATGGGAGATCTATCTTAATTCCTTCCTACGCATTCAATTAATCACCATAACATGTTCTCCTCTCCAACAGTTAACCTTGATGTTCTAAAAAAAAGGGCTTACAATTTAAGGTGGGCAACCGTTCCAGACGGTGTCATTCCTTTAACAGCAGCCGATCCGGATTTCCCCTGTGCCCCGGAAATCTCAGAAGCAATTATCCGTTTTACAAAAGACCGCTACCTGTGCTATGGTCCGCCGGAAGGCTTGCCACAGTTCAAAAAAAGCATGGCTGGTTTCTTTCAGGAAAAACGAAATATTCCGGCAGACCCTGCCCTTCTTTTTCCGGTAGACAGTGCCGCGTTTGGCATCTGGTTAACCTGTAAAGCGTTTTTAACACCACAGGATGAAGCGATTATCTTTGATCCGGTAGACTTTCTTTTCAGGTACTCCATAGAAGCTGTAGGTGCTACTGCCATTCCTTTTTCTATCCCTCCGGGTGATGCAGCTGTGGATTTTGACAGACTGGAAAAGCTGATCAGCAAGAACACTAAAATGATCTGCATCTGCAATCCTTTAAATCCAACAGGAAAAGTTTTCAGTAAAGAAGAGCTACTTCGTTTTGGAGAAATCGCCTGTAGACATGACCTGATCATCTTATCGGATGAGATCTGGAGCGATATCATTTATGCGCCTCATGTTTTCACCAGTATCGCCTCCCTGAATGAAGAGATTCGCGACAGAACCATCACGATTACGGGATTCAGCAAATCTTATGGACTGGCAGGTTTAAGAATCGGCACAGTGATGGCTTCTAATTCAGCGCACTACAGCCGGTTATTTGAAGCCTCGCTACACGGTTCTACTATCAATGGCGCCAATGTATTGTCGCAACTTGCAGCAACAGCGGCATTAGACGAATCCGCCTATTATCTTGACGCGTTCAAAACACACCTGCACCAGATGCGGGAATTAGTTGTCAAAGAACTCAACAGCGTAGATGGCTTCCACTGCATTGCACCGGAAGGCTGTTACGTGGCTTTTGTTGACATCACCGGAACTCATAAATCCAGTTCAGACGTTCGGGATTTACTCTTTAATGAGGCAAAAGTTGCCGTGGTACCAGGTTTAAAACAATGGTTTGGGGAAGGTGCTGAAGGCTATATCCGCCTCAGCTTTGCGACCTCAGAAGGAATACTCACAGATGCGCTCTCCCGTATCAGGAACACCATAAAATCACTATGAAAGTTGTCATAATTGGAGGAGGCATCGCCGGACTCACCCTTGGTATATTTTTGCGAAAACAAAATATAGAATCTGTAATCAATGAAAGGCTGGTAAACATGCCGGAAAGAGGTCACGCTTTTTTAATGCACAGCGATGGACTCAGTAAACTGAAAGAACTTAGTCCGGACGACAATACCGCAGTTCCGGGTAAAACAGTTGATGATTTCATCTTAAAAAGACCTTCAGGAAAGGAAATCAAGCATTTACACCTTGATTCCTGGAAATGTATCAAGCGTGGCGACCTGATCCGCTTTCTAAAGCGCTCCATCCCAAAGGACCTCCTTATTGAAGGCCGTGAATTCTCACATTTCATTTACGAAAATGACAAAGTTGTTGCTGCTGCCTTTAAGAATGGGGACCTGGAATATGGCGACATTTTTGTGGGCGCGGATGGCGGAAATTCCAAAGTAAGACAGCAGATCATTGGCGACGTTACTTTTACCCCGGTAGCGGTGAAAGAAGTTGTAGGTGTTTCTTACAATGAAAAGCTTGGAAAAACACATGGCGAAAACTTCACAAAGTTCCAGGACAACACCAAAGGCTTAGCTTTTGGCATGATTCCAACGGATAAAAACGAATTTGTATGGTTTGTACAGTTTGATGCGAATGCCAACAAAGTTGAGGATGATAGTCCGGAGGGAATTAAGACATTTTGTACGGAACTGCTAAAAGATTTCCCGGCAGAGGTTTCTGAGCTGTTGTCAACCAATGATTTTACCAGCAGTTACATCTGGAATACGCGTGATTTTGACCTGCTACCCACTTTTCACCACCAAAACGTGGTTTTAATCGGTGATGCAGCACATCTTTCCCTGCCATTTACCAGTGCCGGTACAACCAATGCCATTGTGGATGCCAGAACACTGGTAGACGAATTGTTGCAACATGAAAATCATGAGGATGCTTTTGAGCAATACTATGCGACAAGAGCGCCGCAAATAGAAAAGCATATCCAGTTGGGCAGAGAATTAAAACATGTCTTCCTGAATCCTACGGATCAGAATGATGATGATATTCCGGTTCCATTGATCGCGAATAAGGAACAACTGGATGAGGTAAGTGCTAATCTGCAAATTGAGGTGTTGTACTTTACCGACCCGATTTGTTCTACCTGCTGGACTATACAACCTTTATTGAGGAAACTTAAGCTGGAATATGGCAGTTACCTGAATATTAAATACTGTATGGGCGGAATGCTTCCTTCCTGGGGAGAATATCCTAAAGGAAAAGTGAACGGTCCGACTGAAGTGGCAAAGCATTGGGATGAGGTTTGTGCCATTCATGAAATGCCTATCGATGGTGATTTATGGATTGAAGACCCTATGAATTCTTCTTATCCGCCTTCCATTGCATTTAAAGCCGCACAGATGCAGGACAATGACCTTGCTCCCCTTTTCTTAAGACGGATCAATGAGATGGTTTTTGTAGAAAAGAAAAATATCATCAAATGGGAGTTTCTGGAAAAAGCAGCGTTAGAAGTAGGCCTGGATTCTGCCAGACTTTTAAGGGATTATGAAGGTCGGGCAAAAGAATTGTTTAAAGAAGACCTGAATACCGGCAAAACGCATGGGGTGACTAGTTTTCCTACCTTGATCTTTTCAGACCCCTCAAATGACCATGTGACAATTAAAGGCCACCAGACCTATGACCATTTTGTAGACATCATTTTGCAGCGTCTGCCGCATGCGAAAAAGGCGGAGATAGATACCGATCCTAAAAACCTGTTTGGTCATTTCCCGACCATGGCCGATAAGGAATTCGCTTATTTGAGTGATATTTCTATGGAAGCAGCAGCTGTGAAACTGGAGGAGCTGTATGATCAGGGTTTCCTGAAAAAAATGGAAAGTAAAAACGGTATCCTCTGGAAAAGCAATTACTTCGAGCTGGTGTAAAAAACAGTTCATTGAGATTCCGTTTAGCGCTATAAACATTCAGCGGCTCCCCTTTTAGGAGAGCCGCTTTTTTGTGCCTGATGGTTGGCTCCCTTTGTTTTGTTTGGAAAACCCGGTAATAGTAGCCATCTTAGATTATGAAAAAATTAATGCTCCTCAGCCTGCTCATCAACACCTTAGCCATAGGAACCGTCTTTTCTCAAGCCGAAAGTCCGGCAAGTAAATATGTAATGAACAAATTCCATCATTACTATAATGAAAAACAGCCAGACAGTATTTTTAATATGTTTAGTACTGCCACCAAAACGGCATTACCTTTAGAAAAAACAAGGGGATTCCTGAATCAACTTTATACCAATTACGGTAAAATCGAACAAACTAGCTTTAAGAAGTACCAATCGGGCTTTGGGATTTATAAAACCAGTTTTAAGAACCAATCGCTACAACTTGGCCTGGCTGTAGATCAAAATCAACAAATCACAGGTGTATTTGCCAGGCCTGATGTTGAAGAGGGTCCTTCAAAAAGAAACCTTACTAAAATGCAATTGCCTTTTAAGGGGGAATGGGCAGTATTCTGGGGTGGTGATACGGAAGCACAAAACTATCATGTGGTGTCAAAAATGCAAAAGAACGCCTTTGATATCGTAATTCAGGATGCTAGTGGCAAAAGCTATAAAACAGACGGGAAAAGCAATGAAGATTATTATGCCTTCGGCCAGTCTTTAACATCGCCATGCGATGCAGAAGTGGTTTTCGCTGTTGATGGTGTGAAGGATAATGTACCGGGGAAGATGAATACCATGCATACCCTCGGCAACTCTGTGCTTTTAAAAACCCCGGCTAACGAGTATATCCTATTTGCTCATTTCAAACAAGGATCCGTGAAAGTTAAAGCTGGTGAGAAAATTAAAACCGGTCAGCTTCTGGGGCTTTGTGGAAACTCCGGAAACTCATCAGAAGCCCATTTACACTTTCACCTTCAGGATACCGAAGATTTTAATCAGGCAACGGGTATCAAATGTTATTTTGAGAAGTTAACTGTAAATGGAACCCCTAAAACGGACTACTCCCCTGTTAAAGGGGAAAAGATCAGGTTATAAACGCTAGCCCTCATTCTTGCGCCGGAAGCCTGGAATGAGGGTTTATCATAAAAATGTAAAGACAATTTTCTTCAAAGAAAGCAACTGGCTAATATTCTATATTTGGCACCGTATGTTTATCAAGTTGTTTCATTTTTTATCGCTGTTCGCGTACCTGAACATTATTGCTTATGAAGCAGGAGACGCTTCTGTTAAGCAATATTCGTTTGCCGGCGATTCTTTGCTTGAAATTGTACTCGATGACCTGCTGGATATTCCAATGCACAATTATGAAGACGGCATTGAGATTCCCAATGAAAACTACCGACTTTTCCAAACGGCGATTTACATCCTACCGGCTATTCTGATTCTTTTTTCTGTCTTTATCTTTAAGCAGATTGGAAAAGTAATCACTACCATCCACCCGTTTTACAAAACGAAAAGCACTTGCTTACCAAGTTATTACACCCACCTTTTTAGGTTGAAGCCATTCTAGGCATTCATTTTATCTTTTAGTATTTCTGAGGCTGAAAACCAGATGTATAGGTGGCTGTCCGACGCAATGTCCGGGCCTTTCCATGCTTTTGTCTGATTCCAGCAGTTTAGCAATGCTTTATTGCCCTTTCCGGCAATTGTTTTAAGCCCTTAACGGCCTTACAAACACTCATTTTCGCGCATTTCCCTTTTTAAACATTCCATATCACGGGACGCATTGACGCGTCCCTAAAATTCATTATGATTATGAAAGTTAAGTATTTAGCTTATTTCCCAATTTTAGCTGCCGTTACAATAGTCGGCTGTACCTCTTCTCAAAGTAAGGAGAACACTACAGACCAGGCCAAAACAGTGCCTATCGCTACAGTCAGCGTATTAGACACCATCATTTTCAAAGAATACATTGCCGATATACAGGCGGTGAAAAACGTAGAAGTAAGATCCAGATTGTCAGGATTCTTAGAGAAAATCTATGTAGAAGAAGGTTCAGCGGTTAAAGCCGGACAAGTCCTCTTTAAAATCAACGACGAAGAGTACAAAGCCGACCTGAGCAAGGCTGAGGCCGTATTAAACAATGCCATCGCAGATGCGAAAACCGTAGATCTGGAACAGGAAAGAACCAGGGTATTGGTACAAAGCAATATCGTTTCCAAAACGGAACTTGATTTAGGCGCAGCAAAGCTGAAAGCCGCTGAATCCCGTGTTGCCGAAGCCAGATCTGTGTTACGCTATGCGAAATCAAGACTTTCACACACCCTGATCAAATCGCCTTTTACCGGACGTATCGACAGGATGCCACTGAAAGCAGGTAGTTTATTGGCGGAAGGTTCCCTCCTAACCACCGTATCTGATTTAAGCGCGGTAAACGTGTATTTTTCAATCTCGGAAAAGGAATACCTGAACATTGCCAGCGACTCCGCTTATTCTAAAAACAACTTCAAAAAACAGGTTAAACTTACGCTGGCCAATGGAACCGTCTATCCATTTGAAGGGACAGCCAGATTTGCCGAAAGTGAATTCGCGAGTCAGACAGGTTCTTTATCATTAAAAGCGAATTTCCCTAATGCAGAAGGACTGCTAAAACATGGTGCTTCCGGTAAAATCAGCGTTCCTGTGGAAACAGGAGAGATTTTAGCGGTGCACCAGAAATCTGTATTTGAAATCCAGGACAGAACTTATGTGTATGTGTTAAATGAAAATAACACCATCAAAATGACTCCTTTCCATGCCGGACAACGTATCGGACACTATTACATGGTCAACTCCGGATTAAAGAAATCTGATAAGATCGTTTTTGAAGGCACGCAAAGTCTACGCGACGGCCTAACCGTTAAGCCTATGGAGGCCAAAACTAACCCTATCGCCAAAAACTAAATCCTGCGCATAAATCAAAAACTATCATGTTTGAACAATTTATAAAACGACCGGTATTATCACTGGTTATTTCCCTTTTTATCACCCTCCTGGGTTTACTGGCGCTATTTACCTTGCCGGTTACCCAATTCCCGGACATCGTTCCGCCATCCGTCGTGGTAACGGCAAATTATACCGGTGCAAATGCCGAAGTGAGTACAAATGCCGTGGCTATTCCTCTGGAAAGGACCATTAATGGTGTTGCAGGCATGACTTACATGAGTTCCGTATCCACCAATAACGGAACTACCCTGATCCAGGTTTTCTTTAAAGTAGGCACAGATCCTGACATTGCAGCGGTTAACGTGCAGAACAGGGTAACCACTGTGCTCGACGAATTACCTGAAGAAGTAATCAAAGCCGGGGTTACAACCGAAAAAGAAGTGAACAGTATGCTGATGTATCTGAACATTTATAGTGACGATAAAACAGCAGATGAGCGTTTTATCTACAACTTTACCGATATCAATATCCTAAAAGAATTGAAACGTATTGAAGGTGTTGGTTTTGCGCAGATCATGGGCTTAAGGGATTATGCGATGCGTGTATGGCTAAAACCAGACCGCCTGGCTGCCTACAACATCTCTTCCGATGATGTCATTGCCGCTCTAAGAAGGCAAAATGTGGAAGCTGCACCCGGACAAACGGGTATCGGTTCTGACAAATCGATCAATATGCAGCAATATGTATTGCGCTATCCGGGCAAGTTTTCGGACGCTGAGGAGTATAAAAACATTCCAATCCGCGCCAATGCAGATGGTTCTATTATCCGGATCAAAGACGTTGCAGATGTAGAATTTGGTTCCTTAGATTATGAGATGGTGTCTAAAACTGATGGCAGGCCTTCAGCCTCTATCATGCTGAAACAGCTGCCCGGCTCTAACGCACAGGAAGTTATTAAAAACGTAAAAGACCGCATGGCCGCCTTACAGGGGAACTCTTTCCCTCCGGGAATGAAATACACCATGGGCTATGATGTATCCAGATTCCTTGATGCCTCAATTTCAAGCGTATTGATCACTTTACTTGAAGCCTTTATTCTCGTATTTATTGTGGTATTTATCTTCTTACAGGACTTCCGTTCTACCTTAATTCCGGCGCTTGCCGTACCGGTTTGTTTAATTGGCGCCTTGTTTTTTATGCAGATGCTGGGCTTCTCCATCAACTTACTGACCTTGTTTGCACTCGTGCTTGCGATAGGTATTGTGGTCGATAATGCCATTGTAGTGGTGGAGGCAGTCTACTCTAAAATGGAGGAAGAACACCTTCAACCCATGGAAGCAACCATCGCTGCGATGAAAGAAGTTGGTAAGCCGGTTGTGGCAATCACCCTGGTGATGTCGGCCGTGTTTATTCCGGTAGCTTTCCTTTCTGGTCCCGTAGGTATTTTCTATCGCCAGTTCTCCTTAACACTGGCTTCGGCGATTATCATTTCCGGAATCAATGCCTTGACCTTAACACCGGCGCTATGTGCCATCATTCTTCGTTCTCCGCATGATAAACCTGAGGCCAAAGGCTGGATGTCCAGATTTTTTGCTGGCTTTAACAGGGTTTACAACAGAATGGCGGGCGGTTATAAAGGATTACTGACCAGAATTGCAGGAAGAAGAATTCTGACATTCGGACTGTTGATCGCTTTCTTTATCGCCACCTGGGGCATGAGCAGTATTTTGCCTTCCGGTTTTATCCCGACTGAAGATCAGGGGATGATTTACGTGAACGTAACCACGCCTCCCGGAGCTACAGTTGACAGAACCGAAAGCGTATTGAATGAAATTGATGCCATCAGCAGAAAGATGCAGGCGGTAGAAACGGTTTCTACCCTTGCCGGTTACAGTTTAGTAAACGAGGTTTCCGGTGCGTCTTACGGGATGGGCATGATCAATCTCGTGGCCTGGAAAGACAGAGAAGAATCGGTAACCGACATGATCGAAAAGCTTAAAAAGGCTACTTCACACATCATGGATGCGGATATTGAGTTCTTCCCTCCGCCTACCGTGCCTGGTTTCGGTAACTCTTCAGGTTTTGAATTGCGCCTTTTAGATAAAACCGGTGCTGACGACCTGAACCGGACTTCCGAAGTGATGAAGAAGTTTATTGAGGATCTAAAGGCCACTCCTGAAATTGGTAATGTGTTTACCACTTTCGACGTGAGCTTCCCGCAATATCTGATCAAAGTAGATCATGATCTGGCAGCGAAAAAAGGCATTAGCGTGGAGAATGCGATGAACACTTTGCAGACTTTAATGGGTAGTTATTATGCCACCAACTTCATCCGATACGGACAAATGTACAAGGTGATGGTGCAGGCAGGCCCTAATTACCGCGAAAAACCGGAAGATGTATTGAACCTTTTCATCAAGAATGATCAGGGAGAAATGATGCCATTCTCTACATTCATCAATATGGAGCGCGTTTATGGTCCGGAGCAGATCACCCGTTACAATATGTTCTCTTCGGCGATGCTGAATGGGGATGCCACCGCAGGTTTCAGTAGCGGACAGGCGATTGATGCAGTAGAAGCCGTAGCGAAAAAGCTTCCGGCAGGTTATGAAATTGAATGGTCTGGTATGACGCGTGAGCAGATTCTTTCCGGAAATCAGGCTTTATACATCTTTGCATTATGTTTACTGTTTGTATACCTGATCCTTGCTGCCCAGTATGAAAGCTTCCTTTTACCATTGCCAGTATTGTTGTCTTTACCGGCAGGTATTTTCGGGGCCTTCCTGTTCTTATGGATGTTTGGACTGGAAAACAATATTTATGCGCAGGTCGCATTGGTTATGCTCATCGGTTTACTCGGGAAAAACGCGATTCTGATCGTAGAGTACGCTATTATTAAACAAGAACAAGGTATGAGTTTCTTAGATGCTGCAATTGAGGGTTCTGTTGCCCGTTTGCGTCCGATCTTGATGACCTCTTTTGCTTTTGCAGCAGGATTGGTTCCTTTAATGCTGGCTACTGGTGCCGGTGCCCTTGGAAATCGCTCTATCGGAACAGCCGCTGTAGGCGGGATGATCATTGGTACGGTGGTCGGCGTAATCGTGATTCCAGGTCTCTATGTGCTCTTCTCATCATTGATGAAGAAGAAAGTAACTGCTAGCGCTAAGGTTATTGTAGCGATTACCTCGGTGATGTTGATCAGCAGCTGCTCCATGAAGAAAGATATTCCTGTTTATGAGCACCGTAGTCTGCCGGAAAGCTTCCAGAAAAGTACGGATACGAACACTGTAGCCAATACTACCTGGAAGGAATTCTTTAAGGATGAGCAGTTGATTGCACTAATTGAAACTGCCCTTGCCAACAATACAGATATGAAGCAAACTTTGCATCATATTGAGATCGCGAAGGCAAACTTAAGAATGCGAAAAGGTGCAGCTTTACCTAATATAGACCTTGCAATTGAAGGAGGACTAAGGAGATACGGTTTCTATACCGCTGATGGAATTGGTAATTACGACACCAATTTCTCTCCCAATCTGAAACCAGGTGAGCAGGTTCCCAACCCGCTTCCCGACTATTTTGTGGGGATCAGGACTTCATGGGAACTGGATTTATGGGGAAAGCTGAAAAACAAAAAGCAGGCCGCATTGAACAAGTTCATGGCTTCCTATGAGGGACAGAAACTGGTGCAGACAGAGTTGATCAGTAATGTATCCGCAGCCTATTTCGAATTGCTGACCCTGGATGAGGAGCTTAAGATTTTAAGCAGAAACATCCAGCTTCAACAGAATGGATTAAAGTTGATTCAGGTGCAAAAAGAAGCGGGTGTGGCTACCGAATTAGGCGTACAGCAATTCAAAGCGGTGCTTGCCAATTCCAAAGCTAAAGAGCAGGAAGTATTACAACAGGTTAGTCTGATGCAGCACCACCTGAACTTCCTTACTGGTAGATTTGAATCTACTATTACATTAAAGGAGAATGGATTAGAAGAATTCACTTCTACCAGTACTTTAGCAGAAGGCACACCTTTACAGATGATTGCTTTGAGGCCGGACATTAGACAAGCCGGACTGGAATTGATCGCTTCGCAGAAAGAAACGAAGGCCGCAAGTGCAGCATTCTTACCTGCAATTGTGTTAGCGCCGCATATTGGCTTGCAATCTTTTGACCTGAGTAAATTGCTACAACCGCAAACGGCATTGGCTTATGGATTGATAGGTGGCTTAACTGCTCCTATTTTCAACCAGCACCGCATACGCGCAGAATACGAGAGTTATAAAGCAAGTTACGGGATAGCATTTCAAAATTATGAGAAGATCGTTCTGAAGGCTTACAATGAGGTTCAGGACGCGGTAAAATCTCAAGCCTTCATTAAGGCGAAAAGAGGTTACATCTCTGAGGAAGTGAAAGCGCTGAATGCTTCCGTTAAAGCAGCAAACGCCTTGTTTTTAGCTGGAAGGGTAACCTATCTGGATATCATTACCACGCAAAGGAATGTTTTGGATGCGGAACTTAATGAGGTTCAGGCGAAGAAACAGCAGGTGCTGAACCAGATTTCTATTTACAAAGCCTTAGGTGGCGGCTGGAAATAAGAATTGTTAACAAAACAGGTTCGTATCAATGATACGAACCTGTTTTTCTATTCAACTACCCCCTTATTTAGCGCTCTTCATGGCATCCCGCAGTTGCTTCTCCTTATCCCCATTCCAATACCCACAATCCAGTTGTAAAAACACCGAAGTATAGGGAATGACTTCATTTGTTTTAATCACCAGCACCTTAAACAACTTAGATTCAGCGTCGAGTTTCCTGAATACCTCATCATGAAGCATCGTTTCTACCTTTTGAGTTCCCAATATCCCACGTGCATCGGACACGAAGTTCCTGACCCCTTTTGCCTGATCTTCAGTGATGAAGTTCAATTCCTGATCCTGATAAATAATCGGTTTAACATGGGCAGAAGAGTTCACTTGTGTGAGCACCTCCTTCAATACCGGCAATAGATCTTCATTCGCATAGATGTATTCCATTCCCGGGGCATTCTGTTCCGGAAAAGCCTTGTCAACAACCAGAATCCAGTTCCGATGTCCTAACAGTGGAAGTTTGGAATGCAATTGTTTTTTCCAGTCCTGAGCTTTTTCTACCGCAACATCGTTGGCATTGCTGACAGGTGCCTCACAACCTGAAAAGGCTACTGAGCTGGCTAAAACGACCATCCCAACAAGTTTTCTTAAGGTATTCACTGATGCTCTCATATAATTGATTTAGGAAAAAGTGATTTTTAAGCTTTCATTCATTTTAACATTCATTTTCTTGTCGCTGCTGATGGTCAGTTCGGCTCCGTTCTGTTTGAAATTTACAGGAATATTCTGAGCGCCCAGCATGACAGAAACCGACTTTATGCGTCCTTCGCCTATTTTGGTGAAAGCCAGGTCCTTTAACTGCAATTCACCATACTTTAAACTGATCGTATGCAGCTGTTTCGCTCCTGTCTTTTTCTGTGCATAAGTTCCCCAGCCTTTTGCAGCGGTAAAAGGAGTTTTAAAATCGGCCGCGTTCCATGCAGGAGAGAATCTAATATACCCTTTAGGACCGTGATACTCAAACCCGCCGGCATTTATAAATGTACCGTAACTCGCCATGGCTCTGGCATAGTGATCACTACATTCGATCTCATTGAAAGGATTTCTTTTAGCGGCGTGATATCTGTCGTGGATAGATCGGGTAAGGATCAGGCTTTCTGCTACCATCCCTTCTCCCATCAAATGTGCGGCTACCTGATGTTCAAAACCACTCATACACTCATGGAAATAGCCCAGTTGCCAGCCTACATTCTCTCCAAAGGGCTTAGGTTCATTGTATGGATTCGTATTCATCACCATACCTCCTTCACCCGACAATGCGTATGGCCTACCCCCAACATGGGTTTTGATATATGGCCCAACATCCGAAGCGTAGTTATATTTCCATAAAGCTTTTAGTGCCGCAACCGCTTTATCTTTACTCAACACCCTTGGCAGGCCGACCTGAAACGCCCAGCTCTGACCGTAGACCTGATCAATGTGACAGGTATTGTAAGAGCCCAGTTTTTTGCGTCCCTCCACCTTGTCCGGTCGGTGGATAAAGTATTCGCCGTTAAACAGCTCTTTTTCCATATTCTTACGACCATTCGTTACATAGGTTTCACAAGTTTTTGCAAAAGCGGTATCGTTCATTTCCTCGGCCATTGCCTGACCAGCCCTTGCACCGGCAATACAAAGTCCCACAATCCAGGCAATTTCCCCTTCCCAGACCGCATCCAATGTGTTTTCCATTGGGGTATCGGTCATGCCATCCCCATTCTTATCCTGATCCAGCATGAATTGTGTGGCCTTTTTAATTCCCGGCCAGTTCGTTTGCAGGAAACTATTATCGGCGCTCATCTGATGTTCGCGGTAAAACCGGAGTACCGTACCTGCCTGTCCGTCAATTGCCGGTCTGCTTTCATTTTCTGCGCGGAAAATAATGGCTCCGGTATCCTCCTTAAACCCGATTCCCAAATCTACACGATGCCTTAAATCGCGCTCCAATTCAGGGAATATTCGGGCTACAGATTGTGCATATTGCCAAACATGGGTGCAGGTACCGGCACAAGCGCCAACTCCCTCCCAGCCCCAGAATCTACCATCGGCAAAGCGATAGGTATTGGCGGTGGCCAGGGTATCAATATTAATGAAAGTACGCTCCAGAAACCAGTGTGGTAGTGTTGAGTCATTCCAGGTACTCGTCCACAATTCTGTAGTTTTTGTCAGCTTGTCAAAATTATCCTGCAGATAAGCACTTACCGCAGCGGCATCTTTAAATCTGGTGGCATAATGAAAACCCTTTTGCGCGTCCTTAACGATATTCTTAAGTTTTACATTGGCGTTATTGAAATGCCAGGCGACAGAATAATCTGCTTTAACTGATTTCCCCGGAGCAACAGTTGCGGTAACTTCAATACCACCGACTAGTTTTTCCGGTGCCTCTGCAACTGCTGAACTGCTCCCTGCAGCATTGAACTGTTTATCCGTCACGGGCCATGGGCTAATGGCGGGATAGGCTTTCCCGTTAGGCTGATGCAGGGTAAAACACATTGTTCCGGCATCCTGCGCATTTTTCAGTTCGTCAGTAAGGGCTTCAAAAGAAGAAGAGATGCTAATCGCGTTTTTGCTGGCGGATACCTCATTTTTCCTTTGTCCGGTTTTTGCCTTTCCGGTTAGTTTGTTGGCCCCGTTTTCCATCCAGCCTAAAACGGAAACCTGGATTGGGCTGGCGGTGGTGTTTTTTACTTCTGCACGGAGCATAGTCCCGGGCAAGGCCGAATTCAGCGCATCAAGGGGGATAAATGGAGAATAGACCTTTAACTGTACTTCAACAGGAAAATCCTTACTGATATACTGTATAGTAGCCATAGGATAAGCTGGTTTAAAAATAACCTCATCCCAATGGTCTTCTGTCAGTTCTTTGATATACGTTTTGCCATTGGTGACAACTTTTACGGCAAATCCCTGTTCTAGAACCCGTTTATTATTGGCTATAGCAGGTTCAACATAGGCAGCACCATCTCTCACACGAATCTTTCTCAGCTCCGTGCCATCGTTCCAGTTCACCGTTTTAGGATCTATACCTTCCTGTGCACCTTCAAAGGTTTCATTGTAAATCTGCCAGAGCCATAGTCTGCCATCTCCCCCAACATACACTGTTCCGGCATGAAGACCACCTACAGGCATTCCAATGTATTTAAGTTCATTTTTACTTTTGTAATAAGCAGTTTCTTTACCTCTGTTGTAAAGGGAGCTTACCCATTTGGGGTCTAAGTTTTTGTCTACCGGGATGTTATGAACCGGATAATCCATTGCAAAAACACTTTTCGCCCATACGGGGAACTGAACAGTTGCAAGACCGGCTGTGAGTAGTCCTGCATTCTTTATAAAATCTCTTCTGTTTGATGTCATAATCAATTTTCTTTTTAACGAATTACCAACCTGGATTTTGAGGCAACAAATTCCTGTTTCTATCTATGATCGCCTGAGGAACAGGCCATATATAATTCTTACTTGCATTAAATACCCTGTCCTGAGCTTTAAACATTGGTTTTGTCCAATCACCTATCGGATCTGCAATATTACTATTGATTCCATAAGCAGGTTTCGAGAGCACAAATTCTGCGGTTTTCCACCTCAACAGGTCAAAATATCTTTTATGTTCCGCTACAAATTCATGGCGACGTTCTTCCCGGATCGCTTCGCGCATTTTAACCTGATCTCCTAACAAGGGATCTACCCCCGGAAGTCCGGCTCTTGACCTGATTTTATTCATGGCCCAGGTAATCCTGGAATTGCCCGGATCAGTTTCATTTAACGCTTCTGCGAGCAGTAGTAAGGTTTCTGAATAACGATAAATCGGCCAGTTGGCCCAATTTTCTCCGGGTTTAGGATTAGTCTGATCATTAAATTTCAGGTACATATAGCCCGTTATCCCACCACCTTCGGCATTGATCCGTTCTGGCATAGCAGCTGAAGGATGCGGTTGATAAGGCGTAGATGTACCATTCGGTCTCAACACAGGGATACCAGGGAGCATAAACGTCATTTTTAACCTTGCATCTCTATTTTCGAAAGGCTTTGCGATGTCATAAATTGCAGATGTTTTGATTGATTTCCCATCTGTACACTCATAAGAATCAATCAGGTCTCTGGTTGGACAGAAACTGGCCCATCCTTCTCCGGTCACTCCGGTTCCTGAAGGAGAAGCCAATACCGGCAGGAACTGGGTTAATTTATCCTGAACATATTGGTAAGCTAAAATCACCTCTTTGTTGGCATTATTTGATTCTTTTTTGAACAACATGGAATAATCTTCCTCCAGATCATAGCCCATGGTGGTGACTTCCTCTGCGGATTTTGCTGCTTCTGCCCATAATGTAGCATCTTGCTGACCCTGGTGAAACTTTTTCATACTGGCCATATACAGATAAATATTAGCCCTTAGCATCAAAGCTGCCGCCCTGGTAATACGGCCATTATCTGCGGCAGAAGTGTATTTAACGGGTAAACCTGCGATGGCGGCCTCCACATTTTGCAAAGCATAATTCAGCACTTCCTGCTTAGGACTGCGCGATAAATTTGACTCCTCCAGACCAATTGGTTTTTCTTTAATCAAAGGAAGATCTCCGAACAGTTGTGACATCCGGAAGTACCGCATGGCCAGAATAAACCTCGCCTCGGCATCAAATCTCTTTTTAATACTTGCGTCAATGGTCATGGTACTTAACTTATCGATAAAATACAAAGCGATACGAATCTGATCATATCTCCATTCTTCCCCAATATAACCATCTGTTGCAGAATAAGTACCCATACTGACAAAACCCAATCCACCCTCACCCCATGCGTTGGTCATCACCGTATTATCGCTCTGACAATCGCGCCAGAAATCACGACTATTTGGTAAAGTAGCATATACGGCATTTAATCCTTTTTGTGCATCATCAGCTGTTTTCCAAAAGGTAGCATCAGAAGATTCTGCGAGTGGTGAAGTATCTAGAAAACCTTTTTTACAACTGCCGGCCATAAAAACAACCACAATTAACAGGTATATATTTTTTCTTTTCATCTTTTTAGAATTTAAGGTTGAAACCAAATGACCAGGTTCTTGAAAGTGGGTAATACCCACCTTCCGGATCAAAGCCGGTATAGTTAGTAATGGTCGCCAGATTTTGGACAGAAGCAAACAGTCTTAATGAGTTAAGCTTTAACTTAGTTAATGCTGCTTTTGGCAGTTGATAACCAATCTGTACATTCTGGATTTTGATATAATCGGCCTTTCTCAACCAGAAGCTCGAATATTTGGTATCATTCGCATTATTCTGAATAGATAACCTTGGATAAGTGGCATTCGGGTTATCCGGAGTCCAGTTGTCTAAAGCCAGCGGACGGGCATTTTGTGAAAGATAGAAGGCCCATCCCTCATAACCGCTCATGTACCTCATCCCATTCAACGCACCGATTACATTTGCTGAAACATCAAAGTTTTTCCATCCAAAGTTGAAGTTGGCACCAAACCTAACCACCACTTTATCATTTAAGATTACCCTGTCATTACCATCAATCACCTTGTCATTATTGGTATCCTGGTATTTGATGTTTCCAGGAAACACATTGGGCCCCTGATTCGGACTGTTTTTAATTTCCTCCGCACTTTGAAACAAGCCTAAAGCTTTTAAACCATATGGCAATTGATATTGCAAACCTTCATCGGTATAAGTATTTCCAATCTGAGGCCCTTTACCTGCAAGATCGATGACTTTGTTCTTCGAAAAAGAGGTGTTAAAATCAACGCCCCAATTGAATTCGCCAGACCTATCCTTATAATTGAGCAGGAATTCCCAGCCTTTACTATCCATTTTCAACAAATTACTAAATGGCGCTGGCAGGCCGAATTCTGCACTTACAGGCGGATTATTCAATATATTGTCCCTTTTGTTTATGAAATAATCTACACTAATCCCTAATCTCTGACCAAGCAACATCACGTCAAGGCCAAGATTCGTTTGTTTAGATTGCTCCCAGGTTATGTTCTTATTTACAGAAACGCCGTTATAGGCGCCTGGCACCGCAACACCATTAAATCCATAAATCGTAGAGTTATAGGTCAGCACCTCAGCTGTTGGGTAGTACCCAACTTTTTCCGCGTCGCCCAAAATCCCCCATGATCCACGAACCTTTAGGCTGTTGACCCAGGATACATCAAAAAATGATTCTCTGTGAATGTTCCACCCAGCGGAGAATGAAGGAAAATACCCCCATTTATTCCCTTCCGCAAAGCGTGAAGAGCCATCACCACGAATGTTTGCCTGAAACAGGTATTTCCCATCATAATCGTAATTCAATCTGCCGAAATAAGACCTGATGGCCACATCTGAAGCCGTACCTGAATTCTGCATATTAGTGGATGCCCCGGTATTCAAGACATCAATATTTCCAAAAGGAAGTTGATCGCGGTAAGCGCTAAAACTATTGTTGTAATAATATTCCTGGGAATACCCTGCCAATGCTTTGAATCCATGTTTATTCAATTGGTAGTCATAATCAGCAGTTGCCTGAAAAACATTCCTGTAGTTGCTCCCGTAGCTCTCTGTCAATGCGGTTACCAGGTTTTTTCTGGTTGCTATTGCTCCACTCTCATCGTACAGGTTATAGGCGAGCACCCTATCGGTAGTCCGTTGATCACTGGAAGTTCTGGCATAGGAACCTTTAATATTTAAATTTTCTAAAGGCGAATAAACCAGATCTGCCACGCCGAAGAGCTCTTTATATTTCGCATAATTGTACCCTCCTTCATTGACCCCGGCAATGGTATTCCCAACCATAGAAGAGCCAACACCATATTGCCCGTTTGAGGTATAGATAGGACTAATTGGTGCCGCACGTGCAGATTCAGATTGCCATCTATCGGTTCCTCCCTGCGGTTGCATGATATAGGTTTGGGTATATTGCAGATTGGTGGAGAGTTTCAGCTGGTCTGAAATTTTGATATTTATATCCGGCCGAAAGGTGTATTTATTGTAGTTGTTATTTGGCAGCGTTCCATCCTGATAATCATAAGAACCGGACACCCTGTAAGTCACATTTTCAGATCCACCGGAAATTGCCAGACTATTATTGTTAATCAGGGTGTTCCTTTTATAAATGTCCATATACCATTTGTTATCGGCATATTTCCCGGCAGCAAGATCCTCCAGGCCTTTCGCGCCATATATCGGCTCCTTGCCATCATTTATCAATACCTGATCCCATAATTTCATGTAATCTGCGGCACCCACAAAATCCAGCATGAATTGTGGTTGCTGTATCCCTATGCTGCTATTCAGCTCTACCATAGGTTTACCGGTTTTATTTCCTTTTTTTGTGGTCACCAGCAGCACACCATTTGCAGCTCTTGAACCATATATGGATGCTGATGCAGCATCTTTAAGTACAGAAACGCTCTCTATATCATTAGGGTTTAAGGTGTAAATATTACCTGGAAAACCATCTATCAAGACCAGTACGCCTGAGCTCCCGCCAATGGTAGAAGTTCCGCGGATATTGATGCTGGCACCAGAGCCTGCTGCACCTGATCCTTTGGAGATATTTAGTCCGGGAACGGTTCCTGCAAGTAATTCCTGAACATTGGTAACCGGCCTTGAAGTAAGCGCCTTATCTACGTTTACGACCCCTACAGCACCGGTAAGATCCGCTTTCTTCTGTGTACCGAAGCCCACAACTACCAGCTCCCCCAACTGTGATGCTTCTTCCTGAAGCGCCACATTCAGGTCGGGGTTTTGCCCATCTGCAATAGTGATGTCTTTTGATACCGGGGTATAACCGATATAATTCCAGGTCATTTGATAATTACCTGGTTTTAAATTCACAAAAATGTAATTTCCCTCTCCGTCTGCTATCTTGTTCTGCGTGATGCCTTCTCCAATGAGCTTAATGGTTACGCCAGGCAAAGATAATCCGGTTTTACCTTCGGTTACTTTTCCTTTCAACACGCCTGCGACTACGAAGTAGGTGGTTTTTATAAAAATTACTGGTTTAATGATTACGGTTTTGTCAACAATGGAATAAGTGATTGGCTGTCCGGCGAAACACTGTTTAAGGACTTCTTCCAGTAAAGCATTTTTAGCCACAATGTTTATACGTTTAGTACCAGAAAGCATATCATCTGCGTATAAAAACTGATAGCCACTCTGCTTTCCAATCTGTTTAAATAGCTCTTTGAGGTCTTTATTTTTGGCAGACAAGCTAATACGCTGTGCACTAGCCCCAAGACTCAGTTGAAGAAACAAGGTGATTAATAAAACCAGGGTTAATTTGGCACGCATAATTATTTTCTTAGCTAGTTCCTGGTTGGCTAGCAACCGGATAATTCCTGGTGGGAATTTCTGAGGCATGAGCATAGCAAGCTCATACTTCATTAAAGTATAAAATTTCATACATTTGGTTGGTTTAGGTTTTCGCGAGTCGTTTATCCTTTCGGAATTCAAAAACGATTCGCAATTATTTGGTTTTGTTTTTCGCAATGATCAATATGGGAACCTATACTTTGCCGGGAGTGTTACTAGCACTTCCGGTATTTACGATTCTGCTGATGATAATTATGAGGGTTTAAGGCATAACTATTATCCTCCTTTCTTCAATTTTAAAATGAACACGGGTTGTTAATTCCAGCATACTCAAGACCTGTGAAACATTTGCATAGCGGGAAATGCTTCCCGTAAAGGTTTTTGCTGATATATCGCCTTTGTAGACTATTTCTACATCATACCACCTCGATAACTGACGCATTATATCCTCCAACGGGAGGCTATTGAAAGCGAACTTGTTATCTTTCCAGGCCATCACCTCTTCCAGGTCTGCCTTTCTAACTTTAAGATCAGCACCAACAACAGCCTGTTCTCCGGGCTTTAACACCACCATCCTGGATGTTGCCGCCGGACTTTTAACTTTAGCAATCACTTTGACTGACCCTTCCAATAACGTTGTTTTGATGTTACGTTCATCCGTATAACTGTTGATGTTAAAATGAGTACCGAGTACCTCAATAACCTGCTGGTCGGTACTCACTTTGAAAGGCATTCTTTTATTCTTTGCTACTTCAAAATAAGCCTCACCAGTTAGGCTAACCAGTCTTTCATTACCGGTAAAGCGAGCGGGGAAACGAATCGTAGTCGCTGCATTTAACCAGATAGCGGTACCATCAGGCAAGGTTACCTGGTATTGTCCTCCTTTAGGAGTAGTTATCGTATGGAAAGCCAATCCATCACTTAAAACAGGGTTTTGATCAATGTTGTAAATCAATTGACCATTCTTTACTTTTTTTACAATTACACCCGACTGACTTGCGAGTACTCCATTGCTGGCCTCGTTAAGTACAATCTGCTCTCCGTTACCCAGCGTCAATACCGCTTTATTCCCACCCGGATTAATCGTCGAAATTTGCGGTTGGCCAGGTATCTCTGAAGTTTTAGGAATATTCATTTGGGGATAAAAAAATAGGGAAAGTCCTACAACCAGAAGGATTGCAGCGGCGGCAGAGATTATTTTCGTATAAAACTTCCAGCTTTTGTTTTGCGTAGGACCAGGATTTTGCTGAGCATGATTAGACACCACTTTCCACATCGCCTCTTTGGCAAGTACCGGGTCCTGGTTACCTTTTGGAAGTTGCCTGTTTAAGGCTTCTTCCATATAAAACCGCTCTATCAAGGCTTTTTCTTCCAGTGTACATTTTCCTTCTAAATACCTATCTATGAGTTGTTCTACCGTTTGCTTATCCATGGGCGTTTTAGTCTTATCATACTAAAGACACCTGCCAAAGGACGAGGGAGTAGAAGAATAGAAAAATTATTTAAGAAAGTACCAGGTGGTCATACCGAGGAGAATGGTAGGAACGGCTAGTTTTAAGCGTATGATCCGGATGGCATTGGCAACTTGTTTCTTGACTGTTTTATCGGAGATCCCCAATTGTTCTCCAATTTCGCGATGCGAAAGGTATTCCTTCCGGCTATACTCAAAAACAGCTCTCATTTTTTGCGGGAGATTCTGGATTTCGGTTTCTATTGCGGCAGCCAATTCTTTCTCATTGATCTGATCGATAATAGAATCGTTGTGAGTGTCGGCATATTCCGCCATTCCATCAATGAAAAGGTCTCTGGTTTTACGTTTACGGATGGTATTCAAAACCTTATGCCTTGCCGTAACATACAAATATCCCTGCAGGTTATTGGTCAGTGGCAAGTCGGAAGATTTCCCCCAAAGGCTGATAAAGAGCTCTTGTACTACATCCTGAGCTTCGGCCTCGTCTTTTAGCATCTTAAGGCAATGGCCGTATAGAATACCCCAATAGCGGTTGTAAATTTCTGAAAATGCAGCATGATTCCCAGCCTTTACCAGCTGAATTAATTGAAAATCAGAAAACTCCCCATTTTGATTCATGAATATCTCCCCTATTAGCCTGTGCCTATTAAAGGTATATACTTTAAGGGACAGAACCTGGCAAATGCCAAATACGCTTAATATTATGACGAAATTGTAAAACGAACGTTTTCCAATAAAAACCCTTGTCTTAAGAAAAACAAGGGTCTGATTGGACCAGGAACTAGATTGACAGCGATTCCGTGTTACATTTCAACTTTAATCGCCTCTGATGACCTGATCAGGTTCAAAAACTCCAGTGGTTGATGTAACTGATGACTAAAGAAAACTCCATCCTTTTGGTCTGTTTTCAACATCGCTTCTATATGTAATACTGTGCAAAAAGCCGTTAGGTGGGCCTGCCCTAGTGTATCCTGAACAGCGATTTTCCTGTTTTCCTTTCCATTGTCTACGATCACATCAAATAGCGTCTGGTCTCCTTTCCCATTGGCACTAAAGATCAGTCTTCTCATCGATAAGGAAAGGACATCAAACAACTTAATGTTTTGAAAAGCGCCCAGTAGCCAGGTAATAAACACAGAATTATAGGTCATTTTTACCTGAACGGTAGGTATTCCTTCCGCTTTATGGAGGATGAATAAGTCGGGGGTATCAAAATTATAGGACTGCCTCTTTCCTATGCCAAAAGAATAATGATGCTTTTCTGAGTTTAAGAAATGTTTGAGCCATATCAGTTTATTTTCCAGGTAGCCTTTAAACGGTTTTGCCACATGTTCTGCCATAAAATGAGCGGAGCTTACTCCTGCCAGGTCATTGACAGAATAGTAAACGAATAGTTTTACCGCCTGGATTTTCTCTTTATGAGGTTCAACAAGGAAGGCCAGGCTGCTCACCAGTCCGGCCATCCAACCGGAGCTGAATACAATCTGACTATTCACCTTTCTGTTTTCTGTAAACCGCAATGCCTTTTCAAGATCCGGAGTCGGTTTGGTGATGTCAATGTAATCAAGCCCGTTTTCGATACAGTAATTTAAGATATGGTTTGACTTATCGTTGGCACACAACACAACTAGCTGGATGTTCTTTTCGGCAATTGAAGTAAACGAACCGGGATTGTCAACGTCGATCTGCAATGCATCTGGCAACGCCGGATCCAGGTTACGACTTCCTATAAAAACTGCTGTTTTTGGGTTTCTTTCTTGTAGCAGTCTGACAATTTTATTGCCAACCAGCCCTTTTCCGCCTACTACGAGGATATTGTTTTTTAATCTTTGCATCTGTAAATTGATAAATTCAGCTGGCAAAGTTGTTTCAAAAGCACCTGTTTACAGCGGACAAATGTCCAAAAATCAAAGAGGTCCGTTGTTTCCAGGACATAAAAAAACTGCAAATGAAAATACTTTTAAAAGTACATTCATTTGCAGCCTCTGATATATATGTAAAGATATCAGCACATCTTTGTTAGTCCCACTTTACATTCAGGTCATGCTTTTGTGCATATGCTTTTCCTTTTTCCAGCAATAAAGCAAACTTCTCTTCAAATTTAGGGACATATTTCTGTTCAATATTTTGAATGATTGTTTGTTTCTGATCTTCCGGTCCTTTTGCATCACAAAGTTTTGCATAGGCTGTATATTCATTTTTATAAACAGGGAGCACATATTCAAATGTACTTAAAGACAAAGCTTTAATCTCTTTGGTATCATCATTTTCAGGCAGTTCATTAACGTCTTTCAGCACCTTTTCCATGTATAGCACCTTATTATTGATAAAGATTTGCGCCTCATCCCCTTTTTTCTTAGAGGAAGGTATATCTGCAAACTCCAGTGTTGCCTGCTGGATATGTCTTGCCAATCTATCAGTTCCAAAATCGCTGATGGTATTGGTGTTTAGCACTGCTTTACCAAAAAAGTCATCAGGTGAAGTATTCAGATTACAGGAAAAGAACACAGTGGTTGCTGCTATGATGGCTAGTTTAGGAAGAGATTTCAGGGAAAAATTGTTCATTAAATTCAATTAAATAGTAATAATATGATTAGACACTATTATTGCAAAGACCAGGCCATAATGACCTAAAGACTTAGAATAAACCCTATTCAACTCATTATCTGATCACTTAAAATTTCAGCGCGCGTTGCAAATTCTATAATACTAGTCATAGGATATCTCTTATCTTTACAATCTATCTATATCTTGTAAGTTAACGGAGCTCCTGTCAAATTGTAAATCTGAAGGCAGCTAGCAAAGTAGCCTGATCAGTTTTGTTTCATTTGAAATTTATTCACAACAATTTTAATCCTATTGACGTTAAAACTTTAAACGACCATCATGAACAAAAAAATATACCTCTCCTGTCTGATCTTACTTTGTGCATTCTTCTCAAGTATCGCTCAGAAAAAACAATTAAGAGCACAGATACAACAAGTTCTCGCCCATAAGAAAGCCGATGTAGGCGTTTCCGTATATGGAATAGAAGACAAGGATACGCTTAGTGTTAATGGCGACAAGCATTACCCAATGCAAAGTGTTTTCAAGTTTCACATTGCTATGGCAATGTTAAATCAGGTAGATAAAGGCCGGTTTAGCTTGTCGCAGAAAATCCACATTAAGAAAAGTGATCTATTGCCGGATACCTGGAGCCCTATCCGCGATGCGCATCCCAATGGAGAGGTGGACTTACCCCTTTCAGAAATCATCAAATCTACTGTTGCACTAAGCGACAATAACGGCTGTGACATCCTGATGAGGCTACTTGGAGGTCCTAAACCCATCAATGACTACATTCATAGTCTGGGTATCAAAGATGTGGCTATCAAGGCAAATGAGGAAGAAATGCATAAAGAATGGAATGTACAATTCTCTAATTGGAGTACGCCTAAAGCCATCACCGATCTATTAGTAAAGTTCTACACGAAAAATCTGTTATCAAAAGAGAGTTTCAACTTCTTATGGACCACAATGGTGGAAACCAGTACAGGTGTAAACAGGCTTAAAGGACAATTGCCAAAAGGAACGATTGTTGGCCATAAAACCGGCACTTCCGATACTAATAAAGCAGGAATTACTTCGGCTATTAACGACATGGGAATTATCCGCTTGCCAAATGGAAAACATTATGCGATAGCAGTTTTTGTTTGCAATACAAAAGAGAATGAGGCGACCAACGAGAAAATCATTTCAGATATATCAAAGCTGGTTTGGGACTACTTTAACAAGAAATCTAAATAACCCAGCTGAAGTAATTTCGAGAACAAAAAAAAGAGGGTTAAACGAACATTAATGATGTTTGTTTAACCCTCTTTCTATTTAAAGACGCTTTATCTTACATAATGAAACGGCGTGTTGGCTTAAATGCCTTCATCAACAACACCAATAAAGCACTAATTCCGAAAGTAAAACAAGCAATACCTAAGATTTTAAACAATACTGGTAATGGCGAAGCGATCTTCTCGATCACATCATAACCGACTTCTACAAATACAAAGTGACACAGATAGATTCCAAAGGTTAAAGAAGCTAGCTTCGACAACCCGGCAGTAGAAGTGATATTCATTTTCTGAACGATCACAAACACAGGGAAAGTCATCATAAAGACGTTGATACCGGCGAAATACCATACGATTTCAAGATTGGCATAATTGCCAGGGAAGTGCTTCTGAGTCTCGATAAATCCAAATGAAGTGATAAAATATCCGACTAAAAACATTGGGATGGTGATGCTGAGCATCTTTTTCCAGCTCCAGTCCAACGGATAAGTTACTAAATAATAAGCCAGGACTAAGTAACCGGTAAACCCGGAAATATAATAAAAGGTACCGTAATCGTTCCAGTCGCAGACGCCAAAAAGGCCCATATTTCCATAATTCCCTTTGTAACCCAATACCGGAGCCAGCATTTTGATGTAAGGTAACATTAAAGCAATTCCCCATACACACAGAAAAAGCTGAATGTCCTTTTTAGACGCTTGCTTTAACCAGCCGCTAAACACCGGCATGATCAGGTAAAGTCCAACCAGCATGTACATATACCACAATGGAATGGTTGCAAAACTGAAATTGAAAATGAACATATACAGGTTACTGAAAGTAGCATCAAAAGTATGGTTAGCAAGGCTTAATGCCTTGTTTTGAGTACCAGGATTGATATAATTCAGATAAACAAAGAATAATATTGGTAAGACTAGTGACCAGAAAACAAGTGGGATCAGGATTCTGACAATTCTTTTCTTGTAAAAATCTGCCATGCTCATATTGATGGGTAACAGCAAAACGCCGGACATCATCACAAATAAGGGCACACAAGACCGGACAAAACTTCCTGTAAACACACCGGTAAGGAAAGCTCCCCGGTTCGAATCGAATTGCGCTACAAAAGGATCACAACTGTGGGATAAAACCACTAAAAAACAAGCAATTACGCGTAATAGATTAACCCATCCCATCTCTCCCTGCACTTTTTTTTCCATATATATATTTAATTTAATTTCTAAAAAGAGGTCCATCACAAAAAGACGCTATTCCCCCCTTTACGAAATCGTATAAAATGGTATATGTGGTGTCGGCTAGTTTGAATGTTACCGCAAAGTAGACAAAAGATCTATAAAAAATGAACAATAACGAAAATACTTAATTAAAAAGTTCAGTCCTGTAAGACAACAGACATTCTGCCGCTTAAAGCCGTTCAGCAGCGGCTCCTGGCTTATACCTAAAGAGAACTGACAATCACGTACCTTTGGCAAGAATCAAGACCAGTATTTAACCTAAAACGTATGGATTTCAAGCCTTACCTGCAAGAGATTGGAATAAAAGAAGGAAGCATTGAATCCTTTGAAAACTACCCCTTTAACATTCCCGCCATCAGAAACATGCCTGTGATTAAATTCCACGCTGACGTTACTTTTATTGTCGGCGAAAACGGTTCAGGGAAATCTACATTTATTGAATCATTGGCACAATATTTAGGGATTTCCAGAGAGGGTGGTTCAAAACACAGCCAGATTGAAGAAAGACCAGACTTATCACTTTCCGATCATTATAAAAGCTCAAAAAGCTATCGTAAACCGGCTGACTATTTTTTCTTACGTGCAGAAAGTCTTTACAACCTTGCCACTTATCTTGATGGAGTCGGGGAAACCGCTAAAAACTATGGCATTGATTCTTTGCATGAATGTTCACACGGAGAATCATTTTTAGCAGTCATGGCAAACCGGTTAGGAGGTAACGGCTTATATCTTTTTGATGAACCTGAGGCGGCCCTTTCGCCAACACGGCAATTGACCGCCCTAAGTCTCATCGATAACCTGGTGAAAAAGAATTCACAATTTATCATTGCTACGCACTCTCCTATCCTTCTGGCCTATCCGAATGCGAAAATATATCAATTCGATGAAAGCGGAATAAGGGAAGTTAAATACGAGGACACGGAGCCCTACATCATTACAAAATCCTTCCTGAACAACCATAAACCGATGATCCACAACTTACTGAAACCAGAAGAAGATGAATCGTAGTTACACTTTATAATACTGCTCCCAACCTTTACGTGCTGGCGGACCAACAAGCAAAGCATTGGCCATTTTATGATTGGTAATTACTTTTCTTTCCCTGTCAAATTCAAGTTTTGTATTTAATTTCTGAGCGAGGACTCCCAGACAGAATACCTGACTAAGCGGACCGGCTATGGAAAATGGCGACCTCGTTTGCTCTTCTCCTTTACAAGCCAGCAGGAAGTTCTTAAAATGATTTGAAGGACTTAATGGAACTTCCGGAAGTGAGGAAGCCATAGCCAGCGCTTTTTCTCCGGGAATAATCGATAACGTGCTACCATGAGAGCCTCCTTTAAAAGTAAGTTCTTTGCTGTAAATGATCTTTCCAGGGTTTAATTTTGCCGGTGCTATTGCTCCCGTACTTGGCGCTGGTATATTCGGATCTAAACCGGAAACACCGTATCCTTTTGGTATTGGTGGTAAATTATTAACCCCATCATACCAGTTAACATCTAATGCCGGCATATTACCTCTTTCAGGGAATTTAAAGGTTAACGTAGATGAGGTTGGAAAGAAGAAATCGTTATGTCCATCTAAAACCGGGTTAATCTGATAGGGTAAGCCCAGATCAAGAAATTCGTGAGCAGTATCCAGGATATGTGCGCCCCAATCACCAAGCGCCCCCATGCCAAAGTCGAACCAGCAACGCCATTGCCCATTAACGAAATCCTTATTATAACTGTGCCCCTTTGTGGCCATTTGCCAGATATCCCAATCGATGCTGGCAGGCATTTCTTCGGCAGGCGGGAAAGATTTGATATTAACATCCCATCCATGCCAACGCCTTGGGGAATTCATATGTGCTGTTATCGAGGTTACATCCTTAATGATACCAGCCTCCTTCCATGCTTTAAATTGAAAATAGTTCGCTTCAGAATGTCCCTGATTACCCATTTGCGTGACTACCTTAGGGTGTTTCCTGGCGGCTTTCATCATCAGCTCTACTTCATTAAAAGTACGGGCCATCGGTTTCTCTACATATACATGTTTTCCTAAACCCATAGCCATCATGGTGATGGGGAAATGTGAAAAATCAGGTACACCAACAGTGACGGCATCTATCTGGCTAGCCATCTTATCAAACATCTTTCTGAAATCCTGAAAGCGTGGTACATCGGGAAACTGTTTCAAAATGGCAACTGTTTGTGGCGCTCCCATATCCACATCACACAGGGCGACAATATTAACAAGGCCTGTTTTATACAGATCGAGGATAATTTCAGCCCCCCTGTTTCCGATACCAATGCAGGCTAAATTTACCCTTTCGTTAGGGCTGGCGAATTTTATATCTCCCTTACTCATCCCCATCAACATGCCGGGGGCAAGTGCTGCCGCAGCAGATATCATCATTGTTTGCTTTAAAAAATGTCGTCTTGAAAATTCTGTGGTTCTCATTTAAAATTTGGTTACAAGTTTATATTTGGTTTATGACATCCTTTGCACTTAATTTCCCTTCTCTACCGAAAGGTAAGTTTAAAATTAAAATAATTGCTATAGTTAGTCATAAAAATGCCCTATAAGGTGTCTGACTTTTTAGGGGCATTGTAGCTTTCCCGGGGCCGACAGGCCAGATGAAACCTTTATGATAGCCAATTGTTTTTAATTACCATCTAGGTTCGCTCCGAATTGTTTACTTAAATCCATAATCTTATGAAAACGATTAAAATGATTTCAATGTCTTTGCTTTTGGGATTATTTATGACCCTAAGTGCAAATGTGCGTGCACAAGACCCAGTTAAAGTGGCACCAAATGCGTATAAGAAAGTAATCCTGGAAAATGATCAGGTACGGGTAATGCAGGTTGAGATAGCGCCGATGGATTCGGTGCCGTGGCACAGTCACCCCGATCATATAGTCTACGCCTTAACAGATGGAAAGCTGGAGATTACAGACAAAGGAAAAGCGCCAATGGTTGCAGAATTTAAAGCAGGAGATGCGATGTATATGGTTGCCACAACCCACATGGCTAAAAACATCGGCGATGCCACTGTTAAACTGATTGTAACGGAACTGAAAACCATCAAAACAAAAAATTGATGACTGCCGCTTTTTAAAGTATAAAGAAAGTCTTATCGGTTAAGACCAGGACTTTCTTTACCTGGAACATATCCTGACTTTAAGATTTCAAACAACCCATATTGCTGCACCAACAACAGCCAATTTAGGTTTTAACGGTTTTCAATCGCTTCACTGATTTTTAAGACATATGGTTTAAGGATCTCACTTTCACATTCCCAACCATTTTCATAACATACTGTCCCGAATGACTTTCCATTTTCATCTAAAACGGCATAGGTATCATCAGATCCTGTCATATCAACAATTGTAACAACCTGACTCCTTCCATCAATAAACAGCTCCAGCTTCAACACTTTATTAGACGATGGATTCATCTCAATAAGCAATTCCCTATCCTCACCAATTTTGGATACATAAATTGATATGGGCTCGTCACCGGAGAAATATTCAGGTAATAAATCTTCCAAAACACCAGCAAATTTTGATAAATCAGTATCTGCTGAGACGATGACTGAATATATATTATAAGGAGTAGCACTTACATCTAAGATTGTATCAGGAAAATCTTCTTTAAGTATTTCAACTAATGCTCTCATCCTCTAATTTACGATTTATCTGCCTCAATATCAACAAATTTAATAAGCTGAACACTCCCTGATTATAGGTTTTTTCAGTGCTTATTTAAAAAGAATCTTATATCGCTGATCCATTAACCCGATATACTTTTCTTTGAACTCATCAGATAAAAATGACCGGTCTACCCATCCTTCCGCCACATCCCTAAAACCATTAAATCTTTCGAATACTTTGCCAATCTGTTTGCCATTAAGCCCCAGGTTTTTACCCAAACGATCAAAATGCTCTGCACTAAGTTTTCTCTTTTTACCTTCTAAGGTTAGAGCTAACTCTTCTTTATCTGCCGGGTTTACAATAGCCACGTTCAGCAGATCATAGGCAGGTGAAAATATCCACTTCTCTCCATTTAAGATCATGGAAAAGTTTTTTAAATGCATATCACTATTACCCGTAAGAAAGCTAAAAATGGTAAGCTCAAGAAAATAAAGCTTATCAAAAATAGCACGGCTGGAATACTGGCCGACCGCACTTCCCACCTTTTCCATGGAGCTTTTGTACTTATCAAATGCTTCCAAAATCTGGAACATATCTATCATATGTATTTTTTTTCCTTCATCGGTCCTATCGAAACGTTTTGTGATGTAAGATAGTTCTCCGGATTTAAGGCGAATGAGACTTGACTTTGCCGTTTTCATGCCAAATGATTCTGCCATTCTCATGGTCAAGTGCTCATTGGCCGGCATTTCCTGATAGATTGCTGATGGCGGTTTGAATATATAATTTCCTCCAAGGGCTCCAACTACAGTCAATCGCCCAGCTTTGTCACCCCCCATAGTTGCATTCACCATCGTCAGCGAAAGTTTAGGCTGCACACCTGGAACTGCAACACTACGTTCGATGACATTTTTAGCTAGCTCATCCATCTGTTCCAATGAATAGGAAAATTCAGGCTGCTCCCTGGTACCGAAAATTTCCAGACTGCACTGCCCATGAAAATCCCCTTGAATTGCAGCTCCAAGCTCGTTATAACAATATAAACACTTCCTACTCATTTCAATCTTTTATTGGTTTTACGCTTACTGCACCAATACAGTTCTGACAACATGCCAAAAGCAGTCCCATACGGTCATTTTGGTTGATCTTCCAGTTTTTGGAGGCAATGTCCAAAAGCCAGCCTTCGGGTATCAGGCCTTCAAAAAATGGGAACAGCCGTTTTTCTCTGTAGATTTCCTCAGTAACAGGCATTGAAAAAGTGATAAACTGGTCAGGATATTCTTTAACATATTCACTGTCATATTGGAATGTGTATATTCCGTCATCTGTTTCAATGAGTATCCCAGCTAACACATCCTGATAAAATATCTCTGCACTTCTCATGATCCCGAATCATTTCCTGACACTTCGCTACTATCCATTGGTACAAGTACTTGCCCGAACATAGCCAATACCTGATTCACACTGGAGAGGTTTAGGTTTTCCTTTCCCTGTTCGATTTTCCTGATCACTGTAAGTGCCACGCCTGCACGATCAGCAAATTCCTCCTGAGTCAATCCCTCCTCCTTTCGCTTGTCCTTAATGAACTCTGATAATCTTTTCATTATATGCATTTGCTCGTATTTTACTCAAATATAATGTTTTATATGCAAATGCATATAATTCCAACAAAAACAGTGATTTATATGCATTTGCATATAACAAATAACAATACAAATATCTCGAGATAGAGCAGCGTAAATAATCAAAGCACATCCATCCATACTTCTGTTTCAAGCCAGTATCTATCTTTTCGAACTTATTAAAATAGGTTAAGTACTAATAGTCTAATAAACGTTCCGCTGAACTTACATACTTGTAGCCTGATCTGGATTAACCATTGAATAAGCACCCAACTAAACCCTAAGCCCGAAAAAAAGTATGGATGATCAAGACCTTTTCATTATATGCATTTGCTCGTATTTTAATCAAAAACAACGTTTTATATGCAAATGCATATAAGAATTAACAAAGCCAAATAGAGCGGATCAACCTATGTTGATATCATAATTATGATACAATACTATGAATCAGGTTATTTTAATAATGATTTAAAGCGAACTAACTTTGCCCTGTACAATTCAAAAGCGATCAGGCTATATCAAATCATTGATGATCTGATCGCAATAAAAACATCAAAATGGAATACACAAAATCAGGCTTAACCCTTAAAGCCATAAAGACCAAAAACTTCTTAAAAACAGCTGGACTGGCGGGATTACTATTAGCAAGTGGAAGCCCCTCGTATGCACAAAGCCAAAACCCAGGTACCCATGCCGACTGGTATCCATCCACCTACGGCGCAAATGACGAAATCGGTGCAGCCAATTTACTGAGTCCGGAAATGGTGCTACAAGCCGTTAAATTAGTGAAAACGGGTAAGACCTACCCTCTTGCGGTTCCTGTAGACAAAAACCTACCAGCCTTCCGTCACCGTAGTTTCAACCTGTATAACATTCAGCCGGGAGAACAAGCCGGTAAAACCATGGGACCAAATAAGTTCAGCTTCAATGACGAACTTGTAAACGGCTGGACAGGTGTAGGAACTCAGCTTAATGGTATCGGACATATCGGTATCGACAATGTCTATTACAACGGCAACAAGGCTGTCGACTTTGTAACTGTTGAGGGCGTAACAAGGCTTGGCATAGAAAAGGTACCCCCAATTGTTACCCGTGGTTTGGTTTTAGACATGACCACCCATTATGGAAAGGCCATCGTGCCAGGTGGCACTGAATTTACCGTTGCAGATATCCAGACTGTACTTAAAAAACAAGGCATAACCATTCGGAAAGGTGACGTGGTGCTGTTTAATACGGGCCGGCTGGAACTAATTGGAAAGGATAACAAGCAATTCCTTGAAACAGAACCAGGCATCGGCATGGAAGCCGCTCAATGGCTGGCCAATCAGGGTATTGTAGCATTTGGAGGCGACACCTGGGCTTCAGAGGTTTATCCAAACCCGAAAAGCGATGAGGAATTCCCAATTAACCAATACATGCTCGCAAAACGCGGAATATATAATCTGGAATTGATCGACAGTCGGGCGCTAGTGCAGGACAAGGCCTGGGAATTCCTATTCGTATTAGGTCAGCCACTATACAAAGGCTCTACACAGGTCAACATAAACCCGGTAGCCATCCGTTAATCTTAAAAACACTCCGCTCATTTTTTAATCATGTAATTATTATGAAGAAGATCTTATTTGTATTTATCGCCATTCTCCTATTGACTAAATCCTATGCGCAGGAAAAAAAGTCTGCCATTAACCGCTATGTTAAAACGCCTACCGGGTACCTGATGGTCCTTAGGGAAGGTGATTCCATTTTTGAAGCGATGGAACAACTGGCAGAAAAAGAGCAAATTCCATCGGCAAATTTCTATGGAATGGGTTTCGCAGGCAGCGTTACTTTTGGCTTTTACGATTACAATAAGAAACAGTTTAACCCAAAGGAATTCAAACGGGTAGAGATGGGCAGTCTTACCGGATCCATAGGCTGGACAGCAGGCAAACCATCGCTTCATATCCATGGAGTAGCCACAGATCAGGAATTTAAAGCTTACGGAGGCCATGTGTTAGCGATGGTTGTAGGAACCGGTTCTATGGAAATAACGGTTACCGTACACAGTCAAAAGCTGGAAAGAAAGATCGAACAACCCTTGAATGCTAATGTGCTGCAATTAGATCCCGAAGAATAAGAAAACTAAAACCACAAGTCAAAGCCTCCTGCGAAACCCGTTTCAAAGGAGGCTTTTTATATTACCCTACGCGGTTTCAGTCCCGTTCTCATCAGCTCTTAATACAGTTCTTATCCCGCCCTAATCTCTTTCTTTTTTCTTTGTAATAAATAAAAGAGGTAAACATGACGAGACACAGGAAGCGTATTATCCTGGCGGTGGTATTAAGCATTTCATTTTCAGCTAATGCACAACAAACCCAGCCAGACAGTTTAAAAAATCTGAGCTTAGACGAGATCTCGATCTTCTCCAAGTATTTTAAAAGGTACAAGTCTTCTCAATTGTCTGAAATGTTGCGATTACCAACACCTTTATTAAAATTACCACAGAATATTCAGATTCTAAGTTCAGAGATACTTAAAGATCAGGGCGTTTACAATCTAAATGAAAGTGTGACCCGCAATGTTAGTGGAACACTCCGGGAAGAACTTCATAATGGAATATCTCCGGATATTTATTCCCGTGGCGGATATATTAGCCCTCAGCGAAACGGTGTAGATATGCGCCCATTGGGTAAAGGACCGTTGGCCGACGATGTCTCTATCATTGAAAGTGTGGAGTTTCTAAAGGGCCCGAGTAATTTTATGCATGCGATGAGCGACCCTTCCGGTTCTTATAATATAGTCACAAAGAAGCCTACTGGCAGAACCAGACAAAGTGCAGATATACTATTGGGCAGTTTTAATATGCTTCGTGCTGCTGTGGATCTGGATGGTAAATTAGACAAGAGTAATAAGCTCCAGTATCGTTTCAATGTAATGGGAATGGGTGCTAAAGGATTCCTAAAGCACGATCGCAGCAGTAAATTCCTCTTTGCTCCTTCCTTAAAGTACAAGTTCAACGACAATACCTCCATAACCGGGGAATACATTTTTCAACACCTGAATTACAAGATGTTAAGTGAGGCGCAAACCTCTCCATACGGCTATGGTACGCTTCCGCGAGATTTTACGATGACAGACCCTGCCACCAGACCCTTCATCGGAAAAGATCATAATGCATTTCTTACCTTCCAGCACAAATTCAGGAAGGACTGGCAGGTAACCGCTAAGGTTTCTTATGTGAATAGCGCCTATGATGGCACCTTATTTTGGGTAAATGGAGTCAACCCTACGGATAAGGATATTTTGGATCGGAATCTGATTTACGATTCCAACAAATACACCGTTTTTTCTACACAGGCCTACCTGAATGGCACATTCAAAACCGGAAGTATCGGTCACCATTTTATTGCAGGGGTTGATGTAAACAGAAAATCATCGAGAAGCTGGGATACCTGGGGAACTGCAACCACCATTTATCCACTAAGTATCTCTAATCCGGTCTATTCCGAAGTGATCCTAAACAACGGGATTGGTGGGGATTTTGGATCAGAAAACAATACATTTTCTACTGCCAACAAAATCCATAGAACACTCAATTATACCTCTTTATATGCCATGGATGAATTGGCCTTGTTAGACGAAAAATTAAGAGTCTCGCTTGGTTTACGTTTAACAGCATCTGATGGAATGACCAATGACTATGGCCAACAGAGTCAATCCAAAGATTGGGCATTAACGCCTCGTCTCGGTATAAACTACTCCCTGAATAACAGCTCAGCTTTATATTTCTTGTATGACCAGACTTTTCTTCCCCAGGCCGGCATCTCCGTAGAAGGAAAAACGCTTAAGCCTTTAAAAGGGACTAGCTATGAAGTAGGAATGAAGAAAGATTGGGCAAATGGTGGCTGGAATACCACATTATCCCTGTATAATATCTATAGGAACAGATTGATCACAGCAGATCCAACCTCAAATTTATTGTATCAAACCGGTGAAAGCCAGTCCAAAGGTATAGAGTTCGATTTAAAAGGCCGGATTGCAAAGGGCACGAATGTAATTTTCAATTATGCTTATACAGATTCGAAAATTGTCAAAGATGATTTAAATCCGGCAAATATTGGTATGGCGACACCTAACCGGGTGAAACACATTCAAAATACCTGGATCAACTATTTGCTACCCTTAGAAAAACTAGAGGGATTCACCGTATCACTTGGATACCAGCTATTAATGGGAAGAACGGAACGTATACCAACTACTACCCCCGATAAGCTGAATGATATATTCAGACTAGACACTGGACTAGGCTGGAGTAACGAAAAATACAACATCAATCTCCTGGTGAACAATGTCCTGAATTCAAAAATTTACTCGACGGCATGGAGAAATAAAACCGGTGACATGTACTATTGGGTACAACAGGCTCCTGTAAATGCCAGACTATCTTTTAGTATTAATTTTTAAGTAACAAATGACTATGAACAAAATTATCACCATATTATTCATCGCCGGAACGATGATCCTCTTCGGTTGTACAAATAGTACAAAAGTAGATTCCGGGAAAAAGAAAGCCATCACTGTAAAGGATGCTTCGGGGCACATTATTGAACTCGACAAACCTGTAGAAAGAATCGTAGTCTTATATGAGCCTGCACTGGATGCGCTTTACATGTTAAACGCAGAAGATAAGATCGTTGGCATTTTTAACAACATCTATAACAGTGACGAATTATTTCCATTTTACTCCAAATTAGATGACAGGATACAGCAAAAAAAGCTGGCGGTTCCCGGAAACAATGGTGATGGCAGTATCGAGAGTATCATGATGCTTAATCCTGATATTGTTATTCTGCAAGCTGCTCAGGAAGACCTCGCGCAAGCATTGCGATCTGTTGGTGTAAAGGTTTATACGACCAAAGTAGAACAGTATCAGGAGGTATTTCAAACGATGCATGATCTGGCGATGTTGACAGGGACTTCCGAAAGAGCTAATGAGTTGGTTTCCTATGTTAAAGCGGAATTAGCAACGATGAAAAACAGAGCGGATTCCATACAGACTAAGAAAAAAGCGTATTTCTCCTGGGCTCATGGCCGGATATTTTCGACCGCAGGCCGGAACAGCATGATGAACTTTTGTCTGGAGGCAGCCGGGGTAGAAAATGCCTGTACTTTTGAGTTAGATCAACCCAATATCAATCCCGAAACTTTGGTCGGCTGGAATCCGGATATGATCATTATGTGGAATGACAGTCCGAATGAATTCTACAAGAGAAAGGAATTGGGGGAAGTATCAGCCATTAAAAACAAGCAAATCTATAACCTGCTGCCGATGTTTTTCTACAACCCACATACGTTAAAGTCGCTGAGCACTGCGGTCAGCATCCATAACTGGGCTTATCCAAAAGCGGATGTCGATGTGAAGAAGCAAGTGGAACTCATCATCTTAAAACTTTATGGAGAAAAAGGGAAAGCACTTATTCCCTCCATTTGATAAATGAAACATAAAAAAAGCCGCTTGATTTAATCATCAAGCGGCTTTAAAATTGAATACCCTTTTTTACACGGGCAGATATTGCTTTATTTTAGACCTTCCTGCCTTCTTTTTAGACTTGCTCTTTTTCCCCCACCAGATATAAAACCCGGTGATTGGTAGCGAAGCACATATCAGGCTGACTATGAAAAAGAGGATTTTTGTTGGCAATTCGCCGATTGCACCCACGTGGATGCCATAATTTACCCTTCTGATCAGGTCTGCCGCATTTTCATCCAGCAGTCTTTTGTTAGAGGCTGGTAATACTTCCAAAGTATGCTGATCCAGATAAACATCGCGCCAGGTGCCACTAAACATGTCTGTGCAAACATAAATCGCTTCTGAAGCTTTTTCAGGGAAGCTCACAATGATGTCTTTTGGATTGTGCTCCGCAAGCTCATTGATCCCCTTATGCCAGGCTTTATCCACCTGCACTAACATCTTTGTCTGTGGGTTATTTAAAGTGTCAGAAACCGCTTCGATTCCTGGCTTATCTGTTCCTCCGGCTATCCAGAACAGCCCTTTATTGAACCATTGGAAGCTCATCATCAAGCCCGTAACGGCAAGCAGAATGGCAACAATGATAGAATAAAAACCCAGCACATTGTGCAGATCATAATTGAGGCGCTTAAATCTCGCCTTCCATTTGATCTTAAAGCTCTGATCCAGACTCTTCTTATTCCATCTTTTTGGCCACCATAAAATGAGACCACTAAGCAACAAAATGAAAAAGATGAACGTTCCCCAGCCGACAACTTGTTCTCCGATTTCTTTCGGTAGCCAAAGGTAAAAGTGACCTTCTTCCACGATATGAAAGAAGTCCTCATGATCTACCATGGCCACTACTTTGGCCGTATATGGATCTACAAAGACGGTAGAGTCTGAATTTACCGTCACATGAGCTGTATGGTCTTCCCCATGATACCAGATAGAAGATACCTCATTATCTGGCAACGCAGTAGACACAGCTTGATAAAGTTTTGATGGAGGCAACAACGATCTCCCTTCCGCGGCTGCATGCAACCATGGGGAAGAAATGCTTCTGATTTCTTGTTCAAAGACAAGGATACAACCGGTGATGCCCAGAATCACGACCACGATTCCGGAAGCGATTCCGAACCATAAGTGAACCCAGGCATTTATCTTTTTAAAAGTCATTTAAGTCAGTTATTTTAGTTTTTCGATGCGCAGGATATAGTCGATACCGCCTACAAACTCCACTCCTTTTGTCAATTGATCTGTTGTAGGATCGTACTGCCAGATAAAATCTCTGTCGGCTGCATTTACCGAGATAAAGGCCTTACCGTCTTCTACAATGACCGCATTCACCATACGCTCCCCTTTATCCGCAGGAAGGTCTAGTTTCTTGGTCATAGCGCCGGATTTCACGTCAATCAACCTGTAATAATGATCGGTATCAATACTTTCCCCATTAATTCTGGAACGGACAATTGCTTTGCCGCTTCCGATATACCACATGGCTGGCGCTTTTTCATTATTCGCTGATGCGGAAAAGTTAAAGAAATAGTCTTTGTCAATTTCTGTGGCCCCGCTTTTAATGCGGAACATGGCAGATGGAGACTTGTAATCGTAACCGGATACCGGGTCACTGATGAAGTACAAATCGTTATTTTCATCGACAAAAGAAGATGGTGCATACACATTTAAACTGCCTAACCCTGTAGTACGGGTCTCTTCAAGGCTCTTTTCAACAGCCATCGTATGGTAGTCAATTACGGCGACATAAGCTTTCGGATAAACCGGCATATTCGGGAATAGACTCCAATCTGTAGAGCCAAATCCGTAACCAAGAAACAACTTGCTGTCTCTGTATTGAGCAAATCCGAAGCTATACTGTTGAAATCCGGCCGGAATCTTTTCCAGTTCTAGCTTTCCGGTTTTGATCGTCATCTTGTCCACTTTGACAACCGCATAGCGGGCTTCTCCTTTTCCTTCGCCAAAAATAACCAGGGTATTGTTGTCGGCCCAGGCATAAGAACTCCAGCTTAGGAAAGCGAATGGAATCTCTTTATCGATAAGCAGGGAACCGTTTTCTACATGGTACTTTCCAAAGCGACCACTGGTAGAATTCATGTGGTAATAAAAACCATCTCTTTGAATCACGTCTTGCGCATAAACCTTACCGGTCATTTCTGCGCCATTCCCTTTCAGGCTGATCGTTCCACTGGTTAAAGAAGGAATACTTGAAATGTAATAAGCGGTATTTGGCCAGCTACCCACGCAAAGAATTGCGGCGTATTTTGTGCCTTCTTCTACATTTCCTGCGTTTCTTTTTTCGCATCCGCTCATGCTGATCAGCAGTATCACGAACATTAAAAGGTTGGCTTTTGATTTAAATAATGTATTCATATATATTAAGGTAACAGATTGATATTCTATTTATTATTTTAATAACTACTGAATGAAGTATCTGAATTTCACAGAGAATGACCTTCCTGGTTTTTGCAGTTTAAAATTGTCGTAAGCCAGATGATCCGTTAAGTTTCTACATTCTGCGGAGATGTTGTATTTACCTTTTTTCAGGGAGTAACTCAGAGAAGCATTGTGGATAAACTGAGTTGGGATATCTGATTTATCAATTGGATTTCCTTTACTTTCCCAGGTCAGGTAGAACCAGTTTACATACTGTGTGAACCAGTTGAACTGTAAACGAGTGTCCTTCCCTAGCAGGTTATCCTGTCCGATGGTAAAGTCTGCATTACCAAATAACCAGGGTTGATTAGGGATTTTATTCAGGTAGGTTCCTTCTACATTATTTGATTCCGTCTGACCGTTTTTGGTGGTGTTTACCGCACTTTGGTAAGTCAGGTTAAGTGTTAATGACAACAATTGAGCATAGCTGTATCTGGCTTCTGTTTCAAATCCTGTGATACGCACACTGCTTTGGTTTTCATTTTTCAGCAATTTGGAACGAACATCAGGTACAGGGAAGATAAAATCTTTGGCATTGCGATAGAAACCGGAAGCTTCGAAGAAGAAAGCGTTCTTGTTCATCTGGAAGCCGTAATAGGCACCAAGGTTTACATTGTCGCTACTTTCTGGTTTTAAATCCGGATTTCCCTGAAGGTTTAAGCCATCACCGAACATCTCTTCAGCTTCCTGAAGTCTGTAGCTATGCTCATAAGAAGCCTTTACGCCTAGTCCTGATGTGATTTTATACCTGGAAGCAATCCCATAACCGAAGTTTGAGAAAGTAGTATCCTGCATGGTATAACGACCACTGATGAATTTAGACCTTTCCAGTCCGAGGTGATAATATTTACCGAAAATGGTATTAGATAGCTTATTGTCTAGTAGATTTTGTTGGTAAGCAAAGCCAAGGATTTGCTTGTTGATTACTCCCGGCAAGCTATCGCGCTCTACCTGTAGCTGATTAAAACTCTCATTTTTCAAATGATCAAGCGTGTAGTTCAGGTTTAAGGAATGTTGACTGTTGATCACATAGCTCAGGTTGGCCATGGCATAGGTACGCGGTCTGACGATGTTGTTAATCGTTTTGACGCTATTCCCCATCTCCGTATAACCTTTATCATAATAGCTTCCATCCCAATTGTAATTGCGGAATACCGTATCGGTAGTCTTATAAGTATCTTTTGATCTGGCTGCAAATGCACTTAGGTTCAGGCCTTCAGTGAACAGGTTGTCCTTTTTATAGCGTAAAGTGGCACTTTTAGCGAAATTAGTGCGCCTTACTTTACCGTAAACCGTGTTTTGGTCGAAGCCGGTTTGTAAGTCCTGGTGACCTTCATTATAGCCTCCACCAATAAATAGTACGTCTGCCCAGCTTTTATTGGTTACGCCTACTTCTACTTGTCCGAGGGCAGAAAGGTAATTGTCGTGAAAACGTCTCGCATCTCCTTTAACATATTCTGCGTCGGTGACGTCATAGATATAGTTTCCATCTCTTTGACCACCCACCACAAGATCTACATTTTTCATCTTGTAGTTGTTTTCCGAAGAATTGAAGAATCCACTTCCTTTAACGATCAGGCCGGTTTTCTGATGAACATATTGTCCGGTTAAAGAAGATCTGTTGGTTTGAAATGAACCGTAACTATGGCTCAAATCCAGGTAATTGCTTACTTTTTGGTTGGTGATCACGTTTACCGCGCCGCCCATCGCATCGGCACCCAGCTGTACCGGCACTACTCCTTTGTAGACTTCCAGTCGCTCAGCCATGTTTACCGGGATGTTGTTTAAAGACATCGCGCTACCCATAACATCCATCGGAATTCCATCAATAAAAAACTTGACTTGCTTTCCGGATAAACCGTTGATAGAAAACTTAAAATCAGAGCCTAATCCACCTTGTTCGCGAATCCGGACACCTGTACTTCTGTTCAGGATCTGGTTAAGATCGGCAGTTGTGTTGGCGTATTTCTTCGTGTCAATGGCATTTACCGCAAAACCCGACTCTTTAACCTGCTGGGTTTTCGTTTTTCCATTGATATTTACATCATGAAGTTGCTGCTGATCCTTTTTTAAAGAGAAGTTAAGGATAAGTTGTTGATTAGGTTTTAATACCACCTGCTTGCTGTCTGTTTCGTAACCGATAAAGGAAACGATGATGGTGTAAGTACCTGGCGTCAGATTTTTCAGTTCATAATGGCCCTGACCGTCTGAAATGACACCTTGTTTAGTGCCTTTCAAAAAGATGGTAGCCCCTGTAATCAGTTCGTTGCCGTCTTTTACACTTCCAGAGATGCCCGAAGTAGTTTGTTGTGAATAAGCACTAATTGAAAAAGTGCTGAAGAGCATGAGTAGTAGAATTTTTCCGTAGGTCATTATTTTAATATTGTGCATTTATACCTGTTAGTAGCATAACCACAATATTCCCGAAGGTGTACCTGGAAAAAATATAGAGAATTATCTCAGTTTGTCGATTCTAAGGATGAAATCTGTATTGCCGGCAAGCTGTATTCCCTTTGTTAAAGCACCGGATTTAAGGTCGTATTTCCAGATATAATTCCCTTCTGATGATGAGTTTACCGAAATGTAAGCGATGTTATCCTTTAACAGCACACATTCTCTTCTTGTCCCTTTATCCAATGGAAGCGCTAGTTTTTTAAGGACCTTATTATTTTTCACATCAATCAGATAAAATTCGAAATGTGGCGTACTGTAATGATCTCCGAGCCCTTTAAACAAGTCTTTCCGCTCTGCTCTTACTATCGCTTTACCGTCTCCAAGATTCCACATACCATAGGCATGGTTGCCGATTGCGGAAGATAAATTGAAAAAGTAATGAGGGTCGGCGACAGTCGCACCATTGTTTATTCTCATGACTGCAGTAGGTAATTCCGGACGGTTACCCAGGGCAATACCCGGACAAGCCATGAAATAGAAATCGCCTTGCGCATCATTAAAAGCAGACAGCTGAACGGTGTTTACGCCTCCGGGATAAGTGGAACGCGTGTCCTTAACTGTTTTTACCGCCGTCATTTGCGGGTAGTTCAGTGCTGTGATGTAAGTGGTATCGCTGGTGGTATAATTCGATATACCCAGCTGCTGATGGTAAGTATAGCCTACCAATAGCTTTGAACCCTGTTTTTTGACAAAGCCAACCGACATATTGTCGAACCTTCCGGAAGGGACAGGGATTTCCATATTGCCTTCGCTGATTGGCTTCATGCTGCCGGCATTTAGCATACTGTATTTAACCTGTTTAAAATCCGGCCTGCCTAAGCCGGTTAACAATAACGTATCTCCCCCTAACCAATGGTAGTTTTCAATTGAAAACTGTGCTAAGGGCATAGACTGAACTTCCTGTAGCTGATCTGCTTTTATCGCGTATTTTATCAATGCGGCTTTTTTCCTGTTGAGGTGGTAATAATAACCGTTTTTCACGATCATGCTACGATCCATCTCTCTGGTATTCAATGGAACACCATCCTTTTCTGGCAGTAACAGACCAGAATCCAGCTGATTGCTTTCCAGCAGGTATTCCTTTCCGTCCTTACCTAAAATGTAAATACTGTATTTGTTTTGGTCTTCATTTTCGGAAACTGAAGGCGTTGGTTTGCATCCAAAAAGGCCGGACAGCAGTATAAAAATAAAAAAGAGCGAGCGTTTAGATATTGAATTCATTGATAATTTGCTTTTGCAGTACCGGAGGAAGATCCATCAGGTTTTTTTCGCTGACGATGATCTGATCTGTACCTTCTTTGCCTTTAAGTATGATATAGGTTTGATCTTTTTTGAAAATGATCTTTTCAGGACTACCTTCAAAACTTAGGGTCATGTCTTTTTTAGGGGAAATGAGTATACTTCCCGCCAGATCGACCACACCGGTGAGGTTGTCAATTTTAGCAGAAGTATTGGTGCCAACCGCAAGGGTATAGTCGTTTACTTCCAGGTGATGAACCTTTATAGTGGAGGTATTGTTGACTGAAACAAGGGCAGGATCTGTTTGCTCCCTGTTTTTCTGCAACTGGACTACGCCTAAGCCTGTTAGCCCGATTACAATCGTAGCTGCTACTGCTCCCATCCAAAAGTTGTGGGTTAATTTTGCAGTTGCAGGTAATCCAACCGGAATTTCTTCGGGCTGACAGGCTACAGAAAGGTGTTCTTGCTCTTCTTTTGGAAGAATATCTTCGATTCCTTTCCAGATATCCGCTTTATGTGCCGCTTTAGATTCGCCCAATGGCAATTGAAGTCCTTCATCCGTATGATTAGAAAACAACCAGGCCTCGACTGCGTCACGTTCTTCTGTGCTGCATTCATTTCTGTGGTATTTTTCTATGAGGTCTTTACTGATATTCATTCCGGTGTTTAAAGCCTGTTTAAATGGGATTACAAACTTATATAAAATATAAGTAGCATAACAACGCGTTTTCCGTAATGCTGTAGCTATTTTTATTCAGAATAATTGGAAAGACTCAGTCTGAGGGCAGCTAAGCTTTTGGTAATGTGGTATTCTACGGCCCTTTCGCTGATTAATAATGCGACAGCAATTTCTTTGTTACTCATCCCCTGTTCCCGACTCATCCGGTACACTTTCTTACACTGACAAGGCAGCGTATCGACTAACAAATTGACACTCTCTTTGAGATTATTGTAATTCACGTGCTCCTCGGTGCAGTTGGAAGAGTGACTACAATCCTGATATTTTAGACAGATATGTTTTTCGCGGCTCACTTTATTGCGAATGTATTCGAAGGTTTTGAACTTTGCTGCACGAATCAGGTAGTTGCTTACGTTTTCTAGCTCAAGTTCGGCTTTTCGTTCCCAGAGTGATTTAAAGATGTCCTGAACCATTTCTTTTGCCGGCTCAATATCTCTGATATTATTGTAACATACTGCGTAAACCTTGTCCCAATACATATTGTAAATGGTTTCGAAAGTTTGTCTATTGATACGGGTAGGCGTATCATTTACAGCTATGTTTTTGTTTTCCGGCAAAGTTTAAATCTAAATACTTGCGGCAAATATATACTATTTAGACTAATTATAAACACTGAATATGCTAAATATTTAGCCTTCAACTCTGCTGTTATTTAAAACCAACCTGATACTCTGTCGATTAAACACCAAAGGCCAATCCTTTTAATGGACCGGCCTTTGGTTGTTTTAATACTTTTAGAAAATCTAGCTGTAATAGCTACTATTTAGATTTGCGTTTGCTTTTTCTGCGGCTTCAATTGGACGGTAGTCGGAAAGAATGATTGGAGCACCTTTCTTTACACATACATTGTGTTCGAAGTGAACTGCTGGTAAACCGTCTTCTGTAGAGATCGTCCAGCCATCTTCTTCGGTAAAGATATGACGGCTACCCATCGTGATCATTGGCTCAATCGCCAATACCATGTTTTCAGTCAGTTTCTTACCACTTCCTTTTCTGCCGTAATTTGGAACCTGAGGATCTTCATGCATCTCTCTGCCTACCCCATGTCCTACCATCTCACGCACAACTCCGTAACCATGATTTCCGTAGGTATATTGCTCTATCGCATGACCAATATCACCAGTACGGTTGCCCACTACTGCTTGTTCAATTCCTACATATAGTGATTCTTTGGTGATTCTTACCAGATCCAACACTTCCTGACTAACCTCACCCATGATAAAGGTATAGGCATGATCGCCATGGAAACCGTTTTTAGCGACAACAGTATCAATTGAAACTACGTCGCCCTCTTTGATGATATATTCACTTGGAAATCCATGAACAACCTGTTCGTTTACCGAAATACACAAGGTATAAGGAAAACCGTGATAACCTTTACAAGATGGAATCGCCCCATTGTCCCTGATAAACTGCTCTGCCATTACATCAAGTGATAGTGTGGTGATCCCTGGTTTAAGAATCTTCGCCACTTCTGTAATTGTAGCACTTACCAATAAACAACTTTCACGTTGAATCTCAACTTCCTCATCCGTCTTATACATACTCATTTTGTTATTTAACACTGAACGACCTGTTGTCCGTTCAGAAGATTTGTTTTAATGTTTAGAAATACAAAGATATGGGAAGTATGATATTTCTATGAAAAAAATATACATATCCTTGTAATTTATGAGAAAATGAGGTAAAACACTTACCGTCAAATGATTTACTAGAAAAACCGCCTGGAGGACTCCTAAAATGGCTTTATCGGAAAATTCAAGGAGTTTGACTTCAGGAAAAATAACTGAAAAATTATTGAGCTATAATACAGCTCATTACCCGACAAAACCATCTTTTTAATAGCGAGAAGGCAGTTTTTACATAATAATTTATATCTTTGCAATACCAAACAACGAAATAATAATTGATTCCGTAGCTCAGCTGGTAGAGCATTACACTTTTAATGTAGTGGTCCTGGGTTCGAATCCCAGCGGGATCACAGAAAGGCTTAGAGAAATCTAAGCCTTTGTTGTTTAAACCTCGTTTATCGCACGATCAGTGTCAGTACCCCTATTTACATGAAAATTACAGTTAGTAGTAAGCGTGCAGAAATTACGACCAGCAGGGATTGCAAGACAAGCCGTTGGGGTAAGCGATCATTAAATGCTGGTTTCCGGGGAAAACGGATGGCTCACATACTTTTATTAAAGATTTTTTTTGAAAGGTCGGATTATTCGTTTTAAGAAACTAGGTTTTTTGACGATGCAGACCTCGCCCAATATTGACTGATCTAAGACGAGCACTATTGTAAAGGGTTTACCGGCCTCGCTACGTACTTTCTGTTCAAAAGTCTGATATCCAATGTATGAGGTTACCAGAATAGGACTAATATCCCGATTAAAGCTGATCTGAAAATTGCCCTTACTATCAGAGAAAGATTTTATCCTGGTACCCTTTACGATGACTGTGACTCCTGGCAACACCTCCTTTGTAGCCTTATCCAAAACAACACCCTTTATTGTCCTTACGCTATCCTCTGGCAGTGTTTGCTGATCACAGTAGTGGCTGTTTGAGGTACGCGCGCTTACCGGGGCAGCTTCTATTTTTTGCTTTTTTATCGGCAAACCTGAGGCTTTCAATGTGAAAGGGAATATTAGAATTGAGGCGGCAAGGATCTTCGTTCTGAGAGTAGTCCATGCGCCCTCTTTTGGCATGTGTTCCACCTGAACGGTTAACTGGCTACTATAAAATCTTCCGCATATTTTTTCGTTCTTGTGCTGTAAAAACCACTCTTCTATCTCTTTATGATTGAGCGCAGTAAAATCAGTGACCTTTTTCTGGCAGGATAAGCAGTAAGCTCCTCCTGCGACCTGTGACATGCTGGCCCAATTCTCTGGGCAGCTTTGGGGTATACTGATTTCTAAGCGCTTATTCATTACATGAATTTAAACTAATATTTTGACATTTTTGCTATGATCATCTTAATCGGAAATTCCGATTTTTCTACTAAATACTTCTTAAATAAGTTCTCCTTCTTTATAGACATTCAAAATATATTCATTTAACTATTAAAACCATCAGCAGTATTTGTTGTTTACTTGGTATAAACATTATAACTAAGAGACTATGACTATTCAACTGAACACCGACAAAAACCTAACAATACATCAGGAATACGAAGAAAAAATTAAAAATGAAATCAATAAAGGCCTGGCTAAATTCGATGATTTAATTACCCGCATGGAGGTACATTTATCAGACGAAAATGGAAGTAAGGAAGGCATAGATGATAAACGTTGTTTATTAGAGGCAAGAATTTCAGGTAGAGAGCCTATTGCTGTTTCCAGCTTAGGAAACAGTTATGACTTAGCCCTTCATGGCGCCATTACTAAGTTAAAAAACAAGCTGGAAACAATAGCCGGCAAACTTAAAACACATTAGGAAGTGTAAATTGACCTTTGTCAACATCACTTCTTCCTTGCTGGAGGCTTAAGGGCCTCCTTTTCCGTTTTTTTCTTGTGGGAGTTTCATGTTTTTATGGTGAGTACTTTTTTAATAACGCTTTATTTACTTTGGCAATCCCACTACCAAGACGATATGGCCGCTATTTTAATTGTTCATATTTACATTTTAATCACTAAACCCGAAAGTGCAATCAATGCCAGTAAAACAATCAGGATCCAGTAAAAAGTCCCAAACACACCCACAGCAACACCAACCTCAAACTCCCTGATTTCTTCTTCAACTATATCCTCTTTCTTAGGCTTTGACCTCCTTGTTCGTTTAGCAGTAGAATGAGGAGCAGCAGCAGCAATCACCAGGCCAACCACAAAAGCTGCTATTAATCCCGGAGCCCAGTAATATCCCCAAACAGAAGGTCCACGTGGAGCGGCCCATTCCCCCGCAGCAAACGAAACAAAGAATAACAATCCAAAGAAAGACCAAAATTCAGCCCAGGACCCGGTATTTCTAAAAACCAGCCTAAAAACTGCGGTTAATAAAATAGCAAAAAACAGGGCAAATAATATTCCGACAAACTCCATGACAATCGTTTTAAGTTAAGTTTTAATAAGAAATCGTTTTTTTTATCTTGACCAATACTACTCTTGATTTCGTTCTGAAACCTGCATAGTTTCAAGATCATTGATCACACTGGCTGGGGTAGAACTCATTGAGCGTTTTGCTTTTTCCTCTTGTAAATTGGCGTAGGCCCATAGGATAATCTGCTGTATAACCGGGATTAAAGTTAGACCCTGAGTGGTCAGCCTATATTCCACCTTGACTGGAGTGCAAAAAAATATTTCCTTTTGCACAATGCCACTTTCTTCAAAAAAACGTAGCTCTTGTGTCAGTACCTTTTCACTAATCCCTGGCAATATATTTATCAAATCGACAAATCTTGACGGTTGTGCTTTTAAATGCCATAAAATGGCAATCTGCCACTTCCCACTTAAAAACTGTCGGGCATGCTGTACAGGACAACCGACATATAGCTCTTCTGAGGACATAATTCCTACTACTTACCTAAAGATAAGCTAATTACCTTTAGGTAAGTCCGTTGATTATTTAAATATTCAAAATAAACAGAGTTAGATCTCCTGAAGAAGAAATGTTAAACTTTTTTCTAAGTCTATACTTTTTAGATTCTACTGAGCGAACGCTTAGATTTGCAAACCGGGCGATTTCTTTGGTATCCAGATTTATTCTGAGATAGGCACATAACTCCAGATCATTAAGGTTCAAATCAGGAAATCTTTCCAGCATTCTATTCTGGAAACTTGGGTAAAGTTCATTAAATTTCATTAAGAATGCGGGATCCCTTTTCTTTGCAAGTTCAAGAAGGTAGCCTAAAGAGTCAATTTCGGCTTGACTCTTAGCTTCTGAAATTGAACTGAGCAAATCATTCTTCTTCTCAATGATATGTTTTTGAGTTCTTTTATAAATTCTAAACCGATAAAGACCAAACATAAATGCAATAAAAACACAGACAACCGCTATCCCAATAAGATACTGCATTTTCCTTTTTTCCTTATCGACTAGCAGCTTATCTTTTTCAGACATCGATTTGACAACAACCAATAAATTATTCTTACCCTCTAAACTATCTGCAAGGGCATTATGTAGATCAAGATACTGATTCGCCATTTTATCTTTATTGATTGCCCGATAAGAATAAGACAAATCTTTATAAAGATCCTTAACTTCATACACAAAGTTCATTTTCTTAAACAAGGGCAAAGCACTCTCCATGAAAATAATTGAAGAATCATTTTTATTTATCTTCATGTAATAGTTGCTCATGCCTATTTTTGCTGCCGCCTTGGCGTAGGGATTTTTACTTACTTGAGAAGCACTCAAGGCTATGTCAAGATAAAATTTTGCGGAATCATATTTCTTTGCTTTAGTAAACCCAATTCCTAAATTAGTAGCCACTACAGCAAAATTGATATTTGCTCCTGGACTCTTTGTTTTTAAAAAGGCATTATATGATCTTTTACGATAGATATATGCTGAATCGATTAATTTTAATCCGGAAAAACCAACACTGATTCCATGATTGGCTTGGGCATATAAAAAATTATCAGCGATAACCTCTGGTACAAGCATTTTTTTATAGCTTTCTATTCCTTTATCATATAGCTTTTCTCTCAAATATCTTTGACCATAGATATAATTAACTTCAGCCTGGTCTTTTCCTGAGGTTTTCAAGAAGGCTTCGTTTTCGGCCATTTTTAAATATTTTTCACCTTTACTGAATTCGCCCATTCTATTGTACGCCTGAACAAAACCGATACAAACTTTGGTTATTCCTTCAGCATATAAGATTCGTCTGGAATCTTTTAGTATATCTTCAGCTATTTTTACAAATTTATCAGCGCCCCCCTCTTCATGTAATATTATACGCGCTTTGAGTATCCGCTTATCAATTTCATTTTGAGATGTAGATTTCTGCGCTAATACACTATCAGCAAATAAGATGAAAAATAATATTACAAAAAGTCTGGCCATAATGTAAAGCTACTTAAAAAAACTTCTGATAAAGCAAGCTTTATTAAGCGCCAGAATTATAAGAGTACCATTGGATATTTTGTCTTTTCATTTATTCGTAAAAGTCGTTTTTAGAAGAATCCAAAATAGTTCAAAAGAAAGACAAAACCGGGATTGATCACTCAACCCCGGCCAACCCCCAACTTAATACTTAGGACCAATTAAAGAAGCGACCAATCAACTTATTCACGATGATTTTATGCGTCTTATTTTGCTATTTTTAAATTACTCCAACCCCATTTCCTGACCTTACATGCTATACACCAATGGATCTTTAAGGGTGAAAATTTAAGAACACGATTAAAAAAAATGAATTGAAACTCCTTGCTGACTAAGCTTCGATCACATTTATTACATTTAAAACCCGAAGGCTCCATTTCAGGAGTCCCCATTTTGTTCTTCGCTATATTCAGAAAATCTGCAATAATTACCTGATCGATTTCCGGCCTGCTTTTAACAGACAGAGAAGTACTCTCCCCTGAGCAAACTACGTTCAACCTGGACACCTGTTTATCCTTTATAATTATAAAAAAACCCGCGCCATCCAGGCCATCAATGTTACGAACTACTTCAGCATGAATAAGTTCATTTGAAAATAAAACCGGGTGACCTTTGACAATTACATATTTATTAATCATGAGCTTGATTTATTAGTCAATAAAAAACACTTCGAAATACTTATTTCATTTGTAATACCGATTGGTCATCTCTGTTCTAACCAGATCAACCGCCTGTTCCAATTTCCATTTTTCCGTTGCAGTAAAATCTCTTATAGCTGGATCTGCTATACAAATCGACCCTACAGTCAGGCCCCTGTTTGAATGAATGGAAGCCCTGCCGAAATATTGGCAACCATATTCTCCGACAAGTAAGGGATTGGAAAACAGGTGTGGCATGCCTACCATTTTTCTGAAATTCAGCAGCTGCCCATTCAAAATTGCCAGGGAGCAGGAACTGAATGCGGAACCCGATTCCTCCTCTTTCCTTTCTCTGCTATATTGACGACGCCTGGTCCATACAGAAGGTTTATCTATCACATTAATGACTGCAATTGAGCTGTTCATCATGATAGCGATCAGGGTAGCCAGATCGTTTAAAAACGGATCTGGTTTGCTACAAAAGACCTTGTATTCCTTAATAGCACAGGGTTTAACGCTCCCCTTTAGAATTCTAATATCTTTGATCATAACCAAATAGTTATTGTTTTACAATTTTAAATTCTGTTCTTCTGTTTAGCTGATGTTCAGTCTCAGAACAGCTGACCTCATTGGTGCAATGATTCAACAATTCACTTTCTCCATAGCCATGTGCAGTAAGCCTGTTCTTATCAATGCCCCTGGAGATGAGATATTGAATAACAGATGCAGCACGATTTTGAGATAGGATCCTGTTAAACGCATCATTTCCACGGCTATCGGTATAGGATCCGATTTCAATCCAGATAGTTGGATTATCTTTGAGGATTTTCAGCAATTTATCTAACTCAATTACAGCATCCTCACGGATATTCCATTTATTAAAATCGTAATAGATATTCTCCAGTCTAATGGCCTTATTAATTTCAACCGGAGTTAAATAGAAATCTTTAATCAAAGATTTCTTTGTGATAAAGCCAGAATCTGCACGTTGAAAATTGATCTTCTCTGCTATGATAGCATAGGGGATATCCGGATCTATTTTAAATGAATAGGAACCCTTTTCGTCAGTCTGTACTTTAAGTATATTTCCATCCCGTGTTTTTAAAGTTGCCAGTGCAGCAGCAACTGGTAAGCCCGTCTTCCTGTTCAATATTCTCCCTTCCAGCTTTAAGGTCTGAACTTGTCTGGTGATCGTATAAATATCATCACTTCCCAGGCCTCCTATCCGATTTGAAGAAAGATAACTCCCGCCATCTGAACCGATATTAAAAGCAAAATCGTCCTGCGCCGAGTTAAAAGGATACCCCAGGTTAACTGGCTTACCATAAACATCCCCGATATGGCTGGACATAAAGATATCCAAACCACCCATCCCGACGTAACCATCGCTACTGAAATAGAAATCATTAACTTCATCCAAAAAAGGACTACGCTCATTATATTCCGTATTCATCGCATAAAAATTTACCGGAACCGTCCAATTGCCGGCATCATTTTTAACCGTAATATATATATCCGTACCACCTTTACCTCCCGGCATATTAGAAACAAAATAAAGCGTTTTACCATCTTTACTTATAAAGGGATCTCCGACAGCATATTGACTGATGTTGTTAAAATTTAAGGCCAGCGGTTTTTTCCAGATCCTTTCTTCATTGGACCAGTCGCTGGTATAAACCCCGACGTTTACTGTAGCCAGGTTACCTTTACGGTAATCCAGTTTTTCGGGGATCCGGGTTAGGGAAAAAAACATTTTTTCTCCTTCAGCACCGAAACTGGCAGCGCCAACATGGTAGGCATCGCCTGCATTTACCGGAAAAAGTTGCAGACTGTCATTTCCAGCTAACTTTTGGTACAGACGAAGGTATTGGTTTCCTGTGCGTCCATAAACCTTTTTATCAGGAGTCTCCCCTACATCAAACTTCAGAAAAGATCTCTCAACTTTAGCCTGCTCATTAGAATGATGCTCCCTATCTGAAGTAAAGATGGTATTGCCAGCTAATTTAACAGCCCCCCAATCCGACCAGATGCTATTTAATTCTCCGGCATTTTGTATTTGAACAGGTACAGGGTTTTGCATCCATTTCACTGCCGAATCGCAGGATTGTAACCATAATTCCTTTTGTTTTGGAGACACCTTCCCTTTTAAATCAATATATCGCTGAAACTGTTGCCTGGCTTCTCTGTATTTACTATTACTAAGCAAAGCCTGAGCATAGCCCAAAACATGCCTTGGTTTACCGGCCGGCATCCCCGCTGCAATAGCGTACCAGCTTTCGGCCTGTACGTAGTTTTTTGTAATGCTGTAACCCTCAGCCAGGCGCTCTGCGGCGCGTAATGTCTTTTTCTTTTTATAAGCCTGTTCATAAAGATCAATAGCTTTAATATAATTAGACAAACGGTATAATTCATCTGCTTCATACAATACATACTGTGCTTTTAAAGGCAGATTAAGCATCAACAGCAGGGCAGATAGACTTATAAGCAAGTTTTTTTTCATGTTTCTTTTTTTAAAATGATTGACAGTGGCCTACCTGATTAAAAGTAGCGGGGACTAAGCATCGTCGTGTTTTTCCTTTTGAAATAATACCCGATAGATATTTCATGAGTACTACCACTATACCCACGTAATGCTCCGACAGCTACATCATAAGCATAACCAATACGGAGATTACTGACTGGAAATAATTCCATTGCGGCTACCATTGAATTCCGGTTAGAAAGATCCTTTTGCAGATAGCTTTTATCATATAGTTTAACACCTGTACGGTAAGAACCACCAAGCCAGACTTTCTCCGACAACAGCACAAAAGCATTGACATCTAAACTTGTTGGGCCTCCCCGATCATCTTTAAGTAAGAAAGAAGGCTTAAGTTGCACCTCCATTGATAAAGGAATAAGCATTCCTGCGGTTAGATAATAGTGCGGTTTAGTCTGAAGAATAAAACCATCCATCTGAACTTTAGAAGCCTGAGCAATTAAATTATCGGCAGAAAAGCCAGCATAAAACTTATTATCCGAATAGTAAATACCTACCCTTGCATCCGGAATAACTTTAGTTTGCATCCCTATCGGTTGTTCTTCCTCAAAATCATTAGGATTAAGTTTTGATCCGTCAATCCCCAGCTGCACAAAGCCAAGTCCAATACCAAGTGATAAGCGGGAAGTCTCATCTGTATTTAACCTTAAACGGTAAGCATAATTCGCATAGGCCGAAAGAGTACTTTGCGCACCGATTTTATCGCTTGCGATTTGGAGTGCCAAACCAACATTACCATCATTTGCTATGGCATCTACCGCAAGCGACATGCTTTTAGGAGCGCCTGTTATTCCCGTCCACTGGCTTCTATAGAAACTATGTAAGTTCAACTGCTCTTTGTATCCGGCATATGCCGGATTGATATAGATCCCATTAAACATATACTGGCTATACTGGGCGTCTTGCTGTGCACTTGCCCGCCCGGCGCCCAGGGTTAATAATCCGGCTATAATTATTTGTATTTTTTTCATTTTAAATCCTTTCTAAGCTTTCCAACGCTATCTTATTTCTCAATTAAATGCCCTTAGCAGGGTGATGAAACCTTTAAACACTTTCCAATCCTCGTTTAAATTATTCTTCACACGCAATACGTAGAAATAAGTCCCCTCATTTAAACCCTGTCCTGCCCAGCTGTTTCTGTAATTACCCTGTTTAAATACTTCGTTGCCCCAACGGTTGATAATGATGATATCATTTTGTGCAAAGCGCTCAATACCGCGGATTTCGAACACATCATTTTTACCATCGCCATTAGGTGTAAATAAATTCGGAATGATAAGGCCTGCATCGGAAACACCATTTTTAGTAAACCAACCCCTATTGCCTGCTACATCCGGTGCTATATCAATCCCTAAAGCTTTATGTACTCCGGAAAATGGATTGCTGCTTTTTAACAGGTCCCATTTGTCCCCTCCTGCAAATTTCAGGATGGAAGCATTCGGGTCTTTAAACAATGCTCCGTTTGTGTTTGAATTGTGCTGCAAGGTCAGGTTCACCTTTAAGGGTTTTGAGGCATAGATATTCCAGTTTCTATCCATCCCAAGCTCAGATTTAAGCCCTGCAAGAAAGGAGCCTGCATAATTTTGAACGCCGACATAAAGTGTTCCGGCAGCAAGCGGACTTAATGTTGCAGGAGTATAATCACCTTCGGCAATACCAACCGGAAATACGAAGGAAGAACTGCCGGCATATTCTTTAACCATATGTCCGGCAATACTGTTACCGGTAACCACCATCCTGTCTTCACCGAAATTGATTATTTTACCTTCCGTATTAAAAACGAGGTTATTACCATTTAGAATAACATCCGCCTTGCTCACTGAAAGATCAAGGGTTGAGCCCATTTTAAATGCTGCTGCCAAAGGCCCTTGCGGATTTACTGTTCCATATCCGGGATCCTCAAGATCATACAAAACAAGGTTTTCCTCATTTCTATGTTCCACCAACATTCCAATAAATGCCCCGTTATTACCATCTATTCTAGTTGGACCGGCAGCCATATCTTCATAAAAAGGATTAGATCCCGGATTGTAGATTATGATTTTCCCTGTTCCGCCAAATGTTGCACCAGGCGCAATCCAGATATCTTTACTCCAGATCTCCAATGTGCCATTTATTTCCCAATGCGAATCAGGGCCAAAATAACTTCCTTCGGAAAACCGGACTTCGGTAGTTCCAACTGCGATATGAACATCAGAATTGTCTACCGTCATACTGCCGGTCCCGGACTGTGCTAAAAGCCTGGAAGCAGGACTAAGTAGCGCAAATAACATTAAGATTCGCGCCAGGTTATATGTTGATAATTCCATATCCTTATTTCACAAAAATGTCCATTCTTCTGTCTTCAGCATTAGTGGCCGTGTTGCCCCCCGTATAGATTACCCGAAAAATAATAGTGTGCGATCCCGGATTCAAGGAACCCGACCAGGTTACCACTGATGAATACCTATATAGTTCCGTGCCTGAGTTTATTGTAGAATACCGCCTCGAGTCCTGAGCTACCCCATCAATCAGAAGAAGGCATTCACCTGAAGTAGTACCATTCAAAGTACTAACTTGGCATTGGGGAACAAAGCTAGCAGTTACCATTACATTTTGCTTTCCAGCTAAAGTAAAAGTGTTTGTAAGATCTGCTTTTACATTTAAAGCCAACTCAAAACCAGAGTTAAAAAAACTGTTAAATGTTTGTGAATTTTGACCAACCCAATTTGTTCCATCATAGGTATAAAGACTCTTTTCAGTAGAATTATAGATAGTTCTTCCAGGGCTTGGGCTTGCTATCAGATTCATTAGCGCTGTAGTATAGGACTTATGCTCTCCAAATTCTACTGTAGTTAACACCCCGGTTGTACTTGCTGTAACTATTTTATTAGTGGCAGTGGTTCCCGCCTGCAATCCTGATACCGCCAAAGTGTTTGTTGAACTTGTTGCCACTGTAGTAGCTTTTGTTAATGTTCCCCCTAAGGTAATGTCCCCGCTGGCAGACGTTAGACCGTTGCTTGCAGTCATAGGAGCTCCGGTATCGCCTTTATCTCCTTTTAAGCCCTGGATCCCGTCGGCCCCTGTTACTCCGATTGGGCCAGCAACACCAGTTGCACCGGTATCGCCTTTATCCCCTTTTAATCCCTGAACTCCATCTGCACCAGTTACTCCTATTGGGCCAGCAACGCCAGTTGCACCGATATCGCCTTTATCCCCTTTTAAGCCCTGAACTCCATCAGCACCAGTTACTCCTATCGGACCAGCAACACCAGTTGCACCAGTTACTCCTATTGGACCAGCAACACCT